>NZ_FMAD01000022.1 GCF_900094595.1 Cupriavidus alkaliphilus | reverse complement strand
GCGCGGCTGTGGGACGACGGCGTGATCGATCCCGCGCAGACGCGCACGGTGCTGGGGCTGGGCCTGTCGGCCAGCCTCAATGCGCCGATCGACGAGATGAAGTTCGGCGTGTTCCGCATGTAATCGTGTAACGCTCCGCCGACCCGATATTGCCAGACCCCCGATGCGCCGCACCGCCCGCCTGTTTCACCGCCTTGCCCTGGCCACGGTGCTTGCCGCGCTGGCACCGCTGTGCGGCCATGCGCAGATGGCGAACGGCAACGGCCAGTCGGCGGCGCGCGTGCGCTTCCAGGAGCAGGTGGTGATGCTGCCCAAGGCCGCGATCCCCTCGCGCATCGACCTGGAAGCGACGGTGTTCAAGCCGGCCGGCGCCGGGCCGTTCCCGCTGGTGGTGATCAACCACGGCAAGGCGCCGGGCCGGCCCGCCATGCAGGGGCGCGCGCGCTTCCCGGCGCAGAGCGTGGAGTTCCTGCGCCGCGGCTACGTGGTAGTGCTGCCGATGCGGCAGGGCTTCGCGCGCTCGGGCGGCGCCTATATCGGCGGCAGCTGCGACATCGAGACCAACGGCATGATGCAGGCCGACGACGTGGTCGCCACGCTGGACTACATGGCGACGCAGCCCTATGTCGACATGGAACGCATCGTCGTGATCGGCCAGTCGCATGGCGGGCTGACCACCATGGCGTTCAGCACCATCGCCTATCCCGGCGTGCGCGGCGTGGTCAACTTTGCCGGCGGGCTGCGCAACCTGAACTGCCCCGACTGGGAAGAGCGCCTGGTCGATGCCTTCGCCGCCTACGGCAGCGTGGCGCGCTACCCCTCGCTGTGGATCTATGGCGAGAACGACAGCTACTGGCCGGTGCCGTTGCCCGGCCGCATGTTCAACGCCTTCAAGGCGCGCGCCAGCGGGCCGGCGGCGCAGGCCCGGCTGGTCGACGTGGGCGAGTTCGGCGCCGACTCGCACCGCCTGTTCAGCGCGCGCGAAGGCATCCCGGCGTGGCTGCCCGAGGTCGGCGAGTTCTTCCGCTCGCTGGGGCTGCCCTTCGATCCGGACACCTGAGCCGCATCATCCCTATCCGCACTATCCGCACTATCCGCCAAATCCGCCAACGGAGCGAACCATGGAATTCACTGCCCTGACCGTCAATATCGCCAACCACGTCGCCACCGTCACGCTGAACCGCCCCGACGTGCGCAACGCCTTCAACGAGACCGTGATCGCCGAGCTGACCGGCGCCTTCCGCGCGCTGGGGGACATGGACGAGGTGCGCGCCATCGTGCTGGCCGGCAGCGGCCCGGCCTTCTGCGCCGGCGCCGACCTGAACTGGATGAAGAAGATGGCGGGCTATTCCGACGACCAGAACCGCGCCGATGCGCTGACCCTGGCGCAGATGCTGCACACCATCTGGTCATGCCCGCGCCCGGTGATCGCGCGCATCCAGGGCGACACCTATGCCGGCGGCATGGGCCTGGTGGCCGCGTGCGATATCGCGGTGGCGGCCGAGCATGCGCATTTCTGCCTGTCCGAGGCGCGCCTGGGCCTGCTGCCCGCCACCATCAGCCCGTACGTGATCCGCGCCATGGGCGAGCAGGCCGCGCGCCGCTACTTCATCACCGCCGAGCGCTTCGACGCGGCCGAGGCGCTGCGCCTGGGCCTGCTGCACGCGGTGGTGCCGGCCGAGGCGCTCGACGCCAAGGTCGCCGAACTGACCGCCGCGCTGGTGGCCAACAGCCCCAACGCCGTGCGCGAGAGCAAGCGGCTGGTGCAGGATATCGCCGGGCGCGTGATCGACAACGACCTGCTGGCCGACACGGCCGACCGCATCGCGAAGATCCGCGCGTCGGAAGAGGGGCGGGAAGGGGTGAAGTCGTTCCTGGAGAAGCGCACGCCGTCGTGGCGGCCGGCTTGAGTTCAACGCAGCACGCTGGTCTGCTTCTCCCTCCCGCGCTCGGGACAGGGAAGTGCGGTCGCCGCATGGGAAAGCGCGACCCCGATAAATAAAGACTGCGTGCGATTGCGTGGAGATGGCGGCACGCTGGCCACAAGCGCGGCGCTTCTTGCCGGCAACGTTCGCCAAATCCCGTCAAAGCTGCGCTAACGGGAAAAATCCTGGGGCATTGCCAAGCCGCGGAAGTCGTCCCTACCATGACCCTCCCAATCCGTCCGCGACCATCGCGCCGACCGGCCCCGCCGGCGGCGCCAACGCTGGCGGCCAACCAAGGAGGGCTATCTTGGACCACCTGTCCCTTTCCCCAGGCAGCGGTGCACCCGGCCTCGGCCAGCGCAGCCGCGCCGCCGTCTGGCATCCGTGCACGCGCCTGCGTCCTGACGATGACGCCGTGCCGCTGGCGATCGTGCGCGGCGAAGGCCCGTGGCTGCACGATGCCGACGGCCAGCGCTACTTCGACGCCACCAGTTCCTGGTGGGTCAACCTGTTCGGCCATGCCAACCCGCGCATCAATGCCGCGCTGGCAAGCCAGCTGGAGACGCTCGAGCACGTGATGCTCGCGGGCTGCACGCACGCGCCCGCGGTGGAGCTGGCCGAGCGCCTGTCGGCGCTGACCGGCGGCGCGCTGGGCAATGTCTTCTACGCCTCGGACGGCGCCTCGGCGGTCGAGATCGCGCTGAAGATGAGCTTCCATTACTGGCGCAACACCGGCCTGCCGGCCAAGCGCGAGTTCGTCTGCCTGCGCCACGGCTACCACGGCGAAACCGTGGGCGCGCTCGCCGTCACCGACGTGGAGATCTTCCGCGATGCCTACGACGCGCTGATCCGCCGCGCGCATGTGGTGATGTCGCCCGATGCGCGGCAGGCCCGGCGCGGCGAGACCGGCGCCGACGTGGCGGCGCGCGCGCTGGCGGAGCTCGAGGCGCTGCTGCGCGAGCGCGCCGGCGCCATTGCCGCGCTGATCGTCGAGCCGCTGGTGCAGGGTGCCGCCGGCATGGCGATGCATGAGCCGTGCTACCTCGATGGCGTGCGCGCGCTGTGCGACCGTTACCGCGTGCACCTGATCGCCGACGAGATCGCGGTGGGATGCGGGCGCACCGGCACCTTCTTCGCGTGGGAACAGTCGCGCGGCACCGAGGCGGCGCTGCCCGTGCATGCCTGGCCCGATTTCCTGTGCCTGTCCAAGGGCATCAGCGGCGGCTACCTGCCGCTGTCGCTGGTGCTGTCGCGCCCGGAAATCCAGCGCGCCTTCGTCGCCGACGAGCTCGCGCGCAGCTTCCTGCATTCGCACTCGTACACCGGCAACCCGCTCGCCTGCCGCGCGGCGCTGGCCACGCTGGACCTGTTCGCGCAGGACGATGTGCTGGCGCGCAACCGCGACCGCGCGCAGTGGCTGGCCGACGGCATGGCCGCGCTGGCTGCCGACGCGCGCGTGCGGCATGTGCGCCAGCGCGGCCTGATCTGGGCCGCCGATGTGCGTGACGACGTTGCCGGCGCCGACTTCGCCGCGCGCTTCCACCATGCCGCGCGCGCGCGCGAGCTGCTGGTGCGCCCGATCGGCAATACGCTCTATGTGATGCCGCCCTACGTCTTCGACGCCGCGCAGGCGCGCTGGCTGGGCGAACAGATGCTGGCCGCGCTCGACGACGTGACCGCGCAAGTGACCGGGACCGCGGGCAAGGAGGTGCGCCATGCTGCTTGAACAACTGAAGCAGGCCGCCGAACAGCGCCATGCGCTGGCGCTGACGCGCCGCCGCCGCATTGCCCACAGCGCGTGCGCGCCGCACCAGGCCGTGGGCGAGGACGGGACCGAGGCGGAATCGCTGCTGACCTTCTGCAGCAACGATTACCTCGGGCTGGCCAACCATCCGCAAGTGGTCGCCGCGCTGGTGGAAGGCGCGCAGCGCTATGGCGCCGGCAGCGGCGCCTCGCACCTGGTCAGCGGCCATTCGCTCGCGCACGCGCAGCTGGAGGCCGAACTGGCACGCTGGTTCGCGCCGCATATCGCGCAGGCGCGCACGCTGTACTTCTGCACCGGCTACATGGCCAACATGGCGGTGCTGACCGCGCTGGGCGCGGCCGGCGCGACGCTGTTCTGCGAGTCGCTCAACCATGCCTCGCTGATCGACGGCGCACGGCTGGCGCGTGCCGAGGTGCAGCGCTACCCGCATTGCGACACCGCGGCGCTGGAAGCGCTGCTCGCGGCCAGCACCAGCGCACGCAAGCTGATCGTCACCGACAGCGTGTTCAGCATGGACGGCAACGTCGCGCCGCTGCGCCAGCTGCTGGCGCTGGCCGAGCGTTATGACGCGTGGATCGTCGTCGACGATGCCCACGGTTTCGGCGTGCTCGGCGAGCGGGGGCATGGCGTGCTGGAAGCGCTTGGACTGTCGTCCGAACGCTTTGTCTACATCGGCACGCTCGGCAAGGCCGCCGGCGTGGCGGGCGCTTTCGTCGCCGCGCACGAGACCATCATCGAGCATCTGGTCAACACCGCGCGGCCGTATATCTACACCACGGCCGCGCCGCCCGCGGTCGCGCATGCGCTGCTGGCCAGCCTGGCCATCATCGAAGGCGACGAGGGCCGGCAGCGCCGCGCGCAACTGGCGCGCTGCATCGCGCTGCTGCGCGAGGGCCTGGCCCAGCTGGCCGCGATCGCGGGCTGGACCCTGGGCGACAGCCAGACCGCGGTGCAGCCGCTGATCGTCGGCGACAACGGTGCCGCGCTGGCGCTGTCGGCCGCGCTGGAAGCCGACGGCATCCGCGTCGGCGCGATCCGTCCGCCGACCGTGCCCGAGGGCACGGCGCGGCTGCGCATCACGCTGTCGGCCGCCCACACCGAAGCCGATGTGCGCCGCCTGCTCGAGGCGCTGAGCGCCGCGGTGGCGCAGCGGGAGGCCGCATGAACCCGCGCGCGCCCGTGCCTGCCGTGGCTCCCTTTGCCTGCTTCGTCACCGGCACCGATACCGGCATCGGCAAGACCCACGCCAGCGCCACGCTGCTGCATGCGCTCCGTGGCGCCGGCTACCGCACCGCGGGCATGAAGCCGGTGGCCAGCGGCAGCGAATGGCGCGACGGCCACTGGCACAACGACGACGTGGCGCAGCTGCGCGCCGCCAGTTCGGTCGCGGTGCCGCTGGGCCAGACCTGCCCGTTCCTGCTGCGCACGCCGTGCTCGCCGCACCTGGCGGCGGCGCAGGAAGGCGTGCGCATCACGCGCGCGCCCATTCGTGAGGCCTTCGACGCGCTGCGCCGCCAGGCCGACGCCGTGGTGGTGGAGGGCGTGGGCGGCTTCAACGTGCCGCTCGACGCCGGCGCGGTGCGCTGGAACACCGCCGACCTCGCGGTGATGCTGAGCGTGCCGGTGGTGATGGTGGTCGGCATCCGGCTCGGCTGCCTGAACCACGCCGTGCTGACCGCCGAAGCCATCCGCGCGCGCGGCCTGCCGCTGGCCGGCTGGATCGCCAACCGGGTCGACCCGGACATGCTGCTGGCCGACGAGAACATCGCCACGCTGCACGCGTCGCTCGGTGCGCCGTGCCTGGGCGAGCTGCCGTGGCAACTGGCGCCCGCGGCCGCGGCGGACCGGCTCGACCTTGCGCCGCTGTTGACGGCCGCCACCCGATACCAGGCCGAGGCCGCCGGCCTGGCTGCCTGAACAAAAATTCCATTGATCATGACCCAAGCCCACACCGTTACCACCATCTCCGCCGAATCGCTGCGCCAGACCGCGCGCCAGCATGCCTTGCCCGACGACGCCAAATGGCGTGTCGATGACGTCGCCGCGCTGTTCGCGCTGCCGTTCAACGACCTGCTGTTCCGCGCCCAGCAGGTGCACCGCGAACACTTCGATGCCAACACCGTGCAGCTGTCGACGCTGCTGTCGATCAAGACCGGCGGCTGCGAGGAGGATTGCGGCTACTGCCCGCAGAGCGCGCACCACGATGCCGGCGTCAAGGCCGAGAAGCTGATGGCGCTGGAGGAAGTGCTGGATGCCGCGCGCGCGGCCAAGGCCAATGGCGCCACGCGCTTCTGCATGGGCGCCGCCTGGCGCAGCCCCAAGGACCGTCACCTGGAGCCGGTGATGGACATGGTGCGCGAAGTCAAGGCGATGGGCCTGGAGACCTGCGTCACGCTGGGCATGCTCAAGGCCGAGCAGGCGCAGCAGCTTAAGGAAGCCGGCCTGGACTACTACAACCACAACCTCGACACCTCGCCCGAGTTCTACGGCAAGATCATCACCACGCGCACCTACCAGGACCGGCTCGACACCATCGGCCATGTGCGCGATGCCGGCATCAACGTCTGCTGCGGCGGCATCGTCGGCATGGGCGAGTCGCGCGAGGCGCGCGCGGGCCTGATCGCGCAGCTGGCCAATATGGACCCGTATCCGGAATCGGTGCCGATCAACAACCTGGTCCAGGTCGAGGGCACGCCGCTGGCCGGCACCGAGGCGCTGGACCCGTTCGAGTTCGTCCGCACCATCGCGGTGGCGCGCATCACCATGCCGCAAGCGATGGTGCGGCTGTCGGCCGGCCGCGAGGCCATGGACGAAGCGCTGCAGGCGCTGTGCTTCATGGCCGGCGCCAATTCGATCTTCTACGGCGAAAAGCTGCTGACCACCGGCAACCCGCAGGCCGACCGCGATCGCGCCCTGCTGGCCCGCCTCGACATCCGCGCCGAGGGCTACGCGGGGTAACCCGGGCTCCCGCGGCAGGAAAGTGCCCGCTGGACGGCGCGCCGCCGTAATATCCCGTTTACCGGGATAACAAGGAGGGCGCATGTTCAGCAAGATCCTGATTGCCAACCGCGGTGAAATCGCCTGCCGCGTGGCCGCCACCTGCCGCCGGCTGGGCATCCGCACCGTCGCGGTGTATTCCGATGCCGACGCCGAGGC
>NZ_FMAD01000021.1 GCF_900094595.1 Cupriavidus alkaliphilus | reverse complement strand
CACCCCTTCCCATCCCGAACAGGACCGTGAAACAGCTCCGCGCCGATGATAGTGCGGATTCCCGTGTGAAAGTAGGTCATCGCCAGGCTCTTATCCTGCAAAACCCCTCGACAGCGTGTGCTGCGAGGGGTTTTTGCTTTGGCACTGCAGAGACGGTGCCGAGGTGCTAACCTCAAAACGATGCCGTCACCCCGCCGTCACCTCTGGCAAATTGGGAGAGAAAATGAGCCGTCTGCTGCTCACCAATATCGACCCCGGCACCTCGGACGAAGAGATCGAGGCGTTTCTGGAAAAGTACGGCTTCCCGCCATTCGACAGCCTGGAGCATGAGGACGGCGACGGCTCGCACCCGGCCGTGCTGCTGACTTATGAAACGCTGGACCCCGCGGTGCTGGGCAAGCTGCAGCAGCGCATCGACCATATGTACTGGAAGAAGCGCCAGCTGAGCGCTTCTATCCTGCATGACCGTTTCGCCTGAGCGGCCTAGCGCGATGGTGCGCCCGGTCCTGCCGCGCCGGCTTCCTCGGCGGGTTGGGGCGTAAGCGGGGCAGGAACCGCCATCATCTTCTCGGCCGGATAGAGCGCCATGAAGCTTCGCGCCAGCTCCGGATCGCGGCACGAGAGCCAGGCTTGCCATTGCAGGTACGGAATCATTACGACCGACCGTTTTTCCTTGCCGGGGGCATGCATCAGCTTCATCACCGCATGGCCAGGCGCGCTCACCGTGAACATGGCGAAGGAATAGGTTCCGTCCGGCCATTGCTTCCACAGCCCGGCAATGCCGAGCGCCGGCTCGTCCGGTAGCCAGATCCGGTAGCGGATCCAGCCCTGGCCGGCGACGTAGCACGGCTCGTAAATGGCCATCGCAGGCACCAGGCACAACTGGGTGCGGTGCCACGCGCTGCACGAACCGCGCTTGTCGCCGACGCCCTCGGCGCGGACATTCATGGTTTCAAAATCCCGGGCGCCGTGGACGTGGCGCGAGCGCGGCACGAGGCCAAAAGTAGCCAGCAAACATTGGCGCCGGCCACGGGCGTCCGCACGGACGATCGGCGCGGCATCGCCTGGCCATATTTCGGGCTTCCATGGTCCTGGCGGTGGTTCGGCCCCGAAAACATCGCGCAGCACCGGGCCCGTCACCGCGGCAAAATTGGTACACACGGTTTTACCTCCCCTGACGTCAGATGCCTTGCCGCAGGCACGGTCAGCCGCGTTCGATGCGCCTGTTCAGCGGCGGTGCCAAGGGAGAGGGTGGGCGTCTGTGGAAGCTGGCGCCTCGTGGTACGCCTATGGCTTCCAGCTTCTGATGGTCAGCGGGACTGGGCATGACTGTCTCCTGAACGGGCAACCATACCCGTCCTTCTTGCAACAATCATGCCGCCATGCTGTTCAATCTCCGGCCTCAGGAAACCCGGACGAATTTGGCGACGGAAGGCACACCTTGCGAGTCGATGATAAACAGCATGTAGTAGCCGGGCGGCACCAGTGAACTGGAGGCGGGCAGGGTGACGCGCAGGTTCTTGGCGCCCTGTTTGGTATGGCGCAGTTTGATATAGCGCTGGTGCATGTCGTTGGCGTGGGTCACGGCCCCCGGCGCGACCAGGGCGACGCTGGAAACATTGGGGGTGCTGGAGCCGACGGTAAAGGTTTGTCCCAGGCTCAATGTACCGGGTGCGCTGGTGATATTGGGACGCGATCCCTTGAACAGGTACGGTGGCGAATACACCTGTGCCTGGTGCGTGCTGGCGGCCAGGGGATTCATATCGTCCTGGGACAGCAACACGGTAGCGTCAGGCAACAGAATGGCACTCGAGTGGTAGCCAGCCTGAATGGTGTTCGGACTCATCGGAATCCAGGTTCCGGTCGGATCGCCGGCCGGCTTGTTGTAAAGCTCGCTGTCGAAATGCGGGTTGTCATAACCGTTGCTGGCCGCATTCCCGCCCACGGTAAACAGCGTGCCATCCGGCAGGATTACGGTATTGGCGTTATGGCGAGGCTGCAGCCATTGCGGAAACTGTCGCCACCCGGCGTTGGGATTGCCGACATCGAACCATTCGTTGTTGCGGAAGGCGCTGTCGCCTTCGGCGCCGCCCGCGATCATGACGACCTGCTTGGCGGGCGTGACCGAGGCATCGGTATAGAGAACGCCGTTAGCCCACTCATAGTGCGAGCTCAGCATGTTCGGAATGCTGCTCCATGACCAGCTGCCAGGCGTCAGCAGCGCCGTATTGTAGAAAGCCGGCCCGGCCTGCATCATCTGGCCCGAGCCAAGCAGGTACTGGAACGGGTACATGCCGGAGGGGTCGCGGAAAGAAACCGTGCTCATCGTGCCGACGCTGTCCATGCCTGGCGCAGGGGTGAACAACTCGACCACCGCCGTGGTATTTCCGGATCCTGTTTCGTCGAGACCGCTGGTAATGACCACGCTGTTGTCTGCCAGCTTGGTAACGGTCGGATACCAGCGGCCGACCGACATATTCGGCTGCGCGGTCCAGGTCTCGGTCAGTGGATTGAAGGTATAGCTGCTCAGTGCGCCCTGGAAGTTTTGCTGCCCTTCCGGCGCGTTCGGGTCCGGGTAGCGCAGGTTGCCACCCGCAAGGAAAACCCGGCCGTCGCTCAATATCGTCTGGCCGGCACACCAGATATTTTCCGGCGGCGTAATCGCGTGTCCCGTACGGGTTACCGGATCCCAGACATAGGCGACGCCCGTGTTGGACGCCGCCGGATTATGGTATTGAGTCGGCTCGTACGACCAGAACAGCACCTTGCCAGTGTGCAGCAGTACCGCCGTGATGCCGACTACCGGGATGACGAATGGCGCGCTCCATTGGCCAGCCGTATTGGTGGCCTGGGCTCTGGCTGCGGCCAGCAACTGATCATCCGGCGTGGCAACCCGGTCCAGCCCGGCTGCCACGCGACATTGTTTGGCACGCGCCCTGGCATGCGACTCGGCATGGGCCGGACCGAGCACCGCAGTTTCTCGCTGCTTCAGCCTGGCTTCGGCGGAAGGATTGTTGCAGGCGTCATTGTCAAAGCTGACGGGCGCCGCTGCGTGAATCGGCAGCGCCACCAACGAAAAGCCAAGCACTGACGCCCACACGGTTTTCCGGAAGATGGTGAGTTGACGCATTTGCATCACCTCCTGCGGTGACAGCGTTGCCATGGAATGCGGGAGTTCCGCGCGACGAAGCTCACGGTGGAGTGCCGCAAGGACATTCGCACCGGACTTTTCTAGCTTAGGGTGGCAAGCGGCGAGGCAATGTGGGCTGGCGCACGGAAGGCACGCGATCGGGGGCTTGCGTTTTGCTCAAGAAGCGTTGAAGTCGCTCAAAGAATCTTGGTGCGGCAATACATCATTTAACATAATATACATTATGCGAATGAAATCGAGTTTTGGGCCGGTAGGAAAATTTCGATTTATGTAAAGTCAAGCCCCCGGCGTCGGGGGTTCGGAAGCAAGAGCCAGCACCGTTAGCGTGCTGGCTTTTTTGTTGCCGGAGACGCGATGACTACCGTGAGGACAGTCCCGTCGGCCTGGGCTGGCGCAAGCGAGGTCGTGACATCAACCCAGCTCCCGGGCTGGAATCCCGCGTGCGCGGCTTGATTTGCGAACAGCTATGCCGATTTCAGTCCGGCACCTGTCATCCGGCAATCGTGAGCAGACGTTGCCATACGACATGCCGAGCCTCGCCTCACTCGGCCGCAATCGTCGTCACCGCCTGCCAACGGCCCCCTTTGACCTGGTAAAGCGTTGACGCCGGATTCCTCAATTCGCCATCGCCATCGAAGGCGATCGTGCCGGTCACTCCCTCGTATTGCGTTGCGCGTACCGCCGGCACGTAATTGGCGGGCTTCGCGGAGCCGGCGCTTTTCATGGCCAGGATAACGACCCACGTGGCGTCGTAGGCGAACGGCGCATAGCTTAGGCTGTCGCTGCCGAAGCGTTTCCTGAATTTCTGCAGGAACGCCCTGCCCTGCGGCAGGCTGTCGCGCGGACGTCCATACTCCCATGCCATGGCGCCTTCGGCGGCGGGTCCGGCGATCTTCAGGAAGATGCTGTCGGCGATGCCGCCGCTGCCGACGAACTGGGTGCGCATGCCCAGTTCGCGCATGCGCTTCGTGACTAGTGCCGCCTGGTTGTCGAGTCCGGCGAAGAAAAGCACATCGGCGTTTGCGGCGCGGATGTTGGTGAGCTGGGCGCTGAACTCGACGGCCTTGTCGCTGGCGTATTCCGCGATCACGATCTTCCCGCCAGCGGCGACGACGGCCTTCTTGAATTCGTCCACGGCGCCATGGCCGAACGCGGTGCGGTCGTCCATCACGGCAATGCGGTGAGCCTTCATCACCTTGACCACGAACCTGCCCGCGTTGCCGGAGTTTTGCGCGTCGTCTGGAATGATGCGGAAGACCGTCCCCAGGCCCTGCTGCGTGATGGCCGGATTGGTCGCCGCCGGATGGATCACCGGGATCCCGACCCGCGCGAAAACCGGCCCGGCCGGCAGTGCAACGCCCGAGTTGTAATACCCGATTACGGCGGCTACCCCATCGTCCACCAGTTTCTGCGCCACCTGAACGCCGATGCGCGGGTCGCTCTGGTCATCGCCGGTGGCGAGTTCGAAACGCACGGCCTGTCCGTCGAGCCGGATAGCCTGCGCATTGGCTTCCTCCACGGCAAGGCGGACACCGTTCTCGATGTCCTTGCCATTGGCGGCGTTGAGCCCGGTAAGCGGAGCGGACACGCCGATCCTGACCACCTGCTGCCCATGAGCATGGGTGCATGCCAGGGTCAGCAGGGTGGCGTTGAGGCCGGCAACCAGCAGCCTTCTGGCAAAGTCGGTCATTGGTTCCTTTCCGCGGCCGAGTGCGTCGGCGCATGCCGCCTGCGGCCGGCGCATGCGCCCTGCCCGATTCTAACGGTGAAATCATCCCCCCTGCCGGCGCTCGTGGCTGGGCGCATGCCCGAACTGCGCCCGGTATGCCTTGCTGAAATGGCATGGCGACTGAAAGCCGCAGACCGCCGTCACCTGCGCGATCGACGCGTTGGTCGTGCGCAGCATGTCGCGCGCGCGCTTCAGGCGCAGGGTCAGATAGTAATGAGTCGGCGACACGTTCAGATAGAACTTGAACATGCGCTGCAGGTGCCGCTGCGACAGCCGCACCAGCCGCGCCAGTTCATCGAGCGACAGCGGTTCCTCGATATTCGCCTCCATCAGCCGCACCACCTCGACCAGCTCTGCCCGCGACAGGCCGACGCGCGCATTGACCGGGACCGGCTGCGCATCGGTGGCGCCCCGTATGCGCTCCAGTACGAACTGCTCGGAGACCTGCGCGGCCAGCTGCCGGCCGAAGCGCAGGCCGACGAGATGCAGCATCATGTCGATGGGTGCCGTGCCGCCCGTGCAGGTCAGCCGGTCGCGGTCGATCACAAAGAGCTCGTCGGCGAAACGCACCAGCGGAAACTCTTCATGCAGCGACGCCCGGCTTTCCCAATGCACCGCGCAGCGGTAGCCGTCCAGCAGCGCGCTCGACATCAGCGCGTAGGCGCCGGTGCAGATGGCGCCCAGCGGCATGGCCAGCGCGGCCAGCCTTGCCAGCATGGCACGCAGGCGCTCATCAACGGCATCGCGGATGCGGATGCCACCGCAGACGATCATGACGTCCGGCAGCGCGGCGTCGTCGAGGGCGCCGGTGGGCCGGACCACGATGCCGTTGCTCGCCTGCACCGGTTCGCCGTCGGGCGAATAGATCGACCATGTGTAATGCTCGGCACGCCCCAGGTAGTTGGCCATGCGCAGCACTTCGACCGCACTGGAAAACGCGATCATCGAGAAGTCCGGCAGTGTCAGGAAGCCGAAGTGCGACAGCGGCGCCAGCGCTGCGGCTGGCGCGGCGGGTGCGGCGGGCTCGGGGGGCGGCATTGGCGCGGAAGTGCTGTCGGTCGGCACGGCTGCAACGCCTTTGAGGTCGATGTGGTGGCGGCTGGCGGCGGATCAGGCTTGCGCCGTGGCGGCCTTGGCGCCGAACAACTGCCTGAGTCCCGAGAACAGCGGCGCCTTTGCTTCGCCCGGCGCACGGCCGAAGCTCTCGGTGATGCGATCGAGCATGATCGCCAGCAGCACCACCGAGAGACCGCTCTCGAAGCCCAGGCCGATATCGAGCCGCTGGATGCTGGCAAGCACCTCGTTGCCCAGGCCGCCGGCGCCGACCATCGAGGCGATGATCACCATCGACAAGGCCATCATGATGGTCTGGTTTACCCCTTGCATGATCGACGGCAGCGCGTTCGGGAACTGCACCTTGTACAGCAGCTGCCACGGCGTGCAGCCGAAGGCGTGGCCGGCTTCGACGATCTCCATGTTGACCTGCCGGATGCCAAGGCAGGTCAGCCGGACCGCGGGCGGCATGGCAAAGATCACCGTTGCCAGGATGCCGGGCACGCGGCCGAGGCCGAACAGCATCGCGGCCGGGATCAGGTAGACGAACGCCGGCATGGTCTGCATCAGGTCCAGCACCGGGCGTACGGCGGCGGCAACCAGCCGGTTCCTTGCCGCCCAGATCCCGAGCGGCACCCCGAGCAGCAGGCTGATGATGGTCGACGACAGCGTCAGCCCCAGCGTGATGATGGTCTGGTCCCAGAAGCCGGTGGCGAAGATGACGAACAGCGACGCCGCGGTGAAGAGCGCGAAGCGCCAGCCCACGCGCCAGAGTCCGATGCCGATGAAGATCGCCATCATCAGCCACATCGGCACGGCTTGCAGGCCGCGCTCGATCAGTTCCGCGAGGCCGCCGATGGCGCGGCCGATGGCGTCGAAGGTCGCGGCGTCGTGGTCCAGAAGGTAATGGACGGATTGGTCGACCCAGCGGCCGAGGGGCAGGAGTTCAGACATGGTTACCTCGCGAGCGCGTGATGGCTTTCAGGATGACGGCGCGGCTGACCGAGCCGCGATAGCAGCCGTCGTCGTCGACGACCGGCAGCGCATTCGGGTTCGCGACCACGCGCTCGACGACGTGGTCGAGCGACGCGCTGAGCCGGATGCTCTCGACGGGACGCACGTTCTGCGTGGCGTCGCGCGTGACGAAGCCACGCAGCTTGCGCTGCGCATCCAGCACGAAGGCGTAGTCCTCGGTGCCGTTCAGCGTCGCGGCGATGTTGGCCGCGTCGAGCCTGGACAGCGTCGGCACGGCGTTGGTCTGCATCAGGTCGCCGGCGGTCAGGTAGCGGCTGGTGTCGATGCCGTCGAAGAAGGTGCGGACGTAGTTGTCGGCCGGATTGGCGATGATCTCGTGCGGCGTGCCTACCTGGACCAGCCGGCCGCCTTCCATGATCGCGATCCGGCTGCCGATGCGCAGCGCTTCCTCCAGGTCGTGCGAGACGAACATGATGGTGCGGCGGTGCTCCTTCTGCAGCTGCAGCAGCACGTTCTGCATTTCCTTGCGCTTGAGCGGATCGAGCGCCGAAAAGGCCTCGTCCATGATCATCAGCGACGGATTGACCGCCAGCGCGCGCGCCAGCCCGACGCGCTGCTGCATGCCGCCGGAGAGCTCGCGCGGCAGCTTCTGCGCGAACGTCGCCAGGCCGACCTGCTCCAGCACCTCCATGGCGCGGCGCTCCCGCTCTTTCCTGCCGACGCCGGCGACCTCGAGGCCGAAGGCGGCATTGGACAGCACGGTGCGCTGCGGCATCAGGGCGAACGACTGGAACACCATGCTCATGTCCTTGCGGCGCAGCGCGATCAGCTCGCCACGGCTGACCGCTGCCACGTCGCGCCCGCCGATCAGCACCTTGCCGGCGGTCGGTTCGACCAGCCGGTTGACCAGGCGGATCAACGTCGACTTGCCGGAGCCCGACAGGCCCATCAGCACGAAAATTTCGCCTTCCTTCACGTCGAACGACACGTTGTGCACCCCGACCACGTGGCCGGTGCGCCGGAACACCTCATCCTTCGTCGCACCGGCGGCGAGCATGTCGAGGGCCTGCCTGGGATTGCTGCCAAACACCTTGCACAGACCTTCGACCACGACCTTGGGACTATCCATCGAAACCTCTCCTGGTCCTGCGGGACTCACTCGTCATATGGCATGCCAGCCTTTCGTCCACTCCCCGGGAAAGCGCTGGGGGCGCGTTACTACCCTCCGCCGTGGAACGGCCTTGGCAAACGTTGTCGTCGCATCGCGATCCGCGTTGCACGATTACCTACATGGTTGCCAAGAAACGCCGTCCCCTGCCGACGAATTCCGACAAGCGCTTGCGCAAATGCGACAACGGCAATCCGGCACGGAAAATTTGACGGCGACTATCCACAAACGGCGCCAGCCGTCCGGGGCGCGCGGCACGGGGCCACGCGCGGCGTGGCGCGCGGATACCAGGCACGCGGCGCTTCGGTTCTATCCGGTGCCCGCACGGGCTGATCTACTTGGCGCATGGCATGTGCGCGCACCAGGCGTCCGCGGCCAGTCAACCACAGAGGAATCGCATGAACGCGCAGTCTCCTTCACCGCAGCACATCCTGACGCTGTCGTGCCCGAGCGCCCCCGGCCAGGTGGCCGCCACCGTCGGCTTGCTCGAGCGCCATCGCTGCTATATCGACGCCCTGACCGTCTTCGACGATGACCTGAGCAACCGCTTCTTCCTGCGTTGCGTGTTCCATCCGACCGATGCGCAGGCACTGGACATCGGCCGGCTACGGCAGGAATTCACGCCGATCGCGCAGGGCTTCGGCATGCAGTGGGCGATCCACGATGCGTGCGCCCGTCCCCGCGTGCTGATCATGGTGTCGAAGCTCGAGCATTGCCTGGCGGACCTGCTGTTCCGCTGGCGCATGGGCGAACTGAAGATGGATATCGTCGGCATCGCCTCCAACCACGCCGACCTGGAGCCGCTGGCGCGCCAGCACGGCCTGCCGTTCCGGCACTTCCCGATCACGCCCGAGACCAAGGCCGGGCAGGAAGCGCGCTGGCTCGACCTGTTTGAATCGAGCGGCGCCGAGCTGGTGATCCTGGCCCGCTACATGCAGGTGCTCTCGGCCGCAACCAGCGCCAGGCTGGCCAATCGCGCGATCAATATCCACCATTCGTTCCTGCCCGGCTTCAAGGGCGCCAAGCCCTATCACCAGGCGCATGCGCGCGGCGTCAAGCTGATCGGCGCGACCGCGCACTTCGTCACCGACGACCTCGACGAAGGCCCGATCATCGAGCAAGCGGTCGAGCGCGTCGATCATTCGTACCGGCCGGAGCAGTTGCTCGCGGTCGGCCGCGACGTGGAATGCATCACGCTCGCGCGCGCGGTGAAGGCGTTTATCGAGCGGCGCGTATTCCTGAACGGCGACCGCACGGTCGTATTCCAGTAGGCGCAACGAAACGGGCCACGATCGCATAACGATCGTGGCCCGCAATCCTGTCGCCACCGGGGGCAGGCGGAATTACTGCGCGTTCTCGAGCCACGCGCTGACGCGGTCTCCATGCGCGGCGATCCAGGCGTCGGCGGCCGCCTCCGGTTTGGTGCCGTTCTGGATTGCCAGCATCACGCTGTCGATCTCGCCCGGCTTCCACTGGAACTTCTTCAGGAAGGCCACCACCGGCCTGGCCTTGTTCTCCAGGCCCGGGTTGACGACGTTGTCGACGTGCTCGGACTCGCCGAACACCTTCTTGGGATCGTCGAGGAAGCGCAGCTTCCACTTGGCGAACATCCAGTGCGGGGCCCACCCGGTCACCACCACCGGCTTGTTGCTGTTCATCGAGCGCGCCAGTTCCACCGTCATCGCGCTGCCCGAACTCGGCATCAGCGTATAGCTCAGGCCATAGCTCTTGATTGCCTCCGAGGCCTTGCGCATTACCCCCGCGCCGGCGTCGATGCCGACGATGCGGCCTTCGAACGCGGCCTTCTGCGCATTGAGCTCGTCGATGCTTTTCGCGCTGACCGACGCCGGCACGATCAGGCCGATCCTGGCCTCGGTGAAGTTGGGACCCAGGTTGACGACCTTGCCCTTGAACTGCTCCCAGTACGCGCCCTGCGTCACCGGCAGCCAGGCCGACAGCGTCGCGTCGAGGTCGCCGCGCGCAACGCCCTGCCACATCACGCCCGCCGCGACCGGCACCAGCTGCACCGGATATCCCAGCCTTTTCTCGATGATGCGCGCGGCCACGTTGGTGGTGGCAACGCTGTCGTCCCAGCCCTCGACGTAGCCGATCTTCAGGGTGGGCCTGGTGTCCCCGAGCGCGAGCGCACTCCATGTCAGCATCACCGAGGCGGCGCTGGTGAAGAACAATTTGGTGAGAAGTTTCATGTCTACCCTCCTGTCATCGGCGCCGAGGCGCTCCCTTTCCGAATGCGAAGCGCCGGGCGCCGTGGGCGCCGGATCTCGCACAACCCTTGCCTCACTTGTCGATCACAAGGTCCGATAGCGGCTTGCTGCAGCACAGCAGCACCATGCCCTGGTCGATCTCGCGCTGGCGGATACCGCCGTTGTGCTTCATCTCGACCTGGCCGCTGAGCAGCTTCACCTTGCAGGTGCCGCACATGCCCTGTGTGCACGACGCCGCCAGCCGTACGCCCGCCTGGCGCGCCGCGTCGAGCACGTTCTGCCCCGCGCCGCAGGAAATCTCGCGGGCGGTTCTGGTGAAGCTGATGTTGAATTGCGCGGCGTTCGCGGGGGCGCCGGCCGCCGGCACGCCCGCCTCCACCGTTGCGCCGGCGTCGGGCTCCGCATGCAAGGTCTCGAACGAGAAGCTTTCCTCGTGGTAGCGCCTGCGATCGAAGCCGGCTTCGTCGAGCAGCGAGCGCACCGCCTGCATGTACGGGGCCGGCCCGCAGGTGAAGACCTCGCGCTCCATGAAGTCCGGCGCGACCAGCTTCAGCAGCGGCAGCGACAGGAAACCGGTGACGCCTGGCCAGTTGGTGCGCGTGCCGACCCGCTCGCACACGAACGCGGTGCGGAAGTTGCTGTGGTTCGACGCGATCAGGTCCAGCTCGCGCGCGAAGATGATGTCGTCCGGCGTGCGCGCGCTGTGCATGAAGACGATATCGCGGTCCTCGGCCAGGTCATGGTGCGCGCGGCTCATCGACATCAGCGGCGTGATGCCCGAGCCCGCCGACAGGAACAGGTACTTGTGCGCCGGATGCCGGGCGCAGGTGAACTCGCCGGCCGGTCCCAGCATGCGCACCGGCGTGCCCGGCTTCATGGTGTCGTGCAGCCAGTTCGACACCTTGCCGCCCGGCACGCGCTTGACCGTGATCGAGACCGTGTGCGGCCGCGCCGGCGACGAAGAGATCGTGTAGCAGCGGTTGATCGTCTCCCCGTCGATATCGAGCTCCAGCGTGACAAACTGCCCCGGCTCGAACACAAAGGCGCGCCCCAGCGGCGAGCGGAAGAAAAAGCTCTTCACATCGTGGGTTTCCTGCCGCACATGGCAGCACACCAGCGTCTCTTCCGCGTCGCTGGTCCAGCGCTCCGGAAGCGCGTTCCAGAACGACGGGCGTGTCACCCGGCTGTCTGCCGATTCAAACTGCACCGCATCGCGCATCATCTCGACCTCCCCTCCTTGCGCTCAGGCCCCGATCTGCTCGGCGAGCCGGCGCACGTACCAGGCCGAGAACTTCTCGACCAGGCCTTCCGTGAACGGCGAGTACGGGCCGGGCTCGTAGGCGCTGCTGCCGGCGCCGCGCTGCGAGTACTCGACCAGCGCGCGGTCCTGGTCGTTGGTCGCGTTCCAGACCGCGGTCAGGTTCTTCACGTCGTAGTCGACGCCCTCGCGCGCGTCCTTGTGCACCAGCCATTTGGTGCGCACCAGGGTCTCGCCGGCCGACAGCGGTATCACCGAGAACGTGACGATGTGGTCGCTCATGAAGTGATGCCAGGAGTTCGGCTGCGTCCAGAACGACAGGCCGCCCAGGTCGGCCTGCCCGAACTGGCCCAGCAGCTTCTTCGACGCCACCTTCGCGTCCAGCGTCTGCGACTCGCCGCTGCGGTCCAGCGGCAGGCGCTGGGTACGGAAGCCGGTGGTTTCCAGCAGCCGCTCGATCTCGGCCGAGGGCAGCTTCATCGCTTCCCACTCTTCGGCGCGCGTGCGGCAGGTGCGCTCGAACGCCTCCATGCCCTCGGCGTTGGCGGGCGAGCGCTGGTAGCCGAAGCCGTACTCGTACAGCGAAATGGTCAGCTCCGGATGGTTCGCGACACAGTGATAGCACTCGCGGTTGTTCTCCATGGTCAGCTTCCAGTTGCCCTGCTCGATGATGTCGACCTGCGCGGCGACCTTGGTGTTGGGCAGGTCGTGCGGCAGCAGGTACGGCTCCATGGCAGCGCGCATCGCCGCGAAATCGGGCGGCTCCTTGGCCAGGCAGACGAAGATCAGCCCGGCAAGGTTCTCGACGTGGACCGATTTCAGGCTGTGCTTGCAGCGGTCGAACTTCTCGCCCATGTGCTCGGCGAACATCAGCTCGCCGCTCAGGTTGTAGGTCCAGCTGTGGTACGGACACACGATATTGCCCACCGTGCCCTTGTCCTCGTTGCACAGGCGCGCGCCGCGATGGCGGCACACGTTGTGGTAGGCGCGCACCTGCATGTCGTCGTCGCGCACGATCAGGATCGAGTCCTGGCCGAGCTCGACGGTGACGTAGTCACCCGGCTCGGGCACGTCGGGCTCGACCGCCACCTGGATCCAGTGCTGGCGGAAGATTGCCTCCATGTCGAGCGCGAAGATCTCGTCGCTCAGATAGAAAGGCGCCTCGAGGCTGTGGCCCGCCTTGCGCCGCTGCACCAGCGCGCGAATGTCTGCCGATACGTTCATCGTTTGCTCCGGATTCCCTGCGTCCCTGGTTGTTTGCCGACAGACCGGCAATGTCAGTAGTCGATGAGTTGATGCTCGCGTAAATAGGCGAGGATGACTTGTGCTTTTTCGACCGAAGTCCCACCGTTTACGACGTTGCCGCCGCGGCTCTCGGTGGTGGTCGCGGACAGCATGCGGGCGTGGCCAGAACGCTTCTCGGCCGCCGCCAGCCTGACCGGCTTGCGCTCGATGGCGCCCAGCGTCCAGGCGGCGGCGTCGTGGTCCGCGTAGCGGGCTGCCGGCGCAGTGCGCACGGTGCCGTCGCGCAGGCGGGCGTAGGCGTAGCGCGGCTGCGCATTCGCCAGCGGGTGCACCGCCACCACCGCGGGCAGCGCCGCATCGACGCGCCGGCGCAAGCCCTTGGGCAGGAACTGCCGCACGGCGACGCGTCCGCCCTCGATGTCGATATCGACCGCGGCGCCGACCAGCGGCCGGCCAAGCACCGCGGCAAGGCGGTACGGCAGCATGCCGGTGTCGTAAGCGCCCTCG
This sequence comes from Cupriavidus alkaliphilus, assembly GCF_900094595.1. Classification (GTDB taxonomy): domain Bacteria; phylum Pseudomonadota; class Gammaproteobacteria; order Burkholderiales; family Burkholderiaceae; genus Cupriavidus; species Cupriavidus alkaliphilus. The sequence continues at coordinate 21,529 of NZ_FMAD01000021.1, read as the reverse complement.
GCGCGGGTGCCGGTCAGCACCAGGTCGCAGTGCTTCACGTGCGCGGCCAGCACGCGCGCCGCGTCGTCGCCGGCGCCGCACGCCAGTACCTCGATCTCGCCGGCGCCGAGCGCCAGATAGTCGGCCAGTGCCGGATCGGCGGCATCGCCCGCGTGCAGCACGGCGAGCTGCGCGCCGTGCCTGGCGGCCAGGCCGCGCGCAAGCTCCAGCGCGGCGGCGTCGTTGCGGCTGTAGCGCGGCGCGCCGCTGAGCGGATGACGGCCGATGGAGACCAGCACCGCGATGCGCTTCACTTGTCGGGGGGCGTTCATGCTGCGACTCCTGCGAGTTCCCTGGGGCGCGCCGGGGCCGGCTGGCCCGGCGCAGCGCGTGCCGCCTGCACCAGCGCGATCAGTTCGGCGATGGTTTCGCGGGCGTCGCCGACGATGGTCAGGTTCGCGCGCCTGGCGATCGGCGCGCTGCCGTCGAGGTTGACGGCAATCACGTGGCGGCAGTCCTTGATACCCTGCAGGTGTTGCACCGCGCCGGAGATGCCGAAGGCGATATAGACGCTCGCCTCGACCGTCTTGCCGGTGGCGCCGACCTGCTTGTCGCGGCTGAAATGCCCGTTGTCCACCGCGACCCGGCTGGCGGCGACGGCTGCGCCGAGCGCGCCCGCGAGCTGCTCGAAGGCACCGATATCCGCCACGCCGTTGCCGGCCGCGACGATGAAGTCCGCCTCCTCGAGCGCAACCCGGGCGGCATCGATCTGCTCGATGCCCTGGTCGCGGTACGGGTGCGTGCTGCTTCCCTTGGCAAACAGGAAGTCGGGCGAGAGCCGCTCGCCGGCGCCGGTGAACGGCAGCTTCGCGTCGACCGCACCGGGCGCCAGCAGGATCACGTCGGGCAGCGCCCGGGTCGCGAACGAACGCCTGGCGTGCGCAAACGTGCCGACGTGGCGCGCATCGATCTCGACCACGTGGGTCGCGACGCTGGCCCCGGCCTCCGCCGTCGCCGCGGCATAGCGCCGGCCAAGGTCACCGTCGCCCGCGGCGTTGTCGGGCATGAAGACATGCCTGGCCGACAACGCGGTGGCGCAGGCCTGCAGCGCGCGCAGTTCCGCCTCGGGGGCGAAGGTGCGGCGGTCGAACTCGGGCAAGGCGATCAGCTTGTCCGCGCCCAGTTCCGCGGCATCGTCCTTCATCTCGCCGAACACCAGCAGCGCGACCTCGGTCTGCGCGTCGGCCAGCAATGCCGCTGCGGCAACCGCCTGGCGCGCATGCTCGTCGAGCGCGCCGCGCTCGCTGTGCGCGGCCACCAGCATCACGTAGCGCGGGTCGCTTACCAGGCGCCGCGGCTTTGCCGCCGCGCCATGGCCGTGCGCGGGCCAGTGCGCGGCGCCCGCGTCGGCGCTGCCGGCCTCGCCCAGCGTGATGCGCCTGAGGCCCGCCGCGGTGATGATGAACGGCCGGCGCGGATCGATTCGTTTGATCGTGTCCATCGATTTACTCCAGGGAGGCCGCAACCAGTTCAGCCACGTCGAGCACCTCGGGCCGCGGGCCGACCACGCCCTCGAGCATCGCGGTGCAGTTGGGACATCCCACCGCGACCACTTCCGCGCCCACCGCGCGCGCGTCGGCGATGCGGATATCGGGAATGCGCTGCTTGCCCGGGATGTCGGTCAGCGGCGCCCCGCCGCCACCGCCGCAGCAGCGGCCGCGCATGCCGTGGCGTTCCATCTCGACCACCTGGATGCCGATGGTCTTGAGCAGCTTGCGCGGCGCCTCGGTCTCGCCGTTGTAGCGGCCCAGGTAGCACGGATCGTGATACGTGGTGCGCTTGTCGCTGAGCGCTTCCACTGCCCTGGGAGCGATCAGTCCGCTCGCCGCCAGCTCGGCCATATAGGTGGTGTGATGCTTGACCGTGACACGCAGTCCGAGCGCGCGGTACTCATTGCGCAGGCTGTGCATCACGTGCGGGTCCGCGGTCACGATCTGCTTGAACGAAAGCGTGCCGAGCGTGCCGATCAGGTGCCTGGCCAGCTGCTGGAAAGTGGCCTCGTCGCCGAGCCGGCGCGCAACATCGCCCGTGTCGGTTTCGACCGCGCCCAGCACTGCATAGTCGACGCCGGCCTTGTTCAGCACCTTGACCAGCGCGCGCAGGGTGCGCTGGTAGCGCATGTCGAAACCACCCTCGCCCGCCACCACCAGCACGTCGACCGCCCTGGCGGGCTGCGCCACGGGTGCGTTCAGATCCACCGACCAGTCGTAGCGCGCCGCCTTGTCGTAGCCGCCCATGGTGCCGGTCTCGCGCAGGTTCGCCAGCACTTCGGCGCCCTTGCCCGGCACGGTGCCGTGCACCAGGGTCTGGTTGCGGCGCAGGTCGACGATCGCGTCGACGTGCTCGATCAGCATTGGGCATTCCTGCACGCAGGCGCGGCAGGTGGTGCACGACCACAGCGTCTGCGCCTCGATCAGCCCGGACACGATCGTCCCGTCGGGTTCGCCGCGGTGCCGGCCGACGGGAATCCCCGGCGTCGGACTGCCGGCGTAGGCGGCATCGGTGCCGCCCGCCATGCCGACTACCAGGTCCTGGATCAGCTTCTTCGGGTTCAGCGGCTGGCCGGAGGCGAAGGCCGGACACGCCGCCTCGCACTTGCCGCACTGCACGCAGGCGTCGAAGCTCAGCAGCTGGTTCCAGCGGAACTCGACCGGCTTGGCGACGCCGTATTCTTTCTGTTCGATGTCGGGCAGCTTCAGCGCCGTCGGCGGCGTGGCGGTACCGCTGCCGGTATACGAGTCGGGCGTTGCGGCGAAGCGCTCCTGGCGCGGGTGGAAGGCCAGGTGCAGCAGGCCCGCCATCGCATGCTTCATCGGTCCGCCCGTGGCGGCGCCGACCGTCATCGCGAACGCGCCGATGCCGATCAGCACCGCGCACAGCACCGCGAACGCGCCCGACATGATTGCGGCGGGAACCACCGTGTACAGTGCCAGGCCCAGCGCGAACGCGCCGAGCAGCCAGGGCAGCGTATTCCACGGCCCCTTCGACAGGCGCGCCGGCACATCCTTCGCCTTGCGTCGGCGCCAGACGAAGACCGCGCCGACCAGCATCGCGAGCGCCGCGACCAGGATCAGCTTGTCGAGCCATGGCGAATAGATTGCCAGGCCGTAGTTGACGAACACCAGCGCCAGCGCGGCAATCGCCCCGCCCGCCGTGGCCACGTGCGTCCTGGCGATATACGGATCGCGCGCCACCACGTGGTGCAGGTCGACAAAATAGCGCCTGGGGATCGCGAACAGGTTGGCGATGGCGGCCGAGCCGGGCGCGGCCGCCCGCCCTGCCCGCCAGTACGACGCGCGCCGCAGCAGCGCAAAGGCCAGCCCCGCCACCGACAGCCACAGCAGGACGGTAATCAGCAAGGATGGTTGCATGGTCAGAAGTCCTTGACGAGGCGCAGCGCGTCGTAGATCGCGCCGTGGATGTTGTGCATCGAGATGCAGTCGCCAACGCGGAACAGCAGGAAACGGCCGTTGCCGAGCGTTTCCGACAGGCACGGCTGCGGCTCGGCGGCAAACAGCTTGTGCACGTCGACCTGGCCGCGGTTGAGCGATTCCGGCTTGAGCTTCCAGTAGAGCGTGTCGTTCGGCGTCGAGCCGTTCTCGATCACGACCTGGTCGACCGCGCGCTCCTCGAGTTCTTCCGTATACTCGTTGCGCAGCACCGCGATCTTCTTGCCGTCTTCCTCGTAGACACGGTCGAGCCAGTAGTTGGGCGTATGGATCACGCCCTGCGCATACAGGCGGCGGTAGAAGATCGGGAAGGTGGTGCCGCCGCAGTCGTCGGCAACCTTCACGTCGGGCGTGACGATCTCGACCTTTGCGCCGCGGCTGGCCAGGTAGTCGGCAACGCCAGCGCCGGCATGCGTGCTGACGCCGTCGTAGACCAGCACGTTCTGCTTTGCCTCGACGCGCCCGGACAGTACCTCCCACGAGCTGACGGCCAGCCCCTCGGCGACGCCCCACGCGGGCACCTGGTCGGAGAAGGAGCGGCCGCCCGTGGCCAGCACGACGATGTCCGGCTTTTCGGCCATGATCATCTTCGCATCGGCCTCCACGCCGAGCCGGCGCTCGACGCCGAGGCGCTTCGTTTCCATGTCGAACCAGCGCACGATGCCGGCCATCTGCTCGCGCTGCGGCGCCTTCGACGCCAGCATGATCTGCCCGCCGACCTCGGCATTCTTCTCGAACAGCACCACGTCGTGCCCGCGCGCGCGCGCCACCCGGGCCGCCTCCAGGCCCGCCGGGCCCGCGCCGACCACTACCACCTTGCGCTTCGGCCCGCGCGATTTCTCGATCACGTGGGGCATGGTGGCCTCGCGGGAGGTGGCGGCATTCTGCACGCACAGCACGTCGAGGCCGTTGTACTGGCGGTCGATGCAGTAGTTCGCGCCGACGCATTGCTTGATCTCGTCCTCGCGGCCGTCGCGGATCTTGATGACCATGTGCGGGTCGGCCATCTGCGCGCGCGTCATGCCGACCAGGTCGACCATGCCGCTTGCCAGCAGCCGCTCGGCCTGCCCCGCGTCGCGGATGCTCTGCGCGTGCATCACCGGGATCTTCACCACCGACTTGATGCCCGCGGCCAGGTGCACGAACGGCTCGGGCGGCAGCGCCATCGGCGGCATGCAGTTGGCCAGCGTGTTATGCGTGTCGGCGCCCGAGCCGATCACCCCGAGGTAGTCGATCAGCCCCGACTCCGACATGGCCTGCGCGATCTCCTTGAGCTGCTGGTGATCGAGCCCGTCCTCGTGGAACTCGTCGCCGCACATGCGCAGGCCGACGCAGAAGTCCTTGCCGACCGCCTCGCGCACTGCCTGCAACACCTCCACGCCGAAGCGCAGGCGGTTCTGCAGGCTGCCGCCCCATTCGTCGGTGCGGAAGTTGGTGCGCGGGCTCCAGAACTGGTCGATCAGGTGCTGGTGCGCGGCCGAGATCTCGATGCCGTCCATGCCGGCATCCTGGACCCGCCTTGCCGCCGCGGCGAAGTCGGCAATGATGCGGCGGATCTCTTCCGCCTCAATGATCTTGGCGTTGCCGCGGTGCACCGGCTCGCGCACGCCCGAGGGCGACATCAGGTGTGGCCAGTGCTCGCCGTGGAACGCCGAGCGGCGCCCCATATGGGTGGCCTGGATCATGATCTTCGCGCCGTGCCGATGCATCGTCTCCGCCAGCCGGGACAGCGGCTCGACGATCCGGTCCGTGGCCAGGTTCACCGACTTCCACCAGCCCTGGGGGCTGTCGATCGACACCGGGCTTGAGCCGCCGCAGATCGCCAGGCCGACCCCGCCCTTCGCCTTTTCTTCGTAGTAGCGGAGGTAGCGGTCGCCCGGCAGGCCGTCCGGCTCGGCGTACACCTCGGCGTGCGCGGTGCTGACGATCCGGTTGCGCAGCGTCAGCTGGTTGAGCTGCAGGGGTTTGAACAGGTGGGGATAGCGCATCGCAGGCGACCTCTGGCGTTCGTATGTCTTCGTGTTGCGTCTTTGGTGTTGCGGTGGAAGGCGGTGCTGGCGCGCGCTCAGACGGCGATCGCCGACACCTCGAACACGCAATGCCCGTGGCCCTCGGCCGCGCACTGCGCTTCCTTCGATTGCGCGCGCGGCCCGCCGCTGCCGCCCGGCGCGGTGTCGTTGACCCAGTCCATCGCGCCGGCGAACCAGCCGGCGAACATGTAGCAGAGCTTGCCTTCCTTGCCCGGCTGCGCCAGCACGAACGACGAGTGGTGCAGCGCGATGCGCGCGTGCGCCGTCGCCGGATCGGCTTCGAGCAGCGAGAACAGGCCCCAGCCGCGCTGGGACAGCCGCTTCAGGTAATGCTCGTACACCGCCATGCCGGTCAGGCCGTGCAGCTGCGCCTCCTTGTCGCACCAGTGGTAGGCCGACTTGTAGCCGGCCTTGTACAGGATCTCCGCGTACGCCCCGACGCCGAGCGTCTCTTCGACGGCGACGTGGTTGTTGGTGAAGAAATGGCGCGGGACATACAGCATCGGCAGCGCGTCGGTGGTCCAGACGCCGGTGTCGGGATTGACGTCGATCGGCAGTTGCGGTTGCATCGTGGTGGCTCCGTGAGGATGAATTCGCCGCTTGCGTCGTTGCGCAGGCGCGGCATTGCCCGCGTGCCCGCACGGTGCGCGGGCACGTCCCGTTTATCGTGAGTCGCGTGAAGAATGGCTGCGGCTGGCGTGGCCCCCGCTCAGGCGCCCCAGACCTCCCTGAACACCCGCACCCAGTTCTCGCCCATGATCTTGCGGATGCGCGACGCCTTCCAGCCCGCGCGCTCCATCGCCGCGGTCAGGTTCGGGAATTCGCCGATGGTGCGGATGCCTTCTGGATTGACCACCTTGCCGAAGTTGGTCAGCCGGCGGTAGCGGCCCTTGTCGTGCGTCAGCATGTCGAAGAACTCGGTGCTGTAGCCCTGCGTGAAGTCGGTGCCGATGCCGACCGCATCCTCGCCGACCAGGTTGACGACATAATCGATCGCCTCGATGTAGTCCTCGACGGTGGCGTCGATGCCGCGCTTCAGGAACGGCGCGAACATGGTCACGCCGACGAAGCCGCCGGCATCGGCGATCTCCCTGAGCTGCGCGTCGCTCTTGTTGCGCGGGTGCTCCTTCAGGCCGGACGGCAGGCAGTGCGAATAGCAGACCGGCTTCTTCGAGAAGGCGATGGCTTCGGACGAGGTGTTGCCGCCGACATGCGACAGGTCGACCATGATGCCGACGCGGTTCATCTCGGTGATCACCTCGCGGCCGAAGTCCGACAGCCCGCCGTCGCGCTCGTAGCAGCCGGTGCCCACCAGGTTCTGCGTGTTGTAGCAGAGCTGCACCACGCGCACGCCCATGTCGGCGAACGCCTCGATATAGCCCAGGTTGTCCTCGAACGCGTGCGCGTTCTGGAAGCCGAGGATCACGCCGGTCTTGCCTTCGCGCTTGGCGCGCAGGATGTCGTCGGTGCCGCGGACCAGGGTCAGCAGTTCGCTGTGGTCACGGATCTGCTGCTTCATCTGCGCGATGTTGTCGACGGTCTTGGTGAAATTCTCCCAGACCGAGACGGTGCAGTTGGCGGCGGTGACGCCGCCCTTGCGCATGTCTTCGAACACCGAGCGCTCGAACTTCGAGATGTTCAGGCCGTCGATGATGATGCTGTCTTCGTGCAGCGGGCTCATGGTTTGCTCCACTCCTTGGCTCAGTTCTGGTCGCATCTCAGTAGATCGGAAAGCGGTCGCACAGCGCGAAGATCTCGCGCCGCACGCGCTGCTCGGTGGCCGGGTCGCCTTCCGGGTTCGCGCGCAACGCCTCGAACACCTCGAGGATCAGCCGGCCGACCTGGCGGAACTCGGCGACGCCGAAACCGCGCGTGGTGGCGGCCGGAGCGCCCAGCCGGATGCCCGACGTAATGGTCGGCTTCTCGGTGTCGAACGGAATGCCGTTCTTGTTGCAGGTGATGCCGGCGCGCTCGAGCGCCTGCTCGACCTGCGTACCCTTGAGCCCCTTGGGGCGCAGGTCGACCAGCAGCAGGTGATTGTCGGTGCCGCCGGTGACCAGGTCGACGCCGCCCTCCTTCAGCACTTCGCCAAGCGCCTGGGCGTTCGCCAGCACATTGTCGATATAGGTCCTGAACTCCGGCTGCAGCGCCTCGCCGAACGCGACCGCCTTGGCCGCGATCACATGCATCAGGGGGCCGCCCTGCAGGCCGGGGAACACCGCAGAGTTGATCTTCTTCGCAATCTCCTCGTCGTTGGTCAGCACGAAGCCGCCGCGCGGACCGCGCAGGGTCTTGTGCGTGGTCGAGGTGACGACGTGCGCATGCTCGACCGGGTTGGCATGGCGGCCCGCGGCGATCACGCCGGCGATGTGCGCCATGTCGACCATCAGCTTCGCGCCAACGCTGTCGGCAATGGCGCGGAAGCGGGCGAAATCCAGCTGGCGCGGGTAGGCGGAGAAGCCGGCGATGATCAGGCCGGGCTTGTGCTCGTGCGCAAGCGCTTCGACCTGGTCGTAGTCGATCAGCATGGTGTCGCGGCTCACGCCGTACTGCACCGCATTGAACCACTTGCCGGACAGGGCCGGCCTGGCGCCATGGGTTAGGTGGCCGCCGGCATCGAGCGACATGCCCAGCACGGTGTCGCCCGGCCTGGCCAGTGCCAGCATCACCGAGCCGTTGGCCTGCGCGCCGGAGTGCGGCTGCACATTGGCGAAGCCGGCATTGAACAGCTGCTTCACGCGGTCGATGGCGAGCGCCTCGACTTCATCCGCGAATTCGCAGCCGCCGTAGTAGCGCTTGCCCGGATAGCCTTCGGCGTACTTGTTGGTCAGAACCGAGCCCTGCGCCTCCAGCACCGCGCGCGACACGATGTTCTCCGACGCGATCAGTTCGACCTGCGACTGCTGCCGCTCGAGTTCCTTCACGAGTGCGCCGCGCACCCGCGAGTCGCGCTCGGCCAGGGGCTGCGAAAAGAAAGACTTGGTGTTCGACATAGGGTATCCGTGGCTGATTGAATGGGCTGCTGACAGGGCGAGGCGCCCGCTGCGCCCGGAGGGCTTGCCCGGTTCGGCGCAGCGTTGCCGACGGATCTATTCTTGTCGTTCGGGTTTTTGACCGGTTGGTGAATTCAGACGCGTTCTTTTCCATTTCCGCCATGCGCGTCCGATTTGGACAAGTGGGCCACGCAACGCATCGGAACCTTGTGCCGGATGCGGCCGGCCGCGCGACCACGGGCCGGGTGCCAACCCCGTGCCTCCACCGGACGTCGATGCACCGCACCGGTGCCTTGCACCGACGCGGCGCCGTGCGCGCGCCACGTATTCGCGGCATTGCGGCGCTTGCGGCGGGTCGCCGCCACCCCTCGCTAGGGTTTCGCCGTATGGCACGTTTGTTGCGCGCGCATTATGAATATCGATAGACGGCACCGCGCCTTTCCCCAAGGCCACAAAAGCCCGCCAGAAACCAAGGAACGCCCCCAATGTCCACCGACCGAACCGCGTCGCTGTCCCACTTTGCGTTCATGCCGCTGCCCAACTTCACGATGATCGCGTTCACCAACGCCATCGAAGTGCTGCGCATGGCCAACTACCTGAGCGGGCAGGAACTCTACCGCTGGTCAGTCATCAGCCCCGAAGGCGGCCCGGTGACGGCAAGCAACGGCCTGACCATCGACACGCTTGCGGCCGACAGCATCGGGCGGCCGGACATCGTGTTCGCATGCGGCGGCATCGACGTGCAGCGCGCCACCGGCGCCAGCCACCTGTCGACGCTGCGCCGCGCTGCGCGCGAAGGGCTGATGCTGGGCAGCCTGTGCACCGGCACGTACGCGCTGGCCAAGGCGGGGCTGTTGTCGGGCTATGCCTGCGCCATCCACTGGGAAAACATGTCGGCGCTGAAGGAGGAGTTTCCCGGCACGCGTTTCCTGAAGGAACTGTTCGTGATCGACCGCGACCGCGTGACCTGCACCGGCGGTGTCGCGCCGCTCGACATGATGCTGTATCTGATCGCCACGCGCGTCGGCACGGGCCGCGTCACGCAGATCGCCGAGCAGTTCATCGTCGAGCATGTGCGCGACACCAGCGCGCAGCAGAAGATGCCGCTGGTGGCGCGGCTGGGGTCGGCGAACAAGTCGCTGTTCGAGGTGATCGCGCTGATGGAGAACAACATCGAGGAGCCGTTGTCGCGCGAGGAACTGGCGCGCCTGGCGATGATGTCGCAGCGGCAGCTGCAGCGGCTGTTCCGCGACCACCTCGGCATGACGCCGACGCACTATTACCTGACGCTGCGGCTACGGCGGGCGCGCGAGCTGCTGTTGCAGACCGACATGTCGATCATGCACATCACGATGGCGTGCGGGTTCCAGTCGGCCTGCCATTTCAGCAAGAGCTATCGCGAGGCGTTCGGGGTGGCGCCGACGCGCGAGCGGCGGGCGCAGGCGGCGCCGCTGGCGAAGGCTCCCTTGCATGGGCAGGGCCAGAGGTATGCGCCGGTGATGCATGCCTGAGGAATGCAGCACGCCGGTTTGCCCCCTCTCCCGCAAGCGGGAAAGGGGGCAAACCTTCAGCGGGTTTTCGTTTCCCCCGGGACGTTACCGGATCACGCCGCCAGCATCCCGTGCGGATCGATGACGAATTTGCGCGGCGCGCCGCCGTCGAACTGCTGGTAGCCTTGCGGCGCCTGGTCCAGTGAAATCACCGACACATTGACGATCTCGGCGATCGGCAGGCGGTTATGCAGGATGGCCTGCATCAGGTTGCGGTTGTACTTCACCACCGGCGTCTGCCCGGTATGGAAGGAATGCGACTTGGCCCAGCCCAGGCCGAAGCGCAGGCTCAGGCTGCCGCGTTGTGCCGCGGCGTCCTTCGCACCCGGATCGTCGGTCACGTAGAGGCCCGGGATGCCGATCGCGCCCGCGGGCCGGGTGATCTCCATCAGCGAGTTCAGCACCGTCGCGGGTGCCTCCTCCACATGGCCCGACGCACCGTGGCCGTGCGCCTCGAAGCCAACGCAATCCACCGCGCAATCGATCTCGGGCGTGCCGAGGATGGCGGCGATCTGCTCGCCCAGGGTTGCGTCCTGCGACAGGTCCACCACCTCGAAGCCCATTGCCCGGGCGTGGGCCAGCCGCGCCGGGTTCATGTCGCCGACGATGGTGCAGGCCGCGCCCAGCAGGCGCGCCGACGCCGCTGCCGCCATGCCGACCGGTCCTGCGCCGGCAATGTAGACGGTCGAGCCCGGCTTCACGCCGGCCGTGACGGCGCCGTGGTAGCCGGTCGGCAGGATGTCCGACAGGCAGGTCAGGTCGCGAATCTTTGCCATCGCCTGGTCCCGGTCGGGGAACCTGAGCAGGTTGAAGTCGGCGTACGGCACCATCACGTACTCGGACTGCCCGCCGATCCAGCCGCCCATGTCGACGTAACCGTAGGCACCGCCGGCACGCGACGGATTGACGCTCAGGCAGACGCCGGTATGCTGCTCCTTGCACATCGCACAGCGGCCGCAGGCGACGTTGAACGGCACCGAGACCAGGTCGCCGATCTTCAGCGTCTCGACGTCGCGGCCGATCTCGATCACCTCGCCGGTAATTTCATGGCCGAGCACGAGGCCCACTTCTGCGGTGGTGCGGCCGCGCACCATGTGCTGGTCCGAGCCGCAGATGTTCGTCGTCACCACCTTGAGGATCACGCCGTGGCCGATCGCGCGACCGCTGGGATCGACCATCTTCGGATAGTCGATGTTCTGCACCGCGACCTTGCCCGGTCCAAGATAAACGACACCCCGGTTGTTGCTCATCGCTTCGTCTCCATGTCTCGTTAGGGCCTGCCGGGTCCGCGCCCGTCGGCGCGGCATCCACGGCATGCGTGTTCGAGAGTAGTGCGCTGCGCCGCGGCCTCTTGTGCAAAATCCGACGCCGGTTTGAGCAGGCCCGACATTGCCGCCGGCGGTTCAGAACTTGTGGCGGATCGCGGCGCGCACCAGCACCTGGCTCGAGGTCGACGACGCGTCGGCCGCGCCGGGGATATAGGCCCGGTCCAGTGCCGTGCCGGTCCGGTCGCCGCTGACGCGCTGGTAGACGCCCTGCAGATAGACGTCGGTCCGCTTCGAGAAGTTGTAGTCCGCCATCAGGCCGATGCTGTGGACCCTGGGCCTGGCCTCGCCCGACGACGCCTGGAACTTCTCGGTGGTCAGCGTGTAGACCGCGCCGGCATAGAACGCCGGCGTGAACTGGTACTTGAGGTTGAATTCGAAGTTCTGGAACTTGAGCGCGTCCAGCGTGCCGGTGGCGGGCAGGATCGACCCGGAGATGTACGAGGTCGACAGCGGCTGCGTCAGGTTGGTGTTCGAGTAGGCAAAGCCCGCCGTCGCGGCCCCGAAGGTGTAGTTGACGCCGGCGCCGAAGATGCGCAGCCGCCGGGCCAGGAAGTTCTGGTCGCCGCCGGCGCTGATGGCACCGTTGGCCGTGGCCGACGGGTTGTCGGCCTGCAGGTAGGCCGCCGCCAGCAGCCAGCCGCCGTTCGCGTACTGCATGCCCGCGCCGTACTGGCGGTTGTTGGCAAAGTTGGTGTCGTTGCTGAAGCTGTAGGTGCCGCCGAACTGGAAGCCGCCAAGCGTGGGGCTGGTGTACTTGACCGTGTTGTTGACGCGGAACGAGTAGACCATGTTGTCGTTGTCGTAGGGGTGGCCGAACAGGTAGCCGCCCCAGTTGCCGACCACGGTGGTCTGGGCCAGGTAGTCGATCACGGAATCGTACTGGCGCCCCAGCGTGACGGTGCCGAGCCGGTCGTCGGACAGTCCGACATAGGCCTGCCGGCCAAACATCGCCCCACCCTGTGCCGCCCTGCCGGTGCTGGCATTGAAACCATTCTCCAGCTGGAACAGCGCCTTGACGCCGCCTCCCAGGTCTTCCGATCCCTTCAGGCCCCAGCGGCTGCCCTGGGCGAAGCCGCTCTGCATCTCGACCAGCCGGTCGCCGCCGACATTGTTGGTGTAGTTGATGCCTTCGTCGATGATGCCGTACAGCGTTACGCTGCCCTGGGCAAAGGCGGGCGTAGAACACAGCAGCGCGATGGTCAGTCCTGGCGTGGCTCTTTTCATTGGATTTCCTCCTTGTGTCGTGGCGCGGCGCCGCCACGCCGATTGGCACGGCAGCGACGCGCTACGAGAGTAGTCTCCATCGCGGTATTGGCTGCATGCCAAAACCGACGCGCGCTTGGCCGGCGCCGCCACGCCCGCCACGCCCGCCACCCCTCAGGCAGGCTTGCCGGTACGGCGCAGATAGTCGGCGCGGGTCCATTCCAGCTCGACACCGACGCGCTGGGTGCCGGGGCGGATCCTGGGCTTGTGCGCCGCGAGGGTCAGGGTGTCGAGCGCCGGCCATTCGCGGAACGACAGCTCCGCGATGTCGGCCACCAGGGTCTCGAGCAGCCGCGTATGCGGCTTGCCCGCCAGGAACGTTGCGACGCGCGCGCAATAGCCCTCGTAGTCGATCCACTCGGCCGCTTCGCTGGGCTCGCGCCGGTAGCCCAGGCGCGCGTCGATCACCACCGGCTGCGGCGCGTCATGCTCGTGCGGATGGATGCCGATGCGCACCGGCACCGTCAGGGCGTCGATAAAGACGCTCCAGCCCCGCCCCGGCAGCAGTGGCGCCTCGAGGCCATCGAGTGCGTTGAGTCCCGGCCGCGGCTCGCTGAACACCTGCTCGACCGGCTTCATGACAGCAGCGGCGTCGCCGCGTCGAGCAGGATGCGGCAGAAGTAGTCAGCGAAACTGCGGCGCACCACGATCTCGTAGCGGTCGTCGCCGGTCGGCAGCAGGATGACGGGCGCCTTGAAGTAATGGCTCTGCGCGCATTGCCCCGCGCCGAACACACGCGGATGCAGGTCGAGCGGGCAGCCCCGCGCCAGCACGTCGCGCACGCGGTCGCCGCTGATCTCGACCACCGTATAGCCACTGCCGACATCGACCGCGGCGGAGTACGAGCCGGCGATGGCCGGCGCCAGCTTGCCCTCCAGCACGCCGGCCGTCACCGGCGCGCTGGAGCGCACCAGCCATTCGTCCGGGCCCAGCCACAGCACGTCGTAGGCGGCGCTGCGCGCGACCGTGTTGGGCGCGGCCGGCGGACAGCAGCCCACCACGCCCTCGAAGCCGTCGACGAAGGCGGCATCGGCCAGCTCGCCGCGCACCATCACCAGGTCGAGGAACTGCCGCTCGCGCACCGTGAAGTACATCGAGCCGCGCAGGTGCGGCGCTTCCAGCAGGCCGGCGGCGCCGACCAGCGGCGACTCCAGGCGCACGTCGCGCGTGCGGGCGTTCGGCACCGGCGCATCGGCCAGTGCGGTAGCAATGCCTTGTTCATTCCACATTCTGGCGCACTCCTTCGCTATCGTAGAAAACCGGGCTGGAAATCTTCGCGCTCACGCGGCGGCCATCGGCCAGCGGGATCGCGACGCTCTCGCCCATCTTGCCCAGCCCGCCCTTGACCACGGCAAGCGCGATCGAGCGCTGCAGGATCGGGCTGTAGTAGCTCGAGGTCACGTGGCCGATCATCGGCGTCGGCTCGGTGGTCGACACGCGCGTCTGCGGCGCGACGATCTGCGCGCCCTCGGGCAGCACGAACTGGGCGTCGTCGGTCAGCAGGCCGACGAACTGCTTGCGCCCTTCCTTGGCCGTGTCCGAGCGCGTCAGCGAGCGCTTGCCGAGGAAGTCCTTCGACTTTGCCACCAGCCCGCCCATGCCGAGGTCATACGGCGTGATCGAGCCGTCGGTGTCCTGGCCGACGATGATGTAGCCCTTCTCGGCACGCAGCACGTGCATGGTCTCGGTGCCGTACGGCGTGATGTCGAACTCGGCGCCGGCGGCCATCAGCGCCTCCCACACCGCACGCCCGGCGTTGGCCGGCACGTTGACCTCGTAGGCCAGCTCGCCCGAGAAGCTGATGCGCATCACGCGCGCCCTGGCGCCCGCCACGGTGCCGTTGCGGTAGCTCATGAACGGGAACGCCGCGTTGGCGAAGTCGATGTCGGCGCAGACCTTCCGCAGCACCTTGCGGCTGTTCGGCCCCACCACGGCGAAGGTGGCCCAGTGGTCGGTCACCGACGACAGGCGCACCTTCAGGTCCGGCCACTCGGTCTGCAGCCAGCGCTCCATCCAGGTCAGCACGCGCGCGGCGCCCCCGGTGGTGGTGGTCATCATGAAATGCTGCTCGCCCAGGCGCACGGTCACGCCGTCGTCGAACACCATGCCGTTCTCGTCGAGCATCAGGCCGTAGCGGCACTTGCCGACCTCGAGCTTGCCCCAGGGGTTGGTGTACATCCAGTTCAGCAGCGTGACCGCGTCCGGGCCCTGGATGTCGATCTTGCCCAGCGTCGACGCATCGAGGATGCCCACGCTGTTGCGCACGGCCAGGCATTCGCGCTTGACCGCGGCGTGCAGGTCCTCGCCCCGCTTCGGAAAATACCAGGGGCGCTTCCAGTTGCCGACGTCCTCGAACAAGGCGCCGTTGGCGACGTGCCATTCGTGCACGCAGGTCTTGCGCACCGGGTCGAGGAAGTCGCCGATCTCGCGCCCGGCGAAGGTGCCGAACGTGACCGGCGTGTAGTTGGGCCGGAACGTGGTGGTGCCGGTCTCGGGAATCGACTTGCCCAGCGCCTGCGCCAGGATCGCCATGCCGTTGATGTTGCCGAGCTTGCCCTGGTCGGTGCCGAAGCCCATCGCGGTATAGCGCTTGACGTGCTCGACCGACTCGAAGCCTTCGCGCGCCGCCAGCAGGATGTCGGCAGCCGCGACGTCGTTCTGGAAATCGACGAACTGCTTGGGCCCGCGCGCGGCGGCCTCGCGGCTGCCCACCAGCCACAGCGGCAGCAACGGGCCTTCGGCAACGGCGCTGACCTTCGGCGCCGGCGGCCGCTTGGCCGTGATGAAGCCGGCGGCCCTGGCCGCCTCGGTGCCGGCTTCCAGCGCCAGCGGCAGCGCCAGCGCCAGGTTGAATTCGCCCGCGGCCGCGCCGACGCTGCACTCGGCCTGCATCGACTTGCCCGGCACGAAGCAGGTCTTGTCGTCGCTCCACTGCGCCTTGCCGCCCGATTGCGCGAACAGGTGCAGCACCGGGCTCAGGCCGCCCGACATCGCGACCAGGTCGCAGGCGATCTTCGACACCTTGGCGCCGACCGCGCCGTTGGCATAGGATGCGACGCTGACCGAGTTGACGTGCGTCTTGCCGGCGGCGGCCACCACCACCGCGCCGTTCATCACCGCCACGCCCTGCCGCCTGGCCGCCGCGGGCAGCGCCCCGGCGGTGGTGGCGCGCGGATCGACCACAGTCACCCTGGCGCCGCACGCCTTCAGGTCCAGCGCCGCCTGGTAGCCGCGGTCGTTATTGGTGAACACCACGGCCTCGCGTCCCGGCAGCACGCTGTAGCGGTGGATGTAGGCCGACACCGCCGAGGCCATCATCACCCCCGGCAGGTCGTTGTTGCCGAACACGATCGGACGCTCGTGCGCGCCGGTCGCGAGGATCACCCGTTTGGCGCGGATTTTCCACAGCAGCTCGCGCGAGCCGTGGCGCATCGAGACCGACAGGTGGTCGGTCAGGCGCTGCGTGACGGTGACCAGGTTATGGTCCTGGTAGCCAAAGGCATTGCTGCGCGACAGGATCGTCACGTCCGGCAGCTTGCGCAGCTTCGCCTCGGTCTCGGCGACCCACTGCAGCGCCGGCTTGCCGTTGATGTCGGCGCGCGCGGACAGCAGGCTGCCGCCGAGTTCGCACTGGTCGTCGACCAGGATCACGCGCGCCCCCGTCACCGCCGCCGCATGCGCCGCGGCCAGGCCGGTGGGGCCGCCGCCGACCACCAGCACGTCGCAGTGCGCGTAGCACTTGTCGTAGCGGTCGGCGTCAAGCGTCGTCGGCGCCTTGCCCAGGCCGGCCGCCGCGCGGATCTTCTCCTCGTAGCGGGGCCACATCTTGCGCGGCCACATGAAGGTCTTGTAGTAGAAGCCGGCGGGCATGAAGCGCGCGAACTTCTGGTTGACCGCCATGCGGTCGCGCTCCAGGTCGGGCTCGGCGTTCACGCTGGTCGCGACCAGTCCCTGGTACAGCTCGATCTCGGTCGCGCGCGCGTTCGGCACCGTGTAGGCGCCGCCCTCCAGCTGTACCACCGCGTTCGGCTCGGCCACGTCGGCGGTCATGATGCCGCGCGGGCGATGGTACTTGAAGCTGCGCGCGACGAAGCGCACGCCGTTGGCAAGCAGCGCCGAGGC
Organism: Cupriavidus alkaliphilus; assembly: GCF_900094595.1. Classification (GTDB taxonomy): domain Bacteria; phylum Pseudomonadota; class Gammaproteobacteria; order Burkholderiales; family Burkholderiaceae; genus Cupriavidus; species Cupriavidus alkaliphilus. The sequence goes on along the minus strand of NZ_FMAD01000021.1, from coordinate 4,755 downwards.
CAGCGTGTCGCCCTGGAAGCCCTGGTACACGCGCCCGTTGAAGGTAAAGGACAGCGGCTTGCCGCGATTGATGCGGCCGCCGGTGCCGAGACGGTGTTTCTGGCTCATTGCTTGCCCCTTCCCTGCGGTGCGTTGGCGGCGGGCTGGCCGAAGGTCTCGTAGCCCTTGATGTCATAGGTGACGGTGTCGCGCTCGGCCTTGAACCAGCGCCGGCAGCCCTGTGCGTGCAGCCACTGCTCGCGGTGCATGCCGCGGGTGTTGGTGCGCATGAACAGGTAGTCGCCCCATTCGCGGTCGGACAGCTTGTCGGTCTCCAGCGGGCGCGCGATGTCAGCCTCGCCGCCGCACGAGAATTCGGATTCGGCGCGCGGGCCGCACCATGGACATTGGATCAGCAGCATGTCGTTCTCCTGCTTGGGTTCAGTGCGCGACGGCAGCAGCGCCGTGCTCGTCGATCAGGTGGCCGGTATAGAAGCGGTCCAGAGAAAACGGGGCGTTCAGCGCATGCGGCTGGTCGCGCGCGATGGTGTGCGCGTAGGCCCAGCCCGAGCCGGGCGTCGCCTTGAACCCGCCGGTACCCCAGCCGCAGTTGAAATACAGCCCCTTCACGTCGGTCTTGCTGATGATCGGGCACGCGTCCGGCGAGGTGTCGACGATGCCGCCCCACTGGCGGTTCATGCGCACCCGCGAGAACACCGGGAACATCTCGACGATGGCCTGCAGCGTGCCTTCGATGACCTGGAAGCTGCCGCGCTGGCCGAAGCCGGTGTACTGGTCGATGCCCGCGCCGATCACCAGGTCGCCCTTGTCGGACTGGCTGATATAGGCGTGCACCGCATTGGACATGATCACCGAGTTGACCACCGGCTTGATCGGTTCCGACACCAGCGCCTGCAACGGGTGGCTTTCCAGCGGCAGGCGGATGCCCGCCATGTCGGCCAGCGTGGTGGTGTTGCCGGCCGCCACCACCGCGACCTTCTTTGCCTTGATGAAGCCCTTCACCGTGTCGACGCCGACCACCGCGCCGCCATCGCGGCGGATGCCGGTGACCTGGCAGTTCTGGATGATGTCGACGCCGGCGCGGTCGGCGCCGCGGGCGAAGCCCCAGGCCACGGCATCGTGGCGGGCCACCCCGGCGCGGCGCTGGATCGACGCGCCCAGCACCGGGTAGCGGCTGTTCAGGTTGATGGTGGGCTCGATCTCCTTGACCTGCGCCGGCGTCAGGAACTCGGCATCGACACCGTTGAGGCGGTTGGCGTTCACGCGCCGCTCGGTGTCGCGCACGTCCTGCAGCGTGTGCGCCAGGTTCATCACGCCGCGCTGGCTGAACATGACGTTGTAGTTCAGGTCCTGCGACAGACCCTCCCACAGCTTCATCGCCTTTTCGTAGAGCGCCGCGGACTCGTCCCACAGGTAGTTGGAGCGCACGATGGTGGTGTTGCGCGCGGTATTGCCGCCGCCGATCCATCCTTTCTCCAGCACCGCCACGTTGGTGATGCCGTGTTCCTTCGCCAGGTAGTACGCGGTCGCCAGGCCGTGCCCGCCCCCGCCGACGATGACCACGTCATACTCGCGCCTGGGCTCGGGGCTTCTCCACTGCTTCTCCCAGTTCTCGTGGTACGACAGCCCGTTGCGAAACAGGCTGAAGATTGAATAGCGGCTCATTTCCGACACTCCCTTAGCATTCAATGACGTTCACGGCCAGGCCGCCGCGCGACGTCTCCTTGTATTTCGTCTTCATGTCGGCGCCGGTCTCGCGCATGGTCTTGATCACCGAGTCGAGCGACACGTAATGCTGGCCATCGCCCTTGAGCGCCATGCGCGAGGCGTTGAGCGCCTTGATCGCGCCCATCGCATTGCGCTCGATGCACGGGATCTGCACCAGCCCGCCGACCGGGTCGCAGGTCATGCCGAGGTTGTGCTCCATGCCGATCTCGGCGGCGTTCTCGACCTGGTCGGGGGTGCCGCCCATCACCGCCGCGAGCGCGGCCGCGGCCATCGAGCACGCCACGCCGACCTCGCCCTGGCAGCCGACCTCGGCGCCGGAGATCGATGCGGTCTCCTTGTAGATCATGCCGATCGCGGCCGCGGTCAGCAGGAAGTCGACGATGCCGTCGTCGTTCGAGCCGGGCACGAACTTCACGTAGTAGTGGAGCACCGCCGGAATCACGCCGGCCGCGCCGTTGGTCGGCGCGGTGACCACGCGCCCGCCCGCGGCGTTCTCTTCGTTGACCGCCATCGCGTACAGGTTGACCCAGTCGAGCATCGACAGCGGATCGCGCAGCGATTCCTCGGAGCGCGTTCGCAGCCGGTGGTTGAGTTCCGCCGCGCGGCGCTTGACGCGCATGGGCCCGGGCAGCTCTCCCTCGACCTTGCAGCCGCGCTCGACGCAGGCGGCCATCGCGTGCCAGATCGCCAGCAGCCCGGCGCGCACCTCCTCGGCCGGGCGCAGCGCGCATTCATTGCGCAAGACCAGTTCGGCGATCGACAGCCCGCTGGCGCCGCACGCCTGCATCAGCTCGGCGCCGGTGCGGAACGGGTATGGCACTTCCGCGGCCGAGCGCACGCCGTTGACGCGGTCGCCGTCGCGGTTGACGACGAAGCCGCCGCCGACCGAGTAATACTCCTTCTCGACCAGCAACTGCCCCTGCTCGTCGAACGCCTGGAAGCGCATGCCGTTGGGATGCACCATGCTGCCGGTGCCGCTCATCAGGCGGCGGTAGAAACCGAGGTGCTCCTTTTCATCGAAGCCGATCTCGTGCTTGCCGAGCAGCCGCATGCGCTTGTCCTTGCGGATCTGCGCCAGGCGCGGTTCGATCGAATCGGGGTCGATGCGGTCGGGCAGGCTGCCTTCCAGGCCCAGCAGCACCGCCTTGTCGCTGCCATGGCCCTTGCCGGTCGCGCCGAGCGAGCCATACAATTCCGCCCGCACGCGGCGCACGAAGCCGAGCAGGTTCGCATCCTCGAGGTGGGATGCGAAGCGGCACGCGGCGATCATCGGGCCGACCGTGTGCGAACTCGAGGGTCCGATGCCGATCTTGAACAGGTCGAATACGCTGACATTCATCTGACTGCCTCTCTGCGGGGTGCTGGGTTGCTTTCGTTGGGAGCCAGTACAGCAGAGCGCGGGATTTGCAGATAGAACAAAACCGGCATCGGCGTGGGATGCCGGCGCCAGCGGCCCGGCCCTACCGGCCGGGATTTCGCTTTGGCGATGATTCGCGTCGGAATTGTGCAAGTCGGCGGCGGGCGGATCGGCGACTCTGGCGACTCTAGCGGGGGACGGAACGCGTCGTCCGCATACCACTTTTCCGGCGCCGGGACGCCCTGCCCTGCCCGTCGACTCCGGGCTAACCCGGATCCGCTGTCCCGCGCGAGCCTGTCAAGATGAATGCCGCCATGACCCCAGACGTTCCCATTTCTCCCGTCGCCGCGCCGGCGCCCCGGCGCCTCCGCTTCGGCATCGTGCTGCTGCCGAATTTCACGCTGACTGCGTTTTCCGGCTTCGTCGACATGCTGCGGCTGTCGGCGGACGACGGCGACTACAGCAAGCCGGTACGCTGCGTCTGGAGCGTGATCGGCAACACACTTGCGCCGGTGCGCGCGAGCTGCGGGATCCAGGTCGCGCCGTGGGAGACCTTCGATGAGGCCGAGCCGTTCGACTACGTGGTGGTCGTGGGCGGGCTGCTCCACTCGGGCCCGCAGGCAGGGCCCGAGACGCTCGACTTCATCCGCCGCGCCGCGGGCGGCGGCGCCACCCTGGTCGGGATCTGCACCGGGGTCTTCTCGCTGATGCGTGCCGGCGTGCTCGACGGCCACCGGGCCTGCGTCAGCTGGTTCCACTACTGGGATTTCATCGAGCGCTTCCCGTCGGCCGATCCCGACCTGCTGATCGCCGACCGGCTGTTCGTGATCGACCGCCGGCGCATCACCTGCTCGGGCGGGCGCGCGTCGATCGACGTCGCCGCGGCGATCCTGCTGCGCCACTTCGACCATGCCACCGTGCAGAAGGCGCTGCGGATCCTGCTGGTCGGCGAGATGCAGAAGGGCAATGCGCCGCAGCCGCACCCGCCGGGGCTGGAGCCGGCCACGCACCCGAAGGTCAAGCGCGCGATCCTGCTGATGGAGCAGCATGTCGGGCGCGCATTGCCGCTGGATGAACTTGCCTGCAAGCTCGACCTGTCGGCCCGCCAGCTCGAGCGCCTGTTCAAGGCCGAGACCGGCAAGAGCCCGCAGGTATTCGCCAGGCAGGTGCGACTGCGCACCGCCGCGTGGCTGCTGACCAGCTCCGACCGCAGCGTTGCCGACATTGCGCTGAGCTGCGGCTTTGCCGACGCCTCGCACCTGGGGCGCGAATTCCGCAAGCAATACGGCGTGCCGCCCGCGACCTACCGCGACAAGGGCGCGCCGCCCGCCGCATCCGCCTTCGCCGCGGACGACGATGGCGACACACCCTGCACGCTCGTCGTGCCTGAACGCGAAGAAGGGGATGCAAGCCACGCCTGATCGCGGCCACCGGCCAACCTGGGTCGGATTTCGGACAAATCCATGCCGGCCGGCCCGCCATCGGCGCCGCCCGCCTTATAGTCTCGCGCTACGAACCAATCGACAGGACCGACCAATGAAAACACGTGCAGCAGTTGCCTGGGGTGCGGGAAAGCCGCTGACGATCGAAGACGTCGACCTCGACGGCCCGCGCGCCGGCGAAGTGCTGGTGGAAGTGAAGGCCACCGGCATCTGCCACACCGACTACTA
>NZ_FMAD01000020.1 GCF_900094595.1 Cupriavidus alkaliphilus | reverse complement strand
GTAGCCACGGTAGTGCAGGTCGTTGCCGGTACGGCCGACGGTGCACAGCGCGGTATTGCCGGCGGTCACGCCCGACAGCGCGACGGATTTCTTGGGCTTGGGAGTGACGAGCGGTTGCGCTTCGGACATCTGGGTCTCCTTGGTGTGATGCCTGGTGTTGCCTGTCTGTGGTCGTGCAAGCGGCCGGGAGGGGATATCCCCGGCCCGGCCGCGCCTGAGTCTGGTCGTTTACTTGCCCTTGCCTTGCGCGAACAGGGCGTCGAGCTTCTGCTCGAAGGCATGGTAGCCGATGCTCTCGTAGAGCTCCGAGCGGGTCTGCATGGTATCGACCACGTTCTTCTGCGTGCCGTCGCGGCGGATCGCCGCGTAGACGTTTTCCGCGGCCTTGTTCATGGCGCGGAAGGCCGACAGCGGGTACAGCACCATCGACACGCCGGCGCCGCCCAGTTCCTCGGTGGTGAACAGCGGCGTGGCGCCGAATTCGGTGATGTTGGCCAGCACCGGCACCTTCACCGCGTCGACGAACTTGCGGTACATGCCAAGGTCGGTCATGGCTTCCGGGAAGATCGCGTCGGCGCCGGCTTCCACGCACGCCACCGCGCGCTCGATCGCCTTGTCCAGGCCTTCCACGGCGAGCGCGTCGGTGCGGGCCATGATGACGAAGTTGTCGTCGGTGCGGGCGTCGACCGCGGCCTTGATGCGGTCGACCATTTCACCCTGGGTGACGATTTCCTTGTTGGGACGGTGGCCGCAGCGCTTGGCGCCGACCTGGTCCTCGATATGCATGGCCGCGGCGCCGAACTTGATCAGCGACTTGGTGGTGCGGGCCACGTTGAAGGCCGAGGCGCCGAAACCCGTGTCCACGTCGACCAGCAACGGCGTGTCGCACACGTCAGTGATGCGGCGGATGTCGGTCAGGACGTCGTCCAGGTTGGAAATGCCGAGGTCGGGCAGGCCCAGCGAACCGGCCGCGACACCGCCGCCGGACAGGTAGATGGCCCGGTAACCGGCACGCTTGGCCAGCAAGGCGTGGTTGGCATTGATGGCGCCGACCACCTGCAGCGGATGTTCGTCGGCAAGCGCCTGGCGGAAACGGGCGCCGGCGGAGCGCGCGAGGTCGGAAGCGGAGTAGGTCATGGCGTATGCGTTGGTGAACAGGACAAGCCGGATAGTGCAAGGGATGTGCCAGGCCTTGCGGAAGCGGCAGGGAAACCCCGGCATCCCTTGTCAGTATTGGGCTGGCGGGCAGGGTGGCGGGTTTCGTCGCGGCCTCCATGGCGGGATCTCCGCACATTTGAAATCCAAACCCCGTGTCTTGGAATTCAAAGTTGAAATCCCGCGCCGCGTAGCGGACAATGTGACAGCACTGTACGCCTGTTCCTCTCGCCTTTCATCCCACTTTCCTTCCGCACCGCATCATGGCTTCGCCCGTTTCCACGCAAGGCCGCCCGCGCATCTGGGCGATCGGCATCAGCCGCCTCGCGCGCGCCTTTGCCGACCTGATTCCGGCCTATGCCGACCGCGCCGAATTCCGCATCGTCGGCAAGGGTTTCGAGGCCGCCGCCAGCGCGGTGTCGCGCGAGGTGCGCGAGGGCCGGCTCGACGTGGTGGTCGCCGGCGGCTCCAACGGCGCCTACCTGCGCCAGCATGTCGACGTGCCGGTGGTGCTGGTCAAGGTCACGGGCTTCGACGTGATGAGCGCGCTGGCCACGGCGCGGCGGATCTCGCCGCGGGTGGCGCTGGTCACGCACGCGGCGACCTATGCCGAGGTCGATGAATTCGTGCGCGCGTTCTCGCTGTCGGTGCCGGCCTACACCTACCTGACCGAGGACGACGCCGTGGCGCGCGTGAAGGCGCTCAAGCAGGAGGGCATCCAGGTGGTGGTGGGCCCCGGCCTGGTGACCGACCTGGCCGATCGCTATGGCCTGACCGGTGTGTTCCTGTATTCCGGCAACTCGGTGCGCATGGCGCTGGAAGACGCGATCGAGGCCGCGCGCCTGCGCCGCATCGAGGCCACCCGGCGCGACTACGTCAACACCATCCTGGCGCACCTGAACGAGGGCGTGGCGGCGGTCGACGCGCAGGGGCGGATCCAGTCGTTCAACCCGGCGATGGAGCGCTTCCTGGGCACCTCGGCCGCCGCCGCGGTGGGGCGCAAGCTGCAGACGCTGGCGCCCAGCCTGGCGCTGGAAGGCGTGATGCAGACCGGCGACAAGGAGCTCGAGGCGATCCACAAGCTGGGTGACAAGATGGTGGTGGTCAACCGCATTCCGATCCTGGGCGAGGCCGGCACCACCGGCGCGGTGCTGACCATCCAGGACGCCAGCGCGATCCAGCGCGTCGACCGCAACCTGCGCTCGCGCAGCCGCGCGCGGCCGGCGGCGGTGCGCTACAGCCTCGACGACCTGGCCGGCACCTCGGCGGCGATGACGGCGCTGCGCGAGCTGGCGCGGCGCTACGCCGCGGTGGACTCGACCGTGCTGATCGGCGGCGAGAGCGGCACCGGCAAGGAGGTGCTGGCGCAAGGCATGCACGATGCCAGCCCGCGCCGCGCGTTCCCGTTCGTCGCGGTCAACTGCGCCGCCTTCCCCGAGGCGCTGCTGGAAAGCGAGCTGTTCGGCTACGAAGAGGGCGCCTTCACCGGTGCGCGCCGCGGCGGCAAGGCCGGCCTGTTCGAGTCGGCCCACAACGGCACGCTGTTTCTCGACGAGGTCGGCGACATGCCGCCGGCGCTGCAGACGCGCCTGCTGCGCGTGCTGCAGGAAAAGCAGGTGCTGCCCATCGGCGGGCTCGACGCGGTGCCGGTGAACGTGCGCGTGATCGCCGCCACCCATCGCGACCTGGCCGCGATGGTGCGCGACGGCAGCTTCCGTCAGGACCTGTATTACCGCCTCAACATCCTGCGCATCGCCATGCCGCCGCTGCGCGAGCGCGCCGAAGACCTGCCGGAGCTGGCCGAACTGCTGTACCGCCGCGCGCAGGACCGGCTGGGACTGGAACGCCCGCAGCGCCTGCCCGCGGCGGCGCGCGCGCGGCTGGCGCGCTACCGCTGGCCCGGCAATATCCGCGAGCTGGAAAACGTAACCGAACGCATCGCGGTGCTGGTCGCCGGCCGGCGCCTGGACGGCGAGGCCTTGCAGCGCGAACTGCAATCCGCGGCGCCCGAGCTGTTCGGCGATGCCGCGCTTGCCACTGTGCCCGGGGCCGAAGCCGCAGCGGCGGCGCCGGCCGCACGGGCGCGCCGCTCGCTCGCGCGCGTCAAGCAATCCAGCGAAGTCGACCATATCCGGCGCGTGCTGGAGGAGTGCGGCGGCGACCGGACCGCCGCCTGCCATATCCTCGGCATCAGCCCCACCACGCTGTGGCGGCGGCTGAAGGCGGCCTAGCGCTGACGTTAGCGTGGACGTTACCCCGCGGGGCTGGCGCGGCGGAACGGAATCGGCTGCAGCCCCTTGCCCTGCAGCCACTGTTCATTGAACAGCCGCCCCATATACAGGTCGCCACGGTCGCACAGCAGCGTCACGATGGTGTGCCCCGGCCCCATCTCGCGCGCCAGCGCCACCGCGGCGCCGACGTTGATGCCGGATGACCCACCCACGAACAGTCCTTCCTCGCGCAGCAGCCGGTAGACCATGTCGACGCAGGTCTGGTCGTCGATGCGCACGGCGTCGTCGATCGGCGTGTCCTGCAGGTTGGCGGTGACGCGGCTGGAGCCGATGCCTTCGGTGATCGAGCTGCCTTCGGCCTTGACTTCGCGGTGCTTGACGAAGTGGTACAGGCCGCTGCCGTGCGGATCCGCCAGCACGATGCGCACGCCCGGCTTGTGTTCCTTGAGGCAGCGCGCGATGCCTGCCAGCGAGCCGCCGGTGCCGGTGGCGCAGGTGAAGGCGTCGATCTGGCCGGCGGTGGCCTGCCAGATCTCGGGGCCGGTGGTCTCGTAGTGGGCCTGGCGGTTGGCGAGGTTGTCGAACTGGTTGGCCCAGATCGCGTTGTCGGTCTCGTCGGCCAGCCGGCCGGCGATCTTCTGGTAATTGTCGGGATCGGCGTAGGGCTTGGCCGGCACCGCGCGCACCTCGGCGCCCAGCATGCGCAGCCGTTCCATCTTTTCCGGGGATTGGGTGTCGGGTATCACCACGATGCAGCGGTAGCCGCGTGCCGCGCACAGATGGGCCAGACCGATGCCGGTATTGCCCGCGGTGCCTTCGATCACCGTGCCGCCCGGCTTCAGCAGCCCGCGCCGCTCGGCGTCGCGGATGATGTAGAGCGCCGCGCGGTCCTTGACCGAGCCGCCGGGATTGAGAAATTCCGCCTTGCCGTAGATGTCGCAGCCGGTGTCTGCGCTCAGGCCGGCCAGCCGGATCAGCGGCGTGTGGCCGATGGTGCCGGCAAATCCATCCCTGACTTCCATGGTGCACTCCTGCCGCGACCGTCGCGGGCGTCACCTTGAGTGATAGATCGGTGCGGCGGCAATGACAAGCGGGCAGGGCGGGAAGTGACCGGGATGGCGCCTTGCGCCGGGGCTGGCGTCGAGCCGGCGGGCTCAGGCCGCGTTGAGCCAGCGGAAGCTGAAATCGCCCTCGACGAAGTCCGCGCGCGCGGCGTGGAAATCGCGCATGTACGGGCGGTTCAGGTGCGATTCGAGCGCGCGCTTGGAGTCCCAGACCATGTAGATGACGAACACCCGCGCGTCCTCGGCATCCTGCCCGACGTGGTAGTCCAGGCAGCCGGGCTCGGTCAGCCCGCGCGAGCGCAGCGCGGTGAGCTGGGAGACCAGCGCGTCGCGGCGGTGGGTCTTGGCACGGGCGATGCCGACTAGCGTGTACGTTCCGGACATGGTGAACGGGGGCGACTGGCTGGCGTCTGTGAGCACTGGGCCAGCCATTGTAGCGGCGGCCATGGCCGCCGCCGGCAATGCCCGACGGCGCCGTCCGGGCATTTTGGCGGCGCTTGACAAGGGTGCGCGGCGCCGTTCCTGCCGCCGTGACCGCTCAAGTTATGCCCGCCGCTGCCGATAGCCGGGGCGACAACAAGAAAACCATCATCCGAGGGGTTGGCGCATGCTGAGACGCATTGGGTCGGAGCAACTGCAGGTCGGGATGTTCGTCGCCAGGCTGGGCGGGCCCTGGATCAGTCACCCGTTCTGGCGCGCGCGCTTCCTGGTCGCCAGCGAGGAGCAGGTACGGCAGATCCGGTCGGCGGGCGTGCGCGAAGTCTGGATCGATATCCTGAAGGGCCGCAATCTGCCGACGCCGGAAGAGCAGGCCAGCGCAGCCCCGGCCATTGCCACGGCCCAGCCCGCGCCCGGCGCCGATGGCCCGGCTGACGCGGCGCCAGCCACCACGCTCGAGGCCGAGATCGTGCATGCGCGCGAACTGCTGCAGTCCGGCAAGGCCGTGATCGGCTCGATGTTTGCCGACGTGCGCATGGGGCGGGCGCTGGAGGTCAGCGGTGCGCTGCTGCTGGTCGACGCGGCTTCGCGCTCGCTGTCGCGCCATGGGCAGGCGCTGCTGGCGTTGGTGCGGCTCAAGGCGCGCGGCGACGACAACTACCTGCATGCCTTCGCGGTCTGCGCGCTGACGATCGCGGTCGGCCGCACCCTGCGCCTGCCCGACGACGAGGTGCGCGAGCTGGGCCTGGCCGGCCTGGTGCATGACATCGGCAAGCTGGCCGTGCCCGGCGCCGCCAGTCTCCGCGCCGGCGAGCGCACACCCGAGCAGGAGGAGGCCTACCGCCGCCATCCGTCGGCGGGCTATCGCATCCTCAACGACGCCCGGCTCTATTCCAATATCCCGCTCGATGTCTGCGTCCACCACCATGAGCGCGTCGACGGGCGCGGCTTTCCCTTCGGCCTGGTCGGGCGCGAACTGAGCGTGCACGCCCGGATCGGCGCGATCTGCGATACCTATGACGCGCTCACCGCCAGCCACCCCGGGCACCAGCCATGGTCGCCGGCCCGCGCCATGGAATACATGGCGGTGCGCGTCGACACGCTGTTCGACCGGCGCGTGTTCAAGGCCTTCTCGCGCACCGTCGGCATCTATCCGCTCGGTACCGTGCTGCGGCTGCGCTCCAACCGGCTGGCGGTGGTGTGCGCGCAGCATGACGCCGATCCGCTGCGGCCCAAGGTGATGGCGTTCTACTCGGTGTCGCAGTCGCGGCCGGTGCCGACCGAGCTGATCGACCTGCGCCATGGCGACGAGACCGTGGTGGCGTTCGAAAACGCGGCGGAGTGGGGCTTTACCGATGAGCAGTTGCTGGAGATGTATGCGCCGGCGGCATGAGCACGCCGCGACGTTGCGTCATCCCGCCAGCCATCTCCCTTCTCTGAGCCGCTCATGCAGGAAATCCCCCAGCGCCCGTACGCGCGCGCTGTGCCGCAGGTCGGGGTGGGTCAGCACCCACAGGTCGGTGTCCATGGCGGGATCGGGCGGCGCCAGCCGCACCAGCGCCGGATCGTCCCCCGCCAGCAGGCACAGCAGCATGCCCGCGCCCATGCCATGCCGGACCGCGTCCGCCATCGCCACCAGGCTGTCGGCGCTGACCGCGCGGCGCGGCTCCGGCACGTGCTCGCGTATCCAGCGCGCCTGCGCCAGGTGCGACAGCGCTTCGTCCGGCACCACCCAGTCATAGGCCGGCCAGTCCGCCAGCGCGGGGCTGTCCGCCGTGGCCAGCAGCCCGAGCTGCTGCAGGTAGCTGCGCGCCGCGTACGGCGCTGTCTGGAGCCGGCCGATGCGGCGGCCCACCAGGTACTCCGGCGGCGCATTGGCCGGGCGGATCGCCACGTCGGCCTCGCGCCGGCTCAGGCTGAGAAAGCTGTTGTTGACGACCAGCTGCAGCTGGATGCGCGGATGCAGCGCGCGAAATTCGGCAAACAGCGGCATCAGCAACGCGCCCAGCAGTGTGTCGGTGGTGGTCACGCGCAACGGCCCGCTCAGCTGGCGGTCGAGGCCGGACAGCTGGCGCTGCGCCGCATCGATCTGTTCGCCCACCCCGGCCAGCCGTTGCGCCAGCGCCTCGCCGGCCGGGGTCATGGCGTAGCCGGTGGCATGGCGCTCGAACAGCAGCGTGCCGAGGGTGTCTTCCAGCCGCGCCAGGCGGCGCAGCACCGTCGAGTGGTTGACGTGCAGGACGCGCGCGGCGCCGGCCAGCGAGCCGGATTGGCCGACGGCGAGGAAGTACTTCAGGTCGTCCCAGTCTGCGTCCTGCATGTTTGCATAATCCTTTTGCACGATTGGCCAGTTCCCGTGCGGATCCGCACAGCCTACAGTGGCTGGGCGTGGCCGGCAATGGTTGCCGGCGCGCGCCGGGCTCAGGGAGGAAAACATGGCGATGGCGTGGACGCTGCTGGTGCTGGCCGGGCTGATCGAGATCGTGATGGCGCTGGCGCTGAAACATACCGACGGCTGGACCCGCCTGGGCCCGACGGCGCTGGGCATCGGCGCCGCGCTGGCCAGCATCTACCTGCTCAGCGCGGCCCTGCGGCACCTGCCGGTGGGGACGGCCTACGCGATCTGGACCGGCATCGGCGCGATCGGCGTGACGCTGATCGGCATCCTGTTTCTGGGCGAGAGCGCGTCGCCGCTGCGGCTGGCGCTGATCGGGCTGATCTTCGTCGGCATCGGCGGGTTGAAGTTGCTGCCGGCCTAGCCCGCATCCGCATGGCATGCAGGGATGGCGGGCGCGTTCGGTACACTATCTGGCCTAGTCAAAGGCCGGAGTCGCCCCCGCCATGAATTTCGATGCCCTGCTGGAGCTGTTCCAGCAACGTATTCCCGCCCACCCGTGGGCGCAGATCGCGCTGTACCTGGTCGCGCTATGCCTGATCGCCGCGCTGGCGCAATGGCTGTTCGGCCATGTGATGTCGCGCATCGCCCACCGGCTGCTGAAGGTGTGGGGCAAGACCCCGTGGAGCACGGCGCTGACGCGCCATCGCGCCTACCGGCGTTTCGGCTACGCGGTGGGCTTTGCCGTGATCACCGTCGGCATTGGCGAAGTGCCGCACATGGGCCGCTATGCGCTGGCGATCGAGCGCCTCGCGCATGCCAGCCTGTGGGTGTGCTTCTTCCTGATGCTGGGCGGCGTGCTGGGCGCCTGGCAGGACGTGTACGCCAGCAGCCGCCGGGCACAGACGCGCTCGATCAAGGGCTATATCCAGGTGGGCCGGCTGGGGCTGGGGCTGGTGTGCGCCGTGCTGGTGCTGTCGATCCTGATCAACCGCTCGCCGCTGTGGATGCTGTCTGGCCTGGGGGCCTTGTCGGCGGTGCTGCTGCTGGTGTTCAAGGACACGCTGCTGTCGCTGGTCGCGAGCACGCAGCTGACTTCCAACGACATGCTGCGCATCGGCGACTGGATCGAAATGCCCCAGTGCAACGCCGACGGCTACGTCAAGGACATCGCGCTGCATACGGTCAAGGTGCAGAACTGGGACAACACCGTGACCACGGTGCCGACCTACAAGCTGTTCTCGGAAAGCTATCGCAACTACCGCCAGATGTTCGAGTCCGGCGCGCGCCGGATCAAGCGCACCTTGCGGCTCGATGCCGGCAGCGTGCGCTTCCTCGAAGACCGCGAGGTCCACGCGCTGATGCGCTTTCGCCTGCTGCACGACTACCTGGAAGAAAAGCAGCGCGAGGTCGACGAGGCCAACCGGCTGCTGATCGCCGCCGGCAACGACCCGGTCAACCGGCGCCGGCTGACCAATATCGGCACCTTCCGCGCCTATGGCATCGCCTACCTGAAGGCACACCCCGAGATCCACCACGACCTGCTGCTGAACGTGCGCATGATGGAGCCCGATTCGCAGGGCATCCCGGTCGAGATCTACTGCTTCACCGCGCTCACCGCGTGGATGGACTACGAGCGCATCCAGGGCGATGTGTTCGACCACCTGCTGGCGATCCTGCCGGAACTGGGGCTGCGGCTGTACCAGGCGCCGTCTGGCGCCGACCTGAACGGCGTGCGCATCGCGCCGGTGCTGGCCGCGGCGCAGGTGGCGGCCGCGCAGGCGGTCCAGCATGCCCCGGCCAACGGCGCCGCCGCGGGCAGCCATCCGATGTAGCGGGGGATGTAGCGGGGATGTAGCGGGATGCCGGGAGGCGCGGCTCAGCCGACCGCGCGCGGGCGCACGCGGCTGGCGGCTTCCTTGGCGCGCGTGCGCGCGGTGTCGACGTCGTCGGCATAGGCCAGCGCCACGCCCATGCGGCGGCGAGCGAAGCTCTCAGGCTTGCCGAACAGCCGCAGCTCGGTCTGCGGCACGCGCAAGGCCTGGTCGACGCCGTCGAAGACCACCCCCTGGGCTTCCACGCCGCCGTAGATCACGGCGCTGGCGCCGGGGCTGCGCAGCGTGGTGTCGACCGGCAGGCCGAGGATGGCGCGGGCATGCAGCTCGAACTCGTTCTGCCATTGCGTGGCCATGGTGACCATGCCGGTGTCGTGCGGGCGCGGGCTGACCTCGCTGAACCAGACCTGCTCGCCCTTGACGAACAGCTCGACGCCGAACAGGCCCATGCCGCCCAGGTCGGCGGTGACCGTCTGCGCGATGCGCTGCGCGCTTTCGAGCGCGGCCGGGTGCATCGGCTGCGGCTGCCAGCTCTCGACGTAGTCGCCGCTGACCTGCACGTGGCCGATCGGCGCGCAGAACTGCGTTTCCACCTGGCCGCTGGCGCCCACCGCGCGCACCGTCAGCAGCGTGATCTCGTAGTCGAAATCGATAAAGCCCTCGACGATCACGCGGCCGTGGCTGACGCGGCCGCCGGCCATGGCGTAGTCCCACGCCGCCTGCACGCCCTCGGGGCCGTCGATCTTGCTCTGGCCCTTGCCCGAGCTGCTCATCACCGGCTTGACCACGCACGGGTAGCCGATGCCGCCATCGATCGCGGCCTGCAGTTCCTCGAGCGAATCGCAGAACTTGTAGGGGCTGGTGGGCAGGCCGAGCGACTCGGCGGCGAGCCGGCGGATGCCTTCGCGGTCCATGGTCAGGCGCGCGGCGCGCGCGGTCGGAATCACGCGCACGGTGCCGGCGGCTTCCAGCGTTTCCAGCATCGGCGTGGCGATGGCCTCGATCTCGGGCACCACCAGGTGCGGCTTCTCGGCCTCGATCAGGGCCTTGAGCTGGTCCGGGTCGCTCATGGCGATGGTGCGCGCATGATGCGCGACCTGCTGGCCAGGCGCGTTGTCATAGCGGTCGACGGCGATGGTCTCCACGCCCAGGCGCTGCAGCGCGATCAGCACCTCCTTGCCGAGCTCGCCGGAGCCGAGCAGCATCACTTTGGTGGCGGAGGGGGAAAGGGGCGTTCCGAGGGTGGTCATGGCGGCAGGGCGGCGAGGCGATGGGAAAACCGCGATTGTACGTGCTGCCGCCCGCTGGCGCCGCCGGCCCTAGTCTTCGGCGTCGCGCGAGCCGGTGGGGCGACGCGCCGCCTGGTCCCTGCGGTCGGCGGCCTCGGCCTCGGCCGGGCTCGACGCGACGCCGTACATGCCGTGGCGCGGCGTGCCCGGGGGCAGGTTGCCGAGATCGGTGGGCTGGTAGGGGTGCGGGCCCGGCGGCGGCTGCGAGGTGTCGCTGGACGGATGTGCGCGGCCGGTCAGCTTCTCGTCGCGGGTCACGCTGTGGCCGCCGTAGTGGTGGTCGGTCAGCGAGCCTTCATGCGCGGGCGCCGACGGGGCCGGCGCGCCGGAGATATCGGTCACGCGTACCGGAATCGACGGATAGACCTGCTGGGCGGCGGCGATCGCCATCTCGGGCGAGTCGAACTCGCCGTCGAGCCGCTCCGGTGCGCCATTGCCGGTGCGCATTTCCAGATGCCAGCGGCCATCTTCCGGGCCGCACACCAGGATTTCCTGTTCGGTCGAGGTCATGGGGGCCTCCTTGGTCTGAACGTTGCGTCTCTGCGCAGACAGGCACGAACCGTTCCAGCCGCGCGCCCCCGCGGGCGCACGCCGCACGCGTCGCCGCGTGACGCCAGATTTACAATGCGCGCCCGTTCTTACCGCCGCCCCGCTCAGGACGTGGCCATCAACGGCGGCCGCGGCCGGGTCACCACCGCGAAAGCGATCTGCGCGAGCCCCGCCGCCAGCCCCAGCGCGACGCCGGCCTGCCACGCCACGGTATAGGAGCCGAGCGCGTCATAGACCAGCCCGCCGCCGAAGGCGCCGACAAAGCTGCCGATCTGGTGGCTGAAAAAGGCCACGCCGCCCAGCATCGCCTGCCAGCGCAGGCCGAAGGTCTCGGCGATCCAGCCCGACACCAGCGGCGCCACGCCCAGCCACAGGAAGCCCATCACCGCGGCGAACACCAGCGTGCTCTGCGGTGTCGGCGCCGACGAGAAATACCACGTCAGCGCCAGCGAACGCAGCGTATAGATGCCGCCCAGCAGCATCAGCTTGTTGTAGCGGCCGCCGGCCCAGCCGAAGAAGATGCTGCCCAGCACGTTGAAGCCGCCGATCACGCCCAGCGCCTCGGCGCTGAGCATCGGGTCCATGCCGCACACATCGAGATACGACGGCAGGTGCGTGGTCAGGAACACCAGCTGCATGCCGCAGACAAAGTAGGCCTGCGCCATCACCACGAACGGCGCGTGGCGCAGCGCGGTGCCCAGCGCCTGGCGCGCATTGTCCTGGCCGATGCCCGCCGGCGTCGCCAGCGGCAGCCGGTCGACGCGCCCGGCCGACCACGCCGCCGGCAGCATCACCAGCGCCAGCAGCACGAATGCGGCCAGCCCGGTGCGCCAGCCATAGGCCTGCGTCACCATCTGCCCGATCGGCGCCGCCAGCAGCGCCCCCAGCGAGCCGGCGCCCGACACCAGCCCCAGCACCGTGCTGCGCAGCGCCGCCGGCACCGGCCGCGCCGCCACCGCCATCGCCAGCGCGCTGCCGGTGCAGGCCATCGATGCGCCGATGGCCACGCCCGCGCCCAGCGTGACGCCGACCAGGCTGTGCGCGGTCGCCAGCAGCACCAGCCCGATCACGTACAGCAGCGACCCCGCCATCATCAGCGGCCGGAAGCCGATACGCGTGGCCCAGGCACCTGCGAGCGGCTGCAGCAGGCCCCACGCCAGGTTCTGCACGGCGATGGCGACGGTGAAATCCGACACCGAGATGCCGATATCGCGCGTCAGCGGCGGCATGAAGATGCCCAGGCTCTGGCGCAGGCCCATGGCCAGGCTCAGCATCACCGAAGCGCCGAGCAGGATCGGCAGCGCCGGGCGCAGGCCCTCGAAGCGGGACGGGGATGAAGACGGGGTAGGTGCGGGGGAGAGGGGCACGGTAGGTCTCGTCGCGGGGTTTCGTTATCGTTGTGAGCCCCCGGGCGCCTTCCATGTCTGCAATGTCTGGAATTTAAGCGGGCACTGAATATACCGCAGGGTAAGGCGAGGGTATGCCGCGGCGCCCGGCCGTGTCAATTTGGCTTTGGGCCGGGCCGCCTTCCGATTTGGCAAAGGCGGCCCGGCAAGGCCCGGCGATCAGTCCAGGCTGACCTTTGACGCGCGGATGGTCTCGCCCCAGCGCTGGATCTCGCCGCGGACCAGCGCGGCGAACTTCGGCTGCGGCTCGCCGCCCGGGGTGCCGCCCATGTCGCGGAAGCGGGCCGCCACCTCGGCATCGCGCATGGCCTTGCCCAGCGCCTCCTGCAGCGCCGCGGCAACCGCCGGCGGGGTTTTGGCCGGGGCGAAGAAGCCCAGCCATCCCATCACGACGAAGTCCTTGATGCCGGCTTGCGCCATGGTGGGCACCTCGGGCAGCGCGGGCAGGCGCTCGGCGCTGGTCACCGCCAGCGCGCGCAGCTTGCCGGCGCGAATCTGCGGCAGCGCCTGGGTCAGGTTGTCGAACATGAAGGTGGTTTCGCCCGCCAGCACCGAAGTGGTGGCCGGTGTCGATCCTTTGTACGGCACGTGGATGACCTCGGTGCCGGTGCGCAGCCGGAACAGTTCCGCGGTCAGGTGCGTGGTCTGGCCGATGCCGGCCGAGGCATAGGAATACTTGCCCGGCGACTGCTTGAGCTGCGCCACCAGCTCGGCCACGCTGCGCACCGGCGCCTGGGCGCCGACCACCAGCACATTGGCAAACGAGATCAGGTCGGTCAGCGGCAGGAAATCCTGCGGCTGGTAGGACAGCTGCTTGTAGGCGCTGTAGTTGATCGCATGCGAGCCGGTATTGCCGACCAGCAGCGTGTAGCCGTCCGGCGCCGCGCGCATGAAGGCCTGGGTGCCGATGATGCCGCCGCTGCCG
The DNA here is from genome assembly GCF_900094595.1 of Cupriavidus alkaliphilus. Classification (GTDB taxonomy): domain Bacteria; phylum Pseudomonadota; class Gammaproteobacteria; order Burkholderiales; family Burkholderiaceae; genus Cupriavidus; species Cupriavidus alkaliphilus. Next base: position 38,169 of record NZ_FMAD01000020.1, on the reverse strand, counting down.
GGCTTGTTGTCGACCACCACCGGCTGGCCCAGGATGGCCGACAGCTTCTGCGCCACCAGCCGCGTCGGGATATCGGTGGTGCCGCCGGGCGCGCCGGGCACGATGATGGTGATGGGACGCTCGGGCCAGGCCGCGGCATGGGCGGTGCAGGGCAGCGCCGCGGCAGCGGCCAGCAGCAGTGCTGCGCTGGCGTTGGACAGCGATGAGGGCAGCTTGGGTGCCATGGGTCTCCTCCATGTTGTGGTCTGTGTGCTGCTTGGCAAGGCAAGAACGGCCGGCTTGCGGCCGGCCGTTCTCAGGTCAGGGCGGAAGCTCTTACTTGCCCGTCCATACCGGTTTGCGCTTCTCGGCGAAGGCCGCCGCGCCTTCGCGTGCGTCGGCGGAAGTAAAGACCGGATCGATCAGCGGTTTCTGCCGCGCGAACATTTCCTCGCGGCTCCAGTCGCCCGACTGCGCCACCACCTGCTTGCTGGCGGCAATGGCCAGCGGCCCGTTGGCGCCGACCGCATCGGCCAGCTGCAGCGCGGCGTCGAGCGCGCCGCCGGCATCGGTCAGGCGGTTGACCAGGCCCAGCTCGTAGGCGCGCTCGGCCGGCAGCATGTCGCCGGTCAGCGCGTATTCCATCGCCACGTGGTAGGGCACGCGGCGCGGCAGGCGGATCAGGCCGCCGGCCGCGGCGGCCAGGCCGCGCTTGACCTCGGGCAGGCCGAACTTCGCCGCGCGCGAGGCCACCACCAGGTCGCACGCCAGCACCAGCTCGAAGCCGCCGGCGAGCGCATAGCCCTCGACCGCGGCAATCAGCACCTTGCGCGGCGGCTGCTCGGTCACGCCGCCGAAACCGCGGCCGGGAATGCTCGGGCGCTTGCCGGCCAGGAAGCCTTTCAGGTCCATGCCGGAGCAGAAGGTGCCGCCGGCACCGGTCAGCACCGCCAGGCTAAGATCGTCGCGCCCATCGAGTTCATCCAGCGCGGCGGCAATCGCCGTGGCGGTCTCGAAGTCCATCGCATTGCGGGCCTCGGGACGGTTGATGGTCAGCACCATCACGTTGCCGCGGATTTCCTTCAGCAGGGTATCGCTCATGCGTTCTCTCCTGTCTGGTCGGCCGGTTCAGCGCGGTGCCATGCGAATGGCGCCGTCCAGGCGGATGGTTTCGCCGTTGAGCATGGGGTTCTCGAGGATGTGCAGCGCGGTCGAGGCGTATTCGTCGGGCGCGCCCAGGCGCGCCGGGTGCGGCACCATGGCGCCGAGCGAGGCGCGCACGTTCTCGGGCAGCTTGGCCAGCAGCGGGGTGTCGAACAGCCCCGGGGCGATGGTGCAGACGCGGATTGCGCGCTGCGCCAGGTCGCGCGCGGCCACCAGCGTCATGCCGACGATGCCGGCCTTGGCCGAAGCATAGGGAATCTGGCCGATCTGGCCTTCGTAGGCGGCCACCGACGCGGTCAGCACGCAGGCGCCGCGTTCGCCGTCGACCAGCTCGTTCTTCGCCATGCGCGCGGCGCCCAGGCGCAGCGCGTTGAAGGTGCCGATCAGGTTGATGCGCACGATCGACTCGTACTTTTCCAGCGAACCCGGCGTGCCGTCCTTCTCGACCACGCGCACCGGGCCGCCCAGGCCGGCGCAATGGATCAGCGCGCGCAGCGGGGCGATGGCCTCGGCGGCGTCGTAGACCGCGTTCATCTGGTCGGTGTCGGTCACGTCGGCCTTGAGGAAGCGGACCTTGCCGCCGAACTCGTCGACCACGGCGTTGCCGCGCTCTTCGGACAGGTCGGCGATGACCACGTCGACGCCGCGTTCCACCAGGCGCCGCACGCAGGCCAGGCCCAGGCCGGAAGCGCCGCCGGTGACAACGGCGGACATATTGGTCAGTTTCATGGTGTGTCTCCTTGATGGGAAATCGGGATGGGGCAGGGCGTTGCTTACAGGCGCTCGATGATGGTGGCGTTGGCCATGCCGCCGGCTTCGCACATCGACTGCAGGCCATAGCGCTGGCCGCTGTCTTCCAGCGCATGCAGCATGGTGGTCATCAGCCGCACGCCTGAGGCGCCCAGCGGATGGCCCAGCGCGATCGCGCCGCCGCGCGGGTTCAGCCGCGCCGGGTCGGCGCCGAGCGCGCGCTGCCACGCCAGCGGCACGCAGGCAAAGGCTTCGTTGATTTCGTAATGGTCGATCTGCTCCAGCGTCAGGCCGCTCTTCCTGAGCGCGCGCTGGCTGGCGGGGATGGGGGCGGTCAGCATCGCGATCGGATCGTCGCCGCAGACGTCGAACGCGACAAAGCGCGCGCGCGGCTTCAAACCCAGGCGCTGCGCCATCGCCTCGCTCATCAGCAGCATCGCGGCGGCGCCGTCGCTGATCTGCGAGGCATTGCCGGCGGTCACGTTCCAGCCGATCTGCGGGAAGCGCGCGCTCAGCTCGTCGTTGCGGAACGACGCCTGCAGTGTGCCCAGCTTCTCCACCGAGGTGCCGGGACGGATGGTCTCGTCGTGCTCGACCACGCCGTTGGGGGTGCTGATGCCCACGATCTCGCGGCGGAACGCGCCGCTTTCGCGCGCGGCGGCGGCCAGTTCGTGCGAACGGGCCGAGTAGCTATCCATCTGCCCGCGCGACAGCTCGTACTTTGCCGCGACCAGTTCGGCCGCCACGCCCTGCGACACCAGGCCTGGCGCGTAGCGCGCTTCCATCGACGGGCCATACGGGTTCTGGCCGATGCGCGCCGAGCCCATCGGCACCCGGCTCATCGACTCGATGCCGCAGGCGATGACGATGTCATAGGCGCCGGCCATGATGCCCTGCGCGGCAAAGTGCACCGCCTGCTGGCTGGAGCCGCACTTGCGGTCGATGGTGGTGGCCGGCACGTGCTCGGGGAACCCCGCCGCCAGCCATGCCACCCGGCCGGGGCCGGCGGATTGCTCGCCCGCCTGCGTCACGCATCCGGTGATGACGTCGTCGACCAGGCCCGGGTCCAGCCGGTTGCGCTCGACCAGCGCCTTGAGCACCTGCGCCAGCAGTTCGGTGGCATGGAGTTCGGTAAAGGCCGAGCCCGGCTTGGAGCGGCCCATCGGGCTGCGGATGGCGTCGACGATGACGGCTTGTTGCATGCGGAGTCTCCTGAGAAAGCTGGCGTTGCGAGTCGTGCGTGGATATTGAGACGTCAGTATCGAAAAGTGCTCGTCCGATACGATGAATTGGGATTCTGGCGTCGGAAAATCGCCCTGTAAACGTTAAAAGGTGTGGTTTGACTTTCGAAAAGCCGAAGGGCAACATCCGGGTTTTGAGACGCGCGTATCAAAAAACTTTAGATCCAGGCCCGCCGATGACTAATGCTCCACATGCCTCCGTGGCCCCGCCATCCGCCGACGCCGACGGCGAGGCTCGCCTTGTCAGCGCGCTGGCGCGCGGCGTCTCGATCCTCAACTGCTTCTCACCGACGGTGCAGGAACTCAGCAGCCGCGAACTGATGGAGCGCACCGGGCTGGCCAAGCCGACCCTGTTCCGGCTGCTCGACACGCTGTGCGGGCTGGGCCTGCTGCATTACTCGGAACGGCTGTCGCGCTATGTGCCCGGCGTCGGCCTGATCAACCTGGCCGCGCCGGCGCTGGCGCGCATGACGATCCGCCAGCTGGCGCGCCCGGCGATGCAGGAACTGGCGGACCATATCGCCGGACAGGTCGAGCTGATCGTCGGCAGCGGCCATGCGCTGACCTATGTCGAGATCGCCCAGGGCGTCGGCAGCCATGTGTTCCGGCCCGAGGTCGGCACGCGCGTGTCGGCCTCGCGCACCGGCTCGGGCCGCGCCTACCTGCTGCGGCTGGAGGCGGCGCAGCGCGAGGCCTACCTGGCCCAGTTGCGCGCCACCGACCCGCAGCGCGCCGACTGGCTGCAGGCGCGCCTGGACGATGCCGCGCGCGACCTGCAGGAGCACGGCTTCTGCCGCGGCCATCGCGACCTGCACCGCGAAGTCGAGTCGGTGGCCGTGCCGCTGCGCACGCGCCGCGACGGCGAGGCGTGGATCTTCGCCGCGTCGGTGCCGGTTTTCAGCCAGCAGAGCAAACAGCTGGAGGAAGATATCGGTCCGCGCCTGGTCAGCCTGGTGCGCAATGTCGAAGGCGCGCTGGGCGTGGCGGGATAGGGGGGATAGGGCCACGCCAGCGAGATTTCGGCGGCCGCTTCAGTTGCCGGTAAAGACCGGCGTGCGCTTGTCCAGGAAGGCCTGCACCGCTTCGCGGTGATCGGCGGTCTGGTGCGACAGCGCCTGGAAGCCGGCCGACAGTTCCAGCAGCGTATCCAGCCGGGTATGCATGGCTTCGCGCATCAGGCGCTTGGCCAGCCGCACCGCGTGCGGCGGATTGGCGGCGATGCGGCCGGCCAGCTCATAGGCGGTGGGCAGCAGCGCGTCGGGCGCGACCACGCGCGACACCAGGTTCCATTCGAGCGCCAGCCTGGCGTCGATCGGCTGGCCGGTGAAGGTCATCTCGGCTGCGCGCGACAGGCCGATCACGCGCGGCAGCAGCCACGCGCCGCCGTCGCCCGGAATGATGCCCAGCTTGACGAAGGACTCGGCGAACTGCGCCCGTTCCGAGGCAATGCGGATATCGCACATGCAGGCCAGGTCCAGCCCCGCGCCCATGGCCGCGCCATTGACCGCGGCGATCACCGGCACTTCCAGGTTGAACAGCGCCAGCGGCAGGCGCTGGATGCCGCAGCGGTAGTCCTGGCGGATCTCCATGCCCGGCACCGTGCCCGAGGCCTGGCGCTCCATGTCCTTGATATTGCCGCCCGACGAGAACGCCGTGCCGGCGCCGGTGATCACCACCGCGCGCACGCTGCGGTCGGCATGGATGCGGTCGATCGCGGCCAGGAACTCCGCCACCGCGGTGTTGCCGGTAAGCGGGTTGCGCCGCTCGGGCTCGTTCATGGTCAGGGTGACGATGTGGTCCTGCTGTTCGTAGAGAAGGAACTGGCTCATGTTGGGGGGCTCCGGGTAGGGATGCGGGGTCTGTCCTGGCGCCAAGGCTAAGCCAGGGCGGGCGGCAGCGTCCAATATTCATTTCTTCCATGGCGATATCCGGTGGATATTGGTCGCCGGGCCGGCCGTGCCGCCGGATCCGGGTTATCCCTGTACCCATAACGCGAGGGCTCGCCGATGATCGGTGGGCCCCGGCCACCGCCCCGGCATCGCGCAGTACCGTAATCCTGCAGTCCCGAATTCCAACAACAATGCCCTTCAGGAGACGATATGAGCCATGCGTTGAAGCCGGCAACGGATCCCGTTGCCGTCGAATTTGCGTGCGCATCTGCCACCGAGGTTGCGACCGAAGTTGCCAGCGCCAGGCGCCGAACCAGGACCCGCGCCGCCGCCTGGCTGGCCACCCTGGCACTGGCGGCGCAACTCCTGCCCGCCAGTGCGGCGGCCCCGCGCAACGCGGCGGCCAGGGTCGACGGCGCCTTCATCAGCGCCAATGCCGGCACCACGCGAGACTGGCCCAGCCATGGCCTGGACTACGCCGAGACCCGCTTCAGCCGGCTGCGCCAGATCGATACCGCCAATGTGCGCAACCTGGGGCTGGTGTGGAGCTATAACCTGGAGTCGACCCGGGGCGTCGAAGCGACCCCTCTGGTGGTCGACGGCGTGATGTACGTGACCGCGTCGTGGAGCGTGGTGCATGCGGTCGATGCGCGCACCGGCAAGCGGCTCTGGACCTTCGATCCCAAGGTCGACCGTTCGCTCGGCTATCGCGGCTGCTGCGACGTGGTCAACCGCGGCGTGGCGCTGTACCAGGGCAAGGTGTTCGTCGCCGCCTACGACGGCCGGCTGATCGCGCTCGATGCCGCCAGCGGGCGCAAGCTGTGGGAGCAGGACACCATCATCGACCGCCGCTATTCGTACACCATCACCGGCGCGCCGCGCGTATTCAAGGGCAAGGTCATCATCGGCAACGGCGGCGCGGAGTTTGGCGTGCGCGGCTACATCACCGCCTACGACGCCGCCACCGGCGCGCAGCAGTGGCGCTGGTTCACCGTCCCCGGCGATCCGTCCAGGCCGTTCGAGGACGAATCGATGGCCGCCGCCGCCAAGACCTGGGACCCCAGCGGCAAGTACTGGGAGGCGGGCGGCGGCGGCACGGCCTGGGACACGCTGGCCTTCGATCCGGACCTGAACCTGATGTACGTCGGCACCGGCAACGGCGCGCCCTGGTCGCGCAGCAAGCGCAGCCCGGCGGGCGGCGACAACCTCTACCTGGCCTCGATCGTCGCGCTCAACCCGGACACCGGCAAATACGTCTGGCACTACCAGGAGACCCCCGGCGACAACTGGGACTACACCTCGACCCAGCCGATGATCCTGGCCGACCTGAAGCTGGAAGGGCAGCTGCGCAAGGTCATCCTGCACGCGCCCAAGAACGGTTTCTTCTTCGTCATCGACCGCACCAACGGCAAGTTCATCTCGGCGAAGAACTTCGTCGACGTCAACTGGGCCACCGGCTATGACGCCGGCGGCCGCCCGATCGAGCGGCCCGAGGCGCGCGCCGCCGACAAGGCCTATGACGCAATCCCCGGCCCGTACGGCGCGCACAACTGGCATCCGATGTCGTTCAACCCGCAGACCGGGCTGGTCTACCTGCCGGCGCAGCACGTGCCGCTCAACCTGATGGACGACAAGAGCTGGCAGTTCAATGAAGGCAAGCCCGGCACGCCGCATGGCAACGTGGGCTGGAACACGGCCAAGTTCCTCAATGCCGAGCCACCGAAAAGCAAGCCCTTCGGCCGGCTGATTGCGTGGGACCCGGTGCAGCAGAAGGCCGCGTGGACGCAGGAGCTGGTCTCGCCGTGGAACGGCGGCACGCTGACCACCGCCGGCAACCTGGTGTTCCAGGGCACCGCCGACGGGCGCTTCGTCGCCTATGACGCGCGCAATGGCGACAAGCTGTGGGAATCGCCCACCGGCACCGGCGTGGTGGCCGCGCCGGTCAGCTTCGAGCTCGACGGCAGGCAGTATGTCTCGGTGGCGGTGGGCTGGGGCGGGGTCTACGGGCAGGCGCAGCGCGCCACCAACCGGCAAGGCCCGGGCACGGTCTACACCTTCGCGCTCGGCGGCAAGGCGCCGCTGCCGGCCTTCGCCGAATACCGTGCCGGCAAGCTGCTGCAGGGCGTGAAGTACGACCCGGCGCTGGTCAAGGACGGCACCGCGCTGTACGTCAGCAACTGCGTGCTGTGCCACGGCGTGCCCGGCGTCGACCGCGGCGGCAACATCCCCAACCTGGGCTATATCGACGCCGCCTTCATCGAGAACCTGGACAAGGTCGTGTTCAGGGGGCCGGCGATGGCGCGCGGCATGCCGGACTTCACCGGCAAGCTGACGCCGCAGGACGTCGAGAAGATCAAGGCCTTTATCCAGGGCACCGCGGACGCGGTGCGGCCCAAGCCCTGAGCACGGGAAGGGGCCGGGGCGCGCGGCGCGCCGGCCCGGCGCTGCATCTGGCCGTACCGCCAGGACGGCGACCGGCATGCGCATGGCGACACCGCTTTCAGATTCTTGCGCGATACGATGATTTTTTTCGAGTATCGCCCCAATTGACTGGCACAGCCGGCGCAATGCCGGCAGAATCCGGACAGTAGCGGCCGGTATCGTCCGCACAGAGCCTCCAGACCATGACCACCGCCCCGACTGTCCAGCCCCGACCCTTCTTCCTGTTTGCGACCCGGCCCGCGATGCGCCGCCAGGCCGGCCGGCACCTGCCGGCCGCGAGCCCGCGCAACGGTTGATGGGGGTGGGCATGGCGCTGCCGCTGCTGATTGCGCTGCCGCTGCTGGCCGCTGCGCTGACGTGGTTGACCGGCACGCGTGTCCCGCGGCTGCTGGCGCCGGTCATCATCGGCTTGCCGCTGGCCGCGCTGATGCTGCTGCTGAGCCTGCGCGGCGAGGTCTTCGCACAGCCCGGGCATGCACTGGGCTGGCGCGTGGCGTGGCTCCCCGCGCTGGGGCTGGACCTGTCGCTGCGCCTCGACGGGCTGGCCTTCCTGTTCGCGCTGCTGGTGCTGGGCGTGGGCCTGCTGGTGATCCTGTACGCGCGCTACTACCTGGCGCGCAATGAATCGGCGGTGCGCTTCTTCTGCCTGCTGCTGCTGTTCATGGCGGCGATGCTGGGCGTGGTGCTGGCCGGCAACCTGCTGCTGCTGGTGGTGTTCTGGGAGCTGACCAGCATCCTGTCGTTCCTGCTGATCGGCTTCTGGTCGTGGCGCGCCGATGCGCGCCAGGGCGCGCGCATGGCGCTGGCGGTGACCGGCGGCGGCGGGCTGGCGTTGCTGGCGGGGGTGCTGCTGCTGGGCCATATCTGCGGCAGCTTCGAGCTGTCGGTGGTGCTGGCGCAGGCCGGCAAGGTGCAGCACCACCCGCTCTACCTGCCGATGCTGGTGCTGGTGCTGCTGGCGGTGTTCACCAAGTCGGCGCAGTTTCCGTTCAGCTTCTGGCTGCCGCACGCGATGGCCGCGCCCACGCCGGTCTCGGCCTACCTGCACTCGGCCACCATGGTCAAGGCCGGCGTGTTCCTGCTGGCGCGGCTCTATCCGGTGCTGGACGGCACCAACAGCTGGTTCTACCTGGTCAGCATGACGGGGCTGGCCACGCTTATCGTCGGCGCCGGGCTGGCGCTGCTGCAGCGCGACCTGAAGGGCCTGCTGGCGTATTCCACCATCAGCCACCTGGGGCTGATCACGCTGCTGTTCGGCCTCGATACCCAGCTCAGCACGGTGGCGGCGATCTTCCACATTATCAACCACGCGGTGTTCAAGGCGTCGCTGTTCATGGCCGCCGGCATCATCGACCATGAAACCGGCACGCGCGACCTGGACCGCCTGCGCGGCCTGGCCCGCTATATGCCGCATACCGCGGTGCTGGCGATCGTGGCGTCGCTGTCGATGGCGGGGGTGCCGCTGTTCAACGGCTTCCTCAGCAAGGAAATGTTCTTCGGCGAGACCCTGGCGCAGGGGCTGCTGGGCGAGTTCAACTGGGTGATCCCGGCCGCGGCGACCATGGCCGGCGCGCTGACCATGGCGTATTCGCTGCGCTTCATCTACGGCGTGTTCTTTGGCGGGGGCCGGCCCGACCTGCCCAACTACCCGCCGCACGAGCCGCCGCGCTTTATGAAGGTGCCGGTGGAATTCCTGGTGGTGATCTGCCTCGTGGTCGGGCTGGTGCCGGCCTACACCGTCGGCGACCTGCTCGCGGCAGCGTCGCTGGCGACGCTGCGCGCGCCGCTGCCCGAATACAGCCTGAACCTGTGGCACGGGGTCAACCTGCCGCTGGTGATGAGCCTGGTGTCGATGGCCGGCGGCGCGACCCTGTTCTTCCTGCGCCGCGACGCGCTGCGGCGCTGGCAGCAGGCGATCGAGCACCTGAGCGCGCGGCGCTCGTTCGAACACGGCATGCGCGCGCTGGAACGCTTTGCCGCGGCGGTCACGCGCTGGCTGGAAAACGGCTCGCTGCCGACCTATATCGCGTGGATGCTGCTCGCGATGCTGGCGGTGCCGGCCTATTTCCTGGCCGACCTGGCGGCGCTGGCCGGCAGCGTGCCTGCCGGCGCCATCGATCCGATCGGCGCCGCCACGCTGGCATTGCTGGCGCTGTGTGCGATCGCCGTGGTGGCGACGCACCGGCAGCGGCTGCTGGCGCTGGTGCTGCTGAGCGGCTGCGGGCTGATGGTGTCGCTGGCGTTCCTGCGCTTTTCGGCGCCGGACCTGGCGCTGACCCAGATCTCGGTCGAGGTGGTGACGATCCTGGTGCTGGTGCTGGCGCTGTTCTACCTGCCGCATGAAACGCACGAGCGCCCGCGCGCCAGCCGCCGCGTGCGCGACGCCGTGCTGGCGCTGGGCGGCGGCACGCTGCTGGCGGTGGCGGCCTACGCGGTGATGACGCGGCCGTATGACCCGGTGTCGACCTTCTACGTCGAGCAGGCGGTGCCGGGCGGCGGCGGGCACAACGTGGTCAACGTGCTGCTGGTGGACTTCCGCGGCTTCGACACGCTCGGCGAGATCTGCGTGCTGCTGGTCGCCGGGCTGGCGGTACAGGCCCTGCTCAAGGGCATGCGCCTGCCGACCCCGTCGGCGGCGCCGGACGGCCTGCCGTGGACCAGCCAGGCGCATCCGCTGCTGCTGGCGATGCTGGCGCGCCTGATGCTGCCGCTGACGCTGCTGGTGGCGGCCTTTATCCTGCTGCGCGGGCACAACCAGCCGGGCGGGGGCTTTATCGCGGCGCTGATCACCTCGGTGGCGCTGCTGCTGCAATACGTCGCCAACGGCGTGCGCTGGACCGAAGCCCGCATCGCGCCGGACTACCGCGCCATCGCCGGCGCCGGCATCCTGCTGGCGGGGCTGACCGGCCTCGGCAGCCTGGCCTTCGGCTATCCGTTCCTGACCACCGCCTTCGGCCACTTCCACCTGCCGGGCATCGGCGAGGTGGAGCTGGCCACGGCCATGATCTTCGACCTGGGAGTGTTCTGCACCGTGACCGGAACCACGCTGGTGATCGTGTCTCACCTGGGCGTCCGCAACCTGCCGCCGGCACAGGCCACGGAGGACGACTGATGGCAGCGCTCTACGCCATCGCCATCGGCATCCTGACCGCCGCCGGCATCTACCTGCTGCTGCGCGAGCGCGTGTTCACGGTGGTGCTGGGGCTGACCCTGCTGTCGTATGCGGTCAGCCTGTTCCTGCTCGGCATGGGGCGACTGTCGATCGGCCGGCCGCCGGTGATCGCGCCCGGAGCCAGCTATGCCGATCCGCTGCCGCAGGCACTGGTGCTGACCGCGATCGTCATTGCCTTCGGCATGACCGCGTTCGCGGTGGTGCTGGCGCTGCGCTCGCTCGGGCTGACCGGCAGCGACCATGTCGACGCCGCCGGCCAGCCGGAGGCGCGCGACGGCCACACCGCCGCGGGCGGCAACGCTGGCGACGAGGAGCCGCGGCCATGAACCATGCCGTGCTGCTGCCCATCCTGATCCCGATGTTCGCCGGCGCGCTGCTGACGGCGATGCCGGCCCAGCGACTGCACGCGCAGCGCGCAGCCAGCGCGGTGGGCGCGCTGCTGCTGGTGCCGGTAGCGGTGCTGCTGCTGCGCCAAGCGGCCGGCGGCGAGATCGCGGTCTATGCCATGGGCAACTGGAGCGCGCCCTTCGGCATCGTGCTGCAGCTGGACCGCACCAGCGCGATGATGCTGGCGCTGACCGCGCTGCTGGCGGTGGCCGCGCTGGCCGCGGCGGGCGAGGGCACGGCGCGCCAGGGGCGGCATTTCCACGCGCTGTTCCAGTTCCAGCTGATGGGCCTGAACGGCGCGTTCCTGGCGGGCGACCTGTTCAACCTGTTCGTCTTCTTCGAGATCCTGCTGATCGCTTCCTACGCGCTGCTGGTCCATGGGGCGGGGCGCGCCCGTGTCGGCGCTGGCCTGCACTACGTGATCCTGAACCTGGTGGCGTCATCGTTCTTCCTGGTCGCGATCGGCGTGCTGTACGGGCTCTCGGGCACGCTCAACATGGCGCACCTGGGCCTGCGCCTGGCCGGGCTGCCGGTCCAGGACCTGCCGCTGGCGGTGGCCGCGGGCGCGATGCTGATGCTGGTGTTCGCGCTCAAGGCGGCGCTGTTCCCGCTGTACTTCTGGCTGCCGCGCGCTTATGGCAGCGCAACCGGGCCGGTGGCGGCGCTGTTTGCCATCATGACCAAGGTCGGCATCTATGCCATGCTGCGTTGCGACGCGCTGATCTTCGGCGGCGCGCAGGGGCTGCTGGGGCCCTTCCTGCACGACTGGGTGTTCGCGCTGGCGCTGGCCACGCTGGCGGTCGGGGCACTGGGCGCGCTGGCCGCGACGGCGCTGCGCGCCATGACCAGCTACCTGGTGGTGGCGTCGGTCGGGCTGCTGGCGGCGTGCGTGTCGATGCAAAGCCAGGCCGGCTGGGCCGCGGCGCTGTACTACCTGCTCAGCACCACGCTGTGCACCGCCGCGCTGTTCCTGCTGGCCGATGCGCTCGAGCCCGAAGCCGCGCGCACCGACGGCGCGCCGGTCATTGCCTCGCGCCTGGCCGGGCTGCTGTACGTGGTGGGCGTGGTCGCGGCGGTGGGCCTGCCGCCGCTGTCGGGCTTCCTCGGCAAGGCCATGATCCTGCGCGCCACGCCGGCGCCATGGATGCCGCTGCTGTGGCCGGCGGTGCTGGGCTCGAGCCTGCTGCTGCTGATCGCCGTCTCGCGCACCGGCACGCGGCTGCTGTGGCGCCTGCCGCATGAGGCGCAGCGCGTCGCCGAAGGCGCCGAATACCTGGACGAAGACCATCCCGGCGCGGCGCGCCTGCGGGTGCGGCCGGACGCGCGCAAGCTGGCCTGCTGCATGCTGCTGCTGGCCGGCAACCTGGCACTGACGGTGGGCGCTCGTCCGGTCAGCGATTACGTGGCGGATGCCGCCGCGCAACTGTTGGACCGCGCCGCCTACCTGCGGGCGGTGCTGCCCGGCGAGCGGGGGTAGGCCATGTTGCGTCGTCTGCTGCCCCATCCCTGGCTGAGCCTGATCCTGATGCTGATGTGGCTGATGCTGGCGCAGAGCATCGCGCCGGGCCACTGGCTGCTGGGCGCGGCGCTGGGCTGGGCCATCGGCCGGCTGGCCGATCGCTGGCTGGTGCTGGGCGCCTTCCGCCTGTCGCGTCCGGACCTGATCCTGCGCCTGAGCTGCCATGTGCTGATCGATATCGTCAAGGCCAACGTGGAAGTGGCCGTGATGGTGCTGGGACGCACCGCACGGCTGCGCCCGGCGTTTATCGTGGTGCCGCTCGATGTCGAGCATGAACTCGCCACCACCGCGCTGATCAGCATCGTCTCGCTCAGTCCGGGCACGCTGTGCGCCGAACTGAGCGACGACCGCCGCGCCTTGCTGGTCCATGTGCTGGACCTGGAGGAAGAAGCCGCGCTGGTCGCGCTGATCAAGTCGCGCTATGAAACCCCGCTCAAGGAGATCTTCCAATGCTTGCCATCGTGATACCGGTCTGCCTGGCGATCCTTGGCCTGGCCTTCCTGCTGACGCTGGGCCGGCTGCTGCGCGGGCCCAGCCTGCCCGATCGCATCGTGGCGCTCGACACGCTCAACATCAATGCCATCGCGCTGATCGTGGTGCTGGGCATCAGTCTGGACTCGGCGGTGTTCTTCGAGGCCGCGCTGCTGATCGCGGTGATGGGCTTTGTCGCTACCGTGGCGCTGTCCAAGTACCTGCAGCGCGGCGATATCATCGAATACTAGGAGCCGGCCCATGCTGCATCCCGTTGCCGAATTCATTGTCTGCGCGCTGCTGCTGGTGGGCAGCGTGTTCATGCTGGTGGGGGCCATCGGCCTGTTCCGGCTGCCGGATTTCTTCATGCGCCTGCATGGGCCGACCAAATCGACCACGCTGGGCGTGGGCGGCGTGGTGCTGGCCTCGGTGGCGTATTTCAGCTTCCGCGGCGACGCCACCCTGCACGAGCTGCTGGTGACGGCCTTCCTGTTTTTGACCGCGCCGATCAGCGCCCATATGCTGGCCAAGGCCGCGCTGCAGCGGCAACTGCCGGTAGACCCGCGCACGCGAGGGAGCGGGTGGATGCCGCGGATTCGGGATTGAGTGGAAGACGGCGCCATCCACGGCATGCACTTGTTGAGCGCTTTTCTCCCCCTCGCCCGCGTGCGGGAGAGGGGCGGGGGTGAGGGCCCGCGCATCCGCGAAGTCAACCGCATCGATCCCAGCATCCCCTGGCATTCAGCGATAAGCGCTATTTCTCCTCGATGCGCGCACGCAGCCGTTGCGCATCGAACGGGGCCTTGACCTTCTTGTCGTTATCGAAATAGCAGTAGATATCCCGATGCGCGGCGGCCCGCGGCCGTTTCGGCGAGATCCGCTGCGCGTCGGCGGGCTCGCCGCCATTGGCCCACTTGACCAGCCGCGCGGCCCAGCGGTCCAGCGCCGCGTCGGAATAGGCGCCGCCATACAGCGTCTCGGTGCCATGCAGGCGCAGGTACAGGAAATTGCTGGTCACGTCCTCGGCATAGGGCCAGTCGGCGACGGCATCCGAGATGACCAGCGCCACCCGGTGCCGGCGCAGCAAAGCCGGGAACTCCGGCGTGCAGAAGCTGGCGTGGCGGATTTCCACCGCATGCCGGATCGGGCGCCGGCGCCGGGTCTCGCACCACGGCTCCCTGACATTGCGGTTGTGCTGCCGCGCCAGTTCGCGGGCGCTGTGCGTGTCGTGCGGAATCAGCGACAGGAAGCGTTCCATGCGTTCGGGATCGAAGCCGAAGTTGGGCGGAAACTGCCACAGCACCGGCCCCAGCTTTTCCTCCAGCGCCAGCACGCCGGAGGCAAAGAAGTTGGCCATCGCCGGCCGCGCCGAATCGTCGCGAAAGCGCAGCATGTGGGTCAGGTAGCGCGGGCCCTTGACGCTGAACACGAAGCCCGGCGGCGTGGCCTCATGCCAGGCGCGATAGCTTTTCGGCGTCTGCAGCGCGTAGTGCGAACCGTTGATCTCGATGGTCTCGACCGCGCGCGACGCGTATTCGAGCTCGCGCCGCTGCGCCAGCCCCTCGGGATAGAACACGCCGCGCCAGCCGGCGTAGCGCCAGCCTGAGATACCGATCCGGATCATCGTGATGTCCTGGTCTGTACTTTTTGCAATCGACGGCGCCACGTTTCATGCGGTTGACCCCTAGGTTCCGTCGCGGAAGCCTGTCGAGGCCATTCTCGCAAGATTCGCGCCTTGCGCGGACATGCGCATTTACCGCATTTCAATACGGTCACGGCGTCTCTTGACGCCGTTTTTATGTCGAAGTCCCTATCGTGGCGGGGCGTTCCGATGCGGACGCGCTCCTCAACCCGCTACCTTCGACCATGACCTTGCCTCGCATCTCCGCCGGCCGCCACGCCGCAACTGCCGCGCTGGCCGCCGCCGTGTGGCTGGCCAGCGCCACCCCCGTCCTGGCGCAAGCCCCCGCCGACGCGGCTGACGCCGCAGTCCACAGCTTCAGTGCCAACCTTGCGCTTGCCAGCGACTACCGCTACCGCGGCCTGAACCAAAGCAGCGGCCGCCCCGCGATCCAGGGCGGCTTCGACTACAGCCATGCCAGCGGCTTCTACCTCGGCAACTGGAACTCCAGCATCAGCTGGCTGGGCGACAGCCACCCGGACGTGTCCGCGCCGATCGAGATGGACTTCTACGGCGGCTACCGCCATGCATTTGGCGACAGCGGCTGGAACACCGACGTGGGCGTGCTGCAGTACTACTATCCCGGCAGCTATCCCGACCGCTACACCAGCCCCGACACCACCGAGCTGTACGCCGGCATCGGCTACGGCCCCGTGACGCTGAAATACTCCTACGCGCCGACCAACTTGTTCGGGCTGGCCGACAGCCGCCACAGCTGGTATGCCGACCTGTCGGCCAACGTTCCGCTCGGGTTCTGGGGCCTGACGTTGAATGCGCACGTGGGCTACCAGAAGGTGCAGGTGGCCGAGGCCTCGTACGCGGACTGGAAGCTTGGCCTGACCAAGGACCTGGGCCACGGCTTCGCGCTGGCGCTGGCGTATCTCGATACCAATGCCGACCGCGCCGTGTACACCAGCGCCAAGGGGCGCTACCTTGGCCGCGCCACCGTGTGGGGCTCGCTGAGCAAGACGTTCTAGCGGGCCCGGTTTACATTCGCCGCGATGTGTCCTACACCCAGTCAGGCGACCCCGGCGACTTCGCGGCCGGGCAGGCAAGGGGAGGACGGCGCCATGGGCATGCAGCAGCAGGACAAGGTCTTTGCCGGGGCGATTGCCGAGGTCTACGAGGCGCTGATGGTGCCGATGATCTTTGCGCCCTATGCCGCCGACCTGGGGCGGCGCATCGCCGCGCTGCGGCCGCGCCGGGTGCTGGAGTTGGCCGCCGGCACCGGGGCGCTGACGCGGGAGCTGGCCGGGCGCCTGCCGGCGGACACCCTGTTGGTCGCCACCGACCTCAATGCACCGATGCTGGCGCGCGCGCAAGCCGCGGGCACCGCGCGCCCGGTGCAGTGGCGCGAGGCCGACGCGATGCGGCTGCCGTTCGACGACGCCAGCTTCGACCTGGTCGCGTGCCAGTTCGGCGCGATGTTCTTCCCGGACAAGGGCAGGGCCTTCGCCGAGGCCCGCCGCGTGCTGGTGCCGGGCGGCACGCTGGTGTTCAACGTGTGGGACCGGATCGCGTTCAACGCCTTCGCCCGCGATATCACCGCGGCCCTTGCCACGCTGTTCCCCGAGGCGCCGCCCGATTTCATGGTCCGCATCCCGCACGGTTACCACAGCCAGGCCGCCATCGAGCAGGACCTGCGCACCGGCGGGTTCACGGCGGGCGCGGTGTTCGAGACCGTCACCGAGACCAGCCACGCAGCCGCCGCGCGCATCCCCGCCACGGCGTTCTGCCAGGGCACGCCGCTGCGCACCGAGCTGGAAGCGCGCGGCCCCGACGCCCTGGCGCGCGCGACCGGCCACTGCGAGCGGGCGCTGGTCCAGGCCTACGGCGACGGGCCGCTGGCCGGCCCGATGCAGGCGCACGTGGTCATGGTCACGGCGCCCTGAAGCCACATCAGGGCCTTTCACGGCCCGCCAGGGGGGTGCGCAAATCGCCGCCTGCACCGATACTGTCGTCACAGGCATCCGCCAGGCTTCACGGCGACCGCAATCCCGGGCATACGGCATGGACCCCTTGATCATTTCCGCATCGGTGGCATTGGGCATAGGACTGGCGATCGGGCTGGAGCGCGAGCGCAGCCAGGCGGCCGACGGCGGCAGCGAAGCGCCGGCCGGGCTGCGCACCTTCGCGCTGGCCAGCCTGGCGGGCGTGGCCAGCGCGATGCTGTCGTCGGCGCTGGTGCTGCCGGTGATGCTGCTGGGCGCGGCGCTGCTGGCGGCGGTGGGCTACCACCGCTCGGCCGGCCGCGACAGCGGCCTGACCACGGAATTCGCGCTGCTGCTGACCTTGCTGCTGGGCGCGCTGGCGGCGAGCCATCCGGCGCTGGCGGCGGCGCTGGCCACGGTGGTGGTGCTGTTGCTGCACGGCAAGTCCTTCCTGCACCACCTTGCCCGGCGCGAGGTCACGCGCGAGGAAATGAGCCAGGCGCTGATCCTGGCCACCGCCGCGCTGATCGTCTGGCCGCTGCTGCCGGACCGCTACATGGGCCCGCTCGACGCCTGGAACCCGCACGCGATCTGGCTGGTGGTGCTGCTGGTGCTGCTGGCCGGCGCGGTCGGGCACATCTGCGCGCGCGTGTTCGGCGACCGCCTGGGCCTGCCGATCTCGGGCCTGTTCGGCGGCTTCGTTTCCAGCACCGCCACCATTGCCGCGATGGCGGTGCTGTCGCGCCAGAGCGAGGCGCGCGTCCACGGTCCGGTGGCGGCGGCCTTGCTGTCGAGTGTCGCCACCTATGTGCAGATGCTGGTGCTGCTGGGCGCCACCAGCCTGTCCGCGCTGGCGGCGCTGGCGCTGCCGCTGGCCGCGGGGCTGGCGGTGATCGCGGCGTTTGGCGGCATCTGGCTGTGGCGCTCGTGGCATGAGGCCCGCGGCGGCACCGGGAGCGTGCCCGGCGGCGGGATCTTCGACTGGCGCGGCGCGGCGGTGTTCGCGCTGCTGTTTGCGGTGCTGCAACTGGTGGGCGCGGCCACGCAGGCATGGGCCGGCAACCAAGGGCTGCTGGCGCTTTCCGTAGGCGCCGGCTTTGCCGACGCGCATGCCGCGGCCACCTCGATCGGCGCCATGGTCGGCGCCGGCAAGCTGGCGCCGCCGGACGCGGTATGGCCGGTGCTGGGCGCGCTGACGGCCAATACCGTCAGCAAGATCGTCGCGTCGACGGCGGGCGGCGCGCGCTTTGCCGTGCCGGTCGCGCTCGGGCTGGTGCTGTCGACCGGCGCGACCTGGGCGGCGGCGTGGCTGCTGCGGCTGGCTTGAGGCCGGGGCGCATGGTCCGCTACCATCTGCGGGGGGCGCCGGGAGGTCCCGGCGCGCAGGCCCGGACGATCAGGACCATGCTGCTTGCACGCTTGCTTTCGCTGGGCCCGCTGGTGGGCCTGCTGCTGGGCCTGCTGTCGGGGTGCGACTTCCTGCGCGGCTATGCCGAAGGCGAATCCGCCGTGATGCGGGACTTCCGCGCCGGCAGCGCCCATGCCGATGCCGATGCCGCGATCGGCGCGATGCGCTTTGTCTTCGACGATTTCGGCGGCCTCAGCACCGACACGCTGGAAACCAATGCGCTGCCGTGGAAGCTGGCCACCGCGGCGCTGCTGGTCGCGGGCAATCCCGATGCACCGGTCACGCCGGAGCGCCTGCGCCGGGCGCTGCGCGAATTCGGCTTTATCTATCCCGACGCGGTCCTCAACTGGCCGGGCGCGCAGCAACCCCGCTTCGACAAGCCGCTGGGCGTGGTCAGCGGCATGATCGGCCGCGAGCTCCCCACGATCCGGCTGGAGGTGTCCAACCTGGGCTGCGCCGCCTGTCATGCCGGTGTCACCTACGGCGCCGACGGGCATCCCGCGCGCAACGTCTGGCTCGGGCTGCCGAATACCTCGCTCAACCTCGATGCCTTCGTCGCCGCGGTCTATCAGGCGGTCAAGCGCGTGCGCGCCGATCCACAGGCGCTGCTGGCGGCGATCACCCAGCTCTATCCCGACACCAGCGCGCAGGAGCTGCATACGCTGCGCAAGTTCGTCTGGCCGCGGCTGGTGAAGCGCGTGGCCGAACTGGAGGCGAATGGCGATGCGCCGCTGCCGTTCAGCAACGGGGCGCCCGGCAGCACCAACGGCGTCGCCGCGCTCAAGTTCCAGTTCCACCTGCTGGCCGCGGGGACGGCGGCCAGCGGCGCCACCTCGATTCCGGAGCTGGGCCAGCGCAACCTGCGCACCTCGCTGCTGTACGACGGCGTCTATGCCGGCAAGGGCATGGAGCGCTTCGGCCCGGCTCCGCCCGGGACGGCCGGCGATGCCGCGCGCCTCGCGCCGATCGTCGCCTTCTTTACCGTGCCGACCATGGGCATGCCGCCCGACCGGGCCGGCCGCGCGATCGCGCCGGTGGCGGACGTCATGCGCTTCCTGGCGGGCTACACGCCGCCGCCGTTCCCGGGCCCGGTCGACCTGGCCCGCGCCGCGCGCGGCCGCGCTGTCTATGCCGCAAGCTGCGCGCAATGCCACGGCCGCTACAGCGACGACGCGCACCGCCCGCGCCTGCTGAGCTTCCCCAACCGGCTGGTGGCGCAGGCCGACCTCGGCACCGACCCGACGCGCTGGCAAGCCATCGATGCGGATCTGTTGCGTGCGATCGCGCGCTCCGAGCTGGGCAAGCATATCGATGCCGCCAACACCGGCGGCTATGTCGCGCCTATCCTGTCCGGCCTGTGGGCCACGGCGCCCTACCTGCATAACGGCTCGGTGCCGACGCTGTGGCACCTGATGCATCCGCAGGCGCGGCCCGCGCGCTTCTGGGTCGGCGGGCATGCGCTCGACTACCGCATGCTGGGCATTGCCGGGCAGCCCGATGCGCAAGGTGACTGGGCCTACCCCGCGGGCTACCGGCCGTGGTCCGCGCCGATGTTCTACGACACCGCGACGCCCGGGCGCAGCAACCGCGGCCATGAGCGGGAGTTTTCGACGCTGGCGGAAGATGACAAGGACGCGCTGCTGGAATTCCTGAAACTGCTCTAGGCCAGGCCAGGCCAGGTCAGCCGTCGACGAGCAGTTCGTGCGCGGGCAGCCGCGCGCTCTGCGCCACGCCCGCCGGCGCCGGCCCGAAGCGCATCACGTTGACCAGCCGGTTGCCGCGCGGCAGCCGCTGGCTTTCCGCCAGCAGCGCCGCATGGCCGGGCGAATCGGCCAGTGCTGACATCGGCACGCCGGCCAGGCCGTGCGCGGTCATGGCCAGCCAGAACCGGTACCAGCGCCGGCCGATGTCGAAATTCGACACCTCCGGGCCGGCATGGATCAGCACGATCCCGGCGGCGCTGCGGATCTTCGCGCTCTCGGCGGCCAGCATGCCGGTCAGCGACAGCGCCGACAGCCACCGCACCACGCCGGGCCGCAGCACCATCGAGGCGCCCCAGGCTTCCCAGCGCGACAGCGCCATGCACGGCGCCGACAGGCCATCGCGCTGCCACTGCGGATGGTCCGGCGACAAGCGCAGCCAGCGGTACAGCTCGGCGGCAAAGCCCGGCACCTCGAATGCCGCCGCCGCGGCCTCGTCATACCATCGCGCGATCTCGGCGCTGCTGTGCTCGCCGGCGGGCATGACATGGGCCGAGTGCGCGGCAACGCATTGCGCCAGTGCCGTGCGCTGCGATGGGCTCGCGCCGCGGAATTTGCCCCGATACGCATGGCGCCGGTCGACCTGCACGGCCAGCGCATCGGCATGCGCGCCGGGCGCCATGGTGGCGGTGGCCGCGATCCGCAACGCCGGCGAGGTGCAGGGATACGGCAGGGGGCGCACCTCGGGCCGCGCCAGTCCCACACCGATGGCCGACAGCGCCATCGCCATGCCTTCCCACGCCATCCCCAGCGCAATCTGGTTGTCCCGTCCGGTGGGGTCTCCCACCGACAGCCAGCGGGCGGGATCCTCCAGCAGCGCCACCTGGTCGCCCGCAAAGCGCCAGCGCGCCGGCTGGATATTGTGCGCGCTGGGCGCGCGGCCGGCTTGTGCCACCAGGACAAGTTGCTGGGCGCGGGTAAGCATGTCGCTAGATCGCCTTCCTGAACAGGTTCAGCCGATGCAGCGGGCTGGCGCCGATCTTTTCCATCTGCCTGAGGCTGGCGCCGTTCGACTCCGAGATCCAGCTGACGCCCAGATGCGTGTAGCCGGCCCCGCGCAGCGCGGCCAGCAGGCGATGCAGCATCACGCCATTGACGCCAAGCCCGTGGAACTCCCGCCGTACCGAGAAAAAGACGATGGCCGCGCGCTTGCGGCCGGCACGGAAGCGGAGCAGGTGCCACAGCGTCGCCAGCTTCAGCCGGAAACCAGTGGCGCGCAGGAACGGATTGAGGTCCGGCACGCACAACAGCACGCCGACCGGCTCGCCGTTGCAGCTGGCGACATACGACAGCCGCTGGTCGATGATCCACATCATGCCGGCGCAGGGGTACAGGAATTCCTCTTCGGTCAGCGGCACGAACATCGGGTTGTCGGCAAAGCCGTCGTTCAGCACCGCGCAGGCCTGGCGCAGGCGTTGCTCGAAGCCGCGCCGGCGGATCGGCGTGAACTGCCAGGCGGGGTCGTCCAGCAGCGCGCGCTGCTTGTCCCCGATCAGTTGCTCCGGATCGCAGCCGCGCACGTCGAGTTCGAAGGTGCGCATCGGAAAGAACGGCTCGAAGCCGCATGCAACCAGCAGCCTGGCGATATGCGGGGGCGTGTATTCCTGGTAGGTGTAGGGCGCATGCGCGAAGCCATCGGTGACGATGCCGATCATCTGCGTGATGGTCAGGTTGAAGCTGCCGGCCAGTTCGTCGCAGCCCTGCCGCCTGGCCCAGTCCGCCGCCGCATCCAGCAGCGCCTGCGCCACCGCCACGTCGTCGATGCAGTCGAACAGGCCGAAATAGCCGCGCTGCTGCCCGAAGCGCTGGTTGGCGGCATCGTGGACATGCGCCAGGATCCGGCCCACGATGCGCCCCTCGCGATGCGCGGTGAACCAGGTGCGCCGTGCAAAATTCCGGAACAGCGGGTTCTTCGCCGCATCCAGCGCGCGCGCCAGGTCTCCTTTCATCGGCGAGACGAAATGCGTCGCGTGGCCATAGCAGGCAAACGGCGCTTCGAAGAACGCATCGAAATCGCCTTCGCGCAGGGTAAGCGTCATGCCGCCTCCCGCTGGCCGAGATGGCGCGCCAGCCGCAGGATCACCGCGGCGCGCAGCTCGCCGATGGCCGCGTTGGCGCCCTGCGGCAGGTTCAGCAGCACCACCTGCGCGGGCTGGCGCGTGACCAGCAGCGCATGCGTCATCTCGTGGCGCGCGAGCAGGTCTGCCAGCTGCTCCGCGGCCTCGACGCGATCGCCGGTCTCGTTTGCGGCCCATGCTCTTGCTTCGCCGATCGACACCGGCTCGCGCCGCCTGCCGGCGATCTCGAACAACACGTCCAGCGCATAGCCCGCCAGCTCGGCTTCGCCCAGCACCACGTGGTCGGCGGTCTGGGGCAGGCGCCTGAGCGAATGCAGGAAACCCTCCGGCGTATCGAGCCGGGCATGCAGCAGCCAGCGCAGGAAGGCACTGCCATCGCCCGCCAGCGACACCGCGCGCATGCGCACGAAGATCGCCGTCAGCAGCACCCAGGCCATGGCCACCGGCATGCCACGCAGGCCGGCCTCGGCAAAGCCCGGCCCGGTGCCGTGCGTGGCCAGCGCCATCACGCCGGCCAGCACCGTCGCGAACACCAGCGCGGCCGCCATATGCGCCAGCAGCCCGCGCACGACCCGCTGCGATTCCGACAGGTGCAGGAAGACATAGACGAACGCCAGCGCCCCCAGCGCGCCAAGGCGCACCGGCACCTGGCCCAGCTCTTCGCGGAAATCAGTAGCGGCAAGCGGCAGCGCCAGCACCACCACCACGACCACGGCGCGCGCCAGGCGCGCCTCGTTGGCCGACAGGTCGGCGTCGCGCAGCCACAGCAACAACCAGCCATTGCTGGCCGTGACCACGGCAAGGCCGCCCAGGAAGGCCAGCAGCAGCGGGGTATTGCCGGCCAGGTCCGTGAACAGGTTGAGGGTGAAGAACAGCGCCGACACGCCCAGCGCCAGCCCCTTCAGCCACAGCGGATGGTGCCGCCGCAACAGGCGTTCGGCGAACAGCGTCATCGCCAGCGGCAGCAGCGTGGCCGCGGCAAACACCAGTTGCGCCAGCCAGGTACTCCCGAACAGCCACGCAAAGCCTCGCACCGCCAGCAGCGCGGTCAGCACGCCGAACAGGAACAGACCCGTGCCGGCGCCGGCCTCGCGCCGGCTCCACAGGAAATGCAGGTAGAGCCCGCAGCCGGCCGCGCCGAGCCAGGTCACGGCCACATCGCTTGCCAGCGCATCAATCACCGTCAGCCCCCATCGCGCATCAGCCTTGCCATGAAGCGCCGCACCAGCGCGCGCACGGCCCATGCCGACAGCGGGTTGCGCGGTCGCTCGATGCGCATGCTCCAGGGATCGAAGAAATAGCCGCGGCAATCGGCCAGCCGCGGACGCCCCAGCACCAGCTTGATCGCTTCGAACGCCATCAGGTTGCCGGTGGCGATCACCATTGGCGCGAACGACATGCGCTTGCGCTTGCCGCTCAGCAGGTCCCTGGCGAGGTCCAGCTGGACATGGCGCACCGAGCTGGAATGGACCATCACGTATTCCAGCTCCTTGCCCAGGCACGCCTGCCGGAGTTCCGGCGTCAGCGCCTGCCAGTCCATGCCGGGTGTGGCATAGCCCAGCCGTTCCTCCGGCCGGGGATCGTGCGGGCGCACCACCGTGACCGAGGGCAGGGGAGAGGTATAGGCGTCGATCACGGTGGCGCCGTGCTCGCGCGCCTTGCGGTAGAGCGCAAGCCCCGCGGCGATGTCGTCCATGCCGTTGACCACGATCTTGTAGCGGCCCAGCAGGTCATCGAGATGGTCGGTCCACTCGGCGCCGAAGGTCTCGATGGCAAGCTCCGGGTTGATGCGGCGGATCTGCGCCACGGTGGCCTCGACCTTGTCCACCCCGACCGTGTCCAGGCTGGCGAAGACCTGCCGGTTCAGGTTCGACACGTCGAAGGCGTCGAAGTCCGCGAGCGCAAAACGGCCGATGCCGACGCGCGCCAGCGCCTGCAGGCAGGCCCCGCCCATGCCGCCGACACCGCAGACCAGCACCTGCGCCTGGCGCAGCTGCTTTTGCTCCGCCTCCGTGACGAAGCCGATATTGCGGGTGGTGAATTCCTCGTACGAGAACGGCGCCGTCATGGGCTCTTCCTTGCGCGCAGGTCGCCCATCGGCTCGCGCGGGTTCAGCCAGTGGAACAGCGGCAGGACGATGCGGCCCACCGCGAGAAACGCCACCTGGTACAGGATGGCGGGCAGGGAGTCGCGCGGCACTTCGCGCAGCAGGTATTTGCGCGCGCTGGCCAGGTCCAGGCAGGCAATCTGCAGGAAATCGTCGCCGCGCTGGTAGTCGAGTTCGCGCCGGCACAGTTCGTTGGCGCGCGCGTCGCGATGCTTTGGCGCGTCCTCGAAGGTCTTCTTCAGGTTGTCCGAGCCGCCGGTATAGGCATCGGTGATGACGAAGCGGGCCTCGTCGAAGCCCGCGGCCCGGTCGACGCCAAACACATGGCGGTGCGAGCGCATGATCTCGCGCGCCACGCTCAGGTGCTCGAAACTGCGGCGCGACGGCGCGAAGGGATTGGGGTAGGAGGAGACGAAGACCTCGGCCACCTTGCCGATGATCGCCGGCACCTGGGTCACGTTGCTGATCCAGATCGGGCGCAGGCCGCGGCGGAAAAACAGCAGGATGCAGGTCAGCCCGTACAGCACCCAGGACAGCCCCTGCGTGCGATACCCCGGATCCACCATCACCAGCCCGAGGTGGATCGCCTCCACCGGCCGGCCCCGCAGCTCGATCGGCATCACCGAGAGCGCATTGAAAGCGATGGCCCGGCCGCTGTCGCGGTCATACAGCAGGGTGATCACGGCCCGCCGCAGCCGATCCGGCTCCCCGGAGAGCACGCCGTAATCGAGGTCCTTGCCAATGCCACGCTGCACGATGCCGCGCAGCTCGGCCAGCATGGCGTCGAGCCGGGCGGGCTCCATCCACATGCCGGGCCGCTCGACCACCCGGATCCGCACCGTGCGGCTGGCGTTCAGGCTCAGGTCGAGGTAGCGCAGCCGCTGGCGCAGCCGTGGTTGGATACGCCCGAGGAGTTTAAGCATGCAGGTTTGGCGCGGTGCCTTGTTCTTGTATGGCCGGACGGCGGGGAGCGTGATGTGGAGGATATAACACCGCGTCGCCGGTGTCACGGCGGGGAGGCGAGCGAGGTGTGGGCCTGAAAATTCTGCAACGCCGACGCGGGACTTGCCTGATGCGACCGCAGTACCGGCCCCGATCGGCGCCGGCGTGCGGCCCTGCTTCGTGGAACGAAAGTTGCGTGGTTTTGGCTTCCCGCTGTCGGCGGCCCGCTTCGGCAATCTGGGCCGGCCCGCACGGGGGAACAAGTCCTCAGAACGACCGACGTGTCACGACAAGGAGTTGGCAATGAAACCAGGTTCGAGCGGTAAGACCGCAGGCAAGACCTCAGGCAAGACCGCTGGCAAGGCCGGCGCCGACAGGAAGAACCCGGGCGCGCGCATGGACCGCGAGGCCAGCGAGATCAAGAGCCGCAGCGCCGATCCGGGGCAAAGCAGCTATGGCGGCTTCCGCAACGAGGATCCGCGCCGGCAGCACCAGGCTGAATCCGGCAAGCCGAAGAAGCCCGCGCGCTAGTGTCGCGTGAAACCGGAGATGGCTTCGGCATAGCGGCGCACCACCGTCTGGCGCTGGTGATCGGCCAGGAACAGGCGCAGGCCTGGTTCGCTGCGGCGTGACTCGCCGGTGCAAACGGCCAGCATGGTTGCGCACAACGGGTCCACGCCGGGGTCCACCACCCAGCCGAAGCCGTCGACCGCCTCGGGCAGCCCGCCGCGACGCGTGACGATGACCTCGCAGCCGGCTGCCAGGCCTTCCAGGGCGACGATGCCGAAGGGCTCGTAGCCGATCGACGGCACCACCAGGCAGGCATGCTGCGCCAGCATGGTGGCCACCACCGCGGGCCGCTGCGCGCCGGCAAAGGTCACGGCCTCGGCGCACTCCAGTGTTGCCGCCAGCGCCACCAGCACTGCGTATTGCGGCCCGTCGCCGATCACCGTCAGGCGTACCTCGGGCCGCATCGCGCGCAGCTTGGCAAAGCTGCGCAGCAACAGGTCGCCCCCTTTCTCCGTGACCAACCGCCCGACAAAGGCGAAGGTGCCGGGCTGGCGCCGCGCGGCAGCCGGCTTGAACAGGTCGTCGCGATAGCCGTTGTGAATCACCAGCGGCTGGCCGGGCAGCCATCCGGCCAGGTACCGGCTGACGCAAATGTTGTGATAGAAGCGCGACATCCAGCGCTTGACGTTGCCCGCCGTGAACCGCCGCGTCTCGCCATAGTGGCTGTACGGGCCATGGTGCGTCAGCACGATGCGGCGCCGTAGCAGGGTGGCCAGCAACACGTCGTAGAAGGTCAGCCCGACGAACACGACCAGCGGGTGCCGCAGCATGGCGCGCGCCAGTTCGAGCACGCCCGCCACGCGCGTGACCGGATAGGGAAACGCCGGCGCGTCGTCCGCTGCCGCCGGCGTGCGCGTCGCCAGCTCGATCCGATAGCCCAGCTCGGTCAGTCCCAGCGCCAGGTCTTCGGCAAAGCGTTCCATGCCGCCCATCGAGGGATGGAACGGTGCGCTGAATATCAAAAGATCGGGCAGCGGCGGCGCGATGTCCGGGGGCTCGGGCTGGCTCATCCTCGTTGCGCTCCATGGCTTGCACAGCACAGGCCCCCGCTGGGGGACGGCGACGTTCAAGCATGCCGGCAGCCGGTGCCGCGTTCTGTTCGCTGCCGCACGGAGGACGGCCAGGGGGCTTGAGCGAGGCGCAGCCGAGCCGTCTGCGATGCGGGGCGCCGCCTGGGCGGTGGGACGAACGGTCAACTGCCTGTCCCCGATTGTCAAATTTCCTCGCTGGCAGGTTGGTAGAATCCTTGGCCCCATGCGGCCAGACGGCTCCTTGTCGCGACGCTGCGCCGCCGGGGCCGGCCCCCGTGATCCGCGCGGATAGTGTCCTCTGCGGATTCGCCCCGGCCGTATCGAGACATAACGCGCATGACCCCACGTACCTTTTCTGTCGTCATCGCCGACGATCACCCGGTCATCCAGCTCGCCGTCAAGAGCACCCTGAGTGCGGCCCCGGACCTGCACGTCTGCGCGACGTGCTCGTCGGGCAAGGAACTGTCCGCCGCGCTGGCCACGCATCGCCCCGACCTGATCGTCACCGACTTCACCATGGGGCGTTCCGAGGGCAATGACGACGGGCTGCGCCTGATGCAGCGGCTCAGGCAGTCCAGCCCCGCCACGCCGGTCGTTGTCTTTACGATGCTGACCAATGGCGGCCTGCTCACGCGCATCAGGGAGACGGGCGTCGCCGCGATCGTCGGTAAGAACGAGGATCCGGCCGTGCTGCGGCAGATCTGCCTCGACGCGCTGGCCGGCCACCGCCAGCGTCTGTCGCCGGCGATCGCCGGCCTGATGGCGCGCGCCGGCGCGCGCGCCGATGGCGTTGCGAGCCCGCTGTCGCCCAGGGAGATCGAGGTGGTGCGCATGTTCGCGGCGGGCAGCACCGTCACGGCGATCGCCGCCTACCTGCATCGGTCGCTGGCAACCGTCGCGACCCAGAAACGCTCGGCCATGCGCAAGCTGAACATCACCAGCAATGCCGACCTGGTCGCCTACGCGCGCGACCACGGCCTGGCATGACACCCAGCCCGTTCGAGCCGCCCGCGCCGGCGCCGCCGCCGGCAGACCTGCACGCCATTGAACGCAACCTGCAGCGCGAACGCCGGGTCTTTACGATGGTGGTGCTGCTACTGGCGCTGGTCGTGGTCGCCAGCGCCGCGGCAACCGTGCTGGTCCGGCTGAACGGCTCGTTGCGCGCCCAGGAGCAGGTGGCCCGGCTGTATGAGCAAGGCGTGGTCGATGCCTTGCTGGCACGCCGCAGCACGCTGGCAGCGAGCAACCTGATCCTGGAACTGCACGCCAGCGGCACATTTCCCGCCGTGCCGGGGCGCCCGGCCGGCCACCTGTGCAGGCGGGTCTCGCCGTCTTCGCCTGCGGACGCGGTGCTGCAGCGCAGTTGCGACCAGGCGGTCCGTACGCTGACGGCCGCCAGCCAGAAGCCGTCGATCGAGATGATCTCGCTGGCCAGCGGCGCCATGTACCGCTACGACGCGGCGGACCTGGCGCCAGCGGCCACACGGATGCCGCCCGCGGCGATCATCGCCGCGGTACTGCAGAGCTTCCGGGGCCGCGACCTCGACCTGCTGCAGGCGGCCAGGGAGAAGCGCGTGATCTGGAAGGGCATCCCGGCCGGCGCGGACGGGCATGAGCCGGAGATCATCGGCGCATCGCTGGTCGCGCGGGGCGACGCCCTCTACGCCATCGTGCTGACGCGCATGCCGCTGCGCGAGCTGCTGCGCCCGGCAGGGCCCAACCTGCCGATTCCCGAACCGATCGTCTTCGACAGTGGCGGCACGCCGCTGGTGGCAGCGGGTGCCCGTGCCGGCATGCAGCGCCTGGACCTGCGGCTGGCGCAGCAGCCGGACGGGCTGTTCCACTGGGTCCCGGACTATGGCTGGGCCTTGCGCCGCCCGCCGCTGGTGGCCGACTTCGGGCATCTGATCTTTGCGCTGCCGATCGGCCACCAGCTAGGGGAAATGGCGGGCGAGCTGAGCGTCGTCGGCCTCATCGCCGCCGCGCTGATCGGCTTGCTGCTTGCGATGTACCGCTACTGGAACTATCGCTTCCTCACCGGCACCTATGCCGAATCGGCGCGCGCGCAGCGGCTCCTGCACGAGGCGAAACTCGCCAGCGATGCGGCCGCCAGGGCCAGGGTGGCGTTCTTTGCGTCGATGAGCCATGAAATACGCACGCCGCTTGCGTCGCTGCTGGGCAACATGGAGCTGGTCGCGATGGGCGCGCTCGAACCGGCGCAGCGGGCGCGCGTCAGTGCCATGCAGATGTCGGCCGAGGGCCTGCTGCAGATCGTCAACGACGTGCTCGACTTCTCCCGCATCGATGTCGGCGCCTTCAGCCTTGCCGAGGAACCGGTATCGGTCACCGGGTTTTTCAGCCGGATCGCGCTCGCGCACGCGCCGCTGGCGGGGCAGCGCAAGCTGAGCTTCCTGGCGGTGTACGGCAGCGAGCTGCCCGCAAGCCTTGAACTCGACCCGTTGCGCGTGACCCAGATCGTCGGCAACCTGCTCGGCAATGCGTTCAAGTTCACGCCAGCGGGCAAGGTCGTGCTGCGCGCGCGGTGGGTGGACGAGCACCTGGAGATCGTCGTCTCCGACACCGGTATCGGCATACCCGAGGCATGCAAGGGGCGGCTGTTCCAGCCGTTCTCCCAGGTCGGCGACAACCGCGTCGGCCAGGCGCGCGGAACCGGGCTTGGCCTGTCGGTGTGCCTGCGGCTGGTGGAGCGGATGCAGGGCCATATCGCGCTGGACAGCATCCTGGGCGTGGGCACGCGGGTGACGGTGCGCCTGCCGCTGCGGGTGGCCGATGCGGCGCCGTCGCCGCGGCTGCGCCTGCCGCGCAACCGGACGCTGGTACTGGCGCGCGAGGCCGAATGCCTCGAAGGCCTGCTGAACCATTTCGACTGGGGCGCATGCCAGCCATCGGCGCGCGCGGACGTCGATGCGCCGGTGGAAGCCGACAGCCATGACTGCCTGCTGGTGGCCGATGGCTTCGATCCGATCGCAGTCATCGCCTGGTGGCCCAGGCCGGCCTCGATCGTCTGGCTGAAGCAGTCGGGGCCGCCCGTCGCCACCACCCGGCCAGACGGCGGCAGCGAGGTGTCCGCCTATAGCCTGACCGGCATCCACGCCGCCGTGGTGGCGGTGTTGACCAGGAAGCCGGCGTTGCCGCAAGCGGCAGACAGCCGGCCCGGCTTCGATGGAGCGGTGCGCGTGCCGGCGCCGCTGGCCGGACGCGTCGTGCTGGTCGCCGAAGACAACCTGCTCAACCGCAACCTGCTGCGCGACCAGCTTCTCGCCCTCGGCGCCAGCGTGATCGAGGCGGGCAACGGCAACGAGGCCATGGCCATGCTGCGACAACATGGCGATAGCGTGGACGCGGTCCTGACCGACATCGACATGCCGGTGATGAATGGCTTCGACCTGCTCAGCGAAATCAGGCGTGCCGGCATGCCGGTCCCGGTGTACGCCGTGAGCGCCAGCGCGCAACCCGACGATGTCGCGCGCGGGCAGGCGAGCGGGTTCAGCGGCTACCTGACCAAGCCGGTGTCTCTGGCCGCGCTCGCATCCGTCCTCGCCCGCGTCGGCGAGACGGCCACGGCGACGCAGCGGGAAGCCGGCGCACAGGCTGACACGCTGGCGGATGAGGCGCTGCCCGAACTGCCGGCGGTGCCCGGCGAATATGCCGAAGCCTTCCTTGCGCAGACCGGCGCTGACCTGGCGCAATGCGATGCGATCCGGGCCGCGCGCGACGTGCGTCGGCTGGCACGGCTGCTGCATCGCATCTCGGGCTCCCTGGCCGTGCTCGGCGGCTCGCAGCTGGCCGAGCTGTGCGCAGACCTGCACGACTATGCGGCGGAACAGGCAGACAAGGCAGACAAGGCGGACAAGGCGCATAAGGCGGAGTGGGACGACGAGATCGAACGCCAGTCCGCCTACATCGCGCAGCACCTGCGGCAGATGTGCGAGGCGCTGGTGGCCGGCCAGGCGGAGGCGCCGGTTTTCTAATTCCTGTGATGGTGATGGCTTTCCTGCACGGCGAACATTGAGGGGACAACTGACCGTCCCATCTTTGGAGGCACGCCTGGAGCACCAGGCAAGGCCTCGCTGGTCCGCCCCACCAGGGCGGCATCTTTTCGTTGAACAGGAGAGCTCATGAGGCATCGTCAAGACCTTGCCCCCGCCGCCAGAGCGGCATTCGATCGGATCGCCAGTGCGGCCTTGGTGCGGCTTGCCAGTGCGGCATTCGTTCTGACTGCGGGCGCCTTGCCTGGCACGGGCCAGGCGCAGGCCATGGTGCAGAAGCCCGTGGCCTATCCCGCCAGGGGGCAATCGGCCCCGGTGCAGGCCCGCGACGACAGCGCCTGCTATGGCTGGGCCAGGCAGCAGTCGGGCGTGGATCCGTACCGTGTCGCCAACGCGCCGGTGCCGGTCATCGTGCCCGGCGGCGAGCGGGTGAGAGGAGCCGCCGGTGGCGCTGCAGTCGGCGCGGTGGCAGGCGCGATCGGCGGTGATGCCGGCCAGGGGGCGGCCACGGGCGCGGCGATCGGTACCGTGGCCGGCGGCGTCGCGCATCGGCAGCACCGCCGCCAGGCGGCAGCGCTCAGTGCGCAGGCGCAGGCCGGCAACCACTGGATGTTGACGTCCTACTGGCAGGCGTGGGGCGCCTGCATGACCGGCCGCGGCTATTCGGTGCGATAGGCTGCGGCATGGCGGGCGGGCCGGTAGCGCCCGGCCCGCCACCGCGCGGCGGCGGCCACGCGATAGCGTGCTACAGGACGGCGCATGCCTCGGCGCTGCTGGCCAGCGTCATGCTGACCGGCGCGTCGCTGCGCAACAGTACGCACAGGTAGGCGCCGGCGAGATCCTCCGGACGCGGGTCTTCCTGCCACAGCGGTGGCGGTGGCACCGCGGCGGCGTGCCGCTTGCCCGCGGCGGCCGCGGCGCCGGGCGTGCCGGTGGCGGCATCGGTCCAGCTGACCTCGATCGCCTTGTCAGGCCGCTCGCCAGGAAAGCAGAACGACGGGGACGACTGCGAGTGGCGCGGCACCGGCCCGGTTTCGCAACGGCCGGCGCGCACGCCGGTCACGTCATGGCCGGTACGGTTGACAGCGACGAGCCGGGTCCAGGGCCACGGCTCCTGGAACGGGTGCAGGGTCTCGGCAGTGGGGATCGCGCATCCGGTCAGGGTGCTTGCGGCGGCGGCAATGACGCCGGCGCACATCAGGGAAACAGCATTCATGGTGGCAACGGGTTCACGCGGACCCGGACGGCACCCGGGTGTGTGCGAAGGCCGTCAGCGTATGCGCGGCCCGGGCGCGCGGCTATCACAGGACTTCGAATCCGCGCGGCAAGGCCAGGCCGCGGCGAACGTGTCGATCGCGCCCGTGCCGACTTTCTAATTCCTTTGATAGCCGGAGACGAAGCGCTGCCATAAGGTGTGCGCTCTGCCGGGACGCGGCTGGCGCTGCCGGTGCGCGTCGACGGCCACGCAAGGACTTCGGAGGAAACTGCAGAGATGATCGAGAACTGCCGATCGGCCGCCACGGCGACAGCCATTGCCCTGCTGGTCATGGCCGCGGGGCAAGCGCACGCCCAGCGCCCGGCCACGCCCGCGCAGCCCGCGGCCACGGATCCGCGGCCCGCGTGCACGGGAACCGGGCTTGCCGCGACGGCGGCGGCGTGCCGTGCCGCGGAAGATCCCGGCCGCAGCAAGTACAACCTGCTGTACGCCGACGATTCGCCGGAAGCCGAGGACACCGTGCCGCCGGCAGAACCCGCGCCCTCGGAGCAGCCGGCGCGACGCACGTCGCAGGACGCGCCCCGCGCCGGGTTGCACGGCGTCGTGGCCGGCTCCTAGGCCCATGCACGCGGCAGCGCCGCGCCCCCGTGTTCCATCCCATCGTTATGCCATGAAACTGCGACCACACCTGCTGGCGGGCATCGCCCTGCTGGCGTCGACTGAACCCGCCTTCGCCTCGCTGCTCAGCGGCAAGGCCCTCGAGACCGCCGCCAATGCCATCTCCTGGGTGGTGCTGGTATTCGTGCCGGCAGGCGCGATCTACCTGTTCTGGATGCTCCATATCTGGCCGGAGCGGATCGCGCAGCGCAAGCGCCATCCGCAGAAGGAGGCGATCCACGCGCTGTGCCTGCTCTCGCTGTTCTTCGGCGGGCTGCTGTGGCCGCTGGCCTGGCTCTGGGCGCATACCAAGCCGGTGTTCTACCGGGCCGCCTATGGCACCGACAAGGCACCGGAAGACAATGACGCCGCCGCGCAGGGTAACGGGGCATCGGCCTCCTGCAAGAGCCAGGACCGCACACGCGGCCCGGGCCGTGCCGCCGACACGCCGGCATCCGCGGCGCAGCCCGTCGCCAGCGCCATGCGCGCGCGCAAGGAGCCGATCTGAATGGACGCTCTGCTGCTTGCCGCCTACGCGCTGGTTGTATGGCTGATTTTCTTCAAGTTCAGGTGGCTGCCGTGGAACGCGACCGCGATGGTCATCGTGTTCACGATCCCGGTGGTCGCGCTGACGCTGATGGTCCTGACGCTCAACGTGGTCGCGCCGTCTTCCCATGATGTCCGCGTCGTCGGCAAGGTCCTGCAGGTGGTGCCACAGGTGCGCGGCCGCATCGTCGAGCTCCCGGCCGAAGGAAACCGGCGCTACAGGAAGGGCGATGTGCTGCTGCGCATCGACCCGACTCCGTATCAGGCCTCGGTCCGGCAGCTCGAGCGCCGGTTGATGGCGGACGACGCCGCGCTTGCCGAGGCGCAGGCGTCGGCGCGGCAGCTCGGCGAATCCGTGCGTGGCGCGGCCGGCAGGGTGAGCACGGTGACGGCCAGGCTGACACTGGCGCGCCAGCGGCTCAAGGAACAGGATGCGCTGCTCGCGGCCGGCGCCGGCGCGAAGTTCGAGCGCGACGAAGCGCTGTCGCGCCAGCGCGAACTGGAAGGCGAACTGGCCAGCGCGCAGGCCGCCGAGGACGAGGCCAGGCAGAAGCTGTCCGCCAAGAGCCAGGGCGAGTTCGCGGCCATCGCGACGGCGCGCGCCCGGCGCGCGGAAACCGAAGTCCTGCTGGAGCAGGCCAGGTGGGAGCTGGACCAGACCGTGTACCGCGCTCCCGCCGATGGCAAGGTCGTGAACCTGCAGGTGCGCGTGGGCACCATGCTGGTCCCGTTCCCGTTTTCGCCGGCCTTCAGCTTTGTCGAGGACCAGCAGGAGGTGCTCGCCTTCTACCGGCAGAACGAGCTCTACCAGGTCAAGGAAGGCGACCTCGCGGAGATTTTTCTGCCCACGCATCCGGGCCAGATCATCAAGGCGCGGGTCGACTCGATCGTCTGGGCGCAGTCGCAGGGGCAGGTGGCGCAGGGCGGCATGATCCCGAGCACGGGCACCGCCGACGCCGTGCCCAACCGGTTCGCGGTCAAGCTGGCGCTGCGCGACGAGTCGAGGCAACAGCTGCTCCCGGTGGGTGCCGTCGGCGCCGGCGCGATCTATACCGAACACCTGAAGATGTTCCATATCGTTCGGATGGTGTTCCTGCGCGTCAGCTCCAAGCTCAACTACCTGGTACTCAAACTTCACTAGAGGGATGCCTGTGTCGTCATACGCCAAGATGAGGGTTCCGGCCGCGCTGACGATGGCGGTCGCCATGCTCTGCGGCTGCGCCCTGCAGGCGCCGCCCGAAGGCGCCGACCTGCTGCGCCAGGCCGTGCCGGTGCTCGAAGGCCAGCCTGCCTGGGTCAACGATGCCGAGGCGGGCAACCCCGCCGACGGCTGGCTTGCCACCTTCGACGATGCCGAACTGCAGCGGCTGGTGCGCGAGGCCATCGCGCACAACGGCGACCTCCGGCTCGCCGAGGTACGGGTGCGGCAGGCGCAGGCGCTGGCCGCCATCGAGGGCAGCGGCCTGCTGCCCGATGCGGGCGTAAAGGGCAGGGCGGGCAATTCCGAGACCCAGCTCCTTTCCATCGGCGCAAGCTGGGAGATCGACCTGTGGGGACGCATCCGCGCGCAGGCGCGGGCCGGACAAGCCCGCTACGCCGCCGCCCGGGACGACCAGCTGTGGGCCCGGCGCGTCGTCGCCGCGGCCACGGCCCAGGCATGGTTCACGCTGATCCAGCACGCGCAACGCGAAGCGCGGCTGCGGCAAGGCGTTGCCATCCACGACCAGCTGTTGCGGATCGCCGGCCAGCGTGTTGCCATCGGCGCCGCGCCGGAGACCGAGCTGGCGCAGGCGCGCAATGCGCGCCGGTCGCAGGTCGATGCGCTGGAGTCGGCAAGGCTGGCCAGCAGCCAGGCCGCGCAGGCGCTGGAACTGCTGCTGGGGCGCTATCCGGCCGGCGAGATCGGCAGGATAGCGTCCGGGCGTGACCTGCCGCCCGTGCCCCCGGCGCCGCAAGCCGGGTTGCCGGCGGACCTGCTCGACCGCCGCCCGGACCTGAGCGCGGCCGCACACCAGGTTGCCGCGGCCTTCGACATGAGGCAGTCGGCGCAAGCGGCGCGCCTGCCGCGCATTGCCATCAGCGCGGCCATTACCGATATCCGCAGCGACGTATTCCTGCTCAACCAGGCCGGCAGCACGGTCAAGGGACTGAACGGCTCGTTCTTCGCGCCGCTCTTCAGCGGCGGCGAACTCAAGGCCCGGGCCGACTACTACAGCGCCGAACAAAAGGCCGCCCTGATCGCCTATGGCAACAAGGCCCTGGGGGCGCTGGGCGAGGTCGAAGCGGGACTGCGGGCCGAATCCAGCCATGCCGTGCGCACCCGGCAACTGCAGGACCGGGTTGCCGAAAGCCGGGAGCTGGTGCGGCGCGCGGAAGCCCGTGCCGGGATAGGCGCGTCCGACATGCGCGGCGTGCTGAAGCAGCGCCAGTCATTGCTGGCGGCCGAGATCGACTGCATCGATGCGCACGGCCGGCATCTGCAGCAGCGGATTGCGCTGCTGCTGGCGCTGGGCGGGGACTGGAGCGCGGCGGCGGGCTGACTTGCCGTTTTGCGGCCGGGCGCGGCCTGGCGCAGGCGTCCCATGCGCATGCCGCCTTTGTTCTATCCGGTCGCCAGGCGATCTGATGTACTGGCACGCAACGTCGCCGCTGCCGCAAGCCGATGCGCGCAACCGGCAAGCGTGGTGCGACGGACCAGGCCGATGGCCGCGCTCCCGATTGCCCAATTGCCCAATTACCCACCGGCCCCAACGCGATGACGAAAAGTCCCCCGCAGTGGCAGTCCACGCCGCTGTACGATCAGCACCTGCTGCTGCGCGCCCGCATGGGCGACGTCGATGGCTGGAAGCTCCCGCTTGCCTACGGATCCCAGATCGAAGAGCACCATGCCGTGCGCAAGGACGCAGGCATGTTCGACCTGTCGCATCTGTGCGTGGCGGACCTGCAGGGTCCGGATGCGCGAATGATGCTTGGCAGGCTCCTGTCCAATGATGTCGGCAAGCTGAAGACGCCGGGCAAGGCCCTGTATAGCTGCATGCTCGACACTTCGGGCGGCGTGATCGACGACCTCGTGGTCTACTACCTCGGGCCGCAGCATTACCGCGCCGTCCTGAACGCGTGCACGGCCGCTGGTGACATCGCATGGATCCGCGCCAGGATCCATGAGGCCAGGGCCGAGGTGACCGTGGTGCCGCGACGGCCGGATTGCGCCACGGCAGGGGTCGAGCCGCTGGCGGTCATCGCCGTGCAGGGCCCGAGGGCCCGCGAAAAAGTCATCCGGGCAATTCCGGCCACCCGCCACGCCGAAACGCTGAAGCCGTTCAACTCCACCTTCGTGCGCGACCCGGAAGCCGGCGAACTGATGGTGGCGAGGACCGGGAAGACCGGCGAGGATGGTTTCGAACTGATGGTGGCGGCAAGGCATGCCGGCCGCCTCTGGGACCGGTTGCATTCGGCAGGAATCGTTGCGGCAGGCCACGAGGCTTGGGATACGCTGCGGCTCGAGGCGGGCGTGCATCGGCACGGGCACGACCTTGACGTCCATACCTCGCCGCTCGATGCAGGCCTGGGCTGGAGCGTGGATCTCGATTCCGGCCGGGATTTCTGCGGCAGGTCTGCCGTGCGCGCGCGTGGCCAGACGCAGCAGTTCGTCGGACTCGCGCTGGAAGGCAGCGGCGCGGTCCCGCCAGCGCACAGCACGGTGAGCAGCGAGGAGGGCGCGGTGATCGGCAAGGTCACCAGCGCCACCTATAGTCCGACGCTGGGCTTCGCCATCGCGCTGGCGCGGGTAGCGCCCGGGGTCAGGATCGGCGATCGCGTCACGGTGGAGGTCTACCGCAACCGGATCGTGGCGCAAGTCGTGCGCACACCGTTCGTGCGGGGCGCAAGCTGATCGGGGGGGCTGAGGGCTGCAGCCTTGCATTGCGGTCGGGGTGCGGTTCGCGGATTCGATAGAATCGGCGTCCGACCAGCGCCGCAAGGCGCCTTTGCCGCCCCTCCCGCGTCGCTGCGCGCCATGAAGACCAAGACTACTGTAGACATCGTCATCTATCCCGGATTCAAGGCCGTCGAAGCGGTCGGCGCCATCAATGTCTTCGATTACGCCAACACCCGGCTGCGGCAGCTCGGCTGCGAGCCGAAATACGAGCTGCGCCTGGTCGCGCCGCGCGCCGGCGCGATCCGCTCCGACACGCTGGTATCGCTCGAGGCCACGCACGCGCTCGCTGGCCTGGCGCCCGCGGACGTGGTGGTGGTCGTCGGCGCACGCGACATCGTCAACGTGCTGGGCGCGTGCGGCGACATCGTCAGCTGGTGCCGGACCCAGGCCGGCCGGCTGCGGACCATCGTGGGCCTGTGCTCGGGCAGCTTCTTCCTTGCCGAGGCCGGCCTGCTCGCGGGCCGGCGCGCGGCCACGCACTGGAGCGTGGCGGAGTTGATGCGGCAGCGGTATCCCGGGGTCCGGGTGGATGCCGATGCCATCTTCGTGCGCGATGCGCATATCTGGACTTCGGCCGGCGTGACCGCGGTGTTCGACCTGGTGCTTGCCATGGTCGAGGAGGACCTCGGGCGCGACATCGCGCTGTCGGTGGCGCGGGATCTGGTGGTCTACCTGAAGCGGCCGGGCGGTCAATCACAGTTCAGTGAACACCTGCTCAGCCAGATGACGGGGCATCCGCGCGTGCGCGATATCCAGGACTATATCCACCGCATGCCCAAGGCGGATCTCTCGGTGCAGGTGCTGGCGCAGCGCTTTGCGATGAGCCAGCGCAATTTTTCCCGGGTATTCCTGAAGGAAACCGGGCATACGCCGTCGGCCTACGTGGAGCAGACCCGGCTCGATGCGGCGCGGCGGCTGCTGGAAGACAGTGCGCAGCCGCTGAAGTGGATCGCAGCCGAGAGCGGCTTTGGCTCGGAGGCCAAGCTCAGGCAAGCGTTCCAGCGGCGGCTCCAGGTCACGCCGGGCGCCTATCGGGAGCGCTTTGCCAGCACCGGCGTCGATGACGCCGCCGGGGCGGGCTGAGGCGGAGCGCCGCCGCCCCGCGTTGCCGTCAGGCCGGGCTCAGTACAACACCACCGAGCGGATCGACTCGCCGCGCTTCATCAGGTCGAAGCCCTCGTTGATGCGCTCCAGCGGCAGCGTGTGCGTGATCAGGTCGTCGATATTGAGCTTGCCTTCCATGTACCAGTCGACGATCTTGGGCACGTCGGTGCGGCCGCG
>NZ_FMAD01000018.1 GCF_900094595.1 Cupriavidus alkaliphilus | reverse complement strand
CTGGACGTGAAGCTGGACAGCAATGCACGCGGCAGCACGCTGATCTACGCCGACCAGGCCGCGCCCTTTGCCTATACCTGCCAGGCCGACGACCTCCGCGTCAACCTCGGCACGCGGCGCACGCACGGACAGGTGCATGCCGATGGCGATACCTTCCACGTCTTCTACGCCGGGCGGCATGTGAGTCTGGCGTGGCTCGATCCGCTCGCGCATGCCGGCGAGGCCGAAGGCGAGGGCGGCAAGCTGACCGCGCCGATGCCGGGCAAGGTCATCGCCGTGATGGTCGAGGCCGGCAGCACGGTCACGCGCGGCGCGCCGCTGCTGGTGATGGAGGCGATGAAGATGGAGCACACCATCAGCGCGCCGGCCGACGGGGTGGTCAGCGAGGTGCTGTACGGGGTCGGCGAGCAGGTCGCCGAAGGCGCGCAACTGCTGGCGTTCGAGAGCAAGTGACGTTGGCAACCGCAGGCGTCGCTGCCGGGCCGCAAGTCGGGTGCGATCACCGTTGCATCCGCCAGCCGGGGGCCGGTTCCTCTGCCAGAATACGCTTTTACCCCACCAGAATTCTGCTGGAGACAAGATGAAGTTGCAGTTGTACGTGCCCGATGGCCGCTACGACCCGTGGATCGCGGGCTTTGCCGAAGCGCTGCCGGAAGCGCAATGCGTCACGTGGGAGGACAGCCGTGGCGAGCCGGCCGACTACGCCGTGGTCTGGCGCCCGCCCGTCGACATGCTGCGCGGCCGCACCGACCTGAAGGCGGTGTTCAACCTCGGTGCCGGTGTCGACGGCATCCTGCGCCTGCGCGACGAGGATCCGCAGGCACTGCCGGCCGGCGTGCCGATCGTGCGGCTGGACGACGCCGGCATGGCCGCCCAGATGGCCGAATACGTCACCTCCGCCGTGCTGCGCTATTTCCGCAGGCTGGACGATTACGCCGCCCAGGCACAGGCCGGCAAGTGGAAATTCCTCAAGCCGCACCGCCGCGAAGACTTCACCATCGGCGTGATGGGCATCGGCACGCTGGGCACGCATATCGCGCGCACGCTGGCCGGCTTCGGCTTCCCGGTGCGGGGCTGGAGCCGCACCGCGCGCGCCGTCGAGGGCGTGGTGGGATTCCACGGCGATGCCGGCCGCGCGCCGTTCCTGGACGGCCTGCGCGTGCTGGTCAATGTGCTGCCGCTGACGCCGCAGACCGAGAGCATCCTGAACGGCGAACTGTTCGGCAAGCTGGCGCAGGGCGCCTACGTGATCAATGTCGCGCGCGGCCAGCACCTGGTCGAAGCCGACCTGCTCGCGGCGGTGCAGGCCGGCCAGGTCGCGGGCGCCACGCTGGACGTGTTCCGCACCGAGCCGCTGCCCGCCGAGCACCCGTTCTGGCAGGAGCCGCGCATCACCATTACGCCGCATATCTCGGCGCTGACGCTGCGCGAGGACAGCATCGCGCAGATCGCCGGCAAGATCCGCGCGCTGCGCGCCGGCCAGCCGATCGCGGGCGTGGTCGACCTGCAACGCGGCTACTGACCGGCTACGCCAGCCCGCCATACGAGCCAACCATACCCCACCGAATAAAGGACAGGAGACAGCCATGACCATGCCGAACTACGTGAAGATCGTTGAAGTGGGTCCGCGCGACGGCCTGCAGAACGAGAAGGCGATGGTGCCGACCGACGTGAAGGTCGCGCTGATCAACCAGCTCACCGACGCCGGCTTCGTCAATATCGAGGCCGCCTCGTTCGTGTCGCCCAAATGGGTGCCGCAGATGGCCGACGGCGCCGACGTGATGGCGCGCATCCAGCGCCGTGCGGGCACGCTGTATTCGGCGCTGACGCCGAACATGAAGGGCTTCGAGGGCGCGATCGCGGCCGGGGCCGACGAGGTGGTGATCTTCGGCGCGGCCAGCGAGGCGTTTTCGCAGAAGAACATCAACTGCTCGATCGCCGAGTCGATCGCGCGCTTCGCGCCGGTGGCGGCCGCGGCCAAGGAGCAGGGCGTGCGCCTGCGCGGCAGCATCTCGTGCGCGCTCGGCTGCCCGTACCAGGGCGAGGTGCCGGTCAGCTCGGTGGTCGACGTGGTGCGCCGCATGCGCGAGCTGGGCTGCGACGAGATCGACATCGCCGACACCATCGGCGTGGGCACGCCGGTGCGCGTGCAGGAAGTGATGCGCGCCGCGGCGGCGGAGTTTGCGCTGGACCGGCTCTCCGGCCATTTCCACGATACCTACGGCCAGGCCCTGTCCAACATCCTGGCCAGCCTGGAAGTGGGCATTGCGATCTTCCATGCCTCGGTCGCGGGCCTGGGCGGCTGCCCCTATGCCAAGGGCGCCACCGGCAATGTCGCCACCGAAGACGTGCTCTACATGCTGCACGGCATGGGCATCCACACCGGCATCGACCTGGAAGCGGTGGTGCGCGCCGGCGACTACATCTCGCAGGCGATCGGCCGCGCCAACAGTTCGCGCGTGGGCCGCGCCCTGCTGACCAAATGGGCCGCCGCCAGCGATGCGGCACCGGCCTGCGTGTAAGCGCCCGCCGCAAACAGGAGACTGCATGACGATGCCTGACGAAGCGCTGCCCGAGTCCGCGCAGCGCGTGGCCGACCTGCTGGCGGGGCTGGGCCACGACCGGCCCGTGGTGATGCTGCCCGCCACCGGCAAGACCTCGGCCGAGGCTGCGGCGGGGCTGGGCTGCAGCGTGGCGGAAATCGCCAAGTCCATCATTTTCCGCCGCGTCGCCGACGACGCGCCGGTGCTGGTGATCGCCAGCGGCAGCAACCGCGTCGACGAGGCCAAGGTGGCCGCGCGCGTGGGCGCGCTGGGCAAGGCCGACGCGCGCTTCGTGCGCGAGAAGACCGGCTATGCCATCGGCGGGGTCTGCCCGATCGGCCATGCGGTGGCGCCGGTGATGCTGCTGGACCAGGACCTGTTCCGCTATGACAGCCTGTGGGCCGCGGCCGGCCATCCGCATGCGGTGTTCAACCTGACGCCGCACCAGCTGCAGCAGATGACCGGGGCCGAAGTGGCCGATGTCGCGATCCCCGCCGCGGGCACCCCCGGAGCCGCCGCATGAGCCCGGACCTGCGCCCCGGACTGGCATTCAGCTGGCAATACACGGTGCCGCCCAAGGCCACGGTGCCGCGCCTGTATGACGATATCCCGGGCTGCCCCGAGATGCCCGACGTGCTGGCCACCGGCTACCTGGTCGGCATCATGGAATGCGCCTGCCTGCAGATGCTGCGCGAGCACCTGGACTGGCCGCGCGAGCAGTCGCTCGGCACGCTGGTCAGCTTCTCGCACCTCGCGCCGACGCCGCCGGGCATGACGGTGACGGTCAGGGGCGAGCTGGTCGAGGTCGACGGGCGCCGCCTGCGCTTCCAGCTGAGCGCGTGGGACGGCGAGGACAAGATCTCGGAGGGCGTGCACGAGCGCCACCTGATCGACGCCGGCCGCTTCAACCAGAAAGTCGCGGCCAAGGCCGCGCGCGCGGCCGGCTGAGCGCTGTCCGGTGGCCACCATGCCCGCGCCCGTCCCCTCCGCGGCTGAACTGGCGGTGCAAGCCGACCTCGCGCAGCGCGCGTCGCCCGTGCCTTCGCCATGCCGCAACATCTGCCACATGGACCCGTTCAGCGGCTACTGCGCGGGTTGCCTGCGCACGATCGACGAAATCGCCGGCTGGTCCTCGGCCAGCGACGAAGACAAGCGCCACGTGTGGGCGCAACTGCCGCAGCGCGCAGCATGGCTGGCGGGCGAGGAGGCATCCCCTTGAGTCCAAGCCCGGTCCCGCAGTTGCCGTCATCCATGCGTGTGTTCGAGCGCGGCTGGCTTTCGGCCAACAACATCCTGTTCGCCGACGGCGACGATACCGCGCTGGTCGACACCGGCTACGTCACCCACGCGCCGCAGACGGTGGCGCTGGTGGCGTCCGCGCTGCAGGGCCGGCCGCTGGCGCGCGTGATCAACACCCATCTGCACTCCGACCACTGCGGCGGCAACGCCGCGCTGCAGGCACGCTGGCAGCCGCGCACCGCGATCCCCGCGGCCGAGGCCGATGCCGTGGCCGCGTGGGACACGGATGCGCTCAGCTACAAGGCCACCGGCCAGCAATGCGACCGCTTTGCCTTCGACAGCGTGCTGAACGACGGCGACACGCTGCGCCTGGGCGGCATCGACTGGCAGGTGGTGGCGGCCCCCGGCCATGACCCGCACGCGGTGATGCTGTTCGCCCCGGCCGAGCGCATCCTGATTTCCGGCGACGCGTTGTGGCAGAACGGTTTCGGCGTGATCTTTCCCGAACTGGAGGGCGAGAGCGGCTTCACCGAGCAGGCAGCGGTGCTGGCGCGCATCACGCAGCTCGATGTGCGCGTGGTGATCCCGGGCCACGGCAGCGTGTTCACCGACGTCGCGGCGGCGGTCGAACGCGCCCAGGGACGCCTGGCGTACCTGAGCGCCGACCCGGCGCGCAATGCCGCCCATGCGGTCAAGGTGCTGGTGAAATTCAAGCTGCTGGAGGCGCAGCGGATGACGCTGGCCGCGTTGGCCGCGTGGATGGAAGCGGCGCCGTTGATGGCCCACATGCGCGAGCGCTTTATGCCGGAGCAGCAGATGGCGGAGATCTGCGCGCAGACGGTGGGAGCGCTGGCACGCGTCGGGGCGGCGCAGATCGAAGGGGAATGGGTGGTGAACCGCGACTGAGGTCGTCACCACCCTGCCGGTTTGCTCCCTCTCCCGCAAGCGGGAGAGGGAGCACACAATTGGCGCTTGCGGGCTAGCCTCAGAACGACGTCCTGAACCCCACCTTCACGCTCCTGCCCGCCATCGGCGCGATATCCCGCAGGATCGATGCCGCGTTGCGCGCGTCCTGGTTGGTCAGGTTGTCGCCGCGCAGGTACACCAGGGTCTGCGTTCCCGCCACCTTGAACTTGT
Organism: Cupriavidus alkaliphilus; assembly: GCF_900094595.1. GTDB lineage: Bacteria > Pseudomonadota > Gammaproteobacteria > Burkholderiales > Burkholderiaceae > Cupriavidus > Cupriavidus alkaliphilus. Next base: position 84,063 of record NZ_FMAD01000018.1, on the reverse strand, counting down.
AGGTCAGCGCCAGGCTCAGCAGCGTATAGGCATCGGTCGGCGTGTCGTTGTTCGGCACGCGCGTCTGTTTGGCGGCATACGTGACATCCACGCGCGCGCCCCACGGCCCGGCCCCGTACACCAGCGCGCCGCCCAGGCGCAGCGGCGCCAGCCGCGGCAGCGGCTCGCCGGTGTCACGGTTTTCCCCGCGCACGTAGTCGGCGCGCGCCTCGAAGTCCAGCGTGTCGCTGCTGGTCAGCATCTTCTGCAGCAGGCGCGTCTTGCCTTCGGCCTCGAAGCCGTACAGCGTCGCCGGCACGCCCAGGTACTGGAACTCGGGCAGCGCGTCCGGGCTGCCGACCGCGACCACATCGCCAGCTTCGTCGCGCGCGCGGCCGGTGGCACTGAGCGCAAGGTAGTTGGCGAAGCGGCTGTAGTAGCCCGACACGCTGGCGCTGTGCGCGCCTGACTTGAAGCGCACGCCCAGGTCGATCGAGGTGGCACGCTCCTTGTTGGCGTTGGGATCGCCGACTTCCCAGGCACCGGTGGCGACGTGGGGGCCGTTGGCGTACAGCTCGTAGAAGGTGGGCGCGCGTTCCGTGTAGGACACGTTGCTGGTCAGCGACCACGCCGGGTTCATCTTGTACAGCAGGCCGGCCGAGGCGCTGGTGGCGTTGAAGCTGCGGCTGGCGTCGGCGAAGCGGTCGTTGCCGTTGGCGCTGGCCTTGACGCTGCTGTGGTCGAGCCGGCCGCCGAAGTTCAGCTTCAGGTCGCCGCCGGCGGTCAGCGGCAGCTCTTCGAACAGGAACAGCGCGGCATTGTCGGTGTTGGTGCTGGGCACGAAGGCCTCTTCGCCCAGCGCCGAGAAGTTGGTATGCCCGAACTGCGTGCCGATCACGCCGGTCAGGTTGCCGATCTTCGCGTGCTTGGCCTCGAAGCGCGCATCCCAGCCGCGGTTCTTGAAGATGGTGCCGGTCTCGCCGTCCTCGATTTCGCGATGCTCGTAGTCGGTGAAGCTGACCTTGCCCTTGACCGACTCGAACCAGCCGCCGGTGTTGCCCGCCAGGTTGCGCGCCTCGCCTTCCAGCGCGAAGCGGTCCTGCTTCATCTTCAGCCGCACCGCGTCCTCGGCGGGCGTGCCGTAGTCGTTGCGGTAGGCGCTGTAGTTGGCGCCGAGGAAGCCATCGGCCCAGGTGTAGGAGCCGCCCAGCGAGCCGCCCTGCTGGTCGGCGCTGGTATTGGGCAGGCGCCCGTAGGGTTCGGCCTCGCCTTCGGGCAGCGGCTCGGCGTTGCGCAGGCGGTCGCTGCGCGCGTAGCCGGGGATGCGCAGGTCGCTGGTCTTGCGCGCGAAGGCATCGGCGTGGACGGCAAACTTGCCGTTGCCGGCCTCGATCAGCGCGCTGGCGTTGCGCGCCTGGTCGCCGCCCGCGGTGGCGCTGGCATCGACCGCGCCGCCGACGCCTTCGATCGGCTCCTTGGGGATGCGGTTGTCGATCACGTTGACCACGCCGCCGATGGCATTGCCGCCGTACATCAGCGCTGCCGGGCCGCGCACGACTTCGATGCGCTCGGCCACCAGCGGGTCCACCGGCACGGCGTGGTCATAGGACAGCGTCGAGGCGTCGACCGTGGTGCCGCCGTTCTGCAGCACCTTGATGCGGTCGCCGTCGAGGCCGCGAATCACCGGCCGGCTGGCGTTGGGGCCGAAGTATGTGGACGACACCCCGGGCAGCTTGTCCAGGGTCTCGCCCAGCGTGCTGGCCTGGCGCACCGTCAGCGCGTCGCCGCCCAGCGTCGAGACCGGCGCCACCATCTCGTTCAGGTCGCTGCCCAGCGGGTTGGCGGTGACCACGACTTCGCGCAGCGTGGCGCCGGCCGGGGTGGCGGGAGCGGCGGCGGGGGCGGCTGCGGCTGCCGGCGCCGTGGCGGTCTGCGCCAGTGCGGCGGGCGCCACCAGGGCGGTGGCCAGCGTGGCGGTCAGGGAGGCGGCAAGTGCTGCCAGCGGAGTCAGGCGCGGGGTGGCAGGCTGGGTGTGACGGCGGGCGGTGTAACGGTTCTTCGACATGGCGCGCGGAGCAATGCAGTGGCAATCGGCCCGGCTGGCACGGCGGTGTCCGGCCAGGCGCGGCACGCCCGGGATGGGCATGGCGGCGCGGCCGGCAGGGCGCGTGTTCAGCTCGGAATGCGTAAGACGGCGGGTGCGCGGCGCTGGCCGCGTTCCCGGATCAGGCGAGGGCGATGGCCGGCGCCGGCGGGGCGCGCGATTGGAAGGGCTGAGCAGAGGGCAGGTCGGGCCAGCGCCAGGCCAGGCTGGCGGGCTTGACCGGCTTGCCGAAGGCAAGCTGCAGCGGCGGCAGCTTGCCGCAATGCGTGTCGGCGACGGTGGCGCCATCGAACAGCACGCACGAGTGTCCGCTGAAGGCCAGCGACAGCGGGTGCGGGTCATTGTCGGACGTGGCGGCGGTGGCCGCCGCCGGGGCCCCGGCCGGCGCCGGCAGGCCGCCGTGGACGATGCGGTGAGTCAGCCCGGCATGCTGCGCCAGCAACAGGCACAGCGCCAGCCACAGCGCGGACCAGAGGCCCGGGCCGTGCACGCGCAGGCGGGCGAACCAGTCAGTGCGCATGGGGATGGCCGCCCTGGTGGCCGTGGCCGTGATCGTGGCCGGGATCGCCGCAGCCGCAGTCGTCGCCATGGTCGTGGCCATGGGCGTGATCGTGGTCGTCGTCGAAATCGTCGACCCAGGTCGGGAACGGGTCCGGGCAGGCGGCCCAGGCTTCCACGCCGGCGGCCATCTCGGCATCGCTCAGCAGGCAGGCGTCGAGACGGGCCTGCAGCGCGGCATGGTCCAGGTCCAGGCCGATCAGCACCAGTTCCTGGCGGCGGTCGCCGAACGGCGCCGGGGCGCCGGCGTCGTGCATGTCGGCTTCGACTTCCGCGCGTTCGGCGGCGTCGGCCGGCCATTGCGCCGGGTCCAGCACCGCCCACCAGGCGCCGGCGCCGCCATGGCGGCAGACGCCGCCGGACTGGTTCCAGTCGCCCGCGGTCTCCATCCGGCTCGCCAGCCAGAACAGGCCTTTGGAGCGCAGCACGCTGCCATGCTCGCGCAGCCATTCGGTATGAATCAGGTCGGCGAAGCGTTGCGCATCGAACGGACGGCGGCGGCGGTAAACCAGCGTGGACACACCGCTGGCGGCGTCCGCCGCGGGCGCCTCGCCACGCAACGCGGCGATCCAGCCGGCGCCATTGGCGGCGGCTTCGAAATCAAAGCGGCCGGTGCCCTGCACGCGCCCGGGCGGCACCTCGCCGAAGCGGGCTTCGACGATGTCGGCGCGCGGGTTCAGCGCGTGCAGCGCCGCGCGCAGCCGCGCCAGCTCGGCGGCGCCGACGAGGTCGGCCTTGTTCAGCACGATCACGTCGCAGCCTTCGATCTGCGCGACCAGCACTTCGGCCACGGTGCGGTCGTCGTCCTGGCCCTGCGCCAGGCCACGGTCGGCCAGGAACTCGGCGTCGTTGAGGTCGCGCAGCACGGTGGCGGCATCGACCACGGTCACCAGCGTGTCGGGCTGCACGGCCGCGACCGGCCCCGCGCCATGCTCGGCCTCGAACAGGAAGCCTTCGGCAATCGCCAGCGGCTCGTCCAGGCCGTCGGCTTCCACCAGCAGCGCGTCGAAACGGCCGGTGGCGGCCAGCCTTGCGGCTTCGGCGAGCAGCGGCTCGCCCGAGGGCAGCAGCGCGGCCTCGCAACCGGGCGGCAAGGGCGCCAGCGCTTGCCCGTTTTGCGCGCCGCAGACCAGCACGCCGACACGCCCGCGCGCGCCATGCGCGAGCAGGTGGTTCAGCAGCGTGGTCTTGCCGGCGCCGGGAAAACCGGACAGCACGGTGACGGGCAGGCGATCAGCCATGGCAGCAGCAGGGAATGTGGAGGGGGCAACGCAGCGCGCAAAGGACAAGGGCGCGCTGTTGCAACAAGGTTGCGAATTTACCAGAAAGGCCGCGGCGGCAACAGCCGGATGATTCTCAATGGTAGGCCGTGGCGATGGCGCGACAAGGGCTGGAGTGGGGCCCAAAAACAAACGGCCCGGGTACCCGGGCCGTCATGTTGCGCAGGCTGCGCCGGCTGGCCGGCGCGCCGTGCTTCAGTCGCCGAACAGCTTCTGGCGCAGTTCGCGGCGTTGCTGCGCTTCCAGCGACAGCGTCGCGGTGGGCCTTGCCAGCAGGCGCGGCACGCCGATCGGCTCGCCGGTTTCCTCGCACCAGCCGTAGTCGCCGGACTCGATGCGCTGCAGCGACTGTTCCACCTTCTTCAGCAGCTTGCGCTCGCGGTCGCGCGTGCGCAGTTCCAGCGCGTGTTCTTCCTCGATGGTGGCGCGGTCGGCCGGATCCGGCACGATCACGGTTTCGCGCAGGTGTTCCGTGGTCTGGTCAGCGTTCTTCAGGATTTCGTCGCGCAGCTGTTCAAGGCGGTGCTTGAAGAAAGCGAGCTGCGCTTCGTTCATGTAATCCTTGTCGCTCATCTTCAGGATTTCAGCTTCAGTCAGAAGTTTGTTGCTGCTCATGGTTGCTGCTGATTCTCTTGTTGATGCGGCCGGCGGCGTCTCAGTCCGCGCGGGTGCGCTGTCCGCGCGCTTGCGCGCCACGGTTGTTTCACTCTGGCTGGCTGCAGTCTTGCTGCTTCGCGGGCCTCCCTTCCTTGCGCCCGCTTCGGCGTTCGCCGTACTGCCGCGGGGAGCGGGCGCGGCCTTCACAGGCTGCGCCTTGAGCGTCTCTGCCGCTGCACTACCAGTCTTGCTGCGGCTTTCTTTGGTCTTCGTTGCGGCTGTCATGGGGACACCTCTCTCTCGCGTCAGTCAGTGACGGCGCGCGTCGGGGTACCCCAAGCGGAACAGGCGGTCTCCGCACGAAGCACTGCGACCGCACCTGCTGGCGGCCTGCCTCATGCTGACGACAACCGCCGCCCTGCAAGTCCACCGGCGAGCGGTGGACCGGACACCGGCGGCGGGAAAAAGGTGCGCCACCGGTATCAAATCCGGCCTATTGTACTTGAACAAATTTTTCGGAGATATGGGGAAAACCGGCTGGCGCTTCGGTATTTCCCCGGTACCCCGAACGGGGGGCAGCCGCGCGGCGGTGTCGGAAGGGATGCCGCCCATGGGACGGCAGGCGCACTCAGGCCAGGCAGTTCTCCAGGCCCTTGAGGATGGCGTCGCGGGGCAGGTCCACGCCGATGAACACCATGCGCGTGCCCGGGGTCTCGTCTTCCCACTTGGCACCGATGTCGCTGCCCATCAGCTGGTGAACGCCCTGGAACACCACTTTGCGGTCCACCCCCTCCATATATAGTACGCCCTTGTAGCGCAACAGTTTTTCCCCGTAGACCGCCAGGATCCCGGACAGGAATTCTTCCAGCTTGCCGTAGTGGAACGGCTTGTCGCTGCGGAAGACGAACGACGCGATGCGGTCGGTGTGGTGGTGGTGGTGATGGTGGTCGTGCGCATGGCCATGTCCATGGCCGTGATCGTGGTCGTGGCCGCAGTCGGCGCCGCAATGGTCGCCGTGTTCATGGTCGTGGTCGTGCGCGTGGTCGTGTTCCTCGGCGCGCAGGAATTCCGGGTCGATCTCGAGCTTGGCGTTCAGGTTGAAGCCGCGCAGGTCGAAGATGGTGTCGATCGGGGCCTCGCCGAAATTGACCAGGCGGATCGGCGCGCGCGGGTTCATGTGCAGCAGGCGGTGACGCAGCTCGGCCACGTCGGCTTCGCTTACCAGGTCGGATTTGGTGATGAAGATGGCGTCGGCAAAGCCGACCTGGCGCTGCGCCTCTTCCTGCTGGTCCAGCTGCAGGTGGGCGTGCTTGGCGTCGACCAGCGTGATCACCGCGTCGAGCAGGTAGCGCGAGGCGATTTCCTCGTCCATGAAGAAGGTCTGCGCCACCGGGCCGGGGTTGGCCACGCCGGTGGTTTCGATCACCACGCGGTCGAAGTCGATCTCGCCGGCGTCGCGGCGCGTCAGCAGCGTCGACAGCGCCTGCACCAGGTCGCCGCGGATGGTGCAGCAGATGCAGCCGTTGCTCATCTGCACGATCTGCTCGCGGCCATCCTGCACCAGGATCTCGTTGTCGATGTTCTCTTCGCCGAACTCGTTCTCGATCACGGCGATCTTCATGCCGTGCTGCTCGTTCAGGATGCGCTTGAGCAGGGTGGTCTTGCCGCTGCCGAGAAAGCCGGTCAGGATCGTGACCGGGATCAGTTTGGACATTGTTGGTTCTCCGGGAAATGAGTGCCGGTCAGTGGGCGGCGCGCGTACGCTTGCCGCATTCGGCGCAGACGCCGTTCACGGTCAGTTCGACATGTTCGATGGCAAAGCCGCTGGGCACGCGCGGCGCGGCCGGCTGCGCCGGGGCGGCGGCATCGTCCAGGCAGAAGGTGCGGTCGCAGCGGGTGCAGTGGAAATGGCTGTGCTGGCGATGCTCCTGCGCGCGCGCGGCCTCGTGCTCGACGAGGCTGAAGCGGAACACGCGGTCGTTGCCGGCGCGCTTCTGCGCCACGCCCTGGTCCACCAGCCAGTCCAGCACACGGTAGACGGTGACGCGGTCGATGGTCTCGCCGGCCTCGGGCAGCCGGTCGATCACGGCCTGGTGCGTCAGCGCCTCGTCGCTGCCGATCAGGCAGGCCAGGATGCACAGCCGCGGCTGGGTCACGCGCGCGCCCAGCCGGCGCAGGCGTTCATGGGCGGCCTCCAGGGCCGCCGGGGTCGGGATTGCCGGTTCCGGCGCCAGGGCCGGCCGGTCCGGACTGGGACGGGTCATGGCCGGATTTAACCATAGCCCTACGGTTGTTGCAATTCAGTTGCGTCAGCCGCGACGGCGGATTGCGCCTATGATCGGCACAGGACCATCTGAGCGGAGACCCCCATGCTGAATGACGCGAGCGCGCTACTGTTCCCGAATTTCGAACCGTTCCGGCAACAGGTCGGCGAGGTCGAGATCGCCGGGGTGCGGGGCGGCTCGGGGCCGCCGCTGCTGCTGTTGCACGGCCACCCGCAAAGCCACCTGATCTGGCACCGGGTGGCGCCCGCGCTGGCCGACCACTTCACCGTGATCGCCACCGACCTGCGCGGCTACGGCAGCAGTGCGGCGCCGCCCGGCAATGCCGGCCACGAGCGCTACAGCAAGCGCACCATGGCGCAGGACCAGGTGGCGCTGATGGCGGCGCTCGGTTTCCATCGCTTTGCGCTGTGCGGCCATGACCGCGGCGCGCGCGTCTCGCACCGGCTGTGCCTGGACCATCCCGAGGCGGTCAGCCGTGCCATGCTGCTCGACATCGCGCCCACGCTGGCCATGTACGAGCGCACCAGCATGGCGTTCGCCGCCGCCTACTGGCACTGGTTCTTCCTGATCCAGCCGGCGCCGTTCCCCGAGACCCTGATCAACGCCGAGCCGGATTTCTACATCCAGAAGCTGATGGGGCTGCGCCACGCCGGCCTGGCCGCGTTCGCCCCCGACGCCATGGCCGCCTACACCGCGGCGATGCGCGACCCGGCCCGCGTGCACGCCATGTGCGAGGACTACCGCGCCGCCGCCACCGTCGACCTCGAGCACGACCGCGCCGAGCGCGAGGCCGGGCGCCGCCTGGCGCTGCCGCTGCGCGTGCTGTGGGGCGAGCACGGCGTGGTGGCACGCTGCTTCGACCCGCTGGCGCTGTGGCAGGAAGTGGCCGCGGACGTAAGCGGGCGCGCGCTGCCCTGCGGCCATTACATCCCCGAGGAAGCCCCTGAGCCGCTGCTGGAGGAAATGCTCGGCTTCTTCCGCTAGCCCGGGCAGGGTGTCGCCAACGCAGCCTTTATGGGCGATTGCTGCCATATCTTCCCCGTTTCCCGCCATATGCCGCGGATTGCAGGCGGGTTAGCCCCTATACCTGCCTATTGTCTGCTGTTGTTAACATCAAGATCCGCCCTTGCCGTTTACGGCGGGCAGCGCTGTTAGCCGGCATGGTCCAAGCGCGGCCAGCGAGACCGCGCGGGTGCGCCCGCAAGCGGGCGCCGGGCCGGCGGCAGCGCATTGCAGACGGGTATCACCGGGAACCAGGAGAAGAGAGCATGAAACGAGTGGCAAAGATGGTCGCGGCCGCTATGGCAGTCAGCGCGATGGGTGTGGCGACGGGCGCGTACGCCCAGGAATATCCGGGCAGCAAGCCGGTGACGGCGGTGGTGCCGTTTGCCGCGGGCGGCCCGACCGACAAGGTCTCGCGCGAACTGACCATGATCATGTCCAAGCACCTGGGCGCGACCATCGTGATCGAGAACCTCGGCGGTGCCGGCGGCACCATCGGCGCCAAGAAGGTGGTCCAGGCCAAGAACGATGGCCACACCGTGCTGATCCACCATATCGGCATGTCCACGGCCCCGGCGCTGTATCGCAACCTCGGCTTCGATCCGCTCAAGGACTTTGAAATGGTCGGCGAGATCGCCGACGTGCCGATGGTGCTGGTGGGCAACAAGTCGCTGCCGCCCAACACCTTCAAGGAGCTGCTGCCGTATATCAAGGCCAACGCCAGCAAGCTGTCGCTGGCCAATGCCGGCATCGGCTCGGCCTCGCACCTGTGCGGCCTGCTGTTCCAGAGCGCGATCCAGACTGAGCTGACCACGGTGCCGTACAAGGGCACGGCGCCGGCACTGACCGACATCCTGGGCGGCCAGGTCAACCTGATGTGCGACCAGACCACCAATATCGCCGGCCAGCTCAAGGCGGGCGCGCTCAAGCCGTACGCGGCCATGCAGTCGCGCCGCGTGGAAGCCTTCAAGGACATCCCGACCGCCGCCGAGCAGGGCCTGCCGGGCGTCGAAGTGAAGATCTGGCACGCCATGTACGCACCCAAGGGCACGCCCAAGCCGGTGATCGACAAGCTGTCGGCGGCGCTGCAGAAGTCGGTGGCCGACCCGGCCTTCCGCGCCAAGATGGCCGAGCTGGGCGCCGAGGCCGTGCCGGCGCAGCGCGCCACGCCGGATTCGCTGCGCACCTTCCTGGGTGCCGAGATCAACAAGTGGACCCCGGTGATCAAGAAGGCCGGCGTGTACGCGGACTGATCTAGCGGACCGCTCTGAAGGAGTGATTGATGCGGCGCGCCGGCCTGCTGGCCGGTGCGTCCCGCCCGAGGGCCATGCGTTGCGCATGGCCCTTTTTGTTTCCGGATCGCCGCGACCAGCGAGGGCGGGCATCCTATATTGGTCAGACTGCCGCCGCCGGCGAGGTGCGCGACAGGCCTTGAAACCGTGCGGGGGCGTCGCCAACTACGGTCCTGACATATTCACGGAAGCCACCATGGAACAGTATCACGGCACTACCATCGTCAGCGTCCGCCGCGGCAATCAGGTCGCGCTGGGCGGTGATGGTCAGGTCACGCTCGGCAATATCGTGATGAAGGGCACCGCGCGCAAGGTGCGCCGCATCTACAACGGCAAGGTGCTGGTCGGGTTTGCCGGCAGCACCGCCGACGCCTTCTCGCTGCTGGACCGCTTCGAAGCCAAGCTCGAGAAATACCAGGGCAACCTGACCCGCGCCGCGGTCGACCTCGCCAAGGACTGGCGCTCGGATCGCGCGCTGCGCCGGCTGGAGGCCATGCTGATCACCGCCGACCGCGACACCACGCTGGTCATCACCGGCAATGGCGACGTGCTGGATCCCGAAGGCGGCATCGCCGCGATCGGCTCGGGCGGCGCGTATGCGCAGTCGGCGGCCAAGGCGCTGATGGAGAACACCGAGATGGCGCCGAAGGACGTGGTCGAGAAGGCGCTGACCATCGCCGGCGAGCTCTGCATCTACACCAACACCAATTTCGTCATCGAGACGCTGGAATAAGCCGCCGGCACCCGCGGGGGCCGGCGTACGCGCCCCCGCACCGCGCCCCAACTGAACGGATACCATGTCGCACACCATGACCCCGTCGGAAATCGTTTCCGAACTCGACAAGCACATCATCGGCCAGAACAAGGCCAAGAAGGCCGTGGCGGTGGCGCTGCGCAACCGCTGGCGCCGCCAGCAGGTAGCCGAGCCGCTGCGCCAGGAAATCACCCCCAAGAACATCCTGATGATCGGTCCGACCGGCGTCGGCAAGACCGAGATCGCACGGCGCCTGGCCAAGCTGGCCGACGCGCCCTTTATCAAGATCGAGGCGACCAAGTTCACCGAGGTGGGCTATGTCGGCCGCGACGTCGACACCATCGTGCGCGACCTCGCCGAGATGGCGATCAAGCAGACGCGCGAATCCGAGATGAAGAAGGTGCGCACCAAGGCCGAGGACGCCGCCGAAGACCGGCTGCTCGACGTGCTGCTGCCGCCGCCGCGCGATATCGGCTTCTCGCAGCCGGAAGAGAAGGATTCCAACACGCGCCAGGTGTTCCGCAAGAAGCTGCGCGAAGGCCAGCTCGACGACAAGGACATCGAGCTTGAAGTCTCCGCCGGCATGCCCAGCATGGACATCATGGGCCCGCCGGGCATGGAAGACATGACCGAGCAGATCCGCACCATGTTCGCCGGCCTGGGCCAGGGCAAGAAGGCGCGCCGCAAGATGAAGGTCAAGGAAGCCTTCAAGCTGCTGATCGACGAAGAGGCCGCCAAGCTGGTCAACGACGAGGAGCTCAAGCACAAGGCCATCGCCAACGTCGAGCAGAACGGTATCGTGTTCCTGGACGAGATCGACAAGATCGCCAGCCGCAGCGATATCGGCGGCGGCGAGGTGTCGCGCCAGGGCGTGCAGCGCGACCTGCTGCCGCTGGTCGAGGGCACCACGGTGAACACCAAGTACGGCATGATCAAGACCGACCACATCCTGTTCATCGCCTCCGGTGCGTTCCACCTGTCCAAGCCGAGCGACCTGATCCCCGAGCTGCAGGGCCGCTTCCCGATCCGCGTGGAACTGGAATCGCTGTCGGTGCAGGACTTCGAGGCCATCCTGACGCAGACCGATGCCAGCCTGACCAAGCAGTACCAGGCGCTGCTGAACACCGAAGAGGTCAACCTGGTGTTCGCGCCGGACGGCATCCGCCGGCTCGCCGAGATCGCGTTCTCGGTCAACGAGAAGGTCGAGAACATCGGCGCGCGCCGGCTCTATACGGTGATGGAGCGGCTGCTGGAAGACCTGTCGTTCCACGCCAGCAAGTCGTCCGGCGAGACCGTGACCATCGACGCCGCGTACGTGGAAGAACGACTGGGCGACCTCGCCGGCAACGAGGACCTGTCGCGCTACGTGCTGTAAAGCCCGCAGCCGGCCCAAGGAAGGCGCACCGTGGTGCGCCTTTTTTCATGTCCGTGCGTTTCCAGCTGCCACATCCCGGTAAGGCTCGTAAGCATTGGTAAGCCCGCTGGCCGGCGCTGGCGGGCGATGCGACCCTTGCGCACCTTGACGGTCGATTGACCGGTGCGGGAGCCACCGCATCCCCCTCAACCACTGGCAGGAGAAATCACATGGTTCATTACAAGACCCGCCGGGTCGTGCTTGCCACGGGCGGCCTGCTGGCCGCGCTGGCCGCCGCCACGGCCTTCCTGTGCGTCCGTCCGGCGATCCCGGCGGCCGAAGCCGCGCAATCGGGCACCCTGGGCGCGGCCGCCGCCGCGGCGGCGACGCTGGCGCTGGATTCGGGCGCGCTGTTCACGCTAGCCGACCGCCATGCCGGCGATGCCATGCGCATCGCCGACAGCGGCGCGCCGCCGGACGGCGCCGAGGGCCTGGACTGGGACTACGTCCAGCTGCGCCTGTAAGCCGGCGCCAAGCCACGCCATGCAAAAGGCCGCGCACGTGCGCGGCCTTTTGCATGCTGGGTCGGTCCAGCGCTTGCGCGTCTTCAGCGAGATACCGGCCGCTTGCCGAGCTTGCGCTGCAAGGTGCGCCGGTGCATGTTCAGCGCCCGCGCGGTGGCGGAGATATTGCCGCCGTGCTCGGCCAGCACGCGCTGGATATGTTCCCACTCCAGCCGCGCCACCGACAGCGGCACCGGTTCTTCCAGCGCGGCCTGCGCCGCGTCTTCCGACACGCCCGCCATCAGCGCGGTCAGGATCGAATCGACATTGGCCGGCTTGGCCAGGTATTCGTCGGCGCCCTGCTTGACCGCCGCCACCGCGGTGGCGATGCTGGCGTAGCCGGTCAGGATCAGGATGCGCGCGTCGGGCAGGGCCTGGCGCAGCGGCGCCACCAGCTGCAGCCCGGACTCGGCGGGGGCGGTGCTGCCGGCTTCGGGCGGCGGCTCCAGGTGCAGGTCCAGCGTGACGTAGGCAAAGTCGGTGCGCGCCGCCAGCGCCAGCGCGGTGCGGCCGTCATGCGCCACCGCCACGGCATAGCCGCGGCGCGTCAGCGCGCGCGCCAGCGCGCCGGCAAAGACTTCGTCGTCGTCGATCACCAGGAAGGGCGTGCCGGCCGGTGCGGTGGCTTCGGGTACCGGGGTGAGGGGTTCGGTCATAAGGCAGAAGGCACGGTGGCGGCGGCAGCCGCCGAGGTGGAAAGCGTGGAGAGCGCGGGCAGGCGCAGTTCGGCGACGGTGCCGCCGCCCGGGCGGTCATGCCAGGCGAGTTCGCCGCCCATCTGCCGGGCGGCGCTTTGCGCCAGGTACAGTCCGATGCCCTGGCCGCCGTGCTGGCTGGCCACCGGGGTCTCGCCGAGCTGGCCGCGCAGCGCTTCGGGGATGCCGTCGCCATGGTCGGCGACGCGGAACGACAGCCACGGCGCGGTGTTGCCCGGGGCCATGGCGATCTGCAACTGCAGCGGCTGCGCGCCGCGCCCGGCGGCCTGCTGGCTGCGCGCGGCGTTGTCGAGCAGGATGGTCAGGATCTGGCCCACGCGCGCGCTTTCAACCTCCTGCGCGCCTGCGCCCGGCGTGGCCACGGCCTGCAGGCTGGCATTGGGATGGCGCAACTGCCAGCGTTCGGCAAAGGCCGGCAGCCAGCCGTCGATGCGCTGCGGCGCCAGCGTGGCCGGGTCTTCGCGCAGCCGCGCCAGGGTCGAGCGGCACAGCGCCAGCTGCTGCTCCATGGTCTGCAGGTCGGGCAGGTAGCCGCTGATGGCGGCGGCGCCGCGGCCGGCGTCGGAGGCATCGGCGCGCAGCTCGCCGGCAATCACCGCCAGCGTCGCCAGCGGCGTGCCGATTTCATGCGCGACCGCGGCGGCCTGGCCGTTCAGGTCTTCGACGCGCGCTTCGCGCAGCAGTTGCTCGCGCGCCAGGTTCAGTTGTGCCTCGCGCTGGCGCAGCACCCCTGACAGGCGCGCCACGAACAGCGCGATCATCACCGCGCTGGCGACAAAGTTCAGCCACATGCCGGCCAGGTGGTAGGTCACCGCGTTGTCCGGGTTGTGCAGGTCCAGCGGCACGTATTCGATCAGCAGCACCGTGTAGCAGGCCAGCGCGTACAGCGCCAGCGCAATCACCTGGCGCCACGGCAGGATGGCGGCGGCGATGGCCAGTCCCGGCAGGTAGAACGAGACGAACGGGTTGGTGGCGCCGCCGGTATAGAACAGGATCGCCGACAGCGCGGTCAGGTCGACCAGCAACTGGCCCATCAGCTCGGCCTCGCCGGGCGCGCTGTTGCGCCGCGTGTGCTGGCGCAGCCGCAGGCCGGTGAGCAGGTTGAACAGCGCCTGCAGCCCCAGCACCACCAGCAGCGGCGTGTAGGGGAGGCGGATGCCGGCAATCGGCTCGCACACCAGCACGGTCAGCGCCTGTCCGCCCAAGAGCGCCCAGCGCAGCCAGAACAGCCGGCGCAGCGTCACCTGGCCATGGCGTGCCGAAGTGCCGGCCGGCAGGGGCGACAGGAACGGGAAGTCAGGCAGGCGGGTCACGGCTGGGGCGGGGCGCATGGCGCGAGTGTATCAATGCCGCCGCGGGGTGCCGGCGCGTGCGACACCTTGCCGCATTGGCGGGCCGCCGCAACGGCTGCCAGACTGGCTGGTTGCGCGGTCGGGCGCGCGTGCCCGGCGGCCACGCCGGCCACGCCGGTCACAGGCAGGGCGGTCCTCGCCATGGTCTAATGTCTGCTTTCAGGAGAGCCTTTGATGCAAGCCAAGTTCCGCCCGGCCACGCTGGCCGCTTCCTTCGCCCTGGCCGCCACGCTGGCATCGGGCGCCGCGCTGGCCCAGGTCGATGTCAGCAACGCCTGGGTGCGCGGCACGGTGCCGACCCAGACCGCCTCCGGCGCCTTCATGGTGCTGCATGCGCACCAGGACGCGAAGCTGGTCGGCGTGTCGTCGCCGGTGGCGGCGGCCGAGCTGCACGAGATGAAGATGGAAGGCAACGTGATGCGCATGCGGCAGATCAAGTCACTGGACCTGCCCAAGATGCAGAACGTCGAACTGAAGCCGGGCGGCTACCACGTAATGTTGATGGACCTGAAGGCCCAGCTCAAGCCCGGCGACACCGTGCCCATCACGCTGAAGATCGAGCAGGGCGGCAAGGTGGTCGAGCAGAAGGTCACGGCCGAAGTGCGCAGCATGGTGCCGGCTGCCGCCGGCGGTCACGCCGGGCACGGCGACCACAAGCACTGAGCAACAACTGACGCGGCGGGGCGGCCGGCTCCGCGCCCTCAGCCGCGCAGGCTGATCGGCTCGTCCGACTCCGGGCTCGACGCCGCCGCCAGCACGCGCTCGCGCAGCCAGGCGTGGGCGGGATCGGCCTCGGTGCGCTGGTGCCAGATCATGCTGAAGGTGAAGTCGTCGAGCGCGAACGGCGGCGCGAACACGGCGTAGCGCGGGTCGTCCTCGAGCGCTGCCAGGCTGCGCCGGGCGGTGGTCAGCACCAGGTTGGTCCCGGCGATCAGCGCCGGCGCCACGCTCCAGTGCGGCACCACGCAGGCGATCTTGCGCCGCCCCCCCAGTTTGGCCACGGCCGTGTCGATGGCATCCATGCGTTCGCTGTGCGTGGCGACCAGCACGTGCGAGCGCGCCAGGTAGGCCACCTGGTCGAGCCGGCCGGTATCGCGCACGGTGGCGGCATCGACCGCGCAGGCATAGCTTTCGCGGAACAGCTCGGCCGACTGCACGCCTTCGGGCTGGTGGCTGAACACCCCCAGCGCCATGTCGATCTCGCCATCGGACACCTGCGCGGTCATGCCTTCGCGGCTGGCCTGCGACACCACCAGGTCGATATTGGGCGCGGCCTTGCGCACCGCGCGCAGCAGTCGCGGCAGCACCACCAGCGCGCCGTAGTCGGACATCGCCAGCCGGAAGCTGCGCCGCGCGGTCGCCGGCTGGAAGCCGCTCGGCCCCAGCAGGATGCGCACCTGCGCCAGCGCCTCGGCCAGCGGCCCCGACAGCTCGTGCGCGCGCGCGCTCAGCACCAGACCGCCCTTGCCGCGCACCAGGATCGGATCATCGAGCAGTTGCCGCAGGCGCCCGAGCGCATGGCTGACCGCCGGCTGGCTCAGGTGCAGCCGCAGCGCGGCGCGGGAGATATGGCGCTCCGCCAGCAGCGCTTCCAGCACCACCAGCAGGTTGAGGTCGATTCCGCGTAGGCTATTCATTCGGCGAATATTAAACGTACGAAAGCAGAATTGGAAATTCGCAAAGCGATATTTCAAACTGCTGGCATCGCATCTTGCCCTATGGAGCGCGCCATGTCAGGCACCCAGCTGTCGTTTTCGATCCCGTCATCGCTCTGGCTGCCGCTTGGCACCGCCGTGCTGGCCGGTGCCGCGATCCCGTTCCAGGCCGGGGCCAACGCCACGCTCGGGCGCATGCTCGGCCATCCGCTGTCGGCGACGCTGGTGTCGCTGCTGGTCAGCCTGGTGGCCCTGCTGCCGGTGCTGTGGCTGATGCGGGTGCCGCTGCCGTCGCCGGCGGCACTGGCCCAGGCGCCGGCCTGGCTGTGGAGCGGCGGGGTGCTGGGGGTGTTCTATATCTCGGCCGCGCTGATCATGGCGCCCCGGCTGGGCGCCGCCGGCTTTATCGCGGCGGTGGTGGCCGGGCAGGTGCTGGCGGCACTGCTGGTGGACCAGTTCGGCCTGGCCGGGTTTGCGGTGCGCGCGCTGACGCCGGCGCGTGTGGCCGGGGCCGCACTGATCGTGGCCGGGATGCTGGCGATGCAGTGGGACAGCGGGGCGGCAGCCGGGCCGGCGCGTCAGCCGACCGCCGGATCGGGCCCGGAATCGGGGGTGGAATCCGGCGCCTGACCCGCCTGTCGCCGGGCCGCCAGGCAGGCCGGACACAGGCAGTGCTGGCCCGGCACGATCTGCCGCGCCGGCAGCAGCGGCTGGCTGGCGCACCAGCACTCGGGCAGTCCCGCCACGTAGCCGCAGACGAAGCCGGCGCCGCAGCGGCTGCAATGTTCGACCGGACGCAACTGCCCGGTCAGCACCGCGGTGGCGTCGCTCATGGCTGCCTCCGCGGTGCTGGCGGGATGGACAGATTTCGGTCAGGCGAGCGGCGGATGACGGCGGACATGATGGCAAGGATTCGGGAACACTGCGCCGCGGCACCGGCCAAATCGCTGAGAGGCGGCCGGGAAGCGGGCAAGGAAGCGAGCCGAGAACGCGGCGCGCCTGTTGCATGGACGGAACGCGCCGGTGCCCCGCAGGCCGCTTGCGGCCGGTTCGCCGCGCCCCGTTGGGCCGGCGCGCTTTCGCCCCGCGCGGTTTCTTGTAAAATCGGCGCCTGCCGTGGCCGGATGGCGCACTTTCGGGCGATCCCCGGGGGCGATCCGTCGGGCTTCCCCCCGGGGACGCAGCGGCTTAGCCATCATACCTGTTGATACTCACGGATGTCCCCCATGAACGCCGACAACCCTGGGCCTGCCGCGACCGCGGTGGCCGCCATCGCTCCCGCACTGAAGGCCGAGATCCTCGCCGAGGCCCTGCCGTATATCCGCAAGTTCCACGGCAAGACCATCGTGGTCAAGTACGGCGGCAATGCCATGACCGAAGAGAAGCTCAAGCACGGCTTCGCGCGCGACGTGATCCTGCTGAAGCTGGTCGGCATGAACCCGGTGGTGGTGCACGGCGGCGGACCGCAGATCGACGAGGCGCTGAAGAAGGTCGGCAAGGTCGGCACCTTCGTGCAGGGCATGCGCGTCACCGACGAAGAGACCATGGAAGTGGTCGAGTGGGTGCTGGGCGGTGAAGTCCAGCAGGACATCGTGATGCTGATCAACCAGTACGGCGGCCAGGCCGTGGGCCTGACCGGCAAGGACGGCGGCCTGATCCGCGCCAAGCGCCTGCAGATGCCCGACCGCGAAAACCCGGGCGCGTTCATCGACATCGGCTACGTCGGCGATATCGAGGCGATCAACCCGGCGGTGGTCAAGGCGCTGCAGGACGACGCCTTTATCCCGGTGATCTCGCCGATCGGTTTCTCCGACGACGGCCAGGCCTACAACATCAACGCCGACGTGGTCGCCGGCAAGATGGCCGAGATCCTCAAGGCCGAGAAGCTGGTGATGATGACCAATATCCCGGGCGTGATGGACAAGAAGGGCAACCTGCTGACCGACCTGTCCGCGCGCGAGATCGAGGAGCTGTTCGCCGACGGCACCATCTCGGGCGGCATGCTGCCGAAGATTTCGTCGGCGCTGGACGCGGCCAAGAGCGGCGTGCATTCGGTGCACATCATCGACGGCCGCATCGAGCATTCGCTGCTGCTGGAAATCCTGACCGAGCAGGCCTTCGGCACCATGATCCGCTCGCACTGAGCGGACCCCCGCAGCGGCGCCGGCCCCGGCCGGCCGCTGCGGCATATCCCACCACCCTCCGAGCTGCCCGGCGTGCCTTCCAGTCTTCCCTCACCGCGCCGTGTCCGCGCTCGCCTCCGCCGCCGTCCCGCGGGCGATACCTCGGGCGGCACGGTCTGGCTGTTCGATCTCGACAATACGCTGCACGACGCCTCGCACGCGATCTTCCCGGCGATCAACCGGCTGATGACCGCCTACGTGGCGCGCGTGCTCGGCTGCGACGAGGCCACCGCCAGCCGCGTGCGCGTGGACTACTGGCAGCGCTACGGCGCTACGCTGCTCGGCATGATTCGCCACCACGGCGTCGACCCGGCGGATTTCCTGCGCGCCGCGCATGAATTCCCGGCGCTGGCCGAGATGGTGCGGGTACGGCGCGGACTGGCCGCGCACCTGCGGCGCCTGCCCGGGCGCAAGATCCTGGTCACCAACGCACCGCAGGACTATGCGCGCGCGGTGCTGGAAATCGCGGGCATCCGGCACTGCTTCGAGCGCGTGGTGGCGATCGAGCAGATGTGGGTGCACGGCCACCTGCGGCCCAAGCCGGACCGCCGCATGCTGCGCCGGCTGCTGGCGCAGGCGCGCATCGCGCCGCATCGCGCGGTGCTGGTGGAAGACACCGTGTCGCATCTCAAGCGCTATGCCGGCACCGGCATCCGCACCGCGTGGGTGACCGGCTACCTGCGCACGGTCGCGCCTTCGCGCCCCCACGTGGTGCCCGCCGCGCCCGCCGCCGCACATGACGACGGCAGCCGCCGCGACGCCGCGGTGCGCTCGACGCTGCAGGCCGAGGACCGCCGCCATGCCGGCCACGCGGTGCAGGAGCGCTCGGTAACGCTGGTGGCCGCCGAGACCCAGGCGCCGCAGGCGCAGCCCGGCAACGTGCCGCGGGTGCGCGCGCGCGTGCCGAACCGGCCGGCCTATGTGGACATAAAAGTACAATCGATGCATCAACTCCAACGACGAATGCGGAGAACCGGGTCATGACGCAAAGCAACGGGCGCGAACCAGAGGCGGTCATCACGGGCAGCGCGCAGGACGCCGACCTGCAGCCGGCGCTGCCGGCGCGCAAGCGTCCGCGCCCCGGCGAGCGCCGCGTGCAGATCCTGCAGACGCTGGCCACCATGCTGGAGCACCCGCGCGGGGAGAAGATCACCACCGCCGCGCTGGCCGCGCGCCTGAGCGTGTCCGAGGCCGCGCTGTACCGGCATTTCGCCAGCAAGGCGCAGATGTACGAGGGGCTGATCGGCTTTATCGAGCAGACCGTGTTCGGCCTGATCAACCAGATCACCGACAAGGAAGAGCACGGCCTGCGCCAGGCGCACGCGATCGTGCGCATGCTGCTGTCGTTCGCGGAAAAGAACCCCGGCATGACGCGCGTGCTGACCGGCGAGGCCCTGGTGGGCGAGCACGAACGGTTGCAGGAGCGCATCAACCAGGTGGTGGACCGCATCGAGGCTTCGCTGCGCCAGTGCCTGAAGGTGGCGGTGACCCAGGCCGCGTTTCCGGCGGATGCCGATATTCCCGCGCGCGCCGCGCTGATCATGGCGGCGGTGCAGGGCCAGTGGCACCGCTATGCCAAGAGCGGTTTCCGCAAGTCGCCGTCGGACCATGCCGAGGCGCATCTGCGCGTGCTGCTGGGCTGAATGCAACCTGCCGTGCCGATTGCTCTATAATTGCCCGGTCGCGCCGATTTGATGACTGGCTTGCGGGCGCGCGGCAGCCAAGGACAGGGTCCGATGGCTTGCCACTATAAATGCGGCTAAAGAGGTTGGGTCGGCGCCCCATGCCACCACGGCAGTGGATGGCGCCGGCACGCGGAATCCCGCAAGGAATCCAGCGAATCCCGACTTGGCTGCGACGCTTGATACGCAAATGCCGGTCGGGTTTTTTTATGCCCGTTCGCCACGGGCCGGATTCCATGACTGATGTCGCCCTGCCGACCGCCGCGCCTGCCGCGTTCGACCTGCCGCCGGATTCGGTCGGCGTGGTCGCGCCGCAGCGCATGCACTTTGCCGAGCCGCTGAAGCTGCGCAACGGCTCGTCCATCGCCGGCTACGACCTGATGGTCGAGACCTACGGCACGCTCAACGCGGAGCGCTCCAACGCCGTGCTGGTCTGCCACGCGCTCAACGCCTCGCACCATGTCGCCGGCGTCTATGCCGAAGACCGGCGCGACGTGGGCTGGTGGGACAACATGGTCGGTCCCGGCAAGCCGCTCGATACCAACCGCTTCTTCGTCATCGGCGTCAACAACCTGGGCTCGTGCTTCGGCTCGACCGGGCCAATGAGCCTGAACCCGGCCACCGGCGCACCTTATGGCGCGGCCTTTCCGGTGGTCACGGTGGAAGACTGGGTCAATGCGCAGGCGCGCGTGGCCGACGCCTTCGGCATCACGCAGTTTGCCGCGGTGATGGGCGGCAGCCTGGGCGGCATGCAGGCGGTGGCATGGAGCCTGATGTACCCGGAGCGCCTGCGCCACTGCATCGTGATCGCCTCCACGCCCAAGCTGTCGGCGCAGAACATCGCCTTCAACGAAGTGGCGCGCAGCGCGATCCTGTCGGACCCGGACTTCCACGGCGGCAACTACTACGCGCACGGGGTCAAGCCCAAGCGCGGCCTGCGCGTGGCGCGCATGATCGGCCATATCACCTACCTGTCGGACGAGGACATGGCCGAGAAATTCGGCCGCGAGCTCAAGAGCGAGGACATCCGCTTCTCGTTCGACGTCGAGTTCCAGGTGGAAAGCTACCTGCGCTACCAGGGCGACAAGTTCGCCGAGTACTTCGACGCCAACACCTACCTGCTGATCACGCGTGCGCTCGACTACTTCGATCCCGCGCTGGCCCACGGCGGCGACCTGACGCGGGCGATGGCGCAGACCAAGGCCAGCTTCCTGGTGGCCAGCTTCGGCACCGACTGGCGTTTCGCGCCCAGCCGCAGCCGCGAGCTGGTCAAGGCGCTGCTGGACAACAAGCGCCCGGTCTCGTACGCCGAGATCGATGCGCCGCACGGCCACGACGCCTTCCTGCTCGACGACCCGCGCTATCACAACCTGATGCGCGCCTACTACGACCGCATCGCGCAGGAGATCGGCGCATGAATGCCCTGGCCAATCCCAATATCCTGGCGCTGCGCCCCGACTTCCGCGCCATTGCGCGCTGGGTCGAACCCAATTCCACCGTGCTCGACCTCGGCTGCGGCGACGGCAGCCTGCTGCGCGTGCTGCAGGACGAGCTCGAGGTGCAGGCCTACGGCATCGAGATCCGCGACGAAGGCGTGCTGGCCTGCGCGCAGAAGGGCGTGCATGTCATCCAGCAGAACCTGGAAGGCGGGCTGGCGCTGTTCGAGGACAAGAGCTTCGACACGGTGATCCTGTCGCAGACGCTGCAGACCATCCACAACACCGCGCAGGTGCTGCGCGACACGCTGCGGGTGGGGCGCGAGTGCATCGTCTCGTTCCCGAACTTCGGCTACTGGCCGCACCGGCTGTCGGTGTTCCGCGGCCGCATGCCGGTGTCGGAATCGCTGCCTTACCAGTGGTACAACACCCCCAACGTGCGCGTGCTGACCATCAGCGACTTCGAAGCGCTTGCCCCCAAGGTTGGCCTGCGCGTGATCGACCGCGTCGTGATGCACGAAGGCGTGACCGTCAACTGGGGCGTCAACTGGCGCGGCAGCCTGGCGGTGTACCGGGTCTGCGCCGCCTGAGCCGGGTGAGCGGAGTGAGCGGGGCGAGCGCCTAGCCCGGCAGCGCGCCGGCCTGGTATTGCGCCGCGAACTCCGCCGACGGCGGGATCGGCTTGATGATGTCGATCAGCACGCCGTTGGGATCGGCGGTGATGAAATGCCGCTGGCCGAAGGCCTCGTCGCGCAGCGGCTGCAGGATCGGCAGCCCGGCCGCGCGCAGGCGCTCATGGACGGCATCCGGGTCCTCCACCTCGAAATTCAGCAGCAGTCCCTGCGCGCGCTGGCCGCGGGCCGGCGCGGGTATGGTCTGGTGGCTGCCGTCGAGCACGGCGAGGTTGACCGACGGTTCGCCCGCCAGCTGCAGGTGGACGTACCAGTCGCTGGCGAACAAGGCCGTGAAACCGAAATGCTGCTGGTAGAACGCGGCCGTCCCGGCCACGTCGGCGGTCATGATGACCGGGTAATAGCTGGTGACTTTCATGCGGGGCTCCTGGTCAAAAAATACATGCAGACTGTATGTAAATCGATATTAAGATACAGGCTGTATGTTTGCAAGGAACCCGAACGTGGCCCGCACCAACCGTGAACGTACCGAAGCCACGCGCCAGGCCCTGGCGGATGCCGCCCGCGCCC
Source organism: Cupriavidus alkaliphilus (assembly GCF_900094595.1). Taxonomy (GTDB): domain Bacteria; phylum Pseudomonadota; class Gammaproteobacteria; order Burkholderiales; family Burkholderiaceae; genus Cupriavidus; species Cupriavidus alkaliphilus. The sequence goes on along the minus strand of NZ_FMAD01000018.1, from coordinate 62,069 downwards.
TGTTCGTCAGCCGCGGCTACGCCGAGACCTCGACGCCTGACGTCTGCGCCGCCGCCGGCATCACGCGCGGCGCGCTGTACCACCATTTCGCCGACAAGCGCGACCTGTTCCGCCACGTGCTGGCCGCGGAAGCCGCGGCTGTCGCCGCCGATATCGAAGCCGCCACGCCGCCGGGGCGGGATCCTGCCGAGGCGCTGCTCGGCGGGGCGCAAGCCTATCTGCAGGCGATGACGGTGCCCGGACGTACCCGCCTGCTGCTGGTGGAGGGGCCGGCGGTGCTGGGATTGCGCGAGATGCTGGCCCTCGACGAGGCCAACGCGGCCCGCACCTTGCGCGAGGGGCTGGAGGCGGCGGGCGTGGCGGCCGGCGGCGTGGCGCCGCTGCTGTCGGCGGCCTTCGACCGCGCCGCGCTGGAGATCGAGGCCGGCGCCGATGCCGGCCGCGTGCGCGACGCGATGCTGTGGCTGCTGCAGCGGGTACTCGGCCAGGGCGGGCGCTAAGCCCGGCCACCCCCAACGAATCCTCAACGCGGCGCGTCGCCGGCGCTGGCAGCCAGGTGGTCGACAAAGGCCCGCACCTTGGGCGGCACGTGCCGCGTCGGCGTGTACACCGCGTACGCCGTGCCGATGTAGGGTTCGAGGATGTCCCAGTCGCCCAGCACGGTGACGACCCGGCCCCGCTCCAGCGCGTCGCCCAGCGAGAAATCCGGCACCAGCCCGATGCCGGCATCGCGCTCCACCATGCTCATGATCGCCAGGCTGTTGTTCAGGGTCAGGCGCGGCGGGATGCGGACCTCCACCCTGTCGCCGCCGGCGTGGTGGCGCAGCGTCCAGCGCTCGCCGAAGTTGCCGTAGCCGAGGTACAGGCAGCGCGCGGCCGGCAGCTCGGCCGGTGTGGGCGGCGCGCCATGGCGCGCCAGATAGCCGGGCGAGGCCACCAGCCGGTAGCGCACCTCGCGCAGCGGGCGCGCCGCCAGGCCGGGGGCCAGTTCGCGCGCGATGCGCACGGCCACGTCGAGGCCCTCTTCGACCAGGTCGACCATGCGGTCGGCCAGCGTCAGCTGCAGGTCCAGCCCCGGGTATTTCGCCAGCAACGGCGGCAGCCGCGGCGCCAGCCAGGCTTGCCCGAACGACACCGGCGCGCTCACGCGCAGCACGCCGTGCGGCGCGCAGCCGTGTTCGCCGGCGAGCGCGGTGACCTCGCGCGCGGCGGCGCTCATGCGCGCGCAGGCGGCGTAGACCGACTGGCCCAGCTCGGTCAGCGCGAACGCGCGCGTGGTCCGCTGCAGCAGGCTCGCGCCAAGCCGGGCCTCGAGCCGGGAGACATGGCGGCTGACCGCCGACGGCGTCATGCCAAGATCCTGAGCGGCAGCCGAGAAGCTGCCGCACTCGACCACGCGCGCAAACACCGCCATCGCATTGAGTGGCGCATCCAGCATGCCGTATCTCCTGTCTTTGACCTGTCGTCAAATACTAATTGAGTTACCGCCACATTGTTGACTTCCGTGACGAGTGGAACAATGCGGCCATTGGTTAAACCGGAGTTCCTCATGCCTTCGCAACAATCCCGGCCGGGTGGCACCTGGCGCATGGCCGCCGCCATGGTGCTGTCGGGCACCATCGGCTGGTTCGTGGTGACCAGCGGCCAGCCGCCGCTGGATGTGGTGTTCTTCCGCTGCCTGTTCGGCGGCGCCGCGCTGCTGGGCGTGCTGACCTTGCAGCGCGGCTGGGTGCGGATGTCCCGCGCCCAGGCCGGCTGGCTGGTGCTGGGCGGCGTCACGCTGGTGCTCAACTGGCTGGCGCTGTTCTCGGCGTACGCGTACAGCGGCATTGCCATCGCCACGGTGGTCTACCACACCCAGCCGTTCTTCCTGCTGCTGCTGACATCGGTGCTGCAGCGCGAGCCGTTCCCGTTCGCGCGGCTGCCATGGCTGTTGCTGGCCTTTGCCGGCGTCATGCTGATCACCGGGCTGGAGCCCGGCGCCGGCGGCGCGTCGATGCTGGCCGGCATCGGCCTGGGCCTGCTGGCGGCACTGCTGTACGCCGTGACGACGCTGGCCACGCGGCGGCTGCAGGCGATCCCGCCGGGACAGATCGCCGGGCTGCAGATGGTGCTGGGCGTGCTGATGCTGGCGCCGCTGGCGCATCCGGCGGCGGGCAGCTATGGCGGCGCCACCTGGGCCGCGCTGCTGGCGCTCGGGCTGGTGCATACCGGCGTGATGTACACGCTGCTGTATGGCGCCTTCCAGCGGCTGTCAGTGGTGTCGATCGCCACGCTGTCGTTTATCTACCCGCTGGTGGCGATCGTCATCGACGTGATGGTGTTCGGGGTGGTGCTGGGGCCGCTGCAGGTGGCCGGCATGGCGCTGGTGCTGCTGGGCGTGGTTGCCAACCAGCTCGGCTGGACGGTGCCGTTGCGGCGGCGGGCGCCGGGATGACGCGAGGGTGTGGTCGGGCGCGGCCGGGCACACGGCTGCGCTTGACCGGAATGCTGACTACGGTTAGTGTAGGCAGCTAGCGAACGATCGTTCTATTCCAACGAGACCCAGCCTGCTTCCGCCATGTCCACTGCGCCCCAGATCCACGCCGCCGCTGCCGCCAGCCAGCTCCATCCCTTCGACGACGCGCTGGCGCTGGTGCCGGCCGGCGAGCACCGTTTCCAGGGCCGCACCACGCCGGCGTACTGGAACATGATCGGCCCGTTTGGCGGCATCACGGCCGCCACGCTGCTGCAGGCGGCGATGGACCACCCGCAGCGCCTGGGCGAACCGGTCTCGCTGACCGTCAACTTTGCCGGCCCCATTGCCGAGGGGCCGTTCGAGATCGAGGCGCGTCCGGTCCGCACCAACCGCTCGACCCAGCACTGGACCCTGGAACTGCGCCAGGGCGATGCCGTGGCCACCACCGCCACCGCGATGTTCGCGGTGCGGCGCGACACCTGGGCCTGCGGCGAAGCGGTGATGCCGGAGGTGCCGGCCGCCGACGCGCTGCCGGCCATGGGCGGGTTTGCGCCGGTGCGCTGGCTCAAGGCCTACGACATGCGGCCGGTGCGCGGCGCCAAGCCCATCGCCGAGGCCGGCACCGAACACCCGGACAGCCTGACCCAGTTCTGGCTGCGCGACGCGCCGGCGCGCACGCCGGACTTCGCCGCGGTGGCGGCGTGGGCCGACAGCTTCTACCCGCGCATCTTCCTCAAGCGCGCGGGCTTCGTGCCGGCCGGCACGGTGTCGATGACCACGTACTTCCATGCCGATGCGGCCACGCTGGCCGCGCTGGGCCACAGCCATGTGCTGGCCAGCGCGCAGGCGCAGGTGTTCCGGCAGGGCTTCTTCGACCAGCGCGCGCAGCTGTGGAGCGCCGCGGGCGAGCTGATCGCCAGCTCGCACCAGATCGTCTACTACAAGGAATAAGTCAGGCCGCTCAGGCCACCGCTTCGCGCGCCTGGGCCTCGTAGCGGTGCACGGTGTGGCGCATCGCCCAGAGCAGCATCACGCCGGGCAGCGCCACCGCCACGGTGCCGAGATAGAACGGCGCCCAGCCCCAGGCCTCGACCATATAGCCCGACGTGGGCCCCACGTAGACCCGGCCCACCGACGCCAGCGCCGACAGCAGCGCGTACTGCGTGGCCGAGAACGAGCGGTTGCACAGCGTCATCAGCAGCGCGACGAAGGCCGCCGTGCCCATGCCGCCGCACAGGTTCTCGACCGCGATGGTCGCGCCCATGGTCCACAGGTGCGGCGGGGTTACCGCCAGGATCCAGTAGCCCAGGTTGGACACGGCCTGCAGCACGCCGAACAGCATCAGCGAGCGGTACAGGCCCAGCCGCACCATCAGCGTGCCGCCGAACAGCGCGCCTAGGATGGTGGCGGCCAGCCCCAGGGTCTTGTTGACGATGCCGACCTCGCCCGCCGAGAAGCCCGCGCCGCGGATCAGGAAGGTGGTCGACAAGCTGCCGGCGAAGGCGTCGCCAAGCTTGTACAGCACGATCAGCAGCAATAGCCACCACGCGCCCGGGCGCGCGAAGAAGTCGCGCAGCGGGCCCACCACCGCCTCTTCCAGCGAGCGCGGCGCGCGCGCGGGCACATCGGGTTCCGGCGCCCACAGCAGCGTCAGGATGCCCACGCCCATCAGCGCCGCCATCAGCAGGTAGGTCTGCTGCCAGCCCAGCACGCGGTCCGCCAGCCACAGCGCCAGGCCGCCCGAGACCAGCATCGCCAGCCGGTAGCCCAGCACCTTGACCGCGGCGCCGGCGCCGCGCTCGGCCGGGCGCAGCACGTCGGTACTGTAGGCGTCGAAGACGATGTCCTGCGAGGCCGACAGGAACGCCACCAGCGTGGCCAGCGCCGCCAGCATCCACAGCGCCTGCTGCGGCGGGCAGAACGCCATGCCGGCGATGCCCAGCACCAGCCCCACCTGCGTCACCAGCAGCCAGCCGCGCCGGCGCCCCATCAGCGGCGGCGTGTAGCGGTCCATCAGCGGCGCCCACAGGAACTTGAAGATATAGGCCTGGCCCACCAGCGAGAAAAAGCCGATGGTCTTGATATCCAGCCCTTCGACCGTCATCCACGCCTGCAGGGTGCCGGAGGTCAGCGCCAGCGGCAGGCCGGAGGCGAAGCCCAGCATCAGCATGGCGCCGATGCGGCGGTTGCGGAAGATATCGAGATAGGTCTGGAAATTCATGGATGGGGCGGCCGTGTGCCGCCCGCGCGGCTGCGCGGGCGCCGTGTATTATTGCACCACCTGTTTGCCACTCTCCGATTGCGCCCAAGGAATCGTCCATGCGTCGCCGCCTGCAAGGTGTTCAAGGTCCCTCCCGACTGCGGCTGGCCCGTGCGCTGGCGCTGGCCGCGGTCGTGCTGCCGCTCGGCTGGAGCGCGCCGGCGCCGGCGCAGCCGCAGGACGGCAGTGCCGGCGGTATCCGGCTGAACCCCGGCGGCTCGGCGGTGCGCAACATCGTGCCGGCCGAGGTGATCGAGCAGCAGGCGCTGCAGGAGTACGATCAGCTCAAGCAGGAGGCCATCGCCAAGCGCGCCCTCGCGCCCGACAACCACCCGCAGCTGGTGCGCCTGCGCGCCATCGGCAAGCGGCTGCTGCCGCAGACCGCACGGTGGAATGAGCGAGCGCGCCAATGGCAGTGGGAGATCAACCTGATCGGCTCGAAGCAGGTCAACGCCTTCTGCATGCCGGGCGGCAAGATCGCCGTCTATACCGGGCTGCTCGACCAGCTCAAGCTGACCGACGACGAAGTCGCCATGGTGATGGGGCACGAGATCGCCCACGCGCTGCAGGAGCATGCGCGCGAGCGCGCCGCCAAGTCCGAGATCACCAACCTGGGCGCCAACGTGATCTCGCAGCTGTTCGGCTTCGGCAACCTCGGCAATATGGCGTTGGGCACGGGCGCGCACCTGCTCACGCTGCGCTTCTCACGCTCGGACGAGTCCGAGGCGGACCTGATCGGCATGGACGTGGCCGCGCGCGCCGGCTACGACCCGCGCGCGGCGGTGTCGCTGTGGCAGAAGATGGGCAAGGTCTCGCAGTCCGGGGCCGAGTTCCTGTCGACCCATCCGTCCGGGCGCAGCCGCATCGCCGACCTGGAGAAGCATCTGCCCGAGGTGCTGCCGCTGTACGCGCGCGCGATCCATACCACGGTCGACAAGCTGCCGCCTTACCGCCCCAATATGGCGGGGCTGGGCGATGCGCCAGTGGATGCCGGCGACGAGGACCGGCAAAAGCCGCTGAAGCGCTGAACGGCGTTTTGGCACCCCGCGCCGCCTTCGGGGGCATCGCCCTGATGGCTTGAAACCGGCGCCGGGACAATGCGACAACCTCAGGGGACCCGCATGAGCCTGAACCGCATGAGCCCGTCGGAGCAGCGGGCCGCGTATATGCTGATCTTCGCCGGCTGCGAGGCCGAGCCGGACCGCTTTACCAGCGACCTGCCGGTCAGCTCCGAAGTCTGGCTGCTGTATGCGTCCGGCGAATCGTTCGAGGTGCCGCGCGGCCTGCTGCTGACCCCGCACCACGGCGCCGGCATTGCCGCGCTGCGCGCCGCGGTGCTGCGGCGCCTGCCCGCGCTGGCCGATCCGGCAGCGGACGAAGCCGGTGCGCGCTTCCTTGCCGCCAATGAATCCCACCTGCTGGCACAGATCGATTTCTTCGACATGCTGCGCCTGCTGCCGCTCACCGCCTGGTGGCAGCGCGAGGTGCGCGTGCCGATGGCCGCCATCAGGTGGACACCGGCCGCGCGCAGCGCGCTGGCGCTGAGCCTGACCGGCGATGCGCTGGTGCGCTGGCTGGGCGAGTCGGTGCTGGCCCATGTCGGCAGCGAGGCGGCGCTGGCGCGCTTCAAGGACATCGGCTACACCGCGGCGCGTACCCGCTTCGGCGGCCTCGCCGCGCCGGCCGGGCAGGCGCTGGGACGGCTGGTCAATGTCGCCGCGCAGTACGTCGCGCTGACGCTGCTGGGCCTGCGCGACGACAGCTTCCCGCCCGGGGGCCTGACGCGGCGCGTCACGCAGGCCAGCCGCCAGGTCCTGGAGACGCTGTGGGACTGCCTGCGGCAGGATCATGCGGAGGCCGCCACGCCAGCTGCAGGAATGGCTGCCGGAGATGTCGCCGATGCCGCCGCCATCGCCCCGCTATGGCGCATCTCAGTCAACCGGCCGGCCGAGCATGCGGTGTTCGCCTCGCGCAAGACCGTGAAGGCCGATGCGGCCATCCGCGTGTTCGATACCGGCGGGCAGGGCGTGCGCTGGGCGGTGATCGATTCCGGCATCGATGCGCGCCATCCGGCCTTCTTCGATCCGCTAAAGCTGGACGGGCCGCTGCCGGTGCGCGACGGGCTGATCGCGCCGCGCCTGTCGCGCGTGGTCAGGACCCTGGACTTCACGCGCCTGTCGGCGATCACCAGTGGCCGCCTGCCACCCATGCCCAAGGGCAAGCGCGGCCCCGGCGAGGCCGAGCTGCGGCAGCGTGTCGCCGCGATTGCCGAGGACCTGGCCCATGGCCGCATCATCGACTGGTCGGTGATCGAGCCCCTGCTCGAAATCAGCCACGATGACCCGGCGCAGTATGTGGCGCCCGGCGGCAGCCACGGCACGCATGTGGCCGGCATCATCGGCGCCGGCTGGCCGTCGTCGGCCTACCTGGTGCGGCCGGACCCGATGCCGCTGCCGCCCGAGCTGGCGGAGGCCGGCGAGGTCAGCGGCATCTGCCCGCGCATCGAACTGCTCGACCTGCGCATTTTCGACGCGCAGGGCAGGGGCGACGAGTTCGGCATCCTGGGCGCGCTGCAGTACGTGCGCTGGCTCAACCAGAGCCGCGACCGGCAGTCGGTGCACGGCATCAACCTGAGCGTGGCGCTGCGCCACGACGTACGCAGCTACGCCTGCGGCAGCACGCCGGTGTGCGTCGAGTGCGACCGCCTGGTGGCCAGCGGCGTGATCGTGGTGGCGGCGGCGGGCAACTACGGCTACGACGAGGCCTTCGCCGCCGAACACATGGGCGCCGGCTTCCGTGGCCAGACCATCACCGATCCCGGCAATGCGCGCGCCGTGATCACGGTGGGCGCGACCCACCGCACCGATCCCTACCGCTTCGGCATCTCCTACTTTTCCAGCCACGGCCCTACCGGCGATGGCCGCATCAAGCCCGACCTGGTCGCGCCGGGGGAGAAGATCACCTCGACCGTGCCCGGCGGCACGCTGGCATCGATGGACGGCACCAGCATGGCGGCGCCCCATGTGTCCGGCGTCGCGGCACTGCTGCTGTCGCGCAACAATGAACTGATGGGCCAGCCCGAGACCGTCAAGACCATCCTGTGCGCCGCCGCCACCGACCTGGGGCGCGAGCGCGCCTTCCAGGGGGCCGGGCTGGTCGACGCGCTGCGCGCGCTGCAGCGCGTGTAAGCGGCGGCCGCGAGGTCCAACAAAAAAGCCGGCAGTGCCGGCTTTTTTGACGTGCGGGAACGGCAGGCTTCAGGCGCGCAGTCCGCTGGCCTCGTCGGCGCCCACATGCACGTTCATGCATTGCACCGCCGCGCCGGCCGCGCCCTTGCCCAGGTTGTCCAGGCGCGCCACCAGGTTCAGGCGCTCGGCGTTGCCGAACACGAACAGGTCGACGCGGTTGGTATCGTTGTTGGCCTGCACATCGAAGAAACCGCCGTCGAGATTGTCGGCGCTGTTGTACGGCATCACGCGCACGAACTGCTCGCCTTCGTAGTGCTGGCGATAGATCTCGACGATCTGCTCGGGGCTGACCTTGCGCGCCAGGCGCTCGGCGAACACGGGCACCGTCACCGCCAGGCCCTTCAGGAAATTGCCGACGATGGGGTTGAAGATCGGCGCCTGCGTGAGGCCAGCCTGCACGCGCATTTCCGGCAGGTGCTTGTGCTCCAGGCCCAGTGCGTACGGGCGCGGGCTATCCAGCTTCGGGTTACCGCCGGCTTCGAACTCGGCAATCATCGATTTGCCGCCGCCGCTGTAGCCGGTCAGCGAGAACGCCGACAGCGGGTAGTCGGCCGGCAGCACGCCGGCATCCACCAGCGGACGCACCGCCAGCACGAAGGCGCTGGCATGGCAACCCGGCACCGCGATGCGCTTGCTGGCGCGGATCTTGTCGCGCTGGCCGCGCGCCAGTTCGGGCAGGCCGTAGGCCCAGTTGTCGGCGGTGCGGAACGCCGTGCTGGCGTCGATCACGCAGGTGTTGGGGTTGGTCACCAGCGACACCGCCTCGCGCGAGGCCACGTCGGGCAGGCACAGGAAGGCGACGTCGGCGGCGTTCAGGAAGCGTGCTCGTTCGGCCGGGTCCTTGCGCTTGTCTTCGGCAATGCGCAGCAGTTCCACGTCGGCACGACCGGAAAGATAGTCAAGCAGCCGGAGACCGGTGGTGCCTTCCTGACCATCGACGAACACTTTGAAAACCATGGCTGACTCGCTCTTTGAAATGCGGGAATGCGAAACCTCTCCTGCCAGGCGCAGGGGCGAACCCGCATTGTAGCGGGGATGGGTGCCTGTCGCAGGGGTTTGTACCGATTGGAGTCCCGCGCTTTGGCACAGTTCGCGGCTTGCGGGATTTAACCTACTAGGTTAGTTTACATGGAGAAGGGGACGGCGCATTACCCGCTGTGGCGGGTCCGCGAGCTAGTGGCGGCCAGACAAGTCACGCTGACACGATCTGCGCGCGATGGGGCCGCGGCGCTCGGGTTCGACATGGCCGGGTTGCTTGACGCAATCGAGGCGTTAAAGCCGTCCGACTTCTACAAGAGCATGACCACCCATGCAGACCATACTGTCTGGCAGGACGTGTACCGTCCCCTGACGCGGTATGGCTGGGTCTACCTCAAGCTGACCGTGAGCGCAGGCCTGCTGGTCGTGACGTTCAAGGCACGATGAACGGAGTTGCACAATGAGATGTCCGACCTGCGGCGGTGCCGAGCTGGTGGCTGGTGTCCGGGATGTTCCACACACCTATCGCGGTGAAACCACCGTGATTGAGCAGGTCCGCGGCGAATTCTGCTCGGCGTGTGGAGAATACCTGACTGACTTCGAGGAGAGTGACCGCGTAATGAAGCGGATGAACGCATTCAACCGAGAGGTCAACGCGGCATTCGTCGATCCGGCCTATATCGTCAGCGTGCGCAAGAAACTGCGCCTGGACCAGCGCGAGGCAGGAGAGATATTTGGCGGTGGTGTCAACGGCTTCTCCCGCTACGAAACCGGCAAGACCAAACCTCCGCTGGCCCTCATCAAGCTCCTGAAGCTGCTCGACCATCACCCGGAGCTCCTCGCGGAAATCCGGGCGGCCTGAGCCCGCTGTCAGAGCGGAAAGTTATAGTCGATCGACAGCGGCGCGTGGTCGCTGAACTTCTCGTCCTTGTAGATCGAGCACAGCTGCGCGGTGTCGGCGATCTTCGGCGTGGCGAGGTGGTAGTCGATGCGCCACCCCACGTTCTTGGCATAGGCCTGGCCGCGGTTGCTCCACCATGTGTACTGGTCCGGACGCGGATCCAGCTTGCGGAACACGTCGACATAGCCGTGCACGTCGAACAGCTCGCCGATCCAGGCGCGCTCTTCCGGCAGGAACCCTGAATTCTTCAGGTTGCCCTTCCAGTTCTTGATGTCGATTTCCTTGTGCGCGATGTTGACGTCGCCGCACAGCACGATCTCGCGCCCGCTCGCCTTCAGCTGCAGCAAATGCGGCAGGAACGCTTCCATGAAGCGGAACTTGGCCAGCTGGCGTTCCTCGCCGCTCGAGCCGGAAGGCACGTACACCGAAATCACCGCCAGGTGCGGATACTGCACTTCCACATAGCGGCCCTCGCTATCGAATTCGGCATTGCCGAAACCGGTGAGGACCCGCTCGGGCTTGTGGCGCGTGTAGAGCCCGACACCGCTGTAGCCCTTCTTCTCGGCGTAATGGAAGAAGCCGTGGTAGCCATGTGGCGCCAGGAACGCTTCCGTCATGTCGGCGGCCTGCGCCTTCAGTTCCTGCACGCAGACCATGTCTGCGTCCTGCTTGCCCATCCAGTCGAAAAAGCCCTTCTTCGACGCGGAGCGGATGCCGTTGAGGTTGGCGCTGATAATCCGTAACATTCGGGGAAATTTTGAATTCAGAGAGAAATGATGACGCAGCAGAACCCGGCCGCCCTTAGTGCAGATAACGCTGGCAATGACCTCAGCCAGACCTTTATTCGCTTTGCGCTCGACGCGGGCGTGCTGTCGTTCGGCGAGTTCGTCACCAAGGCCGGGCGCAAGTCGCCTTACTTCTTCAATGCCGGCCTGTTCAACCAGGGCGGCATGCTGGGCCAGGTGGCGCAATTCTATGCGAAAACCCTGCTGGCCTCGGGCGTGCAGTTCGACGTGCTGTTCGGGCCGGCGTACAAGGGCATCACCCTGGCGTCGGCGACGGCGGTGGCGCTGGCCGGCATGGGACGTGATGTCGGCTTCGCCTACAACCGCAAGGAAGCCAAGGACCATGGCGAGGGCGGCACGCTGGTCGGGGCGAAGCTGCAGGGCAAGGTGGTGATCGTCGACGACGTGATCTCCGCCGGCACCTCGGTACGTGAGTCGGTGAACCTGATCCGCGCGGCCGGCGCCGAGCCCGCCGCGGTGCTGATCGCGCTGGACCGCATGGAAAAGAGCGGCACTGCCGAGCAGGTCGGCACCCATTCGGCGGTGCAGGACGTGCAGCGCGAATTCGGCATCCCGGTGATCGCCATCGCCAGCCTGAAGGACCTGCTGGCCTATCTCGATGCCTCGCAGGACCCGGCCCTGGGCGCCTCGCGCGAGGCGGTGGCGGCCTATCGTCAGCGCTACGGCGTCTGAAACCGTTGTAGAGATCGGGCGCTGGCAGGCAGCGCCCGAGGCTTGGCCGGTAGGCACACGGCTGACTTTCTGACTGGGAGGGAGCGCGGCGTGGCGGCAAAGGAGCGGCAGGAACGGGCAGTGCGGCAGGCGGCAACGCCGTCCCCAACGGCGGAGTCCGCCGCCAACGGCGAATCGCTGGCCGAGCGCGGCGCCCAGGTGCGGCCGCGCAAGCCGGTGCGCCAGGCCGCCAAGGCCCCCGACCGGCCCGCGCACGAGGCCTACGCCGTGCGCGCGCTCGTGCTGCAGGGCGGCGGGGCATTGGGTGCCTACCAGGCCGGCGTGTACCAGGGCCTCGCCGACGGCGGCATCTTCCCCAACTGGGTCGCCGGCATTTCGATCGGTGCGTTGAACGCGGCCATCATCGCCGGCAATCCGCCGCAGCGCCGGGTGGAGCAGCTGCGGGCGTTCTGGGAGCACATCTGCGCGCAGCCGTGGCTGCCCAGCCTGTCCTACACCTGGTTTGCCGACGAAGCGGCCAGCTGGCCCGAGCCGATGCGGATCTGGTTCGACGGCCTGCACGCGGCGCGCGCCATGCTGGAGGGCCAGCGCGGCTTCTTCCAGCCGCGCAGCTGGCCGGCGCTGATGTCGCGCTACTCGGACCCGACCCATGCCAGCTTCTACGACACCAAGCCGCTGAAGGCCACGCTGGAGCGCTTTGCCGACTTCGACCTGATCAACCATCGCCCTGACCTGATGCGGGTCTCGGTGGGCGCGGTCAACGTGCGCACCGGCAACTTCGCCTACTTCGACAATACCCGCGACAAGCTCTGCCCCGAGCATTTCATGGCCTCGGGGGCGCTGCCGCCGGGGTTTCCGGCGGTGGAGATCGATGGCGAATACTACTGGGACGGGGGGCTGGTCTCGAATACGCCGCTGGCCGAGGTGCTGACCGCGCAGCCGCGGCGCGACGCGCTGATCTTCCAGGTCGACCTGTGGAGCGCGCGCGGCAAGCTGCCGCACGACCTGATCGATGTGGCCGAGCGCCAGAAGGACATCCAGTATTCCAGCCGCACCCGGGCCATCACCGACTATATGCGCGAGCAGCAGAACCTGCGCCGCATGCTCAACGAGGTGATGGCGCTGGTGCCGCAATCCAGGCGCGACAACGACTGGTACCGCCGCGCGGCCGAGCAGTCGTGCGATGCGCGCCGCAACGTGATCCAGCTGATCTACCGCGACAAGTCGTTCGAGAACCTGGCCAAGGACTACCAGTTCGGCCCGCTGACCATGCATGAGCACTGGACCAGCGGGCTGGAGGATATCCGCCAGACGCTGCGCCATCCGCAATGGCTGGCCATGCCCAGCCGCGAGCAGCCCTTCGTCACGCACGACGTGCATCGCGGCAACGGCGGCTGAGCCCGGCCGGCGCGCGCCGGCTCAGTCGACCTTGATGCTGGCCAGTTCCGGACGCGCCGGCGGATAAGCCGGCTTCAGGTCCTCGAAGACTTTGGTCATGATCTCGGCCACCATCAGGTTGCGGTGCGTCTTGGAATCGGCCGGCACCACGTACCAGGGGCACTCGGGCGTGCTGGTGGCCATGATCGCGGCCTCGTAGGCGTCCATGTAGGCCTTCCAGTGCTTGCGCTCGGCAAGGTCCTGGGTATCGAACTTCCAGTGCTTCTCCGGGTCCGCCAGCCGTGCCTCGAGCCGTGACTTCTGCTCGTCGCGCGAAATATGCAGGAAGCACTTGATGATGGTGGTGCCGGTCTCGGTCAGCATCGACTCGAATTCGCGGATCTGGCGGTAGCGCCGTTCGCATTCGGCGGCGTCGATCCAGTGGTGCACGCGCGAGACCAGCACGTCTTCGTAGTGGCTGCGGTTGAACACCACGATCTCGCCCGACTTCGGCACCTGCAGGTGGATGCGCCACAGGAAATCGCGCGCCAGCTCCTCGGGTGACGGCGCCTTGAAGCCCACCACGCGGATGCCCAGCGGATCGAAGCTGCGGAACACGCCCCGCACGGTGCCGTCCTTGCCGCTGGTATCCATGCCTTGCAGCACCACCAGCAGCTTGCGGCGGTGCTCGGCATAGAAGATGTCCTGCTGCGCGTCGAGCGCGTTGCTCAGCTCGATGATGCGGGCCAGGTCTTCTTCTTTCTTGCCGCATGACAGCGGCTTGCTGCCCGGGTCGAAGTCGGCAAGGCGGAATTGCTTGCCCGAGGTGATGCGGAAATCGTCCAGCGGCATGGGCGCTCCATTCGCGATGATCTGCGGGATCAGGGAATCGGGCGCCCCGGGACTGCGCTGCAACGCGGGATGGGCAAAGGGGGCGCGCAGCCCCTATGGTCAGGCCGGCAGGGCCGTCAGGTCAATGCTGCCTTCGAACACGGTGGTGGCCGGGCCGGTCATGCGCACCGGTTCCGCGCCGCCGCCCCAGGCAATGGTCAGCTCGCCGCCATGGGTGTGGACCCGCACCGGCGAATCCAGCAGGCCGCGCCGGATCCCGGCCACCACCGCCGCGCAGGCGCCGGTGCCGCAGGCCAGGGTCTCGCCGGCGCCGCGCTCGTAGACGCGCAGGCGGATGGCGTGGCGGTCAACCACCTGCATGAAGCCGGCGTTGACGCGGTTCGGGAAGGCCGGGTGGTGCTCGATCACCGGGCCGTCCTGCAGTACCGGGAAGTTCTCGACGTCGTCCACCACCTGCACCGCGTGCGGGTTGCCCATCGACACCGCCGAGATCCATTCGGTGCGGCCGTTGACCTCGAGGCCGTACAGCGTGTCGGCGCCCTCGGCATGCGTGGGCAGGCCCTGGGCGAGGAACGGCACGCGCGCCGGCTCCAGCTCGGGCGCGCCCATGTCGACCGTGACCTGGCCATCGTCCTGCAGCGTCAGCGTGATCACGCCGTTCATCACCTCGACGCGCACCGAACGCTTGTCGGTCATGCCCTGCTCGGTGACAAAGCGCACGAAGCAGCGCGCGCCATTGCCGCAGTGCTCGACCTCGCTGCCATCGGCATTGACGATGCGGTAGCGGAAATCGACGTCCGGGCGCGTCGGCTTCTCGACGATCAGGATCTGGTCCGCGCCCACGCCGAAATGCCGGCTGGCCAGCGCGCGCCACTGCGCCGGGGTCAGGTCGATGTGCTGGTGGATGCCGTCGAGCACGACAAAGTCGTTGCCCGCGCCATGCATCTTGGTGAACTTGAGTTTCATGGTGGGGATTGTAGCGGCGCGGCGCCGGACGTGCCGGCGCGCTCAGTAGATCTCGGGCTCGCCTGGCAGGCGGTGCTTGAAGCGCTTGTGGACCCAATAGTACTCAGGCACGCGCGGGCGGATGCAGTCCTCGAAGAAGGCGTTCATGCGGCGCGTGTCGTCGGTCACGCTGGCGCCCGGGTAGTCCTCCCACGCCGGCAGCACGCGCAGCACGTAGCCCTGGTAGTCGGGCAGCATCTCGGTGTAGATCGGCACCACCCTGGCGCCGGTCAGGCGCGCCAGCCGCGAGACCGAGGTCAGCGTCAGCGCCTGCACGCCGAAGAACGGCACGAACTCGGAATCGCGCTCGCCGAAGTCCATGTCGGCGATCAGCTGCAGCGCCTCGCCCTTCTTGAGGCAGCGCAGGATGTCGCGCGCGCTGTCGTTGCGCGAGATCATGTTGGCGCCGAAGCGCCCGCGCGCCTGCTTGAGGAAGCCGTCGAACAGGGCGTTCTTCTGCCTGGTATAGAGCGATGCGCCGGAGCGGCCGACATGCTCGCGCAGGTGGATGGTGAGCCGGATCGCGCCGGCTTCCACGCCCGCCAGGTGCATTGTCACGAGGATGTGCGGCGTGCCGTCGAGTCCGACCAGCCCGGCCTGGTCGTCGATCTGCACCCAGCGGCGCATCTGCGCCTCGCTGCCGGTCCAGAAGATGCCGCGCTCGGCAAAGCTGCGGAACAGCAGGCGGAAGCTCTGGCGCGAGAGCGCGTCGATCTCGGCCTCGGTCCGGTCCGGAAAGCACAGGCGCAGGTTGGCCTGCACCACCTTGCGCCGCTCGCTCGGGATCCGGTACAGCAGGCTGCCCAGCGCCTCGCCGAAGCGCGCGACGAAGGGATAGGGCAGTTTGCCCAGCACGGTCAGCAGGCCAATGCCGAGCCACGTGAACACACGGCTCATGAAGTCGATCGATCAGTCGCCGGCTCGGAATCCGTGCCCTCGGTAGCCGGCGTGTCCGGGGTGCCAGGGGTGCCCGCTCCGGCGGGTTGCTTGTAGCGGTTGTAGCCCCACAGGTATTGCGTCGGGCACAGGGCCACCAGTTCTTCGATGGTGCGGTTGATGACCGCGGCGGCGGCGGCGGGGTCGTCCGGCAGCATGCCGCCGTCTTCGATCACGCGCAGGTGGCCACGGTAGCCGGCGCCGCGCGGCAGCCGCTCGGCGAAGATCGCCACCACCGGCGCGCCGGTCAGTTGCTGCAGCCGGTGCACCAGCGCCATGGTGTAGGCGGGCTTGCCGAAGAACGGCGCCCAGTTGCCTTCGCCGCCGCTGGGCACCTGGTCGGGCAGGATGCCCACCGCCTGGCCGCGCTTGAGCGCCTTCACCAGCATGCGTACGCCGCGCGGCGTGGCCGGCGCCATGTGCATGTTGGGGCGGGTGCGCATCTTCTCGATCCAGTCGCGCAGCCACGGCTGGTGCGGCGGCTTGAACAGCGCCGTCACCGGGCGATGCAGCGCGTGGGATTGCGGCAGCACCTCGAAGCAGCCCAGGTGCGGGGTCAGGATGATGAGGCCTTTGCCGCGCGCCTGCAGGGTGGCGAGTTCGGGCCACAGGTAGTCATCGAAGCCGTACAGCTTCGCGCCGATCCGGGAGCGGCTCCAGAAATAAGGCATCTCGATGATCATGCGCCCGGCCGAACGGGCGGCCTCGTCGATCATCGCTTCGGTGGCGTCGGGGAAGGCTAGCCGGAAGTTCTCCCGCAGGCGCTGGCCATAGCGGCCTGGCAGACGTGCGATCAGCAGGCCCAGCGTGCCGCCCGCGGCCTGCAGCAGCCGCAGCGGAAAACGGGAGATCAGCCAGAATAAAAAAGTCATCAGGCGCGGAAAAAGGGTCCAGGCAAGTCCGCCGCCGGGTCTGTGCCGGGATCAGGCGGGCAGGCAGGCGTTGGTCCGGCATGCCGGCAAGGTGTCGTACCGCACGCCTGTGGCGCTGCAACGACGCCTGCAGGCGCGTATAATAGCGTGTATCGCCGAGTTAACTGACAACTTGCGGGGCGATGCGGCTCTAACCGGGCTGCCTGAAATACCGCTAAAGCGTCGCCGCCATGAACCGAACAGGCTGGCACGCAATAGCCAACCTGGAGAATAAGTTCGTGGCAAACGACTTCCTTTTTACTTCGGAATCCGTCTCCGAAGGCCATCCCGACAAGGTCGCCGACCAGATTTCCGACGCCGTCCTCGACGCCATCCTGGCGCAGGACAAGTATGCGCGTGTGGCAGCTGAGACGCTTTGCAACACCGGTCTGGTGGTGCTGGCCGGGGAAATCACCACGACCGCCAACGTCGACTACATCCAGATCGCGCGCGACACCATCAAGCGCATCGGGTACGACAACACCGATTACGGCATCGACTACAAGGGCTGCGCGGTACTGGTGGCCTATGACAAGCAGTCGCCCGACATCGCCCAGGGCGTCGACCGCGCCTCCGACGACTACCTGAACCAGGGTGCCGGCGACCAGGGCCTGATGTTCGGCTACGCCTGCGACGAGACCCCGGAACTGATGCCGTTCCCGATCTACTACGCGCACCGCCTGGTCGAGCGCCAGTCGCAGCTGCGCCGCGACGGCCGCCTGCCCTGGCTGCGCCCTGACGCCAAGTCGCAGGTCACGGTGCGCTATGTCGACGGCAAGCCGCACAGCGTGGACACCGTGGTGCTGTCGACCCAGCATGCCCCGGACATCACCCAGGCGCAGATCCGCGAGGCCGTGATCGAGGAGATCATCAAGCCGGTGCTGCCGGCGGAGATGCTCAAGGAAACCAAGTACCTGGTGAACCCGACCGGGCGCTTCGTGATCGGCGGACCGCAGGGCGACTGCGGCCTGACCGGGCGCAAGATCATCGTCGACACCTACGGCGGCGCCTCGCCGCACGGCGGCGGCGCGTTCTCGGGCAAGGACCCGTCCAAGGTCGACCGCTCGGCTGCCTACGCGGCGCGCTACGTGGCCAAGAACGTGGTGGCCTCGGGCCTGGCGCGCCAGTGCCAGGTGCAGGTCAGCTACGCCATCGGCGTGGCGCGGCCGATCAATGTGACGGTCTATACCGAAGGCACCGGCAAGATTCCGGACGCCAAGATCGCGGAGCTGGTGCAGGAGCATTTCGACCTGCGGCCGAAGGGCATCGTGCAGATGCTGGACCTGCTGCGGCCGATCTATGAGAAGACGGCTGCTTATGGGCACTTCGGGCGTGAAGAGCCGGAGTTCTCTTGGGAAGCGACGGACAAGGCGGCTGCGTTGCGGGCTGCGGCGGGGTTGTAAGAGGATAATTCCGGGGTTCGGGCGCTGGTTTTGGCGCTTTTGGCTTCGGTATGCCCCACTGGCTCGGGAGGGTTGGTGGGGTTGTTTTTTTGTGGCGCCGTCGCCGTTGCTGTTGGTGACATGCTGTTGGCTTTTGAACCGTGTGGTTCCGCCCTCCTGGGCGGGTCACTTTTTGGCCGAGCGCCAAAAAGTAACCAAAAAGCGCGTTTACTGCCCTGCGGGCGGCATGTCTTATCGTAGTGTGCCTGGGGGTTTTCGTACGGGGCTTTGCTTCCTCACATAGCTGGACTGCCTGCCGCGGTGGTGCGCGACGGTGGCAGGGGCGTTGGAGGGGTGTTTGAACGAGCCCAGAGCGCTTGGTGGCCGCCTGCTGCGGGCCTTGTCGTAGGAACGCCTACGGCTGCTGCGCCGTCAGTATCGCGGGGCGTGGGTCTTGGCACGGAGCGCTTCGCTGCGCTCGCTTGGCGCTTTCGGTACGTGCGCACGATTCGCGTTGCTTCCGTGTACGCGCCGCGACAGCGCGTGCGAGCGCAGCGACGCACTCCGTGCCAGTGCCGTAGACCTGAGATTGGGAGCGCGCGCAGCGCAGCCGAAGGCGTCCCACCAATAACGCCGTTAGCAGGCTGCCACCGACCTAAAGTCGGGTTCGTCCATCCGACCTTGAACGCCAGGCACCTCCAGGTAGCGTCAGCAGGGTGGAACCACCAACCGCCTGACCGCAAGTCACCACGGTTGCAACCACCAACGCCGCCTTAGCCAGCCGCTTAGGCGACGCGCTTTTTGGTTACTTTTTGGCGCTTGGCCAAAAAGTGACCCGCCCAGGAGGGCGGAACCAGGCGGTTCAAAAGCCGACAGCATGTCACCAACAGCGACCACGCGTGAAAGTCAGAACTGCACCCCAAACGCCATCCCATTCCCCAGTAGTAAAATCCCCCCGACCACAAAAAATTCCTTTCCGGGGCCCATCCCCAGAGGACCTCCATGCCCGCTGCACCAGCCGTTGCCACTGCCACGCCGACGCCGACCCGCTCCGCATCCGAAGGCACCCTCGACCTGATCCGCCCGCAGCCCTACGCCGACTGGGCTCCCCAGGTCACCCCCGAGGAACGCGCCACGCTGCGCCGCGAGCTGGAGCAGGGCGCGGTACTCTACTTCCCCAAGCTGAAATTCCACTTCCAGCCGGGCGAAGAACGCTTCCTCGACAGCCGCTATTCCGACGGCAAGTCCAAGAACATCAACCTGCGCGCCGACGACACCGCGGTGCGCGGCGCGCAAGGCAGCCCGCAGGACCTGTCCGACCTCTACACGCTGATCCGCCGCTACGCCGACAGCAGCGAGTTGCTGATCCGCACGCTGTTCCCGGAATACATCCCCCACATGACGCGCGCCGGCACCTCGCTGCGGCCCAGCGAGATCGCCGGGCGCCCGGTCAGCTGGCGCAAGGACGATACCCGCCTGCATGTGGACTCGTTTCCGTCCAACCCGATGCTGGGCAAGCGCCTGTTGCGCGTGTTCCACAATATCGACCCGGCTGCGCCGCGCGTGTGGCGGGTGGGCGAGCCGTTTGGCGACTTCGCGCAGAAGTTCGTGCCCAGGACCCACGGCATGTGGCCGGGGCAGGCCGCGTTGATGAAGCTGCTGCATATCACCAAGCGCCGCCGCTCGGAATACGACCACCGCATGCTGCAGCTGCATGATCTGGCCAAGGCCGACCTGGACTACCAGGCCAACGTGCCTCAGCAGGAATTCCACTTCCCGCCCGGTGCGACCTGGATCGTCTTCAGCGACCAGCTGCTGCACGCCGCCATGCGCGGGCGCGCGATGATGGAGCAGACCATCTACCTGGCGCCGCAGGCAATTTCGGACCACACCCATTCGCCCGAGGCAGTGCTGTCGCGCATGCTCGGGCGGCCGATGCTGGTGTCGTGAGCGGCCTGCGCCGGCCGAAGCTCAACGCAGCAGCAGGCGCAGCATGGTGTCGAAGGTCTTGCCGTAAGGCGGCTTGAGCAGGCCGGCGCCGTTCAGGCTGGCCTGGTGGAACACCGGCTTCACCTTAGAGAAGGTATCGAAGCCCGCCTGCCCGTGATACGCGCCCATGCCACTGGCGCCGACGCCGCCGAACGGCAGGCCGTCCTGGGCGATATGGAACAGGGTGTCGTTGACGGTAACGCCGCCGGCGACGGTCTGCTTCATCACATGGTTGATGGCGCCGCGGTCGCGCTCGAACACGTACAGCGCCAGCGGGCGCGGGCGCGCGTTGATGTAGTCCACCGCCTCGTCGAGGGTGCGGTAGGTCACCACCGGCAGCACCGGCCCGAAGATTTCCTCGCGCATCGCGGTCACGCCTGCCGGCACATCCAGCAGCAGCACCGGGGGCAGGCGCCGCGCCTGCGCATCCGGCTGCGCCTCCGACAGCGGCACCACGGTTGCACCTTGCGCGGCGGCCTCGTCGACCAGCCCTGCCAGCCGCGCGAAATGCCGCGGGCTGATGATGCTGGTGTAGTCGGGGTTGCGCGCCAGGTCGGGATAGAGCCGGCCCACGCAGCGGCGCGCCGCGTCCACCAGTTGGCCGCGCAGGTCCTCCGGCACCAGCACATAATCCGGCGCGATGCAGGTCTGCCCCGCGTTCATCAGCTTGCCCACCAGGATGCGCTCCACCGCGCGCTCGAGGTCGGCCCCGGCACCGACGATGGCCGGCGACTTGCCGCCCAGCTCCAGCGTCACCGGGGTCAGGTTGGCAGCCGCCGCGCGCATCACATGGTGGCCGACCGCGGTCGAACCCGTGAACAGCAGGTGGTCGAACGGCAGCGCGGTAAAGGCGCTGGCCACTTCGGCATCGCCGTTGATCACCACGATCTCGTCCGGGGCGAAGTGCTGCGGCACCAGTTGCGCGAACAATGCCGCAAAGCGCGGCGTGTATTCCGACAGCTTGACCATGGCGCGATTGCCTGCCGCCAGCGCGCCGGCGAGCGGCCCGATGGTCAGGTATAGCGGGTAGTTCCAGGGCACCACGATGCCCACCACGCCGAGCGGCTGCGGAACCAGGCGCGAGCGTCCCGGGCGGAACCAGAACCCGGTGGGGGCGCGCCGCACGCGCATCCAGCGCCTGCCGTGGCGCAGCGCATCGTCGATGCCGGCGAGGCTGGGGAACACCTCAAGCAGCGCGGTTTCCTGGCGCGCACGGTTGGTGAAATCCGCATGGATCGCCGCAGCAATTTCGGCCTGGTTTTCGGTCACCAGGCGCCGCAGGCGCTGCAGGCGATCGGCGCGCACGGTCCAGGCGGGCAACTGGTCGCGCCGCGAGGCGGCATGCATCGCACCGAAGACGGACGACAGGTCGGGGACTTCTCGCATGGCTGCGCTCCTGGATTTCCGCGCACATTGGCGCACCATCGCGCACGATAAGGCAGCGCGCCAGCCAACACAATCGAAGCCTCTTACCAAAAGGCCAATTCAAACGCCCGTCCGGCGCGCCGCGCGTTTCGTCGCCGCCTCCCTTTTTCAACCGCTGAGCCAGCGCCTACACTGAATCTCACGGCTTGCCATCCGCTGGACGGACAGGGCGCGCGCCGGCGCGGCCCGGCTCACGCATGCGCGCCGCCTGCGGAACCGCGGGGAGACAGATGGAAACCACCTATGACTACGTCATCGTCGGCGCGGGCTCGGCGGGCTGTGCGCTGGCGGGGCGCCTGGCCGACAGCGGCGACGACACCATCGCGCTGGTCGAGGCCGGGCACCACGACCACCATGTGCTGGTGCGCACACCCGCCGGGCTGGCCGCGCTGCTGCCGCGCGCCGGGGCGCGCAACTACGGCTTCCACACCGTGCCGCAGCCGGGCCTGAACGGCCGCCGCGGCTACCAGCCGCGCGGGCGCGGGCTGGGCGGCTGCTCGTCGATCAATGCCATGATCTATACGCGCGGGCGGCCCGCCGACTACGATGCCTGGGCCGATGCCGGCTGCGATGGCTGGTCCTGGGACGACGTGCTGCCGTACTTCCGCCGCGCCGAATGCAACGAGCGCCTGGCCGGCAGTGACGACGATCCGCTGCACGGCGGCAACGGACCGCTGCATGTCAGCGACCTGCGCACGCCCAATCCGTTCGCCGAGCGCTTTATCGAGGCCGCGCAGCAGGCCGGCTATCCGCGCAACGACGATTTCAACGGCGAAGAACAGGAGGGCATCGGCTGGTACCAGGTCACGCAGCACGCGGGCGAGCGCTGGAATGCCGCGCGTGCCTACCTGCACGGCGGCAACGCGCGCGACCGCGCCTGCAACGGCGGCCGGGCGCGGCTGCGCGTGCTGACCGACACGCAGGCCCTGCGCATCGTCTTCGAAGGCCGCCACGCTGCCGGGGTGCTGGTGCAGCGTGACGGCCGCCAGCAGCTGCTGCGCGCGCGTCGCGACGTGATCGTGTGCGCGGGCACGTTCGGCTCGCCGCAGCTGCTGATGGTTTCGGGGGTCGGACCCGCCGCGCACCTGCGCGAGCACGGCATCGACGTGGTCCATGACTTGCCGGGCGTGGGCGCCAACCTGCAGGACCATCTCGACGTGGTGCTGCACAAGCGCACCGCCGTGCCCGAACTGTTCGGCGTATCGTTCGGCGGCCTTGTGCGGCTGCTGTCCGAAATGCTGCGCTACCGGCGCGAGCGCGCCGGCATGATGTCGAGCAACTTCGCCGAGGCCGGTGGCTTTCTGCGCAGCCACCCGGCGCTGCCCGAGCCCGACCTGCAGCTGCATTTCGTGGTCGGCCTGGCCGATGACCATATGCGCAGGCTGAATCTCGGCCATGGCTATTCCTGCCACGTCTGCCTGCTGCGCCCGCGCAGCCGCGGCGAGGTCCGCCTGGCCGCGGCCGATATCCGGCGCGCCCCGCTGATCGACCCGAAGTACCTCAGCGACACGCGCGACCTCGACGACATGGTGGCCGGGGTGCGCATCGTGCGCGGCATCCTGGCGCAGCCGCAGCTGGCCTGCTTCGGCGGGCGCGAACTTTATACGGCCGGCCTGCGCGCCGATGGCAGCGACGATGCCGCCGTGCGCGAGCTGGTCCGCGAGCGCGCCGACACCATCTACCAACCGGTCGGCACCTGCCGCATGGGCATGGATGCGATGGCGGTGGTCGATCCGCAACTGCGCGTGCGCGGCGTGGAAGGCCTGCGCGTGGTCGATGCGTCGGTAATGCCGACGCTGGTCGGTGGCAACATCAATGCGCCCGCGATCATGATCGGCGAGCGCGCGCATGACCTGATCCGCTATGCGCCGCGGGTGATGCTGCGGGTGCTGGAGTCGATGGAGGCCTAGCCCTCGAAGCCGCGCGACGCCACCCGCCCGAGCGCGCCGGCATCCGCGTCGAGCGTGCCGAATACACGCCCGTGCTGGCGCCCGAGCCGGCTGGCGACGAACAGCTCCGCGTGCGCGGGGTCGGCATGCGCCAGCATCAGTGCCGCCTGCGCGGTCAGCACCAGGCCCTGGGCAAAGCGGCGCGCACTGGCTTCGAGCTGGTCGGCGTTCTCGCGCAGCATGGCCTGCAGCGAGGCCAGTTCGGCGCGCACCGCCGGGTGGCCGCCGGCGCGGCGCGACAGGTCCTGCAGCAGCCGTGCGGCATCGTCCGGATTGCGCTGGAGCGCGCGCAGCACGTCCAGGCACATGATGTTGCCCGAGCCTTCCCAGATCGAATTGACCGGCGCCTCGCGGTACAGCCGCGCCATCGGGCCCTCCTCGACATAGCCGTTGCCGCCCCAGACTTCCATCGCTTCGCCGGTGGCCTCGAGCGTGCGCTTGCACACCCAGAACTTGGCCGCGGGCGTGACCACGCGTTTCCATGCGGCGGCGAGCGGGTCGGGGTTGTCGCCCTCGGCCTGCGCGAAGGCGTGGCCCAGTTCCATCATCAGCAGCGTGGCGGCTTCGGATTCCAGCGCCAGGTCCGCCAGCACGTTGCGCATCAGCGGCTGGTCGGCCAGCAGGCGGCCGAAGGCGCTGCGGTGGCGCGTGTGGTGCAGCGCCTGCACGAAGGCCGCGCGCAGGATCGCGGCGCTGCCGATCACGCAGTCCAGCCGCGTGCTGGTGGCCATCTCGATGATGGTCGGGATGCCGCGTCCTTCCTCGCCGATCAGGATGCCGGTGGCGTCGCGGAACTCGACTTCGCTGCTGGCATTGGAGCGGTTGCCGAGCTTGTCCTTGAGCCGCTGGATCTGCACCGCGTTGCGGCTGCCATCGTCGCGAAAGCGCGGCACGAAGAAGCACGACAGCGGACCGTCTTCGGCGCCCATGCGCGCCACCACCAGGTGCGCATCGCACATCGGCGCGGAGAAGAACCACTTATGGCCGGTCAGCGCGTATTCCGCGCCGCGGCCCTCGCCGCGCACGGGGCGCGCCACGGTGGTGTTGGCGCGCACGTCTGAGCCCCCTTGCTTCTCGGTCATGCCCATGCCGATCATGATCGCGGTCTTGTCGCGCCATGGCAGGTCGCGCGCGTCATGCTCGGTTGCATACAGGCGCGGTTCCAGCTCGGGGAACAGCGTGGCTTCCTTGCGCAGCACCGGGATGCTGGCGAAGGTCATGGTGGGCGGGCACAGCGAGCCCGATTCCACCTGCGCCTGCAGGAAGTACCCCGCCGTGCGCGCCGCCCAGGCGCCGGCACGCGGTTGCGCGAAGGGCAGGGCCTGCAGCTGCTGGCTGCGCAACAGCCCCAGCAGCGCGTGCCAGCCGGGGTGGAACTCGACCATGTCGATGCGTTCGCCAGTGCGGCTGTGGGTGTGCAGCTCCGGCGCATGGCGATTGGCATCCGCTGCCCATTGCTGCACCTCCGGCTCGCCCAGCCGCGCGCCGAACTGCCGCAGCGCGTCGGCATGCCAGCCGCCGCCGAGGCGCTCCAGCGCGGCCCGCACCGTGGGATCGCTGTCGAACAGGTTGTAGTGCGCGAGATCCGGCACCTGGTTGAAGACGCGGTGGGTGGCGGCGTCGGTCATGGTGTCTCCTGGGTCGGGACTTGCCGTTTGCTTGCATGGTAGATCACGCCGCGCGCGTAGGAGTGCCTGTTCGTCCGCTTGCGGCGGGTTTTTGCGATGCAGCATGCGCGATTCGATACCTTTTTGCACAGCTGTGGCACCACTCGTGGTGGCGAACTGGCACTGGCGCCCACCGGGGCTCTGTGCTTAAATTCAACCCGTTGGATGAAACAGGGGTGCCGTGCGGATGGGCCGTGCGGCTGAGAGAGTCCCTTCGAACCCGATCCGGTTAGTACCGGCGTGGGAAGTTTCAGCAAGACCAAGCCTCTAGTCCCTCCGGGACTCGCTCCTCCGGCCACAAGCCCAGGCGGCGCTCACAGGGCTCCTGGTTTCGTCCACCCCGCAAGAGAGAGAGGACGACACCCATGGCCCGTACTGCCCCCGCTGCATCCTTCGAATCGCTCGAAAGCGATCTCGACCAGAAATTCGCCTACCCGGCTTCCAGCAAGACCTACCTGACCGGCAGCCGCCCGGATATCCGCGTGCCGCTGCGCACGATCCTGCAGACGTCCACGCGCACGGAGAAGGGCGACATGCCCAACCCGCCGATCCCGGTCTACGACACCTCGGGCCCGTACAGCGACCCGGACGTGCATATCGACCTGAAGGCCGGCCTGCCGGCCGTGCGCGCCAAGTGGATCGAAGAACGCGGCGACACCGAAGTGCTGCCCGGCCTGTCGTCGGAATACGGCCGCGACCGCGCCAACGACCCCGCCACCGCGCACCTGCGCTTCGCCCAGCTGACCAACCCGCGCCGCGCCAAGGCCGGTGCCAACGTGTCGCAGATGCACTATGCGCGCAAGGGCATCATCACGCCGGAAATGGAATACGTGGCGCTGCGCGAGTCGCTGAACCTGCAGGCGCTGTACGACAAGCCCGAATACAAGGCGCTGCTGCGCCAGCACCCCGGCAACGCGCTGGGCGCCGGCCTGCCGCTGCGTCCGGAAGACATCACGCCGGAATTCGTGCGCCAGGAAATCGCCTCGGGCCGCGCCATCATCCCCGCCAACATCAACCACACCGAGCTGGAGCCGATGGCGATCGGGCGCAATTTCCGCGTCAAGATCAACGGCAACCTGGGCAACTCGGCGGTGACCTCGTCGCTGGCCGAGGAAGTGGAAAAGATGGTGTGGTCGATCCGCTGGGGCGCCGACACCATCATGGACCTGTCCACCGGCAAGCACATCCACGAAACCCGTGAATGGATCCTGCGCAACTCGCCGGTGCCGATCGGCACGGTGCCGATCTACCAGGCGCTGGACAAGACCGGCGGCATCGCCGAGGACCTGACCTGGGAGATGTTCCGCGACACGCTGATCGAGCAGGCCGAGCAGGGCGTGGACTACTTCACCATCCACGCCGGCGTGCTGCTGCGCTACGTGCCGCTGACCGCCGACCGCGTCACCGGCATCGTCTCGCGCGGCGGTTCGATCATGGCCAAGTGGTGCCTGGCGCACCACAAGGAAAACTTCCTGTACACGCACTTCGACGAGATCTGCGAGATCATGAAGGCCTATGACGTGTCGTTCAGCCTCGGCGACGGCCTGCGTCCGGGCTGCATCGCCGACTCCAACGACGAGGCCCAGTTCGGCGAGCTGCGCACGCTGGGCGAGCTGACCGCCAAGGCGTGGAAGCACGACGTGCAGGTGATGATCGAAGGCCCGGGCCACGTGCCGCTGCAGCGCATCCAGGCCAACATGGACGAAGAACTCAAGCATTGCTACGAGGCGCCGTTCTACACCCTGGGACCGCTGGTGACCGACATCGCCCCTGGCTACGACCACATCACCAGCGGCATCGGCGCGGCCAATATCGGCTGGATGGGCACCGCCATGCTGTGCTACGTCACGCCCAAGGAGCACCTGGGCCTGCCGGACAAGGAAGACGTGCGCGAGGGCATCATCACCTACAAGATCGCTGCCCACGCCGCCGACCTGGCCAAGGGCTGGCCCGGCGCGCAGCTGCGCGACAACGCGCTGTCGAAGGCGCGCTTCGAGTTCCGCTGGGAAGACCAGTTCAACCTGGGCCTCGACCCGGAACGCGCGCGTTCGTACCACGACGCCACGCTGCCGGCCGAGGGTGCCAAGATCGCCCACTTCTGCTCGATGTGCGGGCCGAAGTTCTGCTCGATGAAGATCACGCAGGAAGTGCGCGACTACGCCGCCTCGCTGCCCAAGGAAGCGCAGCAGGGCATGGAAGAAAAGTCGATCGAGTTCCTGAAGAAGGGCAGCAAGATCTACTCCTAAGGCAGTAGCTGAAAACCTGCCGAAGTCACGGCAGGACGGGCATGGCCTCGCAAGCCATGCCCGCGCAAGATCCGCCGCCGCGCAGCGCCCCGCGCGGCGGCACCGATAACAAGGAGGCCGGACGCGGCCGCACGGCGCGCCCGGCACAACACCCTCATGACAGCAGTGCAGTCGTTTGACGTCGCCATCCTCGGGGCCGGCCTTGCCGGCCGCCTGGCCGCCTGGTTGCTGGTCCGCAGCGGCGCCCGCGTGGCGCTGGTGGAGCGGGCCGGCCCGGACGGCGCGGGCTCGGCCGCCTACGTGGCCGCGGCCATGCTGGCGCCGCTGGCCGAGTCGGCCATCGCCGAGCGCCGCATCGTCGACCTCGGCATCGCCAGCGTCGACCTGTGGCGCGCCTGGCTGGCCGAGCTGGCGGAACCGGTCTTCTTCCAGGAGGACGGCACGCTGGTGGTCTGGCATGCGCGCGACCGCGCCGAGATGTCGCTGTTCACCAGCCGCGTGCGCGCGGTGGCGCCGCCGGAACTGGTGGCGCAGCGGCTGCGCGCGCTCGACGGCAAGGGCGTGGGCGAGGTCGAGCCGGCGCTGGCGGGCCGCTTTCCGCAGGGACTGCTGCTGGCCGGCGAAGGCCAGCTCGACAACCGCGGCGCGCTGCGTGCGCTGCTGTCGTGCGCGGTCAGCGAAGGCGTGCATTGCGTGTGGGAGGCGGGCGAGGTCGATGCCGGCTCGCTGCCCCAGCTTGGCATCCACGCCGACGTGGTGCTGGACTGCCGCGGCCTCGGTGCGCGCAACGCGTGGCCGGCGCAGCCCGGCGGCAGCCAGCCCGGCCTGCGTGGCCTGCGCGGCGAAGTGGTGCGCGTGCATGCGCCCGACGTCAGGCTGCACCGTCCGGTGCGCCTGCTGCATCCGCGCTACCCGATCTATATCGCGCCCAAGCCCAACGACCTGTATGTGATCGGCGCGACCGAGCTGGAAAGCGAGGACGATTCGCCGATGAGCGTGCGTTCCGCGCTGGAGCTGCTGTCGGCCGCGCATTCGCTGCACCCTTCCTTCGGCGAGGCGCGCGTGCTGGAGCTGAACGTGCAGCGCCGCCCGACCCGCCCCGACCACCTGCCGGCGATCCGCGTGGACCAGCGCGCGCGCGTGGTGCGCGTGAACGGCCTGTACCGCCACGGCTTCCTGATCGCCCCGGCGGTGACCGAGGCCGCGTGCGCGGTGGTGGGCGCGCTGCTCAAGGGCGATCCCGCCGCGCATGCCGTGCCGGCCGCGCTGCGCTGGCCCGGTATGATCGAGGCGGTGACGGAAGCGCCGGCGCCCACCATCGGGCCGCGCTCCGGAACGCTGCATTAATGCAAGACTGACATGGATATCCTGCTCAACGGCCGACCGCTTGCCCTTGCCGAATCCGCCACGCTGGCGGACGCGGTGAGCGCGGCGCAGATCGCGCCCCCCTTTGCCGCGGCGGTCAACGGCCAGTTCGTGCCGCGCGCCGCGCACGCCAACACCCCTCTTGCGGCCGGCGACCGCATCGACCTCGTGCAACCCGTGACGGGAGGCTGACCCATGACCTTCGAACCTTCCGCAACCCTGCGCGACCCGTTCGTGCTGTATGGCGAGTCGTTCGGCTCGCGCCTGCTGCTGGGCACCGCGCGCTATCCCTCGCCGGCCACGCTGGAAGCGGCCGTGCAGGCCTCCGCGCCGGCCATGATCACCGTTGCGCTGCGCCGCCAGGGCGCGGTCGGCGATGGCGAGGGCGGCCAGGCGTTCTGGCAGATGCTCAAGGCGCTGAACGTGCCGGTGCTGCCCAACACCGCCGGCTGCTTCACTGCGCAGGAAGTCATCACCACCGCGATGATGGCGCGCGAGGTGTTCGAGACGCCGTGGATCAAGCTCGAACTGATCGGCGACGACTACACCCTGCAGCCCGACACGCTGAACCTGCCGGCCGTGGCCGAGACCCTGATCAAGGAGGGCTTCAAGGTGCTGCCGTACTGCACCGAGGACCTGGTGCTGTGCCGCCGCCTGCTCGACGTCGGCTGCCAGGCGCTGATGCCATGGGCCGCGCCGATCGGCACCGGCCGCGGCGCGGTCAACCCGCACGCGATGCGCGTGCTGCGCGAGCGCCTGCCCGACACGCCGCTGATCGTCGATGCCGGCCTGGGCCTGCCGTCGCATGCGGCGCAGGTGCTGGAGTGGGGCTACGACGGCGTGCTGCTCAACACCGCGGTGGCGCAGGCCGCCTACCCGGTCGACATGGCGCGCGCCTTCGCCCAGGCCGTGGCCGCGGGCCGCACCGCTTACCTGGCCGGGCCGATGCCCGAGCGCGA
Organism: Cupriavidus alkaliphilus; assembly: GCF_900094595.1. Taxonomy (GTDB): domain Bacteria; phylum Pseudomonadota; class Gammaproteobacteria; order Burkholderiales; family Burkholderiaceae; genus Cupriavidus; species Cupriavidus alkaliphilus. Next base: position 32,683 of record NZ_FMAD01000018.1, on the reverse strand, counting down.
GGTCGCGCAGGCCAGCACCCCGGTGGTGGGCATGCCGTTCTGGCACGCCGACGACACGGAGCAGCGCGCATGACCCGCCGCGCCGTGCACGCCCCCAGCGACGGCCCGCTGCGCCAGGCGGTGCTGGAACACTATGGCGACACCTTCGGCATCGACGACAAGCCGTGGCAGGCCTGGCGCCTGCAAGACGGCCCGGCGCAGCCAGGCGCCCACGACGTGCTGCTGTCCGACGGTGAAGCCGATGCCGACACCATCGCGCGCGTTGCCGCCGCCGGTGCCACGCTGATCGAGACCGACCGGGAGGGCGGCCAGTGGATCGACACCGTGCGCTCGCCGATGGGCACCTGGGTGTTCTCGGTCGCCGCGGATACCGGGCAGCCGCATTCTCCCGCCTTCGTCGCGGTGCTGCTGGCCTGCCTGTCGCTGCATTTCCCGGCTCACGATGCGCTGTGCCTGGCGCGCGCCTGGGCGCCGGGTTCGGCCGACTGGCCGTCCGACTTCGCGCGCTTCCCGCACGTGCGCCACGCCGCGCTGGTGGCGCCCGAGCACACCGCGGCGCCGTTCGCGCCGTGCCCCGCGCTGGGCCTGTACGTGGTGGTGCCGAGCGCCGAGTGGATCGAACGCCTGGCGCCGCTGAACGTGCCGACGCTGCAGCTGCGCTTCAAGTCCGGCGACGCTGCCGCGGTGCGCGCCGAGATTGCGCGCGCGGCCAGGGCCATGCAGGGCTCGTCGTCGCGCCTGTTCATCAACGACCACTGGCGGGCGGCGCTCGACCATCACGCCGCCCATGGCGCGCACAGCGGCATCTACGGCATCCACCTGGGCCAGGAAGACCTGGACGATGCCGACCTCGACGCGATCCGCGCATCGGGGCTGCGGCTGGGCGTGTCCACGCACGGCTACGCCGAGATGCTGCGCGTGGCCGCGATCCGCCCCAGCTACCTGGCGCTGGGCGCGATCTTCCCGACCACCACCAAGGTGATGCCGACCCAGCCGCAAGGCATGGGCCGCTTCCGTGCGTATGCGAAGCTGATGCAGCCGGTGATCCCGTCGCTGGTCGGCATCGGCGGCGTCAATGCGTCGAATATGCGCGAAGTGCTCGCCGTGGGCGTCGGCAGCGCCGCCGTGGTGCGCGCTGTCACCGAGGCCGACGACGTGCCGGCCGCGGTGGCCCGCCTGGTCAGCCTGTTCCCGGCCGGCTGAGGGCGCCGTGGCCGCCCCGCGCATTCGCCTGGCGGCCGCGGACGACCTGCCGCGTCTGCCCGACATCGAGCTGGCCGCCGCCGCGCTGTTTCCGGAAGGCGACCTGCCGGCGCTGCTGCGCCTGGTCAGCACGCCGGAGGCGGCACTGGCCGCGGCGCAGCGCGAAGGGCGCCTGTGGGTGGCCGAACACGGCGGTGAAGTCGCGGGATTCGCGCTGGCCAGCCGCAAAGGCGCATGCGGCTATCTCGACGAGATGGACGTGCATCCGGACCATGGCCGGCGCGGGATCGGGCGCGCGCTGGTCGGGACCGTGCAGGGCTGGGCGCGGGCGGGCGGACTGCGAACGCTGAGCCTGACCACCTTCGCGCATTTGCCCTGGAATGCGCCGTTCTATGCCTCAATGGGGTTCCGGCGGCTGGAGGACAGCGAGCTTTGCCCGTTGCTGTCGGAGGCGCTGGCGGCACAGCGCGCCGCAGGATTGCGGCAGCGCGTGGCCATGCGGCAAACGCTGTGAGTGGCGGGCCGCACGCCCGCGCCAAGATTTGTGCGACATTCGCCCAGCCGCGGGAAGCGGACCGGGCCCCGCCGCTATGATGTCGGGCAGCAGTCCCCGCCATTCCACCCAGCCGCGCCCACCATGTCGACCCAGCTCCCCGAAATCATCCCCGCCGCCCCCGGCACGCCTGAAAAGCCCTATTTCGGCATCGACGTGCCGCTGATGCGTTATTTCGGGCTGCAGCCGGAGCTGATCGAAGAGGGCTACTGCCGCACGCGCCTGCCGGCGCATCCACAGCTGGTGAACAGCCGCGGCGACGTGCATGGCGGCACGCTGATGGCGACGCTGGACTTCACGCTGAGCGGCGCCGCGCGCTCGCACGCGCCGACGGAAACCGGCGTGATCACCATCGACATGTCGACCCATTTCCTCGCCGCCGCGCGCGGCGAACTGATGCTGGAAGCGCGCTGCCTGCGCCGCGGCGCGCGCATTGCGTTCTGCGAGGGCGAAGTGAAGGATGCCGACGGCAACGTGGTGTGCGTGGCGCGCGCCGCGTTCAAGCTGGTGCCGTTGTCCAGCGGCGGCAACTGAGCACCAATTGAGCGGCAGTTGAGCGCCAACCGGGCAGCCCGGGCGGCGCGCGCGCCGCTCAGCCCAGCGCGCGCGGCGCGAAAGCGTGGTTCAGCGGGCCGTTGCCGCCGCCCAGCCGCAAACCTGCGCCGGCCGCGATGGCCTGCGCCACATAGTCCAGCGCGGTCCCGACGGCCGCTTCCAGCGCCTCGCCGCGCGCCAGCTGCGACGCGATCGCCGCCGCCAGCGTGCAGCCGGTGCCGTGCAGGTTGCGGGTCTCGACACGCGGGTGCGTGAACACGCGCACGGTGCCGTCCTTCAGCATCAGCATGTCGTCCAGCCCGCCGGCGAAGCCCGCCGCGCCATCGTCTTCCAGGTGGCCGCCCTTGAGCAGCACGGCCGGGCAGCCCAGCGCGATCAGGTCGGCGGCGGCCTGTTCCATGTCGGCGCGGCGCGCGATCCTGCGGCCCAGCAGGTAGGAGGCCTCGGGCAGGTTGGGCGTGACCAGCAGCGCGCGCGGGAACAGCAGCCCCACCATGGCCTGCGTGGTGGCGTCGTCGGACAGCGTCGCGCCCGAGGTCGAGATCATCACCGGGTCCACCACCAGCTTGCGCAGGCCGTGCCGGTCCGCCGCCGCGGCCACGGCCTCGACGATGGCGGCGGTGCCCAGCATGCCGGTCTTGGCCGCGTCCACGCCGATGTCGCCCGCGACCGCGTCGATCTGCGCGGCCACCATGTCGGCCGGGATCGCATGCACGCCGCTCACGCCCAGCGTGTTCTGCGCGGTGATCGCGGTGATGGCGCTCATGCCGAAGCAGCCCAGCGCGGAAAAGGTCTTCAGGTCGGCCTGGATGCCGGCGCCGCCGCCGGAGTCGGAGCCGGCGATGGTCAGGGTGCGGGGTGGCGTTGGAATCATCTGTGCAGGAATCGGAGGGTGCCGGTGCGCAAGGCGTCCGGGCACGCTACAATACCGCCACTCCGAGGAGCGTTGCAACGGATGGAGGCCCCGCGAGGCACATCGCGCGGCCGGCGGCACAGTCGCCCCTGCCATCCGCCAGGCTCGGACTGTCTTCAACGGCGCTCGCTGATCCGTGGTTTCGCACGGAGGCGAGTCGACCTATCCGCGTGCTTCGCATGAGCCCGAGCGCCATGCACGGCCGCCAGATTCCCGTACTCGTCACCTGCGTGCCACTCTTCACCGGGAGTGAAACATGAACGCTGTGACCGACCTGAAGCACGACTACCTCGTCGCCGACATCAACCTGGCAGGCTGGGGCCGCAAGGAAATCGCCATTGCCGAGACCGAGATGCCCGGCCTGATGGCGATCCGCGACGAGTTCGCCGCCGCGCAGCCGCTCAAGGGCGCGCGCATCGCCGGCTCGCTGCACATGACGATCCAGACCGCCGTGCTGATCGAGACGCTCAAGGCGCTGGGCGCCGACGTGCGCTGGGCCTCGTGCAACATCTTCTCGACGCAGGACCACGCCGCCGCCGCGATCGCCGCGGGCGGCACGCCGGTGTTTGCGTTCAAGGGCGAATCGCTGAAGGAATACTGGGACTTCACGCACCGCATCTTCGACTGGGCCGACGGCGGCACCCCCAACATGATCCTCGACGACGGCGGCGACGCCACGCTGCTGCTGCACCTGGGCGCCAAGGCCGAGAAGGACGCTTCGCTGATCGCCAACCCGGGCAGCGAGGAAGAAGCCTACCTGTTCGCCGCGATCAAGGAAAAGCTTGCCCGCGACCCCAGCTGGTACAGCCGCAACCTGGAAGCCATCCGCGGCGTGACCGAGGAAACCACCACCGGCGTGCACCGCCTGTACCAGATGGCGCAGAAGGGTGAGCTGCGCTTCCCCGCGATCAACGTCAACGACTCGGTCACCAAGAGCAAGTTCGACAACCTGTACGGCTGCCGCGAATCGCTGGTCGACGGCATCAAGCGCGCCACCGACGTGATGATCGCCGGCAAGATCGCCGTGGTCGCCGGCTACGGCGACGTGGGCAAGGGCAGCGCGCAGGCGCTGCGCGCGCTGTCGGCGCAGGTGTGGGTGACCGAGATCGATCCGATCTGCGCGCTGCAGGCCGCGATGGAAGGCTACCGCGTGGTCACCATGGACTACGCCGCCGAGCATGGCGATATCTTCGTCACCTGCACCGGCAACTACCATGTCATCACCCATGACCACATGGCCCGGATGAAGGACCAGGCCATCGTCTGCAACATCGGCCACTTCGACAACGAGATCGACATCGCCTCGATCGAGAAGTACGAGTGGGACGAGATCAAGCCGCAGGTCGACCACGTCAAGTTCCCCGACGGCAAGAAGCTGATCATCCTGGCCAAGGGCCGCCTGGTGAACCTTGGCTGCGCCACCGGCCACCCGTCGTACGTGATGAGCAGCTCGTTCGCCAACCAGACCATCGCGCAGATCGAGCTCTGGCAGGAGCGCGACAGCGGCAAGTACCCGGTCGGCGTCTACACGCTGCCCAAGCACCTGGACGAGAAGGTCGCGCGCCTGCAGCTGCGCAAGCTGAACGCGCAGCTGACCGAGCTGACCGAGCAGCAGGCCGCTTACATCGGCGTGAAGAAGGAAGGCCCGTACAAGGCGGATCACTACCGCTATTGATGCGCGCAGTGAGGTAGCCACGCCCTCTCCCGCTTGCGGGGGAGGGGAGCCATCCCGCAGGGAAGCCAACCAAGGAACCGTCATGAGATTACTGGTCGTCTGGATCATCAACGCCGTCGCGCTGTTCGTCTTGCCGTACATCATCCCGTCGATCCACATCAAGAGCTTCGGCTCGGCGATGCTGGCGGCGCTGGTGCTGGGCCTGGTCAATACGCTGATCCGTCCGCTCCTGGTGATCCTGACGCTGCCGGTTACGCTGCTGACGCTGGGGCTGTTTATCTTCGTCATCAACGCGCTGCTGTTCCTGTTCGTCGGCAACCTGCTGTCGGGCTTTACCGTCGGCGGCTTCTGGGCGGCCTTGCTGGGCTCCATCCTGTACAGCGTGATCTCGTGGCTGCTGGCCAGCCTGCTGCTGGGCAACCGCGACGACTGACCCTATTCGCGCGCCGTGACAACGCGGCGCGCCACCATCATGCAAGACCGCTACTTCAGCTTTGAATTCTTCCCGCCCAAGACGGCGGAGGGCACGGAGAAGCTGCGCAACACGCGTGCGCAGCTGGCACCGCTCAAGCCCAAGTACATCTCGGTGACGTTCGGCGCCGGTGGCACCACGCAGCAGGGCACGCTCGACGCCGTGCTGGAAATCCAGCGCGAAGGCATCGAGGCCGCGCCGCACCTGTCATGCGTGGGTTCGTCGCGCGAGAGCATCCGCGCGATCCTGCAGCAGTACCGCGAAGGTGGCATCCGCCATATCGTCGCGCTGCGCGGCGACATGCCGTCGGGCATGGGCGAGATCGGCGAGTTCCGCTACGCCAACGAACTGGTCGAGTTCATCCGCGCCGAGACCGGCGACTGGTTCAATATCGAAGTCGCGGCATACCCGGAGTACCACCCGCAGGCGAAGTCGCCGCGCCATGACCTCGACAACTTCGTGCGCAAGGTCAGGGCCGGGGCCGACTCGGCGATCACGCAGTACTTCTACAACGCCGACGCGTACTTCCGCTTTGTCGACGATGTGCGCGCGCTCGGCGTCGAGGTGCCGATCGTGCCGGGCATCATGCCGATCACCAACTACTCGCAGCTGATGCGCTTCTCCGAGATGTGCGGCGCCGAAGTGCCGCGCTGGGTGGCCAAGCGCCTGGAGAGCTTCGGCGACGACCGCGAATCGATCCGCGCCTTCGGCCTGGACGTGGTCACGGCGCTGTGCGAGCGGCTGCTGGCCGCGGGCGTGCCGGGGCTGCATTTCTATACGCTCAACGCGGCCGGCGCGACCAAGGCGATCTGGCAACGGCTGAAGCTGTAAGCGCCGGGACCGCGCTGATGGCCACACGCCGCCCCGATCCCTTCATCGAACATTTGCTCGAGCTGATGGGGCCGCTGGCGGCGCGCATCGGGCCGGTGACGGCCAGGCGGATGTTTGGTGGCCACGGCCTCTTCTATGACGGGCTGATGTTCGCGCTGGTGTCGGGCGGTACCTGCTACCTGAAAGCGGATGACACCACGCGCTGCAAGTTCGACGCCGAGGGCAGCGAGCCCTTCCGCTACCAGTCCGCCAGGCGCGAGGTCACCATGCGCCACTACCTCAGCCTGCCGCCCGCCGCACTGGAATCGCCAGCGGCGATGACGCCGTGGGCAAAGCTCGCGGTGGAGGCGGCGCTGCGGCTGGGGAATGCGGGCTGAGCGCTGTGCCAGCGCGCAAGCCACGCCGAATCGGTGCCATACTCGCCCCATGGTCACCGCCACCTTCCGCTTCTACGAGGAACTGAACGACTTCCTCGCGCCGGACCAGCGCCGGCGCGACCTGTCCTGCGCGTGCGCGCGCGCCGCGACCGTCAAGCACATGATCGAGGCGCTGGGCGTGCCGCATACCGAGGTCGAGCTGATCCTGGTCAACGGCGAGTCATGCGGATTCGACCGGCAGCTGTGCGAGGGCGACCGGGTCTCGGTCTATCCCAAGTTCGAACGCATCGACGTGTCCCCACTGCTGCGGGTACGCGAGCAGCCGCTGCGCGTGATGCGCTTTGTTGCCGACGCCCACCTGGGCGGGCTGGCGCATCTGCTGCGCATGACCGGCTTCGACACGCTCTACGACAACCATTTCGAAGACAGCGAGATCGAGCGCATCGCGGTCGACGAGGGCCGCATCGTGCTGACGCGCGACCGCGAGCTGCTCAAGCGGCGCGGCATCACGCACGGCTGCTATGTGCGCGCGCTCAAGTCGCGCCAGCAGGTGCGCGAGATCTTTGCGCGGCTGGACCTGGCGCGCAGCGCCCGGCCGTTTTCGTTGTGCCTGGACTGCAATGCGCCGTTGCACGCGCTGGATCCCGCCGGCGCGGCCGGGCGCGTGCCGGACGGCGTGCTCGCGCGGCATCGCAGCTTCGTCACCTGTGACCGCTGCCGGCGGGTGTTCTGGGAGGGCTCGCACTGGCGCTGCATGCGCGCGCTGGTCGATGAGCTGGTGCAGGGCGCCGGGACCGCTCCGGGCTAGAACGCGCCCGACTCCGTCACGATCCAGTCCATGGCGATGTCGTGCGGCTGCGCCTGCAGAGAAATGCGGCAGGCATCGTAGCCGACGCCGATGGCCACCGGCCGCTGCGCCATCGCCGCCAGGGTGCGGTCGTAGAAGCCACCGCCGTAGCCCAGGCGGAACTTGTCCGGGCTGAAACCGACACAGGGAATGATCAGCGCATCCGGCATGGCGGCCTCGGTGCCGTCGGGCACCGGGATGCCGTAGTGGCCGGTGGCCATGGGCGTATCCGGCGTCCACAGGTGGAAATCCAGCGGCGTGCCGGGCCGGCTGACCGAGGGCAGCGCGGCATGGCGGCCGGGCACGGCGGCGAGCCACTGCGCCACCGCGGCGCGCGCGTCGAACTCTTGCTGGATCGGCCAGTAGAAGCCCAGGCAGCGCACCGCCAGGCCCGCCAGCAGTTCGGACAGCGCGGCGGCGATGCGGGCATCGGCGGCGGTGCGCGCGGGCAGCGCGGCGCGCTGCGCCAGCAGCTGCGCGCGCAGCGCGCGGCGGTCGCCGGCAGGGATGGAGCTAGTCGCAGGAGTGGAAGACATGGCGTGGGATAATGCCCTCGTCCGAACCAACACGGACGGCGGCGCCGCGGTTTTCGGCACACGGTGCAGGCGCGGGCGCCGCCGTCATCGACAAGGAAGAAGAATGCTGAAGGGAGTATATCTGCAGCGTGCAGGGCGGGCCGCCTGGATCGCGCTCGCATGTGCATTGCTTGTCACGCCCGTCCACGCGCAGAAGCGCCCGCAGGCGGTCACGCGCGCGCCGTCGACGGTGATCCCCAGCGATCCCGACGAGGCCTTCACCGCGCTGCGCGAAGCCGCGCGCAAGAACGACGTGGAACGCGCTTACGCGATCTCGGCCACGCTGGTGGACTACCCGGTGCCGTCCTATGTCGAGTACTTCCGCATCAAGCCGCAGTTGTTCGACGCCAGCGGCCTGGCCCGTATCGATGCGCCGGACGACCAGGTGCGCGTGTTCCTGCAGCGCTACAAGGGCGACGCGATTGCCGACCGCATGCGCAATGACTGGCTGCTGGTGCTGGGCAAGAAGCGCGACTGGGCCAACTTCGATGTCGAATACCCGCAGTTCGCGCTCAAGGACGATACCCAGGTCGAGTGCTATGCGTTGCTGTCGCGCGCGCTCAAGGGCCAGAACGTCGCGGCCGACGCGCGCGCCGTGCTGAGCGATCCCAGGTACTACGGCGAAGGCTGCGTCGACCTGATCGGCTACCTGGTCCAGAGCCAGCAGATCCAGCGCAGCGACGTGGCCTTCCAGGCGCGCCTGGCGCTGGAGCAGAACTACGTCACGCTGGCCGGCAAGATCGCCGCGCTGTTGCCTGATGCGCGACCTGAGGCGCGCGCCGACGGCGACACCCTGGCCACCATCGTCAAGATGGCGCGCTCCGACCCGTCGCAGGCGGCGGCCTACCTGGCCACGGCCCAGGGCACGCTGTCGCGCGACGAGCAGGGCGCGGCGTGGGGTGTGGTCGGCCAGTTCGCCGCCAAGAAGCTGCTGCCCGAGGCGGCCGGCTACTACCGCCGCCAGATGGACCTGGGCGGCAACCAGTGGCTGTCCGACGACACCCAGGAATGGCGCGTGCGCGCCGCGCTGCGCCAGGGCGACTGGAAGCAGGTGCGCCAGGCGGTCGAGCTGATGCGCCCGGAGCTGCGCGCCAAGGACCCGGCCTGGACCTACTGGTACGGCCGCGCGCTCAAGGTCGACGGCCGCGACACCGAGGCCCAGCAGAACTTCCAGCAGATTGCCGGCCAGTTCAATTTCTACGGCCAGCTGGCCAGCGAGGAACTGGGCAACCGCATCACGCTGCCGCCGCGCACCACCGTCAGCGACGCCGAGGCCATGGCAATGCGCGCGCGCCCCGGTTTTCAGCGCGCGCAGAAGTTCTACGCCATGAACCTGCGCTTCGAGGGCAACCGCGAGTGGAACTGGGAGCTGCGCAACATGAGCGACCGCGAGCTGCTGGCCGCGGCCGAATATGCGCGCCGCCTCGAGCTGCTCGACCGCACCGTCAACTCGGCCGACCGCACCCGCAACGAGCATGACTTCGCGTTGCGCTTCCTGATGCCGTACCGCGACATCATGCAGCGCGCCACCGACGAGGTCGGCCTCGACATGGCATGGGTGTACGGCCTGATCCGCCAGGAGTCGCGCTTCATCATGAATGCGCGCTCGTCGGCGGGGGCGCATGGGCTGATGCAGGTGATGCCCGCGACAGCAAAATACGTGGCGCGCAAGATCGGCATGAGCGACTTTTCGCCGTCGATGATGGGCGATCCCACCATCAACATCCAGCTCGGCACCAATTACCTGAACATGGTGCTGACCGACCTGGACAGCTCGTGGACGCTCGCCTCGGCCGCGTACAACGCCGGCCCGGGCCGGCCCAAGGCCTGGCGCAGCACGCTGGCGCGGCCGGTGGAAGGCGCGATCTTTGCAGAGACCATCCCGTTCAATGAAACGCGCGGCTATGTGAAGAATGTGCTTTCCAACGCTACGTACTATGCTGCATTGATGAGTGGCCGGCCGCAGTCGCTGAAGTCGCGCCTGGGCACGGTCGCGCCGTCGGCGGTGACCACCACCAGCCTGCCCTGAAGTCGTCTGTTCTGGTCCGCCTGCTCCGGCATGGGGCGGGCAAGACGGGCCTGCCGGCATAGTGCCGCGGGCCCGGGCTGGCGGGTGCCGCGGCGTGCTTCTTTCCTGGCACGGAGGCAACATGCAGACCAGCAACGTCCTCGTCATCGGTGGCGCCGGCTTTATCGGCAGCCATCTCGTCTCGCGCCTGGCCGGCGCCGCCTCGGCCTCGGGCGCGCCGCTGGAACCCGGCGCCAATCCCGATTCCCCCATCGCCCCTGAGCGCATCGTGGTCGGCACGCGCAATGTCGAGCATGCGCAGCACCTGCTGCTGCTGCCGCGCGTCGAGGTGGTGGAACTGGGCCTGGCCGACAATGCCGCGCTCGACGACGCGATCGGCTCGCTGGGCGTCGACGGCATCGTCGTCAACCTGGTAGGTGTACTGCACGGCGAGCGTGCCGAGCCCTACGGCGAAGCCTTTGCCAGCGCGCATGTGGAGCTGGTGCGGCAGATCGTGGCGTCATGCCTGTCCACCGGCGTGCGCCGGCTGTTGCATATGAGCGCGCTCGGCGCCGACAGCAAGGGGCCGTCGATGTACCTGCGCAGCAAGGGCGACGGCGAGCGCATCGTGCGCGCCAGCGGGCTCGACTGGACCATCTTCCGGCCTTCGGTGGTGTTCGGCCCCGATGACCATTTCCTCAACCTGTTCGCCCATATGCAACAGCTGGCGCCGGTGGTGCCGCTGGCGTGCGCGCATGCGCGCTTCCAGCCGGTATTCGTGCAGGACGTGGTGCAGGCCTACCTGAACGCCATGGTGAACCCGGCCACCATCGGCCACGGCTATGAGCTGGGCGGGCCGCAGGTCTATACGCTGGAGGAACTGGTGCGCTTTGCCGGGCGCGCCTCGGGCCATCCGCGCCCGGTGATCGCGCTGCCCGATGCGCTGGCGCGGGTGCAGGCCGCGGTCATGGAGCATATGCCGGGCGAACCGCTGCTGTCGCGCGACAACCTGGATTCGATGCAGCTCGACAATGTGCTGGAGCGCCCGCTGGCGCCGGAGCTGAACCTGCATCCCGTGCACCTGGAGGCCGTCATGACCGACGCGCTGTCGGGACGCAACCGCGATGCCGCGCTGACCCACATGCGCGCCAGCGTGCACCGCTGAGGCGCCACCGGGCGGCGCGGCCTATGTGACCGGATTTCATATCGGTTGCGAGCGCAATTCACTTTGACGCGGGCGGCCAGGCTGGCAAAATGACTGGTCCGGCGCTCTGCGGCCTCGCCGTGCCGCGGGCCGCGGCGCATGGATCGCGGCCCGCGTCCGTGCCGTCTCTCCCTCCGTTTCCTCCCCCAAGGACCTCACGATGAAGCTCGTCATCGGCAACAAGAACTATTCCTCCTGGTCGCTGCGCCCCTGGCTGCTGCTGCGCCAGGCCGGCATTGATTTCGAGGAAGTGCAGGTGCGCCTGTTCACCGGCAGCTTCGCCGCCGAGATCGCCCGCTACTCGCCCGCGGGCAAGGTGCCGGTGCTGGTCGACGGCGATGTCACCGTGTGGGATTCGCTGGCGATCTCCGAATACGTGGCCGAGCGCTTCCCCGACAAGCAGCTGTGGCCGGCCGACCCCGCCGAGCGCGCGGTTGCGCGCGCGGTCTGCGCCGAGATGCACTCGGGCTTCGGCAACGTCCGCAGCCAGTTGCCGATGAACGTGACCGCGGTGCTGCCCGGGCGCGGCTGGAACGTCGCGGTGCAGCGCGAGGTCGAGCGCATCGCCGCGATCTGGGACGGGCTGCGCAAGCAACATGCGGCGCGCGGGCCGTTCCTGTTCGGCACCTTCACCGTCGCCGACGCGTTCTTTGCGCCGGTGGTAAGCCGCTTCGCCACCTACGGCATCCACCTGCCGGACGACCGCGAAGACGCCAAGGCCTATGCCGATTTCGTGCTGGGGCTGCCGGCGATGCAGCAATGGATTGCCGGCGCGCGCGAGGAACGCGACTTCCTGGCCGACGACGAGCCGTACCGCCTGGCCCCGGACCGGGCCGATGCGATCATCGTCAACCACTAGCCAGAACGCCGGCACCGGGCGGCTGCCCCGTGCCGGCGCATGAAAAGGCCATAACCATGCAGGTGTATGCCGTGGGCGGCGCGATCCGCGACGAACTGCTGGGCAAGCCCAGCCAGGACCGCGACTACGTGGTCGTCGGCGCGACCCCGGCCGAGATGGAAGCCGCCGGCTACCGCCCGGTCGGCAAGGATTTCCCGGTGTTCCTGCATCCGCGCACGCAGGAGGAGTACGCGCTGGCGCGTACCGAGCGCAAGACCGCGATGGGCTACAAGGGCTTTGCCTTCTACTGCGAGCCCGACGTCACGCTGGAAGACGACCTGGTCCGGCGCGACCTGACCATCAACGCGATGGCGCGCGCGGTGGATGCCGACGGCAACCTGACCGGGCCCGTGATCGATCCGCACGGCGGCCAGCGCGACCTGGCCGCGCGCCTGTTCCGCCATGTCTCCGACGCCTTTGCCGAAGACCCGGTGCGCATCCTGCGGCTGGCGCGCTTCGCCGCGCGCTTCCACGACTTCAACGTCGCCGCCGAAACCATGCGCCTGATGCGCGAGATGGTCGCCGCGGGCGAGGTCGACGCGCTGGTGCCCGAGCGCGTGTGGCAGGAGCTGGCGCGCGGGCTGATGGAGGCACGGCCGTCGCGCATGTTCGAGGTGCTGCGCGAATGCGGTGCGCTGGCGCGGCTGCTGCCCGAGCTGGAGCGGCTGTGGGGCGTGCCGCAGCGCGCCGACTTCCACCCCGAGGTCGATACCGGCGTGCACGTGATGATGGTGATCGACTGCGCCGCCGCGCTGGACGCGCCGCTGCCGGTGCGCTTTGCCGCGCTGGTGCATGACCTGGGCAAGGGCACCACGCCCGCGGACGTGCTGCCGCGCCATATTGGCCACGAGCTGCGCAGCGTCAGGCTGCTGGAAGAGGTCTGCGCGCGCTTGCGCGTGCCCAACGAGTGCCGCGACCTGGCGGTAGTGGTGGCGCGCGAGCACGGCAACATCCACCGCTCGCTGGAGTTCAGCGCCGCCGCCGTAGTGCGGCTGCTGGAGCGCTGCGACGCGCTGCGCAAGCCCGCGCGCTTCGCCCAGGCGCTGCAGGCCTGCGAGGCCGACAAGCGCGGGCGCAAGGGTTTGGAGCACAACGCCTACCCGCAGGCCGCGCGCCTGCTGGCGGCGCGCGAGGCCGCGGCGTCGGTCGATGCGGGGGCGATCGCGCGCGCCTGCGCGGATGACGTGGCGCAGATCAAGGACCGGGTCCATGCCGCGCGGGTCGCCGCGGTGGCGCAGCGGCTCGGGGCGCAGCCGGGCGAGTGAGCCGGTCCTGGCAGGCGGCCGAAGGTCCTACAGCAGCTTGCCGATCACCAGCGCAATCAGCGAGATCAGGATCGTCGACGCGAACGGCAGCACGAACTCGCGCCCGAACACGCGGAAGCGCACGTCGCCGGGCAGCCGGCCCAGCCCGACCTTCTGCAGCCACGGCAGTGCAGCGGACAGGATGATCACGCTCAGGAAGATGGTCAGGGTCCAGCGCAGCATGGCGGCTCCGGTGCCGTTACAAGGCGTGGCAGCGGTCGCCGCGGGCAAAACCGGCCAGCGGCTCGGTGTCGTCGAGCCCGCGCGTGAGCGCGATCACCTTGAACAGTTCGCCCATCTCGGCCTCGGACAGCAGCTTCTGCACCGCGTTGGCCTGCGGCAGGAAGGCGCGCGCGTCGGACGGGTCCAGCGCCATCAGCAGGTCGGTGATGCCGGCGTTCATCAGGAAGCGCGCCTGCGAGGCAAAGCCCGCCACGGTCAGCCCCGAATCGGCCGCGGCGTGCGCGATGCCGCTGAAGTTCACATGCGCGGTGATGTCCTGCAGCCCGGGATACAGGAACGGGTCCGGGTGCGCATGATGGCGGTAGTGGCACATCAGCGTGCCGCCGGCGCGCTGCGGGTGGTAGTACTCGCTGCCGGGGAAGCCGTAGTCGATGAAGAAGGCCGCGCCGCGCGCCAGCATGGCGCCGACCGCGCGCGTGAAGCCCTCGGCCTCGGCATGGGTTTCGGTGACGAGGTCGTGGTCGCCGGGGATGGTGCGCAGCGCCGCGGGCACGTCGGCATCGGCCAGCGGGCGGTCCTCGAAGCGGAACGCGTGCGCGCCGCCATCGGCCTGCGGCGCGGCCCGCGCCACGCCGCGCTCGTGCCAGCCGCCGTCGCGGCGCGCATACAGCTGCACCGGCATCGCATCCAGCACTTCATTGCCGACGATCACGCCGTCGAAGGCGGCCGGCAGCGTATCGAGCCAGGTGACGCGCTCCGCCAGGTGCGGCGCGCGCCGGGCCAGCGTGTCCTGCTGGCGCGCGCGCAGCTCGCCCGACAGTTCGACGATGGCGTAGGTGTCGGGCAACTGGCCTTCCTGTTCCAGCCCCAGCAGCAGGTCCGCCGCCAGCCGGCCGGTGCCGGCGCCGAATTCCAGCAGGCGCGGCATTCCCTGCGCCAGCAACGGCGCGAACTGGCGCGCCAGCGTGCGGGCGAAGAACGGGCTGAGCTCGGGGGCGGTGATGAAGTCGCTGCCGTCGCGGGCATCGCGCCCGAACTTGGCCGAGCCGCCGCTGTAATAGCCCAGGCCGGGCGCGTACAGCGCCAGCGCCATGTAGCGGTCGAAGCCGATCCAGCCGCCGGCGGCATCGATCGATTCGCCAATACGGGCCGTAAGGGTATCGGAAGCGGCCTGCGCGTCGGCGGGGGGAAGGGGTAAACTAGCGGCTTTCTGCATCCTGCGATTGTAGCAATGCCCGCATCCAAGATCCCCGCCGGCGAGACCGGTGCCCAGCCTGCCGTGGCCCGCGGCGTGGCCCTCGTGACCGGCGGCGCGCGCCGCCTGGGCCGCGCCATCGCGCTGGAACTCGCGGCGCAGGGCTGGGACGTGGCCGTGCACTGCCATCGCTCGGTCGACGAGGCCGAAGCCCTCGCCACGCAGCTCCGCGCGCTCGGCCGCCGCGCCGCGGTGCTGCGCGCCGACCTGGCCGACGAGGCCGCCACCAGCCGGCTGGTGGCCGACTGCACCGCCGCGCTGGGCGTGCCGACCTGCCTGGTCAACAATGCCTCGCTGTTCCAGTACGACGTGGCGACCAGCTTCTCGTATGCGTCGCTGGATACGCATATGCGCACCAACGTGGCCGCGCCGCTGCTGCTGGCGCGGGAACTGCACAAGGCGCTGGCCGCGGCCGCGGGCGCGGAGGGCGCGAACAAGGCCGCCGAGCCGCGCGGCGTGGTGATCAACCTGCTCGACCAGAAGCTCGACAACCTGAACCCGGATTTCCTGTCGTACACGCTCTCCAAGGCTGCGCTGCAGACCGCCACGGTGCAGCTGGCGCAGGCGCTGGCGCCGCGCCTGCGCGTGGTGGGCGTGGCCCCCGGCATCACGCTGGTGTCGGGCGAGCAGTCGGAGCAGAGCTTCCGCCGCGCGCATCGCGTGACGCCGCTGGGCCAGTCTTCCACGCCCGAGGACATCGCCCAGGCGGTGGCCTACCTGGCGCGCGCGCGCGCCGTGACCGGCACCACGCTGTACGTCGACGGCGGCCAGCACCTGATGCCGCTGGCGCGCGACGTGATGTTCCTGACCGAATGACCTGCATCATCGGCCGCGCCTGACCGGCGCGGCAACCCTGTCTTACACTGCCCCTTTCGTTTTCCGCCCATGACCATGCTCGCCGCCCTTTCCCACCCCAGCCTGCAGGACTGCCGACGCATGTTCCTGCGCAATTACGAAGTGCAGATCAATATCGGCGTGCACGAATTCGAGAAGAAGGGCGAGCAGCGCGTGCTGATCAATATCGACCTGTTCGTGCCGCTGGAGGAATGCACGCCGCAGGCCGACAAGCTCGACGAAGTGGTCGACTACGACTTCATGCGCAACACCGTCGCGGCGCGCATGGCGCAGGGCCACGTGCACCTGCAGGAAACGCTGTGCGACGACGTCGCGCGCGCCATGCTGAAGCATCCCAAGGTGCGCGCGGTGCGCGTATCGACCGAGAAGCCCGATGTGTACCCGGATTGCGATTCGGTCGGGGTCGAGGTCTTCCATATCAAGCAGGCCTGAGCGGTCCTGCCGGCGCCCGCTGCAGCGCGCGGGCGCCTAAAGTAAAATGTTGCCCCTTCGCGCCGCGCCGGCCATTCCATCCGGCGGGCGCCACGCAACAGGATGCTCCATGAGCCACTCAAACAACTTCTATCGCCTCGAGACGAGGCTGCAATCGCAAACCGGCAAGGCCATCGGCGACTTCGGCATGATCGAGGACGGCGATACCGTGCTGGTCTGCATGAGTGGCGGCAAGGACTCGTACACCATGCTGTCGGTCCTGATGGCGCTGCAGAAGCGCGCGCCGATCCGGTTCAAGCTGATTGCGATGAACCTGGACCAGAAGCAGCCCGGCTTCCCGGAACACATCCTGCCCGAGTACCTGAAGTCGGTCGGCGTCGAATATGTGATCGTCGAGGCTGACACCTACTCGATCGTCAAGGAGAAGGTGCCCGAGGGCAAGACCACCTGCTCGCTGTGCTCGCGCCTGCGCCGCGGGGTGATCTACCGCACCGCCAAGGAGCTGGGCGCCAACAAGATCGCGCTGGGCCACCACCGCGACGACATCGTCAACACCTTCTTCCTGAACATGTTCTTCGGCGGCAAGATGAAGGCGATGCCGCCCAAGCTGGCCACCGACGACGGCGCGCACATCGTGATCCGCCCGCTGGCGTACTGCTCGGAGAAGGACATCGCGTCGTACGCGCGCGCGATGGAATTCCCGATCATCCCGTGCAACCTGTGCGGCTCGCAGGAAAACCTGCAGCGCAAGAAGGTCAGCGAGATGCTGCAGGAGTGGGAGCGGCAGAACCCGGGCCGCATCGACAATATCTTCGCGGCGCTGCGCAACGTGGTGCCGTCGCACCTGGCGGATACCGAGCTGTTCCCGTTCACCGGCCTGGCGACCGGCCTGGCCAAGGTCGACGAGGCCTCGCTGTTCGGTGAAACCACGTTCCAGCAGCAGCCGCTGACGTTTGCCGGCAGCCTGGACGAAAACCGCATGGAGTTCGTGCGCTTCGAGCGCGCGCCCGCGGCGGAGCCGGCCGGCACGCAGTAAGTCCCGCGGCACCCGGACGGCAAAACGCCCGCTTGCGCGGGCGTTTTTTTGCGCCGGGACGGGGCGGCGTCAGTTCGTTGCCGCCGACTGCACCGGCGGACTTGCCTTCTCGCGCATCAGCGCATGGGTATCGTCGATCCACTTCTGGAAGCGATCCTGCGCGTGTGCCTTCTGTTGCGGCGTGGTCAGGTTGGCGATCGCCACCGTGAGCGCGATGCCGGCGTTGTTGCCGGCTTCGTGGCTGGCGGCGTGCCGGGCGGGCGGGTTCTGCCAGTATTCGCGGAAGCGGCGCAGCAGGTCGATCACCTGCGCCTTGGGCGGCTGCGTGGCCTGCACGAAGCGCACCATCTTGATCCATTCCTGCTGGCGCGCGACGCGCTCGGCATAGCGTGCCTCGGCATTCTGCACCACCGGACCGACCTTGACGCGGATCGCCTTCTCCTGCTCGGGAGAGAAGCCGCCGTAGACCAGGCGGGCGTACTCCATCACCTTGTCGAAGCGCGCTTCCTCGCGCTCGGCCGGGTCCGCGTTGAGGAATTTCTTGCGGTACTTGGCGTTGCCCTCGGCAAACTTCTTTTCCATGCGCGCGATCTGGTCGGGCGTCAGCGTCAGCAGCAGGTCGGCCATGTCGGGCATGGCCTGCTCGAAGGAGCGGCGCGCCAGTTCCTGCGAGGCGTCCTGGAAGTGCGCGACCATCGCCGGCGTGACCGGCTGGCGCACGTCGGCCTTGGCCTCCTGCAGCAGGTTGGCGATTTCCGGTAGCTGCGCCTTGCGGTGCCAGGCAAAGAAGCGCGCGATCGCCTCGCGCGTCAGCGGCTCCTGGGCCGCGGTGACGTCGACATAATTGTCGATCCACCAGTACGCCAGGCGGTCGCCCTGTTGGTAACCGAGCTTCATGGCGCTGCACGCGCACAGGGCCGCGGCGCCCAGAATCACCAAAATGCGCCGGGCCCAGCAATTGTGAAATTCCGAAACCTCGGCCGGTTGGGCAGAAAGCGCCATGTTAAAATCGCCGCGCATTGGAACCGGGCTCGCTCGCTGCCCGCCAGCCGAGTCCTGGCAAGGGTTTGCGGGAAGAGGCGCAGGCCTGGCGGCAAGCTTTTGCCAGCCCCGGCGGCGCCCCTTGCCAAACACCGGGCCCAATATCCGGCCGGCGTTTTCCAGAATATTTTCGGACACACTCACTTAGGGGTCTCCTTGTGAATATCGTCATTCTCGCCGCGGGCATGGGCAAGCGGATGTATTCCGATTTGCCCAAGGTGCTGCACCCGGTAGCCGGGCGGCCCATGCTCGCGCATGTCCTGGATACGGCCCGTGCGCTGTCGCCGTCGCGGCTGGTGGTCGTGGTCGGCCACGGCGCCGCGCGCGTGCGCGAGGCGGTGGCCGCTGACGATGTCGCCTTCGCCGAGCAGTCCCAGCAACTGGGCACGGGCCATGCGGTGATGCAGGCACTTCCCTTGTTGGACGACAACCAGCCTACGTTGGTTCTCTACGGTGACGTGCCGCTCACCAGCGCGGCGACGCTGCAGGCACTGGTGGCCGAGGCCGGCGCGCAGCGCTTTGGCGTGCTCACCGTGGAAATGCCCGACCCGACCGGCTACGGCCGCATCGTGCGCGACGCGGCGGGCAGCATCGTCCGCATTGTCGAGCAAAAGGACGCGACCGAAGCCGAGAAGGCCATCCGCGAAATCAACACCGGCATCATCGTGTGCCCGACCGGCCACCTGCGCAAGTGGCTGTCGACGCTGCGCAACGACAATGCCCAGGGCGAGTACTACCTGACCGACACCGTCGAGCGCGCCGTCGCCGACGGCGTCGAAACCGTTTCGGCACAGCCTGCCGCGGTCTGGGAGACGCTGGGCGTCAACAGCAAGCTGCAACTGGCCGAGGTCGAGCGCATCCACCAGGGCAACCTGGCCCGGCGCCTGCTCGAAGCCGGCGTGACGCTGCTGGACCCGGCCCGCATCGACGTGCGCGGCGAGCTCACCTGCGGGCGCGATGTCACCATCGACGTCGGCTGCGTGTTCGAGGGCCGCGTGCACCTCGAGGACGGCGTGCGCATCGGCGCGCATTGCGTGGTCCGCAACAGCACCGTCGGCGCCGGCGCGCAGCTGCACCCGTTCTGCCATGTCGACGAGGCCAAGGTCGGGCCCGCGGGCCGCATCGGGCCGTACGCGCGCCTGCGTCCCGGCACCGAGCTGGGCGAGGACGTGCATATCGGCAACTTCGTCGAGGTCAAGAATGCACAGGTGGCTGCACACAGCAAGGCCAACCACCTGGCCTATGTGGGCGACGCCACGGTGGGGTCGCGCGTCAATATTGGCGCGGGTACCATCACCTGCAACTATGACGGGGTGAACAAGCACCGCACCGTGATCGAGGACGATGTCTTCATCGGCTCCGACACGCAGCTGGTGGCGCCGGTGACGGTGCGCCGCGGCGCCACGCTGGGCGCCGGCACCACGCTCACCAAGGAGGCCCCGGCCGACAAGCTGACGCTGTCGCGGGCCAAGCAGCTGACCATCGACGCCTGGCAGCGTCCGGTCAAGCAGCCGAAGCAGTAAGCACCAGGGGCCGCTTGCACCAGGCGGCGCCACAGGATTCATACCGGCGCCAGTGGCCAGAGGGCAGGCGCCAGCAAACGGGGGTTCAGCATGTGTGGCATCGTCGGCGCGGTTTCCACGCGCAACATCGTTCCGGTCCTGATCGAAGGGCTGCGCCGCCTGGAGTATCGCGGCTATGACTCGTGCGGCGTCGCCGTCGTGCGCGACGATGCGGTCGAGCGCGCGCGCACCGTGTCGCGCGTCGCCGACCTCGACGCGCAGACGCAGGCGTCCGGCCTGTCCGGCTTCACCGGCGTGGCGCATACGCGCTGGGCCACGCACGGCAAGCCCGACACCGTCAACGCCCACCCGCACCTGTCGGGCGAGACCATCGCGCTGGTGCACAACGGCATCATCGAGAACTACGAGCCGCTGCGCGAAGAGCTGCGCGCGGTCGGCTACGGCTTCGAGTCGCAGACCGATACCGAGGTGGTCGCCCACCTGATCCACCAGGCCTACAGCTATCCCAGCAGCGCCACCCGCGGCGACCTGTTCGCCTCGGTGCGCGCGGTCACCAAGCGCCTGCACGGCGCCTACGCCATCGCGGTATTCGCCAAGGACCAGCCCGGCCGCGTGGTCGGCGCCCGCGCCGGCTCGCCGCTGGTGGTGGCGCTGGGCGAGAACGAATCCTTCCTGGCGTCCGACGCGCTGGCGGTGGCCGGAACCGCCAACCGCATCATCTACCTGGAAGAGGGCGATGTGGTCGAGATCACGCTGGACGGCGTGACCATCCACGACGCCAGCGACCACCCGGTCGAGCGCGAAGCGCGCCTGGTCGAAGCCCACGCCGCCTCGGTAGACCTGGGCCCGTACCGCCACTTCATGCAGAAGGAAATCTTCGAGCAGCCGCGCGCGCTGGGCGACACCCTCGAGGGCGTCGAAGGCCTGTCGCCGGACCTGTTCGGCGACAAGGCCGCCGAGGTCTTCGCCGGCATCGACAGCGTGCTGATCCTGGCCTGCGGCACGAGCTACTATTCCGGCTGCACCGCGAAGTACTGGCTCGAGAGCATCGCCAAGATCCCGACCCAGGTCGAGGTCGCCAGCGAATACCGCTACCGCGACACCGTGCCCAATCCGCGCGCGCTGGTGGTGGTGATCTCGCAATCGGGCGAAACCGCCGACACCATGGCCGCGCTGCGCCATGCGCGCGCGCTCGGCCACGTCCATACGCTGGCGGTCTGCAACGTCGCCACCAGCGCGATGGTGCGCGAGACCGAGCTGCGCTTCCTGACCCGCGCCGGCACCGAGATCGGCGTGGCCTCGACCAAGGCCTTCACCACGCAACTGGCCGCGCTCTACATGCTGACGCTGTCGCTGGCCAAGACCCGCGGCCTGCTGACCGAGGAGGCCGAAGCCAGGGCGCTGACCAACCTGCGCCACCTGCCGGCCGCGCTGCACGGCGTGCTGGCGCTGGAGCCCCAGATCATCGCCTGGTCCGAGGATTTCGCCCGCCGCGAGAACGCGCTGTTCCTCGGCCGCGGACTGCATTACCCGATCGCGCTGGAGGGTGCGCTCAAGCTCAAGGAAATCTCGTATATCCACGCCGAGGCCTACCCGGCCGGCGAGCTCAAGCACGGCCCGCTGGCGCTGGTCACCGAAGCCATGCCGGTGGTCACCGTCGCCCCCAACGACGCGCTGCTGGAAAAGCTCAAGTCCAACATCCAGGAAGTGCGCGCGCGCGGCGGCCGCCTGTACGTGTTTGCCGACAGCGACACGCAGATCCAGTCGTCCGACGGCATCCAGGTGATCCGCATGCCGGAGCACTATGGCGACCTCTCCCCGATCCTGCATGTGGTGCCGCTGCAGCTGCTGGCGTACCACACCGCCTGCGCGCGCGGCACTGACGTGGACAAGCCGCGCAACCTGGCAAAGTCCGTGACGGTGGAGTAAGGCAGCCGACGCTGGGCAAGGGACTGGCTGCGGACGGTGTTCCGCGCCGGACATTGCCATGCCGGAACAACAGGGAAAGCGCCATTCAGGCGCTTTTCTTTTGCCCGTCGGCTCCCTCAGGAACCCGTCCGTGCCGCTGGCAAAAATCGTTTGACCCTGACGTAGCGGCAGGGTCGAGCATCAATGCTTTCTCCACAACCGGAAGCCAACATGCTCGACCATCCCGCCCCCGGCGGCACGCCGCCCAGCCGGTCCGCGCTGACCATGGCCCTGGCCCGTGCGGCACACCAGCTGCTCGATACGCCAACCTTGCTGGAAGACCCGTTCGTCTTCGATGTGCTTGGCAGTAGCTTGGCCCGCCAGACCATTGCCGACCCCTTTCCCTGCAACGCGCCCATGATGCGCACGCTGCGCGCAGCGGTTGTCGCCCGCAGCCGCTTTGCGGAGGATCGCCTGAGGGCTGGCCTGAGCGCAGGGGTGCGCCAAGTGGTGATCCTTGGCGCGGGGCTGGACACCTTGTCGCTGCGGATTCCGACTGACACGCAATGCGTGGAAATCGACCGCGGCGAAGCCCAGCGCTGGAAGCTGGACCGCCTCCGCGAAAGCGGCATTGCGCTGCCGTCCCATGTCGCGTTCGTCGCGGCCGACCTGGCCGCCACCCGCCTGCCCGAGTTGCTGGCATGCCACGGCATCCGCCCCGACGCAGCGACCTTCTTCAGCTGCCTGGGGGTGTTGCCTTATCTGGACGCAGCCGCGGCCATGCGCGTCATCGAAGCGGTCGCAGCGCATGCGTCGGGCAGTGAAATCGTGTTCGATGCGCGCGTGCCGCGCGCTTCGCTGTCGCCGGTCGAACGGTGGATGGACGAGATCGCAGCGCAGTCGTTCGCCGCTTCCGGAGAACCATGGCTGAGCGATTTCGATCCCGACACGCTGCGGACGACGCTGAGCGAGCGCGGGTTTAGCGAAGTGGAATGCCTGTCCGCCGACGCACTCAATGTCCGCTACTTTGCGCGCCGGCGCGACGGCTTGCAGACCGTGGGCGGCGGGTTGCGCCTGTACCGCGCTACGGTAGGATGATGCCCCGCATCGATTGATTTCTTCAGGACAGACCGTTGTGCGGCTAAAAGTTGGCGAACTCGCAAAGCGTGCGGGGCTCACCGTACGCACCTTGCACCACTACGACCGGCTTGGCTTGCTCAAGCCTTCGGTTCGCTCGGAATCGGGATACCGGCTTTACGGCCAGAACGACCTCCATCGCCTGCAGCAGATCCTGTCGCTCAGGCAACTCGATATCCCGCTCGAGGAAATCCGACAGGTTCTGGATGCGGGAACATTGACCACGGCTTCCCTGCTTGCCGCGCAACTGACCCGCGTGGACGCGGAGATCAGCCGGCAGATGCAGCTGCGCGGCGAGCTGTTGCGGATCCAGGAGGCGCTGGCTCTGGACGGCGAGCCGTCCGAAGCCGCATGCCTGCGCACGCTCGAAGCCATCTCGGTCTATCGGAGATACCTGGGCGACGAAGCGCGGGCGCTGCCTTTGCTGGGCAGCGGCGGCAAGCTGGCCGCAAGCTGGCAGCTTCGTATCGATACCATGCGCGCGCTGTTCGAGCAGAACCAGCCCGCGCATGGCGCCAGGGCTCGCACCGCGGCGCGCCACTGGTTCGCGCAGGTGGAAAAGGACACGCGCTCGCGCGCTGCGATGTTCGTGCGCCTGGACCACCTGTTTGCGGAACAAGGCCCTGCATTGCCCCACACCGGCGTCACGCCGGCGCTGGGCGAGTACATCCTGCAGGCGTTTTCCGAATACCGGTTGTCGATCTACCGGAAGTACCTGGCACCCAGTGACTATCGGCACCTGCGTCGCCGCTATGCGCGGGTCATGCGACGCTGGCCGGCGCTGCTCGGCGAACTCGAGTCGCATCTCGCCGCCGGCAATGCGCCCGGGCACAGTGCGGTACAAGGCCTGGCGCAAGCCTGGCTGTCGATGCGAAGGGAACTGGCGGGGAGCGATGCCGCGATGGCGGCAATGCGGCAGGCGGAAGATTACGAAGCGGAACTGCGTGTCGGTACCTGGCTCCATCCGCGTTTGCTTGCGTACTTGAAGCACGCTGTCGCGGCAGCCCTGGCGCAAGCGGAATGATCGGCATCTGAAGGGCCGTCTCCGCTGGCCCCCGCCTGTAACAGGCCACCACACCAGGCAAAGCTCGCGCCAGCGCCTGACCGCGCGCCTGCCCGCGGTGGCTGCGGGCTGAGCCGCATCACGCCGGGCCTATGGCGCCGGCCTCTCCGGCCCGCACCGGCCCGCACCGGCCCGCACCGGCCCGATCTAGGCGCCGGTCTGCGCCACCGCTTCATGCACCAGCGCCGCGAACACGCGCATGGCCGGCGACGGGGTGCGCCCGGCCAGCGTGACGATGCCGTACTGCGCCTTCAACGCGGTGGGCGGGTGCATCGGCAGGGCCACGGCCAGGCGCTGCGCGCACGCCTCGGCCATCATCGCCACCGGCACCAGCGCCACGGCATCGACCGCCAGCAGTAGCGCGCGCAACGCATGCATGTCGTTGCAGGTGACGCTCATCAGCCCGGGCTCATCCTCCGGCAGCGGGCCGCTGGCGCCGCTGGCCTCGTGCAAGGCCTGGCGGAAATAGCGCACGATATGCGGCGGCAACCGGGTACCGGCCACTGGATAGGCGCGCAGATCGGCCAGGGTGACCTGGCGCTGCCGGGTCAGCGGATGGCCGCTGCGCACGAAGAATGCCGTTTCCAGTGCCGGCAGCCGGTCGATCTGCAGGTGTGCCAGTTCCGCCAGGCTGCGGCTTTCGCCGACAAAGACATCGAGCTGCTCGGCTTCGAGCGAGCGCCGCATCGCGGGCGTGTCGGCGGTCTCGAGGTCGATGCGCAGCCGCGGATAGCGGCGCACCAGCGCCTCCAGCACCGGGTCCAGCAGGAACGAGGCCGCAAACGGCCCGAAGCCGGCGCGGATTGAGCCGACTTCCACGTCCTCGAGCAGTTGCAGGTCGCGCCGCAGTTCGCGCTGCTCGCGCAGCATGCGGCGCGCGCGCGCCAGCGCCAGCATGCCCGCGGCGGTGGGCCGCACCTTGCCGTAGCTGCGGTCGATCAGCGTGCCCAGATCAGATTCGAGCGCCTGGATGCTGCGCGTCAGCGCCGGCTGCGACAGATGCAGCGCGGCGGCGGCGCGCGCGAAGCTGCCTTGCTCGACCAGGGTGACGAAGTGATGCAGCTGCCTCAAGCCCATGAATTAACCATTAACGCATCAAAAACTGAAAAATATTGCATTGGACGTAAGTTCTCAAGCCCACTAAGGTTGTTCTCCAAAATCAAAACCGATCTGGAGACAACATGAACCGACGCGCATGGCTGACGCTGGCCACTGGCGGCCTGGTCGCCGGGCTTTCGCTCGGCGTGGCCCTGCCGGCCGCGGCCCAGGCCTATCCCGCCAAGCCGATCCGCATCGTCGTGCCCTATGTGGCCGGCGGCGGTACCGACACCATTGCCCGCGCCATGGGCGAAAAGCTGAGCAAGCGGCTGGGGCAGCCGGTGGTCGTCGACAACAAGGCCGGCGCTTCCGGCATCATCGGCACCGACGCCGTGGCCAAGGCCACGCCCGATGGCTACACGCTGCTGATGACGCTGACGCAGTCAGTGCTGACCAACCAGTTCCTGTTCCAGAAACTGCCCTACGATCCGCGCAAGGACCTGAGCATGATCAGCGTGCTGGCCGATGCGCAACTGGTGCTGGTGACCCACCCCTCGGTGCCGGCGCGCACCGTGCGCGAGCTGGGCGAATACGCGCGCAGCCGGCCGGGCAAGCTGAGCTATGCCTCGTGGGGCGTGGGCTCGCTGTCGCACCTGAGCGGCGCCTACTACAGCAAGCTGGTGCACGGCGAGGCCACGCACGTGCCCTACAAGGGCGAGGCGCCGATGCTGCAGGACCTGCTCGGCGGGCAGGTGCAGTTTGGCTTCGCCAGCATCCTCACCGCCAAGCCCTACATCCAGAGCGGCAAGCTCAAGGCGCTGGCGGTGACCGGCACGCAGCGCAGCAGCGCGCTACCCGACATGCCCACCTTCGCCGAGGCCGGCATGCAGGACAGCGCCTTCAAGACCGTCGGCTGGATCGGCCTGGTGGCGCCGGTAGGCGTGCCGGCACCGATCCTGGCCCGGCTCGAGAGCGAGGTGCGCGCCATCCTGCAGACTCCCGAGATGCAGGAGCGCATGGTCACGCTGGGGCTGCGCACCGTCGGCAGCTCGCCGGCCGAGGCGCAGGCGCTCTATGCGCGCGACTGGCCGGTGCTGAAGACGCTGGTGGCGGATTCGGGCGCGAAGCTGGACTGAAATTCAACGATGGCAACGCCCATGGCGGGCGCCGCGGCAAACACCGCGGCGCCCGCTTTTTTTTGTGACGATGTCGTGCAGGGCGCTTATGAAAACCGAATAAAAACCATTGGCATTCGCATCCGCAAGCAGGCGGGAAAATAAAGAATCCGTGCGGCAAGAACGCCGCTGCGCGGGCCCGCATTGCTTGATGTCCGCTTGTGCGGGACTACCATGAAGTCACGGCGGCTGATTCGCCGTGGCGTTGCTGTGGTCGTGCCATCGCGACATCGTGTGTCCCCGTTGCAGGGGGCATTGGGGGAATGCCATGAAGACCGACAAGAAGGTAATCCAGTTGCTGAACGCACAGCTGCGGCATGAGCTGACCGCCATCAACCAGTACTTCCTGCATGCCCGCATGTACCGGCACTGGGGGCTGCGCGCGCTGGGCAAGCATGAGTACGAGGAATCGATCGAGGAAATGAAGCACGCCGACAAGCTGATCGAGCGCATCCTGCTGCTCGACGGCTTGCCCAACCTGCAGGACCTCGACAAGCTGCTGGTCGGCGAGAACACCGAAGAGATGCTCGGCTGCGACCTGAAGCTGGAGCAGGTGTCGCAGGCCAGCTGCAAGGACGCGATCAAGTATTTCGAGTCGGTCGGCGATTATGTCTCGCGCCAGCTGGTGGTCGATATCCTCGAGGACACCGAGGAACATATCGACTGGCTCGAAGCGCAGCTGGAGCTGGTGCGCAAGGTCGGCTTGCAGAACTACATCCAGTCCGCCATGGGCGAGATCGAGGGCTGAGCCGGCGCACCGCGCGGTCTCCTGCAAAGATTTCCATTTCCCGCTACACTGCGGCCCGCAGCACGTCGCGCCGTTCCGGCGCGATGTCAGCGGCGGGGTGGCAGAGTGGTTATGCAACGGCCTGCAAAGCCGTGTACGACGGTTCGATTCCGGATCCCCGCCTCCATCTTCCTGCTCGGGCGCATTGCGCCCGGCGCGCCTGCGCCTTCGCGCGCGAGCTCTCCGCTTTCCTTTTGTTACGCGCCTGTCATCGACGTGCGCCATGACTGCGGCGTGCTGTGCCGCGCGCGCCCTGACCGGTATGCCGCATCGGTTCCGGACACCCGTTTATCCCCAATGGATCAACAGCAGCGAATCAGGTAATGTTGCCCGACAGGCCCGCCGGCCTGCATGCAACCCGTGCCGCCAGTTGGCGGCACCGCCATGTACGGGCTTCCATGGCGTTTCCCTTCGCGAGGCAGTGTGACAATCAGAGGCTCCAGATGATGAAAGACCTGCGCATCCGCGTGGCCGTGCCGACGGACGCTCCCGCCGTGGGAGAGGTGCTGGAACGGTGCGGGCTGTCGGTGGACGGCGTGCCGCGCCTGCTCGAGCATTTCCACGTTGCCATCCTGGGCGCGCAGATCATCGGCTGCGCCGCCGGCGAGCGCTGCGGCGACACCGTGGTGATCCGTTCCGTGGCCGTGCTGCCCGAACACCGCGACCAGGGCGTAGCCACCCACGTGGTGCGTGCCGCGCTGATGCGTGCCCGCGCCAACGGCGCGCAACGGGCGGTGCTGCTGGCCTCCAGCTGTCCCAGCTACTTCGCGCGCTATGGCTTTACGCTGGTGCCGGCGGCGAAGCTGCCGCCCGAGGTCATGGCATCGAGCGAATTCCACCGCGCCGCGGAGACGCCGCCGCTATGCATGTGGTGCGAGCTGAGCTGATCGCGCGCAAGCCGATGGCGGGCCGCTGCGCTCGCCTCGGTGGTCGTCCCAGTGGTCGTCTCAGTGATCGCCGTCGCAGCGGCTGATCTCCACCGTCACGTGCACCAGTTCCTCGTGCACCGACAGCGCCTCGCGCACGCGCTGCGGCGTCAGTGCGGCATCATGCGTAACCAGGCAGACGATGCAGGCAAAGTGCTGCCGGCCCACGCGCCACACATGCAGGTCGGACACGCGGGTGCTTTCGTCGCCGTGATCCAGCCCGGCCAGCACCTCGCGCACCTCGTCGACCACCGGATGGTCCATCTCGCGGTCCAGCAGCACCGTACCGCTCTGGCGCAGCAGGCCGATGGCCCAGCGGCCGACCAGCACCGCGCCCACCAGTCCCATTACCGGGTCCAGCCAGTTCCAGCCCAGCCACCAGCCACCGGCGAGCGCGACGATCGCCAGCACTGAGGTGGCGGCATCGGCCAGCACGTGCACATAGGCGGCGCGCAGGTTGAGGTCATGGTGGTGGTGGCCGTGGTCGTGGCCGTGATGGTGACCATGGTCATGGCCGTGGTCGTGGCCATGCGCATGGCCGCCCAGGATCAGCGCGCAGCCGAGGTTGACCAGCAGCCCCAGCGCGGTCACGCCCATCGCCTCGCGATAGTGGATGGCCTGCGGCGTGAACAGCCGCTCGACCGATCCCGCCGCCATCAGCGCGGCAATGCCCAGCAGGAACACCGCGCTGGCAAAGCCCGCCAGCACTTCGATCTTCCAGGTGCCGAAGGCAAAGCGCCAGTCGCCGGCGTAGCGCCGCGCGGCGGCATAGGCGAAGGCGGACAGGCCGATCGCCAGCGCGTGCGAGCTCATGTGCCAGCCATCGGCCAGCAGTGCCATCGAGTTGAACCAGAGCCCGGCGGCGATCTCGGCCACCATGGTGATGGCGGTGATCACCATGACCAGGCGCGTGCCGCGCTCGGCGGCGCGGTTGCCGGCGTCGAAGGCGTGGCTGTGGGTCCAGGCGGAAAGGTCTTGGGTGTGCATGGGAAATACGTGCGTTGCGCTTGAAGACTTGGTGAATCGTCGGGCACGGAGCCGGGCAGGCCCAAGGGTAGCAGAGACCCGTGCGCGTGCCGCGGCATCCCCGACGCCATCAGGGGCGGGTTTGGGTGCGGTCAGGAACGGGCGCGCAGGTATTGCGAGTGTGTGCCTTATACACAACAAGATTGCCGCGAGAGTCGTAAGGAATCTTTTCTTTCGCTTACATACATTCGTGAATGGATGTATGATGCAGCGAAAAATTCACGTCCCCGTCATATCTTTGTTGACCGTACCGAGATGAGCTATCGCTTTATTGCCACCTGTCTTGCCGCCTGGGTAGGCGTTTGCGCCACCGCGGGCTGGCTGGTCGAGCGTCTCTGGAGCTGAGCGCCGGCCAGGCCGCCTCCCTCTGCCTCAAGCCGCCTGCCGCGCCTGCGCCAGGCTGTCAAAGAACTGCCACAACTGCGGCGCATCGCCGGTGGCCACGTTGAAGCGGATCCAGGGCGAGTCGGTTTCGTCCGGCTCGAAATACGATCCGGGCGCCAGCCAGATGCCATGCTCCAGCGCCATCGTGGCAAGCCGGTTGCCGAGCAGCGGGCCGCCGCGCCGGCTGGCCAGCCAGCGCGCCTGCACCGCCTCGTTCAGGCGCGCCCATGCGAACATCCCTCCTTCCGGGCGCAGCAGCACCTCGAGCCCGTGCGCTTCCATCTTTTCCGTGACGCGGTCCTGCTGCGCGCGCAGCCGCTCGGACAATGCCGCCACATGGCGGCCGTAGTGGCCGCTGGTCAGCACCGAATAGACCAGCCGCTCCGTCACCTCCGATGAGGTCAGGCCGACCGCCATCTTGGTGCGCGCGAAGGCCTTGGCCAGGTCCGGGCTGGCGGCCAGGTAGCCGACCCGCAGCGACGGCGTGATGGTCTTGGAAAAGCCGTTGACATAGACCACCTGCGACAGCCCGTCCATGGCCGCCAGCATCGGCGAGCCGGCCGGGGCCAGCTCGCGGTAGATATCGTCCTCGACCACCAGCAGCCGGTGCTGCTCGGCCAGCTGCAGCACGCGGAAGGCGTTCATGCTGGTCAGGCTGGCGCCGGTCGGGTTCTGCAGCACCGTGTTGATGAACAGCGCGCGCGGGGCGTGGGCACGCAGCGCATCCTCGAGCGCGTCGGTGTCCAGCCCCGCCGCCGTGCGCGGCACGCCGACCACGCGCAGCCCGGCCAGCCGCAGGATCTGCAGCAGGTTGCAGTAGCAGGGCGATTCCACCAGCACGGTATCGCCGGCGCGCAGCAGCGTGCGCACCACCAGGTCGAGCGCCTGCGTCGCGCCCTGGGTCAGCACCACCTGCTGCGCCTGCAGCGGGATGCCGTACTGGCCCAGGCCCGCGGCAATGTGCTCGCGCAGCGGCGCAAAACCGTACGGATGGCCGTAGCCCGACAGCTGCGCCGCCGGCACGCGGGCCGAGGCGCGCATGGCCTGGTGCAGGCCTTCCTCGTTGAGCCAGTCGCCCGGCAGCCAGCCGGCGCCGGCCTTGATCGGCACCGAATGGTCGGCAAAGACGTCCTGCAGCAGCCAGGCCGCGTTCAGTCCCGGCGCCTCCCATTGCGGCGCGCGCGCATTGCCGGCCGGGGCGTGGCGGTGCGCCACGGTGTAGCCCGAGCCGGGCCGCGCGGCCAGGTAGCCGAGCGCGGTCAGCCGCCCGTAGGCCTCGGCCACGGTGAAGGTGCTGACATGGTGGTGCTGGGCGAAGCGCCGCACCGACGGCAGCGCCGCCCCGGCGCGCAGCGCGCGCTGCTCCACCAGCGCGGCGATGCCGGCGACGATCTGCTCGGTCAGGGTGTCGCCGTCGCGGCGGCTGCGGGTCAGGTTCAGGGTCAGCATCGGGCACTCGGACGGGCGTGGACCTGTACAGTTTAGCGGCTGGCGGCACGCTCGCGGCCGATGGCGTCCCGTCCCGCGAAAATTGCCGCAGTGCAGCGTGGCATGCCCTGCGGCGGCAGGGGGCGGGGCGCGGCCAAGCGCCCCGGAGCAACACCAACGGGCCGCTTGCCTGTACGGTTTGGTGTGGTCAAACTGTACGGTAAGGCGCGGTTGTCCGGACTGTATATTTTGTCGGCCAGCCGCCGCCGGTAGAGTGGCCTTCATCGCCGCCGCTGCCCCCAGCGCGGCGCCGCCCACCGACCCGATTCCCCCAGGAGAACGTATGGACGCCGCCAAGACCGTGATTCCCGATCTCGATGCGCTGTGGATGCCCTTCACCGCCAACCGCCAGTACAAGGCGGCGCCGCGCCTGCTGGCGTCGGCCAGCGGCATGTACTACACCACCCACGATGGCCGCCAGATCCTGGACGGTTGCGCCGGCCTGTGGTGCGTGGCGGCCGGCCACTGCCGCAAGGAAATCGCCGAGGCGGTGGCGCGCCAGGCGGCCACGCTGGACTATGCGCCGCCGTTCCAGATGGGCCATCCGTTGTCGTTCGAGGCCGCCACCAAGGTGGCGGCGATCATGCCGCAGGGGCTGGACCGCATCTTCTTCACCAACTCGGGCTCGGAGTCGGTCGACACCGCGCTGAAGATCGCGCTGGCCTACCACCGCGCGCGCGGCGAAGGCCAGCGCACGCGCTTTATCGGCCGCGAGCGCGGCTACCACGGCGTCGGCTTCGGCGGCATGGCGGTGGGCGGCATCGGCCCGAACCGCAAGGCCTTCTCGGCCAACCTGATGCCGGGCACCGACCACCTGCCGGCCACGTTCAACCTCGCCGAGGCCGCTTTCTCCAAGGGCCAGCCGCAATGGGGCGCGCACCTGGCCGACGAGCTCGAGCGCATCCTGGCGCTGCATGACCCGGCCAACGTCGCCGCGGTGATCGTCGAGCCGCTGGCGGGCTCAGCCGGCGTGCTGGTGCCGCCGGTCGGCTACCTGGAAAAGCTGCGCGAGATCACCAGCCGCCACGGCATCCTGCTGATCTTCGACGAGGTCATCACCGCCTTCGGCCGCCTTGGCGCGGCCACCGCGGCCGAGCGTTTCAACGTGACGCCGGACCTGATCACCATGGCCAAGGCGATCAACAACGCCGCGGTGCCGATGGGCGCCGTCGCCGTGCGCCGCGAAGTGCATGACGCCGTGGTCAATTCGGCCGCGCCGGGCACGATCGAGCTGCTGCACGGCTATACCTACTCGGGCCATCCGGTTGCCGCGGCGGCGACGATCGCCACGCTCGACCTGTACCAGCGCGAGAACCTCTTCGGCCGCGCCGCCGAACTGGCGCCGGTATTTGAAGCCGCGGCGCACGGCGTGCGCGGCGCGCCGCACGTGAAGGACATCCGCAATTACGGGCTGGTGGCCGGCATCGAGCTGGAATCGCGTCCGGGCCAGCCGGGCGCGCGCGCCTACGAGGCCTTCCTCAAGTGCCTGGAGCTGGGCGTGCTGGTGCGCTACACCGGCGACATCCTGGCGTTCTCGCCGCCGCTGATCATCTCGGAAGCGCAGATCGGCGAGCTGTTCGATACGGTGAAGAAGGCGCTGCAGGACATCAAGTAAGGGACATCGAGCAAGCGGCCCGCGCCGCATCCCATTGCCGCCGGGCCCGCGGGCCCGGCCTCCCTGATTGCACACCGGGGCGCGCCGTGTTGCGCGCCGCGGCCATCGAAGGAAACCCCAAGTGAGCATCGCAGAAAACCGGCAACTGGCCGAAGTCCATCATTTCATCGGCGGCACCGTGCGCCGCGCCGGCGGCCAGCGCCAGGCGGATGTGTTCAATCCCGCCACCGGCGAAGTCTCGGCGCGCGTCGCGCTGGGCACCGCGCAGGACGTGGCCGATGCCGTCGCCGCCGCCAAGGCTGCCTTCCCGGCGTGGGCCGACACCCCGCCGCTGCGCCGCGCGCGCATCCTGTTCAAGTTCAAGGAACTGCTGGACCAGCACCACGACGATCTCGC
>NZ_FMAD01000029.1 GCF_900094595.1 Cupriavidus alkaliphilus | reverse complement strand
ATCAGACCCCGAGCAATTCATGCAGCACCGGCATCTTGGCCTGCAGCTCGCTGGCCGCGAAGCGTTCGACGATGGTGCCGTGCTCCATCACGTAGAAGCGGTCCGCCAGCGGCGCGGCAAAGCGGAAGTTCTGCTCCACCATCACCACCGTGTACCCCTTCTGCTTGAGCATCCGGATCATGCGCGCCAGCGCCTGCACGATCACCGGTGCCAGACCTTCCGAGATCTCGTCGAGCAGCAGCAGGTTGGCGCCGGTGCGCAGGATGCGCCCCACCGCCAGCATCTGCTGCTCGCCGCCCGACAGGCGCGTGCCCTGGCTCTGGCGGCGCTCCTTCAGGTTCGGGAACATCTCGTAGATGTCGGCCTCGCTCATGCCCGAGTCCTTCCCCTTCAGCTGCGGCGGCAGCATCAGGTTCTCTTCGCATGAGAGGCTGGAGAAGATGGCGCGCTCTTCCGGGCAATAGCCGATGCCGTAGTGCGCGATCTTGTGCGTGGGCAGGCCGATGGTCTCATGGCCATTGACCCGGATCGAGCCCTTGCGCGCGCCGGTCAGGCCCATGATCGCGCGCAGCGTGGTGGTGCGCCCCGCGCCGTTGCGGCCCAGCAGCGTGACCACCTCGCCGGGGTTCACGGTCAGGTCGACGCCGTGCAGGATGTGCGATTCGCCGTACCAGGCGTGCAGACCCTTGATTTCCAGGGCGGGAGTAATGGCTGTGCTCATGTGTCGTCCCCCGGCCTCAGTGCGCGCCCTGCAGTTCCGCGTCGGCGGTGCCCATGTAGGCCTCCATCACGCGCGGGTCCTTCGACACTTCCGCATACGGGCCTTCGGCCAGCACCGCGCCGCGCTGCAGCACCGTGATCTTGTCGGCAATCGACGAGACCACGCTCATGTTGTGCTCCACCATCAGGATGGTGCGGCCCGCCGAGACCTGCTTGATCAGCTGCGTGACGCGGTCCACATCCTCGTGGCCCATGCCCTGGGTGGGCTCGTCGAGCAGCATCAGCTCGGGCTCCATCGCCAGCGTGGTGGCGATCTCCAGCGCGCGCTTGCGCCCGTACGGCAGGTTCACCGTGAGCGTGTGCGCGAACTCGGTCAGGCCGACCTGATCGAGCAGCTCCATGGCGCGGTCGTTGAGCACATCGAGCGAGCGCTCGCTGCGCCAGAACTGGTATGCGGTGCCGAGTTGCCGCTGCAGCCCGATGCGCACGTTCTCCATCACCGTCAGGTGCGGGAACACCGCCGAGATCTGGAACGAGCGGATCACGCCGCGCCGCGCGATCTGCGCCGGCTTTTCCCGTGTGATGTCGATGCCGTTGAATAGGATGGTGCCGGTGGTCGGCTCCAGGAACTTGGTGAGCAGGTTGAAGCAAGTGGTCTTGCCCGCGCCATTGGGGCCGATCAACGCATGGATCGAGCCGCGGCGCACCCGCAGGTTGACGTC
Source organism: Cupriavidus alkaliphilus (assembly GCF_900094595.1). Lineage (GTDB taxonomy): Bacteria > Pseudomonadota > Gammaproteobacteria > Burkholderiales > Burkholderiaceae > Cupriavidus > Cupriavidus alkaliphilus. The sequence goes on along the minus strand of NZ_FMAD01000029.1, from coordinate 45 downwards.
GCTCACCGCCGTGAACCCCTTGAACTCCTTGGTGAGGTTCCGCGT
>NZ_FMAD01000017.1 GCF_900094595.1 Cupriavidus alkaliphilus | reverse complement strand
CACCCCTTCCCATCCCGAACAGGACCGTGAAACAGCTCCGCGCCGATGATAGTGCGGATTCCCGTGTGAAAGTAGGTCATCGCCAGGCTCTTATCCTGCAAAACCCCTCGACAGCGTGTGCTGCGAGGGGTTTTTGCTTTTCCGTCGTCCGTTCGAAACGGCGCTGAGCAGCTCCGCCTGGCCGCTCCAGAGCCGCCAGGAGCCGCTCTACGAAGCCCCTATAGGGTGAGAACGCAGAAATCTAAACTGCGCTTGTGGGAGCGGTCAGGCAGCGCCAGACGCCACGCCGGAACGCCCTCCAGATTCCTTGGCAGCACAGCATCCGCAACGGAAAGTGCTTGACAGGAGCGGCGAGGAAGCCCATAATCGATAGTTCTCTGCGGAGAGGTGCCCGAGTGGCTAAAGGGGGCAGACTGTAAATCTGTTGGCTTACGCCTACGCTGGTTCGAATCCAGCCCTCTCCACCAGAATGCAAGGCAGCAGCCGGCAATGCCGGTGAAGAAGCAGGAAAGACCCAGGCGGGTGTAGCTCAATGGTAGAGCAGAAGCCTTCCAAGCTTACGACGAGGGTTCGATTCCCTTCACCCGCTCCAGTCGCGCGGTTGCTGTCATAAAGTAGTACGTCTAGTTTCGCCCATGTGGCTCAGTGGTAGAGCACTCCCTTGGTAAGGGAGAGGTCGGCAGTTCGATCCTGCCCATGGGCACCAAATACCACGCACTGGCAATATCGCTACCGAGACAGGAGTCGCGAAATGGCAAAGGAAAAGTTCGAGCGGACCAAGCCGCACGTGAACGTTGGTACGATTGGTCACGTTGACCATGGCAAGACCACGCTGACCGCAGCGATCGCCACGGTGCTGGCAGCGAAGTTCGGTGGTGCGGCCAAGAAGTACGACGAAATCGACGCAGCGCCGGAAGAAAAGGCCCGCGGTATTACCATCAATACCGCCCACGTCGAATACGAGACGGCCAACCGCCACTACGCGCACGTTGACTGCCCGGGCCACGCCGACTACGTGAAGAACATGATCACGGGTGCCGCCCAGATGGACGGCGCGATCCTGGTGTGCTCGGCCGCTGACGGCCCGATGCCGCAGACCCGCGAGCACATCCTGCTGGCCCGCCAGGTCGGCGTGCCGTACATCATCGTGTTCCTGAACAAGTGCGACATGGTGGACGACGCCGAACTGCTCGAGCTGGTCGAGATGGAAGTGCGCGAGCTGCTGTCGAAGTACGAGTTCCCCGGCGACGACACCCCGATCATCAAGGGTTCGGCCAAGCTGGCACTGGAAGGCGACAAGGGCGACCTGGGCGAAGAAGCCATCATGCGCCTGGCCGACGCGCTGGACACCTACATCCCGACGCCGGAGCGTGCCGTTGACGGTACCTTCCTGATGCCGGTGGAAGACGTGTTCTCGATCTCGGGTCGCGGCACCGTGGTGACCGGCCGTATCGAGCGCGGCGTGATCAAGGTCGGCGAGGAAATCGAAATCGTCGGTATCAAGCCGACCGTGAAGACCACCTGCACCGGCGTGGAAATGTTCCGCAAGCTGCTGGACCAGGGCCAGGCTGGCGACAACGTCGGTCTGCTGCTGCGCGGCACCAAGCGTGAAGACGTCGAGCGCGGCCAGGTGCTGTGCAAGCCGGGTTCGATCAAGCCGCACACCCACTTCACCGGCGAGGTGTACATCCTGTCGAAGGACGAAGGCGGCCGTCACACCCCGTTCTTCAACAACTACCGCCCGCAGTTCTACTTCCGTACCACCGACGTGACTGGCTCGATCGAGCTGCCGGCGGACAAGGAAATGGTCATGCCGGGTGACAACGTGTCGATCACCGTCAAGCTGATCGCCCCGATCGCCATGGAAGAAGGCCTGCGCTTCGCTATCCGCGAAGGTGGCCGTACCGTCGGCGCCGGCGTCGTGGCAAAGATCCTCGACTAAGCTGTTCGATAGCGAATGCGGCACCAACCGGCCGCATTCGTTGCCAGAGGGGTTGGCGCAAGCGTCGACCCCGAAGTTGTTTTAGGGGTATAGCTCAACTGGCAGAGCGTCGGTCTCCAAAACCGAAGGTTGGGGGTTCGATTCCCTCTGCCCCTGCCAAATCAATCAGCCGCGTCGCGAGGAACAATCGTGACGCGGCTTAGTCTCGTTTGCGAAACATGGCCAATCCCAATGTTGAAACCGTGAATGCCAGCAGCGGCAAGTGGATGCTTGGCGTCGCGGTGCTGCTGGTGGTGGCGGGCGTCATCGGTTTCTATGCACTGGCACAGCAACCGTCTTATGTACGTGGCGCCGCACTGTTCGGTGGTATTGCACTGGGTATCGTGGTTGCGCTGGTGTCGGCACCGGGCAAGGACTTTATCGGGTTCGCCAAGGAATCGTATCGGGAAGTTCGCAAGGTCGTCTGGCCGACGCGCAAGGAAGCCGGGCAGATGACGGGACTGGTCTTTGTCTTCGTCGTCGTCATGGCCTTGTTCCTGTGGTCGGCGGACAAGCTCATCGAGTGGGTCGTGTTCTCGCTCGTGCTGGGCTGGAAATAAGAGGTAGCACATGACGGATAACGCCCAGCAGGAAACCACCGCGCAAGAATCGCCTTCGTCGAAGAAGCGCTGGTATGTGGTGCATGCCTACTCCGGCATGGAGAAAAGCGTGCAACGCGCGCTGCAGGAGCGCATCGAGCGCGCCGAGATGCAGGACAAGTTTGGCCGCATCCTGGTGCCGTCCGAAGAAGTCGTGGAAATCAAGGGTGGCCACAAGTCGGTCACCGAGCGTCGTTTCTTCCCCGGCTACGTGCTGGTGGAAATGGAAATGACCGACGAGACCTGGCACCTGGTGAAGAACACCAGCAAGGTTACCGGTTTCGTGGGCGGCGCCCGCAATCGCCCGAGTCCGATTTCGCAGCGCGAAGTCGACAAGATCATGACCCAGATGCAGGAAGGGGTCGAGAAGCCGCGTCCCAAGACGCTGTTCGAAGTGGGCGAAATGGTGCGCGTCAAGGACGGCCCGTTCACCGACTTCAACGGCAACGTGGAAGAGGTCAACTACGAGAAGTCGCGCCTGCGCGTCTCGGTCACCATCTTCGGACGTGCCACGCCGGTCGAGCTCGAGTTCGGCCAGGTCGAGAAGGTTTAAGGAATTTGCCGGTCGTCGGCCGAAAGGCAGGCAACCGGCAACGGCAGTGCCCCAGGGCGCTGCCAAAGAGGAGCGTGAGGCCGTGCCATCGGTGCGGCGACAGCGCGTTACGACTCAACAGGATCGTCTTCCCCGTGTGGAGCGGTCCGGATTGGAGTAGAAATGGCCAAGAAGATCATTGGCTTTATCAAGCTGCAGATTCCGGCTGGTAAGGCAAATCCCTCCCCGCCCGTTGGTCCCGCACTGGGTCAGCGTGGTCTGAACATCATGGAGTTCTGCAAGGCGTTCAACGCCCAGACCCAGGGTATGGAACCCGGTCTGCCGGTGCCGGTGGTGATTACCGCCTTCGCCGACAAGAGCTTCACCTTCGTGATGAAGTCGCCGCCGGCGACCGTGCTGATCAAGAAGGCAGCCGGCATCACCAAGGGTTCGCCGAAGCCGCACACCGACAAGGTTGGCAAGATCACCCGCGCCCAGGCTGAAGAAATCGCCAAGGCCAAGAACGCTGACCTGACCGCCGCCGACCTGGACGCCGCCGTGCGTACCATCGCCGGTTCGGCTCGTTCGATGGGCATCACCGTGGAGGGTCTGTAAATGGCTAAGGTTTCCAAGCGCGTCGCCGCCAACAAGGCGAAGATCGAGCGTACCAAGTTCTACCCGATCGACGAGGCCCTGGGCCTGGTGAAGGGCTGCGCCTCGGCGAAGTTCGACGAGTCGATCGACGTGGCCGTGCAACTGGGCATCGACGCCAAGAAGTCGGACCAGGTGGTGCGTGGTTCTGTGGTGCTGCCTGCCGGTACCGGCAAGTCGGTGCGCGTGGCCGTGTTCGCCCAGGGCGACAAGGCCGAGGCCGCCAAGGCCGCCGGTGCCGACATCGTCGGCATGGAAGACCTGGCTGAGCAAGTCAAGGCCGGCAACCTGAACTTCGACGTCGTGATCGCCTCGCCGGACACGATGCGTATCGTCGGTACGCTGGGCCAGATCCTGGGCCCGCGCGGCCTGATGCCGAACCCGAAGGTCGGTACCGTGACCCCCGACGTGGCCCAGGCCGTGAAGAACGCCAAGGCCGGTCAGGTCCAGTTCCGTGTCGACAAGGCCGGTATCATCCACGCCACCATCGGCCGCCGTTCGTTCGAAGACGCCGCGCTGAAGAGCAACCTGGCCGCGCTGCTGGACGCGCTGGTCAAGGCCAAGCCGGCCACCAGCAAGGGCGTGTACCTGCGCAAGGTCGCGGTCTCGTCGACCATGGGCGTTGGCGTGCGTGTCGACCAGGCTACGCTGGCTGCCTGAGCTGACGGCAAATTGCTGCCCGGCACCCGATAACACCGGTCGGCAAGAAGAATTGAAGACCCTGGCCAATGGCGAGGGTCGTCTCCGGACCGCAAGGAATGGAGCATGGCTTTGGGCAGTGGTGCCCGCCTGATGCGCAAGTATCGGCAGGCACCGCTGGTTATCAAAGACCGCTGGTGTCCTTGTCCGCGGCAGTGTTGCGGAAAGGGCTTAATCGGTCGGAACGTGCGCGAAGGCTTCCAAGCCTGAGCGACGTCTTCCGGCCAGCCAGCGCAGATGGCGCACCCGAAGGGATTGATGAAGCCGGGCCTCGACCCGGATGATTCGGGCCAATCGGACGCCGTTCGTTTGTGCTGACGTGAAGGCTCCGGTATTGCCGGAGACCCAGCGTCATTTTGGAGCTTAACCGTGCCACTCAATATTGAAGATAAGAAGGCCGTCGTTGCTGAGGTCTCGGCGCAAGTCGCCAAGGCCCAGACCATCGTCGTCGCCGAATATCGCGGCATTGCGGTTGGCGATCTGACCAAGCTGCGTGCTGCCGCTCGCCAGCAAGGCGTGTACCTGCGTGTTCTGAAGAACACGCTGGCCCGCCGTGCCGTCGAAGGTACGCCGTTTGCAGGCCTCGCAGAGCAGATGACCGGTCCGCTGATCTACGGTATTTCCGAAGATGCAGTGGCCTCGGCCAAGGTTCTGAACGACTTCGCCAAGACCAACGACAAGCTGGTCCTGCGCGCCGGGTCGTATGACGGCAAGGTTCTCGACGCTGCCGCCGTGAAGGCGCTGGCCTCGATCCCGAGCCGCGACGAACTGATTGCTCAGCTGCTGGGCGTGATGCAGGCACCGGTGTCGGGCTTCGCCCGTCTGCTGGCTGCTCTGGCCGCCAAGAAGGCAGAAGGCGCTCCCGCGGAAGCGGAAGCCGCCGGCGCCTAAGGCAATCCAGGCCGCGCATCGAAAGATCGCATTACCGATACCGAATCAAATCTAGTAGGAGTATTTCAAATGGCAATCACCAAAGACGACATCCTGGAAGCCGTTGGCGCGATGTCCGTGATGGAACTGAACGACCTGGTCAAGGCGTTCGAAGAGAAGTTTGGCGTGTCGGCCGCTGCCATGGCCGTGGCAGCTGCTCCGGGCGCTGCCGGTGCTGCTGCTGCCGAAGAGCAGACCGAATTCAACGTGATCCTGGCCGAAGTCGGCGCCAACAAGGTCGGCGTGATTAAGGCTGTTCGCGAAATCACCGGCCTGGGCCTGAAGGAAGCCAAGGACCTGGTCGATGGCGCACCGAAGCCCGTCAAGGAAGGCGTGGACAAGGCCGCTGCTGCCGAAGCCAAGAAGAAGCTGGAAGACGCCGGCGCCAAGGTCGACGTCAAGTAATGCTGTACTCGCGTGCCCTTGCGGCACGCGAATGGGGCTGGCAAAGGGAAATTCCCGGCGCCAGCCTTTTTGCGCTTGTGCGATTGTGTTTTAGTCTCCACTCCGCACAGCGATAACGCAGTAAAAGTGATGTTTGCGATTCGCGGCGAAGATCGATTTGCCGGCGATTCAGCAGAGGCCAAACATCAGTGGCACACTAAGTGGTTGCTGCTGATGTTTGTCTTCTGAACCGACTGCAGAAGACAAGTTTGGTCGGGTGTCCCCCGGGCGAGTACAGGCGTTGCGCTGAAGCGACGACCACACCGCCCGCAGCGTGCGGACACCGTCAGCCAGAGGTTGGTAGCGGCCAACCGCCAAATCCCCTCCCAGTCGCTGAACACCTCAGGTCCGGCCAGGTCCAGCCAGCCCTGCGATGATTCGGAGATCCCATGGCGTACAGCTTCACCGAAAAGAAGCGCATTCGCAAAAGCTTTGCGAAGCGCGCGACGGTACATCAGGTTCCATTCCTGCTTGCCACCCAGATTGAATCCTACACCCAGTTCTTGCAAGCGGATACGCCACCCGCACGTCGCAAGACCGAAGGCCTCCAGGCCGCTTTCAACGCAATTTTCCCGATCTCCTCGCATAACGGGCTCGCCCGTATGGAGTTCGTCTCGTATCACCTGTCCAACCCGCCGTTCGACGTCAAGGAATGCCAGCAGCGTGGCCTGACGTTCCATTCGGCGCTGCGCGCCAAGGTTCGCCTGATCATCAACGATCGCGAGAACCCGGGCAAGGTCAAGGAAGTGAAGGAGCAGGAAGTCTACATGGGCGAGATCCCGCTCATGACTTCCACGGGGTCGTTCGTCATCAACGGCACCGAGCGTGTCATCGTCTCGCAGCTGCACCGCTCGCCGGGCGTGTTCTTCGAGCACGACAAGGGCAAGACCCACAGCTCGGGCAAGCTGCTGTTCTCGGCACGCATCATCCCTTACCGCGGCTCGTGGCTGGACTTCGAATTCGATCCGAAGGATATCCTGTACTTCCGCGTCGACCGCCGCCGCAAGATGCCGGTGACGATCCTGCTGAAGTCGATCGGCCTGACCCCGGAACAGATCCTGGCGCACTTCTTCGTGTTCGACAACTTCACGCTGCAGTCGGAAGGCGCGCAGCTGGAGTTCGTGCCCGAGCGCCTGCGCGGTGAAGTCGCGCGCTTCGACATCGCCGACAAGAACGGCCGCGTGGTGGTCGAGAAGGACAAGCGGATCAACGCCAAGCACATCCGTGACCTGGACTCGGCCGGCACCAAGCTGATCAGCGTGCCGGAAGACTACCTGCTGGGCCGCGTGCTGGCCAAGAACATCATCGACCCGGATACCGGCGAGGTGATCGCCAACGCCAACGACGAGCTGACCGAAGCGCTGCTGGAAAACCTGCGCGAAGCCGGCGTCAAGCAGATCCAGACCCTGTACACCAACGACCTGGACCAGGGCCCGTACATGTCGCAGACCCTGCGCGTGGACGAGACCGCCGACCAGACCGCCGCGCGTATCGCGATCTACCGCATGATGCGCCCGGGCGAGCCGCCGACCGAAGAAGCCGTGGAAGCGCTGTTCCAGCGCCTGTTCTACAGCGAAGAGTCGTACGACCTGTCGCGCGTGGGCCGCATGAAGGTCAACAGCCGCCTGGGCCGCCCCAGCGGTGAAGGCGCCATGGTGCTGCAGGACGAGGACATCCTCGAGACCATCAAGATCCTGGTCAACCTGCGCAACGGCAAGGGCGAGGTCGATGACATCGACCACCTGGGCAACCGTCGCGTGCGTTGCGTCGGCGAGCTGGCCGAGAACCAGTTCCGCGCCGGCCTGTCGCGCGTGGAGCGTGCTGTCAAGGAACGTCTGGGCCAGGCCGAGACCGAGAACCTGATGCCGCACGACCTGATCAACTCGAAGCCGATCTCGTCGGCGATCCGCGAGTTCTTCGGTTCGTCGCAGCTGTCGCAGTTCATGGACCAGACCAACCCGCTGTCCGAGATCACGCACAAGCGCCGCGTCTCCGCACTGGGCCCGGGCGGCCTGACGCGCGAGCGCGCCGGCTTTGAAGTCCGCGACGTGCACCCGACCCACTATGGCCGCGTGTGCCCGATCGAAACGCCGGAAGGTCCGAACATTGGTCTGATCAACTCGCTGGCACTGTATGCGCGCCTGAACGAGTACGGCTTCCTGGAAACCCCGTACCGCAAGGTCGAGAACAGCAAGCTGACCGACCAGGTCGACTACCTGTCGGCGATCGAGGAAGGCAAGTACGTGGTGGCGCAGGCCAACGCGACCGTCGACGCCGATGGCAACCTGACTGACGAACTGGTGTCGGCGCGTGAAGGCTCCGAGCGTGAAACCCGTATGGTGACGCCGGACCGCGTGCAGTACATCGACGTGGCGCCGTCGCAGATCGTGTCGGCCGCTGCCTCGCTGGTGCCGTTCCTGGAACACGATGACGCGAACCGTGCACTGATGGGCGCGAACATGCAGCGTCAGGCCGTGCCCTGCCTGCGTCCGGACAAGCCGCTGGTCGGTACCGGCATCGAGCGCACCGTCGCGGTCGACTCGGGTACCGCCGTGCAGGCCATGCGTGGCGGCCTGGTCGACTATGTCGATGCAATGCGTATCGTGATCCGCGTGAACGACGACGAAGCCGTGGCCGGTGAAGTCGGCGTGGACATCTACAACCTGATCAAGTACACGCGCTCGAACCAGAACACCAACATCAACCAGCGTCCGATGGTCAAGGTGGGCGACCACGTGGCCCGCGGCGACGTCATCGCCGACGGCGCCTCGACCGACCTGGGCGAGCTGGCCCTGGGCCAGAACATGCTGGTGGCGTTCATGCCGTGGAACGGCTACAACTTCGAGGATTCGATCCTGATCTCGGAGCGTGTGGTGGCCGAAGACCGCTATACCTCGATCCACATCGAGGAACTGTCGGTCGTCGCCCGCGACACCAAGCTGGGACCGGAGGAAATCACGCGCGATATCTCGAACCTGGCCGAAGCCCAGCTGGCTCGCCTGGACGAGTCGGGCATCACCTACATCGGTGCCGAGGTCGAAGCCGGCGACGTGCTGGTGGGCAAGGTCACGCCCAAGGGCGAGACCCAGCTGACGCCGGAAGAGAAGCTGCTGCGCGCGATCTTCGGCGAGAAGGCATCGGACGTGAAGGACACCTCGCTGCGCGTGCCGTCGGGCATGAGCGGCATCGTGATCGACGTCCAGGTCTTCACCCGCGAAGGCGTGACGCGCGACAAGCGCGCCCAGTCGATCATCGACGATGAACTGAAGCGCTACCGCCTGGACCTGAACGACCAGCTGCGTATCGTGGAAGGCGACGCGTTCCAGCGTCTCGAGCGCCTGCTGGTCGACAAGACCGTCAACGGCGGTCCGAAGAAGCTGGCCAAGGGTGCCAAGATCACCAAGGAATACCTGGCGGACATCGACAAGTACCACTGGTTCGACATCCGTCCGGCCGACGAGGAACTGGCTGCCCAGCTGGAAGCCGTCAAGGAAGCCATCGAGCAGAAGCGCCACGAGTTCGACCTGGCCTTCGAAGAGAAGCGCAAGAAGCTGACGCAGGGCGACGAGCTGCCGCCGGGCGTGATCAAGATGGTCAAGGTCTACCTGGCCGTCAAGCGCCGCCTGCAGCCTGGCGACAAGATGGCAGGCCGTCACGGTAACAAGGGTGTGGTGTCGAAGATCGTGCCGATCGAAGACATGCCGTACATGGCGGACGGTACCCCGGCCGACATCGTGCTGAACCCGCTGGGCGTGCCGTCGCGGATGAACGTGGGCCAGATCCTGGAAACCCACCTGGGCTGGGCCGCGCGCGGCCTGGGCCAGCGCATCGGCGACATGCTCAAGGCGCAGGCCAAGGCGCAGGAACTGCGCACGCTGCTCTCGCAGATCTACAACGAGAGCGGCAAGCCGGAAGACCTGGACAGCCTGTCGGATGCCGAAGTGCTGGAACTGGCCAACAACCTGAAGAAGGGCGTGCCGTTTGCGACCCCGGTGTTCGACGGTGCCCACGAGGACGAAATCCGCCGCATGCTGGATCTGGCCTACCCGGACGACGTTGCCCGCGAAAAGGGCCTGACGGCTTCCAAGCAGCAGGTCACCCTGCACGACGGCCGCACCGGCGAAGCGTTCGAGCGTCCGGTCACGCTGGGTGTGATGCACATGCTGAAGCTGCATCACCTGGTCGACGACAAGATGCACGCGCGTTCCACCGGCCCGTACTCGCTGGTGACGCAGCAACCGCTGGGCGGCAAGGCCCAGTTCGGTGGCCAGCGTTTCGGTGAGATGGAAGTGTGGGCACTGGAAGCCTACGGCGCGTCGTACGTGCTGCAGGAAATGCTGACGGTCAAGTCCGATGACGTGAACGGCCGTACCAAGGTGTACGAGAACATCGTCAAGGGCGAGCACTCGATCGACGCCGGCATGCCGGAATCGTTCAACGTGCTGGTGAAGGAAATCCGCTCGCTGGGTATCGACATCGACCTCGATCGCTACTGATCGAGCCGATGCGGGTGCCGGCTGCGGCCGGCACCCACCAGTGCAGGATTTCCCACAGAATGAATGCCGCCGATCCGGACAGACTCCGGGACGGTGGCGAAACAAGGAGTTGCAATGAAAGCATTGCTCGATCTCTTTAAGCAGGTACAGCAGGAAGAGCAGTTCGACGCGATCAAGATCGGCCTGGCCTCGCCCGAAAAGATCCGTTCGTGGTCGTACGGCGAAGTGAAGAAGCCGGAAACGATCAACTACCGTACGTTCAAGCCGGAACGCGACGGCCTGTTCTGCGCCAAGATCTTTGGCCCGATCAAGGACTACGAGTGCCTGTGCGGGAAGTACAAGCGCCTGAAGCACCGTGGCGTGATCTGCGAGAAGTGCGGCGTTGAAGTGACGCTGGCCAAGGTGCGCCGCGAGCGCATGGGCCACATCGAACTGGCCGCGCCGACCGCGCACATCTGGTTCCTGAAGTCGCTGCCGTCGCGCCTGGGCATGGTCCTGGACATGACGCTGCGCGACATCGAGCGCGTGCTGTACTTTGAAGCATTCGTGGTGATCGAACCCGGCATGACCCCGCTCAAGAAGAGCCAGATCATGTCCGAAGACGACTACCTGGCGAAGTGCGACGAGTACGGCGAGGGCGAGTTCGTCGCCATGATGGGTGCCGAGGGCATCCGTGAACTGCTGCGCGGCATCGACATCGAGAAGCAGATCGAACAGATCCGCGCCGAGCTGCAGGCCACCGGCTCCGAAGCCAAGATCAAGAAGTTTGCCAAGCGCCTGAAGGTGCTCGAGGCCTTCCAGCGTTCGGGCATCAAGCCCGAGTGGATGATCCTCGAGGTGCTGCCGGTGCTGCCGCCCGAGCTGCGCCCGCTGGTGCCGCTGGACGGCGGCCGCTTCGCGACCTCGGACCTGAACGATCTGTACCGCCGCGTCATCAACCGTAACAACCGCCTGAAGCGCCTGCTGGAGCTGAAGGCGCCTGAGATCATCGTGCGCAACGAAAAGCGCATGCTGCAGGAAGCGGTTGACTCGCTGCTGGACAACGGCCGTCGCGGCAAGGCGATGACCGGCGCCAACAAGCGTCCGCTGAAGTCCCTGGCCGAAATGATCAAGGGCAAGGGCGGTCGTTTCCGTCAGAACCTGCTGGGCAAGCGCGTCGACTACTCGGGCCGTTCGGTCATCGTGGTGGGCCCGACGCTCAAGCTGCACCAGTGCGGCCTGCCCAAGCTGATGGCGCTCGAGCTGTTCAAGCCGTTCATCTTCCACAAGCTGGAAACGATGGGCATCGCCACCACCATCAAGGCGGCGAAGAAGGAAGTCGAAAGCCAGACCCCGGTGGTGTGGGACATCCTCGAAGAGGTGATCCGCGAGCACCCGGTGATGCTGAACCGTGCGCCGACGCTGCACCGCCTGGGCATCCAGGCGTTCGAGCCGGTGCTGATCGAAGGCAAGGCCATCCAGCTGCACCCGCTGGTCTGCGCGGCATTCAACGCCGACTTCGACGGTGACCAGATGGCTGTTCACGTGCCGCTGTCGCTGGAAGCGCAGATGGAAGCCCGCACCCTGATGCTGGCCTCCAACAACGTGCTGTTCCCGGCCAACGGCGACCCGTCGATCGTGCCGTCGCAGGACGTGGTGCTGGGCCTGTACTACACCACCCGCGACAAGATCAACGGCCGCGGCGAGGGCATGACCTTCGCCGACATCAGCGAAGTGATCCGCGCGTACGAGAACAAGGAAGTCGAACTGGCTTCGCGCGTGAACGTGCGTATCACCGAGTATGAGCTGGTCGACAAGGACGCCGAGGGCGACGCCCGTTTCGCGCCCAAGATCACGCTGCAGGCCACCACGGTCGGCCGCGCGATCCTGTCCGAGATCCTGCCGAAGGGCCTGCCGTTCTCGGTGCTGAACAAGCCGCTGAAGAAGAAGGAAATCTCGCGCCTGATCAACACGGCGTTCCGCCGCTGCGGCCTGCGCGAGACCGTGATCTTCGCCGACAAGCTGCTGCAGTCGGGCTTCCGCCTGGCGACTCGCGCCGGTATCTCGATCGCGATCGACGACATGCTGGTGCCGCCGGCCAAGGAAAAGATCATCGCCGAGGCCTCGGCCAAGGTGAAGGAATACGACAAGCAGTACATGTCGGGTCTGGTGACCGACCAGGAGCGCTACAACAACGTCGTGGACATCTGGGGCGCCGCCGGCGACCAGGTGGGCAAGGCGATGATGGAGCAGCTGCAGCACGAGGACGTGGTCGACCGCGAAGGCAAGACCGTGAAGCAAGAGTCGTTCAACTCCATCTACATGATGGCCGACTCGGGCGCACGGGGTTCCGCCGCGCAGATCCGCCAGCTGGCCGGCATGCGTGGCCTGATGGCCAAGCCGGATGGCTCGATCATTGAAACGCCGATTACGGCGAACTTCCGTGAAGGCCTGAACGTTCTGCAGTACTTCATCTCGACCCACGGCGCCCGTAAGGGCCTGGCCGATACGGCACTGAAGACCGCGAACTCGGGTTACCTGACCCGTCGTCTGGTCGACGTGACGCAGGATCTGGTGGTGGTCGAAGACGATTGCGGCACCTCCAACGGCGTGGCCATGAAGGCCCTGGTCGAAGGCGGTGAAGTGATCGAAGCCCTGCGCGACCGTATCCTCGGACGCGTGACCGTGGCCGACGTGGTCAACCCGGAAACCCAGGAAACCGCGATCGAGTCCGGCACGCTGCTGGACGAAGACCTGGTCGAGCTGATCGACAACATCGGCGTGGACGAAGTCAAGGTCCGCACCCCGCTGTCGTGCGACACGCGCTACGGCCTGTGCGCCAAGTGCTACGGCCGCGACCTGGGCCGCGGCGTGCTGGTGAACTCGGGCGAAGCGGTGGGCGTGATTGCCGCGCAGTCGATCGGTGAGCCGGGCACGCAGCTGACCATGCGTACGTTCCACATCGGTGGTGCGGCATCGCGTGCGGCAGTGGCCTCCAGCGTGGAAGCGAAGGCGACCGGTACGGTGCGCTTCACCGCGACCATGCGCTATGTGACCAACGCCAAGGGCGAGCTGATCGTGATCTCGCGTTCGGGCGAGGCACTGATCACCGACGACCATGGCCGCGAGCGCGAGCGCCACAAGATCCCGTACGGCGCCACGCTGCTGGTGCAGGACGGCCAGTCGATCAAGGCCGGCACGCAACTGGCCACCTGGGACGCGCTGACGCGTCCGATCGTTTCGGAGTACTCGGGCACGATCAAGTTCGAGAACGTCGAAGAGGGCGTGACCGTCGCCAAGCAGATGGACGAAGTGACGGGCCTGTCGACCCTGGTGGTGATCGACGCCAAGCGCCGCACGGCCGCAACCAAGGGCATCCGCCCGCAGGTGAAGCTGCTCGACGCCAACGGCCAGGAGGTGAAGATCCCGGGCACGGACCACTCCGTGACCATCGGCTTCCAGGTCGGCGCGCTGATTACCGTGAAGGACGGCCAGCAGGTGCACGTGGGTGAAGTGCTCGCGCGTATCCCGACCGAATCGCAGAAGACCCGCGACATTACCGGTGGTCTGCCGCGTGTGGCCGAGCTGTTCGAAGCGCGTTCGCCGAAGGACGCCGCCGTGCTGGCGGAAGTCACCGGCACGACCTCGTTCGGCAAGGACACCAAGGGCAAGCAGCGCCTGGTCATCACCGACCTGGACGGCAATGCCCACGAGTTCCTGATCGCGAAGGAAAAGCAGGTGCTGGTGCACGACGGCCAGGTGGTGAACAAGGGCGAAATGATCGTGGAAGGTCCGGCGGACCCGCACGACATCCTGCGCCTGAAGGGCATCGAAGAGCTGGCGCACTACATCGTCGACGAAGTCCAGGACGTGTACCGTCTGCAGGGCGTGAAGATCAACGACAAGCACATCGAGGTGATCGTTCGCCAGATGCTGCGCCGTGTTCAGATCGTCGATGTGGGCGACACCAAGTTCATCCCGGGTGAACAGGTGGAGCGTTCGGAACTGCTCGACGAGAACGACCGCGTGATTGCCGAAGGCAAGCGTCCGGCGACCTACGAGAACCTGCTGCTGGGTATTACCAAGGCGTCGCTGTCGACCGACAGCTTCATCTCGGCGGCATCGTTCCAGGAAACCACGCGCGTGCTGACCGAAGCCGCGATCATGGGCAAGACCGACGACCTGCGTGGCCTGAAGGAAAACGTGATCGTCGGCCGTCTGATCCCGGCCGGTACCGGCCTGGCCTACCACCGCGCCCGCAAGGCGCGCGAGGCCTCCGAGCGCGAACGCGCCCAGGCGATCGCCGAAGAAGAGCAGTCGCTCTTCATCGAGCCGCCGGTGGTGCAGGCGACCGAGGGCGAAGGCGACAACGCCTAATCCCGTTGCAGTGATTACCGCCGCAAGGCGGACCAAAGCCCGGCTGATCCAGCCGGGCTTTTTTTTGTCCGCGCGCGGCGCGGCCTTTCGTGAGAAACATCGGAGAGTTTGCCGCGCAGGCGCGGCGGCCGGTCCCCTTAGTGGTAAGGTTACGGCTTTTCCGGCTCCAGCATTTCCGTTGTCCATGTCGCAAGCACTGGCGATCCTCAAGGATGTCTTCGGCTACCACGCCTTCCGCGGGCGCCAGGCCGAGATCATCGACCACGTCGCCACGGGCGGCGATTGCCTGGTGCTGATGCCGACCGGCGGCGGCAAGTCGCTGTGCTACCAGATCCCGGCGCTGCTGCGCCAGCGCGCCGGCGATGGCGTCGGCATCGTGGTGTCGCCGCTGATCGCGCTGATGCAGGACCAGGTCGCGGCGCTGACCGAGGCCGGCGTGCGCGCCGCGGTGCTCAACTCGACGCTGACCGGAGCCGAGGCCTCCGCGGTCGAGCGCGACCTGCTGGCCGGGCGCATCGAGCTCCTCTACGTGGCGCCGGAACGGCTGATGACGCCGCGCTTCCTTGACCTGCTGGAGCGCACCCGCGTCGGCCTGTTCGCGATCGACGAAGCCCATTGCGTCTCGCAATGGGGCCATGACTTCCGGCCCGAGTACATCCAGCTGTCGGTGCTGCACGAACGCTTCCCGTACGTGCCGCGCATCGCGCTGACCGCGACCGCCGACGCGCTGACGCGCGACGAGATCGTCGAGCGGCTGGCCCTGCACGACGCGCGCATCTTCATCTCAAGCTTCGACCGGCCCAACATCCGCTACCGCATCGTCGAGAAGGACAATGCGCGCCAGCAGTTGCTCGCCTTTATCAAGGCCGAACATACCGCGGCCGACGGCAGCCACGACAGCGGCATCGTCTACTGCCTGTCGCGCAAGAAGGTCGAGGACACCGCGCAGTGGCTGAGCGGCCACGGCATCAACGCGCTCGCCTACCATGCCGGCATGGATGCCCAGGTGCGGCAGCACCACCAGGCGCGCTTCCGCGAGGAGGAAGGGCTGGTGATGGTGGCGACGATCGCCTTCGGCATGGGCATCGACAAGCCCGACGTGCGCTTTGTCGCCCACCTGGACCTGCCCAAGAGCATGGAGGGCTATTACCAGGAAACCGGCCGCGCCGGCCGCGACGGGCTGCCCGCCAATGCCTGGATGGCCTACGGCCTGGGCGACGTGGTGCAGCAGAAGCGCATGATCGACGAATCCGAGGCCGACGAGGCCTTCAAGCGCGTGTCGTCGTCCAAGCTCGATGCGCTGCTGGGCCTGTGCGAAACCGCTGGCTGCCGGCGCGTGCGCATCCTGGCGTATTTCAACGAAGCCAGCGAACCCTGCGGCAACTGCGATACCTGCCTCGAGCCGCCCGCGACGTGGGATGGCACGCGCGAGGCGCAGATGGCGCTGTCCTGCGTCTACCGTACCGCGCAGGCCAGCCGGGTGCACTTCGGCGCCACCCACCTGATCGACGTGCTGCGCGGCAATGCGTCGGAGAAGATCCGCCAGTGGGGACACGACAATGTGTCCACCTTCGGCATCGGCAAGGACCGCTCGGTGCATGAGTGGCACACGGTGTTCCGCCAGCTGATCGCGCAGGGCTTGCTGACCATCGACCACGGCGGCCATGGCGCGCTGCTGCTGGGCGAGGAAGCGCGCGCGGTGCTCAAGGGCGAGCGCCAGATCATCCTGCGCCGCCAGGCCACCCGCCCCGGCAAGTCCGGCGAGCGCGCCGCGCGCGGCACGCGCCCCGACCATACCGCCGACATGGACGCCGACACCCTGGCCAACTGGGAGGCGCTGCGGCGCTGGCGCACCGAGGCCGCGCGCGAGCACGGCGTGCCGGCCTATGTCATCTTCCACGACGCCACCCTGGCGGAACTGGCCCGGACCGCGCCAGACTCGCTGTCCGCCATGCAGGGCATTCCAGGTATTGGCGCGTCCAAGCTGGAGCGCTACGGGCAGTCGATCCTGGCGGCGCTGCGCGCGGTCTGATCCGGACGGAAGGCCTGTTGCAGGCCGGACATGCAGGTGGGTATACGGCTTGACGGTATACGATTCCGCTGCTAGGATGCCAGATTCGAGTTTTTGGCTTTGGATTTCGCTCGCCCGTCGGATAAGTGGCCTTCAGGTCGCTGCCGGCAAGCCTACCGGACTGGATTTCCCATGGACGGGTGGCGGCAGACGCGGGATCCGGGTGCCGGCTCGCGCTCTTTGGCATGCTGTTACCGCACAGTCCCGTCTCCAGAGCGCCCGCTCACCTCTCCCGCCCAAAACCCGTAGTTGCCTCTCCAGCCTGGCGCATGCCGGCGCGAGGGGCGTTTTTCGTAAAACCAAGCTGGATTGAACAATGCCAACTATCAACCAACTGGTTCGCAAGCCGCGTGTCTCGGAAGTCGTCAAGAGCAAGAGCCCGGCGCTTGAGAACTGCCCCCAGCGCCGTGGCGTGTGCACCCGCGTGTACACCACGACGCCGAAGAAGCCGAACTCGGCACTGCGTAAGGTCGCCAAGGTGCGCCTGACCAACGGTTTCGAAGTCATTTCGTACATCGGCGGTGAAGGCCACAACCTGCAGGAACACTCGGTCGTGCTGATCCGCGGCGGCCGTGTGAAGGATCTGCCGGGTGTGCGTTACCACATCGTCCGTGGCTCGCTGGACCTGCAAGGCGTGAAGGACCGCAAGCAGGCCCGTTCGAAGTACGGCGCGAAGCGTCCGAAGGCAGCCTAAGTTTCGGCAGCCTGGGCCCGCAAGGCCCGAAGCAACAGACGATAGCCTGTGGCGCGAGTCATGGTGCTGTCACCAGGCGGCGGTACAACGGAGCGCCTTTTTGGCAACCGTGCCGTCGAGTAAGTGGTCACCCGGCGAATTTGCTGTCTTTGCATGCAAGCTAGTTGGTGGCCGGAGAGCGGGAAACTCTGACCGCGCTCTCAACTGAATCTAAAGGAAAGAAGATGCCACGTCGTCGTGAAGTCCCGAAGCGGGACGTTCTGCCTGATCCGAAGTTCGGCAACGTTGAAGTTGCCAAGTTCATGAACGTGCTGATGCTGGATGGCAAGAAGTCGGTTGCCGAACGCATCGTGTATGGCGCGTTCGACCAGATCGAAAAGAAGGCAGGCAAGGCCCCCATCGAAGTGTTCTCCGTTGCCATCAACAACGTGAAGCCGGTGGTGGAAGTGAAGAGCCGTCGCGTGGGCGGCGCCAACTATCAGGTTCCGGTCGAAGTCCGTCCGTCGCGTCGTTTGGCATTGGCGATGCGCTGGCTGCGTGAGGCCGCGAAAAAACGCAGCGAGAAGTCGATGGCGCTGCGCCTGGCAGGTGAGCTGCTGGAAGCTGCTGAAGGCCGTGGCGGCGCGATGAAGAAGCGCGACGAAGTGCACCGCATGGCCGAAGCCAACAAGGCGTTCTCGCACTTCCGCTTCTAAAGCGAGCGAAAACATTGTTGGTTGCCGGGCGGGCTGTGTTTTTACACATCTCGCCCGTTTGTGTTAGGGGCGCGGGCCATGAGATGCCGGCGCCTCACGGACGAATAGAGGATTAAAGTGGCTCGTAAGACTCCCATCGAGCGTTACCGCAATATCGGTATTTCGGCTCACATTGACGCGGGTAAAACCACCACGACCGAGCGCATCCTGTTCTACACCGGTGTGAACCACAAGATCGGTGAAGTGCACGACGGCGCCGCCACCATGGACTGGATGGAGCAGGAGCAGGAGCGTGGTATTACCATCACCTCCGCTGCCACCACCGCCTTCTGGAAGGGCATGGCCGGCAACTACCCCGAGCACCGCTTCAACATCATCGACACCCCGGGCCACGTGGACTTCACCATCGAGGTGGAGCGTTCCATGCGCGTGCTGGACGGCGCCTGCATGGTGTACTGCGCCGTGGGTGGCGTGCAGCCGCAGTCGGAAACCGTGTGGCGTCAGGCCAACAAGTACAAGGTGCCGCGTCTGGCGTTCGTCAACAAGATGGACCGTACCGGCGCGAACTTCTTCAAGGTCTACGACCAGCTGAAGACCCGCCTGAAGGCCAACCCGGTGCCCGTGGTGGTGCCGATCGGCGCTGAAGACGGCTTCCAGGGCGTGGTCGACCTGCTGGAAATGAAGGCGATCGTCTGGGACGAAGCCAGCCAGGGCGTGAAGTTCGAATACCAGGACATCCCGGCCGAGCTGCAAGCCACCGCTGAAGAATGGCGCGAGAAGATGGTCGAGTCCGCCGCCGAAGCCAGCGAAGAGCTGATGGAAAAGTACCTGGGCGGCGAAGAGCTGACCCGCGCCGAGATCGTCAAGGCGCTGCGTGACCGTACCATCGCCTGCGAAATCCAGCCGATGCTGTGCGGCACCGCGTTCAAGAACAAGGGCGTGCAGCGCATGCTCGACGCCGTGATCGACTTCCTGCCGTCGCCGGTCGACATTCCGCCGGTTACGGGCACGGACGAGGACGACAGCGAGAAGAAGCTCGAGCGCAAGGCCGACGACAACGAAAAGTTCTCGGCACTGGCGTTCAAGATCATGACCGACCCGTTCGTCGGCCAGCTGATCTTCTTCCGCGTGTACTCGGGCAAGGTCAATTCGGGCGACACCGTGTACAACCCGGTGAAGCAGAAGAAGGAGCGTCTGGGCCGTATTCTGCAGATGCACGCCAACCAGCGCGAAGAAATCAAGGAAGTGCTGGCCGGCGACATCGCCGCCGCGGTGGGCCTGAAGGATGCCACCACGGGCGACACGCTGTGCGATCCGGCTGCCCCGATCGTGCTCGAGCGCATGGTGTTCCCGGAGCCCGTGATCTCGCAGGCTGTCGAGCCGAAGACCAAGGCTGACCAGGAAAAGATGGGCATCGCCCTGAACCGCCTGGCCGCCGAGGATCCGTCGTTCCGCGTGCGTACCGATGAAGAATCGGGCCAGACCATCATTTCGGGCATGGGCGAGCTCCACCTCGAAATTCTGGTCGACCGCATGAAGCGCGAATTCGGCGTGGAAGCCAACATCGGCGCGCCGCAGGTGGCCTACCGCGAAACCATCCGCAAGAAGGCCGAGGACGTCGAAGGCAAGTTCGTCAAGCAGTCGGGCGGCCGCGGCCAGTACGGTCACGCCGTGATTACGCTGGAACCGCAAGAGCCGGGCAAGGGCTTCGAGTTCATCGACGCCATCAAGGGCGGTGTGATTCCTCGCGAATACATCCCGGCGGTCGAAAAGGGTATCGTCGACACGCTGACGGCCGGTATCCTGGCTGGCTTCCCGGTGGTGGACGTGAAGGTCACGCTGACGTTCGGTTCGTACCACGACGTGGACTCGAACGAAAACGCGTTCCGCATGGCCGGCTCGATGGCTTTCAAGGAAGCCATGCGCAAGGCCAGCCCGGTTCTGCTCGAGCCGATGATGGCCGTGGAAGTGGAAACGCCGGAAGACTACACCGGTACCGTGATGGGCGACCTGTCGTCCCGCCGCGGCATCGTGCAGGGCATGGACGACATGGTGGGCGGCGGCAAGATCATCAAGGCCGAAGTTCCGCTGTCGGAAATGTTCGGTTATTCGACCGCGCTGCGCTCGGCCACGCAAGGCCGCGCCACCTACACCATGGAATTCAAGCACTACGCCGAGGCGCCGAAGAACATCGCCGAAGCAGTGATGGCGGCCAAGGGCAAGTAAATAAGCTGTATGCCGCCGCGTCCGCCAGGACGCGGCGGCGTGATGAATCGACAAGACTGCATTCCATTAGGAGCTGAAAAAAATGGCAAAGGAAAAGTTCGAGCGGACCAAGCCGCACGTGAACGTTGGTACGATTGGTCACGTTGACCATGGCAAGACCACGCTGACCGCAGCGATCGCCACGGTGCTGGCAGCGAAGTTCGGTGGTGCGGCCAAGAAGTACGACGAAATCGACGCAGCGCCGGAAGAAAAGGCCCGCGGTATTACCATCAATACCGCCCACGTCGAATACGAGACGGCCAACCGCCACTACGCGCACGTTGACTGCCCGGGCCACGCCGACTACGTGAAGAACATGATCACGGGTGCCGCCCAGATGGACGGCGCGATCCTGGTGTGCTCGGCCGCTGACGGCCCGATGCCGCAGACCCGTGAGCACATCCTGCTGGCCCGCCAGGTCGGCGTGCCGTACATCATCGTGTTCCTGAACAAGTGCGACATGGTGGACGACGCCGAACTGCTCGAGCTGGTCGAGATGGAAGTGCGCGAGCTGCTGTCGAAGTACGAGTTCCCCGGCGACGACACCCCGATCATCAAGGGTTCGGCCAAGCTGGCACTGGAAGGCGACAAGGGCGACCTGGGCGAAGAAGCCATCATGCGCCTGGCCGACGCGCTGGACACCTACATCCCGACGCCGGAGCGTGCCGTTGACGGTACCTTCCTGATGCCGGTGGAAGACGTGTTCTCGATCTCGGGTCGCGGCACCGTGGTGACCGGCCGTATCGAGCGCGGCGTGATCAAGGTCGGCGAGGAAATCGAAATCGTCGGTATCAAGCCGACCGTGAAGACCACCTGCACCGGCGTGGAAATGTTCCGCAAGCTGCTGGACCAGGGCCAGGCTGGCGACAACGTCGGTCTGCTGCTGCGCGGCACCAAGCGTGAAGACGTCGAGCGCGGCCAGGTGCTGTGCAAGCCGGGTTCGATCAAGCCGCACACCCACTTCACCGGCGAGGTGTACATCCTGTCGAAGGACGAAGGCGGCCGTCACACCCCGTTCTTCAAC
Source organism: Cupriavidus alkaliphilus (assembly GCF_900094595.1). Classification (GTDB taxonomy): domain Bacteria; phylum Pseudomonadota; class Gammaproteobacteria; order Burkholderiales; family Burkholderiaceae; genus Cupriavidus; species Cupriavidus alkaliphilus. The sequence goes on along the minus strand of NZ_FMAD01000017.1, from coordinate 99,739 downwards.
AACTACCGCCCGCAGTTCTACTTCCGTACCACCGACGTGACTGGCTCGATCGAGCTGCCGGCGGACAAGGAAATGGTCATGCCGGGTGACAACGTGTCGATCACCGTCAAGCTGATCGCCCCGATCGCCATGGAAGAAGGCCTGCGCTTCGCTATCCGCGAAGGTGGCCGTACCGTCGGCGCCGGCGTCGTGGCAAAGATCCTCGACTAAGCACTTCCTGGGACATGCCCGCGGGCATGTCCCCATTCAACGGGCAGCTTGCCCAATCGCTCTTTTAAGGAAATATCATGCAGAATCAGAAGATCCGTATCCGCCTGAAGGCTTTCGACTATCGCCTGATCGACCAGTCGGCCGCCGAAATCGTGGATACCGCCAAGCGTACCGGCGCGATCGTCAAGGGCCCGGTGCCCCTGCCGACCCGCATCCAGCGCTTCGACATCCTGCGTTCGCCGCACGTGAACAAGACCAGCCGCGATCAGTTCGAGATCCGCACCCACCAGCGCCTGATGGACATCGTCGACCCGACCGACAAGACCGTTGACGCGCTGATGAAGCTCGACCTGCCGGCAGGCGTGGACGTCGAGATCAAGGTGTAATCATGCTTCGGGCTGCTTGCGCAGCCTGCTGCAGCAAAACGGCGAACCTCGGTTCGCCGTTTTTGTTTGATGGCGCGCCGCACGGCAGCGCCCGACAGGCACTTATACGCTGCCGCGCCGGCGCAGCGTCTCGGCCGGGCACTCGCCGAACGCGCGCCGGTATTCGGCGCTGAAGCGCCCCAGGTGGGCAAAGCCCCAGCGCAGCGCGGCGCCCGTCACCGACGACAGCGCCGCATCGTTGAGCAGGTCGTGCCGTACCCGGTCCAGCCGGACCGTGCGCAGATAGGCCATCGGGCTCAGCCCGCGATGCTCGCGGAACCCCGCATACAGGCTGCGCAGGCTGACGCCCGCGATCTCCGCCAGCAGCGCCGGCGTCAGCGCGGCGGCGGCATGGGCGTGGATATACTCCTCGACCACCTTCACATGGCGCGGCGCCAGCGGCTTGCCGTGCCGCTGCAGCGCCTCCGACAGGCTGTGCGGCTGCAGCGTCAGCAGCGCGCCGATCACCAGCTGCTCGAGCTGGCATGCCGTGAGCGGATGGCGCGCCGCTTCCGGCGCCGCCGCCAGCATCTGCGCCAGATACTCCATCAATGAATACCAGCCGGCGCTGCGCCAGGCCATGCCGAGCTGGAAGCGCAGCGGCGGGTCGGGCCGATGCCCGAGATAGGCGGCGCACACGCGCTCCAGCGCGCTGCGCTCGATGCGCACGATCAGCTGGTCGTTGTCCGCGCTCCAGCGCATCAGCAGCGGATCGCTGGGCGTCAGCACGGAAGCGCAGTCCGGCGTCGACACGATCTGCTGCGCGCCGCAACGGATCTCGGCCTGCCCGCTGAGCGGCATCTGCACCAGCAGGAAGTCTCCGAGCGGGCCCGGGTCGATGGTGACATCGGCCCCGTAGGCGAGCCGGTTCAGCGATACCGCGCCCAGCGGGGCGTGGTGCATGCGGGCCGACAGGCTGGTCCCGCGGATATCGAGCCGGTGAGGCTTGAAGACCTTGCCCACCGCCGCGCGTGTCTGCCCGAGATCGGTCGAGGCGAACACCTGCCGCCCGGCATCGTATAGCAGGGCATGCGCCAGCGGCGCCGGCGGGCGGGCAGTCGGGGGCAGCTGCAACATGGTCTCGCTCCTCTGGCGTGGCCGCGGCGCTGGCTGGCGTCCACGGCGGCGGGCCGGGGCGCCATGCGCGCAGCATGGTCCACGCAACCACTATAGCGGATCGACCCGCGCGACCCTGGCCTTGCGTTGACCGAAGCCTGACTTTCCTGCACTAATCGGATAGCCGCTGCAGCGAGCGGCTAGTTTGCTGCGGTGCGGAGCCACCATCATGGGATCCAGCACGGCAGCGCACCCTCACCAGCTGTCAGCCAACAGAGAACGACAAGGAGCGCAGGCCATGGGCCAGACCATCCAGATCCAGACCCCCGAAGGCAGTTTCAGCGGCTATCTCGCCACTCCGGCGGCGGGCAAGGGCCCCGGCATCGTGCTGTGCCAGGAGATCTTCGGCGTCAATGCCACCATGCGCCAGGTGGCGGACTACTACGCCGAGGAGGGCTATACGGTGCTGGTGCCCGACCTGTTCTGGCGCATCGCCCCGGGCATCGAGCTGACCGACCGCGGCGAGGACTTCCAGCGCGCGCTCGGCCTCTATCAGCAGTTCGACGAAGCGAAGGGCGTGCAGGATGTGGGCGCGGCGCTGGAGACGTTGCGCGCGCGGTCCGAATGCGTTGGCCAGACCGGCGTGCTGGGCTTCTGCCTGGGCGGCAAGCTGGCCTACCTGGCGGCCTGCCGGTTGCCCGGCGTGGCCTGCGCAGTGGCGTACTACGGCGTCGGCATCGAACATGCGCTGGGCGAGGCCGCCAACGTGCGGGGCCGCCTGGTGCTGCATATCGCGGAGAAGGACGGCTTCTGCCCGCCGCCTGCGCAGGCGGCGATCCGCGAGGCGCTGGCCGGCCGGGACCACATCGAGGTCTACGTCTATGCCGGCGTCGGCCATGCCTTTGCGCGGTCCGGTGGCGAGCATTTCGACAAGCCCTCGGCGCTGATGGCGCACCAGCGCTCGATCGCGGCGCTGCGCCGCGAGATGGGCCCGCACTACGACTTCTCGGCGCTGTGGGACAAGCATTGCGAGCATGAATTCGCCACCCGCGATGTCGACGCGACCATGGCGACGATGGTGGCGCAGCCCTATGTGAACCATATCCCCACCATGACCGGCGGCGTCGGCCATGCGCAGCTGCGCCGTTTCTACCAGCATCACTTCGTGCACAGCAATCCGCCGGACACGACGCTGATCCCGCTGTCGCGCACGGTCGGCGCCTCGCAGATCGTCGACGAGCTGCTGTTCTGCTTCACCCACACCAGCGAGATCGACTGGATGCTGCCCGGCGTACCGCCCACCGGCAAGCGCGTGGAGATCCCGCTGATCGCCATCGTCAAGTTCCGCGGCGACAAGCTCTACCACGAGCACATTTACTGGGACCAGGCCAGCGTGCTGGTGCAGATCGGCAAGCTGGATCCCACGGGTTTGCCGGTGGCAGGCGTGGAGACCGCGCGCAAGCTGCTGGACGAGACGTTGCCGTCGAACACGCTGATGGCGCGCTGGCAGCAGAGCGAAGGCCAGTAAGCCAGGCGGCACTGAACGGAAGCGGGCCCGCAGAGGCCTGCCCCGCACCGGACACCGGTGACCAAACAGGAGACAACCATGAAGGGATTGCAGGACAAGGTGGCCATCGTCACCGGCGGCGCCACGCTGATCGGCGCAGCCGTGGCCCGGGCCTTCGTCGACGCCGGCGCGCGCGTGGCGATCTTCGATATCGACGCCGCCAACGGCGAGCACGTCGCCGCCGGGCTGGGCAAGGACGCGCTCTTCATCGCGACCGACATCACGCGGGACGACCAGGTCCACGACGCGGTCGGCCAGGTCGCGCAGCGCTTCGGCGGCGTCGATTTCCTGATCAACCTGGCCTGCACCTATCTCGACGACGGCTTCCGCTCCAACCGGGCCGACTGGCTGGCGGCGCTCGACGTCAATGTGGTTTCCGGGGTGATGCTGGCGCAGGCGGTGCATCCGCATATGCGCGCGCGGGGCGGCGGCGCGATCGTCAACTTCACCAGCATTTCCGCCAACGTGGCGCAGACCGGGCGCTGGCTCTATCCCGTGTCGAAAGCCGCGATCGCGCAGCTGACGCGCAGCATGGCGATGGACCTCGCGCCCGAGCGGATCCGCGTGAACTCGATCTCGCCCGGCTGGACCTGGTGCCGGCTGATGGACGAGGTCAGCGGCGGCAACCGCGCCCGCACCGATGCGGTGGCCGCGCCGTTCCATCTGCTCGGCCGTGTCGGTGAGCCTGACGAGGTGGCGCAGGTGGTGCTCTTCCTCTGCTCCGATCACGCCAGCTTTGTCACCGGCGCGGACTATGCCGTCGATGGCGGTTACAGCGCCATGGGCCCGGAGCAGAACGTCCCGGCAATCGGCAAGCTGGCCGGCTGACGCCATCCCCGCATCCACTCAGGAGACCACATCATGCGCCAACGCATCGCCATCGTCGGAGCGGGCCAGTCGGGCCTGCAAATGGCCCTCGGGCTGCAGGCCAACGGCTACCGCGTCACGCTGCTGTCCAACCGCACCCCCGAGCAGATCCGCGCCGGCAAGGTCATGTCCAGCCAGTGCATGTTCGACCGCGCGCTGCAGACCGAACGCGAGCTTGGGCTGAACTGGTGGGACGATGCCTGTCCGCCGGTGCGGGGCATCGGCCTGGCCGTGCCGCATCCCGAGCAGCCCGGCGCCAGGGTCATCGACTGGGCCGCGCCGCTGGACCGGCCGGCGCAGGCGGTCGACCAGCGCCTGAAGATGCCGGCGTGGATGGAGGCCTTTGTTGCGCGCGGCGGCGACCTGCGCATTGTCGATGTCGGCCTCGACGAGCTGGAGGACCTGACCCGCGAGCATGACCTGGTGCTGCTGGCCGCCGGCAAGGGCGAGATCGTCAGCCGCTTCGAGCGCGACGTGTCGCGCAGCCCGTTCGACCGGCCCCAGCGCGCGCTGGCGTTGACCTACGTGACCGGCATGGTGCCGCGCGAGCCGTTCTCGCGGGTTTGCTTCAACCTGATTCCGGGCGTGGGCGAGTACTTTGTGTTTCCAGCGCTGACGCTGTCGGGGCCGTGCGAGATCATGGTGTTCGAGGGCATTCCGGGCGGGCCGATGGACCGCTGGGCCGAGGCGCGCACGCCCGAACAGCACCTCGCCGAAAGCCTGCGCATCCTGCGTACTTATGCCCCATGGGAAGCCGAGCGTTGCGAGCGTGTGGCGCTGACCGACGACAACGGCATCCTGTCGGGCCGCTTCGCGCCGACGGTGCGCAAGCCGGTGCTGACGCTGCCGTCGGGCCGGCTGGTATTCGGCATGGCCGATGCCGTGGTGGTCAACGACCCCATCACCGGCCAGGGCTCGAACAATGCCGCCAAGTGCTGCAAGGTCTATCTCGATGCGATCGTCGAGCACGGCGAGCGGCCGTACGACCGCGGCTGGATGGAGCAGACCTTCGCCCACTACTGGCAATACGCCGGCGATGTGGTGGCGTGGACCAACTCGCTGCTGACACCGCCGCCGCCGCACATCCTGGCGCTGCTGGGCGCGGCGGGGCAGTCGCCGGCGCTGGCGGCCCGCATCGCCAACGGTTTCGACAATCCGCCGGACTACTTTCCCTGGTGGATGGATCCGCAGGCCTGCCACCAGCTGATCGACCACCACCTGCCGCAGGCCGCCTGAGATGGACACCACCAGCCATGCCGCCCCCTCGCTTGATCCGCGCGAACTGCGCCGGGTTTGCGGCCGCTACGCGACCGGCGTGGCGGTCATCGGTGCCTGTACGCCGCAGCAGCGGCCGGTCGGCATCACCGTCAACTCGTTCGCGTCGCTGTCGCTGGCGCCGCCATTGATCCTGTGGAGCCTGGCCAGGCATTCGCCCAATGCTGGCCTGTTCGGACCGGGCGCGCCGTTCGGCGTCAGCATCCTGCGCGCGGGCCACGGCGAACTGGCGCGCCGCTTTGCCACGCCGTCGCCGGACAAGTTCGCCGGCGTTGCCCACCGGTGCTGCCCGCACGGCGTGCCCTACCTGGACGAGGCGCTGGCGACGCTGTCGTGCCGGGTGGAGCGCGCCGACCCGGTGGGCGACCACTTGCTGATCGTTGGCGCCGTCGAAGCGTTCACGGCGGAGGAAGGCGAGCCGCTGGTATTCTATGGCGGCGATTTCGTCCGCCTCGCCGCCTGACCCCACTTCGCGGTGCTCCATGGGCCGCTTCGAATGCCGGCCCGTCGCCCGGACACCACACCCAAATAGCGCAAGCGTCACTACTGTGGCCTCCCTGCCTACATCATTGCGGGGAAATCCGCAATTCATATTGCCCTTTCCAAACTGCTGCGATATAGTGTAAGGCTACCCGTTTCCTCGGGTAGTGGGCTGGCCACTTTGGCCGCGCGCAGTCTTGTTTAGCGCAAGTCCATCCGCGCACAAGCGCAAGCACAGTTTTCGTGTATCAATCAGCCCCGGCCAATCGCAGCTGGGAATGGAGCAAACCATGAGCCTTGGCCTTGTAGGTCGCAAGGTTGGCATGACCCGTATTTTCACGGACGACGGTGAAGCGATTCCCGTGACCGTGGTCGAGGTCGGCGACAACCGCGTGACGCAAATCAAGACGGACGAGACCGACGGTTACACCGCGGTTCAAGTCACCTTCGGCGCACGACGCGCAAGCCGCGTCACCAAGCCGCTGGCGGGTCACCTCGCCAAAGCCGGCGTGGAAGCCGGCGAAATCATCCGCGAATTCCGTATCGACGCAGCCAAGGCTGCCGAACTGCAAGCTGGCGGTTCGCTGTCGGTCGACCTGTTCGAAGTCGGTCAGAAGATCGACGTGCAGGGCGTGACCATCGGTAAGGGCTACGCCGGTACCATCAAGCGCTACCACTTCGCCTCCGGCCGTGCCACCCACGGTAACTCGCGCTCGCACAACGTGCCGGGCTCGATCGGTATGGCGCAGGATCCGGGCCGCGTGTTCCCGGGCAAGCGCATGACCGGTCACCTGGGCGATGTCACCCGCACCGTGCAGAACCTGGAGATCGCCAAGATCGACGCAGAGCGCAAGCTGCTGCTGGTCAAGGGCGCCATTCCCGGCTCCAAGAACGGCAAGGTCATCGTTACCCCGGCCGTCAAGGCCAAAGCCAAAGCTTAAGGAGCGCATGTAATGGAACTCAAGCTCCTCCAGGACAATGGCCAGATCGGCGCCGGCGTTGACGCGTCGCCCGAAGTGTTCGGCCGTGACTACAACGAAGCCCTCGTTCACCAGATCGTCGTCGCTTACCAGGCCAACGCTCGCAGCGGCAACCGTAAGCAGAAGGATCGTGAAGAGGTCAAGCACACGACCAAGAAGCCGTGGCGCCAGAAGGGTACGGGCCGTGCTCGTGCCGGTATGTCTTCCTCGCCGCTGTGGCGCGGGGGCGGCCGTATCTTCCCGAATTCGCCGGAAGAGAACTTCAGCCAGAAGGTCAACAAGAAGATGTTCCGTGCCGGCATGCGCTCGATTTACTCGCAGCTCGCACGTGAAGGTCGTATCAACGTGGTGGACGGTTTCACTGTCGACGCGCCCAAGACCAAGCTCTTGGCCGACAAGTTCAAGGCCATGGGCCTGGACTCGGTGCTGATCATCACCGACAGCCTCGACGAAAACCTCTACCTGGCTTCGCGCAACCTGCCGCACGTGGCAGTTGTCGAGCCGCGCCAGGCTGACCCGCTGTCGCTCGTGCACTACAAGAAGGTGCTGGTGACCAAGGCGGCCGTCGCGCAGATCGAGGAGTTGCTGAAATGACGCAAGTAGCCAAGAACGATCATCGTTTGATGCAGGTGCTGCTCGCGCCGGTGGTTTCCGAAAAGGCAACCCTGGTCGCCGACAAGAATGAACAAGTCGTGTTCGAAGTCGCCCGCGATGCCAACAAGGCAGAAGTGAAGGCCGCCGTCGAACTGCTGTTCAAGGTCGAGGTGCAGTCCGTTCAGATCCTGAACCAGAAGGGCAAGCAGAAGCGCTTCGGCCGTTTCATGGGCCGTCGCAACCACGTGAAGAAAGCTTACGTGTCGCTGAAGCCGGGTCAGGAAATCAATTTTGAAGCGGAGGCCAAGTAATCATGGCACTCGTCAAGACCAAGCCGACTTCCCCGGGTCGTCGCTCGATGGTGAAGGTGGTCAACAAGGACCTTCACAAGGGCGCCCCGCACGCTCCGCTGCTGGAAAAGCAATTCCAGAAGTCGGGCCGTAACAACAATGGTCATATCACCACCCGCCACAAGGGCGGTGGTCATAAGCACCACTACCGCGTGGTCGATTTCAAGCGCAACGACAAGGACGGCATCCCCGCCAAGGTCGAGCGCCTGGAATACGATCCGAACCGCAGCGCCAACATCGCGCTGGTCGTGTTCGCCGACGGCGAGCGCCGCTACATCATTGCCACCAAGGGCATGGTTGCCGGCCAATCGCTGCTGAATGGCTCGGAAGCGCCGATCAAGGCCGGTAACAACCTGCCGATCCGCAACATTCCGGTCGGTACCACGATCAACAACGTGGAAATGCTGCCGGGCAAGGGCGCCCAGATCGCCCGCGCTGCAGGCGGTTCCGCCGTGCTGCTGGCCCGTGAAGGCCTGTACGCCCAGGTTCGCCTGCGCTCCGGCGAAGTGCGCCGCGTGCACATCGAGTGCCGCGCCACCGTCGGTGAAGTGGGTAACGAAGAGCACAGCCTGCGCGTCATCGGCAAGGCCGGTGCGACCCGTTGGCGCGGTATCCGCCCGACGGTCCGCGGCGTCGTGATGAACCCGGTCGACCACCCGCACGGTGGTGGCGAGGGCAAGACCGCTGCTGGCCGCGATCCGGTGTCGCCGTGGGGTACCCCGACCAAGGGTTACCGTACCCGCAGCAACAAGCGCACGGACAGCATGATCGTCCAGAAGCGCCACAAGCGTTAATCGGTAGGTAGGAGCTAAAGATATGACTCGTTCCGCTAAAAAGGGTCCGTTCTGCGACGCCCACCTGCTGAAGAAGGTGGAAGTTGCAACGAGCGGCAAGGACAAGAAGCCCATCAAGACGTGGTCGCGCCGCTCGACCATTCTGCCGGAGTTCATCGGCCTGACGATCGCCGTCCACAACGGCCGTCAACACGTGCCGGTGTACGTTACGGAAAACATGGTTGGCCACAAGCTCGGCGAATTTGCGATTACCCGCACGTTCAAGGGCCACGCGGCTGACAAGAAAGCGAAGAGGTAAGGTGCCATCATGGAAGTGAAAGCGATTCATCGCGGTGCCCGCATCTCCGCCCAGAAGACGCGCCTGGTCGCTGACCAGATCCGTGGTCTGCCGATCGAGCGCGCGCTCAACGTCCTGACGTTCAGCCCGAAAAAGGCTGCCGGGATCGTGAAGAAGGTGGTCGAATCGGCCATCGCCAACGCCGAGCACAACGAAGGCGCCGACATCGACGAACTCAAGGTCAAATCGATCTACGTCGACAAGGCAACCTCGCTCAAGCGCTTCACGGCACGGGCAAAGGGCCGCGGCAACCGCATCGAGAAACAAACCTGTCACATCACTGTGACGCTCGGCAACTAAGGAGTCACGATGGGACAGAAGATTCATCCGACTGGCTTCCGTCTGGCTGTCAGCCGTAACTGGGCTTCGCGCTGGTACGCCAGCAACACGAAGTTCGCCGGCATGCTGAAGGAAGACATCGAAGTTCGCGACTTCCTGAAGAAGAAGCTCAAGAACGCATCGGTTGGCCGCGTCGTGATCGAGCGCCCCGCCCGCAATGCCCGTATCACCATTTACAGCTCGCGTCCGGGCGTGGTGATCGGCAAGAAGGGTGAGGACATCGAACTGCTGAAGGCCGAACTGCAGCGTCGCATGGGCGTGCCCGTGCACGTGAACATCGAGGAAATCCGCAAGCCGGAAACCGATGCTCAGCTGATCGCCGATTCGATCACCCAGCAGCTCGAGCGCCGCATCATGTTCCGCCGCGCCATGAAGCGCGCCATGCAGAACGCGATGCGCCTGGGCGCCCAGGGTATCAAGATCATGAGCGCCGGCCGTCTGAACGGTATCGAAATCGCACGTACCGAGTGGTACCGCGAAGGCCGTGTGCCCCTGCACACCCTGCGCGCCGACATCGACTACGGCTTCTCCGAAGCAGAAACCACCTACGGCATCATCGGTGTCAAGGTGTGGGTCTACAAGGGGGATCACCTCGGCCGCAATGACGCGCCGGTGGTGGAAGAGCCGCAGGACGACCGTCGTCGTCGCCCGGGTCGTCCGGAAGGTCGCCGCCGTGAAGGCGAAGGCCGTCCGGGTGGCAACCGCCGCGGCGGTGCCGGTGCCGGTCGCCGCGCTGCGCCTGGCGCAGATGCGAAGAGTGGAGAATAACGATGCTGCAACCTAAGCGCAGAAAATACCGCAAGGAGCAGAAAGGCCGCAACACGGGTAAGGCTACCCGTGGTAACGCCGTGTCTTTCGGCGAATTCGGCCTGAAGGCCATGGGCCGTGGCCGCCTGACGGCTCGTCAGATCGAGTCGGCACGTCGTGCGATGACCCGCCACATCAAGCGTGGCGGCCGCATCTGGATCCGGATTTTCCCGGACAAGCCGATCTCGAAGAAGCCCGCCGAAGTCCGTATGGGTAACGGTAAGGGCAATCCGGAGTACTACGTGGCTGAAATCCAGCCGGGCAAGATGCTGTACGAAATGGATGGCGTGAGCGAAGAGCTGGCGCGTGAGGCGTTCCGCCTCGCAGCGGCCAAGCTGCCGATCGCCACCAATTTCGTGGTGCGCCAGGTCGGGACGTAAGGAGAGCAGGAATGAAAGCATCCGAACTTCGCGGCAAGGACGCCGCAGGCCTGAACCAGGAGCTCTCCGAGCTGCTGAAGGCCCAATTTAGCCTGCGCATGCAAAAGGCAACCCAACAGCTGCAGAACACCAGCCAGCTGAAGAAGGTTCGCAAGGACATCGCGCGCGTGCAAACCGTGCTGACTCAAAAGGCGAACGCGAAATGACTGAAGCTGCACAAACGGAAAAGTCGCTTCGCCGTACCCTGGTCGGCCGTGTCGTGAGCGACAAGATGGACAAGACCGTTACGGTCTTGGTGGAAAACCGCGTCAAGCATCCCCTGTACGGCAAGTACGTGCTGCGTTCCAAGAAGTACCACGCACACGACGAAGCCAACCAGTACAAGGAAGGCGACAAGGTCGAAATCCAGGAAGGCCGTCCGCTGTCGCGGACCAAGTCCTGGGTGGTTTCCCGGCTGGTAGAGGCTGCACGCGTCATCTAAGAACAACACGTTCTTAGCTTGACTTGCAAGTCCAGGATTATGTAGCTATAATCCTGGACTTCCGCTTTATTGCGTTCGCCTTAGCTGTACCACCCGGGCGGGCCTGTTGAGCGAGCCAGGGCCAGGCGGCTCCGATGATTTTTCGTCGGGATTGCCAGGTTCCTACCGACTTCAAAGTTGATCAACCCATACGGTGCTGGCGCAAGGCCGGAACCGACGGGACCAAGACTGACCGACGGGCGCTATCGCACCTGGCGGATTAAGTTGGGAAGACAAACACCATGATTCAGACAGAAAGCCGGCTCGAAGTGGCCGATAACACTGGTGCGCGCGAAGTGCTGTGCATCAAGGTGCTGGGTGGCTCCAAGCGCCGCTACGCAAGCGTTGGCGACATCATCAAGGTGACCGTCAAGGACGCAGCGCCGCGCGGTCGCGTCAAGAAGGGCGACATCTACAACGCCGTCGTCGTGCGTACCGCCAAGGGCGTGCGCCGCGCTGACGGTTCGCTGATCAAGTTCGACGGCAACGCCGCCGTCCTGCTGAACAACAAGCTCGAGCCGATCGGCACCCGTATCTTCGGGCCGGTGACTCGTGAACTCCGTACCGAGCGCTTCATGAAGATCGTGTCGCTCGCTCCGGAAGTGCTGTAAGGAGCCGCCATGAACAAGATTCGCAAAGGCGACGAAGTCATCGTGCTGACCGGCAAGGACAAGGGCAAGCGCGGTACCGTGCAGGCCGTCCTCGGCGACAAGGTTGCGGTGCAAGGCGTGAACATCGCCAAGAAGCATGCCCGCCCGAACCCGATGCTGGGCACTACCGGTGGTGTGGTCGACAAGGTCATGCCGCTGCATATTTCCAACGTTGCGCTCGTGGATGCCAATGGCAAGCCGTCGCGCGTCGGCATCAAGGTGGAAGACGGCAAGCGCGTGCGCGTGCTGAAGACCACCGGCGCCGTCGTGGCAGCTTGATTCTGGGCACGTATAGGAGTTGAGCATGGCAGCACGTCTGCAAGAGTTTTACAAAGAACAGGTTGTGCCGAAGCTGATCGAGCAGTTCGGCTACAAGTCGGTCATGGAAGTGCCGCGCATCACCAAGATCACCCTGAACATGGGTCTTGGCGAAGCCATCAATGACAAGAAGATCATTGAAAACGCCGTGGGCGACCTGACCAAGATCGCCGGTCAGAAGCCGGTCGTGACGAAGGCCAAGAAGGCTATCGCCGGCTTCAAGATCCGCCAGGGCTACCCCATCGGTGCGATGGTGACCCTGCGCGGCGAGCGCATGTTCGAATTCCTCGATCGTTTCGTCACCGTGGCCCTGCCGCGCGTGCGTGACTTCCGTGGTGTGTCGGGCCGTTCGTTCGACGGTCGTGGCAACTACAACATCGGTGTGAAAGAGCAGATCATTTTCCCCGAAATCGAGTACGACAAGATCGACGCACTGCGTGGTCTGAACATCAGCATCACGACGACGGCAAAGAACGACGAGGAAGCCAAGGCCCTCCTCGGTGCGTTCAAGTTCCCGTTCCGCAATTAAGGGGTAACCGTGGCTAAACTGGCTCTGATTGAACGTGAGAAGAAGCGCGCCAAGCTGGTGGCAAAGTATGCCGCCAAGCGCGCCAACCTCAAGGCCATTATCGACGACCAAGAAAAGTCGGAAGAAGAGCGTTACAGCGCGCGTCTCGAGCTGCAGCAGCTCCCGCGCAACGCGAACCCGACCCGCCAGCGCAACCGCTGCGCGATCACCGGTCGTCCCCGCGGTACCTTCCGCAAGTTTGGCCTGGCGCGTAACAAGATCCGCGAAATCGCCTTCAAGGGCGAAATCCCGGGTCTGACGAAAGCCAGCTGGTAATTACGCACAGGCTACAGGAGAAACAGTATGAGCATGAGCGATCCTATCGCCGATATGCTGACGCGCATCCGCAACGCCCAAGGCGTGCAGAAAGCGTCGGTTGTCATGCCGTCGTCGAAGCTGAAAGTGGCAATCGCCAAGGTCCTGAAGGACGAAGGCTATATCGACGACTACGCCGTCCAGGAAGATGGCGGCAAGGCACAACTGAGCATCGGTCTCAAGTACTACGCCGGCCGTCCGGTGATCGAGCGCATCGAGCGCGTCTCGAAGCCCGGCCTGCGCGTGTACAAGGGCCGCAGCGACATTCCGCAAGTGATGAACGGCCTCGGTGTGGCGATCATCTCGACCCCGCAGGGTCTGATGACCGACCGCAAGGCTCGCGCCACCGGCGTGGGCGGCGAAGTTCTCTGCTACGTCGCTTAAGGAGAGAACCATGTCCCGTGTAGGTAAGGCTCCCATCGCGCTCCCCAAGGGCGCGGAAGTGAACGTGGCAGCTGGCGTGCTCTCCGTGAAGGGCCCGCTGGGTACGCTGTCCCAGCCGATTCACAGCCTGGTCAAGGTCAATGTCGAGAACGACACGCTGACCTTCTCGCCGGCTGACGAGTCGCGTGAAGCAAACGCCCTGCAAGGCACCATGCGCGCCCTGGCGGCGAACATGGTCAAGGGCGTGACCACCGGTTTCGAGCGCAAGCTGAACCTCGTTGGCGTGGGCTATCGTGCCCAGCTGCAAGGCACTGCGCTGAAGCTCCAGCTTGGTTTCTCGCACGACGTGATCCATGAGATGCCGGAAGGCGTGAAGGCTGAAACGCCGACGCAGACCGAAATCCTGATCAAGGGTGCGGACAAGCAGAAAGTCGGTCAGGTTGCCGCGGAAGTCCGCGCGTACCGTCCGCCCGAGCCCTACAAGGGCAAGGGTGTGCGCTACAGCGACGAGCGCGTCATCCTGAAGGAAACCAAGAAGAAGTAAGGGGTGCAATGATGAACAAGAAAGACGCTCGTTTGCGCCGTGCACGTCAGACCCGCGCCAAGATCGCGGAGATGAAAGTCAATCGTCTGACCGTGTTCCGTACGAATTCGAACATTTACGCCCAGGTCTTCTCCGAGTGCGGCACCAAGGTGCTGGCTTCGGCTTCGACCGTCGAGGCAGAAGTGCGCAAGGAACTGGAAGGCAAGGGCGCTACCGCCGCTGCCGCTACCATCGTGGGCAAGCGCATCGCCGAGAAGGCGAAGGCTGCCGGCGTGGAAACCGTCGCGTTCGATCGCGCCGGCTTCCGTTTCCATGGCCGCGTGAAGGCCCTGGCAGACGCCGCCCGCGAAGCCGGCCTGAAGTTCTAAGCGCATAGAGAGAGATACGTCATGGCAAAGATGCAAGCAAAAGTCCAACAGGACGAACGCGACGACGGCCTCCGCGAGAAGATGATCTCGGTCAACCGTGTCACCAAGGTGGTGAAGGGTGGCCGGATTCTCGGTTTCGCTGCGCTGACCGTGGTCGGTGACGGCGATGGCCGCATCGGCATGGGCAAGGGCAAGGCCAAGGAAGTGCCGGTTGCTGTTCAGAAGGCAATGGACGAAGCCCGTCGCAAGATGGTCAAGGTCTCGCTGAAGAACGGCACGCTGCAACACGAAGTCGTCGGCAAGCACGGCGCCGCCAAGGTGCTGATGATGCCCGCCAAGGAAGGTACCGGCGTGATCGCCGGCGGCCCGATGCGCGCGATCTTCGAAGTGATGGGTGTCACCAACGTGGTGACCAAGTCGCACGGCTCCACCAACCCGTACAACATGGTTCGCGCCACGCTGGACGGCCTTCAGAAGATGAGCACGCCGGGCGAAATCGCCGCCAAGCGTGGCAAGTCGGTCGAAGACATCCTGGGTTAAGGTGAACGCAATGTCGCAGAAAACCGTAAAAGTGCAACTCGTGCGCAGCCTGATCGGCACGCGCGAGGATCATCGCGCCACCGTTCGTGGCCTGGGCCTGCGCCGCATCAACTCGGTGTCGGAGCTGCAGGACACGCCCGCCGTGCGCGGCATGATCAACAAGGTCTCGTACCTGGTCAAGGTTCTGGCCTGATCGGGACTTGGAGAGCAAGATGCAACTGAACAACCTGAAACCGGCTGCCGGTTCGAAGCACGCCAAGCGTCGCGTCGGCCGCGGTATCGGCTCCGGCCTGGGCAAGACCGCCGGTCGCGGTCACAAGGGTCAGAAGTCGCGTTCGGGCGGCTTCCACAAGGTGGGTTTCGAAGGCGGCCAGATGCCGCTGTATCGTCGCCTGCCGAAGCGCGGCTTCACCTCGCTGACCAAGGCGTTCACCGCCGAAGTCACGCTGCGTGACATCGAGCGCCTGGAAGCGGCCGAAGTCGACCTGCTGGTCCTGAAGCAGGCTGGCCTGGTCGGCGACCTGGTCAAGAGCGCCAAGGTCATCAAGGCCGGCGAGCTGACCCGCAAGGTGACGATCAAGGGTCTGGGCGCCACCGCTGGCGCCAAGGCCGCGATCGAAGCCGCCGGCGGCCAGATCGCAGCCTGATACGGCAGCATTCATCGCAGCATAGGCAGTCATAGTCGGAGCATCGTTTGGCCACGGCGAAACCCAATGCAAGCGCGCAAGCCAGGAATACGGCGAAGTACGGCGACCTCAAGCGCCGGCTGATGTTCCTGGTGCTGGCCCTGATCGTGTACCGCATCGGCGCTCATATTCCGGTGCCCGGTATCGATCCGGAGCAGCTTGCGAAGCTTTTCCAGAGTCAGTCGGGTGGCATCCTCGGGATGTTCAACCTGTTCTCGGGCGGGGCGCTGTCGCGCTTTACCGTCTTCGCGCTCGGCATCATGCCGTACATCTCGGCGTCGATCATCATGCAGTTGCTGACGATCGTGCTGCCGCAGCTGGAGTCGCTGAAGAAGGAAGGGCAGGCAGGGCAGCGCAAGATCACGCAGTACACGCGCTACGGCACCGTGGTTCTGGCCACGTTCCAGGCGCTGTCGATCGCGGTCGCGCTGGAGTCGCAGCCCGGGCTGGTGCTGGATCCTGGCCTGATGTTCCGGGCCACGGCGGTGATCACGCTGGTGACCGGCACGATGTTCCTGATGTGGCTGGGTGAGCAGATCACCGAGCGCGGTCTGGGCAACGGCATCTCGATCATCATCTTCGGCGGTATCGCGGCGGGCCTGCCCAACGCGATCGGCGGACTGTTCGAACTGGTCCGCACGGGTTCCATGAGCATCATCGCGGCCATCTTCATCGTCGCGATCGTGATCGGTGTGACCTTCGCCGTGGTGTTCGTCGAGCGTGGCCAGCGCAAGATCCTGGTGAACTATGCCAAGCGTCAGGTCGGCAACAAGGTGTACGGCGGCCAGTCGTCGCACCTGCCGCTGAAGCTGAACATGGCAGGGGTGATTCCGCCGATCTTCGCATCGTCGATCATCCTGTTCCCGGCGACGATCGCGGGCTGGTTTACGTCTGACTCGACGGGCACGGTCGGCCGGTTCATCAAGGACCTGGCTGCCACGCTGTCGCCGGGCCAGCCGGTCTACATCCTGCTGTACGCTGCTGCGATTGTATTTTTCTGCTTCTTCTACACGGCCCTGGTGTACAACAGCCGTGAAGTGGCAGACAACCTGAAGAAAAGCGGTGCCTTCATTCCGGGCATTCGTCCGGGCGAGCAGACGACGCGCTATATCGACAAGATCCTGGTGCGTCTGACGCTGGCTGGTGCGATCTACATCACACTGGTCTGCCTGTTGCCGGAATTCCTGGTGCTGCGCTGGAACGTTCCGTTCTATTTCGGCGGAACCTCCCTGCTGATCATCGTGGTCGTCACGATGGACTTCATGGCCCAGGTTCAGTCCTATGTCATGTCGCAGCAGTATGAGTCGCTGCTGAAGAAGGCGAATTTCAAGGGCAATCTGACCTTGCGCTGACTTCGGATCGGTACAGGCTAGGTATGGCTAAAGACGACGTCATCCAGATGCAGGGCGAGGTCCTGGAAAACCTGCCCAATGCGACGTTCCGAGTCAAGCTGGAGAATGGCCATGTAGTGCTGGGCCATATCTCCGGCAAGATGAGAATGAACTACATCCGGATTCTTCCGGGTGACAAGGTGACGGTCGAGCTGACCCCATATGATCTGTCGCGCGCACGAATCGTCTTCCGGACGAAGTGAGCGAACAGGAATTGAAGGAAGAGGAAAATTATGAAAGTGCTGGCTTCTGTTAAGCGCATTTGCCGCAACTGCAAAATCATCAAGCGCAACGGTGTCGTGCGCGTGATCTGCTCGTCGGATCCCCGCCACAAGCAACGCCAAGGCTAATCGGAAAGAGGATTGACGAATGGCACGTATCGCAGGGGTTAACATCCCGAACCACAAGCATACCGAAATCGGCCTGACGGCTATTTACGGTATCGGCCGCTCGCGCGCCCGCAAGATTTGCGAGGCCACCGGTGTACCGTTTGACAAGAAGGTCAAGGATCTGACCGACGCCGACCTGGAAAAGCTTCGTGACGAAGTGGGCAAGGTCACGGTCGAGGGTGACCTGCGTCGTGAAACCACGATGAACATCAAGCGTCTGATGGACCTTGGTTGCTATCGTGGCATGCGTCACCGCAAGGGCCTGCCGATGCGCGGCCAGCGTACGCGCACCAATGCCCGTACCCGCAAGGGTCCGCGCAAGGCCGGCGTGGCTCTGAAGAAGTAAAGCCGAAGGCAGAGGAAGAAACTAATGGCAAAAGGTCCGAATAACGCCGCTCGCGCGCGTAAAAAGGTCAAGAAGAACGTTGCCGACGGCATTGCGCACGTCCACGCTTCGTTCAACAACACCATCATCACGATCACCGATCGCCAGGGCAACGCCCTGTCGTGGGCGACCGCCGGTGGCCAAGGCTTCAAGGGTTCGCGCAAGTCGACCCCGTTCGCTGCCCAGGTTGCTGCCGAGAACGCCGGTCGCGTGGCGCAAGACCAGGGCATCAAGAACCTGGAAGTGCGCATCAAGGGCCCCGGCCCGGGTCGTGAATCGGCTGTCCGCGCGCTGAACGCGCTGGGCATCAAGATCGCGATCATCGAAGACGTCACGCCGATTCCGCACAACGGCTGCCGTCCGCCGAAGCGCCGCCGCATCTGATGCGTTGGCGTGTCCGCAGCCGGCGGGTTTACCTGCCGGTTTCGGATATGGTAGTATCGCGCGTTGACCTGCTGCATTTTAATGCGGCAGGTTTTCGTTTTGCGTCGGGCTAGTGTCTTTCAAGGCACATTGCAGTCCCGGCGTATTGGTAAATGCTTGCAGCGACGCCTCCCGCAACGGAGCGCGCTTAATAAGCCCACCGTCCGTCACGGTCTGGCGCGTGCCCCGAGGCACCGCGGCAGCACTGCGTTGGCGGACTCACGGCGCGTCCTGAAGGCGCCGTGATCGATCAAAGGAAGACAACGTGGCACGTTATACCGGCCCGAAGGCCAAACTTTCCCGCCGTGAAGGCACCGATCTGTTCCTGAAGAGCTCGCGCCGCTCGCTGGCCGACAAGTGCAAGCTGGACAGCAAGCCGGGCCAGCATGGCCGCACCTCGGGTGCCCGCACCTCCGACTACGGCAACCAGCTGCGCGAAAAGCAGAAGGTCAAGCGCATCTACGGCGTGCTCGAGCGCCAGTTCCGCCGCTACTTCGCCGAAGCCGACCGCCGCAAGGGCAACACCGGCGAAAACCTGCTGCAACTGCTGGAATCGCGCCTGGACAACGTGGTGTACCGCATGGGCTTCGGCTCGACCCGCGCTGAAGCGCGCCAGCTGGTGTCGCACAAGGCGATCCTGGTGAACGGTCAGACCCTGAACGTGCCGTCGGCCCAGATCAAGTCGGGCGACGTCATCACCATCCGCGAGCAGTCGAAGAAGCAGGTCCGTATCGCCGAAGCGCTGTCGCTGGCCGAGCAGTCGGGCTTCCCGACCTGGGTCGCCGTGGATGCCAAGAAGTTCGAAGGCACCTTCAAGCAAGTCCCGGATCGCGCCGATATCTCGGGCGACATCAACGAAAGCCTGATCGTCGAACTGTACTCGCGTTAATCCGCGAGCACCCGGCCCAGAGCTTGCGTTCGTCGCAAAGCTTCTCCTTCAGCCCGACGCGCTTCGCGCGCGTCGGGCTTCGCCCATCGTTACGATGGGATTTCCAGGTTCCAAACGTCAGCCTTATCGGTGTAACGAGCCGAGGGTATTGAAAAGGACAACCTAATGCAAACAGCACTCCTCAAGCCAAAAATCATCGCCGTCGAGCCTCTGGGCGACCATCACGCCAAAGTCGTGATGGAGCCGTTCGAGCGCGGCTACGGCCATACGCTCGGTAACGCCCTGCGTCGCGTGCTGCTGTCGTCGATGGTCGGTTATGCCCCGACCGAAGTCACGATCGCTGGGGTGGTCCACGAGTATTCCACCATCGACGGCGTGCAGGAAGACGTCGTCAACCTGCTGCTCAACCTGAAGGGCGTGGTGTTCAAGCTGCACAACCGCGACGAAGTCACGGTGTCGCTGCGCAAGGATGGCGAAGGCGTGGTCACGGCCGCCGATATCGAGCTGCCGCACGACGTCGAGATCATCAACCCGAACCACGTGATCGCCCATCTGTCGGCCGGCGGCAAGCTGGACATGCAGATCAAGGTCGAGCAAGGCCGCGGCTATGTGCCGGGCAACGTGCGCAAGTTCGGCGACGAATCCGGCAAGGTCATCGGCCGCATCGTGCTGGACGCCTCGTTCTCGCCGGTGCGCCGCGTGTCGTACGCGGTTGAATCGGCCCGCGTCGAGCAGCGTACCGACCTCGACAAGCTGGTGATGAACATCGAAACCGACGGCGTGATCTCGCCCGAGGAAGCGATCCGCCAGTCGGCCCGCATCCTGGTCGACCAGCTGTCCGTGTTCGCCGCGCTGGAAGGCACCGAGTCGGCCGCCGAGGCTGCTTCGAGCCGCACGCCGCAGATCGATCCGATCCTGCTGCGCCCGGTCGACGACCTGGAGCTGACGGTGCGTTCGGCCAACTGCCTGAAGGCCGAAAACATCTACTACATCGGCGACCTGATCCAGCGTACCGAGAACGAACTGCTCAAGACCCCGAACCTGGGTCGCAAGTCGCTCAACGAGATCAAGGAAGTCCTCGCCTCGCGCGGCCTGACCCTCGGCATGAAGCTCGAGAACTGGCCGCCCGCAGGTCTGGAAAAGTAATTGGGGCGCGGGGCATCGGTCCCGCACCGCAGCAACCGCTCCGGCTTCGGCCGGGGCATGTACGACTACCGGCCCGCGTCCAGCCGCATCGGACGATAGAAGAGCTGGTCAAACACTTAACTGAAAGGAATCATCATGCGTCACCGTCATGGTCTGCGGAAACTGAACCGCACTTCGTCGCACCGTCTCGCGATGCTGCGCAACATGTCCAACTCGCTGTTCCAGCACGAGCTGATCAAGACCACCGTGCCCAAGGCCAAGGAACTGCGCAAGGTTGTCGAGCCGCTGATCACGCTGGCCAAGAAGGACACCGTTGCCAACCGCCGCCTGGCGTTCGCCCGCCTGCGCGACCGCGACATGGTCACCAAGCTGTTCACCGAACTGGGCCCGCGCTACGCCACCCGTCCGGGCGGCTACACCCGCATCCTGAAGTTCGGCTTCCGTCAGGGCGACAACGCGCCGATGGCGCTGGTCGAGCTGGTGGATCGTCCGGAAATCACCGAAGCCCCGGCCGAAGAAGCCGCGGAATAAGTGCGTTTCCAGCCCGCTGCCGTCGCGCGACGGTTCCGGGCACACCGCTTACAATCGAGCCAGGCATCCGCCTGGCTCTTTTGTTTTGGGGCGGGTCGGCGGTTGCCGGTCGAGGGAGATTGTCGATGCAAAGCCATACTGACCAGGGCGCCGGTCCGGACGAGGTGCTCGTCGTCCTCACCAATACCCCCGATGCCGACACCGCGGCGCGCTTGTCGCGGGCCGTGCTGCAGGCGCGCGCCGCTGCCTGCGTGAACCGTCTGGCGCCGGTCGAATCCGAGTACTGGTGGCAGGGCAAGCTTGAGCAGGCGCGGGAATGGCCGCTGCTGATCAAGACCACGCGCGCACGCTACGCTGCGCTCGAGGCCGTGATCCGGCAACATCACCCCTATGACGTGCCTGAGCTGCTCGCGTGGCCCGTGTCAGCGGGCTACGGGCCCTACCTGGAATGGGTTCGCAGCGAGACCGCCGGCGTACCGGCGCAGGCGGGAACGGCGGCACCGGGCGGCGATGCCCGCGACGCAGCGCCAGGTACGGCAGCACCTCAGGATCAAGACCAACAGGAATCGGCTTCATGAACATCGGTTTGGCACGGCGGGCGGGCATGCCCGGGCAGATGTGGGCGCGGCAAATTGCCGCAGCGCTGCTGACGGCGCTGGCCTGGCTGTGCCTGGCGGGCAGCCTCCACGCCGCCACCGAGGACGACTTCCTGCCGCCCGAGCAAGCCTTCCGCTTCGCCGCCAGCCAGCCTGACGACAAGACCATTGAAGTGCGCTTCGACGTCGCGCCGGGCTACTACATGTACCGCGAGCGTTTCGCCTTCGCCGCGCAGCCGGCCGGGGTGAAGCTGGGCGCGCCGGTCTACCCGCAGGGCAAGGTCAAGTTCGACGAGACCTTCGGCAAGGAGATGGAGACCTACCGCGACAGCGTGGTCATCCGCGTGCCGGTCGAGGCCGCCGCAGGCAAATGGACGCTGACGGTGACCTCGCAGGGCTGCGCCGACAAGGGCCTGTGCTATCCGCCGATGGAAAGCGTCTACAAGGTGGGCGGCAACGCGCTGGCCGACCTGTTCGGCAAGCGCGGCCGCAGCGACGCCCCGGCGGCCGAACCGGTTCCGGCGCCCGCGGTGCCCGCAGTACCCGCCGTACCGGGTTCGGCCGCGACCCTGCGCGCCGACGACAGCGACCGCATCGCCGGCGCGCTGGCCAGCCGCAACCTTGGCCTGATCGGCGCACTGTTCTTCGGCCTGGGCCTGCTGCTGACCTTTACGCCGTGCGTGCTGCCGATGGTGCCGATCCTGTCGTCGATCGTCGTCGGCGAGCACGTCACGCGCGGCCGCGCGCTGCTGGTGTCGCTGGCCTATGTGCTGGGCATGGCGGTGGTGTACACGGCGGTTGGCGTCGCCGCGGGCCTGCTGGGCGAGGGGCTGTCGGCCGCACTGCAGACGCCCTGGGTGCTGGGAGCCTTCGCCGCGCTGATGGTGGCGCTGGCGCTGTCGATGTTCGGACTGTACGAACTGCAACTGCCGCAGCGCTGGCAGACTCGGCTGACGGAGTCGTCCAACCGCCGCAAGGGCGGGCAGGTGGTCGGGGCCGCGGCGATGGGGGCGATCTCCGCGCTGATCGTCGGGCCGTGCGTGACGGCGCCGCTGGCGGGTGCGCTGGCCTATATCGCGCAGAGCCGCGACGCCGTGATCGGCGGCGCCGCGCTGTTTGCGATGGCGCTGGGCATGGGCGTGCCGCTGGTGCTGGTCGGCGTGGGCGCGGGCAACCTGCTGCCGCGCGCCGGCCGCTGGATGGAGGTGACCAAGCGTTTCTTCGGCTTCCTGCTGCTGGGCGTGGCGCTGTGGATGCTGGGGCCGGTGCTGCCGGCGTGGGCCACGATGCTGCTGCTGGCGGCGCTGTTGCTGGTGGCGGCGGTGTTCCTCGGTGCCTTCGACGGGCTGGGGCCGGATCCGCGCAACCTGGTGCGGGTGGGCAAGGGCGTGGGCGTGCTGTTTGCCATCGCTGCCGCGATCGTGCTGATCGGCGTGGCCTCGGGCGGACGCGATCCGCTGCAGCCGCTGTCGCACCTGAGCGTGGCGCGCACAGGGGGCGAAGGCGCCGGCGGCGCGCAGGCGGTGCGCTTCGAGCGCGTGCGCAGCGTGGCTGAGCTCGACGCCCGCGTGGCGCAGGCCGCCGCCGCGGGCAAGCCGGTGCTGCTGGATTTCTATGCCGACTGGTGCGTCAGCTGCAAGGAAATGGAGCGCATGACCTTTGTCGATCCACGCGTGCGTGCGCGGCTGTCCGAGATCGTGCTGCTGCAGGCGGACGTGACCGCCAACAATGCCGACGACAAGGCCTTGCTCAAGCGCTTCGGGCTGTTCGGGCCGCCCGGCATCATCCTGTTCGGGCCGGACGGGCGCGAGCGTCCGGTGCGCGTGATCGGCTACCAGTCAGCCAACCGCTTCCTGGAAAGCCTGGAGCGCGCTTTCGGTACGCGTACGCGCACCTGAGGCGTGCCCGGGGTGTACCCAGGCCCGCCGCTAGCGCTCCAGCTGCCGCGCCACGCCCCACAACGCCGCCAGTACCACCGCCACCGCGCCCATCAGGCCGATCGACCACCAGAAGCCCTGCGGCTCTTGCAGCCAGGGCATGCGGTCGAAGTTCATGCCGAAGACGCCGGTGATCAGCGTCAGCGGCATGAACAGCGCCGTGATCAGCGTCAGCGCGCGCATGGTGCGGTTGGTCCGGTGCGCCACCGCCGAGAAGTGGATCTGCACCGCCGATTCGATCGAATCCTCCAGCCGGCGCGCATGCGCCAGCACCCGCTGGATATGCTCCATGACGTCGTTGATGCGCACCAGCAGCACCTCATCGCGCCCTGGCGCATTGGCCGCGCCGCCGGGCTGGTCGCTGCTGTAGCGGTTGTCGAGCAGGCTGTCGCGGAATTCCTGCAGCGCGTCGCGCTGCTCCTCGCTCAGGTGCTCCAGCTTGCGCAGCTGGATGCGCGCATCGAGCAGCCCTTCCCAGCTGGAGAAGCTGCGGCGCGAGTTCAGCAGCGCGCGCTGCCAGCGGTCGAGCTGGCGCGTCAGCGGCGCGCGCAGTTCCAGGTAGCGGTCGACCATGGCGTTGAGCAGCCGCAGCATCAGGTCTTCGGGCCGGCTCGGCGGACGGATGCCGTGCAGCAGCGACTGGCCGTTGCCGCGCGCGGGCGCGGCTTGAGGACGCGGGGCCTGGCATAGCTCCAGCAAACGCTGGCGCACCTGGTCGATGGTGCGCGAGGGCCCGGACCGTACCGTCACCAGCACGGTGTCGAACATGAAGAACGTGACCGGCTGGGTGTCGATCCTGGCCAGCGCCGGCAGGAAGCCCGGCGCATAACGCTTCTGCCGCGCCACTGCTTCGGCCGTGGCCGGCCTGGTGGTGCCGGCCGGGCCGGCCGCGTCCTGCGGCTCGGCCTCGGCAATGGCGCGGCTGGTCTCGAAGGTCAGCTTGCGGAAGATCACCATGTCGTACGCATGGGTCGTATCGAAGTACGACGGATGCGCGGCGTTGGTGGCGTCGGCCAGGTGCAGGTCGAGGATGGGCGCGCCGGCAAGCTGGCGCACCTGCTCGCGCCACGCGTCGGGCGCCGCGGTGACCTCTTCGGTGGAAAAATCCGCCCACACGAACAGCGACGCGGCATTGCCCGACAGAAAGCTGCTCGCCTCGGTGAGCGAGGCGAGCGGGTGTACCTGGCTCGCTGAGAAACCTAGCAACTCCATGCGGTCGGCCGGCCGTCAGGCCTTCAGCAGCCGCGCGGCGTCGCGCGCGAAATAGGTCAGGATGCCGTCGGCACCGGCGCGGCGGAACGCCAGCAGCGATTCCATCATCACCTTGTCGTGGTCCAGCCAGCCGTTCTGCGCGGCAGCCTTGAGCATCGCGTACTCGCCGCTGACCTGGTACACGTAGGTGGGGAAGCGGAACTCGTCCTTCACGCGGCGCACGATGTCCAGGTACGGCATGCCGGGCTTGACCATCACCATGTCGGCGCCTTCCAGGATGTCCTGCGCCACCTCGCGCAGGGCCTCGTCGGTGTTGGCCGGATCCATCTGGTAGGTCATCTTGTTGCCCTTGCCCAGGTTGGCGGCCGAGCCCACCGCGTCGCGGAACGGGCCGTAGAACGCCGACGCGTACTTGGCCGAGTACGCCATGATGCGGGTATGGATGTGGCCGTTGTCTTCCAGCGCGGTGCGCACGGCGCCGATGCGGCCGTC
Source organism: Cupriavidus alkaliphilus (assembly GCF_900094595.1). Taxonomy (GTDB): domain Bacteria; phylum Pseudomonadota; class Gammaproteobacteria; order Burkholderiales; family Burkholderiaceae; genus Cupriavidus; species Cupriavidus alkaliphilus. Next base: position 74,994 of record NZ_FMAD01000017.1, on the reverse strand, counting down.
CATCATGTCGGACGGGGCGACGATGTCGACCCCGGCCTCGGCTTGCGCCAGCGCCTGGCGCACCAGGATCTCCACCGTCGCATCGTTGATCACGTAGCCGTTGTCGTCGAGCACGCCGTCCTGGCCATGGCTGGTGTACGGGTCGAGCGCCACGTCGCACAGCACGCCGAGCTCGGGGAAGCGGTCCTTGAGCGCGCGCACGGCGCGCGGCACCAGCCCGTCGGGGTTGGTGGCCTCGATGCCGTCGGGCGTCTTCAGCGCCGGGTCGATCACCGGGAACAGCGCCAGCACGGGGATGCCGAGCTTGACGCAGTCTTCTGCCACCGGCATCAGCAGGTCGACCGAAACGCGCTCCACGCCTGGCATCGAGGCCACGGCCTGGCGCTGGTTCTGTCCGTCGAGGATGAAGACCGGGTAGATCAGGTTGTCCGGGGACAGGCGATGCTCGCGCATCATGCGGCGGGAGAAGTCATCGCGGCGCATGCGGCGCGGGCGGAACTCGGGGAAGGTGGACATGGCGGCTTGTTGGCGGAAGAGGACGAAATGCAGGCCGGCAAGCGCGGCGCGCGCAGCGTCGTGCGGCTGGCCGAAGAAAAACTAAACTTTTGTGCGTGCCCGCCATCATACTCGCGGACACTTTGCGTTGCGCGCTGCGTGGCGCGGTGTCCCCCGCTACTCCTCCCTGAGCGGGTACCCGCCCCACCGGCGGGAAAGTTTGTCCCCGTTGCTTGCGACGGGGCTTTTTTTTGCGCGCTCGCTGCCAGGCGCTCGCTGCCAGGATCACGCAGCCGGATCGGAGGCAGGAGGCATGGTGTTTGCGGCGGGCTCGCGCTCCGCCTTTTGCGCTTCCGGCAGGTTCAGCCAGCCGGCGATCACGCCCTGCGCCTCATCGATGCCGCGGCGCTTGAGGCTCGAGAACAGCTGCGCCGTCATCGGCACCGGCGTTTCCAGCTGCTCGGCATAGCCTTGCAGCATCTTGCGGGTCTCGCGCAGGGCCTTGGCGTTTTCGCTGTTGGTGAGCTTGTCGGCCTTGGTCAGCAGCACGTGGATCGGTCGTCCGGTCGGCAGGAACCACTCGACCATCTGGCAATCGAGATCCGTGAACGGCCGGCGCGCATCCATCATCAGGATCAGGCCGGCGAGCTGCTGGCGGGTCTGCACGTAATCGCTCAGCAGGCCCTGCCAGTGGTACTTGGCCGAGCCCGAGACCTCGGCATAGCCGTAGCCGGGCAGGTCGACCAGGAACGCAAGCGGGTCGGGCGCCTTGACCGGCGCCACCGAGAAATAGTTGATGTGCTGGGTGCGCCCGGGCGTGCGCGACGAGAACGCCAGCCGCTTCTGGTTGCACAGGATGTTGATCGCGGTGGACTTGCCGGCGTTGGAGCGGCCGGCGAACGCGACCTCGGGCACGGCCGTGGCGGGCAGGTCGCGCAGGTGGTTCACGGTGATGAAGAAGCGGGCCTGGTGAAGAAGGGACATGCGCTAGAGCAGTGGGGCGGGCCGCGGAGGCCGCGCGCAAGCGCGTGCCGGGGCCGGGGTCTCGCCAGGGTGGGATGGCTGCGGCCTGGGCCGCCCGCCGGGCTTGATCTGGCGCAGCCCGAAGCGGGCACGACAAGGCGCAAGGCATCAATCCGGCACATAACTTATTGTACAATACGCCGGTTTACGGTCTCCTGAGCGGGTGACGCGTGGCATCCATGCCGCGTGCCTCGGCTGCCGTCGTCCGGGCGGGAAGCCTAGTGTGTCGTTCCATCGTGGGCAAGGCCTTGCCTCGCATTGCGCGTTGCACCGGACGGTGCGGCGGCGGCGGGCGCGGGCTGGCGGGGTCTGCCGCCACGGCCAGCGTTGCGCGGATCGGTCAGCCGCTCGCGGGTCGCCACGATTCCCAGCCTTTTGCACCGGCGCGTCCTCACCGCCGGCAAAGCGCCGGAGCGGCATGCATCACGGTATCCAAAACAATTCAGAGAAGGTGTGCGAATGAACCGCATTGCGAAGATTCTGGGTGTCCTGGCTCTGGCCGTTCCTGCCGCCGCCCTTTCCGGTCTGGCATCTGCCGCAGAGCAGGCCGCCGCCAAGGCGGACCCGGCCAAGGGTGAAACGCTGTACACGCAAGGTGCCCCCGATCGCAATGTGCCCGCCTGCCTGAGCTGCCACGGTGCCGCCGGCAACAGCGCGGCCGCCGCCAACCCGAAGCTGGCCGCGCAGCATCCCGAGTACGTCCACAAGCAGCTGGCCGACTTCAAGGCCAAGACCCGCAGCAACGCGATCATGGTGCCGATGGCGTCGGTGCTGACCGACGAGGAAATGCGCAACGTCGGCGCCTATCTCGCCAAGCAGTCGCTCAAGCCGGCCACCGCCAAGAACAAGGACAGCATCGAAGCCGGCCAGAAGATCTATCGCGCCGGCATCGCCGCCAAGGGCGTGCCGGCCTGCGCCGCCTGCCATGGCCCCGCCGGCGCAGGCATGCCGGCGCAGTATCCGCGCATCGGCGGCCAGTGGGCCGACTATACCGAGGCACAACTGGTGGCATTCCGCCAGGGCACCCGCAAGAACAACCCGGTCATGACGACCATCGCCGCCAAGATGTCGGATGCCGAGATCAAGGCGGTGGCGGACTACGTCGCCGGGGTTCGCTGACGATCCGGGATTCCGCGACGCTGGCGCCTTCGCGCGCCGGCGCACCGGTTGAGCGGCCGCCGCCGGATGGCGCGGCCACGCATGCAACCGAACGCGCTTGTCACAATCGAAAAGGGTGGCCTGCTTGCCAAAGCATGTCCACCCTTTATTCATTTCCAGGCCGTACGCTGTTTTAGGTTTCACTGCACATGTCGACCGCTTCCACTTCAGGGCTGCACCTGAAGACCTCTCACCGCGTGCTGCGCGACGCGGTCGAATTGTTGTCCTCGATGCGCTTTGCGATCGCGCTGCTGACGGTGATCTCCATCGCCAGCGTGATCGGCACCGTGCTCAAGCAGAACGAGCCGTATTCGAACTACGTCAACCAGTTCGGTCCGTTCTGGGCCGATGTGTTCCACACGCTGTCGCTGCAGAAGGTCTACGGCTCGTGGTGGTTCCTGCTGATCCTGGCCTTCCTGGTGGTGTCCACCAGCCTGTGCCTGGTGCGCAACGCGCCCAAGATGATCGCCGACATGCGCTCGTGGAAGGACCATGTGCGCGAGCGCAGCCTGCGCGCCTTCCATCATCGCGGCGAGTTCGACGGCGCGCGTGCGCGCACCGAGGCCGTTGGCCGGCTGACGGCGTTGCTGCGCAACCGCGGCTACCGCGTCAAGGCCGTCGAGCATGACGGCGCCACGCTGCTGGCCGCCAAGGCTGGCGCCGCCAACAAGGTCGGCTATATCCTGGCGCACACCGCCATCGTGGTGATCTGCATCGGCGGCCTGCTCGACGGCGACCTGCTGATCCGCGCGCAGATGTGGCTGGGCGACAAGACCCCGATCCGCGGCAACGCGGTAATCAGCGAGATCCCGCCGCAGCACCGGCTGTCGGTGAACAACCCGGGCTTCCGTGGCAACGCCTACGTGCCCGAGGGCTCGACCGTCTCCACCGCCATCCTCAACATTGCCGACGGAGCGCTGGTGCAGGACCTGCCGTTCGCGATCACGCTGAAGAAGTTCAAGGTCGACTTCTACGAGACCGGCATGCCCAAGCTGTTTGCCTCGGACGTGGTCGTGACCGACCGCGCCACCGGCAAGCGCACCGAGGCCACCATCAAGGTGAACGAGCCGCTGATCGTCGACGGCATCGCCATCTACCAGTCCAGCTTCGAGGACGGCGGCTCGCGCCTGAAGTTCGTCGGCTACCCGATGCAGGGCAGCGGCCACGCCACCTTCACCATCGATGGCGCCGTGGGCGGCAACAAGCCGCTGGCCGGCACCGGCACCAGCGCGGATGGCGACGGACTGACGGTGGAGTTCAGCGACTTCCGTTTGATGAATATCGAAAACGTCACCGACGCCTCGGGCAAGCCCGATGCGCGTGGCGTGGCGCGCAAGTCCTTCAACGAAACGCTGGACAAGCATCTCGGCGCCGCCGCCAGCACCGACCGCGCCAAGACCCTGCGCAATGTCGGCCCGTCGGTGCAGTACAAGCTGCGCGACCGCACCGGACAGGCGCGCGAGTACAACAACTACATGGTGCCGGTGCAGATGGACGGCCAGTCGGTGTTCCTGGCCGGCATGCGCGAGTCGCCCAGCGAGCCGTTCCGCTACCTGCGCATTCCCGCCGACGACCAGGGCAGCGTGGCTGACTGGATGCGCCTGCGCGCCGCGCTGCAGGACCGCGCGCTGCGCGGCGAGGCCGCGCGCCGCTTTGCGCAGGCGTCGATGCCTGGCGACGACAAGGCCGAGCTGCGCCGGCAGCTGGCCGAAAGCGCGCTGCGCGCGCTCGACCTGTTCGCGGGGGCGACGCGCCCCACGCCGGATTCGCCACCGGGCGGCTTTACCGCCATCGCGGCCTTCCTGGAAAAGTCCGTGCCGCCGGCCGAGCAGCAGAAGGCCGCCGACGTGCTGCTGAAGATCCTGAACGGTTCGATGTGGGAGCTGTGGCAGCTCGCGCGCGCGCAGGACCAGCTGCCGGTGGTGGCCAACAGTGCCCAGAGCAGCGCCTTCCTGCAGCAGGCCATCAATGCGCTGTCGGATAGTTTCTTCTACGGCGCACCCGTGTTCCTGCAGCTCGACGACTTCCAGGAAATCAAGGCCAGCGTGTTCCAGCTGACCCGTGCGCCCGGCAAGAACATCGTGTATCTTGGCTGTCTGCTGCTGGTGCTGGGCGTGTTTGCGATGTTCTATATCCGCGAGCGCCGCGTCTGGGTCTGGGTGAAGGACAAGTCCACCGACAAGTCTGCCGGCCAGCCCACCGCGGGCAACACCGACGACGGCGATGCCGGCAGCCATGTGCTGATGGCGATGTCGACCCAGCGCCGCACCATGGACTTCGAAAAGGAATTCACGGCGCTGCGCGACGACATCGGCCGCGCCGCAGGGGGCCGCAGCGCTACCCAAGAGCCCGCCGGCACACCCCACTGAATGAGCAGGTACGCTATGTCCTCTAATGTGAACCAGGCCGATCGCGCCATGCGCGCTACCCGGCGCGCCGACAGCGGCGCCGACGAGGCCTACCTCGAACCTTCCTTCCTGCGCCGGCTCAGCTGGGTGGACTGGCTGTTCGCGCTGGCGCTGGCCGCGGGCGCCGGCGTGGCGCTGGCCCAATACGGGCAGTGGATGGACGGCTACGACAAGGCCGTGCTGATCGGCGCCGTGCCCACCTTCGCGCTGCTCGGCTGGCACTGGAAGCCGGTGCGGCCGCTGATGGTGGCGCTGGCGGTGCTGTCGCTGTTCGCGATCCAGCTCTACCAGGGCCAGCTCGCGCGCGCCGAACAGGCCTTCTTCCTCAAGTACTTCCTGTCGAGCCAGTCGGCCATCCTGTGGATGAGCGCGCTGGTGTTCCTGTCGACGCTGTTCTACTGGGTCGGGCTGGCCACGCGCTCGGGCACGGGCTACAGCCTCGGCAGCAAGCTGTGCTGGGGCGCGGTGGTGCTGGGCTTCACCGGCATGCTGGTGCGCTGGTACGAGTCCTACCTGCTCGGCGCAGACATCGGCCACATTCCGATCTCGAACCTGTACGAAGTCTTCGTGCTGTTCACGCTGATCACCTCGCTGTTCTACCTGTACTACGAAGGCCGTTACGCCACGCGCGCGCTGGGCCCGTTCGTGATGCTGGTGGTGTCGGCCGCGGTGGGCTTTCTGCTGTGGTACACGGTCAGCCGCAATGCGCAGGAGATCCAGCCGCTGGTGCCCGCGCTGCAAAGCTGGTGGATGAAGATCCATGTGCCGGCCAACTTTATCGGCTACGGCACCTTTGCGCTGGCGGCGATGGTCGCGGTGGCCTACCTGCTCAAGCAGCGCGGCATCCTCGCCGAGCGCCTGCCGTCGCTGGAGCTGCTCGACGACGTGATGTACAAGGCCATCGCGGTCGGCTTTGCCTTCTTCACCATCGCCACCATCCTCGGCGCGCTGTGGGCGGCCGAGGCCTGGGGCGGCTACTGGAGTTGGGACCCGAAGGAAACCTGGGCGCTGATCGTCTGGCTGAACTACGCGGCCTGGCTGCATATGCGGCTGATGAAGGGTCTGCGCGGCACGGTGGCGGCCTGGTGGGCGCTGGTCGGCCTGCTGGTCACGACCTTTGCCTTCCTCGGCGTGAACATGTTCCTGTCAGGGCTGCACAGCTACGGCGAACTCTGACGCGCGCATGCTGCAACGCAAAAGGCCTGCCTTCGGGCAGGTTTTTTTTCGACTTTTTTCAATTTTTTTGGCCGCTGCGGGAATAAAGAGATCACATCCAGTGTTTACTGGAGGGACGGTGCCGGCTGGCGGCACCGAATTGCATGGAGAACAAGATCATGGCAAGTCTGCGTCGTAACGCTGCTGCATCCCTGGTTCGTCCCGGCGCCCTCGCGCTCGGCTGCGCGGCCGTCCTGCTCGCCGGTTGTGCCGGCATGGGCATGGGCGGAGGCAGCGCCGGCAATCTGCCGCCCACGGTCAAGGTGACCAATGGCGTGCTGACCGATCCGCAGGGCCTGACGCTGTACACCTTTGACCGCGACACCGCCGGCAGCGGCAAGAGCGCCTGCAATGGCCCCTGCGCCACCAACTGGCCGCCGCTGATGGCCGCCCCGGGCACCAGCGGTTCGGGCCAGTACACCATCATCACGCGCGATGACGGCAGCAAGCAGTGGGCCTACCGCGGCCAGCCGCTGTACCGCTTCGCCAAGGACGCCAAGCCGGGCGACCGCACCGGCGACAACGTCAACAACGTCTGGCACGTGGCCAAGCCCTGACGCGGCGGCAGCCACTCCCAGCGCCACCACAGCCACCACAGCCACCCCGGCATGGAAGGGTTTGACGGCCAGCTCGTCGCGCTGGCGCCGCGGTTGCGGCGCCATGCGCGCGGCCTTACCGGCGACGCGGCGCTGGCCGACGACCTGGTGCAGGACACGCTCGAGCGCGCGCTGCGCTACCGCTGGCGCTTCCGCCTGCGCCCCGGCGCCTGGTGGGGCGACGGCGCCGACGGCCTGCTGCCGTGGCTGCTGACGCTGATGCATCGCCTGCGCCTGAACGCCTTGCGCCGCAAGGAGCTGGTGGTGGCCACCGATACCCTGCCCGAGGTCAGCGGCCCTGCCGAAGACCCGGGGCTGCGCCGCGACCTGTCGCAGGCGCTGGCGCAGCTGCCCGAGCCGCAACGCGCGGTGCTGCTGCTGGTCAGCCTGGAGCAATTGACCTACGCCGAGGCAGCGCGCGTGCTCGACATCCCGCCAGGCACGGTGATGTCGCGGCTGGCGCGGGCACGCGAACAGATGCGGCGGCTGCTCGACGGCGCGGCGCCGAACCGAACTGCCACGGCCGCCAATGCGCTGCAACGGGTGAAATGATGCCGGGCATCCACGAAGCCGATCTCCACGCCTATGCCGACGGTCAGCTGGCCGGCGCGCGCCGCGCCGCCGTCGAGGCCTACCTGGCGCAGCACCCGGACGCGGCCGCACAGGTTGCCGCCTGGCGCCGGCAGGCCGAGGCGCTGCACCGCGCGCTCGACCCGGTACTCAATGAACCGGTGCCGCTGGCGGCCTTGCCGCAGGGTTTGCACGGCGACCAGGGTCGCAACCGCGCCCGCGACGGCCGGCGCGATGGTGCCCGCCCCTGGCCGCGCTGGACCATGGCCGTGGCAGCCACATGCGCGTCGCTCGCGCTGCTGGCCGTCGGCGGTACGCTGGGCTGGCTGGCGCACGACCGCCTTGCTGGCGGCACGCTGGTGCTCGCGCCTGGCGAGCGCTTTGCGCGCGAAGCGCTCGCCACGCACGCGGTCTATGCCCCCGAGATGCGCCACCCGGTGGAAGTTGCCGCGACCGAAGAGGCCCATTTGATCGCCTGGCTGTCCCGGCGCCTGGGCACGGCGCTGCAGGTGCCCGACCTGCGCGCGCAGGGCTTCCACCTGATCGGCGGCCGGCTGGGCGTGGCCGAGGGCGGCCCGTCGGCGATCCTGATGTATGAAGCCGACGACGGCACGCGCCTGTCGCTGCAGCTGCGGCGCATGGCGCAGGGCACGCCCGATACCGGCTTCCGCGTCGAGCGCATGACGGGCGAGGGCGCGCGCCGGCGGACGCCGGGCCGCGACCCGATGATGGCGTTCTACTGGATTGACCGCGACCTGGGCTTTGCGCTGGCAGGGCCGCTGGAACGCGCCCGGCTGCTGACGCTGGCGCAGGTGGTGTACCAGCAATACCAGGGCGGATAACGCACCCGCAGCGCGCCTGCGGCACATTGGCAGGCGCAGGCATGCGTCATTTCGACGCCATCACAAAAAACTGTCAGGACTGGCCCGCACTCCACGACCAAGCCCGGAGTCCAATCCTGCAAGCACGCGGCGCCGCCGGCGCCGGCACGACCAGGCAATCGAGGAAAACCATGCTGATTCCTTCCCCCAAATGGCTGCGCGGCGACGACATTGCCGCCAGCGAGATCACGCCGCGCCATGTCTTCGAAGCGCGCCGCCGCATGCTGGCGCTCGCTGCCGCCGGTGCGGCCGGCGGCACGCTGGCGCCGTGGTTCGCGCGCCAGGCCTTCGCGCAAGGGCAGCATGGCGCCCGGCTGCCCGCCACACCCAACAACGCCTACGTCATCACCGAGAAGCGCACGCCGTACGAGGAGGTGACCACCTACAACAACTTCTACGAGTTCGGCACCGACAAGTCCGATCCGGCGCGCCACGCCGGCACGCTGCGTCCGCGTCCGTGGCAGGTGGCGGTCGAAGGGCTGGTGAAGAAGCCCAAGGTCTATGACCTGGACGAGCTGACCAGACTGGCGCCGATGGAGGAGCGCGTCTACCGGCTGCGCTGCGTCGAGGGCTGGTCGATGGTGATTCCGTGGATCGGCTATCCGCTGGCCGAGCTGATCCGCCGCGTCGAGCCGCAGCCGGGCGCGAAGTATGTGCAGTTCATCACGCTGGCGGACAAGAAGCAGATGCCCGGCCTCAGCAGCGGCGTGCTCGACTGGCCGTACAGCGAAGGCCTGCGCATGGACGAGGCCATGCATCCGCTGGCATTGCTGACCTTCGGCCTGTACGGCGAGGTGCTGCCCAACCAGAATGGCGCTCCGGTGCGCATGGTGCTGCCGTGGAAATACGGCTTCAAGAGCGCCAAGTCGATCGTGAAGATCCGCTTCGTCGACAAGCAGCCGCCGACCAGCTGGAACCTCGCCGCGCCACAGGAATATGGCTTCTACTCGAACGTGAACCCGGACGTCGACCATCCGCGCTGGAGCCAGGCCACCGAGCGCCGCATCGGCGAAGAGCGCGGCAGCGGCTTCGGCGCGCTGTTTGCGCCCAAGCGCAAGACCCTGCCGTTCAACGGCTATGGCCAGCAGGTGGCGGCGCTGTACCAGGGCATGGACCTGAAGAAGTTCTTCTGATGGCAGGCGAGCGCATGGCCACCTCTTCTCCCACCGCCGCGGCCGCCACGCGCAAGCCGGCCGGCCTGTCCACGCTGGCGCCGCAGCGGGTCCGCGCGCTCAAGCTCGCGCTCTGGCTGCTGGCGCTGCTGCCCTTTGTGCGGCTGCTGTACCTGGGCGCCACTGAACAATTCGGCGCCAACCCGCTCGAATTCGTCACGCGCTCGACCGGCACCTGGACGCTGGTGATGCTGTGCCTGACGCTGGCGATCACGCCGCTGCGCCGCCTCACCGGCTGGAACTGGCTGATCCGGATGCGCCGCATGCTTGGCCTGTTCGCATTCTTCTACGGCCTGCAGCACTTCCTGCTGTGGATCGGCGTGGACTGCGGCTTCGACCTGGCCTACATGATCAAGGATGTGTACAAGCGGCCCTTTATCACGGTCGGTTTCACCGCCTTCATGCTGATGGTGCCGCTGGCGCTGACCTCGACCAACGGCATGGTGCGCCGCCTCGGCGGCAAGCGCTGGCAGGCGCTGCACCGGCTGGTCTATGCCATCGCCGTGCTGGCCATCCTGCACTACTGGTGGCACAAGGCAGGCAAGAACGACTTCGGCGAGGTCTCGATCTACGCCGCGGTGGTGTTCGTGCTGCTGGGGATGCGGGTGTGGTGGCGGCTGCGCAAGCCAGCCGGGGGGACGCGCCAGCCCGCCGCATAAGCAGCGGCGGACGGGGCTGTGGGAACTCAGTCCTGCAGCAGGCGCTCGTCGCGGAACAGGTCTTCGACCAGCTCGCGCTCGCGCACCAGATGCACCTTGCTGCCGTCGACCATCACTTCGGCGGCGCGCGGGCGGGTGTTGTAGTTGGAGCTCATGGTGAAGCCGTAGGCGCCGGCCGACATCACCGCCAGCAGGTCGCCGGGCTGCACCGCCAGCGCGCGGTCGCGGCCGAGCCAGTCGCCCGATTCGCACACCGGCCCGACGATGTCGTAGGTCACCGCCGCGCCGTCGCGCAGCGCCACCGGCTCGATGCGGTGGTAGGCCTCGTACATGGCCGGGCGCGCCAGGTCGTTCATGGCGGCGTCGACGATGCAGAAGTTCTTGGCCGCGCCCGGCTTGAGGAACTCCACCTGCGTCAGCAGCACGCCGGCGTTGCCGACCAGCGAGCGGCCCGGCTCGAACAGCACCTCGCGGTGGCCATGGCCGCGCGCGGCAACGCGCTCCAGCAGCGTGGTGGCGAAGCCGGTGATGTCCGGCGGGGTCTCGTCGGTGTAGGTAATGCCCAGGCCGCCGCCCACGTCGATGTGCTCCAGGCTGATGCCTTCGCGCTCGAGCGCCTCGACCACGTCCAGCACCTTGTCCAGCGCTTCCAGGTAGGGCTCGACCTCGGTGATCTGCGAACCGATATGGCAGTCGATGCCGGTCACCGCCAGGTGCGGCAGCGCGGCGGCGGCGCGGTAGGTCGGCAGCACGTCTTCGAAGGCGATGCCGAACTTGTTGCCCTTCAGGCCGGTCGAGATATAGGGATGGGTCTTGGCGTCGACGTCCGGGTTGATGCGCAGCGACACGCGCGCACGCTTGCCGACGCGGCCGGCCACTTCGTTCAGGCGGTCCAGTTCGGGGATCGACTCGACGTTGAAGCAGCGCACGTCCTGCGCCAGCGCCAGTTCCATTTCGGCCGCGCTCTTGCCCACGCCCGAGAACACCACCTTGCGCGGATCGCCGCCGGCGGCCAGCACGCGCTTGAGCTCGCCGCCCGAGACGATATCGAAACCCGCACCCAGTTTGGCGAATACTTGCAGCACCGCCAGGTTGGAATTCGCTTTCATCGCGTACTGGACCTGCGCCTTGCGGCCCGCGCAGGCGGCAGCGTAGGCCTGGTACGCGGCGGTCAGCGCCGCACGCGAATAAACATAGGTCGGCGTGCCGAACTCGGCGGCGATGCGCGCCAGCGGCACCTGCTCGACGGCAAGCGCGCCGTCCTGGCGATGGAAGAATGCGGTCATGGTTATCGGGTGGTGGGGGCGGCGGGGGACGATGCCGGTGCCGGTGCCGGTGCCGGTGCCGGCGTGGCATCGGTGCGGCCCAGGCCCGGATCCGGCACGGTCGGCGGGGTTGGCTCGGGCGGAACCTTGGGCAGGGTCAGCGGCCCGCGGATACCGCATCCGCCCAGCAGGGGCATCGCAAGGGCGGCGGCAAACGCCGATACAATCGCAACACGACGCAGCATCGGGTCGTCCTTTTGGCTTGTTGGCAAGGCGTTGGATGGCCCGGCGCGATGGCCAGTCATCCGGAGGATTCTTAACAAAAAAAGCCGTTCGCGCCACGTACGCCCGGTCCGGGCAGCGGCGGCAACGGCGGTCTCGGAGTTTAGCATGCCCCCCTTGAGCGAAAGCGAGTTCCTGGCCCTGGCCACGCGGGAACTGGACCGCATCGAAGCCGCGGTCGAGGCGGCCGCCGACGCGGCCGACGCCGACATTGAAATCAGCCGCACCGGCAACGTGATGGAACTGGAATTCGAGAACGGTTCCAAGATCATCATCAACAGCCAGGCGCCGATGCAGGAGCTGTGGGTGGCCGCGCGCGCGGGCGGTTTCCACTTCCGCCGCGAGGGCGAGCGCTGGGTCGATACGCGCAACGGCGGCGAACTGTACGCGGCGCTGTCGGGCTATGTCAGCGAGCAGGCGGGCGCCAGCCTCAGCCTGCACTGACGCCGGCATCCCGGGCGAAGCCCGGGAGCGCAAAAAAGCCGGCCTCGCGGCCGGCTTTTTTGCGGTCCGGCGAGCGCGCTCAGGCGCCGCCGAACATCTCCAGGATCTTGCGTTTCTCGGACTCGGTATCGACCGACGGGGTCGTGGATTCCTCCGGCTTGCCCGGCCACGGATCGCCCAGGCCCACCGATGCCACGCCGGCGCCGCCGGCGTTCTCTTCGAAGGTCCAGTCGCCGCCCACCATCAGCACGCCTTCGGGCGCGGGCCGTTCCGGAGATTCCGGCACGCCCTTGAGCGCCTTGCTCATGTAGCCGACCCAGATCGGCAGCGCCAGGCCGCCGCCGGTCTCGCGCACGCCCAGGCTCTTGGGCTGGTCATAGCCCATCCAGGCGATCGCCACCAGGTTGGGGGTGTAGCCGGCGAACCAGGCATCGACCGCGTCGTTGGTGGTGCCGGTCTTGCCGGCCAGGTCATTGCGGCCCAGGCGCTGCTTGGCGCTGTTGGCGGTGCCGTAGCGCACCACGTCGCGCAGCATGGTGTCGGCGATAAAGGCGGTGCGGGCGTCGAGCACGCGCACGGCATCGGTGCCGGCGCGCTGCGGATGGGTTTCGGAGATCACGTTGCCGCGCGCGTCGACCACCTTCTGGATCAGGTAGGGGTTGACGCGGTAGCCGCCGTTGGCGAACACCGAGTAGGCGCCGGCCATCTGCAGCGGCGTCACCGCGCCGGAGCCCAGCGCCATCGGCAGATAGGCGGGGTGCTTGTCGGCCTCGAAGCCGAAGCGGGTGATGTAGTCCTGCGCGTACTGCGTGCCGATCGCGCGCAGGATCCGCACCGAAACCAGGTTCTTGGACTTGGCCAGCGCGCGGCGCATGGTCATCGGGCCCTCGAAGCGGCCGTCATAGTTCTTCGGTTCCCACACCTGGCCGCCGGTATCGGGGCCGATCGAGAGCGGCGCGTCGTTGATCACGGTGGCCGGCGAGAAGCCCTTTTCCAGCGCCGCCGAGTAGATGAACGGCTTGAAGCTCGAGCCGGGCTGGCGCCAGGCCTGGGTCACGTGGTTGAACTTGTTGCGGTTGAAGTCGAAGCCGCCCACCATCGAGCGGATCTCGCCATCCTGCGGGTTGATCGACACGAACGCCGCGGCCACTTCCGGCAGCTGCGTCACCGACCAGTTCTTCTTCTCGTCCTGCGTCACGCGGATCACCGCGCCCGGGCGCATCTTCATCTTGGGCTGCGCGTTGGCCGACAGCGACGGCGAGATAAAGCGCAGCGCCGCGCCTTCGATGGTCGCGACTTCGCCGGACAGCAGCGTCGCCTTGACCTGCTTGGGCGACACGCTGGTGACCACGGCCGAGCGCAGGTCGCCGCTGCCCGGGTGCTCGACCAGCGCATCGTCGATGGCCTGCTCGCGTTCGGCCGGATCGGAGGGCAGGTCGATGAAGGCCTCGGGACCGCGGTAGCCGTGCTTGCGCTCGTAGTTCATGATGCCGGTGCGCACCGCCTCATAGGCCGCGTCCTGGTCGGTCTTGGTCAGCGTGGTGTAGACCGTCAGGCCGCGCGTGTAGGTTTCCTCGCGGTACTGCGCGTACATCAGCTGGCGCACGATCTCGGCCACGTATTCGGCGTGCGTCGAGAACTCGTTGCCCTCGGTGCGGACCTTCAGCTCGGCCTGCACGGCCTCGTCGTACTGTTCGGGCGTGAGGTAGCGCAGGTCGCGCATGCGCTGCAGGATGTACTCCTGGCGTACCTTGGCGCGACGCGGGTTGACCACCGGGTTGTACGCCGACGGCGCCTTCGGCAGCCCGGCCAGCATCGCCGCCTCGGCCGGCGTCACATCGCGCACCGACTTGCCGAAGTACACGCGCGCGGCGCTGTCGAAGCCGTAGGCGCGCTGGCCCAGGTAGATCTGGTTCATGTACAGCTCGAGGATCTGGTCCTTGCTCAGGTTGGCCTCGATCTTGTACGCCAGCAGCATCTCGTAGATCTTGCGGGTATAGGTCTTTTCGCTGGACAGGAAGAAATTGCGCGCCACCTGCATGGTGATGGTGGAGGCGCCCTGCGACAGCCCGCCGCGCAGGTTGGCCAGGCCGGCCCGCATCACGCCGACGAAGTCGACGCCGCCGTGCTCGTAGAAGCGGTCGTCCTCGATCGCCAGCACTGCCTTTTTCATCACGTCCGGAATTTCGGCGATGGGCACGAAGTTGCGCCGCTCCTCGCCGAATTCGCCGATCAGCACATTGTCAGCGGTGTAGATGCGCAGCGGAATCTTGGGCCGGTAGTCGGTGATGGTGTCCAGCGAAGGCAGGTTGGGCGCGGCCACCAGCAGCGCGTAGCCAAGCAGCAGCGCAATCACGACGGCACCGGCGACAACCAGTCCCACCGCCCAGAACATGAGCCGCGTCCAGATCGAACGACGGGCAGGGTGGGGCGGCTTGTGTTGTGCTGTGGCCATAAGGGAAATACCTAGTCAGGGGTGCCCGCGATTATATCTTCCGGCATCGGCCCGCCCGGACGCACAGTGGCGGGGGCGCCGCTATCGCGCTGTTACAAGATGTAAGGCCACGGATGCCGGCGTGCAGGGCGACGTTGGGGGTGACTACGGGGGGAAGCGCGCGGCACAGGCAGGCATGGAAGGGAACCCGACGACCGTGGGGTTTTGGCAACGGATTGATGAGGGCCTTCTCAAAAACAAGTTCGGCCCAGTTCGGCACGTTGCCACCGATGCTGGATTTTGTGAGAATCGGCCAACATAAAAAGCACACGTTTCATTCAAGAAACTAGGCTCGCCCGATTAGAGCGTTCAAGCCAGGGGCGAGTTCAAAAGTCAGGGGGTCACCTTGCGTCGGGGCATTTTGTCGGGGCTTCTGCGCCGGACTACGGTCGGCGTGGATATCGGGTCGTCCAGTGTCAAGGTAGTCGAGCTCTCCGTGGGGGGCAGCAGACAAGACTACCGGCTGGAAAAATGCGCCAGCGAACTGCTGGACCGCAATGCCGTTGCCGATGGCAACGTCATCAACATCGAGGCAGTCGGGATTGCGCTCCGGCGCGCGCTCGGCAAGGCCGGCATCCGCTCCAAGGACGTGGTGCTGGGCGTTCCCTCCATGCTGACCGAATCGCAGACGGTCAGCCTGCCGGACAACCTGTCCGAAGACGAACTCTATTCCCAGGTCGAATCCGAGGCGCACCGCCTTTATCCGCCGTCGCAGGCGGTCAACTTCGACTTCGCCGTGATCGGCCCCAGCGAGACCGAGGGCGGCATCGGCGTGCGCGTCACCGCGGCCAACAGCGACCGCGTGCAGGAACGCGTGACCGCGGCCGAAATGGCCGGCCTCAAGCCGCAGGTGATGGACGTCGAGGAATACGCGGTGCAGCGCTCGATCGTGCAGATGCTGGGCGTGCCGCAGGAGATGTCCGAGGCCGACGCGCGCGCGTTGCCGGTGGTGGCGGTGGTGCACCTGGGGGGCAGCCGCTCCAAGGCCATCTTCTACCAGGGCTGGAAAGAACTCTACGAACAGCCGCTGAACAGCTACGGCGACCAGCTCACGCAAAGCGCGGCGCGCATGTTCACGCTCGATGCGCTCAAGGCCGAGATCAAGAAGCGCAAGAACACGCTGCCCGAAGCCTGGCGCGCGCAGTTGCTCAAGCCGTCGCTAGATGCCCTTGCCATGGAGGTGCAGTCCGCGATCGGCAACTTCATCGCCAGCTCCAGCCTGGGCCGGGTCGACGAGATCCTGCTGTCCGGCGGGCATGCCTCGCTGTTCGGCGTGCAGGCGGCGATCCAGCACCAGACCAGGATCACCACCACGCTGGCGAACCCGTTCGCCAACATGGCGACCAACGCCAAGGTCAATGAGCGCTACCTGCAGCGCGACCTGCCGGCGTATATCGTCAGTGCCGGCCTCGCCCTGCGCGGCCTGCAATAACGCACCGGAGGCACGAGATGTCAACGAACACACTGCCTTCGGTCAACCTGCTGCCCTACCATGAAGCCCGCAAGGCGGCGCGGCGCAAGAAGGTCTACACCATGCTCGGCGCAGCGGCCGGCGCGGGCGCGGCCGTGGTGCTGCTGGGCGGGGTCTATATCGACGGGCGCATCGCGTCCGTGGCGGCGCTCAACCAGGTGCTGAGTGCGGAAAACGCCCGGCTCGACGGGCAGATCCGCGAAGTCAACACGCTGAAGAAAGACATCGACGCGCTGCTGCAGCGCCAGAAGGCCGTCGAAAGCCTGCAGACCGAGCGCAACCGCCCGGTGCAGCTGCTCGAGGAACTGGTGCGGCAGGTGCCCGAAGGCGTCTACCTGACCAGCCTGAAGCAGGCCGGCGAGGCCTTCACCATCGCCGGCGTGGCGCAGTCCAACGAACGTATTTCGGAGCTGCTGCGCAACCTGGGCGGAGTGGCCTGGCTCGACAAGGCCGAACTGGTCGAATCCAAGGCGGTCACCATGACCAACAACCTGCGCGAGCAGCGCCGGCTGTTTGATTTCTCGATGCGCTTTGCGTACCGCGCGCCGGAGGCGCCGGCCGACGGCAAGAAGGCTGCCGCGGGCGCTTCGGCGCCATCCGCCGCCCCCGCACCTGCACCCGCCCCCGCGGCCGGAAAGGCCTGACCATGGCGCTCAATACCGAAATTAACCTGGCCGACCTGACCAGCCAGTTCCGCGGGCTCAACCTGAACGAGCCGGAGACCTGGCCGGCCGCGCCGCGCGTGCTGTTCGCGGTCCTGGCCGCGGCGGTGGTGCTGCTGCTGGGCTGGCAGTTCTACTGGAGCGCAAAGTTCGACGAACTCGAGCGCCAGCGCCAGGAGCAGGAAAACCTGAAGCAGGCGTACCAGTCCAAGGTGGCGCAGGTGGCCAACCTCGAGGCGCTGCGCGAGCAGAAGAAGCAGGTCGAGCAGCACGTGGCGTTGCTGGAGCGACAGCTGCCCAACAAGACGGAAATGGACGCGCTGCTGGCCGACGTCAACCATGCCGGCGTGGCGCGCGGGCTGCAGTTCGAGCTGTTCAAGCCGCAGGCGGCGGTGATCAAGCCCTACTTTGCCGAGATCCCGGTGAACCTGCGCGTGACCGGGCGTTATCACGAGGTGGCGCAGTTCAACGCCGACGTCGCGGCGCTGTCGCGGATCGTGTCGATGCAGAACCTGCAACTATCCAATACCAAGGACGGCGGGCTGTCGATGGAGGCGGTGGCGATGGCCTACCGCGCGCTCGACGCTGAAGAACAGGCGGCGCAACGCAAGGCCGCCGCGGCGGCAGCGGCCGCCAAGGCAGGAGGCGCGAAATGAGCCGCATCGTTCGATCCCGCGCCCAGGCATGGGCCGCGTCGCGGCGCACGCTGGCGGCGGCGCTGGCAATCGGCCTGCTGGGGGCCTGCGGCGCCAGCGATGAGGACGCGCTGCGCCAGTGGATGGAAGCCACCCGCAGTGCGCGTGCCAAGCCGCCCGAGCCCGTGCCCGATGCCCGGCCCTACGTGCCGCGCGAATATGCCGCGGCCAGTGCGCCCGAGCCGTTCGCGCAGGCCAAGATCGGTGAACTGAACAAGACGCTGGCGGATTCGCCCGAAGCCGGCCGGCGCCGCGAGCCGCTGGAGGACTATCCGCTAGAAAACTTCAAGATGCTCGGGATGATGAAGAAGCAGGGGGAAACCTTCGGCATCGTCCGTGTTGATAACAAGATCCACCATGTGAAGGTGGGTCAGTATCTCGGCCAGAGCTATGGCCGGGTGGTCCGCATCACCGATCAGGAGATCGTGCTGCGCGAATTGGTCCGGGAGGGGGTATCCGAGTGGAAAGAGAAAATGACCAGCCTGAAACTGGACGCGGCGGCATGACCCCCGCGCGCTGGTATCGTGCGCGCGCGGGCGCCGTGATGAGGACCATGGCCACGGCGCTGGCGCTATGGCTGGCGCTGGCCGCACCGGCTGCCCTGGCTCAGAGCAACCGGATCAAGTCGGTGGACGTCAGCACGACCGGGGAGCAGACCGTGCTCGTGGTCGAACTGGAACGGCCGCTGACGCAGAAGCCGGCGGACTTCACCACGCAGAACCCGGCCCGGCTCGCGATCGATTTTTTCGATACCGGCTTTGCCGAGCGGCGCGCGCAATATGAATACGGCGGCAAGCTGGTCAAGGCCGCCAATGTGATGCAGATCGGCGACCGTACGCGCCTGATCCTCGACCTGACGCGCAACGCCACCTATCGGACCGACCAGCGCGGCAATGTCTTCGTGGTGTCGCTCGATAACGTGGCGCCGGCGGCCAAGAACGCGGCGCCGACGTTCGCGCCGGCCGCGACGCCGCCTGGCGCCGCCGCGGGGCGGCCCTCGGTGCGCAATATCGACTTCCGCCGCGGGGCCGACGGTGCGGGACGCGTGGTGGTCGACCTGTCCTCGCGCGAGTCGGGCATCAATATCGCGCAACAGGGCAAGAACGTGGTGGTCGATTTCCTCGGCACCACGCTGCCGGAGAACCTGCGGCGGCACTTCGACGTCAGCGACTATGGCTCGCCGGTGCAGGGCATGCGCGCTTCCGACGCCAACGGCAACGCGCGCCTGACCATCGAGCCGCGCGGCAACTGGGAATACAGCTCGTACCAGACCGACACCCAGTTCGTGGTCGAGGTCCGTCCCGTCAAGGAAGACCCGACCAAGCTGATCAGCGGCCCGGGCTACCGCGGCGAGCGCCTGTCGCTGAACTTCCAGAACATCGACATCCGCTCGCTGCTGCAGGTGTTCGCCGACTTCACCAACCTGAACATCATCACCAGCGAAAGCGTGCAGGGCAACCTGACCCTGCGGCTCAAGGACGTGCCGTGGGACCAGGCGCTGCAGATCGTGATGGATGCGAAGG
Organism: Cupriavidus alkaliphilus; assembly: GCF_900094595.1. Lineage (GTDB taxonomy): Bacteria > Pseudomonadota > Gammaproteobacteria > Burkholderiales > Burkholderiaceae > Cupriavidus > Cupriavidus alkaliphilus. Next base: position 55,981 of record NZ_FMAD01000017.1, on the reverse strand, counting down.
GGCTGGCCTCGCGCCGCAACGGCAATGTGCTGTGGGTGGCGCCCAAGGCCGAGCTGCAGACCAAGGAGAAGCTCGAGCTCGAGTCGCAGCAGCAGATCAACGACCTCGAGCCGATCCGCAGCCAGGTGTTCCAGCTCAATTACCAGCGCGCCGAGGACGTGCGCAGGATGCTGCTGGGCATGGGCGCCGGCGGTGGCGCAAGCGCCTCGATCGGCAGCGCGGGGGCGGCGGGCGCCAGCACGCGCATGCTTTCCAAGCGCGGTTCGCTGACCGCCGATGCGCGCACCAACCAGCTCTTTGTCTCGGATATCGCTTCCAAGCTGGAAGAGGTGCAGACCTTTATCGGCAAGATCGACATCCCCGTGCGCCAGGTCATCATCGAGGCGCGCATCGTCGAGGCCACCGACACCTTCAGCCGCAACCTGGGGGTCAAGCTGGGCTTTGCCGGGCAGTACAACAACGCCCGCGTCGGCAACACCTACAACAACGTGCTGCCGGGCTCGACCTCCGACAACGGCCCGTTCCTGAGCCTGCCGGCCGGGTCCATCAACGGCACCAACCCGGCCAATATCGCGGTGAGCCTGTTCAACAGCGCCGCCACGCGCTTCCTGGCGCTGGAGCTGTCGGCGCTGGAGGCGGACGGCAAGGGCAAGATCATCTCCAGCCCGCGCGTGGTCACGGCCAACAACATCAAGGCGCTGATCGAGCAGGGCACCGAACTGCCTTACCAGGCGGCCACGTCCAGCGGCGCCACCTCGGTGCAGTTCCGCAAGGCCAACCTGAAGCTCGAGGTGACGCCGCAGATCACGCCCGAAGGCAATGTGCTGCTCGACGTCGACGTGAACAAGGACAGCGTGGGCATACAGACTACCTCCGGCTTTGCCATCGACACCAAGCACGTGCAGACCCAGGTGCTGGTCGAGAACGGCGGCACCGTGGTGATCGGCGGCATCTACACCCAGACCGAGTCCACCGATGTCGACAAGGTGCCGCTGCTGGGCGATATCCCGGTGCTGGGCTACCTCTTCAAGAACAACGCCAAGGTCCGCAACCGGACCGAGCTGCTGGTGTTCCTGACCCCGCGCATCCTGAACGAAAGCGTATCGCTCAAGTAGGGCCGGGGCGCCGGATACAGTAGACTGGCAGGCCGCATCGACCGATGCGGCCTTTTTTTGCGCCGCGCGCCGCGAACCGCCGGGCCACGAATGCCTGCGCGACGGCAAGAAATGCGGTCTATGCCGCATTCGGCACTTGCCGGCCGCGCCACAACATAAGAAGATGATGCAGTTCCCAACCGGGGAGGACGGCCCGCATGCCGCGCTCCCGAACCACAGTCCCGTGACAGCCTCAGCGACAGGGCCGGCGGCGCAGCGCCAGGCGCCGGATCGGCGCGAAGCCGAACGATCCGGTGCCGACCGCCCGGAATCCGATCGACCCAACCTCTTTTTCGTCGGCCTGATGGGCGCCGGCAAGACCACCGTGGGCCGCACGGTGGCGCGGCGCCTGCACTATCCGTTTTTCGATTCCGACCATGAGCTGGAAGCGCACTGCGGCGTGCGCATCCCGGTGATCTTCGAACTCGAGGGCGAGGCCGGCTTCCGCGACCGCGAGGCCGCGATGATCCGCGAGCTGGCGCAGCGCCAGGGCATCGTGCTGGCCACCGGCGGCGGCGCGGTGCTGCGCGCCGAGAACCGCGAGGTGCTGAAGTCCCGCGGCACGGTCGTGTACCTGCGCGCCAGCCCGCACGACCTGTGGCTGCGCACCCGGCACGACCGCAACCGGCCGCTGCTGCAGACCGACGACCCCAAGGGCAAGCTCGAGGCCCTGTATGCCGAGCGCGATCCGCTGTACCGCGAAGTCGCCGACTTCATCATCGAAACCGGCAAGCCCTCGGTGGCGCAGCTTGCTAATATGGTGTTGATGCAACTTGAAATGGCCGGTTTCCGGATCGATCCCCCGCAGCCGGCGTCCCCGCCCGCGGGCGATGACGGGCCGCCGGCGCAGGACCCCAATCCATGATTACCCTTGAAGTCGACCTGGGCGAGCGCAGCTACCCCATCCATATCGGCACCGGCCTGCTCGACGACGCCGAGCTGCTGCGCCCGCACGTGCGCGGCCAGCACGCCGTCATCGTCACCAACGAAACCGTCGGGCCGCTCTATGCGGCGCGTGTCGAGGCCGCGCTGGCGGCGCTGGGCAAGACCGTGCGCACCGTCACGCTGCCCGACGGCGAGGCCTTCAAGCACTGGGAAACGCTGAACCGCATCTTCGACGCGCTGCTGCAGGCCGGTGCCGACCGCAAGACCACGCTGGTGGCGCTGGGCGGCGGCGTGGTCGGCGACATGACCGGGTTTGCCGCCGCCTGCTACATGCGCGGCGTGCCGTTCATCCAGATGCCGACCACGCTGCTGGCGCAGGTGGATTCGTCGGTAGGCGGCAAGACCGGCATCAACCACCCGCTCGGCAAGAACATGATCGGCGCGTTCCACCAGCCCAACGCGGTGATCGCCGACATCGACACGCTGCGCACGCTGCCGCCGCGCGAACTGGCCGCGGGCATGGCCGAGGTGATCAAGCACGGCGCCATTGCGGACGCCGATTACTTCGGCTGGATCGAGCGCAACATCCAGGCGCTGAACGCCTGCGACCCGGAGCTGATGGCGGTTGCCGTGCAGCGCTCGTGCGAGATCAAGGCGGGCGTGGTGGCGCAGGACGAGCGCGAGGGCGGACTGCGTGCCATCCTCAATTTCGGCCATACCTTCGGCCATGCGATCGAGGCCGGCATGGGCTACGGCGCCTGGCTGCACGGCGAAGCGGTGGGATGCGGCATGGTGATGGCCGCGGACCTGTCGCACCGGCTCGGCTTTATCGATATCGAGACGCTGGCGCGCGTGCGCACCCTCACGCAGGCGGCGATGCTGCCGGTGGTGGCGCCGGAACTGGGCGCCGACCGCTATATCGAACTGATGAAGGTCGACAAGAAGGCCGAGGCCGGCAGCATCAAGTTCATCCTGCTGAAGAAGCTCGGCGAGGCGTTCATCACCAGCGTGCCGGACGCGGATCTGCGCGCGACGCTGGCCCACGCCGTCCTGAAACCTCCCACCGAGGCGCCGGTCGCCTGACCGATCGGTTATGCCTCGCCAACCCGCCCCAGCCACCGGACGCGCTGCATGACCGACTTTGAAAGCCACCTCGCCCCGTACGCCGCCCGCTCCGCGCAGACGCGCGGGCGCGTGCACGCCGAACCCGCGTCGCTGTCGCGCAGCGAATTCCAGCGCGACCGCGACCGCGTGATCCACAGCACGGCGTTCCGGCGGCTCGAGTACAAGACCCAGGTCTTCGTCAACCACGAGGGCGACCTGTTCCGCACGCGCCTGACGCACAGCCTGGAGGTGGCACAGATCGCCCGCTCGATCGCGCGCAACCTGCGCCTGAACGAGGACCTGGTCGAGGCGATCTCGCTGGCGCACGACCTGGGCCACACGCCCTTCGGCCACGCCGGGCAGGACGCGCTGAACCAGTGCATGAAGAACCACGGCGGCTTCGAGCACAACCTGCAGAGCCTGCTGGTGGTGGACGAGCTGGAAGAGCGCTACGGCGGCTTCAATGGCCTGAACCTGACCTTCGAGACGCGCGAGGGCATCCTCAAGCATTGCTCGCGCGTCAACGCCTCGGCGCTGGGCGAACTGGGCCGGCGCTTCCTGGAGGGCACGCAACCGTCGCTGGAGGCCCAGCTGGCCAACCTTGCCGACGAGATCGCCTACAACAACCACGATATCGACGACGGCCTGCGCTCCGGTCTGCTGACGCTGGAGCAGCTCGACGAGGTGCCGATGTGGGGCCGCCACCGGGCCGAGGTGGCCGAGGCCTTCCCCGGCATCAATGGCCGGCGCGCCATCAACGAGACGGTCCGGCGCATGATCAACACGCTGATCGTCGACCTGATAGAAACCACCAGCCGCAATATCGCCGACACCAACCCGCGCAATATCGACGCGGTGAGGGCGGCCGGGCCGCTGGTCGGCTTCAGTGCGCAGATCCACGAGGAAGCCGCCGCGCTCAAGCGCTTCCTGTTCCGGCACTTGTACCGGCACTACCTGGTGATGCGGATGTCGGCCAAGGCCCAGCGCATCGTCGGCGACCTGTTCCAGGCCTTCATGTCCGACCCGCGCCTGCTGCCGCCGCAGTACCAGGCCAGCCATGGCGGCGACCAGTCGCGGCTGATCGCCCATTACATTGCCGGCATGACCGACCGCTACGCCATCCGCGAGCACCGCCGCATCTTCGCTGTCAGCGAGGGTACCGCCCCCTGAAAATTAGGGACGGATCAGGCTATGATGCGGGCATCGCAGCCCGCACGACCCTGTCATGGCCCGCCTTCCCCGTTTTTCCCCCACCGGACTGCCCGCGCTGGTGTTGCAGCGCGGCAACAACCGCCAGCCCGTGTTCCTGGGCACCGACGACTACCTGCATTACCTGGATTGCCTGCGCATGGCGGCGCGCGAGCACGACCTCGCCATCCATGCCTATGCGCTGCGGCCCAACCACGTGCACCTGGTGGCAACGCCGAAAAGTGAGGACGCGCTTAGCCTGACCATGCAGGCGGTCGGGCGCCGCTACGCGCGCTACTTCAATCGCGTGGCGGGCCGCACCGGCACCCTGTGGGAGGGGCGCTTCCGCTCCGCCGTGTTCGATCCGGCCCAGTGGCTGCTGCCGGCCATGCTGTACGTGGAGGGCAACGCGGTGCGCGCGGGCGAGGTCAATACCCCCGAAGCCGACCGCTGGAGCAGCTACCGCCACCACGCCGGCATCGAGGCCAGTCCCTTTGTCAGCGACCACGCCGCCTACTGGGAGCTGGGCAATACCCCGTTCGAGCGGCAATCGAACTACCGCATGCTCAGCGCCGAAGGCCTGTCGGGCAAGACGCTGGACACCTTGCGCGCCCATGCGCATAGCGGCTGGCCGCTTGGAGGCGACGCGTTCCTGGCGCAGCTGGAGAGACATGGCTCACGGCGCGTCCAGCCGTTGCCGAAGGGTCGCCCCAAAAAGGTGCAAAAAGAGCCTGGGAATACGGCGAAAACGCCATAAATTTAATGTGTCCCCGTTTAATTCATTCACCGAAACGGTGCGCGTTTTAATGTTATCAGACCCCATTTAATTTTTTTGCGAGGCGCAGGCGATTCCCATATAGTTGCTCCACCCACAGTCATTGTGCGGCGCGTCACGCTCGTGTACGCCGCTGCGGCCCGCAGACAGCTTCGTCCCCATTTCCCTTCCCGCCGGTCCACCGGTTTGGGTGGATTTAAAGAAAGCGCGCGGTCCCCGTTCCGGTAGTCCAGCAATTCGCGCAGCCATCACCGGAATTCAGCCCGTGGACCAAATGAAGAACCTTTCGGCCCAAGCGCAGACCAGCGAGCAAATCAGCGAGTCTTCCTCCGCCCTCGACCTGCGTCCGCAGGCGCAAGGCATGTACGACCCGAGCAACGAGCATGACGCCTGCGGCGTCGGCATGGTCGCGCATATCAAGGGCAAGAAGTCGCACGAGATCATTTCCCAGGGCCTGAAGATCCTGGAGAACCTGGACCACCGCGGCGCCGTCGGCGCCGACCCGCTGATGGGCGACGGTGCCGGCATCCTGATTCAGATCCCCGACCAGTTCTACCGCGAAGAAATGGCGGCGCAGGGCGTGAGCCTGCCGCCCGCCGGCGAGTACGGCGTGGGCATGATCTTCCTGCCGAAGGAACACGCCTCGCGCCTGGCCTGCGAGCAGGAACTGGAGCGCACGGTCCGCCTGGAAGGCCAGGTCGTGCTGGGCTGGCGCGACGTGCCGGTCGACGCCGCCATGCCGATGTCCCCCACGGTGCGCAAGACCGAGCCGGTGATCCGCCAGATCTTCATCGGTCGCGGCCGCGACATCATGACTACGGACGCGCTGGAACGTAAGCTCTACGTCATCCGCAAGACCGCCAGCCACGCCATCCAGGCGCTCAAGCTCAAGCACGGCAAGGAATACTTCGTGCCGTCGATGTCGGCCCGTACCGTGGTGTACAAGGGCCTGCTGCTGGCCAACCAGGTCGGCGAGTACTACCTGGACCTGCAGGACCAGCGCGCCGTGTCGGCCCTGGCCCTGGTGCACCAACGCTTCTCGACCAACACCTTCCCGGCCTGGGAACTGGCCCACCCGTACCGCATGGTCGCCCACAACGGCGAAATCAACACGGTCAAGGGCAACGTCAACTGGATCAACGCACGTACCGGCGCGATCTCCTCGCCGGTGCTGGGCGACGACCTGCCCAAGCTGTGGCCGCTGATCTACCCGGGCCAGTCCGACACGGCATCGTTCGACAACTGCCTCGAACTGCTGACGATGGCCGGCTACCCGCTCGTCCACGCGATGATGATGATGATCCCGGAAGCGTGGGAACAGCACACGCTGATGGACGACAACCGTCGCGCGTTCTACGAATACCACGCCGCCATGATGGAGCCGTGGGACGGCCCGGCCGCGATCTGCTTTACCGATGGCCGCCAGATCGGCGCCACGCTGGACCGCAATGGCCTGCGCCCGGCACGTTTTTACGTGACCGAGGACGACGTCGTGGTGCTGGCCTCGGAAGCCGGCGTGCTGCCGTTCCCCGAGTCGCGCGTGGTGCAGAAGTGGCGCCTGCAGCCGGGCAAGATGTTCCTGATCGACATGGAGCAGGGCCGCATCATCGACGACAAGGAGCTCAAGGACAACCTGGCCAACGCCAAGCCGTACAAGAGCTGGATCGATGCCGTGCGCATCAAGCTGGACGAGATCGATGCCAAGCCGGAAGACGTCGCCGCCGAGAAGAAGCCCGTGGCCAAGCTGCTGGACCGCCAGCAGGCGTTCGGCTACACCCAGGAAGACGTCAAGTTCCTGATGGCGCCGATGGCGCTGGCCGGGGAGGAAGCCACCGGCTCGATGGGCAACGACTCGCCGCTGGCGATCCTGTCGTCGAAAAACAAGACGCTGTACCACTACTTCAAGCAGCTGTTCGCCCAGGTCACCAACCCGCCGATCGACCCGATCCGCGAGAACATGGTGATGTCGCTGGTGTCGTTCATCGGCCCGAAGCCGAACCTGCTCGAGCTGAACAACATCAACCCGCCGATGCGTCTCGAAGTGTCCCAGCCCGTGCTGGACTTCAAGGACATCGCCAAGATCCGCAACATCGAGCACTACACCGGCGGCAAGTTCCGTTCGTACGAACTGAACATCTGCTACCCGACCGCATGGGGCAAGGAAGGCATCGAAGCGCGCCTGGCCTCGCTGTGCGCCGAAGCCGTGGACGCGGTTCGTTCGGGCTACAACATCCTGATCGTGACCGACCGCCCGGTCGATGCCGACCATGTCGCCATCCCGGCGCTGCTGGCCACGTCTGCCATCCACCACCACCTGGTGGAGAAGGGGCTGCGCACGTCGACCGGCCTGGTGGTCGAGACCGGCACCGCGCGTGAAGTGCACCACTTCGCGCTGCTGGCCGGCTACGGGGCCGAAGCCGTGCACCCGTATCTGGCGATGGAAACCCTGGCCGACATGGCCAGCGGCCTGTCGGGCGACCTGTCGCCGGAAAAGGCGGTCAAGAACTTCGTCAAGGCGATCGGCAAGGGCCTGTTCAAGGTGATGTCCAAGATGGGCATCTCGACCTACATGTCGTACACCGGCGCGCAGATCTTCGAGGCCATCGGCCTGTCGCGCGAGCTGGTGCAGAAGTACTTCCACGGCACGCCGTCGAACGTCGAGGGCATCGGCATCTTCGAGGTCGCCGAGGAAGCGCTGCGCCTGCACACGGATGCGTTCGGCAACAGCCCGGTGCTGGAGAACATGCTCGACGCCGGCGGCGAGTACGCCTTCCGCATCCGCGGCGAAGAGCACATGTGGACCCCGGACTCGATCGCCAAGCTGCAGCACTCGGTGCGCGCCGACGACGGCAAGGGCGCGTACCAGACGTACAAGGAATACGCCAACATCATCAACGACCAGAGCAAGCGCCACATGACGCTGCGCGGCCTGTTCGAGTTCAAGGTCGATCCGGCCAAGGCGATTCCGCTGGAAGAAGTCGAACCGGCCAAGGAGATCGTCAAGCGCTTCGCCACCGGCGCGATGTCGCTCGGCTCGATCTCGACCGAGGCCCACACCACGCTGGCGCTGGCGATGAACCGCATCGGCGGCAAGTCCAACACCGGCGAAGGCGGCGAGGACGAGAAGCGCTACCGCAACGAACTGCGCGGCATCCCCATCAAGCAGGGCGATACCCTGAAGGGCGTGCTGGGCGACGGCGTGATCGAGAAGGACCTGGAACTGCAGGCCGGCGACTCGCTGCGCTCGAAGATCAAGCAGGTGGCGTCGGGCCGTTTCGGCGTGACCGCCGAATACCTGGCCTCGGCCGACCAGATCCAGATCAAGATGGCGCAGGGCGCCAAGCCTGGCGAAGGCGGCCAGCTGCCGGGCCACAAGGTCTCGGACTACATCGGCAAGCTGCGTTACTCGGTGCCGGGCGTGGGCCTGATCTCGCCGCCCCCGCACCACGACATCTACTCGATCGAGGATCTGGCGCAGCTGATCCACGACCTGAAGAACGTCAACCCGTCGTCGGATATTTCGGTCAAGCTGGTGTCCGAAGTGGGCGTCGGCACCGTGGCCGCGGGCGTGTCCAAGGCCAAGGCCGACCACGTCGTGATCGCCGGCCATGACGGCGGTACCGGCGCCTCGCCGTGGTCGTCGATCAAGCATGCCGGCACGCCGTGGGAACTGGGCCTGGCCGAGACCCAGCAGACGCTGCTGCTCAACGGCCTGCGCAACCGCATCCGCGTGCAGGCCGACGGCCAGATGAAGACCGGCCGCGACGTCGTCATCGGCGCGCTGCTTGGCGCCGACGAGTTCGGCTTCGCCACGGCGCCGCTGGTTGCCGAGGGCTGCATCATGATGCGCAAGTGCCACCTCAACACCTGCCCGGTGGGCGTGGCCACGCAGGATCCGCAGCTGCGCAAGAAGTTCCAGGGCAAGCCGGAGCACGTGGTCAACTTCTTCTTCTTCGTTGCCGAAGAAGCGCGCGAGATCATGGCCCAGCTGGGCATCCGCACCTTCGACGAGCTGATCGGCCGCGCCGACCTGCTCGACACCAAGGCCGGCATCGAACACTGGAAGGCGCGCGGCCTGGACTTCAGCCGCATCTTCCACCAGGTGTCGCTGGGCGCGGACGTGCCGCTGTACCACACCGACGTGCAGGACCACGGCCTGTCGGCCGAGGCTGGCAAGGCGCTCGACCACGTGCTGATCGCCAAGGCCCGTCCGGCGATCGAGAAGGGCGAGCGTGTTTCGTTCATCCAGCCGGTCAAGAACGTCAACCGTACCGTCGGCGCGATGCTGTCGGGCGTGGTGGCCAAGCAGTACGGCCACGAAGGCCTGCCTGACGACACCATCCACATCCAGCTGCAGGGCACCGCCGGCCAGTCGTTCGGCGCGTTCCTGGCGCACGGCATCACGCTGGACCTCGTCGGCGACGGCAACGATTACGTCGGCAAGGGCCTGTCGGGCGGGCGCGTGATCGTGCGCGCCCCGCATGAGTTCCGCGGCGATCCGACCCGCAACATCATCGTCGGCAACACCGTGCTGTACGGTGCCATCGCCGGCGAAGCGTTCTTCAACGGCGTGGCCGGCGAGCGCTTCGCGGTGCGCAACTCGGGCGCCGTGGCAGTGGTGGAAGGTACCGGCGACCACGGTTGCGAATACATGACCGGCGGCACGGTGGTAGTGCTGGGCGGCACCGGGCGCAACTTCGCGGCCGGCATGTCGGGCGGCGTGGCCTACGTCTACGACGAGGACGGCCTGTTCGACAAGCGCTGCAACACCTCGATGGTGGCGCTGGAAGCGGTGCTGGCCTCGGCCGACCAGGAGAAGGGCCAGCCCCAGGCTTCGTGGCACAAGGTCGACGGCAAGCGCGTGCTGGATGAAGTCATCCTGCGCAACCTGATCGAGCAGCACTTCCGCTACACCGGTTCCGAGCGCGCCAAGGCGCTGCTGGCCGACTGGACCACGGCACGCCGCAAGTTCGTCAAGGTCTTCCCGACCGAGTACAAGCGCGCGCTGGGCGAGATGTACGCCAAGGAACAGGCCGCCCGCGACAGCGACCGCGAAGCCATCGCGGCCTGAGCGAGACGAGCGCAGCAAACCAACGTAGCGAAGGGCCGCGGCAAGCCGCCGCGGCCCCGACAAGATACTGACCCCACCGCAGGGCCGGCGACGCCGCCGGTCCCGCGCAGCATGACCAAGGACGCAACATGGGTAAGGCGACTGGCTTTCTCGAATTTCCGCGCCAGAATGAGGGCTACGAACCGGTAGTCAAGCGCGTGAAGCACTACAAGGAATTCGTGTTCGCGCTGTCCGACAGCGAAGCGAAGCTCCAGGGTGCGCGCTGCATGGACTGCGGCATCCCGTTCTGCAACAACGGCTGCCCGGTCAACAACATCATCCCCGACTTCAACGACCTGGTGTACCGCCAGGACTGGAAGTCGGCGATCGAGGTGCTGCACCAGACCAACAACTTCCCCGAGTTCACCGGCCGCATCTGCCCGGCACCGTGCGAGGCCGCGTGCACGCTGGGCATCAACGAACTGCCGGTGGGCATCAAGTCGCTCGAGCACGCCATCATCGACAAGGCCTGGGAAGAGGGCTGGGTCAAGCCGCAGCTGCCGCGCCACAAGACCGGCAAGACCGTCGCCGTGGTCGGCTCCGGCCCCGCCGGCATGGCGGCAGCGCAGCAGCTGGCACGCGCCGGCCATGACGTGACCGTGTTCGAGAAGAACGACCGCATCGGCGGCCTGCTGCGCTACGGCATCCCCGACTTCAAGATGGAGAAGTCGCTGATCGACCGCCGCATGGAACAGATGCAGGCCGAAGGCGTGACCTTCCGCGCCGGCGTGATGGTGACCGACGGCGAACTGCCGGCCGGCATCAAGAACTATGCGCGCGAAACCATCTCGGCCCAGGCCCTGATGGAGCAGTTCGACGCGGTGGTGCTGGCCGGCGGCTCGGAAGTGCCGCGCGACCTGCCGGTGCCGGGCCGCGACCTGGCAGGCATCCACTTCGCGCTGGAATTCCTGATCCCGCAGAACAAGGAAGTGGCCGGCGACGGCGCCAACGAGATCCGCGCCGAGGGCAAGAACGTGATCGTGATCGGTGGCGGCGATACCGGCTCCGACTGCGTCGGCACCTCCAACCGTCACGGCGCCACCTCGGTGACCCAGTTCGAGCTGCTGCCGCAGCCGCCGGAAGAAGAGAACAAGCCGCTGGTGTGGCCGTACTGGCCGATCAAGCTGCGCACCTCGTCGTCGCACGACGAAGGCTGCGAGCGCGACTGGTCGGTCGCCACCAAGGAATTCATCGGCGAGAACGGCAAGGTCACCGCACTGAAGGCCTGCCGCGTCGAATGGAAGGACGGCCGCATGCAGGAAGTCGAAGGCAGCGAGTTCATCCTGCCGGCCGACCTGGTGCTGCTGGCAATGGGCTTTACCAACCCGGTGGGCTCGATGCTGGAGGCCTTCGGCGTCGATACCGACGCGCGCAAGAACGCCAAGGCCTCGACCGAAGGCGAGCGTGCCTATCACACCAACGTGCCCAAGGTGTTCGCCGCCGGCGACGTGCGCCGCGGCCAGTCGCTGGTGGTGTGGGCGATCCGCGAAGGCCGCCAGGCCGCGCGCTCGGTCGATGCGTTCCTGATGGGGCATAGCGACCTGCCGCGCTGATCCGGCGTCCGCGCCGCGATAAAAAGCCCGCCTGGCGCAAGCCGGCGGGTTTTTTTTGTCTGTGCGATGGCGGCGTTCAGCCGGCCAGCGTTCGCTCCATCAGCACCGCGCTGGCGCCGTATGCGGCCAGCTTGCCGGCGTGCCGCGCGGCCGTTTGCGCCGGCGCCGGGGCGTACCCGAGCCTGCGCCACCACGGCGCCGCGGACTGCACCGCGATCAGCCGCGAGCGCCGCAGCCCGGCGGCGTGCGCCGCCGCCCGCGCCACCGCGTACAGGCGCGGCGCCAGCCCGGCGCCGCGGCCGGCGGGCGCCACGGCCATGTCGTGCACGAACCAGGTCAGGGTGTCCGGGGCGGCATGCTGGCGCCAGCCATCGTCGAGCACACCATCCAGCGGCGGCAGGCTGTCTTCGGGCCAGGCGTGGGTGAACAGGTAGGCGGCGAGGGTGCCGCGCTGCGCGGGCTCGTGCGCGACCCAGCAGGTGCTCGGCGACAGCGCCAGCCGGCTGGCCAGCGCTGACTCGCCTTCGAGCAGACCCCCGGAATAGCAGCTGGCCTGCACCGCCAGCACGGCCGGCAGGTCGGACAAGACCATGGGCCGCACGGTGAAATTCGTCATCGGCGGATTATAGCCGCGCCCCTCGTCGCCCCTCACGGCGCTCCTCGCCAGGGCGCATTTGGCAAGGCGCAGCAAGGCCTTCAGGGTTCTCCCGGCTATGGTTTACGTGCCTGTGGCGGCCCGGGCATAGTCCTTACAATTTTCAAAAACAAATAACGGAAACTGCCTCGCCAATCCTTTTTCCCCAGAACCAGTTTGCCGTCTCCTCAGGAGACGGGCCGGAGGAAAACGATGTCCGAAGTGCGCAATTTGTCGCGGCTTTGGCGAGGTAAAGCGAAAATCGCGCCGCGCCTGCCCGCGGCCGCTGCCCGGCGCTGGCTCCCGCCCGCGCTGTGCCTGGTCGCCCTGGGATGCGCCACGCTGGCGTTCGCCGTGCCGGCCAGGCCCGCGCTTGCCGGCACCCAGCCGCTTGCGCGCAGCATGTCGTTCCCGGATCGCCCGATGCGCCTGATCGTGCCGTTCCCGGCCGGCGGCGTCGCCGACGCCGTGGCGCGGATGCTGGCCGAGCGCCTGTCGGCCAGGCTCGGCGTGCCGGTCGAGGTCGACAACCGTCCCGGCAGCGCCGGCACCATCGCCGGCGATGTCGTCGCCAAGGCCAGCTCCGACGGCCACACGCTGCTGTTCCACCAGGCCAACATGCTGATCCAGCCAGGGCTGGAGCCGGTGCCCTACGACGTCGTGCGCGATTTCACGCCGGTGGCGCGCGTGGCCACCACGCCGCTGTTCCTGGTGATCGACGCCCGGCTGCCGATGCGCACGCCGGAGCAATGGATGACGGCGGTCAGATCGAGTCCCGGTTCCTACAGCTACGGCTACGGACAACCCGGCAGCCCGTCGCACCTGTACGCCGAGTACGCGGTGCGCGGCCTGCGCGGCGGCGTGCCGTTGGTCACCGGCAAGGGCGAGGCCGCGGTGGTGCAGGAGATGCTGGCCGGCCGCATCAGCGCCTGCTTCTGTTCGTTCGCGGCGGTCCAGAGCCAGGTCAAGAGCGGCGGGCTGCGGCTGGTCGGCGTGACCGGCGTGGCGCGTTCCCCGCTGGCGCCGCTGGTGCCGACGCTGCAGGAATCCGGGCAGGACGGCTATGCCGCGGCGGCCTGGTTTGGCGTGATGGCGCCGGCCAAGACGCCGCGCGCCATCGTGGCGCGGCTGGCCGGCGAGCTCGACGGCGTGATGGCCGAGCGCGAGGTGCGCTCGCGCCTTCAGGCCGCCGGCCTGACGCCGCTGCGCGACTCGCCGGAGGCGTTTGCCACCGCGATCCGCTCGGAATCGATCCAATGGCAGGTCATCCTGAAGGACGTGCCGATCGCGCAGGAGCCCTGAGCGGCACTGCGGCGTGGCGGGACACTGGCCGGTTTCCAGCGGAAACCGGCCAGATTGCCTGGCGGGCAGGAGAATCCTGACGCATACAGGCACGCTTCATGTGGCGCGGGACACACGGGTGCCAGCAGGGCTAGGTAGTACACCTTATAATGCGCCCCTGTCCCGACCGGTGCCAACGTGACCGATTCTCCTCAAAACCTTGTCGAACTGACTGCGGTGGATTTCGCCTACGCGGACCACGGCAAGCCGATCCTGTCCGGCCTGACCATGCAATTCCCGCGCGGGAAGGTGATCGCGGTGATGGGCGGCTCGGGCTGCGGCAAGACCACGGTGCTGCGGCTGATCGGCGGTCAGGTGCGGCCGCAGGCGGGTGCGGTGCGCTTCGCCGGCACGGACATCCACCAGCTCGACACCACCGGCCTGTACGCCGTGCGTCGCCAGATGGGCATGCTGTTCCAGTTCGGGGCACTGTTTACCGACCTGTCGGTGTTCGACAATGTCGCGTTCCCGCTGCGCGAGCACACCGACCTGCCCGAGTCGATGATCCGCGACCTGGTGCTGATGAAGCTCAACGCGGTCGGCCTGCGCGGCGCGCGCGACCTGATGCCGTCGCAGATCTCCGGCGGCATGGCGCGGCGCGTGGCGCTGGCGCGCGCGATCGCACTGGATCCGGCGCTGCTGATGTATGACGAGCCCTTCGCCGGCCTGGATCCGATCTCGCTGGGCCTGACCGCGCGGCTGATCCGCAGCCTCAACGACGCGCTCGGCGCCACCACCATCATCGTGTCGCACGACGTGCACGAGACCTTCCAGATCGCCGACTACGTCTATTTCATTGCCGACGGGCGCATCGCTGCCGAAGGCACGCCCGAGGCCCTGCGCGCCTCCACCGATCCATTCGTGCATCAATTTGTCCATGCCGAGGCCGATGGCCCGGTGCCGTTCCACTACGCCGGACCGTCGCTGGCCGAGGATTTCGTCGGGGGCGCGCGATGACCGGCTTCCTGGCAGGTTTTTTCAGCGCCATCGGCGCAGCCGTGCGCCGCAGCATTTCCGGGCTGGGCCACGCCACGCGCATGTTCCTGAGCGTGCTGGCGCTGTCCCCGGCACTGCTGCGCCGCTTCCGGCTGGTGACCGACCAGGTCTTCTTTGTCGGCAATTTGTCGCTGGTGATCATCGCGGTCTCGGGCCTGTTCGTCGGCTTCGTGCTCGGGCTGCAGGGCTACTACACGCTCAACCGCTACGGCTCCGAGCAGGCGCTGGGGCTGCTGGTGGCGCTGTCGCTGGTGCGTGAACTGGGCCCGGTGGTGACCGCGCTGCTGTTCGCCGGCCGCGCCGGCACCTCGCTGACCGCCGAGATCGGGCTGATGAAGGCGGGCGAGCAGCTCACGGCGATGGAAATGATGGCGGTGAATCCGCTGCAGCGCGTGGTAGCGCCACGCTTCTGGGCGGGTGTGATCGCCATGCCGGTGCTGGCCGCGATCTTCAGCGCGGTGGGCATCCTGGGCGGCTACGTGGTCGGGGTGCAGCTGATCGGCGTCGACGCCGGTGCCTTCTGGTCGCAGATGCAGGGCGGCGTCGATGTGCGCGCCGACGTGCTCAATGGCGTCATCAAGAGCTTTATCTTTGGCATCGCGGTGACGTTCATTGCGCTGTACCAGGGGTTCGAGGCCAAGCCCACGCCGGAAGGCGTCTCGCGTGCGACCACCCGTACCGTGGTAATCGCGTCGCTGGCGGTGCTGGGGCTGGATTTCCTGCTGACGGCGCTGATGTTCAGCAACTGAGGCGGGCGCCCGCGACAATCATGCGGGAAGTACGATAACAAGACGGCGATAACAAACAGCGTCAACAGGGCAGCGACAGACACTACGGGGTTGAAGAAAGAGATTCCAATGAAAAAGAACACACTCGATTTCTGGGTGGGGCTGTTTGTGGCGGCAGGCTTCGTCGCCTTGCTCTTCCTTGCCCTCAAGGCGGGAAACATGAGCGCCTTCAGCTTCCAGGACACCTATAGCGTGCAGGCCCGCTTCGACAATATCGGCGGGCTCAAGCCGCGCGCGCCGGTCAAGAGCGCGGGCGTGGTGGTCGGCCGGGTCGCGGCGATCCGCTTCGATGACAAGACCTACCAGGCCACCGTCGAGATGAGCCTGGAGACGCGCTACCAGTTCCCCAAGGACACCTCGGCCAAGATCCTGACCTCGGGCCTGCTGGGCGAGCAATACATCGGCCTGGAAGCCGGCGGCGACACCGCCATGCTGGCCAACGGCGCGCGCATCACCATGACGCAATCCGCGGTGGTGCTCGAAAACCTGATCGGGCAGTTCCTGTACAACAAGGCCGCCGATGCCGGCGGCGGCTCGTCCCCCGGCGCCAGCGCGCCGGCCCCGGCTGGAGATCTCAAGTGAACGCCGCGCGCCCCATCCGCAACCTCCTGGCCACGGCCGCCGCCGCGGCGGCGCTTGCCGGTTGCGCCACCGGCCCCACCGCCAACCCGAAAGACCCGCTGGAGCCGTTCAACCGCGAAGTCTCGAAGATCAACGAGGACTTCGACAAGGGCATCCTGCGCCCGGTGGCCGAACTCTATGCCGACTACATGCCGACGCCGGTGCAGCGCGCGGTGGAGAATTTCTTCTCCAATGTCAGCGATGTCTATTCGGCGGCGAACAACCTGCTGCAAGGCAAGCCTACGCGCGCGGCCGAAGACACCATGCGCGTGGCGATGAACACGGTGCTGGGCATCGGCGGCCTGATCGACATCGCTACCCCGGCCGGCCTGCCCAAGTACAAGGAAGACTTCGGCCAGACGCTGGGTGTGTGGGGCGTGCCGGCCGGGCCGTACCTGGTGCTGCCGCTGTTCGGCCCGAGCACCTTCCGCGACACCGCCGGCATGCTGGTCGACCGCCAGGCCGATCCGTCGGCGTACTTCTACCCGGTTTCGCTGCGCAATTCGCTGGCTGGCGCGCGCATCGTCGCCGGCCGCGCCCAGCTGCTGGGGGCGAGCAACCTGCTGGAGCAGGCGGCGCTGGACAAGTATTCGTTCCTGCGTGACTCCTATCTGCAGCGGCGCCAGTACCTGATCTACGACGGCAACCCGCCGGGCGCCGACGACGACGCCGAGACCGAAGGCGCTGCGCCGGCCGCGACTGACGCCGGTGCCGCGCCGGCACCGGTCCCGCCGGCGGAGGGTGCTTCGGCGCCTGCCGCCGAGCCGCCCAAGCCTGGCGCCGCGGGCGAGACCCAGCCCGAGGGCCAGAGCATGCCGGTGCCACCGGGACTGCCGGGCGGCCTGCCCGGTGTGCGTTTCCGTTGAGGCGAAGCAAACGTCACTGGCGCTGTGAATGCGCTGTGACCGCTGAAACAAATTGTTTGTAGGTGGTGTCCGGTGCGCTTTTGATGGCAACGCGCGCCACGCCGCTATGTTCCAATCTGCAAGGACCCGTGGCCTTCCCGCCGCGTAGCGAGGCGCCGGCGCGCGGGTCACGACCTCTTTGATAAAGAAGGAAATCTCACATGCTCAAGCGACTGTTGCTCCCCCTCCTGACGGCGGTTGCCTTCGCGGGGACCGCGCAGGCCCAGGTATCGGCTCAGGACGCGGCCACTCCGGACGGACTGGTCAAGGCCGTGGTCAATGACGTGATGTCGACCGTGAAGGCCGACAAGGACATGCAGGCCGGCAATATCGGCAAGATCACCACGCTGGTCGAACAGAAGATCATTCCCAACGCCAACTTCCAGAAGACCACGCAGATCGCCATGGGCCGCAACTGGTCCAAGGCCACGCCCGAGCAGCAGAAGCAGATCACCGAGGAATTCAAGACCCTGCTGATCCGCACCTACGCCGGCGCCATCGCGCAGATCCGCGACCAGACCGTGCAATACCGTCCGTACCGCGGCACCGCCGACGATACCGATGCCACCATCCGCACCCAGGTGATCAACAAGGGTGAGCCGATCCAGATGGACTACCGCCTGGAAAAGACCGCGCAGGGCTGGAAGGTCTATGACATCAACGTGCTGGGCGCATGGCTGACCGAGGCCTACAAGGGCAGCTTCAACACCATCGTCGGCCAGCAGGGCGTCGAGGGCGTGATCAAGACGCTGCAGGACCGCAACCGCCAGCTCGCCAACGCCAAGAGCTGACCGGCGCTTGCGCGGTGCCGTGCGTGCCGTGCCGTGCGGTACTCGCTGCGATGCAGCACGGCGCGCCCGAGTTGCACTACAATGGCCGTTCGCGACACAGGCTCCCGCTCCGCGCGGGAGTCTTCGTTTCAGCCCCTTTCCTTCTTTCCGCATCCAGGCCACTGACGCCATGCTTTCGCCGGGTAATTCGCTGACCAACCAGAATGCCGCCGCGGTGCTGCGCGACGGGCTGGCACGCGTGGCGCAGGGCGACGTCGAGGTGGACTGCACGGGCCTGGCTCAGGTGGATTCCTCCGCCGTCGCCGTGTTGCTGGCATGGCACCGGGCCGCCGTGGCGCGCGGCCAGGCGCTGGTGCTGCGTGGCGTGCCGGCGCAGCTGGCGCAACTGGCCAGCCTGTACGGCGTCGACGGCCTGCTCGGCCTGGCGAGCGCAGCCGCGCCTGCCGCCACCCCACCACGACACCACCACCGACATTGATCCGGCATCGCCGGTCGCCACCCTGGCGGCCACACGCGATGCCGCGGCGACCGCCGGCGCGGCCGCCGAGCCCCCGGGGCGGATCCGGCGGGGATCAAGCGGGACCGACCCCGCATCCCCTATAATTCCGGGTTGTTCGCCCATCCCCCGCCTGTTGCCGGCCCAATCCATGCCGGAGCAGGATATCCGGGCACGCAGTTGCTCCCCATTTCCTGGCGGCTGGCCCCGAAAGAGCCGGACCCGCCACAAACAATCGGCCATGAAAGCCATTGAAATCCACGACGTTCGCAAGCGCTACCGCAACCTGCAGGCGCTCAAGGGCGTCAGCTTCACCGTCGAACGCGGCGAATTCTTCGGCCTGCTCGGGCCCAACGGCGCCGGCAAGACCACGCTGATCTCGATCCTCGCCGGTTTGAATCGCGCCGATTCCGGCCGCGTCAGTGTGCTGGGTCACGATGTCGTCGCCGATTACCGGATGGCGCGGCGTATGCTGGGCGTGGTGCCGCAGGAGCTGGTGTTCGATCCGTTCTTCACGGTGCGCGAGACGCTGCGGCTGCAGTCAGGCTATTTCGGCCTGACCCGCAACGACGACTGGATCGACGAAATCATGGCCAACCTGGACCTGACCGGGAAAGCCGATGCCAATATGCGCCAGCTGTCCGGCGGCATGAAGCGGCGCGTGCTGGTGGCGCAGGCACTGGTGCACCGTCCGCCGGTGATCGTGCTCGACGAGCCCACCGCCGGCGTCGATGTTGAGTTGCGGCAAACGCTGTGGAAGTTCATCTCGCGCCTGAACCGCGAAGGGCACACCATCATCCTGACCACGCACTACCTCGAAGAGGCCGAGGCCCTGTGCGACCGCATCGCCATGCTCAAGTTCGGCGAAGTGGTGGCGCTGGACCGCACCAGCAACCTGCTGACGCAGTTTGCCGGCCTGCAGCTGGTGCTGACCTTCGCGCGCGGCGCCCTGCCGCCCGGGCTGGAGCCGCTGCGCATGCCGGCCAACCCCGGCGAGCGCGCGGTGCGCCTGCGGCTGTCGGGCTACCAGGCGGTCGAGCCGATCCTGGCCGCCTGCCGCGAAGCGGGCTGTGACATCGAAGACATGGAAATCAACAAGGCCGACCTCGAAGACGTATTCGTGCAGATCATGCGCCGCGAGGGGCATATGCCCGGCGCGCTGCCCGACCCGGCGATGGAGGCCGCGGCATGAAGCAGCCTGGCGACATCGAAATCCTCGACGACACCCGCCTCGGCCCGATGGCGGTCGGCGGCCTGGTGGGCTTCCGCACGCTGCTTTACAAGGAAGTGCTGCGCTTCTGGAAGGTGAGCTTCCAGACCGTGGCCGCGCCGGTGCTGACCGCGGTGCTGTACCTGCTGATCTTCGGCCATGTGCTGGAAGACCGGGTCAAGGTCTATGACCAGATCAGCTACACCGCCTTCCTGGTGCCCGGGCTGGTGATGATGAGCGTGTTGCAGAACGCGTTCGCCAACAGTTCTTCGTCGCTGATCCAGTCGAAGATCACCGGCAACCTGGTGTTCGTGCTGCTGCCGCCGCTGTCGCACTGGGAAATGTTCGGCGCCTACGTGGTGGCCTCGGTGATCCGCGGGCTGACCGTCGGCCTGGGCGTGCTGCTGGTGACGGCGTGGTTCGCCAACCTGCATTTCGCCAACGTGGGCTGGATCCTGGTGTTCGCGCTGCTGGGCGCCGGCATCCTGGGCACGCTTGGCGTGATCGCCGGCATCTGGGCCGAGAAGTTCGACCAGCTGGCCGCGTTCCAGAACTTCCTGATCATGCCGGCGACCTTCCTGTCCGGCGTGTTCTATTCGATCCATTCGCTGCCGGCCTTCTGGCAGGCGGTGTCCCATGCCAATCCGTTCTTCTACATGATCGACGGCTTCCGCTATGGCTTCTTCGGCGTCTCGGACGTGTCGCCGCTGTTCAGCCTGGCGGTGGTCGGTTCGGCGTTCGTGGTGCTGGCCGCGCTGGCGCTGCGTCTGTTGAAGTCCGGGTACAAGCTGCGCCACTGAGCGGCGGCCGGCCCTGTTGAATCAAGCTGAATCACGCTGAAGAGAACCCCATGCTGCCTACACCGGAACAAGTCAGGGACTACATTGCCCAGGGACTGCCCTGCGAACATCTGCAAGTCGAGGGCGATGGCCAGCATTTCTTTGCCACCATCGTCAGCAACGAATTTGAAGGCAAGCGGCTGATCCAGCGCCACCAGCGTGTCTACGCGGCGCTGGGCGACCGCATGCGCGCCGAGATCCATGCGCTGTCGATGAAGACCCTGACCCCCGCGGAGTGGCAGGCGGACGCAGGCAAGTAAGGCACTATGCGCCGCGCGCCTGCGCGGCTCCAGAACAATGATGCCGGGCGCGTGCCCGGAACAAACCATAGAACATGGACAAATTCCAGATCCACGGCAACGGCCCGCTCAAGGGTGAAATCCGCGTCTCGGGCGCCAAGAACGCCGCCCTGCCGATCCTGTGCGCGGGCCTGCTGACGGCCGACACCGTCGCGCTGGACAACGTGCCTAACCTGCAGGACGTGCGCACCACGCTCAAGCTGCTGCGCCTGATGGGGATGCAGGCCGAGTTCGACGGCGCGCGCGTGACCCTGAACGGCGCCGACGTCAATGTGCTCGAGGCCCCGTACGAGCTGGTCAAGACCATGCGCGCCTCGATCCTGGTGCTGGGCCCGCTGGTGGCGCGCTTTGGCGAGGCCCGCGTGTCGCTGCCGGGCGGCTGCGGCATCGGCGCGCGCCCGGTCGACCAGCACATCAAGGGCCTGCAGGCGATGGGCGCCGAGATCACGATCGAGCACGGCTTTATCCATGCCCGCGCCAAGCGCCTGAAGGGCGCGCGCGTGGTCACCGACATGATCACCGTGACCGGCACCGAGAACCTGCTGATGGCCGCCACCCTGGCTGAAGGCGAGACCGTGCTGGAAAACGCCGCACGCGAGCCCGAGGTGACCGACCTGGCCCAGCTGCTGGTCAAGATGGGCGCGAAGATCGACGGCATCGGCACCGACCGCCTGGTGGTGCACGGCGTCGAGCGCCTGCACGGCGCCAGCCACAGTGTCATCGCCGACCGCATCGAGGCCGGCACCTTCCTGTGTGCGGCGGCCGCGACGCTGGGCGACCTGGTGCTGCGCGGCGTGCAGCCCGAGATCCTCGACACCGTGCTCGACAAGCTGCGCGAAGCCGGTGCCAGCATCGAGACCGGCGCCGACTGGATCCGACTGGCGATGCCGCACCGCGCCCGCGCGGTGAGCTTCCGCACCTCCGAATATCCTGCCTTCCCGACCGACATGCAGGCCCAGTTCATGGCCCTGAACGCCGTCGCCGAAGGCACCGCGCGCGTGACCGAGACCATCTTCGAAAACCGCTTCATGCACGTGCAGGAACTGAACCGCCTGGGCGCCGACATCACCGTCGAAGGCAACACCGCGGTGGTCAACGGCGTGCCGCGCCTGTCGGGCGCCAACGTGATGGCGACCGACCTGCGCGCCTCGGCCAGCCTGGTGATCGCCGGCCTGGTGGCCGAGGGCGAAACCGTGATCGACCGCATCTACCACCTGGACCGCGGCTACGACCGCATGGAAGACAAGCTGTCGGCAGTGGGCGCGAAGATCCGCCGCATTGCCTGAGCACCAAGGACTGAAGCCCGATGAGCCCCGCTTTCAACGCATCGCCCAACCAGCTGACGCTGGCTTTGTCCAAGGGCCGCATCTTCACCGAGACGCTGCCGCTGCTGGAAGCGGCCGGCATCCGCGTCACCGAGGATCCCGAGACCTCGCGCAAGCTGATCCTGCCGACTTCCGATCCGGCGGTGCGCGTGGTGATCGTGCGCGCCTCGGACGTGCCGACCTACGTGCAGTACGGCGCGGCCGACTTCGGCGTGGCCGGCAAGGACGTGCTGATGGAAAGCGGCATGGCCGGCCTGTACGCGCCGATCGATCTCAACATCGCGCGCTGCCGCATGTCGGTGGCGGTGCCGGCCGGGTTTGACTACGCCAAGGCCGTGCGCCAGGGCGCGCGCCTGGCCGTGGCCACCAAGTACGTGCAGACCGCGCGCGAGCATTTTGCGAAAAAGGGCGTTCACGTCGACCTGATCAAGCTGTACGGTTCGATGGAGCTGGGCCCGCTGGTGGGCCTGTCCGATGCCATCGTCGACCTGGTCAGCACCGGCAGCACGCTGCGCGCCAACAATCTTGTGGAAGTGGAAGAGATCGTGCAGATCTCGTCGCGGCTGGTGGTGAACCAGGCCGCGCTCAAACTCAAGCGCGAGCGGCTGGCACCGATCCTCGACGCCTTCGAACGCGCTTCAGCGGCGCTGGCCTGAGGCCGGGTCGCCGCCTGACAGGAACAGAAGTCATGAACCCAACCGAAATGGAAAGCCTGCCGATCCGCCGGCTCGATTCCAGCGAGCCGGGCTTTGCCGAGGCGCTGCGCCAGGTGCTGGCCTTCGAGGCCGGCGAGGACGAGGCCATCGATCGCGCCGCCGCGCAGATCCTGGCCGACGTGAAGTCGCGCGGTGATGCCGCGGTGCTGGAATACACGCGCCGCTTTGACCGCGTCGAGGCGGCGTCGATGGGCGCGCTCGAGGTATCGCAGCAACAGCTCGAAGCCGCGCTCGAAGACCTCGAGCCCAAGCGCCGCGCCGCGCTGGAGGCGGCCGCCGCGCGCGTGCGCGCCTACCACGAGAAGCAGAAGATCGAATGCGGTAGCCACAGCTGGGAATACACCGAGGCCGACGGCACCATGCTGGGCCAGAAGGTGACGCCGCTGGACCGCGTCGGCATCTACGTGCCGGGCGGCAAGGCCGCCTACCCGTCGTCGGTGCTGATGAACGCGATCCCGGCGCGGGTGGCGGGCGTCAAGGAAATCATCATGGTCGTGCCCACGCCCGGCGGCGTGCGCAATGAACTGGTGCTGGCCGCGGCGCAGATCGCCGGCGTCGACCGCGTGTTCACCATCGGCGGCGCCCAGGCGGTCGGCGCGCTCGCCTACGGCACCGCGACGCTGCCGCAGGTCGACAAGATCGTCGGCCCCGGCAACGCCTATGTGGCCGCGGCCAAGCGCCGCGTGTTCGGCACCGTCGGCATCGACATGATCGCCGGCCCGTCCGAGATCCTGGTGATCTGCGACGGCACCACCGACCCCAACTGGGTGGCGATGGATCTGTTCTCGCAGGCCGAGCACGACGAACTGGCGCAGTCGATCCTGCTGTGCCCGGACGCGGACTATATCGCCCGCGTGGAAGCCAGCATCCAGCGCCAGCTTGGCACCATGCCGCGCCGCGACGTGATTGCCGCGTCGATCTCCGGCCGGGGCGCGCTGGTCAAGGTGCGCGACATGGAAGAGGCTTGCGAGATCGCCAACGCGATCGCGCCGGAGCATCTCGAGATCTCGGCCGAGAACCCGCGCCAGTGGAGCGAGAAGATCCGCCACGCCGGCGCCATCTTCCTGGGCCGCTATACCAGCGAGTCGCTGGGCGACTACTGCGCCGGCCCCAACCACGTGCTGCCGACCTCGCGCACCGCGCGCTTCTCGTCGCCGCTGGGCGTCTATGACTTCCAGAAGCGCTCGAGCCTGATCGAGGTGAGCGAGGGCGGCGCGCAGATGCTCGGACAGATCGCCGCCGAACTCGCCTATGGCGAAGGGCTGCAGGCCCACGCCCGCAGCGCGGAATACCGTTTCAAGCGTAGCTGAACCCCTGACCCAACCCACACTGGAGCTTCCATGTCAGCCGTAGAGCCCTCCCTGATCGAACGCATCATCCGTGACGACGTGCGCGCCATGGGCGCCTACCACGTGCCGGATTCGCACGGTCTGGTCAAGCTCGACGCGATGGAAAATCCGTACCGCCTGCCGCCCGCGCTGCGCCAGCAACTGGCCGAGCGGCTGGGCGAGGTGGCGCTGAACCGCTACCCGGTGCCGAGCAGCGAAGCGCTGCGCGCCGCGCTCAAGCGCGTGATGCAGGTGCCGGCCGGCATGGACGTGCTGCTCGGCAACGGCTCGGACGAGCTCATCAGCATGCTGGCGCTGGCCGCGGCCAGGCCGGGCGCGAAGGTGATGGCGCCGGTGCCGGGTTTTGTCATGTACGCGATGTCCGCGCAGTTTGCCGGCCTGCAGTTCGTAGGCGTGCCGCTGCGCGAGGACTTCACGCTGGACCGCGCCGCGATGCTGGCGGCGATGGCCGCGCAGCAGCCCGCCATCATCTACCTGGCCTACCCGAACAACCCCACCGGCAACCTGTTCGACGCCGCCGACATGGAGGCCATCATTCGCGCCGCGCAGGGCGAGGTGTGCAACAGCCTGGTGGTGGTCGACGAGGCCTACCAGCCGTTCGCCCAGCACAGCTGGATGCCACGGCTGACGGACTTCGGCAACCTGCTGGTGATGCGCACCGTATCGAAGCTCGGCCTGGCCGGCATCCGCCTGGGCTACCTGGCCGGCGCGCCCGAATGGCTGGCGCAGCTGGACAAGGTGCGGCCGCCCTATAACGTCAACGTGCTGACCGAGGCCGCCGCGCTGTTCGCGCTCGAGCATGTGGCGGTGCTGGACGAACAGGCCGCGCAACTGCGTGCCGAACGCACGCGCGTGGCCGACGGCATGGCCGCGCAGCGCGGCGTTACCGTGTTCCCCAGCGCCGCCAATTTCCTGCTGGTGCGCGTGCCGGATGCCGCACAGACCTTCGAGCGCCTGCTGGCGCGGAAGGTATTGATCAAGAACGTGAGTAAAATGCACCCGTTGCTGGCCAATTGTCTGCGCGTCACGGTCAGCACGCCCGAAGAAAACGCGCAGTTCCTTGAGGCATTCGCAGCGTCGCTGCAGGATTAACACCATGCGTGTTGCAGAGGTCACCCGCAATACTTCGGAAACGCAGATTCGCGTTTCCCTGAATCTCGACGGCAGCGGCCGCCAGAAACTGGCGTCGGGCGTGCCGTTCCTCGACCACATGCTGGACCAGATCGCCCGGCATGGCATGTTCGACCTGGAGGTCGAAGCCACCGGCGACACGCATATCGACGACCACCATACGGTGGAAGACGTCGGCATCACGCTCGGCCAGGCGGTGGCCAGGGCCATCGGCGACAAGAAGGGCATCACCCGCTACGGCCACAGCTACGTGCCGCTGGATGAATGCCTGTCGCGCGTGGTGATCGATTTCTCCGGCCGCCCGGGCCTGGAGTTCCACGTTCCGTTCACGCGTGCGCGCGTGGGCAGCTTCGACGTGGACCTGACCATCGAGTTTTTCCGCGGCTTCGTCAACCATGCCGGGGTGACCCTGCATATCGACAACCTGCGCGGCATCAATGCCCATCACCAGTGCGAGACCGTGTTCAAGGCCTTTGGCCGGGCGCTGCGCATGGCGGTGGAGCTGGATCCGCGCGCGGCCAACACGATCCCTTCGACCAAGGGTACGCTCTGAGCTTGCTGAAACCGTAGGCGTGCCGGCTGGTTGCGGCGCCCGCTGACTTTCCCAGCCCCGAATCCGGCCAGCGAATGCTGGCGACCCGCAACCAATGGACACGCTCAAGTCGTTTATCTCGCTGCTGGCGCTGATCAACCCGATCGGGGCGATCCCGTTCTTCATCAGCCTGACCACGCAGCAGACCGAAGCGGAAAAGCGGCATACCATCAAGATCGCATCGATCTCGGTGGCGATCGTGGTGGCGGTGTCGGCATTGCTGGGGCAGCAGATCATCGAGTTCTTCAATATCTCGGTGGCATCGCTGCAGGTGGGCGGCGGACTCATCATGATCATGATGGCCATGAACATGCTGAATGCGCAGACCAGTCGCACCAAGGCCACGCCGGAAGAAGAGGACGAGGCCGGAGTCAAGTCCAGTATCGCGGTGGTGCCGCTGGCGCTGCCGCTGCTGACCGGGCCGGGTTCGATCAGTACGGTGATCGTCTATGCGGGCAAGACCCAGCACTGGTATCAGTTGCTGATTCTGGTCGGCATCGGCGCGCTGCTGGGTTCGGTGGTGTACCTGGTATTCCGCGCGGCGGACCCGATCGCCCGGGTGATCGGGCGCACCGGCATCAATATCGGCACGCGCCTGATGGGCTTGATCCTGTCGGCGCTGGCCGTGGAATTCATCGTGGACGGGCTGAAGACATTGTTGCCTGTTTTGAAATCATGACTACCATAGCAATTGTGGATTACGGCATGGGCAACCTGCGCTCGGTGGCGCAGGCGCTGCGTGCCGCGGCGCCGGAGGCCGATGTCCGGGTGGTGGATGCGCCCGAAGGCATCCGCTCGGCGGACCGCGTGGTGCTGCCGGGCCAGGGCGCGATGCCCGACTGCATGTCGGCGCTGGGGGCGTCGGGACTGCAGCAGGCGGTGGTCGAGGCCGCCGCGAACAAGCCGATGCTGGGCGTGTGCGTGGGCGAGCAGATGCTGTTCGAGTTCAGCACCGAAAGCCGGGCCGGCACGGATCGCACCCCGGCGCTGGCGCTGATGCCCGGGCAGGTCGTACGGTTTGCGCTGGATGGCATGACGCAACCCGACGGCTCGCGTTTCAAGGTGCCGCAGATGGGGTGGAACCGGGTGCGCCAGGCCAGGCCGCACCCGCTGTGGGACGGTATCCCGGACGACAGCTGGTTCTATTTCGTCCACAGCTACTATGTGCAGGCGCAGGATCCGGCCCATATTGCCGGCGAAACGGAATACGGAGTCGTGTTTACCAGCGCGGTAGCGCGCGATAATATTTTCGCGACGCAGTTCCACCCCGAAAAAAGCGCGGCCATGGGCCTGCAGCTGTACCGGAACTTCGTCCACTGGAATCCCTGAAGCGCAGCTTGCCGATTCGCGATTCGCTTGTTTTCGCTTGTTGACCCGATGCTCGACCGCTGACCGACCCGGCACCTGACCCGTTTCCGATCGACTATCGACCCGACCTGACCGGCATGCGCCGGTCTCGCTCAATCTCACTCACTCAACCACGCTCGTCACGCATATGTTGCTCATTCCGGCCATCGACCTGAAGGACGGTCAGTGTGTACGCCTCAAACAAGGCGACATGGACCAGGCCACCGTCTTTTCCGAAGATCCCGCCGCCATGGCACGCCACTGGGTGGAGCAGGGCGCCCGCCGCCTGCACCTGGTGGACCTGAACGGCGCGTTCGTGGGCAAGCCCCGCAACGAGGCCGCCATCAAGGCCATCATCGCCGAGGTCGGCGACGAGATCCCGGTGCAGCTGGGCGGCGGCATCCGCGACCTGAACACCATCGAGCGCTGGCTGGACGACGGGCTCTCGTACGTCATCATCGGCACCGCGGCGGTGAAGAACCCCGGGTTCCTGAAGGACGCCTGCTCGGCTTTCGGCGGCCATATCATCGTCGGGCTCGATGCCAAGGACGGCAAGGTGGCCACCGATGGCTGGAGCAAGCTGACCGGCCACGAGGTGGCGGACCTGGCGCGCAAGTATGAAGACTACGGCGTCGAGGCCATCATCTACACCGACATCGGCCGCGACGGGATGCTGCAGGGGATCAATATCGATGCCACCGTCAAGCTGGCGCAGTCGATGTCGATCCCGGTGATCGCCAGCGGCGGGCTGTCCAACCTGGCCGATATCGATAACCTGTGCGCGGTGGAGGGCGAGGGCGTGGAAGGCGTCATCTGCGGCCGTGCGATCTATTCCGGCGACCTCAACTTTGCCGACGCGCAGGCGCGCGCGGACAAGCTGCGCAACGGGCAATAAGGCAACGGCGCCGCGGGGCGCGGCCGCCCGGCCACTGCCGGCACGGCAGCGGTGGCGGACAAGGAATCTCATGCTAGCCAAACGTATCATCCCCTGCCTGGACGTGACCAACGGGCGGGTGGTCAAGGGTGTCAACTTTGTCGAGCTGCGCGACGCGGGCGATCCCGTGGAAATCGCGCGCCGCTATGACGAGCAGGGCGCCGACGAGATCACATTCCTGGACATCACCGCGACCAGCGACGGGCGCGACCTGATGCTGCATATCATCGAGGACGTCGCCTCGCAGGTGTTCATCCCGCTGACGGTAGGCGGCGGCGTGCGCACCGTCGAAGACGTGCGCCGGCTGCTCAATGCCGGCGCCGATAAGATCAGTGTGAACTCGTCGGCGATTGCCAACCCGCAGCTGGTGTCGGATGCCACCGCGCGCTATGGCTCGCAGTGCATCGTGGTGGCGATCGACGCCAAGCGCAGCTCCGCCCCGGGCGAAGCGCCGCGCTGGGAGGTCTTCACCCACGGCGGGCGCAAGGCAACGGGGCTGGACGCGGTGCAATGGGCACGCGAGATGGCCACGCGCGGCGCCGGCGAAATCCTGCTTACCAGCATGGACCGCGATGGCACCAAGAGCGGCTTTGACCTGGAGCTGACCCGCGCGGTCAGCGATGCGGTGCCGGTGCCGGTGATCGCCTCGGGCGGCGTCGGTGGCCTGCAGGACCTGGCCGACGGCATCACCCAGGGCCGCGCCGACGCGGTGCTGGCCGCCAGCATCTTTCACTACGGCCAGCATACCGTGGGCGAAGCCAAGGCATTCATGGCCCGCGAGGGCATTCCCGTGCGGATCTGATCATGCCGAAGAAGTGGCTCAACAAGGTGAAATGGGACGACAACGGCCTGGTGCCGGTGATCGTGCAGGAAGTCGGCTCGAACGACGTGCTGATGTTCGCGTTCATGAACCGCGAGGCGCTGCTGCGCACCGTGGAACTGGGCGAGGCCGTGTTCTGGTCGCGCTCGCGCAAGCGCCTGTGGCACAAGGGCGAAGAATCGGGCCACGTGCAGAAGGTGCACGAGATCCGTCTGGACTGCGATGAAGACGTGGTGCTGCTGAAGGTGACGCAAATCGACAGCATCGCCTGCCATACCGGGCGCCATTCCTGCTTCTTCCAGAAATTCGAGGGCGATGCCGACGCCGGCGACTGGCAGACGGTCGAGCCGGTGCTGAAGGACCCTGCCCAGATCTACACCAAGCCATGAGCGACAACGCACTCAGCAGCAACGATGTCCTGGCGCGCCTGGCCGAGGTGCTGGAATCGCGCAAGCCCGCCAACGGCGGCGATCCCGACAAGTCCTACGTGGCGCGCCTGTTCAGCAAGGGCGACGACGCCATCCTGAAGAAGATCGGCGAGGAAGCCACCGAGACCGTGATGGCCGCCAAGGACGCGCGCGCCGCCGGCGAAAGCGGCGCCGCGGCCGGCAAGGTGGTCTATGAAGTCGCCGACCTGTGGTTCCACAGCATGGTGCTGCTGGCAAACTTCGGCCTGACGCCGGCTGACGTGGTCAACGAACTGGCGCGGCGCGAAGGGCTGTCCGGCCTGGAAGAAAAGGCCCGGCGCAAGGACTAGCCGGCGCGCGGGTGCCGGCCGGTCTCCCGCCTGCCGCGAGGCAGGCTTCCAACCGAGGGCGATTATGGCGAACGACTACACCGGGCAGGTCACCACTCCCAACGGCCAACAGCTGAGCAGCCTGCGCAAGCTGCTGCACATCCTTTACGCGCTGTATGCGATCTTCTGGCTCACCGGCGGCATCACCGCGCTGATCGCCATAGTGATCGACTACGTCAAGCGCGATGACGCCCGCGGGTCGCTGTATGCCTCGCACTTCGCCTGGCAGATCCGCTCGTTCTGGTGGTCGGTGGCCTGGGGCGCGCTGGGCGGGGTGCTGTTCGCGACAGTCGTGCTGATGCCGCTGGCCTTCGCGGTCTGGGGCGTGCTGTCGCTGTGGATGCTGTATCGTATCGTCAAGGGCTGGCTGTATCTGAACGACAGCAAGCCGATGTACCCGGACCAGCAGTTTTGATGCCGGGATGCCGGTCAGCCTTGCGCATGAGGTGGTCATCGGGGCCGCGGCCGTCGCAATGAAATTTTCATGAACGCTCGGGATAATTGCATCTTCTGCAAGATCGTGGCTGGCCAGCTGCCGTCGAACAAAGTCTATGAAGACGACGACATGCTGGCTTTCCACGATATCCATCCCAAGGCCCCGGTACACTTGCTGGTCATTCCCAAAGCGCATGTCGACTCGCTTGCCGATTGCGGCGCCGGCGAAGGAGAGCTGCTTGCTAGAATGATGCTGAAGGTGCCAGAACTGGCGCGCGCGGCCGGCTGTTCCAACGGCTTCCGGACGGTGATCAACACCGGCCCGGACGGCGGACAGGAGGTCTACCACCTGCACCTGCATGTGCTGGGTGGACCGCGCCACGCCTGGAAGGGACCGCTGCCCTGACCGGGCAGCCTTGGCAGGGGAGTGTCCGCGGCGGCAACGCCCGGGCAGAAGCTGCGCCGGCAACCGTCGCCCGGCGCGGCCATCACGGGACGGAACAACGGGTCCGGGCATCAATGATTGCGCCCGCGGCTGCATCAGGAGCAAGAGATGGGTTCGTTTAGCATTTGGCACTGGCTGATCGTGCTGGTGATCGTCATGCTGGTGTTCGGCACCAAGAAGCTGCGCAATATCGGCCAGGACCTGGGCGGCGCGGTCAAGGGCTTCAAGGACGGCATGAAGGACGGCGAGGACAAGGCGGCCCAGCCGGGCGCGTCCAAGGAACTGCGCGATTCCACCACCATCGACGTCGACGCCAAGGAAAAGACCCGCCAGCAATAAGCCGGCGGTGTGCCCTCCCTTCCACGCAAACCTCGCTGCGCGTGTCGTTGCGCGCCTGCGCCATTCCGCATGTTGTCCGCATGATGTGTCCGCATGATTGATCTCGGCATTTCCAAGCTGGCGCTGATCGGCGCCGTGGCACTGATCGTGATCGGTCCCGAACGGCTGCCCAAGGTCGCGCGCACGGTAGGCGCGCTGGTCGGCCGTGCGCAGCGCTATATCAGTGACGTCAAGGCCGAAGTCAGCCGCGAGGTGGAACTGGAAGAACTGCGCAAGATGCGCACGGAATTCGAGGACGCCGCGCGCGATGTCGAGCGCACCATCCACAAAGAAGTCAGCGAGCAGACCCAGGCGCTCAACGAAGCGCTCGGCGGCGCCGAAACCGGCGCAGCCTCCGGCCCAGGCGGCAGCAGCGACGCGGGCGGCGGCTTCGTGCCCAGCTGGGACGCGGCGCACAAGGCGCACAACGGGCGCAAGAGCTGGCGCGTCAAGCAGGGCGCGCGTCCGCTGTGGTTCAAGCGCCAGCACAATGTCCGCGTCTGGGTGCAGTCGGGCGCGGCGCGCGTCAAGCGGCACCGGCCGGCGAGCCGGCCCTCCCGTTCCTTCTTCGAATAAGCATGGCGCGCGGCGAACTCCTGCCGGCCGCCGTGGCCGCTGTCGTTGTGTCCGCCTCCTCACGCCGCCACGTTGCGGTTTCATCGATCCACTTGCCAGCCCTCGCGGCTGAGCGGTTCACGCCATGAGCGACACCAGGTCCTCCGATCCCCAAGACCCGCAAGACGAGTCGCAGCAGGAAACCTTCATCTCCCACCTGATCGAGTTGCGCCAGCGACTGGTCAAGGCGGTGGCCGGCATCATCCTGGTGTTCGTCTCGCTGGTCTACTGGGCGCCGGTCATCTTCAACCTGTTCTCCGCGCCGCTGATGGAATCACTGCCCAAGGGCGGCAAGATGATCGTCACGGACGTGACCGGCTCGTTCTTCGTGCCAATGAAGGTGACCTTGCTGGTGGCGTTCCTGATCGCGCTGCCATGGGTGCTGTACCAGGTCTGGCAATTTGTCGCGCCCGGCCTTTACCAGCATGAGAAGCGCCTGATCCTGCCGCTGGTATCGAGCAGCTATTTCCTGTTCCTGTGCGGCGTGGCGTTTGCCTATTTTCTGGTGTTCCCCACGGTGTTCCATTTCATGGCCCACTACAACGCGCCGCTGGGGGCGGAGATGTCCACCGACATCGACAAATACCTCAGCTTCGCCATGACCACCTTCCTGGCCTTCGGCATTACCTTCGAAGTGCCGGTGGTGGTGATCGTGCTGGTTCGGTTCGGCGTGGTGGAACTGGAAAAGCTCAAGCAGATCCGCCCCTATGTGATCGTCGGGGCCTTCATCATCGCCGCCATCGTCACGCCGCCGGACGTGCTGTCGCAACTGCTTCTCGCGGTTCCTCTCGTGGCTCTCTACGAACTCGGCCTGATCCTGGCGCGGTTTGTCGGCCGACCGGCAGCCGAGGAGGCCACTTCCGCAGAAACTCAGCCGGACGAATCGCGCTGAGGCAGGCTTTTTCGCAGGCTGGGGTGCTCGTTTGCACCAAAATGGGGATTTTTGCCCGCATTCCTGTTGCTCCCCGACAACAAAAAACGCCAGTAAGCATGGTTTACGCCGAAAAAGCCTTCTGACGGCCGGGGGGGCTGGCACATAATACGCAGCAGACGTGAATGTAAATGCGTCGCCCAAGCACTTGGGCAACCAAGATTTCCCAATCAGTTGACAAGGAAAGTGTCGATATGAAGATGAAACTGTTTGCTGCTGCCGTCGCCGCTCTGGCCGCTGGTGGCGCGTATGCCCAGTCGAGCGTGACCCTGTACGGCGTGGCTGACGTCGGCCTCGAATACGTCAGCAAGGCCAACGCTGCCGGCGACGATCTGTTCCGCATGTCGTCGGGTAACCAGTCCGGTTCGCGCTGGGGCCTGCGTGGCGTGGAAGACCTGGGTGGCGGTCTGAAGGGCGTGTTCGTCCTGGAAAGCGGTTTCGACCTGGATGACGGTCGTTCGGCCCAAGGTGGTCGTCTGTTCGGTCGTCAAGCCTACGTCGGTCTGCAAAGCAACTTCGGTTCGCTGCTGCTGGGCCGTCAACAGACCGCCTTCTATGACTTCGGTCTGATCTATGACCCGATGGCCATCTCGTCGCGCTACGGTATCCTGGCTCAGGACGCCGCTTTCGCTTCGCGCGCTGACAACACCGTCAAGTACATCGGCAAGTTCGGTGGCCTGACCGCCTCGGCCTTCTACAGCTTCAACAACAACGGCCAAGAAGTCGCCGGCGCCTTCCGCCGCGGCCAAGAGTACGGCGCCATGCTGAACTACGCAGCCGGCCCGTTCTCGGTTGGTGCTGCCTATGACGAAGCCCACGGTACCACGGGTACCGTTGGTGGTGTCACCGTTGACCAGAGCGGTCAGCGTATCCGC
This sequence comes from Cupriavidus alkaliphilus, assembly GCF_900094595.1. Lineage (GTDB taxonomy): Bacteria > Pseudomonadota > Gammaproteobacteria > Burkholderiales > Burkholderiaceae > Cupriavidus > Cupriavidus alkaliphilus. The sequence goes on along the minus strand of NZ_FMAD01000017.1, from coordinate 22,603 downwards.
CGCGCCACCGTGGGTGCCAACTATGCCTTCGGCCCGGCCAAGGTCTACGCTGGCTACCGTTGGGCCAAGGCTGCCGACGGCGCAAGCCTGCCGGGCCAGGTCGCTACGACCGCCAACCCGGGTGCCATCAACGGTACCTCCAACCTGTACTGGCTGGGTCTGGGTTACCAGCTGACCCCGGCGTTCTCGCTGTCGGGCGCTGCGTACTACCAAGACTTCCGCAAGAGCGATGCGGATCCGTGGCAATTCGTCGTGACCGCCGACTACGCGCTGTCGAAGCGTACCGACGTGTACACCTCGCTGTCGTACGCTCTGAACGACAACGGTTCGCTGCTGGGCGTGAACGGCTTCAACACCGTGCAAGCAGGCAAGGACCAGTTCGGTGCTGTGGTTGGTCTGCGTCACAAGTTCTAATTTGACGCGGGTGCAAGCCCGCATCAGGTTGGCTTGAAAAACGCCGGTATCCGCAAGGATGCCGGCGTTTTCTTTGTACGACGAGGCGGCGGGGAAATGCGCGAGCGACTAATACCCTGTGTCATGCGCCATATGAGCCGGCACGCGGTTGTCCTGGCTGCTGCGATGCCCCCGACTTCCGCGCACGCCTGGCAGCCGGATAGAGGCCGCCGCGACAATCGGCACGCCAGCTAACGCCAGGACGAACGAGGCCTGGTTTCCGGGGTAGCAGCTGGTGCCGTCAGGCAGGACTCGGTCGCGCTGGCGAATCCGGACGCAAGCCGACGTCCCGATCTTGCCGCCACCCCAAGAGCCGGCAGGCGTCGGCAGCCATAAAAAAACCCGCCATCGCTGGCGGGTTTTGCTTACTCCGGCACTGGCGACGCCGGCGTTATTCTTCCTCTTCAAACGGCAGCGAGCGGCGCGGCGGGGGAGGCCGCTTGCCGATGGTAACCGTCAGGTCCGTCGGCTTGCCGCGGCGGATCACCGTCATCTTGATGTCCACGCCGGGCTTGAGCTGCGCAATGGCATTGAGCAGCGCCGTGGTATCGGTGATCGACAAGCCATCCACCTTGGTCAGCACGTCGCCGGGCCGCACGCCAGCCTTGTCGGCCGGGCCGCCCTGGACCACGGCGGCAATCAGTGCGCCTTCCTTGGCATCGAGCCCGAACGATTCGGCAATCTCCGGCGTCATGTCCTGCGGCTCGACGCCGATCCAGCCGCGCGTCACGCTGCCGGTCGAGATAATCGACTCCATCACCTGCTTGGCCGTCGATACCGGGATGGCGAAGCCGATACCTAGCGAGCCGCCCGAGCGCGAATAGATCGCCGTGTTGATGCCCAGCAGGTTGCCCTGCGCATCGACCAGCGCGCCGCCCGAGTTACCGGGGTTGATCGCGGCATCGGTCTGGATGAAGTTCTCGAAGGTGTTGATGCCCAGGTGGCTGCGGCCCAGCGCGGACACGATGCCCATCGTCACGGTCTGGCCCACGCCGAACGGGTTGCCGATGGCCAGCACCACATCGCCGACCTTCACGTTCTCGAGCCGACCCAGGGTGATCGCGGGCAGGTCCTTGAGCGTCACCTTCAGCACGGCCAGGTCGGTTTCGGGGTCGGAGCCGACCACCTTGGCATTGGCCTTGCGGCCGTCCGTCAGCGCGATCTCGATCTCGTCGGCGCCATCGACCACGTGGTGGTTGGTTAGAATGTAACCTTCGGCGCTGACAATGACGCCCGACCCCAGGCTCGAAACCGGCTCCTGCCGCTCAGGCAGGCGGTCGCCGAAGAAGAAGCGGAACCACGGATCCTCGGCCTGCGGATTGGGCGAGCGCTTGTTGCCGTTCTTGCTGGTAAAGATATTGACCACCGCCGGCATGGCGAGCTGGGCGGCTTCGCTGTATGACCCTTCCGCCGCAGGACCGGACACGTTGGGCACGACCTCCTTGAGCGCCACGATGGGCGAGCCGGATTGGACCGCGACGCGCCCCCTCTGCAGCCATTCAGGCTTGAGCGTTGCCACGACGAACCAGACCGCCAGCACGACGGTGACAGCCTGGGCAAAGAACAGCCAAAAGCGCCGCAACATATTGGAGTTTTGAGCAGAAAATGAAAACAAAAGAGCTTGAATTGTACTTGAACGGCCTGTTGGAAGTTTCCCGCTACAAGGACTATTGTCCCAACGGGCTGCAAGTGCAAGGTCGCTCGGAGATCACACATGTGGTGACCGGGGTGACGGCAAGCCTGGCGCTGGTCGATGCCGCGGTCGAGGCGGGCGCCGACGCCATCCTCGTGCATCACGGCTATTTCTGGAAAAACGAGGATGCGCGCGTGGTGGGGCAGAAGCACGCGCGCCTGAAGCGCCTGCTCGGGGCCGATATAAATCTGTTCGCCTACCATCTGCCCCTGGATAATCACCCGGAATTCGGCAATAACGCGCAACTTGGCCTGCAGCTCGGTTTCACGCCCACCGGCCGCTTCAGCGACGACCAGCTGGGCTGGACCGGCACGCTGCCCGCGCCGATGCCGCTCGCCGCGCTGGCTGCGCATGTCGGCGGCGTGCTCGGGAGGGAGCCGCTGGCGATCGGCGCTCCGGAGCAGATGATCCGCACCGTTGGCTGGTGCACGGGCGGGGCGCAGGGGTATTTCGATGCCGCGGTGGCTGCCGGCGTCGACGCCTATCTGAGCGGCGAAGTCTCGGAACAGACCACGCACCTGGCGCGCGAGAGCGGCGTGGCCTATCTGGCGGCGGGCCATCACGCGACCGAGCGCTATGGCATCCGCTCGCTGGGCGAGCATGTGGCCGAACGCTTTGGCCTGCGCCATACCTTTATCGATATTCCGAATCCGGTCTGATCTGACAAAAAACAAAACGGCCCCAGCGGGGCCGTTTTATCGTTCGGGATTCGAATCAGCGGGTCTTCAGGCTGTCGCGGATTTCTCGCAGCAGCGCGACTTCCTCGGGCGGAGCGGCGGGCGGCGGCGGCGGTTCCGCGGCGCGCATGCGGTTGAAGGCACGCACCATCAGAAAGATGATGAAGGCCAGGATGATGAAGTTGACAACGATGGTCAGGAAATTGCCATAGGCAAATACCGGTACGCCGGCCTTCTTCAGGGCATCGAGCGTCAGCGGTGTCCCCGGAGGGGGATCCGCCAGAACAATGAACATGCTGGAGAAATCCAGCTTGCCCACAACCCGGCCCACCAACGGCATGATCAGGTCGTTGACCACGGAATCCACGATCTTGCCGAAGGCCGCGCCAATGATCACACCGACCGCCAGGTCGATGACGTTGCCGCGTACGGCGAAGGTTCTGAATTCCGAGATCATGCCCATGGGGGGTTCTCCTTCTTGTGGCGATGGGTGAACGGTTTCAAGCTGGAAGCCTGCCGCATCACTCACCGGAAATCAAGCGTGGAGGCGGATTTCCGGGATGCATGTCCGATAATCGCGCGAGGCCGTGGCATTTTCTGCCTATCTAGTGCGCAGGTCTCTAAGGTACACTTTATGGTTGACGCAAAATCTAAATTGACTTCCCCTGGGGTTTGGAATGAGTGACCAGCAAGACGTGAAGAGCGTGGATAAAGGTCGCCGCAATTGGTTGATCGCGACATCCGTCGCTGGCGGCGTCGGAGGCGTGGCGGTAGCGGTTCCTTTCGTCAGTACCTTTGCACCATCGGAGAAGGCCAAAGCCGCGGGTGCTCCAGTCGAGGCGGATATCGGCGCCCTGAAGCCGGGCGAGATGATGACCGTCGAGTGGCGTGGCAAACCGGTCTGGATCATGCGGCGCACGGAGGAGCAACTGGCGTCGCTGAAGAAGACGGACGGCGAAGTGGCCGATCCCAATTCCGATATTCCGTTCACCATGCAGACGCCCGAGTACTGCAAGAACGAAACCCGTTCGCGTCCGGAACACAAGGACGTGCTGGTAGTAGTTGGCATCTGTTCCCATCTTGGCTGTTCCCCCTCGGGCCCCTTCGCCCCCGGTGCCAATCCTCAGCTCGGCACTGATCCCGGTTTCCTTTGCCCCTGCCACGGATCGACCTTCGACCTGGCCGGGCGCGTCTTCAAGAACAAGCCGGCTCCGCAGAATCTCGATGTTCCCCCCTACCAGTTCCTGTCCGAAAGCAAGATCGTGATCGGCAAGGACGAGAAAGGAGAAGCCTGATCATGGCGGCCGAAAAACAAGTCAAGACGACCGGCCTGATGGGCTGGATCGACGCCCGCTTTCCCGCGACCCAGCTGTGGGAAGACCACCTGTCCCGCTACTACGCGCCGAAGAACTTCAACTTCTGGTATTTCTTCGGTTCGCTGGCGCTGCTGGTGCTGGTGATCCAGATCGTCACCGGGATCTTCCTGGTGATGAACTACAAGCCGGACGGCACGCTGAACGCCGCCGGCATTCCGGTGGCCTTTGCCAGCGTGGAATACATCATGCGCGAAGTCCCGTGGGGCTGGCTGGTGCGCTACATGCACTCGACCGGCGCCTCGGCCTTCTTCGTCGTGGTCTACCTGCACATGTTCCGCGGCCTGCTGTACGGTTCGTATCGCAAGCCGCGCGAGCTGGTCTGGATCTTCGGCTGCCTGATCTTCCTGTGCCTGATGGCCGAAGCCTTCATGGGCTACCTGCTGCCGTGGGGCCAGATGTCGTACTGGGGCGCCCAGGTGATCGTGAACCTGTTCTCGGCCATCCCGGTGATCGGCCAGGACCTGTCGCTGTTTATCCGCGGTGACTACGTGGTCAGCGACGCGACCCTGAACCGCTTCTTCTCGTTCCACGTCATCGCCGTGCCGCTGGTGCTGCTGGGCCTGGTGATCGCCCACATCATCGCGCTGCACGAAGTGGGTTCGAACAACCCGGACGGCGTCGAGATCAAGGCCAAGAAGGACGAAAACGGTGTCCCGCTGGACGGCATCCCGTTCCACCCCTACTACTCGGTGCACGACCTGCTCGGCGTGGGCGGCTTCCTGATCCTGTTCTCGGCCGTGATCTTCTTCTTCCCCGAAGTAGGCGGCTATTTCCTGGAAGCCAACAACTTCTTCCCGGCCGATCCGCTGAAGACCCCGCCGCACATCGCGCCGGTCTGGTACTTCACGCCGTTCTACTCGATGCTGCGCGCCACCACGTCGAACTTCCTCCCCATCCTGTGGGTGTTCTTCGCGCTGCTGCTGGGCATGGTGTTCCTGCGCAGCAAGGATGCGCGGGTGAAGATCGGTGCCGTCGCCATCGCGGTGATCCTGGCCGTGGGCTTCTACTTCATCGACGCCAAGTTCTGGGGCGTGCTGGTGATGGGCGGCTCGGTGGTGATCCTGTTCTTCCTGCCGTGGCTCGACTGCTCGCCGGTCAAGTCCATCCGCTATCGTCCCGCTTTCCACAAGACCATCCTGATCGTCTTCGTGGTGGTGTTCCTGGTGCTCGGCTATCTCGGCGTGCAACCGCCGTCGCCGGTTGGTGAGAAGGTGTCGCAGCTCGGTACGCTGCTGTACTTCGCCTTCTTCCTGACCATGCCGCTGTGGAGCCGTGTCGGCGAGTTCAAGCCGGTCCCGGAGCGTGTCACGTTCCACCCGCACTGAGCGAAGCGAACCCCGACAAGAGCACAAGGACACAAGATGAAAAAGCTGCTTTCGATCCTCGCGCTGGCCGGCGCCTGCATTGCCGGCGCGCCCGCCATGGCATCCGAGGGGGGCTTCCCCCTCGAGCCGGCGCCGGTGAACACCGCCGACCTGTCGTCGCTGCAGCGCGGCGCCAAGGTGTTCGTCAACTACTGCCTGAACTGCCACGGCGCATCGATGATGCGCTACAACCGGCTCAAGGACATCGGCCTGACCGACGACCAGATCCGCGAGAACCTGCTGTTCACCGCGGACAAGGTGGGCGAGACCATGAACATCGCCATGCAGCCGAAGGAAGCCAAGGCCTTCTTCGGCGCGCAGCCGCCGGACCTGTCGGTGATCGCCCGCGCCCGTGGCGACGACTGGCTCTACACCTACCTGCGCACCTTCTACCGCGACGACAGCCGTGCCACCGGCTGGAACAACCTGGTGTTCCCGAGCGTCGGCATGCCGCACGTGCTGTGGGAACTTCAGGGCCAGCGCGCCGCCAAGTTCACCGAAGTGGAAGAACACGGCGAGAAGGTGCACAAGTTCGCCGGCTTCGAGCAACTGAGCCCGGGCAAGCTGAGCAAGGTCGAGTACGACCAGATGACTGCCGACCTCGTCAGCTTCCTGGACTGGATGGCCGAGCCCGCGCAGAACCACCGCAAGCGCCTGGGCGTGTGGGTGCTGCTGTTCCTGGGCGTGTTCACCGTGTTCGCCTGGCGCCTGAACGCGGCGTACTGGAAAGACGTGAAGTAAAACTGTGACGGGCCTGATCGGGCCCGGATCCGACAAGGCCAGGGGCGGTCGCTGCCAAAAGGGTAGCGCCGCCCTTGGCCTTTTTTGCTGGTCACGACCCCGAAAAGCGCCGTATTTGCCACTTATTTGCTTTTCGGTAGGCGACTTTGGCAGAATGGCAGACCTTACTGTCCGACCCAGCTCCGGCTAAGCCCAAGGAATCCAACCATGATGGTGTTGTATTCGGGTACGACTTGCCCGTTTTCCCAACGTTGCCGCCTTGTCCTGTTCGAAAAGGGCATGGATTTTGAAATCCGCGACGTCGACCTTTTTAACAAGCCCGAAGATATTTCGGTGATGAACCCGTACGGCCAGGTACCCATCCTGGTCGAGCGCGACCTCATCCTGTATGAGTCGAATATCATCAACGAATACATCGACGAGCGCTTCCCGCACCCGCAGCTGATGCCGGCCGATCCGGTGCAGCGCGCCCGCGCCCGCCTGTTCCTGTTCAACTTCGAAAAGGAACTGTTCACCCACGTCTACACGCTGGAGAACGAAAAGGGCAAGGCCGCGGAAAAGAACCACGAACGCGCCCGCGCCGCCATCCGCGATCGCCTGACGCAACTGGCGCCGATCTTCGTCAAGAACAAGTACATGCTGGGCGAAGAATTTTCGATGCTCGACGTCGCCATCGCGCCGCTGCTGTGGCGCCTGGACCACTACGGCATCGAGCTCTCGAAAAACGCCGCGCCGCTGCTGAAGTATGCTGAACGCATTTTCAGCCGCCCTGCGTACATCGAAGCGCTCACCCCGTCCGAAAAGGTGATGCGCCGCTAACCGGCACCGGCCCGACGGCATCCGCCCTCGGGCCCTCGCGGCGCCATTGGAAGCACAATGCCTGAAACCTCCACCAAGCCCTACCTGATCCGCGCCATCTACGAATGGTGCACGGACAACGGCTTCACGCCGTACATCGCCGTCTTCGTCGACGCCAACACCAACGTGCCGCGCGAGTTCGTCAAGAACAACGAGATCGTGCTCAACGTCAGCTTCGACGCCACCAGCGGCCTGGACATGGGCAATGAGTGGATCACCTTCAGCGCACGCTTCGGCGGTGTCTCGCGCAAGATCGACGTGCCTGTAGAGAACGTGCTGGCGATCTACGCCCGCGAGAACGGACAGGGCATGGCCTTCCCGGTCGAACGCAGCCTGCCGGAAACCCAGGCCGCCACCGAGCGTGAAAACAACCCGCCGCCCAAGCTCGCCCCGGTCGAAGCCGAAACCCCGGCAACCACCAGCGACACCGGCCCCGGCGACGACGACACGCCGCCCCCGGTGCCCCGCATCGGCGGCAAGAAGCCTGCACTGAAAGTGGTGAAGTAAGCCATCCCAAAGCCGACCGCAATGCAGTAGAATCGCGGTCTGCACCAGACATGCCGGCTTAGCTCATCAGGTAGAGCAGTTGATTTGTAATCATCAGGTGGCGGGTTCGAGTCCTGCAGCCGGCACCAGAATTGAAGAACGGGCTACGCATTGCGTAGCCCGTTTTGTTTTTGCGCATCAGCACTCGAGAAGAGTCGCTATTTGCCCTTCTCAGCTAACACCTGCGCCCCGTCGCTACAGCGATCAGCATAGACGGGCGGCTGAGCAAAACCTGCAAGGCCATGCTTGACAGTCGGAGAAGCTCTCCAGATCCACACGCCGAAGTGGATTTGGTCCAACGGACACGGTCCGTCAACGCTCAGCGGTGTCCGGGGCATATTGTTCATCTCACGTCAGTCGATCCTTGTCTTGATCTGACACTCCGCCCACGCCAATCGAGTGATACTATTTATGTTAGGCGCAAGTCACGTGCCTCCATGCGTGGCCTTTCATGTTGATCGAGAACACAAAATGCTGACAAAGCTCGAAGCGCACGGCTTCAAGAATCTCCTTAATTTTGAAGTGTCGCTGGGCCCTTTTAATTGCATCGCCGGACTCAATGGTGTCGGTAAATCAAATATCTTTGATGCGATAAGATTTCTTTCGCTACTGAGCGATAAGTCGATAATTGAGGCGGCGTTGGCGGTACGTGATTCCGAATCCAATGATCCGCTCGATATATTTTGGACAAACGGTGACTACCGGAGTGAGCGCCTCAAGCTGGCCGTCGAAATGATCGTTCCGTTGGACGTGATTGACGATTTTGGTAGAAAGGCCCGGGCAAAATCCACTTTCTTGCGCTATGAAGTCGAGATCGCTAGGGACTTGCACGAAGAGGAATCAAATTCGCTGGGATTGTATCTCGCGCGCGAAAGTCTCGTGCATATTAATAAAGGTGAAGCGGTAAATCTGCTGCAATTTCCTTTGAGTGCTGCCCAGTTTCGCGATAAGGTTATCGTCAACAAAAGAAAGGGCGCGGGTTTCATTTCCACTCAAGTTGTCGAGGATGACGGAATTATCGAAATCCATCTGCACCAAGATGGGGGAAGTAGTGGCCAGCCGCAGAAAATTCCGGCGCGACATATTCCTAAGACAGTGATTGCAAATACTAATAGTTCGGTGTGGCCCACCATTCTTTCTGCCCGAAGAGAAATGCAATCGTGGCGCTTCCTCTCGCTTGAGCCGAGCGCAATGCGCCGCTCAAATAAAATGCATGAAGAGGGAACCGTAGGGGCTGATGGGGGAAAGCTTGCTGCGGCTCTGTATAGATTGTTCCGTAAAGATGAGAACGTCTACTCTCGCATTGCAAGTAGGCTTTCGGAGATTATGCCTACGTCTGATGTAAGGGTTGACGTAGACCCCGTGAGGCAATTGTTAACCGTGGAGGTGCGCGAGCGATCTGGAGCTTTTCTTCCTGCGCGGGCGCTTTCGGATGGGACATTGCGCTTCCTCGCACTCTGCATTATGGCGGAAGATCCCGATTTCATGGGGCTCCTCTGTTTCGAAGAACCAGAAAATGGGATTCATCCGGCAAAGATGAGTGCAATGCTTTCATTGCTAAAGGAATTGGCTGTCGACCCAACTCAGTCGACCGGTGAAAACAACCCCATGCGGCAGATTCTCATTGCCACGCATTCTCCGGTATTGGTAAAGCTAGAGACACCCGACGATCTAATATACGCCGATATCGTAAAGGTTCGGGGGCTAGATGGAAAACCGGCTTCCACGATCCGTTGCAAGAGTTTGCGCGAAAGTTGGCGATCGGCGGCAGGCCGTGAGTGCATTGATAAGGGTTCGATTATTTCATATCTTACCCTGCCGCCTGGTAGTCAAATTTCGTTGGATTTGGCCGAATAAATTAATTGCCTTAAAAATGAAAATTAATTTTGTCCTTACTGGGGAGGGGCCCTCAGATTTACGCTTGGTCGATCATATTGAGAATGTTTTGATTGACGAGGGGTTTGCGGAAGTTAGTGGGGATGCGCCCGATTTGAGTATATTTAACCCGCCCGTTGGTCGAACTGTTCGGGATAAGCTTGTTGCGTTATTGCGGCATTATCCAAATGCTGATGCCATATTTGTTCATCGTGACGCCGACAATGCTGGCGATGTCGCTCGGCAACTCGAGATTGAAGAAGCCGCGGATGGTCTGATCCCTTTGGAGCGCGTTATTCCTATTGTCCCTGTTGCAATGCTCGAGACATGGTTGCTAGCGGATCCGTCGGTCATAAAGAGAGTTGCAGGAAATGAGCGCTTGAAAGGGCCTATCAACTGTCTACCGCCGGTAGCGCAGTTGGAACAGACTACAGATACGAAGCGAGTGTTGTTGGACGCACTATGTGAGGCAAGCCAGACGCAAGGGGGAAGGCTAAAGAGCTTTAAGGCTCGCTATCCCGAGATGCGGGCACGGTTGACCTTCGATCTTGATCCAAATGGACCAGTACAACGGCTACCATCCTATCGGCGTTTTCGCGAGCAAATCCGGGCGTTTGCGAGAAATAGGCTTGGAGCGTAGTAGCCGCGTTTGACGGGATTTGGACGGCAGGCATAGTTTTCGCGAGTAGGGACTTGCACGCAATGTAACGCGAAAGACTCCGGGGTGTCCGCAGGCCGTTTGGGAAAGTAGTCGCCGCCGTAGTTGAGCTCATGCCGCTGGCGTTCATCAGACAATTGCATCGGTCGTGGACGCGCAGTACGAAGGCAGCGCAGATACTAGTCCGGACTGTCTGCATTCCCTTACGCTAAGTTACTTAATCTAAAGTACCTTAGATTTTTGCTACATACGGATCTCTTTGCTTAATAATGAATATATTGAGTAATTGAAAATTTATAACCATCAGGTGGCGTGTTCGAGTCCTGCCGCCGGCACCAGCATTGAAGAACGGGCTACGCATTGCGTAGCCCGTTTTGTTTTGGCGGCACCCGAGGCGTTGTCACCAAGAGCCTGACACGCATCCCCAGAGCTTCGCCGATGACTGTGACGCCGCGCCATGCGTGAGCCCCAATTGCAGGCAACCCGGAGATCGACGCCCGTTATCCGTCGCTTCGCGCCGCCATCCTGTCGATTCCCGGCACCCGCATAACAGCCCCGTTAGCCCGGTGGTAACCTGCACAAATTTCCGCCCCAACCACCCCCGTGCCTTTCCCCAACTCCCGCCTCTGGCGCTCGGCCCCCGAGCAACGCGCCTATGAAGAAGCCCGCCACCGCGTGCGCGCGTTGCGCTTCTTCTATCTGCACGCCATGGTCTACGTGGTGGTGAACGCGATGTTGATCGGCTTCCATCTGATGGGCTCGTCGCATCGGCCCTGGGCGGGTGGCCCGCTGATGGGTTGGGGGATTGGCCTGGCGGTGCATGGCATCATGACCTGGGGCCGTGTGGGCCTGCTCGGGCGGCGGTGGGAAGAGCGCAAGATTGCCGAGTACATGGCGCAGGAACAGGTGCGCACGCTGTCGACGGAGAAGCAGCTGGTCGAGGCTCGCATGAAGCTACTGCAGGCGCAGATCGAACCGCACTTCCTGTTCAACACGCTGGCCAACGTGGTCAGCCTGATCGAGCCCGCGCCGCAGAAGGCGACGATGATGCTGGAGCATTTCATCGCCTATCTGCGTGCCTCGCTGGCCGCCAGCCGTGCTACGCAAGGTACGGTGGCGCAGGAGGCAAAGCTGCTGCGCGATTATCTGGCACTGATCCGTATCCGCATGGGCGAGCGCCTGCAATACACGGTCGACGTCGACCCGCAACTCGAAGCGATGCCGCTGGCGCCAATGCTGTTGCAACCGGTGGTCGAGAATGCGATCAAGCATGGCCTGGAGCCGAAGATCGAAGGCGGGCGCTTGCTGGTCCGGCTGGAGCGGCACGGCGCGCGCATGCTGGCGACGATCGAGGACGATGGCATGGGGTTTCGGCCCTCGGCCGGCGCTGGTGTCGGGCTGTCTAACCTGCGCGAGCGGCTCGCCGTGCTGTATGACGGTGACGCCCACGTCAGGATTGAAGAGCGCTCGCCCGGCACCGCCGTACTGATCGATCTTCCGCTGCCACCGGCATCCTGAACCGGAGATGCACATGACGCCCACCGCCCTGATTGCCGACGATGAAGAGCATCTGCGTGCGTACCTGCGCGGCAAGCTGCAGCGCCTGTGGCCGGAGTTGCAGATCGTTGCCGAGGCGACCAACGGCATCGAAGCCGCCGACGCCATCGCGCGCTTGTCGCCGAGCGTTGCCTTCCTCGATATCAAGATGCCGGGCCTGTCGGGGCTGGAAGTGGCGCAGGGGTTGGAAACCGAAACCCGGGTGGTGTTCGTCACAGCCTATGACGAGTTTGCGCTCGATGCGTTCGAGCGCGCCGCAGTGGACTACCTGGTCAAGCCGGTCAGCGAGGAGCGCCTGGGCCGCACCATCGAACGATTGCGCAAGGCGTTGCAGGAAGCGGCGCCACTGCCCGAGCTGGCGCAGTTGCTGAACCAGCTGACACGTGCCCAGCCGCGCGCGGAAGCTTCCAGCCAGCTGCGGTGGGTCCGGGCTAGCCGTGGCAATACCACCAGCCACGTGCCGATCCAGGACGTGATGTATTTCCAGAGCGACGACAAGTACGTGGTGGTGCATACCCCGGATGGCGAGCACCTGATTCGCACGCCGCTGGCGGAGCTGATTGCCGGTCTCGATCCCGAGGTGTTCTGGCAGATCCACCGCTCATCCATCGTCAATATGGAATACGTGGCCGGCACGCGGCGCGACGAGTCGGGGCGGCTCTTTGTCAGGCTGCGCGACAGCGATGCCGAACTGCCGGTATCGCGCGCCTACATGCATCGGTTCCGGCAGATGTAGGCCGGCTGGCGCGCGCGTCGCCAGCCAGTGATCTGGCTAGTGTCGATCCATGAATTCCTGGATCTTGCGCTGTTCCCAGTCACGGCCGCGGCGCGACAGCCGCATCCAGACCAGTAACCCGTGCACGGTGAGCCCCAGCCCCCAGGCCAGCGTGGTGGTCAGCGGCCACGGCCAGCCCGTGGTGGCGTAATGCGACCAGGGCGGCGACGGGAAGTAGAAGAAGCGGAACCACAGCCATGCATTGACCACGGTATAAACCAGCAGGTGGATATACCAGCCGCGCAGCGCGCGCACCATGCGGCGCGCGCGCCAGTAGGCCATGGCGTGGGGGTCGTTGGGCGGGAAGGCGTGGTGCATGGGATACCTCGTCATCAGGAAGGTTGGCATGCGACAGGTATAGGCCACCGCCAGGCGCCGTTCCAGGCCCATGGGCTGAATCGACGGATTTCGTTCGCGAGCGTGCACGCAGTCAGCGTGAATGTCGCGCCGTCGCCACCTTCATGATTGCGCTTTCAGCGCATTCCAGACGGCTTGCACCCCTGGCAGCGGCGCGACGGCGCCGTGGCCCGTGGTGGCCAGCGCGGCCGCCACCGCCGCCCATCGCGCAGCGGACACAGGGTCATCTCCGGCCACCAGCCGCGCGAGATAGGTTCCGTCGAAGCAGTCGCCCGCGCCGGTCGCATCGACCGCGTCGACGCGGAACGGCGCCACGGCGGTCAACTCTTCGCCGTCGGATACCAGGCAACCCTGGCTGCCCAGTTTCAATACCACATGCGGCGCGCCCATCTGGTGGCACCAGTCGACGATGCCCGTGGGATGGTCGATGCCGGCAAGCTGGCGCACGTCGTCCAGGCTCGGCAGGAACAGGTCGCACAGGGGCAGCGTGGCGACGATGACTTCACGGGCGCGCTCCAATGGCCAGAGTGTAAGGCGCAGGTTGGGGTCGTAGGACACCCTGGTGCCGGCCTGGCGGGCGATGCGGATGGCCTCGCGCACGGTACGCGTGGCTGACGTGCTGATGGCCTGGCTGATGCCCGAGACGTGGAGCCAGGTGGCCCTTTCCAGCAATGCGACCGGCAGGTCGCCGGGTTGCATCCGGCTCGCGGCGGACCCGGAGCGTCGATAGGTGAAGACGTGGCCATCCGGGCCATGATGGACGAAGTAGAGTCCGGTAGGCGCCGACGCATCGAGGACGACGCCGCTGGTGTCGACGTGCTCGCGGCGCAACAGGCACCGGCACATGCGGCCGAACTCGTCGTCGCCCAGCCGCGTCACGTAGGCGCACCGGGCACCCTGGCGCGCCGCGGCGATGACGGCGTTGGAGGTATCGCCGCCGAAGCCCTGCAGATAGGTGCGCGAACCGCGCGGGCCGGCGTGGTTGAACTCGACCATGGCCTCGCCCAGCGCGACGATGTCGAACCGCGCGCGCATGTCAGGCGTCCTCGCCCAGGTCGAGCAACACCTTGCAACTGACGCGCGGCTGGTTTTCGGCGAGGTCGAACGCGTAGGCCACGTCGCGGACATTGACCTGGTGCGTGACGATCCGGCCCGGATCCACCAGACCGCGCATGATCCAGTCGATGACGGTGGGAAACATCGCGCAATTCAGGCGCGAGGCATACAGGGTCAATTCCTTGCTGGTCAGCGCTTGCTGCGGCAGCGACGATGGCGTGGCAGAAAACCCGAGCACGCCGATGCGGCCAGCCGGCGCGGCGAGGCCAACGGCTTCTTCCAGGATGGCGGGATGGCAGACGGCATCGTAGATCAGCGTCGGCCCGCCCGCCGCGCCGCGGCGCTCCAGCGCGCGGGCAAGCGGCTCGCGCGCGGTGTTGATGATTTCGTCGTCCGCGGCGCCGCAGGCTTGCGCCAATGCCAGCCGTTCATCGACATGGTCGGTGATGAAGGTGCGTATGCCATATACGCGCTTGAGCACCTGCAGCAGGTTGAGTCCGACCGGCCCGGCGCCATAGATCAGCGCCACGTCCGAGGGCAGTACGCCGGTGCGGTGGGTGGCGTTGGCGGCCACGGCAAATGGCTCGATCACCGCAGCGCTGGCCGTCGGCATGCCATCGGGCACCGCGTAGGCGTTACGTGCCGGCACGCATGCGAATTGGCTGAAGCCGCCATCGCGGTGCACGCCGATCACCTGTAGCCGCTGGCAGACATTGTGCCGGCCGATCCGGCAGGCATGGCATTGACCGCAGCTGACCACCGGATCCACCACCACCCGCTCGCCGATGCGCAAGGCGCTGACGCCAGCGCCGACCGCATCGACATGGCCGACGAACTCGTGGCCGATGACGCGCGGATAGGTCACGAACGGATTCTTGCCATGGAAGATGTGCAGATCCGAACCGCAGACGCCAGCCAGGCGGACGCGCACGCGCACCTCGCCTTCGGCCGGGACCGGGTTGGGGCGCTCGCATACGGCCATGCGGTGCGCTTGCTCGACGACTACGCTCAACATGCTGGCTCCTTGTTTCCGTCTACTGGCGCGGCGGCTACCAGTTCCACATCGCGCCATCGCGCAGCCGCGCCACCGGCAGATAGGCGCGTTCGTACGGATATCGGGCCGCCAGCCGCTCGTCGATGTCGACGCCAAGACCGGGCACGTCGTCCATCACCAGGTAACCGTCCTCCAGGCGGTAGTTGTGCGGAAACACCGCGTCAACCAACGAGCCATGCGGCATCAGTTCCTGGATGCCGAAGTTTGGCGTCCACAGCCCGAAGTTGACGGCTGCGGCCATGCATACCGGTGACAAGTCGGTGGCGCCGTGGAAGCCGGTGCGGACCTGATGGATCGCTGCGAAGTCCGCGATGCGGCGCACATGCGTGATGCCCCCGGCGTGGACGATGGTGGTGCGGATGTAGTCGATCAGCTGATGGCTGATCAGGTCCTTGCAGTCCCACAAGGAATTGAAGATTTCGCCCGCCGCGAGCGGCGTGGTGGTGTGCTGGCGAATCAGCCGGAACGCCTCCTGGTTCTCGGCCGGCGTTGCATCCTCCAGCCAGAACAGGCTGAAGGGTTCCAGCGCCTTGCCGAGGCTGGCCGCTTCGATCGGTGTCAGCCGGTGGTGCGCATCGTGCAGCAGATGCGGGCCGAAGCCGACCGCCTCGCGCACCTTGCGGAACAGTTCCGGCGTGTGGCGCAGGTACAGCGCGGTGTCCCATGGCTCCTCCGGCGGCAGGCCCTTCTGCGCCGGTTCATAGTGACCCGGTTGGGTGCCGACGCCATACACCTTGGACAAGCCAGGCACGCCCGACTGGACTCGAATCGCCTTGTAGCCTTGCGCGATATGGCTGTGCACCGCGTCGATGGCTTCGGCGTGGTCGCGCCCGGTGGCGTGGCCATACACCATCAGGCCATGGCGGCTGCGCCCGCCAAGCAACTGGTAGACAGGCATGCCGGCCAGCTTGCCCAGGATGTCCCACAGCGCCATATCGATGGCGGCGATGGCGGTCATCGTCACCGGCCCGCGCCGCCAGTAGGCGCCGCGGTAGAGGTATTGCCAGATGTCCTCGATCCGGCGCGGATCGCGGCCTGTCAGGCACGGAATCACATGTTCGTCCAGATAGGTCCGCACCGCCAGTTCGCGGCCATTGAGCGTGGCGTCGCCCAGCCCGTACACGCCGGCATCGGTGACCACCTTGACCGTCACGAAGTTGCGCCCGGGGCAGGTGACGATGGTCTTTATCTGTTCGATTTTCAAAGGGTGTCTCCGGCCGGATCGTCGTTGTCGTGGCCCGACGGCGCTGCCTGGTTGCGCAACGCCCGCATCGGTGTGGATGCAGCCAGAGTACTGCGGGCCGATTGCGGCGGAGTACGGCAGATTCCGCAATCAAATGCAGCGTTCGCCGCAGTTGAATCGCGAAAGCACCGCACGTTGGACACCACGGGTGCGTGCAAACTTCTTCGCATCGAAGACAACGCCGGATGCACGCACGATGCTGCTGCCAACAGACCTGCCGAGGTACCGCCGATGAGGCTCACGCAACGCAACCGTTGCCGCGCCAATGCTGAAGTGCGCCAGCCGGGCTACGACCGCAGCCGCTTGTCGCGCGGCGTGCTGCACCTGGGCCTGGGCGCGTTCCATCGCGCGCACCAGGCGCTGTACACGGAAGCCGCGATCCACGCCGGGGATAGCCGCTGGGGCATTGTCGGCGTCAGCCTGCGAGAGCCGCGCATGCCCAGGACGCTGGCGGCGCAGGACTTCCTGTATTCGGTGACCGAGCGCGAAGGCGCGACGGCCACCACCCGCATTGTCGGCGCCGTGGTGCAGGCCTGGTATGCGCCGCATGCGCTGGGCGAGGTGCTCGGCGCGCTGGCCGATCCCGGTATCGCGGTGGTGACCTGCACGGTGACAGAGAAGGGTTACTGCCAGCATCCGTCCAGCGCCGACCTGGACACGGACCACGCCGATATCCGCCACGACCTGGCCCATCCCGACACCCCCAGAAGCACGCTCGGCGTACTGGCTGCCGGCCTGCGCCGGCGGCCCGCCAGGGCGCCCCTCAGCATCGTCTGCTGCGACAACATGCCTGCCAATGGCGAGACGCTGCGCAAGCTGCTGGCGCAGTACGCCGCGCTGACGGACCCGACGCTGGCACGCCGCGTGCGCGACGACGTGGCGTTTCCCAACACCATGGTGGACCGGATCGTGCCCGCCGCCACGCCGGCATCGCGCCGTGACGCGCAGCGCCGCCTGGGTTTGCGCGACGAGGCCGCCATTGTCTGCGAAGCCTTCACGCAGTGGGTGATCGAGGACCGCTTTGCCGGACCCAGGCCGGCATGGGAAGCGGGCGGCGCGCTGATGACCGGCGATGTCCGGCCGTTCCAGGCGATGAAACTGCAGCTGCTCAACGGCACGCATTCCGCCATCGCCTACGCCGGACAACTGTGCGGGCTGCAGACCGTTGCCGAGGCCATGGACGATCCGCAGGTCGGCGCCTTCGCGCGCGGCGTGATGGCAGACCTGTGCGCCACCGTGCAAGCGCCGCCCGGGTATGACGTGGCCGGATACACCGAGGCCCTGCTGCAGCGCTTCCGCAATGCCGCGCTCGACCATCGCACCGTGCAGATTGCAGCCGACGGCACGCAGAAAGTGCCGGTGCGCTGGCTGCCCGCCCTGCGTGCCAGTGCAGGGACCGAGCGGCCGTGGCTGGAACGCGCGCTCGCGGCCTGGCTGCATTGCCTGCGCAGCGGACGCAGCGATGGCGGCCAGGCACTTGCCTTCGACGATCCCGGCGCACCTGCGCTGGCGGCGTGCCTGCGTGGCGCGCACAGCGATGCCGACGCCGTCAGACAGGCACTCGCGCACGCCCCTGTTTTTGGCAGCGAACCGTGGCCCGCACCATTGGCTGATCGCCTGGCCCGCCACCTGGCGGTGCTCCGCGCCGGCGGCGCCGCTGCGCTGCTGTCGTCCTGAGCCATCCCCACCCGATAACTAGGAGACCACCGCACCATGGCCATGCTGTTAACCCGACGCCGCTTTGGCGCGCTAGCCGCCGGCACGCTGGCGATGACGCTGCCGGCAGCCCACGTACTGGCCCAGGCTGGCACCATCCGCCTCAAGTACGGCACCGCCTTTCCCGCCGACCATCCGGGCACGCTGCGCATCCAGCAGGCGGCGGTGGCGATCCGACAGGACACCGGCGGCAAGGTCGACCTGCAGGTCTATCCCAACAGCCAGCTCGGCAGCGAGCCCGACATGATCGCGCAGGTGCGCACCGGCGCGATGGATTTCATGTCCACGGCCGGCACCAACCTGCAAACGCTGGTACCGACCGCCGGCATCAACGGCGTGGCCTTTGCCTTCAAGGACTACGCCACGGTCTGGGCTGCGATGGACGGCGACGTCGGCGCCTATGTCCGTGCTGCCCTGGGCAAGGTGAACCTGCACGTCTTCGACAAATGCCTGGACAACGGCTATCGCAACATCACCTCGGCGAGCCGGCCGATCAACACGCCGGCGGACCTGAAGGGCTTCAAGGTGCGCGTGCCCGGCATCCCGTTGTGGATCTCGATGTTCAAGGCACTGGGCGCGTCGCCCACGGCCATTCCGTTCGGCGAGCTCTATTCGGCGCTGCAAACGCGGGTCGTGGACGGGCAGGAGAACCCGCTGGCGCTGATCCGCAGCGCCAAGCTGTATGAAGTGCAGAAGTTCTGCGCGCTGACCGGACACACCTGGGATGGTCACTTTATCTTCGGCAATGCGAAGAAATTTCGGGCGCTGCCAGCGGAGGTGCAGGCCGCTATCACGACGCACTTCACCGCGGCGGCGCTGAAGCAGCGCGAGGACATCGCGCGCCTGAATACCGATGCGCAAACCGAGCTGAGTCGCCTCGGCATCGTCTTCAACCAGCCAGATCCCGCGCCATTCCGTGCCTTGCTGCAAGGCGCCGGCTTCTATGCCGAATGGAAGAAGAAGTACGGCGACGAAGCGTGGTCGCGGCTGGAGCAATACGCAGGCCGACTGGCATGACGGCTGGCACGAACGATAAAAACGGAGAGGAGACATCGATGGAGCACACCGCTGAAGCCATTGCGCCAGCGCTCTCAGCGCCGTCAGCCGCCACGGCGTGCTGGCGCCGCCTGATGGCCTGCATGGTGGAGGTTCCGGCCGCCCTGATCGTGCTGGCAGAAATCCTGCTGCTGGGCGGCGGTGCCTTCGCGCGCTACGCGCTGCACCAGCCGGTTCCCTGGACGGATGAACTGGCCAGCATCCTGTTCCTGTGGCTGGCAATGCTCGGCGCCATCATTGCGCTGGACCGCGGCGCGCATATGCAACTGACCACCTTTATCAAGAACCTGCCGCCGGCAAGGCGCGCCTGGGTGGACGCGCTCGGCATGTGGCTGGTGGTGGCGTTCCTGTCGCTGTTGCTGAGGCCCGGCTGGGAACACCTGACCGAGCACCTGGAAGTCTCGACGCCGACGCTGGAGATCAGCGAGGGCTACCGCGCCGGCGCGGTGCTGGCCGGTATCGTGCTGATGCTGGTCGCGGCAATCTTGCGCCTGCTTGCGGCGCACTGGAAGCCGGTGATCGCGACGGGCCTGATGGTGGCATTGTGTGGTGGCGTCCTTTGGCTGCTGTCGCCCACGCTGATGACGCTGGGTAATGCCAACCTCGTGATCTTCTTCCTCGTGATGCTGGTCGTGTGCGTGGCCATCGGCGTGCCGATCGCCTTCGCCTTTGGCCTGGCGACGCTGTGCTACCTGTCGCTGTCCACGGCCACGCCGCTGTCGATCATCCCGAACCGCATGCAGGAGGGCATGTCGCACCTGATCCTGCTGGCGGTGCCGCTCTTTGTCTTCCTGGGCGCGCTGATCGAGATGACCGGCCTCGCGCGCGCGATGATCCACTTCCTGGTCAGCCTGATCGGCCATCTGCGCGGCGGATTGCAGTATGTGCTGCTGGGCGCGATGTATATCGTTTCCGGCATCTCCGGCGCCAAGGCCGCCGACATGGCCGCCGTGGCGCCGAGCCTGTTTCCCGAGATGAAGCGGCGCGGTGCCAAGGATGGCGACCTGATCGGGCTGCTGTCGGCTTCGGGCGCGATGTCCGAGACCATCCCGCCCAGCATCGTGCTGATTACGGTGGGATCGGTGACCGGCGTGTCGATCACCTCGCTGTTCATCGGTGGGCTGATGCCCGCGGCGGTAGGGTTGGTGATGATGTCGCTGGTGGTCTGGTTCCAGACCCGCAAGGAAGACATGAGCGGCGCGCCGCGGCCGTCGCGGCCGGCGATCGTGAAAGCGCTGCTGGTTGCGCTGCCGGCACTGGCGCTGCCCGTCATCATTCGCACGGCGGTGGTGGAGGGCGTGGCCACTGCCACCGAGGTGTCTACCATCGGCATCTTCTATGCGGTGGTGGCAGGCGTCCTGGTTTATCGCCGCTTCGCGTGGCGTCGCGTCTATCCGATGCTGCTGGATACTGCCGCGCTGTCCGGCGCGATCCTGCTGATCGTCGGCTGTGCCACGGCCATGGCCTGGGCGCTGACGCAATCCGGTTTTGCGCAGGACCTGGTGAGCATCCTGTCGGCAGTCCCTGGCGGCAAGGTTGGCTTCCTGCTGGTATCGGCATTGGCGTTCGTCATCCTCGGGAGCCTGCTGGAAGGTATCCCGGCCATTGTGCTGTTCGGGCCGTTGCTGTTTCCGATAGCGAAACTGGTCGGCGTGCATGAAGTGCATTACGCCATGGTGGTGATCTTTGCGATGGGGCTGGGGTTGTTCGCGCCACCGTTCGGGGTGGGGTTCTATGCTGCCTGCGCGATCGGGCGGGTGTCACCGGACGTGGCGATGCCACGGGTGTGGCCACATATGGCGGCGTTGTTTGTGGCGCTGGTGTTGTTGACGCTGGTGCCCTGGTTTTCGGTGGGGTTCTTGTGAGCGGGCGGCGTGGCTCGCGTGCCCGACGGCAAGCAGAGGACCACCGGGACGGAACGGGAAAGGATGCACAGTTTCGCGCCGGATGCCGGCGGCCACCGCAAGAAGCACTGCCGGGTCCATGCGCCCGATCAATGACCTGAATCGGGGATGGGCAGGCCACGCTGTCGCGGCCCTGCGCTTCCAGCAGCCCATCTCCTATCATGAAGTCACGCCTTGCTTCATGACGAGCAGGCAAGTGGGGCCGGCGCGAACCAGTTGCACATCGATGGCGTCCGCGACGCCATTCTCGCGCCGGTTGCGCGGCGGCGGTTCCTCCTTTGGCCAACGTGGCGGCGCCGAAGCTGCGCGCCGCCAGAGCGCGTGTTGGGAGAATGCCATGGGCGACAACCAGCAACAAACTGTCTTGGCGCTGAATCAGCTGATCGAAGCGGGCAAGGACAGTGAACTGGCCTGCATGAGCGGCGCCGCTGAAGTGCGCGATGCGCAGCTTCGCGACATCCTGGCCACTACCGCGGAAACCTACCGGGCGTCGGTGCAGGAATTGCAGTCCCTGGTCAGTGCCATGGGCGGCCAGCCGGCTGACCGCGGCAGCATGAACGGCACGCTGTTCCGCGGCTGGATGGCGTTCCGCCACATGCTGCAGCCAAACAATGACGACGCCGTGCTGGGTATGTGCGAGCACGAAGAAGATGCCGCCAGGCGCGAATATCAGTCCGTGCTGATGAAGACGCTCCCGCCTGATGCCAGCGCGACACTTCAGCGCCAGTATGAAGCGTTGAAGCGACAGCATGAGCGGATCCATGCCATGCGCGGTATGCAGATTCACTGAGGGTTAGCAGTCGGGCCTTGCCGCGGCAAGGTCAGGTTTTCGTGACGAATCGGGCACTGATCCGCCTTGCCGCCGCAAAACTCCTGGCGGGCGCTCCGCATCGTTCAGAGAATGCCGGCTCACTGATCAAACTGAGGGTGAGCCGTTATCTGTTCTGCACATAAAAAAAAACAGCCCCGCAGGCGAGGCGCGCAGGTCACAGAGTGGCTTAGGACCACCCACATCTGACGTCTGAATGTGTCAACCATGTCTTCGCACGGGTGTCCACCATCCGCCATCGGCGACTGTTCGGTTGAGACATTCGGGTTTCCACACTCCTCTGTCATCGCTGTTCGATGACAGTCTCAGTTCGCGCGGTACGGCGCGCGACGCAATGGGAAACTCGCGTTTCCATACGAGACGCCGCGCCCTGCCGGGCCGTCGTTCGCCATTGCCGAAATTCGCATTTCGAAGTGAAATCTTGCCCCGCTGAATGGCTGAATCTTGTGGGTATTTGATCGAGATAAATATTGTGCTTCGTAGCGGGATCTCTTCAGTTGATTTCCTTTAGATGCAAAGGCACAAATAGCCGATGCTATGCGCCGAGGTCGTAGTAGCGCGTCCGAACAACAAGGCGGTTTGATGCATCGGTAAATGGATCCTGCAAGCTTCCATCAACAGTTTTCTTCTGCCCATCGCTTGTATGCCTTGGACAGTGACGGCGCGCTGGCCGAACTGGCGATAGAGGCCTGGATTGGCCGCGAGGCCATCTCTGCGATATTCGAATGGCGCATCGTTGCGGTCAGCGCCAACGCCGATATCGCGCTCGACAGCCTGCTCGGCCAGCGCGTCACGCTGCTGACCACGCTCGCCGA
>NZ_FMAD01000003.1 GCF_900094595.1 Cupriavidus alkaliphilus | reverse complement strand
GTAGCCACGGTAGTGCAGGTCGTTGCCGGTACGGCCGACGGTGCACAGCGCGGTATTGCCGGCGGTCACGCCCGACAGCGCGACGGATTTCTTGGCCCGCGGCGCGGCCGGCGCGCTGGCCCCGGTGTCGGGTGCGGGGGCGGGCGTGGGGTCGGTCGCGGCGAGCTTCGAGGCAGGCATCCGTGTCTCCTTGGGCACTGCGGATGATGATGGGATGGGTTGGGGGACCGGCTTCAGCCGAAGAACAGCGCTTCCACATTGGCCGGCAGCGGCGTGCCGGTGGCCTGCGCACGCTGCAGCAGCGACCAGTAATAGCGGTAGCTGGCGCGGTCGTGCAGCTGCCCTTCATGGCGGATCGGCGCCCAGTTGTTCTCGTGCGCGGCCAGCAGGATCTGGCTGGCCGCGCCGATCTCTTCCGCGCCGGGCCGGAACGCCGCCACGATCGGGGCGATCTGGCCCGGATGGATGCTCCACTTGCGCAAGTAGCCGAATTCGCAGCGCGCGCGCAGCGCATCGTCGCCGGCGCGTTGCGGCGCCTGCACGTCGGTGCTGACGTTGTGCGACGGCACCTTGCCGTGGCGGTGGCACGCGGCGGAGATTTCCAGCATGGCGCGGCGCACCAGCGGGTGCTCGAACTGCTGCGGCGAGCGCATGGCCTCGCCGGGGATCGCGCCATGGTGCGCCGAGACAAAGTCCATCAGGCCGAAGCTCAGGCATTCCACCTGCACCAGCGCGGCGATATCGAAGGCCTGCTCCAGCGCGGCATGGGTTTCGATCAGCACATGGATCGGGATATGGCGGGCAATGCCGGCGCTGCGCGCGACCTGGTTGACATGGTCGGTCACGCGCGCCACCTCGACCACGTCGGTGACCTTGGGCACCACCACATAGGCCAGCCGCGCCCCGGCGGCGCGCACCAGTACGTCGACGTCCTGGCGCCAGCTGGGGTGGGCCGGGTCATGGATGCGCACGCCCACGCGGTTGTGGGCGTTGAGCGGGCCGTTGACCAGCTGCGCGCACAGTTCGGCGTGCTCGTGCTCGTGGCCCACGGCGGCGCCGTCCTCGCAGTCGAAGGTGATGTCGAAGACCGGGCCAAGCTCTTGTTGCAGGGCCAGCGACTTGCGCATGAGCTTTTCGCTGCCCGCGTAATGGTCACACACCGGCAACTGGACCGGGATGGCTTCGCCCTGGAACAAGACCTCGGAAGGATGCACGTGGATTCGGGAAGTTGAAGTTGGCGGACAGGGCAGGGCGCCTGGGCGCTGCCTATGAAAAAACCGGGGTCCGCGCCGATTCTTGAATCGTTGCGGAACCCCGGTCCTTTTTTCGAGCGTTCGGAAGATCAGCCCAGCAGATGCTGCACGCCGGCCTTTTCTTCTTCCAGTTCATTCAGGGTGATGTTGATCTTTTCCTGGCTGTAGGCGTCGATCTCCAGACCCTTGACGATTTCGTACTTGCCGTTGGCGGTGGTCACCGGGTAGCCGAACATGGTGTCGGCCGGGATGCCGTATTCACCGTTGGACGGGATGCCCATGGTGACGACCTTGCCGTTGCTGCCCAGCACCCAGTCGCGCACGTGGTCGATGGCGGCATTGGCGGCCGAGGCGGCCGACGACAGGCCACGGGCCTCGATGATGGCGGCGCCGCGCTTGCCGACGGTCGGCAGGAACACGTCGTTGTTCCACACCGGGTCGTTGATCAGGTCCTTGACGCTCTGGCCGTCGACGGTGGCGTAGCGGTAGTCGGCGTACATGGTCGGGCTGTGGTTGCCCCACACGAACAGCTTCTCGATCGACGACACCGGCTTGCCGGTCTTGGCGGCGATCTGCGACAGCGCGCGGTTGTGGTCCAGGCGCAGCATCGCGGTGAAGTTCTCGCGCGGCAGGTTCGGGGCCGACTTCATGGCGATGTAGGCGTTGGTGTTGGCCGGGTTGCCGACCACCAGCACCTTGACGTTGCGGCTGGCGACTTCGTCCAGCGCCTTGCCCTGCACCGTGAAGATCTGGGCGTTGGCTTCGAGCAGGTCCTTGCGCTCCATGCCCTTGCTGCGCGGACGGGCGCCCACCAGCAGGGCGACATCGGCGTCCTTGAAGGCAACCTTGGGGTCATCGGTTATGACCACGCCGGCCAGCAGCGGGAACGCGCAGTCTTCCAGTTCCATCACCACGCCCTTGACGGCTTGCTGGGCTTGCGGGAGGTCGAGCAGTTGGAGGATGACCGGCTGGTCTTTGCCCAGCATGTCGCCGTTGGCGATGCGGAACAGCAGGGAGTAGCCGATCTGGCCAGCGGCGCCGGTCACTGCGACGCGCATTGGGGCTTTAGCCATGAGTAAATCTCCAAACGATAGAAGGGGGAATGCCGGTCGGTGGCGCGCCGGCGCCATGCGGAGGCGCGCGGTGTGTCACCGGGTGCTGGTTGTCGCCACAGCGGGGAGCGGCCGTCCGCCGGAGCCAGGTGGCGGGGCCGGTGGGGGAGAGCCACAACGGGTCATGGTGATGCAACAAAGCGTTAGTCTACTGCGAAGCGAGGCGCCATTTCCAGACCGTGCCGCCGCGGGCGCGGTACATTTCCGCCCTGGGGCGGCAGCTGGCGGGCCTGGAGGCGGGCGATCGCGGGCGTGGACCAGCGCGAGTGTAGGCCTGGCCTCTCTATCCTGTCAATTCATATGTCTTATATAAGACATAAGACAATTAACGTAAGGCTGGACGTTACTCGCCCTTTTGTGGTGAAATCGCGCTATGTCCTCCCTGCCTACGTCCCTGACCGGCGCAGCCACACCCGGCGCGCAGGAATCTGGCGCCGCCACGCCTGGCGCCGGGACGCAGCCGCTTTCGCCGCCGGCGCCCGCGCCGGCCGCCGCGCCGCAGGCCGCCCCGCCAACTGGTGCCGCTTCTGGTCCCGCTCCTGGTCTGCAGTCAGTGCCATCGCCCACGTTCAGCCCGCTTTACCAGCAGATCAAGGCGCTGATCACGCGCAGCCTGCAATCCGGCGAATGGAAGCCGGGCGAGATGATTCCGAGCGAGATGGAGCTGGCGTCGCGCTACAAGGTCAGCCAGGGCACGGTGCGCAAGGCCATCGACGAACTGGCCGCCGAAAACCTGGTGGCGCGCCGCCAGGGCAAGGGCACCTTCGTCACCACGCACCATGAAGACGTGGTCAAGTTCCGCTTCCTGCGCCTCGTCCCGGACGAAGGCGAACCCCATTATGGCGCCAGCCATGTGCTGGAATGCAAGCGCCTGCGCGCCCCGGCCGAGATCGCGCGATTGCTCGACATCCGCACCGGCGACAGCGTGGTGCAGATCCGCCGGGTGCTGACTTTCTCCGGCGAATCGACCGTGCTGGACGAAATCTGGCTGCTCGGCGCCAACTTCAAGGGCCTGACCGCGGAAAAGCTGACCGAGTGGAAGGGGCCCATGTATGCATTGTTCGAGGCCGAATTCGGTACGCGCATGATCCGCGCCTCGGAGAAAATCCGCGCCGTCCCGGCCGATGAAACCGCGGCCGGGCTGTTGTCCGTGCCGGTGGGCTCGCCGCTGTTGTCGGTCGAGCGCGTTTCCTACACCTATGGCGATCGTCCCGTGGAAGTGCGCCGTGGGCTTTATGTCACGACCCGACACTATTACCAGAACGACCTGAGCTGAAACGCGGCGCCGCCCCCTGCACGCGCCGGTTATTGTCGGTTGGCCATGGAAATGCCGTCTGTTGCGCGACGCGGAGGTTGTCGCGGGGCGCGGGCCGCCGGATGTGCTTTGTGTGCGATTGTCGGGCGGCGCTTGTCGGGGTGTGATAGCAGAAAATTATTGGTGCAGCGCGCAACAAAGGCGCTAAAATCTCATGGATTTGCCCTAATGCATCCCGTTGCATGCAGGCAATGGCAGTTTCGTTTCTTTGTTTACCGCTAATGGGGTCTCGCATGGCTGAAGCCGTCAAACAAGCCAGGCCGGAGTTCCGGAATATCGGTATTTCGCAGATCGCGAAGTACCGGTTGCCCTGGGCCGGCAAGGTATCCATCCTGCATCGCGTGAGCGGTGCACTGATGTTCCTCCTCCTTCCCTTCGTCCTGTATCTGTTTGAGCAGAGCATCACCTCCGAACTGAGCTTCGCAAAGTTCTCGGCCCTTCTGTCCGGCGGCTTTGTCAAGCTGGTTGTGCTGGCCCTGATCTGGGGTTATCTGCATCACTTCTGCGCCGGGATCCGCTTCCTGCTGCTGGATGTGCACGTTGGTGTCTCCAAGCCCGCCTCGGCCAAGTCTGCCATCAGCGTGCTGGTTGTGAGCCTGCTGCTTACCCTGATTTTCGGCCTGAAGCTGTTCGGCCTGTTCTGAGGAGAATCAAGGTGGCAAATAACAATATCGGTCCCAAGCGTCTTGTCGTCGGTGCGCACTACGGTCTGAAAGACTGGCTCGCGCAACGCGTCACCGCCGTGGTCATGGTGGTCTTCACCGTGATCCTGGCTGTTGCCTTCCTGCTGTCGAACGGCGCTTCGTATGAAGCGTGGGCAGGGCTCTTCGCCAACCAGTGGATGAAGATCATTACGTTCCTGACCATCCTGTCGCTGCTGTATCACGCCTGGATTGGCGTGCGCGATATCTGGATGGACTATGTGAAGCCGATGGCGGTGCGCCTCGTGCTGCAAGTTCTTACGATTCTGTGGCTCGTCGGTTGCGCGGGCTACGCTGCTCAGATTCTCTGGAGGGTGTAATAAATGGTCGCAGTCAAGACTGGATTGCCGCGTCGCCGCTTTGACGTGGTCATCGTCGGTGCTGGCGGCGCCGGGATGCGCGCATCCCTCCAGCTCGCGGAAGCCGGCCTGAACGTGGCCGTGCTGTCCAAGGTGTTCCCGACCCGCTCGCACACCGTGGCGGCGCAGGGCGGCATCGGTGCCTCGCTGGGCAACATGAGCGAGGACAACTGGCACTATCACTTCTACGACACCATCAAGGGCTCGGACTGGCTGGGTGACCAGGACGCGATCGAGTTCATGTGCCGGGAAGCGCCGAAGGTCGTGTACGAGCTCGAGCACTTCGGCATGCCGTTCGACCGCAACCCCGACGGCACCATCTACCAGCGCCCGTTCGGCGGCCACACCGCCAACTACGGCGAGAAGCCGGTGCAGCGTGCCTGCGCCGCGGCCGACCGTACCGGCCACGCGCTGCTGCACACGCTGTACCAGCGCAACGTGCGCGCCAAGACCCACTTCTTCGTCGAATGGATGGCGCTGGACCTGATCCGCGACCAGGACGGCGACGTGGTGGGCGTGACCGCGCTGGAAATGGAAACCGGCGAGGTCTACATCCTCGAGGCCAAGACCACGCTGTTCGCGACCGGCGGTGCCGGCCGCATCTACGCCGCTTCCACCAACGCCTTCATCAACACCGGTGACGGCCTGGGCATGGCCGCGCGCGCGGGCGTGCCGCTGGAAGACATGGAGTTCTGGCAGTTCCACCCCACCGGCGTGGCCGGCGCGGGCGTGCTGATCACCGAAGGCGTGCGCGGCGAGGGCGGTATCCTGCGCAACAAGGACGGCGAGCGCTTCATGGAGCGCTATGCCCCGACGCTGAAGGACCTGGCGCCGCGCGACTTCGTCTCGCGCTCGATGGACCAGGAAATCAAGGAAGGCCGCGGCTGCGGCCCGAACGGCGACTACGTGCTGCTCGACCTGACCCACGTCGGCGCCGAGACCATCATGAAGCGCCTGCCGTCGATCCGCGAGATCGGCCTGAAGTTCGCCAACGTCGACGCGATCAAGGAACCGATCCCGGTGGTCCCGACCATCCACTACCAGATGGGCGGCATCCCGACCAACTACCACGGCCAGGTAGTGGTGCCGAAGAACGGCAACCCGAACGAGGTCGTCAACGGTTTCTACGCGATCGGCGAATGCTCGTGCGTGTCGGTGCACGGCGCCAACCGCCTGGGCACCAACTCGCTGCTCGACCTGGTGGTGTTCGGCCGCGCCGCCGGCAACCACATCATCGCGCAGAACCTGAAGCAGAAGGAACACAAGCCGCTGCCGGCCGATGCCGCCGACCGCGCGCTGTCGCGCCTGGCCAAGCTGCAGGCTTCGTCGTCGGGCGAGTACACGCAGGATGTCGCCAACGACATCCGCAAGAACATGCAGTCGCATGCCGGCGTGTTCCGTACCCAGAAGCTGATGGACGAAGGCGTCGAGCGCATCCTGGAAGTGTCCGAGCGTGCCGACAACATCCACCTGAAGGACAAGTCCAAGGTCTTCAACACCGCGCTGGTGGAAGCCCTGGAAGTGGCCAACCTGGTGGAAGTGGCCAAGGCCACCATGATCTCGGCGGCCGCCCGCAAGGAATCGCGCGGTGCCCACGCGCACAGCGACTTCCCCAACCGCGACGACCAGAACTGGCTCAAGCACACGCTGTTCTACAGCGAAGGCAACCGCCTCGACTACAAGCCGGTGAAGATGGAACCGCTGACGGTGGAAAGCGTGCCGCCGAAGGCCCGCACGTTCTGAGCACCGCATCGTAGAGATAACAGGACCCACAGAAATGAAGCGTATTTTCGAAGTCTACCGCTACGATCCGGACAAGGATGCGGCGCCGCGCATGCAGACCTACGAGGTCGAGCTGGACGGTCACGAGCGCATGCTGCTGGACGCGCTGGTGAAGCTCAAGAAGCTGGACGAGACCATCTCGTTCCGCCGCTCGTGCCGCGAAGGCGTGTGCGGCTCGGACGCGATGAACATCAACGGCAAGAACGGCCTGGCCTGCCTGACCAACATGCGCGAGCTGCCGGACCGCATCGTGCTGCGTCCGCTGCCCGGCCTGCCGGTGGTGCGCGACCTGATCGTCGACATGACGAACTTCTTCAAGCAGTACAACTCGATCAAGCCGTTCCTGATCAACGACGAGCCGCCGCCCGAGAAAGAGCGCCTGCAGTCGCCGGAAGAGCGTGACGAGCTGGACGGCCTGTACGAGTGCATTCTGTGCGCCAGCTGCTCGACCTCGTGCCCGTCGTTCTGGTGGAACCCGGACAAGTTCGTCGGCCCGGCCGGCCTGCTGCAGGCTTACCGCTTCATCGCGGACAGCCGCGACCAGGCCACCAGCGAGCGCCTGGACAACCTGAACGACCCGTACCGCCTGTTCCGCTGCCACAGCATCATGAACTGCGTCGACGTGTGCCCGAAGGGTCTGAACCCGACCAAGGCCATCGGCAAGATCAAGGAGCTGATGGTCCGCCGCGCGGTCTGATCCCGCGGCTGTCTAAGTAGTAAGCGGCGCGTCAGCCAGAGCGGCTATATCTGGCGGGCGCGCCGAAAGTAGGAAGCCATGACTGAGAGTCCTGCCACCACCTTCTCCCATCAGGCCGATCCGCACAAGCGCGCCCGGTTGCGCTGGCGTGCCCGCCGCGGCCTCCTGGAGAACGACATCATCGTCGAACGTTTCTTCAACCGTTACGAGGAGAGCCTGTCCGACGAGGATGTGGCTGCGCTGAGCCAGCTGTTCGAGCTCAGCGACAACGAGTTGATGGACCTGCTCCTTGCGCGCAAGGAACTGGACGGTGAGCTCGACACGCCCCCGATGCAGCGAGTCATCGCCCTGCTGCGTACGGTCTGAGTTTTGGTCAACATTATTATTCACAGCATTTGAAGGATCCGACATGACGCCGTCCGATGTGAAAGCCACGCTATCGTTCTCCGATGGTTCCCCCAGCGTTGAGCTGCCGATCTACAAGGGTACGGTTGGCCCGGACGTGATCGACATTCGCAAGCTGTACGGACAAACCGGTAAGTTCACCTACGACCCCGGTTTCATGTCGACGGCTTCGTGCAATTCCAAGATCACCTATATCGACGGCGACAAGGGCGAGCTGCTGTACCGCGGCTACCCGATCGAGCAGCTGGCGCAGAAGTGCGACCACCTCGAGACCTGCTACCTGCTGCTCAAGGGCGAGCTGCCCAACGCCAAGCAGAAGGAAGAATTCGTCGGCCACGTGATGAACCACACCATGGTTCACGAGCAGCTGCAGTTCTTCATGCGCGGTTTCCGCCGCGATGCCCACCCGATGGCCGTGCTGACCGGCCTGGTGGGTGCCATGAGCGCGTTCTACCATGACGCGATGGACATCGATGATCCGCACCAGCGCGAGATCTCGGCCATCCGCCTGATCGCCAAGATGCCGACCATGGTCGCCATGGCGTACAAGTACAACATCGGCCAGCCGTACATCTACCCGCAGAACGACCTGTCCTACTCGGGCAACTTCCTGCGCATGCTGTTCGGCACGCCGTGCGCACCGTACACCGTGAACCCGGTGCTGGAGCGCGCGCTGGACCGCATCTTCATCCTGCACGCCGACCACGAGCAGAACGCGTCGACCTCGACCGTGCGCCTGGCCGGTTCGTCGGGCACCAACCCGTTCGCCGCCATCGCCGCCGGCGTGGCCTGCCTGTGGGGTCCGGCCCACGGCGGCGCCAACGAAGCCGCGCTGAAGATGCTGGAAGAGATCGGCAGCGTCGATAACATCGGCGAGTTCATCAAGCAGGTCAAGGACAAGAACTCGGGCGTGCGCCTGATGGGCTTCGGCCACCGCGTGTACAAGAACTACGATCCGCGTGCCAAGCTGATGCGCGAAACCTGCCATGAAGTGCTGAACGAGCTGGGCCTGCACAACGACCCGCTGTTCAAGCTGGCCATGGAGCTGGAAAAGATCGCGCTGGAAGACGAGTACTTCGTCAGCCGCAAGCTGTACCCGAACGTCGACTTCTACTCGGGCATCGTGCAGCGCGCGCTGGGCATCCCGACCTCGCTGTTCACCTGCATCTTCGCGCTGGCCCGTACCCCGGGCTGGATCTCGCAGTGGGAAGAGATGATCACCGATCCGGAATACAAGATCGGCCGTCCGCGCCAGCTGTTCGTCGGCGCCGCCACCCGCGACGTGCCGGACGTGGCCAAGCGCTAAGCTGGTCCGCCGCTGCGCAGTGCAGCAATTCCAGACGCCCCGGCCCTGCCGGGGCGTTTGTCTTTGTGGCGCGGGTGCGGTTGTGCACTGCGGCGCCGGAAAGGGCAGGAAATTGCACCTTGAATGGTCCCGGGCGCAATTCGTGGACGATTGTGTCGCGTTTTCCCAAATCGGTTCCGCATAAATTGTGCGATAGTCGCGTGCGGCAGGAAATTTGACCCTATAATGCGGGCTGCTTTGCCGACGGCAGCCGGGCCACCCTTCCGGCGTGCGGTGCGGCAAGCGGGGCAGGCGAATCGCTTGCGCAATAGAGAACGCATCAAACGTTGTCTTTCCGAACCTTGGTCCCCATTACCTCAGCGGGACTGACACTTGCCGGGCCCCGCATACGCTGTCTCTTCCTTGCAGGCCCGACTTCCGCGTCTCGGGTGGCGCTTCCGCCGATCCCGATCCCAGTCGTCCGCGGGTGTTGTTCGATTGCGCAGGTCATACCGTTTCTGCCCGGATGACCCAAACATAAATCGAGGAGCTCCTGATGACGCTGTCCCGTCTTTCCACCATTTCGCTGGCTGCCATGCTGGCTACCTTTGGCGCCGCCGCCAACGCCGAAACCGTGAAGATCGCCATTGCCGGCCCGATGAGCGGCTCGGTGGCGCAGTATGGCGACATGGTCAAGGCCGGTGCGCTGACTGCCGTCGAACAGATCAACGCAGCCGGCGGCGCCGGCGGCAACAAGTTCGAGGTGGTGCTGATGGATGACGCCTGCGAGCCGAAACAGGCGGTCGCGGTGGCCAACAAGATCGTCAGCCAGAACATCAAGTACGTGATCGGCCACGTGTGCTCGGGCTCGACCATTCCGGCCTCGGACATCTACGAGAACGAGGGCATCGTGATGGTTACGCCGTCGGCCACTGCGCCGCAGCTGACCGAGACCAAGAAGCGCAACTTCATCTTCCGCACCATCGGCCGCGACGACCAGCAGGGCCCGGCCGCCGCCCAGTACATCATCGGCAAGATCAAGCCGAAGAAGGTCGCGGTGCTGCACGACAAGCAGTCGTACGGCCAGGGCATCGCCAGCTCGGTGA
Source organism: Cupriavidus alkaliphilus (assembly GCF_900094595.1). Classification (GTDB taxonomy): domain Bacteria; phylum Pseudomonadota; class Gammaproteobacteria; order Burkholderiales; family Burkholderiaceae; genus Cupriavidus; species Cupriavidus alkaliphilus. Next base: position 586,346 of record NZ_FMAD01000003.1, on the reverse strand, counting down.
GGAAGGACCTGGAAGCCGCCAAGATCCCGGTGGCCGTGTTCGAAGGCATCAACGCCGGCGACTCGGACTACTCGGCCGTGATCACCAAGCTCAAGTCGCAGGGCGTGGACTTTGTCTACTTCGGCGGCTATCACCCGGAAATGGGCCTGCTGCTGCGCCAGGCGCGCGAGCAGGGCGTGAAGGCCACCTTCATGGGCCCCGAGGGCGTGGGCAACAAGGACGTGACCGCGATCGCCGGCCCGTCGTCGGAAGGCATGCTGGTGACGCTGCCGGCCGACTTCTCGGCCGATCCGGCCAACGCCAGCCTGGTCAAGGCCTTTGCCGACAAGAAGCGTGACGCCAACGGTCCGTTCCAGATGCCGGCCTATGCCGCGGTCAAGATCATCGGCGACGCCATTGCCGGCGCCAAGAGCACCGATCCCACCAAGGTCGCGGCGTACATGCACAAGAACGCCTTCACCACGCCGATCGGCAAGGTCGAGTACGACGCCAAGGGCGACCTGAAGTCCTTCAAGTTCGTGGTCTACACCTGGCACAAGGACGCCAGCAAGACCGCCGCGAACTAAGCAGGCGCTCCTTCCCGCACACGCCCCGCCCGTACCCCGGGCGGGGCGTTCTGGTATCGGGCTTCAAGTTCCTGAGGCTTCCCCAATGAATGAATTCCTTCCACAGTTCACCCAGCAGCTGGTCAACGGCCTGACGCTGGGTGCGATCTATGCGCTGATCGCCATCGGCTACACAATGGTCTACGGCATCATCGGCATGATCAATTTCGCGCACGGCGAGATTTACATGATCGGTGCCTATGTCGGCCTGGTCACGCTCACCGCCATCGGCGCCCAGGCAGGCTATCCCCTGCCGCTGGTGCTCGGCGCCGCCTTGCTGGTGTCGGTGCTGGTCACCGGCGTCTACGGCTATGCGGTCGAGCGGGTGGCATACCGCCCCTTGCGCGGCGGGCCGCGGCTGGTGCCGCTGATCTCGGCGATCGGCATGTCGATCTTCCTGCAGAACTATGTCCAGATCGGGCAGGGCGCCCGTGATGTGTCGGTGCCGGTGCTGATCTCGGGCGCCATCGAGTTCCAGATGGGCGGCGACTTCACCGTGACGGTGCCGTACTCGCGCCTGCTGATCGTCGGCGTGACGCTGGCGCTGATGGTGGCGCTGACGCTGTTTATCGGCCGCTCGCGCATGGGCCGCGCCTGCCGTGCCTGCGCCGAGGACATGCGCATGGCCAACCTGCTCGGCATCGACACCAACAAGGTGATCTCGTTCACCTTCGTGCTGGGCGCGATGCTGGCGGCGGTGGGCGGCGTGCTGATCGGGCTGACCATCGGCAAGCTCAATCCCTTCATCGGCTTCATTGCCGGCATCAAGGCCTTTACCGCGGCGGTGCTGGGCGGCATCGGCAGCATCCCGGGCGCGATGCTCGGCGGCGTGCTGCTGGGCCTGGCGGAAACCTTCGCCTCGGGCTACATGCCGGCCGAATACAAGGACGTGGTTGCCTTCAGCCTGCTGGTGCTGGTGCTGCTGTTCCGTCCGACCGGGCTGCTGGGCAAGCCCGATGTCGAAAAGGTCTGAGGGAGGCGAGACATGACCAACCAAGTTTCTGCGATGTCCGCCGGACACGCCGCGCGCGGCGCCACGCCGGGCCAGTCGCTCAAGAATGCGATCACGGCGGCGGTGGTGACCGCCATCCTGACCATCCCCATCCTCGGCCTGCAGCTCAAGCTGGAAGGCTACCAGGTGGTGCTGGAACCGCACTGGCGGCCGGTGTGGCTGGCCGTGGCCGCGGTATTCCTGTTCCAGCTGTTCAAGCCGGTGCTGTCGCGCGCGGGCAGCGCGGTGCGCCTGCCGGCGCTGCCGCAGCTGGGTGCGCAGCAGCAGCGCGTGGCGGTGTGGGTGCTGCTGGCGGTGGGGCTGGTGTGGCCGTTCTTCGGCTCGCGCGGCGCCGTCGACGTGGCCACGCTGGCGCTGATCTACGTGATCCTGGGTCTTGGCCTGAACATCGTGGTGGGCTATGCCGGCCTGCTCGACCTGGGCTATGTCGGCTTCTATGCCGTGGGCGGCTACACCTACGCGCTGCTGAACCAGTACTTCGGCCTGAGCTTCTGGGAATGCCTGCCGATCGCGGCGGCGCTGTCGGCGGGGTTCGGCTTCCTGCTCGGCTTCCCGGTGCTGCGCCTGCGCGGCGACTACCTGGCGATCGTCACGCTCGGCTTCGGCGAGATCATCCGCCTGCTGCTGAACAACCTGACCAGCCTGACCGGCGGTCCGGATGGTGTCTCGGGCATTCCCAAGCCCAGCGTGTTCGGCGTCGAGATGGCGCGCAGCGCCAGCGTCGAGGGCACGCGCACCTTCCACGAGCTGATCGGCCTGGACTACGCCAGCCAGCACATGGTGATCTTCCTCTACCTGATCGCGCTGCTGCTGGTCGGCTTCACGCTGTTCGTCACCAGCCGGCTGATCCGCATGCCGATGGGCCGCGCCTGGGAGGCGTTGCGCGAGGATGAGATCGCCTGCCGTTCGCTCGGCCTGAACCCGACCCGCATCAAGCTGTCGGCGTTCACGCTGGGGGCATCGTTCGCCGGCCTGGGCGGCGCGTTCTTCGCCGCGCGCCAGGGCCTGGTCAATCCGGAATCGTTCACCTTCATCGAATCGGCGCTGGTGCTGGCCGTGGTGGTGCTGGGCGGCATGGGCTCGCAGCTGGGCGTGATCCTGGCGGCGATCCTGCTGACGGTGCTGCCCGAAGTGGCGCGCGGCTTTGCCGAATATCGCATGCTGATCTTCGGCCTGGTGATGGTGCTGATGATGATGTGGCGTCCGCAGGGCCTGCTGCCCGCGAGCCGCCCGCAAGTGGAGCTTCCCCGATGAATGCAGCAATGAGTGCGCCGATCAATGCCACGGCAGAACTGCTCAGGGTGTCGGGCCTGCAGATGCGCTTCGGCGGCCTGCTGGCCGTCGACGGCATCGATTTCGATGTGCGCAAGGACGAGGTCTTCGCCATCATCGGCCCGAACGGCGCCGGCAAGACCACGGTGTTCAACTGCGTCGGCGGCTTCTACAAGCCGAGCGCGGGCGACGTCACGCTCGACGGCCACGCCATCGCCGGCCTGCCCAGCCACATGGTGGCGCGCAAGGGCCTGGTGCGCACGTTCCAGAACATCCGCCTGTTCAAGAACCTGACCGTGGTCGAGAACCTGATGGTGGCGCAACACCTGCAGGTGCAGTCCGGCATCCTGCGCGGCCTGTTCGCAACCCCGGCCTACCGCCGCGCCGAGCGCGAGGCGCTGCAGCGCGCCGCGCAGTGGCTGGAGCGCATGGGCCTGACCAGCGTCGCCAACCGCGAGGCGGGCACGCTCTCGTACGGCCACCAGCGCCGGCTCGAGATCGCGCGCTGCATGATCACCCAGCCGCGCCTGCTGATGCTGGACGAGCCCGCCGCCGGCCTGAATCCGCAGGAGAAGATCGAGCTGCAGCAGCTGATCGACCAGCTGCGGCGCGAGTTCGGCATTGCCGTGCTGCTGATCGAGCACGACATGAGCCTGGTGATGGGCGTGTCCGACCGCATCCTGGTGATGGAGCACGGCAAGCCCATCGTGATCGGCAAGCCCGAAGAAGTGCGCAACGACCCGCGCGTGATCAAGGCCTACCTGGGAGAGGACTGATGCTGAAGCTGGAACAGGTCCATACCCACTACGGCGCCGTCGAGGCGCTGTCGGGCGTATCGATCGAAGTCAACAAGGGGGAGATCGTCACCCTGATCGGCAGCAACGGCGCCGGCAAGACGACGCTGATGATGACCGTGTGCGGCACGCCGCGCGCCTCGAGCGGGCGGGTGCTGTTCGAAGGGCAGGACATTACCCATCGCTCGACCCACGAGATCATGCGCCTGGGCATGGCGATCTCGCCCGAGGGCCGGCGCGTGTTCCCGAGCCTGACGGTGCTGGAAAACCTGAAGATGGGCGCGTTCTTCGCAAGGCGCGACGAGATCGAGGCGGGCATCGAGCACGTGTTCAAGCTGTTCCCGCGCCTGAACCAGCGCGCGGGCCAGCGCGCCGGCACCATGTCGGGCGGCGAGCAGCAGATGCTGGCGATCGGCCGGGCGCTGATGAGCCGGCCCCGCCTGCTGCTGCTGGACGAGCCCACGCTCGGCCTGGCGCCGCTGATCATTGCGCAGATCTTCGACATCATCCGCACCATTCGTGACGAGGGCGTCACCGTGTTCCTGGTCGAGCAGAACGCCAACAAGGCGCTGCAGGTGGCGGACCGGGGTTATGTGCTGGAAACCGGCAAGGTGGTGCTGGCCGATACCGGCGCCAACCTGCTCGCCAACGACCGGATCAAGGCCGCCTACCTGGGCGGCTGATGCCGGCCGGCCGCCGCTCGCCGCGGCGGCCGCTTCCTTCTCTTCTGCGCGTTTTCGCCATCCGCGAAATCCCCCTTTCGCCAATCACATTACATGGCGGGCGCCTTCCGGGCCAGGCTGGGCGCGGCTGCCCATACCCCCTGTGGCATAATCGATTGCCAAGTCAAGCATTGCCGCAACGCTTGAAATAACGCCCGCTTCCGGCGGCTTCCGGCGCGATCGTCATGATTGCCTGCCGGTTCGCACGCCGCGACCGGAGCGGAAAAAACCCCTGCAAACTACTGCGCGGTCCCCGCGGTCCGGCCTGCCAAGGCACGGTCATCGGTCCCGCCATCGCATCATGGCCAAGACGCTCTACGACAAACTCTGGGATGACCACACCGTCCACGTCGAGGAAGACGGCACCACGCTGCTCTATATCGATCGCCACCTGCTGCATGAAGTGACCAGCCCGCAGGCGTTCGAGGGCCTGAAGATGGCAGAGCGCCCGGTGTGGCGCATCAGCGCCAACCTGGCGGTGTCGGACCACAACGTGCCGACCACGGACCGCAGCCAGGGCATTGCCGATCCGGTATCGAAGCTGCAGGTCGATACGCTGGACGCCAATTGCGACAGCTTCGGCATCACCCAGTTCAAGATGACCGACCACCGCCAGGGCATCGTGCACGTGATCGGGCCGGAGCAGGGCGCGACGCTGCCGGGCATGACGGTGGTGTGCGGCGACTCGCATACCAGCACCCACGGCGCCTTCGGCGCGCTGGCGCACGGCATCGGCACCTCCGAAGTCGAGCACGTGCTGGCCACGCAGACGCTGCTGGGCAAGAAGGCGAAGAACATGCTGGTCAGGGTGGAAGGCAAGCTGCCGCGCGGCTGCACCGCCAAGGACATCGTGCTGGCCATCATCGGCAAGATCGGCACCGCCGGCGGCACCGGCTACACCATCGAGTTCGCCGGCTCGGCCATCCGCGACCTGACCATGGAAGGCCGCATGACGGTCTGCAACATGGCCATCGAAGCGGGCGCGCGCGCCGGCCTGGTGGCGGTGGACGATGTCACGCTGGAATACGTCAAGGGCCGCCCGTACGCGCCGCAGGGCGTGGAGTGGGAGCAGGCCGTGGCCTACTGGCGCACGCTGCATTCCGATGCCGGTGCGAAGTTCGACCAGGTGGTCGAGCTGCGCGCGGAAGAGGTGCGCCCGCAGGTGACCTGGGGCACCTCGCCGGAAATGGTGATCAGCATCGAAGACCGCGTGCCGGACCCGGAGAAGGAAAAGGATCCGAACAAGCGCAACGCGATGGAACGCGCGCTGGAATACATGGGCCTGCGGCCCAACGTGCCGGTCGAGAGCATCAGCATCGACAAGGTCTTCATCGGTTCGTGCACCAACAGCCGCATCGAGGACATGCGCGCCGCCGCCTGGGTAGTGCAAAAGCTGGGCCGCAAGGTTGCCGCGAACGTGAAGCTGGCGATGGTGGTGCCGGGCTCGGGCCTGGTCAAGGAGCAGGCCGAGCGCGAAGGCCTGGACCAGATCTTCAAGGCCGCCGGCTTTGAATGGCGCGAGCCCGGCTGCTCGATGTGCCTGGCGATGAATGCCGACCGCCTCGATCCGGGCGAGCGCTGCGCCTCGACCTCGAACCGCAACTTCGAGGGCCGCCAGGGCGCGGGCGGGCGCACCCACCTGGTGAGCCCGGCGATGGCCGCCGCGGCTGCCATCGAGGGCCATTTCGTCGATATCCGCAAGCTGGGCTGAACAAGCAAGGACAGAGCATCATGGAAAAGTTCACCGTACACAGCGGCCTGGTCGCGCCGCTCGACCGCGAGAACGTCGATACCGACGCCATCATCCCGAAGCAGTTCCTGAAGTCCATCAAGCGTACCGGCTTCGGTCCCAACCTGTTCGACGAGTGGCGCTACAAGGATGTGGGCGAGCCCGGCATGGACAACAGCAAGCGTCCGCTGAACCCGGACTTCGTGCTGAACCAGCCGCGCTACCAGGGTGCGTCGATCCTGCTGGCGCGCCGCAACTTCGGCTGCGGCAGCTCGCGCGAGCACGCGCCGTGGGCGCTGACGCAATACGGCTTCCGCGCCGTGATCGCGCCCAGCTTCGCCGATATCTTCTTCAACAACTGCTACAAGAACGGCCTGCTGCCGGTGGTGCTGAGCGAGCAGCAGGTCGACCACCTGTTCAACGAGACCAACGCGTTCAACGGCTACCAGCTGACCATCGACCTGGACAAGCAGGTGGTGCTGACGCCGTCGGGGCAGGGCTACGAGTTCGACATCGCGCCGTTCCGCAAGTACTGCATGCTGAATGGCTTCGACGATATCGGCCTGACCCTGCGTCATGCCGACAAGATCAAGGCCTTCGAGGCCGAGCGCGTGGCGAAGATGCCGTGGCTGAACAACCGCCTGGTCGGATAAGGCTCTACGAGGAAAGACAACAATGAAGATCGCAGTCCTGCCGGGTGACGGCATCGGTCCCGAAATCGTTGCAGAGGCCGTCAAGGTACTGAACGCGCTCGACGAGAAGTTCGAACTGGAAACCGCGCCGGTGGGCGGCGCCGGCTACGAGGCCGAAGGCCATCCGCTGCCGGAAAATACGCTCAAGCTGGCCAAGGAAGCCGACGCTATCCTGTTCGGCGCCGTCGGCGACTGGAAGTACGACAGCCTGGAGCGCGCGCTGCGCCCCGAGCAGGCCATCCTGGGCCTGCGCAAGCACCTGCAGCTGTTCGCCAACTTCCGTCCGGCGATCTGCTATCCGGAACTGACCGGCGCCTCGAGCCTGAAGCCCGAGCTGGTCGCCGGCCTGGACATCCTGATCGTGCGCGAGCTGAACGGCGACATCTACTTCGGCCAGCCGCGCGGCCTGCGCGAAGCGCCGGACGGTTTGTTCAAGGGTGAGCGCGAAGCCTTCGACACCATGCGCTACAGCGAGCCGGAAATCCGCCGCATCGCGCATGTGGCATTCCAGGCCGCGGCCAAGCGCGGCAAGAAGCTGTGCAGCGTCGACAAGGCCAACGTGCTCGAGACCTTCCAGTTCTGGAAGGACATCGTGATCGATGTCAGCAAGGAATATCCGGAGGTCGAACTGTCGCACATGTATGTGGACAACGCGGCCATGCAACTGGTCAAGGCGCCCAAGAGCTTCGACGTGATCGTTACCGGCAATATGTTCGGCGACATCCTGTCGGACGAGGCGGCGATGCTGACCGGCTCGATCGGCATGCTGCCGTCGGCGTCGCTGGATGCGAACAACAAGGGCCTGTACGAACCCTCGCACGGCTCGGCGCCGGACATCGCCGGCAAGGGCGTGGCCAATCCGCTGGCGACCATCCTGTCGGCGGCGATGATGCTGCGCTACTCGCTGAACAAGGCCGAGCAGGCCGACCGCATCGAGAACGCCGTGAAGAAGGTGCTGGCCCAGGGCTACCGCACCGGCGACATCCTGACGCCGGGCTGCAAGCAGGTTGGCACCCGCGAGATGGGTGAGGCCGTGCTGGCGGCACTGTAAGTCACACGCAAAAGGGCACCGCCATCGCGGTGCCCTGCGTTTTATTTGTCCCCAATTTGCACGCTGCGGCAGCGCCGCAAAATCGTGTAGACTCTGCCGATGGCCCGATTTTCCCAGTCCACCCTGACTGCTGTTGTCGCCCTGACCGCTACCCGCGGCCCGGTCGGCACGATCTCGCTCGGCCAGACCGCAACGACGATTAAAACCATTATTAAAACCGCGATCGCCTAGATCCGTTCGTCGTGCCTGCCCGTCTTCCCCGCGCAGCCACGCCGGGCGAGGAAAATGGCGGGGAAGTAAAAATCACATCCGAGGTAAATCATGATTGTAGGTCTCGTCGGTTGGCGGGGAATGGTCGGCAGCGTCCTGATGCAGCGCATGCAGGAAGAGCGTGATTTCGACCATATCGAGCCCGTCTTCTTCAGCACGTCCAACGCCGGCGGCAAGGCGCCCGCCATGGCCAAGAACGAAACCACGCTCAAGGATGCCAACGACATCGAGGCACTGAAGAAGTGCGACGTGGTGCTGACCGCCCAAGGCGGCGACTACACCAACGAAGTCTTCCCCAAGCTGCGCGCGGCGGGCTGGAAGGGCTACTGGATCGACGCGGCGTCGTCGCTGCGGATGAAGGACGATGCCATCATCGTGCTCGATCCGGTCAACCAGGGTGTGATCAAGGACGCGCTGTCCAAGGGCGTCAAGAATTTCATCGGCGGCAACTGCACCGTCAGCTGCATGCTGATCGGTCTGGGCGGCCTGTTCCAGGCCGACATGGTCGAGTGGATGACCTCGATGACCTACCAGGCTGCCTCGGGCGGTGGCGCCCAGCACATGCGCGAGCTGCTGACCCAGTTCGGCACGCTGAACGCTTCGGTCAAGCCGCTGCTGGACAACCCGGCGTCGGCCATCCTGGAGATCGACCGCCAGATCCTGTCGACCCAGCACGGCCTGTCGGCGGAAGAAACCAAGCAGTTCGGCGTGCCGCTGGCCGGCAACCTGATCCCCTGGATCGACAAGGACCTCGGCAACGGCCAGTCCAAGGAAGAGTGGAAGGGCGGCGCCGAGACCAACAAGATCCTGGGCCGCGGCGAGGGCTTCCTGGGCGCGACCGGCGCCACGCCGATCGCCGTCGACGGCCTGTGCGTGCGCATCGGCGCGATGCGCTGCCACTCGCAGGCGCTGACCATCAAGCTGCGCCGCGATGTGCCGCTGGACGAGATCGAAGGCATGCTCGCCGCGCACAACCCGTGGGCCAAGGTGGTGCCGAATACGCGCGAAGCCAGCATGACCGACCTGACCCCCGCCGCCGTGACCGGCACGCTGACCATCCCGGTCGGCCGCCTGCGCAAGATGCAGATGGGCGGCGAGTACCTGTCGGCCTTCACGGTCGGCGACCAGCTGCTGTGGGGCGCGGCCGAGCCGCTGCGCCGCATGCTGCGTATCCTGATCGAGTCCTGATCGAATCCTGATTGCAGGCCGCCGCCTGTGGCCTGGTTGCGCGCGTTGCAGCCAGGCAACAGAATGCAGCGCTTTGCTTACGACGCCGCGCCCGTGCGCGGCGTTGTTGTATCCGGGCGCCTATTTTCCTGGGCGATGCGTCACAATACGCCGGCATGCGCCCCCCGTCCGCAGGGACGGGCGCCTGCGCGCGGGCTGGCAAAGGGGCCGTTCAGAATGCTCCGCCGGCCGGGCGGACCTGGTTTATGGGGTCGGTTTGTCGATTCATATCGCTACTAAAACATAACGGAGCACAAGGTGAGTGTGAGCCAACATCGCCGGAAAGATGCGCCTACTGCCCGTCAGCGCTGGTCAACGCTGGCCGTCACGGCACTGGGCCTGCTGCTTGCGCAGCCGGCCGCGTATGCCGCGGGGTTCGGGCAATTGCGGGTTCAGTCGAATCTGGGGCAGCCGCTGCAGGCTGAGATCGACATCAGCGGGGTCACCGCCGAGGAGGCCGCGGGGCTCAGCGTCAAGCTGGCGCCGCCGGGCGCCTATGCCGCGGCCGGCTTGACCTACCTGCCAGCCGTAGGCAGCCTGCGGCTGGAAGTGGAGCGCCGCGCCAACGGCAGCTACGTGGCACGGGTCCGTTCCAGCCAGCCGATCAGCGAGCCCTTCGTCGATATCCTGGTCGACATGAGCTGGGCCAGCGGCAAGGTCTCGCGCGCCTACACCTTCCTGCTCGACCCCGCCGGGGCCAGGGCTTCCAACCAGACCTTCTCGCCGGCACCGGTGGTGCAGGCCGCCACGCCCGACGCACCGGCCGCGCCGGCACCTGCCGCCGCGCCACCTGCGCCGGTGCAGCAGGCCGCGCCCAGCGCCGAGGCCGAGCCGGCCCGGCCGGCCGCACCCGCCCGTCCCGCGCGACCGAGCGCCAGGCGCGCCGCGGCGCCGGCCGCCGGCACCGACATGGCCCCCGGCGGCGGCTACACCGTGCAGCGCGGCGACACGCTCTATGGCATTGCCGGCGAGGCCGTGCAGGGCCAAGAATCGGTCTCGCTGGACCAGATGCTGGTGGCGCTCTATCGCAACAACCCCAACGCCTTTATCGGCGGCAACATGAACCGCCTGCGCAGCGGCGCGGTGCTGCAGGTGCCGACTCAGCAGCAGGCGCAGGCCGTGACGCCCAGGGCGGCGCGCCGCGAAGTGGTGGCGCGCACGCAGGGCTTCGACGCCTACCGCAGCCGGCTGGCCAGCGCCGCCGCGGCCAAATCGGTCGAGCCCGACAGCGGCCGCCAGCAGTCCGGTAACGTGACCGCGCGCGTGCAGGAGCAGGCGGCGCCGACCGACGGCCCGCGCGATGAGCTCAAGCTCAGCAAGGCCGCGCGTGGCGTGCAGGCCGACGCCGCGGCCAAGGCCGAAGCCGAAGTCGCGCGCGAGCGCCAGCTGAAGGAAGCCGAGGCGCGCCTGGCCCAGCTGCAAAAGAATGTCGGCGACATGCAGAAGCTGCTCGAGCTGAAGAACGCCGAGATCGCCAAGCTCAGCCAGGCCAACCAGGCCGCGCTGGCCGACAAGGAAAAGGCTGACGCCGCCGCCAGGGCCGCAGCCGCCGCGCCCGCCGTGGTGCCGGCCGAGCCGCCGAAGGCCGACGCGGTAGCGGCCACCGCAGCGGCCGCAGCAACCGCGGCCGCCGTGGCGAATGCGGCAAGCGCGCCTGTCGTGCCGGCGGCCGGCGCCAGTGCCGCGGCTGCGGTGGCGCCCGCGGCAGCCTCCGCCGTGGCCGCGGCTCCCGCCTCGCAGCCTGCCGCGGACTTGGCAGCCAACGCGGCGCAAGGTGCCGCATCGGCTCCTGCGGCCAAGCCTGTCCCGCCGGTGGTCGCGCAGCCCGAGCCGGTGCCCGAACCGTCGTTCCTCGACGGCCTGCTGGCCAATCCCATGCTGCTGCCGGGCGGTGGCCTGGTGGTGGCGCTGCTGGGCGTGTACGCGATCTATCGCCGCCGCCAGAAGCAGAAGGAGGGCGAGGCCACTGGCTTCGGCGACAGCATCCTGTCGCAGGAAAGCACCGTCATGGCCGGCGCCAACTCGCTGTTCGGCACTGCCGGCGGGCAGAGCGTCGACACCTCGCAGCACAGCGTGTTCGGCGCCGATTTCCGCATCGGCAACAACACGCCCGAAGCCAACGAGGTCGACCCGATCGCCGAGGCCGAGGTCTATATCGCCTACGGGCGCGATGTGCAGGCAGAGGAAATCCTGCGCGAAGCCCTGGAGAAACACCCGGAGCAGCAGCCGGTACGGCTCAAGCTCCTGGAGATTTACAGCAACAGACAGGATGTGGAAGGGTTCCGCGTGATTGCAGAGGAAATGTTCGCCCAGACCGGCGGACACGGAGCGGAATGGCTGAAGGCCGCGGAAATGGGGCGTGCGCTGGAGCCCGGCAACGCGCTGTTCATGGTGGTGACGCCGGAGGCTGCGGGCCTCGATACGGCATCGCCGGCAACCGACCAGTGGCGCACGCAGGATCCGTCGCAGAATCCCGCCTCGATCGCGCGGCTGGAGCCGTCCCTGGGCGACCTGTCGCTGCCGCTGGATGCCTTCCCGGCGCCGGCCGCCGGCGACCCGATCGTCGCGCCCGCTTCGGCGGCGATGGTGTTCGGCGCCGAGACGCCGCAGCCGGGCGAGGCGGTGCGCCTCGACATGGGCCTGCCGGGCACCGATCCGCTTGCCGATGACGACGTGCCCACGCTCGACACGCCGACCCGCGGCCGCCCGCTGGAGTTCGACATGTCCGGGCTGTCGCTGGACCTGGGCAGCACGCCGCAAGGCAATGCCGCGGCCCCCGCCGCGCTCGACGAGGCCTCGGTGCCGCTTCCCGCCACCACCATGCTGCGCGACGGCAAGCTGGCCGAGCCGATCGACCTGTCGCGGGTGGCACCCGACACCGCCGGCAGCCTGGGCCAGAGCGTGTCGCCGAGCACGCTGTCGGCCGACGGCCTGGACGGCGGGCGCGACATGCAGATCAAGCTGGACCTGGCGCGCGCCTATATCGAGATCGGCGACAAGGAAGGGGCGCGCGAACTGCTGCAGGAAGTGGTCGAGCAGTCGCAGGATCCGCTGCAAGCCGAGGCCCGCTCGCTGCTGCTCGAAGTGGCCTGAGCTATCATTGGCGGTCCGGCCGCGGCACGCGCTGCCGCGGCCAGAAGCGATGCGCCGGAAGCGTCCCTTCCGGCGCATTTGCTTTTCCGGCGCGCCTAGCCTGCGCGCCGCCATGCTTTTTCCCCTGACATGAACCGCATCGCCCTTGGCCTGCACTACGACGGCGCCGCCTTTTCCGGGTGGCAGTCGCAGCCGCACCGCAATACCGTCCAGGACCACCTCGAAGACGCCATCGAGCGCTTTGCCGGCGTGCGCCTGCTGACCACGGTGGCGGGACGCACCGATACCGGCGTGCATGCGCTGGGCCAGGTGATCCACCTGGATACCGAACTGGAGCGCGAACCCTTTTCCTGGGTGCGCGGCGTCAACGCCTTCCTGCCGCCGTCGATCGCGCTGCAGTGGGCGCTGCCGGTCGATGACGGCTTCCATGCCCGCTTCCTGGCGTACGAGCGCATGTATTACTACGCGCTCTACACCGGTCCGCACCGGGTGCCGCTGGTGCATGGTCGCGCCGGCTACCAGATGCTGCCGCCCGGGCAACGGCTCGACGTCGACGCCATGCGCGCAGCCGCGGCGCACCTGATCGGCGAGCACGACTTTTCCGCGTTCCGCGCCGCCGAGTGCCAGGCGAAATCCCCGGTCAAGACCATGTACGACGTCACCATCCGCGACGACGGCAACTGGGTGTTCCTGCGCTTCCGCGCCAGCGCTTTCCTGCACCACATGGTGCGCAACCTGATGGGTTGCCTGGTGGCGGTGGGGCGCGGGCGCTACCCGCCGCAGTGGCTGGCCCAGGTGCTGGCCGGGCGCGACCGCAAGCTGGCGGCGCCGACCTTCATGCCGGATGGCCTCTACCTGGTCGGGGTCAAGTATCCTGATGCTTACCCGATCCCCGCGGCCGACCCGTCCGCGAGCCTGTTCCATGGAGTGTTCGATGACGCAGCCTGAGGGCAGTGCGGCGCACCTGCCGCAGCGCACCCGCATCAAGATCTGCGGCCTGACCCGCGAGGACGACGTGCGCGCCGCGGTCGATGCCGGCGCCGACGCGATCGGGCTGGTGTTCTACCCCAAGAGCCCGCGCTACGTCGACGTGGCGCAGGCCGCGGCGCTGGCCGAGGCCGCCGGGCCGTTCGTCACGGTGACGGGCCTGTTCGTCAACGCCGACCTCGAAGACATCGCCCACGTGGCCGAGCGTGTGCCGCTGACGCTGCTGCAGCTGCACGGCGACGAGACCCCGCAGTTCTGCACCCAGGCCGCCCAGCGCTGCGCCTTGCCGTTCCTGCGCGCCGCCCGTGTCCGTGCGGGGCTCGATTTGGTAGAATTCGCCGACCAATACCGTGATGCCGCTGCCTTGCTGCTCGATGCCTTCGTCGAAGGCTATGGCGGTGGCGGCCACGTCTTCGACTGGACCCTGATTCCTCCGGCATGGCTTCCGCCCAATCCCCCGGTTATGGCAACCGGCAACCCGAACGCAAGCGGCGCTCCTCGCATCGTTTTGAGTGGTGGGTTGAACGCGCAAAACGTCGCTGGCGCGATTGAACGCGTGCGCCCCTACGCCGTCGATGTCAGCAGCGGGGTAGAGGCCGCCAAGGGCGTGAAGGACCACGCCCGCATTGCCGAGTTCGTGCGCGCTGTCCGCAGCGCCGAGGCCGGATGAGCCGGGGCGAAGACCAATCCCTTGCCCACCTCCGTGTCCCGCCGCTTCCAGGCGGCCGTTGCGCACCCAGTCAACCATGCGCCCTTGCCGGCTGAGGCAAGGCCGCTGTTCCGAAGAGCCTAGACATGTACGACCTGCCCGATTCCCGCGGCCATTTCGGCCCCTATGGCGGCACCTTCGTGTCCGAAACGCTGGTGCACGCGCTCGATGAGCTGCGCGACGCCTATGCGCATTACCAGAAGGATCCCGAGTTCGACGCCGAATTCCGCCGCGAGCTGAAGCACTTCGTCGGCCGCCCGTCGCCGATCTACCACGCGCAGCGCTGGAGCGAGACGCTCGGCGGCGCGCAGATCTACTTCAAGCGCGAGGACCTGAACCACACCGGCGCGCACAAGATCAACAACGTCATCGGCCAGGCGCTGCTGGCCAGGCGCATGGGCAAGCCGCGCGTGATCGCCGAGACCGGGGCAGGGCAGCACGGCGTGGCCACCGCCACCATCGCCGCGCGCTTCGGCATGGAGTGCGTGGTCTACATGGGCGCCGAGGACGTCAGGCGCCAGGCCGCCAACGTCTACCGCATGAAGCTGCTGGGCGCGACCGTGGTGCCGGTGGAAAGCGGCTCGCGCACGCTCAAGGACGCGCTCAACGAGGCCATGCGCGACTGGGTCACCAACGTCGAGAACACCTTCTACATCATCGGCACCGTGGCCGGCCCGCACCCGTACCCGATGATGGTGCGCGACTTCCAGTGCGTGATCGGCGAGGAAGCCAAGGTGCAGATGCCCGAAATGACCGGGCGCCAGCCGGATGCGGTGATCGCCTGCGTCGGCGGCGGCTCCAATGCCATGGGCATCTTCTATCCGTACATCGAGCACCAGGATGTGCAGCTGATCGGCGTCGAAGCCGCCGGCGACGGGCTGGACACGGGCCGCCACGCGGCCTCGCTGACCGGCGGCACGCCGGGCGTGCTGCACGGCAACCGCACCTACCTGCTGCAGGACGACAACGGCCAGATCATCGAGACCCATTCGGTGTCGGCCGGGCTGGACTACCCCGGCGTCGGCCCCGAGCATGCCTGGCTCAAGGACAGCGGCCGCGCGCAATACGTGCCGGTCACCGACGAGGAAGCGCTCAAGGCCTTCCACGACTGCTGCCGCATCGAGGGCATCATCCCGGCGCTGGAATCGAGCCACGCCATCGCCTATGCCTGCAAGCTGGCGCCGACGCTGCCCAAGGACAAGCTCTTGCTGGTGAACCTGTCCGGCCGCGGCGACAAGGACATGCACACCGTGGCCGAGCGCGCGGGACTCAAGCTCTGATGCGCGCGCTGCCTCCGACCGGACTTGCCGTGGGCGGCGCCGGCGCGCCGGATGCTGCCGGCGCCCCCGACTCCGCCCCGCTGCGCCTGTTCCAGGAAGACATGTTCGAGGGCATTGCGCGCCTGCCGGATGGGTCGGTCGACCTGATCGTCGCCGATCCGCCGTACGGGCTGGGCAAGGACTACGGCAACGATTCCGACCTGCTGTCGGGCCAGGCCTATCTGGACTGGTCCGAGCGCTGGATGGACGCGGTGGTGCCCAAGCTCGCGCCCAAGGGCACGCTCTATCTGTTCTGCACGTGGCAGTACTCGCCGGAGCTGTTCGTGATGCTGAAGCGGCGCCTGACCATGATCAACGAGATCATCTGGGACCGCCGCGTGCCCAGCATGGGCGGCACCACGCGCAAGTTCTCGTCGGTGCACGACAACATCGGCTTCTTTGCCAAGGCGCGCGACTACTACTTCGATCTCGACCCGGTGCGCATCCCGTACGACCCCGAGACCAAGAAGGCGCGCAGCCGTCCACGCTTCGAGGGCAAGAAGTGGCTGGAGGTGGGCTACAACCCGAAGGACCTGTGGAGCGTCTCGCGCATCCACCGCCAGGATCCGGAGCGTGCCAACCACCCGACGCAGAAGCCGCTGGAGATCGTCGAGCGCATGGTGCTGTCGAGCTGCCCGCCGGGCGGCCTGGTGCTGGATCCGTTCGCCGGCAGCGGCACCACCGCGGTGGCCTGCCTGCGCCACGGCCGGCGCTTTGTCGGCTACGAAATCAACCCCGAGTACGTGCAGGTGGCGTGCGGGCGCGTGGCCGCTGCTGCAGAGGCCATGCCCGCGATCGAGCCCGATGCGACCCCAACCCTGGCCGCCGCCAACGACGATGTCTCGCCGGCGCCGCGGCCTCACCTGATTCCCTGAATATGTCCCGTATCCAGAAGACGTTCGCGGCGCTGGCCGCGCAGCAGAAGAAGGGCCTGATTCCGTTCATCACCGCCGGCGACCCCGAGCCCGGCCTGACCGTGGCGCTGATGCAAGCGCTGGTGGCGGGCGGCGCCGACGTGATCGAGCTGGGCGTGCCGTTCTCCGACCCGATGGCCGACGGTCCGGTGATCCAGCGCGCCTCCGAGCGCGCGCTGGCGCAAGGCGTGTCGCTCACGCAGGTGCTGCAGTGGGTGCGCGAGTTCCGCCAGACCAACGCCGACACGCCGGTGGTGCTGATGGGCTACGCCAACCCGATCGAGCGCATGGGCGAGGCGGCCTTCGCCAAGGCCGCCAGCGCCGCCGGCGTCGACGGCGTGCTGGTGGTCGACTATCCGCCCGAGGAGTGCGAGTCGTTCGCCGGGCTGATGCGCGACCACGGCATGGACCCGATCTTCCTGCTGGCGCCGACCTCGACCGATGCGCGCATCCAGGCAGTGGCGCGCGTCGCCAGCGGCTACCTGTACTACGTCTCGCTCAAGGGCGTGACCGGCTCGGCCGCCATCGACCTCGACAGCGTGGCGGCGCGCCTGCCGCTGATCAAGCAGCACGCCAACCTGCCGGTCGGGGTGGGCTTCGGCATCCGCGACGCGCAGACCGCGCGCGCGATCGGCAGCGTGGCCGATGCCGTGGTGATCGGCAGCCGGCTGGTGCAGTTGCTGGAAGACGCCCCGCGCGAGCAGGCGGTGGCGACTCTGCAATCGTTCATCGCCGAAATTCGCCAGGCGCTGGATGCCTGAAGTGATTCATTGCCGGCCTGGGGCGGGGCGAAAAGTGCGTTATCGTGCGCAATTCGCGCGTTGCGCTTCGAGCTCACCGGGCCGGCGTGGTAAATTCGCGGGTTGATTCCCTGCCTTCCGCCAACCGGCGCCCCGACCATGGGTCTGCCGGCGGACCGCAGTCATCCGAAAGGAGCTTTCATGAGCTGGTTGGATAAACTCCTGCCCCCCAAGATTCAACAGACCGACCCCAGCACCCGCAAGGGCATCCCCGAGGGGTTGTGGGTCAAGTGCCCGTCGTGCGAGTCCACCCTGTACCGGACCGACGTCGAGGCTAACCTGCACGTCTGCCCCAAGTGCGACCACCATATGCGCATCAGCGCGCGCGCGCGCCTGGACGCGCTGCTGGACGCCGAAGGCCGCTATGAGATCGGCCAGGAGATCGTGCCGGTCGACGCGCTCAAGTTCAAGGATTCCAAGAAGTACCCGGACCGCATCAAGGCCGCCATGGAAGACACCGGCGAGACCGATGCCATGGTGGTGATGGGCGGTGCCATCCACACCATCCCGGTGGTGGCGAGCTGCTTCGAGTTCGAGTTCATGGGCGGCTCGATGGGCTCGGTGGTGGGCGAGCGCTTCGTGCGCGGCGCGCAGGCCGCGCTCGAGCAGAAGGTGCCGTTCATCTGCTTTACCGCCACCGGCGGCGCGCGCATGCAGGAAAGCCTGCTGTCGCTGCTGCAGATGGCCAAGACCACGGCGATGCTGAACCAGCTGAGCGCGGCCAGGCTGCCGTTCATCAGCGTGCTGACCGACCCGACCATGGGCGGCGTGTCGGCTTCGTTCGCCTTCCTGGGCGACGTGGTGATCGCCGAGCCCAAGGCGCTGATCGGCTTTGCCGGCCCGCGCGTGATCGAGCAGACCGTGCGCGAGAAGCTGCCGGAAGGCTTCCAGCGCTCGGAGTTCCTGCTGACCAAGGGCGCCGTCGACATGATCGTCGACCGCCGCAAGATGCGCGCCGAACTGGCACAACTGCTGGCGCTGCTGCAGAAGCAGCCCGCCGACGCGGTGGCATAACGCCGCCACGATCGCGATACCGAAGGCGCGGGTGGTTGACGCGCCTTTCGCCTTTTCTGGACGGGCGCGGCGCCGGGCCCTTGACTTTGCGCCCGCCTGCCCGAATCTGGTAGCAAACGCTTCAAAACGCTTCCCTCGAACACCCGAAATGCCTGTCTTCCACACGCTCCCCGAATGGCTCTCCCATCTCGAAACCGCCCATCCAGTGGGCATCGACATGGGCCTGACGCGCATCACGCGCGTGAAGGAAGCCCTCGGGCTGCGCATCGACGCCGCCGTCTTCACCGTGGGCGGCACCAACGGCAAGGGCTCGACCTGCGCCATGCTCGAGCGCATCCTGCTGGAAGCCGGCTACAAGGTGGGCTGCCATACCTCGCCGCACCTGATCTCGTTCAACGAGCGCGCGCGCCTGAACGGCGAGATCGCCACCGATGCGCAACTGCTGCCGCACTTCGAGGCGGTCGAGCATGCGCGCAACAGCTTTGCCGACCCGGTCAGCCTGACCTACTTCGAATTCACCACGCTGGCAATCCTGCATTTCTTTGCCGCGGCCGGCCTCGATGCGATCGTCCTGGAAGTGGGGCTGGGCGGCCGCCTCGATGCGACCAATGTGATCGATACCGACTGCGCCATCATCACCAGCGTCGACATCGACCATACCCAGTACCTGGGCAACACCCGCGAGGAAATCGGCTTCGAGAAGGCCGGCATCTTTCGCCCGGGCGTGCCCGCGATCTGCGGCGACCCGGTGCCGCCCAAGTCGCTGCTGGCGCACGCCGAAGCGGTCGGCGCCGAGCTGTGGCTGGTGGGGCGCGACTACCATTTCCAGGCCGCCAAGGGCCAGGAGCGCCAGCAATGGGACTGGAGCGGCGGCGGGCGCAAGCTCAACGGCCTGGGCTATCCGGCGCTGCGCGGCGCCAACCAGCTGCTGAATGCATCGGCGGCGCTGGCGGCGTTGCAGGCGCTGCGCGAGCGACTGCCGGTGAGCGCGCAGGAAGTGCGCAACGGCCTGGCCTTCGTCGAGCTGCCGGGCCGGTTCCAGGTGCTGCCGGGCCGTCCGGCCGTGATCCTCGACGTGGCGCACAATCCGCATGCGGCGGCGACGCTGGGGCAGAACCTCGAGAACATGGGCTTCTTCCGCTACACCTACGCGGTGTTCGGCGCGATGCAGGACAAGGACATCGCCGGGGTGCTGCAGCATGTGGCCGACAAGGTCGACCACTGGTGCCTGTGCGACCTGCCCACCGAACGCGCGGCCAGCGCCGCGGAGCTGCTCGGCAAGCTCGAGGCAGGGGGCTTCCAGCCCGGCCCGGATGCGACCGCGGCCTGCTTTTCCAGTCCCGAGGCGGCATTCCGCGATGCCATCGAGCGTGCCACCGAGAATGATAGAATTCTGGTCTTCGGATCGTTCTATACCGTCGCCGGCGTGATGGCCTACCGTGCCACGCAGGCTAACTGAAGCGGGCGTCCCGGCGCGCGCTGTGCTGGCAACCCCGGCGGCCTTGGCCGATCACTGAGCGGCAAACGCAACGAGCGGCCCACCGGGCCGTATCACCGAACCAATCTATGGGCCTGCTTTCGCTGTTTTCCTCCCGCAAGGGCAACGACCCGGCACCCGAGCGTGCCCGGCGCCAGCGCGCCGAGACGGGTGCGGGCATCGCCTCGTCGCGCCGACTGGCCGACGAGTATGCCGACGACACGCTGGACCCTGAATTTCCGCAGAAGCAGCGCGCGCGCCGCCGGCTGATCGGCGCCGTGGTGCTGATGGTGGCCGCCGTGATCGTGCTGCCGATCGTGTTCGAAACCAAGCCGCGGCCGGTGTCCGACGACGTCTCGGTCAAGGTCGCCAACGGTGTCACCAGTTCGCACAAGCCGCGCGTCGAGCCGCGCAAGGCCGATCCGCTGCCGCCCGCGCCGGCCTCGCCGGCGTCGCGAAACGATGCCGCCGCGCTCGATGCCGGCGAGGAAATCGTCAATGCGCCGAAGCCCTCGGCGGCTGCCGCCGACAAGCCCGCGCAGCGCACCGAAGCCAAGCCCGAGCCGAAGCCTGAAACCAGGACCGAAGCCAAGACCGGCAGCGGCAAGTACCTGATCCTGATCGGCGCGTTTTCTTCCGAAGAGCGCGCCAAGGGCTGGCTGGCCAAGCTCAAGGCGAGCAAGGTGCCGGCCTATGTCGAAAAGAAAGTGCTGGCCGATGGCGAGCGCATCCTGCTGCGTGCCGGTCCCTTCAACGACCGCGACGCCGCCGATGCCGCCGACAAGCGCGTGCGGGCGGTGGGGCTGACCTCGAAGGTCGTGGAACAGTAAGGGCGCCGCGGCCGGCGCGCGTGCGCGGCCGCCAGCAACGATGCAGCCGACTTTCTTCGACTATGCCGTGGTCTTTATCCTGCTGGCCTCGGGCCTGCTGGGCGTGCTGCGCGGGCTGGTGCGCGAGGTGCTGTCGCTGATCGGCTGGGTGGTGGCGTTCTGGGTGGCGTTCCGCTACGGCGCGGTGGCCGCGGGCTGGATGCCAGAGTCGCTGCCGGGCGGCGAGCTGGCCCGCCATGCGCTGGGCTTCGTGGTGCTGCTGATCGGCACCGTGCTGGGGGCCTCGCTGGCCGGCATGGTGGTGGGGCAATTGCTGGAGAGCACCGGCCTCAAGCCTGCCGACCGCGGCCTGGGACTGGTGTTCGGCCTGCTGCGCGGCGTGCTGCTGGTGATGGTGATGGTGACGCTGGCCAGCCTGACGAAATTGCCGGAAGAACCGTTCTGGCGCGATGCGGTGAGCCGCCCCTATGTGATGCAGGCCATGGAGTCGATCAAGCCATGGCTGCCGCCGGAGCTGGCGAAGTACGTGAAGACATAAGGCCGGGCACGTTGCGCGGCTGGTAGTAACGCAGGCCTTCGGGCCCGGAGGATCCCGGGCCGGGCTGCGCCCCCTGAATCAAAGCCTTTCCTGGGAGCTTGGCATGTGCGGTATCGTCGGTGTGGTTTCAGCCACGCCTGTCAACCAACTGATTTACGACAGCCTGCTGTTGTTGCAACACCGCGGACAGGATGCTGCCGGCATCGCCACCGCCAACGGCAGTACCTTCCACATGCACAAGGCCAACGGCCTGGTGCGCGATGTCTTCCGCACCCGCAACATGCGCGGCCTGCCGGGCACCGCAGGCATCGGCCAGGTGCGCTACCCGACCGCCGGCTCGGCCTCGAGCGAGGAAGAGGCGCAGCCGTTCTACGTCAACGCCCCCTACGGCATCATCCTGGCGCATAACGGCAACCTGACCAACTGGCAGCAGCTGCGCGAGGAAATGTTCCGCCGCGACCGCCGCCACATCAACACGCACTCGGACACCGAAGTGCTGCTGAACGTGCTGGCCGACGAGCTGCAGCGCGCCAGCAACGGCATGGCGCTCGATCCGGAAATGATCTTCAAGGCCGTGGCGGGCATGCACCGGCGCGTGCGCGGCTCGTACGCGATCGCGGCGCAGATCGCCGGCTACGGCATGCTGGCCGTGCGCGACCCGTTCGGCATCCGCCCGCTGTGCCTGGGCAGCGTCGAGACCCCGACCGGCAAGGAATGGATGGTGGCATCCGAGTCCGTGGCGCTGGAAGGCATCGGCTACAAGTTCGAGCGCGACGTGGCGGCGGGCGAGGCCATCTTCATCGACCTCGACGGCAAGCTCTACAGCAAGCAGTGCGCCGACAACCCGGTGCTGACGCCGTGCATCTTCGAGTACGTCTACCTGGCCCGCCCGGATTCGTGCATCGACGGCGTGCCGGTCTACGACGCGCGCCTGCGCATGGGCGACTACCTGGCCGAGAAGATCCGCCAGGAAGTGTCGGCCGGCGATATCGACGTGGTCATGCCGATCCCGGACAGCAGCCGGCCGGCCGCGATGCAGGTGGCCAACCGCCTGGGCGTCAATTACCGCGAAGGCTTCTTCAAGAACCGCTACGTCGGCCGCACCTTCATCATGCCGGGCCAGGCGGTGCGCAAGAAGTCGGTGCGCCAGAAGCTCAACGCCATGGGCGTGGAGTTCAAGGGCAAGAACGTGCTGATCGTCGACGACTCGATCGTGCGCGGCACCACCTCGTTCGAGATCGTGCAGATGGCGCGCGACGCCGGCGCCAACAAGGTGATCTTCGCCTCGGCCGCGCCGCCGGTGAAGTTCCCCAACGTGTACGGCATCGACATGCCGACCCGCAGCGAACTGGTGGCGCATGGCCGCTCCCACGAAGAGATCGCCAAGATCATCGGCGCGGACAAGCTGGTGTACCAGGACGTGGAAGCGATGAAGCAGGCGGTGCGCGACATCAACCCCGCGCTGAACGACTTCGATGCATCGTGCTTCGATGGCCGCTACGTTACCGGCGATATCGACGAGGCCTACCTGGAGCGCCTGGAAACGGCGCGCAGCCAGGCCGACCGCGACGGCACCGGCGGCGACACCGAGCGCTCGTCACTGCACCTGCAGCGCTCCGGCGGCAACGAGTAAGCCGCGCGCCGCGCGCCCGTGCGTTGACGGATGCGAAGCCCGGCCGTAACATGGCCGGGCGTCGATTTGATAGTCAGCTTGCGGACGCGGGTCCAGCCCGAAACAGCTAAAGAGATGGTGGTTGCAGTGTTTGCCAGTCCGCGCAGTGCCTGCGCAACTGGCCGCCCAACCGCCACAGCCTGCCGAAGGCCTCCGCAGAACAGCAAGCCCGTCGATCCGACCATTCGATCGCACGGGCTTTTTTCATGGCCGGCCGCCTTGCCGCGGCAGGCCACAACCATTGCATTCGCGCGGGTACGACCGCGCCACCAGCATGAACGAACCGCTCAACCCTGAATCGCTCGGCATCGATACCCTCGGCGTGCGCGCCGGCACGCTGCGCAGCGAGTTCATGGAGCACTCCGAGGCCATGTACCTGACCTCGAGCTTCTGCTTCAACAGCGCCGCAGAAGCCGCCGAGCGCTTTGCCAACTCGGAAGAGGGCTATACCTATTCGCGCTTCACCAACCCGACGGTGTCGATGTTCCAGTCGCGCCTGGCCGCGCTGGAAGGGGCGCAGGCCTGCATGGCGACGGCATCGGGCATGAGCGCGATCCTGTCGGTGGTGCTGTCGTCGATGCAGGCCGGCGACCACCTGGTCAGCTCGCGCGCGATCTTCGGCTCGACCATGACGCTGTTCAACAATATCTTCGGCAAGTTCGGCGTCGAGACCACCTTCGTCGATCCGACCGACCTGGAAGCGTGGCGTGCGGCAGTCCGCCCGAACACCAAACTGTTCTTCCTGGAAACGCCATCGAACCCGCTGACCGAGGTGGCTGACATCGCGGCGGTGGCGGACATTGCCCACGATGCCAACGCGCTGCTGGTGGTCGACAATTGTTTCTGCTCGCCCGCGCTGCAGCAGCCGATGAAGTTCGGCGCCGACATCGTGGTGCACTCGGCCACCAAGCATATCGACGGCCAGGGCCGCGTGCTGGGCGGCGCGGTGCTGGGCACGCACGACTTCATCATGGGCAAGGTGTTCCCGTTCGTGCGCACCGCCGGGCCGACGCTGTCGGCGTTCAATGCGTGGGTGCTGCTCAAGGGCATGGAGACGCTGGCGATCCGCATGGAGCGCCATTCGGCCAGCGCGCTGGCGCTGGCGCAGTTCCTGGAATCGCACCCGGCGGTGGCGCGCGTGTTCCACCCGGCGCTGGCGTCGCACCCGCAGCACCAGATCGCCATGCGCCAGCAAAGCGGCGGCGGCGCGATCGTGTCGTTCGAGCTCAAGGGCGCGACGCCCGGGCAGCAGCGCGCCAATGCCTGGCGCGTGATCGATAACACGCGGCTGTGCTCGATCACCGGCAACCTGGGCGACACCCGCACCACCATCACGCACCCGTACACCACCACGCATGCACGCGTCAGCCCCGAGGCCAAGGCGGCCGCGGGCGTCGGCGAAGGGCTGATCCGCCTGGCGGTGGGGCTGGAGTCGGTCGAGGACCTGAAGGCAGACCTGCTGCGCGGCCTGGGCGACTGAGGCGCTACTCTGTCGCCATGGCCACCGGGGCCGGTTCTTGCAGGGTCGGCCCTTGCGGTGCCGGCGCTTGCGGAGCAGGCTCATCGCTGCCCGCCATCGCCTTCACGCCGGCCGCGGTGACGTCGTAGGTCGCCTCGACCGCGGTCGAGGCCACGCTGACCGCGGCCGAGCCTACCGTCGCCACCGTCGACACCGCGGCGCTGCCGACCGCCACGGTCGCACCAACCACCATGCAGCCGGACAGCGTCGCGACGGCGCAGGCGGCCGCCAGCATCAGCGCGACGCGCGGCAGGGTGGCGGAGGTTTCGCTATCGTTGCGCAGGTTGCGACGCAAGCGGGGAAATAAAGACGGCATGGAACTCTTGGTAGTGGTTGAGCCTGGCATGGGGCGGAGTCAGCGCAGCAGGCGGCGGCGCAGCAGCACCAGGCACACCACCAGCGCGGCCACGGCATAGACGGCCAGCACTGCCAGGTGCAGGCCCGCGTCATCGACCGGGCGGCCCAGCATCAGCGGCCGGATCAGCGCCACGGCGTGCGCCAGCGGCAGCGCCTCGGTGGCGGCCTGCACGCCTTCGGGCAATTGTTCCAGCGGGAAGAACACGCCCGACAGCAGCAGCATCGGCGTCATCACCAGGGTCTGGTAGAACATGAAGAAGTCGTAGCTGGGCGCCAGCGCGGTGACGATCATCGCCAGCGCGGCGAACGCGATCCCGGCCAGCACGATCACCGGCAGCGCCAGCAGCGCGCCCGGCATCTGCGCATAGCCGAGCGCCCCCGCCACCAGCATGATGGCCAGCCCCGACAGCACCGCCTTGCTGGCGGCCCACGCGATTTCGCCCAGCACCACGTCGCCCAGCGTCAGCGGGGCATGCATGATCGCTTCCCAGGTGCGCTGCACGTGCATGCGCGAGAATGCCGAATACATCGACTCGAAGCTGGCCGACATCATGACGCTCGACGCGGTGGTGCCGGCCGCCAGGAAGGCGATATACGACACGCCGTCGACCTGGCCCACCATCAGCCCCAGCCCAAGGCCGAGGCCGAACAGGTAGATCATCGGGTCGGCCAGGTTGCCGATCATCGACGGGATGGCCAGCTTCTTCCACACCATGTAGTTGCGGTACCAGACCATCATCCAGTTGCGCAGGTTGCGCGGCAGCAGCGGCTGCGGATAGGTCTGCCGCACCGCGGTGCCGGCGGCAGCGGAGGCGTCGGCGGCGTCCGCGCGGGGGTCCTGTTCGCTCATGTCGTCCCTTGGTTCAGTCCCGCATTCAATCCCGCATCTCGCGGCCGGTCAGCTTGAGGAACACGTCCTCGAGGTTGGCGGGGCGGTGCAGGTAGCGCACGCCGCTCCTGCCGTGCAGCGCCGCCAGCAGCGGGGCGGGCTCGCGCACGTAGCAGAACAGCGTCTCGCCGCTCATTTCGGTGCGCTGCGCCAGCGGCGTCAGCGTACCGCGCAGCGTGTCCAGTTCATCGCCATAGACCTCGACCACGTCGCAGCCGATCTGGCTGTCGATCAGTTCGTGCGGCTTGCCTTCGGCGATCTTGCGGCCGCCGTCGATCACGCACAGGTAGTTGCACAGCCGTTCGGCTTCTTCCATGAAGTGCGTGGTCAGCAGGATGGTCTTGCCGCTGGCCATCAGCGACTTCAGCCGCTCCCAGATCAGGTGGCGCGCCTGCGGGTCGAGGCCGGTGGTGGGTTCGTCCATCACCAGCAGGTCCGGGTCGTTGATCAGCGCGCGCGCCACGGTCAGGCGCCGGCGCATGCCGCCGGAGAGGTCGCGCACTTGCGCGTCGGCGCGGTTTTCCAGGCGCGCGAATTCCAGCAGCCGCGGCACGCGCCGCTCGATCTCGGCCGATGACAGCCCGAAATAGCGCCCGAAGATGCGCAGGTTCTCGATCACGGAGAAGTCCGGGTCAAGATTGTCGAATTGCGGCACCACGCCCACGCGCATGCGCGCCTGCGGCGCGCGTTCGGGGATGGGCTCGCCGCACAGCGTCAGCGTGCCCGCCATGGGCGTGGTCAGGCCTAGCAGCAGCCGCAGCGTGGTGGTCTTGCCGGCGCCGTTCGGGCCCAGCAAGCCGAAGCACTGGCCGCGGAAAACCTGGAGGTCGAGGTCGTCGACCACGACCGTGTCGCCGTATTGCTTGCGCACCTTGCGCAACTCGAGGATGGCAGTCAAGGCAGGGTCCGGTGTGGCGCCGCAACGGCGCAATATCCGCCATTATGCCGGTCATCCGCGCCGGCCTCAGTTGGCGCATTGCAGCAGGCGCGGGTATAAAAAAACCGCCAGCGAACTGGCGGTTTTTCTTGCCTGGCGACCAGGCAGCGAAGCGTACCGGAATCAGTACATCTTCTTCGGCAGCATCTGCATGCGCAGGCGCTTGCGCAGGCGTGCTTCGGCGGCCTTCTTCTTGCGCTTGCGCTCGGTCGTCGGCTTCTCGTAAGCGGTGCGGCTCTTGAGTTCAACGATCAGGCCAGTCTGCAGAATGGCACGACGGAAACGCCGCATTGCAACTTCAACGGGCTCACCGGGTTTCAAGACGATCTTAGTCAATTCAGTCCTTTAGGGGATTGCCGCCGGGGCGGCTGGTTCAAACGGGGGGAAACTGCGGTCGCCGGAGCGACTGGTATTGCACGCCGGGCGATGCCCTGGTGCGCCCCCGCGAACCTGAAAGATGTGGACGTTTCAGTCCGTGCAACCAGTGTCAGGGGTGATAGCGCCAGGTCCGAACATAACTGGAGCCTGACAGTACCGGTTTCCATGAATGCTATACGCCCGTAACTATGGCATGTATACGACGGCGCTGTCAAGAATGCAGTGCAACGTACGCGCGGCGGCCCGGCCTGAAAGTTATCGCCAGGCCACTTCATGCGCGCCGCGGCGTCCACGCCGGACCGCGGGCTGTCTTTATACCGTTTTTATGGCTGCGGCGGGCCTTTCTACCCCGTTTTTATCCGCGCATCCCTAATCTGGGTGACGTCTGCCACTCACGATTCTGCTCGCCATGGATGCGATGTTCCTGCTCGTTCTGATTGCCTTCGGCGCCGCCAGCGTCGCCCTGATAGCGCTGTGCGCATGGCTGTGCGGCCCGGCGCGGCCGGTATCTGCCGCGGACCGGCCGCAGCCGGACGCCACCACCGGCGGAGACCGCTGATGGACTGGACCGAACTGCTGGCCGGCGCGCTTGCCGTTGCCATCTTCCTCTACCTGCTGATTGCCTTGTGCCGTCCGGAGAAGTTCTGATGCCGACCGATTTCCCGGGCCTGCTGGCCCTGTACCTGGCCATCCTGCTGTCCCTGGCCCCATTGCTGGGCCGCTACCTGCGCCGCGCGGTCGAAGACGACGACTACCGCCTGACCGGCTGGGGCCGGTCACTCGAGCGCGCGCTGTACCGCCTCGCCGGCGTGCAGCCCGGCGCGCAGATGGGCTGGCGGCGCTACGCGCTGGCCGTGCTCGCCTTCAACCTGCTCGGCGCGGTGGCGGTCTATGCGCTGCAGCGCCTTCAGGGCTGGCTGCCGCTGAACCCGCAGGGCTTCGGCGCGGTGTCGCCGGACTCGGCCTTCAACACCGCCGTCAGCTTCGTCGCCAATACCAACTGGCAGGGCTATGGCGGCGAATCGACCATGAGCTACCTGACGCAGATGCTGGCGCTGACGGTGCAGAACTTTGTCTCCGCGGCCACGGGAATCGCGGTGGTGTTCGCACTGATCCGCGGGTTTGCGCGCCAGCGCGCGGGGAGCATCGGCAACTTCTGGGTCGACCTGACACGCATCACGCTGTACGTGCTGGTGCCGCTGGCATCGGCAATTGCGCTGATGCTGGCGAGCCAGGGCGTGATCCAGAACTTCAGCGGCTACCGCGACGCAGCGTTGCTGCGTCCGGTGGCCTACAGCCAGCCGGTGACGGACGCCGCCGGCGCCCCGGTCGTGGATGCGCAGGGTCAGGCGCTGACGCGTCCGGCCACGGCGCACACGCAGACGCTGCCGATGGGGCCGGTGGCCTCGCAGGAAGCGATCAAGATGCTGGGCACCAACGGCGGCGGCTTCTTCAACGCCAACTCGGCGCATCCGTACGAGAACCCGACCGCGCTGTCCAACCTGATCGAGATGCTGGCGATCTTCCTGATTCCCGCCGCGCTCTGCTTCACCTTCGGCGAAATGGTGCGGGACCGCCGCCAGGGCGTGGCGGTGCTGGCGGCGATGACGCTGCTGTTCGTGGCCATGGCCGGCCTGGCCGCGCTGGCCGAGCAACGTGCCGGACCGGTGTTGTCCGCGCTGCCGCTGGATCACGCGGGTTCTGCGCTGCAGGCGGGCGGCAATATGGAAGGCAAGGAAACGCGCTTCGGCGTGGCCGCCTCCGCGCTGTTCGCGGCGATCACCACGGCGGCGTCGTGCGGCGCGGTCAATGCCATGCACGACTCCTTCACCGCGCTGGGCGGCATGGTGCCGATGCTGCTGATGCAGCTGGGCGAGGTGGTGTTCGGCGGGGTCGGCTCCGGCCTGTACGGCATGCTGGTCTACGCGGTGCTGGCGGTGTTCATCGCCGGCCTGATGATCGGCCGCACGCCGGAATACCTCGGCAAGAAGATCGAGGCCTTCGAGATGAAGATGACCGTGATCGTGATCCTGGTCACGCCGCTGCTGGTGCTGCTGGGCACGGCGGTGGCGGTGATGGCGGGCGCGGGCCGGGCGGGCGTGCTCAACCCGGGCACGCACGGTTTTTCCGAGATCCTCTACGCGTTGTCGTCGGCGGCCAACAACAACGGCAGCGCGTTCGCGGGGCTGTCCGCCAACACCCCGTTCTACAACACGCTGCTGGCCGCGGCGATGTGGTTCGGCCGCTTCTGGATCGTGATCCCGGTGCTGGCGCTGGCGGGCTCGCTGGCGGCCAAGCCGAAGCTGCCGGCCACCGGCGGCACCATGCCCACGCACGGCGCGCTGTTCGTGGTGCTGCTGGCCGGCTCCGTGCTGATGGTGGGCGCGCTGACCTATGTCCCGGCGCTGGCGCTGGGCCCCGTTGCCGAACACCTGCAGGGCGTGCTGGCCGGCGCCGCGCGCTGAACGCCTGTCCTGACGAACCGCCAATCGCGAACCTGTCTCCATGATGCAACCCGATACCCTGACCACGCGGCCCCAGGCCGCCCCGGAGCGCGCCGAGGACGGCGCCGCCCACGATCCCGCGCGCTCGCCGCGCCGCATGCTGTCGCCCGAACTGGTGCGCCCGGCGCTGCTCGCGGCGCTGCGCAAGCTGTCGCCGCGCGAGCAGCTGCGCAACCCGGTGATGTTCGTCGTCTACGCCGGCGCCATCCTGACCACGCTGCTGGCCGTGCGCGCGATGGTGTCGCCGCTGCCGCATGCCACCGAAAGCGCCGGCTTTATCGTCGCGGTCACTATCTGGCTGTGGGTCACCGTGCTGTTTGCCAACTTTGCCGAGGCCCTGGCCGAAGGGCGCAGCCGCCAGCAGGCGGCGTCGTTGCGCGGGCTGAAAAGCACCGCGAGCGCGCGCGTGCTGAGCGAGGGCCGCCGCGATGGCGCCGTGCAGGTGCGCCCGGCCACCACGCTGCGCCGCGGCGACGTGGTGCTGGCCGAGGCCGGCGACATGATCCCCGGCGACGGCGAGGTCATCGAAGGCGTGGCCTCGGTCGACGAAAGCGCCATTACCGGGGAATCGGCACCGGTGATCCGCGAATCCGGCGGCGATTTCTCGTCCGTTACCGGCGGCACGCGCGTGCTGTCCGACTGGATCGTGGTGCGCATCACCACCAATCCCGGCGAGAGCTTTATCGACCGGATGATCTCGATGGTCGAAGGCGCGCGGCGCCAGAAGACGCCCAACGAGCTGGCGCTGACCATCCTGCTGGTCGGGCTGTCGATGGTGTTGCTGCTGGCTACGGCCACGCTGCTGCCGTTTTCCGCCTACAGCGTGCTGGCGACGGGCGCGGGGCTGCCGGTCACCGTGACCGTGCTGGTGGCGCTGCTGGTGTGCCTGATCCCGACCACCATCGGCGGGCTGCTGTCGGCGATCGGCGTGGCCGGCATGAGCCGCATGATGGCGGCCAACGTGATCGCCACCTCGGGCCGCGCGGTGGAAGCGGCCGGCGACGTCGACGTGCTGCTGCTCGACAAGACCGGCACGATCACGCTCGGCAACCGCCAGGCCGCGCGGCTGCTGCCGGCGCCGGGCGTGGGCGAACGCCAGCTGGCGGCCGCCGCGTGGCTGTCGTCGCTGGCCGATGAAACTCCCGAGGGCCGCAGCATCGTGGCGCTGGCGCGCCAGCAGGCCGGCGCCGAGGCGCCCGGCATGGGTGCGGCGCGGCCGGTGTTCGTGCCGTTCAGCGCGCAGACGCGCATGAGCGGCGTCGACCTCGGCGAGGGCGCGTCGCGGCGCAGCGTGCGCAAGGGCGCGGCCGACGCCGTGCGCCGCTACGTGGCCGAGCATGCGGGCAAGTTCCCGGATGCGGTCACGCACGCGGTCGAGGACGTGGCGCGGGCCGGCAGCACGCCGCTGGTGGTGGCCGAGCTGGCCGGGGCCGAGGTGCGCGTGCTGGGCGTGGTGGAGCTGAAGGACACGGTCAAGCGCGGCATCCGCGAGCGCTTCGGCGAACTGCGCCGCATGGGCATCCGCACCGTGATGATCACCGGCGACAACCGGCTGACCGCCGCCGCGATCGCCGCCGAGGCGGGCGTCGACGACTTCCTGGCGGAGGCCACGCCCGAAGCCAAGCTGGCGCTGATCCGCCAGTACCAGGCAGAAGGGCGCCTGGTGGCGATGACCGGCGACGGCACCAACGACGCCCCGGCGCTGGCGCAGGCTGACGTCGCGGTCGCCATGAACAGCGGCACGCAGGCCGCGCGCGAGGCCGGCAACATGGTCGACCTCGACAGCAACCCGACCAAGCTGATCGAGATCGTCGGCATCGGCAAGCAGATGCTGATGACCCGCGGCGCGCTTACCACCTTCAGCGTGGCCAACGACCTGGCCAAGTATTTCGCGATCATTCCCGCGGCCTTTGCCACCACTTATCCGCAACTCGGCCTGCTCAACGTGATGGGCCTGGCCACGCCGGCCTCGGCAATCCTGTCGGCGGTGATCTTCAACGCGCTGATCATCGTGGTGCTGATCCCGCTGGCGTTGCGTGGCGTACGCTACCGCGCGCTCGGCGCCGCCGCGCTGCTGCGTCGCAACCTGCTGGTGTACGGGCTGGGCGGCATCGCGGTGCCGTTTGCCGGCATCAAGCTGATCGACCTGGGTCTGGCCGCCATGGGCTGGGCCTGACCGACCCCAAACAATGTTCGGAGCAACCATGTCCAATCCAATCACTGCCGACACCGCGCACGCCGCGCAAACCGAAGGGCAGGGCGGCCTGATGCGCCCGGCGCTGGTCGTCCTGCTGTCGCTGTCGCTGCTGACAGGCCTGCTGTACCCCGCGGCGATCACGATGATTGCCGGCGCGGCCTTTCCGCACCAGGCGGCCGGCTCGCTGATCGTGCGCGACGGCAAGGTGCTGGGATCCGAGCTGATCGGCCAGCCGTTCTCCGCGCCCGGCGACTTCTGGGGCCGGCTCTCGGCGACCGCGCCGATGCCTTATAACGGCGGAGCTTCCGGCGGCTCCAACCTGGGGCCCTCGAACCCGGCGCTGGCCGACGCGGCACGCGCGCGCCTCGACGCGCTGCGCGCGGCCGATCCCGGCAACACCGCGCCGGTGCCGGTGGACCTGGTGACCGCATCCGGCAGCGGCCTGGATCCGCATATCAGCGTGGCCGCGGCCGAGTACCAGGCGGCGCGCGTGGCGCGCGCGCGGGGCCTGCCGCTCGCGCAGGTGCGCGCGCTGATCGCCGCGCATACCGACAAGCCGCTGCTGCCGGTGCTGGGCGAGGCCGGCGTCAACGTGCTGCAGCTGAACCTGGCACTGGATGCGCTGCCGGCGCGCTGAGGCGGCGGGCCGTGTGCCGGCCTGCATGGCACAATCTGGCTGCGCTCGCGCCGCCGCAACGTGAGCGCGCCCACCATGCCCGTGCGCCCAGCCGACGACCTCCGCCCCGATCCCGACCACCTGCTGCAACGCATGCAGGCCGACGGCGAACGCGCCGCGCGCGGACGCCTGCGCATCTACTTCGGCGCCTCGGCCGGCGTCGGCAAGACCTTTGCCATGCTGGCGGCGGCGCGCGCATTGCGCGAACAGGGTGGCGATGTCGTGGTGGGCGTGGTGGAAAGCCATGGCCGCGCCGAGACCGAGGCGCTGGCCGAAGGCCTCGAGCAGTTGCCGCGGCGCGCGCTCGAGCACCGCGGCCGCGCGCTGGAGGAATTCGATCTCGACGCGGCGCTGGCGCGCCGGCCGGCGCTGGTGCTGGTGGACGAGCTGGCCCACAGCAACGCGCCCGGCAGCCGCCATCCCAAGCGCTGGCAGGACATCGCCGAGCTGCGCTCGGCCGGCATCGACGTCTGGACCACCGTCAACGTCCAGCACCTCGACAGCCTGAACCAGGCGGTGGCCGGCATCACCGGCATCCGCGTGCGCGAGACCGTGCCCGACGCGGTCTTCGACGAGGCCGACGAAGTGGTGCTGGTCGACCTGCCCGCCGACGAACTGCTGCGCCGGCTGCGCGAAGGCCGGGTGTACGTGCCCGAACAGGCCCGCCACGCGGTGCAGCACTTCTTCCGCAAGGGCAACCTGATCGCGCTGCGCGAGCTGGCGCTGCGCCGCACCGCCGACCGCGTCGACGACGATGTGCGCGCCTACCGCCAGCAGGCGTCGATCGAGCCGGTGTGGCGCACGCGCGAAGCGGTGCTGGCCTGCATCGGCCTGGGCAGCGATGCCGCGCAGGTGGTGCGCAGCGCGCGCCGGCTGGCCGCGCAGCTCGATTGCGACTGCCATGTGGTGACGGTGTCGGTGCCGCGGCTGGCGCCGGTGCCGGACCCGCTGCGCGCGCAGCTCGACGAGGCCATGCGCCTGGCCGAGTCGCTGGGCGCGCGCACCGAGACCCTGGCCGGCAGCGACATGGTGGCGGCGGTGGCCGGCTATGTGCGGCGGCACAACCTGACCAAGGTCCTGGTCGGCCGCACGCCGGCGCGCTGGCGTGACCGCGGCGGTGCGCTGCGGGGCCGCCTGCATGCGTGGCTGGCGCAGTTGCTCGCGCCGTGGCTGGGCGCGCGCGCCTGGCTGTTCGGGCGCAGCAGCTTTGCCGATGCGCTGGCGGCCGCGTGTCCGGAGGTCGACGTGATCCGCGTCGCGGCCGACGGAGTCCGGCACGACGCGCCCGTTGCCGCCCGCAGCGCGCGTGGCATCGATCCGCAGGTTGACGAGGCCGGTCCGGCCCAGTGGCCCGGCCTGCTGTGGGCGGTGGCCTGGTGCGCCGGCGCCACCGCGCTGTCGGTGCTGGCGCGGCCATGGTTCGACCTGGTCAATATCGCCATGCTGTTCCTGCTGGCGGTGGCAGGGGTGGCGCTGCGCCACGGACGCACCGCCGGCGCTTTGGCCGCGCTGGTGGCGGTGGGCGCGTTCGACTTCTTCTTCGTTCCGCCGCAGCTGTCGTTCGCGGTCAGCGACGTGCAATACCTGGTGACCTTCCTGGTGATGCTGGCGGTGGGGCTGGTGATCGGTCAGCTCACCGCCGGGCTGCGCGAGCAGGCGCGCGTGTCGGTCCAGCGCGAGACCGATGCGCGCACGCTGTACGAGCTGGCGCGCGAACTGTCGGCGGCGCTGACCGATGCGCAGATCGTCGCCATCGGCAGCCGCTTCCTGCGGGCGGCGTTCGACGCGCGCGCGGCGTTCTTCCTGGCCGGCCCGCAAGGGCGATTGCTGCCTGCCGCAAACGATGCCGAGAGCGATGCGCAAGCCGGCGTCGCCGCGCAGAGCGACGCCATCGACCATGTGCTGGCGCAATGGGTGTTCGACCACGGCCAGCCGGCCGGCACCGGCACCGACACGCTGCCGGCGGGCACGGTGCTGTACCTGCCGCTGAAAGCGCCGATGCAGGTGCGCGGCGTGCTCGCGGTCGAGCCGCGCGCCTGGCGTGCCTTGGCGCAGCCCGCGCTGCGGCGGCAGGCCGAT
Source organism: Cupriavidus alkaliphilus (assembly GCF_900094595.1). Classification (GTDB taxonomy): domain Bacteria; phylum Pseudomonadota; class Gammaproteobacteria; order Burkholderiales; family Burkholderiaceae; genus Cupriavidus; species Cupriavidus alkaliphilus. The sequence continues at coordinate 552,083 of NZ_FMAD01000003.1, read as the reverse complement.
GTCTTCGCCACGCTGATCGCGATTGCGCTGGAGCGGCTGCATTACGTCGAGGTCGCGCAGCAGGCCTTGCTGACGATGGAGTCCGAGCGCCTGCGCAGCTCGCTGCTGGCGGCGGTCTCGCACGACCTGCGCACGCCGCTGACCAGCCTGATCGGCATGGCCGAGACCCTGCAGCGCGGCACCCCGCCGCTGGCACCGGAGGTGGCCGAAACGGTCGGCGTCATGCGCGACCAGGCGCGGCGCATGCACGCGATGGTGGCCAACCTGCTCGACATGGCGCGGCTGCAGAGCCGCAACGTGGCGCTGCGCAAGACCTGGCAGTCGTTCGAGGAACTGGCCGGCGCGGCGCTGGCGTCGCTGCGCGACGCGCTGGCGCGGCACCGCGTGGTGGTGGCCGACCTGTCGGCGCTGCCGCTGGTGGAGTGCGACGGCGTGCTGATCGAGCGCGTGCTGTGCAACCTGCTCGAGAATGCGGCCAAGTACACCGCGCCGGGCACTGAGATCCGGCTGCGCGGCGAGGTGACCGAAACCGCTGTGCACCTGATCGTCGAGGACGACGGCCCTGGCGTGCCGGCCGCGATGGCGCGCCAGGTGTTCGAGAAATTCACGCGCGGCGAGCGCGAATCCGCCACAACTGGCGTAGGCCTGGGCCTGGCTGTGTGCGACGCGATCGTGCAGGCGCACGGCGGCAGCATCCGGGTCGAGCCGGTGCATCCGGCGCAGGCCGGGGCAGCGGGGGCGCGCTTCGTGGTCACGCTGCCGCGCGGCACCCCGCCCGTGCTGGAGCCCGAAGCGGCCGGCGTGCCGGCCTGAACCCGCCCAACTTGCAAGGAAGCAACGCGTCATGCCATTCGAGTTTTCGCCCACGGTGCTGCTGGTGGAAGACGAGCCCCATATTCGCCGCTTCGTGCGCGCGGCGCTGCAGGACGAGGGCTGCGCCGTGCACGAGGCCGATACGCTGCAGCGCGGCCTGATCGAGGCCGGCACGCGCCAGCCCGACCTGGTGATCCTGGACCTGGGCCTGCCCGACGGCGATGGCGTCTCGATGATCGGCGAGCTGCGCACCTGGACCGAAGTGCCGGTGCTGGTGCTGTCGGCGCGCACCGACGAGACCGAGAAGATCCGCGCGCTCGACGCCGGCGCCGACGACTACCTGACCAAGCCCTTCGGCGTGGGCGAGCTGGTGGCGCGGCTGCGCGTGCTGTTGCGCCGGCATGCGCGCGCCGGCGCGCAGGGGCGGGCGCAGGTGGCGTTCGGCGATGTTGCCGTCGACCTCGCCAACCGGCAGGTCACGCGCGGGGGCGAGGCGGTGCACCTGACCCCGATCGAATACCGCCTGCTTGCCGTGCTGCTGGCGCACCGTGGCAAGGTCATGACGCATCGCGAACTGCTGCGCGAAGTGTGGGGGCCGTCCCATGCGGACAGCAGCCACTACCTGCGGGTCTACATGGGCCACCTGCGCCACAAGCTGGAGGCCGACCCGGCCCAGCCGGCGTGGCTGCTGACCGAGGTCGGCGTGGGCTACCGCTTCGCCGGCTGAGCTCCGGAAGCCGCTTCACAACATCCGTTACCGACCGATCACGCGCGGCGTGAGGGCGGCGCTCGTCCATGCCGTCCGCTCCCGGTAAACCCGCAATCCTGTCGAAAACGTTTGACGGGAGAATTCATGTGTATAAACTAATATTCATAAACATGAATTAATGCAGGAGACCCGCATGGCGGACCAACCCGTGTATTTCGTCTCGACCGCCGAGGTCGAGGGCTACCACCCTGCCAACCACGTCGGCACCCTCAACCGCCGGCTGATCGCGCCGGAGACCGTCGGCTCGCGCCATCTGGAAGTGATCCACGGCACCATAGAGAAGGGCAAGGGCGCGCTGCCGCATGCGCATCCCGGCATCGAACAGGTCTGCTACATGCTGGAAGGCCGCGCCATTGCCGAGGTCGGCGGCCAGCGCCGCGAACTGGGTCCGGGCGACTGCTGCTTCTTCCCGCCGGACCAGATGCACGTCTTCACGGTGGTCAGCGACGAGCCGGCGAAGATTCTGGTGATCTATTCCCCGCCTTACGAGGAATCCCCTGAACGCGTGATACGGCCTGCCTGACAGGCGGCGGTCGCGGGCAGGACACAAAAACTACAGGAGACAACCACCGTGAAGTCCTTCAAGAACGCTTTTGCCGGCCTGGTGCTGGGTTGCAGCGCGGCGCTGGCCGCCACCCCGGTGCTGGCCGCCGATGCATTCCCCGCCAAGCCACTGCGCCTGGTGGTGCCGTTTGCCGCCGGCAGCGGCACCGATGCGGTGGCGCGCCTGACCGCGAAGTACCTGGGCGAGTCGCTGCAGCAGCCGGTGGTGGTCGACAACAAGCCCGGCGCCAACGGCACCATCGCCGCCGAGTTCGTGGCCAAGGCGCCCGCCGACGGCTATACGCTGTTCATGACCACCAACACCACGCATTCGGCCAACCCGTCGCTGATGAAGCAGCTGCGCTATGACCCGGTCAAGGATTTCACGCCGATCTCGCGCATGGGCAACCTGCCGTTCATGCTGGTGGTCAACCCGGCTTTGCCGGTCAAGACGCTGCGCGAGTTCGTCGACTACGCCAAGGCGCATCCGGGACTGACCTATGCCAGCGGCAACAGCACCGGCATCGTCTCGGGCGCGACGTTGTCGAAGATGGCGGGGCTGAAGATGCTGCACGTGCCGTACAAGAGCACGCCGCCGGCGATGACCGACGTGATGGGCGGCCAGGTGCAGGCGATGTTCGTCGACTTCGCCGCCGGCATCGCCAACGTGCGCGCCGGCAAGCTGCGCGCGCTGGCGGTGACCACCGCGCAACGCAGTGCGCTGCTGCCGGACCTGCCGCCGCTGGCGAGCGTGCCGGAACTGAAGGGCTTCGACGTGACCTCGTGGAACGGCGTGTTCGCCCCGGCCGGGGTGCCGGCCCCGGTGGTCGAGCGCCTGAACCGCGAGCTGGTGGCGATCGCCACCAGCAAGCAGCATGCGGCGCAGTTCCACGCGCTCGGCTTCGAGCCCTTCGGCAGCACGCCGGCCGAGCTCAACCAGTTTGTCGTGGCCGAGCTGCAGAAGTGGGCGCGGCTGGTCAAGGACGCGGGCATCCAGCCGGAATAAGACACCATCGAACCGACAACGACAGCAAGCAGGTAACGCGATGAATTTCGATCTCTCCGAAGAACAGGCCTCCATCGTCGAGGCGGTGCAGCAGGTCTGCGCGCAATTCGACATGGAATACTGGGACCGCCTCGACAAGTCCGGCACCTATCCGCACGAGTTCTACAAGACGCTGTGCGAAGGCGGCTGGCTCGGCGTGGCCATGCCCGAGGCCTTCGGCGGCGCGGGGCTGGGCATCCTGGAAGCGGCGCTGGTGATGCAGACCATCTCGCAGTCGGGCGCCGGCATGACTGGCGCCTCGGCGGTGCACATGAACGTGTTCGGCCTGAATCCGGTGGTGGTGTTCGGCACCGACGCGCAGAAGGGCCGCTTCCTGCCGCCGCTGATCGCCGGCCAGGAGAAGGCCTGCTTCGGCGTGACCGAACCCGACGCAGGGCTGGACACCACCAAGCTCAAGACCTTTGCGCGCAAGGTGCCGGGCGGCTATTCGGTGAGCGGGCGCAAGATCTGGATCTCGACCGCGCAGGTGGCCGACCGCATGCTGCTGCTGGCGCGCACCACGCCGCTGGAGTCGGTGAAGAAATCGACCGAGGGGCTGTCGCTGTTCTACACCAGGGTCGACCGCAGCAAGATCGAGATCCGCGAGATCGACAAGATGGGCCGTGCCGCCGTCGACACCAACATGCTGTTCATCGACGACCTGTTCATCCCCGACGAGGACCGCATCGGCGAAGAGGGCAAGGGCTTCGAGTACATCCTGCATGGGCTCAACCCGGAGCGCATCCTGATCGCCGCCGAGGCCATCGGGCTGGGTCGCGCGGCGCTGGCCATCGCCACGCAGTATGCCAAGGAGCGCGTGGTGTTCGGCCGCCCCATCGGCATGAACCAGGGCGTGCAGCATCCGCTGGCGCAGGCGTGGATGCAGCTGGAGTCGGCCAACCTGATGATGCTCAAGGCTGCGGCGCGCTACGACGCGGGCCAGTCGTGCGGGGCCGAGGCCAATGCCGCCAAGTACCTCGCCGCCGAGGCCGGGCACAATGCCTGCCAGACCGCGATCCTGACGCTGGGCGGCATGGGCTATTCGCGCGAGTACCGCGTCGAGCGGCTGCTGCGCGAATCGTATATCCCGCGCATCGCGCCGGTGAGCCCGCAGCTGATCCTGTGCTTTATCGCCGAGCGCGTGCTGGGCTTGCCCAAGTCCTACTGAGCGGGAGCGCCGATGCAAGACAAGCCAGTGCAGGCCAGTGCGCCGACCGGGCCGCTGGCCGGGATCCGCGTGATCGACATGACCTCGGTGGCGATGGGGCCGTATGCCACGCAGATTCTCGGCGACATGGGCGCCGAGGTGATCAAGGTCGAGCCGCCCGCCGGCGACGTGTTCCGTCACGCCGAGCCGGCGCGGCACGCCGCCATGGGCGCGAGCTTCCTCAACCTGAACCGCAACAAGCAGTTCGTGGTGCTGGACGTGAAGCAGCCCGACGACCTGGCGGCGCTGAAGGCGCTGATCGCCGGCGCCGATGTCTTTGTCTCGAACGTGCGGCCGCAGTCGCTGCGCAAGCTCGGGCTCGACTATGGCTCGCTGTGCGCGGACCATCCGCGGCTGATCTACTGCGGCGCCTATGGCTATTCGGAGTCTGGGCCGTACGCCGGCGCGCCGGCGTTCGACGACATCATCCAGGCGCGCAGCGGCATGGCGCAGTTCCAGGGCGCCAATTCGAACGAAGGGCCGCAGTACGTCAACACCATCCTCGCCGACAAGGTCGCCGGGCTGACCGTGGCCTATGCGATTCCGATGGCGCTGTACGAACGCGAGCGCTCCGGCCGCGGCCAGGCCATCGAGGTGCCGATGTTCGAGACGCTGGTGTCGTTCCTGGCGACCGAGCAACTGGCCGGGCAGACCTTCGTGCCGCCGCTCGGTCCGGCCGGCTATCCGCGCGTGATGTCGATGCACCGCAAGCCGTACCGCACCCGCGACGGGCATATCGCGCTGCTGCCGTACACCAGCGCGCAATGGCAGCGCTTCTTCGATGTCTCCGGCCATGCGTCGCTGGCCAGTGATCCGCGCTATGCCACGCCGGCCGCGCGCAGCGCCAATATCGACGCGCTCTATGCCACGCTGGCCGAGATCGTCGCGCAGCGCACCACCGCCGAATGGCTGGCGCTGCTGCGCGATGCCGACATCCCGCACAGCGAGGTGCCGCACTTCGACAGCCTCGCCGACGACCCCCACCTGCGCGCCACCGGCATGATGTTCGAGTATGACCATCCAAGTGAAGGGCGCCTGCGCGGCGTGGGCATTCCCACGCGCTTCTCGCGCACGCCGGGCAATATCCGCAGCTGGCCGCAGGCCTTGCCGCCAGCCGCGCCTCAGGAGGACTGACCCGCGCTGCCGCCGCGTACAATCCCGGCCAACGGATACTGAAGTCGAGGAAGCCAAACGATGGCAGCAAACGAAGCGGCGGAGAAGTCCGGTTACGGCAGCGTCAAGACGGCGTTGCGCGTGATCGAGATCATGGAAATCTATGCGCGCGAAGGCCGCTCGCTGACGCTGACCGAGCTGGCCAAGCTGCTGGGCGCGCCGATGTCGAGCTGCCTGGGGTTGATCCGCACGCTGGCTTCGCTGGGGTATCTGTACGAGACCGGGCGCCGCCAGGGCTACTATCCGACGCGCCGGCTGCTCGATATCGCGCAACGCATCGCCCGCAACGACCCGCTGCTGGAGCGCGTGCAGCCGGTGCTGGAATCGCTGCGCGACACCACCGGCGAGACCGTGGTGTTCGGCAAGCTGCAGGACGACGGGCGCGTGCTGTATCTGGAAGTGCGCGAATCCCCCAACCCGGTGCGCTATATCGCCGCGCCAGGCGAGCTGCGCGATGCGCATGTCAATTCGATCGGCCGCGCCATCCTGGGCACGCTGACGCCGGGCGCACGCGCCGAGCTGTTGTCGGGCGTGTCCTTTGCGGCGCGCACGCCGCGCACCATCAGCTCGGCGCAGGCGCTGGAAGCGGCGATGCAGGGCTGGCAGAAGCAGGGCTGGTATCCGAATTTCGGCGAATCGTTTCCCGACCTTGGCGCCATCGCCGTGCCGGTGACGATCGGCGGCGTAACCTATGGCCTGTCGGTGGCGGGGCCGCTGCACCGGGTCGAAATCAATGCGCAGGGCATCATCGCGGCGCTGGAGGCCGCGGCACCGTCACTGCAAGGGTAGGGGAAGAGAGGGAGAGGAGGGCGTTGCGGCCGGATCGGCCGTGGCGCTCCGCATCAGGCCTGACAGGAACAACCGTAAAACGAAAAAGCCCGGTGCGTTTGCACCGGGCTTCCGTATCGGTTGGCTCCCCGACCTGGGCTCGAACCAGGGACCTGCGGATTAACAGTCCGTCGCTCTACCGACTGAGCTATCGGGGAACAGCTGAGAAAGAAATTATAGCCAGTTTCTCTTTTCTTCGTCAACACCCTTTCGACATCTAGTTCCTGTCATGGGTGCGGGGAAGGCTGGCTTGCTGCCGGACGGCGGTGCAAAGGGGCGGGTTGCCGGCTTCGCGACCGTGGCGCTGAACAGCGAGGCCGCATTATAGCGACGCTTCCCCCTTTGTGCCAGAAAAAAACCGCCTCGCGGCGGTTTTTTTCCGCGGGATCGGCAGCAGGTCAGTCGAACACCGGCGATTCCACGCCCAGCACCTTGTGCAGCTTCGGCGAGGTGGTGGTGTACTGCATGTGGATCTTCTTCTCGGGGAAGATATACGGCGCAGCACCGAACGCGGCCAGCGCGGCCTCGTGGAAGCCCGACAGGATCAGCTTCTTCTTGCCGGGGTAGGTGTTGATATCGCCGACCGCGAAGATGCCGGGAATATTGGTCTGGAATTTCTCCGTGTCCACCTTGATCTGCTTGCGCTCGAGGTCCAGGCCCCATTCGGCGATCGGGCCCAGCTTGGGCGACAGCCCGAAGAACACCAGCAGGTCGTCGAGCGGCAGGCGGCGGGTCACGCCGTCGGCGCCCGACACCTTGATCTCGGTGAGCACGCCGTCCTTCTCTTCATAGCCGCTGATCTGGCCGACCAGGAACTGCATTTCCATCTGCTCGCACAGTTCCTTCATCTTGGCGACCGACGCCGGCGCGGCGCGGAAGCCGTCGCGGCGGTGGATCATCACCACCGACTCGGCCTTGCCGACGAGGTCCAGGGTCCAGTCCAGCGCCGAGTCGCCGCCGCCGACGATCACCAGGTTGCGGCCGTGGAAGCGGCTCGGATCCTTGACGCGGTAGAACAGCTGCTTGCCGTCGAACTTGTCGATGCCATCGACTTTCAGCGTGCGCGGCTGGAACGAGCCCACGCCGGCGGCGATGAAGATGGTCTTGGTGATGAAGCGCGTGCCGAGCGAGGTCTCGACGAAGAAGCGGCCGTCTTCACGGCGCTCGACCACGGACACTTCCTGGCCCAGGTGGAAGGTGGGCTCGAACGGCTCGATCTGCTTGAGCAGGTTGTCGGTCAGTTCCTGGCCGGTGCAGCTGGGCACGGCCGGGATGTCGTAGATGGGCTTGTCCGGATACAGCTCGACGCACTGGCCGCCAACGACCTTCAGGGAATCGATGACGTGGGCCTTGATTTCGAGCAGGCCCAGTTCGAACACCTGGAACAGACCTACCGGGCCGGCACCGACGATCAGCGCGTCGATTTCCAGCGGCTGGCCGCCTGCGGGGCTGCCGCCCTCGACCTGCCTGGTCGTGTCGGCAACGGGATTTGGAATGCTCAAGTCCATATTCGTCCTGATACGTTGGTTGGGCACGCGGGTGCCCGGCATTGCGGAAAGCGCGTGGGGACGGCTTTCTTTGCTGCCCGGTGCGCTCAGCGCTCCAGGTACTGCAGCTTGTCGGTGGCGTCCTTCCACTCCTCGGCCTCGGCCAGCGGGGCCTTGGTCTTGGTGATGGAGGGCCATGCGCGCGCCAGCTCGGCATTCAGCTCGATGAACTGCTGCTGGTCGCCCGGTACGTCTTCCTCGGCGTAAATGGCGTTCACCGGGCATTCGGCCACGCACACGGCGCAGTCGATGCACTCATCCGGGTCGATGGCCAGGAAGTTGGGGCCTTCGCGGAAACAATCGACCGGACACACGTCAACGCAGTCTGTGTAGCGGCAACGGATGCAGGATTCGGTGACAACGTGAGTCATTTCGGTTCCAGGAAAACGGGTCGGCTTTTAATGGGAAACTGTGGGGCCGCTTCTTGCCGGCGTGACGCGCCGCATCCATCACATGCGAATGCCCGCGTGCCGCGGGGCAGCATGGGCTGGGCGAGCGCCGGCCGAGGCCTTTCGGAAACCGATATTGTAGCCGAGCCTTCTGGCAAGGATAGCCGGTCTATATAGCCGGATCAGATAGTTTTCTTATTTCTTTATGTACTTTTGATTTAACGCATGGTGGTCGGCTGGCGGCTTTGTCTGCTCGCCGGCATGCTGCGCGGCAGCACCCGGCCAGCCGGCAGTGGGCAGACTTCGGGTAGCATGGCGTTCTGACCCGGCATCGCCGTCTGGCCCGCTATGATCATCCAGTCTCTGCTCGACACCGACCTGTACAAATTCACGATGATGCAGGTGGTGCTGCATCAGTTTCCGCAAGCGCAAGTGGAGTACCGCTTCAAGTGCCGCAACGCGGGCATCGATCTGACCCCATATATCGACGAGATCCGCGCCGAGGTGGCGCACCTGTGCCAGCTGCGCTTCACCGAGGAAGAGCTGGCCTACCTGCGCGGCCTGCGCTTCATCAAGAGCGATTTCGTCGATTTCCTCGGGTTGTTCCACCTCAACGAGAAATATGTGTCGGTGCGCCCGTCGGCGCAGGGCAACGGCGAGATCGAGATTTCGATCACCGGCCCGTGGCTGCACACCATCCTGTTCGAAGTGCCGGTGCTCGCCATCGTCAACGAAGTCTATTTCCGCCGCACCCAGCCCCAGCCTGACCTGGCCGAAGGCCGCCGCCGGCTGGAAACCAAGCTGGCGCTGCTGAAGACGCCCGAGCTGGGCGACTGCGTGATCGCCGACTACGGCACGCGCCGGCGCTTCTCGCGCGACTGGCAGGAAGAGGTGCTGCTGACCATGCGGCGCCTGCTGGGCCCGCAACTGGCCGGCACCAGCAATGTCCACTTCGCGCGCCTGCACAATATGGTGCCGTTGGGCACGATGGCACATGAATACCTGCAGGCCTGCCAGGCGCTGGGGCCGCGGCTGCGCGACTCGCAGGTGTTCGCGCTGGAGCGCTGGGCGCGCGAGTACCGCGGCGACCTGGGTATCGCACTGTCGGATACCTATGGCTTCGACGCCTTCCTGCGCGACTTCGACCTGTATTTCTGCAAGCTCTTCGACGGCGTGCGCCACGATTCCGGCGATCCGGTGCTGTGGGGCGAGCGCATGGTGGCCCACTATGCCGCCAACCGCGTCGACCCGCGCACCAAGACGCTGATCTTCAGCGACAGCCTCGACATCCCGCGCGTGATCGAGCTGTATCAGCGCTTCCATGGCCGCTGCCGGCTGGCGTTCGGCGTCGGCACCAACCTGACCAACGACCTGGGCTACACGCCGCTGCAGATCGTGCTGAAGATGGTGCGCTGTAACGGGCAGCCGGTGGCCAAGCTGTCGGACACGCCGGAAAAGACCATGTGCGACGATCCCGGCTACCTGGCCTACCTGCGCCAGGTGTATTCGGTGCAGCCCGCCGCGTAGCAGGCTTTTGCACGGCGCGCCGCTGTATCGCCCCTGCAGCGTACCGCTGTATCGCCCCTATAATCGCCGCATCGCGCCTTTGCGCACTGCCACCCCAAGCCAGGCCCCATGGAAACCAACGACGCCCGCGACCGCATCTTTGCCCGTATCCGAGCCGCCCAGGGCAGGGCGGCCCGGCCGAGCGCGGGCGAGCGTGGCGCCGTTGCCGATTACCTGGCCCGCCACCCGCAGGGCCCGCGTCCGGCCGCCGCGCCCGACCTGGCCGAAGCCTTCCTGGCGCAGGCGCAGCGCATGGCCTCGACCGTGGACCGCGTCGCGACCCTGGCCGACGTGCCCGCCGCCACGGTGCGATATCTCGACAGCTTGGGGCTGGTGCGCCGCGCGGTCGCGTGGGATGAATTTGACCGCTTGCCGTGGCAGGACGCAGGGCTGGCGGTGGAGTGCCGCCCGCCGGTGCGCGATGCCGTGGCCGACCGCGAGCATGGCGACCTGGTCGGCATTACCGGCTGCTTCTGCGCGATTGCCGAGACCGGCTCGCTGATGCTGCTGTCCGGCCCGGCCACCTTCGCCTCGGCCGCGCTGCTGCCCGAGACCCATGTCGCGGTGGTGCCGCGCTCGCGCATCGTCGCCGGGCTGGAAGATGCGTTTGCGCTGGTGCGCAGCGAGCGCGGCGAACTTCCGCGCGCCACCAACATCATCAGCGGACCCTCGCGCACCGGCGATATCGAGCAGACCATCGTGCTGGGCGCCCACGGCCCGTACCGTGTGCATGTGATCCTGGTCGAGTCGGCCTGATCTGCGTGGCGCGAACCCGGCGCGCCGCAATCCGAAAATGCACGCCGCAAGGGGAAGCGCGGCAGGGCCTTGCATTACACTTGCAGGCTTGCCCGCGCGCTTTGGCATCGCGCCGCGCGCGCCCATGACCGCTGCATTGTTCGAGGAGATCCTGCCTGATGCGACGTGCCCCCGTGCTGTTGCCACTGCTGGCCATGCTGGCCGCCTTTCCCGCCGCAGGCCATGCCGCCGATCTCGACGGGGCGTCGCTGTCGCCGCTGTGGGGGCTGCCCTTTGCCGGCATCCTGCTGTCGATCGCGCTGTGGCCGCTGCTGGGGCCGAAGTTCTGGCACCACCATTACGGCAAGATCGCCGCCGGGTGGGGGCTGCTGTTCCTGCTGCCGTTCGCGTTCGTGTTCGGCGCGCATGCCGCCGCCGTCAGCACCGTGCACGCGCTGCTGGCCGAGTACATTCCGTTCATCGCGCTGATCACCACGCTCTATATCGTTGCCGGTGGCATCTGCGTGCGCGGCAACCTGCACGGCACGCCCGGGCTCAATACCGGCATCCTGGCGCTGGGCACGTTCCTGGCGAGCTTCATGGGCACCACCGGCGCGGCCATGCTGCTGATCCGGCCGCTGCTGCGCGCCAATGACAACCGCCGCCACGTGGCGCACGTGGTGGTGTTCTTTATCTTCCTGGTGGCCAACGCCGGCGGCTCGCTGACGCCGCTGGGCGACCCGCCGCTGTTCCTGGGCTTCCTGAAGGGCGTCGACTTCTTCTGGACCCTGCGCAACATCTTCCCGGAAACGCTCTTTATCTGCGCGGTGCTGCTGCTGGTGTTCTACCTGGTCGACCGGCACTACTACCGCAACAAGGAAGAGCAACTGCCGGTCGATCCGACCCCGGATTCGGGCAGCATCATGATCGAAGGCAAGTTCAACTTCGTACTGCTGCTGGCCGTGGTCTGCCTGGTGCTGATGAGCGGGCTGTGGAAGCCGGGGATCTCGTTCGACCTCATGGGCACCGAGGTGCCGCTGCAGGCCGCGGTGCGCGACGCACTGCTGGTAGTGGTGGCGGTGGTGTCGCTGCTGGTCACGCCGCAGGCGGCGCGCGTGGGCAATGAATTCAACTGGGAGCCCATTCTCGAGGTGGGCAAGCTGTTCGCCGGCATCTTCCTGACCATCATCCCGGTCATCGCCATGCTGAAGGCGGGTACCGACGGTGCCTTCTCGGGAGTGATCCGCGCGGTCAGCGACGCCAACGGCCAGCCGGTCGACAGCATGTATTTCTGGGCGACCGGCGTGCTGTCGTCCTTCCTCGACAACGCGCCGACCTACCTGGTGTTCTTCAATACCGCCGGTGGCGACCCCGCCACGCTGATGACGCGCGATGCCTCGACGCTGGCCGCGATCTCGGCCGGCGCGGTGTTCATGGGCGCCAACACCTATATTGGCAATGCGCCCAACCTGATGGTCAAGGCCATCGCCGAAAACCGCGGCGTGCGCATGCCGAGCTTTTTCGGCTACATGCTGTATTCGGGCATTTTCCTGATGCCGCTGTTCGTCATCATGACCTTCCTCTTCTTCCATATCTGATGCCATGAAGCCGTCCGTCCTGGTTACCCGCGCCATCTATCCCGAAGTCATCGCGCACCTGGCGCAGTATTTCGATGTCGACGACAACCAGCAGGACGCGGTGCTCGACGCCGCCGCGCTGAAGGCGCGGCTGGCGGGCAAGGCCGGCGTGCTGGCCAATGCCGCCGACCGCATCGACGCCGGCGTCATCGCCGGGCTGCCGGCGCTGCGCGCGGTGTGCAACATGGCGGTCGGCTACAACAACCTGGACCTGCCGGCGCTGACGGCCGCGGGCATCGTCGCCACCAATACGCCGGATGTGCTGACGGAGACCACAGCCGATTTCGGCTGGGCCCTGCTGATGGCAACCGCGCGCCGCGTCACCGAGGCCGAGCACTACCTGCGCGCCGGCAAGTGGCAGCGCTGGAGCTACGACATGCTGGTCGGCATGGACCTGTACGGCAGCACCGTGGGCATCCTGGGCATGGGCCGCATCGGCCAGGCACTGGCACGGCGTGCGGGAGGGTTTGGCATGCAGGTGCTGTACCACAACCGCAGCCAGTTGCCGGCGGAGACCGAGCGTGCGCTCAACGCCCGCTATGTCAGCAAGGAAGACCTGCTGCGCCAGTCCGACCACCTGCTGCTGGTGCTGCCGTACGGCCCCCAGAGCCACCATGCCATCGGCGCCGCCGAGCTGGCGCTGATGAAGCCCACCGCGACGCTGGTGAACCTGGCGCGGGGCGGCATCGTCGACGATGCCGCGCTGGCACAGGCACTGCGCGACAAGCGCATCTTCGGCGCCGGCCTGGATGTGTTCGAAGGCGAACCGGCCGTCCATCCGGACCTGCTGACGGTGCCCAACGTCGTACTGACGCCGCATATCGCCAGCGCGTCCGAGAAAACCCGCCGCGCCATGGCCATGCTTGCGGCCGACAACCTGATCGCGGCGCTCGACCAGGGCCCGCAGGCCGGCCATCCGCCCACCGTGATCAACCCTGAAGTGATGGCGCATCGCCGCTGAGGTTTTCGCATGACCCTGATTCCGTTCCTGACGCTGGCCGCGGCGCTGCTCGCGGTCGTGCTGCTGGTCATCGTGTTGCTGCGCCAGCAGGCCGGGTCATCCGGCGCCGGCATGGCGCGGCAGCTCGACGAGATGCGGCTGGAGCACGCGCGCGGCATGGAGCGGCTGGAGCGCGAGGTGCGCACCGAGGTGGCCGAGGCCGCGCGCGGCAGCCGCGGCGAGTCGGCGCAGCAGATGCTGCGCTTCCAGCAGGCGCTGTCGTCGCAGCTGACCGGCATCGCCACCCTGCAGAACAACCAGATCGACACCTTCGCGCAGCAGCTGGCCAAGCTGACCGAGACCAACACCCAGCAACTGGAACAGGTCCGCCAGCACCTGATGCTGCAGTCCCAGCAGGCGCGCGACGAGCAGGCCGGCACGCTGCGCCGCTTCGGCGACGGCCTGCAGCAGCAGCTGGCGCAGCTGTCCGAGGCCAACGAGCGGCGCCTGGCCGAGGTCCGCGCCACGCTGGAGCAGAAGCTGCAGGACATCGAAGCCAACAATGCCGCCAAGCTCGAGGAAATGCGCCGCACCGTCGACGAGAAGCTGCACGCGACGCTGGAGCAGCGGCTGGGCGAATCGTTCCGGCTGGTGTCGGACCGCCTCGAGCAGGTGCATCGCGGCCTGGGCGAGATGCAGGTGCTGGCACAGGGCGTGGGCGACCTGAAGAAGGTGCTGACCAACGTCAAGTCGCGCGGCACCTGGGGCGAGGTGCAGCTGGAGATGCTGCTGGAGCAGATGCTGACGCCGGAGCAATACGGCAAGAACGTCGAGACCGTGCGCAACTCGGGCGCGCGCGTGGAGTTTGCCATCCGCCTGCCCGGCAAGGCGGCGGGCGCGGACAACGCGCCGGTCTGGCTGCCGGTCGACGCCAAGTTTCCCAAGGAACAGTACGAGCGCCTGGTCGACGCACAGGAGCGCGGCGATCCGGACGGCGTGCTGGCGTTCGGCCGCGAACTCGAAACGGCACTGCGGCGCGAAGCCCAGACCATCGCTGAAAAATACCTGGCGCCGCCGCAGACCACGGACTTCGCCATCCTGTTCCTGCCGACCGAAGGGCTCTATGCCGAGGTGCTGCGCCGTCCTGGCCTGACCGATCAGCTGCAGCGCGACTATCGCGTGACCGTGGCCGGCCCGACCACGCTGACCGCGCTGCTGAACAGCCTGCAGATGGGATTCCGCACGCTGGCGCTGGAAAAGCGCTCGAGCGAGGTGTGGGAAGTGCTGGGCGCCGTCAAGACCGAATTCGGCAAGTTCGGCGACGTGCTGGCCAAGACCCGCGATACGCTCGAGCGCGCCGCGCGCAATATCGAGCAGGCGGAAGTGCGCACGCGGCAGATGGCGCGCAAGCTGCGCACGGTGGAAGCGCTGCCGGGTGAAGCCGCGCAGCAGCTGCTCGGGCTCGGCCTGGAAGCGGCGGCGGACGGCACGTCGGAAAGCGTGGCAAGCACCGATAACGCGGAAAACAGCCGGGCCTGAGCGGGCCGGGCAGGTGTCGGGGGAAAGCTGGAAAAGCGGCCGGTCTGGCGCCCGGCCGGCACCGGCAGGGGGCCGTTCAGCGGTCTTCTTCGGGAGACAGCTCGCGCACGTGGACTTCGATGCCGCCGAAGCGGGCGGCCACCCAGTTGTAGGCCTTGCAAGCCAGCCACAGCAGGCCGAAGCCGATCAGCGCATTGAGGATGATCGCGCTGAAGACCGTGATCGCCGGCAGGTCACCATAGCGGACGAAGGTGACGAACAGGCCCAGCGACACGATCGGCAGGGAGAAGCACAGGTAGACCAGCACCAGCGCGCGGGCGGTCTTGACGGGGTGGAGGTACGCAATCTCCTGATTCATGACGGGGGATACTCGAATGTTTCTGAATCGTGCGCCAAGTGTAGCGATTGGCCGATGCCAAGCATAGCCCGGCGGCCGCGGGGCTGCCGAAAGCCCGGCGGCAACGGTGCCGTGGCGGCAAATGTGCAGCACAAAAACGACACATTGCTACGATCGCGTAGCGAATGGTTGCCCGCGGCCCCCGCCGTACCGCTCAAACCAGCCCGTCGAACAGCATTACCTCGACCGCGTCGCCGGCCTTGACCGAGTCCTGCTGGTGGCCAAGCACGATAAAGCAGTTGGCCTCGCTCATCGAGCGCAGCACGCCGGAGCCCTGCTGGCCGGTGATGCGCACTTCCCACTCGCCGTCGCCGGCGCGCGCCAGGATGCCGCGCTGGTACTCGGTGCGCCCCGGCTTCTTGCGGATCGCCTGCGCGCTGCGCACGCGCAGCAGCGGCAGCGGCGGCACCGTCGCGCCCATCAGCCGGTGCAGCGCCGCGCGCACGAAATGGTAGAAGGTGACCATCACCGCCACCGGATTGCCGGGCAGGCCGAACAGCAGGGCCGAGTGCGCGCCCGCGCCGTCGGCCTGGATGCGCCCGAAGGCCATCGGCCGGCCCGGGCGCATGGCGATCTTCCAGAACGTGACATCGCCCAGGCGCGCCATGATCTGCTTGGTGTAGTCGGCCTCGCCGACCGAGACCCCGCCCGAGGTGATGACCGCGTCGGCGCTCTCGCAGGCGGTGCGGAAAGCGGCTTCGAGCGACTCGGGATCGTCGCGCACCACGCCCATGTCGAGCAGGTCCACGTTCATCCGGCGCAGCATGCCGTGCAGCGTGTAGCGGTTGGAGTCGTAGACGCAGCCGGGGTCGAGCGGTTCGCCGATCGAGCGCAGCTCGTCGCCGGTGGAGAAGAACGCCACGCGCAGGCGCCTGCGCACGCGCACCTCGGCCACGCCCAGCGACGCCAGCAGGCCGAGGTCGGCCGGCTGCAGGATCCGACCCGCCTGCAGCGCCGCCTGGCCACGGGCCAGGTCTTCGCCGCGCAGGCGCCGGTTGTCGCCGATACGGACGCAGTCCGCGGCAAAGCGGATGCGCGCGCCGCCGGCGACGGTTTCGACAAATTCCTGCGGCACCACCGTATCGCAGCCGGCCGGCATCACCGCGCCGGTCATGATGCGCACCGCCTGCACGGCGGTGGGGGCCAGCGCGCCGGCAGCGCCCGCCAGCGCGCTGCCGATCACCTCGAGCTCGACCGTGGCGGTCTGCGCCGCGGCCAGGGCCGCACCGTGGAAGGCATAGCCGTCCATCGCCGAGTTGTCATGCGCCGGCACGTCGATGGTCGAGACGATGTCCTCGGCCAGCACCCGGTCCAGCGCGCTGCGTATCGGCAGCTGCTCGATGCCGCGTACCGGCTCGACCACCTCGCCAATGATGCGGTTGGCCTGGTCCACCGGCAGCGCGGTGGGGTCGTAGTCGGACAGGCAGGAAATGACGGATTGCAGCGATGGCATGGCGGCTCGGCGGTCGGCGATGGCTGGGGCAGGGATTCAGCGTGCTTCGTGCGCGCGCAGTTCGTCCAGGGTGTTGATATTGGCAAAGGCCGCGGCGTCGTCGAACAGCACTTCGGCCAGCCGGTGCGAGGCGGCCCAGGTCTCGATCTTGCGGCCGCCCCCGGAAAGATAAGCCACCAGGCTGTCGAGCGCACTGACCGGCATCAGGCAGAACACCGGCTGGGTCTGGCGCTGCCCGTCCTGGTCCAGCGTGACCGGGATCGCCAGCTCGGCGCCTTCGGCCTCGATCGCTTGCGCCAGGCGCGCCACCAGGTCGGTCGGCAGGAACGGCGAGTCGCACGGCGCCGTCACCATCCATGGGGTGCTGCACTGTTCCAGGCCGGCCAGCATCCCGGCCAGCGGGCCGGCGAAGTCGGGCACGCTGTCGGTGTAGACCGGCACGCCGAAGGACTCATAGGCCGCCAGGTTGCGGTTGGCGTTGATCATCAGCGCGCCCACTTGGGGCGTCAGCCGCATCATCGTGTGCATGGCCATCGGCGTGCCCTGCAGCGGCTGCAGGCCCTTGTCGGTGCCGCCCATGCGGCTGCCCCTGCCGCCTGCGAGGATCAGGCCGGTGATGTCGTCGCGTGCAATCATGGATGGGTTGTGCGGCGGGTTCAGCCGCCGATATAGGACATCTCGATCTTGCGCTCGGCGCGCCTGGCGCGCACGGACGGGTCGCTGCGCTGCTCGGAATAGTTGTCGGTGCGGCCCTGCCATACCTGGGCGATCGCGTTGGAGATTTCCAGGTCGCTGTAGCCGCCGCGCAGCAGCGCGCGCAGGTCGAAGCCCTCGGTGGCGAACAGGCACAGGTAGAGCCGGCCTTCGGTGGACAGCCGGATGCGGCTGCAGTCGCCGCAGAAGGCGTGGGTGACGCTGGAGATCACGCCGATCTCGCCGGCGCCGTCGCGGTAGCGCCAGCGTTCGGCGGTCTCGCCGGTATAGTTGGCTTGCACCGGCTCGAGCGGGAATTCGGCGTCGATGCGCTTCACCACCTCGGCCGACGGCAGTACTTCGTCCATCTGCCAGTGATTGCTGGCGCCGACGTCCATGAACTCGATGAAGCGCAGGATGATGCCGCTATGGCGGAAGTGGCGCGCCGCCGGCACGATTTCCTGGTCGTTGGTGCCGCGCTTGACCACCATGTTGACCTTGATCGGCGCCAGGCCCACGGCCTGCGCGGTTTCGATGCCGCGCAGCACGTCGGCGACGGCGAAGTCGACGTCATTCATGCGGCGGAAGGTGGCATCGTCGATCGCGTCCAGGCTGACGCTGACCCGGGTCAGGCCTGCGTCGCGCAGCGCGCGCGCCTTGCGTGCCAGCAGCGAGGCGTTGGTGGTCAGGGTCAGGTCCAGCGGCTTGCCCGATATGGTCTCGATCTTCGCCAGCATCTCGACCAGATGCTCGATGTTCTTGCGCAGCAGCGGTTCGCCGCCGGTCAGGCGGATCTTTTCGACGCCGTGGGCAACGAACAGGCGTGCGGTGCGCTCGATCTCCTCGAAGCTCAACAGCTCGGAATGCGGCAGGAAGGTGTAGTCCTTGTCGAACACCTCCTTCGGCATGCAGTAGACGCAGCGGAAGTTGCAGCGGTCCGTCACCGAGATGCGCAGGTCGTGCAGCGGCCGGCCGCGGCGGTCGGCCACCAGGCCGGTCGGCGCAACCAGGTCGCCTGGAATGCTGGGCTTCATCGAGCGGTAGCGATGGTCGCGCAGGTCGAAAATCGGGATGACGGATTCGGTCATGGCCTGTGGGTGGCACGGCGTCCGGGGAGCGCGACGGCAACGCAAGAAGCGATGTGGCGCGGGCGCTCGGGGACCGGATGCATTCTGCTGCCATTCTAGCCGAGGCCGGGGCGGAGCATCCGCATCCCGCGGTGATGAGGGGGATTCACCGCGCTTGCCTCGCGCCCGTTTGCCCATGAAAAAAGGGGACGGCCAGGCCGTCCCCTTCTTGCTTTGGCTGCAGCGCAGCGGCGCCGCTTACTGCTGCGATGCCATCTGCACTTCGCGGCTGCCGGTTTCCACCAGGATCATCGGGCCCTGGGGCAGCGGCGGCAGCGGCTTGCGCTCGCGCGGCACGCGCGGGGCGGGCACGATGCGGGCGGCGGCTTCCTGGGCCGAGCGCAGCTTGTCGCTGTCGGTATGGACCCATTGCAGGCCGGCGGTGGCCAGCATCGGCTCCAGGTTTTCCAGCGACGCCGGCGCTGCGGCAGGGACCGTAGCCGGGGCAGGGGCCGGGACCGAAACGACCGGCTCGGCCGCCGCAGCGGTTGCCGCGACCGGTGCCGGCACGGGCGCCGGTGCGGGTACCGGGGCAGGGGCAGCGGCCGGCACGACCGGCGCAGCGGTTTCGACTGCCGCGCTGATCGCAGGCTCGGAGACGGCTTCCGCAGCAACGGCCTCGGTCACCGCCACGGGCACCGGCGTGACAGCTTCGGCAGGTTCGGCAGCTGGCGCGGCCACCGGCTGGACCACCGGGGTGGCTTGCGCCGCCGGGGCCGGCGTCACGTCTGCCGGCACCGCGATGCGGATGGCTTCGACGGGTTCGGTCGCGGCCTGCGCGGCGACGGCCGCCTGCGGCGCAGGCTCGGCCGGCGCGCCGCTTTCGGCGCTGGCCGGGGCGAAGCCTTCGGCGGCGGCGCCTTCGTCTTCACCCGCCACGCCTTGCACCGACTCGTCGCGTTCGCGGCGATAGCGGTTGCGGCCACGGCGGTTGCGGCGGCGGCGTTCCTCGCCCTCGGCGGTCTCCGCGGTCTCGGCGACACCTTCGGCGCCTTCCGGCAGGTCGGCGCGCGCCTGGGTGTCTTCGGTCAAGGCCTGGGGCAACACGCCCAGGGCCTGGGCGGCAGCGATGGCTTCCGGCTGCGGCGCTTCACCGGCTTCGGCTTCGCGCAGTTCGCTGCGCTCGCGCTGGCGTTCGCGCTGGCGCTCGCGGCGTTCCTGGTTGCGGTCGCGACGGCCTTCCTGGCGCGCCTCGGCGCGTTCGCCGGGCACGGCCTCGGCCTGGCGCGCCACGGCCGGCGTGGCCTGGCCTTCACCCTGCTGGCGCGGCTGGCGGCCCTGGCGTTCGCCACGGCCCTCGCGCTGCTCGGCGCGCTCCGCGGCCTGGCGTTCGCCACGCTCGGCGCGTTCGCCACGCTCACCGCGCTGGCCGCGTGCCTGGCGCTCGCCACGTTCGCCGCGCTCGCCACGTTCGCCGCGCTCGGTGCGTTCGCCACGCTCGCCACGTTCTGCGCGCTCGCCACGCTGGCCGCGGCCTTCGCCACGCGGACCGCGCTCACGGCGGCCATCGGCGCTGCGGGTTTCCGCGGCGGCAGCCGGCTTGGCCGGCTCCACCACCGGCGGGGTGGCCGGACGGGCGCCGAACAGGCCCTTCAGCCAGGCGATAAAGCCGCCGGCTTCCACCGGCTTGGTGGCCGGCACGGGCGGGGCCACCGGAGCGGCTTCCGGGCGCGCGGCGCGCTCGGGGCGCGGCACCGAGACCGGGGCGGGCTGCTCGGGCGTGATGCCCTTGACCGCGGCTTCCTGGCGCGGCTTGGCTTCTTCCTTGCGGCGGCTGCTGTAGCTGGTGTCGGCTTCCAGTTCCTTGGCGGCGGCCTCGGCCATCTTGTAGCTGGCGGTGCTGTCTTCCAGGCGCGGGTCGTCGTGGCGCAGGCGCTCCAGCTTGTAGTGCGGCGTCTCCAGGTGCTTGTTGGGAATCAGCAGCACGTTGACCTTGAAGCGCAGCTCGATCAGGTTGATTTCCTGGCGCTTCTCGTTCAGCAGGAAGGCGGCAACCTCCACCGGCACCTGGCAGTGGATAGCGGCGGTGTTTTCCTTCATCGCCTCTTCCTGGATGATGCGCAGCACCTGCAGGGCGGACGATTCGGTATCGCGGATATGGCCGGTGCCGTTGCAGCGCGGGCAGGTGATGTGCGAGCCCTCGGACAGCGACGGGCGCAGGCGCTGGCGCGACAGCTCCATCAGGCCGAAGCGGCTGATCTTGCCCATCTGCACGCGCGCGCGGTCGTGGCGCAGCGCGTCCTTCAGGCGCGTTTCCACGTCCTTCTGGGCCTTGCCCGACTCCATGTCGATGAAGTCGATCACGATCAGGCCGCCCAGGTCGCGCAGGCGCAGCTGGCGGGCGATCTCGTCGGCGGCCTCGAGGTTGGTGCGCAGCGCGGTTTCCTCGATGTCGGCGCCCTTGGTGGCGCGCGCCGAGTTCACGTCCACCGAGACCAGCGCCTCGGTGTGGTCGATCACGATGGCGCCGCCCGATGGCAGCATCACCATGCGCGAGTACGCGGATTCGATCTGGTGCTCGATCTGGAAGCGCGAGAAGAGGGGTACGTCGTCGCGGTACTTCTTCACGCGGTTCATGTTGTCAGGCATCACCACGCTCATGAAGGCGCGGGCCTGTTCGTAGATCTCGTCGGTGTCGATCAGGATCTCGCCGATATCCGGCTGGAAATAGTCGCGGATGGCGCGGATCACCAGGCTGGATTCCAGGTAGATCAGCAGCGGCGCCTTGTTGTCGCCGGCGGCGCCGTCGATGGCCTTCCACAGTTGCAGCAGGTAGTTCAGGTCCCACTGCAGTTCCTCGGCCGAGCGGCCGATGCCGGCGGTGCGGGCGATGATGCTCATGCCTTCCGGCACGGTCAGCTGCGCCATGGTCTCGCGCAGTTCCTGGCGGTCTTCGCCCTCGATGCGGCGCGACACGCCGCCGCCGCGCGGGTTGTTCGGCATCAGCACCAGGTAGCGGCCGGCCAGCGAGATGAAGGTGGTGAGGGCCGCGCCCTTGTTGCCGCGCTCTTCCTTCTCGACCTGGACGATCAGTTCCTGGCCTTCATGCAGGGCGTCCTGGATGCGCGCGTTGCGCACGTCGATGCCTTCCTTGAAGAAGGCGCGCGCGACTTCCTTGAACGGCAGGAAGCCGTGGCGCTCTTCGCCGTAATTGACGAAGCAGGCTTCCAGCGAAGGTTCGATGCGGGTGATGACACCCTTGTAGATGTTGCCCTTGCGCTGTTCGCGCCCGGCAGTCTCGATGTCGATATCGATCAGCTTCTGACCGTCGACGATGGCGACGCGCAATTCCTCCTGTTGCGTCGCGTTGAACAGCATGCGTTTCATCGCAATACCTCACTCCAGTGTCGCGGGTGGCACCGTCTGGGCGGTGTCCGCGGCGATCCATGGAGCACGCGAGGGAGCGAGCGAGGCGCGAGAATTGCCGGAAAGCGCCGCTGCGCAAGACATGCGAGCGGCTGGGCGCGGGTGAAAGAGAGCGATGACGTCGGGGTAACGACCGCAGGGCAGGAGAGAACACCGGAGGCTGCTCTTGCGCAGACATCCGGCGCATTCCCATCCCGGAGGCGATGCTGGGGCCGGCGCAACCAGCGCCGGCGGCATCGCGGCCGGCCGCGGAAGGCCTAGACGCGTCAAAGAGCAAATTTTTCGGACACGGCATGGTTGCCGTTGCTGCCTGACTTCTCCTGGCGGGCGCACCTACTACTTCTTGGAGTTCTGCGACCGGGCGCCGGTAATTTCCAGTCAGGCGGCAGGTCAACCTGCCGGCCGGCACCGTTTCCCGGTGCGGGCGGGACTTCTCTCACCGAAGCGGATGCCGGCTGCGGCATCCGCCTTTAAATTCTGTTTTACCTGAACACTCAGTTCCCACGTCACCGCCTGCCCGTGCCGAAGCCACCTTTGGGCGACTTCCTGCATGCCGGCGGCACCGTGCGTGCTGCTTTTTGCTGCCATTTGCCCGTCTGGCGCTTGGCGTAACGCGAATTGCGGGAGACGGGCGGGGTCGACGGCAACCCCAAGTGTAGAATGCGAAAAATCGAATAAAACTCGAAGATCCATCGCTTACACAGGTCTTGCGCTGCCGGCCACGAGCCGGAACAGCGAGGAAATTATATTGAAAATGAATGAGTTACGCCATCAAATTGAAAAGGCTGCCGAAGCTGCGCCGGTCAGCCCCCAGGTGGCGTATGTCACGATTGACGAAGGCTCCGAAGGCCAGCGCATCGACAACTTCCTGTTGAAGGTGGCCAAGGGGGTACCCAAGAGCCATATCTACCGGGTGCTCCGTTCGGGCGAGGTCCGTGTCAATAAAGGGCGTATCGACGCCACTTATCGCCTCCAGTCCGGCGATGTGGTGCGCATCCCGCCGATGCGGGTGGCGAGTGCGGCGCAATCCGGGGCGTCCGTGCCGGCCGGGGAATTCCCGGTGTTGTTCGAGGATGCGCACCTGCTGGTCATCAACAAGCCGGCCGGCGTCGCCGTGCATGGCGGCTCGGGCGTCGCCTTCGGGGTGATCGAGCAATTGCGCCGGTCACGGCCGCAGGCCAAGTTCCTGGAACTGGTGCACCGGCTGGACCGCGAGACTTCCGGCATCCTGGTGCTGGCGAAGAAGCGCGCGGCGCTGGTCCACCTGCATGAGCAGATGCGCGGCAACACCATGGACAAGCGTTATTTCGCCTGCGTCGCCGGCGAATTCCTGAACGCCCGCCAGCACGTGAAGCTGCCGC
Organism: Cupriavidus alkaliphilus; assembly: GCF_900094595.1. Taxonomy (GTDB): domain Bacteria; phylum Pseudomonadota; class Gammaproteobacteria; order Burkholderiales; family Burkholderiaceae; genus Cupriavidus; species Cupriavidus alkaliphilus. The sequence continues at coordinate 528,955 of NZ_FMAD01000003.1, read as the reverse complement.
TATATAAATACAGCACGCCGGAGGGGGAGCGCCGGGTGCGGGTCCAGGCCGACGGCCTGGCCTCGCATACCGTGTTCAACCGGATCGAGGCCTTCCGGGGTTTCACGCTGCTGGAGGCCGAACTGAAGACCGGCCGCACGCACCAGATCCGCGTCCATCTGGCGCATTCGGGTTTCCCGATTGTCGGCGACGAGAAGTATGGCGATTTCACACTGAACAAGTCGCTGGCGCGTTCCGGGGCCAAGCCCGGCATCAAGCGCATGTTCCTGCACGCGCACCGGCTGGTGTTTATCCACCCGGCCACCGGCGAGCCGCTGTCCGTGGAGGCGCCCCTGCCTGACGAATGCGTCGGATTCCTGCAACAATTGCGAGAACTGCACGCCCCGGAGTAGGGTAGTGCCTCAAACGCCACAAGGACTTCCATGGCCAGGCAACAGTTTGACCTGATCGTTTTCGACTGGGACGGGACGCTGATGGACTCGACCCCGACCATCGCCAAGTGCATCCAGCTCGCCAGCCGGGACCTGGGCTTGCCGGTGCCCGACGACAGCGCCGCCAGCCACGTGATCGGGCTGGGGCTGAAGGATGCGCTGTCGTATGCGGTGCCGACGCTGGATCCCGCCGACTATCCGCGGCTGGCCGAGCGCTATCGCTACCATTTCCTGACCCGCGACGCCGACCTCGTGCTGTTCGACGGCGTGCGCGAAATGCTTGAGACGCTGCGCGCGGAACACTACTTTCTCGGCGTGGCTACCGGCAAGACCCGCGTTGGCCTGCAGCGCGCGCTCGCAGCCAGCGGCCTGACCGCACTGTTCGACGCCACGCGCTGTGCCGACGAGACCTTCTCCAAGCCGCACCCGGCCATGCTGCACGAACTGACGCGCGAACTGGGCCAGGACGTGGCGCGCACGGTGATGATCGGCGACACCACCCATGACCTGCAGATGGCGGCCAACGCCGGCGCCAAGGGCCTGGGGGTCTGTTACGGGGCGCATCCGGCCGAGTCGCTGCGCGCCATGGCGCCGGTGCACTGCGCCAGTTCGATCCCGGACCTGACCGAGTGGCTGCTGGCCCATGCCTGACGCCGCCTCCGGCCAGGCGCCGGTGCGGCTGTGCGCCGCCGAGGCATTGCAGGACGGCGGGCTCGGCGTGCGCTTCTCGGTGGCGCTCGACCAGCGCGAGATCGGTGCCTTTGTGGTGCGTTTCGATGGCGTTGCCCATGCCTACCTGAACCAGTGCGCGCACGTGCCGATGGAGCTGGACTGGCAGGAGGGCCGGTTCTTCGATGCCTCGGGCCTATACTTGATGTGCGCCACTCATGGCGCGGTGTACGCGCCGGATAGCGGCGAGTGCGTTGGCGGTCCCTGCCGCGGGGCCGCGCTGGCCAAGCTGCAGGTCGAAGAACGCGATGGCCAGGTCTACTGGCTGCCGCGGACCCCGTACCGCGCGCCCGGGCCCTCCGGCGACGCCTGAATCGATTTCCACGAGCGATTTGCATGACAGAACAACAGAAACCGCCCTCGGATGAGCCTAACGAACCGGGGCAGCCGGACCCGCGCAAGCCCGCCGGCGAGGCCGGCGCGGCCCCCGTGCCCGAGTCCGAGCGCCTAGTGACCGCGCCGCGCGCCGAGTTCCCGCTGGAAGACGAACTTCGCGCGGGCGATGACGCCGCGCGGCGCGAAGCGCGCGAGCGCAAGGCGCGCCTGGCCGGCGCCACCGGCGGCGCGCAGGTGGGTGGCGGCTGGGAGCGCGATGTGCTGGAAAAGGTGCTGACCGCCTCGCTGCGCGAACAGCGCGCGGCGCGGCGCTGGCGCATCTTCTTCCGGCTGGTGACCCTGGGCCTGCTGGCGCTGATCCTGTTCGCGGTGTTCGACTTCAAGGGTGACGGCGCCATCAGCGCCTCGGGCCGCCACACCGCGATGGTCACGCTCGAAGGCGAAATCGCCGCCGGCACGCCGGCAAGCGCCGAAGCGATCAACGCCTCGCTGCAGGCGGCCTTTGCCGACAGCAATGCCGCCGGCGTGATCCTGAAGATCAATTCGCCCGGCGGCTCGCCCGTGCAGGCAGGCATCATCAACGACGAGATCCACCGCCTGCGCGGCCTCTACCCGTCCAAGCCGCTGTATGTGGTGGTCGAGGAAATCTGTGCTTCCGGCGGCTATTACGTGGCGGCGGCGGCCGACAAGATCTATGTCGACAAGGCCAGCATCGTCGGCTCGATCGGCGTGCTGATGGACGGCTTTGGCTTTACCGGGCTGATGGACAAGCTGGGGGTCGAACGGCGGCTCTACACCTCGGGCGCCAACAAGGGCATGCTCGACCCGTTCTCGCCGCAGGTGCCGAAGCAGAAGGCCTTTGCCGAAGCCATGCTCAAGCAGATCCACCAGCAGTTCATCGACGTGGTCAAGGAAGGCCGGGGCGACCGGCTCAAGGACGATCCGGAGCTGTTCTCCGGCCTGTTCTGGTCGGGCGAGCGCAGCGTCGCGCTGGGGCTGGCAGACGGCCTGGGCAGTGCCGAGTATGTCGCGCGCGACCTGTTCAAGGCCGAGGACATCGTCGACTACACGGTCAAGGAGAACATCGCCGAACGCGTGGCCAAGCGCTTCGGCGCGGCCGTGGGCGCCGCGGCGATGAAAACCATGCTGTGGAGCACCGGCATGCAGGGCATGCGCTGAAGCCTGCCGCGGCAGCGATTGAAAAAAGGGGCGCGGACGCCCCTTTTGTCATTTGCTGTCCCGCTGTTTACTCCTTATAGGGCGAGAAGCGAGAAGATCGCCGGGCGCTTGTGCAGCGCGATCCGCTCCGGGCGCCAGTCCGACAGCGGCAGCGTGACGATGGTCTCGCCGGGCAGGGTCAGGTCCACCGCCACGGACAGCAGCGTGGTGCCGGCGCAGTGCTGGCGCATGGCCTCCAGCAGCGCGCCGTTGCGGTACGGCGTTTCGATGAAGACCTGAGTCTGGCTGGCCTTGCGCGAGCGCTGTTCCAGTTCGCGCAGCCGCTGCGCGCGCTCGTTGGCATCGACCGGCAGGTAGCCGTTGAAGGCAAAGCTCTGGCCGTTCAGGCCCGAGCCCATCACCGCCAGCAGGATCGAACTGGGACCCACCAGCGGCCGCACGCGGATGCCGCGCGCATGCGCCAGCCGCACCAGGTCGGCACCCGGGTCGGCCACCGCCGGCACGCCGGCCTCTGATAGCAGGCCGCCGTCGCGGCCGGCCTGCAGCGGCGCCAGCAGCGCCGCCAGGGCGTCGGCGCGCGTATTGACATTCAGTTCCTGGATCTCGATCTGCTGGATCGGGCGCGCCAGCGGCGTTGTTTCGCCCAGCTTTTTCAGGAAGGCGCGCGCGGTCTTGGCGTTCTCGGCGACGAGGTAGTCCAGCCCGGCTGCGACCTGCTGCACGCCGGCCGGGATCACGTCGGCCAGCGGGTCGGCTTCGTCGCGCTTGCCGAGGGTATTGGGGATCAGGTACAGGGTGCCGCTCATCGTGGGTAGGTGCGGTGGGTGCAGGTCATGCGGAAAGGAGAGGGTAGCCGGCCTGGCGCAGCATGCCGGTCAGCGCGATCAGCGGCAGGCCGACCAGCGCGGTGGGATCGTCGGACTCGACCCGCGCCAGCAGCGTGATGCCGAGTCCCTCGGACTTGGCGCTGCCGGCCACATCGTAGGGGCGCTCCAGCTGCAGATAGGTCTCGATTTCGGCGTCGCTGAGATCGCGCATCGTCACGCGGGTCTGCACGTCGGCCAGCTGCGCGGCCCCCGTGCGGGAATCCAGCAGGCACAGTGCCGAGTGAAAGGTCGCAGTGCGGCCACGCATGCGGCGCAGCTGGGCCACGGCGTTGTCATGCGTGCCCGGCTTGCCCATCTGGGCGCCGTCCAGCGTCAGCACCTGGTCGGAGCCGATCACCAGCGCGCCGGGGTGGCGCGCCGCGATGGCCTCGGCCTTGCGCTGCGACAGCCGCAGCGCGGTGGCCTCGGGCGCTTCGCCGGTCAGCGGGGTCTCGTCGATGTCCGGCACCGCGACTTCGAAAGGAATGCGCAGCCGCTCCAGCAGTTCGCGGCGGTAGGGAGAGCCGGAGCCGAGAATAAGCCGGGGGCGTGGGTCTGGAGACATAAGTAATAGAATCAGGGCAGGAAGCCGTGTGGCTTCCGGAGCAAGGCCTTTGACCTCGGGTAGGTTTACACCGTATAATCGCGCGTTTAGCCGCATCCGCACCCGGGCGCAGTGCCGCCAATGTGCGCGGCCCGCAGTCCGTCAGGCAAGGAATGTGGCGAACCCGTCATTGATTTGCGACAGGAGCCACGCACATGACCCAGCCGATCGACCTGCGCGCGCTTGACCTCTTCGCCATGTGCCGAAAGGGTGAAAGCCTGGCCGGCGACGTGGCGGTGCGGGATTTGCCGCGCATCTTAGCCGAGACCGCCGCGCAAGCGCCAGCCTCGGCACCCGATGAGACCTTCGCCTATACGGCCACCGGCTTCGTGCGCGAGGAGGCGGCCGAGCCCGGCGCCCCGGTGGCGCAGCGGCTGTTCCTCGACGTGACGGTGCAGGGCCGGATGTGGCTGGATTGCCAGCGTTGCCTGGCGCCCTATGCCCAGCCGATCGATGCGGCGACGCGTTTCGAGGTGGTAGAAAGCGAAGAAGCGGCCGACGCCGCGCCGATGGACGACGACGAAGTCGACGTGATCGCCGGCTCGAAGCGGTTCTCGCTGCTGGAACTGATTGAAGATGAAGTGCTGCTGGCGTTGCCGGTGGCACCCAAGCATGACGTCTGCCCGACGGTGCACGAAAGCCTCGTGACCGGATCGGACGGCGAGGCCCAGCCTGAAGCTGAGCCAGAGGAAGAAAAGCGGCCTTCGCCCTTCGCGGCGCTGGCCGGCCTGAAGACCCGGCACTGAAGCCGCCAGCGCGCGGCCTGCAGGGTCTTGCAGGTGAATCTGAAGCATCCGGCCGGGCCCCGGCTACGCCTTGGGCGGGATGCGTGTGTTAATATTGAAAAATTCTCGAAGGAGTCATCATGGCTGTTCAACAGAACAAGAAGTCGCCGTCCAAGCGCGGCATGCACCGTTCGCACGACCACCTGTCGGCCGCGCCGCTGGCAGTCGAGCCGACCACCGGCGAAACCCACCTGCGCCACCACGTGAGCCCGAACGGCTACTACCGTGGTCGCAAGGTCATCAAGACCAAGAACGACTGATAGCTTCGCTAGGCGTGACGTTGCGTCTCGCTCGCGCATGCCTGTGGGTCGGACAATAATCGGTCAGACACAAAAAAGCGGCAAGATCGTTGCCGCTTTTTTGTTGGGCGCTCGGGATTCCCGCCGGGCGTGGCGTGCGCCGCCGCGCTATCCGTACCAGGAACAATGACGATCAAAATCGCTATCGACTGCATGGGCGGCGATCACGGAGTTTCCGTGACGGTGCCTGCGGCGATCAGTTTTCTTTCCCGCCACGATGATGCCGAGATGGTGCTGGTCGGCTTGCCCGACGCCATCCGGGCGCAGCTGAAGAAGCTGCACGCGCTGGACCATCCGCGCGTCAGCATCGTCGAGGCCACCGAGGTCATCACCATGGATGACCCGGTCGAGGTGGCGCTGCGCAAGAAGCGCGACTCCTCGATGCGCGTTGCCGTCACCCAGGTCAAGGAAGGCCTGGCTGGGGCCTGCATCTCCGCCGGCAACACCGGGGCGCTGATGGCGGTATCGCGCTACGTGCTGAAGACGCTCGAAGGCATCGAGCGGCCGGCCATCGCCACCACCATCCCCAACGAGCAGGGCTGGGGCACCACGGTGCTGGACCTCGGTGCCAACGCCGACTGCGAGCCCGAGCACCTGCTGCAGTTCGCGCGCATGGCCGAGGCCATGGTGGCCGTCGTCGATCACAAGGAACACCCCACGGTGGGCCTGCTCAACATCGGCGAGGAAGTCATCAAGGGCAACGAGGTGGTCAAGCGCGCCGGCGAACTGCTGCGCGCCTCGGAGCTGAATTTCTACGGCAACGTGGAAGGCAACGACATCTTCAAGGGCACCACCGACATCGTGGTCTGCGACGGCTTCGTCGGCAATGTGGCGCTCAAGAGCACCGAGGGACTGGCCAAGATGATCGGCAGCATGATCAAGGAAGAATTCACCCGCTCGTGGTTCACCAAGCTGCTGGCCGCGGTCGCCATGCCGGTGCTGTCGCGCCTGGCCAAGCGGCTCGACCCGGCGCGCTACAACGGCGCGTCGCTGCTGGGCCTGCGCGGGCTGGTGATCAAGAGTCACGGCTCGGCCGATGCCCATTCTTTTGAGTGGGCTATCAAACGCGGGTATGATGCCGCCAAGAATGGCGTGATCGCCCGCATTACCCGGGCTTTCGCCGATAAATCCAGCGCCGCGGGCGGTGCCCAGCCCGCCCCGGAGACAGAGGCGCCCGGCGCGCATCCCAGCCCCCACGTCGCCTGAGCGCCACGCGCGCCGGTCGAGGGTGCCCGCGGGCCATACGATCCGACAATACATGACCAAGTACGCAAAAATCATCGGTACCGGGAGCTACCTGCCTCCGCGGCGCGTGACCAACCATGACCTGGCCGCGCAGCTTGCCGAGAAGGGTATCGAGACCAGCGACGAGTGGATCGTCTCGCGCAGCGGCATCTCGGCGCGGCACTGGGCCGAGCCCGATGTGACCAGCAGCACGCTGGCGGTCAAGGCCGCCGAGCAGGCCATCGAGGCCGCTGGCATCGACCGCCAGGACATCGACCTGATCATCGTCGCCACCTCGACGCCGGACTTCGTGTTCCCCAGCACCGCCTGCATCGTGCAGGAAAAGCTGGGCATCACCAACCATTGCCCGGCCTTCGACCTGCAGGCGGTGTGCTCCGGCTTTGTCTACGCGCTGGCCACCGCCGACAAGTTCATCCGCAGCGGCTCGCACCGCAACGTGCTGGTGATCGGCACCGAAGTGTTCTCGCGCATCCTGGACTTCAACGACCGTACCACCTGCGTGCTGTTCGGCGACGGTGCCGGTGCGGTGGTGCTGTCGGCGTCCGACGAGCCGGGCATCCTGTCCAGCGCCATGCATTCGGACGGCAGCCATGTCGACATCCTGTGCGTGCCGGGCAACGTCGCCGGCGGCAACATCACCGGCAACCCGTTCCTGCACATGGATGGCCAGGCAGTGTTCAAGCTTGCCGTGAATGTGCTGGACAAGGTGGCGCGCGAAGCGATGGAAGCCGCCAGCGTGTCGCCTGACCAGGTCGACTGGCTGATTCCGCACCAGGCCAATATCCGCATCATGCAAGGCACGGCGAAGAAGCTGGGCTTGCCGGCCGAGCGCATGGTCGCGACCGTGCACGAGCACGGCAACACCTCGGCCGCCTCGATCCCGCTGGCGCTGGACGTCGCCGTGCGCGACGGCCGCATCCGCCCGGGCCACACCGTGCTGATGGAAGGCGTGGGCGGTGGCTTCACCTGGGGCGCGGTGCTGCTGCGCATGTAATACGCGGCCGGTGCCGGGGCGTGCCGCGCAGGCACGACCTGCCCCGGCGCCGGCCCCCGATTTCTTGTTAGGGTTTCCATCCGATGAAATTCGCTTTCGTATTTCCCGGCCAGGGTTCGCAGTCGGTCGGCATGCTCAATGCCTTCGCTGACAACGCCGTGGTGCGCGCCACCGTGGAAGAAGCCTCGGTTGCGCTCGGCCAGGATCTGGGCCGCCTGATCGCCGAAGGCCCTGCCGAAGAACTGAACCTGACCACCAATACGCAGCCGGTGATGCTGACCGCCGCCGTGGCGATCTACCGCGCCTGGCTCGATGCCGGTGGCCCGGCGCCGGCACTGGTGGCTGGCCACAGCCTGGGCGAGTACTCCGCGCTGGTTGCCGCCGGCGTGATTCCGTTTGCCGACGCCGTACCGCTGGTGCGTTTCCGCGCGCAGGCCATGCAGGAAGCCGTGCCGGTGGGCGAGGGCGGCATGGCCGCGATCCTGGGTCTGTCGGATGACGACGTGCGCGCCGCGTGCGCCGAAGCGTCGGCCGCGGGCGTGGTCGAAGCCGTCAACTTCAACGCGCCGTCGCAGGTGGTGATCGCCGGCCACAAGGGCGCGGTCGAGAAGGCCTGCGAAATCGCCAAGGCCAAGGGCGCCAAGCGCGCGCTGCCGCTGCCGGTGTCGGCGCCGTTCCACTCGTCGCTGCTCAAGCCGGCGTCGGACCGCCTGCGCGAGCGCATGGCCGGCCTGGCTTTTTCGGCGCCGTCGATCCCGCTGGTGAACAACGTCGACGTCGCCATCGCCAACGATCCGGAGGCGATCAAGGATGCGCTGGTACGCCAGGCCGCCGCGCCGGTGCGCTGGGTCGAGTGCGTGCAGAAGATGGCCGCCGAAGGCATCACCCACGTGATCGAATGCGGTCCGGGCAAGGTGCTGGCCGGCATGACCAAGCGCATCGACGGCAACCTGAGCGGCGGCGCGATCTTCGATCCGGCCTCGCTGCAGGACACGCTGGCATTGCTGAAGTAAGCAACAGGACAACCGCATGACCAAACTACTCGACAACCAGGTTGCGCTGGTCACCGGCGCCTCGCGCGGCATCGGCCGCGCCATCGCGTTGGAACTGGCCCGGCAGGGCGCCACCGTGATCGGCACCGCGACCAGCGAAGCCGGCGCGGCCGGCATCACCGACTACCTCGGCGCCGAAGGCCTGAAGGGCAAGGGCGCCGTGCTCAACGTCAACGACGCCGCTGCCTGCGATGCGCTCATCGACGAGATCGTCAAGAGCCACGGCGGCATCGGCGTGCTGGTCAACAATGCCGGCATCACGCAGGACCAGCTGGCGATGCGCATGAAGGACGAGGACTGGCTGGCCGTGATCCAGACCAACCTGACTTCGGTGTTCCGGCTGTCGCGCGCGGTGCTGCGCCCGATGATGAAGGCGCGCCAGGGCCGCATCATCAACATCACCTCGGTGGTGGGCTCGGTCGGCAATCCCGGCCAGATGAACTACTCCGCGGCCAAGGCCGGCGTGGCCGGCATGACCCGCTCGCTGGCCGCCGAGATCGGCAGCCGCAACGTGACCGTCAACTGCGTCGCACCGGGCTTTATCGATACCGACATGACCAAGGCGCTGTCCGAAGAGCAGCATGCTTCGCTCAAGACGCAGATCCCGCTGGGCCGGCTCGGGCAGCCCGAGGATATCGCCAATGCGGTCGCCTTCCTGGCCGGTCCGCAAGCCGCCTACATCACCGGCACCACCCTGCATGTGAACGGCGGTATGTACATGAATTAATGGTTTTCTGGCGTGGTTTTTCGGCCAAGAAGCCCGAAGAAGCTGCCGGAAGTCGTAGTTTTCCGAACCAATCGGGCGCGATTCTTGCAAAGCTTGGCAGGCAGCATTTCTGTTGTCCCAAACCTGCTAAAATGCGCCCACTTTTTGTCGAACTTCCCTGGAGGGTTACATGGACAATATCGAACAACGCGTCAAGAAAATCGTGGCAGAACAGCTTGGCGTGGCCGAGGCAGACATCAAGAACGAATCCTCGTTCGTGAACGATCTCGGTGCGGACTCGCTGGACACGGTTGAACTCGTGATGGCGTTGGAAGATGAATTCGGCATGGAAATTCCTGATGAGGAAGCCGAAAAGATCACGACCGTGCAACAGGCTATCGACTACGCCACCGCGCACGTCAAGGCCTAAGCCCGTCGTCTCTGCATTCCGAGCCACAGAAGGCAGGTGGGCGGGCCGTTGCGGCCGCGCCTTGCTGTTTTCTGTGGCTTTCGTCTGTTCGAAGAAGCAGAATGGAATGAGCCTCGCCGCGCGGCCTGCTGGGCCGGCGGCGGGCAACTCCGCGTTCCGTTCCCGTTTCACGCACCCGTAGGAAAACATAGTGAGCCGTCGTCGCGTCGTCGTCACTGGGCTTGGCCTTGTGTCTCCGGTCGGAAACACGGTTGCCGAAGGCTGGGCCAACCTGGTAGCCGGCAAGTCCGGCATCGCCACCATCACCAAATTCGATCACTCCGCGCTGTCCGTGCACTTCGCCGGCGAGGTGAAGGGTTTCAATGCCGAGGACTACATCCCGGCCAAGGAAGCCCGGAACATGGATACGTTTATCCATTTCGGCATCGCGGCCGGGACGCAGGCGCTGAAGGACAGCGGCCTGGAAGTGACCGAAGCCAATGCCGAGCGCATCGGCGTGCTGGTCGGCTCGGGCATCGGCGGCCTGCCGATGATCGAGGATACCCATGCCGTGTTGAGCGAGCGGGGTCCGCGCCGGATTTCGCCGTTCTTCGTGCCGGGCTCGATCATCAACATGATCGCCGGCCACCTGTCGATCATCCACGGCATCAAGGGCCCGAACCTGGCAGCCGTGACGGCGTGCACCACCGGCCTGCACAGCATTGGCCTCGCCGCCCGCCTGATCCAGGCCGGCGATGCCGACGCCATGCTCGCGGGCGGTGCCGAATCGACCGTGTCGCCGCTGGGCATCGGCGGATTCGCCGCCGCGCGCGCGCTGTCGACGCGCAACGACGATCCGGCGGCGGCCTCGCGTCCGTGGGACAAGGACCGCGACGGCTTCGTGCTGGGCGAGGGCGCCGGCGTGATGATGCTGGAAGAGTACGAGTCGGCCAAGGCGCGCGGCGCCCGCATCTATGCCGAGCTGATCGGCTTCGGCATGAGCGGCGACGCCTACCACATGACCGCACCGAACATGGACGGCCCGCGCCGCTGCATGGTCAACGCGCTCAAGGATGCCGGCATCAACACCGACCAGGTGCACTACCTGAACGCGCACGGCACCTCCACGCCGCTGGGCGACAAGAACGAGTCCGATGCGATCAAGGCGGCATTCGGCGACCAGGCCTACAAGATGGTGGTGAACTCGACCAAGTCGATGACCGGCCATCTGCTGGGTGGCGCCGGTGGCCTGGAATCGGTCTTCACCGTGCTGGCGCTGCACCACCAGGTCTCGCCCCCGACGATCAACCTCGACAACCAGGATCCCGAATGCGACCTGGACTACGTGGCCAACACGGCGCGCGAGATGAAGATCGACGTGGCGGTGAAGAACAACTTCGGTTTCGGCGGCACCAACGGCACGCTTGTTTTCCGCCGCGCCTGATCCGTGGTTGAGGCGGGCCCGCACCGGGCTGCGCCATGGCAGGGTCCACCCGCTGGGGTGGGCCCTGTTCGTGTTTTGTGCCGGCGAATTGCTGGCGCTCGCGCTGCTGGCGCGCACGCTGGCCGACGCCATCGCCGGCAGCCGGGCCGGATTCCCGTGGTGGCACCTCGCCGCGGGCGCGGGCCTCGCGCTGGCCGCCGTGGCGACCCTGCGCGCTTGGCCGGCATGGTGGCGCGGCCTGCGCTGGACCTGTACTGCCGTGCAGGACGCCGACGCCGAAGGACCTCTGCGTATCTGGCTGGAGGCACCGGGCGGTGCGCGGCGCGAGGCCATCGTGCGGCAGTGCTGGCAGATCGGCGGCGCCACAGTGGTGTGCCTTGCCCCGGGCGGCCCCGCCATGCCCGGCGTCATTCTTCTCCCCTGGCAGGCAGCCGGCCCCGAACTGGCGCGATGGCTGCGACGGTCCGCACGAGTTGCACTGCGGGTGCAACCTGGTACCGGCTCAGGGAACGATTTTGTTAGCTTGCGGTCACAGGATGCGCGTTGCTTCACCGGGCGGGCTGAGAATCGTAGGTAAAATACAACGTTTGTCGTGACGACCAAACCAAGAGATACACTGCAGGTGAGCCATACGTGAGCGAACGCGAAGCCGATCAGCTCCTAGTTGAACGCGTCCAGCAGGGCGACAAGCGGGCCTTTGAACTTCTGGTGACCAAATACCATCGGAAGATCATTCGCCTGATTTCGCGCCTGGTCAGGGATCCCGCTGAAGTCGAGGATGTGGCGCAGGATGCCTTCATCAAGGCATACCGCGCCTTGCCCCAGTTCCGCGGGGAGTCGGCCTTCTACACGTGGCTGTACCGGATTGCCGTCAACACCGCCAAGAACTACCTGGCCACCCAGGGCCGCCGCCCGGAAGCGTCCAGCGACATCGATGCGGAAGAGGCTGAAACTTTTGCGGACGGTGAACAACTAAGGGATATCAATACGCCGGAGTCGATGCTCCACACGCGGCAAGTCGCCGAGACGGTGAACCGCGCGATGGAAGCACTTCCGGAAGAATTGCGGACCGCCATCACGCTGCGCGAGATCGAGGGCCTCAGCTACGAGGAAATCGCCGAAGCGATGGGATGCCCGATCGGCACGGTGCGCTCGCGGATCTTCCGTGCGCGCGAGGCGATTGCCGAACGATTGCGCCCGCTGCTGGGAACGGCAGAGGGCAAGCGGTGGTAAGTGGCGGTTCAGGTTGTAGAGAAGAATGTCGTGCGGCCAGCGTTGCAGCCTATTCCTGCATCGATAAGCGACAGCAGTAACGGGATTATCGGTGTTCAATGGAATGTCTTGGGGTGGGAAATGGGTCAGGCTCATAAGCAGTCGGTTCATGTAGTGGAAGCAGCGGAGCAGATCTCCGTATTGATGGATGGCGAACTGGCACCGCACGAAGTCGATGCCGTGCTGGATCTCGCAAAGAGCGAGGCCGGCCTTTCCGACTGGACCACATACCAGTTGATCGGCGACGCGCTGCGTTCCGAAGACCTGACGCAGGCTGGGTCGACCGCCGATTTTCTCTCGCGTTTCTCCGCGCGCCTGGAAGCCGAGCCGCACGTGCTGGTGCCGGCGGTGGCGCAGGCCGGGGCCCGCCATCGCCTGCTGGTCAGGCCGTCGTGGGTGCGCCGCGTGATGCCGGGCACCGCGATCGCCGCCGCCGTAGCCGCGGTGAGCTGGGTGGTGGTGCCGCAGATGCGCGGCCCGGCCACGGTCGGAACGCCTGACGCCGTGGTGGCCCGTGCCGAGCAGCCGGCCGCCGGCCAGGCCGCCGGCATCGTCACGGTTGCCGCGGACGCGCCGCAGATGATCCGCGACCCGCGCCTGGACGAATACCTGCGTGCGCATCGCACTTCAGTGGCAACGGATGCTTTCGTGCCGACCATGCGCACGGTTGCCAACGGTGCAAACTTCACTCAGGAAAATACGCAGGAATAATGCCGGACATGCATAAAGGAGGTTCGTCCGCCTATGTAGCGGGCGCGCAGAGAATTAGGGCCCTGCGTAGGTCCTTTTTTCTGGCCTTGTGTCTGAGCGCTGCAGCGGCCACCGCGCAGCCCGCGGACAGTACGCTGAACCGACGCGACGCCACTGCCTGGCTCAACAAGATCCATAAAGCCGCACAGCGCGAGAACTATGTCGGCACGCTGATCTATCAGCGCGGCAGCGTCATGCACGCCTCGCGTATCCAGCATTACAGCGACCTCGTCCACAACGAATACGAGCGGCTGGAAACCCTCGACGGCAAGCCGCGCGAAGTGCTGCGGCAGAACGACGTGGTCCACAGCCTGATCCCCGAAGCCAAGCTGGTGGTGGTGGAAAAGCAGGAAGCCAAGGACCGCTTCCCGGCGCTGCTCGCCACCAACAAGAACGATGTGCTGGACCTGTACGACATGCGCAAGATGCCCGCCGAGCGCGTGGCCGGCATGGAGTGCGAGGTCTTTGCGCTGGAACCGCACGATGCCGCGCGCTACGCGGTGCGCCTGTGGGCGGAGAAGAACTCCGGCCTGCTGATGCGCGCGCAGACCATCGGCGACGGCGGCAAGGTGCTGGAGCAGGTGTCGTTCTCGCAGGTGCAGATCGGCGTGCCGTCCGAGAAGCAGCGCATCCTGGGTGCGATCAAGAATTCCAGCAGCTGGAATCACTACGAGGTGACCTACCAGCCCACCAACATCGCCGACGAGGGTTGGACGATCGCGGTGCCGCTCAAGGGGTTCCAGAAGATCCGCGAGGTGCGCCGCCCGCTCGGCGAGTTGCGCGCCCCGGCTGCCGGCAATGCCCGCGGGCAGGTGTTCGAAGTGCTGCAGGTGGTCTACAGCGACGGGCTGACCGGCCTGTCGGTCTTCATTGAACCAGTTTCCGAGCAACGTGCGCGCCGCGAAGGCGTGGCCGCGCTCGGCGCGACCCAGGTCGTGGTGCGCCGGGTTGCCGATTTCTGGATCACGGTGGTGGGCGAGGTGCCGGCGAGCACCGTGCGCCAGTTTGCGACGGCCGTAGAGTACCGTCCGCCCAAGACGGTACACTGAGCGTGAGCAGGTGCAGCCGGTGCCCGGATTTCGTCCGAGGCCGGCTCCATGAAACCTGCGCAGGGGTCCCCCGCCACGGGATCACATCCAGTCGGTTTTTCTTCTTTTCGCTGAATCCCGGGAGTTGTCGATGATGTTCAGATCTCCAGCCCTGGCGCGGGCCGTGGTCATGGCTGCCATGATGCTGCTCGGCCCGACCGTTGCCGAAGTCAGCCACGCCCAGGCCGCTGCCTCCAGTTACAACCTGCCTGACTTCACCGACCTGGTGGAGAAGGCCAGCCCGGCCGTGGTCAATATCCGCACCACCGAACTGGTGCGCCAGCGCGGCGTACCGGGCGGCGACGACGAGATGGCCGAGTTCTTCCGCCGCTTCTTCGGCGTGCCGATGCCCGGCGCCCCGGCGCCGGGCACTCCGCCGCGCCGCGGCCAGCCGCCTCAGCAGGAAGAGCAGAGCCGCGGCGTGGGTTCGGGCTTCATCATCAGCCAGGATGGCTATGTGATGACCAACGCGCACGTGGTCGCCGACGCCGAGACCATCTACGTGACGCTGCCGGACAAGCGCGAGTTCAAGGCCAAGCTGATCGGCTCCGACAAGCGCACTGATGTGGCGCTGCTCAAGGTCGAGGCCAGCGGGCTGCCGCGCCTGCCGCTGGGCGATTCCAACAAGGTCCGCGCCGGCGAGTGGGTGCTGGCGATCGGCTCGCCGTTCGGGCTGGACAACAGCGTGACCGCCGGCATCGTCTCGGCCAAGGGCCGCGACACCGGCGACTACCTGCCGTTCATCCAGACCGACGTGGCGGTCAATCCCGGCAACTCCGGCGGGCCGCTGATCAACCTGCGCGGCGAAGTGATCGGCATCAACTCGCAGATTTACAGCCGCAGCGGCGGCTACATGGGGATCTCGTTCGCGATTCCGATCGACGAGGCCATGCGCGTGTCGGAGCAGCTCAAGTCCTCCGGGCGCGTGACGCGCGGCCGCATTGCCGTGGCGATCGGCGACGTCACCAAGGAAGTTGCCGATTCGCTGGGCCTGGGCCGGGCGCGCGGCGCGCTGGTCGGCAGTGTCGAGCCGGGCGGTCCTGCCGAAAAGGCCGGCATCGAGGCGGGCGACATCATCCTGAAGTTCAACGGCCGCGATATCGAGCGGGCCTCGGACCTGCCGCGCATGGTCGGCGAGACCAAGCCCGGCACGCGCGTGCCGCTGCAGCTGTGGCGCAAGGGCGCGACCCGCGAGGTCAGCATCACCGTCACCGAGCTGGAGCCGGACGGCAAGGCCCGCGCCCGCAGCGGGGCAACGCCGAAGGACGACAGCGCGCCGCAGGCCGGCAAGCCCAACGCGCTCGGCCTGGTGGTCAGCGACCTGCCCGAGGCGCGCCTGAAGGAGCTCAAGCTCAAGTCCGGCGTCGAGGTCGAAGTGGCCGACGGCCCGGCGTTGCGGGCCGGCATCCGTCCGGGCGACATCATCCTGCGCCTGGGCGACACCGACGTGACCAACGCGCGCCAGTTCAACGAGCTGGTGCGCGGCCTGGACAAGAGCCGGATCGCCGCGGTGTTCGTGCGGCGCGGCGACGCCACCCAGGTGCTGACGCTGCGACCCGGCGCCGCCTCGGCGCGCTGATCCGCCATGGCTGGCACGCCCGCGCTGACGCTGTACGGCCGGGCGTACTGCCACCTTTGCGAAGACATGAAAGTCGCGCTGGAGACGCTCCGGCGCGATTTTTCTTTCATCCTTCATGAAGTCGATGTCGACGCCGATGCCGCGCTGGAGGCGCGCTTTGGCGAGCTGGTACCGGTGCTGATGCCCGGCACGCCGGCGGACTTGTCGGCAGACTCGTCGGCGAATGCCGCGCCCCTTTGTCACTATTTCCTCGACGAGGCGGCGACAAGGGTATGGCTTGCCGCACATGGCGCCGCGCGCACCGATCGCTGAACGCCGCCGGCATCCGCGCCACGCCACCATATGACGACCCGGAAGTCATTGAAAATCCGGTAAAATTGCGGATTGGCGCAAAAATTGCACCCCCCGAACCCGCGGTACGCCCGCGCTCGCCTTGCGGCGCGCGGCGCCGGGCCGCTTCACTGCTTGTTGCCGCCCGGGCTTTCAGCCGGCGCTTCCCTGAACACTAGATGGACCATATCCGTAATTTCTCGATCATTGCCCACATCGACCATGGGAAGTCCACCCTGGCCGACCGGATCATTCAGCTTTGTGGAGGGCTGTCGGATCGGGAGATGGAAGCGCAGGTTCTCGATTCGATGGATATCGAAAAAGAGCGCGGCATCACCATCAAGGCGCAGACCGCCGCGCTGAGCTACAAGGCGCGCGACGGCAAGGTCTATAACCTGAACCTGATCGACACCCCGGGACACGTCGACTTCAGCTATGAAGTCAGCCGCTCGCTGTCCGCCTGCGAAGGCGCGCTGCTGGTGGTCGACGCCTCGCAGGGCGTCGAGGCCCAGACCGTGGCCAACTGCTACACCGCGATCGAGCTGGGCGTGGAAGTGGTGCCGGTGCTGAACAAGATCGACCTGCCGCAGGCCGACCCGGACAACGCGATCCAGGAAATCGAGGACGTCATCGGTATCGATGCGCAGGACGCCACGCCGTGCTCGGCCAAGACCGGCCAGGGCGTGCAGGACGTGATCGAGGCGCTGATCGCCAAGGTGCCGCCGCCCAAGGGCGATGCCGACGCACCGCTGCAGGCGCTGATCATCGATTCGTGGTTCGACAACTATGTCGGCGTGGTGATGCTGGTGCGCGTGGTCAACGGCACGCTGCGCCCCAAGGACAAGGTCCTGCTGATGGCTACCGGCTCGCAGCACCTGGTCGAGCAGGTGGGCGTGTTCACGCCCAAGTCGATCCAGCGCGACGCGCTGACCGCCGGGCAGGTGGGCTTTGTCATTGCCGGCATCAAGGAACTGAAGGCCGCCAAGGTGGGCGATACCATCACCACCGTGCAGCGCAAGGCCGAAGCGCCGCTGCCGGGCTTCAAGGAAGTGAAGCCGCAGGTGTTCGCCGGCCTGTACCCGGTCGAAGCCAACCAGTACGAGGCGCTGCGCGAGTCGCTGGAAAAGCTCCGGCTCAACGATGCCTCGCTGATGTTCGAGCCCGAAGTGTCGCAGGCGCTGGGTTTCGGCTTCCGCTGCGGCTTCCTGGGGCTGCTGCACATGGAGATCGTGCAGGAGCGCCTGGAGCGCGAGTTCGACATGGACCTGATCACGACCGCGCCGACGGTGGTGTACCAGGTCGAGATGCGCGACGGCACCACGGTCACCGTGGAAAATCCGGCGAAGATGCCGGACCCCAGCAAGATCGAGGCGATCCTCGAGCCGATCGTCACGGTCAATCTGTATATGCCGCAGGAGTATGTGGGCTCGGTGATCACGCTGTGTACGCAGAAGCGTGGCTCGCAGATCAACATGAGCTACCACGGCAAGCAGGTGCAGCTCACCTACGAGATCCCGATGGCGGAAATCGTGATGGACTTCTTCGATCGCCTGAAGTCGGTGTCGCGCGGCTACGCGTCGATGGATTACGAGTTCAAGGAATATCGTCCGTCCGACGTGGTCAAGGTCGATATCCTGATCAACAGCGACAAGGTCGATGCGCTGTCGGTGATCGTGCACCGCTCCAATTCGCAATACCGCGGGCGCGAAGTCGCGGCCAAGATGCGCGAGATCATTCCGCGCCAGATGTACGACGTGGCGATCCAGGCCGCGATCGGCTCCAATATCATCGCCCGCGAAAACGTCAAGGCGCTGCGCAAAAACGTGCTGGCCAAGTGCTACGGTGGCGATATCTCGCGCAAGAAAAAGCTGCTGGAAAAGCAGAAGGCGGGCAAGAAGCGGATGAAGCAGGTCGGTACCGTCGAGATTCCGCAGGAGGCCTTCCTGGCCATCCTGCAAGTCGACGACAAATAATTGCCGCGCGCAGGGCAGGGGCAGGGCCATGTCCTGCAGCCTTGCCGGCGTGGTGACAGAACAGGCTGTACCAGGATTTCCAAGAACCAGAAGCCGTCATGAATTTTGCACTGATCCTTTTTGTGCTGGTGGTGATTACGGGCGTGGCGTGGGTGGCCGACAAGCTCGTGTTCGAGCGGCAGCGCCGCTCTTCGGCGCGGCTCGCGCTGGCCGAGTTCGATTCGCAGCAGGGCCGCCTGCAGGGCAGCTTCGGCACGGCCGATGCCGATGCCACGCGCAAGCGCCTGGCCGAGGAAAAGCTGCGACAGCCGTGGTGGCTCGAATATTCGGCCAGCTTCTTCCCGGTGATCCTGGCGGTGTTCGTGCTGCGTTCGTTCGTGGTCGAGCCGTTCAAGATCCCGTCCGGCTCGATGATCCCGACGCTGCTGATCGGCGACTTCATCCTGGTCAACAAGTACGAGTACGGCATCCGCCTGCCGGTGGTGAACAAGAAGATCATGGACATGGGCGAGCCCCAGCGCGGCGACGTGATGGTGTTCCGCTACCCGAAAGATCCGTCGCTCGACTACATCAAGCGCGTGATCGGCGTGCCGGGCGATGTGGTGCAGTACGCCAACAAGCGGCTAACCATCAACGGCAAGCCGGCCGAGTACACCACGCTGCCTGACTTCCTCGACGAGGAGCGCCTGGCCTATTCGCGTCATTTCCGCGAAAAGCTCCCGGGCAGCGTCGACCATGGCATCCTGAACGACGCCGACCGCCCGGCCTTTATCGCCGGCGCGGATCCGGATTTTCCGTACCGGGACAACTGCACCTACAATCAACAGGGTGTGACTTGCAAGGTACCTGCAGGTCACTATTTCGTCATGGGCGACAACCGCGACAACAGCCTCGATTCCCGCTACTGGGGGTTCGTGCCGGACCAGAACATCGTCGGCAAGGCGTTCGTGATCTGGATGAACCTTGGCAATTTCGGACGCGTGGGATCGTTTAAATAAGCATCTCCGCGGCGCAAGAACACTCAACAAAACGAGGGCAGGCGCGATGGGTCGATTTGGGAAGGTGGGGGCAGGAAACCATCCGGCATGGCGCCGGGGTGGCGCCGGCGGGTTTTCCGTCTGGACGCTGCTGGTGATCGTGGTGTTCGTGGTCGGCGTGGCCTTGCCGGCGCTGCGCGCGATCCCGAGCCTGGTGGAATATTTTTCGGTCAAGCGCGCCGCCGGCTATGCCAAGCAGCGCGCCGCCAACAAACGTGAAGTGGTCGAATTCTTCGAGAAGCAGGCCGCCATCGACCGCATTACCGCGGTCAAGGGCGAGAACCTGCTGATCCGGGAAGACGATAACGGCACCATCCAGTCGGTCGATTTCTCGTACCGCACCGAGGTGCCTGTCTACGGACCCCTGAGCCTGTTGATTACCTATTCAGGAACGCAGCACTGATATGAACCTCGACGCCTTGCAGCAACGACTCGGCTACCGATTCAGCAAGCCCGAATTGCTGCAACAGGCGCTGACGCACCGCAGCCACAGCGCCCAGCACAACGAACGCCTGGAATTCCTCGGCGACTCGGTGCTCAACTGCGCCGTGGCCGACATGCTCTATGGCATGTTCGGCAAGCTCGACGAGGGCGACCTGTCGCGGGTGCGGGCCAACCTGGTCAAGCAGCAGGCGCTGTACGAGATCGCCCAGATGCTGCAGTTGTCCGACACCCTGCGCCTGGGTGAGGGCGAGCTGAAGAGCGGCGGCTTCCGCCGCCCGTCGATCCTGGCCGATGCGCTCGAAGCCATCGTCGGCGCGGTGTTTCTCGACGCCGGCTTCGATGCCGCGCGCGCGCTGATCCGCAAGCTCTATATCCCGATCCTGGAGCAGGTCGACCCGCGCACGCTGGGCAAGGACGCCAAGACCCTGCTGCAGGAATACCTGCAGGGCCACAAGATTGCCCTGCCGCAATATAACGTAATCGCCACACACGGCGCCGCGCACAGCCAGCAGTTTGAAGTCGAGTGCACCGTGCCTAAACTGGAAGTCCGGGTGTTCGGCACCGGCGCGTCACGGCGCGCCGCCGAGCAGGCCGCCGCCAAGCTGGCGCTGGACGAAGTCCAGAAGCTGGTGCCGCAGCTGCTCAAGCGCAGCCGCGCCGAGCGTACCGGCAAGACCCGCAAGCAACCCCAGCCGCAGGACCCGCAGCTGTCTCTCAGGTTGAAGGAATGACCGAATCTACCCATCCGCAGCAAGACGCGGCGGATACCCCGGCCGCGGCGTTCCGCTGCGGCACCGTGGCCATCGTCGGCCGCCCCAACGTGGGCAAGTCCACGCTGATGAACGCGCTGGTCGGCCAGAAGATCAGCATCACCTCGCGCAAGGCGCAGACCACGCGGCATCGCATCGTCGGCATCCAGACCACCGATGACGCGCAGTATGTGTTCGTCGACACGCCGGGCTTCCAGACCCGCCATGCCAGCGCGCTGAACCGCTCGCTGAACCGCGCGGTCACGTCCACGCTGTCGTCGGTGGACCTGGTGCTGTTCGTGGTCGAGGCCGGCTACTACGGCGCCGACGACGAGAAGGTGCTGTCGCTGCTGCCGAAGAACACGCCGGTGCTGCTGGTGGCCAACAAGCTCGACCGCATCGGCGAGAACCGCTCGGAAGTGATGATGCCCTTCCTGGAAAAGATGGGCCAGCTGTTCCCGTTCCGCGAAGTGGTGCCGATGTCGGCCAAGACCCGCGACCACATCGCGCGGCTGTTCGACATCATCCGGCCTTACCTGCCGGAAGGCGAGCCGATGTACGACGCCGACGCCATGACCGACCGCAGCGAGCGCTTCCTGGCCTCGGAAATCATCCGCGAGAAGGTGTTCCGCTGGACCGGCGACGAACTGCCCTACACCAGCACCGTGATCATCGACAAGTTCGAGACCGAAGGGCGCCTGCGCCGCGTCTTTGCCACCATCCTGGTCGAGCGCGATGCGCACAAGGCCATGATCATCGGCAACAAGGGCAGCAAGCTCAAGCAGATCTCGACCGAGGCGCGCCTGGACATGGAAAAGCTGTTCGACGGCAAGGTCTACCTGGAAATGTGGATCAAGGTGAAGAGCGGCTGGGCCGACAATGAAGCCGGCCTGCGCGCGTACGGCTACGAGTGAACCCGGCAACGGTCCCGACGCCCAACCTGACAGCGAGCCCCCAGCGAGCGCCCCGTGAGCAAGACCGCTGACATCGCGCGCGCGCCCGCGCCCAAGGGCCGGCGCGCCGACCCCGTGGTCGACGAGGCCGCCGAACTGCTCGACAGCGGCGCGCTGCCCGGCATGGCCGACGCCGCCGCACGCGCGATGATGGATCGTGCCATGCGCATCGTGCCGGCGCGGCCCGAGTCGCGCGTGGCCGAGCAGCCGGGGTTCGTGCTGCACGCCTGGCCCTACCGCGAGACCAGCCTGATCCTGGACGTGTTCACGCGCGACTACGGCCGCATCTCGATGGTGGCCAAGGGCGCCAAGCGCCCGCACTCGGCGCTGCGCGCGGTGCTGCAGCACTTCCATCCGGTCTCGGTGTCATGGAGCGGCCGCGGCGAGGTCAAGACCCTGACCAAGGCCGAGTGGGTCGGCGGCATGCCCCCGCTGGCCGGCGACGCGCTGCTGTCGGCGTTCTACCTGAACGAACTGCTGATGCGCTTTTGCCCGCGCGAGGACGCCCATCCGGTGCTGTTCCGCCATTACCTGTCGACGTTGACGCGGCTGGCGCACGGCGAGCCGGCCGGGCTGGTGCTGCGCGGCTTCGAGCGCGTGCTGCTGCAGGAAACCGGTTTCGCGGTGGCGTTCGACCAGTGCCTGAGCACCGGCGAGCGGGTGCTGCCGGGCCTCGACTATGTCTACCAGCCCGAGCGCGGCGTGCGCCGCGCCCAGCCGAGCGATCCGTCGACTTGGCCGGTGGTGTCGGGCCAGACCCTGCTGGACATGGCGCAGGACGACTACAGCCGCGCGCAGACCGCCGCGCAAAGCCGCGCGCTGATGCGTTTCCTGCTGCATTATTATCTGCAAGGCGCACCCCTGAAGACGCGCCAGATACTGATCGACCTGCAGTACCTCTGACAAGAACCTCCGACTCACTCCTGCACCTGCTCGCATGATCTTCCACGCAAATCCGGGCGTCATCGACCTTGGCGTCAACATCGACCACGTGGCCACGCTGCGCAACGCGCGCGGCACCGTGTACCCCGATCCCATTCGCGCCGCGCTGCTGGCCGAACAGGCCGGCGCCGACCTGATCACGCTGCACCTGCGCGAAGACCGCCGCCACATCCGCGATGCCGACGTGCATGCGCTGCGCCCGCAGCTGGCCACGCGCATGAACCTGGAATGCGCAATCACGCAGGAGATGCTCGACATCGCCTGCGAGATCCGCCCGCAGGACGTGTGCCTGGTGCCGGAGCGCCGCGAAGAGGTGACGACCGAAGGCGGGCTCGACGTGGCCGGGCGTTTCGAGCAGGTGAAGGTGGCGTGCGCGCAGCTGGCCGGCGCCGGCATCCGCGTGTCGCTGTTCATCGATCCGGACGTGGACCAGATCGCCGCGGCCGCGGCCTGCGGCGCGCCCGTGATCGAGCTGCATACCGGCCGCTATGCCGACGCGCATACGCCTGACGAACAGGCCACCGAGTTCCGCCGTATTGCCGACGGCGCCGATGCCGGCCAGAAGCACGGCCTGGTGGTCAATGCCGGCCACGGGCTGCACTACACCAACGTGCAGCCGATCGCGGCGCTGCCGGGCATCAAGGAGCTGAACATAGGCCACGCCATCGTCGCGCACGCGGTATTCGCAGGCTGGGAAAATGCGGTGCGCGAGATGAAGGCGATCATGGTGGCCGCGCGCCTGGGCACGCAATATCCGGCCGGGGGCACCTCGGCGTGATTTACGGCGTCGGCACCGACATCATCCAGATCGCCCGCGTGCAGGGCGTGATGACGCGCACCAACGGCCGTTTCGCCGAAAAGGTGCTGGGCCCCGACGAGCTGGCCAAGTACCATGCCCGCAAGGCGCGTTCGGAAAAGCGCGGCCTGGCGTTCCTGGCGACGCGCTTCGCCGCGAAGGAGGCGTTCTCCAAGGCGATCGGCCTGGGCATGCGCTGGCCGATGACGTGGCGCGCGATGGAACTGATGAACCTGCCCTCCGGCGAGCCCACCGCGGTGTGCCATGGCGAGCTCGCTGCGTGGCTGGCGGAACGCGGGCTGGTCGTGCGGGTCAGTGTCAGTGACGAACATGATTACGCAGTCGCCTTCGCCATTGCCGAGCGCAGCGGCGCGGCGGCGTCTCAACCTACAGCCTTGTGAACCCAACCACTTCCATGTCCAAGAAGAATTCCGGCAAGCGGCCGGGCCCGGTGGTCCTCGATGTCGTCGGCAAGCAGCTCGACGCGGAAGACGCGCGCCGCATCGCGCATCCGCTCACCGGCGGCGTGATCCTGTTCGCGCGCAATTTCGAGTCGCGCGCGCAGCTGCAGGCGCTGACGCGCGCGATCCGCGCGGTGCGCGACGACGTGCTGATCTGCATCGACCATGAAGGCGGCCGGGTGCAGCGCTGCAAGACCGACGGTTTTACCCACCTGCCGGCGATGCATCGCCTGGGGGAACTGTGGGAACGTGATGTGCTGGCCGCGACCAAGGCGGCGGTCGCCTGCGGCTACCTGCTGGCCGCCGAGCTGCGCGCCTGCGATATCGACCTGAGCTTCACCCCGGTGCTGGACCTCGACTATGGCCGCAGCGCCGTGATCGGCGACCGCGCCTTCCACGCCGACCCGCGCGTGGTGTCGATGCTGGCCGGCCACCTGAACCACGGCCTGCTGCTGGCGGGCATGAGCAACTGCGGCAAGCACTTTCCCGGCCACGGCTACGTCGAGGCGGATTCGCACGTGGCGATCCCGGTCGACGAACGCCCGCTGGACCAGATCCTGGGCCAGGACGCGCGCCCGTATGAATGGCTGGGGCTGTCGCTGTCGTCGGTGATGCCGGCGCACGTGATCTATCCCAAGGTCGACCCCAGCCCGGCCGGCTTCTCGCGCTACTGGCTGCAGGACGTGCTGCGCGCGCAGCTGGGCTTCGAGGGCGTGATCTTCAGCGACGACCTCAGCATGGAAGGCGCCAGCGTCGCGGGCACCGTCACCGAGGCCGCGCGCGCCGCGCTGGGCGCGGGCTGCGACATGGTGTTGATCTGCAACCACCCGGACCGCGCCGACCAGCTGTTGAGCGAGCTCGACGTCGAGATCGACAAGCCCTCGCAGCGCCGCATCCGCAAGCTGTTCGCGCGCCGCAAGCCGCTCGACTGGAACAAGCTGCAGCAGGAGGGCGAGTACCGCGCCGCGCTGCGCACGCTGAAGGAACACGGGCTGATCGCCTGAACGCGTGAGCCGCGCGTCGTGCGCAAAAAAAATGGCAGCCGAGGCTGCCATTTTTTTTGCCCGCCCCGCGTTGAAGCGGGGCCAGACCAGCGCCTTAGTTGGCGCGGCTGCGGTATTCGCCGGTGCGGGTGTCGATTTCGATCTTGTCGCCGATGTTGCAGAACAGCGGCACTTGCAGCTCGAAGCCGGTGTTGATCTTGGCGCCCTTGAGCACCTTGCCCGACGAGGTGTCGCCCTTGACGGCCGGCTCGGTGTAGACGATCTCGCGGACCAGCGTGGTCGGCATTTCGACCGAGATGGCCTTGTCGTTGTAGAACACGACTTCAACGTTCATGCCGTCCTCGAGGTAGTTCAGCGAGTCACCCATGCTGTCCTTCTCGACTTCGTACTGGTTGTAGTCGGCGTCCATAAACACGTACATCGGGTCAGCGAAGTACGAGTAGGTGCATTCGCGGCGCTCGAGCACCACCACTTCGAACTTGTCGTCGGCCTTGAACACCGACTCGCCCGGTGCGTCCGTCAGCAGGTTCTTGTACTTCATCTTGACCACAGCGGCGTTGCGGCCCGACTTGTTGTACTCGGCCTTCTGCACGACCATCGGATCGCCGCCGATCATGAACACGTTACCGACGCGGAGTTCCTGTGCGATTTTCATCTGAACTGATTTCCTGAAAAATAAAGTCTAGGAATTTGGAATGGCGAAGGCGCGCTGCCGGCGTGCCCGCGGTAAGCCCGCGAGAGCCAGGATCCACGCGCTCGCGACCCCGTGCCCAGCTTGCTTTAGGCCGTTGCCTCGCGTGGTGATTTCACGCCCGGCAAGACCCTGGTTCTCCGGCCCGGTCGCCATTTGGATCAACCGGTTATTTTACCTGATTTTCGCAAAACGCCACCAGGTTGGCGGCAAGGTCGCCGGGATGCTGCAAACGCCGCTCCCAGCGCGGCGCGCTCGCCGCAAGTG
Organism: Cupriavidus alkaliphilus; assembly: GCF_900094595.1. GTDB lineage: Bacteria > Pseudomonadota > Gammaproteobacteria > Burkholderiales > Burkholderiaceae > Cupriavidus > Cupriavidus alkaliphilus. The sequence continues at coordinate 503,540 of NZ_FMAD01000003.1, read as the reverse complement.
CCGGCAGCTGCGCCCGCAGTCGCGGCCAGTCGGGCGCATTGCCGTAGCCGTTCCAGGCGTGCCAGAAATCGGCCAGCGCCGCGGCCGCTTCCGTCGCCACGCCGCTCTTCGCGAAGAGGTCGAGCCAGGCGTCGAGCTTGGCTCGGTGGGCGTCGTCGTCCTGCGGATAGATGTGCCAGACCAGCGGCCGCGCCGCCCACTGCGCGCGCACGAAGGAGTCCTCGCCGCGCACGAAATTGAGGTCGCAGGCCCACAGCAGTTCGTCATAGTGTTCCTGCCGCACGAAGGGGATGGCCTGCACGCACAGACTGCCGCGCGCGACCGGCCGGCCCACCTGCAGCGGGGCGCCGAGCCACTCTGCCACCTGGCTTGCCGCCAGGCCGGCCGGCACCAGGCAATGGACGGCCTCGGTGCTGTCGCGCCATTGCTCAAGCAGCGCCGGCAGCGCCGGATTGCGGTAGGCGAACAGGCTCACGCGCAGCGCGTCGGTCAGCGGCGTCACGCCCAGCCGGTGCCACAATGACGCCTGCGCCGCCGCGCCGTCGAGGAAGGCGGCGCGTTGCGCGCCCAGCATCGATTCACGCAGCAGCCCGCCGGTGCCGGCCTCGAAGCCGGGAAAGAAAAAGTGCTTGACCAGCGGCAGGCGCGGGTGGGGCGACGGCATCGCGTGATGTTCGCGCACCCATGGCTCGGCGCTCAGGTACTCCAGGTTGATCCACGCGGGTTTGGGCGCACGCGCCGCCATGCGCTCGAGGAACGTCGCCGGCAGGTGGCAGGCGAAGGCTTCGATGACGGCATCGTGCGGCATGGCGCCGGCGGTGCCGTCCGCTTCGCCGTCCACCTCGCCGTCCACCTCGCCGGCCGCGGCGGACGGATGCCAGGGGCGGATTTCCACCCCGGCAAGGTGCTGGACCGCTGCGGCTGTATCCAGCTCCGGTGCCAGCCGGGCGAAGCTGGCCAGGTCATCGACCCACAGCCGCACCGCGTGCCCGTGCTCCTGCGCCAGCTGGCGGGCCAGCCGCCAGCAGACGCCGATGTCGCCGAAGTTGTCGATCACGGTGCAGAAGATGTCCCAGGAGCGGATAGGCATGAGAGGTGGTGGCCGGCGGGGCGCGCGGTTGAATTGCTCTAAACTTGCGATTTTAGAGGCCGCGCGGCATTGACGCGCGCCGGTCCGCAGCGGTCACCGTCCCCACATGTCAGACCAGCAACCCGATTCCCCGAAACCCGCCGACGAGGTACCGGCCGAGGCGCACGCCGAGATGCCTTTTGCCGCGCCAGCGCAAACGCAGTCTGAAGCCCCTGCCGAGGCTCCGGCCGAGCCCTTCGATGCCCGTCCCGTCATCTCGCGCCTGCCGGGCCTGCCCGGCGTCTACCGCTATTTCGACGCGAACGGCAACGTGCTCTACGTGGGCAAGGCGCGCGACCTGAAGAAGCGGGTGGCGAGCTACTTCAACAAGACCCAGCTGTCGCCGCGCATCGCGATGATGGTGTCGCGCATCGCGCGCATCGAGACCACCGTGGTGCGCACCGAGGCCGAGGCGCTGCTGCTCGAGAACAACCTGATCAAGGCGCTGGCGCCGCGCTACAACATCCTGTTCCGCGACGACAAGTCGTACCCGTTCCTGAAGCTGACCGGGCATCGCTTCCCGCGCATGGCGTACTACCGCGGCGCGACCGACCGCAAGCACCAGTACTTCGGCCCGTTCCCGAGCGCCTACGCGGTGCGCGAGAGCATGCAGATCCTGCAGAAGGTGTTCCAGCTGCGCACCTGCGAGGACACCGTCTTCAACAACCGCACGCGGCCATGCCTGCTGCACCAGATCCACCGCTGCACCGGGCCGTGTGTCAACGCCATCAGCGAGGACGACTACGCGCGCGATGTCGCCAACGCGGCGCGCTTCCTGCAGGGCCGCCAGAGCGAGGTGCTGGAGGGCCTGCAGGGCAAGATGGAGCAGCACGCCGAGCGGCTGGAGTTCGAGCAGGCGGCGGCGGTGCGCGACCAGATCGCGGCGCTGTCGACCGTGCTCAAGCGCCAGGCGGTGGAAGAGGTGGGCGGCCAGGCGCGCGACATCGACGTGCTGGCGGTTGCGGTCGAGGGTGGCCGCGCCTGCGTCAACCTGGCGATGGTGCGCGGCGGGCGCCACCTGGGCGACAAGGCCTACTTCCCGGCCCATGCGGATGAAGCGGCGATGATCGTCGAGGACGCCGACGAGCGCGCCGAGGACAGCGTCGAGGAGACTGACGCCGCGCTGCCGCTGACGGTAGACCGCATCGCCACGCGCGTGCTGTCGGCCTTCATGGTGCAGCACTACCTGGAGCAGCCGGCGCCGCCCATCGTCGTGGTCAGCCATGTGCCGGACGATGGCGCGGTGCTCGAGGCGCTGGCGCTGCACGCCGGGCGCAAGGTCACGCTGGTGCGCCAGCCGCAGGGCCAGCGCAAGATCTGGCTGGAGATGGCGCAGCAGGGCGCGGCGCTGGCGCTGTCGCGCCGCCTGGCCGAGCAGGGCAGCCAGGAAGCGCGCACGCGGGCGCTGGCGGAAACCATCGGGCTCGACCTTGAGGACCTGGCGCTGCTGCGCGTCGAGTGCTTCGACATCAGCCATACCGCCGGCGAGGCCACGCAGGCATCGTGCGTGGTGTACCACCACCACGACATGCAGAACAGCGAATACCGCCGCTATAACATCCAGGACATCATCCCGGGCGACGACTACGCGGCGATGCGCCAGGTGCTGACGCGGCGCTATCAGAAGCTGGTCGAGCAGATCCAGGAAGACGGCGGCATCGAAGGCAGCGAGGCCGCCGCGCTGGTGCCTCAGATCGTGCTGATCGATGGCGGCAAGGGCCAGGTCGAGGTGGCGCGGCAGGTGTTCGAGGAGCTGGGCCTGGATATCGGCCTGCTGGTCGGCGTCGCCAAGGGCGAGGGCCGCAAGGTGGGGCTGGAGACGCTGGTGTTCGCCGATGGCCGCCCCGCACTGGAACTGGGCCAGGGCAGTGCCGCGCTGATGCTGGTGGCGCAGATCCGTGACGAGGCGCACCGCTTTGCCATCACCGGCATGCGCGCGCGCCGCGCCAAGACGCGCACCACCTCGCGGCTGGAAGAGATCGAGGGCATCGGCGCGCGCCGGCGCCAGAAGCTGCTGACCCGCTTCGGCGGCCTGCGCGGCGTGATGGCCGCCAGCGTCGACGAACTGGCCAGCGTCGAGGGCATTTCGCGCGGCCTTGCCGAGGAAATCTACCGGCAGCTGCACTGACCGCGTCCGCCGCGACCCGCGGCGGGCCGGCACGCCAATCGCCGGAAATGCTCGATTGGCCCCGAAATCGGCGACAATCGCAGGATTGGTTACCGTCCCCCCGCCGTCCGAGTTCCATGCCCTTCAATATCCCGATCCTGCTGACCTGGCTTCGCGTCGCCATGATTCCACTGGTGGTGGGGGTCTTTTACCTGCCCGACGCCTGGCTGCCGATGCACACCAAGAACCTGACCGCGGCGGCGTTCTTCATCATCGCCGCGGTGACCGACTGGCTCGACGGCTTTCTCGCGCGGCGCTGGAACCAGACCTCGTCGTTCGGCGCGTTCCTGGACCCGGTCGCCGACAAGCTGATGGTGACCGCGGCGCTGCTGTCGCTACTGGCGCTGGACCGGGTCACCGACCTGATCGCGCTGGTGATCATCGGCCGCGAGATCACCATTTCGGCGCTGCGCGAGTGGATGGCGCAGATCGGCGCCTCCAAGAGCGTCGCGGTGAATTTCCTCGGCAAGCTCAAGACCACCGCACAGATGGTGGCGATTCCGCTGCTGCTGTTCAGCGACCACCTGTTCGGCTTCAATGCCCACCTGCTCGGCACCTGGATGATCTACGTGGCGGCGGTGCTGACGCTGTGGTCGATGATCTACTACATGAAGCTGGCGTGGCCGCAGATCCGCGAACGCAGCAACGTGGTGGCGCGCGCAGGCGCGCCGAAATGAAAAGAAATTCGAAAAAGTTGTTGACTGGGAGGGCAGTTCTTTGCATAATCTCATTCTCGTTGCTGACGACGCAAGCGAAAGCAGCGAGATAAGGTGGGTTTGGCGCAAGATGTTGTGAGATATCGGCGTTTTGTAGCATAAAACACCTTGATTCGATTTTAGTGGTGCCCTGCGGGAGTAGCTCAGTTGGTAGAGCGCAACCTTGCCAAGGTTGAGGTCGCGAGTTCGAGACTCGTCTCCCGCTCCAGGTCAAATCAGGTCCGGCAGCGTGGTCATCGCGGTGCGGGGCTGGCAGTGAAAGTTGTATGCGGGAGTAGCTCAGTTGGTAGAGCGCAACCTTGCCAAGGTTGAGGTCGCGAGTTCGAGACTCGTCTCCCGCTCCAATCCCCAAAGGGAAGCAGCGCTTCCCTTTTTGTTTGGGTTGAATCGCCGCACCGCGGCATGCCGCATCGAAGCGCTGCGGCAGCCTCGACTGAATGCGGATACAATCCAGCAGCACGTCACCTGGCGGGGTGGCAGAGTGGTTATGCAGCGGCCTGCAAAGCCGTGTACGCCGGTTCGATTCCGACCTCCGCCTCCAGTTGCAAGCAAAGCGGCGCCTCTTGGCGCCGCTTTTGTTTTTCCGGACCGCTTCCATGGACCGGCTGCGCCGCCCAGACGTGGCGGGCATGTTACATTACTCCTGTCGTACGCTTTTCGGGGGGCTCCGCGGCTTGGCTCGCGGGGCTGCATGTCAATCGCCATCCCGATCCGTGACACGCCGCCGGCGTGTCCGGGGCCGCTGCGGCATTTCCCGTTCTTCCCCGTTCCGATGCTGCTGCCGATGGTTGCGGCGACTGTCCCGCGCTGACCGCTGGTGCGCGCCGGATGCGCTGTGCCCCTTGCCCGAGCAAGGGAGCGGGTTAGCCGTTCAGCCCTGACACGAGGAATCCCGCACGCATGCATCACGCCACCCCGCTTATCAGTACCATCGTCGGCGGTATCGTCCTGGCCTTTATCCTTGGCGCGGTCGCCAGCCGGCTGCGCCTGCCGCCGTTGATCGGCTATCTGTGCGCGGGCATCGTGGTGGGTCCGCATACCCCCGGCTACACCGCCGACCAGGCGCTGGCGCCGGAATTGGCCGAGCTGGGCGTGATCCTGCTGATGTTCGGCGTGGGCCTGCATTTCTCGATCAAGGACCTGATGGCGGTCAAGCGCATCGCCATTCCGGGCGCGGTGGTGCAGATCGGCATCGCCACGCTGATGGGCATGCTGGTGTCGTGGGGCTTCGGCTGGTCGTGGGGGCAGGGGCTGGTGTACGGTCTGGCGCTGTCGGTGGCCAGCACCGTGGTGCTGCTCAAGGCCCTGCAGGAACGCAACCTGGTGGAATCGCCGCAGGGACGCATCGCCGTCGGCTGGCTGATCGTCGAAGACCTGGCGATGGTGCTGGCGCTGGTGCTACTGCCGGCGATGGCGGGCCTGCTGGCCGGCGCGGGCGCGCCTTCCGGCGACGCCGGCCCGGGCACGGGCGAGGTGGTGCTGGCGATCTTCGCCACGTTGGGCAAGGTGGCGGCGTTCGTCGCGGTGATGCTGGTGATCGGCCGCCGCTTTATCCCCTGGATGCTCGAGCGCATCGTGTGGACCGGCAACCGCGAGATGTTCCGGCTGGGCGTGCTGGCGACGGCGCTGGGCGTGGCCTATGGCGCCTATGCGCTGTTCGGCGTGTCGTTTGCGCTGGGTGCGTTCTTCGCGGGCATGGTGCTGGCGGAATCCGAATTCAGCCATCGCGCGGCCGAGGAATCGCTGCCGCTGCGCGACGCCTTCGCCGTGCTGTTCTTCGTTTCGGTAGGCATGCTGTTCGACCCGATGGTGCTGGTGAACGACCCCTGGGGCGTGCTGGCGACGGTGTTTATCATCGTGGTCGGCAAGTCGCTGGCGGCGCTGGGCATCGTGCGCGCCTTCGGGCATTCGGGGCAGACCGGCATGACCATTGCCGTCAGCCTGGCGCAGATCGGCGAGTTCTCGTTCATCCTTGCCAGCCTGGGCGTCTATCTGAAGATCCTGCCGGAGCGCGGCCAGGCGCTGATCCTGGCCGGCGCGCTGCTGTCGATCATGCTCAATCCCGTGCTGTTCCACATGCTCGACGTGTACACCGCGCGCCGCAGCCGCGGCGCGGATCCCCAGCCGGCCTGAGTGGCTTCCTTCAGGCGCCGATGCGCGGCGCCATCGTGCGCAGGTATTCGGTAAACGCCAGCAGCCCCTGGGTCGGGAACTTGTCCTGGTGCACCACCAGTTGCAGGGGCCGCACGATGCGTGGCAGACCGTCGCGGATTGCCACCAGCGTGCCGCGCTCGAGTTCGTCGCGCACCACGTGCAGCGACAGGCAGCTGACGCCAAATCCGCTCATCACCGCGCGCTTGATGGCCTCGGCATTGCCGAGTTCCAGCGCGAAGCGCAGTTCACCCAGCAGCGGCACCAGCCGCTCCTCGATCACCTCGCGCGTGCCCGAGCCCGGCTCGCGCACGATCCACTCGGCATCGCGCAGGGCCACCAGGTCATGGGGCGCCGCGGCCAGCGGATGTGAGGGACCGACGATCACCACCATCTCATCGTCGCACCAGCGCACGCTGCGCAGGTCGCGTTCATGGCTGGCGCCCTCGACCAGGCCGATGTCGGCTTCGAACTGCAGCAGCGACTGCAGCACCTCGCGGGTATTGCCGATGCGCAGGTCCAGCGTGCACGGCCCGCTGCGTGAGTGGCGGAAACCCGCCAGCAGCGGGGGCAGCATGTAGCTGCCGATGGTGTTGCTGGCGGCGATGCGCAACTGGACCCCGGTCTGGCCGGCAAAACGCTCCAGCTCCTGGGCTTGGTCCAGCAGCGACAGCGCGCGCGGAAAAAATTGCCGGCCGGTCTCATTGATGCTGAGTCGACGGGCGATGCGGTCGAACAGCGGACTGTCCAGCGCGCGCTCCAGCTCGGCCAGCGAGGCGCTGACGGCCGATTGCGACATCGCCAGTGCCTGCGCCGCCGCCATGGTGCTGCCATGCTGGGCGACCGCGACGAAGACCGACAGCTGGCGCAGCGTCAAGCGCAGCGGCCGTTGTTCCGGCCGCGGTGCCGCCGGTGGTGTGGGGTGCGGGTCCATATCGAAAAAATAAATAAGGCATAACGATATTACCCGTTTTACGGGTTAGGTGGGCGCCATTACGCTTGAGTCACTAAAGCACACCGACCCGAGCCTGCCATGTCTTCCGTCTCCAGCCCCCGCACCACCCCGGCCGCCGCGCCGGCCCTGCCGCCGCCCTGGTCGCAGCGATTGCTGACGCTGCTCCCGCTGGGCGGCATTGCCTGGCTGGCGATTGCGCTGGCCGAGCATCCGGCGGTATCGCGCTACGGACTCAGCGCGCTGACCCTGGCCATGTGCGCCGGCATGGTCGCGGCCAATACGCTGCCGCGCCATTGGCTGGCGCCGCTGGCCCCCGGCATGCAGGTGGCGCGGCATTACCTGCTGCGGCTGGGCGTGGCGCTGTACGGGCTGCGCCTGACCTTCGCCTCGATCGTTGCGCTGGGGCTGCCCGGCATCGCCGTGCCGCTGACCATGCTGGTCGCCACGCTGCTGTTCGGCACCTGGATCGGCACGGCCTGGTTCGGCCTGAGCCGACGCGAGGCGATCCTGGTCAGCTCTGGCAGTGCCATCTGCGGCGCAGCTGCGGCAATCGCGGTGTCGTCGGTGGTGCGCACCGACGACAAGCAGACTGCCGTGGCGGTGGCGACGGTGGTGCTGTTCGGTACCGTCGGCATGCTGCTCTATCCCTACCTGTACGAACTGGCCACCGGACACTGGCACTGGGCCGTCAGCGAGCGCATGTTCGGCATCTTTACCGGGGCGACGCTGCACGAGGTGGCGCAGGTGATCGCTGCCGGCAAGATGATCAGCGAACCGACCGCCGACGCCGCCGTGGTGGCCAAGATGGTGCGCGTGCTGGCCCTTGGCCCGCTGCTGCTGGTGATGGCGCTGTGGCCGCAGGGCGGCTCGCAACCGGCCCAGTCCGGCGCCGGTGCCGGCCGCCTGCGCGGCATCATGAAGTCGGTGCCGTGGTTTGCGGTGGGTTTTGTCGCCGTGATGGCGGTGAACTCGGCCGGGGCCGTGCCCGCTGCCTGGAAGGCGCCGCTGATCGCGCTGGACAACTGGCTGCTGGCCTGCGCAATGCTGGCGATCGGCCTGCACACCCGTATCGGCGACCTGGTGCGCGCCGGCCGCAAGCCGCTGGCCCTGGCCGGGGTGCTGTTCGTGTTCCTGATGGGGGTGGGGGCGCTGATGTGCTACGCGATGGCGTGACGGAGCAGTCAGGAGCCAGGCTAAAAAGGGGGCGATGGCCCCCTTTTTCTTTTGCTGCAAATCTGGCGGCCGTCGGCAGTGACCGGCGGTCCGCAGGATGTTGCTGCCACGCAAATGGTGGCAGCCGTGGATTGGTGCCCGAGGCCGGAATCGAACCGGCACGCCTTGCGGCGAGGGATTTTCTTCCCACTTCGGCTTTCGCCGCCAGCGCGGGCGCTGTTCGTGGGCTGGAGCACGCCTTCACCATAGCCTCGCGGCCGTAGGTGCCCGCCGTCTGCTCTCTACACCTTCCCAACCATGGCGGTTGGGCTTGGCTCGGCGTTGGCTCGGATGCCATGCATCCAGGGCGTTCGCCGACTTTGACGGGCGTCACTTCGGGCGTTTCCCCCCGAAGGCTCAAATTTTCAAGTCCCTTGTGTCTACCGATTTCACCACTCGGGCGCGAGCGCTGCGTCTTTTTCGGTTGGCGCCAGACCGGCTCCGGTTGGCGCAGCGCGCGGCAAGCCCGATATTGTGGTGGCTCCGCATCCCGGATGCAAGCTGCGGCGAAGACGAAAGGGCAGGGGGCGCGAACCCCCGACCCCTCAGACCAGCCTCGAGCGAAAAGTGACGACACTGTTACGGCTGGTAACAATGTCGTGTGCGCCGTTGCACCTGGAAATTTCCGAACCCCTACAATATCCATTACGAGACATCCCACTTTGAGAGGCGGATATGAAACGTTGGTGGCTTGCAGCATGCGGTATTGCCGCCGGGTTGGCGTCTGGCGCAGCCATGGCCCATGTGAGCGTTGGCGTGTCCGTCGGCGTTCCGGGCGTGGTGATCGGTGCGCCGGCGTATTATCCGCCCGCTCCGGCCTATTATGGCCCGCCGCCCGTGGTGGTGGCGCCGGCCCCGGTCTATTACGGTCCGCCGCCGGTGGTGGTTCGGCCGCGCCCGGTCTACTACGGGCCTGGTTATTACGGCCCGCCCCGCTATTACGGCGGCCACCGCGGCTACTATGGCCCGCCGGGCTATCACCGCGGCCATCGCCATGGGCATGGTCACGGGCATGGTCACGGCAGGTGGCGCGATTGAGCGCTGTCTTCGATCCAGCGTGTCATGAAGGAAGGGCCCCGACTGGGGCCTTTTCTTTTGGCGCTGCATTGCGACATAACGGTGCCGGGCTGGTTCCGGACTGAGTGGCGCAATTTGATCGAGGTCAAAATATTTGAACAGACTGCTCAAAGCATCACCTGCATCAAGATAAGGGTTTTCCCTAAACTACTTGTGTGACATCGCGATGACGCTGATTCATCTGGCGTGCGATGCCGTGACCAACCAAGAAGCAAGGGGAATCTCATGAAGATCAAACAAGCCGTGATTACCGCCGCCGCGCTGGCGCTCCTGGGCACTGCGTCCACCGCATCGTTCGCCGCGGTCGGCAAGGTCGACCCGTATCTCGACGGCGCCAAGGTCGGCGCAGTCGACCCGTACACCGATGGCGCCAAGGTCGGCAAGCCGGACCCGTTCACCGACGGCGCGCGTGTCGGCAAGACCGACCCTTACACCGACGGCGCCCGCCTGGGCAAGCCCGATCCGTTCACCGACGGCGCCTGACCGCACCGCTGCAGTCATCGCATGACGAATGGCCCGCTCGCGGGCCATTTTGCCGTGGTGCGCATGGTGAGCAGGGCACGGCGGGCCGGCTGCCATGACGGTGGCGCAGGTGCGGCGCTATACTTCGGCCTCTATCCAAATCAATGATCAGGAGAGTGGCATGCAGCAAAAGACGGTTCTGACGGCAGACGACGTGAAGAAGATCATGGCCGCAGCGGAAACCGAGGCAAAGAACCATCACTGGGCCGTGTCGATCGTCGTGGTCGACGACGGCGGCCATATGCTGGCCATGCAGCGCCTGGACGGCGCCGCGCCGATCTCGGCTTATATCGCCGGGGAAAAGGCCCGTACCTCGGCGCTGGGCCGCCGTGAGTCGAAGGTCTACGAAGACATGATCAACAACGGCCGCTACTCGTTCATGACGGCGCCGGTGCTGCAGGGCATGCTGGAGGGCGGCGTGCCCATCGTCTGCAACGAGCAGGTGGTGGGCGCCGTCGGCGTGTCGGGCGTGAAGTCGACCGAGGACGCGCAGGTCGCGCGTGCCGGCATCGCCGCGCTGGGCCTGTAAGGCACGCGCCGGCGCTGGCGCCGGCGCATGAAAAAGCCCCGCAGGCACGGCCTGCGGGGCGGCATAAAAGAGGGCATGGCTGGGTACGGCCGGCCTGGCGTGGGGTCTGACTCCCGCCTGCGGCACGCATACCTGGCTACTGCCCAACACCTCGTTCCGAGGTGGTCCCCACAAAAGTCTTTGCTGCCACGTTCGTGGCGTCCGCGCCTGGCGCGGGTTTCGAATGGCTTCCCCTTGGTTGTCTCCCTGCGGAATCGCCGCGGGGCTGCATCATTTGGTCAGGATCAGCTTCCCATAGCGCGTCACGCGCAGCGTATAGACCTCGCCGTTGTGCAGGATCGGCAGCGTGTTGGCGCCGCGCATGATGGCTTCCAGCGCCACCGGCTCGCCGGTGGGTGCCGAGCTCAGGCTGTCGCGCACCAGCGCTTCCAGGCGCGCGGGCAGGGCGGCTACGGCAGACTTGACCGAGGCGATCGCCGACGGGGCGGTCTTCGCGCCGGCGTCTCGGCGCGGCTGCGCGGCCACGTCCACGCGGCGCAGCGACAGGCGGCGGCGAGTGACTTCACGGGGTTGCGACAGCGGCAGGGAAAGTGTGCTCATCATCTGGCTCCGTTCTGCGATAGGAGAGTAAGGGAAGTGCAATCCGGGGCGGCGATGCCGCGCCTGGCGCAGTCAATGGAAAGATATTAAATGAGAATTGTTATCATTACAATAGTCTCTCGCTAAGATTCAGGCACCGACTATGGCCGGCGCCGCCGCGCAAGCAGGCACGCATGTGCAAGCCGGCGGCACCATGGCAAAAAGGGCACCCGAAGGTGCCCTTTGTCGTTCCCGGAGCGCCCGCAGGCGCCGGTTTACTGTTTAGGTTCGGTGATGAAGCCGATCTTGCCCAGGCCGCCATGTTGCGCGGCGGCCATGACCTCGGCCACGCGCTCGTAGCGCACCTCGCGGTCGGCGCGCAGATGCAGCTCAGGCTGCGGCTGCTGCTGCGCGGCCAGCGCAATATTGCTTTCCAGCGTGGTCTGATCCACTTCCACCTGGTTCCAGAAGACCTTGCCGCTTGCATCAATGGACACGTTGATGTTCTGGGGCTTGGGGTCGTTCGGCGAGTTGGTGGCGCGCGGCAGGTCAATCTTCACCGCGTGGTTGATCACGGGGATGGTGATGATGAAGATGATCAGCAGCACCAGCATGACGTCGACCAGCGGCGTCATGTTGATTTCGCTCATCACCTCGTCGTCGTCCCCTTCGAGAGTGCCGAATGCCATGATGACTTCCTTGCTAGCGGTTTAGCGCTGTGCCGTGGCCAGGCGCACGGTGCCGTCCTCGGCGCGGGCACCGGTGGGGCGCACGCGCGCCCCGGTGACGAAGTAGGCGTGCAGGTCGTGGGCAAAGCGGTTGAGCTTCGAGATCACCGACTTGTTGCCGCGGGTGAGGGCGTTATAGCCCAGCACGGCCGGGATTGCCACGGCCAGGCCGAAGGCGGTCATGATCAGCGCCTCGCCCACCGGGCCGGCAACCTTGTCGATGGTCGGCACGCCCGAGGCGCCGATGCCGATCAGCGCGTGGTAGATGCCCCACACGGTGCCGAACAGGCCGACGAACGGCGCGGTCGAGCCCACCGATGCCAGCACGGCCAGGCCCGACTGCATGCGCGCCACCGATTCATCGATGGAGCTCTTCAGCGAGCGGGTCAGCCAGTCGGAGATATCCATCACGTCGTGCAGCTGCGGCTGGCTGGCGCGGTGGTGCTGGGCGGCTTCCTTGCCGGCGATGGCCAGCGTGCGGAAGGGGTTGGAATCGCCGGCGCCCAGGGTTTCCAGCGCGTGGTCGAAATCGTCCGAGTGCCAGAAGCGCTTTTCCGCGCCTTGCGCCATCTTCTTCAGGCGCACCAGATCCCACGCCTTGGTCAGGATCACGATCCATGAGGCGAGCGACATGATCAGCAGAATGATGGCGGTCGCACGCATGACGAAGTCGCCTTGCGACCAGAGGTGGGTGAGTCCGAGGTCCTGCATGTGTTGGTTTCCTGGTGAGTTCGCTTGGTTTAGGTCAGATCAGAGATCGGAAATCGGGGGTGGTCAGTTCAGCTCGAAGCCGATCGGCTGCTGTGCCGTGACGGCAACGGCGCGGCCGTTGTCCATATAGGGCTTGCAGCGCATGGCCTGCACGGCTTCGACCGCGGCCTGGTCAAGGCGCGACGAGCCGCTCGACGACACCACGGCGGTCTTGACGACCTTGCCGCTTTCATCGGTAGTCAGCCGCACCACGGTCTTGCCGGTCTCGCCCATGCGGCGTGACTGGGAAGGATACTTCGGTTGCGGCGGCGTGCACTGGATTTCGCCGATGCCGACGGCGCGCGGCGCGGCCGACACCGGTGCCGGCGCGGGCTCGGGCGGTGCCGGGGGCGCCGGCGGGGCCGGCGGCGCTTCAGGCGCCGAAGGCGTCGGCGGCAGGTCGGCGACCGGCTGCGGTGCCGGCTTGGGCTGCGGCGGCGTCGGCTTGGGCGTGGTCACCTTGACCTGCTTGGGCGGGGTTTCCTGCTTGGGCTTCGGCTTGGGTGGCTCCGGCGGGGCCTCCTGCTTGGGTGGCTCCAGCGGAATGATGCGCGCAATGATTTCCGGCGCGATCACGGCCTCGGTGAGCTTGCGGGCCAGGCCGCTCTGGATCAGGTAAAGCAGGCCGGCGTGGAACAGCAGGACGGCGAGCGTAATCTTTAAGAAGCGTTGGTCGAACATGTGTCAACAACAAAAGTCTGCCGGCGGCGGCACCGCGGCGGCCGTGCGCCGTCACTTGCGGTAGAACAGGATCAGCGAGATGCCGCAACCGACCAGCAGGCTAAGCAGCAATTCCATGATAAACGCTCCTTCAACTGGGTTGACGTGGGAGCGCCACTCTGGGGCAGCGTGTCAGCTGCGGAGTATAAACGATAATGATTCTTATTTGTTGTGATTTGTGCGTCGCAACTGGAATTTTCCGCCTGCGCGCGTTATACCGGCAAGTCCCGGCGGCAAATCAGGAGGGGGCAATTCGCTTGAATCATGCGCGCTGGCACGCCATCGCACCGCGCCGCGCATCGGTGCCCCAGGCCACCATGGCCGGCGCCGGCCGCGCACGGGCGCGCCCGCGGGGCAGGAAAGCGCGCTAGCATAGAAAGACACTGCAGACGTGGCGGTGCGCCTGTCGCGGCCCGCCATTGCGCATCGCGCGCTCGGGGACCCGTTCATGGACTTCACACGTTTTGCTGAAGATGACCGATCGACGCTGCTGCGCTCCATGCCCGGGGCATCGTCAAGCTCGGCGCTGGACTGGATGTGCGCGCAGTTTGCGCTGCGCGTGGTCTGTGCGCTGGGGCCGCGCTTCAACCTGCGCAGCAATATCAACGATGTCCTGACCGTCAGCGCGCAGGAGATGGTGTGGCCGTACGGCGTAGTGCTGCGCGTGCAGCGCTTCCTGGCCGCGCGCTGCGCCGACATGCCCGCCTGGAAGGGCGCGGCGCGCCTGACCCCCGAAGAATTCCTCGACCGCCACGGCCAGTGGAACAGCGCCTTCGACGAAAGCGCGCTGTTCTATTACCTTGACGAGTACGTCAAGCACCACGCCAAGGACATGTTCGCCGTGTTCGACGCGTCGGCCGCGGCCATCGCCCAGCGGCTCGAGGGCGAGCGCGTGCTGCTGGTGCGCAATATCGACATGCTCAGCCACGTGCTGGACCTGCCCGACCATGAGCGCAAGCTGCTGCTGTATGCCGCGCTGGCCAAGTACAAGCGCGACCTGCGCGCGGTGATGGTCGACTGCAAGGTGGCGCACAGCCAGGAGGCGTTCCAGATCCTGGCCGGCCTGACCGGCGCCGGCGCGGCCGACGTGGCGGCGTCGCTGCGGCCCGGCTCGCGGCTGGAGACGCTGAACCTGATCGAGCAGCCGCTGCCGGAAAACAGCGTGACCGACCTGGGCGACCTGATGCGGCTGTCGGACCGGCTGCTGCACGTGCTGCTCGGCAACTACGCCAACGAGGCCGAGATGATGGCGGTCTTCACCCGCCCGGCCGCGCCGCCCACGCTGACCACCGCCGACTATCCGCATGTGGAGACCGACGCGCGCTACCTGCGCGCGCTGCTGGCCAATGCCACGCGCCAGCACGCCAGCGGTGTCAATGTGCTGATCTACGGTCCCCCCGGCACCGGCAAGACCGAGTTCGCGCGGCTGCTGGCGCGCGAGGCGGGCTGCGAGCTGTATGAGGTCGATTGCCTGGATCGCGACGGCAACAGCCTGTCGGGCAAGGACCGCTACCGCTCGCTGCAGGTGTCGCAGGCGTTCCTGCGCGGGCGCGCCCATACCGCGCTGCTGTTCGACGAAGTCGAAGACGTGTTCCCGGGCAGCGCACGCGAGCTGATGAGCCTGTTCGGCCAGGAGGACGCGCGTGCGTCGGTCAACGGCAAGGCCTGGGTCAACCAGACACTGGAGCAGAACCCGGTGCCGGTGATCTGGATCTCCAATTCGATCCGGCAGATCGACCCGGCCTACCTGCGCCGCTTCCAGTTCCACCTCGAGCTGAAGATCCCGCCGCCGCTGGTGCGCGAGAACATCATCCGCAAGCACCTGGGCGGGCTGGATGTCAGCGATGCCTTTATCACGGGGCTGGCCGGGCGCAAGACACTGACGCCGGCGCAGGTGCAATCGGCGGCGCGCTTTGTCGAGCTGGCGCGGCCTAATGTGGAAGAGCCGGTGGAGGCGCTGATCCTGCGCCAGCTCGAGCATGCCGACCGCGCCATGGGCCTGCGCCCCGAGGCCGAGGCGCGCCCGGTGGTCACGCACTACCGGCTCGAGAACCTGCACCTCGAGACCCGCTACGACGTGGTCAAGATCGTCGACGCGCTGCGCGTGCGCCAGCGCGGCACGCTGTGCTTCTATGGCCCGCCCGGCACCGGCAAGACCGCGCTGGCCGAGCATATCGCGGCCGAGCTGGACCTGCCGCTGATGATCCGCCGTGCCTCGGACCTGATGAGCAAGTACGTGGGCGAGACCGAGCAGCAGATCGCCGCGATGTTCGCGCGCGCGGAAGAGGACGGCGCGGTGCTGCTGCTGGACGAGGCCGACAGCTTCATGCAGAGCCGCCAGCAGGCGGTGCGCAACTACGAGATCTCCGAGGTCAACGAGATGCTGCAGGGCATGGAACGCTTCAACGGCATCTTCATCTGCACCACCAACCTGTTCGACCGCATCGACGAGGCCGCGCTGCGCCGCTTCTCGTTCAAGATCCGCTTCCTGGCGCTCAAGCCGGCGCAACGCGTGGCGATGTTTGTCGACGAGGCGCTCGACGGCGACTCCGCCGGCCTGACCGCTGCCATGCGCGCGGACCTCGACGCGATGGATTGCCTGACGCCCGGCGACTTTGCCACGGTCAAGCGCCAGTGCGTGCTGCTGGGCGAGGCGCTGACGCCCGATGAGTTCCTGGCGCAGTTGCGCCAGGAACATGCGATCAAGCCCGAGGTGCGCGAGCACCGGCCGCTGGGCTTCCTGCGCTGATGGCAGGCGCCGGTCAGAACGCCGGCGCCGGTTCGATCGCCACGGTCTCCGCATCGGCTTGCAACTGCAGCAGCGCGGCCACCATCGCGCGCAAATGCGCGGCATCCTTGGTCGAAAGAAAGCGATCACGCCCCGCGACGTCGGGCGGCGCGGCCAGCGCATGCTCGGCGAGCTTGCGCGCCAGCTGGCGCGCGACCGCGCTGCCGGTATCGACCAGCGCCAGCCGGTTGCCGGCGATGGCGCGGATCGCGCCTTCCAGGAAGGGGTAGTGGGTGCAGCCCAGCACCAGGGTATCGGCGCCGGCATCCAGCATCGGCGTAAGGTAGGCCTCCAGGCGCTCGCGCACGGCGGGCCCGTCGGTCTGGCCTTGCTCGACCAGGGTCACCAGCCCCAGCCCCGCCTGGCACAGGAAGCGGCTTTCGCCGTCCAGCGATGCCAGCAGCCGCGCGAACTTCGCGCTCTTGAGCGTATTGGCGGTCGCCAGCACGCCGACCACCTTGCTGCGGCTGGCCGCGGCGGCGGGCTTCAGGCCGGGCTCGACGCCGATGATCGGCACCGGCAGCCGCTCGCGCAGCAACGCCACGGCATGGCCCGTGGCCGTGTTGCAAGCGATCACCAGCGCCTTGCAGCCCTGGCCGATCATCCACTCGCAGGCCTGCAGCGTGCGCGCTTCGACAAAACGTTCGGGCTTTTCGCCGTAGGGCGCGTACTTCGAGTCGGCAAGGTACAGCAGCGGCTCGTGCGGCAGCAGGGCGCGGATCTCGCGCAGCACCGACAGGCCGCCGAGGCCGGAATCGAAGACGCCGATGGGTGCGGGGTTCACGGGATGCGAGGATGACAGGAAACAGTGCAGAAAAAAGCCGGGTCGGAACCCGGCTTTTCGAGCGGGACGGCAGATTCTACCGTCCCGGAGCGTGGCTGCTTACAGCGCGGCGACCGGGATCTTGCCGATCTTGGCCTGCCACTCGGCGGGGCCGGTCTTGTGCACCGAGGTGCCTTCGCTGTCCACGGCGACCGTCACCGGCATGTCCTTGACGTCGAACTCGTAAATGGCTTCCATGCCCAGGTCTTCGAAGCCGACCACCTTGGCTTCCTTGATCGCCTTGGCCACCAGGTAGGCGGCGCCGCCCACGGCCATCAGGTAGGCCGACTTGTGCTTCTTGATGGCCTCGATCGCCACCGGGCCGCGCTCGGCCTTGCCGATCATCGAGATCAGGCCGGTCTCGGCCAGCATCATCTCGGTGAACTTGTCCATGCGCGTGGCGGTGGTGGGGCCGGCCGGGCCGACCGCCTCGTCGCGCACCGGATCGACCGGGCCGACGTAGTAGATCACGCGGTTCTTGAAGTCCACCGGCAGCTTCTCGCCCTTGGCCAGCATGTCGGCAATGCGCTTGTGCGCGGCGTCGCGGCCGGTCAGCATCTTGCCGTTGAGCAGCAGGGTCTGGCCCGGCTTCCACGAGGCGACTTCTTCCGGCGTCAGCGTGTTCAGGTCGACGCGCTTGGAGGTTTCGGTGTTAGGTGCCCACTCGACCTTCGGCCATTGCGACAGGTCCGGCGCTTCCAGCTTGGCCGGGCCGCTGCCGTCGAGCGTGAAGTGCACGTGGCGGGTGGCGGCGCAGTTCGGGATCATCGCCACCGGCTTGGACGCGGCGTGCGTCGGGCAGGCCATGATCTTGACGTCGAGCACGGTCGCCAGGCCGCCCAGTCCCTGCGCGCCGATGCCCAGCGCGTTGACCTTCTCGTACAGCTCGACGCGCAGTTCCTCGACCCAGTCCTTCGGGCCACGCGCGATGATGTCCTGGATGTCGATGGATTCCATCAGCGATTCCTTGGCCATCACCATCGCCTTCTCGGCGGTGCCGCCGATGCCGATGCCCAGCATGCCGGGCGGGCACCAGCCGGCGCCCATGGTCGGCACGGTCTTCAGCACCCAGTCGACGATCGAGTCGGACGGGTTCAGCATCACGAACTTCGACTTGTTCTCCGAGCCGCCGCCCTTGGCCGCGACCTGGATGTCGACGGTGTTGCCCGGCACCACTTCATAGTGGATCACGGCCGGGGTGTTGTCCTTGGTGTTCTTGCGGCCGCCTTCGGGCGGGCTGACGATCGAGGCGCGCAGCACATTGTCGGGGTGCGTGTAACCGCGGCGCACGCCCTCGTTGATCATGTCGGTCAGGCCCATGGTGGCGCCGTCCCAGCGCACGTCCATGCCCACCTTGACGAAGACCGTGACGATGCCGGTGTCCTGGCAGATCGGGCGCTTGCCTTCCGCGCACATGCGGCTGTTGGTCAGGATCTGCGCGATCGCGTCCTTGGCCGCCGGGCTCTGCTCCAGCTCGTAGGCGCGGCCCAGGCTGGTGATGTAGTCCATCGGGTGGTAATAGCTGATGTACTGCAGCGAATCGGCGACGCTCTGGATGAGGTCTTCTTGCTTGATGACTGTCATTTTGTGGGGTGGGCAGCGGTGAAACACAGCCCGAAATCATACACTGAGCGGCGGCGCTCTGCCCGTCTGCATACATCCGTCCACAGCCCGTAATGTGCGGCAAACGCCGCCGCCGGCGACCGCGCCGGCCCAAAAGCAAAAACCGCGGCACATGGCCGCGGTCGTTGGCGAAACAAGCGGGTTGGCCCTGCGGGCCGCCATCAATGCTTGGCGTGCGCGCCGGCAGGGTGGGTGACCATGCGGTCCACCCATGCCATCGCCACTGCCGACAGCAGGAATGCCAGGTGGATCGCCACCTGCCACATGATGGTATGGGTCGAGCGCTGCTCGGCGTCGATAAAGGTCTTGAGCAGGTGAATCGACGAAATTCCGATCAGCGCCATCGACAGCTTGACCTTCAGCACGCCCGCGTTGACGTGGTCGAGCCATTCGGGCTCGTCGGGATGGTTGTCGATGCCAAGCCGCGAGACGAAGGTCTCGTAGCCGCCGACGATCACCATGATCAGCAGGTTGGAGATCATCACCACGTCGATCAGCCCCAGCACCACCAGCATGATCTTGTTCTCGTCGAACTCGGTCACATGGGCGAGCAGATGCCAGACTTCGATCAGGAAATGGTAGACGTAGACGCCCTGGGCCACGATCAGGCCCAGGTACAGCGGCAGCTGCAGCCAGCGCGATGCGAAGATGATGCTCGGGATCGGCCGCAGGGTCTGGGGCTGCGGCTTGGGAATCGGGTTGGAAGCCATGGCGGGGGGGGCGGGGTCGGCGAGTTGAAAATCGGCGTGGATTGTACCAAGCGACCATGGCAGCGCTGTGTTACCAGCGGTAACCGCTGCCCCGCAAGACCAATCAGGCCCGCGCGCCCGGATCGGCTCCCGCCGCCTTGCCGCGCCACGCGCCGCGCGTGATCCGTCCCGGCCAGCTGGCAAGCACGATCCCCGCCAGCACGCACGCCAGCGCCACGCCGTGCGGCCAGCCCGGCTGCTCGCCCAGGAAGACGATGCCGTAAGTGGCCGCGGCCACCGGCAGCACCGAGGTGAAGACCCCGGCCAGCTGCGCCGGCACATGGCGGATGCCCTTCATCCACAGCCAGAACGAGAATACGCTGGCCGACAGCGCGTACCACAGCACCATCAGCCAGGTCTGCGCCGGCACCGCGGCGGCGTCGAAGTTCAGCAGCGGCACCAGTCCCAGCGGCAGCATCAGCAGGCCGCCGATCAGGTGCGTGTAGGCGCAGATCTCGATCGCGGCCAGCGTCTGCGTCAGTCGGCGCGACAGGATCACGTAGATCGACTCGCACACCACCGCCCCCATGATCATCAGGTTGCCCAGCCACGCCTGGCTGCTTCCTCCGGCGCCGTGGGAGTCGCCGCGCGCGATGTTGAGCACGGCGATGCCGGCCACCGCCAGCAGTACCGACACCACCGTGCGCCGCGACAGCCGTTCGCGCAGCAGCAGCCAGGACAGCAGCGCCACGGTGGCCGGGATGGTGCTGGTGATCACGCCCGCGGCCATGGCGCTGGTCAAGCGCACGCCGTTGAGCATCAGCAGCGTAAACAAGAAGGTGCCGAAGAACGCCTGCAGGAACAGGTTCAGCCATTCCCCGCGCGAGACCCGGCGCATGCGCGCGGGCCGGTACCAGGGCGCCAGGCAGACGATTGCGATGACAAAGCGCAGCAGCGCGAAAAGAAGCACCGGCACATGCGCGATGATCGACTTGCCGAGTCCGACGTTGCTGCCGACCAGCGCCATCGAGGCAACCAGGAACAGCACGTAGACGGGAGCGAAGACAGGAGCGTTGGCGGGCACGGGTACTTGCCTTGGGGACTTTCCGGTCGACCGGCCGGCGGGGTGCACGGGCAAGTGTCCGTGCTGGTCGGTGCGGCGCCGCGCGGCAAGGGCCGGCGTCGCATTCAGGTATCAGGCTCGCGGCATTATAGCTGTGCTAGCCTAATGGAGAAGGCTGCACTTTCGCGGCGCGCCCCCCGATTCTTCCCGCTGCATTGCAACAAGTTGCAGTGTCTGGTCCTGCCGGTCGCCGGAATTTATCGTCAGGTTTAAGTAAGCCGTCGGGCGTAACGTGGCAGCCAAAGCCAGTCCAAAATCAGGAGACCAGTCCATGTCCGCCATCGAATCGGTGATGCAGGAGCATCGCGTGTTCAACCCGCCCGAGGCGTTTGCCAGCCAGGCAGCCATCCCCAGCATGGATGCCTACCGAGCCCTGTGCGACGAAGCCGAACGCGACTACGAGGGCTTCTGGGCCCGCCACGCCCGCGAGCTGCTGCACTGGCACAAGCCCTTCACCAAGGTGCTGGACGAGAGCAACGCGCCGTTCTACAAGTGGTTCGAGGACGGACAGATCAACGCCTCGTACAACTGCCTGGACCGCAACCTGCAGAACGGCAACGCCGACAAGGTCGCGATCGTGTTCGAGGCCGACGACGGCACGGTGACGCGCATCACTTACCGCGAGCTGCACGCCAAGGTGTGCCGCCTGGCCAACGGGCTGAAGACGCTTGGCATCAAGAAGGGCGACCGCGTCGTGATCTACATGCCGATGTCGGTCGAAGGCGTGGCCGCGATGCAGGCCTGCGCGCGCCTGGGCGCCACGCATTCGGTGGTGTTCGGCGGCTTCTCCGCCAAGTCGCTGCAGGAGCGGCTGGTCGACGTGGGCGCGGTGGCGCTGATCACCGCCGACGAGCAGATGCGTGGCGGCAAGGCGCTGCCGCTGAAGGCCATCGCCGATGACGCGCTGGCGCTGGGCGGCTGCGAGGCCGTGAAGAACGTGATCGTCTACCGCCGCACCGGCGGCAATGTCGGCTGGACCGAGGGCCGCGACCGCTGGCTCGACGACGTCTGCGCCAACCAGCCCGATACCTGCGAGGCTGAGCCCGTCGGCGCCGAGCACCCGCTGTTCGTGCTCTACACCTCGGGCTCCACCGGCAAGCCCAAGGGCGTGCAGCACAGCACCGGCGGCTACCTGCTGTGGGCGCTGATGACGATGAAGTGGACCTTCGACATCAAGCCCGACGACCTGTTCTGGTGTACCGCCGACATCGGCTGGGTCACCGGCCACACCTACATCGCCTACGGCCCGCTGGCCGCCGGCGCCACCCAGGTGGTGTTCGAGGGCGTGCCGACCTACCCGAACGCCGGCCGCTTCTGGGACATGATCGCGCGCCACAAGGTCAGCATCTTCTACACCGCGCCGACCGCGATCCGTTCGCTGATCAAGGCCGCCGAGGCCGACGAGAAGATCCACCCGAAGCAGTACGACCTGTCGAGCCTGCGCCTGCTCGGCACCGTCGGCGAGCCGATCAACCCCGAAGCGTGGATGTGGTACTACAAGAACATCGGCAACGAGCGCTGCCCGATCGTCGACACCTTCTGGCAGACCGAGACCGGCGGCCACATGATCACGCCGCTGCCGGGCGCGACGCCGCTGGTGCCGGGCTCGTGCACGCTGCCGCTGCCGGGCATCATGGCCGCCATCGTCGACGAGACCGGCCATGACGTGCCCAACGGCAGCGGCGGCATCCTGGTGGTCAAGCGCCCCTGGCCGGCGATGATCCGCACCATCTGGGGCGATCCGGAGCGCTTCAAGAAGAGCTATTTCCCCGAGGAACTCGGCGGCAAGCTCTACCTGGCCGGCGATGGCTCGATCCGTGACAAGGACACCGGCTACTTCACCATCATGGGCCGCATCGACGACGTGCTGAACGTGTCGGGCCACCGCATGGGCACGATGGAGATCGAGTCGGCGCTGGTGGCCAACCCGCTGGTGGCCGAAGCCGCGGTGGTGGGCCGCCCGGACGACATGACCGGCGAAGCGATCTGCGCCTTTGTCGTGCTCAAGCGCTCGCGTCCGAGCGGCGACGAGGCCGTGAAGATCGCCACTGAACTGCGTAACTGGGTCGGCAAGGAGATCGGCCCCATCGCCAAGCCCAAGGACATCCGCTTTGGCGACAACCTGCCCAAGACCCGCTCGGGCAAGATCATGCGCCGCCTGCTGCGGTCTCTGGCCAAGGGCGAGGAGATTACGCAGGACACCTCGACGCTGGAGAACCCGGCCATCCTCGAGCAGCTCAAGCAGGCGCAGTAATCCGCCGGGTATCCGGCAAGCCGGAGCCACAACCTGAACCCGCCGCCGCGCACCCGCGCGCCGGCGGGTTTGTTACGATAGCTTCCCACCGACACGGACTGTCCCCTCATGCCCGAAGCCCAGTCGCGCTTTCGCCGACGGTTGCTGCTCTACTACGGCCTGTTCACCCTGGGGCTGTTCGGCTTCGTCGGCATGATGGGATTGCTGGAGCGCTCCAATGCCGATGCGCTGTGGCTGGGTTACGTCTTCCTGTTCATCACCATCGCGATCTATGCCTGCATCGGGCTGATCTGCCGCACCTCGGACCTCAACGAGTATTACGTCGCGTCGCGGCGCGTGCCGGCGATGTTCAACGGCATGGCGATTGCCGCCGACTGGATGAGCGCGGCGTCGTTCATCGGCCTGGCCGGCATCCTGTTTTCTTCCGGCTACGAAGGGCTGGCCTATGTGATGGGGTGGACCGGCGGCTATTGCCTGGTGGCCTTCCTGCTGGCGCCATACCTGCGCAAGTACGGCGGCTACACCATCCCAGACTTCCTCGCCGCGCGCTACGGCAACGGCAAGCCCGGCGGCAACCTGCCGGTGCGCGCGATCGCGGTGCTGGCCGCCTCGCTTTGCTCGTTTGTCTACCTGGTGGCGCAGATCCAGGGCGTGGGGCTGGTGGTGACGCGCTTTATCGGCGTCGAATTTGCCGTCGGCATCTTCTTCGGGCTGGCCGGCATCCTGGTGTGTTCGTTCCTGGGCGGCATGCGCGCGGTCACGTGGACGCAGGTGGCGCAGTACATCATGATGATCGTGGCATTCCTGGTCACGGTCTCGATGATCGCGTGGAAACATCACCAGGAGCCGCTGCCGCAACTGAGCTATGGTTCACTGCTGACGCAGCTGGATGCCCGTGAACAGCAACTGGAGCGCGAACCGGCGGAGCAGGCGGTGCGCGACTACTACCGGCAGCAGGCCATCCTGCTGCAGGAGCGCATCGCCCGACTGCCCGAGTCCTTCGCGCAGGAGCGCGACGCGCTGGACGCGCGGCTGCAAGACCTGCGTGCCCGCAATGCGCCGCTGCGCGAGATCAAGGCGCTGGAGCGCGAACGGCTGGAATTCCCGCGCGACGCCGCCGCCGCGCAGCAGCAATGGCACCAGCAACGCGAAGAGGCGCTGGCCCGCAGCCGCCATTCGATGTCGTCCACCGAACCCTATCCCGCGGCATCGGAGCAGGAGCGCAGGACCAAGCGCCTGAATTTTGTCCTGCTGGTGTTCTGCCTGATGGTGGGCACCGCCAGCCTGCCGCATATCCTGACGCGGCTCTATACCACGCCCTCGGTCAGGGAAACGCGCAATTCCGTGGCCTGGGCGGTGTTCTGCATCGCCTTGCTCTATGTCTCGGCACCCACGCTCGCGGCGCTGGTGAAATACGAGTTCTTCGAGCACCTGGTCGGCACCTCGTACGCCGACCTGCCGCAGTGGGTGGTGCAATGGCGCAAGGTCGATCCACCGGTGTTCGGCATGCGCGACGTCAACGGCGACGGCATCGTGCAGTGGGCCGAGATCCTGCTGCAGCCCGACATGATCGTGCTGGCCGCCCCCGAAATCGCCGGCCTGCCGTACGTCATATCCGGACTGATCGCCGCCGGGGCACTGGCCGCCGCACTGTCCACCGCGGACGGCCTGCTGCTGACCATCGCCAACGCGCTCTCGCACGACGTCTTCTATCACATGGTCGACCGCCAGGCGAGCCACCAGCGGCGCGTCACCACCGCGAAGATCGTGCTGCTGGCCGTAGCACTTTTCGCCTCGTACGTCACATCGCTGCGGCCCGGCAATATCCTCTTCCTGGTCGGCGCCGCCTTCTCGCTGGCGGCCTCCAGCTTCTTCCCGGTCCTGATCCTCGGCATCTTCTGGCGCCGCACCACCGCCGCCGGCGCCGTCGCGGGCATGGTCGCCGGGCTCGGCGTGGCGGTGTACTACATCTTCGTCAACTATCCCTTCTTCACGCGCATGACCGGCATCTTCGGCAACCGCTGGTTCGGCGTCGACCCCATCGCCTCCGGCGCCTTCGGGGTCCCGGCCGGCTTCGCGGTCGCGATCGTGGTCAGCCTGCTGACGCCGCGCAACGCGCCGGTGATCGACAGGCTGGTGACCTACCTGCGCAAGGGGTAGGGTAGGGCGGTCACGAGGTACTGGATTCGCCTTGCAACTCTGCTATAATCTCGGACTTCCCGGAGAGATGGATGAGTGGTTTAAGTCGCACGCCTGGAAAGCGTGTATGGGTTAATAGCCCATCGGGGGTTCGAATCCCCCTCTCTCCGCCACGGATTCCCCCTCGGCATATCAGGGTCTTGATCATTTTCCGTTAGATCCCTCGAGAAATTCGAGGGAGTAGCGACTTCGGTTCTGCGAAGTTCTCGACCAGTCGCGTTCCGTAACGGACGCTGAGATCGGCCGGCTGACATTGTTGTAACATGCGCGCATCAATGTGCGCCATAGAACAAAAATGCTAGCCCGCCAGCCGCACCCAAGGGTTTCAATAGTCGCCCCGTTCTACAACGAGTCCGACGCCATCCGGCATTTCTTCGCCAAGGTCACTACGGTCCTCGACGAGCTTGGCTGTACAGACTACGAGATCGTCTGCGTCAACGATGGCAGTAAGGACGACACCCTAACCCAACTGGTAGAAACGAGCCGGCGCGACCCGCACGTCGTGGTCGTCGACCTGTCCCGTAATTTCGGCAAGGAAGCGGCGCTGACAGCAGGCATCGACGAAGCCACCGGCGATGTCATCATCCCAATTGATTCTGACCTGCAAGACCCGCCGGAACTGATCGGGGTGATGCTGGAGCAGTGGCGCGCCGGCTTCGACGTGGTGCTGGCCAAGCGTGCCGACCGTTCCTCAGATGGCTACCTTAAGCGCCGCACCGCGGAGCTGTTTTATCGTGTGCACAACCGCCTCTCCGACACGCCCATCCCCGAAAATGTCGGCGACTACCGCCTGATGGATCGCATGGTGGTCGACGCTCTGAAGCTGCTTCCGGAGCGTCGACGTTTCATGAAAGGCCTGTTCGCCTGGGTCGGATTCCGGTCGACGACAATCGAATATGTCCGCGACCGCCGCGTGGCCGGCAACACCAAGTTCTCCGGGCTCAAGCTGATCAACTTCGCTATTGAAGGCATAACCAGCTTCAGCACTGCACCGTTGCGGCTCACCACCTACGCTGGCATCGTGGTCTCTCTGCTGGCCTTCATCTACGCTGCGGCCGTCGTGATCCGCACCCTGGTCCATGGCATCGACTGGCCCGGCTACAGCTCTCTGATCGCCGTCGTTCTGTTCCTCGGCGGCGTACAGCTTATCAGCGTCGGCATTGTCGGAGAATACATCGGCCGGATCTATATGGAATCGAAGGGACGCCCGGTTTATCTGGTGCAGCGCCGGTATGGAAAGCGTCGGGATGCTGAAGAAACTCGTTAGATTCGGCATCTCCGGCGGCATCGCAACCGCAGTGCATTTCTCCGTGGCGTGGATGGTCTTTTCCTTCCTGACGCCGCGTGCGGATGTTGCGAATGGCATCGCCTTCGTTGTGGCTAACGTCTTTTCGTACGTGCTGCACACCCTATGGAGCTTCTCCAGCTCAATGAGCCCGCAGCAGTTCATGCGTTTCATGCTGGTGTCGCTGGCGGGCCTGCTCATCTCGACGGGCCTACCGACTTTGCTAGGCGCGGGAAGGTTCTGGCTCTCTACCGGGGCGGTGCTCGTCGCTGTGCCGGCGTGCAGCTTCCTGCTGCACAATTTTTGGACATATCGACGATAGGGCGGAGGCAGAATGGAAAAATCAGGCCGCGCGTTCCTCGCCGTCGCAATAGGGGTCTACCTCGCGGTGGTGTGCCTGCTGTATCCGCTGTATTCGCCGGACTACTTCGCGATCCTGGGGGCGCCCAACCGTTTCCTTTCGCTGATCGGCAACGAGTTGATCGTGGGGCGCTTTGTCAGCGGGCTCGGCGCCTACCTGGCCTCGCTGGTCAAGCTCGATCCGTTCGAGACCTACCCCGTCTACGTGGCCATGACCGCGCCTATGGTGGCGCTGTTCCTGCGCCGACTGTATTTGCGGTACCTGGGCCTGGAGCCGTCCCTGGCGCTGTTTTCGGTCTTCGCCTTTACATTCCTGTTCAGCGGGGCCATGTTCGATGTGCTGTCGTTCCGGGAGGTGCCGCACCACGCGCTGCTGGTCTTCGTCTTCGGCTACCTGTATCTGGCGCTGGAGGACATGCGCGAAGGTTGGCCGCGCGCGCTGCTGCAGGTCGCAGCAGTCGTTTGCTTGTTCGCCACCTACCAGGCCGCAGCCGTGATGATCGTGGTGCTGGCGGTGCTGAAGGCCATGTTCGAGGCCGCTGGCGGCATGTCGGTGCGCGAGACCGGCAAGCGGCTGGTGGGAGATGCCATAATCGTTTTTGCCGGCCTGGTCCTGTACATGGTCGTCAAGGGCTTCGTCGAGCGCCACTTTGGCGTCGAGATGGTGCGCAAGTTCCTCGACTATCGTGACAGCGCTGCGGTGGCGCGCCGGCTGGACGAGCATGCGCGCGCGCTGCTGGCCCTGTTCCAGACGCCGGGCGAGATGTACCAGTGGGCCCACGTCGGCGCCGGACTGGTGCTCGGCCTGCTCGGCTATGTCGCGCTGGCCGTGCGTGCCGGCCGTCGCGGCGTGCTGTGCATCATCCTCGCTGGCTGCCTGGTGCTGCTGCTTCAGGATCCGCTAAACCTCGTCGGCGTGGACTACTGGCCGGTGCTGCGCAGCTCGTTCTATGTGGCCTTGGTGCCGGGACTGCTGCTCGCCTTCGTCTATGGCCGGGCCACATCGGCACTGGTCCAGCGCACGCGCGGCATAGGGCTGGCTGCGGTGGTTGCGCTCTACGCCGTGGCCGGCACTCTGTTGCTGACAGAAGCTTACGAGTTGCGCGAGCGAGACGCCGCGCTGGCCCGGGCGATTGCGGATTCGGTTAAGGCGGACCTCCCGGTCGGCAGCTTCCGGCTTACCGCGAACTGGAGCCGCGTCCAGGCGGCAAACTATGCCGGGGTTGATGGCCTGCGCTTCGAGTTCGGGTTTCCGCTCATGACGGTGCCGTGGAGTGTGAGCCCGTACCTGAAGCACGTGACCGGCGTCGATCTCAAATATGCCGGACCGGCGCAGTGCGCGGATGTTGGTGCACCGAGGCTCAGCGTGACCGCGGGGGATGGTGTGCTAGACGTGTGCTTCTGATTTGCGCATGCTCCCGGCGACGCCAGCAGAAAACTGCCGCTCTCCCTTCTCTGCAGGACCATTGTGATGTGATCCGAAGCCGTCCGTGTGGCTGGCATTTTTTGTTTCTGTTTCGACGGAGATAGCATGGGGACCTCTTCTGCTGCTCGTCCGTATTCGTGCCCCATCGTCCACCGGCAGCCAGCAAGAGGCGTCGCTGGAGTCTACTCCGGTGATGCGGACGCAAGAGCTTTCTTGATCCTATTGTATGGACGCGTGCAAAGAGAGCATCAATTTGGTCAAGCGTGAGGGGTGGTAATAGTCGATTGCTTTTCTTCTGCCATTTTCCGCAACGCTATGCAGATCGTGCTGACCTGCTAATGAATTCTCCAGAAAATATGTCAGATCCTCCAGGCTGCGGTATAGAAACATCTCTTCATTGATAGCAAAATTAGTCTCGAGTATTTCGTTTGGGGCCGCGATGACCGCGGCTCCGGTGGTAAACGCAGCCAGAGCGCGCTCGTGAAAACCGCTATAGTGAGGCAGGGGGCAAATTACACTCTTGGAATGTGCCATGGTTTCTATGAGTCGCGGAAATGTCCTTTCCTCAATGAACTGAAGTCTGCCATCCCCAGTAGGGAGGTCAATTTTCCGATCGGAGATAACTGTTACGGGTAAGTGCCGAATTGCGTGGATCAGGTTGTGACGTCTTGAAAACTTGACAAAATCTAGCGTTGTTGTGATGAGAAAGAGAGTATCTGGGTCGTCAACGGTAGTTGCCACGCGCATGTCGGACAGGGCCCGGAAGATCTCGAGCAGCGGGTCACAATCAAGTCGATCCACTGCCTTTTCTGTTACCGCATGAAAAATTTCCCTAAAGAGCCGTTGTCTGTGGTTGCGTGGCTTCCCATATCGATCG
The DNA here is from genome assembly GCF_900094595.1 of Cupriavidus alkaliphilus. GTDB lineage: Bacteria > Pseudomonadota > Gammaproteobacteria > Burkholderiales > Burkholderiaceae > Cupriavidus > Cupriavidus alkaliphilus. The sequence goes on along the minus strand of NZ_FMAD01000003.1, from coordinate 474,858 downwards.
AGTACCAGCTCCGGACTGGCAAGTCCCATGGGCAGGAGAATATCGATCTCCCTTGAATGCACGGGCTCGATGTAATCCGGCGAGGCATGCGGAAAAGTTATGCTAGGCGAAAAATAAACGCGCCGAATTCCCAACATCTTGGCGACATTGGCATATCCATAGTCAGTGATAAGCAACGTCCTGTAGTCGCCAGTAGAGGCGACTTGGTGGGACATTGACTCGTGGGCTGGGCAATCGTGCATCAAATCGAAGAGCTGTTTTTTGTAGCAGGTAAACAAGGAGCGCAAATCGCCGGGCCCAGCATTGAGAAGAAGCTCCGAGCCGAAACCGTTATAGCACACGAAGAATATACAATGAGGGTCTTGCGCTGCTTCTGTCACTTGGCGCGGATGAGCAATATAGTCAATGGGGATTGTGCCGATACCGTATTTGGCAAAGGATGCGGCTAGTTCATTGGTGAATACGAGATTGTGCTGATGTCGGTCAGCCGCATTGTTGGCGAGTATGGCCACGTAGTCTTTGAATTCTGCCGGCTTCATTATTTATGATCTTTTAAGAATTAGTTCACGGTCTGGCGGAAATGCGAGGCAATGCGGTTGAATATCGCCCGGGCCCGCCTCAATGGCGTCGATCGCAACGCTCGTAGCGTCATGACCTCGGCTCGCCCATGGGCCTGCATCGGGAAAGGCGGGGGTGGGGCGACGGCCTCCGCTTGCGCCAAAAGTAGAGCCGCTAGCTTCTTGTTCTCCTCTACAACGCTCTCGAACCCGCTTGCGAGCTTTCGATACTCGGCCAAAAGATTATCGTGACGCCGTTCTGCGTCCAAATGGTTACCTGCTGCCTGCCTTAGCTTTTCTGTCAGTTCGCTAAAAAGCGACATGTCCATGTCACTCCTCCGAGATGGCGGACGTACGATCAGCTGTTTTTCGGCGAGAAGTTCATTGGTGATGAGTTGGCAGCGCTTCCACAATTGCTGATTCTTATCAAAAACTTCCAAATACTTTTCCCAGTTGCGGTAGGCGAGCTCGTACAACTTGTCCAGGTCTCGTAGGAGTTTCGATATTTTCTGTGCTGATTTTTGCGTTTCGTAGTCCAGTAGAATAATATCGACATCATCGGTGAAGGCGACGTTCATGCCGAGTGGGTCGCTAATGCAGTTGAGTACACCGCTGAAGCCGGCTTCCATGCACGCGCCAGTCGGGAATCCGTCAAATGCTCCGCTGCCGCCCTCGTTTGCTGGTCGGTTAACGGACAGGATGATATCCATGCTCGGGTAGAATTCTTTGAAGAAAGAATTCGGTTGCTTGCCGTGGAAAATAATGCGGTCGGTAATTCCATCAAGCGGAATCTGATCCGGCGTATAGTCACCGACGACGTGAAGCTGCAGGTCCGGAAACGACGGGGCCAAGGCTTTTCCGATGGCAATGAACTGGTCATATCCTTTTTTTCTGACATCGTTGCCATATCGATGCGCGACGAAGCAAATGTCAAGGGTATCTTTGTTGCGTCCATAAAATTTTTTGTCTCGGTGGAAATCGAACCCATTGTGTGTCTCGTACACTCCGCCATAGATGAATTCGAATTTTTCGAGTGGAGCCTTGGTTATATCGAGCGCGTACGTATGCGAGACATTTTGTGAGACGATAACTTTTCGGCACAGGGGTGAATTTACGACGCGGCGAAGTCTGGCGTCGGCAATGTCCGTATGCAGGTCAAAGCCACCTCCAGGGTAAAGCTGCAAGACAAAAGGGACTGCGCGCTCTTCCAAATATGGGAGTAGTTGGTCGGCGTTGTTCAAGAACGTAATGTACGCCAACTTGGGGACAATATTGCGAAGTTCATCGAACTTGAAAATGCGTGACTTCGCTTCCGCCGGCAAGTTACTCTCACTCAGCTGCGATGAGAATCCGAGATTAGAGTAACCACCGTGCCAGCCTTCCGTTGTGAGGAGAATCGAGGATTTGAAATGCCTTAGATAATGTGAATATTCCAGTAGCCTGAATGTTGAGAAATTGCAGGGCAACATCTCGTCAATAATTAGCAGATCGCAGTATTTTGTGCTAATTGAGGCTTGTTTTTGCATGGTTTTTGAGCTCGGATTGAGTGTTAAGCTGCGTTGGCCTTCCTCAGGGCCGGGCCAAAAGATCTGTGACAAGGTACTGTACAACACAAGCATGCATAGACGCTTGTGTGGAGGACGCTGTCAAATTTCCGTGCTTGGCTCGTTCGACAGCATCCACAGCAAAACACCTATTTCGCTTGAATTTTTTCTGATCAGCTGCAGGATCCATTGACAGCCTGACCTTCCGAAATTTTCTTCATATTCTCGAAACTCTCCAGACACAGCCGATCACATAGTGATGGTCCCAGCGCTATGTTTCGGCAGCATGCTCTTCATTGAGGCCGCTCTCGAACGATGGTCATTGCTACACTCTGACGGCGCCGTGCGAGTTCTTTGGTAAGAGTTCTGACAAAGGCACAAATGATTTCTTTGCTACGCCCGTGACGGCACAGGCAGTCTTGCGGAACACAATATTGTTGACGTCAGATATAAGAAAAAATAAATCGCCAGCCGCAGTGTAACAATGTATGGTATTGAGCTCTTACAGATCGTTACAATTTGAGGGCGACATGAAATTGAAGTCTCTTGCAGTTGGAGTACTCGCTGTATTTGGCATTGTATCGCACGCGATGGCTGGAACTGCGGTAGGAAAGGTAACGAAGTTGAACGTTCGTGAAGGGCTGGTCTACTTTACGTTAAGCGGCGCTGCGGTCGGGCGGCCTGGGTGCGCTGTAAGCACTCAGTACTTCATGATTAAAGATGAGAATTCGTCCGTGGGCCGTCAGCAAATAGCTCTTCTGCTGACGGCGATGAGTTCAGACAAGTTGATCACGGCCGATGGAGCGAATCAATGCACCAAGTGGGGCGACGGTGAGGATTTGCGGGAAATCGTTATTACCAATTGAGGAACATGGCAACATTAAACCATCGCTACTAAGTCAAAATGCGAATAAGAAATAGATTATTGGCATTGCTCCCGTTGGTGCTGGCGGCGTCGGCTGCCACGGCTGGCGTCTATAGGACACATCTCGAAGTTACGAGACCCGCTGCGGTCAAGCCGGGGCAAACATTCGAAATTGCCGCGAAATTGACTGGATATTTCTTCGTTAAGTGGATCTATCCGCAAGCGTCGGGGCAAGGTGCTTACCTAATCTTGTACGAAGGACCAAAAGAAATCGGACGATACCGTATCAGCGAGCACAACACGCCTGTAACCAAGACCGTTTCATCGCCGGGCCCCTCTGGCTGGAACGACTTGATCGGGCTTGGATCAGAAACGACCGCGCGTTTTAGCGTAATTGCCCCGGTGGGAACGTCCTCACAGGAGTACACCGTTGTCTACACCGGTGAGAAATGGAGTGACAGCGCTACGTCTGGGGTGTTCAACATCCGTTTGGGATACCCAGGCGCACTTGGGGCAGTTCTGCCCATCTTGCTAGGGGACTAACCCTACCGTTCTACGGGGCGCAGGCGTCTACACCGGCGTGACGGTTCTTGGTTCGACTAACGCATGTTAAGTAACCTGCCAGCGAGGCTTTCTGGTCCCGAGACTATCTGAGCGCCCACGAAGCGCCCAAGAACAAGCGAACCTGCCGTTTTTCCGGGGCTTTTCGTCCGCAGGCGTCCGCAGTCTCTCAACCGGCCCTCGCCGGTTGCCATGGGTAATGTCGATCCGTCCCGTCCCGGTTATGCTCTCGACCCATGAACAAACTCGCCAGAAATTTCGAAATCCGCCCCGCCTTGCCTTCAGATGCGCAAGCCGTGGAATCCATCCTCATCGACACCTACGTCGGCACCTGGAAGCCGCACCTGACGCCGGCCGCCGCAGCCGCCTTCGAACAGCAAGGCAAGACCCGCAGCTACGTTGAAGCACGTTTGCAGGAATTCCATGTCGCCTGCGTGGACGGCGTGCCGGCCGCCATGGTGGATTGGGAAAACAATTTCATCTGGGCACTGCATGTCGGGCGGGCATGGCAGCGGCTGGGGTTGGGCGGGGCGCTGCTCGCGCATGCGGAAGCCGAAATCGCCCGTGCCGGGCATCGCGAGGCGAGGCTGGAAACGGACACGTTCAACCAGCAGAGCCGCGCCTTCTATCGGCGCCAGGGATATGCCGAGATCGATTTCTATCCCGATGAAAGCTGGGACAGCGGCTTTACCACGGTGCTGCTATCCAAAGCGCTGGCGCCAGGCTGAGCACGAGGGACCGGCGCCTTGCCGATTTCATGCGTAGATTGCATGACCTTGCCGGGCCGCACATGAAAGAATCGGGCATCTCTCTCGAACGCCTCCGATGCATCCCATGTCCGACCCCATCGTCCACCTCAACGGCACCCTGACTCCGCTCTCCGAGGCCCGCATCCCTGTGCTGGACCGCGGCTTTATCTTCGGCGACGGCATTTATGAGGTGATCCCGTACTATCACGGCAAGCCTTTCCGCGGCGCACAGCACCTGGCGCGGCTGCACCGGAGCCTGGAGGGCATCGGCATTCCCGATCCGTACAGCGCCGCGCAGTGGCTGGAGCGTGTCGGCGAGGTGGTCAAGGCCAATGGCTTGTCGGATCAGCTGGTCTATATCCAGGTGACCCGTGGCGTGGCCAAGCGCACGCATGCGTTCCCGAAGGAGGTGGTGCCGACGGTGCTGATCATGACCAACCCGATGGCGCTGCCGTCGGCGCAGATGGTCGAGCAGGGCGTCGCGTGCGTGACCATGGAGGACCGGCGCTGGCTGAATTGCCAGATCAAGTCGACCTCGCTGCTCGGCAACGTGCTGGCGGCGCAGCACGCGGTGGAGCAGGGCGTGACCGAGGCGATCCAGTTCCGCGACGGCTGGCTGACCGAGGCGTCGGCGTCCAATGTGTGGGTGGTGCGCGATGGCCGCGTATCGGCGCCGCCCAAGGACAACCTGATCCTGGAGGGCATCCGCTACGGCTTCATGGAGGAGATCTGTGAGGCGATGGGCATTGCGCTGGAGTCGCGCCGGATCGCCAGGGACGAGGTGTTTGCCGCCGACGAGGTGCTGCTGTCGTCGGCCAGCAAGGAATTGCTGCCGGTGGTCAGCATCGACGGCCGTCCGATCGGCAAGGGCGTGCCGGGACCGGTGTTCGCGCGCTTGTATGCGGCTTACCAGGCGGCCAAGGCGGCGTTGTAAGCGCCTGCAAGGCGCTCGCGACGCGTGCTAGGATGCATCGGGATTCAGCCAGGAGTCAGTCATGGCCAAGCGTGAGCGCGGCCGGCGTGCCTTGCAGGACGAGGTCAGCCGGCGTATCCAGCAGATCGATGAAATCGGCGAAGACGGTGCCAAAATCCGCGTGCCGTCACCGCAGCCCCATCCGCGCGACGCGCGCGGCCGCAACTGGGACATGGACTTCGACAAGCTGCACGGCTATGCGGCCAGTGTGCGCGCGGCGGTCGACAAGGTGCGCGACGAGTTCGACCTGAACGAGGCACTGGAGAACCGCGCGCCCAATCCCTTCGGCGACTGAACGGGCGCTAGTCCACCGAAACGATGATGGCGACGCGCCGGTTCTCGGCGCGTCCCGCGGCAGTGCGGTTGTCCGCCACCGGGCGGGCCTTGCCCAGTCCGCGTACTTCGATGTTGTGCCGGGCAAAGCCGGCATCGGCCAGCAGCGCGGCCACCGCCTCGGCGCGCCGCACCGATAGCGACTGGTTATATTCCGCAGGGCCGGCGTCGTCGGTATGGCCGTCCACGCGCAGGCGCTCGATCCCCACGCCGCTCAGTGAGCGGCCGATGCGCCGCACGTTGGCGGCGCGGTCCCCTTCGATCAGGTCCTCGTTGAAACCGAACAGCACCTTGTCGGTGAGGCCCAGCTCCCAGCCTTCCCCAGTCAGCGCGAAGCCCTCCTGCTGCAGCACCGCCAGCTGCGCCGGCGACAGCCGGCCGCCGGGCGGCGCGGTCTGGCAGCCGGCCAGCGCCAGGCAGGCCAGCATGACGGCGGCCAGCCAGGACTGCCAGCGAAATCGGTGGTCGGCCAGAGAACGGCTTGCAGGCATGTGGTTTCTCACTGCGTGACGTCCAGGCGCGGCTCGGCGCTTTGCCAGATGCCGCCGGAGCGCCGCTTGGCGCCGTACATGGCGGCGTCGGCGGCGTGCAGCAGCGCCTGGCTGCCTTGCGCGTGGACGGGGAAGACGGCCAGGCCGATGCTGAGCGAGGCTTGCACCGCGCCGCCGTCGGGCAGGTCGATGGGGCTGGCCATGGCCTGCAGGATATGCTCGGCGATCTGGATCGCATCGTCCGGCGCGCGCAGCGCGGTGGCTAGCACGGCGAATTCGTCGCCGCCGATGCGCGCCACGGTGTCGCGGCTGCGCAGGCTGGCGCGGATGCGCTGGGCCACCGCGACCAGCACCGCGTCGCCGGCGGCATGGCCGTGGCGATCGTTGACGTGCTTGAAATCGTCGCTGTCGAGATACAGCACCGCGGCATATTCGTCGTTGGCGGCTGCGTGGCGCACCGCGTGCTCCAGCGCTTCGACGAAGGCGGCGCGGTTCAGCAGCCCGGTCAGGGCATCGTGATTGGCGCGGTGGGCGAGTGAGCGGTTTTCGCGCTGCATCTGGTTCTGCCAGGTCTGCAGCTCGTCGAGCAGGCCGTTGAAGTCCTCGCTGAGGGCATTGAGCTCGGCGATGGTGGCCGGCGGCGTGCGCTGCGCGAAATCGCGCTGGGAACGGACCGCGTGGGCCACCCGCATCAGGTTGCGCAAGGGCTCGATAAGCTGCACCAGCAGCCGGCTGGCCAGGTAGTGGGCGCCAACAGCGGTCAGCAGCAGGCAGGCCAGCAGCCCCAGCGCGCCCCGTAGCAGGAAATGCAGCAGGTTGCGCGGGTCGCCGCTGACGCGCAGCATGCCGACCTGTTGCGCCTGGTGCAGGATGGGCTGCTCGACGGCATCGGTGCCCAGCCATTCGACCAGCGCGTGGCGCAGGCCGGTCAGCGGCGCCTGGCCGGGGCGCTGCCACACCGCCAGCACGTGGTGGTCGCGGTCATAGACGGTGGCGCGGGCGATGTCTTCCGAGGCCGCGATCGCGGCCAGCGTCTCCGCCGTCGCCGCCTGGTCGCGGAACACCACCGGCGCTTCCAGCGTGTAGGCGATGGAGCGCGCCACCAGCCGCACGTTGTGGTCGGCGTAGACGCGCAGCGCGGTGACCCCGATCGCGGTCAGCGCCAGGCCGGCCGTGCATACCGCGATCAGCGCCACGCCCAGGTGAATGCGGCGCAGCACGCTGTAGAGGGTAGGGCGCGCGCCAGGTCCGCGCACCGGCTGGGGCTGGCTCATGACGGGGCTCCCTTGCGGCGGCCCAGTTGCAGCACGCCGGGGTGCATGTGCACGCCGCTGCGGGCGAGGGTGTCGAGGTTGACGCGGAACGAGACCTGGTTATCGCGGATGTTGAGGCAGAACATGCTGCCCACCTCGCACTCGAAGTCTTCTTCGGCGATGACCAGCACCGGGCGGCCGGTCAGCTCGGCCGACAGGCGCTTGCGGCGCGGTTCGTTCATGGTGCCCACGTACAGCGCATCGCACGCCGGGTGCAGCATGTCGGCCAGCACGTCGACCTGGCGGGTCTGCACGGTGCGGCCATTGGCGAGCGTGCCGCCTTCTCTCAGCCGGGCCGCATAGCGGCTGGTGTTGTCCACGCACAGCCGCACGGGATCGCGCTCCACCGGCCAGCGCGCGTAGCCGAGCAGGCTGATGACCACGCGCGCGACCAGGTCGGCCCGCTGCGGCGCGGGTTGCGCGGTCACCGCGGGCGGCAGCATGGCCGGCAGCACCGCCAGCGTCACGGCCAGCAACAGCGCGGTCAGGCCGCGGCGCAGCAGCGGTCGTGCACGGGCAGCGGGCGGGATCGGCGGGGGGCTGGCTGGGGCAGGCGCCATGGTCTGGAACGAAGGGGGCGTGGCGGCCGGTTGCGTGTTGTGGTCTGGCCGCGCGTATTGTCTGGGGCCGGGTTCCGGGCGGTCAAGCGTCCGGGCCTTGCGGTGGATCGGGCGATAACGGGCGGCACGAGCGGGTTCTGCGCAGACCGGCTCGTGGCGCGGCGTGATACGAAATGTTTATCGGCCCCGCTGTTGTTTTCCTGAACCCCGCCGTGACCGCTGTGGCGGCATACCAGGCTTCGCCGTGGCGGACACAACACTTAGAATGTGATCATCGCCCCAACTCGTCCAACTCGCCCCTGCCGCCATGACCGCCGATCCTCTTTTCCGCCTGCTGCACCTGACCGGCGTCGCCGTCTGGGTCGGCGGCATGTTCTTCGCCTACCTGTGCCTGCGGCCGGTGGCCGGCAGCCTGCTGGAGCCGCCGCCGCGCCTGCGCCTGTGGCGCGGCGTGTTTGCCCGGTTCTTCCCATGGGTGTGGGCGTCGGTGGTGGCGATCCTGCTGAGCGGTGGCGCGATGATGGCGGCAACGGGCATGGCGGGCGCTCCACGGAACTGGCACCTGATGCTGGGCATCGGCGTTGTCATGGCCGGCATCTTCTGCTACGTGTGGTTCGGCCCTTATCGGGTGCTGGGCCGGGCGGTCGATGCGCAGGACTGGCCAGGCGCCGGTGCCGCCTTGAACCGCATCCGGCAGGCGGTAGGGACCAACCTCGTGCTGGGGCTGGCCAATATCGCCGTGGCGACGCTGGGCCGCTGGCTCGCCTGAGCGCGCCCGCTCGACGCCAGGGTCCGATTCGTCTTGTCACAACCACGCAAACGGAGAGCTGCCATGCGCGTTCTCGCATATGTTGCCGTCGTCGGCCTGGCCGTGGCGGCTATCCCCGCCGCCGCGGCGGAAAATGGCGGCCTGAGCGCCGACTATAACCGCTGCATGGGCAAGGCCGTGTCGACCGCCGACATGCTCAACTGCGCCGCGCTGGAGTCGCGGGTCCAGGATACGGCGTTGAACAGCGCTTACCAGTCGCTGCTGCGGCGGCTCGAGGCGCCGCGCACCGGGCAGTTGCGGGTGGCGCAGCGGGTCTGGCTCGAGTACCGCCAGGCCAATTGCGCTTTTGTGTCAAATCCTGCCGGCGGCAGCGCCGCGCGCGTGGCCGGCGCGACCTGCCTGCTGGATATGACCGCCGCGCGCGTGCGCGAATTGCGCGCCTTTGCCACCGAGGCCGCCGGCCGGTGAGCTTGCAGGCCTTGTGCTAGAGTTGCCTGACCCCTGTGCTGCGGCACGTCTCAACCGGAGATGGATCATGGCCAATGAATCGCGCCACAACCTGAAGGCTTTCGTGCAGACCGCACCCCAGTCCGGGCGCTACGTGTGGGTCATCGCGCTGGTGGATTTCAGCGCGCAGCAGGTCAGGCGCGCGATCGTGTCGGACGATACCTTCACCACCTCCGATGCCGCGCGCGTTGCCGGCGAGGCCCAGCTCAAGGCGATGGCTGAGGATCACTAGCGCCGCCCGCGCACAAGCGGGGCTGCACCGGGCTGTTGCGCGCCGGCATCCATAACCGGCCGATATCGATTCTTGCCTTGCCGGCGGTCCACGGCGCACTAGACTATGGGCATGTTCCTCCACAAGAAAGGACTCCCATGACGGATTGCGCGCTTCGCCCGGCCAGGGCGCTGTTGCTGGCCGCGTTGCTTGGCTCGGGCCTGACCCTCAGTGCGGCGTCGATGGCCCAGGTGTCGGTCAACATTGCCATCGGCGTGCCGCCGCCGGCGCCGATCTACGAGGCCGTACCCGCGGCGCGCGCCGGCTACGTCTGGATGCCTGGCTACTGGGACTGGGACGATCAGCACCGCAAGCACGCCTGGAAGAAGGGACGCTGGGAGCGCGAGCGCCCCGGCTATGTCTATGAGTCGCCGCGCTGGATCCAGTCGCGCGACGGCTGGGTGCTGGTGCCGGGCCGCTGGGATCAGGGCGGGTACAAGGACAAGGACAAGGACAAAGGCAACAAAGGCCACCAGGACAAGGGCGGCAAGGGCGATAAGGGCAACCATTGCCCCCCCGGCCAGGCCAAGAAGGGCGAGTGCTGACCAGCGCGCCGCCCGGCGCCGCACGGTGACGCCGGACACCCCTGCCATGCTACGATCCCCGCCATGACACCCGCGCCCGCGCGGCGCATCGGCAGCGGATTCCGGAGGTAGCGATGGCAAGGCACGTCTTCACGCGCGCGCAGTATCTCGACATCCTTAACGACAGCCTGCGCAAGCATCCCGGCTGGCAGCCGGGCATGGCCTTTGTGTTCCTGCCGCCCGGCGCCGATGCCAGCCAGGCCACGGCGGTGGGCTGCACCGGCCCGATGGACGCGATTCCGGTCTATGCGGAAATCCAGCGGGTGGCGGCCGAGCTGATCGAAGTCAGCGACGAATAGACCGCGACGAACGAGCCGCCACGGGCCTATGCCCCGCGGCGCGCGCGCCGCAGGTTGCCGCGGCTGCGTACAATACCGCCCTCTACAGACTTTCGGATACTGCCGTGAAGAAAACGGACCTGGAAAAAAACAAGGGCCTGAAGATCGCCAACAGCCTGAAGCAGGCGGCGGCGGGGCGGGGCGGCATTCCCGGTGCCGCGACCCGTCCGGACCGGCGCGAACAGCGCCGGCTGGACCAGGAGCAGGGTCTGGTGCCGTTCGCGTGCAAGCTCGACGGCGCGCTGGTGAAGCGCCTGCAGGCGCTGGCCGCCGATCACCCGGGCGGCATGACCGGGCTGCTCAATGAAGTGCTGGCCGGCGCGCTGCCGCCGGAGCAGGGCCAGGCCTGAGCGCCGCGCGGCGGCCGCGCCGCCGCTGGCCCGGGGTTGTCTCAGTCCTCTTCCTCGTCGTCGAGGAATTCGCGGCGCAGCATCCAGTTGGCGATGGCTTCGTCGCAGATGCGCTTGAACTTCTGCTTGTCCGGCATCTTGTCGAACAGCTGGAAGTTGACCAGCGCCATGCCGGCATCGGTGATGTAGAACATGCGGCTCGGGTCGTCATCATGGACGATGCGGCCGTCGATGGCATCTTCTTCGCTTTCGGCCGGCATGTCCTCCAGCTCGACCACGCGGCAGGTGAAGCGCGGGCTGCGGGTGTGGGTCAGATACTCGAACTCGTCGTGCATGACCTCGCCGCCCTTGCCTGCGATCACGGCGAAGCCCCAGATAAAGCGGGGCATCGGCAGATCGGACAGATCTTCAATCTCGTCCATGGTGTTCTCCCTGATTCAATCCCCGCATTATCGCCCGGAACGCCGCGGCTTCAAAAGGTGGCACGGCGCGACCCTGCCGGCACCCTGCCGCTTATGGCCCGGCGTGGCAGCCGGCCAGCGCGGGCGCGGCGGTTTCCGGCTGCATCAGGTCGCGCAGCGTGCCTGATTCGCCCTTGGTCCACCATTCGTAGCGGCCGCCGACATAGCGTGCGCCGGACGCCGACACCGTGCTGACCGCCAGCACCGGCTTGCCGTCGATGCGGAACACCGCGGCCTGGTTGTCCGGGCTGTTGAAATAACGCACCGTCAGCGTCTTGCCGCCGTCGCACTGGTAGCGCATGGTGCGCACCTCGGGAAAGCGCACGCCGTCGATGCCCGGCGCGCGGGCGGCCTGGGCCGCGGTGCTGGCACCGAGGACGGCCAGCAGGACAGCGATGCGGGTGCGGGACAGGATCAGGCGATCGGACATGGCGTGGTCGGGTCGAAAGTCGGTGTTCGGGTTGAAGGAGCCGGATCGAGGCAGCGCCGCTGCGCCCAGCGATCAGCCGAGCATGTAGCCGGCGGCGAGCGCGCGGAAGCTTTCCACCTCGCGTGCTTGCCAGGCTTCATCCTCGGCGAGCTCTTCGGCCAGGATCGCGGCCACCGCCGGTGCCGCATCGACGGCCGCGCGGGCGTCCAGGAACAGCGCACGATTGCGGCGCGCCAGCACGTCCTCGACCCGGCGCGCCAGCTCATGCCGGGCGGCAAAACGGACATGGGCCTCGGTCAGGCCGGACGCGCCGGCGAGCATGCGGTCGTGTCCCGGCAGCGCGCGCAGCAGGCTCAGTTCATTGCCGTAGTAGCGGTCCGGTGAGCCCGAATCCGGCGGCGGCAGGTCGGCCGGCAACCCGGCGGCGCCGTGCAGCGGCAGCTCGGCGGTCACGCATGGCGCCGCGCGCACCATCTGGCGCTGGATCGCGGTCTCGATCACGTCTTCGGCCATCTTGCGGTAGGTGGTCCATTTGCCGCCGGTGACGGTGATCAGTCCGGCCCTGGACACCAGGATCGTATGCTCGCGCGACAGCGACGCGGTGGAGGCTTCGCCGGTGGCCCGCACCAGCGGCCGCAAGCCGGCCCAGACACTGGTGACGTCGGCGCGGGTGGGGTCCTTGGCCAGGTAGCGCGACGCCGTTTCCAAAATGAAATCGACATCGTCGGCCCCTGCATCGGGCTCCAGCGGCAGGTCGCGGCGCGGTGTGTCGGTGGTGCCGACGATGGTTTGTCCGTTCCAGGGCACCACGAACAGCACCCGCCCGTCATCGGTCTTGGGGATCAGGATGGCGCGGTCGCCCGGCAGGAAGCTGCGCGGCAGCGTCAGATGCACGCCCTGGCTGGGCGCGACCATGGTGCGCGCATGACCGTCTTCCATCTGGCGGATGGCATCGACCCACACGCCGGTGGCATTGATCACGCAGTCGGCGCGCAGCCGGAAGGTGGCGCCGCCGAGCGCGTCCTGCACCGTGACGCCGCTGATCACGCCGCCTTGCTGGCTCAGCCCGGTCGCGCGCATGTAGTTGAGCGCGGTGCCGCCGACGTCGAACAGGGTGCGCATCAGCGTCACCGCCAGCCGCGCATCGTCGAACTGGCCATCGAAGTAAAGGTTGCCGCCGCGCAGCGGGCGCCCGCCGACGTGTTCGGCCAGGTTGGGCGCGGCCTCCAGCACCTCGCGGTGGTTCAGCCAGCGGCTGCCGGACAGGTTGAGGTTGCCGGCCAGCATGTCATAGAGCTTGAGGCCGATGCCGTAGAAGGGCTGGTCGAACATCTGGTAGGCCGGCACCACGAAGCCCAGCGGCCATACCAGGTGCGGCGCGTTGCGCGCCAGCAGGCCGCGTTCGTGCAGCGCCTCGCGCACCAGGCTGATATTGCCCTGCGCCAGGTAGCGCACGCCGCCATGCACCAGCTTGGTGGCCTTGCTCGAGGTTCCCTTGGCAAAGTCGGCGGCTTCGACCAGCAGCGTGCGGTAGCCGCGCGAGGCGGCATCGACTGCCGTGCCCAGGCCGGTGGCGCCGCCGCCGATGACGATCACGTCCCAGCGCGGCTCGCGCTCCAGGGTGGCGAGCAGGGCGGCGCGGCCGGGCGGCTGGATCGGGGTGGGAAGGCTGTGCATGACGCTGGTGTGTGGTGGGTGCTGGCTAAGGTGTTGAGGTGGCCCGCGCGCGGCACGGGACGGGTTTGACCGGCCGGTGTCAGCCGTGGCCGGAGTCGTCCTCGCGCGCCCAGTCGCGTGCGCGCTCGACCGCCCGGTGCCAGCGCGCGAGCCGGTGGCCGCGCTCGTCGGCCGACAGGTTGGGCTCGAAGCGCCGCTCCACCTGCCATTGCTGCGCGATCTGCACCGGGTCGCTCCAGTAGCCGGTGGCCAGGCCCGCCAGGTAGGCGGCGCCCAGGGCGGTGGTCTCGGTCACGCGCGGCCGTACCACCGGGGTGCCGAGCAGGTCGGCCTGCATCTGCATCAGCAGGTCGCTGCGCGAGGCGCCGCCGTCCACGCGCAACTCGGCCAGCGCGATGCCGGCATCCTTCTGCATGGCCTCGAGCACGTCCACGCTTTGCAGCGCGATCGATTCCAGCGCCGCCCGTGCGATCTGCGGCCGGCCGGTGCCGCGCGTCATGCCGACCAGCGTGCCGCGCGCAAAGGCGTCCCAGTGCGGCGCGCCCAGCCCGGCAAAGGCCGGCACCAGCACCACGCCGCCGCTGTCGTCGCACTGGCGCGCCAGCGCCTCGGCCTCGGGCGCGCTCTGGATGATCTTCAGGCCGTCGCGCAGCCACTGGATGGTGGCGCCGCCCATGAACACCCCGCCCTCCAGGCAATACTGGGTCTGGCCGCGGTACTGCCAGCCGATGGTGGTCAGCAGCCGGTTGCGCGACGTGACCGGCTGCGCGCCGGTATTCATCAGCAGGAAGCAGCCGGTGCCGTAGGTGTTCTTGGCCATGCCCGGCACCAGGCAGGCCTGGCCGAAGGTGGCGGCCTGCTGGTCGCCGGCGATGCCGGCAATCGGGATCGGCATGCCGAACAGCCGCGCCGCGGTGCGCGCGACCTCGCCGCTGGAGGGCACCACCTCGGGCAGCAGCGCGTGCGGGATGTCGAGCAGCGCCAGCAGCGCGTCGTCCCACTCGAAGCTGTGGATGTTGAACAGCATCGTGCGCGAGGCGTTGGAGACGTCGGTGACATGGCGCGCGCCGTCGGTCAGCTGCCAGATCAGCCAGCTGTCGACGGTGCCGAAGGCGAGCTCGCCGCGCTGCGCCCGCTCCCGCGCGCCTTCGATGTTGTCGAGCATCCAGCGCAGCTTGGTGCCGGAAAAATAGGCATCGATGACCAGGCCGGTCTTCTCGCGGAACAGCTCGCCGTGGCCCGCGGCCTGCAGCGCCTCGCACATCGGCGCGGTGCGGCGGTCCTGCCAGACCAGCGCGCGGCCGACCGGCTCGCCGGTCTTGCGGTCCCACAGCACCGTGGTCTCGCGCTGGTTGGTGATGCCGATGGCGCGCACCTGCGAGGCGCCGATGCCGGCGTCGGCCAGCACCGTGTGCGCCACCGCCAGCTGCGATTGCCAGATCTCGTAGGGATCGTGCTCGACATGGCCGGGATGTGGGTAATATTGGCGGAACTCGCGCTGCGCCAGGCGCACCACGTTGCCGGCACGGTCGAACAGGATGGCGCGCGAGCTGCTGGTGCCCTGGTCGAGCGCCAGCACGTATTGCGGCTCGGCGGGAAGCTGGGACGTGGCAGGGCGCTGCGCCTGCGCGGCGGGCTGGTTCATGCGTTCGATCCTGACAATGACATTGCGCGCCGGCGTGGCCGGTGCATGGAATCCTGATGGCTGAAACGTCTTCTTTGCCGGCCGCCGAGGTCACGGCACGGATCGCCGCCTCGCTGGCGGCGCGCAGCGGCTTCGATGCCGCCGCCAAGCTGCGCCTGATGGCGGCTGGCCGGCAGGTCGGCTGGCTTTCGCGCACGCATGCCGGCATCCTGCGCGGCATCGGCGCCGTGCTGGGCCCGGAGCAGGCGCTCGGCGATGGCTCCGTGGCCGTGGCCCTGCTGCCCGGCTGCGACGATTTCGGCACGCGCACAGCCGCGCTGCAAACGCTGGCGCGCCGGCTGGCCGACGCCGGCCATGTGCGCGGCTGGCGCGACGAGCTGTTCGCAGTCACGCCCGCGCTCGACGCGCCCGCGGTCGCGGTGGTCGAGCGCGCCGCGGCCCGCTTCCTGGGCCTGCTGACCTTTGCCTCGCACATGAACGGCATCGTCGACGGCGCTGCGGGCGACCCGCCGGCCCTTTGGATCTCGCGCCGCAGCCCGGCCAAGGCCGTCGACCCCGGCATGTGGGACAACCTGGTCGCCGGCGGCATGCCCCATGGCAGCGATCCGCTGGCGACGCTGGTGCGCGAGTGCGAGGAAGAGTCCGGCATCCCGCCCGAACTGGCGCGGGAGGTGCAGGCGCACGGCATGATCGAGGTACTGCGCGACCTGCCCGAAGGCGTGCAGTGGGAGCAGCTCTACGTCTACGACCTGCTGCTGCCGCCGGACTTCATTCCGCGCAACCAGGACGGCGAGGTCAGCGAGCACCGGCGCATCGAGCTGGCGCCATTGCTTGCTATCATGTCGGCCGGCGCCATGACGGTCGATGCGACACTGGTGACGCTGGATGCCCTTGGACGGCGTGGCTGGCTCGATGTCGGCCAGCACGTCTGAGCCGCCACAGGGTCCATCGCCGCTTGTCCCGGTATTGCTTGCCGTATCGACCATTGCACTGACCGAGCCCCCCTGGCTTTTCCGGCCCTGCGCCGCGCCACCCAGACAGAACCACACACCATGAGCAACACCGGATTCATCCTGACCCTCTCGTGCCCTGACCAGCCGGGCATCGTCCACGCTGTCTCGGGCCTGCTGTTCCAGCACGGCTGCAATATTGTCGATTCCGACCAGTACGGGGACGAGTTCGCCGGCCGCTTTTTCATGCGCGTGCATTTCACCCCGGCCGCCGGTGGTCCCGACCTGGCCACGCTGAAGGCCGCGTTCGCGCCGGTGGGCGACCAGTTCGGCATGCAGTGGGAACTGAACGATGCCACGGTGAAGCCGCGCGTGATGATCATGGTGTCGAAGATCGGGCATTGCCTGAACGACCTGCTGTTCCGTGCCAAGGCGGGCGGGCTGCCGGTAGAGATCGCGGCCATCGTCTCGAACCACCGCGACTTCTACCAGCTGGCGGCGTCGTACGACGTGCCGTTCTTCCACCTGCCGCTGATGAACGCGTCGGCCGAGCAGAAGGCCGCGCAGGAAGCGCGCGTGTTCGACGTGGTGCAGGAGCAGAAGATCGACCTGGTGGTGCTGGCGCGCTACATGCAGGTGCTGTCGGACGACCTGTGCCGCAAGCTGGCCGGCCGCGCGATCAATATCCACCATTCGTTCCTGCCAAGCTTCAAGGGCGCCAAGCCGTACTACCAGGCGCACGACCGCGGCGTGAAGCTGATCGGCGCCACCGCGCACTATGTCACCGCCGACCTCGACGAAGGCCCGATCATCGAGCAGGAAATCGAGCGCGTGGACCACAGCATGGACCCCGACCAGCTCACCGCCGTCGGCCGTGACGTCGAGTGCGTGGCGCTGGCGCGCGCGGTCAAGTGGCATGCCGAACATCGCATCCTGCTGAACGGCCACAAGACCGTGGTGTTCAAGTAATCCTTCTTCCCTCCGCTTTGCTTCCCTCGCGCGCTGGTGGGGGAGGCGCCGGCGGAGGGGGCAGGCCTGCCGCATCAGCGAGGCAGGCCTCAACGCCCGCCGTGCCCGCGCCAGCGGGGCAGCCCGATATCGCATCCGGGCGCACTCACTCCCGCTCTGCCACCACACACTTCACCCCACTGTCGGCCAGGATCTGATCGAACGGCGCCGCCAGCGGCGCGTCGGTAAACAACCGGTCCACTTGCGACACATGCGCCAGCTCGACCATGGCCTGGCGGTTGAACTTGCTGGCATCCGCCGCCAGCCAGACCTCGCGTGAATGCTCGATGATGGTCCGCGCCACCTTGACCTCGCGGAAGTCATAGTCGCGCAGCGTGCCGTCGGCCTCGATGCCCGAGATGCCGATCAGCCCGATATCGACCTTGAACTGGCGGATGAACTCCACCGTCGCCTCGCCGACGATGCCGCGGTCGCGCGAGCGCAGCACGCCGCCGGCGACGATGACTTCGCAGTCGGGGTTGTCGGCGAGGATGTTGGCCACGTTCAGGTTGTTGGTGATCACGCGCAGGCCGCGATGGTGCACCAGCCCGCGCGCGATCTCTTCCACCGTGGTGCCGATGTTCAGGATCAGCGAGCAGCCCTCGGGCACGGCCGCCGCCACCGCGCGCGCGATGCGCGCCTTGCCCTCGGCATTGAGCACCTGCCGCTGCCGGTAGGCGATGTTCTCGGTGGTGGAGTCTTCCACCCGCACCCCGCCATGGAAGCGCGCCAGCATGCCGTTCTCGGCCAGCATGTTGACATCGCGGCGCACCGTCTGGAGCGTGACGCCGAACTTGCGCGCAAGTTCGTCGATGGAGGCAAAGCCCTGGGTGCGGACTTCTTCGAGCAGGGCCGTCTGGCGGGGATTGAGGGTCATGCGGGGATTCTAGTTCAAACACAAACGAAAACAAAATGATGCGGTGCACTATTGTTTTCTGTTCGTTTTGTTGCTAAAACGAGCGTGAAGCCAAGATTGGTGCGCCTGCATCGAACGCAAGCCGTGATGCCGGCAGCATATCGAACACGGAGACCGGATGCAGCTACGTTTGGAAGGCGTCGCACAGCAGGCAGGTTCGCAGGCGTATCTCTATCCGATGACGCTGGCCCCGGTTCCAGGCGCGGTCACCATCCTGCTGGGCGCGACGCAGGCGGGCAAGACTTCGCTGATGCGGGTCATGGCGGGGCTGGACCGGCCGAGCGCCGGGCGCGTGCTGGCCGACGGCGACGATGTCACCGGCATGCCTGTGCGCGAGCGCAATGTGTCGATGGTCTACCAGCAGTTCATCAACTACCCGTCGCTCAGGGTGTTCGACAACATCGCTTCGCCGCTGCGGCTGCGGCGCAAGGCGGCGGCCGGCGAGATCGCCGCGCGCGTGCGCGAGCTGGCGGCCCGGCTGCATATCGACCACCTGCTGGAGCGCTATCCGGCCGAGCTGTCCGGCGGCCAGCAGCAGCGCGTGGCGCTGGCCCGCGCGCTGGCCAAGGAAGCCCCGCTGATGCTGCTGGACGAGCCGCTGGTCAACCTGGACTACAAGCTGCGCGAGGAGCTGCGCGAAGAGCTGACCCAGCTGTTCGCGCACGGCGACGCCACCGTGATCTACGCCACCACCGAGCCCGGCGAGGCGCTGCTGCTGGGCGGGCACACCGCGGTGCTCGATGCGGGCGAACTGCTGCAGTACGGCCCGACGCCACAGGTCTTCCACTATCCCGATTCGCTGCGCGTGGCGCGCGCCTTCAACGATCCGCCGATGAACCTGGTCGAGGGCCGGCTTGAGGGCGGCAAAGTGGCGCTGCCGGGAGCGATCGAAGTGCCCGTGCCCGGCGTGGCGGCACAGGACGGGCCGATAACGCTTGGCGTGCGCGCCTCCGCGTTGCGCCTGGCGAGCGAGACCGGGGCGGTCGCGGTGCCGGGTCGCGTGGCGCTGGCCGAGTTGTCCGGCTCGGACACCTTCGTGCACGCCGATACCGCGGTTGGCAACCTGGTGGCGCAGTTCGCGGGCGTGCTCGACCTGCAGCTGGGCGCGCCGGTGACGCTGCACCTGCTGCCCGGGCAGCTCTACCTGTTCGACGCCGACGGCCGCCGCATCCATGCGCCGCGCCGGCCCGGCGGGCTCGCGGCTGATGTGCCCGGCGGCGCCGCGGCGGCGGGAGGCTGAGATGGCGCGCATCGACCTCGACCTGGCGCACTCGTATGTGCCCCATCCGCGTACCGACGACGACTATGCGCTGCTGCCGCTGCGCTTCACTTTCGAGGACGGCGGCGCCTATGCGCTGCTGGGCCCCTCCGGCTGCGGCAAGACCACGCTGCTGAACTGCATTTCCGGGCTGCTGCGGCCTTCGCACGGCACCATCGCCTTCGACGGCCGCGACGTCACCGGCGCCACGCCGCAGGCGCGCAATATCGCCCAGGTGTTCCAGTTCCCGGTGATCTACGACACCATGACCGTCGGCGAAAACCTGGCGTTCCCGCTGCGCAACCGCGGCGTGCCGGAGGCGCAGGTGCGCGAGCGGGTCGGGCGCGTGGCCGAGATGCTGGACCTGTCGTCAACGCTCGGGCGCCGCGCCAGCGGCCTGGCCGCCGATGCCAAGCAGAAGATCTCGCTCGGACGCGGGCTGGTGCGCCAGGACGTGTCGGCCATCCTGTTCGACGAGCCGCTGACGGTGATCGACCCGCAGCTCAAATGGCAGCTGCGGCGCAAGCTCAAGGAGATCCACCATGAGTTTCGCCTGACGCTGATCTACGTCACCCACGACCAGACCGAGGCGCTGACCTTTGCCGACCAGGTGGTGGTGATGTCGCGCGGCAAGGCGGTGCAGGTAGGGCCGGCCGACGCGCTGTTCGAGCGGCCCGCGCATACCTTCGTCGGGCACTTTATCGGCTCGCCGGGCATGAATTTCCTGTCGGGGCAATGGCGCGACGGCGCCATCGACGTGGCCGGGCGGCGCTATATGCCGCCGCTGTCGCCGTCGGTGGAAGCGGCGCTGCGCGCGGCCGGCAGCTTCCGCATCGGGGTGCGCCCCGAATACCTGCAACTGGCGCCGGAGCGCGACACGCAGGCGGTGCCGGTGCAGGTGCAGCGAGCGCAGGATATCGGCACCTACTGGCTGCTGACCGGCACGGTGCAGGAGGCGGGCGCGCAGGCCGGCACGCTGCGCGCGCGGCTGGGCGCCGAGGCGGCCGGCCTGCGCGCGGGCGACACCGCGTGGCTGTCGGTGTTCAACCGGCATACCTGCTACTACGTCAACGAGGAGCTGGTGCCATGAAGCCTCTGAAGCCCGTTAACCAGAAGGCCTGGCTGCTGGTGCTGCCGGTGGTGGCGTGCGTGGCGTTCTCCGCCATCCTGCCGCTGATGACCATCGTCAACTATTCGGTGCAGGACATCATCTCGCCCGAGCGGCGCGTGTTCGTCGGCACCGAATGGTTCCGCACCGTGCTGCGCGACGGCGAGCTGCACGACGCGCTGCTGCGCCAGCTCGGCTTCTCGCTGGCGGTGCTGCTGGTGGAGATCCCGCTCGGCATCCTGCTGGCATTGTCGATGCCGGCGCGGGGCTGGAAGGCGTCGGCGGTGCTGGTGATCATCGCGCTGTCGCTGCTGATCCCGTGGAACGTGGTCGGCACCATCTGGCAGATCTTCGGGCGCACCGACATCGGCCTGCTCGGCGCCGCGCTGGCAGGGCTGGGCTTCGACTACAACTACACCGGCAGCGCCTTCGACGCGTGGATCACGGTGCTGGTGATGGACGTCTGGCACTGGACGCCGCTGGTGGCGCTGCTGTGCTACGCCGGCCTGCGCGCGATCCCCGACGCTTACTACCAGGCCGCGCAGATCGACGGCGCCTCGCGCCTGGCGGTGTTCCGCCATATCCAGCTGCCCAAGCTGCGCGGCGTGCTGATGATCGCGGTGCTGCTGCGCTTCATGGACAGCTTCATGATCTACACCGAGCCGTTCGTGCTGACCGGCGGCGGACCCGGCAACGCCACCACCTTCCTGTCGCAATACCTGACGCAGAAAGCGGTCGGCCAGTTCGACCTGGGCCCGGCGGCGGCGTTTTCGATCGTCTACTTCCTGATCATCCTGCTCATGTGTTTCATCCTCTACAACTGGATGCAGCGCGCGGGCACCGCCGGCAGCGAGGACATGCCCCATGGCTGAGATCTCTTCGGCAGTCCCTGCGGTGATCCCCACCGCAATCCCCGCGCAGGCCAACCGCGCCGCCTGGTGGCGCGCCGGCTTCCTGCTGGCCTACCTGGTGTTCGCGATCGTGCCGATCTACTGGATGGTCAACATGTCGTTCAAGACCAACGAGGAGATCGTCTCGACGCTGTCGCTGTGGCCGGGCCAGTTCACGCTGGAGCACTACAAGACCATCTTCACCGATCCGTCGTGGTATTCGGGCTACCTGAACTCGATGATCTACGTGGCGATGAACACCGTGATCTCGATTGGCGTCGCGTTGCCGGCCGCCTACGCCTTTTCGCGCTACCAGTTCATCGGTGACAAGCATGTGTTCTTCTGGCTGCTGACCAACCGCATGACGCCGCCGGCGGTGTTCCTGCTGCCGTTCTTCCAGCTCTACAGCACCATCGGGCTGATGGATACGCACCTGGGCGTGGCGCTGGCGCACCTGGTCTTCAACGTGCCGCTGGCGGTGTGGATCCTGGAGGGCTTCATGTCGGGCGTGCCGCGCGAGATCGACGAGACCGCCTATGTCGACGGCTACTCGTTCCCGCGCTTCTTCCTGACCATCTTCCTGCCGCTGATCAAGGCCGGCGTGGGCGTGGCCGCGTTCTTCTGCTTCATGTTCAGCTGGGTCGAGCTGCTGCTGGCGCGCACGCTGACCTCGGTCAACGCCAAGCCCATCGTCGCCACCATGACACGCACGGTGTCGGCATCGGGCATGGACTGGGGCGTGCTGGCCGCGGCCGGCGTGCTGACCATCGTGCCCGGCGGCATCGTGATCTGGTTCGTGCGGCACTACATCGCGAAGGGCTTCGCGATGGGCCGCGTTTAACGCAAGCCTTTGCTGGGAGACGGCGCCAATGCTGAGCTGGATGGTATGGACCACACCGGTGGCGGTGTTCTTTGGCTGCATCGTGGTGATGCTGGTCGGCATGACGATCCTGGAAATCCGCTCGCCGTCGGTGCTGCGCAAGGGCTTCCTGCCGATCGCCACCACCCGCGGCGACCGGCTCTTCATCGGGCTGATGTGCGCGGCGTGGATCAACCTGGCGTGGGTCGGGCTGGGCGGGAAGGTCGCCGCCTGGCTGTCGCTGCCGGAAGAACCCTCGGTGTGGATCAGCTTCGTGGCTTCGATGCTGGTGCTGGCGCTGATCCTGCGCAAGGGCTAGCGCCGCGGCGGCCGGCATTGACAGGCATTGAACAAGCATGACAGGGAAACGCGGCTTGTCCCCACCCCGGGGCCGCCACCCACGACACGACCGGGGCAGGGGATTCTTGAGGAGACACCGATGAAAGTGCACGTGACGTTGGGGATGTCAGCCCTTGCCTGCGCGGCCGCGCTGGCTTGCGGTTCCGCCTTGGCGGGCGAAGCGGAAGCGAAGAAGTGGATCGACAACGAGTTCCAGCCCTCGTCGCTGTCCAAGGACAAGCAGGCGGCGGAAATGAAGTGGTTCATCGATGCCGCGGCCCGGCTCAAGGCCAAGGGCGTCACGCAGATCAACGTGGTGTCGGAGACCATCACCACGCACGAGTACGAATCCAAGACCCTGGCCAAGGCGTTCGAGGAAATTACCGGCATCAAGGTCAACCATGACCTGATCCAGGAAGGCGACGTGGTCGAGAAGCTGCAGACCTCGATGCAATCCGGCAAGTCTATCTACGATGGCTGGATCTCCGACTCCGACCTGATCGGCACGCACTACCGCTATGGCTCGATCCTGCCGCTGACCGACTACATGAACGGCGCCGGCAAGGAGTGGACCAATCCCGGGCTGGATGTGAAGGACTTTATCGGCACCAAGTTCACCACCGCGCCGGATGGCAAGCTGTACCAGCTGCCCGACCAGCAGTTCGCCAACCTGTACTGGTTCCGCGCCGACTGGTTCGCGCGCAAGGACCTGCAGGACAAGTTCAAGGCCAAGTACGGCTACGACCTGGGCGTGCCGACCAACTGGTCCGCCTATGAGGACATCGCCAACTTCTTCACCAACGACGTGAAGGAGATCGACGGCAAGAAGGTCTACGGCCATATGGACTACGGCAAGAAGGACCCGTCGCTGGGGTGGCGCTTCACCGACGCCTGGCTGTCGATGGCCGGCACCGCCGACAAGGGCCTGCCCAACGGCATGCCGGTGGACGAGTGGGGCATCCGCGTGGCCGAGGACAAGTGCACGCCGGTCGGCGCCTCGGTGGCGCGCGGGGGCGCCACCAACAGCCCGGCGGCGGTCTACGCGCTGACCAAGTACATCGACTGGATGAAGAAGTACGCCCCGCCGCAGGCCATGGGCATGACCTTCTCCGAAGCCGGCCCGGTGCCCGCGCAGGGCCAGGTGGCGCAGCAGATCTTCTGGTACACGGCCTTTACCGCCGACATGACCAAGAAGGGCCTGCCGGTGGTCAACGCCGACGGTTCGCCCAAGTGGCGCATGACGCCGTCGCCGTACGGCCCGTACTGGAAGCAGGGCATGCAGAACGGCTACCAGGACGTGGGTTCCTGGACCTTCTTCAAGAACACCGATCCCAACAAGCTGGCCGGCGCGTGGCTGTATGCGCAGTTCGTGACCTCGAAGACGGTATCGCTGAAGAAGTCGCTGACCGGGCTCACCTTTATCCGCGACAGCGACATCCATCACGACTACCTGACCAAGAACGCGGCCAAGTATGGCGGCCTGGTCGAGTTCTACCGCAGCCCCGCGCGCGTGGCGTGGACCCCGACCGGCACCAACGTGCCGGATTATCCGAAGCTGGCCCAGCTGTGGTGGAAGAACGTGGCCACCGCGGTGACCGGCGAGAAGACGCCGCAAGCCGCGATGGACACGCTCGCCGAAGAGATGGACCAGGTCATGGCGCGCCTGCAGCGCGCCGGCATGAGCCATTGCGCGCCCAAGCTGAACGCGAAGGGCGATCCGGGCAAGTGGCTGTCGAACGACCACGCGCCGTGGAAGAAGCTCGCCAACGAGAAGCCCAAGGGCGAGACCATTCCGTACGACAAGCTGCTGCAGGCGTGGAAGGAGGGGCAGGTGCGCTGAGGGATCTTGGGCTGCGGCAAGCGTCCGGCCCAGCATGACCCATTGGGTGCTCTCCTCTCCCGCTCGCGGGAGAGGGCAGCAACCCCGCCGCATTCATCCCGTCGGCGCTAGCCCGCTTGCGATGCCAGGCCGGACGGCTCTGCCGTATCGGCCGCCTGCGCGGCATAGCGCGCCTTGCCATGCCGCTTGGCTTGATACAGCGCCATGTCGGCGTGCAGGAACAGCTCGCTCACGGTCATGGCGTGTCGCGCATCGCGTAGCGCCGCGCCGACGCTGGCCGATGCCGCCAGCGTCTGGCCATCGATCACGAAGGGCATGCGCGCGGCCTGCACGATGGTGTTGGCCACCGACGCCATGGCATGGCGGTCGGCAATGCCGTCCAGGATCACCGCGAACTCGTCGCCGCCGATGCGCGCGACGGCATCGCCCTTGCGCACGCAGGCACGCAGGCGCTGCGCGAACGCCACCAGCAGCTGATCCCCGATCGGGTGGCCGTAGGTGTCGTTGACCGCCTTGAAGTCGTCCAGGTCCACCAGCAGCAGCGCCAGCGGGCACGCGCCGGCGCCTGCGCGTGCCATGGCTTCGGCCAGGCGCCGGTCGAAGCCCTTGCGGTTGAGCAGGCCGGTCAGGTAGTCAGAGACGGTCTGTGCTTCCAGGCTGCGCAGCTTTTCGCGCTCGTGCGTGACGTTGCGCCCGAACATGTGCAGGCCGACCACGGTGTCCTGGGCATCGTTCCACGCCGGCTGGCAGGTGATCTCGATGTATTCGGTGCCGTCCGCGCTTTCGCGGGTAAAGGTCACGGCCTGGCCGGTGCCGGCCTGTTGCAGGTAGGTCTGGCAGGCCAGGTATTCCTGCGTGCCCCACAGCTCGCGCAGCGACAGCCCGACGATCTGCTGCGCCGGCAAGCCATACCGCCGTGCATACGCCTCGTTGACGAAGACGTAGCGCTGCTGCATGTCGATGAAGGAGATAAAGTCCGGCACATGGTTGGCAATTGCCTCGATGCGCTTCTCGCTGGCGGCGGCACGGTCCTTGGCGGCCTGCAGCGCGGCCTCGCGCTCCGACAGCTGGGCCACGACCTCGGCGAAGCTCGACGCCAGTTCGCCGATCTCGTCGGCACGGCCGACCGGCAGGTCCGCCACCGCTTTCGGGTCGGTGCCGAGCTGGCGCACCGCGCGGTGCAGCCGCTGCAGCGGCGCCAGCAGCCGCCACATCACCAGCCACATCAGCCCGGCCGTGATCGCCATGGTGATCGCCCCCATCACCAGCGTCTGCTTGCGCACTTTGAGCAGCGGTGCATAGGCTTCGGCCGCGGGCAGGACTGCGACCACCTCCCAGCCGTTGGACGCCAGCAGGTGGCGTGCGACGATGGGCTGGGTCGGCGTCAGGATTTCCAGCAGCGCGGGCGGCTGCTCGGCGCCGCAGGCTTCGCCGATGGCGCGCGCCGGCGCCAGCAGGCGCGACACGTCCGGATGCATCGCATAGCGGGGGTTGGTGCCGGAAGACACCAGGCAGAAGCTGCCGGTAGTGCCGACCCGGCTGTGCGACAGCTCGCGCAGGAAGTTGCTGTCCGCCAGATTCAGCACGCCCCCGACCACGCCGCGCAGTTCGCCTGCGGGGCCCAGCATCGGCACCGCCAGCACCACGCCCGGGGCATCGGTCTGTTTGCCCTGGATCAGGTCCGACACCACGAATGACTGGCCATGCAGGACATCGCGGAAATAGTCGCGGTCGTTGACGCGCAGGCGCACGCCGTCCGGCACGGCGGTGCTGAATATCAGTTCGCCATCGGGCGAAGCCAGGAACACGGCATTGAAGGTCTCGGGAATTTCCACCAGCCCCTGCGCCGCGCGGCGCAAGTCGGCCGGTCTGGCGGCATGGGCGGCAGAGAACTGGCGCGCCAGCCGGTGCAGCACGGCGGCGCGGCCCTGCAGCTTTTCATCGAGCTGCTCGGCGACCATCTCGACCAGCGTATCCTGCTGCGCCTGCAGCAGGTTCTTCAGGCTGTCATAGGCGTAATACTGGGCGTAGAGCGCGCGCAGCACGATGATGAGCGTTACCACCCCCGCCGTGGCCAACGCCATCCGATACTTCAAAGAGTGCTGCATGATTGACTTTTTTCTTGTGCGCACTGACCCGGTGTTCCGCGTTCATCGACCGGCTCGCGATCAGAATCGCCAGTTCGGTGACGCGGTAAGAAGGTTAGCAGAAGTCAAGCAACATTTCGAAACTGTTTGCAACAGCAGTGGAGTGCAATTCCGCCGACGCGAGGTGCTTGTGCAAAGGGTGAAGGAGTCGGATGCGGAAATGAAAAAAGCCAGCGCAAGGCTGGCTTTTTGAAACTGGTGGGTGGTACAGGGATTGAACCTGTGACCCCTGCCGTGTGAAGGCAGTGCTCTACCGCTGAGCTAACCACCCCTGTCTGCGTCGTCGTTGCCGTCGTGCAGCAGAGAAATGAGATTATGCAGAGCTTCTTGTATCTTGTAAAGCCCTTTTTTGAATTTTCTTTAGGCGGCCAACGTTCCCGGGGGCTTCGGCCGGGTCGTCCTGCCATACCGTCTTGCCGCCGCTGGCTTTGTCCAGTCCCTTCAGCAGGGCGAGATGGGCCTGCTGTTCTTCGTCGGTGGCGCGCAGCACGGGCAGGGCTAGCCGGGACAGGTCGGCGGTGGTGACCACGCCGCCCTGGCCGCTGGCGCTGTCGAGCGTGTCGATCACCAGTGAATCCTGACCGCGCGTCATGGCCAGGTAGACCTCGGCCAGCAGTTCGGCATCCAGCAGCGCGCCGTGCAGGGTGCGGTGGGCGTTGCTGACGCCGAGGCGTTCGCACAGCGCATCCAGCGAATTGCGCTTGCCCGGGAACATCTGGCGGGCCTCGCGCAGGGTATCGATCACGTTGCCGACATGCTGGCGGAACGGCGGCAGGCCCAGCAGCTGGAATTCCATGTCGAGGAAGCCCAGGTCGAACTGTGCGTTGTGGATGATCAGCTCGGCGTCCTGCACGAACTCGCGGATGTCGTGAACGACCTCGGCAAAGCGCGGCTTGTCGGCCAGGAATTCCACGGTGATGCCGTGCACGGCGATCGCGCCCTCGTCGATATCACGCTCGGGGTTGACGTAGAAGTGCAGGTGGCGGCCCGTCAGGCGGCGGTTCATCAGCTCGACGCAGCCGATTTCGATCAGGCGGTCGCCGGTGGCGGCATTCAGGCCGGTGGTTTCGGTATCGAGAACGATTTGTCGCATGGCGGGCATTCTAGCGGAGCGGGGCGGGCGTTCCGCGCTTGTTGTTGGTGGTGCTGCAGGTTGCGGTCAGCGGCCGATCGATTCGACGCCGCGGTTGGCCAGCGCGTCGGCGCGCTCGTTGCCGGGGTGGCCGTTGTGGCCGCGCACCCAGTGCCACGAGATCTGGTGCGGTTGCGCCAGGGTGTCCAGCGTCTGCCACAGGTCGGCGTTCTTGACCGGCTTCTTGTCGGCGGTCTTCCAGCCGCGCGCCTTCCAGCCGGGCAGCCACTCGCTGATGCCTTTCTGCACGTACTGGGAATCGGTATAGACGCGCACCACGCAGGGCCGCTTGAGCGCGCGCAGCGCTTCGATCACCGCGGTCATTTCCATGCGGTTGTTGGTGGTGTTCGGCTCGCCGCCGAACAGCTCTTTCTCGCTGGTGCCGGCGACGAGCACCGCGCCCCAGCCGCCGCGGCCGGGATTGCCCTTGCAGGCGCCGTCGGAGTAGATCGTGACTTCTTGCATGTGATTCCGTGGTGGCCACCCGCGGGGCGGGTGGCGCATTGTGGGGCGGGACAGGCGGATAGCGCGCGCGGCCGGACCGCGTCAGTGCTCTCTGCCCGGAGCCTTGCCATGGGTGCCGGTGGGGGTGGCCACCGGCGCCGACACCGGCGCCAGCGCCGGCTTGCTCTTCCACGCCGGTCCGACCAGCCGGATATTGCGCACGCGCTTGATCGCCGAAATCATATAGACCGCGCCGAAGATCGGCCACCAGCGGTCGCCGGCCTTTTCCATGAAGGCCGCGCGCTGCAGCCAGCGGTCGGTGCGGTACGGCGGGCAATAGCAGCCGAAGCGGCCGCGGATGATATCGAAGCCGAGCAGCTTGAGCCAGTCCTTGATGCGCACGAAGCCGATCTGCTGCGCGTCGGTCGGCAGGAACGGCGTGGCGCCGAGCCGGTTCATGCCCTGGCGCGCGCCCCACAGGCTCATCGGGTTGAAGCAGGTGACCACCACGCGGCCCTCGGGCATCAGCACCCGCGAGACTTCGCGCAGCACTTCATGCGGGTCTTCGGCAAACTCCAGGATGTGGGGCAGGGTGACCAGGTCGATGCTCTGGGTGTCGAACGGCAGTTCGTCGAAGCGGCACAGCAGCTGGCGCGCATCCGGATGTGCGGCACGCGGCCCGTGCGGGCCGCTGGACGGATCCAGCGCCAGCGCCGAGAACGGCATCCGGTTCTCGCGCAGGGTATCGATATAGGGCAGGCCGAACTGCACTGCGTGATAGCCGAAGATGTCGGCCACGGTCCGGTCGTACTGCTGCGCCTCCCAGCGCAGCATGTACTCGCCGGGCGGCGAGGCCAGCCAGTCTTCCCAGCTTACAATCGGGTGATTGGGACGATTGGACATAGGAGCATGCGCATGTTGAAGGTTGAGCCGATCCCGGCGTTCCAGGATAACTATATCTGGGCCATCCACGACGGGCACAGCGCCGCCGTGGTCGATCCTGGCGAGGCCGCGCCGGTGGAGCGCTTCCTGGCGCAAAGCGGTCTGGCTCTGGGCGCTATTGTAATCACCCATCACCACGGCGATCACCAGGGCGGCGTGGCCGAGCTGCTGGCGGCGCATCCGCGCGCACCCTCGGGCGAACCGCTGCCGGTGCTGGGGCCGGCGGGCGAGCGTATCGGCGGGCGCACCCGGGCGCTGCGCGAGGGCGACGTGGCGACGCTCGACGCGCCGGCACTGACGCTGCGCGTGCTGGACGTGCCCGGCCACACCGCCGGCCACATCGCCTATGTCGCCGACCTCGGCGAAGCCGGCCCGGCAGTGTTTTGCGGCGATACGCTGTTCGCCAGCGGCTGCGGGCGCCTGTTCGAAGGCACGCCGGCGCAGATGCTGGCGTCGCTGGACAAGCTGGCGGCGCTTCCCGGCGACACCCGCGTCTATTGCGCGCACGAATACACGCGCAGCAATGTGCGCTTCGCGCGCGCGGTGGAGCCCGGCAATGCCGCGCTCGAGGCATGGGAGCAGCGCGTCGAGGTGCTGCGCGCCGCAGACCAGCCGACGCTGCCGACCACCATCGCCCACGAGCGCCAGGTCAACCCTTTCCTGCGCTCGCGCGAACCGGCGGTGCGCGCCGCGGTGTCGGCCCATGGGGGCACCACCGCGGGGGATGCGCAGGCGTTCGGCGCGCTGCGCGGCTGGAAGGACAATTTCCGCTGACCGCGCGCAGGTCGCCATGGCTTGTGCCACAAGGCATGGCGGCCGGCGGCCGGATACTGTCTATGTGGAAAATCTGATTGACGCGATACGCGGTTTTTTTTAGCATCACGCAACCTTTTAGCGTCACGATTTGAGAACTTAATGAAAATTGGTCGATTACTGGCGGTGGTCGCGTGCGCCGCGCTGCTTGCAGCGTGCGCCAGCACCCCCACGCCGCCTGAAGGCGCCGACGGTGCCGCGACCGCCCAGACTGCCAGGCGCCAGGACCCGCTCAACACCCTCAGCGACAAGTCCGCGCTCTCTTCCACTTCCACCATCAATGTCGACCAGGGCGGCCTGGACTGGCTGCGCGGCCCGTCCAGCGATATCTGGGACCGCATCCGGCGCGGCTTTGCCATGACGGACCTGGAGGGCACGCTGGTCGACGATCGCACCCAGTGGTATGCGCAGCGGCCGGAGTACATGGAACGGATGGTCGGGCGCTCGAGCCGCTACCTCTATCACATCGTCGAGGAGCTGGAGCAGCGCAAGATGCCGACCGAGCTGGCGCTGCTGCCGTTCGTCGAGAGCGCGTTCAATCCGCAGGCACAGTCCACCGCGAAGGCGGCCGGGATGTGGCAGTTCATTCCGAGCACGGGCAAGTCGTACAACCTGAAGCAGAACATGTTCCGCGACGAGCGCCGCGACGTGCTGGCCTCGACCGACGCCGCGCTCGACTACCTGGCGCGGCTCTACGACATGTTCGGCGACTGGCACCTGGCGCTGGCGGCTTACAACTGGGGCGAGGGCGCGGTGTCGCGGGCGATTGCGCGCAACCAGGCGCGCGGGCTGCCGACCGACTATGCCAGCCTGCCGATGCCCAACGAGACGCGCTACTACGTGCCCAAGCTGCAGGCGGTCAAGAACATCATCGCCAACCCGGCCGCGTACGGCGTCAAGCTGCCCGAGATCCCGGACCACCCGTACTTCGTCACGGTCACCACCTCGCGCGACATCGACGTGAACCTGGCCGCCAAGCTGGCCGACATGTCGGTGGAGGAGTTCAAGGCACTGAACCCGTCGTTCAACCGGCCGGTGATCCTGGGCGCATCGAACCCGCAGATCCTGCTGCCGTTCGATAACGCCGAGCGCTTCCAGTACAACTTGAACACCTATCGCGGCGGGCTGTCGAGCTGGGCCGCGGTGACGGTGGACAGCCGTGAGCGCGTCGAGTCGCTGGCGGCTCGCCTGAATGTCGATGCCGACACGCTGCGCGAGATCAACAGCATCCCCAAGGGCATGCGCCTGAAGGCGGGCTCGACCGTGATGATCCCGCGTTCGGGCCGGCATGACCAGGACATCAGCGCCACCCTCGCCGACAGCGCCATGCTGGCGATGGAGCCGGACCTGCCCGATGCGCGCCGCGTGGTGGTGCGTGCCAGCCGGCGCGATACCGTGGCGACCGTGGCGCGGCGCTATGGCGTCTCGGCGGGGCAGGTGCAGTCCTGGAACAAGCTCTCCGGCACCAAGCTGGTGGCCGGGCAGAGCCTGGTGCTGATGGTGCCGGTGCGCGGCGCCGGCGCCGTGCGCGCGGCCCGTGCCGAGCGCGCGGACCGGGCCGAGCGGGCCGAACGCGTCGAGCATGCCAGCCGCAAGGAACCGGCCGGCAAGGGCGGCAAGGTGGTGCGGGTCTCCGCCAAGGGCAAGGCCGACACGCGCCAGCGTGTGGTGGTCGAGGCCTCGCCGCGACGCGCTGGCAAGGCCCCGGCCGTGGCCAAGGTGTCGGCCAAGACCACCACCAAGGCCAGCGCCAAGGGCGTCAAGGCGCGCTGACACAGTCGCCGGCGCGACGGTGGCACAGCAAAAGGGGCGATGCCGGCGGCACGCCCCTTTTTTCATGTGCCGGCGCCGCCCCGTGCGGCAGCGCGCGGAAACCGTAGCCACGAGCGTGCGGGCCGGTGGCAAACTACGGGCATAACCCAACGACCGCAGACGCGGAGGAGACAGACATGACGGCAAGCCATGCCGTGCATGCCCGTTCGCTGGCCGACCCCGAGGGGTTCTGGGCCGAACAGGCGGCACGCATCGACTGGGAAACCCCGTTCAGCCAGGTGCTCGACAACAGCCGCGCGCCCTTCACGCGCTGGTTCGTCGGCGGGCGCACCAACCTGTGCCACAACGCGGTCGACCGCCATCTGGCGGCCCGCGCCAGCCAGCCGGCGCTGCACTGGGTCTCGACCGAGACCGACCAGGCCCGCAGCTTCACCTACGCCGAACTGCACGACGAGGTCAGCCGCATGGCGGCGACCCTGCAGGGGCTGGGCGTGCAGCGAGGCGACCGCGTGCTGATCTACATGCCGATGATCCCGGAAGCGGCCTTCGCGATGCTGGCGTGCGCGCGCATCGGCGCCATCCATTCGGTGGTGTTCGGCGGCTTTGCCTCGGTCAGCCTGGCCGCGCGCATCGAGGATGCCCGCCCGCGCGTGGTGGTCAGCGCCGACGCCGGCTCGCGCGCGGGCAAGGTGGTGCCCTACAAGCCGCTGCTGGACGAGGCCATCCGGTTGTCGTCGCACCAGCCCGAGAAGGTGCTGCTGGTGGACCGGCAGCTGGCGGACATGCCCCGCACCGCAGGCCGCGATGAAGACTACGCGGCGTGGCGCGAGCGCGTCGCCGGCGTGCAGGTGCCGTGCGTGTGGCTGGAGTCGGGCGAGCCGTCCTATGTGCTCTATACCTCGGGCACCACCGGCAAGCCCAAGGGCGTGCAGCGCGATACCGGCGGCTATGCGGTGGCGCTGGCCACGTCGATGGAATACATCTTTTGCGGCAAGGCCGGCGACACCATGTTCACCGCGTCGGACATCGGCTGGGTGGTGGGGCACAGCTATATCGTCTATGGCCCGCTGCTGGCCGGCATGGCGACGCTGATGTATGAGGGCAC
The DNA here is from genome assembly GCF_900094595.1 of Cupriavidus alkaliphilus. Lineage (GTDB taxonomy): Bacteria > Pseudomonadota > Gammaproteobacteria > Burkholderiales > Burkholderiaceae > Cupriavidus > Cupriavidus alkaliphilus. The sequence continues at coordinate 442,356 of NZ_FMAD01000003.1, read as the reverse complement.
GCCGATCCGGCCCGACGGCGGCATCCTGTGGCGCCTGGTCGAGCAATACCGGGTCAACCTGATGTTCAGCGCCCCGACCGCGATCCGCGTGCTGAAAAAGCAGGATCCGGCGTGGCTGACGCGCTACGACCTGTCCAGCCTGCGCCTGTTGTTCCTGGCCGGCGAGCCGCTCGACGAGCCCACCGCGCGCTGGATCCAGGACGGCCTGGGCAAGCCCGTGGTCGACAACTACTGGCAGACCGAATCCGGCTGGCCCATCATCGCGATCCAGCGCGGCCTGGAGGCGTTGCCGCCCAAGCTGGGCTCGCCCGGCGTGCCGGCCTACGGCTACGACCTGAAGATCGTCGACGAAAACACCGGCGCGGAATGCCCGCCGGGTCAGAAGGGCGTGGTTGCCATCGACGGCCCGCTGCCGCCGGGATGCATGAGCACGGTCTGGGGCGACGATGACCGCTTCGTGCGCACTTACTGGCAGGCGGTGCCGAACCGCCTGTGCTATTCCACCTTCGACTGGGGCGTGCGCGACGCCGACGGCTACGTCTTTATCCTGGGTCGCACCGACGACGTGATCAATGTCGCCGGCCACCGGCTGGGCACGCGCGAGATCGAGGAAAGCCTGTCGTCCAGCGCCGCGGTGGCCGAGGTGGCCGTGGTGGGGGTGCAGGACGCGCTCAAGGGGCAGGTGGCGATGGCGTTCTGCATCGCCCGCGATCCGGCGCGCACCGCCACGCCGGAGGCGCGGCTGGCGCTGGAGGGCGAGCTGATGAAGACGGTCGAGCAGCAACTGGGCGCGGTGGCCCGCCCGGCGCGCGTGTTGTTCGTCAATGCGCTGCCGAAGACGCGGTCCGGCAAGCTGCTGCGGCGCGCCATGCAGGCCGTGGCCGAGGGCCGCGACCCGGGCGACCTGACGACGATCGAAGATCCGGGCGCGCTGGAACAGCTGCAGGCCGCGTTGAAAGGCTAGCCGGCAGGGCGATGGGGGTGTCGCACGCGGCACACCGCATCGTCGCCTTGCCATCGGTCGTGATGCAGTCTAATATTTGAAGTATAAAATATTTAATCTTGATCTAGATGGCGGTGTCGTCGGGGATTCGGTGCACGTATGTGCGGCGCGCCCGGCACAGCCGGCAGGAGGCAACAGATGCGCGTGCTTTGTATTGGCGGAGGCCCCGCCGGCCTGTACTTCGGCCTGCTGATGAAACTGCAGGATCCGGCCAACGAGGTCATCGTGGTCGAGCGCAACCGACCCTACGACACCTTCGGCTGGGGCGTGGTGTTTTCGGACGCCACCATGGACAACCTGAAGCAAGCCGACCCGGCCAGCGCCAGCGAGATCAACGCCGCCTTCAACCACTGGGACGATATCGACATCCATATCGGCGGGCGCACCATCCGCTCGGGCGGCCATGGCTTTATCGGCATCGGCCGCAAGCGCCTGCTGAACATCCTGCAGGCGCGTTGCGAAGCGCTCGGGGTGAAGCTGGTGTTCGAGACCGATGTATCCGACGACCAGGCGCTGGCGATGCAATACCAGGCCGACCTGGTGATCGCCTCGGACGGCCTGAACAGCCGCATCCGCACCCGCTATGCCGACACCTTCCGGCCGGATATCGATACGCGCCAGTGCCGCTTTGTCTGGCTCGGCACGCACAAGCTGTTCGACGCCTTCACCTTTGCCTTTGAAAAGACCGAGCACGGCTGGTTCCAGGCGCATGCCTACCGCTTCGACGACAACACCTCGACCTTTATCGTCGAGACCCCGGAAGCGGTCTGGCGCGCCGCCGGCATCGAGCAGATGAGCCAGGAAGAGGGCGTGGCCTACTGCGAGAAGCTGTTCGCGCGCTACCTCGACGGCAACAAGCTGATGAGCAACGCGGCGCACCTGCGCGGCTCGGCGATCTGGATCCGCTTCCCGCGCGTGATCTGCCGCCAATGGGTGCACTGGAACACCTTGCCCGACGGCCGCCGCGTGCCGGTGGTGCTGATGGGCGATGCCGCGCACACCGCGCATTTCTCGATCGGCTCCGGTACCAAGCTGGCGCTCGAGGATGCCATCGACCTGGCCGAAGAGATCCGTGGCAGCGGCCACGACGGCCTGCCCGACGCGCTGGCGCGCTATGAAGCCACGCGCGGGGTCGAGGTGCTGAAGATCCAGAACGCGGCGCGCAACTCGACCGAGTGGTTCGAGAACGTCGAGCGCTATGCCGGCAGCCTGCCGCCGGAGCAGTTCGCCTACTCGCTGCTGACGCGTTCGCAGCGGATTTCGCATGAAAACCTGCGCGTGCGCGATGCCGGCTATGTCGCGCAGTTCGAGCACTGGCTGGCACAGCAGGCCGGGGTGCCGGCCGACAGCCTGCGACTGCAGGCGCACCAGCCGCTGCCGCCGATGTTCACGCCGTTCCGGCTGCGCGGCGTCACGCTGAAGAACCGCGTGGTGGTGTCGCCCATGGCAATGTACTCCTGCAACGATGGCGTGCCGGGCGACTTCCACCTGGTCCACCTGGGCTCGCGCGCGCTTGGCGGCGCCGGCATGGTGGTGGCGGAGATGACCTGCGTCTCGCCCGACGCGCGCATCACGCCGGGCTGCCCGGGCTTGTGGAGCGATGAACAGCGCGACGCGTGGAAGCGCATCGTCGATTTCGTCCATGCCAACAGCGATGCCCGTATCGCCATGCAGATCGGCCACTCCGGCCGCAAGGGATCGACGCAACTCGGCTGGGAAGCGATGGACCACCCGCTGCCGCAGGGGAACTGGCCGGTGATGTCGGCTTCGCCACTGCCGTACCTGCCAGGCGAATCGCAGACCCCGCGCGAGATGACGCGCGCCGACATGGACCGCGTGCGCGACGACTTCGTGGCCAGCGCCCGGCGCGCGGCCGAAGCGGGCTTCGACTGGCTCGAGCTGCACTGCGCGCACGGCTACCTGCTGTCGAGCTTTATCTCGCCGCTGACCAATACGCGCAACGACGAATACGGCGGCCCGCTGGCGGCGCGGCTGCGCTATCCGCTGGAAGTGTTCGGGGCCGTGCGCGCGGTATGGCCGCAGGACAAGCCGATGTCGGTGCGCATCTCGGCGCACGACTGGGTCGAAGGCGGCATCACGCCCGACGACGCGGTCGAGATCGCCCGGGCCTTCAAGGCCGCGGGCGCCGACATGATCGATTGCTCGTCGGGGCAGGTCAGCCCGGACCAGGCGCCGGTGTATGGCCGCATGTACCAGACGCCGTTCGCCGATCGCATCCGCAACGAGGCCGGCATCGCTACCATCGCGGTCGGCGCTATCTTTGAAGCCGACCACGTCGACTCGATCATCGCCGCCGGCCGCGCCGACCTGTGCGCGATTGCGCGCCCGCACCTGGCCAACCCCGCGTGGACGCTGCAGGAAGCCGCGCGCATCGGCTACCGCGATATCGCCTGGCCCAAGCAGTACCTGGCGGGCAAGCGGCAGCTGGAAACCAATCTCGAACGCGCCGCGGCGCAGGAGAAGCAGGCATGACGGGCAGCACGGCAACACTGGCCGGCCGGCACGCGCTGGTTACCGGCGGCGGGCGCGGCATCGGCGCGGCGATCGCGCGGCGGCTGCTGGCCGATGGCGCCAGCGTGACCCTGCTGGGGCGCGATTCCGGCACGCTGCAGGCGACGGTACAGGCGCTGCACGGGCAGGCGCCGGCGGGCGCTGTCGTTTCGTTTGTCACGGCCGATATAGTCAATGCCGACAGCGTGGCGCGTGCCTTTGCCACGGCCACGGAACAGGCCGGCACGGTCGCGATGCTGGTCAACAACGCCGGGCAGGCCCACAGCGCACCGTTCCTGAAGACCGATGCCGCGCTGTGGCAGCGCCTGCTCGACGTCAACCTGACCGGCACCTTCCTGTGCACGCAGGCGGCGCTGCCGGCGATGCTCGACGCGGGCTGGGGCCGCATCGTCAACGTGGCCAGCACCGCGGGGCTGATCGGCTATGGCTACGTCAGCGCCTATTGCGCGGCCAAGCATGGCGTGATCGGCCTGACCCGCGCGCTGGCGCTGGAAACCGCGGCCAGGGGCGTGACCGTCAACGCGGTATGCCCGGGCTATACCGAAACCGACATCGTGCGCGACGCGGTGGCCAATATCGTCGGCAAGACCGGCCGCACGGAGGAGCAGGCGCGCGCCGAACTGGCCGCGCGCAATCCGCAGCGCCGGCTGGTGCAGCCCGACGAGGTGGCCGACGCGGTGGCCTGGCTGTGCCAGCCGTCCGCGGCGGCGATCACCGGCCAGGCGATCCCCGTCGCCGGTGGCGAAGTGATGGCAGGCTGAAGCACACTGACTGCAGCAGACAACGAGAGAACCCATGACAGAGATCGCACTCGACATGCGCCACCACAAGCGCAGCTTTGCCGGATACCAGCCCGAGCATTTCCTGTGGTCGGTGTCCGCCGACGGCAAGGTCGGCACCGTGACGCTGAACCGGCCTGAACGCAAGAACCCGCTGACCTTCGACTCCTACGCCGAGCTGCGCGACCTGTTCCGCGGCCTGTGCTACGCCAGCGACATCAAGGCGGTGGTGGTGACGGGCGCCGGCGGCAACTATTGCTCCGGCGGCGACGTGCACGAGATCATCGGCCCGCTGACGCGCATGTCGATGCCGGAGCTGCTCGACTTCACGCGCATGACCGGCGACCTGGTCAAGGCGATGCGCGCGTGCCCGCAGCCGGTGGTGAGCGCGATTGACGGCATCTGCGCCGGCGCCGGCGCGATGATGGCGCTGGCTTCCGATATGCGCCTGGGCACGGCGCAGGCCAAGACCGCGTTCCTGTTCACGCGCGTCGGCCTGGCCGGTGCCGACATGGGCGCGTGCACGCTGCTGCCGCGCGTGATCGGGCAGGGCCGGGCCAGCGAACTGCTGTACACCGGCCGTTCGATGAGCGCGGAGGAAGGGCTGCAGTGGGGTTTCTTCAACGCGCTGCACCCGTCCGAAGCGGTGCTGGCGCAGGCGCAGGCGCTGGCCGCGCAACTGGCGGCCGGACCGACCTTCGCCCACGGCGTGACCAAGAAGCTGCTGCACCAGGAATGGAACATGGGCCTGGACGAAGCCATCGAGGCCGAGGCCGAGGCGCAGGCGATCTGCATGCAGACGCGCGATTTCCGCCGCGCCTATGAGGCCTTCGTCGCCAAGACCAAGCCGGTCTTCGAAGGGGACTGAGCCGCCATGTCCGACAAGACCTACCTCGATCTGCCGCTGTTCGACGATGCCCACCGCGCGCTGGAGCGCGAACTTGACGCATGGTGCGGGCAACACCTGCGGGTCGACCACAGCGATACCGACGCCGCCTGCCGCGCGCTGGTGCGGCAGCTGGGCGAGGCGGGCTGGCTGCGCTACTGCGTGCCGGCCGCGCATGGCGGCGCGCTGCCGGCGCTGGATTCGCGCTCGCTGTGCCTGCTGCGCGAGACGCTGGCGCGCCATGACGGCCTGGCCGACTTTGCCTTTGCCATGCAGGGGCTGGGCTCGGGGGCGATCTCGCTGGCGGGCAGCGACGCGCTGCGCGCGCGCTACCTGCCGCGCGTGGCCCGCGGCGAGGCGATCGCCGCGTTCGCGCTGTCGGAACCCGATGCCGGCTCGGATGTGGCCGCGCTGCAATGCAGCGCGCGGCTGTCCGAAGACGGCAGCCAGTATGTGATCGATGGCGCCAAGACCTGGATCTCGAACGGCGGCATTGCCGACTTCTACTGCGTGTTCGTGCGCACCGGCGAGGCCCCTGGCGCGCGCGGCATAACCGCCCTGGTGGTCGACGCCGACACGCCGGGCCTGACCATCGCCGAGCGCATCGACGTGATGGCGCCGCATCCGCTGGCGACGCTGCGCTTCGACCAGTGCCGCGTGCCGGTGGGCAACCGGCTGGGCGAGGCGGGGCAGGGCTTCAAGGTGGCGATGATGACGCTCGATATCTTCCGCGCTTCGGTGGCGGCGGCGGCGCTGGGCTTCGGCCGCGCCGCGCTGGACGATGCGCTGGCGCGTGCCCGCGCGCGGCCGATGTTCGGCGGCGTGCTGGCCGACCTGCAGCTGACCCAGGCCGCGATCGGCGACATGGCCACCGCCATCGACGCCGCCGCGCTGCTGACCTACCGTGCGGCCTGGCTGCGCGATGTGAAGGGGCAGCGCACCACGCGCGAGGCGGCCATGGCCAAGATGGTCGCGACCGAAAACGCGCAGCAGGTGATCGACCGCGCGGTGCAGATGTTCGGCGGCCTCGGCGTCAAGGTCGGCACGCGCGTGGAAAGCCTGTACCGCGAGATCCGCTCGCTGCGCATCTATGAAGGCGCCACCGAAGTGCAGAAGCTGATCATCGCGCGCGAGACGCTGGCCGGGCAGCAGGCCTGAGCCCGGACCTTGCGCCCCCGCGCCACCCAAGAACTGCCGTACCGATACAGAGCAGACAGGAGACAAGCCATGGCGACCACAGCCCACCTCGACACCTTTGCGCGCGACCGCCTGCCGCCGCGGGACCAGTGGCCGGTGTTCCGCTTCAATGCCGACACCGACTACCCCGAGCGGATCAATGCCGCGGTGGAGCTGGTCGACCGCCACGTGCGCGAAGGACGCGGCGAGCGCATCGCCATCCGCCATCGCCGCGACGGCCGCATCGAGACCGTGACCTATGCACAGCTCGCCGCGCTGGTGAACCGGATCGCCCATGTGCTGGTCGAGGACATGCGGCTGGTGCCCGGCAACCGTGTGCTGCTGCGCGGCCCCAACAACCTGATGATGGCGGCCAGCTGGCTGGCCACGCTGAAGGCCGGGCTGGTGGCGGTGCCGACCATGCCGCTGCTGCGCGCCAGGGAACTCAAGCAGATCATCGACAAGGCCCAGGTCAGCGCCGCGCTGTGCGATGTGCGGCTGCGCGACGAACTCGACGCCAACCAGCAGGCCGGCGGCGATTGCCATTGCCCGAGCCTGGCGCAAACGCTGCATTTCAACGGCGAAGGCGAGGGCTCGCTGGAGGCGGCGCTGGCCGGCAAGCCGGAGACCTTCGACGCCTGCGACACCGCCAGCGACGATGTCTGCCTGATCGCCTTTACCAGCGGCACCACCGGCCAGCCCAAGGGCACCATGCATTTCCACCGCGACGTGCTGGCCATGTGCGACCTGTTCCCGCGCCATGTGCTGCGCTCCGCGCCGGACGACATCTTCTGCGGTACGCCGCCGATTGCCTTTACCTTCGGGCTCGGCGGCATGCTGTGCTTCCCGTTGCGCATCGGCGCCAGCACGGTGCTGGCGGAGAAGCTCACGCCCGAAACGCTGCTCGAACTGATCCACGACTTCCGCGCCACCATCGTCTTCACCGCGCCCACCTTCTACCGGCAGATGGCGACGCTGGCGCCGCGCTTCGATATCTCGAGCCTGCGGCACAGCGTGTCGGCCGGCGAGGCGCTGCCCGATGCCACGCGGCAGAGCTGGAAGGCCGCCACCGGCATCGAGATGACCGATGGCATCGGCGGCACCGAGATGATGCACATCTTTATCTCGAGCGCCGGCGCCGAGGTCAGGCCGGGCGCGATCGGCAAGGTGGTGCCCGGCTACGTGGCGCAGATCGTCGACGAGGAGATGCGGCCGCTGCCGCCGGGCCAGGTCGGCAAGCTCGCGGTGCAGGGGCCGACCGGCTGCCGATACCTGGACGACCCCCGTCAGGCGAATTATGTGAAGGCCGGCTGGAACCTGCCGGGCGACACCTTCGTCGCCGACGCCGACGGCTATTACTTCTACCAGGCGCGCTCCGACGACATGATCATCTCGGCCGGCTACAACATCGCCGGGCCGGAGGTGGAGAGTGCGCTGATGCAGCACGAGGCGGTGGCCGAATGCGGCGTGGTCGGCGCGCCGGACGACGGGCGCGGCCAGGTGGTGATGGCCTACGTGGTGCTGCGCGAGGGCGTGGCGGCTGACGAAGCGACCCGTATCGCGCTGCAGGACCACGTCAAGCGCCAGATCGCCCCGTACAAGTACCCGCGCCGCATCGAATTCGTGCCGGCGCTGCCGCGCACCGAGACCGGCAAGCTGCAGCGCTTCCGGCTGCGCCAGATGGCGGAGCAGGGGCCGGGCGCGGGCAATGGCGGCAAGCCACAGCAGGGGCAGCCATGAGCGACGTGTTCCGCAACACCGTGCTGGTGCGCTTCAAGCACTGCGACGCCGCCGGCATCGTGTTTTACCCGCGCTACTTCGAGATGCTCAACGACCTGATCGAGGACTGGTTCGGCGAGGCGCTGGGCTGGCCATTCGATGCCATGCACGGCGAGGGCCGCGCCGGCGTGCCCACGGCCGAGCTGGAGTGCCGCTTCCTGGCGCCAAGCCGGCTGGGCGAGGTGCTGACGCGCGAATTGCGCGTACTGAAGCTGGGCCAGTCCAGCTTCACGCTGGCGATCCGTTTCGCCGGCCCGCACGACGATACCCGCATGGAAGTGACGCAACGGCTGGTCTGCGTCGATACCGGCGCGATTGCGCCGCAGCCGCTGCCCGAAGCCGTGCGCGAAGCCATGGCGCGTTATCTGGTCGCCGCGGCCTGAACCCGGATTTCCATCCACCCATACCAAGCAACCACAGGGAAACGACATGAAGATCCTGCAGCCGCCCGACTGGGCGCCGCCGCGCGGCTACGCCAACGGCATGATGACCGAGATGCAGGCCGGCAGCCGGCTGCTGTTCATCAGCGGCCAGATCGGCTGGAACAGCCAGTGCGAATTCGAGACCGACGACTTCGGCCTGCAGGTGGCGCAGACGTTGCGCAACGTGGTCGCGGTGCTGGCAGCCGGCGATGCGCGGCCGGAACATATCGCGCGCATGACCTGGTATGTGAAGGACAAGGCCGAATATGTCGGCGCCTATGGGGCGATCGGCGAACATTACCGGGCCATCATCGGCCGCCACTTTCCGGCGATGACCGCGGTCGAGGTCGCGGACCTGGTCGAGCCGCGCGCCAAGGTCGAAATCGAGGTCACGGCGGTGGTGCCGCCGCCGCGGTAATCCGCCGGCGGCAGGTGCAACCGCGCATGCGGGAACGGGCAGCGCGGCGGCGGCCGGCGCGGCGGGATTGCCGCCTGCCGCGCGCAAGTCCTTGAAAACTTGAGAAATTGGGTGGCTCGGGATATAATTCGAAAGTTTCGCTTTCAGAACCCTTCACCCTAGCGCCTACCGCTTTCCACCTTCCGCCGCCCCCATCCGCGCCGCCATTGCCGTCTGCATCAGATGTGACGCAATGAGCACACCGCGACCGGATCCGACCGCATCGGCGCAATGCCGCTGCCGCCGTCACGGATCCAGCCTGGGAGGCACGAGGCGTCGATTGGTCGGTCACGGGGTGAGTCCAGCAGGAGCCTACCCGTGTTACCGTCTTTTCCGTCCGCCATTCTCGCGCTAGCAGACGGCACGGTCTTTCGTGGCTATTCCATTGGCGCTTCCGGCCATACCATCGGCGAAGTGGTGTTCAACACCGCCATCACCGGTTACCAGGAAATCCTCACCGACCCGAGCTATTCGCGGCAGATCGTCACGCTGACGTATCCGCATATCGGCAACTACGGTGTCAATCCTGAGGATGTCGAAGCCACGAAAGTCCATGCCGCCGGCCTGATCATCAAGGATCTGCCGATCCTGGCCTCCAACTTCCGCAAGGAACACACCCTGGCCCACTACCTGAAGCAGGAAAAGGTGGTGGCGATCGCCGGCATCGATACGCGCAAGCTGACGCGTATCCTGCGCGAGAAGGGCGCCCAGAACGGCTGCATCCTGGCCGGCGAGGACAATGTCCAGAAGGCCATCGACCTGGCCCGCTCGTTCCCCGGCCTGGCCGGCATGGACCTGGCCAAGGTGGTGTCGGTCAAGGAGCCGTACGAATGGACCCAGTCCGAATGGAAGCTGGGCGAGGGCTACGGCAAGCAGCAGCAGCCGCAGTTCCATGTGGTCGCTTATGACTATGGCGTCAAGTACAACATCCTGCGCATGCTGGCCGAGCGCGGTTGCAAGGTCACGGTGCTGCCGGCGCAGGCGAGCGCGGCCGACGCGCTGGCGCTGAATCCGGACGGCGTGTTCCTGTCCAACGGCCCCGGCGACCCCGAGCCGTGCGACTACGCCATCGCTGCCACGCGCGAGTTCATCGAGCGCGGCATCCCGACCTTCGGCATCTGCCTGGGCCACCAGATCATGGCCCTGGCGGTCGGCGCCAAGACCCTGAAGATGAAGTTCGGCCACCACGGCGCCAACCATCCGGTCAAGGACCTGGACGACGGCCGCGTGGTGATCACGTCGCAGAACCACGGCTTCGCGGTCGACGCCGACACGCTGCCGGCGAACGTGCGCGTCACGCACAAGTCGCTGTTCGACGGCTCGCTGCAGGGTTTCGCGCTGACCGACAAGCCGGCGTTCTGCTTCCAGGGCCACCCGGAAGCCTCGCCCGGCCCGAACGACGTGGCTTACCTGTTCGACCGCTTCATCCAGCTGATGACCGACGCGCGCAAGTAGGCGCGCGGGCACAGCGAGAGAGATACAGGGACATCCCATGAACGCCTTCATGCATACCGCTTTCGGCATCACCGACTTCTGGACCTATGTGCTGGGCACGATCTTTATCGTGTTGCTGCCGGGCCCGAATTCGATGTACGTGCTGTCGGTGGCGGCGCAGCGCGGCGTGCGCGCCGGCTACAAGGGCGCGTGCGGGGTGTTCCTGGGCGATTTCGTGCTGATGGTGCTGTCGGCGGCGGGCGTGGCCTCGCTGCTCAAGGCCAGCCCGGCGCTGTTCTACGTGGTGAAGTACGTCGGCGCGGCCTACCTGGCGTGGATCGGCTTCAACATGCTGCGCGGCGCGCTGCGCAGCTGGGCCGCGCGCGGCGATGCCGCCGGGGCGGCGGTACCGGCGGCCACGCCGGACCAGTCCGACCCGTTCCGCAAGGCGTTGCTGATCAGCCTGCTGAACCCGAAGGCGATCCTGTTCTTCATCTCGTTCTTCATCCAGTTCGTCGACCCGGCCTTCGCTTACCCGGTGCTGTCGTTCGGCGTGCTGGGGCTGGTGTGCCAGATCTGCAGCTTTGCCTACCTGACCACGATCATCTTCGTGGGCGCGAAGCTGGCCGAGGCGTTCCGCCGCCGCCGCCGGCTGTCGGCCGGCATGGCCAGCGGGGTAGGGGCGATGTTCATCGGTTTCGGCGCCAAGCTGGCCACGGCCACGATGAACTGAGCCAGACCACATTTTCGAATCCGGACGGATTCCCTGATTACCGGCGCGGTCCGCAGGCAAGGCGGGCCGGCCCATAAAGAGAGCGTGCAATGCCAAAACGCACAGACATCAAGAGCATCCTGATCATCGGCGCGGGCCCCATCATCATCGGCCAGGCGTGCGAGTTCGACTATTCCGGCGCCCAGGCCTGCAAGGCCCTGCGCGAGGAAGGCTTCAAGGTCATCCTGGTCAACTCCAACCCGGCGACCATCATGACCGACCCCAACACGGCCGACGTGACCTACATCGAGCCGATCACCTGGGAAGTGGTCGAACGCATCATCGAGAAGGAGCGCCCGGATGCGATCCTGCCGACCATGGGCGGCCAGACCGCGCTGAACTGCGCGCTGGACCTGCACCGCCATGGCGTGCTGGACAAGTACAAGGTGGAACTGATCGGCGCGTCGCCCGAAGCCATCGACAAGGCCGAGGACCGCCAGAAGTTCAAGGACGCGATGACCAAGATCGGCCTGGGCTCGGCCAAGTCCGGCATCGCCCACTCGATGGACGAGGCCGTGGCCGTGCAGGCCCGCATCGCCCAGGACACCGGCACCAGCGGCTACCCGATCGTGATCCGCCCGTCGTTCACGCTGGGGGGCACCGGCGGCGGCATCGCCTACAACCGCGAAGAGTTCGAAGAGATCTGCAAGCGCGGCCTGGACCTGTCGCCCACGCGCGAGCTGCTGATCGAGGAATCGCTGCTGGGCTGGAAAGAGTATGAGATGGAAGTGGTCCGCGACAAGCAGGACAACTGCATCATCATCTGCTCGATCGAGAACCTGGATCCGATGGGCATCCACACCGGCGACTCGATCACCGTCGCTCCGGCGCAGACCCTGACCGACAAGGAATACCAGATCCTGCGCAACGCCTCGCTGGCGGTGCTGCGCGAGATCGGCGTCGACACCGGCGGCTCCAACGTGCAGTTCTCGATCAACCCGAAGGACGGTCGCATGATCGTCATCGAGATGAACCCGCGCGTGTCGCGCTCGTCGGCGCTGGCCTCCAAGGCCACCGGCTTCCCGATCGCCAAGGTCGCGGCCAAGCTGGCGGTCGGCTACACGCTGGACGAACTGAAGAACGAGATCACCGGCGGCGCCACCCCGGCGTCGTTCGAGCCCTCGATCGACTACGTCGTCACCAAGGTGCCGCGCTTCGCCTTCGAGAAATTCCCGCAGGCCGACAGCCACCTGACCACCCAGATGAAGTCGGTGGGCGAGGTGATGGCAATGGGCCGCACCTTCCAGGAATCGTTCCAGAAGGCCCTGCGCGGGCTGGAAGTGGGCGTCGACGGCCTGGACGAGAAGTCCACCGACCGCGACGAGATCGTCGAGGAGATCGGCGAGCCGGGCCCGGACCGCATCTGGTACGTGGGCGACGCCTTCCGCCTGGGCATGTCGCTGGAAGAGGTCTATCACGAGACCGCCATCGATCCGTGGTTCCTGGCCCAGATCGAGGACATCGTCCGCACCGAAGGCCTGGTCAAGTCGCGCACGCTCGACAGCCTGTCGACCGCCGAACTGCGCTTCCTGAAGCAGAAGGGCTTCTCCGACCGCCGCCTGGCGCGGCTGCTGAAGACCGACGCCCGCGCGGTGCGCGAGGCGCGCATCGCCCAGAACGTGCGCCCGGTGTACAAGCGCGTGGACACCTGCGCGGCCGAATTCGCCACCAACACCGCCTACATGTACTCGACCTACGAGGCCGAGCATGGCGAGTGCGAGGCCGCGCCGACCGACAAGAAGAAGATCATGGTGCTGGGCGGCGGCCCGAACCGGATCGGCCAGGGCATCGAGTTCGACTACTGCTGCGTGCACGCCGCGCTGGCGCTGCGCGAAGACGGGTACGAGACCATCATGGTCAACTGCAACCCGGAAACCGTGTCGACCGACTATGACACCTCGGACCGCCTGTACTTCGAGCCGCTGACGCTGGAAGACGTGCTCGAGATCGTCGACAAGGAAAAGCCGGTCGGCGTGATCGTGCAGTACGGCGGCCAGACCCCGCTGAAGCTGGCGCTGGACCTGGAGCGCAACGGCGTGCCCATCATCGGCACCAGCCCCGACATGATCGACGCGGCCGAAGACCGCGAGCGCTTCCAGAAGCTGCTGCAGGACCTGGGCCTGCGCCAGCCGCCCAACCGCACCGCGCGTGCCGAGGACGAAGCGCTGCGCCTGGCCGAGGAAATCGGCTATCCGCTGGTGGTGCGCCCGTCGTACGTGCTGGGCGGCCGCGCCATGGAAATCGTGCATGAGCCGCGCGACCTCGAGCGCTACATGCGCGAGGCCGTCAAGGTCTCCAACGACTCCCCGGTGCTGCTCGACCGCTTCCTGAACGACGCCATCGAGTGCGATGTCGACGCCCTGTGCGACGGCAAGCGCGTCTTCATCGGCGGCGTGATGGAGCACATCGAGCAGGCTGGCGTGCATTCGGGCGATTCCGCCTGCTCGCTGCCGCCGTACTCGCTGTCGGCCGAGACCGTGGCCGAGCTCAAGCGCCAGACCGCGGCGATGGCCAAGGCCCTGAACGTGGTCGGCCTGATGAACGTGCAGTTCGCGATCCAGCAGAACAATGGCGTGGATACCGTCTACGTGCTGGAAGTGAACCCGCGCGCCTCGCGTACCGTGCCGTACGTGTCCAAGGCCACCGGCATGCAGCTGGCCAAGATCGCCGCGCGCTGCATGGCCGGCCAGTCGCTGGATGAGCAGGGTGTCGCCGACGAGGTCATCCCGCCGTACTACAGCGTCAAGGAAGCGGTGTTCCCGTTCAACAAGTTCCCGGGCGTCGATCCGGTCCTCGGACCTGAAATGCGTTCGACCGGCGAAGTGATGGGCGTGGGCAAGAGCTTCGGCGAGGCCCTGTTCAAGAGCCAGCTGGCCGCGGGCTCGCGCCTGCCGGAGAAGGGCGCCGTGCTGATCACCGTGAAGGACAGCGACAAGCCGCGCGCCGTGGCCGTGGCGCGCATGCTGCACGACATGGGCTACCCGATCGTCGCCACGCGCGGCACCGCCTCGGCGATCGAGGCCGCCGGCATCCCGGTCAAGGTGGTCAACAAGGTCAAGGACGGCCGTCCGCATATCGTCGACATGATCAAGAACGGCGAACTGGCGCTGGTGTTCACCACCGTGGACGAAACCCGCGGCGCGATCGCCGATTCGCGCTCGATCCGGATCTCGGCGCTGGCGCATCGCATTCCTTACTACACCACCATCGCCGGCGCGCGCGCCGCGGTGGAAGGCCTGAAGCACATGCAAAGCCTGGAGGTCTACGACCTGCAAGGCCTGCATGCCTCGCTGGCCTGATGCCGTCAAGGTAAGCAGGCAACACATGGCAACAGGGCCGACCGTCTTGCGGCGGCCGCGCCCGGGAAGCCCGCCGCAGTTGCTGCCGGCGGGCTTCCTGGCCTAAACTACGTCAAATTCGTCGATCGAACCGGCGTGCCCGCGTTCGATCCTGTCTGAAAGCCGCGGTTGAGCGGAAGTGCCCTGGCGGGGTTTGCCGGGGATGGCTCCAGCTCCGCTGCGGCTCATTTTTTTGTTGAACGAAGACATGAGCACCATTCCGATTACCAAGCGTGGCGCAGAGCTCCTGAAGGAGGAGCTGCAGCGCCTGAAGGCTGTCGAGCGTCCGGCGGTGATCAATGCCATCTCGGAAGCGCGCGCCCAGGGCGACCTGTCTGAAAACGCCGAGTACGATGCCGCCAAGGAAAAGCAGGCCTTTATCGAAGGCCGCATCCTGGAAGTGGAGGCCAAGCTGTCGGCCGCGCAGATCATCGACCCGACCCAGCTGGATACCGATGGCCGCATCGTCTTTGGCGCGACCGTGGACCTGGAGGACCTGGAGTCGGGCAGCCCGGTCAGCTACCAGATCGTCGGCGATGACGAGGCCGACCTCGATGCCGGCAAGATCTCGGTCAGCTCGCCCATTGCGCGCGCGCTGATCGGCAAGTTCGAAGGCGACGTCGCCACCGTGCTGGCCCCGGGCGGCGAGCGCGAGTACGAAGTCATTACGGTTCGCTACATCTGATGCCGGCCCGGCCGGGCGGGCTTGTGCCTGCGCCGGCCACCGGAAAGGCCGGCTTGTGTTCTCCAGTTCCTATAACAACCTGCCGCCGCTGCCGCACCGCATATTCCTGCTGCTGACGGTGGTGTGGGCGGGCAGCCTGTGGACCGTGGGCTACATGGTGGCACCGACGCTGTTTTCGGTGCTGCCTAGCCGCGAGATGGCGGGCATGATCGCCGGTCACCTGTTCCATACCGAAGCCATCGTCGGGGTGACCATCGGCGTGCTGCAGCTGGTGTTGTGCAACGTGATGATCCGGCGCGGCGCCCACCGCTACCGCGGCCTGCGCTGGCTGGTGCTGGGCATGCTGTGCTGCGTGCTGGTCGGCTACTTCGGTACCCAGCCCTTCATGGGCAACCTGAAGGAAAAGGCGCTGGCGCTGGGCGTGGGGGTGTCGGAGTCGCCGTACAAGGCGCAATTCGGCATGCTGCACGGCGTGTCCAGCGCCTTCTACCTGCTGCAAAGCCTGCTGGCGCTGGCGCTGGTGTGGCGCGCTTCGGCGCCGCGTTCGGCCGGGGAGTGAGGCCGGCCGCCGGCACGGCCGCTGCCGCGGCGTGCCGGCATCGGGGCGCCTGGCGGCGCCCGTTTGTTTATGGCTGCCGGGGCTTCAGCCCAGCGCCTTCTTCTTCTGGCTGGTCGGGCGCGCGCGCGAGCGCTTTACATTGCCGCCGGCGGTAACGCGCTCGTTGCCGAGCACCGTGACTTCCTTGCGGGTCGGACGGCGGTTCGGCGCGGCGCTGGGCTTCTTCACCGTCACCGTGCGCGGGGCGGCGCCGCCGCGGCGCGCGGGCGTGTGCCGGCCGAGGTCATCGGCCTGGTTTTCCTTCAGGCGGGCTTCGCCCGGACGCCAGACCACCAGCAGCTTGCCGATATGCTGGATCGGCGCGGCGCTGAGCTGGTCGCAGATTTCTTCGTAGATGGCGATACGCGCTTCGCGGTCGTCACCGAACACGCGGATCTTGATCAGGTTGTGGGCCGCCAGGCTGCGGTCGATTTCGGCCAGCACGGCGCGGGTCAGGCCTTCGGCGCCGACCATCACGACCGGGTTCAGGGCATGGGCACGGGAGCGCAGGTCGGAGCGCTGAGCGGGGACGAGTTGTAGAGCGGGCATAGGTTGGCGCCGGATAAGGCGCTTGAAATAGTGATAGAGCGCGTGGCGCTGGTAATCGGGCGCTGCCGCCCGCGCCGGTCGTGACACGGCGCACGGGAACAGGCTGCCGACGGCCGCCGGAAGGGCGGCAAGCCGGGATGCGGATTGGCGCGTATTATCCGTCAATCCGGCACTGTCGGGCAGCAAAATCATCAAAACAGTAGGAAAACCTGCGCCGCCGGCCCGGCCGGCGCGCGCGGGCAGGGAACAGGCTGGTATCTGGCATGGCAAAGAACAAGTTCAACCATTCGTGGCTGCACGACCACATCAACGATCCGTACGTCAAAATGGCGCAGCGCGAGGGCTACCGCGCGCGCGCGGCGTACAAGCTCAAGGAGATCGACGAGCAGGATAAGCTGATCCGCCCGGGCCAGGTCATCGTGGACCTGGGCGCGGCGCCCGGCAGCTGGAGCCAGTACGCCCGCAACAAGCTGGCCGACTCGCCCCGCGCCAAGGACGGCCGGATTGACGGCGCGGTCGTGGCAATCGACCTGCTGCCGATGGAGCCTGTCGCCGACGTCACTTTCATCCAGGGGGATTTCCGCGAAGAATCGGTTTTCCGCGAGCTCGAAAGTGTGGTGCTGGACGCTTCCGGCGGCAACAAGATTGACCTTGTTTTGTCCGACATGGCCCCCAATTTGTCCGGTGTGGCCTCCGCCGATGCTGCCCGGATCGAGTACCTGTGCGACCTGGCGCTTGAATTCGCGCAGGCCCACCTTAAGCCGGAGGGAGCATTGCTGGTAAAGTGTTTCCACGGGAGCGGCTACAGCCAGATCGTGGAAAAGTTCAAGCGGCAGTTCAAAGTGGTCGCAAAGCGCAAGCCCAAGGCGTCGCGCGACAAGTCTTCCGAAACCTTTATCCTTGGGCGCTACCTCAAGGCAGTGGATTGACCGATCTCGATACAAGCCAGGGCGGAAGAAGAAATGTAGAGGGAAATACCCTCACCCGGTGCTATCGGCATCATAGTTTCTCTGTTTCCCCTCGAGGGCGGGGGCTGCATTACAATGCAGCTATCCGTTGGCAAGGCAATTGCAAAGGAGTTCGGCCTTGAATAACAACCTGTTTCAAAAGGCGGCAATCTGGCTCGTGATCGCGCTGGTGTTGTTTACCGTCTTCAAGCAGTTCGACAAGCCCCGTGCGCAGGACAGCGTCACCTATTCGCAGTTCATGGATGACGCCAAGAACGGCAAGGTGTCGCGCGTCGACGTGCAGGGCCGCAACCTGGTGGTCTCGCCCAAGGAGGGCGCCAAGTACACCATCATCTCGCCGGGCGACATCTGGATGGTCGGCGATCTGATGAAGTACGGCGTGCAGGTCACCGGCAAGGCGGACGACGAACCCAACGTGCTGGTCCAGGCCCTGTATTACCTCGGGCCGACCCTGCTGATCATCGTGTTCTGGTTCTACATGATGCGTCAGATGCAGGGTGGCGGAAAAGGCGGCGCGTTCTCATTCGGCAAGTCGCGTGCGCGGCTGATCGACGAGAACCAGAACGCCGTCACGTTCCAGGACGTCGCCGGCTGCGACGAGTCCAAGGAAGAAGTGGTCGAGCTGGTCGACTTCCTCAAGGACCCGCAGAAGTTCCAGAAGCTGGGCGGCCGCATCCCGCGCGGTGTGCTGCTGGTTGGCCCTCCGGGTACCGGCAAGACGCTGCTGGCGCGCGCCATTGCCGGCGAGGCGAAGGTGCCGTTCTTCAGCATCTCGGGTTCCGACTTCGTTGAAATGTTCGTCGGCGTGGGCGCGGCCCGTGTGCGCGACATGTTCGAGAACGCCAAGAAGCAAGCTCCCTGCATCGTGTTCATCGATGAAATCGACGCCGTCGGCCGCCATCGTGGCGCCGGCATGGGCGGCGGCAACGACGAGCGCGAGCAGACCCTGAACCAGATGCTGGTCGAGATGGACGGCTTCGAGGCCAACTCGGGCGTGATCGTGATCGCCGCGACCAACCGTGCCGACGTGCTGGACAAGGCGCTGCTGCGTCCGGGCCGTTTCGACCGCCAGGTCTACGTGGGCCTGCCGGACATCCGCGGCCGCGAGCAGATCCTGAAGGTCCATATGCGCAAGGTGCCGATCGGCAACGACGTCGACGCCTCGGTGATCGCGCGTGGCACCCCGGGCTTCTCGGGCGCCGACCTGGCCAACCTGGTCAACGAGGCCGCGCTGTTTGCCGCCCGCCGCAACAAGCGCGTGGTCGACATGCAGGATTTCGAGGACGCCAAGGACAAGATCTACATGGGTCCGGAGCGCAAGTCGACGGTGATGCGCGAGGAAGAGCGCCGCGCCACGGCTTACCACGAGTCCGGCCATGCGGTGGTGGCCAAGCTGCTGCCCAAGGCCGACCCGGTGCACAAGGTCACCATCATGCCGCGCGGCTGGGCGCTGGGCGTGACCTGGCAGTTGCCGGAGCATGACAAGTATTCGAAGTACAAGGACAGCATGCTGGAAGAGGTCGCCATCCTGTTCGGCGGCCGCGCGGCGGAAGAGGTCTTCCTCAACGCCATGAGCACCGGCGCTTCCAACGACTTCGAGCGTGCCACCAAGATCGCGCGCGACATGGTGACCCGCTTCGGCATGAGCGATTCGCTGGGTGCGATGGTCTACGTCGATACCGAGCAGGACGGCATGTTCGGCAAGCTGTCGTCGAAGACCGTGTCGGAAGCCACGCAGCAGAAGGTCGACGCCGAGATCCGCCGCATCATCGACGAGCAATACGCGCTGGCCAAGCGCCTGCTCGAAGAGAACCGCGACAAGGTCGAAGCCATGACCAATGCGCTGATGGAATGGGAAACCATCGACGCCGACCAGGTCAACGACATCATGGCCGGCAAGCCGCCGCGTCCGCCGCGCAGCGCGTCGGGCCCGAACGGTGGCGGCAGCACGCCTTCGGGTGGCTCGCCGGTGGCCCCGACCAACGCGCCCGCCACGGCCTGACCCGGCGCTCGTCCCACTGACGACGCTGTAGCGATGGCTGTGTAGTGCCTGTCCCTGAAGCCGGTGCCTGGTGCACCGGCTTTTCCTTTTTGCGCGGCCGAGCCGCGCGCATCGCCAAAGCCTTCCTACCTTGCAGCAGACGACCCAGACCCGGCACTTCCAGTGCGGCCGTTTCCGCTTTGCCCTGGACCAGCGTCCGCTGGTGATGGGCATCCTGAACGTCACGCCCGACTCCTTTTCCGACGGCGGCCAGCACGCCAGCCGCGACGCGGCGCTGCGCCATGCCGAGCAGATGATTGCCGAAGGCGTCGACATCATCGACATCGGCGGGGAATCCAGCCGGCCGGGATCGGCAGCGCTACCGCTGGAAAACGAGCTGGCGCGCGTGATCCCTGTGGTGGAAGCGCTGCGCGACTGCGGCAAGCCGCTGTCGATCGACACCTACAAGCCGGAGGTCATGCGCGCCGCGCTTGCGGCCGGAGCCGATCTCATCAACGATATCTGGGGCTTGCGCATGCCAGGCGCGGTCGAGGCGGTAGCGGGCGGGCAGGCGGGCCTGTGCGTGATGCATATGCAGCGCGATCCGCAGACCATGCAGGAGAACCCGCACTACGACGATGTGGTCGCCGAGGTCGCGCAGTTCCTGGCAGAGCGCGTCGCCGTGCTGCGCGCCGCCGGGATCGACGAGGCCCGGATCTGCCTCGATCCGGGATTTGGCTTCGGCAAGACACCGGATCATAATTTGCGCCTGCTCGGGCAGTTGCCGAAGCTGGCGCTCGACGGCCTGCCGGTGCTGGCAGGCATCTCGCGCAAGTCCACGCTGGGCGCCATCCTTGGTGGCCGGCCGCCACAGCAGCGTGTCGCCGCCAGCATTGCCGCGGCGGTATGTGCGGTGGAGCGCGGTGCGTGGATCGTACGCGTGCATGATGTTGAGCAGACCGTCGATGCCGTGAAGACCTGGTGGGCCGTGCGCAACGAATCCGTCAGCGCGGGCTGAGCCAGGCGACGCCCGGTCGGCGCCACCAAGACAGAACACAGCAGAGAAAGGGAAACAAAGAATGACACGCAAGTATTTCGGGACCGATGGCGTGCGGGGCAAGGTCGGCGATGCGCCGATCACGCCGGACTTCGTGATGCGGCTGGGGCATGCCGCGGGCAAGGTGCTCGCGCACGGCGCCAGGACCGGGCAGGGCAAGCCGACCGTGCTGATCGGCAAGGACACCCGCATTTCGGGCTACATGCTGGAAGCCGCGCTGGAAGCCGGCTTTACTTCGGCGGGCGTGCATGTGTTGCTGACCGGCCCGCTCCCAACCCCCGGCATCGCCTACCTGACGCGGGCGCTGCGGCTGTCGGCCGGCGTGGTGATCTCGGCCAGCCACAATCCCTACTACGACAACGGCATCAAGTTCTTCTCGGCCAGCGGCGACAAGCTGCCCGACGCAGTCGAGGCCGCGATCGAGACGGCCCTGGACGAGCCCATGGTGTGCGCCCCCTCCGACGACCTGGGACGCGCCCGCCGCATCGACGATGCAGCCGGCCGCTATATCGAATTCTGCAAGAGCACCTTCCCGTACGAGCAGGACCTGCATGGCCTGAAGCTGGTGGTCGACTGCGCCCATGGCGCGGCCTATCACATTGCGCCGCCGGTGTTCCATGAGCTGGGCGCCGACGTGGTCGCCATCGGCAACCAGCCGAACGGCCGCAATATCAACGCCGGCTACGGCGCCACCGCGCCGGAAAAGCTGATCGAGGCGGTCAAGGCCAACGGCGCGGACCTGGGCCTGGCCTTCGATGGCGATGCGGACCGGCTGCAGGTGGTGGACGCCGATGGCCGCCTCTACAACGGCGACGAACTGCTCTACCTGATCGTGCGCGACCGCCAGGCCGTCGGGCAGGCGGTTCCCGGCGCGGTCGGCACGCTGATGACGAATATGGCGGTGGAGCTGGCGCTCAAGCGCGAGGGCGTCGACTTCGTGCGCGCCAAGGTGGGCGACCGCTATGTGCTGGAAGAACTGAACAAGCGCAAGTGGACGCTGGGCGGCGAGGGCTCGGGCCACCTGTTGTGCCTGGATCGCCACAGCACCGGCGACGGCATCGTGTCGGCGCTGCAGGTGCTGGGCGCGTTGCGCCGCAGCGGCAAGACCCTGGCGCAACTGCTCGACGGCGTGAAGCTGTTCCCGCAGACGCTGATCAATGTACGCGTGCAGAAGGGGTTCGACTGGCAGACCCATGCTGGCCTGCAGGCGGCGCGTGCCGCGGTGGAGCCGGAACTGGAAGGCCGCGGCCGGGTGCTGATCCGTGCCTCCGGCACCGAGCCCGTGGTGCGCGTGATGGTTGAAGCGGAGCAGGCCGAGATGGCCGAGCGCGCGGCCAGGATGCTGGCGGACGCGCTGGGTGCCTGACAGCGCCCATCCCAGAAACGAACGCCGGGCCCGCCCGGCGTTTTTTTATCTAACTGCGCAATTAACCGCCGTCATATTTCCCACACCGCAAGGCGGCACCATCCCGTCATTACCTTGCTGCAGGCCAGTTTCAAGAAGATTTAAAGATGTCACGGAATTGTCATACAGGCAGCATAAAGTTCGTCTTGTCAAAAATTTGTCATTCCCAACCAATGTTCTCTGGAGGACATATGAAGCTGGTCAAGACTGCCGTGGCAGGCATCGTTTCGATGGTGGTGGCGGGCACTGCGTTCGCGGCGGAAATTACCGGTGCAGGCGCTTCCTTCCCGGCGCCCGTGTATTCCAAGTGGGCCGACGCATATAACAAAGCAACGGGCAACAAGGTCAACTATCAATCCATCGGCTCGTCCGGCGGCATCAAGCAGATCGGTGCCAAGACGGTCGATTTCGGCGCCTCGGACGCGCCGCTGAAGGACGAGGAGCTGAACAAGCAGGGCCTGGTCCAGTTCCCGACCGTGATCGGCGGTGTGGTGCCGGTGATCAACCTGCAAGGCGTGAAGCCGGGCGAGCTGACCATCACCGGCGAGGTGCTGGCCAACATCTACCTGGGCAAGATCAAGAAGTGGGATGATCCCGCCATCAAGGCGCTGAACCCGCAAGCCAAGCTGCCGAGCCAGGACATCCTGCCGGTGCGTCGTGCCGACGGTTCGGGCACTACCTTCATCTTCACCAACTACCTGTCCAAGGTCAGCGCTGACTGGAAGGGCACGGTCGGCGAGGGCACCACGGTCAACTGGCCGGGCGGCGGCACCGGCGGCAAGGGCAACGAGGGCGTGGCCGCCTTCGTGCAGCGCCTGAACGGTGCGATCGGCTATGTCGAGTACGCCTACGCCAAGCAGAACAAGATGACCCACGTGAACATGAAGAACGCGTCGGGTGCCGTGGTCAAGCCGGGTGACGACGCCTTCAAGGCCGCCGCCGCCGGCGCGGACTGGAGCAAGAGCTACTACCAGATCCTGACCAACCAGCCGGGCAAGGACGCCTGGCCGATCGCCGGCGCCACCTTCATCCTGGTCCACAAGAACCAGGAAAAGCCGGCGCAGGGCACCGAAGTGCTGAAGTTCTTCGACTGGGCCTACAAGAGCGGCGCCAACATGGCCGCCGAACTCGACTACGTGCCGCTGCCGGAGAACGTGGTCAACCAGATCCGTTCGACCTGGAAGACCAGCGTCAAGGACGCTTCGGGCAAGGCGCTGTACTGATCTGACGGCATCGCCGGCCGCGCGTGTGCGCGGCGGCGGTGGCCGGGCAGCCCGAAACCGGCCCGGCCACCGTGCTCGCGCCCAGGCGCGAGCGGCGATCCACCCTGAATTCCCGACATGGCGACTATCCCCTCCGACACCCGCAACGTCCAGCCCCCGAGCCGCATGGGCGACATCCTGTTCGGCGGCCTGACGCGGGGCGCCGCGATCGTGACGCTGCTGCTGCTGGGCGGCATCATCGTCTCGCTCGCGATCAGCGCCTGGCCCTCGATCGAGGCCTTCGGCGCGCGCTTCCTGTGGTCCGCGGAGTGGGATCCCCCCGCCGATGTCTATGGTGCGCTGGTGCCGATCTACGGCACCATCGTGACCTCGCTGATCGCACTGATCATCGCGGTGCCGGTCAGCTTCGGCATCGCCCTGTTCCTGACCGAGCTGTCGCCTGCCTGGCTGCGCCGCCCGCTCGGCACCGCCATCGAGCTGCTGGCCGCGGTGCCGTCGATCGTCTACGGCATGTGGGGCCTGCTCGTGTTCGCGCCGATCTTCGGCGAATATTTCCAGAAGCCCCTGGCCGCCACGGTGGGCCAGTTGCCGGTGGTCGGCAAGCTGTTCCAGGGCGCGCCGCTGGGCATCGGCCTGCTGTGCGCGGGCGTGATCCTGGCGATCATGATCATTCCGTACATCGCCTCGGTGATGCGCGACGTGTTCGAAGTCACCCCGGTGCTGCTCAAGGAATCCGCCTACGGCGTGGGCTGCACCACTTGGGAAGTGATGTGGAACGTGGTGCTGCCCTACACCCGCGCCGGCGTGATCGGCGGCGTGATGCTGGGCCTGGGCCGCGCGCTGGGCGAGACCATGGCCGTCACCTTCGTGATCGGCAACACCAACCTGCTGGACAGCGCCTCGCTGTTCTCGCCGGGCAACAGCATTACCTCGGCGCTCGCCAACGAGTTCGCCGAAGCCGGCGCAGGCCTGCATACCGCCGCGCTGATGGAGCTGGGCCTGATCCTGTTCTTCATCACCTTCGTGGTGCTGGCGCTGTCCAAGCTGCTGCTGCTGCGACTGGCCAAGAATGAGGGCGCAAAATGAGCCAAGCGAGCCAAGCCATGTCTTCCGTATCGATTCCCGCCGTCCGTCCCGATGCCGATGCCGTGCGCGCCCGCCTGCAGGGCCGCCGCCGCCGCGTCAACCTGTACGCGCTGAGCGCCTCGCTGGTGGCGATGGGCTTCGGCCTGTTCTGGCTGGCGTGGATCCTGTGGACCACCGTCACGCTGGGCGTCGGCGGGCTGTCGCTGGACCTGTTCACGCAGATGACGCCGGCCCCTAATACCGCCGGCGGCGGCCTCGCCAATGCCATCTTCGGCAGCTTCGTGATGGTCGGCATGGCCACGCTGTTCGGCACGCCGCTGGGCATCCTGGCGGGCATCTACCTGGCCGAGTACGGCAAGAGCTCGCCGCTGGCCAGCTTTATCCGCTTTATCAACGACATCCTGCTGTCGGCGCCGTCGATCGTGATCGGCCTGTTCGTCTACGCGCTGGTGGTGACCCGCATGGGCCACTTCTCGGGCTGGGCCGGCATCTGCGCGCTGGCGCTGCTGCAGGTGCCGATCGTGGTGCGCACCACCGAGAACATGCTGAACCTGGTGCCCAACGCGCTGCGCGAGGCCGCCTTCGCCCTGGGCACGCCCAAGTGGAAGATGGTGCTGTCGATCACGGTGAAGTCATCGTACGCGGGAATTGTGACCGGCGTATTGCTGGCCGTGGCCCGTATCGCCGGCGAAACCGCGCCGCTGCTGTTCACCGCGCTGTCCAACCAGTTCTGGACCACCGACCTGAACAAGCCGATGGCCAACCTGCCGGTGACGATCTTCCGCTTTGCCATGAGCCCGTTCACCGAATGGCAGCAACTGGCCTGGGCGGGTGTGTTCCTGATTACGATCGGCGTGCTGGCCCTGAATATCCTGGCGCGCATCCTGTTCAAGAAATAAGCGGCGCGCCCGTCATCCGGACCGCCCCAAGACTGCAAGCGAGAAAACGCAATGACCTCCACCGTCATCGACATTCCCGATTCGGTTCGCGCCAAGATCGACGTGCGCAACCTGAACTTCTACTACGGCCAGTTCCATGCCCTGAAGAACATCAACATGTCGATCCCGGACCGCAAGGTCACGGCCTTCATCGGCCCGTCGGGATGCGGCAAGTCGACGCTGCTGCGCACCTTCAACAAGATGTACGCGCTCTACCCCGAGCAGCGCGCCGAGGGCGAGATCAACATGGACGGCGACAACCTGCTGACCGCCAGGCAGGACATCGCGCTGCTGCGCGCCAAGGTCGGCATGGTGTTCCAGAAGCCGACGCCGTTCCCGATGTCGATCTATGACAACATCGCCTTCGGCGTGCGCCTGTTCGAGAAGCTGTCGCGCTCGGAAATGGACGACCGCGTGGAGTGGGCGCTGACCAAGGCGGCGCTGTGGAACGAGGCCAAGGACAAACTGCACCAGTCGGGCTACGGCCTGTCCGGCGGCCAGCAGCAGCGCCTGTGCATCGCGCGCGGCATCGCCATCCGCCCCGAAGTGCTGCTGCTGGACGAACCGTGCTCGGCGCTCGACCCGATTTCCACCGGCCGCATCGAAGAGCTGATCGCCGAGCTGAAGGACGAGTACACCGTGGTGATCGTGACGCACAACATGCAGCAGGCGGCGCGCTGCTCGGACTACACCGCCTACATGTACCTGGGCGAGCTGATCGAGTTCGGCGAGACCGAGAAGATCTTCATCAAGCCGCACCGCAAGGAAACGGAAGACTACATCACCGGCCGCTTCGGCTGACAGGCAGGGCAGGGACTAGCATATCCATAAGCGCCCAGGAGAATCCCATGACTGACAAGCACCTGTCGACCCAGTTCGACGCAGACCTCAACGCCATCAACACCAAGCTGCTGCAGATGGGCGGCCTGGTGGAGTCGCAGATCGAGCTGGCCATGCGCGCGCTGACCGACTTCGACGCCGAGATCGCCGACCAGGTGATCGCCCGCGAGATCCAGCTCAACGCGCTGGAAGTCGAGATCGATGCCGATTGCGGCAACATCATCGCCCGGCGCCAGCCGACCGCGCGCGACCTGCGCCTGGTGATGGCCATCTCCAAGACCATCACCAACCTGGAGCGCGCCGGCGACGAGGCCGAGAAGATCGCCAAGCGCACCAAGCACATCATGGAAGACGCATCGGCGCACAGCATCAACTACGCCGAGGTCAAGCTCTCGGGCGAGATGGCGATTTCGCTGCTGCGCCAGGCGCTCGATGCCTTTGCCCGGCTGGATACGGTCGCGGCGGCGCGCATCGTCAAGGACGACAAGGCCATCGACGAGGAATTCCGCGGCTTCGTGCGCAAGCTGATCACGTACATGATGGAAGACCCGCGCACGATTTCGGTGGCGCTGGATTTCCTGTTCATCGCCAAGGCCGTTGAGCGCATCGGCGATCACGCCAAGAACATCGCGGAATTTATCATTTACATTGTCAAGGGGACGGACGTCCGCCATGTCTCGCGCGAGGACATGGAGCGCGAAGCGCTGAGCTGAGTACAGCCGCCCACGGAGAACCATACACATGCCAAGCAGTATTCTCGTTGTCGAAGACGAACCGGCGATCGCCGAACTGATCGCCGTGAACCTGCAGCACGCGGGGCATTATCCGATCCGGGCCTATAACGCCGAGCAGGCGCTGTCGCTGATGAGCGATGTGCTGCCCGACCTGGTGCTGCTCGACTGGATGCTCCCGGGCAAGTCAGGCGCGAACTTCGCCAAGGAGTTGCGCGCCAACGACCGCACCCGCCAGATCCCCATCATCATGCTGACCGCCCGCGGCGAGGAGCAGGACAAGGTGATGGGCCTCGAAGCCGGTGCCGACGACTACGTCACCAAGCCGTTCTCGCCCAAGGAGCTGCTGGCGCGGATCAAGGCCGTGCTGCGCCGCCGCGCGCCGCAGCTGACCGACGACGTGGTGGCGATCAACGGCCTGCGCCTGGACCCGGCCACGCACCGCGTGACCGGCCAGGACGAGAGCGGTCCGATCAAGCTGGACCTGGGGCCCACCGAGTTCCGCCTGCTGCACTTCCTGATGACCCATCCGGAGCGCGTGCACAGCCGCTCGCAGCTGCTCGACCAGGTCTGGGGCGACCACGTCTTTGTCGAGGAGCGCACGGTCGACGTCCATATCAAGCGCCTGCGCGCCGCGCTGACGCCGGGCGGCTACAGCAACATGATCGAAACCGTGCGTGGCAGCGGCTACCGGCTGGCGCGCACCCCTGGCGCCTGAACCGCCGCACGGGTCTCAAGCCGCTGGCAGGGCGCGGCGAAATCGTGGCACACTCCGTCGCAACCCTGCAGGCAGCCGCTTCCATGGCTGGCTGCGAGCCTGAACCCTGCGCATGAATGTCATCTGGGCCCGTTCCGCGGCCATCCTGATCAGCCTGCTGGTGCTGTCCGCCGGCGTCTACCTGGTCGCCGGCCCCGTGCCGGCGCTGGCCCTGGCCTGCGTTTCCCTGCTCGGCCTGCTGTTCTACTACCTGTACCAGATCAACCGGCTGTGGAAGGTGCTGGACGCGCCCGTCTACGGCGAGATCCCGAGCGCGCTCGGCCTGTGGGGCGAGGTGTATTACCGCCTGCACCGACTGGTCAAGCGCTGGCGCACCCAGGTGCTGCAGGTGGAGCAGCAGCACACGCGCTTTATCCAGGCGATCCAGGCCTCGCCCAACGGCGTGCTGATGCTCGATGACGCCGACCAGATCGAGTGGTGCAACGACGTCGCCGAGCAGCATTTCGGCCTGAACGCGCGGCGCGACGTGCGCCAGCGCATTACCCACCTGATCCGCCGGCCGGAGTTCGTCCACTACCTGACCCGGCAACAGTTCGACGACCCGCTGGTGATGCGCGACATGGGCGAGCACAAGCACAGCGCGATCGCGGTGCAGATCCTGCCGTATGGCGACAACCGCAAGCTGGTGATCACGCAGGACATCACCAAGCTGGAAAACACCGAGGCGATGCGGCGCGACTTCGTCGCCAATGTCTCGCACGAACTGAAGACCCCGCTGACCGTGATGACCGGCTTCCTCGAGACCGTGCGCGACCTGCCGGTGTCGGAGGAGGATCGGCGCCGCTACATCGACATGATGCTGGCGCAGTCGGTGCGGATGCAGAGCATCGTCGAAGACCTGCTGGCGCTGGCCAAGCTGGAAAGCGACGCGCAGCCGCCGGGACATGACGTGGTGCCGATGCGCGCCATGGTGGCGCACCTGATGCACGACGCCGAGGCGCTGTCGCAGGGCCGGCACCACGTCGCGGCCGAGATCGACCCGACCGTGGGCATGCGTGGCGCGGAAACCGAGCTGATGTCGGCGCTGGGCAACCTGGTATCGAACGCGGTGCGCTACACGCCGGAAGGCGGGCGCATCACCATGCGGCTCGCGTGGGAAGACGGCCACGCGGTGTTCTCGGTGGCCGATACCGGCCTGGGCATCGCGGCCGAACATATTCCCCGGCTGACCGAGCGCTTCTACCGCGTCGACCGCAGCCGTTCGCGCGACACCGGCGGTACCGGCCTTGGGTTGGCCATCGTCAAGCACGTGCTGTCGCGCCACCATGCCGAACTGCGCGTCACCAGCGAGGAGGGCCGGGGCAGCGTGTTCCGCGTGGTGTTCCCGCTCGAGCGCAGCCTGCGTTCCGCTGCCGCCAGCGCGGACAGCCCGGTGCCGGGCGCGGGTCCGACGGTAACGCCGCAGGCACCGGAAAATTCCCGGCGCGCAGCCTGATCCCAAAGAAAAGCCCCGCCGCGGCGGGGTTTTTCCTTGCCTGCGAGGCGCGGTTCAGGGCGTGCCGCCGAACATCACCAGCAGATCGTTCTGGCTGACGTGTGGATGCTTGGAGCGCGTCTGCGTGCGCACGTAGTTGCCGTCGGACTGCATGATCCACGCCGAGGCATTGTCGCGCAGGTGGACCTGCAGGCTTTCCTTGATGACGCGCGCCTTCAGCGCCTTGTCCAGCACCGGGAACGCGACTTCCACGCGGCGGAACAGGTTGCGGTCCATCCAGTCGGCGCTGGACAGGTAGAGCACCTCTTCGCCGGTGGCGTGGAAGTAATAGACGCGGTGGTGTTCGAGGAAGCGCCCGATGATCGAGCGCACCGAGATGTTCTCGGACATGCCCGGCACGCCCGGCATCAGCGCGCACACGCCGCGCACGATCAGGTCGATCTTCACGCCGGCGCGCGAGGCCTTGTACAACTCGTCAATGATCGACGGTTCCAGCAGCGCATTCATCTTGGCGATGATGCGTGCCGGCTTGCCTGCGCGCGCGTTGCGGGCCTCGGCGCGGATATGGTCGACCAGGTTGCTCTGCATGGTGAACGGCGACTGCCACAGGTGGTTCAGCCGGATCGTGCCGGCGGTGCCGGTCAGCAGCTGGAACACATGGTGCACGTCTTCGCAGATGGCCTCGTCAGCGGTCAGCAGCCCGAAGTCGGTATAGAGCCGGGCCGTGCGCGGGTGGTAGTTGCCGGTGCCCAGGTGGGCATAGCGGCGCAGCTTGACCTGCTTTGCCTTGGGCCCGGTGGGCTCGCGCCGCACGATCAGCAGCATCTTGGCGTGGCACTTGTGCCCGACCACGCCGTAGATCACGTGCGCGCCGGCGGACTCGAGCCGCTCGGCCCAGTTGATATTGGTTTCCTCGTCGAAGCGCGCCAGTAGCTCCACCACCACCGTCACTTCCTTGCCGTTGCGCGCCGCGGTCATCAGCGCTTCCATCACCAGCGATTCGTTGCCGGTGCGGTAGACCGTCTGCTTGATCGCGACCACGTTGGGATCGGCCGCGGCCAGCTGCAGCAGGTCGAGCACCGAGCTGAAGCTCTCGTACGGATGGTGCAGCAGTATGTCCTGCTGGCGCATCACGTCGAACATCGACGCACCGCCGGAAAAGGCCTTGACCGGCGCCGGCACGTACGGCGGAAACTTGAGCGCCGGCCGGTCGACCATGTCGGGGATCTGCATCAGCCGCACCAGGTTCACCGGGCCGGAGACGCGGTACAGGTCCTGTTCGGCCAGCCCCGATTCCAGCAGCAGCCGGCGCGCCAGCGGCGCCGGCGTATCCGACGAGATTTCCAGCCGCACCGTGTCGCCGAAATGGCGCGCGGGCAGCTCGCCCTGCAGCGCTTCGCGCAGGTCGGTGATGTCGTCTTCCGAGACGAACAGGTCCGAGTTGCGCGTGACGCGGAACTGGTAGCAGCCATGCACGGCGATGGCGGGAAACAGCTCGTGCACGAAGCCCTGCATGAACGACGACAGCATGACAAAGCCGTACGGATAGCCCGACAGCTTCTCCGGCATCTTGACCACGCGCGGCAGCGCGCGCGGCGCCTGCACGATGGCGAGATCGGCGTCGCGCCCGAAGGCGTCCTTGCCGGACAGTTCCACCACGAAGTTCAGGCTCTTGTTGAGCACGCGCGGGAAGGGGTGGGCCGGGTCCAGCGCGATGGGGGTCAGCACCGGCGCCAGTTCGCGCTGGAAGAACTCGCGCGCCCATTCACGCTGGCCGTCGGTCCAGGTGGTGGTCAGGTGGAAAAAGACCCCTTCTTTTTCAAGTAGTGGAAAAATGGTGTTCTGCAGCATGTCATACTGCGAGGCCACAAGCCGTTGCGTGCGCTCGGTGACAAGCTGGTAGGTCTGCTGGAAGGAAAGACCGTCCGGCGTCAGGCCCGAGGCATTGTCGCGCATCTGTTCCTTCAGGCCCGCCATGCGGATTTCAAAGAACTCGTCCAGGTTGCTGGACACGATGCAGATGAACTTGAGCCGTTCCAGCAGCGGGACTTTCGGGTCCGCGGCTTGCGCCAGCACGCGGGCATTGAATTCCAGGATGCCCAGTTCGCGATTGAGCAGCGTACTGGACGGAGTCGTCGACATGGTCATGACCTTCTTTTGGTAATGTGGCGACTTTTTCATAGAATCGTGTCACTTTCATGACAGTTTGATTTTGTCATGATGCCGACATGACCACGACATATTTTTCCCGGGCGCGAATCGCGGCAGGTCCAGGCACCAGCGTGTCCCTGCCGCGCTTCGCAACGCCAATGCGAACCTGCCCTCCAAGCACACGATGAACAACACTCCACGCCTGCTGGCCGCCGTCGACATGGGCTCGAACAGCTTCCGTCTGATGATCGGGCGGGTGGACGAAACCCCGACGGCCAATGGCCCGGCCAGCCAGATCTTCCAGGTGGACGCGCTGCGCGAGCCGGTGCGGCTGGCGGCCGGGCTTACCCCCGACAAATACCTGGACCAGCCCGCGCGGCGGCGCGGCATCGATGCGCTGCGCCGCTTCGGCGACCGCCTGCGCGAGTTCGCGCCAGGGCAGGTGCGCGCGGTTGCCACCAATACGTTGCGCGTGGCCCGTAACGCTTCCGAATTCCTGATCGAGGCCGAAGGCGCGCTGGGCTTCCCGATCGAAGTGATCGCCGGGCGCGAGGAGGCGCGGCTGATCTACCTGGGCGCCTCGCACGATGCGCCGGCCTGCCAGGGCAACCGACTGGTGGTCGATATCGGTGGTGGCTCGACCGAATTCATCATCGGCAACGGCTACCAGTCCAAGCTGATGGAAAGCCTGTATATCGGCTGCGTCTCGCACAGCCGCCAGTTCTTCCCCAGCGGCAATGTCGACGAATACGCGATGAAGCAGGCCGAGCTGGCGGCGCGCCGCGAGATCCAGGTGCTGGTGCGCCAGTACCGTGCCGCGGGTTGGGAGCAGGCAGTGGGCTCGTCCGGCACCGCGCGCGCGCTGGCCGAGCTGATCGAGCTCAACGGCATGAACGACAGCAATGCCGAGCACGGCATCACGCGCGAAGGGCTGGAGCGCCTCAAGCGTGCGCTGATCAAGGCCGAGAACACCAATCGCGTCAAGCTGACCGGGCTCAAGCCGGACCGCATCCCGGTGCTGCCGGGCGGCTTGTCGATCATGCTGGGCGTGTTCGCCGAACTCGATATCGAGCGCATGGACGTGACCGACGGCGCGCTGCGGCTGGGCGTGCTGTACGACCTGCTCGGACGCAGCCACCATGAGGACATGCGCACGGTCACGGTGGATCAGTTCATGCGCCGCTATGGTGTCGACCGCGCGCAGGCCAGCCGCGTGCGGCGCACCGCGCAGACGCTGCTGTCACAGTTTCCGGAGCCGGCCAACGAACGGCGCGAGGACAACCTCGCGCTGCTGGGCTGGGCCGCCAGCCTGCATGAGATCGGCATGTCGATCTCGCACAGCGGCTACCACAAGCATTCCGCCTACATTGCCACGCATGCCGACATGCCGGGCTTTTCCAAGACCGACCAGGCGCGGCTGGCGACGCTGCTGCTGGGCCATGCGGGCAAGCTGGGCAAGCTGTCGGGCAGCGGCAAGTTCGTCGACTGGCGCATGCTGTTCAGCCTGCGCCTGGCCTTTGTGCTGTGCCGGCGCCGCTCCGACGTGGCGCTGCCGGACATCCGTGTCACGCAACTGGCCGAAGCGCTGGACGAAGGCTTTACCGTGCGCCTGCCGAAGGCGTGGATCGACGCCAATCCGCTGATCGAATACAGCCTGGCGCAGGAAGCCGACGAATGGCAGCGCATCGGCAAGCGCTACAAGGTGGTCTACGAGTGAGAGGGAAGGGGGCGGCCGGCCGCCGATGCGGCGGCCGTTACCGGAAGGGTTTCCTGGCGGGCGCGCCGCTCAGGCGGCGTTGTTCAGGCCCAGGAAGTGGCGGGCGTAGCGCGGATTCATGTCGTTCACGCGCAGCAGCGTGAGGAAGTCCGCCACGTTGAAGTCCGGGTCCCAGGCGGGCTGGCCGCAGATCTTCGCGCCCAGGCGCAGGTAGCCCTTGATCAGCGCGGGCGGCTCGACCGCCAGCTGCTGGTTCAGGTCTTCCACGGGCAGCGGCAGGCGCGGGAAGGCGTGGTACTCGATCGGTGCCAGCGAGCGCTCGGTGAACAGCCGGTGCAGGCTGGCCGCATAGTGGCCGCCGTCGCTCATCGGCACGCTGGCGCAGCCCAGCATCGATTCGATGCCCCAGCGCTGCAGGTACTCACCCAGCCCGCCCCACAGCGCCATGATGACGCTGCCGGAGCGGTAGTCGCGGTGCACGCACGAGCGGCCCAGTTCCAGCATCTTCGGGCGCAGGTGCGACAGGCGCACCAGGTCGAATTCCGATTCGGCGTACAGGCAGCCCAGGCGCTTGGCCTGGTGCGGCGGCAGTACGCGGTAGGTGCCGACCACGCGCAGCGTGGCCATGTCGCGCACGATCAGGTGGTCGCAGTAGGCATCGAACATGTCGATGTCCAGTTCGGGCACCGAAGACGTCAGGCGCGCGCCCATTTCCTCGGCAAAGACCTTGTAGCGCAGGCGCTGGGCCTCGATTACTTCATCCTGGTGGCGCGCCCACGCCACGCTGAGAACAGGCGACTCATGTGCCGCTGTATCCGATGGGCGATGAAGACGCCTCCGCGCCGTCTGGCCGCCGAGGCCATTGGGCAGAGAGTCGAAGAGCGGCTGGGTAGGCGTCGGCAGATCTCGCATCAGTATGTCCTTTTGGTGACGAAACTGTTGCGATGCAATGTAGTGAGGGCAGGTGACAATGCCGTGACCCGGCGATGACGGTTGCGTGACTTCGACAGCCGGGCCGGTCCGGGAGGGCTTCAGGGGCACACCGGTCGGTGCCGCACCCCCGCAGGTCTCAGAGGAATTCGGGGTTGATGACCGCTCGCAGCACCGTCTGGGCTTCGCTTTCGCGGGTACGGCCGGTCAGCCACCAGACGCCGCCCTTGCGCACGCTCCAGTCCATTTCGGTGCCCGCCAGCAGCAGGCTGGCGACGCGGCCGATCCAGGGCTGGTGACCGACCACCACCACGTGCTCGGTGCGCTCCGGCCATTCGACCGCGGCCAGCACGGCGCTGACGTCGGCGCCGGGGGCCAGGGCATCCAGGATTTGTGCGTCGCCGGTCAGCGCCGCCGCCGTTTCGCGGGCGCGCACGGCGGGGCTGCACACGATGCGGGTATCGGCTGGCAGGTGGGCGCGCAGCCATTTGGCCGAGGCCTCGGCCTGCTTGCGGCCGCGGCGCGTCAGCGGCCGCTGCAGATCGGCATGGCGGCTAAGGCTGAGGGCGTCGGGGAGGTCTTCGGCTTCGGCATGGCGCCACAGGATCAGGTTCATGTCGGACGGGGCAATGAGCTTGCTTCGAGTATGGTGAAGCGGCCCGACCGGCGCAAGCGCGGCGCGAACAAAAGCGGGCTGCCGGTCAGGGCAGCCCGCAAGCGTATCCGGGCGCGGTGTCAGCGGCGTGACAGCGCGTCGGCGCAATACAGCGGCGGCGCCGATGGCAATGTGTTGCCATCGGCGCCGTCGGGAAACTCAGGACTTGTGGCGGAAGTTGATGCGCCCCTTGGTCAGGTCGTAGGGCGACATTTCCAGGGTCACGCGGTCGCCGGCCAGGATGCGGATGCGGTGCTTCTGCATCTTGCCCGAAGCGTATGCCCAGATTTCAACGCCGTTTTCCAGCGTGACACGATAGCGGTTGTCAGGCAGGGCTTCCGACACCACGCCGCCAAATTCAATGAGTTCTTCCTTAGCCAATCTGTCTTCCTTTTCGGCAGCCAGCGAAGGCTGCATGGTTACGTTTTCAAAAAATCTGTTCGCTTCAGCCGCAACGTCAACCCACCGCGGCACCTTGCGCCGATACGGCCATTCGCGCCTGAGGCGGTCGGGGGCAGGGCGCGCATGCTGCGGCTGGCGCCTGCATGACCGGATCAACCGGCGGCGTCAGCGGTGTCGCCCTGCGGGGGCGGATTGCTTTGGGCGAAAACCTGGTCGCTGACAGCCGGAGAGGCCGTGTGCTTCGCGGAGCAGGCGGGCAGGTGTACCCGGTGGTTCGCCAGTTCGGTGTCGTCGCGGATGGCCCGCGCCGGCGGCTGCTGTTCGCTCGCAGGAGCGCGCTGGTGAGAACGCCCGGTTACAGGGATGCTCGGACACCCCGGGGGCTACTCCGACATTGTATCACGTACGCAGATGCAGCATTGCCGGCGCGTCGGTTGCACCCGTGGCGGGCACGGCGCTACAAAATGGCGATAAAGGCGCAAACCGGCTCGGGGTCCGCTTGGTATTTGAGCCATATGAGCTAGAACTAACGCGTACGGCCGTGCCGGGCCGGATCTCGCAAGGAGACTGCCATGGAACTCCATCTGGAATCGCACCGCTTTGTCCGCTGTCGCCCCGACTGGCGCGCCGCGGTGCTGGCGGGGCTGATTGCGGGCGCGGTCTACATGGTGCTGGAGCTGCTGACCGCGCGCTTTCTGCTGTACCAGGGCGCCTGGGGCACCGTGAAGATGGTTGCAGCCATCATCCTGGGCCGTGAGGCGCTGTCGGCCGATGCCTTCAACTGGACCATCGTGCTGGCCGCGGGCACGGTGCATTTTGCCTTGTCGATCATCCTGGCGGCGGCGCTGGCGCTGATCCTGTCGTCGTTCCGGCTCGACACCAGCCTGGGCCTGGCCTCGGTGGTCGGGATCGTATTCGGCGTGGTGGTGTACCTGATCAACTTTTATGTGCTGGGGCGCTATATGAACTGGTTCGACGAAGCGCGCGGCTGGGAGAGCCTGTTCGCGCATGCGCTGTTCGGGCTGGTCGCGGCCGATGTGTACTGCAACCTGGAGCGGCGGCGCGGCGAAGCGCAGGCGCAGGCGCAGCCCCCCGCCTGAACCGTTTAGCCCATCTGGCGGATATGACGATTAACGCGCTCGCACTACGCTAGAGGCAAACGATCATAGCGGCTGGCGCCTGGCAGGTCCGCGCACAGCCACACCGGAGTGCCCATGCGGGTCGCAATCGTCAGTACCGAAACCACCGGGCTCACGCCAGCCGATGAGCCCGTCAGCATCGGCTTGCTGCTGGTCGAGGTGTCGCCGCGCGCCGGCGGCCTGCTGGGCGAAGTGGCGGAGTACTACGGTTCGCAGGAGCCGACCGTGCCGATCAGCGCGGCGGCCACCGATACCCATGGCCTGACCGCCGACATGCTGCGCGGGCGCCGCTTCGACCTCGGCGCCATCCGCGCCATTGTCGACGAGGCCGAGGTGCTGGTGGCCCACGGCGCCGCTTTCAACGCCAGGATGCTGGAAAAAGTGCTGCCCGGCATCCAGCACAAGCGCTGGCGCTGCTCGGTGCGGCAGGTGCGCTGGTCCCAGTATTTCCACGCCGCCAACCACAAGCTCGATACGCTGTGCGAGCACCTGAACATCTTCCGTCCCCGGCCGCAGGTGGCTTTGGATGATTGCCTGGCGCTGTCCAAGCTGCTGTTCCGGCCGATCGGCGCCACCCAGCACGCGACGCCGATGGGCTTCCTGCTGGCGGAGGCCGATTTCGCGATGAGCACCGCACCGCACGCCGGCAGCGCGCCGGCTGCGCCGCCCCTGGCGCCGCCGCCGGAAGCCGCGTCTTCCTGGATGCCGCAAGTCGAAGCCAGCCAGCACGGCCCCGGGCGGGGGCTGGTGATGGCGGCCGTGATACTGCTGCTGTGCGCCGGCGCGGTGATCTGGCCGGACTTGTTCCCGTGGTGACAGGGCGCTTGCAAGCGCGCATGGCTGCCTTGCGCGGGCGCGCCGGCAAAAGAAAAACGGCCTGGATCTTGCGATCCAGGCCGTTGTTTCCATTGGGTATTTCTGGTCGGAGCGATAGGATTCGAACCTACGACCCTCTGATCCCAAATCAGATGCGCTACCAGGCTGCGCTACGCTCCGAAGCCGGCCATTGTAGCCGCGTCCGCGAGCCAAGGTCAATGTGCGTCGATGCCAGCGCGTTCGGGCCGCCCCGGGCGAGCCGCGCTGCTCCCCCTTCTGGCGGGGGCGCTTTGTCTTGACTTGGGTTTGCGCGCTGCGATAATCCGCACACCGCTCCAGTCCGACCGGCGTGCTGTTGGGAACGCCCGGTTTTGCGTAGTTCCTTCCGGACTGACCTGATCACCACAACAAGAACGGCGCTCCCCGCCCTGGGCGAGCGGCTCGGTCTGCCTTCGTTCGCCAAAAGGCGTCAAGGGCGGCCTGAAGCAGGAGGTGCGGCATTCGATAACAACGATCCGGCACAGGATCGGCAAAGAAGCAGGGAAGCGCAGTGGCACGCGGAGCGCCGCTGCTTGCCTTGGACGGGAATAAAGATGTTTCAGTCGCACGTGGTTGTGCTCATCGCGGGGCTGTTTGCCTTGCAGATGGCGGTGGTTTGCGTGGTGTTGCGCCGGTCGTCGGGCATGGAGCGCAGCGGCCTGACATCCTGGGCGCTGGGCAGCGTGCTGGCGGCCTTTGCCGCGGCGCTGGCGGCGGTGCAGGCATTGCGGCCGATGTGGCTGGTGCCGGAGTCGACGGACCTGGCGCTGCTTGCCGCGCTTTCGGTAATGGCGGTGGGCGCGCGGCACTTTGCGCAGCGGCCGGGCCGTGCCGCGGGCTTGCTGGGGCTGAACCTTGCGGCCGCGGCAGCGGTGGCCTGGGGCGACCTGGCGCCGCGCTACCTCGCCACGGCCGCGGCGCTGCCCGATCTGGCGCCGGTGCTGAGCGCCTGCCATATCGTGCTGCTGCTGGATCTCGCGCGCAGCGTGGTGCCGTCGGTGCCGGCCACGCGCGGCACCGGCCGGCTGGCGGCGTGGTCGCTGGCGGCGATTACGATCTCCGCCGCGGCCATCAACGCCTGGACCGTGCTGCGGCCGCTGGCGGCGATGGCGCAGGGCGGCGCCTGGCCGCGGCCGATGCCGTGGGATGGCGAGCTGGCCATGTTCAACGTCTTCGCTTTGGTCGGGGTATCGGTCAGCTTTGCGCTGATGGCGCACGACCGGCTGCGCCGCATGCTGGAGCGGCGCGCGCGGCACGACGACCTGACCGATGTGCTGCTGCGCGGCGCCTTCTGGGAGGAACTGGAAGCCGCCTGCCTGCAGGCCGAGCGGCAGCGCAAGCCGATGACGGTCGCGTTTGTCGATCTCGATCACTTCAAGGCCATCAACGATGTCTATGGCCACCTGGCCGGCGACAGCGTGCTGCGGCACTTTGCCGGCCTGTTGCGCAAGACGCTCGGACACGGCGACCTGGCGGGACGCCTGGGCGGCGAGGAATTCGCCATCGTGATGCCCGATACCGCGCTGGAAACCGGGCGGCTTGCCTGCCTGCGGCTCGCCACGGCGGTGCGCGCCACGCCTTGCCCGTCGGAACCTGATCCGATCGCTTATACCGTCAGCATCGGCGTGGCGGCGCGGCAGCCTGGCGAGGGTGCCGACGCGCTGATGCGCCGCGCCGACCGGGCCCTGTATGACGCCAAGCTGAAGGGGCGCAACTGCGTGTCGCTGCACCCGGTGGGCGGCGATAATGCAGCGCCGGCCGCCGATGCTGCTGAAGGCGCTGGCCGCTATGTCACGCGCGGCCAGCCGCGCATTGCCTCCTGACGCGCACGGCTTGTCACCGCGGCCGGGCGCTGCGGTAGAATGCACGCCTTCGCGTCCTTAGCTCAGTTGGATAGAGCACTCGCCTTCTAAGCGAGCGGTCAGAGGTTCGAATCCTCTAGGACGCGCCAGTCTTGCAAGGGCGGGCCATGGCTTCGCCCCGCCGCAACAGTCCTTGTCACTTCCGCCGCTTGCCGGTCGCTGACCCTCCGCTTCCCCCTCGCCAACGCCGTTATCCCTGCGGACGTACAAAGCCAATCGTTGTGGCATCTGGCCGTCATGGTCCATGTAGCGATAAGCATACCTTTTGAGGTTGTTCCGGCCTCAGCCCTCATCTAGACTGGATTTCATCCGTCCATGCGACCAGTACTTAACCTGGCCTGGCGAATGCGCGGCGGCGAGGTTTGCCGGTCCTGGGTCTTGAGAATGATCTGCAGGGAGACAAGCGATGATGCCCACGCCAACTTCAGAGAGAGTGCTGTCGCGCGGACTACTCGATGTGCTGATCCGCGCCGGGCTGATCGCGGTGCTTGCGATCTTCTGCTTCCGCATATTCCAGCCCTTTCTCGATCTCATCGTCTGGTCGGTGATCCTCGCGGTAACCATCTATCCCATGCAGGTCAGGCTCCGGCGCCGGCTGGGCAACAAGGACGGACGCGCCGCCACGCTGATCGTGCTGGTCTCCATTGCCATCATCGCGCTGCCGGCATACCTGTTGGGCGCCGCCATGGTCGATTCGGTCGGCAATGCCATGGCCATGGTCAAGAAAGAGGGCATGCATATCCCGCCACCGGCCGAGTCCGTCGCCACCTGGCCGCTGGTGGGCCAGCGCGTGTACGACGTCTGGCTGCAGGCCGCTTCCGACCTGACCGGGGCGATCCAGGCGCACGCGCCGCAGGTCAAGGAAGTCAGCCTGGTCGTGCTGGGCGCCGCCGCGGGCATTGGCAAGGGGCTGCTGATTTTTGTCTTCGCGTTGATTATCGGCGGCATCTTCATGGCGTACGGCGAGGCCGGCCACCGCAGCGCCGTGCAGATTGCCGCGCGCGTGTTTGGTCCGGAACGGGGGCAGCGCATCGCCGCGCTGTGCACGGCGACCATACGCGCGGTGGCCCAGGGCGTGGTCGGCATCGCCTTTATCCAGATGCTGCTGATCGGCGTGGCCTTCGTGATCAAGGGGATCCCGGCCGCGGGCTTGCTGGCCATGGCGGTGCTGCTGCTGGGCATTGCGCAGTTGCCGGCCACGCTGATCACCGTGCCGGTGATCATCTATGTATTTGCCAGCGAAGGGGCCAGCGTGGCCACCATCGTCTTCGCTATCTATGTGTTCGTGGCGGGGCTGGCCGATAACGTGCTCAAGCCGCTGTTGCTGGGGCGTGGCGTCGACGTGCCGATGCCGGTGGTGCTGGTCGGGGCGCTGGGCGGAATGGTGACCGGCGGCGTGATCGGCCTGTTCATCGGCCCGGTGGTGCTGGCGGTCGGCTATCAGCTGTTCTGGCAATGGGTGGAAGATCCGCCGCATCAGAGCGGGGCAGGCAACCAGCCACAGACCTGAAGCGATACGGCCCCATGCCGCGCTGGCAGCCTCCTTTGCGCGCATTGCTGGCCTGCGCCTGCTGCGTTGGCGGCTGCGCGCGCCTGGGGCCTGACTTCCAGCCGCAGGCTGAGCCCTGGGCGCAGCAGTGGCGCAGCCCGGCGCTCGAGCAGGCAACCGTGCAGGGGGCGCTGCCCGACATCCGCGAGTGGTGGCAGGTCTTCGGCGACCCGGTGCTCGAACGCCTGATCGCCGAAGCCGATGCCCACAATGCCGGCCTGAAGATCGCTGGCCTGCGCGTGATGGAAGCGCGCGCGCAGCTGGGCATCGCCCAGAGCGGGCGCTATCCGCAACTGCAGCAGGCCAGCGCCGATGTCCTGTACACCGACCGACGGCAGGCCGGCGGCCGCAATCCGCAGAATAATCGCTTCTGGCAATACAGCGCCGGCTTCGACATCGGCTGGGAGCTGGATTTCTGGGGGCGCTTCAGCCGCGCCATCGAATCTGCCGATGCCGCCTACTTTGCCGCCAGCGCCAACCGCGACGATGGCCTGGTATTGCTGCGCGCGCAGGTGGCGGAAACCTACTTTGCGTTGCGCACAGCCGAGGCTCGCCTGCGCATCGCCCGCGACAACGCGGCGCTGCAGCGGCGCAGCCTCGAAATCACCGAACGCTTGTTCAAGAGCGGCGAGACCGACGAGCTCGACCTGCAGCAAGCGAAGACGCAGTATCTGGGCACCCTCGGCACTATCCCGGAATTTGAAAGCCAGATCACGCGCACCCGCAATGCCCTGGCGGTGCTGATGGGCCGCCCGCCGGGGCCATTGCCGGAGTTGCCGGAACTGAGCGGCCAGGAAGGCGTGATTCCGCTGATCGATCGCGCCGTGCTGCAGGACGTGCCGGCCAGCCTGCTGCAGCGCCGTCCGGATATCCGCGCCGCCGAGCTGCAGATCGCCGCGCAATCGGCGCTGGTCGGCGTGGCCGAGGCCGATCTGTATCCGTCGCTGACGCTGCTGGGCAGCATTGTGTGGTCCGCCAGCACGCTGGCAGGCACGCCCAACAGCCTGGCGCTGGTCGGCGGCCCAAGCCTGCGCTGGAACATTTTCGACTACGGGCGCATCCGCAACACGGTGCGCGTGCAGGACGCCCGGCTGCAGCAACTGATCGTCGCCTATCAGGAGGCCGTGCGCCAGGCGGCGCGCGAAGCGGACGACGCCGCGAGTGCGCTGCTCAAGGCGCTGGAGCGCGAGCAGATCCTGCGTGACAGCGCGCTGGCCGCGAGGCGTTCCCTGACGCTGGCCAGCGCGCTTTACCGCGAGGGCTACTCCGACTTCCAGCGCGTGCTCGATGCACAGCGCGCGCTGGCGACCCAGCAGGACGCCTACGTGGTCAACCGCAGCAATGCGGTCAGCGACCTGATCGCCGTGTACAAGGCGCTCGGCGGCGGCTGGTCGGGCGCGCCGCCGCTGCTTGACCCCGCCACCCGCCGGCAGATGCAGCAACGCACCGACTGGGGGACCCTGCTGGATGAGCCGGCGCCGGCCCCAGCCTCCGTGACAGTCAACGGTAACCCACTGAGCGAGCGCCGATGAGCGACACCCCGCAACCTTCCGCCGCATCCCCGGCTGCGCCTGCCGCTGCCCCCGCAGCGCCGGCGCCCGCTGCCGACGCGTCAAGAAAGGGCGTGCGCTGGATCCTGCTGCTGATCGTGATCAGCCTCGCCTGGTACCTGCTGGCCGACCGCCTGACCCCTTACACGCAACAGGCGCGGGTGCAGGCCTTCGTCGTGCCGGTTGCCGCCGAGGTGTCCGGGCGCGTGACCAAGGTGAATGTGCGCAACAATCAGGACGTCGCCGCGGGCACGGTGCTGTTCGAGGTGGATCCCCAGCACTACAAGATTGCCGTGGACCGCGCCCGCGCTGACCTTGAGTCCACGCGCCGGCAGGTCGGCGCCGGCACCGCGGGCATCGAATCGGCGCAGGCATCGCTGCGCGCGGCCCGCGCCAACGAAGTCAAGGCGCGCCAGGATAGCGAGCGCCTCGAGCGGTTGTACCGCGAAGACGCGGGCACCATTTCCCTGCGGCGCCTGGAGGTGGCGCGGGCCGGCCTCGAGCAGGCCGTCAGCCAGGTCGCCGCTGCCCGGGCCGAGGTGCAGCGGGCGCGCGAGCAGCAGGGCGGCAGCGAGGACGACAACGCCAAGCTGCGCAGCGCCGCCACGGCGCTGGAAAAAGCCGAGCTCGACCTTGCCAATACGCAGGTGCGGGCGCGCGCCGCCGGGCTGGTCACCGACCTGCGCACCGACGTCGGACAGTTTGCCGCTGCCGGCAATCCCGTCATGACGCTGATCGCCATCCACGATGTGTGGGTCAGCGCCGAAATGACCGAGAACAACCTGGGCCGCGTCGAGCCCGGCACGCCGGTTGCAGTCGTGCTGGATGCCTTGCCGGGCCGGGTCTTCGAAGGCCGCGTGCGCAGTGTCGGCTACGGCGTCAACGTGGGGCCGGGCACGCCGCCGGGCAGCCTGCCGACGGTGCAAAACAGCCGTGACTGGCTGCGTCCGGCGCAACGCTTCCCGGTCATTGTCGAGATTGACCGGAAAGAACTGGCGGCGCTTCGCGGCATTCGCGTGGGCGGGCAGGCCGAGGTGATGGCGTTTCCCACCGAGGGCAATCCGCTCAATCCGCTGGGCCGCCTGTTCCTGTACCTGATGAGTTGGCTGTCCTATGTCTACTGACCTCCGGGCACTGCCGTTGCCCGCGCCCGATCCACGCGCGCGGCGCTCGCTGCGGCTGGCCAGCGGGACCGCGCTGTGCCTGGCGGTCAGCTTTGGCCTGGGCCTGCCGGTGCCCATGGTGACGCCGGTGCTCGGCGTGTTCCTGCTGACCAGCCTCAACCGTCCGATGTCGCCCGGCGCCGCGCTGGGCCTGGCGCTGGTCGTGATGCTGACCACGGGCACCGGCCTGCTGCTGGTCCCGATCCTGCGCTATTACCCCGCCAGCGGCGTGCTGCTGGTCAGCCTGTGCCTGTTCTTCGCCTTTCGCTATGGCCTGCGCGGCGGCAACGGCCTGGTGTCGACCTTC
Source organism: Cupriavidus alkaliphilus (assembly GCF_900094595.1). Lineage (GTDB taxonomy): Bacteria > Pseudomonadota > Gammaproteobacteria > Burkholderiales > Burkholderiaceae > Cupriavidus > Cupriavidus alkaliphilus. The sequence continues at coordinate 399,224 of NZ_FMAD01000003.1, read as the reverse complement.
CTGGTGGTAGGACTGACCATGATTTCCGCGGCGGGCACCTTCGACTTCGGGCTGGCGGTCACGGTCATCGAAGCGCTGGTCAAGGGCTTGCTCGTCGCCGTGATGGCGCTCGGGCTTGGCCACTGGCTGTTTCCCGAGCCTGCTGGCGCGGGGGCACCGCCTGCGCCGGCGGCCCTGCCGGACGTCCAGGCTGCCCGGATCGCGCTGCGCGCCGCGCTGGTGGTCATGCCGGCGTTCCTGCTGGCGCTGAACGATCCGGCGGCGTACCTGCCGATCATCATGAAAGCGGCCACGCTGGGCCGGCAAAGCTGCACCGTCTCGGCACGCGGCGCGGGGCGCGAACTGCTTGGCTCGACCCTGCTTGGCGGTGTGCTGGCAATTCTGTTCTGGGCCGCGCTCAGCCTGTTCGTGCATCTGTGGATGTATTTCCTGTGGATGCTGCTGTTCGGCCTGCTGGTGGCGCGCAAGCTATATGGCCTCAGCCCGTCGCGGTACCCGCCGGGCTTCTGGGTCAATACCCTCGTGACGCTGATTATCCTGCTGGGCCAGTCCGTGCAGGACAGCGCCGCCGGGAAGGACGTCTATACCGCCTTTGCCGTGCGCATGGGCCTGTTTGTCGGCGTCACGCTGTATGCCTGGCTGATGGTCGCATGGCTCGATCAGCCGCGCGGCGCACGGCAGCTCTCCGGCTGAAGCGGGCGATCATGCTGCGCAACCTGGCGGTCGGCCTTCCCGTGATGCTGGTCTGCCTGCTGTTGCAGGCGGTCTTTGTGGCCATCTGCCTGCGCTATTACGTGCGCTTCAAGCACGCGCGGCAGGGGAGCGTATCGCTGGGTCAGGAGATCATGCTGCTGTCGGTGGTGATGGTGATGACCCTGTTCGGCAATTTCGTGCAGATGGCGATCTGGGCCATCCTGTTCATGCTGCTGGGCGAGTTCGCCGATTTCACCACCGCGCTGTATCACTCGGGCGTCAACTTTGCCACGCTGGGCTATGGGGATATCGTCATGTCGCCCACGTGGCGGCTGCTGGGGCCGCTGGAAGCGGCCAACGGCATCCTGATGTTGGGCGTCTCCAGTTCCGTGATGACCGCGGCGGTGCTGGACGTGACCAAGTTCAACGTGGCCAGCCTGGGCGAGGACGCCGAGCCCTAGCGCAAGGATGCCGCGCCCGGCGCGGGCGCGTCGCGGTCCTGGCGGGGTGCCGGCGGCGCCGGCACGATTCGCGTTTTTGACGCACAATACGGCCTGCGCGCCGCACAGGAGCACGCTGGATCGATCAGAGGCGAGGACCCTACCTCGCCCGTCAGCGGGCGGCATTTCGTTGAACTTCCTGCATCCTGTACATGGCCGCTCCACATGCACAATCCGCCGCGGATCCAGACCGCGGCGCCGACGCTTCCCTGTCTTCCCGCGATCACAAGCCAGCCGGCCGGCTGCCCCTGCTGGCGCTTGGCGTCGGCAGTTTCGGCATCGGCACCGGCGAGTTCGTCATCATGGGCCTGCTGCCCGATGCCGCAACCGACCTCGGCATCTCGATCCCGCAAGCCGGCCACCTGATCAGTGCCTATGCACTCGGCGTGGTCGTCGGCGCGCCACTGCTGGCGGTGCTGGGCGCGCGCTGGCCGCGGCGCAACCTGCTGATCGCACTGATGGCGGTGTTTGCCGCCGGCAATATCGCCAGCGCGCTGGCGCCGTCGTACCTGTCGATGATGGTGGCGCGTCTGCTCACGGGTTTTCCGCACGGCACGTATTTCGGCGTGGCGGCGCTGGTTGCCGCCAGCCTGGTCCCGCGCGAGCGGCGCGCGCAGGCGGTAGGGCTGGTGATGCTGGGCCTGACCACCGCCACGCTGGTCGGCGTGCCCATCGCCGCGGCGGTCGGCACGTGGCTGGGCTGGCGCTCGGCCTTCGTGATCGTCGGTGCGCTCGGTGCGCTGACGGCGCTGCTGGTATGGCGCTGGGTGCCGTTCGTGCCGGCTGACCGGCGTGCCAGCCCGCTGCGCGAGTTGTCGGCGCTCGGGCGCAAGCAGGTCTGGCTGACGCTGGGTATCGGCGCGATCGGGTTTGGCGGCATGTTCTCGGTGTTCAGCTATATCAAGCCGACCATGCTGGAGCTGGCGCATATGCCGGCGGCTGGCATCCCGGTGGTGCTGGCGCTGTTCGGCATCGGCATGGTGGCGGGCAACCTGGCCGGTGCCAGGCTGGCCGACAAGGCGCTGATGCCCACGGTGGGCGGCGTGCTGGTCTGGACCGCGCTGGTGCTGGGCGCCTTTACCTTGACCGCGTCGCATGCATGGCTGGCGGCGTTCAATGTGCTGCTGGTCGGTACCGCGGTGGCGCTGGGCCCGGCGCTGCAGATCCGGCTGATGGACGTCGCCGGCGACGCCCAGACGCTGGCCGCTGCGCTCAACCATTCGGCCTTCAACCTGGCCAATGCGCTAGGCGCCTGGCTGGGCGGGCTGACCATCGCTGCAGGCTTCGGCTGGGAGTCGACCGGCTGGGTCGGCTTGCTGCTGGCGCTTGGCGGGCTGGTGATCTATGCCTGGTCGATGCTGAGCATGGAGCGGCGCGTGCCCGCCGCGGCGTAGCACGCTGGCGTGCGCGCCTTCGGAATCCCGAAGCAAAAAGGGGTGCCATACCGGCACCCCTTTTTTTATTGCGCGTGCTGCCGGCGCAGGATTTACTCCGCGTCGGCCACGCTTGCGCCAACCACGTTGAAGCCGCCGTCGACGTAGGTGATCTCACCGGTCACGCCGCTGGCCAGGTCCGACAGCAGGAAGGCGGCGACGTTGCCGACCTCTTCGATGGTGACATTGCGGCGCAGCGGCGCGGCTTCCTCGAAGTGGCCGAGCAGCTTGCCGAAGCCCTTGATGCCCGAGGCGGCCAGGGTCTTGATCGGACCGGCCGAGATGCCGTTGGCACGGATGCCGCGCGGGCCGACCGATGAGGCCAGGTAGCGCACGCTGGCTTCCAGCGATGCCTTGGCCAGGCCCATGGTGTTGTAGTTGGGAACGACGCGCTCGGCGCCCAGGTAAGTCAGCGTCAGCAGCGAGGCCTTGTCCGACAGCAGCGGCAGGGCGGCCTTGGCCAGCGCCGGGAAGCTGTACGCGGAAATGTCGTGGGCGATGCGGAAGCCTTCGCGCGACAGGCCGTCGAGGAAATCGCCGGCGATCGCTTCACGCGGCGCGAAGCCGATCGAATGCACCAGGCCGTCGAACTTTTCCCAGCGCTGGCCCAGCGCGGCGAAGGTGGCGGCAATCTGCTCGTCGCTGCCGACGTCGCATTCGAAAACCAGGTCGCTGCCGAATTCCTTGGCAAAGTCGCTGATCCGGTCCTTGAACCGTTCGCCGACGTAGGTGAAGGCCAGTTCGGCGCCTTCGCGCTTGCACGCCGAGGCAATGCCATAGGCGATCGAGCGGTTCGAAAGCAAGCCGGTGATCAGGATCCGCTTACCTGCCAGAAATCCCATAAATTCTCCAAGGTGGTGTATCAGGCACGCTTCGTGCGTCCGCCATGCGGCCGTGCGGGTGCCGGGCTGTCTTGCGGCCCTTTTATTGCGCCGCGCAGAGGGAATGTCCGGATGGCTGGGGCCACCCCGGACGCATGTAAAATTGTCTCATACTTGGCCCGGCCGCAGAACGCCGGGCCCGACAGGTGACAGTGGAGGAATCCAACAGGATGCCTATTCAAGCACGTTGGCCGCTTCAGGCGGCATGGCAGTGCTTCCGGCGGGATGCAGTACTGCGTGGTTGGGCGGCAATGAAGCTGGCGCTGGCGCTGGCGGCGGGGGTCTCGCTCTTTTCTGATCCGGCATGGGCGGCGCATGGCTTTGCGCTGCATGGGGACCTCAAGTACCAGCCGAATTTCTCGCACTTCGAATACGCCAATCCCAACGCACCGGTCGGCGGCACGCTGACGCTCGCCAATCCAGACCGGCGCACCAGTTTCGACAAGTTCAATCCGTTCACGCTGAAGGGCACCTCGGCCCCGGGCCTGAACGCGCTGATGTTCGAGTCGCTGCTGATCAGCAGCGCCGACGAAAGCGCCAGCGCCTACGGCCTGCTGGCCGAGGACGTCACGGTGGCGCCCGACGAGTTGTCGGTCACCTTCACGATCCGCCCGCAGGCGCGCTTTTCCAATGGCGACCCGGTGCTCGCCTCGGACGTCAAGTACTCCTACGACATGCTGATGAGCAAGGCCTCGAGCCCAGGCTATCGCAGCATGTGCACCGACGTGAAGGCGGTGGTCGTGACCGGCGAGCGCACCGTGCGCTTCGATTTCAAGCAGCGCAACCGCGAACTGCCGCTGATCGTGGGCTCGCTGCCGGTGTTCTCGCGCAAGTGGACCGCCAAGGTTCCGTTCGAGAAGCTGACCTTCGAGCCGCCGGTGACCAGCGGTCCCTACCTGATCGAGCGTTTCGACGCCGGCCGCGGCATCGTTTTCCAGCGCGACCCGAAATACTGGGGCAAGGACCTCGCCGTGCGGCGCGGCACCTTCAACTTCGCGCGCGTGGTCTACCGCCTGTACAAGGACGAGACCGCGCGGCTGGAGGCCTTCAAGGCCGGCGAGTTCGACGCCATCGTCGAATACAAGGCCAAGAACTGGGCCAAGAGCTACCAGGGCACGCGCTTTCGCAACGGCGAACTGCTCAAGACCGAGTTCCCGCATCGCAACGGCGCCGGCATGCAGGGCTATGTCATGAACCTGCGCAAGCCGGTGTTCCAGGACGTGCGCGTACGCCAGGCGCTGATCCTGGCGCTGGATTTCGAATGGCTCAACCGGCAGCTGTTCTACGGCGCCTACAAGCGCCTGGACAGCTGGTTCTCCAACAGCGAACTGTCGGCCAGCGCCACTTTCGACGGCCGTCCCGGTCCCGGCGAACTGCAGCTGCTCGAACCGCTGCGCGCGCAACTGCCGCCGGAGGTGTTCGGCCCCGACGTGGTCCAGCCCAGCACCGCGCCGCCGCGCTCGCTGCGCGACAACCTGCGCCTGGCGCGGCGCCTGCTGGCCCAGGCCGGCTGGACCTATACCGACGGCGCGCTGCGCAACGCCAAGGGCGAGCCGCTGGTATTCGAGTTCCTCGACGACGGCGGCGCCATGAGCCGGGTGATCACCACTTATGTGCGCAACCTCGAGAAGCTCGGCATCCAGGTGCACCAGCGCACCACGGATTTCGCGCTGTACCAGAAACGGCTCGAAGACTTCGACTTCGACATGGTGTCGATCCGCTTCCCCGATTCGCAAAGCCCGGGCAATGAACTGCGCGACCGCTTCTCCAGCGAGGCCGCCGGCACGCCGGGCTCGGACAACCTGTTCGGGCTGAAGTCGCCGGTGGTCGACAAGCTGGTGGACAACGTGCTGCGCGCCGATACCCGGCAGGAGCTCGTCACTGCCGGCCGCGCGCTGGACCGGGTGCTGATGCACGGCTATTACATCGTGCCGAACTGGTACAGCGCGTCGCACCGGGTGGCCTACCGCAAGACGCTGGCGTACCCGGAGCGGCTGCCGTATTTCTACACCGCGGAAGGCTGGATCCTCAGCCACTGGTGGCGCACCGACGTGCAGGCGCAAGCCCGCTGAGGCACTCAGGCGCTGGCAGGTTCAGCGCGGACAAGGAAAGAGACGGCCCCCATGCTTGCCTATCTGCTCAAACGCATTCTGCTGATGATTCCGACGCTGGTCGGGGTCATCACGCTGACCTTTGTCGTGATCCAGTTCGTGCCGGGCGGCCCGGTCGAACAGATGATGATGGAGCTGAAAGGGCGCGGCGGCGCTGGCGAAGCCAGCGGCGGTGGCGCCGAATACCGCGGGCGGCGTGGCGTCGACCCCGACAAGATCAAGGAGATCCAGGCCCTCTACGGCTTCGACAAGCCGCCGCTGGAGCGCTACTTGCTGATGCTCAAGCGCTTTGCCCAGTTCGACCTGGGCCAGAGCTATTTCCAGCACCGCAGCGTGTGGGAGCTGGTCAAGTCCAAGCTGCCGGTATCGGTCAGCCTCGGCTTGTGGACCTTCTTCCTGACCTACCTGATATCGGTGCCGCTCGGCATCTCCAAGGCGATCCGGGCGGGCAGCCGCTTCGACGTGGTGACCAGCGTCATCGTGCTGGTCGGCTATGCCATCCCTGGCTTCGTGCTCGGCGTGCTGCTGCTGGTGGTGTTCGGCGGCGGCACCTTCGTGCAGTGGTTTCCGCTGCGGGGGCTGACTTCCGATAACTGGGAGCAGCTGTCGCTGATGGGCAAGGTGATGGACTACCTGTGGCATCTGGTGCTGCCGATCACGGCGTCGGTGGTGGGCAGTTTCGCGGTGGTGACCATGCTGACCAAGAACGCCTTCCTCGAGGAAATCCGCAAGCAGTATGTGCTGACCGCGCGCGCCAAGGGCCTGGGCGAGCGCCGCGTGCTGTGGAAGCACGTCTTTCGCAATGCCCTGATCCCGCTGGTGACCGGCTTCCCGGCGGCGTTCATCGGCGCCTTCTTCACCGGCTCGCTGCTGATCGAGACACTGTTCTCGCTCGACGGGCTGGGCCTGCTTTCGTATGAAGCGGTGCTGCGGCGCGACTATCCGGTGGTGCTCGGCACGCTCTACCTGTTCACGCTGATCGGGCTGGTCACGCGCCTGATCTCCGACGTCTGCTACGTGCTGGTGGACCCGCGCATCCATTTCGAGGGCTTGCACCGATGAAACCGTTCTCGCACGCGGCGCCCAACGGCCTGCCGCATTCGCCTTCGCCGCGCCAGCGCGCCTGGCAGCGCTTTCGCCGCAACCGGCGCGGCTACTGGAGCCTGGTGATCTTCGTCGTCATCTTCGTGCTCAGCCTGGGCGCGGAACTGTTGTCGAGCAACCGGCCGCTGGTGGTGCACTACAAGGGCGAATGGTATTTCCCCATCGTCAAGGTCTATCCCGAAACCACCTTCGACGGCGATTTCGCCACGCCGGCCGATTACCTGGACCCGTATATCCGCGATCGCATCACCACCAACGGCAATTTCGCGGTGTTTCCGCTGAACCGGTATTCGTACGACTCGCTCAACTACTTCGCCAAGGAACCCAACCCGGCGCCGCCCTCGGCCGAGAACTGGCTCGGCACCGACGACCGCGGCCGCGACGTGCTGGCGCGGCTGCTGTATGGCTTCCGCGTGTCGGTGCTGTTCGCGCTGGCGCTGACCGTGATCGGGGTGCTGGTCGGTACCCTGACCGGGGCGCTGATGGGCTTCTTCGGCGGGCGCTTCGACCTGTTCTCGCAACGCGCCATCGAGATCTGGAGCTCGATGCCCGAGCTCTACCTGCTGATCATCTTCGCCTCGATCTTCGAGCCCAGCCTGGCGCTGCTGATCATCCTGCTGTCGCTGTTCGGCTGGATGGGCTTGTCCGATTACGTGCGCGCCGAGTTCTACCGCAACCGCTCGCTCGACTACGTCAAGGCCGCGCGCGCGCTGGGATTGTCCAACGTGCAGATCATGTGGCGCCACATCCTGCCAAACAGCCTGACCCCTGTGATCACCTTCCTGCCATTCCGCATGAGCGCGGCCATCCTGGCGCTGACCAGCCTCGACTTCCTCGGCCTGGGCGTGCCGCCCACCACGCCGAGCCTGGGCGAGTTGCTGGCGCAGGGCAAGGCCAACCTCGATGCGTGGTGGATCTCGCTGTCGACCTTCGCGGTGCTGGTGGTGACGCTGCTGCTGCTGACCTTCATGGGCGACGCGCTGCGCGATGCCTTCGATACCCGGCTGGGCCTGGCCGCGCTGCGCGGCCGCGTCGAGCCCAAGGTGCCCGCAGGCGCGCCCACCGGCGCGGCGCCGGAGGCCACGCCATGACCGCGGTGTCGCCGATGACCTTGCCGGACGTGGCGCCGGCACCGATGCCCGCGCCGGGATCCACGCTGATGTGCGTCGACAAGCTGTCGGTCACCTTCGGCCATGGCGAGCATGCCACCCGCGCGGTGCGCGACGTCAGCTTCGACCTGCGCGCCGGCGAGCGCTATGCGCTGGTGGGCGAGTCCGGTTCGGGCAAGACCGTGACGGCGCTGGCCATGCTACGGCTGGTGGAAGACGCCTACTACGATGGCGCGATCCGTTTCGAGGGCAAGAACCTGCTGGAGGTCTCCGACCGCGAGATGCGCGCGATCCGCGGCGCCGAGATCGCGATGATCTTCCAGGAGCCGATGACGGCGCTGAACCCGCTGTACACCATCGGCAACCAGATCGTCGAGACCCTCGCACTGCACGAAGGCCTGGACCGCCGCGCCGCGCGCGAGCGCGCCATCGCGTTGCTGGAGCGCACCGGCATCAGCGACGCCGCACATCGCTTCGACAGCTTCCCGCACCAGTTGTCGGGCGGCCAGCGCCAGCGCGCCATGATCGCGATGGCGCTGGCGTGCCGGCCCAAGCTGCTGCTGGCCGACGAGCCGACCACGGCGCTGGACGTCACCATCCGCGCGCAGATCCTCGACCTGCTGCGCGACCTGCAGGCCGAGTTCGGCATGGCGGTGATGCTGATCACCCACGACCTCAACCTGGTGCGCGCCTTCGCGCAACGGGTCGGCGTGATGGAGAAGGGCGTGCTGGTGGAAACCGGCGAGACCGCCAGCGTGTTCGCCGCGCCCCAGCACCCCTATACCCGCAAGCTGATCGACAGCCGCCCGCGGCGCGAGGTGCTGCCGCTGGTGCCGCTGGCGCCGGTGCTGCTCGAGGCGAACAAGCTCGGCGTCAGCTATGCGCGCAAGCGCCGCGGCCTGGCAGGGTGGTTCGGCAAGGACCAGTTCGCGGCGGTCAAGGATGTCGATTTCCAGCTGCGCGAGGGCGAGACGCTGGGCATCGTCGGCGAGTCCGGCTCGGGCAAGACCACGCTGGCGCATACCGTGCTGGCGCTGCAGCGCAAGAGCGCTGGCACCATCCATTTCCTGGGCCGCAGCTTCGACACCGCCACGCGCGACGACCGCCGCAAGCTGCGCGCGCGCATGCAGGTGGTGTTCCAGGACCCGTTCGGGTCGCTGGCGCCGCGCATGACCATCGAGCAGATCGTGGGCGAAGGCCTGGCGCTGCACCAGCCCGGACTGTCGCGCGAGGCCACGCGACAGCGCGTGATCGAGGCGTTGCGCGAGGTCGGCCTCGACCGTACCGCGCTGGGCCGCTATCCGCATGAATTCTCCGGCGGGCAGCGCCAGCGCATTGCCATCGCCCGCGTGCTGATCCTCAAGCCGCAGATACTGGTGCTGGATGAGCCGACCTCGGCGCTGGATGTCTCGATCCAGCAGCAGGTGCTGGCGCTGCTGTCTCAGCTGCAGCACAAGTACAACCTCAGCTATCTGTTTATCAGCCATGACCTGGCGGTGATCCGTGCCATGGCGCACCGGGTCATCGTGATGAAGGCGGGCGAGGTGGTCGAGGCGGGCGAGACCGAAGCGGTGCTGGGGGCACCGCAACATCCCTATACGCGCAAGCTGATGGCGGCGGCGCAGGTCGGTGCGGCGTAATTCGGCAGGGTTTGCTGTTGCAATGCGAGGGCAATGCCGACCGCGCAGCTAGCATCGAGCCATGGGATTAATCCGATAAAGAAGATGCGAAAAACGGTCTATATCGTTGATTCGGAAGCCAAATCCGTCGAATTTGTAACGAACTTTGACATGTGAATGACAACCCTTTACCATCCCGCCAGAACTAGTTTTGGGGGTGGTGCGTCCGGCGCATTTGCGCCCGCCGTGCACGCTTGCGGTGCGGGAGCCGAGCCGAGGCCCTGGCGCGGAGGTTGCGTAAGGTTTGCCCCCTGAGTTCACACGATGATCGCCCGACGTCACTGAAACGTTCGCGCGACATCCACCCAATACCCAGCTGCCCCGGACTCTGTGCCGGGGCTTGCTTTGGAACGATCAACAGGAGAGCCAATGCAGCGATCGGTGCTTCATTCCCTGGCGCGCGCCGCCGTCGGATTTGCCCTTGCCTGCGGTGCGACTGTGTCGAATGGAGTGCTGGCGGATACGGTATTCAAGGATGCCGACACCCGTATCGAGTCCGCGGCCCAGGCCGTGGATTCGCATCCGGAAGGCAGGCGCGGCTTGCTGTCGTCGGTGGTGAATTCCACCAGCAACGTTGCCAGCAAGGCTGGCGACCTGGTCATGAATGCGCTGGGCCTGATCGGCGTGCGTTACCGCTTCGGCGGCAACACGCCCGAATCCGGCCTGGACTGCAGCGGCTTCGTCCGCTACGTGTTCCATGACACCTTCGGCTTCATGCTGCCGCGCCGCTCCGTCGAAATCAGCCGCGTCGGCACCACCGTGGCGACCAGCGACCTGCGTCCGGGCGACCTGGTGTTCTTCAACACCATGCGCCAGACTTTTTCGCATGTCGGCATCTATATCGGCGACAACAAGTTCGTGCATGCGCCGTCCACCGGCAGCAAGATCCGCGTCGACGACATGCGCGCGGCCTATTGGGTGACCCGCTACAACGGCGCCCGCCGCATCGACGAAGGCAAGGAACGCAGTGCCGAGGGCCTGGGCGACATGGTCGAGACGCTCAAGCGCTACGATCCCAAGGCGGCTCGCGCGTCGATGTACGGCGGCTGACGGCTGGCGACGCGTTAAACAAGAAAGGACTGCTGCGGCAGTCCTTTTTGTTTTCCGATGCAGCGGCGGCGCGGCTACTGCGCCGCGACCTTGCCGGCGGGCGCCAGCCGGGCCTGTTCCAGCCGCTGCCGCAGCGTTGCCATGACCGCCGCGGTCGCCTGTTCGCCCGCCAGTACGGCGCGGTTGCGCGCATTGAAGTCGCTGCCGCCCATGTCGGGCAGCTCGGGCCGGATCACCACGTCGGCGCGCGCCAGCGCCATCTTGTTGATGGACTGGCCCATGATCGCGGTGGTCTGCAGCAGCACGCCGCTCTGGCCGGCGTGCTGCTGCGCCGACGGATCGGCCGAGATATTGACCGCAATGACAAAGTCCGCTCCCATGCTGCGGGCGGAATCCACCGGCACCGGTTCGACCAGGCCGCCGTCGACATAGTCGTGCCCCTGGATCGATACCGGCTGGAACACGCCCGGCACGCTGCTGGAAGCGCGCACGGCCTGGCCCGTGTTGCCGCGGCGGAACAGGATCTTGTCGCCGCTCTTGAGGTCGGTGGCGACGATGCCCAGCGGCAGCTTCATGGATTCGATGGGGCGGTTCTGCACCAGGCGGTTGACGTAGTTCTGCAGCGCCTCGCCCTTGAGCCAGCCGCCGAAGCGGGTGCCGAACGGCAGCGCCCAGTCGGCGATGGCGGCCTCGTCCATGGTCAGGGCAAGCTTGTTCAGCTGGAAGCCATTGAGCCCGCTGGCGTACAGCGCCGCCACCACCGCGCCGGCGCTGGTGCCGGTGACCAGGTCGGCGTGGATGCCCTGGGCCTCGAGCGCCTTGATCACGCCGATATGGGCAAAGCCGCGCGCGGCGCCGCCGCCCAGCGCCAGGCCGATCTTGATGGGCCGCGGCGTGGGCGGGGAGGGCGGCGTGGTCGCGACCGGTGGCGCGGAGCGCGGGCCGAAGGCGCAGCCCGCCAGCAGGGCGGCGGCGGAGATGCCGAGAAAATGACGTCGTTGCATGCAGCGGGGGATCGGTAACAAGGAGGGACCAGCGGCGGCGATGCGATGCGGGTGCTTCTCCATCCACGTTCCGATCGCTCGGCCTGGCTGCCGGCCACAGCTCAGACCGGCGCAAGCATAAATGATTCCGCGCGGGGCCGGTGCGCGCAATGGGTCGGGGGCGGGGCGAAGCTGGGCAATACGCGTTGGTATAATGCAGGGCCCGCACATACACCAGCCTGCGCGCCGCCGCGCGCGGGCTTTCTTGTTTTTCCCCTGACCATGACTCAACGCGTCCGCACCCGCTTTGCGCCGAGCCCGACCGGCTTCATCCATCTCGGCAATATCCGCTCCGCGCTCTATCCCTGGGCCTTTGCCCGCCGCATGCAGGGCGACTTCATCCTGCGCATCGAGGACACCGACGTCGAGCGCTCGTCGCAGGAGGCGGTCGACGTGATCCTCGAAAGCATGGCCTGGCTCGAGCTGGATATCGACGAGGGGCCGTTCTACCAGATGCAGCGCATGGACCGCTATCGCGAGGTGGTGGCGCAGATGGTGGAGGCCGGGCTGGCCTACCGCTGCTACATGAGCACGGCAGAACTGGACGCGCTGCGCGAAGCCCAGCGCGAGCGCGGCGAGAAGCCGCGCTACAACGGCTTCTGGCGGCCTGAGCCGGGCAAGGTCCTGCCCGAGCCGCCGGCCGGCGTGGACCCGGTGATCCGCTTCAGGAACCCCATCGGCGGCAGCGTGGTGTGGGACGACGCGGTCAAGGGCCGCATCGAGATTGCCAATGACGAGCTCGACGACCTGGTGATCGCGCGCCCCGACGGCACGCCCACCTACAACTTCTGCGTGGTGGTGGACGATCTCGACATGCAGATCACCCACGTGATCCGCGGCGACGACCACGTCAACAACACGCCGCGCCAGATCAACATCATCCGCGCGCTGGGCGGCACGCCTCCGGTCTACGCGCACCTGCCGACCGTGCTCAACGAGCAGGGCGAGAAAATGAGCAAGCGCCATGGCGCGATGAGCGTGACCGGGTATCGCGACGAGGGCTACCTGCCGGAAGCGGTGCTGAACTACCTGGCGCGGCTGGGTTGGGCGCACGGCGATGCCGAGATCTTCTCGCGCGAGCAGTTCGTGGAGTGGTTCGACCTTGAGCACCTGGGCAAGTCGCCGGCCCAGTACAACCCTGAGAAGCTGGCCTGGCTCAACAACCACTACATCAAGGCTGGTGACAACCAGCGCCTGGCCACGCTGACGCAGCCCTTTATCGAGGCGCTGGGCGGCAAGGTGGAAGGGGCCGACCTGGTCGGCGTGATCGCGCTGGTGAAGGACCGCGCCAACACGCTGAAGGAAGTCGCGCAGGCCGCGCTGCTGTTCTATCGCGGCGAGCCGCGGGCCGATGCCGCGCTCAAGGCCGAACATCTCACCCCGGAGATCCAGCCGGCACTGGCGGCACTGTCGGCCCGGCTGGCCGCGCTGCCCGCGTGGACCCGCGAAGAGATCGGCGCCGCCTTCAAGGCCGTGCTGGCCGAGTTCGGGTTGAAGATGCCCAAGCTGGCCATGCCGGTACGGCTGCTGGTGGCAGGGCAGCTGCAGACGCCGAGCATCGACGCGGTACTCGAACTGTTCGGCCGCGACACGGTGCTGCGGCGCCTGGCCGCCGCGGCCTGAGCGCTGCCTAAAAAGACGCAAAAAAAGTCCGCGCCGGGGCTTGCGCTTCGGCCAGGACTTGCGCATAATCTCGTTCTCCCTGCAGCGCGGCAGCTACAAAGCGACCAAGCGGGCCGGCGGATCCGAAAGGATCTTTCGTTTTCTCTGAGCGGATTATTGAAGTACAGAGCAAGCGAAAAAAAGCTGAAACGGGAACTTGCAAAGATTAATGATTGATATATAATCTTGGCTTCGCTTGAAACGGTAGTTAATTCAAGTGAAACGCAGCAAGTTGCGGTAAATGGAAGTACCATGGGGCTATAGCTCAGCTGGGAGAGCGCTTGCATGGCATGCAAGAGGTCAGCGGTTCGATCCCGCTTAGCTCCACCAAGATTCAGGTTCCAGCCATGCAGTACCGGTTGGTGCCAGACGGAACGTGTTGAAAGACAAGTTTCTGTCCCCTTCGTCTAGAGGCCTAGGACATCACCCTTTCACGGTGAGTACAGGGGTTCGAATCCCCTAGGGGACGCCATAACAGCAGGGCGTAATCAGACGTCCAGCATGTCGTCTCGAGCAATAGCTTGAGATGGCAGCCGACTAAGGAGTGGTAGTTCAGTCGGTTAGAATACCGGCCTGTCACGCCGGGGGTCGCGGGTTCGAGTCCCGTCCACTCCGCCAAAACTAAACCCGCATGGTGTATCCACCATGCGGGTTTTTCTTTTGGGTGAGGGATTATGTTGTGAATCGCGGTAAATGCAATAAAATGTGTTGCATTCGTTGTCGAAATCGCTATATAATCCTGTCTTCGCTGCAAACGCTGCGCAAGCGGCGGCGGTAGAAGAATCCAGCAGTAACCGTCCAGAACACCGGATACGGGGCTATAGCTCAGCTGGGAGAGCGCTTGCATGGCATGCAAGAGGTCAGCGGTTCGATCCCGCTTAGCTCCACCAGAATCTGGGAAGCGTCTAAAAAGAAGCTTCCCAAGCGCGAAAAAGTCTGCTATGATGGCGGTCTTTCCAGCGCAAGACAGAAAACGCGTTGAAGAACAAGTTTCTGTCCCCTTCGTCTAGAGGCCTAGGACATCACCCTTTCACGGTGAGTACAGGGGTTCGAATCCCCTAGGGGACGCCATAACAGCAGGGCGTAATCAGACGTCCAGCATGTCGTCTCAAGCAATAGCTTGAGATGGCAGCCGACTAAGGAGTGGTAGTTCAGTCGGTTAGAATACCGGCCTGTCACGCCGGGGGTCGCGGGTTCGAGTCCCGTCCACTCCGCCAATTTTGAAAAGCCCGCGCAAGCGGGCTTTTTCTTTTGTACGGAGTGGAGCGAGCCGCCTGCGCGGCTCGCGGCGGGACGAGAAGGGCTGCGCCTGCAGGCGCAGCAGCGGCCTGCGACACGTAGGCGAGTCCCGTCCACTCCGCCAATTTTGAAAAGCCCGCGCAAGCGGGCTTTTTCTTTTCTCGTGATCCAAAACTGCTGGCCACCCGCGGGTGGCGACTCGGTGCGGGACTCAGCTTGCCGGATCCTTGCTGACCCGGCTGAAATATCGCACCAGCAGCACGCCTGCCAGCGCCAGGCTGATACTGTTGGCCAGCCAGAAGCCGCTCGCGCCGCGCGTGATGGCAGGCATGCCGTCGATCAGGCCAAAGCCCAGCACATAACCGCCGCCCAGCCCGATGCCCCACAGTGAGCCGGCGTAGATCACCGTCGGGATCAGCGCAATCTTGTACGCACGCAGGATAAAGGCCGTCATCACCTGCACCGCGTCGAAGGCCTGGTAGAACGCCACGAACAGCACCAGCGGCAGCGCCGCGGCGACTACCGCGGGATCGCTGGCATAGGCGTCCAGCACGGGCTTGCGCAGCAGCCACAGCAGCGCGCCGGTCAGCACTGCCAGCACCACCGCCATGCGGATGCCGCGCCATGCGAGGCGGCTGGCGCCGGCCCGGTCGCGCGCGCCGAGATGCTGCGCCACCAGCGTCGAGGTGGCAATCCCCAGCGACAGCGGCAGCATGTAGGCCACCGCCCCCAGGTTGGCGATGATCTGGTGGCCGGCGAGCGTCACCGTGCCCAGGCGCGTAATGAAGATCGACATCAGCGTGAACGACGTGATCTCGATCAGGTAGGTAAGCCCCATTGGCACGCCGAGGCGCAACAGTGCGCGCAGCGGCGCGGCGGCGGGCCAGCTCCAGGTGTCGAAGATGCGCAGCGGCTGATAGGCGCTGCCATGGCGCAGGATCAGCAGCCCGGCGATGCACCAGGCCCAGCTGATCAGCGTCGAGGCCAGGCCGCAGCCGGGGCCGCCCATCGCCGGCACGCCCAGGCCGCCGTGGATGAACCAGGCATTGAGCGGCACCTTCAGCGCCAGCCCCGCGACCTGCAGCACCGTCACCATGATCGGCCGGGACAGCGCATTGTTCAGCGCCGAGTAGATGCGGAAGGCCAGTGCCGCCGGCAGGCCGAAGGCACCGAAATGCAGGTAGGCGGTGGCCTTCTCGACCAGTTCCGGCGGCGCCTTGGCGAAGGCCAGCAGCGGGCCGGGAAATGCCAGCAGCAGTACGCCGGGCAGCGCCAGCGCCGCGCCCAGCCAGGCGGCCTGCCGCACCTCGGCGCCGATGGCCTCGAGGCGTCCGGCGCCGTAGAGCTGGCCGGCGATGGGCGAGAGCGCCTGCAGCACGCCCATCAGGCTGATATAGATGGTCACGTAGATCGACCCGCCCAGGCCCACGGCGGCGAGGTCGGTAGCGGACGCGCGTCCGGCCATCACGGTATCGATCACGCCGAAGGCGATCACGGCGAGTTGCCCGGCCAGCACAGGGGCGGCCAGGGCGGCAATGCGGCGAAGGTCTTGGAACAGTGTCATTCAGGGCTCGGCAGGGGGGCTGGAAGTCCAGCCCCGCAGCCGCCTGCGGCCGGAATGGTCAATGGGCGCGTAGGCGCTGCGGTGTGTCGGGGTGGCGGCTAGTTGCGACCCGTGGTGACTGTCACGAGGCCACGCTCAGGGCTGGCGCGGCAGGCGGCGTCGCGGCAGGTCGGGGCGCGGGTGGACCGCGCGGGCGGTATCGACCAGGCGGTACATGCGGAAGCGTTCGTCGCGGTCGGCCGGGCGCCGGCCTTCCCAGATCAGCCGCCACTCGAAGTGCGAGATATTGCCCGGCTCGCCGTAGTCGACCGAATCGTGGCGCAGCAGCACGTCGCAGCCGTCGTTGGGCCCGCCGAAGCGGATATGGCCGAAGTAGGCGAACGACGCCAGCTGCGCATCGCCCATGCGGATCGGCTGCACGCACTGGTAGGCCGGCGGCAGCGCCATCGACGCCGCCTGGGCCACGTCGCGATAGGTCTTGCCGTAATTGATCGACGGCAGCCACAGCGTCATCGCCATCACCCACATCAGCGTGGTGCCGGCGGCGGAAATCACCACCGGGCGCCAGATCTGCTTGGGCGCGCGCGACAGGCGCCAGCGCACGATCAGCACCCATGCCAAGGTCGCCGCGAGCGCAAACACCACCGCGGTGATGGTGAATTCATGCTGGTAGCCCGGCAGCTGCCGGAACACGTTGCGCGCGATGCGCGGTGGCCAGCCGGTGGTCTTGGCGATCCACATGAACCAGACCGTGCCGCCGAAGATGGTGAAGAACAGCAGCGCGAACCAGTCGATGGCGTTGATCACGCCGCGCGCCAGCGTCGGCAGGGCAAAGGCGGCCAGCACGGCCATCGGCGGCAGCAGCAGGATGAACTGCACGTCGCCGGCACTGCGCTGCAGGAACAGCAGGACCAGCACCGGCAGCAGCAGCGCCAGCGGCGCCGCGACATGGGGCGCCCGGCGCATGCCGGTCCAGGCGATCCAGGCCCAGCCCGCGATCGGCCAAACCGGCCACGTGTACAGGAACAGGTTGCGCATGTTGAAGCCGAACGTCGCCATATTGGGCGAGCCGTAGCTGCGGCGGTCATAGCGCGACCATTCGCGGATAAAGGTCACGGCCTCGTTGCGGTCGGCCGCGCCGAAATACGCGGCCGCCAGCCACGCCGCCACGATCAGCAGCGCCAGCGGAATCGCGACCACGGCAAGCCGCCGCCATGGCAGTGGCTTGCACACCAGCGCGCACACCGCCGTGCCGAACAGCAGCGCCAGCGCCAGCAGCGGCCCGCTGGCCAGCGTCAGGCCGCCCAGCGCGGCGCCGTAGATCAGGCTGCCCTGGGTGGGCTTGTCGAGGCTGCGCACCATGCCGTACAGCGCCAGCGCGATGAACGCGACCTGGCCGACCTGCGGCGTGGTCTCGTGCCCGCGCATGGCCAGGCCCACGCAGGCGAGGAAGATCAGCAGCGCGCCGTCGGCCAGCGTGCGGCCGTAGTCGCGCGCGTTGGGCTGGCCGCCGAAGGCATAGGCAAAGGGCTGGACCTCATCGCGCCGGCCCAGCAGGTAGGTCGTGTACCAGATGCAGGCACAGGTAGCGAAGAAGAACAGCGCCGTCGCCAGCCGCGCCGCGTCGGTCGCGCCCAGCCAGCCGCCGAAGCCTCGGATCATCAGCGCGCCGATCCAGAACACCAGCGGGCCGTCCTCGCTGTACGGGCGGCCGACGATGTTCGGCATCAGCCAGTCGTGCGTGCTGCCGGTGGCGAGTTGCCACATCACGCCGAAGCCGGCGGCGTCCTCGTTCTTCCACGGGTCGCGCCCGAACAGGCCGACCAGGCCGTAGATGATGCAGATGGCCAGCAGCAGCGCGCGTGGCAGGGCGCCGGTGGCGGCTGCGGTCAACTGGACGGGTGAGGTGTTGGCTTGACGCATCGATGCTCAGGTCGGGCCGTGGCGCCATGGCGCGAAGGCCACAGTATCGCGCATGCGGCGGCCGCGTGGCCGTGGCATGGCGTGGAAGCCTCACGGAATGTGGGGGTAAATCCGAATGGCGGGCAGTGCCGGCAGGGCTTGCCTGCGGCGCTCCGGCACAAATGCAAAGAGGCAGCCGATGCTGCCTCTTTGCTGGTTCGCGCACGCCCGGAACTATCCTCGGCATGCGCGACGCGGGGTCGCTGAAAGCGATTACTTCGCAGCCTTGCCCAGCTTGTTGCCGAACTTCTGGCGGAACTTTTCCACGCGGCCGGCGGTGTCCATGATCTTCTGGGTGCCGGTGTAGAACGGGTGCGATTCCGACGAGACTTCGATCTTGGCCAGCGGATATTCCTTGCCGTCCTTCACGATCGTGTCCTTGGTCTGGATGGTCGAGCGGGTGATGAAGCTGAAGTCGCTGGACATGTCCTGGAACACGACTTCGCGGTAATTCGGGTGAATGCCTTCTTTCATGATGAGTCCTTTCTGGTTGGGTAGCCAGTCCGTTGCAATCCGCAGTTTCTCCGCCAGGGAGAAGGCATGGCGCGGCGACGAACGAACCACTTGCCGATTACGGGCAAACCGGGATTATGGCAGAAAAACAAATACTTGGGGAAGCGGGTAGGGCACCGGCCCAACAAAGTGTTGTGCCGGATAAAGGGCCCTTGTTTCACATCGCGGCGGGATCCTGTCGATAGAAGGCCGCCAATGACTGGTAAACCAATGGCCAATGCCGCGCCAGTCCGGCAGGCTCGACAAAAAATGCCTCCGACGTCACTGCAAAGAATTCGCTGGGCGCCTCGCTGCCGTACGGGTCGATGATGCGAAGCGCCGCGGGCAAACGCTCCGGGTGCTCCCAGTCGGCCTCGTCGCGCGCATCCCAGGCTGCGGCGAAGCGATCGTACTCGTTCAGGAAGGTCTCGGCCCAGGCCTCGGCGTCGACCTCGGGGTGCAGCACGCGCGAGAACGCCGGCACGCCGTCGGGCTCGCCGTCGAGCATGTCGAGCTTGTGGGCGAATTCGTGGATGACCACGTTGTAGGTGTCCGCCGGCAGTTCATGGTCGCTGTCGATACCGGCGCCGGGGCTGTGCACATCAGGCCACGACAGGATCACCGGCCCGTGCTCCCACGCTTCGCCGCTGGCTTCCTCGACCACGCCGTGGACCAGGCCGATCTCGTCCTGCACGGTCCGCCGGATGATGAATTCGCCCGGGTAGAGCACGATGCCATGCCAGCCGCGGTACCACGGCAGCCCCAGTTTCAGGATCGGCACGCAGGCCTGCACCGCGACGCTGACCACCATCTCGTCGTCCAGCGGCAGGTCGTGCGCGGTGGAGTATTCCTTTTCGGCGATGAACAGCGTGGCCAGCTCGCGCAGCGCCGCCAGGTCGGCGCTGCCGTAGCGCTGCACGAACGGCAGCGTGGCCACGGTGCGCGACCAGAGCGCGTCGGGGATGGCGTAATGCTCGAGCTTGCGGGCGCGCGAGCGTGAGCGCAGGAATGTGGTCAGTTTGCCGAGCATGACATCGTCGAAAAACAAAAAAGGCGTGCCGCGGCACGCCTTCCTGTCTGCGTTGCGGCACGGCCGCAGCGAGGCTTAGCCGCCTCGGCGCATCATATCGAAAAACTCTGCGTTGTTCTTCGTGGCCTTCATCTTGTCCATGATGAATTCCATCGCCTGCACTTCATCCATGTCGGAGATGAACTTGCGCAGCACCCAGATCTTCTGCAGGATGTCCGGCTTGATCAGCAGCTCTTCGCGGCGCGTGCCCGACTTGTTCAGGTTGATCGACGGATAGACGCGCTTTTCGGCCAGGCGGCGTTCCAGGTGCACTTCCATGTTGCCGGTGCCCTTGAACTCTTCGTAGATCACGTCGTCCATGCGGCTGCCGGTCTCGATCAGCGCGGTGGCGATGATGGTCAGCGAGCCGCCTTCCTCCAGGTTGCGCGCGGCACCGAAGAAGCGCTTGGGGCGCTGCAGCGCGTTGGCGTCGACACCGCCGGTCAGCACCTTGCCCGAGGCCGGCACCACCGTGTTGTAGGCGCGCGCCAGGCGGGTGATGGAGTCCAGCAGGATCACCACGTCGCGCTTCAGCTCGACCAGGCGCTTGGCTTTCTCGATCACCATTTCGGCCACCTGCACGTGGCGGATGGCGGGTTCGTCGAAGGTGGATGCCACCACCTCGCCGCGCACCGAGCGCTGCATCTCGGTCACTTCTTCCGGACGCTCGTCGATCAGCAGCACGAACAGGTCGGCTTCGGGATGATTGTTGGCGATCGCGTGTGCAATGTGTTGCAGCATCACGGTCTTGCCCGACTTGGGCGACGCCACCAGCAGCGCGCGCTGGCCGCGGCCGATCGGCGCGATCATGTCGATGATGCGGCCGGTGATGTTTTCTTCCGCCTTGATGTCGCGTTCGAGCGTGAGCGGCCGGTTCGGATGCAGCGGCGTCAGGTTCTCGAACATGATGCGGTTCTTGACCGCTTCGGGCGCCTGCCCGTTGACCTTGTCCACCTTCACCAGCGCGAAATAGCGTTCGCCGTCCTTGGGCGTGCGCACCTCGCCCTCGATCGAATCGCCGGTGTGCAGGTTGAAGCGGCGGATCTGCGACGGGCTGATGTAGATGTCGTCGGTGCTGGCCAGGTAGGAGGTCTCGGGCGAGCGCAGGAAACCGAAGCCGTCAGGCAGAACTTCCAGGGTGCCGTCTCCGTAGATGGTTTCGCCCATCTTGGCGCGCTTCTTCAGGATCGCAAACATCAGTTCTTGTTTGCGCATCCGCTGTGCGTTGTCGATCTCGAGCGTAGCCGCCATTTCGAGAAGCGCAGACACGTGAAGCGATTTGAGTTCTGTCAGGTGCATAGACGAGGGGTACAGATGGGCCCGGACGGGCGAGACGTAAAGGAAGGGGGGAAAAATGAGCGAACGCTCGGGGAGTTGTTGGTGGCATCTTAGCACAATCCGACCGGCGCGCCAGGGTGTGGCGCACGCACGTCGGATCGTGACGAAACCGGGACCGCGGGTCGGGTCCCGGCGCGCAGCTTACAGGTTGCCGTCGAGGAAGGCAGTCAGTTGCGACTTGGACAGCGCGCCGACCTTCTGGGCCGCGACCGCGCCGTTCTTGAACAGGATCAGCGTCGGGATGCCGCGGATGCCGAACTTGGCCGGCACCTGCTGGTTTTCATCGACATTGATCTTGGCCACCTGCAGCTTGTCACCGTAGTCCTTGGCGACTTCGTCCAGAATCGGCGCGATCATCTTGCAGGGGCCGCACCATTCCGCCCAGAAATCGAGCAGGACGGGCTTGTCGGACTGGAGGACGTCAGCGTCGAACGAGGCGTCGCTCACATACTTGATTTGTTCGCTCATGGCGGAAAACCTCTGGTTTCGCTCTGTTTATGTTGAAGGCTGGACGGCCGAACCGTTACCTTACACGAGATTGCGCGGACCCGTCGGGCCGCCTCTCTTTACGCCTGAAGCAGGCGGTGGAGGCCGCTACCGCGCCCGGTGCTGCCGATATGTTACCAGTTTGCCGATTTTCAAGACCGGCCGCCGGCACATCCGGCAAAGCTGCGGCAACCAGGCATATGGGCCCGCAAACAATGCCGTCATTCTGGTGCAAAGGTTTAATTCGTTGAAATGCTTATTTTCAATGGCGGCGAGAGATTTGCCCAATCGCCGCGCCCCCGGCCAGTGGCTGGGTGTCATGCAACGCACTTCGCCGCGGCGGGGTGCCGGATGCGTGCGGCGTGCGCGTAGAATAGAAGCGGTCCGCACGACGCCCGCCGGGCGAATCGCGGCGCACCATCCATGTACCCGCGGCCCCTGACTAGGTCATCGACATGAACACCGATCCCCGCAAGCCTTCGCAGTCCGAGCCCGGCCAGGCGCCGGACGTCGACCACCTGAGCGATGCGCTGGACCATCTCAGCAGCGCCGTGGAGACCAACAGCATCGCCACCGGCGCCGCGCGCGGGCTGGTCTACAGCATCATCGAAACGCTTGGCACGCTGGTGGGCGACCCCGACCTGCCCGAGCATGCGCGCTCGGGCTACGAAGGCCTGCTCGAAACCGCGCGCGAAATTCGCGCCCGCCTGGAAGGCGGATCCGACTGAAGCGGCACGGCCTGTCCCTGTACCGCGGTGCCTTCGCCGCCGGGCGTGCCGGCTGGCGGCGCCGCGTCATTGTTGCCATTCGTTGCTTCCTGAGTCGTTCCAACCCGACGCCGTTCCCGCATCCTTGCGGCCAACGCCCCAATGACGGTCCATGACGTCGCTAAGCTTTCGCCCCGGTCCTGATTTTCTCGAGCAGGCAGCCACCGCTGCCTGGTATTTCCTTGACCGCTGCGGCGCGTCCGAGGCGGCTGCGCACGTGGTGGTGCCGACCGCCGCGCAGATTCCGGGCGTGCGCCAGGCGCTGGACGCCGCGGCGCGTGCGGCCGGGCGGCCGCGGCTGTTGCCGCGCGTGCTGACGCTGGGCCACTGGCTGCTCGACCTGCCGCCCGAGGGCACGCCGGCGCGCAGCCCGGCCGCGCGCCTGCTCGCGGTGCAGCAGGCGGTGCGCGGGCAGGACTGGCTGCGCCGTGCCTTCGGCGCGCAGAACGAAACCGCGGCATGGGGCCTGTCGCAGACGCTGCTGGCGATCTGCGACGAGCTCAGCGCGCGCTGGCTCGAAGACGCCGCCATCCGCGACGACGACGAGGTCGACGGCGACGATCGCGCGGGCCTGCTGCAGGGCGCGCTGGCGCGGAGCTATGCGCACCTGTCGGAGCGTTTCCTGGGCGAGGAGGCCCGCATCGTGCTGGCGTTCTGGCAGGCGCTGTCCGGGCCCGACGATCCGCTGCCGGCGAAGCGCCGCGCGCTGCGCGAACTGTCGCAGCAGCTGCGCGGCCCGGTGGTCTGGATTGCGCCGACCCCGCCCACGCCGCTCGAGGCCGCGTTCCTGCGCGATGCCGCCGAGCTGGTGCCGGTGCTGCAGGTGGGCTATGACTGGAGCGGGCAGGATCAGGGCGAAGCCGGCTGGTACCACGCGCTGCTGGCATTGTGGCCGGAAGCCAGGATCGCCGGCGACGATGAGGGGGCACTCCACGCGACCGCGCCGGCGATGCCCGTGCTGCCGCCGCGGCGCCCGTCGGTGCGCGTGGTCGGCTGCGCCCGCTTCGAGGACGAGGCCGCCGCCGCGGCGGCGCAACTGGTGCAGTGGCTCAATGCGGGCCGCCGCCAGGTGGCGCTGGTCGCGCACGACCGCGTGGTGGCACGCCGCGCGCGCGCGCTGCTGGCGCGCGCCGGCGCGCCGGTGCGCGACGAGACCGGCTGGAAGCTCTCGACCACGCGTGCCGCCGCCGCGCTAATGCGCTGGTTCGACCTGCTGGTGCGCGATGGCGATACCGCGGCGCTGCTGGACCTGCTCAAGAGCCCGTTCTGCCTGCCGGATGTGGCCGCGCGCGGCGCGGCCATCGCGCTGCTCGAGCGCCAGGTGCGGCGCGAGGGCATCACCGGCGGCTGGACGCGGCTGCGCCAGATGTTCGCGCACGCACCGGCCAACCTGCAGCAGGCCGCCGGCGACGACGAGGATGCCGATCAGGCGCCGCGCCGCGCGGCCCATGCCCTGATCGCCGTGCTTGCCGACGAGGCCGCGCGCTGGCCGCGCGGTTTCGCCCAGCATCCGCTGGCGACGTGGCTGGAGCGGCTCGATGGCATGCTCGATGGCCTGGGCATGCGCGCCGCGCTGGCCGCCGACGATGCCGGCAGCCAGCTGCTCGACGCACTGGCGCGGCTGCAGGAGCTGCCGCGCGACGAGACCGGCGGCCATGCCACGCTGTCGCAGGGGGAGTTCCGCGCGATGCTGTCGGCGCTGCTGGAATCGGTCGCCTACAAGGAGCCGTCGGCGAGCGGGGCCGCGCGCATCACCATCCTGCCGCTGAACGGTGCGCGCATGCGGCGCTTCAAGGGCGTGGTGATCGTCGGCTGCGACGACGCGCAGCTGCCGTCCAGCGCCGCCGAGCTGATGTTCTTCTCCAACCAGATGCGGCGCGAGCTGGACCTGGAAGACCGCGAGGCGCGCTTTGCGCAGCAGGCGCGCGACCTGGCCGAGGTGCTGCTGAACAACGACGACGTGGTGCTGACCTGGCAGCGCTACGGCAGCCGCGGCGAGCCGCACCACGTGTCGGGCTGGATCGAGCGGCTGGCGGCGTGCTGCACGCGCGCCGGGGTCAGCATCGAAGGCGCTGCCGCGCCGCAGGCGCACGAGACCTTCGCCGATGTGCGCGGCATGCCGGCCCCCGCGGCCGAGCCCGCGCTGGTGCCGGTGCGCTGGAGTGCGCAGACGTACAACACGCTGCGCCGCTGTCCCTACCAGTTCTTCGCCGGCCGCATGCTGGGCCTGGCCGGGCTGGAAGCGGTCAGCGACGAGCTCGAGAAGCGCGAGATCGGCGAGACCCTGCACCGCGTGCTGCTGACCTACCACAAGGACCTGCAGGCGCGGCGCGAGCGCGGCGAGACGCTGACCGAAGACCAGTGCCTGGCGCGCCTGGGCGAGATCTCCGACGAGGTCTTCGGCGCGCTCATGGCCGAGGACGGCAATGCCATTGCCTACTACCGGCGCTGGCGCGAGGTATTGCCGTCGTATGTCGCATGGCAGTCCGCGCGCGAGGCCGAGGGCTGGTTCTGGCGCGGCGGCGAGCTTGACGCCGGCATCGACCTGCCGATGCCGGACGGCCAGCCGCTGCGCCTGACCGGGCGCATCGACCGGCTCGACCAGGGTCCGGGCGGCGCGCATGCCGTGCTCGACTACAAGACCCAGAGCACCACGCGCCTGAAGCGCAAGCTGGCCGAGGTCGAGGAAGACTGCCAGCTGCCGTTCTACGGCCTGCTGCGCGCCGATGCCGCGGCCGGCAGCTGGGTTTCGCTCGAGGGTGCGCGCGAGGGTGCGCCGGCGGCGCAGCGCGAGGTCGGCCTGCCGGACTTCGAGGCCGCGGTCACCTGGCTGGAACGCCAGATGCGCGACGACGTGATGCGCCTGCGCCAGGGCGCCCGGCTGCCGGCCTTCGGCGACGCCTCGGCCTGCGTCTATTGCACTGCCCGCGGCCTGTGCCGCAAGGGTTTCTGGGACTCCACCGCCGTGCCGGCGCTGACATCATGACGCCTCACGACCTGCACGAAGTCCAGCCTTACCAGCGCGATGGCGCGCCGGTTTCCGAAGCCGAATTCACGCGCGCGGCCTGCGATCCGGCGCGTTCGGTGGTGGTCGAAGCCTGCGCCGGCAGCGGCAAGACCTGGCTGCTGGTGGCGCGGCTGGTGCGCCTGCTGCTGGCCGGCGCGGCGCCGCACGAGATCCTGGCGATCACCTTTACGCGCAAGGCCGCCGAAGAAATGCGCGACCGCCTGCTCGAGGTGCTGGCACAACTGTCGCGCGACAGCGATGACGACGTGATCGCCGCGCTGGTGCAGCGCGGCCTGTCGGCCGAAGCCGCGCGCGAGGCGCTGCCGCGCGCGCGCCGGCTGCATGCGCAGGTGCTGGCCGCACCGGGGCGCATGGCGATCGACACCTTCCACGGCTGGTTCGGCACGTTGCTGCGCGGCGCGCCGCTGGCGTCGGGCATCGTGCCGGGCGCGGCGCTGCGCGAGGATGCGCTGCGCATGAAGCGCGAGGCCTGGGCGCCGGTATGGCGCGCGCTGGCCACGCCGCCCTACGCCGAGCTGCGCGCCGCGTGGGAAACGCTGGTCGATACCGTCGGCGACTTCCAGGCGCGCGCGCTGCTCGACGCGATGTTCCACGCCCGCAGCGAATGGTGGGCGATGCAGGAAGGCGGCGACCCGCTGCAGGCGCTGTCCGACTGCCTGGGCGAGGACGCGCAGGGCGACGTGCTGCTGCAGGCGCTGGCCGACGAAGGCTGGCGCGATGCCTGCGAAGCGCTCGCGGCGCGCTTGAGCGCGGCGGGCAAGAGCGAGCAGGCCCACGCCGGCCGCATCACCGAGGCGCTGATGGCGATCGCCGCCTGGCGCGAGGCCGGCGCCGCGCCGGGCAAGCCCGCCGAACGCGTGTTCGCGCAGCTGCGCGCGGCGTTCTTTACCACTACCGGCGGGCCGCGCTCGCTGCGGCGCACCGCGGCACTGGCCAAGGCCGCCGGCGGCGAGGGCATGGTCGATGCGCTGCTGGACGAGCATGCCGCGATCTGCGCGATGCTCGACGACATCAGCGCGCGCTGCTGCGAAGCCGCGGTGCTGGCGATCAACCGGGCCCTGTTCCGCATCGGCGATGCGCTGCTGACGCGCTACCAGCAGCACAAGGACGAGCAGCGCGCGATGGATTTCGCCGACCTCGAATGGCAGGCCGCGCGGCTGATGTCGGACGAGGAGACCGCCACCTACCTGCAGGTGCGGCTCGATGCGCGCTACCGCCACCTGCTGCTCGACGAGTTCCAGGACACCAACCCGCTGCAATGGCGCATCCTGCAGGGCTGGCTGGCCGGCTATGCGGGGCTGGGCGAACGCCCGACGGTATTCCTGGTGGGCGATCCCAAGCAATCGATCTACCGTTTCCGCCGCGCCGACGCCAGGCTCTTCGGCGCCGCCGGCGAGATGCTGCGCGACGCGTTTGGCGCCACCGTGCTGCGCACCAACCGGACCCGGCGCAACCGCGCCGAAGTGCTGGACTGGGTCAACGCCGTGTTCGACAGCGCGCGCGCCGAGGGCCGCTATCCGCTGTACTCGACCCAGACCACGGCGCTGGGCGGCTGCGGCGGGCCGGTGTGGCTGTTGCCGCTGGTGGAGCCCGATGACGCCAGTGAAAACGCGGCGGAAGATGCGGATGACGAACCGGCGCAAGCCGCCTCCGGGCATCGCGACACGCTGCTGCAGCCGCGCCGGCAGGCCGGCGATTCGCTGCGGCTGGAAGAAGGGCGGCGCGTGGCGGCGTGGCTGCGGCTGGTGCGCGACAGCGTGCCGGTGCACGAAGGCAATACCCAGCGGCCCGCGCGCTGGAGCGACATGCACCTGCTGGTGCGCCGCAAGACCCATCTGGCCGACTATGAGCGCGCCCTGCGCGAGGCCGGCATTCCATGCCTGAGCCCGCGTCGCGGCGGCCTGCTGGCCACGCTCGAGGCGCTCGACCTGTCGGCGCTGCTGGCGTTCCTGATGACGCCCGAGTCGGACCTGGACCTGGCGCACGTATTGAAGAGCCCGCTGGTGGGCGCGAGCGACGACGACTTGCTGGCACTCGCGCAGATGGAGGGCGAGGGCGGCTGGTGGGCGCGCCTGGAGGCCGGTGGCCTGCCGGCGCAGGTTTCCGACGCGCTGCGCGAAGGCGTGCCGCGGCTGCGGCAGTGGCTGCGCATCGCGCCGCACCAGCCGGTGCATGACCTGATCGACCAGATCTTCCATGGCGGCGAGGTGCGGCGCCGCTACGCCGAGGCCGCGCCGCCGGATATCCGCGAGCAGGTGCTGGCCAACCTCGACGCCTTCCTGAAGCTGTCGCTCGACCTCGACGGCGGGCGCTATCCGAGCCTGCCGAAGTTTATCGACGAGCTGCAGGAAATCCGCCGTGGCGACGAAGGCGAAAGCCCTGACGAAGGCGGCATGGGCGAGCGCGCCGAAGACCTCGAGCCGGCCGAGGACGACCCGGCCTATGCCGGCCTCGACGCGGTCCATATCCTGACCGTGCATGCCGCCAAGGGACTGGAAGCGCCGTTCGTGGTGCTGCTCGATGCCAACCACAGCGAGCCGGCCGCGGACCGCGGCGGCATCCTGGTCGACTGGCCGCCGTCGTCGCCGGTGCCGCGCCATTTCTCCGCGTACGGCAAGCGCAGCGAGCGCGGGCTGGCGCGCGCGCCGCTGTTCGACGCCGAGGCGGCGCTGGGCGAGCGCGAGAACTGGAACCTGCTGTACGTCGCCATGACGCGCGCGCAGCAGGGCCTGCTGGTCAGCGGCGTCAAGGGCCGCGCCAGCCGCGCCAGTGCGGGGGACGGCAACGCCGAGATCGCCGGCAGCTGGTATGTGCGGCTGCAGGCCGCGGGTGTCGGCGAAATGGTGCCGGCCTATCCGGACGCCCAGGGCGATGCGGCCGATGCGCACGCACTGCTTCCGGCGCGACTCAGCGAGCCTGTGCGCTTCACCGATTTCCGGCTGCGCTACCGCGATGCCGTCGATGATC
Organism: Cupriavidus alkaliphilus; assembly: GCF_900094595.1. Lineage (GTDB taxonomy): Bacteria > Pseudomonadota > Gammaproteobacteria > Burkholderiales > Burkholderiaceae > Cupriavidus > Cupriavidus alkaliphilus. The sequence goes on along the minus strand of NZ_FMAD01000003.1, from coordinate 371,047 downwards.
CGCGGCAGGCCGCCTTTGCTGACGACGACGCGCAAGCCACGGACGAACCGGAGGGCATCGTCTTCAACGCCGCCGCGGCCCGCCATGGCGAGCTGGTGCACGCGCTGCTGGAACGCCTGACGCGCTATCCCGAAGCCTTTGCCGGCGTGCCCGCGCTCGATACGGTACTGCGGTGGTTCCCGCTGACCGGCGCGCACACCGCGCCGGCACGGTCGGCCTGGCGGCAACAGGTGGAAGAGGCGATCGCCGCAGTGGCGGCGATGCTGCGGGCGCCGGCGCTGGCGCCGCTGCTGTCCGCGGACGAGGCGCGCAGCGCGCGCAACGAGGTCGAACTGTATGACGCGCGCGGCCGGCTGCTGCGTATCGACCGGCTGGTGGAATTCGACGACCGCGTCGTCGTGATCGACTACAAGCTGCGCCTGCTGCCGCAGGAGCACGCCGCCTATCGCGCACAGCTTGGCCGCTACACGGCGGCGATCGCGCCGATGTTCCCGGGCAAGCGCATCGAGGCGGGCGTGGCCACCGCCGAAGGCGAATGGATTCCCGCCGAGCGCCTGGCGCCGCAGGTTCCGCAACAAGGGTCGCTGTTCTGAACGCCGGCGCGGCGCGCCGGCAAGGGCAGCGGAATCGGCGCAAAATGGGACGCATGGCGCGCGCGATGGTGGCCTGGCTGTACTAAAGTGACAGGGACTGCCCTGCGAGCAGCTGGCGCGCGCGATAGACAGTCTGGAGTAGACAGGCTGAGGGAAGGGGGACTACAGGAAGGGGTACTACGGAAGGGAAGTGTGAGGTGGACGAGCCTGACCCTCGGCACTGGCGGAAAACGGCTGTGGCTGCTTCGTTCCCGACCTGACCAGGTTGACCGCGCCACCATGCGAGGAGGCCCGTCCGAGCGGCATTGTACCCCAGAGCGCGGGCGCGCGCAGGATTTGCATCGAATGCCCTTGGCGGGCGCGGGTCATTGCCGGCGCCATGGCGCCGGGTTGATCTGGCGCAGGCAATGCGTGCCGCGCTGGCCCGACCATTCACCAACCCGCACACGTGGTGAACCAATACATGAACGCAAACGACCAGATCATTCGCGGCGCGCTGGCGCCGCAGGAAATCTCCACCGAAGTCCTGCTCGAGAAATACGCCAAGGGCGAAGAGCGCAGCATCGCCGATGTCAGGCAGCGCGTGGCGCGCGCGCTGGCGCAGGCCGAGCCCGAGGACCAGCGCGAAGCCTGGAGCGCGCGCTTCCTGTGGGCGCAGGAAAACGGCTTCGTGCCGGCCGGGCGCATCAATTCGGCGGCGGGCACGGGCATCCAGGCCACGCTGATCAACTGCTTCGTGCAGCCGGTGGGCGATTCGGTGTCGGAGCCGCGCGACGACCGCCCCAGCATCTATACCGCGGTGGCTCAGGCCGCCGAAACCATGCGCCGCGGCGGCGGCGTGGGCTATGACTTCTCCGCGATCCGCCCGGCCGGCGCGCTGGTACGCGCCACGCATTCGCGCGCCTCGGGGCCGGTGTCGTTCATGAAGGTGTTCGACGCCTCGTGCGCGACGGTGGAATCGGCCGGCGCGCGCCGCGGCGCGCAGATGGGCGTGCTGCGCTGCGACCATCCGGACATCGAGAGCTTTATCCACGCCAAGGACAAGGGCGAGCTCAGCAACTTCAATATCTCCATCGGCGTCACCGACGACTTCATGCAGGCGGTGCAGGCCGATGCCGAGGTCGAGCTGGTGCACGAGGCCGAGCCGGGCGCCGACATGATCGCCGCCGGCGCGTACCGCCGCGACGACGGGCAGTGGGTCTACCGGCGGGTGCCGGCGCGCAACCTGTGGGACCAGGTCATGCAGGCCACCTACGACCATGCCGAGCCGGGCATCCTGTTCCTGTCGCAGATCAACGCCGACAACAACCTCTATTACTGCGAGCGCATCGAGGCCACCAACCCCTGCGCCGAGCAGCCGCTGCCGTCCTACGGCTGCTGCTGCCTCGGCTCGATCAACCTGACCCGCTTCGTGCGCCAGCCGTTCACGCCGCAGGCCGGGTTCGATTTCGACGCCTTCGCCGAGGTGGTGCGCGTGGCCACGCGCATGCTCGACAACGTGCTCGACGTGACCTTCTGGCCGTTGCCCGAACAGCAGGCCGAGGCCCACGCCAAGCGCCGCGTCGGGCTGGGCTTCCTCGGGCTGGGCAGCGCGCTGGTGATGCTGGGCCTGCGCTACGACACCGAGCCGGCGCGGCAACTGGCGGCGCGGATCTCGGAACGCATGCGCGATGAGGCTTACCTGGCGTCGACCGAACTGGCCGCGCAGAAGGGTGCCTTCCCCTTGTTCGATGCCGGCGCCTACCTGAACAGCGGCTTCGCCAGCCGGCTGCCCGGGCCCGTGCGCGAGGCCATCGGCCGCCATGGGCTGCGCAACTCGCACCTGCTGTCGATCGCGCCCACGGGCACCATCACGCTGGCCTTTGCCGACAATGCGTCCAATGGCATCGAACCCGCCTTCTCGTGGACCTACAACCGCAAGAAGCGCATGCCGGACAACAGCTATCGCAGCTTCGAGGTGGCGGACCATGCCTGGCGGCTCTACCGTCACATGGGGGCCGACATGGCGCAGCTGCCGGACGCGTTCGTGACCGCGCTGCAGATGTCGGCGCTGGACCATATGCGGATGCTGGAAGCGGTGCAGCCGTATATCGACACCAGCATCAGCAAGACCGTCAACGTGCCGGAAGACTATCCGTACGAAGCCTTCCGCAACCTCTACCTCGAGGCCTGGAAGGCCGGGCTCAAGGGGCTGGCCACCTATCGGCCGAATTCGGTGCTGGGCGCGGTGCTGTCGGTCGACGCGCCCGCCGCGCCGTCCGTGCCCGCGGCCGACGACAACCCGCTGGTGCGCCCGTTCGGCAGCCGGCCGGTGGGCGACCTGGAGGGGGTGACCTCCAAGGTCGAATACCTGACCTACGAGGGCCACAAGACCGTCTACCTGACCGTCAACTTCATGCGCGTCGCCGGCGTGGCCGACGGCCAGCCGCTGGAGATCGAGCGCCCGGTTGAATTCTTCATGCCGGCGGGCCAGCGCAGCGAGGGCCAGCAATGGATCACCTCGACCATGCGGCTGTTGTCGATGGTGGCGCGCTCGGGCGGCTCGGTGGCCAAGGCGCTTGCTGACATGCGCAACGTGGTATGGGACAAGGGCACAGTGCGCTACGGCACGCTGGTGCGCCAGGACGGCACCGAGGTGCCGCGCTTCCATGACTCCGAGGTCGCCGCGCTGGGCTATGCGCTGCAGCGCATCCTGATCAAGCGCGGCTTCCTCGACGCCGACGGCGGCCAGGTGCCGGTGGCGGCGCTGGCCGCGCGGCTGGCGCAGCGCGACGGCGGCGCGCTGTCGCTGGCGGCCGGGGCCGACCTTGCCGGGCCGGCCAGCGCGGCGCCGGGCGCGCCCGGCGTGGGCACCGGCAAGCCCTGCCCGGAGTGTGGCGCGCACGCCTTGCACAAGGTCGATGGCTGCGCCAAGTGTGCCAATTGCGGCTACGTCGGCGAGTGCGGCTGAGCCGCGCCCGGCGGCGCCGGCGGCCGCTGGCCAGGGCCGCCGGCGCCGGCCCCGGATAAAGACGCCGGGACCGGCGCGGGGGCGGCCGGAGCGGGGCCGCCTTTTGCTACAATCGCCGCCATGAGTTATCAAGTTCTAGCGCGCAAATGGCGCCCCAGGGATTTCACCACGCTGGTCGGCCAGGAGCACGTGGTCCGCGCGCTCACGCACGCGCTGGAACAACAGCGGCTGCACCACGCCTACCTGTTCACCGGCACGCGCGGGGTCGGCAAGACCACGCTGTCGCGGATCCTGGCCAAGGCCCTGAACTGCACCGGCCCTGACGGCAGCGGCGGCATTACCGCCGAGCCCTGCGGGCAGTGCAAGGCCTGCCAGGAAATCGACAGCGGCCGCTTCGTCGACTACATCGAGATGGACGCCGCGTCCAACCGCGGTGTCGACGAGATGGCGCAGCTGCTCGACAAGGCCGTCTACGCTCCCACCGCCGGGCGCTTCAAGGTCTACATGATCGACGAAGTGCACATGCTGACCAACCACGCCTTCAACGCCATGCTGAAGACGCTGGAAGAGCCGCCCGGGCACGTCAAGTTCATCCTCGCCACCACCGACCCGCAGAAGATCCCGGTCACGGTGCTGTCGCGCTGCCTGCAGTTCAACCTGAAGCAGATGCCGCCGGGACATATCGTCTCGCACCTGGACCATATCCTGGCGCAGGAAGGCATTGCCCACGACGGCAACGCGCTGCGGCTGCTGGCGCAGGCCGCGCATGGCTCGATGCGCGATGCGCTGTCGCTGACCGACCAGGCCATCGCCTACAGCGCGGGGCAGGTGTCCGAGGAAGCCGTGCGCGGCATGCTGGGCGCGATCGACCAGGGCTACCTGGTGCAGCTGCTCGACGCGCTGGCCGCCGAGGACGGCGCCGCGATGCTGGCGATCGCCGATGCCATGGCCGACCGCAGCCTGTCGTTTGCCGGCGCGCTGCAGGACCTGGGTTCGCTGCTGCACAAGGTGGCGCTGGCGCAGGCGGTGCCGGCTTCGGTGCAGGACGAATGGCCCGAAGCCGACGAGGTGCGGCGCCTGGCCGGCGTGTTCGACGCGCAGGAAGTCCAGCTGTTCTACCAGATCGCCAACCTGGGCCGCAGCGAACTGGCGCTGGCCCCGGACGAGTACGCCGGCTTCACCATGACGCTGCTGCGCATGCTGGCATTCCGGCCGTCGTCGGAGCCGGCCGCCACGGCGGGGCAGGGCGGCGGAGCAGCGCCCGCGCGACCGCGCAGTGCCGGCACGCCGGCCGCGGCGCGCCCGGCCGAGGCACGCCAGGCGGCGACTGCCGCCGCTGCACCGGCTCTCCCGGCTGGCTCCGCTGCACCGGCAGCATCCGTTATCGAATCCACACCGGTGCCGGCCGCGGTGCCGTCCATGGTTGCGCCCGCCGCTGCACCGGCTGCTGCGCCTGCGGCAGCAGAGCCCGCGCCGGCGCGCGCCGGAGGCGGGGCCATGTCGCCCGCGGCCGCGGCGCTGGCCGCCGCGCGCCAGGCTTCCGCTGCCCGCGGCGGCGCCCGCAAGGCGCCGGCACCGGCCATGCCTGCCGCGCCGGCCGCTGCGCAGCGGCCGCCGGCACAGCCGCTGCGCGCCCCCGCGGCCGCTGCCGCGAGCCGTCCGGCTGCGGCACCGGCATCGGCCCCGCTTGCACGGCCGGCGGCGCCGCAGCCGCCCGCACCGGCGGCAGCGCCCGCGGCACGCCCCGTGGCCGCCAAGCCGCAACAAGAATCCGTGCCGCCCTGGGAAGTCGCCGGTGGCAGCGATGTGCCGCCGTGGGAAGAACTGCCACCGGACCTGCCGGTCATCGGCCCCTATGACAGCGACCCGGGCTATAACGACTACGGTTTCAGCGAACCGGCAGCACGCGCCACGGCACCGCGCAACGGCGCCGCCCGCCAGGCCCCGGCTCGCGAGGCCGAGCCGGCCCGCGAGGCCGCTGCCGTACCGTCACCGCCAGCGGAGTCCGCCAAATTCGTCGCGCCGCGCCCGCCTGCCGCAGGCGAGGACGGCACCCCGCCGGCCTTCACCGGCGACTGGCCGGTGCTGGCCGCCGGCCTGCCGCTGAAGGGCCTGGCGCAGCAGCTGGCGTACCAGAGCGAGCTGACGCAGGTGGTCGGGCGAACCTTCCACCTGCGCATCCCGGTTGCGGCGCTGGGCGAGAACGGCGTTGCCGAGCGTTTGCAGCAGGCACTGGGCGACCACTTCGGCGAGCCGGTGCGCGTGGTCTGCGAAGTCGGCGGGGTCACGGTCACCGCCGCCGCCGCCGACGCCGAGGCCCGTGCCGAACGCCAGCGCCAGGCCGAGGCCGCGATCGAGGCCGATCCCTTCGTGCAGGGGCTGCTGCGCGACTTCGGCGGCCAGATCGTGCCAGGCTCGATCCAGCCGCGCGCCGCCTGACCGGCGGCCAGGCTGGCGTTACCGAATTTCCGTCACCGAACTCTTACCGAATCCAGGAGCATTCCATCATGATGAAAGGTCAACTCGCAGGGCTGATGAAGCAGGCCCAGCAGATGCAGGAAAACATGAAGAAGATGCAGGAGCAGCTGGCCCTGATCGAGGTCGAGGGCCAGTCCGGCGCCGGTCTCGTCAAGGTGGTCATGACCTGCAAGAACGATGTCAAGCGCGTTACCATCGACCCCAGCCTGCTGGCCGAGGGCGAGGACAAGGACCTGCTGGAAGACCTGGTCGCGGCGGCCTTCAACGACGCCGTGCGCAAGGCCGAGACCACCACGCAGGAAAAGATGGGCTCGATGACCTCGGGCCTGCCGCTGCCCCCGGGCTTCAAGCTGCCGTTCTAAGGCCATTGTGAAAGCGTCTTCGCCGACTTCGCTGCAGGCGCTGGTCGAGGCGCTGCGGGTGCTGCCCGGCGTCGGGCCCAAGTCCGCCCAGCGCATGGCCTACCACCTGCTGCAGCACGACCGCGAGGGCGCGCGCAAGCTGGGCGATGCGCTGCGCGGCGCGGCGGACCATATCCGCCACTGCCAGCGCTGCAACACTTTCACCGAGCAGGAAATCTGCGAGACCTGCCTGGACGACCGCCGCGACGCCTCGGTGCTGTGCGTGGTGGAAACGCCGGCCGACCAGGTCATGATCGAGCAGACCCTGACCTACCGCGGCAAGTATTTCGTGCTGATGGGCCGGCTGTCGCCGCTGGACGGCATCGGCCCGCGCGAGATCCACCTGGACCGGCTGCTGGCGCGCGCCACCGAGCCCGAGCTGGGCGGCCCGGTCGGCGAGGTCATCGTGGCCACCAATTTCACCAGCGAAGGCGAGGCTACCGCGCACTACATCGGCGAGATGCTCAAGGCGCGCGGGCTCAAGGTGTCGCGCCTGGCGCGCGGCGTGCCGGTGGGCGGCGAGCTCGAATATGTCGACGCCGGCACCATTGCCCGCGCGGTGATGGACCGCCGCAACCTCTGAGCGCCGCTGCGCCGGCCGGCGTGCCGGTCGCAGGCACTGCCACCGGCGCGCGCTTTCATTTCCCGTCCGCTCCCATGAACCTGGCCCGCTTCGATCTCGTCACGCTCGGCTTGTTCGTTGCCGTGGCCCGGCAGGGCAGCATTTCGGCCGGCGCGCGCCAGTCGCACCTGGCGGTGGCGGCGGCGAGCAAGCGCATTTCGGACCTCGAGACCGCGGTCGGCGCGCCGCTGTTCTTTCGCCATGCCGCCGGCGTGCAGCTGACCGAGGCCGGCCAGGCCTGCTTCCACCATGCGCTGACCATCCTGCAGGACGTCGAGCGCATGGCCGGCGTGATGTCGGACTATGCCTCCGGCGTGCGCGGGCAGGTGCGCGTGTGCGCCAATACCTCGGCGATCACGCAGTTCCTGCCCGATGACCTGGCCTCGTTCATGCAGCGCCATCCGACCATCCGTATCGAGCTGGAAGAGCAGAACTCGCGCGATATCGTTGCCGCGCTGGTCGAGAACCGTGCCGACGTCGGCATCTTCGCCGACCGTACTCCGGCCGCCGGGCTGATGACGGTCGAGTACCGCCAGGACGAGCTGGTCATCATCACCCCGCCCAACCATCCGCTGGCCGCGCGCGGCCCGGTGCACTACGCCGACACGCTCGAATTCGATTTCGTCAGCCTGCCGCAGGAAACCTCGCTGGCGGCGCGCCTGCTGGAAGAGAGCAGCCGGCTCGACCGGCCGTTCCGGCTGCGCATCCAGGTGCGCAGCTTCGACGCCATGTGCCGCATGGTCATGGCCGGACTGGGCGTGGGCGTGCTGCCGCGCATCGCGGCCGAGCCGCATGTCAAGTCGATGGGGCTGTCGCTGGTGACGCTGCAGGATGCGTGGGCGCGCCGCTCGCTGCTGATCGGGCTGCGCGACCCGGCCGGGCTGACGGTGTCGGCACGGCTGCTGATCACCCACCTGTGCGGGGACCGGGCGCCGTTCTGACGCGCCTGCGCCGAGGCTCTGCGCAGCCTTTCGCGTTCCGAGAAAGCCCGCTTCTCCGATTGCCGATTCCTGGCAGGCCCCGCGCTGGGGCAAACTCCGTCCGAACGCAATGTATGGCAAGCCAGTCAATGGCGCTGCCGCACTGCAACAAGATTGCCGCATCGCACGGAGACACCCATGGCGCAACAGATCCTTGAGGGCATTCGCGTCCTCGAACTCGGACAACTTATCGCCGGCCCCTTTGCTGCCAAGACCCTGGCCGACTTCGGCGCCCACATCATCAAGGTGGAGCCGCCCGGGCAGGGCGACCCGCTGCGCAAATGGCGCATGCTGCATGAAGGCACCTCGGTGTGGTGGGAGGCGCAGTCGCGCAACAAGGAATCGGTCTGCATCGACCTGCGCCAGCCGGAAGGCCAGGCGCTGGTGCGCAAGCTGGCCGCCGAGGCCGACGTGCTGATCGAGAATTTCCGCCCCGGCACCATGGAGAAGTGGGGCCTGGGCTGGGACGTGCTGCATGCCGACAATCCGCGCCTGATCATGCTGCGCGTGTCGGGCTACGGCCAGACCGGACCGAAGAAGGACGAGCCCGGCTTTGCCGCCGTGGCCGAGGCCATGGCCGGCCTGCGCCACCTGACCGGCGAGCCCGGCCGCGCGCCGGTGCGCGCCGGCCTGTCGCTGGGCGACACCATCGCCGGCCTGCACGGTGCCATGGGCGTGCTGCTGGCGCTGTACCAGCGCGATGCGCGCGGCGGCGAAGGGCAGGTGATCGACGTGGCGCTGTACGAGTCGCTGTTCAACCTGAGCGAAAGCCTGCTGCCGGAATACTCGGCCTTCGGCGCGGTGCGCCAGCCCGCCGGCGGCGCGCTGCCGGGGATCGCGCCGTCCAATGCCTATCCCTGTGCCAGCGGCGAATACGTGCTGGTGGCGGCCAACGGCGACGCCATCTTCAAGCGCATGATGCTCGCCATCGGCCGTGCCGATCTGGCCGACGATCCCGCACTGGATCGCAACGACGGCCGCGTCGCGCGCGTCGACGAGATCGATGCCGCGATTGCCGACTGGACCCGCACGCAGACGGTGGAGTCGGCGCTGGCGGTGCTGCGCGACGCGCAGGTGCCGTCGGGCCGCATCTATACCGTCAAGGACATCGCCGAAGACCCGCACTACCGCGCCCGCGGCGTGATCGAGTCGGTCACCTCCGCCGCAGGCCTGACCGTGGAAGTGCCGGGCGTGGTGCCCAAGTTGTCGGCCAGCCCGGGCGCCATCCATGACCGCGCGCCGGCGCTGGGCGAGCATACCGATGCGGTGCTGAAGCAGGCCGGCTTCGACGACGCCGCCATCGCCGACCTGCGCGCGCGCAAGGTGATCGCATGAGCGCCGCCGCCAGCCCCGCCGCTACCCTCTTGCGCGGGCCGGCCCGCGTCGAGATCAATGAAGTCGCGCCGCGCGACGGCCTGCAGATCGAACCGGTGGTGGTGCCGACCGACGCCAAGGTTGCCTTCGTCGATGCGCTCTCCGCCTGCGGCTTCGCGCGCATCGAGGCCACCTCGTTCACCTCGGCCCGCGCCATTCCCGCGCTGGCCGATGCCGAGGCGCTGATGCACCGCATGCGGCGCCAGCCGGGCGTGCGCTACACCGCGCTGGTGCCCAACCTGCGCGGGCTCGAGCGCGCGCTGTCGTGCCGGCCCGACGAGGTCAACCTGGTGATGTCGGCCAGCGAGACCCACAACCGCGCCAACCTGCGCATGACGCGCGCGCAGTCGCGGCAGCAGCTGCTGGCGATGATTGCCGAGGCGGGCGCGGCCGGCGTGCCGGTCAACGTGTCGCTGTCGACGGTATTCGGCTGCCCGTTCGAGGGCGAGGTCGATAGCGCCGAGGTGATGGCGCTGGCCAGCGCCTTCGCCGACGCCGGCGCGGCCGGCATCACGCTGTGCGACACCACCGGCATGGCCTATCCCAACCAGGTCGCGGCGCTGTGCCAGGCCTTCCAGGCAGCGCTGCCCGCCACCGGCCTGACCATCCACCTGCACAACACCCGCGGCATGGGCCTGGCCAATGCCGTGGCCGCCTGGCAGGCCGGCGTGACGCGCTTCGACGCGGCCGCCGGCGGCCTGGGCGGGTGCCCTTATGCGCCCGGTGCCAGCGGCAACGTCAGCACCGAAGACCTGGTCCACATGTTCGATTGCATGGGCGTGCAGACCGGTGTCGACCTGGGCGCGCTGCTCGACGTGGTCGCCGGCATGCCGGAACTGGTAGGGCGCGACCTCCAGAGCCAGCTGCTGAGCGCGGGACCGCGCCTGCGCACGCATCAGGCGCCGGCCTGGCTGGCCGAACATTTTGCCGGGCAGGCGTAGGCCTGCACGCGTATCACAACAACGTATCCACAAGACCAGACGGAGACACTCATGAAACAAGCCCATCAACACCAGCCCGCCATGCCCGCACGGCGCAAGGCCGTGACCGCGACGCTGGCTACCTTCGCGGCGATCGGCGCGGCATGGTTCGCCCCGGCGGCCCTCGCGCAGGACGGCAGCTATCCCGCGCGGCCGGTAACGCTGGTGGTATCGGCCGCGGCCGGCGGCACCACCGACCTCGCCGCACGGATGATTGCCGAGCCGCTGTCCAAGGCGCTCGGCCAGCCGGTGGTGGTCGACAACCGTCCCGGCGGCAATGGCGGCATCGCCGCGAGCCTGGTGGCGCGCGCCAAGCCCGACGGCTACACGCTGATGCTGCAGTACTCGGGCTTCCACGTGATCACGCCGCTGCTGGTGAAAAACCTGTCGTGGGATCCGGTCAAGGACTTTGCCCCGGTGGCCAATATCCTGTCGGCGCCGCAGGTGCTGGTGGTGCGTCCGAGCCTGCCGGTCAAGTCGCTGAAGGAACTGGTGGCCTACGCCAAGGCCAACCCGGACAAGCTCAACTACGCCTCGTCGGGCAACGGCTCGCTGCAGCACGTGTCGACCGAGCTGCTGAACCAGATGGCCGGCACCAAGATCACCCACGTGCCGTACAAGGGCACCGGACCGGCCATGACCGACCTGCTGGGCGGCTCGGTCGACCTGACCATCACCACGCCGCCGCCGCTGATGGGCCATATCGCCGCCGGCAAGCTGCGTCCGCTGGTGGTGACCAGCAAGACCCGCCTGCCCAGCCTGAAGGACGTGCCGTCGGCGCCCGAGGCCGGCTACCCCGACCTCGACGTATCGTCGTGGTTCGCGATGTACGCGCCGGCGGGCACGCCCAAGCCGGTGGTCGACAAGCTGACCGGCGAGATCGACAAGATCATGCGCACCGAGGCCTTCCGCCAGAAGGCCGAGGACCTGGGCGCCGAGGCCAAGTACATGAACCCGCAGCAGCTGGCGCAATACCAGAAGGCCGAGCTGGCGCGCTGGGCCAAGGTGATCAAGTCCGCCGACATCCACGCCGAATAAGGCCAGTGGCGGTGGCAAGGTGATCGAAAGGTAAGGGCGCTAAGCTGGCGGGCTTGCTAGGTATTGATACCGATGCGGCGCGCCGTGCCGTCCGGTAGCATCGCAATTTGCCGCACCGCGGCGCGCCCCCGCGCCGGGGGCTCTTGCAGCGTCAGTCGCAGCGTCATTCGCAGCGCCCCTTTGCCTTCGCATCTGCCGCGGCGCCAGTCCACACGGGTAGGAGATCTCGCATGTATAACAAGAAATTCTGGAAGCAATTCCTGATCGCGCTGGCGCTGTTCCTGGCCGGCTGGTTCACCTTCGGCCAGGCGCAGGCGCAGGGCAAGCCCGAGAAGACCAAGGTCACCATCGCGGTCGGCGGCAAGAACCTGTTCTATTACCTGCCGCTGACCATCGCCGAGCGCCTCGGCTACTTCAAGGAAGAAGGGCTGGATGTCGAGATCGTCGACTTCGCCGGCGGCGCCAAGGCGCTGCAGGCGGTGGTGGGCGGCAGCGCCGACGTGGTTTCGGGCGCCTACGAGCACACCATCAACCTGCAGGCCAAGGGCCAGCGCTACCAGGAATTCGTGCTGCAGGGCCGCGCCCCGCAGATCGTGCTGGTGGTGTCGAACAAGACCATGCCCAACTTCAAGTCGATTGCCGACCTGAAGGGCAAGAAGATCGGCGTGACCGCGCCGGGCTCGTCGACCAACATGATGGCCAACTTCGTGCTGGCCAAGGCCGGCCTGAAGCCGTCGGACGTGTCCTTCATCGGCGTCGGCGCCAGCGCCGGCGCGGTGGCGGCGATGCGTTCGGGCCAGATCGATGCCATGGCCAACCTCGACCCGGTGGTGTCGATGCTGACGCAGAAGAACGAAGTGCGCATTGCCTCGGATACCCGCACGCTCAAGGACACCCAGGCGGTGTTCGGCGGCAACATGCCGTCGGGCTGCCTGTATGCGTCGCAGGCCTTTATCCAGCAGAATCCCAACACCACGCAGGCGCTGACCAATGCCATGGTGCGCGCGCTCAAGTGGCTGCAGAAGGCGGGCCCGTCCGACATCGTCAAGACCGTGCCGGAAAGCTACCTGCTGGGCGACCGTGCGCTGTACCTGGCCGCGTGGGAGAAGGTCAAGGAAGCGATCTCGCCGGACGGCACCATGCCGGCCGACGGCCCGCGCACGGCGCTCAATGCGCTCGGCCAGTTCGACGCCGAACTGAAGGGCAAGCCGATCAAGCTGGAAGAGACCTACACCAACGCTTTCGTGCAGAAGGCCAACGCCAAGTACAAGTAATTTTCCCGCCGTCGATGCTCTCGGCCCGCTGCCCGCAGCGGGCCTTTGCTTTGCGGCAGCGACGGCCCATCCATCATCACTCGCCCGCGCCGCCCCCCGCGCCGCCACGGCGGGTCTGAGACGGTTCATCATGAGCATTCCCGCACTTTCACTCGAGCAGGTCACCTGCACCTTTGTCTCGCGCGATGACCGCAGCCAGCGCTATACCGCGGTCAAGGACGTCACGCTGTCGATCCAGCCCGGCGAATTCGTATCGGTGGTGGGTCCCACCGGCTGCGGCAAGTCCACGCTGCTGAATGTCGGCGCCGGCCTGCTGGAGCCTTCCAGCGGCGAGGTGCGCGTGTTCGGCGAGCCGCTGCGCGGCATCAACCGGCGCGCCGGCTACATGTTCCAGACCGAGGCGCTGATGCCCTGGCGCAGCGCGCTCGACAACGTCGTCGCCGGCCTGGAATTCCGCGGCACCGCGCGCGCCGAGGCGGTGCGGCAGGGCGAGGAATGGCTGCGCCGCGTGGGCCTGGGCGGGTTTGGCGACCGCTACCCGCACCAGCTCTCGGGCGGCATGCGCAAGCGCGTGGCGCTGGCGCAGACGCTGGTGCTGGACCCGGACATCATCCTGATGGACGAGCCGTTCTCGGCGCTCGACATCCAGACCCGCCAGCTGATGGAGAACGAAGTGCTTGAGCTGTGGGCCGCCAAGCGCAAGGCGGTGCTCTTCATCACCCACGACCTGGACGAGGCCATCGCCATGAGCGACCGCGTGGTGGTGCTGTCGGCCGGTCCCGGCACGCATCCGATCGGCGAGTTCGCGATCGACCTGCCGCGTCCGCGCGATGTCGCCGAGATCCGCAACCATCCGCGCTTTGTCGAGCTGCACGCCGCGATCTGGGACGTGCTGCGCGAGGAAGTGCTCAAGGGCTACGCCCAGCAGCGCAAGGTGGCCTGACCGGTCCCGCGTCCCAATTCAAAACAAGAACTGAATCCCGATGGCATTCCGTACTGATTCCAAGGGCATGCTGCGCGTGTGGCAGCTGCTGGTCCTGGTGGTGATCCTCGGCGTGTGGCACGTGGCCACGCGCTCGCAGCAGGTCGCCTTCTTCTTTGGCGAGCCACTGATGGTGGCGCAACGCATCTGGAACTGGTTTATCGTCGAGCGCGATATCTACCTGCACCTGGGCGTGACCCTGATCGAAACCGTGCTGGCCTTCGGCATCGGCACGGTGGCGGGGCTGGGCGTCGGCCTGTGGCTGGCGCTGAGCCCGCTCACCTCCGCCATCCTCGATCCCTACGTCAAGGCCATGAACTCGATGCCGCGCGTGATCCTGGCGCCGATCTTCGCGGTCTGGTTCGGCCTGGGAATCTGGTCGAAGGTGGCGCTGGCGGTTACGCTGGTGTTCTTCATCGTTTTCTTCAACGTCTACCAGGGCGTCAAGGAAGTCAGCCCGGTGGTGCTGGCCAATGCGCGCATGCTGGGCGCCAGCCAGAAGCAGCTGCTGCGCCATGTCTACCTGCCGAGCGCGACCAGCTGGGTGTTCTCGTCGCTGCATACCTCGGTGGGCCTGGCCTTCGTCGGCGCGGTGGTGGGCGAATACCTGGGCTCGGCGCGCGGCGTGGGCTACCTGATCCTGCAGGCCGAGGGCACCTTCGACATCAATACCGTGTTTGCCGGCATCGTGGTGCTGACCGCGTTTGCGCTGGTGCTGGACTGGATGGTCGGCATCGGCGAGAAGCGGCTGATGAAGTGGCAGCCGAAGAGCGGGGAGACGGAGAAGCTGTGAGTTTGGCTTGCTCCCCGCTCCCGCACGCGGGAGAGGGAGTACCCAAATGGTCAAGGAGATGGCCGGGCGCTGAATTGTACCGACACCGTTAGTCCACCTCCCGGCGTTTCGCCGAGCTCCACCGTCGCGCCATGCAGCCGTGCGATCTCGCGCACGATCGACAGGCCCAGGCCGGTGCCTTCCACCGCCTGCCCGCTCGCGCCGCGATAGAAGCGCCGGAACACCGCCTCGCGTTCGGCCGGCGCAATGCCGGGGCCGTTGTCGGTCACCTGCAGCTGCGCCATCCCGTCTTCACCCGCCACGCGCACTGTCACCATCGCGCCGCGCCCCGCATAGCGGATCGCGTTGTCGATCAGGTTGCCGGTCAGCTCCTGCAGCAGCTCGGGCTGTCCGGCGATCTGCGCCGCACCATCCTGCTCGAAGCCCAGGTCGACCCCGGCTCGGCGCGCCACCGGCGCCCACTCCAGCGCCACCGACTGTGCCAGCGTATCCAGCCGCAGCGGCTTCAGCGCCGGCTCATAGCCGGCATCGGGCTCCAGGCGCGATAGCGACAACAGCTGCTGCACGCCCCTGGACGCGTGCCGCACGGTGCCGTGCAGCCGCCGCATATGCTCGCGCACGCGTTCGCCGTCGCGTTCGCGCAGCGCCAGTTCGGACTGCGCCTGGATGATCGCCAGCGGGGTCTTGAGCTGGTGCGCGGCATCGGCAAAGAAGCGCTTGCGCGCCAGCACCATGCCGTGCAGCCGCTCCATGTACTGGTTCAGCGCCCGCACCAGCGGCTTCATCTCCGCGGGCAGGTCTTTCTGCTCGATCGGCTCGAGCTGCGTGCCGCGCCGCGCCACCGTGTCGGAGAGCCGGTGCAGCGGCCGCAGGCCGCGCCGCACGCCGAGCCAGACGATGCCAAGCGCCAGCGTCACCAGCATCAGCTCCTGCAGCAGCGAGCCGATCAGGATGTCGCGCGCCAGCAGCTGGCGCGGCTCGATGGTCTCGCCCACCAGCACCCACACCAGCCGCGTGCGCGCCGAGCCGACGTCGCGCACCGGCAGCGGCTGCGCCGCCATGCGCAGTGGCTGGTCGCGGAACAGGGTGTCGTAGAACACGGTGCGGTACAGCTGCAGGGAGGCGTCGGCCGGCATCGGCAGGTCGTCGTAGCCGGTGACGGTGGTGCCGTCGTCGGCGCGGATGCGGTAGAAGATGCGCGGGCCGGCCTGCCCGTCGAACAGCTCGAGCGCGAGGTTGGGCAGTTCGACCGCGAGCCGTCCCTCGTGCAGGCGGATGCCTTCGCGCATGGCGCGCAGCGATGCCTCCAGCGTGCGGTCGAAGGCGGTATGCGCGGCCGACATCGCGCGCTGGTAGGTCAGCCAGGCGTCGAAGGCAAGCAGGCCCATCAGCGGCAGCAGCAGCCACAGCGACAGCTGCCGCCGCAGGCTGGGGGCCTGGCGCGGCCGCATCATGCCGCCGGCCGCGTTTCGAGCAGGTAGCCCAGGCCGCGCAGCGTGACGATGGCGACGCCGCTGCCGTCGAGCTTCTTGCGCAGCCGGTGTACGTAGATCTCGATCGCGTCCGGATTGACCGATTCGTCGATGCCGAAGATCTTCTCCGACAGCGCGCCCTTGTTGACCGCGCGGCCATCGCGCAGCAACAGCACCTCGAGCACGGCGCGCTCGCGCCCGGTCAGCGCGAGCAACTGGCCGTGCAGCAGGAAGGCGCGGCTGATGCTGTCGTAGTGCAGCGGGCCGAAGGCGATCTGCGTGCGGTCGTGGCCATGGGCCCGGCGGATCAGCGCGCGGGCGCGCGCCTCCAGCTCGGACAGGTCGAACGGCTTGGCCAGGTAGTCGTCGGCGCCCAGGTCAAGGCCGCGCACGCGGTCCTCGACCGAGCCGTGCGCGGTCAGGATCAGCACCGGCAGCGGGTTGCGCCGCTGGCGCAGGCGGCGCAGCACTTCCAGCCCGTCGAGGCCGGGCAGGCCCAGGTCCAGGATCAGCAGGGCGTAGTCCTGCGTGCTCAGCAGCGTGTCCGCGCTGTGGCCGTCGTGCATGCAGTCGACCGTGAAGCCGGCCTGGCCCAGGGCCTGGCTCAGGGAACTGGCCAGCATCACATTGTCTTCGGCAAGCAGGATACGCATGGGGCAGGGCGGTCAGGCGGCAAGGCGGGGAAAACGGCTGCAACAGCAAAAACGGCAAAGGCCAGACTGATACAGCGAACCGCGCCGGCTTAGAAGCTAGGGAAACCACTGATCGCGCGGAGGCGCCACGACCGCGAAAACCCCGCGGTCCGAAAGCGAACTGAAAGTGCGCGTCACCTACCATCCGGCCGCTGACGATTACCACAACAAGCACAAGGAAGGAGATGGCAATGAAGCGTACGGCAATGGCGTTGGCCGCGATGGGCCTGGCGGCCGCGGGGTCGGCATCCGCGCAATCGAACGTGACCCTGTATGGGCTGGTGGACGCGGGCATCGAGTATGTCAGCCACGCCGGGCCGGACGGCTCGACGGTCAAGCTGACCTCGGGCGGCAGGAACACCTCGCGCTGGGGCATCCGTGGCAGCGAAGAGCTGGGCGGCGGCCTGAAGGCGATCTTCAACCTCGAAAGCGGCATCGCCATCGACACCGGCCGGCTCGATACCGACAACACGCTGTTCGACCGCCGCGCCACGGTGGGCCTGTCCAGCCGCTACGGCCAGGTGGTGCTGGGCCGCACCTTCACCACCACCTACGACTTCATGCTGCCGTTCGACCCGATGGGCTATGCGCCGGCCTATTCGTGGGCGACGTCGTCGACGGCCACCGGCGGGCGCAAGGACGGCCTGTTCTCGCGCGCCTCCAATGCCATCCGCTACGACGGCAGTTTCGGCGGCCTGAAGCTCGGCGCGACGGTGGCGCTGGGCGAAGTGGCGGGGGACTTCAAGAGTTCGTCGAAGTATGCGCTGGGTGCCGGCTACAACGCCGGCAAGTTCGCCGCCGCCGCGACGTGGGACCGGCAGAACGGCGCCGGCACCAGCACCACGCCCGCCGACGCCACCGACTACATCCAGGGCATCCATGCCGGGGCCAGCTATGACTTTGGCGACCTGAAGCTGTTTGCCGGCTACCGCAACTACAAGCGCAGCTTCACCACCGGCGTGGCCAGCCACCGCAGCGACATGTACTGGGGCGGCGCCAGCTACGCCTTCACGCCGGCGCTTACGCTGTACGGCGCGGTCTACAAGCAGAACATCAAGGGTGGCAACGATGCCGACCCGATCCTGTTCTCGCTGCGCGGGCAGTACGCGCTGTCCAAGCGCACGCTGGCCTACCTGTCAGTGGGCTACGCCAAGGCGCGCAACGGCCAGGACGTCAGCGTGTCGCGCGACCTGGTCGGTTTTGGCAACAACCAGACGGGCGTCATGGCCGGCCTGCAGCATCGCTTCTGACAAGGGGAACTTCCGGAATACGGCCCGGCCGGGGGGGCGGCTGTTTTGGGAACTGCCTGTTGGCCTGCGCCGGGGTGTGCGCAACCAGGACAACAGGCGGCTTGGGGGCGCTTTGCCTCGCATGGCGCAGGGTGTAGCCGCACCGCCTGCGCCATGATTTTTTTGGGGCCCGGCACCAGCGCAACAGCCGCTGCGTCGATGCCGGGCAGCCGTCACGACACCATCACGGCACGATCACGATCTTGCCGGTGACCTTGCGCGCTTCCATGTCCTTGAGCGCCTGCGCGGCATGCTCCAGCGGGTAGCGCGCCGAGATATGCGGGCGGATCTTGCCTTCCTTCATCCAGCCCAGCATCTGCGCCATGTTGGCCTGGTTGGCCTTGGGCTCGCGCCGCACGAAATCGCCCCAGAACACGCCCACCAGCGACGCGCCCTTGAGTAGTGCTAGGTTCAGCGGCAGCCGGGGAATCTCGCCGTTGGCGAAGCCCACCACCAGATAGCGGCCGCGCCAGCCGATCGAGCGGAACGCCGGCTCGGCATAGATGCCGCCGACCGGGTCGTAGACCACGTCGGGGCCCTTGCCGTCGGTCAGCGCCTTGACGCGCTCGCGCAGGTCTTCGGTGCTGTAGTTGATGAAGGCGTCGGCGCCGTGCTGCTTGCACACCGCCAGCTTTTCGTCGGTCGACGCCGCCGCGATCACGCGCGCGCCGATAGCCTTGCCGATCTCGATCGCCGCCAGGCCCACGCCGCCGGCCGCGCCCAGCACCAGCATGGTCTGACCCGCCTTGAGCTCGCCGCGGTCGATCACTGCGTGGTGCGAGGTGCCGTAGGTCAGCGTGAAGGCGGCCGCCGTCTCGAAGTCGATGCTGGGCGGCATCGGCACCACCGACGCCGCCGGCGCCTTGGCCTGGCTGGCGAAAGCGCCATTGCCCAGGTAGGCGATGACCTTGTCGCCGGGCTTGACGTGGGTGACGCCTTCGCCCACCGCGTTGACCACGCCGGCCAGCTCCGAACCCGGGGTGAACGGCAGTTCGGGCTTGGCCTGGTACTTGTTCTGGATGATCAGCACATCCGGGAAGTTGACCGAGGCCGCCTTGACGTCGATGACCACTTCGCCCTTGCCGGGCACCAGGTCGGGCAGGGTTTCGAGGGTCAGCGAATCGGGCGGACCCCAGGCTTTGCACAGTACGGCTTTCATCTTGTCTCCGGTGGTGTGGTTGGCATGCCGCGCCAGTCAAAGCTTACGCGGGCCGGCGGGGCAAGTGTAGCGCAGGAATAGCACGGTCGTTCTGTTTCATGCCGAAGCCGTGGAGGCGGTCATTTGCGGCCTGCATACCGTGCCTGAGCCGCCACGCTCGCACTCTCAGACAGGGCGGCGCGCAGGCCGCTTGCGCGCCTGCGCTCAGGTACAATCGCGGCATGCATATCCTTCTCGCCAACGACGACGGTTATCTCGCGCCGGGACTGGCCGTTTTGCATGCTGCGCTCGCGCCGCTGGGCCGGATCACGGTCATCGCGCCGGAGCAGAACCATAGCGGCGCTTCCAATTCCCTCACCCTGCAGCGTCCGCTGTCGATCTACGAAGCGCGCGAAGGCGTGCAAAAAGGTTTTCGCTTCGTCAACGGCACGCCCACCGATTGCGTGCATATCGCGCTGACCGGGCTGCTCGAGGAAAAGCCCGACCTGGTGGTGTCCGGCATCAACCAGGGCCAGAACATGGGCGAGGACGTGCTGTACTCCGGCACCGTCGCCGCCGCGATCGAAGGCTACCTGCTCGGGATTCCCTCGGTGGCCTTCTCGCAGGTGGACAAGGGCTGGGAACACCTCGATGCCGCCGCGCGCGTCGCGCGCACCGTGGTGGAGCGCATCATCGGCACCCCGCCGGCCGAGCCGTTCCTGCTCAACGTCAATATCCCGAACCTGCCGTTCGAACATATCCAGGGTTATCGCGCCACGCGCCTGGGCAAGCGCCATCCGTCGCAGCCGGTGATCACGCAGGTCAACCCGCGCGGCGATACCAATTACTGGATCGGCCCGGCCGGCGACGCGCGCGATGCCAGCGAGGGCACCGATTTCCACGCGACCGCGCAGGGCTACGTCTCGCTCACGCCGTTGCAGCTGGACCTGACCCACCGCGGGCAGCTCGACGCGCTCGACCAGTGGCTGAAGTAGGGCCGCCGGTCCCGAGCCGCCCCAGCCGCCGAGTTGCCGCGCCGCGCCCCCGATGAGTTCCACGCCCCCTCGCAACAAGTTTCCGCTGCCGCTGGATGCGGTGGTCGAGCGCAAGCCCGCGCCCGAGCGCACCGCCGGCATGCCCGCGGTGGGCGCGCCACGCCCGGCCGCGCCGCTGTCCCCGCCGGCCACGCCGGCCACGCCGGCCAAGCCCCGCCTGCCGCGCACCGCGGCGCCGGCGCCCGCGCCCGCGCTGGTGCCCGCCAGCGCGGTCGCGCAGCGCGCCTCGGCGGCCACCGCGGGCGGCGGCGGCATGGCCTCGGCGCGCGCGCGCGTGGCACTGGCGGCGCGGCTGCGCGCCGCGGGCATCCGCGACGAGCGCGTGTTGTCGGCCATCGCCACGGTGCCCCGCCACCTGTTCGTCGAGCCGGGACTGGCGTCGCAGGCGTATGAAGACGCGGCGCTGCCGATCGGCCACCAGCAGACCATCTCCAAGCCGTCGGTGGTGGCGCGCATGATCGAACTGCTGCGCGAGGGCCTGGGCGCCGAGGCGCCGCTGGAGCGCGTGCTCGAGATCGGCACCGGCTGTGGCTACCAGGCCGCGGTGCTGGCCCAGGTGGCGCGCGAAGTCTTCTCGATCGAGCGCATCCGGCCGCTGCACGAGCAGGCCAAGGCGAACCTGCGGCCCTTGCGCGTGCCCAACCTGCGCCTGCATTACGGCGACGGCATGCTGGGCCTGCCGCAGGCCGCGCCGTTCTCGGCCATCATCCTCGCCGCGGCTGGCATGGAGGTGCCCGAGGCGCTGCTGGAGCAGCTGGCCATCGGCGGGCGCCTGATTGCCCCGGTCGCGGTAATGCCGCCGGCAGGCGTGCCCGGCCAGACCGTGACGCAGCAACTGCTGCTGATCGAGCGGCGCAACCGCCATCGCTTTCACCGAACCGCGCTTGAAGCCGTTTTCTTTGTGCCCTTAAAATCGGGCACCATCTGAGTCGAACTATGCACAACATCGTGAAATCGCAAAATTTCGCACGCAGCGGACAACTTCTTGCGGCGACGTCGCTCGCGGCCCTGCTGGCCGCCTGCGCCAATTCGCCGATGCCGGCGCCGGTCGTCGACCGTACCTCCACTTCCGGTACTACCGCGGCGACGCTGGAACCGGCGCCGCCCGGGTACTATCGGGTCAAGCGAGGCGATACCCTTTACCGTATCGCGCTGGAGAACGGCCAGTCGTATCGCGATGTCGCGGCGTGGAACAACCTGACCAATGTGAACCAGATCGAGGTCGGCCAGCTGCTGCGCATCGTGCCGCCGGGTGCCGACGTCAACACTGCGCCGGGCGTGGCGACCATGCCGGTGGCGCCGGGCACGGTGCAGGCCCAGCCGATCGACCAGGCCCGTCCGAACGGCACGCCGGTACCGCCGCCGGCCACGCCCGCCGCTGCCTCCGCCGCGGCTTCGGCTCCTGCGGCAGCGCCCGCCGCGACCGCGCCTGCCTCGGCGCCGATGGCCGATGGCTCGATGAAGCTGAGCTGGCCGGCGACCGGCCAGATGGTCGGTAAATTCGACGACAAGGGCAATAAAGGCATCGATATTGCGGGCAAGAAGGGCGATTCGGTGCTGGCCGCGGATGACGGTCGGGTGATTCACGTAGGCCCCTTGCGCGGCTACGGGAATCTTGTCATCATCAAACACAACGAGACATTTCTTACCGCTTACGGGCACAACGACAAGGTGCTCGTCGCTGAGCAATCCACGGTCCGAAAAGGCCAGAAGATTGCAGAGATGGGCAACAGTGATACCGACCGGGTGAAGCTTCACTTCGAAGTTCGCAAGAACGGAAAACCGGTTGATCCGATGCGGTACCTGCCGCCACAGTGAGGGTTCATGCCACGCCAGAAAACTGTCTCCTCCGGAACCGTCAGCAGGGCTCGCCGTCCCAAGCAGCCGGAAGTGAAGGCTGGTGTGGCGCATCCCGATGAACGCGCCGATGCAGAGGGCTTCGAGCCCGATCTCGCCGCCGAGATGCTTCCCGTGACCGACGAGCCCATCGCCACGTCCGCTTCGGTGGGCCTGCGCGAGGCCGACCTGCTCGGCGACGACAATGATCGCAACGAACGCCATCTGCGCGACGACGACGAGGACGAGTCGGAAGACGAGGACGAAGACAGCGCGGAAAACGGCACCGAAAGCGCTGCCGCCGAGCATGACGACTTCCGCACGGTGCTGCATACCGAGCTGGCGGCCGACACCGTCCAGCACTACCTGAACCGCATCAGCATCAAGCCGCTGCTGTCGGCGCCGGAAGAACTGCATTTCTCCACGCTGGCCAAGGACGGCGACTTTGCCGCGCGCCAGGTCATGATCGAGCGCAACCTGCGGCTGGTGGTCAGCATCGCCAAGGGCTATCTCAATCGCGGCGTGCCGCTGCTCGACCTGATCGAGGAGGGCAACCTGGGCCTGATGCATGCAATCGAGAAGTTCGATCCGTCGCGCGGCTTCCGCTTCTCGACCTACGCAACGTGGTGGATCCGCCAGAGCATCGAGCGCGCCATCATGAACCAGGCGCGCACGGTCCGCCTGCCGGTGCACGTGATCCGCGAACTGAACCAGGTGTTGCGCGCCAAGCGCCATCTGGAGAAAGGCGGCACCGACGGGCGCGACGCCAGCCTGGAAGACATCGCCCACCTGCTGGGCAAGACGCCGGACGAAGTGCAGGACGTCCTGGCACTCAACGAACATACCACCTCGCTCGATACGCCGTTCGATCTCGATCCTGGCTCGAGCCTCCTGGATTTCCTCTCCGACGAGCACAACGCCGCCCCCGACCAGGAGGTGGCGCACCGCGAGCTGGAAGGGCTGATGAAGCTCTGGCTGGCGCGCCTGTCGGAAAAGCATCGCTATGTGGTGGAGCGCCGCTTCGGCCTCAACCATATCGAGCCCGCCACGCTGGAAGAGCTTGCCGAGGAGATGGGCCTGACGCGCGAGCGCGTACGTCAGATCCAGCAGGAGGCGCTGGTCAAGCTCAAGCGGCATTTCGCTTCGCAAGGTGTCAGGAAGGACGCCGTTCTATGACCCCTGTGCTGGTATTCGACATCGAGACCATTCCCGATGTCGCCGGCCTGCGCCGTTTGCATGACCATCCCGATGCGATGAGCGACGCCGAAGTCGCCGAGCATGCGTTCTCCGCCCGCCGGGAAAAGACGGGCAGCGATTTCCTCCCGCACTACCTCCAGCGCGTCGCCGCGATTTCCTGCGTGCTACGGCGCACGCACCGCGACGGCTCGGCGGTGTTCCATGTCGGCTCGCTCGGCACGCCGGAGGACGGGGAGGCCACGCTGATCCAGAAGTTCTATGAGCTGATCGCGCGCTACAGCCCGCAGCTGGTGTCGTGGAATGGCGGCGGCTTCGACCTGCCGGTGCTGCACTACCGCGGCCTGGTCAACGGCATCACCGCGCCGCGCTACTGGGAGATGGGCGAGGGCCGCGACGAAGACAGCCGCGACTTCAAGTGGAACAACTACATCAGCCGCTACCATATGCGGCACCTGGACCTGATGGACCTGCTGGCGATGTACCAGCCGCGCGCCAGCGCCCCGCTCGATGACCTGGCCAAGCTGTGCGGCTTTCCCGGCAAGATGGGGATGGACGGCAGCAAGGTGTGGCAGGCCTTCCAGGCCGGGCAGCTCGACGAGATCCGCGCCTATTGCGAGACCGACGTCGTCAACACCTACCTGATGTACTGCCGCTTCCAGCTGATGCGCGGGGGGCTGTCGCCGCGCGAGTTCGACGTCGAGATGGAATTCGTCCAGGAATCGCTGGCCGAGCTGCCGGGCGAACAGTGGATGGAATACCTGCAGGCCTTCCGGCTGCAGCGCCTGACGCCCGAGGCCGAGGACCTCGAGGATTGACGACGACAGGCGCCATGCCGGCTTAGAAGTCCAGCGACAGCAGGATCGGCTGGTGGTCCGAGGCATCGGTGTCGGCGTTGACCTCGCAGCGCCGGATGCGGGCAACGAGCGGCTCGGTCACCAGCATGAAGTCACAGGCAAAGGGCGGCTCGGGCCATTGTTCCTTGTCGTGCAGCGCGCAAGTGGGCGCATGCGGCAGGCCGGGATGCGCATGCAGCCAGGCGTCGCGCCAGGCCGGCGTGCCGTCATCGAATGGTTCCAGCATGCGCCGATAGGCGACGTCGTCGGGTTTGCTGTTGAAGTCGCCGCACAGGATGGCTTCGACGGGCCGGGGCTCCGGCGTGAACGGGCCCGGCCACTGCTCGCTGCGGCCGGGCCGGCGCGCGTGAGCGCAAGCCTCGGCATGCCAGTCGCGCAGGGCTTCGGCCTGCGCCGTGCGCTGGGTCGCCGAATAATATTCCAGGTGGGTGCAGATCACGCGCAGCCGCGCGCTGCCGGCCTCCACGGTGGCTTCCAGTGCCACCCGTGGCATCGATGCCACCTCGGGATCCGCCGGCCAGGGCAGCGCATGGCGGAACACCTCGCGCACCGGCAGCCGGGTGGCGATCAGGTTGCCGAACTGCTTCAGCGCGCCGTCGCGACCGCGCCGCTCGACCGCCGGCGCATAGAGCAGCCGATAGCCCGGCAGCAGCGCGGTCAGCTCCGACACCTGGTCGGCGCCGGGTTCGCCGCGCAGTTCGCCAAAGCCGCGCGTCACTTCCTGCAGGCACAGCACGTCGGCGTCGGCCATGGCGCGCAGGACCTGCACCTGCCGCGCCAGGTCGACGCGCCCGTCGGCGCCGCGGCCCCACTGGATGTTCCACGAAATCAGTTCCATGCCTGCTCTCCGTCGTTGGCCCGGACGTACGCCAACGGAGCCGGCCCGGTCTGGCATACAATCGCGCTTTCGTAAAACAATACGTCAGGTTTGATCTGGTGTCCCAAGCCGTGTCCTCCCCACAAGAAACGCCGGCCGTGCCGGCTGCTGCGGCCGTCGAAGGTGCTGCCCCAGTCGCAAAGAATTCCCGTGGCCGTGGTGCCGCCCAGGGCGGTACGCCCGCGGACGACCCCGTGGTGACGATCGACAGCCTCGATATGGAAGCGCGCGGCGTCGGCCGGCTGGTCAACGAGGACGGCACGCCCGGCAAGGTCATCTTCGTCGAGGGAGCGCTGCCCGGCGAGACCGTCAGCTACCGCAGCTATCGCCGCAAGCCCAGCTACGAGCAGGCTCACCTGAGTGAAGTGCGACAGGCCTCCGTGATGCGCGTCGAACCGGGCTGCCAGCACTTTGGCGTCTGCGGCGGGTGCTCGATGCAGCATCTGGATTCGCGCGCGCAGCTGGCCATCAAGCAGCGCGTGCTCGAAGACAACCTGTGGCACCTGTCCAAGGTGAAGCCCGACGTGGTGTTCCGCCCGATCGCCGGCCCGGACTGGGGTTATCGCTACCGGGCGCGCCTGACGGTGCGCCACGTGGCCAAGAAGGGCGGGGTGCTGGTCGGCTTCCATGAGCGCAAGAGCAGCTACGTTGCCGACATGACGCGCTGCGAGATCCTGCCGCCGCATGTGTCGGCGATGCTGGTGCCGCTGCGCGAGCTGGTGATGGGGCTGTCGATCCGCGACCGCATGCCGCAGATCGAGCTGGCCGTGGGCCAGGAGGTGACCGCGCTGGTGCTGCGCATCCTGGAGCCGCTGACCGATGCCGACAAGGACCTGCTGCGCGCCTTTGCCGATGCGCACAAAGTGCAGTTCTGGCTGCAGCCGAAGGGTCCGGACACGGTCTATCCGTTCTACCCGGCCGAGGCCGAGCTGGCCTACACGCTGCCGGAGTTCGGCATCCGCATGCCGTTCAAGCCGACCGACTTTACCCAGGTTAACCACCAGATCAACCGCGTGCTGATCGGCCGCGCACTGCGCCTGCTCGATGCCCAGCCGCAGGACCGCCTGCTCGACCTGTTCTGCGGCATCGGCAACTTTACGCTGCCGCTGGCGACGCAGGGCAAGTCGGTGATGGGCATCGAAGGCAGCGAGGCGCTGACCACGCGCGCGCTCGCCAATGCGGAATACAACGGGCTGGCCGCGAAGACCGAGTTCGCGTGTCGCAACCTGTTCGAGGTCACTGCGCAAGACATCGCCGCGCTGGGCCGCTTCGACCGCTGGCTGGTGGACCCGCCGCGCGAAGGCGCCCTGGCCGTGTGCAAGGCGCTGGGCGAGCTGGCGCAGCAGGGCAGCGACGTGTTGCCGCGGCGCATCGTCTATGTCTCGTGCAGCCCCGCCACGCTGGCGCGCGACGCCGGCCTGCTGGTGCACGAGGCGGGCTACCGCCTGAGCGGCGCCGGCGTGGTCAATATGTTCCCGCACACCTCGCACGTCGAGTCGATTGCGGTGTTCGACCGCGACTGATCGCGGCGGGCGTCCAAAAGAAAAGCCGGCCCGCAGGCCGGCTTTTTTCATGCCGCGTCGTTCGCCGTCATTCGCGGTTGCCGCCGAAGATGCCCAGCAGCGCCAGCAGGTTGGCGAAGACGTTGTACACGTCGAGGTAGATCGCCAGCGTGGCGGTGATGTAGTTGGTTTCGCCACCGTTCACCACGCGCTGCACGTCGAACAGGATGTACGCCGAGAAGATACCGATCGCGATCACCGACACCGTGATCATCAGCGCCGGCAGCTGCAGCCAGATATTGGCCACGCTGGCCAGGATCAGCAGGATCACGCCGACGAACAGGAACTTGCCCAGGCCGGAGAAATCGCGCTTGCTGACGGTGGCGATCGATGCCATCGCGCCGAACACCGCCGCGGTGCCGCCGAAGGCGTACATGATCAGTGCCGGGCCGTTCGAGAACGACAAGGTGACGCTGATCAGCCGCGACAGCATCAGGCCCATGAAGAAGGTAAAGGCCAGCAGCAGGACCACGCCCATGCTGCTGTTCTTGGTCTTCTCGATGGCGAAGAAGAAGCCGAACGCGATCGCCAGGAACAGGATCAGCGACAGGCCGGGGCTGCCCGCCATGAAGCTGAAGCCGGTGGCCACGCCGATCCACGCACCGAGCACGGTGGGGATCATCGAGAGGGCCAGCAGCCAGTAAGTGTTGCGCAAGACCCGGTTGCGAACGACGACGTCAGTGACGGTCGACGCACTGTTGCCGAAACCGTAGGTGTTCAGCTTGTTATCCATGGTGACTCCTGTCTCAAAACGGTGAGGCGCCGGCGTTGCGAGACTGCAAATGCGAAGACTCGTATGGCAGCCGGACGGAACCATCGTCAATGTGGCATCGGGCAGGCCGGATTGCAAGGGCGCGGTAATTCAATCGTCACCTGGCGCTGGCTCACGTCCGTTCGACGCCGCTCACATTGGATGTTAGCGGCGGCGCTGCGTTCCAGGGATGACAAGGTTGTAATGTGCGGTTTTTGCAACTTGCCTGTGGCATGCGCGCGAGGGGTGGGCAGGCATGTCCGGAGCTCTGCAAGACCCTCGAAACGGTCATAGTCTTCGTGCTAGAATTGCACGTTTAATCCATTTGTAACCCCTTCATTTTTCGGAGTTTTTCATGGCGATCGAACGCACCCTGTCGATTATCAAGCCGGATGCCGTGGCCAAGAACGTGATTGGCCAGATCTACGCCCGTTTCGAGGCCGCCGGCCTGAAGATCGTTGCTGCCAAGATGGTGCACCTGTCGCGCGGCGAAGCCGAGCAGTTCTACGCTGTTCACAAGGAGCGTCCGTTCTTCAAGGACCTGGTCGACTTCATGGTTTCGGGCCCGGTCATGATCCAGGCGCTGGAAGGCGAGAACGCCATTGCCAAGAACCGCGACCTGATGGGCGCCACCGACCCGAAGAAGGCCGAGAAGGGCACCATCCGCGCCGACTTCGCCGACAGCATCGACGCCAACGCCGTGCACGGCTCGGACGCTGCTGAAACGGCTGCCGTGGAAGTGGCTTTCTTCTTCCCGGGCATGAACGTCTACAGCCGCTGATCGGCTGCTGCCTGACACCAAGCCGAGTTTGCCGTCATGAACGATCTCGTCAACCTGCTCGACCTCGACGCGGACGCGCTCACCGCTTATTGCGGCGAGCTCGGCGAGAAGCCGTTCCGTGCGCGGCAGCTGCAACGCTGGATCCACCACTACGGTGCCAGCCGCTTCGACACCATGTCGGATCTCGCCAAGTCGCTGCGCGAAAAGCTCGCGACCCGCGCCGAGATCCGCGCGCCTGCCGTCATCACCGACAACCTGTCGGCCGACGGCACGCGCAAGTGGCTGCTCGACGTGGGCGAGGGCAACGCGGTGGAGACGGTGTACATCCCCGAGGAAACGCGTGGCACGCTGTGCGTTTCCTCGCAGGCGGGATGCGCCGTCAATTGCCGGTTCTGTTCCACCGGCAAGCAGGGCTTTTCGCGCAACCTCAGCACCGGTGAAATCATCGGCCAGCTGTGGATGGCCGAATTCGCCATGCGCGAGCAACTGGGCCGCGGCCCCAAGGATGACCGCGTCATCTCCAATGTGGTGATGATGGGCATGGGCGAGCCGCTGCTGAACTACGACGCGGTCGTGCCGGCCATGCGGCTGATGCTCGACGACAACGCCTACGGCCTGTCGCGCCGCCGCGTGACGCTGTCCACCTCCGGCGTGGTGCCGATGATGGACCGCCTGTCCAAAGACCTGCCGGTGGCGCTTGCCGTGTCGCTGCATGCGTCCAACGACGCCCTGCGCGACGTGCTGGTGCCGCTGAACAAGAAATACCCGCTGGCCGAGCTGATGGCGGCATGCCGCCGCTACCTCGAATTCGCGCCGCGCGATTTCATTACTTTCGAATACTGCATGCTGGATGGCGTCAACGACGGCGTCGAGCATGCGCGGGAACTGCTGAAGCTTGTCGCCGACGTGCCGTGCAAGTTCAACCTGATCCCGTTCAACCCGTTCCCCGAATCGGGCCTGAAGCGTTCCAACAACGAGCAGATCCGCCGTTTCGCGCAGGTGCTGATGGACGCGGGCATCGTCACCACCATCCGCAAGACCCGCGGCGACGACATCGACGCCGCCTGCGGCCAGCTGGCCGGGGAAGTGAAGGACCGCACCCGCCTTGCCGAACGCGGCAAGTTCGGCAAGATCACGCCGCTGGTGCCGGTCACTGCCAGCGGCCAGCCGCGGGAGGCGCGCCCTGCATGATCCGTCTGATCGCTGCGGCCCTGCTGGGGCTGCTGATGTTGTCCGGGTGCCAGCTGCCGCATGCGCCGGCGCAGGATCTCCAGACCGCTTCCGACCAGACCGAGGCCAGCCGCCGGGCCGGCATCCGGCTGCAACTGGCCACCAATTATCTCGAGGCCGGCCAGACCGCGGTCGCGCTTGACGAGATCAAGCAGGCCATCGCCATCGATCCGTCGCTGGCCGACGCCTACCATGTGCGGGCGCTGATCTACATGAGCATGAACGAGCGGACGCTGGCCGAGGACAGCTTCCGCACCGCGGCGTCGATGCGCGCCAATGACGGCGACCTGCTCAACAACTACGGCTGGTTCCTGTGCCAGCAAGGGCGCTACGGCGAGGCCGTGCCCATGCTGCAGCGCGCCGTGTCGGCGCCGTCGGCCGGTGGCGCGGTCAAGCCGCTGATCAGCCTGGGCGCGTGCGAACTGCGCCGGGGCCACAGCGCCGAGGCGGAGAAGAACCTGAAGGCCGCACTCGGCTACGACCGCAACAACCCGGTGGCGAACACCAACCTGGCGCTGGTGTTCTACCGGCGCGGCGATTACGTCCAGGCGCGCCAGTACGTCCAGCGCGTCAACAACAGCCAATTTGTCACTGCGCAATCCCTCTGGCTGGGAGCGCGCATTGCCCACCGTCAGGGCGACGGCCGCACGCAGGATGCGCTGGGAGCGCAGCTGCGCAGCCGCTTCCCCGACTCGCGCGAGGTGGCCGCCTACGAACAAGGAGCATGGGATGAGTGAGCACGACCGCGCCGCAGGCCAGGCCGTACCGACGCAAGCAGTCGGCGGAGGCGCGCATGAAGGAGAACGTGAAGCCGCGGCGCGCGAGATCGGCGCGGCGCTGGCGCGCGAGCGCGAGGCGCAGCGGATGTCCGTCGAGGACGTCAGCGCACGGCTCAAGGTGGCGGCCAGCAAGCTGCGCGCGATCGAGGCGGCCGATTTGAAGGCGCTGCCGGACGTGACCTTCGCCAAGGGCGTGATGCGCGCCTATGCCCGCATGCTCCATGTCGATATCGACCCGCTGCTGGCGCGCTTCCAGCCACGCGCGGTGGCGCAGGTGGCGGAAATCGCCCGCCAGCGCGAGGGCGGCATCAACGCGGCCTTCGACGACCGCAACCGCTTCCGCTCCGGCGGCAATGGCGGCCGCTGGGTCTGGCTGGCGCTGGTGGCGGTGGTGGCGGCGGCGGGCATCTGGTTCGGGCTCGACCATATTCGCGCCTGGATCGACGCGCGCAGCAGCGCCGCCGAGACCGTGGCGGCCGAGGCACCGGCCGCGGAAAACGCGAGCACCGAAGCCGGTATCGTGACCGCGGCGCTGCCGCCGGTGATGGCCGCCAGCGACTCGCCGGCCCCGTCCGCCGAGACCGTTCCGGCCAGCGCTGCCACCGCTTCGGCAGCTTCGGCAACCGCGGCAGCGCCTGCCGCGGCGGCAGCCACCGCGGCGCCGGCCGCGGCGGCCCCGGCGGCCCCGACGGCATCCACCGCGGCGGTCGGTGAGGGCGAGCTGCAGATCCGCTTTGCCTCCGATACCTGGTTTGAAATTCGCGACAATAGCGGCAAGGTCGTCATGGGTGGCACCGCCAGGGCCGGCCAGACCATGGCTGGCGGCGGCACGGCCCCGTACAAGGTGGTGATCGGCAACGTCAAGGGCGTCGAATCGCTCACGCGCAACGGCACGCCGGTCGACCTGAAGGCAGCCAACCGCAACAACGTGGCGCGCCTGACGCTGCCCTGACGCGGGTGCGAGGTGCGGCAAGGTGCGTCTTTGCAAGGTGGTAACGCTATGAACCAACAGCTCTGTCTCCCGGTCCTGCCGGGCCCGCTGCCGCGCCGCCAGACCCGCCAGGCGCGGGTCGCGTGGGGCGACAATGTGGTGACCATCGGTGGCGATGCGCCGGTGCGGGTGCAGTCGATGACCAATACCGACACGGTCGACGCCATCGGCACCGCGATCCAGGTCAAGGAGCTGGCACGCGCGGGTTCCGAGATCGTGCGCATCACGGTGAACACGCCCGAGGCCGCGGCCGCGGTGCCGTCGATCCGCGAGCAGCTCGACCGCATGGGTGTCGACGTGCCGCTGGTGGGGGATTTCCACTACAACGGCCACAAGCTGCTGCAGGACTATCCGGCTTGCGCCGAGGCGCTGTCCAAGTACCGCATCAACCCGGGCAATGTCGGCCAGGGCGCCAAGCGCGATACCCAGTTCGCGCAGATGATCGAGATGGCGTGCCGCTACAACAAGCCGGTGCGCATCGGCGTGAATTGGGGCAGCCTGGACCAGGACCTGCTGGCGCGCATCATGGACGAGAACGCCGGGCGCGCCGAGCCGTGGCCGGCGCAGAGCGTGATGATCGAGGCGCTGATCACCTCGGCCATCGACTCGGCCCGCAAGGCCGAGGAGATCGGCCTGCCGGGCAGCCAGATCATCCTGTCGTGCAAGGTGTCGCAGGTGCAGGAGCTGGTCGCGGTGTACCGCGAGCTGGCGCGCCGCTGCGACTATGCGCTGCACCTCGGCCTGACCGAGGCCGGCATGGGCAGCAAGGGCATCGTGGCTTCCACCGCGGCGCTGTCGGTGCTGCTGCAGGAAGGCATCGGCGACACCATCCGCATCTCGCTGACGCCGGAGCCCGGCGCGCCGCGCGAGAAAGAGGTGTACGTCGGGCAGGAAATCCTGCAGACCATGGGCCTGCGCAATTTCACCCCGATGGTGATTGCCTGCCCGGGATGCGGCCGCACCACCAGCACGGTGTTCCAGGAACTGGCGGCCAGCATCCAGGCCTACCTGCGCGAGCAGATGCCGCAGTGGAAGACCGCCTACCCGGGCGTCGAGGAGATGGACGTGGCCGTGATGGGCTGCATCGTCAACGGCCCGGGGGAAAGCAAGCACGCCAATATCGGCATTTCGCTGCCGGGCTCGGGCGAATCGCCGGCCGCGCCGGTGTTCGTCGATGGCGTCAAGGTGAAGACGCTGCGCGGCGAGCGCATCGCGGAAGAATTCCAGGCGATCGTAGACGAATACGTTCGCACGCATTACGGCCCGGGCGCTGCGCGGGCCGGCAAAGAAGTGGCAGCCTGAGCCGGACCGGCCGGGGCCAGCAGCCTGACTAGAACAGAATGACGCAAACCGAGACCATGGCCGCCGCCGGCGCCGCCAAGACCGAACCGAAGGCACGCCCCGCCAAGGCCCTGCAGGGCGTGAAGGGCATGAACGACATGCTGCCGGCCGACGCGCCGCTGTGGGAGCATTTCGAGAATGCCGCGCGCGCGATGCTGCGCGCCTACGGCTACCAGCAGATCCGCACGCCCATCGTCGAGCACACCCAGTTGTTCGTGCGCGGCATCGGCGAGGTCACCGATATCGTCGAGAAGGAGATGTACTCCTTCACCGATTCGCTCAACGGCGAGCAGCTGACGCTGCGCCCCGAAGGCACCGCCGCGGCCGTGCGCGCCACCATCGAGCACAACCTGCTGTACGACGGCCCCAAGCGCCTGTGGTACACCGGCCCGATGTTCCGCCACGAGCGTCCGCAGCGCGGCCGCTATCGCCAGTTCCACCAGCTCGGCGCCGAGGCGCTGGGCTTCGCCGGCCCGGACGTGGATGCCGAAATCATCCTGATGTGCCAGCGGCTGTGGGACGACCTGGGGCTGACCGGCGTGCGCCTCGAGCTCAATTCACTGGGGCAGGCCGACGAGCGCGCGGCGCACCGCGAGCAGCTGATCAAGTACCTGGAAGGCTTCCAGGACATCCTGGACGACGACAGCAAGCGCCGCCTGTACACCAACCCGCTGCGCGTGCTCGACACCAAGAACCCGGCACTGCAGGACATGGCGGCCAACGCCCCCAAGCTGATCGACTTCCTGGGCGAAGCATCGCTGGCGCATTTCGAGGGCGTGCAGCGCCTGCTGAAGGCCAACAACATCCCGTTCAAGATCAACCCGCGCCTGGTGCGAGGCCTCGATTACTACAACCTGACGGTGTTCGAGTGGATCACCGACAAGCTGGGCGCGCAGGGCACCATCGCCGGCGGCGGCCGCTATGACCCGCTGATCGCGCAGATGGGCGGCAAGTCCGCGCCGGCTTGCGGCTGGGCCATGGGCATCGAGCGCATCATCGAGCTGATCCGCGAAGAGGGCGTGGTGCCCGAGGCGGTCGGTTGCGACGTCTACCTGGTGCACCAGGGCGAGGCCGCCGCGCAGCAGGCGATGGTGGCCGCCGAGCGCCTGCGCGACGCCGGCCTCGACGTGGTGCTGCACGCCAGCCCGGACGGCAAGGGCGGCAGCTTCAAGTCGCAGATGAAGCGCGCCGACGCAAGCGGCGCGGCCTATGCCGTTATCATTGGCGACGACGAAGTGGCCGCCGGCGTGGTCCAGGTCAAGGAACTTCGCCAGCGCGAGCAGGCCGAAGGCGGTGGGCAACAGGCCACCGTGCCGGCCGAAGGGCTGGTCGATTACCTGATCGACGCCATGGTCGGCGCTAGCGAATAAGCGCGCGCCGCAGCCCCAACACCACGAGTATTTAACCAACGCAGGTGATTGCCTCGACATGGCTTACGATCTAGAAGAACAGGAACAGCTTGAGAATCTGAAGGCCTGGTGGCGCCAGTACGGCAATGCGCTGACCTGGGCGCTGATCATCGCGCTGCTCGCCTTTGCCGGCTGGAACGGCTGGAAGTACTGGGAGCGCAAGCAGGCCGGCGAAGCCGCGGTGCTGTACGAGCAGGTGCTCAAGGCCGCCGAGGCGCGCGATGTCGAGCGCATCAAGCGCGCCGCGACCGACCTGGAAGGCAAGTTCGGCCGTACCGCCTACGGCCAGATGAGCGCACTGGTCGCCGGCCGCGTGCTGTACGATGCGGGCGACCTGGCTGCCGCCAAGAGCCAGCTGCAATGGGCCATCGACCATGGCGACGAAGAGTATTCGCACCTGGCGCGCGTGCGCCTGGCCGGCGTGCTGCTTGACGAAAAGTCCTACGACCAGGGCCTGGCGCTGCTCAAGGACGAGCCGCCGGCCGCATTCGTCGCGCTCTACGCCGACCGCCGCGGCGACCTGCTCGCCGCGCAGGACAAGCGCGACGATGCCCGCACCGCCTATCGCAAGGCGCTGGACAAGCTGGGCCAGGCCGAGTCGGCGATGCGCCAGATCATCCAGTTCAAGCTCGATGCGCTGGGCACGGCCTGACCCGGCTGCCGCTTGAACCATTGCCATACCGTTGATCCCGCGGATCGAACAACAGGACCGTAAAGTTATGACGTCAGTGCTTTCCCGTGCCGTACATCGCCAGCCCACCCGCACGATTTCCCGTGCGCTGGTGGCGGCTGCCTGCCTGGCCACGCTGGGCGGCTGCGCGCTGTTCAGCAAGGAAAACAAGCACCCGCCCGCCGAACTCAAGCCGGTATCGGGCACGCTCGCGGTGCGCCAGGCGTGGAAGGCCGACGTCGGCAAGAGCGGCCCCTATTCCATGCAGCCGGCCGCGGCGGGCAACAATGTCTATGTGTCGTCCAACAACGGCAACGTGATGGCGCTCGAAGGCGCCAGCGGCCGCGTGCTGTGGAAGGCCAAGACCGACGTGGACCTGACCTCCGGGCCGGGCAGCGACGGCTCGGTCACCGCGGTGGCGGGCGAGAAGGGCGCGGTCTATGCCTTCGACGCCAGCGGCAAGCAGATCTGGAAGAAGCAGGTCAACGGCGAGGTCCTGTCGGCGCCGCTGGTCGGCAACGGCCTGGTGGTGGTGCGCACCACGGATACCCGGGTGTTCGGCCTGGATGCCGAGACCGGCGAGCGCCGCTGGATCTACCAGCGTTCGCAGACCCCGCTGAACCTGCGCGCGGCGATGGGCATGGTGTTCGCCGGCGACGGCATCGTGATGGGCTTCCCCGGCGGCAAGCTCGGCGTGCTGACGCCGGGCAACGGTGTGCTGCGCTGGGAAAGCGCGATTTCCTACCCGAAGGGCGTGTCGGAGATCGAGCGCCTGAACGACGTCACCGGCCTGCCCATGATCAGCGGCCGCCAGGTTTGCGCCACTACCTTCCAGGGCCGGGTCGCCTGCCTGGAACTGGCCAGCGGCCAGCCGCAGTGGGGCAAGGATTTCTCGTCGCCGGCAGGCCTCGCGCAGGATGACAATGCGCTTTACGCCAGCGACGAGCAATCGGTGGTGCATGCCTTCGACCGCCAGAACGGCAGCGAGCGCTGGAAGAACGCCGACCTGCGCAACCGCCGCCTGGGCGCGCCGCTGGCGCTGGGCCGCTCGGTGGTGATGGGCGACTTCGAAGGCTATGTCCACTTCCTGTCGCGCGAAGACGGCCAGGTGGTGGCACGCATGAAGACCGATGGCAGCGCCATCACTGCCGCGCCCGTGGTGGCGGGGCAGACCCTGGTGATCCAGACGCGCGACGGCGACGTCTACGGTTTCCAGCCTGGCTGACAGGACCCTATGCGCGCTGCCGTACACCTGTCGGTACGGCCGGCGCCGAATCCGGTAGCATGATCCTTGGCGCGGCAATTGCAGCGGGTCGGTGACCCGCGCCGCGCCCGACAGGACAAGCGGCAATCCGCGCCCAGGTGGCGCGGGCTGCCGTTGGAACCCTTGACTCCGGAGTTACCGGGGGGCGGCAGTTGCCGGCCCCCGTTTCCGTTTATGGCATGAAACCAGTTATCGCACTTGTCGGCCGCCCCAATGTGGGCAAGTCGACGCTATTCAACCGCATGACCCGCTCGCGCGACGCGCTCGTCGCCGACCTGCCGGGCCTGACGCGCGACCGCCATTATGGCGAAGGCCGCATCGGTGAACGTCCGTTCATCGCCATCGATACCGGCGGCTTCGAGCCCGTGGTCAAGGAAGGCATCGTCGCCGAGATGGCCAAGCAGACCAAGCAGGCGGTGGTCGAGGCCGACGTGGTGATCTTTATCGTCGACGGCCGCCTGGGCCTGGCGCCGCAGGACCGCGCCATCGCCGATTACCTGCGCAAGACCGGCCGGCGCATCATGCTGGCGGTCAACAAGGCCGAGGGCATGAAGTACACCTCGGTGGCGGCGGATTTCTACGAGCTCGGCATGGGCGATCCGTATGCGATCTCCGCCGCCCATGGCGACGGCGTGCGCGAGCTGGTCGATGAAGCCATCGAACTGGCGGTCCAGGAGCGCCCCGAGCTTGCCGAGGAAGCCTCGGACGAGGGCAAGGGCGTCAAGATCGCCATCGTCGGGCGCCCCAATGTGGGCAAGTCCACGCTGGTCAATACGCTGATCGGTGAAGAGCGCGTGATCGCCTTCGATATGCCCGGTACCACCCGCGACGCGATCTATGTGGAGTTCGAGCGCGGCGGCAAGCCCTATACGCTGATCGACACCGCAGGCCTGCGCCGGCGCGGCAAGGTGTTCGAGGCGATCGAGAAATTCTCGGTGGTCAAGACGCTGCAGTCGATCGCGGACGCCAACGTGGTGATCCTGCTGCTCGACGCGCAACAGGATATTTCCGACCAGGACGCGCATATTGCCGGCTTTATCGTCGAGTCCGGCCGTGCCCTGGTGGTGGGCGTCAACAAGTGGGACGGACTGGACGGCCACACGCGCGACCGCATCAAGCATGACCTCGAGCGCAAGCTGCAATTCCTCGGCTTTGCCAACTTTCACTTTGTGTCGGCGCGCGAGCGCACCGGCATCGGCGCGCTGATGCGCTCGGTCGACGACGCGTATGCCGCGGCCATGGTCAAGCTGCCGACACCGCAACTGACGCGCGTGCTGCAGGAAGCCGTGGAATTCCAGCAGCCCAAGCGCGTCGGCGCGTCGCGGCCCAAGCTGCGCTATGCGCACCAGGGCGGCTCCAATCCGCCCATCATCGTGATCCACGGCAATGCGCTGTCGGGCGTGGCAGAGACCTACCGGCGCTACCTGGAAAACCGTTTCCGTGCGGCATTCAAGCTCAAGGGCACGCCCCTGCGCATCGAATTTCGCACGAACAAAAATCCGTACGCGGACTCGAAGGAGTGAGTCCGGAATCGGATCCGTGGCGGGGCCAGTTTTCGTTTGCGTTCGTTTGGAACTGCGGCTAAATTCACGGTAGCAGGGGGTTCCCTGCGCATTGACGCCAACTTGGTACCGTTTTGATCTTTTTTCTGGCGCGTTTTTGCGCCGCCTGACTTGAACCGGGGATTTCCATCCCCATCATTCACCACTAAACCTATAAATTTGGAGTGTGCCATGAGCAACAAAGGGCAACTGCTACAAGACCCGTTCCTGAACGCGCTGCGCAAAGAGCACGTGCCGGTTTCCATCTATCTCGTCAATGGCATCAAGCTGCAAGGCAATATCGAATCGTTCGACCAGTATGTCGTCCTGCTGCGCAACACCGTGACCCAGATGGTCTACAAGCATGCGATTTCCACCGTCGTGCCGGCACGCGCGGTCAACTTCCGCGTGGATGATTCGGCCGAGGCCTGATCTGACTGGTCTGCCCCAGGGCATCGTACGGGCGCCAGGCGGCGCCGCCACGATGCCCGGCGCCGGCGTGCCGACGCACCCGGTGCCGCGCGGCGCGGCGCTCGCCAATGCGCCCGCCGCCGCCGCGTTCCGCATCATGCGGCGGCCTGTCCCGGCAGGGGCCGGGACAGTGTCCGAGATCCGCCATCCCTCCCCCTGAACCCGAATTTCCCTGCGCATTCGCGCCCGCCCTTGGACCCCAGAGCCACCTCCAATACCGCCCCTTCGCGCGCCATCCTCGTCGGCGTCGACTTCGGCAAGCATGATTTCCAGGAAAGCCTCAGCGAACTGGCGCTGCTGACCACCACCGCCGGCTCGCTGCCGGTGCATACCCTGACGGGCCGCCGCTCGCGGCCGGACCCGGCCTTGTTCATCGGCTCGGGCAAGGCCGAGGAGCTGAAGGAGGCCGCCGATGCGCTGGACGCCGACGTGGTGGTCTTCAACCACGCGCTGAGCCCGGCGCAGCAGCGTAACCTGGAGCGCTTCCTGCAGCGCCACGTGATCGACCGGACCGGCCTGATCCTGGATATCTTCGGGCAGCGCGCGCAGAGCCATGTCGGCAAGGTGCAGGTGGAACTGGCGCAGGTGCAGTACCGCGCGTCGCGGCTGGTCCGCGCATGGAGCCACCTGGAGCGGCAGAAGGGCGGCATCGGCATGCGCGGCGGTCCCGGCGAGCGCCAGCTCGAACTGGACCGCCGCATGCTGGACGAGCGTGCCAAGCGGCTCAAGTCCGATCTGTCGCGGCTGCAGCGCCAGCACAGCACCCAGCGGCGTGCGCGCGCGCGCAACGACACTCTCAGCATCTCGCTGGTGGGCTACACCAACGCGGGCAAGTCGACGTTGTTCAACGCGCTGACCAAGGCCGGCGCGTATGCGGCCAACCAGCTCTTCGCCACGCTCGACACCACCTCGCGCCGGCTGTTCCTGGACGGCCTGGGCAACGTGGTGCTGTCGGACACGGTCGGCTTTATCCGCGACCTGCCGACGCAGCTGGTGGCGGCGTTCCGTGCCACGCTGGACGAGACGGTGCATGCCGACCTGCTGCTGCATGTGGTCGATGCCTCGAGCCCGGT
Organism: Cupriavidus alkaliphilus; assembly: GCF_900094595.1. Taxonomy (GTDB): domain Bacteria; phylum Pseudomonadota; class Gammaproteobacteria; order Burkholderiales; family Burkholderiaceae; genus Cupriavidus; species Cupriavidus alkaliphilus. The sequence continues at coordinate 332,309 of NZ_FMAD01000003.1, read as the reverse complement.
GCGCCGCGAGCAGATCGAGCAGGTCAACCGGGTGCTGGCCGAAATCGACGCGCTGGACATCCCGCAGATCGTGGTGATGAACAAGATCGACGCCGCGCCCGAACTGATGGGCGATGGCCCGCGCATCGAGCGCGATGCGGACGGCATCCCCACCCGTGTGTTCCTCAGCGCGCGCGAAGGGCTGGGCCTGGACGCGCTGCGTGAGGCCGTGGTCGAGGTGGCGCAATGGCTGGCCAGCCGTCCGCCCGAGCCGCAACCCTACGATCCGCGCCTCGATGATGTGGCGCAGTCCGATGACGCCGGCGATGGCATCGACGATGGCGTCGACGACGGCTTGGCGGACGAAGGCGATGACGCCGATGCGGCGGATCCGCGCCGGCTGTAGGCGCGGCAGCCAGCCTAGGGGCTGGCCGCCGCACCGGGCCGCTTTGGTGCCGGTTTGGCGCCGGTTCTGCCCAATTCCGGTGCGGTCGCCGCGCGGATTGCGCGAATTGGCCAAATGTGGCGCCGATGACTGCTAGAATCCCCCTGTTACAAACTTCCCCGGACCCGTGCACTTCATGCCCCAGTTTCCCCGGAATGCTGATTCGAGCCTGACACCAGGCGGCCGCCTCGCGCTGCGCGCGGGCTGGCAGCGCCTGCGCGCCATCTTCTCGCTGAACGATCCGCGCTGGGGTCGGGATGGGCAGGACGATGACAAGAAGGACGGCCGCGACGACAACCGCCAGCAAAACCAGCGTCCGCAGCAGGATGGCGGCCCGCCCGACCTGGACGAACTGTGGCGCGACTTCAACCGCCGCCTGAACGGCCTGCTCGGCCGCAAGGACAACGGCGGCAACGGCAACCAGGGCTTTGGCGGCCCGCGTACGCCCGGCAAGGGCTCGGGCGTCGGCGCCGGCGTGATCGTGGCCGCGGTGGTGGGCATTTGGCTGGCCAGCGGCTTCTTCATGGTGCAGGAAGGCCAGACCGCGGTAATCCTGCAGTTCGGCAAGTTCAAATACTCCACCGGCCCTGGCATCAACTGGCGCATGCCCTGGCCGATCCAGTCGGCCGAGGTGGTCAACCTGTCGGCGGTGCGCTCGGTCGAGGTCGGCCGCTCCACCTCGATCAAGGACAGCAACCTGAAAGACTCGTCGATGCTGACGCAGGACGAGAACATCATCGACGTGCGCTTTACCGTGCAGTACGTGATCCAGGACGCCAGCGAATTCCTGTTCTTCAACAAGACCGACCGGGGTGGCGATGAAGAGCTGGTGACGCAGGCGGCCGAGACCTCGGTGCGCGAGATCGTCGGCCGCAACAAGATGGACGCGGTGCTGTACGAAAACCGCGAACAGATTGCACAGCAGCTGGCCAAGTCGATCCAGGCCATCCTGTCGGCGTACAAGACCGGCATCCGCGTGCTGTCCGTGAACGTGCAGAGCGTGCAGCCGCCCGAGCAGGTGCAGGCCGCATTCGACGACGTCAACAAGGCCAGCCAGGACCGCGAGCGCGCCATCAGCGAAGGCCAGGCCTACGCCAACGACATCATCCCGCGCGCCAAGGGTACCGCGGCGCGCCTGAAGGAAGAGTCCGAAGCCTATCGCGCCCGCGTGGTGGCGCAGGCCGAGGGCGATGCGTCGCGCTTCCGTTCGGTGCAGGCGGAATACGCCAAGGCGCCGCAGGTGACGCGCGACCGTATCTATGTGGAGACCATGCAGCAGATCTACACCAATTCGACCAAGGTGCTGGTCGACGCGCGCCAGGGCAACAACCTGCTCTACCTGCCGCTGGACAAGCTGATGGCGCAGGCCGAGGGCCGCGCCACGCCGCAGCCGGGCCAGCCCGGCGCGGCGGGCACGCCGGCGCCCGTGCCGGACGCCTCGACGGATAACCGGTCGCGCGAAGCGTTGCGCAACCGCGACCGCGACTCGCGCTGAGGAGACCGTCATGAATCGACTGATTTCCTTCGCCATCGGCTTCTTCATCCTGCTCGCCGTGGTCTCGTCCATGCTGTTCGTGGTCGACCAGCGCCAGTACGCCGTGGTGTTCGCCTTCGGCCAGATCAAGGAAGTGGTGCGTGAGCCGGGCCTGCACTTCAAGCTGCCGCCGCCGTTCCAGAACGTGGTGTTCATGGACCGCCGCCTGCAGACCATCGACGTCGCCGCCAACGAGCGCTTCCTGACCGCCGAGAAGAAGAGCATGGTGGTGGACTGGTTCGTCAAATGGCGCATCACCGACCCGCGCAAGTTCTTCGTCGCCTTTGGCGGCAACCTGCGCGGCGCGCAGGACCGCATGACGCAGCGCATCGACTCCGTGGCGCGCGAAGAGTTCGGCAAGCGCACCGTCGCCGACGTGGTCGCCGGCGAGCGCGAGCAGGTGATGCAGTCCATCCGCAACGGCATGAGCGAGTACGCCAAGTCGGTCGGCGTCGAGATCCTCGACGTGCGCCTGAAGCGCGTCGACCTGCTGCCCGCCATCAGCGAATCGGTGTATCGCCGCATGGAGGCCGAGCGCAAGCGCGTGGCCAACGAGTTGCGCTCCACCGGCGCCGCCGAGGGCGAGAAGATCCGCGCCGACGCCGACCGCCAGCGCGAAGTGGTGCTGGCCCAGGCCTACCGCGATGCGCAGATGATCAAGGGCGAGGGCGATGCCAAGGCGTCGCAGATCTATGGCGAGGCGTTTGGCCGCGATCCCCAGTTCGCGCAGTTCTGGCGCAGCATGGAGGCCTACCGCAACACCTTCCGCGACAAGCGCGACGTGCTGGTGCTGGAGCCCAATTCCGAGTTCTTCCGCTACATGCGTTCCAGCGGCGGCGCCGCAGGCGCGGCCGCGGGGAACGGCGGAGGCAAGCGCTAGCACCGTCGCTTGTCCGCGTGGCGAATTGACGAAACCCCGGCTTGCCGGGGTTTTGTCCGGCTGGAGCCGTCGCTGCGGAGTGATGGCGCGGGCGCGCGATGCCCGCACCGTGGTTATGCCGGGCCAGGCCCGGTCCCTGCAGGCGCTGCGCCGGCAGGCAACTGAATGACTGAGAAGAGATTCACCATGTCCAACCATTGGCTGCTGCCAGAAAACATTGCCGACGTGCTGCCGTCGGAAGCGCGCAAGATCGAAGAGCTGCGCCGCCGCATGCTGGACCTGTTCCGCACCTACGGCTACGAGCTGGTGATGCCGCCGATGCTGGAATACCTCGAGTCGCTGCTGACCGGCACCGGCCATGACCTCGACCTGCGCACGCTCAAGCTGGTCGACCAGCTGTCGGGACGCACCATGGGGCTGCGCGCCGATATCACGCCGCAGGTCGCGCGCATCGATGCCCACCTGCTGAACCGCCCGGGCGTGACCCGGTTGTGCTACGCCGGCAACGTGCTGCACGCGCGCCCGGCAGGGTTCCACGCCACCCGGGAGCCGATCCAGATCGGCGCCGAGATCTACGGTCACGCCGGCCTGGAAGCCGACGTCGAGATCCAGGAACTGATGCTGGCCGCCCTGACGGCGGCGGGCCTGTCGGAGATCCGTATCGACCTGTGCCACGCGGGCATCCTCGAAGCGTTGCTGGCCGGCCTGCCGTCGATCCGCAAGATCGAGGACGCGTTGTTCGCCGCGCTGGAAACCAAGGACGTGCCCGCCTTGCGCGAGCTGACAGCGGGCATGCCGCAGACCGAGCGCGACGCGCTGCTGGCGCTGCCGACGCTGTACGGTGGCGTCGAGGTGATCGAGCGCGCCCGCGCGACGCTGCCGGCCAGCCCGGCCATCGGCCGCGCGCTGGATGAGCTGGCGGCGCTGGCGGTGCAGGTGCGTGGCGCCAGCGTCAATATCGACCTGTCGGATTTGCGCGGATACCACTACCACAGTGGCGTGATGTTCGCGGCTTATGTGGCGGGGTTGCCCAACTACGTGGCACGGGGCGGCCGCTACGACAAGGTGGGGGAGGCCTTCGGCCGCGCCCGCCCGGCCACGGGTTTCTCGCTGGATCTGCGTGAAGTGGCGGCACTGTCACCCGTCGAGGTGCGTGCACTGGCCATTTTTGCCCCCTGGGATGCGGACCCGGCACTTCGTGCCGCGATTGCCGCGCTGCGCGCCGGCGGCGAGATCGTGATCCAGTCGTTGCCCGGCCATACCCACGAGCTCGACGAATTCAACTGCGACCGGCAGCTGGTACGCAAGGACGGCGGCTGGGCCGTGGTGCCGCGCTGACGCATCGACGCCGCGGCGGCCCAAAAACCCGGAATCGCCCGGCAACAAGAGTAGAATACGTTTTTAACCTATTGACCAAAGCAATATGTCCGCATCCGCAGTAGGCCAGGGACGCAATGTCGTCGTGATCGGCACCCAGTGGGGTGACGAAGGCAAAGGAAAAATCGTCGATTGGCTTACCGACCATGCAAAGGGCGTGGTGCGGTTCCAGGGTGGCCACAACGCTGGCCACACGCTGATCATCGGCGGCAAGAAGACCATTCTCCGGCTGATCCCCTCGGGCATCATGCGCGCCGGCACGGTCTGCTACATCGGCAACGGTGTGGTGCTGTCGCCCGAAGCTTTGTTCCGTGAAATCGAAGAACTCGAAGGCGCCGGCCTGCAGGTGCAGAGCCGCCTGCGCATTTCCGAAGCGGCCACGCTGATCCTGCCGTACCACGTCGCCATCGACAAGGCGCGCGAAGCGCGCCGCGGTGCCGCCAAGATCGGCACCACCGGTCGCGGCATCGGTCCGGCCTATGAAGACAAGGTGGCACGTCGCGCGCTGCGCGTGCAGGACCTGTTCGACCCGCAGCAGTTCGCCGAACGCCTGCGCGAGAACCTGGACTTCCACAACTTCATGCTGACCCAGTACCTGGGCGCCGAAGCCGTCGACTTCCAGCAGACCCTGGACGAAGCGCTGGCCTACGCACCGCGCCTGGCACCGATGGTCGCCGACGTATCGGCCGAGCTGTACGCGGTCAACGCCGACGGCGGCAACCTGATGTTCGAAGGCGCGCAGGGCACGCTGCTCGACGTCGACCACGGCACCTATCCGTTCGTCACCTCGAGCAACTGCGTGGCCGGTGCCGCAGCCGCCGGCGCGGGCGTGGGCCCGGGCCGCCTGAACTACATCCTCGGCATCACCAAGGCCTACTGCACCCGCGTGGGTGCCGGCCCGTTCCCGAGCGAGCTGTACGACAACGACAACCCCTCGCGCCAGGATGCGGTGGGCGTGCGCCTGGCCAATGTCGGCAAGGAGTTCGGCTCGGTCACCGGCCGTCCGCGCCGCACCGGCTGGCTGGATGCGGCCGCGCTCAAGCGCTCGGTGCAGATCAACGGCGTGTCGGGCCTGTGCATGACCAAGCTGGACGTGCTCGACGGCCTCGAAAGCATCAAGCTGTGCGTCGGCTACACGCTCGATGGCAAGACCGTCGACATCCTGCCGCGCGGTTCGGATGCCGTGGCGCGCTGCGAGCCGGTCTACGAGGAATTCCCGGGCTGGAACGAGTCCACCTTCGGCGTGAAGACGTGGGACGCCCTGCCCGAGCAGGCCCGTGTCTACCTGAAGCGCGTGGAAGAAGTGGTCGGCATCCCGATCGACATGATCTCGACCGGCCCGGACCGCGACGAGACCATCCTGCTGCGCCATCCGTACAAGGCCTGAGCGCCTGCGCACTACCCGCAGGGCCGCCGCGCCACGAGCGCCGCGGCCTGCCAGAAATAAATCGGCCCGCGCAAGCGGGCCGAGCCATATACGGTCAAGCGACCGCACGATATCACGAGTAAAACGATGAACCTGCCTACCAACGATGACGAGAACCTGTGGGTCTCCTGGGACGAATACCATCGCCTGATCGCACGCCTGTCGCTGAACGTGCATGAGTCGGGCTGGAAGTTCGACAAGATCCTGTGCCTCGCGCGCGGCGGGCTGCGCGTCGGCGACCAGATGTCGCGCATCTTCGACGTGCCGCTGGCCATCCTGGCGACCAGCAGCTACCGCGAGGCCGCCGGCACGCAGCAGGGCGACCTCGACATCGCGCAGTACATCACCATGACCCGGGGCGAGCTGAGCGGCAAGATCCTGCTGGTCGACGACCTGGTGGACTCGGGCATCACGCTCGAGCGCGTGGGCCGCCACCTCAAGGAACGCTACCCGGCGGTGACCGAAGTGCGCTCGGCGGTGCTGTGGTACAAGGCCTGCTCCAAGGTGGAGCCGGACTACCACGTCACCTTCCTGGAGTCGAACCCCTGGATCCACCAGCCGTTCGAAGAGTACGACACGCTGCGCCCGCACAACCTCGCCGCGTGGCTCAAGCGCGGCAAGCGCGCCAGCCTGCTGGACGACGGCGCTCGCGACTGAGCGCGCCCGGCTCAGTAGCCTACCGTGAAGCGCTGGCGCGAATGCGCCGGCTGCTCGATTTCATCGAGCATCGCGATGGCATAGTCTTCCATCGAGATCCAGCTCTTGCCTGCTGCGTCGCTCAGCAGGTCTTCCTGGCCCACGCGGAAATGGCCGGTGCGCGCGCCGGGCTCGAACAGCGCGGACGGCGACAGGAAGGTCCAGTCGATCTGCTGCTCGCTACGCAGCGCGTTCAGGAAGTCGCGCCCCGCCAGCGCCTCGGCCCTGTAGGCGTCGGGAAAGTCCGGGGTGTCGACCAGTTGCACGCCCGGCCCGACATGGAGGCTGCCGGCACCGCCCACCACCAGCAGTCGCGGCACGCCAGCCTGGCGCACCGCCGTGGTCACCTGCTGTGCGTTCAGCTGCGCGAAGCGCGCGGTGCTGATGACGGCATCATGGCCGGCGAGGGCGGCGCTCAGTGCTGCGCTGTCGGTCGCATCCACATCCTTGCCGGTCACGCCTGCGCGCGCCGGCAAACGGCTGGCCTGGCGCGCGATGGCGGTCACCTGGTGGCCGCGGCGCACGGCTTCGTCGGTCAGGCGCGTGCCAACGCGGCCGGTGGCTCCAATGATGGCGATCTTCATGGTCACTCCTTGGTTCAGTCAGTGGATATGAAACTGATGTGGTTACACATCGAGGTAAAAAAATTCAGCGCTTGCGGCGCTGGCTGCCGCGCTCGACATCGGCAAGCATGCTGGCGATGGTGGTGCCGGCCAGGGTCTCGTCCATGGCCGCCTGCGCGCGGTCGGCGACCTTGCGCAGCGCACCGGTGATCTCGCGCCCGACCAGGCAGGCCGGATTGGGCGCACTCTGGTGCAGCGTGATCAGCGCGGTGGTTTCGACCACGCGGAATACCTCCAGCAGCGTGATCGACGCGGCCGGACGCGCCAGCGTGGCGCCGCCGGTGCTGCCCATGGTGGTGGCCACCAGGCCCGCTTCAGCCAGCTGGCCGACCAGGCGCCGGATCAGCGCCGGATTGGTGCCGACGCTGCCGGCGATCAGCGACGACGGCAACGGCTCGGCGGAACTGGCCAGCAGGGTGAGGATATGGACGGCTACGGCAAACCGGCTGCTTGTGCTCATGATGTCGGGTACGATGTGAAACCATGATAGTTACACATTGAGGTGCGGTCAAGCGTCGGCGTGAAGCGGTGGCGGCGAAATGGTTTGCACTGGCCGCAGAATGCCGGAATCGCCACTGAAGCTGTTACACTCCCCGACATTGCCGTAACCTTGTGGTGCGGCTGCCGCGCAGGGTACGGTGCGCGGTTTCACGGACGGGAAAAAACCCGTACGCTCGCAGGTAATGACATCGCGGCAGTGCCGCCAAGCAAGGAGTGCAAGTTGCCGGATCTGATGCGCGAAACAGGCGTCAAAAACAAAAAACCCGCAGGGCTCGAAAGCGCTGCGGGTTTTCCGGTGATCTGGTGCCCAGGAGAGGACTCGAACCTCCACAGTGTTGCCACCGCTAGGACCTGAACCTAGTGCGTCTACCAATTCCGCCACCTGGGCAGGTGTCGAAACAACCGAAGCGCTCATTATAGAGAGCGCGAGAATTTTGTCAAATAGTTTCCAGAAAAAATTGAATCAGAATAACTATCCGATCCCCAGCCGGGAAGAAATCCTGGGCGTGCTGAGAACGTCGGGATCCCCCCAGTCGGCAGGCGATATCGCCAAGGCGCTGGCGGTCACGCGCAAGGAGCATGACGGCTTCCAGAAGCGCCTGGCCGCGATGGAGCGCGACGGCCAGATCGAGCTCAACCGCAAGGGCCGCTATGAGCTGGCGCACCAGCCCAACTTCGTCACCGGCCGGGTGCAGGGCCACCGCGACGGCTTCGGCTTCCTGATCCGCGACGACGGCGAGGACGACATCTTCCTGCCCGAGCGCGAGCTGCAGAAGGCCATGCACAACGACCGCGCGCAGGTGCGCGTGGTGGGCTACGACCGGCGCGGGCGCCCCGAGGGCCAGATCGTCGAGATCATCGAGCGCGCCAACCGCTATGTCATTGGCCGGCTGCTCAGCGAGGGCGGCGTGCTGGTGGTGGCGCCCGAAGACAAGCGCATCAGCCAGGACATCCTGATCCCGCCCAAGGCACAGGGCAAGGCCCGGGTGGGGCAGGTGGTCAGCGTCGAGCTGACCGAATTCCCCGACCGCTATGTGCAGCCGGTGGGCCGCGTGGTGGAAGTGCTCGGCGACATCGACGATCCCGGCATGGAGATCGAGATCGCGGTGCGCAAGTACGGCGTGCCGCACCAGTTCTCGCCGGCGGCCGCCCAGGAAGCCGCCGGGCTGCCCGATGAGGTGCGCCAGGCCGACCTGGACCACCGCATCGACCTGCGCGACATCCCGCTGGTCACCATCGACGGCGAAGACGCGCGCGACTTCGACGACGCGGTCTATTGCGAGCCGGTCAAGATCGGCCGCGCCAAGGGCTGGCGCCTGATCGTGGCGATCGCCGACGTGTCGCACTACGTGCGTCCGGGCACGCCGCTTGATGCCGACGCGCTCGACCGCGCCACCTCGGTGTATTTTCCGCGGCGCGTGATCCCGATGCTGCCGGAGAAGCTGTCCAACGGGCTGTGCTCGCTCAATCCGCAGGTGGACCGGCTGTGCATGGTGTGCGATGCCGTGATCACCGCCAAGGGCGAACTCAAGGGCTACCAGTTCTACCCGGCTGTGATGCATTCGACCGCGCGGCTGACCTACAACGAGGTCTGGGCGGTGCTGTCCAACACCAAGGGCCCCGAGGCGCACAAGCGCAGCGAGCTGGTGCCGCACCTGCAGAACCTGTATGAACTGTTCCAGGTCCTGCTCAAGGCGCGGCGCGCGCGCGGCGCGATCGACTTCGACACCACCGAGACCTACATCGTCTGCAATGCCCAGGGCAAGATCGAGCAGATCCTGCCGCGCACGCGCAACGATGCGCACCGGCTGATCGAGGAATGCATGCTGACCGCCAACGTGTGCGCGGCCGACTTCCTCGAGCGCTTCAAGCACCCGGCGCTGTACCGCATCCACGCGGGCCCCAGCGACGAGAAGCTGAAGAACCTGCGCGACTTCCTGCGCACCGCCGGCCTGTCGCTGGGCGGGGGCGACAAGCCGCAGGCGTCGGACTACGCCGAGGTGATGGACAAGATCAAGTCCCGCCCCGACGCGCCGATGCTGCAGACCATGCTGCTGCGCTCGATGCAGCAGGCGGTGTACAGCCCCGACAATATCGGCCACTTCGGCCTGGCGTACGAGGCCTACGCGCACTTCACAAGCCCGATCCGCCGCTATCCCGACCTGCTGGTGCACCGCGCCATCAAGGCGGTGCTGGCGCACACCAAGTACCAGCCGGCCTTTGCCCACGGCACCGAGCTGAATACGGCGATCTCGCCGAAGGCGCGCAGGCTGCAGGCCAAGGACGCCGAGCAGAAGGCCGAGCTGGCCGCGGCGCGCGCGCGCCGCAACGAGGCCATCTGGGACGAGCTGGGGCTGCACTGCTCGGCCAACGAACGGCGCGCCGACGAGGCCTCGCGCGATGTCGAGGCCTGGCTCAAGTGCTACTTCATGCGCGACAAGCTGGGCAGCGACTATGCCGGCACGGTCAGCGCCGTGACTTCGTTCGGCATCTTCGTGCAGCTCGACGAGCTGTACGTGGAAGGCCTGGTCCACGTGACTGAGCTGGGCAGCGATTACTTCCAGTTCGACGAGGCCCGCAACGAGCTGCGCGGCGAGCGCACCGGCATCCGCTACCGGCTCACCGACCGCGTGCGCGTGCAGGTGTCGCGCGTCGACCTGGATGCGCGCAAGATCGATTTCCGCCTGGTGCAGGAGCCGTCGGCGAAAACGCTGCGCGCGCGTGTTACGGGCGTCGAGACCCAGCCGCGCGTGCCGGCCGCGCATGCGGTGCCGGCACGCAAGAAGGGACGCCAGCTGGCGGCGCTGCTGGGCGGCTCGTCCAAGCCGGAAGAGTCGTTCGACGAGACCCTGGACCGGGTGATCGAAGAGCAACCGGTGTTCGAGGCGGTGATCACGCCGCTCAAGCCGCATCTGAAGACCGGCAAGCCGGGCAAGCGCGCCGCCAAGCCCAAGCCCGCGCACCTGGAAAAGCCGCGCAAGCCGGCCTCCAAGGCCCGCCCCGCCAAGCCGGCGGGCAAGACCGCCGCCAAGCGCACGCCGCGCAAGCGCTAGCGGACCGGCGTCGGATTGCCGTCGGGTTGCCGTCCCCGCCCCACGCGGGGACGGCGCCCGGGCGGGTACAATCGCGCCCATGGCTAAACAAAAACTCCTGATCGGCTTTCACGCCGTGACTGCGCGCCTGCGGCAAGATCCCAAGGGCGTGTCCGACATCTACATCGAATCCGCCCGCCGCGACCGGCGCATGCAGGACTTCGTGCGCCTGGCCGAAAGCCTGGGCGTGCGCCTGCACCCGGTCGATGCCGAGCGCCTGCGCGGCATGGCCGGCACCGACCGCCACCAGGGCGTGGTGGCGCGTGCCGAAGACGTGGCGCTGGCGCTGAACCTGGACGAGCTGCTCGACGGCATCGAAGGCACGCCGCTGCTGCTGGTGCTGGACGGCGTCACCGATCCCCACAACCTGGGCGCCTGCCTGCGCGTGGCCGACGGTGCCGGCGCCCACGCCGTGATCGCGCCGAAGGACCGCAGCGTGGGCCTGAACGCCACCGTGGCAAAGGTCGCCAGCGGCGCAGCCGAGACCGTGCCCTATATCACCGTGACCAACCTGGCCCGCACCCTGCGCGAGCTGCAGGAGCGCGGCATCTGGGTGATCGGCACCGCCGACGGCACCGAGAAATCGCTGTACGACATCGATTTCAAGGGACCCACCGCGATCGTGATGGGCGCCGAAGGCGAGGGCATGCGCCGCCTGACGCGCGAGACCTGCGACGAGCTGGTCGGCATCCCGATGGCGGGGGGCGTGGAAAGCCTGAACGTGTCGGTGGCCAGCGGCGTGTGCCTGTACGAGGCTGTGCGCCAGCGGCGCCTGCCGCGCTGAGGCCATGGCCGGCGATTCCAGTCTGCCGGCGCTCCCGGGGCTCGAGGAAGCGCGTCGGCTGATCGACGGCGCCAGCAATATCTTCGTGCTGACCGGCGCCGGTATTTCCGCCGAGTCCGGCGTGCCGACCTTCCGCGACGCCATGACGGGGCTGTGGGAACAGTTCGATCCGGAAGAGCTGGCCAGCGAGGCCGCCTACCGCCGCCAGCCGGCGCTGGTGTGGCAGTGGTACCAGCACCGGCGCGAACTGGTGGCGGCGGTACATCCTAATCCGGCGCACCACGCGCTGGTGGCGCTGGCCGCGCAGAAACCGGTCACGCTGGTGACGCAGAACGTCGACGGCCTGCACCAGCGTGCCGGCAGCGCCGGCGTGATCGAGTTGCACGGCAACCTGTTCGCCAACAAGTGGCTCGATGGCTGCGGCCGCTGCAGCGAGGCGACCGCGCTGCCCGGCATGCCGCCGCACTGCAACCTGTGCGGCGCGCTGATGCGGCCGGGCGTGGTGTGGTTCGGCGAAGATTTGCCGCGCGTGGCGCGCTACCGCGCCGAGCATGCGGCGCAGACCTGCGACCTCTGCCTGGTGGTCGGCACCTCGGGGCTGGTGTACCCGGCCGCGGGGCTGCCGGGCGTGGCGCGCGAGCATGGCGCACCGGTGATCGTGGTCAATCCGCAGCCGTCGGCGCTGGACCAGACCGCGGACATCGTGCTGTCGGCCGCGGCCGGCGCCTGCCTGCCGCGGCTGTGGCCGCAGCGGGCGCCATCGGCCGGCTGAGGCGAGGGGCAGCGCGCCGGCACGCCGCAGTGCTTATTGCTGCGCCAGCCCGGCGATCAGCTTTTCCAGCTTGACCGCATCCGCGGCAAACAGTCGGATGCCTTCGGCCAGCTTTTCCGTCGCCATCGCATCTTCGTTGAGCTGCCAGCGGAACGACGGCTCGTCGGCGGTGATGCGGGCGATGTTGGCGGCCTGGGCCTGGTCCACCGAGAGCTTGTGCGCCACCGCGCCCTCGCCGCCGGCGAGCTGCTCGAGCAGCTCGGGGCTGATGGTCAGCAGGTCGCATCCGGCCAGCGACAGGATCTGCGCGGTGCTGCGGAAGCTGGCGCCCATCACCTCGGTGGCATAGCCGAACTTCTTGTAGTAGTCGTAGATCTGGCGCACCGAGCGCACGCCCGGATCGTTGTCGCCGCCGTTGGCGGCCGCGTCCCATTGCTCGCCCGCCTGCTTCTTGTACCAGTCGAAGATGCGGCCGACGAACGGCGAGATCAGCTGGGCGCCGGCCTCGGCGCAGGCCACCGCCTGCACCAGCGAGAACAGCAGCGTCATGTTGCAGCGGATGCCGTCGCGCTGCAGGATCTCGGCGGCGCGGATGCCTTCCCAGGTGGAGGCGATCTTGATCAGCACGCGCTCGCGCGCGATGCCGCGCTGCTCGTACAGCTGGATCAGGTGGCGCGCCTTGTTCACCGTGGCGGTGGTGTCGAACGACAGGCGGGCGTCGACCTCGGTCGAGACGCGGCCCGGCACGATCGCCAGGATCTCGCAGCCGAAGGCGATCAGCACTTCGTCCATCACCGCGTCGACGCCGCCGTTGCCGTGGTGGTCCTGCACCGCGCGCTCCAGCAGGTGGCGGTATTCGGGTTTCTGCACCGCCTTCAGGATCAGCGACGGATTGGTGGTCGCGTCCTGCGGCGTGTACTGCTTCATCAGCTGGAAGTCGCCGGTATCGGCCACCACCGTGGTGAACTGCCTGAGTTGTTCGAGCTGGTTCATGGTCGCTAGGTCGTCTGCTTGAGCGTCTGCAAAAAGCGTTCGCGGGCTGTGAGGGGCGCATGCGGCACCGGTGCGGTCCATTGTACCTGCGCGGTCGCCGCCGCTCGCGCGTCGCGCCACCGCAATCCGCTACACTACGCCTTTCCCCAACGCAATCTGGCTGTTGTCATGACTCAGGATGAACTCAAGGCGCTGGTCGCGCAAGCCGCCGCCGACTACGTGAAGCAGGAAGTGCCCGAAGGAGCCGTGCTCGGCGTGGGCACCGGCTCTACCGCCAACCTCTTCATCGACGCCGTGGCGGCGTTCAAGGAGCGCTTCGCGGGTGCGGTGTCCAGCTCCGAGGCTTCCACGCGGCGCCTGCAGCAGCACGGCTTCAAGGTGCTGGACCTGAACGAGGTCGACGAGATCCCGGTGTATGTCGACGGCGCCGACGAGATCGATGCCAGCGGTGCCATGGTCAAGGGCGGCGGCGGGGCGCTGACGCGCGAGAAGATCGTCGCTTCGGTGGCCAGGCGCTTTGTCTGCATCGCCGACGGCAGCAAGCTGGTGCAGACCATGGGCGCCTTCCCGCTGCCGGTCGAGGTGGTGCCGATGGCACGTGCCGCGGTGGCACGCAAGCTGCAGTCCCTGGGCGGCCAGCCGCGCCTGCGCATGACCAAGGAAGGCGGCATCTACAAGACCGACAACGGCAATGTGATCCTCGACGTGGCCGGCCTGAAGATCGACGATCCGCGGGGCCTGGAGCAGACCGTCAACCAGGTGCCCGGCGTGGTCACGGTGGGCCTGTTCGCGCTGCGCGGCGCCGACGTGCTGCTGCTCGGCACCGGCGACGGCGTGCAGCGCACGGACTACTGAACGCGCGCCACGGCGCCGGCGTTTGCCACCAAGCAAAATGGGGTGCCCGACGCACCCCATTTTTCATGATCGCATGCCCCGGATCAGGACTGCGGCGGCACGTAGCCCTGGGCCTGGTCGGCGCCTTCGCCGAAGAAGTACTTCTCGGTCTGCTTGAGCAGGTACTGGCGCGCACGCGCATCGGCCATGTTCAGGCGGTTTTCGTTGATCAGCATGGTCTGGTGCTTGAGCCAGCCGGCCCAGGCTTCCTTGGACACGCTCTGCCAGATCTTCTTGCCCAGTTCGCCGGGCAGCGGCGGGAAGTCGAGACCTTCGGCTTCCTTGTTCAGCTTGATGCAATGGACCGTGCGGGCCATGGGGACTCCTTGGTATGTTCGTGAGAGCTTCGGCGCTGGCGCTATTGTAGCCAAGCAGGGCGAGGGGCCGCGGCGCGGCGGCGATTGTCCCTACGCCGTCACAGCTTTTTCATCAGCACCATCGACTTGCGCTGCCAGTTGTAGAGCTTGCGCTTGTCCTCGGGCAGGTCGTCGACGTTGGCGTGGACGAAACCACGCTTGAGGAACCAGTGCTCGGTCCGGGTGGTGAGCACGAACAGGCGCTCCAGCCCGAGCGCGCGGGCGCGGCGCTCGATGCGCTTGAGCAGGCGCTCGCCGTCGCCGGTGCCCTGGGCCTCGGGCGACACCGTCAGGCACGCCATCTCACCCATGTTCTCGCGCGGATAGTCGTACAGCGCGGCACAGCCGAACAGCACGCCATCGTGCTCGATCACCGAGAAGTTGCCGATATCGCGCTCGATCAGGTGGCGCCCGCGCGGCACCAGCGTGCCGTCCTGCTCCAGCGGGGCGATCAGCTGCACGATGCCGCCGACGTCGTCCAGCGTGGCCTCGCGCAGGCTTTCCAGGTCGGTGTCGGACAGCATGGTGCCGACGCCGTCGTGCAGGAACAGTTCCAGCAGCACCGCGCCGTCGAGCGAGTAGGGAATCAGGTGCGCGCGCGGCACGCCGCCCTTGAGCGCCTTGACCAGGTGCTGCAGGTAGTTGGCGACGTCGGGAGGCAGGTGGTTGTTCTGCAGCCGCTCCACCGCGGTGCGCAGCGACATTTCCTGCATCATCTTGCCGACCGGGTCGGGCACGCCCGGCACCTCGGTAATGAAGATCAGCTTGTCGGCCTTGAGCGCGGTGGCGGTGGCGCTGGCCACGTCTTCCATCGACAGGTTGAAGGCCTGGCCCGTGGGCGAGAAGCCCAGTGGCGACAGCAGCACCACCTTGCCGTGCGACAGCGACATGCGCACGGATTCGGCGTCGATCTTGCGCACCAGCCCGGTGTGCTGGTAATCGGTGCCGTTGACGATGCCGACCGGGCGCGCGGTGACGAAATTGCCGGAGATCACCGACAGCTGGGCGCCCGCCATCGGCGTGTTGGGCAGGCCCTGGCTGAACGCGGCCTCGATGTCCAGGCGCAGTTCGCCGGCGGCTTCCTTGGCGCATTCGAGCGCGGCGTTGTCGGTGACGCGCACGCCGTCGACGAACTGCGACTCGACATGGCGCAGCGCCAGCTGCTCTTCCACCTGCGGACGCGAGCCGTGCACCAGCACGATCTGCATGCCCATCGCGTGCAGCAGCGCGACGTCATTGACCAGCGCATTCAGCACGCCCGACTTGACCAGTTCGCCGGCGAAGGCGATCACGAAGGTCTTGCCGCGGAAGGCATGGATATACGGCGCCACCATGCGCAGCCAGTCGACGAACTGCTGGTGGTCGGGACCGCTTCGATCGGGATCGGCCGTGACCGGCACGGGCGAGGTCGGGGCGGGGGCGGGGAGCTCGGCCGCGGCGGGTGGCTCCGCCTGCGCCGGCGCGGCCGGGGCGGTGGGGGCAGCGGGAGCGGAGGCGGGCGCCGTCTGCGGCGTGTCGGTTCTGGCGTTCATGCCGCGGATTATAATCCCGGCCAATGTCAGAACAACGCCCCGTCAAGCCCAAACCACCGGCGTCGCCGCGCCAGCGCGCCGGTGCCGGCCAGCCTGCTTCCCCTACCCAGTCCCGCCCGGCGCCCGGCCCGGCCCGGCCGCAGCAGGCCGGCCCGGCAAGGCCGGCCGGCGCGCGGCCCGCCGCCGAGGGCGGCCAGCGCCAGCCTCGCGGCGCTCGCCCGCCGCGGCCCCCGCGCCAGGTCAACCCGCTGCCGCCGATCACGTTCCCCGAAGCGCTGCCGGTATCCGCGCGCCGCGACGAGATCGCCGCGGCGCTGCTGGCCAACCAGGTGGTGATCGTTTCCGGCGAGACCGGTTCCGGCAAGACCACGCAGCTGCCCAAGATCTGCCTGTCGATCGGGCGCGGTCCGGGGCAAATGAGCGGGGGGCTGATCGGCCACACCCAGCCGCGCCGCATCGCCGCTACCTCGACCGCCAAGCGGATCGCGCAGGAGCTGGGCACGCCGCTGGGCGAGCACGTGGGCTACCAGGTGCGGTTCAACGACACCATGTCGTCGGGCGCGTCGGTCAAGCTGATGACCGACGGCATCCTGCTCGCCGAAACCCAGAACGACCCGCTGCTGCGCGCCTACGACACGCTGATCATCGACGAGGCGCACGAGCGCAGCCTCAACATCGACTTCCTGATCGGCTACCTGCGCCAGATCCTGCCGAAGCGGCCGGACCTGAAGGTGATCATCACCTCGGCCACCATCGACGCGCAGCGCTTTGCCCAGCATTTCGCCACGGGGGACAAGCCGGCGCCGGTGATCGAGGTCAGCGGCCGGCTGTACCCGGTGGAGGTGCGCTACCGCCCGATCGCCGACGACGCGCCCGCCGCCGGCGCGCCGCGCAGCCCGCAGGCGCGCGAGCGCGACCTGTACGACGGCATCGTCGATGCCGTCGACGAGCTGTGCCGCGCCGGCCCCGGCGACGTGCTGGTGTTCCTGCCCGGCGAGCGCGAGATCCGCGAAGCCGCCGAGGCGCTGCGCAAGCACCACCCGCCGCATACCGAAATCCTGCCGCTGTTCGCGCGGCTGTCGGTGCAGGAGCAGGAGCGGGTGTTCAAGCCGTCGAATGCGCGGCGCATCGTGCTGGCGACCAACGTCGCCGAAACCTCGCTGACGGTGCCGGGCATCCGCTACGTGGTCGATACCGGGCTGGCGCGCGTCAAGCGCTATTCGTACCGCAACAAGGTCGAGCAGCTGCAGGTCGAGGCGATCTCGCAGGCCGCCGCCAACCAGCGCGCCGGCCGCTGCGGCCGGGTCGCCAACGGGATTTGCATCCGGCTGTACGAGGAATCGGATTTCACCGGCCGGCCGCGCTTTACCGACCCGGAAATCCTGCGCTCGTCGCTGGCCGCGGTGATCCTGCGCATGAAGGCGCTGCGGCTGACCGACATCGAGTCGTTCCCGTTCATCGAGCCGCCGCTGGGCCGCGCGGTCGCCGACGGCTACCAGTTGCTGCAGGAGCTGGGCGCGGTCGACGACGCCAACCAGCTGACCGGCATCGGCCGCCAGCTGGCCAAGCTGCCGCTCGACCCGCGCGTGGCGCGCATGATCCTGGCCGCGCGCGAGCACCAGTGCCTGCGCGAGGTGCTGGTCATCGCCAGCGCGCTGTCGGTGCAGGACCCGCGCGACCGTCCACAGGAAGCGCAGGAGGCCGCCGACCAGGCCCACCGCAAGTTCATGGACGAGAAGTCCGAGTTCCTCGGCTGGGTCAGGCTGTGGAAGTGGTTCGAGGACGCGGTCGCGCACAAGAAGTCCAACCGACAGCTGCAGGACCAGTGCCGCGCGCACTTCCTGTCGCACCTGCGGTTGCGCGAATGGCGCGATGTGCATTCCCAGCTGCTGACCACGGTGACCGAGCAGGGCTGGCGCCTGAACGACAGCGAGCCGACCTACGAGCAGGTGCACAAGGCGCTGCTGACCGGCCTGCTTGGCAACGTCGGCTGCCGCATCGAGGACGGCGACGGCAAGGGCCGCGAGTACCTTGGGGCGCGCGGCATCAAGTTCCACCTGTGGCCGGGCTCGCTGATCGCGCGCAAGGTCGGGCGCTGGGTGGTCGCGGCCGAGCTGGTCGAGACCAGCCGG
Source organism: Cupriavidus alkaliphilus (assembly GCF_900094595.1). Classification (GTDB taxonomy): domain Bacteria; phylum Pseudomonadota; class Gammaproteobacteria; order Burkholderiales; family Burkholderiaceae; genus Cupriavidus; species Cupriavidus alkaliphilus. The sequence continues at coordinate 314,293 of NZ_FMAD01000003.1, read as the reverse complement.
CTGTTCGCGCGCACGCTGGCGCGCATCGAGCCCGAATGGCTGGAGCAAGTGGGCCGCCACCTGCTCAAGGTCAGCTGGAGCGATCCGCACTGGGAGAAGAAGGCCGGCCAGGTGCTGGCGCTGGAGCGCGCCACGCTGTACGGGCTGGTGGTGTACCAGCACCGCCGCGTGCACTACGGCCCGATGAACCCGCGCGAGGCGCGCGAACTGTTTATCCGCCGCGCGCTGGTCGAGGGCGAGTTCGACACGCGCCTGCCGTTCTACGCGCACAACCAGCGCCTGGTGCGCGAGATCGAGAACCTGGAGCACAAGTCGCGGCGCCAGGACGTGCTGGTCGACGATGAGCTGATCTACGCCTTCTACGACCGCGCGATCCCGGCCGACATTTGCCAGCAGGTCGCGTTCGAGCAGTGGTACCAGACCGAAAGCGCGCAAGACCGCAAGCTGCTGTACCTGAATCGCGACGAGCTGATGCGGCACGAGGCCGCCGGCATCACCACCGACCTGTTTCCCAAGACCATGGCCGTGGCCGGCGTGGACATGGGCCTGACTTACCATTTCGAGCCAGGCAGCCACCGCGACGGCGTGACCCTGACCGTGCCGCTGTACGCGCTCAACCAGGTCCGTCCCGAGCGTGCCGACTGGCTGGTGCCAGGCATGATCAAGGAGAAGGTGCACCTGCTGCTCAAGTCGCTGCCGCAGAAGCTGCGCCGCCACTGCGTGCCGCTGCCGGACTATGCCGCCGGCTTCATTGCGCGCCAGCCGTTTGGCGAAGGCGAGCTGCTGGACGTGCTGATCGCCGATATCCGCGAGCAGACCGGCACCATGGTCCGGCGTGCCGACTTCAAGCTCGAAACGCTGCCCGCGCACCACGCGATGAACTTCAAGGTGATCGACGAGCACGGGCGCCAGCTCGATATGGGCCGCAACCTGGCCCAGTTGCGCGCCGAGTTGGGCGGGCAGGCCCAGCAGTCGTTCCAGCGCGTGGCCGCGCAGGCCGCGGCCCAGGCCGCCGCCACCCAGCCCCCGGGGCAGGCACCGGAACAGGCGCCGGCGCTGGCCGCGGCCGAACCCGGCAAGTACGAGGGCCTGACCGGCTGGAGCTTCGGCGAGCTGCCGGAGCTGCTCGAGATCCGCAAGGGCAGCCAGACCCTGTTCGGCTATCCGGCGCTGGTCGACCGCGGCACCCATTGCGACGTCGAAGTCTTCGACGACCCGCAGGAAGCCGCCCGCATCCACCATCTGGGGCTGCGCCGGCTGTTCGCGCTGCAGCTGCGCGAGCAGGTCAAGTTCATCGAGAAGAACATCCCCGGGCTGCAGCAGATGGCGATGCAGTACATGACCCTGGGCACGCAGGAGATGCTGCGCGAGCAGATCGTGATGCTGGCGCTGGAGCGCGCCTGCATGCAGGCGCCGCTGCCGCGCAACGACGCCGAGTTCAGCGCCCGCAAGGACGAAGGCCGTACCCGGCTGTCACTGCTGGCGCAGGAAATCGCCCGGCTGGCGGGCGTCATCCTGGCCGAGTACGCCGGGCTGCCGCGCAAGCTGCTGCAGGCCAAGCCGTTCCCCGGCGCCCATGCGGACATGGAGGCCCAGCTCGGCCGGCTGATGGGCAAGCGCTTTATCGACGAAACCCCGTACACGCAACTGGTCCATTTCCCGCGCTACCTGAAGGGCATCGCCATGCGGGTCGACAAGCTCAAGGGTGATCCGGCCCGCGACAGCCAGCGCATGCAGGAGATGGCGCCGCTGGTGCAGCAGTGGCAGCGGGCCGAGAAGCAGTTGCGCACCCAGGGCCGCGGCGGGGAGGATGCGCGGCTGGACGAATTCCGCTGGATGCTGGAAGAACTGCGCATCGCGCTGTTCGCCCAGGAGCTGCGCACGCCGGTGCCGATGTCGGTCAAGCGCCTGCAGAAGGTGTGGGAATCGATGCAGCGCTGAGGGCCGCGCGCCGGCATGGCGGCAAATGGTCGTGCCGGCGCAACAATCTGCCAAATACTTGTCCGCCGCCAGCCGCGACGTCAGCGGAATTAGCCGGCCAAACGTTAGAATCGCCGATTCAGTTCTTCTGGTAGCGGGTCTTATGTTCGCATTGCGGCGGTGGGTGGCTGGTGGGATCACGGTGGGCGCGTTCGCGCTGGGCCTGATGGCGGTACCGGCTCGGGCGGAGGTGGTGGTGATCCTCAATTCGGGTGATGCCACCGTCACGCTGATCGACAAGGACACGCAGAAGGTGCTCGAGACCTTCCCGATCGGCAAGGAGCCCCACCACCTAATCGCCACGCCCGACGACAAATCGCTGATCGTCGCCAATGCGGTCGGCAACGACTTGGTCTTCCTCGACCCGGTCACGGGCAAGGTGCAGCAGCGCGTGCCCAATATCGACGACCCGTACCAGATCGGCTTCTCGCCGGACCAGAAGTGGTTTGTCGCCACCGGCAACCGGCTCGACCGCGTCGACGTGTACCGCTGGGACGGCAAGGCGCTGAAGCTGGCCAAGCAATATCCCCTGGCCAAGACCCCCAGCCATATCGCGTTCACCGCCGACAGCCGCATTGCCTTCATCACGCTGCAGGATTCCAACGAAGTGGCCGCCATCGACCTGGTCACGCAGAACGTGATGTGGCGCATGGAAACCGGTTCGGCGCCGGCGGGGATCTGGGTCACGCCCGACCAGAAATTCCTGCTGGTCGGCATGACGGGGGCCGACTACGTGGCCGTGATCGACTGGCGCACCCGCACCGTGGTCAAGCAGATCCAGACCGGCAAGGGCGCGCACAACTTCCGCGCCGTCGGCGACCGGCGCCACCTGTTCCTCAGCAACCGCGTCACCGGCAGCATCAGCATCATCGACCAGCAGACGCTGAGCAAGGTCGGCGACATCACCGGCCTGCCGCCGGGCCCGGACGACATGGAACTGACCGCCGACGGCAAGACCCTGTGGGTGACGTTCCGCTGGGCGCGCTCGGTCGGGCTGGTCGACGTGGCCAGCCGCAAGCTGGTCAAGACCGTGCGGGTCGGGCGCTCGCCGCACGGCATCTATTTCCGCACGCGCGCGCCGCTGTACTGACGCAAGGCGGGCAGGGCAGGGACCATGGCACGGATCAGGGCATTGCGCTCGGCGACGATCAACAAGCGGCTGGCCGCGCTGGTGCTGGCGTGCGGCCTGCCGCTGGCCCAGCACGCGGCCGCCGCGCCGGCCGCCAAGGCGTGTCCGGCCGGTACGCTCTACCTGACCTTCGACACCGGCAGCATGAGCCAGGCGCAGCTGATCGCCGCCACCCTGCGCCGCCACCATATCCGCGCCACCTTCTTCCTGGCCAACGAGCCGACGGTGCGCAAGGATAGTTCGCTCGACCCGTCGTGGGCCCCTTACTGGAAGTCGCTGGTGGCCGACGGCCACGCCTTCGGCACGCATACCTTCGACCATGTCTACCTGCGCAGCGTGCGCGCCGGCCAGGTGACCATGCGGCCGCAGTTCGGCGCGCGGGCGGGCCAGGACGTGGCCATGGACCAGGCCGGCTTCTGCAAGGAATTGCGGCGCAGCGCCGAGGCCCTGCGCGGCATGACCGGTGCCGACATGGTGCCGCTGTGGCGCGCCCCGGGCGGCCGCACCGCGCCGCAGACGCTGCAGTGGGCCGAGCAATGCGGCTACCGGCATGTCGGCTGGGCGCCGGCCGGCTTCCTGGGCGATGAGCTGTCGTCGGAGCGCTATCCCAATGCCGTGCTGCTGCAGCGCGCGCTGGCCGGCCTGCGCGACGGCGACATCGCCATGGCGCACCTCGGCATCTGGTCGCGGCAGGATCCCTGGGCGCCGGCGGTGCTCGAGCCGCTGCTTACCGGTCTGGAACGCAAGGGCTTCTGCTTCGCGACGCTGCGCGAACACCCGACCTATCGCGACTGGATCGCGCGGCCCATCGGACAACAGGAGGGTGCACGCTGATGTGGGACACGCTTAACGGCTGGATCGGCCAGATCGAGGGCACGCTGTTCCAGGACGTGGTGCTGCCCGTGGTCTATGACCTGGGCTTCGGGCGCTATGCCGAGGAAGCCTTCACCGGCACGGAATGGCTGCTGGTCGGACTGGTGCAGATCGCGGTGATGGCGCTGATCCTCGGGCCGCTGGAGAAATGGCGTCCGGTCGAGGCCGTGGCCGACCGGGCCGCCATCCGCACCGACGTCCTCTACACCGTGATCCACCGCCTCGGCCTGTTCCGGCTGGCGATGTTCTTCCTGCTGGCGCCGCTGACCGACGCGCTGGAAGGCCACCTGCGGCTGATGGGGTGGCACCGCATCAACGTGGAAGACTGGTGGCCGGGCGTGACCTCGGTGCCGCTGGTCAGCTTCTTTGTCTACCTGCTGCTGTTCGACCTGCTCGATTACTGGTACCACCGGCTGTCGCACTCGTTCCGCTGGTGGTGGCACCTGCATGCGGTGCACCACAGCCAGCGCCAGATGACGCTGTGGAGCGACAACCGCAACCACCTGCTCGACGACATGCTGCGCGACCTGGTGTTTGCGCTGGTGGCGCTGGGCGTGGGCGTGGAGCCGTCGCAGTATGTGCTGCTGGTGGCGCTGTCGCAGCTGCTGCAGAGCCTGCAGCATGCCAACCTGCGGCTGCACTTCGGCACCATCGGCGAGCGGCTGCTGATTTCGCCGCGCTTCCACCGCACCCACCACGCGGTCGGCATCGGCCATGAAGCCGACGGTGCCCCGGCAAAGCTGGGCGGCTGCAACTACGGCGTGATCTTCCCCTGGTGGGACATGCTGTTCGGCACCGCGGTCTTCACCGAGACCTACCACCCCACCGGCATCCGCGACCAGCTGCCGCCGCCGGTGGGCAAGGGCCACGACTACGGCACGGGCTTCCTGGCCCACCAGTGGTACGGCGTCAAGCGGCTGCTGCGGCTGCGCTGACGGCGCATTCGAGGCCATCCTCCAGCCGCGGCGGACGCCGCCGCGCCATGGCGGCAAGCGGCGTATGCTAGTGTTCCGGGTTGCCGCCGGCACGTCACTCTGCTGACGTGGCCGGTTCCCCGCGACTTTCCTGTTTTGCCTTCGACTGCATGAACGATATCTTCCGCTCGTTTGGCCGCGCGCTGGTCAGCCAGCTGCATCCGCGCATGCTGATGCTGACCGTGCTGCCTTTCGTCCTGGCCACGCTGCTGTGGGGCGGGCTGCTCTGGTGGGGCTGGGACCCCATCATGGGCGCCACGCGCAGCTTCCTGGAAACCTCGGTGCTGACCAGCTGGATCTACAGCGCGCTCGACTGGTTCGGGCTGCAATCGTTGCGCTCCGTGGTGGCGCCGTTGTTCGTGGCGGCGCTGGCGATCCCGCTGGTGATCGCGTCGATGCTGATGTTTATCGGCGTGTTCTCGGTGCCGGCGGTGGTGCGCCACCTGGAGCGCAACTACCCGGACCTGGCCAAGGCCCATGGCGGCAGCGTGCTGGGCAGCGTGTTCCATTCGCTCGGCAGTACCCTGGTGTTCCTGTCGCTGGTGCTGGTGACGCTGCCGCTGTGGCTGATCCCGCCGTTCTTTGCGCTGATTCCGCCGGTGCTGTGGGGCTGGCTGACCTACCGCGTGATGACGTATGACGCGCTCGCCGACCACGCCAGCGCCGAAGAGCGCAAGACCCTGGTCCGCCGCCACCGCACGCCGCTGCTGGTGATCGGCGTGGCGGTAGGGCTGCTAGGCTCGGCGCCGACGATACTGTGGGTGTCGTCGGCGGCGGTGATCTTCCTGTTCCCGTTCGTGCTGGCCGGCACGCTGTGGCTCTATGTGCTGATCTTCATTTTCTCGGCGCTGTGGTTCGGCCATTTCTGCCTGCGCGCGCTGGCGCAGCTGCGGGCCGAGCGCGTAGCCGTGCCGGCCCAGCCGCCGGCCGCGCCGTCGTCGGGCGGCGACGTCATCGACCTGGCGCCGCACGAAGTGCGCCGCATCGAAAACTCCTGAAGCGAGGGCAATATGGGTTTCGGCCTGATCGTCATTGGCGACGAGATTCTGTCGGGGCGGCGCGAAGACAAGCACCTGCGCCGCACCATCGAACTGCTGGGCTCGCGCGGCCTGGCGCTGGACTGGGCCGAGTATGTCGGCGACGACCGCGCCCGCATCACCGCCACGCTGCGGCGCACGCTGGCCGGCCCCGACGTGGTGTTCTGCACCGGCGGCATCGGCGCCACCCCCGACGACCACACGCGCCAGTGCGCGGCCGCGGCGCTGGGCGTGCCGCTGGTGCTGCATCCCGAGGCGCGCGAACTGATTGCGCTGCGCATCGCCGAGACCGCCGGCGGCGACCCCGCCAAGGGCGACCTGACCCTGCCGGAGAACCAGCACCGCTTCAAGATGGGCGAGTTCCCCGAGGGCGCGCGCATCATCCCCAACAGCTACAATCGCATCCCCGGCTTCTCGGTCGGCCACCATCACTTCATGCCCGGCTTTCCGGTGATGGCGTGGCCGATGATGGAGTGGGTGCTGGACCACGACTATGCGCACCTGTTCCACCAGGTGTCGCAGCAGGAGCGGGCCTTCTACGTGTTCGAGGCGCCGGAGTCGACGCTGACGCCGCTGATGGAGAAGGTCGAGGCCGCGCATCCGGGCATCCGCGTGTTCAGCCTGCCGTCGGTCGGCGACGTGCAGCGCGGCGACCGCTTCGCGCGCCGCCATATCGATCTGGGCGTCAAGGGCCCGGCCGAGCTGGTGGCCCCGGCCTATGAGATGCTGCTGGAAGGCGTGCAGGCGATGGGGTACGAGACCGTGGAGCAGCCGCCGCGGCAGGCGTCACCGGTCTAGTCGTTGCGGCAGGCCAAAAAAGAAGGGGCAGCCTTGGCTGCCCCTTTTCATCAGGTCCGGGCGCAATCAGGCGCCATGCCAGGGCAGGCCGCGCACGCACCAGCCCTCGACGGTCTTGCGGTGGTGGTGATCGTCGCGGTTGCCCTCGAAACCTTCGAGCACGTCCATGGCGAAGTGGTAGCCGGCCTCGGTGGCCACCCGCGCCGCATGCTTGGAGCGCGCCGCGCTGCGGCACAGGAACAGCACCGGCACGTCGGACGGCACGCGTGCGCGCAGTTCCTCGATAAAGCGCGCGTTCTGCGCGCCGCCCGGGTAGGACATCCATTCGACATGGGCAAATTGCGCGTCGGGCACGTCGACGCCGCCGACCCAGTCCAGCTCGGCCTGCGTGCGCACGTCCACCAGCACGGCGGAAGGGTCGTTCTGCAGCAGGGCATAGGCTTCCTGCGGCGACAGCGCGCCGAAGTACGGCAACTGGTTTTGTTCCTGGCGCTGGCGGGCGGCCTGGAGGAGATCGTCTCGGGTGGTCATCGGCGTGACAAATTGAATGGGTGGAATCGTGGCGCAAGGGCCGCAACCCGTTATTCTATAGCGCCGCGGTTGCGGGGCGGTGGCTGCGCTGGCCGGGAGGGCCCGGGAAGCGCCGCCGCAGGGCGAAAGTGGATCGATTTTGGTGCGAATGCACTAAGACGGTGCTGTCGCTTGAAGTTTGCACCATGATGGTGTTCCATGACGCTGGCAATCTTGGTTGCCCGTGTCGCGTGAGCGCCACATGGTCCCCCCGCCCGCTGGACGGTGTTTTCGTTGCCGGCCAGCATGGTGCGCGATTCGCCGGAGTTGCACAATTTTCGGGCCCGGCGCCGCGTGGGACGTTTGGTTGGCACGCTTTCTGCTAACATCCGTCGTCCTTTCGCGGCGAGGCCAGTCAGGCGCGGCAACGATGCAGCGGCGCCGCTGGCGACAGTCCCAAGAATTGGCTTTCACAGACATTTGCCGAATACCCAGGAGATTGGCATGGCCCACAGCGTTGCAGACGTGATGAAGCTGGTGAAGGAAAACGACGTCAAGTTCGTCGATTTCCGCTTCACCGATACCAAAGGCAAGGAGCAACACGTGTCCGTGCCCGTGTCGCACTTCGATGAAGACAAGTTCGAAAGCGGCCACGCTTTCGACGGCTCGTCGATCGCCGGCTGGAAGGGTATCGAAGCTTCGGACATGCTGCTGATGCCGGATTCGAACACGGCTCACATCGACCCGTTCTATGAAGAGCCGACGCTGGTGCTGTCGTGCGACGTGATCGAGCCGTCGGATGGCAAGGGCTATGACCGCGACCCGCGTTCGATCGCCAAGCGCGCCGAAGCCTACCTGAAGAGCACCGGCCTGGGCGACACCGCCTTCTTCGGTCCGGAACCCGAATTCTTCATCTTCGACGGCGTGACCTGGAACGTCGACATGCAAGGCTGCTTCGTGAAGATTCACTCCGAAGAAGCTCCGTGGTCGTCGGCCAAGGAATTCGAGCACGGCAACAGCGGCCACCGTCCGGGCAAGAAGGGCGGCTACTTCCCGGTTGCTCCGATCGACACCTTCCAGGACATGCGTTCGGAGATGTGCCTGATCCTGGAATCGCTGGGCATCCCCGTTGAAGTCCACCACCACGAAGTGGCTGGCCAGGGTCAGAACGAAATCGGCACCAAGTTCAGCACGCTGGTGCAGCGCGCCGACTGGACCCAGCTGCAGAAGTACGTGATCCAGAACGTCGCCCACACCTACGGCAAGACCGCGACCTTCATGCCGAAGCCCATCGTTGGCGACAACGGTTCCGGCATGCACGTGCACCAGTCGGTGTGGAAGGACGGCCAGAACCTGTTCGCTGGCAACGGCTACGCCGGCCTGTCGGAATTCGCGCTGTACTACATCGGCGGCATCATCAAGCACGCCCGCGCGCTGAACGCCATCACCAACCCGGGCACGAACTCGTACAAGCGCCTGGTGCCGGGCTTCGAGGCTCCGGTCAAGCTGGCCTACTCGGCCCGCAACCGGTCGGCTTCGATCCGTATCCCGTATGTGGCCAACCCGAAGGGCCGTCGCATCGAGACCCGCTTCCCGGATCCGCTGATGAACCCGTACCTGGGCTTCTCGGCGCTGCTGATGGCCGGCCTGGACGGCGTGATGAACAAGATCCACCCGGGCGAAGCCGCCGACAAGAACCTGTACGACCTGCCGCCGGAAGAGGATGCAAAGATCCCGACCGTCTGCTCGAGCCTGGACCAGTCGCTGGAGTACCTGGACAACGACCGCGAGTTCCTGACCCGCGGCGGCGTGTTCTCGAACTCGATGATCGATGCCTACATCGAACTGAAGATGGAAGAAGTCACGCGTTTCCGCATGACCACGCACCCGGTCGAGTTCGAAATGTACTACTCGCTGTAAGCGGCCCTTGCCCGGCCCTTCTCCGGCCATCACGCAGGTTGTGACCGGGCAACAGTTGCACCACAAGGGGGCGGCTTCGGCTGTCCCTTTTTGCTTTGCTCGCTAGAATGGGGAATCCGATTCTGTCCCGATCCACCCCCGTTCTAACCTGACGCCACGCCATGGATGCCTTTTCCCGCACGGTCCGCCGGACTCATGCCATGCCCCGTTCCGTGCACCAAATCCGACGCCAATTCCCCGTTCTGGTGAGCGCCGCGGCGCTGGTACTGGGCGCGTGGGCCGGGCCGTCGCTGGCGCAGTCCTCGGATGTCTATGTCTGCACCGGGCCCAACGGCGTGCCGGAGTACCGCAACGGCAATGCCGGCAAGGGCTGCAAGAAGCTGAACCTGCCCGAAGTCGTGACCGTGCCGGGCGGGCGCATTGCCGCACCGGCCAAGAGTGCCGGCAGCAGCGCCACCACCGCCGCCAGCACCGGTTTCCCGCGCGTGGACAGCGCCACCCAGCGCAGCCGCGACAGCGAGCGCCGCACCGTGCTGACCCAGGAGTTGCAGGCCGAGGAGGCCAAGCTGCAGGGGCTGCGCGCCGAATACAACAACGGCCAGCCGGAGCGCCAGGGCAATGAGCGCAACTACCAGAAATACCTCGACCGCACCGCGGCGCTGCGCGACGACATTGCCCGCAGCGAGGCCAACGCGGCGTCGCTGCGGCGCGAGCTCGGCAACCTGAAGGACTAGTCTTATGCGTCGCCTGATTCGCGGAGTCTCACGCAAGGCCGGCAATGCCGACGGCGCGCGGGCCGAGCCGCCCGCGGCGGACCCGGCACCGTCCGAAACCGGCGCGCGCGTGCTCAGCATCGGCGCGGCGGCGTTTCATGCCGGCCTGGACGTGGTCGCCAACCCGGTGCTGCTGGTACGCCAGCCCGGGCTGCGCGTGGTCTACGCGAATGCGGCCGCCGAGGCCACCTTCGGCGTGTCGCGCAAGGGCATGGTCGAGCTGACGCTGCCCGACCTGTTCGGCAAATCGGATGAACTGCACAGCATGCTCGACACCGTGGTCACGCGGCAGTTCGACGTGCGCCGGCAGGACCTGATCCTGCATCCGCCGCTGCAGGAACCGATCCATGTGCACGTGGTGATCGCCGCGCTCGAGGCGGTCGGCGACACCGTGGTGGTCGAGATCCTGCCCAACGAGCAGAAGGTGCGCAGCGACCGCGAAGAGCGCATCCTGGACCTGACCTCGGCCAACAAGGAGCTGATCCGCAACCTCGCCCACGAGATCAAGAATCCGCTGGGCGGCATCCGCGGCGCGGCGCAGCTGCTGGAATTCGAGCTGCCCGAACGCTCGCTGCGCGAATACACCCAGGTCATCATCAAGGAGTCGGACCGGCTGCAGACGCTGGTCGACCGGCTGCTTGAGCCGCACCGGCACCCGCATATCGTATCGAGCCTGAATATCCACGAGGTGCTCGAGCGCGTGCGCTCGGTGGTGCTGGCCGAGTTTCCCAACGGGCTCGAGATCGTGCGCGACTACGATGCCAGCCTGCCCGAATTGCGGGGCGACATGGAGCAGCTGATCCAGGCCGTGCTCAACATCGTCCATAACGCCGCGCAGGCGCTGGCCGAGCGCATCGCGCGCGGCGACGCGCAGATCGTGCTGCGCACGCGCATCGCGCGCCAGGTCACCATTGCCAAGCGCCTGTTCAAGCTGGCATTGGACTTGCATGTGATCGACAACGGCCCGGGAATCCCCGAAGACATCCGCGAACGCATTTTCTATCCGCTGGTATCGGGCAGGGATGGCGGCAGCGGACTGGGTCTCACACTCGCTCAAACCTTCGTGCAGCAGCACGAGGGCTTGATCGAATGCGAGAGCAGGCCGGGCTGTACCGACTTCCGTATCCTGCTGCCGCTGCACTAGCCTTTGCCGGCGTCCGCAAGCGCGTGCACCGACGTGGCCAGGGCATGCGGAAGACCAACTGACACCGAGCAGACAAGCGACGCACATGAAGCCGATCTGGATAGTCGACGACGATCAATCAATCCGCTGGGTCCTGGAAAAGGCCCTCGCCCGTGAAAGCCTGCTCTCGCGCAGCTTCACCAATGTGCGGGACGCGCTGGCCGCGCTGGAGGAAGACCAGCCGCAGGTGCTGATATCGGATATCCGCATGCCCGGCGGTTCCGGCCTCGACCTGTTGCAGGCGATCAAGGCGCGGCATCCGGGCCTGCCGGTCATCGTGATGACGGCGTACTCCGACCTCGACAGCGCGGTGGCGGCGTTCCAGGGCGGAGCCTTCGAATACCTGGCCAAGCCCTTCGATGTCGACAAGGCGGTCGAGCTGATCCGCCGCGCGCTGGAAGAAAGCCTGCGCGAGGAAGAAATGGACGACCGCCTGGTCGACGCGCCCGAGATCCTCGGCCAGGCGCCGGCGATGCAGGACGTCTTTCGCGCCATCGGCCGGCTGTCGCAGTCGAACGTCACGGTGATGATCACCGGCGAGTCCGGCACCGGCAAGGAGCTGGTCGCGCGCGCGCTGCACAAGCACAGCCCGCGCGCCAACGGCCCGTTTATCGCGCTCAATACCGCCGCGATACCCAAGGACCTGCTGGAGTCCGAACTGTTCGGCCACGAGCGTGGCGCCTTTACCGGTGCCCAGACCATGCGGCGCGGGCGCTTCGAGCAGGCCGAGGGCGGCACGCTGTTTCTCGATGAAATCGGCGACATGCCGTTCGACCTGCAGACCCGGCTGCTGCGCGTGCTGTCCGACGGCAACTTCTATCGCGTCGGCGGCCACAATCCGTTGCGCGCCAACGTGCGCGTGATTGCCGCCACACACCAGAACCTGGAACTGCGCGTCAAGGAAGGGCTGTTCCGCGAGGACTTGTTCCACCGCCTGAACGTGATCCGGCTGCGCCTGCCGCCGCTGCGCGAGCGGCCGGAGGACATCACGCTGCTGGCGCGCCATTTCCTGCAGAAGAGTGCCAAGGAGCTTGGCGTCGAGCCCAAGCGCATGTCGGACGAGGCGCTGGCCTACGTCAGCACGCTGCCATTCCCGGGTAACGTGCGCCAGCTGGAAAACCTGTGCAACTGGCTCACCGTGATGGCGCCGGCGCAGACCATCGAGGTCAAGGACCTGCCGCGCGAGATGCTGGAGGCGGGCACCAGCGAGCCGGTCAATGCGCCGCGCCCGGAGCGCGCGCCCGACCTGCGCGTGGCCGAGTATGAAGGCGCCCAGGAACTGGCCGACTATGGCGGGTTTGCGGTGCCGGTGGCCGAGGCCGATACGGCCACGGTGGTCCGGGCCGCGCCGGCCGCAGCGGTGGCCCAGGCCCCGCAGCAGTCAGCGGCGGCCGCCGGATGGGAAACCCTGCTCGCTGGCGAGGCGCGCGCCATGCTGGAAGCCGGCCAGCCCGAAGTGATGGACCTGCTGACGCGCCGGTTCGAAAAGGCGGTGCTGGAAGCCGCGCTGGGCGTCACCCGCGGCCGCCGCGTCGAAGCCGCGACCCGGCTGGGGATCGGGCGCAACACCATCACGCGCAAGCTGCAGGAGCTGGGCTTCGACTGAAGCGGGGCAGGGCACTACGGCCCTGGCCGACTCCCGTTGTTTGCTGCCCCTCTCTCTCCCTCTCCCGCCGGCGGGAGAGGGGACAAATCTTCCCTTTGCACATGCCGCGGCACTAGCCGCGCGCTTCGATCAGCCGCTGCGCCATCTCCGCAAAACCCTCGCCGCCCGCGGCCGCGGTGATGTAAGCCGGCGGCACCGGCAGCTGCGGCAGGATATCGCGCACATTGGCCACGCCCACCGACAGCGGGAAATGCGCAAACATCGACGCATCGTTGGCCGAATCCCCGATAAACAGCCACTGGTCGCGCCGCGCGTCCACGTCCTCGCCCAGCAGCTCGGCCACGCACAGCTTGCTCATCGACAGCTTGTCATGCTGGCCGAACCAGCCGTTGACATGGATAGAGCTGACGGTGGCGGTCATGCCGGCCTCGCGCATCAGCTCCGCAATGCGCGCCACGGCGTCCTCCGGCAGTGGCACCACGTCCTCGGCGTGGTCGATGGCCAGGTCGGCGGCATGCCAGGCCTGGTCGGAAGCCAGCGCGCAGCCGGGCACCTCGCGCACGATGCGCTGCCCCAACGCTTGGATGCGCTCGAGGTTGCGTGCGCGCGTGGCTGCATCGTCGAGGAAGCGGGTCTGCAGCCGGCCGTTGTGCAGGTGCGAATAGAACGCGCCGTTCTCGCCGATGATGGCATCGACCGGCCATAGCCGCGTCAGGATCTCGGCCCACGCGATGCAGCGCCCGGTTACCGGGATCACATGCAGGCCGGCCCGGCGCAGGCCGTCCAGGGCCAGGTAGGTCGAGGCCGGCAGCCGGCCGTCGGTGGTCAGGGTGCCGTCGATATCGGTCAGCACGCCGCGCACGTTGCGCAGCGCCGTATTAGAGAGCTTGTTCAGGGATTGCATGGCGGGCCATTGTAACCGTGGATCTGCGGCCAAATTCGTTTATTGCACTGCAAAACGCCGCGGCACGGCCATACTGGTGAATCTGCTGATTTGCTTGCGCAGGTGCGACCGGCGTAACATGCCGCTGTCACAAAAAAATCACATGCTGTCGGATTTTCGACTGACCGCAACAAGACAAGCCAAGGAGAGCCTCGATGTCCGTATCCCGTACCGTGCTCAAACTCGCCGCGCTGGCCGCCCTGACCGGGGCCGGCAGCGCGCACGCCGCCGTTGAAATCCAGTGGTGGCACGCCATGCAGGGCGCGCTGAACGACAAGGTGAACGAGATCGCCAACAAGTTCAACGCCAGCCAGTCCGAATACAAGGTGGTGCCGGTCAACAAGGGCAATTACGACGAAACCATGGCGGCGGGCATCGCCGCCTTCCGCGCCGGCGGCGCGCCGGCGATCCTGCAGGTGTTCGAGGTCGGCACCGCCACCATGATGAGCGCCAAGGGTGCGATCAAGCCGGTGTCGACGGTGATGAAGGACGCCGGCGAGAAGTTCGACCAGAAGGCCTACATCCCGGCCGTGGCGGGCTACTACACCTCGTCCAAGGGCGAGATGCTGTCGTTCCCGTTCAACAGCTCGACCACGGTGTTCTACTACAACAAGGACGCCTTCAAGAAGGCGGGCCTGGATCCGGAAAAGCCGCCCAAGACCTGGCCCGAGGTGATGCAGTACTCGGCCAAGCTCAAGGCCTCGGGCACCAACTGCGCCTATACCACCGACTGGCAGGGCTGGGTCCACCTCGAGAGCTTCTCGGCCTGGCACAACACGCTGTACGCCACCAAGAACAACGGCTTCGGCGGCACCGATACGCGCCTGATCTTCAACAGCCCGCTGCACGTCAAGCACGTCACCAACCTGCAGGACATGGTGAAGAAGGGCTACTTCAGCTATGGCGGGCGCAAGGCCGAGTCGCAGGCCAAGTTCTACAACGGCGAATGCGCCATGTTCACCGGCTCGTCGGCGTCGCTGGCCAATATCCGCAAGAACGCCAAGTTCGCGTTCGCGGTGGCGCAGCTGCCGTACTACCCGGACGTGCAGGGTGCGCCGCAGAACACCATCATCGGCGGTGCCTCGCTGTGGGTGATGGGCGGCAAGAAGCCTGAAGAGTACAAGGGCGTCGCCAAGTTCTTCAATTACCTGTCGCGCCCGGAGATCCAGTCTGACTGGCACCAGGCCACCGGCTACCTGCCGGTGACCATGGCCGCCTACGAGGCCACCAAGAAATCGGGCTACTACGACAAGAACCCCGGCGCCGACGTCTCGGTGCAGCAGATGGTGGTCAAGACCACCGACAAGTCGCGCGGCGTGCGCCTGGGCAATATGGTGCAGATCCGCACCGTGGTCGACGAAGAGCTGGAGGCCGTCTGGGCCGGCAAGAAGGAGCCCAAGGCGGCGCTGGACTCGGCCGTGGCACGCGGCAACGACTTGCTGGAGCGCTTCCAGAAGACCGCGCGCGAATAAGGCGCAGGGCCTTGCCAGCAGGCTGACGTGACAGGCGGGCGGCGGCGAAACCTCCGCCCGCTTGCTTTGTGGCCGGCACCGATCGGTGCCGGCCGCCGCTTCGTACCTGATCCTTACCTTGTCCGATGCCGCCATCCGCGGCATCCGCCGGAATCCGTTCATGGAAAAACGCGTCGTGTTCCGCTCGCCGTGGCTGCCGTATCTGCTGGTGTTGCCGCAGATCGCGATCACGCTGATCTTCTTTTTCCTGCCCGCCGGGCAGGCCCTGTACCAGTCGATGCTGCAGCAGGATGCCTTCGGCATCAACCTGGAGTTCGTCGGCCTGGACAACTTCCGCATGCTGTGGAACGACCCGCTCTATGTCGAGTCGTTCCAGGTCACCGCCATCTTTGCCGTGGGCGTCACGGTGGTGGGGCTGACCACCGCACTGGCGCTGGCCTATTTTGCCGACCGCGTGATCCGCGGCGCGGTGGGCTACAAGACCCTGCTGATCTGGCCGTACGCGGTGGCGCCGGCGGTGGCGGGCGTGCTGTGGATGTTCATGTTCAACCCGACCCTCGGGGTGGTGTCATTTGCGCTGCGCAAGCTCGGCGTCGAATGGAACTTCCTGCTCAATGGCAACCAGGCCTTGCTGCTGGTGGTGCTGGCCGCGGCCTGGAAGCAGATCAGCTACAACTTCCTGTTCTTCCTGGCCGGGCTGCAAAGCATTCCGCGCTCGCTGATCGAGGCCGCCGCCATCGACGGCGCGGGCCCGTGGCGCCGGTTCTGGTCGATCGTGTTCCCGCTGCTGTCGCCGACCACCTTCTTCCTGATGGTGATCAACGTGGTGTACGCGTTCTTCGACACGTTTGCCATCATCGACGCGGTCACGCATGGGGGGCCGTTCAACTCGACCAACACGCTGGTCTATAAGGTCTTCCATGACGGCTTCCGCGGCATGGACATCGGCGGCTCGGCCGCGCAGTCGGTGGTGCTGATGGTGATCGTGATCGCTCTGACCGTGGTGCAGTTCCGTTATGTGGAACGCAAGGTCCAGTACTGACAGAGGCAACCATGGTAGAACGTCGTCCTTTCCTCGATTTCCTGACCCACGCGGTGCTGATCCTCGGCATCGTCATCGTGGTGTTCCCGGTGTACCTGACCTTCGTCGCGTCGACGCTGACCGCCGAAGAAGTGCTCGACGCGCCGATGACGCTGATCCCCGGCAGCCACCTGATCGACAACTATCGCACCGTGCTGTTCCAGGGCGTGGGCGAGGCCGCCTCGCCGGTCTCGACCATGATGAAGAACAGCCTGATCATGGCGCTGGGCATCGCGCTGGGCAAGATCGCGATCTCGATCATCTCGGCCTTTGCCATCGTCTATTTCAAGTTCCCGCTGCGCAAGACCTTCTTCTGGCTGATCTTCATTACCCTGATGCTGCCGGTGGAGGTGCGGATCCTGCCGACCTACAAGGTGGTGTCGGACCTCGGGCTGCTCGACAGCTACTTCGGGCTGACCATTCCAATCATCGCGTCGGCGACCGCGACCTTCCTGTTCCGCCAGTTCTTCCTGACGATTCCCGATGAACTCGCGGAAGCGGCGCGCATCGACGGCGCCGGGCCGCTGCGCTTTTTCTGGGACGTGGTGCTGCCGCTGTCGCGTACCAGCATCGCCGCGCTGTTCGTGATCCAGTTCATCTACGGCTGGAATCAGTACCTGTGGCCGCTGCTGATCACCACGCAGAAGTCGATGACGCCGGTGGTGGTGGGCGTGACGCAAATGATCTCGCGCTCGGGCGACGCCGCCACCGACTGGAACCTGGTGATGGCCACGGTGATGCTGGCGATGATCCCGCCCGCGGTGGTGGTGGTGCTGATGCAGAAGTGGTTCGTCAAGGGCCTGGTAGAAACCGAGAAATAAGCGGAACACAATGGCAAAACTGTCACTACGCAACGTTCAGAAGACCTACGCCGGCGGCGCCCAGGTCGTGCATGGCATCGACATGGAGATCCGCGACGGCGAGTTCATCGTCATCGTCGGGCCCTCGGGCTGCGGCAAGTCCACGCTGCTGCGCATGGTGGCCGGGCTGGAAACCATCACCGGCGGCGAGATCCATATCGGCGACAAGGTGGTCAACCAGCTGGAGCCGGCCGAGCGCGATATCGCCATGGTGTTCCAGAACTACGCGCTCTACCCGCATATGAGCGTGTACGACAACATGGCCTACGGCCTGAAAATCCGCGGCATGGGCAAGGCCGAGATCGCGCAGCGGGTCAACCACGCCGCCGGCATTCTCGAGCTGGCGCCGCTGCTCGAGCGCAAGCCGCGCCAGCTCTCCGGCGGGCAGCGCCAGCGCGTCGCCATGGGCCGCGCCATCGTGCGCGAGCCGGCGGTGTTCCTGTTCGACGAGCCGCTGTCCAACCTCGACGCCAAGCTGCGGGTGCAGATGCGGCTGGAACTGAAGGAGCTGCACCGGCGCCTGGGCACCACCAGCCTCTATGTGACGCACGACCAGGTCGAGGCCATGACGCTGGCCGACCGCATGATGGTGCTCAACGCCGGGCGGGTCGAGCAAATCGGTACGCCGCTGGAAGTCTATGCACGCCCGGCCAGCACCTTCGTGGCCGGCTTTATCGGCTCGCCGCCGATGAACCTGATCCCGGTGGTGCGCAATGCCGGCGGCGACACTGGCGCGCAGATGCGCGTGGTGGCGAAGGAGGGCGAAGCCGCCAATGCCACGCTCGGCCACCTGCCGATGGGGCTGCACCTGCCGGAACAGGCGCTGCTGGGGCTGCGCCCCGAGCATATCGAGCCGTGCGCCGCGCATGAGGCGATCGCCGAGGTCGATGTGCGCGTGGTCGAGGCGCTGGGCGCGGATTCCTTCGCCTATGGCTCGCTCGGCGGGCAGGCCGTGGTGGTGCGGCTGGACAGCCATGCGCGCGTGCGCGCCGGCGACCGCCTGCCGGTGACCTCGTCGGCCGAGCACCTGCATTTCTTTGCGCCGGACACCGGCAAGCGCATCGAGGCCTGACATGACCACGGCAACCGACCACCCCTGGCGCTATCCCAGCCACATTGCGCACCGCGGCGCCGGCAAGCTGGCGCCGGAGAACACACTGGCGGCGTTCCGCCACGGCGCCGGCTTTGGCTACCGCATGTTCGAGTTCGACGTGAAGCTGTCGGCCGACGGCAAGCCGGTGCTGATGCACGATGCCACCCTGGACCGCACCACCAGCGGCCAGGGCAGGGTGGACACGCTGACGCTGGGCGAACTTGCGCTGCTCGATGCCGGCGGCTGGCACGGCCCGGCCTTCGCCGGCGAGCCGGTGCCGACGCTGGCGGCGATCGCGCGCTACACCCGCGCCAACGGCTTCCAGGTCAATATCGAGATCAAGCCGGTGCCGGGCACCGAGGCGCGCACCGGCGCCGCCGTGGCCCTCGATGCCCAGTCGCTGTGGGCCGGCGCCGAGGTGCCGCCGCTGCTGTCCTCGTTTTCGGAAGAAGCGCTTGCCACCGCGGCGCGTGTCGCGCCCGGCCTGCCGCGCGCGTTGCTGCTGGACAAACTACCGGGTGACTGGCTGGAGCGGGTGCGCCGGCTCGGCTGCGTCGCGCTCGATGCCAACCATCGCGAGTTGGATGCCGGCGTGATTGCCGCCGCACATGCGGCCGGCCTGCGCGTGCTGGCGTACACCGTCAACGATCCGGCGCGGGCGGCGCAATTGCTGGAATGGGGGCTCGATGGGGTGATTACCGACGCCGTCGACCAGATCGCCCCCTGATCCGGATTGTTGTGAGGCTGTTGCGAATTCGCTGAACACGGTTGGAATTGTCGCGCGGTTGTGTTTCGTATCGCGAAAAGTCCACATTGATCAAACGCAATCCGTGCTATCCTTACCGCCGTGAAGACTTAAGGTCCTTCCCCGCACAACTTGCCCTTTCGGGCCTTGTGAGGCGGCCATCACATGCGGCACCCTGGTGGTGCCGTTTGCGTAAGTGCCTCCCCTGGCTCCCAAGAGTTGTTTGCGATCCGCTAACCGGTCAAGCCGTGTCGCGGAAGGTTGAATAACCCGCTGAACTCCGGCAGACCCGGAGAAAAGTGAGCGTCCCATGATGCAGCAGTATCAGAGCAATTCGTACCTCTTCGGCGGTAACGCCCCCTATGTCGAAGAACTGTACGAAGCCTACCTCCAGAACCCCGCCTCGGTTCCCGACAATTGGCGCGCGTATTTCGACGCCATGCAGAACGTTCCCGCCGTCGACGGCTCGAACGGCCGGGATATCGCCCACGCTCCCATCGTTGCCTCGTTCGCCGAGCGCGCCAAGCAAGGCCCCATCCGCACCATCGTTGCGTCGGCCGATTCCGACATGGGCCGCAAGCGCGTCGCTGCCACGCAGCTGATCGCCGCCTACCGCAACATCGGTTCGCACTGGGCCGACCTGGACCCGCTCAAGCGCCAGGAGCGTCCGCCCCTGCCGGATCTGGACCCGGCCTTCTACGGTTTTTCCGAAGCCGATCTCGATATCGTCTTCAACGCCAGCAATACCTACTTCGGCAAGGAGTCGATGAGCCTGCGCGAGCTGCTCAACAACCTGCGCGAAACGTACTGCGGCACCATCGGCTTCGAATTCATGTACGTGAGCGACCAGGCGCAGAAGCGCTGGTGGCAGGAGCGCCTGGAAACCACGCGTTCCAAGCCGGTGTTCACGCTGGAAAAGAAGAAGCACATCCTTGACCGCCTGACCGCGGCCGAAGGCCTCGAGCGCTTCCTGCACACCAAGTATGTCGGCCAGAAGCGCTTCTCGCTGGAAGGCGGCGAGAGCTTCATTGCTGCCATGGACGAACTGATCCAGCACGCCGGCAGCAAGGGCGTGCAGGAAATCGTGATCGGCATGGCCCACCGCGGCCGCCTGAACGTGCTGGTCAACACCCTGGGCAAAATGCCCGCCGACCTGTTCGCCGAGTTCGAAGGCAAGCACGTCGACGACCTGCCGGCCGGTGACGTCAAGTACCACAAGGGCTTCTCGAGCGATGTCTCGACCGAAGGCGGTCCGGTCCACCTGTCGCTGGCGTTCAACCCGTCGCACCTCGAAATCGTCAACCCGGTGGTCGAAGGCTCGGCCAAGGCCCGCCAGGAACGCCGCGGCGAAGTCGGCCACAAGGAAGTGCTGCCGGTGCAGGTGCACGGCGACGCCGCCTTTGCCGGCCAGGGCGTGGTGATGGAGACGCTGAACCTCGCGCAGACCCGCGGCTACGGCACGGGCGGCTCGATGCACATCGTCATCAACAACCAGATCGGCTTCACCACCTCCGACCCGCGCGACGCACGCTCGACGCTGTACTGCACGGACGTGGTCAAGATGATCGAGGCCCCGGTGCTGCACGTGAACGGCGACGATCCCGAAGCCGTGGTGTACGCCATGCAGCTGGCCGTGGATTTCCGCATGGAGTTCAAGAAGGATGTCGTGGTCGACATCATCTGCTTCCGCAAGCTGGGCCACAACGAGCAGGACACGCCCGCGGTCACGCAGCCGCTGATGTACAAGAAGATCGCCCAGCACCCCGGCACGCGCAAGCTGTACGCCGACAAGCTGGCCGCGCAGAACCTGGTCCCGGCCGACTTCGGCGACGAGAAGGTCAAGGAATACCGCGCCGCGATGGACGCCGGCAAGCACACCGCCGATCCGGTGCTGTCGAACTTCAAGAACAAGTTCGCGGTCGACTGGATGCCGTTCCTGAACCGCAAGTGGACCGACGCCGCCGACACCGCCGTGCCGGTGACCGAGCTCAAGCGCCTGGCCGAACGCATCACCGCCATCCCCGAACACCTGAAGCTGCACCCGCTGGTCGAGAAGGTCGTCAAGGACCGCGCCAACATGGGCCGCGGCGACCAGCCGCTGGACTGGGGCATGGGTGAGCACCTGGCCTTCGCCTCGCTGGTGTCGTCGGGCTATCCGGTACGTATCACCGGCCAGGACGCCGGCCGCGGCACCTTCACCCACCGCCACGCCGTGCTGCACGACCAGAACCGCGAGCGCTGGGATGCCGGCAGCTACGTGCCGCTGCAGAACGTGTCGGAAAACCAGGCGCCGTTCACGGTGATCGACTCGGTGCTGTCCGAAGAGGCCGTGCTCGGCTTCGAATACGGCTACTCGGCCGCCGAACCGAACGCGCTGGTGATCTGGGAAGCCCAGTTCGGCGACTTCGTCAACGGCGCCCAGGTGGTGATCGACCAGTTCATCTCGTCGGGTGAAGTGAAGTGGGGCCGTGCCTCGGGCCTGACCCTGATGCTGCCGCACGGCTACGAAGGCCAGGGTCCGGAACACAGCTCGGCCCGTATCGAGCGTTTCCTGCAGCTGTGCGCGGACCACAACATGCAGGTCTGCCAGCCGACCACGCCGGCACAGATCTTCCACCTGCTGCGCCGCCAGATGATCCGCCTGTTCCGCAAGCCGCTGGTGATCATGACGCCGAAGTCGCTGCTGCGTAACAAGGACGCGGTGTCGCCGCTGTCCGACCTGGCCAAGGGCCACTTCGAGACCGTTATCGGCGACCACGAAGAACTGAACGCCGGCAAGGTCAAGCGCGTCATCATGTGCTCGGGCAAGGTCTACTACGACCTGGTCAACACGCGCAAGGAACGCGAGGCCAACGACACCGCCATCATCCGCCTGGAGCAGTTGTACCCGTTCCCGCACAAGGCGCTGGCCGCGGAACTGAAGAAGTACCCGAACGCCAACGAAATCCTGTGGTGCCAGGACGAGCCGCAGAACCAGGGCGCCTGGTTCTTCGTCCAGCACTACATCATGGAAAACATGACGGACGGCCAGAAGCTCGGTTATGCCGGTCGCCCCGCCTCGGCTTCGCCGGCGGTGGGCTACTACGCAAAGCACAACGAGCAACAGAAGGCACTGCTGGACGCGGCCTTCGCCAAGCTCAAGGGCTTTGTTCTGACCAAGTAATCAGTCGGCAGCCACGGCGGCGCGCGCAGGCGCCCCGTGGCCTCGCCAGCATCAAGACAACACGCATAACACGAGGAATTCACCACCATGGCTATCGTTGACGTCAAGGTTCCGCAACTCTCCGAATCGGTCGCCGAAGCGACCATGCTCAACTGGAAGAAGAAGCCAGGCGAAGCCGTTGCCCAGGACGAGATCCTGATCGAAATCGAAACCGACAAGGTCGTGCTGGAAGTGCCGGCCCCGTCGGCTGGTGTGCTGTCGCAGATCGTCAAGAACGACGGCGACACCGTCGTGGCCGATGAAATCATCGCCAAGATCGACACCGAAGCCACTGCTGGCGCCGCCGCTCCCGCAGCCGCTGCCCCGGCTCCGGCTGCTGCCGCTCCGGCCCCGGCCGCTGCTGCCGCTCCGGCTGCCGCCGGCGCCGTGGCGATGCCGTCGGCCGCCAAGCTGATGGCCGAAGCCGGCCTGTCGGCTGGCCAGGTTGGCGGCACCGGCAAGGACGGCCGCATTACCAAGGGCGACGTGCTGGGCGCGGCCGCCGCGCCGGCCCCGGCCGCCAAGGCCGCTCCGGCCCCGGCCGCCAAGCCGGCACTGCAGCAGGTTTCGGCGCCGGTCGACTTTGCCGCCCTGGGCGACCGTCCGGAAGAGCGCGTGCCGATGAGCCGCCTGCGTGCCCGCATCGCCGAGCGCCTGCTGCAGTCGCAAGCCACCAACGCCATCCTCACCACCTTCAATGAAGTCAACATGAAGCCGGTGATGGACCTGCGCAACAAGTACAAGGACCGCTTCGAGAAGGAACACGGCGTGAAGCTGGGCTTCATGTCGTTCTTCGTCAAGGCCGCGGTGCACGCGCTGAAGAAGTTCCCGCTGATCAACGCCTCGATCGACGGCAACGACATCGTCTACCACGGCTACTTCGACATCGGTATCGCCGTCGGCTCGCCGCGCGGCCTGGTGGTGCCCATCCTGCGCAACGCCGACCAGATGAGCCTGGCCGACATCGAGAAGAAGATCGCCGAGTTCGGCGTCAAGGCCCGTGACGGCAAGCTGTCGCTGGAAGAGCTGAGCGGCGGCACCTTCTCGATCTCCAACGGCGGCGTGTTCGGTTCGATGCTGTCGACCCCGATCATCAACCCGCCGCAGTCGGCCATCCTGGGCGTGCACGCCACCAAGGACCGCCCGGTGGTGGAAGACGGCCAGATCGTGATCCGCCCGATGAACTACCTGGCGATGTCCTACGACCACCGCATCATCGACGGCCGCGAAGCCGTGCTGGGCCTGGTCGCCATGAAGGACGCCCTGGAAGATCCGGCGCGCCTGCTGCTGGACCTGTAATAGCCGGTCCCTCCGCGCACGCCCAGGCGTGCGCGGGGAGCGCACTCCCGTGATCACGGCGCGCCGGCACAAGTTGCCGCCGGCGCCCAACAAGGAATTTCCATGAGCAAACAATTCGACGTGCTGGTGATCGGCGCCGGCCCCGGCGGCTATATCGCCGCCATCCGTGCCGGCCAGCTGGGCCTGAACGTGGCCTGCTGCGAAGGCAATGCGTATGACGATCCCAAGGGCGAAGCCCGCCTGGGCGGCACTTGCCTGAACGTGGGCTGCATCCCCTCCAAGGCGCTGCTGGCGTCCTCGGAAGAGTTCGAGAACGTCCAGCACCACCTGGGCGACCACGGCATCACCGTCGGCGACGTCAAGGTCGACGTGGCCAAGATGCTCAAGCGCAAGGACGATATCGTCGGCAAGATGACCAAGGGCATCGAGTTCCTGTTCCGCAAGAACAAGGTGACGCTGCTCAAGGGCTACGGCAAGTTCGTCGGCAAGAGCGCCGAAGGCTTCCAGGTCGAGATTGCCGGCGAAGTCGTGACCGCCAAGCAGGTCATCATCGCCACCGGCTCGAAGGCCCGCCACCTGCCGGGCATCACCGTCGACAACGACCTGGTCAGCGATAACGAAGGCGCGCTCAAGTTCCCCTCGGTGCCGAAGAAGCTGGGCGTGATCGGCGCCGGCGTGATCGGCCTCGAGCTGGGCTCGGTGTGGCGCCGCCTGGGTGCCGACGTGACCGTGCTGGAAGCGCTGCCCGCCTTCCTGGGCGCCGCCGACGAAGGCGTGGCCAAGGAAGCGCAGAAGCAGCTGACCAAGCAGGGCCTGAAGTTCAGCCTCGGCGTGAAGGTGGACGAAGTCACGACCGGCAAGAAGGGCGTGACCGTCAAGTACACCGACAAGGACGGCGCTGCCCAGATCCTGGAAGTCGATCGCCTGATCGTGTCGGTCGGCCGCGTGCCGAACACCGACAACCTGGGCCTGGACGCAGTCGGCCTGGCGGTCGACCAGCGCGGCTTTATCGAAGTGGACGACCATTGCGCCACCAAGGTGCCGGGCCTGTGGGCCATCGGCGACGTGGTGCGCGGCCCGATGCTGGCGCACAAGGCCGAGGACGAGGGCGTGGCCGTGGCCGAGCGCATCGCCGGCCAGAAGCCGCATATCGACTATAACTGCGTTCCGTGGGTGATCTACACCTTCCCGGAAATCGCATGGGTCGGCAAGACCGAAGCCCAGCTCAAGGCCGAAGGCCGCGAGTACAAGGCCGGCCAGTTCCCGTTCATGGCCAACGGCCGTGCGCTGGGCATGGGCCACGCCGACGGCTTCGTCAAGATGCTGGCGGATGCCAAGACCGACGAGATCCTGGGCGTGCACATCGTTGCCGCCAATGCCTCGGACCTGATCGCCGAAGCCGTGGTGGCGATGGAGTTCAAGGCCGCCAGCGAAGATATCGGCCGCGTCTGCCATCCGCACCCGTCGATGTCGGAAGTCATGCGCGAAGCTGCGCTGGCCGTCGACAAGCGCCAACTCAATATGTAAGGCGCGTGTCCGCCGTTGCCTGAGTACCGGCGCGCCGTTCTGCGGCGCGCCGTTTTCACTTGCGGCCATGCCGCGTGAGCCCCGAGCATGAACGTCACCGAGTACTACCAGAAGGAACTGAAGGAGCGCGGCTACCAGTCCGACGAGGCCCAGCTGCGTGCCGTGGCCCGGCTGCAGCAGTGCTACGACGAATGGGTCGCCTACAAGGGGCGCCGCAACAACGCGCTGAAAAAGCTGCTGGTGCGCCCCGATGTGCCACAGGGCGTCTATATGTGGGGCGGGGTGGGGCGCGGCAAGTCGTTCCTGATGGACAGCTTCTATACCTGCGTGCCGGTGGTGCGCAAGACGCGGCTGCATTTCCATGAATTCATGCGCGAGGTGCACCGCCAGCTGGAAGAGCTGCGCGGCCGTCCCGACCCCCTCGACGAACTGGCCCGGCGCATCGCGCGCCGTTTCCGCCTGATCTGCTTCGATGAATTCCATGTCAGCGACGTCGCCGACGCGATGATCCTGCATCGCCTGCTGCAGCAGCTGTTCGACAACGGCGTGCAGTTCGTGATGACCTCCAACTACCGGCCCGACCTGCTGTACACCGATGGCCTGCACCGCGACCGCGTGCTGCCCGCCATCGCGCTGCTGCAGCAGAAGCTGGACGTGCTCAATGTCGATGCCGGCATCGACTATCGCAAGCGGGCGCTGGAACAGGTGCAGGCCTACCACACCCCGCTGGACGCCAAGGCCAACTCGGCGCTGCGGGATGCCTTCACTTCGATTGCCGGCGTCGCCGACGAGTCGCCGCTTCTGCATATCGAGCACCGCGAACTGCGCTCGCTGCGCAAGGCCAACGGGGTGGTGTGGTTCGACTTTGCCACGCTGTGCGGCGGCCCGCGCTCGCAGAACGACTACCTGGAACTGGCTTCGCAGTTCCATACGGTGATCCTGTCCGACGTGCCGCGCATGACGCCGCGGATGTCGTCCGAGGCGCGCCGCTTCACGTGGCTGATCGACGTCTTCTACGATCACAAGGTCAAGCTGCTGATGTCGGCGGAAGTGCCGGCCGACGAACTCTATACCGAAGGCCAGATGGCCAACGAATTCCATCGCACCGTGTCCCGCATCATCGAGATGCAGTCGCGCGAGTACCTGGAATCCGAGCGCCGCACCATGGATACGACGCTTACCTGAGCGGTATTTCAGGCCCGGCGCAGCCATAGCCGGGCCGCCTTGATCTATATCAAGTTGGAATCGGGGGCCGGCCTATATCCTCGACTGGGTAAAAAAAGCTTCCCATGTCGCCGCCCCCAGCCACCATTCCTTCCGCCAGCATGCTGGCGCCATTTTCGCCGCCCGTCGGGCGCGATGGCGCCGACGCAGCCGCGCGCGGCGCCGGCGCGGCGCTGGCCTGCTTCCATTGCGGTTTGACGGTCACCGATGCCGAACCGCTCGCCGCCGACCTGGACGGCAGCCGCCGCGTATTCTGCTGCGGCGGTTGCCAGGCCCTGGCGCAGACCCTCCATGCCGCCGGCTTTGCCCACCTGTACGGCGACGAAGCCCGCTTCGCCCGGCCCATCGACGACGACGCCCGGCGCCAGGCCGAGCCGATCTGGGCTGCCTACGATGCCCCGGAACTGCGCGCGCAGTTTGTCCGCCCGCTCGACGGCGGCCGCGCCGAGATTACGCTGGCTCCCGAGAATATCCGCTGCGCCGCCTGCGCCTGGCTGATCGAACAGCATCTGTCCCGCCAGCCGGGCGTGGAATCGGCGGTCGCCAACGTCGCCACGCGGCGTGTGGTGGTGCGCTGGCGCGACGGCGCCCAGACGGTCTCGGGGCTGCTGGCCGCGCTGGCCGGCATCGGCTACATGGCCTGGCCCTTCGAAGTCTCGCGCACCGACCAGCAGGACCGCCGCGCGCGCCGCGGCCTGCTGATGCGCATGGCGGTGGCCATGCTCGGCATGATGCAGGTGATGATGTACGCGTGGCCGATCTACACCCACGAGGCCAGCATCGATCCCGGCCAGCTGCAGCTGATGCGCTGGGCCAGCTTCGCACTGACCTTGCCGGTGGTGTGCTATGCCGCCTCGCCGATCTTTGCCGGCGCCTGGCGCAGCCTGCGCCAGCGGCATATGGGCATGGACGTGCCGGTGGCGATCGGCGTCGCGGCGGGCTTTGCCGCCAGTGCGCTGGCCACGGTGCGCGGCGTGGGCGAGGTCTATTTCGATTCGGTGACGATGTTCGTCGCCTTCCTGCTGCTGGCGCGCTACCTGGAACTGCGCGTGCGCCAGGCTTCGCGCAGCGGTGCCGAAATGCTGGCGCGCCAGTTGCCCGCCACGTGCGAGCGGCTGGCTGCGGCCGGCGCGGCGGGAGAGCGTATCCCGGTCGCGCGGCTGCGCGCGGGCGACCTGATCCGCGTCAAGGCGGGCGAGATCGTCCCGGCGGACGGCGCGGTCACTTCTGGCACCAGCGAACTCGATGAATCCATGCTGACCGGCGAAAGCCGCCCGGTGCGCCGCTGCGCCGGCGACACCGTGCTGGCCGGCAGCTTCAATACCGCCAGCCCGCTGGAACTGCGCGTTACCCGCGTCGGCGCCGGCACCCGCCTGGCCGAGATCGTCGCGGTGCTGGACCGCGCGCTGGCGGAGAAGCCGCGACTGGCGACGCTGGCCGACCGCGTTGCGGGCTGGTTCGTGGCGACGCTGCTGGTGCTGGCAGCACTGACCGGCATGGTCTGGGGCCTCTGGATCGATCCGTCGCGGGCCTTGCTGGTGACGATCGCGGTGCTGGTGGTCAGCTGTCCGTGCGCATTGTCGCTGGCCACGCCCGCGGCACTGGCCGCGGCCGGCGCGGCGTTGTCGCGGCGCGGCATGCTGCTGACCCGGGGCCACGCGCTGGAAACACTCGCCCGCGTCACCGACGTGGTGCTCGACAAGACCGGCACCCTGACCGAGGGCTGCTTTGCCGTGGCGGCGGTCGAGCCGCTGGGTGAAGCCGATTCCGCCCGATGCCTGTCCCTGGCCGCGGCGATGGAGCGCGGCGGCGAGCATCCGATCGCGCGCGCGCTAGTGGCGGCAGCGCCGGCCACCGCCGGCCAGCCGCTGCAGGTCAGCGACATGCGCAACGTGCCCGGGCATGGCCTCGAGGCGGTGGTCGCGGGCCGCCGCCTGCGCCTCGGCCGTGCCGATTTTGTCTTTGCGCTGGCCGGCGAGGCCCGACCTGCGCCTGCCGCTGTCGACAGCCTGGTGCATCCGGGGGCCACGGTGGTCTGGCTCGGCGCCGAGACCGGTCCGCTAGCGCGCTTCGTCCTGGCCGACGTCGAACGCCAGGAAACCCCGATGCTGCTGGCGCGCCTGCGCGAACTGGGCGTGCGCTGCCACCTGGTATCGGGCGACAACATGGCGGCGGTGCACTGGTGGGCCGCGCACTTCGGCATCGAGCGCATGGCCGGCGAGGTCACGCCCGAAGGCAAGCGCGACTACGTGGCGCAGCTGCAGCAGGGCGGGGCCGTGGTGCTGGCGGTCGGCGATGGCATCAACGACGCGCCGGTGCTGGCGCAGGCGCAGGTCTCGATTGCCATCGGCAGCGGCGCGCCGCTGGCCCAGGCCGGCGCGGACGCGGTGCTGACGCACGGCCGCGTGGCCGAGATCGCGACGGCGCTGGCCGTATCGCGCCAGACGCGCAGGGTGGTGCGCCAGAACCTGGGCTGGGCCTTTTTCTACAACGTGGTCGCCATTCCGCTCGCGGCGACGGGGCTGGTGACGGCCTGGATGGCCGGCATCGGCATGTCGCTGTCGTCGCTGCTGGTGGTCGCCAATGCCTGGCGCCTGCTGCGCGCAGGCAAGCCGCGGCGTACGACGCGGCGCACCTCGCGGCATAACGGAGCCTGACGATGGAAACGCTTTACCTGCTGGTGCCGATGAGCCTGGTGCTCGTGGTGGTCATCGCGGGCGCGCTGTGGTGGGCGCTTCATGCCGGGCAGTACGACGACCTGGACCGGCCTGCCGAATCGATCCTGCTGGACAACGACAAGCCGTGAGCCCGCGGCGCGTGCCTCGGACCGGAGCCGCGCGCACAGGTTCAGGACGTGCCCGGAGCGGCTTGATAAAGATCAACGCACCCGTGGCATGGTTTTTCTAAAGTCACACTGTCAGTAGGTTTTTTATTTTCTCTAAGCTTTGGGGGTCTGAATGGATGTCACTGCCGCGTCTTCACGCGTCGACACCTTCAATTACGGCGTCGTAAGACAGTTCGCTGTCATGACGGTAGTCTGGGGGATCGTCGGCATGGCCGTCGGCGTGCTGCTGGCAGCACAGCTGATCTGGCCCGAGCTCAATTTCAATACACCGTGGCTGTCGTTCGGCCGGCTGCGTCCGCTGCATACCAATGCGGTGATCTTCGCCTTCGGCGGCAGCGCGCTGTTTGCCACCTCCTACTACGTGGTCCAGCGCACCTGCCAGGCGCGCCTGTTCTGCGGCCCGCTGGCCGCATTCACGTTCTGGGGCTGGCAACTGGTCATCGTCGCGGCCGCCATCACGCTGCCGCTGGGCATCACCAGCTCCAAGGAATACGCCGAACTCGAATGGCCCATCGACCTGCTGATCACCGCGGTCTGGGTGGCCTACGCCATCGTGTTCTTCGGCACCATCGTCAAGCGCAAGACCCGGCATATCTACGTCGCCAACTGGTTCTTCGGCGCCTACATCCTGACCATCGCCATCCTGCATATCGTCAACAACGTCGAGATGCCGGTGTCGCTGTGGAAGTCCTACTCGGCCTATGCCGGCGTGCAGGACGCAATGATCCAGTGGTGGTACGGCCATAACGCGGTCGGCTTCTTCCTGACCACCAGCTTCCTGGGGATGATGTACTACTTCATTCCCAAGCAGGCCGAGCGCCCGATCTTTTCCTACCGCCTGTCCATCGTCCACTTCTGGGCGCTGAACTTCACCTACATGTGGGCCGGCCCGCACCACCTGCAGTACACCGCGCTGCCCGACTGGGCGCAGTCGCTGGGCATGGTGTTCTCGCTGATCCTGCTGGCCCCCTCCTGGGGCGGCATGATCAACGGCATCATGACCCTGTCCGGTGCCTGGCACAAGCTGCGCACCGACCCGATCCTGAAGTTCCTGGTAGTGGCGCTGTCGTTCTACGGCATGTCAACGTTCGAAGGCTCGATGATGTCGATCAAGACCGTCAACGCGCTGTCGCACTACACCGACTGGACCATCGGCCACGTGCACTCCGGCGCGCTGGGCTGGGTCGCGATGATCTCGATCGGTTCGCTGTACTACCTGATCCCGCGGCTGTTCGGCGAGAAGCAGATGTACAGCGTGCGCCTGATCGAATGGCACTTCTGGATCGCGACCATCGGCGTGGTGCTGTATATCGCCTCGATGTGGATCGCGGGGGTGATGGAAGGCCTGATGTGGCGCGCCACGCAGCCTGACGGCACGTTGACCTACGCCTTCGTCGAAGCGGTCAAGGCCAAGTACCCGTTCTATCTGATTCGCCTGCTGGGTGGCATGTGCTTCCTGTCCGGCATGCTGCTGATGGCCTACAACATCGCCAAGACCATTGCCGGCAAGACCGCCGTGGATGCGCCGATCCCGGCCAGCATCGCCGCCTCTGCCCACTGATCAATCCAGGATAGAAAGATGTCCGACAAACAACGCTTCTTTTCCCACGAAACGCTGGAGAAGAACATCGGCTGGCTGATCATCTGCACGATCCTCGTGGTCAGCATCGCGGGTCTGGTCCAGATCGTGCCGCTGTTCTTCCAGCACTCCACCACCGAGCCGGATCCGGGCATCACGCCGTATTCGCCGCTGCGGCTGATGGGGCGCGATATCTATATCCGCGAAGGCTGCGTCGGCTGCCACTCGCAGCAGGTGCGCACGCTGCAGGCCGAAACCGAGCGCTACGGCCACTACTCCACCGCCGGCGAATCGGTCTACGACCATCCGTTCCTGTGGGGCTCCAAGCGTACCGGCCCCGACCTGGCGCGCGTGGGCGGACGCTACTCCGACGACTGGCAGCGCATCCACCTGCGCAACCCGCGCGACGTGGTGCCGGAATCGGTGATGCCGTCGTACCCGTGGCTGGAGAAGGCCGAGCTGCCCACCAACGATATCCAGGCGCGCATGCGCGCGCTGGTCAAGCTGGGCGTGCCGTACACCGACGCCGAAATCGCAAAGGCGCCGGAAGAGCTGAAAGGCAAGACCGAAGAAGACGCGCTGGTTGCCTATCTGCAGGCCCTTGGCACCAACCGCCGCAACGTGCGAGTCGATGCCGCCGCAGCGGCACCGAAGGAGTAAGCCATGGCCATGATCACCGCCATTGCGACCGTCGTGTCCATGGTCGTCTTCCTCGGCATCTGCTGGTGGGCCTGGTCCGCCGGCCGCCAGGCCGCCAACCGCGAATCCGCCATGCTGCCGTTCGCGTTGCCTGACGAAACTACGACAACATCGAGCCGGAACACCTAGCCATGAGCGATTTCATTTCCGATTTCTGGAGTTACTACATTGCCGCCATCGCGCTCATCGGCATCGTCTGGTGCGTATGGCTGCTGTTCTCCCAACGCAAGATCACCAAGACCCCCGGAGGCACGGAAGATACCGGCCATGTCTGGGACGGCGACCTGCGTGAACTGAACAACCCGCTGCCGCGCTGGTGGATGTGGATGTTCCTGCTGGCCTGCATTTTCGGCCTTGCTTACCTCGTGCTGTATCCGGGCCTGGGCTCGTACGCCGGCGTGCTGAAGTTCTCCACGCAGGGCGAACTGGCCGCGCATCGCGCGGCGCAGGAACGCATGCAGAACGAGATCTACGGCAAGTACCTGAAGATGGACGTCAAGCAGGTAGCGGCGGACCCGCAGGCGCGCGAGATCGGCCAGCGCCTGTTCCTGAACTACTGCGCGCAGTGCCATGGCTCGGACGCGCGTGGCAGCCGGGGCTTCCCCAACCTGACCGATAACGACTGGTTGTACGGCGGCGAGCCCGAGACCATCAGCCAGACCATCGCCAAGGGCCGCAACGGCGTGATGCCGCCGTTTGGCGCTGCCATCGATGCCAAGCAGGCGGGCGACGTGGCGCAGTACGTGCGTTCGCTGTCCGGGCTGTCGTCGGATCCGATCCGTGTATCGCGCGGCGAAGGCGCGTTCAAGACC
Source organism: Cupriavidus alkaliphilus (assembly GCF_900094595.1). Classification (GTDB taxonomy): domain Bacteria; phylum Pseudomonadota; class Gammaproteobacteria; order Burkholderiales; family Burkholderiaceae; genus Cupriavidus; species Cupriavidus alkaliphilus. The sequence goes on along the minus strand of NZ_FMAD01000003.1, from coordinate 282,129 downwards.
ACCTGCGTGGCATGCCACGGCGCCGGCGGCAAGGGCAACCAGGCCCTCGGTGCGCCGAACCTTTCGGACAACGTCTGGCTCTATGGCAGCTCGGAGGCCAGCATCGTCGAGGCCATCCTGAAGGGCCACAACAACCATATGCCGGCACACGAGGAAATCCTGACGCCCGAACGCATCCGCATGCTGACGGCCTACGTGTGGGGGTTGTCCAATACGGGAGGCGGAGCCGGGCAATGATCGACGACTCATGTGAGCGAGCGCTCGTGGCTCGCGGGAGAACTCGCCCATGAACGCGCCCGGGACCGAAGAAGTGGCCCGGGCGGCCGACCTGCAACGGTCGGCCGCTGCGCCAGGCGAGACCTCGGAGGAAACCCTTTACGAGGTCCGCCGCAAAATCTATCCGCGCTCGGTGAAGGGCGCGTTCTCCAGTTGGCGGGTCTGGCTGGTGATCCTGACCCAGCTGATCTACTACGGCACGCCCTGGCTCCAATGGAATGGACGCCAGGCCGTGCTGTTTGACCTTGGCGAGCGCAAGTTCTATATCTTCGGGCTGGTGCTGTGGCCGCAGGACGTCATCTACCTGGCGGTGCTGCTGGTCATCTCCGCACTGGCGCTGTTCCTGTTCACGGCAATCGCGGGACGCCTGTTTTGCGGCTACGCGTGCCCGCAAACGGTCTACACCGAGATCTTCATGTGGATCGAGCGGCGGGTCGAAGGCGACCGCATCGCCCGCATCCGCCTCGACGGGGATCCGTGGAGCCTGCGCAAATTCCGCATCAAGGCAACCAAGCATTTCCTGTGGGTGCTGATCGCACTGTGGACCGGCTTCACGTTCATCGGCTACTTTGCGCCGATCCGCGAGCTGGGTGGCGAGGTGCTGGCGTTGTCGCTGGGCCCCTGGCAGGCGTTCTGGATGCTGTTCTATGCGTTCGCCACGTGGGGCAACGCAGGCTTCATGCGCGAGCAGGTGTGCAAGTACATGTGCCCCTATGCGCGTTTCCAGAGCGTGATGGTGGACCGCGACACCTATGTCGTGACCTATGACGTCGGCCGCGGCGAGCCGCGCGGCAGCCGCTCGCGCAAGACCGACCATCACCAGGCGGGGCTTGGCGATTGCGTCAACTGCAGCATCTGCGTGCAGGTGTGCCCGACCGGCATCGACATTCGCGATGGCCTGCAGTATGAGTGCATCGGCTGCGGCGCCTGCATCGACGCCTGCAACCAGGTCATGGACAAGATGGACTACCCGCGCGGGCTGATCCGGTATACCTCGGAAAACGCGATGCGCAAGGGCCTGTCCGCCGTGGCCTCGCGCAAGCGCCTGCTGCGTCCGCGCGTCATCATCTACTCGGTGATCTGGGTGGCGCTGCTGGCGGGGTTCATGGCGTCGATCATGCTGCGCACGCCGCTGAAGGTCGATATCATCCGCGACCGCGGTGCGTTGGGCCGCGAGGTGGAAGGGCGCTGGATCGAAAACGTCTATCGGCTGCAGCTGATCAACACCACCGAAGCGCCGATGCAGATCCGCGTGCGGGCCGACAGCGATGAACTGAAGGACCTGACGGTCGAATACGACAAGCAGGCCGAATCGCTGGCGCCAACCTCCAACCGGCTGCTGCCGATCCGCATCCGCGTGCCGATCGAGGCCGCCAGCCAGGGCACGCACAAGATCAACGTAACGGTAACGAGCGAAGGCACGGGGCAGGGGCATGCCGAAATCCGGCAATCCACCAGTTTTATCGTGCCGCGCGATTTGTGAAGCTAGGCGACTACTGGCGTAGTCGCCAGGACGAAGGGGGCAAAATGAGTCAGCAAGGCAATCCGTGGTGGAAGGAACCGTGGCCATGGCTGCTGATGGCGGGTCCGCTGGTGGCCATGGTGGCGTGCGGCGTGACGATCTGGCTGGCGTCGGCGCACCCCGACATGCCGGTGCAGGGTGCGACGCGGCATGGCCTGGTGGTCGAGAAGGTGGAAGCGGTGGCGCCCAAGTCCGCGGCAGCGAGGCAGCCATGAGGTTGCGCTGGCTGATGTGGGTGCTGTGGCCGGGCTTTCTGATGGCGGGCCTGGCGACGGCGACGGTTTTTTCCGTCGTCGATCCGGGCGACCTGAAATTCTTCGGCCATCCGATCGAATCGTCGCGCGAGTCGGTCTATACCGTCGGCTTCCTGCTGGCGTGGGTGTTTTGTGCGTTGTCCAGCGGGCTGACGCTGTACACCATGCCGACGCGGCTGGCGGATACGGACGAACTGGAATAGGGAAGGACCGCCGCGCGTTGCCGGCGCCGCAGTCGGCGCGGCAACGCCGCGGTGGCTCAGCAGGAACGGCTGTAAAGTTGCTTGATGCCGTCGATGTCGATCAGCTTGACATGCCGCTGGCGAATCTGGATCAGCCCGGCCTCGGCAAAGCGCGAGAACAGGCGGCTGACGGTCTCGAGCTTCAGCCCCAGGTAGCTGCCGATCTCTTCGCGGCTCATGCGCATCACGAACTCGGACGCCGAATAACCGCGTGCCGACAGCCGCTCCGACAGATTGATCAGGAAGGCAGCCAGGCGTTCTTCGGCGCGCATCGAGCCGAGCGTAACCAGCATCAGCTGGTCGTGCGTGATTTCCTTGCCCATCAGACGCAGGAACTGCTGTTGCAGCGAAGGCAGGTCGGCCGACAGCGTCTGCAGATCGTTCATGCGGACCACGCATACCTCGGTGTCTTCGAGCGCGGTCGCATCGGACGCATGCTGCATTTCGCCCAGGCCGTCGAGGCCGACGATTTCACCGGGCAGGTGGAACCCGGTAATCTGCGAGCGTCCGTCTTCGGTTGTGACATGTGTCTTCAGCGTACCGAAGCGGATAGCGTATACCGCGGTGAGCGGGTCGCCCATGCGGTAGAGGGTTTCCCCCTTGTGCACGCGGATGCGTTCCTGCACCAGCGTGTCGATCTTGGCAAGGTCTTGCTGCGACATGCCAACCGGAAGGCACAGCTGTCCCATCGCACAGGTGGAGCAGCGGGGCGACATCTCGGTAATGGGGATGGAAGTGAGCAATTGGAACCTGCTAGAAATGGCAGCGGGGCACGATACAAGCATTTTACCGTGCGATGTGATCCGGCAGGGAGACAGAATTGACATTTGGTGTATTGATCAGCGTTTTCCTGCTCGCTCTGCTGGGCGGGGTGCACTGCGCCGCCATGTGCGGCGGAGTGGCACTGGCCGTGGAGCAGCGGCGCGGTGTGGGGGCACCGGTGAGCCTGGTGCGCAGCCGGACTGCCTGGCTTGGCGAGTTATTGGTGATGCACTTTGGCAGGATCAGCACCTATATGCTGCTCGGTGCCGCGCTGGGCGCCGCCGGCGCCACGGCCTGGAAACAGGACTATCTGCCGGTGCAACGCTGGCTGTTCGGCGCAGGCAGCCTGATGCTGCTGTGGTCGGGATGGCGCTTGATGCGTGGCAGTACCTTTACCGTGAACTGGCTGGAGCGGCTGGCGGCGCGTGCCGGCACGGCGGTGGCCAGCCGGGCCGGCGGCCTTGCTGGCGCGTTGCCGGCTTTCGTGCGGGCGCGCGGAGGGCTGGCTGGGCGTTATGGCGTGGGCCTGGCCTGGGGGCTGGTACCGTGCGGCATGGTCTACGGTGCGCTGACGTTGGCGCTGCTGGCAGGGAATGCCGGCTCGGGCGCGCTGGTGATGGGGGTGTTCGGACTTGGCACGCTGCCGAACCTGCTGGTGCTGTCCGGGCTGTCCGGCTACCTCAGGCTGTGGTCGCGGCGGCCCGGCGTGCGCCTGGGCGCGGGCCTCGCCGTGATGGCGTTCGGCGGACTTGGCATTGCGCGTGCGGTGCTGCTGCCACATTCGCTGGCAGAACAGGGCTTTTGTCTGGTGTTTTGATGCCGCACGCGGCATCCTGCGGCGCCGGCACCCCGCGCAAGCAGGATGATGGTTGCAGCCGGAGGCGGGAATGCCATACAATCGCCAGCATTGCGGTATCGCGCGGAGTCAGACAGGCTGCGGTAAGCAGCGGCGAACAGCGCCTGGCGGTCTTCCTATCCGAAGGCGCGCTCGGGACGCGGGAAGCGGAAGGCTTTCGATGAGCGCCAGTCCCCGCGGTCCATCCGGTTCAAAAGATCTGGTTCAAAAGTCCGGTTGGCGCTGCGGCGTGGTAGATGCCGGCCTTGCTCCCGATACCCGTATTTTCTTGCGTCCGAGGCGTTCAGTTCGCCGATTGCGATGTCCGTTTGTGCGGACGAGCGACGCAAGAGGTTCGCTGGCCGGTCCATGACGGCATGCGGACGATCTCCTGCCGGAAGCCCCGGCAACTCGATGCAAAGAAAGGGAAGCGCACGGCCTGGGTACAGCAGGTATCCGGCTCGCTGCGCAATGAGATGGCGGTGGCTTTGGCACCGCTGTATCCAAAATCTCCGGTGCCCCGGATCCGTCCGGGAGCAGGTGCAAAGACAGGCTGCACACCATCAACATGAATACCCAAGAGGCGAAGATCGTCCTCGAGACGGCGCTGATCTGCGCGCAGGAACCGTTGCGCGTCAACGATCTGCGCCGCCTGTTCGACGATGACGTCGGCGCAGACACCATCCGCGTGCTGCTGGACGAGCTGCGCCAGGACTGGCGCCCGCGCGGCGTGGAGCTGGTAGCGCTGGCAAGCGGCTGGCGGTTCCAGAGCCGGCCCGAAATGCGGGAATACCTCGACCGCCTGAATCCGGAAAAACCGCCAAAATACTCACGCGCGGTGATGGAAACCCTGGCGATCATCGCCTACCGCCAGCCGGTGACCCGCGGCGATATCGAGGAAATCCGCGGTGTGACGGTGAGCACCGAAGTGATCAAGAAGCTAGAGGACCGCAGCTGGATCGAGGTCATCGGCCATCGCGACGTGCCGGGCCGCCCGGCGCTGTATGCCACCACCAAGGCCTTCCTGGACGACCTCGGGCTGCGCACGCTGGACGAGCTGCCGCCGCTGGAAGACGCCCAGGCGCAGGCGCAGGCCGCCTTGCTGGAGCAGCAGGCGATCAATTTCGAAGACCTGGCGGCGAACAAGCCTGCCAGCGCCGACGAGGAAGCCTTTGCCGAACCGGTCACGCCGGCCGACACATCGCCAGCGGCCGAACCTGCGCCCGTGGGCGACGACGGCGCCGATGGCGTTGATGCGCAGCCGGCCGCCGAGACGGTGGTTGAGGCGGGTACGGGCGATGCCACCGAACCGGCTGCACCCCCTCCGGACGGGGCGCGCGAGCTGCTGCCTGACGACGGCACCCCGCCGCACCCGAGCGAGCACGACGAGCGCGTGCCGAACTGAACAACATGCAACATCCGATAGTGAATATCTTGTCTGATTCCGTTGAGCAAGACGCCCGCCATGCGGGCGCATCCGCCGACACCGGCGCCGCAGAACCCGGAACGGGCAGCGACGCCGCGCCCCGCCGCAAGGGGCTGCGCCGCGGTCTGAGGAACCTGGTGGCTTCGCGCCGGCAGGCGGCGCAGGACCGCGGTGAGGGTGCCGAAGGCGCCGGCGCGGCCGGCCAGGGCGATGCCGGCGAGGCGGGTGCCGCCGCCAGCGCGGGCGCCGCCGGTGCCGGGCGCGGCGGCCAGCGCGGCCGCGGCAAGCGCAAGACGGGCCAGGGCGAAGGCGGGCAGGGCAGCCAGGGAGGCAGCAAGGCAGACAAGATCGACCGCGCAGCCCGCGCCGAAGGTGCCGACAAGCCGGAGCAGCCGGCCCGCAAGCGCAAGCAGGGCCAGCGCGGCGGCAAGCCCGCCACCCCCGGCGAGAACCAGGGCACCGGTGCGCGCCAGCAGGGCCGGCGCAAGGATGGCGGCAAGCCGCAGGCTGCGCGCAAGGGCCAGGGCCAGGGCCAGGGCCAGGGCGGTGCCGAGAAGGCCGCGGCGAGCAGCGAAGACCTGTTCCGCTTCGTCATCTCCGAGCAGTACGACAGTGAAGACACCGTCATCCCGCGCACCAAGGCCAAGCCGGTGCGCGAGCTGACCGCCGACGACGACGCGCCCAAGCTGCACAAGGTGCTGGCCGACGGCGGCCTGGGCTCGCGCCGCGAGATGGAAGAGCTGATCCTGCAGGGACGCGTCTCGGTCAACGGGCTGCCCGCCCATATCGGCCAGCGCATCCTGCCGGCCGACCAGGTCCGCGTGAACGGCAAGCTGATCCACCGCAAGGTGTCGACCAAGCCGCCGCGCGTGCTGCTGTATCACAAGCCTGCCGGCGAGATTGTCAGCCAGTCCGATCCGGAAGGTCGTCCGACCGTGTTCGACAACCTGCCGCGCATCAAGACCGGCAAGTGGGTCGCGGTGGGCCGCCTGGATTTCAACACCGAAGGCCTGCTGATCTTCACCACCTCGGGCGACATTGCCAACCGGTTCATGCATCCGCGCTACGGCGTCGAGCGCGAATACGCGGTGCGTACGCTGGGCGAGCTGGCCGAAGCCGACCGCCAGCGCCTGCTGCACGGCATCAAGCTGGATGACGGCGAAGCCAACTTCCTGCGCATTGCCGACGGTGGCGGCGAAGGTGCCAACCATTGGTACCACGTGGCCCTGACCGAAGGCCGCAACCGCGAAGTGCGCCGCATGTTCGAGGCGGTCGGCCTGACCGTGTCGCGCCTGATCCGCACCCGCTACGGCCAGTTCCTGCTGCCGCGCGGCCTCAAGCGCGGCCGCTGGCAGGAAGTGGAGCCGAATGACGTCAAGGCGCTGATGACCAGCGTCGGCCTGAAGGTGCCGGGCAAGGGCGAGCAGGCGCCCAAGGGTGCCACCAAGGTGGGCGGGCGCAAGCAGCGCACCGAGGCGGCGATTGCAGGCATGCCGATGCATACCGGCATGGACGGCCTGCCGCGCTTCGAGCAGGGCGGCGCCCGCGGCGGCGGCAGCCGCAGCAGCCAGCCGGATCCGATGAAGACGTCGATGGGCTATATCAGCCACGGGCCGACGCTGCTGACTTCCCACGCCGCCAACCTCGGCGGTGGGCGCGGCACCGGTGCGCGCCAGGGACGTGGTGGTGGCGCCGGCATGGGCGGCATGGGCGGTGCGAGAGGCCAGGCCGGCCAGGGGCAGGGCAAGGCCCGCCGCGGCGGCGAAGCCAATGGCAACGTGATGCCGAAGGCAGCCAAGTCGGGTGGCAACCGTTCGCCGCGTGGCGGCGGCGGCAATCGCGGTGGCAACCGCGGCGGCAATCGTTAAGCGCCGTATGCGGCGCATGGCGGGCGGAGCGCCTGCCGGTGCCGCGTGCGGCCCGCGGTAAATGTCTGGCTTTTGCCTTTTCGACATAATCCGCGTATAATTCAAGTCTATTCAAAAAGCCATCCTCGTCCGAGGATGGGCGAATGATGGGCATTGCGCCCATTTTTTTTTGGTTCGCCCGTTTTTCGGTGCTTCCGCATGGGCGGAAGGGGTGGCGGACAGGCAGCGCTGCAACAGGGTCGTCCCGGACGGCACCGGCGGGTTTGCCTGCCACGGTGTTGATGGCCATTACTCGGGATAACAGTGCATCTGGCAGATTTGATCGAAACCACCCTAAGCGGCATGGGATATGAGCTGGTCGAGCTCGAGCGTGCCCCGGCCGGATTGCTGCGTGTCTATATCGATCAGCCTGAAACCGGCATTGCCATCGAGGATTGCGAAAAGGTGAGCCGCCAGCTCACCCACGTGTTCACGGTCGAGAACGTCGACTATGAACGCCTCGAGGTCTCGTCGCCCGGACTGGACCGGCCGCTGAAGAAGCTGGCCGACTTCATCCGCTTTGCCGGCGCGGAGGCGCGCGTGACGCTGCGCCTGCCCGTCAATGGACAGAAGAACTTCACAGGCATCCTGCGCGAGCCCACCGGCGCCGCGGGCGAAGAGAAGATCGGCCTGGAGTTCGAGGGCAAGGATGGCCCGGCGCTGCTGGAATTTGCCGTATCCGATGTCGACAAGGCACGCCTGGTGCCGGTGATCGACTTCAAAGGAAATCAAAGAAAAGGGAACAAGCAATGAGCCGCGAAGTTCTGTTGCTCGTCGATGCGCTTGCGCGTGAGAAGAACGTCGACAAGGATGTGGTATTCGGTGCCCTGGAGGCGGCGCTCGCCTCGGCCACCAAGAAGCGTTTCGAGGAAGACGTGGATATCCGTGTCGCGATCGATCGCGAGTCGGGCGAGCATGAAACCTTCCGCCGCTGGCTGGTCGTTCCCGACGAACTGGGCCTGCAGGAGCCGGACAAGCAGATCCTGCTGTTCGAGGCCCGCGAGGAAAACCCCAGCATCGAGCTGGGCGACTATATCGAGCAGCAGATCGAGTCGGTCGAGTTCGGCCGCATCGGCGCGCAGGCCGCCAAGCAGGTGATCCTCCAGCGCATCCGCGATGCCGAGCGCGAGCAGATCCTGAACGACTACCTCGATCGCGGCGAAAAGATCATGACCGGCACGGTCAAGCGCGCCGACAAGAAGGGCCTGATCGTCGAGTCCGGCCGCGTCGAGGCGCTGCTGGCCCGCGACCAGATCATCCCCAAGGAAAACCTGCGCACCGGCGATCGTGTGCGCGCCTATATCCTGAATGTGGACCGCGCCGCGCGTGGCCCGCAGATCGAGCTGTCGCGCACCGCCCCTGACTTCCTGATCAAGCTCTTCGAAAACGAAGTGCCCGAGATGGAACAAGGCCTGCTGGAGATCAAGGCGGCTGCCCGCGACCCGGGCGTTCGCGCCAAGATCGCGGTGGTGGCGCATGACAAGCGCATCGACCCGATCGGCACCTGCGTGGGCGTGCGCGGCACGCGCGTCACCGCGGTGCGCAACGAGATCGGCGGCGAGGCGGTGGACATCGTGCTGTGGTCGGAAGACCCGGCGCAGTTTGTGATCGGCGCGCTGGCGCCGGCGCAGGTGCAGTCGATCGTGGTCGATGAAGAGAAGCACAGCATGGACGTGGTTGTCGACGAGGAGAACCTCGCCGTCTCCATCGGCCGCAGTGGTCAGAACGTGCGCCTGGCGTCCGAGCTGACCGGCTGGCAGATCAACATCATGACGCAGGAAGAATCGGCGCAGAAGCAGGCCGAAGAAAGCGATGTCGTGCGCAAGCTGTTCATGTCCAAGCTGGACGTGGACGAGGAAGTCGCAGACATCCTGATCGAGGAAGGCTTCTCCACGCTGGAAGAAGTGGCTTATGTCCCCATCAGTGAAATGATGGAGATCGAGGCCTTTGACGAAGACACCGTCAACGAGCTGCGCAATCGCGCGCGTGATGCGCTCCTGACGATGGAACTGGCCCGGGAAGAAAAGGTGGAAGAGGTGTCGCAGGATCTGCGCTCGCTCGACGGCCTCAACCCGGAACTGATCGGCAAGCTGGCCGAAGGCGATATCCATACGCGTGACGACCTGGCCGAACTGGCCGTGGACGAGCTGGTCGAGATGACCGGTGTCAGCGAGGAAGAAGCCAAGTCGCTGATCATGAAAGCACGGGAACATTGGTTCAACTGAGGGACACGGCCGGGCCGGCCAACGCCAGCCCGGGCGCGCTTTCCGCATCAATCTGTCCCGACGTAGAAACCAAGCATTGAAAGGGTTTGAATGGCAAGCACAACAGTTGCCCAACTGGCCGCAGAACTGAGTCGCAGCGCAGCTGCCCTGCTGGAACAATTGCAGGCGGCTGGGGTGGGCAAAGCGACGCCAGAAGACATCATCACGGAATCGGATAAGACCAGGCTGCTGGACTATCTGAAGCGCTCGCACGGCCAGTCCGACGACAGCGCCCGCAAGAAGATCACACTGACCAAGCGCGAAACCTCCGAGATCCGCCAGTCGGACGCCACCGGCAAGACCCGCACGGTCCAGGTGGAAGTGCGCAAGAAGCGCGTGCTGATCAAGCGCGACGACGCTGCGCCCGAACAGCAGGCCGATGGCGCCGAGGCGCAAGCCCAGGTCGTCGACGCCGCCGAGGAGGCGCGCCGCGAAGCGGAAGAGCGCCGCCAGGCCGAACTGCTGGCGCGCCAGGAAGCCGAGGCCAAGGCCGCCCGCGAGGCCGCCGAGCGCGAGGAAGCCGAGCGCCGCGCGCGCCAGGAGGCACTCGAGGCCGAACAGCGCCGCCAGGCCGAACTCGCCGCCCGCAAGGCCGAGGAAGAGGCTGCCGCGTCGCGCGCCGTGACCGAAGCCAACGAGGACACTTCGCGCAAGAAGGCCGAGGACGAGAAGGCCCGCGTCGCCGCCGAACGCGCCGAGGCGCAGAAGGCCGCCGACGAGGCCAAGGCTGCCGCCGACAAGGCCCGCGCCGAGCAGGAAGTCGCCGCGCGCAAGCGCCGCGAGGCTGCCGAAGCCGAAGCCCGTGCGATCCAGCAGATGCTGAACGCGCCGGCACGCGTGCTGAAGGCGCCGTCCGAGCGCAAGGCCGAGGAAAAGAAGGCCGAGCAGACCGGTACCCTGCACAAGCCGGTCAAGCCGGCCGGCACCGAAGCCAAGCCGGGCGAGAAAAAGCCGGTGACCGCCACCGCGACCACCACCACCGACAAGAAGGGCAAGGTCGTCAAGGCCGGCACTTCGTCGACGTGGCAGGACGAAGGCAGCCGCAAGAAGGGCAGCGGCCTGAAGACGCGCGGCGATTCGTCGGGCGGCGTGGGCGGCTGGCGCGGCGGCCCGCGTGGCCGTGGCGGCCGTCAGCAGCAGCATGACGACAGCCGCAGCAACTTCCAGGCGCCGACCGAACCGGTGGTGCGCGAAGTGCACGTGCCGGAAACCATCTCCGTGGCCGACCTGGCCCACAAGATGGCGGTGAAGGCTTCCGAGGTCATCAAGCAGATGATGAAGCTCGGCCAGATGGTGACGATCAACCAGGTGCTGGACCAGGAAACCGCCATGATCGTGGTGGAAGAAATGGGCCACAAGGCGTACGCCGCCAAGCTGGACGATCCGGAAGCGCTGCTGGTGGTCGACGGCGAAGAGCACGAAGACGCCGAGCTGCTGCCGCGTCCGCCGGTGGTGACCGTGATGGGTCACGTCGACCACGGCAAGACCTCGCTGCTGGACTACATCCGCCGCACCAAGGTGGCCGCGGGCGAAGCCGGCGGCATTACGCAGCATATCGGTGCCTACCATGTGGAAACCGACCGCGGCGTGATCACCTTCCTGGATACCCCGGGTCACGAGGCCTTCACGGCCATGCGAGCCCGCGGTGCCAAGGCCACCGACATCGTGATCCTGGTGGTCGCGGCCGACGACGGCGTGATGCCGCAGACCAAGGAAGCGATCGCGCACGCCAAGGCTGCCGGCGTGCCGATCGTGGTGGCGATCAACAAGGTCGACAAGCCCGAAGCCAACCCGGACCGCGTCAAGCAGGAACTGGTGGCCGAGCAGGTGGTGCCGGAAGAATACGGCGGCGATTCGCCGTTCGTGCCGGTGTCCGCCAAGACCGGCGCCGGCATCGAAGACCTGCTGGAGCAGGTGTCGCTGCAGGCCGAAGTGCTGGAACTGAAGGCACCGGTGGACGCCCCGGCCAAGGGCCTGGTGGTGGAAGCCCAGCTCGACAAGGGCAAGGGCCCGATCGCTACCATCCTGGTCAGCAGCGGCACGCTCAAGCGTGGCGATGTGGTGCTGGCTGGCAGCGCCTACGGCCGCGTGCGCGCCATGCTGGACGAGAACGGCAAGGCGACCAAGGAAGCCGGCCCGTCGATTCCGGTGGAAATCCAGGGCCTGTCGGAAGTGCCTGCCGCCGGCGAGGAAGTGCTGGTGCTGCCGGACGAGCGCAAGGCGCGCGAAATCGCGCTGTTCCGCCAGGGCAAGTTCCGCGACGTGAAGCTGGCCAAGCAACAGGCCGCCAAGCTCGAGAACATGCTGGAGCAGATGGCCGAAGGCGAAGTCCAGACGCTGCCGCTGATCGTCAAGGCAGACGTGCAGGGTTCGCAGGAAGCGCTGGTGCAGTCGCTGCAGAAGCTGTCGACCGCCGAGGTGCGGGTGCAGATCGTGCACGGCGGCGTGGGTGGCATCTCCGAGTCCGACGTCAACCTGGCGACGGCTTCGAAGGCGGTCATCATCGGCTTCAACGTGCGTGCCGATGCGGGCGCGCGCAAGCTGGCCGAGCACAACGGCATTGATATCCGCTACTACAACATCATTTACGATGCGGTAGACGAGATCAAGGCGGCGATGTCGGGCATGCTGGCGCCGGAGAAGCGCGAAACCACCACCGGCACGGTCGAGGTGCGCCAGGTGTTCCGCGTGCCCAAGGTCGGCACGGTGGCTGGCTGTATGGTCACCGACGGCGTGGTCAAGCGCAATTCGCTGGTGCGCGTGCTGCGCAACAACGTGGTCATCCACGACGGCGAGCTGGATTCGCTCAAGCGCTTCAAGGACGACGTCAAGGAAGTCAAGCAAGGCTTCGAGTGCGGTCTGTCGATCAAGAACTTCAACGATGTTCAGGAAGGCGACCAGCTCGAGGTGTACGAAATCACAGAGGTGGCGCGCACGCTGTAAGGCGTCGCAAGCAACGGCAGGCTTCGGCCTGCCGTTGTCATCTCGACCAGACTGTATTGCATGGCCAAGAAAGGCAATATCTCCTCCCGCAATCTCCGCATCTCCGACCAGATCCAGAAGGACCTGGCCGAGATGATCCAGCGCGAACTGCGCGACCCGCGCCTCGGCCTGGTCACGCTGCAGTCCGTCACGCTGACGCCCGATTACGCGCACGCCAAGGTGTACTTCACCGTGCTGGGCGCCGAAGCGGCCGAAGCCGAAGCCATCCTGAACGAGAAGGCCGGCTACCTGCACTCGCTGCTGTTCAAGCGCCTGCACATCCATACCGTGCCGACGCTGCATTTCCATCACGATACCTCGGTCGAACACGCGATCGAGATGTCCAGGCTGATCAACGAAGCGAACGCCACGCGTTCGAAAGACGAAGACTGATGCCGGGTGCCCGTGCCGGCCGGCATGGGCTTTCCTGGCGCGGTCGCCGCGCGTTGCGCACCCGCCTTCCGCTTGTTCCCGATGACCGATTCCAACGCCAACCGTCCGCCGCGCCTGCCGCGCCGCGAGGTCCATGGTGTGCTGCTGCTCGACAAGCCGCTGGGGCTGTCGTCCAACGACGCGCTGGTGCGCGCCAAGCGCCTGTTGCGCGCGGCCAAGGCCGGTCATACCGGCACGCTCGATCCGCTGGCCACCGGGCTGCTGCCGCTGTGCTTCGGCGAAGCCACCAAGTTCTCGCAGGACCTGCTCGAAGCGGACAAGACCTATGACGCCGAAGTGCGCCTGGGCGCGCGTTCCAGCACCGGCGATGCCGAAGGCGAGCTGCTCGACGTGCGTGCGGTCACCTGTGACCGCGCCGCGGTGGAGCGTGTGGTGGCAGGTTTTGTCGGCGAGATCGAGCAGGTGCCGCCGATGCATTCGGCGCTGAAGAAGGACGGCCGTCCGCTGTACGAATACGCGCGCGCCGGCCAGACCGTGGAGCGCGCGGCGCGGCGTGTCACGATCCGTTCGATCGCGCTGCTGGACTGCGCCTTGCCCGAGGCCCCGTCGTTCACGATGCGGGTGACTTGCAGCAAGGGCACCTATATCCGCACGCTGGCCGAGGATATCGGCGAAGCGTTGGGCTGCGGCGCGCACCTGACCGGGCTGCGCCGGATTGCCGTGGGCGACCTGACGCTCGACGGCGCCGTCACGCTGGAGCAGATCGAGCAACAGGATGACGCGCAGCGCCCTGCCATGCTTGCGCCGGTGGACGCCTTGCTGCAGAAGTGTGTGCCGGTGCATCTGGACGCAGCCGCGGCGGGGCGTTTCCTGCAGGGCCAGCGGATCGCCTGGCGCGACCTGCCGGCGGGTACCGACGTGGCCGAGGAAGCGCTGGCCCGCGTCTATGCCGGCGAGCCCGCGCGGCTGCTGGGCGTGGCGCGCATGCGCGAGGGCGCGTTGCGCCCTGAACGATTGGTGAAGCTATAGGCAGCGTCCTGCCTGAGCCAGGAGGCCACGTGCGCCCGGATCGATCGGGGTACGTGGCCTTTTTGTTTTTCCGCGGCTCCGGGACGCGTCCAAGCCTGCATCGAATGATGCGCCAGTTGTGGTCTGGTCAAGGACTTCCGTCGAGACGCGGCGCAAGCTCGCTCTGTTTACTTGGCAAACAGGAGCAAAGCATGTTGTTCTGCAAGAACCTTGGTGTTGTGGATCGGTCGATCCGGATCCTGGTTGGCGCCGCGCTGATCACACTGGTCTTTATCAGGCCAGGGACGCTGTGGGGCTGGATCGGGCTGGTGCCTTTGCTGACCGGCGTGATGGGCTATTGCCCCGCCTATCGGTTGTTCGGCAAGGGCTGCTAGCGTAGACAGACCGGGAGCCAGGAGACGGGGCCGCTTGCGCGCCGTTTCCCTTGCGGCGATTACTCGAGCGTGATCTTCGCCGTCCTGATCACTTCGGTCCACATCTTGCGGTCCTGCGCCAGGAAGCCGGCGAAGTGTTCCGGGGTGTCGCCGACCGGTTCCGAGCCGAACTCCGCCATCTTCTTCCTGACTTCCGGATTCGCCAGCGCCTTCACCAGGGCCTGGTTGTAGCGGGCCACGATCGCCTTCGGCAGGTCCTTGGGCCCGAAGATGCCTTGCCAGGTCGGCATGTTGAAATCCTTCAGGCCGCTTTCGGCCAGCGTCGGCACGTCGGGCAGCAACGGCGAGCGCTTGCTGCCCGTGACCGCCAGCGCCTTGACCTTGCCGCTCTTGGCGAGCGCCGCGGCGGTGGTGATGTTGTCGACGGTCATGGCGATATGGCCGCCCATCAGATCGGTGATCACCGGGGTGGCGCCCTTGTACGGCGCGTGGACCATGTCGATGCCGAGGCGATGCAGCATGGTCTCGGCGATCAGGTGGTTCGACGTGCCGACGCCCGCGGTGCCATAGGTGACCTGCGGTGTCTTTTTCACGTACGCGGTGAAGTCCGCCATCGTCTTGACCGGTAGCGCAGGGTTGATGATCACCACGTTGGGCTGCGTCGCCAGCATGGCAATGGGGGTAAAGTCATCGGCCTTGTACGGCGTGCCCTTCGGGTTGAGCACGTGGGTCACCGCCATCGCGCCAGCTGCGCCCATGCCGATGGTATAGCCGTCCGGCGAGGCCTTGGCCAGCTTGTCGGCGGCGATATTGCCACCCGCGCCCGGCACGTTTTCGACTACCACCGGCACGCCGAGGCTTTCTGACAAAGGACCTTGCACCAGCCGTGCCAGCAGGTCGGCGGAGCCGCCCGGGGCAAAGCCGACCAGCAGCCGCACCGGCTTCGCGGGCTTCCATTCCTGCGCATGCGCGCCCGACGCCGCCACCGCAACCAGGCTCATGCAAGCCATGCCGCGCAGCAGCGGTCCCATCCACTTCGCCACCTTTTCCATGTTACTTCCACTCCAGCTGTGTCACAGGCAATCTGTCAGCGGGCTTGCCTTTACCCGTAAGCAATTTCACAGGCCATTTCGGCCGCGGCCATCCAGCACCTGGCCGAGCAGCGTGGCCACCATCCGGTTAGAGAGCAGCACCGGGGCGCGGGCATGGTGCGCGACTTCGGCACGCATCGCCTCGGTGTAGCCCATGCAGTGCATCACCACCAGATCGCAGCCGCGCAGGGCCTGGCCGGCGCGAGCGAAGCCGCCGGTGCCAGGATCGGTATAAGGCGAGGCATGCGTAACGCGCAGTTCGCAGGACACCGGTTTGATCAGATGAAAGCTGTCGGCCTGGCCCTCGAGGGGCAGCACGATGCCGAGCCGCTTGCATCCCTGGCCAAGCGCGACCGTCAGGTGATCGACCACCTGCTGCGGCTCGATCACCAGCGTGCGCATCGGCGGCAGCGCGGTGCCGGTGCACAGCGGCACCAGCGCGTCGAAGCGGCCATCGTCGAGCGAGGCCATCAGCCGCGCCAGCATGGCCTCGGCCACCGGCTTGCCCATCACCGCCTGCGTGCCGTCGCGCAGGCGACTGGCGAAGCGGTACTCGCCGGCGGCGGGCGCCAGCGCGGCGATCTCGTCGGGGCCCAGCGCGTCGAGGATGCCGAATTCTTCGACTTCGGCCGGCAGGCCCAGGTCGGCCATCATCTGCGGTACCACGTCGGTTCGCGGCGACTGCCCGATGGTGACGAAGGCCACGCGCGGCAGGCGTGGGGCGGCTGTGGTCATGCTTCGGTCCCGACGGTCTGCAGGTGCGCGAGCGAGCCGTAGCGCCGCTGCAGCTCGGCCCATTCCTCGGCATCGAAGAAGGCGCACTGGCCCTCGCCGAACTGCTTGGCAACCTCGATGCAGAAGCGTGTCGCCACATCGATGTCGAAGGCGTTGGTGACGCCGGTGGCACATCCCGGCACGGTGGTCTGCGCGGTCATTGCCACGCCCACCACCGGCGCCGCGGTGACGATGGCCGGCTGCATGATCGAATTGACATGCCACAGGCCATTCTCATACGGGGTGATGTCCTGCGTGGTCAGCGGCAGCACCGACGGCAGTTCGCCGCTGACCCAGCCCAGCAGGTCCAGCATCCGCTCCGGCAGGCGCAACAGCCAGCCTTGCTTGGCCACCGGCGTCAGCGCCACGCCGCGGCGGTTGACGAAGCGGTTGCCGCGCGTGGTGTCGACCGACAGGATCGCTGCCATGTCGGGATGCACTTCGTGCGACATCATCGTGCGCATGGCGAAGGGCGATTTCATCATCGGCACCGGCTGGTGCGGCCGCGTCGCGGCGTGCGGGCAGATGTGGGTATGGATCCGCACCGGGCCGGCCAGCACATCGCCGCCGGCGGCCATGTCGGCCAGCTTGAGCGCGGTGGCGACGGCAACGATGGCGCCGTCGGCATCGGACACCAGGCCGGTCACGGCCGGGCGCGCGCCGACGCCACCGAGGCGGCCGACCACGCCCAGCGCGGGCGCATCGGGGTCGCGGCCCGGCAGGGTGCAGGCGAGGAAGTCGGTGTAGAGGCCGTTCTCTTCCACGCGCGTCACCGTGACGTCGCGGATGCCGCGGGCGCGCAGCAAAGTGGCAACGGCTGCGCCGTCGACGTTGGCCGCGGACAGCAGCTCGATCGATTCAATCACCTGCTTGATGGACATCTTGCTTGGGGTTCCTTGCTTGCGTTACGGGATGGCGATGGATCAGATGGCAGCGGTACAGGCCGGCACGGACAGTGCGCCGGGGGCGACGTCCACTATCTGCCGGCCAAGGAACCAGCGTGCGCGATGCGCGCCGCCCATCTCCATGCGATCGCCCGAGACGCGCACCCAGTTGCCTTCGGGCAAGCCCAGCACCGGCGTCTGCGGCTGCAGCACCGTGAACTCGGCCAGCCGCTGGTCGCGCGTTTCGCCGCGGAAGCCGGGCACCACCAGGTTGAAGTAGTGCGGGTTGATCTGGAACGGCACCAGCCCGAGCGCGTCGAGGCCGCCAGGGTCGGCGACCGGCATGTCGTTGGTGGTGCGGATGGTCGGGCAGGCGACATTGGTGCCGGCACTCCAGCCGATATAGCGCGCGGCGCCCGCGGCCACCTGGCGCGCAATCACCGGCAGCAGGCCGCGCGCGCGCAGGCATTGCAGCAGGCGGAAGGTGTTGCCGCCGCCGATGACGATCAGTTCGGCCGCTGCCACCGCCCGCACGCAATCCGCATGGTCGAGCCGGTGCGGCGAGTGCGCGGCGATGCCGGCCGGGGCCAGTGCCTCGCGCACCAGGGCTTCGTAGCTGTCCCAGTCGCGCGTGACACCGGCGAACGGGAGGAAGCAGGCACGGGTGCGCCCGTCGGCCAGTTCGCGGATCGCGTCGTGGGCATGGACGAGGTAACCCGCGTCGCTGGAGGAGTTGCTGAGTAACAGGAGTTCCATGAGTTCGAGCTGGCGGTTTGAGCTGCCGGGATGACTAGTGGGCGGCGGCGTCGCCGGGATGGAGCCAGAGCGGATCGCCGAGGCGCTGCCCGAGCGGCGCCACCGCCTGCACCAGCGTTTCCCGCAGCGCGCGGGCCTGGGCCTGGCTGACCTGCATCGCGGTGAAGGACAGACACAGACCGCGCACGTCGCCAGAGAGCGGATCCGCAAGCGTGGTGGCAACGGCGCCGATGCCCGGCATGCCTTCGTTGACGGCGATGGCGCTGCGCTCGGCGCGGGCCGTGGCGACGCGCTCGCGCAGCTCGGCTACGGTGGCGGGGCATCCGGCGGGTGCGTCGGGCAGCTTGCGGGCGCCGGTGGCGCCGTAGCGCGCGCTGAATTCGGTCTCGGACAGGCGCGACAGCAGCACGCGGCCCATGGCCGTGGTGAAGGCCGGGCGGCGCGCGCCCGGCGGCGACAGCACCTGCACCGGGTTGCTGCCATTCAGGCGCTGCAGCACCACGGTGTCGGTGCCGTCGAGCATCGAAAGGTAGGCCGTGAAGCCAGTCGAATCCGACAAGGCGGCGAGGATCTCGCGGCACTGGTCGTCAAAGGGGTGCGCCTGCGTGGCGGCCTGTGCCGCGCGGATCACCAGTGCGCCTGGGCGATAGCGTCGCGTCGATGGCTGCAACTCCAGCAGCCGGTAGCGCACCATCTGTGCGAGCAGGCGCGACGCCGAGCTCTTGGCCAGGCCCAGCTCATCCAGCACATCGTTGAACGTGATCTCGTGGCGGCCGTGCCCGAACAAGTCCAGCACGCTCTCCACGCCTTCAAGAATGCTCACTTCGCCTCTCCGCTACGTTCGTTGCCTTGGTTCCGTTTTTTGGAACCAAGGTTCCGTAATTCGGTCGGCAAATCATAGGGCGATGGATGGCGGAACACAAGGGGAAATTTCCCTTGCCGGATACGGGCAAAAAAAATGGCCCCGAAACCGGGACCATTCCATGCATCGCTGAACCGGAGGCTCAATGCGCCGCCATCGCGTCCGCAGAGCCGCCACCGCCACCCTTGGCCGGCCGCGTCAGCCAGACAAAGCCGATCAGCACGAAGAACAGCATGCCCGAGATCCAGAAGATGTCGTTGGCGCCGAGCATGGCCGCCTGCTGGGTGATGTTGCGCTCGATCACGCCGACCGCCTGCGCCTGGCTCATGCCCATCTGCATCAGGTGGTTGAGCTGGTCGTGGTAGGCCGGGTTGTAGGGGTTGACCTGCTCGACCAGCTGCGCGTGGTGCAGCGCCGAGCGGTTCTCCCAGACGGTGGTCGAGACCGACGCGCCGATGCCGCCGAAGGTGATCCGCACAAAGTTCGACAGGCCCGAGGCGGCCGGAATCTTCTCCGGCGGCTGGCCCGACAGGATGATCGAGGTCAGCGGGATGAAGAACATCGCCATGGCCGCGCCCTGGATCAGCGTGGGCACCATCAGCGTCCAGGTATCCACCTGCGTGGTGAAGCCTGCGCGCATCAGGCTGACGATGCCGAAGGTGATGAAGGCCGCGGTGGCCACCCAGCGCGCATCCATCTTCGGCAGGTTGCGCCCGATCACCGGCGACAGCAGGATCGCGAAGATGCCGACCGGCGCCATCACGATGCCCGCGTCGGTCGCGGTATAGCCGACGATGGTCTGCAGCCACAGCGGCAGGATCACCAGGTTGCCGAAGAACAGCCCGTAGGCCACCGAGATCGCGACCACGCCGGAACTGAAGTTGCGGCCCTTGAACAGGCTGATGTCGACAATGGGATGCTTCTCATAGGTTTCCCAGGCCAGGAAGAACAGGAAGCCGACGATCGCCACCAGCGTCAGCACCACGATCTCGGTCGAATGGAACCAGTCCAGCTCCTTGCCCTTGTCGAGCATCAGCTGCATCGAGCCCACCCAGATCACCAGCAGCGCCAGGCCGATGCGGTCGATCGGCAGCATCTTGGTGGGCGTCTCGCGATCCTTGTAGATGGCCCAGGTGGCGTAGGCGGTGACGATGCCCACCGGCACGTTGATGTAGAAGATCCACGGCCACGTCATGTTGTCGGAGATCCAGCCGCCCAGCAGCGGGCCCATGATCGGCGCCACCAGCGTGGTCATGCCCCACAGCGCCAGCGCCATGGTGCTCTTCGCGGGCGGATAGCTCGACAGCAGCAACGACTGCGACAGCGGGATCATCGGCCCGGCCACCGCCCCCTGCAGCACGCGCGCGGCCAGCAGCGTCTCCAGGTTGGGCGCGACGCCGCACAGCCACGACGCCAGCACGAACAGCAGGATCGAGGTGATGAACAGCCGCACCGCGCCGAAGCGCGTGGTCAGCCAGCCGGTCAGCGGCACCGAGATCGCGTTGGCCACCGCGAACGAGGTGATGACCCAGGTGCCCTGGTTGGGCGCCACGCCCAGGTCGCCCGAGATCGCCGGGATCGACACGTTGGCGATCGACGAGTCCAGCACGTTCATGAACGTGGCCAGCGACAGCGCGATGGTGCCGAGCACCAGCTTGCCGCCGGTCAGCGGCTGCGGCTGCTGCGGCAGGGCCCGCGCCGGCGCCGGGCCGGCGCCTGGCTGCGCCCCGGGCGCGGCCGGTGCGGCGGAAGGGGAGGTGGCCATGATCAGGTATTGGCGGGCTTGCCGGACTTGGCGTGGGCGGCGCTGGCCGAGGACAGGCCGGCGCCGCGGCCGCCGTTGTTGGCGGCGATGATGCGCGCGATCAGCTGGTCGGCATCCTGCGCCACCTTGTCATAGACGTCGGTCTGCATCGGCCTGGCCGGCGCGGCGGCGGCCATGGCGGCGCCTTCCTCGCGGCGCACGTCGACCTTGACCGTCATCGACAGGCCCACGCGCAGCGGATGGTCCTTGAGCTGCTGCGGGTCCAGCGCGATGCGTACCGGCAGGCGCTGCACCACCTTGATCCAGTTGCCGGTGGCGTTTTGCGCCGGCAGCAGCGAAAACGCCGAGCCGGTGCCGGCCGAGAAGCCCGCGACCTTGCCGCGGTATTCGACCTTGGAGCCATAGACGTCGGCTTCCAGCGTCACGGGCTGGCCGATGCGCATATGCGTGATCTGCACTTCCTTGAAGTTGGCGTCGACCCAGACCTGGTCCAGCGGCACCACCGCCATCAGCGGCGCGCCGGCGGCCACGCGCTGGCCGACCTGCACCGAGCGCTTGGCGACGTAGCCGGTCACCGGCGCCGGCAGCGCCGAGCGCGCGAACGACAGGTAGGCCGAGCGCAGGTTGGCGGCGGCGCGCTGCACGTTGGGGTGGTTCTCGACCGTGGTCTGGTCGGTCAGCACCTTGTTCGATGCCAGCTGCTCGCGCGCGGCCAGCAGCGCCGACTCGGCGCCCTTGAGCGCGGCTTGCGCGTGCGAGATCTCTTCATTCGATACCGCGCCCGAGCCGGCAATGGCCTGGCGCCGGCGCAGGTCGTCGCGGGCCTTGGCCACGTCCGCTTCGCGCAGCGCCACGTTGGCGGCGAGCGAGCCGTTGTTGACGTACAGCGTGCGCACTTCGCGCACGGCCTGGGCCAGCTGGGCCTCGGCCTGTTCCAGCGCCACCTGCGTGTCGGCGCGGTCGAGCTGGATCAGCGGCTGGCCGGCGGTGACCAGCTGCGTGTCGTCGGCGGCAATCGATACCACCGTGCCGGCCACCAGCGGCGTGACCTGGACCACGTTGCCGGCGACGTAGGCGTCGTCGGTGCTTTCGAAATGGCGGGCATACAGCCCCCAGTAGACGCCGTAGCCGATGCCGGCGACCACGATCGCGGCGCTCAGCGACAGCAGCAGGCGCTTGCGCTTGCCGTTGGGAGGAGTGGCCGTGGCCTGCTGGGGAGTGTTGGTGCCGGCCGCTTGCTGGTTGTTGCTCATGATGTCTTCTGGATACTTTTGTCTGCGATCACCGGGTGCGCGGATCAGCCGCGGGCGCCCGCCTGGGTGTTGTCCGGTTGCTGCGCCGGGCCATGGGCGATGCTGCCGTGGCCTTCGGCCGGCTCCTGGTAGCCGCCGCCGAGTGCCTTCATCAGGCCCATCTGCAGGTCCAGGCGCCGCGCCTGCAGGTCGGTCGCCAGTCGGCGCTGCTGCAGCACGTTGCTTTCCGCGTTGAGCACGGTCAGCTGCGTGCCCAGTCCCGCCTTGTAGCGCGTGGTGGCCAGCGCGTAGGCGTGCTCGGCCAGGTCCAGTGCTTCGCGCTGGGTCTGGATCTGCTTGTCGACGCTGCGGATGCTGGTCATGGTGTCGGCGGTCTCGCGCAGCGCATCGACCAGCGCCTGGTTGTAGTTGGCCACGGCAATGTCGTAGCCGGCGTACTTGCCCTTCAGGTTGGCGCGCAGCCTGCCGCCTTCGAAGATCGGCAGCCGGATGGTCGGGCCGATGCCGAACGTGCGGCTGATGCCCATCAGCAGCTTGGACGGGTCCAGCGCGGCCAGGCCGGCGAACGCGCTCAGGCTGACGTCGGGCAGGAATTCCTTCCTGGCGACGTTGATGTCCTTCGACGCGGCCTCGACCCGCCAGCGCGCCGCCACCAGGTCCGGGCGGCGGCCCAGCAGGCCGATGGTGAGGTTGTCGGGCAACGTCGGCGTGGCCTGCGCCAGCAGCACCGGGCGCTGGATCTGCAGGCCTCGGTCCGGGCCCTTGCCGAGCAGCGCCGCGAGCTGGTTGCGGGCCAGCGCGATTTCTTCATCGACGCGCTGCAAGTCTGTCTGCGAGGCCGCCACCGTGCCGCGCGCCTGGGTGGTTTCCACCTGGGTGTCCAGGCCGGCGGCCAGGCGCTGGCGCGACAGCTCGGTCAGGTCGCGGCGCTGGGCGATGGCGCGCTCGGCCACGTCGCGCTGCGCATAGAGCGCGGCCAGGCGCGCGTAATTGCGCGAGATCGACGTTGCCAGGATCAGGCGCGCGGCCTGGCTTTCGGCCTCGGCGGCGCGGTCGTCGGAGAGCGCGGCTTCGAGCGCATCGCGGTTCTTGCCCCAGAAGTCGAAGTCATAGGACAGGCCCACCTGCAGGCGCGACTGGTTCTGCCACGAGCCCGCCAGCGGCGTGCCCTCGAACAGGTCGTTGTTGGAAAAGCGCTGGCGCAGCAGGCTGCCTTCGAACTCCAGGTGCGGATACAGCGCGCTGCGGGTGGCCTCGGCCATCGCGCGCGAGGCCTCGACGCGGGCAAATGCGGCCTGCAGGTTGGGGCTGTCCTGGATGGCCTCGTCGACCAGGGCGTTCAGCTGCGGGTCCTGGAACTGGCTGACCCAGTCCTGCGACGGCCACTGGCCGTGTTCGCCGGGCAGGGTTTGCGAAGTCGCCATGGTGGCCGGACCGGCCATGGTCTGGGTGCTGTGCGAATCGCCAAGCGCGGCACACCCGGCCAGCGCCGCGGCCGCGATCGCGGTCAGCGCCAGCGTGCCGGCACGGCGCGCCAGCTTGCGCGAACTGGTCGACTGTGAAAAACGGAAAGAAAAATCTGGTTTCATGGTGTTGCTCCGTGGCGGAGCCATACGGGGTCTACGGGCTGCTGACGGTGTCCGGCCGGGATGGCCGGCGCGGACGATCTGGCGTGCCGGAAGTCCGGCGCGAAGCCTGCTACCCGCTGTTGTCGATGACCCGCCGCAGCATGCCGCGCAGTAACTGGATCTCGTCCTCGGAAAAACCGCGAAAGTGGTGCGCCAGGACCTTGCAAAAGATCGCCGGCAGTTGCTGCACCAGCTCCTGGCCCTGCGGCGTCACCGACAGGTCGACCACGCGGCGGTCGGCATCGCGGCGGCGGCGCTCGATCAGGCCGCGCTTTTCCATGCGGCTGAGCAGCCGCGTGACCGAGCCCATGTCGGTGTTCAGTTCGCGGCCCAGGTCGGTCACGGTCGAGGCGCGGCCGGTGGCCAGCATCATCAGGCAGCTGGCCTGGGCCTGGGTGATGTCCAGGCTGCTGACCTCCTGCTCGACGCCGTGCGCCAGCATGTTCTTCGCGCGCTGCATCAGGTAACCGACGCTGTCGCACATCTGGTACTGGGCGGGGTCGAACGAGCCGGCCGGAGGGTTGGGCGAGGCGGGCGGGACGGAAGCGGGTGGTTGTGACATCTTTGCCGTTGCAATGTTTGCTGAGGCAAATATATGTTCACGTTTAACGATCCGCAAGAACGGAAATTGGTTATTGCGAAATCCGCAAATATTTTCCCTATGGCAGCGGCGGTTCCGGTCAACGCTTCTTGCGCCGCAACATGCTAGAATGTTGGGTTACCTCAGATTCTCCGGCCCTCCATGCGAGGGCCCCGTTCTTAGCGAGACGCAGCAATGACCCGCGCCATCCGAAATATCGCCATCATCGCCCACGTCGATCATGGCAAGACCACCCTGGTCGACCAGCTCCTGCGCCAGGCAGGCACCTTCCGCGACAACCAGCAAGTCGCCGAACGGGTGATGGACTCGAACGACCTGGAAAAGGAACGCGGGATCACGATTCTCGCGAAGAACTGTGCCGTCGAGTACAACGGCACCCATATCAATATCGTCGACACCCCGGGCCACGCCGACTTCGGCGGTGAAGTGGAGCGCGTGCTGTCGATGGTCGATGGCGTGCTGCTGCTGGTCGACGCGGTCGAGGGCCCGATGCCGCAGACCCGCTTCGTCACGCGCAAGGCGCTGGCGCTGGGCCTGAAGCCCATCGTGGTGGTCAACAAGATCGACCGCCCGGGCGCGCGCCCGGACTGGGTCATCAACCAGACCTTCGACCTGTTCGACAAGCTGGGCGCCACCGACGAGCAGCTCGACTTCCCGGTGATCTACGCCTCGGGCCTGAACGGCTTTGCCGGCCTGACCGAAGACGTGCGCGACGGCGACATGAAGCCGCTGTTCGAGACCGTGCTCGACAAGGTGCCGGTGCGCGACGACGACCGCGACGGCCCGCTGCAGCTGCAGATCATCTCGCTGGACTACTCCAGCTACGTCGGCAAGATCGGCGTGGGCCGCATCTCGCGTGGCCGTGCCCGTCCGCTGCAGGACGTGGTGGTCAAGTTCGGCCCGGAAGGCAACCCGATCAAGGGCCGCATCAACCAGGTGCTGAAGTTCCAGGGCCTGGAGCGCGAAATCGTGCAGGAAGCCGAAGCCGGCGACATCGTGCTGATCAACGGCATCGAAGAACTGGGCATCGGCTGCACCGTGTGCGCGCCCGAGGCGCAGGACGCGCTGCCGATGCTGAAGGTGGACGAGCCGACGCTGACCATGAACTTCTGCGTCAACACCTCGCCGCTGGCCGGCCGCGAAGGCAAGTTCGTCACCAGCCGCCAGCTGCGCGAGCGCCTGGACCGCGAACTGAAGTCCAACGTGGCGCTGCGCGTGGCCGATACCGGCGACGACACCATTTTCGAAGTGTCGGGCCGCGGCGAACTGCACCTGACCATCCTGCTGGAAAACATGCGCCGCGAAGGCTACGAGCTGGCGGTGTCGCGTCCGCGCGTGGTGTTCAAGGAAATCGACGGCGTCAAGTGCGAGCCGTATGAGCTGCTGACCGTGGATGTCGAAGACAGCCACCAGGGCGGCATCATGGAAGAGCTGGGCCGCCGCAAGGGCGAATTGCTCGACATGGCGTCGGACGGCAAGGGCCGCACCCGCCTCGAGTACCGCATCCCGGCCCGCGGCCTGATCGGCTTCCAGGGCGAGTTCCTGACGCTGACGCGCGGCACCGGCCTGATCAGCCATATCTTCGACGACTACGCGCCGGTGCGCGAAGGCGGCCTGGGCGAGCGCCACAACGGCGTGCTGATCTCGCAGGACGACGGCGACGCGGTGGCCTACGCCCTGTGGAAGCTGCAGGACCGCGGCCGCATGTTCGTCAAGCCGGGCGATGCGCTGTATGAAGGCATGATCATCGGCATCCACAGCCGCGACAACGACCTGGTCGTGAACCCGATCAAGGGCAAGCAGCTGACCAACGTGCGCGCGTCGGGTACCGACGAAGCGGTGCGTCTGGTGCCGCCGATCCAGATGTCGCTGGAATACGCGGTGGAATTCATCGCCGACGACGAACTGGTCGAGCTCACCCCCAAGAGCATCCGCCTGCGCAAGCGCCACCTGAAGGAGCACGAGCGCAAGCGTGCCGCCCGCGAAGGCGCATAAGCGCCCGGACGCTGACGCTGCTCACAAAAAACCGCGCCTGCAGGCGCGGTTTTTTATTGCGTGCCCGGCAGCGTCGCCGGCACCGCGGCACGCGGGCTGCGCCATTCCGGCGGCTTCCACAGATAGCGCAGGTCGCGGTCGCGCAAGGCATCGGCGAGCATGTCGCGCCATTCGTGGAAGGTCAGCGTCAGCGGGTCATGGCTGCGCACCTGGCGCGTGATGCCGTAGACCGGCGCCTCGTGCTCGGGGACGAAGGTGCCGAACAGGCGGTCCCAGACCGTCAGCACGCCGGCATAGTTGCGGTCGATGTAGTGAGGGTTTTTCGCGTGGTGCACGCGATGGACCGAAGGCGTGTTCAGCAGCCGCTCGACCAGCGGCCAGCGTTGCCCCAGGCGCGTATGGACGAAGAACTGGAAGCCCAGGTTCAGGCCCACGGCCAGGATCACCCAGTCCGGCGTGAAGCCGATATACGCCAGCGGAATCCAGAACAGCCACATGCCCGACAGCGGGTAGGTCAGGCTCTGCCGGAACGCGGTCGAGAAATTCATGCCTTCCGACGAATGATGCGTCACGTGCGAGGCCCACAGCCAGCGCACGCGATGGCTGGCGCGATGGAACCAGTAGTAGAGGAAGTCCTGCAGCAACAGCAGCAGTGCGAACGACCACAGCGTCTGCGGCATGGCCTGCAGGCCGTGGTGGTAGCACCACGTATAGACGGTGCGGACCATCAGCCAGAGGAAGAATGCATCCGAGGCCTGGTGCATCAGCGCCAGCGCGGCGTTGGAGAGCGTGTCGCGCAGGCTGTAGACGGCAGGGTCGCGCCGCGCCCAGTACCACGCTTCGGCGCCGATGGTCAGCACGAAGACCGGCGCGAAGGCCAGCAGCACGAGTCCGGGATCGAGCGAAGCGGTGTTCATCCCGGCAGTGTGCCTGTTCGCCGCGAAATTGCCACGAGGGCTTCCTCCAAACGGCGGGGGGCGCGCCGAATCCATCACTTGGTGGCGATGCTGTACTGCCATGCAGTTCTGTCACGCGTGTGAAGGCGATCAATACGGGTAAAGGATGCGGCGCGCGCGCCGTAGTTGGACAGGGCAACGGCGCGGCGCGCCGCCTTATTCCAGTTCTCTCTTTCCTCGCGGAGCCTCATCCATGTTCAAAAACACGACTATCGGCGCCAGATTGTGGTTTCTCACGATCGTCACAAACTTGTTGTTGCTGATTGTCGGTGCCGTCGGCTGGCTTGGCATGTCGCGCAGCAATGAGGCCACGCACCAGATCTACGGGCAGCAGCTGTCGGCCGCGGTCAACCTGGCCGAGGCGCGTTCGAACCAGTTGCTGGTTCGCGTGCTGCTGGACCAGGCCACCTTTGCCGCCGATCCGGCCGACGCCAAGGCGCGCGCCGCGACCGCCGAGGGTTTTGCGCGCGATTCGGAGAAGGCCTGGAAGGCCTATCTCGCGCTGCCGCGTTCGGCCGACGAGGCCAGGGTAGTCGAAGACGTTACCGCCAAGCGCGATGCGTTGTTCAAACAAGGGGTGGCGCCCATGATTGCGGCCCTGCATGCCGGCGATCGCGACGGCGTGATGAAGGCCGTGCTGGAAACCATCCCGCAGCTCGATATTGCTTTCACCAGCGTCAACACCGAGCTGAACAAGCTGCAAGTGGCCAGCGCGAAGCAGGTCTACGAGGCGTCGCAGCAGCGCTATCGCAACCTGTTCACGCTATCCGTGTGCGTGCTGGCAGTGGGGCTGGCGTTCAGCACCGTGGTGGCATGGCGCCTGCGCCGTTCGATCGTGCAGCCGCTGGATACGGCGATTGCGCGCTTCGAAAAGATTGCCGGCGGCGACCTGAGCGTTGCCGCGTCCGGCGGCGAAGCGATGGCCGACGAAGCGGCACGCAGCGAGACCGCGCGCATGCTGGGCATGCTGGGCCGGATGCAGGCCAGCCTGGTGGCGATGGTGGGCGATGTGCGCGGCGGTGCCGACTCGATCGCCGCGGCCAGCAAGCAGATTGCCAGCGGCAATGCCGACCTGTCGCAGCGCACCGAGCAGCAGGCGGCCTCGCTGGAAGAGACGGCATCGAGCATGGAGGAACTGACCAGCACCGTGCGCCAGAATGCCGACAGCGCGCGCGAGGCCCGCGCGCTGGCCACGGATGCCGCCACCCTGGCCGGGCGCGGCAGCGATGCCGTGCTGCGCGTGGTCAATACCATGCAATCGATCGACGCCAGCTCGGGCAAGATCGTCGACATCATCGAGGTGATCGAGAAGATCGCGTTCCAGACCAATATCCTCGCGCTGAACGCCGCGGTGGAAGCAGCGCGCGCCGGCGAGCACGGCCGCGGCTTCGCTGTGGTCGCGGGCGATGTGCGCGACCTGGCGCAGCGCTGCGCCAGCGCTTCCAAGGAGATCCGCGCGCTGATCGGTGCCTCGGTGGCCAACGTGCGCGAGGGCTCGGGACTGGTCGATGAGGCGGGGCGCGCGATGCAGGACATCGTCGATGCGGTGCAGCGCGTCAGCGCCATCATCGGCGATATCAGCGCGGCCTCGGACGAGCAGTCCAACGGCATCGAGCAGGTCAACGTGGCGGTGTCGCAGATGGACAGCATGACGCAGCAGAACGCGGCGCTGGTGGAGCAGGCCGCGGCCGCCGCGGCATCGCTGGAAGAGCAGGCGCAGCGGCTCACCTCGCTGGTGGCGACGTTCCGACTGGCCTGAGCGGGCAGGGCGCATGCGTGCCGGCATGCGCCGCAAGCGGCTCACGAGCGTGCGCTTGCCAAGGTGACTGGCGTAAAATTGCCAGTTGCATTGGAGGAGTACGACATGACTGAATTCGTCACGACCGAGGTCCGCGGTGGCATCGGATACCTGACGCTGAACCGCCCGCAAGCGCTCAACGCGCTGTCGCTCGACATGATCCGCGCCATCACGCGGGCGCTGCAGGACTGGGCCGCAGCGCCCGAGGTCGCCGCCGTGGTGGTGGCCGGCGCCGGTGGCAAGGCGTTCTGCGCCGGCGGCGATATCCGCTATTTCCACCAGGCCGCGCATGCCGGCGATCCGCTGCTCGACCAGTTCTTCGTCGAGGAATACGCGCTCAATTTCCTGATCCACCGCTACGCCAAGCCTTATATCGCCCTGATGGACGGTGTAGTGATGGGTGGCGGCATGGGCATCTCGCAGGGCGCACGCCTGCGGCTGGTCACCGATCGCACCAAGATGGCCATGCCCGAAACCAATATCGGACTGTTTCCGGATGTGGGGGGCGGCTGGTTCCTGGCGCGCACGCCCGGACGCATCGGCGAATACCTGGGGCTGACCGGCGCCGTGATCCATGCCGCCGACGCCTTGTACGCCGGCCTGGCCGACGCTTACCTGCCCGGCAACCGTCTCGCGGAACTGGTCGATTCCCTGCGCGCGCAGCAGTTTGCCAGCGGCGATGCGGTGCTGGCGCATATCGAAACCTTCACCGCCGCGCACCGCGAGGATTGCGTGCCCGCGCAAAGCACGCTGGCCGGGCTGTCGCCGCAGATCGACCAGCTGTTCGCCGGCAACACCGCGCTGGATATCCTTGCCGCCGTCAGCGATGCGCCCGGCGACTGGGCCGCGCAGACCGCCGCCATGCTGCGCAGCCGTTCGCCGCTGATGCTGTGCGTGACGCTGGAGCAGATCCGCCGCGCGCGCAGCATGTCGCTGGAAGATGAACTGCGCATGGAGCTCGACATGATGTACTACGTGTTCCGCAAGGGCGACGGCGTCGAAGGCATCCGTGCGCTGGCGGTCGACAAGGACCACAAGCCGCGCTGGCAATACGCGCGGCTCGACGAAGTCAGCCGCGAGAAGGCGCTGTCGTTCTTCGACAGCCCCTGGCGCCAGGAGGAGCACCCGCTGGCGGCACTGGGCAAGCCTGCCTGACATCGCTGCACGGAACGCGCCGGCGCCGACTCAGGTAGAGTGACGGGCAGGGTCTGGCGCCCCCGCACGGCCATGCCGCGCGCGGGCGCCGCCCGTGCCATTCCGTCTACACCGTGAAAGGAGCCGCAATGAGTGAACCTCGTGATGTCGTTGTACTGGTGGGAAGCCTGCGCAAGGAGTCATACAACCGCAAGCTGGCCAAGGCGCTGATCGCGCTTGCGCCGGCACAGCTCAGGCCGGAAATCGTCGAGATCGGCAATCTGGAGTTGTATAACCAGGACCTCGACGACAAGCCGACGCAGGCCTGGACTGCATTTCGCGACCGCATCCGCCGCGCCGACGCCGTGCTGTTCGTGACCCCGGAATACAATCGCTCGGTGCCGGCGCCGCTGAAGAACGCCATCGACGTGGGCTCGCGCCCGTATGGCAGCAGCGTCTGGGACGGCAAGCCCGGCGCTATCATCAGTGCCTCGCCCGGCGCCATCGGCGGCTTCGGTGCCAACCATCACCTGCGCCAGTCGCTGGTATTCCTGAATATTCCCATCCTGCAGCAGCCCGAAGCCTATATCAGCGGCGTCGACAAGCTGTTCGACGAGCAGGGCGGCATTGCCAACGAGTCGACCAAGGGCTTCCTTGGCAAGTTCATGACCACGTTCGGCGTTTGGATCGAGCGGAACGCGCCGCGCTGAGCGCCGCGCGCAGCGTCAGCCTGCGAAAGCCGAGTCCAAAATGCAAAACGGCGCCTGGATCAGGCGCCGTTTTGCAGGGAATTTTGGGGTGGCTGATGGGACTCGAACCCACGACGACAGGAATCACAATCCTGGACTCTACCAACTGAGCTACAGCCACCGTAGAGGTCATCAGCGAAGCGCTGATCGACGAAAAACAAGATTATACAAACAGATTTTCGAGATGGCTAGTATCCCGCACAAAAAATTTTGAGGAGCATCGCTCATGAGCGGGGCGGGCTCCACTTGGCCTCGAGCAGCACCGCCTGCTTGATCGCGGCGATGGTCTCGGCTTCGGTATCGAACTGGCCCAGCAGCCGGCGCGACTTGCCGTTCAGCACGGCTTCCTGCAACGCCTTGCCCGCGGCTTCCGAGGTGCCGGGGTACCAGCAGTAGCGCGCGGTCCATTTGCCGTCCTGGAGTTGCTCGGCTACCCAGATCACCCTGAAGTCTTCATAGACGACGCCGAACGGCGCTTCGTTTTCCACGTTGTCATTGTCCATGCTGCCTCCCCTGCCGGCACGGTCCGCATACCGTGCCTGATCTCGCCTGGGGAGCGTGCGGAAATCGTATCACGGCTTCTGGATGACTTCCGACCACGCCCGCCAGCCAAATATGCTGCGCACAGCCCCTACCTCTGCAGGGTTCATGCGGCACGTGCCCGAAGCGATACTCGAGTCCGAGGGACATTGACCCCCCTCGACCTTCCCGTCAGGCGGCCCGCCCCATGGGCCGCCTGCCTCTTTTTCCTTCCCCTAGGCAGCTTACGTTTCCATGCCGCACCATGCCTGCGACGGAACCTCTCGGCCACGCGCGAGCCCAACCGACGTGATCGAATGCAGGGAACGGGCCATGCAGAACAAGTGTAGATGGACGACGAGGTTTCTGGCGGTAGCCGCACTGGCGGCCTTGCTGGGCGGATGCGCAGCGGGCGGCGGGGCCCACGGCGGGGAATCGGGCATCACGACTTACGGCACGCTCGACATCGGCGTCAGCCATACGCGATAGCCGCGGCGATGCGCTGCCAGCGGAATCTATTTTGCGTGACCGATGGAACGCTTGCCCGGAAGGCTGGTCAAATCGGTTTGTCCGGGTGGTGCCAGGCGAGCGCGCAAAAAAAGAGTCCGCAGCGCGGACTCTTAACTTTAGCGATCTCAAATGCCCTGAAGGCCGTTGCACTGTAACTGCCATGGGGGGAATGCACCATTCGGGTAAACGAAGAGCGATGCCGCAAGCACGAGCTCGCCGACGAAAAAAAAGCCCGCCGGAGCGGGCTAATAATCAGTTGAAGAAAGCCCTGTATTCGAGGGCAGGCACAGTGTAAGAAAGTGCCCTGACTCAGCGAATTAGGGGAATCCCTTTCCGGACGCCGGTTTCCAGGCGATCGGGCACTTCATGTGCGGCGCGGGGAACCCGCGCGCCGCCATGCATATTTTCACGATTCGAAGTTAGAGCACAGCCTCGGCACGGCACGAGGCCATGCGCGCTTACGCGGCCAGCGGCTCGTGCGCGTGTGGGTGCAGATGCGTGCGGGCTTCTTCGAACAGTGCCTCGACGTCGGCCCGCGTGCGCGCCGCATGCATGCGCTTCGCATCGGATAGCACGCGGCGCCAGCCACGTCCGCCGGCGATGCCCCGATGCAGGCCGAGCATGTGCCGTGTCACGGCACCCATATATCCGCCTTGCTCAACGAAGTCGCCGATATAACGCTGCATTGCCAGTTCGACCTCGAGCCGCGACGGCACCGGCGCACTGTCATCGCCATAAAACGTCGTGTCCATTTCCGCGAGGATGTACGGCTGGTGATACGCCTCGCGTCCGATCATGACGCCATCGACGTGCTCCAGATGGGCGGCGATTTCATCATGGCTGACGATGCCGCCGTTGATCAGGATCTCGAGCTCCGGGAATTCGCGCTTGAGCTGGTATGCCACCTCATAGCGCAGCGGCGGAATCTCGCGGTTTTCCTTCGGGCTCAGGCCCTTCAGGATCGCATTGCGCGCGTGCACGATAAACGTGCCGCAACCCGCCTGCGCCACCTTGCCGACAAAATCGCGAACGAAATCGTAGTGCTCGACCTTGTCGATGCCAATGCGATGCTTCACGGTTACCGGAACCTCTACCGCATCGCGCATCGCCTTCACGCAGTCCGCCACCAGTTCCGGCTCCGCCATCAGGCAGGCACCGAAGGCGCCGCGCTGCACGCGCTCGGACGGGCAACCGCAGTTCAGGTTGATTTCGGCATAGCCCCACTGCTGGCCAAGCTTCGCCGCCATGGCGAGGTCGGCCGGTTCGCTGCCGCCCAGCTGCAGCGCGACCGGATGCTCGGCCGCATCGAAGTCGAGGTGGCGCGGCACGTCGCCATGCAGCAGCGCGCCGGTGGTCACCATCTCGGTATACAGCCAGGTGTGGCGGCTGAGCTGGCGATGGAACATGCGGCAATGACGGTCGGTCCAGTCCATCATCGGCGCAACCGAAATGCGGCGGGGATTTACGTTCATGGAATACGGCAATTGGGTGCGGGCCGGATGCGGCAGCGTCGGCAGGCCCCGGAGGCTGGCGTGGTGGCATATGCAGGTCACTTCACCCCGGCATGGGCCTGGCGCGTGGCGGGCCAGCGAGAAGACGTGAGTATAGGCTACCGCGCCAAGGTCTGCTGCGCCACGATATAACCGGAGCCATAGCGGCTAGGCGGCAAAATTCGCCGGACTGCTGTCCTCCGCGCGCAGGCGTACGCCGCCAGCCAGTGGCTGGATATGAAGCTCGACGCGTTCGCTTCGGGCGCGTGCCCAGCCCGCACTGATCGCGGCTTCAAGGGTAGGGAACAACTCGCGCGGCTCGGGAGTGCCGTCTATTTCGAGTGCCCAGCCTTGTTCGGCGGGCACGACGCTAATGCTCGATACTGCCATCGGTAGCTCCCAGGTCGCCGCAAGCAAGCTGCGGCGGCAGACGCCACCCCGTGTCGGAGGCCTATCACCCCTCGTTGCGCGGGGGCGTTGTCGGAGGAATTCCGCTGATCGCCGCGGCGTAACGCTTTGATACAGCGGCCAGCGACTCCGGTTGCTATGCTCGCCGCAATTTCCCTCCTGCTTCTTCCTCCATGCTCCGGACGCCCGCTGCCGCTGTCTCCTTGCTACTGTGTTTGATGGCGCCATCGCTGGCGCAGGCCGATGATCGCGATTATCCGGGTGGCTATCGCCATGGCGGTGGCGAATACAAGGAGAAGTTCCGCAGCGGCGGCTGCGAGGTGGAGCGCGAGCAGAAGCGCGATGGCGAATACAAGGAAGAGCGCAAGTGCAAGGGTGGGCCGCGCGGTTACGAACAGAAGCAGAAATACCGCGAAGGCCCTTGCCTGATCGAGCGCGAGTGGGAGCGCGACGGGGAATTCGAAGAGAAGATCGAGTGCAAGCGCTGGTAAGCCGCCTGCCGGGCCAAACGCCGCTGCTGGTCAATCGCGCAAAGATCGAGATGGCGCGTGGCGCGTGCGCGGGTTAAAATCCGCACCCGGCTCCGCGCAAAACTGCAATGCGAAGCCGAAAGCGTTGATTTCAATGGGGTCAATGGCGATGGACGCCGGGATGGCAAATTCCCGTCGTCGTGGGTTCGAGTCCCATCCAGCCACCCCATGCATTCTCCAGGACGGTGCCTCCCAAGGGCGCCGTTTTGCATTCCCCGGGGGTGGTATGTTGGTTCGAACGGCACTGATTGGCGCAGCGATGGCAACCATGGTGGCAGGGTGTGCCACTGGCACTTCGGAGAAGGACGTCCGCGCTCGCCCGCCGATGCGCCTGTATACGCCGGTCAAGATGGCGGAGGTCGCGAAATGCCTGCGCAACAATCTTGGCGATGAGGCTACGCTGGTCCAGTTGCCGGCGAAAAACCAGATCGAAATCCGTATCGGCCAGAGCGCGGCAAGCGGTGAATATCAATACGCCTACCTGATCTCTCTGACGCCACAGGCCGACGGCACGGCGCTGGAATTGCGCAAGACCGATACCTGGTTTCCCCAGCTGACGCCGACGGAACTCGAGGCCGAAGCCAAGGCGTGCGCGCGTAGTTGAGCGCGACAGAAGTCCGGCGACGCTGCAAGCGTCCGCGTCCGTAAATAACAGTCAGGCGGCCAGCTTTTCGGTGGTTTCTAGTTCCAGCATGCGGCAGATGGCCGCCATGCTGCCGACCATGGTACGGCGCTGCGTACCCTGGTAGACGCGTACGCCCTTGCTCTGGCGAAACGGCACGGGCTTGACCGGACGGCGGGCGGCGACGTGGTGGATTTGCGGCATGGTGGCACCTCTTTTTAGGCAAAGCGGGGTCAACACCCGGCAAGCCGGGCGGCGTCTGCAAAGCAATGGAAGCGGGTAGGCCCGCGCAGGCAAAGCGCCTGCGATGGTGCCCGGCTAGAAGCCGGAAGAGCGGATCAGCCCGACGGCGATGCCTTCCAGCGAGAACTCTTCACCGGGCTCGACGATGATGTTGGTGAAGTCCGGGTTCTCGGCAATCAGTTCGATATGGCCGCCGCGCCGTTGCAGGCGCTTGACGGTGACGTCGTCGCCCAGTCGCGCCACCACGATCTTGCCGTTGGCCGCCTCGCTGGCGCGGCGCACGGCGAGCAGGTCGCCATCGAGGATGCCGGCGTCGCGCATGCTCAGGCCGCGCACGCGCAGCAGGTAATCTGGACGCTCATCGAAGACCGAGGCATCGACCTGGTACTGGCGGTCGATATGCTCGGCGGCCAGGATGGGGCTGCCGGCTGCGACGCGGCCCACCAGCGGCAGCGTCAGCTGCAATACGCCGGCCATTGGCAACGAGAACTGGTCCGGCATTTCCGAATCGCTGCGCGACACCTTCAGGCGGATGCCACGCGACGCGCCCGGCGTCAGTTCGATCACGCCTTTGCGGGCCAGCGCCCGCAGATGTTCTTCCGCGGCATTGGGCGACGAGAAACCGAACTCCGCCGCGATCTCGGCGCGGGTAGGGGGGAAGCCGGTACGGCGGATCGTGTTGCGGATCAGATCGAAAATCTGCTGCTGCCGGGGTGTCAGGGTCGCCATGGGATCGCCGTTCCGTGCAGGGCCGCTGGGCTGGATGATGGAGGCTCTGGTCCGTTATCCAGCACCCGGCGGGCCGGGCACTGTATGTTTAAACAGTATGCTGTGATTTTATACAGTATCGGCGTCAGTGCAAGCAGAATTTTGAGGTGTGTCGCATGGACACCGGCCAAGGCGCCTGATCCCGGCTGCGGTGGGGCGTGTGCGCCCGCTACAATCGCCTTTCCTTTATCCAGAACAAAATCGTTGCGCGCTCCCATGACCCAATTGCCTCGCATCGTCGTATTGGCCACTGGCGGCACCATCGCCGGCGCCGCCGGCAGCGCCGCCAGCAGCGCCCGCTACCAGGCGGCGACCGTGCCGGTGTCCTCATTGCTGGCGGCGGTGCCGCCCTTGCAGTCGCTGGCCCGCATCGAGGCCGAGCAGGTGGCGCAGGTCGACAGCAAGGACATGACCTTCGCGCTGTGGCAGACACTGGCGGCCCGGGTGGAACACTGGTCGGCGCAGCCCGAAGTCGCGGGCATTGTGATCACGCACGGCACCGACACGCTCGAAGAAACCGCGATGGCGCTGCACCTGACGCAATCGTGTCCGGTGCCAGTGGTCCTGACCGCCGCGATGCGTCCGTCGACGTCGCTGTCGGCCGACGGGCCGCTGAACCTGCTGGATGCGGTGCGCGTCGCCGCCCACCCGGATGCGCGCGGCAAGGGTGTGCTGGTGGTACTGAACCAGCAGATCCACGCGGCTCGGGACGTGGCCAAGGCGCATACGTCGGCGGTCGATGCCTTTGTCTCGCCGTGCGGGCCGCTGGGGTTCGTGCAGGACGACTACGTGCGCTTTGCCCGTGCGCCGCGGGCGGCTGCTCCAATCGGGCCGATGCCGGCAGCGTGGCCGGTGGTGGAGATCGTGGCCAGCTACGCCCAGCCGGGCAGGGCAGTGGTGGATGCGCTGGTGCAGGCCGGCGCCGCCGGGCTGGTCGTCGCTGCGACCGGCAATGGCTCGGTCCACGAAGCGCTGGCAGCGGCTCTCGCCGATGCGGCGGCGGCCGGGGTGGCGGTGGTGCGCAGTTCGCGTACCGGTGCGGGACATGTGGCGATCCCGCCGCAGCCCAGTCCTGCCGACGGTGTGTTCGTGTCTGCTGCGGATCTCAATCCCTACAAGGCGCGCGTGTTGCTGGCGCTGGCCCTGTCGGCGGATGCCGGGCTCGCGCGCGACCCGGCGCGGCTGCAGGCGGTCTTTGCCAGCGCCTGATTTGCCCGTGAAATCAGCGGCTTGCGTAGTTGGCGCTCGGCGGGCTATAATTTAAGGCTATTCAACCTTGCCACACCGGACTCGTGACGCCCGGGTGGCTAATCCCAAAAGGAGCGTCAATGCGTCATTACGAAATCGTCTTCATCGTCCACCCGGACCAGAGCGAACAAGTGCCGGCCATGATCGAGCGCTACAAGCAGCTCGTGACCTCGCAGAACGGCAACGTTCACCGCGTGGAAGACTGGGGCCGTCGCCAGATGGCTTACATGATCCAGAAGCTGGCCAAGGCTCACTACGTTTGCCTGAACATCGAATGCGGCAAGGAAACCCTGGCTGAACTGGAACACGCGTTCAAGTTCAACGACGCCGTCCTGCGCCACCTGATCGTGCAGACCAAGAAGGCCGAGACCGCACCTTCGCCGATGATGAAGGAAGTGCAGCGCGAAGAAGCCCGCAAGGCCGCGCAAACGACCACCGAAGGCCAGGCCGCCTGAGTGCGGACTGCGGTGCGCGCCGTGGCTGACAGCGTTGGCCGGGGCACGAGCGGAAACCGCAACGATTGCAACCAGCAAGAGGCCTCGCGTTGAACCAGCTTAGGCTTGCCGCCATCCTGGCGGAACGCGATGCCCTGCGCTATACCCCGGCCGGGGTCCCCGTCGTGAACTGCATCCTGCAGTACAGCGGCGAGGCCGTCGAGGCGCAAACGCCGAGACAGGTCGAGTTTGCAATCGCTGCGATGGGGATCGGCCAGGTTGGACAGCGTCTGGAGCGGCTACCGCTCGGCACGTTGCTCGACTGCGAAGGATTCCTGGCCCGCAAGCACCGCAACAGCAAGGCTCTCGTCTTTCACATCACTGGATGTAAAGCATTCGAAAAGGATTGAATCATGGCATTCGTCAAACGTGACAACAAGAACAAGAAGCGCTTCCAGCAACAGAACCCGCTGTTCAAGCGCAAGCGCTTCTGCCGCTTCACCGTGGCTGGCGTCGAACAGATCGACTACAAGGATCTGGACACCCTGAAGGACTTCATCGGCGACAACGGCAAGATCACGCCGGCCCGCCTGACCGGTACCAAGGCTCACTATCAGCGTCAGCTGGATACGGCCATCAAGCGCGCGCGTTTCCTCGCGCTGATGCCGTACACCGACCTGCACAAGAACTGATCAGGCCCTAGGTCCGTCAAGGAGAGAACACGATGCAAATCATTCTGCTGGAAAAAGTCGTCAACCTGGGCAACCTGGGTGACATCGTCAAGGTGAAGGACGGTTACGCCCGTAACTTCCTGATCCCGGGCAAGAAGGCCCGCCGCGCCACGCAAAGCGCGATCGCCGAATTCGAAGTCAAGCGCGCCGAGCTGGAAAAGGCCGCTGCCGAGAAGCTGGCCGCCGCGCAGGCCGAAGGCGAGAAGCTGAACGGCCTGAACGTCCAGATCGCCCAGAAGTCGGGTGTGGACGGCCGCCTGTTCGGTTCGGTGACCAACGCCGACATCGCTGAAGCCCTGGCTGGCCAAGGCTACAAGCTGGAAAAGGCGCAGGTTCGCCTGCCGAACGGTCCGCTGAAGACGGTTGGCGACCACCCGGTCAGCGTTGCGCTGCACACGGACGTCGTGGTCGACGTGACCGTGTCGGTGGTGGGCGAGAGCGTCTAAGGACGCGCCGCCCCGGCCGGTGCACGGCGCCGGCCAAAGCCCCGCAGGCATTGCAAGAAGGCAGGAGCCCCGGCTCCTGCCTTTTTTGTTGCCCGGTTGCCCGGCTGCCCTGGACGGCGCTGTCGCCAAATGTCCGGCGAAGTGTGTCCACCCGCCGTTATAATCCCTCCCCATGAACGCGCCCGTCGCCGACCCCCAACTCGATAACCTCAAGGTCCCGCCGCACTCCATCGAAGCCGAGCAATCGGTGCTCGGTGGCTTGCTGCTGGACAATGCCGCCTGGGACCGCATCGCGGACTTCCTTTCCGAGGCGGACTTCTACCGTTTCGACCACCGGATGATCTTCCAGAGCATCGCCCGGTTGATCTCGGCCACCAAGCCGGCCGACGTGATCACGGTCTACGAGATGCTGCAGGTGGCCGGCAAGGCCGAAGAGGTGGGAGGGCTCGCGTACCTGAATTCGCTGGCGCAGAACACTCCCAGCGCGGCCAATATCCGCCGCTACGCGGAAATCGTGCGCGAGCGCTCGGTGCTGCGCAAGCTGGTGACGGTGGCCGACGATATCGCCTCGGCCGCGTTCGCGCCCAAGGGGCGCGAGGTGCGCGAGCTGCTCGACGAAGCTGAATCCAAGGTCTTTGCGATCGCCGAAGAGGGCTCGCGCGGGCAGAAGGGCTTCCAGGAAATCCAGCCGCTGCTGACCCAGGTGGTGGAGCGCATCGACGAGCTGTACCACCGCGATTCGACCACCGATGTCACCGGCGTGCCTACCGGCTTCATCGACCTGGACAAGATGACCAGCGGCATGCAGCCGGGCGACCTGATCATCGTCGCCGGCCGCCCGTCGATGGGTAAGACCGCGTTCTCGCTGAACATCGGCGAGCACGTGGCGGTGGAGCAGGGCCTGCCGGTGGCGGTGTTCTCGATGGAAATGGCGGGCACGCAGCTGGCCATGCGTATGCTGGGCTCGGTCGGACGGCTTGACCAGCACCGGCTGCGTACCGGGCGCCTGCTCGACGAGGACTGGCCGCGGCTGACGCATGCGATCCAGCGCATGAACGACACCCAGCTGTTCATCGACGAAACCCCGGCGCTGAACCCGATGGAACTGCGCGCGCGCTCGCGGCGCCTGGCGCGCCAGTGCGGGCAGCTGGGCCTGATCATCATCGACTACCTGCAGCTGATGTCGGGCTCCGGCGGCGGCGAGAACCGCGCCACGGAAATTTCGGAAATCTCGCGTTCCCTGAAGGGCCTGGCGAAGGAACTGAATTGCCCGGTGATCGCGCTGTCGCAGCTGAACCGAAGCCTGGAACAGCGTCCCAACAAGCGCCCGGTGATGTCCGACCTGCGCGAATCCGGCGCTATCGAACAGGATGCCGACGTGATCCTGTTCATCTACCGC
This sequence comes from Cupriavidus alkaliphilus, assembly GCF_900094595.1. Lineage (GTDB taxonomy): Bacteria > Pseudomonadota > Gammaproteobacteria > Burkholderiales > Burkholderiaceae > Cupriavidus > Cupriavidus alkaliphilus. The sequence continues at coordinate 242,269 of NZ_FMAD01000003.1, read as the reverse complement.
GACGAAGTCTATAACGCCGACTCGCAGGACAAGGGCACCGCCGAAATCATCATCGGCAAGCAGCGTAACGGCCCGATCGGCACCGTGCGCCTGACCTTCCTCGGCCAGTTCACGAAGTTCGACAACTTCAGCGGCGGCCCGGCCTTCTTCGACAACGACACCTGACGAAGTCAAGCGGGGCGGCCATTTGCTGTGCCTGCCCGTCTCGTTTGTGCCAAATACGCGGGCAATGTCCCGCTAACCCTGTAAAATATTGCGCTTTGATGACAGCCGCCATCCGCGGCCGTCATGCTCGCGTCCGCTTAATCCCGCAACACCATCCGCAGCGACACCACGCTGCCACAAGGAACATTCCATGTTCGGCCGATTCATGCCCACCGAGGGCAAGTTCTTCGAATATTTCAACCAGCACGCCGACTGCGCGGTGACCGCCGCCCATGAACTGCAGGCCCTGGTCAACGACCTGCCCAACGCCGAGGCCCATGCCCGGCGCGTCCAGGCCACCGAAAAGAAGGCCGACCGGATCACCCACGACACCATCGACCTGCTGCACAAGACCTTCATCACGCCGCTGGACCGCGACGAGATCCACAAGCTCATCACGACCATGGACGACATCCTGGACCTGATGGAGGACGTGGCCGAGACCATCTCGCTGTATGACGTGACCAACCTGACCGACGAGGCGCTGCGCCTGGCCGCGATCTGCGTGCAGTGCTGCGACCAGGTCAAGATCGCAGTGGGCCTGCTCGAGGACATGGGCAACGCCAGCACCATCCTGAAGACCGCGCAACAGATCGACCAGCTGGAATCCGAGGCCGACCGCGTGATGCGCTCGGCGATGTCCAAGCTGTTCCGCGACGAGACCGACGTCAAGCGCCTGATCAAGCTGAAGGCGATCTACGAGCAGCTCGAGACGATCACCGACAAGTGCGAGGACGTCGCCAACATCATCGAAGGCATCGTCCTGGAAAACGCCTGAGGCGGCAATCGGCATGCAGACCATACAAATGAGCCTGTGGGTGATCGCCTTGCTGGTGGCGCTGGCACTGCTGTTCGACTTCATGAACGGCTTCCACGATGCGGCCAACTCGATTGCGACGGTGGTGTCCACGGGCGTGCTCAAGCCGCACCATGCGGTGGCGATGGCGGCGATGTGCAACGTCGTCGCGATCTTCGTGTTCCACCTGAAGGTGGCGGCCACGGTCGGCACCGGCACCATCCAGGGCGGGGTCGTCGACCACTATGTCATCTTCGGCGCGCTGGTCGGGGCGATCGCGTGGAACGTCATCACCTGGTACTACGGCATTCCGTCGTCGTCGTCGCATGCGCTGATCGGCGGGCTGGTGGGCGCCGCGGTGGCCAAGGCCGGCACCGGCGCGCTGGTGGCCAGCGGGCTGCTCAAGACGGTGGCGTTCATCCTGGTGTCGCCGTTCCTTGGCTTCCTGCTGGGTTCGCTGATGATGGTCATGGTCGGCTGGACCTTCTTCCGCACGCCGCCATCGCGCGTCGACCGCTGGTTCCGGCGCCTGCAACTGGTATCGGCGTCGCTGTACAGCCTGGGCCATGGCGGCAATGACGCGCAGAAGACCATCGGCATCATCTGGATGCTGCTGATCGCCAGCGGCCATGTGCTCGCGGGCGACCCGCCGCCGACCTGGGTGATCGTCAGCTGCTACGTGGCCATCGGCATGGGCACGCTGTTCGGCGGCTGGCGCATCGTGCGCACCATGGGCCAGAAGATCACCAAGCTCAAGCCCGTGGGGGGCTTCTGCGCGGAGACCGGCGGTGCGCTGACGCTGTTCTTTGCCTCGGCGCTGGGCGTGCCGGTGTCGACCACGCACACGATCACCGGCGCCATCGTTGGGGTCGGCTCGTCGCAGAAGATGTCGGCGGTGCGCTGGGGCGTGGCCGGCAATATCGTCTGGGCCTGGGTGCTGACGATTCCGGCTTCGGCCTTCATGGCGGCGATCGCATGGTGGATCGGGCGCCATATCCTGTAAGCCGGCATTGGCCGTTGATGCAAAAAGCCAGGCAAATGCCTGGCTTTTTTATTTGCCCGCGCCGGTCGCTCAGCGGTTGGCGAAGGCGGCGATGGGATCGTCGTCGTCGGGCAGCGGGGCCGGTTCCGGCGCGAGCGGCGCAGGGGCGGGGGCGGGCACCGGTGTCGCCGGCGTCGGCGGCAGGTTGACCGCACCGGCAACCACGCGCCGGGCGCCGTTGTAGCGCGAGGCCCAGTAGGGCTTGCTCATGTCCTCCAGCCGCACCGTGCCGCCGGACGATGGCGCATGGACAAAGCGGTTCTGGCCGACATAGATGCCGACATGCGAGTTGGTGCGTCCGGTGGTATTGAAGAACACCAGGTCGCCGGAAGCGACTTCGCTGCGGTCGAGCGAGCTGCCGCGCGTGCCCATGGCCTCGGTGGTGCGCGGCAAGCTGACATTGGCCGCGCGCGAGACCACATAGCGCACCAGGCCGCTGCAGTCGAAGCCGGCATCCGGTGTGTTGCCGCCGTAGCGGTAGGGCGTTCCGACCAGCGACATCGCCTGGATCGAGATTTCTTCCAGGCCAGCGCTGGGATCGGTCATGGGCTTGCCGGGCGTACGCGGCAAGCTGCCATGGCGAGGGGGTGGGGAACTGGCGCACGCTGCCAGCAGCAGTGCGGCGGCGCACAGCAGCGGCAGGCCGGCCCGGGCAAGCGGGCCGGGCAGTGCGGAAGGACTGTAAGAACTACGGGTACGGCGCAATGGCATCGCTGGATTCCGGTCGCCAGCCTGCCGGCGCACCGGAGGCCTTGCCGCTACCAGCGTAGCTGGGCGTTGCGCGTACCGGTGCTGACCTTGATCGACTTGGCCTGGCCCTTGTAACTGGCCTCGATATTGTAGCTGCCTTCTGGCGCACGTATCAGGCAGCGGGGCCCGGCGGCGCGAAAGGTCGCGACTTCCTGCTCGTCGCGCACCAGTTTGACCGCGACATCGGACAGGAACTCGCCCGCGGCGCCCTGCGTGAACAGGATGCCGATATTGAAATCCTTCTCGCGCGCGGCCAGGGCCTGGCGCTCGTCTTCGGCGACACCGCCGCAGACATAGCTGACCGGGCCCATGGTGCGGATCACCAGTTCGTCAGCCGCGGCGCGCGCCTGAAGCGGGCCGGCCAGGGCCATGGCGGCGCCGATCAGCGCGGCCAGGCGGAGATGCTGTGGGTACATCGACGCCTCCAGGTGGGGATGCGGGACAACGAGCGGACGTGCGGACATCATAGCCGCATTGCGCTTGCCGCTCACGACAGCGGGCCCGGGCCCCTTGCGCATGGAAGGGTGCCCGGGCCCGCGGTCCGCGTCAGAGCACGTCGCCGGCGTGGTCGGCCAGGCGCGAGCGTTCGCCGCGCGCCAGCGTGATATGGCCGCTGTGGCTCCAGCCCTTGAAGCGGTCGACCACGTAGGTCAGGCCCGACGAGCCCTCGGTCAGGTAGGGCGTGTCGATCTGCGCGATATTGCCCAGGCAGATGATCTTGGTGCCCGGGCCGGCGCGCGTCACCAGCGTCTTCATCTGCTTGGGCGTCAGGTTCTGCGCCTCATCGATGATGACGAACTTGTTGACGAAGGTGCGGCCGCGCATGAAGTTCATGCTCTTGACCTTGATGCGCGAGCGGATCAGCTCCTGGGTCGCGGCGCGGCCCCAGTCGCCGGCGCTGTCGTCGCTCTTCTGCAGCACCTCGAGGTTGTCGTCGAACGCCCCCATCCACGGCTGCATCTTTTCTTCCTCGGTGCCGGGCAGGAAGCCGATGTCCTCGCCCACCGGCACGGTGGCGCGGGTGACGATGATCTCGTTGTAGAGCTTCTGGTCCAGCACCTGCTCCAGCCCGGCCGCCAGCGCCAGCAGCGTCTTGCCGGTACCCGCCTGGCCCAGCAGCGTGACGAAGTCGATGTCCGGGTTCATCAGCAGGTTGAGCGCGAAGTTCTGCTCGCGGTTGCGCGCGGTCACGCTCCACACGTTGTTCTTGTGGTGGGTGTAGTCCTTCAGGGTCTGCAGCAGCGCGGTCTTGCCGTTGATCTCCTTGACCTGCGCATAGAGCGGCAGGCTGCCGTCCACGGGTTCGAGGTAGACGAACTGGTTGACCAGGAAGGTCGGTACCAGCGGCCCGGTGAGCCGGTAGAACATGGCGCCGGACTTGGGGTCCTGCCAGCTTTCGACGCCCTTGCCGTGCTTGGCCCAGAAGTCGCCGGGCAGCTGCATCACGCCCGCGTAGAGCAGGTCCTTGTCCTCGAGGACCTGGTCGTTGAAGTAGTCCTCGGCCGGCAGGCCCAGGGCGCGCGCCTTGATGCGCATGTTGATGTCTTTCGACACCAGCACCACCTGGCGCTCGGGATACTGCTGCTGCAGCGCGCTGACCACGCCCAGGATCTGGTTGTCGGCCTTGCCCTGCGGCAGGCCTTCGGGCAGCTTGATGTCGTTCAGGCGCGTCTGGAAGAACAGCTTGCCCTGCGCATCGCGGTTGCCCAGGCTGGCCAGCGACAGGCCTTCGTCGAGCACGCCGTCGGTGCCGCCGACCAGCGAATCGAGCGTGCGGCTGACCATGCGCGCGTTGCGCGCGACTTCGCTCATGCCCTTCTTGTGGTTGTCCAGCTCTTCGAGCGTCATCATCGGCAGATAGATGTCGTGCTCTTCGAAGCGGAACAGCGAGGCCGGGTCGTGCATCAGCACGTTGGTGTCCAGCACGAACAGCTTGCTCGGGCCGTCGGCCTTGCGCGCGCGGCGCGTGGTGCCGGTCGACGGCTTGACCAGGCTCACCGGCGCGGCGGTGACGGCCGGCGTGGATACGGCGGGCGTCTCGGTGCTGCGGGCGCGGGTGCCGCCGGCGGCGCGGGCCTTGACTTCAGGCACCTGCGTGTCGCCGGTTTCCAGCAATGCCACGCGCTCGAGCGCCGGCACAGGTTTCTTGCCCTGTGTGGCGGCTTTGGCCTTAGGCACCGCGGAGACCGGAGCGAACTCGCTCGGGTCCAGCAATTGGGCAGGCTTGGCGGGCATGGTAGGCAGCGGCATGCTTGGCTTTCCTTTCAGGGGGACAAGAAGGGGGCGGGAAGGTCCGGTCCGCGGCGCCGCGCGACTGCGGCAGAGCGCGACATGTTCAAGGCGGCGTGGCGGACCCGGGCCGGGGCATGCATGCGCGAGGCGCCCGGCACGGACAAGGACGAGGACAGACGTGGCTGCAAACAAAAAAGCCGCCATGCCTGCGGAACAGGGTTGGCGGCTCTTGGGCGGACTGCCGACATGGCAGGTCCGCTACCGGCCTGTGGCAGGAAGCGCCTGGGCCGGGGAGTCGAAACAGCGTGGCATCCGGAATCTGAACTCATTACGGGCCAATGTATCCGAAGGTTTTGGGTTTGGCAATTGGGTCAGCCAACGTTTGCCACGGCGCGTCCGGATCGAAGCCGTTACGGGCAACGGCGCGCGGGCGATGCGTCAGAGGCCGCGCACGATCTCCAGCACTTCGTCGACGTGGTTGGGCACCTTGATGCCGCGCAGGTCGTGTCGCAGGATGCCCTTGCCGTCGATGACAAAGGTGCTGCGCTCGATGCCGCGGTGCTCCTTGCCATACAGCTTTTTCATCTTGATGACATCGAACAATGTGCACACATTTTCGTCGGCATCGGAGATCAGTTCGAACGGCAGTTCCAGCTTGGCCTTGAAGTTTTCATGCGAGCGCAGGCTGTCGCGCGAGATGCCGAATACCTGCACGCCGGCCTTCTCGAAATCCTCGTATTGGTCGCGGAAGTTCATCGCCTCCGTGGTGCAGCCCGGCGTGTTGTCCTTCGGGTAGAAGTACAGCACCACCGTCTTGCCGCGGTAGTCGGCCAGGCGGAAGGTGGCGTCGCCGGTCATCGGCGCGCTGAAGTCGGGGATGGCCTTGTTGAGACTGACGGTCATGCTTGTGGCTCCTTGGGGGAGGGGCAGGGGATCGGTGAGATCGTTGGAATCGGGAGAGGGGCTGCCGCCTCAGCGCGAGCAGATTGGGGCGCCTCGCGCGGACTTCAAGCGTGGCGACTGCTCAACTTTCGCCGGGGGCCGCGTCAGGCGGCCTCGGGCTCGATCAGCAGCACCGCTGCCACCTTGCGTCCCTCGGCCATCAGGATGTTGTAGGTGCGGCACGCCGCCTGCATGTCCATGGCGTCGACGCCGACATGGCGGCGCGCCAGCGATGCGGTCAGGCGCGGGTGCGGAAAGCGCAGCCGCGAGCCGGTGCCGAGCAGCACCACTTCGGGTCCCAGTTCGGACAGCTGCTCGAAATGCGCGGGCTCCAGGTCTTCGAAGCGGTCGACCGGCCAGGGCCGGACTTCGCCCTCTGGCATGACCAGCACCGAGTTGGTGTGGCGCACGAGGTTGATTTCGATATACCCGGGCCCGTAGGCCGTGACGGTGTTGAGCGACTGGGGCTGGTCGGCGTGGAGTTTCACTTGGGGATCTCGGCGATGGCCGGCGCGGGCTGGCGGGCGGGTCCGCGGAGCGGAGGGCCGGCGGGCCGGGCGGGCAATGGATGGACGACAGCGGCAGGCGGCCGCGGTGCGCGCGGACAGCGCACGCTGCAATGCAAGAATCCCTGCCGAAGTCTGTCATAATCCGATAAATTATAGCTTTTGCCTCCCTGTCTGCCACATTTGCGTTGCATCGCAGCGGACGGCGCCTCCGCATTCTTTCAGAATCTGTCAGATCGCCCCGATTCCCAGTCCGGTGCCGCCGACGCGGCACGCCACGCTTGCCCGACATCGCCGTGAAACCCATCCAGAAATCCAACAAACTCAATAACGTTTGCTACGACATCCGCGGGCCGGTGCTGGAAAAGGCCAAGCAGATGGAGGAAGAAGGGCACAAGATCATCAAGCTGAATATCGGCAACCTGGCCGTGTTCGGCTTCGATGCGCCGGAGGAAATTCAGCAGGACATGATGCGAAACCTGCCGAATTCGGCAGGTTATTCCGATTCCAAGGGCATTTTCGCTGCGCGCAAGGCGATCATGCACTATACCCAGCAAAAAAATATCGAAGGCGTCGGCCTGGACGATATCTATGTGGGCAACGGTGCCTCCGAACTGATCGTGATGGCCGTCAACGCGCTGCTCAATACCGGCGACGAAGTGCTGGTGCCGGCGCCGGACTACCCGCTGTGGACCGCTGCGGTGAGCCTGTCGGGCGGCACGCCGGTGCACTACATCTGCGACGAGTCCAACGAGTGGATGCCCGATCCGGCCGATATCCGCGCGCGCATCACGCCGCATACCAAGGCCATCGTCATCATCAACCCGAACAACCCCACCGGGGCGCTGTACTCGGACGAGCTGCTGCTGGAGATTGTCGCGATCGCGCGCGAGCATGGGCTGATCATCTTCGCCGACGAGATCTACGACAAGGTCCTGTACGACGGCAACACCCATACCTCGATCGCCTCGCTGTCGACCGACGTGCTGACGGTGACCTTCAACGGCCTGTCGAAGAACTACCGCTCGTGCGGCTACCGCGCCGGGTGGATGGTGGTGTCGGGCGACAAACGCCCGGCCATCGACTACATCGAGGGCCTGAACATGCTGTCGTCGATGCGCCTGTGCGCCAACGTGCCGGGCCAGTGGGCGATCCAGACCGCGCTGGGCGGCTACCAGAGCATCAACGACCTGGTCGCCGAAGGCGGGCGCCTGCGCCGCCAGCGCGACCTGGCCTATGAGCTGATCACCGCGATTCCGGGCGTGACCTGCGTCAAGCCCAAGGCGGCGCTGTACCTGTTCCCGAAGCTGGACCTGTCGATGTACCCGGTGCAGGACGACCAGGAGTTCATCTATGAACTGCTGCAGGAGTCCAAGGTGCTGCTGGTGCAGGGCTCGGGCTTCAACTGGGCCAGGCCCGACCATTTCCGCATCGTGTTCCTGCCGCACGAGGAAGACCTGCGCGAGGCCATCGGCCGCATCGCGCGCTTCCTCGAGGCGTACCGAAAACGCCACGGCAAGGCAGCGGCCTGATTCCTCCGGCCGCGCCGCAACCCATCCTTAGCAACTCAGAAGATTGTCCATGAACCCCATCAAAGTTGGCCTGCTCGGCATCGGTACCGTCGGTAGCGGCACGTTCAACGTGCTCAAGCGCAACCAGGAAGAAATTCGTCGCCGCGCCGGCCGCGGCATCGAGATTGCCGTGGTGGCCGATCTCAACACCGAACGCGCGCGCGAACTGACCAACGGGGAAGTGGAGATCGTCAGCGACGCCAACGCGGTGGTCAACCGCCCCGACGTCGACATCGTCATCGAACTGATCGGCGGCTACGGCATCGCGCGCGAACTGGTGCTCAAGGCGATCGAGAACGGCAAGCACGTGGTCACCGCCAACAAGGCGCTGCTGGCCGTGCACGGCAACGAGATCTTCGAGGCCGCGCGCAAGAAGGGCGTGATCGTCGCGTTCGAGGCCGCGGTGGCCGGCGGCATCCCCATCATCAAGGCGCTGCGCGAAGGCCTGACCGCCAACCGCATCCAGTGGATCGCCGGCATCATCAACGGCACCACCAACTTCATCCTGTCCGAGATGCGCGACAAGGGCCTGGATTTCGACGCGGTCCTGAAGGAAGCGCAGCAGCTGGGCTACGCCGAGGCCGACCCGACCTTCGATATCGAGGGCGTCGACGCCGCGCACAAGGTCACGCTGATGAGCGCGATCGCCTTCGGCATGCCGGTGCAGTTTGACCGCGCCCACGTCGAAGGCATCACCAGGCTGTCGGCCACCGACATCAAGTACGCCGAAGAGCTGGGCTACCGCATCAAGCTGCTGGGCATCACGCGCCGGCGCGACGACGGCGTCGAGCTGCGCGTGCATCCGACGCTGGTGCCGGCCACGCGCCTGATCGCCAATGTGGAAGGCGCGATGAACGCGGTGCTGGTGCAGGGCGACGCCGTGGGCGCCACGCTCTACTACGGCAAGGGCGCCGGCGCCGAGCCGACCGCCTCGGCGGTGATCGCCGACCTGGTCGACGTGACCCGCCTGCACACCGCCGACCCCGGGCACCGTGTGCCGCACCTGGCGTTCCAGCCCGACGAGCTGTCGAGCGTGCCGGTGCTGCCGATCGAAGAGATCAACAGCTCGTACTACCTGCGCATGCGCGTGTCCGACGAGACCGGCGTGCTGGCCGAGATCACGCGCATCCTGGCCGAGGGCGGCATCTCGATCGACGCCATGCTGCAGAAGGAATCGCGTGAAGGCGAGCCGCAGACCGACATCATCATCCTGACCCATATCACGCGCGAGAAGCACGTCAACGCCGCCATCGCGAAGATCGAGGCACTGCCCACCGTGCTGTCTGCAGTGACGCGCCTGCGCATGGAAGAACTGAACTAAGGGCCGGACCGGACCATTGTCATGAAATACCAGTCGACCCGCGGCCACGAGATGCCGCAATCGTTTTCCGAGATCCTGCTTGGCGGCCTGGCGCCGGACGGCGGCCTGTACCTGCCCGCGCAGTATCCGCAGGTCACGGCCGATGAGCTGGAGGCGTGGCGCAAGCTGCCGTACGCCGACCTGGCCTACGAGATCCTGCGCAAGTTCTGCGACGACATTCCCGCCGAAGACCTGCGCGCGCTGACGCGCAAGACTTACACCGCCGAGGTGTACTGCAACGCGCGCGAAGGCGACAACACCGCCGACATCACGCCGCTGCGCACGCTGGGCGAGGAAGGGGGCACCAGGCTGCAGCTGCTGGGCCTGTCCAACGGCCCGACGCTGGCCTTCAAGGACATGGCGATGCAGCTGCTCGGCAACCTGTTCGAGTACGCGCTGGCGCGCGCCGGGCAGGAGCTGAACATCCTGGGCGCCACCTCGGGCGACACCGGCAGCGCCGCCGAATACGCGATGCGCGGCAAGCGTGGCATCCGCGTCTTCATGCTGAGCCCGCACCGCAAGATGAGCGCGTTCCAGACCGCGCAGATGTTCAGCCTGCAGGACCCGAACATCTTCAACATCGCCATCGATGGCGTGTTCGACGACGCCCAGGACATCGTCAAGGCGGTCTCGAACGACCACGCCTTCAAGGCGCGCCGGAAGATCGGCACGGTCAACTCGATCAACTGGGCGCGCGTGGTGGCCCAGGTGGTGTACTACTTCAAGGGCTGGCTGCTGGCGACCGCCGGTCCCGGCCAGAAGGTCTCGTTCTGCGTGCCGTCGGGCAACTTCGGCAATGTCTGCGCCGGCCATATCGCGCGCATGATGGGCCTGCCGATCGACAAGCTGGTGGTCGCCACCAACGAGAACGACGTGCTCGACGAGTTCTTCCGCACCGGCGCCTACCGCGTGCGCAAGTCGGCCGAGACCTACCACACCTCCAGCCCCAGCATGGACATCTCCAAGGCCTCGAACTTCGAGCGCTTCGTGTTCGACCTGCTGGGCCAGGACGCCGGCAAGCTGGCGGCGCTGTTCCGCGACGTGGAAGAGAAGGGCGGCTTCGACCTGGCGGGCACGCCGGAATACGACCGCATCCGCCAGTTCGGCTTCGTCTCGGGACGCAGCACGCACCAGGACCGGCTGGCGACCATCCGCGACCTGTCGTCGCGCTATGGCGTCACCATCGATACCCATACCGCCGACGGCATCAAGGTGGCGCGCGAGCATCTCAGCGCCGGCGTGCCGATGGTGGTGCTGGAAACCGCGCTGCCGGCCAAGTTTGCCGACACCATCCGCGAAGCGCTCGGCCACGAGCCGGAGCGCCCGGCGAAGTTCGAGGGCATCGAGAGCCTGCCGCAGCGCTTCGAGGTGATGCCGGCCGACGCCGCGCAGGTGAAGGCCTATATCGCCCGCCACACCGGCCTGTAAGCGCGCGGGGCCGCCCACGTGGCTGCGGCGCCGCCGCGTGCCGGGTCCGGCCCAACTCGCTACAATCAGGCTGCGGGCCCGATCCACGGTCCCCGGATTGCCAGCCCCGCGCGCGGGTGCCGGCAATGCGCGGGCCGTTTTTCGTGGGCCAACCCTTTCCCACATCGCACCATGACCCAAGCCGCAGCACCTTCCCGTCCCCCGATGCTGACCATGGCCCAGGCGCTCGACGCGCTGCTTGGCGCCGCTCGCCCGCTGGCGCAGGCCGAGTCGATCGACACGCTCGCCGCCAACGGCCGCGTGCTGGCGGCGCCGGTAACGAGCACGCTGCGGGTGCCGCCGGCCGACAATACCTCGATGGACGGCTACGCCGTGCGCGCCGCCGAGGTGCCGGCCGCGGGCACGCGGCTGCGCGTGTCGCAACGGATTCCCGCCGGCCATGTCGGCACCGCGCTGGAGCCCGGCACCGCGGCGCGCATCTTCACCGGCGGGCTGATTCCGCCCGGCGCCGATGCCGTGGTGATGCAGGAGCAATGCACGGCCGAGGGCGACGACGTGATCGTCAACCACGTGCCGCAATCCGGCGAGTGGGTGCGGCGCGCCGGCGAGGATATCGAAGCCGGCAGCGTGATCCTGCCGGCCGGCACGCGGCTGACGCCGCAGGCACTGGGGCTGGCCGCGTCGGTCGGCCAGGCGAAGCTGGATGTGGTGCGCCGCGTGCGCGTCGCGGTGTTCTTCACCGGCGATGAACTGGCGATGCCCGGCGAGCCACTCAAGCCGGGCGCGATCTACAACTCCAACCGCTTCACGCTGCGCGGCCTGCTGGAAAACCTGGGCTGCGAGGTCAGCGACTTCGGCATCGTGCCCGATACGCTGGCGGCCACGCGCGAAACCCTGCGCCGCGCGGCGCAGGGACATGACCTGATCATTACCTCGGGCGGCGTCTCGGTCGGCGAGGAAGACCATATCAAGCCCGCGGTCGAGGCCGAAGGGCGGCTCGATATGTGGCAGATCGCGATCAAGCCGGGCAAGCCGCTCGCATTCGGACAGGTCGGCAGCGGCAGCGAGCCGGCGTTTTTCCTCGGGCTGCCGGGCAACCCCGTGTCCAGCTTCGTGACCTTCCTGCTGTTCGTGCGCCCGTTCATCCTGCGCCTGCAGGGCGTGGCTGACGTGACGCCGCGGCGCCTGCCGCTGCGCGCCGATTTCGAGCTGAAGAAGGGCGACCGCCGCAACGAATTCCTGCGCGCGCGACTCAATGCCGAGGGCGGGCTGGAGCTGTTCCCCAACCAGAGCTCGGGCGTGCTGACCTCCACCGTCTGGGGCGACGGCCTGATCGACAATCCGCCCAACCAGGCGATCGCGCGCGGCGACACTGTGCAGTTCATTCCGTTTGACGGCCTGCTCGCGTAGCGGCCGGCATGACCAGGATGCCCAGGATATAGAAGGCAGCAATGATCATCGAACTCCGATTCTTTGCCAGCGTGCGCGAGCAGCTCGGCGTGTCCGCCGAGCGCGCCGACGTGCCGCCCGAGGTGCGCACCGTCGGCGAGTTGCGCCAGTGGCTGCGCCAGCGTGGCGGCGCCTGGGCCGAGACCCTGGCCGAGGGCCGCGCGCTGCGCATGGCCGTTGACCATGCCGTTGCCCGCGCCGATACCGCGCTTGCCGACGGCTGCGAAGTCGCGTTTTTCCCGCCCGTGACCGGAGGCTGAGATGAGCGTCAGGGTGCAGCGTGAGGATTTCGATCTCGGCGCCGAAGTCGCGGCACTGCGCGCCGATAACCCGCAGGTCGGCGCAGTGGCCAGCTTTATCGGCACCGTGCGCGACGTCAGCGAGGGCAGCGCCGTCAGCGCGATGGAGCTGGAGCATTACCCGGGCATGACCGAGAAGGCGCTGGCGCAGATCGAGGCGGCGGCGCGCGCGCGCTGGGAGCTGCTGGGCGTCACCGTCATCCATCGCGTCGGCCCGCTGCTGCCGCTGGACCAGATCGTGCTGGTCGCGGTGGCATCGAAGCACCGCGGCAACGCCTTCGCCGCATGCGAATTCATCATGGATTACCTCAAGTCCGAAGCGCCCTTCTGGAAGAAGGAAGAAACGCCGGAGGGGGCGCGCTGGGTCGATGCACGGGTGACCGATGAAGACGCGTTGAAGCGCTGGGGCATCGAGTCGATCAACGCCAGCGGCGAGGACCAGCCCTGATGGGCGCGTTGGGGTTTGTCGCCGTCGGTGTCGGCGCCGCGGCGGGGGCCTGGCTGCGCTGGGGGTTCTCGGTGCTGTGGAATGCCATCAATCCGGCGCTGCCGTACGGCACGCTCGCGGCCAACCTGGTGGGCGGCTACCTGATCGGGCTGGCGGTCGGCTTCTTCGATACCCATGCCGGCCTGCCGCCGGAATGGCGCTTGTTTGCCATTACCGGCTTCCTGGGCGGGCTGACCACGTTCTCGACGTTTTCGAGCGAGGTCGTGGCGAACTTGATGGCCGGCGACTACGGCTGGGCGGCGATGCACTTGCTGCTGCATCTCGGCGGCTCATTGCTGCTGACCGCGCTGGGACTCTGGACCTATCGCATGCTGGCCTGATCGGCGTCGCGGATCAGGGCCAGCAGCGCGGCATTGAAAGCCGGTGCCTGCTCCATATGCGGGCTGTGGCCGGCACCGGCCACCACGCTGAACCCTGACTCCGGGTACAAGGCCCGCGTGGCAATGCCCACCGCCGGCGCGTACAGCCGGCTGGACTCACCGTACAGATGGAACAGCGGCAAGCGCGCCGCGCGCAGCGTGTCGCGAAAATCCTGCCGCGCCATGTCTTCCCACAAGCTGGCCAGCGCCGCGGCATCGCACTGCTGCGCCATGTGCGCGACGCGCTGCGTCGCCGCTGCCTCCGGGCGCCGTCCCGCCGCCCACAGGCCCGAAGCCACCGACGGCGCCAGCCGTAGCCAGTCGGCACGAACCCGGTCCGCCATCTGCCTCGCGAGCGCCAGGTCGTAATGGCCGTGCAGCCCATGCGGCCAGCCCTGGTCAGTGATCATGCGGGGCGTCATGTCGATGCTGCCGACCGCCGCAAGCGGCAGCTGCGGCTGGTCGCGGAGCAGGGCCCAGGCCACCATCGCACCCATCGACCAGCCCGCCACCACCACGTCATCCAGCCCGAGGTGCGCGACCAGCGCGGCCACGTCGCGCGCAAGCGCCGCGATGGTCGCGCCCGCGCGCTGCCGCGACAGGCCATGCCCGGCATGGTCCGGGGCGATCACGCGAAAGCCGGCCAGCGCCAGCGCGCGCTGTCCGTCAAAGGCCGCGCCGTTGACAGACCAGCCGTGCAGCAGCAGCAGGGGCCTTCCCTGGCCAGCCTCGCGCCAGCCGGGCAGGGCGCCACGCGCCGGATAAAGCGCATAGGGGGGCGCGGCGGGGCTGGCGGGTACCGGATCGGAAGCGTCCAACGGCGTGTCTCGGCTGGCTGGAGGGGTAAAGGATGTCCCGGATGCCGCCCGGGGTGAGGGTGCCCCTCTATTGACATCCACGCCTGGCAATTTATACGATGAAACATGAATCAGATATCAGGTTTTGCCTGAATGTCGGTTCCGGGCGACGGCAAGTCGGCGGCAGGGGCGAGGAGGCGCCTGCCGACGATCCGCCGGCGCCGGCAATACAGGTAGCGGTCGGCATTTCCATGACAAGGCGCGCAGCGCCACCGGAGACAAGATGTCCACCACCCAGACTGGCGACACCGGCATAGCCGACGTCGACGCCACCGGCCCGGCCGGCGGCATGGGCCCGCCCAAGACCGCGCGCGGGCAGAAGACACGCGAGGCGCTGCTGCGCGCCGCCGAGAAAGTGTTTGGCGAGAAGGGCTACTACGCCGCGTCGATCTCCGAGATCACGCAGGAAGCCAAGGTGGCGATGGGCACCTTCTACCTGTACTTCAAGGACAAGGAAGACATCTTCCGCGCGCTGGTCGCCCACATGCTGGAACTGGTGCGCGGGCACCTGCGCAAGCACGTCGGCGCCGCCGAAACCCAGATGGAGGCCGAGCGCCTGGGCCTGAAGGCGTTCCTGTCCTTCGTTTCGCGCCATAAGAACCTGTACCGGATCGTGCTGGATTCTTACTCGGTCGACGAGACCATCTACAGCAGCTATTTCCAGGTATTCGCCGAGCTCTACAGCCGGCGCCTGACCCGCGCCGAAGAGCAGGGCGAAATCGTGCCCGGCGATGCCGAGGTGCGCGCCTGGTGCCTGATCGGCATCAGCAATTTTCTCGGCATGCGCTATGCGCGCTGGAAGCGTCCGCCATCGATGGAGAAGGTGGTCGACACCGCGTTCGACTTGATCGCGCATGGCCTGCAACCGCGCCAAACGCGATAGGCGCGATTGCGCAGTACCGGCCCGCGTGCGCCGGCAGCCGGCATGCCACGCAGTTGCAGCAGGTTTCATCCCTACAAACACAAACGAGACCGAACCCAGGAGACCGCAATGCATCGCAACCCCCACGCCCTGCGCGCCCTGGCCCTGGCCGCCGCGCTGCTCGGCGCCGGCGCCGCGCAGGCCAAGGACATCCGCATCGCCCATGTCTACGACAAGACCGGCGCGCTCGAGGCCTATGCCAAGCAGACCCAGACCGGCCTGATGATGGGCCTGGAATACGCCACCAACGGCACCATGACCGTCAACGGCAACAAGCTGGTGGTGATCGAGAAGGACACCCAGGGCAAGCCGGACGTGGCCAAGGCTCAGCTGGCCGCGGCCTACAGCGACGACCGCGCCGACATCGCGGTGGGCCCGACGTCCTCCGGTACGGCGCTGGCGATGCTGCCGGTGGCCGAGGAATACAAGAAGGTGCTGCTGGTCGAGCCCGCCGTGGCCGACTCCATCACCGGCGACAAGTGGAACCGCTATATCTTCCGCACCGGCCGCAACTCGTCGCAGGACGCGATTTCGAATGCGGTGGCGCTGGACAAGCCGGGCGTGCAGATCGCCACGCTGGCGCAGGACTATGCCTTCGGCCGCGACGGCGTCAAGGCCTTCAAGGGCGCGCTCAAGCACGCCAGAATCGTGCATGAGGAATACCTGCCGACCAATACCACGGACTTCACCGCGGGCGCGCAGCGGCTATTCGATTCGCTCAAGGACAAGCCCGGCCGCAAGGTGATCTTCATCATCTGGGCCGGCGCCGGCAACCCGTTCAAGATCGCCGACCTGGACCCCAAGCGCTACGGCATCGAGATCGCCACCGGCGGCAACATCCTGCCCGCGATGGCCAGCTACAAGAACTTCCCGGGCATGGAAGGGGCCACGTACTACTATTTCGGCATCCCCAAGAACAAGGCCAACGAATGGTTGGTGTCCAACCACTACAGCAAGTTCAAGGCACCGCCCGATTTCTTCACCGCCGGCGGCATGAGCGCGGGCATCGCTCTGGTCGAGGCCCTGAAGAAGACCCATGGCGAAACCGGCACCGAGAAGCTGATCGCGGCGATGGAAGGCATGTCGTTCGACACGCCCAAGGGCAGGATGACCTTCCGCAAGGAAGACCACCAGGCGATGCAGTCGATGTACCACTTCAAGATCAAGGTGGACCCGGCCTTTGCCTGGGGCGTGCCCGAGCTCGTGCGCGAGATCAGGCCCGAGGAGATGAACGTGCCCGTGCGCAACCACCGCTGATGGACGCGCCAGCCTCCTACGCCAGGACCGCGCCCGCGCCGTCGCAGCCGGCGGGCCAGCCCGCGGGCGCGGCGGTGTCCGCGGCGCGGCCGCTGCTGGAAACGCGCGGGCTCACCATCCGCTTTGGCGGCCACGTCGCCGTCAATGCGGTGTCGTGCGCGTTCCGGCCCGGCGAGCTGACCTGCATCGTCGGCCCCAACGGCGCCGGCAAGACCACGTATTTCAACCTGATCTCGGGACAGCTGCCGCCCACTGCCGGGCAGATCCTGCTCGACGGCGAGGACGTGACGCGCCTGGCGGTGTCGCGGAAGACCCGGCGTGGCATCGGCCGCGCGTTCCAGCTGACCAGCCTGTTCCCGCAGCTGTCGGTGCTGGAGAACGTGCGGTTGGCGGTGCAGGCGCGGCAGCAGCGCGGCATCGATTTGTTCTCGATGTGGTCGGGCCACCGCGAGCTGCAGGCGCAGGCCATGGGCATCCTGGAGCGGGTGGCGCTGGCCGGCAAGCGTCACCTGACGGTGGCATCGCTGCCGCACGGCGACCAGCGCAAGCTGGAGGTCGGCATCCTGCTCGCGCTGCAGCCGCGCGTGTTCATGTTCGACGAGCCCACCGCGGGCATGAGCGTCGACGAAGTGCCGGTGATCCTGGACCTGATCCGCGAGATCCGCCAGGACCGCAGCAAGACCGTGCTGCTGGTCGAGCACAAGATGGACGTGGTGCGCTCGCTGGCCGACCGCATCATCGTGCTGCACAACGGCACGCTGGTGGCCGATGGCGACCCGGCCGAGGTGATCGCATCGCCGGTGGTGCAGCAGGCCTACCTGGGCCTGCCGGAAGAGGAGGGCAGCCATGGCTGACTTGACCACGGCAGAGCCGATCCTGCAGCTGCAGGACGTGCAGACCCATATCGGCCCGTACCACATCCTGCATGGCGTCAGCTTCGCGGTGCCGCGCGGCGGCGTGACCATGCTGCTGGGGCGCAACGGCGCCGGCAAGACCACCACGCTGCGCACCATCATGGGCCTGTGGCAGGCCAGCGCCGGCACTGTCACGTTCAACGGCGCCGACATCACGCGCCACAGCACGCCGGCGATCGCGCAGGCCGGCATTGCCTACGTGCCCGAGAACATGAGCGTGTTCTCCGACCTGAGCGTGGCCGAGAACATGCGCCTCGCCGCCCGCACCGGCGCCATCGACGAACGCCGGCTGGACTGGGTGTTCCGCATGTTCCCGGCGCTGAAGACGTTCTGGCACCAGCGCGCCGGCGTGCTGTCGGGCGGGCAGAAGCAGATGCTGTCGGTGGCGCGCGCCATCATCGAGCCGCGCCAGCTGCTGATCGTCGACGAGCCGACCAAGGGGCTGGCGCCGGCGATCATCCAGAACATGATCCATGTGTTCCGCGAGCTGAAGCAGACCGAGGTGTCGATCCTGCTGGTGGAGCAGAACTTCCATATGGCGAAGTCGGTGGGCGATACGGTGGCAGTGATGGACGATGGCCGCACCGTGCATACCGGCACGATGGCGGCGCTGGCGGAGGATGAGGCATTGCAGCAGCGGCTGCTGGGTTTATCGCTGGCGGCGCACCAGTAGGCCTTTTCAGTTGCGCAGGCTGGCCCCCTCTCCCGCTTGCGGGAGAGAGGACCGGCAATCAGTGATTGGAAGAAGCGCAGGCAGAAGACCATGCCGCGCAGGACGAGACACATGACAACCTCTACAACCTTGCCCGCCGCAGGCGCGGCGGCTGCCCTGCCCAGGGTCCGCCTCGACTGGACTCCGCTGGCACTTGCGCCGCTGCTGATGCTGCTTGCCTTCCCCCTGATCGGCAGCCCCTCCACGTGGCTCACGCTGACCATCGCCGGCCTGGCGATGGGCATGATCATCTTCGTGGTGTCGTCCGGCCTGACCCTGGTGTTCGGCCTGATGGACGTGCTCAACTTTGGCCATGGCGCTTTCATCGCACTGGGCGCCTATGTCGCGGCCTCGGTGCTGCTGCCGCTGGCGGGCTGGGTGGAGGCCGACAGCCTGGCGCTGAACCTGTCGGTCTTTGCCCTGGCGATCGCCGCGGCGATGGTGGCTGCCGGCGCGGTCGGGCTGTTCTTCGAGCGCGTGGTGGTGCGTCCGGTCTACGGCCAGCACCTCAAGCAGATCCTGATCACGATGGGCGGCATGATCGTGGCCGAGCAGCTGATCAAGGCGATCTGGGGCCCGGAAACCATCGCGCTGCAGGTGCCCACCACCTTTCGCGGCGCGGTGCTGCTGGGCGACGCGGCGATCGAGAAGTACCGGCTGATCGCGATGGCGCTGGGGCTGGTGATCTTCATCGCCATGCTGCTGCTGCTCAACCGCACCCGCATCGGCCTGCTGATCCGCGCCGGGGTGGAGAACCGCGAGATGGTCGAGGCGCTGGGCTACCGGGTGCGCCGCCTGTTTATCGGCGTATTCGTCGCGGGGGCGGCGCTGGCCGGGCTTGGCGGCGTGCTGTGGGGGCTGTACCAGCAGAACATCACGGCGGCGATCGGCGCGCAGGTCAATGTGCTGATCTTCATCGTGATCATCATCGGCGGGCTCGGGTCCACCACCGGCTGTTTCGTCGGCGCACTGCTGGTGGGGCTGATGGCCAACTACACCGGCTTCCTGTTCCCCAAGGTGGCGCTGTTCTCCAACATCCTGCTGATGATGCTGATCCTGCTGTGGCGCCCGCAAGGGCTGTTCCCGGTGGCACGGCGCTGAGGGCAACGACGATGATTCGACTTCTTTCCGGCGACCTGCCGCGCAGCCGCGTGCTGGCGGCGCTGCTGCTGCTGATCCTGGTTGCGCTGGCGTGCGCGCCGTTTGCGTTCCCCGGCGCGCGCGCGCTCAACATGGCGGCCAAGATCTGCATCTTCGTGGTGCTGGTGGCCAGCTACGATTTGCTGCTGGGCTATACCGGCATTGTCTCGTTTGCCCACACCATGTTCTTCGGCATCGGCGGCTATGGCGTGGCCATCGCCATGTCGCGCATGGAGCCCGGCTGGGGGGCATTGCTGGCCGGCACGGCGGGCGCGCTGGCGGTGTCGGCGCTGCTGGCCTTCCTGATCGGCTTGTTCTCGCTGCGGGTGCGGGCGATCTTCTTTGCCATGATCACGCTGGCGGTGGCCACCGCCTTCGCCACGCTGGTCTCGCAGCTGTCGGAGTGGACCGGCGGCGAGGACGGACTGACCTTCAAGGTGCCCGAGGTGCTGCGCCCCGGCTTTACGCTGGGCGACGCCGAATGGCTGGGCGTGCCGCTGAGCGGCAAGCTGCTCAGCTATTACCTGGTGTTCGCCGGCGCGCTGGTGCTGTTCCTGGCGCTGCTGCGCATCGTCAACTCGCCGTTCGGCCGGGTGCTGCAGGCGATCCGCGAGAACGACTTCCGTGCCGAGGCGATCGGCTACCGTACCGTGGTCTACCGCACGGTGTCGACGGTGCTGTCGGCGATGTTCGCAACGCTGGCGGGCGTGCTGATGGCAGTCTGGTTGCGCTACAACGGACCCGACACCTCGCTGTCGTTCGAGATCATGGTCGACATCCTGCTGATCGTGGTGATCGGCGGCATGGGCACGCTCTATGGCGCGGTGATCGGCACCGTGCTGTTCCTGCTGGCGCAGACCTACCTGCAGGACGTGATGAAGCTGGCCAGCGACGGCACCGCCGCGCTGCCGCTGCTGTCGGCGCTGCTGCATCCGGACCGCTGGCTGCTGTGGCTGGGCCTGCTGTTCGTGCTGAGCGTCTATTATTTCCCGCAGGGCGTGGTGGGCCGGCTGCGTGGCAGCGGACCGGTCCACGACATCGCCAGCTGAGCGGAGGCTAGCCCATGTACGTGATCGACTGGCTGCACCGGAACGCGCAGCATTTCCCCGACAAGGTCGCGCTGGTGGACGTCGAGAGCGGCCGCCACGTGACCTATCGCCATGCCGACGAGCGTGCCAGCCGTTTCGCCGAATACCTGCGCGACCATCTGCGCCTGGCACCGGGCTCGCGCGTGGCGGTGCTGGCGCACAACAGCTCCGACTATCTCGAGATGCTGTATGGCTGCGCCAAGGCCGGCATGGTGATGGTGTGCCTGAACTGGCGCTTGCCCGCGGCCGAACTGCTGCCGATCCTGCACGACTGCACGCCGCACGTGCTGGTGGCGGGCGACGGCTTCCTCGGCGTGGCGGCGGAGCTGGCCAGTGCGGTGCCGCTGCGCGCGGTGTTGCACCTGGCCGATGACGAAGCCGCCGACGTGCCCGGCGGCTGGACCGAGTATGAAGCCGTGCTCGATGCCGCGTCCGGACGCATCATCGAGATGCCGTGCCGCGACGAGAACGAAATCTGGCACCTGCTGTACACCTCAGGCACCACCGGCAAGCCCAAGGGCGTGATCCAGACCTACGGCATGGTGTTCTTCAACGCCGTCAACGCGATGCTGGCGAACCAGATCACGCGCGACGACGTGTTCCTCAACGTGCTGCCGTTCTTCCATACCGGGGGGCTGAACCTGTATGCCAACCCGGTGCTGCACGCCGGCGGCACCGTACACATCATGCGGCAGTTCGAGCCGCAGGCGGTCCTGGCCCGGCTCGACCGCGGCAGCGGCGAGGGCATCTCCATGTTCTTCGCCGTGCCGGCGGTGTACCTGTTCCTGAGCCAGCATCCGCGCTTCGCACGAACGGATCTGTCAGGCGTGCGCAACATGGCGGCGGGCGGCTCGCCGGTGCCCCGGCCGTTGCTCGAAGCCTACCTGGCCAAGGGCGTGACCATCCGCTTCGGCTTCGGCATGACCGAGACCGGTCCCACGGTCTTCGTTTGCGACGAGGACACCGCGCGCCGCAAGCTCGGCAGCATCGGCAAGCCGGTGGGGTCGATGCTGACCCGCATCGTCAATCCGCTCGGCGTCGACGCAGGCCCCGGCGAGCGCGGCGAATTGCTGATCAAGGGGCCGGGCGTGACGCCGGGCTACTGGAACCTGCCCGAGGCCACCGCGCAGGCGCTGCGCGACGGCTGGCTGCATTCCGGCGACATCGCCTATTGCGACGAGGACGGCGACTACTACATCGTCGACCGGGCCAAGGACATGTTTATCTCGGGCGGCGAGAACATCTATCCGGCCGAGGTCGAGAACGTGCTGTTCCAGCTGCCGGGCGTGGCCGAGGCCGCGGTGATCGGCACGCCGGACCCGCGCTGGGGCGAGGTCGGCATGGCGCTGGTGGTGCTGCGCCCCGGTGCGGCGCTGGACACCGATGCCGTGATCGCCCACTGCAAGGCGCACCTGGCCGGCTACAAGGTGCCGCGCCAGGTGCGCTTTCTCGAGACGTTGCCACGCACGCCGTCCGGCAAGGTGGAAAAGCACAAGCTGCGTGCGGGCCTTGCCGGCAACAGCGGCTGAGGTGCGCACCGGTTGCCGTGGTTTGATGTTGTATCCGTTGTTCGCGGTCGCAGTCTTCGCAGTTTTCGCAGTCTTCCATCGACGTATGTCTCGACGGCCCCGAGGCGGGGCGACAGAAGGAGGTTGACATGCAATCCACTCAGCATTTGCCGCGGCGGCACCGCGGCCTCAGGCTCACGGCGCTGGCGGCGGCCGCATCGATGCTGGCCGCTTGCGGCTCCAGCGATGACAACGGCAACAGCAACGGCAACGGCGGCAACCCCAATACCAAGCCCGCCTATATCGGCGCGGTTACCACCAACAGCTACGACGGCGCCACCGACGACCTGCTGACCGCAGGGCTGGGCAAGGACGGTCTGGCGAGCAGCACGGCACCACTGCCGCTCAACCCGGCCGCACCGACCGCGGCGGAGCTGCGGCGCTATGCGATCTATACCAACTATCGCGCCATTGTCGATACCAGCGCCGGCGGCGGCTATGGCTCGCTCTATGGGCCCAACGTCGACGCGCAGGGCAATGTCACGGCGTCGGAAGGCAAGGTCGCGGGCGTCGAGTACGTGGCGTACTCGGACGACGGCTCGGGCCAGCAGAACGTGACCATGCTGGTGCAGATACCGAGCACGTTCAACCCCGCCAGGCCGTGCCTGATCACCGCGACCTCGTCGGGCTCGCGCGGCGTGTATGGCGCCATCGGCACCGGCGAATGGGGCCTGAAGCGCGGCTGCGCGGTGGCCTATACCGACAAGGGCACCGGCGCCGCGCCGCATGACCTGGATACCGACACGGTGCCGCTGATCGACGGCACCCGCATCACGCGCGCTGCCGCCGGCAAGAACGCGCACTTTGCTGCGCCGGCCGGCGCCACCTCGCTGGCGGAATTTACCGCCGCCAACCCGCACCGGCTTGCGTTCAAGCACGCGCACTCGCAGCGCAACCCGGAGAAGGACTGGGGCAGGTTCACGCTGCAGGCGGTGGAGTTCGCGCTGTGGGCCATCAATGACCGCTTCGGCGCCGTGTCGGCCAACGGCACGCGCCAGCGCACGCTGGGCCAGGACCAGGTACTGGTAATCGCATCGAGCGTGTCCAATGGCGGCGGTGCCGCCGTGGCGGCCGCGGAGCAGGATGCCGGCGGCCTGATCGACGGCGTCGCGGTGGCCGAGCCCAACCTGAACATGCCGCCCAATACCGGCATCGTGGTGCGTCGCGGCGCGGCACAGGTGGCGGCTTCGGGCCTGACGCTGTACGACTACACCACCACCGCCAACCTGCTGCAGCACTGCGCCGGGCGTGCCACCGCGCTGGCGCAGGCGCCGTTCTACACCAACCCGACCATGGCGCCGTTCTTCGCCGCGCGCTGCCAGACGCTGGCCGAGAAAGGGCTGGTCACCGGCGCCAACACCGACCTGCAGAGCGCCAGCGCGCTGCAGGCGCTGCGTGCCGCCGGCTGGGAAGCGGAATCGGATGACCTGCACCCGTCGCTGGCCGCGTTCGACGTAGCGGCCGCGATCTCGGTCACCTACGCCAACGCCTATGCGCAGGCCAGCGTGACCGACCGCTTGTGCGGCTACAGCTTTGCCGCCACGCTGACCGACCTGAAGCCCGCCGCGATCGCGCCGGCCGCGCTGGCGTCGATGTATGCAACCGGCAACGGCATTCCGCCGCAGGCGCCGGTCCAGCTGATCAACGACCGCGATCCGCAGCACGGGCCCTACCTGAACCTGCCGTCCGTGTCCGCCTCGACCCAGCGCGCCGACCTCAACTACGACGGCGCCAGCTGCCTGCGCAACCTGCTGACCGGCTCCGATGCGGCGGCGCTTGCATTGCAGGCCGGCCAGGCGCTGACACTGCGCAATGGCAATTTGCGCGGCAAGCCGGCGCTGATCGTGCATGGGCGCAGCGACGCGCTGCTGCCGGTCAACCATACCTCGCGCCCCTACCTGGGCCTGAACCGCCAGCAGGAAGGCGTGACCAGCAAGCTGTCCTACGTGGAAGTTGAGAACGCCCAGCACTTCGATGCCTTCATCGGCCTGGTGCCGGGCTACAGCAACCGCTATGTGCCGCTGCACGTCTACCTGAACCGGGCCCTCGACGCGGTCTACGACAACCTGACCGCCGGCAAGGCGCTGCCGCCCTCGCAGGTGGTGCGGACCACGCCACGCGGCGGCACCCTCAACACCCCGGCGCCGGCGCTGTTGCCGTCCAACGTGCCGCCGTTCGCCGCCACGCCGGCGCCCGGCAACGCCATCACCGTCAACGCCAATACCGTACAGGTGCCCGACTGATGCACGACGACCCGCCGCGCGTGCTGTCGCAGCGCGATTTCGACCGCTTCGCCGCGCTGTCGCGCGACGACAACCCGATCCACTGCGATCCGGCCTTTGCCCGTGGCACGCATTTCGGTGCCACGGTGGCGCACGGCATGTTGCTGTTATCGCTGCTGTGCGCGCATAGCGCGCGGCAACTGCCGCGGCCGGCCTTGCCGGTCGCGCAGACGCTGATGTTCCCGGCGCCGGCGTTCGTTGGCGATGCGGTGCAGTGTGCGCTGTCTGCGCAGCCGGCGCCCGCCGGGCTTGCCGCCTACGCCACCACGGTGAGCTGTGCGGGCGGGCCCGGCCAGGCACCGCGGGTGACGGCCGTGGGCGAGTCGCGCTGGCTGGCGGACGCGGGTCCTGCCGCACTGGCTGGCCAGTCAGCCGGAGCCGACCCGGTTGCGCAGGACGGCGACGCGGCCCTGTACGGCCTGCGTCCGGGCCAGCAGGCGGCCGCGACTCGGGCCTTCACCTCTGCGGACCTGGACGAGTACATTGCGCTGACCGGCGATGCCAACCCGTTCCACGCCGATGCGGACTTCGCGCGCGCGCGCGGTTTCGCCGGGCCCGTGGTGCCGCTGCCATTGCTGGCCGGCATGTTCTCGGACCTGCTCGGCACCCGGCTGCCCGGGCGCGGCACCGGCTGGATGAAGCAGTCGCTGCGGCTGGCCGCGCCGGCCCGGCTGGACGAACCGCTGACGGCCCGCGTGCGCATCGTGCGGCTGCGCGCGGACAAGGACCTGGTCAACCTCGCCAGCATGGTCACCGGCGCCGACGGCCGCGTGGTGGTGCAGGGCGAGTCGCTGGTACTGGTGCGCAACCTCGCCGACAAGGCCGCTGACCGCGCCGCGTAGCGGCTGCGTATCTCGGGCATCACATGGGGTAGTCCAGGCGTGCCCGCGCCGCGCTACGCCGGACGGCGCGATTGCGCGCGGAATGCGGCCTTGAAATGTCACGGCAAAGCCTTATCTTTCGGTATGACATCGAGTGTCCGGCAGGGCAAACGGGCGCGCCGGCAACCGGCCGGCGCCAGCGCCCCCGCATCAGGACACGACCTATCCGAGAGAGGGAATCCTTATGCGTCTTGACAAGCTGACCACCCGGTTCCAGGAAGCGCTGGCTGATGCGCAAAGCCTGGCGCTGGCCAACGACAACCAGTACATCGATCCGCAGCACGTGCTGCGTGCCCTGCTGGCGCAGGACGACGGCGCCGCCAAGGCGCTGCTGGCGCGCGCCGGCGCCAACGTGCAGGGCCTGCAGACGGCGCTGGACGCGGCCATCAAGCGGCTGCCGCAGGTGCAGGGCACCAGCGAGGTCCAGATCGGACGCGACCTGGTGAACCTGCTCAATGCCACCGAGAAGGAAGCGATCAAGCGCGGCGACCAGTTCATCGCCAGCGAGCTGTTCCTGCTGGCCGTCGCCGACGACAAGGGCGACGCCGGCCGCCTCGCGCGCGAGCACGGACTCAACCGCAAGTCGCTCGAGTCGGCGATCCAGGCCGTGCGCGGCGGCGATTCGGTCAACAGCGCCGAGGCCGAAGGCCAGCGCGAGGCCCTGAAGAAGTACACCATCGACCTGACCGAGCGCGCCCGTATCGGCAAGCTCGATCCCGTGATCGGCCGCGACGACGAAATCCGCCGCGCGATCCAGATCCTGCAGCGCCGCACCAAGAACAACCCGGTGCTGATCGGCGAGCCGGGCGTCGGCAAGACCGCCATCGTCGAAGGCCTGGCGCAGCGCATCGTCAACGGCGAGGTGCCGGAAAGCCTGAAGAACAAGCGCGTGCTGGTGCTGGACATGGCCGGCCTGCTGGCCGGCGCCAAGTACCGCGGCGAGTTCGAGGAACGGCTCAAGGCCGTGCTGAACGACGTCGCCAAGGACGAGGGCCAGACCATCGTCTTTATCGACGAGATCCACACCATGGTCGGCGCCGGCAAGGCCGAGGGCGCGATCGACGCGGGCAACATGCTCAAGCCTGCGCTGGCGCGCGGCGAGCTGCACTGCATCGGCGCGACCACGCTGGACGAATACCGCAAGTACATCGAGAAGGATGCCGCGCTCGAGCGCCGCTTCCAGAAGGTGCTGGTGGATGAGCCGAGCGTGGAGGCGACCATTGCGATCTTGCGCGGCCTGCAGGAAAAGTATGAGCTGCACCACGGCGTCGAGATCACCGACCCGGCCATCGTCGCGGCGGCGGAGCTGTCGCATCGCTATATCACCGACCGCTTCCTGCCCGACAAGGCCATCGACCTGATCGACGAGGCCGCCGCGCGCATCAAGATGGAAATCGATTCCAAGCCGGAGTCGATGGACAAGCTCGAGCGCCGCACCATCCAGCTGAAGATCGAGCGCGAGGCGGTCAAGAAAGAAACCGATGAGGCTTCGCTGAAGCGCCTCGAACTGATCGAGCAGGAAATCACGCGCCTGGAAAAGGAGTACGCCGACCTCGATGAGATCTGGAAGGCGGAGAAGGGCGCCGCGCAGGGCACGGCCGCGCTGAAGGAAGAGATCGAGAAGGTCAAGCTGGAGATTGCGAAGCTGCAGCGCGAGGGCAAGCTGGACAAGGTGGCCGAGCTGCAGTACGGCAAGCTGCCGGGCCTGGAAGGCAAGCTCAAGGCCGCGACCGATGCAGAGGCGAGCGAGCAGAAGCAGCCCAACAAGCTGCTGCGCACGCAGGTGGGCGCCGAGGAAATCGCCGAAGTGGTCAGCCGCGCCACCGGCATCCCGGTATCGAAGATGATGCAGGGCGAGCGCGAGAAGCTGCTGAAGATGGAAGACCGCCTGCATGGGCGCGTGGTGGGCCAGGACGAGGCCGTGCGGCTGGTGTCCGACGCCATCCGTCGTTCGCGTGCCGGGCTGGCGGACGAGAACCGGCCCTATGGCTCGTTCCTGTTCCTGGGCCCGACCGGCGTCGGCAAGACCGAGCTGTGCAAGGCGCTGGCCGAGTTCATGTTCGATTCGGAAGAGCACCTGATCCGCATCGACATGAGCGAATTCATGGAGAAGCACAGCGTCAGCCGCCTGATCGGCGCGCCGCCGGGATACGTCGGCTATGAAGAAGGCGGTTACCTGACCGAAGCCGTGCGCCGCAAGCCGTACAGCGTGGTGCTGCTCGACGAGGTCGAGAAGGCCCACCCCGACGTCTTCAACGTGCTGCTGCAGGTGCTGGACGACGGCCGCCTGACCGACGGCCAGGGCCGCACCGTGGACTTCAAGAACACGGTAATCGTGATGACGTCCAACCTGGGTTCGCAGATCATCCAGGCCATGAGCGGCGAGCCGCAGGAAGCGATCAAGGGCGCGGTCTGGCAAGAGGTGCGCACGCATTTCCGGCCGGAATTCCTGAACCGGATCGATGAAGTAGTGGTGTTCCACGCGCTCGACCAGAAGCATATCGAGTCGATCGCGCGCATCCAGCTGCAGCGCCTGCAGGCCCGCCTGGCCCGCATGGACATGACGCTGGAGGTCAGCGACGAGGCGCTGGAAAAAATCGCGAGCGCGGGTTACGACCCGGTGTTCGGCGCGCGGCCGCTCAAGCGCGCGATCCAGCAGCAGATCGAGAACCCGGTGGCACGGGCCATCCTCGAGGGCAAGTTCGCCGCCAAGGACCTGGTGCCGGTGGATTATGCCGACGGCGAGTTCACGTTCGGGCGGAAGCTGGATTGACCTTGCTCACAGCGCTGACAATGCCGCTTGCTTCCCTTCCCTGATCGGACAGGGAGCCGTCGAGGTCCGTTCGCACTCAAGCCCCCGCGCAGATAGCGCGGGGGCTTTTTTCTATGGGGCGTAAGCCTCATGACATCGCGACATCAACGCCTGATGGTCGAATTGGACTTCCGGTACTGGCTTGGCGGCATGGTTTCCATCTTGTCCCAGCAACTGCGGAAGGCCTGAACGCTACTGAAGCCGGACTTCGACGAAACTTCTTCCACGGAGAGATTTGAAGCAGTCAACAGCTTCCTCGCGCGCGCCATGCGGAGCGCAAGCTGGTATTGCTTTGGAGTCAATCCCGTCTCTTCCAGAAACACCCGGGAAAGGTGCCTGACGCTGATTGCAAAGCTCTGGGCGAAATGAGGGGCCGAGACGGAAGCCTGCAAATCCTGCGAGATGGCATCCTGGACGGCATGGATCAACGGGTTGCCATGCGAGCGGGATTGGTATTGCGGGTCGAGTCGAGGATCATTGCTGAAGCGCCGGAATGGCACGACATTCTCGCGCGCTACGCGAATGGCGGCCTCATCGCCAAATATCTCCGCCACCAGTCGCAGCGCCATGTCGATACCCGATGCGACGCCCGCGGAAGTCCAGATATTTTCATCACTAACAAAGACCCGGTTGTCGACCACCGAGGCATGCGGCTGCCGTGCGCGAAGCTTCCTGATGAAGGCATGATGCGTGGTGCACAGCCGGCCATCCAGCAGTCCCGCGTCACCCAGCAGGAAGGCGCCGGTGCAGACGGCGGCAATCGTCGTGTCAGTTGCATGACGGCCCGTGAACATTCGGCGCAGCCACGTAGCAGCGTCACGCCAGGCCTGCGATGCCATCAATGCAGCCTGCAGCTTGCTTCCGATCACCACAACCAGGTCCCGACTACCGACGCGCGTAGGCAATGCCTCGATTCGGCCCAGGGCCACGCCCTGGAAGGCCTGCACGGTTGCATCGGGGCCGACGCACTGGACGGAAAGCCGACCGATACCTAGCTCCGAGACCGTAGAGAGGATCTGGAGGGGACCGGCCAGGTCCAGCATGTGCACGCCGGGGAGTACGAGGAGGTAAGCGGATCTCATTTGGCGTCGATTCCGGCTGATGAGCGCTGACTGTCTTTCTCGCTTCGTCAAGCGCTCAGAGCAAGAATTCTACGGCTGATCGGATATGGCCGGATCTTTGCTGACGCTGGCCAGTCATTTGCTGGCTGGCCGCAAGTCACCGGCTTAGGCTTTCAGTCATCAAAAAAACTTGCAGCTTTACCGTGAAAAACGAGGTTCATCTCGAATGGATTTCAGCTCTTGCCGATGCGGAAGCTCATCGCATCGTCGAGCTTGTTGAGGGCACGACTTTGGAAGGCGCGATGCTGGGCTATGCAGAGCGCATGTCGAGCGGCGAGGCAGAAGCATTCATTGGCGAGTTGCGCTATCGAATTGCCAAAGGCGATTCCTTGGCCTTGGTTGGGGTTGCCGGAAGCAAGCTGGTGTTCTTCTGCATGATGACTCGCAGCCCCATGCCGAACTGCCGCCATCGTGCTGAACTGTCCAAAGGAGTCGTTCATCCAGAGTACCGTGGCCAGAACATCATTCCGAACGCTTTCCGGAAAATCGTTCTCAAGGCGGAATCGCTTGGCATCGAGCAACTGATTATCGATGTACGTGAAGGAAGCCGGGCTCATCTGCTATGGCAGCGTTTCGGATTCAAGTCATATGGTGTGCTTGATGACTATGCACGTGTCGGCGGGGAGGCTTATCGCGGGCACTTCCTTGCACAACCGGTCTGCGCGTTGCGAAAGCAGGTCTTCCAGAATGGTTTATAGAAGGAGTCGAATCGGCATGATGAAAAAAGAAAAACTCAAGGAAGAGCTTCGTCAGGTCCTGCATGACAACCTGACTCTTGGTCATCCCATCTTCGCGGCACTCTTTGATCCGAACAAGCCAAATCTGCCTCTGCTGAAGGCCACGGCGCTTCAGGGGTATCAGTTAACGAAGAACTTCCTGCACTACGTCGAGCATCTCTTCTTCTATTGTCCGGTCCCGAAATTCAAGCGCGCGCTATTAATCAATATGTATGAGGAGGAAACAGGGCGTCTCTCCAGAAGCGACAATCATGTCGCTCTCATGCAGGACTTCTTGCGCGCCATTGGCATCAGCGATGTCGAGCGTGATGCCGAGCATCCCCTGCCTGCCACCAGTGCGCTGATCAACTACCGACTGGACGCGGTACGCGATCCTGCGAAGTACCACATCGGTGCCGCGGCGGTCATGATCGCCAGTGAAGGGCAGAATCTGGAAACGAGAGCGGGTGAGGCCCGTCATGAACTATTCGGCAAAGTGTATGGACTGGCCGAGCACGATCTGCGGTTCTTCTCGGTCCATCAAGCTGAAGATGTCGGGCATGTTGAGCAGGGTCTGAATCTCGTCTGCGAGTTGTGCACGACAGCCAGGATGCAGGAAGAGGCGCTATTTGCCGTGGACCATACGTGCAAGCTGTTCTACAGCATGTATGAAAACATATACGTGGAGAATGGCCAGAAGGCGCCGGGCACGATGGCTCTCGGGATCGGACGCTGATATGAACGGACACCAAAATTCCCGCACAATCATCTGGTTGCTGCTCGCCATCGGCTTTGCCGTGATGTTTTCGTCCACCGCGATAAAGGGAATCTACCAGGTCTACTTTGTCCAGCTGTCGGAGCATTACGGCCGCGGACGCGCGCAGTTCGCATGGTCAGGTGGACTGTTCATGCTGGCTACGGGGCTTATGTCCCCTCTGGTGGGCGCGCTGAGCGATCGTGTCGGTCCATTACGGACGTCCGCCATCGGCGCGTTCGGAGCGGGCGTTGCCTTGCTGAGTGTGGCGGTCTGGCATCAGTCGATTGTGTTCTTTAGTCTGGCCTTCGGTGTCGTGGGCGCGTTCGGCCTCGCGGCAATGACCTTCGTGCCCATGGGCATTCTGGTGGATCGTCTTTTTGAAGAGAGAAAGAAGGGCCTGGCGTACGCGGTGGTGACCAATGGCACCGCCATTGGCTTCATCGTACTCTCTCCCATGTGGATATGGTTGCAGCCGCAGGCAAGCTGGATAACCGTATTTGGTGTAGTCGGGGTCGTACTGGCGTTGCCTATAGCGGTTACGCTGTGGTTGGTTTCACGATGGGAACCTTCTTCCGCGGCCAGCCCGAGAATGCCGACACAGTATGCAAGCGCCTGGTCTGTGGTGCAGCATGACGCAGTCTTTTACGTCCTTGCGGCCGGATTCTTCGGTTGTGGCGCGACGATGGCGTTCATCGATGTCCATCTTTTGCCGCACTGGCAGGATCAGGGGGTGCCGAGGTTCGAAATGGCTTTTGCCATGAGCGTCCTTGGGGTGCTTGAGCTGCTGAGCGGGATCGTATCAGGAATGCTTGCCATGCGATTCGACAAGCACCGGCTGCTTGCGCTCTTCTATGCGATGCGGTCGCTGTCGATGCTGCTTCTCCTTGCACCTTGGCTAGGCATCCTGCCATTTGCAATACTCTTCGGCGCAAGCTATCTGGGCACGGTTGTCCTGACATCCATGTTCTGCTTCGAGCGTTATGGCAGCCAGGTCAAGGGTAAAGTGTTTGGTCTGCTTTTTCTTGTTCACCAGCTCGGTGCGTTCTTGACTGTGCAACTTGGAGCCTGGTCCTTTGAATCCAGCCGCAGCTACGTGTACACCATCATGGCGCTCGCTTTGCTCACGTTGATCTCCGCCATGTGTTCATGGTTCGGTCTGCGTGGTCGCGGAACATTGTCCACCAGTTCCGACGGGGCGATACGACCGGCCGGACCGAATTTCGATACCAATGGCTGACCAAAGTCAGACGACCATGAATCCTTCCATGACACAGGCGGTACGAGTCGCTCAGTTTCAGGACTTTTCCGAATGCTTCTGCGAGCCGATCGCGTTGACGTCCGCATATGTGTTCGAATCGGCAGCAGACGCGGCAACAAGATTCAGCGGCGCATCCAGCGGCAACGTGTACTCTCGTTTCACTAATCCGACCGTCCGGGCATTTGAACGGCGTCTGGCGGCATTGGAAGGGGCTGAAGACGCGGTGGCGTTCTCGTCAGGAATGGCGGCGATCGCCGCCATCGCCCACGCGAGACTCGGGGCCGGAGAAAATGTGGTTTGTTCGCGAGATGTATTTGGCACAACGCTGACGGCCTTTCAGCACTACTTCGCAAAATTCGGGGTCGATGTTCGCATCGTCGATCTGACGGATCTGCCGCAATGGTGTGCCGCGATTGACGACAGGACCAGTCTTGCGTTCCTTGAAACGCCGTCCAATCCACTGCAGCAGGTTGCGGACATCCGGGGAGTCGCAGGAATCGTCCACGCTCATGGCGGCTTGCTGGCAGTCGACAATACGATGCTCACGCCGATTTTGCAGCAACCTCTACTCCTTGGCGCTGATATGGTCGTACATTCCGCCGGCAAGTACATCGACGGACAAGGTCGTTGTGTTGCGGGTGTTGTAGCCGGCTCGACTGTTCTGATGGAGGAAATGCGTGCGGTGACCCGGACACTGGGGCCAACGCTGAGCGCCATGAATGCATGGTTATTGTTGAAAGGCCTCGAGACGCTCGAGCTTCGTGTTGAGGCGATTGCACGCAGTACGCAGAAGCTCGCGAGCTGGCTGAAATGCCGGCGCGATATCGGCGCTGTGTACTACAGTGGACTCCAGTGCCATCCCCAGCGTACTTTGGTCGAGCGTCAACAGTGCGGCGCTGGCGGTGTCCTGAGTTTTGAGGTTGGCAACTCGCGCGAGAGCGCCTGGGCTTTTATCGATGCCCTTCGCCTGATCTCGATCGCGACGAATGTTGGCGATACACGCTCGATGGTGACACATCCCGCAACGACAACGCATGGAAGGTTGACGTCAGAGGAAAGAAGCCGAGCTGGTATCCGTGAGAGTCTGGTACGCCTGTCGGTGGGGCTTGAGAGCGTTGATGACCTGCAGGCGGATATCGATCGCGCGTTATGTGCCCTCGAGTCTTCTCGCGCCGCATTCAGCAAAACGTACGACACGGGCACTGGGCATATTCCTGACAAGCCATGATGGTTCAGATCATCGTCGTCGCCTTTCTGCTTGCGGGCGTAAGCATGATTGTGTTGATGCTTGACGCGTCGACGCTCGCGACGGACGTATCGATGCGAATCGCATGGGCGTGTCTGGCGATCCTCGCCAGCGTCCTGCTTGCCATGGGTCCGAACCCATTGGCGCATGCGCGAGTGGATGGCGTCCTATTCGGCTGGCGTTGCGGTGGCTAGCGGCTTCGTCATATGGGCATCCCAGTGCGTGTAAGCCGGTCTGTGCCATGCAATTTTTTCACGCCGCGGAGCCTCCGGTGTAGTCGCCAGTCGCGACGTTACGGCCTATCGGCCGAGTGGCACACTTTTCGCGTTACAAAAGGGTTGAGTTTCCGTACAAGGCGCTGCGCCGACGCAGCCCGATCCCCCAGGAGCCCTTTATGAACGACAAGCCTTTCCTTACAGACGTCAAGACCCTGCGTGAGCGTGCCCGCCAGCACATCGACGAAGGTGCGGTGACCGCGGGCTACGCTGCGGACCGTGACACCGTGCTGAAGTTGCTGAACGACGCGCTGGCCACCGAACTGGTCTGCGTGCTGCGCTACCGTCGCCATTACTTCATGGCCAAGGGCCCGAACTCGAAGAGCGTGGCTGATGAATTCCTGGCGCATTCCAACGAAGAACAAGGCCATGCCGACCAGATCGCCGAACGCATCGTCCAGTTGGGCGGCGAGCCTGACTTTGCGCCGGACGGCCTGACCAGCCGCTCGCATGCGGAATATGTGGCCGGCACCTCGCTGACCGACATGATCAAGGAAGACCTGGTGGCCGAGCGCATTGCCATCGACAGCTACCGCGAGATCATCCAGTTTTTGGGCGAGCGCGACCCGACTTCGCGCCGGCTGATGGAATCGATCCTGGCGGTGGAAGAGGAGCATGCCGACGAGATGGCCGACCTGTTGAGCCGGCAGGGCGGCGGCTGATGCGATTGCCGCGCACTTGATATTGGTCAAGCCGCGGCCGCGGCCGGCCCGATAAGATCTGCCCTGTCATGGAGATGCGGGGGCGCTCTTCATGACTTGTCTACCCGTTTCCAGAATGGAAACTTCGCCCGCACCGGTTTGCCGGTGCGGGCGTTTTCTTTTGGGCGTGCTGTTTGCGCCACCTGTGCCCTGGGTTTACCGGGCCGGTGAGTATCCCGTCCCGGGCATGCCCATATTTCCGCCGGATCTTATGCAGAAAACGGCGAAGGATCGGCGAAACCCTTCGTTCCGTTCGCATTGCCCCGTCGGTAGTCTTGCTCCTGACACCAGCCCGCCCGCCAGGCGGGCCACGCAAACAGGCGCAAGGCGCCATTCACGACACTGACGGGAGCAACACAAGATGATTCGCAAACTGGCCATCGGCCTGGCTGTGCTGGCAGCAATCGGCGCGGCGCAGACCGCGAGCGCTGCCAACCTGCTGAACGTTTCCTACGATCCGACGCGCGAGCTGTATGTCGATGTCAACGCCGCCTTCGCCAAGGCCTGGAAGGCCCAAGGTGGCGACGCCGTGAACGTGCGCCAGTCGCACGGCGGCTCGGGCAAGCAGGCGCGCTCGGTGATCGACGGGCTCGACGCCGACGTGGTCACGCTGGCGCTGGGCTACGACATCGACGCCATCGCCGAAAAGGGCCTGATCAAGCCGGACTGGCAGAAGCGCCTGCCGCACAACGCCTCGCCGTACACCTCCACCATCGTGTTCCTGGTGCGCAAAGGCAATCCCAAGGGCATCAAGGACTGGGGCGACCTGGTCAAGCCCGGCGTGCAGGTGATCACCCCCAATCCCAAGACCTCTGGCGGCGCGCGCTGGAACTACCTGGCGGCATGGGGCTATGCGCTGCGCCAGCCGGGCGGCAACGATGCCAAGGCGCGCGACTTCGTCGGCGAACTGCTCAAGCATGTGCCGGTGCTGGATTCGGGCGCGCGCGGCGCCACCACCACCTTTGTCGAACGCGGCCTGGGCGATGTGCTGATCGCGTGGGAGAACGAAGCCATCCTGGCGATCAAGGAGCTGGGCCCGGACAAGTTCGACATCGTCGCGCCGTCGGTGTCGATCCTGGCCGAGCCGCCGGTGGCGGTGGTCGACAAGGTGGTCGACAAGAAGGGCACGCGCAAGGCGGCCGAGGCCTACCTGCAGTTCCTCTACACCGATGAAGGGCAGGAGATCGCGGCGAAGAATTACTACCGCCCCATCTCGCAGAAGGTCGCGGCCAAGTATGCCGCCAATTTCCCGAAGGTGAAGTTGTTCACCATCGACGAGGTGTTCGGCGGCTGGCAGAAGGCGCAGAAGACTCACTTCGCCGACGGCGGCTCGTTCGACCAGATCTACCTGCCCGGCAAGAAATAAGACCCCCGGACCGGCGCGCCGGGCCGCGTGGGGCGGCCGCGGCGTCGACCGGTCCATCCGAACAAGGAAGCCCGATGTCCATCCTGACGCTCTCCGGCAGCCCGTCGGCCCAGTCCCGCTCCGGTCTCGTGCTGGCGCACCTGCGCACGGCGCTCGAGGCTGCCGGCGAACGCACCCGCCATCTCGAGCTGCGCGAGCTTCCCGCCGGCCCGCTGCTGGCCGCGCGCGCCGACGACCCCGCCATCGATGCCGCCACCCGTGCCGTGGCCGAGGCGCAGGTGGTGGTACTGGCCACGCCGGTCTACAAGGCCGCCTACAGCGGCCTGCTCAAAGCCTTCCTGGACATGCTGCCGCAGACCGGGCTGCGCGACAAGATCGTGCTGCCGATCGCCACGGGTGGCAGCCTGGCGCATGCGCTGGCGATCGACTACGCGCTGCGGCCGGTGCTGGCCGCACTCGGCTCGCGCCAGATCCTGCCCGGCATCTTTGCCGTGGACCAGCAGATCGAAGCGGTCGATGCCGCCGGCGCGCGCCGGGGGCGCTTCGATGCCGCGCTGGCGGCGCGGCTGGACGAAGGCGTCCTGCGCGTGCGCGATGCGTTGGCGCATGCCCGCATCGAGGTGCCTCTCGACGTGGTGCCCGGCGCCTATGTCCGCCGCGCCGCCGCAATCGCGGCGGCCGGGCGATGTTCCGCCTGAACTGATGGCCTGACCGTAGTGGCGCCGGCCAGCCCGGCGCAACGGCAGCGACACCATGCCAACCCGCCACGCGGGGCCGGCAGGGCGGCGTGCTGCCGCAACCATCCCGGACATCGATCCGGCCCGCAGCATATCGGCGCGGGCCACGGAGGACCTCACATGACAACGACCAACCCGTTGCGCGCGGCAAGCCGGCGCCGCCGACTCATTACCGCAGCGCTGGTGCTTGCCGCTGGCCTGGCCTACGGGATTCTGCCCGGCCAAGCCGAAGCACAATCGAACCACATCGATCCCAAGGTGCTGCGCATCGGCTACCAGAAGTACGGCACGCTGACGCTGCTGAAGGCGCGCGGCACGCTGGAGAAACGCCTGACGGCGCAAGGCATCAGCGTCAGGTGGACGGAAT
The DNA here is from genome assembly GCF_900094595.1 of Cupriavidus alkaliphilus. GTDB lineage: Bacteria > Pseudomonadota > Gammaproteobacteria > Burkholderiales > Burkholderiaceae > Cupriavidus > Cupriavidus alkaliphilus. The sequence continues at coordinate 205,846 of NZ_FMAD01000003.1, read as the reverse complement.
TTCCGGCGGGGCCGCAATTGCTCGAGGGGCTCAATGTGGGCGCCATCGACTTCGGCACCGTCGGCGAGGCGCCGCCGATCTTCGCGCAGGCAGCGGGAGCGCAGCTGGTCTATGTCGGCAACGAGCCGCCGGCGCCGGTGGCCGAGGCCATCGTCGTGCCCAGGGGCTCGACGCTGCGCTCGGTGGCAGACCTGCGCGGCAAGCGCGTGGCGCTGAACAAGGGCTCGAACGTGCATTACCTGCTGGTGCGCCAGCTGGAACAGGCCGGCATTCCCTACAGCGAGATCCAGCCGGTCTACCTGCCGCCGGCCGATGCGCGCGCCGCCTTCGAGCGGGGCGCGGTCGATGCGTGGGTGATCTGGGACCCGTTCCTCGCCGCCGCCGAGAAGCAGCTGGGCGCGCGCGTGCTGGCCGACGGCCGCGGCGCGGATGGCAAGAACGTGGTCAGCAACCACCAGTTCTACCTGGCCTCACGCCCCTATGCCCGGGCCCGGCCGGAAATCGTCGGCCTGATCCTGGAGGAACTGGCGACGCTCGGCACCTGGGCGCAACAGCATCCGAAGGAGGCCACCACGGTGCTGGCCGGTGAAACCGGGCTGCCGGCCGATGTGCTCGCGCTGGCGGTGTCGCGCTTCTCGTACGGCGCGCGCCCGGTCAGCGCCGAGGTGCTGGCCGAGCAGCAACGCATAGCCGATGCCTTTCATGCGCTGAAGCTGATTCCCCGGCCGGTCAAGGTCGCCGATGCACGCTGGACCGCGCCGCAGCAGCAGGCCAGGCGCTAACCCGCCAGCCAAGAAGAACAGGAGCACGACATGCAAGTATTCTGGTTCATCCCTACCCATGGCGACAGCCGCTACCTGGGCACTTCCGAAGGCGCGCGCGCGGTCGGTTTCGATTACCTCAGGCAGGTCGCGGTGGCCGCCGACACGCTCGGCTATGAAGGCGTGCTGATCCCGACGGGCCGTTCGTGCGAAGACCCGTGGGTGGTCGCATCGGCGCTGGCCGCGGTGACGCAGCGCCTGAAATTCCTGGTGGCGGTCCGCCCCGGACTGATGGCGCCGACCCTGGCCGCGCGCATGGCCGCGACCTTCGACCGCGTTTCCAACGGCCGCTTGCTGATCAACCTCGTCACCGGCGGCGATCGCGCCGAGCTGGAGGGCGATGGCCTGTTCCTCGACCACGCCGAACGCTACGAGGCCTCGGCCGAATTCCTGCGGATCTGGCGCCAGGTGCTGGCCGCCAGCCATGACGGCGACAAGGTCGACTACGAGGGCAGCCACCTGAGCGTGAAGGGCGCCACCGTGCTCTACCCGCCGCTGCAGCGGCCGTATCCGCCGGTGTATTTCGGCGGTTCGTCGGCGCCGGCGCATGCGCTGGCCGGCGAGCAGGTCGATACCTACCTGACCTGGGGCGAGCCGCCCGCGGCGGTGGCGCAGAAGCTGGACGACGTGCGCCGCCACGCCGCGCGCCACGGCCGCACGGTGAAGTCCGGCATCCGGCTGCATGTGATCGTGCGCGAAACCGATGCCGCGGCGTGGTCCGCGGCCGAGGACCTGATCAGCCGGCTGGATGACGAGACCGTGGCGCGCGCGCAGGCCGTGTTCGCCAACATGGATTCCGAGGGCCAGCGCCGCATGGCCGCGCTGCATGCTGGCGGCACGCGCCGCACGCGCGAGGCGCTGGAGATCAGCCCCAACCTGTGGGCCGGGGTCGGCCTGGTGCGCGGCGGCGCCGGCACCGCGCTGGTGGGCGACCCGCATACCGTCGCCGAGCGCCTGCGCGAATACGCCGCGCTGGGCATCGACACCTTCGTGCTGTCCGGCTATCCGCACCTCGAAGAGGCCTACCGTTTCGCCGAACTGGTGTTCCCGCTGCTGCCGCGCGCGGTGCGCGCGAAGTTCGACACGCTGCCTGGCAAGGTGCTGTCCGGCCCGTTCGGTGAAGTCATGGCAACCGGCCTCGTGCCGCGCGCCGCGCAAAGCTGAGGAGACAACCATGACTGCTCCGCTGATACCGCCGGCGCGCCAGGCGCCGCAGGCATTGTGGCGCGCCGCGGCGCCGTGGATCGTGCCGGTGCTGCTGATCGTCGCGTGGCAGCTGGCGTCGCAGCACGGCTGGCTGTCCAGCCGCGTGTTGCCGGCCCCGCTGGCCGTGGTGCAGGCGGCGTGGGAACTGGCGCGCTCGGGCGAGCTGTGGCGGCACGTCGGCGTCAGCACCTGGCGCGCGCTGCTGGGGTTTGCCATCGGCGGCGGGCTGGGCCTGCTGCTGGGGCTGCTGACCGGCACCTTCCGCAGCGCCGCCACGCTGCTCGACAGCACGCTGCAGATGGTGCGCAACATTCCCGCGCTGGCGCTGATCCCGCTGGTGATCCTGTGGTTCGGCATCGACGAGAGCGCCAAGCTGTTCCTGGTCTCGCTGGGCGTGTTTTTCCCGGTGTACCTGAATACCTACCACGGCATCCGCTCGGTCGATGCGGGGCTGGTGGAGATGGCGCGCAGCTACGGGCTGTCCGGCTGGCAGCTGTATCGCGAGGTGATCCTGCCCGGCGCGCTGCCGGGGATCCTGGTGGGCGTGCGCTTTGCGCTGGGTCTGATGTGGGTGGTGCTGATCGTCGCGGAAACCATCTCCGCGCAATCGGGCATCGGCTACATGACCATGAACGCGCGCGAGTTCCTGCAAACCGACGTGGTGCTGGTCGGCATCCTGCTCTATGCGCTGCTGGGCAAGCTGGCCGACTGGCTCTCGCGCGGGCTGGAGCGCTACTGGCTGCGCTGGCACCCGGGCTACGCCGCGGCCTGAGCGGCGCGGCAACCAATCAAGGCAAGGAGAGCGAGATGCAGATGTATCCGGTGGAACAGGCGGCCCTGGCCGAACTGGAAGCGGGCCTGGCGCGGCGCGAGGCGTCCGCTGTGCCAGACCAGGCGCGCGCGGTGCCCGCCAAGGCGGCGGGCGGCGTGGCGCTGCGCGTGAACCAGGTAGTCAAGCGCTACGACGGCCGCACGGTGCTGCACGACGTGGCGCTCGAGGTCGCGCCGGGCGAGTTCCTCGCCATCGTCGGGCGCAGCGGCTGCGGCAAGAGCACCCTGCTGCGGCTGGTGGCCGGGCTGGAAGCGGCCGACGGCGGCAGCATCGCCATCGATGGCGATGCCGCTGCCACGGGCCGCGCGCGGCCGGCGGACGTGCGTGTGATGTTCCAGGACGCGCGGCTGCTGCCGTGGAAGCGCGTGCTGGACAACGTGGCGCTGGGCCTGCCGCGCGCACGCCGCGCCGCAGCGGCGCAGGTGCTGGCGCAGGTGGGGCTGGCCGACCGCGCGCAGGCGTGGCCGGCCCGGCTGTCCGGTGGCCAGCGCCAGCGCGTGGCGCTGGCGCGCGCGCTGGTGCATCACCCGCAGTTGCTGCTGCTCGACGAACCGCTGGGCGCGCTCGATGCGCTGACGCGCATCGAAATGCAGGCGCTGATCGAATCGCTGTGGCGCCGGCTGGGCTTCACCGCGCTGCTGGTCACGCACGATGTTGCCGAAGCGGTGGCGCTGGCTGACCGCATCGTGCTGATCGAGGACGGCCGCATCGCCATGGATACGCGCGTGGCGCTGGCGCGTCCGCGCGAACGCGGAACCGCGGGCTTTGCGCAACTGGAGGCCGAGGTGCTGCAGCGGGTGATGCGGCCGTCGCCACCGGCGGCCGGGCCGGCCGGTGCGCAGGCTGCCGTGCCTGCCGCGGCCGCGCCGCTGAATGTGAGCTGGGCGGCCTGACGGCAGCGCGCCCGGCCAGGCTTGCGCCGTGGTGCCGCCCGGCGCATATCGACAGTCCTGAATCTTCATACGCCGGTGCCCGCCGAGCTCCTATCATGAGCAGGCAGGCGGCTGCTGGCGTCGCGCTTGCCCTTACCAATCAGACCGCCGGCCCCGAGCGGCCCGGTCAACCCAAGGATCACCATGCCAGGCGTGCATGAACCCACGGGCGCAGCGTCTGCGCTCCAACGCTATCTCGAATCGCTGCCGCGCCAGCCGCTGGCGGACCGGCAGCTGTGGCGCGATGCGCGCGGGCAGGTGCAGGGCCAGTTCTTCAACTGCTCGCTGACCAGCGCGTTCGAGCCGCTGGTGACGCTCGCGGACCGGCAGGTGGTGGCGCATGAAGGGGCCATCCATACCTATGCCGAGGACGGCGTCGGCCTGGCGGCATGGAAGCTGTTTGCGATGGCGGCGGACGATCACACGCTGGTGTCGCTGGACCGGCTCTCGCGCCTGCTGCATGCCATCAACTACTTTGCCGCGGACGGCGAGCACAAGCTGGTGCTGAACGTGCACAACCGCCTGCTGGCCGCGGTGGCCGACGACCACGGCGCGGCCTTCCGGCGCGCGCTGCAGTCGCTGGGGTTGCCGCTGGAGCGCTTCGTGATCCAGGTGCCGGCCAGCGCCAATGATGACCTCGGGCTGCTGCTGCATGTGGTCGGCAACTACCGGCGCAATGGCTTCGCGGTGAGCCTGCAGGCGTCGGATCCGGCGGAGGCGGGTGCGCTGATGGCGCATGCGCTGCCGGACTGGCTCAAGCTGGACATGCGCCGCACCTGGACCGACCGCCAGCTGTCGGGCCTGCGCGCCAGCGCGGCCAGCGCCGGCGTCACGCTGATCGGGCGGCGCCTGCAGGACGCCGAGAGCATCGAGCGCCTGCAGGCCGCCGGCATCGGGCTGGGGCAGGGCGCCTTTGCCGGCGGGCTGGTGAGCGCTGCCGGGCTGCGCGCGGTGGAGGGTGCGGCCACGCACGCCGCGACACCGCGTGCGCTAAGCGAGGAGCCGGCATGACGCAATCGGACAGGACCGCGTCGGGCCGCGCCATGCGGCCGGAAATTCCGCGCCATCTGCAGGTGCTGACGGTGCCCGGCTTGCACGGCAGCGGCCCGGCGCACTGGCAGAGCCGCTGGGAGCAGCAGTTTCCGGACTGGCAGCGGATCGAGCAGCACGACTGGTCGCGCCCGAGCCTGCCGCTGTGGGCCGAGCGCGTTTCAGAAGGGGTGATGCGGGCCCGGCGCGTGGCCGCGCGCGGCGCCGTGCTGGTGGCGCACAGCTTTGGTTGCCTGGCGACGCTGCGCCAGGCGGCGCTGGACCCGGTCGGCATCGCCGGCGCCTTGCTGGTGGCACCGGCGGATCCGGACAAGTTCGGCGTGGCGGCCTTGCTGCCCACCTATCGGCTGCCGTTCCCGACCATTCTCGCGGCCAGCCGCAACGACCCGTGGATGCCGCAGCGCACCGCGTTCTCGTGGGGCACGCTGTGGGGCAGCGAACTGGTCGACGTGGGCCATCTTGGCCATATCAATGCCGATTCGGGACTAGGCGAGTGGCCCGAAGGGCTCGCGCTGCTCGATACGCTGGTGCAGCGCATCGGCCAGGCCGGCGATACCGGCACACAAAGTGCGTCAGACACCCCTTGGGAGGCCGGGGTCGAGGTCGCCACGACGGTTCCTTATATCTAAAGCGTCTAAGAAAATTCATAAAGATTCGTTCTTTTTATAAAGGCGGCTCTGCAGAATCTGTCTCGTAGGCCGGCGTAACATGCGCCGGCGTCATAAAGAACGGCGTGCCGGACCGGGCCACCAGGCCCTGGCAGCGCACCGCTCACAGACGAGACGACATGCCTCCATCCATTTCCCTGGCGGACACGCCGCCGCCAGCCGCGCCCCGCGCGCCCGGGTCCGGTGCCGCGCCCGCGCCGCGCCAGCCGTCCACGCAGCGCTTCACCGTGCTGCCGGGCTTCGGCCTGTCGCTCGGGTTCACACTGTTCTACCTGACGCTGATCGTGCTGGTGCCGCTGTCGGCCACCTTCCTGAAGGCGTTCACGATGACGTGGGACGCGTTCTGGACCGCGATCACGGCGCCGCGCGTGGTGGCATCGCTGCAGCTGAGCTTCGGCGCGTCGCTGATCGCCGCCATCGTCAATACGGTGTTCGGACTGATCGTGGCGTGGGTGCTGGTGCGCTACCGCTTTGTCGGCAAGCGCCTGATCGATGCGCTGGTCGACCTGCCGTTCGCGTTGCCGACCGCGGTGGCGGGCATCGCGCTGACCGCGCTGTTCGCCGGCAATGGCTGGATCGGCCGCTACCTGGAGCCGCTCGGCATCAAGGTCGCGTTCACGCCGCTGGGGGTGGTGGTGGCGCTGACCTTTATCGGCCTGCCGTTCGTGGTGCGCACGGTGCAGCCGGTGCTGGAAGACGTCGAGCAGGAACTGGAAGAGGCCGCCGCCAGCCTCGGCGCCAACCGGCTGCAAACCTTCCGCCGCGTGATCCTGCCGGCGATCCTGCCGGCGCTGCTGACCGGGTTTGCGCTGTCGTTCGCGCGCGCCACCGGCGAGTACGGCTCGGTGGTGTTTATCTCGGGCAACATGCCGATGGTGTCCGAGATCGCGCCGCTGATGATCTATTCCAAGCTGGAGCAGTACGACTACGCCGGCGCGACCGCGGTGGCGGTGGTGATGCTGGTGATCTCGTTCGGGCTGCTGCTGCTGATCAACCTGCTGCAGGCCTGGACGCGCCGCCACCAGTCGGGTGCGCGCGCGGCGCTGGCACCGGAAGCGCCCGCCACGGGCAAGGAGTTCTGAGATGGCCGGAGCAATCTCGGGACGCCTCGGCGGGCAGGGCAGCGCCAGGATCCATCACCGCTTCGATGCAACGGGCGAGGCTTCATGGGTACGGTACACGCTGATCGCGGTGGCGGTGCTGTTCCTGACGCTGTTCCTGTTCGTGCCGCTGGCGTCGGTGTTCTACGAAGCCTTGCGCAAGGGCGTGCAGACCTACTGGGAAGCGCTGGTCGAGCCCGACGCGCTGGCCGCGATCCAGCTTACGCTGACGGTGGCGGCGATCGCGGTGCCGCTGAACGTGGTGTTCGGGGTGGCGGCGGCGTGGGCCATCGCCAAGTTCGACTTCCGCGGCAAGAACCTGCTGATCACGCTGATCGACCTGCCGTTCTCGGTGTCGCCGGTGATCTCCGGCCTGGTCTATGTGCTGCTGTTCGGCGCGCAGGGCTGGCTGGGCCCGTGGCTGGAAGCGCACGACATCAAGATCATGTTCGCGGTGCCGGGCATTGTGCTGGCCACCATCTTCGTGACCTTCCCCTTCGTCGCGCGCGAGCTGATCCCGCTGATGCAGGCGCAGGGCAGCGAAGAAGAAGAGGCCGCGATCGTGCTGGGCGCGTCGGGCTGGCAGACCTTCCGCCATATCACGCTGCCCAATATCCGCTGGGGCCTGCTGTACGGCGTGATCCTGTGCAATGCGCGCGCGATGGGCGAGTTCGGCGCGGTGTCGGTGGTGTCGGGCCATATCCGCGGGCTGACCAACACCATGCCGCTGCACGTGGAGATCCTCTACAACGAATACAACTTCGCGGCCGCGTTCGCGGTGGCGTCGCTGCTGACCCTGCTGGCGCTCGTCACGCTGGGCATCAAGACGCTGGTGGAATGGCGCGCCCGCAAGGAAACCGAAGAGGCCGCGCCGGAGCGGCCGCTGGCAAGCCTGCCGGCTTCAGTGCAAGGACAAGCATCATGAGCATCCAGGTCAAGAACGTAGAGAAGCGCTTTGGCGATTTCGTCGCGCTGGACAATGTTTCGCTCGATTTCGACGAGGGCGAACTGACCGCGCTGCTGGGACCGTCCGGCTGCGGCAAGACCACGCTGCTGCGCATCATCGCCGGGCTGGAGCGCGCCGACGCCGGCCAGATCGTGCTGGCCGGGCGCGATGCCTCGGACCAGCACGTGCGCCAGCGCCAGGTGGGCTTCGTGTTCCAGCATTACGCGCTGTTCAAGCATATGAGCGTGTTCGAGAACGTGGCCTTCGGCCTGCGCGTGAAGCCGCGCGCCGAGCGCCCGAACGAGGCGCAGATCCGCGAGAAGGTGCATGCGCTGCTCGACCTGGTCCAGCTCGACTGGCTGGCCGACCGCTACCCTTCGCAGCTCTCTGGCGGGCAGCGCCAGCGGATCGCACTGGCGCGCGCGCTGGCGGTGGAGCCGCGCGTGCTGCTGCTCGACGAACCGTTCGGCGCGCTCGATGCCAAGGTGCGCAAGGAACTGCGCCGCTGGCTGCGGCGCCTGCACGACGAGCTGCATGTGACCAGCGTGTTCGTCACGCACGACCAGGAAGAAGCGCTGGAAGTGGCCGACCAGGTGGTGCTGATGAACCGCGGCCGTGTCGAGCAGTACGGCTCGCCCGAGGCGGTCTACAACCATCCGGCCACGCCCTTCGTGTTCGGCTTCCTCGGCAACGTGAACCTGTTCCACGGCCGGCTCGAAGTGGGCGAGAGCGGTGGCCTGCTGCATACCGGCGAGGCGGTGCTGCCGGTGATCGGCAGCGGCCACGAGACCGCCGGCGACGCGGTCGCCTATGTCCGTCCGCACGACCTGGACCTGGAGCGCTATGCGCCCGGCGCCGACGGCATTGCCGTGACGCTGCGCCGCGCGCTGACGCTGGGCCCGGTGGCGCAGCTCGAACTCGAGCGCGAAGACAACCAGGACGTGATCGAGGTGGCGCTGCCGCTCGAGCGCTTCCGCCACGCGGGCTTCCGCGAGGGCGAGCTGCTCGCCGTCCGACCGCGCCAGCTGCGTGTCTTTACGCAGGCCAGCGGCACCGCCCCCACAAAACAAGAGGCCACGCGATGAACTTCCAGCAACTCCGATCGATCCGCGAGGCGGTGCGCCGCCAGTTCAACCTGACCGAGGTCGCCAACGCGCTCTATACCTCGCAGCCCGGCGTGTCGCGCCAGATCCGCGAGCTGGAGGAAGAGCTGGGGGTGGAGATCTTCGAGCGCTACGGCAAGCGCCTGACCGGGCTGACCGAACCCGGCCGCGAGATCGTGCGCATCGTCGAGCGCCTGCTGCTCGAGGCCGAGAACCTGCGCCAGGCCGGCGACGAATACGCCGGCCGCCACACCGGCCGGCTCACCGTCGCCACCACCCACACCCAGGCGCGCTACGCCCTGCCGCGCGTGGTGCAGGCGTTCCGCCGCGAATACCCGCATGTGACGCTGGCACTGCAGGAGGCGTCGCCCACGCATATCGTCGAGCTGCTGCTGACCGGGCAGGCCGATATCGGCATCGCCACCGAGGCGCTGGCGACCGAGGCCGGGCTGACCTCGTTCGAGGCCTACAGCTGGCAGCACGTGCTGGTGGTGTCGCCGGAACATCCGCTTACGCGCCTGCCGGAACCGACGCTCGAAGACGTGGCGGGCTTCCAGCTCATTACCTACGACGCCGGCTTCACCGGCCGCCGCAAGATCGACAGCGCCTTTGCCGAGGCCGGGCTGCAACCCGAGATCGTGCTGACGGCGCTGGACGCGGACGTGATCAAGACCTATGCCGAACTTGACCTCGGCGTCGGCATCATCGCGTCGATGGCCTATGACGAACGCAAGGACTCCGGGCTGGTACGGATCTCGGCAGACCACCTGTTCGCGCCCAACACCACCAGCGTGGCGGTGCGCCGCGGCGCCTACCTGCGCGGCTATGCGCACGCCTTTATCAACATGTTCGCGCCACACCTGTCGCGCGACACCGTGAGCAGCGCGCTGTCCGAGCAGGACCGCCAGGCGCTGGCCGCCTGATCCGGCGCGCGGCGCTGACAGCACCCGCGGGGGCCGGCGGTTACGCCGTCCGCACCCGCCCGGTGCCGTTCGCACCCCGTGCCGGCCGTTCGTCGCAACACACTTTCTTCCACCCCCGCCTCGGGGTACATTCCCTGCACGTGCCCGCGCTGGCATTCCGGCCAGTGCCGCACGTGTACCGCAGCGCAGCAAAGTTTGCGCGCGGCCGCCGGCCGGCAAGGGCCGGGCAAGGGAGAGAGAGACGATCATGCGCGACGACGAACCGCTGCTGCGCTGGCAGTGGCGCGGCTATGCCCGCAACCACCAGAATCCCCGCAACCTGCTGCTGCATATCGTGGCCGTGCCGATGTTCATGGCCGGCACCGTGCTGGGCCTCTATGGCCTGCTGCGCCTGAACCTGCCGGCGATCGCGCTGGGGCTGGTGTGCATGGGCATGTCGATGGCGCTGCAAGGCCGTGGCCACCGGCTGGAGGCCCATGCGCCCGAGCCGTTTGCCGGACCGGCCGACATCGCCGGCCGCATCCTGGCCGAGCAGTGGATCACCTTTCCGCGCTATGTGCTGTCCGGGCAATGGTGGCGTGCGCTGGCGGGCCGCGGCGCTGTGCCGGCGCCTGCGCCCGCGCGTTCTGGGGACGCAACCGGGCAGGGTGGCTGACGCACCCCATGTCGCCGTCACATCACCCGCTGTATTGCGCATGGCGAAAGCCGCGCTAACATGAACGCCATGGACCGCTGCTTCACACACGCCTGCACCGCCGCCATCCCGTCCCGCCTGAATATCCTCGGGCGCGACCTGCTGTTCGTGCTGTGCATGAACTCGGTGATCGCCATCAGCCTGAACTACGGCTTCCAGACCGGCGGCACGCTCTGGCATAACTTCGTCTACAGCCAGCTGATCGGGCTGTCGATCTGGGTGCTGATCGACATCCCGCGCGTGGTGATCTGGTGGAACGATCGGCCGCGCCGCTGGCCCTTCCTGCTGCTCGCCGCGGCGGCCGTGCCCGCCGGCGTGGTGTTTGGCAGCTGGGCCACGCGCGTGGTGCTGGACCTGCCGCCCAAGTCGGCCGACGAGGCCGGCGGCATGCTGCGCATGTGCCTGGTGGTGGGCATGCTGGCGGCCGCGTCGATGATCTACTTCTACTGGTCGCGCGAGAAGCTGGCGTCGCTGGAGCGGCAGGCGGCGCTGGACGCGCTGCAGCGCGAAGAGGCCGAAAAGCAGCTGGTGCGCGCGCAGCTGATGGCGCTGCAGGCACAGATCGAGCCGCACTTCCTGTTCAACTCGCTGGCCAACCTCGACGGGCTGATCGCCACCGATCCGCCGGCGGCGCGGCAGCTGCTGCAGCGGCTGATCGGCTTCCTGCGCATGTCGCTGGCGCATACCCGCGCCGAGCAATGCACGCTGCGGCAGGAGTTCGAGCTGCTGCGCAGCTACCTCGAGATCCAGGCCATGCGCTTCGGCCAGCGGCTCTCGTATGACATCGACCTGCCGCGCGAACTGGCGAAGGTCGAGATTCCGCCGATGCTGATCCAGCCGCTGGTGGAAAACGCGGTCACGCACGGCATCGAACCCTGCATGATCGGCGGCCATATCCGGCTGTCGGCGCGCGCGGCCGGCGACAACGCGGTGCAGGTGGTGATCGCCGATACCGGGGTCGGTTTCGGCCATGCCTCGGGCAAGGGCTCGGGACTGGGCATCACCCATGTGCGCGAGCGGCTGGCGCGTATCTTCGGCGCGGCGGCGAGCATGCAGATGGAAGAGAACACGCCGCGCGGCGTGGTGGTGCGGCTGACCTTGCCACTGGAGCGCCCGGCCGAGGCGCCCACCGTGACCCAGACCGTCACCGCCATGCCGGAGGGCATGCCGGTATCCGCCCCGGCCATGCCACGGCTCTGACGCGCATCGCTGTCGGTTCACCTGAAAAGAACAAGCGCTGCGGTTTTCGCCGGTGCCGGTGGGCCTGCAGCGCCACGAAGCTGCCAACGCCAACGCCCCCACGCCCCCAATGACACCCACCCTGCTGATTGCCGACGACGAAGCGCTGCTTGCCCGCGTGCTGGAATCCGAACTGGCGGCCCTGTGGCCCGAGGCGCGGGTCGTGTCCGTGGTCCACGACGGCGTGGCCGCGCTGGCGGCGGCGCGCGAGCACCAGCCGCGCGTGGCCTTCCTCGATATCCGCATGCCGGGCATGAGTGGCATGGACGTGGCGCGCGAGCTGATCGAATTCGATGCCCCGCCGCTGGTGGTGTTCGTCACCGCCTACGACCAGTTTGCGCTGGAGGCCTTCGAGCGCGCCGCGGTGGACTACGTGCTCAAGCCGGTGCAGCGCGAACGGCTGGAGGCGACCGTGCAGCGCCTGAAGGACCGGCTGGCCGCGCCCGCGGAAGCGGGAGACGGCGACGACGAAGCCGCGGTGGCCGAGACCGACCGGCTCGGCCAGTTGCTGGCGCGCCTGGAGTCGCTGGAGAATGCCACGCCGGGCGCGGCCGGCGCGCCGCAGCGCCAGTACCTGCGCTTTATCAAGGCGCTGGTGGGGCAGGAGGTGCGCATCATCCCGGTCGATGAGGTGATCTACCTGGAAGCCACCGACAAGTACGTCAACGTGGTCTCCGGCGCCGGCGAGGCGCTGATCCGCACCAGCCTGCGCGAGCTGACCCAGCAGCTCGATCCCGAGCGCTTCTGGCAGGTGCACCGCGGCACCGTGGTCAACATCAGCTGCGTCGCCAGTGCGGTCAACCAGTCGCTGGGCCGGCTGTCGCTGCGGCTGCGCGACCGGCCGGAACTGCTGCCGGTGGCGCGCCAGTACGCGCACCTGTTCAAGCAGATGTGACGGCGCGGGTGGGGCAGACCGGCCGGCGCGGAGGCGTCGTGGCCGCCACCTGCCAGCAGCCAACAGGGGTTTTCCTCTATGATGCGGGCTTCGGCCCGTATTTTTTTGCGCGCCGCCCAGCCCACCGCATCGCCCCTCCGACTGCCAGCGCCATGCCCACCGCCGCCCTCGAACCCACGCCCAATTCCCTTCGCCACGACGCCCAGGTGATCGGGCTGGTGGGGCTGGCGCATGGCGTCTCGCACTTCTACCACCTGTTGCTGGCGCCGCTGTTCCCGTGGATCAAGGCCGAGTTCGGGCTCAGCTATGCCGAACTGGGCCTGCTGATGACCGTGTTCTTCGCGGTCTCGGCGGTGGTGCAGACCGCGTCGGGCTTCGTGGTGGACCGCTTCGGCGCGCGGCCGGTGCTGTTCGGCGGACTGGCCTGCCTGGGCGCGGCGGCCTTGCTGCTGTCGGCCAGCGGCGGCTATGCCGGGCTGCTGTTCGGCGCGGCGGTGGCGGGCCTGGGCAATGGGGTGTTCCATCCGGCCGACTTCACGCTGCTGAACAAGCATGTGTCGCAACCGCGGCTGGGCCATGCGTTCTCGGTGCACGGCATTTCCGGCAACCTGGGATGGGCCGCGGCGCCGCTGTTCCTGGTGGCGATCGCCAACCTGGCCAGCTGGCGCGTGGCGCTGGCGGCGGCCTCGGCGGTGGCCTTGATCGTGCTGGCGGTGCTGGTGGCGCTGCGCCACGTGCTGGACCCGCGCGAAGTGCAGGGCGCCGTGGGCCGGCCCGCCGCCCGGGCCGCGGCAGGGGGCGCCAGCGTGCTGGGCTTCCTGCGCCTGCCGCAGGTGTGGGTGTGCTGGGGCTTCTTCCTGCTGACGACGTTCTCCGCCGCCGGCATCCAGAGCTTTGCGCCCACCGCGCTGACCTACCTCTACGGCATGCCGTTCACGCTGGCCACCGCGTCGTACACCGTCTATATGCTGTGCAGCGCCGGGGGCATGATCGTCGGCGGCTTTGCCGCCAGCCGCACCAGCAACCATGACCGGCTGATCGCGGTCAGCTTCACCGTGTCGGGGCTGGTCGCGGTGCTGGTGGGGCTGAACCTGGTGCCGGCGCTGCTGGTGCCGGTGCTGATGGGCGTGATCGGCTTTGGCGCCGGCACCGCCGGGCCGTCGCGCGACCTGCTGGTGCGCGCGGCAGCGCCTGCCGGCGCCACCGGGCGCGTCTACGGCGTGGTCTATTCGGGGCTGGATATCGGCCTGGCCTGCGGCCCGCTGTTCTTCGGCGCGCTGATGGACGCCAGGCTGCCGGCCTGGGTCTTCTTTATGATCGGCGGCTTCCAGCTGCTGTCGATCTTCACCGCGGTGACCGTGGGCAATGGCAACCGCTCGCGCAGCCAGGCCGCGGCACGGGCGGAGGCTGCCTAGCGCAGCCCGCCAGCCCGCCCGCCGCAATCCGAATCCGCTTGCCTGAGGAACGTTTCCATGCCAATGACGCCGGCCAACGCCACCCAGCCTGAAGACACCGATCGCGGCGCGCCGCTGCCGGGCGGCCATATCCTGGTCGATGCGCTGCTGGCGCACGGGGCCGAGCTGGCCTTCGGCGTGCCGGGCGAGAGCTACCTGGCGGTGCTCGACGGCTTCCACCGCCGCCGCGACCGGCTGCGCTTCATCGTCTGCCGCCAGGAGGGCGGAGCCGCGGTGATGGCCGAAGCCTACGGCAAGCTGACCGGCCGCCCCGGGCTGGCGTTCTGCACGCGCGGGCCGGGCGCCACCAATGCCAGCATCGGCGTGCATACCGCGTTCCAGGATTCGACCCCGATGATCCTGTTCATCGGCCAGGTCGGCACCGATTTCATGGACCGCGAGGCCTTCCAGGAAATCGACTACCGCCGCATGTTCGGCCAGATGGCCAAGTGGGTCGCGCAGATCGACCGGGTCGAGCGCATCCCCGAATACATCGCGCGCGCCTACCAGACTGCCACCTCGGGCCGTCCCGGTCCGGTGGTGCTGGCGCTGCCCGAAGACATGCTGGCTCAATCCGCCGCGGTGCCGCAGTTGCAGGCCTATCAGCGCGTCATGGCCTGGCCCGGCGAAGCCGAGCTGACGCGGCTGGCCGAAATGCTCCAGGCCGCCGAGCGCCCGTTCGTGCTGGCCGGCGGCAGCGGCTGGACTCCGCAGGCCTGCGCCGACCTGCAGGCCTTTGCCGAGCGCTTCAGGCTGCCGGTGGGCTGCGCCTTCCGCGGACAGGACCTGTTCGACAACCGCCATCCCAACTACGCCGGCGATGTCGGCATCGGCATCAATCCCGCGCTGGCCGAGCGTATCCGCAAGGCCGACCTGGTGCTCGCGATCGGCCCGCGCCTGGGCGAGATGACCACCGGCGGCTATGCGCTGATCGCGGCGCCGCGGCCGGCCCAGAAGCTGGTCCATGTGCATGCCGGCGCCGAAGAGCTGGGCAGCGTGTACCAGGCCGATTTGATGATCCAGGCCGCGATGCCGGCCATCGCCGCGCGCCTGGCCGGCCTGCCGGCGCCGGCCGCGCCACGCTGGCAAGCCTGGACCGAAGCCGCCCATGCCGATTACGAACGCTACCTGCAACCGCCGCCGTTCACGGGGCAGGGCGTCGACATGGCCGAAGTCATCCGCACGCTGGACCAGCTGCTGCCGGCCGACGCGGTGGTGACCAACGGCGCCGGCAACTATGCCGGCTGGCTGCACCGCTATTTCCACTATCGCCCGTTCACCAGTGGCGGCCGCGGCCAACTGGCGCCGACCAGCGGGGCGATGGGCTACGGCGTGCCGGCGGCAGTGGGTGCCAAGATCGCCTTCCCGCAGCGTACCGTGGTGGCGCTGGCAGGCGACGGCTGCTTCCTGATGAATGGCCAGGAACTTGCTACGTCGATGCAATACCAGGCCCCGGTGATCATCATCGTCGTCAACAACAGCATGTACGGCACCATCCGCATGCACCAGGAACGCGAATACCCGACGCACGTGTCCGGCACCGAGCTGCGCAATCCCGACTTTGCCGCGCTGGCGCGCGCCTATGGGGCACGCGGCGCCACCGTGACCACCACCGAGGCCTTCGCGCCGGCCTTGCGCGAGGCACTGGCCGCGCCGGTGTCGACGCTGATCGAAATCCAGGTGGACCCGGACGTGATCACGCCGCGCACCACGCTGAGCGCGATCCGGGCGCAGGCGCTGGCCAGCCAGAAGCCGTGACGCGGCACCCACCAGACCGCATTCTTTCTTACCGACCAGGAGACCCGAGATGAAGCCCGTCACCACCGACTTGTGCGACGCGCATGAAGACCGCCTTGCCGACGGCACGCTGCGCGTGATGGCGCCGGTGTTCCGCGCCTTCGGCAAGCAGCCCGCGTTTGCCGGTCCGGCCGCGACGCTCAAGGTGTTCGAAGACAACTCGCTGGTGCGCGCCACGCTGGAATCGCCGGGCCGCGGGCGCGTGCTGGTGGTCGACGGCGGCGGCTCGCTGCGCTGCGCGCTGGTGGGCGGCAACCTGGGCTTGCTGGCCGAGAAGAACGGCTGGGTCGGCATCGTCGTCAACGGCTGCATCCGCGACACCGCCGAGCTGGACGTGTGCGACATCGGCATCCGCGCGCTGGCCGCGCACCCGCAGAAGAGCCAGAAGCGCAACGTGGGCGAGAGCGAGGTCACGGTGCAGATGCCGGGCGCGGTGGTGCGTCCGGGCAACTGGATCTACGTCGATGTCGACGGGATCCTGGTCGCCGACGAACAGCTGGAGCGCTGAGCATGCCGCGCGTCTTCGTCTACGGCACGCTGCGCGCCGGCGAAGTCAACGACCTGAACGCCGCGGCGCGGCGCCATGGCATTGCCGCGCCCACGCTGCTGGGCACGGGTATGGTGGCCGGCAGGCTTTATGACTTTGGCACCTATCCCGGCCTGGTGCTGGACGCCGGCGGCGGACCGGTGGTCGGCGATATCTACGAGATTGCCGACGCCCTGCTGCCGGTGCTGGACGAGATCGAGGAGGTCTATCCGGGCCAGGCCACGCTGTTCGTGCGCGAGGAACAGGCGGTGCAGCACAACGGCCAGCCCGTTACCTGCCTGCTGTACCCGGTGGCCGACGCCGCGGCCGCCGCGCTGCCGCGCATCGACAGCGGTGACTGGGTAGCCTATCGCCGCGCCCGCGATACGGCCGCGGCCTGAATCCCGCAAGCGTTTCAAACAGCGGCGCCGATTGGCGGTCAGATTTGGCGGTGCCGTTGGCTTTTGCGTAGCATGGCCGACCATGACATCGACCGATGGAACCGACGGCCATGCATGCCCCGCAAGTCCCGCAGCAAATTCCGCCGCAACGGTGCCGCATCGATGCCGGCGACGTGCGCCTGGCCGCTACCCGCTGGAGCGTGCCCGGACCAACCCGACCGACCATCGTGCTGGTGCACGGCTATCCCGACAACAGCGAAGTCTGGCACGCGGTGGCGGCGCAGATGGCCGGGCGCTTCGACGTGGTGGCCTACGACGTGCGCGGCGCCGGGCGTTCGACCGCCCCGCACGCGACCGCGGCCTACCGGCTGCAAAAGCTGGCCGACGACTTCATCGCCGTGATCGACGCGGTGTCGCCGCAGCGCGCGGTGCATCTGGTCGGCCACGACTGGGGCTCGATCCAGGGTTGGGAATTTGTCACCGATCCCCGCCTGCGGGGGCGCATTGCCTCGTTTACCTCCTGCTCGGGCCCGTGCCTGGACCACGCGGCCATCGCGCTGCGCGAACTGCGCGGGCAGCGCTCGCTGGCGGCGCTCGGCCAGGCGCTGCGCCAACTAATGGCCTCCTGGTACATCGGCGTGTTCCACCTGCCGTGGCTGCCCGAACTGGGCTGGCGGCTGTGGCTGGGCCGGGCCTGGCCGCGCTACCTGCGCCTGACCGAGGGCGTGCGCGTCGGGCCGAACCCGACCCAGATCGCCGACGGCTGCCACGGCGTGCGCCTGTACCGCGCCAATATCCTGCCGGTGTTGCGCGCGCCACGCCGCCGTGCTGTGCATGCGCCGGTGCAGCTGATCGTGCCGCTGCATGATCGTTACGTAACGCCCGCGGTGACAGAAGGCATGCACCGCTGGACCCCGCAGCTGTGGCGCCGCACCGTGCCGGCGCAGCACTGGCTGCCGTTGGCGGACCCGGCGGGGTTTGCCGCCATGGTCGGCGAATTCGTCGACCATATCGAAGGCGCGCCGGCTTCCGCGGCGCTGCAGGCGAGTCGCATCCGCTAGCGGCTTGCGCCACATCCGCCGATTTTTCACAATGTGGAAAATAGTTTTGGACCGCAAAAATACAGGTTTGCGGAGCACAACGCCATTTCTCATGATGGAAGATTCTGTCCCGCATCATGAAATATTTTCTGCACGTTATTGATTTAAAAGAAAAATAAATCTTGGTTCCCACCTGGTTCGGGGTTGTTGCAACGCAGTAGCGTTCTCTACACTCTTATATAAGACACAGGACAACGGGCATGAAAACGGCGGCCAGCGCAGCGGCGACACGATGCAGCCCGGGTCAGGCGAGCACGAGATTCTCACCCATCCCCAATCACGTTCAGGAGAGCGACCATGAACCGCCAAGAGCAGATCCAGGCCCTGCAGAAAGACTGGGACACCAATCCGCGCTGGAAGGGAATCAAGCGCAATTTCACCGCCGAAGACGTGGTGCGCCTGCGCGGTTCGGTTCAGGTCGAGCACACCCTCGCGCGCCGTGGCGCTGAAAAGCTGTGGCACTTGCTGCATACCGAGCCGTTCGTCAACTCGCTCGGCGCGCTGACCGGCAACCAGGCCATGCAGCAGGTCAAGGCGGGCCTGAAGGCGATCTACCTGTCGGGCTGGCAAGTCGCCGGCGACGCCAACCTGGCTGGCGAGATGTACCCCGACCAGTCGCTGTATCCGGCCAACTCGGTGCCGCAGGTGGTCAAGCGCATCAACAACACCTTCCAGCGCGCCGACCAGATCCAGTGGAGCGAAGGCTCGGGCGACACCGACTTCTTCGCCCCGATCGTCGCCGATGCGGAAGCAGGCTTCGGCGGCGTGCTGAATGCCTTCGAGTTGATGAAGTCCATGATCGAGGCGGGCGCCGCCGGCGTTCACTTCGAGGACCAGCTGGCTTCGGTGAAGAAGTGCGGCCACATGGGCGGCAAGGTGCTGGTGCCGACCCGCGAAGCCGTCGCCAAGCTGACCGCCGCGCGCCTGGCTGCCGACGTGTCGGGCGTGCCGACCCTGGTGATCGCCCGCACCGACGCCGAGGCCGCCGATCTGCTGACCTCGGACATCGACGACAACGACAAGCCGTTCTGCACCGGCGAGCGCACCGTCGAAGGCTTCTACCGCGTCCGCAACGGCCTGGAGCAGTCGATCTCACGGGCGCTGGCATATGCCGAGGTGGCTGACCTGGTGTGGTGCGAAACCGGCAAGCCGGACCTGGAGTTCGCCAAGAAGTTTGCCGAAGCCGTGCACGCCCGCTTCCCGGGCAAGATGCTGGCCTACAACTGCTCGCCGTCGTTCAACTGGAAGAAGAACCTGGACGACGCCACCATCGCCAGGTTCCAGCGCGAACTGGGCGCGATGGGCTACAAGTTCCAGTTCATCACGCTGGCCGGCTTCCACTCGCTCAACTATTCGATGTTCAACCTGGCCTACGGCTACGCCCGCAAGCAGATGAGCGCGTTCGTGGAACTGCAGGAAGCCGAGTTCAAGGCCGCCGAGAAGGGCTTCACCGCGGTCAAGCACCAGCGCGAAGTCGGCACCGGCTACTTCGACGCCGTGACCCAGACCATCGAAGGCGGCCAGTCGTCGACGACCGCGCTGAAGGGCTCGACCGAAGACGAGCAGTTCTTCGAAGACAAGAAAGTGGCCTGACTCTCCTGGTCACTCCCGCCGGCTCGTGGGTCCGGCGGGATCGGGAGCGCGTGCGACCATCGCGCGCTCTCTTTTAGGCGACGCGCCGTTCTCTCTCTCAGGGACGGCGCGATTTTTTTATTCTCGATGCGACTGCCGTACCTGCGCCGGATGCAGGAGCGCGTACCGCGATTCACTCGAAGGTGCCAGCCGCCTTGGAGAGCGTCCACCCCACGCCGAGGCATAGACCCACCCATCCAATCGCGATCAGGGCGACGTCGTGCCAGTTCATCGTGCGACGCCCAGGTCGACGCAATTTGAATGTGTCCCGTGACGAAGGCATGGCCGTCTCCCTCGAAAGCATGGGAACAGGCTAGGGCACCGATCCGAGATTTCACGGAAGGATTTGTAAAGGTTTGTTGCGGTGCGGATGAGCCTCCCCATGATCGAGCCATGCAAGTTCAATCCCTTCATTACTGTGCCGGGCACGACCGTGGTCCTGCGGCAGGACCGCTGACACACTGGGGACCGCTGCAAAACGCGCACGGGGGCCGCCGCATCTCTTTTGCCTTTCGAACTGGAAGATTGTCCAAATGCAACAAATTGTCATTTTTGGCGGCTTGCAGCATTTGGGTGATTCCCTCGCGCGGGCAGATGGCTTAAAGTGCCGGGGCCTTTATCGGCACCTCCGAGCCACTCCACCCAGAACAACATCATGAAAGCAACTCTCTCGCTCGCTGCCTGCGCCGTCGCGGCGGCACTGCTGGCCGGCTGTTCCGGCGGCATGCCCACCAATGTCGACGGCATGCTGAGCGCCGGCACCTCGCTGGCCAAGGCTGCCACGCTGTCCGACGCCGACGTCAAGAGCCTGTCGGACCAGGCTTGCGCGGAATCGGACAAGACCAACAAGATCGCCGCTGCCAACACCACCTACAGCAAGCGCCTGGTCAAGATCATGAGCGGGCTGAAGAACAGCGACGTGCCCAACGTCAACGCCAAGGTCTACATGACCAAGGACGTCAACGCCTGGGCCATGGCCAACGGCTGCGTGCGCGTCTACAGCGGCCTGATGGACATGATGACCGACGACGAAGTGCGCGGCGTGCTGGGCCACGAACTGGGCCACGTGGCGCTGGGCCACACCAAGAAGGCCATGCAGGTGGCCTACACCGCCACCGCCGCGCGCGGCGCGGCGGCGTCGGCCGGCAATGGCGCGGTGGCGGCGCTGTCGCAATCGCAGCTGGGCGAGCTGGGCGAGAAGCTGATCAACGCGCAGTTCTCGCAGTCGCAGGAGACCGCTGCCGACGACTATTCGTTCGACCTGCTGACCAAGAACAAGGCCAGCACCAAGGGCCTGGTCACGGCGTTCCAGAAGCTGGCCAAGCTCGACGGCGGCAAGTCCAGCATGTTCTCGTCGCACCCGGGCTCGGAAGACCGCGCCAAGCATATCGAGCAGCGCATGAGCAAGGCTTCGTAAGCGGCCTGCGCAAGCAAAAAACCGCCCGCACCGGCATGACCGGTGCGGGCGGTTTTGCTTTGGCGCGCGCTGCGCCGGGCTTCAGCGGTAGACGATCACCGGAATGTCGGTATGCGTCAGCACCTTCTGCGTCTCGCTGCCGAGCAGCAGGCCTGACAGCCCGCGCCGGCCGTGCGAGGCCATGAAGATCACGTCGCAGCCATGGCGCTCGGCGGCGTCGATGATGCCAAGGTAGGGCACGGCAAAGGTCGACATGTCGGCGTCGAAGGTCACGCCGGCCGCCGTGGCCAGGTTCTCGATCTCTTTCAGATACAGCTTGGCCTGGTTCTCGATGCGGTCCTTGAACGCCTGCGGGGCCTCGACCACGATTTCGCTGAACGGCGTGTACGGGTATTCCTCCAGGCAGACATAGGCCGTGACGCGTGCGCCGATGGCCTTGGCGAGCTCCAGTCCGCCGTTGATGGCTTTCTTGGAGAGTTCCGAGCCGTCGGTGGGAAGCAGGATATGTTGGAACATGCGGGGCTCCTTTGCTGACTAGGGGTCGGGGCAGGGCGGCGACCCGCCGGTTCGCGGCATCGCCGCGGCGCCGGGCAGCGCCTGTCTTGAATGCATTGTAGTCAGTGTGCCGAGAAGGTCATTGCGTAATGTCAATGGCATCCGACGGGGCGCAAGTCCGCATTGGCACCGTGCCTAGTCCGCCAGCACCTCCGCCACGGGCAGCGCCAAAGCCTGCTCGGCACGCCGCCAGTAGGACGGATTGCCGTAGGTGTTCTTCAGGTGGTCGATAAACAGCCGCACCCGCAGCGGCAGGTGCTTGCGCTGCGGGAACACCGCATGGATGCCGATCGGCGGCGCCTGGAACTCGTCCAGCACCGTCACCAGCCGTCCGCTGGCAATCTCGCTGCCGACTTCCCACCACGAGCGCCAGGCCAGCCCGTTGCCTTGCAGGCACCACTCGTGCAGCACCGCGCCATCGCTGCATTCCATGGTGCCGCCCACCTTCACCGTCACGGCGCGGCCTTCTTCCTGGAACACCCAGCCGCGCTGCATGTTGGCGCTGGCGCCGAAGGCCAGGCAGTTGTGGCGCTGCAGGTCCTCGGGCGTGCCAGGGCGCCCGGCGCGCGCCAGGTATTCCGGCGCTGCCACCACCACGCGGCGGGTCTCGGCCAGCCGGATCGAGACCAGGCTGGAATCGGGCAGGTCGCCCAGGCGGATCGCGCAGTCGAAGCCTTCGTTGACCAGGTCGACCACGCGGTCGGACAGGTCCAGCGTGATCGACACGTCCGGGTGCGACTCGATGAACAGCGGCACCAGCGGCGCCACGTGCTTGCGCCCGTAGCCGGCCGGCGCGGTTACGCGCAGGTGTCCGCTGGCCTTGACGCCGCCCGCCGAGACGCTGGCCTCGGCGTTGTGCAGGTCGTTCAGGATGCGCTGGCAATCCTCCAGGAACGCCGAGCCCTCGAAAGTCAGGCTGATCTTGCGCGTGGTCCGTACCAGCAGCTTGACGCCCAGCCGCTCTTCCAGTGCATCGATGCGCCGGCCGATGATCGCGGGCGCCACGCCCTCGGCCGCGGCGGCGGCGGACAGGCTGCCGCGCGAGGCGACGGATACAAAGGTCTCCAGTTGTTTGAAATGGTCCACGAATGTTTCGCCTGATATGCGCGGGAGAACCCGCGGGGTGCTGCGCTGGACACGCACCGGGTGCCGGGGCGGGCCTTTGGCCACCAGTGAAGAGGATTTGGTGCGGAGTTTTGTTTTAGTCAGCCAAGATTAGTTGTGTAAAAGTAAAAGATCAAGTGACCGACGGCCACTTTGCCGCACTGCAGCGTCTCCCTACAATTCGATGCATTCAATGGTGTACAGAGCCACGCAGCTGTGGTCTGGCCGCCGCTTACTCAGTCGCCCCCTACCGTTGCAGGTTGTCCAGGCTCCCATGAACAAGATCCGCGCCGTCGTCTTCGATGCCTATGGCACGCTGTTCGACGTGTATTCCGTCACCGCGCGCGCGGAGCAGCTGTTCCCGGGCCGTGGCGAGGCGCTGGCGCTGTTGTGGCGCGACCGCCAGATCGACTACACCCGCATCCGCACCATGGCGGCGCCCGACGGCGCGCACTACAAGCCGTTCTGGGCCATCACCGTGGACGCGCTGCGCTACGCCGCCGAGCGCCTGGGGCTGCCGCTGGACGAGGCCGCCGAGGCGCAGCTGCTGAAGGAATACGCGTGCCTGTCGGCGTTCCCCGAAAACCTCGGCGCGCTCAAGCGCCTGCGCAAGGCGGGGCTGCCGCTGGGCATCCTGTCCAACGGCAACGCCGAGATGCTCGACATCTCGGTCAAGAGCGCCGGCATGCACGGGCTGTTCGACCATGTGCTGTCGGTCGATGCGGTGCGCCAGTACAAGACCGCCCCCGCCGCCTATGCGCTGGGGCCGCTGGCCTTCGGGCTGGAGGCGCAGGAGATGCTGTTCGTCTCGTCCAACGGCTGGGACGCCTGCGGCGCCAGCTGGTATGGGTACACCACTTTCTGGATCAACCGTGCCGGCCATCCGGCGGAGCGGCTCGACGTAGCCCCCTCCGGCACCGGGCACGACATGAACGACCTGCTCGAATTCGTCCGCGCCCATGGCGTGGCGGCATAGCAGGGCGCCCAACAACCAAAGCTATCGCTATCGTTTAACAGGAGAACACTGATGGCTATCACGCTGCCCGCGGGCATGAAGATTACCGGCGAAATCCTGCCGGCCTACGAAGATATCCTCACGCCGGAAGCCCTGGCCCTGGTAGACAAGCTGCACCGCGCCTTCGAGCCGCGCCGTCAGGAACTGCTGGCTGCGCGCGTCGCGCGCGCCAAGCGCCTGGACGCCGGCGAGGTGCCCGACTTCCTGCCGGAAACCAAGAGCATCCGCGAAGGCGACTGGAAGGTTGCGCCGGTGCCCAAGGCGCTGGAATGCCGCCGCGTGGAAATCACCGGCCCGGTCGAAGCCAAGATGGTGATCAACGCCTTCAACTCGGGCGCTGACAGCTACATGACCGACTTCGAGGACTCCAACACCCCCAACTGGCACAACCAGCTGCAGGGCCAGGTCAACCTGAAGGCCGCCGTGCGCCGTACGCTGACGCTGGAATCCAAGGGCAAGCAATACAAGCTGAACGACAAGATCGCCACGCTTCAGGTGCGTCCGCGCGGCTGGCACCTGGACGAGAAGCACGTCACCATCGACGGCAAGCGCGTCTCGGGCGGCATCTTCGACTTCGCGCTGTTCCTGTTCCACAACGCCAAGGAGCAGATCGCCCGCGGCGCCGGCCCGTTCTTCTACCTGCCGAAGATGGAAAGCCATCTGGAAGCGCGCCTGTGGAACGACATCTTCGTGATGGCGCAGAACGAAATCGGCCTGCCGCAAGGCACCATCAAGGCCACCGTGCTGATCGAGACCATCCTCGCCGCGTTCGAGATGGACGAAATCCTGTATGAGCTGCGCGAGCACAGCGCCGGCCTGAACGCCGGCCGCTGGGACTACATCTTCTCGTGCATCAAGAAGTTCAAGAACGACAAGGACTTCTGCCTGGCCGACCGCGCCAAGGTCACCATGACCGCGCCGTTCATGCGCTCGTATGCGCTGCTGCTGCTCAAGACCTGCCACCACCGCGGCGCGCCTGCGATCGGCGGCATGAGCGCGCTGATCCCGATCAAGAACGATCCGGAGAAGAACGCCATCGCCATGGAAGGCATCATCAGCGACAAGCGCCGCGACGCCACCGATGGCTACGACGGCGGCTGGGTGGCGCACCCGGGCCTGGTCGAGCCGGCGATGAAGGAATTCGTCGCGGTACTGGGCGACAAGCCGAACCAGTTCGGCAAGCAGCGTCCGGACGTGCAGGTGAAGGGCGCCGACCTGCTGAACTTCCAGCCGGAAACGCCGATCACCGAGCACGGCCTGCGCATGAACATCAACGTCGGCATCCATTACCTGGGCGCCTGGCTGGCCGGCAACGGCTGCGTGCCGATCCACAACCTGATGGAAGATGCCGCCACCGCCGAGATCTCGCGCTCGCAGGTGTGGCAGTGGATCCGCTCGCCCAAGGGCAAGCTGGAAGACGGCACCAAGGTCACGGCCGAGCTGGTGCGCAAGCTGATTCCGGAAGAGCTGGCCAAGGTCAAGGAACTGGTTGGTGGCGACACCAGCACCTACGACCGCGCTGCCGAGATTTTCGAGCAGATGTCCACGTCGGAAGACTTTGCAGAGTTCCTGACGCTGCCGCTGTACGAAGAAGTCTGAGCGCAAGCCGCGTTCGCCATTAAGGAAAACCGCAGCTCTGGCTGCGGTTTTTTTTTTCGCCGCCGGCCGCGTTAAGCCGGCCTTACACCTGTCATGCAGTGCAGCAATACAGGGTAAATACTTGTAACATTAGAGGTCCATGCTGCACTTTCGTTGTCCTCTCTTCAATACTTTTTGGGTTTATCCCTAGGGTTTAGATTGGAGGAAACACTCTAGGATGCGGGTTCGATGGTGCGCTGCAAGATCGGCGCCGAGGCACGGCTGGTACGCTGTGCCGCTAGCGATTGCCAGTGCTGCCGCGCCATTCCGTCCGATCCAACCCACAGGAGATCTGCATGTCACCTTTTACGCCCGAACAATTTGCTGCGGCGCAGAAGTCCAACGTGAGCCATTTGTTCGCGCTGACGAACACGGCGTTTGAAGGTTTCCAGAAGCTGGCCGAGCTGAACCTGCAAGCCATCAGGACCTCGCTCGCCGAAGGCCAGGAAAACGTCGAAGCGGTGCTGGCCGGCAAGGATGTTCGCGAAGTGTTCGCGGCGCAGGGCAACCTGGCCCAGCCGGCCGCCGAGAAGGCAGTGGCGTATGTACGCCACGTCTATGAAATCGCCTCGAATACGCAGGCGCAACTGAGCAAGGCCGTCGAGGCTCAGTACGAACAGCACAACCGCAATGTCCAGGCATTCGTCGACACCTTCGTGAAGAACGCGCCGGCCGGTTCGGAAGCGCTGACCGCGCTGCTGCAGTCGGGCGTTGCCGCGGCCAACACCACGTACCAGTCGTTCCAGGACGCCGCCAAGCAGACCGCTGAAGTCGCCAAGGCCAACTTCGCCAAGACCGCCGCAGCCGCGTCGGCCACGGCCGCGAACGCTACGCCGCGCGCCGCCAAGGCGTAACCCACAGCGCTGCCCCGGCCAGGCCGGAGCACGCGCTGCACACAGATCGCAGGCATGCAGGCCGGGAACCCCGCGTTCCCGGGCCCGCGGCACCGCGACACCATATCTTCCCGCCCCATCCATGCGCACCGGGACCGGCACGTCCGGCCCGGCATGGCCGCGCTTTGCCTGCGCGACGGCGGCGGGAATTTGCTCGGGGACCACCGGGGGAATGTCCCTTGCTGCACGGCAGGGGTCTTTCAACTCACGAAAACGACGCAATCAGCATGACGAAGAGAATCGCATTGGTAACAGGTGGCATGGGTGGACTCGGCGAAGCCATCAGCATCCGGCTGCACGACGCCGGCCATGCCGTGGTGGTGACGCACTCGCCCGGCAATGCCAAAGCCGGGGACTGGCTGGCCACGATGGCGGCCAACGGCCGCGAGATGCGCGCCTATGAGGTCGACGTCTCGGACTATGACGCCTGCCAGGCCTGCGCCGCGCGCATCCTGGCCGATGTCGGCCAGGTCGACATCCTGGTGAACAATGCCGGCATTACGCGCGACATGGCGTTCAAGAAGATGGACAAGCCGAACTGGGATGCGGTGATGCGGACCAATCTCGATTCGGTGTTCAACCTGACCAAGCCGCTGTGCGAAGGCATGGTCGAGCGCGGCTGGGGCCGCATCATCAATATCTCGTCGGTGAACGGCTCCAAGGGCGCGTTCGGCCAGACCAACTATGCCGCGGCCAAGGCCGGCATGCACGGCTTCACCAAGTCGCTGGCGCTGGAAGTGGCGCGCAAGGGCGTGACCGTCAACACGGTCTCGCCGGGCTACCTCGCCACCAGGATGGTCAACGCCGTGCCCAAGGACATCATGGAGACCAAGATCCTGCCGCAGATTCCGGTTGGCCGCGTCGGCAAGCCTGAAGAAGTGGCGGCGCTGATTGCCTACCTCTGCTCGGAGGAGGCGGCCTATGTGACCGGGTCCAATATCGCCATCAACGGCGGCCAGCACATGCAGTAAGCAGGTCGGCACCGGCCCGTGCCGGCTCCCGGAAAACCCGTTCCGGGAGCGGTACGGCGCAAGTGCCAGCCGCCGGTCATCGCCGCGTTCCTTCCGCAAGCCGGATTCTTGTCCATACTGAAGCTTGACCGGCGGACGCCTCACCCCGCCGGGCACCACTGCGGACGGAGGGAAATCGTGTTCAAGCACATCTTGCTGGCCACCGACGGCTCAGAACTGTCAAGAATGGCGATGGAGGCAGCCATCGGCTTTGTCAAAGCCGACGGCACCAGGCTGACCGCCTATACGTGCATGGAGGAGTATCCCTATCTGGCCTCGGGCGATGCCGGCCATCCCAGGCGCCAGGCGTTCGAGGAGCAGGAAGCCGAGCGGGCGCGGGCCCGGCTCGAAGAGGTGGTCGCCGCGACCAGGGCGGCAGGCGTGTCCTGCGCCACGGACATGACGGCAAACGTTCCCTACAAGGGCATCATCGATGCCGCGGCGAGGCACGAGTGCGATGTGATCTTCATGGCGTCGCACGGGCGCAGGGGCCTGGACGCTTTGCTGGTCGGCAGTGAAACGCAGAAGGTGCTCACCCATTGCCGGGTGCCAGTGCTGGTCTACCGCTGAAGGCGCGGACGCCGACGCGGGGGCGCAACCATTGCGGCCCGGGTGCGCGGTTGCTGTCGAATTCCATCCCACGGAGGTACTGCCATGGCGGATATCGAACAGGAAAAGGTCGTCGGCGTACTCAATCGGATACTGGAGGCCGAGCTCGCCGGAGTGGTGCGCTACACGCACTATTCGTTCCTGGTGTTCGGCTTCGGCCGCATTCCCATCGTGTCGTGGCTGCGTGAGCAAGCCAACGAGTCGTTGCTGCACGCGCCCCAGGCGGGCGAATGGATAACCACACTGGGCGCCTATCCTTCGCTTGGCATCGGTGAACTGCTGGACGTCCACACCACCGATATCGGTGCGATCCTGCGTGAATCGCTGGCAACCGAGCAGCAGGCGCTCGAGGCGTACCGTGAACTGCTGACCCTGGTCGAGGGCCGCTCCGTGGCGCTGGAAGAATATGCGCGGCAATTGATCCAGCTGGAGGAGCTGCATGCCGGCGAGGTCGAGAAAATGCTGCGCAAGCCCGGTGTCGCGGTAGCCGGGCAGGCAGGGAAGGGCTGACCAGCACCAGCGCAGGCAAGGCTGCTGTCCCGCCACGGCACGGCATCGTTCACCGCGATGCCTCAGGTCGATCCCCGTTCGATAATGCGGAAGCCGACGTCGATGACGGGCTCGGCAACGGCCTTGCCCTGGCAACGGTCGAGCAGCAGGCGCGCCGCCAGGGAGCCGATGGCAGCCCCATCCACATGCACCGTTGTCAACGACGGATTCAGGTGCGCCGCGAAATCGGCATCGCCGAAGCCACAGATGGCGAGATCCTCGGGAATGCGCAAGCCGCGCGCAAGTGCCTCGACCATGACGCCTTGCGCGAGCTGATCGGAACTGCAGTAGATGGCCTGGATGCGCGGATCCTGCGCCAGCAGCCCGGCCAGCGCCTGGCGGCCGAGGGCCAGGCTGCTCGGGGCAGGCACGACCACGGTGGGCACTTCATGCCCCACCGTCGAGACAAAGCCTTCACGGCGCACGGATGCGCGGTGATCGTCGCCGGTGGCAATGCCCAGGCGGCGCCAGCCTTTGCCAAGGAAGTAACCGGCAACGGAACTGCCGACTTTCACGTGCGAAAAGCCCACGCTCATGTCGACAGGACGGTCACTGAGGTCCCAGGTTTCGACAACCGGAATCCCTGCGCGGCGCAAACGCTCGCGGGCTGCCTGCGAGTGGACCAGCCCGGTGATCACGATGCCATCGGGGCGGCGGCTGATCATCGTCCCCAGCAAGGCTTCTTCCCGCGCGTGGTCGTAGCCCGTTTGTCCGAGGATCAACTGGTAGCCGGCCGCGTCCAGCGCATCGGTCAGCGCCTTGACCGTCGGCAGGAACTGCGCCACCGCGATATTCGGCACTAGTGCGGCCACCATCAGGCTTCTTTTCGACTTCAGTCCGCCGGCGAGCAAATTGGGGATGTAGCCGGTCGCCGCCACGGCCTGCTGCACCCGCGCAATGGTCTTCTCGGACACCATGCGGGGATTGCTGAGTGCGCGCGAGGCGGTGATCAGCGAGACACCGGCCTCGCGCGCCACGTCATGCAAGGTCACGGACTTTGGCTGGTTCGTATTCGTCATCCGGGTTCTGACTCAGGGTAAATCGCTAGCGTCAACCTTGCCTGGCGCCGTTGACGGGTTAAAATGATAACGTTACCATCCGTTCATTCTCCATCGCAACTGCGGCAGCTCCTGCTTGCACGGGCTGCCGCAGGCCGAATGACTGATGACGGTTGGATTATATCAATCTTGCTTGCCGAAGAATGATAACGTTGTCATTCGATCGGCCGAGCCGCGGCCGAGACCTTTCCTTTTCCTTTTTGGGCATGCCATGACAAGTACCAGTACCCCATCCGCCGATGCCATCGCCTGGATCCGGCTCTCGTCGTGTTACCTGCCGCTGGCCACGCCGATCAGCGATGCCAAGGTCCTGACCGGCCGGCAGAAGCCGATGACCGAGGTCGCCATTCTCTTTGCCGAGATCCGGACCGCCCACGGCCTGGAGGGCGTTGGCTTCAGCTATGCCAAGCGCGCCGGCGGTCCCGGACAGTTCGCGCATGCCAGTGAAATCGCGCCGGCGCTGATCGGCGAGGATCCCAATGACATTGCAAGGCTGTGGGACAAGCTCTGCTGGGCCGGGGCATCGGTGGGGCGCAGTGGATTGTCGATCCAGGCGATTGGCGCCTTCGATGTGGCGCTGTGGGATCTCAAGGCCAGGCGGGCCGGCCTGTCGCTGGCAAAGCTGCTCGGGGCGCAGCGAGATGCCGTGCGCTGCTACAACACTTCCGGCGGCTTTCTGCATACGCCGCTGGACCAGTTGCTGGTCAATGCGGCGGCGTCGGTGGCGCGCGGCATCGGCGGCATCAAGCTGAAGGTGGGCCAGCCCGACGGCGCACTCGACATCAGGCGGGTTGCCGCGGTGCGCGAGCAACTGGGGGAGGCGGTGCCGCTGATGGTCGATGCCAACCAGCAGTGGGATCGTCCCACGGCGCAGCGCATGTGCCGCACCTTTGAGTCGTTCAACCTCGTCTGGATCGAGGAGCCGCTCGACGCCTACGACCATGAAGGCCATGCCGCGCTGGCGGCCCAGTTCGATACTCCGATCGCGACCGGTGAAATGCTGGCCAGCGCGGCCGAACACTGGGACCTGATCCGCCACCGCGCCGCCGATTACCTGATGCCGGATGCGCCCCGGGTGGGCGGCATCACCCCGTTCCTGAAGGTTGCGGCCATGGCCGAGCAGGCGGGCCTGATGATCGCACCGCACTTTGCCATGGAGTTGCACGTGCATCTTGCCGCGGCCTATCCCCGCGAGCCGTGGGTGGAGCATTTCGACTGGCTCGAGCCACTGTTCAACGAGCGGCTGGAGATCCGCGACGGCCGCATCATCGTGCCGACCAGGCCGGGCCTGGGCGTCACCATCAGCGAGCAAGCCCGAGCCTGGACGCGACACCGGGCCGAGTTTGGCGATCGCGGCTGAGGTACCCCGTCATACCGAACACAAGAGGAGACAGAACATGAAAAAGCTGATTGCATCCGTGCTGCTGGCGGCAGCCATGACCGGCGCGCACGCGGCGTGGCCCGAGAAGCCCGTTACGCTGGTGGTTCCCTTCCCGGCGGGCGGCTCGACCGACAATGTCGCGCGCATCCTGAGCGCGAGGTTCCAGGCGCAATTCGGCGGCAGTTTCGTGGTCGACAACCGTCCCGGGGCGGCCGGCATGATCGGTGCGGCTGCCGTCAGGCGCGCGCCGGCCGATGGTTATACTGTCTTCGTTTCGTCGCTGGGCCCGTTTGTCATCGGCCCGCATCTGGCGAAGAATGCGGGCTATGATCCGCTCAAGGATTTCGACTACATCAGCGTCGCGGTGCAGGCGCCGAATGTGCTGGCGGTGCCTGCCGGTTCACGCTTCAAAAACCTCCAGGATGTGATCGCCTACGCGAAGGCCCATCCCGACAAGATGACGTTCGCGTCCGCGGGAAACGGCACCAGCGACCACCTCACCGCGGCATTGTTCTGGCAGCAGACCGGCACGACCGGCATCCACATCCCATACAAGGGCGGCGCTCCGGCGATGAATGACCTGATCGGCGCACAGGTCGACGCCAGCTTCATGAACATCAATACCGCGGTCCCGCATATCCGGGCGGGCAAGCTGCGCGCGCTCGCCATTACCAGCACAAAGCGATCGCCGATCCTGCCCGACGTTCCGACCATGGACGAGTCCGGCATCAAGGGTGTGACGGTCTATTCCTGGCAAGCGGTGGCGGCGCCCAAAGGCCTTCCCGCGGATATCAGGGCGAAGCTGCATGCCGCCACCGTCGAGGCGCTCAATGATGCGGCAGTCAAGGCAAAACTGCTCGATGTCGGTTTCGAGATCGTGGCCAATACGCCGGAACAGTTCACCGCGTTCCAGGCGTCGGAGTTCGCCCGCTGGAAAAAGGTCATCGAGGCGGGGAAGATTACGGCCGATTGACCCTGCCAGGCAGCGCTGCCTACTTGCTGCCGTCGCGCGCATCCCCGCCGATCGCATCGACGATGATCATGGTGCGGTCCAGCACGCCACGCTCGTCGAAGTACGCGCTGAAGTGCGCCGGCTGGTACGCACCGGCGTAGAGCCGGTACGACCACGCCTCGCGTTTCATCATCGGGTAGTATTCGACCGGCTCGCGCGGCAGGCCGAAGTGCTCGGCCACGTCCTGCTTGGTCCACACGCCCGGGCGGGCGGCGTAGATTTCGTTCTCGGTCAGCATCTGGCGGAAGCTGGTCAGCTTGCCGCCGGCGTCGAAGTCCGCGGCATACACCTCGAAACCGAGCGGCTGCTTGGAATAGATCCAGCGGCTGGTGCCGTTGGCGAGCGGATAGGTTTCGGAAGGCGCGCCGAAGGTATCGCGCACGGCGCTCTGCGGGCTGCCGATCATTTTCTGCGCGGTCTGCATGGGCTGCAGCGTTGCGCAGGCACACATCAGGGTTGCCGCGGTGGCGGCCAGCCAGACGGACAGGCGATGGCGCATGGTGGGTCTCCGGTAAGCACTGCGGAAGGGAATCCGTTCAGCATAGCGCAACGCATCCGCGCGCGTGCTGGCGCTGCCGGTGTCCCGCCCGCTACCAGCCGAATCGGTAATCCTTTGCCGGATGCAGCCGCCAGGTGCCGTCGCCCGGCAGTTCCAGCACCTGGTGGTGGTACTTCAGCAGCGTGGGCCGGTGGCTGACGCTGACCAGCGTCGCCTGCAAGCCCGCCAGCAACTGGTACAGCGCATCTTCGTTGCTGATGTCGAGGGCGCTGGTGGCTTCGTCCAGCATCACATAGCGCGGCCGGGCCAGCAGCACGCGCGCGATGGTCAGCCGCTGCTGCTCGCCCAGCGACAGCACCTTGCTCCAGTCCACTTCCGTGTCGAGTCCGCCGAAGCGGCCGGCGATGTCGCGCAGGTTGACGGTATCCAGCAATTGCAGCAGCTCGTCGTCGGCAACGTGCCGGCCGACATGGTTGGGGTAGAGCAGCTGGCTGCGCAGGCTGCCGACCACCATGTAGGGATGCTGCGGCAGGAACAGCATGTCCTGCGGCGCCGGCCGCACGATGCGGCCGGTGCCGCTGTTCCACAAGCCCGCGATCGCGCGCATCAGCGAACTCTTGCCGCCGCCGCTGGCGCCTACGATCAGCAGTCCCTCGCCGGGAGGGATCGACACGCTGAGGTCGGTGACCAGCGTGCGCTCCTGGTTGGGCGTCTGCAGCGTGACATGTTCCAGCGCGAGCCGCGAGTCCTGGCGGGACTCGATGGTGGCGGCAGCCCGCGGCGCGGTCGTCTTTTTCCCGGTCAGGGTGCTGGAGAACGTGTCCAGGCGATCGAGCCCGGCCACGAACCGGCTCAGGTCTTCAAAGTTGTCGACGATCACCGTCAGCGCGTTCAGCACGGCGGCGAAGGCACCCGCGGCGCGGATCGCGCTGCCGACCTCGAGCTCGCCGTCCAGCACGCGCGAGGCCACGATCGCGCTGGGCAGCAGGATGGTCAGGAAGCCATAGCCATACTGGAACATGTTCAGTCCCAGCTGCCACTTGATAAGCCGCTCGAAGTTCTGGAACGCCTTGCCGAAGCGCCCGCGGACATGGGAGGACTCCTGCGGCTCGCCGCGATAGAACGCAATCGACTCGGCGTTCTCGCGCACGCGGATCAGGCTGAAGCGGAAGTCGGCCTCGCGCTTGAGCTGGTAGAAGTTCAGGCCGATCAGCACCCGCCCGAAACAGGCGATCGAGACAAAGGTGCCGGCGATCGCGTACACCACCAGGAAATAGACCAGTTCCCTGGAGATCATCCACAGCACCGCGCTGAACGCAATCAGCTGCAGCAGCGCGCCGATGCCGATCGACAGGAAGAACAGCGACTGCCGCGTAAAGGTGTTGATATCCTCGGAGATGCGCTGGTCGGGATTGTCGATGCCGGCATCCGCATTGAGCTTGTAGAAAATGCGGTTCTTGAAATATCCGTCCAGGTAATGGTGGGTCATCCAGCGCCGCCAGTGCAGGCCCAGCGTGTTGCGGATGTAGTAATAGACCGCATAGACGGGAATGGCGACGATCAGGATGTACAGGCAGGTGCGGATCGAGGCCCAGAAACGGTCGGCGTCGCGCGCCGCCAGCGCCGAGGTGAATTCGCCGGTCTGCTCGTTGATCAGCACCTCGGCCTGGGTCTGGCCCAGCAGCAGCAGGATCAGCACCAGCAGCAGGCTGGCGGCCTTCCAACGCTCCTGCGAGACCCAGTAGGGTTTGGCGATCACCCAATAGCGGGTCCAGACGTGCCGCGTGGACGTGGCGGGGCGTTTGCCGGGGGCCGTAGTGCTGTCGGCCACTTGCGGCTCGGGCACGGCGCTCATAATCCACCTCCGGGGTGCTGAGCGGATTTCATTGTCGTCACATGGCGGCACGGCTCCGGGAGCGCGGCGCGGCGGAAAATGACTATTGAAATATAGGCCAGCAAAATCGATGCCCGGCGCTTTTGCACGTGCCCGGCCCGGGCGGGCGCCAGGCGCCGCTGGCCGTGGCTTGACGCAGGCGTCGAAGCTGATTCCAATCCCGGGTGACCGTTTCCCATCACAGGCCGACCCCGCATGGACCGCTTCGACGCGCTGCAACTCTTCACCCGGATCGTGGAACTGGGCTCGTTCACCCGCGCCGCCAGCGCGCTGGACATGCCGCGCGCCACGGCGACCCACGCGATCAAGGAACTCGAGGCGCGCGTCGGCGCCCGGCTGCTGGAGCGCACCACGCGGCAGGTGCGCCCGACGCTGGACGGGCAGGCCTTCTATGAGCGCGGCAAGCGCGTGCTGCAGGCGCTGGAAGATGCCGAGACCTCGCTCAGCACCCAGGTGGCCGACCCGCGCGGCACGCTGCGGCTGGACCTGCATGGCACCCATGCCACGCTGATCATCCTGCCGCGCATCGGCGAGTTCCGCGCGCGTTATCCGCATATCGACCTGGTCATCAGCAGCGGCGACCGCCTGGTCGACCTGATCGGCGAGGGCATCGATTGCGTGGTGCGCGCCGGCCGGCCGCGCGATTCGTCGCTGGTGGCGCGGCGCCTGGCGGAGATGCCCGAGGTGTTGTGCGCCAGCCCCGCGTACCTGGCGGCGCACGGCACGCCGCGGCATCCGTCGCACCTGGGCGAACACGTCGGCGTGGGCTTCTTTTCCCGCAACCATGACAACCGCTACCCGTTCACCCTGACCGTCGATGGCGAGGTGCGCGCGTTCCGGGCCAGCGGCTGGATTTCAGTCAGCGATGCCGAGTGCTATACCAGCGCGGCGCTGGCCGGCTGCGGCCTGATCCAGGTGCCGCGCTTCCGCGTCGAAGACCATTTGCGCGCCGGGCGGCTGGTGCCGGTGCTGGAGGCCTGGCCATGCCCGGACCTGCCGGTGTCGGCGCTGTATCCGTTCCACCGCCAGCTGGCGCCGCGCGTACGGGTCTTTGTCGACTGGGTGGCGGGCATCTATGCGGAACGGTTCGGGCCGCCGCGGGCCACTGCCGGCGCCGCGCATGGTGGAAACCCGGGCGTGTCCCCGGCCTGAACCCTCACTAAGATGAAAGACCTGCCGCCGGTGCGGCGCACAACGATAACGCGGAGACTTCATCTATGGATCGTCGACAGTTCCTTGGCACCGCGGCACTCGCGGTGGCGGCCGGCGTGGCGCCGCACGCCCTGGCCCAGCAGTGGCCCGCCCGCGCCATCCGGCTGGTGGTGGCCTATCCGCCGGGCGGCGGCACCGACGTGGTGGCGCGCCTGTTCGCCGACTACCTCGCGCGCGTGACCGGGCAGGCGGTGGTGGTGGAGAACAAGCCCGGAGGTGCCACCATTCCGGCCACGCAGGACGTGATCCGCGCAAAGAACGACGGCCAGACCCTGCTGGTGACGCTGGGCTCTTCGGCCACCTCGGGCGCGCATATCAACCGCGTGCCCTACGATCCCTTGACCGACCTGACCGCGCTCGCCGAACTCGGCCGCGCGCCGGTGCTGATGGCCGCCAACAAGGACGCGCCGTATAACACGCTGAAGGAACTGGTCGCCTACGCCAAGGCGAATCCGGGCAAGCCGATCCACTCGGCCTCGTACGGTCCGGGCACGTCGTCGCACTTCGGCCCGCTGCTGTTCAACCGGCTCGCCGGCACCAACCTCGAACCGGTGCTGTACAAGGGGTCGGCGCCGGCCACGCAGGACCTGGTGGGCGGCGTGGTGCCGCTGATGATCGACGGCCTGACCACCGGCGTGCCGTTGTACCAGGCCGGCAAGACCAAGGTGCTGGCCACCACCATCCCGGAGCGCTCGGAACTCGCGCCCGGCGCGCCCACGTTCCGCGAACTGGGCTACCCCGAGATGGAGCGGCTGAGCGGCTATTTCGCGCTGTTTGGCCCCAAGGCGATGCCCCGCGAGACGGTGGAGGCGGTCTCCGGCGCGGTGCGCAAGGTGCTGGCCGATCCCGCCTACCAGAAGCGGCTGGCGGGCGTGGGCGTGCTGCCGCCGCAGGCGGTCACGCCCGATGCGTTCGCCACGCAGATCCGCGCCGACCATGCGCGCTGGGGGCAGTTCATCAAGGATATCGGGTTCAAGATCGAGGGAAGCTGAACCTCCGGCGCTTCACGCGTCGTCTTGCTGGCTGGCCTTTGCCCGGCTGCGCGCCGGCGCTTTTTTCTTCGCCTTGCCCTGGTTGAAAGCGATCGCGGCGCGGACCAGGGCCTTGAGCGCGCGTGCGTCGATCTTGTCGCCCTCGGCCAGGTCGATCGCGCGCCATTTGTTGCCGCCCAGGCCGGCGTTGAAAAGATGGTCCGGGTCGGGCAGGCTGGCGCCGTTGGTAAAGGTAATCTTCACCTTGGCCTTGTGGGCGTTGGCGACCGCGATCATGCCGTCGCGCGACCATACCGGGCTGCCCATCCATTTCCATTCCTCGACGATGCCGCTGTCGGCGGCGAGGATGGCCTTGCGCAGGCTGGCCAGGGTCTGGCCGCGCCAGTCGGCCAGGCCCGCGATCAGCTGGTCGATCTGTTCAGACGGATTCATCGATGCTCGTTCCTCAAGGTTCTGGCTGACCGGCTTATCATAGCCGCTCAGTGCGGTCTCGCCGACCAACGTCAATCGGGGGAGTTCAGCCATGGCCAACAGCACGTCCCGGACCCCGGCAGGGGGTGCGCGCAAGCCTCAGCGGAAAGCCGCCACCCGGCCCGCCACCGGCAAGCCGGTGCTGCTGGCAGGCGGCAATCCGCAGATTCCGAAAGGCGATGGCGATGCGCCGGTGCAAGCCTATCTCGCGGCGATGCCGGGCTGGAAGCAGCACGCGGGCCGGCGCCTGGATGCACTGGTCGAGCGCAACGTGCCCGATGTGAACAAGGCGGTGCGCTGGAATTCGCCGTTCTATGGCAGGGCGGGGCAGGGCTGGTTTCTCAGCTTCCATTGCATGACCCGCTACATCAAGGTGACGTTTTTTCGCGGCATGTCGCTGGATCCCGTGCCGCCGGTCGAATCCAGGGACAAGGACACGCGCTATTTCCATATCCACGAAGGCGAGGACTTCGACGAGGCGCTGCTGGCGCACTGGATCCGGCAGGCCGCGGCGCTGCCGGGGTGGAAGCCTTAGCCAGGCGGCGCGCGGCCCGCGCGAGCCGAAGCGCTTCCCCCGAACGGGGCGTTCCATCGGCGCCGGAATTTGCCTACCCTTGCAAGCTTCATCGGCCGGCGGCCAGTTGCCGCGCGGCTGCGTCTTCACGATCGCACCCGCGACGGGCGCGCATCCTGCCGGAGAGTGCATGAAGGTAGATCCACTCCGTGACTGGCAATACGCCGAGACCGTGCTGAATGCGCGCACGCCGCAGGAAGTCGCACAGGTCGCGCTGCGCGCGGCCCGGGCCATGGGCTTCAACCACCATGCCTACGTCATGAAGCAGCCCGCGCTCGGTCCGCAGGACGACAACGACTTCGTCTGCTTCCACGATTTTCCGGCGGACTGGGCCCGTGCGCGCTACGAGCCGCTGCGCGCGAAGCGGCACGAGGATGGCGACGCGCGCGTGGCGCACGTGCGCGCGGGCATGCCGGCGACGTCGTGGAATGCGCTGGGCGAGGTCGACCACACGCGCCGCGATATCGGACAGAGCGCGCGCAAGCTGCTGCGCAGCGCGGGCGAGCACGGGCTCAACGCGGGCCTGACCATTCCGCTATGGACGCCGGGAATAGACTGGGCCTTCATGACGCTGACCACCGATGCTACCTCCGACCTGCGCGCGCTGCGCACCACGCTGGCACCGATGAGCTATTTTGCGCACTGCCTGCATTCGGCGCTGCGGCGGCTGCAAGGCGACGCCGCGCGCCCGGCGCTGAGCCGGCGCCAGCGCGAGATCCTGCACTGGGCGGCGATCGGCAAGACCACATGGGAGATCTCCACCATCCTCGGCATCAGCGAGAGCACCGTCTACTTCCACCTGAACGTTGCCGCCGACAAGCTCAATACGCGCGGGCGCCAGGCCACCTGCGCGCGCGCGGTGGCGCTGGGGCTGCTTTCCATCTGACACCGCCGCGGCGTTGACCGGGCGGTCTGCCGCTCACGCGCACAAGCCCCGGGGGCAACACCTCCCCCGGGGCTCGAGCCAGCGCGACAAGCGCGCGTCAGTTGGCCGGCGTGTAATAGCGGCCGGCGATACGGGTGCCGGCGTCGCTCCACTGGTTCCAGACCAGCGCCGCATTGCCTTTTTCGTTTACCGCCAGGGCGGGGATCGCGGCGCTGTCGCCGTAGCTCTCGCCCAGCGCAGGGGTGCCCCAGCCGGTGCCGGCGACATAGCGGTTGGTCCACAGGTCGGCCACGCTGCTGCCGTCGGGCTCCTGGGTCCAGGCGACAAAGCCGTTGCCGGCGCCGTCCAGGCCGACCGTCGGCAGGCTGGGCGTGCGCGTGCTGGCGCCGAGCAGCACGGTCGCGGTGCCCCAGGCGCCGTTGGCCGGCGCGACGCTGGCCACCAGCGTGTTGTCGCTGCGGCCCCAGGCCACCATGGCGTCGCCGCGCGCATTGACCGACAGCCGCGCCTTGCTGATAAAGGCTTCGGCCGCCGGCGGCGCCACCGCGACGGGGTTCTGCCAGGCCGAGGTAAAGCGCCTGGCGTAGAGCGTGCTTGCCGCGGTGCCGTTGGCGACATCGGATTGGCCCCATACCAGCGTGGCGTTGCCGCTGCCGTCCATGGCGATGGCGGGATAGCCGAGCGAGCGGTCGATGCTGTCGTCGCGCACCAGTTCGCTGGGCGCGTCCCAGCTGCCGCCGCTGAAGCGGCTGGTCCAGATGCCGTTGCTGGCCAGGTCGGTCAGTTCCCACACGGCAATCGCCTCGCCCGAGGGCGCCACGGCAACCTGCGGGCGCAGGTTCTGGATGCCGGTGTCATTGGGGGTCGCGAACATCGATTCCGTGCCCCAGCCGCTGGCGGCGGTGTAGCGGTTCGCGACGATCTTGAACGGGCCGAACTGACCGTCGCGCTGGCTCCACACCGCGATCGCGTTGCCGCTGCTGTCCATGCCGACCTGCGGCTGCGCGGCCAGGCCAGCGCCGGCCTCGATGCGCGCCAGCGTGCCCCAGCCGGCGGCCGGATCGAAGGGCCTGGCCCAGATGTCATAGGCGCCCGCGCTGGTCAGCTGAGCCCACACCACCATGGCGCGGCCGCTGGCGCGGTCTATCGCGATCTGCGGACCGTCGGTGG
The DNA here is from genome assembly GCF_900094595.1 of Cupriavidus alkaliphilus. GTDB lineage: Bacteria > Pseudomonadota > Gammaproteobacteria > Burkholderiales > Burkholderiaceae > Cupriavidus > Cupriavidus alkaliphilus. The sequence goes on along the minus strand of NZ_FMAD01000003.1, from coordinate 166,588 downwards.
CGCCGGCGGCGTCGTTCTCCAGCGCCACCGGCGCGCTCCAGCCGGATCCCGGCACGTAGCGGCTTGCCAGCACGCTTTCGTTGGCGGTGCCCGCATCGAGCTGCATCCAGACCGCGATGGCGTTGCCCGCGGCATCGATGGCGACGTTGACATTGCCCGCGCCGGCCTCGCTGAAGGGCGCCGGATCGGTCCAGCCCGCAGGCGTGGGCGTGCCGGGGTTGCCGGGGCCAGGGTTGCCGGGGTTGCCAGGCGTTCCGGGGGTGCCCGGGGTGCCAGGGTTGCCGGGGTTGGGTGTCGTGCTGTTATCGTCCCCGCCGCACGCGGACAGCGCCGCGCAAACCGCCATCAGCAAAATTGTCTTACGCATTGAGTCTTCCCTTTCGGATCTTGTTCTTCAACGATCAATTCGCGCCCGGGCCGGCATGACGGCGCCGTGGAGGCCGCAGTGGACGCGGCGCCTGCAGCTGGCGCGAATTGCCACGGGCGAGAATAGTGAAAGGCGGGCAGGGTGGCGCGCCAACCCTGTGGGATTCCACAGGGTGGCCGCAACGCGCGGCGGTGGCGCGCGCTCATGCCGGGCCACCCGGCTTCTGGCCTATATTGAAGTCCTGCGGCATGGCCACCGGCGTCGCCGGGCCCGCCGCGGCAGGAAGGAGCGCGCCATGAAGATCGCCAGCATCGAAGCCATCGCCCTGCGCATTCCGTTCACGGTCGGCGGCGTGTCGGCCGCGGGCGTCTGGGGCGGGGCCGGCATGCAGGCCGCCGACTCGCTGCTGCTCAAGGTGAGCACCGATGACGGCCTGGTCGGCTGGGGCGAAACCTTCGGCTTTGTCGGTGTTCCGGCGGCCAGGGCGGCGATCGAGCAGATGCTGGCGCCGGCCTGCATCGGCCGTGACGCGAGTCAGATCGACGCGATCGGCCTCGAGCTGCAGCGCCGCTTCCATGTGTTCGGGCGCAGCGGGCCCTTGTTCTATGGGCTGTCGGCGCTCGATATCGCGCTGTGGGACCTCTGCGGCAAGGCGGCGGGGCTGCCCGTCTGCCGGCTGCTAGGCGGGGCCCGGCGCGAGCAGCTGCCGGCCTACGCCAGCCTGATCCGCTATGCCGACGCCGAAGCGATCGCGGTCAACGTCAGGCGCGCCATCGCCGATGGCTATCGCAGCCTGAAGCTGCACGAAGTCGACCTGGCCGTGATCCGCGCCGCGCGCGCGGCCGCGGGCCCGGATATCGAGATCACGCTGGATACGAACTGCCCATGGACGCTGCATCAGGCCATCGACATGGCCCACGCGCTGCAGCCCTTGTCGCTGAGGTGGCTGGAAGAGCCGCTGTGGCCCCCCGAGAACTACGCCGGACTGGCGGCGCTGCGCCGGCGCTGCGCGATCCCGCTCGCCGCCGGCGAGAATGCCACCACGCTGATGGAATTCGAGCAGCTACTGAGCCTCGGTGCCGTCGATGTGGTGCAGCCCAGCCCGGCCAAGATGGGCGGCATCAGCGCCCTGCGCGATGTCTTTGCCCTGGCCCGGGCGCACAAGGCGCAGGTGATGGTCCATACCTTCTACGACGGCCCCGGGCTGCTGGCCGCCATGCATGCCACCGCGGCGCTGGGCGATGCCGACGCCATGATCGAATGGCGGTACTTCGACATGGCCGCACAGGTGCTTGGCAATGCCGTGGTGCCGCGCGACGGCATGATCGCGCTACCCACGGGCCCGGGCCTCGGCCTCGACCCCGATCCGGAAGTGATCCGGCGCTACCGCGTCGGCTGACGCCGGCGCTCAGAAGTCGACCTTTTCTCCCGGCTGCGGCACGATCACGCTCGCCGCGGCACCGGCGCCCAGCGCCGTCCTGAATGCCTCCGGCGTGCCGCTCGCTTGCGGCGAGGTCTGGTAGTGGATCGGGATCGCGAAGCGGGGCCGGATCAGGTCGCGCACGGCGATCGCGGCATCCTGCGGTCCCATGGTGGAATAACCGCCGATCGGGATCAGCACCAGATCCGGCTTGTAGATCTCGCCGATCAGGCGCATGTCGCCGAACAGTCCGGTATCGCCCATGTGCCAGATGCGGAAGCCGTTCTCCATTTCAATGATGTAGCCCACCGGCTCGCCGCCGTAGTGGGTTTCGTCCTTGCCCGTGGCCGGGTTCTTCAGCGCCAGTTCGGACGAGTGTTCCGCGTGCACCGCTGTAATTTTCGGGCCCGCCGGGCCAAACGGCATGACCGTGCCGCTCTTGCCGAAGCGCTGCACCTGCGCCTCCGGCACCAGGCCCAGGCTGACCAGCGCCCGGCCCAGGCCGCCGCCGTTGTACACCGGTGCATTGGTCAGCCGGGCCAGCGCGGGGGTATCGCCCAGATGGTCATTGTGGGCATGCGTGACCAGGATCAGGTCGACCTTGCCGAGCGCGGGCAGCTGCCTGAAACCGGGCGGGGTTTTCGGATTGCTGGTCAGCCACGGGTCGATCACGATGACCTTGCCGCCCGGCGTGGTGATGCGCGTGGCGGCCTGGCCCAGCCACAGCACTTCGGTCTTGCCCGCGGTGGGCTGGCCGGGCGCTACCGGGCGCGGCGCGTCCGCCGGGGGCGTCGGCGCGGCACAGGCGCCGAGCAGGGCGCAGAGGGTGGTTAGCATCCTCGCAAGGTGTCTGAGCATGTCCTGCCTCCGTGAGTGGATCGATGCCGGATCGATACGCAACGCAGCCCGGGCCGCTAGCGCGCAAACATGCCCAGGCCTTCGTGGTCGTAAAACTCCAGCCAGACGCGGTCGCTGGAAAACGCGGCCTGCGAGATCGTCCCCGGCATGGCGTTCTCATTGTCGAGCGTGAAGGTGAAGATATCGCCGTCCCAGTGGCTCAGCGGCAGCACCAGCGGCGTCGCGCCGAGCGTCATCACCAGCGTGCCGCCCTGGTCGGCGACCTGCAGCGGGCCGTAGTAGTCGTTGCGGTAGGTGCCGGTGTAGACCGACAGCGCGCGCGCCGGCAGCGGATTGGCCGGGCGCGGCTGCCCCACCAGCCGGCCTTCCGGCTCCAGCAGCGGTGCCAGCGCATCGCCATAGAGCTTGCCCCAGTCGCGGCGGATGGCGCCATATTGCGCCAGGTCGAAGAACTGGGCGCTCAGGGTTTCGGGCACGCCGATGGGCTGCGCGTTGGTCAGGGTCACGATCGCCAGGTCGAGCTCAGGCACCGCCATGAAGCTGGTCGCGGCGCCCAGGGCGAAGGCGCCGGAGTGGTTGAGCGAGGTCAGGCCCAGTTCGGTCGTGCCGACATTGAAGCCATAGCCATAGTAGCCGGCAGGGCGCTCGCCGGCGGGCGGGTTGCTCTGCATCTGCGGACTCACCGCGGGCGCCAGCGCGGCGGCGTCGACCACCCGCTGCCCGCCGAACTCGCCTTTGGCGAGCAGCATCGCCAGCCATTTCGCCATGTCGTTGACCGACGCACTGACGCCGCCCGCAGCCGATTGCGCATCGGGCATCCGCGCCGTGCCCTGAACCCAGTTGCCGTTGACCCGCACGTGGCCGATCGCGCGGTTGTCGCGCCCGGCATAGTCTGCAAAGCGCGAGCTGGTGCGCGTCATGCCCAGCGGCCGGTAGAGCGCCTGTTCCGACAGCGTGGCCCAGTCGGTGCCGGCGGCGACGGCAACGGCTTCGGCGGCCGCGGTCATGCCGAAGTTGGTGTACGCGTAGACCGCGCGGAACGGATGCAGCGGCAGGAAGCGCAGGCGCGTCAGCACTTGCTGGCGGTCGTAGCCCATGTCTTCGAGACGGTCGCCGGCGTGGTCCGGCAGGCCTGAACGGTGGGCGTAGAGGTCGCCGATGGTGACGGCCGCCGACACCTCGGCATCGGCCAGCGTGAACCAGGGCAGGTGCGTGCGCACCGGCGTATCCCAGTCGATGCCGCCACGGCCTACCTGGCGCGCCACCACCGTGGCGCCGATGGACTTCGACACCGAGGCCAGCTGGAATACCGTGTCGGCATCGACCGGCGCAGGATCGGTCACCAGCCGGCGACCGAAGCCCTTGGCGTAAACAGTCTGGTTGCCGCGCACCACCGCCACCGCCATCCCGGGCACGCGTGAGCTGGTCATCAGGTCCGCGACCAGCTGGTCAAGCTGGGCGATGGCCTGAGTGATCTGTGCCGCGGGGACCGGCTCGGGCGGCGGGGGCGCGGGCGGCGGCTCGTCGTCGTCGCCGCCGCACGCCGGCAGCGCGGGGACCAGCAGGCCGCCCAGCGCGGCTCCCAGGAAACGGCGACGCTCTTGCAGTTTGCCCACGGTAGTTCTCCGTTGTGAGGCGGAACAGGCCATGGCACGGCAGTGTCGGGGCCAGGTAGAACTACTGTATGCGATCGATCGCCGGGCGGCGAATGATGGTCGGCGCTGCAAAGCAGAAGGCCCGCACTTTCGCGCGGGCCTTCTGCCTGAAACTTGGTGCCCAGGAGAGGACTCGAACCTCCACAGTGTTGCCACCGCTAGGACCTGAACCTAGTGCGTCTACCAATTCCGCCACCTGGGCAGGTGGTGAGCCGCGAATTCTACCGAAGGCGGCGGAATTTGCAAGCCCTTGCGCGGGCGCCGTGCGAAAAAAACTTTGGCGACCGCGCTAAGCAGCGGTCGGGGCGCCCGCCGGCGATCAGAACGACGGCACCATCGCGCCCTTGTACTGTGCCTTCATGAACTGGCGCACGTCTTCCGACTGGTACGCGGCCACCAGCTTCTTGACCCACGGCTTGTCCTTGTCCTGGGTGCGCACCACGATGATGTTGGCGTACGGGCTGTGGATGTCTTCCAGCGCGATCGCGTCCCTGGTCGGCTGCATGCCGGCGGCGAGCGCGTAGTTGGTGTTGATCACGGCGGCGCCGACATCGGGCAGCGCGCGCGCCAGCTGGGCCGCGTCCAGTTCCACGATCTTCAGCTTCCTGGGGTTCTCGGCCACGTCCAGCGGCGTGGCATTGGAACCGTTGGTGCCGGCGCCGGCCTTGAGCTTGATCACGCCTTGCGCCTGCAGCAACAGCAGCGCGCGGTTTTCATTGGAAGGGTCGTTGGGCACCGCCACCTTGGCGCCCTGAGGCAGGTCCTTCGGCGACTTCAGGTTCTTCGAGTAGATGCCCAGCGGCGAGATATAGGTGTAGCCCACGCTCTGCATCTTGTAGCCGCGCTGCTTCACCTGGCTGTCCAGGTACGGCTGGTGCTGGAAGCTGTTGGCGTCGAGGTCGCCGGCGTCGAGCGCGGCGTTGGGCTGGACGTAGTCGTTGAACTCGACGACCTTCACATTCAGGCCATTGCGCTTGGCCACCTTCTGGACCACTTGCCAGACTTCGGCGTCCGGTCCGCTGACCGTGCCGACACGGATGGTCTGTTCCTGGGCCGAGGCACTGCCGGCGGCGATAAAACCTACGGCGGACACAGCTGCCGCCAAACGCTTGATGAAAGACGTGCGCATAGGAGTGGTGAAGATCTTGTTGTGATGTGGCGAGTGAGAGGCAATCGCGGAGCAGGGATCGCCTGTCCGGAGCGAGCGCACAGATTAACGCAATTGCGTCCGGACGGCGCGGCGCGGACGATTCTGGCGTCTATTTCTTTTTCATAAGCTTATGAAGCCAGGCGGCGCCCGTCCGCCGGCATTAAATGCCCCGGCGCCGCAACTCAGTCCGCAAACACTTCGCGCAAGGTCCGCAAGGTGTCTGCCACGGTTCGGTCACTCAGGCCGCCCGCCCGCTTCACCAGCCGGGACTTGTCGACGGTGCGCAGCTGGTCCAGCAGGATCAGGCCGGTCTTGCGCTGGAAGGTCACCGGGATGCGAAACGGTGCCGGCCGGCTTCCGGTGGTCATCGGCGCCACCGTCACCGTGCGCAGGTAGTCGTGCATCTCGGGCGGCGACAGGACGACGCAGGGACGCGTCTTCTCGATCTCGCTGCCGACGGTGGGATCGAGCGCGACCAGCCAGACATCGCCGCGCGCTACCATTTCAACTCCGCGTCGTCGGCGTTGGGCAGCTCGCCCAGCACCAGGGTGTCGTCGCTGGCCGCGGCGATCTGCTGGCTGGCTTCGGCCCAGCCTTGCCGCGGTGCCTGCCGGGGCCGGCGCAGCACCAGCGTGTCATTCACGATTTCCATTTCCACTTCATTCTCCAGACCCAGCTGTGCCAGGATGGCCTTGGGAATCAGGACACCTTGCGAGTTGCCCATCTTGCGGATCGTTGCCTTCATGTCTTGTTGCTCATGGTGTGGCCAGTCGTGGCGTCAGCACAATGTTATTACACCGCGGGCATCAAGGAAACAGGCAGGCACGACGCTGGATGGAAATGTGACATCCCGGCGCAGCGGGCAACAGGCGAATTGTCCGAAAACGCCCGCGCCGCGCGGAGAGGCCGCTCAGTCGGCGACAGTCCCGTAGCCCTGGCCCTTCCATTGGATAAAACACAGCCCATGCCCGAACGGGTCCGCCAGCGTGGCCTGCCGGCCCCAGGCAAATTCCTGGGGCCAGTCTTCGATCTCGGCGCCGGCCTCGAGCGCGCGCTCGATGGCCTGCTCAAGGTCGGCGACGACGAAATCGAGGTGAACCGGGGTCCAGTGGCGGCGATAGTCGCGCCGGGTCGCGGCGCGCGTGGTCGGGCGCGTGCCCGCGGGCTTGGCGAGCAGGTAGATCGGGGCATTGCCGCCCAGCATTTCGGCGACGGAGCCGTCGAACAGCTTGCGGCCCAGCCGCAGTCCCAACCCTTGCGCGTAGAAATCGATGCCGCGCGCCAGGTCGTCGACATCGATATTGATCAGCAACTCCATCACAGCCTCCTGCAGCGTTCCGTGTGAAAGCGGCCGCATTGTGCGCCGGGTCTCCTGACAGCTGCTGTCAGGAGTGATGTTTCAGCCGGGCGCGACGTCCGGGAGCTGCAGTTGGCGCAAGTCTGGCCGATATCCCAAAGGGCCGGGTCGGCCCATGTTGCAGTGCGCAGACAAAAAGGTCTCGCGAATACGCGGAGACTTCATAATATCGACTTATTGCAAATGGGAGAGTGAAGTTGCGTTTTGAGCACTTGGTTGAGATCAATGATCCGGGCAACCCGCAGCTGGAACCGCTGACGGCCGAGCAGGTGTGGCAGGGCCTGGTGCTGCGCGCCGAATCTCCCGAGCTTTTCGTGCTGGGCCTGGACCGCGCCGAAGTGGTGGGCCGCGGCGACAACTGGATCGACCGCGTGCTGCATTTCGGCGAGGCTTCGATCGAAGATCACGTGGTCTACGAGCCGCGCCGGCTGGTGCGCTATGAGACCGCGGCCACGGCCGAGCATGCCGGCGGCACGCTGACCATGGCCATCGAGACCCCGGCGCCGGGCGCGCTGCTGCTGCGCTTTATCTACGACACCACCATGCCGGCCGTCGACGCCAGCGGCGACGACCGCTACGCCGAGATCGTCAAGTCCGCCTACCACGCCGCCGACATCGACACCGTCCGCAAGATCCGCGAGATCGCCGATACCGGGCGGCTGGGGTGAGCGAGGGCCCCGCCACGCCGGAGGGTTCCGGCCAGCGGCCGGCTCTGCCGACCCGGCAGGCGCTGCGCGAGCGCTACGGCGAACGGCTGCGCTGGCTGGTGCTGACGACGCTGATGCTGGGCACGATCTCGTCGATCGTCTCGTCCACCATCGTCAATGTGGCCATTCCCGACCTGAGCCGGCATTTCGCGCTGGGTCAGGAGCGCGCGCAATGGGTCGCGGCCAGCTTCATGATCGCGATGACGCTGTCGATGCTGCTGACGCCCTGGCTGCTGAACCGCTACGGGCTGCGGCGCACGTTCCTGGGCGCGTCGCTGCTGCTGGGCGCGGGCGGGCTGGTGGGCGGATTCTCGCCGACCTACGGCGTGATGATCGCCATGCGCGTGGCCGAGGGCATCGCCGCGGGCATCATGCAGCCGCTACCCAATATCCTGATCCTGCGCGTCTTTGAAGAGCGCGAGCAGGGCAAGGCGATCAGCATGTTCGGCTTTGGCGTGGTGCTGGCGCCGGCGCTGGGGCCCAGCCTGGGCGGCTTCCTGGTCGAGGCCTTCGGCTGGCGCTCGATCTTCTTCGTGGTGGTGCCGCTGACGCTGCTGGCGGTGCTGATGGCGCGCCGCTTCATGGCGGTGGACTCAATCATGATGGGCGAGCGCCAGCCGCTGGACTGGCGCGGGCTGGGCCTGGCCGGCATCGCCACCGTCAGCCTGCTCAACGGCGTGGTCGAGATGCGCGAGAGCGTGCCCGCGGGACTGGCGCTGTCGGGCTTTGGCGTGCTGATGCTGGCGGCCTTCGTGATGTGGCAGCTGCGCGCGGCGTACCCGCTGATGAATATGCGGCTCTACAGCTACCGGCAGTTCGCGGCCGGGGCGGTGGTGGCCTTCATCTATGGCGCGGGCCTGTTCGGTTCGACCTACCTGTTGCCGGTCTATATGCAGATGGCGCTGGAGTACACGCCGTCGCGCGCGGGCCTGGTGCTGTTCCCGGCGGGCGTGGTGCTGGCGCTGACGATTGCGGTGGCGGGTCGCTTCACGCACCGGATCCCGCCGCATGTGCAGGTGTCGTTCGGGCTGGCGCTGCTGTCGTTGTCGTTCCTGCTGATGGCGCTGGGCTCGCGCGCGACCCCGTACCTGGTGCTGGTGGCGCTGGCGGTGCTGGGACGGATCGGCCTGGGCTGCATCCTGCCGTCGCTGACGCTGGGCGCGATGCGCGGCGTGGACTTCACGCTGATCGCGCAGGGTTCGAGCTGCATCAACTTCCTGCGCCAGCTCGGCGGCGCCATTGGCGTGAGCCTGGCGGGGGTGGGGCTGCAATGGCGCCTGGCCGAGCATGGCGCGTTGCTGGGCCAGGCCGGCGACAGCGCGCTCCAGGCCGCGCGCATCCGCGCCTTCGACGAGACCTTCCTCGCGGTGGGCGTGGTGATCGCCAGTGCGATGCTGGCGGCCTGGCGCATCCGGCCGCGTCCGGCGCCGGCGGCCTGAGGCCGCCGCGCCGGAAACATTCAGCTGGCGGCGCCGCTGCGCAGTTCTTCCACCAGCGCGATGTACTGCTCCATCGCCTGTTCGCGCGCGGTGCCGCGCAGCGCTTCCCACGCCTCGAACTTGTAGCGGCCGACGAAGTCGGTCATGCCGGGCTTGTCGCCGTGCGCATCGCCCTCGCTGCCTTGCTTGAACAGCGCGTACAGGCGCAGCAGGGACATATTGCTGGGGCGCTCGCTCAGTTGCTTGACGTCGATCTGGGCCTGTTCGAAGCGTGCCTGCAGGTCGCTCATGGGGTTCCTCCGTGTGGACTGTCTTGAGTTGCGAAAATGCAGTCCGATGATAGCCGCCCGGCGCGGCCGCGCCGTCCGTATAAAACCGAAGAAGCCCTCGATTCCGGGCCCAACGGCTACAATCGCGCCATGTCCTGGATTCTTGCTGTCGAAACTTCTACGGAGTGGTGCTCGGTCGCGCTCGGACGCGCGGCAGGCGCCGGCCTCGAGTGCCTGGTGCGCCATGAGCACACCGGCGCACGCTCGTCGGCGCGCGTGCTGCCGGCTGCCGGCGAATTGCTGGCCGAAGCCGGCATTGCGCTGGCCGATTGCGCGGCCATCGCCTTTGGCGCCGGCCCGGGCTCGTTCACCGGCCTGCGCACCGCCTGCGGCGTGGCGCAGGGGCTGGCGTTCGGCGCCGGCCTGCCGGTGGTGCCGGTCAATACGCTGATGGCCTGCGCCGAACGCGCCCGCGCCGCCACGCCGGCGCTGCCGGACGGCACCGCGGTGCTGGTGGCGCTGGATGCGCGCATGGACGAGGCCTATGCGGCGGCCTTCGGCTGGGACGCGGCCGCGCAGGAGTGGGCGGAACTCACGCCGATGCAGGTCGGCGCGCCGGAAACCGTGGCCGTGCCCGCCGGCGAATTCTGGCTGGCCGGCAACGCCTCCACCGTGTTTGGCGAACGCCTGGCGGGCCTCGGCCGCGCCGCCCGCGTGCTGCCCGAGGCGATGCCCCATGCGCAGCCGGCGGTTGCCCTCGCGCTGCGCGCGCTGGCGCGCGGCGAGGCCATCGACGCCGACCAGGCCATGCCGGTCTACCTGCGCGACAAGGTCGCCCAGACCATCGCCGAACGCGAGGCCGTTGCGGAGGCGCGCGCGGCGGCCCGGCCCGGGAGCGCATCGTGAGCGCCGCGTATCCCCTCGCGGACCGCCACGACTGGCCCGAGGTGCCGGCTATGCCGGTGTTGCCCGAGGGCTGGTCGCTGGGCCGCATGAGCGCGCTGGACCTGCAGGCGGTGGCGGGCATCGAGGCGCGCGCCTACAGCCATCCGTGGACGCGCGGCAATTTCGAGAACTCGGTCAAGTCCGGGCATCTCGGGCTGACGCTGCGCGATCCGGCGGGCACGCTGGTGGCCTACGCCGTGCTGATGCCGGTGGTCGATGAAATGCACCTGCTCAACATCACGGTCGAGCCGCAGCGCCAGCGCCAGGGGCTCGGGCGCCTGATGCTCGCGGTGGTGCTGGCGACCTCGCACGCGCACCGCATCCACACCATGCTGCTGGAGGTGCGGCCCTCCAATGCCGGAGCGATCGCGCTGTACCAGGCGGCCGGGTTTGCCGAGATCGGCCGCCGCAAGGGCTATTACCCGGCGCCCGGCGGCAAGCGCGAAGACGCGCTGGTGCTGCGCCGCGCCTGGGCGGCGCAGGATGCCGCCAACGAGGGCACGGAGGGCAAGGCATGAGCCGCCGGGCACAGTTCCTCGAGGTGCTGGGGATCGCCACCGAATGGGTGCCGCGCGCGCGCAACGACGCCCTGGCAGAAGCGGTGCCCGCCCTGGCGCCCGCGCCGGCCGCGATGCCGGTCGCGCAGGCGCCCGTGGCCGCGACGGCGGCTCAGGCTGCTCCCGCCGCTGCGGTGGCAGCCGAGGCTGTACAGCCCCTGTCGGCGCCGGCGGTGCAGCCGGCAGCCCGGGCGCCCGTCATTCCTGCGCTGGTTCCCGCCGGGCCGGCGCCGGGCTCGGCGCAGGCGGAGCGCGAAGCTGCCATTGCCGCAATGGACTGGCCGGCACTGGATGCGGCCGTGGCCGGCTGCACCGCCTGCGGGCTGTGCCAGAACCGCACCAATACCGTCTTCGGCGTGGGTGACCGCCAGGCGGAATGGATGCTGGTGGGCGAAGCCCCCGGCGAGAACGAAGACCTGCAGGGCGAGCCCTTCGTCGGTCAGGCCGGCAAGCTGCTCGACAACATGCTTGGCGCGCTTGGGCTGGCGCGCGGGCGCAATGTGTTCATCGCCAACGTGCTCAAGTGCCGCCCGCCCGGCAACCGCAATCCGGAACCGGAAGAGGTGGCGCAGTGCGAGCCCTTCCTGCGCCGGCAGATCGCGCTGGTCAGGCCCCGCGTAATCGTGGTGCTGGGCCGCTTCGCCGCGCAATCGCTGCTGCGCACCACCACGCCCATCGGCAAGCTGCGCGGCACCGTGCATGCGTATGAGGGCATCCCCGTGGTGGTGACCTACCATCCCGCCTACCTGCTGCGCACGCTGACCGACAAGGCGCGCGCCTGGGAAGACCTGTGCCTGGCCCGTGAGGTCCATGACCGTGCGGGAGCTGGGGCCTGACCTCTCGCTGACCCGCGGCGGCGACGGCCATGGGCCGTCGCACGCGCCGTTGTGGCGCCGCGCTGCGTCGGCACGCGCGCGTGACCTGGCCTGGACCACGCTGTCGCCGCCGCTGCTGGACGCGGTGCCGGGGGCCGCGCTGGCGCGCTGGCCGGCCGGCACCCTCGAGGCCTGGCAGCGCTGGCTCGAAGGCGCGGATCCCGCCGCGCTGCCAGCCACCATCGACGAACTGGCCGACGGCCACGCCGTGCCCTGCGCCGATGCCGACCCCGATCCCGCCAACCGCAGCCTGCGACTGGGGCGGCATGCCGAACGGCTGCTGCAGTTTGCCTTGCGCCATATGCAGGGGCTGTCGCTGCTGGCCGCCAACGTGCCGGTGCGGCGCGCCGGCCGGCACGGCGTGCGCACGCTGGGCGAGCTGGATTTCGTCTGGCGCGAGCTGGACTCGGGTGCGGTGGTGCACTGGGAGATGGCGGCCAAGTTCTACCTGATGGCGGCGGGCGGCCACCAGCCGCCGCGGGCGCAGGATTTCGTCGGCCCGAACCTGGTCGACCGCCTTGGCGACAAGCTCGGCCATATCGTGCACCGCCAGCTGCCGCTCGGGCATACCGCCGAAGCGCGGGCCGCGCTGGGCCATACCGTGGACCGCAGCGAGGTCTACCTGCTGGGCTGGCTGTTCTATCGCGACGGCCAGGTGCCGGCCGGTCTGGAGACGCTGGGGATCGCGCCGGACCACCTGCACGGCTGGTGGTCGACGCTCGATGCCTGGGCCGGGCGCGCCAGGGCGCGCCCGGGCCTGCGCTGGTGTCGCCTGCCGCGTACCGGGTGGCTGTCCGGCGCGCTGGTGCCGGAAGCCGGCACGGCCGACGCCGGCACGCTGCACGCGCTGCTGGCGCAGCGCTTTGCCGATCCGCGCCATGACCACGGCTGGCGCCGCGAGTCGCCGGTGATGCTGTGCGAGCTGGAACCGGCCGGGCCGCAGGCGCCGGGCTGGTGGCGCGAATGCTCGCGCGGGTTCGTGGTGCCGCCGGGATGGCAGGAGCGGGCGCTGGCGCGCACCGAAGAGCCGCCGCGGGCAGGCGCGCAGGCGGGGCAGGCCGACGCCTGATGCCGCCTGGCCGGCCGCGGGCGCGGCCGCGCCGCGATGGGGCTAGTGGTGCTTGTCCTCGCCGATCATCGCCAGCGAGTTGAAGGTGCGCACGTTGTACTTGTGCAGCTTGAGCACCAGCGCCATGGTCACGCAGATAAACAGCCCCAGCGCGATGATGACCACGCCGATCGGCACGTTGAGCTTGATCAGCAGCGCGTACAGGCACAGCATCAGCAGCACCGAGACGTTCTCATTGAAGTTCTGCACCGCGATCGAGTGCCCGGCCGACAGCAGCACATGGCCGCGGTGCTGCAGCAGCGCGTTCATCGGCACCACGAAATAGCCCGACATCGCGCCCACCAGCATCAGGAACACGTAGGCGATGGCCATGTAGAGCGGCATGTGCAGGCCCAGCACGTCGAGCGTGACCTGCGGCATCGCGTCCTTGGTGTAGAACGCCATCACCATCACCGTGGCGCCCATCGCCACGCCGAACGGCAGCACCGACAGCGATTTGCGCAGCGGAATGCGCGCCGCCGCCAGGATCGCGCCGACGGCCACGCCCACGGCCACCACGGCCTGCAGCAGAGCGCCCTGGGACAGGTTCAGGCCCAGCGATTTCTCGGCCCACTTCAGCACGATGAACTGCAGCGTCGCGCCCACGCCCCAGAACAGCGTGGTCACCGCCAGCGAGATCTGGCCCAGCTTGTCGCGCCACAGCGCCAGGAAGCAGTCGCCGAACTCGGCGATCAGCTTGATCGGGTTCTTTTCCTGCGCCGGATAGCGGGCGCCGGTGTCCGGGATGAACAGGTTGAACAGCGAAGCGATCACATAGAACAGCATGATCACCACCATCGCGGCCTCGGCCGGGGTGTCGATGCCGGTATTGATGAAGGGCACGTCCAGGCGCAGCAGCAGGCCGGAGACATGCACGGAAATCAGCGCACCGCCCACCACCGTGCCGAGGATGATCGAACCCACCGTCAGGCCCTCGATCCAGCCGTTGGCCAGCACCAGTTTTTCGGGGGGCAGCAACTCGGTCAGGATGCCGTACTTGGCCGGCGAATACGCCGCCGCGCCGAAGCCGACCACGCCGTAGGCCAGCAGCGGGTGCAGCCCGAACATCATGATGGCGCAGCCGACCACCTTGATGGCGTTGGTGATGAGCATCACCCGCCCCTTGGGCATCGAGTCGGCGAAGGCGCCGACGAAGGCGGCAAGAATGACGTAGGAAAGAACGAAGAACAGCTTGAGCAGCGGGGTCATCCACTGCGGGGAGTGCAATTCGGTGAGAAGGGCGATGGCGGCGATCAGTAAGGCATTGTCGGCCAGCGAGGAAAAAAACTGCGCGGCCATGATGGTGTAAAAACCCTTCTTCATGCTGTCGACTTTCTCTCCATCGCGCGCTCCATTCAGGGGGACCAGGCTGGTGCCGGCCGCAGAGGCCATGGTTTGCAGGGAACCTTGTGCCGCGGCCGTGTCGAATTGTGTCGTAGGTGCTGCGCTGCGGCGCCGTGAGGCCTGCCTGACAGTCATTGACATAATGCTTCGCTTTTAGAACATGGCCGGAGCGTCCGGCTTTATATCACGAAAACATGACATTCCCGAACCCCGGCAACGGCTCTTTTTGACAGCAAATTGCCTTGCCGATTCCCTGATGACCCCCGGCAACAGCATCCGAATGTGTTCAAATAACGGCTGCCACCGCGGCCCGCCGGACCGGTCTTTCCCTGTTCTGGTGTGCGCCCGGCGAGATATGGTGACTGGGATACCCGGGCCTGCCAATTGCGGGCATCCCGCATATCCGTCACCACAGCCGTCGCCGGTACGTGCTGCGGCACACCGACAGGTGACGTTTGCGCCATCGATACTGAGACAGAGCCGTCCCTCCAGCCCGCTGGGTGCGCATGCGCCGCCCGCGCCGCTGCCGGCTTTGTCCGCTACCCTGATGTGACTTCCAATGCCAAGACCGATCCAAGCCGTCATCCACCAACCCGCCCTGGCCAACAATCTCGACGTGATCCGCCGCAAGGCGCCCGATTCGCGCGTCTGGGCGGTAGTCAAGGCCAACGCCTACGGCCATGGCATCCGCCGCGTCTTTGCTGCACTGCGTGGTGCCGACGGCTTCGGCCTGCTGGACCTGAATGAGGCCGTGCTGCTGCGCGACCTCGGCTGGCAGGGCCCGATCCTGCTGCTGGAGGGCTTCTTCCAGCCGCAGGACATCGCCCTGATCGAGCAATACCGGCTGACCACCGCGATCCACTGCGACGAACAGCTGCGCATGCTGGAAAGCGCGCGCCCCAGGGGCCCGCTGGCAATCCAGCTCAAACTCAACACCGGCATGAACCGGCTCGGCTTCCATCCGGCGGAATACCGCACCGCCTGGGAGCGCGCGCGAGCCATGCCGTGCGTGGGCAGCATCGTCCATATGACGCATTTCTCCGATGCCGACGGCCCGCGCGGCATCGCCCACCAGATCGAGGCCTTCGACGCCGCCACCGCCAACCTGCCGGGCGAGGCCAGCCTGTCGAATTCCGCCGCGGTGCTGTGGCACCCGCAGGCGCATCGCGCCTGGGTGCGCCCCGGCATCATCGTGTACGGCGCGTCGCCCACCGGGCGCGATGCCGATATCGCGGGCACCGGGCTGCAGCCGGCGATGTCGCTGCAGAGCGAACTGATCGCGGTGCAGGACCTGCAGCCGGGCGATACCGTCGGCTATGGCTCGCTCTTCACCGCGGAGCGGCCGATGCGCATCGGCGTGGTCGCCTGCGGCTATGCCGACGGCTACCCGCGCCACGCGTCGGGCTGGGGCGAGCGGCGCGCGCCGGTGCTGGTCGACGGCGTGCGCACCGAACTGGTCGGGCGCGTGTCGATGGACATGCTGTGCGTCGACCTGACGCCGTGCCCCAAGGCCCGCGTCGGCAGCCCGGTCACGCTGTGGGGGCAGGGCCTGCCAATCGACGAAGTGGCGCAGGCCAGCGGCACGGTCGGCTACGAGCTGATGTGCGCGCTGGCGCCGCGGGTGCCGACCACGGTGGCGACCATCACGGCATCGGACAGCGCCGCGCCCGCGGTCGCCTGATTTGCGCTGACAAGCGGGGCGGATGCGGGCGCAGCGCCGCACGGTTACGCTCTGCACGCGTTGGCTGCCTCAGGCCGCTGCGCCCACTACGCTACCTCCGCGGGCCGGGTCGCTTCACGCCCGGCTCGATTCTTTCTGCAAGGACCTCCGTTGGCCAAGAGCAAGACTGTCTATACCTGTACCGAATGCGGCGGCACCACGCCGCGCTGGGCCGGCCAGTGCCCGCATTGCCAACAGTGGAACACGTTGGTGGAAACCGTGGCGGAATCCGCCGCGAACAAGCGCTTCCAGCCGCTGGCGGCATCGGCGACGGTACGCAGGCTGGCCGAGATCGACGCCGCCGACGTGCCGCGCTTTTCCAGTGGCATCGACGAATTCGACCGGGTGCTGGGCGGCGGCCTGGTGTCGGGCGGCGTGGTGCTGATCGGCGGCGATCCCGGTATCGGCAAGTCGACGCTGTTGCTGCAGGCGCTGGCCAACCTGGCCGGGCAGCGCCGCGTGCTCTATGTCAGCGGTGAGGAATCGGGCGCGCAGATCGCGCTGCGCGCGCAGCGCCTGGGCGTGGAAAGCCCGTCGCTGGGGCTGCTCGCCGAAATCCAGCTGGAGAAGATCCAGGCCACGCTGGAAGCCGAAAAGCCCGAGGTCGCGGTGATCGATTCGATCCAGACGCTGTATTCCGAGGCGCTGACCTCGGCGCCGGGGTCGGTGGCGCAGGTGCGCGAATGCGCGGCGCAGCTCACGCGCATTGCCAAGAGCAGCGGCACCACCATCATCCTGGTCGGCCACGTGACCAAGGAAGGCAGCCTGGCGGGACCGCGTGTGCTCGAGCATATCGTCGATACGGTGCTGTATTTCGAAGGCGATACCCATTCGTCGCACCGGCTGATCCGCGCCTTCAAGAACCGCTTCGGCGCGGTCAACGAGCTGGGCGTGTTCGCGATGACCGAGCGCGGCCTGCGCGGCATCAGCAATCCGTCGGCGCTGTTCCTGTCGCAGCACGAAGAGACCGTGCCGGGCTCGTGCGTGCTGGTGACGCAGGAAGGCACGCGGCCGCTGCTGGTGGAAATCCAGGCGCTGGTCGATACCGCGCATGTGCCCAACCCGCGCCGCCTGGCGGTGGGGCTGGAGCAGAACCGGCTGGCGTTGCTGCTGGCCGTGCTGCACCGGCACGCGGGCATCGCCTGCTTCGACCAGGATGTGTTCCTGAACGCGGTAGGCGGGGTCAAGATCACCGAACCCGCGGCGGACCTGGCGGTGCTGCTGTCGATCCACTCGTCGATGCGCAACAAGCCGCTGCCGCGCGGCCTGGTGGTGTTCGGCGAAGTGGGGCTGGCCGGCGAGATCCGCCCCAGCCCGCGCGGGCAGGAGCGCCTGAAGGAAGCGGCCAAGCTGGGTTTTACGCTGGCCGTGATCCCCAAGGCCAATGCGCCCAAGCAGAAGATCGACGGGCTCGAAGTGATCGCGGTGGAGCGCATCGAGCAGGCCATCGACCGCGTTCGCCACCTGGACTGAGCCATGGACACCGGCATCGCCTTCGAGACCGGCCGCTTGCGGCTGCGCCAGTGGCGCGATGAAGACCTTGCGCCGTTTGCCGCGCTCAATGCCGATGCGCAGGTGATGCGCTATTTCCCGGCCCCACTGTCGCGCGCCGAAAGCGATGCGATGGCCGGGCGCTGCCGCAGCCTGATCGCGCAGAAGGGATGGGGCGTCTGGGTCGCCGAACGCAGGGCGGACGATACCTTCCTGGGCTTTGTCGGACTGCATGAGCCGGCCGCCACGCTGCCATTCGCGCCGTGCGTGGAGATCGCCTGGCGGCTGGCGCGGCACGCCTGGGGCCAGGGCTACGCCACCGAGGCGGCGCGTGGTGCGCTTGCCTATGGCTTCGGCCGCCTGGGGCTGGACGAAATCGTCGCCTTCACCACCCTCGCCAATGCCCGCTCGCGCGCAGTGATGGAGCGGCTTGGCATGCGCCAGGACGCGGTGGGCTTCGATCATCCCGCCTTGCCGCCGCGGCACCCGTTGCGGCCGCATTGCCTGTACCGCTTGCCGCGCGCGGCCTGGCAGGCAGCGGGCGCATGAGGCCGATGCGTCAGTCCGCCAGGGGGCAGCAGGCCGGCGCCGCATGTGGCGCCGACGGCAGGCGCGGCAAAATCGGTAATAATGCGCAGCACAGCCGCGCCTCGCACTGACGGCAACGATTTACCGGATCACCTGAGCTCCAATGATGCAAGCCAATTCCCGCCCCTATTTCCTGCTGATTGCCATCGTCTCATTCGCCCTGGTCGGCGTTGCGCTCTACCTGCAGTTCGAAAAGGGCTACCAGCCTTGTCCGCTCTGCGTGATGCAGCGCTTCGCCTTCATCGGCATCGGCGTGTTCTCGCTGCTGGCCGCGGTGGCGCAGAACACGCGCTCGCTGTGGCAAGGGCTGGGCATGCTGTCCGGCATCGCCGGCATCGCGGTGGCGGTCTATCACGTGTCGCTGCTGCTCAATCCCAAGGCCTCGTGCGGCATCGACCCCCTCGAGAACTGGGTCAATGCGCTGCCCACCGCCAAGGTGCTGCCGCAGCTGTTCTACTCCGATGGCCTGTGCACCGCGCCGCTGCCGCCGGTGCTGGGGCTGTCGGTGCCGGCATGGTCGCTGATCTGGCTGTTTATCCTGACGCTGACGCTGGCGGTGGGGCTGATCCGGAGGGAGAAGAATTTCCGCTGAGCTCGGGACAAGCGAACGATATAAAGCGAAACGGCGCCATCGGCGCCGTTTCGCTTTTGCGGTGGTGCAAGGGAGGGGACTCGAAGCCGAATCCGATCAGGCAATCTGCTCGATCTGCTCCTGCAGTTCCAGCCATTTTTCTTCCAGCGTCTCGAGTTCGCCGTTGACCTCGCCCTGGCGTTTCAGCATCTCCATCAGCTTCGTCTTGTTGGCCTCGGCATAGCTGCTTTCATCGGCCATGAACCGGTCGATCTCCACCTTGGCGGCCTGCAGCACCGCCATGCGCTTTTCCACCTTTTCCAGTTCCTTCGTCAGGGGCTTGCGCAGCGCCGACAGCCGCTGGCGCTCGTCCGCTTCGGCGCGGCGCTGGTCCTTGCGGTTGACCGTTGCCGCGCCATCCGCGGCGGTTTCGGACTGGTGCGCCGCGACCGCGGCGTTGCGCTTGGCGGCGGCCTGCTGCAGCAGCCAGTCGCGGTAGTCGTCGAGGTCGCCGTCGAATGGCCGGATGGTGCCGTCGGCCACCAGCATGAACTGGTCGGCGGTGGCGCGCAGCAGGTGCCGGTCGTGCGAGACCAGGATCAGCGTGCCTTCGAACTGCGCCAGCGCCATGGTCAGCGCCTCGCGCGTATCGAGGTCGAGGTGGTTGGTCGGCTCGTCGAGCAGCAGCAGGTTAGGCTTCTGCCAGACGATCAGCGCCAGCGCCAGCCGGGCCTTTTCACCGCCGGAGAAGGGCTCGATCGGCGTGGTCGCCATGTCGCCGCGGAAGTTGAAGCTGCCGAGGAAGTCGCGCAGCTCCTGCTCGCGCACGTCGGGCGCCAGGCGCGCGAGGTGCTGCAGCGCGGAGTCGTGGTCGCGCAGCGTTTCCAGCTGGTGCTGGGCGAAGTAGCCGATCTGCAGCCCCTTGCCCAGGCGCAGATTGCCCTTGAGCGGATCCTGGGTGCCGGCCAGGGTCTTGACCAGCGTCGACTTGCCCTGGCCGTTCGCGCCCAGCAGGCCGATGCGCTGGCCGTTCTGGATCGACAGCGCCAGGTTGTGCAGGATGGTGACGGGCGGATGGGCTTCGGCATAGCCGCAATCGACGCCGTCGAGCACCATCATCGGGTTGGGCGCGGCATCCGGTTCGCGGAACTCGAAGGCGAAGCCGGCGGCGACGTGCACCGGCGCCAGCCGCTCCATCTTCTCCAGCGCCTTGACCCGGCTCTGCGCCTGGCGCGCCTTGGTCGCCTTGGCCTTGAAGCGGGTGATGAACGATTCCAGGTGTGCGATTTCCTTCTGCTGGCGCACGTAGGCTGCCTGCTGCTGCGCCATCTGCTGCAGCCGCAGGGTCTCGAACAGCGTGTAGTTGCCGCCGTAGCGACGCAGCTGCTGGTTCTCGATATGCACCGTGACATTGCAGATCGCGTCGAGGAATTCGCGGTCGTGTGAAATCATCACCAGCGTGCCGGGATAGCGCGCCAGCCAGTCTTCCAGCCAGACGATGGCGTCGAGGTCCAGGTGGTTGGTCGGTTCGTCGAGCAGCAGCAGGTCCGACGGGCACATCAGAGCCTGCGCCAGGTTCAGGCGCATGCGCCAGCCGCCCGAGAACGACGCCACCGGCTGCGACACCTGCGCCAGCGTGAAGCCCAGCCCCAGCAGCAGGGCCTCGGCGCGCGCCGGCGCGGTGTAGCCGTCGGCATCGGCATAGGCGGCATGGGCTTCGCCTTCGGCGCTGCCGTCGCCGCTAGCCTGGGCCGCGGCAATGGCGGCCTCGATCTCGCGCAGGCGGGTGTCGCCATCGATCACGTAGTCGACCGCGGTGCGGCTGACCGCCGGTGTTTCCTGCGCCACGTGGGCAACCCGCCACTGCGCCGGCACGCTGACATCGCCTCCGTCCGGATGCAGTTCGCCGCGCAGCAGCGCGAACAGCGTCGACTTGCCGCTGCCGTTGGCGCCGACGAGGCCCACGTGCTCGCCCGGGTTGAGCGTCACGCTGGTGTGGTCGAACAGCACCTTGGTGCCGCGCTGAAGGACTAGCTGGTCGATTCGGATCACGAGAGGGGAAATGCCTGAGTGAAAAACAGAAAAAGCGCCGTGAACGCGGGCCGCGGCCGGCGCTGTGGCGCTGGGCCGCATTGTAGCGTTTCCGGTGCGCGGCACGCCGTACCGGTGCAGGTGCCGCGCCAAAGCGGGTCAGCGCGTGCACCGCGAAAGTGCCGGCAACGCCGGCGAATCTAGGGATTACCCTCGGTCTGGCAAAACTCTATTTTCTTGAAAGTCGGTTGCGTGTAAATTCATTTTCACAACGAGGCGCACCCTGACGCGCCGCCCAGACCAGCCGCTTTCACCATGCCCATTGGCCATTCGATCTCGGACCGCATTGCACGCAGCCTGCCGGCGCTGACGCCGGCGCACCGCCGCATGGCGGAATACGTGCTGGCCAACCTGTTTCGCGCGGCGACCATGCGCATCGATGAATTTGCCGCGGCCGTGGAGGTCTCGGTGGCGACGGCCAACCGCTTTGCGCGCGCGCTGGGATTCGACGGCTATCCGCAGTTCCGGGCCGAGCTGGTGCGCGGTTTCGAAGCCACGCTGGCGCCGGTGGAGCGGCTGCGCAGCGAGCTCGAGCGGCCCGCCACCGCCGCCGAAGTCTTCGCGGCCTCGCTGGAAGATGCGGCGGCCAATGCGGAAGCCACCCGGCGCAATATCGACCCGACCGCGTGCGAGCGCGCGGTGGCGGCGATCCTCGCCGCGCAGCGCGTCTACGTGGCGGGCTTCGGCGCCAGCGGTTTCCTTGCGGGCCTGCTGCAGCACGGGTTGGAAATGCATTGCCGCATGGTGACCTCGGTGGCGGGCGCGGGCGGCGCCTCGCATGCGGCGCGGCAGCTGTTCAAGCTGCAGCCGAGCGACCTGCTGATCGTGATTGCCTTCCCGCGCTACGTCACCGACACCATCGAGCTGGCCCAGCGCGCAAAGCTGCGTGGCGGGCAGGTGCTGGCGCTGACCGATGGCCCGACCTCGCCGCTGGCGCCGCTGGCCGATATCGCGCTGTATGCGCAGGCCGGCAACCGCCTCTCGGCCAACTCCGACGCCACCGTGCTGGCGCTGATCGAGGCGCTGTGCGGCGCGGTGGCGCACCGGGCCGAACGACCGGTCAAGGCCGCCGCCGAAATGACCGAATTCCTGCTGCCGTGGCTGCATGGCACGCCCGAGGCCGAGCCCGCGCGCCGCTCCGCGCCGATGCCAGTGCCACCCACCGAAGCCAAGACCGGCGCGCGCCGCGCGCGGTCGTCCAACACCCGCAAGTCCTGAATTCCTGAGTCTCCTTATGCAAGCAGCTGTCATTGCCATCCACGGCGGCGCCGGCACCATCACCCGCGCGGCGATGGATGCGGCCCGCGAACGCGAATACATCGAAGCGCTGCAACACGTGCTGCAAGCCGGCCAGCGCATCCTGGCCGATGGCGGCAGCGCGCTCGATGCCGTCACCGAGGCGGTGCGCCTGCTCGAAGAGTGCCCGCTGTTCAACGCCGGCAAGGGCGCGGTGCTGACCCATGCCGGCACCTATGAACTGGATGCGGCGGTAATGGATGGTGCCACTCTCGATGCCGGCGCGGTGGCCTGCGTCACGCGCCTGCGCAACCCGGTGCTGGCGGCGCGCGCGGTGCTGGAGCACAGCGAACACGTGCTGTTTGCCGGCGCCGGGGCCGAGGCCTTCGCGCAGGCGCGGGGGCTGGAACTGGTAGAGCCGGAGTACTACTTCACCCAGGCCCGCCACGACCAGTGGCAGCGTGCGCGCGCCAACGCCGGCATGGCCCTGCTCGACCACGACGCCGCCGCGCTCGCCGCGCAGCAGGCGCGCGGCACGGAACCGATCGATCCCGACAGCAAGTTCGGCACCGTGGGCGCGGTCGCCTGCGACAGCCGCGGCAACCTCGCGGCGGCCACGTCCACCGGCGGCGTCACCAACAAGCAGGTGGGCCGCGTCGGCGATACGCCCCTGATCGGCGCGGGCTGCTATGCCGACGACGTCGCGGCGGTGTCCGCCACCGGCACCGGCGAGATGTTTATCCGCACCGTGGCCGCGCACGATGTCGCGGCGCAGATGCGCTATGCCGGCGTGTCGCTCGAAGAGGCGGCGCGGCGCGTGGTGATGGAGAAGCTGCCCGCGATCCAGGGCCGCGGCGGCCTGATCGCGGTGGACCGCGCCGGCAACGTCACGCTGCCGTTCAACACCGAAGGCATGTACCGCGGTTTCGCCCGGGTGGGCGAGGCCGTCGACGTGTCGATCTACGGCTGAAGCGCCGCGCACCAGCCTGTCCCGCATCCCGCCATACAAGGAGTACCCGTGGTCACTACCGCAGCCCCCGCGCGCGTTCCCGTATCCGGCCTGGTCCTGCCGCCCGAGCGCGTGGTCCAGGTCGACGGGCTCACCGTGCGCTTCGCCACCTCCGAGCGCACCGTCGAGGCCGTGCGCAACCTGTCCTTCCATGTCGACCGCGGCGAAACGCTCGCGGTGGTGGGCGAGTCGGGCTCGGGCAAGTCGGTGACCTCGCTGGCGCTGATGCGGCTGGTCGAGCATGGCGGCGGCAAGATCGCGTCGGGCAGCATGGCGCTGCGCCGGCGCGGCGGCGAGGTGATCGACCTGGCGCGCACCGACAACGCCACGCTGCGCAGCGTGCGCGGCGCCGACGTGGCGATGATCTTCCAGGAGCCGATGACCTCGCTCAACCCGGTGTTCCCGGTGGGCGAGCAGATCGCGGAATCGATCCGCCTGCACCAGGGCAAGAGCCGCGCGGCGGCACGGGCCGAGGCGCTGCGCATGCTGGAGCTGGTGCGCATCCCCGAAGCGCGGCGCGTGCTCGAGCGCTATCCGCACCAGCTGTCCGGCGGCATGCGCCAGCGCGTGATGATCGCCATGGCGCTGTCGTGCAAGCCGGCGCTGCTGATTGCCGACGAGCCCACCACGGCGCTGGACGTGACCATCCAGGCCGAGATCCTGCAGCTGATCCGCGGCCTGCAGGCCGAGATGCAGATGGGGGTGGTCTTCATCACCCACGACATGGGCGTGGTGGCCGAGGTGGCCGACCGAGTGCTGGTGATGTACCGCGGCGAGAAGGTGGAAGAGGGCACCTCGGACGACGTGTTCCGCGCCCCGGCCCACCCCTATACGCGCGCGCTGCTGTCGGCGGTGCCGCGCCTGGGCGCCATGCGCGGCACCGACCTGCCGGCCAAGTTCCCGCTGCTGCGGCTCGACCGCGCCAGCCCCGAGCCGGCCGTGCCGCAGGATACGGTGGCGCCCGGCGTGGCGCCGATCCTGCGGGTGCGGGACCTGGTCACGCGCTTCGACGTGCCCGGCGGCCTGTTCGGCCGCGTGACGCGGCGCGTGCATGCGGTGGAACAGGTCAGCTTCGACCTCTATCCGGGCGAGACGCTGGCGCTGGTGGGGGAATCCGGCTGCGGCAAATCCACCACCGGCCGCTCGCTGCTGCGCCTGGTGGAAAGCCAGAGCGGCACCATCGAATTCAACGGGCAGAACATCAGCAAGATGGAAGGACCGGCGCTGCAGACCCTGCGCCGCAATATCCAGTTCATCTTCCAGGACCCGTTCGCGTCGCTCGATCCGCGCGTGCCGGTCGGCTATTCGATCATGGAGCCGCTGCTGGTGCACAAGGTTGCCAGCGGCAAGGAGGCCGAGCAGCGCGTGGCCTGGCTGCTCGACAAGGTAGGGCTGGACCCGTCGCACGCGGCGCGCTATCCGCACGAGTTTTCCGGCGGCCAGCGCCAGCGGATCTGCATTGCGCGCGCGCTGGCGCTGAACCCCAAGGTGGTGGTGGCGGATGAATCGGTGTCGGCGCTGGACGTGTCGATCCAGGCCCAGATCGTCAACCTGATGCTGGACCTGCAGCGCGAGCTCGGCATCGCCTTCCTGTTCATCTCGCACGACATGGCGGTGGTGGAGCGCGTCAGCCACCGGGTCGCGGTGATGTACCTGGGCCAGATCGTCGAGATCGGCCCGCGCCGCGCGATCTTCGAGAACCCGCAGCACCCGTACACGAAGAAGCTGATGTCGGCGGTGCCGATCGCCGACCCGGCGCGGCGCCACCTGCGGCGCGAGCCGCTGAACGACGAGATCCCCAGCCCGATCCGCGCGGTCGGCGACGAGCCGGTGGTGCAGCCGCTGGTGCCGGTCGCGGGCAGCGGGGCGCTCGGCCATTTTGTTGCGCGGCACGCCGTTGGCGGCGCTTATTGAAGTTCTGGAAGTCACCAAATTACCAAGGAGAATCGACAATGTCTGCACGTATGGTTTCGCCACGGGTTGCGCCACGATGGATCGCCGGCGCCTTTGTCGGCAGTGTCCTGGGCATGCTGTCCGCGACCCCGGCCTTTGCCGCCAAGGATGCCGTGATGGCGGTGTACTCGACTTTCACCACTCTCGATCCGTACGATTCCAACGACACGCTATCGCAAGCCGCGAGCAAGTCGTTCTACCAGGGCCTGTTCGGGCTGGATAAGGACATGAAACTGGTTAACGTGCTGGCCGACAGCTACGAGGCCAGCAAGGACGGCCTGACCTACACCATCAAGCTGAAGAAGGGCATCAAGTTCCACGACGGCACCACCTTCGATGCCGCCGCCGTCAAGGCCAACCTGGACCGCGTCACCAACCCGGCCAACAAGCTCAAGCGCTACACGCTGTTCAACCGCGTGGCGAAGACCGACGTGGTCGACGCTAATACCGTCAAGGTCACGCTGAAGGAGCCGTTCTCGCCGTTCATCAACGTGCTGGCGCATCCGTCGGCGGTGATGATCTCGCCGGCCGCGCTGCAGAAGTACGGCAAGGACATTGCCTTCCATCCGGTGGGCACCGGTCCGTTCGAGTTCGTGGAGTGGAAGCAGCCCGACCACCTGAAGGGCAAGAAGTTTGCCGGCTACTGGAAGACCGGCTATCCGAAGATCGACACCATCACCTGGAAGCCGGTGGTCGACAACAACACCCGCGCCGCCATCATGCAGACCGGCGAGGCGGACTTTGCCTTCAGCATTCCGTTCGAGCAGGCAGCGGTGCTGAAGAGCAGCCCCAAGGTCGACCTGATCGCGGCGCCGTCGATCATCCAGCGCTACCTGACCATGAACACCATGGTCAAGCCGTTCAACGACCCCAAGGTGCGCCAGGCCATCAACTACGCCATCAACAAGGAGGCGCTGGCCAAGGTGGCCTTTGCCGGCTACGCGGTGCCGGCCGAGGGCGTGGTGCCGCACGGCGTGGACTATGCCGAGAAGCTGGGCCCGTGGCCGTATGACCCGGCCAAGGCGCGCGCGCTGCTGAAGGAAGCCGGCTACCCCAACGGCTTCGAGACCACGCTGTGGTCGGCGTACAACCACACCACCGCGCAGAAGGTGATCCAGTTCGTGCAGCAGCAGCTGCAGCAGGTCGGCATCAAGGCGCAGGTGCAGGCGCTGGAAGCCGGCCAGCGCGTGGAGAAGGTCGAGAGCGTGCCCAAGCCCGAGGACGCCGGCGTGCGCATCTACTACGTGGGCTGGTCGTCGTCGACCGGTGAATCCGACTGGGCCCTGCGTCCGCTGCTGGCCTCGGAGTCGATGCCGCCCAAGCTGCTGAACACCGCCTACTACAAGAACGAGCAGGTCGACGCGGATATCGCCGGCGCGCTGCGCACCACTGACCGCGGCGAGAAGGCGCGGCTGTACAAGGACGCGCAGGAACGCATCTGGAAGGACGCGCCCTGGGCCTTCCTGGTGACCGAGAAGGTGCTGTTCGCGCGCAGCAAGCGCATGAGCGGCGCGTACGTGATGCCGGACGGGTCGTTCAATTTTGACGAGATCGATATCAAGCAGTGATCGGGAATGTGCGGGCCGGCGCTTGCAGCACCAGCTTCCTCCGCGCCGCGACAAGCCGTCCAACAGAGCAGTAGAGCAGTAAGCCGAGAGCGGCCGCCTGCCTCGCGACGCGGGGTTCGCAGGCGGGCGGCCCGCGGCCTTTCTTCATGGTGTGTGATGCTGAATTACTTCCTCAAACGTGTGCTGGGCGTGATCCCCACGCTGCTGATCGTGGCGGTGCTGGTGTTCCTGTTCGTCCACCTGCTGCCGGGCGATCCGGCGCGCCTGGCGGCGGGTCCGGAGGCTGACTCGGCCACGGTCGAACTGGTGCGCAAGGACCTGGGCCTGGACCGGCCCTTGCACGAGCAGTTCGTCAATTTCTTCTCCAATGCGTTGCGCGGCGAGTTCGGCAATTCGCTGCGCACCAAGCGCCCGGTGAGCGAGGAGATCGGCGACCGCTTCATGCCGACGCTGCTGCTGACGGTGGCGTCGATGGCGTGGGCGGTAGTGTTCGGCATGGCCATCGGCATCGGCTCGGCGGTGTGGCGCAACCGCTGGCCGGACCGCTTCGGCATGACGCTGGCGGTTTCCGGGATTTCCTTCCCGGCCTTCGCGCTGGGCATGCTGCTGATGGAGGTGTTCTCGGTGCAGCTGGGCTGGCTGCCCTCGATCGGCGCCGACAGCTGGCAGCACTACGTGTTGCCCTCGGTCACGCTGGGCGCCGCGGTGGCGGCGGTGATGGCGCGCTTTACCCGGGCTTCGTTCGTCGAGGTGCTGCAGGAAGACTTTATCCGCACCGCCCGCGCCAAGGGCGTGCGCGAGACGCTGGTGGTGGCCAAGCATGGCCTGCGCAACGCCATGATCCCGGTGGTGACCATGATGGGCCTGCAGTTCGGCTTCCTGCTGGGCGGCTCGATCGTGGTCGAGAAGGTGTTCAACTGGCCGGGCCTGGGACGGCTGCTGGTCGATGCCGTCGAGATGCGCGACTACCCGGTAATCCAGGCCGAGGTGCTGCTGTTCTCGCTCGAATTCATCCTGATCAACCTGGTGGTGGACATGCTCTACACCGTGATCAATCCCACCATCCGCTACAAGTGAGGCCGGCATGACTGAGCTTTCCACGCCCGCCGCGGCGCAAGCGGCATCCGCCACCGCCTCCGCGCCGGAAGCCGTGCGCACGCCCTGGACCGAGTTCTGGCGCAAATTCCGCAAGCAGCACCTGGCGCTCGGCGCCGGCGCGTTCGTGCTGCTGCTGGTGCTGGTCGCGATCCTGGCCCCGCATATCGTGCCGTACGACCCCGAAAACTTCTTCGACTACGACGCGCTCAACGCCGGCCCGTCGGCCGCGCACTGGATGGGCGTCGATTCGCTCGGGCGCGATATCTTCAGCCGCATCCTGGCCGGCACGCGCATCTCGCTGGCGGCGGGCTTCCTGTCGGTGATCATCGGCGCGGTGATCGGCACCGTGCTGGGCCTGCTGGCCGGCTACTACGAAGGCTGGTGGGACCGCATCGTGATGCGCATCTCCGACGTGCTGTTTGCCTTCCCCGGCATCCTGCTGGCGATCGGCATCGTCGCCATTCTCGGCAACGGCATGACCAACGTGATCTTCGCCGTCGCCATCTTCAGCATCCCCGCGTTCGCGCGGCTGGTGCGCGGCAATACGCTGATGCTCAAGCGGCTGACCTACGTCGAGGCCGCGCGCAGCATCGGCGCGTCGGACTGGACCATCCTGATGCGCCATATCCTGCCGGGCACGGTGTCGTCGATCGTGGTGTATTTCTCGATGCGGATCGGCACCTCGATCATCACCGCGGCCAGCCTCTCGTTCCTCGGGCTGGGTGCGCAGCCGCCCACGCCGGAATGGGGCGCGATGCTCAACGAGGCGCGCGCCGACATGGTCACCGCGCCGCATGTGGCGATCTTCCCCAGCCTGGCGATCTTCCTGACCGTGCTGGCCTTCAACCTGCTGGGCGACGGGCTGCGCGACGCGCTCGACCCCAAGATCGACCGACGCTGAAGATGCGTGTCTCCAACCCTGGCGTGCCGCGCGTCGGCAGCCTGCCCGCGGGGCCGCTGGACAGCATTGCCGACGTCGCCGGCGTCACCGTCGGCCACTGCACGCTGGCCGAGGCCGGGGTGCAGACCGGCGTGACCGTGATCCGCCCGCATGGCGGCGATCCGTACCGCGACAAGGTGCCCGCCGCGGCCACCGTACTCAACGGCTTCGGCAAGAGCGTCGGGCTGGTGCAGGTGGACGAGCTGGGCGTGCTGGAAACGCCGGTGGCGCTGACCAATACCTTTGCCGTCGGTGCCGTGGCGCAGGCGCAGATCCGCGCGGCGGTGGCGGCCAACCCGGAAATCGGCCGCGCGCTGCCGACCGTCAATCCGCTGGTGTTCGAATGCAATGACGGCTACCTGAACGATATCCAGCGCATGGCGGTGGCCGGCTCGCACTACGATGCAGCGCTGGCCGACGCGGGAGCCGGATTCGCACAGGGTGCCGTGGGCGCCGGCCGCGGCATGTCGGCGTTCGGCGTCAAGGGCGGCATCGGCTCGGCTTCGCGCGTGGCCGGCGGCCATCGCGTCGGCGCGCTGGTGCTGGCCAATTTCGGCACGCCGGAATCGCTGACCGTGAGCGGCCGGCCGGTCGGCCCCGAACTGGCACGCCGGCTGGCGCTGCCCGCTGGCGCGCCGGAATCGGAGAAGGGATCGATCATCATGGTCGTTGCCACCGATGCGCCGCTGGACGCGCGCCAGCTGCGCCGGCTGTCGCTGCGCGCCGGCGCCGGGCTGGCGCGCACCGGTTCGGTGTTCGGGCATGGCTCCGGCGATATCGCGCTGGCGTTCTCGACGGCGTACACCGTGCCAGACGACGCGGCGCGGCCGATGCCGGCCGTTGCGCTGCTGCATGAAACCCTGCTTGACCCGCTGTTCCGGGCCGCGGCCGACAGCGTCGAGCAGGCCATCCTGCATGCCCTGTGGCATGCCGTGCCGGTGCAGGGCCGCGACGGCCACGGCCGCGCCGCGCTGCCCGACGTGATGCCCGAACTGCGCCAGAGCTGCTGATGAAGATCCTTGTTTCCACCGATATCGAAGGCGTGGCCGGCGTCTTCCACGCCGAGCAGACCCGCGCCGGCAACGGCGAATACGAACGCGCCCGCGCCTGGATGACGGGCGAGGCCAACGCGGCCATCGAAGGCGCCTTTGCCGGCGGCGCGGCCGAAGTGCTGGTCAACGATTCGCACGGCGGTTTCCGCAACCTGCTGCCCGACCAGCTCGATCCGCGCGCGCGGGTGGTGCTGGGCAAGCCGCGCTACCTGGGCATGATGGCGGGCGTCGAGGCCGGCGTCGACGGCGTGCTGCTGATCGGCTACCACGGCCGCGCGCAGAGCCGCGGCGTGCTCGCGCACACCATCAACAGCGGCGCCTTTGCGCGGGTCTGGCTCAATGGCAAGGAGCTCGGCGAAGCCGGGCTGTACGCCGCGCTCGCCGGCGAATTCGGTGCGCCGGTGCTGATGGCCAGCGGCGACGACGTGTTCGTGCAGGAAACCCACGCGCTGATGCCGTGGGTGCGCTATGTCGAGACCAAGACCGCGGGCGGCTTCGGCAGCGGCGCCTCGCTGTCGCCGGCGGCCGCGCGCGCAGCCATCGCCGCGGCGGCAGCGGCCGCGGTGCGCGAGCGCGCGCAGGCGCAATGCCTGCGCATCGCGGCGCCGGTGGCCTGCACCCTGCAGACCCAGACGCCGGCGCATGCCGACCTGTTCTGCCAGTGGCCCACGCTGGAGCGGCGCGACGGCGTGACGCTGTCGTTCCAGGCCGATTCGGTGCAGGCCGCGGTGCGCATGCTGAACTGCCTGTCGGCGATGTCGTTCATGCTGAAGTAGGCCGGCGCAGCGTGGCGGTCCGGCCACGTTGCGCAGATCGGCGACAATGGCGGGTCGAGCCATCTCCACGCATCACCGCAACGCATGACCCAGGCACACGACGGCGGCTGGATCCCCGTACGCAAGGATTTCGTCGATCCGGCCACACGCTGCCACGCGCGCGGCGCCAGCCGCCGCCATCACGGCTTTCCCGAAGGCCAGGCTTATATCCTGCGCGACGCCGCCGGGCACGAATACCCGTTCGGCGAGGACTGCGCGCGCGCCGCGCTGGCGCAGCCGGCCCTGCTGCGGCAGGTGCCCGACTACACCGAGCGCGACGTGGTGCCGCGCACGGCCTTGCCGGAGCTGCCCGCCGGCCCGCGCCGGCGCGACCCCGCGCAGGCCCGTGCGGCCGAACGCGCCGCGGCGATCCGCTACCTGGTGCTGCGCATGGAGAAGGTGGCCGCGGTGCCGCGCGTGCAGCCCACCGTGCGCTTCCCGGCGCTGGAGGACGTCTACGCGCAATACCAGCGCAGCGGCGACCTCGCCCTGGCGCAGGTGCGCCGCATCCTGGCGATCGAGCGCAGCCGGTCGACGCCGCCGCGCCTGCGCGCGACCAACCTGCTCGACGTCTATACCGCCCACGTGAAGCTCGAACGGCTGATCGCGGCGTCGACCAGCGTCGACAACATCCGCTTCCTGCGCAGCCTGCATGACTGGCTGGCGCGGCACCTGGTGCTGACCGCCGGGCAGCTGGCGGCGGCCGGGATCGCCATGCATCCGCAGGCGTTCACGTCGGCCGGCATCTGGGGGCCCGAGGCCGAGCCGCCCCCCGCGGCGGGCAGATCCCAGTCCGGTTCGCTGTTCTAGCCGCGACTGGCGAGTCCCGCCGAATTGGCGTCTAATGCCTGCATCGCATCCGCGGGTGACGCCATGAGCCATTTTTCTCGCAGCTACGCCGAAGCGCGCCAGACCTTCCTGGACGCCGCCCGCGCCGCGGGCGCCGCCCTGGCGCAATTTCCGCATCCCACCAGGCGCGGCAGCGCCGGCGAAGACCTGGCGATCGACGTGGCGCTGGCCGGCGCGCCCGAGGCCGGGCGCTGCATCATGGTGACTTCGGGCACGCACGGTGCCGAGGGCTTTGCCGGCTCCGGGGCGCAGGCGGCGCTGCTGCACGACGCCGCGCTGCTTGCCGATTGCGCCGCCGCCGATGCCTGCCTGCTGCTGGTGCACGCGGTCAATCCCTATGGCTTCTCGCACCTGCGCCGGGTCAACGAGGACAACGTCGACCTGAACCGCAACTTCATGGATTTTTCGCAGCCGCTGCCGCATAACGCCGCCTATGCCGAAATCGCGCCGCTGCTGCTGCCGGCGCAATGGCCGCCGTCGGAGGCCGACCAGGCACAGCTGATGAAGGCAGTGGCCGAGCGCGGCATGGCGTGGTACCAGGCCGCGGTCAGCAGCGGCCAGTACCAGGATCCGGGCGGCATGTTCTACGGCGGCGACAAGGCTACCTGGAGCAACTACACGCTGTGCCGCGTCCTCGCGCGCTTCGGCGCCGGCCGCGCGGCGCTGCGCTGGATCGACATCCATACCGGCCTGGGCCCGTGGGGCTACGGCGAGCCCATCCACATGGGCCCGGACACGCCGGAATCGATCCGGCGCACGCGCGCGATCTGGGGCGAGCGCGTGACCTCGATCTACGATGGCTCGTCGACCTCGGCCAACCTGACCGGTCTGGCCTGGCATGCCGTGCCGCAGACCCTGCCGGCGGTGGACTACGCCGGCATCGCGCTAGAGTTCGGCACGCTGCCGGTGGGCGAGGTGCTCGACGCCCTGCGCGGCGACCACTGGCTGCACCGGCATCCCGAGGCCGACGAAAACCAGCGCGCGCTGGTGCGCCAGGCGATGTGGCGCGCCTTCTACGGCGATGCCGACGACTGGCGCGACGGCGTGGTGGCGCAGGTGACCGACGCCGTGCGCAGCACGATCGCGTCCGCCTAGCGAGTGGGGTTCAGGCCGCAGGCGTCATCTGGTATTGTCCGGGCTTGGCGGTAGAGTGCCGAGCCAGGCACTGCCGCGATGCCCTGGCCAGGGTGTGCCGCGGCCGGGCCAGGAGCCAGACCAACACCAAGAACAAGACGGAAGCGGCCGCCGCGCGGTGCGCCTCCGGCATCTGCTCGGCAGGGAGGCCGGCGCGATGACGCTCTATGAACTGAAACCCAGGTTCCAGGCCTGGCTGCGCCCCATGGTGCAAGACCTGGCGCATCGAGGCGTGACCGCCAATCAGGTCACGCTGGCCGCTGCCGCGGGATCGCTGGCGGTGGGCGTGCTGGCCACGCTGGGCATGCTGGTGGCCGAGACCCCGGCGCTGTTCCTGCTGTTCCCGCTGTGGTTGTTCGGGCGCATGGCGCTCAATGCCATCGACGGCATGCTGGCGCGCGAGCATGGCCAGCAGAGCGTGCTGGGCGCCTACCTGAACGAGCTCGGCGACATGGTCTCGGACCTGGCGCTGATCCTGCCGCTGGCCGCGCTGCCCGGCTTCAGCCTGGGGCAGGTGGGCACCTTCGCGCTGCTGGCGCTGCTGGTCGAGGCGGCCGGACTGATCGGGCCGCTGGCCGGCGCCAGTCGGCGCTATGATGGCCCGCTCGGCAAGAGCGACCGGGCCTTCGCGGTCGGCGCGATCGCGCTGTGGGCCGGACTGGGGCTGGGCTTCGGCACGGCCGCCAGCTGGCTGTGGCTGCTGCTGTCGCTGTTGTCGTTGTTCACGATGGCCAACCGGGTGCGCCGCGGCATTGCCGAGGCACACTCCCGCCTGGCGGAGTAGCGCGATGGACCGACCGTCTTCCCGCCAGCCGCTGCAGCGGCAATTCGAGACCCACGACGGCCAGGCGCTGTTCTACCGCCACTGGCCGGCAGTGGAGGGCCCGGCGCGCGGCGCCGTGGTGCTGTTCCACCGCGGCCACGAGCATTCCGGCCGGGTCGCCCACCTCGCCGACGAGCTCAACCTGCCCGGCCATGACATCTTTGCCTGGGATGCGCGCGGCCATGGCAATTCGCCCGGCGAACGCGGCTACAGCCCCAGCCTGGCCGATTCGGTGCGCGACATCCAGACCTTTACCGCGCATATCGCCGAAGTCCATGGCATCCCGCTGGAACGCACCGCGGTGGTCGCGCAGAGCGTGGGCGCGGTGCTGGCCGCGACCTGGGTGCACGACTACGCGCCGCCGATCCGCGCGCTGGTGCTGGCGTCGCCGGCGTTCAAGGTCAAGCTGTACGTGCCGTTCGCGCGGCCGGGCCTGAAGCTGATGCAGCGCCTGCGCGGCAAGTTCTTCGTCAACAGCTACGTCAAGGCAAGGTTCCTGACGCACGATCCCGAGCGCATCGCCAGCTATGACAGCGATCCGCTGATCACGCGCCCGATCGCGGTCAATATCCTGCTCGACCTGTACCAGACCGCCGAGCGCATCGTCGCCGATGCGGCCGCGATCACGGTGCCGACGCAGTTGCTGATCTCCGGCGCCGACTGGGTCGTGCACCGCGGGCCGCAGGACCGCTTCTATGAGCGCCTGGGCTCGCGCACCAAGGAGCGCATCGTGCTGGACGGCTTCTACCACGACACCCTCGGCGAGCGCGACCGCAAGCTGGCGGTGGATGCCGCGCGCCGCTTTATCCTGCGCGAATTCGACACGCCGTCGGCGCCGCGCTCGCTGCTCGATGCCGACCAGATCGGCCCGTTCCGGGAGGAGGCGGACCGGCTGGCATCGGCGCCGGGCGCGCTGGCCGCCTGGTACTGGCGCGCGGCGCGGGCCAACCTGAAGCTGGGCGGGATGCTGTCGGACGGGGTGCGGCTGGGCCATCAGACCGGCTTCGACTCGGGCTCGACGCTCGACTACGTTTACCGCAACACGCCGTCCGGCCGCGGCGCGCCGGGCCGGCTGGCCGACCGGCAATACCTGGACGCGATCGGCTGGCGCGGCATCCGCCAGCGCAAGGTCCACGCCGAGGCGCTGATCGCCGAGGCGGTGCGGCGCCTGCGCGCGGCCGGCATGCCGGTGCGCATGGTCGATATCGCCGCCGGCCATGGCCGCTACGTGCTGGAAGCGCTGGGCGCGCTGGAGGGCGGCGCGGGCGCGGTCGAGTCGATCCTGCTGCGCGACTACAGCGCGCTGAACGTGGAGCAGGGCCGCGCGCTGATTGCCGCCAAGGGCCTGCAGGGCGTGGCCCGCTTCGAACAGGGCGATGCCTTCGACGGCGACAGCCTGGCCGCGCTGGCGCCGGCGCCGACGCTGGCGGTGGTGTCCGGCCTGTACGAGCTGTTCCCGGACAACGCCATGGTGCGGCGCTCGCTCGACGGCCTGGCGCGCGCGCTGCCGCCGGGCGGCTACCTGGTCTACACCGGCCAGCCCTGGCATCCGCAGCTGGAATTCATCGCGCGCGCGCTGACCAGCCATCGCGCCGGCGCCGCCTGGGTGATGCGGCGCCGCTCGCAGGCCGAGATGGATGAACTGGTGCGGGCCGCCGGCTTCGACAAGGTAACCCAGCGCATCGACCCGTGGGGCATCTTCACCGTCAGCCTGGCGCGCAGGCGCGGCGCATGAGCACGGTGCCGACGCAGGCCGGCGCCGCGGTGCATGCGCGGCGGCCGTGGGGCCTGGCGTGCCTGCTGCTGGCGCTGGCCGGCGCGTTCTTCTTTTCCAGCTATGGCTTCGCCAACTGGCTGGCGAGCCAGCGCGCCGACGTGCCGTCGTTTCACTTCGAATGGGAGCGGGGCATTCCGTTCCTGCCCTGGACCATCGTGCCGTACTGGTCGATCGACCTGCTGTATGGCATCTCGTTCTTCCTGTGGCGCAGCCGCGCGACGCTGCTGACGCACGTGAAGCGGCTGGTGCTGGCGCAACTGGTGTCGGTGGCGTGCTTTATCGCTTTCCCGCTGCGCTTCAGCTTTGCGCGGCCCGCTGCCGACGGCCTGCCGGGCCAGCTGTTCACGCTGCTGGGCGGCTTCGACCTGCCGTTCAACCAGGCGCCGTCGCTGCATATCAGCCTGCTGGTAATCCTGTGGGTCGCCTTCGCGGCGCACCTGCGCGGCGGCTGGCGCTGGCTGCTGCACGGCTGGTTTGCGCTGATCGGGATCTCGGTGCTGACCACCTGGCAGCATCACCTGATCGACGTGCCCACCGGCGCGCTGGTGGGCTGGCTGTGCGTTTACCTGTTGCCGATGCAGCTGCCCTCAGCCGCGGCCGGAGCGCCCGATGCGCGCTCGCGGCAGCTGTCGCGCCGCTACGGCGTGGGCGCGCTGGTGGCGCTGCTGTGCGCGGTGCTGGCGGTGGGGGCATCGGTGACGCTGGCGTTCCTGCTGTTGTGGGCCGCGCTGGCGCTGGCCTGCGTGGCGCGCATCTACGCGCTGGCGGCGCCGGCGTGGTTCCAGAAGGATGCCGACGGCAAGATGGCGCCGGCCGCGCGCTGGGTGCTCGCGCCTTACCTGCTGGGCGCCTTCCTCAACTCACGCTGGTGGACGCGGCGCGCGCCGCAGGCCAGCGCGATCGCGCCGGGTGTCTGGGTGGGCCGCTTTCCGACGCGCTCCGAGCTGCGCGCGCTCGGTGCGGATGCCGTGCTTGACCTCAGCGCCGAGCTGCCGCGCGCGGCCGCGGCGCCCGGACTCGCCTATCGCTGCATACCCGTGCTGGACCTGACCGTGCCGACGCCGCAGCAGCTGGCGCAGGCGGTGGCGCAGCTCGACGCCTGGCAGCGGCAGGGACGCGGCGTGCTGGTCAGCTGTGCGCTGGGCTATTCGCGCAGCGCGCTGGCGGCGGCGGCGTGGCTGGCGCGGCGGCAGGGGCTGCGCGATGCCGGCGCCGCGCTGGCGGCACTGCGCCAGCATCGGCCGGCGGTGGTGCTCGGCTCCGAGCATGTCGAAGCGCTGCAGCGTTGCCTGGATCGTGCCGCTGCCGAGGAGCCTGGCGATGGCCGCTGACCGGGCCGCTGAGTTCGTACAAGGTACCGACGCCTGGATTGCGCACGCGGTGACGGGCGCGCTCGCGGGGGCCGCGTGGATCGGCGCGGCCGGAGTGGCGTTCGGCATGCTGGCGGCGTGGCTGGGCGCGGGCAACGCGATCTCGCGCTGGCCGGCGGCGCTGGCGTTGCTGCTAGCGCTGCCCCAGCTCTGGCTGCTGCTGCGCGTCGCGATCGACCATCGCCTGTTCGGTGCGCTCGCCGCCGGCGCGTCGGACCAGCCCGGCCTGGCCAGACTCGATGCCGCGCTGCTCGAACTGGGCTGGATGCCCGCCGGGCGTGCCGCGCGCCCCTTGACCGAACGTGCCCGCGGCGCGCTGCGCCTGGTGCGCGCCAGCGCCGTGCTGACCGTGTGCCAGCTGCTGCTGGCCTTGCTATCGCTGATCCTGAGGTAACCAACCATGTGGCTTGCCCGCGCCACCGCGCGCGCCATCATCGTCTTCGCCCGGCTGCTGACGGGCATGCGCGCCAACTGGCAGGGCTGCATCCCGGCCGCGGTGCAGCGCGTCTACTTTGCCAACCACAGCAGCCACGGCGATTTCGTGCTGATCTGGGGTTGCCTGCCGCCCGCCCTGCGCACGGTGACGCGGCCGGTGGCGGGCGCCGATTACTGGCAGAAGTCGCCGCTGCGCCGCTTTATCGGCCGCGACGTGTTCCGCGCGCTGCTGATCGACCGTACCCGCAGCGAGCCCGGCAGCGACCCGGTGGCGCTGATGCACGCCGCGCTGGCGGCGGGCGATTCGCTGATCCTGTTTCCCGAAGGCACACGCAATACCACCGACGCGCGCCTGCTGCCGTTCAAGAGCGGCATCTACCACCTGGCGCGGGCCTGCCCGGCGCTCGAGTTCGTGCCGGTGTGGATCGACAACCTGAACCGCGTGATGCCCAAGGGCGAAGTGGTGCCGGTGCCGCTGCTGTGCACCGTGACCTTCGGCCAGCCGTTGCGGCTGGCCGCCGACGACAGCAAGGATGCGTTCCTTGCGCGCTGCCGCGCGGGCCTGCTCGCGCTTGCCCCGGAACTGGAATGAACGCCATGCCCACCCTGCATTGGAGCCGCGAGACCTGGCTGCTGTTCGGCGGCCTGTTCGGCGTGCTGCTGCTCGCTTCCACCGTGACCGCGCTGCTGCGCTGGCGCGTCGCGGGCGGCGGCCAGCACGCGGTGATCGACAACCTGGCGCAGCGCGTCTGGGCCTGGTGGTGGATGATCGGCATCATGGGCGTGGCGTTTGCGCTGGGGCGCACCGCGGTGATCGTGCTGTTCTACCTGCTGTCGTTCTTTGCGCTGCGCGAGTTCGTCACCATCACCACCACGCGGCGCGGTGACCATCGCGCCATCGTCGCCGCGTTCTTCGTGTTCCTGCCGCTGCAGTACGTGCTGGTCTATATCGGCTGGTACGGCATGTTCTCGATCCTGATTCCGGTCTATGCCTTCCTGGTGCTGCCGATCCTGGCGGCGCTGTCGTCCGAGACCACGCGCTTCCTGGAGCGCTGCGCCGGGGTGCAGTGGGCGGTGATGGTGTGCGTGTTCTGCATTTCGCACGTGCCGGCGCTGCTGACGCTGCCGATCCCGGGCTTCGACGGGCGCAACCTGCTGCTGATCGCCTTCCTGGTGATCGTGGTGCAGGGCAGCGACGTGCTGCAGTACGTGTGGGGCAAGCTGTGCGGCAAGCGCAAGATCGCGCCGCTGCTGTCGCCGTCCAAGACCGTCGAGGGCTTTCTCGGCGGCGTCGCCAGCGCCACCGCGCTGGGCGCGGCGCTGTGGTGGATCACGCCGTTCTCGCCGTGGCAGGCCGGCGCGATCGCGCTGGTGATCGCGCTGATGGGCTTCCTCGGCGGCCTGGTGATGTCGGCGATCAAGCGCGACCGCGGCATCAAGGACTGGGGCCACATGATCCAGGGCCACGGCGGCATGCTCGACCGGCTCGACTCGGTGGTGTTCGCCGCGCCGGTGTTCTTCCACGTCACGCGTTACTGGTGGGTGCCCTGATCCGCTCGGCGGCTTACAACGCCATCTCTTCGCACCACGTCACCACGGCATCGCGGAAGTCCTGGCAGATCGGCGACAGGTAGCCGTCGGCGCGCCACAGCACCGCCAGTTCGTGCTGCCACGACGTGCCCGGGGCGTCGATCGCGGCCAGTCCTTGGCCCTCGGCCTGGCGCAGCATGCGCGGCGGCATGATCCCGAGCAGGTCCGAGTGCCGCAGCAACTCGCCGAAGGCGACCGGCGACGCCGTGCTTTCCACCGCCACGCGCGGCGGCGGCAGCCCGACCGCGGTAAACCGTTGTTCCAGCCATTGGCGCAGGTACAGCGAACTGGCCGGCACCACCCAGCGTTCGCCGGCAAGGTCGGCCAGGGTGCGAAAGCCGTCGCGGCGCGGATGGGCGCTGCGGCACACGATCTGCATGCTGAGCGGCCCGAGCGGCAGCCAGGCAACCTCCGCCGGCACGCTGGCGGGGCGCGCAGCGAGGATCAGGTCGGCCTCGCCGTTCTGCAGCATCGCCATCAGGCGCGCGCTCAGGTGGGTCTCGATCGAGAACGTGGCCAGCGGCCGGCTCAGGAAGAAGCGCGCCAGCAGCGGCGACAGCAGCGACGGCAGCAGGTAGGGGATCGCGCCCAGGCGCACCGTGCCTGCGCGCGCCGCGCGCTGCTCGGCCAGTTCGCTGCGCATGTC
Organism: Cupriavidus alkaliphilus; assembly: GCF_900094595.1. Classification (GTDB taxonomy): domain Bacteria; phylum Pseudomonadota; class Gammaproteobacteria; order Burkholderiales; family Burkholderiaceae; genus Cupriavidus; species Cupriavidus alkaliphilus. The sequence goes on along the minus strand of NZ_FMAD01000003.1, from coordinate 127,781 downwards.
GCCGGCGGCCAGCGAGATCCGGCGCGCATGGGCGGCCAGGGTGCGGCCCGCGCCGGTCGGCACCAGCCCGCGCGGGGTGCGCTCGAACAAGGGCATGCCGGCTTCGCCTTCCAGCCGCGCCAGGGTCTTGGACAGCCCGGACTGGGTCATGCCCAGGGTCTCGGCGGCGCGGTGCAGGTTGCCCTGGTCGATCACGACCAGGAAGGCTTCTAGATCCTCGAATCGCATGGGCGGGATGGCGCTGGGGGTGCGGGCCATTGTAGCGCCATGCCTGGCAGGACTTGGCTCGCGCCGCGCGGGAATCGCGCCGGCCCGGACGCTGGCCTAGACTGCGTGGCATCCCTCGCGCATCGCACTGCAGTGGACACTGCGGCGGGCACTACAGAAGGGAGCCAGACAGGAGACCCATCGATGCCATACCGTTCAGCGTGGCTGCGCACAGCCATGGCCGCCATATTGCTGGCCACCGTTCCCGCCGTGATGCCGGCCGCGGCCGCGGCCGCCGATCCCGCCCCTGCCGAACCCTATCCGTCGCGGCCGCTGACCATCGTGGTGCCGTCGGTGGCGGGCAACGTCAACGACGCCGTGGCGCGGCTGATCGGCCAGGAGCTGACCAAGAGCTGGGGCCAGCCCGTGATCGTCGACAACAAGCCCGGCGCGGGCACCACGACCGGCACCAAGTATGTCGCCAGGGCGGCCAAGGATGGCTACACCGCGCTGCTGACCTTCACCGCGCACGTGCAGAACCCGTCGCTGTACCGCGGCATCGGCTATGACCCGATCGCGGATTTCACGCCGGTCAGCGAGGTGGCGATCTCGTCCACCATCCTGGCGGTGTCGCCGGACTTTCCCGCGCGGACGCTGCCGGAGGTGGTGGCGCTGCTCAAGGCCAATCCAGGCAAGTACCCATATGGCTCTTACGGCGCCGGCACCACCGGGCATATCCTGGGCGAGCTGCTCAGGCGCGAGGCCGGCCTGCAGATGGAGCACGTGGCCTACAAGGGCGGTGCGCCGCTGGCGACCGACCTCGCGGCGGGGCATGTGAAGCTGGGCTTTATCGCCGTGGGCACGGCGATGCCGCTGCTGCAGGGCGGCAAGCTGGTGCCGGTGGCGCTTGCCGGCGCCGAGCGCTCGGCCTTGCTGCCCAAGGTGCCGACCTTCCGCGAGGCCGGCTACCAGGGCTTCGAGCCGGATGCGTGGATGGGCCTGCTGTTCCCGGCCGGCGTGCCCAGGGCGCGGGTCGACGCCCTGTCGCGCGAGGTCGCGCGCATCGTGCGCCTGCCGGAAGTCGCCAGGAAGATGCAGGACCTGAACCTGGTGCCGGTGGGCAGCACGCCGGAGGCGTTCGCCACGGTGATGAAGAACGACCGCGACAAATGGAGCCGCATCATCCGCGATGTCGGCATCACGCTCGAATGACGCAGACGCCGATGCAAGCCGACGATTACCAGGGATTGGTCTGTTCGCGCTGGTGCCACTGGAGCGAGCTGGCGCTGCAACGCATCGCGCGCCGGCCGCTGGCGGCCGGCCAGGTGCGCATCCGCGTGCGGCACGCCGGGGTGGGCTTCGCGCTGAGCCTGTTCGTGTCCGGCAAGTACCAGCGCAAGCCGCCGCTGCCGTTCACGCCGGGCACCGAGGTCGCGGGCGAGATCATCGAAGTGGCGCCCGACGTCACGCAGCTGCGCCCGGGCCAGCGCGTGGCCGCGGCGCTGGACTGGGGCGGCATCGCCGAGGAAGCGGTGGCCACCGCCGACACCGTTTATCCCGTCCCCGACGGGCTGCCGCTGGCGCACGCCGCCGCGCTGCCCATCACCTGCGGCACGGTGTGGGCCGCGCTGGCGTGGCGCGCGGCGCTGCAGCCGGGCGACACCATGCTGGTCCACGGCGCCAGCGGCGCGCTCGGCACCGCAGCGGTACAGGTGGGCAGGCTGATGGGCGCGCGCGTGATCGCCACCGCCAGCACTCTGGCCAAGCGCGAGGCGGCGCTGCGCAACGGCGCCGCGCACGCGCTGGAGCCGGACCCGGCCACGCTGGCGGCGGCGGTCAAGGCGCTGTGCCCGGCCGGCGGCGCCGACGTGGTGTTCGACCCGGTCGGCGGCGACCTGTTCGATGCCTCGCTGCGCTGCGCGGCGCCCGGCGCGCGGCTGCTGTCGATCGGCTATGCCAGCGGCCGCATCCCGGCGGTGCCGGCCAACCTGCTGCTGGTGAAGAACCTGACGCTGGTCGGCTTCAACTATGGCTACTACATCGGCTGGGGCCTGACCGACGAGCGCCGGCGCTTTGCGCCGCGCGTGCAGGCCATGGTCGGCGAGATCATGCAGGCAGCGGCCAGCGGCCGGCTGCCGCCACCGGTGCTGCAGCACTTTGCGCTGCGCGACTGGCTGGACGCGGTCGACACCACCATGTCGCGCCGCGCCATCGGCAAGGTCATGCTGGATATCTGAACGGAGCGAACTTATGCACGATGCAACCGCGGCGAGCGCGGACGATGCCATGTTCGATGGCCTGACCGTGCTCGACCTGAGCCAGGGCATCGCCGGCCCGTACTGTGGGCTGATACTGCGCCAGCAGGGCGCGCGCGTGATCAAGGTGGAGCCGCCGGGCGGCGACTGGTCGCGGCAGATGGGGCGCATCCGCGCCGGCCAGACCGCGATCGCGGTCGCGTGCAACGCGGGCAAGGAAAGCGTGGTGCTGGACGCGCGCAGCGCCGACGGCCGGGCCGCCATCGGCCGGCTGGCGCAGCGCGCCGATGTGGTGATCCAGAACTTTCGTCCCGGCGTGGCCGAGCGCATGGGCGTCGGCTACGAGGCCCTGGCCGCGCACAACCCGGCGCTGGTCTATATCTCGATCTCGGGCTACGGCCATGCGGGGCCGATGGCGAACCGGCCCGCGGTGGATACCACCATGCAGGCCTACAGCGGGCTGATGCACCTGAATCGCGACGCCGCTGGCCAGCCGCGCCGCATCGCCTTCTTCATGGTCGACCTGGCCACCGGGCTGTACGCGTCGCAGCAGGCGTCGGCGGCGTTGTACAAGGCCGCGCGCAGCGGCCGCGGCCGCCATGTGCGGCTGTCGCTGCTCGAGACCAGCGCCGCGCTGCAGTCCTACCTGATGGTCGACGATGCCATGTTCCCCGACGCCGAGCTGGCGGCGGCCAACGCGCCGACCGGGCTGTTCGAGGCGGCCGATGGCGCGCTGTACCTGAGCATGCTCAACGACGCGATGTTCCTGCGGCTGGCCGCGCTGCTGGGGTGCGACGACTGGCTTGCCGATGCCTCGCTGCATACCAGTGCCGGCAGGCTGCCGCGCGCGGCGGAACTGGGCCGGCGCGTGGCGCAGGCGCTGGCCGCGCAGCCGCTGGCGCACTGGGAGGCGCTGCTGACCGAGCACGATGTGCTGTTCGCGCGCGTCGGCCATGCGCGCGATCTGCTGCAGAGTGCGCAGTGCGCGCAGGCGGGCGTGTTCGGCCGGCTGCCGCTGGCAGGGATAGGCGAGGTGCCATGGGCCAACCTGCCCGGCATGGCTGGACGAGACGGGCCGGCAGGGAATGCGCCGGGGCTTGGCCAGCATACCGAGGCGGTGCTGGCGGAGTTCGGCATCGGCGCCTGAAGCGGACCCGCAAAAGAAAAACGGACGGTGCGCGATTGCGTACCGTCCGTGTTCCCTTGTGCGTTGGTAGGCTCGATTGGACTCGAACCAACGACCCCCACCATGTCAAGGTGGTGCTCTAACCAGCTGAGCTACGAGCCTAGCGAAGGCGCGAATTATAGAGAGCCCTTTACGATTGCGCAAGCACCCGGCGCGACTTTTTGCGTGGGTGCTTGCCAGGGCGCGTCAGGCAGTGCCGATACGGTCGCGCAGTTCGCGCTTGAGCACCTTGCCGATGGCGCTGCGCGGCAGGCGCTCCACCTCGTGGATCGCGGCCAGCCGCTGGGTCTTGCCCAGCCGCTCATTGGCCCACGCCAGCACCTGCTGCGCGCTGGCGCCGCCGTCTGCGCGCAGGGCGACAAAGGCCACCGGGGTCTCGCCCCAGCGCTCCGACGGCACGCCGACCACCGAGACTTCGGACACTGCCGGATGCTCGCGCACCACCGCCTCGAGGTCGCTCGGGTAGATGTTGAAGCCGCCCGAGATGATCATGTCCTTCTTGCGGTCCAGCAGCACCAGGAAGCCGTCCTCGTCGAAGCGGCCGATGTCGCCGGTGCGGATAAAGCGCTGGCCCTGCGCGTCATGCCATTCGGTCTCGGCGGTCTTTTCGGGTTGGTTGTGGTAGCCGTTCATCATCGCCGCCGAGCGGCCCACCACTTCGCCGGTGCTGCCGGGCGGCAGCTCGCGGCCGGCCTCGTCGATGATGCGCACGTCGGCGCCGGTGGCGGGGCGCCCGACGGTGTGCAGCTTGTGCGGGAACTGGTCGGCGAACAGCAGGCAGCCGCCGCCACCTTCGGTCATGCCGTAGAGCTCGGTCAGCGCGCCGGGCCAGCGCCGCAGGATCTCGGCCTTCAGCGCCGGGCTGCACGGCGCGCTGGTGCAGAACTTGTGCCGGAAGGCGGACAGATCGTGCTGGTCGAACGCCGGATGCGCCAGCAGGCGCTGGTATTGCACCGGCACCAGCATGGTGTGCGTGACGCGATGCCGCTGCGCCAGCGCCAGGTACTGGCCCGCATCGAACTTCGCCATCAGGATGGCCGTGCCGCCCAGCCCGATGGTGGGGAAGAAGCTGGCCAGCGTGGTGTTGGAATACAGCGGCGTCGACAGCAGCGTGACCGCGTGCGTGCCATAGCCGGTGGCGGCACCGCGCGACACGTGGGCCCAGCGCATGCCGTGCGACTGCACGATGCCCTTGGGCGCGCCGGTGGTGCCGGAGGAATAGATGATGTTGAGCGGCAGCTCCGGGCGGATCTCGGGTTCCGTCACCGGCGTGCCGGCGGGCGCCAGCCAGTCCGCGTACGGCGCGCCCGCGTCGCTGCCGTCCAGCGCGATCACGGGGGTGCCGGCCAGCCTGGCACGCACCGGCGCCAGCACGTCGGCGACGCTGGCGTCGGTGAACACGATGCGCGCGCCCGCGTCGGCAATCATGCCGGCCAGGCTGTCGGGCGTGGACGACGGCGCCAGCGGCGCGACCACCACGCCGGCGCGCACCGCGCCCAGGTACACCGCGGCGTATTCGATCGACGACGCGGCGCAGATGGCGATGGCTTCGCCGGGCCGCACGCCGTCGCGCGCCAGCGCCGCGGCAATGCGGTCCATGGCGGCGTCGAGCCCGGCGTAGTCGAGCACGCGCTCGCCATGCATCAGGGCGGGTTGCGCCGGGCGCTGCGCGGCATGCTCGCGCACGAGCACGGACATGGTGGTGAAAGGACGTTGGAGCGGAGTCGGCTGGGTCATGTCGGGCAGTGTTGGTGGATGCGGCAAGCGTTACTGGATCTGCGCGCCGGAGTCCTTCACCACCTTGCTCCAGCGGTCGATCTCGGCGTCGATATGGGTGCGCAGCGCGGCGGGCGTCGAGCCTACCGGCTCATAGCCGTTGGCCGCCAGCGTGGCCTTCAGCTCCGGCTGGCGCAGCACGGTGGCAATCTCGGTGCTGAGCCGGTCGATCACGGGCTGCGGCGTGCCGGCCGGCGCCAGCATCGCGTACCAGCCGGTAATGCTGATGCCGGGCACGCCGGCCTCGGCCAGCGTCGGGACTTCGGGGGCGACGGCGGCGCGCTGGCTGCCGGTGACGGCGAGCGCGCGCAGCTTGCCGCTCTTCACATGCGGCAGCGTGGTCGAGATGCTGTCGAAGGTGAGCTGGACTTCGCCGGACAGCATCGCCGTGACGACCTGCGCGCTGCCCTTGTACGGCACATGGGTCATCTTGATGCCCGCCACGGAGTCGAACAGTTCGCCCGCCAGGTGGCCGGTATTGCCGTTGCCCGCCGAGGCAAAGGTCAGCTTGCCGGGCGCGGCCTTGGCCTCGGCGATCAGCTCTTTCACATTGGTGGCCTGCAGCGATGGGCTGCCCGCCAGGATCATCGGCAGGTTGGCCACCAGCGATACCGGCGCGAAATCCTTGCGCGTGTCGTAGGGCAGGCGGGGATACAGGCTGGTGTTGATGGCATGGGCGGCCAGCACCATGATCAGCGTGTAGCCGTCGGGTTTGGCGCGCGCCAGTGCCTGGCTGGCGATGGTGCCGCCGGCGCCCGGGCGGTATTCCAGCACCACCGGCTGGCCCAGCCGTTCCTGCAGCTTCGCGGCGACGGGACGCGCCAGCAGGTCGGCGCTGCCGCCGGGCGGGTAGGGGATCAGCAGCTGGATCGGACGCGCCGGCCAGGTCTCGGCGGCGGCGCTGGCGGGCAGGGCGGCCGCGGCTGCGGTGGCCAGCATGGCGGCCAGCCATGCGCGGCGGCCCCGGGCGGGACGGGGGGTGGATGCCATCGGGTGTCTCCTCGTTGTGCCGGCCGCGCACGCAGCCGGGGTCCCTGCGCCGGTTTCGGCGGGGAAGTGGATGTCCCAACGGTAATGGCGTCAGGCTGCCAGCGGAATTCTTAAATCGATAAGTCTGGCTTTTTGCAGGCGAAGCGGTACCGGGGAATCCGCGGCCAGCAGCCGGTTCCGACTAATGGCTGGTCGGATGCGCCGGGCTGAACCAGTAGGGCACCAGCGCCGCGGCGATCAGCACCGCCGCCGACAGGAAGATGGCCGCATAGGTGGATGGCGGCGGCCAGCCGCGCACATGGCCGGCATTGGCGATCAGCCCGAAGGCCCAGGAGGCCAGCGCCGAGCCCAGGAACACGAAGGTATTGAGCAGCCCCAGCCCGCGCCCGCGCTGCGACGGCGGGATCAGCCCGCGGCCCTGCGCCATCACCAGCGGATGCAGCATGCCGATGGTCGACAGCAGCGCCATCATGGCCACGCCATAGCCGATGCCGCGGTCCGGCCACAGCGACAGCAGCACACCCCCGGCCATGGCAAAGCACGACCAGCCGGCGATGGTGGCCTTGAGCGTGCTGCGCCGCACCAGCACTGGCAGCAGGAAGGCGGTCAGGAAGCCGGCCAGGCTCAGCAGCGTCAGCGCCACGCCGCGCGGCGCCGAGCCCAGGCTGAACACGTCGGCCAGGTAGGGACCGCTCCACGCATTGCGGAAGGCGGTGCCGGCGGCCATCGCCACGCACACCGGGATCAGCGTCCACAGCGGCGCCAGTTTCAGCAACTGCAGGCTTTGCGACAGCATCGCCGGCCACGACGCGCTGCGGGCCTCGGCATGGCCCTGGTCGCGCACGCAGCGCCACACGCCATAGCAGGCCGCCACCATGCCCAGCGCCGACACCGCCATTGACGGCCGCCAGCCCACCAGCGAGATGGCCCAGCCCAGCGGCGCGGTCGCGCACAGCGAGCCGATCATGCCGGTGGCGTTGGAGCGGCTGACCACGCGGGTGTAGTCGCGCTCGGACAGTTGCTCCGAGGCGAAATGCAGCAGCCCCATGAACACCGGCGCGCACGCCAGCCCCAGGCCCACCTGCGCCAGCGTGGCCGCGGCGCCGTTGGGCGCCAGCACGAACAGGATCGACGACAGCGCGCCCACCGCCAGCAGCAGCGTGGTCGGGCGGCCCACGCCATAGCGGTCGAAGGCGATGCCCACCGGGATCTGCGCCACGGCAAAGGCCAGGAAGAACGAAGAGGACAGCGCGCCGAAACCCGCCGGCGACAAGCCGAAATCGTGCTGCAGCTCCGGCGCCATCACCGCCAGGCAAGAGCGGAAAAACTGGCTGAGCGCGAACGCGAAGGTCAGGATGGCGATGCCGCGCACGGCATACGTCGCCGCGTTGCGGGCGGGCAGGGCGCCGGCGCCGGGCGGCGATCCGGGAGGAGGGATATTGCTGGGGGTCACGGCGTCAGTGGCGCTTTCTCTGCAGCGAGTGTAGAGCCTGCGCGCGTTGCCGGATCAACGGTTGGCCGGTGTTCGCCCAGATTGCGCGGGCGTCGATGCTGTGCCGCTGGTTTGCTCCCTCTCCCGCTTGCGGGAGGGAGGCAATCCAGCGGTTCACTGCCTTGGTCAGCCCGGCAACGCGTCGTACGTCAGCAAAAACACCTGCTCATCGCCCGCGCTGACCGGCAGCCACACGATTTCCAGTTCCGGGAAGGCAGCCTCCACATTGGCGTGCTCGTTGCCGATTTCCACCACCAGCACGCCTCCGGGGTTCAGCCGCGCCTTGGCCCCGGCGATGATCCGCCGCACCACGTCCATGCCGTCGTCGCCGCCGGCCAGCGCGATGCGCGGCTCGGCCAGGTATTCGGGCGGCAGCGCCTGCATCGAGCTTTCGTTGACGTAGGGCGGGTTGGTCAGGATCACGTCGTAGGTGGCGCCGTGCGGCAGCGGCGCGTACAGGTCGCCCTGGTACAGCCGGATGCGGTCTTCCATCTTGTAGTCGGCCACATTGCGGTGCGCCACCGCGAGCGCGTCGGGCGAGATGTCGACCGCGTCGATGCGGGCGTTCGGCCAGACGTGCGCGGCCACGATGGGCAGGCAGCCGGAGCCGGTGCACAGCTCCAGCACCGGGCCGATGCTGTCGCTCTCGCCGACCCATGGCTCCAGCCCTTCCTGCAGCAGTTCGCCGATAAAGCTGCGCGGCACGATCACGCGCGAATCGACGTAGAAGCGCAGGCCATGCATAAAGGCTTCGTGCGTGATGTAGGCCGCCGGCACGCGCTCGTTGACGCGGCGGTCGATCACCTTGAGCACGGCCTCGACTTCCTCGGGCAGCAGCCGCGCATCGAGGAAGGGATCGAGCGTGTCGAGCGGCAGGTTGAGCGTATGCAGCACCAGGTAGGCCGCCTCGTCATAGGCGTTGGCGCTGCCGTGGCCGAAGGACAGGCGCGCGGCGGTAAAGCGCGACACGGCCAGGCGCAGCAGGTCGCGCACGGTGCGCAGGGGAGAGGGCGTTGCCATGGATGGTATGTCTTTGCGAAAAGTTCAGGCGATCAGGCGTTCCAGCACGCCGCGGTACACGTTCTTCAGCGGCTCGATAAAGCGCACTTCGACGTGCTCGTCGATCTTGTGGATGCTGGCGTTGGGCGGGCCGAACTCGATCACCTGCGGGCAGATCCTGGCGATAAAGCGGCCGTCGGAGGTGCCACCGGTGGTCGACAGCTCGGTGTCGAAGCCGGTCTCGGCCTTGATCGCCGACGACAGCGCCTCGGACAGCTCGCCGCGCGGCGTCAGGAAGGGCTCGCCGCCCAGGGTCCAGTCGAGTGTGTAGTCAAGGCTGTGGCGGTCCAGGATGGCGTGCACGCGCGCCTTCAGGCCCTCGGGCGTGCTGGCCGTCGAGAAGCGGAAATTGAAGTCGATGGTGACGTGGCCCGGGATCACGTTGGTGGCGCCGGTGCCGCCGTGGATGTTCGACATCTGCCAGCTGGTGGGCGGGAAGTACTCGTTGCCCTGGTCCCACACTTCGGCGGCCAGTTCGGCCAGCGCCGGCGCGGCGTCATGGATCGGGTTGCGGCCCAGGTGCGGATACGCGATATGGCACTGGATGCCCTTGACCGTGAGCTTGCCCGAGAGCGAGCCGCGGCGGCCGTTCTTGACCATGTCGCCGAGCGCGTTGACCGAGGTCGGCTCGCCGATCACGCAGTAGTCCAGGCGCTCGCCGCGCGCGGACAGGGCCTCGACCACCTTGACGGTGCCGTCGTGCGCCGGGCCTTCCTCGTCGCTGGTGATCAGGAAGCCGATCGAGCCGGCGTGCGCGGGATGGGCCTTGACGAACTCTTCCACCGCCACCACGAAGCCGGCGATCGAGGTCTTCATGTCGGCGGCGCCGCGGCCGTACAGCTTGCCGTCGCGGTGGGTCGGCGCGAACGGGTCCGAATGCCACTGCTCCAGCGGGCCGGTCGGCACCACGTCGGTATGGCCGGCGAACACCAGCAGCTTGCCGTCCTTGCCCTGCGTGCCGCGCTTGACCGCCCACAGGTTGGTCACGCGGAAATCGTCGGGCCCGCTGACCAGCGCTTCGCAGTCGAAGCCGAGCGCCTTCAGGCGGGTTTCCAGGATGGCCTGGCAGCCTTCGTCGGCGGGCGTGACGGAGCGGCGGCGGATCAGGTCTTCGGTAAGGGCGAGGGTGGGGTTCATCGGACGGCGGAATGGGAAATCAGAACTGGCTGGCGTACTGGTCGGCGGAGAAGCCGACCATCACCTTGCCATCGTGGGCCAGCACCGGGCGCTTGATCAGCGACGGGCTTTGCTGCATCAGCGCGATCGCGCCGGCTTCTTCGTCGGCGCGGGCCTTGTCGGCGTCGGACAGCGCGCGCCAGGTGGTGCCCTTGCGGTTGAGCAGCGTGGCCAGCGGCACGTGACGCAGCCAGCCGCGCAGCATGGCCTCGTCCACGCCCTGCTTCTTGAAGTCGTGGAAGGTGTAGGCCACGTCGTTGGCATCCAGCCAGGTGCGGGCCTTCTTGACGGTATCGCAGTTGGGAATGCCGTAGAGCAGGACGGTCATGGCAGGTCTCGGGGTAAGTCGATGCGGAATCCGGTCGGGAATCCCGCGGGTTCAGCGCAACAGCAGGTTCAGCGCGATCACCAGGGCGCCCAGGCCCAGCGCCACGCCGCCCATCGCCACCGCCGTCATCAGGCGCAGGCGCCGGTCCAGCCGGGCCGCTTCCTTGCGCAGCGCGTCGATGGTGATGGCGTGCTGCTCGGCCAGCAGCTTGACGGCCTCAGCCTGCTGTACGACTGCGGCTTCGAGTTCGGCGATGCGCGTCGCGGGATCGCGCGCGTCGGCCACCGCGGCATCGGGCGTGCCGTCCTTGCGCTTGTTCTTCTTCAGCTTCTCGAGGGTCTTGTTGGCCTGCTCGAGAATGGTGGGCAGCAGGGAAAGCACGGTACTGACGGTGGTGGGATCCAGGGCCATGAGTCGCTTGCGGAGGGAGGGCATGTTCAGCCTGGCCAGGCGGGTGACGACGGTAAATCAGCCCCGGAGCCGGGCCCCGGGGCGTCGCGGCCCATGCGGGCCGCGAGCGGCGATCAGTCGCCGCGCAGCAGGTCGTTCAAGCTGGTCTTGGCGCGGGTCTGCGCGTCGACCTTCTTCACGATCACGGCGCAGTACAGGCTGTACTTGCCGTCCTTGGACGGCAGGTTGCCCGCCACCACCACCGAGCCGGCCGGCACGCGGCCATAGTGGATCTCGCCGGTCTCGCGGTCGTAGATCTTGGTCGACTGGCCCAGGTACACGCCCATCGAGATCACCGAGTTTTCCTCGACGATCACGCCTTCGACCACTTCCGAGCGCGCGCCGATAAAGCAGTTGTCTTCGATGATCACCGGGTTGGCCTGCAGCGGCTCCAGCACGCCGCCGATGCCCACGCCGCCCGACAGGTGCACGTTCTTGCCGATCTGCGCGCACGAACCGACCGTGGCCCAGGTGTCGACCATGGTGCCTTCATCGACATAGGCGCCGATGTTGACGTACGACGGCATCAGCACGGCGTTCTTCGCAATGAACGAACCGCGACGCGCCACGGCGGGCGGCACCACGCGGAAGCCGGCCTTTGCGAAGTCGTCGCCGCTCCAGTTGGCGAACTTGGTCGGCACCTTGTCGTAGAACTGGGCAAAGCCGCCGGCGCTCATCGGCGCGTTGTCTTCCAGGCGGAACGACAGCAGCACGGCCTTCTTGACCCACTGGTTGACGATCCAGTCCTTGCCTTGCTTCTCGGCCACGCGCAGGGTGCCGGCATCGAGCTGGCCGATGACGTTGGCGACGGCCTCGCGGATGTCGTTGGGGGCGGACTTCGGCGACAGGCTGGTGCGGTCTTCCCAGGCCTGGTCGATCAGGGCTTGCAGAGCTTGCGTCATGGTTGGATTCTCAGGGTTGATGTTGATGTTCGGTCGTCGAGTCTCAGCCTCGACCTCTTGTTTGGTCCCCTCTCCCGCTTGCGGGAGAGGGGCAGGGGTGAGGGTGGGCGGTTCTACGGGCGTGGTCCCTCGCTAAACCACCCCTCACCCCGACCCTCTCCCCTTGAGGGGAGAGGGAGAACACAATTGGACAATCAGGCCTCAGGCCAGCGATTTGCAGAATGCCACGATTCGCCGCGCCCCCTCCACGCATTCCTCCGGCGTTGCCACCAGCGCCATGCGCACGCGGTTGGCGCCGGGGTTGATGCCGTCGGCCTCGCGCGCCAGGTAGCTGCCCGGCAGCACCGTCACGTTCTGCTCGGCCAGCAGTCGCGCGGCGAATTCGGTATCGGACAGGCCGGTGCGCGAGACGTCGGCCCACAGGTAGAAGCCGGCATCAGGCAGCGCCACGTCGAGGACTTCCGCCAGCATCGGCGTGACTTCGCTGAACTTGCGCACGTAGGCGGCGCGGTTTTCGCGCACGTGCGCTTCATCGTTCCACGCGGCGATGCTGGCGCTCTGCACCGCCGGGTTCATGGCGCCGCCGTGGTAGGTGCGGTACAGCAGGAACTGCTTCAGCAGCGCGGCGTCGCCGGCGACGAAGCCCGAGCGCAGGCCCGGCACGTTGGAGCGCTTGGACAGGCTCGAGAACACCACCAGGCGCTCGAAACGGTTGGCGCCATCCGCGCGGCCGAGCTTGCGCGCGGCTTCGAGCGCACCCAGCGGCGCGCGGCCCTCGTCGAAATAGATCTCGGAATAGCACTCGTCGGAGGCAATCACGAAGCCGTAGCGGTCGGACAGTGCGAACAGCTGCTTCCAGTCCTCCAGCGACAGCACCGCGCCGGTCGGGTTGCCGGGCGTGCAGACAAAGAGCAGCTGCACATGCTGCCAGACCTCGTCGGCAATGCGGTCGAACGCCGGGGCGAAATTGCGGGCCGGATCGCTGTTGGCGAATACCGGGGTGGCGCCGGCCAGCAGCGCCGCGCCTTCGTAGATCTGGTAGAACGGGTTGGGGCACAGCACCAGCGCGCCCGGCCGGGTGCCGTCGACCACGGTCTGGGCAAAGGCGAACAGCGCCTCGCGCGAGCCGGTTACGGGCAGCACTTCGGTGGCGGCATTGACCTTGGGCAGGCCGTAGCGGCGCTCTAGCCAGCCGGCAATGCACTGCCGTAGTGCATCGGAACCGGCCGTTGTGGGATAATTCGCCAGCCCCGCAAGCGACTCTGCCAGCGCTTGCTTGATGAACGCAGGCGTCGGATGCTTGGGTTCACCGATGCCGAAGCTGATGGCCGGCTTGTCGGCAGCCTTTACTTGCGCAAAGAGCACCCGCAGTTTCTCGAACGGGTAGGGCTGGAGCAGGTCGAGGCGCGGATTCACAGTGTCAGTCGGGGCCGGTTAAAACGACGCATTATAGAGGAACGGCGCGGGTTTCCGTGCGCCGGCCCGGCCCGCCAGGCGGTCTTTGGCAAGGGTTGGGCCGCCGCGGATGGCGGGCATCACGCCACGGTGATGCCGCCGGCGCCGTCCGGACGCTGCCTTGCGCGCATGGCGGGCGGCCGGCTCGCCTCGCACCGATTCCCTTTATGAGCACAAAGACACTTTCGGCGCCGCTGGCGCCGGCTGACCGCCATGCGGTCAAGGCATCGCTTTCCATCCTGATCGGCGCCTCGGTGTGGGGCATCGCCTGGTTCCCGTACCGGCTGCTGGCCGGCTGGGGGCTGGGCGGCATGCATGCCGCGGCGCTGGTCAGCGCGGTGGCGGCGGTGCTGTCGCTGCTGGCCTTCCGCCGCCACCTGGGCGGGCTGCGCCCGCACTGGTTGTTCGTCGCGATCGGCCTGGCGGCGGGCGTGACCAACGCCGGCTTCGTCTGGGGCAGCGTCAACGGGCATGTGATGCGGGTGCTGCTGCTGTTCTACCTGACGCCGGTGTGGACCGCGCTGTTCGCGCGGCTGTTCCTGGGCGAGCGGCTGTCGGCGGCCGGGCTGGCGCTGGTGGGGCTGGCGCTGTTCGGCGCCGGGCTGATGCTGTGGACGCCGGAGGTCGGCGTGCCGCTGCCGGGCTCCGCCGCGGAATGGTCGGGGCTGATCGGCGGCATGGGCTTCGCCGTCAACAACGTGCTGTCGCGCCGCGCCGGGCAGCGCTTTCCCGACACCGATGCACGCGTGCGAACGGTGGTGGTCTACCTCGGCTGCACCGTGGTCGGCGTGCCGGCCGCGCTGCTGCTCGACGGCCCGGCGGTGGCCATCATGCCGGGCGCGCAGGTCAGCGCGGCGATGCTGGTTCTGGGTCTGGCGGCGGTGCTGGTGGTCAGCAACTCGGTGGTGCAGTACGGGTTGCAGCGGCTGCCGGCCAACCGCGTATCGCTGCTGATGCTGTTCGAGATCGTCATCGCCGCGGTGTCGTCGTGGTGGCTGGCAACCGAGGTGCTGAGCTGGAAGGAGGCCGCGGGCGGCCTGTGCATCATCGCGGCCGGCGCATTGTCAGGGCTGGTGCACCGCAGCCGCGCCGTGCCCGCGCCGGCCGCGGGCGCCGAGGCCGCCGCCTGACACTGGTCCCGGCGCGGCTCAGTGCAGGATCACCCGCGACACCATCGCCACCAGCGGGGCGCGCACCGCGCGTTCCACGCCGCGATGCAGGTGCAGCGGCCGCAGCAGCATCTTGACCGTCATCTCGATCGGGATGTTGCGGCGGATCACGCCTGACACGCGCGTATTGAGCGCGCGCACCTCCTCCTCGGGCACCGACTCGACCCCGCGTTCCATGCGCAGCACGTTGCGCAGCGCGATCGCCGCGTCCTCGTTCTTGATTTCCAGCAGCCGGCGCGCCAGCGCGCGCAGCACACGCAACCGGCCCGGGCGCTCGGCCTCGGCGAAGCGGTTGAAAAAGTGGAAAAAGCGCTTGTAGTGCCGCACCTCGTCGTTGGAGATGCGCCGCGTCAGGTCGCGCAGCACCGGTTCGTCGCTGGCCTGCTCGAGCGCCCGGTAGTAGGCCGCCGTGCCGGTTTCCACCACGCAGCGGGCCGCCATCTCCAGCGCCTCGGTCGGCTCGAACTGGTCGATCGAGCAGGTCTGGCTGTACTCGTCGAAAAAGCGCGCATAGCCGCGCGCCCAGTCGAATTCCGGCCAGACATGCTCGACATAGCGCCGCAGCGCCAGGCCATGCTGCAGCTCCTCGGCTTCCCAGTGCTCGGACAGCCAGCCGGCGGCGTCCGGCACGCGCGCGTAATAGGTGGCAAGGTTGCCCGCATAGGTGTCGGAGCCACTTTCGATAAACGATGCCGACACCAGCAGGTAGAACAGGTCACGGTCGCCGCGCACGCGCGCGACGTCGATCGCCTCATATTGGATGTCGCTGACAGACCACGGCCGGGCGGCCGCTGACGCTTCACTCATGCTCTGTCCTCCTGGTTGGCCCAAAGGCTGCGGGGGCGTTCATGGTGCGTGGGGGCCGGAGCGCATCCGGCATCACGCCGACAGAGCAGAGACTAGCATTTACCCTAATTAGTTTCAGGTCGAAACTCCGGCAAGCACGGCCGGCGGCCCCCGCCTGGTTTGCCAAAGTGCTTGCGAAATCCCTTGTAAGGGTCAGAAACGCAAAGAGATTCCGCCATCCGGCGCCACCCGCGGAGCGGCCCCAAACGGGCCGGCGAAGGCATCTGCGATGGTATGATTAGCCCCAATTCTCGGGCCCGAGGGGTATTTTGAGGTGCTGGCGTCACGCCGCGCCGGCTCCCGCGCGGCCCGGCTTTCCTGAACAGTGCAATAGCCCCGATACCAGGCCCGACTCCCGCTTTCCTGTGGAGTGGCCGATACCACACGAGAAACCGTGCGACTATCCTCGATCAAGCTGGCGGGCTTCAAGTCATTCGTCGATCCCACCAATTTCCAGGTGCCGGGCCAACTGGTCGGCATCGTCGGTCCCAACGGCTGCGGCAAATCCAACATCATCGATGCGGTACGCTGGGTGCTGGGTGAGTCACGCGCGTCCGAGCTGCGTGGCGAATCCATGCAGGACGTCATCTTCAACGGCTCGACCGCGCGCAAGCAGGCCGGCCGCGCCAGCGTCGAGCTGGTGTTCGACAATGCCGAAGGCCGCGCCGCGGGCCAGTGGAGCCAGTACGCCGAAGTCGCGGTCAAGCGCGTGCTGACCCGCGATGGCACCTCGTCCTACTACATCAACAACCAGCCGGTGCGCCGGCGCGACATCCAGGACATCTTCCTGGGCACGGGCCTGGGCCCGCGCGCCTACGCCATCATCGGCCAGGGCATGATCTCGCGCATCATCGAGGCCAAGCCCGATGACATGCGCATCTTCCTGGAAGAGGCGGCGGGCGTGTCCAAGTACAAGGAGCGCCGCCGCGAGACCGAGAACCGGCTGTCCGACACCCGCGAAAACCTGACCCGGGTCGAAGACATCCTGCGCGAACTCGGCAGCAACCTCGAGAAGCTCGAGGGCCAGGCCGAAGTGGCGCAGCGCTTCAAGACGCTGCAGGCCGACGGCGAAGAGAAGCAGCACCTGCTGTGGCTGCTGCGCAAGCGCGAGGCCCAGCAGGAGCAGGAACGCCACCAGCGCGCCATCGAACAGGCCCAGATCGACCTGGAAGCGCAGACCGCGCAGCTGCGCCATGTCGAGGCCGAGCTGGAAACCATGCGCGCCGCGCACTATGCCGCGTCCGACGGCATGCACGCCGCGCAGGGCGCGCTGTACGAGGCCAATGCCGAGGTCAGCAAGCTCGAGGCCGAGATCCGCTACGTGGTGGAATCGCGCAACCGCGTGCAGGCCCAGATCGCGGCGCTGACCGCGCAGCGCGAGCAGTGGCAGGGCAAGGCCGAACAGGCCACCGACGAACTGGCGCAGGCCGAGGAAAACCTCGCCGTGGCGGAGGGCCGCACGGTCGAGGCCCAGGAGGCCGTGGCGCAGCAGAACGACGAGCTGCCGACGCTGGAGGCGCAATGGCGCGATGCCCAGCAGCTGCTCAACGAGCAGCGCGCCGGCATCATGCAGGCCGAGCAGGCGCTGAAGCTGGAAGCCGCGCAGCAGCGCAGCGCCGACCAGATGCTGCAGCAGCTGGAACAGCGCCGCGAGCGTCTGTCGGCCGAAGACAAGGGCCTGGACCGCCCCGACGAGACCCGCCTGGAGCAGGCCCGCGCCGAGCTGGCCGAGCAGGAGGCGCTGGTCGAGGAAGCCCAGGCCGTGCTCGCCGACGCCGAAGAAAACGTGCCGCGCCTGGACGAGGCGCGCCGCGCCGCGCAGGCGCGCGTGCACAGCGAAGCCGCCGCCATCGCCACGCTCGAGGCGCGCCTGTCGGCGCTGCGCCAGCTGC
This sequence comes from Cupriavidus alkaliphilus, assembly GCF_900094595.1. Classification (GTDB taxonomy): domain Bacteria; phylum Pseudomonadota; class Gammaproteobacteria; order Burkholderiales; family Burkholderiaceae; genus Cupriavidus; species Cupriavidus alkaliphilus. The sequence continues at coordinate 110,598 of NZ_FMAD01000003.1, read as the reverse complement.
AGGAAAACGTGCAGACCGACGGCAAGGTGCAGCCCTGGCTCGCCAGGCATGAGCTGGCCGAGCTGCCGCGGCTGTGGAAGAAGGTCCATATCGAGCCGGGCTGGGAAAACGCGCTCGAATCCGTGCTGCGCGAGAAGCTCGCCGCGCTGGAAGTGTCGAACCTGGACTGGGTCAAGGCCTTCCTGTCCGACGCGCCGCCGGCCAAGCTGGCGTTCTACTCGCCGCCGGCCGCGGCCCGTCCGCTCGAAACGCCGGCCGGCCTGCGCCCGCTGATGGCGCTGGTGCAGATCACCGAGCCCGGCATCCGCGCGGTGATGCAGGACTGGCTCGCCGACGTCTATGTCGCCACCGACATGACGCAGGCGCTGGCCGCGCGCAACACGCTGCCCGACGGCGCCTCGTTCGTGGTCGCCGAGGGCCACCTAGTGGGCCGCAACGCGATCCAGATCTACGCCGCCGATTCCGAGCAGGCCGGCATGCTCGCGCGCGAGCAGGAAATCGAAAACCTGCAGAAGCAGGCGCGCGCGCAGTTGCTGCTGTCCGACGAGGCCAAGACCGAGGCAGTGCGCGCCGAAGCGGCCTATACCCAGGCCAGCCAGGCGCTGGGCGACGCCCGCGCCCGCGCCGAGCAGGCCACCCGCCGCGTGCATGCGCTGCAGATGGACGTGCTCAAGCTGTCGCAGGCGATGGAGCGCTATGCCGCCCGCAGCGGCCAGATCCGCGAGGAACTGGAAGAGATCCACGCGCAGATCGAAGAGCAGCGCGCCATCCGCGCCGAATCCGAAGCCAGTTTCGAGCAGCACGACGCCGCGCTGGCCGAGATGCAGGCCACCCACGAAGACCAGCAGATGGCCTTCGAGGCGCTGGACAGCAAGCTCTCCGGCGCGCGCCACCAGCTGCGCGACCTCGAGCGCGCCGCGCAGGAAGCATTGTTTGCCGAGCGCAACCTGGCCAGCCGCATCGACGAGCTGCGCCGCAATATCCAGGTGGCGGCGGACCAGGCCGAGCGCATCGCCGAATCGCTCGAGAACGCCCGCGCCGAACTCGAGACCATCAACGAGCAGACCGCGCATACCGGCCTGCAGGAAGCACTGGAGCGCCGTGCCGAGAAGGAAGAGAAGCTGACCGTCGCGCGCACCGAGCTCGATGCGCTGTCGGCGCAGCTGCGCCAGCACGACGAGCAGCGCCTGGCCGCCGAGCGCAGCCTGCAGCCGCTGCGCGACCGCATCACCGAGCTGCAGCTCAAGGAGCAGGCCGCGCGCCTGAACCAGGAGCAGTTCAGCGAGCAGCTGAGCGCCGCCGCGGTGGACGAGGCCGCGCTGGCCGACAAGCTGACCGGCGACCTGAAGCCGTCGTACCTGCAGGGCGAAGTCACGCGCATCAACAATGCCATCAACGCGCTCGGCCCGGTCAACATGGCCGCGCTCGACGAACTGGCCGCGGCGCGCGAACGCAAGACCTTCCTCGACGCGCAGTCGGCCGACCTGAACGACGCCATTGGCACGCTGGAGGACGCGATCGCCAAGATCGACCAGGAAACCCGCGCGCTGCTGCAGGGCACCTTCGACCAGGTCAACCACCATTTCGGCGAGCTGTTCCCGTCGCTGTTCGGCGGCGGCCAGGCGCGCCTGATCATGACCGGCGAGGAAATCCTCGACGCCGGCGTGCAGGTGATGGCGCAGCCGCCGGGCAAGAAGAACTCGACCATCCACCTGCTGTCGGGCGGCGAGAAGGCGCTGACCGCGATCGCGCTGGTGTTTGCGATGTTCCAGCTGAATCCGGCGCCGTTCTGCCTGCTGGACGAGGTCGACGCGCCGCTGGACGACGCCAATACCGAGCGCTACGCCAATATGGTGGCGCGCATGTCGGACAAGACCCAATTCGTTTTCATCTCACATAACAAGATCGCCATGGAAATGGCTCATCAACTCATTGGCGTAACCATGCAGGAGCAGGGCGTTTCGCGGATCGTGGCAGTAGATATGGACGCGGCAGTGTCGATGGCGGAGGCGGCATGAAGCTCAACATGGACCTGCAGACCGCGCTGATCGTCGCCGGCCTGGTTTTTGTGGTGCTGGTGTTCGGCTATAACCAGTGGCAGATCCGCAAGGCGCGCCGCCCGCGCGAGCTGCGGCCCGAAGACGACCTGCCGCCGATGCGCGAGCCGGTGGTCGGCCAGAGCACCGCGCCGGAAACCGCCGCACGCGTGCACGAAACCGCCGCCGAGCAGCCGCCGCGGCGCGAGCCCACCTTTTCGCAGGCACCGGCCAGCGCCGGCGCCACCGTGACTGACAACAACCACGCGGCTGCCGCCGCGGCCGCGGCGGCCAGCACCGCCGATGCCGACGAAGCCGTCGCCGAGGAAGTCGCGATCGGGGCCGCGGCGTCGCGCGCAGCGGAGGATGAGGCGGATGCCGCTATCGCCGTGGCGCCGGCTTCGGCGCCTGCACCCGCACCCGCGCCAGTGCCTGCGCCGGCTCCGGCTCCGGCTCCGGTCGCTGCCGTGCCGGACGGCCAGCCCGCGCCCGCAGTGGTCGATCCGCTGATCGACTGCATCGTGCCACTGCACCTGGAACGCAAGGCGTCGGGCGACCGCATCCTGCCGCTGACCGGCCGGCTGCGCCGCGCCGGCACCAAGCCGGTCCATATCGAAGGCCTGCGTGCCGAAGCCAACGCGTGGGAGCCCGTCACCGCCGGCCATCAGTACGAAGACCTGCAGGTCGGCGTGCAGCTGGCCAACCGTGGCGGCCCGCTCAACGCGCTGGAGTTCTCCGAATTCATCACCGCGGTCGAGTCGCTGGCCGAATCGCTCGACGCCTCGGCCGACCTGCCCGACATGGGCGAGACCGTCGCCAACGCGCGCGAGCTCGACGCCTTTGCCGCCGCCTGCGACGTGCAGCTGGGTGTCAACGTGATCTCCGACGGCGCGCCGTGGTCGGCCGCCTATGTGCAGAACGTGGCGACGCAGGACGGGCTGGTGCTGTCGCGCGACGGCACCCGCTTTATCCGCTACCAGGCCAATGCCGAGGGCGTGCAGCGCCCGCTGTTCACGCTGCAGTTCGGCGACACCAACTTCCTGCGCGACGACCTCACCGTCAAGGCCGGCCGCCAGATCACGCTGCTGCTCGACGTGCCGGTGGCCGACCAGGCCGCCAGGCCGTTCAAGACCGTGTGCGAATACGGCCATACGCTGGCGCAGCGCATGGGCGCGCAACTGGTCGACGACAATATGCGTCCGCTGACCGAAGCCTCCTTCGTCGCCATCTTCAGCCAGCTCGAAGCGCTGTACCAGAAGCTGGAAGCGCGCGGCATGCCGGCCGGTTCGCCGGTGGCGCTGCGCCTGTTCAGCAACTAGCCGGAGCCTGCCATGACCGCAAAACACCGCGGCGCGCAGGCAGATGCCTCCGCGCCCGCCGGCGCCTTGCCGGCCGACGCCGCGGCCAGCCGCGTGGCCTGGCTGCGCGACGAGCTGGACCGCCACAACTACCAGTATTACGTGCTGGATGCTCCCACCGTACCCGATGCGGAGTACGACGCGCTGTTCAGCGAACTGATGGCGCTGGAGCTCGAGCATCCCGAGCTGCAGACGCCGGACTCGCCCACGCAGCGCGTGGGCGGCGAGGCGCTGGCGGCGTTCGACTCGGTGCGGCACCGCGTGCCGATGCTGTCGCTCAACAACGCCTTCGCCGACGACGACGTGCTGAACTTCGACCGTCGCTGCGCCCAGGGCCTGGGCCGCAGCGCGCCAGAGGCAGGCGAGGCCGACCTGTTCAGTGCCGCCGACGCGGTCGAATACGCCTGCGAGCTGAAGTTCGACGGCCTCGCCATGTCGCTGCGCTATGAAGACGGGCGCCTGGTGCAGGCGGCCACGCGCGGCGATGGCGAGACCGGCGAGGACGTCACCGTCAACGTGCGCACCATCAAGGCGATCCCGCTCAAGCTGCGCGGCCAGGCGCCCGCGGTGCTGGAGGTGCGTGGCGAGGTCTTCATGTTCCGCCGCGACTTCGACAAGCTCAACGCGCGCCAGGCCGAGGCCGGCGAGAAGACCTTCGTCAACCCGCGCAATGCCGCCGCCGGCAGCCTGCGCCAGCTCGATCCGCGCATCACCGCGCGGCGTCCGCTGTCGTTCTTCGCCTACGGACTGGGCGAGCTGCAGGGCGTGGAGCGGCCGCCTACCCACAGCGCCATGCTCGACGGCTTCGCCGCGCTGGGCTTGCCGGTGTGCAAGGACCGCGCGGTGGTGAAGGGCGCGCAAGGGCTGCTCGATTTCTACCGCGAGATCGGCAAGCGCCGCGACGACCTGCCCTATGACATCGACGGCGTGGTCTACAAGGTCAACGCACTGGCCGAGCAGGAGCGCCTGGGCTTCGTCTCGCGCGCGCCGCGCTTTGCGCTGGCGCACAAGTTCCCGGCGCAGGAGATGACCACCGTCGTCGAGGACATCGAGGTGCAGGTCGGGCGCACCGGCGCGATCACGCCGGTGGCGCGGCTCAAGCCGGTGTTCGTCGGCGGCGTGACCGTGACCAATGCCACGCTGCACAACGAGGACGAGATCCGCCGCAAGGACGTGCATGTCGGCGACACCGTGATCGTGCGCCGCGCCGGCGACGTGATTCCGGAAGTCGTCGCCGTGGTGACCGAGCGCCGGCCGGCCGATGCCCGTGCCTTCGTGATGCCGAGCGCCTGCCCGGTGTGCGGCTCGCATATCGAGAAGCTCGAGGACGAGGCCATTGCCCGCTGCACCGGCGGCCTGATCTGCGCGGCGCAGCGCAAGCAGTCGCTGCTGCATTTCGCGCAGCGGCGCGCCATGGATATCGAGGGCCTGGGCGACAAGCTGGTCGAGCAACTGGTCGACCAGGGCATCGTGCGCACGCCGGCCGACCTGTACAAGCTCGGCGTGGCCAAGCTGGCCGCGCTCGAACGCATGGCGGACAAGTCGGCCGCCAACCTGATCGCGGCAATCGACAAGTCGCGCGCGACCACCATGAACCGCTTTATCTTCGCACTCGGCATCCGCCACGTCGGCGAAGCTACCGCCAAGGATCTGGCCCGGCACTTCGGCAAGCTCGACGCGCTGATGGCGGCCGACGAGGCGGCGCTGCTCGAGGTCAACGATGTCGGCCCGGTAGTGGCGCAGTCGATCGCCAACTTCCTCGCCGAGCCGCATAACGTCGAGGTCATCGAGCAACTGCGCGCCGCGGGCGTACACTGGCCGGAAAGCGAGCCGGTGGCGAAAGCGCCGGCGCCGCTGTCGGGCAAGACCTTTGTCCTGACCGGCACGCTGCCGACGCTGTCGCGCGAAGACGCCAAGGAACTGCTGGAAGCCGCCGGCGCCAAGGTGGCGGGCTCGGTGTCGAAGAAGACCGACTACGTGGTCGCCGGCGCCGAGGCCGGCAGCAAGCTGGACAAGGCCGAGGCGCTGGGCGTGCCGGTGCTGGACGAGGCCGGCATGCTGGCGCTGCTGGCGCAAGCCGGCGCCGCGCCGGCCGAGGAATAACCGGGAACAGAACCATGATCCGCGAAATTCTCAAGATGGGCGATCCGCGCCTGCTGCAGGTGGCAAGGCCGGTGGAGCGCTTCAATACGCCGGAGCTGCGCACGCTGATCGAAGACATGTTCGACACCATGGACCATGCCAACGGCGCGGGCCTGGCCGCGCCGCAGATCGGCGTGGACCTGCAGGTGGTGATCTTCGGCTTCGATCGCAATCCGCGCTACCCGGATGCGCCCACCGTGCCCAAGACGGTGCTGATCAACCCGCTGCTGGAAATGCCGTCCGATGAGATGGAAGACGGCTGGGAAGGCTGCCTGTCGGTGCCGGGCCTGCGCGGCGTGGTGCCGCGGCACCTGCGGCTGAAGTACAGCGGCTACGACCTGATGGGCAACCGGATCGAACGCGTGGCCGAAGGCTTCCATGCGCGCGTGGTGCAGCATGAGTGCGACCACCTGCAGGGGATTCTTTATCCGATGCGGATCAAGGATTTCCGGCAGTTTGGGTTTACGGAGGTGTTGTTTCCGGATCTGCCGGCGAACAGCGACGACTGACGGCGCAGGAAGCGGTAGAGAAACGAGGGTGTGGTGATTTGCCAGAACCCATCAAAAAAAGCGGCCATCGCGGCCGCTTTTTTCTTTATCAGAACTTCTCGAACTGCCCCAGGAACCGCCACTTGCCAGGCGGCAGATCCCCCAGCACCACGCGCCCCATGCGCACGCGCTTGAGGCCCACCACCTGCAGGCCCACCTGCTCGCACATGCGGCGGATCTGGCGCTTGCGGCCTTCGCGCAGCACGAAGCGCAGCTGCTCTTCGTTCTGCCAGCTGACCTTGGCCGGCCTGAGCGGCACGCCGTCCAGCGACAGGCCGTGGCGCAGCAGTTCCAGGTCATCGGCCGGGAATTCCGCGCTGATGTTGCGCTCCACCGGCCCGTGCGGCGAGTGCCAGACCACGCGCACCAGGTATTCCTTCTCGACCGTCGAATCCTCGCCGATCAGCGCGCGCGCGACGCGGCCATCCTGCGTCAGCACAAGCAGGCCGGTGGAGTCGATATCGAGGCGGCCGGCCGGCGCCAGGTTCTTGCGTTGCCACGGCGCGAAGCGCTTGCGCGTGGGGTCGCCTTCCCACTGGTTCTCGGGGGCGAACAGCGCCGCGGCGGGCTCGTAGCCGTCCTCGGCCTGGCCCGAAACGTAGCCTACCGGCTTGTTCAGCAGTACCGTGACGCGCTCGCCTTGCTCGGAGCGCGCTTCCTGCAGGATCTCGATCTCGGCGTCGGGGCGGATGCGGCTGCCGAGTTCGGTCACGGGCTTGCCGTCGACCAGCACCCAGCCGCGTGGGATCCATTCGTCGGCCTCGCGGCGCGAGCACAGGCCGAGTTCGGACATGCGCTTGGACAGGCGTACCAGGCCGTCGTCGTGGGTGGACTCGTCGCGGACCGGGGCGGGCTTTTCCTGGCGCGCGGCGGGTGCGTGCTGGCGTGCGGGGCCGGCAGTGCGGAGTCGGTCGGCCGCGTCGCTGAAGCGGCGTGCCGGCGCCGTGCCTTCGCGGCGGCGCTCGCCCGCCGGCGCGGGGCGCGGGCGGCGGTCGTCATCGCCATAGCGGCGCGGACGCGAGTCGGCATTCTCGAAGCGGCGCGGGCGGCTTTCGTCGTCGCCAAAGCGGCGCGGGCGGGTGTCGGCGCCTTCGAAGCGGCGCGGTCGCGCGTCGCCACGATCGTCGCCGGTGCGGCGCGGCCGGTTGTCGTCGTCGCCGATGCGTCGCGGTGGACGCGACTCGCTGTCTTCGAAGCGGCGCGGGCGCGCTTCGCCACGGTCGCCGCCGGTGCGGCGCGGACGGTTGTCGTCATCGCCGAAGCGTCGCGGCGGACGCGATTCGTTGCCTTCGAAGCGGCGCGGGCGCGCTTCGCCACGATCGCCGCCGGTGCGGCGCGGACGGTTGTCGTCATCGCCAAAGCGGCGCGGCGGACGCGATTCGTTGCCTTCGAATCGGCGCGGGCGCGCTTCGCCACGATCGTCGCCAGTGCGGCGCGGACGGTTGTCGTCGTCGCCAAAGCGGCGCGGCGGACGCGCTTCGCTGCCTTCGAAGCGGCGCGGGCGCGCTTCGCCACGATCGCCGCCGGTGCGGCGCGGACGGTTGTCGTCGTCGCCGAAGCGGCGCGGGCGCGCCTCGCCGGCATCCGCACGGCGCGGACGCGCCTGGCGCTCGCCGTCGGCGGGGCGGGGCGCGCGCGGCTGGCGCGGCTGGGCCGGCGCTTCGCCCTGGGCCCCGCTGGCGGTCTTGCCGCCGGCACGCTGCTGGGCGCGCTTGATGCCCTCGGAAACGGCCTGCACGCGCTTGCGGTTCAGGTCGGACACGCGCACGGGGCGGGTGCCGCCCTTGCGTGCGGCCGTGCCGGTATCGCTGGCGGCCTTGGCCTTGATGCCTAGCGTCTTGCGCTTCGGCGAATTGCTGTCGGTCATATGTTGATGCTGCCCGCCCGCCTCAGATGGCGAGGGCGGCGAGCAAGTCCTGTTCAAGCTGAATCTGCAATCGGTTGTCGGCGGCCAGGCGGCTGCCGTCTACCAGGAACACGTCTTCGACGCGTTCGCCCAGGGTGTTGATGCGCGCCGTATGCACGGACACGCGATGCCGTGCCAGTACGCGGGCGATGGCGTACAGCAGGCCGGTGCGGTCGTTGGCGGACAGCGACAGCAGGTAATACTGGCCGCGCTCGTCCGGGCGCAGGTCGACGCGCGGCTTGATCGGGAAGCTGCGCGACTGGCGCGACAGCCGCCCCTGGGTCGGCTCGGGCAGCGCGCCTTGCAGGCGCAGCCGCTCGCACAGTTCGTGCTCGACCAGCGCGATGATGTCGCGGTAATTGCCGCCATCGCCGGCCATGCCGGGGTCGGTGACCTGGAACGTATCGAGCGCGTAGCCGTGGCGCGTGGTGTGGATCTTGGCGTCCTGGATCGAGAACGCCTTGCGCTCGAAATAGCCACAGATGCGCGCGAACAGGTCGGGCTGGTCCTTGATGTAGACCGCCACCTGCAGGCCTTCGCCGGCCGGCGACACGCGCGCCTTGACCACCGGCACCGGGCTGTCGACCTTGTTGTAGAGATGGCGCGTCAGCCAGGCGATATCGTGCGAATCGTGGCGCAGGAAGAAGGCCACGTCCAGCTGCGCCCACAGCGACTTGCCCAGCGCCGGATCGAACGCCTTCAGGCGCAGCTCCGAGATGGTGTCTTCCTTGCGCTGCGACCACAGCGAATGCGAGTCGACCCGCGCGCCGCCCAGCACGCGCAGCGTAATGTGGTACAGGTCTTCCAGCAGCTTGCCCTTCCACGCATTCCACACCTTGGGGCTGGTGCCGCGGATATCGGCCACGGTCAGCAGGTAGAGCGCGGTCAGGTAGCGTTCGTTGCCGACCACTTCGGCGAAGGCATGGACCACGTCCGGATCGGTCAGATCCTGCTTCTGCGCGACGTGGCTCATGGTGAGGTGGTGCTCGACCAGCCAGCAGATCAGGTCCGCGTCCTCGCGCGCAATGCCGTGCTGCCTGCAGAAGCGGCGCGCATCGACCGTGCCGAGCCGCGAATGGTCGCCGCCGCGGCCCTTGGCGATGTCGTGGAACAGCGCCGCCACCCACAACACCCAGGGCTTGTCGAAGCTGGCCATCAGCTGGCTGCAGAACGGGAACTCGTGGGTGTGCTCGACGATGGCGAAGCGGCGCATGTTGCGCACCACCATCAGGATGTGCTGGTCCACGGTGTAGACGTGGAACAGGTCGTGCTGCATCTGCCCGACGATGCGCCGGAAGTTGATCAGGTAGCGGCCCAGCACGCTGGTCTGGTTCATCAGCCGCAGCGCGTGCGTGATGCCCTGCGGCTCCTGCACGATGGCCAGGAACAGCCGGCGGTTCTCGGGATCCTTGCGCCAGCGCGCGTCCATCACCGTGCGCGCGTTGTACAGGCCGCGCAGCGTGCGCGGCGCCAGCCCCTTCACGCCGGGCGTGCGCTCGTACAGCAGGAAGGTCTCGAGGATGGCGTGCGGGTCGCGCTCGTAGACGTCGTCGCTGGTGATTTCGAGCATGCCCTGGCGCTCGACGAAGCGCTCGTTGAGCACGCGCGTCACCTGTGACTCGCTCGGGAACAGCATCGCCTCGATATTGAGCAGCAGCACGCTGTTGAGCTGGGTCACCGCCTTGGCGGCCCAGTAGTAGCGGCGCATCAGCTGCTCGCTGGCGCGCTTGTTGGCGTTCTGGCGGTAGCCGAAGGCCTCGGCCAGCGCGGTCTGCAGGTCGAACACCAGCACGTCCTGGCGGCGCCCGGCGACCAGGTGCAGGCGCGCGCGGATGGTCTTCAGCAGGCGCTCGTTGCGGGCCAGTTCCTGCGCTTCGCGCTGCGTCAGCAGGCCCTTCTCGAACAATTCCTTCCAGCTGTCGCCCAGGCCCGCGGCCTTGGTCATCCACAGGATCACCTGCAGGTCGCGCAGCCCCCCTGGGCTTTCCTTGCAGTTGGGCTCGAGCGCGTAGGGTGTGTCCTGGTACTTGGCGTGGCGCTGGCGCATTTCCAGCAGCTTGGCCTGGAAGAACGCCGCCGGATCCAGGTCGGCCTGGTAGCGGCTGCGCAGCGCCTCGAACAGCTTGCGGTTGCCGGTCAGCAGGCGCGCCTCGAGCAGCGAGGTCTGGATGGTGACGTCCTGGCGCGACTCGCGGATGCAGTCATCCACCGTGCGCACCGCCGAGCCGATCTCTAGCCCCAGGTCCCAGCACAGGCCGATAAAGCGTTCCAGCTTGCCCGCGGTATCCCGGTCGGGCTCGGCGGGCAGCAACAGCAGCACGTCGACGTCGGAGTACGGGAACAGTTCGCCGCGGCCGTAGCCGCCCACCGCCACCAGCGCCGCGTCGGCGGGCATCGCCAGCCCGCGCCAGGCTTCGCCCAGCGCGGCATCGACGGCGCGGCGCAGCCGCGTGGTCAGCGTGCCGGCGTTGGCGCTCGCGTTGAAGTCCGCAAACAGCGCCTGCTTGTCGGCTTTGAGCTGGTCGCGCACGCGCGCGGCCAGCAGCAGTTCCGGCGTGGTATCCATGGAGAGGGCGGAAGGGTTCGTCGGCACGGCTGGAAAAAGAAGGGCGCCCGGTCAGGCGCCCTGGCTTCTGCGTGGCGTCAGGCCGCCACGGAATCGGTAATGAAGGCCGGCGGCGCCGGGGTGCCGGCGGACACCGTCAGCACGTCGTAGCCGGTCTCGGTGACCAGCACCGTGTGTTCCCACTGCGCCGACAGGCTGCGGTCGCGGGTCTTCACGGTCCACTGGTCGGGCATGGTGCGGATATCGCGCTTGCCGGCGTTGATCATCGGCTCCACCGTGAAGATCATGCCGGCCTTGATCTCGGCGCCGGTGCCGGGACGGCCGTAGTGCAGGATCTGCGGGTCTTCGTGGAAATTCTTGCCGATGCCGTGGCCGCAGTACTCGCGCACCACGCTGTAGCCGGCGGCTTCGGCATGCACCTGGATGGCGTGACCGATATCGCCCAGGCGCGCGCCATGGCGCACTTGCGCGATGCCCTTCCACATGCACTCGTAGGTCACCTGCGCCAGGCGCTTGGCCAGGATCGAGCCTTCGCCGACGATGAACATGCGGCTGGTGTCGCCGTAGTAGCCATCCTTGGTGATGACGGTGATGTCGAGATTGACGGCGTCGCCGCTCTTGAGCACGCGCTCGCCGGGAATGCCGTGGCAGATCACGTCGTTGACCGAGGTGCAGATTGCGCCGGGGAAGGGCGGGTAGCCCGGGGGCGCATAATTCAGCGGCGCCGGCACGGTGCCCTGCACGTCGCGCATGTAAGCGTGGCACAGGCGGTCCAGTTCGCCGGTGGTGACGCCGGGCTGCACGAAGGGCGTGATGTAGTCGAGGACTTCGGAGGCAAGGCGGCAAGCCACGCGCATGTGGGCGATGTCTTCGGCGGTGTTCAGGTAAATGCTCATGCTGCGTCGCCAGAATAAAGTGATGGCGGGGCCACTGGCCGCGCCGGAATCGATGGATCAAAGTGGGATTATCGCACCATCGAGGCCGGATCGCAGCCTGTTCCGGGCCGCCCGGAGGCGTGCGCCGGAGGCGGAACAGAGCGGGGCGGCTTGAGCGGGCGGCGCTTTTGTTGCTAGAATAGCGGGCTGATCTGGTTGCGCCGCAGCAATTGCGCCGGCCAGGTCGGTTATTTTGGCAGGAACCTTTCCTGTCGCTTGAAATCGCTGGCCCGCCTATCCGGGGTGTTCCTTTTCAGGAATGTCGGGGCGGGCTTCAGACCTAACCCTTTGGAGATTTACATGTCCGTGACCATGCGCGAAATGCTGGAAGCCGGTTGCCACTTCGGCCACCAGACCCGCTTCTGGAACCCGAAGATGGCCCCCTTCATCTTCGGCCATCGCAACAAGATCCACATCATCAACCTCGAAAAGACGCTGCCGATGTTCCAGGACGCCATGAAGTACGTGCGTCAGCTGGCGGCCAATCGCGGCACCATCCTTTTCGTGGGCACCAAGCGCCAGTCGCGCGAAATCCTGGCTGAAGAAGCTGGCCGTGCCGGCATGCCTTACGTCGACGCCCGCTGGCTCGGCGGCATGCTGACCAACTTCAAGACGGTCAAGACCTCGATCAAGCGCCTGAAGGACATGGAAGCCGCCAAGGAAGCCGGCGCGCTGGAAACCATGAGCAAGAAGGAAGCGCTGATGTTCGAGCGCGAGATGATCAAGCTGGAAAAGTCGATCGGCGGCATCAAGGAAATGGGCGGCGTGCCTGACGCGATCTTCGTGGTCGACGTCGGCTACCACAAGATCGCCGTGACCGAAGCCAACAAGCTGGGCATCCCCGTGATCGGCGTGGTCGATACCAACCACTCGCCGGAAGGCATCGATTACGTGATCCCGGGCAACGACGACTCGAGCAAGGCCGTGGCCCTGTACGTGCGCGGCGTGGCCGACGCCATCCTGGAAGGCCGTGCCAATGCCGTGCAGGAAGTCGTTGAAGCCGCCCGCGGCGACGACGAATTCGTCGAAGTGCAGGAAGGCTGATAGCCTCCCGGCCCGCTGCTGAAAGGAACCCGATAGCGCGCACGTCAACATACGACAAGGCAGGCATCGCCTGCCGCCCGGCACGCCGGGCAGCGCGCAGGGCGCAAGCCGGGGTACTTCGGCAGCAGGGCAAAAAAGGGGGCACATCTGGCGCCCCCTTTTTTCGAATTTGAATTGTTGTCATCCGCGCCAGGCAAGATCTGCCGCGGGTGCGCTGAAGACCCACCGACCGGGTGCCGCGGGCGACTGCCGGCAGCCGGCGCGAACCATTCAAGGAGTGACAAATGGCGGCAATTACCGCAAGCATGGTTGCAGAACTGCGCGCGAAGACCGACGCGCCGATGATGGAATGCAAGAAGGCCCTGACCGAGGCCGACGGCGACCTGAACAAGGCTGAAGAGCTGCTGCGCGTCAAGCTGGGCAACAAGGCCAGCAAGGCCGCCTCGCGCGTGACCGCCGAAGGCGTGGTCGCGTCGTTCATCGACGGCACCACCGGCGTGCTGGTCGAACTGAACTGCGAAACCGATTTCGTCTCCAAGAACGACGACTTCCTGGCCTTCTCGGCCAAGGTTGCCGAACTGATCGCCAAGCAGAACCCGGCCGACGTGGCCGCCCTGTCGGCGCTGGAAATCGACGGCGTCAGCGTGGAAGCCACCCGCACCGCCCTGATCGGCAAGATCGGCGAGAACCTGACGATCCGCCGCTTTGTCCGTTACGCCAACGGCGGCAAGCTGGTCTCGTACCTGCACGGCACCCGCATCGGCGTGATGGTCGAGTTCGACGGCGACGAAGCCGCCGCCAAGGACGTCGCCATGCACGTGGCCGCGATGAAGCCGGTGTCGCTGTCGGCCGAGCAGGTCCCCGCCGACCTGATCGCCAAGGAGCGCAGCATCGCCGAGCAGAAGGCTGCCGAGTCGGGCAAGCCGGCCGAGATCGCCGCCAAGATGGTCGAGGGTTCGGTGCAGAAGTACCTGAAGGAAGTCTCGCTGTTCAACCAGCCGTTCGTGAAGAACGACAAGCAGACCGTCGAGCAGATGCTGAAGGCCGCCAACACGACCGTGAAGGGCTTCACCCTGTACGTCGTGGGCGAAGGCATCGAGAAGAAGCAGGACGACTTCGCCGCTGAAGTGGCCGCGCAGGTGGCCGCTGCCCAGAAGGGCTGATGTCCGGGGCGCCAGGCTGGCCATCGTGGCCGGTCCGGGCGCCTATAATGCCGCAGGGGCGCCGCAAGGTGCCCCTCTGCATAAGTAGTGCAGCACGGCGCAGCCGGCGTGGCGCTGCAGCAGTCTGTTTCCGCGGTGGTCCGGTCCCGGCCGGGGCACCCCGAAAACCGGCTTTTCTCCTGCCGGCGGCACGATGACCCGTGCCGCCGGTGCCAAAACATACGTCCCAGTGTGTCTCAACCGAGCCGTCTCAACCGAGCCGTCTCAACCGAGCGAACTGCTCCTTCCGAGGGTGAACATGCCAGCCTACAAGCGCGTCCTTCTGAAACTGTCCGGTGAAGCCCTGATGGGCGACGATGCCTTCGGCATCAACCGCTCCACCATCGAGGCGATGGTGAACGACATTGCCGAGATCGTGAAGCTCGGCGTGCAGGTGGCGGTGGTGATCGGCGGCGGCAATATCTTCCGCGGCGTCGCCGGCGGCGCTGCCGGCATGGACCGTGCCACTGCCGACTACATGGGCATGCTGGCCACCATGATGAACGCGCTGGCGTTGCAGGACGCGATGCGCCACGCCAATATCGAAGGCCGCGTGCAGTCGGCGCTGCGCATGGACCAGGTGGTCGAGCCCTATATCCGCCCGCGCGCGATCCGCCAGCTGGAAGAGGGCAAGGTGGTGATCTTCGCCGCCGGCACCGGCAACCCGTTCTTCACCACCGACACCGCCGCCGCGCTGCGCGGCTCCGAGATCGGCGCCGAGATCGTGCTGAAGGCGACCAAGGTCGACGGCGTGTACACCGCTGACCCGAAAAAGGATCCCAGCGCCACGCGTTACACCACCATCAGCTTCGACGAGGCCATCTCGCGCAACCTGCAGGTGATGGACGCCACCGCGTTCGCGCTGTGCCGCGACCAGAAGCTGCCGATCAAGGTGTTCTCGATCGTGAAGCCGGGCGCGCTCAAACGCGTCATCCTGGGCGAGGATGAGGGTACGCTGGTGCATGTGTGAGCTTCATCGCTGAGCCGCATCTGTGAGTCCGGTAACGGATGCCGCGCCGCGGCGCTGGTATCCCGCCGGGCAAAGAGTAGAATGATTCATTTTCGATCCCCACCAGAGGGGATCTTGGTTGGCTGATTTCCGGAGGTAAAAATGAGCGTCGCCGACACAAAGAAGAGCGTCGAGCAGAAAATGCAGAAGTCGATCGAGGCCTTCAAGGCCGATCTGGCCAAGATCCGCACCGGCCGTGCCCACACCGGCCTGCTCGACCACGTTCAGGTGGATTACTACGGCTCGATGGTGCCCATCAGCCAGGTGGCGGCGATCGGCCTGGCCGATGCCCGTACCATCACGGTGCAGCCGTGGGAAAAGAAAATGGTGGGCGCGGTCGAGAAGGCCATCCGCGATTGCGACCTGGGCCTGAACCCGGCCACCATGGGCGAAGTGATCCGTGTGCCGATGCCTGCACTGACCGAAGAGCGCCGCAAGGAACTGACCAAGGTCGTGAAGGGCGAGGCCGAGGGTGCCAAGGTGGCGGTGCGCAACCTTCGCCGCGATGCCAACGAGCAGTTCAAGAAGCTGGTCAAGGACAAGACCATTTCCGAGGACGAAGAGCGCCGCGGCCAGGACGAGGTGCAGAAACTGACCGACAAGTACGTGGCCGAGATCGACAAGATGGTCGCCGAAAAAGAGAAGGAGATCATGACGGTCTGACGCCCGTCCCGGCCTTGCCGGGACTGTCAGCGACCGTCTCACGCCCATGCAGCACATCAGCTCGACGCTTGCCGTACCCGATACCTCCTACGTGCCCCGGCATGTTGCCATCATCATGGACGGCAATGGCCGCTGGGCGACCCAGCGGCACCTGCCGCGCGTGGCGGGGCACAGCCGCGGCCTGGACGCTGTGCGCGCGGTGGTGGAAGCCTGCGCCGCCCGGGGCGTGCAGTACCTGACGCTGTTCGCGTTCAGCTCCGAGAACTGGCGCCGTCCGGCCGACGAGGTCTCGTTCCTGATGCGGCTGTTCATGATGTCGCTGCGGCGCGAAGTGGTGAAGATGCACGCCAACAACATCCGGCTGCGGGTGGTGGGCGACCTGGGCCGCTTCAGCCCGCGCATCCAGCGCCTGATCAAGGATGCCGAAGCGCGCACTGCCGGCAATACCGGCCTCACCGTCACCATCGCGGCCAACTACGGCGGACGCTGGGACCTGCTGCAGGCCATGCGCAAGATGCTGGCGCGCTCGCCCATGCTCGATCCCGAAACCATCGACGAATCGCTGCTGGCCCCGCACCTTGCGATGGCCTATGCGCCCGAGCCGGACCTGTTCATCCGCACCGGCGGCGAACAGCGCATCAGCAATTTCCTGCTGTGGCAGCTCGCCTATTCCGAGCTGTACTTCACCGACGTCTACTGGCCGGATTTCGACGCCGCGGAACTCGACAAGGCCTTTGCCTCGTACCGCCAGCGCGAACGCCGCTTCGGCCGCACCAGCGCGCAGCTGGTCGCGCCCGGACTTTCGGGTACGGCCTGAGCCTGGCCACTCCAACTTTTCACGGGACTGCAGCGCATGCTCCTCACCCGCGTCATCACCGCCCTGTGCCTGTTGCTGCTGATCCTGCCGATCCTGTTCCTGGCGCCGCCGGCGGGCCTGGCGGGACTGCTCGGCGTGATCGTGCTGCTGGCCGGCTGGGAATTCGGCCGCCTGATCGGACTGCGCGGGCCGTGGCCCTATGTCTATGCGCTGGCCTGCCTGATCGCTACCATCACCTGGCATGACCTGCCGCTGCGCCACGCCACCACCTGGCTGCTCGAGGCCGCGGTGGTGTGCTGGGTCGTGGCCGTGCTGCTGCTGGCGCGCGGCGTGCGCACCGCCACCCCGGCGTTCACGGCGCTGGGCGCGGTGCTGGGGCTGGTGATGCTGCCCGCGTTCGTCCATGCCACCATGATCCTGCGCGGCGCCGGCATCGGCGTGCTGCTGACCGCCGCGGTGCTGGTATGGGCCGCCGATATCGGCGCGTATTTCACCGGCAAGGCGATCGGCCGGCGCAAGCTGGCGCCCGGCATCAGCCCGGGCAAGTCGTGGGAGGGCGCCATCGGCGGCTGGGTGCTGGCGTTGGTGATCGGCCTCGCGCTGGCGGCCACCCACGCCTTTGCCCCGACCTGGTTCTCGGTGATGGGCGACCGTGGCGGGCTGGGCTTCGTCGCCGCGCTGACCACGCTGCTGGTCGCGGCGAGCGTGGTGGGCGACCTGTTCGAATCCCTGCTCAAGCGCCAGGTCGGCAAGAAGGACAGCAGCCGGCTGCTGCCTGGCCATGGCGGCGTGCTGGACCGCATCGACGCCTTGCTGCCGGTGTTCCCGCTGGCCGCCCTGATGCTGATTTTTCTCTGAAGCCGTCTGCTATGCATCGCATCACCATCCTGGGCGCCACCGGCTCCATCGGCGAAAGCACGCTCGACGTGATCCGGCGCCATCCCGGCCGTTACGTGGCGCATGCGCTCAGCGCCCATCGGCAGGTGCGCAAGCTGGCCGACCAGTGCATCGAATTCCGCCCGGCGCGCGCCGTGGTCGGAACGGCCGAGGCGGCGCGCGAACTGGAAACGCTGCTGCGCGATGCCGGCGTGCCGACCGAGGTCGGCTACGGCGAAGCCGCGCTGGAATCGATCGCCGCCGATGCGCAGGCAGATGCGGTGATGGCCGCCATCGTCGGCGCGGCTGGCCTGCGCCCGACGCTGGCGGCGGCGCGCGCGGGCAAGCGCGTGCTGCTGGCCAACAAGGAAGCCCTGGTGATGTCCGGGCGCATCTTCATGGACGCGGTGCGCGAGCACGGCGCCACGCTGTTGCCGATCGACAGCGAGCACAACGCCATCTTCCAGTGCCTGCCCGCCGACGACCCGCGCTACGGCCGCGGCGTGGCCAAGGTGCTGCTGACCGCGTCGGGCGGGCCGTTCCGCACGCGCGACCCGGCCACGCTGCACGATATCTCGCCCGACCAGGCCTGCGCCCATCCCAACTGGGTCATGGGCCGCAAGATCTCGGTCGATTCGGCCACCATGATGAACAAGGGCCTCGAGGTGATCGAGGCACACTGGCTGTTCGGCGCCCCGGCCGAACGCATCGAGGTGCTGATCCACCCGCAGAGCATCGTGCATTCGATGGTGGCCTACGCCGATGGCTCGGTGCTGGCGCAACTGGGCAACCCGGACATGCGCACGCCGATCGCCTATGGCCTGGCCTACCCGGAACGGATCGACGCGGGCGTGAGCCCGCTCGACCTGACCCTCGCCGGCGGCCTGCATTTCGAGAAGCCGGACCTGGTGCGCTTCCCGTGCCTGGGGCTGGCCTTCGACGCGCTGCGCGCGGCGGGGGTGGCGCCGGCGGTGCTCAATGCCGCCAATGAAGTGGCGGTGGAAGCATTCCTCGCCGGCCGCGTGCGCTTTACCGATATCGCCGGCATCGTGCGCCAGGTGCTTGAAGAAGCACCGAACGGCTCCGCCGACACGCTCGAGGCCGTGCTCTGCGCCGACGCGCTGGCGCGCGAGGCGGCCAGGGCCAGCGTCACCGCGCGGGCCGCGGCCCGCTGATCCGGCGGGGCGGTCTGCCGCATCTGCGACAATAGCGGCTGCGCCGGCCGGTCCCCGGGGGACCGCGCAGGCCGGTCCAGCGATCTTACCGACGTCCCGCACCATGCAAACCGTACTCGCTTTCATCGTTGCCCTGTGCGTGCTGATCTACGTGCACGAAATGGGTCACTACCTGGCCGCGCGCGCCTGCGGCGTGAAGGTGCTGCGTTTTTCCATCGGCTTCGGGCGGCCGCTGCTGCGCTGGATCTCGAAAAGCCGCGACCGCACCGAATGGACCGTGGCGGCGATCCCGCTGGGCGGCTACGTCAAGATGCTCGACGAGCGCGAGATCGATCCCGCGCGCGACACGCCCATCGACCCGGCCGACCTGCCGCGTGCCTTCAACCGCCAGCCGGTGGGCAAGCGCTTCGCCATCGTCGCGGCCGGCCCGCTGGCCAATTTCGCGCTGGCGATCGTGCTGTATTTCGCGCTGTTCGCCGGCGGCATGCGCGAGCCCGTGCCGGTGGTGGCGGCGCCCGCGGCCGGCACCATGGCGGCGCAGGCCGGCGTGCGCGAGGGCGACCGGGTGCTGTCGCTGACCGCCAACGGCCACACCGAGCCGGTCCGCTCCTGGAACGACCTGCGCATGGCGGTGTTTGCCGAAGGCTTCGGCGATGCGCGCGCGGTGCTGCGCGTGCGCGGCGCCGACGGTGCCGAGCGCGACGTCACGCTGCCGCGCCTGCCCAATACCGGCGGCAACCCCGAGCAAGACCCGCTGGCCACGCTCGGCCTGAACCTGAAGGGCGGGCCGGTGACGATCACCGAGGTGCTGCCGGATTCGGCCGCCGAACGCGCCGGGCTGCGCAAGGGCGACCGCATCGTGGCCTGGCAGGGCAGCCCGCTGACGCAGGCCAGCGCGCTGATCAAGGCGGTGCGCAGCCAGCCGGGCCAGGCCGTGACGCTGGGCATCGAGCGCGACGGCCAGCGCCTGGACGTGCCGGTCACGCTCGACACCGCCGCGGCGCGCGATGGCGCCACGGATGCCAGCGGCGCCGCGCCGGCGCCCGCGGGCAAGCTGGGCGCGGCGCTGAGCCAGGCGGTGCAGATGGAGACCGTGCGCTACCGGCCCGACCAGGCGCTGGCGCGCGCGGCGGGACAGGTCTGGGATACCAGCGCGCTGTCGCTCAAGCTGCTGGGCAAGATGCTGGTGGGGCAGGCTTCGCTGCAGAACCTGAGCGGTCCGCTGACCGTCGCCGACTACGCCGGACGTGCCGCAAACCTCGGCATACAAGCCTTTGTCAGCTTCCTGGCGCTGGTCAGCGTTAGTCTTGGCGTACTCAATTTGTTACCCATTCCGGTTCTGGATGGGGGGCATTTGCTGTATTATTGCGTGGAATTTTTGACTGGCCGGCCCGTCCCAGACCACTGGCAGGCAATGCTGCAGAAGGTTGGCATCGCTTGCATCTTGCTCCTGACTTCGCTCGCTTTGTTCAATGACGTCAGCCGAATGTTTCTGGCGAACGGCTAGAAACGTGTGTCGGCAAGGGGGTGGTGGTGTCGTCGGACACCGTCGCCGGGGACGCCATTTGCCAGGCGCAGTCCAATGAGGCATCGGAGCGCAATCCTGGATGGAATCAAAGAGGGGATCAACATTGATCAGACATAAGCGCATTTCGCTGGGTTTGCTGGCGAGTGCCGTTATTGCAGCCTGGAGCCCGGCGGGCTGGGCTGCCGATCCGTTCGTCGTCAGGGACATCCGCGTTGAGGGCCTGCAACGCGTCGAACCGGGTACCGTGTTTGGCTACCTGCCGGT
The DNA here is from genome assembly GCF_900094595.1 of Cupriavidus alkaliphilus. Taxonomy (GTDB): domain Bacteria; phylum Pseudomonadota; class Gammaproteobacteria; order Burkholderiales; family Burkholderiaceae; genus Cupriavidus; species Cupriavidus alkaliphilus. The sequence continues at coordinate 90,529 of NZ_FMAD01000003.1, read as the reverse complement.
GCGCGTCGGGGAAACCTTCACCGATGACAAGGGCGCCGATGCCATCCGTGCCCTCTACAATACCGGCTTCTTCAAGGACGTGCAGATCCGCTCCGAAGACGGCGTGCTGGTGGTGCAGGTCGAAGAGCGCCCGGCGATCTCGCAGCTCGAGTTCGTCGGCATCAAGGAATTCGACAAGGACACGCTGCGCCGCTCGCTGCGCGCGGTCGGCGTGGCCGAGGCCCGCTACTACGACAAGGCGCTGATCGACAAGGCCGAGCAGGAGCTCAAGCGCCAGTACGTCGCGCGCGGCTACTATGCCGCCGATGTGCAGACCACGATCACGCCGGTGGACCGCAACCGCGTCTCGGTGGTGTTCAATGTCGACGAAGGTCCGGTCGCCAAGATCCGCCAGATCAATATCGTCGGCAACAAGGCCTTCAAGGAAAGCACGCTGCGCGACGAGATGCAGTTGTCCACGCCCAACTGGCTGTCGTGGTACACCAAGAACGACCTGTACTCGAAGCAGAAGCTGACCGCCGACCTGGAAGCGCTGCGCTCGTACTACCTGAACCGCGGCTACCTGGAATTCGCCATCGAATCGACCCAGGTCTCGATCACGCCCGACAAGAAAGACATCTTCCTGACGCTGAACATCAAGGAAGGCGAGCAGTACAAGGTTTCCGACGTGCGCCTGGCCGGCGAGCTGCTGGGCAAGCAGGAAGAAATGGAAAAGCTGCTGCAGCTGAAGAAGGGCGATATTTTCTCGTCCGAGAAGCTGACGCAGAGCACCAAGGCCATTACCGACCTGCTCGGCACCTATGGCTACGCGTTCACCACCATCAACCCGCAACCGCAGATCGACAAGGAAAAGCGTGAAGTCGCGCTGACCCTGATGGTCGATCCGGGCCGCCGCGTCTACGTGCGCCGCGTCAACGTGGTCGGCAACAGCAAGACCCGCGACGAAGTGGTGCGGCGCGAAATGCGCCAGATGGAAAGCTCGTGGTTCGACAGCGAAAAGCTGCAGCAGTCGCAGGCACGTATCAACCGTACCGGCTACTTCACCGACACCAACATCACCACCGAAGACGTGCCCGGGGCGCCCGACCAGGTCGATGTGAACGTCAACGTGACCGAAAAGCCGACCGGCCAGATCAGCCTGGGCGTGGGCTTCTCGTCGACCGACAAGCTGGTGCTGCAGGCCGGCCTGCGCCAGGACAACGTGTTCGGCTCCGGTACCAGCCTGGGCCTGGACGTTAACACCGCCAAGTCGTTCCGCACCATTGCGCTGACGCAGTACGACCCGTACTTCACGGTGGACGGCATCAGCCGCTCGACCGATATCTACTACCGTACCTCGCGCCCGCTGTACTACACCGGCGACCAGGACTACAAGATCGTCTCGGCCGGCGGCGGCTTCAAGTTCGGCGTGCCGTTCTCGGAAGTCGATACCGTGTTCTTCGGCATCGGCTACGAACGCACCCAGGTGTACACCTCGGTCAACACGCCGACCCAGTACACCGACTGGCTGAACAAGATCGGCAAGAGCTCCGGCGACGGCATCAACAACTTCCCGTTCACGATCGGCTGGGCGCGCGACCGCCGCGACAGCGCGCTGGTCCCGACCAAGGGCCCGTACACCCAGGCCAACCTCGAAGTCGGCCTGCCGGGCGGCGATACGCAGTACTACCGCGCCAGCGTGCAGCAGCAGTACTTCTATCCGATCTCGAAGGCCTTCACCCTGGCACTGAACGGCGAGGTCGCCTACGGCCACGGCTACGGCAACACGCCGTTCCCGGTGTTCAAGTACTTCTACGCCGGCGGTATCGGCTCGGTGCGCGGCTACCAGACCAGCACGCTGGGCCCGAAGGACCAGAACGGCAACCCGGTGGGCGGCGCCTCCAAGATGATCGGCAACATCGAGTTCATCTTCCCGCTGCCGGGCTCGGGCGTGGACCGCACGCTGCGCCTGTTCACCTTCTTCGACTTCGGTAACGTCTATCAGGAAGGCGAGCCGCTGAGCTTCAGCGATCTGAAGTACTCGACCGGCTTCGGCATGTCGTGGCTGTCGCCGATCGGGCCGCTGAAGCTCAGCATGGGCTTCCCGCTCAGGCGCGACACCAACGACAAGGTCCAGCGCTTCCAGTTCCAGATCGGCACGGCATTCTGATTCTGAAAAAGGATCTGTTTTCATGACTACAACATCCAAACTGGTCAAGTCCCTGGGCGCCGCCGCGCTCGCCACCGCGGCGCTGTGTGCCGCGCTGCCGGCCTCGGCCCAGGAAGCGCGCATCGCCGCGGTCAATTCCGAGCGCATCCTGCGCGATTCGCAGCCGGCCAAGGCAGCCCAGGTCAAGCTGGAGCAGGAGTTCTCCAAGCGCGACCGCGAGCTGCAGGACATGGCCCAGAAGATCAAGGGCATGGCCGACAAGCTGGACAAGGACACGGCCGTGCTGGCCGATTCCGACCGCCAGCGCCGCCAGCGCGAAGTGGCTGACCTGGACCGCGAGTTCCAGCGCAAGCAGCGCGAATTCCGCGAGGACCTGAACCAGCGCCGCAACGAGGAGCTGGCCCAGGTGCTGGAGCGCGCCAACCGCGTGATCCGCCAGCTCGCCGAGCAGCGCAAGTACGACCTGATCGTGCAGGAAGCGGTGTACGTGAATCCGCGCATCGATATCACCGACGACGTGATGAAGGTGCTGAACGCCGGCGGCAAGTAAGCCGCCGCCGCTTCGTCGTTCGTTCCTTCGTTCGTTCTTTCATCAGGAAGTACCGCCATGCAGACACCCACACTGGGTCAGCTCGCCACCGAGAACGGCGCGCAGGTTGTGGGTGACCCCGACCTGGCGATCACCGGCCTGGCCCCCCTCGACCAGGCCGGACCGGGCGAGCTCTCGTTCCTGTCCAATCCGCTCTACCTGCAGCAGGCGCTGGATTCCAGGGCCGGCGCCGTGATCGTCTCGGCCGCCGACCTCGAGCGCGTGCGCGCCGAAGGCAAGGCCGACGGCCGCAACTGGCTGGTGGCGCGCAATCCCTACGTTTGCTTTGCCCGCGTGGCGCAGCGTTTCGACCGCGCCGCCAATACCGATGCGCGCACCGGCATCGACGCGCGCGCCACGGTGGCGCCCGACGCGGTGGTGCCGGCCTCGTGCTACATCGGCCCCAACGTGGTCATCGAAGCCGGCGCGCGCCTGGGCGAGCGCGTGCGCATCCTGGCCAACGGCTATGTCGGCGCGCATGCCGAGATCGGCGACGATGCGCTGCTCTACGCCAATGTCTCGGTCTACCACCACTGCGTGGTCGGCGCCCGCGCCATCCTGCACAGCGGCGTGGTGATCGGTGCCGATGGCTTCGGCTTCGCGCCGGACATCAGCGCGACCGGGGTGGAATACGTGAAGATCCCGCAGACCGGGCGCGCGGTGCTGGGCCAGGACGTCGAGGTCGGCGCCAATACCGCGATCGATCGCGGCGCCATGGCCGACACCGTGATCGAGGACGGCTGCAAGATCGACAACCAGGTCCAGATCGCGCACAACGTGCGGGTCGGCGCGCATACGGTCATCGCCGGCTGCGCCGCGGTGTCGGGCAGCACGCGCATCGGCCGCTTCTGCGTGATCGGCGGCGCCGCCAACTTTGCCGGCCACCTGACCATTGCCGACCGCACCACGGTGTCGGGCGGCACCTCGATCACCAAATCCATTACCAAGCCCGGCGGCCATTTCACCAGCGTGTTCCCGTTCCTGCCGCACGGCGAGTGGGAGCGCAACGCAGCCATCGTGCGCGGCCTGAGCAAGCTGCGCGAACGGGTGGTGGCGCTGGAACGCCGCCTGCGCGGCCAGGCCGCCGGGTCCCAACCCTCACAAGACTAAAGAGAAATCATCATGAGCGCGGCCGAAATCGATATCCGCAAGATCCTCAAGCTGCTGCCGCACCGGTACCCGTTCCTGCTGGTCGACCGCGTGCTGGAGTTCGAGGCGCAAAAGCGGATCAAGACCCTGAAGAACGTCACCATCAACGAGCCATACTTCCAGGGCCATTTCCCCGAGCAGCCGGTGATGCCGGGCGTGATGATCCTGGAAGCGCTGGCGCAGTCGGCCGGCCTGCTGACCTTCGGCGCCGACATGGAGCGCAAGGAAGGCGCGCTGTACTACTTCGTCGGCATCGACGGCGCCCGCTTCAAGCAGGTGGTGTACCCGGGCGACCAGCTGCACATGAACGTGACGGTCGAGCGCTATATCCGCGGCATCTGGAAGTTCAAGGCGTTTGCCACGGTCGACGACAAGGTGGCCTGCGAGGCGGAGCTGATGTGCACCGTGAAGCAGGCCGAGTGAGGCAGCCCGCGGCCCGCGGCGCTGCCGCGGGCTGACTGCCGCGTCCCCGTGCCGCGGGGGCGCATGGCCCGGACGGGAACCTTTGCCCGGCGCATTGGCCCATCCTTCACCAGACCCATCACAGGACAGTACGCATGACGCAAATCCACCCCACCGCACTGGTCGACCCGAAGGCAGAGCTGGCCGCCGACGTGAGCGTCGGCCCGTTCTCCATCGTCGGCCCCAACGTGCGGGTCGGCAGCGGCACCCGGATCGGCTCGCATACGACGGTCGAGGGCCATACCACGATCGGCGCGGGCAACAACATCGGCCCCTATGCCTCGGTCGGCGGCGTGCCGCAGGACATGAAGTACCGCAACGAGCCGACCCGGCTCGAGATCGGCGACCGCAACACCATCCGCGAATTCACCACGATCCACACCGGCACGGTGCAGGACCGCGGCCTGACCAGCATCGGCAACGACAACTGGATCATGGCCTACGTCCATATCGCCCATGACTGCATGGTCGGCAACCACACCGTGTTTTCCAGCAACGCGCAGATCGCCGGCCACGTCGAGGTCGGTGACTGGGCCATCCTGGGCGGCATGAGCGGCGTGCACCAGTTCGTGCGTATCGGCGCCCATGCGATGCTGGGCGGCGCCTCGGCGCTGGTGCAGGATGTCCCGCCGTTCGTGATCGCGGCCAGCGACAAGAGCGGCAACAAGGCCACGCCGCACGGCATCAATGTCGAAGGACTGCGCCGCCGCGGCTTCGACGCCGGCCAGATCGCCGCGCTGCGCCAGGCCTACAAGCTGCTTTACAAGTCCGACCTCAGCTTCGACGAGGCGCGCAACGAGATTTCCGCATTGCTGGCCCAGGTGGATGCCGGCACCGCGGCGCCGCTGCAGGCCTTTGTCGACTTCCTTGCCGCCACCCAGCGCGGCATCGTGCGCTGAGACCGGACCCACATGGCTGACGCCGCGATTCGGAAGGACCTGCCCGCGGGCAGCGGCAGCGCCGCGGGCAAGCGCGGCACCATCGCCATGGTGGCTGGCGAGGCCTCGGGCGACCTGCTGGCTTCGCTGATGATGGGCGGGCTGCAGGCCCGCCTGGCGGAGACCGGCAAGGCGGTCGACTACGCCGGCATCGGCGGCAAGCGCATGATGGCGCAGGGCTTCACCTCGCGCTGGCCGATGGAAACGCTGTCGGTCAACGGCTATGTCGAGGTGCTGGGCTCGCTGCGCGAGATCCTCGCCACGCGGCGCGCAGTGCGCGACTGGCTGCTGGCCGAGCCGCCGCTGTGCTTTATCGGGGTCGATGCCCCGGACTTCAATTTCGGCCTGGAAGTGCCGCTGCGCCGCGCCGGCATCCCGGTGGTGCATTTCGTCAGCCCGTCGATCTGGGCCTGGCGCGGCGGGCGCATCCGCACCATCGCGCGCGCGGTCGACCACATCCTGTGCCTGTTCCCGTTCGAGCCCGAGATCTACGCCAAGGCCGGCATTCCGGCCACCTACGTGGGCCATCCGCTCGCCGACGTGATCCCGATGGTGCCCGACGTGGCCGGTGCGCGCGCCGCGCTGGGCCTGCCGGCCGGCCACCGCGTGGTGGCGGTGCTGCCGGGCAGCCGCCAGTCCGAGGTGCGCAACCTCGGCGCCACCTTTTTCGCGGCGATGGCTCGCATGCAGCGCATGGACCCGAAGCTGGCGTTCGTGCTGCCGGCGGCGAGCGCGCCGCTGCGCGCCATCGTCGAAGACCTGCACCACCAGCATCCGGAACTGTGCCTGACCATTGTCGACGGCAAGTCGCACCAGGCGATGGAAGCGGCCGACGTGGTGCTGCTGGCGAGCGGCACCGCCACGCTCGAGGCGGCGCTGTACAAGAAACCGATGGTGATCTCGTACAAGGTGCCCTGGCTGACCGCGCAGATCATGAAGCGCCAGGGTTATCTACCGTACGTGGGATTGCCTAATATCCTTTCAGGGCGCTTTGTCGTGCCCGAGCTGCTGCAGGACGACGCCACGCCCGAGGCGCTGGCGCGCGAGACCCTGCTGCAGCTCAACGACGAGGGCAATACCGCCTTCCTGTACGAGCATTTCACCCGCATGCACGAGACGCTCAAGTGCAACACCGCGCAACTGGCGGCCGATGTCGTGGTCGACCTGATGCGCAGCCGGGGGACCGCCTGATGGCACGGCGCAATGCTGCTTCTCCGCAACTGGGACTGGACCTGGCGCCCGGCGCAGGCGCCGTCCAGCGCCTGTGCGGCGTCGACGAGGCGGGCCGCGGCCCGCTGGCGGGGCCGGTCTATGCCGCCGCGGTGGTGCTCGACCCGAAACGCCCGATCCGCGGCCTGGCCGATTCCAAGATCCTGACCGCCGCCAGGCGCGAAGCGCTGTACGAGAAGATCTGCGAACGCGCGCTGGGCTGGCATATCGCCTTTGCCACGGTCGAGGAAATCGATTCCATCAACATCCTGCACGCCAGCATGCTGGCGATGCAGCGTGCCGTGCAGGGCCTGGCAGCCAGCGGCGTGGTGCCGGACCTGGTGCAGGTCGACGGCAACCGCTGTCCGCAGGTCGCGTACCCGGTCGAAGCCATCGTCAAGGGCGATGCCCTGGTCAAGGCGATCTCGGCGGCTTCGATCCTGGCCAAGGTGGCGCGCGACCGCGCCCTGATGGAGCTGCACGTGGCCTACCCGCAGTACGGCTTCGATTCGCACGTCGGCTACGGCACGCCCCAGCATATGGCGGCGCTGGCCGAATTCGGCGCGACCCCGCACCATCGCCGCTCGTTCGCGCCCGTGCGCGAGGCACTGGCGCAGCGGCCGCTGTTTACCGCCATGGTCGCCGCCGCGCCGGTGACTGAAGACATTGCGGTCGCTGACGCCGGCATCTTCGCCGCTGCCGCGACCGAGGCCGCCACCCAGCTCGGCACCTTCCTGCCACCCGAAGCATCGTGAAGCACGTCACCTCGCGCGACAACGCGCTGTTCAAGCACCTGAAGGCGCTTGCCGGTTCCACGCACCAGCGCCGCAAGGCCGGGCAGTCGCTGCTCGACGGCGTGCACCTGGCGCAGGCCTATGTGGCCGCGCGCGGCCAGCCCGTGACCTGCGTGGTGTCGGAGCGCCACTACGACCACGCCGAAGTGGCCCCGCTGCTGGCCGAGGTGGACAGCGAGCGCGTGGTGGTGCTGGCCGATGCGCTGTTCACGCAGATCAGCGGCGTGGTCAACGGCATCGACCTGATGCTGGTGATCGAGACGCCGGCGGGCCACCTGCCGGCGCGCATCGAGCAGGACTGCATCATCCTGGACGGGGTGCAGGACGCGGGCAATGTCGGCTCGATCCTGCGCAGCGCGGCCGCGGCGGGCATCCGCGACGCCTTCCTCGCCACCGGCTGTGCCTTCGCGTGGTCGGTCAAGACCCTGCGCGCCGGCATGGGCGCGAACTTCCACCTGAATATCGTCGAGCATTGCTCGCTCGAGGCGCTGGCGCCGCGGCTGGCGATCCCGCTGCTGGCGACCTCGTCGCATGCCGACGCCGCGGTGTTCGATACCGACCTGCGCGGACCGGTGGCGTGGGTGGTGGGCAACGAAGGGGCAGGGGTCAGCGAGGGCTGGATGGCGCATGTCACGCGCAAGGTCGGCATTCCGCAACCGGGCGGGATGGAGTCGCTGAACGTGGCCGCGGCGACGGCGATCTGCCTGTTCGAGGCGGTGCGCCAGCGGCGCGCCGGCTGACCGCGGCGGCGCGGCCAATAAAAAAAGCGGCCCGGGCGGCCGCTTTTTTTATTGCTTCAGTAGTTGTCGCGATCGACCTTGATCTCCTGCAGGATCGTGGTCGCGATCTCTTCGATCGACTTGTGCGTCGACGACAGCCACTTGATGCCTTCGCGCCGCATCATCGCCTCGGCCTCGTTGACCTCGTAGCGGCAGTTTTCCAGCGCGGCGTACTTGCTGCCGGGGCGGCGCTCGTTGCGGATCTCGGTCAGGCGGTGCGGGTCGATCGACAGGCCGAAGATCTTCGGCTTGAACGCATACAGCGCCGATGGGAGCCTGCCGCGCTCGAAGTCGTCGGGAATCAGCGGATAGTTGGCCGCCTTGAGCCCGTACTGCATCGCCAGGTAGAGGCTGGTCGGGGTCTTGCCGCTGCGCGACACGCCCACCAGGATCACATCGGCTTCTTCCAGGTTCTTGTGTGACTGGCCGTCATCATGCGCCAGCGAGAAGTTGATCGCCTCGATCCGGTTCTTGTAGGCCTCGGTGTCCGCATTCTGGTGGAAGCGGCCGATGGCGTGGGTGGACTTCAGGCCCAGTTCCTTCTCGAGCGGCTCGATAAAGGTCTGGAACATGTCCAGGATCATCGCCTTGGCGCGGCGCAGTGCCTTGTTCGCTTCCTGATTGACCAGCGTGGTGAAGACGATCGGGGGGACGCCCTCGTTGTGGAACGCCTCGTTGATCTTGCCGACGGCGATATGTGCCTTTTCCGGCGTATCGACGAAGGGCATGCGCACCTTGCGGAAGCGCATCTCGAACTGGGCCAGGATGGAGTGGCTGAAGGTCTCGGCGGTGATGCCGGTGCCATCCGAGACGATGAACACGGTGCGCACCGCGGGGCGGTCGGCCGCCTGGGGCGCCGGCGCCGCAGGGCTTTCGGCTTGCGTTCCAGGCTGGGACCCGGGTGTCGCCGTACCGGGCGCTTCTGGCTGGGACATGGGGAGGGTTGGAATAAATAGATTCAATCTTCCGCAGAAAAGTGCGGCGCAGCACGGTAGAATAGCGGCGATCTTTTCGCTAAGCAATTCCATAGGGTGGCCGGCTCCGCAACATGCCCGCGCCACAAACCACGCCAGGAATTGTCGACAATGCGCGCTACGCGATGAGAGCCGTAGCGCCAGGTCCGCAGCGCCAGTTCGGGGTTGCTTAGCCAAGCGATCCGTCCGGAAACAGAACATCAACAACATACCGGGCATGCGCAACCAGTTTTCTACTTTGTTTTGAGGCTCTCATGACTAACCAGGCAGATAACGGCGCCTATGTGCTGCCGTTCGAGCAGTTGCGCATGGCTGACGTGGAAATCGTCGGCGGCAAGAATTCGTCGCTGGGCGAGATGATCTCCCAGCTGGCGGAAGCCGGCGTCCGGGTTCCGGGCGGCTTTGCCACCACCGCGCTCGCCTTCCGCGACTTCCTTGCCCACAACAACCTGACCGAGCGCATCTCGCAGCGCCTGAAGACCCTGAACGTCGACGACGTCAAGGCACTGGCCGAGGCCGGCGCCGAGATCCGCGACTGGGTCGCCACCGCGCCGTTCCAGCCGCGCCTGGAACAGGAAATCCGTGAGTTCTATGCCCGCGTGTCCGAGCGCGAAGGCGCCGAGGCCTCGTTCGCGGTGCGTTCGTCGGCCACGGCCGAAGACCTGCCCGACGCCTCCTTCGCCGGCCAGCAAGAGTCCTACCTGAACGTCAGCGGCATCGACGACGTGCTCGACAAGATCAAGCACGTGTTCGCCTCGCTGTACAACGACCGCGCTATCTCCTACCGCGTGCACAAGGGCTTTGCCCACGACGTGGTGGCGCTGTCCGCCGGCATCCAGCGCATGGTCCGCTCGGACCTGGCCGCTTCGGGCGTGATGTTCACCATCGACACCGAATCGGGCTTCCCCGACGTGGTCTTCATCACCTCCAGCTACGGCCTGGGCGAGACGGTGGTGCAGGGCGCGGTCAACCCGGACGAGTTCTACGTCTTCAAGCCGACGCTGCAAGCCGGCAAGTACCCCATCATCCGCCGCTCGATCGGCTCCAAGCTGATCAAGATGGAATTCACCAAGCCGGGCGAAGCCGGCCGCGTGAAGACCGTCGACGTGCCGGGCGAACTGCGCAACCGCTACTCGATCACCGACGAAGACGTGACCGAGCTGGCGCGCTACGCGATGATCATCGAGAAGCACTATGGCCGCCCGATGGACATCGAATGGGGCAAGGACGGCAAGGACGGCAAGATCTACATCCTGCAGGCCCGCCCGGAGACGGTGAAGAGCCAGTCGGCCGGCAAGGCCGAGCAGCGCTTCAAGCTCAAGGGCACGGCCCCGGTGCTGACCAGCGGCCGCGCCATCGGCCAGAAGATCGGTACCGGCCCGGTGCGCGTGATCAACGACCCGTCCGAGATGGAGCGCGTGCAGCCCGGCGACGTGCTGGTGGCCGACATGACCGACCCGAACTGGGAGCCGGTGATGAAGCGCGCCTCGGCCATCGTCACCAACCGTGGCGGCCGTACCTGCCACGCCGCCATCATCGCGCGTGAACTGGGCGTGCCGGCCGTGGTCGGCTGCGGCGATGCCACCGACATCCTGAAGGATGGCACGCTGGTCACCGTGTCGTGCGCCGAGGGCGACGAAGGCCGCATCTACGACGGCCTGCTCGAAACCGAGGTGACCGAGGTCCAGCGCGGCGAGATGCCGGAAATCGACGTCAAGCTGATGATGAACGTCGGCAACCCGCAGCTGGCATTCGACTTCGCGCAGATCCCGAACAACGGCGTCGGCCTGGCTCGCCTGGAATTCATCATCAACAACAATATCGGCGTCCACCCGAAGGCCATCCTCGACTACCCGCAGGTCGATGCCGACCTGAAGAAGGCCGTCGAAAGCGTGGCCCGCGGCCACGCCAGCCCGCGCGCGTTCTACGTCGACAAGCTGGCCGAGGGCATCGCCACCATCGGCGCGGCCTTCTACCCGAAGCCCGTGATCGTGCGCCTGTCGGACTTCAAGTCCAACGAGTACAAGAAGCTGATCGGCGGCTCGCGCTACGAGCCGGATGAAGAAAACCCGATGCTGGGCTTCCGTGGCGCCTCGCGCTACATCGCCGAAGACTTCGCCGAAGCCTTCGAGATGGAATGCAAGGCCATGAAGCGCGTGCGCGACGAAATGGGCCTGACCAACGTCGAGATCATGGTGCCGTTCGTGCGCACGCTCGGCCAGGCCGAGAAGGTGATCGAGCTGCTGGCCAAGCATGGCCTGAAGCGCGGCGAGAACGGCCTGCGCATCATCATGATGTGCGAAGTGCCGTCCAACGCGATCCTGGCCGAAGAATTCCTGCAGTTCTTCGACGGCTTCTCGATCGGCTCGAACGACCTGACCCAGCTGACGCTGGGCCTGGACCGCGACTCGGGCATGGAGCTGCTGGCCAAGGATTTCGACGAGCGCGATCCGGCGGTGTGCTTCATGCTGTCGCGCGCGATCTCGGCGTGCATCCGCCTGGACAAGTACGTCGGCATCTGCGGCCAGGGTCCTTCGGACCATCCGGACTTTGCCGCATGGCTGGCCAAGGAAGGCATCAAGTCGATCTCGCTGAACCCGGACTCGGTGGTCGAGACCTGGCAAAAGCTGGCTTCCTGAGGCATTTGACGTCACAATAACGATTGCCGGCGCCCTCGGGCAGCCGGCGGAGGCACCGGCCCTGCGTCAGGTGTTGCAAAGCCCCGCAGACGCTGTATGGCGCTGCGGGGTTTTTACTTTTTCGGGAAATCCGTGGTCGAACGGGAGCTTGGATGGCGTACTACATCTGGTTCGTGGCGGCGGTGCTGCTGGTGATCGTCGAACTGAACACCGGCACCTTCTATCTGCTGATGGTGGCGGTGGGCCTGGCCGCCGCCGGGGTGGCGGCCTTGCTCGGCGCCTCGCCCGCGGCGCAGACCCTGGTCGGGGCGCTGGTCGCGGCGGTGCTGATCGCCGGGCTGCGCCGCACCCGCTTCGGCAAGCTGCGGCGCGGCAATGCCGCGGCCGATCCCAACGTCAACCTCGATATCGGCCAGGAGCTCGACGTGCCGGCGTGGGACGCCAACCGGCGCGCGCGCGTGCCGTATCGCGGCGCCGACTGGACCGTCGAGCTGGCGCCCGATTGTCCCCCCGAGCGCGCGCTGGCGCCGGGCCGCTACCGCATCGTCGCGGTGCGCGGCAGCACGCTGGTGGTGTCGCCCCGCTGAAGCCCTGTCTTCCGGATCCTTTACGCATCGCGGCCGCGGCCGCGGTGTGTTCCGCCTGCCGCCGACCGGCGGCGTCGTACCGATGTGTTCTGCCTGGAGGGTCGTTACATGCTCGCTTTTCAGCTTGGTTTGCTGCCGCTGATCATCCTTATCGCCGTTATCGTGCTGATTGCCAAGGGCATCAAGATCGTGCCGCAGCAGCACGCCTGGGTGCTGGAGCGCCTGGGCCGCTATCACGCGACCCTGACGCCGGGGCTGTCGATCGTGGTGCCGTTCGTCGACCGCGTCGCCTACAAGCATGTGCTCAAGGAAATCCCGCTGGACGTGCCCAGTCAGGTCTGCATCACCAAGGACAACACGCAGCTGCAGGTCGACGGCGTGCTGTACTTCCAGGTCACCGACCCGATGAAGGCCTCCTACGGCTCCAGCAACTTCGTGGTGGCGATCACGCAGCTGTCGCAGACCACGCTGCGCTCGGTGATCGGCAAGCTGGAACTGGACAAGACCTTCGAGGAGCGCGAGTTCATCAACCACAGCGTGGTCAACGCGCTGGACGAGGCCGCCTCCAACTGGGGCGTGAAGGTGCTGCGCTACGAGATCAAGGACCTGACCCCGCCCAAGGAGATCCTGCATGCGATGCAGGCGCAGATCACCGCCGAGCGCGAGAAGCGCGCGCTGATCGCGGCGTCCGAAGGCAAGCGCCAGGAGCAGATCAACCTGGCCACCGGCGCGCGCGAGGCGGCGATCCAGAAGTCCGAGGGCGAGCGCCAGGCAGCCATCAACAAGGCCCAGGGCGAGGCCAGCGCGATCCTGGCGGTGGCCGAGGCCAATGCGCAGGCGATCCAGAAGATCGGCAATGCGATCCGCGCCGAAGGCGGCATGGACGCGGTCAACCTTAAGGTGGCCGAGGAGTACGTGGCTGCGTTCGGCAACCTCGCCAAGCAGGGCAATACGCTGATCGTGCCGGGCAATATGGGCGACATGAGCAGCATGATCGCCACCGCGCTGCAGATCGTGAAGGGACAGCAGAAGGCCGCTTGAAGCGGGGTGGAATGAAGGGCCGCCGCAAGCCGGGCCGCGGCGTGGCGGCTCAGTGCTTGGTGTCGCCCTTCATGATGCGGGCCTTCTCGCGCTGCCAGTCGCGCTGCTTTTCGGTTTCGCGCTTGTCGAACTGCTTCTTGCCCTTGGCCAGGCCGATCTCGCATTTCACGCGGCCGCGCGTGTAATGCAGGTTCAGCGGCACCAGGGTGTAGCCGCGCTGCTCGACCTTGCCGATCAGCTTCTTGATTTCGTCGGCCTTGAGCAGCAGCTTGCGCGTGCGCACCGGATCGGGCTTGACGTGGGTGGAGGCGCTTTGCAGCGGGCTGATATGGGCGCCGATCAGGAACATCTCGGCGTCGCGCACGACCACGTAGCCTTCCTTGATCTGCACCCGCCCGGCGCGGATCGCCTTGACCTCCCAGCCTTCCAGCACGATCCCGGCCTCGTAACGTTCCTCGATGAAATAGTCGAAGAAGGCCTTCTTGTTATCTGCAATGGTCATGCGTGCGGGTAGGGTGCGGTAGGGTGGATTCTGGCCGGCTCGCTGCAGCGCCGCATGGCGGGATGCCGCGGGACGCGCGGGTCGGCTAAAATCGGGATTCTAGCAAACCAGCCCCCGGCACAGGCGCATGCCTGCCGCGCAGCGCGCGCGGCAGGTCCGCAAGCCAGATTTCCCCTTACATGGCAGACGTCCATAAATCCGTCCTGCTCGGTTACTCCGCCGCGCAGATGTATGACCTGGTCACCCGCGTGGAGGACTATCCCAAGTTCCTGCCATGGTGCGGCGGCGTGGAGGTGTTCGAGCAGACCGAGACCAAACTCGACGCCAAGATCCATATCCACTTCAAGGGCATCCAGCAGTTCTTCCATACGCGCAATACCCAGGAACGCCCCACGCGTATCGACATGACCTTTGCCGACGGGCCATTCAAGACGTTCAACGGGTCATGGCGCTTTACGCCGCTGCGCGAAGATGCCTGCAAGATCGAGTTCCACCTGCACTACGAGTTTTCCAGCCTGCTGCTGGAAAAACTCATCGGCCCGGTCTTCAGCATGATCGCGAATACCTTTGTCGATGCCTTCGTCAAGCGCGCCGAGGTGGTGTATGGCACCAGCTGAACGTGGCGCCGGCACGGTGCATATCGCGGTCTGCTACGCGCGTCCGGATGCCGTGTTCCTGAAGGCCATCGACGTGCCAGCCGGCACCACGATTGCCGCCGCGATCGTCGGCTCCGGCCTGCAGCAGGCTTGCCCGGAGGTCGATCCGGCCACCATGCGCGTGGGCATCTTCGGCAAGCTCAAGACCCCGGAGACGGTGGTGCGCGACGGCGATCGCATCGAAGTGTACCGGCCGCTGACGGCGGATCCGAAGCAGGCGCGCCGCAAGCGGGTCCAGAAGCAGCGCGCCAGCGGCACCCGCGAAGGCCAGAAATGGCTGCGCGGCAACAGCTGAGCCGCGCCTTGCCGCCGAACCAAACGGGGCCCGTGCGGCCCCGTTTTTCATGGCTTCAGTGGCAGTGCTTTTCCAGGTTGGCGCTGGTCTTGAGGATTTCGGCCTGGCGCTGCTCGCTGTTCAGGTGCTGCAGCGAACCATCCGGTCCGGCGACCGCGGCGCGCATGCCTTGTTGCAGTCCGGTGGCGTAGTTGCGCAGCTGCGCGCAGCGCACGGCGCGCTCGGCCGCCTCGGTTTCCCTGCGGGCTTCCTCGGCGGCGGCTTTCAGGCTGGCTTCGCGGCGCTTCTGGAACGCTTCTTCGGGCGTCGGCGCGGCGGGCCTGGCCGACGCCTTGGCGGGAGCCGGTGCGGCCATGGCGGCGTCCGCAGGCTGCGCCGCCTGGACCGGCTGGAAGTCGCCGGCATGCCGCCCCGGGGCGCGCAGGATCCTGGCCGCCGCCGTGGACGGCGGCACGTCGCTGTAGACCATGTGGCCGTTGGCGTCGCGCCACTGCCAGTAGGCAAGGGCCGGCGCAGGCACGGCCAGGACGGCGGCAAAGGCAGCGGCAAGGGCAGCGGCAAGCAGGCACGGCGCGGACGATCGTTGCATGGCGGGACGTCTCAAAGTGGCTCTGGAAGCACGGGCCGTCGGCTGCATGCGTGGCGATGCCGCGGCAGACCAGCGCGGCGACAGCCTGGGCGCCCCGCATGCAAGGCAATGCGTAGCGCCGGTTTGACCCTGGGTGTGCGTTGTATTTTTAGGTGGCGCGTGTGACCCCCGCGCCATGGTTCGCTAGTCTACGCAGACTTGTCGGTGGCGTGCAAGCGCACCGACCAGGCCACGCCGGCCATCAGCAACACGATCGCGGCGATTTCCAGCGGGCGGGGCCAGCGCTGGTCGAAGACAAAGCCATAGGCCAGCGCGAACAGCGTTTCGAACACGATCATCTGGCCCGACAGCGTCAGCGGCAGGCGGCGGCTGGCGATATTCCACAGGTTGTTGCCGATCAGCGAAGCGCCCAGCGCGACCGCGGCGTTGACCATCCAGAACCACTGCCAGTCGCGGCCGCTGTCGGCGGCGCTCAGGATGTCGCCGGCGATGACCCAGCCGAGCAGCGCCAGCACCGCCGACACCGCGCCGGTCGACAGCCCGTACAGCGCCGACCATTCATTGCCGCTGTAATGCGGGTTGCGCTGCAGGTAGCGCGCGTTGTCCACCGCGTAGAGCGTCCAGCAGACCAGCGCACCGGCGGCGCAGCCGACCCCGGCCAGCTTCTGCCACACCGGCCGCGCCACGGCGCCGGCCGCCGCCGCATGGGCGCTCTGGCCGCCGCCGAACAGGTCGATATTGATGCAGGCAATGCCCGCGGCCACCACCAGCAGCGGCCACAGCAGACGCGACAGCGGCACCGCGCCGTGGTCGCGCCGGCCCATGATGGTGACCGAGATCGGCAGGATGCCGATGATCAGCGAGGTCGGGCCGACCCCGGCCAGCTGCACGCCGAAGGCCAGCAGCACGTAGTAGAGCAGGTTGCCGGTAAACGCCTGGCGCAGCAGCGCCACGCAGTCGGCGCGGGTCAGCTTGCGCGCGATGCGCCGCAGCAGCGGCAGCGCCGCCACGCAGGCCACCAGCCCGTAGGCCAGGTAGCGGCCGATGGCCAGTTCCCACGGCGAGAACGCGGGCAGCAGCTTGGGGGCGATGAAGACCATGCCCCAGAACGCGCCAGCCAGCAGCCCGCACAATACGCCGATTCCCATACTTCGCCGTGCCCGGATAAAAAGACAACGAGCATAGCAGACAGCACCCGGGAAAGGCCGTTGCCGGGCATCAGCAAATCGCGCATTCCTGTATAATTCGGTTTTGCGCCTAGAGGAATTGCTATGCGTCTTGTCCAGAAAGCACTCACCTTCGATGACGTGCTGCTCGTCCCGGCCTATTCGGCCGTCCTTCCCCGGGATGTTTCCCTCCGCACCAGCCTGACCCGCTCCATTGAACTGAACATCCCGCTGGTATCCGCGGCGATGGACACAGTGACCGAGGCGCGCCTGGCGATCTCCATGGCGCAGGCCGGCGGTATCGGCATCGTCCACAAGAACCTGAAGCCCGCCGACCAGGCCCGCGAAGTCGCGCGCGTCAAGCGCTATGAGTCGGGCGTGCTGCGTGATCCGATCACCATTTCGCCGGACATGAAGATCCGCGATGTGATCGCGCTGTCGCAGCAGCACGGCATTTCCGGGTTCCCGGTGGTCGAGGGCAAGGCCGTGGTCGGCATCATCACCAACCGCGACCTGCGCTTCGAGGAAGAGCTCGACGCCCCGGTGCGCGCCAAGATGACCCCGCGCGAGAAGCTGGTGACCGTGGCCGAGGGCGCGCCGCTGGAAGAAGCCAAGCGGCTGATGAACCGCCACCGCCTCGAGCGCGTGGTGGTGGTGAACCAGGCCTTCGAGCTGCGCGGCCTGATCACGGTGAAGGACATCCAGAAGGCGGTGGACAACCCGCTCGCCAGCAAGGACGACCACGGCCAGCTGCGCGTCGGCGCCGCGGTCGGGGTGGGCCCGGACAACGACGAGCGCGTCGAACTGCTGGTGAAGGCCGGCGTCGATGTGATTGTGGTGGATACGGCGCACGGTCACAGCCAGGGCGTGCTGGACCGCGTGCGCTGGGTCAAGCAGAACTTCCCGCAGGTGCAGGTGGTTGGCGGCAACATCGCCACCGGCGATGCCGCGCGCGCGCTGGTCGAGCATGGCGCCGACGGCGTCAAGGTCGGCATCGGCCCGGGCTCGATCTGCACCACGCGTATCGTGGCCGGTGTCGGGGTGCCGCAGATCACCGCCGTCTCCAACGTGGCCGAAGCGCTCAAGGGCACCGGCGTGCCGCTGATCGCCGACGGCGGCGTGCGCTATTCGGGCGATGTGGCCAAGGCCCTCGCGGCCGGCGCGCACACCGTGATGATGGGCGGCATGTTCTCGGGCACCGAGGAAGCGCCGGGCGAGACCTTCCTGTTCCAGGGCCGCTCGTTCAAGAGCTACCGCGGCATGGGTTCGGTGGGCGCGATGAAGGACGGCGCGGCCGACCGCTACTTCCAGGAAGACAACACCGCCAACGTCGACAAGCTGGTGCCCGAAGGCATCGAAGGGCGCGTGCCGTACAAGGGCTCGGTGATGGCCATCATCCACCAGCTCACCGGCGGCGTACGCGCCTCGATGGGTTATTGCGGCAGTAAGTCGATTGCCGACTGGCACGACAGCGCCCAGTTCGTCCAGATCACGGCAGCCGGCATGCGTGAATCGCACGTGCACGACGTGCAGATCACCAAGGAAGCGCCGAACTACCATATCGACTGATGCCCCATGGCCGTGCACCGTCCCTGCAGGCGGTGCGCGGCCGCCGGCATCCGGGCGCGGGCGCGCCAGCGCGTGCCCGCGCCCGACCCGCCATCCCATCCGAACCTGGCCGCGCGCCATGCAGGCGTTGTCCTGATGCCCGCCGCACCACCGGCCGGGGCCAAGACGAGGAGCGCCAATGAAGGTGTTGCTGCGAGCCGTGCTGTTTTTCGATGCCCTGGTGGACCTGCTGCTGGGCATCCTGCTGCTGATGTCCCCGTTCACCACGCTGTACGCGGCGCTGCAGCTGCCGCAGCCCCAGCCTGCGCTGTTCGGGCAGCTGCTGGGCGTGGCGCTGGTGGGGCTGTCGGTGCTGCTGTGGCAAGCCGCCTTCAATGGCCAGCTGACGGTGCCGGTGGCGCGCACGGCAGGCTACGTGAACCTGGCCAGCGCGGTGCTCATCATCGGCTGGATGGTGTTCCTGGAGCTGCCGCTGGAAGGCGCCGGCAAGATCTGGCTGCCGACCATGGCGGTGGTGCTGCTGTTCTTTGCCGTGGTGCAGATCCCGGCGGCCAAGCGCGTGCGCGTGCGCGAACAGCAACGGAAGATGGAACGCGCGCTGCAGGAACAGGAAAGCAGGAAGGAACCCGGCGTTGCCCCCGCGGCGCGCCCCACGAATACCCCAGAATACCGGCGCGAGCCGGTCATCACGCCGCCGCCGGGCTATGGCCCCGGCACGGAAGTCGTGACCGAGCCCATCCCGGAAGACACGCCATCGGCCCATCATGCACGACAAAATCCTCATTCTTGATTTCGGCTCGCAGGTCACGCAGCTGATCGCCCGCCGCGTCCGCGAGGCGCACGTCTATTGCGAAATCCACCCGAACGACGTCAGCGACGCGTTCGTGCGCGAGTTCGCCCCCAAGGCGATCATCCTGTCCGGCAGCCACGCCAGCACCTATGAAGACCACCAGCTGCGCGCGCCGCAGGCGGTGTGGGACCTGGGCGTGCCGGTGCTGGGCATCTGCTACGGCATGCAGACCATGGCGGTCCAGCTGGGCGGCAAGGTCGAGTGGAGCGACCATCGTGAATTCGGCTACGCCGAGATGCGCGCCCATGGCCATACCGAGCTGCTCAAGGACATCGAGGACTTCCGCACGCCGGAAGGCCACGGCATGCTCAAGGTGTGGATGAGCCATGGCGACAAGGTCACCGGCCTGCCGCCCGGCTTCAAGCTGATGGCGTCCACGCCGAGCTGCCCGATCGCCGGCATGGCCGACGAAACGCGCCACTATTACGCCGTGCAGTTCCACCCCGAGGTCACGCACACGGTCAAGGGCCGCCAGATGCTGGAGCGCTTCGTGCTGCAGATCGCTGGCTGCAAGCCTGACTGGGTCATGCGCGACCATATCGAGGAAGCGGTCGCCAAGATCCGCGAGCAGGTCGGCGATGAGGAAGTCATCCTGGGCCTCTCCGGCGGCGTCGATTCGTCGGTGGCCGCGGCGCTGATCCATCGCGCCATCGGCGACCAGCTGACCTGCGTCTTCGTCGACCACGGCCTGCTGCGCCAGGACGAAGGCAAGCTGGTGATGGAGATGTTCGTCGGCCGCCTGCACGCCAAGGTGGTCCATGTCGATGCGTCCGAGCAGTTCCTGGGCCACCTGGCCGGCGTCACCGACCCGGAGCAGAAGCGCAAGATCATCGGCCGCGAGTTCGTCGAGGTGTTCCAGGCCGAGGCCCGCAAGCTGACCAACGCCAAGTGGCTGGCGCAGGGCACCATCTACCCCGACGTGGTCGAGTCGGGCGGCACCAAGACCAAGAAGGCCACCACCATCAAGAGCCACCACAACGTCGGCGGCTTGCCCGAGACGCTGGGCCTGAAGCTGCTGGAGCCGCTGCGCGACCTGTTCAAGGACGAAGTGCGCGAGCTCGGCGTGGAACTGGGCCTGCCGCCCGAAATGGTCTATCGCCACCCGTTCCCGGGCCCGGGCCTGGGCGTGCGCATCCTCGGCGAAGTCAAGCGCGACTACGCCGAGCTGCTGCGCCGCGCCGATGCCATCTTCATCGAAGAACTGCGCAAGACCATCGCCACCGAACACGACGCCGCCGCCGGCCTGTGCGAGCCCGATCACGTCGGCAAGAGCTGGTACGACCTGACCAGCCAGGCCTTCGCCGTGTTCCTGCCGGTCAAGTCAGTGGGCGTGATGGGCGATGGCCGCACCTACGACTACGTCGTCGCGCTGCGCGCGGTGCAGACCACCGACTTCATGACCGCGCACTGGGCGCACCTGCCGTATGCGCTGCTGGGCCGCTGCTCCAACCGCATCATCAACGAAGTCCGGGGTTTGAACCGGGTCGTGTATGACGTGTCGGGGAAGCCGCCGGCGACGATCGAGTGGGAGTGATCTGGTAGGCGTTTGAGTTAATGAACAGGGCGCCTGCGAGGCGCCCTGTTTTTTCGCTTTGGAGAAGGCGAACGGTTGATTCGCTGAACAGTGAAGATTGTCCTTCTATCGAATATTCGCTATGACTGCATTGTTCGCTGCCCGAGGAACGGTGAGGTCATTATCAAGTCGACCACGCCGCTGGGCATCGGCGGGATATTCGGTGCGTAGCGCCACTGCCAACGCCCACGACGCAGTTCTTGTATTTCGGCAGCCGGGGCGTAAATCGCGCCTCTGCGCGACCCGCTCCAGCATGCTGCTCGAGGCAGCTTAGCCCTCTTGTTCGGCGACGAGCTTTGCTTGCGCCAACTCATGCGCAACGTCGTTCCAGCCGGCCTCACCGGCGTATTTCACCATTCGATCCACGGTGCGTGCCGGCGCCGCCCGGCGCTGCAATTCAGGGATGTCTGAAGGGCGCATCTTCCAAGGCGACAGCGAATGCCCGGTCTCCGCCGCACACCGGCTCAGGAAGGCGGCGATCCGGAAACCGCCTTCGTCGACATCGCCCCAGTGCAGCACTGGAGTTGAAGCCGGCAGCTCGGAAAGCAGACGAAGGTACATTGCCCGCCAGGCAGGTGAAGGCATGCCAGCGGTGTAGAGGCACAGCACATCGGAGTTGCAGTGCTGGCGCGCCCACACATGGAACGTGGTCTGGTTCTCGATGGTCAGCACGTGACGGGGCATGGATCCGAGGCCCAGCACCGTCGAAGGGGGCAGGGCGCAGTAGGGCCAGTCCAGCGGAAATGCGCCACGCTTGCGGCGGACAACAATGTCGCCGGCCAGTCGCGCGGGCTGTGGCTCGCGGTAGAGGCCGAGTTCCTGAAGCACTTCGGCTTCCGGGCGCGCAGCGTCCTCGACATTGCCTGCCAGCAGCACATCGAGGCAAGGCACCAGGGATTCGATGCGCTTGCTGTCCTTGAACAGGCGCGCGCTGGCGTCCCGCACCGGCGTCTCCGTGGTACCGAGCGCCACCTGGGCCCGGCAGTATGCGATGACGTCACAGGCCATGGCCCAGTTGGCCGCGGCGTCGATTCCCGTGCCACGGACCTTCTTGAGCTTTTCCCAGCTGGACAGCACGTCGTTCAGGACTGGGTGCTCGCCGAGGTGCGCGGCGAACGTCTCTATTGCCGACCGGACTCGCACCGCATGGGGCATCTTGCCCAGGATGGAGGCGAGCTTGACGACGTCGACCAGCTCGACGCGCTCGATGAGCCCCTCGGGATCGCGCAGAGGGCGCAGGGCCATGATCGCGCCCTCAGCCTGGGCGTAGGCCATCACCGCCTCAAAGTCCTCTTTGGCCTTCAGGCTGCGCAACGCGCGGTATTCGGACAGCGCGGAGTCCGTTAGGGCCGGGCGCCGCTTTGCGGCGCCGGCCTCGTGCTTGTCGGCGGACTTGAGCAGGCGCTCCAGCGCCTTCCTGGCCAGCGGATCCATCTCGTCCGGGGCTTGGCGGCTCACGTTGCGGCGTCCTCCGTCGAGCCGACCCGCGGCCGGTACTGCCTCCTGATCTCCACTTCGACCAGTTCCGGATTGAACTCCGGCAAGTCGGCGCGAAACATCTCGCGCGTTTCAGGGGACACGTCGTGACCCTCAAGCAGAACCACATTGCTCTCGGCGTCGCGCATGATGTCGTAGTACCGGTCAAGGAAAGCGGTCAGGCTACCCAAGGCATCGCCCGTGCTGGCCATGAAAACCTGCAGGCCGAGCTCCTCGAAGTAGCGCATGGTGGCGACGATGTTTCTCGGATCCATTTTGATGAAGGCCTCGTCGATGACCAGCAGCCGGATGCCGGTGTCGTCGCCGCGCTCTAGCCGATAGGCTGACGACAGCGCGGCGCCCGCGATCACATACAGCGGAGCTCGATGCTCGCCACCGGAACCGGATCCGACGCGCTTGCTGAGCCAGCCGATGTGTCTGGCCATGCCAGTGGAGGATTCTTCGCGGAGCACCTCGATATCGAAATCGAAGAATTCGCGATAGTCGTCCAGAGGGGATTTCACCGCGGCAGCGCCAGTGACTGTCTTCTCGCGCATCAGCTCCTCGAATTCCTTTGGCAACTCCCCAGCTCCGCCGAGCAAGTCCTCGGTTGGGCCGTACTGGGCGACGTCCTTGATGAACTTTAGTAGCGTGGCGAAGGCTGGTCGCACATGTGAGCGGAATTGGTAGCGCTCGTTGTTTGTGAACATCGGCGCCAGCCGCAACGCCTCGTTCATGCGGTTGATGGTGTCGCTCAACCACTCAAGGTGCTCGTGCAGCGCTACTGCGACGTCGTTGCGGAAGGTGCTTTTGGCCGCGCTCAGGGCATCTTCCATTCGAGCCGTGTTCTCGCGCAGGCCGGTCTCGGTTAGGATCACGACGCGCGCTTCCAGCCAAGCCCGGGCGCTGCGCCAGTCGTCCTGGTTGCCAGCCGGCATGAACTCGTTGTGCCTGACGAGGAAGGCTGACAGTTTCTGCATCGCGCTCGACGCCTTCTGGCGGGAGTCGTCCTTAGCGCCGGTACTTCGGCGATTGCAGTCGGTAACGATCTCGCGGAAAGAGAAGCCTTGGCGCGTAAGAAGCCTCTCCCACTGGTCCGACGCATAGTCGGCATCATAGCCCTCGACAGCGCGCGCTGCTTCGGCGATTCGCTTCTGACTGACGGCCCACTCCTGCCTGTTCTTGGTGTCTTCGCTTTTTTGCTGGCATGCCGTTTCTGCTGCACCGACGGCCTGGGCTGCAGCCAGGAGCTGCTTACGCATTTCGACTACGCTCGCCTCTGCCGCTTCGGCCGCATGCACCAACTGGCGGTACTCCTCGGTGTCCAGGGCTTGCAGGCGTCGCGTCAATTCTGCTTCGTCGCGGGCCTCCTTGGCCACCCGATCGAATGTCTCGAGGATTTCGTCAACCTTATCCTGCTCGCCTCCCACAAAAGGGCCGAGGTTGTTCAAGAGCAGCTTGAGCTTGTCGTACCTGTCCTTGAGAGCATCAACCTGTGCTTGAAGCTGCAGGGCACGTTCGGCGATGGAGCTGCGCGTTGCTGTGGAAGTCGGACCGATCTTGAAGTAGGCGGGATCCGTCAGCTTCTTGCGCACCATCTCGCCGTCAGCCAGCAACATGCCGTCCTTGGTCATCGCGAACCGGTGGGCAAAGCACTCGTCCTCGGTATCCGCTTGCCGCGTGTCGCCGAACTTGGACCGCAGGTAGTTGACCGCGGCGGCGCTGTTACCGCTAATCAGTTCAGCCACGGTTCCGCGCCTGGGGCTGACGCGATTGGAGAACTTGCTGGGCATCACGACCTTCGCGTCGTAGACCCCGGTCCGGCGGGACACCCGGAAGGCCGCGCGCTCGTCAGCTTCATCGACAAGCAGAGCCTGCATGTTCGACGCGGTCAGATAGGACTCGATGGCAGGCTGCCATTCCGGGGCATCGACGCGCACCAAATCGCACACCGGGGTAGCTTCAATGCCAGCGTTGGCCAGCACGCGTTTGAGCGCTGCGGCCGGACCATCCAGCGGCGGCTTGCCTTTGGCGATGCGCTCCTGGTTCTCTTTCACATCAGCGAGTTCGGCTTCGGCCATGGTCTGGGCGCGACCGACAGATTGCATCTCCTCGAACACCTCGTTGCTGAGCAACTTGGCCGCGCGCAACGCCCTGCGGATGGTCGACTCCAAAGCATCGCGGCTGCCGGCCTTGTCGCCCTCCAGCAGTGCATGGACGTCTTGGAACGCCAGCCTGGTGGCCTCGGCGCAATCGGCGACTAGCTTGCCAGGTATCTGTGCATCGATGGCCTTGCCAATGGCTTTGATGCTGCGATGCAGTCCGGTCCTTTGTTCGGTCAGCCGGTTCTGGACCCCCGCCAGGCTCTCGCGCAGTAGCGCCGCGTCGGCGTGAGACGCGTGCTTATCCCGCTCGGAGGCGCTGTCACGTGCGTGCTGCTCGGCCGCCACAACCTGCTGAGTTACCTCGTCGCGCTTCGCGTTGGCCTCTTTCAGGGCCGCTTTCGCGCGACCTTCTGCTTCCTCGGCGGCAGCCACTGCTTCGTTGGCGACCTCAAGTTGTGCCGCCTGGGCCAAGGCCGCTAGCGAAACCGAGTGGCTGTTGCGCCGGTGCGCGTCTGCGAAATCCATCTCGATAAGTTCGGCTTCATCAAGCTTGGCCTGCACGCTGCGCACCAGCGCTGCCATCTCTTGGAAAGTGTGCAGTACCTCCTTGAAGCGCTTGATGTTGGTCGGCCGGGTCTCAAGCACTTGCTGGCGGACGATGTCGTCGACGTTCTTGTCGAACTTCATGCGCAATCCGAAGCGGAACGCCTGGCGGTAGGCATCCAGGCGTGGTGCGCCGCGCGCGCCTCTTAGACGGAATAGCATTGCGCTGACGAAGCGCTCGGAGTCGTGGAAGAGCACTTCCTCGCCCTGTGCACGCTGCGACAGCATCTGCCTGAAGCTAGCCCATGGCCGCGGTCGGTAGTCGCAGTCGACGAGTTCGAGGTGGTCGTTGAGCGTGAGGTCTGCGGGGAGTACGTAGCGACCTTGCACGTCGGCTTTTTCCCGGTCGGCGCTCACGTAGATGCACACGCCGGTGGAGACGATCTCCTTGGTCGCAGTATCCTCCCAAACTAGGGTGATGTAGGTGTTGGCACTGTCGCGCACGCGTGCATCCGGCGAGTCGCCGTACTGGCCCAGGCAGTAGCTACGGATATTGCGGCTGTTGTGGTTTGACTCGTCTGCCTGTGCGTTGAACGCGACGCCTGCGCTGCCGCGGCTCTCGTTGGCCCCTAGCATGACAATTTGCACGGCGTCCAGCAGCGAGGACTTGCCACTACCGTTGGCACCGAAGATGCCGCAGTTCATGCCGACCTCGACGTCGCGCATCTCATATAGGAAGAACTGAACCACCCTGATTCGGATCAGCTTCTTCATGCGGCACCGCCTTCTTCTGTGACAGGGGTGACCGGATGGTTCAAGCGCTCGACCTCGGCGTCCGGGTCGGTGAAGAGGGCGATGCGCGCCAGCGCTGCTTCTCCCAAGACCTCGGCGATGCCGGGGCGAATGATGACCACGTAGGGTTGGTCTGCATCGTGCCCGAACTGATTGCCGTCCTCGTCCGACACGCGGGCGAGGCCCCAGCGCCGCATCCACTGCAACAGCGCGGCGAGCTTGCCGCCGGTGGCCAGCTCGCGGCCACCCGTTGTCTGTTTGTACTTGACTTCTAACGTAACCAGGTCGCAGGCCACCTCGCCGTTTTCGTCGTGGTGCCCGGAGCGAGTCTCCTCGTCGAAAATCTTGCGCAGCACCAGCGCGAGCAGCGTCTGGTCCACCGTGATTGGAGAGGTCTTGACGTGCTTGGGGATAGCACAGGCATAGCGCAGTTGGCTGTTGACCCGTACGACGTAGCCTAGAGGCTCCAATGCCCGCTTGAACTCGCGCTCGAAGTCTCGGATCAGGCCGAAGGCCACTTTGCTGCCGCGATCCGCCGCGTAAAGGACCTGCTCGGTGATCAACCGGTTCGCCGTCGACTCGAAATCATCCTCTGTGACCACGTTCTTGGTGGCCTCGGCCGCATTCGCCCAGAAACCCATTAGTCACCTCACTTTGCTGACTTGGTTGTTCTTGCTATCGTGAAGGGCAGGTGGGATATGCCCAAGGTATGGTCTTCTTCGCCTTCCATCCGCACCGTAGTGAATCCGCTGCTCATCGCCCGCGCGTTGGCGCGTAGCACCTTGCTAGGTGTCGCGTTCGCCGTTGCGATGGAGCACAAAACCTGCAGCGCTCGGACCGACTCGATATTGTCGACCTGGAGAGCGGCGCTGGGCATCGCATCGGCCTCGCCGAGCTGCCGGCGCACGAAGGCCGCGAGCTTTGGTAGCGACATGGTGCGCCGGTCCCGAGCCATTAGGGCCAAGCGGGCGCGCGCCTCTTGTTCTGCGGACATGACTTGCTTTCGAAGTCCGCTGGGCGGCGGACGCTTGGTCTCGACACGGGGTGAAGCCAGACGGTCGCCAGCGATGCAATCGCCGGGTGCGAACGGTGCCAGCGCGGCCGCCTTGCTGCCATGCTTGACGACAGCATCGATGGCTCGACCGATCAACTCGTCTAGGGGCCGGGCCGCCCGCAGACGGTAGTCCAGGTAGGCGAGCGCCAGCTTGTTAGCGCGCCGGATCTCGTCGTCCAGCCGATCCAAGTACTCGTCGATCCGGCGCAAGTCCTCCACCTTCTGGATGTCTCGCTCGAACATTGCTTCTGCGCGGGTACGGTCGCGTCCGGCCTGCTTCTCGAGGTACCACTGGATCAGGCGTGCGCGCAGATCCTGTGTTTGCTGTACGTGTGCCACGAGACGCAGGATCTCCTGGCGTCGCGCGAGGGGGTGCTCGCGCGTGCGCAACTCCTTGTAGTCGCCGATGAACATGCGCTCGACATAGTCGTCGAAGAAGCGTCGCACGAACTCGCCTGTGGCGTCGACGCGGCCGATCTCGAACATCAAGTCGCGCACATTGGTGCCAGCGATGCGGACGTGCTCAAGCAAAGCACGCGACTGCCGGGCCGCCTCCTGCAGCGAGGCACCGTCTGTGCTCGCGTCCAGTAGGAGCTTCAGGTTAGCCTCGATGCTGCGGATCTTGCCAGAGACGAATTCCGGTCCTGTGTGCGCGAACTCTACGAGGCGGTTCATGAAATGGGCCACGGCAGGTGCCATCGTCACCATCTCACGCACGCCGACACGGTCCACGCGGATCCATCCTGCGTCGCGAAGGCGGTTGAAGACCATAATGGCCCGGATTGCTAGGGGTGTGGCGGGCGTCACATCATCGCCTTCCGGGGTCCAGTCCTGATATTGAAGTTCCTCGGCGATGTCGGACGTGATTTCGCGCATCAGGAAGCCTGTACTCGGCGGCAGCGGGGCCTCGGGTCCAAAGCGTTTGGCATGCAGTACGCACAGCAGTGACCAATATTGGAAACGATTAGCTGAGGCCAGCGGCGCGAAAAGGCGATCAGGCAGGCGCTTGAAGAGCGGCGGATAGCGCTCAGCCGCCTTCTCTTGGCGAATTTGGTCGGTCAGGTCATGAACTGCCATTGCCGGCACTCCTCCGTGTTTTGGCTTATGGCGGCGACGGACGCAAATCGACAGGACCCCGCGACTATCAGCTGTCAGTTCTGCCACGCTTGCCGATATTCCCCACAGAAGTATCCGCGCTATCTTGGCATCTCTTTCCTGACGGCCATCAATGACCTGGAGATTTCGCGTGTGATGGTGGGCTGGATAGTATGGAGGAACGTTTGATATGTAAACTCATGTGCATCAAACGTAACCCAAGGGGGCGATTGTCCAGGCTGGCCGAAGGGGAGTCAACTGAACCAAGTTCCCGCATTCATTCGTCTTAGCTGCTCAACGAATACTGCTCCGCGAGGCTGGCCGCTACGGCTGGAACGTTGATGGCAGCACAATGGCCCTTGCATTCATGCTGTCATTTGCGTAAATTTGCAGTCAATGAAGGCATGAATGAGGTGGACTATGGCCATCCTGACAGTGAGAAATGTGCCGGATGCGGTACATCGCGCTCTGCGCTTGCGGGCCGCCGAGCATGGCCGCAGCACCGAGGCAGAAGTCCGCGAGATTCTCGAGCGTGCGGTGAAGTCCGACCAGCGCGTCCGCATAGGCGATGCGTTGGCGGCTCTGGGTCGTCGCGCCGGGCTGACGAATGAGGATTTCGCAGAATTGGACAAGGTACGCGACAAGGTGTCAGCAGAGCCGATGAGGTTTGAATGATCGTCCTCGATACGAATGTCGTTTCCGAGGCGATGAAGGCGGAACCCGATCCGGCCGTACGCGCCTGGCTGAATGAGCAGGTGGCGGAAACTCTGTATCTGTCGAGTGTGACGCTGGCCGAGCTGCTGTTCGGCATCGGTGCGCTGCCGGACGGTAAGCGCAAGAAGGCCCTGGGTGAAGCCTTGGACGGCTTGATAGCGTTGTTTGCCGAGCGCTTGCTGGCGTTCGATACTGAAGCGGCTCGTCATTATGCCGAACTAGCGGTAAAGGCCCGCACGGCAGGAAAGGGCTTTCCGACGCCTGATGGGTATATTGGCGCCGTTGCCGCCTCCAGGGGATTTATCGTGGCCACCCGCGATACCAGCCCGTTCGAGGCAGCCGGCCTTACGGTGATCAATCCTTGGGCGCACCAGTAGCCAACGATGCCGCCATTCGTCGCGAGTGCCCCCAACTCAAAACGACCACCCCAAACTCACCACCCCGATCACCACCCCCAGCCCGATCCGATACCACGCAAACACCCGCAGCGAATGCCGCGCCACCAGCCGCACCAGCGCATTGACGACAAAGAGCGCGGAGAGGAAGGCGGCGGTGAAGCCGGCAGCAATCGACCAGATGTCCTGCAGGCTGAGCAGGTGGTAGTGGCGCATGGCATCGTAGGTGGCGGCGCCGAGCATGGTGGGGATGGCGAGGAAGAAGGAGAACTCGGTCGCTGCCTGCCGCGATACGCCTGACAGCATGCCGCCGATGATGGTGGCGCCGGAGCGTGACGTGCCGGGGATCATCGCCACGCACTGGGCGAAGCCGATGCCGATGGCCTGTTTCCAGCCGAAGTCTTCGATGGCGTGGATGCGCGGCACGGCGCTGCGGCGCTCGACCCAGAGGATGACCAGCCCGCCCGCGATCAGGGCGGCGGCAACCACGGCCGGATCGAAGAGGTGGTGCTTGATGGGGCCGATGAGCAGCGCGCCGATGATCGCGGCGGGCAGGAAGGCGACCAGCACCGCGGTGGCGAAGCGCAGTGCGTCGGGGTCGCGCCGCACCACGCCCTCGCACAGGTCCGTGATCTTGGCACGGTACAGCCAGCACACGGCGAGGATCGCGCCCAGCTGGATCACCACGTCGAACACGCGCGCCTCGTGCGAGGTGAAGCCGATCCAGTCGCCCACCAGGATCAGGTGCCCGGTGCTCGAAATGGGCAGGAATTCGGTCAGGCCCTCGAGCAGGCCGAGAAAGAATGCCTTGCCCAGGTGGATCCAGTCGATCATGTGGCGGCTGCCTTGTGGTTGCTGTGCGGTTCGAAGGGGGCGCGAAGCAGGGGACCGTCAGGCCGCCAGGCTGTGGAACAGCTGAGGCTCGCGCTGCTCCAGGTAGCTGCGGAACTGCGCGCCGGTTTCCTGGTGCTTGAGCGCGTACTCGACGGTCGCCTTCAGGTAGCCCAGCTTGCTGCCGCAGTCATAGCGCGTGCCCTGGTAGCGATAGGCCAGCACCTGTTCCTGGCTCAGCAGCGACTGGATCGCGTCGGTGAGCTGGAACTCGCCGCCGGCGCCGGGCTTCAGTGCGCGCAGGTGGTCGAAGATGCGCGGCGTCAGGATGTAGCGGCCGACCACGCCGAGGTTGGACGGGGCCTCTTCGGGCGCGGGCTTCTCGACGATGCCCGAGACCTTGATCACGCCTTCGCCCCACTCGCGGCCCTCGACCACGCCGTAGGAGCGGCTCTGCTCCGGCAGGATTTCTTCGACCCCCAGCACCGAGCAGTTGTAGTGGTCGTAGGCATCGACCATCTGCTTCATCACCGGCGGGTTGCCGTCGATCAGGTCGTCGGCCAGCATCACCGCGAACGGGGCGTCGCCCACCAGCTTGGCCGCGCACAGCACCGCATGGCCCAGGCCCAGCGCTTCGGACTGGCGCACGTAGAAGCATTCGACGTTGGCGGGCTTGATCGAGCGCACCACGTCCAGCAGCGCGCGCTTGTTCTTGGCTTCGAGCTCCACTTCCAGTTCGAAGGCCTTGTCGAAGTGGTCTTCGATGGCGCGCTTGGAGCGGCCGGTGACGAAGATCATCTCGGTGATGCCGGCGGCCATGGCTTCTTCCACGGCGTACTGGATCAGCGGCTTGTCCACCACCGGCAGCATTTCCTTGGGGCTGGCCTTGGTGGCCGGCAGGAAGCGGGTGCCCAGGCCTGCGACCGGGAAGACGGCCTTGCTAACGCGACTTGTCATTTCAGTGGTTCCCTTCAAAGGTTCGGCAATGCTCGGTGCGATGGCGGCGAGGCCTGCCTTCATCCGCCGGCAAAGAAAGAGGGTGTAGGCGCAACAGGGAATCAATCGCCTACACCCTTAAGTCGGCACGGGGTGCCACCCGCGATTGTGCTGCGTCGCACCACCCGCGGTACCCCTCACGCGTTGGGACGGAATTCGTTTCCACTCCGATGGGGGGATCGGAAACTTGGTAAAAACGCCGGCCGCGCCTTGAAGATGTAGTCCCGCGAGCCATAAACTTCGCCGGTCATTTACGGATGACGCAGTGCAGAAAAGAGCGCGCCCAGCGCGCCGGGCACAACCAGTCAACACCGCCAGGTTCAGTTCCGCAGCCGTGCAGACAAGCGGACAGGCACCCCCGGGTGCCATGCCGGACCAGCGGGGTCACCGCTGTGCGTTACGACAGGGTGGCGGCGGGCCATGCGGGTCTTCTTGCAAACAAGGGAATCATCGAGAGTGCTAAAGCTTTCAAGCAGCTTGAGGTTTGGCAGGGCCGTCATGTGCCTGGGGATCGTTCCGTTGCTGGCATCGTGCGCGCTGGCGCCGGGCATGCGCTTCGATCCGCAGCGCCCGCTGGATCCGGAAGACCCGGAGTCGGTGCCCAAGGTCACGCAGATCACGCCGGCGCTGGTGCGCACGCTGAAGGCCGCCACGCCGCCCGCGAACGCTGGCGTCGAGGCCTTGTTCGGCGAGCCCGGGCCCTATACCGTGGGGGTCGGCGACATTCTCTCGATCGTGGTGTGGGATCACCCGGAACTGGTGTTCCCCACGCAGACCTACTCGATCGGCGCCGCCTACGAGATCCCCAGCTACAGCGGCGCGGCCAACATTCCGGGCTACGTGGTGAGCCCGGCCGGCACCATCCAGTTTCCCTACGCCGGCGTGCTCAAGGTGCTCGGCCAGACGCCGGACCAGATCCGCGGGCAGCTGAGTACCCAGCTCAAGCCGGTGGTCACGATGCCGCAGGTCACGGTGCGCGTGCTGGCGTTTCGCAGCAAGCGGGTCTACCTCGACGGCGAAGTCAAGACGCCGGGTCCGCAGAATATCGACGACGTGCCGATGACGCTGGTCGAGGCGCTCAACCGCGCCGGCGGCATCAACGTGCTGACCGGCGACAACAGCCGCATCCGCATCTCGCGCGAGGGCAAGACCTACTACGTCAGCCTGCCGGCGCTGCTGCAGCAAGGCATCGACCCGGCGCGCATCCTGCTGCGCAACGGGGACATCGTGCGCGTGGAGCAGCGCGAGGACAGCAAGGTCTTCGTGACCGGCGAAGTCGTCAAGCCGACGCCGGTGATGCCGCGCAATGGCCGGCTCACGCTCAGCGAAGCGATCGGTGAAGCCGGCGGCCTGAACCCCAATTCGGCCAACGCCAAGGAGCTCTACGTAATTCGCAAAGCCGCCGACGGGCAGGCCGAGGTGTTCCACCTCGACGGCAAGTCACCGGTCGCGTTTGCCCTGGCCGAGGCCTTCGAGCTGAAGCCGCGCGACGTGGTCTATGTCGATGCCGCGGGCGTGGTGCGCTGGAGCCGCGTGATCAACCAGCTGGTGCCGAGCGGCAACTTCTTCACGTCCACCGCGAACGCCGTCAAATGATCAAGACCGTACTCGTGGTCTGCATCGGCAATATCTGCCGCAGCCCGATGGCACAGGGCCTGCTCAGGCAGGCGCTGCCCGAGGGCGAGGTGGTCTCGGCCGGCCTCGGCGCGCTGTCCGGGCACGCCGCGGATCCGCATGCGGTGGACCTGATGAGCCGCCAGGGCGTGGACATATCCGGGCACCGGGCGCAGCAGCTCAATCACGTGCTGATCCGGCGCGCGGACCTGATACTGGTGATGGACGGCGCGCAGCGGCAGGAGATCCAGCGCCTGCATCCGGCGACCACCGGAAGGGTATTCCGCCTGGGCGAGCTGGAAAAATTCGATGTGCCAGACCCTTACCGCCAGCCCCGTGCGGCATTCGAGAGCGCGCTGCAACTGATCCAGCGCGGCGTGGAGTCCTGGGTGCCGCGCATCCGGGCCCTGGGTTAAACCGATACTGTCCTGCCTGCCATGAACCAGTCCACTTATCTTCCCGTCGCGGCGCCGGCCCAGTCGGACGAGATTGCCGTCGTCCGCTACCTCGACGTGCTGGTGGCAAACCGCTGGCTGATCGCGGCCATTGCCTTTGCCGTCCTGATGCTGGGGGTTGCCTATGCGTTCCTGGCGCGTCCGGTGTACGAGGCCAACATCATGGTGCAGGTCGAGGACAGCCAGAACAGTCCCAACGGCCTGCTGGGCGATGTCTCGTCGCTGTTCGACGTCAAGACGCAGGCGACCGCGGAAATCGAGATCCTGCGCTCGCGCATGGTGGTCGGCAAGGCGGTCGACAACCTGCGGCTCTATATCGATGCCAAGCCCAAGTATTTTCCGCTGGTCGGGCCGTGGATCGCCAGCCAGTCGAAGGGGCTGTCCGAACCCGGCCTGTTCGGCATGGGCGGCTATGCGTGGGCCGGTGAATCGATCGAGGTGCCGACCTTCGACGTGCCCGAGGCGCTGCAAGGCGAGAACTTCCTGCTGGTGAGCCTGGGCGATGGCCGCTACCGGCTCGAGCAGAGCAGCCTGGACAAGCCCATCGTCGGCCGCGTCGGCGAAGTGGTCGAGGCCAGCCATGCGGTGGGCGAGATCCGGCTGCTGGTGACGGCGCTGAAGGCCAAGCCTGGCATTGCCTTCAACCTGGTGCGCCAGTCGCGGCTGAAGACGCTGGAGCAGCTGCAGCAGCAGCTGAACATCGCGGAGAAGGGCAAGCAGAGCGGCGTGATCGGGGCTTCGCTGGAAGGCAATGACGCCAGGCTGACGGCGGCGATCCTGAACGAGATCGGCGACGAATACGTGGCGCAGAACATCAACCGCAAGGCCGCCGAAGCGGAAAAATCGCTGCTGTTCCTCAATAACCTGCTGCCGCAGCTGAAGGGCGAGCTCGAGCGCGCGGAAGTGAAGTACAACGCCATGCGCAACGAGCGCGGCACCTTCAACCTGAGCGAAGAGGGCAAGGCCTTCCTGCAGGAGAGCGTGACCGCCGAAACCTCGCTGCTGGAACTCAAGCAGAAGCGCGCCGAGCTGGTGACGCGCTTTGCGCCGGGCCACCCGTCGATGCAGGCCATCGACAAGCAGATTGCCGCGCTTGCCGCCAAGGTGGGAGCGGTCGCTGGCCGGGTCAAGACCCTGCCGACGCTGGAGCAGGATACCGTGCGCCTGATGCGCGACGTGCAGGTCAACAACGACCTCTATGTCGGCATGCTGAACAATATGCAGCAGCTCAAGCTGGTGAAGGCGGGCAAGGTCGGCAGCGTGCGGCTGGTCGACACCTCGCCGGTGCCCGAGGAGCCGGTCAAGCCGAAGAAGGCGCTGGTGATCGTGCTGGCGGCAGTGCTTGGCGTGCTGGCGGGGGCCGTGGTGGCCTTTGTGCGCAATGCCCTGTATGGCGGCATCACCGACCCCAAGGACATCGAGGAACACACCGGGCTCAACGTCTACGCGACGGTGCCCCAGTCCGAACACCAGCTCACCATCAGCAAGGACATCCAGGCGCGCAAGCGTGGCCACTATCTGCTGGCCGACCGCTTCCCCAACGAGCCCTCGGTGGAAAGCCTGCGCAGCCTGCGCACCTCGCTGCAGTTCGCCATGCTGGATGCGCCCAACAACCGCGTGCTGCTGACCGGTGCCACCGCCGGCGTGGGCAAGTCCTTTGTCTCGGTCAACCTGGCCGCGCTGATGGCCTCCGGCGGCAAGCGCGTGCTGCTGGTCGACGCCGACATGCGCAAGGGCTACCTGAACCAGTACTTCGGCAAGGACCGCGAGCCGGGTTTGTCCGACGTGCTGGCCGGCAAGCTGTCGCTGGAAGACGTGATCCACCGCAACGTGGTGCAGGGACTGGACTTTATCGGCACGGGGACGATTCCGCCGAATCCGGCCGAACTGATGCTGAAGGAGCGCATGGTCAGGCTGCTGGAAGAGCTCAGCGCGCGCTACGACATGCTGATGATCGACAGCCCGCCGGTGCTGGCCGTCGCCGATGCCGCGATCCTGGCCGAGCGTTGCGCCACGGTGTTCCTGGTGACGCGTTTCGGCAAGAGCTCGATCGGCGAGATCTCGGAATGCGCCAAGCAGCTGGGGCAGGTCAACGTGAGCGTGAAGGGAGTGATCTTCAACGGCCTCGACCCCAACGCCTTCCGCTACGGCTATGGCTCCAAGTACGGGCGCTATCGCTATGCCTACTACGGCTACTCGCAGAGCGAGAAGGCGTAAGCCATGCAAGCCGCGAGACTGGACCGCGACTGGGTCTTGGCCGAGCGCGGGCTGGCCACGGTGGCGAGCCTGGTGCTGAGCCTGCTGTACCTGACGATCTATTTCTTCGGGCGCGACTCGCTGCCGGAAAAATGGGTCACCGATTCCAACAAGATGCTGGAATTCCTGGTCAGCGGCTCGACCGACCTTGACGATTCGTTCGCCGCCACCGCCAAAGTGTTCTCGGTGTTCGGGGCGGAGTATGTGAATGTCGTCACCGCCACGGTCGGCGTGGCCTATCTTGCGCTGGCGTCGAGCCGGTTGGCGAGCCTGCGCGACCTCGCCACGCGCTGGCTGTTCGTGCTGCCCTGCATGCTGCTGAACCTGCTGTCGCCGGGCAAGGAGACCGTGGTGATCGCGATGTCGATCGTGCTGGTCATGGGCGGGATGTCGCGCGGCGTGTCGTACCGCGCGCTGGTGGTCATGACCATGGTGCTGTACGGCTGCTACGCGCTCTTCATCCGCAACTACTACGCGATGATCCTGGTGCTGGCGCTGGGCATCCGCGCGTCGGCGCGGCTGTCGCCGGCATGGAAGGCCATCGTGCTGGCCTGCGTGGTGGGCGCGATCCTGGTGGCGCCGTCCGAGATCCTGTTTATCCTGCAGTCGCCGCGGGATATCTCGAACAACTATGCGCTGAGCATCGGCAGCGACAACCGCACCATGATCTGGAACCTGTACCCGCCCACATCCGGTGTGAATTTCATTGTCAACTACCTGTACGCGGCGGTGATGTTCGTGCTGCCGGTGATCAGCTTCCGCGCCCCGGTCGACCTGGCCATGATGCTGATGCATGCCGCGATCCTGCGCGTGGCGCTGCGCGGCTTGTCCGGCACGCCGGCGGCGACCGAGGCCGGGCGCAAGCGCCGCTGGTTCGCCACGCTGGTGGTGGCGCATATCCTGGTGCAGTTTATCTTCGAGCCGGACCTGGGCAGCTATGTTCGCCATCTCACCTCGGTCAGCTTGTTCCTCATCCCTTTGCTAAGTGCCTTGCCGGCCAAACAAGATGAAGCACGTCGTCATATGCGCGGTGCCATACAGTGACAACCTCGGCGATGCGGTGATCGCCGAAACGCTGGCCCACCTGATCCGCCAGGCGGTGCCGGATTGCCGGGTCAGCTTCCTGGACATCGCCGGGCGCACCCGGCTGGGCGAAAACTCGCTGAAGAAGGGTCGCCTGATGCGGCTCTTCTCGCGGCTGCCTGGCTGGGCCCGGGTGCCGGTGCTGACCGCTGCCATCTGGCTGAAATACCGGCGGCAATGGCGCACCCGCTGGCAGCAGCAGCTGGCCGATGCGGATATGGTGGTGGTCGGCGGCGGCCAGTTGCTGTGCGACGTGGACCTGAACTTTCCCCTCAAGCTCTACCTGCTGGCCCGCTGCCTTGGCAGTAACGCGAAGGTCGCGCTGGTGTCGGTGGGCGTGGCGGCCGGCTGGTCGCGCCTGGGGCGCTACCTGGTGTCGCGCTTCTTCGCGCTGGCGGCGCCGCAATTCGTTTCGGTGCGGGATGAAAGCTCGCGGCGCAATATCGTCGGCCTTGGCGCGGGCGAGCCTTGCGATGTCGCCATCATTCCCGATCCCGCCATCCTGAGTTCGTCGCTGTATGCGGAGCACGGGCTGGAGAAGCGCTGGGACGTGGGGATCTGCGTCTCGGACGTCGAATCGCTGCACTACAACGCGGACCTCGTCGCCGTA
The DNA here is from genome assembly GCF_900094595.1 of Cupriavidus alkaliphilus. GTDB lineage: Bacteria > Pseudomonadota > Gammaproteobacteria > Burkholderiales > Burkholderiaceae > Cupriavidus > Cupriavidus alkaliphilus. The sequence goes on along the minus strand of NZ_FMAD01000003.1, from coordinate 54,000 downwards.
TCGGAGCAGGGCGCCGGGCTGGGCATGTTCGTGGAACTGGTGCACAAGCTGCGCCAGGGCGGACAGCGCGTGGTGCTGTTCACCAACGGCGCCGAGGAAGACAATCTCGCCGCGGCCACGGTCAGGAGCCGGCTGGGTGCGGCGGTTGCGGACGGCGTGGACTACATGCTGCCCAGGTCCCCGGCGGAGCTGGCATCGATCATCGCGGGCTGCCACAGCATGGTCGGGCACCGCATGCACGCCAACATCATCGCCTTCAGCTTCGGCGTGCCTTCCGTCGGCATCGTCTGGGACACCAAGGTCGCGTCGTTCTTCAAGCTGAGCGGGCGCGGCGATTTCGCGGTGCGGCAGAGTGCCGGCGCTGACGACGTGATCGAAAGGCTCACCTACGCGCGCTCGCTGGGCGCGGCGCAGTTCAAGCGTTCGGCGCGGCTGGGCCGCGAGATTACGCAAGGCCTGGCGCAACTGTTCAGCCAGAAGCTGGCGGTGCCGGCCGCGCCGGCGCCGCTCGACGCGGCGCCATCGCTCAAGGGGACGCCGTAATGCGCCGCATGCTGTCGGCGCTGGGCGCGGTGTTCGAGCAGGCCGCATATACGGCGGTGCAGTTCGGCATCAACGTGGCGCTGGCCCGCTCGATGGACGTGGCGGGCTATGGGCTGGTGGCGGTGGTGCTGTCGCTGGTGGTGTTTATCAACATCTTCTATGTTTCGTTCCTGCACGAGCCCGCGCTGATCGAAGGGATCAAGCTGCGCGTGCGCTTTTCGGCCGAAGTCGCGGTGCTGACGGTGCTTCCGGTCGCGGCCGGGTCCATCCTCTACCTGTACGGGCATGGCCTGAGCACGTCGGCCTGCGCGGCCGCCGCGGTGCTGTTTGCCAGCTACACCGCGTACTGGGTGCTCAGGACGGTGGGCGCGAAGACGCGCGGCTATGCCGGGCTGCTGGTCTGCCACACCCTGATCGGCGGCGGCGTGGCCATGATCGGCCTGGCCTCCGGCACGCAGCCGGCGCCCGCGGCAATGCTGCTGCTCGCGGCCGCGATCCTGCTGCCGACCCTGGTCGCGGCCGCCACGCTGCGCCGCCGCGGCCGCATCGAACTGATCCCGGGCCGGCCGGAGTCGCCGCGCCAGTGGCTGGGGTTCGGTGCCAGCTCGGCCAGCGCGCAGCTGATGAGCTGGCTGGTCGGGCCGGGCCTGGTGGTGCTGCTCGGCTCGCTCGGGCATTTCGCCGATTCGGCCAAGTTCCGCATCCTGCTGACGGTGCTGCTGCCGGCCCAATATATCCTGATGGCGCTGGGCTACCACCTGATGCCGAGGTTTGCGGCGTCGTTCCGGCAGGACGACACGCTGACGCTGGCCCGGAACGCGGCCGGCTTCGTGCTGGGCGGCGTGGTGCTGTCCGGCGCGCTGAGCGTGCTGCTGCTGCTGTTTGGCGACCAGGTCGTGGTCATGCTGTTCGGCGCGGCGTATGGGGATCTCGACGTGCGCTTCTTTTCGCTGTTTCCAATCGTGTTTGCGGTGGTGATGTGCCTGCGCACCTTGCTGAAGGCGTTCGGCATGGCGCGCGCCATCTTCCTGGCCGCGGGCATCGGCCTGCTTGCCGGCGTCGTGCTGGGGGCATGGCGATATCCGCAGCTGGACTACCTCGTGGCGGCGCAGGTCATGCTGGTGTCGTTCCTCGTCATTGCGCTGTTCCAGACCGGTGCGCTCGCCATGGGCGTACTGCGCAGGCATGTCGCCGCGTAGCGCCGCATCGCCGCGCCGCGGGGCGCAGACGCGTGCGCTGGCGCTGGCCGCGCTGATCGCGGTCTCGGGCTGGTGGCCCGCCCGGCAGGCGCATGCCGAGAACGGGCAGGCCTCTGGCCGGATTGCGTCGATGCCGGCCTTTGCCGTGCAGATCGATCCGGCCACGGTGTCGGCCCGCGACTTCGCCGAGATCCGGCGCCTCGGCTTCTCGCACGTGCGTTTCGGCGTGCGGCCCGGGGTGGTGCGCGGACACCTGGCGCCGCAGCGCTACGCGCAGGTCATTGCGCAGGCACGCCAGGCCGGCCTGCAGATGCTGGTCACGCTGTATGGCGGGCGGTATATCTGGGGCGACCAGGGCGAGGACGGTGGCAGCGACGCCAGCGAGGCCAGCTTCGCCGCCTTCGCCAGCCAGTTCATGCAGCGCAACGCCGGGCCGGACCTCTCATACGAGATCTGGAACGAGCCCGACAACAAGACCTTCCTGCATCCGTCGGTACCCGTTTCGCGGCTGCTCTCGACCGCCGGCAGGATCTGCGACACGCTGGCGCAGGCCGGCACGGTGCCGCCACCGTCGGTTTACCTGTTCGGCCTGGCGCGGCTGCCCGGGCCGGCAAATCCTGTGGCGGAACAGTCCCTGTCGCGCCTGCTGACCGATCCGCGGCTGGGCTGCATGAAGGGGCTCAGCATCCATCCGTACCGCGCCACGCCCGAGACGCTGCTGCGCGACTATCGGCAGCTGGGCGGCCGCATCCGCAATTCGCCGCGTCCGGGCGCGCAACTGATCGTCAGCGAATGGGGCTATGCCTCGTACCTGCCGGTGCGCAGCGAAGCCGCGCAGGCGACGCTGATCGCCAGGCAGGTGCTCGCCGGCGTCATGGCGCAGGTGCCCATGCTCGGCATCTATGCATGGCGCGACCGCGGCCAGGCAAGATGGGACCGCGAGGCGAACTTCGGCCTGCTCAGGAACGATGGCTCGGAGAAGCCGGTCATCGCCATGCTGCGCGACCTGCTGGGCCTGCTTGCCGGGGCGCAGGACGCCCACTGGCGCCAGCGCCAGGACAGCTTCGTGCTGTCGCTGCGCAAGGATGGCGCGGTGCATCGCATCTATTGGGGGCCGCAAGGCCGGGCGCTGTTGCGCGAGGCGCTGGCGCAGGCGGGGCCGGACGGCTGCAAGGTGAGGGCGCTGGGCAGCGCCGCAGGCGCGCGCCCGTGCGCGGCGCTGCAGGACGGCACCGTGCTTGCCGACGCCGGGATGCTGCTGGCCAGCTGGCCCGGCGGCAATGCGCCGCCCTGACCAGCAACGGCCGGTGCGGTGCTAGGCGAGCACCGCGCGCGAGTAGAAGGACTCGAACTTCTGGGCCTGGGTCACGATGTTGAACTCGGACTTGGCCCGCGTCACGGCGTGTTCGGACATGGTCTGCCACAGCGTGGCATCGCCGACGATGGCTTCGATCGAACTGGCCATGGAAGGGGCGTCGTCCACCGGCACGATAAAGCCGTTGCTGCCATCGACGATGATGTCCTTGATGCCGTCGACGTCGGTGCCGACCACCGGGATCGCCAGCGCATTGGCTTCCGCCAGCACGTAGCCGAAGCTCTCGTAGTGCGAGGTCAGCACCACCACCGCGGCATCCGCCAGCAGTTCCAGCAGCTCGGCGCGGCTCATCCACGCGATCGCGGTGATGTCCTTGCCCTCGACCAGCCCGCGCTCCTGCAGCATGGCATCGAGCGTGGCGCGGTCGTTTTCGTAGTGGCCGTAGCCGACCAGCATGAATTCGATGTCGGTACGGCCCTGGAATAGCCTGGCCACGTCCAGGAACATGGGGATGTTCTTCTGCGGGCTGATCCGCGCCACCATGATCACGCGCTTGACGCCGGCCCCCAGCTGCCTTTCCACCGGCACGGAGCGGGGCTCGACGGCGTTCAGGATGGAGTGCGCGCGCTCGCGCGGCAGGCCCACCTCATGGATGGCGCGGTCGCGCTCCGACGGCGAGGTCGCCAGCACCGCATCGGTAAGCCGGTGCAGGAAGCGCTCCGCCATCAGGAACACGCGGCGCTTGATGCCGCGCAGGCCCAGGTAATAGTAGGCATGCGGGGTGTAGACCACGCGCACGTTCAGGCCGATGCAGGCCAGCCGGCCCACCAGCCCCGCCTTGGAGCTGTGCAGGTGGACGATCTGCGGCGCCACGCGCTTCACCAGCGCACGCAGGTTCAGTGCCGCCTTCAGGTCGTTGAGCGGATCGAGCTTGCGCGGAATCGGCAGGTAGCTGACGCCGAAATTGCGCGCATCGGCAATCGCCGAGACCGAGCATTGCTTCGGCAGCGCAAAGTGGAAGCTGATGCGCTGGTCGTTGATATGGGAGGCCAGCAGGTGCAGGTAGGTCTCGACACCTCCCAGGCACTCGGTCACGTGCAGGACTTTGATCATTGGCTTGCGGGTTCGATGGCTAAACAGGCGCCGGAATGGACGCGGAAGGGATGGGCATGGGCTGGCCTGGTTCAGTAAGCGTTGCTGCCCATCCAGCCGCGGAAGGCGGTCCAGAAAATGATGCGCAGGTCGAGCCAGAACGACCAGTTGCGGATGTAGAAGATGTCGTGCTCGACCCGCTTGGCCATCTTGTCGAGGGTGTCGGTCTCGCCGCGATAGCCGTTGATCTGCGCCCACCCGGTGATGCCCGGCTTGACGCGGTGGCGCAGCATGTAGAAGTCGAGCTGCTCCTTGTACATGTTGTTGTGCGCCATCGCGTGCGGACGCGGGCCCACCACGCTCATCTCGCCCTTCAGCACGTTGATGAACTGCGGCAGCTCGTCCAGGCTGGTGCGGCGCAGGAAGGCGCCGATCGGCGTGATGCGGCTGTCGCCCTTGGTGGCCTGCGTGACGACGCCGTGTTCGGCATGCACCTTCATGCTGCGGAACTTGTAGACGTGGATGACGCGTCCGTCCAGGCCGAGACGTTCCTGCTTGAAGAACACCGGCCCGGGCGAGTCGCGCTTGATCAGCACGGCGATCAGCAGGAACAGGGGCGACAGCGCCACCAGCACCAGCGCGGCGAAGGTGCGGTCGAAGATTGCCTTGATGGTGCCGCGCACGCCCAGCGACGGCGGCTTGTTCATCTCCACCGCGGGCATGCCGAGGAAATTGCCGACGTTGTGGTTGAGCAGGTCGAAGTCGAGCACGCTCGGCATCCACTTGATGTCGATGAAGTCATTGCGCAGCGAGAAGGCGATCTCCTGCATCAGGCGGTGCTCGCTCATCGGCAGCGTCAGCCAGATCTCGGCAATGCCGTGCTCGCGTGCGAACGCGGCGATGTCGGCGCTGTCGTTGATGCGGCGGCGTCCTTCCGGCGTGGGCTCGCCTTCGGCGGCATAGATGCCGCTGATCTTGTAGCCGGTGGTGTGGCTGGCGGTGGCGCGGCGGTACATTTCCTGGCCGGTGCGGCCGAAGCCGACGATGACGACGCGCTTGTTGTTGGCGCCGGCAACGCGCAGCAGGTTGAGCACGGCACGACTGACCACGCGCAGCGCCACCAGCCCTGCCAGCGCGAACAGGTACCAGTACACCATCCACAGGCGCGACAGCGAGTCGGTCTGGTGCAGCAGGTAGGTCAGCAGCAGGCTCACCAGCCAGACCAGGCTCCACGCTGACAATAACCGCCAGGCGAGCGAGAACAGGCTGCGTCCGCGCCACGACGTGTACACGTCGAAGCCTGGCAGCACGATGAAGGCAATGGCACAGGCAAAGTACTGGATGAACTGGTGGATTGGCGCCTGCGCGGTGTCGAAGCGCGCTTCACTGGCCAGGATTGCCGCCACCCAGATGGCGCCGGCGTCGAGCAGGCGAGCCATCAGCGCGAGCTGATCGTGGTGCCTGGCAAACATATCGCGATAGATACCCAATTGCTTCTCCCAGAAGCGTTGAGTAATGGGCACCCATGCGAGTGCCCATGCCCTTGTTGTCTCCTCCGAACTCCCGGTCCGCGCGAAGTGGCGGCCAGGCTCGTCGCACGGCATGCATCTGCGTGTGCATGCTCATGGCGTGATCAAGCAGAGTCGTGCGGGGCTGCCTTGCGGCAGCGGTTGCATGGTGTGGCGGCGGTCAGCGCAAGACCTGCCACGGGCCGCATCGGTGAGGGCCGTCCATGCAACTGCAACGCTCTCGTACTGCCGGTGCGCTGAAGGCCCCGGCGTGCTCCGTGTTTTCTGGAGCGAATAGTGCGATGCAGCCAAAAGCGTCGGTACCCTTCATCGGAAGGGAAACTCCGCACGCGTGTGCACCGGTCTCGCGCCGGGGCCCGCAGCGCAAATCGTGGGGGACGTGACCGACTTTCGCGCGTTTTTTCGCGCGCGAAAATGCCGCCATTCGGGCTTCTGCGTTACCCCGCGCAAGGAGGGAAACGACAGGGCAGCGCACCCCTCGCTGCGGGGGTGAGAATAAAAAGCGATGACGAGCAGGTCCGGAACCGCCGGCCTGGTGCGAGACACCGGCACGGCGGATGCGGTGCAGCGTCCGGGCATCCTTCACTCCACCGCGGTAGAGGAATGAGAAAGAACACAGAGCCACTGACGGTCTTCACGCGCGAACAGCTGGATTCGTATTTCGCGTCGTACGTAGGGATGGAAGGCGGCAATCCAGGCGCTGCGGTCTGGTTCTGCGACAGCTCTCCGCATCCCGGCGTGGCGCCGCTGTCGGGCCCGCTGATTCCGCATGCGCGCCCAACCGCCTGGGATGCCGCATACCGCAGCCAGTATCGGCATCACATGGAGCGCTGGCAATCGCACCAGAAGATCGCGCGCATCATGGCCGCGGCGCGCGCCAGGGTGTTCAAGACCACCATGGGCGAGCAGGACTGGAGGCATTACTTCGACCATCACCTGTACGGCCCGCAGGGCGCCGAGTTCAAGCTCAGCCTGTTTCCGCTGCCGGCGCGCCTGACCGACGAGATCCCGTGGTCGAAGGCGTTTCGCGGCCAGCCGCAACTGTTTCCGCGACGGCGCTATCTCGACCTGTGCCGCGAAGGCCGCCGTTTTGCCTTCATCGACGGCATTCGCCGGCTCTGGAAGCCGAAGGTGGTGGTCTGCCTGGGCGAGCGGCACGCCGACGACTTCGCGCAGGCATTCGGCCTGGCGCAGGCACACGCCACCGACCACGTGCTGCAACCCGCCGACCAGCCCAAGACGCTGCGCGTGCTGGAACGCGACGGCACCACGTGGCTGATCTGTCCGCCGCTGGCCGGGGCCGGGGGAATGATGTCCGATGTGCTGCTGGATGCGATGGGGCAGTACCTGTCGCGCTGGCTGCGCCCGGACGATTTCCCGGTACACGTCATGGGCGAGGCGCAGGAGTCGGTGAGCCTGCCATGAACCATTGCCAGCGAGCGTCATGGACGCCCCGGCCCGGCCCCCGCCATGTGCCGCGCCGACGCTTTGAGTTTCCCCCGCCACGTAGGGGTGACACCGATTGGTGGATGCGTTTATCTGCGGGCTGCCGCGACCTGCAAGCTGCTGCCGCGGCATCGGCCTGCAGCGTCGCGGGTGGTAACAAGGGCAGCAGGGGCAGCACAGGGCGCCGCAGACTGCGCGCGGCAGGTTAGCCGTCGCAGGCTTCCCCACCATGTTTCGTCGTAGCGAAGTATTGATCTCAGGAGAGCAGCGTGCAAAGCAAAACCCGGAACATCTTCATCCTTGGCATCATGGCAGGCGCGGCGGCAACGCTCGTCGCTTGCGGCGGCGGTGGCGACGATGCGCCAGCGCCCGGCCAGCCGTCCCAACCGTCGGCCACGGTCAGCGGCAAGGCGGTGGACTTCTACCTGTCGGGCTCGACCGTCACCTTCCTTGACTGCGAGAACAAGACCGCGGTCACCAATGCCACCGGCGACTTCACGTTCCCGGCAGGCTGCACCAAGAGCGCGCTGAAGGTGACCGGCGGCACCGATGCCGGTACCAAGTTGCCGTTCGCCGGCGTGCTGCAGGCCGCGGCGATCGATTACCGCGAGGGCGTGACACAGGTAGTCTCGCCGCTGACCACGCTGGCGGTGCAGCTCGGGGCAGGCTCGGTCGCGCCGCTGGCAACGGGCCTGGGCCTCGCCGGCAAGGACCTGGCCACGCTTGACCCGATGCAGGATGCGCAAGCGCTGCGCGCGGCGGTGGTGGTGCAGCAACTGGTCGACCACGTCTCCAAGACGCTGACCGGCCTGGGCGAGGGCGGTACGCTGACGCCCGCGGATTCGGCCGCGGCGGCGTCGAAGGCGGTCGCCACCGCGGTGGCGGGCGCGTCGGGCACGGCGGACCTGAGCAGCGGTGCGCTGGTGGCGGGTGTCGTGTCCAGCGCCGTGCAGAACGCGCAAGCGGGGCTGCCCGCCAGCCTGCAATCGAACATCGGCGCCGTGGCCACCAATGTGGCCGCACTGGCCGCGCCGGTGATCGCCGGCGAAGTGGATAGCGTCAGCACCGCGCTGGAAGCGATCGACATCAGCAGCAGCCCCACCGAAACGCTGTCGGCCCTGATCGAAGGCGGATCGATCAACATCGTCACGCAGAGCGCCCAGGCGGCCACGACCACGGCGCTGGTGCAGGCGGTCACGGATAGCGCGCTGACCAATGCCGCGAACGCGGCGGGGCTCGCGCAGCTCGGCGACGCCGTATCGAGCGGCAGTGCCGCCCAGATCCAGCAGGTCGCGGCGAACCTCGGCGGCGTGGTCGATGCCGGCGCCATCAACAGCGTGGCCGATGCGGTCCGGCTGAAGAACTCGCTGGTGCTCTCCAACCTGACCATCAACGGTGTGTCGCAGCCGATCACCGACACCATCACCGCCACCGGCGGCTCGCTCGATGCGATCCAGGTCGGCGTGGCACAGAACGGCGATGCCTTCAACGGCGGGCCGACGCAAGTGCGCGCGGGGCTGAGCTACACCTATAACGGCAACCAGGTCGACGTGATCATTGAGAACGTGACGCTGACCTTCAACGGCTCGCAACTGGTCGATGCGGTGGTGCCGGCCAACACCGCGTATTCCTTCCGTGTCAGCGGCGGCCTGTCGGTCGCGGCAAGCCTGACCAACGCCGCCGCGGACAGCCTGTTCTCCAGCGCCAACGGTGGCTCGCTCAACCTGCCGTTCACCACCTTCCTCGGCAAGCTGCGCTCTTCCGGCGCGCTCAGCCAGGCGCAGGTCGACGCGCTCACGCCCAAGGCGACCAGCACCTTCCCGGTGACGTTCGCCACCACTACCGGCCTGCCCGGCAGGGATGTGCGCGTGGGCATGCTGGTCAACAACGACATCGCATTCGCCAAGACGGCACTGGTCAAGACCGATGCTGAAATGGTGGTCGGCGACGGCCTCAAGACCACGGTCACGCTCAACCCGTGAGCGGCGCGTAGCGCCGTAGTGGTGGCCTTCCGCCCGCACGGGGAAGGCCAGGTTCCCGGTCATCCGATCGCTTGCGGCATGCCGCAAGCGTTGCGCCGAGGATGACCGGGTCATGTTCTGCCTGCATCGGGCGCTTTTCGCGGAACGCGCCCTGCATGAGGCTCGCCCAGCGGCCTCGGAGTTTCCTATGCAGCTGCTTCGAAAGCGCCGGCTCGACCGCGCCTGCGCCCTGATGCTGGGGCTGTGTGCCGCCGGCACGGCCAGGGCCGCCCCCGACGATGTGTTCATGCAGGCCGAGCCCGCCACCGGCGAGTTCACCTCGGTGCGGGTGGAGGCCAGCTACGACATGGTCAACCGTACCGTCGATGTGTTCAACCTGCGCGGGCGCCAGGGCCCGGTGTCCGACAATGCGGGCGACTACCGCGGCGGCAAGCTGATGCTGGGCTACAAGTTCTCGCCGCACTGGTCGGGCTCGGCCACCTACTGGCGCCGCGGCATCGAGTACGGGCAGGACCGCAATCACATCGATACCTGGATGCTGGCAATGCACTACGACCCGCTGGCCGAGGCCGGCGCGCGCGACCGCATCATGCTGCGTTTCTCTCTGTGGGGCGACCACGCCGGCAGCCTGGACCGCTCGTCGCCGGTGATGGTCCGGAACACCACGTTCAACAGCCTCACCGTGAACAACGCCAACGATGTCCAGGCCCAGGCCGACGTGATCTTCTCGGGCGAGCTGAGCGAGCGCAACCAGCTCACCGGCTTTGTCGGGCTTGGGATCAGCCGCGTCACGGTCGGCAGCCTCAATACCCGGCTGCAGCGCGGCAACTGCAATTTCAATGTTGCCATCGGCTCCGACAATCTCGCCAACGGCCAGCTCGCGGCGCCGTGCAACGTGGGCAACGTCACGCTGCAGTCGGCCTCGTTCTCGGTCAATGCCAGCCAGTTCGGGCTGGATTTCAACGACGATTTCAACTACACCGCCGGCTACCTGAACCTGGGCGGGTCGTGGCGCTGGAAATACGAGCGCTTCGCCGCACGCCTGGGCTACCAGTTCCAGTACCTGCTGCGCAGCAACGTCGACAGCCGCGCCGAAACCTACGGCAACGCGCCGATCCGCTCCAACCATACGCTGGGGCTGGAGTTGTCGTATGGGGTGGCCAAGAACGTCGAGGTGTTCCTGCGCGGGCAGGCCTCGCTGTACAACTTCGTCGGCACCATCCCGTTCCTCTACAACGCGACCACCGCCGGCAAGCTGGATCGCTACTACGGCTACGGCTCGATCGGCATCCGCTTTTCCGGATTCTGAGCCGCAAGCGCGCGGCGCAGCCCGGCTTTTGGTTAATTCGTCAGCTGTTTTTTATCCCCTCCGGCGAGGGGATGGAAAATCGCGCCCAAAATATATTGCGCCGCAGCAGATCGCTTATTTCAGACCTTAGAAGATTGAAATTCCTATATCCGAAGGCTTTGGATAAAATCATCTCAATCAACAAAGGGCTATAAGAACCCTATATCAGTCGAACCGGCACCGGCATGGTGCGTTGGATGGACGGTGTGCTCGCTTATATGGTGCACGGCTTCGTTTTACAGGTTCGAAACATTTGTAATTTTTTGTATTTATGGGGGAAGTAAAATAATGAATAAGTTGCAGCCTGATTAATTAAGCGCTGACGCCAAGCGTCTTCCCGGGGCCACCAATGGTGCTCGACCCAGCCGCGACCGAACCGCCTGCCAGGGCGGCGTCGCGCGCCGGAACACGCCTGTTCCAATCACTCGGCAGGCCGTAAAGCAGGTCGTCCGGGACATTATAAAAAACGATGGAAGCATGCCGCTCGGGGGAGGGGCATTCTGCCTCCGTCTATTTTCCTGCCCAGCATAAAAAAGAATTTGCATATGACCACGGCAGTACGTACGCCCGTTGCGGCGGCGGCATGCTGCGGCATTAAATATTGGGGGTCCCACTAAGCAGCAAGGGATAAAATGCAGCATTCACGGATGTTCACGCGCCAGGAACTGGACCGTTATTTTGCCTCCTACGTCGGCATGGAAGGAGGCAATCCAGGGGCTGCCGTCTGGATATGCGACCGCAGCCCGGCATGGTCCGAGCCTATCGTCGCACCGCTTCATCCACACCTGGCACCACCGGCATGGGATGCCGTGTTCCGCCAGCAGCATCGACAAGACATGGCCAAGTGGTTTGGCCACCAGTGCGTGGCGCGCATCATGGCCGCCGCGCGGGCGGAGGCGCTAGGGGTGCGGCTCGGCGACAACGACTGGGAACATTACTACTGGGGCCATCTGTACTCGCCGGCGGGCGCGGAATTCAGGCTGAGCCTGTTTCCGCTGCCCGCGCATGTCGACGGCAGAACCACCTGGTCCAAGGCGTTCCGGGGCCAGCCGGAACTGATTCCGCAGAAGCGCTATGTCGCGTTGTGCCGGGAGGGCGAACGCTTCCGCTTTATCGCCAGGACCTGCGAGCGCTGGCGTCCGAAGGTGGTCATCTGCCTGAGCCACCGCCATACCGACGAATATATCGAAGCCTTTTCGCTGGACGGCGTCGCCGGCGAAGAGCACGCGCTGCGGCCGGCGGACCAGGCCAGGCGCCTGCACCTGTTCACCCGGGGCGACACGACGTGGATCATCTGTCCGGCGATCGGCGGCAGCGCCGGCATGACCTCGCAGGTCCAGCTCGATGCGTTTGGCAAGTTCATCGGCGCGCGCCTGGCGGCGAGCGACTTCAGGCATTGCCTCGAACTGGAGACGCACGAGCCGGCGACGCGGCCGCAGCGCCAGCCGGAGCCCCATCGGGAGCGTTATGCCGTGCCGCCGGTGGCGGTGGCCGAGCGCGAGATCGGGCATCGCATCCGCCCGGGCCTGGCATGGAGCGAAGCCGCCATGACAGGGAATTGCGAGACCTACGCGTAGCGCTGCGCCGAAGCGACGGGCCATTTTGTATCGCCGCTTTGTATCGCCGCTTTGTATCACCGTATGGGGCGATCCCCATCCCGATACACGGCGATACACAAGGCCCGCTTTCAGACACATGCCGCTTGCACGGGCCTCCTAGACTTGCGTTCGGATTCACACCACGCATACAGGAGAACAACATGTCGAACGCCATCAATCTGCCCCGTCGGGGCTTTCTCGGTGCCGCCGCGGTGACGCTGGCAGCCGGTTCGCTCGGACTGGCGCGCGCGGCGCGCGCACAGGCCGGTGTGTCGCCGGCGGACGCGCTGCCGACCATCGCGCCGGGCACGCATACCAGCTTTGCCTCGATCCGGCAGATCGACGCCGGCGTGCTCAACGTCGGCTACGCGGAGGCCGGCCCGGCCGACGGGCCGGTGGCCTTGCTGCTGCACGGCTGGCCCTATGACATCCACAGCTTTGCGGACGTGGCGCCGCTGCTGGCGGCGCGCGGCTATCGCGTGATCGTGCCTTACCTGCGCGGCTATGGCTCGACCACCTTCCTGTCGGCCGACACGCTGCGCAACGGCCAGCCTTCGGCGATCGCCGCCGACATGATCGCGCTGATGGACGCGCTCAAGATACAGAATGCCGTAGTCGCGGGCTTCGACTGGGGCGCGCGTACCGCCGACATCATGGCGGCGCTGTGGCCCGAGCGCGTGCGCGCGTTGGTGTCGGTCAGCGGCTACCTGATCGGCAGCCAGGCCGCCGGCCGCCAGCCGCTGGCGCCGGAGGCCGAGCTGCAGTGGTGGTACCAGTTCTATTTCGCCACCGACCGCGGCCGCGCCGGCTATCAGCAATACACGCACCAGTTCGCCAGGCTGATCTGGAAGCTGGCCTCGCCGCAGTGGAACTTCGACGACGCCACCTTCGCGCGCAGCGCCGCGGCGCTCGACAACCCCGACCACGTCGCCATCACCATCCACAACTACCGCTGGCGCCAGGGACTGGCCGCCGGCGAGTCCAGGTTCGACGCGATCGAGCAGCGGCTTGCCACGGCGCCCGCCATCGGCGTGCCCACCATCACCATCGAGGGCGATGCCAACGGCGCGCCGCATCCGAAGCCGAGTGCCTATGCCAGCAAGTTCACCGGCTGGTACCAGCACCGCACCCTGAGCGGCGGGGTGGGCCACAATCCGCCGCAGGAGGCGCCCACGGCGTTCGCGCAGGCCGTGATCGACGTCGACCGGCATGCGCCGGGGCGTGGCGTGCGCGGCGCGGCGTGACCCCTGGCGCGGGCCCTGGAGGCAACGCTGCAAAAGCTTTCAAATCGGGCTTTCAATTCGGCGCAATGATGTTGTAGAATTCGCGCTTCGCTGAACGGCGATATGTTCCCTGATAGCTCAGTCGGTAGAGCGACGGACTGTTAATCCGCAGGTCCCTGGTTCGAGCCCAGGTCGGGGAGCCAGCATGCGGGAGTAGCTCAGTTGGTAGAGCGCAACCTTGCCAAGGTTGAGGTCGCGAGTTCGAGACTCGTCTCCCGCTCCATTTGATTCCGCGTGGTCCCACGCCGGAACACCCGCCCATGTGGCTCAGTGGCAGAGCACTCCCTTGGTAAGGGAGAGGTCGGCAGTTCGATCCTGCCCATGGGCACCATTTCCCTTCCGCTTTATTTCCCTTTTGGTTGATCGATGCCTGCGCCGGCGTCCGCCCGCGTTCACAGGTCCGCCTCGGCCCGCGCCGCCAGCCTGCGGTTGTGCCGGCGCATGCCGTCGAAGATCGCGTCGGCCACATCCAGCGGGAAGTCCGCCGGCAATCCCGACGCAACCTGGTCGATGACCTGTGCGGTCTGCCCGGTCACGTGGTCCAGCACGGCCTCCACCTCTGCGGGAGAAAAGCCGATGCGCTGTCCCTGCGCAAACCAGTGGCGCGCGCGGATCTCATGGATGGCGTAGTGGGTGTTGCGGCCATGCAGCGCCATTGCCAGCCGCGCCTTCTGCGGCGCCAGCTGGTTGCGGCCGCGCCCGATCACCGGATGCGCCGACAGCACGTCGTACAGCGGCGTCGCCTCATACTGGCTGCCCGGCAGGTGGCTGATGCTGAAGTTCTTGGCGTGGCCGTCGGTTGCGGCCAGCAGCCAGAACACCACCTGCGCCATAAAGAAATGCCGGCGGTCGGTCGCGGCAGCGCGCGAACCGGACAGGATCTCGGCAATCTGCCGGATGCCGGGTCCGCCGTCGGACTCGTATTTCTGCAGCGCCGAGATGCCGGTGGCCTGGCACATGTCTTCCTGCGGCAGGCGCAGCAGCCAGGTGCCGCGGCTCGACGGCCTGCGGTCGAAGCGTTCGACCACCAGCGCCTTGGTGCCGGCAAAGCGGGCGATCTCGCACTGCGCCACGGGCAGGCCATAAGCCGCCACGATCTGCGCGCACAGCCATTCGTTTTCCACCGAGGTGCGCATGTCGGCGCGCATGTTGCCCACCAGCCCGAGCGGCAGCTTGAAGATGTGCGTGGTCGGCGTGCTGCCCTGGGGCAGTTGCCAGTGTCCGCACCAGCGCAGCAGCGCGGTTTTCTCCTGGGCGCCGGCGATCGACAGCCGCAGGTCGTCGATGGGCTCGCGATGGCCGAGCACGGGCGCCGACGTGGTTTCGTGCAGCAGCGTCGCAATGTCTTCGTCGCTGAGCGCGCGGCCGCTGACCGTCTGCAGCGCCTCGGGCGCTTCGCCGGGCGGCAACATCTGGATGGCGCCGACGCAGTCGCGTCCCACCGTGGCCAGCAGCGCGAAGGCGTCGGTACCGCCGGCCCGATAGCGCGCCGCGATGCGGCGGCGGATGACATCGCTGTCGGGCAGCAGGTTGTCGAAATAATTGGCTACCGCCGGGCCGCGATGCGGCTGGTTGCCCGGCGTGAACGGCAGCGACAGCGACAGCGGGCGTCCCTGCGGGTCGGCGATCCAGTCTTCGCGATAGACCAGCCGGTCACCGCCGGCGCCGGTTTCCCAATGGCCGACCGGGATGCCGTTCATCCACAGGTCGAGGCGGTTGCCTTGCCGCGCGCGCGCCATGGTCACCAGTCCTCGCGCGGGCGCCGGCCAGTCGCGGGGCGGGCCGGCCCGGTCTTGCCTGTTGGCGCCCCGGGCTTGGCACGGGGGCGGGCGGGCGCGGGCTGCGCGGCGGCGCCAGCCTCGGTCTGCGACAGCACGAGTTCGACGCCGAGCACGCGCAGCACCCGCAGCAGGCGTTCGACGCTGACGGCGGCGGGGTTGGCTTCCAGTTCGGCATAGGTCTGCTGCGTGACCCCTAGGTGCTCGGCCATCACGGCCTGGGTCATGCCGCGGGACTTGCGGAATCCCTGCAGAATCGGACGCAACTGGTGGACGGTCTTGATGGCGTAGTGCATGGCGCGGTCCCGGATCCGGCCGGCGGCCGGACAGATACAGGATATTGCCTGTTGCACGGATTTACAAGCTTTGGCCTGTTATTCGTAAAAACAGGCTATTACCTGTATTGGTGGATTACCGGGCAAAACCTGTGAGATGCCGGCCTCGGCCAGCTGGCCGCGGGTGGCGCCAACGCCCCGCATACCAGGCGTCTCAGCGCTGCGGCAGGCGGCGCGAGCGGTGCTTGCGCGCACGCAGCGCCAGGCCGGCCGCGACCGCCACCACTGCGAGGACACCCACGGCGACAAGGAAGTGCAGGGGCTGGTCGATGGCCAGGCTTTCGCCCGCGACCACGATGCCGAGCGCATAGCCCGCTTCGGCGAGGGCCATGGCCGCGAGGAATTTCAGGAAGGGGTAATGCATGGTGCCGAACAGGTAGCCGGGGATTTCCGAAGGCACCGCGATGCAGAACAGCAGCACCGCCCAGAACTTCATCCGTTTCGACACATAGCCCCGGTATTTCTCCAGCTTGTCCGCGTAGCCGATACGGGCGAGCAGCGGACCGGCCAGGCGACCGATGCCGAAGGCCGCGCACGCGCCCACCAGCCAGCCGGCCCACAGCAGCAGCACCGTCAGCGGCTTGCCCCATACCTCGCTGGCCACCGGTACCAGCACCACGCTCGAGGCAAAGGCCAGCATCGCCGACACCGCAGAGAACACGAAGAACACCAGCGCCCCCGTCACAGGGTGCTGTGCCATGATCCCGCGCGCCCAGTCGACCGCCTGTCCGACCAGATCCTTGAAGGCGGGCGACATCGCGACCGCGGCCACCAGCACGGCCACGGTCCCGAGCGCCAGCCAAAACCAGATCGCGTGCCGGAGCGTGTGCCGCTTCCCAGACAATGTGGCAGACAATTTGCTCAGCATATGAAAATTTAGAACGCGGAGCCGGGGGCAAAGTTTCGGCACCGGTCGCACTCGCCGCAGGTGGTCGGTTCGTGGCTCAGTCGCGTGGCGCCGCCGCATGTCGCCTCCGCGCGCGGCACGCTACAATCCGACGGTCTGGCATTTTCATCATTCTTGTCGTTACTCTTGTGCCGCCGCAGGCGAAAGGCAAGTATGCGCCCCTCACCGACCGCCCTGACGTCCGAGGACAAGAAGCTGCAGGCATTCCGGGATGAAGTGATCTCCCTGTACGAGCACGAGCCCGACCTGCTGGCGCTGCCCGACGTGCTGTTCCCCAGCGTGGCCAGGCTTACCGACGGCGACGTCGTCGGCTATGCCGAATTCCACCATCGCAGCCAAGAGGTCCGCGCGCTGGTCTCGGTGGACGACGACCCCGCCGCGCGGGCGCGCGGCATGCAGGCCTTTGCCAGGCACCGCCACAGCCATCCGTTCTGGCAGTACGACCCCGCGTTCTATGGCGAACGCGCCTTGCGCGAATCGGATTTCTTCAGCGACGACGAGTTCATGGCGCTGCCGATGGCGCGGGAAGCCTTGCTGCCGTCGAATGCGCGGCGGCTGCTGGCGATCGTGTTCCAGCACGAAGGCTATGCGGTCACCGTGGTGAGCTTTCGCGTCAGCGGCAGCCCGCCTTTCAGCGACGGCGACCGCGACCGCCTGCAGGCGCTGCGCCCGCACTTGCTGCGCTGCTATCGCCAGGCGCAGCAGCGCACCGTCGCCAGCCTGGGGCCGGCCGAGCGCCTGCGGCTGGCATTCCCGACCCTGACGCCGCGCCAGCTCGAGGTGTGCGGATGGCTGGCGCAAGGCAAGTCGAACGAGGACATCGCGGCCATCCTCGGCGTCAGCGTCGACACCGTGAAGGTGCATGCGCGCGTGATCTACGACAAGGTCGGCGCGGACGGACGGCACGGCGTGGTGGCGCTTGCCCATACCGTGCCGCCGTTCGCGCAGTGGCCACCGCTGTGGACGCTGCGTACGGCCGCCCCCGCGCAAGGGGCCGCCGCCTGACCGGCGCGTGCCCGCGCCCACCCTGACCGCTACAGCCTGAGCGAAGGCCGCGCCGCGTCTGACTTGCCCGCCAGCGCGCTGGTCACGGTCTTCAGCGTGCGCTGGCTTTGCGGCGGATAGACCGTGGCGGCGATCTCCGGCAGCGGATCCTGCACGCAGGCGCCTACGGTGTTCATGTTGTCGATCACCTGGAATGTCGTGAGGGTGGGCAGGCCTTGCCACCAGACGCCGGTCGTGGTCACGTCCGGCTTGTCGATTTCAAACTTCTTCGCGATCGTGGTGGCCTCGCTGATCGACAATTCTTCGGTGAACGACATCGAATAGGACAGCGTCAGGTTGACCTTGGCGCTGAACACGCCGATGTCGAAACCCGACTCCAGCCCCAGGCTGACCCCGAGGGTTTGCGTTTCGCTGTCGGTGATGCTGACGCCGGTGGTCACGTCGACCTCGTAGCCGGTGTCCAGGCCGGGCTGCCCGGTCAGTTCCACCAGCTGCTGCCATACCTGGCTGATGCTGAGGATGGTGTAGGTGCTGCTGTCCGTTCCCGGCACCAGCATGATGAACGGTGTGCTGGCAGCCACGGTGCCCGGCATTTGCTCGCCGACGTAAGTGGGCGCGGGCGGCTGGACCGGCGCGACGTAGGGCGTCGACGGTGGCGTGTCGAGCGTCACGGTGCTGGCATTGCCCATGAAAACCGGGTCGCTCGGCCCCCAGTTGCTGATGGCGCCCGATGGCTGGAGCACAAAGCCCTGGGTTGCGGTCTGGTCCGCGCCGTTGGTCAGCAGCACCGACTGCACCATGCCGCAGAACGGATACGAAGTGCCGTCCCAGAACGCGCCCACGTAGCTGGTGCCGCTGCTGACCGGTTGTTGCAGCGGATTGCCGGACACCGGCACCGATTGCACCTGCACCCCGTTGATCAGGCCCACCAGGCTCTGGCCCTGGGTCCAGATCATCTCCACCAGGCTCCACTGGTCGGTCGGGATCTGGCCGGCCTGGAAGGTGTAGCGGTTGCCGGCGTTGTCCCACACCTCCGGATAGAGCATCGGCACGTCGCCATCGCCGGTGCCGACGCCCAGGATCAGCGATTGGCTGAGCGAAAACACTTTCTGGTCGGCGGGCAGTCCCGCGCTGTCCACGTAGATCCAGGCCAGCACGTGCACGGTGCTGGCCCCCAGGATGATGGCTGGCGCGCCGGCATTGAACTGCACGGCGCCGGGCGATGAAAAGTCGAATGCGCTGACGGTTGGAGCGTTCATGGTGTTACCCCTCGGATCTTGAATCGGTCATGAAGCAACGGGAACGGCATTTACCCCTGCAACAATGTGCCGCCTTATTGGTCGGGATGCGTGACGCAAGCGCGGGGTGGCGGCTGAGGACTTGTTGTGGCCCGCGCTCCGTGCAGCGATGTCGCGTTGCGCGTTGCGCCGGACATGCATGCTGCTGGGGCAATATAGGATCGCGCCATGCCGGTCGCCATTACTCATCGGGATTAGGGTGAGAGGGCGGGGCGGGGTGCCGGCCGTTGGCAGTAAGCGGCGTTTAACTCAGGCCTGCGCAGGCCCTTCGGCAAGGGAGCGTGGACCGTCCCAGACCATCCGTCGATAGATGCCGTTGTCCTGCACCGTCCGGAAACCGAGCCGCCGGTACAGCGCCTGGGCGCGGTTGTGCCGTTCCACATGCAGGTCGACGGTCTTGCCCGTGCTTCCGGCCAGTGCCAACACCGCCGCCAGCACGCTGCCGCCGATGCCCTGGTGCTGGTGTTCGGGCAGCAAGGACAGGTCGATCACGCGCAGCGCGCAGGCGTTGTGCTGCAGGTACAGGCGCCCGATGGTCTCGCCGTGACGCAGCATCAGCAGGAATTCGGCGTCCGGGTAGGCCTGGTAGGCGCGCTGCTGGGCCTTGAACTGCATGGCGAGGAAGCAGGCGCGCTGCGCCTCGCTCCACCCGGTGCGGTGCATTTCCGCGTCCCGGGTGGTGGCGTACAGGCGTGCCAGGAAGGCTTCATCCGTCGCGGCGACCGGCCGCAGGGCGATGCCGGGCACGGCGATGGCGGTCATCGGCGGCCTACGGGCGCGGCGGATAATCGCCGCTCAGCGCGATGCAGTACATCAGCGCCGTGCAGGGCTGCATGTTCTCGTGCGGCTGGCTGGCGCCGGCCGTGCCCACGGCCTGCGGCGACAAGGTGGTCATGACCGGTGCCGGCGAGGCATTGACGGGGATGCAGCTCTGGTTGTTGGGCAGCATGAAGCGGGCGGGCAGCCTGGCGCTGGCCTCGGTGGACACCGCGCGCGCGGTATCGCCGTATACCGCGTGGTTGTGCGCGGGCATTTCCGCCGCGGTGAGCGTGACCGTGGCGGTGCCCTGCGGATTGCCAGGCTGGTTGTCGACCGGGCCGGTCACGGCGCGGCCGCGCAGGTCGGGCAGGGCGAAGTTGGTGGTGCCGTTGCCACCGTACTGGGTGCCGAGCAGCGAAAACAGCGCCGGGTTCTGCTGGATCGCAATCAGTTGCCCGTCGCAGGCAGCCCAGCCGGCCGGCGGGTAGTTGCAGCCGAAGATGCGGATTTCTCCCAGGTACTGGTCTGACATATTGCCTCCGTGTTCAGCTTTGCGACGGATAGATTCCATCCGTGGCGATGATGTAGTTCAGCGACAGCGTCGGCATCTGGTTGCTGTGTGGCTGGGTGCCGCCGCTCATGCCGAGCGTGCCGGCCGCAAACGCGTTCTTGCCGGGCGGGTTGGCGGTGCCGGCGTCGTAGAAGGCGTTGGGCGACGGCGTGGTGCCGGGCAGTACGCCCGGTCCCGGCGTCACGGTCGAGGCGATGGTGTTGGTCGCCTGGATCGGATGGGTGTGCCCGGGGATCTGGCCCGGCAGCAGGGTTATGCTCGGGCTGCCGAAGGCCTGGCCGATAGTGCGCTGGCTCAGTCCCGGCCCGCTGCCCTGGCCCAGCGGCAGCTTGCCACGCAGGTCGGGTAGCCTGAAGGTGTTGGTGCCGTCGCCACCGTAGAGCGTGCCCAGCAGCGAGAACAGCAGCTGGTACTCGGCAATGCTGAGCGTCTGGCCAGCGCAGAACTCCCATCCCACCGGTGCAAAGTTGCCGGCGAACATGCGGATCTCACCCACGAACGGTTGCGCCATGATCTCTCCTCAACTCCGGCTCGGGTAGATGCCGACCAGCGAAATGATGTAGTTCAGCACCAGCGACGGCTGCATGTTGTCGTGCGGCTGCCCGCCGCCGGTGCTGCCGCAGGCTTCGTCCAGCCATGGCGTGAGCGAGTCCGGCGTGCCGTACAACAGTTCGCCCGGACCGGAGACCGACGGATCGTTGGGGTTATAAAGGTTGCTGGCCGCCAGCACGCGGTCCTGCGACACGCCGACATTCAGCGCCGTCGCCGGGCTGGAAGAGACGTTGAACGGATGGGTGTGGGCGGGCACCTGTGAAGTGGTCAGCGTGACCGACTCGACCCCGGCCGTCTGGCCCTGTGCGATGCCGTCGGGATCGCGGTGCAGCGGCGTGCGGCCGCGCAGGTCGGGCAAGGCGAAATTGGTGGTGCCATTGCCGCCGTATTGCGTGCCGAGCAGGCTGAACAGCGCCTGGTTCTGCGCGATGGACAACAAGGCGCCGTTGCACAGCGCCCATCCTTTTGGCGCAAACGCAAACGCGCACAGACGGATTTCTCCCAGATACTGGTCCAAGATCTGCCTCCCCGGTTGAACAACACCCCAAGACGCGGCGCCTGCCTGCCAACGGCGCCGCACCAATACTGATTTAATTAAATTTGATATCTGATATCAAATTTGATCAATTACGTATTGATCGATTTGACGTATTTTCTGCTCCGGGCCGCGTCAGTATTGCGGCCCGTTCCGCAGCCATCCCGCGCGATTCACGGACAGACCGAAGTGTTGGCGATGCCAGCGGAAAGTCAACAAAAATAACAACGCCCGTCCCGAGCCGCCCGGCCAAGCATCGGCGCGCCGCGCTCGACGACGGCAATGGCAACCCGCCGCAAGCCGCGGGTGTCGGGAGAAATCGGGTGTCAAGAGAAGCCAGGGGTTGCGCCGGCGCGGAGCGTGCCGGGCAGGCGGCGGGGGCCGTCGCACGTGTCCGTCGGTGGTGGCAGGGCTGGCGTTGCCGGCTCGGGTCGGTGCTGGTGGCACTGTGTCTGGGTTTGCTGCTGGGGTCTGCGGCGCCGGCATTTGCCGTCTCGTGCACGCTGAACATCGCCGCCACGTCCAACCAGCAGAAGGTCTATGCCTTCACTGCCGCGGACTATGCTGTCTGCGATCCTAACCAGTTCGGTATCGCCTACGAGGCCGGCGGCAACGGCAATTCCGGCGCATCCACCAATAGCACCCCCACCGCCCAGGGCGGCACGCTGTACATCTACAACAGCAACCTGCCGAATGGCCAGAACGAGAACGGCTTCGTCTACATGCCGCCGGCCAATTTCACCGGCACCGACAGCGCGACGTTCTTCACCAGCGACAATGGCGCGACCTGGGCGCCCAACGGTACGGTGAACTTCAATGTCACCGCCGGCCCGCCGACCGTGACCGCGGTGACGCCTTCGTCCGGCCCCCTCAGCGGCGGCACCGCGGTGACCGTTACCGGCACCAACTTCGTCGGCGTGACTGCGGTCAGCTTCGGCGGTACCGCCGCATCGTTCGTGGTCAACAGCCCGACCTCGCTGACGGCCACGGCGCCGGCGCGCGCGGCCGGCACCATCGACGTCACCGTGACCACCGCCGGCGGCACCAGCGCCATCAGCGCCGCCGATCAGTTCACCTATGTCTCGGGCCCGCCGGTGGCCAACAGCGTCAGTGCCACGGTGGCCTACGGCAGCGCCGGCAACCCCATCACGCTGAACATCACGGGCGGAGCGGCGAGCAGCGTCAGCGTGGCGACGCCGCCCAGCCACGGCTCGGCGATCGTCGCCGGTACGTCGATCAGCTACACGCCCAACTCGTCCTATGCCGGACCGGACAGCTTTACCTATACGGCCACCAACGCCTCCGGCACCTCGGCGCCAGCTACCGTGACGATCACCGTGGCGAGCCCGACCCTCTTGTATGCGCCATCGTCGCCGCCCCCGGCCTCGGTGGGCGTCGCCTACAGCCACTCGCTGGCAGTAGCCACCGGTGGAACCGGGCCCTACACCTATGCACTGGCGGGGGGCACGCTGCCGGCCGGCCTGACGCTGTCGGCATCGGGTTTGCTTGCGGGTACGCCAACGGCAGGCGGGATCTTCAATTTCACGGTGCGGGTGACGGACAGCAGCACCGGAACCGGGCCTTTCAGTGTCATCAGCGGCCCGTTGTCGCTGGTGCTGGGCGGTGCGGCGATGAACCTGTCGCCGTCGCCAGGCGGGCTCAGCGCGGTGGCGGGAACGCCGTTCAGCCAGGCCTTCACGGCGAGCGGCGGCACCGCTCCCTATGCCTACGCGATGACGGTCACCGGCGGCATCATGCCGTCCGGGCTGGCGTTCAATAGCGCGACGGGCGTGCTGGCTGGTACGCCGGGCACGGCTGGGACCGTGTCGTTCACCATCCAGGCCAACGACAGCAGCACGGGGACGGGGCCGTACAGCGTGGCCGGTGCCTATACGCTGACCATCGCCACGCCGACGGTGGTGCTGGCGCCCGCGACGCTGGCCAATCCTGCGCTGGGCATCGCTTACAGCCAGAGCGTGACAGCCAGCGGCGGCACCGGGCCCTACACCTACAGTGTGATCGCGGGCGCCTTGCCGCCCGGCCTGACGCTGAACAACACGACCGGCGCCATTGCCGGCACGACGGCGGCCGGCGGCAGCTACAGCTTCACGATCCAGGCGACCGACAGCCTCGGTTTTACCGGAAGCCGCGCGTACAGCCTCACGATCGGAGCGCCGACCATCGTCATCAACCCGGCGACGCTGCCGCAGGCGACCGTCGCCACGGCCTACAGCCAGGCTGTCACGGCCGGCAGCGGCACGGCGCCATACACGTTTGCGATCACGGCGGGGACCTTGCCTGCCGGCATGACGCTGTCGGCAGGCGGCGTGCTGTCGGGCACGCCCACCGCCGGTGGCACTTACAACTTCACCGTCAGTGCCACCGACAGCAGCACCGGCACCGGGCCCTATACCGGCAGCCGCGCCTACACGCTCACCGTAGGCGCGCCGGCGCTGAGCCTGTCGCCGGCGACGCTGCCTGCGCCGGTCGCAGGCGTTGCGTACAGCCAGGCGTTCACGGCGGGTGGCGGCATCGCGCCGTATACCTTTGCCGTGGCTGCCGGAACGCTGCCGGCGGGGCTGTCGCTGAACGCGTCCACCGGGGTATTGAGCGGCACGCCGTCGGCGCCCGGCAGCCATACCTTCACGGTGCGCGTGAGCGACAGCAGCACCGGCGCCGGCGCCCCGTACAGCACCACCCGCGTCTATACGCTGGCGACGGGGCAGGGCATACCCTCGGCGCCACCGGTGGCGGTGACCACGCTGTCCAATGCGCCGGTGACGATCCATGCCGCCGCCAATGCCGCCAACGGCCCCTTCTCCGGCGTCAGCATCGTCACGCCACCGCCCAGCGGCAGCGCCGTGGTGAACGGACTGGACATCATCTATACGCCGGTGCCGACCGCGTCGGGCCCGATCACGTTCACGTATGCGCTGGCCAACAGCGCCGGCACCTCGGCGCCGGTGCCGGTGACCGTCACGGTCAATGCGGTGCCGGTCCCGGTGGCGCAGAGGCAGGTGTCGACGCTGGCGGGCCGGCCCGTCGATGTGGATGTCACCGAGGGCGCAACCGGCGGTCCGTTTACCGGCGCCGCGATCGTGTCGGTGGTGCCCGCCGATGCCGGCACCGCCACCGTCGCCAGCGTCGCGCCGAAGACGCCGGCCGCGGACGGCAAGCAGGTCGCCGCCACCGCCTACACCGTCAACTTCGTACCCGCGGCCGCCTTCGCCGGTACCGCGGTGGTGACCTATACGCTCAGCAATGCCGTGGCGACGTCGTCGCCGGCGCTGATCCAGGTGGCCGTGGCAGCGCGCCGGGACCCGTCCACCGACCCTGACGTGGTGGGGCTGGTCAACGCCCAGATCCAGGCGGCCCGGCGCTTTGCCACCGCGCAGATCGCCAACTACAACCAGCGCCTGGAGGCACTGCACGGCAAGGGCAGGGCGCCGTCGGGCAACCAGATCTCGGTGGTGATGCCGCGCGCCCAGGCTGATCCGGAACGCTGCCAGGCGGTCGAGGGCTTCGCCGCGCGCGATGCCTGCCTGCGCGGCACGGCATCAGCCGGCCAGCGCGGGCGCGCCACCGACCCTGCCGCTGGCTCGCGCACCGCGCGCGCGGCGGCAGGCGTCGGCAATGGCGTCGGCAATGGCGCTGGCAATGGCCCCGGCAATGCGCCGGACCTGCCCGGCGGCGCGGACCCTGGCGGCCAGCCTGCCGGGGAAGACGCTGACGACGCGCGCCTGGCGTTCTGGACCGCGGGCACCGTCGACTTCGGCTTCGCCAATGCGGGAACCCAGCGCTCGGGCTTCCGCTTCACCACGGGTGGCGTGACGGCCGGGGCCGACTATCGCTTCTCCGACCAGCTCACGCTGGGCATCGGCTTCGGCTATGGCCGCGACAGCACCGACGTGGGTTCGGCCGGCACGCGCAGCACGGCGGACAGTTTCAGCGCCGCGCTGTACGGCAGCTACCGGCCGCAGCCGTCGCTGTTTATCGACGGCGTCGCCGGCTACGGCTCGCTCAGCTTCGATTCGCGCCGCTGGGTGGGCGACGAAAGCGCGTTCGCCTACGGCAAGCGCGACGGCCACCAGATCTTCGCCTCGCTGTCGGCGGGATACGAGTACCGGAGCGAGGCCTGGCTGGTGTCGCCGTACGGACGGCTGTCAGTGTCCGACAGCACGCTCGACCCGTTCACCGAGACCGGTGCCGGGTTCAGCGCGCTCAAGTATTTCGGCCAGACCGTGACCACGGTGTCCGGCACGCTCGGGCTGCGCACGGAATACGCCACGGCGACGCGATGGGGCCTGTTCCTGCCGTTCGCGCGGCTGGAATACCAGCATGATTTCAGCGGCCAGAGCGGGGCCGGGCTGGCGTACGCGGACCTTGCCGGCACCGGACCTGCTTACACGGTGGTCAACGCGCCATACGGGCGCGATCGCCTGCAGCTGGGACTGGGCGGCAAGTTGCGCACGCGCTCGATGACGTTTGGACTCGACTACAACGTGATGGTCGGCATGGGCGGGCTGCAGCAAGGCGTGCGGCTGACGTTCGCGGCGCCGTTCTAGCCGGGGCGCCGCGCCCGCGCTGCTGTCCGCGCTCAGTCGCGCGCTGCTCAGCGACCCATGCCGGTTCCGGGCGCGCCGCCCGACGGTCCGGTGGTGCCGGTGCCGCCGGTGCCCGTGCTGGGCGCGTCCAGTCCGCCGCTACGCGTGGTCCCCGGCCCGGTAACCGACGGCGACCCCGTCGAGCCCGAGGGCGCGGCCACGCCCGATGCCCCCGCCGCCCGCCCGGCGCCGGCATCGGTGCCATGTCGTTTGCCGGCCGACGAGCGCGAGCTGCCGTGCGTGTCGCCGCTGGCGGCCTTGCCGCCGCCGTCGGTCATGCTGGTGCCGGTCCCGGGCGTGCCCGGGCTGCCCGGCGTGCCGGTCGTGCCCGACGGACCCGTGCCGGCGCTGCCGCCGCCCGAGCTGCCGCCGGCGCCTCCGCCAGCACCACCCGCGCCCTGCGCCAGTGCCGCGCCGCTGGCCAGCGCCGTGCAGGCAAGCCACGCCATCATCCATGTCCGAGCTTTCATCGTCGTCTCCTTGCGTTGGAAGCACGGCAGCCGCAAGGGGCGTTCCAGCCCGGCGCGCATGGTGGCGCGCACACCGTTGCAAGGTTTGCCGGTGTCCGGTGGCAATAGTTACCTGAGGCCACATCGGTCGGTGTGCGCGGCAGCAGGCAGCGACATATCGCTGCGCAGGGCGCGCCTCAGGGGACCGGCATGCGGATTGCTTATGAGAGATAGAAGTCATCTCCGCAGCGGCGGTATCTCGGGAGCACGCGATGGACTCGCCGGCAACCACTTTCAAGAAGTTCGGCGGACTGGCCGGCCGCATGCTGGTCGTCGGTTTCGGCAGCATCGCGCGTTCCGTGTTGCCGGTGTTGCTGCGCCATCTCGACATCACGCCGGGGCAGATCACCGTGATCTGTCCGGCCGGCAACGATCTCTCCATTGCGCAGGGTTATGGCATCCGCGTAGTGAGCAAGGCGCTGACCGAGGAAAATCACAAGCAGGTGCTGCAGGATCTCGTCGGCGAGGGCGACTTCCTGCTGAACCTGTCGGTCAACGTATCGAGCGAGGCGCTGGTGCGCTATTGCTGGGAGCACGGCGCGCTGTACCTGGATACCTCGATCGAGCCGTGGGCGGGCGCGGCCACGGACCCGGCCGCGCCGCTCTCGCGCCGCAGCAACTATGCCTTGCGCGAAGGCGTGCTGGCGTTCCGCCTCGACAAGCGCGACGGGCCCACCGCGATCCTGACGCAGGGCGCCAACCCGGGCCTGGTGTCGGCACTGGTCAAGCAGGCGCTAATCAATATCGCGGCGGACAACGACGTCGACCATGAAACGCCGGCAAGCTTCGAGGACTGGGCGGCACTGGCGCGGCAGCTGGATATCCGTGCCATCCACATCGCCGAGCAGGATACCCAGGTCGGCGAGCCGCGCAAGGCCGCCAATGAGTTCATCAATACGTGGTCGGTCGACGCCTTTATCGAGGAGGGGCTGCAACCGGCCGAACTCGGCTGGGGCACGCACGAACGGCACTGGCCGGCTGATGCGCGGCGGCACGGGTTCGGCTCGGATGCGGCGGTTTACCTGACGCGTCCGGGATTCGCCACGCGCGTGCGCAGCTGGACGCCGCTGGGCGGCCCTTACCACGGCTTCCTGATCACCCACGGCGAATCGATTTCGATTGCCGATCACCTGACACTGCGCGACAGCGGCGAAGTCGTTTACCGGCCCACGGTGCACTATGCCTACCACCCCTGCGCGGACGCGCTGTTGTCGATCGACGAACTGATGGGGAACGGCGGCCGCAAGCAGGACCACCAGCGCATCCTGCGCGACGACATCGTCGCCGGCAGGGACGAGCTCGGGGTGTTGCTGATGGGCAATGCGCGCGGCGTCTACTGGTACGGGTCCCGGCTGACCACGGAACAGGCCCGGCAACTGGTGGAACACAACACCGCCACCAGCCTGCAGGTGGTCGCCGGCATCCTGGGCGGCGTGGTCTGGGCGCTCGAGCATCCGCGCGCGGGCGTGGTCGAGCCCGATGACCTGGATTACGAAGCGGTGCTGCGCGTGGCGCGGCCTTACCTGGGCGAACTGGTCGGCGTCTATGGCGACTGGACGCCGCTGACGCAGCACTCGCAGCTGTATCCGGAGGCGGGCGACGAAGACCCCTGGCAGTTTGTCAACGTGCGCGTGCCGTAGGCGCGGGCCAGGCGCAACCGGAGCCGAAGGCGATGTCGGGGCTGCTGCAGAAAGAACTGGGCGTCATCGAGAACTCGTACTACGAGGCGAGCGTCGCGCGGCCGGCGCCGAGCCGGCCGTTGCAGGGACGCACGGATGCGGAGGTGTGCGTGGTGGGCGGCGGCTATGCCGGCCTGTCGTGCGCGCTGGAGCTGGCTGCGCGGGGTTTCGATGTTGCGCTGCTCGAGGCGCATCGGATCGGCTGGGGCGCTTCCGGGCGCAATGGCGGCCAGGCCATCGTGGGCTTCGGTGCGGAGGGCGAGGGCGCGATCGAGCGCCAGTGCCCGGCCGAGGTAGCGCAGGCTGCCTGGAATGCATCGGTCGAAGGCATGCGGCTGCTGGAGCAGCGCATCGCCGCCTACGGCATTGCCTGCGACCACGTGCGCGGCTACATGACGCTGGCGCCGAGGGCGCACAAGGTCGACGGCCTGCGCCGCTGGGTGCGCCATATGCGCGAGCGCTATGACTATCCGCTCGAATGGGTGGAGGGTTCGCAGCTGGGCCGCCATGTCGCCAGCGACCGCTTCGTCGCGGGAGCGTATGACCCGCACTCGGGCCACCTGCATCCGCTCAAGTATTGCCTGGGGCTGGCCGATGCGGCGCGCCGGCAGGGTGTCGAGGTATTCGAGAATTCGCCCGCCTACCGCGTCGAGCGCGACCAGGCGCCGGTGGTAAAGACCGCCGAGGGCGAAGTGCGGTGCCGGCAGGTGGTGCTGGCGGGCAACGTCTACCTGGGCGAATTCGGCGACCATCTGGCGCCGGAGATCGCGGCGCGCATCATGCCGGTGGGGACGTACATGATCGCGACCGAGCCGATGGACGCGCAACGTGCCGCCGCGCTGATGCCGAGCCGGGTCGCGGTATCCGACAACAACCTGATCGTCGACTACTTCCGTCTCAGTGCCGACAACCGCCTGCTGTTCGGAGCCGGCGAGACCTTCAGCGCGCGCCCGCCCGGCAACCTGGTGCAACGCATCCGCGCGCGCATGCTGCAGGTGTTTCCGCAGACGGCGGACCTGACCATCGATTATTCCTGGGGCGGCTTCGTCGATATCACCATGAACCGGGCGCCCGACCTGGGCCGCATCGGCACCAACCTCTACTACGCGCAGGGATTCTCCGGCCACGGGCTGTCGTTTGCCGGCATGGCCGGCAAACTGATCGCCGAGGCGATGAGCGGCGATGCCTCGAGATTCGATGTCTTTACCCGCATCCGGCATCACCGCTTCCCGGGCGGCGCGCTGTTCAGGACCCCGGCGCTGGTGCTGGGGATGTGGTACTACAGGCTGCGCGACCTGCTGTAAGGGCCCGCCAGGTCACCGCAGCGGTGCGGGCGGCGTCTGCACGCCCACGCCGTGGACATGCACCATCTTCCCGCCGAGCCAGCCGGACACCACCAGCAGGCCGATGGCGATCGCCGACAGCACGATGGCGCCGGCACCGGCGCCGCGCATGCGCCACCAGGCGTTGACCACATAGAGCGCGACCACCGTCAGGTTGATGCCCATGTGCAGCAGCGCAATGCGGCGGATGCCGCTGGGCAGCGACAGCAGGTCGACCAGGCCAGGCAAGGCCGCGATCAGCGCGCCAATGATGCCGCCGACCATGGCATAGAGGGCCACCACCGGCCAGTTGGGACTGTCGCCGCCGAAATAGCGGATCAGGTCGCAGGCAAAGGAAAAGACCCACAAGCCGATGGGAATGGTGATCAGCATCGGATGGATCGGGTGCTTGGCAATGCTGGCGGGAGTGAGCATGGCGACTCCTTTGACGTTCAGGACGCATTCATGGCGCATTCATGGCGCGCAAGGGCCCTCGCGTTCGCCGCGCCATCGCAATGCCATCGCAGTGCCGGCGCGGCGTGCCTCCCCGTTCAATGATGGCGCTGGTCGTCCCGTGTCACGTTGACGGGTTCCAGGCCACCTTTCGCCGGACCATGCAGCACCGAGCCATCGACGCCGAAGCGCGAGCCATGGCATGGGCAATCGAAGGATTGCTCCAGGCTGTTCCACTGGACCAGGCATTTCAGGTGCGGGCAGGTGGCGTCGAAGGTGTGCAGGCCGCCATCCGCATCGCGGAACGCGGCCACATGGCGGCCGCCTGCCTTGACCACATGTCCTGCGCCCGGGGCGATGGCATCGAGCGCGACGCCGTCGTCCTTGCCGAGCCAGTCGGCGTACTGGACCACCACATTGGCGTTCTCGCGCGCGTACTCGACCACGGCCGTCACCGACTTGCGCGACGGATCGTAAAGCTCGGCCCAGTCATTGGTGCGGTCGGTGATCTGGTCGCGGATCAGCATGCCGGCGATCGCGCCGTGGGTCATGCCATTGCCGGAATCGCCGGTCACGACATAGACATGGGCGTCGCCCGGGTTGCGGCCGATAAAGGCGACCCCGTCGACCGGCTCCATCACCTGGCCCGACCACGCGAACACGGGTTCGTCGACCACGGGGAAGCGCTGGCGGGTCCAGTCGACCAGCCTGCCAAAGCGCTGCCCGGCATCGTCCGCCTGGCCGACCTTGTGGTCCTCGCCGCCGCTGATCAGCAAGTGGTAGCCGGCGTCGAGGTCGCCGGCGATGCGCACGTAGTGGTAGGGATCGAGCGTGTCCCAGAACTGGCACAGCGGCATGCTGCCGCGCGGCACCTTCATGCCCACCACGAAGGTCCGGTATGCGGCCTGCTTGGTATGGATGGCAAAGCGGTCGATAAACGGCGTATTGGTGGCGACGATGACATTGCCGGCCTCGATGCGCGCGCCGCTGCCGGTGCGCACGGTGGCGGGCCGGCCGTCCTCGACCTCCATGGCGCGGGTCTTGCCGTACACCTTGCCGCCGCGGCGCTGGATCGCGTCGACCAGGCCGCCCAGGTACTTCAGCGGATGGAGCTGGCCTTGCCGCGGAAACCGCAGCGCCGAGCGCAGCGCCACCTTGCCAGTCGGCACGTCGCCGGCCCGCTCGACGTCGTCCAGGCCGGCCCGGTGCGCGGCATCCAGTTCCCTCGCGAGCAGGTCCTCGCCATCGGCCGATTCGGCAAAGAGAAATCCATCGACGCGCCGGAAGTCGCAGTCGATGGCCTCCGCCGCGCAGATCGATTCCATCCGCGACACCGCGGCCGCGTGGCTCTGGGCCACCTGCCGTGCCGCCTGATGCCCGAGGTGGCGTTCGATGTAGAAAAAATAATCGTCGAAGGCCGTCATCAGGTGCGCGGTGGTCCGGCCGGTCTCGCCCGCGCCAGGCCCGTCCGCATCGATCACGATCACGGCCTGTCCGGCCGCGGCCAATTCATAGGCGACCGACAGCCCGGCGATGCCCGCGCCGATCACGCAGGCGTCGCAGGTCGCGTCGCCGTCCAGGGGCGGGCTGGAAAGGGTGGTCCCGGCTGCCCAGTATGAAATCGTCATGCCGCCCGACCTCCGCTTGTTCGGCCTATGTCTCAGTGATAGGTCAGTGGTGCCGGCGCAGGTATCGGGCGCGGTCCTACACCCTGATGGCCGGATCGCCATAAATTACCCGGGTAATATTGACTTCTTATTTCATCCGGGTAATATTTGGCGATGTTCTTGTTTCTCTTTCGCAGAGCTGCCATGACCGCCCTGATGCCTCGCCACTTCACCACCTTCGACGGCCACCGCCGCATTGCCTCGGGTCCGCTGCCGGACAACGCGCTGGCGCTGAGACGGGCCCTGGACCACGGCGCCGCGGGGCCGGTGCTGGTGTTCGACGACTGCACCGGCCGCTCGATCGACCTGGATACCAGCGGTACCGAAGACGAGATGCTTGAACGGTCGGCAGTGCGCGCGGCGCAGCTGGCCGCGCCGCACCCGGCGGCCGGTGAGGTCGGCGAGGGCGGCGATGTGCCGCAGACAGCCGAACCGCGCGGCCGCGGCCGGCCCAGGCTGGGGGTGGTATCGCGCGAGGTGACGCTGCTGCCGCGCCACTGGGAATGGCTGGCCGCGCAGCCGGGCGGCGCCTCGGTGGCTCTGCGCAAGCTGGTCGAGCAGGCACGCCGCGATCACGCCGGCAAGGACCTCAGCCGCGCCGCCAGCGAGCGCGCGTATCACTTCATGGTGGCGATTGCCGGCGACCTGGCAGGATTCGAGGAGGCGAGCCGGGCGCTGTTCGCCCGCGACCTGGCGGGATTCGCCCGGCAGATCGCGGACTGGCCGGCGGATGTGCGCGAACACGCGCTGCGGCTGGCCGACAGCAACGGCTGAGCGGCGCGCTCAGGTTCCGCCCAGCAGGTCGTGCGCATCAACGATGGCGTAGGCGATTTCTGGGTGCGCCTCCATGCTGCGCCGGATCGCGGACGGGATCGACTGGCGGATCTTGCGGCACAGGCCCGGCTGCTCCAGCACCTGGATGCTGATGCCGCGCACGGTGCGCACGCCGCGCGCGCTGGGCGTGATGCTCAGCACGATGCCGAGCTGGGCCTGCATCAGGCCCTCCATGCGCTGCAGCTCGGCCAGGCTGGTCAGGTTCTCGAGCCGTTCGACCAGCCGCTTTTCCTCGGCGCGCGTCAGGCGCAACACGCGCAGGTCGGCATCGGGGTCGCTCAGCAGCGCTTCGCGCCCGCAGATGCAGGCACCGGGCGGGCACTCCGTGCGGAGAGGGAACGGCGCGTTCATGTCGGGCGCAGGCTGGGCAGGGCGGCGGGATTGCAGGATTGCGGGGGCGGTGGCTGGCTATGTTAAATCAGGATGCCGGCCCGCGGCGCATGGTCGGCAGCGAAGGCCGATCCGGTCTATGCTCGCGGCTGCGGTCCGGTCCGCATGCCGGGCCGCAAGACAAGCAACCCGCCCCTGCACAGGAGACCCTCCATGGCACTTTCGATGTACGACGTTTCGATCCCTCCGTTTATCCGCGCCCTGGGCCACCTCGACGCGATCCTCGCCAAGGGCGCGGCGCACGCCCAGGCGCAGGGGATGGACCCGGCCGACCTGATCCAGACCCGCCTGATCGCCGACATGGATGCGCTGCCGGCGCAGGTGCAGCGCGCCAGCGATGCCGCCAAGGGCTGCGCCGCGCGGCTGGCCGGGATCGAGGTGCCGTCCTTTGCCGATACCGAAACGACCTTTGCGGAACTGCAGGACCGCATCGGCCGCACCATCGTGTTTCTCGAGCAGATCACGCCGGCGCAGCTGGAAGGCAGCGAACAGCGGGTGGTCGAACTGAAGCTGCCCCAGGGCCCGCTGCGCTTCGACGGCAAGTCCTACCTGCTCGGCTTTGCCTTGCCCAATTTCTATTTCCACGTGACCACCGCCTACGACATCCTGCGCCACAAGGGCGTGCAGATCGGCAAGCGCGACTATCTCGGGCTGAAGTAGGCGCGCAACGGGCCGGGCGGGCCGCGCCGACGCGGGCCCGACGCGGCCCGGCGCGAGCGCTGTACATCACCTTTGCCGGGGCGGACGGGGCTGCGGCGGCCGAGCGGAAACCCTGGGGCCTCTGGTATACTTGCGGCACGTCCGGCCCAATGCCGGGCGCAGCCTGCGACAGGCCAGGACAGCCCCACCCGGCAGCACCCGCGCTGCCAGCACAGCCGCCCCGATCGATACGTTTCGGTCCACAGAGGGCGCGACACGCGCCAATGTGACCACGCGGCGCGAGGTCCGGCTCCGGCCCTGCCCATCCTTTACTGAACCCCGGCCAGCAAACGCTGCCGAACTGCTGCGAACCGCTGTTTACGGTCCGAGAGAGACCCCCACGCATGACTTACGCCGTCAAGGAAATCTTCTATACGCTGCAGGGCGAAGGCGCCAACGCCGGCCGCGCCGCGGTGTTCTGCCGCTTTGCCGGCTGCAACCTGTGGAGCGGCCGCGAGCAGGACCGCGCCAGCGCGGTGTGCCAGTTCTGCGATACGGATTTCGTCGGCACCGATGGCACGCGCGGCGGCAAGTACCGCAGCGCCGAGGAACTGGCCGCGGTGGTCGCGTCGGAGTGGCCGCAGGGTGCCGGCGGCAAGCCGCTGGTGGTCTGCACCGGGGGCGAGCCGCTGCTGCAGCTCGATGCGCCGCTGATCGACGCGCTGCATGCGCAGGGCTTCGAGATCGCGATCGAGACCAACGGCACCATTGCCGTGCCGCCCGGCATCGACTGGGTCTGCGTCAGCCCCAAGATGGGTTCGGAGCTGGTGGTCACGCGCGGCGATGAGCTGAAGGTGGTGATCCCGCAGGAAGGGCAAGACTTCGCCGCATACGAGAAGCTTGATTTCCGCCATTTCCTGGTGCAGGCCATGGACGGTCCGCTGGCGCGGGAAAATACCGCCGCCGCGGTGGCCTTCTGCCAGCGCCACCCGCGCTGGCGGCTGTCGCTGCAGACCCACAAGCTGCTGGGCATCCGCTGAGCGGTCGCGCGGGTGGCTCCGGCCCAGGCGGCATCGGGGCGCACAAGGGCATCACGACCCAGGCAATTCAGTCCACAATAGAGGCTTCGGACGCACGCGCGGCGTCCGCTTCAACGCAGGCGGCCGGCACCGGCGCCGGTACACATGAGCAAACAAGTTTCCATCACCCGCCGGCTGGAGTTCGACTCCGGCCACCGCATCCCCAACCACTGCGGGCAGTGCCGCAATATCCACGGCCACCGCTACCGGCTCGACCTGACGCTGTCGGGAGAGGTGCTGCATCGCGAGGGCGCGTCGGATGACGGCATGATCCTGGATTTCGGCGATATCAAGGCGCTTGCCAACGAGCACCTGGTCAGCAAGTGGGACCACGCCTTCCTGATCTATCGCGGCGACACCGCGCTGCTGAACTTCCTGCAATCGATGGAAGGGCACAAGACCGTGGTGCTGGACGCGATCCCGACGGTCGAGAACCTGGCCCAGGTGGCCTTCGACATCCTGGCGCCGGTGTTCAAGGACTGCTTCGGCCACCAGCTGCAGCTGACCAGGCTGGTGCTGTTCGAAACGCCCAACTGCTGGGCCGAGGTCAGCGCGCCGGTGCAGCTGCCCGCGCAGGACTGAGCGGCGACGATGACGCAGCCGCCGCTGCCGCCTTCGCCGCCACCGCTGCCGCTGCGTGCGCCGCGCGCGCTGCCGGACGATCCGGCGCAAGCCGCCGAGCGCGACGCGCGCTACATGCGCGCCGCGCTCGAAGAGGCCCGCCTGGC
Source organism: Cupriavidus alkaliphilus (assembly GCF_900094595.1). GTDB lineage: Bacteria > Pseudomonadota > Gammaproteobacteria > Burkholderiales > Burkholderiaceae > Cupriavidus > Cupriavidus alkaliphilus. Next base: position 19,021 of record NZ_FMAD01000003.1, on the reverse strand, counting down.
CGAAGCCGCGGGCGAGGTGCCGGTGGGTGCGGTGGTGGTCTGGAACGACACCATCATTGCGCGCGGCCACAACCTGCCGATCCGCTCGGTCGACCCGTCGGCGCACGCCGAAATGCAGGCCCTGCGCGCCGCCGCCCAGGTCATCGGCAACTACCGCATGCCCGAGTGCGAGCTCTACGTGACGCTGGAGCCGTGCGCCATGTGCAGCGGCGCGATCCTGCATGCAAGGCTGCGCCATGTGGTGTTCGGGGCGAGCGACCCCAAGACCGGCGCCGCCGGCAGCGTGGTCAACCTGTTCGAACAGGCCCAGCTCAACCACCAGACCAGCATCACCGGCGGGGTGCTGGCCGAGCCCTGCGGCCAGATGCTGAAGGACTTCTTCGGCGCCCGCCGCCGCGCGCAAAAAGCGGCGCAAAAGGCCGCGCAAGGGGCGTCGGCACAGAACGCTGCACCCCAGCCGGCCGCCGGACCCGACCAGAACCACGACACTGAAGCATGAGCACGCCGAACAGCAGGCCGCATACCGAAGTCCGACTGATCGCCTCGTCCGGGTATCCGCACGATGTCGCCACCGCCGCGCGTGGCTGTGCCTGGCTCAAGCACCATGGCTATCACATGACCAACCCGGACGTGCTGGCGCGGCGCTACTTGCGCTTCGGCGGCACCGACGCGGAGCGGCTGGCCGACCTGCACGCGATCGGCACCGGCGTGCCGCATGAGCTGACGCTGGCGGTGCGCGGGGGCTACGGCATCGCCCGCCTGCTGGCGCAGGTCGACTTTGCCCGCATCGCGGGGCAGGCATGTGCCAGCGGCACGCCCATCGTCGGCCACAGCGACTTCACCGCGTTCCAGCTGGCCTATCTGGCGGCCACCGGCGGCGTCACCTTTGCCGGACCGATGCTGCTGGCCGACTTCGGCGCCGAAGCCGTCGACGCCTACATGTGGGAGCACTTCGAGGGCATCCTGCGCAATCCGGCCTACCGCGTCGACATCGCCGCGCCGCAGTCCGGCGGGCAGCCGTTCTCCGGCAGCGTCGAGGGCACGCTGTGGGGCGGCAACCTGGCGATGCTGTGCAGCCTGCTGGGCACGCCGTTCATGCCGCAGGTGCAGGGCGGGGTGCTGTTCCTGGAAGACATCAACGAGCCCCCTTACCGGGTCGAGCGCATGCTGGTCCAGCTGCAGCAGGCCGGCGTGCTGGGCGCGCAGCGCGCCATCGTGCTGGGCGATTTCTCCAATTACCGCGTCACCGACTACGACAACGGCTACGACATGGACGCCGTGGTCGCCTACCTGCGCGAGCAACTGCCAGTGCCGGTGCTGACCGGCCTGCCGTTCGGGCATTGCGCCCGCAAGCTGACGCTGCCGGTCGGGGCGCAGGTGCGGCTGTCGGCACGTGCCGACGGCTTCAGCATGGCGTTTTCGGGCTATCCGGTGCTGCCGCCGCCGGCCTGAGCCAGCGGCTTTCCGCCGCGCGCGCCGGTCGCAAGGAATGCGTCCGGATGATAGAATGCGCGGTTATTTCCTGATTTCCTCCCGGGTTCTCGCATGAACCCGGCGTGGCCCGTGCCGCAGCGCCGGCCATGGCCGCCGGAATTCTTCCGGCCCGCGCCGCGGCGCCACAATCTCCAGACAAGGTTCAAGACGTGCTTTCTACCGCAAACATCACCATGCAGTTCGGCCCCAAGCCGTTGTTCGAGAATATCTCGGTCAAGTTCGGCGAGGGCAACCGCTACGGCCTGATCGGCGCGAACGGCTGCGGCAAGTCCACCTTCATGAAGATCCTGGGCGGCGACCTCGAGCCGTCGTCGGGCAACGTCATGCTGGAGCCGGGCATCCGCCTGGGCAAGCTGCGCCAGGACCAGTTCGCCTATGAAGACATGCGCGTGCTGGATGTGGTGATGATGGGCCACACCGAGATGTGGGCCGCCGCGCAGGAACGCGACGCCATCTACGCCAATCCGGAAGCGACCGACGAAGACTACATGAAGGCCGCCGAGCTCGAGGCCAAGTACGCCGAATACGACGGCTACACCGCCGAGGCGCGCGCCGGCGAACTGCTGCTGGGCGTGGGCATCCCCACCGCGCAGCACCAGGGCCCGATGAGCGACGTCGCGCCGGGCTGGAAGCTGCGCGTGCTGCTGGCGCAGGCACTGTTCTCGAACCCGGACGTGCTGCTGCTGGACGAGCCCACCAACAACCTGGACATCAACACCATCCGCTGGCTGGAGACCGTGCTCAACGAGCGCAACTCCACCATGATCATCATCTCGCACGATCGCCACTTCCTGAACTCGGTCTGCACCCACATGGCCGACATGGACTACGGCACGCTCAAGGTCTACCCGGGCAACTACGACGAGTACATGGAAGCGTCGATGCAGGCCCGCGAGCGCCAGATGGCCGCCAACGCGCGCGCCAAGGAGCGCATCAGCGAACTGCAGGACTTCGTGCGCCGCTTCTCGGCCAACAAGTCCAAGGCCCGCCAGGCCACCTCGCGCGCCAAGCAGATCGAGAAGATCAAGGTCGAGGACATCAAGCCGTCGTCGCGCCAGAACCCGTTTATCCGCTTCGAGTTCGAGAAGAAGCTGCACAACCTCGCGGTGGAAGTCGAAGGCATCACCAAGACCTACGACCGCAAGATCATCGACAACCTGTCGATGGCGATCCAGGCCGGCGAGCGCGTGGCGATCATCGGCGAGAACGGCGCGGGCAAGACCACGCTGCTGCGCAGCCTGCTGAACGGCGCGGTGCAGACCGGCGTGCAGCGCGGCGTCGAGGTGGACCGCGGCACGGTCAAGTGGGCCGAGAACGCCAACGTCGGCTACATGCCGCAGGACACCTACGAGGAATTCCCGGTAGACCGCGACGTGATGGACTGGATGAGCCAGTGGACCCAGGCCGGCGACGACGAGACCTCGCTGCGCGGCACGCTGGGCCGCCTGCTGTTCTCGGCCGACGACATCAAGAAGAACGTCAAGGTGCTGTCCGGCGGCGAGAAGGGCCGCATGATCTGGGGCAAGCTGATGCTGGGCCGCCACAACGTGCTGGCGCTGGACGAGCCGACCAACCACATGGACATGGAATCGATCGAGTCGATGCAGATCGCGCTGGACAAGTTCCAGGGCACGCTGATCTTCGTCTCGCACGACCGCGAGTTCGTCAGCGGCCTGGCCACGCGCATCATCGAGGTCCGCACCGACGGCACGCTGACCGACTACCTGGGTACGTACGACGAGTACCTGCAGTCGCAGGGCATCGACGGCTGAGCGCCACACCCCACTGCATGCTGAAGGCCGCCTACGGGCGGCCTTTTCTTTGTCCGCACCGGCGTGTCAGGCGGCGCTGCCGTCGCGGAGCTGGTCCAGCTGCGCCATGATGGCGCGGGCGGTGATGTCGCCCCGCGCCTTGAGCAGCGCCGCGTGCAGCGGTTCGCGCAGCGCCATCAGCGCGGGCAGGTCGGCGGCCTTCTCGACCTTCACCTGCAGCATGTAGCCGCGCAGCCCGAGATGCTGCCCGATCACGTCGGTATAGAAATGGTAGACGCGCTGGTATGCCTGGATCTCGGCGGGCGAGTGGGCCGCCGCTGCACTGGCATGCGGCGGCGCCGCTACCTCGGCCACCGGCGCATGGCGCATCGCGTAGACCGAGAACAGGTTGGTGTCGGCAGCCGGTGGCGCGACCCGTGCGGGTGCTTGCGGCGCGCTGGCGGGTGGCTGCGCCGGTTCGGCGACGGCTTCGACCAGCCCCTGGGCCAGCAGCGTTGCCATGGCCTCCGGGCCGATCCCCATGCCCGCCACCTGCGCCAGCAATGCCTGCTCGCGGCGCTCGCCGTTGACCATCAGCAAAAGCGCGCGCAGCTTGTGGTCCAGCTTGCGCGCGCGGCTGCGGATCTCGTCCTGTCCCGCCTCTGTCTTGCGGTAGATCGGATCGACCATGCCTCGCCCCCTTTTTTGTTATGTGCGCGCGCCGTGGCGAGTCTCCCCCGTCCACGCCTCGCGTGTCTCCCGTCTGTCACCCGCGGCCGATTATCGCCAGGTTCTTGTGCGGAGCGGCAGGCGCGGCCGGCGCCATTTCCCCCAGCGCCATAACATGGGCCGGAATCCGCTCTACAATGTGCCTGCACCATAAAAGTAACAAAAAATTGCAATCGCCAATTCACCAAACCGAGAACTGTGGCCATGCAACAACGAGACAAACTCTTCATTAACGGCAAGTGGGTCGCGCCCCACGGCAACGGCAAGATCGATGTCATCCATTCCGCCACCGAAGCGGTGATGGGGACCATTCCGGAAGGCTCGGCCCGCGACGCCGAAGATGCCATCCAGGCGGCGCGCGCGGCCTTCGACGGCTGGTCGGCCACGCCGCCGGCAGTGCGGGCCGACTATATCGCCCGGATCGCCGAAGGGCTGAAGGCACGCAGCGAAGAACTGGCGCAGCTGATCGCCGGCGAAGTCGGCATGCCGATCAAGCTGGCGCGCGCGATCCAGGTCGGCGGCCCGGTCTACAACTGGGGCCAGGCCGCCAGGCTGCTGGAAGGCTTTCACTTCGAGGAAGAAGTCGGCAATTCGCTGGTGGTGCGCGAGCCGGTGGGCGTGGTCGGCGCGATCACGCCGTGGAACTATCCGCTCAACCAGATCACGCTGAAGGTGGCGCCGGCGCTGGCCGCGGGCTGCACCGTGGTGCTCAAGCCCTCCGAGGTGGCGCCGCTCAATGCCTTCGTGCTGGCCGAAGTGATCGAGGCCGCCGGCCTGCCGCCGGGCGTGTTCAACCTGGTGACCGGTTACGGCCCGGTGGTGGGCGAGGTGCTGGCCAGCCATCCGGAAGTCGACATGGTGTCGTTCACCGGCTCGACCCGCGCCGGCAAGCGCGTGTCCGAGCTGGCCGCGCAAACGGTCAAGCGCGTCGCGCTGGAACTGGGCGGCAAGTCGGCCTCGGTGATCCTGGACGATGCCGACCTGCCGGCTGCGGTAAAGGGCACCATCAATGCCTGCTTCCTCAACTCCGGCCAGACCTGCTCGGCGCACACGCGCATGCTGGTGCCGCGCGCCCGCTACGACGAAGTCAAGGCGATCGCGCAGAAGGTGGTCGCCGGCTTTACCGTGGGCGATCCGCTGCAGGAAACCAGCAAGCTGGGCCCACTGATCTCCGCGGTGCAGAAGGACCGCGTGACCGGCTATATCCGCCGCGGCCTGGAAGAGGGCGCCGAGCTGGTGGCCGGCGGCCCGGAGACACCGGAAGGACTGGAGCAGGGCTTCTATGTCAAGCCGACCGTGCTCGGCAACGTCGAGCCGCGCGCGACCGTGGCGCAGGAAGAGATCTTCGGGCCGGTGCTGTCGATCATCTGCTATGACACCGAGGAAGACGCGGTGCGCATCGCCAACGACAGCATCTACGGCCTGGGCGGCGGGGTCTGGTCCGGCGACGAGGCGCGCGCGGTCCGCGTGGCGCGCCGCATCCGCACCGGCCAGGTCGATATCAACGGCGGGCCGTTCAACATGCAGGCGCCGTTCGGCGGCTACAAGCAGTCCGGCAACGGCCGCGAAGCCGGCAAGTACGGGCTGGAGGAGTTCCTCGAGTACAAGTCGCTGCAGCTGAAAAAGTCCGCCGCCTGACGGGCCCGCACGCGGGCAGTACAGGAGCGTGGAAATGCCCGGCTGGTCCGGGCATTTTTTCGTGCGCGGAATACGTGGAAAATGCGCGGATAATGCGCGACAGTGCGCGGAACAACATGACAACGACAAAGGGGGAACAACGATGCGCGGGTTCGGTCGGCTGACCAGGTGGCTGGCGGTGCTGCTGGGGCTGGCGGTGGCCGGCGCGGCGGGCGCTCTGGTCTGGTATCGCCATGCGGCACATCCGCCGGTGTCGGGCAACGAGGTGCTGGCGGGGTTGCGCGAACCGGTCACGGTCGTGCGCGACAGCCACGGCGTGCCGCATATCCGCGCCGCCAGCAAGGCCGATGCGTGGTTCGCGCTGGGATACGTGCACGCGCAGGACCGACTGTGGCAGATGCAGATGAACAAGCGCATCGTCGCGGGCCGGCTCGCGGAAATCCTGGGCCCGTCCGCCGTCGATAACGACAAGTTCCTGCGCACGCTGGGCGTGCGGCGCAACGCCGAGGCCATTTTCGCGCAGGCGTCGCCCGAGGCGCGCGCGGCGCTGCAGGCCTATGCCGACGGCGTCAATGCATGGATCGACCAGCGCAAAGGCCCGCTGCCGCCGGAGTTCCTGCTGCTGCGCACCCGGCCGGAGCGCTGGGAACCGGCCGACACGCTGGGCTGGCAGACCATGATGGCATGGGACCTGGGCGGCAACTGGGTCCAGGAGACGCTGCGCATGCGGCTGGCGCAGGTGCTGCCGGTGGCCCGCATCAGCGAACTGCTGGCGCCGTATCCGGGCGAGCAGCCGGTACGCACCATGGACTATGGCCATCTGTACCGGCAACTGGCGCCGCTGGCGAGCGCGATGGCCAGCGTCGGCGACAAGGCGCCGCCGGGCTACGTCGAGGGCATGGGCTCCAACAACTGGGTGGTGTCGGGCGCGCGCACCCAATCGGGCAAGCCGATGCTGGCCAACGACCCGCATCTGGGGCTGCAGGCGCCGGCGCTGTGGTACTTCGCGCGCCTGAGCGCGCCCGGGCTCGAGGTTGCCGGCGCCACGCTGCCCGGCATGCCGCTGGTGGTGCTGGGGCACAACGACCGCATCGCCTGGGGACTGACCAATACCGCGCCCGACGTGCAGGACCTGTATCTCGAGCGCGTGCGACCGGGCAACGACACCCAGTACCAGACGCCGCAGGGCTGGGCCGCGTTCGAGACCCGCACCGAGACCATCCGCGTCAAGGGCGCCGCCGACGTGACGCTGAAGGTCCGCGGCACGCGCCACGGGCCGGTGATTTCGGATGTGGCCGAGTCGCTCGCCAGCGCCGCGGCGCCGCTGGGCGCGCAATATGTGGTGGCATTCCAGTGGACCGCACTGCGCCCGGACGACCGCACCTTCCTGGCGGGGCTGCGACTGAACCAGGCGCGCGACTGGAACAGCTTCACCGACGCGCTGCGCGACTTCCACTCGCCGCAGCAGAACATCGTCTATGCCGACGTCGACGGCAATATCGGCTTCTATGCGCCGGGCCGCGTGCCGCTGCGCCGCGCCGACAACGACCTCAAGGGCCTGGCCCCGGCGCCCGGCTGGGATGCGCGCTACGACTGGACCGGCTTTATCCCGTTCGAGGCGCTGCCGCACCAGTACAACCCTGCCGGAGGCGTGATCGTGACGGCCAACCAGCGCATCGTCGCGCCCGACTATCCGTACTTCATCACCAGCGAATGGACCGTGCCGTATCGCTTCGACCGCATCCGCACGCTGCTGGCGGCGACGCCCAAGCATACGTTCGAAAGCTTCGCCGCGATCCAGAAGGACGTGGTCTCGCTGGCGGTGCGCGATGTCCTGCCGCTGCTGCTGGCCGCGCCGGTCAGCCGCGATGCCGCGCGCCCGGCACGCGAACGCGCCTTGCTGGAGGCATTGCGCCGGTGGGACGGCACCATGGACGCCGCGCGCGCCGAGCCGCTGGTGGTCACTGCATGGCTGCGCGAGCTGTCGCGCCGGCTGTTCGAGGAGAAAACCGGCGAGGCAATCTTCGTGCGCCTGTGGGACCAGCGCAACGTGCAGCAGCCCATGCTCAACATCCTGCGCGATCCGCGCAAGCTGGGCGCGTTCTGGTGCGACCGTCCCCATACCGGCCCGGCCGAGAGCTGCGACGATGCCGTGGCCGATGCCTGGACCCAGGCCATCGCGGACTTGTCGCGCCGCTATGGCGACGATCCCGCGCGCTGGCGCTGGGGCGAGGCCCACGCCGCGCGACTGGAGCACCGGCCGTTCGGCAAGGTCGGCTACCTGGCGCCGCTGTTCAGCCTGCGCGTGCCGACCGGCGGCGACACGTATACGGTCAACGTCGGCCGGCACAACCTGCGCGACGACAAGGCGCCGTTCGAAAACACCCATGCGGCCAGCGTGCGCGCGCTCTATGACCTGTCCGACCTGGCGGCGTCGCGCTTCATGGACTCCACCGGGCAGTCCGGCAATGCGCTGCTGCCGCGCTACCGTGACTGGATCGGCAAGTGGGCGGCGGTGGAGTACATCACCATGCCGCCGTCGGCAGCCCCCGGTCCGCAAGGCGCGGCGGACGCCCTGGTGCTGGCGCCTGCGACAAAATAGCGCGGGCCGCGGCATGCCTCGCCGGGAAGGTTCTCAAACTGGCGGGGTCATGCCTGGGTCGTCCACCGGCAGTCGGCGACAGACGCTAACATGTGGGCCTTTCTCTCCCTCACTTCCGGCAGGAGCCCCTGATGACAACGCGTACCACCCATGTGATCCAGCATGTCGCCTTCGAGCACGCGGGCGTGATCGGCAACGCCCTGCGCGCGCGCGGGCACACGCTGCGGGTGTTCCAGGCCGGCGTCGACGACCTTGGCCCCATCGCCAGCGAGCCGGCCGACCTGCTGCTGGTGCTCGGCGGTCCGATCGGGGTCTACGAGACCGACGCCTATCCGTGGCTGGAGGCGGAAATCGCGCTGATCCGGCAGCGCCTGGCCGCCGGCGGCAAGCTCATCGGCGTCTGCCTGGGCGCGCAGCTGATTGCGCGCGCCGCCGGTGCCAGGGTCTATCCCGGCCCCCGCGAGATCGGCTGGGCGCCGATCACGCCGACGCCGGCCGGACACGATTCGGCGCTGGCCGAGCTGGCCGCGGCGCAATGGGAAGTCCTGCACTGGCACGGCGACACCTTCGACCTGCCCGCCGGCGCGCAGTTGCTGGCTTCAACCGCGGCGGTACCGAACCAGGCTTATGCCATCGGCAACCAGGTGCTGGCGCTGCAGTTTCACCCCGAAGTCATGCCGCGCGATATCGAGGCCTGGCTGATCGGCCATACCGTCGAACTGGGCAAGGCCGGCATCGATCCGCGCACCATCCGCGCGCGCACCGCATGCGTCGGCGCCACCGTGGCGGCGGCAGGGGAGCGCATGTTCGCGCGCTGGCTGGAGCAGGCCGGACTATGAGCGAGGCCGCATCCATCCTGCGCGTGCCGGTCGCTGCGGTCCTGACCGGCGCGGTGCGCCCGTTCGGACCCAAGGGCGTACCCAGCGGCATTGCCAAGGCCGCAACGCGCGCGCGCCTGCGCGTGACCACGACCGGGCTCGTGGGCGACGGGCAGGGCGATCCGCGGCACCACGGCGGCCCGGAAAAGGCGCTGCACCACTATGCCTTCGACCACTACCCGGCGTGGCGCCTGGCGCTGCGGGAACAGGGCGCGTCGGCCGACGGCGTCCTCGACACGCCTGGCGCCTTCGGCGAGAACCTGAGCACCACGGGCGTGACCGAAGCCGACGTCTGCATCGGCGACCGCTTCCGCCTGGGCACGGCGCTGGTCGAGGTGTCGCAGGCGCGCCAGCCGTGCTGGAAGCTCAATCACCGCTTCGGCTATGCGGGCATGTCGCGCGCCGTGCAGCAGAGCCTGCGCACCGGCTGGTACTACCGCGTGCTGGAAGCCGGCGAGGTCGCCGCGGGCGATATGCTCGAACTGGTGGCGCGGCCCTGTCCCGGATGGTCGCTGCACCATCTGCTGCGGGTGCTGTATGTCGACCGGCTCGACTATGCCGCGCTGGAGGAAATGGCCGCGCTGGCGCCGCTGGCCGAAAGCTGGCGCAAGCTGGCGCGGCAGCGGCTGGAACGGCGCGAAGTCGAAGCGATGGAGCGGCGCCTGTCTGGAGAATGACGGGCTGCGGGTGCGCGCGGCTCAGCCCTGGCGGAATCGCTTGCCGGTGCCTTCGCGCGTGATGCGTTCCCACACCTGCTGCTTTTCCTCGTCGCTGAAAAATACCCAGTTGCTGACCTCGGCCGCGGTGCGGCCGCAGCCCTGGCACACCTCGTCGAACAAGGTCGAGCAGATGCCGATGCAGGGGCTGTCCGGGCGCTCGGACAGCGTGGAATCCGTGTTGCCGTGGTCCGGTTGGGGGCGGAGCGGGGCGGATTCGGGAAGTGACGGCATGGTGGCGGCAGGGCGGAGGGTAAAACGGCCGCCCATTATATCGGGAGCGCAGCGGCAGCCCGGCCAAAGGCGTGCCGCGGGGGCGGGGGATTACCTCGGACGTCATTGAGCCATGCCGCGGGCGCCATTACGCTGCGTCAGGAATCGCGCCTTTTCAGGAGTCCAGCCATGCCCCACACCATCGCCGCCGTGCCCCTTTCCCAAGACCGCCGCCCAGCCGGCGTCGACCCGCGCATGCGCGCCATGGTCGATAACGTGCTGCTGGGATCTCCCGTGGCGCGCGCCCTCGGCGTGCGGCTGGCAAGCCTGGCGCCGGACCATGTCGAACTGGAGATGCCGTTCCTGCCGACCAACGTGACCCACGGCAGCATCGTGCACGGCGGTGTCATTGCCACGCTGATCGACATCGCCGGCGCGGCCGCGGCGGCGTCTGGCGCAAGTGCCGACGACGTGAAAGGCGGAGCGACCGGTTCGCTGTCGATCCAGTATCTGGCGCCGGCACAAGGGGCCGCGCTGCGGGCGGTGGCGTCGGTGGCCCGGCGTGGCCGCCGGCAGGTGGTGACGGATGTCTCGGTGTACGCCGAAGCGCCCGACGAGGGCGTTCTGGTCGCCAAGGCCTTGATGAGCAGCGCCATGTTCTGAGTCGGCGCGCTGAAGGGCGTGCTGTTCGATCCTATTAACGCAATTAACCGCCAGAAATTCCCCCTAGCACCCAGGCGCGCCAGTGAAACTGGCGCGATCTGCTGGCAGTTGCCAGGATTCGCTTTCGCCCGGGCTCGCTGCAAACGCGGCCGGAACCATATCCCGGCTGAACCGAAAAAAATTCCACGCCGCCATGAGGCGGGCAACTTCGTCGATCGGGCCGGCCTGACCCGGCGACCAGACAGGCAGATGTCACGCATCACGTCTGTGCGGTGGGTCACATACGTGTACGACCATAGGTGCACCAGCTGGGCATCAGCGGGCCACAACGCTGCCTAAACTGATTTTATGCTCACCACCGGATATGCAAAAAAAGGCGGTGCAAGGCTGCGCGCCACCAACATTTATGCATTTAAAGAAAAGCCAAAAAAATTGAAAAAAATCCGGGTCTTTGGGGCAATGGTCTTGGAGGAGGTGTGGCATGAAGACCGTGCAAAAAACTTTCGCGGCGGCAGTGGCGGGCACGTGCTCGTTATGGCTGGTCGTCGTGCCGGCAGGCCCCGCGCGGGCGGCTGTCGAGTGTCCCGAAGCCGGTCCGGCGGTATGTGGAGAAAAGAGCGGCCTGGTTCCGGCTCACAAGGATTTTATCCATGCAACGCTGATATGGAACAAGAAATATTCGACCTGCCCCAACATGCTGGTCTGGATGCGGCCGTCGGAATATAAACCAAAACATTATCTCAATGCGCCGGTTCCCGGCAGCAATGTATTTCCGGGATTCAACCAGAAATACATCGAACTGGTACAGGGCGGGTTCGGCCTTGGCCAGCTCGACGAGAGCGGCTGGTCCCGCTACGGCCCGGACCTCGAGCGCGAAAACGCCCAGCTGCTGGATGTGTGCGGACTGCAGTCGATGATCGATACCGGCGTGTTCACCAAGAACGCGATCGCCGACCTGACCAGCGCGGACATCAGCAGCACCGACCGGTTCTTCACGGATGCCGGCTTTTCCAGGGGCCTGGGCTATAACCTGTTCTGCAATGGGCATGTGTCCGGCGTGGATGGACGGATCTACGTGGTCGGGCTGCATGACAAGGGCGGCAACAACGGCGGCAGGAAGATCAATATCTTCGATCCGAAAGCCGAGGCATGGGTACCAAGGCCGATGCCATGCGTCAGAATCGGCTATGAAATGGATCCGACCGGCGTGCTGTCTCACTGCGATCCGCTCAACGAGAACAACACCGATCCGCCGACCCCGTCAGACCTGAAATACCAGCGCTGGTACCCGACCGCGGTGACCTTGCCGGACGGCAGGATCCTGGTGCTGTCCGGCTCCGACCAGGACACCAGCGTAGGGCCGGCCAACGCCGGCAGCACCAAGGTGCGCCAGGGCGTGCCGGAAGTCTACGACCCCAAGACCGACACGACGGTGGCCCTGGAAAACGCATGGAAGCAGTTGCCGATGTATCCGCGCGCCTTTGTCGTCCAGACCGGCCCGAACGAGAAGGACTGGAAGGTTGCGGTCACGGCCGAGGTGGTGCCGCCGCTCCCGGGCCAGCCGGGCGGGCTCAATATCGGTGGATACGACCCGTTCTTCTACAGCGGCAATACCTATCTGCTCGACGTCCAGGGCGCGCTCGCCGATCCGCTGGTCGCCACGCGCGCGCAGAATCACTGGACCTTTGTCGACACCGCCCAGAACGGTCACGACAGCGGCGCCGGCGTGCTGATGGTGACGATTCGCGCGGACGGCACCTGGTCGCAGGAGGTCTTCCTGTTCGGCGGCTCGAGCGGGGGCGACACGCCCGACTCGGCGGTCGCGGAAACGATCGATTTTTCCAGCGCGACGCCGAAATGGAAGCCGCTCGCCAGTCTCATCCAGCCAGTCACGCAAAACAATGTGGTGGCCCTGCCGGACGGGAAACTGCTGGTGGTTGGTGGCACGAGCGGACGCACCAACAGCCTGCGCTATCAGATGTTCAATCCGGCGGACGGCCGCCGCACCGACCTGGTGTCGTCTCCCGTGCCAAGGCACGATCACTCCACGGCGCTGCTGATGCCCAATGGGGCGGTCTGGGTCATGGGCGGCAACCGTGTCAACCTGATTCCGGGATCGCCGCAGACGCAGGCGCAGCGGGATGCCGCCGTCCCGGTGATCGAGCAGTACAAGCCGCCTTACTTCTTCAAGGGTGCGAAGCCGGTCATCGACGATGCGCCGGCCAGCATCCGCCACGGCAACAAGTTCAAGCTGGAGGTGTCCGGCACCGAGGTGGCATCGGTAACGATGATCCGTACCGGCCCGATCACGCACAACTGGACCTGGGGCAACCAGTACGTGAAGCTGCCGTTCGCGCAGCAAGGCGGCAAGCTCGAGGTCACCGCGCCGCCGCTGCCGGGGCTGGCGATCGCCGGCGATTACCTTCTTTACGTCGTCGGCAGGAACGGTGCGGTCAGCGACGGCCGGCACCTGGTGCTCAAGCTCATGAGCGACCCTGAGCCGGATTGATGACACCCCCCGGGCTTCCCGGCCCGGCCGCGGGTCGGGAAGCGCCTGAGTTCCGGGATCGGCCAGGAGCTAGCGCTGGGCGACCCGGTACTGTCCTGGATCAGTACTTCCAGAACACCTGCTGCAGCGCCTTGCTGTCGTTGGTCTGCGTCAGCGCCAGCGCCATCAGGATGCGCGCCTTCTGCGGCAGTTGGTCATCGGTGACGATCCAGTCGTACTTGTCGTCCGGCTGCTCGGCGTTGCGCACCACCACGCCGCTGCCGGTGCGCGACGCGCGCACGATCTGCACGCCCTTGGCGCGCGCGGCCTTGAGCGACTCGACCATGTAGTCGCCGACGCTGCCGTTGCCGGTGGCGGCATAGATGATGGCCTTGGCGCCGCTCTTAACCGCCGCCTCGACCGCCGCCGGGTTGGCGTTGCCGTAGGCATAGACCACCGCCACCTCGGGCAGCTTGTCGATCTTGTCGATGTCCCACTGCGTCTGCAGCGTGTGCGGACGCGCCGGCAGGCGGTAGAACAGCGTGCGGCCTTCGACCACGTAGCCCAGCGGGCCGAAAGGCGAGCGGAAGGTCTCGGTCTTGAAGGTGTTGGTCTTGGAGACGTCGCGGCCGGTGTGGATCTCGTCGTTCAGCACCGCCAGCGTGCCCTTGCCCTTGGACGCCGGGTTGGCGGCGACCAGCACGGCGTCGTAGAGGTTCAGCGCGCCGTCTGCACCCAGCGCGGTGCCCGGGCGCATCGAGCCCACCACCACCACCGGCTTGTCGCTCTTCAGCGTCAGGTTGAGGAAATAAGCGGTTTCCTCGATGGTGTCGGTGCCATGCGTGATCACGATGCCGTCGACGTCAGGCTGCTTGAGCAATTCCGACACGCGCTTGGCGAGCTTGAGCAGGCGTTCGTTGTTGAAACTCTCCGAACCGATCTGGAAGATCTGCTCGCCCTTGACGTTGGCAACCTTGGAGACTTCCGGCACCGAGGCGATGATCTTGTCGACCGGGACCACGGCGGACTGGTAGGCGGCAGTGTTGGTCGCCGCGGCGCCGGCGCCGGCAATGGTGCCGCCGGTGCCGATGATGACGATGTTGGCCTTGCGCGCTTCGGCCGGAGCCGTGGCAGCGGCGGCGGCAGGCTGGGCCGCGGGCGCGAGCTGGGCGTGGGCGGCGCCGGTGATCAGGCTCGCCGACAGCAGGGCAGCGGCCAGCGTGGTGACGCGGGCGGAATGTTTCATGTTTCTCCTCGGTATCTATACGAACGTGTGGCCCGTACTGGAAGCGGCACGACATACCTTATGGGTGGAATGGTGCCGTCCGTGTTCAGTCGGTGGCTGTCCGCGTGCCGGGACTGTGGTGCAGAACCCGGCGCGGGCAGCGGCAGAGACTATACGTGAGGAGAAATTCGCGTTGGAAGGGCGGCGCAAGGGTTATGCCGATTCGGCATGAAACCGCCGCCGCCATAACTCCAGGCGCATACTTTGGCGAGGCCCGGCTGGCCGGCGCGGGCCTTGCGCTTGCCAGCTCAGAACGCGTCGCCGGGCACGCGCACCCAGCCTTCCATCAGCACGCGCGCGCTGCGGCTCATGATGGCCTTCCTGACCACCCATTCCCCATCGACCAGCTGCGCCTCGGCGCCGACGCGCAGCGTGCCGGACGGATGCCCGAACCGGACCGCGTTGCGTTCGCCGCCGCCGGCCGCCAGGTTGACCAGCGTGCCGGGGATGGCCGCCGCGGTGCCGATTGCCACCGCCGCCGTGCCCATCATGGCATGGTGGAGCTTGCCCATCGACAGCGCGCGCACCAGCAGGTCGACGTCGGCCGCGGCCACCTGCTTGCCGCTGGAGGCGGTGTAGTCCACCGGCCTGGCCACGAACGCGACCTTGGGCGTGTGCTGGCGCCGGGCCGCCTCGTCGATGTCCTGGATCAGCCCCATGCGCAGCGCGCCATGGGCGCGGATGGTCTCGAACATCGCCAGCGCCCTGGTGTCGCTGTTGATGGCGTCCTGCAGCTCGGTGCCGGTGTAGCCGATGCTCTCGGCGTTGACGAAGATGGTCGGGATGCCGGCGTTGATCATGGTTGCCTTGAGCGTGCCGACCCCCGGCACCTCCAGGTCATCGACGACATTGCCGGTCGGGAACATCGCGCCGCCCGCGCCTTCTTCATCGGCGGCCGGGTCCATGAACTCGAGCTGGACTTCGGCGGCCGGGAAGGTCACGCCGTCGAGTTCGAAGTCACCGGTTTCCTGCACTGCGCCGTTGGTGATGGGCACATGGCCGATAATGGTCTTGCCGATATTGGCCTGCCAGATGCGCACCACGGCCACGCCGTTCTGCGGAATGCGGCTCGGGTCGACCAGGCCGGCGCTGACGGCGAACGGGCCGACCGCGGCCGACAGGTTGCCGCAGTTGCCGCTCCAGTCGACAAAGGGCTGGTCGATCGAGACCTGGCCGAACAGGTAGTCGACATCGTGATCCGGACGCGTGCTCTTCGACAGGATCACGGTCTTGCTGGTGCTGGAGGTGGCCGCGCCCATGCCGTCGATCTGCTTGCCATAGGGATCGGGGCTGCCGATCACGCGCAGCAGCAGCGCGTCGCGCGCGGGGCCCGGCACCTGGGCGCGCTCGGGCAGGTCTTGCAGGCGGAAGAACACGCCCTTGCTGGTGCCGCCACGGATGTACGTGGCGGGGATCTTGATCTGGGGTACGTGGGCCATGGGAATGTTTTGTCGTGGTTAGGCCGGGGGCCTTGTACAGCCTGGGAATCAATGCGCGCGCAGGCAACGCGCGGTTCGTATGCGGGGTGGCTGATTGCATGCCACCGCCCCTGGCGGACGATCCCCTCTCCCGCGAAGTGGGAGAGGGGTGGGGGTAAGGGCGGGAGCCTCCACGAAGTCAGGCGCTTCGGTACTGGACGCGCCGGCCCTCACCCCGACCCCTCTCCCGCAACCGGGAGAGGGGAGCACACCGTCGGCTTCGGTTGCAGCCAAAGCTCAAGCCGCCGCCTTGTTCGACTCCAGGAAGTCCTGCGCAAACCGCTGCAGTACTCCGCCAGCCTCGTAGATCGACACTTCCTCGTCGCTGTCGAGACGGCAGGTCACCGGCACTTCCACGCGCTCGCCGTTCTTGCGATGCACCACCAGCGTCAGCGTCGCGCGCGGCTGGCGTTCGCCGATCACGTCGTAGGTCTCGGTGCCGTCCAGTCCCAGTGTCAGGCGGTTCACGCCCGGCTTGAACTCCAGCGGCAGCACGCCCATGCCGATCAGGTTGGTGCGGTGGATGCGCTCGAAGCCTTCGGCGACGATGGCTTCCACGCCGGCCAGGCGCACGCCCTTGGCGGCCCAGTCGCGCGACGAGCCCTGGCCATAGTCCGCGCCGGCGATGATGATCAGCGGCTGCTTGCGGTCCATGTAGGTCTCGATCGCTTCCCACATGCGCACCACCTTGCCTTCCGGCTCGATGCGCGCCAGCGAACCCTTCTTGACCTGGCCGTCGACCACGGCCATTTCATTGATCAGGGTGGGGTTGGCGAAGGTGGCGCGCTGCGCCGTCAGGTGGTCGCCCCGGTGCGTCGCGTACGAGTTGAAGT
This sequence comes from Cupriavidus alkaliphilus, assembly GCF_900094595.1. Lineage (GTDB taxonomy): Bacteria > Pseudomonadota > Gammaproteobacteria > Burkholderiales > Burkholderiaceae > Cupriavidus > Cupriavidus alkaliphilus. Next base: position 2,253 of record NZ_FMAD01000003.1, on the reverse strand, counting down.
CCTCTTCCGGCAGGCCCATCCTGGCCAGGTACTCGCCGGCCGCGCTGTTCAGCAGGATCGCGTTGGACGGCGACAGGTGGTCGGTGGTGATGTTGTCGCCCAGCACCGCCAGCGGACGCAGGCCCTGCAGCGTGCGCTCGCCGGCCAGCGCGCCTTCCCAGTACGGCGGACGGCGGATATAGGTGCTCTGCGGGCGCCAGTCGTACAGCGGCGCGGCGCTCTCGCCGGTCTCGGCGGTCAGCGCGAACATCGGCTCATAGACCTTGCGGAACTGCTCGGGCTTGACGCTTTGCTTGACGATGGCGTCGATCTCTTCGTCGGTCGGCCAGATGTCCTTCAGGTAGACCGGCTTGCCGTCCTGGTCGTTGCCCAGCACGTCCTTCTCGATATCGAAGCGGATGGTGCCGGCGATGGCGTAGGCGACCACCAGCGGCGGCGAGGCCAGGAAGGCCTGCTTGGCATACGGGTGGATGCGGCCGTCGAAGTTGCGGTTGCCGGACAGCACGGCGGTGGCATACAGGTCGCGGTCGATGATTTCCTGCTGGATCTTCGGGTCGAGCGCGCCGGACATGCCGTTGCAGGTGGTGCAGGCAAAGGCGACGATGCCGAAGCCGAGTTTTTCCAGGTCGGGCAGCAGGTTGGATTCTTCCAGGTACAGCTCGACCGCCTTGGAGCCAGGCGCCAGCGACGACTTGACCCACGGCTTGCGCGTCAGGCCGCGCGCATTGGCGTTGCGCGCCAGCAGCGCGGCGGCGATCACGTTGCGCGGGTTGCTGGTGTTGGTGCAGCTGGTGATGGCGGCGATGATCACGGCGCCATCGGGCATCAGGCCTTCGGCCTCCTGCGCGCGAGCCTTGTCCAGGTCCACGGCGATGCCACGCTCGGCCAGTGCCGAGGTCGGCAGGCGCTTGTGCGGGTTGGACGGGCCGGCCATGTTGCGCACCACGCTCGACAGGTCGAACTTCAGCACGCGTTCGTATTCGGCATTCTTCAGCGAATCCGCCCACAGGCCGGCGGTTTTCGCGTAGGTCTCGACCAGCTTGAGCTGCTCGTCGGTGCGGCCGGTCAGGCGCAGGTACTCGATGGTCTGCTCGTCGATAAAGAACATCGCCGCGGTGGCGCCGTATTCCGGGGCCATGTTGGAGATGGTGGCGCGGTCGCCCAGCGTCAGGCTCGACGCGCCTTCGCCACGGAATTCCAGGTAGGCGCCGACCACCTTCTCCTTGCGCAGGAACTCGGTCAGCGCCAGCACGATGTCGGTGGCGGTAATGCCGGGCTGGCGCTTGCCGGTCAGCTCCACGCCGACGATATCCGGCAGGCGCATCCACGAGGCGCGGCCGAGCATCACGTTCTCGGCTTCCAGGCCGCCCACGCCGATGGCGATCACGCCCAGCGCATCGACGTGCGGGGTGTGGCTGTCGGTGCCGACGCAGGTATCGGGGTAGGCCACGCCATGGTCAGCGTGGATCACCGGCGACATCTTCTCCAGGTTGATCTGGTGCATGATGCCGTTGCCCGGCGGGATCACGTCGACGTTCTTGAACGCCTTCTTGGTCCAGTCGATGAAATGGAAACGGTCTTCGTTGCGCCGGTCTTCGATGGCGCGGTTCTTGGCGAAGGCATCGGGATCGAAGCCACCGCACTCCACCGCCAGCGAGTGGTCGACGATCAGCTGCACCGGCACCACCGGGTTGACCTTGGCCGGGTCGCCGCCCTGGTCGGCAATGGCGTCGCGCAGGCCGGCCAGGTCCACCAGCGCGGTCTGCCCCAGGATGTCGTGGCACACCACGCGCGCGGGGAACCACGGGAAGTCGAGGTCGCGCTTGCGCTCGATCAGCTGCTTGAGCGAATCCGTCAGGGTGGCGGGGTCGCAGCGGCGCACCAGGTTTTCTGCCAGCACGCGCGACGTGTACGGCAGCTTGTCGTAGGCACCCGGCTGGATCGCCTCGACCGCGGCGCGCGCGTCGAAGTAATCCAGCTTGGTGCCCGGTAGCGGTTTGCGGTTTGCAGAATTCATGGTGTAGGGAAATCTATATAAGTATGAAAAAGGGGTAGTGGCCCCGTGTCGGCGACCAACTACCCCTTTGCCCGCAGGCTCGGATTCAATGCAACCCGACGCAGGGCAATCCGGCAGCCGGTCTTACTTGCGATCCTTGATCGGCACGAACTTCAGGTTCTCCGGCCCGGTGTAGTTGGCGCTGGGGCGGATGATCTTGTTGTCGATGCGCTGCTCGATGATATGCGCGGCCCAGC
>NZ_FMAD01000027.1:1617-3282 GCF_900094595.1 Cupriavidus alkaliphilus | reverse complement strand
AGGTCGTCGGCCTGGCAGGTATAGGCAAAGGGCGCGGCCTGGTCGGCGTAGATCAGCGTGCTGCCGCGTGCATTGCTGTCCAGCTTCACGTCCAGCACCTGCTCGCCATAGCCGAAGCGCAGCGTGCGCGACGCGCCGCCGTTCAGCCGCCACGCGCCGGCGTGGGTCCACGGCGAGTGCGGATCGGCGGCATCGATGCGCAATTCGCGCGCCTCGCGATCCAGCAGCGCCGCCACCGCCAGCGCGATCAGCTCCATGCCGACCGGCGCGGGCGGCGGGAACAGGACCGCCTCGTTGCGCTCGATCAGCCCGGTGTCGAGGTCGGCGGTGCGGAACGCCTCCGACTTCACCAGCCGCTGCAGGAAGGCCACGTTGGTCGACAGCCCCACCACGTGGTACGCCGCCAGCGCCTGGCGCATGCGCGCCAGCGCCTCGTCGCGGTCCTTGCCCCAGACGATCAGCTTGGCGATCATCGGGTCGTAGAACGGACTGATGGTGTCGCCCTCGCGCACGCCGGCGTCGATGCGCACGCCGGCCGGGCCGTGCGGATTTGCGTCAACCCCGTCGCCGCGCATGAACTGCACCGCCGGCGGCGTGCGCAGGAAGCGCAGCGTGCCGGTGGACGGCAGGAACTGCTTGTCGGGATTCTCGGCGTAGATGCGCGCCTCCAGCGCGTGGCCGTCGATGCGCAGCTGCTCCTGCGCCAGCGGCAGGGGCTCGCCGGCGGCGACGCGCAGCTGCCATTCGACCAGGTCCTGCCCGGTGATCATCTCGGTCACCGGATGCTCGACCTGCAGGCGCGTGTTCATCTCCATGAAGTAGAACGAGCCGTCCTCGCCGTTGGAATAATCGGCGATAAATTCCACCGTACCGGCGCCGACGTAGCCGACGGCTTTTGCCGCGGCCACCGCCGCTTCGCCCATGGCGCGGCGGCGCTCCTCGGTCATGCCGGGCGCCGGCGCTTCCTCCAGCACCTTCTGGTGGCGGCGCTGCACCGAGCAGTCGCGCTCGAACAGGTAGACGCAATTGCCGTGGGTGTCGGCGAACACCTGGATCTCGATATGGCGCGGGCGCGTCAGGTATTTCTCCACCAGCACCTTGTCGTCGCCGAAACTGGCCGACGCCTCGCGCTTGACCGACGCCAGCGCTGCCTCGAAGCCGTCGCCGGACTCGACCACGCGCATGCCCTTGCCGCCGCCGCCCGCGCTGGCCTTGAGCAGCACCGGGTAGCCGATGCGGTCGGCCTCGCGCCGCAGCAGCGCCGGGTCCTGGTCCTCGCCGTGGTAGCCCGGCACCAGCGGCACCGACGCCTTTTCCATCAGCTGCTTGGCCGCGCTCTTGCTGCCCATCGCATGGATGGCCGACGCCGGCGGCCCGATAAAGACCAGCCCCGCCGCGGCGCAGGCCTCGGCGAAGGCTTCGTTCTCGGACAGGAAGCCGTAGCCCGGGTGGATGGCCTGGGCGCCGGTTTCCTTGGCCATCTCGATGATGTGCTCGGCGCGCAGGTAGCTGTCGCGCGCGGCGGCGCCGCCGATATGCACCGCCTCGTCGCAGAAGGCGACGTGGCGCGCCTCGGCGTCGGCATCGGAATACACCGCGACGGTGCGGATGCCCAGCCGGCGGCAGGTGGCGGCCACGCGGCAGGCGATTTCACCGCGGTTGGCA
>NZ_FMAD01000027.1:0-1446 GCF_900094595.1 Cupriavidus alkaliphilus | reverse complement strand
TCCTCGTCGATCGGCGCATTGAGGCTGGCCGACAGGCCCAGCCCCAGCACCGTGCGCGTCTGCGCGGGATCGATCACGCCGTCGTCCCACAGCCGCGCGCTGGCGTAGTACGGGTGGCCCTGGTGCTCGTACTGGTCGCGGATCGGCTGCTTGAAGGCGTCTTCCTCCTGCGCGCTCCACTGGCCGCCCTTCGCTTCGATGCCATCCCGGCGCACCGTCGCCAGCACGCTCGCGGCCTGCTCGCCGCCCATCACCGAGATGCGCGCGTTCGGCCACATCCACAGGAAGCGCGGCGAATACGCGCGCCCGCACATGCCGTAGTTGCCCGCGCCGAACGAGCCGCCGATGATCACCGTGAACTTGGGCACCTGCGCCGTCGCCACCGCGGTCACCATCTTGGCGCCGTTGCGGGCGATGCCCTCGTTCTCGTACTTGCGCCCGACCATGAAGCCGGTGATGTTCTGCAGGAACACCAGCGGGATCTTGCGCTGGCAGCACAGCTCGATGAAGTGCGCGCCCTTGAGCGCCGACTCCGAGAACAGGATGCCGTTGTTGGCAATGATGCCCACCGGATAGCCCCAGATGCGCGCGAAGCCGCAGACCAGCGTGGTGCCGTAGCGGGCCTTGAACTCGTCGAACTCGGAGCCGTCGACCAGGCGCGCGATCACCTCGCGTACGTCGTACGGCTTGCGCGTGTCGGTGGGGATCACGCCGTACAGCTCTTCCACCGGGTACAGCGGCTCGACCGGCTCGTGCAGGCGGATCTGGTCCGGCTTGCGGCGGTTCAGGTGCTGCACGATATTGCGCGCCAGGCTGAGCGCGTGGTGGTCGTTCTGCGCGAAGTAGTCAGCCACGCCGGACAGGCGCGTATGCACGTCGGCGCCGCCCAGGTCTTCCGCGCTGACTTCCTCGCCGGTGGCGGCCTTCACCAGCGGCGGGCCGCCCAGGAAGATGGTGCCCTGGTTCTTGACGATGATCGACTCGTCGCTCATCGCCGGCACGTAGGCGCCGCCCGCGGTGCACGAGCCCATCACCACCGCGATCTGGGGGATGCCGCGCTTGGACAGGTTGGCCTGGTTGTAGAAGATGCGGCCGAAGTGGTCGCGGTCGGGGAAGACCTCGTCCTGGTTGGGCAGGTTGGCGCCGCCGGAATCCACCAGGTAGATGCACGGCAGGTGGTTCTCCTCGGCGATCTCCTGCGCGCGCACATGCTTCTTGACCGTCATCGGGTAATACGTGCCGCCCTTGACGGTGGCGTCGTTGCAGACGATCACGCATTCCTGGCCCGCCACGCGGCCGATGCCGGTGATGATGCCGGCGCCGGGCGCGGCATCGTCGTACATGTCATACGCGGCCAGCTGCGACAGCTCCAGGAACGGCGTGCCGGGGTCGAGCAGCTGCTGCACGCGCTCGCGCGGCAGCAGCTTGCCGCGCGCCAGGTGCTTG
>NZ_FMAD01000014.1 GCF_900094595.1 Cupriavidus alkaliphilus | reverse complement strand
CCTACGGCTTCGGCGTGGCGCTGGCCGCGTTTGCCGGCGTGCTGGCCGCGCCGGTGATCCAGATCTCGCCGCTGATGGGGCAGAACCTGATCATCATCGTGTTCGCGGTGGTGGTGATCGGCGGCATGGGTTCGATCATGGGGTCGATCCTGACTGGCCTGGGGCTGGGCGTGATCGAGGGCCTGACCAAGGTGTTCTATCCTGAAGCATCGTCGACCGTGGTGTTCTTCATCATGGTGATCGTGCTGCTGCTGCGCCCGGCCGGGCTGTTCGGGAAGGAGAAGTGATGAGCGCACCAACCACATCATCGACGCAGCCCTCGGTGGCTGCCAACGCGGGCCAGGCAGGAAAAGGACAGGGCGTGCAGAAGAAACTGTTGTACGGATTGCTGCTGCTGGCGCTGATCGCCGCGCCGCTGGCGGGTGCCTATCCGGTATTCGTGCTCAAGGTGCTGTGCTTCGCGCTGTTTGCCTGCGCGTTCAACCTGCTGATCGGCTATACCGGGCTGCTGTCGTTCGGCCATGCCGCCTTCTTCGGCGGTGCCGGCTATGCGGCCGGCCATGCCATGAAGGTGTGGGGCGTGACGCCCGAGATCGGACTGATCCTGGGCACGGCCACCGGCGCGCTGATCGGCTACGTGGTCGGATCGCTGGCGATCCGGCGCCAGGGCATCTACTTCTCGATGATCACGCTGGCGCTGGCGCAGATGCTGTTCTTCATCTGCCTGCAGGCGCCGTTCACCGGCGGCGAGGACGGGCTGCAGGGCATTCCGCGCGGCAAGCTGTTCGGCGTGCTGCCGCTGTCGGATGACCTGACGTTGTACTACGTGGCGCTGGTGATCATCGTCGCGGCGTTCGCGCTGATCGTGCGCACGGTGCATTCGCCGTTCGGCCAGATCCTGAAGGCGATCAAGGAGAACGAGCCGCGCGCGGTGTCGCTGGGCTACGATGTCGATCGCTTCAAGCTGACCGCGTTCGTGCTGTCGGCGGCGCTGTCGGGGCTGGCCGGCTCGATCAAGGCGCTGGTGCTGGGCTTCGAAACCCTGACCGACGTGCACTGGTCGATGTCGGGCTCGGTGATCCTGATGACGCTGGTCGGTGGCCTGGGCACCTTGTCCGGCCCGATCGTCGGCGCCTTCGTCATCGTCGCGCTCGAGAACAAGCTGGGCGATATCGGCACCTTCCTGGCGTCGGTAACCGGCCTGCAGTGGTTCAATACCCTGGGCGAGTCGGTGACGATGGTGACCGGCGTGATCTTCGTGATCTGCGTGCTGACCTTCCGCCGCGGCATCATGGGCGAATTGCTGGCGCGCTTCGGCGGACACGCCGGGCGCAAGGAGTGACCGCGGGTCGACATGCCCGATTCTGGGGCTAGGGTTTTTTCTAGCTTGTCCTCGATGCACCGCTTCGTTACATTCCATATACGGTTTTCGCAGGTTAAATGGAGGCGGAAGCGAGGAGACGACAGGCGCGCACCCGGTGTCGGGTAGCAGCGTTATAAATAAAGGGCGTTGCCGGGTGATCCTCGGCAACGCTTTTTTCATTGGGGCTTTGCGCCCGTTAGTGACGCTTTCGCCCTGTTTTGGGGCATTCATGCCGCATCGGCATCACCTTGCGGCCTCACGCATGCGACAATGCGGGCGCTTCTTGCTGCTCGCCCATGTCCGCAACCGTTCCCCCTGATCCGTCCCCAACTGTCCCGCGCGCGGGCGGCCATGTCGCGCCGCAGGTCCGCGTACGCCTGGGGCAGGGCGCCGACGCTGCCCTGGTGTCGGACTGGCTGGACCGGATCCAGCCCTTGCCCGTGCCCGACGCGCGCGCGCGGCAACTGATGCTGGGCGAACTGCTGGCCCAGTCCGGGCGCGGCATCTGCCTGCTGGCCAGCGACGCGCCGGACGGCGGCGCTCCGCTCGCCTGCCTGCCGGTGGCCTTGCTGCCCAGCCTCGAGCTGGCGGGCCTTGCGGCCTGCACCACCGAATGGTGGGTACGGCCGGAGCTGGACGCGGCCGCCCGCCGCGCCTGCCTGCAAGCCTGCTGCGCCACGCTGGCCGAGTGGGGCCGTGCGCACGGCATCCGCCACGCGCTGCTGGCGCCCGCGCTGGTGGCCGGCCACGGCGGCGCGCCGCCCGGCTTCCGCCTGCACGGCAACGGCATGTGGCACGGCAGTCTGGTGCCCGCGGCCAAGGTACTCGGCTGATCCGCTTTGCGCCGGTGGTGCGCCGGCGCCGCGGTTCCGGCCGTTGCTGGCCATCCTCCTTTCCTTTTCCCCCTTTTCGCTTTCCTGCAATGACGGAATTCGCATTCCTGGCGGTTGCCGCCTTTCTTGCCGGCCTGATCGACGCGGTCGCCGGCGGCGGCGGGCTGGTCCAGATCCCGGCGCTGTTCTCGGCCTATCCCAACCTGGCGCCGGCGACGCTGCTTGGCACCAACAAGGTCGGTTCGATCGCCGGCACCGCCAGCGCGGCGCTGCGCTACGGCCGCAGCGTGCGCATCTACTGGGGCGCGACCGCGCCGGCGGTGGTGGCGGCCTTTGCGTGCTCGATGGCCGGTGCCTGGGCCCTGACCATGATTCCGGCCGAGCCGCTGCGCAAGGCGCTGCCGTTCGTGCTGGTGGCGCTGCTGGTCTACACCGTCGCCAAGAAGGACCTGGGCGCCGAACACGCACCGACGCTGAGCGGCTGGGGCGAACGCGGCGCGGCGCTGCTTGCCGGCGCCGTGCTGGGCTTCTATGACGGCGTGTTCGGGCCGGGCACCGGCAGCTTCCTGATGATCGTGTTCGTGCGGGTGTTCGGCTACGACTTCCTGCACGCCGCGGCATCGACCAAGCTGGTCAACCTGGCCACCAACCTGGCGGCGCTGCTGCTGCTCGCCAGCAAGGGCCATATCTGGTGGCAGCTGGGCCTGGTGATGGCGGTGGCCAATGTCGCGGGCAGCCAGGTCGGCAGCAAGCTGGCGCTGCGCCACGGCAGCGCCTTCGTGCGCAAGGTGTTTATCGTGGTGGTCAGCGCGCTGATCCTGAAGACTGCCTGGGACGCCTTCGTGCGCTGACGGCAAAGCCAGGCGGGCCGGGCGATGCGGGTTAATCCTCGCTGTTCGCGCCAGGGCCCTGTGATAGACTCGATCCGCATTCCCGACCGCACGGTCGGTGAATCACCGAAGCGCCTTTCCGGGGGAGTGGCGTGGACGGGAAATTGGGGAACGGCCCGGTGTCGTTCCTGGTTGTAGCGCAGGTGCCGGCGATGTGCCTGCGTTGACCCGAGGGGTCGATCCAAAAAAGGGGCATCCGCCGGCGGACGCCGGACGGATGCCTTTCCGTTTCAGGAACCGAAGGAGACAAGATGGATTTCAAGCGCGCCAGCCTGCTGGCAATCGCTGCGGCCAGCCTGGTTGCCGGGGCCGCCCAGGCGCAGGTCAAGGTCGGGGTGACGGTTTCGGCCACCGGTCCGGCGGCATCGCTGGGCATTCCGGAAAAGAACACCTTCACGCTGATGCCCAAGGAAATCGCGGGCAAGAAGATCGAGTACATCGTGCTGGACGATGCCTCGGACACCACCACGGCGGTCAAGAACACGCGCAAGCTGATCAGCGAAGACAAGGTCGACGTGATGGTCGGCTCGACCGTCACGCCCAACTCGCTGGCGATGGTCGACGTGGTCGCCGAGAACGAGACCCCGATGATCACCATGGCCGCCTCGGCCCGCATCATCGAGCCGATGGACGCCAAGCGCGCCTGGGTCTTCAAGACCCCGCAGAACGACTCGCACATGGCCACCGCCATTGCCGAGCACATGAGCAACAACAACGTGAAGACGGTGGCGTTCATCGGCTTCGCGGATGCCTACGGCGACAGCTGGGCGCAGGAATTCGCCAAGGTGGCTGAGCTGCGCAAGATCAAGGTGGTTGCCAACGAGCGCTTTGCCCGTACCGATACCTCGGTCACCGGGCAGGTGCTGAAGATGATGGGCGCCAACGCCGACGCCGTGCTGATCGCCGGCTCGGGCACGCCCGCGGCCCTGCCGGCCAAGACGCTCAAGGAGCGCGGCTACAAGGGCAAGGTCTACCAGACCCACGGCGTTGCCAATGCCGACTTCCTGCGCGTGTGCGGCAAGGACTGCGAAGGCACCTTCCTGCCCGCCGGCCCGCTGCTGGTGGCCGAGCAGCTGCCCGACAGCAACCCGGTGAAGAAGCCGGCGCTGACCTACAAGACCGCCTATGAGAAGGCCTTCGGCGGACAGGTCTCGACCTTCGGCGGCCACGCCTGGGATGCGGGCCTGATCCTGCAGCACGCGATCCCGGAAGCGCTGAAGAAGGGCCAGCCGGGCACCAAGGAGTTCCGCAAGGCACTGCGCGACGCCATGGAGCAGACCAGGAACCTGCCGGTGTCGCACGGCATCATGAACATGAGCGCCTCCGACCACCTCGGCTTCGACCAGCGCGCGCGCGTGATGGTGCAGATCGTCGACGGCAAGTGGAAATTGTTGAATAAGTGAGGGTTGGGAGCGGGGCGTTTTGGGGCTTGATGGCGCCCCTGGTGGGCGCAGCGCTTTGGCTTGCTGCCATGCGATTGGCTGTCGCGCTTGACTAGCGTGGCTGTTTCGCCGGCGCAGCCGGCGACCTACTTTCTGTCCGAGCGACAGAAAGTAGGCAAAGAGCGCGTCGCCTGAGCGGCTGGCTATAAATTGAGCGGCGCTGGTCATATGGGCGGCGGTGCTTGCCGTTTGGATGTGGGTGCCCGTTCGACCCTGCTACGCCAGGTGAGTCTGGACCGCTGCCTTCGTTATCCGGCTTTTGGACAATCCCCATGCAGGGCGGTGGCCCGGGCTGGCGAGCGATATCGCATCAACGCCTTCGGCTGCGCTTCGCGCAAGCGCCCAATGCCCGTCAGCGCATTTTGAGCCCGCGCAGCAGCCGTAGGCGTCCCCGCGATACCGTTTGCAGCAGGCGGCCTACGCCCTGCATGGGGATCGTTCAATAGTGGGTTATCGAAGGCACTATCCCTGACTCACATGGCGTAGCAGGGTCGAACGGGCAACCACGCCCAAACGGAAAGCACTACCGTGCGAATCACCAACACCGTGGAATGGATTGCCAGCCGCATAGGCGACGCGTTTCTTGGTTACTTCTTGTCGCTTGGACAAGAAGTGACTCGCCGGCTACGCCGGCGAAACAGCCACGCCCGCCAAGCGCGACATCCAACCGCATAGCAACAATGCTAAACACCCACATCCCCCCACCCACCTCTCATTAGGGCTTGCCTGTATTTCCACATTAGGCAATCCGTTTACTATTCCGTAATCCCGAAGCACGCAAGCACCCTGTCGGCCCCCATATGATGCAGGCAGGTATTTCCAAAAGACGGGGAGACAATGGACCTATCTATCGCCGCCATCCTGGCGCAGGACGGCATCACCTCGGGCGCGATCTACGCGTTGCTGGCGCTGGCGCTGGTGCTGGTGTTCTCGGTGACCCGCGTCATCTTCATTCCGCAAGGGGAATTCGTCGCCTATGGCGCGCTGACGCTGGCCGCGATGCAGGCCGGGCACGCGCCGCAGACCAGCTGGCTGCTGGTGGCGATGGGCGTGCTGACCTTCCTCTACGAGACCGTCACCGTGCTGCGCAGCGCCGAGCTGCGGCGCACGCTGGGCCAGCGGCTGGCGGTGCTGGCCGGCAAGTACCTGGTGTTTCCGCTGGCGGTGCACTGGGTGGTGCAGCAGTATGGCGCGCAGCCGCTGCCGATGCTGGCGCAGGTCGCGCTGACGCTGCTGATCATCATCCCGCTGGGGCCGATGCTGTACCGCCTGGCCTACCAGCCGCTGGCCGAGGCCAGCACGCTGGTGCTGCTGATCGTCTCGGTGGGCGTGCACTTCGCGCTGGTGGGTCTGGGGCTGGTGATGTTCGGCGCCGAGGGCTCGCGCACCAATCCGTTCTCGGATGCGCGCTTCGAGGTCGGCGCGCTCAGCATCTCGGGGCAAAGCCTATGGGTGGTGGCGGTGTCGGCCCTGCTGATCGGCGCGCTCTATTTCTATTTCGAGCGCACGCTGCAGGGCAAGGCGCTGCGCGCGACCGCGGTGAACCGGCTGGGCGCGCGCCTGGTCGGCATCGGCACCACGCAGGCGGGGCGCCTGTCGTTCACGCTGGCGGCGGCGATGGGGGCGCTGTGCGGCATCCTGATCGCGCCGCTGACCACGGTGTACTACGAGTCGGGTTTCCTGGTCGGCCTGAAAGGCTTTGTCGGCGCCATCGTCGGCGGGCTGGTGAGCTATCCGGTGGCGGCGCTCGGCGCGCTGCTGGTGGGGCTGCTGGAATCGTATTCGTCCTTCTGGGCCAGCGCGTTCAAGGAGGTCATCGTCTTCACACTGATCATTCCGGTGCTGCTGTGGCGCTCGCTGACGAGCAAGCATGTCGAGGAGGAGGAATAAGCCATGACCATGCTGACCGACAAGCAGGCCGGCGTGGCCGGCGCCGAGGCCGGCAGCCGCGCGCGGCTGAACCGCAACCGGGTGCTGGTGCTGGCGCTGATCGTGGTGCTGGCGTTGCTGCCGGTGCTGCCGACGCCGGAGTTCTGGATCACGCTGGGCAACTACATCGGGCTCTACAGCATCGTCGCCATCGGGCTGGTGCTGCTCACAGGCGTGGGCGGCATGACCTCGTTCGGGCAGGCGGCGTTCGTGGGCCTGGGCGCGTACAGCACCGCGTACCTGACCACGCAGTTCGGGCTGTCGCCGTGGTTCGGGTTGCTGGTGGGGCTGGTGATCACGATGGCGTCGGCCTATGTGATCGGGCTCATCACGATGCGCATGTCCGGCCATTACCTGCCGCTGGCGACCATCGCCTGGGGCCTGTCGCTGTTCTTCCTGTTCGGCAACCTGGAGTTCCTGGGCAAGTATGACGGGCTCAACGGCATCCCGGTCTTGTCTTTCTTCGGCATCGAGCTGCAGTCCGGGCGTTCGATGTTCTACCTGATCTGGGCGGTGGTGCTGCTGGCGGTGCTGGCGATGCAGAACCTGCTGAACTCGCGCCCGGGGCGCGCCATCCGCGCGCTCAAGGGCGGCGGCGTGATGGCCGAGGCCATGGGCGTGAACACCGCGTGGATGAAGGTGGTGATCTTCGTGGTCGCGGCGATTCTGGCGTGCGTGTCGGGCTTCCTGTACGCGCACCTGCAGCGCGCGGTGAATCCGACGCCGTTCGGCCTGAACTACGGCATCGAATACCTGTTCATGGCCGTGGTCGGCGGCGTCGGCCACGTATGGGGCGCAGTATTGGGTGCGGGCATCCTCACCATCCTGAAGGACGTGCTGCAGGGCGTGCTGCCCAAGCTGCTCGGCGCCAACGGCAACTTCGAGATCATCGTCTTCGGCGTGCTGCTGGTGCTGTTGCTGCAGTACGCGCGCGATGGCATCTGGCCGTTCCTGCGGCGCCTGGTGCCTTCCGGGCCGCCGGTGCTGGCGCCGGGGCAGGCCGCGGGGCTGGCGGTGCGCCAGAAGCCCGAGGCGGGCGAGCTGATCCTGGACGTGCGCGCCGCGCGCAAGCAGTTCGGCGGGCTGGTGGCGGTCAACGATGTCAGCTTCCAGGTGCGTGCCGGCGAGATCATCGGCCTGATCGGCCCCAATGGCGCGGGCAAGTCCACCACCTTCAACCTGGTGACCGGCGTGCTGCCGGTCTCGGGCGGCGAGGTGCGTTACCGCGGCGAGGTGATCTCGGGCCTGCCGTCGCGCGAGATCGTCAAGCGCGGCATCGGCCGCACCTTCCAGCACGTGCACCTGCTTCCGACCATGACGGTGCTCGAGAACGTCGCCATCGGCGCGCACCTGCGCGGCGACTTCCGCGCGCAGGGCGGGGTCTGCGCGGCGATCCTGCGCATGAACAAGGCCGAGGAAGAGAAGCTGCTGTTCGAGGCGAAGCGCCAGCTCGAGCGCGTGGGCCTGGCCGACTGCATGTACATGGAAGCTGGCAGTCTTGCGCTGGGCCAGCAGCGCATTCTTGAAATCGCGCGTGCGCTGTGCTGCGACCCGGCGCTGCTGTTGCTCGACGAGCCGGCCGCGGGGCTGCGCTACAAGGAGAAGCAGGCGCTGGCCGAGCTGCTGCGCAAGCTCAAGAGCGAGGGCATGAGCGTGCTGCTGGTCGAGCACGACATGGATTTCGTGATGAACCTGACCGACCGGCTGGTGGTGATGGAATTCGGCACGCGCATCGCCGAGGGCGTGCCCGAGGAAGTGCAGAAGAACCCCGCGGTGCTGGAAGCCTATCTGGGTGGCGTGGAATAAATGTGGAGCACGGACCCGACATGAGCCTGATTCTCGAAGTGAAGGACCTGCACGTCCGCTACGGCAAGGTCGAAGCGGTGCACGGCGCCAACCTGAAGGTGGAGGCCGGCAAGATCGTTACGGTGATCGGCCCCAACGGCGCCGGCAAGTCGACCATGCTCAATGCGATCATGGGCGCGCTGCCGGTGACGGGGTCGTCCAGCGGCGCGGTCAGCTACCTGGGCCACGACATGGCCGGCATCCCGGTGGAAGGACGGGTCGCGCGCGGCATGTGCCTGGTGCCGGAAAAGCGCGAGCTGTTCGCCTCGATGACGGTGGAGGACAACCTCCAGCTGGGTGCCTTCCGCCGCAAGCGCGCCGGCGAAAAGAACTACCTGGACCAGATGGACGTGGTCTACGAGCTGTTTCCGCGCCTGCGCGAGCGCGCGCGGCAGGACGCCGGCACGCTCTCCGGCGGCGAACGCCAGATGCTGGCGGTGGGTCGCGCGCTGATGGCAAAGCCGCAGCTGCTGATGCTGGACGAGCCCAGCCTTGGCCTGGCCCCTCTGATCGTCAAGGAGATCTTCCACATCATCAGCAACCTGCGTCAGACCGGCGTGGCCACGCTGCTGATCGAGCAGAACGCCCGCGCGGCGCTGCAGGTGGCGGACTATGGCTATGTGATCGAGACCGGCGACATGGCGATGGAAGGGCCGGCCGAGGAACTGGCGGCGAACCCGAAGGTGATCGAAACTTACCTTGGGTTGGCGAAAAAGGCGGCATAAGTCCTCCCGATTTCGCGAGAGGAATGAGGGCCCGCACGTGCGGGCCCTTTGTTATTGGTGGTGTGAATAACTTTGGGGATAACCGATTTCCCCCGGCACTACGGCCTCGGACGGCGCATCCCATCCATATCACTCTCCATCATATTCTTGTGATGAATTGCATGATCGGTAAAGGCTGGCTGAAAATTCGTACGCTGCAGGTCGACCAGGATATAAATTCGCACGATGAATTTTTACGCATCGATGAACCATAATAAGTGTCATCCGCTGAATAACTCGGTGTTTTCTCGGCCGGTATCCTCGGCTGCGGTTTCCAACAGCCATGTGCGGAAGCAATTCAGCGCCGGATGATCGCGCCGCTCCTTCGGCGCGCACAGAAAATAGCCGCGTTGCAGCGTAATTGGCAGGTCAAACGGTGCCGCCACGCGTCCAGCCGCAATTTCCTCGCGCACCAGGCAGCGCTGCAGCACGGCCACGCCCATGTCCGCGCGCACGGCCTGGATCAGGATCGAGACCTGGTCGAACGCTGTGGATAACCTGGGCGCAGCGTTGGGTACGCCGGCCGCCTGCAGCCAGTTTTGCCAGTTCGCCGGCGCGGTGGTGTGGTAGAGCAGGGGCTCGTCCAGCAGCTCCGCCGGGGATTGCCAGAGGCCGGCCTCGCGCCGGGCGCGGACGCGGTCCGGGTGGCAGACCGGCACCATTTCCCGGCCGACCACGTAGTCGGCCTGCAGGCCGGGCCATTTGCCGGCTTCGCCAGCCAGGATGGCGGCGTCGGGGGAAGGGCCGGACAAGTCTTCGTCACGCTGGTAGGGAACGAAGTCCAGCCGGATTTCCGGATGCCGGCGGTGGAAATCCGGCAGGCGCGGCACCAGCCAGACGCTGGCCAAGGTAGGCACCACGGACAGCGTCAGATGGTGCCGGCGGTCGCCGGCGCGCAACGCGGCGCTGGCGTGTTCGATGGTGGCGAGCGGTTCGGCCACGGCATCGAGCAATTGCCGGCCGGCGTCCGTCAGCCCCAGCCGGTGGGCGTTACGCTGCAGCAGTGGCTGGCCGAAATGGGCTTCCAGCCGGGCAATGGCACGGCTGATCGCTCCCTGCGTCACGCACAGTTCCTCCGCCGCGCGCGTAAAGCTGCCCAGCCGCGCCGCGGTGGCAAAGGCGTGCAACTCGGACATCGAAGGGGAATGCAACCGCATGGCGGAGGGGGAGGCGAAGAGCGGGGAGGGCGGTTTGCCGCGCCCGGCGCAAGGATGATCTTTGGTAATGCAAAGGTGCAATATAGTCGTTTGCGCCTGGCCGGTAAACGGCTGACACTCGCCCGGTTCATGCACAAAACACCAACAGGAGAAACCCCATGTTCCGAGCCCGGATGTCCCGCCGCCAGCTGCTGCTGACCGGCACCGCCGCCACCGCCACGCTGGTCTTTGCCGGCAGCGCGCTGGCGCAGGCCAACTACCCGACCCGCCCGATCCGTCTGATCGTGCCATTTGCCGCCGGCGGCTCCACCGACCTGTCGGCGCGCCTGGTGGCCGAGTTTGCCGGCCGCGAGCTGGGACAGTCGATCGTGGTGGAGAACAAGGGCGGCGCCGGTGGTTCGCTGGGCATGGAGCAGGTCGCCAATGCCGCGCCGGATGGCTACACCATCGGCATGGCCACAGGGAGCACGCATGGCTCCAATCCGGCCGTGTACCCCAAGCTCAAGTACGACCCGATCAAGGACTTTGCCCCGGTCACCAACGTGGTGGCGATCCCCAGCGTGTTCGCGGTGCACCCAAGCGTCCCGGCCAAGACCATGCAAGAGTTCATCGCGCTCGCCAGGGCCAATCCCGGCAAGTACAGCTTCGCCTCGCCGGGTGCCGGCTCGCTCGGCCACGTCAACATCGAGAACTTCATGATGCTGGCCAAGATCGACCTGCTGCACGTGCCCTACAAGGGCGCCGGACTGGCGCTGAACGACGCCGTGGCAGGGCAGGTGAACGCGATCACCGACAACCTGTCGTCGACGCTGCCGCACGTAAAGGCCGGCCGTCTGCGCGCACTGGCGGTGCTGGGCGCGGCCCGCTCCGCGCAGCTGCCCAACGTGCCGACCTACGCCGAACTGGGCTTCAAGGACATGGGCGACGGCGGCTGGTTCGGCATTGTCGCGCCCGCCAATACGCCGCCTGCCATCGTCACCAGGCTGAACCAGGCAATTCACAAGGCCATGCAGAACCCCGAGTTCAAGCGCAAGGTGGAAGAGTCCGGCGGCACCCTGGTGCCGACCACGCCGGAACAGTTCAAGGCACAGATCCAGCAGGCCATGGCGCGCTACGCTCGCGTCGCCAAGGCAGCCGAGATCAAGCTGGACTAAGGCATGGCGGAAGCAAACAACCAGGCGGCCGCGCTGCCGCCGATGATCGTGCGCTTGCCGGAAGGGGAGGCCCTGCCGCTGGTGTGCGACTCGCCGCATAGCGGGACCGCTTACCCGACCGACTTTGGCGCCGCGGTGCCGGCCGCGCGGTTGCGCGGCGGCGAGGATACGCATGTGGACGCGCTGTGGCAGGCCGTACCCGCGGCGGGCGGCACACTGCTGGCGGCAACCTTCCCGCGCGTCTATATCGATCCGAACCGGATGGTCGATGACATCGACCCGGCACAGCTCGACGGTGCCTGGCCGACCGCGCTGGCCCCCGGGCCTAAGACGCAGTTGGGCTACGGGCTGATCTGGAGCCGGATCGACGCGGCCACGCCAATCTACGACCGGCGGCTGTCGGTCGCGGAAGTGCAGGCCCGCATAGAGCGCTACTATCGTCCGTACCATGCGGCGCTGGCCGAGGCCGTGGAGGGCGCTTACGCGCGCTTTGGCGCGCTCTGGCACCTGAACCTGCACTCTATGCCCAACAATGCCTACGAGCGCCTGAAAATCGCCAGCCCGCATCCGCTGGCGGATTTTGTGCTCGGCGATCGCGACGGCACGACCTGCGAGCCGGGGCTGGTGGATCTGGTCGAACGGGAGCTGCGCGGCATGGGCTACACCGTCGCGCGCAACGACCCGTACAAGGGCGTGCAGTTGATCGCGCAGATCGGGCGTCCGGAGGAGCGGCGCAACAGCCTGCAGATCGAGATCCGGCGTCCCCTGTACATGGATGAGGTGACTCGCGAGCGCAATGCCGGCTTCGCTTCGCTGCAGCGTGACCTGGGCAAGCTGATCGAGCAAGTGGGGGGCTATATCCGTTCGCAGATCTGAGGCGCTTGTTCCACGTGAAACATATGGCCGGGCCTTGCGCCCGGCCTTTTTGTTTCACGTGAAACACAACGTCGCTTTCAGGCGACTGATGGCGTACCGCAAGCGCCATGTTTCACGTGAAACATGGTGTCCGCCGGAAAGTGATAACTCGAATGCCGCTATAATTTCGCATTCCCGTATTTTCCCGCCAGCCTCCCGGAGGAGGTGTCCCATGCTTTACCCGAAAGAATTCGATGTCATCGTCGTCGGCGGTGGCCATGCCGGCACTGAAGCCGCACTTGCCGCGGCCCGCATGGGCTGCCAGACGCTGCTGCTGACCCATAACATCGAGACGCTTGGACAGATGAGCTGCAACCCGTCGATCGGGGGCATCGGCAAGGGGCATCTGGTCAAGGAAGTGGACGCCATGGGCGGCGCCATGGCGGCCGCCACGGACGAGGCCGGCATCCAGTTTCGCATCCTGAATTCCAGCAAGGGACCGGCCGTGCGTGCCACGCGCGCCCAGGCGGATCGAGTGCTGTATCGCAAGGCGATCCGGACGCGGCTCGAGAACCAGCCGAACCTGATGCTGTTCCAGCAAGCCGTAGACGACCTGATGGTGGAGGGCGACCGTGTCGTCGGCGCCATGACGCAGGTCGGCATCGCCTTCCGCGCGCGGGCGGTCGTGCTGACCGCCGGCACGTTCCTGGACGGCAAGATCCACGTCGGGCTGGACAACTACACCGGCGGCCGCGCCGGCGACCCGGCTGCGGTGTCGTTGTCGGCACGCCTGAAGGACCTGAAGCTGCCGCAAGGCCGCCTGAAGACGGGTACGCCGCCGCGTATCGACGGGCGCACCATCGATTTTTCGGTGATGGAAGAGCAGCCTGGCGACCTCGATCCCGTGCCGGTCTTCTCCTTCCTCGGCCGGCCCGAACAGCACCCGCAGCAACTGCCGTGCTGGATCACCCATACCAACAGCCGCACCCACGACATCATCCGTGGCGGTCTGGACCGCTCGCCGATGTACACCGGTGTGATCGAGGGAGTCGGGCCGCGGTACTGCCCCAGCATCGAGGACAAGATCCATCGCTTTGCCAGCAAGGAAAGCCATCAGATCTTCCTGGAGCCGGAAGGGCTGACCACCAACGAGTTCTATCCCAACGGGATCTCGACCAGCCTGCCGTTCGACGTGCAGCTGGAACTGGTGCATTCGATCCGGGGTCTGGAAAACGCCCATATCCTGCGTCCCGGCTATGCAATCGAGTACGACTACTTCGATCCGCGAGGTTTGAAGGCATCGCTGGAGAGCAAGGCTATTCGGGGCCTGTTCTTCGCCGGCCAGATCAACGGCACGACCGGTTATGAAGAAGCCGCGGCACAAGGCCTGCTGGCCGGTATCAATGCCGGTTGCTACGTGCGCGAGCGCGATCCGTGGGCGCCGCGCCGCGACCAGGCTTACCTGGGCGTACTGGTCGACGACCTGATCACGCGTGGCGTGACCGAGCCGTATCGGATGTTCACCAGCCGGGCGGAATTCCGCCTGAGCCTGCGTGAGGACAACGCCGACATGCGGCTGACCGAGGTCGGCCGCGAGCTTGGCGTGGTCGACGATGCGCGCTGGGATGCATTCAACCGCAAGCGCGACGCTGTTTCACGTGAAACAGAGCGCCTGAAGAGCACCTGGGTGAACCCGGCGATGCTGCCAGCCGAAGAGGCGGTGCCGCTGCTTGGCAAGCCGATCGAACGCGAGTACAGCCTGGCCGACCTGCTGCGTCGCCCGGAAGTCAGCTACGAAGCCCTGATGGCACTGCAGGGCGGCCGCCACGCGCCCGAGGCCCCGCTGGATGCGGAGCCGATGCTGGCGGAGCAGATCCGCGAGCAGATCGAGATCGGCATCAAGTACCACGGCTATATCGCCCGCCAGGCGGCCGAAGTCGACAAGCTGGAAGCCAACGAATCGACGCGCCTGCCTGAAGGGCTGGATTACACCGAAGTGCGCGGGCTCGGTTTTGAAGTCAGCCAGAAGCTGAACCAGCATCGCCCGGAAACGCTGGGCCAGGCTTCGCGCATCTCGGGTGTGACGCCAGCGGCAGTCTCGCTGCTGTTGGTACACCTGAAGAAGAAGGGCCTTGGCCGCGGCCGTGCAGACGCCGGCGCTTCCTCCGGCAACGGTGAAGAGGCCGCCTGAGAGTGCCCGCACCGCGACACACCATGACCGACGACGCCACGCAGCGTCGTCGCCTTGAAGCGGGCCTGGCCGAGATCGGGCTGGCCCTGGCGCCGGGCCGGATCGACACGCTGTTCGCGTACCTTGCCCTGCTGCGCAAATGGAATGGCGTCTACAACCTGACCGCCATCCGCCATCCCGACGAGATGCTTACGCATCACCTGCTGGATTCGCTCGCCGCGGTCCCGGCGCTGGCCGAAGCCGCCCGTGCCGCCGAAGTCGATGCGCCGGCCCGGGGCAGGGTGCTCGATGTGGGCTCGGGCGGCGGCATGCCGGGCCTGCCGCTGGCCATCGCCTGTCCGGATGTGTCGGTGCTGATGGTCGACATCGTGCAGAAGAAGACCGCTTTCCTGACGCAGTGCCGCGCCCAGCTGGGCTTGTCCAATGCCGCCGCGCATTGGGGGCCGGTGGAGAAGCTGGACGATGCCGACGGCTTTGCCGTGATCACCTCGCGCGCGTTTGCCGAGCTGACGGATTTCGTCAGCCTGTCGGGCCAGTTGCTCGCGCCGCGCGGCAAGCTGATCGCGATGAAGGGGGTGTATCCGCAGGCCGAGCTGGACCGCATGGAAGCCGCGGGACTGATGGCGCATTGGCAGGTCGACGCCGTGCCGCGTCTGACCGTGCCCGGGCTGGAGGCCGAGCGCCACCTGGTGGTGCTGTCGCGCCGCGCGGGCACCCCCGCATGACCTACGCCGCGGCGCTGCGCAAGCGCGCCGCGAACTGCCAGCCGCGTGCTGGCCGGATGATTTGAAGCAGGAGCCGCAGAAGCTTATGGCCAAGGTATTCGTGATCGCAAACCAGAAGGGCGGGGTAGGCAAGACCACCACCACGGTGAACCTTGCCGCTGGCCTGGCGGCGCAGGGCCAGCGCGTGCTGCTGGTCGACCTGGACCCGCAGGGCAATGCCTCGATGGGCTCCGGCATCGACAAGCAGGCGCTGGAAACCAGCGTGTACCAGGTGCTGGTCGGCCTGGCCGGCATCCCGCAGGCGCGCCAGCGCTCCGAAACCGGCAAGTACGACGTGCTGCCGGCCAACCGTGAACTGGCCGGAGCGGAAGTGGAACTGGTCGAACTGGACCAGCGCGAGCGCCGGCTGCGCCAGGCCATCGCCGAGGTCGACGGCGACTATGACTTCGTGCTGATCGATTGCCCGCCGTCGCTGTCGCTGCTGACGCTTAACGGCCTGTGCGCGGCGCACGGCGTGATCGTGCCGATGCAGTGCGAGTACTTCGCGCTGGAAGGGCTGTCGGACCTGGTCAACACCATCAAGCAGGTGCACGCCAACCTGAACCGCGACCTGCAGGTGATCGGCCTGCTGCGCGTGATGTTCGATCCGCGCGTGACGCTGCAGCAGCAGGTGTCGGCACAACTGGAATCGCACTTCGGTGAGAAGGTCTTCAAGACCCTGATCCCGCGCAATGTGCGGCTGGCCGAGGCACCGTCCTATGGCATGCCGGGCGTGGCGTTCGATCCGTCATCGAAGGGCGCCAAGGCGTACCTGGACTTCGGCGCCGAGATGATCGCGCGGGTCCGCCAGCTGGGCTGAAGGAGAGGGCAAGAGCATGAGCACTGCAAAGAAGAAGGGCCTGGGCCGCGGCCTGGAAGCGCTGTTGGGCGGGCCCGCCGAAATCGTCGAGTCGGTCAAGCAGGAGGGTGCGCCCACCGTGCTGAACCTGAACCAGCTGCAGCCGGGCAAGTACCAGCCACGCACGCGCATGGACGAGGGCGCGCTGCAGGAACTGGCCGCGAGCATCCGCGCCCAGGGCCTGATGCAGCCGATCCTGGTGCGGCGCGTGGCCGAGCCCGATCGCTACGAGATCATTGCCGGCGAGCGGCGTTTCCGCGCTTCCAGGCTGGCTGGGCTGGACAAGGTGCCGGTGCTGGTCAAGGACGTGGCCGACGAAGCCGCCGCGGCGATGGCGCTGATCGAGAACATCCAGCGCGAAGACCTGAATCCACTGGAAGAAGCGCAGGGCATCATGCGGCTGATCCGCGAGTTCAGTTTCACGCACGAGCAGGCGGCCGAGTCGGTGGGCCGCTCGCGCAGCGCGGTGTCCAACCTGCTGCGCCTGCTGAACCTGGCCGCGCCGGTGCAGACCATGCTGATGGCCGGTGACCTCGACATGGGCCACGCGCGCGCGCTGCTGGCGGTGGACGGTGCCAACCAGATCACGCTGGCGAACCAGATCGTCAACAAGCGGCTGTCGGTGCGCGAGACCGAGAAGCTGGTGGCCTCGACGCTCAAGCCGTTCGACCTGAAGTCGCTCAAGCAGAAGGGCACCAGCAATGTGCGCGATGTGGCGCGGCTGGAAGAGGAGTTGTCGGATGCGCTCGGGCTGGCGGTGCAGATCAAGCTGTCGCCACGTGGCAAGGGCCAGCTGACGATCCACTTCAGCAACAACGATGCGCTCGAAGGGGTGCTGACGCGCCTGCGCGAATCGCGCGAAGGGCAGCAGGCGGCCTGATTTACTGCGCGATTAACGGCCATTGCTGCGGCGACTGTTGCGCGCACGCAGCACTGGCCGGGACCATCCGCGGTATACCTTGTGCCCTACCGGTAATCCCCCATCATGCGCAGGGGTCACTGCGCAATCCAATTACGTCAAACGTCATTGCCGCGCAATTTTCGCGCAGCCATCATGCAATCGTGATGGCAACCGTTGTGCGCAACGCACTGCAAGGTAAATGTAAGCAGATTGACGCGAATCAGTAGTTCCCCTTAAAATCGTGCGGTTTGAATTCTGGTCGGGCCGAAAAGTTCCGGCCCGGATAAGGCAGGCAGGTGGTGGTGCGAGACCGTCAGCAACGAGGCGCCGGGTCCCGTCAGGAAGATGACTGGGACGACTGGAAAGAAGGCGCGGACCGTGAGGAAGAGGCTGTCGATCCGCTGTCGCATGCCGAGGCGGTGACGCTGTTTGGCGAGCGCGCGCTGCGTCCTTCGCGCATGACCCCGGGCAAGGTTGTCCTGGCGCAGGTGGCGGTTTCCCTGCTGTCGGCACTGTGCTGGGCGCTGTTTGCGAAAGAGCCGGGGCCATATGGATGGTCGGCGCTGTTCGGCGGCATGGTGTGCTTCGTGCCGAGCGGGTTCTTCGCCTTCCGCCTGTGGCTGGCGCGCGATCGCGCTTCGGTAGGCGGACTGGTGTTGGGTGAGGCGATCAAGGTCTTTGCCACGGTGGCGCTGCTGGTGCTGGTCGTGGTGCTGTACCGCGATCTGCGCTGGGTGCCGATGCTGGTCACGTTCCTGCTGGCGCTGAAGACATACTGGGTAGTGGCCCTGGCCTTGCGCTAGGACCGCTGCTTGAAAACGGTGCTTCCTTTGCAAGTGGTGGCACCAAGACGGAATATCAAGAGTTTCCGTGACGGCTGCAGCGTGTTTCACGGCGCTGACACCGGGCACGGCCAAGGTTGGAAACCCGCTTGCATCGCGGTGACCGGCGAATCCGCCGAAGGCAATGCAAGACGCGTACCGGGCGCTGCACAGGACAGCGGCGCGCGGCCCGAAGATTTCGCAATATACCGTTCGATTCGACAATGGCAGAAGCTACCCAAAGCGCGGAACACGTGCTGACACCCTCCGGCTATATCGCCGAACACTTGCAGAACTTGAACTCGGTCGGCGGCAAGCAGGCGTCGGTGGTCGATTTCTCCGTGATCAACTATGACACGGTGTTCTGGTCGGTCCTGTGCGGCGCCATCGCCGTGCTGTTCCTGTATGCCGCCGCGCGCCGCGTCACCGCGGGCGTGCCGGGCCGCTTCCAGGCCTTCGTCGAGATGATCGTCGAGATGGTCGACGACCAGGCCAAGGGCATCATCCATGGCGACCGTTCGTGGATCGCGCCGCTGGCGCTGATGGTGTTCTGCTGGATCACCATGATGAACGCCATCGACCTGATTCCGGTCGACTGGGTCACCGGCCTGAACAAGGTCCTCGAGATCTTCCACATCCATATCCCCCACCACCGCGCGGTGGCCACGGCCGACCTGAACGGTACGCTGGGCATGTCCTGCGCCGTGCTGGTGCTGATGATCTACTACAGCTTCAAGATCAAGGGCGCGGGCGGCTTCATGCACGAGCTGTTCTCGGCCCCGTTCGGCGCCAAGTGGTACCTGGCCCCGTTCAACCTGGTCCTGAACATCATCGAATTCCTGGCCAAGGCCGTGTCGCTGGGCATGCGGTTGTTCGGCAACATGTACGCCGGCGAGCTGGTGTTCCTGCTGATCGCGCTGCTGGGTTCCATCTGGACGTTCGGCGCGGACCTGTCGGCGCTGGGCTTTGTCGGCCATGTCGTGGCCGGCGCGGTCTGGGCGATCTTCCACATCCTGATCGTCCTGCTCCAGGCCTTCATTTTCATGATGCTGACGCTGGTGTACATCGGCCAGGCTCACGATCACCACTGATCACTGCAAGTTTCAGGTTTTTGGTTTTTTGGTTTTTTGGTTCTAAGTCTCTCTAAATTAAAGGAGTCATCATGCAAGCATTTCTCGCCAACATCCAGGGTCTGACCGCCATCGGTATCGGCATCATCATCGGCCTGGGCGCTATCGGCGCCTGCCTGGGCATCGCCCTGATGGGTGGCAAGTACATCGAAGCCTGCGCACGTCAGCCCGAGCTGATGAACCCGCTGCAAACCAAGATGTTCCTGCTGGCCGGCCTGATCGACGCGGCATTCCTGATCGGCGTGGGTGTTGCAATGCTGTTCGCGTTCGCCAACCCGCTGCTGGCTGTCATCCAGTAATTCTTTTCGGTCTGCATGATGCTGACGGGCGGCGCGGGCCACCAGCCTGGCCGCCTTTTGTGCATTTATCTGTAGTTTGATTACCGAAAGGAACACACCATGAATCTGAACGCAACGTTTTTTGCGCAGATGGTCGTGTTCTTCATCCTGTGGTGGGTTGTTGCCAAATTCATTTGGCCGCCGCTGGTGAAGGCGCTCGACGAACGCGCAAAGAAGATCGCCGATGGCCTCGCCGCTGCCGAGAAGGGCAAGGCCGAGCTCGAACTCGCCAACAAGCGTGTGGACCAGGCCATGGCCGAAGCCCGCACCGAAGGCGCTCAACGTGTTGCTGACGCCGAGAAGCGCGCCCAGCTCACGGCCGACGAGATCAAGCAGAACGCCCAGGCAGAAGCCGCACGCATCATTGCCCAGGCCAAGGCCGAAGCCGAACAGCAGGTTACCCGCGCGCGCGAAGAACTGCGCGACCAGGTCGCCGTGCTGGCCGTCAAGGGTGCCGAGCAGATCCTCAAGCGTGAAGTGAACGCGCAGGTCCACAACGACCTGCTCAATCAACTCAAGGCTGAGCTCTAATCATGGCTGAAACCGCAACCATTGCCCGTCCCTACGCTGAGGCGCTGTTCCGCGTCGCCAGCGAATCGAGCGCAGGCAACCTGGGTGCATGGTCCGAGCTGGTGTCGGAAATGGGGCAGGTTGCCGCCAATGCCGACATGCAGGCGGTCGCCGACGATCCGAACATTCCCGGCGACAAGCTGGCCGAACTGTTCCTGTCGGTGCTGAAGTCCCCGGTCAGCGACGAGGCACGCCGCTTCGTCAAGCTGCTGGTGGAGAACGGCCGCCTGACGGTGATGCCTGACATCGCCGAACAGTTCCATGCGCTCAAGAACGCCCGCGAAGGGTCGTCCGACGTTGAGATCACCAGCGCTTTCCCGCTGGAAGATGGTCAGCTGAACGACCTCGTCGCCGCACTCGAACGCAAGTTCGGCCGCAAGCTGTACGCGCAGGTGGCGGTGGACCCGTCCCTGATCGGCGGCGTCAGCGTCAAGGTTGGCGACGAAGTGCTCGACACCTCCGTGCGTGCGCGCCTGGCAGCCATGCAAACCGCGCTGACCGCCGCCTGAGCGGCCGTCCGGCGGATTGAAGAATTAGGAGCATTGTGATGCAACTGAACCCCTCAGAAATCAGCGAGCTGATCAAGACCCGCATCTCGGGCCTTGGCGCCGAAGCTGAAGTGCGCAACACCGGCACGGTGATCTCCGTGACCGATGGTATCTGCCGCGTGCATGGCCTGTCTGGCGTGATGCAGGGCGAGATGCTGGAATTCCCCGGCAACACCTTCGGCCTCGCGCTGAACCTCGAGCGCGACTCGGTCGGCGCCGTGGTGCTGGGCGAGTACGAACACATTTCCGAAGGCGACACGGTCAAGTGCACCGGCCGCATTCTGGAAGTGCCGGTGGGCAAGGAACTGCTGGGCCGCGTGGTCAACACGCTGGGCCAGCCGATCGACGGCAAGGGCCCGATCAACGCCAAGGAAACGGACGTGATCGAGAAGGTCGCCCCGGGCGTGATCGCGCGTCAGTCGGTGAGCCAGCCGGTGCAGACCGGCCTGAAGTCGATCGACGCGATGGTGCCGATCGGCCGCGGCCAGCGTGAGCTGATCATTGGCGACCGCCAGACCGGCAAGACCGCCGTCGCGGTCGACGCCATCATCAACCAGAAGGGCAAGGGCGTCTTCTGCGTGTACGTGGCAATCGGCCAGAAGGCTTCGACCATCGCCAACGTGGTGCGCAAGCTGGAAGAGCACGGCGCGATGGAATACACCGTCGTCGTGGCCGCCGCCGCTTCGGACTCGGCCGCCATGCAGTACCTGGCTGCCTACGCCGGCTGCACCATGGGCGAGTACTTCCGCGACCGCGGCGAAGACGCGCTGATCGTTTATGACGACCTGACCAAGCAAGCCTGGGCCTATCGCCAGGTGTCGCTGCTGCTGCGCCGCCCGCCGGGCCGTGAAGCCTACCCGGGCGACGTGTTCTACCTGCACTCGCGCCTGCTGGAGCGTGCTGCCCGCGTGAACGCCGACTACGTCGAGAAGTTCACCAACGGCGCCGTCAAGGGCAAGACCGGTTCGCTGACCGCGCTGCCGGTGATCGAAACGCAGGCCGGCGACGTGTCCGCGTTCGTGCCGACCAACGTGATCTCGATCACGGACGGCCAGATCTTCCTGGAAACCGACCTGTTCAACGCCGGTATCCGCCCCGCCATCAACGCCGGTATCTCGGTGTCGCGCGTCGGTGGTGCTGCGCAGACCAAGGTGGTGAAGAACCTGTCCGGCGGTATCCGTACCGACCTGGCCCAGTACCGTGAACTGGCTGCGTTCGCGCAGTTCGCCTCGGATCTGGACGATGCCACCCGCAAGCAGCTGGAGCGCGGCCGCCGCGTGACCGAACTGCTGAAGCAGCCGCAATACCAGCCGCTGCAGGTGTGGCAGCTGTCGGCTTCGCTGTTCGCCGCCAACAACGGCTTCCTCGACAACGTGGAAGTGAAGGACATCCTGCCGTTCGAGAAGGGCCTGCACGACCACCTGAAGACCAAGTACGCCGACCTCATCAACCGCATCGAAGAGACCAAGCAGCTCTCGAAGGAAGATGAAGCCGCCCTGCGTGCCGCTGTCGAGGATTTCAAGAAGTCCGCCGCGTTCTAACCGCGTAATTCCACGACATCGTCGCCGCGCCTGGCTCACGCCGGCGCGGCGATGGTTCGGATGGAGAGGAAGATATGGCCGGAACGAAAGAGATTCGAACCAAGATCAAGAGCGTGCAGAACACGCGCAAGATCACCAAGGCGATGGAGATGGTCGCCGCGTCCAAGATGCGCAAGGCGCAGGAGCGGATGCGCAACGCCCGTCCTTACGCCGAGAAGGTGCGCAACATTGCGGCGCACCTGGCTACGGCCAACCCCGAGTTCAAGCACCCGTTCATGCAGGAGCGCGAGGTCAAGCGCGTCGGCATGATTGTGGTCACGACCGACAAGGGGCTGTGCGGCGGCCTGAACACGAACGTGTTGCGCTCGGTGACCAATGAGCTGAAGGCCCTGCAAGGCCGTGGCGTGGATGTGCAAGCCACCGCCATCGGTACCAAGGGCATGCAGTTCCTGGGCCGTATCGGCGCCAAGGTGGTTTCGCACGTGGTGCACCTCGGTGACACCCCGCATCTGGAAAAGCTGATCGGCGCGATCAAGGTCCAGCTCGACGCCTTCACCAATGGTGAAGTCGACGCGGTGTACGTGGCGTACACCAAGTTCATCAACACGATGAAGCAGGAACCGATGGTTGAGCAGCTGCTGCCGCTCGCCGCCGACAAGCTGTCGCAGACCGAAGAAGAGAAGCGCGCCTACTCGTGGGACTACATCTACGAGCCTGATGCCCAGACCGTCGTGGAAGAGCTGCTGGTCCGCTACGTCGAGGCGCTGGTGTACCAGGCCGTGGCCGAGAACATGGCGTCCGAGCAATCGGCGCGCATGGTGGCCATGAAGGCTGCGTCCGACAACGCCAAGAACGTGATCGGCGAACTGCAACTGGTCTACAACAAGACCCGTCAGGCCGCGATTACCAAGGAACTGTCGGAAATCGTCAGCGGTGCAGCTGCGGTCTAAGGCGTCACGAATTCAAGCTATCGGAGATACGAAATGAGTATCGGAAATATTGTGCAGTGTATTGGCGCCGTGGTGGACATCGAGTTCCCCCGCGACGCAATGCCGAAGGTGTACGACGCGCTCGTGCTGGAAGACAGCAGCGATGCCTCGTTCGCCGAGAAGGGCCTGACCTTCGAAGTCCAGCAACAGCTGGGCGACGGCGTGGTGCGTACCATCGCCCTGGGCTCGTCGGACGGCCTGCGCCGCGGCATGGCAGTGAAGAGCACCGGCGCCCCGATTTCGGTGCCGGTTGGCCACGGTACCCTGGGCCGCATCATGGACGTGCTGGGTCGCCCGATCGACGAAGCCGGCCCGATCGCTTCGGACGAACTGCGCGCCATTCACCAGAAGGCACCGAAGTTCGACGAACTGTCGCCTTCCGTTGACCTGCTCGAAACCGGCATCAAGGTGATCGACCTGGTCTGCCCGTTCGCAAAGGGCGGCAAGGTTGGCCTGTTCGGTGGTGCTGGCGTGGGCAAGACCGTCAACATGATGGAGCTCATCAACAACATCGCCAAGCAGCACAGCGGTCTGTCGGTGTTCGCCGGCGTGGGCGAGCGTACCCGTGAAGGGAACGACTTCTACCACGAAATGAAGGACTCGAACGTGCTCGACAAGGTGGCCATGGTGTTCGGCCAGATGAACGAGCCGCCGGGCAACCGTCTGCGCGTGGCGCTGACCGGCCTGACCATGGCCGAGCGTTTCCGCGACGAAGGCCGCGACATCCTGTTCTTCGTCGACAACATCTACCGCTACACGCTGGCCGGTACCGAAGTGTCGGCACTGCTGGGCCGTATGCCTTCCGCAGTGGGTTACCAGCCGACGCTGGCCGAGGAAATGGGCAAGCTGCAAGAGCGCATCACCTCGACCAAGACCGGCTCGATCACGTCGATCCAGGCCGTGTACGTGCCCGCGGATGACTTGACCGACCCGTCGCCTGCCACCACCTTCCTGCACCTGGACTCGACCGTGGTGCTGTCGCGTGACATCGCGGCACTGGGTATCTACCCCGCAGTGGATCCGCTGGACTCGACCTCGCGCCAGCTGGACCCGCAGGTCGTCGGCACCGAGCACTACGAAGTCGCCCGTCGCGTGCAGCAGACCCTGCAGCGCTACAAGGAACTGCGCGACATCATCGCGATTCTGGGCATGGACGAACTGTCGCCGGAAGACAAGCTGGCAGTGAACCGCGCCCGTAAGATCCAGCGTTTCCTGTCGCAGCCGTTCCACGTGGCCGAAGTGTTCACGGGATCGCCGGGCAAGTACGTGCCGCTGAAGGAAACCATCCGCGGCTTCAAGATGCTGGTCGACGGCGAGTGCGATCACCTGCCCGAGCAGGCGTTCTACATGGTCGGCTCGATCGACGAAGCCTTCGAGAAGGCCAAGAAGCTCCAGTAAGCCTTGCTTGTCGTTCCCGCGCGAGCGGGAGCGAAGGCAGGCCCGGTTCGGTCCGGGCCTGCCGTTTGAGCGAAGCGATTGGAGAAAGGATCAGATATGGCAACCATTCTTGTAGACGTCGTCAGCGCGGAAGCGTCGATCTTCTCCGGCCAGGCGAAGTTCGTGGCGCTGCCGGGCGAGTCGGGTGAGCTGGGCATCCTGCCCGGCCACACGCCGCTGATCACGCGCATCCAGCCGGGTGCGGTGCGCATCGAGAAGGAAGACGGCAGCGAAGAGTTCGTGTTCGTTGCCGGCGGCATTCTCGAAGTGCAGCCCAAGCACGTCACCGTGCTGGCCGACACTGCGATCCGCGGTGGCGACCTGGACGAAGCCAAGGCCCAGGAAGCCAAGCGCGCCGCCGAGGAGCTGATGCAGAACCAGAGCAGCGACCTCGACCTGGCCCGCGCCCAGAGCGAACTGGCCGTGGCCGCCGCGCAACTGGCAGCGATTGCCCGTCTGCGTCGGAAGAAGTAAGCATCGGGCAGGACTGTCGCATTGTTGTTTTTTCGATGCGACATTTAAAAAAGGCAGCCGCGAGGCTGCCTTTTTTGTAAGCACAGCGATATGCTTTTGCCGCGCCTGGACAAAAAAAAGCGCGCGGGCCGGGGAGGCTCCGCGCGGACGGGAAAATCCCTTCGAGGGGTCAATTCGAAGGAACGGGTTCGGTCCAGGCCGACAAGCAAGGCGCAACGGATATCAAAATATCCGCTCACAGGCCGCAAAGGCCACGCGCTGCAACGGTCTTCCTGGTGCTCCGGTCCAGCAAGCTTTACGCTGGATCGGAAAATCGGGTTACTGCCGGAAACGCTACAAAAAGGCTTTCTTCAGCACGCCCCTTTAGTCTGCGCTGCCATTTTCACCGGGGCGCCACGCCCGCACCGCGGGTGTGTCAATGCATTGTGGGGGAAACTCCCGGGCATGGCAGTAACAAAATGTATCGGTTTGAAAGAAGTTGAAAGCCGGAGCGCCCAAAATCCGGCGTGATCGGCATATTTTCGCGCCTTGCCGTCACGTTTTGCGTCGCCACGTGTTGCGGGATTATCTTTATATCCGCAATTTCAGTGTTCGTTTGCGCACCAAATCCTGCGTGACAATTGCGGTTACGATTCATCTGGCCGGCGGAGTTGCCTCCCCCTTTTGTGCAGCTCCACGGTCACCTCGTCACACACGTCAACAGTCCGGAGACGCAATGCCGCCTGAGATGCAGCAAGCCATACAAGCCATGCTGGCGATGAAGACCGTAGCCGTGGTCGGCCTGTCCGACCGTCCGGAGCGGCCCAGCCATGAGGTCGCCGAGTTCCTGCAAGGCCATGGCTTCCGGATCGTGCCGGTCAATCCGCGCCACGCCGGCGAACGCATCCTGGGAGAGACCTGCCACGCCACCCTGCGCGAGGCCGCCGATGCCGCCGCGGCGACCGGCGCCCCGATCGAATGGGTCGATATCTTTCGCCGCGCCGAGGACACGCCGGGTGTGGTCGACGAGGCCATCGGTGCCGGTGCGCGCGGGGTCTGGCTGCAGCTTGGCATCGTCAACGACCAGGCGGTGCGTCGCGCCACCGATGCCGGGCTGCTGGCGGTGCAGGACTGTTGCAGCAAGATCGAGCTGACGCGCCAGCTTGGCGGGGACTGATCCCCGCCGTTTTCCTCTTCTTTCCCGATTTCCACTTCCGCCGCCGACCATGGCCATCGATCCGCAACTGCTCGCCTATTACCGCCGCCTGGCCGAACGCTATGGCACGGAGCCGGTGCCAGCCGACGTCCCGGCGCAGCGCGCCCGCTTCGCCGAGATTGCCGCCGCCTCGCTGCGGCCGGATCCGCAGGGCGTTGTGGTGCAGCAGCTCGAAGTGGCGCTGGCCGACCGTACGCTGGGCGCACGGCTGTACCGTCCGGGCGGCGTGGCCACGCCGCGGCTGCTGGTGTACTTCCACGGCGGCGGCTGGGTGATTGGTTCGACGCAGACGCACCACACCGTCGCCGCCTTGCTTGCGGCCGATACCGGGTGTGCCGTGGCCAGCGTCGATTACCGGCTGGCCCCCGAGCACGCCTTTCCGGCGCCTTGCGACGATGCCGCCGAAGCCGTCCTGTGGCTTGCCGGCCAGCGCCAGGCACTGGGGCTGGCGCCCGATTTCCTGGCGGTGGCCGGCGACAGTGCCGGCGGCCACCTCGCGGCGCAGGCCGCGCAGCGGCTCAATGCGGGCGACGCGGCCCGGGTCGACGCCCAGTTGCTGATCTATCCGGTCGCGGCGCCGGTACTCAGCACCGAAAGCTATCGCGCCTTTGCCGATGGCCCCGGCCTGACGCGAGACGAGATGGCGTGGTTCTGGACCCAGTTCATCGGCGCCGAGGCGCTGGCGCAGGGCGCTGCCCATGGCGATCCGCGCGTGCACCTGATGGCCGCGCCGCCGGTGCGGCCGCCGGCCACCGTGCTGATGGTGGCGGCGCACGATGTGCTGCGCGACGACGGCCTGGCCTATGCCGACTTCCTGGTGCGCCACGATGCCCCGGTCATCACCATCGAGGCCAGCGGCATGACCCACGGCTTTGCACGGCTGCAGCCCGAGGCGGACCGCGCCCGGGAATGGATGCGCCGCGCCGCGTCGGCGTTCGCTGGGATGATCGACGACGTCTGAGCGGCATCCGCGTGCGGCCATCCCTTAGAATGGCGGTCTTACGAGGATGACCATGACCGCACTGCAGAACGATACCTTCCTGCGCGCGCTGCGCCGCCAGCCGACCGAATACACGCCGCTGTGGCTGATGCGCCAGGCAGGCCGCTACCTGCCCGAGTACAACGCCACGCGCGCGCGCGCCGGCAGCTTCCTCGGGCTGGCCAAGAACCCGGCCTATGCCACCGAAGTGACACTGCAGCCGCTGGACCGCTATCCGCTCGACGCGGCCATCCTCTTTTCGGACATCCTGACGGTGCCGGATGCGATGGGCCTGGGCCTGTCGTTCGCGCAGGGCGAGGGCCCGCGCTTCGCGCATCCGCTGCGCACCGAGGCCGACGTGCAGAAGCTGGCCGTGCCCGACATGGCATCGCTGCAGTACGTGTTCGACGCCGTGCGCGAAATCCGCCGCGCGCTGGTTCAGGACGGCCGCCAGCGCGTGCCGCTGATCGGCTTCTCGGGCAGCCCGTGGACGCTGGCCTGCTATATGGTCGAGGGCGGCGGCTCGGACGACTTCCGCACGGTCAAGGCGATGATGTACGGCCGCCCCGACCTGATGCACCGCATCCTCGACATCAATGCGCAGGCGGTCACGGCGTACCTGAACGCGCAGATCGAGGCGGGCGCGCAGGCCGTGATGATTTTCGACACCTGGGGCGGGGCGCTCGCCGACGGCATGTACCAGGCGTTCTCGCTGGCGTACATGCGCCGCGTGCTGGCCGGCCTGAAGCGCGAACACGCCGGACAGCAAGTGCCGGCAATCGTCTTCACCAAGGGTGGCGGCCTGTGGCTCGAAGCGCTGGCCGACACCGGCGCCGATGCCATCGGGCTGGACTGGACCGTCAACCTGGCCGAGGCGCGCCGGCGCACCGGCGGCCGCGTGGCACTGCAGGGCAATATCGATCCGACCGTCCTGTTTGCGCCCGAGGCCGCGATCCGCGAGCAGGTGCGCGGCGTGCTGGACAGCTATGCCGCCGGCGGCGGCAGCGACGGCCATGTCTTCAACCTCGGCCACGGGATTTCGCAGTTCACGCCGCCGGAGAGCGTCTCCGTGCTGGTCGACGAGGTGCACCGGCACAGCCGCCAGCTGCGCGCAGCAGGGAAGTGACGGCCGCGGTATGCAAGCCGGCAGCGCGGTTCGGTGTCGCCCCGCGCTGCAGCGTTCCGGCCGCAGCCGTACCCAGTGCTGCGCGAGCCGCGCGGCCGTACCGTGTCAAGTTAACTTTTTCGCCAGGGCCCGCCAAAAAGGTGCACTGAGTTGACTGGCGGTACTTGACTTATGCACACCGATAGGTTTGCCGCAGTGCGGGACAGGGTTACTCCCTAACCTATCTGGGGGATGTTTGCAAGCCCTTGATTTTTAAGGCTTTGGAAGATTTGCAAAGGAGGGGTCGATGCCAGTGGATCCCTTGTTTTTCGGGGCTTCCGGGCCAGGCAAAGCGACTTTTCAACAAAGTTATCCACAGGGGCGGTGGAATTAGTGGAAAACCAGTCATCTATCATCGACTTAGGGCCACATTTGAAGTTTTACTTTAAGTTGATGCTGCGCCGCACACCAACCTTCCGCCATCGCCTGGCAGACCCGCAGGGGACCGCTACCTGCCCCACGGCGATGCACCTTCAAGTTGTGCATGCTGCCCGATAGCGGCACGCTTCCTCCCGAGTCCGCGGCGCCAGCCGCAGCGGGGGCGACGTTAGCGGCGGCGCCGGTGATCCGGGTTGCCCTCGACACGCCCGCCGACGACTGCTTCGACTACCTCGCCATCGCCGGCATCGCGCCGGGAGACCTGGTGGTGGTCCCCTTTGGCCGCCGCAGCATGGTCGGCGTCGCGGTCGAATTCGCGCAAGACTCGGAAGTGCCTGTGGACAAGTTGCGCCCCGTGGCGCAACGGCTGGACTGGCTGCCGCCGCTGCAGCCCGACTGGATCGGGCTGGCAGGCTTTGCCGCGCGCTACTACCAGCGCCGCCTCGGCGAAGTGATGTTGCCGGCCTTGCCGCCCGCCCTGCGCGAGGCCGAAAGCTGGCCCAACCTGGCGCAGCGTGCCCGCACCGATGAATACCGCATGCTGCCGGGCCAGGCGGAGGCCTTGCTGGCGGCCGTGCCGCCTCGCGCCCGCAGCGTGCGCGCCCTGGCCCAGGCGCTGGCCGAGCGCGCCGCCACGGGCGCGCCGCTGTCCCTGGCGCAGGCGCGCGTCCTGTGTGCCGCGGCACCGTCGCGCCTGGCCGAATGGCAGGCCGCCGGCTGGATCGAGGCCCGGCGCACTGCGCGCACCCTGTTGCCGACCGATCCCTCGCAGCCGCCCTCGGCCGCACCGCCGCTGCATGACGAGCAGCGCGCCGCGGTGCAGGCCATTGCCGAAGCCGAGGGCTTTGCGCCGTTCCTGCTGCACGGCGTGACCGGCAGCGGCAAGACCGAGGTCTACCTGCATGCGATGCAGGCGGTGCTGGCGCGCGATCCGCAGGCCCAGGTGCTGATGCTGGTGCCGGAAATCAACCTGACACCGCAGTTGCAGGGCCGCATTGCCGCGCGCTTCCCGCAGTTGCCGCTGGCGGTGCTGCACAGCGGCCTGGCCGACCAGGAGCGCAGCCTGCAGTGGCTGGCGGCGCACCGCGGCGAGGCCCGCATCGTGCTGGGCACGCGCATGGCGGTGATGGCGTCGCTGCCGGCGCTGGCGCTGATCGTGGTCGACGAGGAGCACGACACCTCCTACAAGCAGCAGGAGGGGCTGCGCTACTCCGCGCGCGACCTGGCCGTGTGGCGCGCCAAGCAGCGCGGCATCGCGGTGGTGCTGGGTTCGGCCACGCCGTCGATGGAAACCTGGTGGCGGGCGGGGCAGGGCACCTACCGCAAGCTGGTGCTGCGCGAGCGCGCCCAGGCCGATGCGGCGCTGCCGACGGTGCGGCTGGTCGACCTGAACCATGAGCGCCAGCGCCAGCGCGCCCTGTTCGAGGGCCTGTCGGTACCGTTGCTGGAGGCCATCGACGCACGCCTGGCGCGCGGCGAGCAGAGCCTGCTGTTCCTGAACCGGCGCGGCTATGCGCCGGTGATCGCCTGCGACAGCTGCGGCTGGCTGTCGGGCTGCCCGCGCTGCTCGGCCTACCTGGTGCTGCACCGCCCCGAACGGCGCCTGCGCTGCCACCACTGCGGCCTCGAGGCGCCGGTGCCGCACCACTGCCCGGACTGCGGCAATGTCGATATCGCGCCGCTCGGGCGCGGCACCCAGCGCATCGAAGAAGCGCTGGCGGCGCGCTTTCCCCAGGCTCGCATCGCCCGCATCGATGCCGATTCCACGCGTCGCAAGGGCAGCGCGCAGGCCATGTTCGACGAGGTCCACGCGGGCGAGGTCGACATCCTGGTGGGCACGCAGATGGTGGCCAAGGGGCATGACTTCCAGCGCGTGACCCTGGTGGGCATCGTGCATCCGG
Organism: Cupriavidus alkaliphilus; assembly: GCF_900094595.1. GTDB lineage: Bacteria > Pseudomonadota > Gammaproteobacteria > Burkholderiales > Burkholderiaceae > Cupriavidus > Cupriavidus alkaliphilus. Next base: position 125,848 of record NZ_FMAD01000014.1, on the reverse strand, counting down.
ACGCGGCCATGTTCAGCCATGACTTCCGCGCCGCCGAGCACCTGTTTGCGTCGCTGATGCAGGTAGCGGGGCGGGCAGGGCGGGCCGGGCTGCCGGGCGAGGTGTTGATCCAGACCCGCTATCCCGATACCCCGGCATTGCAGGCCCTGACGCGCCATGACTATGATGGATTCGCGGCCAGCCAGTTGCGCGAGCGGCGCCAGGCCGGGTTGCCCCCGTTCTGCTTCCAGGTGCTGGTCACGGCGGAACACGGGCAGCTGGAGCGGGCGCTGCAGTTCCTGGAGGCCGCACGCCGGCATGCCGAACAGTGCACCCTGGCGCCGGAGGTGCAACTGCATGACCCGGTGCCGATGTCGATGGTGCGGGTGTTCAACCGCGAGCGTGCGCAGATGCTGGTCGAAGCCACCGCGCGCCCGGTACTGCAACGGTTTGTGGCCGAGTGGGTACAGACTTTCGCAGCGGTCGGCACGGAGGCGAAGGGGGTGCGCTGGCAGCTGGAAATCGATCCGTTGCGGATCTAGCGGGCCGGCGATGTGGAGGGTGGTGCAACCGTTGGATTAGGGTTTTCGATAGGGTTGCACTAGGTTGCACCTTGGTGATTTTCGGGAGTAAGATCGCGCCAGCTCACAGGCTGCGGCCGGTCGCGCGCCCCTGCCTGTCGGCACGGACGAGGTAGCACCGGCGGCGGCTCCAGTCTTTCGGAGAATTGCCCGCAATGGCCACCACCACCCTCGGCGTCAAGCTCGATGACGCCTCGCGCGACCGCCTCAAGCGCGTTGCCCAATCCATCGACCGCACCCCGCACTGGCTGATCAAGCAGGCCATCTTCTGCTATCTCGAGCAGATCGAGCGCGGCCACCTGCCGTACGAATCCGGCGCGGCCGGTGCCGAGGGCGAGGCCAGCGACGGCGCGGATGCGCTGCATGGCGACGGCGTGCCGCAGCCCTTCCTGGAATTCGCGCAAAGCATCCAGCCGCAGTCGGTGCTGCGCGCCGCCATCACCTCGGCCTATCGCCGCCCTGAAACCGATTGCGTGCCGGTGCTGCTGGAGCAGGCGCGCCTGCCGCAACAGCAGGCCGAGGCCGCGATCAAGATGGCCAAGGCACTGGCGACGCGCTTGCGCGAGCAGAAGGTCGGCACTGGGCGCGAGGGCCTGGTGCAGGGGCTGATCCAGGAATTCTCGCTGTCGTCGCAGGAAGGCGTGGCGCTGATGTGCCTGGCCGAGGCGCTGCTGCGCATTCCCGACAAGGCCACGCGGGACGCGCTGATCCGCGACAAGATCAGCGGCGCCAACTGGCAGTCACACCTGGGCCAGAGCCCGTCGCTGTTCGTCAACGCCGCCACCTGGGGCCTGCTGCTGACCGGCAAGCTGGTCGCCACCCATACCGAATCGGGCCTGACCCGCGCGCTCACGCGCATCATCGGCAAGGGCGGCGAGCCGCTGATCCGCAAGGGCGTGGACATGGCGATGCGCCTGATGGGCGAGCAGTTCGTCACCGGCGAGACCATTTCCGAGGCGCTGGCCAACGCGCGCCGCTACGAGGCCGAGGGTTTCCGCTACTCCTACGACATGCTGGGCGAGGCCGCCATGACCGAGGCCGATGCCGCGCGCTACCTGGCGTCGTACGAGCAGGCCATCCACGCCATCGGCCAGGCCTCGCGCGGCCGCGGCATCTATGAGGGCCCGGGCATCTCGATCAAGCTGTCGGCGCTGCACCCGCGCTACAGCCGCGCGCAGCACGAGCGCGTGGTGGGCGAACTGTACGAGCGCCTGAAGTCGCTGACGCTGCTGGCGCGCCAGTACGACATCGGCATCAATATCGACGCAGAAGAAGCCGACCGCCTCGAGATCTCGCTGGACCTGCTCGAGCGCCTGTGCTTCGAGCCCGAGCTGGCCGGCTGGAACGGCATCGGCTTCGTGGTGCAGGGCTACCAGAAGCGCTGCCCGTTCGTGATCGACTACCTGATCGACCTGGCCCGCCGCAGCCGCCACCGCCTGATGATCCGCCTGGTAAAGGGCGCCTACTGGGACAGCGAGATCAAGCGCGCCCAGGTGGAAGGGCTGGAAGGCTATCCGGTCTATACGCGCAAGGTCTACACCGATGTGTCGTACATCGCCTGCGCGCGCAAGCTGCTGTCGGTGCCGGACGCGATCTACCCGCAGTTCGCCACGCACAACGCGCACACGCTGTCGGCCATCTACCAGATCGCCGGCCACAGCTACTACCCGGGCCAGTATGAGTTCCAGTGCCTGCACGGCATGGGCGAGCCGCTGTACGACCAGGTGGTGGGCCCCACCGCCGACGGCAAGTTCAACCGGCCCTGCCGCATCTACGCGCCGGTCGGCACGCATGAAACGCTGCTGGCCTACCTGGTGCGCCGGCTGCTGGAGAACGGCGCCAACACTTCCTTCGTCAACCGCATCGCCGACGACACCATCTCGCTCGACGAGCTGGTTGCCGATCCGGTGGCCGTGGTCGAGGCCATGCATCGCGACGAAGGCGTGCTCGGCCTGCCGCATCCGCGCATTCCGTCGCCGCGCACGCTGTACGGCAAGAGCCGTCCCAACTCGGCCGGCATCGACCTGGCCAACGAACACCGGCTGGCGTCGCTGTCGTCGGCCTTGCTGGCGGGCACCAGCGAGCGCCACGTTGCCGAGCCGATGCTGGGCGCCGACGTGCCGCGCTCGGCCGGTGCCGTCACCACGCCCGTGCTGAACCCCGCCGATCACCGCGACGTGGTCGGCCAGGTCACCGAAGCCGGCCAGGCCGAAGTCGACGCCGCGCTGCAGGCCGCGGTCAATGCCGCGCCGATCTGGCAGGCGACGCCGCCGGACGTGCGCGCGGCCGCGCTGGAACGCGCCGCCGACCTGATGGAAGCCCAGATGCAGTCGCTGATGGGCATCATCATGCGCGAAGCCGGCAAGACCTTCTCCAATGCCATCGCCGAAGTGCGCGAGGCGGTGGACTTCCTGCGCTACTACGCCGCCGAGGTGCGCCGCGGCTTCGACAACGAGACCCATCGCCCGCTGGGCCCGGTGGTCTGCATCAGCCCGTGGAACTTCCCGCTGGCGATCTTTACCGGCCAGGTGGCGGCCGCGCTGGCGGCGGGCAACCCGGTGCTGGCCAAGCCCGCCGAGCAGACTCCGCTGATCGCCGCCGCCGCGGTGAAGTTGCTGCGCGAGGCCGGCGTGCCGGCCGGCGCGGTGCAGCTGCTGCCGGGCCGCGGCGAGACCGTGGGTGCCGCGCTGGTGGGCGATGCCCGCGTCAAGGGCGTGATGTTCACCGGCTCGACCGAGGTCGCGCGCATCCTGCAGCGCAACGTCGCCGGGCGCCTGGACGCCGCCGGCCGCCCGATTCCGCTGATCGCGGAAACCGGCGGCCAGAACGCGATGATCGTCGACTCGTCGGCGCTGGCCGAGCAGGTGGTCGGCGACGTGGTCAACTCCGCCTTCGACTCGGCCGGCCAGCGCTGCTCGGCGCTGCGCGTGCTGTGCCTGCAGGAGGACGTGGCCGACCGCGTGCTGGATATGCTCAAGGGCGCGATGCAGGAACTGAACATGGGCAACCCGGATCGGCTGTCGACCGACGTCGGCCCGGTGATCGACGAAGAAGCGCGCGCCGGCATCGTGCGCCATATCGATGCGATGCGCGCCAAGGGCCGCCGCGTCCACCAGGCCGATCCCAACGCGGCGCAGGGCGCCAGCTGCCGCCATGGCACCTTCGTGCCGCCGACGCTGATCGAGCTGGACAGCATCGAGGAGCTCAAGCGCGAGGTCTTCGGCCCGGTGCTGCACGTGGTGCGTTTCCCGCGCGCGGCGCTGGACCACATGGTCAGCCAGATCAACGGCACCGGCTATGGCCTGACGCTGGGCATCCATACCCGCATCGACGAGACCATCTCGTTCATCGTCAGCCGGGCCCAGGTGGGCAACCTGTATGTGAACCGCAATATCGTCGGCGCGGTGGTGGGGGTGCAGCCATTCGGCGGCGAGGCGCTGTCGGGTACCGGCCCCAAGGCGGGCGGCCCGCTCTACCTGCACCGGCTGCTGTCGGTCTGTCCGCAGGACGCGGTGGCGCGCAGCGTGCGCGCGGCCGACGTCAATGCCGGCGCCGGCGGCGCCCAGACGGTGGGGCCGGACGACGATGCCGTGCGCGCCACCGAGGCCTTCCGCGAGTGGGCGCGCCGCGAGCTGCCCGAGGTGGCGGCCGCCTGCGAGCGCTTCGCCGAGGCCTCGGCCTCGGGCCTGGCGGTGACGCTGGCGGGCCCCACCGGCGAGCGCAACACCTACACCCTGCTGGCGCGCGAGCGGGTGCTGTGCCTGGCCGCGCAGGAGGCCGACCTGGCCCTGCAACTGGGCGCCGTGCTGACCGTCGGCGCCGAGGCCGTATGGCTGGACAACCCTGTCGGCCGGGGGCTGTTTGCGCGCCTGCCTAAGGGCGTACAATCGCGCGTCCGCATGGTGGCCGACTGGACCGCGGCGGACACGGCAATCGATGCGGTGCTGCACCACGGCGATTCGGACCAGCTGCGCACGGTGTGCGAGCAGGTCGCGGCGCGTCCCGGTCCGATCATCGGCGTGCAGGGCCTGGCGCAGGGTGATCCGAACATTGCGCTCGACCGCCTGCTGATCGAGCGCTCGCTCTCGGTCAACACCGCGGCCGCGGGCGGCAATGCCAGTTTGATGACGATCGGCTGAGGCAACCCTCGGACGGCGTCATGTCGAAGCGCGCGGCGATGGCGGCGATCCCGCCGCGCCGCGCAGAGAAAGCACGGCGCGGCACTGCCAGGCCGCGCCGCAATACAACTGCCGGCAACGGCACCACATCGGCACCATTTGGGACCCAAGGAGATCTGATGAGCTCGACCTTCCACAAGACGGCAATGACCGTTGCCCTGACCCTGGCCGGCCTGACCGCCGCCTCCGCCGCGTTCGCGCAGGCGCAGGAAATCAAGCTGGGCTATGCCGGCCCGATGACCGGCGGCCAGGCCCAGTACGGCAAGGACATGCAGAACGGCATCGTCCTCGCGATCGAGGACATGAACGCCACCAAGCCCAAGATCGGCGGCAAGGAAGTCAAGTTCGTGCTGGTTTCCGAAGACGACCAGGCCGATCCCAAGACCGGTTCGGTGGTCGCGCAGAAGCTGGTCGACAACGGCATTCAGGGCATGCTGGGCCACTTCAACTCGGGCACCACCATCCCGGCATCGATGGTCTACAACCGCGCCGGCATTCCGCAGATCGCCATGGCGACCGCGCCGGAATACACCAAGCAGGGCTTCAAGACCACCTTCCGCATGATGACCTCCGACACCCAGCAGGGTTCGGTGATCGGCGCCTTCGTGGTGAAGAAGCTGGGCGCGAAGAACATCGCCGTCGTCGATGACCGCACCGCCTACGGCCAGGGCCTGGCCGACGAGTTCGAAAAGGCCGCCAAGGCCGCCGGGGGCAAGATCGTGCGCCGCGAGTTCACCAACGACAAGGCGGTCGACTTCAAGGCGGTGCTGACCAACATCAAGCGCAGCAACCCGGACATCATCTTTTACGGCGGCGCCGAGACCCAGTCCGCGCCGATGGCCAAGCAGGTCAAGGAACTGGGCATCAAGGCCCCGCTGGTGTCGGGCGAAATGTCCAAGACCGACAACTTCCTGAAGCTCGCCGGCCCGGCCGCGGAAGGTACCGTGGTGTCGCTGGCCGGCCTGCCGCTGGACCAGATGCCCGGCGGCGCCGCGTACGAGAAGAAGTACGAGAAGCGTTTCGGCTCGAAGGTCCAGACCTACTCGCCGTACGCCTATGACGGCGCCACCGCGATGATGACGGCCATGGTCAAGGCCGGCTCGACCGATCCGGCGCGCTACCTGCCGGTGCTGGCCGCCACCAACATGCAGGGCGTGACCACCAAGACCCTGGCGTATGACGCGCGCGGCGACCTGAAGGACGGCGGCATCACGGTCTACAAGGTCGTGGGCGGCAAGTGGACGGTGCTGGAGACGGTGGGCGGCAAGTAAGCTGCCGGCCGCGCCTGGCGCATGGGAAGAACGCTGCCTGCGGGCGGCGTTTTTCTTTTCCGGATGCCTGCGGCTGGCCAGACCAGATCCCGATCCCCGCCATTGGCGCATAATCCCGCACTCGCACTTTTCAATCCATAGGAGCAGTACGTGTCCGAGCAGGAAGCCAGCTACGACCACGCCATCGGGCTAGCCAACCAGGGGCGCTTCGCCGAAGCGCTGCAGATTGCCGACCAGTTGTCGCTGGCGCGCCCCGAGGTGGTGGATTTCGTCACGCTGCGGGCGCGGCTGCACTTTGACAACGGCGATGCCGGCGCCGCGCTGGCGGTGCTGGACGAGGCGCTGGCGCGGCTCGACACGCTGCCGCTGCAGCCGCCGCACCGCTGGGTCTCGCGCGGCGTGATCGCGCACCGCTACGGCGCCATGCTGATGAGCCTGGGCCGCGATGCCGAGGCCCGCCCATGGCTGCATGAGGCCGCGCAGCGCAGCGGCCTGCTGACGGGCGAATGGGCCGCGCATTTCCACGCCGGCCTGGCGGCGCTGCGGCTGGGCGACATCGCCGGCGCCGCGCGCTACTGGTACGACCTGATGGTGCGCAACCCCGACCTGGGTGCCGACGATATCGCCCCGCTGGTGTCGGACTACATCGCCCGCACCGAGGCCGCCGGCGTGCCGGCGGAGCCGCTGATGCGGGTCTGCCTGGGCCGGGTCGCGCTGGACAACCCGCACCTGCTGGAGCTCGATGCCGCGGCCGGCGATGCCGTCGCTGCCGACCAGGCCGCGCGCGTGCTGGCCGAGCACCCGGACCACCCCGAGGCGCGCCGGCTCCGGGCCCCGCTGCGCCATGGCGTCGGTGACGTGCAAGGCGCGCTGGAAGACCTCGGCGTCTACCTGCGCCAGGTCCCGGACCCGCAGAGCCAGGTACGCGAGCTGGCCTGGCGCCACCAGCTGGCGCAGCGCGGCGACGGCGCCGCCCCTGCCGAGCGCGAGCCGTGGCTGCGCTTCACGCTGACCGACCAGTCCGACGACGGCGCCGGCTACTACCGCGCTGCGATGGCGCTGGGCGAGTTCATCGACGAGGTGCCGGCCGCCGAGGCCGCGCTGCGCCCGCTGCTGGTGCAGGCCGGGCGCGCGGGCGTGGCGCGCTTCGACCGGTATTTCGCCACGGGCGAGGGCGATGCCGCCGGCCATGGGGGCAATGCCGACCCCCATGTCTATTCGCTGCTGTGCCGGCTGTTGGCGCGCAGCCTGCCGGCCGACGCCGCGCACGCCGACGAGCGCATCGCGCTGCACCGCCAGGGCATGGCCGCCAGCGAGTTCATCGAGCACTGGATCGACCTGCTCGATTGCCACGCCGACGCCGGCCAGCACCAGAAGGTGGCCGAGCTGGCGGGGGAGGTGCTTAACCGCTACCCGCTCGAGCGCAACCCGGCCGACGTGACCTGGGCCTTCAGCCGCATGATCGCTGCCTGGAAGGCGCTTGGCGGCGCCGAGCCGACCGAGGCCGCGCGCGCCGCGATGGCGCACATGGATGCGCGCCTGGACGCGCTGCCGGTGGAAGCCCGCAGCGAGGCCGCGCACCCGATGGCGCATGCGCGCGCCTACTATGCCGCGCTGCTGCAGGCGCGCATGGCCGGCATGGACGAGCACGACCGCACCGATGCGCTGGCCGAGATCGAGACCCAGCAGCGGCGCGCGCTGCTGGTGGAAGATGCCTGGCTGTACAACCGTTTCGGCCAGGTCTGGCGCGACCTGGGCGAGCCCGAGCGCGCGCTGCCGCTGTTCGAGCAGGCGGTGGCGCTGACCGAGGGCGATCCGCAGGACCAGGCCGGACCACGCGTGCAGCGCGGCCTGGTGCACAACGCCGCGCGCCGCCACGACGCGGCGCTGGCGGACTTCGTCGCGGCCTTCGCCGCGCGTGACGACTGGGACGCCGAGGTGTACCTGCGCGCGGTGCAGTCGGCGCTCGGCCAGGGACAACGCGAAGCCGCGCTGGGTTACTTCGACCAGGCGCGCGCTCGCGGTGCCGCGCAGGGCGCCACGCGCGCCCTGTATGGGCAGGTCGAGTCGGCGTTGAAAGCCACACGCCCGGTATGGAAGGTGTGGGGCGTCTGAAACGTCTCTCGCGGCCCTGGAAACGGCTGAAGATGTAAGGTATGTAAAGAACGCCATCCGCAGATGGCGTTTTTTACAGGAAGATGACCGAAATAAGCCGCGCGTTTAGTGCGGTGTCGGACAATCACTGACATGGATTGTGAAGTGCTTACATTACCATGTCGCCATGAATGGACTGAGCCAACTTTTTCCTAGCCTCCCGCTCGCGCCCGGCGGCCTCTTCTGGGTCGGGCTGGCCCTGGTCGGCGCCGGCCTGGCGGGCGAATTGAGCCGGCGCTGGCTGCGCTGCCCGCGCATCGTCGGCTACGCCGCGGCGGGGCTGTGCGCCGGCATGCTGGGCCGCGGCATCGTCGACGAGAACATGATCAACCAGACCCGTATCCTGATCGATATGGCGCTGGCGCTGGCCTTGTTCGAACTCGGGCACCGGCTTTCGCTGACCTGGCTGCGCGCCAACCGCTGGCTGCTGCTGACCAGTGCCTTCGAAAGCCTGCTGACCTGGGGGCTGGTGGCGGCGGTGCTGCAGTGGATCGGCGCCTCGCCCGGCGTGGCCATCCTCGCCGGCGGCATCGCGGTCAGCACCTCGCCCACCATCGTGCTGCAGCTCAAGAACGAACTGCGCGCCGACGGGCAGGTCACCGAGCGGCTGCTGGCCATGGCCGCGCTCAACAGCATCTATGCCGCCGCCATCGTGCAGGTCGCCACCGGGTGGCTGCATTCGGAATACGGCAACCTCGGCGCCGCGCTGCTGCACCCGCTGTACCTGCTGGTGGGCTCGTGCCTGCTGGCCTGGGTGGTGGGCAAGCTCGGCCATGCCATCTACGACCGCATGTCGGCCGACGACCACTACAGCTTCCTGGTGCTGGTGGGCCTGGTGCTGTTCACGCTGGCGCTGACCCGGGTACTAAAATTGTCGATGCCGCTGACACTGATGCTGGCAGGCGTGGTGTTCAAGCACCAGGACAACCAGCCGCACGTGTGGCCGCCGCATTTCGGCAGCGCCGGCAGCCTGCTGATCATCGTCATGGTGGTGTCGCTGGGCCTGCCGCTGACGGCGCAGGACTGGGCCGTGGGCGGCGTCTACGCCATCGCGCTGGTGGTGCTGCGCCACGTTGCCAAGCTGGCCGGGGTGGTGTCGCTGGGCTCGTTCTCCGGCCTGAGCCTGCGCCAGTGCATGGCGCTGGGGCTGGCGCTCGCGCCGATGTCTGGCCTGGCCTACCTGCTGATGCATGACGTCGCGCGCCTCTACCCGGGCACCGGGCAGCCGCTCGCCGCCATCATCCTGTGCGCGCTGGCCATCGAACAACTTTTCGGTCCCGTGATCGCGGCCTGGGCGCTGCGCTACGCAGGCGAAGTCCGCGTCGATATCCGGGCCAATGGAGGAGGGCGCTGATGTCGCTCGAACCGTTCAAGCAATCCGAGGCGCTGACCTTCGGCGTCGAGCTGGAGCTGCAGCTGGTCAACCGGCACGACTATGACCTGGCGCCGTTCGCGCCCGACCTGCTGCGCGCGCTCAAGGGTGCCGAGCATGCCGGCGACATCAAGCCCGAGATCAGTCCGTCGATGATCGAAATCAGCACCGGCATCTGCCACAGCTACCAGCAGGCGCTGCAGGAGCTGACCGTGATGCGCGACCTGATGGTGGCGGCGTCGCACTCGCTGAACCTGGGCATTGCCGGCGGCGGCACGCATCCGTTCCAGCAATGGTCCGACCGCACCATCTCCGATTCGCCGCGCTACCAGTACATCTCCGAGCTGTACGGCTACCTGGCCAAGCAGTTCACCGTGTTCGGCCAGCACGTGCATATCGGCTGCCCCAGCGCCGACGAATCGCTGTTCCTGCTGCACGCCATCGGCCGCTATGTGCCGCACTTCGTCGCGCTGGCGGCGTCTTCGCCGTATGTGCAGGGGGTCGATACCGGTTTTGCGTCGGCGCGGCTGAATTCGGTCGCGGCCTTTCCGATGAGCGGGCGCGCGCCGTTTCTGCTGACTTGGGATGCCTTCACCGCGTACTTCGAGAAGATGCGCAACACCGGCGTGATCGAAAGCATGAAGGACTTCTACTGGGATATCCGTCCCAAGCCGGAGTTCGGCACCATCGAGGTCCGCGTGATGGACACGCCGCTGACGGTGCAGCGCGCCTGCGATATCGCCGCGTATATCCAGATGCTGGCGCGCTACCTGCTGCTGTCGCGCCCGTTCATGCCGCAGGAAGACGACTACCTGGTGTACACCTTCAACCGCTTCCAGGCCTGCCGTTTCGGGCTGGAGGGCGAGTACGTGCACCCCAACGAACTGACCCGCATGCCGATCGCGGACCACATCCTGTCGATCTGCGACGCGTTGGTGCCGCATGCCGAGGTGCTCGGCTCGCTCGAGGCGCTGGCCAATATCCGCGCGCTGGCCGAGCGCCGCGACGGCGACGCGCACTGGCTGCGCCAGGTCGACGCGGAGGCGCGCAGCCAGCGCGAAACCGTGCGCAAGGCGTGTGACCGGTGGGCCTCCTGAGCCTGCACCGGGCCGCCCGCTGTCTTATTTGACGCTGTAGCCGCGCCCCTCCATGCAGGCACCCCAGGCCTGGTAATACGAGCCCATTGCCTGGCTGGCGTTGGCTGCAGCCTGCTGGTTGGCCGCATTTGCCTGACGGCGCGACTGGCGGTGCGCCATGCCGCCGGCGACCGTACCCGTTGCAGCGCCGATCGCCGCGCCCTTGCCGGCGTCGCCCGCAATCGCACCCGCGACGGCCCCTGCGGCGGCGCCGCCCGCCGCTCCCCGCACGCGCTGGCCACCTTGCGCCTGGGCCGGCGGCGGCGCGTTGGCCGCCTGGGCAGGATCCACGCCGCTTTGCTGCTTGGCCCAGCTGTAGCACGCGCCGTCGTCGCTGGCCTGCTGTTGCTGGCTCTGGCCCTTGGCCGGGTAGGCCACCGGCTTGTTCTGCGCCATGGCCTGGGCCGGCACCAGGGTGCAAGCCGCGGCCAGCGCGCCGAGCGCGAGATACGGCTTGCGAAGCAGGCGTAGGTTCATGTGGTGTTCCCCCAAAGGATGTCGGCGCTGCAAGCGCTAAACGCACCGCCCGGTGGGCAAGCGGCAAGTCCGTTCTGTGAAGGCCAGTATTTGCGGCCCGCAGGGGTAAGTCAAATCAGCGTTTTGGCGGCGTGATGTTATTTTGTTTGTGTGGGAGGTGGGGCCAGCAGGAACGCAGTGGCGTCCTGCCACCAGGCCCGGTCCACGTGCCGGATCCAGTCGTTGTGGCCGGCCCCCTCGATCACCGTCAGCCGCCGCGGTTCGCCCAGCGACGCATGCAGCGCCTCGCCGTAGCGTGCCGGCACGATGGTGTCGCGTTCGGCCACCGCCACCATCACCGGGCGCCCGAAGCCCGCGAGGTTGGCGACGCTGTCGTAGCGGTCGCGCAGGACCCAGCCTGCCGGCAGCCACGGGTAATGGTGCGCGGCCAGATGGGACAGCCTGTCCCACGGCGTGATCAGCAGGACCCCGGCAACGTGCTCGCGCTGGCGCGCCGCCGCGGCCGCCGCGACGCCTGCCCCCAGCGATTCCCCGATCAGCAGCAGCGGCCCGTCGTACTGGCGCCGCGCCAGCGCAATCGATCGTTCCGCGTCGGCGACGAAGCTGCGCTCGCCCAGCGTGCCCGTGCGCGGTCCGTACCCGGGATACTCGGCCAGGATCACGCGGATGCCCAGCGACGCCAGCGCGCTGGCGTAGTAGTCGCGATGCCCGGCATGTCCGGCATTGCCGTGAAACACCATGGCGGTGGCCCGCACCGGGCCGGGCGGCTCGGCCACCAGTCCGCGGAAATCATCCGGACCCGGCCAGGCGCGCAGCCCGGACGAGACCATGTCGTCGACCGACGCGCGTTCGGGAAAATAGAGGAAGTGGTCCTGCAGCATGGCGATCGCGGCAAGCCCGGCCACGGCCGCGGCCAGCCACCCCCACCGGCGCGCCCGCGCCGTCCGTGGCGGCGCCGATGGGGCCGTGGCGGCGGCGGGCGCGCTGGCCGGCATGGCCGTGTGTGTCCGTGGCGGCTAGGCGCCGGCGTACACCGGTTCGCAGCGCACCTCGGTGCGAACCGAGTTGGCGATAAAGCAGGCCTCGTGCGCGGCGTGGTGCAGGGCGTCGAGCTGATCGCGCGTGGGTTCGCCCGCGCCGCCAAACGTCACCTGCGGGCGCAGCGTCACTACCGTCATCGCCATGCGCCCGTCGGCGTTCTTTTCCATCACACCGGTGGCGGCGTCCAGGTAGCGGTCGACGACCAGGCGCTGCTTTGCCGCCAGCGACAGGAACCACAGCATGTGGCAGCTGGACAGCGAGGCGATGAACATCTCTTCCGGGTCGACCGCGCTGGCGTCGGACATCGGCAGCGGCACCACATGGGGCGACGACGAGCCCGGCACTTCGGCGCCGCCGTCGAAGCGCAGCAGATGCCGGCGGCTGTAGCGGTTGCCGGCGAAATCCTGTCCGTCGCGTTGCCACAGGACTTCAGCGGTGTAGGTGGACATGCAGGGACTCCTGGGGTTGGGAAGGAATTCAGGCGCCGTGCGGCACGCTTTCGCCGTCGCGCAGGCCCAGGCGCTGGTTGGCGGGCACGGCGACATCGATCAGCTTGGGGCGCGGCAGGTTCAGGTTGCGCATCATCTCGACGAACTGCTCGCGCGTGCGGCCGGCGACGCGGCTGTTGTGCGCGCGTTCATGGCCGATGGTGGAGACGGTGCGGCCCTTGTAGTCATGGGCCGGATAGACCAGCGTATCGTCGGGCAGCGCGAACAGCTTGCGGGTCAGGCTGTCGTACAGCGTGCCGGCGTCGCCGGACTGGAAATCGGTGCGGCCGCAGCCGTCGATCAGCAGCGCATCGCCGGTGAAGACGCGGCGCACGATGCCGTCGGCGGTGGCTTCCTCCCACAGGTAGCTCATGCTGCCGGCGGTGTGCCCGGGCGTATGGATGGCGCGCAGCACCTGCTTGCCGAAGGCGACGGTATCGCCGTCGATCAGCTGCTTGTGTGCGGGCTTGATGTCGCAGCCGGACGGCGCGGCGGTATGCGCGCCGGTCTGCAGGGCCAGGTGGCCGGCCGAGGTGATGTGGTCGGCATGGGCATGGGTCTCGATCACCCACACCAGGCGCGCCCCGGTCGCTTGCAGCAGTTGCAGGTCGCGCTCGAGCTGGTGGTCGACCGGATCGATCAGCAGCGCGTCCCCGGTGGCGGCGTCGATCAGCAGGTAGGTGAAGGTGGACGAGGTCTCGTCGAACAGCTGGTGGAAGGTCTGCATGGCCGTCCTCTTGTTGTTTGGCCGGGGGAACGCCGCCATGATACGCCGCGCCGCCGCTAGCACTCCACGATATTCACCGCCAGGCCACCGCGCGCCGTTTCCTTGTACTTGGTCTTCATGTCGGCGCCGGTTTCGCGCATGGTCTTGATCACCGAATCGAGCGAGACGTAATGCGTGCCGTCGCCGCGCAGCGCCATGCGCGCCGCGTTGACGGCCTTGACCGACGCCATCGCGTTGCGCTCGATGCACGGGATCTGCACCAGCCCGCCGACCGGGTCGCAGGTCAGGCCGAGGTTGTGCTCCATGCCGATCTCGGCGGCGTTCTCCACCTGTGCCGGGCTGCCGCCGGTGACCGCGGCGAGTGCGCCGGCCGCCATCGAGCAGGCCACGCCGACTTCGCCCTGGCAGCCGACCTCGGCGCCGGAGATCGACGCGTTGAGCTTGTACAGCAGCCCGATCGCCCCGGCGGTCAACAGGAAGTCGACCACGCCGTCGCGCTTGGCGCCAGGCACGAAGCGATCGTAGTAGTGCAGTACCGCCGGGATGATCCCGGCCGCGCCGTTGGTTGGCGCGGTGACCACGCGCCCGCCGGCGGCGTTCTCTTCATTGACGGCAATGGCGTACAGGTTGACCCAGTCCATCACCGAGAGCGGATCGGACAGGGTGCGCTCGGCGCGCTCGGTCAGGCTGCGGTACAGCTCGGGCGCGCGCCGCTTCACCTTGAACGGCCCCGGCAGTTCGCCGTCGGTGCGGCAGCCGCGCGCCACGCAGGCCTGCATCACATCCCAGATATGCAGCAGGCCGTCGATGACCTCCTGTTCGCTGCGCCAGGTCAGTTCGTTTTCCAGCATCAGCCGCGCAATGCTCTTGCCGCTGGCCTGCGCCATCTGCAGCATGTCCTTGCCGCTGCGGAACGGGTGCGGCAGCTGCTGCGCGGCGTTGAGCACCTGCGTATTGGGCGCGCCGGCGGTGACCACGAAGCCGCCGCCGACCGACAGGTAGCGCGCTTCGCGCAGGCTTGCGCCGCTGCTGTCGAAGGCATGGAACTTCATGCCATTGGGATGCTCGGCCAGTGCCTCGCGACGGTAGAACGCGATGTGCTCCTTCTCGACGAAGGGCACGATATGGCGGCCCAGCAGCGACAGCTCGCGGCTCTTGCGCAAAGCCGCCAGGCGCGTGTCGATGGAATCGGGATCGACGGTGTCGGGGGCCTCGCCCATCAGGCCGAGGATCACGCCCTTGTCGGTGCCGTGGCCCTTGCCGGTGGCGCCGAGCGAGCCATACAGCTCCACCCGCACGCTGCCGACTTGCGGCAGCAGCCCGTCGCGCTCCAGCCCCTGCGCGAACATCAGTGCCGCACGCATCGGGCCCACGGTGTGCGAGCTGGACGGGCCGATGCCCACCTTGAACAGATCGAATACGCTGACTGCCACGGACGGCCTCCAGTTTTGACGCCGGACCAGGCCGGCGGGCGCCGCGTTGCGCGGCGCCCTGAGTACAGCTTAGCTTCTGGCCGGGGTGCCGGCTCAGTCCACCACGTAGTCGCTGACCGGCACGCAGGCGCAGAACAGGTTGCGGTCACCGTACACATTGTCGGCGCGGCCGACCGGCGGCCAGTACTTCTGCGTGCGCAGCGAGGCCACCGGGTAGGCGGCTTCCTCGCGCGTGTACTGGTGGGTCCACTCGTTGGCGGTGACCACCGCGGCGGTGTGCGGGGCGTGCTTGAGCGGGTTGTCGTCGCGGTCGAAGGTGCCGTCGGCAACCCGGCCGATTTCCTGGCGGATCGCGATCATGGCATCGATGAAGCGGTCCAGTTCATGCAGCGCCTCGGACTCGGTCGGCTCGATCATCAGCGTGCCCGGCACCGGGAAGCTCATGGTCGGCGCGTGGAAGCCGTAGTCCATCAGGCGCTTGGCCACGTCTTCGTTGCTGATGCCGGTTTCCTTCTGCAGCGGGCGCAGGTCCAGGATGCACTCGTGCGCGACCAGGTCGTGCTGGCCGGTGTAGAGCACCGGGTAGTACGGCGCCAGGCGCTTGGCGACATAGTTGGCGGCCAGGATCGCGTTCTCGGTCGCCGCGGTCAGGCCGGCCGAGCCCATCATCGCGATATACATCCACGAGATCGGCAGGATGCTGGCCGAGCCGAACGGTGCCGCCGACACGCCGCCGATGCCGCGCTCGTCGCGGCGATAGCCGACGCTGTCCTGGTTGGGCAGAAAGTCCGCCAGGTGCGCGCCGACCGCAACCGGCCCGACGCCCGGGCCGCCGCCGCCGTGCGGGATGCAGAAGGTCTTGTGCAGGTTCAGGTGCGACACGTCGCCGCCGAACTGCCCGGGCGCCGCGGTGCCGACCATCGCGTTCATGTTGGCGCCATCCACATAGACCTGGCCGCCGTGCCGGTGCACGATTTCGCAGATCTGCTGCACGCCCTGCTCGAACACGCCGTGCGTGGAGGGGTAGGTGATCATGATCGCGGCGAGGTTCTGGCTGTGCTGCTCGGCTTTTTTCGCCAGGTCTTCCAGGTCGACGTTGCCGTTCTCGTCGCAGGCCACCACCACCACCTTCATGCCGGCCATCTGTGCCGAGGCCGGGTTGGTGCCGTGCGCCGACGACGGGATCAGGCAGATGTCGCGATGGCTCTCGCCGCGGCTGGCGTGGTAGGCGTGGATGATCAGCAGGCCCGCGTACTCGCCCTGCGAGCCGGCGTTGGGCTGCAGGCTGACCGCGGCATAGCCGGTGGCGGCGCACAGCATGGCCTCGAGCTGGTCGATCATCTCGCGGTAGCCGACGGTCTGGTCCAGCGGCGCGAACGGGTGGATCTGGCTGAACTCGGGCCAGGTCACCGGAATCATCTCGCTGGTCGCGTTCAGCTTCATCGTGCACGAGCCCAGCGGGATCATGGTGCGGTCCAGCGCCAGGTCCTTGTCGGCCAGCATGCGCAGGTAGCGCAGCATCTCGTGCTCGGCGTGGTGCGTGTTGAACACCGGGTGCGTCAGGTAGGCGCTGGTGCGCGCCAGCGCAGGCGGGAAGGCATCCTGCGCGGCGGCCTCGAGCTTGTCGAAGTCGACCTCGGCGGGCAGCGGCTTGCCTTGGGTAAAGATCTCCCACAGCGCGATCACGTCGGCGCGAGTGGCGGTCTCGTCCAGCGAGATGCCGACGCGGGTGGCGCCGGCATGGCGCAGGTTGATGCCGCGCGCGGTCGCGGCGGCGTGGATCGCATCGGTGTTGAAGCCGGTTTCCAGCGTCAGCGTGTCGAAGAAGCTGGCATTGGTGCGCGCAAAGCCCAGTGCCTGCAGGCCGGCGGCCAGCGTCGCGGTCAGGCGATGCACGCGCTGCGCGATGCGCTTCAGGCCCTGCGGGCCATGGTAGACCGCGTACATCGACGCCATCACCGCCAGCAGCACCTGCGCGGTGCAGATATTGGAGGTGGCCTTCTCGCGGCGGATATGCTGCTCGCGCGTCTGCAGCGCCAGGCGGTAGGCCTTGTTGCCCTGCGCGTCGATGGTGACGCCGACCAGGCGGCCCGGCATCGAGCGCTTGAACGCATCCTTCACCGCCATGTAGCCGGCGTGCGGGCCGCCGAAGCCCAGCGGCACGCCGAAGCGCTGCGAGTTGCCCACCGCCACGTCGGCGCCCCATTCGCCGGGCGCGGCGACCAGCGTCAGCGCCAGCAGGTCGGCGGCGGCAACCACCAGGCCGCCGGCGGCGTGCACGGCGTCGGCGATGGCGCGGTAGTCATTGATGTCGCCGTTCACGCCGGGGTACTGCAGCAGCACGCCGAAGGCGCCCGCGGCGGCAGCGTCGGCCGCGGGGCCGACCTTGACCTCGATGCCCAGCGGCAGCGCGCGCGTGCGTATCACTTCCAGCGTCTGCGGCAGCACGTCGTCGGCGACGAAGAAGATAGTCGAGTCGTGCTTGTTCACGCGCTGCAGCAGCGTCATCGCCTCGGCCGCGGCGGTGCCTTCGTCGAGCATCGACGCATTGGCGATGTCCAGCCCGGTCAGGTCGGTGACCATCTGCTGGAAATTCAGCATCGCTTCCAGGCGGCCCTGCGAGATCTCGGGCTGGTAGGGCGTGTAGGCGGTGTACCAGGCCGGGTTCTCGAAGATATTGCGCAGGATGACGCCGGGCGTGATGGTATTGAAGTAGCCCTGGCCGATAAAGCTTTTCAGGACCTTGTTCTTGCCTGCCAGCGCGCGCAGTTTCGCCAGTGCGGCCTCTTCGCTCAGCGGCTCGGTGAACTCGCCCATCGGCATGCCATCGCGGCGGCGGATGGCGGCGGGGATGACGGCGTCGATCAGCGCGGCGCGGCTGTCATAGCCGAGCACCTTCAGCATGTGCTGCTGCTCGGGGGTATCGGGGCCGATATGGCGGGCGGCGAAGGCGTCGCGCGCCTCCAGTTCGGCCAGCGTGGGCCGGTTTGCTTGGGCGGCGTTCATGGACAGCGGGGTGGGCAGCGGGGCGTTCATGGGCAAGAACCTCGTGGGGGGCGCAGCGGCAGGTGGTCAGCCGTGCCGCGGCGCCGCGAATGCGGGGTGCCGGTCCCTGGCGCGGGACCGGCGGGCGATCAGGCGCCGACGCTGGCCTTGTAGGCGTCGGCCGACATCAGGCCGTTGACGTCGTCGCCGTTGGCCGGCTTGAGCTTGAACAGCCACGCATCGAAGGCGTCGGCGTTGACGCTTTCCGGCGCCGCGGTGGCGGCTTCGTTGACGGCGATCACTTCGCCGGCCACGGGTGCGTAGATGTCGGACGCGGCCTTCACCGATTCCACCACGGCCAGCGCGTCGCCGGCACCGACCGACTTGCCCACCTCGGGCAGTTCCAGGAAGACGATGTCGCCCAGCGCGTCCTGGGCGTGGTCGGTGATGCCGATGGTGAGCGTGCCATCGGCTTCGACGCGCACCCACTCATGCGACTCGGTGTACTTGAGGTCAGCGGGGAAATTCATGAAGGTTCTCCGGATTCAGATCTGTTTCTTGTTTGGGTGATGCCTGCCCGGCAACGCTGCCGGCAGGCGAGGGCGACCGTTGGGTGAGCGGGGCTTTCCCTTAGCTCACGAGTGCCTTGCCATGACGCACAAACGGCAGTTTAACCACAGTCGCGTTGAGTTTGCGGTCGCGGATCTCGACCTGCACGGTGTCGCCCACGTTCACGCCGTGGGGCAGGCGCGCGAAAGCGATCGATTGCGACAGCGAGGGGCTGAAGGTGCCGCTGGTGATTTCACCGTCACCGGCTGGGGTGATGACCTTCTGATGGGCGCGCAGCACGCCGCCTTTGTCACGCAGGATCAGGCCGAGGAACTGCTGGCGCGAACCGGCCGCAGCCAGCGCCGCCTTGCCGGTGAAGTCGCGCTCGCTCTGCAGGTCGACGGTCCACGCCAGGCCCGCGTCCAGCGGCGAGACCTTGATATCCATGTCCTGGCCGTACAGGTTCATGCCGGCTTCCAGGCGCAGCGTGTCGCGCGCACCCAGGCCGGCCGGACGCACGCCCGCGGCATTCAGTTTTTCCCACAGGCCGGCGACGCTGGCGGCCGGCACCACCAGCTCGAAGCCGTCTTCGCCGGTGTAGCCGGTGCGCGCCACCATCACTTCGCCGAGGGCGGGGTCCTGCACCACCACGGCGTTGAACGGCTTGAGCGCATCGGAAGGCTGGGTCGACGGGAAGGTGCTCCACACCTTGGCGCGGGCGTTGGGCCCTTGCACCGCGACGATCGCCAGCGGCTCTACCCCCTCGGGCGCAACGTCCTCACGGCGCGGCGTGATGGTCACGCCGCTGCCGGTGGCGTCGTTGCGGGCGCGGATCCAGTCGATATCGCCCACCGCGGTGCCGGCGTTGACCACCAGGCGGAAACGGTCCTCGGCGAAGAAATAGACGATCAGGTCGTCGATGACGCCGCCGTTTTCGTCGAGCATGCAGGAGTAGAGTGCCTTGCCGGGGGTCTGCAGCTTGTCGACGTTGTTGGCCAGCAGGCCGCGCAGGAAGCTGCGGGTATTGGCTCCGGCGAGATCGACCACGCACATGTGCGAGACGTCGAACATGCCGGCGTCGCTGCGCACGGCGTTGTGCTCTTCGATCTGCGAGCCATAGTTGACCGGCATGTCCCAGCCGCCGAAGTCGACCATGCGGGCGCCGAGGGCGCGGTGGATAGCGTTGAGGGGCGTGGCCTGGAGCGTCATGGAATCCTCGGGGGCAGTCTCGGTTGGCGAAAACAAAAAAGGGTCATCCGCCGCAACCTTCGCTACGCCAATATGGCAAGCGATCCGCTGCGGCGGATGACCCCTCTGTCCTCGATACCTGAGAGATTACGAGGCGGATCCCATGGACCCCATCCTCGCGCGCCCCTTCGGTGGGCACGCTCGCCACGAATGGCGGGTGCCGCTCTCCAGAGTGCGGCATGCATCGTGTGCATGTTGCATGCCGATCCGACCGGTCCGTGGTGCCTGAGAGTTTTCGGGTGATACCCCTTCGGCGGCGCAAGCGATGCGCGCTCTCCCGGTCGGATGCGCGCAATGTACGGGAGGCCCCGGCCTTTGTCAAACCACGGCAGAGGCCCGCCGTACCACTGCTGCGCGGTGTGGCCTTACTTCTTCTTCTCGTCGGTGACGACGTTGCCGATCACGCCGCCCACTGCCGCGCCGCCCAGCGTACCCAGCGCGCTGCCGTCGGTCAGGATGGCGCCGCCCACCGCGCCGGCACCGGCGCCGATGGCGGTGTTACGTTGTTTCGGGGTCATGTCCGCGCAACCGGCAAAGGCCGCGACCGTCATGCCGATCAGGGTCACCTTGGTCAAAGTTTGCATGGTTTTCATTGTTGGCTCCGATGTGATGATTTGTGCATGCCCAAGCGATCCGGCGGACCGGGGGACACACTGGTTAGAGTGTCGCGTTATGCCATTGGCTCCGTTCTTTACGAAGTGTTACGCCGATGACACAGCCGGGCCCGCGGTTGCGCATGGCGCTGACTGACCCGCTGCGACGAGCGTGTTAACATCGCCAGCTTTGCCGCCCTCCATTGCCGGGGCGCTGGCAAATCCCGCCGTCTTCCGCCAATTCCGCCGCCGCCCCCGAACGCCCGCCCCGCATGACCCATGGCCTGAACCCCGCACAATCCGAAGCCGTCCGCTACCTGGACGGGCCTTGCCTGGTGCTGGCCGGCGCGGGCTCCGGCAAGACCCGGGTGATCACGCAGAAGATCGCGCATCTGATCGAGGACAAAGGCTTCGAGCCGCGCCATATCGCCGCCGTCACGTTTACCAACAAGGCGGCCAAGGAAATGCAGGAGCGCATCGGCAAGCTGATGGAAGGCAAGACCACGCGCGAGGGCAAGCGCATTCCGCTCAAGCAGCTGACGGTCTGTACCTTCCACTCGCTGGGGGTGCAGATCCTGCGCATGGAAGCCGAGCACGTCGGCCTGAAGCCGCAGTTTTCGATCATGGATTCGGACGACTGCTTCGGCCTGATCCAGGAGCAGCTGGGCACCACCGACAAAAAGCTGATCCGCGGCGTGCAAAGCACGATCTCGCTGTGGAAGAACGGCATGGTCGACCCCGAGGCCGCGATCGCGCAGGCCGCCAATGCAGACGAGCACCAGGCCGCGCTGGTCTACCGCAACTACGTCGCCACGCTGAACGCTTACCAGGCGGTGGATTTCGACGATTTGATCCGGCTGCCCGCGGAACTGTTCGCGCGCAATGAAGCGGTACAACTCAAGTGGCAGAACCGGTTGCGCTACTTCCTGGTCGACGAATACCAGGACACCAATGCCTGCCAGTACCAGCTGCTCAAGCTGCTCGCCGGCGGCTCGCACCTGCGCGCGCCGGCCTTCACCGCGGTGGGCGACGACGACCAGGCCATCTATGGCTGGCGCGGCGCCACGCTGGACAACCTGCGCGGGCTGCAGACCGACTTCCCGGACCTGAAGGTGATCAAGCTGGAGCAGAACTACCGCTCCACCGTGCGCATCCTGGAAGCGGCCAACGCCGTCATCGCCAACAATCCCAAGCTGTTCGACAAGAAGCTGTGGAGCGAGCACGGCATGGGCGACCCCATCGCCATCCACCCGATGAACGACGAGGAGCACGAGGCCGAGTCGGTGGTGTTCCGCCTGTCGGCGCACAAGTTCGAGCGCCGCGCGCAGTTCCGCGACTACGCCATCCTGTACCGCGGCAATCACCAGGCGCGGTTGTTCGAGCAGATCCTGCGGCGCGAGCGCATCCCGTACGTGTTGTCGGGCGGCCAGAGCTTCTTCGACAAGGCCGAGATCAAGGACATCTGCGCCTACCTGCGCCTGATCGCCAATCCCGACGACGATCCCGCCTTTATCCGCGCCATCACCACGCCGCGCCGCGGCGTCGGCAACACCACGCTGGAAGTGCTGGGCACGTTCGCCGGCCAGGCCAAGGTTTCGCTGTTCGAGGCGGCGATGATGGGTGGCATCGAGGGCAAGCTGCAGCCGCGCCAGCTGGAACCGCTGCGCGTGTTCTGCGAATCGATGGTGCGGCTGGCCGACCGTGCGGCGAAGGACCCGGCCACCGAGGTGCTCGACGACCTGATGGCCGGCATCCACTACGAGGCCTACCTGTACGACAGCTTCGACGAGCGGCAGGCGCAGTCGCGCTGGACCAATACCCTGGAATTCCTCGACTGGCTCAAGCGCAAGGGCACCAAGCCCGAAGGCGCGGACGGCGGGGAGGCCACCGGCTTCGACACCGCCGACGGCTTCGGCAGCGACGGCAAGAACCTGCTGGAACTGACCCAGACCGTGGCGCTGATGAGCATGCTCGAGGGCCGCGAGGAAGATCCCGACGCGGTGCGGCTGTCCACGCTGCATGCGTCCAAGGGTCTGGAGTATCCGCATGTGTTCCTGGTCGGCGTGGAGGAGGGCATCCTGCCCCATTGCCGCGAGGACGAGGACATGAGCGACGAGAAGATCGAGGAGGAGCGGCGCCTGATGTACGTGGGCATTACACGCGCGCAGCGCAGCCTGCATGTCAGCTGGTGCAAGAAGCGCAAGCGTGCGCGCGAGACCTACTCGTGCCAGCCCTCGCGCTTTATCGGCGAGATGAAGCTCGAAGAGGCGCCCGCGCCGGTCGACGCGACCCCGGCGATGAGTCCCAAGGACCGCCTCGGCGCGCTCAAGGCGCTGCTCGGGAATGGCGGCAACGGCGGCAAGACGGCCGCCGGCTGAGCCGCCGCGGCGCTATCGCATCGCTACCGTGCGCCCGACACCGCCAGCGTGACGTACTGCGAGCCGCGCTGCTCGCGCGTGAAGTCGAGCGTGAAGTCGCCCACGTCGACGCGGCTCTGCAGCGCGCGCCGCAGTTCCGCCGGGCCGCCCGGGCGCAGGCCCTGCAGCGCCCGCGCCAGCCAGGCGGCGCCGATATAGCCGGCCAGCGTCGCCGGCGACGGCGGCTCGTCCAGGTACTGCTTCATGCGCGCCACATGTTCCTTCACCACCCGCAACGTTGCCTGCTGCGGGCCGGGCGCGACCTGGGTCAGCACCAGCCCGCCGGCGTAGCCGCGGCCCAGGATCTCGCGCGCGGCATTGGCGCTGACCGCGGACAGGCCGACCAGGAAGCCATACCAACCCTGCGCCGCCAGCGCCCGGCCCAGTTCGGCATAGGCCAGGGTGTCGCCCGCGACGATCACCGCGCCCGGACGCGATGCCGCGATGCGCCGCGCCGCGGCATCGCCGCTGCCTTCGAGCAACACCGCGCGGGTGCCGGTTTGCGCTTCCAGCCGGGCCAGCGACGACACCGCAAAGTCCGGCGCCACGGCCAGCGCGATGTGCGTCAGCCCGTAGCCGCGCAACTGTTGCGCGGCCGCGTCGAGTTCGGCCTGGTAGTCGGCCCGCGTGAACCAGACATGGTCGGCGGACAGCGCCAGCCCTGACAGCGGCGCGACGATCTGCATGCCGCGCCGGGCCAGTTCGGTCGATGACGCCAGCACGGGCAGCAGCCGGTCGCCGGGGCCGAACAGCAGCCCTGCATGCTCGGTATCGGCCAGCGACACCGCCTGCGCCAGCGCGCGGCGCGGATCCGGGTCCGCATCGCGCACCACATGCTGGATCCGCACCGGGCCGCCGGTGGCGTTGACCGCGTCGAACATGACCTTGGCGCCGGCGAGGTAGTCGCGCGCCAGGTCCGACTGCGCGCCGTTGCGGTCGACCAGATGCCCGACCACCACCGTGCGCGGCGCCTGGGCCAGCGCAGCCAACGCAGGCAGCGCCAGCGCCATGCCGGTCGCGGCAAGCAGCCGGCGCCGGCCGGCATGTGCCGGCGGGTGGTCGCGCAGCGGTGGGTACGGCGCGGGCGTGGTGGATCGGCGGAAAAGTGACATGGCTGGGACAGGACGGAACGCGCGCGGGCGCGGTGGCGCGCAGCGTACCCGGCACTCATGACGCCAATGTGACGTACGCGTGCATGTCAGCGGGGACGGGGCTGGTGGGCTCAGGCCCGCGCTTGACGGCGGTCAAGCTGCGGGCGCCGGCCCGGTCCTACGATGACGTGTCGCATACCCATTCCCCCGCGCCCCCATGAATCCGTCTGCCATGACTTCCCCCGCGCTCGACCGCCGCGCGCTCTCCGACTTCCGCGCGCTGGCCGGGCGCATCGACGGCAACGGTCCGCGCTATACCTCGTACCCGACCGCCGACCGCTTCCGCAACGGCCCCGACCTGTCGCTGTACCACGACGCGCTGGACGCCTGCCGCGCCGACGCGCCGGCGCCGCTGTCGCTGTACCTGCATATCCCGTTCTGCGAAAACATCTGCTACTACTGCGGCTGCAACAAGATCATCACCCGCGACCACGGCCGCAGCGCGCGCTACGTCAGCTACCTGGGCCGCGAGATGGCGCTGGTGGCCGGGCGCCTGGGCACGCGCCGGCAGGTGATCCAGTCGCACTGGGGCGGCGGCACGCCGACCTTCCTGAACCCGGAGGAAATGCGTCGCGTGATGGCGCTGCTGAACACGCATTTCGCGCTGGCGGCCGACGGCGAGCACTCGATCGAGATCGACCCGCGCCGCGTCGACCAGGACCGCATGGCGCTGCTGGCCGAACTGGGCTTCAACCGCGTCAGCCTGGGCGTGCAGGATTTCGACCCCGAGGTGCAGCAGGCCATCCACCGCATCCAGCCGTTCGAGGAGACCCGCGCCGTGGTCGATGCCGCGCGCGCGCTGGGCTTTCGCTCGGTCAGCCTGGATCTGATCTACGGCCTGCCGCACCAGACCGCGGCGCGCTTCGGCCGCACCATCGACCAGGTGCTGGCGCTGCGGCCAGACCGCCTTTCGGTCTACAGCTACGCCCACCTGCCGCACGTGTTCAAGCCCCAGCGCCGCATCGACGAAAACGCATTGCCGCCGGCCGGCGAGAAGCTCGACATCCTGGTCTCGACGATCGAGCGGCTGACCGCCGAGGGCTATGTCTATATCGGCATGGACCACTTCGCGCTGCCCGACGACGACCTCGCCGTGGCCCAGCGCGAGGGCCGGCTGCAGCGCAACTTCCAGGGCTATTCGACGCATGCCGGCTACGACCAGGTCGGCCTCGGCATCTCGGCCATCGGCGCGATCGCGGGGCGCTACGTGCAGAACGCGCGCACGCTCGACGACTACTACGGCGCGCTCGACCAGGGCCGCCTGCCGCTGGCGCGGGGCGTGGCGATGACGGCCGACGACCACCTGCGGCGCGAGATCATCGGCGACCTGATGTGCAATGGGGTGCTCGAGCTGCCGGCGATCGAGGCGCGGCATGGCATCGATTTCAACCTGACGTTCTCGGCAGAACTGGCCGACCTCGACCGCCTGGCCGCGGACGGGCTGGTGCGCTGCGAGCCCGGCCGCATCACCGTGACGCCGCTGGGCCGGCTGCTGGTGCGCCGCGTGGCGATGGTGTTCGACCGCTACCTGCGCGACGACGCCGCCCGGCCGGTCGACAACGGCGCGCGCGCCGCCAACGACGGCGCCCAGCCGATCCGCATCGTGCCGCGCTACTCGCGCGTGGTGTAGCGCGCAACCTCGGCCCCGGGCCGGACGAAAAAAAACCCGCGCAAGGCGGGTTTTTTTGTCAGCGCAGTGCCGGCTTACTTGGCGGCGTTGGCCATGTAGTCCGACGCGGCGATCACGTCGGCGTCCGGGCCGGCATAGCCGCCCTTGGGCGGCATCACGCCCTTGCCCTTGAGCGCGAAGTTGTGGACCGCATCCATGCCTTCCTTCAGGCGCGGCGCCCAGGCGGCCTTGTCGCCGAACTTGGGCGCACCGGCCACGCCGGCGGCGTGACACGCCGCGCAGACCTGTTCGTAGACCTTCTTGCCCACTTCCGCCGAGGCAGCTGCCGGCGCGGCAGCGGTGGCGGCCGGCGCGGCAGCGGTGGCGGCCGGTGCGGGTGCTGCGGCTGCCGGAGCAGCGGGGGCCGGAGCCGCCGCGGCAGCCGGGGCAGCCGGGGCAGCCGCTTCCGGGGCTGCGGCCGTGGCCGGCGCGGCAGCGGCCGGGGCCGCCGGCTCGGGGAACTTGGCGCCACCGGAATCGGCCAGGTAGACCACGGCGCGGGCCAGTTCGTAATCGGTGTAGTCGTCCGGCGTGCTGCCGGCGCGCGGCGGCATCGCGCCCTTGCCGTTGAGCACCGACTTCATCAGGCCGTCGAAGCCCTGGCCGATACGCGCGGTCCAGTCGCCGGCGGTACCGTGCTTGGGCGCACCCGCCGCGCCGGTGGCGTGGCAGGCAGCGCAGATTTCCTTGTAGACCTGTTCGCCGGTCTTGAACACGCGCGGCGCGTTGGGGTCCTTGATTTCGAGCGAGGCGACCGGCTTGATGCGATCGTTGACGGCTTCGGCGGCGGTACTCGCGCCGGCGCTCTCGGTCGAGCCGTGTCCGACGAAGTTGACCAGCAGGATGATCACGATGATCGGCACCAGGAACGCCGCGATCACGACTGCGATCAACTGCTTCGGGGTTTTGATGGGAGACTCGTGCTCGGGGTGTTCGTTGTGGACGTCGCTCATACAGAACTCTCAGTTTTGCAGGAAACCTTCTGGCCGCTTACGCTCGGCTTGCTTTTTCTGGCCCTGGTGTGGCCCTTCGCTGACCACTATCCGGCCCCATCCGGACCGCCCGCGCTCCCCTGCGGCCCTTGCCTGACTTGGGTCTGTTGCCATTTGCGTACCTCGGACTGTCTCCCGGACCGGGGCCCGATTGTCGCCTACAACCAGCCGCCCGGATTTGACCCCGGTCGACTCGTTGCGCCGACGGCGCGACGGGCACGATTTGACGCAAATAGCTGGCGATTATAGCGCCAAAGCCCCCCTGCCAGTGCCAAAAAGCGGCGGTTGCGAGACGTTCCCAGGCGCCTGTATCGGCCCCGCATGGACGGCGCCGGGCAAAAGCGGTATCCTATGCGACTTTCCTGCGGCGGCATTCGCCCGCCGCAACCGCTGTACCCGCAAAACCGGTTGCAAAACCGTCCTGTGCGCCCGTAGCTCAATGGATAGAGTACTGCCCTCCGAAGGCAGGGGTTGCTGGTTCGATCCCAGCCGGGCGCGCCAATCAATTTCCGATGTGTGATGCGACCACCGGGGCCTCCTGCGCCGCGGCCGGTTCCGATACGCGGTCATCGCTGACCACGCGGTTACGGCCCGCCGCCTTGGCCGCATACAGCCTGCGATCCGCGACTTGCATCATGGCGTCGAGGCCGTCGGTGCCGTCCACGCCCATGTCCGCCACGCCAATCGATACCGTGAACCGGATCTCTTCCTGGTCTGCCGCGTCCGCGGCCGGCGCGCATGCGGTCTGGCCAATGGTCTTGCGCAGGCGCTCGGCGATCCGGGCCGCCTCTTCCAGCGCGGTGCGCGGCAGCAGCACGGCGAACTCCTCGCCGCCCACGCGCGCCGGCACGTCGATGGCCCGGACCGTGGCGCGCATCACCCCGGCCAGGGCCGCCAGCACGCGGTCGCCGCTGGCGTGGCCCCAGTGGTCGTTGATGCGCTTGAAGCGGTCGATGTCGATCATCAGCATCGACATCGGCGCCTGGTCGCGCCGGCTGTGCTGGTATTCGATGGCGAAGCGCGCCTCGAGCCCGCGGCGGTTGGCCAGGCCGGTCAGCGCGTCGGTTGCGGCCAGCTCGCGCAGCGCATCGCCGCGCGCCTGATAGTGCGAGAACAGCTTGCCGATGCCCTGCAGGGTGACCCACATCAGCAGTGCCAGCGCCAGCGCGCTGGCGGCGAGCACGGCGCTCAGATGCGACGCCGTGCGCAGCAGCAGGTCCGTGCCCGAGAAGTAATCGACCAGCGCCAGGCTGCTGTTGCCGATGCGCTGGAACAGGATACGGCTGCCGTCCGCGGCCCGCAGCGTACCCGAACCGCGCCGGAACATTTCCTGCGCCGTGGCTTCGCGCCACGACGCCGGCAGGACTTCGGACAGCGTTTCGCCACGCCTGACGTCGCCCGTGCTGGTGCCAACCAGGTTGCCGTCGGCATCGACCAGGAAGCGCTGCACGTCCTGGCGTGTGGTCCGGGTCAGATACGCGTCCAGGCTGCGCTGCGAGATTTCCATGATCGCCACGCCGCGGAATTGCCGGGCCAGGTAGACCGGCACGCTGAGCGACAGATATCCGTCCGGCGCGCCGTCGGCGGCGGGGGCGAAGTGCCAGCGCATGGACTGGCCGGGATTGGCTTCGGGGAGGTGTTGGCGCAGATAGCCGGCGGCGGCGATGCGACGCAGCGTGGCGGCGGCGTCGGCGGGCGGCACTGGCGGATAGGCGACGAAAAAGCCGTTGGTCGAGACATAGGTAAGCTTGCGCGCCACCAGCGGGTTGACCGGTTCGGCGCTGATCAGGTGGCTCAGCCCGCGGGCCACGTACAGGCCCGCCAGCAGGTCGGCGTCGCGGCGGGAGAATCCGTCCAGGCCGGCGAGCGCGGCCGGGCCGACGCCGAGCAGCACCGCATCGCCCTCTGGTGCCGGCAGCGTCCACACGGCGTCGTTGCGGTGGTCGTAGGCGGCCTTCAGCGGCGGATCGGGTGCGATCGCATGCGGGCCGCTCTGCAGCCGGATCAGGTGCTGCGCATAGCCGCGCATGCCCATCAGCCGCTCGGCCTCGATGTTGAGCACGGAACTGATGCCGGCGACCTGCAGCTGCTGGTCCTGATGCAGCGACTGGATCTGGTGGTCGCGCAGCAGCCCCAGGCCATGCACGAAGAACAAGACCAGCAGCATCGCGGCCACCGCGAACGACAGCACCACGAAACGCTGCGGCGTGCGCACGGCTTGTTCCCAGAGGCGGTCGAACAGGGTGGTGAGACGGGGACGCATGAAGAAGCTCCGAGTGACTTCGGCACTGCGTGGATCAGCGAAGCTGATCTCATCATGTGTCATCCGGAATAAAAGGCAAAGCATGGCGATGCTTCATTTCCTCGATGGAAACAATAGCGCTTCGACAAGTACCGTTATAGCCACGGTTGGCAGGATTTTCCCCGGCAAGGGCCGTCCGCCAGCGTCGGCCGATGCGGCCCCCGACAGCCCGATCGTGACCCAGCGCGGCACGCGCAACCAGCTAACCTATGGCGTCGGAATCGCCTGTGGGTGGCGCTAGCCCTGGACGCCCTTGCTATGATTCGAGGCATGACCGACGACCTCGTCATCCCTCACCACGAATACCTGATCACCGCGATCCGGGCCCAGGGGGCGGGCGGCCAGAACATCAACAAGGTGTCCAATGCCGTGCACCTGCGCTATGACGTGCGCGTGTCGTCGCTCGCGTCTGATCACAAGGAACGGTTGCTGGCGCTGCATGACCACCGCATCACGCGCGATGGGGTGGTGGTGATCAAGGCACAGCAGTTCCGCAGCCTGGACCAGAACCGGGACGATGCGGTGCGGCGCCTGCACGAGCTGGTGCGCAGCGTGGCCACGCCGCCGCGCGTGCGCCGGCCGACGCGGCCGACGCTGGCGTCGCGCCAGCGCCGGCTGGAGAGCAAGAGCCAGCGCAGCCAGGTCAAGTCGCTGCGCGGCCGGGTGTTCGACTGAGCCGCTGGCGTCAGCGCGCCGACTGCAGCGCGGCGATGCGCTGCTCGATCGGCGGGTGGCTCGAGAACAGCGCCATCCACGACTTGCCGCCGGCGATGCCCATTGCCTGCATGTTCTGCGGCAGCCCGTCCGGATCCAGCCCGCCCAGGCGGCGCAGGGCCGCGACCATCGGCGTGGGGGTGCCCATCATGCCGGCGGCGCCGGCATCGGCGCGGAACTCGCGGCGGCGCGAGAACCAGGCCACGATGATGCTGGCCAGGATGCCGAACACGATCTCGCACACGATCACCGTGACCATGTAGCCGATGCCGGGGCCGCTCGACTCCTCGTCGTTCTTGCGCAGCATCGAATCGACGAAGTACCCGACCACGCGCGCCAGGAAGATGACGAAGGTGTTGACCACGCCCTGGATCAGCGTCAGCGTGACCATGTCGCCGTTGGCCACGTGCGCGACCTCGTGCGCGAGCACGGCCTCGACCTCTTCGTGCGACATCGATTGCAGCAGGCCAGTGGAGACCGCCACCAGCGAGCTGTTCTTGGTGGCCCCGGTGGCGAAGGCATTGGGCTCGCCCTCGTAGATGGCCACTTCCGGCATCGGCAGCCCGGCGCGCTGCGCCAGCTTCTCGACGGTCTGCACCAGCCACAGTTCAGTGCTGGTGCTGGGATGGGTGATCACCTGCGCGCCGGTCGACCACTTGGCGATGGTCTTGGACATCAGCAGCGAGATAAAGGCGCCGCCGAAGCCCATCAGCGCGGCGAACGCCAGCAGCATGCCCAGGTTCAGCCCGTTGGCGGTCAGGAAGCGGTTCACCCCGAGCACACTGGCGGTGATGCTGAGGACAAGCATGACGGCGAGGTTGGTCGCCAGGAAAAGCAGTACGCGTTTCATGTGAGTGTGGAGCAGTGGTGGGTCGCGCCATGCGGCGCAAAGGTGCGGTCGGACCGCAGGCGCGCGCCGCACTCGTGCGCGGCACGCGGGTTCGGGGCGGGCGCGGCCGGGCCGCGCCACAGGGGATTAGGCGCGTGGCGGTCGCGGCAGCCGCGGCAGGTCGGGTTCGGGCAGCAGGGCGCCGGCATAGCGCGGCGGCCCCGCACGGCCGGCCCAGGGGGCCAGGCGCAACGGGGTGGCGGGCAGCAGTTGCTCGGCCAGGTCGGCGCCGGGCTGCCATTGCGGCTCGGCGGCTTCGGGAAGCGGCAGGGGATCGCCTGCAGGGTCGCCTGTGATGGCGGCTGGATTCGCTTCGGCGGCATCGCCGGCATTCTCGATGCCGGGCGCAGCGACAGGTACGGCCGCGGCTTCGGTGGTGGACACCACCGCGTGCGCGAATGCGGCCGCCCAGCCCGGCAGGGGCAGGAAGGCCAGCATCATGACCAGCAGGAGCAGCCGCAGGGCGCGCACGGACAGGGGACGGCTTATCGGTGAAAGTGGAAGGAATTCTACAGGATGCCGCACCGCGACGGCGCCGCCGTGGCGGCGGTAGCACACGGACGGTTGCAGCGGGCTTCGGCCCCTCTGCAGGATGCGGCAGACTGGCCTACACTATCGCCAACCCTGTAGTCGTTACAGGGTATGGCAAGGAACAGGCACATGCGTATCGGTGAACTGTCACGGTCCAGCGGCTGCGATGTCGAGACCATCCGTTATTACGAGCGCGAAGGGCTGCTCGACGCGCCCCGGCGCGAGGCCAACGGCTACCGCCGCTATGACGAGGGCCATGTGGTGCAGCTGAACTTCGTGCGCCATTGCCGTTCGCTGGGGATGAGCCTGTCGGACGTCAGGCGGCTGCGCGAGTTCGAGCGCAACCCGTCGCAGGACTGCGATGACATCAACACGCTGCTGGACCGCCAGATCGCCCAGATCCATGCCCAGCGCGTGGCGCTGGAGGCACTCGAAGGCCAGCTGCGCACACTGCGCGAAACCTGCCGCCATCACCAGCCCGCCAGCGCATGCGGCATCCTGCAGAACCTGCAGCAGGCGGCGGCCGGGGCGGGCTGTGAGTGCCATGCCACTAACGGGTGACGACCCCGAACGCGGCGCTGTGCTACGATGGTTGCTCCGGCTTCGCACCAGCGCGGTGCACGAACCGGGGCGGCAAGGCAGGTGAGCCACCACTTCGGGGCTCGCCATTGCAGTACGCCAGCCGCTGCCGCTTATCCTTTTCCACAGTGCCATGACCGATCGCCTGACGCCGATGCCCGATGCGCCTGTCCGCCCGCTGCGGACCGGCCGCGCGCACGCGTCCGCGGTCGCCCTGGCCCCCAGCCTGCCCCAGCGCGCCAAGCGCGCGATGTCTCCCCGCCGGATCAGCGCACCGCCTGATTCCGCCCGGTTCCCAGCCTGATTCGTCTCCCATAGCGGGGCCCGGGCCGAACCGGGCCCGAGCCAGCGTTTCCGTTGTTGCCGGCGATCGCCGCAACGCTTTTGCCGATCCGTTGATGCGCGCGCCGCTGCGCGGCACGCCAACCCCGCAAGACCTGACCGCCGCCGCCCGCCATGCAGGCCGGCCGCGCCCACCCACGACTGCCGGAGGACCCGCCATGACGGCCACCAAGACCCAGACCGCCACCCTGTACCTGACCGAACTCGACGTCACCCGCCTGGAGCGCATCGCCAGCCGCGCCGGCTCCGCGCAGATCGAGGACATGCTCGACAGCCTGCTGGCGCGCGCCACCATCGTCGCGCCCGAAGAGATTCCGACCGACGTGGTGACCATGAACACCCGCGTGGTGTGCACGCTGCCGGGCGAGCAGGCGCCGCGCGACTGGACCCTGGTGTATCCCGACGCCGCCGATTTCGACGCGGGCCGGCTGTCGGTGCTGTCGCCGGTGGGCCAGGCGCTGCTCGGCGCGCGCACCGGCCAGACCGTCAGCTACCGCCTGCCGGATGGCCGCCAGCAGGAGGTGACTGTCGCCGAGATCGCGTTCCAGCCCGAAGCCAGCGGCCAGTACACCCTTTGAACAGCCGCGGGCGCGCCCTCGCGGGTGCGGCCGCCGCCACGCGCACCCGCCCGTAGCGGCGTGTCGCCGGCGATCCGTGGACACCATTCATCGGCAAGCCAGTCGTTTCACGACTCGCAACGCACCATTCGTCGCAGCGGTATTTCTGCTGGCGCGGGCTGTGACTAATCTTCAGTCCGTGCTCGCATCGCAACATAGATTGCAGAGCGGCCGGAGTCTCATCCCGGACCTACAAGAAAGAACGACGAAATCAGTTGAAGGAGTCCCAAATGATCGCCAGACGTATCCTTGGCGGCGCGCTCGTGTTCGCGGCGGTAGCCGCGTCCGCTGCGGCGATGGCTGCCCCCGCTGCCAGCAAGGTTGGCAAGTTTGATGTGTATGCCGACGCGCTGCGGGTCGGCAAGTACGATGTGTATACGGACGGCGCCAAGCAAGGCAAGTTCGACACCTACACCGACGGCGCCCGCACCGGCCGCTTCGATCCGTACTCGGAAGGCTCGCGCCGCGATGGCAAGTTCGACACCTTCAGCGAAGGGGCGCACAGCTTCAGCGGCGAGATCTCGAAGCGCGGCAAGTTCGATACCTTCAGCGAAGGCACGCACACCTTCACCGGTGACGTGGCCGAACGCGCGCTCGACAATTCGCGCTCCGGCGACGGTTCGCTGTACGGCTATCGCGTCTGATCCCCCGGGTCTGCCCCAAGACCCGACGCGGCCACTGCGGTGGCCGCATGTTTTCTCTCCCGCCTGCCCGGCCGACCTCCTCCTCCTTCTCTCTTCGCCAGGCAGGCGTTTTTCTATTCCGTAGCTGCCGCTTGTTCCGGCGCCGGCTGCGCGCGCGGCAAGCGGCGCGCGATGGCCGCGTACAGCAGCGGCACCGCCAGCGTGCCCAGCACCGTCGCACCTAGCATGCCGCCCAGCACGCCGGTGCCGACCGCCTGCTGCGCGCCCGCGCCCGGGCCGGTGCTGATGGCCAGCGGCACCACGCCCAGCACGAACGCCAGCGAGGTCATCACCACCGGCCGCAGCCGCTGGCGCGCCGCGCGCGTGGCGGCTTCGACCACGTCCATCGCGCCCGCGGCGCCGCGCCGCAGCTGCTCGGCGTATTCGACGATCAGGATGGCGTTCTTGGCCGCCAGCCCCATGATCACCACCACCCCCACCTTGAAGTAGACGTCGTTGGGCATGCCGCGCAGCCAGATCGCTGCGGCCGCGCCCATCAGGCCGGTCGGCACGATCGCGATCACCGCCAGCGGCAGCGTCCAGCTTTCATACAGGGCCACCAGGCACAGGAAGATAAACAGCAGCGACAGCGCGAACAGCCACGGCGCCTGCGTGCCGGTCTGCTCCTGCTCGTAGGCGCGCCCGGTCCAGCGCACGTCGAATTCGGGACCCAGCTCGCGCACCAGTTCCGCCAGCCGCGTCATCGCCGCGCCGGTGGTGTAGCCCGGCGCCACTTCGGCATTGATGCGCACCGAGCTGAAGCCGTCGAAGCGCTCCAGCGTGACTTCGCCTTGCCCCCATTCCAGCGAGGCAAAGGCGGCCAGCGACACCATCGCCCCCTGTGCGTTGCGCACATGCACCCGTGCCAGCTGGTCCGGCTGCATGCGGAACGGGGCGTCGGCCTGCAGGATCACGCGCCGTACCCGGCCTTCGCGCGCCACTTCGTCGATATAGCGCGAGCCCAGCGTCGCCGACAGCGTGTGGTGCACGGCTTCGGCATCGACGCCGAAGGCCTCGGCCTTGCGGTAGTCGATCTTCAGGTCCAGCGCCGGCACCGGCTGGCCGGTGGTGGCGCGCACCTCGCCCAGCACCGGGTCTTGCCTGGCCCGCTCGATCAGCTTGTCGCGCGCGGCGAAGAGCGCCTCGCGCCCCACCGGCTGGCGCGCCACCAGGCGCATGTCCAGGCCGCCGATGCTGCCCAGTTCCGGCAGCGCCGAGCTGTTGTAGGCGAACAGTTGCGCGGCGCCGCGGCCGGGCCAGCTTTCCAGGCCCGCCGCAAGCCGCTCCAGCACCGCCTGCGCGGTGTGCTCGCGCCCGCGCGCCTTCCAGTCGGTCAGGCCGATGAAGAGGCTGGCGCGCTGCTCGCCGCTGCCGCCGCTGGACCAGCCCAGCACGGCAAAGCTGGAGCGCACCGGGTAGCGCTGGTCGCGCATCCACTGCTCGAGGCTGGCAACCAGCCGGCGCGTGTCGGCCTGCGTGCTGCCGGCGGGCAGCTCCACGTCGACCACGATCTCGCCGGTGTCCTCTTCCGGCAGGAAGCCGCTCGGCATCTTCCACAGCGCATAGCCGCACGCCAGCGTCAGCGCCAGGTACACCGCCAGCCAGCGCAGCCGGCGGCGCTGCAGCGCCTGCACCCAGCCGGCATAGCGTGCGGTGAAAGCGGCAAAGCGCGCATCGAACCACGCCAGCGGCCCGCGCGCGGGCGCGGCGCTGTGGCGCAGCAGGCTGGCGCACATCGCCGGCGCCAGCGTCAGCGCAAAGAACAGCGAGAACGCGATCGATACCGCCAGCGTCACGGCGAAATGCCGGTAGATCACGCCCACCGCGCTGCCGAAGAACGCCATCGGCACGAACACCGCGCACAGCACCAGCGTCACCGCGACCAGCGCGCCGGAGACTTCGCGCATCGAGCGCGCCGCGGCCTGCATCGCACCGACACCGTCGGTGCGCATGATGCGCTCGACGTTTTCCACCACGACGATGGCATCGTCGACCAGGATGCCGATCGCGAGCACCACCCCGAACAGCGTGATCACGTTCAGCGACAGGCCCAGCGCGTACAGGCACGCGACCGTGCCCAGCAGCGACACCGGCACCACGATGCAGGGGATCAGCGTGGCGCGCAGGTTGCCGAGGAACAGGTACAGGATCAGGAACACCAGCACCGTGGCCTCGATCAGCGTCAGCACCACGCGCGAAATCGACGCCTGCACGAAGGTGGCGCCGTCATATGAGATCTCGTAGCGCACGTCGCCCGGGAAGCCCTTGCTGGCGGCATCCAGCGCGGCGCGCACGGTGCGCGAGGTCTGCAGCACGTTGGCGCCGTCGGCCAGCTTCAGGCCGATCGAGGCGGCGTTGCGCGTGTTCAGCGTGGAGCCGTAGCGGTAGTCGCTGGCGGCCAGTTCCACCCGCGCCACGTCGCGCAGCAGCACCGCCGAGCCGTCGGTGGCGGCGCGCACCACGATGCGCCCGAAAGCCTGCGCGTCGCTCATCGGCGCGGGCGGGCGCACGATTGCCTGGAACGGCTGGCCCGGCACCGCCGGCGCGCCGCCAAGCTGGCCCGGCGTGACGTTGCCGTTGCGCGCGCGGATGGCGGCCTCGACCTCGGCCGTGGTCAGGTTGAAGGCGTGCAGCTTTTCCGGGTCGAACCAGATCCGCAGGGCGTACTCGGCACCGTAGGGCTCGGCCTTGCCGATGCCGGGCAGGCGGCGCAGCAGCGGCAGCACTGAGCCGGCGGCGAAGTCGCCCAGCGCGGTTTCGTCGAGCTGGCCGCTGTCCGACACCAGCGACACATACATGAAGGCGCTGCTGCTGGCCTGGTCGACATAGACTCCGCCGCGGCGCACCGCCTCGGGCAGCAGCGGCTCGGCCTGGGCCACGCGGTTGCGCACGTTGACCTGCGCCAGCTGCGGATCGGTGCCCTGGCGGAAACCCAGCGTCACCGTGGCGGTGCCGCCCTCGCTGCTGGAATCGAGGTAGAGCAGGCCCGGAATGCCGTGCATCTGCTGCTCCAGCACCGCGGTGACGCGATCTTCCACCGTGCGCGCGGACGCGCCGGGGTAATCGGCATAGATGATCACCGTCGGGGGCGCCACCGCCGGGTACTGGGCGATGGGAATGCGGTTCAGGGCCAGCAGGCCCGCCACCACGGTCAGGATGGCCAGCACCCAGGCGAACGCCGGGCGCTTCAGGAAAAACGACGCCATGTCAGGTCAGGGCTGGCACGGGCGCACGGCAAATGAAGATCGCCGTGGCTCCGGTGCGGTTGGAACGGAACGGCTTGGGTGCGGAGACGCCGCAAACGACTGCGGCAAGTGGCGCGCGTACCGGGGGTACGGGGGTCCGGCGGGAATGGACCCGGCGCTGCGGCGGGAAGGATCGGTAAGGATCAACGCCGGACCGGCCGCCATACTGCGGCCTTGCCGGGCGATTATAGACAGGGAAGCGCGGCCCGGACAACGCAAACATCACATTGCCGGCCCCCACGGAGGTTGGGGGCGGGGCCGGGAACTACAGGTCGCGCGCGGCGAAGGCGTCGCACTTGCGGATGTCGCCGGACTCGATGCCGCGGCGCAGCCAGCGCACGCGCTGCTCGCTCGAGCCGTGGGTAAAGGCTTCCGGGACGACATAGCCCTGCGACTGGCGCTGCAGCCGGTCGTCGCCGATCGCGGCGGCGGCCTTCAGGCCTTCCTCGATATCGCCCGGTTCCAGCAGTTGCTGGTTGGCGCGCTGCGCGGTGGCGGCCCAGACCCCGGCGAGGCAGTCGGCCTGCAGCTCCATGCGCACCGACAGCTGGTTGGCCTGGGCCTCGCCCATGCGGCGGCGCGCGCTGTCGACCTTGTCCGAGACGCCGAGCAGGTTCTGCACATGGTGGCCGATCTCGTGCGCGATCACATAGGCCTGGGCGAAGTCGCCGCTGGCGCCGAAGCGCTGGCGCAATTCGTCATAGAAGGCCAGGTCGATATAGACCTTCTGGTCGCCGGGGCAGTAGAACGGGCCCATCGCCGACTGGCCGGTGCCGCATGCCGTGGGCGTGGCGCCGGAGAACAGCACCAGCGTGGGCGGCGCATAGCGGCGGTTGAGCTGGGTTTCGAAGATGTGTTGCCAGGTGCGCTCGGTATTGCCCAGCACCTTGCGCGTGAACACGGTCATCTGGTCCGTCGCCGGCGGCCGGTTGACCTGCTGCTGTTGCTGCTGCGGGCCGGAGCCCTGCAGCACCGACGCGCCCTGCATGATCAGCATCGGGTCGATGCCGAAGAAGTACGACGCCGCCAGCGCGATGATCACCGTGCCGATGCCGATCGACTTGCCGCCAAGACCGCCGAATCCGCCGCGGCGGTCTTCAACGTGCTGGCTTTCGGCTTCGTCATCTAGGCGCATGGGGGCTCCGCTGCTTGGGAAAGAGGGTGAGGAAAGTGGAATTCAGTATAGCAATCCGCGCTTCGGTGCTCGTTGCGGCGTCGCGCCGTGCCGGCGGATGCGCGCGGCACCCCAAAAAAAACACCGCCCACTCACCCTGGAGACGGGCAATGCGGGCGGTGTGCGGCAAAGCGAAGAACCGGGTTTGCACCCGGTTCCGTCATGGCCTGGCGGTTCCGGCGCGGGAACGCGCGAGCGCGCGCTCAGGCCAGTGCGGCCTCGCGTGCGGCAGGCGCGGCGGCCACCACGCTGGCGCTGACTTCGGCCACGCGCAGCAGGTTGGTGGTACCGCCCTGGCCGAAGGGCATGCCGGCGGCGATGGTGATCTGGTCACCCGGCGCGGCGTAGCCTTCGGCGACGGCGGCGCGCGTGGCGGCTTCGACCATTTCATCGACGCTCTGCACGTCCGGGCTCACGGTGGAGTGGATGCCCCACGCGATCGCCAGCCGGCGGGCGATCTCCAGGTTCGGCGTGATGCTGACGATCGGCGCGCACGGCCGTTCGCGCGCGGCGCGCAGCGCGGTCGAGCCGGACGAGGTATAGGTCACCGTCGCGGCGGCGCCGATGATGTGCGTGACTTCGCGCAGCGCGGCGCAAATGGCATCCTGGCGCGTGTTCAGCGGGGTCTCGTGCTGGGCGTCGAGCAGGTTGCGGTACAGCGGGTCGCGCTCCACCTCGGTGACGATGCGGTTCATCATCGACACCGCCTGCACCGGGTAGCGGCCGTTGGCCGACTCGGCCGACAGCATCACCGCATCGGCGCCTTCATAGATGGCGCTGGCCACGTCCGACGCTTCGGCGCGGGTCGGCACCGGTGAGTCGATCATCGACTCCAGCATCTGCGTGGCGATCACCACCGGCTTGCCCAGCTGGCGGCACACGCGCAGGATGCGCTTC
Source organism: Cupriavidus alkaliphilus (assembly GCF_900094595.1). Taxonomy (GTDB): domain Bacteria; phylum Pseudomonadota; class Gammaproteobacteria; order Burkholderiales; family Burkholderiaceae; genus Cupriavidus; species Cupriavidus alkaliphilus. Next base: position 87,434 of record NZ_FMAD01000014.1, on the reverse strand, counting down.
TGCACGCCCGGCACGCGCTCGGGCGGCAGCTCCACGCCGAGGTCGCCGCGCGCCACCATCACCGAATCGGACACCCGCACGATCTCTTCCAGCTGCTGCAGCGCGGCCGGCTTCTCGATCTTGGACAGGATGCCGGCACGGGTGCCGACGATCTCGCGCGCCTCGACGATGTCGGACGGGCGCTGCACGAACGACAGGCCGATCCAGTCGGCGCCCAGCGACAGCGCGAAGTCCAGGTCCTTGCGGTCCTTCTCGGTCAGCGCGGGGATGGGAATCACCGCGTCGGGCACGTTCACGCCCTTGCGGTCGGACAGCGAGCCATTGTTGGCGACGCGCGTGGTGATGGTGCCGGTGGTGACCGACTCGATCGCCAGGCGCACCTTGCCGTCGTCGATCAGCAGCGACTGGCCGGGTTGCGCGGCCTGGAACAGCTCCGGGTGCGGCAGGTAGACGCGGGTGCCGTCGCCCGGGGTCGGGTCGCTGTCGAGCACGAACACATCGCCGGTGCGCACCGCGACCTTGCCGGCGGCGAAGGTGCCGATGCGCAGCTTGGGGCCCTGCAGGTCGGCCAGCACGGCGATGGGGCGACCGGTCTCGGCCTCGACCTGGCGCACCGCGTCGTAGCGCGCGCGGTGGTCGTCGTGCGTGCCGTGGCTGAAGTTCAGCCGGAACACGTCGGCGCCGGCCTCGAACAGCGCGCGGATCACCGCGATGTCGGTGCTGGCGGGGCCGAGCGTGGCCACGATCTTCGCTTTGCGCTGGCGTCTCATGATGTCTCCTCTTCCATTCTCGGTAGCGGCGCGTCGGCGCCGCGAGTCAGTCGGTACTACGTTGGCGGCGATCGTCAGACGATCAGGATCGCGCGGAAATCGTTCACGTTGGTGCGGGTCGGGCCGGTGACGATCAGGTCTTCCAGGCCGGCGAAGAAACCGTAGCCGTCGTTGTTGTCGAGGTGCGCACGCGCATTGAGCCCGCGCGCGCCGGCACGGGTCAGGGTGTCGGGCGACAGCATGGCGCCGGCGTTGTCTTCCGAACCGTCGATGCCGTCGGTGTCGCCGGCGATGGCGTGCACGCCGGGCAGGCCGTCGAGCGCCACCGCCAGTGCCAGCAGGAACTCGGCATTGCGGCCGCCGCGGCCCTTGCCGCGCACGGTCACGGTGGTCTCGCCGCCGGACAGGATCACGCAGGGCTTGCCGAAGGGCTGGCCGCGCTGCGCCACCTGGCGCGCGATCGCGGCATGCACTTCGGCCACTTCGCGCGCTTCGCCCTCGATGCAGTCGGACAGGATATGGGCCTCGAAGCCCAGTTCGCGCGCACGCGCCGCGGCGGCTTCCAGCGCCTGCTGCGCGGTGGCCAGCGTCACGCTGCGATGGCCGTTGAAGCGCGCATCGCCAGGCTTGGGGGTTTCGCCGGCACCGCTCTCCAGGTGCGCGCGCACGTTGGCCGGCACCTCGATGCCGTACTTGGCGATCACCGCCAGCGCATCGGCGCAGGTGGTCGCGTCAGGCAGCGTCGGGCCGCTGGCGATAAGGGTCGGGTCATCGCCGGGAATATCGGAAATCAGCAGCGTTTCGACACGTGCCGGCGCGCAGTGCAGCGCCAGGCGGCCGCCCTTGAGGGCCGACAGGTGCTTGCGCACGCAGTTCATCTCGCCGATGCTGGCGCCGCTCCTGAGCAGCGCCTTGTTCACGGCCTGCTTGTCGGCCAGCGTCAGGCCCGGCGCGGGCGCCGCCAGCAGCGCGGAGCCGCCGCCGGAGATCAGGCACAGCACCAGGTCGTCGGCGCTCAGGCCCTGCACCAGTTCCACCATGCGCTGCGCGGCGCGCGCGCCGGCTTCGTCGGGAACCGGGTGGGCGGCTTCGACCACTTCGATGCGCTTGCAATCGGCGCCGTGGCCGTAGCGCGTCACCACCAGCCCCGACAGCTCGCCTTGCCAGTTCGCTTCCACCGCCTGCGCCATTGCCGCGGCGGCCTTGCCGGCGCCGATCACCACGGTGCGGCCCTTCGGCGGCGAGGGCAGATGCGGCGGCAGGCAGTGGCTGGCGCTGACGGAGGCGACCGCGGTATCGAACAGGTCGCGCAGCAGCGCGCGCGGTTCAGCGTTGGCTGCGGTGCGCTGGGGCGACAGCAGGGCGGCTTGGGGTTCGGTGACGAGCATGAAGAATCCTGGGTGCTGACGGGTACGCCGGGTACTTCGGGTACGCAGTGGGTACAAAGCGGTACTGCAAAGCGTGTCGTCCCCGCTGGGCGGGGACGACGGGTTGCTGCTTACTTGGCGTTAGCGATCTGGTGGTTCGACATGATCTCGATCGCGCGGCACAGGGCCGAGTGGTCCTGCTTGCCCAGGCCGTTGGCCGAGCAGGTATTGAACAGCTCCTGCGCGGTGGCGGTGTTGGGCAGCGCCACGCCCAGCGCCTTGGCGCCCTGCAGCGCCAGGTTCAGGTCCTTCTGGTGCAGCTCGATGCGGAAGCCCGGGTCGAAGGTGCGCTTGACCATGCGGTCGCCGTGCACTTCCAGGATGCGCGACGCGGCAAAGCCGCCCATCAGCGCTTCGCGCACCTTGGCCGGATCGGCGCCGGCCTTGGAGGCGAACAGCAGCGCTTCGGAGACGGCCTGGATGTTCAGCGCGACGATGATCTGGTTGGCCACCTTGGTGGTCTGGCCGTCGCCGTTGCCGCCCACCAGCGTGATGTTCTTGCCCATCAGCTCGAACAGCGGCTTGACCTGGTCGAAGGCCTCCTGCGGGCCGCCGACCATGATCGTCAGCGACGCGGCCTTGGCGCCCACTTCACCGCCCGAAACCGGCGCGTCCAGGTACGAAGCGCCCAGCTTGTTGATGCGCGCGGCGAAGTCCTTGGTGGCGATCGGCGAGATCGAGCTCATGTCGACCACGATCTTGCTGTAGCTGGCTTCCTTGCCGGCCGCCTTGAACGCGGCCGCCACGCCCTTCTCGCTGAACAGCACCGCTTCCACGTGCGGCGTGTCCGGCACCATGATGACGATGATGTCGGCACGCTTGGCGACTTCCTCGGCGCTGGTGCAGACGGTCACGCCTGCATCGACCAGCGCCTGCGGGGCCGGGTTGACGTCATGCACGAACAGCGTGTGGCCGGCGGCGCGCAGGTGGCCCGCCATCGGTGCGCCCATGATGCCCAGGCCGATGAAGCCGACGTTGCGAGTGGTTGCCATGTGATGTCTCCTTGCTTGAGATTAAATGTGTCTTGGTTCGTGTAGGTAGTAGCGGGATACGACGGCAGCGCGCAGCGCTTACTGCACGCCGTGCGCGGCGCGCCAGCCCAGGCCGGCTTCGGTGGTGGTCTTCGGCTTGTACTCGCAGCCGATCCAGCCGGTGTAGCCGATCTCGTCCAGGAACTTGAACAGGTACTGGTAGTTCAGCTCGCCCGTGCCCGGCTCGTTGCGGCCCGGGTTGTCGGCCAGCTGGATGTGCTTGATCTTCGGCAGGTTGGCCTTGATGGTATTGGCGATCTCGCCTTCCATCCGCTGCATGTGATAGATGTCGTACTGCACGTACAGGTTGGGCGCGTTGACCTGGGTGATCAGGTCCAGCGCCTGCTGCGTGCGCGACAGGAAGAAGCCGGGGATGTCGAAGGTGTTGATCGGCTCGATCAGCAGGTCGATATGCTCGGCGGCCAGCGCGCCGGCGGCGAAGCGCAGGTTTTCCACCAGCGTTTCCTGCGCCTGCTCGCGCTTGACGTTCTGCGGCAGGATGCCGACCAGGCAGTTCAGCTGGCGCACGCCCAGCACCTTGGCGTACTTGATGGCTTCGCCCACGCCGTCCTGGAACTCGCCGACGCGGTCCGGGTGGCAGGCAATGCCGCGCTCGCCCGCATCCCACTTGCCGGCGGGCAGGTTGTGCAGCACCAGGTCCAGCTGGAAGCGGTTCAGGCGGTCAGCGATCTGGTCCGCGTGGAACGCATAGGGAAACAGGAATTCCACGCCGCGGAAGCCCGCGCGCGCGGCGGCTTCGAAGCGGTCGAGAAAACCCGCCTCGTTGAACAGCATGGTGAGGTTGGCCGCAAGTTTAGTCATGAGTCTCTCCGGTTTAATTGTGTTGTCGCTCCGCCGGTGTGGAGCCCTGCTGCAGGGGGGCACTGGATTCGCGCGGGCCGTGGCCCGCGCGTTCCATGCTGGAATGGTGTTGCTTACGCCGTTTCCACTTCTTCTTTCAGGATCGCTTCCTCGATGTCCTCGAGGTCTTCGATCGGCTCGAACTCGTTGATGTTGTCGATCTCGGTGCCCATCGCGATATTGGTCACGCGCTCCAGGATTACCTCGACCACCACCGGCACCGAGAACTCGGCCATCAGGTCACGCGCCTCGGCGAAGGCCGGGGCGATGTCTTCCGGCTTGAACACGCGGATCGCCTTGCAGCCCAGGCCCTCGACCACCTTGACGTGGTCGACGCCATAGCCGTTCAGCTCGGGGGCGTTGACGTTGTCGAAGGCCAGCTGCACGCAGTAGTCCATCTCGAAGTTGCGCTGCGCCTGGCGGATCAGGCCGAGGTAGGAGTTGTTCACCACCACGTGGATGTAGGGCACCTTGAACTGCGCGGCCACGGCCAGTTCTTCGATCATGAACTGGAAGTCGTAGTCGCCCGAGATCGCCACCACATCCGAATCCGGCGAAGCGGTCTTCACCCCGATCGCGGCCGGGATGGTCCAGCCCAGCGGGCCGGCCTGGCCGCAGTTGATCCAGTGGCGCGGCTGGTTGACCGACAGGAACTGGGCCGCGGCGATCTGCGACAGGCCGATGGTGCTGACGTAGCGCACGTCGCGCGGGAAGTACTGGTTCATCTCGCGGTACACGCGCTGCGGCTTGACCGGCACGTTGTCGAAGTCGCTCTTGCGCTGCATGGTGCGGCGGCGCTTCTGCACGTCGGCGACCCAGCTCTTGCGGCACGGCAGGCGGCCGGCCATCTTCATTTCGCGGGCGACTTCGACGAACAGTTCCAGCGCGGCCTTGGCGTCGGACACGATGCCCAGGTCCGGGCCGAACACGCGGCCGATCTGGGTGGGCTCGATATCGACGTGCACGAACTTGCGGCCCTTGGTGTAGACGTCGACGCTGCCGGTGTGGCGGTTGGCCCAGCGGTTGCCGATGCCCATCACGAAGTCCGAGGCCAGCAGCGTGGCGTTGCCGTAGCGGTGCGAGGTCTGCAGCCCGACCATGCCGGCTTGCAGCGGGTGGTCGTCGGCCAGCACGCCCCAGCCCATCAGGGTCGGCACCACCGGCACGTTGACCAGCTCGGCGAACTCGACCAGCAGTTCCGACGCATCGGCGTTGATCACGCCGCCGCCGCACACGATCAGCGGGCGCTCGGCCGCGTTCAGCATGGCGATGGCCTTCTCGATCTGGGCGCGCGAGGCAGCCGGCTTGTACGGCTGCAGCGACTGGTAGGTGTCGACATCGAATTCGATCTCGGCGACCTGCACGTCGAACGGCAGGTCGATCAGCACCGGACCCGGGCGGCCCGAGCGCATGATGTGGAAGGCCTGCTGGAACACCTGCGGCACCAGCGCCGGCTCGCGCACGGTCACGGCCCACTTGGTCACGGGCTTGGCGATCGATTCGATGTCGACGGCCTGGAAGTCTTCCTTGTACAGGCGTGCGCGCGGGGCCTGGCCGGTGATGCAGAGGATGGGGATCGAGTCCGCCCAGGCCGAGTACAGGCCGGTGATCATGTCGGTGCCGGCGGGGCCGGAAGTGCCGACGCAGACGCCGATGTTGCCCGGCTCGGCGCGGGTGTAGCCTTCGGCCATGTGCGAGGCGCCCTCGACGTGGCGGGCCAGCACGTGGTTGATGTTGCCCGACTTGCGCATTGCCGAGTAGAACGGGTTGATGGCCGCGCCGGGCACGCCGAACGCAGTGGTCACGCCTTCTTTCTCCAGCACGGCGATTGCCGCGTCGATTGCTCTCATCTTTGCCATGATCTTGTCTCCGGTAATGGTGGGAATTTCGTTGGAGTTGATCCTATTCCCGCAGGCCGGTTGGGATAAACAGAAGAGCGATCAGTTGATTCGATACCTGTAGTACGCAATATGGGCTGGAAAGCCACGTCGGCTGGTCGGCGCAGGGTCGCGGATGCATGCCATTGGATATGTGGTGTGACGGTACGGACACGCCGCGCAGCACTGGGTACACCAGCGTGCCGCCGCGGCGCACTGCGGCAAAATGGCGGCATTTCCTGCCATCCGGGCCGACCATGTATTCCAGGCTGCCGTCCACCTATGAACTGCTGCAAGCGCTTGCCGCCGCCTCGCCTGAGTCCGCGCCTGCCGCCGCGCCGGACAGCCGGCTCGGGCGCGCGCTGTGGCTCGGCTTTGTCGCGGCGCTGGCCGCGACGATCCTGTGTGGCGCCGGCCTGGCCGTGTGGCGCCTGGGGCTGAAGCACGCCGTACCGCTCTGGTCGCTGCGCGGCTTCGAGGCCCTGCTGGCGCTGGCGGCCGCGTGCTATGTCGGCGCGGGGCTGGCCCGTGCCGGCACGGTGCTGGCGCGGCTGCGCCATCCGCTGCGCTGGCAGGCCGCCGAACTGGACCGCGACAGCGCCGCCGAAGACGCGCTGCTGCGCCGGCTGGCGCGGATCCCGCCGCAGCAGCTGCAGGCACGCCAGCGGCGCGTGGCGCTGCAGCTGCGGCTGTGGGAGGGCGCGGCGCGCATGCTGGCGGTGCTGCTGGCGCTGGCGCCGGCCGCCGCGGTGCTGGCCGCGCTGCCGCGCCAGCAGGCCGTGGCCGGCACGCTGCTGTGGCTTTACGGCGTGATGGTGGTGATCGGCGCCGCCTGCTACCTGTACCTGCATCTGCAATGCAGCCGGCCGCTGCGGCGCCTGGCCCATGTGCTGGGCGAGGCGGCCGAACTGAACGCGCAGCTCGGCAAGCACACGGCGGGCGCGGGCTGACGCCGCTCACGCAACGGGTGCCGCCCCGTGCCCGTGGCGGCACCCGGCAGCGGCCCTTATGCGGCGGCTTCGATCCGGTCCATCAGCCGCTCAGGGATGCCACAACCCCGGCGATGCCGCACAATGGCGCCCGGGAGACCTATATCCGATGGACAAACTCAAGCAAATCGAAGCCTTTATCGCCGTGGTGGAGCACGGCAGCATGGCGGCCGCGGCGCTGACGCAGAACGTCACGCCGGTGATGATCGGCCGCCGCATCAACGCGCTAGAAGCCCGCATCGGCGTCAAGCTGCTGCACCGGTCCACGCGCCGCATCGCCGTGACCGAACAGGGCGCGGTGTTCATGGAGCAGTGCAAGAAGGCGCTGGCCGACCTCGACCGCGCCGAGATGCTGATCGCCGAAGGCAAGCACAAGGCCACCGGCCACCTGATCGTGTCGGCGCCGGCGGCGTTCGGGCGCAAGCACGTGGCGCCGCACGCGCCGGCGTTCCTGGCCAGCAACCCCGAGGTGCAGATCTCGTTCAACCTGACCGACCGCGTGGTCGACCTGGTGCGCGAGGGCTATGACGTCGGCATCCGCATCGGCGGCGCCATCGATCCGAACTTCGTCGCGATCAAGCTGGCGTCGAACAAGCGCGTGGTGTGCGGCACGCCGGCGTACTTCGCCAAATACGGCGTGCCGCAAACGCTGGACGACCTGGCCCAGCACAATTGCCTGGCGTTCAACCTGCAGGGCGGCCAGCAGCGCGGCTGGTACTTCAGCCAGAACGGCAAGACCGTGACCGTGCGCGTCAACGGCAACCTGGACTGCAATGACGGCGAGCTGCTGCACCGCTGGACCGGCGAGGGCCTGGGCCTGGGCTGGCGTTCCACCTGGGAAATCCTGCCGCAACTGGAGAGCGGCGAGCTGATCACGGTGCTGGACGAATACGCGCTGCCCGCCTACGACATCCTTGCCGTGTACCCGCAGCAGCGTCCGGTACCGGCCAAGATCCGCTTCTTCATCGAGCACCTGAAGGCGCAGTTCGCGCGCCCGGGCTACTGGATGGACACGGCGGGCGGCAACTGAGGCCGCCGCCGCATACGATGCCGATCGCCGCCTGGCTGGCCGACCTTGTCGTGATCGCGCACGCGCTGTTCATCGTGTTCGTGGTGGCGGGCGGCCTGCTGGTATTGCGCTGGCCGCGTGCCGCGTGGGTGCACCTGCCCGCCGCGGTGTGGGGCGTGCTGATCGAATGGGCCGGCTGGATCTGCCCGCTGACGCCGCTGGAAAACATGCTGCGCCGGGCTGCCGGGCAGGCCGGCTACAGCGGCGGCTTTGTCGAGCGCTACCTGTTGCCGCTGATCTATCCGGCGGGGCTGACGCCCGCGGTGCAGCTGTGGCTCGGCCTGGTGGTGCTGGTGGTGAACGTGGCGATCTATGCGCTGTGGTGGCGCCGGCGGCGCCACCACCATGCCAGGCGCTGAGCGACCGGCTTCAGCTTGCCGGCGTGAAGCGCGGCGCGCGTTTCTCGAGGTTGGCCAGCACCGCCTCGCGCTGGTTGGGCGAGCCCACCAGCCGGTCCTGCTCGTCGGACTCGGCCCGCAGGATGGCGGCGTGGTCGCCGCCCTCGGCCACCGCCATCAGCCGCTTGGCGGCGCGGATCGCATCCGGATTCTTCAGCGCGACTTCGCGCGCGGCGGCCAGTGCCGCGGCGCGCGGGTCGTCGGCAAGGTAGGTGCCCAGCCCCAGCGCGCACGCCTCGCTGCCGCTGAGCACGCGCGCGCTGTAGATCAGCTCGCGCAGCACATCCGGGCGCACCAGCCCGCGCGTCAGCACCATGCCCGCCATGTCGGGCACCAGCCCCCACTTCAGCTCCATCACGGACAGCCTGGCATCCGGCGCGACGTAGCGCACATCCGCGCCCAGCGCCACCTGCAGGCCGCCGCCGAAGGCCACGCCATGCACGGCGGCAAAGACCGGCACCGGCAGCTCGCGCCAGACCATGCAGGCGTACTGCGGGCGGTTGGAGAGGCCGTGGGTGCGTTGGCCGAGCCGGCCCGCGCCGATGCTGTCGGGCTGCGACGCGCCCGCATCCTCCGACAACATGCCGGCCATGCGGCCCATGTCCAGGCCCGCGCAGAAGGCGCGACCTTCGCCGGACAGCACCACCGCGCGCAGCTCCGGCAGGCGCGCGAGCTGTTCGCCGGTCTCGATCAGGGCGTCGAACATGGCCTGGTCGAGCGCGTTCATCTTGTCGGGGCGGTTCAGGCGGACGTCGGCGACGCCGTCTTCGATCGTCACGAGGATACGTTCATTGCTGGCGCTCATGCGCGGGCTCCTTCGAAGTGGCGGTGGTGGCAGTCGCCGCGCTCAGCGGCCCTTGAACTGCGGCTTGCGCTTCTCGACGAAGGCAGCGACGCCTTCCTTGCAGTCTTCGCTGCGGCTGGCGCGCGACTGCAGCGTGGCTTCGACTTCCAGCTGCGCGGCCAGGTCGTTGCCGAAACTCTGGTTGAGGGCTTGCTTGATCATGGCGTAGGCCATGGTCGGCATGGTCGCCAGGTGGCGGGCCAGCTTGCCGGCCTCGTCCTGCAGCGCGGCGTCGTCATGGACCTTCCACACCAGGCCGATGCGGTGGGCTTCTTCCGCGTCGATCTTCTCGGCCAGGATGGCCAGCGCGCGGGCGCGCATCTCGCCGGCGTAGCGCGGCAGGAAGTAGGTGCTGCCGGCATCCGGGATCAGGCCGATCTTGGAGAACGCCTGCAGGAAGCTGGCCGAGCGCGCCGCCAGCACCACGTCGCCCGCCAGCGCCAGGCTCATGCCGGCACCGGCGGCGACGCCGTTGACCGCGGTGATGACCGGCTTGGGCATCTCGCGCAGCGCCATGATGATCGGGTGGTAGCGCTCGCGCAGCAGCGTGCCGGAATCGGTCACTCCGCCGCCCTGGCGCGCGGCCAGGTCGGCGCCGGCGCAGAAGCCGCGGCCGGCGCCGGTCAGCAGCACGGCGCGCACCTCGGCATCGGCCGCGGCGCGGTCCACGGCCTCGCGCAGTTCGCGCAGGATGTCGGCGTTCAGTGCATTGAGCACGTCCGGGCGGTTCAGGGTCAGCGTGGCCACGCCTTCGCTGGCCTGGTAGAGGACGGTTGCCGTCATGGTGGTTCTCCTGGTTTCTGTGTCGTTGCGGGTGCGAGATCCGGTACCGCCGGCTATTGCGGCTTCTTCAGCGCGTCGGCCGAGGCGTCGCCGAGCTTGCTGCCGCCGTCGCAGTCGAGGATGGTGCCGGTGACGTAGCGAGCGTTGTCGCTGCTCAGGTACATCGCGGCGTCGGCGATGTCGTCCTTGGTGCCGTAGTCGCGCAACGCCAGGCGCGCCTTGTAGCGGGCCTCCATCTCCGGCGTCGGCGCCAGCCGCGCCATGCCTTCGGTGTCGGCGATCGGGCCAGGCGAGATGCCGTTCACGCGCACCCCGGCCGGTCCCCATTCCATCGCCAGGCACTTGATCAGCATGTTGATGCCGGCCTTGGCGGCGCAGGCATGGGCCTGGAACATCATGGCGTTGACCGCCTGCGGCGCGGTGATCGCGATCAGCGACGCACCCGGCTTGTTGAGGTGGTCGAAGCTGGCGCGGAACACGTTGAAGGTGCCGAGCAGGTCGATATCGACCACGGTCTTGAAGGCATTGGCCGACATGCCGACCACGGGCGCCAGGAAATTGCCGGCGGCGCCGGAGATGACCACGTCGATCGGGCCCAGTTCGTCCTGCGCACGCACAAGGGCGGCTTCCACCGCGGCGTAGTCGCGCACGTCGGCGGCCATGCCGATGGCGGTGCCGCCGGCCGCGGTGATGGTGTCGGCGGCGGCCTGGATGCGCTCGGCGGTGCGGCTGATCAGCGCCAGCCGGGCGCCGGCGCGCGCAAAGCCGTGCGCGATGCCAAGGTTGATGCCGGACGAGGCGCCGGCGACGAATACGGTCTTGCCGGCAAAGGCGTCGGGGCGAAAGGCGCTGGGCATGGGAAGTCCTTTTCGATCGGGAAGCAGGGCGGATTCAGGCGAGGGCTAGCGCCGGCGGTGCGGCGGCACGGCAGGTATCGCGCGATGGCGCATGGCGGTCTCCCTGTGATTGTTATCGTGTGCGGCTGCCACCGCAGCATGGCGGGACGGCGCGGGCCTCTGGCAGGGCCTGCGGCATCCTAACCCGAAGGCGGGATTCGCTTTTCACGTGGAGCCGGCGCGCAAGCCCGCGCGGGATGCACACGAGCCGACCAGGCGGCTCTCCCGGGCGCAGGCGCCGCGCACCGCAACCTGCTGTCGGAAAAGGGAAAAACCGGTGCGGGACGGCACCGGTTCGAGGCCGCGGGGCAGCGCGCCATTCGGCGCCGCGGAACCCCGTCCTCAGAAAAAAGAAAGCCCGCACACCGTTGCAGCGTGCGGGCAGCCTGCCGACGATGAGGTGCCGGCAGGCAAGTGCTCATGAAGTGCGCCCCCGCGTCTTCATGGCGAGATGAAGTTTGCGCGCGGGCGGCCCGGGGTGCTTTGACTCACATCAAGCGGCCGGCAAAGGCGGAAGAAGGAGGGAAGGTGAAGGCGGGCGGGTGCGTCGCGCCTAGGCCAGCAGCGCGGCAACGAGGTCCTTACCACGCGCCACCGGCGCGGTTTCCTCGAAATGCAGCGCCCCTTCCACATGGCCCAGGTGGTCCACCATCAGCGTGACGGCGCGCTCGACATCGCCGGCACGCGCCGCCTCGATGAACTCGCGGTGCTCGTCCGACGAGCAGGCCGCGTCGCGGCGCGACTGGTACAACATGGTGATGACCGCGCTGCGCGTCGACAGCTCGCGCATCATCTCGGTCAGCACGCCGTTGCCTACCACTTCGGCCAGCACGATATGGAAGTCGCCCAGCAGCCGGGTGCGCACCTGGGCATCGTTGCCCGCCAGCGACTTGCGCTCGGCCGCCAGGTGGCGGTCGATGCGCTTGTAGTCGGCGGCGGTGGCCTTGGCGACAAACTCGCGCGCCAGCGCGGCTTCGAGGATGCGGCGCACCGCGAACACCTCGCGCGCCTCCTCGGCGCTCGGCTTGGCCACGAACGCCCCTTTGTCCGGCACGATCTGGATGACCTTGTCCTTGGACAGCATCAGCAGCGCCGCGCGCACCTTGGTGCGGCTGACGCGGTAGACGCTGGCCAGCGCCTCCTCGCGCAGCTTGGTGCCGGGCGGCAGGCGGTGCGAAACGATCGCCGCGACGATGTCGTCGGCAATCGCTTCGGCAGTCATGTCAGGATCGATATGCTCGGGCATGGCAGCGCACTTGCGCAGAGGCTGCGCGGTGGGGGAGATGCGTGATTCTAGCGCCCCGCGACCGGGCCTGGCACGATGGCCGCAGCGGTGGCGTCCTGCGCCATCGCGGCCAGGCCGGCATCCAGGTCGGACGCCTCGATGGTGCCGTTCAACACTCCGTGCGCCCGGGCGCGGTCGATGTCCTTCTCCCACGCGGCCACCACCACGGTGGCGACGCAGTTGCCGATCAGGTTGCCGAGCGCACGCGCGATGCCGATAAACCAGTCCACCGACAGCACCAGCACCAGGCCGATCGCCGGGATCGCCGGGTGTGCCGACAGCGTCGCGGCCAGGATCACGATGGCCGAGCCGGGAATGCCGTGCGCGCCCTTGGAGGTGATCAGCGCCACTGCCAGGATGCCGAGCAGGTCTGCCATCGCCAGCGGCGTGTTGGTTGCCTGCGCGATAAAGACCGCGGCCAGCGTCAGGTAGATCGAGAACGCGTCGAGGTTGAACGAGTAGCCGGTCGGGATCACCAGGCCCACCACCGACTTCTTCACGCCCATGAACTCGAGCTTCTTCATCACCTGCGGCAGCACGCTGTCGGACGAGGCGGTGCCCAGCACCACCAGCAGCTCGGCGCGCAGGTAGCGGATCAGCTTGATCACCGAGAAACCGCAGGCGCGCATGATGCCGCCCAGCACCACCAGCACGAACACGATCACCGCGCCGTAGAACAGCAGCACCAGGAATCCCAGCTGCTTGAGCGAGCCGATGCCGTACTTGCCCACCGTGAACGCCACCGCGCCCAGCACGCCCAGCGGCGCCAGCTTGATGATGAAGCCCATCATCTTGAACAGCGTGTGCGAGAAGGTATCGATCAGGCTGACCAGCGGCCGGCCGGGCTCGCCCACCAGCGACAGCGCGCAGCCGAACAGGATCGACACCACCAGCACCTGCAGCACGTCGCCGTTGGCGAAGGCGCCGAATACGGTATTGGGGATCAGCTTGAGCAGGAAGTCGACCGTGCCCTGGTCCTTGACCTTGGTCGCGTTGTCGATAAAGCCGGCGATAGCCGAGGCGTCGAGCGAACGGGGATCGACGTTCATGCCCACGCCGGGCTGGAACACGTAGGCCAGCACGATGCCCAGCGCCAGCGCGATGGTGGTGACGATCTCGAAGTACACCACCGCCTTGATGCCGACGCGGCCCACCTTCTTCAGCTCGCCGGCGCCGCAGATGCCGGCCACCACCACACAGAACACGATCGGGCCGATCAGCATCTTGATCAGCTTGATAAAGGCATCGCCAAGCGGCTTGAGCTTGGCGGCAAATTCCGGAAACGCCAGGCCCAGTGCCGTGCCGATCACAAGGGCGATCAGCACCTGGCCGAACAGCGAGCGGGTAAAGCGGGTGTGCAGGCGGGGTGTACCCGGGCGCTGCTGCGAGGGAACTGCGTGCTGCATGGTTGTCTCCGTGCGGGGCCGGTCCCGCGCCCGTGCGCTGGCTGGCCCATTTCGATCCAGGAATCACCGGCGGCCCCGTGCTGCTCTGACGGCTGGGGTGGGCTGCCGGCCTTACGTTCTGGGCAGGGCTCCGGGTCGGGAACTCGCCACCGCGCGGACAGCCCCCCTGTTGGGGCGGACTCCACGCCATCCGTTGTCCGGACCGGATTGTCCGCAGCGGATTGTCTGAACGTGGAACCGAATATAGTGCATATCATTTTTGTATGCAATTTTTGAATTCACTGTGCTACCATGAATCGCACAGAATAGAGCTTCGGCCATGGGCGTCCCGCCCGCACTGGCACCCCGCCAGCCACGCCGCCGCGGCTTTCACGCACTTCCAGCAGGAGACACGCATGGCAGCAAATCCGTCGCCGTCCGCCGCAGAGACTGGCACGCGCATCATGGCCTGGGCCGACGCCCTGGCCGTCCACACCGAGCAGCCCGGCATGCTCACCCGCACCTACCTGACCGAGGCCCACCACGGCGCCGCCGCGCAGCTGACCGAGTGGATGCAGCAGGCCGGCATGACGGTGCGCCGCGATGCCGCCGGCAACGTGATCGGCCGCTACGAGGGCACCACGCCCGACGCGCCGGCGCTGCTGACCGGCTCGCATTTCGACACCGTGCGCGACGCCGGCCGCTATGACGGCAACCTGGGTGTGATCCTGCCGATCGCGTGCGTGGCGGAATGGAACCGGCAGGGCAAGCGCTTTCCGTTCGCGCTCGAGGTAGTGGGCTTCGCCGAGGAAGAGGGTGTGCGCTTCAAGGCCACGCTGCTGGGCAGCCGCGCCATCGCCGGCACGTTCGACAACAACGTGCTGGACAACCTCGACGACAGCGGCAAGACCATGCGCGAGGTGATGCGCGAGGCCGGCTTCGACGCCGCCGCGCTGCCCGCCGCAAAGCATGACCGCAGCAAGGTGGCGGCCTTTGTCGAGGTGCATATCGAGCAAGGTCCGGTGCTGCTGAACGAAGGCCTGCCGGTGGGCGTGGTGACCGCGATTTCCGGCGCGACCCGCTTCCTGGTCGAGCTCGAAGGCCTGGCCGGCCATGCCGGCACCGTGCCGATGGACATGCGCCGCGACGCCGCCATGGCCGGCGCCGAAATCGGCCTCTATATCGAGAAGCGCTGCGGCGGCAAGCCGGGCCTGGTCGGCACCGTGGGCCAGTTCAACGTGCCCAACGGCGCCACCAACGTGGTGCCGGGCCGCGCCGTGTTCTCGATCGACATCCGCGCCGGCGAGGACGCCGAGCGCGAGGCCGCCGTCAACGACGTGCTGGCCGAGATCGAGCGCGTCTGCGCGCGCCGCAACGTGCGCGCGCAGATCCGCAAGACCCACGAGGCCAGGAGCGTTCCGTGCGCCCCGTGGCTGCAAGAGCAATGGGCCGCCGCCATCGCCCGCCAGGGCGTGCCGGTGCGCCACCTGCCGTCGGGCGCCGGCCACGACGCCATGGCCATTGCCGCCATCGCCGATGTCGCCATGCTGTTCGTGCGCTGCGGCAACGGCGGCATCAGCCACCATCCCACCGAAACCATGACCGCCGAGGATGCCGCACTGTCCGCGCGCGTGTTCAGCGATTTCGTCGAGCACTTCCGGCTGCCGCAGTAAGCCAGCGCGCCCGGAAGCCCCACCCGAACCTCCTTCAGTTGTTACGAGAACAAGTCATGACCGCACGAGACAATATGAACCCCATCGAAACCACGCTGACGCAGTTCATCGACCAGCATCGTCCGCAGCAGGAAGCCTTCCTGGCCGAACTGGTCAAGGTGCCGTCGGACAACCCGGCCGGCGATTGCGACGCGCACGGCAAGCGCGCCAAGGAACTGCTGGAGGGCCTGGGCTTCGCGGTGGAGGCCCACAAGGTGCCCGACGAGCAGGTCAAGGCCGCCGGCATGATCAGCGCCACCAACCTGATCGTGCGCAAGCAGTTCGGCACCGGCGGCCCGACCATCGCCATGAACGCCCACGGCGACGTGGTGCCTCCCGGCCTGGGCTGGACCAAGGATCCGTACGGCGGCGAAGTGGCTGACAGCGAGCACGGCCCGGTCATGTACGGCCGCGGCGTGGCGGTGTCGAAGTCGGACTTTGCCACCTACACCTATGCCGTGCTGGCGCTGATGGAAGCCGAGAAGCAGGGCGCGAAGATCAACGGCGCGGTCGAGCTGCAGTTCACCTATGACGAGGAAACCGGCGGCGACATCGGCCCGAAGTTCCTGCTGGACAACAACCTGAGCAAGGCTGACTACGCCATCTCGGCCGGGTTCTCGTACGGCATCACCTCGTCGCACAACGGCTGCCTGCACGTCGAAGTGACGGTCAAGGGCAAGCAGGGCCACGCCGCCATGCCGCACACCGGCGTCGACGCGATCGAGGCCGCCACCCACATCCTGCAGGCCATCTACGGCCTGCGCGCCGAGCTGGCCACGCGCAAGTCGAAGGTGCCGGGCATCGACACCGCCACGCTGAACGTCGGCCTGATCAAGGGCGGCATCAACACCAACGTGGTGCCGGACCTGGTGACCTTCCGCGTCGACCGCCGCATGATCCCCGAGGAAATCGGCTTCGACGCCGAGGGTGAGATCCGTGCCGTGGTCGAGAAGGCCGCCAAGGACCGCCCGGGCATCGAGGTGAAGGTCGAGCGCATCATCCTGGCCGAGCCGCTGTCGGAACTGCCGGGCGTGGAAAAGCTGATCGGCGCGCTGAAGAGCCGTGCCGAGTCGGTCTTCGGCGTGGAAATCCCGGTGCAGGGCGTGCCGCTCTACACCGATGCGCGCCACTACACCAAGCGCGGCATCCCCACCGTGCTGTACGGCGCCGGCCCGCGCACGCTGATGGAAGCCCGCGGCCACAACTCCGACGAGAACCTGCGCCTGAACGACCTGAACCGTGCCACCAAGGTGGTGGCGCTGGCGCTGTCGGATCTGATGCAGTAAGTCCTTTGGCGCCAAAGGCGCCGAGCTTTGCGAGAAAGACGCCACGGAGGTTTCCGTGGCGTTTTTTTTAGGCGACCGGGTTACGCCTGATATTCGAGCGGTGGCCAACAGCGCGAGGTATGCACTAGCGCGAGCACCAGCACCGTATCGCCTTCGATTTCATAGATCAGGCGATAGTGTTCGTGAACCACCAATTCCCGGGTGCCTTGCACGCTCCCGGTCGGCGCCAGTACAGGGAACGCGCACAAACGCTCCGCTGCGTGGAGAAATCGTTCATCCAGGCGAGCAGCGGCTTCGACATCATCCTGGGCGATGAAGTCGAAGATCAGTGTGCGATCGCGCCGGGCCAGTGCTGTCCAGACAGCCCTCAAACTCTCCGCCGGGCTGCAGCGCGCCAGGCCGCAAACTCCGCTTCGATCTGTTCTGCGGGGATGCCGCCTGTAGTGCGCAGCGATGCGCGGGACGCTTCAACCTTGTTGCGCAGGAAGGCCTCGTAGTCGCGCATGCTGCCGCTGTGACCGAGGTATGCGCGCACCAGGTCTTGAAGCGCTTCGGAGGGCGTGCGCCCGCGTGCCTCGGCTTCGGCGATGAATGCGTCATGCAGCCGAGCGTCAAGCATGAACGTAAGTTTGGTTTCTTCCGACACAAGCATGTCCGGTGTCCTTTGATGACAGAGTACAGGCATTGTCGAAGCCGCGACACCTGCACGTCGATAAGACACGTCTGAACTTGCCGCAGCCGATTCCGCCTACACCGGCAGCGTCGCCGCCCCCGCGCCCAACACCCGCTGCATCAGCACCGTATCGATCCACTGTCCATGCTTGAACCCCACCGCCTCGAGCCGGCCGACGGTGCGGAAGCCCAGCCGTTCGTGCACGGCCAGCGAGCCCGCGCCTTCGCCGGCGGCGGTGCACGCGATCACGGCGACCATCTGGCGCCAGGGACCGGTTTCGCAGCGGGCGATCAGCGCGGCCAGCAGCGCCTGGCCCAGGCCTTCGCCGACGCGGCGGTGGTCGATGTAGATCGAGTCCTCGATGGCGAAGCGGTAGGCGCTGCGCGCGCGGTAGGCCGAGGCATAGGCGTAGCCCAGCACCTCGCCGTCCCGCTCCGCGACCAGGTAGGGCAAGCCCTTGCGGTGCACTTCGGCAAGGCGCAACTGCATCTCGTCGGCGCTCGGCGGCACTTCCTCGAACGAGGCGCGGCCGTGCTGCACGTGGTGGGCGTAGATGGCGTGGATGGCGGCAATGTCGGCGGGGGTGGCGTCACGCAGCGTAAAGGGCTGGTGCGTGCGAGGACCGCGGGGCGCGGCGGTGGAAGCAGGAATGGAGGTCATCGGAAATGGCGCCTGGGGCAAGAACCGGTGCAACGCAGGATGCGTGCCGGTGGCGCTGCACCGCATGATGCTGCGCGCCGGCCACGGTCTTGTATATAGTGCGGATGGATTTGCACCGCATTAGTGCCGATGCCCCGCCGCGGGGCGCGGCCATCACAAGAAAGGACCTGCCATGATCACCATCTACCACAACCCCCGTTGCTCCAAGTCGCGCGAGACCCTCGCCCTGGTCCAGGCCGCCGCCGAGCGGCTGGGAGAGCCGGTGGAGATCGTGGAGTACCTGAAGGACCCGCCGTCGCTGTCGACGCTGCGCCAGTTGCACACCCTGCTGGGCGTGCCGGTGCGCGAGATGCTGCGCGACAACGAAGGCCCCTATGCCGAACTGGGCCTGGCCGACCCCGGCCTGACCGATGCCGAGCTGCTGGCGGCGGTGGCCGACAACCCGATCCTGCTGCAGCGTCCGGTGGTGGTGCGCAATCGCCGCGCGGCGATTGGGCGCCCGCCCGAGAACGTGGCGGCGCTGCTGGCCTGAAATAAAACCGGCCCCCACGGTGTGTGGGGGCCGGCCGGTCTGCGAGGCAGTCTGCTTCAGGCAGGGTCGTCTAATGAACACCCAGCCAGTGCATGGCCTCCTGACCGAAAGCGATGGCCGCCAGCACCACCAGCAGCACCACCAGCGTCACGGTGCTGACGTAGAGCGTGGCCTTGGCGACTTCGGCGTCCTCATCCGAGGAGTGGCGATGGGTAATGGGCGTGGCGTCCCGCGTGGCATGCGGCCAATGGATCCGGCCGGCCAAGTCTCTCAAGTGCAGGTCGGTAGGGAAACGCATGATCGACACCTCCTCGGCAGGCGCCGCGCGGTCCGGGCAGGATGCTCAAACGTCATATGGCGTGGCTGCGCAAGTGCGCCGGTTAGTCATGGCTCGTTTCGCCCGGTAACGCCATATTCGCTTCTACTATAGCCGGGCTGGCGCCGGATGCGAGCGAAGGCCTGCAAGGGACATGCCGCCGCGCTTGACGCGGCGCAACAGACGATCAGGACGATGTCGGCGGAGGTGAGGGCACGCTTGCGTTCGCTGCCTCTTCCGCCGTCAGCGCTGCCAGCTCCGCTTCGCGTTCGCGTAGCGTCGCCAGCATGTTGCAGAACAGCGCGCCCTGTTCCATCGCATCGTCGAGCGCCACGTGGGTGTGCGGCAGCGGATCCATCCAGCCGGCCGGGAAGGCCGCCTTGACGGTCTTGCGATAGGGCCGCCCGGTCAGCGCGAAGCCCAGCGTCTTGACGTCGAGCGCGGCCCAGCCGAACGGCGAGCGCCCGGCGAAGCGCATCATGTACCAGAACATCCAGGTGAAATCGAAGCCCGCCGGAAAGGCGACGAAGACCGGCTTGCCCGGCAGGGCCTCGACCCATTCGACATAGCGCACCATGGCGTCCTCGGGGCGCTGCAGGTCGCGCCGGCAGGCGCTCCAGGCTTCGGGCTGGGTTTGCCACCACTGCATCTGCACCGGGTGGCCGGCGGCGCCGGGCAGGGTTTCGAGGTTGGCCGAGAAGGTGCCGAGCACGGTCTTGTCCGCCAGCATCGCCACCGAGGCGAAGGACAGCATCGAGTGCGGCCCCGGGATCGGCCCATCGGCCTCGACGTCGGTGCTGACGTAGATCTCGGGACGGGTGTCGGGCGCCTGTCGCTTGGCCATGGCCTCAGCCCGCGTCGACCAGGTGATCGGCGACGAACGGGTTGTTGCGGCGCTCCTCGCCGAAGGTCGAGACCGGGCCGTGCCCGGGGATAAAGGTCACGTCCTCGCCCAGCGGCCACAGCCGCGTGCGGATCGAGCGGATCAGGTCGGCGTGGTTGCCGCGCGGGAAATCGGTCCGGCCGATCGACCCGGCGAACAGCACGTCGCCGACCACGGCCAGCCGGTTGGGACGCGAGAAGAACACCACGTGGCCCGGGGTATGGCCGGGGCAGTGGTAGACCTCCAGAGTTTCGTTGCCGAACGCCACGGTGTCGCCGTTCTCGAGCCAGCGGTCGGGCTCGAAGCTCTCGGCGTGGCCGAAGCCGAAGCGGCGCGTCTGCTCGGGCAACTGCTCGATCCAGAAGCGCTCGTCCTGCTGCGGGCCCTCGATGGGAATGCCGAGTTCGCGCGACAGCGCCGCGGCGCCGGCGCAATGGTCGACGTGGCCGTGCGTCAGGAAGATCTTCTCCAGCGTGACGCCTTGCTCTTTCACCGCGGCGCGGATGCGGTCGAGGTCGCCGCCGGGATCGCAGACCGCGGCGGCGCCGGTGCTTTCATCGATCAGCAAGGAACAGTTCTGCTGGAAGGGCGTGACGGGAATGAGCAGGGCTTTCATGGAGGTCTTTGGTGGCCGGCCCGGGCCTCGTGGCGGCGCGATCGGCGGCAATGCCCAGCATTGTAGCGCCGGGAAGGTTGGGCACGCCCGGCGGCTTCCATGTGATCAATGGGTACCCCGCGCGAGCCGCGCCGCATCGGCCTGAATCCCTTGCCACAAGCGGGATTCCGCCCAATTAGGCCCCGATCGTGCGAAATCGCACAGATTTCGTAACAAATTGAAAGAGATAGTCCCAAACAGTCAATGTTAGACTGCCGCCCATGTTACAGATCTCCGCTCTCACCAAGCGCTGGCAACGGCTGGCCAAGCTCGGCGCATGCACCGCATGCGCCGTGGTGCTGGCCGCTTGTGCCACGCCGCCTGAAAGCGATACCGCCGGCGCCGACGCCGGCGAGGCCGTGCCCACGCGCGCGGCAAAAAACAGCAAGTCCGCCCGGACCGACCGCGTCGAGACCAGGCCCTCCGCGCGCGCGCCCGACACCGGCAGCTGGAACCTGTTCGGCTATGACCCCGACGAAGGCCGCAGCGGCAACTCGCTCGAAGGCCTGCGCGCCGACATCGGCACGTTCGAGCAGCGCGGCGTGGCCTCGTGGTACGGCAAGGGCTTTCATGGCCGCAAGACTGCCAACGGCGAGCGCTTCGATATGCGCGCCATGACCGCGGCGCATCCGTCGCTGCCGCTGGACAGCTGGGTGCTGGTGCGCAACCTGCGCAACAACAAGGTGGCAGTGCTTCGCATCAATGACCGCGGGCCGTACCATGGCAACCGCGTACTGGACGTGTCCATGGGCGCGGCGCGCCGCCTGGGCTTTGTCGAGCGCGGCGCCACCAACGTCGAGATCCGCCGCCTGACCCGCACCGAAGTCGCCGCGCTGGGCCCGCAGGTCGATGCCGGCGGCACCGAGGCCGGCGACGGCAGCGGCGATGACGACGTGTCCGTGCCGGAACTGGCCAATTCGCTGGCGCCCGCCAAGGCGCGCAAGGCGGCCAAGGCCAGCGGCAAGACCGTCAAGCCCAAGCGCCGCTGAGCGCGTCAGCGCCGTCGCATGCCGCCGCGCGCTGACACTTCCTCCTTACATTCTGACCTGCAGGCCCGCGCCGGTGCCCGCGCGCGGGCCGTGCCCTCAATCGTCGGCGTCGCCGGCACGCTGCGCCAGCGCCAGCTGATACAGCGCGCCGGTTTGCGCCCCGGTGATCGCGGCCGCCAGTTTGGCGGCGCGCTTGGCGGGCAGTTCCGCCAGCAGCAGCGACAGCACGCGCTGCGCTTCGGCATCCGGCAGGCCATCGGCGGCGGCGCTGCCGGCACCTTCCACCACCAGCACGAATTCCCCCTTGGCCCGGTTCGGGTCGGCCGCGAGCCAGTCCGGCGCCTGCGCCACCGGCATCACGGCGATGTCCTCGAACAGCTTGGTCAGCTCGCGCCCGACCAGCAGCCGGCGCTCGCCCGGCAGGCCCGCGGCCAGCGCCGCGAGCGTGTCGGCGATGCGGTGCGGCGCCTCGTAGCAGACCCAGGCGTGGTCCAGCCCCGCCAGCCGGGCGATGGCCTCGGCGCGCGCCTTGGGCTTGGGCGGCAGGAAGCCGGCAAAGGTGAAGCGGCCCGCGCCGGCATCGAGCAGGTCGCCCGCCACCGACAGCGCCGCCACCGCCGCACTGGGACCGGGCAGGGGCACCACCGGATGGCCGGCGGCGCGCACCGCTTCGACCAGCCGCGCGCCGGGGTCGGAGATGCCCGGCGTGCCGGCGTCCGAGACATAGGCAATGCGCTCGCCCGCCGCCAGGCGTTCGGCGATGCGGCCCGCGGCCTCGCGCTCGTTGTGCTCGTGCACCGCCACCAGCGGGCGCTGCAGGCCGACGCGCGACAGCAGCTGGCCGGTATTGCGGGTGTCTTCGCAGGCAACCGCGTCGGCCAGCCCCAGCACATGCAGCGCGCGCAGGGACAGGTCGGCGACATTGCCGATAGGCGTCGCCACGACATACAGCGTGCCGGCCGGGTACGACTGGCTTGCCGCCAGGGAGATCCAGTCACTCATGCTTGAGAACTTCCGTTGATGCGATCATTCAAATCCACCACGCAGGTGCCGGGCAGGCAGGCGCCAAGCCGGCAGGCACGCGGGGCGCAGGCAGAGGACCGGGCCCTGGCCCACTTGCGGCGCCAGGGCCTGGAGCCCGTGGTGCGCAATTATCGCTGCAAAGGCGGCGAGATCGACCTGGTCATGCGCGCGCCGGACGGCACGCTGGTGTTCGTCGAGGTGCGCCAGCGCAGCGGGCGCGGCTTTGGCGGCGCAGCGGCCAGCGTCACGCCGGCCAAGCAGCGGCGCGTGCTGCTGGCCGCGGGGCACTATCTGGCGACGCTGGCCCGGGTGCCGCCATGCCGCTTCGACGTGGTAGCGCTCGAACCCGGCCGGCTGGAGTGGCTGCAGCACGCCTTTGACCTGGATGCCGCCGGGGCTGGGTCATAATGCACGGCATACATGAGCGGCAAACATGAGGGGCGATTCGCGGATCGCCATGGCAACAAACGGGCCCCAGAGCCATGAGTATCGACAGTATCCAGCAACAGTTCCTAGACAGTGCCGAAACCAAGCGGCAGGCCGCGCCGGTGATGGCCCCCTATATCGACGCCGCGGTGGAGCGCATGGTCGGCGCGCTGACCAGCGGCAACAAGATCCTGGCGTGCGGCAACGGCGGCTCGGCGGCGCAGGCGCAGCATTTCGCCGCCGAGCTGGTCGGGCGCTTCGAGCGCGAACGGCCCGGCCTGGCCGCGATCGCTCTGAACACCGACAGCTCCATCCTCACCGCGATCGGCAACGACTACGACTTCAGCAAGGTGTTTGCCAAGCAGGTCGAGGCGCTCGGCCAGCCCGGCGACATCCTGCTGGCGATTTCCACCTCGGGCAATTCGGACAACGTGATGGCCGCCGTGGCCGCCGCGCACCAGCGCGAGATGGCGGTGGTGGCGCTGACCGGCAAGGGTGGCGGGGCCATCGCCGGCCTGCTCGATGAATTCGACATCCACCTGTGCGTGCCGAGCGAGCGCACCGCGCGCATCCAGGAAGTGCACCTGCTGTCACTGCACTGCCTGTGCAACGGCATCGACGAGGCACTGCTCGGAGAGGCCTGATGCCGCGCATCCGCCGACCTTCCCATTCCTATCATCCCGACACAGCAAGGACCGCATGACCCATCTGCCCACTACGCAAGCTCCCCGGAACGGCGCGGACACGCGCCATCCTTCCCGCCCGCTGGCCAGTTCCGGCCTGGGCCGCGCCGGCCTGGCCGCGGCCGCGCTGGTGTGCGCCACGCAGCTGGCCGGCTGCTTCCCGGTGATCGCCGGCGCCATGGGCACCGGCGTGGCCATGGCCACCGACCGCCGCCCGGCTGCCACCCAGACCGTCGACCGCGGCCTGCAGCTCGAGGCCGAGAACACCATCAACTCGCGCTACAGCGGCCAGGCCCGCGTCAACGTGACCGTGTTCAACCGCAAGGTGCTGCTGACCGGCGAGGCCAGGAACGACAGCGTCAAGCAGCAGATCGAGCAGTACGTGCGTGGCCTGCAGAATGCGCGGGTGGTGATCAATGAGCTGGAGGTGGTCAACTCGCCCGGCTTCATGACCCAGAGCCAGGACGCCTACCTGACCAGCAAGGTCAAGACGCTGCTGATGACCGCCGACGGCGTGCCGTCCAACTCGATCAAGGTCACCACGGAAAAGAGCGTGGTCTACCTGCTCGGCGTGGTCACCAGCGCCGAGGGCGACCGCGCTACCGACGTGGCGCGCAATGCCTCGGGCGTGACCAAGGTGGTCAAGGCCTTCGACTACGTCAACGACACCGAGCGCGCGCGCCTGGATGCGGCCTCGACCTCGCAGAACCCGTCGTTCGATGGCAGCGTCGGCACGCCGGCGCCGGTGCAGTCGGTGCCGGGCGTGGGCGGGCCGATCGATGCGCCGGCCGGCGCGGCACCGGGTACCGCCGGCCCCGCGGGCGCCACCACCGCGCCGGTCGCGGCCCCGGTCACTTCGCCGGTGGCGCTGCCGCCCGGCCGCAACCTGCCCTGAAGCGCGCAGCGCTCGCCCGGCTCCGACCGGCTCTGGTCCGTCAAGGCGGCGCCCGCATATGCGGGCGCCGTTTTTCGTTCTGCGGTTTGCAACGCACACCGGGCCCGGCCAATGTGCTACGGTTGCCACGCCGGCTGACTGCGCCGACTGCGATAGCGCTGCACCGGCCCCAGACGGAGCGAGACCATGACAACAACGAACCCCCGGCCTGCCTGGCGTCTGCCGCTGCGATGGGCGCTGCTGACCGCGATGCTGTGCGCCCAGCCGGTCCTGTCGGCCGCACCGGGCGGTGCGCCCGCCGCGGCGCCTGTCCCGGCCACCGATGCCGCGCTGCGCGCGCGCAGCCAGGCCGCCGCCTGCACCAGCTGCCATGGCCCGGCCGGCCGGGCACCGGCGGGCAGCACGATCCCGCCGCTGGCCGGCCGCCCGCAGGCAGAGCTGGCCGCGCAGATGCAGGCCTTCAAGGCCGGCACGCGCCCGGCCACGGTGATGCACCAGATTGCCAAGGGTTACAGCGACGACCAGATCGCCGCGATCGCGGCGTGGTTTGCCGCCGTGCGCTGACAGGAGCAAGCCATGCACAGACGAAGCTTCCTCGGCGCCGCGGGCGCCGCAGTACTGGGTACGGCCGGGATCCGGCCGGCGCGCGCCGCGGCCCGTGCCAGGGTGGTGGTGGTCGGCGGCGGCTATGGCGGCGCCACGGCGGCGCGCTACCTGCGCGAATGGAGCGGGCAGGCGATCGAGGTGACGCTGGTCGAACCGAATCCGGCCTTTGTCTCGTGCCCGTTGTCGAACCTGGTGCTGGGCGGCAGCCGCCAGCTCGGCGACCTGACGCTGCCGTACGACGCGCTGGTGCGCCGTCACGGCGTGCAACTCGTGCGCGACACCGCGGTCGCCATCGACCCGGCCAAGCGGACCGTGCGCCTCGCGGGCGGCAGCGTGCTGCCCTATGACCGCCTGCTGCTGTCGCCCGGCGTCGAGATGATGCGCGACGCGCTGCCGGGGCTGAAGCGGCCCGGCGGCGACCAGATCCTGCATGCCTGGAAGGCCGGCCCCGAGACCGTCGCGCTGCGCCGCCAGCTGGAGACGATGCCCGACGGCGGCACCTACGCCATCAGCGTGCCGCTGGCGCCGTACCGCTGCCCGCCGGGCCCGTACGAGCGCGCATGCCAGGTGGCGCACTATTTCAGGCAGCACAAGCCGCGCAGCAAGGTGCTGATCCTGGACGCCAATGCCGACATTACCTCCAAGGCCGCGCTGTTCCGCCAGGTGTGGGCCACGCAATACCCGGGCATGGTGGAATACCGGCCGCAGCACGAGGTGGCCGATGTCGACCCCGCCACGCGCACGCTCAAGTTCGAGGTGCAGGATGATGTGCGCGCCGATGTGCTCAACCTGTTGCCGCCGCAGCGGGCCGGCGCGATCGCGGTGTCGGCCGGGCTGGCCACGGCCAATGGCAAGTGGTGCGAGGTGGACTTCCTCAGCTTCGAGTCGCGCGCCGCGACGCATATCCATGTGATCGGCGATGCGATCCAGATCGCGCCGCTGATGCCCAAGTCCGGCCATATGGCCAACCAGCACGGCAAGGTCGCGGCGGCGGCGCTGGTGGCGCTGCTGTCAAACCGCGCCCCGGACCCGGAGCCGCTGTACAACAACACCTGCTACAGCTTTACCTCCGACCGCGAGGCAGTGCATGTGTCCAGCGTGCATCGCTACGACGCGGCACAGAAGACCATGGTCACGGTGCCGGGCTCGGGCGGGCTGTCGCCGGCGCCGACGGTGCTGGAGGGCGATTATGCGCTGGCATGGGCACGGGGAATCTGGGCGGAGATGCTGGCCTGACACTGGCGGCGGTGCGGGCGGCACGGCTGCCCGCACAAAACCGCAAGAACGTGCAATGCCGCGCGCGCCTGCGCTGCTACGCTAGGCGTCCCGATTGAACTCCGCGCGCCCGCGCACGGCATTTCCATGCAAGCCAGAGACCGTCTCCTCGCCCTCGCCATCATCTGCGTCTGGGGCGTCAACTTCGTCGTGATCAAGGTCGGGCTGGCGGGCGTGCCGCCGATGCTGCTGGGGGCACTGCGCTTCCTGCTGGTGGTGTTCCCGGCCATCTTCTTCGTGCCGCGCCCGCGCGTGCCGTGGCGGCTGCTGCTGGCCTACGGCGCCACCATCAGCCTGGGCCAGTTTGCCTTCCTGTTCTACGCCATGGCGGTCGGCATGCCGGCCGGCCTGGCATCGCTGGTGCTGCAGTCGCAGGCCTTCTTCACCCTGGCGATCGCCGCGCTGTGGCTGGGCGAGCCGGTGCGCTGGCACAACTTCGCCGGCATGGCGGTGGCGGCCGGCGGGCTGGCGCTGATCGGCGCCGGCGCGGGTGACCTATCGGGGGGCATGGGCGGCATGAGCGCGGCCGGCTTCGTGCTGACGCTGTGCGCGGCATTCTGCTGGGCCAGCGGCAATATCGTCAGCAAGAAGATCGGCCCCGTGGACTTGCTCGGGCTGGTAATCTGGGGCGCGCTGGTGCCGATCGTGCCGTTCGCGCTGCTGTCGCTGTGGTTCGAGGGGCCGGCCCGCATCGTGCAAAGCGTGACGCAGGTGTCGGGCATGGCGGTGTTCGCGGTGGCGTACCTGGCGTTCGCGGCGACGGTGTTCGGCTACACCATGTGGGGCCGGCTGCTGACGCGCTATCCGGCCAGCCAGGTGGCGCCGCTGACGCTGCTGGTGCCGGTGGTGGGGCTGGTGTCGGCGCACGTGCTGCTGGGCGAGGACCTGTCCGGTACCCAGTGGATCGGCGCCGCGGTGGTGATGGCGGGGCTGCTGCTCAACGTGTTCGGCCAGCGCCTGTGGGCGGGCAGGGCGCTGGCGCGCCGCTGAGCCGGCGCGCGCGGCGCCTCATGTTGTGCTGCATCAATGGGTAAACACTATATGCGCATTCACGCATATACGAATATATTGGACGGCATGGAAGAGCTGGATCGCGTGTTCGAAAAGGTATCGGGTTATTTCAGCCTGCTGGCGGAGCCGACGCGGCTGAAGATCCTGCACGCCTTGTGCGATGGCGAGAAGCCGGTCAGCACGGTGGTCGAGACGGTGGGTTCGTCGCAGACCAACGTGTCGCGGCATCTCAACGCGATGTACCGCTCGGGCGTGCTGTCGCGCCGCAAGGAGGCGAACCTGGTGTTCTACGCCATTGCGGACGAAAGCGTGATCGAGCTGTGCCGCACGGTCTGCGTGCAGGTGGCGAGCCGGCTGGAGGACAACGCCTTGCCCTCCGGCGTGGTAGACCGCTTCATGGCACAGCCCGCGCCGGAAGCCCCGGCGCGCCGGCGGCGCCCCGCAGGGTAGCCGCGCCACCACTCTTCCGGCAGCAAACGGCGGCGCCGCACCCGTTGCAGCGCCCTGTACAACAGGCATGCCGACCGGTCTGACCGACCAGGGCGAGCGCGCCGGAGGAGACCGCATTGCAGGAACGGAACCGGCCCGGGCGCATCGTGCCCGCGCCCGAGCACTTCGTCAGCGCATCGCTGCAGCAGGACATCGGCCGGCACGGCCTCGACGCGCCGCGGCGCGACTTCCTGCGCAAGAGCTTCCTGGGCGCCGCCGCGGGCATTGCCACGGCGGCGGCGGGCCGGCAGGCGCTGGCCGCGGACGGCGATGCCGCCATCCTGCAGCCGCAGCCGTGGGCCACGTCGCTGGGTCAGCCGGTTGCGGCGCGACCCTATGGCCAGCCCTCGGTCCATGAGAAAAACCTGATCCGGCGCGAGTCGCCCGGCCTGACCCGGGTGTCGGCGGCTTCGGTGGCGTTCGCGCCGCTGCAGGGCTTCTTCGGCATCATCACTCCCAACGGCCTGCACTTCGAGCGCCACCACCAGGGCTGGCACGATATCGATCCGGCGCGCCATCGCCTGATGATCAACGGCCTGGTGCGCAGGCCGCGGGTCTACACCATGGACGACCTGATGCGCCTGCCGGCGGTGTCGCGCATGCATTTCATCGAATGCGGCGCCAATACCGGCATGGAATGGGGCAACGTCGCGGTGCCCACGGTGCAGTACACCCACGGCATGCTCTCGTGCTGCGAATTCACCGGGGTGCCGCTGCGGGTGCTGCTGGACGACGCCGGCGCCGACCTGCGCCGCGGCCGCTACCTGCTGGCCGAGGGCGGCGACGGCTCGTCGATGACGCGCACCATCCCGATGGAGCTGGCCGACGAGATCATCGTCGCCTGGGGCATGAACGGCGAGATGCTGCGCCCCGAGAACGGCTACCCGCTGCGGCTGGTGGTGCCGGGCGTGCAGGGCGTGTCGTGGGTCAAGTGGCTGCGCCGGCTAGAGCTGGGCGACCAGCCCTGGAACGCCAAGGACGAGACCATCCACTACGTCGACATGATGCCCGACGGCAAGCTGCGCCAGTACACCTCGATCCAGGAGTGCAAGTCGGTCATCACCACGCCGTCGGGAGGGCAGCAGCTGGTGGGCAAGGGCTTCTACAACATCAGCGGCCTGGCGTGGTCCGGGCGCGGCCGCGTCAAGCGGGTCGATGTCTCGACCGACGGCGGGCGCAACTGGCGCACCGCAAGGCTGGAGGCGCCGGTGCTGTCCAAATGCCTGACGCGCTTCAACCTGGACTGGGTCTGGGACGGCGGCCCGGCCATCCTGCAAAGCCGCGCCATCGACGAGACCGGCTACGTGCAGCCGATGCTGGGGCAGCTGCGCGCGGTGCGCGGCACGCGCTCGATCTATCACAACAACGCGATCCAGAGCTGGCAGGTGGCGGCCGGCGGCGAGGTGACCAATGTCCATGTGGGTTGAGCTCAGGATCGCTGCGGCGCTGATGCTGGCGGCCGGCTGCGCCGTGTCGCCATCCGCGGCGGCAAGCGGCACGAGTGAAGCGCGTGCGGCACTTGGCCGCACCGCCACGCCGGCCGAGCTGGCCGCGTGGGACATCGACGTGCGCCCGGACTTCAAGGGCCTGCCCAAGGGCAGCGGCACGGTGGCGCAGGGCCAGAAGGTCTGGGACGGCAAGTGCGCGTCGTGCCACGGCGACTTCGGCGAATCGAACGAGGTGTTCACGCCGCTGGTGGGCGGCACCACCGCCGAGGACATCCGGCGCGGGCGCGTCGCCGGCATGACCGGCAACCAGCCGTACCGCACCACGCTGATGAAGGTCAGCACGGTCAGCACGCTGTGGGACTATATCCACCGCGCGATGCCGTGGAACGCGCCCAAGAGCCTGAGCGTGAGCGAGGTCTATGCGGTGACCGCCTACCTGCTCCACCTGGGCGAGATCGT
The DNA here is from genome assembly GCF_900094595.1 of Cupriavidus alkaliphilus. Lineage (GTDB taxonomy): Bacteria > Pseudomonadota > Gammaproteobacteria > Burkholderiales > Burkholderiaceae > Cupriavidus > Cupriavidus alkaliphilus. The sequence continues at coordinate 57,798 of NZ_FMAD01000014.1, read as the reverse complement.
GCCGGCCGACTTCGCGCTGTCCGACGCCAATATCGCCGAGGTCCAGCGGCGCATGCCCAACCGCGCCGGCATGACCACCGAACACGGCCTGTGGCCGGGACGCGGCCGGCCGGATACCCGCAACACCGCGTGCATGTCGCGCTGCGCGGAGCAGGTTTCGATCGCCTCGTCGATGCCGGACTATGCCCGCGACGCCCACGGCGACCTGGCGCAGCAGCAGCGCGCCTTCGGCCCGGTGCGCGGCATCGCGGCCGCGGGCGCGGCCAGGCCAGGCGGCGCAGCCGTGGCCGCGACGGCGCCCGCGCCGGGCGCGCGCCTGGCCAGCCAGTATCAATGCGTGGCCTGCCACGCGATGGATCGCAAGCTGGTGGGGCCGTCGTTCGCCGACATCGCGGGCAAGTACAAGGGGCAGGATGCGCATGCGGCACTGGCGCGCAAGGTCAAGGCGGGCGGGCAGGGCGCGTGGGGCGCCGTGCCGATGCCGCCGCAGCCGCAAATCCCGGATTCGGACGTGCAGGCCATGGTGGGCTGGATTCTTGAGGCAAAATAGCGGACTGGCCGCCGCAGTGCCCCCAGGCGGCGGCCGGTGTGTGCCGCCAGGCCATTGCAGCACGGCCGCGTGGCCTTTGCCGTCCCCACGGCTTTACAGAGCTTGGAGAGCTTAACAATGAAGCAGTTTGTCATCGCAGCGCTGATGCTCGGCGCCGCCGCATCGGCCCACGCGGTCGATGCCGCCAAGGCACAGGAGATCGCCAACAAGAACGCCTGCATGGGTTGCCACCAGGTCGACAAGAAGCTGGTCGGCCCGTCCTACAAGGAAGTGGCGACCAAGTACAAGGGCGACAAGAACGCCCTGGCGACCCTGAGCAAGAAGGTCAAGAGCGGTGGCTCTGGCGTCTGGGGTCCGGTGCCGATGCCGGCCAACGCCGCCATCAGCGACGCCGACCTGAAGACCGTGGTCGAGTGGGTGCTGGCAGGCGCCCCCGCCAAGTAAGACCGACTGCCACAGCGGGCAGTCCGCCGATGCACCGGGCCGGGCAGTGAAAGCCGCGCGGCCCGGGACAACCAGCGGCCGGCGATGTACCGGCCGCATGCAACACCCCTGGAACGGTCCACGACCGACTGGAACGGAGTAGCCGGAGAGCAAGCAATGAATTCCAAACGACGAGAAGTGCTGCGGGTCACCGCTGTCCTGTCGCTGATGGCCGCCACCGGCCTGATCAGCGAAGCGCAGGCGGCCGAGTGGAACAAGAACGCCTTTGACGGCAAGAGCGTTGCCGACGTGATCAAGGCCCTCGGCGGCAGTGGCACCGAGAAAAGCACCGCCATTACCTTCAACGCCCCCGATATCGCCGAAAACGGCGCCGTGGTGCCGGTGGCCGTGACCAGCACCCTGCCGGATACCGAGCAGATCGCCATCCTGGTGGAAAAGAACCCCAACACCCTGGCCGCAGATTTCATCATCCCGGCCGGCACCGAGCCGTTCGTCTCCACGCGCGTGAAGATGGGCCAGACCTCGGTGGTGCACGCCGCGGTCAAGGCCGGCGGCAAGTGGTACGTGGCATCGAAGGAAATCAAGGTCACGCTGGGCGGCTGCGGCGGCTGACGCCGCGTCCCCGACCGAGATTCCCGCCAAACTGCAACAGGAGAAACACATGGCAGACCCGATGCGCGTACGCGCCACCGAAAACGGCGGCGTGGTGGACGTCAAGATTCTGATGAAGCACGACATGGAGACCGGCCAGCGCAAGGATGCGTCCGGCAAGGTCGTGCCGGCCTGGCATATCCAGACCGTGACCGCCCAGTGCAAGGGCAAGGAAGTGTTCCGCGCCCAGTTCGGCCCGGCGGTGTCCAAGGACCCGTTCCTGAACTTCAAGTTCAAGGGCGGCGCCAAGGGCGACAAGGTCGCCGTGACCTGGATCGACAACAAGGGCGACAAGCGCACCGACGAGGCCACCATCGCCTGAGGCCGCGCGGCCACGCTTGCATGGCGCCGGCACGCCGCGCCGTCCTCTGCTAAGGTTCGGGGCGGAATGCCGGGACGGACCCGGCCCGAAGGAGCATTATGCGGCGAGCATTTATTCGAGCATCGGCGGCGCTGGCTGCCATCGGCCTGGCGGCGAAGGCCTCGGCACAGTCCGGCCAGTCCGCAGCGGCGGGGCCGGGCAAGGGCGGGCGCGTGAAGGTGGTGTACCAGCTGTCGGAAGGCATCGACCAGGCGGTGCGCGCGATGGGCAACCTGCGCAACCACCTGAATGGCGCCCCCGGCACCAAGATCGTGGTGGTCGCGTTCGGCTACGGCATCGACTTTCTGGTGGAAGGCGCCAAGGACGCGCGCGGCAACAGCTTCGAGAGCCCGGTAGGCGCGCTGGCCGCCGAAGGCGTGGAGTTCCGCGTGTGCCGCAATACGCTGACCGCGCGCAAGATCAGCGAGTCGCAGCTGTTGATGGAAGCCAAGGTGGTCCAGGCCGGCGTGGTCGAGATCGCCCGCCTGCAGGCCGAGGAAGGCTACGCGTATATCAAGCCCTGAGCCGGGCTGGCGCGGCCTGACGGCAAGACAAGACAGAAAAAACGGCCCGTCCCGCAAGGCGCGGCCGCGAGGAGAAGCCCCATGAAACCGATCCCAAGCCTGGCCCGGCGTGCTGCGCTGGCGCTGGCCGCCACCGCGGCGGCCGCAGGCGCTGCCGCCGTGCACGCGCAGGGCAGCACCGCCGACGAAATCGCCAAATATCGCCAGATGCTGGCCGAAGGCAATCCCGCCGAGCTGTGGGAAGCCGCCGGCGAAGAGCTGTGGAAAAAGCCCGCGGGGCCGAAAAACGCCTCGCTCGAGCAATGCGACCTGGGCAAGGGCCCGGGCGTGACCAAGGGCGCCTACGCCGAGCTGCCGCGCTACTTCAAGGACACCAACAAGGTGATGGACCTGGAGCAGCGGCTGGCCCACTGCCGCATGACGTTGCAGGGGCTGAGCAAGGAAGAGGCCACCAAAAACCCGTTCTCGTCGTCGGGCAAGCCATCCGAGATCGAACGGCTGGCGGCCTACCTGACCGGCGAGTCGCGCGGCGTGAAGATGAACGTGCAGCTCAGCCATCCGGAAGAGAAGCGCACCTATGCGCTGGGCGAGAAGATGTTCTTCTACCGCGGCGGTGCCTATGACTTTGCCTGCGCCACCTGCCATGCGGTTGACGGCCAGCGCATCCGCCTGCAAGACCTGCCCAACCTGCTGACCGACAAGGGCGCGCAGGCGGCCTACACCACCTGGCCCGCCTATCGCGTGTCGCAGGGCGAGGTCCGCACCATGCAGCACCGCCTGTACGACTGCCTGCGCCAGCAGCGCTTTCCCGAACCCGCCTATGGCTCGGACGTGATCACCGCGCTGACCATGTTCCTGGCCAGGAACGCCAACGGCGGCACTTACGACGGCCCGGCGATGAAGCGCTGACCAGGACGGGAGAGACACCATGCAACGACATACCAAGGCAGTGGCCGTCGCGGCCCTGGCCGCCCTGCTGGCGACCGGCGCCTACGCACAGGAGAGCGCACAGGGCGGCGCCAAGGCCCGCCCCGCCAAGGCCAGGCCCGCCGCCGTCAGCGGCGCCGACATGAAGCACCTGATCGAAGACTCGTTCTCTTCGCGCGGCCCGGTCACGGTCGAGGGCGTGCTGAACCAGGACGGCATGCAGCAGGCCTGCAGCCAGTACCCGGACCGCACCAGGGTGCCGGCGAAAGTGGCGAAGAAGGTCGAAGCCGCCGAGCTGAAGCAGATCAAGTACCCGGCCGACGACAAATGGCTCGGCGACTGGAAGGAAGGCGAGAAGGTCGCCCAGAACGGCCGCGGCATGCAGTTCACCGACCAGGTCGGCGGCACCAATGGCGGCAACTGCTACGCCTGCCACCAGATGACCAAGGCCGAGATCTCGTTCGGCAATATCGGTCCGTCGCTGTACCAGTACGGCAAGCTGCGCGGCAACTCGCAGGAAGTCATCAAGTACACCTGGGGCAAGATCTGGGACTCCAGCGCCTACGCCGCCTGCTCCAACATGCCGCGCTTCGGCCACAAGGGCATCCTGACCGAGGCCCAGATCCGCGACGTGATGGCGCTGCTGCTCGACCCGGCCTCGCCGGTCAACCAGTAACGCCGATGCGCGCGCCCGCCATGCTGCTGCGCGCGCTGCTGGCCGCGAGCCTGATGCTGGCCGCGGCCGGCGCCGCCGCGCTGGAGGTGGGCGACACCGTGCGCCTGCCCGAGGTCCGCACCCTCGACGGCCGCACGCTGAGCGCGGCCGCGCTGTCCGGCAAGCCGCTGGTGGTCGAGTACTGGGCCACGTGGTGTCCGTTCTGCGCGATGCAGAACCCGCGCCTGCAGAAGCTGTACGAGCGCACGCGCGGCACGCCGCTGCAGGTGCTGACCATCAGCATCGACAAGGATCCGCGCGAAGCCGCCGATTACATGAAGAAGCGCGGCTACACCTTCGCCGCGACCATGGATTCGCCCGCGCTGCAGGCGGTGTTCGGCAAGCGCAAGGGGCTGCCGGAACTGTACGTGATCGACGCGCGCGGCCGCGTGGTGCAGAAGGAAGTGGGCGAGATGCTCGAAGACGACGTGGCCGCGCTGGAGCGTTACGCAAAGCCATAGCGATGCGATGCCGGACGCCACGCGCACACCGGCACGCACTTATCCACAGGAAGAGACATGAACCGACGCGAGTTCCTGCAGGTGCTGGCCATCGCCGGCGCCGGCGGCATGACGTTCCCCCACCAGGATGCGCACGCCGCGCAGGCCGCCGAGGCCATGTACGACCTGCCGCGCTTCGGCAACGTGCACCTGCTGCATTTCACCGACTGCCATGCGCAGCTGCGGCCGGTGTACTTCCGCGAACCCAACGTCAACCTCGGCATCGGCGACTATGCCGGCAAGCCGCCGCACCTGGTCGGCGAGGCGCTGCTGCGCCACTACGGCATCCGCCCCGGCACTGCGCAGGCGCATGCCTTCACCTACCTCGATTTCAACGAGGCGGCGCGCCGCTACGGCAAGGTCGGCGGGTTTGCACACCTGGCCACGCTGGTGAAGCGGCTCAAGGCCGGCCGGCCGGGCGCCTTGCTGCTCGACGGCGGCGATACCTGGCAGGGCTCGGCCACGGCGCTGTGGACCAAGGGCCAGGACATGGTCGATGCCGCGCTGGCGCTGGGCGTCGACGTGATGACGCCGCACTGGGAGATGACCCTGGGCGCCGAGCGCGTCAGGGAGATCGTCGACAAGGACTTCAAGGGCAAGGTCGCGTTCCTGGCGCAGAACATCAAGACCAACGACTTCGGCGACCCGGTGTTCGATCCGTACGTGATCCGCGAGATCAACGGCGTGCCGGTGGCCATCATCGGCCAGGCGTTCCCCTACACCCCCATCGCCAATCCGCGCTACTTCGTGCCGGACTGGACCTTCGGCATCCAGGAAGAGAACCTGCAGCAGGTCATCGACGCCGCGCGCGGCAAGGGCGCGCAGGCGGTGGTGCTGCTGTCGCACAACGGCATGGATGTCGACCTGAAACTGGCCTCGCGCGTGCGCGGGCTCGACGCCATCCTCGGCGGCCATACCCATGACGGTGTGCCCGCGCCGGTGGCGGTGAAGAACGCCGGCGGCACCACGCTCGTGACCAATGCCGGCTCCAACGGCAAGTTCCTCGGCGTGCTCGATTTCGACGTGAAAAACGGCAAGGTGGCGGACTTCCGCTACCGGCTGCTGCCGGTCTTCGCCAACTACCTGCCGGCCGACCCGGCCATGGATGCGCTCATCAGCAAGGTTCGGGCGCCGTATGAAAAGAAGCTGTCCGAAGTCCTCGCCGTCAACCGTGGCCTGCTGTACCGCCGCGGCAATTTCAACGGCACCTTCGACCAGCTGATCCTCGACGGCCTGATGCAGGCGCAAGGCGCGCAGATCGCGTTCTCGCCGGGCTTCCGCTGGGGCACCACGCTGCTGCCGGGCCAGGCCATCACCATGGAGCACCTGATGGACCAGACCGCCATCACGTACCCGTACACCACGGTGACGCAGATGAGCGGCGCGACCATCAAGACCATCCTCGAAGACGTCGCCGACAACCTGTTCAATCCCGACCCGTACTACCAGCAGGGCGGCGACATGGTGCGCGTCGGCGGCCTGCAGTACACCATCGATCCGGCCGCCGGCATGGGCAAGCGCATCACCGACATGCGCCTTGCGGGCAAGCCGCTGGAGGCCGGCAAGACCTACAAGGTAGCCGGCTGGGCACCGGTCGCGGAGGAAGCGCGTGAATCAGGCGGGGCGCCGATCTGGGACGTGATGGCGCAATGGCTGCGCAGCGCCCGCGAAGTCAGCGCGCGCCCGCTGAACCTGCCGCGCGTGCGCGGCATGGACGGCAATGCCGGCATCGCGGCGTGATGTGGCCAACGGCACGCATGGGGACGCGGAGGATTGAAGCGCGCCGCCCAAGTACGCTACAATCCTCCGCGACGGGCCGATAGCTCAGCTGGGAGAGCGCTGCGTTCGCAATGCAGAGGTCGGGAGTTCGATCCTCCTTCGGTCCACCAGAATTCTTGCCAGTATCCGCAATACGCGCCGAATACCCCGGAGCCGCCAGGCTGCCGGGGTTTTTTGTTGGCGGCGTTCCCGCCGCCCCCTCACAACGCCGCAGCGACCTGCACCGGCAGCGTTTCCAGCCCCAGCAACTCCCTGAATCCCGCCTCGTGATGCCGCAGCGCGTGCGGCGCATACCAGGCGTTGGCGGCCCGGCCGATGCGCCAGGCGGCGTCCAGGTCCGGCGTCATGGCCTCGATCGAAGGCAGGTAGTGGGCGGGCGTGATGCCATCGTGCACGCCGCCGTGGCGGGACAGCAGCACGGGGCAGAGCGCGTGGGCGCAGTACGCGGCGAAGACCCCGCTCTTGGCCGCATAGTCGACGGGGTAGGCCAGCACGCCGTAGGTCGACACTGACAGCAGCCGCGCGGCTTCGGCGGCTTCGACGCGGCCGTGCACCACCGCGCCGCGCCGGGCAATGCGGGTGGCGAGGCCGCTATCGCCCAGGGGTGGGCCGACGTCATGCAGCGTGAAGCCGGCACGGCCGATCCAGTCGAACAGGGCCTCGCCCGCCTCCTGGTAAGTCTGGGCGCGCAGCGCGGAGCCCCCGAGCACCACCACCGCAGCCTGCCGGTCCTGCTGCTGGGCGCCGCTTTCGCCCAGGTTGGAGAACACCGGCAGCACCCGGTGCGGCCGCGCCGGCGCGTGGGCGTTGAGCCAGCGCGCCGAACCCTCGCGGTTGGTCACCCAGAAATCGGCCAGCGATGCCAGTTCGGCGGCAATGTATCGCTGCACCGGGGAGAGCCAGAACGCCGAGCGCCATGGCGCGCCGTCGGCATACAGTTCGTGGAAGAAGATGCCGAGGCGGCGCATGTGCGGCCGGGCCTCGCGCAGGCGCCGCAGCAGCCACAGCGGCGTGCCGCGCCGGGCGTAGCCGTAGCCGACGTAATGGAGGATCACGTCGGCGCCGGCCAGCGCGGCCACCGGCAGGTCGGGCGTTGCTTCGACCAGATGTCCCTGCAGCAGCCCGTTGAGCGTCGCGGCATAGTCCCTGACGCCACCTTCGCCGGGCGCGACCAGGCTGATGGTGGCGCCGATGCCGCGGGCGTTCAGGTCGTGGGTGGACGGATTCGGCATGGGACTGGCTCCTTGCGCATATGGCGAGGTTGTCATGTCCCCGGGCAGGATATCTGTGCTCCAGCGCACGCGGCGTCACGGCGCGGCCGGCGTCTGCACAATGGAAAAAGCCCGCACGGCGAACCGTGCGGGCCTCTGACAAGCGATATCAGGGAGAGAAGCTTGCCGGAATCAACCGGCGCGCTTCAGGCTGACATGGCGCTCAGGGTACATTGCTCTGGGTGAAGTTGAACGGCTTGCCGGCCACCGCATAGGAACCGCCGAACTCGAACTCTTCATTGCCCGACTGGCCCACGCCGATATACAGCGGGGTGTTGGCACCCTGGAGGTTGATCGGTGCGTAGCGATAGTTCAGCACCTGCTTGCCGGAATAGTCGGTCAGCGAGATCACGCTGGTCAGCAGCGGGCTTTGCTGGCTTTCAGACACCGTGATCGGGTCGACGATGCGCGAATCCTGCAGCGTCTTTTCGACCGTCAGCGTTGCCATGTCGACCAGCTGGACCTTCTGCTCGCCGCGCGACACCACCCACAGCTTGGTGTTCGAGCTGCCGAAGCTCTCGCGATTCACCTGGTGGATCATGCTGGTCGGGTTCTTGCCCACTTGCAGGGTGGTCACTTCCTTGATCAGTTCCGGATCGAGGTTGGTACCGGACTGCACGCCAGCCACCGAGATGGCGTGGATCACGCCGTCTTCCGTCGCCACCCAGGCCTGGCCCGGGTTGGCCAGCAGCGAGAGCTTCACCGCGGTCGGCTTCTCGGCCAGGTTCATGGTCTTGACGATGGTCGGGGCGTAGTTGTCCACCGAGAACGTCTGCGGCCACTGCGAGTCTTCCAGGCCGGTATTGTTCAGCGTGTTCTGCAGGTCGTTGAAGCTGCCTTCGAAGTAGGTATTGATGACCTTGTCGAACAGCGGCTTCAGGTCCAGGAACACCACCTTCTTTTCCGACTTCGAGATCACCGCGGCAACGCCGGAGCGGGAGATCAGGTTGGCGTTGACGCCACCCGCGGCAAAGCTCTTCTGGTTGGCTTCGCTCAGGCCAGGCGTCGCTGCCGGCAGGCCCAGGCTCGCGCCGCGGTCTCCCACCGGGTCACGCAGCCAGCCCTGGGTGGTGTTGTCCTGCATGGTGCTGAAGTCGGTCACGGCGGAAATGTCCGTCGGCGCCTTCATGTCCGGCAGGTCAACGAAGCCCAGCAGCTTCATGAAGACGAAGTTCGACATGTTGCGCAGGCCCGGATACAGGCCGTGCCACGACATATCGCTCGAGTCATACGGACCGCCCACCTTGCTGCCGTCGGCGAGGCTGCCCAGCGCAATCACCGCCACCTGGCCCTTCAGGTTCTTGGTGTCCCAGATGGTGACCAGCGCAAACTCGGAATTCGACGTGATCGCGATTGCCGTGGGCACCTTGCCCTCGGGCAGCTTCACCGATGCCGAGTGCGAGGCCGTATTCATGCCGACCGAGGCAATCAGGCCGTTCTGGAAAGCCACCAGCGATTGTGCGCAATCGTGCTCGCTGCAGCGGCCCATGGCGATAGGCTGCGTGGGCATCGCACCACCGTTGGCCGCGACGTGGTCCTTCAGCAGCGGATTGGTGGTGGTATGGCCCCAGAACCACGGGGTTTGCGGCTTTTCGGCAATGGTGCCGGCGCTCAGCGCGAGCGTCAGCAGCGGCGTGACGGCGGAGTCCGAAGCGACGTCCGAACGGTAAATCACGTCGCCCATGTTGCTGCCGTAGTCGTTACGGGCGCAGTCGATGTCACCCAGCTGATAAATGACGTTGGTGCTGGTATCCATCTGGGCGCCCGGGTATTCCTGCTGGAAGCAGGTATTACCGTGCGGGTAAAAGGTCTTGTCCTCGGGTTTCCAGACAGTACCAACTGCTGCGGCGGCCGTATTACTCGCGCCGAAGCGATAAGCCATGGCTTTTTCGCTGGTGTAATCCGAGGCAATGGCGACATATTCGTCGGCATTCAGATTACCGGAGCCGTCGAAAATCTCGTCGGCAACCTGGGTGGATTCGGCCGGAGTGGTCGGGCTGCGCGAAGCTTCGCTGGAGGAGGTGCTACCGGAGGTGGTGGAATCGCTTCCCTCGCCGCCGCCGCCGCATGCCGTAAGCACCACAGCGGCGCAGGCAGCAGCCAGGAAGTTCAGGCTCGGGAGAATGTAAGAATTGCGCGCTCTGCGCAGGTCGGATGGGTTATCGCGAGGTAGATTTTTCCCAGTCATTGATTTTTAAGTAAATGGATAAAAGATGAAAGTGAATAAACATCACCACGCCCGTTCTTGTGCCGGTTTGCAGTGTGCGCGACGAATTGCAGTGGCATAAAAAGCGGATCGGGTTAACCCCTTGGAAAACCCGGCAGCGGCGATACTAGGGGTACGCGTCCGACACCGTACAGAGCGGTAACAATGGGTTACGTGTGATTTTCGGGCGGGGCACCTGTGCACTATTGCAGTGCGTGGTTGCGACGTAACGATTACTCGCCTGTGGATCACATGTAAGGATTTGTTCGATTTGTGGACAGCCTTCCGTACGCGCCAATATCATCGCGCGCGATTTTCGCGGCTAAAGAATCCGGTAATTGCGCTGGCTCGGGCCAGGCCAGGACGGGCATTTAATGCCGGCGCAACGCCAGCGCCGCGACGGGTTAATGCCACCTGAATCCCACATGAATGCCAGCGGCGCGCAGCGTTAAGCGCCACGCGCGACGGGTCAGGCAGGCCTGCGCCTGCGGCTCGCATCGCGCGGCGCCATACGTTATCGTTGAGCCCCTTGGAGCCCCGCGCGCGCGCCGGGCTCAGTCGACCGACCGTGCGCACCAAAGCCGCCTCGTCCCATGCAAGCCACCAGGAAATCGTTCGTCGGACGCATCCGCGAACAGCTGGACCAGTTGTCGCCTTCGGAGCGCAGGCTGGCGGAGTTCGCGCTGGATTTCCCCGGCGATCTCGCCGGCTATACCGCGTCGGAACTGGCCGGGCTGGCCAATGTGTCGAATGCCACCGTGACGCGCTTCGTGCGGCGCATGGGCTATGCCTCGTATGACGACGCGCGCAAACATGTGCGCTCGGAGAAAAGCGCAGGCTCGCCGCTGCTGCTGGCCGGCACCGAAAGCGGGCCCGGCGCGGCCGATACCGGCTCGCTCGGCGCGCATCTGCAGCAGGGGCTGGCCAACCTCGGCGCCACATACCGGCGCCTGTCCGAGGCGCAGTTGCGGGAAATCGCCGAGGCCATCCTCAACGCGCGCAAGGTGTGGATCGTCGGCTTTCGCTCGAGCCAGCCGCTGGCCCTGTACCTGCGCTGGCAACTGTTGCAGATCGTGCCGAGCGCACAGGCGGTGCCCGGCGCCGGCGAGACCATGGGCGAACATCTCGCCGGCATGACCGAAGACGACGTGGTGATCGTGCTGGCCTTGCGCCGGCGCGTGCGCGAACTGCCGTCGGTCGTGGCCCAGGCGGCAAAGGCGTGTCCCAGGCTGCTCTACGTTACGGAGCAGGGCGCGGCGACCAAGGTGCCAGCCCGGTGGGTGCTGCGCTGCGATGTTCAGGCTCCTGGCGTGCTGGACAACCATGCCGCCGTGATCGGCCTGTGCCACCTGATCGTCACCCAGGTGATGGAACTGGCCGGTACGCCGGGCCGGCGGCATCTGGGGCTGGTCGAGGCCTTCCACGACGCGCTCGACGAACTCTGAGCGTCACCACCCGCCGCCTGCGGCGGGATGCAACCCCATTTCCCACGTTCCGCTGCGTTGCCGGCAGCCTTAAATCCCCACGCAGCCGACACGCACCCGGCACGCGTCGGTATAAACCCGTATGAAAAATTCTTTTCAAATATTTATCATATGAAAAAAACAAAACATTACGTCGGGAGCGGCTGAGTCCCGGCCTTTAAAAAAGCGCCGGCGTGCGCATGGAGGCAAGGCATGGGTGCGAAAGTCATCGTTTCCTCGACGCAGCCGCGGCTGCAGCAACTTGAGCAGGCGCTGGACGGGATCGGCGTCACCCCGTCGCACAAGAAAATCCTGGCGCTGATTTTGTTCGGCGTGCTGTTCGACGTGTTCGAGCAAAATGCCGTGGGCCTGGTGGGGCCGCTGCTGCGGGAACACTGGGGCGTGTCGGCGGCGGAAATCGGCTTTCTCAACACCCTGACCTTCGGCGCGGCGGCGCTGGGCCGGCTGGGTTCCGGCTATATCGCGGACCGGTATGGGCGCCGCGCGATGCTGAGCATCAACCTGATGCTGTTCACGCTGGGTGCGCTGGTCTGCGCGCTGGCGCCGAATTACGCGGTGCTGGCCGCGGGGCGTTTCATTGTGGGCTTCGGGCTGGGTGGCGAGATCTCGATCGCGGTGACCATGCTGGCCGAGTTCTGCTCGTCGCGTTTCCGCGGCGTGGCGGTCGGGGCCATCAACGTGGCGGGCGGCGGGTTGGGCAATATGCTGGCGCCGGCCTTCGGGCTGGCGGTGTTTGCCCTGTTCCCCGGCCCGGATAGCTGGCGCTGGCTGTTCGGCTGCCTGGTGCTGCCGGCATTTTTCGTGCTGCTGTACCGGCGCTTTATCCCGGAGACGCCGCGCTTTTTGCTGTCGAAGGGGCGCGTCGCCGAGGCCAACCACGTGCTCAACATCCTCGCCTCGGGCAAGCTGTCGCGGCGCACGGCGCAGTCGACGGAATACCTGAGTGCCGCGCGCGAGGGCGATATCCAGCCGGAAAAGGTCCGTCTGAGCGAAGTCTTCACCGGCCGCCTGGCACGCCGCACGATCGCGGTGGGGATTGCCGTATGCATGACCTACGGCGCGCAGATTTCGGTGCTGACGCTGATGCCGACGATCCTGATGGCGCAGGGCTATACGCTGACCAAGAGCTTTGCCTTCACCATCGTGATGCAATCCGGCAGCCTGCTGGGTGCGGTGGCGGCCTCGTATTTCGGCTACCGCTGCCCGCGCAAGCGTGTGCTCACATTGGGCGCGCTGCTGGCGTGCGTGATCGGCCTGTGCTTCGGCTTCCTGTCCAGCTCCGCGGCGCTGGTCCTGGTGTTCGGCGCGGCCTTCCAGTTCTGCGTGCTGCTGCTGAACACCTCGATCTGGATCTACGCGCCGGAGCTGTATCCGACCCGCGTGCGCGCCTTCGGCACCGCCTTCATCCTGGCGCTCGGCACCATGGCCGGCGCGGCCATGCCGCTGATCGCCGGCCGCGTGTTCGACCAGTACGGCATCGGCGGCATGTTCGGGATGATGGCCGGCATGTACGCGGTGTTCGCGCTGGTGCTGCAGTTCGCCCCCGAGACCTTTGGCCGGGCGCTGGACGGCGCCGACGACGAGCCCGGCGACGCACCGCGGCATCCGGCCGGCCAGCCCGCCGCCGGCCAGCGTTCCTGAATCCCGAGACGTGAATGAGCCATATCCTGCTGATCAACCCGAATACTTCCAGCGCCACCACGCAGATGATGGTCGGCATCGCCCGCGCCTGGCTGGCGCAGCGCCTGGCCGCGCCGCCGGCCGTGGTCGGCGCGACGGCGACGCGCGGCGCGCCGATGATCGTCGACGATGGCGATCTGGCGGTGGCCGCCGACGCGGTCAATGACGCGGACATGGTGCGCCTGGCCGGCCTTGCCGGGGGCGTGATCGTGGGCGCCTTCGGGGATCCGGGCTTGGAAGCCCTGCGCGCGCAACTGGCAGTGCCGGTGGTGGGCATCGGCGAGGCGGCGATGCGCGCCGCCGCGGCGGGCAAGCGGCGCTTCGGCATCGCCACCACCACGCCGCGGCTGGCGGTGTCGATCGCGTCGGGCGTGCGCCGGCACGGGCTGGAGGCCTGGTTTACCGGTGCGCGCTTCACCGATGGCGACCCCCGCGCGCTGGGCAGCGCCCCGCAGCAACAGGAGGAACGGCTCGCAGGCGCGGTGCAGGCGTGCATTGACGATGGCGCGCAGGCCGTGATCATCGGCGGCGGGCCGCTGGGCGAGGCCGCGCGGGCGCTGGAACAGCGCTTCGCGGTACCCGTGATCGGGCCCATCCCGGCCGCGTGCGAAGCGCTGGCCCGCGCCCTGGGGCTGGCGCCTCGCCAGGGGCCGGCGGATTCGCCGGCTGCGGCCGCGGCAGGCGCTTGAGCGACCTGAGGTGTGGGCTAGGCCACCCGCGCAGGCCGCCTGGCCTTCATCGCCGACGGGCGTACCTGTTGCAGCGCGCGCAGTGACTGCAGGGCATCCTCGACCGCTTCGATACCGTCGCGCAGGCGGCCGGTGGCATAGCCCAGGCGGCTTTGCGCATCGGCATCGGGCGTGGAAAGGTTTTCGAGTGCGTCGACTTCCGCCTGCATCTGTCCGACCAGGCGGCGTAACTGAGATGTGCTGTGCGAGGCTAGCGAACGGATCGCCATCGTGAGAGCCCTCCTTGCAAAGACCGGGTGCGCCCGCTGGCGCTGGCGCGCACGCTTCGTGCGGTGCCCGTCCTGTCTACGGTAAAGGCGGCGCAATAAGTTAGCCAGCGCTGTTACGAAATCGGCACGATGGCGCGGCCCCCAGGTTCGGCTATAGTCACCCGATGGATTCGCACTCGCCCCGCATGCGCGCAAAACCGGGCAGCCTGCCCGACGACGACGCCCCTCCCGCGGCGCAAGCCGAGGCGCGCCATCGCGCCGGCCGGAACAGCACGCTGGTCAGCGTGGCGGTCAATATCGGCCTGACCGCGGTGCAGGCGGTCGCGGGCGTGATCTCCGGCTCGCAGGCGCTGATCGCCGACGCCGCGCATTCGCTGTCCGACCTGCTTTCAGACTTCGTCGTGCTGGCCGCCGGCTGGCAAAGCCGCAAGGACCCCGATGCCGATCACCAGTACGGCCACCTGCGCTTCGAGACCGCCGCGTCGCTCGCCCTGGGCGTGCTGCTGCTGACGGTGGGGGCCGGCATGCTGTGGGCGGCGCTGGGCAAGCTGCAGTCCGCGGGCGGCGCGCAGCCGGTGCAGCCGGTGGCACTGTGGGTGGCGCTGGCCACGCTGGCGTCCAAGGAACTGCTGTTCCGCTACATGCTGGCCGTGGCGCGGCGGGTGCGGTCGAGCATGCTGGTGGCCAACGCCTGGCATGCGCGCTCCGATGCGGCGTCTTCGCTGGTGGTGGCGCTCGGCATCGGCGGCAACCTGCTGGGCTACCACGTCCTCGACCCGATCGCGGCGCTCGTGGTCGGGCTGATGGTGGCGCGCATGGGGCTGCGCTTCGGCTGGGACGCGCTCAACGACCTGATGGACCGCGCCGCCGACGAGGAAACCGTCACCGCGATCCGCGCGACCATGCTGGCCACGCCCGGCGTGCTGGGCCTGCACGAACTGCGCACGCGCAAGATGGGCGACCAGGTCCTGGTCGACGTGCACCTCGAGATCGACGCCACCCTGACCGTGGCGCAGGGCCATGCCATCGCCGTGGAAGCGCGGCGCCGCACGCTGGAACACCACCATGTGCTGAACGTGATGACGCACGTCGACCCGGTATACGTGGGCGCAGCCGCTGCCGAGGGTTGAGCCGGGCTGTGGACAGCTTCGCCCAGGCTGGGGATAACCGGCCGGACAAGCTGTGTCGCGGTTGGGGATGCGCTGTGAAACGTATACGAACAACTCATGGGGGCGCGCGGCAGATGTATACGTTGCCGGCGTCTTGTCCCGGGAAATCAGGGTTATCCCGGGGCCGTTATCTTTGCTGCAAGTCACTGAGCCGGAAGGAAAAAGGTGACTTATCCACGGCCCGCAGCGAGGTTTACCTACTACTACTATGTTTACATACGTAAACAATATAAAGACGACAGCCAGGACCATTGCGCGTGGCGGTAGTACCTGGCCGCCACGTATACGCGGCGGCCCGTATACCGGCTAGCGCGGCACCTTGAATACCTTGCGCGCCGCCAGCACCTGCGCGCGCGTGGCGCAGCCTTCCTGGTGGTCGTTGACCAGGCCCATGGCCTGCATCAGCGCATACATCGTGGTGGGGCCGACGAAACGCCAGCCGCGCTTCTTCAGGTCCTTGGACAGCGCGGTGGACTCGGGCGAAATGGCCATGGTGCGCAGTACCTCTGGCGTCAGCACCTTCGGCCGGCTGGCGGGATCGGGCTCGAAGCGCCAGAAGTAGGCCGCCAGCGATGACTCCGATTCCAGCAGTTCGCGGGCCCGTTGGGCATTGTTGATCGCGGCCTCGATCTTGCCGCGATGGCGCACGATGCCGGCATCGCCCAGCAGGCGCGCGATATCGCGCTCGGTGAAGCGCGCGACTTTCTCGATGTCGAAATTGGCAAACGCCTTGCGGAAGGCTTCGCGCTTGCGCAGGATGGTCAGCCAGCTGAGGCCGGACTGGAATCCCTCCAGGCACAGTTTCTCGAACAGCCGGCGGTCGTCGGCCACCGGAAAGCCCCACTCGGTGTCGTGGTAGTGGCAATAGTCCTCCAGCGTGCCGCACCAGCCGCAGCGCACCGGCGCGGCCAGCGCTTCCTTGTTGCTCGTCATGCGTACCTTTCCAGTATTGAATGAATGGGGCGCCGGTCTGGCTCTCGCCGGCCGGCGCATTTGCTGCGATCATGCCCGCACCTGAGAGATAGCGGAAGGCTGAAAATGGACATGCGATTGACCACCCTGGACGAGGACGGATGGGAGCTCGACGACGCCGAGCCCATCGCCGCCGCCCACCCCGACACCTTCTGGATGCCGCCGCGCGCGGAACGCGACGCGCTTGCCGCGGGCCAGCAGGTCAAGCTGATCTTCCGCATCCTCGTCGCGGACGAGGATGGCAACGAGGAAGTCCACGTCGAGCGGATGTGGGTCAATGTGACCGGACGCGAAGGCGCGCTCTATACCGGCGAACTCGACAACCAGCCGTACTGCACCGACGAGATGAATCCCGGCATGCCGCTTTGTTTCGAGGCCCGGCACGTGATCAATATCTATCGGGAAGGCGACGAGGACGCTTGAGCCGCACGCGAGCGGCCAGCCGCCGGCCACAAAAAAGCCAGCCTCGCGGCTGGCTTTTTCGATGCAGACGCGCGGCGCGCTCAGGCCAGGCGCTTGCCGGTCCGGTCGTGCATGAACACCAGCGCGACAAAGCTCACCACGGCGGCGGCGATCACGTAGTAGGCCGGCGCCAGCTTGTTCTGGGTCGACTCGATCAGCCACGTCACGATCAGCGGGGCAAAGCCGCCGAAGATGGTGACGGCGAAGTTATAGGCCAGCGACAGGCCGGTGGAGCGCACCTCGGTCGGGAACTGCTCGGCCAGCACCGCCGGCGCCGGGCCGGTAAAGGCCGCCAGCAGGATGCCCAGCACGATCTGCACCTGCAGCAGCGTCTGCGTGGTCGGCGCCACATTGAGCCAGTGGAACAGCGGATAGGCGAGCACGCCGATCAGCAGCGCCACCACGCCCAGCATGCGCTTGCGGCCGACGCGGTCCGACAGCATGCCCATCAGCGGGCACAGCGCCAGGATGATGGCGCCGCACAGCGCGGTCGACTGGAACGTGGCGCCCAGCGGCAGGCCCAGCTGCTGCTTGGCGTACGACGGCATGTAGAACACCAGCACGTAGGTGCAGACCGTCCACAGGATGGTCACGCCCAGGCCCGCCAGCACTTCGCGCGGGTGGTCGCGCAGCACCTGCGACAGCGGCGAAAACTTTACCTGCGCGGCCTTGCGGGCGGCCTGGCGCGCCTCGAACTCGGGCGGCTCGTGCAGGTGCGAGCGGATATACATGCCCACCGGGCCGATCAGCAGGCCGAACAGGAACGGGATGCGCCAGCCCCAGGCGTCGATCTGCTCGGGCGACAGGCCATTGGTGACGAGCGCGCCCATGGCCGCGCCCAGCATGAACGAGATGCCCTGGCTGGCCTGCTGCCAGCTGGCATAGGCGCCGCGCTCGGCGTCGGGCGCGTGCTCGATCAGGAAGGCGGTGGCGCCGCCGACTTCGCCGCCGGCGGAAAAGCCCTGGATCAGGCGCGCGATCACGATCAGCGCCGGGGCCCACAGGCCGATCTGGTCGTAGGTCGGGGCCAGGCCGATGATGGCCGTGCCCAGCGCCATCAGCAGGATGGTCAGCGTCAGCGCCGCCTTGCGGCCGACGCGGTCGGCATAGACGCCCAGCACGATGGCGCCGACCGGGCGCATGAAGAAGCCCACGCCGAAGGTGGCGACGGTGAGCAGGAACGAGGTCAGGTCATTGCCGGTGGGAAAGAACAGCTTGGCGATGATGACGGCAAAGAAGCTGTAGACGGTGAAGTCGAACCACTCCAGGCCATTGCCGATGGTGGCGGCGATAATCGCCTTGCGTCGGGTGGCGTTGGTCAGTTCTGGAACGGGGGCGGTAGTCGCGGTCATGAAGCGTTGCTCATGCAGGGAAATCGCCATATTAAGCGATTCCTTAATCCCGGGCCGCCGCGCCCTCGTGCGCGACTTCAGCCGGGCAGTGCAGGTTCAGTCGCCCGGTGGTCGGGCTTTGGCGAACTCTCGGCGGGGGTGGCGGCATCCGCCGAGCGGACGGGGGCGGGGCGGCGTCGCGTGAGCCACAGCAGCAGGGCGCTGGCGACCCAGCCCGCCACGAATACCGTGTCCCCGGCCAGGTTCAACCAGGCGGCCGCGGCCGGCATGCCGGTCACGGACAGCAGCAGGCCGGCCGGCAGCCGCGCCAGAATCCATAGCGCGACGGCGGGCATGCTGCCGTAGACGCCCGGCTGCCACCATTGGCCGGGGATGCGGTTGTGCCGTCCGGCACGGCGCGGGTTGCGCGAGGCCACCTGAGTCTCCTGCCATGCGCGCGGGAAAAGCGCCGTGGCGTCTGCGTTGCGGAAGTTCCTGCGAAGCGCCTGTAGCGGGCTTCCGGCTGCAGCATAAGCCTCTCGCATCGGCCACGGTGCCGGTGCGGCACGGCTTGTGTGGGCCGGGCCACGGAGCGTGCCGCGGGTTCAATTTTTTTGCATGAGGTGTCCGCAAACGGCGTCCGCGAGCGCCGCCGTTCTTCGCCAAACTGGAAGCCAGTACACAAACCGTTTGAAGGCGGTATTGCCATGCTTCCCTCGCTTTATATCTCCCACGGCTCGCCGATGCTGGCCATCGATCCCGGCCCCACCGGTGCCGCGTTCGAGGCCTTGGGCGCCCGGCTGCGCGCGCAGCGGCCGCGCGCGGTGCTGGTGATTTCGGCGCACTGGATCTACAGCACGCTCGCCGTCACCAGCCGCGAACGCCAGGAGGCCTGGCACGATTTCGGCGGCTTCCCGCGCGAGCTGTACGCATTGCGCTACGACGCGCCGGGTTCGCCGGAACTGGCGGCGCGCGTGAAGGCGCTGGTCGAGTCGGCGGCGATTCCCGGCGCGGGCTTTGTCGGCCACGACGACGAGCGCCCGCTCGACCATGGCGCCTGGATGCCGATGCGCCACTTCTTCCCCGATGCCGACATGCCGGTGGTGCAGCTGGCGCTGAATCCCTACCTGCCGCCCGCGACGCAGATCGCGATCGGGCGCGCACTGGCACCGCTGCGCGACGAGGGCGTGCTGGTGCTGGCCTCCGGCAGCTTCACGCACAACCTGCAGGAAGTGTTTGGCGGCGGCCGACGTGAACAGCACGGCCCGCAGGCCGAGCCGTACGTCGAAGCGTTCCGCAAGTGGATGGGCGAGGCGCTGGACCAGGCCCTGGCCACCGGCGACACCCGCCTGATTGCCGACTACCGTGCCCAGGCGCCCTATGCGCGCCGGGCGCACCCGACCGACGAACACCTGCTGCCGTTCTATGTGGCGCTGGGCGCGGCGCTCGGCCCGGAGGGCGCTGACCCGGTGCTGGCGGGGCCGGCCACGGTGTCGCGGGTGGCGGACGAGGTCACCTATGGCGTGCTGGCGATGGACAGCTTCGTGTTCGAAGGCATGGGCGCCGGGGCGCCGCTGCGCGCCGCGGCCTGAACGCTTACCGGCGCGACGGCGCGCGCGGCGGCAGGTAGCGCCGCGCCGAGCGCGCCCCCGCCAGCGCGATCCAGCCCATGGTCACGGCCACCAGCGCCAGGCCCGCGCGCAGGCTGGCCAGGTGCGCCACCCCGCCGATCAGCACCGGGCCCAGCAGCAGCCCCACGTAGGCGAAGCGCGCCACGCGCGCAATCGCTTCCGCCGGCGCCACGCCAGGCAGCCGCGACGCGGCGACAAAGAAGATCGGCACCATATTGGCCGCGCCCAGCCCCATCAGCGCGAAGCCTGCCAGCGCGGCCAGCGGCAACGGCACCGCCAGGGCCAGCGCAATGCCGGCAAAGCCCAGCCAGGCGCTGCCGGTCAGCGTGGCGCTGTCGCCCAGGCGCGCGCGCAGGCGGTCGCCGCCGAAGCGCCCGCACGCCATGCCGCCCGAAAATGCGGCATAGCCCAGGCTGATCCAGCCGTCGGGCGCGCGTGCCACGTCGCGCATGTAGACGCTGGTCCAGTCGTACATCGCGCCTTCGCCGATCAGCCCGAGAAAGGCCAGCAGCCCCAGCAGCCATAGCGCCCGCACCGCATGATCGCGATGGTGGGGCGCGGAAGGCGGCACCGGATGGTCGGCCAGCAGCCCCGGCAGCGTGGCCACTGCCACCGCCGCGGTCACGCCGCCCATCATTGCCGCATGCGCCAGCGGCGGCACGTCCAGCGCCAGCATCAGGCCGCCAAAGCCCGCCCCCGCCATGCCGCCCAGGCTGAACATGCCGTGCAGCGACGACATCACCGGGCGCGTGCGGCTGGCCTCGACCGTGGCGGCCTGCGCGTTCATGGCGACATCGAAGGCCGCATTGGTCATGCCGAAGGCCAGCAGCGCGGGCAGCAGCAGCCAGAACGAAGGCATCGCCAGGATCGCCACCGTGGCCAGCGCGAACAGCAGCCCGCCGGCCATCGAGGCGCGCGCACTGCCGGCGCGCGCCACCCAGCGCCCGACCGGGCCCATCGCCACGATGGCGCCGCCGGCCACCGCCAGCATCGCCAGCGACAGCATCGCGTCGGACAGGCCGAAGCGGGCCTTGATGGTGGGGATATGCACGCCCCAGGTGGCGAAGGTGGCGCCGTTGACGAAGAACAGCGCCATGGTGCCGCGCGTGGCGCGCGCGACCTGGCCGGCCGGCAGCGCGGCGGCGGACGCCGGGGAGCCGGTCATGGGCGGCCTGCCTCCACGCGCAGCAGCCCGCGCCGGTGCAGCGCGTAGCCGAAGGCCAGCAGCGCGGCCAGCGCCAGCGCCAGCATCACCCACAGCATCAGCCAGTAGCCCCCGGCCGCGCGCCACAGCAGCGCGCCCAGCCACGGCGCCGCCGCCTGCATCAGCAGCACCGGCGTCATCATCAGGCCGTTGAGGGTGGCATAGTGGTGGCGCGAAATCAGCTCGGGCATCGCCATCGCGCGCAGCATAGTGTTGACGCCGTTGGCGCAGCCGTACAGCACGGCCGCCACCATCAGCCATGCGCCATGCCCGAGCGCGAAGCACAGCAGGCCGACGCTCATCAGCGCATAGACCGGCAGCGACAGCCGCACCGGGTGGCGCACGCCCGCGCGCATCATCAGCATGCGGCCCGCCACCTGGGCCGGCCCGATCAGCGCCGCGACCGCCAGTTGCTGCGCCACCGGCATGCCCTTCTCCGTCAGCATCGGGATCAGGTGCGCGCCGAGCAGCGACGCCACCACCGCGGTCGCGGTAAAGGCCAGCACCACCGCCCAGAACACCGGCTGGCGCAGCGTGGCGCGGGCAATGTCGCGGCCGCCGGCGGCGGCCGTGCCGGCGCCCGCGCCCGAGTAAGAGGGATGCAGGGCGTAGCGCATGCGCGCATGCAGCGGCGCGCAGACCAGCAGGTTAAGCAAAGCAAAGCCGACCAGGGTCGGGCGCCAGCCGACATGCAGCACCAGCCATTGCGCCAGCGGCACGAAAATCGTGCTGGCAAAGCCGGCCATCAGCGTGACCGCGACGATCGGCTTCTGGTACTGGTCGCCATAGGCCTGGCGCAGCACCACGAAGGCGGGCTCGTACAGCGTGGTCGCCATGGCCAGGCCGAGCGGCACCCACATCAGCAGGAACACGGATTGCGACGGTGTCCACGCCCACAGCAGCAGGCCCAGCCCGGCCAGCACCGAGCCCGCGCCCATCACCTTGCGCGCCGGCGCGCGGTCCAGCAGCCGCCCGACCGCGAACGAGCACAGCGCCCACACCAGCAGTCCCAGCGAATAGCCGCCCGCCAGGAAAGGCTTGGACCAGCCCAGGCTGCGGATCATCGGGTCGATGAAGACGGTGAAGGCGAAGAACAGCGTGCCCCAGGAGATGGTCTCGGTCAGGCCGAGGATCCACACCAGCCGGCGCGGCGGCGTGGCGGGCTGCGCGGGTCCGGCGCGGGCCGGGCTGGCGTCAGGATCGGTGTCGGCAGCGTCCGTGCCGGTGCTGGCTTCGAGTGTGGTCATGGCGGGCCCGGCGGGGGATGGCCGCCACAGAAGCGGCGCGCCTGGGGCCAGTCGGAAATTGTAGCGATGCCGCGCGCCGGCTGCTCGCGGCGCGCCGGCCGCAACGCGCGTTACTGTGCGGTCACCGGCGTGGGCGGTCCTTTCAGCTCGACCACGTTGCCGTCGGGGTCCTGCACATAGAGCGAGGGTCCCTTGCCTTCGGCGCCGAAGCGCTGCGCCACTTCGCCCGCGTCGATGCCATGCGCCGCCAGGTGCGCGCGCAGCGCCTGCGCGTCGAACGGGTCGATGCGCAGGCAGAAATGGTCGAGGTTGCGGCCCTGCGCGCCCGGACCGGCGCCACCCGCGCGGCCCAGCGGGCCATCGAGCGTGACCAGGTCGATCAGGCTGCCACCGGCGCGCAACTGGGTCAGGCCCAGGTCGGTCTGCTCGCGCTCGACGCTGCAGCCGAGCACGTCGACATAGAAGCGCCGCAGCGCGTCCACATCGGCGCTGCGCAACACCAGGTGGTCGAGGCCGAGGATGCGGAACGTCGCGTCAGTGGTGTAGTCCGTCATAGTCGATGATCTTGAGGTTATCCAGGTCGACATTGTCCAGGCAGCGCACATTGACCGCGGCCATCGGCTTGCCGTCCTTGTCCTGGCCATCCGCATACGGGCCGCAGCCGCACACCGGGCAGAAGCGGTGCGCGATCTTCATGGTGTTGAAGCGGTAGGTGGAGGCGTTGCCCTCGGGCGTGTCCAGCTTGAAGGACGCGCGCGGGACGAACCACAGCAGGTGGCCGCGCCGGCGGCAGATCGAGCAGTTGCAGCGGATCACGCTGGGAATGCTGTCGGCCTCGACCGCGAAGGCGATGTTGCCGCAATGGCAGCTTCCGTTGAAGGTCATGTCTGACTCCTTGCGACTGGGTTCGTTCGCGCCGGCATCACAGCAACGCTGCTGCGCCGCAATATGCCGGCACATTGTTTGGTTTTTGACAGTGTAGTCCGGTCACGGGTGCCACAATGCCTGCAAGCTGTTTCAAGACGATGGCGGCACGCCCACGCATCGCCCACAAAAATCGCCCACAAAAAATCGCCCACAAAAGGAGACCCGCATGAGCGACACCCCCACGCCTGCACGCGCCACCTTCAGCCATATGGAACACGGCACCCGCGACGACTGGGCCGCCATCTCCGCCGAGTTCATGCCGTTCGCACGCGCGCTGCCTGACCGCGTTCTGGCGCACCTGCGCCTGCTCGACGGCGACTGCGGCGGCTTCCCGGTGGACCGGCTCACACATTCGCTGCAGACCGCGACGCTCGCCCACCGCGACGGCCAGGACGAGGAATACGTGGTCTGCGCGCTGCTGCACGATATCGGCGATACGCTGGGCAGCTTCAACCATCCCGACATCGCCGCCGCCATCCTCAAGCCCTTCGTCAGCGCCGAAAACCTGTGGATGGTGGAGAAGCATGGCGTGTTCCAGGGCTACTATTTCTTCCATCACCTCGGGCTCGATCGCAACCTGCGCGAGCAGTACCGCAGCCAGCCGGAGTTGTTCGAGCGCACCGCGGAGTTCTGCCGCAAGTACGATGCCGCCGCCTTCATGACCGACTACGACACGCTGCCGCTGTCGTTCTTCGAGCCGATGGTACGCCGGGTACTGTCGCAGCCGAAGAACTCCATGTATCTCAAGCCGGGGGAGAAGGAGCTGGCGCAGCCGTAGGGCAGACCGACGGTGTTGCCCTCTCCCCGCATGGGGAGAGGGCAGGGTGAGGGGTGGTTTAGCAAGGCACCACGCATCGAGATACTCCCGCCTCTCCCCCGGCCCCTCTCACGCAAGCGGGAGAGGGGAGAAAACGCGGGGGCCCTGCAAAACTTCTCGCCGTCAGGCCGCCCGCTGCGCCGTCTCCGGATGCCGGAACTGCTCCAGCAGTTTCGCCCAGCGCGCGCGCACCGCCTTCAGGTTGTTTTCCTTCACGTGGCCGAAGCCGCGGATGTCGTCGGGCAGGTTGGCCAGCGCCACCGCGGTGTCGTGGTTGGCGGCATTGAGGCCCGCCACCAGTTCATCCAGCAAGGCCCGGTACTCGCCGATCAGCGCGCGCTCGGTGCGGCGCTCTTCGGTCTTGCCGAAGATGTCGAGGATGCCGCCGCGCAGTCCCCTCAGCTTCGCCAGCACGCGGAACAGCTTCATCGTCGAAGGGCCGAACCTGCGCTTGACCAGCTGGCCCTTGTCGTCGCGCTTCGCGTTCAGCGGCGGGGCCAGCCAGAAGTTGAGCTGGTAGTCGCGCCCGGGCTCGCCCTCGAACTGCGCGCGCAGCTTGTCAAGGAAGGCCGGGTCCGTATAGAGGCGCGCCACTTCGTACTCGTCCTTGTACGCCATCAGCTTGGCCAGGTTGCGCGCCGCCGCCTCGGTCAGCGGCAGGGCCTTGCCGCTGCCCAGCAGCGCGCCCTCGGCCGCGCGCACGCGCTCGATCGCTTCGCGGTAGCGGCCGGCATAAGCCGCATCCTGGTACGCCGTCAGATGTTCGACGCGGCGCGCGATCAGCTTGTCGAGCAGGGCGCCGGTAGACGCCGGCAGCTTGACCACGGCCGCGCCTTCGGCGGCGCTCTTGAGCTTGCCGCTCAGCGACAGCACGTGCTCCGGGTCGTGCGCCATATGGCGGCCCCAGTCGAAGGCGGCCTTGTTCTTTTCCACCGCCACCCCGTTCAGCTCGATGGCTCGCTCCAGCGCCTGCAGCGTCAGCGGGATCCAGCCTTTCTGCCAGGCGTATCCGAGCACCAGCGGGTTGGTGTAGATGGCGTCGCCCAGCAGCGCCACGGCCAGGCCCGAGGCATTGATGAAGTCGCACTTCTCGCCCACCGCATTGCGCACGTCCTGCTCGGCCGACAGGCCCGGGAACTGCCACTTCGGGTTCTTGATGAAGTCCGCGGTCGGGGTTTGCGCGGTGTTGACCACGGCACGGGTGCGGCCGGCCTGGGTCTTGGAGATGACCTCGTCGGTGGCCGAGACGATGGCGTCGCAGCCGATCACCAGGTCGGCCTCGCCCATGGCGATGCGGGTGGCATGCAGGTCGTCGGGGCGCGCCGCCAGCTGCACGTGCGACAGCACCGCGCCGCCCTTCTGCGCCAGCCCGGCCATGTCGAGCACGGTGACACCTTTGTTCTCGAGGTGCGCGGCCATGCCGAGCAGGCCGCCGATGGTCACCACGCCGGTGCCGCCGACGCCGGTCACGAGGATGCCGTAGGCGCGGCGGATCGCGGGCAGTTGCGGCTCAGGCAGCGGCGGCAGGCTGTCCATCGACACGCCATGCTGCTCGGGCTTGCGCACCTGCGCGCCCTCGGCCGTGACAAAGCTGGGGCAGAACCCGTTCAGGCACGAGAAATCCTTGTTGCACGACGACTGGTTGATCTGCCGCTTGGTGCCGAACTCGGTTTCCAGCGGTTCCACCGACAGGCAGTTGGACTTGACCGAGCAGTCGCCGCAGCCCTCGCACACCGCATCGTTGATAAAGGCGCGCCGCGGCGGGTCTTCCATGGTGCCGCGCTTGCGGCGGCGGCGCTTCTCGGTGGCGCAGGTCTGGTCGTAGATCAGGATGGTGCAGCCCGGCACCTCGCGCAGCTCGCGCTGCACGCGGTCGAGCTGGTCGCGGTGATGGATGTCGATGCCTGGCGGCAGCTTGATCGCCGCGTTGTATTTCTCGGGCTGGTCGCTGACGATGACGATCTGCTTCGCGCCCTCGCTGTGCACCTGCCAGGCGATGTCCTGCACCGACAGCTGGCCGTCGACTGGCTGGCCGCCGGTCATCGCCACCGCGTCGTTGTACAGGATCTTGTAGGTGATGTTGACGCCCGCGGCGATCGACGCGCGGATCGCCAGCAGCCCGGAGTGGAAATAGGTGCCGTCGCCCAGGTTGGCGAACACATGCTTGTCGCCGGCAAACGGCGCCTGGCCGATCCACGCCACGCCTTCGCCGCCCATCTGGCTGAAGGTGCTGGTGCTGCGGTCCATCCACACCGTCATGTAATGGCAGCCGATGCCGGCCAGCGCGCGCGAGCCCTCGGGCACGTTGGTGGAGGTGTTGTGCGGGCAGCCCGAGCAGAACCACGGCTTGCGCTCGGCCTTCTGCTGGCCGACCAGGCGCGGCGTGGCCAGTGCCTTCTCCTTGGCCTCGATGATGGCCAGGCGCGCGGTGATGCGCGCGCGCACGTCCACCGGCAGGTCGAACTTGTCCAGGCGCGTGGCGATGGCCTTGGCGATGATCGCCGGCGACAGCTCATAGTGCGCCGGCAGCAGCCAGTGGCCCTGCGGAATCGACCATTCGCCGCCGGCGTTGTCCTTCTCGTCGAACTTGCCGTAGACCTTGGGACGGACATCGTCGCGCCAGTTGTACAGCTCTTCCTTGAGCGCGTATTCCATGATCTGGCGCTTCTCTTCGACCACCAGGATTTCCTGCAGGCCCTCGGCAAAGGCGCGCGCGCCATGCGCTTCTAGCGGCCACACGCAGCCGACCTTGTACAGCCGGATGCCGATCTGCGCGCAGGTGGCGTCGTCCAGGCCCAGGTCGGCTAGTGCCTGGCGCGTGTCCAGGTAGGCCTTGCCGCCGGTCATGATGCCGAAGCGCGCGTGGGGAGAGTCGATCTCGATGCGGTCCAGCTTGTTGGCACGCACATAGGCCAGGCCGGCGTACCACTTGTAGTCGAGCAGCCGCGCTTCCTGCTCCAGCGGCGGATCGGGCCAGCGGATATTCAGGCCGCCCGGCGGCATGATGAAGTCGCCCGGCAGCGCGATCTGCACGCGGTGAGGGTCAAGCTCGACCGAGGCCGACGATTCCACCACGTCGGTCACGCACTTCATCGCCACCCATAGCCCCGAGTAGCGGCTCATGGCCCAGCCGTGCAGGCCGTAGTCCAGGTACTCCTGCACGTTGGACGGATACAGCACCGGCAGGCCGCAGGCCTTGAAGATGTGCTCGGACTGGTGCGCCAGCGTCGACGACTTGGCGGAGTGGTCGTCGCCGGCCAGCACCAGCACGCCGCCGTGCTTCGACGAGCCGGCCGAGTTGGCGTGCTTGAACACGTCGCCGGTGCGGTCCACGCCCGGCCCCTTGCCGTACCACATGCCGAAGACCCCGTCGAACTTCGCATCGGGGTACATGTTGACCTGCTGCGAGCCCCATACCGAGGTGGCGGCGAGGTCTTCGTTCAGGCCGGCCTGGAACACGATATTGTGCGCGGCCAGGTGCTTCTTGGCCTTCCACAGCGACTGGTCCAGCGCGCCCAGCGGCGAGCCGCGGTAGCCGGAGATAAAGCCGGCGGTGTTCAGCCCGGCGGCGTGGTCGCGCTCCTGCTGCAGCATCGGCAGGCGCACCAGCGCCTGCGTGCCGCTGATATAGATGCGGCCGCGTTCGAGCGTGTATTTGTCTTCGAGGGAAACGTTGGCGAGCGCCTGGCGGATGGCGTCGCTGACCGGCGAGGTCAGGGGGGCATTCATGCGTGCTCCTCTATGGGCGTGCTGTCGGGATCACCGAAACCTGCAGTTGTGGGCAACCGCCTCGTTGCCTCTTGTGAAGGCGCCGGGTGGCTGTGTCTCTGCGCGGCATGGTAGCACCGCCACAAAACCGGCGGTACCTTGCAATGCAGCACAAAGCGTGCCGGCCGGGCCCGTGATTTCCCGTATCGACAGGGCCTGGCGTGTACACTGCGTTGCATCGAGAGCGCCCGCGCCAAGGCCGGGCGGTCTCTTGTGCGTCATATCTGCGTTGCCAGCCTGGTGCAACCCGATCCCTTGTCCGCCCGCGCCGGTGCGCGGCTTGCCAGCGAATATCCGAACATGACCATTTCCCCCCGCCAGGGCACCGCGACCCTGGCCGTGCTGATCGACGCCGACAACGCGGCGCCCGCTATTGTCGAAGGCCTGCTGGCCGAGGTCGCCAAGTACGGCGTGGCCGCCGTCAAGCGCATCTACGGCGACTGGACCCGGCCCAACCTGGCCGGATGGAAGGAGCGGCTGCTGTCGCACTCGATCCAGCCGATCCAGCAGTTCCGCTACACCGTCGGCAAGAACGCGACCGACAGCGCCATGATCATCGACGCCATGGACCTGCTCTATACCGGGCGCTTCGATGGCTTCTGCATCGTCTCCAGCGACAGCGACTTCACCCGGCTGGCCTCGCGCATCCGCGAGCAGGGCCTGACGGTGTACGGCTTTGGCGAGCGCAAGACGCCCAAGCCGTTCGTCACCGCCTGCGACAAGTTCATCTATTCCGACGTGTTGCGCGCCGAGGTCGACACCGACGGCGCGGACGGCACCGACGGCGCCGCCGCGCCCACGCGCAAGCGCAGCACCGGCGAGCTGCGCCAGGACTCGCGCCTGGTGCGCCTGCTGCAGAATGCGGCGCAAGCGGTATCGGACGAAGACGGCTGGCTGACGCTGGGCAGCATGGGCAACCACATCGCCAAGCAGGCGCCGGAATTCGACTCGCGCAACTACGGCTACGGCAAGCTGTCGGAGCTGGTCGCGGCGACCGGCCTGTTCGAGGTCGAGACCCGCAACGGCGGCAACAACAAGACCATCTGGGTACGGCTGAAGAAGCGCGCCAAGGGCGGAGAGCCGCAGCAGCGCGCGCCGCAGCCGCCGGCCCAGCATGCCGAGCCGGCGCGCCGCCAGGCCGCTCCCGTTCCTGCGGGAGCGCCGGAGCCGGCCCGCGGGGTCGAGCCGCTGCCGACGCCGGAGACGGTTGACCCCGAACCCGAGGCGCCGGCGCAAGCCGAGCCGCCGTTTGTCGCGGCCGACGTGGTGGAGGCCGAGCCGGAGCCGCAACCGGTGCCGCCGCTCGAAGCCGCGCCGCAGCCCGACCCGGAGCCGAAGGCGGGCAACCGCAGCGGCGCGCGCAAGCGCGCGGCGCGCCGGCCGGAGGTGACGCTGAGCGAGACGCCGTGGCCGATCGACCAGTCGGTGTTCGCGGCGCCGGGGACTACGGTGTTGACTGCGACGGTGGAGGCGGAACCGGCCGCCGCCGAGGTTGAGACGGCGCCCGCGCCCGCGCCGGCACCGGCACGCAAGACGCGCAAGCGTCCGAGCAAGAAGGCGGAGTAAAACCGGCTGTTGGTTTTCTCCCCTCTCCCGCAAGCTTGCGGGAGAGGGGAGCGTCCGCCAAAGATGTCAGTCCAGCCCCGACGCCTCAGTGCGCCGCCGTCTCCCGGCCGCTACCGCACCAGCTGATTGATCTCGATAATCGGCATCAACACCGCCAGCACGATCAGCAGCACCACCACCCCCATGGTCAGGATCAGCAGCGGTTCCAGCAGGCTGGTCAGGAACAGCGTGCGGCGTTCCAGTTCCTGCGCTTCGCCTTGCGCGGCGCGCTCCAGCATGATCGGCAGGTTGCCGGTGGCTTCGCCCGAGCGGATCAGGTGCACCAGCACCGGCGGAAACTGGTTCTGCGCCGCCAGCGCGCGCGCCAATGAGGCGCCTTCGCGCACGCGGGTGTTGGCGTCCTCCACGTTGGCGCGCAGCGCCTCGTTGGTCAGGGTTTCGCCGGCGGCCTGCAGGCTGCGCAGGATCGGCACCCCTGCGGAAACCAGGATCGCCAGCGTGCCGGCAAAGCGCGCGGTGTTGTAGCCGCGCACCAGCTTGCCCAGCAGCGGCGCGGTCAGCAGCCAGCGGTGCCATTCCAGCCGCACCGCGGGCTGGCGCAGCAGCCGGCGGATGCTGAACGCGGCCACTGCGATCACCGCC
Source organism: Cupriavidus alkaliphilus (assembly GCF_900094595.1). Classification (GTDB taxonomy): domain Bacteria; phylum Pseudomonadota; class Gammaproteobacteria; order Burkholderiales; family Burkholderiaceae; genus Cupriavidus; species Cupriavidus alkaliphilus. Next base: position 28,012 of record NZ_FMAD01000014.1, on the reverse strand, counting down.
AGCGCGGCCCACCACCAGTTGCGCACGAAATCCGACAGCCACAGCATGATGATGGTCAGCGTGGGCAGCTTCTGCTTGGTGTTGGCGAACACGCTCACCACCTGCGGCACCACGTACGACAGCAGGAAGATCACGATCGCGAACGCCACCACCGTGACGATGGCCGGATAGGTGAAGGCCAGCCGGATCTTGGAGGTCAGCGTGTTGCGCGACTCGATATAGCCGGCCAGCCGCTCCAGCACCACGCCCAGGTGGCCGGAGTGCTCGCCGGCCGAGACCAGTGCGCGGTAGATGTCCGGAAAATCGCGCGGATGCTGCGCCAGCGCGACCGACAGCGCGCTGCCGCCCATCACCTCGGCGCGGATGCCGGCCAGCAGTTCATGCACATAGGGCCGCTCGGCCTGGTCGGCCAGCGCGCCCAGCGCTTCGTCCAGCGGCAGGCCGGCGACGATCAGGCTGGCCAGCTGGCGCGTGAACAGCGCCTGCTCCTGCGTCGACAGCTTGCGCGCGAACAGCTGGCTGCCGGCGCGCGGCGCCAGGCCGGCGCCGGCGAGCGCATCGACGGTCAGCGGCGTCAGTCCGCGCGCGCGCAACTGGGTGCGGGCCTGGCGCGCGCTGTCGGCCTCGATCACGCCGCGGTCGGTCTTGCCGGCGGCGTCGGCGGCTTCATAGCGGAAAGCTGGCATGCGGGCGGCTCCGCGTCAGTCGCGCGTGACGCGCAGCACTTCCTCGAGCGAGGTCGCGCCGCTGTCGATCCAGCGCTGCGCGTCGCCGCGCATGGTGTGCATGCCGTGCGCCAGCGCCACGTGCTTGATTTCCGATTCGGGCGCCTGGCGGTGGATCATGGTGCGGATTTCATCGTCGACCGTGAGCAGCTCGTAGACGCCCATGCGACCCTGGTAGCCCGACTGGCTGCACTTGTCGCAGCCGACCGGATGCCAGAGGGTCTGCAGCGGCTTGCCCTGCGCGTGCAGCACGTCGGCCTCGGCGGGCGTGACCTCGATCACTTCCTCGCGCTTGCAGTGCGGGCACAGGCGCCGTACCAGCCGCTGCGCCAGCACCCCCAGCAGCGACGACGACAGCAGGAACGGCTCGATGCCCATGTCGACCAGCCGCGTCACCGCCGAGGCCGAGTCGTTGGTGTGCAGCGTGGCCAGCACCAGGTGGCCGGTCAGCGACGCCTGCACCGCGATCTGCGCGGTTTCCAGGTCGCGGATCTCGCCGATCATGACCACGTCCGGGTCCTGGCGCAGGATCGCGCGCAGGGCCTTGCCGAAGGTCATGTCGATGCGCGGGTTGACCTGGGTCTGGCCGATGCCGTCGAGGTCGTACTCGACCGGGTCTTCCACCGTCATGATGTTGGTGGTGCGCGCATCCAGCCGCGACAGCGCGGCATACAGCGTGGTGGTCTTGCCCGAGCCGGTCGGCCCGGTCACCAGCACGATGCCGTGCGGCTGTCGGATCAGGTGGTCGAAGCCGCGCAGCGTGTCGGGCGCCATGCCCAGCTTGGCCAGGTCGAGCCGGCCGGCTTCCTTGTCCAGCAGGCGCAGCACCGCGCGCTCGCCGTGGCCGGTGGGCAGCGTCGACACACGCACGTCGACCGGCCGCCCGCCCACGCGCAACGTGATGCGGCCGTCCTGCGGCAGGCGTTTCTCGGCAATGTCGAGCTGCGCCATGATCTTGATGCGCGAGATCAGCGCGCCGTGCAGCGCCTTCTTGGGCCGCACCACGTCGCGCAGCGTGCCGTCGACGCGGAAGCGCACCACCGACGACGATTCGAACGGCTCGATATGGATATCCGAGGCGCCCTCGCGCGCGGCCTGCGTCAGCAGCGCGTTGATCATGCGGATGATCGGCGCATCGTCTTCGGATTCCAGCAGGTCTTCCACCGCGGGAATGTCCTGCATCAGGCGCGACAGGTCGACCTCGCCCTCGACCTCGCCCACCACCTGCGCGGCGCTGCCGTCCTGGCGGTTATAGGCGTCGGACATGGCATGCTCCAGCGCCTCGGGTTCCAGCACGCGCAGGCGCAGCGCGCCGTGCACGCGCGCCACTTCGGCCAGCGCCGTGGGCGAGGTGGCGCGGCTGACCCACACCTCGAGCCCGTCGGGACGCTGGTGCGCGATCAGCAGCGGCGCCTCGCGCGCGAAGCCGTAGGAAACCAGCCGCGCCGCCATCGGCGAGGGTGGCTCGAGTTCGGCCGGCGGGTTGATGCCGGCGCTGCCGGTGGAAAGGGCGGTTTGGACTTCGCTGGCCATGACGGGCCTCAGTACGGAAGTGCGGCTTCGCCGCGCTGGTTGAGCGGTTGCGGGGCGCTCACCGGCGCTTGCGGCGCGGGTTGCGGCAGGGGTTGCGGGACCGGTTCCGGCACCGGTTGCGGGGCCGCCTGCAGCGGCTGTGGCTGACCCGGCACGCCCGCTTGCGGCGCGCTCTGCGGCAGCGTCTGGGGCAGCGGCAGCGGCCCGGGCACGGCGCCGTTGGTGCGCGGGTTGACGAACGGCGTGGTCGGCGCGTCGGCCGGCGGCAGCATCGGCGTGTTGGTGTCCCGCACCATGATGTTAGGCGATACGAAGCCCTGCTGCTGCGCGCGCATATAGTCGTAGCGGTCCGCGGTCAGGCGGTCGGTGGCGCCGGCCGTGCGCATCACATAGGGCCGCAGGAACACCAGCAGGTTGGTCTTCGAGCGGTTCTTGTTCTCGTAGCGGAACAGGCCGCCGATCAGGGGGATGTCGCCCAGCAGCGGCACCTTCTGCACGCCGTCGCCATAGTTGTCCTCGATCAGGCCGCCCAGCACGATGATCTGGCCGTCGTCGACCAGCACGTTGGTCTCGATCGAGCGCACATTGGTGGTCGGGCCCTGGATCAGGTTGGCGGTGGCCTGCACCACGTTCGACGATTCCTGGAAGATCTGCATCTTCACCAGGCCGCCGTCGGTGATCTGCGGCTTCACCCGCAGCGTGATGCCGACGTCCTTGCGGTCGAAAGTCTGGAACGGCGTGACCGAGGCCGCGCCGCCGGTCTGGGCGTAGGAGCCGGTGGTGATCGGGATGTTCTGGCCGATCAGGATCTTGGCTTCTTCGTTCTCCAGCGTGATCAGGTTCGGCGTGGACAGCAGGTTGACGCTGCCGTTGGTGCCCAGGGCGCGCAGCAGCGCACCCAGCCCCATGGCCCGGTTGACGATGCCCAGGTTCAGGCCGCCGATGTCCTGCACCAGCCCCTGCGCCGCGGCGATGCCGGCGGTGCGGTTGCTGTCGGCCAGCGCCCCGGCCAGGGTCAGGTTCAGGATGTTCTGCCCGCCGGTGCCGAAGTTGGTGCCGGCAAAGACGTTGTTGTTGCCGCCGGGCGAGCTGATCAGGCCCTGCCACTGGATCCCCAGCTCGCTGGCCTGGGTCGCGGTCACCTCGACGATCATCGACTCGATGTAGACCTGCGCGCGGCGCGCGTCGAGGTCGTCGATCACGCCGCGCAGGTTGCGGTAGACCGGTTCGCTGGCGGTGATGATCAGCGAGTTGGTGGACGGGTCCGCCTGGATGATGCCGCCGGTGGTCGGCTGGGTATTGGTGCCGAACGAGGCGGCGAAGGCCGAGCTGCCAGAGGCGCCGGTGCCGCTCCCGGTGCCGGTGCCGCTGCGCATGCCGGTCTGGGTCGTGGTTGCGCCGCCGGTGAACTGGCCGCCGGTCGGCGTCGAGACATTGGTCATGCCCGCCGCGCCGCCGAGGCCGCCAGGCTGTCCGCCGGGCTGGGTCGAGGTGGCGAAGCTGCTGTCGGCGGCGACGATGGCGCGCAGCGTGGCGGCCAGCTTGATCGCATCGGCGTTCTTCAGCGGCACTACCCAGATGTTGCCGGGGCGCGCGTAGGGCTGGTCGAGCTTCTCGATCAGCTGGCGCGCCTGCTGCAGGCGCGCTCGGCTGGTGGCGCGGATCATCAGTGAATTGCTGCGCGGCTCGGCCACCACCGAGGTGCGCAGGCTGGCATCGACGGCCGCGCCACCGCCGCCGCCGCCGGCCGCGCCCGCGGCGGCCGGGTCCAGCAGGCGCTGCAGCACCGCCGCGGTATCGCTGGCCAGCGCATGCTTGAGCGGCACCAGTTCGACCTCACCCGAGGCCGGCGCATCGACCGCGGCGATGATGCGGGCGATGCGGCGCAGGTTGTCGGCGTAGTCGGTGATGACCAGGGTGTTGTTGGCCGGATAGGCGGTGATGGTGTTGTTGGGCGCGATCATCGGCCGCAGCACCGGCACCAGGTTGTTGGCCGACTCGTAGTTCAGCCGGAACACCTGCGTCACCACCTGGTCGCCGCGGCTGGGGCTGCCGCCGATCACGGTGGGCGAGCCCTGCAGCTTGGCGTCGGCCTCGGGCACGACCTTGGTGAAGCCGTTGCTCTCGACCATGGCATAGCCCTGCATGCGCAGCACCGAGCCCAGCGTCTGCAGCGCCTGCGCGCGCGAGACCGGCTGCTCGGTGACGAGGTTGACGGTGCCCTTCACGCGCGGGTCGATGACGAAGTTCTTGCCGGTGGCCTGGCCGACCGCCTTGATCACGGAGTCGAGGTCGGCGTTGACGAAGTTCAGCACCACCTGGTCGCGATTGGCCGGGGTGACGTCGGGCGGCGCCGGCGGCGTGCCTTGGCTGCGCGCGGCCGGCGCGCCGGGCTGGGCCCACAGCGGCGCGGGCGCCAGCAAGGAGAGCCCGCAGAGCAATGCCACGGCGCGGGCGCAGGCGGTCTTGAAAACAGGTCGGTTGGCGTGGGTGGTCATAGTCATTTCCGTGGGCTGTGCGCTCTGCGTGGCATCAGAAACGCAGCCTAGTCACATTGTTGTCTCGTCGTCCCAGCAGGCTCAGCAGGCTGGTCAGCTGCGTCGCCGCCTCGGGTTCGGCATGCGCGGTACCTTCGAAGCGCGCCTGCCGCCCGAGGGTGCCGCTGCCCTCCAGGTGCAGCGGACCATCGATGGTGCTCAGCTGCAGCTTGCCGCCGCCTGCGCCGGTCCAGTCGATCTCGGCGCGGTAGCTGCCGAGCGGGCGCAGCCGGCTGACCGCGGCCGATACCTGCTCGATGCGCAGCGTCATATGGCCGGTCATGCCCTGGCCGGAAAACCGGCCCTGCAGCGTGGACCAGTCCACCCGCATCAGGCCGTCCGGGCGCAGCGTGTTGAACGGCGCGCCCACGCCCTCGAGCAGCGACGCGGGCAGCCGCATCGCGCCCGACTGCGCGGTCCAGCCGCCCGGGGTCGCGGTAATGGCGACCGGCGCCGCCATGGCCTCGGCATGGGTCAGCACCAGCCGCGCGCGGCCGGTCAGCAGCGGCCAGAACGCCAGCGTCCACTGCAGCCGCCCGGGCAGCACGGTGGCGGTCTGGCTGCCGGCGCCGGCCGACAGCGCCAGCGTGGCGCTGCCGCGCCACAGCGAGCCGCTGGCATCGGCCAGCAGGACGCGTCCCTGGGTCTGCGTGGCGACGCGCGTAGCGATCCATGTTGCCGGCAGCATCGCCACCGTGGTCACCGCGGCCGTGGCCAGGCCCAGCCCGAGCCAGCGCAGGCGCCGCGCGGCGGCCGGCTGGCGCAGCGCGCGCCGCGGCAGGCGCAGGGTTTCCAGCCGCACCATCAGCTGCGGCCGCCCGGACCCTGCAGGGTCGCGGTAACGTTCACCAGCGCCGTGGCGCCGACATAGACCACGCGCGCATCGATCACCTTCATGCGCTGCTGCTGGCGCACGTCCTGCAGCCAGGTGCTGACCGCCCCGAACGGGACCTTGTCCAGCTGCACCTGCACGCTGTTGTCGGCGGCGGCCGCCAGGCGCGTGGCTTTCAGGCCGTACTGGCCCAGGCTTTCCTGCAGCGCCTCGGTCAGCGCATCGCCGCGCAGCGACGGCGCCGGCGTGGCCTTGAGGCCGCGGGCTTCCTGAGCCAGCGTTTCCATCTCGGCCAGGTCGGCACGCAGCTGCGGCAGGTTGCGCGCGGCCCGCTCGCGGCCGTCGGCGGCCGGCTCCCACAGCAGCAGGTAGCCGAGCACCAGTGCCAGCACCGCGGCACCGCCGCCCAGGATAGCCTGCTCGCGCGGGTTGCGCGCCGACCAGAAGGCGTCGAAGCGTTCCCGCCAGGCTTGCGGCACCGACGGGCGCAGCCGCGCCATGCGCGTGCGCAGCGTGGCGGCACCGCTGCGGCGGGCGGCGGGCGAAGGGCTGCGGGTGGAATCTTTCAATGGGTTCATGTCGGGCGTGCGCCGGTCAAAGGCCAGGCTTGATGGTCCAGCGCGAGCCGGGTGTCACAGGCGTGCCTGCGCTGGAGCCGGTGCTGCCCGCGGCATTGCCGGCCTTGTCTTCGTCCATCTGCAGTCCGGCCTGGCGCGCCGCGCTGCGCAGGCCGGCGGTGTCGGTGCCGGGCTTGAGCGTCACCACCAGCATGCGGCCGCGGTACTCGAGCGCCTGCAGCGCGTCGGGCGGCAGCCGGCGCGCGGCCTGGGCGAAGCGGTCGGCCAGCGGCAGGAAATCATCGGGCGTGCTGCGTCCGCTGGCGATGCGCAGCTGCTCGACCTGGCGGCGCATCTGCAGCGGGGGGTCGATCACCGTCGGCGTCTGCGGGAAGGTGCCGCGCAGCGTCTGCGCCTGCGCGGCTTCGAGCCGTTGCTGTTCGTTGCGCAGCAGCAGCCAGTGGGTGTTCATGCCGATCAGCTGGACCAGCACCAGGCCCGCCGCCAGCGCCAGCGGCAGGCGCCACGCCACCAGGTTCCAGCGGTCGGCGCGGCCCTGCGCGAATTCGAACTGGGCCAGGTCCAGCCCCGGCTCGCGCAGGCATTCCTGCGCACCGTCGATCCACAGCCGCCAGCCGGTGCGACCGGCCTGGCGCAGCCCGGGCACCGGCGCCATCGCCGCGGCCTCGCCATCGGCATACCAGGTGCCTTCAGGCGCCAGCGCCTGCCATGCGGCCAGCGCGTCGTCGCCCAGCAGCAGGCCGTATCCGGTGTACGCACCGGTGCGCACGGTCAGCTGCCACTGGCGTGCGGTGCTGCTGGCGGTGTCCGGCAAGGCTTCGCCCAATGCGTCGCCGAGCGCGCCGCCTTCGGCGAGTGCGCTGGCGGCGGCCTCGACCACCAGCGTGGCCGGCTGCACCGCAGCCGGCGCCGCCCCGGGCGGCGCCAGCGTCGGCTCGGCGCCGGCTTCCTCTTCTGCCGGCGCGGCCAGGGGCACGCACAGCTGCGCGGCCAGCACGTGGCGGCGGCGATGGCGGTGCTCGGCAAAGGCATCGAGCACCGCGCGCAGCCAGGCGCGGTCCGCCACCATCAACAGGCGCTGGCGCGGCCCGCGCGCGGATGCGGCGCCGTCGAGGGTGGGGCCGATGCCGATATGGCAGGGCTGCGCGTCAGTGGCGAGGGCATCCTCGACCAGGTTGGGCAGCGCCTGCTTCAAACGCGCGGGCGGCAGCGGCGGCACGCTGGCGCTGGTCAGCAGTACGTCGCTGGCGGCCAGGATCAGCACCAGCCGCTCCGCCGCGGGCAGGTCAGCGATGCGGGCGTGGCCTTCTCGCAACACTTCCGGTGCGGCACGGGGCAAACCGCGCCGCGTGGCATCGGCCGCCGCCGTGCGCACCAGCGCAAAGGGCAGGGCGCCGAACTGCCACGGTTGCGGCTGGTCATGCGGCCGGTGCGGCAAGCGCACGTACAGAGTGGTGCTCAAGGTGTCCTTGCTTTGGCTTCAGTAGAACGGCTCGATAAGGCGCATGGCCCATGGGGGTGCGCCCGGGAACGCCCCGGCGCAGGAAACTTGCCGGAGTGCGGGGATGCCGGCGGGCGGCCTGGGAGGCCGATCAGCGGCGAGCGGGCTGGTGTCAGGCTCGCGCCAGCGCCGCAGCATACCTTGCCTGCGTGACAAAATCGCGTCAATACCATTCTCCCCGGTTGCTCCGGTGTGCTGTATTCATATGTGGGCCAGGCCGCCTTGCCATGCTCAGCGCAGGTCCGGCAGCCGGTCCGCGTCCTGGATCCAGACCACGCGGGTGGTGTTGGCCGCACCGAGCGGTTCGCCGCGATAGATCAGCGACACCTGCAGCCGGCTGGCGCGCTCGTGCCGCACCAGCCCGTAGACCAGGAAGTAATGCGAGCGCACGTCGAGCAGGTTGCCGAGGTTGCCGCTGCTCGCCTGCGGCGCCAGCGCGGACAGCTGCGTCTGCAGGTTGCCGATGTTGTTGAAGTAGGCGCGGTCGCGCTGGCGCACCAGCTCGCGCGCGCGTTCCAGCGGCAGCTTGTCGATCATCGCGGCCAGCACCTCGGCCTCGGCGGTGTTGGCATTGACCAGGGTGCGCTCGGGCAGCACGATCACGAAGGGCTCCAGCACCGCCACCATCTCGGGCGTGTAGCCGGGCAGCGCCAGCAGGCCCTGCACGCTGTCGAGCGGGCGCGGCGCCTGCCGGCCCGAGCCCTCGGCGCCGTGGCCACCTTGCGCGGCCTGCAGCATGTGGCGCGCGGTGGATTCGGCCAGCGCCGGGTTCAGGCCCACGGTCCGCAGCAGCCGGCCATAGGCGGCCTGCGCCGACTGGTCGATATTGGCAACGCGCCCGACCGGCGCGCCCTGGCCGCCGGTGGCTGACCATGTCACCAGGTTGGCAAGGTTGAAGCGCGCCTGCGCATCGAGGATGCGCCCGGACAGGAACGAGGTCTCGCCCGCAACGTCGGTGCGCAGCGACGCGCCCAGGAAATCCGACAGGCGGGTTTCGGCGATCGGCACCGCCCACGGCTCGCCCAGCTCGTCGACGTTGCTGCGGCGCTGGTCGTCGCGCAGGATCAGCCGCGCCCAGTCGACCGCGGCGCGCTCGATCCAGGTGGCCTGGGCCAGCAGCCGCTGGTTTTCGATGGCGCGAATCTGCACCTGCTGTCGCCACAGCATCCCCGACACCACCACCACGGCCAGCGTCACCATCAGCAGCGCGGTGACCACGGCCGCGCCGCGCGCGCGGCGCAAAGGCCGGAAGCGGAGGGGGCTGCGGGCGTGCGTCATAGCCCCGACATGCAGATCTTCTGGAACTGCCGCGGCGCGTCGCCGTCGCCCATGCGGGCGAGGATGGTCAGTTCCACCGCCCGCACCGCGGTATTGGGCACCGCCGCGCCGGCCTCCGACGCTTGCACCGCGCTGGCAGCGTTGCCGCTGAACAGCACGTTGCGGATCCGGTTGCTGTCGGCCTGCCAGCCGCCGGGTTCGACCCAGGCGCGCGCGCTCATGCCGTCGACGTTGGCCAGCAGGCGCCGCACCTGCGCGTCGTTGCCGCCGCCCTGGCGCAGTGCCAGCAGCGACGACTGCAGCGCGGCGCGGTTACTCACCGGCGGCGCGGCCACGCGCACCAGCGTGTTGCCGTCCAGCTGGTAAGACAGTGCCTGCCATGCCGGCGGCTGGCCTTCGTCGCGGCGGTCGCGCACCAGCAGCACGCGGTTCTGGCCGATCTCGACCGGGCTGCCCTGCAGCAGCGTGGGGTTGGCCAGGTGCTCGCAATCGGCCTGCATCTGGCCGTACAGCACCTTCAGTGCATCCAGCCGGGCGTCATGGTCGATCAGCCGTTCGCGGCCGCGCGTCAGGCTGTCGAGCGCGCGCCAGCCGATCACCGCCATCACCGCCAGCAGCGTGATGGCGACCAGCATTTCCAGCAGCGTGAAGCCGCTGGCGGATCGGCGCCCGCGCCGGCGCTCAGAGCACGTTGCGGATTTCATTGGGAACGATGGTGACGAGCCACGCCAGCCGCACCGACTTGTCGGTGGCCGACGGATAGACCGCGATCTCGACGCGGCGGAACACCGGATTGGGCGTGGCCGACACGGATTGCTCGCAGTACAGCGGCGTGCCGCCCTGCGGGCAGGCATAGCCGCTGACGCCGGGCTCGGGCCAGGTCTTGGCAAGGCGCAGCGAGGCCAGGTGGTTCTCGGCGCTCCATTCGGCCAGCATGCGGGTCTGCAGCGACGCGCCGGCATCGATCATCGAGCCCATCGCGCGCATCGCCGCGGTCAGTGCCACCGCCAGGATGGTCAGCGCCACCAGCACTTCGATCAGCGTGAAGCCGGCCGCGCGGGCGCGCCGGCGTGCGGGGGAGCGCGGGGACGTCATGGCGTGCTGGCGAAATAGCGGCCGCTGCCGTCGCCGGCCACGTCGACGCGGATATCGCCGCGCACCAGCACCAGGCGCTGCGGGGCATCGATCAGCTCGCGCCCGAAAATCAGCCGCGGCGGGCTGTTGGTGCCGGTGCTGCGGCCGCCTTCGGCGACGATGACCTGGTCCAGCGCCAGGCGCCAGGTGCCGGGCGCGAACACGTCGGTGCGCAGGGGGATCCAGCCGTTGGGGGTCGACTCGAGGAAGCGCCAGCCGCCGGCGTCGCCTTCCCAGGCGAGCGGGCGTGCGCCCAGCTGCGCCTCTTCCTGCGCCAGCTCGAACAGCCGCGCGATGCGCTGGCCGTCGTCAAGCACGCGGCCGCGCTCGTTGGGCGAGGCATTGACCGCGACCAGCGAGATCACGATGCCGGCGATCACCATCACCACCAGCAGTTCCAGCAGCGTAAAGCCGGAGTGCCGCTGCCGGGAGGCGCGGCGGCGCGGCGCCGTGGTCATCAGGGAAGCGGCAGGGGCGGGCGGCAGGGGCGCTTACTCCCAGTTGCCGATATCGGCGTCGTTGGCGTTGCCGCCGGCCTGGCCGTCGGCACCGAAGCTGAACACGTCGATTTCGCCGCGCACGCCGGGGTTCAGGTACTGATACGGATGGCCCCAAGGATCCTTGGGCAGCTTTTCCAGGTAACCGCCGCCCTTCCAGTTGTTGGGCACCGGCTCGGTGGTAGGCTTGGCCACCAGTGCGCCCAGGCCCTGCTCGGTGGTCGGATAGCGGCTGTTGTCGAGACGGTACAGCTTGAGCGCCTGCATGATCGACGAGATATCCTGGCGCGCCGCGACGATGCGGGCTTCGTCCGGACGGCTCATGATCTTGGGCACCACCAGTGCCGCCAGCACGCCGAGGATCACGATCACGACCATGATCTCGATCAGGGTGAAGCCGCGCGCGCGGCGGGCAGGACGGGCGGGGCGGGCAAGCTGGGAAGTGATTCTGCGCATTGTTGGTAAGACCTCGTTGCTGGAATGGCGGGACCCGCGCCAGGGGGCTGGCGGGGCCGGGTTCGCCGATCAGTATAACCGGCGCCTTATGACTCTTTTATGGGCAGCCCCCGTCGGGGTCGCGGCAATGTCTGATATGAATCACAAAGCCGGCCAGCGCTTTTTGGCGAACCCGAACCCTAGCACGCCGGGAAAAAATATAACTTGCATCCGGGATGCATCTTTTTTAACATGACGCCACGATGCAACTGACCCGCTTCTCCGACTATGCGCTGCGCCTGTTGATGTACGTCGCCCGTGGCGACGGCAGCCGGCCGATCACGATCGCCGAGGTGGGCCAGCAGTTCGGCATCTCGCACAACCACCTGGTCAAGGTGGCGGCGCGGCTGTCGAAGCTGGGCTGGGTCAGCGCCACGCGCGGCCGCCATGGCGGCCTGCAGCTTGGCCCCGGCGCCGAGCGGCTCACCATCGGCACCATCCTGCGCGAGCTGGAAGGGCACCGGCCGGTGATCGACTGCGACAACCCGCCCTGCGCGCTGAATGGCAACTGCCACCTGAAGCGCGCGCTGGACGTGGCCGAGCAAGCCTTCTACCGCGCGCTCGACGACGTCACGCTGGCCGATGTCACCGGCAGCCACACCGCCGAATCGATCATCCGCCTGCATCGTGATTTCCTGAACCGGCGTTCGGCCTGAGCGGACGGGATCCGCACGTGGCTGGCGAATGCCGGTTTTTTGTTGTGCTAAAACATGCATCCTGTTTGCATGAATAAAACGGAGTGATACCTGATGCTGTCCGCCGCTTCCCGCCCCTATATCGATGCAAGCGTGCCCGTGCTGCGCGAGCATGGCCTGGCCATCACCACGCATTTCTACCGCGAGATGTTCGCCGACCGGCCCGAGCTGACCCAGCTGTTCAACATGGGTAACCAGGCCAACGGCAGCCAGCAGCAGTCGCTGGCGTCGGCCGTATTCGCCTACGCGGCCAACATCGACAACGCGGCGGCCCTGGGGCCGGTGGTCGAGCGCATCGTGCACAAGCACGCGGCCGTGGGCATCACGCCCGCGCACTACCCGATCGTCGGCCGCCACCTGCTCGGCGCGATCTCCGCGGTGCTGGGCGAAGCCGCCACGCCGCCGCTGCTGGCGGCCTGGGACGAGGCTTACTGGCTGCTGGCGGGCGAGCTGATCGCCGCCGAGGCGCGCCTGTACCAGCGCACCGGCGTGACCGCCGGCGCGCTGATGCCGGTGCGCGTGGTGCGCCGCGAGGCGCAGGGCGGCCAGGTGGTGGCGCTGACGCTGGCCGCGGCCGACGGCCAGCCGCTGCGTGATTTCCGGCCGGGCCAGTACATCAGCGTCGAAGCGCGCCTGGACAACGGCACGCGCCAGCTGCGCCAGTATTCGCTGTCGGCCGAGGCCGGACTGCCGACCTGGCGCATCTCGGTCAAGCGCGAGGATGGCGGCCAGGCTACGCCGGCCGGCGCGGTGTCCAACTGGCTGCACGCCAACGCCCACGAGGGCGCCGAGCTCAAGGTGAGCGCGCCGTTCGGCGAGTTCACGCCGGCGCTGGAAAGCCACCGGCCCCTGGTGCTGCTGTCGGGCGGGATCGGCATCACGCCGATGCTGTCGGTGCTGCGCACGCTGGCCGCGCAAGGCTCGCAGCGTGCGGTGCTGTTCGCCCACGCCGCCCGCGACGGCCGCCACCATGCCCATCGCGCCGACCTGCAATGGGCGCGTGAGCGCCTGCCGGGGCTGGTCACGCACATCAGCTATGAGTCCCCGCAAGCGGAAGACCTTGCGGGCCGCGATTACGACCACGCCGGCACCATGCCGCTGGCCGAGATGCTGCGCCAGCCCGACCTGCAACGCTTTGTCGATGGCCGTTTCTACCTGTGCGGACCGCTCGGCTTCATGCAGGCGCAGCGTCACGCGCTGCTCAGCGCGGGCGTGCCGGCGGCGCACGTTGAGCGCGAAGTGTTCGGCCCTGACCTGCTGGACGACCTGCTGTAAGCGTCCCGGCCGCGCCGGCGGCAGCATCGCCGGCGCGGCAGACAGCGTCATGGGGCTCTGGTACGCTTGGCGCGTCCGCGCTCTCGCGCCATGACCCGCCGCGGCGGGTATCCAGGGTCCCGATCCATGCAATTGTCCCTCCGGCCTTCGTTCCGCTTCGATGCCTCCGCGCTGTGGCTGCCGCGCCTGGCCAGCGTGGCGCTGTTTATCGCGCTGTGCGCGCTGGTCACCTATTGGGTGCTGACGTTCAGTGCGATGCGGACCATCCCGGTGCCCAAGAGCGCGCGGGTGGCGCAGACCGAGGCGGTCGAGACCGGCGCGATCGCGACGCTGTTCGGCGGCTCGGCCCAGGCCGGACCGAGCAACGTGCAGCTGCTCGGCGTGGTGGCCGAGCTCGGCGGTGGCGCCAGCGCGGCAATCGTCTCCATCGACGGCGGTCCGGCCAAGGCGGTGCGCATGGGTGCCGACCTGGCGCCGCAGATCCGGCTGGTGGAAGTGCGCCAGCGCGGCGTGGTGATCGAGCGCAATGGCGTGCGCCAGGAAATTGCCCTGCCGCTGCAGGCGGCTGCCACGCGCGGTGCGCCGCGTGCCGCCAGCCCGCTGCCGACGCCGCCCGCCGGCGCGGCGGCGCCCATGGCAACGCCCATGCCGCCGCCGGCGCAGGCTGCTGCGCAGCCCGCACCGGCCCAGCCGCCGCGCGGCCAGCCGCCAGGGCAACAGGCCCAGCCACAGCCGCAAGCCCAGCCCCAGCCACAACCGGTTCAGCCGGCACCGTCGGTCCAGCCGGCCCAGCCCCAGCCTCAACCCGTCGATCCGCGCCAGTACCAGCCCGGCATGTCGGCCGAGGCGGCGGATGAAGGCCAGATCGTGCCGAAAGCGCAGCCCTAGGCTGCCGGCAGATCGAATATTCGCCCTTGCTTGCGTTCCCTTACGCCGCTCCCGGCTTTCTGTGAGGCGGGTAACATCGTATTAAAAGCGCCAACTTCGCTGCATCGTCTGCGTTCTAATCCGTACATGCCAACGTGATGAAAAGGAGCACGACATGCAACGCAATCACAAGCCGCAGATCCTGAAACAGTTCCTGGCCGTCTCGGCCGCGCTGCTGGTCGCCGGCGGCGCCTTTGCCCAGGCCAGCGCTCCCGCTGCACCGGGCGCAGCACCGGCCGGCAAGCCCGGCATGGGCCACCACCACCACCGCCACCACGGCGGCGGCATGTGGATGAAGGCGATCGATACCGATGGCGACGGCGCCATTTCCAAGGCCGAGGCCGACGCGTGGTTCAACAAGCTCGACATCAACCGCGACGGCAAGATCGACAAGGCCGAGATGGACGCGCAGCGCAAGGCCGCCATGGCCGAACATCACGCGCGCATGCAGGCCGCCTTCGACGAGAAGTTCAAGGCCGCCGACAAGAACGGCGACGGCGCGCTGACCAAGGCCGAGGCCAACGCCGGCCTGCCGCGCCTGGCCAAGCGCTTTGACCAGCTCGACGCCAACCGCGACGGCAAGCTGACCCGCGATGAAATCCGCGCCGGCATGGAGAAGATGCACCGCGATCGTCCCCATCGTGGCGAGCGTGGCGAACGCGGTCCGCGCGGCCAGGCCGCCCCGGACAACCAGCCGGCACCCGCCAACCCGGCGGCGCCGTCGACCAGCGGCGGCTGAGCGGACGGCCCCGGCAGCGCCGCCTGAGCGCCGCTGCCAGCCTACCGACCAAGCGCGCGAGCCCGAGGGCCGCGCGCTTTTTTGTCCGTTCAGCGGACAACGTGGACTGCTCCGGCACAGGAACGCACTGGCGCGGACCCAAACGCCCGTAGAATGCCGCTTCCCTGTTTGCCGGAACCTGCGCGCCACCTCGCCCGTTCTCCGGTCAGCGCGCCTCCGCGACACCCGGCAGCGCCGCCAGACTGGGATTTGCCCGGCCCGAACGGCTGACGCGCGAGTGACCGATAAGGCCGCCCACCCCACAAAATCGGGCGCAGATCGGATGTAATTTCACAAAAAATTGCGTACTTGTGCACGGCTTGCTAAATTTGCGCAAAAAAATTGCCAATAAACATATTGCGGAGCAACAATATCGTGAGCAAGGTGGAGTTGGACAAGATCGACCGGAAGATCCTGGAAGTGCTGCAGACCAACGGCCGGCTAACCAACCTGGAGGTGGCCGAGCGCGTGAACCTGTCGCCCAGCCCCTGCCTGCGCCGCATCCGGCGGCTGGAAGAGATCGGCGTGATCCGGCAGTACGCGGCACTGCTGGAGCCCAACAAGATCGGGCTCGGCCTGCTGGCCTATATCAATGTGCGGCTGGAAAAGCATGGGGGCGCGCCCAAGGGCAAGGCCCCGCTGGACCTGTTCCGCGCCTCGATCGCCGTGTGGCCGGAGGTGGCGGCGTGCCATGCCATGACCGGCGAGATGGACCTGCTGCTCAAGGTCTATGTCGAGGACATGGAGCACTTCGCGCGCTTCATGCAGGAACAGCTGCTGGCGCACCCGTCGGTGATCGATGTGCGCTCGAGCTTCGCGCTGGAAAGCATCAAGGACACCACGGCGCTGCCGGTGGGCGGCGCGGCCTGAACGGCGCGGCCCGGGCCGGCAAAGCAAAACGGCGCATCGTTGCGATGCGCCGTTTTTGTCGATGCCGTGCGGACCGGAGGTCCGGCCGCTCAGGCGGTATGCTTCTGCGGCACCATGGTGCGCCAGAAGCGCAGGCCAAAGCGGCGTGCGTCGCGCAGGTTGCGGCGCACCGCGTAGTCCAGGTCGGCGAGCTGCTCGTCGAGCGCCTCGCTCAGGCGGCTGGCGGTATCCGCCGGCGGCAGTTCCAGGTAGGCGTCGGCTTCGCCGTAGGCATACTGGACCTTCATGCCGGCCTTCTTGGCGATATGCATCATCGCGGCGTTGCGCGACAGGCAGTGCATGTAGAGCGTGCGCACGCTGGTATTGCGGCCATGGATGGCGGCACGCTCGAACAGCGCGCTGCCGATGCCGCGGCCGCGCGCGCTGCCGGACACCGACACGCCGAACTCCGCCACGCGACCCTGGGCGTTGTCGCGCAGGTTGGCGAAATGGCCGACGCCGATCAGCTCGAGCTTGTCGTCGTAGACGCCGAACACGCTGTCATGGTCGAAGTCGATGCTGTCGACATAGGCCTCGATCACGTGGTCGCCCACCGACTGGCCGAAACGGAGCAGGCGATCCTCCTCGCCCAGGGCGAGGAAATGCTTCAGCAGGCGCGAGCGGTGGTGGGCCGACAGCTCGCGCACCAGGACGGTGGCGCGGTGGGCGGCTTGGGCGGCTTCGGCTGCCTTGCGCAGATCTTCGTCGGTCAGTGCGCCGACGGCCTTGCTCAGTTCGAGCGGGTTCACGATGATTCCTTCCGGTGCAGTCAGATAAAAAATAGGCACTGCGGCGGTGTTTTTCCAGGCACTTTTCCCGGAAACCGTGCGAGACTCGGGGAAACACCAACTTGATGCAGCACGAAAAGTATTGTAGTGGAATTGTCAGTTTGACGTAAGCTTCCTGCGCCGCAGCAGAACTCCTTTCGGCTACGCCGTGAGATAAAAATCAATTAAAACAACGACCTAAAAAAATGTGATGAATTGTTGCGCGCCGTCAGGTGTGGATTTGGTGCAACGCGTCAATTCATCGACATCCCGGCGAATTTCCCGATCACCCAGACAGCCCTGACGTCTTTCCATGACCGAGCCCCCCATCGTTGTGATCTACGCGCACCCGACGCCCAGCCGCTCGCGCGTGAACCGGCCGCTGGCCGACGCGCTGGACGCACTGCCGCAGGTCCAGGTACGCGACCTCTACCGCAGCTATGTCGACTACGACATCGATGTCGTGGCCGAGCAGCGCGTGCTGTCGGTGTCGGACACCATCGTGCTCCAGTTCCCGGTGCGCTGGTACAGCGTGCCGGCCATGCTCAAGCTGTGGCTGGATGAAGTACTCGAGCCCGGCTGGGCCTATGGCCCGGGCGGCACCGCGCTGCGTGGCAAGTCGCTGCTGGCGGTGGTCAGCACCGGCGGCACGGCCGACGCATACGGGCCGGACGGCACGCATGGCCATCCGATCGCCGAATTCCTGCTGCCGCTGGAGCAGACCGCCCTGTTGTGCGGCATGACGTGGCTGCCGCCGGTGGTGCTGCACGACGCCAACAATGCCGACGCCCAGGCGCTGGCCGACCATATCGCCCACGTCTGCGGGCGGCTGGGCACGCATCCCACGCCGGCGGAGGTGCAGGCATGAACCAGCATGATTTCCTGGTTGCGCTGCTGGTGTTCCTGGTCGCCGCGGTGGTGGCGGTGCCGCTGGCGCGGCGCGGCGGGCTTGGGGCGGTGCTGGGCTACCTGCTGGCCGGGGCGGCGATCGGGCCGTTCGCGCTGCGCCTGGTGACCGATGTCGAATCGATCCTGCACTTCTCCGAGTTCGGCGTGGTGCTGATGATGTTCGTGATTGGCCTGGAGCTGGAGCCGCGCAAGCTGTGGGCGCTGCGGCGTAGCATCTTCGGCTACGGCGGCGTGCAGCTTGCCGCCTGTGCGCTGATGATCGGCGCGGTCGCGGCGCTGGCCGGCGCGCCCTGGCAGGTGGCGCTGGTGGCGGGCCTGGGGCTGGCGCTGTCGTCCACCGCGATCGCGCTGGCGACGCTGACCGAGCGCAACCTGTTCGGCACGCCGGCGGGCGCCGCCAGCTTCGGCATCCTGCTGTTCCAGGACATCGCCGCGATCCCGATGATCGCGCTGCTGCCGCTGCTGGCCACGCAAGGCGCCGCAGGGGCCGGCGCCGGCGCGGCAGGGTGGCTGGCGGCGGGCAAGGCGGTGGCGGTCATCGGCGCGGTGGTGGCCGGGGGCCGCTACCTGGTGCGCCCGGCGCTGCGGTTTATCGCCCGCACCGACATGCGCGAGATGTTCACCGCCTTTGCGCTGCTGCTGGTAGTAGGCATCGCGCTGATGATGGACGCGGTGGGCTTGTCGATGGCGCTGGGCACCTTCCTGGCCGGCGTGCTGCTGGCCGATTCCGAATACCGGCACGCCCTCGAGGCCGATCTGGAGCCGTTCAAGGGCCTGCTGCTGGGGCTGTTCTTCATGGCGGTCGGCATGTCGATCGACTTCGCCGTGCTGGCACGCTCGCCGTGGCTGGTGCTGGGCCTGGTGACGGCCTTCGTGGTGGCCAAGACCGCCGTGCTGGCGCTGCTGGCGCGGCATTTTTCGATCGCCCGCGGCCAGCGCCTGCTGTTCGCGCTGCTGATCTCGCAGGGCGGGGAATTCGCCTTCGTGGTGTTCGGCGTCGCCGGCGGCGCCGGACTGCTGCCGCGCGAGACCGAGGCCTTGCTGGTGCTGGTGGTGGCGCTGTCGATGGTGGCCACGCCGCTGCTGCTGCTGGCCTATGACCGGCTGGTGGCGCCACGCATCGGCGCCGGCAAGGCGCGTCCGGACGAAGTCATCACGCCGCAGCAAAACCCGGTGCTGATCGCTGGCTTCGGGCGCTTCGGCCAGATCATCGGGCGCCTGCTGTACAGCCAGGGCGTGGGCGTGACGGTGCTGGACCACGATCCGGACCAGATCGAATTCCTGCGCCAGTACGGCTTCAAGGTGTTCTATGGCGACGCCACCCGGCTGGACTTGCTGGAAGCCGCCGGCATTGCCGACGCGCGCATCCTGGTGGTGGCCATCGACAGCATGGACGACAGCCTGGCGCTGATCGACCGCGTGCGCGAGCGCTTCCCCGATCTGCAGATCTACGCCCGCGCGCGCCATGTCTCCCATGTCTATCAACTCAAGGACCGCGGCGTGCAGCTGTTCGAGCGCGAGATGTTCGAGGGCTCGCTGATGCTGGGCCGGCGCGTGCTGGAAGGGCTGGGCTTCGACCCGGGCGAGGCGCGCAACGTGGCGCTGCGCTTCCGCCGCCACAATATCGAGGCAATCGACCGCTTCTACCCGCACTACACCGACCAGAAGAAGCTGGTCTCGCTGGCGCGCCAGGCGCGCGACGAGCTGGAAGAGATGTTCCGCCAGGACCGCGAGCAGCGGCGCCAGCGCGAAGAGGCCGAGTGGATGTAGGCGCGGGCGCAGCCCGGCCCGGGCGGCTCAGCGCCCGGCGGCCGCGCGCCCGGGCAGGCCGCCTTCGAGCAGGTCGACCACCATCTCGGCAAAGTCGGCGTACGAGAGCCGGCCGCCCGGCTTGAGCCAGGTGAAGGTCCAGTTGATCATGCCGAAGATGGTCATGGTCAGCGCGGTCTGGTTCTCGCGCGTGACGCGGTCCGGGTAGGCGCGGCGCAGCAGCCGCGAGAACGCCGCGACCACGTCGCGCTCGCGGCCCAGGATCAGGTCGCGCTGGGTCTCGGCCAGGAACTTGACGTCATTGATCAGCGCGATATGGCGCGTCTGCGAGGTCTCGTACTCGGCCAGGAAGGCGCGGATCAGGTTGCCGAAGGCGTCCTTGTCGGTGCGCGCATGGCGCTCGGCGTCGGCTTCGACTTCGGTGACGAGCAGCATCAGCCGGCGCGTGTAGCGGTCCAGCAGGTCGAACAGGATCGCTTCCTTGCTCTCGTAGTAGTGATACAGCCGCGCCTTGGAAGTGCCGCAGGCGGCGGCCAGGTCGGCCATCGAGGTGCTGGGGTAGCTGCTGTTGGCAAAGGCGGCGGCGGCCAGGTCCAGGATCTGCTCGCGCTGCGCCTCGAAATCGGGTGCCTTGGTACGGGCCATATATTCTTGATTATTCGCCCCCGCCGCCGGCATGGCGGCGCAGCTCGCAGGTATCGAGCGAGTCGGCGTTGCCGCGCAGCACCAGCTGGCCCATGGCGATCAGTTCCCGGCAGCGCCAGAACACGAACCAGTCGCTGGCCAGCAGGCCCTCGATCGCGCCCATCACGCTGCCGACCACCTGCGCCGCGGGGGTCCAGTCGGCCGGGGCGCGCTCCATGATGATGTCGTCGATGGTGCGGTAGGCCGCCGGCACCAGCGTGTTGCCCTTCCACAGCCGCACGTCGGCGTTTTCCTTGACGTTCTGCTGCCATTCGTAACCCAGGCGCCCCAGCCGCAGCACCGAGACCGGCGCGATGGTGGAGAAGCGCCGCGCCAGCCGCGCCGGTGAGTACATGCCGATCGCCGCCAGGTTGCCCTGCGCGGGCGTTTCCAGTTCGCGCAGGTCCATCGCGACCTCGTTGATGCGCTGTGGTGCCTGGTACAGGTGGAATACCACCCGGCGCAGCATCAGCTGGTCGGCCGCGCTCTGGCCGTGCCAGATGGCCACTTCCATGTCGTCCTGCCGCAGCGCCAGCAGCTGGTCCAGCGCCTGGCGCATCTCGGCGGCAAAGTCGATGTCGGTGTGCGGGGCGACGCGCTGCCAGAAGCCGGAGCGGATCATGCCGGTGCTGTCGATGTCCGCCAGCGGACCGACCGCGAGATCGTCGCGCAGCACCACGACAGGGTCCGGCCGCGCCGCCTGGGCCAGCGCCTGGCGCAGGGTCGTGCCTGCTACATCACCGTTGACGACGTGGATATATTGCATGGCCGTGATTGTATATGGGTGGGGCGGTTCGCTGGCGCCGCCGCGGCGGCGGCGCGACAGCTGACCGCACCGCGCGCCCGATCACCCGCCTGCAAGCATCGCGCCAGCAGGGCGCCGCCTGCCGCCATTGTAGTCACGGCCAGTGCTGGCCAATGTCGGCGATTGTCTGACGACGCACGCGAGCGCGTGCCGGGATCAGCGTTCGTCGTAGCTGACCACCACCCGCGGCGTGAGCGCGCGTGCCTGGCAGGTGAGCACGAAACCCTTGTCCATCTCCCAGGGCTCGAGCGTGTAGTTCTTCTCCATCTCGACCTTGCCTTCCAGCACCTTGGCCCGGCAGGTGCAACAGACCCCGCCCTTGCAGGCGTAGGGCAGGTCCAGCCCGGCGGCGAGCGCGGTGTCGAGCACGTTGGCGTCCTCCAGCGGCAGGCGCATGCTGTGCTGCTTGCCATCGAGCACAACCACCAGCTCCGCCGTGCCGGCATGGTCCGCGTGCGCGGCATGGGCGGCGGCCGGCTTGCGCCGGGTTGGTGCCAGCGGCACCCCGAAGCGCTCGGCGTGGATGCGGTGCGGGTCCAGGCCCGCATCGCGCAGCGCCGCCTCGACCTCGTCGATCATCGAGGCCGGGCCGCAGACAAAGGCCGCGTCGATGTCGTCCACCGGGATCAGCGTCTGCAGGAAGGCGGTCACGCGCGCATGGTCGAGCCGGCCGTGCAGCAGGTCCACCTCCTGCGGCTGGCGCGACAGCACGTGGTAGAGCGTGAAGCGCGCCAGGTACTGGTTCTTCAGGTCCTCCAGCGCTTCGGAAAAGATGATGCTGTCGACATTGCGGTTGCCATAGACCAGCGTAAAGCGGCTGTGCGGCTCGGCCTGCAGCGTGGTGCGGACCAGCGACAGCACCGGGGTGATGCCGCTGCCGGCGGCAAAGGCGACATAGTGGCGCGCGGCCTTGGCGTCGAGCGGCACGTGGAAGCGCCCGTCGGGCGTCATCACGTCGATCACTTGCCCGGGGGCGATGGAATCGTGCAGATGGCTGGAAAACAGCCCGTCCTCCACCAGCTTGACCGCCACGCGCAATTCGCCGTGCGCGTCATAGTCCTGCACCGCCGAGCAGATCGAGTAAGAGCGCCGCAGGTCCTTGCCGTCGACCGGCGCCTTCAGCGTCAGGAACTGCCCTTGCGTGAAGCGATAGGCGTCGCGCAGCGCGTCCGGGACCTCGAACGCGATCGAGATGGTGTCGGCGGTCTCGGGGCGCACCTGCGCCACGCGCAGCGGGTGGAACTGTGGAGTCATGGCAGCCTGGCTCGGCCCGGGGGCTCAGTAGGGTTTGAAATAGTCGAACGGCTCGCGGCAGTCCAGGCACCGGTACAGCGCCTTGCAGGCGGTCGAGGCAAAGCGCGAGATCTCCTGCGTATGGACGCTGCCGCAGCGCGGGCAGGCCACGGCATCGGGCGCGCCGGCGCGCGCGGCGCGCGGCACGAAGCGCAGCGGCTGCGCCCCGGCCGGCGTGCCGCACTGTCCGGGCGGCGCGATGCCGAATGCGCGCAGGCGCTCGCGCGCGGCCGGCGTGATCCAGTCCGTGGTCCAGGCCGGCGCCAGCACGGTGCGGATGCGCCACGGCGCCAGCCCGGCGCGGTCCAGCGCCTGGCCGATGTCCTCACCGATCTGCGACATCGCCGGGCAACCGGAATAGGTGGGCGTGATGACGATCTCCAACGCGCCGTCCGGCGCTGCCACGACCTCGCGCAGGATGCCCAGTTCGCGGATCGACACCACCGGGATCTCCGGGTCCGGCACCGCCTCGAGCGCCGCCCACGCGCGCGCGACGCGTGCACCGGTGGCGCTTGCGTCGTTCACGTTGTGGGAAGGGAGGGGGGTGACGTTCATGTGGATCAACCCTTTGCGCTGAAGCGTGCGCTCACCATTGCGCGCCCGGATGGGCCCGCGCCAGCCCCTGCATCTCGCCCAGCAGGTAGCTCATGTGTTCCGAATGCACGCCGTGTTTGCCGGCCGAGACAAAGCCGGTGGCCGCCGGCAAGGCCAGCGTGGCCGCCTGCAGTGTCTCGGCGACGGTGGCGTCCCAGGCCGGGCGCAGCGTGGCGGTGACTACGCCGATCCCCTGCGCGGCCGCCTCGCTTTCGACCGCGTCCTCCGCAAAACACTCGTTCATGTACGGCAGCAGGTGTTCCAGCGCGTGCTGCATGCGCGCGTGCGAGGCCTCGGTGCCGTCGCCCAGCCGCACCACCCAGCCGGCCGCATGGTGCAGGTGATAGCGCGCCTCCTTGATCGCCTTGGCGGCGATCGCGGCCAGCTGGTCGTCCCGGCTCGCCTGCAAGGCCTGCCACAGCTCGACCATCAGCGCGCTGTACAGGAAGTTGCGCACGATGGTGACGGCGTAGTCGCGTTCGGCGGCGGCGTTGCCGGAGAGCGGGCCGCGATGCGGCAGTTCCAGCAGCGTCCAGTTGCGGAACTCGCGCTCGGTGCGCCAGTAGGCGTAGTCATCCTCATGGCGGGGCAAGCCGGTGAGCTCGCCCTCCAGTTCGCCGGCGCGGCCATACAGCAGCCGCGCCTGGCCGATCAGGTCGAGGCTGATATTGGCCAGCGCGATGTCTTCTTCCAGCACCGGCCCATGGCCGCACCACTCGGCGTTGCGCTGGCCGAGGATCAGGGCGTTGTCGGCCAGGCGCAGCAAGTAGCGCAGCGCGGCGGTGCGCGCCGGCGGCAGGTGGTCGAGCAAGGCAGGCACGGCAGGCTGTGGGGACGCGGTCATGGTGCGGGCCTTACATGTGGTTGACTTCGTCGGGCAGCTGGTAGAACGTCGGGTGCCGGTAGATCTTGTCCGCCATCGGGTCGAACAGCTCCGGCTTTTCCTCAGGCACGCTGGCCGTGATGGCCGCGGACGGCACCACCCAGATCGACACGCCTTCCTGGCGCCGCGTATAGACGTCGCGCGCCATGTGCAGCGCCTGCTGCGCGTCGGCCGCGTGCAGGCTGCCGCAATGCTTGTGTTCCAGGCCTTGCTTGCTGCGCACGAACACTTCCCACAGCGGCCATTCCTTGCGTTGCATCGTGGTCTCCTCGGCGAGGTCAATGATCAGGCGGCGGCGCGGCCGGCGCCGGCTTCGCGTTCGGCCAGCTTGGCGGCGTGCGCCAGCGCGGCTTCGCGCACCCAGGCGCCGTCCTCGTGCGCCTTCACGCGGGTGGCCAGACGTTCCTTGTTGCACGGTCCGTCGCCGTTGATAACACGCCAGAATTCGTCCCAGTCCAGCGGGCTGTAGTCATAGTGGCCGCGCTCGGCATTCCATTGCAGCCCTGGGTCGGGCAGGGTCACGCCCAGCACGCGCGCCTGCTCGACCGTGGCATCGACAAACTTCTGGCGCAGGTCGTCGTTGGAGATGCGCTTGATACCCCAGGCCATGGTCTGCGCGCTATTGGTGGAGGCGGCATCGGGCGGGCCGAACATCATCAGCACCGGGAACCACCAGCGGTTGACCGCGTCCTGCACCATGTCGCGCTGGGCGTCGGTGCCGCGCATCATGGCCAGCAGCGCGTCGAAGCCCTGGCGCTGGTGGAACGATTCTTCCTTGCAGATGCGGATCATGGCGCGCGCATACGGCCCGTACGAGCAGCGGCACAACGGGATCTGGTTCATGATCGCGGCGCCGTCGACCAGCCAGCCGATCACCCCGACATCGGCCCAGGTCAGCGTCGGGTAATTGAAGATCGACGAATACTTGGCCTTGCCGCTGTGCAGCGCGTCGACCAGGTCATCGCGCGAGGCGTCCAGGGTCTCGGCCGCCGAATACAGGTAGAGGCCATGGCCGCCTTCATCCTGGACCTTGGCAAGCAGGATAGCCTTGCGTTTGAGCGACGGCGCCCGGCTGATCCAGTTGCCCTCCGGCAGCATGCCGACGATCTCGGAGTGCGCATGCTGCGAGATCTGCCGCACCAGGGTCTTGCGGTAGGCCTGCGGCATCCAGTCCTGCGGCTCGATCTTGCCGTCGGCGGCCATGCAGGCGTCGAACGCTGCCTGGCAGGCGGCTTCATCGGGGGGCGCGCTGGCCTGCGCTGCATCGGCGTGCTGGCCGGGCAGGTCAAGACTCTGCGTGTACATAGCGTCTCCTCTGGCGGGGCGCCGCGGCAGCTCGGTCCGGCGCGGCTGGCCCTATTATATAAAAGCCGACCGGTCGGTCAATTAAAGGGGGCATGTCCGCGGGGTTTGTGTCGGCGCATAACGCCGGCTTCGCCCGATGTGTACTATCCAAGACAGGCGGCACTGTGCCGCATCTCTTTTCCATCAACGGAGGTACGCTCATGACAAGCGCGGCATACGGCAAGATCGTAGTGGCGGTGGACGGCAGCAGCACGTCGGACCTGGCGGTTGATGAAGCCATTCGCGTGGCATCCCCCGGCGGTGCCACCGTGCTGGCGCTCTATGTGGTCGATACCGGCACGCCCATGTTCGACGCCGGCTACTATGACCCAAGCCAGTTGCAGAAGGCCTTCGAAGAAAGCGGGCAACGCGCCCTGCAGGCCGCAGCACGGCGACTGGCTGGTGCCGGCGTCACGCATGAAACCCAACTCGTGACCGCGGCTGCGGTGCCTGGGGACATCGGTGCTTCCATCAATGAGGCCGCGCGTCAATGGGGAGCAGACCTGCTGGTAATCGGCACGCATGGCCGCCGCGGCGTGCGCCGGCTGGTGCTGGGCAGCGTGGCCGAGGCGGTGATCCGCCAGTCCACCGTGCCAGTGCTGCTGGTGCGCGGCGCGGCGAAAGGCGATTGAAGCGGCCCTTCGCAGCTACGCTCAGCCTGCAAAGCGGAAGTGGCCGCTGCGCAGCACGATTTCGCGCGCCTCGGTCAGTTCGAACAGGCTTTCTGCCAGGCGCTCGATGCGCTGGCGGTTATTGGTGAAGGCCGCCACCAGGTCTTCTTCGCGGGGCGAGCGCGCGCCGAAGTGGGCTTCGAGCGCCTCGGCGGTGACGGAATACAAGGTGGGACTGCCGTTGACCGTCGCGGGGCAGGACAGCGTCAGGCTGGCTGCACAGTAGGTGGGAAGGCTGCGAGGGAACGTGATGTCTGGCATGGCGTGCCTCGTGCTGGCGGCGGACGTATCCAATCAATATAGGCCAAGCCCGAATTCCGTAAAGTCCCGCGGCCAGGCGGTACATCCTGCGGATGTTTCCCACCGCGGGCCATGTCCCGTTGAGGTGCCGTGCCGTCGCCCTCGGCGTTATTGTTGCGATGCGGAAATCCCTAGCGCCCGAGGTTGGATACAGGCGAAAAAAAACCCACGCAGGTTATGCGTGGGTTGGAATCCACCGAGGTGGTGGAGGAGACAGACTTCACTATACATGCTTTGTTGCGACGCACCAAGTCCAATGTGTCAATGTAGGATGATGCGCACAATGTCGTTGTATGGAAACAACGATATTCGGCAACCTGCACGGTCATCGGAAAAGATATGCGGCGCCCACGGCACAGACAATTCCTGCGGCGTCCGCGACCAGCGCGCAACCCAGCGCATGTCGCGTGTTGCGTACATTGATGCTGCCGAAGTAAACCGCGAGGACATAGAAGGTCGTCTCGGTCGAGCCTTGGATAATCGCGGCCAGCCGCCCCTGGAACGAATCCACGCCGTAGGTCGTCATCACGTCGACCATCAGCCCGCGCGCCCCGGCCCCGGACAGGATCTTCATTAGCCCGACCGGCAGCGCCGGGACAAAGTCTGTGTTGACACCCAGCAGCGCGACCGCATGCGTGAGCCAGGCCATCAGTACGTCCATGCAGCCCGCGGCGCGGAACAAGCCGATCGCGACCAGGATCGCAACCAGATAGGGGATGATCTGTACGGCTACGCCGAAGCCTTCCTTGGCGCCGTCGATAAACGCCTCATAGACATTGACCCGGCGCAGCGCCCCGCAAATCAGGAAGAGGGTGATCAAGGACAGGATGAAGCCGGCACCCGCCAGCGCCGTCACGGTACCGACCTGCTCGGGCGGCGCATGCTGCAACCAGGCGAACATCGCCCCAAGCAGCGCGAGCACCAGCCCGAACGCCACCAGCACGGCGGGGCGTAGCAGGTTGATCCGCTGAACCCAGGCCACCGCCAGCAACCCGGCGAGGCAGGCGCCGCCGGTGGCGAGCAGCGTCGGCAAGAAGATATCGGCGGCGTTGAAACCGACCAGACCCTGCTTGACCGCGATGGCCTGGCGGATGGCGATGACCGAAGTCGGGATCAGCGTCAGCCCGGCAGAATTGAGCACGATGAACATGATCTGCGCGTCGGTCGCGACGTCCGGGCGCCGGTTCAGCGTCTGCAACTCGCGCATCGCATTCAGGCCCAGCGGCGTGGCGGCGTTGTCGAGCCCGAGCAGGTTGGCCGACACGTTCATCATCATCGCGCCCTGTGCCGGGTGACCCTGGGGCACGCCGGGAAAGAAATGCCGCAGCAGCGGGTTCACCAGCCGGGCAAAGGCGTCGACAACGCCGGCGCGCTCGCCGATGCGCATGATGCCCAGCCACAGACTCATTACCCCCGCCAGTCCCAGCGCGATCTCGAAGGCGGTGCGGGCGCTGTCGAACAGACTGCTCAACATCGCCGGAAACACGGCGAGGTCACCCTGGGCCACCCGGACACAGGCGGCAGAGAAGGAAATCAGGAAGAAGCCGAGCCAGACTACGTTCAGCGCCATCGGAAGAAGGGAAGCGGGGAAAACGTGAAAACAAAGCCGGGAAGATCCCGGCACGTCGCGCAACTCAGTCGATCACGGCCCCGCGCTCGGCGAGCAATTCGCGCAAGACAGAGCGGTGGCAACGCGCTTCGTCCTCGCAATAGCAGCCCACCGAGAAATTGGTCTGGTGCGACAACGCCGCCAGCAGGTCCAGCGTGCGGCTGGCGTCCGGCTCGGCCATTTCCTTGCGGAAATGCCGCACGAAGGCGCGCCATTCCTTGTCGTCGGTCGCTTGCAGCGCCTGGGCGACCAGTTCTGGCGACGGCGAAAGAGCCGGATACCAGACATCATAGTAATCGCGGCTCGCAAACTCCGATTTGGGCACGCCCCGCGGCGGCCGGCGCACGGTGCCGACGCGCAGGCCCTCGTCCGCCGCGCGCGGTGTACCCAGTCTTACGATTCTGATGGTCATGAGGATTCCGATTTGGCTCTGTCCGCCATGCAGTGCCGCGGCGGCGGTGTGCCTGGCTCACTCCAGGCCCAGATCATGAATCATGGGGCTGCGGCTGACAAACTGGTGTCATTAGGGACGGCTTTGCGGCGTCACCGAATTATTTCGTTGAAACGCTTGCCAACCCCGCCGCGCTCGCTTACTATTCGCCCCCTCGCAACACAACGCGGCCCCTGCAAGGCAGGCGCAGCAAGGGTTGCGGGGTCGGCCGGGAGGTTGGCGCAGCGAGGTTTGCAGC
>NZ_FMAD01000016.1 GCF_900094595.1 Cupriavidus alkaliphilus | reverse complement strand
TCGATCGGCTTCTGCCTGTTTCTGATGGCACACCTGCAGGCGCTGACCTGGGCCGCCTTCCTGGTGTGGCTGGCGCTGGGGCTGGTGATCTACTTTGCCTATGCGCGGCGCAATGCCGTGCTGCACAGCGCCGCCAGGTAGGCTCCAATACGGGGTGGTAAAACGCCCCCTGGAATCACAAGTCTTCCACCCCCTCCCGGTCAGCGGCCGGGAACCCCTATTTCGCGGGCACAACCAGCGGCGAACCCTTCGTGACGATATAGGTGGCCAATTCCGATGCCAGGCCGCTGCCAACATTCCGAGCTGAATGCGGCGTGCCTGCCGGGATGAACAGCGATTCGCCTGCTTTCAGCGTCACCGGCGGCTGATCGCCAAGCTGATACTCAAGGCTGCCCCGCAACACATGAGCGATTTCTTCACCCGGGTGCGCGTGCCTGGGCGCGAACGCGCCCGGTTCGAAGTCCACGCGCACCTGAATGCCTTCCTTGCCCGCAACGCTGAGTTCATGGCTGACGAGGTCGGCCCGATGGATCCCCGGTGCTTGGGCGTGGGCGTTGTGGATCGTTGCGGCAAGGCAGGCGACGGTCATGGCGGCGGTTGCAAACTTGGCGAGCTTCATTTTGGCGTGTCCTTCTTTCGGGTTGGGAACTATGCAAGCAACGGATAGACATTGCATATGCAGCATTGAACGCCGCGGATGTATCCCGGCTGTAGCGAACCGCGCCACTTAATGTATTCGTTCGTATCAGCGGGTTGCGCCGCTACGTTGTCATACAAAACTCCCGCCAGCCCGCCGCGGCGGCGTGCTCAGATGCAAGCCCTACCCTGAGATCACGCCATGCACCCTGTCCTCAAGTCCCTTTCAGCCGCCGGCATTGCCGCCGCGTTCTGTGCGAGCGCCTCCGCGCAGCCTGCACAAGATGCCATTCGCCCGCCTGCCATCCTTCCCCTCAGCGGCGAGCCCGCACCAAGGCTGGTCCCCTACGCGGCACTGCCGGAGCCGCTTGCGCGCGGCGTCGTCATCGTCCAGTTTCGCACCGAGAATTTCCGTGTCATGCCGGTATTCGGCAAGGCCGCCGCCGAGATCTCGCCTCGCATCGGGCACCTGCACGTGACGGTTGACGATGCCCCTGGTACCTGGGCCCATACGAGCGAGGATCCGATCATCGTGGTGGGGCTCACGCCGGGGCCGCACAGGCTGCGCCTGGAGCTGGCCGATCCCGGCCACAAGATCCTCGCCACCGAGGTGGTCGCCGTCACGGTGCCTGACGTAAAGGCCCCGGGCTCGTCGCCGGCATCGGCCTCCGGATCCCACCGGCATTGACCAGATTCTTGCCGGTCTGTAGCGCGGACGATCGGCCGCTTTCGCTGAGGATCTGGAGATGCCAATTGCACGTTGGTGTCTCCCGCGACGGCATCGGAATCCGCCCGGTGTCCGAGACCCAAGCGCTTCAGCCTGCCGCAGCGAGGGCAGATTCGGGGGCACGGCGAAAGCTGATGGCGAGCCGATTGTAGGCATTCATCAGCCCGACGGCCATGGTGAGGTCCGCGAGTTCCTTTTCGCTGAACACCGCCGCGGCCCGTCGAAAGTCTTCGTCGGGCACATGGGTGTCCGCCACAAGGGTGACAGATTCCGTCCACGCCAGCGCCGCCTGCTCGCGCTTGCTGAATAGCGGCCCCGCTTCCTGCCAGGCCTGCACAAGCGCGAGCTTTGCCGGCGTAACACCCTTCTTGATCAGGTCGCGGGTATGCATGTCGAGGCAATACGCGCACCCATTGATCTGGCTCACGCGCAGATAGACCAGTTCGACGAGGACGTCTTCCAGGCCTGACTGCATGACATAGCCGTATACGCCGCCAAATGCCTTGACGCCGCCCGCCGATACCTTGGTGTAGTCCAGTCTCATTTCAGACTCCTAGTTGTCGTTGATGGTCAGTTCCGTTTCGGCGGTATCGACCACGAACACAGCCAGCAGCTTTGCCGGCCTGGTCTTGCTCGCATTGCGGCTCACCGGATGGCGGGAGCCCGGGTTTTCGAAGAAGCTCTCGCCCGCCCGGTAGACACGTTCCGGCTCGTCGTTCACCTTGCTGGCGATGCTGCCCGAAACGACGTATGCATAGATGAACGACGACTTGGCATGGGCGTGCGGCAGCGAAGCGCCACCGGGCGGGTAGAACACCTCGACAGCAATGAGTGACTTGCCCGGGATATTGGGAATCTCCCGGGCGAAATTGGGCTTGACCGTGTCGCCAGCGCCGTGCGCCGCTGCGACCCCGGTAAAGGCCATGCCCGTTGCCGCCAGCAGGGAGAGAAGAATGCGTTGCAGTTTCATGTTTGGCTCCTTGGAGGCTAGAATCATGCGCCCCACCTGGTTCACAAAAAAGAACAAAAAACCTAATCTTTCAATGCACCAGAGGCGATGACCAGGATCCTGGATCTGAAGCTGGACCGTGCGTCCAGAACCTCACTGTCGGAACAGATACGGCTGGGTATCACCGGTGCGATCGAGAGTGGCGTACTGGTTCCAGGCGCCAGGTTGCCGTCGTGGATCGACCTCGCTGCCCAGCTGGGCGTGGCGCGAGGCACTGTCAAGACTGCCTACGAGCGGCTGTCCGATGCGCAACTGGTGGTTTCATCGCGTGCCGGCGGCACCAGGGTTTCCGACCATGCCGCGGCGGCAAGGCCCCAGCCGGAACAGGCGCGTTCGGTCGAGACCGACCTGCGCTCGGAGCTGTACCAGCATTTCCTGCCGGGTCCCGCCGTGTTCCAGATGGGCGTGCCGGCATCGGACTGCTTCCCTGCCCCCTTGTTCGCACGGCTGCGATCGCGTGCGGCACGTGACGAGGTCGAGGCGCCGGCGGCCTATCCGGATCCGCGCGGCGAGCATGCGCTGCGCAGAGAAATCGCGGCGCACCTGGCATTGTCCCGGGCGATTGAATGCCAGCCGTCGCAGGTCTTCATCACCGCGGGCTTCACCGGCGCGCTCGGTGTCACGCTGCGGGTGATCCAGGCCGAAGGCCGGCAAGCCTGGGTCGAGAACCCGGGATTTCTTCCCAGTCGCAGAGCCATGGCACTGTCCCGGCTCACGACGGTTCCCATCCCGGTCGATGAAGACGGCATCGACGTCGGCTACGGCCAGGCGCATGCACCGGACGCCGCGGTGGCGCTGGTCACCGCGGGTCAGCAGGCACCTCTGGGCCCGACACTCTCACTCGGTCGCCGCGTGCAACTTGTCGAGTGGGCCAGCCGCACGGGTGCGTGGATCATCGAGGACGACTACCTCGGCGAACTCCAGCTCAGGCGCCGGGCCGCTCCCGCACTGGCATCGCAGGATCGGGCCGGACGGGTCATCCATATCGGGTCTTTCAGCAAGACGCTCAGTCCCACGCTGCGGCTCGGCTTCGTGGTCGTGCCGCCTGGCCTGGTATCGCGCTTCGAGGAAGTCGTTGCCTGCCTCGCTTCCGCGCCAGGGCCGGCGGTGCAAATGGCGACCGCCGAATTTATGCGGGATGGACACTATCTGCGGCACTTGCGCCGCATGAAGCGCATTTACGCAGCCCGCAGCGATGCGCTTCTGGCTGCGCTCCACGCCAGGGAATTCCAGGCCTATGCGGCAGGCCTCGCCGTAGTGGTGAGACTGCCCGACGGCGCCGACGACAAGAGGATTGCTCGGGAAGCCTATGCCTACGGGCTGGCACCCGCACCGTTATCGGGATGGTTCTGCTCCGCCTCCACGCAACGGTCTGGCCTGCTTCTTGGTGTCGCGACGGCGATCGAACACCAGGTTCCGGCTGCCTGCGACCGCCTGCGGCAACTGATCCGCAAGTTCTCATAGTGCGCCGGCAGGCGGGCAATCGGGATAATCGGTGCCGTCAAGCCGGTCCAGCTGGGTATCCGCCACATTACCGGGCCGGATCCTGAACCAGATCGCGTACATGGCCGGCAGGAACACCAGCGTCAGGATGGTCCCGGCTAAGGTTCCGCCGATCAGCGTGTAGGCCAGCGCGCCCCAGAACACCGAATGGGTCAGCGGAATGAAGGCCAGGATCGCGGCCAGCGCGGTCAGGATCACCGGCCGCGCACGCTGGACGGTGGCTTCCACCACGGCACTGAACGGGTCCAGCCCTTCGTCTTTGTTGTGCTGGATCTGCCCGATCAGGATCAGCGTGTTGCGCATCAGGATGCCCGACAGCGCGATCAGTCCGACCAGCGCGTTGATGCCGAACGGCTGGCCGAACAGGATCAGGGTCGGCACCACGCCGATCAGGCCGAGCGGGCTGGTCAGGAACACCATCACCATCGCCGGGATGGACCGTACCTGGAAGATCAGGATCAGCAGCGTCACCGCGAGCATGATCGGGAACAGCGGCAGCATGGCTTGCGTGGCCTTGCCCGATTCTTCAATAGAGCCTGCCTGTTCGATGCGGTATCCGCCCGGCAGCTTCTCGATGATGGGCTGCAACTGCTTGCCGATGGCCGTCGACACGTCCGGCGGTTGCAGGCCATCGGCAATATCGCCCCGCACAGTGATGGTCGGCATGCGGTCGCGCCGGCGGATGACGGGCTCTTCCATGCGCACCTCGATCTGGCCCACCTGGGAAAGCGGAATGCGCTGCCCGTTGGCGCCGGCCAGCGTGAAGTCGCCAATCCTGGCGGGATCGAGCCGGATCTCTCCCGCCGAGCGCGCGGTCACCTGCACGGTGCGGATGTCCTCGCGCACGGCCGTCACCGGAATGCCGTCGAGCAGGAACTGCAGTTGCTGCGCGACGGCGCTGGAGGTCAGGCCTACCGCCTGCAAGCGATCCTGCTGCAAGGTGAAATGCAGCGTCGGCACCCGAGCGCCCCAATCGGTATTGACCGTGCGCATCATCGGGCTCGCGTCCATGACCTGCCGGACCTCGGCCGCAATCTGCCGCAGCGTCTGTGGGTCCGGCCCCGTCACGCGGTAGGCAACCGGGAACGGCGAGTACGGGCCGAACACGAGTTGCGTCACCCGCACGCGCGCCTCCGGGGCGAGGCCATCGGCGATCGCCTGGCGCAGGCGCAGCTTCAGCGCATCGCGCTCTTGCTGGCCATCGGTGCGGATCACGATCTTGGCGAACGACGGATCCGGCAGTTCCGGCCCCATCGCCAGATAGAAGCGCGGCGCCCCCTGGCCAATGTAAGACGTGACGATGCCGGCTTCCTTCTGTTTCGCGAGCCAGGCTTCGACCTTGGCCGTGGCGGCGCTGGTCTGGTTGATCGACGTGCCATAGGGCATCTGCACTTCGACCAGCACTTCGGGACGATCCGAGATCGGGAAGAACTGCTTCTTGACCACCGCCATGCCGAGGATGGCCAACGCAAACAGCCCCACCACCGAACCCGCAACCAGCCATTTGCGTGCAATCACGCGCCCGAGCAATTGCCGGAAGCGGTTGTAGCGCGGCGTGTCGTAGATCGCTTCGTGGCCGCCTTCGGCCTGCCTGAAGTCGGGCAGCATCTTTACGCCCAGGTAAGGCGTGAACACGACGGCGACGACCCACGACGCGATCAGCGCAATGCCGACGATCCAGAACATGTTGCTGGTATATTCCCCCGCGGTCGATCGCGCAAAGCCATTGGGCATGAAGCCCACCGCCGTCACAAGCGTGCCCGACAGCATGGGCGCGGCGGTATGGCTCCAGGCATAGGCCGAAGCAGCCACGCGGCTGTAGCCTTCTTCCATCTTCACCACCATCATTTCGATGGCGATGATGGCGTCGTCGACCAGCAGGCCCAGCGCCAGGATCAGCGAGCCTAGGGTGATGCGGTCAAAATTCTTGCCTGTGGCGGCCATCACCACGAACACCACCGCCAGTGTCAGCGGCACCGCCGCCGCCACCACCAGCCCCGCGCGCCAGCCCATGCTGACGAAACTCACCAGCATCACCACCAGCAGCGCGGCGAAGAACTTGAGCATGAACTCATCGACGGCGGCGCTGATGTTGACCGCCTGGTCGGTGACCTTGGTCAGGCTCATGCCCAGCGGCATGTCCGCGTTGATGGCGCTGACCTCGCGGTCCAGCGCCTGGCCCAGATCCAGTCCGTTCCAGCCTTCGCGCATGACGATGCCGAGCAGCAAGGCAGGCTGCCCGCCGTTGCGCACCATGAAGGTGGCCGGGTCTTCATAGCCGCGCCGGACCGTGGCAAGGTCCGACAGCTTCAGGGTGCGGCCCTGCGACACCACCGGCGTATCGCGGATCTTTTGCAGCTTGTCGAAGGCGCCGTCAAGGCGGATCAAGACCTGCGGCCCTTTCGTCTCCACGGAGCCTGCCGGCGTCAGGGCATTCTGGCTGTTGAGTGCCGCGAATACGTCCTGCGGACTTACCCCCAGCGTGGCGAGGCGCTCATGGGAAAACTCGACATAGATGCGCTCGGGCTGCTCGCCGATGAGGTTGACCTTCTTCACACCGGGCACGCGCAGCAAGCGCTGGCGCAGCGTCTCGGCGTCGCGCACGAGCGCGCGCTGCGGCTCGCCCTGTGCCTTGAGCGCGAACAGCGCGAAGGTTACGTCCGCATATTCGTCATTGAGCAACGGCCCGATCACGCCGGGCGGCAGGTTGGCCACCTCGTCGCCGGCTTTCTTGCGCGCCTGGTAGAACTCCTGCTGGACTTCGGCTGGCGGCGTGCTGTCGAGCAGGGTCAAGGTGGTGAACGCCAGCCCGGGCCGGGTGTAGGTTTCGGTGCGGTCGTACCAGCGCAGCTCCTGCATGCGCTTTTCGATTTTCTCTGCCACCTGGTCCTGCATTTCCTGCGCGGTGGCGCCGGGCCACGCGGTGACGATGGTCATCACCTTGACCGTAAAGGCGGGGTCTTCCGCCCGGCCCAGCTTGAAGAAGGCAATGAGGCCCGCCACGGAAATCAGGCAGATCAGGAACAGCGTGACCGCGCGCTCGCGCACCGCGAGTGCCGACAGGTTGAAACGACCCTGGCTCACAGGCGTACCCCCGCGATGGCAGTATTCGCACCCTGGCCGGCCACGCGGACCTGCTGTCCTTCGCGCAGCAGCTGAGCGCCAAGCGTGACGATCCGGTCCCCTTGCCTGAGCTGGCCTGCAACCTGGGCATCTTCGTCGCCGAGGCGCACGAGGGTGACGGATCGCCACGACACCCTGGCCGGATCGCCCTGGACGACCCACACGCCCGGGCCCTTGCCGGCATCGAACACGGCGCCCAGCGGCACCTGCAGTTCGCCTTGCGCGGCGGCAGCCCGATCGGCGACCTGGATCGTCACGGTGGCGCCCAGCGGCGCGTTGGCCAGTTCGCCCTCCAGCACATAGCGCGCTTCGAAGG
Organism: Cupriavidus alkaliphilus; assembly: GCF_900094595.1. Taxonomy (GTDB): domain Bacteria; phylum Pseudomonadota; class Gammaproteobacteria; order Burkholderiales; family Burkholderiaceae; genus Cupriavidus; species Cupriavidus alkaliphilus. Next base: position 126,328 of record NZ_FMAD01000016.1, on the reverse strand, counting down.
TGCGGGTAAGCCGGTCGGCAGCGTCTGACAGTTGCCTCAGCCTGGCGGGCACGCCGGCGCTGTCCTTGCCGAAAAGCGTGGCCTGTGCGGCCGAGCCCAGCGCTGGCCGCAAGGTCTCCGGCAACTGGACCACCGCTTCGCGGCGGCCAGCGTGCGCCAGGCGCACGACAGCCTGGCCCGCGTTGACGACCTGGCCGGGCTCGGCCAGCGTTTCCACGACCACGCCGTCGCCATCGGCGACCAGCTCGGCGTAGCGACTGGCGTTGCGTGCCACATCGGCCTGCGCCTGGGCCGCGCTCAACTGGGCCCTGGCCGCGTCCGCCGCGGCCTTGGCCTGGTCATAGGCCGAGGCTGAAATTGCCCCCGTGCCGCGCAGATCGCGATAGCGCGCTTCGTCTTCGGCCGTCTGTTGCGCACGTGCCCGTGCGGCGCTCACGGCCTCTTGCTGCGCCTGCGCGGCGAGCTTCAGATCGACCGGATCGATACGCATCAGCGGCTGCCCGCGCCTGACGGTTTGCCCGGCATCCACCAGCCGTTCCAGCACCTTGCCAGGCACGCGGAAGCCGAGATCGCTCTGCACCCGGGCTGCGACGACCCCTGTGAAGGAACGGGATCCGGCGGCGACTGGCTGCACCAGCGCGGCCCGCACCAGCGGCGCCTCGCTGCGCGGGTCGGCAGTGGGCTTTTCGCCGCAAGCGATCAATGCCAGCGGCAATGCACAAATAACGGCGGTGGTAACAAAGCGGCGCGAAAGCATGAAAGCCCCATCGACGAAAGATTCTGGGCTTTCATTCTGGTTCTTGTGACCATTTTAGTCAATGGTCACAATCGAAAAATCTGCCCCTCAGGGAGAAAGGCTGCGCAGCACCAGGCTGGAAAGCAGCCCGGGCGCACTTTCCGTGTGATCAAAGCTGTGCTGCAGGAGCAACGGGTTCATATAAGGGCGCAGCACCAGGTAGATGGCCATCGTGGTCTCGTCCAGCGGCGTCTTGCGCTCGAAGTCTCCGCTCTCCCTACCTTGCTGCAGGACCTTGCGCAGCAGCTTGCGGATGCTTTCCTCGTAGGCGATCACCGCTTGCCAGCGCTCGGTCGCTGCCGACGCCGCGATCTCGTACAGCTTGCGCTCGTGCGAAAACAGGCGAAGGCTGGCCTCGGTCAAGGCCCTGAACAGGCGCCGGAGCTTCTCCGGCGGCGAGTCGGCATCGGCCACGGCGGCATTCACCTCGGCCTCGATCTCGCGCAGGCAGTTGGCGCAGATCATCTCGCCGATGGCCTGCTTGGACTCGAAGAACTTGTAGATGTAGGCCTTGGAAAAGCCGATGGCCTTGGCCAGGTCGGAAACGGCGGTTTTCTCGTAGCCGTAGCGGCTGAAGTGCTCGGTGGCCGCAGCGACGATCTGGTCGCGCACGTCGTGGTCCGCCGGGCCGCGGGCGGAGACGGGGTAAGGAGTGGCTGTCATGGGCACCAGCTTACGCGAGTCGCGATAGTTGAACAACTTGTGACCATTTTGTACTATAGTCACTAAAATTCCGATTCCGATTCCGATGGAAGCCCCATGTTGCCAAAGCGTTCCTTTGCCGCCCTCTTCGTTGCCAGCCTGGTTAGCGCTTGTGCCGTCGGCCCGGACTATGTGAAGCCCGACGTACCGGTCCCTCAGCGATTCCAGGGCCAGACCGCGGTCGACCTGCGCACGGCCGGCCCCACAGCCGACCTGTCCACGTGGTGGACCGGCTTTGGCGATCCGCAACTCACGCAGTTCGTGCAACTCGCGCTGGAACAGAACCTGGACCTGGCGCAGGCGTTCGCCCGCGTCACGCAGGCCCGTGCCGGCCTTGGCGCAGCCAACGCCGCGCTGCTGCCTTCCGGCAATATCACCGGCCAGGTCGCACGTGCCTACCAGTCCGTCGAAACCCCTCTGGGCCGCGTGCTGAATGCGACGCCGGGCTTCGACCGCTACGGCAACGCTTTCGAGGCCAATGCCAGCGCAAGCTGGGAGCTGGACGTATTCGGCGGCCTGCGCCGTGGCCGCGAGGCGGCGCTGGCGGACTACCAGGCCTCCCAGGCAGCCGCGGTCGCCACACGGCTGGCCGTGGCCGCGCAGACCGCCGATATCTACATCGCCATCCGCGGCTTGCAGACGCGCCTGAAGGTCGCCCGCCAACAGGCGCAGACGCAGCAGGATTTGCTCTCCACCGTCAACCTGCTCTACGGCAAGGGACTGGCGGCCGAGCTTCAGGTCAGGCAAGCCGAAGGCGCACTCGCGCAGGTTCGCGCTTCCATCCCGCAGCTTGAAGCCGCCCTCGATACGGCCATGCATGCGCTGGACGTGATGCTCGGCACGCTGCCGGGCACGCACCGGGCGGAGCTTGCGCAAGGCGCGGACATCCCGGCCGCGCCACAGCTTGCCACGACAGGGTCGCCCGGCGAATTGCTGCGACGCCGCCCCGACCTGATCGTCGCCGAGCGCCGATTGGCGGCCGCCAACGCGCGCATTGGCGTCGCCATGGCGGAGTACTACCCGAAGTTCTCGCTCGGCGGCCTGCTGGGCAGCGCCACCTCGTTGGGTGCCGGAAGCCTGTTCGGCGGCGGTGCCAGCCAGTTTGCCGGCGTGCTTGGCCTGCGCTGGCGCCTGTTCGATTTCGGCCGCATCGATGCGCAAATCGCCCAGGCCAGGGGGCAAGAGGCGGAGATGCTCGCCGCGTACCGGCTCGCCGTGCTGCGCGCGGCGGAAGACGTGGAAAACGCATTCTCTGGACTGGTCAAGCGCGAGGAGCAGGCAGCCGTGCTCGCACAAGGCGTGGACTCGCTCGGCCGCGCCCGGAACGCTTCGTTTGCCGCCTACCAGAAAGGCGTCGTCAGCCTGATCGAGGTCCTGCAGGCCGATGACAGCCTGTTGCGCGCGTCAGATGCGCGCGCGCAGGCGCAAACGGAGGCGGCGCGCGCCGCCGTCGCGGCATTCAAGGCGCTGGGCGGTGGCTGGCAGCCGGACGAATCGGCAGCCGTTGCCAGCAACTAGGTCCGCCTATGGCCGCGGATCCCGGCGCAGCGCATCGGGCTCCAGGTCACAGCGACTTCAGATACTCCGCCAGGTCGGCAACATCCTGGCTGCTCAGCCCCAGTCCCCGCTTTGTGTTGTAGGTCGTCACGACATCAGAAAAAGTGGCCGCAGAGCCGTCATGGAAATAGGGAGGGTGTTGCCATGCCCCCTTCAGCGGCGTGGTCCGGTATTGCCTGGTCGCGGAGCGCGAGGCGTAGCTTGGGCTCTCCGGTTCCGCCATCGAGTCGCCGGGCGGGTGCAGCAGCGAGTTGGCATCGGTAAATGTGGGGCCACTATGGCACGTGACGCACCGGCCCGCGCCTTCGAAGAGAGCCTTGCCCCGCAGTGCCGCCGCGGGGTCGAAACTGCCGGCCGGTGGCGGCGGAGCGCCCAGGGACAGCTGATACGCTTGCAGGGCCGGGAGCTTGCTGGTGACAAGGTCCACCGTTCCATTCGTGATGGAAATATTCAGGCGCGGCTCGGATACGGAGCCAAGGCCTCCCATCTGGGAGACCGCGACATACCGGTTCCAGTACATGATGTCTTCGCCATCGCCGGTAAAGGTAATACGATGAATACCGGCCAGCCCGAAGGCGGGCGGTATCACGACCGGCTTGCTGAGGCCGTCGATATTGCTGCGGGGGTCGTACTTGCCCGCACCCCAGGCGTTCAGGACCTTTTTCATGGCCTCGTCAATGGCCGGTGACAGCGCGATGATCGCGCCGGGATTGAGATCCCGATTGGGCCATCCGTCCAGCCGCTTGCCGATGCCCGGCGCGAACGAGTTGTCCACCGTCGAATGACAGAGCGCGCAGGTAGTGCCGACGCGGGTGAGCCGGTCTACCCCATTGACGGTCTCGACGGTTCCCTTGATGCCGACGACCGCGTTCAGTTTCAGCAGCGCCACCGTCGTAGCCGGGCTCTTGAGGTCAATCGTGCCATTGCGGATGCCATTTGCGACGGCCTCGGGCAAGGCCTCGGCATCCACCTTTAGGCCGACGGAAAATGCGGTCAGGGGATCCACCGAGCTGGCGATGACCTCGTGCATCCGCAAGTGATCGGTCCACTTCGCTTCGTCCCCAAAGGTGTCGAAGCGAAAGATCTGCTTGCCCTGCTCGACCAGGGCCTTCTGCGCCGCTTCCGTGCCGGCCGCATCCGTTCCTCCCCCGCCAGAACTGCCGCCGCATGCCGCGGCGGCCCCCACCGCGGCTGCCGTGATGAGTGCATTTGCCAGCCTCCGTCGAGCCATCCGCTGCGTCGCCGGCTGCCGCAGCGGTACCGGCTGCACTTCCATTCCAGGTGTCAGTGCGGAGGGTTGCCTTTTCATGATCGACGTCCTTGTCAGGATGAGATGCAGCAACTGAAATAAAACAACCGGCATGTCTCCAACGGCAGTCGCCCGGACTTGCCCGTTGCATATGTCGTTAGACGCCGGCAGGCGCAGGAAGGTGACACGAGGCCTGGACCACATGGCGAGGGGTTGTGGCCGGATGTGTTTGCCTATGATTACTGGCGCGTGGTTCGGCTTCAGGCGAGGGATGGCGGCGGAGGCATGTGCCCGGGTCGACTGTCACCTTTCTGGCAGCAGTGCCGTCTAATGAGCGGGAACGGGAAAGGAGCGAGATCTCCAATATGGACAAGAACCGGGATCCCAGGCTCCCCATGCCGTCTGGCGCCGATGCCACCACCGATGCTGACCTGGTTGCCAGCGCCCGCGCCGGCACCGCGTCCGCCTTCGAGGCCATCATGCGGCGTAACAACCGTCTGTTGTTCCGCACGGCCCGTGGCGTGGTGGCGGATGATGCCGAAGCCCAGGATGTCGTGCAGGAAACCTACCTGCGCGCCTTTACCAGCCTGGATTCATTTCGCAGCGAGGCCGCGCTGAGCACCTGGCTGGCGCGCATTGCCATCAATGTCGCCCTGACAGCGCAGCGCAAGAAAACCCGGCTGGTACAGATGGAAGCCCGGGGTGAAGAAGAAGATTTTCCTGGCGAACCTTTACAGGAGAACATGATGTCCTTCCGCGCCGCTGACGACGAATCCCCCGAAGCCATGGCCGAACGCGGTCAGGTGCGCAAGCTGCTGCAGGCCGCGGTCGAAAACCTGCCGCCGATCTACCGCTGCGTGTTCATCCTGCGGGCCGTCGAAGACATGAGCGTAGAGGAAACGGCTTATTGCCTTGGCGTAAGCGGTGACGTGGTCAAGACGCGCTTCCTGCGGGCCCGCCTGATGCGGCGCGAATCCCTGGCCGACGAGGTAAAGCCCTATCTGCAGAGCACGTTCGGTTTTGCCGGCGCACGCTGCGATGCGGTGGTCTGTCACGTGTTCGCCGCCCTGCGCGAGCGCGGGCTGGTCCGCTCGCAATGACGACGAGGAGACAGACCTCGCGACCAGCAATCAGGTGGCAAGTTGCGACGCGTCGATAAAGAAAAGGGACCCGGATCGCTCCGAGTCCTTGATTCTTGCTGGTGGAGCGGTGGTGGCCATCCTGGGCATAGATCGCCGCGCAACACATTCCCAATTCCCAACGGGCTATCCCTCAACGCCACGCCTGAGTGAACTCGCTGATCACCCTCTCCAGGTGGTTACGCATTGCCGCCCGCGCCGCTGCCGCGTCGCGCGCCATCACCGCCGCGAAGATCTGCTGATGGTCTTCCTGCGATGCCTCCCGCAGCCGCGTGGTATGGAAGTGCTCCTCAATCTTGCCCCATAGCGGATCGCTGCGTCCGCTGTCCCACAGTGCGGTGACCATATGCAGCAGGACCCTGTTGCCGGTGGATTCGGCCAGGCACAGGTGGAACTGCCGGTCCGCCGCCTCGTTGGCTTGCTTGTCGTCCATGTGCTCGCGCATCAGGCTCAGGGCCGCGAACATACGGTCAAGGTCGCCATCCTTACGCTCGCTGGCCGCCAGGCCGGCGATTTCCGATTCGATCAGCGCTCGGGCGCGCAGCGATTCTATCGGCCCCGGCCGCCAGGGCATCTCGAACGGCTCGCGACCAGGCGCGGGCGCTTCTGCGCAGACGTAGATCCCGGAGCCGCCGCGCACTTCGACCAGCCCCTGCACCTCCAGCGCGATGATGGCCTCGCGCACCAGGGTACGGCTGACGCTGAACCGCTCGGCCAGCGTGCGTTCGGATGGCAGCCGCATGCCGGCGGAGAACTCTCCGGATACGATCAATGCCTGCACCTGGCTGGCCAGGCTCAGGTACGAACGGTCGCTCGCCGCTGGCGGATTCTCGACTGTCGCACGGGTTGCAAGATCGCTGGGGGAATGTGTCATCGCAGGTTAGGCGGCATCTGCCAATATGAGTACCGGTTGACCACTGGCCCAAGAAGGCATATCGGGCAGTGCCTGTTGCACGCCATGGTAAACCATGACGGCGAAATTGGGCAACCACACGCACAATTGGTGAACCACTTAATCCAATCCGGCACACCAATGCCGCGTGACCATCAGGCCATGACGGGGCGCGGGTTCAGACCAGATCGCCATTCCGCCCCTGCTGCCGCAACAGAGTCGTCTCAAGGAAGCCCCACCCATGAAGATGTCGTTCCGCTGGTTTGGCCCCACCGACCCGATCCCTCTCGAATACATCCGGCAGATCCCGGGCATGACCCACATCGTCTCCGCCATCTACGACGAACCGGTCGGCGAGGTATGGCCGCTGGACAAGATCCTGGCGCTCAAGTCCACCATCGAGGCAGCGGGGCTGCAGTTCAAGGTGGTGGAGTCGGTTCCGGTCCATGAAGACATCAAGCTCGGCAAGCCGACGCGCGAGCGGCTGATCGCGAACTACCAGCAGAACATCAGGAACCTGGCCGCCGCGGGCATCGAGGTCATCTGCTACAACTTCATGCCGGTGTTCGACTGGACCCGGACGGAACTGGCAAAAAAGCTCGATGACGGTTCCACCTGCCTTGCCTTCAGCAACCGCGAGGTCGAACAGATCGACGTCAGCCAGGGTATCGCCCTGCCCGGCTGGGATTCCAGCTACGCGCCAGGAGAACTGCAGTCACTGCTGGCCGAATATCGTGGTATCGACGAAGGCAGGCTCTGGGAGCACCTGGAGCATTTCCTGCGCGCGATCATTCCGGTGGCCCAGGAGTGCGGCATCAAGATGGCCATTCATCCGGACGATCCGCCGCGCCCCATTTTCGGACTGCCGCGCATCGTCAAGAACCGCGACGACCTGGCACGCATCCTGGGGATCGTCGACACGCCGGCAAACGGTCTGACGCTGTGCTCCGGCTCGCTTGGCGCCGGCCCGCAGAACAACGTCGAGGCGCTGGTGCGCGAGTTCGGCGGCATGGGACGCATCCACTTCGCCCATATCCGCAACGTCAAGATCACGCCGGAAGGCGATTTCGAGGAAACCGCCCACCTGTCGAGTTGCGGATCACTGGATATTGCCGCGATCGTCAAGGCATACCACGACGTCGGCTTCCAGGGCTATTACCGCCCCGACCACGGCCGCATGATCTGGGGCGAGACGGGCAAGCCGGGATACGGCCTCTATGACCGGGCACTCGGCGCGGTCTATATCAACGGGATGTGGGAAGCGATGGAAAAGGCGACCTGAAGCGCCATGGACTGCGGTCCATTCAAAACATAATCGGAGACCTGTCATGACAATCACTATGAAATCGCCCGTGAATTCGCGCCGTTCCGCATTGATCCTGAGCGTCGCTGTGCTCGGCCTTGGCGCGCTTGCGACGACCGCCGCGCGGGCGCAGACCACCTGGCCAACCAAGCCGGTGACACTGCTGGTCGGCTTTCCGCCCGGTGGCCAGACCGACTTTGCGGGACGTGCGCTGCTTAGCGGCCTGCAGAGTTCGCTCGGGCAGTCGTTTGTCATCGACAACAAGGCCGGCGTGAACGGCAATATCGCCTCCATTGAGGTCATGCGCGCGGCGCCCGACGGGAACAAGCTGCTGGTAGGCAACGGCTCGATGACGATCATGCCGCATGTCTACACCAAGCTTGGCATCGTCGATCCGCAGAAGCTGACGCCGATAGGTACGATGCTGCAGTCGCCGCTGGTCCTTGTCGTGCCCGCCAGTTCGCCCATCAAGACTTACGCGCAGTTCGTCGAGGAGGTCAAGGCGCGCGACAAGTCGGGCAAGACCGTCGACTATGGCTCGGGCGGTACCGGCGCATTGCCGCACGTCACGATGGAACTGCTGCGCGAGCGCATGGGCGGCCCCAGGATGAACCATGTGCCCTACAAGGGCAGCAGCCCGGCCATGGTCGACCTGATGGCCGGACGCCTGGATGCGATGTTCGATGCCACGTCGGTCGTGGCGCCTTTCATCAAGTCGGGCCAGTTGCGGCCGCTGATGGTCACGGGATCCAAGCGCGTGGCCATGATCCCGGACGTGCCAACGGCCACCGAGAGCGGCATCAAGGACTTCACCATCATCTCGTTCATCGGCCTGTACGGACCGCCGGGCCTGAGCCCTGACATCGTCAAGAAAGCCAACGCCGCATTGAATACGGCGCTGAAGGACCCGGCCGTGGTCAAGAGCATTGTCGACCGCGGCGACGAGCCCGGCGGCGGCACGCCCGAGCAGCTCGCAACACTGACCCGCACCCACTACAAGATGTGGGGCGAGGTAGTGAAGGCCAACAACATCACGGCTGATTAAGGCTGCGCAGGCCGGCGAATGCCGGCCTGTTTGCCGGAATTACGGGCCAAGCGACGTTCGTGGCTGGTCAGCAGGACGACGGCTGCCTTGCCCCGGGAGGGCCATGGACCGCACGGCCGTCATCTGTCGCCAAGGCCGACCAAGCGCACCCAAGACGACTTTTTGAATAGCCGAAACCGGCTGACCCGCTTCGCTATAGTTCTGCACATCGACAGCGCGTCACGAACTCCGATATCCCGGAACCGGCATGCAAAGAAGAACCTTCCTGAAGCTGGCAGCGGCCTCCGCCCTTGCCACCCAGTTGCCCCGCTGGGCCCTTTCCGCCACCCTGCGCGAGCGCGATCTGTTTTCGCTGGGCGTGGCCAGCGGCGCGCCGGCGCCGGACGGATTCGTGCTGTGGACGCGCCTGCAAGGCGGTGCGATCCCTGGCACGCCGCAGGCCGACGCCCATGGCACCAGCCCGCTGCAGGGACCACTGACGGTCCGGTGGGAAGTCGCCGAGGACGAAGCATTCCGGCGCATCGTGCGCCGCGGCCAGGCGCAGGCGCTGCCAGAACTCGGCCATTCCGTTCATGTGGAGGTCGATGGGCTGCGCCCCGACCGCTGGTACTTCTACCGTTTCATGCACGGCGACGCAGTCACCGCGCCGGCGCGCACCCGCACCGCGCCGGCGTCCGACACGCTGGCGCCGCGGGTGCGCTTTGCCTTTGCCTCCTGCCAGCGCTGGGAGCAAGGCCACTACGCCGCGTACCGGCAGATGCGGCAGGAAGACCTGGACCTGGTGGTATTCCTGGGTGACTACATCTACGAAGCCGCTGTGCCGGCCAACGCGCGCGCGCACCTGCCGCGCACGCACAGCCTGCCCACCGCGACCAGCCTGCAGGACTTCCGCGACCGCTACGCGCTGTACAAGAGCGACCCGCTGCTGCAGGCCATGCATGCCGCGTGCCCCTGGCTGGTAACCTGGGACGACCATGAAGTGCAGAACGACTATGCGGGACGCGCGGGCAGCGAGCCAGCGGCCGCGTTTCTCGCGCGGCGGACTGCCGGCTACCAGGCGTTCTACGAAAACATGCCAATCCGCGCGAGCGCGCTGGTGCATGGCATGGCAGGACTTGGCACGCCGGATGCGCTGAGCATCCACGCGCGCCACCGCTGGGGCCGGCTGGTCGATTTCCATCTGCTGGACGACCGCCAGTATCGCGATCTCCAGCCCTGCCGCGAACCGGGGCATTTGCGCAAGGGCTCCGTGTCCCCAGGCGATTGCAGCGCGCTCGGCGACCCGCGCCGCACCATGCTGGGCAGCGCGCAGGAACAATGGCTGGCACAGGGACTGGTGCAGGACCAGCGCGACCAGACGCGCTGGAGCGCGATCGCGCAGCAGACCATCTTCTCGCGGCGCAACTACAAGGCGCCGCCGCAGGAAGCCTTCCACAGCGACACCTGGGACGGCTATCCGGCCGCGCGCCAGCGCCTGCTCGACAGCATCGCGGCGGCGGCGCCGCGCAACACCGTGTTCATCGGCGGCGATATCCACCAGCACTACGCCTGCAATGTGCTGGCGGACTTCAGCGATCCGTCATCCCAAGTGATCGCCAGCGAGTTCTGCACCACCTCCATCGCCTCGGCCTCGGGCAGCAGCATGGAGAGCGCCGCAAAAATCATGGCCCACAATCCGCATATCGTGCATGCGCGGCCCGACCAGCGCGGCTACATCGTGGTCGAGTCCACGCCGGCACGATGGGCCGCCACGCTGCGCGCCGTGGAAGACGTCACGCGCGCGGACAGCGCGGTCGGCACCCAGGCGGCGTTCGTGGTGGAGGACCGGCGGCCCGGCGTGCAGCTTGTGTCAGCCAGCTAGCCTGACCGCGGATTGTGCTGCCACCAGTCCTGCGCGCCAATCGGGACTTGCGCCGCAGCCCCGGCAAACTTAATTGCTCCCGGCAAGTTCCCCTTCCGCGCCCTGCCCGCCTTCATCGATGCGGATGAAGAAAGTCATCAGGAAGGCGATCACCAGCAGCCCCGCCAGGAACAGTAGTCCAGTGGTCGGCTGGCGCGTCCGGGTCTTGATATAGCCGATCGCATACGGCTGGTAGAGACTCTTCGGCTTCGGCTTTGAGGGCACCGCTCGCCTTGTCGAGGTTGTCGCATCCAGAACATCGGGTATGAGCCGCTCGCGGGTTCGACGCCGCAAGAAGTTACCCAGCTGAGGCGGCTGGTGGAATTTTGGACTCCGATCGTCCAGACCGTGGGTTTCAAAGGCGATTAATCGCTAGGACCATTTGTGCCGGCAGGCAATCAAACAGCGTAAAACCAATGCCCCCGCCACCATGCCGCACGCAGCAATCGCGGCCGGGCATTCTGCCACTGGAGCCGGCTCGGCTCCGCAGCCTGCAAACGAGGCAGCCACCAATTCCTGGATACCCTCGATACTCGAAAGGGATATCATGGGCTCGCCCAGCAATTGGGCAGGGGTAACCTCATCCTGTCCGGCATGAAGGAACGCTCAATCTCCTCGAACAGCCGGTCTGCACTTGGGGTCGGCAAAAGACGTCCGCCGCGCCTCTCAAATAGCGCGAAACCAAGGCGCTCTTCCGCATCACGCAGGATGTTGCTGATCGCCGGCTGTGTAAGATGCAGGCGCGTCGATGCTCCGGTCACCGATCCAGTTAAGATGATGGCGTGGATCGTCTCAATGTGGCGAAATCCCAGTTTCCTTTTCATGGAAGGCCCGGCGACGAAAGGAAGGACATCTTTTCCTCAAGACAACCTGTGAACGCTAGTAGTCTACAGGCTTATACACGTTGACCGCCGCGTAGCTATCCCGGTATTGCGCTGGCGCCCAACCAACGCTGGCCCCCGGGGTGCTGCGGCAGGGAATTGCCGGATAGCAGAAATAGTTGGCTGGCGAGACTACACCAAGATGCCGCAGCGCGACGCTACGCGGCGGCAGGATGGACAGCGGTGAGATTTCGCCATAGCAAGGCGGGACCGCGTCGCCTGTGACACCACACCGGGCCTGATGAGATGCCAAAGACGATTACGCCCCTACCACCCGGCCATTACTGGGCTACGCCGCACGCGCCCTTTCCGCTGGACGGTCCGAACGGCCATGCCGAAGTCTTCCCTGGCGCCCACTGCGTCAGCGACGGCAAATGGGTCGTCTTCTATAAGCATGGTGAAGAGGTTTGGGCGTGCAATGCCCTGTATGCCGCGGCCCATTTCGATTTTGGTCCTGCCTCCGGTGTCCGCGCGCCGACGGTGGAGTGAGCCACCACCTGCGAAGCAAGCCACTCGACGTCGTGGAAAGCATCACGCTGGTAGTCAGAGTGCCCGCGTCCGGCGCATTGCGCCGGACGTAACCCATACCCTCAATATCCGCGTGCTGGATCGATGATGTTGTCCGCCAACTCGCCGGCGGAAACGCGCATAATATTCTCCGCAATCTGTCTTGCCGCTGATGACGGAATCGCCACCGAAGCCAAGTGGGGTGTGATCAGCACATTGGGCATGCTCCAGAGGGGATCCCCGGAAGGCAAGGGTTCGCGTTCGAAAACGTCCAGGGTTGCCCCGCCGATGTGGCCGCTTTGGAGCAGTTCCGTAAGCGCCGCCTGATCGACCAGGGCGCCCCGCGCAACGTTGATGAAGGCCGCGCCTCGGGGCAGCCGCTCGAGTCGCGCTCGATCCAGGATGCCAGCCGTCTGCGGCGTGAGTGGCAGCATCACGACGACAATGTCCGCCTGTCCCAGCACGGTGTCGAGCGTTTCCAGTCCGGCAAAGCATTCCACGCCTTCGATCTGCGCCGGGCTGCGCGACCAGCCAATCACCTTGAGCCCCTGGCGCTGCAGTTCGTGGGCCGCTTTCGCGCCTAACTGACCGAGCCCCAGAACGGCCACGCGGATGTCTTCCGGAGAACGGGGATGACGGTAGGCCCACTCCCCCCGCCGCTGCGCTTGCTCGAAGTACGGGATGTCGCGGGCGTGACGCAGCACAGAGAAGAGCACGTACCCCGCCATCATGCGCGCCATCTGCGGGTCTGTGAGCCGTGTGATCGGAATGCCTTGGGGAAGATCCTGCCGCTGAACCAGTGAATCAACCCCCGCTCCCAGATTGACGATCAGGCGCAGGTTCGTCATTTCGGCAAAGAAATTCTCCGGCGGTTTCCAGGCGAGCGCGTAGTGAATGTCGGCCGGCCGGGTGATTTCGCTGGAGTGAATGACCTGCAGCTTCGGGAGCTGGGCCTGGAGCGCGCGCTTCCACGTGTCGAAATCGTCGAATGCGCTGTAGAAGGCCAGCGCGCCCGAGGGGGTGTCATCAGAAATTGGCATCTTGGCAACTGCATTGAGAGTCATGGCAAGGACGACAGCAAGAGTACTTGCTACCGTTCAGCGTATGCATGGAAAATCAGACCACCGCTCTGCCCTTCTCCACCAGCCGCGTGACGGCCTCGATAGCGAGTTCGTAGCCGTCGCCGCCCAGTCCGGCGATCACGCCATCCGCCACCTTGGAGATGTAGGAGTGGTGGCGGAACGGCTCACGCTTCCAGATGTTGCTCATATGGGTTTCAATGATCTTGCCGGGGAAAGACAGCAAGGCATCGAGGATCGGAATCGACGAGTAGGTCAGGCCGGCCGCATTGATGATGATGCCGTCCGCCACGCCACGCGCTTCCTGGATCCAGTCGACCAGCTGTCCCTCGTAGTTCGACTGCAAAAAACGCAGGTCGGCATTCAGGGACGCGGCCTTTTGCTCGCATCGTGACTGCAGCACCGGAAAGCTGTCGCTGCCGTAGGTCTTGTTGGCGTCCAGGCCATAAAGATTGGCGTTGGGGCCGTTCAGGAACCAGATGGTGATGTTCTCGCTCATGTTCTGACCTCCGTATCTCAACCTTCGTGGGGGCGCGTGGCCTGCATGGCGGGCAGGCTTTGGAAAGCCTCATTCCAGCGTGCCGCGTTGCGGCATCGGGCGCGCCAATCGAGTTCGGGAAACCGGAAGTCCAGATACCCCAGCGCGCAGCCGATGGTGATTTCACCAATGGTGGGCTGTGCTTCCGCCAGATCCGGTGCGATGGCGTCGATTGACTCGAGGCAGGCACCGACTTTCGTCAGCAGCGCTTCACGCCACGTGGGCCACTGCACTTCCTCGGGCCGCGCGGTCCGTTCGTAGCGCGCGAGCAACGCGGCGTCGAGCAGGCCGTCGCCGAGCGCCTGCCGGGTCAGGGCCGTCCAGCGCGCGGGGCCGGAGGCGGGGAAGATATCCCCGGCGTCTGCCCGGCTGGCCAGGTACTCGCAAATCACCCGGCTGTCATAGATGGCCTGGCCATTTTCCAGGATCAGCGTCGGGACTTTGGCGAGGGGGTTGTGGGCCGCGATGCGCGGGTCGCGCCGCACCGGATGGGCGGCGCTGTCCAGCAGCTCGATGGATTCGGCCTGCCCCGTCAGGTGTGCGCAGACCATGACCTTGCGCACGAATGGCGAGGTCGGAGCGAAAAGAAGTTTCAGCATGCTTGATTGGATGACAGGCTCTAGGGGATCAGGACCAGCTTGCCGAAAACCTTGCCGCTTTCCAGCATCTGGTGGGACGCGACTGCTTCCGCGAGCGGGAAGGTGGCGTGGATGCGCGGCTTGACCCGTCCGTTTTTCAGCAGCGGGATGACATGGCGGGCAAGGCTCTGGGCCATCCGGGTCTTTTCGTAATGGGTCTGGGGGCGCATGGTGGACGAGTGCAGGCTCAACTGGCGCTGCATCAGCATCAGCAGTTCGACATTGACCGCCGAACCCTGCATGAAGGACAGGCTGACATGGCGGCCGCCGAAGGCCATGGCGGCAAGATTGCGGCGGATATAGTCGCCGCCGACGATATCGATGACCACGTCGACCCCGCGCCCATCGGTGTACTCCAGGCAGGCCTTGGTGAAATCGGTGGTGGGCCAGCAGATCGTCGCATCGGCGCCCATAGCGCGCAGTTCCGGAAAACGGCTTTCGTCGTTGTCCGTGACGATGACGGTTGCGCCGGCGGCATGCGCCATGCGGATCGTGAGCGTGCCGATGCCGCCGGCTGCACCGTGGATCAGGACGGTTTCGCCCATGGCCAGGCGGGCCAGCTCGAACAGGTTGTGCCACACGGTGAACAGCCCCTCGGGCAAGGCGGCTGCCTCGGCATCGGAAAGCGTGCCGGGCACGATGAAGGACTGATCGACCGGCGCCGTACACCACGGCGCATAGCCGCCGCCGGGCACCAGGCTCATCAGCCGCTGGCCCATCAGCTGGCGGTCCACACCGGGACCGCAGGCGACCACTTCGCCGCAGACTTCCAGGCCGAGCACGTCGGTGATGCCCGGCGCGGGCTTGGCGATACCCTGCCGCTGCATGATGTCGGGCCGGTTGACGCCGGCGGCAAGCACGCGCAGCAGGACTTCGCCAGCACCGGGCTCGGGCATGGGGCGCTCGGCCAGCACGAGCACACCGGCGTCGCCGGGTTCACGGGCGATGATGGCTTGCATGGAGCGGGGAAGACTGGTCATGGATGTGCTCTCTCAGGCGTTGTCTGACGCGTTGGGTTATGCCTTCGCGCTGCGCTCTTTCATCTATTCTTACGTCCGTTTCTGCGGACTGAAAATGCTGACGCCCTCATCGGGCAGCGCAAGTCCCGCGACCGAGCCGATGGGCCATTGCTGCATGGCGCCCAGGCCCGCACTGCGCACCGTGACGACCTGGCGGGCCGTCATCGGAATGTCCACGTCGATAAACGTATTGATGTGATCGCCCTGGTAGACGTGATGGATCACCGTGCCGCTCAACACCGATTCGGCATGCAGATGCTCAAGCTTGATGTGCTCCGGGCGCACGTACACGTCCAGCCTCTCCCCGTCGTGCGATGCATCGGCCAGGCGGGCATGCGGAAAGCTGATGAGCCCCGAGCCCAGGCGCAGTTGCACATCCGTTGCCGTCTGGCCGTGATAATGCGCCGGCAGGATGTTCACGTCGCCCAGGAAGGACGCCACAAACGGGTCTTGCGGGTTCTGATACAGATCGGCCGGCGACGCGATCTGCCGAATGATGCCGTTCGACATCACCGCGATCCGGTCGGACATGGCCAGCGCCTCGCCCTGGTCGTGGGTGACGAATACCGTGGTCAGGCGCAAGCGGCGCTGGATTTCCCGGATCTCTACCTGCATGGAGCCGCGCAGGTTCTTGTCCAGCGCCGAGAAGGGTTCGTCCAGCAGCAGTACCTTGGGCTGGATCACCAGCGCCCGCGCCAGCGCCACGCGCTGCTGCTGGCCGCCGGAAAGTTCGCGCGGCTTGCGGTGCCCGAGGCCGTCCAGCTTCACCAGGTCCATCACCTGCTTCACGCGCTGTGCGATCTCATCCTTGCCCACGCCCCGCATGCGCAGGCCATAGCCGATATTGCGCTCGACGGTCATGTGGGGAAAGAGCGCGTAATTCTGGAAGACGATGCCGATCTGCCGCTTGTGCGGCGGCTCGCAGGTCACCGGCTGGCCATCGATGAAAATCTCGCCGGTGTCGGCTTCCGCAAAGCCTGCGATGAGGTTGAGGAGCGTCGTCTTGCCGCAGCCGGACGGGCCCAGCAGGGTGAGGAATTCCCCGCGTCGTATCTTCAGCGAGAGCTCGTGCAGCACGGTGTGGTCGTGATACTTCTTGACCACCCGTTCCAGGCTGACTGCGGTATCGGGCTGTGCGTGGGGTTGCTGTGCGGCAGGCTCGGAGTTGGCTACGTTCATAGGTGTACAGAGATTGAGGAGTATGCCGTGCTCCAGGCTTGGGCCCAATGACATCGAGGCCGAGCTGGTACTGGCAAGCAGGATAAGTCAAAGAGCCAGTATCGGGACTTTGCCGAAACTGATGCGGTCCCTCGGAAAAAACGAAATGCTCGTTTTCAGGCGCAGGCGGCGCGGATGCGATGGCCGGGAACGCCTTGTGGTGCGCGGGTGCGGGGGCGGTGCGGGACCCTTCGGCACGCGCTTTACTTTTTCCTAAGTCCTGAGTTTGAAAAACGTGATTTTCAAACGAGGTGGGCTTCATCAAACTGGTCACCGTCGATGAGCGATGTCTCCAGGGCGCCAGGACGCCTTGCCGTCGAAGCTTCCGTGCCGGGGCGACTGACCGGGGCGATCATTCTTAGGAAACTCAAATGTCAGTGGAAAAAATCAACACCGTGGTGGTCGGTGCTGGCCAGGCGGGCATCGCGATGAGCGAGCATCTCGCGCACATGGGTGTTCAGCATGTCGTGCTGGAACGCAGCCGCATCGCAGAACGCTGGCGCTCGGAACGTTGGGATTCTCTGGTCGCGAATGGACCGGCCTGGCATGACCGCTTTCCCGGGATGAAATTCGAAGGAATTTCACCGGAGACCTTTCCGTCGAAAGAGCGCATGGCCCAGTATTTCGAGAGCTATGCCGCCATGCTGAAGGCCCCGATCCGTACCGGCGTGGAAGTCAGGCGGGTGGAACGGCATCAAGGGCGTCCCGGCTTCAGGGTGACGACTTCCGACGGCATCATCGAGGCAGACAACGTCGTTGCCGCAACCGGCCCGTTCCAGACGCCGGCCTATCCGAAGATCGTGCCAGAGAGCGAAAAGATCCGGCAGCTGCATTCCTCGGTCTACAAGAATCCGGGCCAACTGGCGGAAGGCGGGGTGCTCGTGGTGGGCGCGGGCGCTTCTGGCTCGCAGATCGCCGAAGAGCTGCGCCAGGCCGGCAAGACGGTTTATCTCTCGGTCGGCGAGCATTACCGCCCGCCGCGCGCGTACCGTGGCCGTGACTACTGCTGGTGGCTGGGCGCCCTCGGCCTGTGGGATGAAGTGAGGATCCGGCCCAAGAAGGCACACGTTGCTTTCGCCGTGAGCGGCTATGAAGGCGGCAAGACCGTCGATTTCCGGCGCCTGGCGCATGCGGGAATCCAACTGGTCGGCCTGACTCAATCCTTCAAGGATGGCGTCATGACGTTCGAGCCAGGCCTGCCCGAGAACATCGCCGAAGGCGACCGCGCCTACTTCGACGTGCTGCGCGAAGCGGATGCCTATATCGAAGAGAACGGCCTGCCGTTTCCGCCGGAACCTGACGCCTGGGAACTGCTGCCGGACCCGGAGTGCCTCAAGCACCCGATCCTCAGCCTCGACCTGGCTGAAGCCGGCATCACCACGATTCTCTGGGCGACCGGTTTCAAGTTTGATTTCAACTGGCTGAACGTGAAGAATGCCTTCGACGAGAAGGGAGATCCGTTCCATAAGCGCGGCATCTCCGCAGAAGGTGGTATCTATTTCCTGGGCCTGCCGAATCTAGTCAACCGGGCGTCGTCCTTCATCTATGGCGTCTGGCACGATGCGAAATACATCGCTGACCATATCGTGCTCCAGAACGGCTACATGACGTATGAGCGATCTTGAGCCTGTCCTTGAGGCTGCACGGTGACCTGTCATTGGTAACGAGATTGCACGGACGAGCTGCTGGATCGGGTGATCCAGCAGCATTTTTGTCTTCTTTCAGGGAGTTCCCATGGCCGAGATAACGTGCATTGAAGACTTGCGCAGCCTGGCAAGAAAGCGCGTGCCCCGCATGTTCTACGACTATGTCGACGGCGGGTCGTGGACCGAATATACCTACCGTGCCAACGAGGCGGATTTTCAGCGTATCGAATTCCGCCAGCGCGTGGCGGTCGACATCACCGAGCGCAGCACCGCCAGCACCATGGTGGGCCAGCCGGTCAGCATGCCGGTGGCGATCGCGCCCACCGGGTTGACCGGCATGCAGCACGCCGATGGAGAAATCCTGGCCGCGCGCGCAGCGAAGCGGCACGGCATCCCATTCACCTTGTCCACCATGAGCATCTGCCCGATCGAGGCGGTGGCGGAAGCCACCGGGTGCCATCCGTTCTGGTTCCAGCTGTATGTGCTGCGCGACCGGACCTTTGTCGAAGGCCTGATCGACCGTGCCAGGAATGCCAGTTGTTCGGCGCTGGTGGTCACGATGGACCTGCAGGTCTTCGGCCAGCGGCACAAGGACAAGAAGAACGGTCTGTCCACGCCGCCCAGGCCGACCCTGCGCAACCTTGTCAACATGGCGGGCAAGCCGCGCTGGTGCATGGGCATGCTGGGTACCAAACACCGTCAGTTCGGCAATATCGTCGGGCATGCCAGGGGCGTCGACAATATCGGGTCGCTGGTGGAGTGGACTCGCGAGCAGTTCGATCCGCGTCTGTCCTGGCAGGATGTTGAATGGATCAAGAAACGGTGGGATGGGAAGCTGATCGTCAAGGGCATTCAGGACCCCGAGGATGCGTGGCTGGCGGTGAAAAGCGGCGCCGATGCCATCATCGTGTCGAACCATGGCGGGCGCCAGCTGGACGGCGCCGCGTCATCGATCTCCACATTGCCGCGCATCGTGGAGGCGGTCGGGGATCAGGTGGAAGTCCATATGGATGGCGGCATCCGCTCGGGCCAGGACGTGCTCAAGGCCGTCGCGCTCGGGGCGCGTGGCACGTATATCGGTCGCGCCATGATGTATGGCCTGGGCGCCCTCGGGGAGCAAGGCGTGACCACGGCCCTGAACATCATTCAGAACGAGCTCGATCTCTCCATGGCGTTTTGCGGCAAGACGGATATCCAGTCGGTCGACCGCAGCATCCTGCTGACTTCATTTTGACAGCATCCCTGAGGGGTTCGAGCCGAAGCTGGCCGGGATGCCAGGACTCATTGACAGAGAAAATCGACGAGGCCGGCCAGCATGCGGTCGCAGGCTTCGATCTGCGCCAGCTCCACATACTCGTCGGCCTTGTGTGCGACTTCAATGCTCCCGGGGCCGCAGATCAGCACTGGCGTTTCGTTCCAGCTCTGCTGGAACAATCCACCCTCGCTCCCATAGTCCACCCTGGTGCATGGGGTGCCGGGGGGGAGCAGCGATGCGAGCAGGCCGACACCCGGCGCATCCTCGCGCGTGTTCAGGCTGGGATAGCTGTTCGTCATCCGGATTTCTGGTAGAGGCGCCGCAGGATCCAGCGCCTCTTCTTTGACGCGCCCGGCCAGGCGCTCCAGGACACGCGTCAGGATCTGCTCGGGTTTATCTTCCGAGACGTTGCGAATCTCGAAACTGACTTCGCATTCGCTGGGCACGATGTTCAAGGCGCGGCCGCCGTGGATGACGCCGGCGTGGACCGTGCTGTAGGGCACGCCGTAGCCCTCCTCGCGCGGGCCGCTTTCCGCCAGCTCACGCTGCACGTCCCGCAGGGATGCGACGAGGTCGCTGGCCATGTGGATGGCGTTGAAGAACCGGGGCGCCAGGCCTGAATGGCCGGCTTGGCCGCAGCAGACCGCCCGGTAGGCAGCCTTGCCCTTGTGACCGGTGCCGATCCGCATCAGGGTCGGCTCGCCGACAATGCACAGGTAGGGTGCGGGGAGGCTGTTCTCCAGGCGGCGCAGCAAGTGGCGCACGCCAACGCAGCCGATTTCCTCGTCGAAGGACAGCGCCAGCTGCAAGGGGCGCTGGAGCGGCTGGCGAGCGGCTGCCACCATGGCGGTGACGGCGCAGGCCACAAAGCCTTTCATGTCGGCTGTGCCGCGTCCGTAGATGCGGCCATCCCGGTGCGTAGCCTCAAAAGGGGGTGAAGTCCAGGGCTGGCCTTCCACCGGCACCACATCGGTATGGCCGGAGAGCAGGACGCCCGGAACGCCCACCGGACCGACCGTCGCAAACAGATTGGAGCGGCTGGCGTCTTGCGGGTCGGGCGCGAGCATCGATTCGATTCCGGCTTCCGCCAGGATGTCCTGGATCTTGTGGATGAGCGCGATGTTTGGCGTCAGGGAAACCGATGCGAAAGAAATGAGCGTTTCCAGGAGAGAGACGCTTGCTGAGGAGGCTTGATTTTCCATCTGTGGCCCTTCTTGATGGGGGCATTGCCGAACACGGCGTGACCGATGCAGCTGGCGCTTCAGGACGCCGCTTTCAGCGGTGCTGCGATATGGGGATCGAAGAAACTTGGAGCGCTCATTCCGGGGATGTATTGGTCGGAGATATAAGCGCGGCAGCGTTCCATGAAGATTCTCGTCAATCTTGACTGTTTCATCGGCTTGTAAGTCGCCAGGCCGAGCAGCATGGGCCGATGGCTACCGGCAAGGCGGACCCGCACCATGCGTTTTCCATCGAGCGACTGATTGGACTTGGGGCGCACATTGAAGAGCGCGTAGCCAATGCCGTTGGCGACCATGGACCGGACTGCTTCGGTGGACTGCGAACGCGCCGCGATGTTCGGCGTCACGCCGGCCTTTTCAAACAGGGAGGCGAAATAATCCCGGCTCATCGGCAAATCGAGCAGGACGTAGGGTTCGGGCGCCAGCTCTTCGAAGGAGACGACTTTCTGCTGCGCCAGCGGATGGACCTCGCTCACCAGGACATAGGGCGGCATCGTCGCCAGGCTCTCGAACTGGATGTCGTCCTCAAGGTGCAGGTCGTAGGTGATCGCCACGTCGATCTCGAGCGCATGGAGCTTGTTCATCAAGACTTCCTGATCGCCTTCGACCATCTGCAGCTCGATTTTGTTGAAGGCGCGCGAAAAGCCGAAGATAACCTCGGGCGCAATCATCGCCGTGAGCGACTGGAAGCTTCCCACCCGCAAGGTGCCCTGGATGACGTCGCTCGAATCGGAGGCGATTTCATAGAGTCGGGACGACCGTCCGAGCATGTCTTCGCAGTGATGCAGGACCAGCTTGCCGATGGTGGTCAGGCCGATGCCCTTGGAAGAATGGCGCACGAACAGCTGCACGCCCAGTTCGGCCTCGATATGGGCGATCGCTGCGGAGATCGAGGGCGAGGAGATATGGATTTGCGTCGACGCAGCGGCGATGCTGCCATGCTTCGCCGTTGCGACAAAATACTCCATCTGGCGCAGGGAAATGCGATTGAGCATGTCGAGATCAGGAAAAGGGGAACGATCCAGTGTACTGGAGAAGGTTTGCCCTTTCGAGTGCCGGCCACCTGCCTTGCGCTGCCACGCTTCATTCGATGCGTCGGACTGGTCACAGATTTCCGGGAACGCCAAAGCTGGGCGCCGCGCGGGGATCGAGCGCTCGCTTGACATAGTCCTTCAGCTGCGGCGCGTAAACTTGCCAGGCGGCATGGAGGGCCTCGACCGGGTCGTTTTCTACCCAGTCCAGGCGCAGATCCACGACAGGCCAGTTTTGCGCATCGTATACCAGCAAACCTGCCGAGTGCACCGGACCTTCCTCGCCGCCGGCGGCCTGGCCGGCGAGCATGGCCTGCATCAGCCGTTCCGCGAGCGCGCCTTCGGCCTGCTCGAAGGCCGACAGCATGGCCTGGGGCACCTCACGCGTCGCCAGCATGTTGCCCGCGCATGCGGCATGGGTGCCGACCACGCTTGCCAGGGTGCCCAGCGCCTTGGCACCCGTGAAAACCACTGGCGGGTTGTGCGCGTCGATGGCCATGAGCTGGCGATACTCGATATGGGGGCGCTTCTGCAGCTCCGCCAGGGCGCGTTCCGGTGTCAGGCCGCTGGCCATCAGGTCCAGGGCGAGCGGCCCCAGATCCGGGTCGGTAATGTTCTGGCTCGCGGCTGCGCCGACCCCTTTGCGGCCGCGGATGCAGCGCGAGGCGACCGCCGGTGACGAGGACGCCACGGCGGCGCCGAACTGGCCGGTGGCGGGGCACCGTGCAATGATGGAAAAGGTCATGGCAGCTCAGTCGGGGATGACAGCGGTGGCGTCGATCTCTACCAGCCACTCGGGGCGTGCCAGAGCCGATACGACGATGCCGGTCGAGACCGGGAAGACACCCTTCAGCCAGCGGCCAACGACGCGATAGACCGCCTCGCGGTAGCGCGGGTCGATGATGTAGATCGTGATCTTGCAGATGTCCTCGAGCTCGCCGCCGGCTTCCTCGAGCAGCATCGCGATATTGGCCATGGCCTGCTCCGCCTGCCCGCTGACGTCCCCGATGCACACGCTCTCCGAGGTGTCGAGGTTCTGGCCGATCTGCCCTCGCAGAAAAACGGTACGGCCGCGCGCGACAACGGCCTGGCAAAGGTCGTTGTCCAGGTTCTGCTCCGGGTAGGTGACTTTGGTGTTGAAGGTGCGGATGCGGGTGTGCTTCATGGTCGATTCGGATCGATTCGGCAGGTGGCGGGAGATTGGGGGCGATGCACCCGACTGCATGGTCATGTGCAGCCGCTGGCGGCGCCATTTGTATTTTCCTGCCGGCCGTTTAGGAATTTCCGAATACCACCGAACCTCACACGGCCGCTAACCTGCTCCCGACGGCCGAACCATCCATAACCCCATCGGGAAATGTGAGGCACCCCTACGAAAAAGCCGACTTGGCCGCCTGGTACGACTTTCACATCATAGACTCCGTAATTCGAAGTCATTGCGTCAACGTGGTTGCGTCAGCAACGCGTCGCTGCTTGTGATTGCATTTCCCGGTGGCACGTTCCAGCGTATTTCCAGTTCTATCAGATGTTTATCTTTTCGATTGGGGGTTTAGTAAATGACGATTCGCAAGCTTTTGGCACTTTGCGCGCTCTCCGCCACGCTTGGCAGTACGGCGGCATGGGCCCAGGAAGCCTTGGTAGTGAGCACCTGGGGCGGCAGTTTCCGCGACCTCATCGATGAAAGCATCGGCAAGGAATTCACGCGGCAAACCGGGGTGCCGGTCAAGTACATCACGGGCGGCACCATCGACCGCCTGAACAAGGCGAAGCTTGCCTCCAAGCCCGAGAGCGACGTTACCTTCACGACTTCCCACGTCGGCTGGCTCTACGCCAACGGCAATCTCTTTGAAAAGCTGGATACGAGCAAGATTCCGAATTACAAGCATCTGGTCGAGCGCGCCAGGATCAGCCCGTATCACATCGGCAGCTGGGCCTATGTCTATACCATCGGTTATCGCGCCGACCTGGTGCCGTCCAGCGTCAAGTTCGAGAGCTGGAACGACCTGTGGAGCCCGGCCCTGAAAGGCAAGATCGGCGTGCCTGACTTCGATCCGAGCCATGTGGTCGCGGTTTCGGCCATGCTGTCGGGTGGCGATGCGCAAAGCTGGGAAAAGGGCCAGGACAAGCTCAAGGCGCTCAAGCCCAACTTCAAGGCGTTCTATACCAATGACGCCAATGCGCAGCAGTTGATCGCCACCGGCGAAACACCCGTGCAGGTCATCCTGTCGATCAACGCCTATCACATGATCAGCCAGGGTGTTCCCGTCAAGTTGGTAACGCCCAAGGAAGGCGCGGTGCTCGGCATCGATACCATGGCCATCACGAAGGGCTCCACCAAGGCCGATCTGGCTTACAAGTTCATGAACATCGCCTTGTCCCCGGAAGTCCAGTCGAAGATCGTGGCCTTGAAGAAGGCCAGCCCAGTCGTCGACGACGCCAAGGTTTCGCCTGAAGACGCCAAGCTGCCGGGCGTGTTCACGACAAAGGAGCAGTGGGACAAGGCCATCCTGGTGGACCACAAGCTGCGCGCCGAGAAGACTGCGGAATGGCGCAAGTGGTTCACTGAGAACGTCATGAACTGAACCCGACAGTAAGAGTATGGAGGGAGGGTCGCCGCGGCCATGCACCGCGCCGATCCTCCCTCGCCGATTGAGCATCTGGAATAAGGTTTAAGAATGCGCCCCGATCCACGAGCCTGGTTGGTCTCTCCGGCAGTACTTGTCGCGCTGTGCATCGCAGTATCGTTGATTGCGGTCCTGCAGTTCAGCTTCCGGGCGTATGTGCCCGGCTCCCTCGATGTCGGCGGATTCACGTTCGCCAACTTCAGCGACTTGACCAAGTCGATTTATCTCGACGCGTTCGCCAACACCTTGTGGCTGAGCGTGGAGACGACCTTGTTTTCGCTGCTGGTTGCGTACCCGCTGGCCTATGCCCTGGTGCGCGTCAGAAGCCGGGCGCTCAAGTCCTTCATCCTCGTGGTGTCCATCACGCCCCTGTTTCTGGGGGAAATCGTCCGGACCTACTCCTGGATCGCCGTCCTGGGCAGCAATGGCTTCATCAATGGCACGCTGCGAAAGCTCGGCCTGATCGACTGGCCACTGGAACTCATGTTCACCCACCTGGGCGTCCTGGTCGCGCTGGTGCACGTGACGATTCCCGTCGTGGTCCTGATGCTTGCCACGGCAATTTCGCATATCGACCGCGACTACGAAAAAGCCGCCCAGAGCCTGGGGGCCGGCCCGGTCAGGACCTTCCTCACGGTCACGCTTCCGCTTTCGATGCCGGGTATCCTGGCTGGCATCACAACTGCGTTCGCCTGGACCTTCAGCGCCTTTGCCACGCCTCAGATGATTGGCGGAGGCCGCGTGCCGACGGTTTCGACGCTGGTGTACCAGCTTGGCTTTGCTTCCATGAACTTCCCGCTGGCGGCCAGCCTGAGTGTGATGGGCTTGCTGCTGACGGCCGCAGCACTCTTTTCCCTGGGCCTGTTCACCAAGCGGCTGAAAGCCGTGGGAGGACACTAAAAATGAAAATCAAAAGCGCTCTGCCCTTGCCGCTGCGTGTCGCGGGCCCGCTGCTCGTCGCCATCCTGCTTGCATTCGTGCTGCTGCCGGTCGTGGTGGTGACGATCGCCGCCTTCAACGAAAAGGCGATCATCACTTTCCCGCCTGAATCCTATTCGCTGACATGGTTTGCACGCGTCTTCAGTTATCCGGATTTCCAGGATGGATTCCGTGCCAGCCTCGTCATTACCGGATGGTCCTCGTTCATTGCGCTGGTGATCGGTACCTGCCTGTCGATTGCCGTCAAACGGCTGGAATTCCCCGGCAAGCAGACGCTGCTGGCCATCCTGCATTCTCCGCTCGTGGTGCCGCACTTCACGCTGGGGCTGGGCCTGCTCATCCTGGTGTCACAGGCCTCCATACACCGCTCCTATGACGTCGTCATCCTGTGTCACGTGATGCTGGTGCTGCCGTTCGTGCTGAAGAGCGTCTATGTTTCCATGGAAAACCTGGACGCAAGGCTGGAACAGGCGGCAGCAAGCCTCGGCGCGTCGCCGCTGAAGGTGCTTTTCACAATTACGATTCCGCTGCTCGCGCCGGGGCTGTTTGGCGGCTGGTTGTTTGCGGCGATCATGTCGTTCAGTGAATTCACCGCATCGCTTTTCGTCACAACGCAAGACACGCAGACCCTGCCCGTTTCCATGTACAACTATGTCCGGGAGTTTGCCGATCCGACGCTGGCTGCGCTGTCAGTCGTCTATATTGCCGTGACGGCTAGCGTGCTTGCCTTTGCGAACTATTTTCTGGGCCTGGGGAAAATCCTCAATATCGAGGAAGGACATTGACCGGCATGCGCGCCAGCTGCCATCCCGGGATCATCGTACTTTTGGTGCGGAATCTTGGCGCCAGCAAGCCGCCTGCACGACGGAAATGCCTGCTGGCTTGGCCGGGTTCCTCGACCGGTCAGGACGGATGGCTGAAGCCGGAATCCCAAGGTTCTTAACGCTCCCCCTCCGATCAGAGGACATGTTCTTCGCGGATGGGAGCCTTTCTACCGGCTATGCAAGCTGGCGCCGAGCGGCAGGCATCCGAGCAGACTTTCGAAAGCAGGCGCGATGTCCTCGTCGGGCACGCACGCGTACCCCAACAGCAGGCCTTGCTGCACGGCATCGCCGATGAAATAGCGCGACAGCTCTCGCACCACGATGCCGCGCGCCCCGGCGGCAGCGGCGATGGCCACGTCGTCGGCATCGTCGGGCAGCCGCAGCACCAGGTGCAGGCCGGCGTTGCTGCCGTGCTCGTGCAGCGCGCCGGGGCCGAGGTAGCGCTCGATCAACGCGGCCAGGATGGCCCGCCGCCTGGCATACAGCGGCCGCATGCGACGGATGTGGGCGGCATAGTCACCGGCCTGCATGAATTCGGCGACGGTTGCCTGCGTCATCAGGTGGCCGGCCCGGTACAGCTCGGCGTGCGCGGTCTGGAAGGCGCCGGCCAGGCTGCGCGGCAGCACCAGGTAGCCCATGCGCAAGCCCGGATAGAGCGTCTTGCTGAAGGTGCCGATATAGATCACCGGCGCATCCGGCTCCATGCCCTGCAACGACGGAATCGGCTGTCCGGAGAAGCGGAATTCGCTGTCGTAGTCGTCTTCCACGATCCAGCTGCCGCGCTGGCGGGCGTATTCCAGCAGCGCGCGCCGGCGCTTCAGGCTCATCACGGCGCCGAGCGGGTACTGGTGCGAGGGCGTGACGAAGATAAAGCGCGGCGCAGGCATCTCCCTGCCGGTTTCGCTGTCGGGCAGCGTCAGGCCCTCGTCGTCAACCGGCTTCGGCACCATGCCGATATCGCTGACCTGCAGCACGCCGCGAATGCCCCAATAGCTGGGCTCCTCCACCCACGCCTGGTCACCGGGCGAGCCCAGCATCCTCACCACCAGGTCGATGGCCTGGTGTATGCCCTCGGTGATCAGCACCTGGTCGGGATCGCAGCGCACCGAGCGCGCCACCCGCAGATGCGTCGCCACCGCTTCGCGCAGCGCCGGCAGCCCGCCGCCATGGCCATAGCTCAGCCATTCCGGCCGCGGCTGGCGCCACACGCGGGCCGCGATCTGGGCATAGCGACGGTGCGGGAAGCGCGTCACATCGGGCACGCCCGGCATGAACGCCCCCCATTGCGTGGGCGAAGCCGAGGCGTTGGCGATCAGTCGCTGTCCGCGCGGCGACAGCCCGGGCATGGCCTGCGGCCCGACCTCGGTGGCCGGGACGGCGGTGGCATTCAGGTAACTCTCCGGCGCGGTGGCGGCAACAAAGGTGCCACTGCCGGTGCGCGCGTACAGGTAACCCTCCGCCAGCAGCTGGTCGTAGGCAAACATCACCGTATTGCGCGACAGCCCCAGTTCGGCGGCAAGGTCGCGTTGCGGCGGCAGGCGCGTGGCCGGCGCGAGGCTGCCATCCTGAATCGCGCTGCGTATGCATTCGTAGAGGCCCCGGTTGAGCGGCTTGCCCAGCGCCGCCGGGCCTTCAGGTCCGAGGCGCTGGAGCAGCAGGTCGCCGCAGATCGATTTCAAATTGGCACCATTGGATTTGCGAAAGCGGTACTGGATTGTAGGGCCAAATCCGGTTGAAATGGCCGGCATCGCTGCGCTGCTGCCGGCGGTGCCCGTTTCGCGAGTCGGCCGGTGCCGACAGTCCTTACCGCACAATGACCATGAAAAACCTCGAACTGAACCAACGCCGAACCCTCGCGACGCCGCGCGGCGTGGGCGTGATGTGCGATTTCTTTGCCGACCGCGCGGAGAACGCCACGCTATGGGACATAGAAGGCCGTGCCTACACCGACTTCGCCGCCGGCATCGCCGTGCTCAATACTGGCCACCGCCACCCGCGCGTGATGCAGGCCATCGCCGCGCAGCTGGAGCGTTTCATGCATACCGCCTACCAGATCGTGCCCTACCAGAGCTATGTCGCCCTGGCCGAGCGCATCAACGCGATGGTGCCGATCCAGGGCCTGAACAAGACGGCCCTGTTCACCACCGGTGCCGAAGCCGTTGAAAATGCCATCAAGATCGCCCGAGCGCATACAGGCCGCGCGGGCGTGATCGCCTTCTCGGGCGCCTTCCATGGCCGCACGCTGCTGGGCATGGCGCTGACCGGCAAGGTGGCGCCGTACAAGGTCGGGTTCGGCCCGTTCCCGTCCGACATCTACCACGCGCCGTTTCCCAGCGCGCTGCATGGCGTCAGCACCGAGCGGGCGCTGCAGGCGCTGCACAACCTGTTCAAGACCGATATCGACCCGGGCCGCGTGGCCGCGATCATCGTTGAGCCGGTGCAGGGCGAAGGCGGCTTCCAGGCGGCGCCGTCCGATTTCATGCAGGGCTTGCGGGCGGTATGCGACCAGCACGGCATCGTGCTGATCGCCGATGAAGTGCAGACTGGCTTTGGCCGCACCGGCAAGATGTTCGCGATGTCGCACTATGACGTCGAGCCGGACCTGATCACGATGGCCAAGAGCCTGGCCGGCGGCATGCCGCTGTCGGCGGTCTGCGGCCGTGCGCAGATCATGGATGCGCCGCTGCCCGGCGGCCTGGGTGGCACCTATGCCGGCAATCCGCTGGCGGTGGCGGCGGCGCACGCGGTCATCGATGTGATCGAGGAAGAAAGGCTGTGCGAGCGCTCCGCCGAGCTTGGCAACCAGTTGCGCGATCACTTGCTCGAACAGCGCAAGCATTGCCCCGCAGTGGCCGAGGTACGCGGACTGGGTTCGATGATCGCTGCCGAATTCTGCGACCCGGCCACGGGCCAGCCCAGCGCCGACCATGCCAAACGGGTACAGGCCCGCGCGCTGGAAGCCGGCCTGGTGCTGCTGACCTGCGGCACCTACGGCAATGTCATCCGATTCCTCTATCCGCTTACCATCCCGCAGGCGCAGTTCGACGCAGCGCTGGCGGTGCTGGCGCAGGCGCTGGCCGAATAAGGGGATCCCATGGAACTCCAGCATACCGCGCTGTTGCGCAGCCATTGCCTGATCGACGGCGAATGGACCGGGGCGCAAAGCGGCGCAGAATTCGCGGTCTTCAACCCGGCGACGCACGAACAGATCGGCTCGGTGCCCCTGGCCGGCGCGGCCGAAACCGAACAGGCGGTGCGCGCCGCCGAGCGCGCACTGCCGGCGTGGCGCGCGCAGACGGGCAAGGCGCGCGCCGCTGTGCTGCGCCGCTGGGCCGACCTGATGCTGGCGCACCAGGAAGACCTGGCCCAGCTGATGACCGCCGAGCAAGGCAAGCCGCTGGCCGAGGCGCGCGGCGAGGTTGCCTATGCCGCGAGCTTCCTCGAGTGGTTCGGCGAAGAAGCCAAGCGGGTCGATGGCGAGGTGCTGGCCAGCCCGCGCAGCAGCCAGAAGCTGGTGGTGCTGCGCGAGCCGGTGGGTGTGTGCGCGGCCATCACGCCATGGAACTTCCCCGCGGCGATGATCACGCGCAAGGTAGGCCCGGCGCTCGCCGCCGGCTGCACCATCATCGTCAAGCCCGCCGAACAGACGCCGCTCACGGCACTGGCACTGGCCGTGCTGGGCGAACAGGCGGGCGTACCCCGTGGCGTGCTGCAGGTGGTGACCGGCGACGCCGCGCAGATCGGCGGCGTGCTGTGCGCGAGCCCGGTGGTGCGCAAGCTCAGTTTTACCGGCTCGACCGCGATCGGCAAGCTGCTGATGGCGCAGTGCGCCGGCACCGTGAAGAAGCTCTCGCTGGAGCTCGGTGGCAATGCGCCGCTGATCGTCTTCGACGATGCCGACCTCGACCGTGCGGTGGAGGGCATCCTCGCCTCCAAGTTCCGCAACAGCGGCCAGACCTGTGTCTGCGCCAACCGGATCTATGTGCATGACCGCGTCTACGACGAGGTTGCGCGCCGGCTGGTCAGCGCGGTCGAACAATTGCGGCCGGGGCATGGCGTCGACAGCGGGGTCACGCAAGGCCCGCTCATCGACGCGGATGCGGTGGCCAAGGTCGAAGCGCATATTGCCGACGCGCTGGCGCACGGCGCCACCGTGCTGACCGGCGGCCAGCGCCATGCGCTCGGCGGCACCTTCTTCGCGCCGACAGTGCTGGCCAATGCGACAGCGTCGATGCGGGTGGCACGCGAGGAGACCTTCGGCCCACTGGCGCCGCTGTTCCGCTTCAGCACCGAAGCGGAGGTGGTGGCGATGGCCAACGATACCGAGTCGGGCCTGGCCGCTTACTTCTTCTCGCGCGACATGGCGAAGATCTGGCGCGTGGCGCAGGCACTCGAGTACGGCATGGTGGGCATCAATACCGGGCTGATCTCGAACGAGGTGGCGCCGTTCGGCGGCATCAAGCAATCGGGGCTGGGCCGCGAAGGTTCAAGCCATGGCATCGACGAGTACCTGGAGACCAAATACCTCTGCATGGAAGTCGAATAACAACGACGGGGTGAAGTACCCCCCGCCAGGGCGGGGCCATGGCGCACCCACGCAGTGCGCCGGCCCCATGGGGACAACACAGTCCGGCAATTGCCGGTGCGACGCTGACGACTCCGGTGCACGACGTACGCAAACTTCCACGAAAGGGAAGGAGGCGGGCAGGACGCGCGCCGGAATCGGCCCGACACCAATGGCACGCATATTGCGGACTGGGAAGTGCCATCCCTCCTTGCGAGCGGATGACATTTCTTCTATCGATGAGGGTATAAACATGCGTTTCAATGCTATCCGCAGCCTGCTTGCGGTCACCATGCTGGCGGCCTCTTCCGTGGCACTCGCGCAGGGCGCCCGCGACTGGCCCAGCCAGCCGGTGCGTATCGTCGTGCCGTTCCAGGCCGGCTCCGCCACCGACCTGATCTCGCGGCAGATCGGCCTGGGCCTCGGCAAGGAATATGGCCAGACCTTCGTGATCGAAAACCGGCCAGGCGCCGCCGCCATGATCGGCAGCGAAGTGGCCGCGCGCGCGCCTGGCGATGGCTATACGCTGCTGATGTCCGGACCGGCGTCGATGGTGACCAACCGGTTCCTGTACAAGAAGCTCAGCTATGACCCCGATGCGTTCGAGAAGGTGGCGGTAGTCGCGATCACGCCTAACATCCTGTTGTCCAACCCCTCGCTGCCGTTCAAGACGCTGCGCGAGATGGTGGCGTATGCCAAGGCCAACCCGGGCAAGCTGACCTATGCCTCGTTCGGGGCCGGCACCACCTCGCATATTGCCGGCGAAATGCTGAAGGCCGCGGCCGGCATCGATATCGTCCATGTGCCGTACAAGGGCGCCGGCGAAGCGATTCCCGCGCTGCTGTCCGGCCAGGTGTCGATGTATTTCGACACCATCATGACCGGCCTGCCATATGTGAAGGCGGGCAAGCTGCGTGCGCTCGGCATGTCCACCGCGAAGCGGTCGCCAAACGCGCCGGAGATCCCGACGATCGCCGAGCAGGGCTATGCCGGCTTCGATATCGCGCCGTGGTACGGCATTGTCGCGCCCAAAGGCACGCCGGCCGACGTGGTCGCCAAGCTCAATGTCTCGATCAACAAGCTGCTCAAGTCACCGGAGTTCCGCGAGCGGCTGGCGGCAACCGGCGCCGAGCCGCGCGGCGGCAGCGTCGGCGACTTCAGCGCGATGGTCAGCGCTGAGATCCCGCGCACCGAAAAGCTTGTCAAGCAGTCCGGCGTGACACTGCAATAACCCGCGTGCCGCAACCCCGGGGCGCCGCCCGCGCGCCCTTTTACCTGTTCTGAATGGAGTTCCCGATGTTGCCTTTCGACTGGACCTTTCCCTACCCGTCGCAGAAGATGCCGCTGCTGGCCGCCAACGCGGTCAGCACCAGCCAGCCGCTCGCCGCGCAGGCGGGGCTGCGCATGCTGTACGAAGGCGGCAATGCCATCGACAGCGCCATTGCCAGCGCGATTGCGCTGACCGTGGTGGAGCCGGTCATGAACGGCATTGGCGGGGACATGTTCGCGCTGGTCTGGCACGAAGGGCAACTGTACGGACTCAACTCCAGCGGCCGTGCGCCGGCGCGCTGGACGCCGGAGCATTTCGCCGGACGCGACGCCATGCCCGAGGTAGGCTGGGACACCGTAACCGTGCCGGGCCAGGTTGCGGGCTGGAAGGCGCTGTCGGCCCGCTTCGGCAAGCTGCCGTTCGCGCGGCTGTTCGCACCGGCCATCGAGTACGCCGATCAGGGCTTCCTGGTGTCGCCGCAGATCGCACGGCAATGGGCCGCGCAGGTGCCGGTGCTCGCCGGGCAGCCTGGCTTTGCCAAGGCGTTCCTGCGCGACGGCAGGGCGCCGCAGGCGGGCGAGCGCTGGCGCTTCCCGGAACAGGCTGCCACGCTGCAGCGCATTGCCGAGAGCGATGGCGAGAGCTTCTACACGGGTGAACTCGCCGCGCGCATCGTCGCGTTCGCCGAGGAAACCGGAGGCGCCATCCGCGCCGACGACCTGGCCGCGCATCGCGCTGCCTGGGTCCAGCCGATGGCGCAGGAGTTCCGCGGCTACACGCTCCACGAAATTCCCCCGAACGGCCAGGGCATCGCCGCGCTGATCGGCCTCGGCATCCTGGACCGCTTCGACGTGGAAAGCATGGGTTGCGACAGCGCCGACTTCTACCACGTCAGCATCGAGGCGATGAAGCTGGCCTTTGCCGACCTGCACCGCCACGTGTCGGACCCGGCCTCCATGCAGCACGCGCCCGCAGCTTTCCTGGACCCGGCGTACCTTGCCGAGCGCGCGGCGCTGATCGACTTGAAGCGGGCTGGTGCACCCACTGCAGGCATCCCGAAGACTGGCGGCACCGTTTATCTGTCCGCCGCGGATGCCGCGGGTTCGATGGTTTCGTATATCCAGTCCAACTACCGCGGTTTCGGCTCCGGCGTGGTGGTGCCCGGCACCGGTATCGCGCTGCACAACCGCGGCGCAGGTTTCAACCTGAAGCCGGGCCACGCCAACTGCGTGGCTCCCGGCAAGCAGCCGATGCACACGATCATCCCCGGCTTCGTCACGCGTCAAGGCGCGCCGGTGATGTCATTCGGCGTGATGGGCGGCTCGATGCAAGCGCAGGGCCATGTACAGATGATGGCGCGGCTGGCAGCATTCGGCCAGAACCCGCAGGCCATGAGCGATGCCCCACGCTTCCGCGTGGAACACGGGCCTGTGGTGAATGTCGAGGCGCACCTGCCGGCGGACGTGGTGGCGACGCTGCGCGGCATGGGCCACCGCGTCGAGGTCGCGCCACGCGACAGTCTGGAATTTGGCTCGGCGCAGCTCATCTACAAGGCGCCGTTCGGCTACATCGCGGCTTCGGACTCGCGGCGCGACGGGCAGGCGGTGGGGTTCTAGCGGGAGAGAGGTCCGTCGCCGGCAATCGCCGGCGGCGGCCCCACCCCCGCAAAGCCGACGCCCCGCGAGAGCGGGGCGTCGGCACGGCCGGGGCGAGAACGCCTCAGGTGTACGTGACCTCCGGATTGCCCGCGGCCAGCGCCTGCTCCCGGTCCGCGGCCGGCGGGTAGATCCACTGGGTATTGATCAGCAACTTGCGTGCCTTGCCTTCGGCGTGCGTCAGCTTGACCCGCCGATCCCAGCCTTCGGTGTAGACCGCGCCCCATGCGCCCAGGTCAAGGCAGGTTGCATAGAAGTCCTGCCGGTACGCGATCGTCGGCAGACCCAGCAGGTCCGCCGCCACGTTATGTCCGGCAAATCGCCCCATGTACAAGGCGTGCTGGCACGACATCAGCGAGTAGTGGCCGTCGTCGTCGGTCAGTGCGCGCACCACGTCGCCGGCGCCGAACACACCGCTTGTACCGGTCACCCGCAGGTCCGCGCTGACTTCCATGCGCCCCTGTCGGTCAAGGTGCGGCGAGACTTGCGCGGTCAGGCCACTGGCAATCAT
This sequence comes from Cupriavidus alkaliphilus, assembly GCF_900094595.1. Lineage (GTDB taxonomy): Bacteria > Pseudomonadota > Gammaproteobacteria > Burkholderiales > Burkholderiaceae > Cupriavidus > Cupriavidus alkaliphilus. Next base: position 92,305 of record NZ_FMAD01000016.1, on the reverse strand, counting down.
GCCACCCGTCCAGATGACCGTGCCCGCGTCGATCCGTTCACCAGTCGCGGTCACCACGCCGCCGGCATCCACAGAGACCACACCCGCGCCAACGCGGGTTTCGATACCCAGCTGCTCCAGTGCCTGCAGGATCTGCGGGCGCGGACCGGGCCCCAGATCCGGACCGATCGCATCTGCGCGCTCGACGATGACGATGCGGGGGCGCACGGTCTCGCCCAGGATCGCGCACAGCCGCTGCGGCAGTTCAGTCGCCACCTCCAGCCCCGTAAAGCCGCCGCCGACCACGACAAAAGTATTGCGCCGCGGGCCCTCGGGCTGCGACGGCAGGCGTTCCAGATGCTCGCGCAGCGCCACCGCCTCGTGCAGCTGGTCCACCGCGAAGGCGTGTTCTGCCAGGCCCGGCAGCGGCGGACGGAACAGGCGGCTACCGCTGGCAAGGACCAGGCGCTCGTAGCCTTCGGTGCTGGTCTGGCCATCGGCCCTGGTGATCTCGACGCAATGGTCCGCCACATGGATGCGCTCGACCGAGCCTTCGATGAACTTGACGCCAACGGCGTCCAGCACCGGAAGGAACGGCACCGCCATCTGCTCGGGGTGGGCCTCGTGCAGGCGCGGACGGACGTGGAGCTCCGGCCGCGGTGAAACCAGCGTGATCTCGACATCCGCCGCAGCGCCGCCTTGCATATCGACGACGCGCGCCGCGCCGAGCGCCGTCCACAGTCCGGCAAAGCCGCCGCCGACAATCAGGATCCTACGTTTCATGATGGTTACCTCGCTTCCTTCTGTTGTTGGCCTTCGGCGGCACGACGTGGCGACCGAACGGTGTAAGACGCCTGGCCGCGCGGTGCAAAACCGGCGGATCCGGGGTCCGAAATCGGGGGAACCGGGCCGTGACCAGCCCGGGAGAACGGCTGCGCTAGTTCACCGAGGTGAAGACCGGCGCCCCAACCGTTTCATGGCATGACTCAGGTTGGCCTTGTCCAGCCCGCAGGCCTTGTCGGAGGAACCCGGCAAAATGCGGAAGGCGACGTTCAGCCGGTTCCAGGAGCTCCATGAGCATCTTGGACAGCTCGGGCGATTGCTGGAAGTCGTTGAGGCGTTGCGTCATGTTCTCTCCTGCTGAGATGACGGGGATGCTCGGCGGGTCTGCGCCGGAAGGCAAACAGCGGCCGCTTGAAGAGCATCCTAGCTGTCGGCCGGTTGCAGCGGAAGCATCACCAAAGTACCCACTCTGTTACCACACCGGCACCAATCGGTGCGCACGCTCCCGTTCCAGGTGACTTGCACCGGAACTGACCCCGTCCCGCGCGAGAGAACCCGGGACGCGTGCGCGCAGAATCTTCTCCGCTCCCCGTGGCGATCACGGCGAGGTGCCGGGGCGGGCCGGCACCGTGAACTGGAGCAGAAGCAGCATCAGGGCGTGGCAGGCCCTGCCGCGGGCGCCGCGACCTTTTCCGGGGCCGTCTGAGCGCCCGGACAGGCGGCTGTTCCGGTAGCGAGTGCAGTCATGACGAGACATGCCTGGCGTGGCGCAGGCTGCAGGATGCACCGCGCCTGCGACCAGGTGCATTGGTGCGGGCAAGGAAACGCTGAAGGCCCAGGTACGAATCTACTGCCGCATGGCCACTGCGCCTAAGCTGCTATGCATCGGCGTCTGGCCCGATCCAGTGGAGCGCATCATGTACCGCTACCGGCTTTGCATTTCGTTTGTCGGGTGGATTTCCCTGGCAACTCTCCATATCGGGCTGGCGCTCGCGCTTTGCCGCAGCGGCGTGATCTGAGCGGTCGGCTGACCGTCCCTCTGCACGATGCTCAGCGGCCGGCCGCGCCCGGCAACGCGAATGCCATTGGCGCCGGCCAGCTTGCGCAGCACGCGTATCAGCCAGTCAAGAACGAGACGAACTCGTCCAGTTCCAGCCTGCTGAGGTCCATGTTGTTCTCCGGCATACTGTTGTCCGCATAGCCCAGCGACATGCCGGCCACGATCATCTCCTCGCTGGAGATGCCAAGACTTTCACGAAGCACCGCCGATTGCAGCGACCAGATCTGCTGCGGACAGGTATCCAGCCCGCGCGCGCGTGCGGCCAGCATGATGTTCTGCAGAAAGCAGCCGTAGCAGATGAAGCTGGCCCATTCCAGGCGCCGATCCATGGTGAAGATCAGCCCCACTGGCGCATCAAAGAACCGGAACTGCCGTTCGACGTCGCGTCGGCGCCCGACGACATCGCTGCGCTGCACGCCCTGCGCATCGCCCAGCATGCCGCGAAACGTGTTGAAGCGCGAAGAGAACGGCGCGGGCAACTCTTTGGGAAAGAACGGGTATTCGGGCGCGAGCCCCGTGGGCGCGGCGCGATACGCTTCGACCGCGGCTTCCGTGATCTTGTCGCGCGCCGCTCCGGTCAGCACATAGCAGCGCCAGGGCTGCGTATTGCTCGAACTGGGCGCGTATTTCGCGACGGACAGGATGTCCCTGACCGTCTCGATCGGCACCGCGTGGTCCAGGAAACCGCGCTTGCTGCGGCGTCCGCGGATCAGCGCTTCCGTCAATTGGATTGCCTCCATCTTCATGTCTCCGTTCTAGTGGTGGGGGTCGCTACGCTGGAAAAGATCATAGATATCTCCCCGGCCTTGTGAAGACGGCAAGCCTGGAAAGCTCCGTCCGGAATCGACGAACGACCAGCACCCGTCGGCACAGGTACGGCGTCCAGATTCCTGGACGCTGCGTTCCGCAATTCCGCGGGCACGCGCGCAGCCGATTCGCCTATCTTCCTACTCGGATCGACGCCCGATCCCATACGAAAACACGGTGGAGATGTGGAATGAATCAGTTGAAATGCCTGCCGCAGGAAGAGATTGTCTGGGGACTCGACGTGCTGAAGACCGTCGCAGCGTCCATGGGGAGCTACGGCATCCGCCGTCCGATCATATTCACCGTCGAGTTCCTTGACGCATTGAACCGCGAGCACCTGCAGCCTGCCGTCGGCGACAGCGTTGGCACCTTCACCGGCCTGCCGCCGCATGTTCCCGATTTCGCCGTCCAGGACGGGCTGCGCGCCTGCCTCGGTGCCCGTGCGGAATCGATCATCGCGCTCGGCGGCGGCTCCGTGCTCGACGCCGCCAAGGCGGTCTCGCACCTGCATTTCCAGCAGACCGGCCGCTACCTGCCGATTGCGGCGATTCCCACCACGCTGTCGGGTTCGGAGTTCTCCCACTATTTCGGCGTGACCGAGACGGATGGCCCGCGCAAATTCAAGCGCAGCCATGCCGTCCGCGAAACCACACCCAGGCTGGTGGTGCTCGATCCGAGGATGATCGTCGATACCCCGCGCATGCTGCTGCTGAGCTCGGCCATCAAGGGCATCGACCATGCCGTGGAAGGCATGCGCCGGGTCGACGTGGATCATCCTCACGCCATCCTCGCCGCCAGGGGCGTGGAGCGCTTCCTGGCCGTGCTGGAGAAGTGGCCGCGCAAGCTCGAAACGCGGGATGCCATCGCGGGCGGCCTGGTTTCGACCGACGACCTGATGCAGCTTCAGCTTGCCGCGTGGCAGTGCTACTTCTATCCCGCTTCGGTCATCTATGGCCTGAGCCATCGCATCGGGCACATCCTCGGCGGAACCTTCGGCGTCGCTCACAGCCTGACCTCCTGCATTGCGCTGGCGCCCGTCATCCGGGCCTGTGCCGGCGCCTATGGCCGCAAGCTCGAGATCTTCGCCATGGACCGTGGCAGCCGCACGCCTGCCGCCTTCCTCGCCGACCGCATCGAGGCAGTCGTGGACGCGCTGCAACTGCCGAGCCGGCTCGGCCACCTCGATTTCGACCGGGCCAGGCTTCCCGAGATGGCGGCGCTGCTCAAGCAGAACTATCCCGCCGAGGTCAGCGACCTGGGCGACAACGCCGGCACCAGGCTGGATGCCCTGCTGGAGGGGATGTGGTAATGAACCGCCAGCCCTCCGACAGCTTCCCGCACCCCGCCGGCCTGCGCAACGCGCTCGAGGCCCTGGCCAGCCGGGAGATCACCGCGACAGGCCTGGCTGAAGCGGCACTCCACCGCGCGCAGGCATGCAAACAGTCACTCAACGCGTTCGCTGCCATTGACGGGGCGCGCGCCTTGCAGGCCGCGGCGGAAAGCGACCGTCGCTACCGCGAAGGCAGCCAGCGCCCGCTGGAAGGTCTGCCGATCGCCATCAAGGACCTGATCGACACCAGGGACATCGAAACCCTGTACGGATCGACGGCCTGCCGCGGCAATGTTCCCGCAGCCGACGCCGACATCGTGAAGATCTTGACGGATTGCGGCGCCATCGTCATCGGCAAGACCACCACCCACGAATTTGCGTGGGGCGTGACCACCGCCAGCCCCAGCTTCGGCGACACCCTGAATCCCCGCGACCACACCCGCATTCCAGGCGGCTCGAGCGGCGGCGCCGCGGCGGCGATCGCGCATGGCGCGGTCATGGCGGGCGTGGGCACCGACACCGGCGGCTCAGTGCGGATTCCGGCGGCGCTCTGCGGTGTGGTCGGCTTCAAGCCAACGCTCGGCACGCTTTCTACGCGCGGTGTGTTTCCCCTGGCGCTCACCTGCGACCATGTCGGCCTGCTGGGCTCACAGGTCGATGACGTGCGGGTGCTCGCCGAAGCCGTCGGCATCGGGAATTCCCACGCCGATGCCAGGCTGTCCCCTCGCCTCGGCATCGTCCGGCACATCGCGCCGGTGCCGCTGAGTGCGGAGATCGCCAGCGCCTTCGATGGAGCAGTTGAAAAACTGGCCCAGGACTTTGCCTGCGAGGACCTCGGCGGAACCCGTCGGTTTGATGCCATGTTCGACACCGTGTTCGATGCCTTCGCGGCCATCGTCCTCATCGAGGGCGGCATCGAGCATCTGCGCCGCCACGAGTGGGATCGCATCGCCACGCATTACAACCCGGAAACGGTCGACCGACTCCGGCGCGCACAGGCCATGGATCTGCGCGCCTATGCGGCAGCCCAGCAGGCGAGGCGAGAGTTTACGGCCCGGCTGCATGCGGCAATGTCGGCGTTCGACTTTCTCGTGTTGCCGACCTGCCCTTGCACCGCGCCGCGCCGCGACGCCGGCACGGTCGGCATCGGCGACTGGACCGGCACGGTTCGCGAAGCCCTGATGACCTACACCGCCCCGTTCAACCTCGCCGGCTTTCCCGCCATCTCGATTCCCCTGCCGTCCCGCAACGGCGGCCTTCCGGCGGCGTTGCAGATCGTCGCCCGGCCCGGCGGCGACGCTGCGCTGCTGCGGGTCGCGCAGCAGATGGAGTCGTTGCTGGGGACCGCCTGCGGTGCACCAGACTTGCCCTGACCCACCACCACGAGGAGACCAGCATGAACCATACCGTCAAGCCCGCATCCCTGGCGCCGGCAGAAGCGCCCGCCGGCCATACGCCCTACAGCGACTGGTTGCAGACCGAGCTGCTCCACTCGCTGCAGCACCCCGTCAGCGCTCATCCCGGCGAGCACGCCTGGATCGTGTCGGCGCAGGTGTCCGAGCTCTACTGGATGCTGATCATCCGGGAAATCCAGGCCGCGCAGGCGCAACTGCGTGCCGACGACCTGGCTGGCGCCTGCCGCACGTTGCGGCGCGTCGTCGCCCACCACGAGCCGCTCAATGCGACCTGGCGCTCCATTGCGTGGATGACACCGGTCGACCTGCTGGCGATCCTGTCCTGCGTTGGTCCGAAGTATGGCAAGGACACCGCGCTCCAGGGCTGGACCTTCCGCCAGATGGTCTACCTGCTCGGCATCAAGCAGGGCGAGCACCTGCAGCACTTCCTGCCGCAGCCCCACCGCTGGCAGCAACTCAGCAAAGCACTGGCAGAGCCGAGCCTGTACGACGACGTGCTTGCCCATCTGAGCCGCCAGGGCTTCGCCGTGCCGACGCCGGCACTCGACCGCGATTTCAGCATGCCCTATACGCCGGACCAGGCGGTCGAGAAGGTCTGGCGCGACGTCTACGCCGATCCGGACCAGCACCGCGAACTGCAGCAGCTCGGCGAGACGCTGGCCGATATCGCGGAGGGATTCGCCGCATGGAAACACCTGCACCTGATGGCCACGCGCCGGACCTTCGGCGCAAGGCCGGCCTACTTCGGCACCGAGGGCATTGCCTGGCTGCTGCCAACCATGAACGAGATCCCGTTCCCGGAACTCTGGTCCGCGCGCGGCTTCATCGGCGATCCACCCGCGGTGTGCCCGCACGCCCGCGGGCAGCAAGGCGGCCGGGAAATGGGACGGCGTGACTGACCATCGAGCTGGAAGAAACCATGCACAATGATTCCATAAGCAGCCTGGCAGCCTGTGCCCGCGCTGCCATCGCCGATCCTGCACGGATCACCATCGTGGGGAACGATGCAAACCCGCGCTTCGAGCTGTTCCATGCCGCGAGTTCCCTGTGCTCCCAGAAAGTACGCACGGTGCTGTTGGAAAAACGGTTGCCGTACCGATCGAACGACATGCTGATCCTGAGCGCGATGGGTCCGGACGGCGTCATTCCGGCAGAACACTATCACCCGCCCTACGTCCGCCTGCGGCTGATAGCCGGACAGGAAATCGGACGGGAGTTCGTCACCGGCTATAGCGGACGTCCCTCCGTGGACACCGATGGGTTCGATCCCTGCGCGGTGCCGTTGCTCGTCGACCACGAAGCCTCCCGCGTGATCGCGGATTCGCGGCGCATCTGCTGCTATCTCGACGCGGTGTCGCGCGCGCCAATCCAGCTCCTGCCCGACGATGACCAGGAGCGTGCCGCGGTAATGCGTCAAGTGGAGATTGTCGACCAGATGCCGAACGGCGCCCTGCTCTATGGCTCGCATCCCGACGCCGACCGGCGGCCCGACGCGCTCAAGGCGATCATGGAAACAGTCTACGATCACAAGATCGCCGCGATCGAGGCCATGCTCGCCGACAATGCCGAAGACAACGAACTCGTTGCCGCCTATCGCGCCAAGCTCGCCAAGGAGCGAGGCGGCCGGGCGGTGCGCCGCGATGCCGCATTCCAGCGCGCCGCGCGCCATCACGTCGAACGCGTGTTGAAGGAGCTGGACCGTACCCTGGTGACTGCACCAGCGCAGTATGTTGCGGGACACGCGTTCTCTCTGGGGGATGTGCTGTGGGGTGTCAACCTGGTGCGGCTGGCATACCTCGGGCTCGCGCCAATGTGGGACGACCTGCCCAACGTTGCCCGCTATGCCGAGATGCTGGCCAAGCGCCCTTCGCTCTGCAGGGAGGCGATCCGCGCCACTATCGACTCGCTGCCGCCATCGCAACAGATGGACGCCCTGGGAAGCTGCGTGGAGACGTCCCCGGCCTGAGCGGCAGCCATCCTGTTACCGGCCTGTGCCGATGAAGAAAAAGGGCGGAGACTGCGAGTCTCCGCCCTTTCTTGCGCTCAAGCTCTACGTTCAGGCTGCTACCGGCTCCGGCTGGACGTGCAGGGCGCGGGCAACAGTCGTCACCCTGCGGCCCTGGTACCGTGCAACGTCGAGGTGATCGTCGTCGGGCTTCACGGTGTCACGGTGCGAGACGTGCGTTGCGCCGTACGGGGTGCCAGCCTTGAACATCGCCGCGTCGGCATAGCCCAGCGGAACGATGATCAGTCCCAGGTGCGCCATCGGCGTGTAGGCCGCCAGTAGCGTGGCTTCATTGCCGCCGTGGCGCGAGGACGTCGTACCGAACACCGAGCCCACCTTGCCGTTGAGCTTGCCCGCGAACCAGAGGCCGCCGAGCCCGTCGATATACGATTTGAGTTCGGCCGAGATCGTCCCGAACCGCGTCGGCGTGCCGAACACGATCGCGTCGGCCCACTCGGCATCGGCTTCGGTCGGCGCCTCATATTTCGCGTTCATCTCCGTGGCGTTCTCGAGCCAGCCCGGCGCCTGCCGCATGACATCGGGGCCGACGAACTCCCGCACACGCCGAATGCGCAGTTCGGCGCCAGCCTCGAGGGCGCCCTCGGCGACAGCCTTGGCGAGCAGCTCGGTAGAGCTGTTCCGTGAATAGAAAACGATCAGTACTTTTGGCTTGCGCATATCGATCTCCGGCAACCTCATGCAGAAATGGGCTCGAGCCGGCCCAGCAGTTCGTCCTTGCGATCCACCAGCCAGGGCGGGAGCTGGAACTCTTCGCCGAAATGGCCGGGCGCTTCATCGATCGCGAAGCCGATGTCGGTGGTGGCGGCCTCGAACATCACGCCGCCGGGCATCTTGAAGTACATCGAGCGGAAGTAATTGCGGTGCACCGACTCGGAAGTGTCGATGTAGCCCAGCGCAAACAGCTTTTCCTTCAGGATCGTCTGCTGTTCGACGTTGTCCACGGCGAAGGCTACATGGTGGATCGTCCCTTCGCCGTAGATCGACGAGCCCTGATGCCGGTCGGGCTCATGCAGGAACTCGACGACCTTACCCGGGCCGCCGGTGTACGTCTCAAAGCGGTAGTACGGCCCCGCCTGGCCGACGTTTCGGAAGCCAATCGCTTCGCTCATGAAGCGGATGGATTCAGCGACATCGCGCAGCGACAGGGTGATGCTGTGCACGCCGCGGATGGCATGGATGGCGGGGATATCGCTTGCGACGCAAGCCGGACGCGGGTCGAGATCCGTTTCGACGAGATCGAACTCGATGCCACACGGATGTTCGAACCGCTGGCGACGCTCGCCGAAGCGCTCGACGATCTCGCTGTCATACGGCACGTTCATGGCATCGAAGCGGCTACGCCAGAACTCGAGCGAGCCCTTTGGCACCGAGTAGTTGATGACGCGCACCTGGCCCGATCCCTGGCGTGCCATGACCCCGCGCTGGCGGAACGGAAACGACGTCACCAGCGTTCCCGGATCGCCATTCGCGTTGCCGTAGTACAGGTGGTAGATGGGATCCTCGCCGTCGAGCAGCACGGTCTTTTTCACGAGGCTCTGCCCGAGCAGCTTGACGTAGAAATCGACATCCTCCTGCGCGTGCCGCACGCCGGCAGTCAGGTGATGAAATCCCTTGAGCATTGTCATGTCCTCTCCAGTTTAAATAGGGATGTGGAAACAGCGCACAGCCGCTCCTGCGCAACAGCTTATGACGGCAGATTCCGCTTGGGCAGTCGTCAGGGGTTGTACGCAGGGTTCGGCAAACTTGGACAATGGCGCCCTGTCGAGACGCGGAGCGTTCCGCCGGGCAGGAAAAAATGGACCCGGCGGCCGCCGCAAACGCGGCGATGCGCCAAGGGCTTGCCCGGGTGGCAGCGGGCTGCGGGCGTGGAGTATGATCCGCGTCACCCACTCGCTTCTTGACCATCGCCGCCCCCATGGGAATGGCCGGCAAGCCTCCATGAAATGCTCGACCTAAAGGACGTTTATTACTTTGTGCAGGTGGTCGACCGTGGCGGATTCACCGCGGCCGGGGAAGCACTCCGGCTTCCGAAGTCCACGCTGAGTCACCGCGTAAAGGAACTGGAATCCTCGCTGGGCGTGCGACTGATCAACCGGACGTCGCGCCAGTTCGCGGTAACGGAGGTGGGGCAGGAGTTCTACCAGTACGCCATGGCGCTGATGCGCAGCGCCGAGCTTGCCGAGGAAGCGATGCGTCAGCGGCTGGCAGAGCCGAGCGGCGTGATCCGCGTGACGACGGCGACGGACATTGCCCAGTTCGCGCTGCGCCATGTCTTGCCGACCTTTCTCTGCGACCACCCCAAGGTCAGGATCGAAGAAACTGCCACGGACAGGGTCGTGGACATCGTCGGCGAGGGCTTCGATCTGGCGATCAGAGGCCATGTCGGCCAGCTGCAGGACTCCAACCTGGTTCAGCATCCCCTGGCCAGGACGCCGTGGTATCTCTTCGCAGGCCCGGACTATCTCGAGCGAACGTCAGTGCCGGCAGAGCCCGCGGCGCTGGAATCTCACGCCATCCTTGCCATGGCCGGCAAGGGCGCGTCGCCATGGCAATTGCTGGGCCCGGACAAGCGCGTGGCCACGGTGCAGTTTGAACCGAGATTCCTCAGCAACAGCCTGATCTCGCTGAAAGAGGCGGCGTGTGCGAACGTGGGGGTCGCCGCGCTGCCGGTGTACGCCTGTCAGGCGGAGCTAACGGCCGGCTCGCTCAGGCAGATATTGCCGGATTGGATTGCGGCGGACGCTCGTATCACCGCCCTCATCCCCTATCGCACGGGCCTGCTTCCAGCGGTCCGCACGCTCGTGGACTATCTCGCCGTGGTGCTACCAAAGGTGACGGCGTTTGACCACAACTGAGCCTTCGGCGCGCTGGCTCATTTGAGCGATCCCATCACCGGAAAATGGCAACAACAAGGTTCTACCTCGTTGCGATGTTCTCAGGTCAGAGCAGCCAGCAGGCATGCCATGCGCCGCCTCGCCGGCCGGCACGGGCGGCACGGTTGCTTTCAGGCGTCATCATCCACGGCTTCGCGCCGGTCGGCAAGATTCGGCACCAGGCCATCGCAGGCGCTCGAGCCGTGGGCTGGGATCGAGCGCCTGTCGAGGGCATCAACAACACTATCAAAGTGATCAAGTGCCGGGCCTACGGTTATCGCGACGAGGAATACTTCTTCCTCAAGATCCGCGCAGCCTTCCCCGGTATTCCTCGATGAACCCCAAAAAAAAGGACCTGGATCGCTCCAAGCCCTTGATTTCACCGATCCTCAACGTGGCCTTTCCTGCTTATACGGGCCGCTGCTAACCGCGGCTACACAGCCATGTGTCTCCCCAATCCACTCTGCACGCAGACCTGCTATAGTTGTACAAGTTATAGTACCAGTTATCCGAGGAGTGCGGTATGCGTACCATCCATTTCTCCGACGCCCGCAGCAACCTAAAGGCAGTCATGGACCAGGCCATTGCCGACCACGACGCGGTGCTCATCACGCGCCGCGACGCGCCGAACGTGGTCATCATGTCGCAGGAGCAGTACGACAGCTGGATGGAAACGATGCACCTGCTCAACTCGCCGGCTAACGCAGCGCGCCTGCTGCGGTCGATACAGCAGCACCGCGCTGGCATGGCCGAGAAGCACGACCTGATCGACCCGGATGCTGAATGAGGCGCCAGCTGACCTTTATGGCCGATGCTTGGGAAGACTATGTCTATTGGCAGGGCCAAGACAAGAAAACGCTCAAGCGCATCAATGCCCTAACCCAGGACGCCCAACGCGAACCGTTCGACGGGCTCGGCAAGCCCGAGCCGCTGAAAGGCAACCTGTCGGGCTACTGGTCACGGCGCATCGACGACAGCAACCGCTTGGTGTATTTCGCCAACGACGATGAACTGACCATCATCGCTTGTCGGCTTCACTATGGCGACAAGTAAGCGCTATAACCGCCTGACGGTGCTGCTAGGGTTCATACTCACCCCCGTCTCCTCCCTTTCACCGAAGAAATTCCAGCCCGCGCTCGCAGCGGGCTTTTCTTTGTTCACCGATGCTTTAGGTCTTCGCCCAGCCACCGGCATGTGGTGGCGTCTGTGCGGACGCAAGGAATTTGCTGCCTTTGCCTGTCGGGAAGCTCCCGGCGTTACACCGGCAGAGGGGGCGCAGGCCGGACTGCTGGCGAACTGCGCCTACACCCCCCGTGCCCGTCAACCGTCCTGGCACCAGCTTCGCTATACTTTGGGCCGGCCAGCGATGCGCGATCTCCGCTCGGCATCGAGGTGGCGCGGCCACGCGGGTGGCTGCTCGAACGCGCTAGTGCTACAGCATCTGCAGGTACGACCACGGATAAATGCCGCGCTCATGTCCGTCGCTGAAGAACAGCTGGATGCCATACCCCATCTCTGCCACTGCAACAATGCGCACGCCTTGCGCCGTGACGGCTTCCACCGCCTGGTAACGACAGGCAGCGCAACGGCATGCGGCGCGAAGCCGTGCATGTTCCAGTGACTGGCGCCGGCCGTCGGGCCAGTCGAGCTGCAGCCTGCCTTCGGCGGCCGCCACTTCGATGAGGGTCGGCACGACGCTGTTCATGCCGCACCATAGCGGTGACCGATCTGGGCCAGCGCGATCCGCGCCGCCTTGCGGACCTCTGGGTCGGCGTCGCTGGCAGCGGCAGACAGCGCTGGCAACGCCGCCGGGTCCCGCAGGCTGCCCAGCGACAGCGCAGCTTCCTTGCGCAGGTTGCTGATCGCATGCCCGAGCTGTACCGTCAGCGGCTTCAGCGCGCGGCGGTCGCCGATCTTGCCCAGCGCGCGCGCGGCCTGCAGCCGGACCTGCCAGTAGGCGTCTTCCAGCGCGTTGACCAGCGACGGCACGACCTCGGCGAATTTCAGCTTGCCCAGCGTCTGCGCGGCCTCTTCGCGCACCTGCCAGGCGTGGTCGCGCAAGGCGGACAGCAGCGCATCCCGCGCCGACACGTCCGCTGCCAAGCCAAGCGCACCTGCCGCGGCGCGGCGGACGTCGGTGTCGGCGTCGCTGGCGGTGACATGCGCCAGCGCGGGCAGCGCTTCGTTGCGCTTGAGCCAGCCCAGCACGGTCACCGCTTCGCGCCGTACCGGCGCGGCGGCATCGGACAGCGCCGCCGTTGCCGCATCGAACGCGGGCGTGTAGCGCAGTTCGCGCAGGCCGCGCCAGGCCGATGCGCGCACAAAGGGTTCGTGGTGCGTGACCCACGGCAGCAAGGCCGCGCCAGAAGCAGGCTCCTTTAGTTCCGAAAGCGCCTGGGCGGCGGCTTCGGCCACCTCGCGGTCCGCATCGGCCAGCGCTGCCGCCAGTGCCGATACCACCTGTTCGGCTTCCCAGTTGGCCAGCGTGCGCGCGGCTTCGGCGCGTACACCCGGTGCCGGGTCGGATTGCAACCGGTGCAACAGCAGCGGCACGCTGGCTTCGTCCTCGAGATCGGCGAGCTGCAGCACCGCCACCCGGCGTACGGCGGGGTCGGGATCGGTCAAGCGTGGCGCCAGCGTGTCGATAGCGGTGGCCAGTACGTCCGGCGCATCGTCGGGTAAGGCAGAAAAAGGCGACATGGTGGATATCGGTAGCATTCGGCATTCCTCATGCGGCGCGCCCCAGCGCGCCGTAAGCGGTGTGGGTTGACGAGGGGTCCGCGCCCCGGAAGCCCTACTGGAGCAACGCACGGCAATGGCGCTTGAGCCGGATAAAGGCGTCGTCGGTCAGCAGGTCGCCCTGGCGGGGGCGGTCGAAACGAACCACGATATCGTCCAGGATGCGGCCGGGGCGCGGCGACATCACCAGCACGCGGTCGGCCAGGAACAGCGCTTCGTCGATATCGTGGGTGACAAAGACCACGGTCGTGCGCATCTGCGTCCAGACGTCGAGCAGCAGCGACTGCATATGGGCACGGGTCTGCGCATCGAGCGCGCCGAATGGCTCGTCCATCAGCAGCACGCGCGGCCGGTTGATCAGCACGCGCGCGATTTCCACGCGCTGCTGCATGCCGCCGGAGAGCTGCGCAGGATAGCGACGCGCGAAGCCGCCCAGCCCGACCAGGTCAAGCAGCGCCTGCGCCTCGCGCTCGCGCTCCGCAGCCGGCATGCCCTGCATCTTCAGGCCAAAGCCGACGTTGTCGAGCACGCGCTTCCACGGGAACAGCGAATGCTGCTGGAACACCAGCCCGCGTTCCGGCGCCGGTCCACGCACGGGCATGCCGTCAAGCAGGATCTCGCCGGCCGCGACCGGCAGGTGGCCCGCGATGGCGCCCAGCAGCGTCGACTTGCCGCAGCCCGACGGCCCGAGGATGCAAACGAACTGCCCGGCGGGGATATCGAGGGAGAGCTGGTGCACGGCAACGAAGGTGGCATCGCCCTTGCCCAAGGCGACGTCGATGCCGCGCACCTGCAAGCGTCCCGCGTCGATGGTGTGGCCGGATGCCGTCATGCGCGCACCTCCTGCAAGCGTGTCCACGGCATCAGCCACGCGCCGGCGCGCTTGATCAGTGTGCTGCTGCCCATGCCGAAGGCGCCGATCAGCAGCATGCCGACGACGATATCGGCGTAGTTCTGCAGGTTGTAGGCTTCCCACGTGTAGTAGCCGATGCCGTACTGGCCGGCGATCATCTCCGCGGTCACCAGGCAGAACCACGAGGTGCCCATGCCGATCGCCAGCCCGGTGACGATGCTTGGCAGCGCCGCCGGCAGCAGCACCTCGGGAAACACTGCCCAGCGCCGTGCACCCAGGCTGCGGGCGGTGGCGACCAGCCGCGCATCGGTGCGCTCGACGCCGTGGATGGTGTTGAGCAGGATCGGGAACAGCGCACCGATGAAGGTGATGAAGATCATGCTCAGTTCCGACGAGGGAAACATCAGGATTGCCAGCGGAATCCACGCCACGCCCGGGATCGGCCGCAGTACTTCCAAAGGCGGCAACAGCAGGTCTTCCAGCCAGCGCGAGCGGCCGATCAGCATGCCCAGTACGATGCCGGCCAGCGCGGCCGCGCCAAAGCCGGCGAATACGCGCGCCAGGCTGTTGCCAAGGTGCAGCACCAGCTTGGGCGACTGCAGCAGTTGCCAGGCGGCGGGCACGACGTCAGTGGGTGCCGGCACATTGGCAAAGGTGACGATGCCAAGATGCGCCTTGTGCGAGGAGGCCAGTTGCCACAGCACGATGCAGCCGGCCAGCGCGGCAATCCGCACCAGCCAGCGCGCCAACCGTGCGCGGGACTGCCCCGCGATGGTGGACGCCACGCGTGGCGCCCCGACATCAAGGGTGATCGAGGTCATGGGCGTGTTCCGCTTCAGGGATTGCTGGCGACCGCAACGGCGGCGCCGCTGACGGCGGCATAGCTGCGCACGCTGCCGCCATGGCTCCTCGCGTAGCTGTCGGCCGAGCCCTTGAGCAAGAAGGCGCTGACCTGCCCCTTGCCGTCTTGCACGTACCAGACCTTGTCGGCCAGCAGCTTCAGGCCGGTATTCCGGTCATGCACGTAGAGCACGCGCGCCTTCTTGCCTTCCTTGGCGGCCTGCCGCAGCGCGGCGAAGGCGGCTGCCGGCGAGGCGTAGTTGCGCACCGTGGGCTCGCCCTGCAGCCACAACTGCGCGGCGAGCTTCGGATCGGCGATGGGCTTGCCGGTGGTGGCGTCGCTGGCCGCCAGCGGCTGCTTCTCATACGACCTCAGCCGCGCGTCGTAGTCGAGGCCTTCCAGCTTGAACGCCTCGCGGATAAAGCGATCGTCGATCACGGCGTCGGCAGTCAGGTCGGCGTCGGTACGCTTGAGCAGCTTCAGCGTCTCGATCGAGGTCTGCAAGGCCTGCCGGTATTCCGGCTTCCACGTGTAGTCGCGGTTCTGCAAGCCGAGGGGGCCGTGGAACAGGTAGTCCACCTCGGCGTCGATGCCGGTCACCTTCGCTATCAGCTCGCTGTACTTCTCAGGCTCGGCGGCCATCAGACGGTCGGCCTCGATGGCGGCGCGCAGGTAGGCGACCACGATCTCCGGGTACTTCTGCGCATAGGCCGCATTGACCAGCGCGCCGTGGAAGGTCGGCGCCTCCGCCTGCGAGCCGTCATAGATCTTGCGGCCAAAGCCGCGGAAGGTGAACAGCTCGGGGAATGGCACGAAGTTGGCATGCCCGTCGACCTTGTGCGCCTGCAGCGCCGAGCCGCCCACCTCCGGCGACTGCGACACCAGCGTCACGTCCTTGTCCGGGTCCCAGCCCTGGCGTCTGATCGCGCGCAGCAGCATGCCGTGCGCGGTGGAGCCGAACGGCACCGAGATGGTCTTGCCCTTGAGTTCGGCCAGCGACTGGATCGGGGAATCGGCCGGCACCACGATACCGTTGCCGGTGCCGATCGCATTGCCCGACAGCGGTGCGATAAACAGGCTCTTCTTGCCGGCCTTCTGGAACGCCGCGGCGTTGAGCGAACCAGGGAAGTCCGCCATGGCCCCAATATCGAGCTTGTCGGCCACCATCTCGTTGGTCAGCGGCGGACCCGAGGTAAAGTTCTTCCACTGCACGTCGTAGCTGACGTCCTTGTATTTGCCGGTACGCGGCAGGTATTTGTCGAGCAGCTTCAGTTCGCGGATCAGCAGGCCGCCGGTGGCGCAGTTGATGGTGGTGTCCTGCGTGCCGATGGCGATGCGGATGGTCTCTGCGCCGGCGGTGCCGGCCAGGCTTGCCGTGGCCACGGCAAGCAGCAGGCAAATGCTGTAAGACGTCTTCATGGGGCGTTCCTGTGGTCGGTTTGTTGTCAGGCGATGCAGTCAGCGCAGCAAGTACGGGATCTCGACCCGTACCGCGCCAGTGGGGCAATCCTTCTCGCAAGGCATGCAGTACCAGCACTCGTCGAACTGCATGTAGGCCTTGCCCTTGCTCACGTCGATGGCCAGCAGGTCCATCGGGCACACATCGACGCATACCGTGCAACCCTTGTCTGCAATGCACTTGTCTTCATCGATGGTGACGGGCGCGCTGCTGCGCTGGGCGATTTCATGCGGGGTGTAGGCCATGGCTCGGTTTCCTCATTGCAGGTCTCATGCGGCTGCCAGGTTGGGTTCAGCGGCTGCGGTGCCGACGGTTGTGGCGCTTGTGGCGGTCGTGGCGGCGGCGCGGCTCACGCGCAGCCGCTGGTAGGCGGTGGCGTCATCGCCCTCCACCGGCACCACATAGGGCTCGATCGCGCGCTTGTGGCTGACCATGCGGCCCGAAGCGTCCTTGCTCAGGTGCGTATGGCAGAACCATTCGGCATCGTTGCGCTGCGGATAGTCGACACGGTGGTGGTACAGTCCCCAGCGGCTCTCGGTGCGGAAGAGCGAGGCGCGCGCCGCCATCTCGGCGCAGTCGCGGATCGCCATGACCTCGACCGCGCGCATCAGTTCGTGCGGATTGGCGGCGCGGATCTGGCCGATGTCGTCGGCAATGGCATCGAAGCGCTGCAGGCCGATTTCCATCTTGCGCGTGACCTTGGGCGGCTGCAGGTAATCATTGACCATGCGCCGCAGCTTGTATTCCACCTGCGCCGGCGGCAGGCCGTGTTCGCGCGCCAGCGGCGCGAAGATGCGCGCGCGCTCGGCGTCGACCTGCGCCGCATCCGTTTCCGGCAGGCCACGCCCGGCGACGTAGTCAGCCGCATTCTGACCGGCGAACCAGCCATAAGTGAACGCGCCCAGCATATAGTTGTGCGGCACCGCGGCCATGTCGCCGGCGGCATAGAGGCCGGGCACGGTAGTTTCGGCGCGCTCGTTGACATGCACGCCCGAGGCGCTGTGCCCGCTGCAGAAGCCGATCTCGGAGATATGCATCTCCACCATCTGCGTGCGATAGTCGGTGCCGCGCCCGGCGTGGAACTGCCCGCGGCTGGGGCGTTCGTTGGTGTGCAGGATGGTCTCGATGGTCTGGATGGTCTCTTCGGCCAGGTGGTCGAGCTTCAGGAACACCGGGCCGTTACCCCCCTGCAGTTCCTGGTAGAACTCCCACATCATCTGGCCGCTCCAGTAGTCGCACTCGATAAAGCGCTCGCCCTTGCCGTTGGCGGTATAGCCGCCCAGCGGGCCGGTCACGTACGCGCACGCCGGCCCGTTGTAGTCCTTGATCAGCGGATTGATCTGGAAGCATTCCAGGTTGGCAAGCGCCGCGCCGGCGTGGTACGCCATGGCATAGCCGTCTCCGGCATTGGTCGGGTTCTCGTAGGTGCCCATCAGGTAGCCCGAGGCAGGCAGGCCCAGCCGCCCGGCGGCGCCGCAGCAGAGGATCACCGCGCGTGCGCGCACCACGTGGAAGTCGGCGGTGCGGCAGTCGAAGCCCATCACGCCGCATGCGGCGCCGTTGCCATCGGTCAGCACGCGGGTGGCGACGATGCGGTTGGTGATCTCCACGCGCGCGCGCTTGAGCTGGCGGTACAGCACCTTCTTGACGTTGTGGCCCTCCGGCATCGGCAGCACGTACGAGCCCATGTGGTGGACCTTCTTTACCGCGTAATCGCCGGTCTCGTCCTTCTCGAAGCGCACGCCCCATCGGTCGAGCTGCTCGATGGTGGCAAAGCTGTGGCGCGCATAGGCATAGACCGTGGACTGGTCGACGATGCCGTCGTTGGCCACGGTGATCTCGCGTGTGTATTGCTCGGGCGTGGCGTGACCGGGGATCACGGCGTTGTTCAGGCCGTCCATGCCCATCGAGATCGCGCCGCTGCGCTTGACGTGCGCCTTGTCGATGAGCAGCACGCGCAGCGCGGGGTTGCGCTCCTTGGCCTTGATCGCCGCCATGGGTCCGGCGGTGCCGCCGCCGACAACGACGATGTCGTATTCGTGGGTCAGGGTGTTCATGCGAAGGCCTTCACGTTGGTAGCGAATTCACTGGAGGATCTACGCCCGACTTGCGGACCGGGACACTGAGACTGGCGGGTCTTTGGCCTCGGTGGCGCGTGTGTCGGTCGAAGCTCTGTGCCGGTCTGCGCGCAGCCGGTACTGGAACGCGTCGCCGCGGAAGTAGAGGAACTCGTAATCGATCGGTGTGCCCTGCGCGTCGTGGGTCAGGCGCTCGATGCGCAGCACCGGCGCGTTATCCTGGATGCGCAGGGCGCGGGTGAGGTCTTCATCGGCGAGGATGGCGTCGACGCTAAGATCGGCGTGGCCGAGCCTGACGCCGCAGTCGTTCTCCAGGATCACGAAGATGTCACGCGTGGCAAGGTCGGCGGTCAGCAACCGCATGCCTATATCCTCTGGCACCCACGTCAATTCCAACGATACCGGCTCGCGGTTGAGCAGGCGCACGCGCCGTATCTCCACCACCCGATCGCCCTCATTCAGCCGCAGACGCGAAGCGACGTGGCGGCTGGCCGGAACGCATCTGCAGCTACGCACCTGATTCAGGATCTCATAGCCCATGCTCGACATCGCCTCGGCAAAGCCCTGCAGGGAAGTGACGTTCTGAAATGCGCGCGGCTTGGAAACAAAGGTGCCCTTGCCGTGGATCCTGAAGATCAGCCCCTCTTTCTGCAGGTCGCCCAGCGCCTGGCGCACGGTAATACGACTGGCGGAGAACTCTTCACCCAACTCGGCTTCCGACGGCATTCGGTAATGCGGCGGATAGCTGCCGTCGAGGATGCGGGAACGCAGCGCGTCCTTGATCTGGGTGTAGAGCGGTTGCGGGATAGGGATGGTTGCGGAGGATGCCAGATGCGCAGGCAGCGCAGTGGATAGGACGAGGGCAGTCATCAGATCGACATATCGCGTTATGACAAGTTGGAAGCACTGTACTAACGACCCCCGGGAACAAGGAACGAAGCAATTCGGATATCTAACGATGAATTCCAGCATGCTCGTCTGGCTCTCGTTGTCCGCCCACCGTCTGCCTGGCACGCTGAATATCCTTATCCGAAAGGCTTCTTTGTTCGCCGCGGCCCCGGGCGATAGCATCGTCTCCTCCTTGTTCTTATGACCAGACATGGCCGCGCTCCCTATCGACCTTCGCTTCGCCGCTGCTGCGGCACTGTCTGCCTTAGCCTGAACGCCGCCTGGGCGGATGCCACACTGGACCGCATCAAGCAGCGCGGCAAAGTGCCCATCGGCGTGCTCGTCGGCGGCAGCCTGTTCGGCTCGATCGAGGCGAACTGCTCGGCTATGCGCCAACACCGTTCTATCGCGTCGGCGGCACGACCGCCGTGCCAAAGCGCAGCGGCATCGCCAAGTGGGAGGATCTGCGCGGCAAGACCGTCTGCGCTTCGCAGGGCAGCAGCTACGTCAAGCCTTTGCAGGAGCAGTACGGCGCTCAGGTGCGTGGCTTCAAGACATCCGCTGAATCGTTGCTGGCGCTACGGGGTGGCCAGTGCATCGCCGCCGTCCATGACGCGACGTTGATCCACCCTCTGGTGCGTAGCAACGCCGACTGGGCGGACTACGCCGCGCCGATCTCCACCGAGATCCTGCCTGCGCCGTCAGTGGTGTGGACCCGCAAGGGCGAAGCCGACACCATCGCCGCGGTCGACAAGATCGTCCAGGAATGGCACCGCTCGGGCTGGCTGATCGCCACCGAAAAGCGCTCGGCATCACGCCGCCGCAGCCGCTGCTGCCCGAACTGCAAGCACGATTCAAGAACGCGTCCTGACCAAACTCTACGCCCCTAGCCCTTTCTGATATGAGAAGAGTCTTCAGGCCGACTCGTCCGGTTGGCCGCCCTGAGGCCGAAGGCGCGGCTGTCGTCAACGGTGCTGCTCCTCGGTCATAGGGTATCAACGCGCTCGCCACAGGATCCGCGAGGAAGCGCCGGCGCAAGTGATAAACCGTAGCCCAATGGATTCCAAGCAATTTGCCAGCGTTCTCAGCTTGCTTACGCGTAAGCGGAGCCGTCCCAAGCGGACGTAAAACCCTTGCAATCGCTAGTTCTCTGCTGTTCGCCAATTGCTTCAAATAACGAGGGGGCTCGATGAAATCCGCGGAGCAACCCGGCAAGCGTGAAGCCGGTCAGTCCGTCCTCGACGCTGTCGCGAGGGCCTGGCCCCGCCGGATGTCTTCGGCAACCGCTGCAATCTCGCCGCGCAGCCAGCGGTGTGCCGGATCGGCATGCCGGCGGCCATGCCATACCAGCGAAACGGTGAAGCCGCCGACTTCGACGGGCGGTTCGAGCACTTGCAAGGGAACGGCGCTGCCGAGACGCCGGGCAGTCAGTTCCGCGATCAGGCCGATCAGGTCAGACTGCGACACCAGCAGCGGCGCCAGCAGGAAATGCGGCATGGTCAGGGAGGCCGGTGCGCGGATCCCAAGCGTTCCATAGAGTCCGTTGACGGCCTCCTTCACCGCGCCGTAGGTGCTGCTGGCGCGCAGGTGCTTGCCCTGGCAGAACTGTTCGAGCGACAGGCTGCCTTTAATCTCCGGATGTCCGATGCGCACCATGGCCTTCAGCCGGTCCGAGAACAGCTCGCGCACGTAGAAGTTCGGTGGCGCGCTTTCCTCGTTCCACAGCACCAGGTCGATCGTGCCGTCCTTCAGTGCGGCGAGATCGTCCTGCGGCTTGAGCGGCCGGATGTCCAGGTCGATCCCCGGCGCGGCCGCGGTCAGGCGCTGGATCAGCAGGGGCAGCAGGATAAAGCCGATGTAGTCGCTGGTTGCGATGCGGAATGTGCCGGTGAAGCTTGCGGCATCGAAGCCCTCTGCCGGCCGCACCAGCGTCTCGAGCGCGTCGAGCGCGCGCTGCAAGGGCTCGGCCAGTTCGAGCGCACGCGCGGTCGGCACCAGGCCGCGGCCCATCGACACGAACAACGGGTCATGAAACAGGTCCCGCAGCCTCGCCAGCGTATGACTGACGGCCGACTGGGTCATGTTCAGCTCCACCGCCGCCTTGGTGACGTTGCACTCCTTGACCAGCGACGCGAAGACTTGCAGGGACTTCAGATCGACGTTATGCAAACGTTCTCCGGCATCTCCGCCGCCGGCCATGGCTGCATGGCGGCGCGGATGCGCTTCAATGTGGGTGGAGACCAAATTGTAGCCGCTGGTCGGGCAGCGCCCCGGCTGGCGCTGCCCGCGGCATGTCCAGCGCGGGGCTAATAGAGGACGACGGAGCGGATGGATTCGCCCCGCTTCATCAGGTCGAAGCCCCGGTTGATCTCGTCCAGGGTAAGCCGATGCGTGATCATGTCGTCAATGCGGATCTTGTTTTCCATGTACCAGTCGACAATCTTCGGGACATCGGTGCGGCCCCGCGCGCCGCCGAACGCCGACCCTTTCCACACCCGGCCAGTGACCAGCTGGAACGGCCGGGTGCGGATCTCCTCGCCCGCCGCCGCGACGCCGATCAGGATGCACAGCCCCCACCCCTTGTGGCAGCATTCGAGCGCCTGACGCATGACCTGCGTATTGCCGATGCATTCGAACGCGTAATCGGCGCCGCCGTCGGTGAGCTGGATGATGTGGTCGACGACATTGTCGACCGCTTTCGGATTGATGAAATCGGTCATCCCATACTGCCGCGCAATGGCTTCCCGCGCCGGATTGATGTCGACGCCGATGATCTTGCCGGCGCCGACCAGCCGCGCGCCCTGGATGACGTTGAGCCCGATGCCGCCCAGGCCGAACACCACGACATTTGCCCCGGCCTCGACCCTGGCGGTGAATATCACGGCACCCAGGCCGGTGGTGACCCCGCAGCCGATATAGCAGACTGTGTCGAATGGGGCGTCTTCGCGGATTTTCGCCAGCGCGATCTCGGGAACCACGGTGTAGTTCGAGAACGTCGACGTGCCCATGTAGTGATAGATGGGACGGCCGCCGGCACTGAAGCGGCTGGTTTCGTCCGGCATCAGCCCGCGCCCCTGGGTCGCGCGGATCGCCTGGCACAGGTTGGTCTTCTTCGACAGGCAGAACTTGCATCCGCGGCATTCCGGCGTGTATAGCGGAATCACATGGTCGCCGCGTTTCAGGCTCTTGACGCCTGGCCCGGCGTCGACGACAACGCCGGCGCCCTCATGTCCGAGGATGGCGGGGAAGATGCCCTCCGGATCGGCACCGGAGAGCGTGTAGTAGTCGGTGTGGCAGATGCCGGTGGCTTTCAGTTCGACCAGCACTTCGCCCTCGCGTGGCCCGGCGAGGTCGACGGTTTCGATGGTCAGGGGAGCGCCTGCCTGCCACGCAACAGCAGCTTTGGTTTTCATTGCAGTCCTTGCACGCAAGTGGGTAATGGGACGGCGGATCCGCTATCAGCGCGAGCCTTCCGGCAAGGAAGCAGCCAGCTGCTCCTGCCGGGATCCGCCCAGTACGTTGAAGAAGAGGTTCAGCAAGACCGCGGCGAGCGCGGCCAGCAGGATGCTGCTATGCAGAAGCGGTGCCAGTTGCGCGGGGAATTTGGCGAAGAATTCAGGCTTCACCACCGGCAGCATGCCGATGCTCACGCTGATGGCGATGATGTAGGCATTGAACGGGTTGTTGTCATAGTCGACGGCAGCCAGCATCCGCACGCCGCAGGCGGTGATCATGCCGAACATGATCAGCCCCGCGCCACCCAGCACGTATGCGGGCACCAGCGCGACCAGCGCCGACATCTTCGGGAACAGGCCCAGCGCCATCAGGATCACCCCGCCCATGGCGCAGACCCAGCGGCTGCGCACGCCGGTGATGCTGACCAGCCCGACGTTCTCGGCGTATGAGGTGTAGGGAAAGATATTGAAGACCGCGCCGAGCAGCGTGCCCAGTCCGTCTGCCCGGAAACCTTTGACCATCGCGGCTTCGTCGACAGGCTTGCCGACGATCTCGCCGACCGCGACAAACATGCCGGTCGCCTCGATGAACGTCACCAGCATGACGATGGACATGGCAACGATGGCCCAGAAGTCGAACTTCGGCATGCCGAAATGGAACGGCAGCACCAGCCCGAACCACGCAGCTTCGCCGACCGGCGAAAAATCGATCGAGCCGTTGACGGTAGCCACGCCCATGCCGAACACGATGCCCAGCAGGACCGCGATGTTGCGGATGAAGCCGTTGAAGTACTTGGTCAGGGCCAGGATGAAGGCGAGCACCAGGAAGGACATGCCAATCAGTTTCGGGCTGCCGAACTCCGGATGGCCCGTTCCGCCGGCGGCCCATTCCGCACTGACCACCATCAGGCATAGGCCGACCACGAGGATCTCCGTGCCGATCACCACCGGCGGGAAGAAGCGCAGCCCTTTCGCCATCAGCGGCGCGATGGCAATGCCGAGCAGGCCCGAGCAGATCATCGAGCCGTATATGCCGAGCAGGCCCAGTTCGGGGTTGGCACCGATGGCGATCATCGGTCCCACGCCGGTAAACGACACCCCCATCATGATCGGCAGCCGGACGCCGAACCAGCGGGTGCCGACGGCCTGGACCAGCGTGATCAGCCCGGAAACGAACAGGTCCACGCTGATCAGGTAGGCGACCTGCTCCTTTGGCAGTTTCAAGGCCATGCCGATGATCAGCGGCACCGCGACCGCGCCGGCATACATGACCATCACATGCTGCATGCCGAGCACGGTCAGGCGGCCGGCCGGGAGGACTTCATCGACCGCGGCACGCGAGTCGGCGGGGATATAGCGCTTGATTTTCATGGTGTCTCCTCCGGAATATGGTTTTTTTTGTCTCTATGGCGCCGGGGCGGACGCGGCGAAGATGCCCGACATCACGATGAAGCCGGGCACGCGCCTGACCCGGTCGGTCCACCGGCGCAGCGCGGGATAGTCGATCAGCGGGATCCCGCCCTCGTCGGACAGCGCAACATACGGAAAGCAGGCGATGTCGGCCACGGTCGGGCGATCGCCGCTGCAGATCCAGCCGGCGTGCTCGCGCTCGGAAAACCAGAGCTGCTCGTCCAGCACGCGGAACAGCGCATGCGCGCCAGCGCGCGCCTTGTCTGCATCGAGCGCATAGCGCAGCAAGTCGTGCAGCCGCGCCGCCGATGCCGTGCCGGTGATCGCATCCGCAAACGCAAGCCACATATTGACCTCGGCCAGCCGCTTCGGATCGTCGGTGGGATACCAGCTGCGCGTCGCGTCGTAGCGCGACGCGAGATAGCCTAGGATCGCCTGCGCGTCGCGCAGGACGAAACCGTCGTCGTCGAGCACCGGCAACTGGCCGAGGGGGTTCAATGCCAGGAAGGCATCGCCCTTGTGCTCCTGGCCGGGAAAAAACTCGACGTTCTGCTTCCGGTATTCCAGGCCCAGGATATTCATGAAGAGGCGCAACTTGTAGCAGTTGCCGGACAGCTCATAGTCGTAAAGGGTAATCATCGGCAACTCCCTACAAATCGAGGACCAGAAGTCCGGAGCGGCTGCGCGAAACGCAAGGCAGCAGGCAGCGGTTGCTCTGCTTTTCGGCGGCGCTGAGGTAAACGTCGCGGTGTTCCGGTTCGCCGTCGACCACATCGGTCAGGCAGGTGCCGCAGACGCCCTGCTCGCATGAGGTATCCAGCGCAATGCCTTGCGCCTTCAGTGCCTCGGCCAGGGTGACGCCGGCCGGCACGAGGAACTCCGTGCCACGCTTGCCGAGGCGGACGCGGAATGGCTGGTCGGCATGGTGCGAGACGTCGTTGGCGAACAGTTCGGCATGGACGCGTGCCTCGGCGATACCCCGCATAGCCACCCTTTCCCGCACCAGATCGATCAGCGGGCGCGGGCCGCAGACGTAGATGTGGCAATCGTCCGAGGTGGTCTGCAGCGCCCGCTCAACCGCTTCGCGCGTGGCTTGCGCGGTCAGGTCCATATGGCGCTGCAGGTGGTCGAGCCCGGCCAGGCGCTCGCCGAAGGCGACATGCGCCTCGCCCCGCGTGAAATAGTGCAGCGCATAGGGCAGTCGCGCGGCCTGCAGGGACGCGGCCATTGCCAGGATCGGCGTGATGCCTATCCCCCCGGCAATGAGCAGGCCGCCCGCGGCCGGGGCCAGCCGGAAGTTGTTCTTCGGTGCGGACACGGCCAGCCGGTCGCCGACCTGCAGCGCCTCATGCATCGAACGCGACCCGCCCCGTGACTGGGGCTCGAGCTTGACCCCGATCACCAGGCTGTCGCGCTCGCCAGGCGCGTTGACCAGGGAGTACTGCCGCACCGGCCCCGCGGGCGTATGCACGTCGATATGCGCGCCGGGCTCGAAGGCGAGCGGGAACCCGGCCGACGGTGCCAGCCTGAAGGCCACGATGTCCTGCGCGGTCATCCAGCGCGCCGCAACGGTGACCGCGTGCGTGTTGGAGGGCACTGCGGCCGGCCTTGGCACGACGGCAATGATGCGTGGCTGTGCAATGGATGCGGCGGCGCCCGTGCCGCCGGCTCGCGCCGCGTTGTGTTCGACATCGCGGCGCAGCGCCGTCAGCATCCGGTTGTGCCAGCGCAAGGCGGCTTCCGGTGCCATGCCGCACCCGCTGGCCGTGCTGTGCACGATGGTCTTGCCGGTATCGGCGGGCTGCAGCCAGAACCGGACTTGCCGTTCGTGCGCCCCGGCGCGCCATGACAGGTCGATCTGGGCAACTTCGTTGTCACGGCGGACCAGCGTGGCAGAGCCAGGCACGGCACTGTCATCGTACCTGGCGTAGCGTGCCAGCGCGTCGGCAACCGCATCGATGTCCGCATGGAAGACCAGGCTGCGCAGCGCCAGCGGCAGCGCTTTCCCGGCCGCGGCGAACGGGGCCGCTGCATCGGCTGCCAGGTTGACCCAGACGTAGCCCCCGGCCTCGGCCGCGGCGAAGGTCCTGGCGCACAGGCTGGCCGGCGGCGTGGCGCCGCTGGCCGCGGGAATATGCGTGCAGCGGCCGTCCCCGCTGCGGTATTGCCAGCCGTGATACTGGCAGCGCAGCTTTTCTCCGGTATTGGCGCCCAGTGAGAAGCGCACGCTGCGGTGCGGACACCGGTTCTCCCAGGCGTTCACCGTGCCGTCGTCGGCGCGCCACAACGCCAGTTCGATGCCATGCAGCTGTCCCTGGAAGACATGGCGCATGGGCAGGTCGTCGGCGCGCGCCACCGGGTACCAGCGGTGCTCGCGCGTGTTCATTGCGTTTTCCATATGCGTGGCGTGGTCAGTGAGCTTGATAGGTGCCGTACGAGATGCCCTTCTGCAGCAGCCAGCGCCGATAGGCGGCTGACATCGCGTCGGCGCGCGTCGGGACTTCGAGCCGGGTGCCGAGCGGCAGGGTGCGCGGCATATGGTTGGACAAGATCATCAGGTCCTGACCGAAGATCGTCTGCTGGAACTGTCGAAGGTCCTGGTCGCTCGAGGTGTCATCCAGGTAAGCCAGCACGGTGTGCGCGATGCACCAGTCTTCTTCGACGGGCTGCACGAACAGGCAGATCACGTCGCGCCGGGTCGGCTGTGGCGGCGAGGTCTTGTAGAGGATGGCAACAAACGGGCTGGCAACGCGATAGATGTAGTCGGTATCGATGCCGGCGGTCGAAGCCGATGCCGCCCTTGGCTGATAGAACCGGCATTCGCGTGCATAGATCTCTTCGGTGTCGCGGTCGAACTCGACGGAGTACGGCGCCACATCGGTGTGTGGCTCTTCGCCCAGGTAGCCGGTATGGACGTAGGGAAAGTGCGCCATGTCCAGGAAATTCTCAATCGCGCGCAGACCCGAGACATGGACGCGCATGGAGCCGGCCCCGAGGATGCGGCGGTCAGGCTCGCTGAACTCAGGCACGGCAAAGAACGCTTCGGCCGGCTCGCCGAGCGACACCCAATGCGTGTGATAGCAGGTTTGCACGCGGCATGCGTCGCCCCCTTCACGGCGCGCGAAAAAACTGCCTTCATCGTCGCGGCCATATTCGATGTCCTGTCCCAGCAGCCGGGTGTGGTAACGAACCCCCTCCTTCAGGTCTTCCACGACCGCTACCGGGTACCACGCATCCCGGATTGTCGCTTCGATCTCCATGCGCATTGCTCCTCCTGTTCCGACGCGGATTTCATGTTTGAGGTCTGGGAAGAAACGATACGTTTGGCGTTGATATCGATCAAATGACGAGGTTCATAGCAGGTATGAAAGATCGTCATTGGAAATCCGGCCGGGAAACGCCTAGGCAGCGCAGGCGTCGCGTGAGTGGCGAAGGCCTGGCTTATGCCGAATGCGCCGGCGCTCGCATCGCTTGTGGTCTGGTCGTGGACCGGTCGCTATTGGCGCGCGGCTTGGAGCACGTCGGGCGACTCAGCGAATCGCGTTCCAGGACCGGGCGCCGGCGTGGACGCTGCTGGTGTTTGTCGATGACGCGACCGGGCGGCGGATGCAGTTGCTGTTTCGTGCCGACCGAGTCGCCGCCTCCCAATTGCAACCGCCGCGGCACGAACTATATTGGGGGTATATACCCGCAATCGACATGATCCACACGCCTTGCGCCTGCACCAGGATCCGCCGGGCAGCCCGCGCCCTTACCGAGGTTTACGATGACGCGCTGCTGCCCCTTGGCCTGAAGGTCACGCAGTTTTCGCTACTGCGGACCATCGCGCGACTAGGAACGCCCAGCCTGACCCAGCTGGCGGGGGAAATGGCGCTAGACCGCTCCACGCTCGGGCGCAACGTCGGCGTGCTTCAGCGCAAGGGCTTGGTCCGCTTGTCAGAGGGTGAGGACCTGCGGGAGCACACCGTATCGCTGTCGCCGCAGGCGTGCCGGCTGTTGGAGCAGGCGGCTCCGCTGTGGCAACAGGTGCAGCGACGCGTGGAGCATGCGCTCGGCGCACAAGGCGTTGCGGTGCTGTTCGACGCGCTGGCCAGACTCGAGGAACTCCGATAAGAGGTTCTTGTCCGGTGCCGTGCGGGTTGCACTGGTCGTCAGGGAGGTACCGCCATGAATTTCGAACCGCTCACTTACCAAAGCGTTGAGGCCCGTGCGGTTCTCGTTCCGTTAAAGCGACCCATCATTTCGAAGGTCGGCGCATTCGACCAGTGGCCGCTGATCCTGGTTGACCTTTACACTCGGGAAGGTATTGTCGGTCGCAGTTATCTTGAGCCATATCTGCAGCAGGCACCAAGGTACATCGTGCCTGCGATCCGGGATCTTGCAGCATCACGGACCGGTAACCGGATCGCACCGCTGGATGACTTCCAGGACGCCAGAGGTTCAACGCATCTGCTGGGCTACGAAGGCATCATGATGATCGCCATCGCCGGGCTCGACATGGCCGCGTGGGATGCGCTCGCCAAGGCTGCAGGCCTGCCTCTCGCTGCATTGCTTGGCGGAACAGTGGGCAAGGTGCGGGCGTACAACAGTAACGGGCTGTGGTTGAGCCACGTGGACGGCCTTGCCGAAGAAGCTGTTTCGCTCGTTGCAGAGGGAGCATTCAGCGCCCTGAAGCTCCGGCTGGGCCGCGAGAAGCTGCAAGACGATCTCGATGCCCTTCACGCGGTGCGCGAGGCGGCTGGAGACGAGATCAAGCTAATGGTGGATTTCAACCAGGGCTTGCCGTTTGATGACGGTCTGCGCCGCTGCCATGCCCTCGACAACGAGCGGCTGTTCTGGTTCGAGGAGCCCCTCGCCTACAACAACACCAGCGGCTACGCGCAGCTGGCCCGCGAGATCAAGACGCCGATCCAGCTAGGCGAGAACTTCTATGGTCCGCGCGAGTTATTGAAGGCAGTGCAGGCCGAGGCATGTGACTGCGCGATGCTGGACATGATGCGGATCGGCGGCGTGTCGGGGTGGCTGCGGTCTGCGCCGATCGCTTCGGCGGCGGGAATCCCTCTCTCCACGCATTTGTATCCGGAAGTCTGCGCACACCTGATGCGCATCACCGAAACCGCGCACTGGCTGGAATGGCAGGACTGGGCCTATCCCGTGCTGAAGGAGCCCTTTGCGCTTGCAGATGGACAACTGGTGGTGCCGGACAGGCCCGGATCAGGCATCGAGTGGGACGAGGGTGCGGTGAAACGGTTTCAGTACGACTAACGCTGGCCGCGAGGCGCGTGACGGCAAAGTTGGACGCAATAGCACCCCTCGCGTGTTGGTGGCGAACTGCGCGTCGTATTCGTCGATGTCAACCTGGATGTCAGAAATCGCCCGAAGAGATGGGATGATCTGCAGTGGAAACTTTCGCTCGAGGAAGGCTTACCGAGCCTTGCGATAGTAATCCCTGAGAAATACAGGCAGATCATTTGACGGGGGCGTACAGGGAACTTGATACATCATGTCGCTGACGAAGCCGCGGTGATAGGTGGCATGGTTGACGAGATGCAGCACGATTTCCTCTTGTGTCATGACACCCACTCCTCCGCCGACAAACTCGAAATGAACGGACTTGGCCATATCCTCATTTGACCAGGTGTCGACAAGGTCGATATACCAGCGGTCCATCTCCTGAACCGCTTGCCACAGGTCACCCACCGGCGGTGTGTGATCGGTGTTGCGGGAGGTATAGCCATGTTTGCTGCCTTGCAGATGATGCCTGAAGATGTCGTCCACGACGTACAGGTGGTTCAATGTATGGACCATGTTTCCAAACCGCGTGGGCCGCGGCCGGAGAGCCTCGCCATCCGGCAGATCCATCACGCTCCTGAAGGTCAGCTCGTTCGCCCATTCTTTGTAACGCACCAGCATTTTCAAGGTGTCTGCGGCTGAGGCCAGTGGCGCGGAGCCAACGGCGGCTGCGGGGGATGGCTGGACCTGTGAGACCGCGGGCATGCGGATAACTCCTTGTTTCAAACGTTGGCCGGGTCGATAAGGCCGATACCCGTTTTTTATTCGGGTGGTTCTTGGTGGTCGGCCTGAACGGCTTGACGGACTGGCAAATGGTGCCTGCAAGCTGGCCTGCCACGATGCGGTATGCAGCTTGCCTACGGCGCTGAAAATCCTCGCAGCCGGCCTTCGACATGGGTGCGTTTCACCGCCGACCCAGATCCGGCCGGCTTCGTCGCGGCTCGCATGAATGCGAGCCCTTTCGACCGAGGCAGGTTCCCTGGGCGGCGACATAGGCTTCCTTGACCACGCCTGCGGCAAACAGCCATTGCGCCAGCGAGGCATTGAGGCTTCCTGTCACTGGGTCTTCGGCAATTCTCCCCAGATGATCGCTAAAAAAAGCGCGAACCTCGAAGGCTGCATCACCACCGGCATGGGCGCCGACAACGCCGACATCAATCCTGCGTGGCCAGCCTCGTTCCGGGTTCAAAAAAGCACTTTCTCCGCCGAGGCCAGCCTGATCCCCGGCCATCCGGGGCCGTTGTCGATCCAGGCCGCATCAACCACGTCGCATGGTTCGATTCCCAGAAACCGCAGCGCCTCGGCCAGTTCATCGTTTGTGGGGGTGCCGGAACGGATCAGCGGCGGAGCGCCAAAGGAAAGCCGTCCCTGATCACGTCGAACGGTGACCAGCCCTGCGCCGCATTCCTGGATGATTTCGGCCTGCTGCTTCGGCTCGCCGCCGGTCGAAAGCCAGGCACGGCAACTCCCGCGTGTCGGGTGTCCGGCAAAGGGCATTTCCCTGTCAAGCGTGAAAATCCTGACCCGGTAGTCGGCGCACGGATTTGTGGGCGATAGCAGAAAGGCGGTCTCCGACAAGTTGAACCA
This sequence comes from Cupriavidus alkaliphilus, assembly GCF_900094595.1. Lineage (GTDB taxonomy): Bacteria > Pseudomonadota > Gammaproteobacteria > Burkholderiales > Burkholderiaceae > Cupriavidus > Cupriavidus alkaliphilus. Next base: position 61,430 of record NZ_FMAD01000016.1, on the reverse strand, counting down.
GCGCGTTAACCGCCGCATATCGTCCGTCTCCAGCGCATCCGCGCCAAGCACGGGCAAGGCGGCCACCGTTCTCAAACCGTTTTGATCAGCGTGAGAGCAGGTTGAGTGAACGTGCGGCGGATAAGGCCTCCGCCACCCCTTAGCGCCGCGTTGATCTTCGTCAAACCCGATTCATGTACGGAAACTATGGTTTCAATGAGGGCCCCGCGAGTCCCGATGTCGGGGACTTAACGGTCTGCTTGCCCAGCTTCCAGGAGCGCGCCATGGCCACCCCACTCGTCACTTCGCTTTCGACTTCTCCCGCCACCACGCTTCCCACACCGAGCCCGACACCGCTTGCCGCCTGGCACACCGACCATATTCATTTTGCCTCGCTGCTCGACCTTCTGGAAAAGCAGGTCAGCACCTTCCATCAGGGCGAGCAGCCCGACTACGGCCTGATGACGACGATCATCCAATACATGCGCAACTATGGGGATTGCGTACATCACCCCCGCGAGGATGTCGCCTACGCCCTGCTCGTGGAACGGGATCCCGGCACGCAAATCATCATCAGCCGGCTGCTGCAAGAGCATCGCGTGATCGCCACGGTCGGCGCAGAATTGCTCGACCGCCTGCGTGAAGTCCAGAGCGAAGTCGTCATCTCGCGATCGGCACTTGAAGCGGCCGCCGCCATGTACCTGGTGTACTACCGCAACCATCTGTCCACTGAGGAGAAGCAGGTTATGCCGCGCGCCGCCCGGTTCCTGACCGACGCCGACTGGGCGGAGGTCGCCGCCACCGAGCCGGCCAGTGCCGATCCGCTATTCGGCGCCAATGTGAAGAAGCGCTTCGCTACCTTGCGCAAGCAGATCGACAGCGAAGCGAAGGCGTCCATGCACTGAACACCGACCGCTACGCTGGACTGCTGGACCAACGGCCCGACTCAGGACCTTTGCCGCATCCGGATCCCGCAACTGTGCGGGCTCACGGCTTTGATCGTTTCCGCAGCGTCGCAGCTCGATAGATGCTTCATAAGCGGTCCCTGAGGAAAGAGGAGGCGTACCATGCAAGGCCCCTCTGCTACATGGCGCCACTGTGCAGTTCCGCATTGCGACGCCCGTACAGGAAGTAGCTCGACAGCCAGATCCCCAGCCACGCTAGGAAGCGATCCAGCTCAGCAACAGTGGATGGCCGATATGGCCGGCGATGGAATCTTTGCGGGACTCAGCGAGGACGCCGGCTGGCGAGCCTATGCCGACCGCATTCTGCGCGCGCACGAGAACGCTCCCGCGGCCGCGTGATTCAGTTACGCTGAGAAACTGCCGTGTCAGGCTTGGTTCTCCGGACCCGCGCCGTCCGGCCCGCGACAAGCCGCTGTATATGGCATAGCCGGTAGAAGGCTCTTTTTGGCTGGTAGAGCCTCCGCCAGCCCCCCTTCGAAGCGGGTAGAACGGGCATAAAAAAAGGACCTGGATCGCTCCAAGCCCTTGATTTCACCGATCGAACGTTGGTGGGTGCTGAGGGGCTCGAACCCCCGACCTACGCCTTGTAAGGGCGCCGCTCTACCAACTGAGCTAAGCACCCGCTCGACCGTCGCAGGCTGTCTGCCTGCCACTTGCTGAACGCTCCGCACCTCGCGGCAGATGCCGTGGTTTGCGTTGCGAGGGCGCAAGTTTAATACATGTGATTTCGGTTTGCCAAGGCCCGCGCGGACAAAAAAACGCCGCCGGGCATCGCTGCCCTGCGGCGTTTTGGTCATGCGGCTGAGCCGGCGTCAGTGATGCAGGCGCTCGACCTTGGCCGTGGCCTTGTCGGCCACCTCGGCGGGCTTGGCGTCCTCCTCCGGCAGGGCCTCGGGCTTGCGCTCGAGCGCCAGTTCCAGCACCTTGTCGATCCAGCGCACCGGCACGATCTCGATGGCGTTCTTGACGTTGTCCGGGATCTCGGCCAGGTCCTTGACGTTTTCCTCGGGGATCAGCACCAGCTTGATGCCGCCGCGGTGGGCTGCCAGCAGCTTCTCCTTGAGGCCGCCGATGGGCAGCACCTCGCCACGCAGCGTGATCTCGCCGGTCATGGCGACATCCGCCCGCACCGGGATGCCGGTCAGCACCGACACCAGCGCCGTGGTCATGGCACCGCCGGCCGACGGGCCGTCCTTGGGCGTGGCGCCTTCGGGCACGTGGATGTGGATGTCGCGCTTCTCGAACATCTCATCCGTGATGCCCAGGCGGCGTGCCCGCGAACGCACCACCGAGCGCGCAGCCTCGACCGACTCCTTCATCACGTCGCCCAGCGAACCGGTACGGGTGATGTTGCCCTTGCCCGGCATGATCGCGGCTTCGATGGTCAGCAGGTCGCCGCCCACCTCGGTCCACGCCAGCCCGGTCACCTGGCCTACCTGGTTTTCCTTGCCGGCCAGGCCGAAGTCGTACTTGCGCACGCCCAGGAATTTGTCCAGGTTCTCGGAATCGACCTTGATCGTGCCCGACTCCTTCTTCAGCAGCAGCAGCTTGACCACCTTGCGGGCGATCTTGGACACCTCGCGTTCCAGCGAACGCACGCCCGCTTCCCGCGTGTAGTAGCGGATGATGTCGCGGATCGCGCTTTCGGTGACCTCGATCTCGCCTGCCTTCAGACCATTGTTCTTGATCTGCTTGGGCAGCAGGTAGCGCTGGGCGATGTTGACCTTCTCGTCCTCGGTGTAACCCGACAGGCGGATCACTTCCATGCGGTCGAGCAGCGGCGGCGGGATGTTGAGCGAGTTCGAGGTCGCCACGAACATTACGTCGGACAGGTCGAAGTCGACCTCGATGTAGTGGTCCTGGAACGTGTGGTTCTGTTCCGGGTCCAGCACCTCGAGCAGCGCCGACGACGGATCGCCGCGGAAGTCCATGCCCATCTTGTCGATTTCATCGAGCAGGAAGAGCGGATTGCGCACGCCGACCTTGGACAGGCTCTGCAGGATCTTGCCCGGCATCGAACCGATGTAGGTACGGCGGTGGCCGCGGATCTCGGCTTCGTCGCGCACGCCGCCCAGTGCCATGCGCACGAACTTGCGGTTCGTCGCGCGCGCCACCGACTGGCCGAGCGAGGTCTTGCCCACGCCGGGAGGCCCGACCAGGCAGAGGATGGGTGCCTTCACCTTGTCCACGCGCTGTTGCACCGCGAGGTACTCGAGAATGCGTTCCTTGACCTTCTCGAGGCCGTAGTGGTCTTCATCCAGCACGCGCTCGGCGTTGGCGAGGTCGTTGTTGACCTTGCTCTTCTTGCGCCACGGCAGGTTCACCAGCGTGTCGATGTAGTTGCGCACGACGGTGGCCTCGGCCGACATCGGCGACATCAGCTTGAGCTTCTTGAATTCGGCGTCGGCCTTCTTCTTGGCTTCCTTCGGCATGCGCGCAGCCTTGATGCGCTTGTCGAGTTCTTCCAGGTCGGCGCCTTCTTCGCCCTCGCCCAGTTCCTTCTGGATGGCCTTGACCTGCTCGTTCAGGTAGTACTCGCGCTGGCTCTTCTCCATCTGGCGCTTGACGCGGCCACGGATGCGCTTTTCGACCTGCAGGATGTCGATCTCGCCCTCGAGCTGCGACAGCAGGCTTTCCAGGCGCTCGGTCACATTGACCATCTCCAGGATCTTCTGCTTCTGCTCGAGCTTGATCGGCAGGTGCGCGGCGATGGTGTCCGCCAGGCGCCCGGCCTCGTCGATGCCCGACAGCGAGGTCAGGATCTCCGGCGGGATCTTCTTGTTGAGCTTCACGTACTGGTCGAACTGCGACACGATGGCGCGGCGCAGGGCCTCGGTCTCGGCGCTTTCGCCAGGTGCGGGCGGCACGGGCACGGCTTCGCACATGAAGTGCGAATCGTCCTCGCTCACCTCGCGGATATTTGCGCGCTGGGTGCCCTCGACCAGCACCTTCACGGTACCGTCGGGCAGCTTCAGCATTTGCAGGATATTGGCGATGCAGCCGACCTCGTACAGGTCGTCGGCGGTCGGCTCGTCCTTGGCCGCCGTCTTCTGGGCCACGAGCATGATGCTCTTGCCCGCCTCCATCGCAGTCTCAAGCGCCTTGATGGACTTTGGGCGTCCCACGAACAGCGGGATCACCATGTGCGGAAACACCACCACGTCGCGCAGCGGCAACAGTGGCAGGCGAATCGGCTCGGCCGGGAGGAGTTGTGTTCCGGACATCATTTTCCCCAAGTCAGTCATTTAAGGCGTAAATTGGGCCGCCCGAATCGATTACAAGATACGTGCCAATCGATTCATCAAGACAGGCAGATGCCGCTACCTGCACTTGGTGGCCCCTCTGAAACAGCATACCCGCGTTTCCTCCCTCTCGTCGGTAGAAATAAACAAAAAAAGCCGCTCGCTTCTACGCGAACGGCCTTTTCCGCCCTGCTGCCCGTGTGGTGCCGACCTCTGACCACTCTGGCAGGCCTCGCGTCAGTTAGACCCTGCCACCTTGGGCTGCTGCTCCTCATACATCAGCAGCGGCGGTGCATCGCCGTTGATCGTATTTTCATCGATCACCACCTTTTGCACGCCCTTGTAGTTAGGCAAGTCATACATGACGTCCATCAGCGATTGCTCCAGGATCGAACGCAGCCCCCGCGCACCGGTCTTGCGGCGGATCGCCTTGCGGGCGATGGCGCTCAGCGCACCGGGACGGATCTCAAGTTCGACGCCTTCCATCGCCAGCAGCTTCTGGTATTGCTTGACCAGCGCATTCTTGGGCTCGACCAGGATCTGCATCAGCGCGGCCTCGTCCAGCTTGGCCAGCGTTGCCACCACCGGCAGGCGGCCGATCAGTTCGGGAATCAGGCCGAACTTGATCAGGTCTTCCGGCTCGGTCTGCGGCAGCACTTCGCTGACGTCGCGCTCTTCCTTGCTCTTGACCTGCGCGGCAAAGCCGATGCCGGTCTTGTCCGAGCGCTGCATGATGACCTTCTCCAGGCCATCGAAGGCGCCGCCGCAGATGAACAGGATGTTGGTGGTATCCACCTGCAGGAAGTCCTGGTTCGGATGCTTGCGGCCACCCTGCGGCGGCACCGATGCCATGGTGCCTTCGATCAGCTTGAGCAGGGCCTGCTGCACGCCTTCGCCGGACACGTCGCGGGTAATCGACGGGTTGTCCGACTTGCGCGAGATCTTGTCGATCTCGTCGATGTAGACAATGCCGCGCTGCGCCTTCTCGACTTCGTAATTGCAGTTCTGCAGCAGCTTCTGGATGATGTTCTCGACGTCCTCGCCCACGTAGCCGGCTTCGGTCAGCGTGGTCGCGTCGGCGATCACGAACGGAACGTTGAGCAGGCGCGCCAGCGTCTGCGCGAGCAGCGTCTTGCCCGAGCCGGTGGGCCCGATCAGCAGGATGTTGCTCTTGGACAGCTCGACGTCATCCTTCTTGCCGAGGTGCTTGAGGCGCTTGTAGTGGTTGTAGACCGCCACGGCCAGGATCTTCTTGGCCTGTTCCTGGCCGATCACATACTGGTCCAGGCTTTCGCGGATCTCGTGGGGCGTGGGCAGGTCGGAGCGCGCGGCCGCGGCGGCGTCTTTCTCGGATGCCGTGGCCTCGTCGCGAATGATCTCGTTGCACAGGTCGATGCATTCGTCGCAAATGAACACCGACGGGCCGGCAATCAGCTTCTTGACCTCATGCTGGCTCTTGCCGCAGAAGGAACAGTACAGAAGCTTTTCGCTGGATGAACCTTTTTTGTCCGCCATAGGAATCAGTCACTTTTGCAGTGCGCACACCGCGGGGCGACAGGCTCCTCGGCGATACGCTTCAAACGCATCATACGCCAAAACAATTGGCACCACCGGCGGTTCCCCCCGGCTGTGGGGCCAAGGCCCGGTTTCACAGGTTCTGATGCAAAAAACGAGGCACGGGGCCTCGTTCCGGTGTAGCCTTCGCCATTTGAGCCGAGCCGCAGTGGCTGGCCGCCCTCGCACCAGAGGCCACGGCGGCGCGCCGCATCAGCCGCGGCGGGCGAGCACCTTGTCGATCAGGCCGTAGTCGACCGCCTGGTCGCCGCTCATGAAATTGTCGCGATCGGTGTCGCGCGCAATCTTCTCGACCGGCTGGCCCGTCACTTCCGACAGGATGGTGTTGAGCCGCTCGCGCAGGTACAGGATCTCGCGCGCCTGGATCTCGATGTCCGAGGCCTGGCCGCGCGCGCCGCCCAGCGGCTGGTGGATCATGATGCGCGAGTTGGGCAGCGCCGAACGCTTGCCCTTGGCACCCGCCGCCAGCAGGAAGGCGCCCATGCTGGCCGCCATGCCCATGCACAGCGTCGACACGTCCGGCTTGATGAACTGCATGGTGTCGTAGATGGCCAGCCCCGCCGACACCGAACCGCCCGGCGAATTAATGTACAGGGACACGTCCTTGTCGGGGTTCTCGCTTTCCAGGAACAGCAGCTGTGCCACCACCAGGTTGGCGGTCTGGTCGTTGACCTCGCCCACCATGAACACCACGCGCTCCTTCAGCAGGCGCGAGTAGATGTCATAGGCGCGCTCGCCCCGGCCGGACTGCTCGACGACCATCGGCACCAGCCCCAGGCCCTGGGTTTCCAGTGCCGAAGCCTGCGTGGTGGCGAGACGGTCAAGCAAATCATTGCGGGTCATGCATGTTCTCCATGGATTCGTCGGATCGCAAGGCAATCCGGGTAACTCGGGAAGTCCCGGCCCCGCACCGTGGCGCGGGGCTGCCGGTCACTTCCGGCCTCAGGCCTGCTGCTGGTTGCCTTCGGCGGTGAGTTCCTCGAAGGACACCTTCTTGTCGGTGACCTTGGCCTTGCCGCACACGAAATTTACCACGTTGTTTTCGAGCACGTAGGCTTCCATTTCGGCCAGGCGCTGCTGGTCGCCGTAGTACCAGCGCATGACTTCCTTCGGGTCCTCGTAGCTCTTGGCGAAGTCCTCGATCTCGGCCTTGATCTGGTCGGCCTTGGCTTCCAGGCCGTTGGCCTTGACGATCTCGGCCAGGATCAGGCCCAGCTTGACGCGGCGCTCGGCCTGCTGCGCGAACATCTCGGCCGGGATCGGCATGTCCTTGGCGTTGGGCATGCCACGCTGTTCCAGGTCGCGGCGGGCCATTTCCACCAGGCGCTCCTGGTCCTGCTCGATCAGGGCCTTGGGCACGTCCAGCTCGCTTGCCTTCAGCAGCGCTTCCATGACCTGGTCCTTCAGCATGGCGTGCGTGCGGCGCTTCACTTCGCGCTCGAGGTTCTCGCGGATGTCGGCGCGCATCTTGTCGACGCTGCCGTCGGCGATGCCCAGCGACTTGGCGAAGGCTTCATTCACTTCCGGCAGGTGGGCCCACTCGATCTTCTTCAGGGTCACGGTGAACTCGGCGGTCTTGCCGGCCACTTCCTTGCCGTGGTAGTCGGCCGGGAAGGCCAGCGGGAAGGTCTTGCTTTCGCCGACCTTCAGGCCCAGCGCGGCCTGCTCGAACTCGGGCAGCATGCGGCCCTCGCCCAGCACGAACGGGAAGTCCTCGGCCTTGCCGCCGGCGAACTCTTCGCCGTCGATCTTGCCGACGAAGTCCAGCGTCACGCGGTCGCCGTTCTGGGCGGTGACGTCGGCGCCGCCGTCGCCATGCTCGCCGGCTTCGCCGCGGGCGTGGTAGTGCACGCGCTGCTTGCGCAGGATGTCGATGGTCTTGTCGACTTCGGCGTCGGTGATCTCGGTGCCGGTGCGGGTGACTTCGGCAGCCGACAGGTCGCCGATGGTCACTTCGGGGTACACCTCGAAGGTGGCGTCGAACGCCACTTCATCCTCGCCCACGCCTTCGCTCTTGATCTCGAACTTGGGCTGGCCGGCAACCTTGACGTCCTGTTCCTTGGTGATGTCGAAGAACTTGCGCGCGGCCTTGTCGAAGCGGACTTCGAACTCGACCTGCTGGCCGTACTGCTTCTCGACCATCTTCATCGGCACCTTGCCCGGACGGAAGCCCGACATCTTCACGGTCTTCGACAGGCGAACCAGGCGCTCCTGCTTTTCCTTTTCCACTTCGGCCTTGGGGATGGCCAGGGTCACCTTGCGGTCCAGCTTGCCGAGGTTCTCAATCACGTTCGACATGGTCGTAGATCCAATCCAGAAATGTAGTTGTGTTCGTAGGTGCTGCCGTCTTGTACGCGTACCGCCCGCTTTACCGCCACGGCGCCGTCGCTACAGGACGGCCAGGGCAGCGCACCGGCGAACGGAAAGCTCCGCGCAAACGGAAAACGGGGATTATCGCACGGTTTTGATTCGCTTCCGGCAGATTTTGCCCGGATCGCGCCGCAACCCTGCAGTGCGGCCGCGCCGCGCTACGCTGCCTGCCCATGGCGCAGCGCGCGCAGCAGCAGGCGTGCCGGATCCACCGCATCGGCCAGGTCTGACTCCAGCGGCAGCGGCTCGCCTTCGATCTGGCTGGCAAGCAGTTCCGCGCCCAGCGCGGCCCAGGTAAGGCCGCGCGAGGCATAGGCAAGCGCCGCATAGAGCCCTGGCAGGCGCGGCAGGTCGCGCAGGTGCGCGCCGCGCAGCGACGCCGCCTGCGCCACCGCGGCGGCCTCGTCAGGCACTTGCCCGATCAGCGGCAGCCGGTTGTGCGTGACCGTGCGCACGCCGACATAGCCCGACACATCGGCGGGATCGATTGCGGCCACCGCGCCAGCCTGGTCGGGCAGCAGCCCGGCCAACCGGGCCAGGTTGGCCGCGTGGACCGCCGGCTGCGCCACTAGCGGACCGGTGTCTTCGTCATAGCTGGAGCCGACGCGGCCGCTGCCGTCGGCCGCACGCGGCAGCAGGTAGCCGGCACCGGTCACCACGCAGTCGGGCCAGCCGCCGAGCGCATCGACCTGCGCAGCCGCCAGCGTGGTCAGCTGCCCGCGCACGCGGCGCAGGGTCCAGTGCTGCTGCGGCAGCAGTTGCTGCGCTTCATGTGCGTTGGCCAACACCAGCACCGGTGCCGACGCCAGCACAGCGCCGTCCTGCGCAAGTGCCCGCCATTGTCCGTCGACGCGCGCGATCGCGCCGACCCGGCAGCCGAAGCGCGCCGTGACAGCATCGCCGGCACGTGCTAGCTGCGCCGCGCAGATATCCGGCGGCGCGACCCAACCGCCCTGCTGGAACCACAGGCCGCCGCGCGGCACGCCGGCGTGGTGCGCCGAGGCCGCCTCGGCGGCGCTCATCCAGCGCACGAAATCCTGCGGCAAGCCCATGGCATCCAGCGCGGCGCGCTGGGCCTCGGCTTCGGCCTCGTCCTCGCCGATCTGCAGCACGCCGCAGCCGTGCCAGCCGACCCGATGCCCGGCGTCCGCCAGCGCCGCCCAGGCGCGCAGAGCATACTGGTTGCCGGCCCGCGACAGCCGCGACAGCAGGCTGTCGTCGGCCGACACATGCGCATGCATGGCCGCGGCGCGATGCGCCGAGGTCTGCCGCGCCGGACCTTCGTGCGCGTCGAACAGCGTCACGCGCCAGCCGCGGGCGGCCAGCCGCTCGGTCACGGCGCAGCCGGCCAGTCCGGCGCCCACCACGATGGCATGGCGTTCCGGCCATTGCGCCGGCAGCGGCGGCACGTGGCGGCGCGATTTCCATTGCGGGCGAAAGCGCGCGACCGTCATGTCGCGCTTGCCGCCGAAGCCGGGCACCTTGCCGACCTCGAAGCCGACCTCCTTCAGCCCGCGCCGCACAAAGCCCGCGGCGGTATACGTCGCCAGCGTGGCGCCGGGACGCGCCAGCCGCGCCAGGCCGCGGAACACCGGCACCGACCACATCTCGGCATTGCGCGCCGGCGAGAAGCCGTCAAGGTAGAAGGCGTCGGCACCGGCGGCCAGCCGCGGCAGCATCGCTTCGGCATCGCCCAGCGCCAGCGTCAGCACCACGCGGCCCTGGTCGAACGCGAGCCGGTGCAAGCCCGGCAGCGCCAGCGGCCATTGCGCCTGCAGCGCCTGTGCCAGCGGCTGCAGCCCGTCCAGGCTGGCATGCAGTTGCGCCAGCCCATCGCGCGTGAACGGATGCTTTTCGATCGAGACGAAATGCAGCGTGCCGCAGCGCTGCGGATCGTCGCGCCACGCCTGCCAGGTCGCCAGGAAATTCAGCCCCTGGCCGAAGCCGGTCTCGACGATGACAAAGTGCCGCTGGCCGGCCCACGCCCCGGGCAAGCCATTGCCGCCGAGGAAGACGTGGGCGGCCTGCGCCAGGCCGCCTTCGGTGCTGTGGTAGACGTCGTCGTAGCGGGGCGAATACGGAGTGCCCTCGGCCGACAGGATCGGCTCGGCGGGTTCGAGTGCGCGCGGCATGGATGGAAAACTCAGTGGAAGCGAATTGCCCCGGCCGGAGCACCACGTGCGTGGGAGGGACCAGGAAAAGCAACTGGCGCCGGATGGTAGCATAGCGGCCTTGCCGCGGACCGCCTCGCCGTCCGCCTCCGATCTTGCGCCGCCAGGGCGCCCTGCTCCACATGCTCAGCTATCGTCACGCCTTCCATGCCGGCAATCACGCCGATGTCCTCAAGCACGCCGTCGTGGTGCAACTGCTCGAGCACCTGACGCAGAAGGACAAGGCGTTCTGGTACATCGACACCCATGCCGGCGCCGGCCTCTATGCGCTGGACCACGCCTACGCGCAGAAGAAGTCCGAATTCGAAACCGGCATCGCGCCGCTGTGGCGCGCCGCGGCAAGCGGCACCCAGCTGCCGCCGATGCTGGACGACTACCTTGACCAGGTGCGCGCGCTCAACCCTGACGGCAACCTGCGCCACTACCCCGGCTCGCCCTGGCTGGCCTGGCAGATGCTGCGCGAACACGACCGCTTGCGCCTGTTCGAACTGCACAGCACCGAGATCCAGGTCCTGCGCGACAACTTCCGCGGCGCCGGGCGCCGCGTGATGCTGTACGACGGCGACGGCTTCGGCGGCATCAAGGCGATCCTGCCGCCGCCGCCGCGGCGCGCGCTGGTGCTGGTCGATCCGTCGTACGAAGACAAGCAGGACTACGCGCGCACCGTGCAGACCGTGCGCGACGGGCTGGAGCGCTTTGCCACCGGCGTCTACGCGGTCTGGTACCCGCAGGTGCAGCGGCGCGAAGCGCTGCAGTTGCCGGTGCAGTTGAAGGGCCTGCCGCTCAAGAGCTGGCTGCACGTGACCCTGACGGTCAAGCGCCCGGTCGAGGGCGGCCTGGGCCTGCACGGCAGCGGCATGTTCATCGTCAACCCGCCGTGGCGCCTGCAGGAATCGCTGCAGCAGGCCCTGCCCGTGCTGGTCGACCTCCTCGGGCAGGACGACGGAGCAGGGTTCACGCTCGAAGCCGAGGAGCGCTGAGCCGGCGCACCAGCCAGTTTAGCGCCATGGCCGCGCCCACGCCGACCGTGTCGGCGAGCAGGTCGAGCCAGTCGGCCTCGCGGTAGCCGGTCTGCCCTTGCAGCAGCTCGATCACGCCGCCATACACAACCAGGCCCAGCCATAGCGGCCAGCCGCGCGCGGCGTAGGCGCGTGCGCCCAGCAGGCCCAGCAGCGCAAACCCGAGCGCATGGTTGGCCTTGTCCCAGCCGGTGGTCGGCAGCGGCTGCGTCGGCGGCATCAGCGACAGCGCCAGCACGCAGCGGCAGCCCAGAACAGCAGGCGCCAGCGCAGCGGGGTCAGGGTCGGAATGGCAATCATGGGCGGGGACGGACGTTTGGAAAGCCGACAATATAGCCGCACGGGCCCGCCGGGGCGCGCTGTCGCCACGGGGCTGGATTCCCCCCGCGCCTTGCGCTACAATCCGCAACCTCGTTGCACTGCGGGCTGCCGGCGGCAGATCCGGCAAGAAGACGGCAAAGGCGGGCACTTCCAGCCGCCTTTTTTGCTTTCGTCTCCGGCAACGAGCATCGCGGCCGCCCGCCCGGGCAGCGCCGCAAGGACCGCGAGGGTGGCGAAATTGGTAGACGCACCAGGTTTAGGTCCTGACGCCAGCAATGGTGTAGGGGTTCGAGTCCCCTCCCTCGCACCACCCGCCTTCCAAGTGGCGGGCTGACAACCTCCCCCCTGAAGACTTCGATCGGCTTTGATCGGCCATGCGGCAACCGCTGCGTGTCGAAGCGATGACGCACGCGTTCGCGGCGCTTGCCGCAGGTGGTAGAACACCTGAGTGGCACCGCCTTTCGCGGACCCCTGCGGCGATCTATGCTGAAGATGTTGGCGCCGCCGCGCGCACTGCGCAGCCGGTGCCCAATATCATCGCTCAGCCCTGATCGGAGGGCATATGAAATTCCATGCCTTGCTGTTGGCAGCGTCGATGGCCGCTGGCTGGACATCGTTCGCACAGGCCGCCGGATGCCAGTACGACATGCAGTGCAAAGGTGAGCGGATCTGCCACCACGGGCAATGCGTCTATCCCGAAGTGGAAGAGTCGGCTGAAGCGGGCGGTCCACCAAAGGCCGGTGCTGCCGCAGCGGCTGCCGCGCCGGCGGCGGAGGTGACCCCGGTGCCGACCACTTCGGTTGCCCCGATCGCCCCTGCCACGATAACCGGCACCACGGCCGGCACCACGGTCAAACGCAGCCCCAACCCGCCACCGCCGCGCGGTTGCTGCACCGTGGCCGGCAAGCTGAAGCTGTCGCCGGCCTCGGCGTCGGACACCAGCCTGGCCAGCGGCGATGCCTGCCAGGGGCTGACTGCCTCCGGCAAGCCGGTTCCCGGCACGATCTGCAACTAGGCGCAGGCCTGTTGCAGTGGCGCAGGACCCTGGCGCCGGCCGTCACATGGCCACGGCGCCCGGTCCGTCCTCGGGCCGCCGCACGCGGAACCATGCCGCGTACAGCGCCGGCAGGAACAGCAGCGTCAGCACCGTGGCGATGATCAGTCCGCCCATGATGGCCACCGCCATCGGCCCCCAGAACATCGAGCGCGACAGCGGGATCATCGCCAGCACGGCCGCGGCGGCCGTCAGGATGATCGGGCGGAAGCGGCGCACCGCGGCTTCGACGATGGCGGTCCACTGCGGCACGCCGGCGCGGATGTCCTGCTCGATCTGGTCGACCAGGATCACCGAGTTGCGGATGATCATGCCCAGCAGCGCGGTGATGCCCAGTTGCGCCACGAAGCCCATCGGCGCGCGCAGCAGCAACAGCGTGGCGGCGGCGCCGATCAGCCCCAGCGGGCCGGTCAGGAACACCATGGCCGCGCGCGAGAAGCTGTGCAGCTGCAGCATCAGCAGCGTGAAGATGATGAAGATGCACAGCGGCAGCTGCGCCGCGATGGAAGCCCCGGCCTTGCCGCTTTCTTCTTCCGCGCCGGCCACGGTGATGCGGTAGCCCGGCGGCAATTGCGCGCGCAGCGGGTCCAGTTTTGGATTGATCTGCGCGGTGACGGTCGGACCCTGGATGCCGTCGACCACGTCGGCTTGCACGGTCACGCCGAAGTCGCGGTTCTCGCGCCAGACCACGCCGGGCTCGGAGCGCAGCGTCACGCGCGCCACCTGCGTCAGCGGCACCACGCGCCCGCTGCTGGTCGGCACCAGCATGTTGTTCAGGTCCGAGATCGCGTCGCGCTCATTGCGCGGCGTGCGCATCAGGATGTCGATCAGCTTGTCGCCATCACGGTACTGCCCCACCGGCACCCCGCTCAGCACCGTCTGCGTGACGCGGGCGATGGCCTGGGTGGTCACGCCCAGCGCGCGCGCCTTGTCCTGGTCGATCTCCAGGCGCAGCATCTTCACATTCTCGTTCCAGTTGTCGTTGACGCCGACGGTGTTGGGGTTGGCGCGCATCTCGGTCTTGACCTGGTCGGCCAGCCGGCGCACGGCGGCGGCATCCGGGCCGATCACGCGGAACTGCACCGGATAGGCCACCGGCGGTCCGTTGGGCAGCAGCTTGACGCGCCCGCGCAGGTACGGAAACTCGGCATCGAGCAGCTGGATGATGCGCCGGCGCAGCGCGTCGCGCACTTCGGTGCTGGCCGGCATCACGATCACCTGCGCCACGTTGGTCTGCGGGAAGATCTGGTCCAGCGGCAGGTAGAAGCGCGGCGCGCCGGTGCCGACGAAGGTGGTCAGGCTGGCGACCTCCTTGTCCTTGCCGATCCGTTGCTCGAAGCGTTTCGCTTCGGTTTCCATCTGCGCAAAGCTGGTGCCCTCCGGCATCCACAGCTCCACCATCAGCTCCGGGCGGCTGGAATCCGGGAAGAACTGCTTTTCGACGAACTTGAAGGCGTAGATGCCCAGCGCGAATGCCACCAGCGTGATCGCGATCACCAGCTTGCGCCAGGTGACGCACCAGTCCACCAGCCGGCGGAAGCGCGCGTAGAACGGCGTGTCGAAGACCTCGTGGGCCTCGCCCGCGCCCGGGCCGCGCGTCTTCAGCAGCAGGTAGCCCAGGTAGGGCGTGAAGTAGACCGCGGCCAGCCACGACAGCACCAGCGCCAGCGCCGTCACCGCGAAAATGGCGAAGGTGTACTCGCCCACCGTCGAACGTGCCAGCCCCACCGGCAGGAAGCCGGCCGCGGTGATCAGCGTGCCGGTCAGCATCGGCATCGCGGTCGAGGTATAGGCGAAGGTGGCGGCCTCCATCTTGGAAAAGCCCTCTTCCAGCTTGCGTACCATCATCTCGACCGCGATGATGGCGTCGTCGACCAGCAGCCCCAGCGCCACGATCAGCGCGCCCAGCGAAATCTTGTGCAGGCCGATGCCAAAGATGTTCATGAACAGGAACGTCACCGCCAGCACCAGCGGGATGGTCAGCGCCACCACCAGCCCGGGGCGCACGTCGAGCCGCAGCGGCCGCGTGTGCAGGCCGAGCGAGACAAAGCTGACCGCCAGCACGATCACCACCGCCTCGATCAGCACCCGCACGAACTCGCCCACCGAGCGCTGCACCGCCTCGGGCTGGTCCTGCACCTGGTCCATCTCGATGCCCACCGGCAGCTGGCCGCGCAGCCGCTCGAAGGCGCTGCGCAGGTTCTTGCCCAGCTCGATGATGTCGCCGCCCTTCTGCATTGAAATGCCCAGCCCGATCACGTCCTTGCCGTTGAAGCGCATGCGCTGCTGGGTGGGGTCGACATAGCCGCGGTAGACGTGGGCGATGTCGCCCAGGCGGATATTGGCGATGCCGTTGGGCCCGCGCAGCACCAGGTTTTCCAGGTCTTCGACGCTGGCGAACTGGCCCGACAGGCGCACTTGCAGGTTGTCGCTCGGGGTCACCAGCACGCCGCTGCCGGTCAGGTTGTTCTGCTGCGAGATCTGGTCGGCGATGGCGTTGATGTCCAGCCCCAGCTGGGCAAAGCGCGCCTGGTTGAATTCGATGTAGACCTTCTCGTCCTGCAGCCCGATCAGCGACACCTTGGCCACCGACGGAACGCGCAGCAGTTCCTGGCGCACCAGGTCGGCATATTCGCGCAGCTCCTTGTAATTGAAGCCATCGGCCGAGAGCGCGTAGATGGTGCCGTAGACGTCGCCGAACTCGTCGTTGAAGAAAGGCCCGCGCACGCCGGTCGGCAGGGTCTGCTGGATGTCGCCGATCTTCTTGCGCACGGTGTACCAGACCTGCGCGGTCTCCCGCGCGGGCGAGGTGTCCTTGAGCTGGAAGATCACCGTAGTTTCGCCGGGCTTGGAGAAGCTGCGGATCTTGTCCGCATAGGGCACTTCCTGCAGCTGGCGCTCAATCTTGTCGGTGACCTGGACCGCGATCTGCTCGGCGGTGGCGCCGGGCCAGAAGGCCTGCACCACCATCACGCGGAAGGTAAATGGCGGATCCTCGTCCTGGCCCAGCTGGAAGAACGCCAGCAGGCCGCCAAGCAGCAGCACCACCAGCAGGTAGCGGGTCAGGGGCTGGTGTTCAAGCGCCCAGCGCGACAGGTTGAAGCGGGAATGGTCCATCCGCTCACCCCTGCTTCGGGGTGGCGGCCGCCGCCGACGCCGGCGCGACGGTCTGCAGCGGGCGTACCTTCTGGCCCGGGCGCAGCAGGTGCACGCCCGCGGTGACGATGGTCTGCCCCGGCGCCAGGCCCTGGCGCACTTCGATCTCATTGCCGAAGGCCTCGCCCAGCGTCACCGCCACCGGCTTGACCGTGCCGGAGGGGGCATCGTAGATCCAGACCATGTCGCGGCCCTGCTCCTGCAGCAGCGCGGTCAGCGGCACGCGCAGCGCCGGCGTGGCGCCGTTGCGCACGAAGGTCACCACCGCGGTCATGCCCAGCTTGAGGTCGGCCGGCGGGTTGGGCACGCTCACGCGGGTGGCGTAGGTGCGCGTGACGGGGTCGGCCGCGGCGGCGATTTCGCGCACGCGGCCGGGCAGCGCGCGCTGCGGCTCGGCCCAGGTATGGACGGTCACGTCGGTCAGGCCGCGCAGCAGGCCGACCTGGTCCTCGGGCAGGCCGATGGCCACTTCCTTCTCGGCCGTCTGCGCCACCCGCACCACCGGCTGGCCGGGGGTGACCACCTGGCCCACTTCGGCGTCGATGGCGGTGACAACGCCGTCGGCGTCGGCATGCAACACGGCATATGCGGTCTGGTTGGACTGACTGCGCAGCCCGGCCTCGGCCTGGCGCAGCCGCGACTCGGCGGCATCGAAACTGGCCTGGCGCCGGTGCTGCTCGGCGGCGCTGATAAAGCCCTTGGCGAACAGGTCGTTGTAGCGCTTCAGGTCGGCCGCGGCGAGGTCGCGGTCGGTGCGGGCGGCCTCGAACTGGGCGCGCGAGCCGGCTTCGGCCAGCGACAGGTCTGCCGGGTCCAGCCGAGCCAGCGGCTGGCCCTTGCTGACCACGGCGCCGACATCCACCAGCCGCGCGGCGATCTTGCCGCCGACACGGAAGCCAAGGCGCGACTCCACGCGCGGGCGCACGTCGCCGGAAAACTCGAAGATGGTCTTGCCGCTGTGCGGGCTGAGCTGCATCATGCGCACCGGGCGGATCTCCGGCGCGGGCTCGGGTGCCTTGCCGCAGCCGGCCAGGACCAGCGCAGCGGCCAGCGACAGCGCCGCCACGGCCGTGCCGCGGCGGGGGCGCCTGGCCTGCCGGTGCGGCGAGGTGACGACGGGGGTGACTGGGATATCTGCAGCCGCAACTTCCGGCACTTGGCAAAGCACTGGCATCGGTAGGCAACAATTCGGAATGGGTACAACTGCTGGGCGGGCCGCGCTCCACCGCGGTTCACGCCGCCCGATCGGGCAGGCAGAGGTGGCAGCCTGACGGTGGCCGGCGGATGGCCGGAAGCCGGCACGGGCGCTAAATAACTTGCCGGTCAGTAATATAACGACCGCCTTCGGGTGCGTCAAACGGCAGGCGACGAAACGTCTGGAAGGAAGCGTCAGCGGCGCTTCGGAGCGGCGAACCGCGCCGGACGCGCCTGGGCCAACCCGGTCGCGGTGCTACAATCCGGCGCGCCGCTGGCGCACCGCTGCCGCACTGCAAGGCGGCCGCCCCCACCGGCCCGGTATCCCGCTTATCTGCGATTTACCGCGGTTTCCCCGCGGTTTCCACCTTTCTTCGACCCGAGACCGGCGTGACGCCCGATCAGTATTGCCAAGAGAAAGTCGCCCAGAGCGGCTCGAGCTTCTATTACAGCTTCCTGTTCCTGCCGGCCGAGCGGCGCCGCGCCATCACCGCGCTGTACGCCTGGTGCCGCGAAGTCGACGACGTGGTCGACGACACCCATGACGCCGGCCTGGCGCACCAGCAGCTCGACTGGTGGCGCGCCGAGCTGCGCCGCCTGTTCGACGGCGCGCCGACCCACCCCACCACCCAGGCCCTGCAGCCGCATGTCGCCAGCGCCGGCCTGAGCCAGGCCGAGATGGCCGAGGTGCTGGAGGGCATGGAAATGGACCTGACCCAGACCCGCTACCTGGACGAGGCTGGCCTGGCGCGCTACTGCCACTGCGTGGCCGGCGTGGTCGGCACGCTCAGCGCGCGCCTGTTCGGCTACACCGATCCGCAGACGCTGGTGTTTGCCGAAAAGCTGGGCCAGTCGCTGCAGCTGGTCAATATCCTGCGAGATGTCGGCGAGGACGCGCGGCGCGGGCGCATCTACCTGCCGGTCAATACGCTGCAGCAATTCCAGGTGCCGGCTTCCGAGATCCTCAAGGGCGAGCATTCCGCTCGCTTTGTCGCGCTGATGCAATACCACGCCGGCCGGGCCCGCGCGCTGTACCATGAAGCGCTGGCGCTGCTGCCGCGGCAGGACCGCCGCGCCCAGCGCGCCGGCCTGCTGATGGGCGCGATCTACCACGCGCTGCTCGACGAACTCGAAGCCAGCCAGTTCCAGGTGCTGAACCAGCGCATCGCGCTGACGCCGCTGCGCAAGCTGTGGATCGCCTGGAAGACCTGGGTGCGCAACAGCTAGCGCGCCCACCGCTCCGCCTTTTCCGACCACCCGCCCCAAGCCGTACCGCCATGACGCAGACCTCCGCCTCCCTCGGCGACACCATCCTCGCCCATGCCGACGAACTCGCCCGTTTCTCCGACATGGAGGGCGGCCTGACCTGCGCCTACCTGACGCCCGCCCACCGCGCCGCGCAGGCCATGCTGGCGCAGTGGATGGAAGCCGCCGGCATGCAGGTGCGCACCGATGCCATCGGCAATGTCATCGGCCGCTACGCCGCCGATCCCGCGGCCGGCGATGCGCGCGTGCTGCTGACCGGCTCGCACTTCGACACCGTGCGCAATGGCGGACGCTATGACGGCCGGCTTGGCATCCTGCTGCCGATCGCCGTGATCGGCGCGCTCAACCAGGCCGGCATCCGCCTGCCCTACCACGTCGACGTGGTGGCCTTCGCCGAAGAGGAAGGACTGCGCTTCAAGACCAGTTTCCTGGCCAGCAGCGTGCTGGCCGGCCGCTTCGACGCCGCGCTGCTCGAACGCCAGGACGCCGACGGCATCACCTTGCGCGAGGCGCTGGCCGCATCCGGCCTGCCCGGCGCCGGCGCGCTGCAGGCGCTGCGCGACGCGGCGCTCGACCCGGCGTCGCTGCTGGGCTTTGTCGAAGTGCATATCGAACAGGGTCCGGTGCTGCTGCACCACGAGCTGCCGCTGGGCGTGGTCACGCAGATTGCCGGCAGCAGCCGTTTCTCGGTGCGCGTCGAAGGCCTCGCCAGCCACGCCGGCACCACGCCGATGGGCATGCGCCGCGACGCCGCCGCGGGCGCGGCCGAGATGATCCTGCTGGTGGAGCAGCGCTGCACGGCAGCGCCGACGCTGGTCGGCACCGTGGGCCAGCTGCAGGTGCCGGACGGGTCGAGCAATGTCATCCCCGCGGCCTGCACCTTCTCGATGGACATTCGCGCCGGCGAGGACGCCGTCCGCGAGGCCGCCATCGCCGACATCGTCGCCGGCATCGCGCAGATTGCCGAACGCCGCGGCCTGAGCGCGCAGGTGGAGCGCGTGCCGCCGGTCAACAACGCGCCGTGCGCGCGCTGGCTGATGGATCAGTTCGGGGCGGTGCTGAAGAAGCGCGGGCTGCAGGCGTTCGAGCTGCCGTCCGGGGCCGGCCATGACGCCATGATGATGCAGCGGGTCACCGACGTGGCGATGCTGTTCGTGCGCTGCGGCAACGGCGGCATCAGCCACAACCCGCTGGAAACCATCACCACCGAAGATGCGCAGCTGGCCGCGGAAGTCTTCGTGGATTTCCTGCGCCACTTCCAGCCGCGCGGCTAGCCGCCCTGGTAGATGTCGCGTCCGAAGTCGTAGAGGTTCTTGCGCAGCCGGCGGCGTTCATCCGGCGACAGCCGCGAGCCGCCGCGTTCTTCGCCGCGCCGGCGCTCGGCCTCGCGCTGCTCGGCGCGATGGCGCTCGGCACGGGCGCGCGCTTCGCGCTGGCTGTTGCCCGGGTCGCTCGCCTGTGCCGACGGATAGCGCTTGAGCAAGTTGGCCATACCCGCCGATTGCGCCAGCGCCGTCCCGCCCGGCATGCACAGCGCCAGCACGGCCAGCGCCAGCGCAAGGCATGCGCCGGCGATACCATGCTGCGGATGCCCGTGCCGGGTTCGGTTCACTTTCATTGATAATGGCGGTCTTGGCTTCTTGAAAAGGCAGTGGTTGGACTGCCCCGAAGCCGGGAATTCCGGTACCCCGCCCGGCACCGCGCCCTCTGCAAGCATTGCGCCAGCGAGCGCTGGACGGGCTGGCGGAAGCCGTGGATCGTCCGGCGCAAATGCGTGGAAAACTGCCGCGCACGGCGCCGAAATGGACGGATTGCGCAGTGTAATCGCACGATTGATGCACACTGCCATACCACGGGGTAAAGTATGTAACGTTTTGTTAAGCCATTTTGAGCGAAAGCGATAGTCGCTAAGATACCGCCATGGAAAATACCAGCCACAAGATTCTTGTCGTCGACGATGACCCGCGTCTGCGCGATCTGCTGCGCCGCTATCTGGGCGAACAGGGTTTTACCGTGCTGGTGGCGGAGAACGCCACCGCGATGAACAAGCTCTGGCTGCGCGAGCGTTTCGACCTGCTGGTGCTGGACCTGATGATGCCCGGCGAAGACGGCTTGTCGATCTGCCGCCGGCTGCGCGGCGCCAACGACCAGACCCCGATCATCATGCTCACCGCCAAGGGCGAGGACGTGGACCGCATCGTCGGCCTGGAGATGGGCGCCGACGATTACCTGCCCAAGCCGTTCAACCCGCGCGAGCTGATCGCGCGCATCCACGCGGTGCTGCGCCGCAAGGGCCCGGCCGAAGTGCCCGGCGCCCCGTCCGAAACGCCCGAGACCTTCGCCTTCGGCGACTTCGTGCTGAACCTGGCCACGCGCACGCTGACCAAGAACGACGAGGAAATCACGCTGACCACCGGCGAGTTCTCGGTGCTGAAGGTGTTCGCGCGCCATCCGCGCCAGCCGCTGTCGCGCGAGAAGCTGATGGAAATGGCGCGCGGCCGCGAATACGAAGTGTTCGACCGCAGCCTGGACGTGCAGATCTCGCGCCTGCGCAAGCTGATCGAGCCGGATCCCAGCAACCCCCGTTTCATCCAGACGGTGTGGGGCCTGGGCTACGTCTTCATTCCCGATGGCGTGAAATAACCGATTGCGGCCGCTGTTCCTATCGTGGCGACCGTAATCGGCCGTACCGCAACGCGGTTCTTTGGTTCGCTGTTCTGGCGGACCTTCATGCTGATCGCCCTGCTGCTGGCTATCTCGCTGGGGATCTGGTTCCAGAGCTACCGGCTGTTCGAGCGCGCCCCGCGCGCGCAGCAGATCGCCATGCAGGTAGTCAGCGTGGTCAAGCTGACGCGCGCGGCGCTGCTGTATTCCGACCCCGCGCGGCGCCGCTTCCTGCTGCTGGACCTGGTGCAGAACGAAGGCATCAAGGTCTATCCGCGCGAGAAGGACGACGACTTCGCCGCGCCCACCGCCAATCCGTTCCTGACCTCGCTGGTGCAGCAGGAGATCCGCAGCCGCCTGGGCGAGGACACCGTGCTCGCCACCACCGTCAACGACATTCCCGGCGTGTGGGTCAGCTTCGAGATCGAGGGCGACGACTACTGGGTCGCGATCAGCCCGGAACGCTTCGAGCGCGTGCCCGGCATCCAGTGGCTGTGGTGGAGTATCGCCGCGCTGCTGCTGTCGATCATCGGCGCGGCCTTTATCACCGCGCGCGTCAACTACCCGCTCAAGCGGCTGGCCAATGCCGCGCGCGCCATCGGCGCCGGCGGCGACCCGCCGCCGCTGCCCGAGCATGGCGCCAGCGAAGTGGCGCTGGCCAACCACAGCTTCAACCAGATGGTGCGCGACCTGCGCCAGCTCGACGACGACCGCGTGGTGATGCTGGCCGGCATCTCGCATGACCTGCGCACGCCGCTGACGCGGCTGCGGCTGGAAACCGAGATGTCGCCGATGGACGGCACCACGCGCGACGCCATGATCGCCGACATCGAGCAGATGGACGCCATCATCGGCCAGTTCCTCAACTACGCGCGCCCGCCGCTTGAAACCGTCGAGCCGGTGGACCTGTCGGCACTGGTGCACGACGCGGTCGGGGTCTATGCCGCGCACGACGACGTGCGCGTGCATGTGCGTGCCAACGAGCCGGTGATGGCGGTGGCCAATCGCATGGAAGTGCAGCGGATCCTCGACAACCTGGTCGAGAACGCGCGCCGCTATGCCAAGGACGAGCAGACCGGCATGGCCGTGGTGGAAATCTCCACGCGCGTGGACGACAAGGAAGCGGTGCTGACCGTGGCCGACCATGGCAACGGCGTGCCCGACGGCCAGCTGTCGCTGCTGACACGGCCGTTCTACCGGCTCGACGCCGCGCGCAGCGAGGCCAAGGGCGCCGGGCTGGGCATGTCCATCGTCAATCGCATCATGCAGCGCAACGGCGGCCGGCTGCTGCTGGCCAACCGCGCCGCGCCGGCCACGGGGCTGGTGGTCAGCGCGTGCTTCCGCCGCGCGTGAGCGGCGCTGCAAGCAGCTTGATTTCCCCGCGGTCGTCACCAACTTGCCATATGTGGTGTCACCGCGCATGGCATACTGGCCCATCGCAGCGGCGGCGCGCTGGCGCGTCCATGCGCACATGCTCTTGCCCTGCGTTGCCATGCCTTTGCCTATCGGGCCGTTTGAGAATATCAATTAGCCCGGGCCCGGATGATGACGCATAATCACGTTTTGTCGCGGTACGCCGCCGCAACAGCCGTATCACCGGTCCCACGCCGGGGCTCGCGGCAGCGGCGCCGCTCTCATTGCAACCGTATCAGGAGAAGTCTATGAAGACCGTTGGTGACAAGCTCGAAGCGTTCCACGTCGTCGGTGTCAAGCCGGGGTTCAACAATCACGAAGAGAACGGCCAGTCGGCTTTCGAAGACATCACTGAGAAGTCGTTCGAAGGCAAGTGGAAGATCATCTACTTCTACCCGAAGGACTTCACCTTCGTGTGCCCGACCGAAATCGTGGCCTTCGCCAAGCTGAACGGCGACTTCGCCGACCGCGACGCGATCGTGCTGGGCGGCTCGACCGACAACGAGTTCGTCAAGCTGGCATGGCGCCGCGAACACAAGGACCTGAACAAGCTGAACCAGTGGCAATTCGCCGACGTGACCGGTTCGCTGATCGACCAGCTGGGCGTGCGTGACCACGCCGCCGGCGTTGCCCTGCGCGCGACCTTTATCGTCGACCCGGAAAACACGATCCAGCACGTTTCGGTGAACAACCTGAACGTCGGCCGCAACCCGGACGAAGTCCTGCGTATCCTGGACGGCCTGCAGACCGACGAGCTGTGCCCGTGCAACCGTGCCGTTGGTGGCGCCACGCTGTAATTTCTGACCGTCGCCAGACGCCGTGGCGATCCGCGGAGGGCCCCGCCCTCCGCATCGAAACCCGCTTGCGCGGGTTTTTTGAGCCTCGATCGATAGGAGAAATAAATGGAATTCCTCAGCACGATTAAGAACCTCATCCCCGACTACGCCAAGGACATCCGCCTGAACGTGGACGGCACCATCGCCCGTTCCTCGCTGGAAGGTAACGATGCGGTCGGCGTGGCGCTGGCGGCCGCATTCGCGGCGCAGAGCAAGGTGCTGGTGGACGCCATCCGCAATGCCGGCGTGCTGTCGCCCGAGGAAACCAACGGCGCGCTGACCGCGGCCGCGCTGATGGGCATGAACAACACCTGGTACCCGTATGTCGAGATGGCCGATGATCCGGACCTGGCCACCCAGCCGGCCGGGCTGCGCATGAACGCCTACGCTACCCATGGCGGCGTGGACAAGCGCCGCTTCGAGATGTACGCGCTGGCCGCATCGATCGTGGGCAAGTGCCACTTCTGCGTGAAGTCGCACTACCAGCTGCTGAAGAATGAACAGGGCATGACCGCGCAGCAGCTGCGCGACGTCGGCCGCATTGCCGCGGTGATCGTGGCCGCCGCCAACGTGATCGCGGCCCAGTAAGGCATCTGCGCGCCCCCGCGCCCTCCCTGGCGGCCCGGCAACGGGCGCCGTAGCACAACAGCCGGCAGCTTCCCATCGGAACTTGCCGGCTGTTCCCATCCTGCAACCGTCATGGCCGCATCCTGCGCGGGCGCGGCGATCCGCCTACAATCCAGGCAGGAACCGCACTTTCAGCCTGCCATGACCCTGCCTTCGCCGACTTCCCCCCGCTTCCATTACCGCCTGGCGGCGGTGCATGACTGGGGCGATATCGCCGCCGTCACGCAACAGGCCTACGGGCAATACGAGCTGGCCATCATGGAAGATTGCCGCGCCTCGTTCCAGCGCGGCATGCAGGCCGTGCTGGCAACCAGCCACCCGGACATGGAATGGTGGGTGGCGGAGACCGATCACGGCATCATGGGCGCGGTGCTGTTCTGCCACCCGGGCGCGACACTGCCGGCACTGGACGGCAGCACCATCACCCTGACCCAGCCCGAAGCACGGCTGCTGTCGGTCAGCCCGCAGGCGCGCGGCCTGGGGCTGGGGCGCACGCTGATGCAGATCTGCATCCAGCGCGCGCGCGACATCGGCGCATCGACGCTGGTGGTGCGCACCATGCCCGAAATGGCGTCGGCCAACCGGCTGTGCCAGCAGATGGGATTCACCAAGCGCACCGAGGCCGGCGCGCGCAGCGGCGCGATGGCGCGACTGATCGACTACACCTACGCCATCCCGCCCGAAGACGCGGCGCCCGACACGCCGCGCCCCTGAGTTCAGTCCTGCGCGTCCGCCACCGAGGCACGCCAGAGCAACACCGCGGCCTGCGCCACGATTCCTTCCTGGCGCCCTTCGAAGCCCAGCTTTTCGTTGGTCTTGGCCTTGACGTTGCAGCGCCCGCGCGCAATCGCCAGGTCTTCGGCCAGGTTGGCCACCATGGCGCCGATATGCGGCGCCAGCTTGGGCGCCTGCGCGATCACCGTGGCATCGACGTTGCCGATCTCATAGCCGGCCTCGCGCACGCGGCGCGCCGCCTCGCGCAGCAGCGCGCGGCTGTCGGCGCCGGCGAACTGCGCGTCGGTGTCGGGGAAATGGCGGCCGATATCGCCCAGCGCGGCCGCGCCGAAGAGCGCATCGGTGACCGCGTGCAGCAGCGCATCGGCATCGGAATGGCCCAGCAGGCCACGGTCGTGCGGGATCTCGACCCCGCCCAGGATCAGCTTGCGGCCGGGCACCAGCGCGTGGACGTCATAGCCCTGTCCCACCCGGATATCGAAAGGCATCATGCGGTCATGCTCCTTTGGCGTGGTTGCCCAGCAGCACTTCGGCCAGCGCGAAGTCCTCCGGGTAAGTCACCTTGAAATTGCGCAGCGAGCCGTTGACCAGCCGCGGATGCAGGCCCAGGCGCTCGATCGCGCTGGCCTCGTCGGTCACCACCGCGCCGGCCGCCATGGCGTCCTGCAGCGCCTGGCGCAGCACGCCCAGGCGGAACATCTGCGGCGTCTGCGCCTGCCACAGCCCTTCGCGCGGCACCGTGGCACCGATGCGGGCATCGTCCTGGGCCCGCTTCAGCGTATCCGGCACCGGCACCGCGAGGATGCCGCCGATGGCGGCGTCCGGGTCGTCGTCGCCGTCGCTTTCCACCGCGCGCACCAGCGCGTGGATCATCGCCGGGGTCAGTCCCGGGCGCGCGGCATCGTGCACCAGCACCCAGTCGGCGTCGGTCGCGCCCAGCTGCGCCAGGTGGTGCAGGCCGGCCAGCACCGACGCATGGCGGCTGTCGCCGCCGACAAAAGCGGTATCGAAGCGCAGCCCGGCAAACGCGGCCGCGCCGAAGCGCGATTCCAGCGGCATGTCGTCGGGCGCCAGCACCAGCGCGGTGGCGTTGATGGCGTCGCACGCCGAGAACGCCGCCAGCGCGTACCAGATCATCGGCCGGCCGGCCACGGTCTGGTATTGCTTGGGCACGGTGCCGCCGGCGCGGCTGCCGGTACCGGCACAGGGAATCAGGGCAAAGCGGCGAGCGGACACAGGATCGGCGAGGAGTGAAAGAAGCGCGGGCTGCCGGCCAATCGCGAAGCAAATGCTCTGGCAAGCGGGCGGCAGCGGGACAACCGGTGCGCATTCTATAATACGGCCCTTGCCCGTCGCCATGCCGCGTCTGCGTATCCGGCTGGCGCCACCGGCACCTGAAGTCCCCTGTTCCGACCCCCGCCCGCAATGCCGGCGGGGCGTCGTCGTTTTGAACGCCCCCTGCCGACATGCCTGACGCCACGCCCGCCTTTCCCTTTGTCAACCTGCCGCTGGTCAAGCCGGGGCTGCGCCACAGCGTGGCCGGCCTGCGCGGCTCGGCCGATGCGCTGGCGGTGGCCGCGTACGCGCGCCAGCACCGCGAGCGCGCGCCGATGCTGGCGGTGGTGTGCTCGCATGCCGTCGACGCGCAGCGCCTGGCCGAGGAAATCCCGTGGTTTGCGCCGGAGTTGCGCGTGCGCCTGCTGCCCGACTGGGAAACCCTGCCCTACGACAGCTTCTCGCCGCACCAGGACCTGGTCTCCGAACGGCTGGCGACGCTGCACGACATCCAGAGCGGCCAGTGCGACGTGATGCTGGTGCCCGCCACCACCGCGCTGTACCGGCTGGCTCCGCCGGCCTTCCTGGCCGCCTACACCTTCTTCTTCAAGCAGGGCGAGCGGCTCGACGAGGCCGGGCTCAAGGCGCAGTTCACGCTGGCGGGCTACGAGCATGTCAGCGCGGTGATGCGGCCGGGCGAATACAGCGTGCGCGGCGGGCTGATCGACCTGTACCCGATGGGCTCGGCGCTGCCGTACCGGATCGACCTGTTCGGCGACGAGATCGAGACCATCCGCGCCTTCGATCCGGACACGCAGCGCAGCCTGTATCCGGTCAAGGAAGTGCGGCTGCTGCCCGGGCGCGAGTTCCCGCTCGACGAAGCCGCGCGCACCGCCTTCCGCGGCCGCTGGCGCGAGGTGTTCGAAGGCGACCCGACCAAGTCGCCGATCTACAAGGACATCGGCAACGGCGTGCCGTCGGCCGGCATCGAGTATTACCTGCCGCTGTTCTTCGAGCACAGCGCGACCGTGTTCGACTACCTGCCCGCCGACACCCAGCTGGTGTTCGCAGGCAATATCGACGAGGCCATCCGCCGCTTCTGGGCCGACACCACGCAGCGCTACAACTTCATGCGCCACGACCGCGAACGTCCGCTGCTGCCGCCCGCGGACCTGTTCCTGTCCGAGGAGCAGTTCTTCGTCGCGGCCAAGCCGATGGCGCGGCTGGTGCTGCAGGTTGAAGCCGGCGCGGACCAGCCGGCGTTCTCGGCGATCCTGCCCGACGTCGCGGTCAACCGCCGCGCCGAGGACCCGCTGGTCAACCTGGAGTCGCTGCTGCTCGACAAGCAGACCCGCGTACTGATGTGCGCCGACTCCGCCGGCCGGCGCGAGACGCTGCTGCAGCTCTTTGCCGAAAGCGGCCTGCGCCCGCATCCGGTCGAAGACTTTGCCGCGTTCCTCGCCGGCGACGCGCATTTCTCGATCGCGGTGGCGCCGCTGCAGAGCGGCTTCGCGCTGCCGCAGGCGCACCTGGCCTTTGTCACCGAAGCCGAGCTGTACGCCGGCACCGCGCGCCGCACCGGCCGCCGCAAGCAGGAGCAGGCCTCGGCCGTCGACTCGATGGTGCGCGACTTGGCCGAGCTGAAGATCGGCGATCCGGTGGTGCACAGCGAGCACGGCATCGGCCGCTACCAGGGCCTGGTGACGCTCGACATGGGCCAGGGCGACGAGGAATTCCTGCACCTGGACTACGACAAGGGCAGCAAGCTCTATGTGCCTGTGCACCAGTTGCACGTGATCTCGCGCTATTCCGGCGCCGATCCCGATACCGCGCCGCTGCACCACCTGGGCTCCGGCCAGTGGGACAAGGCCAAGCGCAAGGCCGCGCAACAGATCCGCGACACCGCCGCCGAGCTGCTCAACCTGTACGCGCGCCGCGCCGCGCGCGAAGGCTTCGCCTTCCCGCTCTCGCCCAAGGACTACGAGACCTTCGCCGAGAGCTTCGGCTTCGAGGAAACCCCGGACCAGGCCGCCGCGATCGCCGCGGTGATCGCCGACATGACCTCGGGCAAGCCGATGGACCGGCTGGTGTGCGGCGACGTCGGCTTCGGCAAGACCGAAGTGGCGCTGCGCGCGGCCTTTGTCGCGGTGCTTGGCGGCAAGCAGGTGGCGATGCTGGCGCCGACCACGCTGCTGGCCGAGCAGCATTTCCAGACGCTGTCAGACCGCTTCGCCGAATGGCCGGTGCGCATCGTCGAGCTGTCGCGCTTCAAGACCAAGAAGGAGATCGACGCGGCCATCAGGCAGATCAACGAGGGCAGCGTCGACATCGTCATCGGCACCCACAAGATCCTGTCCGACCAGGTGAAATTCCAGCGCCTGGGCCTGGTCATCATCGACGAGGAACACCGCTTCGGGGTGCGCCAGAAGGAGGCGCTGAAGTCGCTGCGCGCCGAGGTCGACGTGCTCACGCTGACCGCCACGCCGATTCCGCGCACGCTGGGCATGGCGCTGGAAGGGCTGCGCGATTTCTCGGTGATCGCCACCGCGCCGCAGAAGCGGCTGGCGATCAAGACCTTCGTGCGGCGCGAGGAAGACGGCGTGATCCGCGAGGCCATCCTGCGCGAGCTCAAGCGCGGCGGCCAGGTCTACTTCCTGCACAACGAGGTCGAGACCATCGAGAACAAGCGCGCCCGGCTTGCCGAGCTGGTGCCCGAGGCACGCATCGCGGTCGCGCATGGCCAGATGCACGAGCGCGAGCTGGAACGCGTGATGCGCGACTTCGTCTCGCGCCGCGACAATATCCTGCTGTGCACCACCATCATCGAGACCGGCATCGACGTGCCGACCGCCAACACCATCCTGATCCACCGCGCCGACAAGTTCGGGCTGGCGCAGCTGCACCAGCTGCGCGGCCGCGTCGGGCGTTCGCACCACCAGGCCTATGCCTACCTGCTGGTGCATGATGTCGACGGCCTGACCAAGCAGGCGCAGCGCCGGCTCGAGGCGATCCAGCAGATGGAGGAACTGGGCTCGGGCTTCTACCTGGCCATGCACGACCTGGAAATCCGCGGCGCCGGCGAGGTGCTGGGCGACAAGCAGTCGGGCGAGATCCACGAGATCGGCTTCCAGCTCTACACCGACATGCTCAACCACGCGGTCAAGGCGCTGAAGGCCGGCAAGGAGCCCGACCTGATGGCGCCGCTGGCCGCCACCACCGAGATCAACCTGGGCACGCCGGCGCTGCTGCCCAACGACTATTGCGCCGACGTGCACGAGCGCCTGTCGCTGTACAAGCGGCTGGCCAACTGCGAGACCCCGGAGCGCGTCGACGACATCCAGGAAGAGCTGGTCGACCGCTTCGGCCGGCTGCCGGCGCAGGCGCAGGCGCTGGTCGAAACCCACCGGCTGCGCATCGCCGCGGCGCCGCTGGGCGTGCGCAAGATCGACGCCGGCGAAGCCACCATCAGCGTGCAGTTCGTGCCCAACCCGCCGATCGATGCGATGCGCATCATCGACCTGGTGCAGAAGAACCGCCATATCAAGCTGGCGGGTCAGGACAAGCTGCGCATCGAGGCCAAGATGCCGGACGTGGCGGTGCGCGCGCAGACCATCAAGCATACGCTGCGGCAACTGGCGTAGCGCCGGCGCCGATCCCGCATGGACGCGGCGCGCGGCCGGGTGTAGCATCGATTCCTTAACAAGTTAGCGATATCGCCCCATGCCGACCCAAGCCGCCCCAGCCGGATCCTCCCGCCAGCCCGTCCCTGAAACCGCCGCGCGCGGCAGCGCGCTGGAATGGACCCAGCGGCTGGTCGCCTACGACACCACCAGCCGCAACTCCAACCTGGGCCTGATCGAGTCGGTGCGCGACCATTTCCTGGCCAAGGGGTTGAAGCCGCATCTGAGCTACAACCCGCAACGGGACAAGGCCAACCTGTTCGTCACCGTGCCCGCGGCCAACGGCGCCACCAATGGCGGCATCGTGCTGTCGGGCCACACCGACGTGGTGCCGGTGGACGGCCAGGCCTGGACCACCGACCCGTTCAAGCCGGTGGTGCGCGACGGCAAGCTGTACGGCCGCGGCACCTGCGACATGAAAGGCTTTATCGGCACCAGCCTGTCGCTGCTGCCGGCCATCCTCGACGCCAGGCTGCGCGAGCCGGTGCACTACGCGCTGTCGTTCGACGAAGAGATCGGCTGCATGGGCGCGCCCTACCTGCTGGCCGAATTGCGCGAGCGCGGCGTGACTCCCGGCGGCTGCATCGTCGGCGAACCCACCAGCATGCGCGTGATCGTCGCGCACAAGGGCATCAACGCCTACCGCTGCTGCGTGCGCGGCCAGGCCGCGCATTCGTCGCTGACGCCGCGCGGCGTCAATGCCATCGAATACGCGGCGCGGCTGATCTGCTTCATCCGCGACATCGCCGACGAGTTCAAGGCCAACGGCCCCTACGACCAGGCCTTCGACGTGCCCTACACCACCGCGCAGACCGGCACCATCCAGGGCGGCATTGCGCTCAACACGATCCCGGCGCTGTGCGAGTTCGTGTTCGAGTTCCGCAACCTGCCGGGCGTCGATCCGGAAGCGATCTACGCGCGCATCCAGGCCTATGCCAATGACGTGCTGCTGCCGAAGATGCGCGCCGAACATGCCGATGCCGACCTGACGCTGAGCAAGATCGCCGCCGCGCCGTCGCTCGACGTGGCCGAGCAGGAAGCCATCACGCAGCTGGTGCGCGCGCTGACCGCGGACCGCGACACCAGCAAGGTGGCCTACGGCACCGAGGCCGGGCTGTTCCAGCGCGCGGGCATTCCGGCGGTGGTATGCGGGCCTGGCGACATCCAGCAGGCGCACAAGCCGGATGAGTTCGTCGCGCTGGAGCAGCTGGCTGCGTGCGAGGCCTTCCTGCACAAGGTGGTGGACAGCCTGCGCGTGACGGCCTGAGCAGCTGACGCGGCTTTGTCGCTTGCACTTCGTCGAAACGCCCGCCCTCACCCCAGCCCTCTCCCGCAAGCGGGAGAGGGCTGGGGTGAGGGCCAGCGCCTGCAGCACTGCAAGCGCCTCGCTCACAAGCAGGCAACCATACCGCCAGCACCAAACCAACAACAACGAAGGAGATCCTGCATGGCCGCACGTCGCACCGCATCCCGTTCCACCACCCGCTTTGCCCTCGCCACCCTGGCGCTGGCCACCGGCCTGCTCTGCAACACCGCGCAGGCCCAGACGCAAGGCGCCGAAGCCCTGCACGCCCAGATCGAAACCCGCGCCAAGGCCGTCGAGAAACAACTCATCGCCTGGCGCCGCGATATCCACCAGCATCCGGAGCTGGGCAACTACGAGACCCGCACGGCCAAGCTGGTGGCGGAGCACCTGCGCAAGCTGGGCATGGAGGTGAAGACCGGCGTAGCCAAGACCGGCGTGGTCGGCGTGCTCAAGGGCGGCAAGCCCGGCCCGGTGGTGGCGCTGCGCGCCGACATGGACGCGCTGCCGGTGAAGGAGCGCGTCGACGTGCCGTTCGCGTCGAAGGCCAAGGGCCAGTACCTTGGCAAGGAAGTCGATGTGATGCACGCCTGCGGCCATGACACGCATGTGGCGATTCTTATGGCCACGGCCGAGGTGCTGGCCGGCATGAAGGGCCAGCTGCCCGGCTCGGTCAAGTTCATCTTCCAGCCGGCCGAGGAAAGCCCGGCCGACTTCGAGCCCAACGGCTCGAACATGTGGGGCGCCAAGCAGATGGTGGCGGAAGGCGTGCTCGACAATCCCAAGGTCGATGCCATCTTCGGCCTGCATGTGACCAGCGGCATCGAATCGGGCAAGCTGGGCTGGCGCAGCGGCGCCTCGATGGCGGCGGCCGACCAGTTCTGGATCGACGTCAAGGGCCGCCAGACGCACGGCGCGCGGCCGTGGGGCGGGATCGACCCGATCGTGGTGGCGTCTCAGATCGTGATGGGCCTGCAGACCATCCAGAGCCGCCAGGTCAACGCCATGCTGGAACCGTCGGTGATCACCGTGGGCACCTTCCACGGCGGCAACCGCATGAATATCGTGCCGGAAAAGGTCGAGATGATGGGCACCATCCGCACCTATGACGAAGGCATGAAGAAGGACATCCATGCCCGCATGAAACGCACCACCGAGGCGATTGCGTCCAGCGCCGGGGCCGAGGCGAATTTCCGCGTGGTCGAACTGTACAACGCCACCATCAATCAGCCGGCGCTGACCGAGAAGATGGCGCCCACGCTGCAGCGCGTGGCCGGCGACGGCAACTGGATGATCACGCCCAAGGCCACTGCCTCCGAGGATTTTTCGTTCTACCAGGAGAAGGTGCCGGGCCTGTTCTTCAATCTCGGCGTGACGCCCAGGGGGCAGGACGTGACCAAGGCGCCATCGAATCACTCGCCGGAGTTCTATGTGGATGAGCCGGCGCTGATCAACGGCGTGCGCGCGCTGTCCAGCCTGACCGTCGACTACATGGTGATGGCGCAGCGCTGATTCGCCCGGGGGCGCCGCGGGGGGCTACAATAGCGCTTTTGCCGCGTAGCAGCCCCCGCCTTGCCGACGACCGCGCAAGCGCCCGATTTTCGCCCGCCATGCCCCTGATCCTGCAGAGCCTCGCCCCGCTTGTCCCCGCCGACCTCGACACCGCCCGCACCCTGGCCCGCGCCTCCGCGCTGGTGCCGCGCAGCGACACCGTGGCCGTGGCCGAGGACTGCGCGCCGCTGACGCCGGCGCTGCGCGACGCGCTCGACGACTTCTGCGGCCCGCGCGCGATCGACTGGGCGGTAGTGCCGGCCGGGCGCAAACTGTCCGACTTCCGCCTGGTGGCGATGGACATGGACTCGACCCTGATCACGATCGAGTGCATCGACGAGATCGCCGACTTCTGCGGCCTCAAGGCCGAGGTCTCCGCCATCACTGAAGCCGCCATGCGCGGCGAGATCGCCGATTTCAACGAAAGCCTGCGCCGCCGCGTGGCGCTGCTCAAGGGGCTGGACGCCGCCGTGCTGGAGCGCGTCTATGCCGAGCGCCTGCGGCTTTCGCCGGGCGCCGAGCGCATGCTGGAGACGGTGCGCGCGCTGGGCCTGAAGACGCTGCTGGTTTCCGGGGGCTTCGTGCACTTTACCGACCAGCTCAAGCCGCGCCTGCAGCTCGATTTCACTCGCGCCAACACGCTCGAGATCGTCGACGGCAAACTGACCGGCAACGTCGTCGGCGAGATCGTCAACGCCGACGTCAAGGCCCGCACCGTGCAGGAAATCTGCGCGCAGATCGGCGCCACGCCGGACCAGGCCATCGTCATGGGCGATGGCTCGAACGACCTGAAGATGATGGCCGTGGCCGGACTATCGGTGGCGTTCCGCGCCAAGCCGGTGGTACGCGCGCAGGCCAGCGTCGCATTCAACCACGTCGGGCTCGACGGCCTGCTGGCGCTGTTCCCGCACTGATTCCCGCCAGGCGCCTTGCCTTCTGAAGCGTCCGCCGCGCGCGGACGCTTCACGCGCGCCGTCGCCGCGCGTGCCTTTCCAGGTGCAGTGAAGTCCTCGCCGGTCGCGCATCATCTGCGCTTGCGCGGACAAATGCGAATCATTATTATTAATGTTTCGTTGATCTGACATTGCCCCATGCAAGTTCTGGCCGTCCTTCTTGGCCTGGCTGCGGCCGCGTGCCTGTACCTGGCCGCGCCCAACCAGGTGTTGCTGCCGCCCGGCGCCCTCTCCCGGCCGCGGCTGGCCGGCTGGCTGGGGCTGGCGCTGACCTGCGCCAGCACCTGGCTGTGGAGCCTGACCGACGGCTGGCCGGTCGCGATTGCCGCCAGCCTGGTCACGGTACCGTGCGCGTTGTCGGTGTGGCCGTTCATCGGCACCTATGCCGCGCGCAGGCGCCACGGCGAACGGGAGCAGCGGGCATGAGCGCGGACGCATCCGGAATGGGCACCAAGTGGCTGGCCGGCGCACTGCTCGGCCTGCCGCTGGCGCTGGTGCTGTGCACGCTGGCAATCCTGGCCCTGCCGGGCGGCTGGCAAACCGGCATCGTCGCGGCGGTGGCGGCCTGCCTGCCAGTGTGGGTCGCGATCATCAGCGCCAGCCTGCTGTTCCGTTCCAGCCGCAGCGCGTGGCTGTGGCTGGGCGGCGCCAACGTGCTCGGCTTCGGCGCGCTCTGGGCGTTGCGCCTGGCCGGTCTGGCGCCGGCCGCACTGGCCGCGCTGCCCACTCCCTGAGACTGCCATCATGAAAACCGCAACCCTGCGCCTGTACCAGACGCTGCATACCTGGGTCGGCCTGATGGCCGGCTGGGCCCTGTTTATCGCCTTCTTTGCCGGGGCCATCACCGTCTTCCACCACGAACTGCATGTCTGGCAGTCGCCCGCGCGGCTCAAGGGCAGCGCGCCGGTCGAGGCCAGGGCCGACCCGGCCGCGGTCGACCGCTTCATGCAGAAGCTGGTCGCGATCCACCCCGAAGCCGCGGCCAGTGCCTACGTGA
The DNA here is from genome assembly GCF_900094595.1 of Cupriavidus alkaliphilus. Lineage (GTDB taxonomy): Bacteria > Pseudomonadota > Gammaproteobacteria > Burkholderiales > Burkholderiaceae > Cupriavidus > Cupriavidus alkaliphilus. Next base: position 27,084 of record NZ_FMAD01000016.1, on the reverse strand, counting down.
TCATGCCCTCGGAGGGCGAGCCGAATATCTCGGCCTACTGGCAGGACAAGGCCGGCGAGTGGCAGATGACCACCGACGCGCGCCTGGCCGGCAATGCCGCGATGCAGCGCGACACCTCGCGCGACCACGTCATGGGCGAGCTGTCGGCGTTCCTGAACAGTTTGCACTATTCGCTCGGCATCCCGGTCGGCGGCATCTATTTCATGGGCGCGATCTCGGTGCTGTACGGGCTGGCGCTGGTGTCCGGCGTGCTGCTGCACCTGCCACGGCTGAAGAAAGACCTGTTCGCGGTGCGCCCCGGGCGCAACCTCAAGCGTTTCTGGATGGACACCCACAACGTGCTGGGACTGTTCAGCCTGCCCTTCCACCTGGTCTTCGCCATCACCGGCGCGCTGTTCTGCCTGTCGCTGGTGCTGATGATGGTGTTCAACACGCTTACCTTCAACGGCCGCCTGTTCGAGGCGGTGCCGACCGCCACCACCGCGGTGCCGGAAGTTGCCGTTGCAGGGCGCGCGGTGCCGACGCTGCCCACCGCGACGCTGATGCAGATCGCGCGCGAACACGGCGGCGAGCGCTTTACGCCGGAGTCGTTCCGCTTCCAGCGCTACGGCGACGCCAACGCCGTGGTCGAAGTGCGTGGCACCAGCACGCGGGCGCTCGGCAACCTGGGCTCGGTCGGCATCCACGCCGCCAGCGGCGAACCCAATGCCGGCCAGCTGACGGCCAACCAGACCGCCGGCGCGCGCGACAGCAACCACGGGCTCTACAGCGCGCTGTACGCGCTGCATTTCGGCACCTTCGGCGAACTGCCGGTGCGGCTGGTCTACCTGCTGGCCGGTCTGGCGGGGGCTTTCCTGTTCTATTCGGGCAACCTGCTGTGGATCGAGTCGCGGCGCAAACTGCGCCAGGCCGAGCAGCCGCGCGTGCATCGCCTGCTGGCGCAGGCCACCGTGGGCGTGTGCATCGGCTGCTGCATCGGCGTGGCGCTGTGCTTCCCGGCGGCGCTGCTGTGGCCCGAGCGCGCCGTCAGCCAGACTTATTTCACCGTGTTCGGCCTGGCCTGCGCCTGGGCGCTACTGCGCCCGCCGGTGCGCGCCGCGGTGGAGCTACTCTATGCCGCCGCGCTGGCCGCGCTGACGGTGCCGCTGTCGAACGCGGTCCTGACCGGCGACCACCTGCTGCACAGCATCCCCAGCGGGCACTGGATCATCGCCGGTTTCGACCTCGGCGCGATCGCGCTGGCCGCGGGCTTTGTCGCGCTCGCCCGCGCCACCGCGCGCCGTGCCCGCAGCGGACCGGCAGAATCGGTCTGGGCCATGCCGCGCGCAGGGCTGGCGCAACCCGCTGCCGGCGCTGCCGCCGCGGCCAAGGCGATGTCCGGCACCGAGACGCGCTGAGGCGCCTCGCCGGCACCATAAGAAAACGGACGCCGCGGCGTCCGTTTTTTGTTGTCTGGGCTGCCCTACACTAGCAGAGGCCAACCACCGGGAGCCCGACCATCATGGAACCGACCTTCCACCAGTTTTCAGAATTGTTCGACCAGCTCGGCCTGGCGTCCGACGAAGCCAGCATCCGCGCCTTCATCGGCAAGCACGCGCCGCTGCCCGATACCCTCGAACTGGCCGAAGCCCCGTTCTGGACCCCAGCCCAGGCCGCCCTGCTGCGCGACGAGCTGCTCGACGACGCCGACTGGGCCGAAGTCGTCGACCAGCTCAACCTGGCACTGAGACAGCCAGCCTGAGCTTGCTGGCCGATCAGGCGGCCAATGTGGCCTCGATCGCCTGGCGCAAGTCGGCGATCAGGTCGCGCGTGTCTTCCAGGCCGATATACAGCCGCACCAGCTCGCCGGTATCGTGCCAGCCGGCCGGCGGCCAGGTGCCCGCCGGGCGCATGCCCTGCACGTGGTACGGCACCGCCAGGCTGTGCGCGCCGCCCCACGACCAGCCGATGGCGAACAGCTGCAGGGCCTCGACGAAGGCATCGACCTGCTGGCGCGTATAGCGCTCGCGCAGCACGATGGCGAACAGCCCGCTGGCGCCGGTGAATTCGCGCCGCCAGTTGGCGTGGCCGGGACAATCCGGCAGCGCGGGATGCAGCACGCGCGCCACCTCCGGCCGCTGGCGCAGCCATTCGGCCACCTCGCGCGCGGCGCGGTCATGGGCGGCCAGCCGCACCGGCAGGCTCGGCAGCGCGCGCAGCACCAGGTGGCAGTCGTCGGCGGACACGCCCCAGCCCATCAGCATGCGGGCGCGCTTGAGCCGGCCGTGCAGGGCGTCGTCGCAGGTCAGTACCGCGCCCATCAGCACGTCGCTGCCGCCGGACTGGTACTTGGTCAGCGCCTGCACCGAGATGTCGATGCCCAGCTCGAACGGGCGCAAGTAGACGCCGGCCGACCAGGTATTGTCGATCGCGGTCAGCACGCCGCGCGCGCGCGCCGCGGCGACGATGGCGCCGCAGTCGGGCACCTCCATCGTCACCGAGCCGGGCGCCTCCATCCAGATCAGCCGCGTGTTGGGCTGGATCAGCGCGGGCAACGCGGCCGCGTCCATGGGGTCGTAGTAGCGCACGGTCACGCCGAAGTCGCGCGCCAGCCACTCGCCGTGGTCGCGGTTGGGGCCGTAGACGTTATGCGGCACCAGCACGTCGTCGCCGCTCTTGAGCAGCGCGAAATACACCAGCGAGATCGCCGCCAGGCCCGACGGCTGCAGCAGCGTGTGGCGCGCGCCCTCGAGCAGCGACAGGTGCTGGCACAGCGCCTCGCTGGTCGGGGTGGCATGCAGGCCGTAGCGCCAGTAGGTGGTGGCGCCGTCGCCATGCGCGCGCAGTTCGGCGAGGTTGCGGAACACCACGGTCGAGCCGCGGTGCGTGGCCGGGGAAAACGAGGCAAAGCCGGGGGCGATGTCCAGCTCGGGCTGGACCGCGACGGTCTGCAGGTAATGGGCGGGGGATGCGGGCTTGTCGGACGTTGAATCGGACACGGCAGTTTCCTTGCTGGCTGCCGGCCGGCCGCCGAACGTGGCGTGCGGCACGGTCAGGCATGAGACGCGATGAGCCTCCGAGCTTACCAGCAAATGCCGCCCGCGCCACCGGGATGCTTCAGCGCGTGGCGCCGGAAAAGGCTTACCAGGGTCTTACCAGCCCGAAATCGACGATTTCGGCGGCGGCGGCGCGTAGGTGACGCCGCTGTTGGGCGTCATGTCGAACGGTGGAATCACCAGCATGCCGAGCGGGCGGATGAAGAATGGGAGCACGATGGCCGGGTTGAAGGCATCGGTCCAGGTGCCGCGCACGGCGCCGCTGGCGTCGATGGTGCCTTCCCAGTTGCCGGACACCCGGGTGCCGTCGTCGGACTCCTCCATCAGGAAGGCGCCGTCCTCCCACTCGCCCGCCAGTAGCCGCACGCCGGCGCCACGGCCGCTGTACTCGCCGCGCACGCTGTCGCGTTCGTCGGGCTTGGGGCCCAGGCGCAGGCGCACCGGCTGGTCGCCGACCTTGCCGACATAAACCGGCAGCGACGCGTACTCCGGCCGCGGTGCCAGCGGCCTGGCGGGGCCGGTCGACAGTGCCGCGCCGCTGGCACCGCGGCGGGCCTCGCCGTCGCGGATGGCCTGGTTCAGGCCCAGCGCTTCAGCGCCAGCGGCGCCGTTCACCGGGCCGGTCGAAAGCTCGGTGGCCGGGGCAGCCTGCGCCGCGCCCGCCAGGGCGAGCACGGCGGCGGCACCAAGGGTCGTGCAAAGTCGGGTCAGCCGGGCCACGCGCAAGGCAATCCTCAGATCCGTTCGAAGATGGCGGCAATGCCCTGCCCGCCGCCGATGCACATCGTCACCAGTGCGTAGCGGCCCTGCACGCGGTTCAGCTCATGCAGCGCCTTCACCGTGATCAGCGCGCCGGTGGCGCCGATCGGGTGGCCCAGCGAGATGCCCGAACCGTTCGGATTGACCTTGGCCGGGTCAAGGCCGAGCGCCTTGCTGACCGCGCAGGCCTGCGCGGCAAAGGCCTCGTTGGCTTCGATCACGTCCAGGTCCGACACCTGCAGGCCGGCACGCTCGAGCGCAATCTTGGTCGCCGGCACCGGGCCGATGCCCATGGTCTTGGGGTCGACGCCGGCATGGCCGTACGACACCAGGCGCGCCAGCGGCTTCAGGCCGCGGCGCTCGGCCTCGGCACGCTCCATCATCACCACCGCGGCGGCGGCGTCGTTCAGGCCCGAGGCATTGCCGGCGGTGACGGTGCCGTTTTCCTTGACGAAGACCGGCTTGAGCTTGGTCATGTCGTCGATGGTGGCGTCATGGCGCACGTGCTCGTCGGTGTCGAACGTCACATCGCCCTTGCGGCCCTTGCTCACCACCGGGACGATCTGGTCCTTGAAATAGCCGGCCTTGATGGCGGCGGACGCGCGGCGGTGCGATTCCAGCGCGGCCTCGTCCTGCTGCGTGCGCGAGATGTCGTATTCCTTGGCGACGTTCTCGGCGGTCACGCCCATGTGGATGCGGTGGAACGGGTCGTGCAGCGCACCCAGCATCATGTCGACCAGGCCGGCATCGCCCATGCGCGCGCCCCAGCGTGCCGCCGGGGCCAGGTACGGGGCGCGGCTCATGCTTTCGGCACCGCCGCCGATGGCGATGTCGGCATCGCCCAGCAGGATGGTCTGTGCGGCGCTGACGATGGCCTGCAGGCCCGAGCCGCACAGCCGGTTGACGGTCAGCGCCGGGGCATTGATCGAAACGCCCCCGTTGACGGCCGCGACGCGGCCCAGGTACATGTCGCGCGGCTCGGTCTGGATCACGTTGCCGAACACCACATGGCCGACATCGTCGCCCGACACCTGCGCGCGGGCCAGCGCCTCGCGCACCACCAGCGCGCCCAGCTCTGCCGGCGCCACGTCCTTCAGGCTGCCGCCAAAGGTTCCGATCGCGGTACGGACACCGCTCACTACTACGACTTCACGCGTCATGACTGTCTCCATGTGGGTTATGTTGCACCGCACAGTATAGCGGTGCCGCAGCCGAAGCGAACGATCGTACTTTTACCTAATGGCGCCCTGCCCTGCATCGTCCGGCGGGACTAGCTCAGAGCTCGCCCCACAGGTCGTGGCCATCGGCGCCGGTGATCTTCACGTCGACGAACTCGCCCGCGCGGTAGCGTTGCGAAGTCCGTTGCGGCGGCGCGATATAGACCAGGCCGTCGATTTCCGGCGCATCCGCCGACGAACGGCCGATGCCGCCGTCCTGGTTGACCTCGTCGACCAGCACGCGCAGGGTCTGGCCGACCTTGCGCTGCAGGCGGCGGGCGGACACCGCCTCGGCCACCTCCATGAAACGGGCGCGGCGTTCCTCGCGCACTTCGTCGGGCAGCGCGCCCGGCAGGTCGTTGGCCGTGGCGCCCTCCACCGGCGAGTACGCGAAGCAGCCGACGCGGTCCAGCTCGGCCTCGGCAATGAAATCCAGCAGCGTCTGGAACTCGGCCTCGGTTTCGCCCGGGAAGCCGGCGATAAAGGTGCTGCGGATGGTCAGTTCCGGACAGATCTCGCGCCACGCGCGGATGCGGTCCATGGTCTTCTCTGCATTGGCCGGGCGCTTCATGCGCTTGAGCACGTCCGGGTGGGCGTGCTGCAGCGGCACGTCCAGGTACGGCAGCACGTGGCCGTTGTTCATCAGCGGGATGATCTCGTCGACGTGCGGGTAGGGGTACACGTAATGCAGGCGCACCCAGGCGCCGTACTGCGCGGCCAGCTCGCCCAGCGCCGCGACCAGCTCGGTCATGCGGGTCTTGAGCGGGCGGCCGTTCCAGAAGCCGGTGCGGTATTTGACGTCGACGCCGTAGGCGCTGGTGTCCTGCGAGATCACCAGCAGTTCCTTGACCCCGGCCTTGAACAGGTTCTCGGCCTCTAGCATGACCTCGGCCACCGGGCGCGAGACCAGGTCGCCGCGCATCGACGGGATGATGCAGAACGAGCAGCGGTGGTTGCAGCCTTCGGAAATCTTCAGGTAGGCGTAGTGCTTGGGCGTGAGCTTGATGCCGGCGGCCGGCACCAGGTCGGTGAACGGGTCGTGCGGCTTGGGCAGGTGCGTGTGCACCGCCTGCATCACCTCGCCCAGCGCGTGCGGGCCGGTCACGGCCAGCACCTTGGGATGCACCGACGACACGATGTCGTGGCCAGCGGCATCCTTTTTCGCGCCCAGGCAGCCGGTGACAATGACCTTGCCGTTCTCGGTCAGCGCTTCGCCGATCGCGTCCAGGCTTTCCTGCACCGCTTCGTCGATAAAGCCGCAGGTGTTGACCACGACCAGGTCGGCGCCGTCATAGGTGCCGCTGATGGCATAGCCCTCGGCGCGCAGCTGGGTAATGATCTGCTCCGAGTCGACCAGCGCTTTCGGGCAGCCAAGGGAAACGAATCCCACACGCGGACTATGGTCTTTCTGGATCGTTGCTTCTGAGGGGTTTTTCACTTTGGAATCCGAATGTGGGGCAAGGCGCGGCGGCCGGACCGTCGGTCACTGAGACAAGGCCGCCAGGCGCGAAACAGGCAATCGCGCATTTTAACCGTTTGCCGGAATTTGCCGGCGCCTGACGCACGACATGCTGCATCGGCCCGCGGTCAGGCCGACGTCACTTCGCGCTTTGCAGGCCTTGCAGGACCTGCGCGATCTGCAGCGAGTCCTGCATGCGCCGGATCGCCGCATGCAGTTCGCCCGCCTGCGGCCAGGTCCGCTTGAGATAGCTGAGCCAAAGCTTGACGCGTCCGTGCTCGTGGCAAGAGGCGATGCGGGCATGCAGCTTGTTCAGGTAGGCCGCGATCTGGCCCAGCACCAGCGGCCATTCTTCGTCCGACGGCGTGCCGGGCATCAGCCCGCGAATGCGCAAGGCCAGGAACGGGTCCGAGACCGCGCCGCGCCCGATCATGACGTCGGCGCAACCGCTGGCTTCGCGGCAGCGCGCCCAGTCCGCGACGGTCCAGACCTCGCCGTTGGCAATCACGGGGATGTCCACGGCCGCCGCAATGCGCGCGATCCAGTCCCAGTGGGCCGGCGGCCGGTAGCCGTGGTCGCGCGTGCGGGCATGCACCACCAGCGAGGCCGCGCCGCCTTCCGCCAGCGCGGTGGCGCAATCGATGGCCAGCGCGGTATCCGAGACACCCAGCCGCATCTTGGCAGTCACCGGAATATTGGCCGGTACCGCGGCGCGCACCGACGCCACGATCCGGTTCAGCAGCGCCGGATTGGTCAGCAGCATCGCGCCGCCGCCATGCCGGTTGACGACCTTGGCGGGGCAGCCGAAGTTCAGGTCGATGCCATGCGGCGACAGGGTTGCGGCATAGGCGGCATTGCGCGCCAGCCACCCGGGATCGCTGCCGAGCAGCTGGATCACCATCGGCGTGCCGCTGCGGGTGTAGCCGCCGGACAGGATCTCGGGCGTGTCGCGCTCATAGACCCGCGCCGGCAGCAGCGACCCCGTCACCCGCACGAATTCCGACACGCAGCCGTCGTAGCCGCCGGCATCGGTCAGCACATCGCGCAGCACATAATCGGCAAGCCCTTCCATCGGGGCCAGGAACAGCCGGCTCATGGCAAGCACCGCGCCGCGGGCACCGGCGCCGGACAGGAGGATTGGAGAACGTTGGACATGGGACGCCGCGCAAACAAGGCGAGTCCCAAACTGAGCCGCCGCTGAAAGATGCGATACAGAGGCCCCGGACGGGGCAAAGCGCGCATTCTACCTGCTTTGGGATTAGGCGGTTTTTCGGGAATCGGTGATTTCAGGGTTGTAGCCTACGGGCTACGGTGTGGTACGCTCAGCATACGCACAACCCATACTTTTTGATCGCTGGTACTCCGCCTTGCGCGACAACGCCGCCAGGATTCGCATCCAGGTCCGAATCGACCGCATGCTGAACGGAAATCCAGGCGATGTGAAAGCCCTTGGCGGTGGCATCTGTGAAATGCGGGTGGATCATGGTCCCGGCTACCGCATCTATTTTCAGCGACGCGGCGAAATTCTTGTCGTGCTTCTCTGCGGCGGCAACAAGTCCACCCAGCACGCTGATATCGACCGGGCACGCCACCTCGCGGCGAACCTTGACCTGGAGTGAGTCATGAAAGAACCTACCCGCCCTTGGGACTCGGCCGCACAACTGCGCAACGAAACGGAAATCGCCGCCTACCTGGACGCCTGCCTGGCCGAAGCCGGGGACGACGATCGTTTCATTGCTTACGCGCTCGGCGTGGTCGCACGCGCCCGCGGCATGACGCGGCTGGCCCGCGAAACCGGCCTGTCGCGCGAAAGCCTTTACCGTTCGCTGTCTGGCGAAGGCAATCCGGAGTTCGGGACGATCTGGAAGGTGATGCGGGCGCTGGGCATTCGCCTGCATGCGAGCGCCGGCTGAACGCCGGCACATGGTGCGGATGCGGCGGGCGACCGCCCGCCGCGGCTTGTTGCTACTTCTTGTCCGGCTGGTTGAACGGGAACGTGCCGAACATGTTCTTGGCCTGGTTCTGCATCTGCTCCTGCATCTGCACGAACAGGTTCTTGCTCTGCTCGATGTAGTTGCTCATCATGCCCTGCATCATCGGGCCCTGCATGTTCATGAACTGCGACCACATGTCGGGGCTGAACGCTTCACCGGAGTAAAGGCCCTTGGAGTTCTCGGCCAGCTTGTTCTGGATGTCGATGAAGGCCTGGATGTTCTTTTCCAGGTAGGTGCCCATCATGCCCTGCATGGCATGGCCGTAGAAGCGGATGATCTGCGACAGCATCGCGCTGGAGAACATCGGCACGCCGCCGGTCTCTTCTTCCAGGATGATCTGCAGCAGAATGCTGCGCGTCAGTTCGTCACCGGACTTTGCGTCGACGACCTTGAATTCCTCGGAATCCATCACCAGCTGCTTGACGTCGGCCAGGGTGATGTAGGTGCTGGTCTGGGTATCGTAGAGCCTGCGATTGGGATACTTTTTGATCAGTCGCTCTGCGCCTTTTTTGGTCGTGGCCATCGGTGCTCTGTCCTTGTGTCGTCGCTGATTGCGCGCTGCTGCACCGCATGGGGTGCAGTGCGCAAATCGGTACCGCCCGCGCCATCTGCTGTTATCGTGCCGGCCGTCTTGCGGCTGTTCGCGCATGGCTGCGCGCCGCGGCCCGCCGTCTCGCCCCCGCGAGGGCCATGCTGCACGACTATGGTGCTGGCTGCGCCGCTGCCCTGATTCTATGCCCAACAAAGCACTAAGAAAAGCGACTGGACTTAAGGAAAACCCGGTAAACGGGCGCGCCGCGGAGCCAATGCCGCATGCCTGGAAATGATTCGCGGGCCATCACGGCCCGCGAAACCGACGGCGAAATCCTGCGCCCGCCGCCTTGTGCGCCGCGCTGGCTGCACCGCAAAACGCGGCCCGCCGGCGCGGCTGGCTGAGCGCCGGGTCAGCCCATGTGCAGGCCGCCGTTGAGCGAGAAGTCGGCGCCGGTCGAGAAGCCGGACTCCTCGGACGCCAGCCAGGCGCAGATCGATGCGATCTCTTCCGGCTCGCCCAGGCGCTTCACCGGGATCGTGCCGACGATCTTGTCGAGCACGTCCTGGCGGATGGCCTTGACCATGTCGGTGGCGATATAGCCCGGCGACACCGTGTTCACCGTCACGCCCTTGGTCGCCACTTCCTGCGCCAGCGCCATGGTGAAGCCGTGCAGGCCGGCCTTGGCGGTGGAGTAGTTGGTCTGGCCGAACTGGCCCTTCTGCCCGTTTACCGACGAGATATTGACGATGCGGCCCCAGCCGCGGTCGGCCATGCCGTCGATCACCTGCTTGGTGACGTTGAACAGCGAGGTCAGGTTGGTGTCGATCACCGCATCCCAGTCGGCGCGGGTCATCTTGCGGAACACCACGTCGCGCGTGATGCCGGCATTGTTGATCAGCACATCGACTTCGCCGACCTCGGCCTTGACCTTGTCGAAGGCCGCCTTGGTCGAATCCCAGTCCGCCACGTTGCCTTCGGAGGCGACGAAGTCGAAGCCCAGGGCCTTCTGCTGCTCCAGCCACTTTTCACGGCGCGGCGAGTTGGGGCCGCAGCCGGCCACCACGCGAAAGCCATCCCTGGCCAGCCGCTGGCAGATGGCGGTCCCGATACCACCCATGCCGCCGGTCACATACGCAATGCGCTGAGTCATGTCCACTCCTTGATTGGCTTTTCGTTATTTGCCGCCGGGCCGCGCCATGCGCGCGCCCGGCGCACCCCTTCTTAATTGCGCTCGACCGCCAGCGCCACGCCCATGCCGCCGCCGATGCACAGCGACGCCAGGCCCTTCCTGGCATCGCGGCGCTTCATTTCGTGCAGCAGCGTCACCAGGATACGGCAGCCCGACGCGCCGATCGGGTGGCCGATGGCGATGGCGCCACCGTTGACGTTGACCTTGGAGGTATCCCAGCCCATCTGCTGGTGCACCGCCAGCGCCTGCGCGGCGAAAGCCTCGTTGATTTCCATCAGGTCCAGGTCCTGCGGAGTCCAGCCGGCGCGCGACAGCGCGCGCTTGGACGCCGGCACCGGGCCCATGCCCATCACCTTCGGGTCCACGCCGGCGTTGGCGTAGCTCTTGATGGTGGCGAGCGGGGTCAGGCCCAGTTCCTTGGCCTTGGCGGCCGACATCACCACCACCGCGGCGGCGCCGTCGTTCAGGCCCGAAGCGTTGGCCGCGGTCACGGAGCCGGCCTTGTCGAAGGCCGGCTTGAGGCCGGACATGCTGTCGAGCGTGGCGCCGTGGCGCACGAACTCGTCGGTCTTGAACGCCACCGGATCGCCCTTGCGCTGCGGGATCAGCACCGGCACGATCTCTTCGTCGAACTTGCCGGCCTTCTGCGCGGCTTCGGCCTTGTTCTGCGAGCCCACCGCGAATTCATCCTGCGCTTCGCGCGTGATGCCGTATTCCTTGGCCACGTTCTCGGCGGTGATGCCCATGTGGTACTGGTTGTACACGTCCCACAGGCCGTCGACGATCATGGTGTCGACCAGCTTGGCGTCGCCCATGCGGAAGCCGTCGCGCGAGCCCGGCAGCACGTGCGGGGCGGCGCTCATGTTCTCCTGGCCGCCGGCGACCACGATCTCGGCGTCGCCCGCCATGATGGCGTTGGCGGCCATCATCACTGCCTTCAGGCCCGAGCCGCACACCTTGTTGATGGTCATGGCCGGCACCATCGCCGGCAGGCCGGCCTTGATGGAAGCCTGGCGCGCCGGGTTCTGGCCCGAGCCGGCGGTCAGCACCTGGCCCATGATCACTTCGCTGACCTGCTCCGGCTGGATGCCGGCACGCTCAAGCGCGGCCTTGATCACCACGGCACCCAGTTCCGGCGCCGGGATCTTCGCCAGCGAGCCGCCAAATTTGCCAACCGCGGTACGGGCCGCGGATACGATGACAACGTCAGTCATGGTGTAGTCCTCTCAATGGAAACGGGGACCCGCAGCCCGCCGGCGCCCGCGCTGGGCGCACGCCGGCGGGGTTGCGGGCATCAAGCCTTGGCTTTGACGTATCGCCCAGGCGCGGGTTCGATCGCAGGATAGCGCGCGTTGCCGTACTCCGCAGGCGCGGCGCGCTTGGCGCCGGCATGGCTGGCCAGCCATGCCGACCAGTCCGGCCACCAGCTGCCGGGATGCTCGGTGGCGCCGGCCAGCCATTGCTGCGGCGACGCCGGCAAGGCGTCGTTGGTCCAGTGGCTGCGCTTCTTCTTTACCGGCGGATTGATCACGCCGGCGATATGGCCGGACGCGCCCAGCACGAAGCGCAGCTTGTTCTTCAGCAGCGCGGTCGAGGCATAGGCCGCGGTCCACGGCACGATATGGTCCTCGCGCGAGCCGTAGAGGTAGGTCGGCACGTCGATGCTGCCCAGGTCCACCGGCGCGTCGCATACGGTCAGCTTGCCGGGCACCTTCAGTTCGTTCTGCAGGTAGGTGTGGCGCAGGTACCAGCAGTACCACGGCCCCGGCAGGTTGGTCGCGTCGCCATTCCAGAACAGCAGGTCGAACGGCACCGGGGTATTGCCCTTCAGGTAGTTGTCGACCACGTAGTTCCACACCAGGTCGTTCGGACGCAGGAACGAGAACGTGTTGGCCAGTTCCAGCCCGCGCAGCAGCGCGCACGGCGCGCCGGCACCGCCGCCCAGCGTGGCTTCGCGCAACTGCACGTGGCCCTCGTCGACGAAGACGTCGAGGATGCCGGTGTCGGCAAAGTCCAGCAGCGTGGTCAGCAGCGTCAGGCTCGCCGCCGGATGCTCGCCACGCGCGGCCAGCACCGCGAGCGCGGTGGAAATGATGGTGCCGCCGACACAGAAGCCCAGCACGTTGATCTGGTCTTCGCCGCTGATGTCGCGCGCGACTTCGATGGCGCGGATGGCGGCGTGCTCGATGTAGTCGTCCCAGGTGCGCGACGCCATGCTGGCATCGGGATTGCGCCACGACACCAGAAACACCGTATGGCCCTGCTCCACCGAATACCGCACCAGCGAACTTTCGGGCTGCAGGTCAAGGATGTAGTACTTGTTGATGCAAGGCGGCACCAGCAGCAGCGGGCGCGCATGAACCTTGGCGGTGAGCGGCTTGTACTGCAGCAGCTGGAAGTATTCGTTCTCGTAGACCACCGCGCCTTCGGTCACCGCGACATTGCGGCCCACTTCGAACGCGGTCTCGTCGGTCTGCGAGATCTTGCCCCGCGTCAGGTCTTCCATCATGTTGCGCACGCCGGCGCGCAGCGATTCGCCGCCCGATTCGATCAGCAGGCGCTGCGCTTCGGGATTGGTGGCAAGGAAGTTGGCGGGCGACATCGCGTCGACCCACTGCGAGATCGCAAAGCGGATGCGCTGGCGCGTCTTGGCATCGGCCTCGACGGCATCGGCGAGTTCGGTCAGGGCGCGGGCGTTGAGCAGGTAGAAAGCGGCGGCGTAACGGTACGGCACGTTGTTGCGCCACGCGTCGCCGGCAAAGCGCCGGTCGTGCAGCGGGCCGGTGCCGTCGGGCTTGCCCTCGGCCAGCGCCTGCCACAGCGCGGCGAAGTCCTTCATGTAGCGCTGCTGGATGTCGGCCAGCTGTGCCGGCGCGATCTTCACGCCTGCCAGCGAATCGAGGCCCGGGATGCCGGCCATCATGCCGGATGCGGCCGCGTGGCCGTTGCCTTCATTGCCCTGCCACTGGCGGGACCATTCCAGCCAGGTGGCTGGATCGAATGGCCCCGGCGTGAACTTGGGTGGTTGGGACTTGCCTTCCTGCGTGGAAGCTGCCGCACCTTTGCCGGTCGCCATGATCAGTTTTGTCTCTCTGCCGTCACTATTCGAACCGGCTCCGGGCATTGCCCTGGCCGGCGCTCTGCATGGGGAGATGCTATCCGAATGGACCCGGCTGCGGCCCTCCCCGCAGCGGGAGGGTCAGCCGGCACATCTGCCCTGGAACTGGCCTGGAACCCCGGGTCGCACAAACCTGCGGCCAGGGCTTGCATCCATTCCGATAGCGGCTCCCTTTTATCCGGCGGGCGCGGCTCCTGGGTTGCCAGCGCCATGCGTTATGCTTGCCGGAAAAACCTGGGAATCGTCAGCGATTCCGAGACATTCGAGGCCATTGTTGCCTTGCAACGCGCGCGCTGTCAATGCGGAAATCCGCCCCGGCGCCGCGCGCTGCCCGACCTACCGGACGGTAATGCAGCACACGCACCTGCCGAGGCCATCGAGCATAGTCGAGAAGGATGAAATTCTGATGTACATCGTGGCCATTGGCTGGCTCTACGTGGCGCTGATGATGGCGATCACCGAGCACAACGTGGTGGCGGGGGTCGCCACCTTCCTGATGTATGGGGTCGCGCCGGTCGCGCTGGTGCTCTACATCATGGGCACGCCCGGCCGGCGCCGGCGCAAGGCCGAGGCCGAACGCGCGGCGGAGAAAGGCGCCCCGGCGAGCGAGGCAGCGAAGCGCGCGGACGACTAAGGCGGCGCCGCGCTCAGTCGGCCAGCCAGACCAGGCTGGCCATGCGGCCGGTCACGCCGTCGCGCCGGTAGGAGTAGAAACGCTCGGCATCGGCAACGGTGCAGGCATCGCCGCCGTGGATGTCGACGCAGCCTGCGCGGGCCAGGCGCGTTCGCGCCAGCGCATAGATGTCGGCAAGGTACTTGCCAGGGGCCCCGGCGCGGAACGCCGCGGCCACCGCGGTCTGTTCGCCCGGGCGTGCCTGCGCGAGAAAGGCCTCGCGCACCTCGGCGCCGACCTCGAAGGCGTCGGCACCGATCGCCGGACCCAGCCATGCCAGCCAGCGCGTGGCCGCGCCGCCGGCGGCCGCCTGCATCCGCGCCAGCGTGGCCTCGATCACGCCATGGCACAGGCCGCGCCAGCCCGCATGCGCGGCCCCCACCACCGTCCCCTGCGCATCGCACAGCAGCACCGGCAGGCAGTCGGCCGTCATCACGGCGCAGACATGGCCCGGCGTGAGCGCCAGGCTCGCATCGGCCTGCGGCACGGGATCGCCCGCTGCGGCCACATGGTCGACCGTCGCGACCGCGCAGCCGTGCACCTGTTCCAGCCATTGCGGCATCGATGGCAGGCACGCGGCCAGCCGGGCGCGGTTGCGCGCGACGTGGGCCGGATCGTCGCCAACGTGGGTACCCAGGTTCAGGCCGCCGGGCATGCCGCCGGCCAGCCCGTACGGCCCGTGGCTGACCCCGCCCTGGCGCGTGGTCGACAATGCGCGCACGCGCGCCGGCGCCGGCCAGTCCGGCACCAGCCAGGCGGGATCAGGCGTCGCGCTCATCGCCGTCACTGTCGTCATCGTCATCGTCGCCGGCGTATTCCCAGTGGGCCTCGCCGCCTTCCCACACTTCGTCCCAGGCCTCGTCTTCGTCGTCGGCCTGCGCGCTCTCGAAGTCGAGTGCATCGATCAGCGCCTGCAGGTCCTCGGGCGGCTGCGCGGTCCACGACATGTGCTTGCCGGTCGCCGGATGCACCAGGCCGAGCTTGTACGCATGCAGCGCCTGGCGCTCGTAGGGCACCGGCAGCGGCACGCGGATCGCGGGACGCTGGCCACGCTGGGTGGCGCGGAAATAGACCGGGTCGCCCACCAGCGGATGCCCGATCGATTCGAAATGCACGCGGATCTGGTGGGTGCGGCCGGTCTCGAGCTTGCACATCACCATCGACACGAAGCTCCGCCCCAGCGGCACCGTCGCCAGCGTGCGGAAATGCGTGCGCGACGGCTTGCCGCTGGCGGTCTGCACGATCGCCATGCGGGTGCGCTCGCGCGGGTCGCGGCCGATGGGCGCGTCGATGGTGCCCTCATCATAGGTGCGACCCCAGACCAGCGCGATATAGGTGCGCTTGACCGTGCGCGCCTGCAGCTGCCGCACCAGGTCGGTCTGCGCCGTCAGCGAGCGCGCCACCACCATCAGCCCCGAGGTCTCCTTGTCGAGCCGGTGCACGATGCCCGCGCGCGGCAGCGACGCGGCGCCGGGGTCGCGATGCAGCAGGCCATTGAGCACGGTGCCGCTCCAGTTGCCGGCGGCGGGATGCACCACCAGCCCGGCGGGCTTGTTGATCACCAGCAGGGTGTCGTCCTCGTAGACCACGTCGAGCGGCACGTCTTCGGGCGCAAAGGCCGACGATTCCGGCGCGGCCTGCGGCTGCACCTCGATCCGGTTGCCCATCTGCACCGCGTCGCGCGGACGGCGCACCTGGCCGTCGACACGCACCGCGCCGCTCTCGATCCATTGCTGCAGGCGGCTGCGCGAAAACTCGCTGAAGTGACGCGCCAGCAATTTGTCGAGACGCTCGCCATGCGAGGCACTGTCCACCTCCAGCGACAGGGTCATGGCCGCGTCGGCCGCTTCGGCGGCGCCGCTGGGCGCGCCGGCGGCATCGTCGAATTCTTCCTCGCTGGCCTCGAAATCGGCCACCACCGCGGCGGCGCGCACCCGTTCGGGTGGCAGTCCTCCCACGCCATCTCCGGCTTCCGGGTTGGGCTGGGGGCTTGGGCTATAATGCTTGACGCTATTTTTCTTCATCCGGGATACGATTGCCCATGCAATTGCAGAGCATGAAACGCGCGCGCTGGCGCACGACAATTGGAGCGGTTCTGCTCGCAGGCGGCTGCGTCATGCTGTCGGCATGCGGCCTGCTCGCGGACCAGCCCGACGAGACCGCCGGCTGGTCGGCCAACAAATTATATTCGGAAGCCAAGGATGCCCTCGATGGCGGCGACTACACCCGCGCCGTCAAGCTGTATGAAAAGCTCGAGGGCCGCTATCCGTTCGGGCGCTATGCGCAGCAGGCGCAGATCGACACCGCCTACGCCAACTACAAGGACGGCGAGACCGCGGCCGCGCTGGCGGCGGTGGACCGCTTCATCCAGCTGCACCCGAACCACCCCACCATCGATTACGCCTACTACCTGAAGGGGCTGATCAACTTCAACGACAACCTCGGCTGGCTGGGCCGCTTCTCGGGCCAGGACCTGAGCGAGCGCGACCCCAAGGCGGCGCGCGCCGCCTACGATGCCTTCCATACGCTGATCACGCGCTACCCGGAAAGCAAGTACACGCCTGACGCCACGCTGCGCATGCAGTACATCGTCAACTCGCTGGCCCAGCATGAAGTGCATGCCGCGCGCTACTACTTCCGGCGCGGCGCCTACCTCGCCGCGGTCAACCGCGCCCAGCAGTCGCTGAAGGACTACGACGGCGCGCCGGCCAACGAAGAGGCGCTGTACATCATGATCCGCTCGTACGACGCGATGGGCATGAAAGACCTACGCGACGACACCGCGCGCGTGATGGAGAAGAACTTCCCGGAGAGCGACTTCATCAAGTACGGCGCGCGCCGCAAGGACAAGTCCTGGTGGGAAGTGTTCTGACGCCGCCGCGCCGGCAGCAATAAAAAACGGGACGTGTCGGATGACCGTCCCGTTTTTCTTTTGCCGCGATCCGTCGCGATCCGTCGCGATCAGTCGGCGGCCGCATCCCCGGCGCCGGGCTCGACCTGCTGCCCGGCGGGCGCACCGCGCAGCGACTCGAGGAAGCGCACCACCGTTTCCGCCTCGCGCGTGCGCGTGAACGGCGGCAGGCTCTGCCAGATCTGGCGCCCGTAGGGCTTCTCGACCAAGCGCGTATCGAAGATCGCCAGCACGCCGCGATCCGACTCGGAGCGGATCAGCCGCCCCGCCCCCTGCTTGAGCGTGATCACCGCATGCGGCAGCTGGTGCACGGCAAACGGGCTCAAGCCCTTCTTCTGCAGCACTTCCATGCGCGCGGCCAGCACCGGATCGTCGGGCGGCGCGAACGGCAGCTTGTCGATGATCACCAGCGACAGCGCCTCGCCGCGCACGTCCACGCCTTCCCAGAAGCTCTGGCTGCCCACCAGCACCGCATTGCCCAGCTCGCGGAAGCGGTCCAGCAGTTCGGTGCGGCTGGCCTGGCCCTGCACCAGCAGTGGCAGGTTCAGGCCGCGTTCGGCAAAGGCATCGTAGAGCAGGTCCGAGGCGCGCTGCACCGCGCGCAGCGTGGTGCACAGCAGGAAGGTGCGCCCGCCGGCCGCCTCGATCAGCGGCAGCGCGGCCTGCACCACCGCATCGGTGAACTGCGGCGACTGCGGCGCGGGCATGTCGCGCGGCACGTACAGCAGGCCCTGTTTGGCGTAATCGAACGGGCTCGGCAGCGTCAGCGAGCGGTCCTTGTCGAGCCCCAGCTGCGCGGCGTAATGGGTGAAATTGCCCTTCACCGACAGCGTCGCCGAGGTGAAGACCCACGCGCGCGGCTGGCCGCCGCGCTGCCGCGTGAAGATCGGCGCGATCGACAGCGGCGTGCGGTGCAGCTGCACGGTATGCGAAAACACCTCGACCCAGCGCACCGTTTCCGGGCCTGCGGACGGCGCGGCCTCGCCCTGCTCCTCGCCGTCGGTTGGCTGCGGTGCCGGCGCGGCCGCGGCATCGGTGCGCCAGGCGGCCAGCTTGTTTGCCAGCTCGAGCGCGCGGCGATGGCATTGCTGCAGCGATTCGGCGCGCTCGGCCTGGCTTTCAAGCATCCCGACGAAGTCCGACAGCGCCGCGTCCAGCGCATCGAGGGTCTCGTTGAAGGGTTCGGCGATGCGGCGGTCGGCTTCGATCTGGCCCAGTGCCAGGCGCGCGTTGTCCTTGCCGAAGGCCAGGCGCAGGTCGCGCGCGGCGCGTTCCAGCGGCGCGCCCAGCGCCACCCAGTCGACCGCATCGCGCGCATGCGACAGGCCCTCGGCCACGGTGTCGCGCGCGATCTCCAGCAGCTGGCTGGTCGACAGGGTCTCGCCGAAGAACAGCGTCGCGGTCTCGGGCAACTGATGCGCTTCGTCGAAGATCACGGTGTTGGCGGCGGGCAGCAGCTCGGCCATGCCGGTGTCGCGCAGCACCACATCGGCGAAGAACAGGTGGTGGTTGACCACCACCACGTCGGCCTGCTGCGCTTCCTTGCGCGCGCGCATCACGAAGCAGTCCTTGTAATACGGGCATTCCGAACCGAGGCAGTTGTCGCGCGTGGAGGTCACCATCTGCCACACCGGGGCGTTCTCCGGCACCGACGCCAGTTCCGCCTTGTCGCCGGTGGCGGTTTCCTTGATAAAGCGCCCGATCTCGCGCAGCCACGCCGCATCCTGGCGCGAGGCCAGGCGCCCGCCGGCCTGCGCGCGCTCCAGGTGGTAGTGGCAGACGTAGTTGGCGCGCCCCTTGAGCAGCGCCACCGAGACCGGCACGTTGAGCGCGTGGCGCACGGTCGGAATGTCGCGCAGGAACAGCTGGTCCTGCAGGTTCTTGGTGCCGGTGGACAGGATCACCTTGCCGCCCCACAGCATCGCGGGCACCAGGTAAGCGTAGGTCTTGCCGGTGCCGGTGCCGGCCTCGACGATGACGGCGTCGTTCTGCGCGATCGCGCCGGCGACGGCCTCGGCCATCTTGTGCTGCGAGGCACGCGGGCGGTAGCCGGGAATGGCCTGGGCCAGCGTGCCGGTATCGGCAAAGATGGTGGCAAGCTCGGCGCCGCGGCTGGCAGCGGCATCTGCCTGCATGGCGTGGGCAGGCGCCGCGGCCTCGCTGGGGTCGCTCGGGGCGCTCGGGTCGCTGTCCAGGGACAACTGGCGGGAATCGGGAAGATCGGACAAGGTGGGGAATGTTGTATGGGCTGCGGCAAACCGGCGGCGCTTGCCGGCATCGCCGCGCCCGGGGCGCGACGGCGCTCAGGCCGGCACGTCGGGTTCGAGCTGAAGCTGCAGCAGCGTGATGGCGTCCTTCAGCTTGAGCCGGCGCTTCTTCAGCCGGCGCAGCTGCAATTCGTCATGGACCGCATCGTCGGCCAGCCGGTCGATCAGGAAGTCGAGATCGCGGTGCTCGATCTGCAACTCCATGATGCGCCGTTCGAGGGTATTCAGGTTGCTGTCCATCCATGCCTCCGCTGCCATCACCCGGCTCAGAAGCCGAACGGGCGCGGCGCCGACGCCGGGCCGCCCTGTTGCTGCTCCCGGGCCTTGGCGCGCCGCTCTTCCAGCGCCTTCTGGCGCTGCTCGAGGTCGCGCTGCTTGTCTTCGTACGCCTTCACGTTCTCCTGGCGCTGGCGGGCCTGTTCCGCGCCCTTCTGCTGCGCCTCGCGCATGCGGGCATCGAAGTCGGACTGCTTCTTTTCATAGGCCTGGGCGTTGGCGGCACGCTGCGGGGCGTCGGCCTGTCGCTGCGCGTCGCGCAGCTGCTGTTCCTGCTGTTTTTTCTCGTAGGCCTCGCGGCTGGACTGCTCGCTGGCGGCGCGCTGCGGCTGGCTGGCCTCGAACTCGGCACGGCGCAGGGCCTGCTCGCGGTCGCGCTCGGCGGCGCGGTGGGCGCGCTCGGCCTCGCCCACTTCCAGCTCGCGCTTGCGCAGCACCTGCAGCTCCTCGCGCTGGATTTCCTTGGCGTTGTCGATGCAGCGGGTGACGAAGAACTTGCTGTAGCACTCGCGCTCGGCGGCGGCAAAACGGTAGTTGGTCCAGGCGCGCGAGTCCCCGATGGCCTTGCGCTCGGCGGCAAAGTCACGCGCGGCGGCGGGTGCGGCGCTGGCGGCGGGCGCCGATGCCTGCGCCTGCGCCGCGCGCAGCGGCATCAGCGCGGCACAGGCCGCCACGGCCACGGCGGCCAGGGCACCGCGGCGGATCAGGATGAAATCGGGCACGTTGGCGAAGGATGGCATGGCCGGGAGGGTGGCCTTGGCGGCGGCCGGGCGGGGCTTGACGATCATGTCCGGATTCTAGCATCCGGGCCGGAGCGCGGCCTGCCCGCCGGCCCCTGCGCAGGTGCGGGCAACGCCTCCCGCCGGAGCCACGGCGCCGGCCCCGCCGGAGGCCAGCGCGCTTGTGGCAAAATGCCCCGCTTTCGACTGACTGCGTCTCACGCTGCGTTCCACGATGTCCAACCTGCCCGCATCCGTCTCGCAAAAGATCGTTTCGCTCATCGCGGCCGAACTGTCCGTGCAGCCCCGCCAGGTGGCCGCGGCCGTGGCGCTGCTCGATGAAGGCGCCACCGTCCCCTTCATCGCCCGCTACCGCAAGGAGGTCACCGGCAACCTCGACGATACGCAGCTGCGCAACCTGGAAGAGCGCCTGCTGTACCTGCGCGACATGGAAGACCGCCGTGCCGCGATCCTGGCGTCGATCGAGGAACAAGGCAAGCTCACGCCCGAGCTGCAGGCCGCGATCGAAGCCGCGCAAACCAAGCAGGCGCTGGAAGACCTCTACCTGCCTTACAAGCCCAAGCGCCGCACGCGCGCCCAGATCGCGCGCGAATGCGGGCTGGAACCGCTGGCGCTGGCCTTGCTGGCCGATCCCACGCTCGACCCGCAGACCGAGGCGGCGAAGTACGTCAACGGCAACCCCACCGCCGACGGCGGCGTGCCCGACGTCAAGGCCGCGCTCGACGGCGCGCGCGACATCCTGTCGGAGCAGTTCGGCGAAACCGCCGAACTGCTGGGCAAACTGCGCGAGCACCTGTGGAACAACGGCGTGGTCGCGTCGACCGTGATGGAAGGCAAGGAAACCGCCGAGGAAGAGAAGTTCCGCGACTACTACGCTTACAGCGAAACCATTCGCACGGTGCCGTCGCATCGCGCGCTGGCGCTGTTCCGCGGCCGCAATGCCGGCGTGCTGATGGTCAAGCTGGGGCTGGGCGAAGAGCAGGACGCGCTGGTGCCGCATCCGTGCGAAGGCATGATCGCGCGCCATGTCGGCATCCAGCAGCTGGGCCGCCCCGCCGACAAGTGGCTGGGCGACGTGTGCCGCTGGTGCTGGCGCGTCAAGGTGCAGCCGCACCTGGAGACCGAGCTGCTGACGCAGCTGCGCGAGACCGCCGAGAGCGAGGCCATCAAGGTGTTCGGCCGCAACCTGCACGAGCTGCTGCTGGCGGCGCCGGCCGGCCCCAAGTCGGTGATGGGGATCGACCCGGGCATCCGCACCGGCTGCAAGGTAGCGGTGGTCGACAGCACCGGCAAGCTGCTGGAAACCGCCACCATCTATCCGCACGAGCCGCGCCGCGACTGGAACGGCTCGCTGGCCGTGCTGGCGCGCCTGGCAAGGCAGCACGGCGTGGCGCTGGTCTCGATCGGCAATGGCACCGCCAGCCGCGAGACCGACAAGCTGGTGCAGGACCTGATGAAGCAGATGCCCGAGCTCAGGCTGACCAAGATCGTGGTCAGCGAGGCCGGCGCCTCGGTCTATTCGGCGTCGGAGCTGGCCGCCAAGGAATTCCCGGACCTGGATGTGTCGCTGCGCGGGGCGGTGTCGATCGCGCGCCGGCTGCAGGACCCGCTGGCCGAGCTGGTCAAGATCGATCCCAAGTCGATCGGCGTGGGCCAGTACCAGCACGACGTCAACCAGCGTGAGCTGGCGCGCGCGCTGGACGCGGTGGTCGAGGACTGCGTCAACGCCGTCGGCGTCGACGTCAATACCGCCTCGGCGCCGCTGCTGGCGCGCGTGTCGGGCCTGAATTCGGTGCTGGCGCGCAATATCGTCGAGTTCCGCGACGCCAACGGCGCCTTCGCCAACCGCAATGCGCTGAAGCAGGTGCCGCGCCTGGGCGACAAGACCTTCGAGCAGGCCGCGGGCTTCCTGCGCATCAACGACGGCGACAATCCGCTCGACCGCTCGTCGGTGCACCCGGAAGCGTATCCGGTGGTGCAACGCATCCTGGACCACGTCAAGAAGGGCCTGCGCGATGTGATGGGCAACCGCGAGGCGCTGCGCGGCCTGTCGCCGGAAAAGTTCACCGACGATGCGTTCGGCCTGCCCACCGTGCGCGACATCCTGTCCGAACTGGAAAAGCCGGGCCGCGACCCGCGCCCGGAATTCAAGACCGCGACCTTCCAGGAAGGCGTCGAGGACGTCAAGGACCTGCAGCCCGGCATGGTGCTCGAAGGCGTGGTCACCAACGTGGCCGCGTTCGGCGCGTTTGTCGATATCGGCGTGCACCAGGACGGCCTGGTCCATATCTCGGCGCTGTCGAACAAGTTCGTCAAGGACGCGCATGAAGTGGTCAAGGCCGGCCAGATCGTCAAGGTCAAGGTGATGGAGGTCGACGTCAAGCGCAACCGCATCGGCCTGTCGATGCGGCTGGACGACGAGCCCGGCCAGGCCGCGGCGCGCGCCGGTGGCGGCGACCGTGGCGGCCAGCGCAATGGCGGCGGCAAGGGCTTCGGCGGCGGCCGCCGCGAGCCGGAGCCGGCCGGCGCCATGGCCGCCGCCTTCGCCAAGCTCAAGCGCTGAGCGCGCCTGCTTCGGCCACGACGCCCCGCACGGGAAGCCGTGCGGGGCGTTGTCTTTTCAGCCGCCGTGGACGATGCGCACGGCCAGGCCTGTGCCGGTGCCGGCTCCACCCTGAGCCTGGTCCACGCGGTTGGCAAACGCCATCTCCAGC
Organism: Cupriavidus alkaliphilus; assembly: GCF_900094595.1. Taxonomy (GTDB): domain Bacteria; phylum Pseudomonadota; class Gammaproteobacteria; order Burkholderiales; family Burkholderiaceae; genus Cupriavidus; species Cupriavidus alkaliphilus. Next base: position 4,197 of record NZ_FMAD01000016.1, on the reverse strand, counting down.
CCATGCAGCCGCGCCACCCGACGCGCGATGGAAATGCCCAGGCCGTGGCCCTGCTCGCGCTGCCCGGCGCCGCGGAAGAAGCGGTCGCCGAGGCGCGCCAGCAGCTCCGGCGCGACCCCGGGGCCCTGGTCGCGCACGGTGACGCTGTCGGGCCGGAACTCGACCCGCACCAGCGCGCCCGGCGGGCTGTAGCGGATGGCGTTGTCGAGCAGGTTGCGCAGCAGCAGCGACAGCAGCGCGGGGTCGCCCGCGACGGGCAACGGCGACTGGCCTTGCGGCGGCCAGGCCAGTTCCACGTCGACCTGCTTCTGCTGCGCCAGCGCCAGGCAATCGGACAGCGCCTGCTGTGCCACCGTCACCCAGTTGACCGGCTGGCGCGACGGCAGCCCGGCGGCGTCTTCGAGCCGGCTCAGCGTCAGCAGCTGCGACACCAGCCGGCCGATGCGGTCGATGCCGGCCGCGACATTGGCCTGCGCCAGCGCGCGTTCGTCGCGATCGGGCGAGCGTTCGGCGATTTCCCACTGTGCCTTGAGCGCGGCCAGCGGCGTGCGCATCTCGTGCGCGGCATCGGCGGTCAGGCGCCGCTCATGCTCGATCGAATCGGAAACGCGCGCCAGCAGCCGGTTCATCGCATGCACCAGCGGCACCAGTTCGCCGGGCACGGCATCGAGCCCGAGCGGACGGCGATCGTCCGCGGCGCGCGCCTCGATATCCGCGGACAGCGTGCGCACCGGCGCCATCGCGCGTCGCATGAAGCCGATCAGCAGGCCGATCAGCAGCGGCAGGCCCACCGCCCACGGCAGCACCTGCGCGGCGATGTAGGACAGAATCAGCTCATTGCGCTCGCCCAGCTGCTGGCCCACGCACACGCGCCAGCCGGTATCGGGATCGTCGAGGTAATAGAGCCGCCAGCGCTGCCGCTCGAGCGTGACGTCGGTAAAGCCCTTGACGCCCTCGGCGCGCGGCAGCTTGTCGCCGTCGGGATCGATATGCAGCGGCTTGCCGTCGGGCAGCCACGCGGCGATGGCCAGGTCGCCCAGGCCGGCGTCGCCCAGGTCGCCCTGGTCGAGCCGCGGCACGCGCGCGCGCGACATGCCGGCGCCGATGTCGACCAGCGGCACCACCGACTGCATCTGCAGCGCCATGCGCACCATGTCGGTGTCATAGAGCTCGTTGATCTCGTGCCGCGCCCGCACATAAGTCATGCCGAGTGTCAGCAGCCATACCACCGGCGCGGCCACCAGCACCGCCAGCACCAGCCTGCGCTGCAACGTCATGCGCAGTCCTCGGCCGCGCCCAGCGTGTAGCCGGCGCCGCGGAAGGTGCGCACGATCTTCGGATGGATCTTGCGGCGCAGGTGGTGGATATGGACCTCGAGCGCATTGCTCTCGATGCCGCCCTGCCAGTCATAGAGCTTGTCGCGCAGCACCTCGCGCGTCAGCAGACGGTTGGGATGGGCCAGCAGCAGCTCCAGCAGCATGGCTTCGCGGCTGGTCAGCTCGACCGGCTTGCCCTGCCAGTACGCCTGGCGCGCGGCCGGGTGGAAGCTCAGCGCGCCGTGCTGCCACACCGGCGCGGACATGCCCGCCGCACGGCGCGTGACCGCGCGCAGCCGCGCCGCCAGCTCGTCGAGCGCGACCGGCTTGACCAGGTAGTCGTCGGCACCGGCATCGAGCCCGCCGATGCGGCTGTCGACGGCATCGCGCGCGGTCAGGACGATCACCGGGATGCGGCTGCCGCGCGCGCGCCAGCGTGCCAGCAGGGTCATGCCGTCATCGCCGGGCAGGCCCAGGTCCAGCACCACGGCATCGTAGTGGGCGAGCGCGAGCGCGTGGTCGGCATCGGTGCCGTTGCGGAACCAGTCAACTGCGTAGTCGAGCAGCTGCAGGCCGCGGCGCAGGCCGTCGCCCAGCATCGGGTCGTCTTCAACGATAAGGAGTCTCATGCTCTGGAGTGGCCTGGAGGTATCACGGCAGCTGCTGGGACAAAAGGCGCGGCCGCTTAATGTGCCGTTAAGGTTCGCAAATTATGCTCCGCACACGTTTCCGGCACTGTCCGTACAACGCGGCGCACCGCGCCGGCGTGGACATGCTCCGCTCGCGCCGGCCTGCCCGCGCTTGCCCGCGCCCGATTTTCCGCCCATTCCGAGCCACCCCGCATGCCCCAGCATTCCGATCGCCTTGCCGCCGAGCCCGGGCCTATCGCCGCCAGGGCTGCCTTGCGCGTGGACGGCATGCCGGCGCTGGCACCGGCGCTGGTAGTGCTGGCCTTTGCGCTGCTATGGTTCGGCACGCTCGGCATGCGCCACCTGCTCGGTCCCGATGAAGGCCGCTATGCCGAGATCGCGCGCGAGATGCTGGGCAGCGGCGACTGGGTCACGATCCGCTACGACGGCCTGAAGTACTTTGAGAAACCGCCGTTCCACATGTGGATGACGGCGCTGTCGTACGCCCTGTTCGGCATCGGCGACTGGCAGGCGCGGCTGTGCGTGGCGCTGGCGGGCGCAGCGGGGCTGGGGGTATCGATGCTGGCGGCCGCACGCTGGTTCGGCGCCCGCGCCGGGCTGATGGCCGGGCTGGTGCTGGCCAGCGCGCCGATGTGGAACATCGCGGCGCATTTCAACACGCTCGACATGACGCTGTCCGGCGCCATGGCGTGCGTGCTGGCCACCCTGCTGCTGGCGCAGCATCCGGCGGCGACGCCCGCCGCGCGCCGCCGCTGGATGCTGGCGTGCTGGGCGGCAATGGGCGTGGCGGTGCTGACCAAGGGGCTGGTCGGCGTAGCGCTGCCCGGGCTGGTGCTGGTGCTCTACACCGGCGTGACGCGCGACCTGTCCCTGTGGCGGCGCCTGCATGCGCCCGCCGGGATCGCGCTGATGCTGCTGGTGGCGGTGCCGTGGTACTGGCTGGTGGCGCAACGCAACCCGGAATTCCTGCGTTTCTTCTTCATCCATGAGCACTGGCAGCGCTATACCTCGACCGTGCACGCGCGCACCGGCGCGCCGTGGTATTTCGTGCCGCTGCTGGCGGGCGGATTCCTGCCATGGCTGGGCTTGCTGCCGGGCATGGTGCGCGCGGTGACGCAGCGCGCCGGGGTGGCGCATGCAGCCGGCATTGCCCTGCCGTTCCAGCCCGCGCTGATGGCGGCGATATGGGCGCTGTCGATCTTCGTGTTCTTCAGTCTGTCGGGTTCGAAACTGCCGGGCTATATCGTGCCGATGTTCCCTGCGCTCGGCATCCTTGGCGGCGTGGCGCTGACGCAGAGCTGCGAGCGGACCTGGAGCCGGCAATTGCGCGCCATGCTGCTGCTCGGCGCCATTGGATTGCTGGCAAGCCCGCTGGTGGCCAAGCTGGATGCCAACAACACCCCCAACGCGCTGTACCGCAACTATGCAATCTGGGCAGCGCTGGCATGCGCGCTGGTGCTGGCAAGCGCCGCCGCGGCGCTGTGGCTGCTGCGGCGCCGGGGCCGCATGGCCAGTGTCACGGGCTATGCCTTCGGCATGCTGCTGGCATTTTCCATCGCGCTGCTCGGGCACGAAGCCATCGGCCGTGCGGCTTCGGGCATCGACCTGGTCGCGCCGATCGCGCGCGTGCTGCGGCCCGGCATGCCGCTGTACGGCGTCGGCATGCTCGACCATACGCTGCCGTTCTACCTGCGCCATCCGCTCACCATGGTGGCGCAGGCTGACGAACTCGCCTTCGGCGCCGCGCAGGAGCCGCGGAAGTGGGTGCCGACCGTCGCTGCCTTCGCCGACGCCTGGCAGCATGGGCCGCGCGCCGTCGCGCTGCTGTCGCCGCAAGCGTTTGCCGAGCTGAGCGCGCGCGTCCCCATGCATGTCGTCGCACGCGACTGGCGCCGCGTCGCAGTGTCCAACTTTCCCCTGGCCGGGCGCGAGGCGCGCCGGCTTGTTTCCGACTCCCCTGCCATTCCTTAACGCATGCCAGTCAAGAAAGTACTCATCCTCGGCGTCAACGGCTTTATCGGCCACCACCTGACGCGCCGCATCCTGGAAACCACGCCGTGGGAGGTCTACGGCATGGACATGAACACGGACCGCCTGGGCGACCTCGTCGACCACCCGCGCATGCACTTCTTCGAGGGCGACATCACCATCAACCGCGAGTGGATCGAGTACAACATCCGCAAGTGCGACGTGGTGCTGCCGCTGGTCGCCATCGCCACCCCCGCCACCTA
>NZ_FMAD01000005.1 GCF_900094595.1 Cupriavidus alkaliphilus | reverse complement strand
CCATGGCGCGCCGCCGTGCTGGAGGGCGATTGCCCGCGCCTCTATAGCCAATCGACCCCGCTGGGCGTCCATACCGCGATCGTGGTTGGCCCGGACGGGCAGAGCCAAGCTGATGGCAACGCCGAACACCACGCCAGCCCGCGCGGCCAGATCCGCGTGCGCTTTCCCTGGCAGCGCGGCGAGCGCGACGACGACCGCAGCAGCCGCTGGGTACGCGTGGCACAGCGCCAGGCCGGCGCCGGCATGGGCTGGCAATGGCTGCCGCGCATCGGCCAGGAGGTACTGGTCAAGTTTGCGGACAACGATATCGACCAGCCATTCGTGATCGGCGCGCTGTACAACGGCCAGGGGGAAGCGGGCATCGCGCCCACGCCGGGCGGCAAGTCGATGGCCGCCACGACGTTCTCGCAGCCGTATGACGCCAGCGGCCTCTATGCGATGGGGAGCGACAGCCAGCCGAGCGCACAGGGCAACCTTGCCGGCGGCAATAGCCCGGCGTGGCACGGCATGGGTGCCGATCCGGACGGCCACCGCAACGACGCCGCGCTGACCGGGTTCAAGAGCCAGGAGCACGGCGGCAAGGGCTACAACCAGTTGGTGCTCGACGACACCGATGCGCAACTGCGTACGCAGCTCGCTACCACCGAACAAGCCACCCAGCTCAATCTGGGCCACGTGATTCACCAGCAGGACAATCGCCGCGGCAGCTTCAGGGGGCAAGGGTTCGAGCTACGCACCGACGGCCACGTCGCGGTACGCGGCCAAGGCGGGCTGCTGCTGACGACCTATCGCGATGCCGTCACGGGCCGCGTGCTGCCGACCGGCGACAACGCTGCGGGCATTGCGCTGTTGCGTCAGGCGGGCGATCTGGTCAGGACACTGAGCGATGGCGCGACCACGCACCAGACCCAGGCACTGTCAGCGGGAAAGGACGATGAGGCGCCGCTGGCGAAACAGGCCAAAGCCGCAGCCGGCATGGTCGACGGACAATCCCTCGAAGCCGCCAAAGGCGACGCGGCCGGCGGCAGTACCAGCACGCCAGGCAAGGTGCCGCACCAAAGCGAGCCGATGGTCCATCTCAACGGCAGGGCTGGCCTCGCCGTGGTGGCGGGACAGGATTTGCAGCTCGCCAATGGGGAAGGCGTGGTGCTGGCCAGCGGGCAGGACAACAACGTCGCCGTCGCCGGGCAGGCTCGCATCCATGCGGGTCACGCGATCGGCATTGCGGCCGGGCTGTCCGCGCCCGGCGAGGGCAACGTCGGGCTGCAATTGACGGCGGGTCAGGATGATATTGATCTGCAGGCGCAGCATGACTTGCTGAGGCTGGCGGCGCGAGAGGGCCTGACGATTGTCTCGGCGAATATGAATGTGGATTTTGCCGCGGCGAAGCGCATTCGCATTGCGACCGCCGGCGGGGCAGCCATCACGATGGAAGGCGGCAACATTACCGTCGAGTGCCCCGGACCCATTACCTACAAAGCGGCGAAGAGAACGTTCGAGGGGGCGGAGAGCACACCCTATCCGTTGCCGCAGTTTCCGCAGACGGTGTGTCTCGATTGCCTTCTCAAAGCGGCGGCCGCCGGCATGCCGCTCGCAACCGTATAGACCCTCAGAGGCGCCTATGTATTTCGCAGTCGAGTCGCGAGATCCGGAGACATGGCTTGACGGCCTGTTGCAATGCATCGAAAGTACCGCGGGCGTCCACTGGTCTGCCCTCGTTGACGGCGCGTTCGATCACGGCGCGAAGCCCTTCGCGGCGCCTGTCCCGCGTCACACTTTGTACGGCGAGACCGGCGCCCTGCGCGATCTCCTGTCGGCCTCCCCCTACCTGTTGCCGTTGGACGGTCTCGCCGGCGATGAACGGCGTGCCTTGGCCTCGGCGCTGGGCAAGCACTGCCAAGGCAGGCCGATGCTGAGCTTTGTGGCCTCATGGCAATCGCCCTCGTTTCTGGCGCAGATGTGGGAGCCTTGCCTTCAGCCAGTTGTCGAAGGCGATGACACGCGCTTCCTGCTGCGCTTCGCCGATACGCGGGTGCTCTCCACCTTGCCTGTGGCTCTCGGCCCGGCAGCGTGGGCGCAGCTGACGGCCCCTGTCGCGCAGTGGCACCTTGTGAACCGCGAAGGGATGCTCGACACACTGCCGCTAACCGAGCCCAGGACTGAACCCGAGGCACACCGGGCCGAACCGTTGACGATCTCGCAGGCTGAACTTGACCGGATGGTGGACGCGGCGATGCCGGACGCCTTGATGGATTCTCTCTATCGCCAATCTCCCGACATCCTGCCCGCAACCAAAAAGGCCCAAGCGCATCGGCGCGTCGCACAAGCCTATGCGCTCGCCAAGGTGCGTCGGGTGGAGGCTATGCATGAAATTCTGCTACTGGCTTTGCATGCGCTGTCGACGGGAGAATCCGACCAATGATGACTACGAGGACGATCCGAGGCTCGCTTGTTGTACTTCTGACCGCTACGTTGTTCGGCATGGCCGCGTGCGGCAAAGCTGAGCCGCCGCCCGCAGCTATCGAGGACGATACGCTTGGCGGCCAGATCGGGGTGCTCAACTACACCGACGTGCCTATCGGCGTCGTGTACGTCAACGACCAATGGGCTGGGGGGATGGTCGCGAATGCTGGCGGCACCAGTTGGACTGGAGGGATCTCCGTACCCAAGCACTGGGACCCTAACTTCAAGGTCACGATCAAGTGGAGTGACGACGAACTGTTTGAGAAGGACAAGAAGGCGCTCTATACCAGGGAGGTGCCCGTCGAAAAGTACTCGACGGTAGATGCCGCCTATTTCTACGTGGCCTTTTTCCCTAACCAAGAGGTGAAGCTGTACTTGACCAGGTGGCTGCCCGGTGCAGAAAACGACCCCGCCAAGTTGGAGGACCCAACAGATGCATGTCTGAAAAGGAAAGCACCGACGGAAAGGGAGACCTGCTATGCGCCGGAGTTCAGAGAAGAATACAGAATGCTCCAGCGTAAGGGCCGAGATTAGGCCCCTGCATGTCATCCCGCCAATGAATCCGCTTGAATTTGCCGAGCCATGTTTGACATCCACCCAAGACAATCCGAGTTGAAGCGATACCACGTTCGAAGCTGTTCAACCTCAAGATTCCGTCCCTGCGAGGAAGACCTCCGAAGGATAATCAAAAATGGGCCGTGATAGGTGCATCATCGCGGGCATCAGCGTTGCCTGGATCGGCCTCGCTTGCGCCGGATACTGGTTCCTGGGAAATGGCGCGGAAAATTTCGAGAGGGCCTCGGAACTCACTCTAAAGGGTTTCACGTGAGCCAACCAATGATGACCACAAGGACGATCCGAGGCTCGTTTGTTGTACTTCTGACCGCTACGCTGTTCAGCATGGCCGCGTGCGGCAAAGCTGAGCCGCCGCCCGCAGCTATTGAGGACGATACGCTTGGCGGTCAGATCGGGGTGCTCAACTACACCGATGTGCCAATCGGCGTCGTGTACGTCAACGGTCAATGGGCTGGGGGGATGGTAGCTAACGCGGGTGGGACCAAATGGATTGGCGGGATTTCGGTTCCCAAACACTGGGACCCGAACTTCAAGGTCACGATCAAGTGGAGTGACGACGAACTGTTCGCGAAGGACGAGAAGGCGCTTTATACCAAGGAAGTTCCTGTCGAAAAGTACTCGACGGAAGATGCCGCCTATTTCTACGTGGCCATTTTCCCTAATCAAGAGGTGAAGCTGTACTTGACCAAGTGGCTGCCCGGCGCCAAGGATGATCCCGCCAAACTGGAGGATCCGAAGGAAGCGTGCCTGAAGCGCCGTGCCCCGCAGGACCGGCGTCTCTGCTATCGCCCCGAATTGCGCGATCCTCCGGAAAGCCCCGAGCAGAGCCGGTAGGAGATTTCTCAAAGAAGCACTGCGCTAGCATTTGCTCGAAGGGGCATGCTTGTGACTGCGTTCGTGTAGGCAATCGCCCTTGGCAGGGCTCGGCGCCATGGCATCGTGCTGGCGCATAAAGGATAACCAATGATGACCACAAGGATGATCCGAGGCTTGTTTGTTGTACTTCTGGCCGCTACGTTGTTCGGCATGGCCGCGTGCGGCAAAGCTGAGTCGCCGTCCGCAGCTATCGAGGACGATACGCTTGGCGGCCAGATCGGGGTGCTCAACTTCACCGACGTGCCTATCGGCGTCGTGTACGTCAACGGACAATGGGCTGGGGGCATGGTCGCGAATGCCGGAGGGACCAAGTGGATCGGTAGCATCTCAGTGCCCAAGCACTGGGACCCTAACTTTAAGGTCACGATCAAGTGGAGTGACGACGAACTGTTCGCGAAGGACGAGAAGGCGCTCCATACAAAAGAAGTTCCAGTCGAGAAATATCCGCCCGAGGATGCGTCCTTTTTTTACGTGGCCTTCTATCCAAATCAGGAGGTCAAGCTATACCTGACGAAATGGGGTCCCGGGGCTGAGGCAGATCCATACCGCTTAGAAGATCCGAAAGAAGCCTGTGTCAAACGCCGTGCCCCGCAGGACCGACGTCTATGCTATCGCCCCGAATTGCGCGATCCCCCGGAAAGCCCCGAGCAAAGCCGGTAGGAGATGTTTCTGGCCTGCCTCAGACGCTCCTCTCATACCGTCAATTCCGCTAGACCGCATAAGCCATGACCGTCGTGAAGTTTGCGCCCCAATGCCCGGCGAAGCCGTTCGAACTCTCGCCGCAAGAAAGGTATCGCCAATACACCGGATTGGATGTTCGCCTCGACGCACCACCTCCGTGTGAAGAGGATCTGCACTTCGGCTTCTTCTTCGACGGCACCCGCAATAATGCGGACAACGACCGGCCGCGCAGCGCTCATAGCAACGTCGCGCGTCTCGTTGATCTGTTCGAAGTCGAGCCCAGGCAGGCAGAACTGAAGCGGTACAGGTTTGCGACTTACGCCGCTGGCGTGGGTACGCCGTTCTACAAGGAAGTCGGAGATGTGGGGATCGGCATCCAGGCAGTGGCCGGCGCCGCCGCTGGCTGGGGCGGTGAGGCGCGCATCAATTGGGCTCTGCTACAGATGCATAACCATCTGCATTTTCACTACCACAAAAGTAATCTGACCGAGCGAAACGCTGATCGTGACCTCGTCAGGCAGATGAGCGCCGACCTGAATGCACCCGAGATTCGAATTCCCGGCCTCGGCGACAGCAGCGCCATTGAACGCGAGCTGAACGGAAAATACCGCGCCAAGGGAGAGTTCGATCGCAAGCTGCGCGCAGGCGTCGGCCCGCTCGCCTCCCTGACCGCCGTAGCCCGCACCAACTGGCGCGAGGTCAATACCAAGGGCCGCCGGCGCGTGCTCAACGAACGCAAGGCGGCGCTGGCCAGGGTTCTAGGTAATCTGCCCCGGGACCGCAAGCCGATCATCAAGCGCATTCGTTTGCACGTGTTCGGCTTCTCGCGCGGCGCGGCCCAGGCTCGCGTATTCTGCAACTGGCTGCGCGACGCGTGCGACGCCAATGGGGACAAGCTCAGCCTATGCGGCATCCCGGTCCAGATCGACTTTCTGGGGCTGTTCGACACCGTGGCTTCCGCTGGCATCGCCCAGAGCATGATGGAGACCATGGCCTCAGGGCACGGCGCATGGGCGCAGAAGCGCTGGCTGCGCATTCCCGGCCCGGACCTGGTCAAACGTTGCGTGCACCTGGTCTCGAGCCACGAAGTGCGTGGCTCCTTTCCACTGGACAGCGCGCAAGGCGGCAACGTGGAGGAATTCGTCTATCCCGGTGTCCACTCCGACCTTGGCGGAGGCTATGAGCCAGGCGAACAGGGACGCGGCTGCCGCGCCGATGGGACCCCTGACGACAGCGCCAAGTTGTCCCAAATTCCGCTGGCGCACATGTACCGGGAGGCCGTCATCGCCGGTGTGCCACTGATGAGCCCGGCATCTGCGCCAGCCGAGCTAAAGAAGCAGTTTCGGGTCGACCGCGACCTCATCGCGGCCTTCAACGCCTATCGAGACGCCACGGCAACTTCAGGGCTCGTGCCAGACACTACTCCGACCCTGATCCGGCACCATTACGGCTATTTCCTGCGCTGGCGCCATCGCTGGCTGGGCAAGGTTGCAACCATGCCCAGCGTCCAGCGCGCGCCCAGGAACGACCGCATGGATCTGATCAACGCCGATGCTGAGCTGGCCGAAGAACTCAAATGGGTGCAACACTACGCCAGTTACGACAATCTGGTGCCGAGCTGGGCCCGCGGCCATTACAGCGGCTGGCTGATGGAAGGTGCGAAATGGGTTGTCGAAACCCATGCAACGAATCTCGGCGCCGCTACGGCGGCAATGGCTGGCTCAGCCGTGCGCCCGGCCGTACAGGCCGCGGTGCCCGAAGCACCCGGCGGGCCGATCGCGTGGATGCCGGCCTCGGGCGCAGTACAAGGCGCCGCCATGTTCTACCAGGCCAAAAAGGCGCTCGGCATCAAGTTCGGCAGCTGGGATGAGGTCAAGCAAGCCTGGAACAACACCGACGTCGCGCCTGCCATCGATGCCTTCTTCTCGCGCCATGTGCACGACTCCCGCGCCTGGTTCAAGCCCATGGGTGACGATGACGATGTCTGGTACCGCAAGCAGCAGGACAAGCTCGATGCGGCCGCCGCAAAGGCTGCCTCACAAAAGGAGCGTGTGCCGGCGATGAGTGGGCCCATGATGGCCAAGGTCGGCGTTCCGCCGCCGCGGCCATTGAGCGCTGAGGAACGGGCAACGCTGGAGACACAGGACCGCCTCAAGCGACAACGCGAAGCCAAGGGCCAGTCAATCGACGAAGCACTGAAGGATCCGGCCTACACTGACCAGCTGCCGCAGCAAGCCAGTGGACGCGAGTTCTGGCAGATGTGGGGCTATCTGCGATGGCGGACAGTCTATGACGACAAGTACATGGACTACCGCGCCAGCTATCCGGAACTGGCTGGCCTTGACGCCACCGCACTGAAAAGGCGGATGAAAGAGCTTGATCGAAAATTGCAGCAAGCACGCGTCCGTTCCGAGGTGGTTGGCAAAGCGCTGAACGGCTACGCCAGCAGTGGATCGATGCCGCAGGATCTTTATGTCGAGAACGAGGGATTGATGCGCGCCATTGCCGCAACGGAGACGGAGATGGCGGCGATTACGGCGTTTATGGAAGAACAGGCGTATTAGGTTGGGCCCGCTTATGCTCACGGCGGGAACAATCGCTCGATCATGCGATGTCCATCTTCGGACCTTACATCTTACCGGCGGCCAGTTTGCCACCATACTGGATGGCACCGAGGGCGACACCATGTTTAGCCTCCTGCTCGACAAAGCGAATGAATGTTCGTGTCGAACAATGCGGGAACTTCCGCGCTACGCTGAGGGGTCACATCGATCGCGCCACGAAGCTGGAAGTCCTGCCATCAGTCCGGAAACACGGTGAACATACGGGGAAGCATTTGCATGCGCGCGCGAGCTAGGCATATGACAGAACGTAAAAAGCAGAAATAGCATGGAGCAGAAGCGCGCAACACTAATAGCGGTTATCTTGGCAGCACTGACCATTATGGCTTCGGCTTGCGGCAAGGGAGAGGGGCGGGCGGATGATATGACTGCTTCAAGTATCACTGCCTACAATCATACCCCCGACTATATTCATCAGTTCTACATCAACGATGCGTGGGGAGGAAATTCCTTCGCTTATGGCGGTGGTGGGGGCTTTGTTTGTTGCGTGACCTACCCAAGGAAGTGGCATCAGGGGCTGACTGCAACGGTACGCTGGACGACCTCGAGTTCGGATCCCAATGCGACGGGCGATGCGGCAGTAGGAAAATGGCATGAGGCTATTGTTTCAATAGAAAAGTACGATGAGCCGGGTACCGTTCAAATTCACTTTCTACCTGAAGGGAAAATTCGAATAATTATCTCGAATTTCATGTCAGGTCATTCCGACTATCCCGGTCCCGACTATCCGGTAATGCCACCGGACTTTCATTTCGAACCATGGCGGGGCGCGGCAAGCGAGGCGGAAGCTCGTGCTCGTTCTCGGGAGGTACACCGTGCACTTCAGGTAAGTCCCGACGATTCACCATCCCTTCCCCCGGAGCAGATGCCCTTATACCCGAAGGAGCGACAATGAGCGCTTTTCAGCCCGGCTGGTATGAGCTCAGTTTTAATGCCACGACGCGTGATGTACGGTGTGGATACTTTAAGACCGCGACGACAATGACCGCAGAATATCTGGTCGAGAGCAGTGCTGATGACGGACGCTGATGCTGCGAATCTGTGCGCTATCGATGGAACGAGCACAGAGGCGGTACTGGCAGGCATGGGTACAGCGACCCGCCGCGAACCCAAAGGTCACGGACGTTATCGTAGGGTTTTCGACAGTTAGGAAAATCGCTCCCCTACCGACGCAACATCTGCACCACCAACGCAAACGCCGGCGACGGCTGCCGCCTGCTGGGGTAGTACAAATGGTAGCCATTGAACTTCGGACACCAGTCCTCCAGCACGCGCACCAGCCGGCCGGCTTCGATATGCGGCATCAGTTCATCCTCCGGCAGCAGTGTGAAGCCCAGCCCGGCCAGCGCCGCGTCCACCTGGGGCTGCGTGGTATTGAGAATCAGCGGGCCGTCCACGCGCACGTTCACCTGGCGGCCGCGTCGCTCGAAAGGGAACTCCTTGTGAAGACCATGGCACGGTGCCATGCCCAGGCGCGCGGACGCGCGCGCTGGTGTCATAAGGCCATCATTGTCGTCAAGATTGCAATGCCGGATTGATTAGTACACCTTATAAGCTCTTTAAGCCTGCGTGATTCGCAAACGCTGCCCGCTACCGCGCCACCACCTGGTTGCGGCCGTTGGCCTTGGCTTGATACAAGCGCCGGTCGGCAGCTATCAGCAGCGCATCGAGATTGCCATGATCCCCGGGCGCGAGCCCGGCCACGCCAAACGAGGCGGTAAAGCGGATGGGTTCGGTACTGCCCGCGTGGGGCGCCGGCTCGCAGCGCAGGCCCTCCAGTCGCTGTCGCAGGTGCCCGGCCACCGCGGCGGCATCGTCGACGCCGGTGCCGGGCAGCAGGACGGCAAACTCCTCGCCGCCAAGGCGTGCGGGCAGGTCGGCCTTGCGCACGCCCGAGCGCAGCGCATCCGCCACCGCGCGCAGCACCACGTCGCCGCTGGCATGTCCCCAGCGATCGTTGATGGACTTGAAATGGTCGATGTCCAGCATGACCACGGCGATTGGCAGCGGCTCCGCCGCGAACCGCGCGGCGAAGACACGGCGGTTGGCCAGCCCGGTCAGGGCGTCGGTTTCCGCCAGCGTGCGCAGCGCCTCGCCGCGCGCCAGATAGTGCCGGAACAGGCTGTGCACCACCGCCAGCGTGGCGCAAAGCAGGATGCCCAGCGCGGCGGCGCCCGCGCCAATGACGCCGCTCAGCCGTACGGCGCTGGCCAGCCACAGCTGATTCACCGGAATCTCGTCGACCAGTGCCAGGCCGCCCTGGCGGAGCCGGCGGAACATCAGGTCGCTGCCGCCTGCGCCACTTGCGCCGCCTACGCCGTTCAGCAGGCCGGAGTCGGCATGGAAGACCGCATCGAGCGTGGCGGCGGGCCACGGTCCGGAGAGCGCCGCCTGCAGGGTTTCGCCGGCACGCACGTTGCGCGTGCTGGCGCCGATGAGCCGGCCTTCGCGATCGACCAGGTAGCTGCTGGACTCGTGGAAAGGTGCGCTGCTGAGCTGGTCGTCGAGACTGCGCTGGGGCAGTTCGAGCATGGCCACGCCGCGGAAATCCCCGTCGGCATAGACCGGCACGCTCAGGAACAGTGAAACCTGCTCGCGCTCGACCGTGGCCGGGGCGATGCGCCATTGCACGGCCCGGCCGGGATTGCGCGAGGGAAGGCTGTCACGGAAGTAGGGCGCGGCCGCCAGGCGCTGCACGGCGGACACGACCTGCTGTTGCGGTATCGAAGGGTAGGCCGTTAGCACGCCGTTGCGCGAAACATAGGCAATGCGCCGGCGTATCCCGGATCCCTCTGGCGCCGCGCTCAGCAGGTGGCTGAGCGAGCGGGCCACCACCACGTCGGCCTCGAGCCGCGCTTCGTCTCGGGCGAAGCCGTCCACGCCGCGCAGCGCCGCGGCGCTGACGCCGTAGACCGCCGCCGCGTCATGCGCGGGCACAGGCCATGCCGGCTGGTCGCGATGCGCCAGGGTAGCGCGCAGGTCGGCATCCGACGCGCCCGGCGCCGTGGCGTGGATTTGCAGCAGGTGCTGCGCAAAATTCCTCACGCTGAGCAAACGCTCGGCTTCGCGCTGCAGCAGCGCATCCATGCTCTGTGCGCGCACCGCCTGCATATGCCGCAGGGTTTCGATTTCGCGGTCCTGCGACAGCTGCAGCCCTCGCCACAGCAGCAGCAACAGCAGCACGACAGACAGCGAGAACGCCACCACGACGAAGCGATGCGGCCGGCTGGCAAGCAGTTGCCAGGCCTGGCCAGAGAAGCGCTGGAGCATCTTCAATCGTCAGGTTGTGATGGCGCGGGCGACTCAGCCGTCGCTGCGCTGCTGCACGGGGGGCGTGGCGGGGGGAGCATGCCACTGTTCCGCCGGTACCATCACCGGTTCCTTCGGCTGCAGCACGAAATGCGGCGACATGATCTGGACGTTGTGGCGATTGAACTCGTCCTGGATCGCGGCATGCAGCGTGGACAGGGCGAAGAAGCGGCGGCGCGGGTCTTCGATGGCGAAGAACAGCTCGTATTCGACGTAGAAGTCCGACAGCCCGCGCTGCAGCACGAAGGGCGCGGTTGCCGGGTCCAGCCCGGGCACCTGGCGCGCGGCATTGAGCAGCATCGCATGGACCTGGCGCCAGGGCGTGTCATAGCCGATCGTCACCGCCGACGACAGCAGGGCCGCACTGCCCCCGTTGATGTCCCCGGAGCGCGAATAGTTGTGCACAGCGCTGCCGACCACCACGGCGTTCGGCAGCGTGACCTGCTCCTGCCGCAGGTTGACCAGCCTGACCGAGAGAGGACCCAGGCTCTCGACCCATCCCACGGTATCGCCGATGCTGACCATGTCGCCCACGCGCAGCGCGCGCGCGTACACCAGCACCATGCCGCTCATCAGCTGGTTCACGACATTGGCCGAGCCCAGCGTCAGCATGAAGCCGAGCAGCACGGACACTCCCTTGAACACGTCGCTCTGTGATCCGGGAATGTACGGGTAGGCAAAGGTGAAGCCAAGCGCCCACACCAGCACCGCGGCCAGGCGGCGCGTCGCCGGCACCGTCTCGGGATGCAGGCCGGGCACCGTGAGGTTGCCGCGCTCGGTGGCCGTGAACACGCTGGCGACCACTGCCTGCACGCCACGCGTAATGAACAGGATGATGGCGACGACCAGCAAGCCCGGGATGGCGCTGACCATGGCGCCGCCGATCCCTTCGAGCAGCCGCCAGAGGTACGCGCCCATGCGCTCGCCGAGCGGGTGCGTCAGCGGAAACTGCAGCAGCGCGAATTCCAGCCAGACAAAGGCGACCAGCGCGAACAGCGCCACCGCCAGGATGCGTACGATGCGGTCGGTCAGCTGGTAGAGTGCGGCGGTCCAGTCGAATCCGTCGGCGGTGCGCGCCTTCAGATGCCGTTGCAGCGAGGCATCCACCAGACGCCCCAGCAACCGCCGGGTCTTGGTCAGGGCCCAGCCGAGCAATACCACGACTGCCAGCGCGCCACCCGAGCGCAGGACGCCGCGAACCAGCGTGGGCCAGTGCTGCTGCTGGCGGCGGGCGGCCACAGCCTGGTTGACGTTGTCGACCGTCTGCCCGACCAGCGCCTCGAACGAGCCCTTGTCCTCGGGATCGCGGTCGCCTTCGACCACGGCAAGCAGCAGCCGCTCGCCGATGTAGATGGCGACTCCATGCTGCCCGGCGAGCTCGCCGGGGCTGGTGCGCACGGGTTGCAGCAGCGCGGACGGGGGCAGCGCTTCGAAGCGGTCGCGCGCGCGCCGCTCGCGTAATTCAGGCGTTACGCCGGCCAGCGTTGCGCGCAGCACCACGATCGGGCGGTTCATCAGGCGGAGTTCGACCGGCGCGGCATTCGCTTCGGCGGCGGGATCCGGCGCGGCCCGCACCGCGGCGATACCGAGCCACAGCAGCAGGGCCACCGCAAACAGCCGCCGCATCAGCAAGAACACCATGGTCATCCGTCGCTGGCGTGATTTGGGAAACGGCGGTGCCACCGCCGCGCGCGTTCCCCATCCGTGCGGGCCGGGGACAGAGTTGGGTGCATGGTTACAGCTTGCGATTTACAACGGAAGTGAAACTTTTTGGACGGCGAGCTTAGAAAAATCGGTGCCTTGCGCTGCGGCGCGTGGGTCACCCCGGTGGCGGCCGGATTTTCCGCGGAGCGCACGAGCGCAGCCTCGACGCTTCAGTTCCGGAGCACGCATTTTCATTCAATGAAAATCCGCCGCAAAAGTTTGACTGTGTTTCCAGCGGCTGCCTAACATCGCTCGCACAAGACCTTCATCAGGCGAAACTGCGCTGGACCTGACGGCGCGGTGCGAGGAGACAGCAATGCGGACGAAAGGACTGCGCCGGCTGGCGCTGGTGGTCGCGATGTGTTGTCTGCCGTTGGCGCAGGCGGCAGGCGCGGCGGAATATCCGGCGCGGCCGCTGCGGCTGGTGGTGCCATTCACGCCCGGCGGCACCACCGATATCCTGGCGCGCGTGGTCGGTGCCCGGCTCGGCGAGGTGCTCGGACAGAGTGTCGTGGTGGAGAACCGTTCGGGGGCGGGCGGCAACCTCGGCGCGGAAGCGGTGGCGCGCGCCGCGCCCGACGGCTATACGCTGCTGATGGGCACGCTTGGCACGCAGGTGACCAACGCCTACCTGTACGCGCGCATGCCCTATGACGCGGCGCAGGACTTCGCGCCGGTGACGCTGGTAGCCAACTCGCCCAATGTGCTGCTGACCAATGCGTCGCAGCCGGTGCGATCGGTGGCGGACGTGATCGCGCTGGCGAAGAGGGAGCCGGGGCGCATCAACTACGCGTCGACCAGCACCGGCGGCTCGCCGCACCTGTCGGGCGAGTTGCTTGTCAGCATGGCCGGCGTCACGATGCAGCATGTACCGTACAAGGGCGCGGCGCCCGCGATGACGGACTTGCTGGCCGGGCAGGTCGAACTGATGTTCGACAACCTGCCTTCGGCGCTGGCACAGATCCGCGCGGGCAAGGTCAAAGCCCTCGCCGTGACAAGCCCGCAACGCTCGCCCGTTTTGCCCGACGTGCCGACGGTGCAGGAATCCGGCCTGCCCGGCTACGTGGTGAATTCCTGGTTTGGCCTGCTCGCGCCCGCCGGCACGCCCCCGGAGATCGTCGCGCGGCTGCAGAAGGCGGCGGCCGGCGTGCTGGCCGAGCCGGCGGTGCGCCAGCGCATCGAGCAGCTCGGCGCCATGCCGGGCGGCGACACCCCCGCCGCCTTCGCGGCGATCATCCGTGCGGACCACGACAAGTGGTCGCGCGTGATCCGCCAGGCCGGCATCCAGCCCCAGTAAGGTAGCCTCCGACTTACCAACAATGCCAATGACCAAGACAACGCTGCGCGTCGGCTCCGGCTCCGGCTGGTGGGGCGACCGCGTCGAACCGGCCGCCCTCAGCGCGCGCCTGGGCCGGCTCGACTACCTGTGCTTCGAGACCATGGCCGAGGCGACAGTCTCGGCGGCGCAAGTGCGCAAGCGGCGCGATCCCGCCTTCGCCGGCTACGACACCTACCTGGACGAGCGCATGCGCGCGGTGCTGCCGCATTGCCTGGCCAATGGCACGCGCATCATCAGCAACCAGGGCTGGATCCATCCGCTTGGCGCGGCCCGCCGCATCGCAGAGATCTGCGCGGAGCTGGGGCTGCCGATGCCCCGCATCGCCGCCATCACCACCACCGACCTCACGCCGACGATCTGCGACCAGGATCTCGCGCTGCTCGAGAGCGGGGCGCCGGTCGCCTCGCTGCGCGGTACGCTGATTTCCGCCGAGCCCTACGAGGGCGCGCTGCCCATCGTCAGGGCGCTGGAGCAGGGCGCGCAAATCGTCGTGACGGGCCGCGTGGCCGATCCATCGCTGTTTCTCGCGCCGATGATCGACGCCTTTGGCTGGGACTATGCGCGCGACGTGGACCTGCTGGCGCGCGGCAGCGCCATCGGCCATCTGCTCGAATGCGGTGCGCAGGCAACGGGCGGGTACTTCGGCGATCCAGGCTACAAGGATGTGCCCGAGCCGTGGAACCTGGCGTTTCCCATCGCCGAGATCGATGCGGATGGCAATGCGGTGATCGGCAAGGTGGCTGGCACCGGCGGCCGCATCGACCTGCAGACGATCAAGGAGCAGATGTTCTACGAGGTGCATGACCCCGCCCGCTATATCACGCCGGACGTGGTGGTGGATTTCACCACCGCCGCGCTCGAGCAGGTCGCGCCGGACCAGGTGCGCATCAGCGGCGTGCGCGGCGCGCCGCGCACCGGCACGCTGAAGGTGTCGCTGGGCTGTACCGAAGGCTTTATCGGCGAGGACATGTTCTTCTATGCCGGGCCCGGCTGCCTGGCCAAGGCGGAGCTGGCGCGCGTCATCCTGGAGCGGCGCTTTGCGCTGGCGAACCTGCAGGCGGAAGAACTGCGCATCGACTTCCTCGGGGTCAATGCCATCCATGGCGCCGCGTCGCCGGTGCCGCCATGCGAGCCGAACGAGATTGCCGTGCGCGTGGCCGCGCGCACCCGCACGCGCGAAGAGGCCGCCAAGGTCGGCCGCGAGATCGACAGCATGGCGGTTTGCGGGCTGGCGTCGACCGGCAAGCGCGTGCCGCACCAGGACCGCACGCGCGAAATCATCGGGGTGTGGTCGGCACTGGTGCCGCGCGCGCAGGTCGAGTCCTGTATCCACTTTCTTTGAGGGCGAGCCATGATCGTTTGCTTGCGGCGCGTCGCGCATACCCGGTCGGGCGACAAGGGCAACACCTCGAATACGGCCGTGATTGCCTATGACCCGGCGTTCTATCCTTACCTGAAAGCGCAGCTCACCGCGCCGGCGTTCAAGGCCATGTTCGGCGGCGTGATCACGGGAGAGGTGGAGCGCTATGCCGTCGACGGCCTGCAGGTGCTGAACTTTGTCGCGCACGGCGCGCTGGGCGGCGGGGTATCGCGCAGCCTGGCGCTCGACAATTACGGCAAGGCGCTGGCCAGCGCGGTGCTGCGCTTCGAACTGGACATTCCCGATACGCTCGCCGGCCTGCTGCGCGGGCCGCCGCCCTGAAGCGCTAGCGCGGCCCGGCGCGCCGGGTCCAGGCACTGCTGATGCGGCGCGCCTCATCCTTCAGGCGCCTGGCAAGACGGGCTTCGCGCGCGCGCAGACGCTCGCTCAGCGCGGCAATGCTGAGCGCGCCGAGCGGCTGTCCTTCGTAGTCGAGAATCGGCACCGCGATGCCGCCCATATGCTCGACCACCCAATCGAGGAACATCACATGGCCGCGCTCGCGCGCGGCTTCAGCCTCTCTGGCGATCAGTTCCGGCGTCAGCCGCGGATAGGCCGCGAGCCGGCGCGAGGTGTGCTGCAACCGCCTGGTCCGCTCAGCCGCCGGCAACCATGCCAGCACCGCCATGCTGCCCGCGCCCACGCCCAAGGGCCGGCGCGTGCCGACCTCGACATAGTTGGCACGGATCGCATAGGTGCCCAGCTCGATATGCGTGCAGACCGATTCGCCGCGGCTGGCTTCGGTCAGTACTGCGGTGTCCCCGAATTCCTCCACCAGCCGTTCCAGGCTATGCCGGGCGAGCGCGCGCAGGTCGACGCGGCGCTGGGCCACGTCGGCAAGCTGGAAAACCTCGGCGCCGATGCCGAAGCGACGCCGGGCATCGCGCGTGGCGAATCCTTCCGCGACCAGCATCTCCAGCAGGCGCGATGTCGTTGCCGGGTCGAGCCCGGTGGCGCGGGCGACATCGGAAAGGCGCCGCACCTGCGGATCGGAAAGCGCGCGCAGGATGGAGAGCGCGCGCTGCACCGGGGACGAGCGTGGGATGCGGTCGGGCATTGGAGGCGAGGCTGGCCGGGACGTGGCCATCATCGCATGGATGGTCGCGCATGCCGGTCCTGGCGTTCGCTTCGCGGTGCGACGCGCGGGAGCGGAGCCGATGGCCCAGGACAGTGCCGTCGCGCAAATCAGAATGAAACGCCGTCTAATTGCCTGCATGATCGGGCTACATCGCCCGCGCCGTTTCTGTAAAAACACGCATCCGTCGCCTAGTATGGATGCGCATGGCACGCGGGCGGGCTGCGTTGGCACGAGACCTCGACGTGGGTTTGCGGCCGTGCGACGACAGTTCATTCGGCAGCAGGGGGAATCCTTGGACGAGTCGGCTCCGGACCGGTTTCAGATCCTTGCGCTCTCGGGCGGCGGCTTTCGCGGGCTGTACACGGCCAGGCTGCTTGCCGACTTCGAGGAGGAAATCGGGGCCCCGATCGCGACCCGGTTCGACCTGATCGCGGGGACTTCGATCGGCGGCGTCATTGCGCTCGCCCTGGCGCTGGAGCTGCCGGCAAGCCGCATCGTGGACCTGCTGACGCAGCACGGCGAGCAGATCTTCCAGCGGCGCTGGTCGCTTGCCGGCATCTGGCGCGCCCCATTCGGGTCGCGCCGGCTGCTGGAACTGTTGTGCGCCGAGCATCTGTTCGGCGAACGCCTGCTGGGCGCCTGCGCGCACCGGGTAGTCATACCCGCGATCAATTACTCCACCGGTCGGCCGCAGATATTCAAGACGCCGCACCACGTCAATTTCAAGCGCGACCACAAGTTCCGCATCGCGGATATCGCGATGGCGACCAGTGCCGCGCCGGCATACTTCGCGCGCTACACGTTCAACCATAATCAGTTCGTCGACGGCGGCCTTTACGCCAATGCGCCGGGCCTGCTGGCCGTGCATGAAGCGCAGTATTCCCTGCTGCGATCGCCTGCCGAGGTGCACGTCATGGCGATCGGAACGATGTCGTCGAAGTTCACCGTGAATCCGCGCCGCAACCGCGAGGGCGGCACCTATGACTGGGGCGGCATCAATCCCGCCAACATGCCGCGGCGCTTGTTCGGCCTGTCGATATCGGTCCAGGAAGCGCTGAGCGATTTCATGCTGTCGCACCTGCTGCCGGGGCGCTATGTGCTGGTCGACGACGACCTGACCGACCAGCGCGCACGCGCCGTGGGCATGGACAGGGCCGACCGCGCGGCCAGGGAGGTGCTGCTGGGCGCGGCCTCGGAGCGGTCCAAGATCTGCATCGGCAGCCGGGAGTTCCAGCCGTTCCTGAGGCATCTCGCCCCCGCCCCGACGTTCTTCTACGGTGAGAACGAGAACGCAGGCACGTTCGCGCGCCGCAGCAGCGGTGCCACGGCGCAGGTGCACAGGATCTCGCCGGCGCGATAGGCGCGGATCGCCGCGTCTTACGCGAACGCGTGGAAGGGACGCCGGAAGCCGGTCGGCATGGCGTCCGGCTCCGGCCGGGCCGGCGCGGCGAGCGGCAGGTCCAGCAGCGCGCGCACGTCCCGTTCGATCGTTGCCAGCGATGCCGAGCGGCACAGGGTGCGGGCAAAGCGGGCATCCAGGCCGGGCGGCAGGCGCAGCCACATATTGTCCGAGATCAGCAGCAGGCGCCGCGGGCGCAGCACCAGGCTGGCCACCCGCAGCTGGTTCCAGCCGTCGGCCAGGTCCGGCGGCATGCCGAACACCAGCAGCGCCGGCGCCGGCAAGCGCAGGTTGCGCGCCGCCAGGGCCTCGGTCTCCACCGGTTCCACCCGGCCGATGCCCGGCATCTCGCCGAGCAGGCGCGTGATGCCGTGCCGGTACATCGGCATGTCGTCGATGACCACGGCATGTGCCTCGCCGCCGCACTCCAGCACCTGCGCCGAGGGCGGCGCTCCACGGTTAGTCCAGCTCATTGCTTGCTCCGGTTATCCGGCATTGGCTTCGTGGCCAACGCTTTTCACCGGAATCAGCAAAGGGGATGCCAACTCCGGCAGGGCCCGGGCCTGCGCTCCCGGTCAGCGCCACGACCCAGGCGGGCCGCGGGTTTGCGCCGGGGCGGCCCATGCGGACCGGCCCGCGCGCATGGCTGGCATCAGGGCGGCAGGCGTTACGTGTAACGTAACGTGTTACGGGGCCGGACCCTTGCCCAGCGGCAGCACCGGTCAGCAGCGGTGCCACGCGACGCTTGCGTCTGGCAGCGATACGGCCAGCGCCGCCCGGAACCCGGCACCGGCATCCAGGTCCAGGCAGGTCCAGCCGGACATGGGGATGCCATCGCGCGAAGCCCGCCAATGGCCTGCGCCGCGCCGCCAGTCGTCTTCCGTCGTGTACGCGGTGGGATCGACCGAGAGGCCGGTGCCGAGCGCTTTCAGCAGCGCTTCCTTGCGCGTCCAGATGCTTAGCAGCGCCTCGGCCGAAGCGGGCCGCGCGCGCGCCAGGACCTGCGCTTCCTGCGCGGAAAATATGCCGCGTCCAAATCCCGGGACGTCCGCTGCGTTTACGCCACCGGCAACGCCACCGGCACGCCGCTCCACGTCCACGCCGAGGCGGCAATCCCGGGCGAAGGCCAGCAGCGCCAGGCCGTCGGTGTGCGCCACGCTGAAGGCCAGCCCCGTCTGCGGCCATTGCAGCACCGGCTTGCCGAATGGCGACACAGCCAAGCGCAGCGCTTCGGGCTGGCAATGCAGGTAGCCGCCGACCAGCCAGCGCAGCAGCCCGCGCCGGGCGATATAGCCATTGCAGTGCCTGGCGTGCCGGTAGGCCAGGGCGCGTGCGCGCTCGTCCGGCGCAAGCGTATGGGCCAGCGTGCATGCCGGATCGACCTGCGCGTCATCCAGCCTCCATACCTGTACCGCGCCGTCCGGCAACGCGAGGCGCTCCGGTTGCGGCAGCACGAACGGCGCGGCAGCGCCCGTGCCCCGTGCGGCAAGGCCATCATGCTGCATGCTGTGCCATGTCCGCGGCGTCACGCGCCCGTCAGCCCTTCGTCCAGGATCGCCGCCACCGCCTGCAGGTTGGGTTCGAGGACCAGGTCGAAATGGCTGCAGGGCACCTCGGCAATGGTCAGGCCGCCCAGCGCGACGCGCCGCCACAGCGACAGCGGATCGCCGCGCTGCTGCTGCCTGACCGCGGCGCGCAGATAGAGCACCGGGCCGGCATGGTACGGCCGCGGCCGATAGGTCGTCATGGCGCGCACCATGGTCTCGCGCACCTGCCGCAGTGCCGGCGGCAGCGATTCGCTAAACGCGTCGGGCTTGCAGGTGATGCCGCCGCGGCGCATGCCGACACCTTCCGCGGCCCGGCGCAGCGCGTATTTCAGGTAGCGCACGCGCTGTGCCGCCGGCACCGCGCGCAGCTTGCGCAACTTCCAGCCGGGATAGTTCCAGCAGTAGCGCAGCCACGTGCGCCACGGCAGGAAATGCTCGCAGACATAGGTGTCGAGCAGGCACAGCAGCTCGACCTGCTCGCCGGCGCGCGTCAGCTGTTGCGCCATCTCGAACACCACCAGCCCGCCGAACGAGTAGCCGGCCAGCGCGTAGGGACCGCTCGGCTGCAGGCTGCGGATCTGTTCGATATAGCTGGCCGCCATGTCCTCGACGCGCCGCTGCGTCGGCTGTTCGCCGTCAAGGCCGCGTGCCTGCAGCCCGTAGACCGGACGCGAAGTGCGCAGCGCGTTGACCATGCCCCAGCACTCCATCACCGAGCCGCTCGCGCCGTGCACCAGGAACAGCGGCGAGCCGGTGCCGCTGCGCACGGGCACCAGGTTGGGCGAAGGCCGCGGCGACGCGGCGTCGTCGATCGCCGCGGCCAGGCCGGCGATGGTGGGCGCGAACAGCAGCGTCGCCAGCGGAATCGTGCGGCCGGTCGACTGGTGCACGTCCGCCAGCAGCCGCGCGGCCAGCAGCGAATGTCCGCCGAGGTCGAAGAAGTTGTCGTTGCGGTCGATCGGGGCGAAGTCGAACAGGCGCTCCCACAGGGCCTGCAGATGACGTTCGAGCTGCTCCCGCGACGTGCCGGGGGCGGGCAGTTCGCGCGCCGCCAAGTTCAGGGCCGGATGATTGCGGATGGCGTCGAGGCAGTCCGGATTGCGCAGCGCCGCGGCGTTGCCCACCGGCATGCCGTTGACCGCGTTGCGCGCTGCCGCTTCGGAGAACTTGCCGTTGTGGGTGACCGGCAGCGCCGGCACGGCGAGGATGCGGTCGGGCACATGGGTTGGCGAGGCGCGGCGCGCCAGGTCGCGGCGCACGCGCGCGGCCAGCGCGCCGGTCAGCGCGACGCCGTCCTGCAAGACCAGCAGCAGCACCATGCGCTGGTCGTATCGCTCCGTGCGGGTGCGGTCCGGTGGTGCCGTGCGCGCGCGCTGCTCGACCACCATCGCCTCGCGGATCTCCGGGATATCGCGCAGCACCCGATAGATCTCGCCCGGCCCGACATTGACGCCGCGCACATTGAGCACGCCGTCGGAACGGCCATGCAGCCGCGCCGTGCCTTCGGGCGGAAACTCGATCCGGTCGCCGTGGGTCCAGACCCCCGCGTTGGCCGAAAAATAGGCCTTGTGGAAGCCCTGGCCGTCCACGTCGCCATAGAAGCCCAGCGGCCGCGACGGGAACGGGTTGGCGCACACCAGCTCGCCGATGCCGCTGGTGGGCGCGCCGTGTTCCCACGCCTGCACATCGAGCGCCAGGCTCTTGCACTGCGCTTCGCCCGCATAGACCGGCAGGTTCGGATTGCCCAGCACGAAGCAGCCGAGGATGTCGGTGCCGCCGGAGATCGACTGCAGCGGCAGCGCCTTGACGTGATCGCGCACCCATTCGAACTGCGCATCGAACAGCACCGAACCGGTCGACATCATCGCGCGCAGTGCGCCCAGGTCGAACTGCTGGCCGGGCACCAGGCCGGCGTCCTCGCACATCTTCAGGTAGGCGGGACTGGTGCCGAACACCGTGACGCGCTCGTCCGCGACCAGCCGCCACAACGCGTCGACCGTGGCGATCGGGCCGTCATAGGTCACGATCTCGGTCCCGGACGCCAGCGCCGACAGCTGCCAGTTCCACATCATCCATGCGCAGGTGGTGTGGAAGTACATGCGGTCGCCGGGCCGCAGGTCGCTATGCAGCCGATGTTCCTTCAGATGCTCCAGCAGGCTGCCGCCGGCGCCGTGCACGATGCACTTGGGCTTGCCGGTGGTGCCCGACGAAAACATGATGAAGAGCGGATGATTGAACGGAAAGCGCTGGAAGGAGAACTGCTGCGCATCGCCACGGCCGATCAGGTCCGCCAGCGCATGGACCGGCTGGCTGACGGTGGCCGGCAGGGCGCCGTCGTCGAGCTGGACGATGCCCTGCAGCGAAGGCAGCGCGGCAGCCAGGCCGGCAACGTTGTCCGCCAGCGGGATGCCGGTGTCGAAGGCGCGCTGCGCGGTGTGCGCGAGCAGCAGCCGCGGCGCCAGCGGCGCGAAGCGATCGAGCAGGGTCTCGACGCTCATCTCGGCCGCAGCCGTCGACAGCGTGGCGCCGAGCGCGGTCACCGCCAGCGCGGCGACGATGGCTTCGGCGTCGTTGCGCATCACGCCGACCACGCGGTCCCCTTCGCGCAACCCCAGTTGCGACAAGGCATGTGCGGCGCGCGCGACGCGCTCGCGCAGTTCGCCCCGCGTCAGGCGTTCACGCCGCCCATCGGCGTGGCAGGCGGTCAACGCCGGTGCGTCGGGTCCGGCGACTTCCAGCCCAAGCAGGTTGTCCGCATAGTTCAGCAGCAGGTTCGGGAAGAAGCGCGCATGTTCGCAATCGTCGCCGACGCAGACCGGCTCGGGGCTGCCCGACCACGCCAGCCCCTGTGACCACTGCAGGAAAAAGCGCCAGAATGTCCGGTACTCCCGTACCGAGAAATCGTGCAGCGCACCGTAGCGGTGGAACGACTGGCCGGTACACGCCTGCAGCGCCGCGGTGAAGGCGGTCATCTGCGACGCCACGGCCCGCTCGGGCGAGCTGCAGTAAATGGGAGTGCGACCCTGGTTGACGCTCGGGCAGAACGAGGCGTCCAACAAATAAAATCGATCCATCCGATGCTCCTGAGAGACCGGCGCACGCCATTCGAAGTGATGGCGTGTTCATGGCATCGAGATTACTGGCTGGGGAATTCTGGTCTGTGCGTCATCGCACGCATGACCGGCAGGCTGGCGTCGGGCACGGCTCGCTTGCGCCGCGGCATGCATGCCGGCAAGCGCTCAGGATCGTCCCCCGCTCCATGCCTGAGGACTAACCCTGCCCCCACCAAGCAGGGAACATTCCAGCCGCGTCGCGCGTGTGATGAGTTCGGTACCGCCCAGCGCAGGCGCTATTCGACTTCGCCGCTGTCGGTATCGCCAACCTGCGCGTCCCGCTCTTGACGCATCGCCGCCGCCGCGAGTGTCGTGGCCGCGGCAGGCGCGGCCTCCTTGCGCTCGCTGTAGCGATCGGTCAGGTAGTCGCTGCGGTCGCGCACGAGCAGCGTGAATTTGTAGAGTTCCTCCATGACGTCGACCACGCGGTCATAGTAGGAGGAAGGTTTCATGCGGCCGCCGGCATCGAACTCCTGGTATGCCTTGGCCACCGACGACTGGTTCGGGATCGTCACCATGCGCATCCAGCGTCCCAGCACCCGCAGCGCATTGACGGCATTGAAGGATTGCGAGCCGCCGCAGACCTGCATCACGGCCAGCGTGCGCCCCTGGGTGGGGCGGATGCCGCCGAATTCCAGCGGCAGCCAGTCGATCTGGTTCTTGAATACCGCCGTCAGCGTGCCGTGGCGCTCCGGGCTGCACCACACCTGGCCTTCCGACCACTCGGAAAGCTGGCGCAGTTCCACCACCGTGGGATGGTCGGCCGGAACACTGTCGCACATCGGCAAGCCGTGCGGGTCGAATACGCGGGTTTCCGCGCCGAAGTGCTGCAGGATCCGCTCGGCCTCGAGCACCAGCAGCCGGCTGTATGACGTTTGCCGCAGCGAGCCGTAGAGCAGCAGGATGCGCGGGGCATGCGTGCTGGTGCGGGCTGGCGCCAGCTTGTGCAGGTCCGGCGTGTCCAGTACTGCCGTATCGATATTGGGCAGGTCCTGCCTGATCATTCCATCCTCCGTCCCTGCGCATCGCAGGGCGCTACTGACATGCCGGTGCTTCAGCGAGCCCCGGCCTCATACCAATGCTGCGACCGGTTGACGATGGCCACCACCAGCAGCATGACCGGCACCTCGATCAGCACGCCCACCACCGTGGCAAGCGCCGCGCCGGACTGGAAGCCGAACAGGCTGATGGCGGTGGCCACGGCCAGCTCGAAGAAGTTGCTGGCGCCGATCAGGCTGGACGGACCGGCGACGCAATGCGCAACGCCGAGCTTGCGGTTCAGCAGGTAGGCCAGCCCCGAGTTGAAGAAGACCTGGATCAGGATCGGCACCGCCAGCAGTGCGATCACCAGCGGCTGGTCGAGGATGGCCTTGCCCTGGAACGCGAACAGCAGGACCAGCGTCAGCAGCAGCGCGGTGATCGAGTACGGCCCCAGGCGCCGGACCACGCGCTGGAAATGCCCGACGCCGCGGCGCAGCAACATCTTGCGCAGCGCCTGCGAGAGGATCACCGGCACCACGATGTACAGGGCCACCGAGGTGAGCAGCGTATCCCACGGCACCGTGATCGCGGACAGGCCCAGCAGCAGCGCCACCACCGGCGCGAAGGCCACCACCATGATGGCATCGTTCAGCGCCACCTGCGACAGCGTGAAGTACGGGTCGCCCTTGCACAGCTGGCTCCAGACGAACACCATCGCCGTGCACGGCGCCGCGGCCAGCAGGATCAGGCCGGCCACGTAGCTGTCGATCTGGTCGGCCGGCAGCAGCGGCGCGAACAGGTGGCGCACGAAGATCCAGCCGAGCAGCGCCATCGAGAACGGCTTGACCGCCCAGTTGATGAACAGCGTCACGCCGATGCCGCGCCAGTGCGATTTAACCTGCGCCAGCGCGCCGAAATCGATCTTGACCAGCATCGGGATGATCATCACCCAGATCAGCAGGCCGACCGGCAGGTTGACCTGCGCGTATTCCATCCGCCCGATGGCCTGGAATACGCCGGGCAGCATCTGCCCCAGCGCGATGCCGGCGACGATGCACAGCGCCACCCAGATGGTCAGGTAGCGCTCGAAGAATCCGATGGCCGGCGCGGCGGCGGCCGGGGTCGATGCGGCGACGTGCTGGCTGGCCATGGTTCAGCTCCGCGCCAGGCGCTGCAGCGCCTGTTCCAGGTCGGCGTTGCTCATGTCGTCGAGCGGCAGCTGCAAGAGCTGCAGCATGCGGTAGGCGATGGCCTGCCGGGTCAGCTCGAAGGCCTGGCGCTTGTTGTCGTCACTGCCTTCCGTGCGGGACGGGTCGGGGTAGCCCCAATGCACTTTTACCGGGCTGCCGGGCCAGTACGGACAGGCTTCTTCCGCCGCACTGTCGCACACCGTGATCACGATACGCATGGGCGGGGCGTCGTCGCCGGCGAACTCGTCCCAGCTCTTGCTGCGCAAGTCGCCCACCTCGACGCCGGCGTTGCCGAGCGCTTCGATGGCGAACGGGTTGATCCGGCCGCTGGGCGCGCTGCCGGCGCTATAGGCGCGGACATCGCGGCCGGCGCGCCGCGCCAGGTGGTTCAGCATCCCTTCGCCCAGCACGCTGCGCGCCGAGTTGTGGGTACAAAGGATCAATACATTGGTAGTCATGAGGCCAGGTACAGGAAGTATCAGGACGGTGAAGCGACCGAGCAGGGCGACACCGGCGAGCAAGGATTGCCACCGCAGCAGTTCTGCGTCAGGTAAGCCAGCAGTCCGTTCATGGTGTCGAAATGCGCCATGTAGATGATCGAACGGCCGTCCTGGCGGCTGGTCAGCAAGCCCGCGCGGTGCAGTTCCTTCAGGTGGAACGACAGCGAGGACGCCGGGATCTCCATCAGTTCGGCGATCCGTCCGGCGGGCAAGCCGGACGGGCCCGCCTGCACCAACAGCCTGAACACGGCCAGGCGGATCGAGTGGGCGAGCGCGGCAAGCGCGGCGAGGGCGGTATCGGTTTCCATGATTCGACTATATTCGAATCATGGAAACCGAGCAAGCGGCTTTTGTCGCTGTGGTAAGGTTGGCGAAGGTTTCAACGACATCCATGGACGAGACGCAGGCGGCACCCGTGTGGTGTCAGGAGAGTCATGCAGCGTGAGTAAAGGGAAGGAAGAGCCGCGGCGCGCGCGGCGGACCGACCAGGTCTCGCTCAGCCGGGCCTTGCGCCTGAGCGTGCCTGCGGAAGCCAGGCCCGCGCCGGTCAATCGCAGGGACTGGCTGCGGCAGCGCAAGGAGGAATTGCAGGCGGCCCGTGCCGCCGCCAGGCAGAGGCGGAACCTGCTGAGGGCCGAAATCATGTCGGCCGCGCAGGATATTGCGCGCGAGGAACGCAGCGCCGCGCGGCTGGAAGCGGAACGGCTGAAGGCCGAAGCCAGGTCCGCGCGCACCTACGCGCGCGAAGACGAACGCGCCGCCGCCAAATTCGAGCGCGGCCAGTCGAAGCGCACGGCTGCCAGGACAAAAACGCTGGCCAAGGAGAAAACCAAGCTGGTTTCCTACGCCGAGCTGTTGCGGATGCGCAAGTAACCGTCCTTGCTAGCGAATCTTGTCGAAGCCGCTGGCGGCCCAGCGCTCGGCGCTGTCGCGCGTCAGCCGGAAGTCGGGCCGCACCTTGATGGTGGCCAGCACCTCGCCGAAGGCGTCCTCGGCGGTCAGCGTGCCGAAGGGTTCGAACTCATCGGGCGTGATCGCCAGCTTCACGGTCACGCTGCCAGATTCGGCTTCGATGCTGACCTGCTTGTTCAGCTGCGCGTGCAGCTGCTGCTCATGGCGCCGGATCACTTCCGAGGCGGTCTTGACCAGGGTCTGGTGCGCGGTAGCATCCAGCGGCTTGGGGTCGACCTTGTTGCGCCCCATGGTCCAGGGGCCGACCAGCGCCGGCTCGGCGCTGCCGTCGCGGATCATCTCGACCGCCCAGCCTTCGCCATCCTCGTTCTTGATGACGCGGGCGGTCCAGCCCTTGTCGCGCCACAGGCGCGGTTCATGGATGGCTGAGGCTTCGTGCCCGGGCAGCGCGTCGTCGGTGTGTGGCATCAATCTCGTGGTACGGGTTCGGGGAACCCGCGAGAATACTATAGGGCCCGGCAGCAGGCCCCGGGTTGCCCTCACGACCGCGTAAACAACGCCTTCCTGACGATGGCGTGCACGCCCCAGTTGCCGTTGACCACCTGCGTGATGCCGAAATCCACCGCCACCGAGATCAGCGTCACCGCCTCGTCCTCGCTCAGCCCCTTGACCGTCATCAGGAAGCGGCGCGTCTTGCGGAAGGCATCGCGCATGGCGTCGTCCAGCGTGGACTTCAGGTAGATGTGGCTCTGCGCCATCTGGCCCAGCTCGGTCAGGTGGTTGGGCGAGCTGAAGCCATGCAGGATCCATTCGTCGGCGGTTTCCACCAGCGGGTAGCTCAGGTCCGCGAAGGGCGCGCCGCGTTCGATCATGGTGCTCTTGTGCAGGATCAGCTGGAACTCACCGGTCAGCGAGCATTCGATGGCGGTGCCGCACAGCTCGGAATCGCCCTGCGACGCATGCGGGTCGCCGATCGACAGCAGCGCGCCGGGCACCGCCACCTTCAGGTAGACGCTGGCACCGCGCGTGACGCGCCAGTTGTCGAGGTTGCCGGCGAAGCTGGACGGCGGGATCGAGTCGATCAGGCCGTCCTGCGCGGGCGCGACGGCGATCACGCCGAAGTGCGGACGGATCGGGATCTCGATATCGCGCAGCACGTCGTGGTTCTTGACGATGGTGTCGTGGTCGACCGGCACGCCGGGATAGTCGATGGTGGGATGCAGCACGCCGAACGGATCGCGCTGCGGCGTCCAGCGGAAGCTGTAGACCGCGCGGGCGCGGCCGTCGGCGCGTTCGCAGTCGATCTCGAACACCGTCACCACTTCGCGCTCGCGCGGCTCGGTCAGCATGTCGCGGTAGTGGAAGCCCCACCAGGTGGCGGCGTTGCTGCCGAAGGCGCGGCCGGCAAAGCGCGGGTTGGCGCACGGGCGCGGGCGCACGTCGAGGATGCGCACTTCCAGCACGTCGCCGGGCATGGCGCCGCGCACCGCGACCGGGCCGGTGCAGATATGCACGCCGAAACCCTCGCCGGCACCGCGCCCGTAGACCGAGGCGTCGATCGGGCCGGCGCCGCGGCGGTCGACGTTCTTCTGCTCGGCGGTCCAGTGGAACACGCTTTCGGCGCCGGGGTCGCCGTCGATCATGCGCTCGCGGTCGTCGGAGGCGTGCTGGGTCAGCGTTTCGATGGTGACCGTGTCACCGGACATCACTTCCAGCACGGGCGGCAGCTCGTGGCTCAGGTAGCCCCAGTGCACGGTCTTGTCGGTGGCCTGCAGCCAGTGGTGCCGGCCTTCCGGACGCGCCGCGTGCGAGCGGGCCTGGGTGATGGGCACCACGGACGGGCCGGGCTGCACGCGCGCGCGCACGCCGTCGTGGGCCGCAGCGCGCTGTTGCGCGGGACCGCGTCTGGCATCGGCCGGCAGCCCGCGCGACACGTTCAGCGACGGCCGCTGCGCGGGCGTGCCCGCGGCCTGCTCGCGGTACGTGCGCGGCGAAATCCCGAACTGCTCGCGAAACGCGTGGCTGAAGTGCGAAGCATCGTTGAAGCCCCAGCGATAGCAGATGTCCGAGACCGACAGCTTGTCGTACTGCGCATTGGCCAGGTCGGCGCGGCATCGCTCCAGCCGGCTGGTGCGCAGGTAGGCGGAAAAGCTGCTGCCGGATTTCTCGAACAGCTTCTGCAGGTAGCGCGCCGACATGTGTTCGTCGGCGGCGATGGCGGCGAGGCTCAGCTCGGGCTCGGCCAGGCGCGCGTCGATGCGGCTGCAGACCCGGGCGAACACCGCCGCGCGCGACGGCGTCATGTCCGGCGGCGCGCTCGGCTGGTTGTCCGCCAGGGCCGCGCCCAGGCAGGCGACGATGGTGCTGTCGAAGGGCTGGACCGCCCGGTCGTCGGCGCACACCAGGGTGTCGATGCTGGCCGCCATGGATTGCAGCAGGCGCGCGAACAGTTCCGCCGCGTCGCCGCCCAGCACCAGCGCCGAGCGCGGCAACGGCGCGGTGATGCGCGCGTGCAGCAAGGCCTGCCCGATATGCACGATCAGCAGGCGGAAACCGGTGATCAGCGCCACCTTGCGCGCCGCGTGCTCGGGTACGCAGACCACCTGGCCGGGACGCAACGGCTCGCGCAGGTCCGGGCTGGCGAGGTGCGCTTCGCCCTCGGTCAGCATCAGCAGCATCAGGCCGCGGCCGTCGCCGGCGGTGATGGCCAGCGTCTGCGGCACCGACGCGATGCAGGTCAGCCCGATGCCGGCGGGCGTAGTGCGCGACTGGATCGTGCCGTGCAGGGTGTGGTCGGCGCACAGGCTTTCGCAATGCAGGCGCGCGGCCCTGAGTTCGTCGCGCCATGCCGCGCCGCGCCGGTTGCGCGGATACGCTTCGGTGGAAAAACGCTGTAGATGCAATGGAGCCTCCCTGGCGTCTGACTGCCACAGCGCCGGGGCGGCGGACATGGCGGTCCGCCGCCCCGGCGCAACGTTGCTGGCGAAGGCCCGGCGATGCCTTAGCCGATCAGCAGCTGCCCCCGCATCGCGGCTACCAGGACAAAGCCGGCGAAGGTGCCGAAGATGGCGAAGATGCCGCCCAGCACGTTCGGGGCCGGTATCGGCGCCCGTACCGCAGTGTAAAGAAGACCCGTGACCAGGCCAACGGCCGCGGCCTGCAGTTCGGTACTGCCCAATGCGATTTCCACCATGTCATTCCCCCAACGCATGAATTGCGACGATTCAGTGGCTGGCCGGCGGCCGCCCGAAGGCGATGGTCCGGCGCCACGCGTGCACGATCAGGTAGCCGATGTACGTGAACAGGATCGCGCAGATCCCGCCGGTGACATTCGGCGCGGGAATCGGCAGGTTGAGCCAGGAATACAGGGTGCCGGTGACCAGCCCGACCACCAGCGCCACCAGTTCGTTGCGGCCTATGTAGACGTATTGCATGCGCGTTCTCCGTGGATGGGTGGGCTCAGCCCCTGGCCTTGGGTGGGAAGATGGTGCGCGGCATGGTGCAGTGGATGCCCTGGGTGCCATCGACCACCTGGGTCACGCCGAAGTCCGCCGACACGCTCATCAGCGAGTAGGCATCGTCGCGCGACAGCCCCTGTTGCTCGGTCAGCAGGTGGATCATGTCGCGGGCCGCGTTCTTGCCGGCTTCATCGAGATCTTCGTGGAAGCCGTGCACCACCCAGCAGTCCGGCGTTTCCAGCAGCGGCGAAGGGAAATGGAAGTCCTTGCGCAGCACGATCTGGAACAGCACGTTGAGCGAAGCCTCGATCGCGGTGCCGCTGACTTCGCCGTCGCCCTGCGAGATATGCGGGTCGCCGATCGAGAACAGCGCGCCGTCGACCTGCACCGGGTAATACATGGTGGCGCCCGCGCCGATGCGCCAGTTGTCGATATTGCCGCCGTGCAGCCCCGGCTCGACCGTGGTGACGCGGCCGCGCGCGTCGGGCGCGACGCCGGCGGTGCCAAGGTGCGGCCGCACCGGGACACGCACGCCCGCCAGCGCCGGCTGGCGGCAGCATTCGCGCTCGTCGACCACCTTGCCGGGGATGGTCAGCTTGCCGGGATAGTCATAGGCGTAGAGCGCGTGCGCGGTGTTGGAGGCCTGGTCCAGCTCGTAGATGGTGACCCGTTCCTTCTCGAACTCCTTGTACAGCTGCCCCCAGTTCGCTGCGACATTGGCGCCGAAGCGGAAGCGCGGAATCATCTGCAGGTAGCGCACCTCCAGCACGTCGCCCGGCTTTGCGCCTTCGACATAGATCGGCCCGGTCATGATGTGCACGCCCGGGTGGCGGTCGTCGTGCGGAACCTTGCGGTAGATCTCGCGGATGGCGTCGTCCATCATCAGGTCGGGGGCGTCGCCGGCATGGTGGGTCACCGCTTCGGCGCGGATCAGGTCGCCGCTCTTCACGGTCAGCGCGGGCGCCTGGGTGGCATCGAAGTAGCCCCAGTGGATGGTCTCGGGGCGGGCGGGCAGGTCGTGCAGCATGGTTGTCTCCTTGGTTTTTTGCCGCCGTATCCACGACCGCATCGGCGACCGGGCCCACAGCCGTTCAGCGGGTGAGCGGCTGGCCTGGTCGAATGGGGCGGGGAAACCGGCGATGCGTCGCAGGCGGGTCTGGCCTGTTTCCGCTGGCGAGGCTTGCGTCGCCGCGGTGAGTCAATACTAGGGATGGCGCAGGCACGGGCAGTAGGGCGATTCCCCCCAAACTCTTGTGTAGCCGCGCACTAAGGTAAACCCGCTGTGCGCGGCCGCCACCGCCGCCGCCATCTGGGCGGAGGCGGTGGACTGTTAATTTTTGATTGACACCGTGTCAACGATCCATGGAATTGTCGATCAGGCCTTGACAGTGCAAAATCCGGGCGAAGCCCGGGCCGATCCTTCGCATGCCCGAGAGACACACACAAGGAGATCGCCGCATGGCTGATAACAACCATTCCCCGCGCCTGCCGCTGGCCGGCGTGCGCGTGCTGGACTTGTCCCGCGTGCTGGCCGGACCGATGTGCACGCAGGCGCTGGGCGACCTGGGCGCGGAGGTGATCAAGGTCGAGCACCCCGGCCGCGGCGACGATACGCGCGACTGGGGCCTGCGCGTGGGCACGCGCAACACCGCCTACTTCAACAGCGCCAACCGCAACAAGCAGTCCATCGGCATCGACCTGCAGCAGCCCGAAGGCCAGCGCATCGTGCGCGAACTGGCGGCGAAGTGCGACGTGCTGGTGCAGAACTTCAAGTTTGGCGGCATCGACAAGATGGGGCTGGGCTACGAGGCGCTGAAGGCGATCAACCCGGGGCTGGTCTATTGCTCGATCACCGGTTACCGCAGCAACGGTCCCGAGGCGACCCGCCCCGGCTACGACCTGGTGGTGCAGGGCGAGGCCGGCCTGATGGCGCTGAATGGCGAAGAAGGCCAGGGACCGCTCAAGTTCGGCACCGCGGTGGTGGACATGTTCACTGGCATGTATTCGGCGCAGGCGGTGCTGGCCGCGCTGTACGACCGCCAGCGCACCGGCCAGGGCCGCCACGTGGAAATGGCGCTGTACGACTGCGGCCTGATGATCACGGCCTACTACGGCCTGGAGGCGCTGCTGATGGGCGAGGACCCGCCCAAGTACGGCAACGCCCATCCGTCGATCGTCCCCTACGGCGTGTTCGACGCGGCCGATGGCCCGCTGGTGATCACGGTCGGCAACAACGCGCAGTTCCAGCGCTTCTGCACCGAGGTGATCGAGCGCCCGGACCTGGCCGCCGACGAGCGCTTCGCCACCAACACCGGCCGCTCGGCCAACCGCCAGGCGCTGCTGCCGGAACTGCGCGCCGAACTGGCGCGCCGCCCGCGCGAGCTGCTGCTGGCGCGCCTGGGCGCCGCCGGCATTCCGTGCGGCGAGGTGCTGGGGCTGCTCGAGGCCCTGCGCTCGCGGCGCTCGGCCGAAGCCGGCCTGCTGGCAGAGCTGCCCAATCCGGAAACCGGCCGCGTCGAGGTGCTGGCGCCGCCGTACCGGCTCGACGGCGAGCGCGTGCCGGTGCGCGCCGCGCCGCCGCTGCTGTCGCAGGACACGGAGCGCGTGCTGGGCGACTTGCTCGGCATGGACGCCGGGCAGGTGGCCACGCTGAAGGCCGCAGGGGTGGTGTAAGGGCTGGCGCAAGCCGCGCCGGCGGCTGGCCGGCGCGGGCTACGACGCGTCAGGCTGCTGCGGCTCGGGCCATTTTCCCTTGCGCGGAAAGCGCATGTCGAACTCGGTAAACACGTGTTCTTCGGAGCGGCAGCTGATGCCCGCGCCCCAGCTGCCCAGCACCTTCTGGCAGAACGCCAGGCCGATGCCGGTGCCGCGGTGCGCGGGGTAAGAGAAGAAGGGCTGGAACATCCGCGCCAGCACCTGCGGCGGCACGCCCGTGGCGGTGTCGCGGAACACCACGTGGACGGCATCGGGCCGGACCTCGCAGCGGATATGGATGGTGCCCTTGCCGGCGCGCCGGATCGCTTCCAGCGCGTTCTTCAGCAGGTTGGTCGTGACCAGGCCGAACAGCTGCGCGTTGCCCATCACGTAGGCGGGGCCGGGCAGGTCGACCGTGACGCGTTCCATGTCGCCCGGTTCGAACGGAAAGCGGCCGACGGCGTCGCGGATCACTTCGCCCACTTCGAACAGCGCCCGCGTGGCGTTTTCCGGGTTCTTGGAGTTGGCCACCAGCAGCTCGATACTGTTGCTGATATGGGCCAGGTCTGATTCCATCCGGGCCACGGCCTGCATCAGGCCGTCGCGCTGCGGGGTGTCCTGGTCCAGCGCCGCCGGCAGCCGGGCCTTCAGGCCCCGGGCAGTCATGGCCAGGCTGGTCAGCGGCGTGCGCAGTTCATGCGCGACGGTCGCCAGCGCGGCGGCCATGCCGCGCCGCTTCTGCTCGGCCAGCAGCTGGCGGTCCATCTTGATCACCACCAGCACCGCGATCACGAAGCCGATCACCGGCAACTGCAGCAGCACCGGTTCCCACGGGATGCCGCCCATGGAATTGCCCGCCAGCACGAACAGCGCAATCGCCGCCGCTGCGCCCGCGAACAGGGCAATGGTGGCGAACGCGGTGTTGAAGTGATACAGGATCACCACCGCGATAATGACCGATTCGGCCCACACCATCGAGCCGCCGTTCTCCAGGTAGAAAAAGATAAAGGCGAACGGCAGGCCTACCGTGATGGCAAAGAGCGCATAGGGCGGCAGCCAGCGCCGGCCCGAGAACGCCGAGGCGAACAGCAGCGGCACGAACAGCGCGGTGCAGGCCAGCCGCAGCCACAGGTTTTCATAGGGCTGGGGGAACACATAGGACCAGATCACGTAGTACAGCGGGTGTCCCACCACGCCCAGCGCGCCCACCATCTGGATCCGGCGCAGGCGGATGACGCTCTCCTCGTCCAGCAGCGTGGCCCGCGCGGCGGTCTCGAACACGGCCTGCCATGCCTGGCGGGCCAGTCCGGCAAGGGTGGGGCGGCCGTCCTCCGCTTGCGCTACCTTTGCATCCATCTCCAGGACTACTCCTCGCGGATGCCTGCGATCGGCCCGCTTGTGGGATTTTCAGGACTTGCGCCGGGCCCGGCGCGTCGAGGACCACTCTTCCAGCCGGACTTCATCGCGGATGCTGGCGAGCACGCCGACCAGGCGGTCGATTTCGTTGGCGCCAAGTTTCGCATGCAGCGTAAGTCGCATCAATGCCCGGTTCTTCGGCGTGGCCGGCGCACAGAATACCGCGCCGAAGATGCCGCGCCGCTGCAGCGCGTCGCGCAGCACCTTTACCTGCGGCTCGGTGCCCGCCTCCAGCCCGATGATCTGCTCCGAGCCCTCGCTGATGTTGTAACCCAGTGCCGCGATCGCGCCCCGGGTCTCGCGGGTGATGGCATGCAGGCGCGCCCGGCGCTCGTCCGCGGCGGCAATGAAGTCCGTGACCGCGTCGAACCACGCGATCTCGTGGCGCAGCAGCCCGGAGCTGAAGATCGCCGGCCGCGATTCGACCGCGAAGAAGTCCTTGAAGGCAGTCGAGCAGGCCACATAGCCGGCGCGCCCGGCAAAGGCCTTGGCCAGCGACGCGGTGCGGAAATGCACGCGCCCGGACAGCCCCAGCGCCGGCACCAGGCCGCCGCCGCGCGGGCCATGCGTGCCCAGCGAGTGCGATTCGTCCACCACCAGCACGCAGCCGGATGCTTCGGCCAGTTCGACATAGTCCAGCAGCGGCGCCACGCTGCCGGTGGTGCTGTAGACCGAATCCACCATGATCACGCCCGGGCCGAAGCGCTCCAGCTGGCGGCGCACGTGATCGCAATCGTTGTGGCGCACCGGCACCGCCTGCGCGCCCGCGGCGATGATGCCTTCCCACAGCGAGGCATGCCCGTTCATGTCGATATAGACTGGAATGCCGGGGCCGGCGATGCACTGCACCAGGCCCACGTTGGCGGCCCAGCCGGACTGCGCGATCAGCCCGTCCTCGGCCTGCATCAGGTCGGCGATCTTGCGCTCGACGCGCCGCTGCGGCGTATCGCCGTGCATGAACACGGACGACATCAGCAGCTCCGGCGCGTCATCGACAAAGGCCCGCATCTGCGCCTGCGCCAGCGACGCCTCGCCCAGCAGGCACAGGTAGTCGTTGCTGCTCAGGTGCAGCGCGTCGGGTCCGGGCGTGAGCCCGTGCAGCAGGTGGTCGCCGCCCCAGAGCTTGCCCATGCGTTCCTCGAAATGCTGTGCCATGCGCGTGGTGATCCAGGGCGGCAAGGTCGGGGCTTTGTTGCGGCAGGCATGGTGGCGGGATTGCACAGGCTCGGCATCGGCGAACATCGGTAGTCCTTCAACAGGTCGGATGAAAATCGGAGGGAATTGGCAAGGCTTGCATGGCGCCTGCGCCAAAGCCAGCCGCCCATGCGTGGGGGGTTCAGTGCGCAACGTCTCCCGATTGCGCGCCGTATGCCGGCGTGCCATGGGGACGCGGTTCATGTAGCGACCACTGTGCCAGTCTTAGCCAACGATTGTGACGGGACTTCCACCAATCCCAACGTCTGTTTGCAGACTAGGTTGGCCAGACTAAACGGTCACGCGGCAGCGCAAGACTGCGGGTATTCAGGGGGATTTTTACTTAAAATATGCTCGATTGAGCACTTGTGCTGAGCTTGCGCGAAGCCGGGCGCGGGATGGCCCGGTGCGCTGAAATGGAAGGTCAGGGTTTGCCGCTGCGCGGCACTGGCGGCCGCGCAGCGGTGCAGGCGGCTATGCGCACGCACCGCCGCCCCGCCGTAGTGCATCGATCAGGCAATCAGCCCGCGCCGGCGCCCTCCAGCGCCGCGCCGCGCGCTTCCAGGGTGCGGCGCGCAATATTGAGCTGGTGGATCTGCGTGGTGCCTTCATACAGCCGGAACAGCCGCACATCGCGATAGAAGCGCTCCGCGACGGTGCGGGCCATATACCCGCTGCCGCCGAACACCTGCACCGCGCGGTCCGCCACGCGGCCGGCCATTTCCGAGGCGAACAGCTTGCACATCGACGCCTCCATGGTCACATCCTCGCCGGCATCGCGCTTGCGCGCGGTCTCGAGCACCAGCGCGCGGGCCGCGTGCAGTTCCGTGTTGCTGTCGGCAATCATCTGCTGCACCAGCTGGTAGTCGGCAATCGGCTTGCCGAACTGGCGGCGCTGCGCCGCGTAGCGGACCATCTCGTCGACCAGCCGGACCGCCGGGCCCACGCACAGGCCGGCCAGGTTGATGCGCTGCTTGTTCAGCGCTTTCATCGCGGTCTTGAAGCCGACATTGGGTTTGCCGCCGACGATGGCGCTAACCGGCACGCGGCAGTCCTTCAGGTAGACGTCGCCCACGGGCGAGCCGTGCTGGCCCATCTTGCGTTCCGGCTCGCTGGTGCTCAGGCCCGGCGTGCCGCGCTCGACCAGGAAGGCGCTGATGCCGTGCGCGCCCGGCGTGCCGGGGTCGGTGCGGGCGAACACGGTAAACAGGTCGGCGATCGGCGCATTGGTGATAAAGCACTTGCTGCCGTTCAGCACGTAGTGGTCGCCGTCCTGCCTGGCCGTGGTCTGCAGCGCCGTGGCATCGGACCCGGCTTCCGGTTCGGTCAGCGCGAAGCAGCCGGTGACCTTGCCGGAGGCCAGCTGCGGCAGGTAGCGCTGGCGCTGCGCTTCGGTGCCGTCGGCCACCAGCGACTCCGAGGCGATGCCGGTATTGCCGCCGAAGCGGGCGCGGAACACCGTGGCCGCCTGCGACACTTCGATGTTCACCTGCGCCAGCTCTTCGGTGGTCAGCCCGGCGCCGCCGTAGGCTTCCGGGATGCTGTGGCCGAACAGGCCAAGCTGGCGCATCTGCTCGACCACGGGCTCGGGGATGACATCGGTCTGGTCGATCTGCGCTTCGAGCGGGATGCAGGTTTCCAGCACGAAGCGGCGGAGTTCGGCAAGCAGCGCTTGCTGGCGGGCGGAGTCGCGGATCATGGAGGGGTTCCGGTGGTGGGTTGAGGGTGGCAGGGGCGCGGCTACTGTGCCGTGATGCCGGCGGTCTTCAGCACGCCGGTCCATTTCTTCGTTTCGGCATCGAGGAAGCGGTCGAACGCGGCCGCGGGTTGCGGTGCCACGTCCATGCCGAGTTCGGCCAGGCGCCGCGCCGTGGCCGGGTCGGCGGTGGCGCGCGCGGCGGCGTCGGCCAGCTTGCGCACCACCGCGTCTGGCGTGCCCTGCGGCGCCACCAGCCCGAACCACGCGCCCACTTCATAGCCCGGCAGCTGCGCCGCCTCGGCCACGGTGGGCACGTCCGGCAGCACCGCCGTGCGCCTGGCCGAGGTCACGGCCAGCGCGCGCAGCTTGCCGCTTTGCACCTGCTGGCGCGCAATGGCCGAGGTCAGCGCCATCATCGACACCCGCGCGCCGAGCAGGTCGCTCAGGGCCTCGGGCTGGCCCTTGTAGGGCACGTGGGTCAGCTTCACGCGCGTCATCTGCGCCAGCAATTCCGCCGACAGATGATTCGAGGTGCCGATGCCCGCGCTGGCGTAGGTCAGCGTGCCCGGCTGCTTGCGTGCGGCGTCGAGCAGTTGAGGCAGCGTGCGCAGCGGCGACGAGGCTGGCACCACGATCACGTTGGGCACCGCGCCGATGCCGGCCACCGCGCGGAAGTCCTTGCCGCCCTTGCCCTGGATCGACGGATTGAGCAGCGGCCCGACCACGAAGCTGGGGCTGACCGCCAGCAGCGTATGGCCGTCGGCGGGCGCCTTGGCGACGAGGTCGGCGCCGATGGCACCGCCGGCGCCGGTCTTGTTCTCGACGATCACCGCTTGCTGCAGCACCTTCGCCATGTTTTCGGCAGTGATGCGGGTGACCGAATCGACCACGCCGCCCGCCGAGAACGGCACGATGATCCGCACCGGGCGGTCCGGGAAGCGTGCCGCATCGTCGGCGGCGGCCAGCGTCGCCGCGGGCGTCAGCGCGGCGCAGGCCAGCATGCCGGCAGCGAGCCGGCGCCATGGGTAAAAGGCATCCATCTTGTCTCCTTGGTTGCCTGCGCCCGGGACGTTGCCAGGCGCGAGGTCGGTCTCATGCAGGCCTCTTGTCGGGCCGCTGTCATGGTCCTGCCGGCGACATTGCCGGCAGGCTGCGCCGCGCCACTGTCCCGTAACGGGTCAGCGCGCGCAGCTCAGTTCGATCTGCCGCACCGCTTCGCGCAACCGGGGCGCCACGTCGCGCTCGAGCAGGTTGTCGCGATTGCGCGATGCCGCGATGGTGCAGTTCAGCGCGAACGGGTCCTCGTGCAGCGACTGGCGCAACGGCGCCGCGATCGCGTGGATCTCGGGCCGCCACTCGCCGCGGCTCAGGCAATAGCCGTGCGCGCGGAAATGCTTCTGGTCCTCCGTCCACATCTGGCGCTCCTGGCTGAAGCGCTGCGGGTCTTCGACCCGCAGCCGGTTCAGCAGCGCGGTGCGCTCGTCCGCGCTGCACGCCAGCAGCACCGCACGGCCGATCGCGCTGGCCAGCAGCGGGCGCGTGCTGCCGATGTCCGGCTGGTAGAAGTTGCCGGGGTCCAGCCGGCAACTGTCGACGTAGACCACCGACAGGCGCTCGCGCATGCCCAGGTTCACGGTGCAGCCGGTTTCGCGCGCGATGGCCTCCATATAGGGCCGGGCCACCTGGCGGATCGCCAGGCCGGCCAGCATCGGATAAGCCAGCGCCAGCACGCCGGCGCCGAGCCGGTACTTCTGGTTGCCGGGTACGCGGCTGAGAAAGCCCAGCAGCCCCAGCGTGTACGTCAGCCGCGACACCGTCGCCTTGGGCAGTCCGGTGCGCGCCACGATGTCCTGGTTGCCCAGCACCGGGCTGGACGGCGTAAAGGCGCGCAGCACCTCCAGCCCGCGCGACAGGTTGGTGGCGAACTGGCGGTCGGTGGCGAGGGCGTCCTCGCTGGCCAGGCCGGGCAGGGGCAGGGGTTCCGGGGTGCGGTCCATGCTGTGCGGTGGTTGCTTGGGTTCCATGCTGGGATCCGGAAAAGGGGACGTCAACGTTGTAGCACGACCGTTCCGCACAGCGAAACCATGCTTGCGTCCAAGGCGGCCGCCTGCCACCTTGCAGCGGACAAACCTGCCGCTGGAGACCCGCATGCCAGACACCTACGTCCAACCTGTATCGCCCCAAGCACCGGGCAACGGCCCGCTCGCCGGGTTGCGCATCCTCGACATGGCCACCGTGGTGGCGGCACCGTTTTCCGCCACGTTGTGCGCCGACATGGGCGCCGAGGTGGTCAAGCTGGAACTGCCAGACGGCAGCGATCCGCTGCGCGGACTCGAGCCCGTCACCAAGGACCACGCGCTGTACTGGAAAGTGACCAACCGCGGCAAGCGCGGCATCTCACTCGACGTGCGCACGCCGCGCGGCCGCGAGATCTTCCTGCGCCTGCTGCCGCGCTTCAACGTGCTGGTGGAGAATTTCCGCACCGGCACGCTGGCGCGATGGGGGCTCGATCTTGAAACACTGCACGCGGCCAACCCCAGGCTGATCGTGCTGCGGCTGACCGGCTTCGGCCAGACCGGGCCCGATGCAACGCGCCCGGGGTTTGCCCGCATCTTCGAAGCCCGCAGCGGCTTTACCAACCTGGCGGGCACGGCGCAGAGCGGGCCGATGCATATGAACTATCCGGTGGGCGACATGATCGCCGGACTCTTCGGCGCCTTTGCCATCGCCACCGCGGTGGCGGAACAGCGCGCCAGACCGGGCCAGCCCGGCCGCGAGATCGACCTGGCCGCTACCGAGGCACTGTTCCGCCTGCTGGACCCGCTCGCCATCGAATACGAACAGCTCGGCCATGTGCGCCAGCGCGCCGGCAACCGCACCACCTACGCCGCGCCCTCCAACATGTACCGCACCGCCGACGATACCTGGGTCACCGTGGTGGCCTCGTCCGACGCCACCTTCCGCCGCTTGGCCGAGGCCATGGACGCGCCGCAACTGGCACAGGCCCCGGAATACGCAACCAACGCCGGCCGCGTGCGGCATATCGAAGCCCTCGACGGCTGCATCGCCGAGTGGTTTGCCGCACAGCCCTACGCCGCCGCGGCGGCGCGGCTTGAGCAATGCCAGGTGCCGTTCAGCAAAGTGTTCAGCATCGCCGATATCGTCGAGGACCCGCAGATGGTGGCGCGCCAGGCCATCGTGCGGCTGCCCGATGCGGACTTGGGCACGGTGCCGGCGCCTTGCGCGGTGCCCCGTTTTTCGGGGTATGCGCCGCCGTTACCGCGTACCGGGCCGGATGTGGGAGAACACAATGCGGAGGTTTATGGGGAGTTGGGAATTGGAGAAGAAGAGCTGGCGCGGTTGCGGGCCGAGGGTGTGATCTGACACACCCTCGGCCCGCCGCCGCGCAATGCCCTGGCGCTGGCTGGCAGGCAGGTCGGTAGAATGGTGCACTGCCCTGTTCAACCGAGACAAGTCATGGACATTGCTCCTCCCGTTACGCTGGAAGAATGGAATGCGGCCGGTGCGGACTATTTGCCTGGTCTTCTTGGCATGCGCTTCGTCAAGGTAGAGTTAGACGAGGTAGTGGCGACGCTTAAAGTGCGTCGTGCCTTGGCAGCATGGAATGGGTACTTGCATGCGGGAACGGTAGTCTCGCTCGCAGATACATGTTGCGGCTACGGAACCGTACGAAGCTTGCCGCCAGGGGCCAGCGGCTTCACCACCGTGGAGCTCAAGAGCAACATGCTTGGAACGGCCCGCGATGGCATCGTGACCTGCACCGCGCGGCCGATCCATAAGGGACGCACCACCCAGGTCTGGGATGCCGAGGTCCGTCGCGAGGCCGACAATGCCCTGATCGCCAGCTTTCGCAATACGCAGTTGATCCTTTGGCCCAGGGCCTGATCGGCCCGGGGATACGCCGATCGGGACC
The DNA here is from genome assembly GCF_900094595.1 of Cupriavidus alkaliphilus. Classification (GTDB taxonomy): domain Bacteria; phylum Pseudomonadota; class Gammaproteobacteria; order Burkholderiales; family Burkholderiaceae; genus Cupriavidus; species Cupriavidus alkaliphilus. The sequence goes on along the minus strand of NZ_FMAD01000005.1, from coordinate 379,688 downwards.
CGCCGGCAGAAGTCGGTCGTTCTGCGGCGCTATTCAAACCGGCTATGCCAAAATCGGCGCAGGTCGGTAACCAGCGGGTTTCAGTGAACGAATACGCCTCGCTGCCTGAATGCAACTTGCGGATCCTTCATGACAGAGCCTCGTCTGACCTTTCCTGACCAGAATGAATGGGAAAGCTGGTTGACGCAGAACGGCAGTACCTCGACCGGGATCTGGCTGCGCCTGGCAAAAAAGGGCGCCGGGCAGGCAACCTTGACCTATGAGCAGGCACTGGAAAGTGCCCTGTGTCATGGCTGGATCGATGGTCAAAAACAGGCTGAAAGTGATGGGTACTGGCTGCAACGCTTCACGCGACGCTCCGCCAAAAGTATCTGGTCCAGACTCAACAAAGACCGGGCCGAAGCGCTGATCGCTGCAGGCAGAATGCTTCCTTCGGGCATGCGAGAAATCGAGAAAGCCAAAGAGGACGGCCGCTGGGAGGCTGCCTATACGTCGGCCAGCAACTCGGTCGTGCCGGACGACCTGCAGGCCGCACTGGATGCCAATCCCAAGGCCAGCGCGTTCTTTGCGACGCTGAACAGCCGCAACCGCTACGCCATCCTGTTTCGGATCCAGAATGCCAAAAAACCCGCAACGCGCGTGCGCAAGATCGAGGAGTTCATCGGCATGCTCGATCGCGGCGAAACGATTCATCCCTAGACCAGGGGGGGCAGGGCCGGCGAAAGTCGCCGGATGATGCGGCGCGCAAGGCGGGCAACCTGCAGCGCTCTCCACGCTTCAGCGCCGGCGAGCGTCGATCAGTGCTGGCTTACGGTTTATGAATCCCTTGGCCGAATTCGCGCGTGACCGGCCGTGACGAATATCTGACTGGGCGTCGGATTCTGGCCAGTCCCCGCCCTTGGTTCATCCAATCTGGGCGTGCTGGCGCCAGAGGCAACTACCGACCCTAACCCGTCATTCAATCTTCGGCGCCGTCAACGACTGCTGACAAGCAAACTTCCGCCTCCCGCCACATTGCTTTAACACGCCAACTTTGCCGAGCGGAACTCGGCCGGGTTTCCGGCTTTTCCTGGGCGGCGCGATGGGTAATTCCCATCGCGCCGCTTTGCGCCCGCGTCATAGCCGATCGGATACTCCAGAACAGCCGGTGCATATGTGAAGAGCTAAAGCAAGCCGAGCGTGAAGGCTTTCAGGGTCGCGGCAGCACGGGTGGAGCATTCGAGCTTGCGGAAAATGTTCTCCACATGGGTGCGGACCGTGCTCGGACTGATCGCGAGCGTGCGGGCTACCTCCTTGTTGCTCTCTCCCAGCGAGATCTGGCGTAGTACCTCTGTCTCCCTTTCGGAAAGCGAGACGGACGATCTGGACGGTAGCGCGCGCACCTTGTCGCCGCGCGCAGCCGCCAGCGTCGCTTCCACGATCTGGCCATCGAAACGCCCTTGCGCCGCTTCGGAGCGCAGCAAGACAGCGGCATCGTCGTACGAATGGGCGGCCCGCCAGGGCCGACGGGAGCGAAGGGCCACCCAGGCCGTCGACACGGCGAGGGTCCGTTGCGCGCCAGACAGTGCGTCGCCGGCAAGCCCGCGGTAGTAGCCGCTGCCGTCCAGCCGCTCATAGGCATACGAGGCCAGCTCGGCTTCCGCGCCAAGCTGGCGGAAGTGCCGCGCAGCCCGGAAAGTCCAGTACGGCATCAGCCGAACACGCTCCCAGTCCGAAGCCTGCAGCCTCCCGGGGTTGTTCCAAAGACGGTTTGGCAAGGCCGCGCGGCCGACGCCGTGAATCAAGCCTGCGCGATAAAGGCAATTCTGCAAGTCGGCATCGAATCCCTGCATGGCGGCGCTGACCTTCGCCAGCTCCGCAACCTGGCGCGAATGGCCCGCCAGCCATGGCAGCTTCAGGTCGATGACGTCGCCGACCAGCGGCAGGGCCACCTCGGTGGCGCCGTGGCCCGGCAAGGCTGCGATCTCCGCCAGCAACGGGGCTGACTCCAGCGCCTCGAGCCACGCCTTCGCATGCTGGCTCACAAGTGCAACCAGGGCGGCCGGGTACCTGGCATTGGCGAAGCCTGCAATGTAGGCCAGGGCAGTATCGATGCCATGGGCCCGGCTGAGGATTTCAAGGTCGCTGGCGAGGGCGACATGATAGACAACGGGGGGCACGTGCGGATGCCCGATTCGGCCAGGCATGCCGTTGCCATCGTACGCTTCAAAGACATTGCGCAGGCCGGCCTCCACCTCCGCGCCCAGGCCAAGCATGGAGGCGATATCGCCCGACACCTCGCAATGGATCTGCGCCAGGGGAAGGATGCCTGCGCGCGCCTGCCCGTCGAACGCGGGCAATGTCAGCGTCAGCATGGCGTCGCGGCCCGCCACATCGTCGCCCAGCAACTGCTCGAAACCGGAGGCATTGGCGGTGCAGCCAGACCAGCGTAATAAGGCAACCTGGCTGGCTGCAACGCGGTCGGGGATGGACCCGCCGGCTTCCGCAGCAAGGCTTGATGCCAGTCTTGCCGTGCGCAGCGAGTGGTCCGTAGGTTGGCCCATGCTGAGGTCGCCGACGAAGGCCAGCGCCAGGACAGCATCATTGAGTGGGACGTTGACCGGATTTTGCATCGTAAGGAAAGCGTGAGGACCAGCATCAACGAAAGCATTACCGGCTCGAGCGCGGGCGGCATCGGTCGATCGACCGATGCCGGTCCGGGGCCGGATTCTGCAAACTCGCGACAGCCACGGAAAAGTTTCCGTGAATGCAAACGGAGAACCAAGATGCTGAATCGTAGCGTAGTCGCCCTTGCTCTGGGCGCGTTGAGCCTGGCCGCCAGTCATGCGGTCTATGCCGCCGGCAATGGCCACAGTAAGCCATCCGTTGTCATCGTGCACGGCGCATTTGCTGACGGGTCAGACTGGGCCAGGGTCATTCCCTTGCTGCAAGCGAAGGGAATCCAGGTACAAGCGGTGCAGAACGGGCTGAATTCACTGGCCGACGATGTGGCCGCCACGCGCCGGGCCATTAACAATCAGCCAGGCAAGGTTGTGCTTGTCGGTCATTCGTGGGGGGGAACGGTGATTACCGAGGCGGGCAACCATGACAAGGTAGTCGGCCTGGTGTACGTCGCCGCTTTTGCACCCAAGGCGGGACAATCCACCGAGGAGCTTGGCAAAGGCTATGCGCCAGCGCCTGGCATCTCCAGGCTGGTTGTCGATGCCGAAGGGTACGCCACGCTTCCCCCCGACGCCATCGCCAACGACTTTGCCCAGGACGTGCCACGCGCGCAGGCGCGAGTCATGGCGGCGACGCAGGGCCCCATCCAGGCAAAGGCGTTCGGCGAGAAGGTGGGCGCCGCGGCATGGTCGACCAGGCCCTCATGGTACATCGTCAGCGAGAAGGATCGCATGATTCCGCCCGAGCTGGAGCGCGCCATGGCGAAGACAATCGGCGCCAAGGTGACCAGCTTGCCGACGAGCCATGTTCCCCAGCAGTCCAGGCCGGCTGAGGTTGCCAAAGTGATCCTCGACGCCGTGCAGGCGTCGCGCAAGTAACAGTACCGTTGGGGATGGGTAGGGGTTGTCCGCTGCGCCTGCAGACATCCCCTTGCTTCTGCGCAATGCATGCGCAGCGGATTGCCCGGCGCGGCTGGTGTGTCACGCACGCAGATTCCGGAGGCGAACTGACAGCGCTGCAACCGGCGCACTGGCGAGGAGACGCTGGACGATAGCGACTCTCCGGGCGCGCCGCTTTGTACCGGCATGTATCTCCATCATTGCCATATACCCGGCGATACGAAATCCGTGAAATCCGACACATGCCGCTTGCCTGGCTTGCGGCCAATCTACAGCGCGGCCAGCGAGCAGGAGGCCGAGCAGGCGCTGCAGGACTTCGCCGACGGCCCGTGGGGTGAAAAACTGCCGATGATCGCCCAGTCGTGGCGACGCGCCTGGGAGCACGTCACGCCTTTCTTCGTGTTCCCGCCCGAGATCGGCGCGTGATCTACACCACCAATGCCATCGAAAGCTTGATTATGCAGCTGCGCAAGATCATCAAAACCCGAGGGCACTTCCCCTCGGATGAAGCCGCTGTCAAGCTGCTGTGGCTGGCGCTGCGCAAAGTGCTGGCCAAGTCCGTTCGCACGACCTATGACTGGAAGTCCGCCATGAACCAGTTTGCTATTCTGTATGGCGAGCGATTTACTGGGGCACGGGGCTAACAGAATTCAAAAACCGCCTCGCACACAAAAATGCGGACAGGTCCGTTATGTGCGGCGAGGCTGGCGTTGCATCGATGGCTACACATCGAGCCGCTTCACCAGCCGTTGCCAACAGTTATTAAGCCTGCGCCGACTCCATCATCAAGGTCTTGGGCTCCAGGTACGCACTGATGCCCCATTTCCCCATCTCGCGACCAAGTCCTGAATGTTTGAAGCCGCCAAACGGCGCGCGCGGCTCATGGACGAGCGTGTTGACGAGCACGCGGCCCGCGTCGATCAGCCGGGCGATGCGTTCGCAGCGCTCGATGTCCTTGCCAAGCACGATCGCGCTCAGGCCGTAGGCAGTGTCATTGGCGATGGAGACAGCTTCGGCATCGTCGGTGTAAGGGATGATGGTGAGGACAGGCCCAAAGATCTCCTCGCGCGCAATGCGCATCTGGTTGCTCGCGTTCGTGAAGAGTGTGGGCTTGACGAACCAGCCCCTGTGCAATCCGTCGGGTCGTCCTTCGCCACCGGCCAGCAACGCTGCGCCTTCATCCATCCCAATGCGGATGTAGTTCTGCACCCGTTCCCATTGCCTGGCGCTTACCATTGGGCCGATGTCGGTGTCAGCTTGACGCGGATCGCCGGATTTGACGTGTGAAACCGCTTCCCTTGCGATTTGCTCGAACTCCGCAAGCCGATGGCGCGGCACCAGAATGCGGGTGCCGGCAATGCAGGCCTGGCCGCTGTTGAGGAAGCCAGCCTGGAGCACGAGCGGCATGATCTCGGCGAAGTCTGCGTCATCGAGCACCACCGTCGGCGACTTGCCGCCCAGCTCCAGCGTCACACGCTTCATGGTGACGGCCCCCGCGCTCAACAGCCGCTGACCGACGGCGGAAGAGCCGGTGAACGAGATCTTGGCTATGCCAGGGTTGCGCACGATCTCTTCGCCAACCACGTCGCCGCGGCCATTGACGATGTTGAACACGCCGGGCGGGAGGCCGGCCTCGTGCAGCGCCTCGGCCACGATCTGCGTCTGCATTGCGCTCATCTCACTGGGCTTGATGACGGCTGTGCATCCAGCGGCCAGCGCCGTCGCCAGCTTGTTGGAGATAAACCCGGCGTTGCTGTTCCAGGGCGTGATCAGGCCCGCGACGCCAACCGGCGTCATCACAACACGTGCGGCGCCAGCGCGCTCCTCAAACTCAAACGATTCCAGCGCGTCGATTGCTTGTGCAACGGTCTGGGCGGGATACTCCGCCATCCAGCGCGAGCGCACGGACGGCGCACCATATTCGGTCACGATGGCCTGCAGCAGTTCCTCCTCGCGTTCAGCGATGGCCCGGTGCATGCGCCGCAGCGCTGCAATGCGTTCCTCGCGCGTGGTGCGTGACCAGGCGGGGAATGCTGCCCGCGCCGCAGCAATTGCGCGTTGCGCGTCCTTCTCGTCGCCCAGCCGAACCTGGCCAATGATCTCTTCCGTGCTGGGGTTGTGCAGATCGAACCATTCCTGGCCGTGCGGCGTCACGAACTCGCCATTAATGTACATATGATCAATGCGTTGCATTTCGTTTCCTTTGGAATGACTGGCGGCGTAGGGGAGGAGGGGGAGAGCTCCCCACGTCCGGCGTGCATTGAAGTCTAGGAATACGTTATTGTTTTGATAAGCCGTCCTATGACAGATGACGCATCCCGAAAATCAGGACAATCTATGCACCGCACAGGAATGACCGAGCTTGAGGTGGTTCTGGCCGTCGCACGCCGCAGCAGTTTTCGTGGCGCGGCGCTAGAGCTTGGCATGTCGACCACGGCGGTGAGCAGCGCCGTTTCCGGCCTCGAGGCGCGGCTGAAAGTGCGCTTGTTCAACCGCTCGACGCGCAGCGTGGCCCTAACCGATGCGGGTCAGCGCTACGTGGCGCGCATAGCGCCAGCGCTCGCCGAAATCCAACGGGCCAACGAAGAGGCGGAAACCGAGTCGGACGCGCCCAGCGGTACCTTGCGCATCAATGCACCGCAGGGGGTAGCCCTCTTGCTGCTGGAACCGCTTTTCCATCCGTACGCGCAGCGCTATCCCCAGGTATGCATCGACATCGTGAGCGAGTCGCGCCTGATCGACGTTGTCGCCGAAGGCTTCGATGCGGGCATCCGTCTTGCCGAATCCGTGCCGCAAGATATGATCGCCGTGCCGCTGTCCCGCAACCTCCGCATGCTCGTCGTGGCAACGCCCGAGTACCTGAAGCGCAACGGTACGCCCAGGCATCCGCGCGATCTGCTCAAGCACCAGACCATCGGCATGCGCATGTCCCACGGCGGCATCTATCAATGGGAACTGAAGCACAAGAGCCAGAAGCTGCAGATGGATCTGCCAGTGCGCATGGCCCTCTCCGAGACGCCGGCCATCAAACAGGCGGTGCTGCTCGGACTCGGCATCGGCTTCATCTCGGAATGGTTCATCGATGAAGAATTGAAATCCGGCGCCCTGGTCCCCGTGCTCGTTCCCTGGTGCCAGCCGTTTGGCGGCCTCAGGCTTTACTACTCTGGCCACAGGTTCGTGACGGTGCGGCTACGCGCTTTGGTCGAACTGATCCATGAACTACGTCTTGGTGAAGGTCGCTTGGCAGGAAAATAAGCGGGATAGTGAGAGTTCAATTCTGGTACCGATGCACCCATCCGCACGCTATCCGCGGCGCAGCTTGCTTTCTAGAGCTGCGCCAATTTCCGGGAAAGGCGCTTGCCGACCCTTCTCTGCCGTTGAAGGCGTCACACGCAAAAGGCAGCTTTTCAGTAGTTACGGCCATCCTCGACTTCACGGCATCGCCGCCTACAATCGAGCAATGACAGTGAGCAGTGGGACTACTGCGGAAAGGATCGCGCCATGACTGCATACCTGATCGCCGATGTCGATGTAACAGACCCCGTCCTTTTTGAAGAGTACAAACGAGAAGTACCAGCTACTGAGGTGCGCTACGGCGGAAAGTATTTGGGCCGTGGTGGTCTAACCAAAGTTCTCGAAGGCGACTGGCAGCCGCATCGGCTCGTCATCGTCGAGTTCCCGGACATGGATTCCTTAATGGCTTGGTATGACTCGCCAGAGTACGCCCGTCTCAAGGCGATCCGAGAAAGATGTGCGACGACGAGGATTGTCGCGCTGGAAGGGGTTGCGGCCGTAACCTCGCAGTAAGTTTGGCGGAAGAGTTGCCGGTTCGCCCGTCGACAGGCGGTTATTCCTTCGTGACGGTCGGACTCTGCCGGCTGCCAATGCCCCGAACACGGAAACCTCTGAGCGACCTATAGTCAGCGGGACGGCCCTCCGTTACTAGTCGGAGAGTGCCTCCGCGTGCCACATCGTCCCTTGTTTTGCAGCGGGGGGATCTACTTTTGCGATGGCGCCCAGCGAAGACTGTGTCTTCCCGGAGTGCAAGTGCTCCTGATAGATGCACAGACACTCGAGAAACTGGCCCAGTGTGGAATTAATGAAGACCCGCCGATTATGATCGTCGTGGTTAAAGTAGATTACCTCATTTGTTGCGGCGTCAATTCCAAGAAGATCACCAGAGCCATTCTGCCCGAACGGGACAAACTGCTCTGGGACGACACCACTTGCTCGGAGATTCTCGATCTCCGCAGCGCGATAGCTCGAGAAGCTAAGAAATGGCGGTGCGTGGCGGGGCAGCCCATCCTCTATAAGCTGGCACATAGCACTGTCGTTAAGGCCCGGCAGGGAGGCTTCGTCGAAAACAACAAACTCGTCGAGTTGCAGATTCATCTCTGGCGGTGTCTGCGGAAGGCCAGAGAGAAACCTTTGCTTAAATGACACGGGCATAACAACCATTTCTGCGGCGGTTGGGATCTTCCGAGTGTATCCGAAATCTGGATGTCCGCTTTGGAAGCCGGTCCTCGGACGACCGCTACTGGCCGAATGCGGTCGATCGTCGGTCGCCAAGCCGGCAGCTACCATCACGCCGTAGATGTCCGGCGGTATTCCTTGGCGACCGTGTAGTAGATGAATGACTGCTTACGCTTGCCTGGCTACGCGGGCTGCCTCAACGCTTCAAGGGTGTGGTTAGCACGGTCTCGTTCGTATCCACGACGAACACCGCAAGCAGCTTGGCGGGCTCAGTCTTGCTCGCGTTGGCGCTGACGTCGTGCCGGTCGCCAGGCATTTCGGGGAAGTTCTGGCCCTTGGTGAACGTGCGAAGCGGTCCGCCGTTGAGTTGGTTCAATACGGCGCCTTCCAGCACTGTTGCGTAGATCAGCGCCGACCTGGCGTGGGTATGCGCGGCGTTGACGCCCCCTGGCTCATACTCCACCAGTACGCCCTTGACACTCTTGCCCGGCAAGTTCGGGATTTCCTGCTGGTACACGAGTGTGGCTTTCACACCCGTGGAGGTAGTTGCCAATCCTTGCACTGGCACCGTTGCCTGATGGCCGGAATGGTCTTGAGCCAGGGCTGCATGCATCGGCAGGGAGGCCAGCAGTATCGACGCAATCAAACGCTTCATGTTGTATCTCCGGTGCGCCGTCGGCGGGCGGCACGAACCACATCTCGCCGGCGGCCATTGCATGGTTGATGAGGACGAACGTCCAATTTTCCGAATCTACGGCTTAATCAACATGAGCGCGCGCCAGCCACTCATCGAGACTGGTGCTGCCGATGCGAGCGTCGGCCAGCGGAACGAGCGACAGTTTTTCGATTTGGCCGCCGTAATATCGCGCGTCGCGATCGGTCACGACGGTGCGCGCGTCGCCCACCGACTTCAAATAGCGTGAAACGATCTCCGCGAACGGCGCGCGGTCTGGTCCCGCGATATCGATGGTGCCGTTCAGCGGCGCCGCGGTCGCCACCTGCGCAAGCGCTGCCGCGACATCATCCGCAGCGATCGGCTGGAACAGTCCGTCGCCGATTCGCACCGTGTCACCATCGGTGCCGTAGTCCGCTATGCCGCCGATGAATTCCATGAACTGTGTGGCGCGCACGATGGTGTAGGGCACACCGGCCGCGTCGATCACCGCTTCCTGTGCAACCTTGGCCTGGAAGTACCCGTTATCCGGCATGCGGTCAGTACCGACGATCGACAGCGCGACGTGATGGCGCACGCCCGCGGCGACCTCGGCCTTGCCCAGGTTCCGTGCCGAGGTGCGAAAGAAGTCGAGCACCGCCTGCGGCTCCCAGGATGGTGCGTTCGTCACATCCACGACGACATCTGCGTTCACCAGTGCATGGCTGAGCCCCTCGCTGGTCAGGGTATTGACACCGGTGCGCGGCGATGCGGCGACTGCCGTATGGCCGGCCTGGTTGAGCAGTTTGACAAGGCGTGAGCCGATCAGGCCGGAACCACCCATTACAACGATCTTCATGGCAGATCTCCAAATATGAGGTAAAGGAACGCTCTGCTCGCCAGGCGCTGCGGCATCACTGACTGTGCCTGTCCCCGTCGCATCGCATGGAAGCCATTGTGGGACAATCATGCCCTATGAATAAGGGCCAAGAATTGACAAGTCGACTAGTCCAAGATTTTGTTGCCCCTTTTTTTGCCGGTGAGACTGCCATGACGGTACGCAACCCCATGTTGGCCATCGAGATTGACCGCAAGAAGGCATTGCCGATCTATCAGCAGATCTGCGAGCGTTTCAGAACAGCGATAGCGGCAGGGCATCTTCGCCCCGGCGATCGCGTGCCGCCGTTACGCGGCCTCGCTACGCAGTTGAATACGGCGCGTGGCACGGTCGAGCTGGCGTATACGATCCTCGTCGACGAGGGCTACCTGCAGATGCGGGGCGCTGCCGGCACCTTTGTATCCCCTTCCCTGTCGGCGGCGCAGATGCAGGCGGTAGCTGCGGGTGGCCGAGATGATGCCGCTGATGTGTTGACTACCGACTTGGTCGGCGGGGAAAAGGCGCCTTACGCATCACCCAGCCACGCGACGGCACGCCAGCGACCGATCGCGGCCGCATTGAGCGGCGAGCCGCGCCCCCTGCAGCCAGGCCTGCCGGCGCTTGACGCGTTTCCACGCAAGCTGTGGAGCCGCATCGTTTCGCGGCGTGCGCGCGGTGGTGGACAAGCGATGCTCGCCTACCCCGACCCGGTGGGGTATTTGCCGCTGCGTGAACACATCGCGACCTATCTTGGCCTGTCGCGTGGCGTCACCTGCCTGCCTAATCAGGTCTTCATTACCGGTGGCTATCGCGCGACGCTCGAACTGGTATTGCGCAGTCTCGCGAGCCCTGGCGACCGCATGTGGTTCGAAGACCCCGGTTATCTGCTCGCGCGCAACTTCCTGGCCGAGACCGGCGTGCAGCTGGTACCAGTGCCAGTCGATGCAGAAGGCATCGATGTCGAACGTGGCATCGAACGGGAACCGGCGGCCCGCTTCGCGCTCGTCACGCCATCGCATCAGAGCCCTTTGGGAAACACGCTTTCGCTCGCAAGGCGCATGGCGTTGCTGACCTGGGCAGAGGCGGCGTCTCGCTGGATTATCGAAGACGACTACGACAGCGAGTTCCGCTACCTGGGCCGCCCCTTGCCGGCCCTGAAGAGCCTCGACCGGCATGATCGCGTGCTGTATTGCGGCACGTTCAGCAAGGTGATGTTTCCCGGTCTTCGGCTGGCATACACGGTGGTGCCGGAGCGTGCCATCGAGCGTGTTGAACGGGTGGCGTGCAGCATGAATACCGGCGCGCCAACGCTGTTTCAGGCGGCGTTGGCAGATTTCATTGAACAGGGGCATTTTGCGCGGCATGTAAAACGGATGCGCACGCTATATGGACAGCGGCGCCTGTTGATCGCGCACGCGCTCAAGCAGGCGTTCGGAGAACGGTTGACCGTTAAATTGCCACCCGGCGGAATCCAGTTCGCGGTGCAATTCGCCGAAGCTGCCGACGGTCCGGTCGACGATGTCGCCGTCGCCGCGCGTGCCCGCCAAGCCGGACTGGCGGTACTGCCGCTCTCCAACTGGTATGCCCATGGCCGTATGCGTGACACCCCGCGTGGCCTGGTGATGGGCTTCGCGAACATCACGGATACAACGGAAGCGGACCGTCTCGTGCGTACGCTACGGTCATGCCTTGATGGCTGACTTTGGCCATGTAGCTGCTCCAGGCATGTCTCCGCACAGGAGCATCGCATCCACCCGCTCGCTAGCGAGCGAAAAAGGCCACTAGGTGGCGGGCAATTCCGACATCGCCCGATTCGCCGTTGATCCTCTTATTGTCAGGACTACGACGTTCGGCGGATAAAAGGCCCTGCCCGGTGACGCAGCAAGCGCGACGAGTTCCTTCTCGATGCCCGCGCCGTCTTCGTCGGGGTCTAAACCAGTACGTCTGCATGCAGGGTGTGTCGTTGCGCCGCGCACTGGATATCTGAGGACACTTCTATCTATTGCGTGCAATCTAGCCATGCATGTCGACCGGCAGCTTGTGGCCGATCCCGGTCGTCAGCGGCCCTTGCTGCGTGCCGCGTGGCGTAGTGGCGGCAACCGACCCAAAGCTGTCCTTGGCTTCACTCCAAAGCAGACATTCCCGCGTTGGTTTCAAATGTAAAGGGTCCGGCCTCCACCGGATGACGTTCGCACTCGTTCTGCGAAGCCTTCAAAGAAAAACGGAATGTTGTCGCCGGTATCCCCGGATAAGCGGCCACGGACCTTATCCCAAGTTCCAAGAGCTGTGTGGCTTTGCGGATCACCAACTACAAGCACGGGCTGATTTCGTTCTTCGAGCCATGAATACGTGCCTCCAAACTGCTGGCGACCGACTTCCAGAATGTAGCAACCGAATCGTGTCACGAGGCCCTCAACCGCTTCAGACAAGAGGTCCTCTCGGTACATCGAAGCCTCTGCAAGCAATTCTTCGACAATCTGCAGACTTCCTTCCGAAAAATCTAGCCTTCCGTCAGCCCGATCATTGAAATCGGCCAGAGCTTTTGCGGCGAGGCGCTGCACTTCCTGCTGAAGTTCACTCATATGGAATCGAAATTGAGGGTTCGGAAGGATCCGGCTGGAATTGTCCACAAAATAGGGGTGAATGTAGACCGACCGCTTCTGGCCGAAGGCGGGCGATCGTCTGTCAACAGGCCGGCAGCAACCCACGGATTTCCGCTTCCGACCCGCAAAGGCTATCTCCGAGAAGTCAAAGCAGACGCTCGGTGCAGATGCGCTACCATCGACTTTTGCCAAACCGAAGAGCGCATTGCATGTTCCAAGTTCGTCTCATGACCATAGATGATTATGACCGCGTGATACAGCTCATGAAGGGAACGGACGGCGTTTCAATACGGGATGCCGACTCCCGGGAATCGACGCTCCGTTATCTCGAGCGTAACCCCGGCCTTAGCTTCATTGCCGAGCTCGGTGGAGCAATCGTGGGATGCATCATGGCCGGACATGACGGCAGACGTGGGTATCTGCAGCATCTTCTCGTACTCCCAAAGCACAGGCGCAAGGGGGTTGCCAACGCGCTTGTTGAACGGTGTCTGTTGGAACTCGAAGGTCTCGGCATTAAGAAAAGCCACATCGATGTGCTGAAGACAAACTCAGTCGCGTCGAAGTTCTGGGCACGCAAAGGTTGGAAGCTTCGCACGGACATTGATCGCTATTCGATCATTAGAGGGGATTCCGAGAATGCCTGAATCGGTGGCAATCTCCGCCGATTCTAAGGACGAAGGACCGGTTTCGAGGTGATGAGCCGAGTGACTGTTCGTGGCCGGCAGGAGACGGCCGAAGACGAAGGGCGGCCGCAGGCTGTAGCCAGTCCATCTCGGGCACCAGGCGCCGGCAGACGACCGGCCGTTGGAGGCCCGGCATGGGACATTGACCCGGCCCGCCCATGGATCATGGTGACCCTTGGATCGTGGGGCTCAGTGGTGCAGCCCCGGATGAATGGCAAGGCCGATCAGTGCGGTACCGGTGATGATGACTGGCTCAGGTAGTTTCTTGAACTTGACCCGACACACGCAGCGGAAAAAGCCTGCGCGGGGTGCGACATTCAGAAAGCCAATTCCGGGCCCGGACGGAGTCGCGCTGACTTTCGCCTTGAATCCCCTCGCATACTTTCAGCTCACCACATCGCTGCGGAGCTCTGCTACGGATACTGACAGTGCGCCGATTGACCCGCACTTGGAGCGCGTGAAAGGCTCGCCTGGCGTTCTGAGGGTGCAAACTATCACTCCCCGGATCAATGCACTGTGACGCATCGCCGGCAGCAGCCGGCCATTTCTTTCCCCCTCTCCACGCGCCCCTGCTGCGTTGCCCTCGTCCGCGTTTCCTGCAGGCAGCCGCGTACTTCCTCCCCCTTGCACGTCCCCGGCTTGCAACGTCCCATTTCACGCCTAGACTCCATATGGGCAAACCGTGCGCTTGCTTGCGCGGCTTGCGATCCCCGCCATGTCCGCTGTCCGCCCTTCTCGTTGGCTGGCAGGCCTCCTTGTGTCCGGCCTGATGGGCGCGCTCAGCCTTTGCGGACCCTCTGCCGCAGCCCAGCAAACGCCGCCATCGCCAAATCCGCCAGCGTCGGCCCCTGCCGCTACCGCCGCGACAGGCCAGGCCACTCCCGCCAAGCCGCGCGGCCTGAACCTTGCCAACAAGCCCCGTACCGGCGACTTCGACGTGATGTTCAAGAGCCGCGTCATCCGCGTGCTGGTGCCGTACAGCCGCACGCTCTACTTCAGCGACAAGGGCCGCGAGCGCGGACTGACCGCGGAGCTGGTGCGTGACTTCGAGCGCTACCTGAACAAGAAATACGCCGACCAGCTCGGCAAGCGCCCGCTGACCATCATCATCATCCCGACCACGCGCGACCGGCTGCTGCCCGACCTGATGGCGGGGCTTGGAGATATCGCCGCCGGCAACCTCACCGAGACCGAAAGCAGGCTGAAGCAGGTGGACTTCACCGCGCCGCGCGACCGCAAGCCGGTGCGCGAGCTGGTTGTCACGGGGCCAAAGGCGCCGCCGTTGCAGCGCCTCGACGATCTCGCCGGAAAGACCGTGCATGTACGGCGCGCCAGCAGCTATTTCGAAAGCCTGACCGTGCTGAATGACGGCCTGCGCCACGCCGGCAAGGCGCCGATCAAGCTGGTCATGCTGCCCGACGCGCTCGAAGACGAAGACGCGCTCGAGATGCTCAACGCGGGCGTGCTGCAAATCCTGGTGGTCGATGACTGGAAGGCCGCGATGTGGGCGCAGATCCTGCCAAACATCAAGGTGCGTGAAGACCTGGCCGTGCGCGAAGGCGGCTACCCCGGCTGGGCCTACCGCAAGAACAGCCCGCAACTGCGGCAGGCGATCGAAGACTACTACTTCAATTTCGTCAAGAAGCAGGGCGGAGCGGAGTACCGGCTCAAGCAGACCATGCTGCGCATCAAGCAGATCAAGAACAATACCGAGGATGCCGAGTACAAGCGCTTCCAGCAGACCATCGCCTTCTTCGAAAAGTACGGCAAGGACTATGGCTTCGACCCGCTGATGCTGGCCGCGCAAGGTTTCCAGGAATCACAGCTGAACCAGGAGGCGCGCAGCCATGTCGGCGCGGTCGGCATCATGCAGATCATGCCGGCCACCGGCAAGGAACTGAATGTCGGCAATATCCGGATGGCCGAAGCCAACGTCCATGCCGGCGCCAAGTACATGGACCGGCTGATGACGAAGTATTTTCCCGACGCCCACTTCTCGGAAGCGGACCGACCGTTGTTCGCCTTTGCCAGCTATAACGCCGGGCCGGGCAATATCGCCAAGATGCGCAAGGAAGCGGCGGCGCGCGGACTGGATCCCGACAAGTGGTTCAACAACGTCGAGATCGTGGTGGCGGAGAAGATCGGCATCGAGACCACCACCTATGTGCGCAACATCTTCAAGTACTACGCGGCGTACCGGCTGATGCAGGACATGCAGGCGTCGCGCGAGCGCGCGATCAGGCAAATACAGAAATAGCTGCCGGCACCAGTGGCCGGCAGCTGCCGTTGGCCTGTGCAGGAAAGTCTTCGCGGAGCGCGGGCGACATCCCGGCCGCATTGTTGACTCAATCCGCCGAATTCGGCTGCATTTCCCGCTTCCGGATCTCCATCCCGGACACCAGGCACCGGCAGATGACCGGCCTTTGCTGGCCCGGCATGGGACGTTGACCCGGCCCGCCCATGGATCATGGTGCCCCTTGGATCGTTGGGCTCAGTGGTGCAGCGCCGGATAAATGGCAAGGCCGATCAGCGCGGCACCGGTGATGATGACTGGCTCAGGCAGTTTCTTGAACTTCAGCAGCAGTGCGACCGTGCCCAGTGCCAGCAGGATGGTGGGCAGGTCGACGATCGATCGCTTGGCCAGCACGAACACCGCACCACTGATGGCACCGATGGCGGCGGCCGTGACGCCGTCGACGAAAGCCAGGATGCCCGGCAGCTTTCCGTACTTCTTGAAGTAAGGGGCCGGCAGCACGGTGAACAGGTAGCACGGCAGGAAGGTTGCCAGTGCCGCCACGCAGGCGCCAGGCAGACCCGCCACCAGGTAGCCGATAAAGCCGACCGTGATCACGACGGGGCCGGGCGTGATCATGGCCACGGCCACCGCATCGACGAATTGCCTTTCATTCAGCCATTGATATTCCGTCACCACACCACCGTAGAGGAAGGGCACGATGGCGAGACCCGAGCCAAAGACGAAGGCACCTGCCTTGGCAAAGAAGACGCCAATCTGGGTCAGCAGCGGCCAGTCCAGCGTGCTGAGCAGACCGCTGGCGGCCGGCACCTGCGTGGCCGCGAGCGCATTGGCGCCGCTCTGGCGCAGCCATTTGGGCGGGGCGCGCCAGAACCAGGCCAGCACGCCGGCCGCCAGGAACAGCCAGGCAATTTCGGACTCCGTGACGATGGTCACCGCTGCCAGCACCAGGTAAATCACCCATAGCAGCTTGTCCTTGCCTACGCTCTTTGTGGTCAGCTTGTACGCGCTGATGGCAATGATGCCGATGACGGCGGCGCCCACGCCATAGAACACCGACTGCATCCAGGTCAGCCCACCAAACCGGACATAGGCCCAGCCCAGCGCCAGCACCATCAGGAACGAGGGCAGTACGAAGGCCACGCCGATCAGCGTGGCACCCAGGACGCGGTAGTGCACGAAGCCCAGGTAGATCGCCAGTTGTGCCGCCATCGGCCCGGGCGCCAGTTGCGCCAGCGCGATGCCTTCCTTGTAGTCGCCCTCGCTGATCCATCCCCGCCGCTCGACCAGGTCGCGATGCATATAGCCGGCCAACGCGACCGGCCCGCCAAAGCCGAAGCTGCCCAGGCGCAGGAAATAGAGCACGAGCTGCCAGAGCGTATAGGCAGGCCGTTCCGGGATTTCCGCCGGTGCCATGCCGGCTTGTTGCATGCGACTCATGACAGGTCCTGGGTGAAAGTGGAAGTCAGGGTTTCTTGCTGGTGGAGAAATGCGCGTAGAGGGAATCCAGCACCATCCGATTTCTCCCGCCGGATGGTATCCACCAACTCGCGCAGACCGGCGATCTGCTGATCGCCGGCCGGCAGCAGATTGGCCCCATCGCGCAGCGCGGCGCAGCCCAGCGTCTTGGTTGTGCGCCAGATTCGCATGCGCGCGGTGGCACCGGCCCACGGCAGCTGACAATCAGCAGGACCCAGGCATCAGTGGAAAGCGTCATGGGCGCATGTTAGGGGCCCATAACGGGTATTTCAATGATGTAGAGATGTCTACATCGTCGGAGGACCTTGGAGACCAAAATGCATCATCAGGCACGTTTAACTCCATAAACCTCTTGGGTCCTATCTGGCGCCGACGCGTGCATGCTTGTGTCGCCCATGCGCCTGGCAACCTTGCCGGCGAACTGCGGACCGTTTGTCCACCGAAATGGGAACTGGGCAAGGCTCTCGCCTTCTTCAGTCGTTCAAGTCCTTGCTTCGCTGGCACTCCCAGGTAACGAGGCGTCAGCCACGATGGCCGGGCGCTGAGCGTACCAGCACCAGCACTTCGGCGGTCACGCTGCACTAACTCGGCTTCCCATCGTCTTGGTCTGCTTCAGTTGGTGTTTTCCCTAGCGCCCGCGACCTTGAATCTAGGCCAATGCAACGCTAATATTTGGCCAATGAAACGCTATTTGTAGGCCGCTTATACGTATCAATGAGGTGGTTCTTGGAGGCGAACACCATGGGTGGGTGGCGCCGCAAACGACCGCCAACGCTCGTGCCGCTGTGCTTTGGCGACGACGCGATCTTCAGACCGCGGCCCCAACACATCTGCGCGAACCGCAGCGCAGCGGGCGTTCCGTTCCCCGACGAGATTTCACATTTGCAGGCGGGCGATCCATTCCGCGCACCCCTGTTTCCGTCAACGCATCTAAGCAAAGAGGCTGAAGTCATGGCAGCGAACAACCAACGTCAATCGATCGTCCCGGCCCCGTTCCGGGCGTACTACGACGAGCACCATTTATCGCCGGCTACGAGAGTGGGCGACCTGATATGGGTGTCCGGCCAGGTCGGGATCGACGCGGACATGAAGCCGGCAGAGGGGATGCACGCGCAAGCGCAGATCGCGTTCGCGTGCTTGAAGCTCGTTCTCGAAGAGGCGGGCGCAAGCCTGGCCGACGTCGTGGAACTCACAACATTCCACACCGACCTTCACGGCGAGGTCGATGCGTTCGTCGCTGTCAAGGATCAGTACTTCCCGAGCCGCTATCCGTCCTGGACGGCAGTGGGCGTAACGCAACTGGCCCTGCCTGGACTGGTCATCGAGATTCGCGCGGTGGCCGTGGCCGGCTCCGGCAAGGACTGAGTCTCGCGCCAATCGACAACTACGGACGTTGAACCACCACTGACTGATATCGCAACCCGGAACGCCCGACATGCAGGGCAGAGAAGCGAGGGATCGGAGGAGAACCATGATGGAGAAGTACAGAATTGAAACCATGCCGGCCATTGCGGCTGCGGTATGCCTGGTGATCGGCAGTGCCGCCATGGCGGAGGACCTGACCCCGGAAGGTGGTGTTCGCGCAGCGGGTAAAGACGGTGCTGTTCCGGCGTATGCAGGCAAGCAGTCACCCGAGGCTGGTTGGGAGTGGGGCAAGTTCCGCGGCGACTTCTGGAAGCACAAGAACGAGAAGCCGCTGTACTCGATCGATGCATCGAACGTCGACAAATACGCAGACAGGCTGACGCCAGGACAGCTTGCCCTGGTCAAGCAAAAGAAGGGCTATCGCATGGACGTGTATCCGTCGCATCGCGAATGCCAGGTGCCGGACTTCGTTGCGCAGAACTCCAAGGCAAATCTCACCGGGGCGAAGCTCGATCCGGGCGGCGAAAAACTGCAGACGGCAACCCTTCCGGGCATTGCATTCCCGCAGCCCAAGACCGGCGCCGAGGCGATCCTGAACTACATCTATCGCTACCACGGTGAGGGCCTGGAATGGCCAAAGATGGTCACCGTGATTTCCCCGCGCCCGGGCAGCAACGAATGGATCGATGTCATCTCTCCGCAGCACACGTTCTTCCCGTGGGGCAAGCCGGGAAAGACAACGCCGCAGGACGTCGATCAGCTTAGCAGTGCCGCCTTCTTCAAGATGGAATCGCCGCCGGCACTGGCGGGCCAGGCGTTTGTGCAACGCCAGTACTTCAACAAGGCATCCGAGACGTTCTATTACTTCCCCGGCCAGCGCCGCGTGCGTCGCATGCCGGCCTATACGCACGATGCGCCGGTCATCGGCATGGAGAACCAGTATCTGATCGATGAAGCCAATATGTTCTACGGCACCATCGACCGGTTCGACTGGAAGCTGGTCGGCAAGAAGGAAATGATCGTGCCGTACAACGCGTTCGGCATGTACAAGTTCAAGGACAAGCTGCGCGACGTTGCTACGCCAGATGGTGTTGCTTCGGCCAACCGTCGCTATGAAATGCACCGCGTGTGGGTGGTCGAGGCCACGCTCAAGCCCAGTGCGCGCCACGTTGCATCGAAGAAGGTCTTCTATCTGGATGAAGACAGCTGGCTGGCACTCGTGGGCGAGGACTACGACGCCCAGGGCAAGCTGTGGAAGGTGCGCGAGAGCTACCCGATTCCGGTGTGGGAACTGGGGGGTACGTGCGACAACCTGCCGTTCGCGATGTACGACCTCAACAACGGGCGTTACGTGATGGACCAGACGACGATTGGCCAGGGCAAGGACATTCGCTGGTACGAGCAGGTCAATGATCCGCGCTTCAGGGCGGACTTCTTCACCTCGGAAACGCTGCGCTCGGTGAGCGAGCGCTGAAGGTCGCTGCATGGCGGGCCGGCGCGCGTTTGAGGAGGCACGCGCCGGCCTCGGAAGGGGATGGAGGACGACGATGAAAACTACAAAGATGTTTCGGCGGAGCACGATGTCGCTTGCCGTGCTGGGGGCGACAGCATCCAGCGCGTATGCGTATGACTTCACGGTGGGAGCGGACGATGCCATCAAAGGCTCGCTGGTGACCAACATTACCGCCGGCGCGGGGGTTCGGGTCAAGGACCCCAGTTGTTCCCGCACGGGCGATCCGAACGCGAACGGCTGCGGTGCGGCAGCCAACGTCGACCAGTGGGGGTTCGGCGACAACGGCAACCTGAACTACCGCAAGGGGGATGCATTCAGCACCTACCTTAGCGCGACCAGTGAATTGCTGCTGACGATGCCGGGCCAGGGGCTCAAGTTCATGGCCCGCGGCACTGGGATGTATGACTTCATGGCGAAGGACACGGCCAGGACGCCGTTGTCCGGCGAGGCTGCGGCGCAGGTTGTGCACGATGCGCAGTTGCTCGATCTCTGGGGCCAGAAGGATTTCACCATCGGCGCGCGCAGAGCGCATGTGCGCCTCGGCAACCAGGTGATCAACTGGGGCGAGAGCATCTTCGCGCAGAGCGGCATCAATGCGACCAATTCGCTCGATATCCAGAAGCTGCTGATTCCCGGGGCGCAGCTGAAGCAGGCCCTGCGCCCTGCGCCAATGCTCAGCTTCGCCACCGGTCTTCCCGGGGGCTTCAGCACCGAGGCCTACTACCAGTTCCAGTGGAATGGCAACCGCTATCCACCGGTTGGATCCTACTGGTCGATCACGAATGGCTTCGGCCGCGGCGCGGAGCCATTCACGATCAGCACAAGAAACTTCAACGTGGCAGGTCCCAGCGCGGGCACCATTGCCGGGCCGGATAGCCACAACGCGGGCGTGATCAGCGCCATCAACAATGGCCTCGTCAATGGGGAATTCGCCGGGCCCCCGTTCTTTGATATCGGTGTTCCCGTCTCGTCGGCATTGCCAGCGAAGTACAGGCCGCAGTTCGGTCTGAAACTGAACTACACGCCGACATCCTTGCCTGCCAACTTTGCGCTCTATTACCTCAACTATATCGACAAGTCGCCGGTGATGGCGTCATTGCCCGACGGTACATTGCAGTTCTCGCATCTCGGCAATCGCCAGCTCTTCGGCGCCAGCGCCAATTTCCCCGTTGGCGATTGGGCGATCGGTACTGAGCTGTCGTATCGGCCTCGCGACGCCGTGGCGTTATCCGGCTGCTATGGCGCCGGCGGTCCGCTCGATATGAATACCAATGGTGTCCCTGGCATTCATTGCCGGCAGTGGGTCGACCGGAAGAAGCTTCAATTCGACATCAACGGCATCCTGGCCCTGACGCGAAGCGAGTATCCCTTCCTCAAGCTGATCGGCGCGGACCAGGCCACGCTCACCTGGGAGGCCACCTGGATCTACTACCCGGGCCTGAGCTCGCATGGCGTTACGCGCACGATCGACGGGCAAGCCGTGACACAGGGGACCTCCGCGGGCTATCTGCCCTGGTTGAACCAGAACTCAGGCCTGGGTTATCCGATCGCCAGGTCTCAGGGCACGTCAAGTTCGGTGGGTGCAACCATCGATTTCAACTGGACCTATGACGGAACGCTGATTCCGGGCTGGCAAGTAACGCCCGGCGTGACGTTCATGACATCGCTCTATGGCTATACGCCGACCTTCACCGCAAATTACCTCCAGGGCGCGAAGGCACTGAATCTGTACGTGCTGTTCAATCAGAACCCGACCAAGTGGCAGGCGGGAGTGAACTTCACGACGTTCTTTGGTGGTCACCAGTCGGTGGGACAGCCGTATGCGGACCGAAACTTCATCGGTGCATTCGTCACGCGTAACTTCTGACCGGTAACCCGGCAGGGGCGGCGCACGTGGCGCGCCGCCGGAACACATAGGGGTGGTGTTGTGCTAAATCGTCTAGTCAGCGGTCTGGAAAGCGTCTGCTTCGGCCACCGCATGATCGTGCTCGCCTTGATTGGTGCCTTTACAGCAATCATGGCCGTGTTTGCCGTGCAACTGCGCATGGATGCGGGGTTCGAGAAGCAGATGCCGATCGGCCATGAGTATATCCAGACGTTCCAGAAGTACCGGAACGACCTGCTGGGTGCAAACCGCATTACCGTCGTGGTTCGGGCGAGGCAGGGCTCGATCTGGACACCGGAAGGGCTGAGCCGGTTGTACAAGGTGACCCAGGCGGTGACGTACTTGCCCAACGTGGACCGTATCGGCGTGCGTTCGTTGTGGACACCGAACGCCTTCGTCAACGAGATCACCGAAGAAGGGTTTCGTGCCGAGCCGATCATCTCGGGCAACATCACGCCCGCTCAACTGACGCCTGAGGTCGTGGCCGACATCCGTCGCGCCACTACGCTCGGTGGTTATGTCGGCACGCTCGTCTCGCACAGCGAAGACAGCGCGATGATCACTGCCGAGCTGGACGAGCGCGACAGCACCGGCAAGGTGCTCGACTACGTGGCGTTCAATCATACGCTCGAAGACAGGATCCGCAAGCCATTCGAAGACGCCGGCTATGAAGTCCAGATCATCGGCTTTGCCAAACAGATCGGCGACATTGCTGACGGCGCAACGGCTGTGCTCGGCTTCTGCGCGATCGCGTTGCTGCTGACCGCGCTCGCGGTGTACTGGTACTGCCATTCAGTGCGCTTCACGGTGCTGCTGATCGTGTGCTCGCTCACCTCGCTGGTCTGGCAGTTCGGCACGTTGCGCTTGCTGGGCTTCGGTCTCGATCCGCTCGCCGTGCTGGTGCCGTTCCTGGTGTTTGCGATCGGCGTGTCGCACGGTGTGCAGCAGGTCAACTTTATCGTGCGTGAGATCGCACGCGGCAACAGCTCGTACGACGCTGCACGCCACAGCTTCAGCGGGCTGCTGATTCCGGGCGTGCTGGCCCTCGTCACCGCCTTCGTGTCGTTCGTCACCTTGCTGCTGATCCCGATTCCGATGGTGCGCGAGCTGGCGATCACGGCGTCGCTGGGCGTGGCCTACAAGATCATCACCAACCTGATCATGCTGCCGGTGGCGGCATCGTGCTTCAATTTCACGCAGGCGTACGCGGAGCGCGCGCTCAAGCGCGGTGCCTGGCGCGCGGCGCTCCTGCGTCCGCTATCGCGGGTGGCGCAGCCGAAGTACGCGGGCGCCACGCTGTTGATCACCTTGATGGTGTTCGGGCTCTCGGTCTGGCAGAGCCGCGACCGCGTGATCGGCACGCTCCAGCCGGGCGCGCCGGAGTTGCGTGAGGAAGCGCGTTTTAACCGGGATGCAACGTCCATTGCAAGCCATTACGACATGGGCCTGGATTGGCTGTCGGTGGCCATCGAATCGACTGGCAAGGCGTGCGACAACCCCGCCGTCGGTTTGTATGCGGAAGAATTCACCGCCGCCATGCGCACCAAGCCAGGCGTGGTGTCCGCGCAGTCGTATTCAGGGACGCTGCGTACCTACAACGCCGGCTACAACGAGGACTATCCCAAAATGAACGTTGTGCCGATCGACCCCGACAACTACGGTGCGGTGTCGGTCGATGTGGCGCGCCTCAAAGGCTTGATGACGGCAGATTGCGGCATGACGGCGGTCCACTTGTACCTGGCCGATCACAAGGCGACGACGATCAACCGGATCCTCGACGACATCAAGCAGTACCGCGCGTCGCATCCGTTCCCTGGCATCAACATTCGCCTGGCTGGGGGAAATGCAGGCGTGCTGGCTGCCACCAATGACGAGGTGGAAAAAAGCGAGTTGCCGATGATGCTGTATGTGTACGCCGCCATCGTGGTCCTCGTGTTCCTGGCCTACCGCGACTGGCGCTCGATGCTGGCGTGCTGTGTGCCGCTGTCGGTGGCCACGTTCATCGGCTACTGGTTCATGAAGGAACTCGAGATTGGCCTGACCGTGGCCACGCTGCCGGTGATGGTGCTGGCCGTGGGCATCGGTGTGGACTACGCGCTGTACATCTACAACCGGCTGCAACGGCACCTGGCAGAAGGTGACCCGATCCTCAGGGCCATGGAGCGTGCGCTCGAGTTCGAGTGCGTGGCCACGATCTTTACCGCGATCACGCTGGCCATTGGTGTGGCGACGTGGAGCTTTTCGGCGCTCAAGTTCCAGGCCGACATGGGCAAGCTGCTGGCCTTCATGTTCATCGTCAACCTGGTGATGGCGATGACGGCACTGCCGGCGCTTGCCTCGGTGCTGGAGCGCTGGTTCCCGCGCCGCAAACCGGCGCGCGTGCCGGGCCTGCTCAGCCACTGATCCGGAGACGCAACCATGATCAAGACTCTTGTGACCAGCATCGCACTGTGTGCGGCCACCACAGCGCTTGCACAGGCACCATCCGCGGGGACAGTTGCCACCTGGAGCGCCAAGCCTGCGCATGCTTGGGCCGCCCCGACCCGCATGATGCTGCTGGACGCGACACGCGCCGGCAAACGCATCGTCGCCGTGGGTGAGCACGGCATCGTTCTGCTTTCCGACGACGAAGGCAAGACGTATCGGCAGGCGCGCAGCGTGCCGGTCTCCGCCACGCTGTCGGCGGTCACCTTTACCGATGACAGGCAGGGTTGGGCGGTGGGCCAGTGGGGCGTGATTCTCGCCACGCGTGACGGCGGCGAAACGTGGAGCAAGCAACGGATGGACACGGCGGTCGATCAGCCGCTGTTCTCGGTGCTCTTTACGAACGAGCGCGATGGGATTGCCGTTGGTCTGTGGTCATTGATGCTGCAGACCCGCGACGGCGGCACGACGTGGGCTCGCACCACGCTGCCCAGGCCGCCCGACGGCGGCAAGGCCGATCGCAACCTGTACCACGCCTTTGCCGATCAGAAGGGCGCGCTCTATGTTTCTGCCGAACAGGGCGCCGTGCTCAAGTCGACCGACGGCGGGGCCAGCTGGCACTACCTCGCCACCGGCGGCAAGGGCTCGCTGTGGTCGGGTGTGGCAATGCCCGATGGCCGGATCGTCGTGGGTGGCCTGCTTGGCAGTCTGTTCCAGAGCAGCGATGGCGGGGAATCATGGCAGCCATTGAAGACCGGGACGAAGAGCTCGATCACCAGTCTCGTCGCCGCCGGCAGCGGGCTGATTGCGGTCGGCCTGAACGGACTGGTCATGCGGCAGCGCGCTAGCGGCGCATCGTTCGAAGTCGATCAGCGTCCGGATCGGGCTGCCTTGACCGCAACGCTGATAGATGCCGGTGGAAAGCCGATCTTGTTTTCGAAAGATGGCGTGCTGGCGGGGCTTTGAGTGCGTTCGCGCTGCCGGTCCGAACACATCGGTTGTTCCGGTCATAACCGAGGCAGGAATTTAACATTCCTCCCGACATATTTGATTTTATCAACAAGGTAAAAGAGGTTCACATGCAAGTGACTGAGCAGATGAAGCTGGAACTGGCGCGTGACGGTGCCACCGTCGCCCGGGGCTTGTTTTCCTCCGAACGCCTCAAGCGGATGCGCGAAGCGTTCGATTACGGAGTCGCCCATCCGAGCGCACAGCACGGCTACGCCTTCGAAGGCACGCCGGATGAGCATTTCAACGACTACGGCAATTTTGACAACCGCGATGTACACGTCGCGACGGTCAAGGCGTTGGCACTCGATGAATTCGTGGCGTCGCTTTGGGGCTCCGAGCATGTGTGGTTCATCGGCGAGGAAATTTTCATCAAGAAGGGCGGCAGGGCAGGCCGGTCGCCGTGGCACCAGGACACCTCGTACTATCCGATGAGCGGGCCACAGATGGTCAACATCTGGACCTGTTTCGAGAAGATCCCTCGCAAGAACGCGCTCGAAGTCGTTCGCGCTTCCCATCTCGGCGTCCAGTACAACGGTACGTCCTATAACGACCCGAACGACCACACCAGGCCGTTGTGGGCCAACACTGATTGGCCCCGACTACCCGACATTGAAGCCGACCGCGCCAAAGATCCTGCGTCGTGGGATGTCGTTTCCTGGGATCTGGAGCCGGGCGATGCGCTGTTGTTCCACTCCGGCGCCCTGCACGGTGGTGCTCCCGTGACCCCGGACTGTCCGGACCGCCATACGCTGGTTTACCGGTTCTACGGCGACAAGCTGTTCTACCGGCCCCTGCCAACCGGAGGGTGCAACTACCCCTATGACATCAGCGAGCTCAACGACCCATCGCTGACGCCGGGTGAGCCGTTCCGGGCGCCATACTGCACGCTGGTGCGCTGACCCACTCTCTGCGCTACCGCGACGCCAATGCTCTGTAGCTCAGAGAATCGAGATTCCGTGCCATTGAGCGACTTGCGCCGGCTACACATCTCCAGGATCCCGGGCAGTGGTGTCCCTCTGGGGTCTTTCGATGCCGTGCCAGCACGGCATCTTTTTCCATTCTGAAAAAGGCGGGATTTCTGTTCCTGTCCTGAGGCTGGCCTTTGCGCTATGGCACGTCAGTTGTGGTAATGCGTCCCTGCGCGATGAGAACTGTCATCACCATCACCAGCTCGAAGGCGCGGTCCACGCTTACCGGTTGATGCTCGGCACCAAACCTCAGCACCGTTACGCCGTCAACCAGCGCGGCGATGAGTGTCGCGCGCGAGAGGCATTCGCGCGCGGTCGCCGACGAATCGATCTCCCGGATGAGATTGGCACAGACCACCCGGTAGGCTGCGTAGCCGCCTCCGACAATTTCACGCGTGAGATCCGAATGTTGAGCCAGCGCGAACATCTCAATCCAGAGTTGTTGCACCCCAGGAATACAGACTTCCTCGAAGACGTCGGCGGCGATTTCTGACAGGCGTTCGAGCGCCGCCTTGCTGCTCGGCTTGCCGATTTCCGAGTAGCGGTCCAGATAGGCCCGCCCCACCGCGTCAAGGGTCGAGCGCAGCAGGTCGTCATGGGTGGGGAAATAGTTCTGGAGCGCTGATGGCAGGATGCCAAGTTCTCTCGCCACCCGTGCCAGGGTGAAGTTTGCATAGCCTTCCGTCGCCAGCAGGTTGGCGGCGGTGGCGACGATCTCGTTGATCTTGATTTCCCTGCGCTTGCCCTGGGCCGTCGGCCGGTAGTGGAAGGCGTCCAGAGCCGACTGCTGCACCCGTAGATCCAGGAGCCCGGGCTGGTGGTCACCATGCGCTCCAAACACGTTGACGGGGGCATTGCTGCTACCGGGCAAGATACGCGGACGACGCAGTGGCGTTTCGCTTTTCAGCACCTGGGGCGAAGCGTTCACCAACATCTTTACCGCGCGCTTCGCCACGCGAACTAACTCGACATAGTCTCTGCCCGGGTAATCGCCGTGGGACGCGAATATCGTCATGCCGTCCATCTGGGCGGCGATCACAGCGGCACGCACCAGGCACTCATCGCTACTCAACGTCGGATGGAGTTCCGACAACAACTTCGCGAAGATGCCTCGAAACCGCGTCTGCATGTCGCGCAGCAGTTCCGCGACATAGGCTTCGTGCGAGGCGAAAGCCCAGATCTCCACCATGAACTTCGGCAGGTCGGTCTCGTTGAGGTTCTGGAAAATACGATTGATCAGCGTGGAGCAACGTTGCGCCGCGTCCGTGCCAGGACGATTGGCGATGTTCGTGTAGTCCTCCATGACCTGGCTCAGATAAGCCGGGAGCGCCGTGCGCAGCAAGTCTTCGGTGGTTCGAAAGTAGTACTGGAGATTGCCATGGGTGATGCCCATGCGATCCGCTACACGGCGAATTGCGAAGCCGGCATAGCCATCCTCCTGAAACACCTGGCGTGCGGTATCAAGAATTTCCCGAATGCGTTGTTCCCGATTTCGTCGCGTTGACGGCTGCACCTCGGGCTTTGCCCCCTCGGAACGGGCACGGGTTCTTGGCTTGACCGCGCTGTTTTGCACCTGGGCTCTCCTATAGCTGACACAAGATCTATGCAAATTATAGGCCTATCCGATGGAAGGGCATAACACCGCTTCGCTCGCCATGCCTTTGCGCGTGAGGCTGGAGGCGTGAGTGTGCAGAGCATCCAGCCCACCTCTAACGCGAACGCTCAGCGGGCGCTGCTCCTCCCAGGCCCCCACGGAGAAGGGCTTCAAATAGCCCCGTAGTGACGCTGGATTGCCCGCCGAGGCGCTGCGGCGACCACACCGTCCTTTACCTCGCATATGCGGGAACTGACCTGGCCGAGATCGCTCGCGTCGCGCCACGGTTGGTGTTTTCCCTAACTTCTGCTTCCTTGATTGTAGGCCATGTCAACGCTAAGATTAGGCCATCGAAACGTAAATAGTAGGCCGTGGATACGTATTATGTGGCGCTGCGGCGCTACCGGACAAAGCCACGGCTGCAGTGGCTCAGGGCTGGTTTGAGCATGAATGTGCCCCTGGGCCTCGCGCGTCGTTCCACCTTTGATTCACCTAACCCTCAACAAAAGAAGTAGCAGGAGACAACCATGGCAAAGCACCCCGTCGTCGTCTATGGCGCAAGCGGTTACACCGGCATGTTGATCATGGACTGGCTGATCGACCAGAACATCCCGTTCACGGCGGTGGCACGCAACGCTGGCCGCACGAAGGAAATGATGGCGCAGCGCGTTGTGCGTCTGGAGTCGGCCGACTACGAGATCATCGAAGCGGAACACAACGTGGATTCGCTCGTGAATGCGTTCCGCGGTGCCAGGGTGGTGTGCAACACGGTCGGGCCGTTCTCCAATTTTGGGCTCGTTGCGGTGGAGGCGGCGCTCAAGGCAGGATGCCATTACCTCGACACCACCGGGGAGCAGCGCTACGTGCGCAACGTGCGCGACCAGTTCGGCGAGCTGTATCGGCAGGCCGGGCTGCTCGTGTCGCCGTCGAATGCGTACATGTACTCGTTCGCAGAGATTGCAGCCGAGCTGGCGCTGGAGACGCCGGGTGTCGATGCGCTCGAAACCGCAACGCTGGCGCGCGGGCCGCGAGGCGGAGGCGCCGGCGTGAGCGTGGGTTCCACGGCGACCATCTTCGATACCTATCGCCAGGAAGCATGCTACCTGTGGGAAAAGAAGCTGGTGCCGCATGACAAGCACGCTTCGTTCAACGTATCTTCCCCCGACTTCCTGCAGCCCGTCTTTGCGCTGCCGTGGAGTGGCACGTCGCTGCCGGTGTACTTCGAGCACGATCCACGCGTGCGCAGCTGCGTCTCGTGCGTGGGCTTCTACGACAGCAACGTGATGCAAATGGTGCACGGGCTCGGCCATAAGTGGGAGGCGGAGTACGCGCACCTGCCGCCCGAGCAGCAGGACATGGTGCTCAAGCAGTTCGTCGATTCGACCACGCCGGCCATGCCGCCGCGCGAGCGCACTTCTCTGCATCGAACGGTTGACTTCGCTATCGGCCGTGGCCAGCTCGCTGCAGTACGGGCAACCCTGCACGGCATCACGCCGTATATCTCGACCGGGGCGCTTCAGGCAGCCGGGGCCATCAAGCTGCTCGATGGCGAGACCTCCAAGGTTGGTTTCGCCTCCGGCTCGAAGGCGTTCGGGCATCGCTACCTGCTCGGCTTCCTGGAGCAGCGCGGGCTGGCACGCGCCACGATCTCGCAACTGTAACGGTAAGTGCTGTGCGGCTTTGACGGATCGGTCAGGCTGCAGCAAAGCAGCAAAGCACATGAAAGCGCTCGCCCCGGACTGCGTTCCGGGACGGCGCGCCCAGTCAGGTGAAGTCGGAACCTGGCATGGATGCAAAGGAACACGTAAATGGCCATCATTGATTTTTTCGACCGCGGGTGGCGCATCAACCCCCACGGCACGGCGTACATCCAGGATGAGCGCAGCTTCTCGTTCCAGGAGATCGGTGAGCTGACTTGCCGCATTGCCAACGGACTGCTCGCCGCCGGGTTCGAGAAGGAAGCGAAGGCAGCGGTGTGGGCGGACAACGACGTCATCGGCTGGGCCTGCGCGCTCGGCATGTGGCGTGCCGGCATGGTGTACATCCCCGTCAACGGGCGCAATGCACCGGCCGAAAACCAGTACGTGCTGGACGCCTTTGACTGCGAGGCACTGTTCTTCACCCAGGCCTTCGCGTCGATCATCGATGAGCTGCGCGCCAGCCTGCCAAAGGTCAAGCTCTGGGTGTGCATCGACGCCGAACTGCCGTGGGCGCCGTCATTTGCGACATGGAGTGCGGGCCAACCGACGACCATGCCGCGCGTCGATTACGACATAGACGACATCGTCATGCTGTCGGCTACCGGTGGCACGACGGGCGCACCGAAGGGCGTGATGAATTCGCACCGAGCGTTCCAGACGTTCTTCGCTCAGTTCATGATCGCGTTCCCGTACGGCACGCAGCTTCCGGTTAACCTCGCGGCGGCGCCGATGACGCATACAGCGGGCATGTTGTCTCTGCCCTGCACCGCGCGCGGCGGCACCGTGGTCGTGCTGCCCAAGCCGGATCCCGCACTGCTATTGGCCACTATCGCCAAGCATCGCGTCACGGAATTCTTCCTGCCACCGACCGTCATCTACCGCCTGCTCGATATTCCGGGCATCGAGCGGCAGGATTTCTCGTCGCTCAAGTACTTCCTCTACGGTGCGGCGCCGATGTCGGTCGAGAAGCTCAAGCGCGCGATCCAGGTGTTCGGCCCGGTCATGGCCGGCGGGTACGGGCAGACCGAAGCCGCAGCGTCGATTTCCTCGTTGACGCCAGCCGAGCATTTCGACGACGGGAAGATCGCGTCCGATGAACGACTGTCTTCGGTGGGCCGTCCGAATCCCCTCATTCGCGTCGAGATCATGAACGATCAGGGCGAGGTCCTGCCGCAAGGGGAGACGGGCGAGATCTGCGTGCGCGGCGACCTCATCATGAAGGGCTATTTCAAGGCGCCAGACAAGACTGCCGAGACCATCGTCGACGGCTGGCTGCACACCGGCGACATCGGTCACCTGGACGCCGAGGGCTACCTCCACATCACCGACCGCAAGAAGGACATGATCATCAGCGGCGGATTCAACGTCTATCCGAGCGAGGTCGAACAGGTCATCTGGGCGCACCCTGCGGTGCAGGACTGCGCGGTGATCGGCGTGCCCGACGACACCTGGGGTGAAGCCGTGAAGGCGGTGGTGGAACTCAACGTCGGCCAGAGCGTGAGCGAGGATCAGCTCATCGCGCTGTGCAAGGATAAGCTCGGCCCGGTCAAGGCGCCGAAGAGTGTGGACTTTGTTGCAGCGTTGCCGCGCAGTCCGGTCGGCAAGGTGCTGAAGAAGGATCTGCGCGAACAGTACTGGCAAGGCCAGCAACGCAGGATCTGAGGCAGGCGACCATCATGAGCAACATCTACATTGCCGGTATCGCCATGACGGTGTTCGGCCGGCACCTCGAACGCAGCGTCGACGACCTGGCAGGCGAGGCACTGCGCGGTGCGCTGCAGGACGCCGGTTGCGGCGCCGACGCTATCGGCACGGCTTTCTACGCCGGCATTACGAATGGCTCGCTGCAGGGCCAGACAGCGATCCCGGGCCAGGTGGTGTTCAGCAAGATCGGTCTCGAAGGCATCCCGGTGTTCAACGTCGAGAATGCGTGTGCGTCGGGCAGTACCGCTGTGCATCTCGCGGTGCAGAGCCTGAAGGCGGGTGCATGCGACGTGGCATTGGCGATCGGCGCGGAGAAGATGAACGTGCCGGACAAGGCAAAGTCCTTCGCGGTGTTCGAGGGCGGGTGGGATGTGTCGCGCGTCGAGGAGAACTTCGCGAACCTGGTCAGGATGGGCGAGGGCATCGAGCCGCCACCCGGATCGGAATCCGATCGGCCCTACAGCCGCTTCATGTCGATCTACGCCGCGATGTGCCGATATCACATGAAGACCTACGGCACCACGCAGCGCCAGATCGCAGCCGTCTCGGCAAAGAACCACGGGCACTCGGTGCACAACCCGCTTTCGCAGTTCCGCAAGCCGTTCACCATTGAAGAGGTGTTGGCGGCGCCCCCGATCACCTATCCGATCACGCTGCCAATGTGCGCGCCGGTTACCGACGGCGCGGCCGCGGTGATCCTCTGCACCGAAGAGGGGCTGCGGCGCATCGGTGCGGATCGCAAGCGTTGCATCCGCGTAGCGGCAAGCGTGATGCGCAGCTTCACGCATCGGCGCGTCGACGAGCCCGAGAAGCACATCGGCCGCCTGGCTGCGCTGCAGGCCTATGAGCAAGCCGGTTTGAGCCCGGAAGACATGGACGTTGCCGAGGTGCACGACGCATCGGCCATGGGGGAAATCATTCAAGCCGAGAACCTCGGCCTGGCGCCGGTGGGCGAGGGCGGCCCGGCTGCCGAACGCGGTGATTTCACCATCGGCGGGCGCATTCCCATCAATACCTCCGGCGGCCTGGAATCGAAAGGCCACCCGTTGGGCGCCACCGGCATCGGCCAGCTCTACGAGCTGGTCACGCAGTTGCGTGGCGAGGCGGGTGCGCGTCAGGTGCTGGGCGCCCGCCACGCGGTCCAGGAAAACGGCGGCGGCATGCAAGGCATCGAAGAGGCGGCACTAGCCGTGCACATACTGAGCCGTGATTGAGGGAGTCTGGAATGAGCACGGTTGTCGATCCAAAGCATGAAGATCAAAGTGGGCGTGCGGGAATGACCCGGCGCAATTTCGTGAAGGGCGCGGCAGTTACAGCCGTTGCCGTGCCAGCCGTGGCGGCGACGCAAAGTGCGCGCATGGAACCGGTGGCGGACGGCAAAGAGCGGGCCGACCTGGAAAAATACCGCGCCCTCGGCGGATGGGTCGAGAAGCCTGATGACATGCAGCCCGCCCTGGAGGGCGATGTCAGCGCGGATGTGGTGATTGCGGGCGCCGGCTTCGCCGGCCTTTGCGCGGCGCTGGAGCTGGCCAGGCAGGGCGCGAAAGTGGCTGTCATCGAGCGCGAGTTTCCTGGCTTTGGTGCAAGCGGGCGCAATGCGGGCTACCTGGCCGGGGCGATGGGGTTCGAATACGACCTCATGTTCAAGGGCATCAGCAAGGAGCGCGCGACGCAGATCGTCCGCTATTACGACGACGCCGTCGGCTTCGTCGAGGGCAAGCTCAGGGAACACGATATCGACTGCGAATACGTCCAGTCCGGTTGGATCCGCGCGGGCGTCCATCCGTCGCAGGAAAAGAAGATCCGCGAGGCGATGCGGATCGGTGCCGAACACGGCCACCAGTCGGAATTCCTGGACCAGACGCAGATGCGCGCGCGCGGGATCCCACCGGCCTTTCTGTTTGGCGAATACACCCCGACCGGCGGCACGCTCCACCCCGGAAAATACGTGATGGGGCTGCGGCGTGCCGCGCTCCGGGCTGGCGTGAAGCTTTACGAGAACACGCCGATGCTGTCTCACGCCGAAGGCCCGGTCATCCAGGTGAAGACCCCGCGCGGTAGCGTCAGCGCCCCGGTGCTGATGCTTGCCACCAACGCCTACACCCCGCAGCTCGGTGTGCTCGCAAACAAGGTGGTGCCATTGCGAATCTCGGCGATCGAGACCGAACCGCTGTCCAATGCGCAACTGGCGTCGCTGGGTTGGCCAAGGCGCGAAGGTATCGTGACCAGCCACTTGAGCATGGAAAGCTTCCGCCTGACGTCCCGCAACACAATCATCTCGACCGTCAAGCGTATCCACTATCCATACGGATCGAAGACGCCGAACGTGCCCGCCTACGATCAGTATCGCGAGTTGAGGACGAACCTCCATGAACGCTTGCCGAGTCTGAAGGACGTCGCATTGCGGCACTGCTGGAGCGGCTATATCAGCATCGCCGGCGACATGCTTCCCGTGGTCGGCACGACCGGGGCGAACCAGAACATCTACTACACCGCCGGGTGCTCTGGGCACGGCCTGGCAAGTCAATCCATGGTGGGGCACATGATTGCCCAGCAGCTTGGCGGTACCGAGCCGCCGCTGCTTGCGGCGTTGCGCCATGACACGCCCGCGCTGCCGCCTGAGCCGTTCCGGTGGTGCCTGATCAACGGGATGCTGGCCGGCGCCAACACGATGGACGATTGGGTGAACCGTAAGGTGCGCGACGCTGCCGCCTGAAGGCGAGCGCTTTAACTGCAAAAGCAAAGGAGACAACATGATTCGCCTGAAGAAAAACGTGGAACTGCCGTCGATCTGGCCGACCGGCTTCGAGACGCCGTTGAGCGAAGAGGA
Organism: Cupriavidus alkaliphilus; assembly: GCF_900094595.1. Lineage (GTDB taxonomy): Bacteria > Pseudomonadota > Gammaproteobacteria > Burkholderiales > Burkholderiaceae > Cupriavidus > Cupriavidus alkaliphilus. The sequence continues at coordinate 346,113 of NZ_FMAD01000005.1, read as the reverse complement.
ACGCGCGATCCAGGGTACCGTCCACCGCTTTGCGCGTGACGTATTGCGCCCGCTTGGCCGGGAGCTCGACCGGATGACGCCGGAGGACGTGATTGCCCCCGGGTCTCCGTACTGGACCGCCATGTTCGAGGCCGCCAAGCTCGGACTCGACCCGCAACTGATCGCCCAGTTTCCTCCCGAAATGGGTGTGCGTATCGAATCGATCATCGGTGAGGAACTCGGGTGGGGCGACGCTGGCCTCGCCTGCTCGATTGGCGTTGCGGGTGCGCCGCTGATGATGGCCCAGTCGGTCGGCAACCAGGAACTGATCGACATGTGCATGGGCAAGATCGGCTGTTGGGCGAGCACGCAGCCCGACCGCGGCTCAGATGCCGTGACGTTCTACCGTGAGGAAATCATCGCGCACGGCAAGCAGCCGGTGGGGAATATCACCGCGAAGGTGGGGGCCGACGAGATCGTCATCAACGGGCAGTACTCGTCGTGGGTGTCGAACGGCTCGGTGGCGCAGGTTGCGCTCGCCTACATGGCGGCGGATTACGGTGACGGCTTCTACCGCAGCGGCGAAAACGGTACCCAGACCAACGGCATCGCGCTGATCGTTCCGCTCGATCTGCCAGGCATCTCGCGCGGCAAGCCTCTGGACAAGATCGGCCAGCGCGCGCTGCCGCAGGGCGAGATCTTCTTTGACAACGTCAAGGTGCCGAAGCGCTTCGCCATTGCGCTTAACGACGAATTCCTCGGCAACCTGGCTTCGATGTGGTCGCACGCCGGAGTGGGTATGTGCCAGGCGTTCACAGGTGCCGCGCGGGCCGCGTTTGAACTGGCGCTGGCCTATTGCCACGAGCGCAAGCAGGGCGGCGGCTTCCTCATCGAGCATCAGATGACGCAGTTGCGTGTGGGCGAGATGCTGCGCCGGCTGGAGATGGCGCGTGCCGTGGCTCGCCGCAGCCTCGCGTTCGCACGGATGTCGCCGCAGACTCATCCTTATGCGAGTGCGCAGGCCAAGGTCAGCGTGACGGAAGAGGCGATGAAGATCGTGCATGAGGCGTTCCAGCTCTTTGGCGGCAACGGGACCACGCGCGAGTATCCGATCGAAAAGATCTTCCGCGATATCCGGTCTGCGTTGATCGAAGATGGTGAGAACTACATCCTCACGGCGCGTCTGGGCGGCCTGGCAAGCCAGCTCTATCAGAACGGCTGGACCAAGGAGTAAGCGTCGCGAGTGGAATCAGGCTGCCGCATCCGCCAGGAAGCGGCCTAGCCTGACGTTACAGCGAATCACGAAGAGACATCGATGAGCAACATTCAATCCTTGTTCAGTTTGCATGGTAAGGCGGCCTTTATCAGCGGGGCTTCGAGCGGCATTGGCTTGCATGTTGCGGAGTTGATGGCCGGGGCGGGTGCAAAAGTCGTCCTTGCCGCCAGACGTGCCGGTCTGCTCGAGGCCCATGTCGAGCGCCTGCGCGCTGCAGGGCACGCCGCATCCAGCGTGCCACTGGACGTGAGTGATCCCGGTTCGATTACCGAAGCTTGGAACCAGGCCGAGATCCAGGTTGGCGGCCCAATCGACATCCTGTTCAACAACGCAGGTGTCATCCACACCGAGCGTTTTCTTTCTCAGCAACCAAAGGATATCGATCGGGTTTTCGATATCAACTTCCGTGGCGCGTTCCTGCTCGCTCAGCAGGCGGCCAGGGGAATGGCGGAGCGACGTAGCGGCACCATCATCAATGTCGTGTCGACGTCGGGTTTGCGTGCGGGCGGCTACATGACGAGCTATGGCGCCTCCAAAGCGGCTCTGATCAGCCTGACGCAGTCCATGGCGCTCGAACTTGCCGGCAAGGGGGTTCGGGTCAACGCACTTTGCCCAGGAAACTTCAGGACGGATATGCATGCGTCGTTCGAAGAGAAGGGGCTGGAAGAGAACCTGATCAAGCGTATCCCGATGCGCAGGATCGGCGAGGTTGGACAGCTCGACGGGGCGACCCTGCTGCTGGCGTCGGATGCGGGCAGCTACATGACCGGCTCGGTGATTGTTGTCGATGGAGGCCAGGTATTGAGCTGGATGTAAGGACTTTGGATCTCAATGCGATCAGAGCGGATCCGCTTTTTTCAGTCATCAACACCATCGTTAGGTAAGGTCATGTCCCTTAAGCGCTTTCCCAATTCAACTAAGCCCTCAGAGCTGGCGTCCGCTATCAGAGAGGATGGTGGCGCGATCGTAAAGGGGTTCCTCGGCGCGAGCCTGACCGAGAACCTGAAGAAGGATCTTCTTCCCATGCTCGAGACTACCCCGAACGGGGTGGACGAGTACTTCGCAGGTGCGCAAACGCGGAGGCTGTCGCGCTTGTTTGCGCGAACCGACCATATGGTCGATGTCGCACTGAACCCGCTGTATCTCGAAACTGCACGCCTCATTCTGCAGACGCCCATCAAGGTCTGGAGCGGCGAGAACCAGGTCGAGGTGGCGCCCGATATTCAGGTGGGCGTTACGCAAGCCATTCAGATCCAACCGGGTCAAGGCGTGCAACCCCTGCACCGCGACGATTCTGTCTGGCTTTGGCGGCATCCTGGCTACAACCGGGAGGCTCGCGCCCAGATCATGATTGCCCTCACCGATTTCACCGAGGAGAACGGTGGGACCCTGGTCATCCCGGGGAGCCACAAGTGGGATGACGAACGCATGCCAAGGCAAGAGGAGGCGATCCCGACCGTGATGGAGGCCGGCGATGCGCTGATATTCATCGGTTCGACGTACCACGGCGGCGGTCAGAACCGTAGCGATGCCCCGCGCACGGGACTGACCATGTCGTACGACCTGGCGATCCTGCGACAGGAAGAGAACCACTATCTGACTTTGCCTATCGAGCGAGTCAAGCGCTTTCCTGAGGAACTTCAGCGGCTGCTTGGATGGTCGTGTAGCACGACCTATGCGGGATTTGTCGAACGCAACGGGGTGATGTCTGACCCGCATGCATTGCTGACGCAGGACGACTTTGTGGAGGTCGGTTGCTTCGATTAGCTCCAGTGCGTTAGTCCTTCCCACGGACTGCGTGGGAAGGCGCGCACGAATCAGCACCCGCAGGATTCATGGACCAGGAAAGCACAATGAAAAGCAAAGTGGAGGCGGTGGACCTGGCGCCGGGCAGCACTGCGTTCGGCCGCCGAGATTTTCTCGGCCTGGCTGCGATGGCGACGGTAGCTGCGACAGCATCCTCACTGCCTAAAGTGGCGAGCGCCGTGAGCGGTGCCAGCAATCAACGCGACGTGCTCGAGGTTGCCATCATCGGCGCGGGGCTGGCCGGCCTGACCGCGGCACGCGACTTGCAGCGTGCCGGGTGCGAGTCGTTCGTGGTGCTGGAAGCACGCGACCGTGTTGGCGGGCGCACCCTCAACCACGACCTCGGCAACGGCTACTTCTCGGAAGCGGGCGGCCAATGGATCGGGCCTGGCCAGACCGCGGTCGCCGACCTGGCCCGCGAGCTGGGCGTCGGCACGTTTCCCACGTATTGGCAGGGCAAGTCCACGATGCTGGCCGGCGACGCGCGTGCCGCGCTCGACCTCGGCGGCGTACCCGGCACGGATCCAAAGCTCCAGCGCGAACTTGAGGAGATGGCCAGGAGCGTGCCATCGGGGGCGCCGTGGGCGTCGCCGCGCGCGGCCGAGTTGGATGCGCTATCGGTCGGCGACTGGCTGGCGAAAAAGAACATTGCGCCGGAGAACCAGATCGATTGGTCAGCGAGCTTGCGGCTTACGAGCGGCACCTCGCCGACGAAACTATCGCTCCTGTACTACCTGTCGATGATCAATTCGGCCGATTGCAACTACGAACGGCTCGAAGGCACCAGCGATGGCGCCCAGCAGGCCCGACTCTCGGGCGGTTCGCAGATCCTGTCGGTCAGGATGGCAGATGCGCTGGGCGACAAGGTGAGGCTGTCGGCGCCTGTGCTGCGCATCGAGAACTGGCAAAACGGACCGGTCGCCATTCATACCCCGAACGGCGTGATCCGTGCGCGCAATGTGATCGTCGCGCTTTCGCCCCCGCTGTGCCACCAGATCGCCTTCGACCCGCCGCTGCCGGAAAAACGCCGCGAGATGCAGCGGCGCTGGCCCGCCTACGCGCCGATGCGCAAGACGGCCCATGTCTACAAGAAACCGTTCTGGCGCGGCAAGGGTCTGAGCGGCTGGATCTTTCAGGTCCAGGGGCCGGTGTTATGGGCGTACGACAACTCGCCGGAGGATCTCTCGTTCGGTGTGATCAACGCGTTCGTGCACAACGGTTTACTGCCATCCGAGCCGAAGGCGGCCGAGGCCGAGCTTACGCGTATCTATGCCCAGGCGCTCGGCGATGAAGCGCTGCATCCCATCGGGTTCCACCAGCACGACTGGCTCAAGGCAGACAAATGGACGCTGACCTGCGTCTCGCCGATGCCACCCGGTTTTCTCACCCGGTACGGTGAAGCCTTGCATCCGTCTGTCGGCCGGCTGATCTGGTCGGGTACGGAAACGGCGGACATCTGGGCAGGCTATATGGACGGCGCAGTGCGTTCCGGCCACAAGGCGGCATTGCAGGTGCTGCGGGCCGCGGCTGGGAGGACGGCATGATGGGTACCGTAAAAACGCGCAGCCGTTCCCGAAAAACTGTCGTCCTGTCAGTTTGGCTGGTGATGACGGTGGTCGTGGTCGCCGCCATCGTCTACGGACCGGAACTCTACGGGTTGCTGCAGCTGGGCAGGCAGGTCAACCGGATCTCGCAGGATGACACGCTTGCCGGCGGCAGGTGGCCGCGTCCCAGCGAAGCGTGCATTGGCTGTCATGGCTACGGAGGCAATGCGGCCAGCCAGACTTATCCGCAGTTGGCGGGGCAACCGGAGCCGTATCTCAAGCAGCAGCTCGCGGCATTCGCCAGCGGCGAACGCGGCGATCCGATCATGACGCCGATGGCGCTGAGCATGTCGCAGCGCGAGCTGGACGCCCTGGTGACGCATTTCTCGAAGATGGCGCCGCTGCCGAACACGACGTTCCATGCCGATGCGGCACGCGTGGCACGTGGCGAAGCGCTGGTCAAGGGCAACAACTGCACCGCCTGTCACGGGCAGCAGCTGGAAGGAAAAGACGTATATCCACGCTTGGCCGGGCAGGGCTACGACTATCTGATCGATCAGCTTACGCGCTTCAAGAGCGGTGCACGACGCGATGCCACCGGCGCGATGCCGGCGGTCATCGGCGCGATGTCGCAACAGGACATCGAGGACCTGGCGCATTACGTCGCAAGCCGGTAGCGGATCCGATTTCTCAAGTCAAGCAGGGAACAAGATGGACGATATGGTTAAGAAGCGCGATGAGGTACCGGAGGCGGCCGCGCTCACGCGACGCGGCTTTCTCGGTGTGGCCGCGTCGGTGACGGCAGCGGCCACCGCAGCGGTACTGCCGAAAGTGGCGAGCGCTGCGAGTGCCGCAAGCGATGCGCGCGGCGTGCTGGAGGTTGCCATCATCGGCGCCGGGCTGGCAGGGTTGACCGCGGCACGCGACCTGAAACGTGCCGGATGTGAGTCCTTCGTGGTGCTGGAGGCGCGCGACCGGGTCGGCGGACGCACCCTCAACCACGACCTCGGCAAGGGCTACTTCTCGGAAGCGGGTGGCCAATGGATCGGGCCCGGCCAGACCGCGGTCGCCGATCTGATTCGCGAACTTGGGGTCGGCACGTTTCCCAGCTACTGGCAGGGCAAGTCCACGATCCTGGCCGGCGGCGCTCGTGCCGTGGTCGATACCGGGGGTGGGTTCGGCACGGATCCGAAGATTGCACATGAACTCGAGGAGATGGCCAGGAGCGTGCCGTCGGGCGCGCCGTGGAAGTCGCCCCGCGCCGCCGAGTTCGACGCGCTGACGGTCGGCGACTGGCTGGCGAAAAAGAACATTGCACCGGCAGACCAGATCGGTTGGTCGGCTGGCTTGGGGATCACCGGCGGGACCACGCCGGCGAGACTGTCGCTGCTGCACTGGTTGTCGATGGTCAATTCAGCCGAGTGCAACTACGACCGGCTCGAAGCGGTCAAGGGCGGTGCGCAGGAGACCCGCATCTCGGGCGGTTCGCAAATCCTGTCGATCAAGATGGCCAAGGCGCTGGGCGACAAGGTACGCCTGTCGACTCCCGTCTTGCGCATCGATAACTGGCAAAACGGACCGGTTTCCATTCACACTCCGAACGGCGTGGTCCGTGCCCGCAACGTGATCGTCGCGCTCTCGCCGCCGTTGTGCAACCAGATTGCCTTCGACCCGCCGCTGCCGGAAAAGCGCCGCGAGATGCAGCGCCGCTGGCCGGCGTTCACCCCCGGGCGCAAGACGGCGCATGTCTACAAGAAGGCGTTCTGGCGCGACAAGGGCCTGAACGGCTGGATCTTTCAGCCGAAGGGGCCGGTGTTATGGGCATACGACAATTCTCCGGAGGATGGCTCGTTCGGCGTGATCAACGCGTTCGTGCACATCAGCATGCTGCCGGCCGACCCCAAGGCGGCCGAGGCCGAACTCACGCGCATCTATGCCCAGGCATTCGGCGACGAAGCGCTGCATCCCATCGGCTTCCACCAGCATGACTGGCTCAAGGCGGATAAGTGGACGCTGACCTGCGTCTCGCCCATGCCACCCGGCTTTCTCACCCGGTACGGTGAAGCCTTGCATCCGTCTGTCGGCCGGCTGATCTGGTCGGGCACGGAAACGGCGGACATCTGGGCAGGCTATATGGATGGCGCAGTGCGTTCCGGCCACAAGGCGGCATTGCAGGCGCTGCAGGCCATGGCCGTGGGGAGGGCATGATGAATACCGCAACGAAACCCCGCAGCCGCGGCAAGCGGATATTCATCCGGTCGGGCTGGGTGCTGCTGGCCGTGGTCCTGATCGGCGGCATCGTCTACGGACCGGAACTCTATGGCTTGCTGCGCGTGAGCAAGGAGATCGACCAGATCGCGAGCGACGACGCACGCGTGAACGGTCCCTGGCCGCGCGCCAGCGATGCCTGCATCTACTGCCATGGCTTCGAAGGCAACGCACGCACCCAGGCCTATCCGCGCCTGGCGGGACAGAAAGAGGCCTATCTCAGGAAGCAGCTCACAGCGTTTGCCAGTGGCGAGCGCAGCGATCCGATCATGACGCCCTTTGCGCTCAGCCTGTCGGAGCGCGAGTTCGAGTCCTTGGTGACGCATTTCTCGCAGATGACGCCGTTGCCGAACACGACCTTCCATGCCGATGCGGCGCGTGTGGCACGTGGCGAAGCGCTGGCCAAGGCCGGCAATTGCGCTGCCTGCCACGGACAGCAGCTGGAGGGCAAGGATGCATATCCGCGCCTGGCCGGGCAAGGCTACGACTACCTGGTCGACCAGCTTACGAACTTCAAGAACGGCACGCGCCGCGATGCCACCGGGGCGATGGCGGCGTTGGCCGGTCCATTGTCGCAACGGGATATCGAAGATCTCGCGCAATTCATCGCAAGCCGATAAGAAGGAATCAGACCATGACGCAACATATGACAGCAAATGACCCGCGCCGGTTTGTCGGCTGGCTGGCCGTAATTGGCGCGGTGCTGGGCTGGGGCATGGTGGCGCTGCAAGCTGCCGCGGCCAGTTTCGATTTCGAGCTCCTCGAGCGTCCCGTCGCGATGCTTGGATTCGATCCCCAGGGGCAGAACCTCTATCGATTGTCGATGTGGGCCGACATCCTCGGCTGGTATCTGCCGTTTTTGGCCGTGGGGGGCTATCTCTGGGGGCGGATGCGCCAGCGCGTGGGGGTTTTGGCCGACATTGCCCTGACCGGGGTCGTTGCGTACGCCATCCTGGGGATCGTTGGCGCAGGCGTGCTGAGCCTCACGCTCGCCCCGCTGGCTGCCCTGCATGCGGGCAACGACGCCACGGGCAAGATGGCGGCAGAAGCCATCTGGCCCATCCTGCAGAATGCCGCACAAGGTATCTGGAGCGCCGAAGTACCGGTCCTTCTGTTGTGGGGAATCGTGGCGGCGCGCTTCCTGCTTGCCGAGAAGTGGGGCTTTGGCCGTCTGCTCGTCTTCGATCTTTGCCTGTTCGGTATCGAGTTCATTTTTATCCTGGGCGGCTGGCGGGATCTTGCCGAAGGGGTGGTGCTGCTGACCCTCGTGATTCATCCTCTGTGGTTGTTTATGTTCGGCATCAGCTTGCTGCGCGAACGCGTGCCGGCCCTCGCGGCCCCCGGGATGGCGCAGGCCGCCTGAAAGACAAGCGCGAAACCCACATATCCCGGCAGCGTCACCTCCAGTCGAGAGGTGATGCAGGGATCGCGGTTGGCGTGGGTAAGCGCAATGGTGATGCAAATTCAAAATAGCCATTGGAATTCGTCATGGAATTCAAAGCCTACATTTATTGTCTTGCCGATCTTGTATTGATGGCGACTTCCTTGATCTATGGTTTGAAATTCTTCGGGAAGCTTAACTACCTGCTCGGGATCGAGTGGCTGGTTGTGACGTTCTCGGCGACGAATCTATTGATCAATGCCCTGACCGGAGAACACGTCTTTTATAGCATCTCGCTTTTCTGCGACGCATTCTCCAGGGCCGTCGGCGTACCCGTGATCGCGGTCGCGGGCATGATGGCCGTTACGCATCGATACAAGCCATCGATCACCGCCGATGTCATGTATGTGGTGGGAGCGTTGGCGGTAACCGTGGTGGTGTGGACAGCAGACTTTATGACTGCACCCAAGCCCTATTTCTACCTGGTGATGTGGTCTCTGTTTTCGGTGTACCTCGCTTACGTTGCCAAGCGATTGCTGAGCGTCGGAGAAAGCCTCAATGCTGTGAGTGTGATCCTGGCACTGGTATCGACGCAGGCTATTGCGAGCATCTATGACTTCTACCGTATCCCCGGCGACGACGATCAGATGATTTTTTATATATTCGCGTTGCTTTCCTGGTCTTATATGTCGGTTACGTTGTATTACGCCTATTGCGCCTTGGAGCGCGCGCAAAAGAACGAACCCGATTTAAATCCGGGTTATGCCCTTCGCGGTCTGGAGCGAACCCCGCAGTGATCGCCGGGGAAGTAGGGATGACTTTATGTTCGTCCGCCACAGGTTTTTTCTTCCGAGTGCGCAAGCTGACAAGCGCCTTTCATACAGGGATGGCACTCTGCGGTGCCCCCTGTTGAGTACCCACGTCCAGGAAATCATTGATGCAGCCTAATCCGAGTTCGGCTCCGCAGCGCATCGGCGTGCCGCGGGAAACTCTTCCCGGCGAAAAACGTGTCGCCACGGTGCCCGCTGTGGTGGAAAAGCTTATCAAGCTCGGCTTCAAGGTGGCGGTCGAATCCGGCGCCGGCGCAGCCGCCGACTTCAGCGACGACGCTTACCGTGCGGCTGGGGCCGAGGTCATCGACGGCGCCGCGCAGCTCTGGGCCGCGTCCGACATCGTGCTCAAGGTACGCCCGCCCAGCCGTGACGAAGTGGCGCTGATGCGCGAAGGCGGCACGCTGATCGGCTTCATCTGGCCTGCTCAGAACCCTGAGCTGATGCAGCAACTGGCCACGAAGAACGCCACGGTGCTGGCCATCGACTGCCTGCCGCGCACGCTTTCGCGCGCCCAGAAGATGGATGCGCTGACCTCCGCCGCCGGCGTCAGCGGCTACCGTGCCGTCATCGAAGCCGCCCACGCCTTCGGCAGCTACTTCAACGGCCAGATCACGGCCGCGGGGAAGGTGCCTCCGGCCAGGGTCTTTATCGCCGGAGCCGGCGTGGCGGGCCTGGCCGCCATCGGTACGGCGGCAAACCTGGGCGCCATCGTGCGTGCCAATGACACGCGCGCCGAGGTGGCCGACCAGGTCAGGTCGCTGGGCGCCGAGTTCGTCAAGGTCGACTACGACGAGGACGGCTCGGGCGGTGGCGGCTACGCCAGGGTCATGAGCGAGGGTTTCCAGGCTGCGCAGCGGCAGATGTATGCCCGGCAGGCCCAGGACGCGGACGTCATCATCACTACCGCGCTGGTCCCCGGCAAGCCAGCGCCCAAGCTCATCACCGCCGAGATGGTGCGGAGCATGAAGCCGGGCAGCGTGATCGTGGACATGGCCGCCGAGCAAGGCGGCAACTGCGAGCTGACCGTGCCTGGCGAAGCCGTGGTGTGCCATGGCGTGACCATCATCGGCTACACCGACCTGGCTTCGCGCCTGGCCAGGCAATCGTCCACGCTGTACGCGACTAATCTGCTGCGCCTGACCGAGGAACTGTGCAAGACCAGGGACGGCCAGGCGATTGTCAACATGGAGGACGACGCGATCCGCGGCCTTGCCGTAATCCAGGACGGCGCCATCACCTGGCCGGCCCCGCCGCTCAAAGCCGCTCCTGCGCCGGCGCCCAAGGCAGCGGCTGCCCCTGCGCCCGAGAAGAAAGCGGGGCACGGCCATGGCAGCAGGGCGCCCATGTCCGCCAGGGCGCTCACCCTCACCGTCGCCATCGCCGCCGTGCTGTTCTGGTGCATCGGCGCCTTTGCGCCGGCGGCTTTCCTGGGGCACTTCACGGTGTTCGTGCTGGCCTGTTTCATCGGCTACATGGTGGTGTGGAACGTCACTCCAGCGTTGCACACGCCGCTGATGAGCGTCACCAACGCCATCTCCAGCATCATCGCGATTGGCGCGCTGGTGCAGATCGCGGCGCCGGAAGTCGGCATGGACGGCAGGCCCGACGGGCTGATCCGCTGGCTGGCCTTTGCCGCGCTGGTGCTCACCGCCGTCAACATGTTCGGCGGCTTTGCCGTGACACGCCGCATGCTCGCCATGTTCCGCAAATAAGCGGCAAGTCGCATAAGGAAGGAAAGCCGGTCATGTCCCAAAGTCTCGCCACGGTGGCCTATCTCGCCGCCGCCATTCTCTTCATCCTCAGCCTGGGTGGGCTGTCCAACCCGGAAACCTCGCGCCGCGGCAACCTGCTCGGCATGGTCGGCATGGCGCTGGCCGTGCTGGCCACGGTATTCGGCCCGCGCGTCAGCCCCTCTGGAATTGCCTGGATCGTCATCGCGCTGGTCATCGGGGGCGGCATCGGCCTGTATGCCGCCAGGATCGTGAAGATGACCCAGATGCCCGAGCTGATTGCGCTCATGCACAGCCTGGTGGGCCTGGCGGCCTGCCTGGTGGGCTTTGCAAGCTATGTCGACACTTCGGTGCAGTTTCGGGGGGCGGAGAAGCATATCCACGAGGCGGAGATCTACGTCGGCATCCTGATCGGCGCGGTCACCTTCTCGGGCTCGCTGATCGCCTTCGGCAAGCTCGCCGGCCGCATCGGCGGCAAGCCGCTGCTGCTGCCTGCGCGCCACTGGCTCAACCTGATTGCGCTGCTGACGGTGGTCTGGCTCGGCCATGCGTTTCTTGGCGCTCACGATGTGAAAGCCGGCATGACGCCGCTGATCGTGATGACGGGGATTGCGCTGGTGTTCGGCGTGCACATGGTCATGGCCATCGGTGGCGCCGACATGCCGGTGGTGGTGTCCATGCTCAACAGCTACTCGGGCTGGGCTGCCGCGGCCACAGGATTCATGCTGAACAACGACCTGCTGATCGTCACCGGCGCGCTGGTAGGTTCGTCGGGCGCGATACTGTCGTACATCATGTGCAACGCGATGAACCGCAACTTCATCAGCGTGATCGCTGGCGGCTTCGGCGCAGGCGCGCCGGTCAACAAACCGGCTGGAGGGGGCGAAGCCGCCGAACCGCAAGGCGAGGTGGTGTCCGTGAGCGCCCAGGAGACCGCCGAGATGCTGCGCGAGGCCAAGCGCGTGATCATCGTCCCCGGCTACGGCATGGCCGTGGCCCAGGCCCAGCACACCGTGTGCGAGATCACCAAGGCCCTGCGCGATAAGGGCGTGGATGTACGTTTTGCCATCCACCCGGTGGCGGGCCGAATGCCGGGCCATATGAACGTGCTGCTGGCCGAAGCCAAGGTGCCCTACGACATCGTGATGGAGATGGACGAGATCAACGAGGACTTCGCCGATGCCGACGTGGCCATGGTCATCGGCGCCAATGACATCGTGAACCCCAGCGCCGCGGAGGACCCGGCCAGCCCCATCGCCGGCATGCCGGTGCTCGAAGTCTGGAAGGCCAGGCATTCGGTCGTGATGAAGCGCTCGATGGCCTCGGGCTATGCAGGCGTGGACAACCCGCTGTTCTACAAGGAGAACAACCGCATGCTGTTCGGCGATGCCAGGAAGATGCTGGATGAAGCGCTTGGTGCGCTCAAGGGATGATCAGGCGGGAAGCGGACCCGCATTGGCCGTGGGGCACGGAAGCATCAGAGTTGGCTGACACGTCCGCAGGCGTTCGACAGAGCGGACCATACATTGTTGGAGTGAGTGCCGTGAACGATCAAGGCTGCGGTTCTTCCGCTAAACGCAGGGCACGCCGCAAACAGGCACGCCCGCAAGAGTTGGTTTCTGCCGCAGTGGACTTGTTCGTCGCGCGCGGTTATTCGGCTACGCGTCTGGAAGATGTCGCTTCAGCCGCCGGCGTGTCCAAGGGCACTGTTTATCTGTACTTCGCCAGCAAGGAGGAGCTGTTCAAGGCCGTGGTGCAGCAGAACCTGTTGCCCGCGCTGGCCGAGGGCGAAGCCTTCATCGACGCGTTCGAAGGCACCACCGAGGCGCTGCTGCGCCAGATCCTGATGCGTTGGTGGGAGCTGGTCGGCGATTCACCCAGCTCAGGCCTCATCAAGCTGCTGATAGCTGAATCAGGCAATTTTCCCGATCTCGCGCGGTACTACAACGTGGAGGTGATCGAGCGTTGCGACCGGTTGATTGCACGCATCCTGGCACGCGGCGTGGCCCAAGGCGAGTTCCGCGAAGCCGACGTGGACCTGACTACGCTGGCCCTGACCGCGCCGATGCTGTTTCAGATGATGTGGAAGCATTCCTTCGGCCCGTGCGCCAACAAGGTGCTGGAGCCGAAGGCGTTCCTCACGCACGTGGTCGCGCTGTTGTTGCACGGTCTGTTGCGCAATCCTGCTACCGGTACGGTACTTCCGGTGTTGCCACTATTCACTGCGCAGCGTTGGGAGACCGTGACGGTCTTCGGCGACGGCCAGAAGGTGGTCGAGGACATGGACAAGGTCACGGCTTGATGTGGAGTGGTCCGTTTCTTTTGTGAGAGAAGGACGTGAACGGCAAGGCGGCGTAGAGTTATGCTGTTCGGTCCCGGACCTTCCGGCCTGCAGGGTCGTACCCAGCCTTGCCACCCCCGACGCGGTTTACTCAGGTACGCTCGCGGTCCGCACAAGCACTTCTGGCGCACACGCACCCTGCTTCAAGTCGAGAAGCTGGAAGAAGCAATCGGTTGCGTCGCGATTTTCGAGGTACCTGCCGAGGTTGTGATGCGCCTTGGGGCTTTGGAAGCTGACCCCCTGAAGGCGCAGCTTCGACCATGGTCGCGACATGCGATCGGCGACGTAGGCGGGCGTCGAGCCGAGGCGCGTGTCTCCCCAAAAATCGGCAGGAAAGAACAATTTGCTGGTGGCAAAGTCTTTGGTGTGGATTCCCGAGATCACGTCCACCGGACGCGTGAGCAGGGAGTCAGCCTTGTCGTTGACGTGTCCATCCCCCACTGCAGCGGCGATGGCGCCGATCTTGATCGACTGCAACTTCGCATTATCGAGCGGTGCCGGCTTCGGAACGGGAGCAAGTCCGTCGTCATACTCGGGATCAACTACGGTGGATAGCGAAACGGCAGCACCGCGCGAGAAAGTCAGGAAGCGTACATTCACGCTTTTGTTGATGCCGTTCAGGATAGGCCGCAGGCCGACATGGCCTGCCAGATTCGAATTGAGCAACGCTTTGCGCCAGAAGCTGACGCGAACTGCCCCAAGGGGGTCGGCATCGGATCCTTCCAGGCCATCCCAAAAGACTTCTACAACCTTTGTCGTGGGAGGGAGCGGGGCAAGCGCCGAGATGAACTCGCCGTAGTGAGACCGTGCGTCGGCGTAGTTCTCGTTGAATCCGTGGACCAGGATCAGAAGTGTGTCGCCATCCGCAAGCCGGCTGTTCAGGTGGGCGGTCGCCTCCCGCTCGCGCCGCACTCTCTCTGCCTCGGTGTATGGGGTGTGTCCTTCGGAATTCTGTAGGCGATCCAGACGGAATGCATACAACCCGACCGCCTCGCCAAACCGACTCAATTGCGCCGTTGCCCACGGGATCTGGGACTCGTCCAGTGGGTAGATCCACCCTTGTTGGTCGAAGGCAAAGCGCGCCGTCACGCTCGGTTCCAGCTTCGCGTAATTGGCATCAGGACGCACATGCGTGCCGGCGCAGCCTGCCAGCAACCACAAAGGGATTGCGGCAAAGAAGAATTTCCTCATTACGTACCCTCTATCTTGATAATGCGTATCCGAACGCCTGCACGTCGATGGCCTCATCGACAAGGTAGCTTTCACCTCGCAGAGGACCTCTGCTCCTGGTGGTGAAGCAAGCAACTTGTTACCGTTGCCGGGGTGGCATGCGAAACGCAAAACGGGGGCATGACGCCCCCTAGCATTCGATACCGCGCGAGGTTAGCGTGCCGTGGCGACGGCTGCTGCCGCCGGCAGCGTCGCGCTGAATTCGGGGGCTTCGCTGAGTGCCTTCTGCAGATTGCTGAGCATGTTCTCACTGGCACGATGGGCCGACAGCGCGAAGTTGCTCTTGAATTCCGAGAACTCCGCGTTGCCCTGGCCAGAGACCACCTGCTTGAACACGACCTTGCCGCTGAGATCGGTCACAGTGCAGGTAAGGTTGATCGTAAAACGGGTCGGTGGCCAGGTGAGGGCGCTATCGGACGACGAATCGGTCGAGATTTCGGGCGTCAGGATATAGGCGAGTTGTGCCTTGTCAATTGCCGCACGGTCATCCGGTGCCTTGAGCTTGGTAGCGTTGGCGAACACGTTGGACAAGGTGCTGTAGAGCGGCACCTCGAGGTCGCGGTATGGCAGGTAGCTAACCTTGTCGCCACCGCCGCCTGGCGTGGTGACTTCCTTGGCCAGTAGCGGGTCCGGGATGACGAAGCCGATGTTCTTGCCGACTTTCTTCTGCGCGGGTGTGGCGGGCGCGGACTTGTCGGTCGCGATCTGAATCGGGTGGGCACAGCCAGCCAGCGCGATCAGCGCGGCAACAGCCGCGCAGCGGCCAGCAATCGTGAACCAGGCACGCATCGTATATCTCCTTTTTGTGTCCGTTATCGGCGTTACTTCAGGGCGTCGAGGAAGGCGGGGTCGGCGTAGAGCGTGGCGAGCAGTGCTTGCACCGTGTAGCCGTACTCGGTGACGGCTTTCGGAATTGCCACGGCCGCAGCGAACGACGATTCCCATTCGCGATGGACCGACTTGACCTGGTCGTAACGCACGGTGTCGCCCTTCTTGACGATGAAACGTGCCGAGACATCACCAGAGGCGGTGACGATCGCGGGATCGATCTCGTTGCGCAGCAGCGTGCCGGAAATCACGACATCGGCGTTCGGCGACATTTTGCCGGCCATGGTCAACTCACGCGTCACGGCCTCCGAGAGGTACGCCGACCACGTGCTGCCATACGGTGACACCAGGCTGTTGGCCCGCAGCGAAATGGGGTGCTTGACGCCGGGCCCGCTCTCAGTGAACGTGCCGACGCGCGTGGGCGCCGCGCCGCTGTTTTTGAGCGTCTGGACGTTGTCGAGCGATGGAGGATAAGGTGGTGCAACGACACTGCACCCGGACAAGATGAAGCCCAGCGCGCCAAGTGCCAGGCTGATTTTGATGCGACCCACGGCGAAGACCCTTCTTATAGTCGATGTTTTTTTAGTGTCACTGGTCACAATCATCGTGCCGTGATCATTGCCGGCTGCATACCCACGCCGACCTGAAAACATTTTGCCAAAGATGCGGCCCTCTGCGTCATGCCGTCAGTACCACACCTCTCAGTTGTTGTGCCGGCTGGACACCCATCCATTGGGGGGTGTTATATGTAGCCTAGACGAACCACCGGGCATCTACTGCATATCGTGAGGGCGGCGGGCCAGTCAACGAGGGTGGAAAGCCGGTCTGAGGTGGGGAACCGGTCAGCCTTGCGGCCGCCTCGCCCGGCCCGCCAGGGAGCCAGCTTGGTTCGTGCGAACACACATGCGTTGCCCGCTACAAGCGCAACGCATGTCCACCTCACACATCCGGGCTTTCCACACCCGATCATCGGTTGGTCCGATGACGCCACCAGTATTTCTTGTCGGTACCGGGGAATCGATGAGAGATGTCGCATTTCCAGGGGCGCGCGAAGTTTGGATCCGGGCAACGGATTCAGAAATCGCGGACTCTTGAAAATGCGCGTGCGGGCTGAACTCTTTACCTCCGCGGCATCAGGCCCGCATCGGCGTCAGGGCAGCGCCAGGCACCATCGCCGCAGCGCTTCCCAGTGCCTGGTCTACAACCCCCGCCACCATGTCCGCCGTCACCGCGGACAAGGTCCATCCCAGGTGCCCGTGGCCGGTGTTGTAGAAGATGCAGGCCGCGCGTCCGCGCCCTACGCGCGGCAGCATGTCGGGCATCATCGGCCGCAGTCCGGCCCATGGCACCACGCTGCGCGTGCTGACGCCGGGGAAGCACTGCTGCACCCAGTCCACCAGCGGGCGGATGCGGTCGGCGCGGATATCGCGGTTGGTGCCGTTGAACTCGGCGGTGCCGGCAACGCGGAAGCGGTCGTCGCCCAGGCGGCTGGTGACCAGCTTGGTTTCGTCGTCGAGCAGGCTGACCACCGGTGCCGCGGCGCGGCTGGCTTCATCGGTCAGGTTGACCGTGATCGAATAGCCCTTGACCGGGTAGATGTTGACGCGGTCGCCCAGCCCGGCGGCCAGCGCGCGGCTGGCAGTGCCGGCGCAGATCACGGCGCCGTCGAAGGTGGAACTGGCGCTGTCGTTACCATCCTGCACGGTGATGGTGGCGCGCCGGCCGTCGGTCTTGACCGCGCGCACGTCCTGGCCATACAGGCAGCGCACGCCCAGGCGTGCGGCGGCGGCGGCCAGGCCGCTGGTGAACTTGTGGATGTCGCCGGTGGCATCGCTCTCGGTGAAGTAGCCGCCGTAGTAGGAACCCGCCAGCGTCGGCTCGATCGCGCGCATCTCCTGCGGGGTCACCGCGCGCCGCTCCAGGCCGCCTTGCGCCAGCAGCGCGGAGACCCGGCCGGCATGCTCGAAGCCGGCGCGGTCACGGTAGATGTGGAGGATGCCGGCGCGCTTCAGGTCGAAGTCGATGCCTTCCTGCGCCGCCCACGCAAACAGGTGCTCGCGCGCGGCGATGGCAAGGCGTGCGGTTTCGATGGTGTTGCGGCGGTAGTGGGGAATCGACGCGATGAACTCGGCGAACCACGACAGCTTGTGCCAGCTGGGGCGGGGATTGACCAGCAGCGGCGCATCGTTGCGCAGCATCCACTTCATCCCCTTGACGATGGTGGACCAGTGGGTCCAGACCTCGGCGTTGGAGGCGGAGAGCTGTCCGCCGTTGGCGAACGAGGTCTCCATGGCGGCATAGCGGTGCCGTTCGAACAGGGTGACGGAGAATCCGCGCCGGGCCAGCGCGTAGGCCGTGGTGACACCGGTGATGCCACCGCCGATGACAGCGATTGTCTTCATGATCTGCAGGATCCAGGAACGTCGAAGGGTAGGAGTCCGCACGCAATATGCGTGGAGGACGCCCCCTCTGTTCTGGACCTGAGAGATTCACGACGCCTCGCCGCGGGGGGCGGGCACGCTTGCTCCTTCGGTATGCCGGGCGGACGATGGCGTCCGGCATTCTTCAGAGTGCACTGACGGGTGATGCCGGTCCTTTTGCCTGAGAGTTTCCGGGGCGGTTGCTCCTTCGGCGCCGTGCGCGGCGGGCGCCGCGACAGTCTCTCCCTGCATCACGCTGGCTGGAGGCCAGTCGGGGCAATGTAGTGACAAGGCCGTGTATTGGGTATACGGGTTAACGCTGATATCGCCGGCGGTCCGCGTCGCTATGTCGCATCGGCGCGGCGGCCCTCGGCCCATAAAATGTCAGCGCTCGCTATCGTGGACGTGCGGCGGACGTGCGGGAGGTGCGCCTCATGCTCGCAGGACAGCGAGCCAGAAAAAGACGACAACAAGGTTTCCAGTGAAGAAAAATCGCATTGCGCTGGCCGTTTCGGCAGTGCTGATGGGCCCCGCCGTGGCCGCCGCGCAGGCGGTGGAGGCGCCCGCGCCGCTGCAGGAGGTGGTGGTATCGGCCAGCCCCGAACGCGGCGAGACGCCGGCGATTCCGCCCAACACGCCGTCGCCGGCCTACGGCATCCGCAGTACCCGCATGGCCGACTTCAACGTGGTCAATACGGAAGACGCCCTCAAATACGCGCCCAACCTCGCCGTGCGCAAGCGCTTTATCGGCGATATGAATTCGATCATCTCGGTGCGCAGCACCAGTTCGCGCCAGTCGGCGCGCGGGCTGGTCTATGCGGACGGCCTGCTGCTGTCCAACCTGCTGGGCTCGGACTTCAGCTTTCCGCCGCGCTGGTCGCTGGTCAATGCCGCCGAGATCGAGCGCATGGACGTGCTGTACGGCCCGTATTCGGCGCTGTATCCCGGCAATTCGCTGGGCGCGACGGTGCTGATCACCACGCGCACGCCGGAGAAGTTCGAAGGCGATGCCAGCGTGCAGTGGTTCACCCAGCGCTTCAACCTGTACGGCACCCACGATAACTTCAACGGGGTGCATGCCAACGCCTATGTGGGCGACCGCGTCGGCGCGTTCTCGTGGCTGGTCAGCGTGGACCGGCAGGACAGCAAGAGCCAGCCGCTGAGCTTCTATACCGCGTCGCGCTCGACGCGGCCCGCGGGCGCGGCCGACACGCCGGTTTCCGGCGCTTATTTGGACCAGGACCAGAGCGGGCGCGACCGCGTGGTGATGGGCGTGAACAGCGAGGGCGTCACGCACACTGTCCAGGACCAGCTCAAGCTCAAGCTCGGCTACGACATCACCAACACGCTGCAGGCCCAGTTCACCGCCGCCTACTGGCAGCAGGACCGCTCCAACACCACCGGCAGCTACCTGCGCGATGCCAATGGCAACGTCGTGTCGGGCGGACCGGTGAACATCGGCGGCTACCAGTACGTGATTCCGGCCAACGCCTTTGCGCCCGGCAATGGCGAGGATGCGCGCTGGCTCTACGGCCTGTCGCTGCGCACGCGCAACCAGACCGGCTGGAATTTTTCCGGCGTGGCGTCGCTGTTCGATGTCAGCAAGGACGTGAGCCGCAGCGCCAATTCCGTCGGCAATGGGCCGGGCACGGTCACCTATGGCGACGGCACCGGCTGGCGCACGCTCGACCTGAAGGCCGACTACCGCCCGCAGCGCCTGCAGGGCGGGCACTGGGTCACGTTCGGCTACCACTATGACAACTACCGGCTGAGCAACACCACCTACAACACCTCGGACTGGCGCGCCGCCACCATCACCGCGTTCAACAATGCCTTCACCGGCAAGACCGAGACCCAGGCGCTCTACGCGCAGGACGCCTGGTACTTCGCCGAGGACTGGAAGCTGATCCCCGGCTTGCGCTACGAGCACTGGCGCGCCTATGACGGCAGCCGCAGCCAGCCTGGCGTGGACATCGGCTATCCGGTGCGCAGCGAATCCAACTGGTCGCCCAAGCTGGCGCTGGAGAAGGCGTTCGGGCAGGACTGGCTGGGCCGGCTGTCGCTGGGCCAGGCCTATCGCTACCCGACGGTCAGCGAGCTGTTCCAGGGCCGCATCACCGGCACGGCGCTGATCAACAACGATCCCAACCTGCGGCCGGAGCGCTCGTTCTCGAAGGACCTGACCTTCGAGCGCACGGTGGAGGCGTCGAATTTCCGGGTCTCGCTGTATGAGGACGATATCCGCGATGCGCTGGTCAGCCAGACCAACACCACGGTATTCCCCACCGTCACCAGCTTCCAGAATGTCGACCGGGTGCGCACGCGTGGCATCGAACTCGCCTATGACGGGCGCGACGTGCTGGTGCGCGGCTTCGACCTCTCGGCCAGCGGCGCCTACAACCATTCGAAGACGCTGGAGAACGCCAACAATCCGGCCTCGGTGGGCAAGTATTTCTACCGCATCCCGAAGTGGCGCGCCAACCTCGCGGGCACCTATCGCTTTACGCCGGCGTGGGCCGGCACGCTGGCGATGACCTATTCGGGCCGGCAGTACAATACGCTCGACAATTCGGACACCAACCCCGACACCTTCGGCGGCACCAGCAGCTTCCTGACCTTCGACGTCAAGGTGACCTACAAGCCCGCGCGCAATGTGCGGCTCGGGCTTGGCATCGACAACCTCACCGACCAGCGCTATTACGTCTACCACCCGTACCCGGGCCGGACGTTCTACGCCGAGGCCAAACTTTCCTTCTGAGCCAGTGAACACGCTGACCCCAACCCTGCCTGGCGCCCGCCGCGCTGTCCGCCTGCTCGCTGCCGCACTGGTCGCCTGCGCCACGCTGGCGCCGGTGGTCGCGGCCGCGCAGTCGCACGCCGGCCACGGCGGCCAGGGCGGCCAGGACAGGCCGAAAACGAGCGAGCTGGGTACCGGCGCTGCCTTCGACCGCGACGGCAAGCTGTGGATTGCCTACAAGGACGGCCAGCATGTTGCGGTGCGCGCGTCGACGGACTATGGTCGCACCTTCGGCGCGGCGCGGCGTGTCAACGCCACGCCGGAGTCCGTCGCCGCCGATCATGAAAGCCGCCCCAAGGTGGCCACCGGACCCGACGGGCAGGTCTACGTCACCTGGACCCAGCCGCTGCCCAAGCCATGGACCGGCTTTATCCGCTTTGCGCGCTCCACTGACGGCGGCCAGACCTTTGCCGAACCGCTGACGGTGCATGCCAACCGCGACCAGATCGCGCACCGCTTCGACGCCATCGCGGTGGATCCGGCCGGGCGCGTCTTTGTCAGCTGGATCGACAAGCGCGACGTGGCCGCCGCGCAGGCGCGCAAGCAGCCGTATGCCGGCGCCGCGATCTACTACGCCGTATCGGCCGACCACGGCAAGAGCTTCCAGGGCGACTACAAGATTGCCGACCAGTCGTGCGAATGCTGCCGTATCGCGCTCACGCCCACGCCCGACGGCAGGATGCTGGCGCTGTGGCG
The DNA here is from genome assembly GCF_900094595.1 of Cupriavidus alkaliphilus. Lineage (GTDB taxonomy): Bacteria > Pseudomonadota > Gammaproteobacteria > Burkholderiales > Burkholderiaceae > Cupriavidus > Cupriavidus alkaliphilus. The sequence continues at coordinate 324,984 of NZ_FMAD01000005.1, read as the reverse complement.
CCATGTGTTTCCGCCCAACGCGCGCGACCACGCGCTGGCGCTGCTGGGCGCCGACGGCAAGGCCACGCCGATGCAACGCGCCACCTTCGACGACTGGCGCATCGACGCCTGCCCGCACCACGGCCCCGGCGCTTCGGTGGCACCGGACGGCACGCTGCACATGGTCTGGTTCAGCGTGCGCGCAGGCAAGCCGACGGTGTCGGTGGGGCGCTGGCGCGACGGCAAGCTGCAGGCGCAACGCCCGCTCGATGACCCGCGTGCGCAGCATGCGGATATCGTCGCGCTGAACGACAACGACAGCGCGGTGGTGTGGAAGTCGTTCGACGGCCAGCAGACGCGGCTTTCGGCCATGCTGTCGCGCGATGGCGGCAAGACCTGGCAGACGCGCAAGCTGGCCGGCACTGAACGCGACTCCGACCAGCCCCACTTGCTGGAGCACGCTGGCCGCGCCTACGTGCTGTGGCGCACCGAGGCCGAAGGCTTCCAGGTCTTCGCGCTCGGCCAGGAGGGTGCATGATGCGATCGCGCCGCCAACTGCTTGCGGCCGCCGCCGCTGCCACCGTGACCGCATGCGCGCTAATGCTCGGCACCGCCAATGCCGCCGGCCAGGCCGCCGACCGCATCGCGGTGTTCGATTCCGCCAGCGCCGCGCGCATCGCCGCCAGCCAGCAGGGCAAGCCCTTCGTGCTGGTGGTGTGGTCGCTGGATTGCGTCTATTGCAAGCGCAACTTCGACGCGCTCGGCAAGCTGCGGGCGCGGCATCCGGACCTGCGCGTGGTCACGCTGGCGACCGACAGGGCCGAGGCCTCACCGCAAGTGCAACAGGTGCTCGATCGCGTCAGGCTGTCGCGCAACGCGTGGGTGTTCGGGCACGAGCCGCAAGAGCGGCTGCGCTATGCGGTCGACCCGGACTGGATGGGTGAAATGCCGCGCACCTACTTCTATCGCGCCGACGGCCAGCGCCAGGGCGTGTCTGGCGTGATCAGCGAGGGCGACTGGGCGAAGCACCTGCGCTGGGCCGGCATCGCGGGCTGAGAACGCCGCGGCGCCGGCCCGGCGCCGCCTTCCACTGCATCGCTCAGGACAGTTCCTTCGGCAGCTTGCCGCCGTTGGCGGCCAGCTCCTGCATCAGGCGCTTGTGCAGCCAAACGTTCATCGCCGCGGAATCGTTCATGTCGCCGGTGTAGTGCAGCTCGCGCGCCAGTTCCTTGCGGTGTTCCAGGCTGCTGTCGATCCCGAGCGCCTTCATCGTATCGACGATGGACGTGCGCCAGTTCAGCGTCTGTCCGCTCTGCTGCACCATTCGGTCCATGATGGCCTCGACATCGACGCCCGACAGCGGCGTGGCTTGCGCCCCGGCCGGTGTACCGGTGGTGCCCTGGACGTTGCCCGCGGGCGCCGCGCCGGTGCCGGCGGTGGGTGCAGTGCCGGCCGGCGCGCCCGCTGAAGTCGGCGTTCCGGCGGCGGGTGGGGTGGTGGTCGCGGTGGTGGTGGCCGCGGGCTTGTCCTTGCCCAGCAGCTTGTTGAGGATGTCCTTGAAGATGCTCATGGCGGGCTCCTGAAGGGTGGAACGGGGCAGCCAGCCCTTGCAGGTTCCGGGCCACCGTCGCGGCGCGTTGCTGCGGCGCCCGTAAGCCGCATCGTTTGTAAATGGTGCATGTAGCGCGTTCGGCTTCCACCCGACGGCCGCCGGGATCGGCCAAGTGCCGTGTCCTTTGCTCCGTTGCAGCCAGGAGAAGCCGTGGGGCGCCGGGAAATGGTGGCCGATATCAGTCCGGCTTGATACCGGCCCGCGCAATGATCGGCTTCCAGCGCTGCTGCTCCTGCGCGATGAAGCGCGAGAATTCCGCCGGCGTGCCGCCCACCACGATGGCCGCGTCCGCGCTCAGGCGCTCGACCGAGCTCTGGCTCTTCACGGCTTTCATGGTGGCGTCGGCCAGCTTGTCGGCGGCGGCCTGGGGCAGCGATGCCGGCGCCAGCAGGCCATACCACTGCGTCATCTCGAAGCCGGGATAGCCTTGCTCCGCTACCGTGGGCACATCGGGCAACTGCGCGATGCGCTGGGTGGTGCCGGTGGCGATGCAGCGCACCTTGCCGGCCTTGATGAACTGGAGGATGGCGGGCGCGCCGACCGCGGCGGCGTCCAGCCGGCCGGACAGCAGGTCGGTGATCTGCGGGCCGCTGCCGCGGTATGGCACGTGGGTGATGAAGGTGCCGGTGGCGGCCTTCAGGTATTCGAAGGCCAGGTGGCCGGCACTGCCGTTGCCGGCCGAACCATAGTTGAGCTTGCCGGGCTTGCTCTTGGCGAGCGCCACGAATTCCTTCAGGTTCTTCGCGGGCACGTCGGGATGGACCACGTACAGGCTCGGCACCTTGGACAGCAGCGAGATCGCGCGGAAGTCCTTGACCGGGTCGTACGGCAGCTTCGGGAAGATAAACGGATTGACCGCCAGCGTGCCGATATGGCCGAGGATCAGCGTGTGGTTGTCATCGGCGCGCGCGACTTCGCCCATCGCGATATTGCCGGCGGCACCCGGCTTGTTCTCAACGAATACGGACACGCCGAGCAGCTTGGTCAGCTCCGCCGCGGTCGAGCGCGCGACGATCTCCGAGCTGCCGCCAGGCGCGAACGGTACTACCAGCCGGACCGGCTTGGCGGGCCAGGCCTGGGCGCGCGCGAGCGTGGGCGCCAGCGCGCACGCGCCCAGCGCGGCGCTGGCCTTGAGCAGTTGGCGGCGGAAAGGGTTGGCTGCGGTCATGCTTGTCTCCTGCGGTTTGCGATTGCGGTAGCCGCGCCGTGGCGCGGCAAGGGCGATAGGGGCGATAGGGGCGACTGGGTTGTTATTCGGGCCGGATGTTGCCGTCGCGGATCACCTTGGCCCATAGCCGTGCCTGGCCGACGATGAACTGGCGCGCTTGTGCCGGCGGTGCCGCCACGACTTCGCCACCAAGCTCGGCCACGCGCTGCCGGATCTCGGCGCTGGTCATGACCTTCTGCAGTGCGTCGGCAAGCTTCGCCGCGACCGGCTCCGGTGTCGCGGCGGGGATGAAGGCCGCGTTCCATTCATAGACCTCGTAGCTGGCCACGCCGGCTTCCTGCATGGTCGGCACCGCCGGCAGCGCGGGGGTGCGCGACGGGCTGGTCACGGCCAGCGGCTTGAGCTTGCCGGCCTGGATGTGCTGCAGGCTCGAGGCGACGTTGGCAAAGAACAGCGGCACCTGTCCGGCAATGACATCGGTCATGGCCGGGCCGCCGCCCTTGTAGGGCACGTGCAGCAGGTCGACGCCGGCGCGCTGCTCGAACAGCACGCCGGCCAGATGCTGCGCCGAGCCGTTGCCCGAAGACGCAAAGGCCACCGAGCCCGGCTTCTGCCTGGCCATGGCCACCACTTCGCTGACCTTGCCCGCCGGAAAGCTGGCGGTGGCGACCAGCACATTGGGATAGCGCGCCAGCACCCCGAGCGGCCGGAACGCCTTGTCCGGATCGTAGGGCAGGCGCGGATAGAGGCTGGGATTGACGGCATAGGACGAGGCATCGACCATCAGTGTGTAGCCGTCGGGCGCTGCCTTGGCGACATAGGCCGCGCCGATCTGCCCGCCGGCACCCGGCCGGTTCTCGACCACCACGGTCTGCCCCAGCTCGCGCCCGAGGCCGGGCGCGATCAGCCGTGCCATCAGGTCAGCGCCGCCGCCCGGCGGGTATGTCACCACGATGGTGATGGGACGCGCCGGCCAGCCTGCGGCGCTGTCGGCGGCCTGCGCCGGCGTGGCGATGGCGATCATGGCGGTGGCCGCGGCGGCAATCGCGTGGCATGCGTGCATGGGTCTGTCTCCTTGGCAACGGTCCTTCAGCGGACATCGGCGGTATAGCGGAAGGCGAAGGCGTCGCCGCGCGTCAGGCGGTATTCGATGCAATGCCCGGCCAGGTCGAAGGCGTGTCGGGTCACTACCGCGCAGGGATGCGCATCGGGCAGCGACAGCAACGCAGCCTCGTCCGTCGCCAGCGTGCGGAAGGTCACATCGTCGACGGCACGATGGACCGTGACGCCGCAGGCGCTGCCCAGCAGCGGGTAGAGCAGGTCGCCCCACTGCGCCGGCGGCAGTTGCTGCAGGGCTTCGCAGCGCGGCAGCGGCAGCCAGATCGACTCCAGCAGCCGCGGTGTCTCTTCCAGCCAGCGGCGGCGCGAGATCGCCAGCCCGCGCGCGCCGCTTGCCAGCCCGAAGCGCGCGGCCATGGCCTTGTCCAGCCGGACGGCGCGGCAAGACAGGATTTCAGAGCGGGGCACCACGGGCGCGCCGTCGGCGCCGCCGAAGCGAAAGAAACGCATCAGGCTGGCGCCGCTCAGCCCCTTGCGCACGAAGGTGCCCTTGCCCTGCACGCGCTCGAGCAGGCCTTGCTGGACCAGCACGGCGATGGCCTGGCGGATGGTGCCCAGCGCTATACCGAAGTCCTTGGCCAGCGCCCCTTCGGCCGGGATGGCACTGCCCGGGGTCCAGGCCCCGGAAACGATCCTGTCCTGCAGTGCCGCCGCGATCTGGCCGTATCGGCTCAGTCCCGCGGTGGCGGTGGTGGTCTGGAGCGGTGCGTTGTCTGGCATGCCGAAGCCGTGCTAAATTGATTGAATGCTTATGTCCTCTAGAGGACTAGAATACTGACGCGGGTCTGGATGCCATATCCGGATATACCCGCCCCACGGAGGCTTGATGATGAGCAGGCGCGCTTCGCCGCTGGTGGATACCCATTTCCACGTCTTCGATACCGGCGTGGCCACGGCTTCGGTGCGCTACCGGCCGGCCTATGCCGCCGGCCTGGACGAATGGCAGGCAACGCTCGGCGGCCTGGGCGACCTGTATGGGGTGGTGGTGCAGACCAGTTTCCTGGGCACTGACAACTCAGCGCTGCTGGCAGCGCTGCAGGCTCGGCCCGAGCGCCTGCGCGGCGTGGCAGTGGTCGAGCCATCGGTGACCGATCCGCAGCTGGAAACGCTGCAGGCCGCCGGCGTGCGTGGGATCCGCCTCAACCTGTACGGCGATCCGGACTGGCAGCGCATTGCCACCGCACCGTGGCGCGGGCTGTTCCGCAGGATCGACGCGCTGGGCTGGCACGTCGAGCTCCATACCCGCAACGGCGACGGCGGCATGGTGCTGGCGCGCCTTGATGCCGCCCTTGGCGATGCCGGCACGCCGGTGGTGCTGGATCACTTCGGCCGCCCTGGCAGCGCGGGCATTGCCGATGCAGTCTTCGAGGTCGCCACGGCCGTGCGCGCGCGCCGCCCGGTGTGGGTGAAGATCAGCGCGCCATACCGGCTGCCATCGCCGCAAGAATTGCAGCACGACTGGACCGCGCTGGCGCAGGCATGGCGCGACATCGTAGGCGATGACCGGTTGCTGTGGGGTAGCGATTGGCCCTGGACCAACCACGAGGCGCCGGTCCGGCTGGATGAGTGCCGCGGCCTCGCCGCGTGGCAGGCGGAGTCTGGTGCGGCCTTGTCCGCGGCGCTGCGATGGCGCAACGCCGCGGCGTTATACGGGTTTGCGGTGGAGGAACCAGAGGCGTAAGGGCCGCCGGCGCTGGAGCCGCGGCCATGCTGCTATTAGCGAGCCTTGCCGCGCGTACTCTTCCTGGCGGCGGCGCGGGCCGCTTCCTTTTGCGCCGCCGCGGCCGCGCTCAACTGCTCCAGCCACGCCATGCCCTCGACATAGGACAGGAAATGCCTCAGGTATTCGGGCGAGGTCTCGCGCATCAGCGACAGCGAGCGATGCACGAGATGGTCGGTATTGAGCGGTCCGGCGTTCTCCGGCACGCGCTCCAGCGACTGGCGGAACTGCTGCTCGACGCTGACCCGGGCCCAGGTCTCGCGGAAGTAATCGGCGAGGGTGTCGACCAGCGGCGTGTCCATGGCTTGCGCCGGTGCCGGCGACGGCGGACGGGCATCGTTCGAAGCCGCCGCGATGGCGGGCCTGGCGCGCGCGGCGAGGTCGTGGACCAGTGCGCCCAGCGCGCTCACGGCTGGCGTTGGCGCCGGCTGGCAAGTGGTCTCGCCAGCGTTATCGGCGTGGTCCGGCACGATGGCGGCATAGGCGGCGACCAGTGCCTGCAGGCGCGCCTCCAGCAACGGCCGCGCGGCGCCGCCGTGTGCGGCCGCGCGGGCGGCCAGTGCCTGCATTAGCCGAAAGCGCACGGGGTCGGCGCGGTCGGCGCCGCTGGCCTGCCAGGCGTCGAGTTGCGCGCGGGCGTCGGCGGTCGCGTCGAGCTCAGCCATGCGCCTTCACCGTGCCGGTGGTCACGCGCGGCACCGGCGAGATTTCCACGCGCCGGTTCTTGGCGCGGCCGGCGGCGTCGGCATTCGGGGTGACCGGCTGTTGCGAGCCGAACGCGGCCGAGAACACCGACGACGGCGGGATGCCCGCATCGATCAGCGTGCGGGTCACGGTCAGGGCGCGCTGCGCCGACAGTTCCCAGTTGTCGGCAAAGCGCCGGTTGCCCTCGCGCACCTGCTGGTCATCGGTAAAGCCGCTGACCATCAGGATCTCGTCGCGGCTGCGCAGGTAGGCCGACAGCGGCTGGGCCAGGCTCCTGAGCAGGTCGCGGCCCTCGGGCTGCAGTTCGGCGGAATTCAGCGCGAACAGCACGCTGCCGCTGATGCCGATGCGCCCGTTTACCAGCGTCACGCGCCCGGCGGCGAGCGGGCCGGCCAGCGCCTTTTCCAGTGTCTCTCGGCGCTGGGCTTCTTCCTGGCGCTGTTTCACCTCGGCTTCCAGCCGCGCCGACAGCTCCATCTGCACGCCGATGACCCCCAGCAGCACCAGCACGAACGCGCCCAGCAGCACCGACATCAGGTCGCCGAAGACCGCCCAGGCCGGCACGGTGGGCTCAACGCCGGCGTCGAGTTCCTCTCTCATGCCGCCTCTGCGCTGGGTGCCTGCCGGGCTGCGCGCAGCTGCAGGTCTTCCAGGATCTGCTTCTGCGACAGCATGCTCAGGTCGACCACCTCGCGCGCCTGTGCCACGTAGTAGGCCAGTTGCTCGTCGCTGCGCGTCATCGACTTGTCGAGCGCGGCCTCGATGCGCTGCAGGTGGTCGATCAGCTTGCCGTTCGATTCGCTGAACAGCTGCACCGCCACGCCGAAGGCCTCGCCCAGGCTGGCCACCTCGACCGCGCTGCCGGTGACCTGCGCGGCGATATCGGTAAGCTTGCCGGTCTCGGACTCGACCTTGTCGGTGAAGCGGCTGCCGACGCGCTCGAGCAGGTCTGCGGTGGTGGCGACCAGCGTGTCGACCGCGGTGCGCTGCTCGGTGGAGGCGTGGTTGACGGCGTCAAGCAGCGTGCCCAGCGTTTCCATCATGCGGCTGCGTTCTTCCAGCATGGCGTGGTCGCGCGCCATGCCCTCGGTCAGCTTCTCGCGCAGCTGCGCAATGACTTCGGCGGCGGCGCGGGGCGCTTCGCTCGCGGCCTGCAGCAGGCGCGAGACTTCTGCGACGGTGCCGGTGGCCTGGGCCTGGGCCTGCGCCGCCATGTCGCGCGCGGTGACGGCCAGCGTTTCGCAGATCTCTTGCTGGCGCGCGGTGGCGTGCGCGCTGGACCGTTCCCATTCGCCGCGCAGCGAAGCCGCCATGGTGCCCAGCGTTTCGGTCCAGGCGGCCAGGCGTTGCGCGTCCTGCGCCACCAGTTCCGCCTGCAGGGCGGTGGCGGCCTTCGGCGCCTCGGCTGCGGCCTGGACCAGGCGGTCGATCTCGGCGAGGGTGGTGCTGGCGTGCGCCTGCGTTTCGGTCGAAATCGCGCGCGCGGTCTGTGCCAGCGCCTCGCAGACTTCCTGCTGGCGCGCGGCGGCGTGCGCGCTGGACTGCTCCCATTGCTGGCGCAGCGTCGCGGCGATGCTGCCAAGGGTCTCGGTCCAGCCGGCGAAGCGCGCTTCATCGCGCTCGGCCAGTTCTGCCTGCAGCGCGACCGCGGCCTTAGGCGCTTCCGAGGCGGCCTGTACCAGGCGGTCGATTTCCGCGAGGGTGCGGCTGGCATGCGCCTGCGTCTGCGCGGAGATCGCTTGTACGCTCTGCGCCAGCGTCGCGCTGATTTCATCCTGGCGCGCGAGCGTGTGCGCGTTCAGCTGCTGCCATTCCTGGCGCAGCGATGCCGTGATGCTGCCAAGCGTATCGGCCCATGCGGCAAAGCGCGCTTCATCGCGCGACGCCAGTTCTGCCTGCAGCGCGACGGCGGCCTTCGGCGCTTCGGCAGCGGCCTGCACCAGGCGGTCGATTTCGGCCAGCGTGCTGCTGGCATGCGCCTGCGTCTGCGCCGAGACCTCGCGCACGTTCCGCGCCAGCGTGGCGCTGATTTCGTCGTGGCGGCTGACGGTATGCGCGTTCAGTTGTTCCAGCTGCTGGCGCAGGGTGGCCGTCATGCCGCCGAGCGTGTCGGCCCAGGCCGACAGGCGCTGCGCGTCCTGCGCGGCCAGCTGTGCCTGCAGGCCGGCATGCGAGGCGTCCACGGTGCGCACCAGCGCCGCGGCGTGCTCGCTGAACGTTGCCGCGGCGGCGGCCAGCGCTTGCTGGTTGTCGCCGGCCAGCTTTTCGCCGGCCTGCTGTTGTTGCGACAGCGCCTCGCGCCAGGCTTCGGCGGTGCTGGCCGCGACCGAGTCGAAGCGGCTGGCGACACCGTCCAGCAGGCTCGCCGAGCGTTGTTCGAAGGTCTGGCTGAAGCCATCGAGCGAAGTGCGCAGGTCCGCCGCCAGCGCCTCACTGGTGCGCTGATGGCCGGCGAGCGCCTGGTGCCAGGTATCCGCGACACCGGCGGTCGCGTTCTCGAACCGGCTCGAAACGCCGTCCAGATGCTGTTGCACCGCCTGCGTGACGGTGTCGCGCAGGGCCGTGGTTTCGCGGGCCAGGCCGGCCATGGTCGCGTCCACCGCGGGCTGGATCGCGGCACCCGCGGCGCGGGCGCTGTCGGCAATGCTGTCCTTCAGCGATTGCTTCACCGATGACGCCAGGCGCGCATAGACTGTCTCGGTGTTGGCGTGGAACGCGGCCTGGCTGGCCGCCAGGCGTTCCGCCAGGGCGTCGTTCTGCTGTGCCATGGCATGCATCATGGCCTGCATCTGCTCGGCCAGCGCCGGCATTACGTCGGCCTGGCGCTGCAGCAGCCGCAAGGCTTCGTCGCGCTGGTGGCCGCGCGAGTAGCTGCGCAGCGTGGTGGCGATGCGGGCGTCGAGCGCCTGCGCGGCCTGGATGCGCTCGCGCCGGCACAGTGCCGACAGCAGGCCCAGCATGGCCGAGGTCGCCACGCCCGCGACCGAGGTGCCGAAGGCAAAGCCCAGCCCCTTGACCGGCGCCGCCAGCGAAGCGCGGATCGCCTGCAGGTCGGTGGCGCCTTCCAGCGCGATGCCGGTGCCGCGCAAGGTGGCCACCATGCCGAGGAACGTGCCGAGCATGCCCAGCAGCACCAGCAGCCCGACCAGGTAGGGCGTCAGCGCGGGGCCGGGCAGGCCGACGCGCTCGCCTTCGACGCGCAGGCGCACGCTGTCGCGCAGGCTCGGGTGCAGGCGTTCCAGCCAGCCGCCAAGGCTGGCCGGGGCTTCGGCCAGGCCGGCCAGGGCCTGCGCCAGCGTGGCGGTGGCCTGGCGGTAGCGCAGCAGTTCCAGCGCGCCGCCCACGTAGAAGCCGCCGATCAGCAGGGTGACGACCAGGGCCAGGAAATTGGTGCCGGCATAGCCCGCGCCAATCCAGCAGACGACCGCCAGGCCCGCCAGGAACGCAACAATATGGGATAAGTATCGGGTCATGATGTCCGGGTTAGCTGTCTTGCAGCGCCACCAGCAGGCCTTCGACGGGCTGCCAGCGGATCTCGAGTTCGGCGAGCAATACGCTCTGCATATCCTTGCGGAACACGCCCAGCCATGCGCCGGGACGCGCCGCCGCGGCTTGTCCTGCTGCCTGGGCCTGGTCCGCCAGCGCTGCGGCTTCGGCCTGGCGCAGGCGCTGGAAGTGCGGTTCCAGCAGATTCGGCACCGCGCCCAGCAGGCTTTGCTCGCGCGCGCCGAGCGCGCGCTCCATCGCCGCGTCGACCATGGCCAGCTTGGCCATGGCCGGCCTGCGCGCCGACAGCGCGGCGCGCAGGCTTGCGCGCAGGCTGCCGATGGCGGTTTCCATGGCCTGCTGCAACGTCAGGTAACGCTGGCGATGGACGGCGTAGTCGACCTGCGCATCGACCGGGTCGGGCAGTGCCGACGGGCGCGACGGGCCGCGCCTGCGGCCGCCTGGCGCCGTGTCTTCGGCAATGGCGCCGGCCAGCCGGGCCCGCACGCGCGCGCATTCCTGCGCTTCAGCGGTGGCGCCGGAGGCATGTGCGACGGCCGGTACCGCGGGCGGCCCGGCTTTCAACGCGGCCGACAGGGCGATGGCATCCGGCCAGCCCAGCCATTGGCTCAGCTGGCCGGAAAGCGACATTACAGGAGGTGGGACGTCGGCGTCGGTCAGGCGCGCCAGCAGCCGGACTAGCGCCGGACCGCTGAAACCTGTGCGCCGGGGCTCTTGGGACATACCGCCGGGTTTAAAAAGCCAGCAGTTTACACGCCCCGGCGAGGGAGGCGGCAGTATCCGGGGGTACGCGAGCGCCGGCATCGGATGCCGCCGCCGGGGGAGCGGTGCGGTTCAGCCAATCCCGCTCTTCACGATTCCTGAACTTGCCACAGGCATGAACAGCGCGGCATAGCCCTTCAGTGCTTCAGGCCGCCGGCTTCACCAGACCCCCAGGGCCTGCCAGACAATGACCGCTAGTCGATCAGCTTGCCCTGCGCATCAAAGAACGGATGCGCTGCCCCATAGTCGCCGATTGCTGCCGCATGTGTCACCAGTCCGTGCGCGGGATGCCACCAGTGCAGCAGGTAGCCCGGTGGCTCCATGCGAAATCGCGACGGAGCATGCCGGTCCAGGTCCAGCGCCACCTGGTGCGCCGGACCGGGCGCTGTCATTGCGACCGTGCCGCCGAAGCGGCGCGTGATGTGCCGATGCAGATGGCCGCACAGCACGCGTTCGACTTGCGGGTGGCGGCGCACTACGGCTTCAAGCGCGTCGGCGTTGGCCAGGCCCTGCTCGTCCATGTGGCCGATGCCGGTAAAGAACGGCGGATGGTGCAGCAACAGCAGGGTGGGGCGGTCCGGGTCGGCAGTCAGCGCGGCTTCCAGCCAGGGCAGCGCGGCGGGATCGACGCGCCCGCCGGGCTGGCCCGGCACGGTGCAGTCGAACGCCACCAGCCGCAGCGGGCCCGCGTCGATGCTGTAATGCACCGGGTCTTCGCCGCTGCCGGTGGCGAACAGGTAATCGTGATCGGCAAAGACCTGGCGCAACGCGCCGCGGCTGTCGTGGTTCCCCGGCAGCAGCCGCACGGGCATGGGCAGCCGCTGCAGGATCTCGCGCAGGAACTGGTATTCGCTCTCAGCGCCGAAGTCGACCAGGTCGCCGGTGACGATCACCGCGTCGGGTTGTTGCGGGGCAGCCAGCAGGGTGTCGATGCAGCGGTGCAGCGCGCCGGCGGTGTCGACCAGCCGGTACGACAGCCTGCCGCCAGCCTTGATGTGGAGGTCGGTGATGTGGGCGACCAGGTAGGTCGGGCAAGGGGCGGTGTTCATGCTGCCACGGCTTCGGGAAGGGTGATGAGATGGCCGGTGTCGATGCGCAGGCCGACGCGGTCTCCGGCGCGCCAGTCGTCGCGGCGCGTGGTGTCGACGATCAGGGGCGCGGATGCGCCGACTTCCACCAGCAGACGCGTGCAGTTGCCAAGAAAAAGGGCGGTGACCACGCTACCGTGCAGATGCGCGTCGTCCGCAGGCACCAGCGCCACATCCTCGGGGCGGAACATCAGGTCGGCGCGCGGCACCGGCGCGGATCCGTGCGCCCGCGGCACGACGCCGCCAGGCACGCGCCAGGCGCCGTCCGCCGCAGCGGCGGGCAGGCGGTTCATGGTGCCGATGAAATCCGCCACGAAGGCATTGGCCGGCGCGCGGTAGATTTCCTGCGGCGTGCCCGTCTGCGCGATGCGGCCCTTGTCCATCACGATAATGCGGTCGCCCAGCGCCATGGCCTCGGCCTGGTCATGCGTGACATAGACGGCGGTGATGCCCAGGCTGCGCAGCAACTGGTTGATGTCGGCGCGCAGGGCGTCGCGCAGCTTGGCGTCGAGCGCGGTCAGCGGCTCGTCCAGCAGCAGCACGCGTGGCTGCACGGCAATGGCGCGGGCGAGCGCCACGCGCTGACGCTGGCCACCTGAGAGTTGGTTTACGCGGCGGTCGGCGAAGGGGGCGAGATGCATCATCGCGAGCATGTCGTCGACCCGCCGGCGGCGCGTGGTGGCGTCCACGCGCCGCACGCGCAGCCCGTAGCCGATGTTCTCGGAGACGGTCATGTTGGGGAACAGCGCGTAATTCTGGAATACCATGCCCACGCCGCGCTGCTCGATCGGCAGCGCGGTCACACAGTTATCGCCGAACCAGACCTCGCCGCCCGCATCGGGATACTCCAGCCCGGCGATGATGCGCAGTGTGGTGGTCTTGCCGCAGCCGGACGGGCCAAGCAGCACCACGGTTTCCGCGGCGCCGATGTCGAGATCCAGCGGCTGCAGCGCCAGGGTGCCGTCGGCAAACGTCTTGCCGCAATGGCGCAGCCTGATGGTGGTGGGTTCATGCATGACGGGTCTCGGTATGAGGGTTGGCCGGCGCGGCGGCAACGGCGGGCGCGTGCGCTGCTTCGGCAACGTACTTGCGGGAGCGCGCGCCCAGCGCGCTGAGCGCCTGCATCAGCACCAGCAGCGGAATGATCATGACGAAGAAGATGATGGTGTAGGCCGAGCCGATCTCCAGCCGCATCGAGGCATAGCTGTCGGCCAGGCCCACCGGCAACGTCTGCGTGGTGGGCGTGTGCAGCATCCATGTCAGGTTGAATTCGCCCACCGACAAGGTGACGACCATGAGCGCGCCGGCCAGGATGCCCTGGCGGCAGTTGGGCAGCACCACGGTAAAAAAGCGCTGCAGGCGGCTGGCGCCGAGGCTGGCGGCGGCGTCTTCGAGCGTACGGATGTCGATGGCGGAAAGGATGGCCAGTACCGAGCGCACCATGAAGGGCAGGGTGAACAGTACGTGGCCGATCAGGATAAACAGCCAGCTCGTGCGCAGGGCCTGCCAGGTGCCGTAGAGCAGGATCAGGCCAAGCGCGGTCGCGAGGCCGGGAACGGCCACCGGCAGCATCAGCAGTTCCTCGATCAGCCGGGTGATGCGGTTGCGCCGCAGCGCCATGTAATACGCGGCCGGCACCCCCAGCACCAGCGTGCAGGCAAGGCAGGCCAGTGCGATCAGCAGCGACAGGAAGATGGTATTGCGATAGAGCGACCAGACTTCCGCGAGCCAGCGCGTGGTCAGGCCGCTTTCCAGGCCGACGAAGATATTGTTGGTCAGGCCGGCCAGCACGGAGAGCACGACCGGCACGGTCATGAAGGCGCAGACCGCCAGCGTGAGCGCCAGTTGCAGCCAGTAGCCGGCGCGGCGATGGATCGAGGTCATGGGTTGCTCCTACGCGGTTGCGGCCACGGCGTCGCCAGAGAACCAGCGCGCGACCGCCAGCAAGGCCCAGGTGACGGTGCCCAGCAGGATGGATAGCGCCGCGGCCATGCCGAAGTTGGCGTAGTTGGTGAACTCGTTGTAGATGGTGAGCGGCAGCACGTCGAGCTGCGTGGCCAGCGTGAAGGCGGTACCGAACGCCCCCATGCTGGTGGCAAAGCAGATCGCGCCGCTGGAGATCATGGCCGGCATCAGCGCGGGCAGCATCACGTCGCGCGTCACGCGCCAGGGGCTGGCGCCCAGCGAGCGCGCAGCTTCTTCCAGCGAGGCATCGAGCTTCTCCACGGCCGCCATCACGGTCAGGATCACGCGGGGGATCGAAAAGTACAGATAGCCGACGAACAGCCCGGCCAGGCCGTAGGCAAAAGTCCAGCGCTCGCCGGCGAGCTTGTCGCCGACCATGGCCAGCAGGCCGTTGCGGCCGCCGAGCATGATGACCATGAAGCCGATCACCACGCCGGGAAACGCCAGCGGAAAGGTCAGCATGGCCACCAGCACGGATTTGCCAGGCACTGCGTTGCGCTGCAGGAAGGTGCCGGATATGCCGGCGATCACGAGCGTGGCCAGTGTCACGGCTGCCGACAGCAGCACGGTGACCATCAGGCTGTGCAGGTAGCGCGGACTGGAGACCACGGTCCAGTACACGCCCGCTCCTTGCTCGCCGTTGATGCTGACCGCCAGGAGCCGCGCCATCGGCAGGCAGAAGAAGGCCAGAAAGACCACCAGTGCCGGCAAGGCGAACAGGAAGAGGGAGGGGGATCGGTTTGTCATGGCAGTGCCGGCGTGAAGTGGCGATGGGCGATGGTGTGCCCGGCTTGGTGAGGCCGCCCGGGGTTGTCTCCCGGTTTACGGGTAGACAACCTTCAGGCGGGAGACACTATCGCCGGTCAGCGCACCTCCTTCAGATACTGCTCGCTGAACGCTTTCTGCACGTCGGCCATCTTGCCGAAGTCCACCGCCTTGGCCCGTGCGTATTCCGTGGCCGGCAGGAAGCGCGCCTGGACTTCCTTTGGCACCACGCCGGCGCGCACCGGGCGCAGGTAGGCGTTGGCCCACAGCGCCTGGCCGGCGTCGGACAGCACGAAGTCGAGCACCTTGCGGCCTTCGGCCTCATGCGGCGCCTTGTTGACCAGGCTCATCACATAGGGAACGATCACCGAACCCTCCCTGGGAATCACGAAGGCTACGTTGGCGTGATCCTTGTAGCGGGCGCGATAGGCATTGAAGTCGTAGTCGAGCAGGATCGGAATTTCACCGGACAGCACGCGCGCGTAAGCCGTCTGCTTGGGCACGATCGGCTGGTTCTTCTGCAGGTCCTTGAAATACTTGAAGGCCGGCCCGAAGTTGTCGAGCGTGCCGCCCATGGCCTGGTTGACCGCCACCGCGCCCACGTAGCCGACGAAGGCGCTGGCCGGGTCGAGATAGCCGACCAGGCCCTTGTACTCGGGCTTGAGCAGGTCGGCCCATGACTGCGGCACCGGCTTGCCGCGCAGCGCGTCGACATTGACCATGAAGCCCAGCGTGCCGGAATGGATGGCGAACCAGTTGCCCTGCGGGTCCTTCAGGCCCTCGGGAATGTCGTTCCAATGGGCGGGCTTGTAGGCGGCGGTCACGCCGTCCTTTTTCGCCTGGATGCCGAAGGTCACGCCGTAGTAGACCACGTCGGCCACCGGGCTGGCTTTCTCGGCAACCAGCTGCGCCAGGGACTGGCCGGAGTTCTTGTTGTCCAGCGGCACGTGAACGCCGGTCTTTTCCTTGATAGCGCGGATCTGTGCCGCCCAGTCGGCCCATTCGGGCGGGCAGTTGTAGCAGATCGCGGTCTGGGCGCCCACGCCCTGGCTGAACGCGGCGGCGCCTAGCGCCAGGGCAATCCAGCGCAGCGGGCGGCGCCAAAAAGGGGTAGGTTGCATGAGAGGCTCCTTGATTGAGGACAGGGGGAATGCAGCATGCATAAGCGGCTATGTTTTCGGCGGAGCTGCCACGGTGCCGTTGATGCGCAGGGCATGCGGCAGCAGCGTGACGCGCGGCATTGCCACCGACGCTCGCCCGCCATCGTTCAGCCGCGCCAGCAGCCGGCTGACGGCGCTGGCGCCGATCTCCGAATTGGGCTGCACGACGGTGGCCAACGGCGGCTCGACCACGTTGCCCAGCGCGGTACCGTCATAGCCCAGCACTGAGATGTCGCGCGGCACGCTCAGGCCGAGGCGCCTGAGGTCCGAGATCACGCCGATGGCCAGCAGGTCATTGGTGCAAAACAGGGCGGTGGGCGCATCGTGCGCCCGGACCAGCGCGCGGATCTGCTCGGCATGGCTGGCGGTGTGCGATGGCAGGCAGACTGGCGCGGCCGGTGTCAGCCCATGCGCGCGCATGGCGTCCTGATAGCCGGCGAAGCGCTGGCGCGCACGGTCCGAGGCGACGAAAGCGCCCGACACCACGGCGATGCGGCAATGCCCGGCGGCGATCAGCGCCTCCACGCCGGCGCAGGCGCTGCGCCGGTTGTCCACCGATACCGAATGACGCCGGCTGCGCGGTCCGGCCTGGTTGTACGCGAGCACGTAGGGCACGCCCTCGCCGTCGAGCTGATCCAGAACCGTGCTGCGCGCCGCGTCGGCCACGGTCAGCACCATGCCGTCCACGCGATGGCGCAGCAGGTACTCCACACGCTCGCGTTCGCGGGCCGCATCGTAGCCGCTGGTGACCAGCATCAGCGAATACCCGCCCGCCAGCGCAGCTTCCTCGATGCCGTGCCAGCATTCGGCGAACACCGCGTTCTCCAGCGTCGGCAGCATCACGCCGATCATGCGGGTCTGCTGGGCGCGCAGCTTGCTGCCCAGCAGGTTGGGGCGAAAGCTCAGCCGGCGCGCGGCCTCGTGCACACGCTGCGCCGTGCTGTCGCGCACCAGATGCGGGCTGCCAAACACACGCGATGCGGTGGCGAGCGACACGCGTGCGGCTTGCGCGACGTCGATCAGGGTGGCGCCACCGGTTGTATCGGATCTGCCTTCGGCTGTATCTTTGCGACTCACGCTCGCGGCTCCGGATGAAAACGTTTTCATTGAAGACGGAAAAAAGCGGGCGTCAAGGCATTCCATCGCTGCGCTGCCGCAAAAGCCGGCTGGCAGAGGGGCGCCCGCGCCCTGTCTGGACGGCATTCTGGGTGGCCCGGATGACATGAAGATGACATCGAGGGTGCGCCGGAGCTTGGGCCGCGTGGTGTTCGTCACAGCCCACGTCGTTACGCGCCATGAGCGGGTCAGCGATGCCCAGTCCAAGGAAGGGCACCATGAAACCTGACAGCATTCCTGCCGACCTGCCCGAAGGCTATCAACCGCTGTTCCGCACCAGCCCGTTCCTGGACGCGACCGGCCCTTATTTCTACAAGCCGCTGGCGCAGGGCTTCACGGTGGCGCTCAGGGTGGAGAAAAAGCACACCAATGCTTCGGGCACCGTGCACGGCCGGCTGGTCGCCACGCTCGCTGATGTCTCGCTGGGCTATGTCACCGCAACCTCGCAACAGCCGCCGCTGCGCATGACCACGGCGAACCTGAGCATTGACTATGTCGGCACGGCGAAGCTGGGCGACTGGCTCGAATCGCGGGTCGAGGTCATCAAGGCGGGCTCGCGGCTGGCGTTCGCGAAGGCGCTGATCAGCGCCGGCGGCAAGCCGGTGGCCAGTTCCAGTGCGGTGTTTCTGGTGGTGGGGGCGCAGCAGGACTGATTGCCTGCCCGGATGATTTTGTTCAGATCACCCGACCAAGAAACTTAATTCACTTTTCGCCATCCCTCTGCGACAGTCTGGCCTTTGCAGCCACCGTCGATGCGTTCTGGTCGGTCAGCGTCTACAACGCCGCCGGCTACTTCCAGAAAAATCCCGCCAATGCCTACACGGTCAACAACCTGACGGCAAAGAAGGGCGGTAATGGTGCCATCGCCATCCAGTTCGGCGGCTGCGACGGCCAGGTACCCAACTGCCTGCCGGTGGTCGAGGGATGGAACTACACCGTGCGGCTCTATCGGCCCCGCGCCGAGGTCCTGAGCGGCGCCTGGAATTTCCCGCAGCCGCAGCCGGTCAACTGAGCGCACCGGCTGGCCACGGCTTCCCGACTCAGCGGGAAGCCGTGGCCTAATCCTCTGTCACCTCGCAAAAGCGCAGCCGGTTCCCGAACGGGTCGGCCACCTGCAGCATCCGGCCCCAGCCCACGTCCTCGACACCGGGCCTGGCGTAGGGATAGCCCTTGGCGGACAGTTCCTGGTGCAGCGCATCGATGTCCGTCACCGGCACGAATACGGTGGACCCCGGCGTGGCATCGCCATGGTGCTCGCTGAGATGCAGCGTCAGGCCGCTGCGCCTGACCTGCGCGTACAGCGGCAGCCCGTCTTCGAAGCGATGCGCCCAGTCGAGCGTGAAGCCGAGGAAATCCAGGTAGAACTCCTTGGCCTTGTCGACCGAGAAGATCCGGAGGATGGGGATGCCGGCGGACAGGTTCATGGTGTCTGGTGCGGGAGTGGCGCGGGAATCCTGGATGATAGCCGCCGCATAAGCATTGGCGACAATCTTCGTTGGCCTGGCCCGGATGCGCGACTAAGCTGGCGCTCCGATTTGCCTCCTGGAGCACCGCCATGACCCCGACCCACAATTCCCGTCGCCGCTGGCTTCTGGCCGCGGCGGGCGCGGCCGCGGCAAGTGCGCTGCCCGGCGTCAGCCTGGGCCAAGGCCCGACGGCGTTGCGCATCGGCTACCAGAAGTCCTCCACGCTGATGATCCTGCTCAAATCGCGGCAGACGCTGGAAAAGGCGCTCGCGCCCAGGGGCGTGGCGGTGCAGTGGTATGAGTTCACCTCCGGCCTGCCGCTGCTGGAGGCGCTGAACCTCGGCAACATCGACCTCAGTGCCGACGTGGCCGATGCGGTGCCGCCGTTCGCGCTGGCCGCGGGCGCGTCGCTGACGTATTACGCGACCGAGACCCCGTCGCCGCAGGCGCAGGCGATCGTGGTGCGCGCCGATTCGCCGATCCGCGAGGTCGCCCAACTCAAGGGCCAGCGCGTGGCGTTTGCCAAGGGGGCCGGCGCGCACTACCTGGTGCTGGAAGCGCTGGCGCGCGCGGGACTGTCGATCCGCGATATCGAGCCGGCCTACCTCAGTCCCGCCGATGCGCGCGCGGCGTTCGAGCGCGGCAGCGTGGCGGCGTGGGTGATCTGGGATCCGTTCCTGGCGGCGGTGCAGCGCCAGTCCAATGCGCGCGTGCTGCGCGATGGCGAAGGGCTGTCGAGCTATCGCCGCTTCTACCTGGCCGCCACGCCGTTCGCGCGCACGCATGCCGAGGTGCTCGAGGTGGTCTTCGACGCGCTGCGCGACGCCGGCGATTGGGTCAAGCGCAACCCGGCCGAGGCCGCGCGCTGGCACGCGCCGCTGATCGGCCTGGATGCCGCCACGGTGGAGGCCGCGAACGCGCGGCGCAGTTACGCCGTCCGCACGGTCGACGCGGCCGCGCTGGCCGAGCAGCAGCGCATTGCCGATGCCTTTGCCGTGCAGGGCATCCTGCCGCGCAAGGTGGCGGTGTCGGCATCGCCGGTCTGGCGCAAGGCATAAGCCGCGGCGTGCCCGCGCAGGCGGGCATCTGCCTTGCCTGTCCAGCGGGGCGCAGCGAGCGCCCTGTAGTTCCCAAGCCGTATCCCATCGTCCGGCTGCAGGCGAGCCCGCACGCGTGCCCGGCTGAACCGGGCTGTTTCGTCCCTGCGGACGAAACAGCCCTGGCCTTGCGCGGGCAGTGCGGCCGGCGCCCCGCGCGTCTTACTGCCGGGCCATCAGATCACGCCCATCGCCGGATCGCTGACGGTATCCTCGCCGGTCTCCATGCGTCCGGCAAAGCGGCGCGTGAATGCCGGGCTGGCCTCGCAGGTGACGGCGAAGTCGTACCAGTTGCCGCTTTCCGCCACCGGCCA
The DNA here is from genome assembly GCF_900094595.1 of Cupriavidus alkaliphilus. Taxonomy (GTDB): domain Bacteria; phylum Pseudomonadota; class Gammaproteobacteria; order Burkholderiales; family Burkholderiaceae; genus Cupriavidus; species Cupriavidus alkaliphilus. Next base: position 305,441 of record NZ_FMAD01000005.1, on the reverse strand, counting down.
TTCCAGCGTTTCCACCTTGCCCCGCTTGACCCGCTGCGTCCACGGGCCGTCGTCGCGATAGGCCAGTGCCTTGACGGTGAAGGTCACGTCGGCATCGCTGTCGTTATGCAGCTTGACCTGGATCGTCGGCTTCTTGCAGGGGTTGTAGCAGACCTGGATTTCGGTGGCTGCGGTGGCCGTCTCGTTGACGTCGCCGGTGAAGGCGCGGTGATAGCCGTTGGGGCCGAGCACCCACAGGTCGTACTTGCCGCCGTCGGCATTGATGTCCCACGCATCGTCCAGTGCCTTGCCGGCCTCGACCACGTAGCGGCGCGGGATGCGGTCCAGGTGCAGCTTGTCGTAGACATGGAACACCGCGCCCGCCTGGTGCGCGCTACCGTTGGCGAACAGCAGGCGCACGGTGCGCGACGCGGCATCGACGCGCGCACTGGTATGCAGTTCATACGGCAGCTTGCGCGACGGGCGCGAGCCGGTGGCCTGCGCCGGCGGCGCGGGCGTGGCCGGCACCGGGATGGCGGGCTGCGTCTGCTGCCAGGCGGTCAGGCTGGTGGCGTCGGCGCGCGTGGTGCGCCCCGCCAGCACGGGCAGCGTCTCGCTGTTGGGCGTGGCGAAGTTGAAGGCGCTGGTCAGGTCGCCGCAGACGGCGCGGCGGTAGGCGCTGATCTGCGGCTCCATCACGCCGAAGCGCGCTTCCAGGAAGCGCAGCACCGAGGTGTGGTCGAACACCTCGGAATTGACCCAGCCGCCGCGGCTCCACGGCGACACCACCCACAGCGGCACGCGCGGCCCCGGCCCGAACGGCTTGCCATCCTGCGGCGGCTGCTTGGGCGTGGCGGGCGGATAGTTGAAGTACTCGTAGGCCATCTGCGCATCGTCGAGGGTCGACTTGCCGGCCAGCGTGCCGTCCGGGTTGCGCGACGGCGCGGTCGGCGGCGGGCTGTGGTCGAAGAAGCCGTCGTTCTCGTCGAAGTTGATCAGCAGCACGGTCTTGCTCCACACCTCCGGCGATGCGGTCAGCGCATCGAGGATGGCCTGCACATACCAGCCGCCCTTGGCCGGGCTGGACGGGCCGGGGTGCTCGCTGAACTCGGCCGGCGGGATGATCCATGACACTTCGGGCAGCCTGCCGTTTTGCACGTCGTCGCGCAGCGACTGCAGGAAGCCGCCGTCGGGCATGGTGTTGCAGAAGCCCTTGGCGAACGGGCTGTACTGGTCGTCGATATCCGGGTTGTAAGGCGGATTGACGCCAGTGCCGGCGGTGTTCGACAGCTTGCGCCCCTCCGGCATCTTTTCCATCTCGGCGCGCCAGTGGCGGAAGCTCATCATCTGGTTGCAGCCGTAGTTGTCCGGCACGTTCTGGTAGACCTTCCAGCTCACCCCGGCGCCCTGCAGGCGGTCGGCGTAGGTCTTCCAGGTCCAGCCTTCGGTGGACGGACCGACGTCGGCGCCGGCGTTGAACTCATTGATCATCACCGCGACGTTGTCGCCCGTCGGACCGTTGCTGCCGGTCCAGTAGAACAGGCGGTTGGGGATGGTGCCGGTGTGCATCGCGCAGTGGTACGCGTCGCACAGCGTGAAGGCGTCAGCCAGGGCGCGCTGGAACGGGATCTCGGCGTCGTCGTAGTAGCCCATCGACAGCGCCTTCTTGGCCACCGGCCAGCGATCCATGCGGCCGTGGTCCCAGGCGGCCTGCGCATCGGGCCAGGTGTGCGGCGTGCCGCCGGCGCGCTGCGCGTTGCCCTGGGTTTCATCGAGGTGGTAGGGCGTCAGCGTATTGCCGTTGGCATCGGTCTGGTAGAACGCGTTCTTGCCATTCGGCAGCGGGATCGCAAAGCGGTCGCCATAGCCGCGCACGCCCTTGAAGGTGCCGAAGTAGTTGTCGAACGAGCGGTTTTCCAGCATCACCATCACGACGTGCTTGACGTCCTGGATGGTGCCGGTGGCATTGTTGGCCTCGATCGCCAGGGCGCGGCGGATGCTGGGCGGAAAGCTGGCCAGCACCGCGGCGGCGGCGCCGGTGCCGAGGCTGGTCTTGAGGAACTGTCGCTTGGACGGATTGAAGGTCATGGCGTGGGTGGGGTGGTTCTGTCGCTGGATCGGAAAGCGGCCCGCATCAGGGGGCGCAACGCGTGCTGCAGTTGCCAGGCTTGCCGGTGTGGCCGGGCTTGCCGGCTGCGTCCGGCGCGCTGCCGTTGGCGGCGCTGGGTTGCAGCGTGCCGCCGGCGGCGCCGGGCGAGTCGTCGCCGCCGCAGGCGGCAAGCATCAATGCCAGGGTGAGGGTGCCGGCGGCCAGCCAGGGCCGGGCGGAATGCGACAGCAAGGTGGGTCTCATTGGTGCAGGGCCTTTTCTTTTGGTTGAGGGAGAGAACGGTGGCCGCGCCCATGCGCCCTTGCGCCGTCAGACGGCTGCGCGCCATGGACTTCCGCCGCGGCGGATGACAAGCGGATCTGGCCGGTTGCTGCGCGGATGGCCGTGGCTTGTCGCGACAGCGGGCGATTGTTGACGGGTCAAATGTCAGATGTTTGACAGGGCGCACTTTCGGCACTTTGGCTTTGTAACCAAACGTGTCAGGCAGCAGGCGTGGCAATTGCAGGCACTGCCGGGTTGCAGCCATTCATCCGTTCAACCCCGATACAGGAGACCGCTATGCCCGACAGGTCCGACGCCAAGGCCAAGCCCACGTCAAACACCACACCCGCCACCACAGCCCAGGGCGCTCCGGCCGGTTATGGCGATGCCCAGCGCGGCACAGGCGGAGAGCTGCACCAGGTTGCCGGCGGCACGCACGCCCCCTTGACCACCAACCAGGGCGCGCCCATCGCGGACAACCAGAACTCGCTCAAGGCCAATCCGCGCGGCCCGACCCTGCTCGAAGATTTCATCCTCCGTGAAAAAATTACACACTTCGACCATGAGCGCATTCCCGAGCGGATCGTCCATGCGCGCGGCACCGCGGCGCATGGTTACTTCGAGCTGACCGAATCGCTGGCGCAATTCACCACCGCCAGCATCCTGACCGAGGTCGGCGTCAAGACGCCGGTGTTTGCGCGCTTTTCCACCGTGGCCGGCGGTGCCGGTTCGGTCGACACGCCGCGCGACGTGCGCGGCTTCGCGGTCAAGTTCTATACGAAGGAAGGCAACTGGGACCTGGTCGGCAACAACATCCCGGTGTTCTTTATCCAGGACGCGATCAAGTTCCCCGACGTAGTCCATGCGGTCAAGATGGAGCCCGACCGCGGTTTCCCGCAATCGGCGACCGCGCACGATACCTTCTGGGACTTCATCTCGCTCACGCCGGAATCGATGCACATGGTCATGTGGATCATGTCGGACCGCACCATCCCGCGTTCGCTGCGCATGATCGAAGGCTTTGGCGTGCACAGCTTCCGCCTGCTCGACGACCAGGGCCGGTCCACCTTCGTCAAGTTCCACTGGCGCCCGAAGCTGGGGCTGCAGTCCACGGTGTGGGACGAGGCCGTCAAGATCGCCGGCGCCGATCCGGATTTCCATCGCCGCGACATGTTCAACGCGATCCAGTCCGGCAATTTCCCCGAGTGGGAACTGGGCGTGCAGCTGTTCACCGAAGCCGATGCGGCCAAGTTCCCGTTCGACCATCTCGATGCCACCAAGATCATCCCGGAAGAGACCGTGCCGCTGAAAATCATCGGCCGCATGGTGCTGGACCGCTGGCCCGACAACTTCTTTGCCGAGACCGAGCAGGTGGCGTTCTGCCCCGCCAATATCGTGCGCGGCATCGATTTCTCCAACGATCCCCTGCTGCTGGGCCGGCTGTTCTCGTACCTCGACACGCAACTGCTGCGCCTCGGCGGCCCCAACTTCAACCAGATTCCGGTGAACGCGCCCAAGTGCCCGTTTGCCAACCACCAGCGCGACGGCCATATGCAGATGCAGCAGCCCAAGGGACGCGTGGCGTACGAGCCCAACTCGCTGTCCGATGACTCGCCGCGCGAGGCACCCGACCTGGGCTTGCGCCACGCGCTGGTGCCCGAGCAGGGCGACAAGGGCCGCATCCGCCCCGAGACCTTTGCCGACCACTACAGCCAGGCGCGCCTGTTCTACCGCAGCCAGACCCGCGCCGAGCAGGCGCATATCGCCTCGGCGCTGGTGTTCGAGCTGTCGAAGGTCGAGCACGTCCATGTGCGCGAGCGCATGGTGGCCCACCTGCTCAATATCGACCCCGACCTGGGCGGCCGCGTGGCCGATGGCCTGGCGCTGGACCAGGTGCCCGAGCCGCTGCCCACCGCCGCGCCGGTGCAGGACCTGCCGCCGTCGCCGGCGCTGCAGATCATCGGCAAGATGAAAGACACGCTGCAGGGGCGCGAGATCGGCATCCTGGTCGCCGACGGCTCGGACGGCGCCACGGTCGAGGCGATCCGGCAGGCGGCCAGCGCCGCCGGCGCCACGGTGAAGATCGTCGCGCCCAAGGTGGGCGGCGCGGTGCTGGCGGATGGGTCGAAGCTGCCGGCGGATGGACAGTTGGCCGGCACGCCTTCGGTGATGTTCGATGCCGTGGCCGTGGTGCTGTCGGCCGACGGTGCCGCGATGCTGGCGCAGGAAAGCGCGGCGCTGGACTTCGTCTGCTTTGCCTACGCCCATCTGAAGGCGATTGCCGTCGATGCGGGCGGGGATGCGCTGCTGGCCCACGCCAGGCTGGCGCCGGACCAGGGCATCGTGTCCGCCAGCGATCCGGACCGTTTTATCACCGCGGCGAAGACGCGGCAGTGGGACCGGGAGCCGCAGGTGCGGATGCTGGCATAGCGAGGTCGTACCGGGCAGGTAAAGCGCAAGACGTGCTTTACCTGCACCTGACCACGCCTACCCGCGCCGCTGCATCACCCACGCCACCGCGCGCGCCAGGAACGGCGACGTATCGCCTTCGCGATAGCTCATGATCACCGGCGAGACAAAGCCGGGCGCATCGATGGGGCAGTAGCGCACATCGTCGCGGTGCAGGCGCTGGATCGACGCCGGCACCAGGGTGATGCCGATGCCGGCGGCCACCAGCCCCAGCGCGGTCTGCAGTTCGTTGGCTTCCTGCGCGACGCGCAGCTGCAGGCCTTGCGCGCGGAACAGCGACAGCAGGTGGTCGGCGTAGCTGGGCCGCGGCCGGGCCGGGTAGAGAATGAACGGACGTGCCGCCAGCGCCTGCGGCGTCAGCGCCTTGCGGCGCGGTGCCGGCAGGCGCGCGGGCAGCGCGGCCACCAGCGGTTCGGCCATGACCACCTGCTGGCGGATGGCGGGATCGTTCAGCGCGATGCGGCCGAAGCCCAGGTCGATGCGGCCGGCCTTGAGCGCCTCGATCTGCTCGACGGTGATCATCTCGGCCAGTCCGACTTCCACCTGCTGGCCGTTGCGGTCCGATTCGCGCAGTTCGCGGATCAGCTCCGGCAGCACGCCGTACAGCACCGACGGCACGAAGCCGATGCCGAACCAGCGCTTTTCCTCGCGTCCGATGCGGCGCGTGCCCTCGATGGTTTCTTCCAGCCGCTGCGTCAGCTGCGTGGTCTGTTCCAGCAGGAAGCGCCCCGCCTCGGTCAGGCGCAGCCCGCGGCCAATGCGGTCGAACAGCGCTACGCCGACCTCTTCTTCCAGCTGCCGGATCTGGCGCGACAGCGGCGGCTGCGCCATATGCAGCCGCTCGGCGGCGCGGGTCACGTTCAGTTCCTGCGCCACCACCTGGAAGTAGCGCAGGTGCCGGAGTTCCATGGGCATCCCTTTCCATACCTTTAAGGTATTGATCGAGACATCATCGGTCTTGGACACCGGTAAAGTCAAGTCGCATACTTGGCTTCAACTTCAAATCGCATCGACAAGGTATGACCCCGACTATCACTTCGGTGGAAGCCATCCTGGTGGACCTGCCCACCATCCGGGCCCACAAGCTGGCCATGGCGACGATGCAGCAGCAGACCCTGGTGATCGTGCGGTTGCGCTGCAGCGATGGCGTCGAAGGCATCGGCGAGGCCACCACCATCGGCGGGCTGTCTTATGGCGACGAAAGCCCCGAAGGCATCAAGCTGACCATCGATACTTACCTGGCCCCGGCGCTGGCCGGCCAGGATGCCACCAATGTGCATGCCGCCATGGCACGCCTGGGCAAGGTCGCGCGCGGCAACCGCTTTGCCAAGTCCGCGCTCGAGACCGCGTTGCTGGACGCGCAGGGCAAGCGCCTGGGCGTGCCGCTGGCCACGCTGCTGGGCGGCGCGGTGCGCACGACGCTGCCGGTGCTGTGGACCCTGGCCAGCGGCGACACCGCGCGCGACATTGCCGAGGCCGAGCAACTGCTGGCCGAGCGCCGCCACGACACCTTCAAGCTGAAGATCGGCCGGCGCAGCGTGCGTGACGATGTGGCGCACGTGGCCGCGATCAAGCGCGCGCTGGGTGAGCGCGCGCGCGTCACCGTCGACGTCAACCAGGCGTGGAACGAGGCCGACGCCGCTACCGGTATCGCCATGCTGGAAGCCGCGGGCATCGACCTGGTCGAACAGCCGACCCCGCGCGAGCAGCGCATGGCGCTGGCGCGGCTGGCGGCGCGCTTCGTGGTGCCGGTCATGGCCGATGAAGCGGTGTGCGGCCCGGAGGATGCCATGGAGCTGGCGCGCATCGGCGGCGCCGACGTGTTCGCGCTGAAGATCGCCAAGGCCGGCGGCATTTTCGGCATGCTGCGGACCGCCGCGGTGGGCGATGCCGCGGGCATCGCGCTGTATGGCGGCACCATGCTCGAAGGCAGCGTCGGCACCATCGCCGCGGCGCACGGCTTCTGCACGCTGCCGCAGCTGGCGTGGGGCACCGAGCTGTTCGGTCCGCTGCTGCTCAAGGACGATATCGTGCAGCGGCGGCCGGAATACCGTGATTTCAGCCTGCATCTGCCAGAGGGCCCGGGCCTGGGCCTGGCGCTGGACGAAGACAAGCTGGCGCACTACCGCCGCCACTGAGCTGGCAAGCCATTCCACGCCGGACGCGTTGCGCGCGCCGGCGCATCACGCAGCGAGGAGACCATGAAGACACTATTCCAGCGGCTGGCAAGCACCGGCCGCGCAGCGGCCCTGGCACTGGCCGCCGGCCTGGCGCTGGCCGCACCGGCCGCGCACGCCGCCTATCCCGACCATCCGATCCGCTGGATCGTGCCGTTCCCCGCGGGCGGCGCCATGGACAACATTGCCCGCACGCTTGGCGAAGAGATGTCGCGCACGCTCGGCCAGTCCATCGTCGTGGAAAACCGCCCGGGCGCCGGCGGCAATATCGGTGCCGAGCTGGTGGCGCGCGCGCCCGCCGACGGTTACACCCTGATCATCGTCGCCAACGGCATGGCCGTGAATCCGGCGCTGTACGGCCGCCTGAGCTACGACCCGGTCAAGGACTTCGCCCCGGTCTCGCTGCTGGCGGTGGTGCCCAACGTGCTGGTGGCCAACAAGGCGCGGCGCCAGGAAAGCACCATCAAGGACGTGGTCGCGCATGCCAGGGCCGCGCCGGGCAAATACACCTACGCTTCGGCCGGCAACGGCACTTCGATCCACCTCGCGGGCGAACTGTTCACGTCGATGGCCGGCGTCGACATGCTGCATGTCCCCTACAAGGGCAGCGGCCCGGCCATGACCGACCTGCTCGGCGGCCAGGTCGACTACATGTTCGACAGCATCACCTCGGCCCGTCCCCATATCGAATCGGGCAAGCTGACGGCGATCGCGGTCACCACCAGCAAGCGCTCCAGCGCGCTGCCCAATGTGCCGACGGTGGCGGAAGCCGGCCTGCCGGGCTATGAGCTGTCGCCCTGGTTCGCCGCCTTCGTGCCGGCGAAGACGCCGCAGCCGGTGATCGACACGCTCAACCGCGCCATGCTCGAGGCGCTGCGCAAGCCCGCGGTGCAGAAGCGCCTGGCGCTGATCGGCGCGGAGCCGATCGGCAGTTCGCCGGCCGGCTTGCGCGAGCACCTGGCGAAGGAAACCGACAAGTGGGGTGCCTTGATCCGGCAGCGGGGTATCCGGGCGGACTGAGGTCCGGTCGAGGCAGGAGCAAGGACGCAACGAGAACGGATCGCGGCCCGGACCAGCGCCTGGCCGGCGAACTCCCCCGGGGAAATGCCATGACCCCGGACCCTCTCCCTGGCACATAATGTGCGTAGGATGCCAGCCGAAAGGCACACTCGAGCGGATCATCCGCCGGCACTGAGGGGAGACAATGAGCAGTTCAACCGACAAGTTCTCGGCCACCATGCGCGATGGCCTGGCCGACCTTGCCCGCCGCCTGCGCTTCGCCATGGAGGAAGGCGCGATCTGGCTGGACGAGCAGCGCATGATCCTGATCCACACCGCCGCGCTGGCCGCGCTGCGCAAGGAACTGGTGGACACCCTGGGCATGGAGCGCGCGCGCGGGCTGTTCACGCGCATGGGCTTTCATTCGGGCATGCGCGATGCCGAAGTGGCCAGGAAACTGCGCGCGGGCCACAGCGACTTCGGCCAGCTCGAGATCGGCCCCTGCCTGCATACCATCGAGGGCGTGGTGCGGGTCACGCCGGTCAAGGTCGATATCGACATCGCCGCCGGCATCTACGATGGCGAATTCCTTTGGGAAGACTCGTTCGAGGGGGACGTGCACCGGCAGCTGTTCGGCATCGTCGACCAGCCTGCCTGCTGGATGCAGATCGGCTATGCCACCGGCTACACCTCGGCGCTGATGGGCCGCACCATCCTGTATCGCGAGGTGGAGTGCATCGCCTGCGGGCACCCGCATTGCCGCATTGTCGGCAAGCCGGTGGAAGCCTGGGAAGACGGCGCGCAGGCACTGGCGCTGTACCAGCCCGACCCCGTGATCGAGACGCTGATCGCCCTGCAGAGCGAGGTCGAGCACCTGCGCGCGCTGCAAGGCGGCGCGGCTACGCCGGCCGACCTGGTCGGCACCTCGCCCGGTTTTCGCGCGGCGTGGGGTTTGCTGCAGCGCGCTGCCGCCAGCAACGTGACGGTGCTGCTGCTGGGCGAGACCGGCGTGGGCAAGGAGCGCTTCGCGCAGGCCCTGCACGGCGTGAGCGCACGCGCCGACAAGCCCTTCGTCGCGGTGAACTGCGCGGCGATTCCCGATGAACTGATCGAGTCCGAGCTGTTCGGTGTCGAGAAGGGTGCCTTCACGGGCGCCACCCAGTCGCGGCCCGGCCGCTTCGAGCGCGCGCATGGCGGCACCTTGTTCCTGGATGAACTGGGCGAGCTCTCGGCCTCGGCGCAGTCCAAGCTGCTGCGCGTGCTGCAGGAGGGCGAGGTCGAGCGCGTGGGCGGCACCGCCGCGCGCAAGGTGGACGTGCGGCTGGTGGCCGCGACCAACGTTGACCTGGCCGAAGCGGTGAAGCAGGGCACCTTCCGCAAGGACCTGTACTACCGCCTCAACGTCTACCCGGTCACGATACCGCCGCTGCGCGAGCGGCTCGACGATATCCGGCCGCTGGCGGAGCGCTTCGTGGCCCGGTACGGCGCGCGCCACGGCAAGCGCATCGTCGGCATCACCGACCGTGCGCTGGCCGAACTGCGCCACTATGACTGGCCCGGCAACGTGCGCGAACTGGAGAACGTGATCGAACGCGGCGTGATCCTGGCCACCCAGGGCGGCCAGATCGGCGCCGACCACCTGTTCCTGCCGGGCACCGTGGCCCCGCCGCTGGACACCGCGCCACGGCTGGGCGCGGGCGGCACGCTGCCGGACCTGCGCGAAGCCGCGGTCCATGCGCTGCTGGACCAGATGTCAAGTCAGCAGCTGGCGTTGGGCGATGTCGAGACCGTGCTGATGGAGGCCGCCATGCAGCGCGCCGACGGCAACATGAGCCAGGCCGCGCGGCTGCTGGGCATCACGCGGCCGCAGCTGGCTTATCGGTGGAAGATACGGGGTACGCGCGGGAGCAATGGCCACGGTAACTGATGCCAGTGCCGCTGTCATTGCCGAGGCTTTGCTCTCCTCTCCCGCTTGCGAAAGAGGGGCCGGGGGTGAGGGCAGGCGGTGGCAGCCCGCAGGTCTTCACTTCGTCGGCAAGCCGGCCCTCACCCCAACCCTCTCCCGCAAGCGGGAGAGGGAGCGCGCCGGTGGCTATCAGAATCCCTCACGCATCCAACGCGCTTCCCTCGCGGCTCGAATCCTCCGTTTCGCCCTTGATCATTTGATGCAGTCTCTTCTGGCTGCGGATCGGCTCGCTGATGCGCGATGCTGCGCCGCGCCAGCGAATTTTCCCTGACGGATCAACCCCCATCACCAACGTTGCCGATGCGCGCTGCTGCGCCGCGGGGCAACGGCACCCGGTTGCACACGCTGCCCGCAAACGCCCGCCCGGCGCGGCTTTTGATCATTTGATCAAGGCCCGTGCGCAGCTTCATCAATTCATCGAGGCGTTGCGCGCGGGCCTTTCCGGGTTAACGCGCACCCCGGCCCTCGCCATTTCCCCGCAAGCCTTGTCCCAGCGCGCTTTGCGCCCGCTGGCACGGTCTTCGCAGTAAGGCCCGCGTCCAGCCACGCCAAGGAGCGCGCCATGAACACCCCGTCCGTCCCGCTGTTCGAAGCCACGCCGCGCTATGTGCGGGTCGAGGGCCGTACCCCGGAAGGGTTCGTGCAGTTCGCCTTCAGCGTGGCCGACCCCGAGCTCAACGTCGAACTGATCATGCCGGAGCCGATGTTCGAAGCCTTCTGCTGCGTCAACCGCGTGCGCTTCCTGCCCCCGCTGGAAGCCTCGCCGCAGCCCGAAGCCGACGACTGACGCGGCTCGTCCACCCGCCGCACCGCATCACAAAGAGAGAAGGGATACAGGAGACCAAGCGATGCAAGTCGATATCAAGACCCAGCAGATCCAGCCGCTGCGCCAGACCTACGGCCATGTCGCGCGCCGCTTCGGCGACAAGCCGGCGTCGCGCTACCAGGAGGCGACCTACGACGTGCAGTCGGAGGTGAACTTTCACTACCGCCCCACCTGGGACCCCGGCTTCGAGCTGTACGACAAGCGCCGCACCGCGATCGTGATGGAGGACTGGTATGCGTTGAAGGACCCGCGCCAGTTCTACTACGGCGCCTACGTGACCGCGCGCGGGCGCCAGCAGGACGCCGCCGAGAAGAGCTTTGCCTTCGTCGAGAAGCGCGGCCTGCTGCAGGCGCTGCCGGCCGAATGGCAAGAACGCATCGCCACCGGCCTGCTGCCGCTGCGCCACGTGGAGTGGGGCGCCAACATGAACAACTTCTACTGCGCCGACTACGGCTGGGGCACCGCCATCACGCAGGCCTGCACCTACTGCGCCATGGATCGCCTGGGCATTGCCCAGTACCTGTCGCGCATCGGCATGCTGCTCGACGGCAATACCGGCGTGGCGCTGGAGCGCGCCAGGGCGGCCTGGCTCGAGAGCGCCGCGTGGCAGCCGCTGCGCCGCTTTGTCGAACATACCTTTGTCACCGCGGACTGGTTCGAGACCTTCGTCGCCCAGAACCTGGTGCTCGACGGGCTGCTTTACCCATTGGTCTACCAGCACGCCGATGCGGTCATCGCGCGCGCCTGCGGCACCGGGCTGGCGGTGCTGACCGAGTTCATGAACGACTGGCGCGACGAGCATGCGCGCTGGGTCGACGCCGTGGTCCAGGCCGCCGCGGCGGAGTCCGACGCCAACCGCGTGCTGCTGTCCGGCTGGGCGCATGCCGCCGCCGCGCAGGTGTCCGAAGCGCTGGTGCCGGTCGCCAACGCACTGACCGGTGCCGACGGCGCGCAGATGGTCGCGCTGTGCCGCGAGCAGCTCGAAGTCCGGCTGAACAAGATCGGCCTTGCTGCCTGACCTGACCGACCCACGGAGCCAAATCATGACTCACGCCGCCAACGTCTACATCGCCCTGCAGAACAACGACGACACCCGCCCCATCATCGACGCCATCACCGAAGCCAACCCGCATGCGGTGGTGTCGCAGTTCCCCGCCATGGTCAAGATCGATGCGCCCGGACACCTGACCATCGTGCGCGAGCTTGTGGCCGGCAAGCTCGGGCGCGACTGGGACCTGCAGGAGATCCACCTGAACCTGATCTCGCTGTGCGGAAACATCGACGAGGACGAAGACGCCTTCACGCTGCGCTGGAACGCCTGACCCGGCGCGGCACACAGAACATCACGGAGACATCATGGACGCACGCAAGAAGCTCAACCTGCGCGAGAAGTACGCCTCGATGACGCGGGACCTGGCCTGGGAAACGACCTACGAACCGATGGACAAGGTCTTCCCGTTCGACAAGTACGAGGGCATCCGCATCCACGACTGGGACAAATGGGAAGACCCGTTCCGCATGACCATGGATGCCTACTGGAAATACCAGTCGGAGAAAGAACGCAAACTGTACGCGATCATCGACTCGTTCGTGCAGAACAACGGCCACCTGAACGTATCCGATCCGCGCTACCTGAACGCGTTGCGGCTGTTCCTGACCGGCGTGACGCCGCTGGAATACGCCGCGCACCGCGGCTACGCGCACCTGGGCCGGCATTTCCGCGGCGCCGGCGCGCGCGTGGCGGCGCAGATGCAGTCGATCGACGAGCTGCGCCACGCCCAGACCCAGCTGCATACGCTGTCGGTCTACAACAAGTACTTCCACGGCTTTGGCGAGTGGCGCCACATGCACGACCGGGTCTGGTACCTGTCGGTGCCCAAGTCGTACTTCGAAGATGCGATGAGCGCGGGGCCGTTCGAGTTCATCACCGCGATCTCGTTCTCGTTCGAGTACGTGCTGACCAACCTGCTGTTCATGCCGTTCATGTCCGGCGCGGCCTACAACGGCGACATGGCCACGGTGACCTTCGGCTTCTCGGCGCAGTCGGACGAGTCGCGCCACATGACGCTGGGACTGGAGGTGGTCAAGTTCCTGTGCGAGCAGGATCCCGGCAACATCCCCATCCTGCAGAAGTGGCTCGACAAATGGTTCTGGCGCGGCTTCCGCCTGCTGACGCTGGTCGGGATGATGATGGACTACATGCTGCCCAAGCGCGTGATGTCTTGGGGCGAGGCATGGGAGATGTACTTCGAGCAGGCGGGCGGCGCGCTGTTCAAGGACCTGGAGCGCTATGGCCTGCGCATGCCCAAGTACCACGAAGTGGCCACCCGCACCAAGGACCGCATCACGCACGAGGCCTGGGCCACGTTCTACAACTATGCGGGCGCCGCCGCCTTCCATACGTGGATGCCCAAGGCCGACGAGATGGCATGGCTGGCCGAGAAATATCCCCAGACCTTCGAGCGCTACTACAAGCCACGCCTGGAGCACTGGCAGGCGCGGCAGAAGGCCGGCGAACGCTTCTACAACGCCACGCTGCCGATGTTGTGCCAGACCTGCCAGATCCCGATGGTGTTCTCGGAGCCGGACGATCCCACCCAGACCTGCTACCGCGAAAGCAGCTACCACGGCATGAAGTACCACTTCTGCTCGGACGGCTGCAAGGACATCTTCGATGACGAGCCCGCCAAGTACGCGCAGGCGTGGCTGCCGGTGCACCAGATCTACCAGGGCAACTGCGGCGGTGCCACGCTGGACGACGTGCTCAAGTGGTATCGGCTGAACCCGGGCGCGGACAACCTCGATTTCGAGGGCTCGCAGGACCAGCGCAACTGGAACGCGTGGAAGGGCATCGGGCCTGCAGGCGCCGCCGCCTGAAGCGGCCCCCATCACAAGACAAGGAGACAACCATGCCCGTCGTATCCATCGGTGACTACGCCTTCGAGGCGGCCGACCGCGAGGCCGTATTCCACGGCAACCGCCTGCTCTACATCGGCTGGGACGGCCACCTGCTGTTCTGCGCCCCGCATTGCTTTCCGTTCGCGCCGTCGATGCCGCTGCGCGCGGTGGTGGAGCAGGTGCTGCCCGGGGTCTACGGCTATCACCCGGACTTTGCCCGCATCGACTGGGACCAGGTGCAATGGCTGCGCGGCGGCCAGCCCTGGCAGCCTGACCTGGACCGCACGCTCGAACAGAACGGACTGGGGCACAAGGATGTGATCCGCTTCCGCACGCCGGGGCTGGACGGCATCGGCGGCAGCGGCAGCTGAGGCGACACGCTTTGCACGCAAGGAGACCGAGATGTATTCGCTGACGATTGAACCGGTCGGCCAGACCATTTCCATCGCGCCGGGGCAGACCGTGCTGGACGCCTGCCTGCGCAATGGCGTGTGGCTGCCGCACGCCTGCTGCCACGGGCTGTGCGCCACTTGCAAGGTGCAGGTGGTGGACGGCGAGGTCGAGCAGGGAGATGCCTCCAGCTTCGCGCTGATGGATTTCGAGCGCGACAACGGCCAGTGCCTGGCCTGCTGCGCGACCGCGCAGTCAGACCTCGTGATCGAGGCCGATATCGAGGAAGACGCCGATGCGCTGGGCCTGCCGCTGGCCGACTATCGCGCCGAAGTCGTCGAGACGCGCGCGCTGACCCCCACCATCCTGGGCATCTGGCTGCGCGTCAAGGACGGCCGGCGCGCGGCCTTCCAGGCTGGACAGTATGTCAACCTGCAGGTGCCGGGCTGCGACCAGCCGCGCGCCTTCTCGCTGGCCAACGCGCCCGGCGACGAACTGGTCGAGCTGCACGTGCGGCGCGTGCCCGAGGGGCAGGCCACCGGCTACCTGCACGAACGGCTGGCAGTCGGCGACGAGCTGACGTTCTCCGCGCCCTACGGCCGCTTCTTCGTGCGCAAGTCGGCGCAGGTGCCGATGCTCTTCCTGGCGGGCGGCTCCGGACTGTCCAGCCCGCGCGCGATGATCCTGGACCTGCTGGCCGCCGGCGAGAACCTGCCGATCACGCTGGTGCAGGGCGCGCGCAACCGCGCCGAGCTGTACTACGACACTGAGTTCCAGTCGCTGGCGCAGGCCCACCCCAACTTCCGCTACGTGCCGGCGCTGTCGGACGAACCCGCCGGCAGTGACTGGGGCGGCGCGCGCGGCTATGTGCATGACGTGCTGCACCAGCTCTACGCGCATGACGGTACCGCCGACTTCCGCGGGCACAAGGCCTACCTGTGCGGTCCGCCGCCGATGATCGAGGCCTGCATCCGCACGCTGATGCAGGGCCGGCTGTTCGAGGCGGATATCCACACAGAGAAGTTCCTGTCGGCGGCCGACGCGCAAGACAGCGCGCGCAGCCCGCTGTTCAAGATCTGAGCGGGGAGGCCATGCATGCATACCGTAGAAATCGCCGACAGCGGCCAGCGCTACGCCTGCGCGCCGGGGCAGAACCTGCTGCGTGCCATGGAAGTGCTGGGCCAGAGAGGCATTCCCGCAGGCTGCCGCGGTGGCGGCTGCGGCGTGTGCAAGGTGCGGATTGAGGCGGGGCAGTACCACGTCGGCAAGATGAGCCGGGCCTGCCTGTCCGAGGCCGAGCAGCGTGCAGGGCTGGTGCTGGCCTGCAAGACCTATCCGGACAGCGATATCCGGCTGCGGCCGGTGGCGCTGCTGCAGCGCTGCCTGGCGCGGCATGCCGGCGCGCGCGATCCCGCATGAACGAGCAGTGAACACCAACACAAGGAGACAGACATGGCATTGACAGGCGTATTGCGCCCGGGGCATGTGGCCCTGCGCGTGCTGGAGCTGGAACCGGCGCTGAAACACTATACCGAGGTGCTCGGCCTGATCGAAACCGCGCGCGATGCCCAGGGCCGCGTGTTCCTGAAGGCCTGGGACGAGCACGACCACCACAGCGTGGTGCTGCGCGAGGCCGACAGCCCGGGCATGGACTACATGGGCTTCCGTGTCGACAGCGGCCACACCCTGGAGCGGCTGGCGCGGGAGGTCGAGCAATCCGGGCTGGCCACCGCTTGCCAGTGGATTGCCGCCGGCGAACACCCGCACACCGGCGTGCGCTTCCGCTTCACCATCCCCACCGGGCACGCGATCGAGCTGTTCGCGGACAAGGACAAGCCCGGCTGCAAGACCGGCGACCTCAATCCCGACCCCTGGCCCGACGACTTGCGCGGCATGGCGCCGAGCCGATTCGACCATTGCCTGCTGTATGGCGACGATGTCGACGGCACCGTCAAGCTGTTCCGTGAGGTGCTTGGCTTCTCGCTGGCGGAGCAGGTGGTGGCGGGGCCGGACGGCGAGATGCTGATCGGTGCCTTCCTGACCTGCTCGAACAAGGCGCACGACATCGCCTTTATCCGCCACCCGGAGAAGAACCGCTTCCACCATGCCTCGTTCCTGCTCGACAGCTGGAGCGAGGTGCTGAAGGCGGCCGACATCATCTCCAAGAAAGACGTCTCGCTCGATATCGGTCCCACCCGCCATGGCATCACGCGCGGCGCGACGATCTACTTCTTCGATCCCTCCGGCAACCGCAACGAGGTCTTCTCCGGCGGCTATATCCACTACCCGGACAAGCCCACCATCACCTGGACCGACAACGAACTCGGGCGCGCGATCTTCTATCACGACCGGAAGCTGAACGAAGCGTTCCTGAACGTGCTGACCTGAGCACGAACGCTCGCCTTCCGCTGGTTTGCTCCCTCTCCGCAAGCGGGAGAGGGAGTACCCAAACGATGAGCGGGGATCGCAGTGCGCGATTGTTCCAAAACCAGAGAACCAACATGAAACACTTCAAGAATTTCATCAACGGCGAGTGGGTCGGCACCTCGCGCACCTTCGAGAACCGCAACCCCGCCGACAACACCCTGATCGGCCACGTCCACGAAGCCGGGCAGGCAGAGGTCGACGCCGCGGTGCAGGCCGCGCGCAATGCGCTGCACGGCCCCTGGGGCCGCATGACCGTGGCGCAGCGGGTCGAGCTGCTGCATGCGGTGGCAGACGGCATCAACCGGCGCTTCGACGAATTCGTGCAGGCCGAGATCGCCGACACCGGCAAGCCCTTCGGCCTGGCCAGCCATATCGACATCCCGCGCGGCGCGGCCAATTTCAAGGTCTTTGCCGACCTGATTCGCAACGTGCCGACCGAGAGCTTTGCCATGGATACCCCGGACGGCGGCAAGGCCATCAACTACGCAGTGCGCAGCCCGCGCGGCGTGATCGGCGTGGTGTGCCCGTGGAACCTGCCGCTGCTGCTGATGACGTGGAAGGTCGGGCCGGCGCTGGCCTGCGGCAACACGGTGGTGGTCAAGCCGTCGGAGGAAACCCCGGCCACCGCGACGCTGCTGGGCGAGGTGATGAACGAGGCCGGCGTGCCGCCGGGTGTCTACAACGTCGTGCATGGCTTTGGCCCGGATTCGGCCGGGGCGTTCCTGACCGCGCATCCGCAGGTCAACGGCATCACCTTCACCGGCGAAACCCGCACCGGCGAGGCCATCATGAAGGCCGCGGCCAATGGCGTGCGGCCGGTGTCGTTCGAACTGGGCGGCAAGAACGCCGGCATCGTGTTCGCCGATGCCGACTTCGACAAGGCCGTGGCCGGCATCGCGCGCTCGGCCTTCGAGAACAGTGGCCAGGTCTGCCTGGGCACCGAGCGCGTCTACGTGCAGCGGCCGGTGTTCGAGCGCTTTGTCGCCGCGCTGAAGGCGAAGGCGGAAGGGTTAAAGTTGGGGCGGCCCACCGAGCCCGGCGTGAACATGGGGCCACTGGTGTCGCATGAGCACCGCGACAAGGTGCTGGCCTACTACCGCAAGGCCGCCGAGGCCGGTGCCACGGTGGTCACGGGCGGCGGCGTGCCGCAGATGCCGGGCGCGCTCGCCGAAGGCGCGTGGGTGCAGCCCACCATCTGGACCGGCCTGCCGGAAAGCGCCGCGGTGATCCGCGAGGAGATCTTCGGGCCCTGCTGCCACATCGCCCCGTTCGACACCGAAGAGGAAGTGATCGCGCTGGCCAACGACACCCCATACGGCCTCGCTGCCACGGTCTGGACCGGCGACCTCGGCACCGCGCACCGCATGGGCAGCGCGCTGGAGGTCGGCATTTGCTGGATCAACGCCTGGTTCCTGCGTGACCTGCGTACCGCCTTTGGCGGCGCCAGGCAGTCAGGCATCGGCCGCGAGGGCGGTGTCCATTCGCTCGAGTTCTATTCCGAGCTGCGCAACGTCTGCGTCCGCCTGTGAGGTGCCATCATGCATAGCGAACTTATCCTCGAGATCGGCGCCGGCCTGCACCAGGCGC
Organism: Cupriavidus alkaliphilus; assembly: GCF_900094595.1. Lineage (GTDB taxonomy): Bacteria > Pseudomonadota > Gammaproteobacteria > Burkholderiales > Burkholderiaceae > Cupriavidus > Cupriavidus alkaliphilus. The sequence continues at coordinate 287,352 of NZ_FMAD01000005.1, read as the reverse complement.
TTGCCACGCGCCGTCCGCTGGCGCCACTGACCGAATCCTGGCCAGGCCTGACCATCGACGACGCCTACCGGATCCAGCTGGCGATGGTGCAGCACCGGCTCGACGCTGGCGAGCGCGTGGTCGGCAAGAAGATCGGCGTGACCAGCCGCGTGGTGATGGACATGCTGGACGTGCGCCAGCCCGATTTCGGCCACCTGCTGTCGGGCATGGTCTATGCCGACGGCGCGGCGATTCCCGCCGATACGCTGATTGCGCCCAAGGCCGAAGGCGAGATTGCCTTCGTGCTGAAGGAAGACCTGCAAGGGCCCGGCGTGACCAACGCGGATGTATTGCGCGCCACCGCCTGGGTGCTGCCGTGCTTCGAGATCGTCGACTCGCGCATCCGCGACTGGAACATCCGCATCCAGGACACAGTGGCGGACAACGCCTCGTCAGGCGTGTTCGTGCTGGGCGACGCCGCCGTGGATCCGCGCAACGTGGACCTGGCCACGGTCGGCATGACGCTGGAGAAGAACGGCGAGATCGTCGCCACCGGCGCGGGCGCGGCCGCGCTGGGGCATCCCGTCAATGCGGTGGCGTGGCTGGCCAATACGCTGGGCCGGCTGGGCATCGGGCTGAAGCGCGGCGAGGTGATCTTGTCCGGTTCGCTCGCCGCGATGGTGCCCGTGGCCGCCGGCGACCAGCTGCGCATCAGCCTGGGTGGCATCGGCTCGGCCGGGGTGCGCTTTGTCTGAACGCCCTCCATTCACCAATCCAGCGGAACACAAGCCATGAACCTGACAGAAGACACTATCGCCCATCTCGCCGAGCACCTGGAAAACGCAGAACTGCAGCGCGAGGCGGTGCGCAAGATTACCGACCAGTACCCCCAGATGGACTGGGACGACGCCTACGCCATCCAGGACGCCATCCGCGCGCGCAAGGCGGCGCGCGGCACCCGTATTGCCGGCCTCAAGATGGGCCTGACCTCCTTTGCCAAGATGCGCCAGATGGGCGTGAGCGAGCCGGTGTACGGCTTTCTCACCGACTACGGCGCCTGCATGGACGGCGCCGCCATCGATACCGGCACGCTGATCCATCCCAAGGTCGAGGCCGAGATCGCCTTCGTGCTGAAGGCACCGCTCAAGGGGCCGGGCTGCCATATCGGCGACGTGCTGGCCGCGACCGACTTCGTGGTGCCGGCGGTGGAGGTGATCGACTCGCGCTACGAGAACTTCCGCTTCGACCTCAAGAGCGTGATTGCCGACAACACCTCGTCGGCGCGCTTCGTGGTGGGCGGCACGCACCGCGGCACAGAAGGGCTGGACCTGAAGAACCTGGGCGTGGTGCTGGAGAAGAACGGCGAGGTGGTGGCCACCGCCGCCGGGGCGGCGGTGCTGGGGCACCCGGCCAACAGCGTCGCCATGCTCGCCAACATGCTGGGCGCGCGCGGGCGCGAACTGCCGGCCGGCACCTTCATCATGACCGGCGGCGTCACCGAAGCCATCGCGGTGGCAGCCGGCGACAGCATCACCGTGCGCTACCAGCACCTGGGCACCGTGTCGATGCGCTTTACCTGAACCTGCCAAGGAGACACAACATGCCGATCATGCAGGTCTTCCTGATCGAAGGCCGTACCGAAGAACAGAAGGCGCGCCTGATCCGCGCGCTGACCGATGCCGCGGTCGAGGCAGTGGGCGCGCCGGTGGAAACCGTGCGCGTGATGATCACCGAAGTGCCGAAGACGCAGTTTGGCATCGGCGGCAAGACTGCCAGGGAACTGGGCCGCTGAGGCGGCGTCAGCAGCGCAAACAGCCATAGCGAACAGGAAGAGACATGGACATGAAAGCAAGCGGCCGCCACAAGGTGGCCATCATCGGGTCCGGCAATATCGGCACCGACCTGATGATCAAGGTGATGCGGCACGGCCGCCATCTGGAAATGGGGGCGATGGCGGGCATCGATGCCGCGTCGGACGGCCTGGCCCGTGCCGCGCGCCTGGGCGTGCCGACGACCGCCGCGGGCATCGAAGGGCTGGTCGGCATGCCGGGTTTCGAAGAGATCCGCATTGCCTTCGACGCCACGTCTGCCGGCGCCCATGCGCATCACAACCGCGTGCTGCAGCAGCACGGCGTGCGCGTGGTCGACTTGACGCCGGCGTCGATCGGTCCCTATGTGGTGCCCGTGGTCAACCTGGACCAGCACCTGGACGCGCCCAACATCAATATGGTCACCTGCGGCGGGCAAGCCACCATTCCCATGGTGGCAGCGGTGTCGCGCGTGGCCAGGGTGCATTACGCCGAGATCGTGGCGTCGATCTCCAGCAAGTCGGCCGGCCCCGGCACGCGCGCCAATATCGACGAGTTCACCGAAACCACCAGCCAGGCGCTGTGTTCGGTGGGCGGCGCGGCGCGCGGCAAGGCCATCATCGTGCTCAACCCGGCGGAGCCGCCGCTGATGATGCGCGATACGGTCTTCACCTTGTCCGAGGACGGCGACGAGGCGGAAATCGCCGCAAGTGTCGAAGCCATGGCGCAGGCGGTGCAGGCCTATGTGCCGGGCTACCGGCTCAAGCAGCGCGTGCAGTTCGAGCGCATCGCAGCGTCGGCGCCGCTGAACATCCCCGGACTGGGGCCGATGCACGGGCTCAAGACTTCGATCTTCCTGGAGGTGGAGGGCGCCGCGCATTACCTGCCCGCCTACGCCGGCAACCTCGACATCATGACCAGCGCCGCGCTGGCCTGCGCCGAGCGCCTGGCCGAGACCCGGCTGTCGGCCTGAGCGCGGCGCCTCGCCTTGAACGCATCGAAAGCAGGAAGACCAACATGACCGCACAACCTACCAAGAAGCTCTACATCTCCGACGTGACGCTGCGCGACGGCAGCCACGCGATCCGCCACCAGTACAGCCTGGAACACGTGCGCCGCATTGCCGCGGCGCTCGACGCGGCCCGCGTCGATTCGATCGAAGTGGCGCACGGCGACGGGCTGTCGGGCTCCAGCTTCAACTACGGCTTCGGCGCGCACACCGACCTGGAATGGATCGCGGCCGTGGCCGAAACCGTGCGCCATGCCCGCGTGGCCACGCTGCTGCTGCCGGGCGTGGGCACCGTGCATGACCTGCGTGCCGCCTACGACGCCGGTGCGCGCGTGGTGCGCGTGGCCACCCACTGCACCGAGGCCGACGTCTCGCGCCAGCATATCGAATACGCGCGCAAGCTCGGCATGGATACCGTCGGCTTCCTGATGATGAGCCACATGACCACGCCCGCGGCGCTGGCGCAGCAGGCGAAGCTGATGGAAAGCTACGGCGCCCAGTGCGTGTATGTGGTCGATTCCGGCGGCGCGCTGGGCATGCAGGACGTGCGCGAGCGCTTCCGCGCCTTCAAGGAGGTGCTGCGGCCCGAAACCCAGACCGGCATGCATGCCCACCACAACCTGAGCCTGGGCGTGGCCAACTCGATTGTCGCGGTGGAGGAAGGCTGCGACCGCATCGATGCCAGCCTGGCCGGTATGGGCGCCGGCGCCGGCAACGCGCCGCTCGAGGTCTTTATCGCCGCCGCCGAACGCCTGGGCTGGCAGCACGGCTGCGACCTCTACACGCTGATGGATGCCGCCGACGACATCGTGCGCCCGCTGCAGGACCGCCCGGTCCGTGTCGACCGCGAGACCCTGGCGCTGGGCTACGCCGGGGTCTATTCCAGCTTCCTGCGCCATGCCGAAGCCGCCGCGGCGCGCTACGGGCTGGGCACCGTCGACATCCTGGTCGAACTGGGCAAGCGGCGCATGGTGGGCGGGCAGGAGGACATGATCGTGGATGTTGCGCTGGACCTGCTGGCGCGGCGCGATACGCCGGCCGTTGCGAGTGGCGCCGGAGTGTGAGCTGCGGCGCACCCCCTTTCGCTTCCTCGCGCCAATTGGACGCGTCCCCCACTCTCGTGGGGAACAGTTCACCGGCTCCCTACCGTTAGCCCCCGCAACAAAGAGCACGGATGCCAGCCAGGGCCATGCGCCCTGGCGATGCCGCATACCGTGTCGACCGGCAGGAACGGGCGCGCAGTGGCATGCCGCAGTCGGGCATGCAACAGGGTTAGAACCATAACAACGGAAGCGCATACGTCTTCTTGGACGGTAAGGGGAGTGATCATGAGTTTTTTCAGGAGTCTGTCTATCCGCACGCGGCTGCTGGCCGGGTTCGGCACGCTGGCGGGCGTGGTGCTGGTGGTGTCGGCGTACTCGCTGCATGCGCTTGGCGAGGCGACGGCGGGTTTCAATGACTACCTGAACGGGTTGAACGCACGGGCGGAAATGGCCGCGCAGGTGCGCAACGCGGTCGACCGGCGTGCCATCGCGGCGCGCAACCTGGTGCTGGTGACGGATGCGGCGGAGCTGGAGCGCGAGAAGGCCGACGCCCTGCGCGCGCACGAAGACGTGCAGGCCCGGCTGGCGCGGCTCAGCGAGATGGTGCGCCAGCCTGGCGTCAGCGATGAGGCGCGCAAGCTGGTCGAGGACGTCGCCAGGGTCGAGGCGCAGTATGGTCCGGTCGCCACCGGCATTGTCGGGCTGGCGGTCGAGCGCAAGATCGAGGAGGCCATCGGCCGGATCGACAAGCAATGCCGTCCGTTGCTGGCGGCGCTGATCAAGTCGACCGATGCCTATGCCGAGTTCACCAAGGCCCGCCAGAAGGAAATGGAGCGCAGGCTCGAGACGGACTACGAGCGCCAGCGCAACCTGCTGATCCTGATCTCGCTGGTGTCCGCGGTCATTGCGCTGGCCGGCGGCGTGCTGATCACGCGAGCCATCACGCGCCCGATCCAGCGCGCCGTGGAGGTGGCCGGCACCGTGGCCGGCGGCGACCTGGGCGCGCGCATCGAAGTGGATCGCCATGACGAGACCGGCCGCCTGCTGGCGGCGCTGCGCGACATGAACGAGCGCCTGACCGCCACCGTGACCAGCGTGCGCGCCAGCAGCGGCAATATCGCCATCAGCACCAGCGAGATCGCCCGCGGCAATGCCGACCTGAGCAGCCGCACCGAGGAGCAGGCGGCCTCGCTGGAGCAGACCGCGGCCAGCATGGAGGAGCTGACCGAGACCGTGCGCCAGAACACCGAAAATGCGCGCCAGGCCAGCGAACTCGCGCGCAGCGCCGCCGATGTGGCGCAGCGCGGCAGCACCACGGTGCAGCGCGTGGTCGGCACGATGCAGGACATCAGCGCCAGCTCGAACAAGATCGCGGAGATCACCGGCATCATCGAGGGCATCGCCTTCCAGACCAATATCCTGGCGCTGAACGCCGCGGTGGAAGCGGCACGCGCCGGCGAGCAGGGCCGGGGCTTTGCCGTGGTGGCGAGCGAGGTGCGCGGGCTGGCCCAGCGCTCGTCGAGCGCGGCCAAGGAGATCAAGGAACTGATCGAGGCGTCTGGCCGGCAGGTGCAGGATGGTTCGTCGCTGGCCAGCGAGGCGGGCCAGACCATGGCCGAGGTGACCCAGGCAGTGGCGCGCGTAACCGGCATCGTCGAGGAAATTGCCACGGCGTCGGCCGAGCAGACCCGCGGCATCGAACAGGTCAACCAGGCCATCGTGCAGATCGACCAGGTCACGCAGCAGAACGCGTCGCTGGTGAGCGAGGCGGCCAATGCCTCGCGCGCGCTGGAAGAGCAGGGCCGCGAGCTGAGCGAGGTGGTGGCGTTCTTCCGCCTGCCCGGCGAAGCGGGGACCATGGCGGTGGGCGCCGGCACGCTGGCCGCGCCGCGGCGCACGGCGCACCGGCTGGCCAGCGCATAGCCGCCGGCGCGCATGGCTGCGCGCAGGCGCCGGGGCGGGTAAACTGGCCGGTCCCGACCCCTTATTGCCAACGCCATGACAGCCCTGCCGATTACTTTCGACGACGTCGCCGCCGCCCACGAACGGATACGCGCGGCGGCGCACCGCACCCCGGTGCTGACCTCGGCCACCGCCGACGCCGCCACCGGCGCGCAGCTGTTCTTCAAGTGCGAGAACTTCCAGCGCATCGGCGCCTTCAAGTTCCGCGGCGCCTACAATGCCATTGCCCAGTTCACGCCGCAGCAGAAGGCGGGCGGGGTGCTGGCGTTCTCTTCCGGCAACCACGCGCAGGCCATCGCGCTGTCGGCGCGCCTGCTGGGCGTGCAGGCGGTGATCGTGATGCCGCAGGACGCCCCCGCGATCAAGATCGAGGCCACGCGCGGCTATGGCGCCGAGGTGGTGCTGTACGACCGCTACCGGGATGACCGCGAGGCCCTGGGCCGGCGCATTGCGAGCGAACGGGGCATGACGCTGATCCCGCCCTACGACCATCCGCACGTGATGGCCGGGCAAGGCACCGCGGCCAAGGAACTGTTCGAGGAAACCGGCCCGCTGGACATGCTGGTGGTGTGCCTGGGCGGCGGTGGCCTGCTGTCCGGCTGCGCGGTTGCGGCACAGGCGATGTCGCCCGGCTGCGCGGTGTACGGTGTCGAGCCCGAGGCCGGCAACGACGGCCAGCGCAGCCTGCGCAGCGGCGAGATCGTCCGCATCGACACCCCGCGCACCATTGCCGACGGCGCGCAGACGCCGTACCTGGGCAACCACACCTTCGCCGTGATCCACGAGCTGGTGACGGATATCGCCACCGTGTCGGACGCCGAACTGGTCGAGACCATGAAGTTCTTCGCCGGCCGCATGAAGATAGTCGCCGAGCCCACCGGTTGCCTTGCCGCGGCCGCGGTGCTGCATGGCAAGCTCGATGTGAAGGGCAAGCGCGTGGGCATCATCGTGTCGGGCGGGAATGTGGACCTGGGGGCGTTTGCCGGCTTTGTCGGACAGGGCGGCCGCTAGGGAATCCTTGGCAAGCCCCGGCCTCTAAGCTGCAAAGCGTGACGACGGGGGCAGGCTGACATGGCGGACAAGCATCAATACGACGTACTCGACACCGGCGCCGGCAAGCCGGTCAAGCTGTGGACGCGCGGCGTGCCGGTGGAGGGCGCCGCGCGCGAGCAACTGGTGAACACCGCCCGGATGCCGTTTATCTTCCGCCATCTGGCGGTGATGCCGGACGTACATCTGGGCAAGGGGTCGACCATCGGTTCCGTGATTCCGACCGTCGGCGCCGTCATTCCCGCGGCGGTGGGTGTCGATATCGGCTGCGGCATGATGGCGGTGAAGACCTCCCTGACCGCCGCCGACCTGCCCGACAACCTGGGCCAGCTGCGCAGCGCGATCGAGCACGCCGTGCCGCATGGCCGCAGCGCGCAGGGCGGGCGGCGCGACCAGGGCGCCTGGGGCAATGCGCCGGCGCACGTCGACGCCGCCTGGGCCGAGATGGCGCCGGGCTTTCGCCGCATCACCGACAAATACCCGCACCTGGCGCGCGCCAACCATCGCAACCACCTCGGCACGCTCGGCACCGGCAACCACTTCATCGAGGTGTGCCTGGACGAGGCGCAGTCGGTCTGGTTCATGCTGCACAGCGGCTCGCGCGGCATCGGCAATGCCATCGGCACCACCTTTATCACGCTGGCGCAGCAGGACATGCGCCAGCACCTGGCCAACCTGCCGGACCGCGACCTGGCTTACCTGGTGGAAGGCTCCTCGCACTACGAGGACTACATCTACGCGGTGTCATGGGCGCAGGCCTACGCCCGCCGCAACCGCGAGCTGATGATGGAGGCGGTGCTGGCCGCGGCGCAGCGGGTGCTGCGCAAGCCGTTCCAGGCCCGGCTCGAGGCGGTGAACTGCCATCACAACTACGTGCAGAAGGAACACCACTTCGGCGCCGACGTGCTGGTCACGCGCAAGGGCGCGGTCAGCGCGCGCGCCGGCGAGCTGGGCATCATCCCGGGCTCGATGGGCGCGCGTTCGTTCATCGTGCGCGGCAAGGGCAATCCGGAGTCATTCAGCTCCTGCAGCCACGGCGCCGGCCGCACCATGAGCCGCAGCGAAGCCAAGCGCCGCTTCACCGTGGCCGACCAGAAGCAGGCCACCCAAGGCGTGGAATGCCGCAAGGACGCCGCCGTGATCGACGAGATCCCGATGGCGTACAAGGACATCGATGCGGTGATGGCGGCGCAGGCGGATTTGGTGGAGGTGGTGCATACGCTGCGGCAGGTGGTGTGCGTGAAGGGTTGAGTGGGGCGGCGGAGCCCGCCTTGCCGCGCCGGCCGCCACGCGGCCTACCGCCCGAACTGCCCCAGCACCGTCCCCACCGCCTCCAGCCCCGCCTCGATCATGTGCTGCATGTAGCTGCCCATCTGCGGCATCACCAGCATCAGCACCAGCAGCCCGCCCGACAGCGTCACCGGGAAGCCCACCGCGAAGATCGACAGTTGCGGCGAGGCGCGGTTGAGGATGCCCATGGCCAGGTTCAGGATCAGCAGCGCGGCGATCATCGGCAGTGCGAGCAGCAGGCCGGAGGCGAACACCATGCCGCCGGCGCGGGCCACGGCCATGGCGCCGCCGGCGGACAGCGGGGTGCCGCCGATGGGCAGGCTGTTGAAGCTGTCGACCAGCGCGCCCAGCATCAGCAGGTGGCCGTCCAGCGCCAGGAACAGCAGCACCGCGATCAGGTTCAGGAAGCGCGACAGCACCATGGTCTGGCCGCCGGCGGCGCGGTCGAAGAAGGACGCGAACGACAGGCCCATCTGCAGGCCGATGATCTCGCCGGCCTGCTGCACGGTGGCAAACACCAGCCGCATGACGAAGCCCGTGGCCAGGCCGATGCCGACTTCATTGAGGATGATCAGCAGCCCGTCGAAGGAGTACACCGGCACCACCGGCAGCTGGGCGATGGTGGGCGAGACCACCATCGCGATCATTGCCGACAGCGCGATCTTGGCGCGCCGCGGGATGGTCGATTCACCGAACAGCGGCGCGGTGCCGAGCAGCGCCAGGATGCGGAAAAACGGCCACAGGAAAGCCGCGAGCCAGCCGTAGAGCTGGGCTGAGGTGAACTCGATCACGGCGGCGGGTCAGCGGGCAGGCGGGGTGAAGTGCGGCAACGGTGGCGATAGCGGCGGATGGCGGCGTCGGCGGCCGCCGTCAGTGCGCCAGCGCAGGGATGCTCTGGAACACCTCGCGCATGTAGTCGACCATCGCGTTGATCATCCACGGGCCGGCCAGCACCATGGTGGCGAACAGGGCGATCAGCTTGGGGATGAAGCTCAGCGTCATCTCGTTGATCTGGGTCGCGGCCTGGAACAGGCTGACCACCAGGCCGGCGGCCAGCGCCACCAGCAGCAGCGGGGCGGCCAGCAGCAGGGTCATCTTCATCGCCTGGGTGGCGATGGTCATTACGGTCTCTGGGGTCATGGATCTTGCGAAGGAAAGGCTGGCGCTGGCGGCCGGCGTCAGCTCATGAAGCTCTGCGCCAGCGATCCCAGCAGCAGTTGCCAGCCGTCGACCAGCACGAACAGCATCAGCTTGAACGGCAGCGAGATGGTGGCGGGCGGCACCATCATCATGCCCATCGCCATCAGCACGCTGGCCACCACCAGGTCGATGATCAGGAACGGGATGAAGATGGTGAAGCCGATCTGGAACGCGGTCTTCAGTTCGCTGGTGACGAAGGCCGGCACCAGGATGCTGAGCGGCACTTCCTCCGGTCCCTGCATCTCCGGCGCCTTGGCCATCTGCGCGAACATGGCCAGGTCCTTCTCGCGGGTCTGGCGCAGCATGAAGGCCTTGAGCGGCTCGGCGGCCTTGGCCGCGGCGGCCTCCAGGCTGAGCTTGTTCTCGGACAGCGGCTTGTAGGCGTCGTTGTAGACGCGGTCGAACACCGGGGCCATCACGAAGAAGGTCAGGAACAGCGACAGGCCCACCAGCACCTGGTTGGGCGGCGAGGTGGCCGTGCCCAGCGCGTTGCGCAGCAGCCCCAGCACGATGATGACGCGGGTGAAGCCGGTCATCATCAGCATCGCCGCGGGCAGGAACGACAGCGAGGTCAGCAGCACCAGCGTCTGCACCGGCAGCGACCAGATCTGGCCGCCGCCCGGGGCAGGCTTGCTGATCACGCCTGGCAGCGCCTGGGCCCACGCTTGAGCGGGCGCCAGCGCGGCAAGGGCCAGCAGCAGCGCCAGCACGGACAGCCGGGCCAGCAGCGGCGAGGGCAACAACGAAGCCGGGCGCGCGGCGCGGCCTGCGCGCGGCAGCAGTCGCCACGGCGTGGCAAGCGGGGAAGTCATGATTTGAATTGGGCCTGCATCGAGCGCAGCAGCTTCTCGGCGAAGCTGCCGCCGGTGGGCGGTTGCGACGGTCCGGCGACGACGTGCGCGCCGGTCTGGCCGGCGGCCGGCGATCCTGCCGCCATGGTGTGCAGCGGCCGGATTTCGCCGGGGCTGACGCCCAGCACCAGCCAGGTATCGCCGACCTCGACCAGCACCAGGCGCTGGCGTGCGCCCAGCATGGTGCTGCCGACTACCTTCATCGCGCCGCCGGTGGCGTGGCGCACCAGGCCGGCACGCCGTGCCATCCAGGCCAGGCCCAGGATCAGCGCGATGATGGCGAACAGTCCCAGCCCGGCCTGCGCCAGGCTGGCGGCGCCGCCGATGGCGGGCGCCTGCGTGCCTTCGGCGGCGGTTGCGGCGCAGGGAAGCGCGGCAAGCGCAGCCAGCAGGGCGCGGGTTGCGGCTGTCATTTGTTCAGCTTCCGGATGCGTTCGGACGGCGTGATGATGTCGGTCAGGCGGATGCCGAACTTGTCGTTGACCACCACCACTTCGCCTTGCGCGATCAGGTAGCCGTTGACCAGCACGTCCATCGGCTCGCCGGCCAGGCCGTCGAGTTCCACCACCGAGCCCTGCGCCAGCTGCAGCAGGTTCTTGATCGGCACCTTGGTGCGGCCCAGTTCCACGGTCAGCTGCACCGGGATATCGAGGATCATCTCGATATCGTTGCGGAAGCCGCTCGGCGCTTCCTTGGCCAGCGGCGGGAAGACCGTGGCCGCCGCCGGCGTGGCGGCGGGCGCGGCAGCGGCGGGGATCTCGGCGGAAGTGGCGCTGGTCTGCTCGGCCAGCGCGCTGGCCCAGTCGTCCATCGGGTCGACCGGCTTGTCCTCGATGCCGTCAGTCATAATCGGTGTCCTCGGTATCCAGGTGGGAATCGCCGTCCTGGTGATTGATCATTCGTTCTACCCGCAGCGCGTACTGGCCGTTCATGGTGCCGAAGCCGCATTGCATCACGGGCACGCCGTCCACCTTGCCGAACACCTTCTCGGGCAGCTCGATCGGCAGTACGTCGCCGGCGCGCATCGCCAGCACTTCGGCGACGGTGCTCTGCAGGTGCGCGAATTCGGCCACCAGCTCGACCTCGGCCGCGCGCAGCTGCGTGGACAGCTGCGTAACCCAGCCCTTGTCGACCTCTTTCTCGTCCTGCAGCGGATTCATCAGCAGGTCCTTGAGGGGCTCGATCATCGCGTACGGCAGGCATACGTGCAGCTGCCCGCCGACGGCGCCCAGCTCGATGTGGAAGGCGGTGGTCACCACGGCCTCGTTGTGCGTGGCGACGTTGGCAAACTTGGGGTGCATCTCCGAGCGGATGTACTCGGTCTCGATCGGATGCACGGTGCGCCAGGCATTGCCGTAGCTGGTCAGCGTCAGCTCCAGCATGCGCTGGATGATGCGTTGCTCGGTCTGGGTGAAGTCGCGCCCTTCCACGCGGGTGTGGAAGCGGCCGTCGCCGCCGAACAGGTTGTCGACCACCAGGAAGACCAGGTTGGGGTCGTAGACGAACAGCGCGGTGCCGCGCAGCGGCTTCAGGTGGACCAGGTTGAGGTTGGTCGGCATCGGCAGGTTGCGCGCGAAATCGCCGAACTTCTCGATCCTGACGCTGCCCACGGAGATGTCCGCGCCGCGGCGGATGAAGTTGAACAGCGCCGTGCGCAGCGAGCGCGCAAAGCGCTCGTTGATGATTTCCAGCGTATGCAGGCGGCCGCGGATAATGCGTTCCTGCGTCGCCAGGTTGTAGGGGCGTACCCCGCCCTCGTCGGGCGCAGTCTCGCTGGCCTTGGGCGTATCGGCCTCGCCGGATACGCCCTTGAGCAGCTCGTCTACCTCGTCTTGCGAGAGGAACTTGTCGTAGGCCATCTAGTGTCCTGCCCCTTGTGCGGCGTTATGGATGAAACGTGCTGCCCAGGCTTCTCGCTTACTGCACCACGAACGAGGTGAACAGCACGTCCAGCACGTGTTGCGCCGGCAGGCCGCTGGCAAACGGCTTGCTGATGGTGTCGCGGATGTCGTCGGCCAGCTTGCGCTTGCCGTCGACGGTAGCCAGCTCGGCCGGCTGCCGCGCGGACAGCAACAGCAGGATGCGGCTGCGTGCTTCGGGCAGGTACTGGGCCAGGCGCGCCTGGGTGGCGGCGTCAGCCACCTTCAGCGACAGCCCGGTGTGCAGGAAGCGGTCGCCGTCCTCGCTGCGCAGGTTGACGGTGAACGCGTCCAGCGGCACGAAGATCGGCGGCGGGATGACCGGAGCGGCGGGCGCTGCGGGCGCCGCCGGCTGGCGGTTGCTCAGCACGCTGCCCAGCACGAAGCCTCCGGCACCCAGTGCCACAACCAGCACGCCGGCGCCGATCAGCAGCAGCCGGCCGCGCTTGCCTGTGTTGCCAGTCCGGGGAGGGGAAGCCGTGTTCGCCATGAGAAGCCTGTATCGGAATGCCTGCCATTCTTCCGGAATCGCAGGCCAGCAAAGGGCCGAAAAAAAGGGGGAAACCCTTTCAGCTTGGCCATTTGAGCGGAAAGGGAGCAGGGCGCTAAAGCGAGCGGGCGCCTTTGTGTTGCGCGCCTGCAGGCTGGTTAACGCAGCTTGGTCGGGGAACTTGAGGGCGGCGGGGCAGGGGACGGCGCGATGACGCACAACATCGCCGGTCTGGGTGCACGCTATGGCCGGCCCTGCGGCGGCTGGCCGGCGCCCAGGCTTGCGCATTCCCTACTACGCTACTCGGGTAGCCGTCCATGCAAAACAACAACTCATCCATTCTCCAAGCCATTGTTTGATATGGGATTTGGTTCCAACACTCTTATATAAGATATAAGACATTTGACCCAGGAGCCGCTTCGGACTACAATCGCGACGTACCGAGTCTTTCTAAACCTAATTACTCAGCAGGTTCCCATGCTTGAAAACTATCGCGCACATGTGGCCGAGCGCGCCGCGCTTGGCATCCCCCCTCTGCCCCTGACCGCCAAGCAGACGGCCGAGCTGATCGAACTGCTGAAGAACCCGCCCGCCGGCGAAGAACAGAACCTGGTTGAGCTGATCTCCAACCGCGTTCCCGCCGGCGTCGACGACGCCGCCAAGGTCAAGGCCTCGTACCTGGCCGCCGTGGCGCTGGGCAAGGAACAGTGCGCGCTGATCTCGCGTGCCAAGGCCACCGAGCTGCTGGGCACCATGCTGGGCGGCTACAACATCTCGCCGCTGATCGAGCTGCTGGACGATGCCGAAGTCGGCACCGTCGCCGCCGACGCGCTGAAGAAGACCCTGCTGATGTTCGACGCCTTCCACGACGTGAAGGAGAAGGCGGACAAGGGCAACGCCAACGCCAAGGCCGTGCTGCAGAGCTGGGCCGACGCCGAGTGGTTCACCAGCCGTCCGGAAGTGCCGCAAAGCCTGACCATCACCGTGTTCAAGGTGCCCGGCGAAACCAACACCGACGACCTGTCGCCGGCGCCGGACGCCACCACCCGCCCGGACATCCCGATGCACGCGCTGGCGATGCTGAAGAACAAGCGCGAGGGCGCGGCGTTCCAGCCGGAAGAAGACGGCAAGCGCGGCCCGATCAAGTTCATCGAATCGCTGAAGGAAAAGGGCCACCTGGTCGCCTACGTGGGCGACGTGGTCGGTACCGGTTCCTCGCGCAAGTCCGCCACCAACTCGGTGCTGTGGTTCACCGGTGAAGACATCCCGTTCATCCCGAACAAGCGCTTCGGCGGCGTGTGCCTGGGCAACAAGATTGCCCCGATCTTCTACAACACCATGGAAGACGCCGGCGCGCTGCCGATCGAACTGGACGTGTCGCAGATGGAAATGGGCGACGTGGTCGAACTGCGCCCGTACGAAGGCAAGGCCCTGAAGAACGGCGCCGTGATCGCCGAGTTCAAGGTCAAGTCGGACGTGCTGTTCGACGAAGTCCGCGCCGGCGGCCGTATTCCGCTGATCGTCGGCCGTGGCCTGACCGCCAAGGCGCGCGAGGCGCTGGGCCTGGCCCCGTCGACGCTGTTCCGCCTGCCGCAGAACCCGGCCGATACCGGCAAGGGCTTCACGCTGGCGCAGAAGATGGTTGGCCGCGCCTGTGGCCTGGCCGAAGGCAAGGGCATCCGCCCGGGCACGTACTGCGAGCCGAAGATGACTTCGGTGGGCTCGCAGGACACCACCGGCCCGATGACCCGCGACGAGCTGAAGGACCTGGCTTGCCTGGGCTTCTCTGCCGACCTGGTGATGCAGTCGTTCTGCCACACCGCCGCCTACCCGAAGCCGGTCGACGTCAAGACGCACCATACGCTGCCCGAGTTCATCAGCACCCGCGGCGGCATCTCGCTGCGCCCGGGCGACGGCGTGATCCACTCGTGGCTGAACCGCATGCTGCTGCCCGACACCGTCGGCACCGGCGGCGACTCGCACACCCGCTTCCCGATCGGCATCAGCTTCCCGGCCGGTTCGGGCCTGGTCGCCTTTGCCGCCGCCACCGGCGTGATGCCGCTGGACATGCCGGAATCGGTGCTGGTCCGCTTCAAGGGCCAGATGCAGCCGGGCGTGACCCTGCGCGACCTGGTCAACGCGATCCCGCTGTACGCGATCAAGCAAGGCCTGCTGACCGTGGCCAAGCAAGGCAAGAAGAACATCTTCTCGGGCCGCATCCTGGAAATCGAAGGCCTGCCTGACCTGAAGGTCGAGCAAGCGTTCGAGCTGTCGGATGCGTCGGCAGAGCGTTCGGCCGCCGGTTGCACGGTGCGCCTGAACAAGGACCCGATCATCGAATACATCAACAGCAACATCACGCTGCTGAAGTGGATGATCGCCCAGGGCTATCAAGACCCGCGCAGCCTGCAGCGCCGCATCAAGGCCATGGAAGCATGGCTGGCCGATCCGAAGCTGCTGGAGCCGGACGCCGACGCCGAATACGCCGCCGTGATCGAGATCGACCTGGCCGACGTGCATGAGCCGATCGTGGCCTGCCCGAACGACCCGGACGACGTCAAGACCCTGTCCGACGTGGCTGGCGCCAAGATCGACGAAGTCTTCATCGGTTCGTGCATGACCAACATCGGCCACTTCCGCGCAGCGTCCAAGCTGCTGGAAGGCAAGCGCGACATCCCGGTCAAGCTGTGGGTGGCCCCGCCGACCAAGATGGACCAGAAGCAGCTGACCGAGGAAGGCCACTACGGCGTGTTCGGCACCGCCGGTGCCCGCACCGAAATGCCGGGCTGCTCGCTGTGCATGGGCAACCAGGCACAGGTGCGCGAAGGCGCCACGGTGATGTCGACCAGCACCCGCAACTTCCCGAACCGCCTGGGCAAGAACACCAACGTGTACCTGGGTTCCGCCGAACTGGCGGCAATCTGCTCGCGCCTGGGCCGCATCCCGACCAAGGACGAGTACATGGCCGATATTGGCGTCATCAACCAGAATGGCGACAAGATCTACAAGTACATGAACTTCGACCAGATCGAGGACTTCAAGGAAGTGGCCGACGGCGTGACGGTGTAAGCTGCCGCAGCAAGCTGGCATGAGGAAGGGGCCCCGCGGGGCCCCTTTTGTTTTGCAGGACCCTGCAGGTCCGGGTGCCCTGCAAGCGCGGCGACACCGGTTTATGATCGGGCTCTTTCGTTGTCCGGCAGCTTCCCCATGGCGTGGAAGTGCCCGAACCAGGAGCCCGTGTGCCCGATCTGTCCGCTTTTCCTATCACCCGCAAATGGCCGGCGCAGCATCCCGACCGCATCCAGCTGTATTCGCTGCCGACGCCCAACGGCGTCAAGGTGTCGATCATGCT
Source organism: Cupriavidus alkaliphilus (assembly GCF_900094595.1). Classification (GTDB taxonomy): domain Bacteria; phylum Pseudomonadota; class Gammaproteobacteria; order Burkholderiales; family Burkholderiaceae; genus Cupriavidus; species Cupriavidus alkaliphilus. The sequence goes on along the minus strand of NZ_FMAD01000005.1, from coordinate 271,399 downwards.
GGAAGAGACCGGCCTGCCGTACGAGCCGCACCTGGTGAGCTTCGACACCGACGACCAGCTGTCGCCGGAATTCCTGTCGCTGAACCCGAACAACAAGATCCCGGCCATCCTCGACCCGCAGGGTCCGGGCGGCAAGCCGCTGGCGCTGTTCGAGTCGGGCGCGATCCTGCTGTACCTGGCCGACAAGTCGGGCAAGCTGATTCCCGCCGATCCGGCGCGTCGCTACGAGACCATCCAGTGGGTGATGTTCCAGATGGGCGGCATTGGCCCGATGTTCGGCCAGCTGGGCTTCTTCCACAAGTTTGCCGGCAAGGACTATGAGGACAAGCGCCCGCGCGACCGCTACGCAGCAGAGAGCCGGCGCCTGCTCAAGGTGCTCGAGCAGCGCCTGGAAGGCCGCGCCTGGATCATGGGCGACGAGTACACCATTGCCGACATCGCGACCTTGCCGTGGGTGCGCAACCTGGTTGGCTTCTACGAGGCTGGCGACCTGGTCGGCTTCAAGGACTTCGTCAATGTGCGGCGCGTGCTGGATGCGTTCGTGCAGCGTCCGGCGGTGGTGACGGGGCTGGATACGCCGCATCGGGGCTGAGCGCGCCGGGGTCGGGCATCGTCCTACACGGTGCCTTCCGCGGCGCCTACAGAGCGCCGGTCGCTCTACGTCCTATAGTCCAGGCACAGGCGCGCGGCCCTGCGTGGCCTGAGGAGCCCGGACCATGCCGATGCCGACCCCCTTGCGCTTGTTGCGCACCGCCATGCTGGCGGGCGCCGTGCCCGTGATCGCCACGCTCGCCGCCTGCGGCGAATCCGCCAAGCTGCCCTCCGAAGCCGGCTTCGGACCCACGCCGCAGCTGCCGCCGCCCCACGAGACTGCCATCCCCACCGTCAAGATCGCGCCGGCCATCGGCTGGGCCCCGGGCCAGCGCCCGGTGCCGGCCGAAGGCATGGCGGTGACGGCCTTCGCCGACAAGCTCGACCATCCGCGCTGGGTTTATGTGCTGCCCAATGGCGACGTGCTGGTGGCCGAGAGCAACGCGCCGCCCAAGCCCGACGACGGCAAGGGCCTCAAGGGCTGGATCATGAAGATGGTGATGAAGCGCGCCGGGGCCGGCACGCCCAGCGCCAACCGCATCACGCTGCTGCGCGACAGCAACGGCGACGGCGTCGCCGACCAGCGCTCGGTGTTCCTGAAGGATGTGAATTCGCCCTTCGGCATGGCGCTGGTCGGCAATGACTTCTACGTCGCCGCCACCGATGCGCTGCTGCGCTTCCCCTACCAGCCCGGCCAGACCGAAATCTCCGCCGCGCCGCAGAAGGTGGTCGACCTGCCCGGCGGTCCGCTCAACCATCACTGGACCAAGAGCCTGATCGCCAGCCGCGATGGCAGCAAGCTGTACGTGACCGTGGGCTCGAACAGCAACGTGGGCGAGAACGGCATGGACAAGGAAGTCGGCCGCGCCGCGATCTGGGAGGTCGACCGCAAGACAGGCTCGCACCGCATCTTTGCCAGCGGCTTGCGCAACCCCAACGGCATGGCGTGGGAGCCGGTCACCGGCATGCTGTGGACCGCCGTCAACGAGCGCGACGAGATCGGCAGCGACCTGGTGCCGGACTACATCACCTCGGTGCGCGACGGCGGCTTCTACGGCTGGCCCTACAGCTACTACGGCCAGCATGTGGACCAGCGCGTGAAGCCGCCGGCACCGGACCTGGTGGCCAGGGCCATCGCGCCCGACTATGCCGTGGGCGCGCACACCGCCGCGCTCGGCCTGGCCGCGGCCGGCGGCAACAGCCTGCCGGCACGCTTCAGCGAAGGCATGTTCGTCGGCCTGCATGGTTCGTGGAACCGGCGCCCGCTGGCGGGCTACAAGGTGATCTTCGTACCGTTCAGCCAGGGCCGGCCGCAGGGCGCACCGTTCGACGTGCTGACCGGGTTTGTAGACGACGACGGCAAGGCGCGCGGGCGACCGGTGGGCGTGGCGATCGACAAGCGCGGCGGCTTGCTGGTGGCCGACGATGTCGGCAATACGGTCTGGCGGGTCAGCGGCGCAAGATGAGGCCGCTTTAGCGGGGGCAGGCGGTCGCAGCCTGCCTGATTGCCGCCGGCGTGGCCACAGCGCGCTTCGCCTGAACGGGTGAAGCGCCACGCAGGGGTGCTTGCCTGGGCGCCTGGCCACTGCCTGTGCGCGGCGCTGTCTATACTTGGCTTGACCGGGTTCTCAGGACGCATCTGCGCTGCGTCCGCACACCAACATCACCAATACACGCCCGCCCGTCTGGACATCGACGCCGAGGAGTAGGCATGGACCACACCGCAGATTCGTTTCGCGCCTTTGAGCTGGCTGGCTGGGAAGACCCGGAAGTCGTCAGCCGGTACCAGGAGCATCTGTCGCACGTGACCCGGCAATCAGTCGAGGCCCTGCTGGACGCCGCGCATGTGGCCGGCGGGCAGCGCGTGCTCGATGTCGCGTCCGGCTCTGGCTACGTCGCGGCGGGGGCGGTGCAGCGCGGGGCCGAGTCGGTCGGCATCGATTTCGCGCTGGCGCAAGTGCAACTGGCGCGCAAGCTGCATCCCGAGGTCCACTACGAGCAGGCCGACGCGCAGGCGCTGCCGTTCGGCGATGCCAGCTTCGACGCCGTGGTCAACGGCTTTGGCCTGTGCCATATGTCCGACCCGGACGCGGCGCTGGCCGAGGCCTTCCGCGTGTTGCGCCCGGGCGGGCGCATCGCCTTCACGGTATGGGATACGCCCGAGCGCGCGGTCGGCTTCGGCGCGGTCTATGCCGCGATCCGCGCCTATGGGTCGATGGATGTCGATATCCCGGTCGGGCCGAATTTCTTCCTGTTCAGCGATCCCGGCCATTGCCGCAGCGCCTTGCAGCAGGCCGGCTTTGTCATGCCGACCTGCCGCAGCGTGCCGCAGGTCTGGCGCTTCTCCACGCCCGACCAGCTGTTCGATGCGCTGGCCCAGGGCACCGTGCGCGCCGCCGCCACGCTGCGCGCCCAGACCCCCAAGGCCCGCGACGAAATCCGCGCCGTGCTGCGGGGCACCGTTGCCGGCTACATGCGCGGCAGCGGCTTCGAGGTGCCGATGCCGGCGGTGCTGGCGGCGGCGGTCAAGCCCTGAGCCAGGGATGTTGGATGCCGGCCGACACCTATGGTGCCGGCGTCGGCCCGGTCCCACCACTCCACTCCCGGAATGTGACGCAATCCAGGCCGTAGCCGGCCTTGGCCGGCATTAGCCCGGTGGCACGGTCATTGCGCAATGGACAGCGAGCGCGGCGCCGCGGCTCGTTGTGCCACCTGCCAGCAATGGCTTCCCGGAGAGTCCCGATGAATACTCGATCCCCATGCCAGAACGGGCAGGCCGCGTCGCGCCCGTCCGCCATCCGACGCCGTTCGCGCCAGGCCATGGTGCTGCTGCGCGTGCTGGGCTTATGCCTCAACAGCGTCGCCTGCGCGCAGTCCGAGGCGCCGCAGGCCGCCACGGCGCCCGCCGTGCAGGCCGTGACCCCGGAGCGCAAGTTTGCGCCCGGCTACCTCGAGGCCGCCGCGACCGGCTATGACAACGGCCTGGCGTGGCAGGAGCCGGAAGGCATCGTGCCGCTGCGGCCGCCTCGCGAGGCGCGCAACGCGCCGGTGGCGCCGATGGCGGACGCCGTGCCGGTTGCCATGCCGGCGGCGGGGCGGGCACGGCCGTAGCGCTGAGCAAGCGTGAAGTTTGCCGAACAGGCGGGGGCTATCGACCTATCGACCCGTGGCTGTAGCCGGGCGCGGCGCGGTCCAGTCTTCGACGCGCAGGCCCGGATAGGCGCCAAAGTCGCGGATGTTGCGCGTGACCACAGTCAGGCCTTCGGCAATGGCATGCGCGGCAATCAGCTTGTCCAGCGCATCGGCCTTGCGTTCGCGCGTGGCGGCACGGACCGGACCGTAAGCGCGCACCGCCGCCGCATTGAGTGGTAGCACCGGCACGCGCCCGATCAGCGCCTGCAAGGCGCGCCGTGCTCGCTGCGGATCGCGCGAGACGGTGATGCCGTATTCCAGTTCGGCCAGGCTGACAGCGGACAACACCACATCCCCTTCGAAGCACTGTGCAAGGCGCTCGGCAACCTGCGGCGGCTGGTTCTTCATCAGGTAGATGCACATGTTGGTGTCGAACATATACCGGGCCATCAGAACCCCTCCCGATCGGCCTGGGTCTGGTCTTCGCGCCCTTGCGCCATGAAGTCGTCGGGGAAGGCGGCGAATACCTCGAGCAGTCCGGTCAGGCGCCGTCGCGCGGGCCGGATGCGCAGCTCATCGCCGATCCGCTCGATTTCAAACTGCATGTCCGTGTCGGGATAGGCCAGTTCTGCGGGAATGCGCACCGCCTGGGAGTTGCCGTTGCGGAAGATCCGGGTGAAAGGCATTGAGAGTTCCATGTACATCCCTGTAGGTACAAAGCTTAGCACCATTGAAGCAGATGTACATCCTCGTGTGTATGTCCCGATTCTCAGTTTGGGATCCTTGCCTACAATACGCCACATCGCCATGCAACCGTCACCGCCATGGACATCGAACTCGCCCACACCTTCCTGCAAGTCGTGCGCGACGGCAGCCTGCTGGCCGCCGCCGACAAGCTGCATGTCACCCAGACCGCCGTCACCGCGCGCATCAAGAGCCTGGAGGCGCAGCTGAACTGCCGGCTGTTCGAGCGCAACAAGGCTGGGGCGCGCTTGACGCCGGACGGGCAGCGCTTTCTCGGCTACGCCAGCCAGCTGGTGCAGACCTGGGAGGCGGCGTGCCGCGAGCTGCCGTTGCCGACGGGGCTGGCCAGCCTGTTCCGCTATGGCACCGAGATCAGCCTGGGCAATCCGCTGGTGCTGCTGTGGGCGACGCGCCTGCGCCAGCGCATGCCGGCGCAGGCGGTGCGGGCGGAAGTGGGCGAGGGCGCGGAGTTGCAGCGCAGGCTGCAGTCGGGCGCGCTCGATGCCGCGCTGGTGTACCAGCCGGAATACGCGCCCGGCATGCACGTGGAAGCGCTGATGGAAGAGAAGCTGGTGCTGATCCGCTCGACCCAGCGCGACGGCGGCTATGTCTATGTCGACTGGGGCCCGGAGTTCCGCCGCCAGCATGACAGCGCGTTGCCGGAGCATGCACGCGCGTCGCTGTACTTCAACCTGGGGCCGCTGGCGCTGCAGTACATCCTGCAGTACGGCGGCAGCGGCTATTTCCGTACGCGCGTAGTGCAGAGCTACCTGGACAGCGGGGCCCTGGCGCGCGTCGCCGGCGCGCCGGAGTTTTCATATCCCGTGTTCCTGGTCTGCGCCAAGGCGCCCGCCGGACCGGCGCGGGAAGCCGTGGATATCCTGCGCGAGATCGTGCGGGAAGAATCCGACTGGTCGCAGCGCTGGGACTTCCCGCAATAGTGCCCGGCGCTCAGATCCGCACCGGCACCAGTTGACCCGAAGGCGCGGGCACGGCCACCAGGCGCCACTGCCGCACGCGCCGCGTCCGGCCGCCGCCGCCCCGGCGTGGCGGGCGGGGTTCCAGGCCGGCAAAGCGCCCATGCAACTGCGCGCGCGCAAAAACAGGTTCCGGCACTCGCGTGCCGATCAGCCAGGTGACGCTGATCCCCGACGCCACCAGTGCCAGCGCAAGCCCAATCCAGAGGATGGCTTCCATGGTTCCCGCTCCATCGAATCGTTATCTGTGATTCCAGTATTGGCACAAAGCGTGCCGGCGGGTAAATGAAAGTTATTTGCGCTTCATATCAATAAAATTGCATTCAACGGGCTTTTCGCTGCAAGACGACCCGTTCCTCCACGGTAAGAAAAATCATCTGTTCCGACGAATCTCATAGGCGTTGCCCGACCGACACTGACCCGGTCTATCGCCAAACACCTGGAGACCCCGATGCAACGCCTGATCTTCGAAGCCGAACACGACGCCTTCCGCGAATCCGCCCGCCGCTTCTACCAGCGCGAGGTCGGCCCGCACGGCGAGCGCTGGCGCGAGCAGGGCTGCGTGGACCGCGAGGTGTTCCGCAAGGCCGGCGAGCAGGGCTACCTGCTGATGTGGGCCGACGAGCAATACGGCGGCGCCGGCGTGCAGGACTTCCGCTACGAGCAGATCCTGATCGAGGAAAACGCGCGCCATGGCGACTCCGGCTTCTTCGGCACGCTGCACTCGCGCCTGGTGGCGCCCTACATCGGCCGCATCGGCAATGAAGAGCAGCGCCGGCGCCTGCTGCCCGCGGCCGCGCGCGGCGAGTCGATCTTTGCCGTGGCCATGACCGAGCCGCAGACCGGTTCCGACCTGGCCGGCATCCGCACCCGCGCCGAGGACCATGGCGACCACTGGGTGCTGAACGGCGCCAAGACCTATATCTCGAACGGCCAGCTGGCCGACGTGGTGGTCGTGGTGGCCCGCACCGACCCGGAGCGCAGCCATGGCCTGACGCTCTTCATCGTCGAGCGCGGCATGCCGGGCTTCGAGCGCGGACGCAAGCTGCGCAAGCTGGGCCTGCACTCGCAGGACACCTCGGAACTGTTCTTCGACAACGTCAAGGTGCCCAAGGCCAACGTGCTGGGCGAGCCCGGCCAGGCCTTCCGCTACCTCACCCGCCATCTGGCCGAGGAGCGCCTGATCGGGGCCTGCGGCTACATGGCGTCGGCGCAGGTGGCGTTCGATATCACGCTGGACTACGTGCGCGAGCGCAAGGCCTTCGGGCGCGCCATCGGCACGTTCCAGAACTCGCGCTTCAAGCTGGCCGAACTGCGCGCGCAGCTGGATGCGCTGCAGACCTTTGTCGACCAGTGCGTGCTGCAACACAATGCCGGCACGCTGACGGTGGAGACCGCGGCGTCGGCCAAGCTGCTGACCTCCGAGCTGCAGGGACGCATGGTCGACGAGGGCGTGCAGCTGCACGGCGGCGCCGGCTATATGGAGGAATACCGCATCTGCCGCATGTATGCCGATGCGCGCATCTCGCGCATCTATGCCGGCAGCAGCGAGATCATGAAGGAGATCATCGGCCGCGGCCTGGGGCTGGATGACCGGGTGAAGGCATAAACGCAGTTAGGAATGTTCCGACGGCACGGCTGGCAACGGCCGTGCCGTTTGTCGTTTTTTCCGACGGTTCAGTAAATTCGCGCGGTTAAAGGTTTTTGTCAGGGGAATGAAAGCCGTTTGTAAAACGGTTCGGTTTGAATGCGGGCGGGAGATCGTGTCCCTATGACGTGAACCGCATCTGGGCAGCGGGCGAGGGCGCACCAAGACAGCCACGCCGCGCGACCGCATCGCGGACCGTGGCGCAGGATGATGTTCTTGCGCCGCGGTGCAACCGTTCGGTGGGCACGGTCGTTTCGCTGCAGACCGTTTTCGAACCGAGCCCGACTGACCGTGCCTGTTGTCTTATCCCGTATTACAGTAGGTTCCCTGCTGGGTTTGGCGGCCATGGCGAGCCTGGCCGCCGAACGTCCCGCCGCTCCGGTTTCCTCCGCTGATTCCGCGCAAGTCGCCCCGGCCGATGGCCCTTGCACGCCGCCGCCCGCGGGCGCTGCGCTGACGCTGGCGCAGGCGCGCCTTGACGCATTGCGCTGCAACCGCACCGTCATCGCCGCGCGCCGCGGCGTGGAAGCCAGCCAGGCCGATGTCCAGATTGCATCGCAGCGTCCCAACCCCGTGCTGAGCCTGGGCGTCGAGAACATCAACCCGCATGCCGGCATCGGCGCGGGCAACCTGCGCAGCAAGACCGTGGATTCCACGGTGCGCGTGGACCAGCTGATCGAGACCGCCAACAAGGGCGGCCTTCGCGTCGACGCCGCGCGCAAGGCTAGCGACGCCGCCGGCGAATCGGTGCAGGCCGTAGTGGCACAACAGGCCGGCATGGTGGAGCAGGCCTTCTTCGATGCCCTGGCCAGCCAGGAACGCGTCGCCGTATTGCGGGAAACGCTGGCGCTGTACGCGCGCACCCGCCAGGCCAGCGAGACGCGCCTCAGGGCCGGCGACGTGGCGCGCGCCGAGGTGACCAGGCTGCAGCTCGATGCGCTGCGCGCGCAGAACGACCTGCGCCAGGCCGTCACCGACCATTACCGCGACAAGGCCCTGCTGGCGCAGGCGATGGGCGTGCCCGGCACGCTCGCCGACAACCGGCTGGTGGCCGACTGGCCGGCGCTCGACGCCGCCGTGCCGCCGCCGGACCCCGATACCCTCCAGCGTCGCCCCGACGTGACCGCGGCCGAGGCGCGCCTGGCCGCCGCCGCGGCAGCGCGTGACCTGGCACGCGCGGGGCGCGTGCCGGATGTGACCATCGGCGCGCAGGCCGAGCACTATCCGGTCTCGCCCGCCAACAGCGGCGGCTCGGGGAACAGCTTTGGCGTGTTCCTGCAGATACCGCTGCCGGTGCGCCACAGCAACGGCGGCGAGGCGCGCCGCGCCGAGGTCGATTACTACGCGGCGCTCGACGACCGCAACCGCGTGATGCTGGAGGCCGGCAACGAGATCGAGCGGCTGCGCAGCCAGCTCGAGAGCGCGCGCCAGTCGCTGCGGCAGATGCGCGACGAGGTGCTGCCCGCCGCGGAAAGCGTCGCCGGCAGCGCGGAGTTTGCCTACCGCAAGGGCGCCACCGGTGTGCTCGATTTGCTCGATGCGCGCCGCGCGCTGCGCCAGACCCGGCTGGACGCGGTGGTCGCGCAGGGCGAATACGCCAAGGCGCTGTCGGCATACCGCGCCGCGCTGCAGACCTCGACCACCACGCCCACCCAAGCTACCGGCACCGCCGCGCGCCCCTGAACCGCCGTTGCCGCGATCCCCTCATGAGTTTCCTGTCACCCATGTCTCGTCGCATGTCATCCTCCCACGCCATTTTGCCGGCACCTGTTGCCATGCTGTTCGCCATGTCGTTGTGCGCGCTGGCGCTGGCCGCGTGCGGCAGGTCGGACGCCCCGCGGGCCGATGACGATCCCACCGTCAGCGGCAATACCATCCGCTTCCCTGCCAGCGTGAAGACGCTGCCCGGCATCGCCGGCGACGCCGCGACCACCGGTGGCGAACGCATGCTGAGCCTGCCCGGCCGGCTGGTGTGGAACGAGGACAAGACCGTGCGCGTGGCGACGCCGTTTGCCGGGCGCGTGACCGGGGTGCTGGTGCAGCCGGGCGCCACCGTCAAGGCCGGCCAGCCGCTGGCGACGCTGACTTCGCCGGATTTCGGCATGGCCCAGGCCGATGCGCGCAAGGCCGCCGCCGACAGCGCGGTCGCGGCCAAGGCGCTGGCGCGCCAGCGCGAGCTGTACGGTGCCGGCATCATCGCGCAAAAGGAACTGGAGCAGGCCCAGGCCGATGCCGCGCGTGCCGCGGCGGACCTGCAGCGCACCCAGGCGGCGCTCGCGCAGTACGGCTCGGGCGCGGCAGGCGCGGGCGGTGTCAACCAGCGCTTTGCGCTGCGCAGCCCGATCGACGGCCTGGTGGTCGAGCGCAACATCAATCTCGGCATGGAGCTGCGCCCCGACCAGCCCCCGGTCGCGCCGCTGTTCCTGGTGACCGACCCGACCACACTGTGGGCGCAGGTCGATGCGGGCGAGGCCGACCTGAGCCTGTTCAAGCCCGGTGTCGAAGTGCAGCTGGCCACCGCCGCCTGGCCCGGCGAAACCTTTGCCGGCACCGTGGTCAAGATTGCCGACTATGTCGACCCGACCGCGCGCAGCATCAAGGTGCGGCTGAACGTACCCAATCCCGAACGCCGCCTGAAGGCGGAGATGTTCGTCACCGCCAGGCTGCCGGCGGCCTCGTTCCAGGGCATCGCGGTGCCGTCCAAGGCGGTGTTCCTGGCCGACAACCGCAACTATGTGTTCGTGCGCACCGCGCCCAACACCTTCGAACGCCGACTGGTGCGCGTGGGCGTGACGCTGCCCGGCACCACCGAGCTGCTCGATGGCGTGCGGGACGGCGAGACCGTGGTCAGCGAAGGCAACCTCTACCTGCAGGACATCCTGCGCGATGCCACCGCGGTGAACGCGGCGCGCGCGGCGGAAAAAAACTGAGGACGATCGCCCATGATTTCGCGCATCGTCAGCTTTGCCCTGCACCAGAAGCTGTTCGTCTGGCTGGGCCTGATCCTCTTCGTCGGTGGAGGCATCGCCGCGTTCAAGAACCTGCCGATCGAAGCCTTCCCGGATGTGTCCGACATCCAGGTCAACGTCATCACGCTGTACCCGGGCCGCGCCGCCGAAGAAGTGGAGCGCCAGGTCACGATCCCGATCGAGACCGCGCTGGCGGGCACGCCCAACGCGGTACGGGTGTTCTCGCATACGCAGTTCGGCCTGTCGTTCATGATGGTGACCTTCAACGACCGCGCCACCGACGTGGCCGCGCGCCAGCAGATCCTGGAGCGGCTGCGCAGCGTCGACCTGCCCGACGGCGTGCATCCGGACCTGGCGCCGCTGTCCACCGCGATCGGCGAGATCTACCGCTTCCGCCTGACCGGCAAGGGCTATACGCCGCAGGAACTGCGCACGCTGCAGGACTGGGTGGTCGAGAAGAATTTGCGCCAGGTGCCGGGCGTGGCCGACCTGGTCACCATCGGCGGCACCATCAAGCAGTATGAGGTCAACCCCAACCTGGCGCGCATGCGCGACGCGCGGATCTCGCTGTCGCAGCTGTTCACCGCGCTGCAGCGGGCCAACTCGAATGCCGGCGGCGGCGCGGTGGCGCACGGGCGCCAGCAGTTCCTGCTGCGCTCGCTGGGCAGCTTCCGCACCTCGGCCGATATCGCCAACGTGGTGGTGGCCGAGAACAACGGCACCCCGATCCTGGTCAAGGACATCGCCGAGGTGCGCGTCGGCAGCGCGCCGCCGCAGGGCCTGATGGGCCAGGACGACGAGGACGACATCGTCTCGGGCATCGTGGTGATGCGCAAGGGCGAAAACCCGTCGCTGGTGCTGGACGCGCTGAAACAGAAGATTGCGCTGCTGGACGACCAGATCCTGCCCAAGGGCGTGAAGATCGTGCCGTACTACGACCGCTCCACGCTGATCGACAAGACCCTGCACACGGTGTTCGGCAACCTGGTCGAGGGTGCGCTGCTGGTGATGGCGGTGCTGTACCTGTTCCTGGCCAACGTGCGCGCCGCGGCGATCGTGGCGCTGATCATCCCGCTGGCGCTGCTGTCCACCTTCATCGGCCTGACCTGGGTGGGGATCCCGGCCAACCTGCTGTCGCTGGGGGCGATGGACTTCGGCATCATCGTCGACGGCGCGGTGATCGTGGTCGAGAACATCTTCAGGCGGCTGGGCGAGCTGAAAGCGCAGCAGATCCAGGACAGCCGGGCGCGCCTGCACGCGATCCTGCAGGCCACCACCGAGGTGGGCCGCCCGACCGTGTTCTCGATGGTCATCATCATCGCGGCGCACATCCCGATCTTTACGCTGCAGCGGCACGAGGGCAAGATCTTCGCGCCGATGGCCTACACGGTGACGGGCGCGCTGATCGGCTCGCTGATCCTGTCGCTGACGCTGGTGCCGCTGCTGTGCCACCTGCTGCTGAAGAAGAACATCGCGCACGACGACAACTTCCTGGTGCGCCACTGCAAGCGGCTCTACGCGCCGATGCTGGCCTGGGCGCTCGACCACAAGAAGCTGGTGGTGGGTGCGGCGCTGGGCCTGCTGGTGGTGACCGCGGGCGCCGGCAGGTTTCTCGGCAGCGAGTTCCTGCCGGAGCTGGACGAAGGCTCGATGTGGGTCAGCTTCGACCTGCCGGCATCGGTCTCGATCGACGAGGCGCGCGACCAGGCGCGGCTGCTGCGCAGCGTGATCCGCCGGACGGCGGAAGTCAACACCACCATCTCCAAGGTGGGCCGCCCCGACGACGGCACCGACCCCAAGCTGATCAACACCGTCGAGATCCTGGTCGACCTCAAGCCCGAGAAGCAATGGCGCGCCGGCCTCGACAAGCGCGCCATCATCGGCGAGATCGACCGCAACCTGCGCCGGCTGCCCGGCATCGAGCCCAATTTCTCGCAGCCGGTGCGCGACAACATCCTCGAGAGCATCTCGCAGATCAAGGGCCAGATCGTGATCAAGGTGCAGAGCGACAGCCTGGAGCAGAACAAGAAGGTGGCCGACCAGATCCTGGCCAACGTGCAGTCGGTCAAGGGCGTGATGCGCGCCTTTATCGACCGCGACGGCGAGCTGCCGCAGTACGTGCTGGAATTCGACCGCGCCCAGGCCGCGCGCTACGGCATCAACGTGGCCGACGTGCAGGAGCTGATGGAAACCGCGCTCGCGGGCAAGGCCGCCACCGAGCTGTGGGAGGGCGAGAAGCACTTCAGCGTGGCGGTGCGCCTGAAGCCGTCGGAACGGGCGCTGCCCAGCCTGCCCAATATCTTCATGCAGACCGCCGACGGCGCGCAGGTGCCGCTGTCGCAGCTGGTGACCTTCCGCGCCGCTTCCGGCGCGATGAACATCAGCCGCGAGAACGGCCAGCGCACCACCTCGATCGGCATCTTCATCCATGACCGCGACATGGGCAGCGTGGTCAAGGACATGCAGAAGCTGGTGGCGAAGAACGTCAGGGCCGACGACGTCAAGATCAGCTGGTCTGGCGAGTTCGAGAACCAGGAGCGCGCCATGGCGCGGCTGTCGATCGTGGTGCCGCTGTCGGTGCTGGTGATCTTCCTGCTGCTGTTCAATGCGTTCAAGTCGTTCAAGAGCGCCACGCTGATCATCTCCAACATCCCGTTCGCGCTGATCGGCGGCGTGTTCGCGCTGCTGCTGACCGGCATCCCGCTGTCGGTGTCGGCGGCGATCGGCTTTATCGCGCTGTTCGGCCAGGCCGTGCTCAACGGCGTGGTGATGGTGACCTACTTCAACCAGCTGCGCGAAGAGGGCATGCCGGTGCGCCAGGCCGTGCTGACCGGCTCGATGGACCGGCTGCGCACGGTGCTGATGACCGCGCTGCTGGCCATGCTGGGGCTGTTCCCGATGGCGATCTCGCGCGCCATCGGCTCGGAAACGCAGCGGCCGCTGGCCATCGTCATCATCGGCGGGCTTATCACCGCGACCGTGCTGACGCTGATCGTGCTGCCCACGCTCTATGAATGGATGGTGGGCCGGAACTGGCCGGACGAGGATGCCGCCGTGTCTGGCGACAACCGGATCACGCCTTCGATTTCAGGCTGATGACAGCGCCGCGCGGGCACACCCCCGCGCCGGCTGTCTGGCATCGCAGACATGGCGATGCCTGGCGCCGCCCGTTGACGGGCGGCGTTTTTCATGGCGAGGCGCAATCCACAAGCACTGCGCAACCCGATGCAGTCATGCATGTGCTGCGCACGGATCTATGTCGGAATAGTCTGACGTTCCTTTCGGAGCCCAACGCCTGCTGACCCTATCCACCCGGGCCTACTCTGTACATACGGCATGGCCAGCAGCATAGCCGCCGGCCTCTCATGCGTACCCTTACGCAATCACCCGGAAAGGAGCTCGACATGATGAAGAAATGGCTGACCGCAGCAGTGTGTTCGATGATGGTTGCCGCACCCGCAGGCTTCGCCCTGGCGCAGACGACGGCACCGGCAACGACGGCCGGAACGGCTGCAACCGGCGCAAGGGCCGACTATGACGCCGCAGTGAAGCAGGCCGACGCGGATTACAAGGCTGCCTCTGCCAAGTGCGATGGCATGAAGGACAACGCCAAGGACGTCTGCAAGGCCGAGGCCAAGCGCGACCGCGACGTGGCCAAGGCACAGGCCGAAGCGCGCCGCGACGGCACGCAAAAGTCGATGGCCAAGGCCGAGAAGACCAAGGCCGACCGCGACTATGACGTCGCCAAGGAAATGTGCGACGACAAGACCGGCAACGACAAGGACGTCTGCAAGAAGGACGCCAAGGCCGCGCATGAAAAAGCCCTGACCGCCGCCAAGGTAGACAAGGCCGCGGCGACCGGTTCGCGCAGCGACGTGGCCGAAGCCCGCGCCGATGCGAAGAAGGACACCATGGACGCCGCCTACAAGGCCGACAAGGAACGCTGCGACGCCATGTCCGGCGATTCCAAGGACAAGTGCCAGGCCGACGTGAAGGCCAAGTACGGCAAGTAAGCCGCTTCAGCACGGTCCGACCCGGTCAAGGGCGGGCCGTCCACCGCACCACTCGCAAGGGGACGCCGCAGGCGGCGCCCCCTTGCCTCAACGCTAGGAGCACGACATGAACTGGGATCAGATCGAAGGCAAGTGGGATCAAGCCAAGGGCAAGGTCAAGGAGAAGTGGGGCAAGCTGACCGACGACGATATTACGCAGATCAACGGCAAGCGCGACCAGCTCGCCGGCCGTATCCAGGAGCGCTATGGCTATACCAAGGAGCGCGCCGAGGAAGAAATGAAGGAGTGGGAACGGGATGTGCGGTGGTAAGTCGCTGCACAACGGTTTTTGCAGAGCGCCTTCGGGCGCTTTTTTTTGGGGGGTGTTATGGGGGGCTTCGTGCTTGGCGCGCGTGTCTGTTTCGCCGGCGTAGCCGGCGAGTCACTTTTTGGCCGAGCGCCAAAAAGTAACCAAAAAGCGCGTCGCCTAAGCGGCTGGCTAAGGCGGCGTTGGTGGTTCCAGCGGTGGTGACTTGCGGTCAGGCGGTTGGTGGTTCGAACCTGCTGACGCTACCTGGAGGTGCCTGGCGTTCGAGGTCGGATGGACGAACCCGACTTTAGGTCGGTGGCAGCCTGCTAACGGCGTTATTGGTGGGACGCCTTCGGCTGCGCTGCGCGCGCTCCCTATCTCAGGTCGTGGGCTCGGGCACGGAGTGCGTCGCTGCGCTCGCACGCGCTGTCCCGGCGCGTAACGCGCCCCTCGGAGTCCACGTGCGCGGAAGCGACGCGATCGTGCGCACGCACCGAAAGCGCCAAGCGAGCGCAGCGAAGCGTTCTGTGCCAGAGCCCTACGATACTGCCGGCGCGCAGCGCAGCCGTAGGCGTTCCTACGACAAAGCCGGCAGCAGGGGCCACTCCGCGCTCTGGGCTCGTTCAACCCACACTTCAACGCCCCTGCCACCGTGGTGCACCCCTGCGGCAGGCAGTCCAGCTATGTGAGGAAGCCCAGCCCCGTTCGAAACCCCCCACGCACACTACGATAAGACATGCCGCCCGCAGGGCAGTAAACGCGCTTTTTGGTTACTTTTTGGCGCTCGGCCAAAAAGTGACCCGCCCAGGAGGGCGGAGCCACACGGTTCAAAAGCCGACAGCATCGCATCAGCAGCGATGAAATCCGCGCACACGCACGTGCAACAGCCTCTCCCCAAGGTAAACCCTAGTGGCCTACCTATATAGACTTTTTATACTGTCCCGCACCCCGGCCCCGAGTGCCTAAATCTGCCCGCCGGGCAACCCTCGCATGCCGGATCCCCTCTCCAGCGGCGCGCCGGTGGCCGAGCTGCGCCGCTATGCCTGCGTGCCGTCGATCACGGCGACCGGCGCGGAGCGCATCGCCTATTTCGCCCGCATTGAATTCCCCACCGAGTTCGTCTGCCTCGATTTCGACCTGCTGGCCGCGCGCCCGCATCCGGCATGACTGACCGGCAAGCTATGCCCACCCTCAACCCTCCAACCACCGGACCCCAGATGGACAACGCACAACCGATGAACGGCGCCGAGAGCCTGGTCAAGACCCTGCTGGCCAACGGCGTGGACACCTGCTTTGCCAACCCCGGCACCAGCGAGATGCATTTCGTCGCGGCGCTGGACCGCATTCCCGGCATGCGCTGCGTGCTGGGGCTGTTCGAGGGCGTGGTCACCGGCGCCGCCGACGGCTATGCGCGCATGGCCGGCAAGCCCGCCGCCACGCTGCTGCATTGCGGGCCGGGGCTGGCCAACGGCCTGGCCAACCTGCACAACGCGCGCCGCGCGCAGACGCCGGTGGTCAACCTCATCGGCGACCAGGCCACCTACCACCGGCCGCTGGACGCGTCGCTCACCGCCGACACCGAAGGCTGGGCGCGGCCGGTCTCGGTATGGACGCGCACCGCCACGCGGGCGGCTTCGGTCGGGGCCGATGCGTCGGCGGCGGTGCAGTCCGCCTGTGCCGCGCCGGGCGGCGTCGCCAGCCTGATCCTGCCGTCCGACGTGTGCTGGGATGCGGGCGGTGTGGTCGCGGCGCCGCTGCCGGCGCTGCCGGTGCCCACGGTTTCGCCGGATGCCGTGCAGCAGGCCGCGCGCGTGCTGCGCTCGGGCCAGCCCACGCTGATCGTGCTGGCCGGCAGCGCGCTGCGCGAGGCGCCGCTGGCCGACGCGCACCGTATCGCCGCCGCCACCGGCGCGCGGCTGATCTCGCCTATGTCCAACGCGCGCGTGGCGCGCGGACGCGGCCGCCTGGCGGTGGACCGCGTACCGTATTCCGGCGATGCCGCGCGCGACAAGCTGGCCGGCATCCGCAACGTGATCCTGGTGGGTGCGCCGGCGCCGGTAACCTTCTTTGCGTACCCGGGCAAGTCGCCGCGCCCGTATCCGGAGGATGCCGCGGTGCACGTGCTGGCGCGCCCGGAAGAAGACCTTGCCGAAGCGCTGGCGCGGCTGGCTGATGAACTGGGCGCGGGCCACGCGCAGCTGCCCGCCGCCTCCGCCGCCGCGCCGGTGGAGCCCGCGCGCGGCGCGGTCACCTCCGAGGCGGTGGCGCGCACGCTGACCGCGCTGCTGCCCGAGCAGGCCATCGTGGTGGAAGAAAGCGTCAGCTTCGGCCGCGCCTTCTATCCCGGCACGGTTCACGCCGCGCCGCACGACTGGCTGCAGCTGACCGGTGGCGCCATCGGCGCGGGCCTGCCGCTGGCGCTCGGCGCGGCCGTGGCGGCGCCGGGCCGGCGCGTGGTGGCGCTGCAGGCCGACGGCTCGGCCATGTACACGCTGCAATCGCTGTGGACCATGGCGCGCGAGCAACTCGACGTCACCGTGGTGCTGCTGGCCAACCGCAAGTACGCCATCCTGCTGGGGGAACTGGCTGGCGTCGGCGCCAACCCCGGCAAGACCGCGCTCGACATGCTCGACATCGGCAACCCGGACCTGGACTGGGTCAAGCTGGCCAGCGGCATGGGCGTGGAAGGGGCGCAGGCCACCGACATGGAAGGCTTTGCCGACCTGTTCCGCATGGCCAACGCGCGCAAGGGGCCGTTCGTGATCGAACTGGTGATCTGAGCGCGGGCGCGGCGGGCAGGTGCGCCCGCCGCGCGTCCCGGCAAACAGGAAATTGCCGGCGTGTCAGTCCGTCAGATCCGGCCAGCCCGGCGCATCGTCGGCGCGGGGCAACTGCCGGACCATGTATTCATGCAAGCGCGACAGTTCCAGCGCGATGCCATCCGGGAACCCCTGCCGTCCGCCGCGCTTGTCGATCAGTAACTCGACCAGGAACGCATGCAGCGCGGCCGGATTGGCGGACAGCGCCGCCAGCTGGTTGCCGATGCGCGGGTAACGCCGGCACAGCACCAGCGGACGCGCCTCCGCCGGCAGCGACACCAGCCAGCGCATGGCCGCGTCCGACAGCACCGCATCTTGCGGCGACGGCGCGCGCCGCAGCTCCTTCCAGTCCGGCGCTGCCTGCACCGGCGGCTCGCCGTCCAGGATCTTCCTGGCTTGCTCGACGGTGACGAATTCAAAAGAGAGGGGTTCCATGCCGGCTCCTGGAGTCAGACCGGCGCGCACCGCCGCGCCGTTACGTGCATTCTAGCGGTGCCCGCGACCGCGCTGGCAGCTGGCCCGGGGTCGACGCGCAGGGGCGCCAGGCCCGACCCCATCAACGCCTGGCAAACGCGCCTCGCTAAAGCACGATCGGAACCTCCACGCGCACCGGCGCGACATATTCCGTCATGCGCCTGCGCGACAGGTCCATATGGGACCGGACGATCTCCGCCGCGGCCTCGGCATCGTGGCGCGCGATCGCATCGATGATCTCGTCGTGGTGTGCTCAGGCTCGGAATCCGGCATTTCTTCTGAGGGTGACGATGGCGTGATCGGGTCTTTCCCGGCAAGCTATGGAACCGCGGCCCGCCTACCGCGTGTTGCCCGGCAGCCCCAGTGCCCGTTCGATGCACCGGACGATCTCGGTATCCTCGAACGGCTTGCCGATAAAGCACGCGCCCCCCGCCGCCTGCGCGCGCGCTTCATATCCCTGCTTGTCGAAGGCCGTCATGAAGATCACCGGCATGCGCAGGCCGCGCGCGCGCAGCGCGGCGCTGAGCGCAAAGCCATCCATGCCCGGCATCTTCACGTCCGCGATCACGCAGGCAATGCGGTCGAGCGACGGCGATTCCAGCAGCTCCGCCGCGCCCGGGTAGAGCTCCACGGCCAGGTCGAAGGCGCGCAGCAGCCGTCCCATGGCGCGCCGCACGGCAGCGTCGTCGTCGACGATGGCAATCACGGGCGTGGCATTCACGCGAACTCCTTGAACAGGCGTGCGCGGTGGCAGGGGTCACGCACGCCCCCTTGCTGCGTTGGCGGCACTAGAAGGTGTGCCGCAACCCCAGCGCAAACGTCTGCGGATCGGCGCCGGCGTGGATGCCGAGGTCGTTGATGGCGAAGTCGTAGACCGCGTTGGCCGCATTGTCGATGCGGCTGTAGTAGGCATACAGCGCGGTGCGCCGCGACAGCGGATAGTCGTAGCCGACCGTGAACTGCGTGGCGTGGGTCTGCGCGCCGCTTCGGAAGAAGCCGATGGTGTCCGTCGACGATCCGGTGCCGTTGGCCGCGTAGGCCACGCCGACGCGCACGCTGCCGGCCCCTACCTGCTGCACCAGCGAGACATAGTAGGCGTTGCGCTGCAGGTCGCCGGTATCGGTGCGGTAGTGCAGGTGTTCGACCACCCCGGCAAGACGGGTGCCGGGCAGCAGCTGCCACGCCAGGCCGGCCTTGAGCGCGTCGTCGTTGCGGCCGGCGGCCTGGTAGTGCTGGTGGCGCTCCCAGGCCAGCGTCGCGTTGAGCGGGCCGCGCTCATAGACCGCCGCCACCGAGTACAGCGCGGGATTGCGCGCGACGGTGGCCTTCTCCTCGGGCAGGCCCCAGCCCAGCCACAGGCTGACGCCGGCCCAGCGCGGCGAGCGGTACTGCACGATGTTCTTCTGGCGCCGGTCGAACGCGCTGGTGTTCTCGACATTGTCAGTGCTCGAGGCCGAGCCGTTGCCCATCAGCGCCATATAGCCGGCGGTGGTCGGGTAGTACGGGTCGTAGCCCATGGTGGCCTCGGTGTAGGGCGTGTGCCAGTGACCCAGGAACAGCAGGCCATGGCCGCCCTGCAGGCCGATGCGCGAATTGCGGCTGGCGATCTGGCCCTGGCCGGAATCCAGCGACAGCGCGCTTTCGACCTGCCACACGGCCTTGAGCGCGCCGCCCAGGTCTTCTTCGCCGCGCAGGCCGAATACCGAGCGGTTGTTGTTCAGGCGCACCACACTGCCGGACCCGGTGCCGTCGGTCGCGGTGCTGGCGTGACTGTACTCGATCGACGTGTTCAGGCGGCCGTAGACGGTGACGCTGCCCGTCGCCAGCGCAGGCGCCCACAGCATTGCGCAGCACACACCCAGCAGCGCGCGGACGGCCGGGCTAGTGCGTGGCATCGTCGGCGGGCGTCTTGCTGGCGGCGTTCAACGTCGGGCCGGGGGTACCGGTGATCTTGGGCATGCACTCGGCGTGGAACCACGCGGCGGTCACCGGTTCGCCGGCCAGCATGCGCTTGATCGGCGGTACCACCTGTTCGCCGA
This sequence comes from Cupriavidus alkaliphilus, assembly GCF_900094595.1. Lineage (GTDB taxonomy): Bacteria > Pseudomonadota > Gammaproteobacteria > Burkholderiales > Burkholderiaceae > Cupriavidus > Cupriavidus alkaliphilus. The sequence goes on along the minus strand of NZ_FMAD01000005.1, from coordinate 251,704 downwards.
TCAGCATGCCGAGCAGGCCGACCAGCGCCACCACCGGCGGGGCAGGTGAACGGACCTGCATCAGCGCGTAGATGACGCCGACAAGGATGCCGGCGGCCAGGGAGACAAGGTAGAGCTTCATGGGGATTCCCAGTGAGGTTGGCAGGTCAGTGCGGCGCTGTCGGCGCTTCCGGCATCCCGACGCCGAGCAGGTGCCGCACGCGCGGCGGCGTTTCGCGGGCGTGGAAGCGCGTGATTTCGCGCTGCAGGTCGGCATCGGCGTGCGGCACGCGCCGGTGCTGGCGCAGGTGCTCGGCCCAGGACTCGACCAGGAACCACTCGGTCAGCAGTTCCGGATCGGCGGGGTCTTCCATCACGCCCCAGTTGAAGGCGCCGTCGCGCAGCCGTTCTTCCGAGAGCTGGTGCACCGCGCGCAGGAAGGCATCGCGGTCGTCGGCACGGACGCAATACTCGATCAGCACCATCACCGGTCCGCGGTCATGCGCGATCTCGTCGGCGCCTTCGGGCTCAGGCCAGTGCCGGGCGGGGCCAAGGTCTTCCTCGCCGCGCGGCAGCCGCAGCCGGTGCAGCAGCAGCGCCGCCGCCAGCAAGCCGCCGGCGGCGACCAGCAGCCCGCCGGAGATGCCCAGCGCCTGCGCCACGAAGCCCCACACCAGGCTGCCGGCAGCCATCGCGCCGTTGAACACCATCTGGTAGACCGCCAGCGCGCGCCCGCGCACCCAGTTGGGCAGGATCGCCTGCGCCACGCCGCCCAGCGTGGTCAGCGCGGTGATCCACGCGGCGCCGAGAAAAAGCAGCAGCGGCAGCGCCAGCCACACCGGCGGCGCGATGCACAGCGCCGCCATCACCACCGCGGTGACGATGGCCGACAGCAGCACCATGCCGTCGGCATCGAGGCGCCGCTGCAGCCGCGGCATCACCAGCGCGCCGAGGATGGCGCCGAGGCCGACCGCGCCCAGCAGCACGCCATAGAGGCTGGCGCCACCGTGCAGCAGCTGCTTCGCCACCAGCGGCAACAAGGCCCAGATGCTGCTGCCGAAGGCGAAATGCACCGCCGCGCGCGCCAGCACCACATGCAGCTTGCTATGCGCGCGGGTAAAGCGCAGCCCCGCGCGGAACGCGCCCAGGAAATGCTCGCGCAGCGGATCGGCGGGGCGCTGCGGGCGTTTCCACCACAGCAGCGCGGCGATCACGAAGACATAGCTGACCAGGTCCACGCCATAGGTCGTGGCGGCGCCGAACGCCGCCAGCAGCAGGCCGCCGGCGGCAGGGCCGATCGCGCGCGCGATGTTGACGCCGAGCGCATTGAGCGCGACCGCGCGCTTCAGCTCTTGCTGCGGCACCAGTTCCGGCACGATCGATTGCCAGGTGGGCCCCATCATCGCCGCGCCGATGCCGCCGAGGAAGGCCATGCCGATCAGGATCTCGATCGTCAGCGCCTGGCGCCAGGCCAGCACCATCAGCGTGCCGCTGACCATGGCCAGGCCCACCTGCACCGCGATCAGGAAGCGCCGGCGATCGAGGATGTCGGACAGCACGCCGGCCGGAATCGCCAGCAGGAACACCGGCAGCGTGGCCGCGGCCTGGATCGTGGCGACCGCGGCGGGGGAGGTGGACAGGTCGGTGGCCAGCCACGCGCTGGCCACGTCGCGCATGAAGCTGCCGATATTGCCGAGGATGGTCGCGGCCCACAGCACCGCGAAGGTGGCCTGCGCCAGCGGCGCGAAGGTGCCGCCGTTGGCGGGCGAGGGCGCGGGGCGCACTGCTTGTTCGGCCATGCGGGTCACCGTTTGGTTTGCGCAGCTTGCGTGCGCCGTGCGCGTTCGCGCAGGTCATGCCAGGCCACCAGCAGGAAGCCGCCCACCAGTCCCAGGTGTTCGAAGAAGGCATTGGCCATCATGAACCTGGCCTCGGGCGGCGCCTGCCAGAAGCGGTTGGCGACGAAGGTCGCGGCCAGCGTGAACGCCGCCAGCGCCAGGGCTCCCAGCCAGCGGCGCCAGCCGAGCAGGATCATGGCGCAGGCGCCCAGCTCCAGCACGATGGTGGCAAGCGCCATCGGCACCGCCGGCGACAGGCCGAAGTGCTGCATCTCCGCGACCGCGCCGCCAAAGTCCGTCAGCTTGACCAGGCCGCCCTGCAGGTAGGCCGCGCACAGCAGCAACAGCGCCAGCCAGTGCAGCCAGCGCGGCAACCGGTGGGGGGAATCGCCGCAGGCAGCCGGCGTCAGCGTGGTAGTCGGGTCGGGCATGGCCGGTCTTCCTGTCGGGGTGTGGGCAAGTGAGGTCCGGGATCAGAACGCCCAGCACGAGCAGCCGAGCGCGCCCCAGAACGTGCTTTCGTCCGAGGTTGGCACACTGGAGGTCCAGGCCCTGGCATGCGCGTGCCCGTGCACGCCGCAACTGCTGGCGCAGCCACACGCGGTGTTCATCGCCAGTGTGCGTGCCTGCGGCCGCGGCTGGTAGCCGCCCACATGGCGCACCGGCGACCAGTCCGGCATCGGCGGCGGCAGCTGCGGCGACAGCTTGCTGAAGTCGCCGTCGCCATAGACCACCTTGCCGCCGAGCAGGGTCAGCACCGAGGCGATGTCCTGGATTTCGTCGCCCGGCACGCTGAAGTAATCCGCCGACAGCACCGCCAGGTCGGCGAGCTGGCCCACCTTGATCTGGCCCTTCTTGCCCACTTCGGACGAGAACCAGGTATTGGCCTCGGTCCACAGCCGCAGCGCGGTCTCGCGGTCGAGCAGGTTGGCCTGCGGGTACATCGACATGCCGCCCACGGTCTTGCCGGTGGTCAGCCAGTACAGCGACACCCACGGGTTGTACGAGGCCACGCGCGTGGCATCGGTGCCGGCGCCGACCTTGACGCCTTTCTCCAGCATCTTCTTCACCGGCGGCGTCGCTTCGGCCGCGCGCGCGCCGTAGCGCTCGACGAAGTACTCGCCCTGGTACGCCATGCGGTGCTGCACGGCAATGCCGCCACCCAGCGCGGCAATGCGGTCGATATTGCGGTCGGAGATGGTCTCGGCGTGGTCGAAGAACCAGTTCAGGCCATCGAACGGGATCTCCTTGGCGACCTTCTCGTAGACGTCGAGCGCGCGCGAGATGGTCTGGTCATAGGTGGCATGCAGCCGCCACGGCCAGCGCTTTTCCGCCAGCAGGCGGATCACCGGCTCCAGGTCGGCCTCCATCGACGGCGCCATGTCGGGTCGCTCGACGCGGAAGTCCTCGAAGTCGGCGGCGGTGTAGACCAGCATCTCGCCGGCGCCATTGTGGCGATAGAGGTCGTCGCCCTGGCCGGGCCGGACCTTGGAGGTCCAGGTCTTGAAGTCGTTGAGCTCTTCCTTGGGCTTCTGCGTGAACAGGTTGTAGGCGAGCCGCACCGTCAACTGGCCTTCCTTGTGCAGTTCCTCGATGATGCTGTAGTCCTCGGGGTAGTTCTGGTACCCGCCACCCGCATCGATCACCCCGGTGACGCCAAGCCGGTTCACCTCGCGCATGAAATGGCGGGTCGAGTTCTTCTGGTATTCCGGCGGCAGCTTCGGGCCCTTTGCCAGCGTCGCGTACAGGATGGTCGCATTGGGCTTGGCCAGCAGCAGGCCGGTGGGGTTGCCGCGCGCATCGCGCACGATCTCGCCGCCCGGCGGGTTGGGCGTGTCCCTGGTGTAGCCCACGGCGCGCAGCGCGGCGCCGTTCAGGATGGCGCGGTCGTACAGGTGCAGGATGAACACCGGCGTATCGGGCGCCACGGCGTTCAGTTCCTCGACGGTGGGCAGGCGCTTTTCGGCGAACTGGTGCTCGGTGAAGCCGCCCACCACGCGCACCCATTGCGGCGCGGGGGTCCGCGCGACCTGGTCCTTCAGCATCCGCATCGCGTCGGCCAGCGAACGCACGCCGTCCCAGCGCAGCTCCATGTTGTAGTTCAGGCCGCCGCGGATGATGTGCATGTGGCTGTCGATCAGCCCGGGAATGGCCCGCCGGCCATTCAGGTCGATGACCTTCGTCTGCGCCCCGGCCAGCTTCATGATGTCCTGGCGCGTGCCGACGCCGACAAAGCGCCCGTCGCGCACGGCCACGGCATCGGCCTGCGGGTTGGACTTGTCGAGCGTGGCGAACTTGCCGTTGACGAGGATGAGGTCGGGGGTGCCTGGTGACATGGCGAAGATCTCCGAGGAGGCGGCCGCGCCGAGCGCGGCGGCGGAGGCGATGAATTGCCGGCGGGTAACTGACATAAGGCTCAGGCGTTCAGGAAGGCCAGCAGGTCGGCATTGACCTGGTCGGCGTTGATCACGCACATGCCGTGCGAAGCACCGGGGTAGATCTTCAGCGTGGCGTCCTTCACGATTTCGGCCGACAGGCGCGCCGAGTTGCCGATCGGCACGATCTGGTCGTCGTCGCCATGCAGGATCAGCGTCGGCACGTCGATCTTCTTCAGGTCCTCGGTGTAGTCCACCTCCGAGAATTCCCGGATGCAGGCGTACTGGCCGACGATGCCGCCGGCCATGCCTTGGGCCCAGAATGCGTCGATGGTGCCCTGCGAGACCCTGGCGCCGTCGCGGTTGAAGCCGAAGAACGGCACCGCCAGGTCCCGGTAGAACTGCGAGCGGTTGTCGGCGACGCCCTTGCGGATGCCGTCGAACACCGCCATCGGCAGGCCGTGGGGGTAGGCCGTGGACTTCAGCATCTGCGGCGGCACCGCGCCGATCAGCACCGCCCTGGCCACGCGCCTGGTGCCATGGCGGCCGATGTAGTGCGCCACCTCGCCGCCGCCGGTGGAGTGGCCCACCAGCGTCGCATCCTGCAGGTCCAGCGCGTCCAGCAGCGCCGCCAGGTCGTCGGCATAGGTGTCCATGTCGTTGCCCTGCGCGGGCTGGTCCGAGCGGCCATGGCCGCGGCGGTCATGGGCGATCACGCGGAAGCCCTGCTGCACCAGGAACAGCATCTGCGCATCCCAGGCGTCGGCATTGAGGGGCCAGCCGTGCGAGAACACGACCGGGCGGCCCGAGCCCCAGTCCTTGTAGAAGATCCGGGTACCGTCTTTGCTAGTAATAAAGCTCATGGTTCACCTTTGCGATGGAGGAGGACGACAGGCGGCGGCGAGATCGCCAGGCTTAGCGGGCCGGTACCGGCGCGACCGACTCGTGCGGCGTGGCGGTGCGTTGCGGGGCCTTGTGGACCATGGTGTAGGCATAGTCGACGCCCATGCCGTAGGCGCCCGAATGCTCCTTGACCAGTTTCATCACGGCGTCATAAGTATCGCGGTGGGCCCAGTCGCGCTGCCATTCCAGCAGCACCTGCTGCCAGGTCACCGGCACGGCGCCCGCCTGCACCATGCGCTGCATGGCGTAGTCGTGCGCTTCCTTGCTGGTGCCGCCCGACGCATCGGCCACCATGTAGATCTCGTAGTTGCCCTCCAGCATCGCGCACAGCGCGAAGGTGGTATTGCAGACCTCGGTCCACAGGCCGGCGACGATCACCTTGTTGCGGCCGTTGGCCTTGAGCGCGTCGCGCACCTTCTGGTCGTCCCACGAGTTCATCGAGGTGCGCTCCAGGGTCTTCTGGTCCGGGAACACGTCGAGCAGCTCCGGATAGGTGAAGCCCGAGAACGACTCGCTCTCGACGGTGGTGATGGTCGTCGGGATATTGAAGATCCTGGCCGCCTTGGCCAGGCCGACCACGTTGTTCTTCATGGCCTGCCGGTCCATCGACTGCACGCCGAAGGCCATCTGCGGCTGATGGTCGATGATGATCAGCTGGCTGTTCTGCGGGGTAAGGACTTCGAGCTTCGGGTTGGACATGGTGTCGTTCCTTGGGAACAGGGTTGAGCCCGGGTGCGGTCCTTGCTTCAACGCAAGGCCGTAACGCGGGAGGGGGGCGGAGCAAGGCGGCGCGGTCGCGTGGCCGCAGCGCTGCCGGAGGGAAGACTAGTCGGTGCCGGCGCCAACGCAAATCGTATGTTCGTATTACCCGGCGGCGGCGCCGATGCCCAGGGATGGTGCACCGTGCGCGGCGTACACGCCGTCGTCGCACACGTCCGCGACTAACACCATGGTATGTGTGCCCGGCGCATCACTGCCGTGACCCCGTGCCGGTTCTTGCGATGACATGCCCGCTGGTTATAATCCGCAACACCTTTCCGAGCGCACTGGAGATCTGACCGTGACATCACCGAGCCTGGAGCCAGCCGACACCAGTGCGAACGATGACGCGACGGTGCTGGTGGTCGACGACGATGCCGCGCTGCGCCGGGCGCTGGGCAACCTGTTCCGCTCGGTCGGCCTGAACGTGGCGTTGTTCGCCTCGGCCGCCGAGCTGCTGGCAACGCCCTTGCCCGATACGCCATGCTGCCTGCTGCTCGATGTCAGGCTGCGCGGGCAGAGCGGACTCGACCTGCAGGCGCGGCTGGGCCAGCTGGGCGTGCACATCCCCATCATCTTCATGACCGGCTACGGCGATATCGCCATGACGGTCGCGGCCATGAAGGCCGGCGCCGAAGACTTCATGCCCAAGCCGTTCCGCGACCAGGACCTGCTCGACGCGGTCGCCGCCGCGCTGGAGAAAGACCGGCTGCGGCGCGGGGGGCTGCGCCAGCTCGAGTCGTTGCGCGCTTGCTACCAGTCGCTCACGCCGCGCGAAGGCGAGGTCATGGGCCTGGCGGTGGCGGGCCTGCTCAACAAGCAAATCGCCGCTCAGATCGGCATCAGCGAGGTGACGGTGAAGATCCACCGCGGCCAGGCCATGCGCAAGATGAAGGCGCGCACCTTTGCCGAGCTGGTGCTGATGGCGCAGCAGCTCGGCCTGTGCAAGGTCGGCGGCTGAGTTCGCCGCGGCGCCGAGCCTCCCCTCATTCCCGCCCCCATGACGCCTGGCATTCCCGCGCAGCGAAGCCCCGCACCGGCCTTTGACGACGCCTGGCTGGCGCGGGCCGCGCAGACCGTGCTGCACGTGTCGGACGGCATCGATTCCCTGCAACTGTCCGACCCCGACACCGGGCTGCGCTGCTTCGCCAGGAGCGCGCCGCTGGCCGACAGCGGGGCATTGCAGGACGAGGCCCGGCTGGCCGGGCGCCTGCAGGCGGACTGGGCCGCGGTGCCGGTGGCCACGCTGCGCAGCGCAGAACGCATGGTGGTGGTGTATGGCGGCGCTTTCGCATCGACCCTCGCCGCGACGCTTGGCGATACCCGACTCGACGTCGCCCGCTTCCTGGAACTGGCCATCGGCAGCGCGCGCGCGCTGGCGGCCGCGCATGCGCACGGCCTGCTGCATGGCGATATCCGGCCACACAACCTGCTCGTCGATGCCAGCTCCGACGACAGCGCCGGGGTGCGCCTGACCGGCTTCGACCATGCCACCGCGCTGGACGCGATGCCGCCCGTGGTGCCGCGCCCCGGCCCCGCATCGTGGCCATACCAGTCGCCCGAAGTCGCCCGCGCCGACCAGGCGCGCACCAGCGCCCGCTCGGACCTGTATTCGCTCGGCGTGACTTTCTACCAGATGCTGACCGGCACGCTGCCGTTCACCGGCGATTCGCCGGCGGCGTGGCAGCACGCCCATCTCGCCGTCGAACCCGTGCCGCCGCACGCGCGCGCACCCGGCATCGCGCCGTTGCTGGGGGCGATCGTGCTCCGGCTGCTGGCCAAGGACCCGGTCGGCCGCTATGCCGGCGCCATGTCGCTGCTCGCCGACCTGCTGCGCTGCCAGGCGGACTGGCGCGAACGCGGCGAGATCGCCCCGTTCACGCTCGATGCCGCAGGCCCGAGCTCCACGCTGAACGTGTCCGGCGAACTCTTTGGCCGCGCCCGCGAAACCGCGCAGCTCGCCGATGCGCTGGCGCGCGTGCGCCACAGCGGCCAGTCCGAGCTGGTGCTGATCGCCGGCGCCGCCGGCACCGGCAAGTCGGCGCTGGCGGCGTGGCTGTCGTGCCAGGCGGGGCAGCACGGCATGCGCTTTGCCAGCGGCAAGAGCGACCAGTTGCAGCTCGACATTCCGTACGCGCCGGTCGCACAGATGATCCGTGCGCTGACGCTGCCGCTGCTGGGCGAGCCGGAAGCCGCGCTGGCGCCGGTGCGCGAGCGCTGGCTGCGCGCGCTCGCGGGGCAGGGCCGGGCCATTGCCGTGCTGGTGCCCGAGGCCGCGCACGTGCTGGGACGCACCGCGCCGCTGGCCGAGGTACCGGCCCAGCAGGCGCAGGCGCGCGCGCAGCAGGCCATCCTTGCCACCTTCGCCACCTTTGCCGACCAGGGCGCGCCGCTGGTGCTGTGCTTCGATGACCTGCAATGGGCCGATGCGTCGACCATTGCGCTGCTCGAAGCCTTCACCACGCAGCGCCCGGGCAACCTGCTGCTGATCGCCGCCTATCGCGACCACGGCAACGATGTCGAGCAGCGCTTCTCGTGGCTGCTGCACGCCAGCCGTGCCGGCGCGCTGCCGGTCACGCGCGTCGCCGTGCGGCCCCTGGCCGTGTGGGAACTGACCGAACTGGTGGCGGCCGCCCTCAACGAGCCGGCGCCGCGCGTGGAGGCGCTGGCGCAGCTGGTGCATGCGAAGACCGGCGGCAATCCGTTCTTCTCGTACCAGCTGTTGCGCGCGCTGGTCGACGACGGCGTGCTGGCCTACCGCGACGAGCGCGCCGGCTGGCACTGGGACGAGGCCGATGCCGCGCAGCATCGCTACACCGACAGCGTGACCGACCTGATCACCCGCCGCTTCGCGCGGCTGCCGGAAGCGGGTACGGAGTTGCTCACGCAGTTGGCGTGCGTGGGCATACGCTGCGAGCAAAGCCTGCTTGCATGCGTGGCACAACTCGGCGCAGCGCAGCTCGGCGAGCGGCTGCGCCCCTTCGTCGATGCCGGCCTGCTGGTACAGACCGCGGACAGCTACGCGTTCCAGCACGACCGCGTGCTGGAAGCCGCGTACGCCATGATCGCGCCGCGCGAGCGCCCGGCCGCGCATGCGCGCATCGCGGGCATCATGATCGAGCACTGGCAGGGCGAGCTGGCCGCGCATGCCTTCGAAATCGGCAACCAGATCGAGCGCGCCGCCGGCCAGCCGCTGCCGGAGCCGCAACGCGTGGCGTTCGTGCAGGTGCTGCTGGTCGCGGCCAGGCGCGCCAGGCGCAGCGCGGCGATGGCGCAGGCGACGCGCTACACCGACGCGGCGTTCGCGCTGATGCAGCCGTCATGGTGGACGACGCACTGCGCGCTGGCCTACGCCGCCAGCGTGCTGCACTGCGAATGCCTGCTGGCGCAGGCGCGGCTGGAGCCGGCCTCGGAGGAGATCGACGCGCTGCTCGCGCGCGACCTGCCGCCGGTGGACAAGGCCGCCGTGCATCGGCTCAAGGCCAGCCTGCAGACCGTGCGTTCCGATTACGAGGGCGCGATCAACGCCGCGCTGTCGGGACTGGCGCTGCTCGATATCCACCTGGAGCGCGGGCCCAGCCCGGCGCGCATGCGCGCGGCCTGTGACGCGGTGAAGCAGGCGCTGGGCGGACGCGCCATCGACAGCCTGGGCCGGTTGCCGGCGACCGAAGACATACGCATCCAGACCATCATGGGGCTGCTGTCGACGCTGATCTCGTCGCTGTTCGTGCGCGACGGCATCAGCTTCCTGCACGTGGCCAAGATGGTGGAGCTGACGCTGGAACACGGCGCCACCGCGGAATCGCCATACGGGCTGTCGTGGTTCGGCGTGTTTATCGCCAGCCTGTACGAGGAATACGAGGACGGCCTGGCCTACGGGCTGGCGGCGATGGACCTGGCCGACCGCCATGGCTACGAAGCCGAGCGCATCGCCACGCTGGTGGCGGTCGACCAGGTCAGCGCCTGGACCCGGCCGCTGTCCTACGCGCTGGCGCATGCGCAGCGCGCGGTCACGCTGGGCCGGGCCTCCGGCGATATCGGCATGGCGTGCTATGCCTGCAACCATATCGCGTCCGACCTGCTCGCCATGGGCGAGCACCTGCGCCTGGTGGAGGAAGAGATCGGGCGCGGGCTGGCGCTGACGCGGCTGGTGCAGTACCGGGATATCGAGCTGATCCTGTATTCGCAGCACCATTTCCTGCACCGGCTGCGCAGCGGCGACGAAGCGCCGCCGCAAGGCGAGGCCGTGCACCAGATGAGCGCGGCGCAGCGGCTGGAACGCGCCAACTCGCTGCCGACCCGGTTCTGGATCTGGCTCTACGACGGCATGGCGGCGGTGTTCCGGCAGGAATGGGAGCACGCCGTGCGCAGCCTGCGCGAGGCCGAGACACTGATCTGGTCGGCGCCGGCCCATATCAACGTCGCGGACTGCCGGCTGTATCTGGCCATTGCGCTGGCCCACGCGACTACCGGCGCGGCCTCGGACGACGCGATGGCCGCGCATCGCGACTGCTTTGCGCGCTGGGCGGCACTGAACCCGCTGACCTTCCGCGGCAAGCTGGCGCTGGTCGATGCGGAGCTGGCGCGCTTGCGCGGCGATCCGCTCCAGGCGCTCGCCGGCTACGAGCAGGCGGCGGCGGCCGCCGCCGCGGCCGGGTTCGTTCATGAGGCGGCGCTCGCGCACGAGCTGGCCGGCATGCTGTGCGAGGCGCGCGGCCTGCCGACCGCGGCCGCGCAGCACTGGCGCCTGGCCCGTGCCGGCTACCGGCGCTGGGGCGCCGACCACAAGGCAATGCTGCTGGAGGCGCGCCATCCGCACCTCGAAGCCGCGGGGCACGACCACGGCGGCGCCGACGGCAAGCTCAGCGCGCAGCGCTGGGAACTGGGCATGAAGGCGGCCCGGGCGATGTCCAGCGAGATCGTGATGGACCGGCTGATCGAAACGCTGATGACCCATGTGGTGGTCCATGCCGGCGCGCAGTACGGCTTGCTGCTGCTGATGCGCGGCGGGCAGCCCATGATCGAGGCCTCGGCACGCGTGGCCGATGGCAAGGTGGCGGTGACGCTCGGCAGCGCGGTGCCGACCGAGCAGGCGCTGCCGCTGGCGGTGCTCAACAGCGTGCTGCGCACCCGGCAGACGCTGGCGCTGGACGACGCCATGGTCGACGCGCCGTCGATCGGCACCAGGGGTGCGATTGCCAGTGGCCTGCGCTCGGTGCTGTGCCTGCCGCTGTTGCGCGGCGGCAGCCTGGCCGGCGTGTTCTACCTGGAGAACAGCCTGGCGCCGGCAGTGTTCGACGCCATCCGGATCGCGGAGCTCGAGGTGCTGGCGCCGCAGGTGGCCATCTCGCTCGAGACCGCGCGCCTGTACGAACAACTGATCGACGAAAGCAACCGCCGCGTCGCCGCCGAAATGCGGTTGCGCAGCGCCAGCTCGGCACTGGCGCGCACCTCGCACCTGACCGTGATGGGCGGCCTGGCCGCATCGATCGCGCATGAAGTCAACCAGCCGCTCACCGCCATCGTCGCCACCGTCGACGCCAGCCTGCGCTGGCTGAACCGGCCCAGGCCGGAGGTGGCCGAGGCGCTCGACGGCTTCACCGACATCAAGCAGTACGCGCTGCGCGCCGCCGACATCATCCGTGCGCTGCGCGCGCTGGCCAGGCAGGCGCCGGCGGTGCTGGCGCCGCTGCATCCAGACGATGTCCTGCGCGAAGTGCTGGAAATGGCGCGCCTGGACATCGATGCGCACGACGTCAGGGTCGTCGCTCGCCTGGCGGCGGGATCCGCCGTGGTCGAAGCCGATCGCGTCCAGCTGCAGCAGGTGGTGCTGAACCTGATCACCAACGCGCTCGACGCCATGGCGCAGACCCCGCCCGCGCAGCGCGAGCTGATCGTGACCTCGTACCGCGAGCAGGACAACGTCGTCGTCAGCGTGCAGGACCACGGCGCGGGCATCCCCGACGACGTGCTGGGCCAGGTGTTCGAGCCGTTCTTCACCACCAAGGAAGACGGCATGGGCATGGGCCTCGCCATCTGCCGCTCCATCATCGAGGCGCATGGCGGCACGCTGGAGGTCCGCAACCGGCGCAGCGGCGGCAGCGAATTCATGTTCCGGCTGCCGGTGTGCGAGATGTTGCCGGCGGCGGGGTCTTGAAAGCGGCGCTGCGCGGCCCTGCCGGCGCGGCGCTTCCCAGCCGGTCTTCCCGTTCACTTCTGAAACATCCCTTTGCCCGATATGGCATCGAGACGCACCTGGCTACCATCGGTGTAAAGCGGCCACGGCCTTCGGGTACTTGCGTGGCGCGACGAAGCGCAACGGGGGGAGCATTCCATGAAGCGGAAGATCACCGAAGACGTGATGGCGATCCAGAGCCGTTATCGCGAGTGGGTTCTGGACGGCGGCAAGGATGCGGCACAGGGAGAAGCCTTGCTGCATGAACTGGAGGGCTGCCTCGCGGCGTGGTTCGAGGTCCCTGGCGAGCTGGCTGTGCTGCGGCAAGCCAGGGGAAGCGCGGGGCTTGAATTGACCGTGCTGCGTCCGGAGTGATGACGGCAGCTGCCGGGCAGGGGAGCTTCCACGAAGTGAAGGCTGTCGCTATTGCCACCGCCGGCCCTTTCCCCCGGCCCCTCGGCCGCAAGCGGGAGAGGGGAGAAAACCAGCAGCGGCACTAACGGCACCTCGGGCTTTCCAATTTCCGCTTGTGTACTCCCTCTCCCGCAAAGCGGGAGAGGGTTGGGGCGAGGGCGGGAATATCAACGAAGTGAAGGCCGTCGCAATTGCCATCGCCGGCCCTCTCCCCCCGGTCTCTCTCCCCATCCTCTGCCTCACCCGCAGTTCCCGTCCGCCACGCACAGCCCGTGCACCACCATCTCGCCCATGAAGTCCATCGCAGCCTGGTCGGCGATGGCTTCGCGCAGCGCGTCCAGCGCGGCATCGTGAGGATCGCCGGCATTGCCGGCTTGCAGCGGGGTGTCATGCCAGCGCCGCGGCACGGCAGCGGGGTCGATGTCGACCCCGGCACCGGCGGCCAGCGCGGCCAGCACGGCGGTTTCCGCTTCGGCCAGGGCTTCGGCTGACAGCCCTCTGGCGGTTGCCGCGCCGAAACCGTCGAAGGCCTGGGCCGGCGGGCCGCCTGTCAGCTGCCACAGCGCCAGTTCGGTCAGCGGCGTGCAGTTCACGGTGCGCCCGCCCAGCACCACGCCATGCAGCCGCTGCCGGTTCGGTTCGCCTTCTTCGCGCCCGCTTACGAGCCCGCTTACGAGCCCGCCTTCGCAGCGGACCATCAGCGCCCCATCCGGCACGCCGGACAGGCGGAATGTGCCGTCGGCATCGGCCGTTGCGTGGCGCACCTGCCCTTGCGTGTCGCGCACCTGCACGGTCGCGCCGGCCAGTGCCGCGCCGACGGCGGCGGTGCCGCTTACTTCCTGCGCCTGGTCATCCCCGCATGCCGCGACGGCCGCGACCCCGCATGCGAGCACAAGGTGGCGCCAGTGTCGAAGTTGCTTGCCCATGGTATCGGTGCTCACGGAGCCAGGTTGGCCAGCTCGCGGCGCGAGCGGTTGAACAGGCCGCGCGCCAGCGGCGTGGGGCGGAAGTCGACGTCGAGCGGCGAGATGGTGATGTACTTCGCCAGGAAGGCCGGCGTCTCGGCCGTCCGCGCAAGCGCGGCCAGTTCGGTCTCCGCCGGGCCGGCTTCGATCGATACCGTATTGTCGGCATTTCGCTTGTACGCCGTGGTGAAGGAATCGACGGTGCCGGGCACGGTCAGGCGTACGCCGGCCGGGGTTGCGCCGACGGGGTAGTTGATGCTGAGCGGATGGGCCACGGGCAGCAGCGGCTGGCCGGCCGCGCGGGTGGCTTCCAGGCTGGCCACCACGCGGGCCAGGAAGGCTCCGGCCTTGGGGAACGCGGCGATGGTGCTGGGAAAGCCTGAGCGTGTCTCGGCAAAGTCCACCCCCACGCTCAGCGCGATGCCCGGCACGCCGCGGCGCGCGGCGAACAGCACGTTCATCACGGTGCCCGAATGCGGGATGGAATCCGACAGGTTTTCGCCGAAGTTGGCGCCCGAGACCACCAGGTCCGGCGTGAAGCCGCTTTCCGGCGCGACGATCTTCAGGCCCATGGCGGTGGCGTCGACCGGCGAGCCGGTGCCGATGTAGTCCGGATTGGTGCTGTTGAGCGGGCTGCCCGCGACAAAGGCGGGCTTGACCCGGTGCACGCAGAAGGTATCGGCGCTGCCGGCGAGCGGGTCCACCACCAGCCGGGTGCGGCCGTCGGGCACGGCATAGGCCGCACCCGAGCCGCTCTGGTTGGTGGCGGGGCCGACCGTGATCACGCGGTGGCCGGCGTCCTGCAGGGCCTTGCGCACCGCGGTGATGCCGGGCGCGGCGCAGCCGTCGTCATTGGTCAGCAGGATATTGAGGGCGTGGGCGGGGCTGGATGCGACGGCCAGTGCCATGGCAGCAAAGGCGAAGCCGGCAAGCCGCGGGCGGGCACGAAGTCTGAACATGGGTACCTGTCTCCTCTTTCTTTGTGGGTGATGAAAGCAGTGCCCGGCGTGCCGGGCCGGATCGAAAGCGTGCTTACGCGACGGGCAGGCCGCGCGCGCGCGCCAGCGTGATCGCGGTGTCTTCGATCATGTCTTCCTGGCCGCCCACCAGCCGCTGCCGGCCGAGCTCCACCAGGATCTCGCGCGCGGGAATGCGGTACTTGGCCTCGGCGCGCTTGGCAAACAGCAGGAACGACGAATACACGCCGGCATAGCCCAGCGTGAGCGCGTCGCGGTCGATGCGGATGGGGTGGTCCATGATCGGCACCACCAGGTCCTCGGCCACGTCGGCAATGCGGAACACGTCGACGCCGGTCTCGATGCCCATGCGCTCGCACACGGCCACCAGCACTTCCATCGGCGTGTTGCCGGCGCCGGCGCCCAGCCCCGCCGCCGCGGCATCGATGCGGGTGGCGCCGCAGGCGATCGCGGCGAGCGAATTGGCCACGCCCATGGCCAGGTTGTGGTGGCCATGGAAGCCCAGCTCGGTCTCGGGGCGCAGCGTCTGCCGCACCGCGGTGAGCTTCTCGGTAACGTCGTGCGGCAGCATGTGGCCGGCGGAATCGGTGATGTACAGGCAGTTGGCGCCGTAGCTTTCCATCAGCAGCGCCTGCTGCACCAGCGTCTGCACCGGTGCCATGTGCGCCATCATCAGGAACCCGACGGTATCCATGCCGAGCTTGCGCGCCATGCCGATATGCTGCTCCGAGACGTCGGCCTCGGTGCAGTGCGTGGCCACGCGGATGGTCTGCACGCCGATCTCGTGCGCCATGCGCAGGTGGTCGACGGTGCCGATGCCGGGCAGCAGCAGCGCCGACACGTGCGCCTGCTTCAGCTCGCCCAGCACCGCGCGCAGGTATTCCTCGTCGCTGTGCGCGGGGAAACCGTAGTTGACCGAGGCGCCGCCCAGGCCATCGCCGTGGGTGACTTCGATCAGCGGCACACCGGCGGCATCGAGCCCGCGGGCGATGCCTTTCATCTGTTCCAGCGAGATCTGGTGGCGCTTCGGGTGCATGCCGTCGCGCAGGGTCATGTCGTGCAGGGTGATGCGTTGGGCCATGGCCGGGCTCCTCAGGCAGTGGCGATTTCAGGGCTGCCGGCGCGCATGGCGGCGGCGATGCATTCGGCGGTGCGGGCGGCCGAGGCGGTCATGATGTCGAGGTTGCCGGCATATTTCGGCAGGTAGTCGCCCAGGCCCTCGACCTCGAGGAAGATCGAGACGCGCTTGCCGTCGAACACGGGGCCGTTCTTCAGCGTGTAGCCGGGCACGTACTTGCGCACCTCGGCGATCATGTCGCGCACCGACGCGGTGATCGCGGCAACGTCGGGCGCGTCTTCGGTCAGGCAGTGGATGGTGTCGCGCATGATCAGCGGCGGCTCGGCCGGGTTGATCACGATGATCGCCTTGCCTTGGCGCGCGCCGCCGACGGCCTCGATCGCGCCCGCGGTGGTGCGCGTGAACTCGTCGATATTGCGGCGCGTGCCGGGCCCGACCGAGCGCGACGACACCGTCGCCACGATCTCGCCATACGCCACCGGCTGCACGCGCGACACCGCATAGACCATCGGGATGGTGGCCTGCCCGCCGCAGGTGACCATGTTGACGTTCATCTCGTTGCTGCCGATATGGGCCTCGAGGTTGACCGGCGGCACGCAGAACGGCCCGATCGCCGCCGGCGTCAGGTCGATCACGCGCACGCCGCGGGCCGTGAGCCTGGCCGAATGCTCGGCGTGGACGTAGGCCGAGGTGGCATCGAAGGCGATGCGGATATCGTCGGCCTCCAGGTGCGGCAGCAGGCCGTCGATGCCGTCGCTGGTGGTCTTCAGTCCCAGTTCGCGCGCACGCGCCAGGCCTTCGGAGGTCGGCTCCACGCCGACCATCCAGACCGGTTCCAGGATGTCGCTGCGGCGCAGCTTGTAGAGCAGGTCGGTGCCGATATTGCCGGGACCGATCAGGGCGCATCGGATCTTCTTCATGGGGTCTCGCGTTGCAGGGTCAGACAGTCAGGAGAACACGGCGGCACAGCCGCCGATGCCGGTGATATGCATGGACAGGCGGTCGCCCGCCTGCACGGGAATCAGCGCCGCCAGCGAGCCCGACAGGATGGTCTCGCCGGCCAGCAGGGGAATGCCGTAGCTGCCGAGGGTGTTGGCCAGCCACGCCACCGCGTCGGCGGGGTGGCCCAGCGCGGCGCTGCCCAGGCCGGTGGCGACGCACTCGCCGTTCTTGTCGAGCGTTATCGCGCAGGCGGCCAGGTCCAGCGCATGCGGGCTGACGCGCTCGTCGCCGAGCACATAGACGCCGCAGGAGGCGTTGTCGGCCACCGTGTCCTCGATGCGGATGCGCCAGTCGCGGATGCGCGAATCGACGATCTCGAAGCAGGCCGCCACCGCCTCGGTGGCGTCGAGCACGTCGTCGCGCGTCACGACCGGGCCGCGCAGGTCGCGCCGCAGGAAGAAGGCGATCTCGCCCTCGGCGCGCGGCTGGATCAGCGACGCGGTCGGGATGGGCTGTCCGGCGGCGTAGTGCATGCTCTGCAGCAAAATGCCGAAGTCGGGCTGGTGCACGTCCAGCATCTGCTGCACGGCGGCGCTGGTCACGCCGATCTTCTTGCCGGTGACGCGGTCGCCGGCCGCCAGCCGGTGGGCGACAAAGCCCTGCTGGATGCGGTAGGCAGCGCTGATATCCAGCGCCAGGCCGCGGCCGCTGAGCGGCGGCACCGGCGTGCGCGTGACCAGCGCCTGGTGGAGTTCGTTGCTGAGCGTGGTGATCAGGTCGGCATTCATGACAGGAAAAAGGAGCGGTCCGCGCGGCCATGCGGGCGGCGCGGACCGGGACGAGGGTCAGAACGAGTACTTGGCGTTGAAGGCCACGTAGTCGCGGTCGGCCAGCGGGCGGTTGACGATGTTGGCGCCGCCGATGAACGCGGCGTAGGTCAGGTTGAGCTCCAGGTTGTTCAGGTACTTGAAGGTCAGCCCGACGCTGGCGCGCTTGTCGCCATAGCCCATCAGCGTGCCGAAGGCACCGGCCACCGCCGACCTGCCGCTGAACTGCTGCGCGTAGGTCAGCGGCACGGTGACGTCCCAGCCGTCGAACACGTTGTTGTAGGTGAGCGACCAGCCCACCTGGAACGCCGCCGAGTTGCGCGTGTTCGACAGCTTGCTGAAGCCCATCACCGGATCCACGTCCAGCACATGCAGGTACGACACTTCGCCCAGCAGCGACTGCGAGCCGGCCAGGAAGGTCGGCCCCACCGAATAGATCGCCGACAGCTGGCCCTGCAGCGCCTTGCCGCGCGAGGCGGTGGGGGAGCCGGCCACGTCCACCAGCATCGGCACGCCGTCCTTGTAGCTGACTTCACCGGCGACGTTGGCGCCCAGCAGCTGCGTCGAGAAGCTCGCGCCGGTCAGGTTGATGCCGCCGTAGAACTTCTGCTGGTACTGCAGCGTGGGGAACAGCGAGGTGACCACGCTCGGGTTCTTGTCGTGGTAGCGCAGCTGATAGATCCCGATCTCGGTGTCCTCGAACACGCGGAAGCGGGCGCCCACGCCCCACTGGCCCCAGTCGGACGGGCGGATATCCGGGGCGCGCGGGATATTGAAGCCGGGCCCGATGATGAACTCGGCGCCGGGACCGACCACGTCGGTGGTGCTGAAATAGCTGCCCGGGGCGAACATCTGGTTCGGCTTGTAGGTGAACTGGTAATACCCCATCACGCTGAACGACGGCGTCACCTGCAGCTGCAGCGACGCCTGCGGCACCGGCAGCAGGATGTCCTTGACCTCGGCGCCGGGCACGAAGGCCTTGGTGGCATCGGCGGGGCCCTGCGCGCCGGCAATATTGGCGAAGAACAGGCTTTCGCCCCAGGCCACCACCTGGTTGCCCAGCTTGAAGCTCAGCTGCGTGCCGCCGATCGGGGTGGCGCCGTAGACGTAGGCGTCGAGCAGCTGCGCGCGGTGCTCGTGGTAGTCGCGCGCGGAGCTGGTGAACTGGTTGAACGGGCCGCTGTGGTTGACCGTGAACGGCGCGTTGTTGGAGTTGGTGCCGCTGTAGGCCCAGTCATAGAACACGCTGCCGCGCAGCAGTACGCCAAAGGCGTTGCGCTTGAGATGGGCTTCGCCCAGCAGCGAAACGCGGTTGGCGATCATGTCGCCGCGCTTGAAGTTGCGGTCGCCGTCGTCGCCGTTGATATTGGCCGGGCTCAGCAGCGCGTCGCTCTGGCGGCCGGTGCGCAGCGCCGCGCCGTAGGAAGCGGTGACGCTGTAATCGAGCGTGGTGTCGTTGCCGAGGTCGATGGTGTCGCCGGCTTGCGCGGGCTGCGCAAGCAGCGCGGCCAGCGCCGTCAGGGCCGCTGCCGCGGCGATGGGCCGCAGCCGGTTGCGGCGCTGCTGTGGCCCGCGTGGTGGTTGGTGCATGGTGGTCTCCCCGTGGAATCGGTGTTGGTTCATTGCCTGGCACTTCGATCGGCGCTCGCCTGGACGAGAAGCGTAGAGAGGGGGAGCCACGCACAAATCGGCAGAACGGACTAGGCGGTTTCCCTACGGGCAGCGGCTCAGGTGCGGCTCAGGTGCGGCTCAGGTGCGACTCAGTCGCGATTGACCGAGGCCGCGTCGAGAAACGCCGGCCGCTCGCCGCCGCCATCGATCACGAGATTGGCGCCGCTCACGTACGAGGCCTGCGGCGATGCCAGGAACAGGCAGGCGTCGGCGATGTCGTCCGGCAGCGCCAGCCGGCCCAGCGGCACCGTCGCCGCCATGTTGCGCAACGCCGCGGGGTCGCCGTAGTGCTGCTGCTGCGAGGTATCGGTCAGCACCATGCCCGGGCTGACCGCGGCCACGCGCACGCGCGGCGCCCATTCCACCGCGAGCGTGCGCACCGCGTTGAGGATGCCGGCCTTGGCGGCGCCGTAGGCGGCGGTGCCGGGCGATGGGCGCAGCGCACTGACGCTGCCGACGAACAGCTGGGTGCCGCCGCCGGCCTGTTGCTGCATGCGCGCATTGCAGCGCTGGGCCAGCTGCAGCGGCGCCACCAGGTTGAGCCGGATCACCGACTCGAGCAGCCGCGGCGAGGCCTCCGCCACCAGCGCGAACGGCGCGCCGCCGGCGTTGTGGACCACCACGTCCAGCGTCGGGCTGGCCTGCGCGATCTGCGCCAGCATGGCGTCGGCCTGTTCCAGGTCGCGGATGTCCGCGGCAATGAAGCGGGCGCTGCGGCCGTTTGCGGCCGGCAGTTCGCTGTCGTCGGCGGGCGCGGTGCGGCCGCACACGAACACCTGCGCGCCGGCGCGCAGGAAGGCCTCGCTGATGGCGCGGCCGATGCCGCGCATGCCGCCGGTGACCAGCACGGTCTGGCCGGTGTAATCGAATGCTGCGAATCCTGTCATGGGCTTGCCCCGTTTTGCATGGAGCGCCCATCGTAGGAGAAGTGGCGCGGCGGCTCGTAGTCCGAATGAACGATGCCCGGGGCGGTGGCGCTGCGCAAGATGCTGGCAAACCAAGGGAGACGCCCTCATGTCCGCTACCTCGCAGCACACGTCCTCGACACCCCCCGCCTCGCTCCGCCCCAACCTGCCGGTGGGCCGCTTCATCACCACCGCCAAGGGCCTGCGCCTGCACTGCCTGGATGCCGGCGCCGGCGAGCCGGTGGTCTTTATCCACGGCAGCGGGCCGGGCGCGAGCGGGCACAGCAACTTTCGCCACAACGTGCCGGCGTTTGCCGCGGCGGGTTTCCGCACCGTGGTGGTGGACCTGCCGGGCTACGGGCTGTCGTCCAAGCCGGACGATGTCGAATACACGCTGGACTTCTTCGTCGCCGCGCTGCGCGAGCAGCTGCTGGCGCTGGAACTGCCGCGCTGCGTGCTGGTGGGCAATTCGCTGGGCGGCGCCATCGCGCTGCAGTACGCGCTGGATTACCCCGAGCATGTCAGCCGCCTGGTGATGATGGCGCCCGGCGGCGTGGAAGAGCGCGAGACCTATTTCGAGATGCCAGGCATCCAGCGCATGGTGTCGCTGTTCACCGGCGGCCACATGAACCCCGACACCATGCGCCAGTTGCTGCAATTGCTGGTGCACGACGCCAGCCTGGTCACCGACGCGCTGGTCGACGAGCGCATGGCGGTATGCCGCGAGCAGCCGCGCGAGGTGCTGGCGACGATGAAGGTGCCCAACCTGACCGCGCGGCTGGGCGAGATCCGCTGCCCGGTGCTGGGCTTCTGGGGCACCGAGGACCGGTTCAATCCCGCCTCGGGGGCCACGAAGTTCCTGAGCGGCTGCGCCGATGCGCGCTTTGTCATGATCAACCGCTGCGGCCACTGGGTGATGGTCGAGCACGCGGCGTACTTCAACCGCGAATGCCTGGGCTTCCTGGCCGACACCGCCCCGGGCGGGGCGGCATAATTGCCTCCGCCCAATAGATCAATACCAAGGAGACATCATGGATTACCCGTATGACCTGTTCGGCCTGCGTGGCAAGGTGGCGGCCATCACCGGTGCCGCGCGCGGCATCGGCGCCGAGACCGCGCGCATGCTCGCCGCCGCTGGTGCCCAGGTGGCCGTGCTCGACGTGCTGGAAGCAGACGGCAAGGCCACGGCCGAAGCGATCTGCGCGGCCGGCGGCGAGGCCGCATTCTGGAAGCTCGACGTCACCCGCGAAGACGAGGTGGCGCGCGTGTTCACCGAGATCGCCGAGCGCTTCGGCGGGCTCGGCATCCTGGTGAACAACGCCGGCATCGAAGGGCCCAATGCGCCCACCCATGAGCTGGCGCTGGAGCAATGGCAGCAGGTGATGGCGGTGAACGTGACCGGCACCTTCCTGTGCACCAAGCACGCCATTGCGCACATGGAGCGCGCCGGCGGCGGCGCCATCGTCAACGTGTCGTCGATGTACGGCATCGCCGGCGGGCCGGACGTGCCGCCTTATCACGCGTCGAAGGCGGCGGTGCGGATGATGGCCAAGACCGATGCGCTGCTGTACGCCGGCAAGAACATCCGCGCCAATTCGATCCATCCCGGCTTTATCCGCACGCCGATGCTGGAACACGTGGCCCAGGCCTCGGGGCAGGGCGAGGGGCTGTTCCACTACCTGGGCGGCCTTACGCCCGCGGGCAAGGTGGGGCAGCCGCGCGACATCGCGGCGGGCATCCTGTACCTGGTGTCCGACGCGGGGCGCTACGTCACCGGCGCCGAGCTGGTGATCGACGGCGGCTACACCGCACGCTGAAACCCACCACCAGGAGCATGCCATGTCCCAGGGACCCAATCCCCATCCCGACAGCGCCGCGATGAAGGCGACACTGCTCGCCTACGTGGAGCGCTTCAATGCCGGCGACGCGCAGGGCGTTGCCGCGCTCTATGCCGACGACGCCACCGTGGAAGACCCGGTCGGCGCGCAGCCCATCGCCGGCAAGCCCGCGATCCTGGCGTTCTACCAGCACGCCACCGCGCTGGGTGCGCGGCTGGAGGTGGTGGCGCCGCCGCGCGGCTCGCACGGCAACGCCGCCGCGCTGACCTTCGCCGTGCATGCGCGCCTGGAAGGGCGGCCGGCGCGCATCGACGTGACCGACATCATGAGCTTCGGCGACGACGGCCGCATCCGCAGCATGCGCGCCCACTGGGGGCCGGACGACGTCCATTTCGTGTAAGCGCGCCGCGCCGATGGCCCGCCACACCCGCGAGGATGCCGCCGTTACGCGCGCGCGTATCCTCGCCAGCGCGCAGCAGCTGATCCGCCACCGCGGCCTGCACTGCGTCACCGTCGACGACGTGGCGCGCGCCATCGGCATGACGCGCGGCGCCGTCTACGGGCACTTCCGTTCCCGCGCCGAACTGCTGGGCGCGCTGCTGTCCTGCGCCGAAGCCGACTTCGCCGCGCGGCTTGCACCGCTGGCGCAGGGTGGCGCCGCGCCGGAGGCATTGGCGCAGGCGTTGCAGGCCTTCCTGCACGGCGACGAACTGGCGCGCCATGTCAGCCTGATTGCCGCACTGTTGCAGCACAAGTGCGGCGAAGCCTGCGAACTGTGCCCGCTGCGCGAGCGCGTGCTGCGCGGCGTCGAATCGCTGCGCGTCACCTTCGCCATGCTGTTGCCAAGCCCGGATCTGGCCGGCCTGCTGCTGGCGCACCTGTGGGGCCTGCTGGGCGCGCATGCAATGCACCTGGCGCCCGCCGGGCTGTCCGGCAGCGCCGCGGCGCTGGCCCGGCTGTACCAGCACCATGCGGTGCTGCCCGCCGCGCGCGCTTCTTGTCGATCCCACGCCACTTCCGACCCCGCGCCGATGCGGGATACCCCTTAGTCTGCTCGGACGAAGAGGTCCGGCCCGCCGCTGACTACGATGCTCTCAATAGCCCGGATAAAAGCAGGGCAAGCGGAGGAGACAGCGATGAAGCGGCTCGGATTGCGTTGGGCGGCATGCCTGGTCGGGGCTGGCGCCGCCATGGGCGTGGCCTGGGGGCTGGCGGTGGATGCCAGCCAGGAGGAACGGCCCGCGGTGACGCTGCCGGCCGCGGCAGCTGCGCTGGAGCGCTGCGACGACGCCTGCGTGCGCAGTCGCGGCGCGGCGGCGCTGGTGGTGCTTAGCCAGCGTCCTCCCCAGTAACGCAATGCGTATCGACCGGCCCGGGCCCCGGGCCGGTCACGTGCCGCCTGCTCAGTTGCGGCTGGCCTGCCGCTGCGCCTGCAGCGCTTCCGCGCGCGCCTTGACGTCGCGTGCCACCTGGTCGAAACCCTGCTTCACCCAGGCGCCGTGCTCGCGCATGATGGTCTCGGCGTTCAGGCCCAGGAACAGGTCGGTGGTGAAGTAGCGGGTGCGTCCCGGGCCGATCGCTTCCAGGTACTGGTCGCGCCGCGCGGCGTCCTTGTTCTCGTCGGTCGGGCGCTGCTCCCACGACAGCAGCTGCTCCGGTTCCCACGCCACCAGGTACTCGTTGACCGGGATCACCTGCTCGGTGCCGGGAATGCGCACCTGCATGTGCACCATGTCGCCGAGCCGCCCGGTGGTTTCCAGCCCGGGACAGAACGTATTCCATTCGCCGTAGCGCGCAAAGTCGGTCAGCACTTCCCACACCAGCGCTACCGGCGCATCGATCTCTACCCGGATCGACGTCACCAGATTCTCGGCCTTGGCCATGGTCTCCTCCTTCATCAAAGTCATTGGGAAGGGAAACACTAGAGCCACCCGCCGGCGCTCCGCATACCCCGAACGGACGAGTCCGGGTGGACGAAGGCGTCGCCATCGCGGTGATGCAAATTGAGCCTCGGCCCCGCGCTCGCGCTGTCCGGCGGCGGCGATGCGCGGCGGGGCCGCATTCTCCATCTGCTGTGAGCTTGGTGCCGGCCATCGGCGATGGCCGGCTTTTTTTTGGGGGTTCTTCGTCGAATTCCGGGGGATGATGTGGATGCGCAGGGATTGATGGGGTCGACTTCGTTGATGCGCCGGCCCTCACCCCCGCCCCTCTCCCGCAAGCGGGAGAGGGGAGAAAACATGCGGGAGCGAAAGTCCTTGGCATCGCCAGCACAAACGCGTGCGAGCGCAGCGACGCACTCCGTGCCAGAGCAGTAGAGCTGAGATAGGGAGCGCGCGCAGCGCAGCCGAAGGCGTCCCACCAATTGCGTGATAAGCAGGCGGCCACCGACCTAAAGTCGGGTTCGTCCATCCGCCCCCGAACGCCAGGCACCTCCAGGTAGCGTCAGCAGTGTCGAACCAAATCAACCTCGTTACCCCACCCCTACCAACCTCCCCTCCAAGGCTTCAGCCGTGACCTCCCGATCAGGCCGCGGCGCGGCCGTCGTAGGTGGGATAGTCGGTGTAGCCCTCGGCACCGCCGCCGTAGTGGAGCGCGCGGATCGACGCGGCCAGCGGCCAGTCGTTCCGCAGCCGTGCGACGAGGTCAGGATTGGCGATGAACGGCTCACCGAATGCCGCCATGTCGATGACGCCATCGGCGATAAATGCCTCGGCACGCGCGCGCGTCATGCCACCCGCAAGGATCAGCACGCCCTTGAAGCGGCGGCGGAATTTGGCGAGGAAATCGTCCGGCATGGCCGAGCTGCCGCGCGTGCTCTGGTCCATCAGGTGGACGTACGCAATCTTCCGCCGCGAGAGTTCATCAGCCAGATGGAGGTAGGTGTCCTCGAGTTCGGCATAGTTGCCCATGTCGCCGAGGCCGCCATAGGGAGACAGCCGGATGGCGGTGCGATGCGCACCGATGCGCGCCACCACCGCATCGATGGCGGCCAGTGCGAAACGGGTGCGGCTTGCCAGCGTGTCGCCGCGGAATTCATCGGTGCGGTCGTTCACGGTCGGGTTCAGGAACTGTTCGATCAGGTAACCATTGGCGCCATGCAGCTCGACCCCGTCAAAGCCGGCCTCGACCGCATTGGCCGCCGCTTCGGCAAAATCGGCGATCACTCCATAGACCTCCCCGGTGGTCAGTGCACGGGGGGCGGAGGCATCGACCGCACCCGGCGTGCCGTCGGCGGTATAGCCCCAGGCCTTGGTGTCTTTCGCGACCTGGCCGGTGGCACTTACCGGCTGGATGCCGCCGGGCTGGATCGACACATGGCTGACGCGGCCGACATGCCAGAGCTGGGTGAAGATGGTGCCGCCCTTCGCATGGACGGCGTCCGTGACCTTGCGCCAGCCCTGCACCTGCTGCGGGGTGTAAAGGCCGGGGTTGAACAGGAAGCCCTGCGCGCTGGGAGAGATCACGGTACCTTCGGTCACGATCAGTCCGGCGTCGGCGCGTTGGCTGTAATAGAGCGCGTTGAGGTCGTTGGGCACCCCGTCCGGGTTGCGGGAACGGGTCAGCGGTGCCATGGCGATCCGGTTGGCGAGCTGGCGCCCGCCCAGGGTGAAGGGCTTGAACAGCAGAGTCATTTGAGGACCTCGATCAGAAAGGGCACTGCCATCGGCTGCGTGGCCGCGGGGTGCCGGGCGTGCTTCGATGGACCGCAGTTTGCGCGGTTTATATTTGTTGAGTAAGCCTTGTATCGGTCAAATACTTTTGAGCCTGTTTCAAGAATAAGAGCCTCGCCAGGAGAGCCGGAGAGGGGCAATGGCGGTACCGGCGGGCCCGCGCCCATCGCCGGCAGTGTTTCATCCCGGACACATACCTCGGTCATCCATCGAGCCGATATTCCATTCCATTTCCGCCAACTAGATTGGGTGCATCGATGGCGCCTTCGCTGCCGTCGACCTTTACGACCGCAGAGTCCGAGGAAGGGGAGCCCATGAAAAACGCCCACATCAAGCTGGCCGCCGTGCCATTCGCCTGCCTTGTCATCACGCTCGCCGGCTGCGGCGGTGGCGGAGGGGGCGAACCGGCCTCCACCAGCGCTACCGCCAGCCCGGGCACTTCACCTGGCACCTCGCCAGGCACGTCGCCCGCCAACCCGGCACCGGCCGCGCCTTCGTCGCCCGCGCCGGCCGCTGCGACCAGCAGTGCGATGCTGTCCGGCACCACCGATCCGGGGCCGGAGATCGGCAAGGACGGGGACTACTACCTGAACACCGTGACGTGGATGATGTTCGGGCCCAAGGCCAATGGCGTGTGGCCTGCCGGGGTTTCGCTGGCGGGTCCCGGCGGCAACACCGGTGCGGCGGGGAGCACCATCCTGTCCGGCTCGGTCGATCCGACCGACAGCGTCGGCAACAACGGCGATTACTACATCAACACCTCGACCTCGACGCTGTTCGGTCCCAAGGCGAACGGCACCTGGCCCGCCGGCGTGCCGCTCGGCAACGCCACCGGCACGCCGCCACCCAGCGGCGGCACGGTGCTGTCGGGAACCGGCGCGCCGGCGAACAGCCTCGGCAACAATGGCGACTACTACCTCGACACCAGCACCTGGACGCTGTACGGGCCGAAGGCAGACGGCGTATGGCCGGCAGGGGTCTCGCTGGTCAGCCAGCCAGGCGGCAGCGGCGGCACGGGCGGCACCGGTGGCACCACGGTCGGCAATGGCGGCCATGTCCTGTACGGCAGCGGCGCACCGACCGACGACATCGGCGTGGACGGCGACTTCTATTTCGACACCACCACGTGGACGATGTACGGTCCCAAGCAGGGCGGCAAGTGGCCAACCACGGGTGTGACCATGGCCAACGGCACCGTCTACAACGGCAACTTCAACGTGCCGGATACGCTCAGCCGCGGCCGCTATGCCATGACCGGCGCCGGCGGGGCGGTAGCGTTGC
This sequence comes from Cupriavidus alkaliphilus, assembly GCF_900094595.1. Taxonomy (GTDB): domain Bacteria; phylum Pseudomonadota; class Gammaproteobacteria; order Burkholderiales; family Burkholderiaceae; genus Cupriavidus; species Cupriavidus alkaliphilus. The sequence goes on along the minus strand of NZ_FMAD01000005.1, from coordinate 225,106 downwards.
CGTCGGACTTCGGGGTGGTGATCCCCTACGATTGCACCCGCGTCGCGCTTACGGCGAGCACGCTGGGCAAGGTGCAGGGCACGCTCGACATCTCGGTGTACAAGGTGACCGGTGCCGGCGCTTCGGTCGTGCTCGCACCGGTCAGCGACCTGAGCTGCAAGATCACCAATGGCCAGCAGCACTGCAGCAAGGAGGTGCAGGCCGGGGCGGTCACCCATGGCGACAAGCTGCAGGTACAGGTAGACAACAACCAGGCCACCGACTGGGGCGGCCTTGCCGTGAACCTCGCCTGCATCAAGTAGGCGGAACCGGCGGCGGGGGCATGGTCTCCTGCCGTCATCTCCTGCGCAGACAGCAGGCGGCGTGAAGCCGGTGACGGCGTGGGCAGGTCGCGCCACGCCGCATCGGAAGTCCACGCCGGTCCTGCCTTCCAGCCTGCGCCCGGGCAGCGAAGCGCGCTTCGCCTGATCCCGCACCCCAGGCCGGCCCCGCGCGAAGCGCGGTTCGCCGCCGGCCGCCGGGGACTTTCCCAATATCTCGCCTTTTCAGGGACTTAGCCCTTCTGTGCGGGCTGGCACGCCGCGTGCACAAGGTGGGCACGCGAGTTCCGCTGCGGCTCGCCAACCTAACCTGAAAGGAGCTGCAAATGCACGATATCGGGACTTCCAGGCCGGGCGGTTGGGGCACCGGCTACAACGAGCTCGAACAGGAGCTGGCCTCGGAGCTGATGGAGGCTGGCGAGCTGGGCCAGGAACTCGGCGGCATGGCGACGGAGTTCGAGGGTGAATTCGAGGGCGAGGGGGAATTCGAGAACGAGTTCGAGCAAGAGGTGTCCGGCGAGATGCAGGAGATGGAACTCGCGGCCGAGCTGCTGGCCGTCAACAGCGAGCAGGAAATGGAGCAGTTCCTGGGCGGCCTGGTGCGTTCGGTGGGGCGCGCCGCCAGCAGCTTTGCCAGGTCATCGGCGGGCAAGGCGCTGGGCGGCATCCTGCGTTCGGCGGCCAAGGCGGCGCTGCCGGTGGTCGGCAGCGCGCTCGGCAACCTGGTGGTGCCCGGCGCGGGCGGCGCGATCGGCGGCAAGCTGGCCAGCATGGCCGGCAGCGCGCTCGGCCTCGAACTGGAGGGCCTGAGCAACGAGGACCGCGAGTTCGAGGTGGCGCGCCGCGTGGTCCGCATCGGCCAGCAGGCGACCCGCAACCTGCTGACCATGCCGCGCAACGTGCCGCCGTCGCGCGCCGCGCGCGCGGCGTTCCTGCAGGCCGCGCGCCAGGTTGCGCCGGGGCTGCTGCCCGCCATGCGCACGATTTCGCAGAACGGCGTGGCGGCGGCACGGCAGATCGGCACGCCGCCGATCTTCGGGCCCGCGGCCAGCGGCGCCGCGGCGCAGCCGGTCGCCAGCCTGGCCGCGGCGGTGCGCGCCCCCGGCTCGGGCTATGGGGGCTATGCCAACGGTGGCGCGGGGTCGTGCCCGTCGTGCGGCAACGGGGCCGCGCAAGGCGGCCTGGGCGCGGCGGCGCTGCCGATGGGCGGGCAGTGGCGGCGCTCGCGCAACGGGCGCGCACTGATCCTGTACCTGGCACCGCAACGGCCGATGTTCTGAGCCGCACCCGTCTACTTCGATACTCGCGCTACGACTCCGAGGCCGCCGTCATGAACGCTTGCGCCCACGCCCTGCGGTTGCTGGAACAGGAGGTGCTCGGCATCCGCGCCCGCCTGGACGCGCAGCTGCCCTACGCGCTGCAGATGCCGATGGTCCCCGCCGCCAATATCAGCGACGAGGCCATGGGCGCCATCGAGCGCCACATGCAGGCGGCGCGGCACCAGCTGCGCCGGCGCATCGGGCGCTTTCTCGGCGCGCTGCGCGCCGCGCGGCCCGAGCCTGGCGCGGTGGCGCGCGCGCAGCGGCGCTACGCCATGCTCAAGCTGTATTTCCACGCCGCGCTGACGCATTTCGAGATCTTTGCCGAAGTGCTGACGCAACGCAGCCAGCATGGCACCGGCGTCTGGCTGGCGGGACTGGACGTGGCTGCGCGCGACGGACTGCGCCAGCCCGGCGTGGCCATCGACCTGCCGCAGGTGATCTGCTATGTCGAGCGCGGCCATGGCGGCGCGATCCGGCGGGCGCGCACGCGCTTGCCCGGTGGCGGCGCCAATCCGGTGGCCGTGATCCGCATGCCGCGCGAACGCATGGTCGGTACCGGCCTGGCGGCGTCCCTGTTCCACGAGGTGGGGCACCAGGCGGCCGCGCTGCTGGACCTGGCCAATGCGTACCGCCGTGCCGCCGCCGGCGATGGCCAGCGAGGGCTGCGGCTGGTGTCCGGCGGCACCGGCGCGATGCCAGCGCCAACTCCGGGCGCGACGGCGCCGCCGCAGGCCTGGCGCGCCTGGGAGCGCTGGATCAGCGAGATCGTCGCCGATTTGTGGGCGGTGTCGCGGGTGGGCATCACCGCCACGTGCGGGCTGATGAGCGTGGTCAGCCTGCCGCGCGCCTTCGTGCTGCGCATCAACCTCGACGATCCGCATCCGGCGCCGTGGATACGCGTGAAGCTGTCGGTGGCGATGGGGCGGGCGTTGTATCCGCATCCGCAATGGGATGCGCTCGAGCAGGTGTGGGAACGGCTCTATCCGCGCTGGCAGATGAGCGCCGCGCAACGGCGCGCGTTCGCGCAGCTGGACCAGTCGATCCCGGCGTTCGTGGCCAGGCTGCTGGCGTTGCGTGCGCCGCGGCTGGGCGGGCGCACGCTGGGCCAGGCGCTGCGGCTGCCCGGCCGCGATCCCGCCAGCCTGTTGCGGCTCTGGCGCCTGGTGCGGTCGCGCCCGCACCAGTACCTGGCCGATACCCCGACGCTGGCGTTCGCGGTGCTGGGGCAGGCCCGCTACAGCGGCCTGCTGGCGCCAGACGTCGAGCTGCGCACCATCTCGGCCTTGCTGCAGCGCTGGGCACTGGCCGGCTATCTGCCCTGGAGCGCCGGCAGCGCGCAGCTGAGCGAGGCGCTCAACCAACGACGGCAGCCGCTGCGCATGCCGGTCGCGGCCTACGCGTGATTTGCTGAAGGAGAACGTGATGAACACGAACACGAACACGGAGTCGGGTCGCGTGGAGTACGCGCTGGTGCCGACGGGCAATACCGACGGTGACTGGCACTATGACTTCACCAGGCTGACCGAAGGCCAGAAATACCTGAAGCTGGCGGTGTACGCCCGCGAAGGCGAGCCGCGCGAGATGGAGCAGCTGCGCCTCAAGCCTGGCAGCGAGGCCAGGCTGGAGATCCGCGTCGGGCCCTCGGACCACTGGGGCCACAAGGAAGAGGGGCTGCCCGCGGCGCTCAGCGAGGTGGCGCACACCATGCGCAAGCTGGCGGCGCTGGGCATTCCGGACGAGATGCTGTTCGCCGCTGCGGCCAAGCTGGGCGGCCGGCGCGAGGTCACCGTGACGGGCCGGCTGAAGGCACCGCCGCATCCTGACGCCGGTGACGATGCCGGACCGCAAGGCGACGATACCAGCGCGGCCGGGTTCGACCCGATCGGGGTGCGTTCCGGCCCGGTGGGGGTGAAGGACTACCGCGAGCCGGCAATCAGCCTCAAGCGCACCTCGCGCGACCTGACGGCGGACTGGGCGCTGTGGCTGCTGATCAAGCGCAACGCCGACATGCTGAGCTGGGACAACTACGCGCGCCAGGTGGACCTGCTGTTCTTCGGCACCAGCCCGCTGCCCGCCCGCCCGGGCGCACCCGGCGGCCCGGCGCTGTACGACGAAGCCGCGCGGCTGAGCCGGCGCCGCTTCCTGCCGTTCTCGGACACCGACGCCTACCGCGCGCTGAAGGTGGCCACCGAGGCCTTCGTGGTGACGTGGGGCGCCGTGGTGCCGTCCCCGCACGACAGCGGCGCCATCGCCAGGCTGCTGCGGACCGATGAAGCCGCGATCCGGCTGGCCAATGAACGGCTCGGGCTGCGGCTGGAGCCGGCACAGGTGGAGGACGTCGCCAGCCAGTATTTCGGCAAGAGCGGGTCACCCACGCTGCCATACCTGGAGCGCGTGGTGCAGGGCCTGCAAGGCACCGACGCGGGGCGTACCGTCGACAGCATGCGCGAGTCCATCGCGCGTTCCGGTAGCGTGGAACATCCCGCCACGCATTCCGCCGAGCCGCTGTCGAGCTCGCGCGAACTGGTGCCGCGCGACGAAGGCCCGTGCGGTGACGGCTGCCTGTGGCTGCAGCACTGGAACAACGACATCTCGGCCAAGCTGAGCGCGCCGCCGCTGATCGAACTGATCTGGAGCTACTGGATGGAGGAGCTGCAGCTGGTGCAGACCATGAACGCCATCTCGCGCCGCTTCCAGAACCTGTCCGGCGGGCCCAACGATCCGCTCAACCAGCTCGAGCTGGACCCGCTGCGGCCGGTGAGCAACATCATCTGGGGCTGGGTACAGGATGAACAGCACCGGCTGCCGATCGAGCGGCGCGGGGCCGAGTACCTGCACGAGTATGGCTTCCGGCTGTTCGGGCGCGCGGTGCCGCGCATCCAGCCGGCCGACAGCCGCAGCAAGTTCCTGGGCGCGTTCCATACGCTGCTGAACCTGTGCGTGCCGTTCTTCCGGCAGGCCGACGATACCACCGTGGTGCCCGATGGCTTCCCGCTGCTGAACGCGCTGCGCGAGGTGCACCTGATCCTGTCCGAGGGCGCGCATAACCAGTTCGGCGACCTGCCGACCACCTCGCGCATCGAGATGATGATGCAGCAGTGGATCCTGGCGCGGCCGGAATTCCGCGAGTTCCTGCCGCGGCGCTCGATGATCGCGTATCCGGAGCCGTGGATGCACTCGGTGGAAAGCATGCGCAAGCTGCAGGGGTGGGGCGATACCAATACCTACCAGTTCTGGCAGCTGGCCACCACCGGCGAACAGATCGTGTCGTCGATCCGCTGGAGCGACTGGAATTCGGTCACCGATCCGTCCAACGCGGCGAACTGGGCAGCGTATTTCCGCCCCGAGATCCAGACCTATATCCACTCGTACCGGGCCGTCACCGGCGTGGACATCGGCGCCGAGCCGGTCGACGTGCAGGTGCCGGGCATGCACCTGCTGCGCCGGCTGCAAGAGCACCGTAGTGCGCGGGTGGCCTGACCGGCGCACGGCGCGGACGGCAGGGACAGGCGAGAGCAGAGGCAGGCGGCCATGATCGATTTCGCGTCGGCGCTCTACCTGGGCATGTCGCATCCCGCCGCGCAGCTGGGCAGCTATGCGGCGCTGACGACCGGCACGCCCGCCGCGCTGGCCGTGTCGCCGCTGGCCGGCACGCTGGCGGCGCAGGCGGCCGCGCTGCAAGGGTGCGAGGCGGGCCTGGCCGGCCCGTCGACGCTGCACCTGTCGCTCGACCTGTTCGACCGGCTCGGGCGCACCCATGCGCTGGTGGCGGATGACACCCTCTATCCGGTGATGCGCTGGGGGCTCGAGCGGGTGCGCGGGCTTGGCGCCCCGGTCACGCTGTTCCGCCATGCCGACCTGGCCGACTTGGCGCGCCAATTGCGCCAGGGCACCGGCACCCGTCCGCCCGCGGTCGTGACCGACGGCACGCGCCGCGAAGGCGCGCCTGTGGCGCTGCGCCGCTATCTCGCGCTGGTGCGTGAACGTGGCGGCCTGGTGGTGGCCGACCACACGCAGTTGCTGGGGCTGGCAGGCACGCAACCCGGCCCCGGACGACCCTGGGGCAGCGGCGGTGGGGGGCTGCTGCGCTATGCGGGCCTGGCGCCCGCCGAGCCGGTGCTGCTGCTGGCATCGTGGGCCAAGGCCTTCGGCGCGCCGCTGGCCACGCTGTGCGGCCCCGCCGCGCTGGTGGGCGACATCGCCCGCGACGGCCCGACCCAGGCCCATTGCAGCGCGGCTTCGCAGGCCGCGCTGCTGGCCGGGCTGAACGCGCTGGCGCGCAATCGCCGCGACGGCGACGCGCTGCGGGCGGCGTTGCTGGAGCGGGTGCGGCGCCTGCGGCGGGGTTTGCGCTGGCTGGCGCAGCACCGCTTGCCGGACCTGCAGGTGAGCGTGCCATTGCACCCAATGCAGCAATTGCGGCTGGGGTCTGCCGGGCGCACGCGCGCCCTGCACGCGGGGCTGCGCGCGGCTGGCTTCCGCACGGCGTTGCTGCGGCAGGCCGAAGGGCGCTGCGCCGTGGCGGTGGTGGTGCGCGCCAGCCATGCGCCGCAAGAGATTGACGGCCTGCTGGCGGCGCTTGCCTTGCTGGCGGGCCAGCCGGCCGCGCCGCGCGGGCGTGCGCCGCCGGCCTATCGGGAGAGCCTCCATGTTCAAGACTGCGGAAGGTGAAACACTGGAACTGGCGCCATGGCGCATGCGCCGGCTGCTGCGGCTGTTGGCGGAGGTGCGCCGCTACCCGGCCGGCACGCCGCCGCAGGCACTGCTGACCGACCTGCGCCAACTGGTGGCGCGCGCACGGCGCATCGGCACGCCTACGCGCCGCGGCACGGCGCGGTACGAGAGCCGGCTGGACCGCGGCGGCGCGTGCTGCCGCGCCTGCCTGCTGGCGCGGCGGCAGGCGGGGCGCCTGTCGCTGGTTGGTCTCAGCCTGGACCGCTGGCGCGCGCCGGCAAGCCGGTATGAGAGCGAGCCAGCGCTTGCCGAACTGGCGTTCGAGTCCGCGCCAAGATCCGCCAACGTGACGCTGCAATGGCGGCGCTGGCCGAGCCTGGACGCCGCCGCGCGCGCCACGCGCGGTGGTGGCGTCTACCTGTTCCAGCGCGGCGCGACGCCGGTCTATGTCGGCACGGCAGCGAGCCTGCCGGCGCGGCTGGGGGTGCATGGCTGGTACCACGCGCGCCAGGGCAGCGCGCGCGCCGGCGCCGCGTGCACTTGCGCGCCGCCATTGACGGTATGGACGGCCAACGTGGCCAGCGCCGGCGAGCGCGCGGCGGTCGAGCACGCCATCGTGCGCACGCTCGCCAACAAGGGCTTCGCGCTGGCCAATGACAAGCTGCGCGGCACGGTCACCGTCGGCAGCGGCCTGTCGATCCGCAACCTGGTCCCGGCCGGCATCCTCGCTGCCGGCAATGACCTGCAGTACGGGCCCGGCCAGCGCTTCGAGCTGTCGCGATGATCGTCGATTTCCATGTCCATGCCGGGCAGGGCGACGGCATGACGGGACCGTGGGACACCACCGCGCCGCTGGCCGACTACGTCCGGCGCGCGCGGCAGGCCGGCATCGCGCATTCGGTGCTGCTGCCGGTGTTCCAGTCGGACTACCTGCGCGGCAACCGCGACGTGGCGGCACTGGTGCGCGCGGATCCCGGGCGCTTTACCGGCTTTGCCATGGTACATGCCGAACGCGACCGGCACCGCGTGCATCGCATGATCGAGGAAGCGGTACTGCGGTTGGGCCTGCGCGGCATCAAGGTGCATCGGCACGATGCTCCGATCCACCGGCAGGTCTGCGATGCCGCGCGCCACTGGCGCCTGCCGGTGCTGTACGACCCCGGCGGCGAGACTGGCGCGCTGCGCCTGCTGGCACAGACCCATCCCGAGGTGGCGTTCGTGTTCGCGCACCTGGGCAGTTTTGCCGACGACTGGGCGGCGCAGCGGCAAGTGGTGGACCTGGTCGCGCGCTATCCCAACCTGTTTGCCGATACCTCGGGCGTGCGGCGCTTCGACGTGCTGGAGGAAGCGTTCCGGCGCGCCGGCCCCGGCAAGCTGCTGTTCGGTTCCGACGGCCCGTGGCTGCACCCCGGCCTGGAGCTGGCCAAGCTGCGTGCCCTGCGTCCCACGCCGGAGGCATTCGCGCGCATGGCCGGTGGCAATGCGTTGCGCCTGCTGGCGCGGGTAGCGCTGCCGCCGCCAACGCCCAGCAGAAACAATGCGCGCATCGGCCAGCGCATCAGCCAGCGCATCGGCCAGCGCATCACGCCGACGGCGCGGGCCGCACCTGCCGCCGCAACTGCAGCGCCCGCGGCGTGACCTGCAGCAGTTCGGCCGCGCGGCTGGTGCAGCCGTGGCGGCTCTCGGCCACCTGCACCGCCATGGACTCGGCGATCTGGCCGATATGCTTCAGGCCTAGCCCGGCGTCCAGTGCGCCCTCGATGGCATGCCGCAGCGCTTCCGGCCAGGGGTTGACGATGTCCGCCGCAAGTTCGGTCCGCAGCCCCGGCATGGGGCCGTCGAGCCCGCCTGTGCTGATCACCTGAAAGCCGCGCTGGCGCTCGGCCAGGCGCGACACCACATTGCGCAGTTCGCGCACATTGCCCTGGTAGTCGCGCGTCGCCAGGTAATGCATGACCTCCGGCATCACGAGCGGCAGGCCCGGCCCGGTGCCGGCCAGGCTCTGCGCAAGGAAATGCCGCACCAGCAGCGGGATATCCTCGCGGCGCTCGGCCAGCGAGGGCGCGCGCACGGTCCACTGGGTAATGCGGAAGTACAGGTCGCTGCGAAACCGGCCGGCCTGCACCTCGGCCTCGAGGTCGCGATTGGTCGCGCACGTCAGCCGGAAATCCGACTTGCGCCAGGTATCCTCGCCCACGCGCTTGTACATGCGTTCCTGGATCACGCGCAGCAGGCGCGCCTGCAACGGCAGTTGCAGCTCGCCCACTTCATCCAGGAACAGCGTGCCGCCATCCGCCATTGCCACGGCGCCGTCGCGTGCCGAGACGGCGTGGGTGAAGGCGCCCTTGGCATGGCCGAACAGCTCGCTGCCCGACAGCTCCGGGCTCAGCGTGGTGCAATCCACCACCACGAATGGCGCGCGATGGCGCTCCGGATCGAGATCGTGGACCAGCCGTGCCAGCAGTTCCTTGCCGCAGCCGCTTTCGCCAAGCAGCAGGCAGGTGCCGCGGCCATAGCGGCCCACCTGCGCCACCGCGCGCAAGGTGGCGCGCCATGCCGGCGAGTCGCCCACGGCGCGCTCGCGCAACCACGGCGCATCCAGCACGTCCTCGATCTCGGCCAGGCGGCACAGCCGCGAGGCCAGTTCGGTCAGCAGTGCGTCATGGTCCGGCGCGCAGACCAGGTCGCATACGGTGGTGGGCCACCATGCCTGGGGGATGCAATGGCAGCGGGTGGCGGCGGTGCATCCGGCGATAAAGGCGTCGGCGCGCGGCTCGGCGCGCAGCCAGCGCTGCGCGGCCTCGGTGACGCGATTGCCATCGGCCACCACCAGCACCGCCAGCATGCCGCGCGCGTTCTCGTCCAGCGGCAGGTGGTCGGGCAAACCATGCTCGTGCAAATCGCGCTCGAGCCTGGCACGATCGTCGTGATACAGCACTACGCGCATCTTGCCCCCGCACGAAAGGGAGATCATCGGCAGGGGCTGCGGTGCCGGCGCGCTATCTGCGCACGCCATGCGCCGCGGCGCTGCCGGCCTGGATCAGGCGGCAGGCTGGGGATGTCGGTAGCGATGAGGCCGTCGGCAGCGTGACGCCGCGCGCGCGTCGGGCAGGAGCGGCAGGCCGGGGCAGGTCTGTGCATGCAACCAGTTGCCGGAGCGTCGCCTGCCTGCGAGGGAAACCTGAATTGGCCGCATGGAAGCCCCCCTGTGTTTTTTGTCTCAGAATACTAGTCAGCGGCGACAGGGCAGGCAATATGAACTTAATTTAAGACTGAGATGCTGCGGCGTTACCGGCGGCGGAGAAGTGGGAAGACCGGCGTTTGTTCCGCGTGCAACGCCTACGGCAATCGCAAATCCCACAACACATCCAGCACGTGTTGCGTGGAGCGCTCAACGTACCCCGCACGATGGGCAATACCGAGCCGTCGCCACAACGCGGGCCGCAACGGGCGCATGACAATGCGACTGTCGGGCAATGGCGTAGTGGCCTCATGGGGCAACAGCGCCGCGCCGTAACCTGCCGCCACCAGACTCTTGATCGCGTCGTTGTAGTTGAGTTGAATGCGCGGCGCCGGGTGCTGCCCCCCGGTCGCAAACCACTCCGCCGTCAGGCGCGACAGACGCGTGGTCGCGTCATTGAGAATGAGCGGTTGGGCGGCGAGCCATTCGGGGGTAACGCGGGCCGGGCACCGCCAGTGCGCCGGCACAAAGGCCATCACCGGGTCGCGGCGCCAGGGTTTTATCACCAGTCCGGCCACCGGGGGCTGAGGCAGCGCAACTACCCCGATATCCAGCGTTCCATCCACCAGCCGGGACAGGGTTTCTTCCGAGGTATGCACGGCAATCTGGATGTCGATGGCGGGATGGTGCTCGCGCAGGACCTCCAGCGCTTGCGGCAGCAGGTGCGCGATCACGCCCGTTGACGCGCCGATACGCGCACGCCCTTCGAGTCCGTCTACCTGGCGTTGAATATCATCCAGCGCCTGCTCCGCGTCGGCCAGCAGCCGGCGCGCGCGCTCCACCAGCACTTCGCCGATAGGCGTTGGTCCCACATGGCCGCGCTTGCGTATCAGCAGTGGAGACCCGATGCGGTCTTCGAGTTCGGCGATGTGAAGGCTGACCGTTGGCGGCGCCAGGTGCAAGGCGCGCGCCGCATCGGCAAAGGAAGCACGGTCGGTAACTGCGACCAGAGTGCGCAGGCGGTCCAGGCTGATCTCTCGCATGACGGAATCCAGATTCAGGAAAGCTGAATGTCCTGGTTATGAAATTCAACTTTCCCTATTCTAGTCCCCCGCGCAACATAGGGGCTTGGTTTTACTTGTTCAACCCCCAGGCAGCGGAGTCAACCACCCATGAGCTCTCCCGTAGTTTTTATCGACGGCGACCAAGGCACCACCGGGCTGCAGATCCACGAGCGGCTGCGCAACCGGACCGACATCCGGTTGTTCACACTTCCCGCTGCGGAGCGCAAGGATGCGCGGCGGCGCGCAGAAGCCATCAACGGCTGCGATATCGCCATCCTCTGCCTGCCGGATGCCGCCGCGCGCGAGGCAGTGGGCGCCATTGTCAATCCCGCCGTGCGGGTGATCGACGCCAGCTCCGCTCATCGCACACATGCGGACTGGACCTACGGGTTTCCGGAAATGGCGCCGGGGCAGGCCGGGAAGATTGCCAACGCATCTCGGGTCACCAATCCCGGTTGCTATCCGACGGGGGCGGTTGGCTTGCTGCGTCCGCTGGCACAGGCCGGGCTCATCCCGGCCGATTACCCGATCAGCGTGCATGCGGTATCCGGCTACTCCGGACGCGGGCGTGCCGGCGTGGAGGAATATGAGGGACCGGGAGCCGCCAATGCGCCGTCATACCAGGTCTACGGCCTGGAACTCGCGCACAAGCACGCGCCCGAGATCCAGCAGCACGCCTGCCTTGCGCAGCGTCCCATTTTCGTCCCGGCGTACGGAGCCTTCCGCCAGGGCATCGTGCTGACGGTGCCGCTGGCGCTGCGGCAACTGGGGCCCGGCGTGGATGGCGCCACGTTACACGCCTGCCTTGCGCGCCACTATGCCGAGGCAACTTACGTACGGGTCTTGCCGCTGCACGAATCGGGCGCCCTGACTCATCTGGATCCGCAAGCGCTGAACGGTACGAACGACATGCAGCTGAGCGTATTTCATAACGTCGAAAACGGGCATGTGCTGCTGTCCGCGGTGTTCGACAACCTTGGCAAGGGGGCATCGGGCGCTGCGGTGCAGAACCTGGATTTGATGCTTATGGGGCAGTAGTGGCCGGTGGTTCTAGATAACGCCCGGCCACCCATATGCCGACAGTTGTTGCCAGGCTGGTCGTGGCGGTCACCCCTGGCACCGACCATTGCTGCTGTTGCACGGCGGCACCGGCGCTGCGGCTACGTCCCTTCCGCGTAGCCACGCAGCCCGGCCACCACCGCGGCAAAGGTCACCGCGCAGCGCGCACTGGCGCGCAAATCCTCATGCATCGCTACCCAGGTATCCATCGCCACGGAAAACTCGCCGGGCAGCACCCTGACCAGCCGCGGCTCGCGCGCCGCCAGCGCGGACTGGCACACGCCGATGCCAAAGCCGGCGCGGATCGCGCCCAGCTGGGCCAGGTCGCTGTCGGCGCGAAAGGCCAGGCGCTGGCGCGACAAAGCCGGAAAGCGCTCCAGCAGGCGGCGGATGAACGGCGTCTCGCGGTCGAAACCGATCACGGCAAACCGCGGCAGTTCCTCCAGCGATTGCGGCACACCGTGCGCGGCCACGTAGCGCTCATGCGCATGCAGCCCCAGCTCGATGCCGCCGACGCGCTGCGCCACCAGCGCATCCTGCTCGGGTCGGAACATCCGCACGGCGATATCGGCTTCGCGGTGCAGCAGGTCGTCGACGCGGTTCGACAGCACCAGCTCGATCTCCAGCGCCGGGTGGGCTTCGCGCAGTACAGCGAGGATCGGCGGCAGCACTTCGACGCCGACGACTTCGCTCGCCGACAACCGCACCGTGCCGCGCACGCCGGCGCCGTGCCCACTGGCGGCGCGCCGCATGGCCGCGGCCGTGGCGGCCAGTCCGGCGGCATAGGGCTGCAGTGTGTGGGCGGCGTCGGTGGGGGCGAAGCCGTCGAAGGAGCGCGTGAAGAGCTTGAGGCCCAGCACAGCCTCGAGACTGTCGATATGACGGCCGACGGTCGGCTGCGTCAGCCCCATGGCGCGCCCGGCGGCCGATAGCGAGCCGGTTTCCAGCACGTGGAGAAAGGTGCGGTACCACTCCCAGTTCGGTTCGACGGCCATGCTATACGTTTTTGTTTAGCGACCAGCCGATTATAGATAATTTTCTTTTTGCCAGGATGGCTACAAACTGGGCCGCATCAGACCACGGCAGTTACCCATGCAAAGGAGAACCCCATGTCCAAGATCGCGCTCTTTGGTGCCGCCGGCGCCATCGGCCACAGCGTTGCCGCCGCGCTGGCAAGCCGTGGCCAGCCATACCGCGTGGTCGGCCGCGATGCGACGCGCCTGCGCCAGGCCTTCGGGGCCGACCCGCTCGCGGAGATCGTCACCTGGGATCCCGACTCGCCGGCCTCCGTCCGGGCCGCGGCGAGCGGCATCGACACGCTGGTCTACATGGTCGGCGTTGACTACTGGCGCTTCGACCTGCACCCGGAACTGCTGCGCAAGACACTGGATGGCGCGATCGCTGCGGGCGTCAGGCAATTCGTCCTGATCGGCACGGTCTACCCGTATGGACGCGTGCAGGGCGGCAATCCGGTCAGCGAGAACCACCCGCGCGCGCCGCATACCTTCAAGGGCCGCATGCGCAAGGCACAGGAAGACCTGCTGATGCAGGCGGACGCAGCCGGCCGCATCCGCGCCACGGTGCTGCGGCTGCCCGACTTCTACGGTCCGGGCGTGCAGGCCAGCCTGCTGCACCGCGCCGCGCAGGCTGCCGCATGTGGCGGCACCGCGGACCTGATCGGACCGATCGATGCGCCACACGAGTTCGTGTATGTGCCGGACGTCGGTCCCGTTGTCGCCCGCCTGGCCGACACGCCGGCGGCCTTCGGCAAGATCTGGCACCTGGCCGGCGCCGGTGTCACGACTCAGCGCGAACTGGTGTCGCACATGGAAACACAGACCGGCCGCAAGCTGAAGCTGCGCATCGCCGGCAAGGGCATGCTGCGCTTGCTCGGGCTGTTTAACCCGTTCATGCGCGAACTGGTCGAGATGCACTACCTGATGACTGATCCGCTGATCCTGGACGATGCCGCGCTACAACGGCTGATCGGACCGATCCGCAAGACGCCGTACGCCGAGGGCATCCGGCAGACGCTGGCGGCATGCCGGCCCTGTCGGCCTGGCTCTAACCTGCCTGCTTGAGGAACATCCCAACGCCCCGCCAGCACGGCGAAGCTGACAACCGCGAACCGCTTCGGCTCAGGCACGGCAGCCGGAGGCTGCAGCATCCAGCGCCAGCATCGCTGGCGCGATCATCGCCTGCAAGCGGGCGCGGCTTATGCCGTCGCGGGCCTGAATGGAGATACCGTGCAGCAGTGCGCCGTACAGATCGCCAAGCGCTGCGATGTCTGTATCCTGCCGCAATTCACCGCTTTGCACTGCGGCATGCAACCTTTCGATAATAGATTGTGTGCGCTGACGCCGGTGTTCCGCCAGCCAGTCAGCCACCGCTTCGTTCTCGGCCGCGCAACTGCTGGCGGCAGACACCACCAGGCAACCATGCGGCCGGCCGCGTTTGGTATAGGTCAGCACCGCATCGTTGAGCAGGCGGGCAATAGCCTGCCTGGCCGATTCCTCTTCCCGCATGGCCCGGTCCGCAAAGCCTCCTTCGCCTGCTTCGTAAAGCGCCACGGCTTCGCGGAACAGGGCTTCCTTGCTGCCGAACGCAGCGTAGATTCGTGCTGAGGCGAGACCCAGCGCTTCGACAAGCGTCGACATGGAAGTACCTTCATAGCCGCGCTCCCAAAACACGGTCATGGCCGTTTTCAGGGCTTGGTCTCGATCAAATTCTCTGGGGCGTCCGGCCATGCTGTGCTCATGAGTGAAGGCTGTGGTGGCTTGCATTTTACCGGGCCTGGAACCCAATACGGTTGACTTCCTCGCATCACGCCTCTATTCTTTGTTAATCGACAAACAATAGGATGTGCGAAGAAATGCAGACTATCAAAGGACCCAGCCTCCATCTTGCCCAGTTCAGCGATGCGCAAGCGCCGTTCGACACGCTGCCCGCCATCGCTGGATGGGCTGCCGAAACCGGCTTCAAGGCCTTGCAGATTCCAGCATGGGATGAACGCCTCTTCGACGTGGTTACCGCCGCGGAAAGCCAGACCTACTGCGATGAGATCAAGGGCACCCTCGCCGAACACGGCCTGGTCGTCAGCGAACTGACCACGCATATCTTCGGCCAACTGGTGGCGGTGCATCCCGCCTACGATGCGATGTGCGACAACTTCGCGCCGGCCGCCCTACGCGGCAAGCCGCAGGCGCGCACCGCCTGGGCGCTGGAACGTCTGCGGCTTGCCGCCAAGGCATCGCGCCGGCTCGGCCTGACCGAGATGGGCACCTTCTCGGGCTCGTTCGCCTGGCCTTACCTGTTCCCGTTCCCACAACGCCCGGAAGGCTTGATCGAAGCCGCCTTCGAGGAGCTTGCCAGACGCTGGTTGCCGGTACTGGATGCCTGCGATGCGCAGGGCATCAACCTCTGCTACGAGATCCACCCCAGCGAAGACCTGCACGACGGCGCCACCTTCGAGCGCTTCCTGGGTCTGGTTGGCAACCATCCGCGCTGCCAGATCCTGTTCGATCCCAGCCATTTCGTGCTGCAACAGCTGAACTACCTGGACTACATTGACCTGTACCGGGATCGCATCCGCATGTTCCACGTCAAGGATGCCGAGTTCAATCCAAGCGGGCGGCAGGGTATCTATGGCGGATATTCGTCGTGGACCGAGCGCGCGGGCCGCTTCCGCTCACTAGGCGATGGCCAGGTCGATTTCAGGTCGATCTTCTCGAAGCTTGCGCAATACGACTACCCGGGCTGGGCGACCCTCGAGTGGGAGTGCTGCCTCAAGGACCAGGAAGACGGCGCTCGCGAAGGCGTGGATTTCATCAACCGCCACATCATTCGTGTGACTTCCCGCATCTTCGACGACTTTGCCGGTGCCACTGTCAATAAGACGCAGATCAACAGCATGCTCGGCATTGCCTGACACACATTAGCAACGCATCCAATGCACCCACCGAAGGTACCCATGCAAGACGACGCTCGACACACCCATACCTATGTACGCATCGACGGCCATCGCGTGCACTGTGTCACCGCAGGCAGCGGCCAGCCAGTGCTGCTGATTCCTGGATGGCCGCAGACCTGGTTCGCTTGGCGCCATGTGACCGCGGCGCTCGCGCAACGCGGTTTCCTCGCTGTTGCAGTCGACCCGCCGGGTACGGGTCATTCCGATCGGCCGCAGATTAGCTATGACACGGGCGCCGTGGCTAGCATATTGCATCGTGTCATGGTGGCACTGGGCCATGATCGCTATCAGGTTGTCGGCCACGATGTAGGCATGTGGGTGGCCTACGCGCTGGCAAGCGATCATCCCGACGCAGTCACCCGGCTGGCCCTTACCGAGGCCGTGATCCCCGGACTTGCACCTGCTCCAAGCATCTTTGCGCCGCCCGCCGAGAACAAGTTCCTGTGGCACTTCATGTTCAATCAGGTGGCCGATCTGCCCGAGACGCTGATTGCGGGGCGCGAAACCGCTTACTTGAATTTCATGTTCGACCAGTGGTCCCATCGCCGCGATCGAGTGGCCGTGGATACCTACATAGAGGCCTATTCGGCGCCGGGGGGACTGCGCGGCGGTTTCGCTTACTACCGCGCAATTCCAGAAACGGTGCGACAGAACCGGGAACGCGCAACGATCAAGCTGGCAATGCCGGTGCTGGCCATCGGCGCCGAGCATGCGACCAACGACGCGCCGCTGGTTACACTACAGGACAACGCCATCGACCTTCGCGGCGTGGTAGTGCCGGACTGCGGACACTTCATCATGGAGGAGGCGCCGGAGGCCTTTATGGCGGAACTGCTGCCGTTCCTGGAGGCTGAGCGGTGTGCGCCGGCAGAGCGAAACGGGACAGCTCTGGTATCGGGATAAGAGCAGCCAGTGCCGCCCTATCGGCGGCGCGGAAAATTGGTCACGGGGGGATTTCGAGCGGGCTTCGGCATGAACCAGTCGCTCGACTGCTCATTGCGTGGTTCAGGCGAGCCGACCCAAAGCAGACATCCTTCATGTGCGCTGCCGACGCCTGGACGTCGACTTGGTCCTGCGTCCGTTCTGGATGCTAGGGGCGGCTGGCGATGGCGGCGTTGATTCGCGCTGCCTCGGCGCGCGCATCGGGCACTCCGATCACCAGGCGGGCCCAGTCATCTCGGGCCAGTTCGATGACGATGGTCTGCAGCTTGCGCGAGGTGTAGACGAACTGCTTGTCGCCGCCCTTGATAAAGGTGCCGGCGGCGATCAGGCCCGGGAAGTAGGTGCCCGGCAGGCGCAGGCCTAGCGCTCTGCTATCGAAGCCATTGTCTTCGGTAGCGCCGCGAACCTGCGCAAGCGGCACGCGAAAGCCGCGGCGCAGCGACCAGATCGATTCCCACGGTGTCAGGTGGACAACGAGTTCGCGGTCGGTCAGTTCGAGTCGAGGCATCGCTACTCCTTGTTGGGATCGTGAGTGGGCAGGTGATCGAGCAGACGCGCGCCGAGCAGTCCGGCAGCGCCTTCTCCATAAGCTTGCAAGGCGTCGCGGCAACGGGCAGCGATCGGCAGATCCGCTGGCGCGAGTTCGCGCAGGGCGGTGATGAGGAGGTCGAGCGCGGCCGGGTCCCGGTACCATTCGCCGACAAGGGCTTGGTCCAGCACCTTTTCGAATAGACCCCGCTTGGAACCGAATGCCTTGTACAGACTGCCTCGATGCAACGCCGTTGCCTCCACCAGGTCGTCGACCGAGCAGGCGTTGTAGCCGATACGACCGAAAACCTCCGCCGCGCGGGCGATCACAACGTCTTCATCGAACGTCCTTGGCCTAGCCATGCGATACCCATTCGCCAGTTATGGAACGATTGTTCAATAACGCGAGTGTGCAGGTTTTTGAACGGCCAGTCAACAATGCTCCGGCTGAATGCTGCCGTCTCGGATGGCCAGTTGCTTGTCAGCTACTCAGCGTATCGACGGGACCGCTTACCTGCCGCAACGCCGCGCCGCAACGCCGTCAGCGCAAGCGGCAATGCCGGATGACGCGAACGCGGATCGTAGAGGGCCTTCAGCGTCAGCACCAGCGCGGCGGGGTAAGGCTGGATCGGCATGCGGACCGTGCCTGCCACCGATAGGCTGCGCGACTGCGTCGGGGCGAGCCCGATGCCCAGGCCCGCGGCGACCAGCGATAACTGTCCATGCAGACGAGGCGCGGTCGCTGCCACCCGCATCGCATGGCCCGCGACACGGCAACGATCGCGTATCGCTGCATACAATGCCGGCCCCTGCGCCTCCGGAAACAACACCAGGGGCTCGCCGGCCAGGTCGGCAAAGGGGATGGCGGCCCGGTTGGCGAGCCGGTGGTCAGCAGGCAGCACGGCCTCGAAGCGGTCATTCGAGAGCAGAACACTGTCCAGGCGCGCATGCGTCTCGAAGGGCGGGTGCCCGATGCCCAGATCGATCTCACCGGCCGCGAGCAGGGACAACTGTTCATTGGTGGTCGCTTCCTGCAGCGCAAACTCGACCCGTTCCTGTCCGCCTGACAGCGTCCGCAGCGCCGCAGGCAACGCCAGATACAGCGCGGCCGAGACATAAGCAATGCGCAGGCCTCGCCGTTGCTGTCCCACGGCGCGGGTGGTCTCCTGCGCACGCCGCTGCGCTTGCAGCAGGGCGATGGCTTCCTCGCGCAAGCACTCGCCGGCGGCCGTCAGGGCGACGCGGCGGCTGGTGCGGTCGAACAGGCGCACGCCGATTTCCTCTTCCAGCCTGACAATCGCGCGGCTCAGATGCGGTTGTGCCATGCCGACCTGCTGTGCCGCCCGGCCGAAATGCAGGGCCTCGGCAACGGCCAGGAAAAGCTTCAGCTGCTGGAATTCCATTGATACCTCGCATCGTATCGAATGATGCCATTTTCGGTTATTGATGCATGAATTGGCGACGGTTATCGTCACCACAACCAGTTGAGGAGGTATCGAATGAGTCGAACCATGACACGATGGGTTGCGATAGCGCTCTCGGGCGTCGCGATGACGCTCGGATGGCCTGCGCTGGCGCATCACGGGTGGGGATACTACGACACTGCCACGCCGCTCTATTTCTCGGGCCGCGTGGTCACGGTGACATGGCGCAACCCGCATCCGCAGGTGACTATCGAAGTCGAAGCCAATTCCTTGCCGCGTAACTGGAATGCTCTACCCATTCCGCCAGAACTCGCCGAACTGGGCTTTGGCAGAACGCTGGCGGCAGTACGCGCATCGGCCTCGCCCGGCCGTTGGACCCTGGATTTAGCGCCGATCAACCGGCTCGAACGATGGGGCATGCCGCGCGAGCCGCGACCCGGCGACCGGCTCGAGGCCATCGGGTTTCCTTCCTGCAACGACCGCCATGCCGCGCGACCAGCGTTGATCGTTCTGGACGGCGTTGGCGTGCGCCAGCAATCGGTCGCGCTGCCCGCGGGATGCAGCGGTGCGCCGCGCGGCTGAGCGGAAAAGACAACATGGAAACGTGGGTCGCTTTGCTCGCAGCAATCGAGACATGGCACCCGGTGGTAGCACTGCGTGCATCGACGTGGGCCTATCCGTTGGTCAGCTGGCTGCATCTGCTCGGTATTGGCCTGCTGTTCGGAACCATCGCGGTCGTCGATCTGCGGCTGGCCGGGGCATTGCTGCGGCTCGAGGAGGCAACAGTGCGCGAGACGCTGGTGCCGCTATCGCTTGGCGGCTTCGGGCTCGCTGCACTCACAGGCCTGCTGCTGTTTGCTCCAGCGGCGCGCGAATATCAGTCGAATCCATGGTTTGCGGCCAAGTTGGCGTTGATGGGTGGGGCCGCCCTCAATGCAATGGTCTTGCAGCTTGCGTCGTTCCGGCAGTTGAATGGACACCATGCCCGGTTCGCCGGGCTGTTGTCCCTTGGATTGTGGGCTGCGGTGATGCTGGCGGGGCGAATGCTGGCGTTCGGGTAGAGCCGGTGCTGCCAAAATATTTGCGCACGCTATTGAACGTGATGATTGTCATAGCGACGGTGAGCAACACTGCAGCCAGATGGCTTTCTGCGCGGAAGCCCGTTCTTACCAGCGGTCCGCCGGGAGACTACACCGGCGAGGAAATCTCCGAGCTGATCAAGCTGCCGCCCGAGCTCGACAAGTTTTGGCTCAACCGCGGCTACTACGGAGGGGCGACGCGAGGCGTTGAGCGAGTTCCTCGGCCTGCTCGACTCGTTCCCGTTCTGGTTCAACATCGTGACGCCATGAAAACAACGCTTGCCATCGCCGCCTGTCTCGCGCTGGCGGCGCCGCCTGCGGCGGCCTGCGGCTCGGGTTTCGTGCTCGGCGATGAAGTCGGCGCTGCGCATCCGGCATCGATCGGCGTTGCCTTTGCCATGCTCGATGCACGGAACGCCGGCATGCTGGTGCATTCGAACGATTTCGCAAATGCCGGTACGCGCGTGAGCGCGGATGAGGCGGCGCATCGGCTGGAGCCGCTGCTGGCGCCGGTGAAAAGCCGGCTGCCGGCGATGTCGCTGCTACTGGTCGAGGCGCGGCTGTGGACGCGCTATGCGCCGGCTGGCCGATCCCGTCACGCGGACGAGCATGCCGGCCACGATGCCTGGCCGGTGGAAGGCGATGTCGTCGTGGTCACCGGCGAGGCGGTGCTGCGCGGCCTGCTGGCTGGACGAATTGCATGGCAGCAGGCGGTCGACAGCGGGCTCGTCGTACTTTCGGGTCACCCGGCCAGGCAGACGCGGGTGGCGGCGGTGCTCGCGGCCCGGTTCGCGCAACAGGGCGATGCGGCGATGGCCAGCCGGGCCGGGTCCAGAAGCCTCTAGTTGAACTTGGTCTTGGATGCGGCGGCGGGCGCGGAAAACTTTTCGCTGGTCCGCAATGACCTGCTGTGCCGTGTGCAACGCCGCATCGGACTGATTCCGACGGGGCTGGCATCGCGCGGCGCGCGGTGGTATCCGAACCGCAAGGAATGTCCGTTGCTGGCCGATCCCGGTCGTCAGCGGCACTTGCTGCGTGCCGCGTGGTGGAGCGGCGGCTACCGATCCTTCTCGGTCACCGAACGCATACGCCTCCAACGGCGGCAATGTTGGACGCAAGAAACAGATGGGTGCAGAGCTGCTCCCCTGCCAACAATTTCAATGCCCTGAGTGAGGGAGTCGGGAACAACGTTTGTTGAGGAAAACAGGGGTGAACTGCTGGCCGGCCCAGCTTTCTCCCGCCGGAACTAGCTCACTTCAAACTAGTGATCCTACTGTGAGATGATGCGCTCACCGGCGCAAGGCCTTAACGTACAGTTTTCACTACTGAGACTCATGCCAACCTCAACTGTGCCAGACCGAAAATCAATAGCAATCGGCGATATGGCTCTCCGATTTTCTTGGGACGATCTCCGCGTCATCAAAACGCTAAGCGAGTGCGGCAGTCGCTCGATCGCCGCCGAAAGATTGGGGATCAACGTGTCCACCGTTTCGCGCCGGGTAGCGCAGGCCGAGGCCGCATTGGGCGTTGCGTTGTTTGACCGGAGACGTGCTGGCTACAAGCTAACTCCTGAAGGGGTGGAACTGCGGGCGCTGACCGAGCGCGTCGAGTTGGATGTCGTCAGCGTAACCCGCCGGGTCGCAGGTGCAGTA
This sequence comes from Cupriavidus alkaliphilus, assembly GCF_900094595.1. GTDB lineage: Bacteria > Pseudomonadota > Gammaproteobacteria > Burkholderiales > Burkholderiaceae > Cupriavidus > Cupriavidus alkaliphilus. The sequence continues at coordinate 203,891 of NZ_FMAD01000005.1, read as the reverse complement.
CATGGGCCGTTGGGAACCGTTCGTATTACCACAAGCGATTCGCTGTTGCTGTATTTCCTGACTCCAATCCTCGCCGAATTCAAGACCCGCAACCCTTCCTTGTCAGTTGATGTCTTAGTCGGAAACGACACCTTTGATCTCGCCCGGGACGAGTCGGACATCGCGATAAGAGCAACACGAAGCCCGTCGGAGAATCTGGTTGGGCGAAAGCTCGCGAACATTGCGTGGGCGCCGTACGGAAGCGCCCTCCAATTTCGCCGGAGGCGGCCTGCAACGGATCGAATTTTCGATATGACGTGGGTCTCTTACACCGGGAAACTGTCGGGGCTCAAAGCATCCCATTACCTGCAGAGCCACGTTGCACCGATCAACGTTGCATACCGTTCCGACTCAGTTGCTGCCGTTAGCAAAGCGGTCGCTGCCGGGCTCGGTATTGGTTACCTTCCATGCATGCTCGGCGATCTGACGACCGAGTTGGTCCGCGTCGGTCCTGTGGTTCCCGAGTTGGAGGATGAGCTTTGGCTGCTCACACATCCCGATATTCGGCGGACACGACGCGTCCAAACGTTTATGAGTTTTTGTGCAGCGGCGGTAGCAAAGCAGAAGGCGCTGATTGAAGGCCGCGAAGCGACACCAATCGGAAAGCTCTGACAAGCGGGTCGGTTAGGTGCCTGGCTTGCGCAATACCGCCTTGCAGGAAATCTCAATCAATTGCGGCGGCATGGCCAAGCGCGAGACACCAATAAGGTTGCTGGCGCATTGAGGGCGTTCGGTGCCATACGCTGCTTTTCGTACTTTGCCGGCGGCTGCGAATGCTGCATCGACGTCCAGAACGTACAGCGTTTCTTCTACAACATTGTCGAGCGTTGCACCGAATTTCCCGAGAAGGGTGGCGATGTTCTCGTAGGTGGCACGCATTTGCGCTTCCATCATGGAAAAGTCACGCGGCTTCCCTGCTTCGTCAAGAGCGGCCGGAGCGACAAGCTGTCCGTTGCTATCATGGCTCAGTTGTCCGGACACATAGATGTCTTCACCTACTTGGACTGCCTGCGCATAGCCATATGCGTCCTCCCACGGTACACCCCAATAGGCGGTTTTCTTTGCGAGCGAATTTTGATTGGCGTTCATGCTTACCTCTTCGGGAATAAGATCGATCGGAGCCGACGAATGCGCTTGGAATGGTTCAAGGCTATCATTCAGGGTGTGCCGCGGGAGCGCAAAGATGCACTTTTCGCGTGCAAATTTGCGCCGTGAGGTGTCCGGCTACGAGTTGCTCAACGGCCATTCATATTAACCAGCACCATTGACGCAAAATGGCCGACAAGGGACTCCCCGCCCAGCCAGTGATTCATCACGCTTCCGTCACCATGGCTAGCGCACCACTGCCTGCCATACCCGCACTATGTCAAAATTCGTTTCCACTTGATCCGCCCCATTGCCCCGTGTTCGAGAATGGTCTGTCGCCAACGGCGGCCAGGTTTAGCAGCCTGCGCACCGACCGACGGACAGTCCGCGCGAGCGGCTCTGTCCGTCCCGCCATCGAAGGTCCACACCTGCGGGCGGGCCTTGGCAGGGGAGCCTCAGGGCTCGCCGGTTCGGTGCGCCGGTCTGCTAACCCTGCCCTGTGCCCGCCCACCCGATTAGCAGCGGATGACGGGCCTCCATTCCTTTATTGCGGAGGTCACCATGCAAAGCACCACCCCGGCTCCCCAAGAGCCCGTCCTGGCCCAAAAGCCAACGCAACTGGCGGAGAACCTCGACAAGGTTGACCGCGTCCAGCCTCGTTGCCGCACCAAGGTTGCCCCGCGGGCCCCCAGTTCAGGCACCACCCTTGAGGACCACATCCTTGAAGTCACGGATGACCTCCTGCGCGTCAGCGCGGGCCTTGAGTCGTTCCTGACCTTGCTGGACCTGCAGTGCGACACCACCACTCAAGGCGTCGGTCTGCATGCCTTGCTCTCGCCGCTCAAGGAGCAATTGGACGAGAGCGTTAGCCGTCTGCAGGCACTGGTCTGACTCGATCAACAACAGCAAACGGCGCGAGCCCGTTGGTCTCGCGCCGTCTCTTGGTTTCTCGGGCCAACAGAGCAGCCGGTTCAACTAGCCATCCATCGGTGGCACGCCCGACCATCCGCATCGCGAATGAGGCGGAATTGCCGTAGGTCACCCAATCCCCTCATCCTTCAACGCCTGCTTCACCGCCGCCCGCTCACCAACCCTCGACCGATACGCCTGCAGCGCAGGCCAGCGCTCGAGCGACAGCTTGAAATGATCAGGCCATCTCAGGATGGTGAACAGGTACGCATCCGCGACAGTGAACTCTCCCATCAGGTAATCCTTGTCCGCGAGCTGCGGCGCCAGCCAGTCGAACCGCTGCGACAGGCGCGTCCACGTCGCGTCTTTCTGCTCCTGCGGCGTGCCGGGTTTCCAGAACGGTCCAAAACCCTTGTGCAGTTCTGATGAAATGAAGTTCAGCCATTCCTGCAGCCGATAGCGCTCCAGCGTATTGCACGCCGGCGCCAGCGCTTTTTCCGGGGCCTGGTCGGCTATGTACTGGACCACCACGGCCGCCTCGGTCAGCCGGTCGCCGCTCTCGAGCGCCAACGTCGGCACATAGCCCTTGGCATTGATGGTCTTGTAGTCTGCGCCGCTCTCGGTCTTGTGCGGCTCGGCGCGCAAGTCGACGCGCTCGGTGGAGAAGGGCAGGCCGGTTTCGATGAGGATGATATGTGGCGCCAGTGAACATGCGCCCGGAGCGTAGTACAGCTTCATGATGGGTGCCTCCTTGGTAATGTGCGCCAGGGTGAGGACGTCAGGGGTGATTTAGCAATCGACATGCCCAAGCCATTTCTCTCCGCCTGGTTGCCGGATTCCGACGCACGCAATCACGGCGGCGAAGCGTGTCAGTCGCCTGGTCGACCGGTGCCTGCGCGCGCCGGAATGGATTGCAAGGCGCGTAGCAGAATTTGCCAGGCGGAAGCTTCTGGCCTCCATTCCTCGCGCCGGCCAAGGGAGGAGCCCGTGGGAATGTTCCTTGCAGCTTCGCTACTCCGACTGACCTCGCCGGAGGTGGCTCCGGCTTCATCTGGAGGACACCATGAAAGCTGTTGTGTTTCACGGAATCGGCGACATCCGGCTGGATGATGTGCCGGAACCGGTGATCGAGCAGGCCACCGACGCCATCGTGCGGCTGACCGCCAGTGCCATTTGCGGCACCGACCTGCATTTCGTGCGCGGCACCATGGAAGGGCTGGCGCCGGGCACGGTGCTGGGCCACGAGGGCGTGGGCGTGGTCGAGGCGCTGGGCGACGGCGTGCGCAACCTCAGCGTGGGCGACCGCGTCGTGATTCCTTCCACCATTGCCTGCGGCTATTGCTCGTACTGCCGCGCCGGTTACTACGCCCAGTGCGACAACGCCAATCCGCACGGCAAGCAGGCCGGCACCGCCTTCTATGGCGGGCCGGAGCAGACCGGCCCGTTCCAGGGGCTGCAGGCAGAGAAGGCACGCGTGCCGTTCGCCCACGTCAACCTGGTCAAGCTGCCGGACAACATCAGCGACGAGCAGGCGATCATGCTCTCCGACATCTTTCCGACCGGCTATTTCGGCGCTGATCTCGCCAGCATCCATCCCGGCCACACGGTGGCGGTGTTCGGGTGTGGCCCGGTGGGGCAGTTCGTGATCGCGTCGGCGAAGCTGATGGGCGCGGGCCGCATTTTTGCCGTGGATGCGGTGGCAGACCGGCTCGACATGGCGCGCCAGCAGGGTGCCGAGGTGGTGAACTTCGATGCCGAAGATCCGGTGGGGACCATCGTGCAGCTGACCGGCGGCATCGGCGTGGACCGGGCCATCGATGCGGTTGGCGTCGATGCCATGCACGCGCACCACGGACCGGCGGCACAGGATCCGTCCATCCCGGAAAGCGAAAAGGAGGCCGCGCGCCTGGCGCCGAACGCCCAGCCGTCGGCGCAGGGCAACTGGGTTCCGGGTGACGCGCCCGCGCAGGCGCTGGACTGGGCCATCCACGCGCTGGCCAAGGCCGGAACGCTGTCGATCATCGGCGTGTATCCGCCCACCGACCGCAGTTTCCCGATCGGCGCGGCGATGAACAAGAACCTGACGGTGCGCATGGGCAACTGCAACCACCGCGCCTATATCCCTCGGCTGGTCGAACTGGTGCGCACCGGTGCGGTCGATCCGGCCGCCATTCTGACGCGGCGCGAGCCGATGACCTCGGCGATCGAGGCCTACCAGGCCTTTGACCTGCGCCAGCCCGGCTGGATCAAGGTCGAACTGCAGCCTGGTTCGGTCCACTAGCCGTGGACCAAGGCAGGAGTGCCCGCCCGCTCCGCGGTGTCGGAGGTCTGAGCACGCCGATGGGCGCGCAGCGGGCACTCGGCCCGGCATGCCGCCGCCGGAAGCGGCGGCATGCGGTCGATCGCGGAGTCCGTACGCCGTTTCCGGCTAGTGTTGCCGTCACTCGGTGCTCGTTGCCGTGCTGCCGTATATCAATGTGTACCGTCGACGCCAACCGACGCCTTTCCATTGCCCGCGAGACTCCCGCGTGCGTGACCGCTCAGGTAGTTGCAACGACTTGCACCTCGACAAGGAAACCAGGCGCGAATAGCGTTTGGACCCCAACGACGGTACTCGTGGGCGGAACCGCCCCCGGGGGCCGTTCCGATGCGAGAGCTGCAACCAGTTCGCCCGCGCTATCAGGCGAATAGTCGACCAGGTAGATCACTTCGTTCACGATCTTTTCCCGCGAAGATCCTGCGGCCTGAAGTATGAGATCTATGTTGGCATAGGCTCGGCGAAACTGCTCGATCATCGTTCCTTCGATCAAGGCACCGCTCTCCTCCCATGAAAGCTGGCCTGAGGTATAGATCAAGCCGGTCGGCTCCACGATGATCGCGTGGGAGATCACGTTCTCTAGTTTCGGAAGCCCCTTTGGGTTAATCCTGCGTACACTGTTTCCCATCAACTCAGCTCCTCTTGTACCTTGTCGCCTCGGATGTTGACGACTTGAATCTGGGTGAACTCCAGAAGACCTTCGCCGCCAAGTTCGACGCCGAATCCAGACTGCTTTGCGCCCGCCTGAGGAATATGCGGTGCCAGATCAAGATGCTGGTTGATCCAGACGCTGCCGCATACCAGTCGTTCCGCTACATCTCGGGCTCGGCTCACATCCGAGGACCACACCGACGCACCGAGACCGTATTCGCTGGCATTTGCGCGCCGAATGGCATCGTCGAGATCGGTATAACGAATGAGCGGAAGCACCGGGCCAAACTGCTCCTCGTCGACCAATCGGGCGCCTTCCTCGATGTCAGCGACAATGGTCGGACGGATGAAGTAGCCTTTGCCATCATCAATTTGACCGCCGGTTACGATCCGCCCCTTCGTTGCGGCGTCCGCCAGAATGGCCTTGACTTTTTCATACTGGACACGGTTCTGGAGCGGCCCCATGGTCGTCCGGCTGTTCAAGCCGTCGCCAACAGTGACGCCTGTTGCAAGCCTGGCCAGCTCAGCGCAAAGTTCGTCGTAGATGGATGCGTGGACGTACAGGCGTTTGATGGCAATGCACGCCTGACCTGCATTGAAGAAGGCGGCACGGAAGATGCCCGGTGCGATGTCCGCAGGAACGGCGTCATCAAGCACAATGGCCGGGTCGTTTCCGCCTAGCTCGAGGGTGACACGCTTCAGCGTCTTCGCCGCATTGGCCATCACCGAGTACCCGGTTGCCGTGGACCCGGTAAACGACACCTTTGCGACATCCGGATGCGAGGTCAGAGTGCTGCCGAGATCGTTCCTGTCTGTTATGACATTGAGAACGCCGGCCGGAACGATGGAGGCAACCAGCCGGGCGAAAATCAGTGTCGTCAGCGGGGTCGTTGCGGCGGGCTTGATCACGACGGTGTTACCCGTCAGGAGCGCGCCAGGAACCTTGAAGGCCATCAGCAGCAACGGGAAATTCCAAGGCACGATCACCGCGACCACACCCAGCGGACGTCGATGCAGCTCGACCTGGCGGACCTCACTGTGTTCGAGGGAAATCGGCCCCAGTTCGGCGGCGGCGACGTACCGAAAGAACGCGGCTGTGCCCTGGACTTCCGTCATCGCATCGGCAATGGGTTTGCCCTGTTCCTGCGTGAGCATGCATGCAAGCTGGCTGGCATTCGCATCGACGACGTCGGCAATGTCCCGCAGCACACTGCGCCGGTGCGTCAGATCGCTGCGCGACCACTTCGCCAGCGCTGATTTTGCGCTCGCTATGGCCTGCTCAACCTGGTCGGCGGATGCGCGCGGCGCGACACCGAAGATCCTTCCAGTGGCTGGATTGACTACGTCCATGGTGGCGGCGCCTTTGACCAGGACGCCGTCAATCAGCATACCGTCGGGCAAGACCGTTGAGCCGTCGTTGGTCTTGCGCGGTTGCGCGGAGTCCGAGTTCATCAGTGGACCTCCGCTGTGATCGACGCTGCCAAGGCCGGGGCAAACGTTGTGCTGCCTACCTTGGCTAACTCGGCTTTCAGCGCCGCGGTATCGTGGTCCTCGCTCGCCCAGGCAAGATAGCCATCCGGACGCACCAGCATGGCGGTAAGACGGGACCAGGGAGCGGGTGCACAGGGTGTCAACGCCGTAACATGCATGTCCACCAAGGAGCTGCTGTGAGGACCAAGGTCATCGCCGCTTAGTGGGCTGGACAACGCCGTATTGGCTCTCAGATCAAGCATGACATGGCGCCCGTTGTGAAGCTTCTGGAAGATGCCTTCGCTTGAATGCTGGAACATTAGGTTTGGAACACGCTGTCCGACGAGAGCATGTGCGGGATCGGCGGAAGGGTAGACAACCGACAGGCCAGTCAGCCGCTTGACCAGGCTTATCTCGAGCGCCGGGTTCTCCTGGATCAACTTTTGCAGCAATGAACGCAGATCCCGGCATTCATTGGTGAATACGCTCATCAGAAGCGTCTGCGCCTGAGTGTGCTCAAGGAGGTTCTGGCCGACCGGATGGCGTTCGGCGTGGTAGCTGTCGAGCAGTCCCGCCGGCGCCCAGCCATTGATGGTTGCCGCCAGCTTCCAGCCAAGGTTCATGGCGTCCTGGATGCCGACGTTAAGGCCGACGCCGCCGGCCGGCATATGCTGGTGCGCAGCGTCGCCGGCCAGCAGGATGCGTCCCTTCCGGTAAGCCTCTGCCTGCCGGGCGGTATTGCTATAACGCGACAGCCACGAAGGACTGTGCATGCCATAGTCAGTCCCCATGATCGCGACAGTTTTTGCCCGCAGTTCATCGAGCGTGAACTCTCCGGGACGATCCGTTCGGACGTCATCGGGTGAAATACCGACTAGCCGATGACGCTCCCCTGGGAGCTTGACTACCGCAATCGCGCCAGCGGACGTCCATTTGTTAAGGGCAAGGTCGTCGGGTGGGGAGTCCAGGATGACGTCACCCAACCACCCGTAGACGGTGGCATCGGTGCCGGGGAAGGCAATGCCGGCGCAGTTCCGTACCGTGCTTCGCACGCCATCGCAGCCGACAAGGTACTCGGTGTCCACGGAATACGGCCCACTTGAACCTTGCACCGCGACGGTGACCGTGGAGTCGGTTTCCGTAAATGACTGGACTTTGTGCCCGCGTCGGATCTCGGCGCCGAGATCGCGTGCGCGCTGTTGCAACAACTCGGTTGTCCGCGCTTGAAGAATGGCGAGGGTAAAGGGATACGGCGACTCAAGCGGACGGAAGTTGAGCCGATAGTCCAGAAGTCCGAAATGCCCGGCAGGGATTGCCACACCCTCATCGAGAAACGCCTTTTCGACGCCTCGCGATGCGAAGGTCTCGATAGTGCGTGGATGTACCGTCAAAGCGCGCGACTGTGGATCAATCGATTCGCTTTGTTCCAGAACCAGGGTCGAGACTCCTGCGAGTTGCAGTTCTCCCGCGAGCCAGCACCCTACCGGACCAGCACCGGAAATGACGACTTGATATTTCATAACCATCCTTTTTGTTCTCGAAGAAATTGGTTCTTGGATCGAAGGTCGTTGCGCGTGGCGATTGCCGACGTGTTGCCGACCGGGAAATCGGTTCCGATCAGTCTCGGATCACGAACACTCAGGAAGTACGGCTACCCCATGGCGTTGGCAAACTGGCGCGGACTGCCCGTCGGGCGAACATTGCAAAGCTCGCCTGGACGATTTCCGGGCGTAGCAGAAAGTCATGTGATTCCCTGGCAAGGTCAGGATCGAGTTCGGCAACGGAACCGGTCGACTCAGCAATCAGCTGTAGCTGTGCAGCGTTCTCGATCAGCATCGACAAATAGGCCGACTCCTCTATGGACCCGGTGGCGCAGAGAAAGCCGTGATGGGCGAGCAGCACGCTTCGATTTTGGCCGAGTGCTGTGGCAATGATCTTTCCTTCGCTGTCGGCGATTGGAAGTCCAGGCCATTCAGCGAGGAATCCGCAGTCATCGGCAAACGGCGTTGCATCCATGTGGGCCACACGCAAGCGCATCCCGGTCATGGACAGGGCCGATACGTATGGCGGATGTGTATGGATGATGCAATTGACGTCGGGACGCTCGCGGTATATCCAAAGGTGAAACCGGATCGCTGGATTGGCAGCGCCCCTGCCTTGGATGACGTTGATCGATTCGTCGATGCGAATGATCTGGTCGGCGTCGACCTCGTCGAAACCCACCGCCAATGGTGTTGTCAGGAACGTGCCATCGGCACTTCTCACCGTAATTTGCCCCGCGAGTGAGCGTGAGTGTCCTTCGAGCGCCAGCATGCGGCATGCGAGCGCGATTTTCTCCTCTTCCGTCCAAGCGCCGAGTTGAAGGCCGCTGGCCAACCGTCTGACCTGATCATCCGTGAAGCGCTTCCGGTCCTCATGTTTCATCTGTTGCCTCCTTTGGTTGTCCTGTCATCTCCCGCTTAGCGGGGCGTTCGTATGGACAGCGTGAATCAGGGGGATGAAACCTAACGGTGTTAGGCAATCACGATCGATGGTACACTAACGGTGTTAGTTTGCAAACACAGATGTGAATGAAAACCCCAAAAATTCGACGTGATCAGGTCATTCAGGCTGCGTTAGACCTTTTGGATCAGGAGGGGCTTGATGGATTGACGCTGCGCAAGCTGGCGCTGGCACTCGACATACAGGCACCTTCGCTCTATTGGCATTTCAGCGGGAAGCAAGAACTTATTGATGCCGTAGCGGATGCACTCGTCATGAATGTTGTCCTGCCCCAGAGCCCGGATCAGCCATGGGACAGCCGGCTCAGGCAAATTGCCGCGGAGCTGCGGCAGGCGCTATTGCAGCACCGTGATGGTGCTCGTGTTTTTGCGGGCACTTATGTAGTGTCGGACAACGTGCTGCGCGTTAGCGAGGCGATGCTGGAAGCATTCGCGTTGGCCGGCGTCGATGTGTCCTGTGCATCGACGTATTCCTTCAGCGTTCTCTACTACATCCTGGGTTTTGTGATGGAAGAACAGGCACTCGGACCCCACAGCGCGTTCGATGTCACTTCACGCAAGACTGCCTTCGAGGAGTTGGCGAAGCGCAGCTATCCGAGGAATTGGGCTGCTCAGGAGTCCATCTTTTCTACCGATTTCGATGCGCGGTTCAGTACGGGGCTGGAACTGATCATCGCTGGCGTCAAGCAGCAGGCCAGCGAGACTGCGAGGAAAGCCGCTCCATTGCTGAATGCAGGAAAGGGCGTGGCCGGTGCGGCAAGAAGACGCCCTGAACGACGCGGGTAATTGATGTCTGGCCGGGACTGGGTGATCAGGAACGATTAGTTCTGCTCAACAGGGATTCCGGCGATGGCCAGCGCCAGCCCGGCTGGATCAAGTTGGCGGTAACCGGCTGTAGGAAGGGGCCGAACGGCAGTGGCGTCGCGAAGGCCTGCTATCAGCCGCTGCGCTGGGCGATCCAGCGCCGATACTGACGGGCGCGGCATGCGTCGGACGCCTGCTGCAGGATCAGGGCGCACAGCGGTGACACCTTCGGATTGGTGGCCTTGCCGCGGCTGAGCTTGCGCAGTTGAAACTTGACTGCCGCCATGTTGGCGAGCGAGGCCAGCGGCTTGTTGGTCCAGTCGATTGGCCGTAACGTCGGCGCGCTGTCCTTGCCGGCACGCCAGGCGCGCGGCAGATCGGGATCGATGGCCAGGGCGGTGCCGATGCCAACCATGTCCACGCCGCTCTGGACCACTGCCTGGGCTACCGGCCAGCGGCGGATGCCGCCCGTGACCATCACTGGCATCTTCGCCACCGCGCGGATGTCCCGGGCGAACTCGACAAAGTAGGCCTCGCGGGCGAGGGTGCTGCCGTCGCGGGCGTCGCCCTGCATGGCCGGCGCCTCATAGCTGCCTCCGGACAGTTCGACCAGGTCGACGTCCAGCGTGTTGAGCAGTTTCACGACCTGGCGGGCATCGTCGGCACTGAAGCCGCCCCGCTGGAAGTCGGCGGAATTCAGCTTGACGGCAACCGCGAATCCGGGCGAAACCACGGCGCGTATGGCCTTGACGATCTCGATGAGCAGGCGGGCGCGGTTTTCCAGCGAGCCGCCCCACTGGTCCCTTCGATGGTTGGTCAAGGGCGAGAGAAACTGGCTCAGCAGATAGCCGTGTGCCGCGTGAATTTCGACGCCGGTGAAGCCTGCCTGCTCGCCGAGTTGAGCGGTACGGGCAAAGCGGCGGATAACGTCTTCGATGACGTCGTGCGTCATCGCCTTTGGCGCGCTGAAGTGCCGGGACAGTTTGCCCAGCTGCAATGGCACCGCAGAGGGCGCCCAGGTGGGCTGCCCCAGGCTGGCAGGCATCTGGCGACCGGGGTGGTTGATCTGCAGCCACAGCTGCGCGCCGTTGGCCCGGCCGGCGTGCGCCCAGCGCCGGAACCGGTCCAGATGCCGGGAGTTCTCCAGCACCACGCCGCCGGGACCCGTCATGGCACGGCTGTCGACCATCACGTTGCCGGTGATCAGCAGGCCTGCGCCGCCCTCCGCCCAGGCACTGTACAGGCGTATCAGTGCTTCGGAAGGCGCGTGGTCTTTATCCGCCAGGTTCTCTTCCATGGCGGCCTTGGCGATGCGGTTTGGAACGATTGAACCGTTGCGCAGAATCAGTTTGTCGAACACGTTCATAAGGTCACCCCGTTGGATCGTGAATCGACTGTAAGATTGAAGTTAACTTTAAGGTCAAGGTATTTTTTCGCTGCGCCGGCTGTTCGCAAGAATGCAAACGGCCCGCCTCGAAGGGCGGGCCGTGCAGAACAGCTTCACTTCCGCGCAGCGGAATCGCGCGTGGCGCATGGTGACGAGGAAGGCTGGCGGATGCCGGCGGAGCGGCTAGCTGCGCACAAACGCCAGCAGATCGGCATTGATCGTATCGGCGTTGGAGGTCGGCATTCCATGCGGAAAGCCCGGATAGGTCTTCAGGGTGCCGTGCTTGAGCAGCTTTGCCGAGAGCGGTGCCGAGTCAGCGTAGGGAACGACCTGGTCGTCATCGCCATGCATCACCAGCACGGGAATCGTGGCGCGCTTCAGGTCCTCGGTAAAGTCGGTCTGCGAGAAGGCCACGATGCCATCGTAATGTGCCTTGGCGCTGCCCATCATGCCCTGCCGCCACCAGTTCCAGATGACACCCTGCGACGGTTTCGCGTCGGGCCGGTTGTAGCCGTAGAACGGGCCGGCGGCTATGTCGTAGTAGAACTGCGCGCGATTGGCCGCGAGTTGGGCCTGGAAATCGTCGAAGACATCCTTGGGCAGGCCGCCCGGGTTGCTTTCCGTCTTGACCATCAACGGCGGAACAGCGCTGATGAGCACGGCCTTGGCGACATGATCCTCCCCATGGCGGGCGACGTAGTGGATGACCTCGCCGCCGCCCGTGGAATGGCCAACGTGGACGGCCTTCTCCACGCCGAGATGGCTGACCACCGCCGCCACGTCATCCGCGTAGTGGTCCATGTCATGGCCGTCCCAGACCTGGCTGGACCGTCCATGGCCGCGGCGGTCATGGGCCACGACCCGAAAGCCCTGCGCCAGGAAGAAGAGCATTTGGGCGTCCCAGTCATCAGCGCTGAGCGGCCAGCCGTGATGAAAGAAGATCACCTGCGCGTCGCGTGGTCCCCAGTCCTTGTAGAAGATGTCAACGCCATCCTTTGTCGTTACGTATCCCATGTTCGCTTCTCCTATGTGGTGCCAATGAAGACTGCCATTGAAGAATCCGCCGGCCCGGCACTGGCATGCCGTTGTCGGGCGGTGGCCGCGGACGGGAATCCGCGGGCTGCGCCCTGGCCGACATTCACTGTAGGATTGAAGCTCACCTCAAGGTCAACTTTTTTTGTTTATGAGAATCGGAGAACTGGCAAAGCTCAGTGGCCTGACGGCCTCCCGCATCCGCTTCTACGAGGCGGCCGGCCTGATCACAGCCGTCGAGCGCACGGCAAATGGCTATCGCGACTACTCTGCGGAGGCGGTGTGGATTCTGGAGATTATTGCCAGCGCCCAGGAGGCGGGCTTCTCGCTCGACCAGATCCGTCATCTGTTGCCGCTCGGTTCGGGGGACTGGCAGCATGATGAACTGCTGGATGCCCTCAAGCGGAAGGTCGCCGAGATCGAGGAGATGCAGAAACGCCTGAAACGGAACCGGGCGCATCTGCTCGCCGTCATCAGGAATATCGAAAACCGGCCGGCAGACCTGGATTGCTCAGACAAGGCTCAGTGGGTGCTGGACCGCCTCCGCGAGGACGGGGCGGTCGCAACCGGCAAGCGCCGCCGCGCCGCCGCAAGGTAATTTGCGACAGTTGCTGCCCGTTGCTGCCCGTTGCGGCCTCGGTACAGGCAGCGCTGGCGCGCCGGAGGTTTTGCACCGGCCACGCAAGCTGGCCTGCCGCCGCCAGAAACGGCGACAGGCGGCCGAGTCCACTCACTTGCGCTGCATGTCGATGACGGTCGGCTTGCCGTCGACCTTGTCGAACGTGACGGAAACCGAGTCGCCTTCCTTGAAGTGCTTCAGCGAGGCGCGGTCCTTGACCGGGAACGCCATGGTCATGGCTGACATGCCAAGGTTCGCGATGGGGCCGTGCTTGAGCGTGACCTTGCCGGTCGACGTATCGATCTTCTTGATCTCGGCTGGCACAGCTTGAGCGGCCTGCTTGGACGCGGCGGCTGCCTTGTTGTCCATGCCGTGCATAGGATGGCCGTCCATGGATCCCGCTGCGAATGCAGTGGAGGCGGTGGAGGCGGCGACGATGGCGAGCGCGAGTGCGAGAGTCTTGCCGGGTTTCATTGCGATTCGTCCTGAAGTGAAGGGTGGGTAGGGGCTGGGGGAACTCGGGTCTGACGACGGCGTAACAGCCAATACACCGCCGGCACGACAAACAGGGACAGCAATGGGGCGGTCACCATGCCGCCGACCATCGGCGCGGCAATGCGCTGCATCACTTCCGAGCCGGTGCCATGCGACCACATGATGGGAACCAGGCCGCCGAGAATGACCGCGACCGTCATTGCCTTGGGGCGCACGCGCTGCACCGCCCCCTCCTGGATCGCGTCGAGAAGTGCCGACTGCGTGGTTTCGCCACGTTTTTCGCGTTCGCTCCAGGCTTGTTTCAGATAGAGCAGCATGATGACACCGAACTCCGCCGCCACGCCGGCCAGCGCGATGAAACCGACGACGCCAGCCACGGAGAGGTTGTAGCCCAGCAGGTAGAGCAGCCAGAAGCCGCCGATCAGCGAAAGTGGCAGCGTGCCCATGATCAGCAGCGCCTCATCCAGGCGGCCGAATATCATGTAAAGCAGCACAAAGATGATCAGCAGCGTGAACGGCACCACCAGCTTGAGCCTGGCCGATGCCCGTTCCAGGTACTCGAACTGCCCGGACCAGCTCAGCGAATACCCCGCGGTCATCGGCACCGCCTTTGCCACCACGGCCTGCATCTCGCGCACGACTGAACGGAGATCACGTCCGCGAATGTCGACATAGATCCAGCCGGACAAGCGCGCGTTCTCGCTGCGCAGCATCGGCGGGCCTTGCACGACCTCGATGCGCGCCACGTCCGCAAGCGTGACCTGCAGTCCCTTGTCGGTGACGATAGGCAGGGCACGCAATTGCTCGATGGAATCGCGATAGTCGCGCGGATAGCGGACGCTGATCGGAAAGCGCGCCAGTCCGTCGACCACTTCACCGACATTCTCGCCCCCGATCGCCGATGACACGATACTTTGCACGTCCTCGATGTTGAGGCCGTACCGGCCGGCGGCGCCACGGTCGATATCCACATCGATATAGCGGCCGCCGGTGAGACGTTCGGCAAGCGCCGACGTGACCCCCGGTACTGACTTGACCGCCTCTTCTATCCTGGTGGCGAGCCTGTCGATCTCTTTCAGGTCCGTGCCGGCCACCTTGATGCCGACCGGGCTCTTGATCCCCGTGGCGAGCATGTCGATGCGGTTGCGTATCGGCGGGACCCAGACGTTCGACAACCCAGGCACCCTGACCACGCGATCCAGTTCCTCCACCAGCTTGTCGGCCGTCATGCCTGCCCGCCACTGGTCCCGGGGCTTGAACTGGATGGTGGTCTCGAACATCTCGATGGGCGCCGGGTCGGTGGCGGTATCGGCGCGGCCGGCCTTGCCGAATACTGTCGCCACCTCGGGCACGGTCTTGATGAGCCGATCGGTCTGCTGCAGCAGCTGCGCCGCCTTGCCGGCGGAGAGGCCCGGCAGCGCCGATGGCATGTACAGCAAGTCTCCTTCATCGAGCGGCGGCATGAACTCCCCGCCGATGCGCATGATGGGCCAGGCGGTTGCCGCCAGCAGCAGTACCGCGACCGCAATGGTGGTCCCGGGATAGGAGAGCACCTTGGCAAGCAAGGGCTGGTAGCCTCGGATCAGCCACCGGCTGAGCGGATTGGCCTGTTCCGACGGAATCCTGCCGCGAATCATGTAGCCCATCAGCACGGGCACCAGCGTGACCGACAGGCCGGCGGCAGCCGCCATGGAATAGGTCTTGGTGAACGCCAGCGGCGAGAACAGCCGCCCCTCCTGCGCCTCCAGCGTGAAAACGGGAATGAACGAGAGCGTGATGATCAGCAGCGAGAAGAACAGGGCCGGGCCCACCTCCGCCGCCGACTCGCCAGTGACGCGCCATCGCTGCTGCGTGGTCAGTTGCCGTCCGGGATGGTCGGCGTGCCAGCGTTCCAGGTGCTTGTGGGCGTTCTCGATCATCACCACCGCCGCATCGACCATGGCGCCAATGGCGATGGCGATGCCGCCAAGCGACATGATGTTGGCGTTCACGCCCTGGTAGCGCATCACCAGGAACGCTGCCAGCACGCCGAGCGGCAGCGAGACGATGGCAACCAGCGCCGACCGCAAGTGGAACAGGAACACCAGGCATACCAGCGCCACCACGATGAATTCCTCGATGAGCTTGGTTGTCAGGTTATCCACGGCGCGCTTGATCAGCGCTGAGCGGTCATAGGTCGTCACCACTTCCACGCCCTTGGGCAGGCTCGCCTGCAAGGTGGCGAGCCTGGCCTTGACCGCGTCGATGGTCTCCAGCGCATTCTTTCCGGAGCGCATCACAATGATGCCGCCCGCGACTTCACCCTGGCCGTCGAGTTCCGCGATGCCGCGCCGCATTTCCGGCCCCAGCTGAATGGTGGCAACGTCGCCCAGCCGTACCGGGATGCCGGTATCGCTGGTGGCCAGCGGAATCTGGCGGAAGTCGTCAAGCGTCTTCAGGTAGCCACTGGCACGTACCATGTACTCGGCTTCGCCCAGTTCCAGCACCGAGCCCCCGGTTTCCCGGTTCGCTCCCCTGAGCGCCGCCAGCACCTTGCCCTGCGACAGGTTATAGGCACGCAGCCGGTCCGGCATCAGCACAACCTGGTACTGCCTGACCATGCCGCCCAGCGACGCGACTTCGGCCACATTGGGCAGCGACTTGAGCTCGAAGCGCAGGAACCAGTCCTGCAATGCGCGCAACTGGCCAAGATCGTGCTGGCCGGTCCTGTCGACCAGGGCGTACTCGTAGATCCAGCCTACGCCGGTCGCGTCCGGGCCAAGCGCGGGGCTGGCCGCGGCGGGCAGGCGCGACTGCACCTGGTTCAGGTATTCCAGCACGCGCGAGCGCGCCCAGTAGAGATCGGTGCCGTCCTCGAACAACACATAGACATAGGAGTCACCGAAGAACGAATAGCCGCGCACGGTCCTGGCACCGGGCACCGACAGCATCGTCGTGGTCAGGGGGTAGGTGACCTGGTTTTCGACGATCTGCGGTGCCTGGCCGGGAAACGGCGTGCGGATGATCACCTGCACGTCGGACAGGTCCGGAAGCGCGTCGAGCGGGGTGCTGTGCGCGGCCCACAAGCCCCACGCGGTCAGCATGACCGTGGCCAGCAGCACCAGAAAGCGGTTGCGGATCGAAGCCAGGATAAGCCGCGCGATCATGGCCTGGCTCCCGATGCGGCAGCTGCGCGTTCCACCGATGACAGCGTTGCCGCACCGTCGCGGTCCAGGTGGAAGCGGAAGCGGATACGGTCGCCAGGCTTGAATCCTTGCGGCATGCCGGAAGCGGGTGCGGCAAAGTCCATGGTCATGGCGCCCCAGCTAACCGACGGGATCGGTTCGTGGGAAATCGTCATGCTTTCCGCGCTGACTGCCTCGACGCGTCCGCTGCCTTCGTGCTCCGGCCCGGCGGCGGCGACCGCCGGCGCGGCCGGCGCCGCGGCCATGCGCTGCGCGGAGCCGCGCAGGCTGGCTTCGGAATCGAGCAGGAACTGGCCGGACACCACGACCTTCTGTCCGGCCTCGAGGCCTTCGGTCACTTCGGTCTGGCCGCCCGAGGTGGCGCCGGTCCTGACCTCGACCGGGCGGAACCCACCGGGGCCGGTTTCCACCATGACGATGGTGCGCGTTCCGGTGCGGATCAGCGACTCGGTCGGGACCAGCAACCGGTCCGGGCCAGGCGCGGCATCGAAGCGGGCAGTCACGAACATGCCTGGCATCAACTGGCGGCCCTTGTTCTGCAGTTCGATCCGCACTCTGACCGTACGGGTGCCGGAGTTGATGTCCGGCAGGATGGCGTCGACCCTGCCGGTCAGCGCTTGTCCCGGCAGCGCGGCCGCGACCGCCGACACCGCCTGTCCCTGCCGTAGCCGTGCGACGTGGGTCTCCGGCACTTCGGCCAGTATCCATACCGTCGCCAGGCTGGCAAGGCGAAAGAGTGTCGTGCCGGGCGAGACCGTCATGCCGTCGCGCGCATCGATCTCGGTGACGATCCCGTCCACGGGACTGGTGATGACAAGCCGCGGCTGCAGTTTGCCGGTGTCCTGCACCAGGCGGATGTGGCTGTCGGTCATGCCGGCCTGCCGCATGCGGGCGATCGCGGCCTCGCGCAAATCGCCCTGCAGGCTTGCGCCGGTGCGGACCACCGCCAGGTATTCCTCTTGCGCGGTGACCCATTCCGGCGAGTAGATCTGCGCCAGCGGCTGGCCCTTGCGAACCGGATCCAGCGTCGTCCTGGCATACGCGTGCTCGACGAACCCGCTGGTACGGGCCTGCAGCACGGCGATGCCGCGCTCGTTGATCGCAACATTGCCCGGGACTTCGAATGCGGAGGCCAGCCGGCCCGCCTTCACCTGCGCCGTGCGGACGCCAAGGTTCTGCGCCACGCGGCTGTCAACCGTCACGGTTGCGCCGCCGCCGGCTTCCTCGTACACGGGAGACAGCGGCATATCCATGAAGGGCGACTTGCCGGGCTTGTCGAAGCGCTGGCCCGGCACCATCGGATCATGCCAGTAGAGGATGCGCTTGCCCGTGCCCGGATCGATATCGCCGGCCTTCAGGTTCGCCCCACCGGTGCCGCTGGCCGGCGTGTCCGACGCGGCGATCTGCCGGCGCCCCTGCTGATGGCCGAGATAATAGGCCGCTCCTGCGCTCGCCAGCACGAGCAGAACCACCAGGGTCCGTGCAATCGTGGTCTGCTTCATGGTCGGGCTCCTTGCGGCGGGATGGCTTGCGCGGCGGTCGGCAACGGCATCAGGAACGTTAGCTCGGCCCAGAGCCTGGCGGTCGCAGCCTCCAGCCTGAGCCGTTCGAGCGACAGCTCGAGCGCCTTGCGGCTGGCGTCCGCCACGGCTGCCAGGCTGCCGGCACCGGTGCGATAGGCGGCCAGGGCCGCCTCGGTTTGTGCCTTCGCCAGTGGCAACGTGGTGTTGCGATAGCGGTCCAGGCGCGCCTGGCCGAGTTGCAGTTCGGCCTGCTTGCCGCGCAGCTGTCCAATCAGGCCACGGCGTACCGATTCGGCCTGCGCCCGCGCGGCATCGGCCTGCGCCACCCTGGCGGAAAGTTCGCGGTCCTGGCGGTTGCCCTGGTCCCAGGGCACCGGCAGCGAGACGTTCAGCGACACCATGTTCGAGTAGGCGGGGCCGCGCTGGCTGTACATCAGCTCGACGCTGACATCCGGCACCTTGTTCGCGCGCGCGACGCGGCTCTCGGCCTCGGCCACGCCGGCTTGCGCCTGCGCGGCAACGACATCGGGCAATTGCGTAGCCCCGGCAACATCCAGGGTATCGAGCCAGGCCGGCGCATCGAATTCGGGTCGCTCGGCCAGCGGCAACGCCGCAGCCTCGCCGACCCACCGACGCAGCGTCGCCCGGGACGAGGCGACCGCGGCGCGGGCTTCGTCTTCGCGATCCTGCAGTTGCTGCCATTCGATCTGGGCGGCCAGGATCTCGGTGCGTGAGCCGCGGTTGCCCCGGTAGGCAGCCTGTGCCGCATCGATCATCAGCTTGATCGATTGCGCCTGTTCGGCAAGCACCGCGTGCGCGCGCTCAGCGTACCAGCGCTCCAGCCACGCCGTGGCGGTGCCGCGCTGGACGTTGGCCAGCGCCACCATACGTTGGGCCTCGGCCGAAGACGCCTCGGCCTCGTAGCGCTCTGCGCGGGCCAGGCGCTTCGCCGGGCGTGTGAATTCCTGCATGAGGCTGATCGACCTCATGGTCATCGAATCCGTGCCCAGCGAGAACCGATCCGGGCCATTCGCCGGGACGTTGTTGACGCCGACCTTCAGCACCGGATCCGGCATCTGCCTGCCAGCCACTGCCATCTCGATGGCCGACTCTACCGCCGAGCGCGAGGTTTCGGCATCGGCCGAACGCGACGTGGCGAGCGCGAGCGCTTCCTGCAAGGAAAGGGCCGGCGCGGGCTGCGTCCATGCCGGACGGATCACGGCAAGCAGCGTAAGGGCGAGCGCCAGCCGGCGCCCGCACTGGGGGGATAAGCGCAAATGCATAAAGCCTCCGCAAAGCAACGACCACCCTGGAGACCATGGCTCAGGGCAGGACAACCGGCGTTGCTTCGGAGGCTACGTTCGGAAACAGCAGTTAAGGATGGGGAGGGGGCGTGGCGGGGCCCGGGGTATCGCATCGCGGGGCGTGGCTATGCGATGCGCGAGCACCGGTATCGGCGCGGGCACCACGACATTGACCAGCACCGGATGAAACGCGGGAATCTGCGGCGTGGCATGGTCGGCCGACTTCGAGCCGAGCTGGCAATGTTCCTGGCAAAGACCATCATGTACGCCCGGCCCGGCGTGTTCGCTTGCCATGTCGGGGCAAGCTTCGGTCATGCCGGCCATCTCTTCCGTCGCGCCCAGCGAATACCGGCTGCCGTCGCAGGCATACGCCGCCGCTGCCAGTTGCACTGTCAGGAAAGCGCTCAGCAGGAATGCGGCAAGCCAGAGCCGACGGAAAGAAGTACGCACGGGAGAGGCACAGGTTGCGGGAATGGTAGCAGCGTTTGACTTCTTGCGGCATATGCCGGTTGGGGGGCATCCTGCGGTACATCCGTCCGTCATCATCGCCACCTGGTCATTCCGCGCCACGGATGACGTCCAGGGTTCCAGCTTACCGGGATGTAATGGTTGCGTAATGTCTTGGTGAGAGACGAGTTCCTACCATCTTGGTGAACCAAGGCCGCCAGCTATGTGGGCGCCTCGCCGGACGCCCTTGCTTTTTGGTATCCCAGCCCACACCGGATCCAGACACGGCCATCCCGAAGAGACCAATACTGCCCGGTTGCCCTTGACCTTACAACGATAGGAAGGTCTAAGCTGGCGTCTTCGGACGCGATCGCGGAGTCCGCACCGGCCAAACAACCAGGGGAGCCAGGATGAACAGGACGCGCAACGAACACGATGCCAAAAAGCCTGCGCGCCACGGCGCCGGCGCACCTGCCGCGGCCCGGGACCTCGCTCATGGTCATCATCACGAGCATGCGCATCATCATGATCGTGCTCATGAACAGCCTGGTACTGGCACCGGGACGGGCGCGGTGCAGTCTCCCGCCGAGGGCACGATCTATACCTGCCCGATGCATCCGGAAATCCGCCAGGACCATCCGGGCAACTGCCCGAAGTGCGGCATGACGCTGGAACCGTTGTTGCCAGGACTGGACGAGGGCGAGAACCCGGAGCTGGCGGACTTCCGTCGCCGTTTCTGGTGGACGCTGCCGCTGACCGGCGTGGTGTTCGTGCTGGCGATGTTCGGGCATCGCCTTGGCTGGATGGACCTGTCGACGCAGAGCTGGGTCGAGCTTGTCCTGTCGACGCCGGTGGTGCTGTGGGCGGGCTGGCCGTTCTTCGCCCGGTGTTTCCAGTCGATCGTCAACCGCAGTCCGAACATGTGGACGTTGATCGGGATCGGCACCGGCGCCGCCTGGCTCTACAGCGTCGTCGCGACCATCATGCCCGGCGCCTTTCCGCAGGCTTTTGCCGAGCATGGCCGCATCGGCGTCTACTTCGAGGCCGCGGCAGTGATCATCTCCCTGACTTTGCTGGGGCAGTTGCTTGAACTGAAGGCCCGCTCCCAGACCTCGGCCGCCATCAAGTCACTGCTGGGGCTGGCGCCCAAGACCGCAAGACGCATCGGTCCCGGCGGGATCGAGGAAGACGTGCCGCTGGCCCATGTGCATGTTGGCGACCTGCTGCGCGTGCGACCCGGCGAGAAGGTGCCGGTTGACGGTGTCGTGACCGACGGCACCAGCGCCGTCGACGAGTCGATGATCACCGGCGAGCCGATTCCGGCCACCAAGCGCGTCGGCGACCGGGTCATCGGCGCCACCATGAACACATCGGGCAGCCTGGTGATCCGCTCCGAAAAGGTCGGCTCGCAGACCGTGCTGTCGCAGATTGTCCAGATGGTGGCGCAAGCGCAGCGATCGAAGGCGCCGATGCAGCGGTTGGCGGACAAGGTTGCCGGCGTCTTCGTCGTCGGCGTGATCGGCATTGCCGTGCTGACTTTTGTCGCATGGGTACTGTTCGGCCCCGATCCTGGTTGGGTGTTCGGCCTGATCAATGCCGTCGCGGTGCTGATCATCGCCTGTCCTTGCGCGCTGGGCCTGGCCACGCCGATGTCGATCATGGTGGCAAGCGGCAAGGGCGCGTCCGGCGGGGTGCTGTTCCGCGACGCCGCGGCGATCGAGAACCTGCGCAAGATCGATACCCTGATTGTCGATAAGACGGGAACGCTCACCGAAGGCAGGCCGGTGTTCGAGCGCGCAATCGGCGCCAATGGCTTTACCGAGGAAGACGTGCTGCGGTTGGCTGCCAGCGTGGATCAAGGCAGCGAACATCCCCTGGCCGCCGCGATCGTCGAAGCCGCTCGCAGTCGAGGCCTGCCGTTGGACCAGCCAGAGAACTTCGAGTCGAGTTCGGGAATCGGGGTAAGCGGCAAGTTGGGCGGCAGGAAGATTGCGATAGGAAACACCGCGCTGATGAAAGCCGAGAGCGTCGCCACCGATCCGCTAGTGGCGCAGGCCGACGCGTTGCGAGCGCAAGGCGCCAGCGTCATGTATCTCGCTGTCGACAGCACGCTTGCGGGCCTGCTCGCCGTCTCCGACCCGGTCAAGGCCACCACGCCGGAGGCGCTGGCGCGTCTCCGGGATGAAGGCATCCGTGTCGTCATGGCGACCGGAGACGGCATCGCAACGGCGAGGGCGGTGGCCGCAAAACTTGGCGTGGACGAATTCCACGGTGAGGTGAAGCCCGCGGACAAGCTTGAACTTGTCAGTTCCCTGCAACAGGCGGGTGCGGTGGTCGCCATGGCCGGCGACGGCATCAATGATGCGCCGGCGCTGGCGCAGGCGGATGTGGGTATCGCCATGGGCACCGGCACCGATGTTGCGATGAACAGCGCCCAGGTCACGCTGGTCAAGGGCGATTTGCGCGGCATCGCCCGCGCCCGCCAACTCTCGCGCGCGACCATTCGAAACATGAAGCAGAATCTCGGTTTTGCGTTCATTTACAACGCCCTCGGCGTGCCGCTGGCGGCCGGCGTGTTGTATCCCGCGACGGGCCTGTTGTTGTCGCCGATGATCGCGGCGCTGGCGATGAGCCTGAGTTCGGCCTCGGTCATCGCCAATGCGCTGCGTCTCAGGAGCGCCGCTTCGTAAGGCCGATGCGGGCGGATACGGAGCGACCCTCTTTGCTTGTCAGGAGTCAGGTGTAGTGATGAAGCTTATTGGTGCAGGCACGACATGAACAAATCAGGCAAGCCACGCTGGCGGATCGTGGTGCTGCTTGTGCTCGGCGGGGTGATTGCCACCGCCGTTGCACTGCAGACCAGGCGGTACCTGGATACGCCCGCCGATGCCGGCAAGACACGCGATCTGCGGCAGCTGCGCATCGATGCCACCGATGCGGCCAGCGTCGCGCAGGGCCGCAAGATCTACGCACAGCAATGCGCCGCATGCCATGGTGCCAACCTGGAAGGCCAGCCCAACTGGCGCGAGCGGCTACCGAATGGCCGGATGCCGGCACCCCCGCATGATGCTTCCGGCCATACCTGGCATCATCCCGACGCCGTGCTGTTCGCGATTACCAAGAATGGGCTGGTAGCCGGGGTGACGGCTCCGGAGGGGTATGTCAGCGATATGCCGGCATTCGGGCAATCGCTGTCCGACCAAGACATCGTCGCCGTGCTGGCGTATATCAAAAGTACCTGGCCTCGGAAAATGGCTGCGGCGCAGCGGGAGGTTACGGAAGCGCAAGGGCGTTGATGCCCGTCGGCAGGGCGGCGACGGGCTGGCCAGTGCAATCTATACGACTACTGCTGATAGTCGACCCTGGATCAATAATCCCATGTCACCGGCACGAACCGGAAGCCTGCGCCGTGCTTCGCAACATGCCCGATCGACGGGAACGCGACATGCGCCGCGGCCAGCAGGGCGCCGGTTTCCGCAGCCTCGTTGAGCAGCGCGATACGCACGTCCGTGGCGGTTTCGGGATCGTGCTCGAAGCCATTCTGCCAGTCGGGCCGCTCGAAGCCGACTTCGAAGATGGCGTCGCCGACGAAGGTCAGCTTCTCGCCGTTCGATGCAACATCCACGACGCAGTGACCCGGCGTGTGGCCGCCGGTCACGCGCGCCGACACGCCCGCCGCGATGTCCACGGTCTGATCGAACGGCACGATGTTCTCGCTGTAACTTTGCGCAAACTTTGCAGCCGCCTTGCGAAGCGCCGGAGGCACCGCTTCCGGCATGACCGTCTTGCTGAAGTCCGGATTTTTCCAGAACTCCAGTTCCGCGGCCGCTACGTGAATGCGCACGTCCGGCCGCAGCTTGGCCTTGACGCCATCTACGTTCAGTCCGCCGACGTGGTCCATATGCATATGCGTGATCACGATATCGGTGATCGCAGCCAGGTCGATGCCCGCCGATTCCAGGCGCATCACCGACCGGCCGGCGCGCGTGAAGTACTCGAAGCCGTCGCCCACGCCCGAGTCGATCAGGATCAGGCGTTCGCCGCTGCGCACGAGCGCGATATTCAGCGCCCAGTCGAACGTGTCGCGTTGCAGGAAGCGGCTATCGAACCATTCGTTGCGGTCCGCCGGGCTCACGTTGGTCGACATGGTCGAGGTCGGCAGCGGCAGAATGCCATCGCTGATCAGCACGACATCGACGTCGCCCACGCGCACGGCGTAGCGGGAGGGCACGAGTTCGCCGGCACTATCTTTGCCAAGGTTGGCGGTAACCGGCTGCACATTGCGGATTGTTTCGCTCATCATCGGGGTCCTGTCAATGGGTGGGAAAACCGCACTGGGCGGCAGGCGTGTTCCGCAGCGTTGCGCGGACATCCTTCTCGACCGTCGCGCGTTCCGTGCGACCATCGTTGCAACCGATTCTAGGCAGGGGGAACGATTGCCAGTAGCGTCGCGAAGGCCGTCAGTATGTTGAGCGAACCGCAACAATTGGCGCTGGACGGGCGACAGGCGGGGGGTGAGGGGCCCCGGTCGGCGCTGCCTCGCCCATAGCGGTCTATCGCGTCATTACTGTCTGTGACCAGAAAACGGTGAGAACAAGACGCGAACCAGACAGCCAACGCTAGTCGACATCGCGCGCGGTCTTAAGCCGTTTAAGGAACCAACGGCCGGCGGGACCCGGCGGCGTGTCTTTCCGATACACAGCGAACATGGCGATAGGGGGTGTGTACGGATGGAAGGCTTCGAGCCGTAACGGCACGAGGTTTCCGGAGTCGAGGTCATCCTGGACCATTGCCACCGGCATATGGCCCCATCCGAATCCGGCGCGTAGAAATGCATGCTTGGCGCCCAGATCGGCAAGTCGCCATATCTGTGGAGAGAAGACGCCGAAAGTCTTGCCTTCCGTCAGTGCGGTGCGGTCGGTCAGCACCAGTTGCACATGTCCCTTGAGATCCGCCGGCCGGATGATGCCCTTCTTTGACGCCAGGGGGTGTGACGGCGCGGTGACCGTGATCATCGGCACATCCAGCAATTTCTCGGCATCGAGAATCTCCGGCACCGATGGCATCGAGCCGCTGATGCCGAGCCGGCACGCCTGCGCAAGTACAGGCTGCATGACGGCGCCAAGCGCCTCGACGTAAAGCCGCAATGGCGTGTGCGGAAATTCGTTTCGGAACGCGCCTACGGCGTCGGTCAACGACGCCATCGGATACATCACGTCCACCACCACGGACAGCTCGGGTTCGAGTCCATCGGATATCACGCGCGCCTTGGCCTTGAAACCGTCCATGCCGCTTACCACCAGGCGCGCCTGCGCGAGCAAGGCCGCCCCTTCGTCTGTCAGCCGCGGGTAGCGCCCGGCCCGATCAAAGAGCTGTACGCCGATCTGGCCCTCCAGGTTGGCCAGCGTATGGCTGACCACGGACTGTGCGCGTCGCAATTTGCGGCCAGCGGCGGAGAAGCTGCCTTCGTCGGCGGCGGCAATGAAGGTGCGAAGCTGGTCCAGCGAGACGGCGTCGAGCATGTATCTATGGAATAGATGGATTGTATCTAGAAATATAGGCTTCCTTGATACATGTCAAGGCCCTAATCTCCGGTCATCCACTCTCTTGAAAGGATGATCACCATGAACTCGAACCTCAACGTCTCACTAAACGCGAACCCGGCGCTTGCGGCCGCTGGCCGGGCGCTCATTGCAGCGATCTTCTTCATTAGCGGCATCGGCAAGATCCTGGCCCCCGGCGCGACGATGGCCTATATCGGATCGCTTGGTCTGCCCGCACCAGTGCTCGGACTGATTGGCGCCCTGACGCTGGAGCTGGCGGGCGCCACGCTGCTGGTCGTCGGCTACAAGACGCGCCTGGCTGCACTCCTGCTTGCTGTCTACGCTGTCGCAACCGCGCTGATTTTTCACCACGCTCTCGCCGACCAGAACCAGATGTTCCATTTCCTGAAGAACCTGGCGATGGCCGGTGGCCTTTTGCAGGTGGTCGCATTTGGCCCGGGGGCCTTCAGCCTTGACAACCGTCGCGTGCCGGCCGCGCGTGCGGTCGCCTGACGATTGCATTACCGGAGACACCTCATGACCATCGCAACAACGCTTCTGCAGCAACACCTCCAATGGCTGGTGGACGAGCCGCAGCAATGGCAGGAATTGATCGCCGAGGACATCGTATGGGATCTGCCCTACGCCCCCAGCCTGGGCCATCCGCTAAGGCTCGAAGGCCGCGAATCCGTTCTGCGGCACGCGAGCTGGTTCGCGGGGGCGGTCAGGGACTTTCACTTCTTCGATGCCATCGTGACGGCGACCGACGACCCCCTGCATGCGATCGCACGGGTCCGTGGCGAGGGCGCGATTGCCGCGACTGGCCGCACTTACCGCCAGGAGTATGTCGTGTTCCTGACCGCCCGTGACGGCCGGATCTTGCATCTGCGCGAGTATTTCGACCCCGTCCAGGCCGCGCTTGCCCTCGATGCCCCGGTGGTGGGCGTCTCTTCCAGGAGCATTTGATGAAAGCCATTCGAGTGACTGCCTATGGCAGCCCCGAGCGCCTGACTCTGGTCGAGATGGACGACCCGGTGCCCGGCGACAATGACGTATTGATCGAGGTTGCGGCGGCCTCGGTAAATCCCATCGACTGGAAGATCGTCAGCGGCGCCATGCAGGCCTTCATTCCCCTTGCCCTGCCATTTACGCCCGGTGTGGATGCCGCAGGGACTGTCATTGCAGTGGGGCGCAACGTCACCACACTGAAGCCGGGGGATGAAGTAATGGGCTTCATCGGCATCGTCGGAGCCTTCGCCACCCGCGCTGTCGTGGAAGCGGCCCGTCTGGCGCGCAAGCCTGCGTCCCTGACTTTCGCGCAGGCCGCTGCGATTCCCGCAGCGTCGCTGACGGCATGGCAGGCGCTGCAAGAGCATGGGAACCTGCAAGCCGGTCAATCCGTCCTGATTCACGGTGCGGCGGGCGGCGTGGGCAGTGCAGCCGTGCAGCTCGCCAGGCTGGCCGGTGCCCGCGTGATCGGCACCGGCTCGGCCGGGAATCGCGACTATGTGGGAAGCCTTGGCGCGGATGCGTTCATTGATTACCGTGCCGAGGATTTCGCCAGGCATGTCCCGAGGGTAGACTTGGTGCTGGACCTGATCGGTGGCGAAACCCAGCAGAGGTCATGGTCGGTACTGAAAGCCGGCGGCACGCTGGTTTCGACCGTCGCCCGACCTGACGCGGCACGTGCCAGGAACGCACAGGCGGTCGGCAGACATTTTGCGACCCGTAGCGATGGGCCGCTGCTTGAGAAGCTGGCAGCGCTTCACGCATCGGGCGACCTGCGCACCCACATCGATTCGGTCTTTTCTCTTTCAGCCGCTGGCCAGGCGCTTGGCCACAGCATGGGCGGCCACGTGAGAGGCAAGGTCGTCGTGGTGTGAGGAATCGGAATTCTCGAGACTGCGTTCTCCGAACAATCAACGACTTAGCGTCCAATTCGGTCCGCGCTCGTTCGGATGAGAACCGGAAATAGCGAGACTGACCTGAATTGAAGTGCGAATTCGTTGGACTGCCCCGCACCGGTCGCTCACTGTCTCTTTGCGACCCTCTCCGGACCTTGAGCCCGGCCTCACTCTAGGGCCGCTTTGCGATGTCAAACGGCCGTCCGCACATGCGAATAGGCGGGGAACAGAGGCCTTAGTGCGGCACTTCGATCAGCGCCGCTACACACCCGGGGTGGGAAACACAGAGCATTACAGAGGTCGAACTGAGCTGGCAGAATTGCAGGCAGCCCGACAGCCAGCACCCTATATGCCCGCCAACGAACGTCATCACTACGTCCCGCAGTTCTACCTCAACGGCTGGTGCACGCCGGACGAGCAGGCGCAGGGCGAACGCCTCTACCGATACCAATGGAAGGGCGGACGCCTCCTTGTCGAACGGGCTCACCCACGCTCTACCGGCAGTCTAGATCGGCTCTATTCCCTCGACAGCGTGCCGCCAGAAAGGCAGCAGCAGATTGAGAAGGATTTCTTAGCAGGGGTGATCGAGGCTCCAGCAGGACTCGTCCTAAACAAAATGCGAACGTCGGGACGTGGGCACAATCTCACAATGGAAGAGCGTCACGTTTGGACACGATTCCTGATGGCGCAGCGGATTCGCTCGCCCTAGATTGTCCGCTTCCTGCATGAGCAGGCTCCGCCCCATCTTCGGGAAGTCCTCGCGGCAAATCCCGAGCAGTATCAAGCGTTAAAGGAGGGGGAGGACCCAGAGACGCTGTTGGAATGGGTGGAGCACGCAAAGCCGGGATTGATCGAGGACTTCGGGAGACTGCTTATACCGTCGTTGATCCTCGATGACCGAGCCTACAACCGCATCATCCGAATGGAATGGTGGCAGATGGACTTCAGCGGCGCGGGCATACCGCTATTGAGCAGCGATCACCCCTTGGTCATCATTCCGGGATTAGATCACCCCGGCAGCGTCATTGCTATGCCCATCAGCCCGCGCTTCGCCTTCTTTGCTTGCCCGGAAAAGGGCGTAGCAGAGTACCTTGCGAAGTTCTACGGCCTTCGATCCTTGGCCGAATGGCTCAACTTCCAAGTGGTTCGGCTGGCGAATGCCCAGGTGTACGCCGGAGACACCAGCCTCACTGACTTTGTGCGCGCGCATCTGGCGCCGGCGGAACTGCTGCTTCTCGGCGAAGACCGCGCGCGGGGCGCTGATGTATGATTTTCGGGATTCGGTAGTTCCGGCACAGGAATATCGTTCAATGGCGACATACCACAAGTCCGATATCTGATCTTGACGCAAAAATCACGTACACACCACATATGTTGACCGTCAGTGAAAATTCATTCCGGGACTACTTGTTTCAACATCACAAGGAGGATCTGTCCACCCTCGTCGTCGGTCGGCGTGAGCCGGTGAGATGGACGGAAAATTCTTTTCCACCCATCCGATTTCTGTTGCAGCAGCGCGCAGAACGCAAGATCAATGAAATACTCGCCAATCTGCAGGACCTCGTTCTGACGTCGAAGGAACTGCGGCTTGACCGCGGTGCACTGCATCCGACTCGGGTTGACTTGCTCGGAAATTCGGAATCGACTGGGTTGACCATCATCGAACTGAAGAAATCGAATCAGACGGAGCGCCAAGCCTTCACAGAGTTGTTGGCGTATTCCAACTACTTCGGTTCACTCTTCCCCGGTCTCAAAGAGTCGGCCGTGACATCAGTTCTTGTAGCGCCGATGGAAGGCCGGACGGTCAAGGATGCGTTTGTTCAGGAGCTTGTCTCTAACGAGAAGAACATCATCGCGCTGATCCCGCACGAAGACGCAGGAAAATTTGCGTTGGAGGTCTTCTACCCCGGCGAAGAATATTACAAAGCCTTCGAGCGGAACATCTTGAACGACAGTTCGATGATTTGCGTTGCCCTTTCGTTCCCGATGATCGAAGGGTGGATCGATCCTGATGGAGGCATGGACGGAAGCACTCCGCCCGACTACACCCTCGACGCGCTTAATGTCATCAGTAACTCGATCGCCCAAAGGCTGGAAGCCGAAGGTTTTCATGCTCTCATTTACGCAAACCAGAAATGGGGAGAGGTGGCGACGCTTTTTCCCAACCCAAATACCATCGTCGTTGCAGCGATGAATCCCTTCTGCTCGTATCGCACGTCAGTCCATGAGGGTGTCGTCTATGGCCGCTCAGATGAAGGCCGGCTTGCGCAGGTTCAGGCGGTCTATGATCAACTCACTGACGATGGAAAGGAGTTTTGGATCGATACCATGGAGAGCAATTTTCACGACAAGCTTATCCGGGTTTCGCGCGAACAGTTCGAATTTTGCTTCTTGAGCATGACAGGCACGGTTCGGCCGGAGATTTCGCTGCCCGACTGGTACGGCTTGAAGACAAGTTTCGTTGATGCGGTCACCACACATAACCTCAATCTGCATCGAACCGGTCTGCTTCGAGAGATCTATCTTCAATACATCGAGTACGTCTATGACAAGAAGGTCGATGAGATTTTCTACAGCGATGATCTTCCCAAGTTCGCCTACAAAACGCTGACCCCGTTCCTGGCAAGCTGGGAAATTTTCAGGGGGCTGGGCTACGACGAAGATGAGGATGCGGACGGCGACCAACGTGACGAAGACGACGAATAGCTTGGGCGGAGCAGGGTAACGTTTTGGCGGGTCGTCCCTCGAATCGCCGGTTCACCGTCGCTTTGAAAAACGGCCCTCGTGGTTCTTCATCGGACATTGTCCGACAGCCTGTAAAGGACCATTTATGGCCGGCAAGCGCCCGCTCGCCGGCCCGAGCTTTTTTCACACTTCGTTTGCTCCGCCATCTCCAGTGCGCCGTGGACTTCGATACCGAGGTAGCGAACCGTGCTCTCCAGCTTCGTGTGGCCCAGCAGCAATTGCACCGCGCGCAGGTTCTTGGTTCTGCGATAGATGAGCGATGCCTTCGTCCGCCGCATGGTGTGCGTGCCGTACGCCGTGACGTCTCGTGTGACACCTGGTAGCCCTTATTGACCGCATATGCATTCTTGAGCCAGCCTGCAATCTGCTCTGGGGACCATTGCGACCTCAGCTTGGCTGCCACAACCTGCGCCAGCGTTCGGTATCCGATGAGCTTACAGGCCTTTGGGCGGCGCGCGCGCGCCCAGGCAAGCTCATCCGCCTGGTTTGCACATTTCTTGCGATCACGAGGCGTCCAAGACGCCCATGGGCGGAATTTCTTCGGCCAGTGGCAAGTACGCGCAGCCTTCTTAATTCCTAAGGGCACCTTTTTGTGAAGTCGGAATACGAGTCATGTGCATCGATGAGTAGTGACATCAAGGCATCGAAAAGCTCAGCCGTGCAGCCAACCTGGCGGCCGCGTGCCATGTCTGGCGTGGGAACTCCGTAGCCGTACGTAACGCGGATCGATCCCACTCCCGCCGCCTTAGCTGCTGCGACGTCTGGCTCGTCATCTCCGACAAACACACAGGCCGACGCCGGTAGACACAAGGACCGTAAGGCGGCGTGTATCGGCGCTGGATGGGGCTTCCGGTGGGCGGTGGTATCTCCAGCAATCAGAACGGCGGGCTGCAGGTCCAATCTTTGAACGAGGGGGACTGCGAAGCGCGCCGCCTTGTTCGTGACAATACCCCACGCAACGCCTGATTCGGCGAGGCCGGCGAGTATCGCCCCTATGTTGGGGTACAGCTTTGTATGCACACAAAGTGTGGATTCGTAAGCGACGAAGAACTCTTCAAGGAGGTCCGGATCTACAGGGCTGTCTGCAGGCAGGCGTAAGGCGGTGCGGACCGCGCCCCGGCCGCCGTGCCGTGCGACGCCGCGGTATTCATCAACGCTGAGCGGTGGAAGCGAGCGGCAGGCCCGCATGGAATTGCCGGCCGCCGCGAAATCCCCCGCAGTGTCCGCCAGCGTGCCATCAAGATCCCACAGTACCGCTGCCGTGCGAGGCTTAGCCTCCCTGGGCTGCACTGTGTGCGTCCGTCCAGCCCGCGCACGCGCGCAGTACGGCCAACGAGCGATCCCATTCGCCTTGCACGGAGGGGTATCTCCCTAACGCCTCATGCAACTGGCGCTCGCCCAACTGCACAAGCCGTTCGATCGCTATTGCAGCCGATTCCAATGTCTCGCGTGGCAAGGCCATTGCCGCGCGGATCTCCGCAACATCGCCTTGCTGGATCTCACCGTCTCGATAGACCCGTTTGTACGACACAGCGGGATCGTAGATTCCGCGAGTTTTCAGCTGATGGATAGACAGCAGTGTCGCCAAGAATGCAGCCAGCACGTAGTCGATCGACAGCATTTCGCCACGGCTCACATGGCGACGCAGTGACATGACATAGTATGTGAAATCGAAGATCGCACGTGAGAGCAGCCGTTCTGGCGCCAAGCTTGGGAGGACTGATTCGGCCAATTTTCTCAATGCCGACTCTCCAAACAACGGCTTCCACCGGCCGACGCGGTGACTTTTTGGCAGGGTCGAGGGACTCATAACGAACAACTCGAGCTTGAATCCATCGGCATAGATGTAGTTGAACCGACAACCGAATCCGTCCTTCCAGCCGGGGCCGGATTGCAGGGTCCCGCTCACGTCGAGGTGGGATTCTAGGGTGGTCTTCAACTTGCTGGCAGCCATTAGCGGATCGGAGACATCCACCACAAAGACGATGTCCACGTCGGAGGTGTCGTCGTTGTCTTTCTGACCGTGAGACCCCCCCAACGCAATGGCGATAGTTGGAAAATCTGTCGAGAGGCCAGCGCGGACTACGGTGTCAACGATAACTGCTATGTCGTGGGCAGGGCGCATGCGTTTGCCTTTTCCAATTTTCGGATCGCAGCCGCCGAGCTATACCAGGCAGCCAATCCACCGAGGGTCATCATCAAGGGAAGCAAGAATGCCTGGTCGGCGTAGACAACGAAGAGCTTTGCACCGAAGTATGTGCACAGTGACATGCCGATGCCGTGCGCCCCTGCCAGGTAGAGGGCCTGGCCTGTCGCCGCAAAGCGGCCTGGGAACAGATCGCTTATTGTCTTGACCAGCGTACCGTGACACCACGCGAGGGTGACTGCCTGGAGCAAGAAAGTTGCGGCGAACCACGCCGGTGATGAAAGGACCGCCATCAACCCCCAGCGCAGTATCGCCACCGAGGCTGCGAAGGCGATGACCCGCGGCCCGAGTGAATTCGTTGCACGATTCAGAAGGCCGAAGCCGATCGCTTCCGCGGCGAAGGTGCCGACCCATATCACGGCGATCGCGGCAGGGCCGAAGCCGTGCTTTTCCAACGCGATGCTGCCCACGCTGTAAAGGGCGCCGTGGGCACCGACCAATAGCGTCGCCGCCAACAGTACAAGAATGACCGCTCGTGCGCGCCCGCCGGCTGCTGCGCGCGGGTCGAATGTTGTCGAAGCTACCGCGCCACTATTCGGCGGAACGGGCATCGCTTGGGTCGCCGCTGCAAAACCTAAGCTCGATGCCACCAGCAGCCCGGCAAATGCCGCCGGAAAGGCCTGGGGACGCCACGCCTGCACCGCGCCGGCGATGGCGACACCTATTGCGACGGCTAGTGACCCGGTCAGCCGCAATGCGCCGTATTGTGGCCGGCCGCCGCTACGAAGCTTGACGGCCCGGTTCTCCAGCATGGACTGAAAGTAATTCCGTGAGACAGCCAGCGCCACCGTGGCCAGCGCCAAGGAGGTAAAGCCAGTTAGATAACCGAGACCTGCAGCGGCAAGAAGCGAGAGGGCCAGGAATACGGTTGATACACCGGCATGGCGGTCCCTCGCATCGGCAAAGAGGACAATTAGCGGGCTGGCGACCAGCTTGACACTAAACAAGCAGCTCACAATGAAGCCGACCTCGGCCGTGGACATGCCCTTGCCGTGCAAGTACAGCGAAAGGAAGCTGAGGAGGACCCCGGCCGGGAGAAAGAAGGTGACGTATCCTGCGAAGGTGGCCGTCGTGGAGGTACCGATCCTCACGTCGGCAGCCATTTGGACAGCCGGTCCATTGACCAAGCAGTGAGGTCGCGCTTCACGAAATCGTCCAGATGCCCACTCCACACTGTGCGCGATGGACCGACAAGGCGATACAAAGTCTGAAAGCCAAGGTGCACTTGGAAGCGGCATTCCTCGACATCCAGCTTCACGCTGGGTCGTACCTTTACATACTCGCGCCACATAGCACCGATGAAGGTCTCCATCGACGTATGCGAATGGGCGTGAGAGAAGATCACGTACTCGGACAAAATGTAGGCCAAATCGTAGATGCCCTCTCCGAGATGTCCTTGCTCGAAGTCGATCACTGCGATCTTGTCCGACTCAACGAGAACGTTTCTCGAGTTCAGGTCGCCGTGGACCACGTCGTCCGTAGCTTGCAGATATGAAGCCACAAAGGCGCCCGCGCCATCGAGAAGCGACGAAGGCAACAGGGGGAAGAGGTCCAGGTATTGTAGGCCGACCTTGTACCGTTTGAATGCGTCGCTGGCCGCATGCATCCGCTCGCGTTCCGGCATCGGTCGCTCGTGGAATCTGCCAAGCCACGCCACGATCTTCCGCAGATGGCTTTCGACAAAACTTGGCGGCATAGGGCTAGTCACCAAGTCTTCATAGAGTGGCCGCCCGGAGACTTCAGACATCACAATCAGCGAATCGTCGGCGGATGTTCCCAAGAGCACGGGAACGACGACGTTATGGTCTGCGGAGCAGGCTAGGGCGTGTTCGTGCCAGGACACTGCGACCGCGTATCGCTGCGTGCGGCTCGTGGGCAAGGGCGGGAAGCTGCCACTACGCGCACTATCGGTCAGTTGCTTGACGTAGAAGACGCCAAGCTCGCCTTCCCCGCGCATCACGCGGTTGAACAGTCCACCGGAGACCTCTGTCAGTGCATCCACGCGTCCGACAATTGGCTCCAGGGGCTTGAGGTCGCCGGCAGACAGTTCAGTCATCATGTTAGTCAGTGCTATAGAAGAAAGGGATGAAAGGCGACGGTACGGTCAACCGTTGACCAGATAGTCTGTGCCCTCGACGAGCCGCCGAACATGGGGAGCAATGGACTGCACGTTGACGGTTTTGATGCTCCAACGCTTTGCCTTTTGCTCTTCTGAGGCGACGCTGTGAATCTCTTTCCCGTGGAGCGATAGATTGTTGGCGATCGAGACAAAGTCTCCGGGCCGCATAAGTACCTTCGCCTTATGCGCGTGCGCCACCTCCAGCAGCTCGGCCACCGCCGCCTTGGCACGAGCAGTCAAGCCTTCGGTGCGATTCTCGAAGAAGCGAATATCCGCGTCTCCCGACAAGATCGGATGGTTTGGCGCCCGTCCGACGTCCACGCGGCTTTCGCTGGTGGTGAGGTCGTCGAAGGGCGTATAGAACTCCGTCTGCCGTAACACATCGCGCGTTGTCGCAGAGACGTTTTCAAGAACGTCACGATTCGAGACGAAGGTCGTGCAGATTTCGTTTGCTTCGTGACTGCGGAGTCCGAGAATGTTGACGTAGTCGGGCCGAACAAAGTGGTTAGCGAGATCTTTGTGAAAGTTGATGGGTCCCAGCGCTTTCTGCGACTGGGTGTGCTTCAGCGATTCCTTCGGAAAAATGTCCTGAAAAACGTCTCCGTCGTTGACGTTCATATAGGAGATGGGATGCTGTCCCGACAGATCGGCGAAAATCTGCAGAAAGCCCTCCGCAACGAACGTCTTTTTCTTTGCGTATTTCTCACCAACGGGATCCTCGTTCGAGAACTCGGGGAGGTCCGCGTCGATGGGGCAGTTCTCGGCGAAGAAGAACGGCTGGTCGTAGGAGGACTGCGCTCCGAACCACGAAATCGCATTGTGGAAGCGTTGTAGCCCGATGTCCTCCGAGATGAGCCTGCGGATGATATTACGAAACGCCGGATACGCCTTGTAAGGGCTAACCCGGATGGCGGTTAGCGCCTCGGTAATGCGGACCCGTTCTTCATCGGTAAACGAAAAGGCAACACTCAATTCGCGGTACACGGTAAGCTCCTTATTGCATTATTGTTTTGAGGAAACTAACGAACTGCTCTTTTCCGCTTTTGGGATTCATTTCGATGCGATAGGCCGGTACCGCGAGTTTGCGCAGCAGTGCAACTCCGCTGTCACTGCCGGACGTGTTCGACAAGGTAGTCCCGCGGCCGTGCCACCGAGGGATGTCAGGATCCTCCTGGGGCATGCGAAGCGCAGTGGCCTCAGCAGGGGTCAGTGCCGCCATCTCTAGCGGACCTGAACACTTGAACGGTGTCGTCAGCCCAGGATCCAACCGAGGTACAACCATCGCGGCGATGTAGCCGTTCTGACAGTAACGACGGTTCAGCGCACGCGTCAGAAAGTGGGGCGGGATGATCCGCTTGGCGTCCTGGCTATAGTCGCGCCGAAGCACTGTGCCCCACCGCTTCATTCCCACCGACAGCGAGTCCTGTTCGTAGTCGAGGAAGGCTCGCGTCAGATGCCCATAGTCCCCGATGGTGCCTTCGCAATAGCTGAGATAGCTAGGCCAAGAAGTTGCGGTGCCGGTAGATATATCGATTGCGGTGCGATCGTTCGCGAAGGGCGCTCCACCACTGGAGACGGCCTCTATGAAGAGCGTTGACTTCCCCGCGCCCTTGTTCCCGCCAAATAGCACGATGCGGTTATCGAAGGCCACGCCGCTTGCATGGCATAGCAGAGTGTTTCGACGGTCCAGCGAATAGAGGCTGATGTTCCGCGCGACATGGAATACCAGTTCCATTGATCGAGGATGCGGTGGACAGTCGCTGAATATGTCGACGTGGCCGTCTTCGAAATATTGAATTGCCAGCCCGTATTCCGGCAATACCATATCGTGGCCGTCGCCATAGCCAACAATATTCCAGTGGCCGTAGTTCGATGACAGATGGAAAGCAACGCGTTTTTCGCTGTTCGTAATCGACGAGAGAATATCTGTGCGATCAACGTAGCGTACGCGAATGACGGTAGTGTCTGCCAAGGCCCTTTGTTCTTGATGAGCCGGCTCGTAGCTGTCGCTGAAGTAGTTGAAATAGCTGGCCCACAAGCTTTGCGGCGCATGGATCTGGAACCGCTTTCCAAAGACCAGATACTCCTCCTCCGCCGTCCCGACTCTGCTGACAGACATGCCACTCGTCCTTGCGCTTAATTTTTATAGATGGCGGGATGTCTGTCCGCCGCGTGTGTCAGTTTGATGACGTAATGCCGCGCCATATTGCCTCAGCCCGAACGCATTAATTCAATGTTTGGCCATGAAATGTTCTTTGTTGCCGTGTAAGAAGTGCTTATGTCGGCATGTCAAGACAATAGACCGATAACTACGAAGGTGGGGGTTGACAAGACAATCCACCCTATAAGGTCAGGGGGCGCGGTCAAAGCACCATCAGTAAGACCCTTCTGCGAGGCTGATCTGCGCGGGGCGAACGAATGACCCGCTTGCGATCGAAGCGTAACCAACGCAGCAAGGCCGTTCGCTGTTTCGCGTGAGCGTGTTGCATGATCCGGACACGTCTGAGCCGACTGAGATGGTGTCCTCCGATCGTCGGAAAGGAGCCGTAAGCAGCAGGCGCATACGCGCGTTCAGCCCCAATTCTCCCTACCGGCCGCGGGCTCAATGGCCAGCTCTTCATCCCGGGATGGCCAAGGTGATTGGGCGTTTGGAGGGATATGCAGCGCATTCTGGAGGTAAGGGAGTGCGATGCTTTGCTCGCCTGTTGTCCCGCCTTTTTACTCGACGCCTATGTCCGTCAGGAAAAGATCTTTGAGTTTTTCTCTGCTCCTTGGCGGCGCTTTTACGGAGCATGACGCGCATGTATGACAGTTGGACGTCACTTGCCATTCCCAGCAGGCAACGCAGGGAGTTCTGGCGCGACATCTCCGCGCGAGCATATGACCCCCCAACTGAACCGCGTGGACGACTTTCAGGCAGCGATGACCCACCGCACGATCGATTGTCTTGCGTTCAATGAGGTACGCGGCCCGTCGCATGACACGTGGCGAACGTCCGCCGCCGTATCTCGAGGTGGTTCGCCTGTCTTCTTCGTGAATCTCTACCTGTCGGGCAACGCCCGCGTTGAGCAAAACGGACTGGAGGTAGCGGCGGCGCCGGGGCATTTGCTGCTCTTTGACAGTTGCCGGCCTTTCAAGCTCAAGCAACCGGAGCAAACTGACTTGCTGTCGCTGGCGGTTCCCCATTCGGTGCTGAACGGCCGGGATACCCCGTCCTTCGATGGGCGCCCTCTGCGACTGCCCGAGACCGCGCCAGCACACTTGCTGGTGAGCCAGATGCAGCCGCTGTCGCAGTGGCGAAGCGATATCCGTGCCGCTGACGCCGCACACATCGCTCAGGCCCTGGTCGGTTTGCTGCGCGCCACGCTGTCGGCCGCAATGGATTCCGGCCCTGGGCAAATCCAGCAGCGACGTCTTCGGCGTGGCACCCAGCGCGTGGCGGCGCGATTCGGAGTGACGCCGCCCTCGTCGCTGCACTCTCAGACAAGTCGCTTGCGCTCGCAAGCAAGGCCGGTTGCCGGCCCAACAGGGGTCTGCCTAGAGTCTCGACCAAGCCAGCACAACATGGCTTCCTCAGACCCAGGAGACAACATGGGACACAACACCAGACGAGATTCTATGAAGTTTGCGGCAGGCACTGCTGTGGGCGTCGGCTTGGCCGCCTGCGATGGCAACCAGGCGGAAGATGTCTTGGCACCGGCGTTCGTCTTGGTTCATGGCGCATGGCACGGTGCGTCGACCTACGAACGCGTGATTCCGTTGCTGGCTGCCAAGGGACATTGCGCGGTAGCACGTGACCTTCCAGCGCACGGCCTGAACACACGCTTCCCGACTTCCTACGACGTCAGGCCGCTCGATCCGGCCGCGTTCGGGCACCACGCTCGACGACTACGCCAACAGCGTCATCGCCACCATTGACCAGGTCCGCGCATCGGGGCACGACAAGGTGGTGCTGGTGGCGCACCGTATGGGCGGAGTCGTGGCCACGGCAGTGGCAGAGCGTGTGCCGGAAAAGCTGGCCAAGCTGGTCTAGCTCACGGCCTTCATGCCGAAGTCGGGGGTTCCCGGTGTCGCCTACATCCAATCGCCGGAAAACGCTGGAGAGCTTGTTAGCCCGCAGCTTCTGGCGGATCCGGCGGTGGTCGGCGCGCTGCGCATCGACCAGCGCAGCAGCTCCGCGACGTACCGCGCCAATACCAAGTTGGCCTTCTATGCCGACGTAAGTCAGGCGGACTTCGACGCGATGGCCAACCTGCTGACGCGGGATGTTCCTGTCGCTCCGTTCGCGACGCCGATTGCGACCACCCCCGCGCGTTGGGGTAGCGTGCCAAGACACTACATCCGCTGTTCAAGCGCATGGGAGTAGGCGGCCCATAACGCTCCTATGTAATTCGCGGGGGAATGTCCGTAGTCTGATGTGGAGCCGACGTTTGAGTGTCCGTCTGAGATAGTGGACGAACGGCCGCAAATGGCCGGCAGCAGTCAAATGCGCCCCCCGGTCAGTGCTTCCCCACAAGTACGGGACTGTAGGGAAGCGGGTTTCGCGCTCCTAGCGCGCAGCCCGCTTGGTCTCTAGGCAAGCGCGCGGCAGTCGCACTAATTCCAAATGTCTAGTCTCACAGAAAAGCACGTAGTCTCACGAATTCCGGTTCCGTACAGGACGTGGCCCGGTAGGCATTGCCTAGGCACCGAAGCGAACCGCCGGCGAAAGGGTGAACGACTCGCGCATGTCGCGCGCCTCTTCAACCGGCGTCCTCCCGAAAAGGCGCTTGAACTCCCTGCTGAACTGCGAGGTGCTTTCATAGCCGACGCGTCCCGCAGCTGCCGCGGCGGTGACGCCATCGCGAATCATCATCAGCCGCGCCTGGTGAAGGCGGGTGGACTTGATGTACTGGATCGGCGAAGTTTGCGTCACGGTGCGGAAGTTGGCGTGGAATGCCGGCACGCTCATGCCGGCTTCTTTGGCCAGGCACGTCACATTGAGTGGCGTCGCATAGTCGGTGTGAATCCGCTTCAGCGCCTTCGCGACGCGACCGAAACGTCCGTGGTGGGCAAGCGCGGCACGCATCGCGCCGCCCTGCGCGCCCGTCAGTACGCGGTAGCAGATCTCCCGCACCAGGCTCGGGCCCAGAATCTGCGCATCCATTGGCACCGTCAAGGCCTCCAGCAACCGGACTGTTGCGCCGGCCAGATTCTCGTCAAGCCGGGTAGACACCATGCCATTGGGCGGCTCGTCAGGAAGATGACCCACTGCACCGATCTGCGTGATCAGCTCGCTGAGTTCGATAAGGTCGAGGCGGATGGACACCGCGAGCATGGGTTCCTCTGGCGAGGCCTGGGTTTCCGTCGAAAACGGCAGCGGTACGGACAGCACGAGATAGTGCTGTGCGTCGTAGACATAGACCTGATTGCCCAGAAAGCCCAGCTTGCGGCCCTGGCAAACGATCACGATGCTCGGCTCGTACAGCACCGGCGTGCGCCCGAGCGGCCGGTCGGAACGCATCAGCCGGACACTTTCCAGCGCCGACTGGGTGTATCCCTCGTTAGGCGCCAGCGTCTCGATAAGGCGGACCATCCTGACGGAAGCGGGGGAGCGGACCTTCGACACCGCAGTCTCCTGTTGTTCGCTACAGGCGCAATTGTAGCCCCGCCTCGCGAGAGGTGCCAGCGCACTTGATAGGAATAGGCAATAACGGCATCGGTCCGTGTCTTCGCCTGAAGACCCGTCATCCCTATCATTCACTCACCGGCCGACGAACCATTTCGCTTCATTGAGAGCCGTAACCGGGCACAGAAGGTTCCTGCGGAAAAGCGTGGGCACCGGCGGCCCGATCCGAACCAGCAATAGGAGTATGCAAGATGGCAAACACATCCAGCGAATCGAAAGTTATTCTGATCACCGGCGCCAGCAGCGGCATTGGCGAGGGCGCGGCCCGTTTGCTCGCCGCGCAAGGACACCGCCTCGTGATTGGCGCGCGCCGCACCGACAGGCTCGCCGGGCTGACGCAATCGATTGCAGCGTCCGGGGGCATGGTTCGCTATCGCGAACTCGACGTGACTTCGGCTGATGACGTGGCGGCATTCGCGCGCTTCGCGCTCGACGCTTTCGGCCGCATCGACGTGCTGATCAACAACGCAGGCGTGATGCCGCTTTCGCCGCTCAACGCCCTCAAGCTAGGCGAGTGGAACCGGATGATCGATGTGAACGTCCGCGGCGTGCTGCACGGCATTGCCGCGGTGCTGCCGGCGATGGAAGCGCAAGGCCACGGCCAGATCATCAATATTTCTTCGATTGGCGGCCTTTCCGTGTCGCCGACCGCCGCGGTCTACTGCGCTACCAAGTTTGCCGTTCGCGCCATCTCGGACGGGCTGCGCCAGGAAACCGACAAGATCCGCGTGACAGTGATCTGCCCGGGCGTTGTGGAATCCGAACTGGCCGACACGATCTCCGACGACACCGCGCGCACGGCGATGCAGGAGTTCCGCCGCATCGCCATCACGCCCGACGCCATCGCCCGCGCCATTGCTTACGCGGTCGGGCAGCCCGCCGACGTCGACGTCAGCGAGATCGTCGTACGCCCCACCGCCAGCCCGTACTGACCCAACCGATACGTACTACGCAACCCGATCAAGGAGAACCTCATGACATCACGCAACCCAGCCAGTGGCGCTTTCGCAGGCAAGGTCGCCATCGTTACCGGTGCGGCCAGTGGCATTGGCCTGGCCACGACAGAGCTGCTCCATGCCGAGGGCGCGAATGTGATTGCCGTTGAGCGCAGCAGCAAGGTGGAAGCGCTGGCTCGTCCCGGTCTCGTTCCCGTCGTCGCCGATGTGGCGCGCGAGGAAAGCGCCGTGCAGGCCGTGGCCACCGCGATCGAGCGGTTTGGCAAGCTCGACATCCTGGTCAACAACGCGGCGGTCATCATCAACAAGCCGCTCGTGGATATGTCGCTCGAGGATTGGAACGGCATCCAGGCCGTCAACGCCACGGGCGCGTTCCTGTTCTCGCGGGAAGCCATGCGCGCGATGGTGCCGGCAAAGACTGGCGCCATCGTCAACGTGGGCTCCTACGCCTGTTATCAGGCGTTTCCGCTGATCGCGGCCTATGCGGCGTCCAAGGGTGCGCTGGCGCAGTTGACGCGGGCGCTCTCGCTGGAAGCCATCGAACATGGCATTCGCGTCAACGCGGTGGGCTCCGGCGATGTCATCACCAACATTACCAACCACATCCATGCCGACGGCCAGGCGTTCCTTGCGGAGCACGGCAAGAAGGCGCCCATCCGCCGCGCAGCCCAGCCGAGGGAAATTGCCGAGGTGATCGCATTTCTTGCCTCGGAAAAGGCCAGTTTCATGGTCGGCGCCGTCGTCATGGCCGACGGGGGCATGAGCGTGGCGCTGCCCTGAAGACATGACCAGTCCGAAGCCATGGATTTCGCGGACTGATTAAAAAAATGCGCGGCAAAGCCGCGCATTCACAATCACCTGACAGATAACGGGGAGCGATCTGCAGGTTGTACCAGTGGTCGCTATATGTACACTCGGGCTAATGTGATGAGTGCCTTCTCATCCGATGTCAAGCAACACCACGCGGCGAAGTCACCGCGCAATAAGCGGGCTTCGTAGTGACCGCGTGCACCCGTCCCACCCCGCTTTCCGCTTCCCGCGCGCAGTAGGCAGCCTTATCCGTCGCCAGGCGAGCACAGTAGGCGGCATCCTTGCTTTCAGCCAGCCGCGCACAGTACGCGGCATCCTGCTTTTCGCTCATGCGCGCGCAATACGCGGCGTTGTCGGTTGCAGCGCGGGCGCAGTACGCCGCGGAGGTGAGCGGGTTGCCGAACTCGCGCATGTTCAGCGCATCGCTCGAGGCGGCCATCGCCATCAGGCGCGCCTCGTCTTCCGGGCCATCGATGCCGACGTAGGGATCGTGATGCAGGACGCGGCCGAAGATGCGCATGCAGTCGTCGGCATAGCGCCGGGTATCCAGGATGTGGGCGTGCCAGAAGGCATCGACCAGCTCGCTGGGCACGGCCGGTGTTTCCGGATACTTCGCAGCCAGCTTCAGGAACTGGCGGTAGCCGTCCTCGGCCTGCTCCAGGGACGCCGGGGTCCAGTCCCGATGCTGCTGGTGCAGCAGCTTGGCCTTCATCCTCGAGAAATCGAGGGCATCGATGTCTTGCCACATGGCTTGCACAGTACGTTCATGCATGATTCAGTTTCCTCTCTTTTTGCTGGTCTTGGACTGCCTGCATTGCGACGACACGGACGCGCGCCTGGCCTCGGTCAGGCGCGCATCGGTTCCTGGCCCCGTGCGAAATCGGGGCCATTCTCCATGCGGCTGGCGAGGAAGGCAGTGATCTTCGCCGGCGGCAGGGGATGGCTGAAGTAGTAGCCCTGCACTTCGTCGCAGCCTTCGCGGCGCAGGAACTCAAGCTGTGCCTCGTTCTCCACGCCCTCGGCGACGACCTCGAGGCCGAGCCGGTGGCCCAGGCCGATCACCGCGCTGGTGATCTGCGTGTCGCTGCGGCTCTCCGGAACATAACGGACAAAGCTGCGGTCGATCTTGACCGTATCGATGGGGAAGCGGCTCAGGTAGGCGAGCGAGGAATAACCGGTACCGAAATCATCGATGGCCAGGCGCACGCCGGTTCGCTTCAGGCGCGACAACCAGTTCGACGCCTGTTCGGCATCGCGCATGACCATGCTTTCGGTCAGCTCCAGCTCCAGCAGGTTGCCTGGCAGGGCCGCCTGGCGCAGCGCATCGATGATGGTCAGCCTGAGCGCTTTGTCGGCGAACTGCCGGGCGGAGAGATTGACCGAAACCCTGACCGGCGGCAGGCCCTGGGCCAGCCACGTGGCATTCTGGCGGCACGCTTCGCGCAACGCCCACGCCCCGATCTCTACGATGGCGCCGCTTTGCTCGGCGAAGGGAATGAAGTCGGCGGGCATGACCAGGCCAAGCTCCGGGTGGCGCCAGCGGATCAGTGCCTCGACTGCGGTGCAGGTGCCGGATGCCAGCGCGATACGCGGCTGGTAATAGAGCACGAACTCATCATTCTCGAGCGCGCGGTGCAGGTGCGACTCCATGTCGATGCGCCGCTGCAAGGTCGTGCTCATGCCGCGGCAATAGAACTGATAGCCGTTCTTGCCCAGCTGCTTGGCGCCGTACATGGCCAGGTCGGCATGCTTGAGCAGGGTTTGCCAGTCGTCGCCGTCTTCGGGGAACGAGCTGATGCCGATGCTGGCGGTCATCCGCATTTCGGAATCATTGATGACAAAGGCGGGTGTGAGCACGGCCTGTAGCTGCGAGATGGTCCGGGCGAGAATCGCCGAATCGCCTTTGGGGTCGAGCAGCACGACAAACTCGTCGCCGCCGAAGCGTGTAATCAGCTCCACCTCGGGCAGGCCCTGGCGAAGCCGCTCGGCCATTTCGCGGAGCACGGCATCTCCGGCGTTGTGGCCGATGGTGTCATTGACCACCTTGAATTCGTCCAGGTCGACGAAGATCACGTGCAGCGCCTGCCCGCCGGCGCGGGCGCGTGCCAGGGCCTTTTCGAACTCGGCCTTGAACATCAGCCGGTTGGGCAGGCCGGTCAGGGCATCGTGATTGGCGATGAAACGCAGGTTTTCCTCGGCCTGCCGCCGCAGCAGGAAATGCCCGGTCTGGCTGGCAATGCCGCCGGCCATCGCCAGCGCATGGACATCGACGCTGCGCCGGGTGCGGGAATAGAGTTCGACCACGCCAAGGGTGACGTGACCCCGGCTCAGCGGAAAGGCGAATACCGTGCGGATGCCACCACTTGCGAGCCAACCGGCTTGCGCATGGCTGGCCACGTCATGCAGCCCCGCATACCATTGTGGCGCCGTGATGGCCGTGGCATCCGGCGCACGGGCAGGGCGCGAAGCGAGCCATGGCTCGAGCGCCTTGGCGCGGCTCAGGCATACCTGCGGCAGCTTGTTGCCATGGCCCTCGTCGGCCGGCCAGAATGCGCCGGCCTCCCATTCCATGCCTTCCAGCAGCGTGTGGACGATGTCCTCGAGCACTTCGGCTTCACTGTCGGCCGTGGCCAGGTGCAGGGCGATCTGGTGCTCTTGCGCGCGGGCCTGTTCTGCCGACTTGCGCTGGC
The DNA here is from genome assembly GCF_900094595.1 of Cupriavidus alkaliphilus. GTDB lineage: Bacteria > Pseudomonadota > Gammaproteobacteria > Burkholderiales > Burkholderiaceae > Cupriavidus > Cupriavidus alkaliphilus. The sequence goes on along the minus strand of NZ_FMAD01000005.1, from coordinate 159,481 downwards.
TGATATCCTGTGCCGTGCCGCGCAAGGCGGTACTGCTGCCCGCCGGACCCTGCGCGTGGCAGATCAGATGCAACCAGCCGCGCTGTCCACGTTGCGTACGGTAAGGGCACTCGAGCTCGAACGGCTGAAGGTCCCGCGCGGCTTTTTCCATCCGTTCCCGCAACACCGCGCGATGGCTGGTCTCGATCGCCTGGAACAGCGTGTCCGGTGTCGGCCTGTGGCCGCGCCAGCCCAGCAAGCGACCCATCTCCCGTGAAAAGTGGGCGACGTCCTTGCCCAGGTCGATGCGCCAGTCGCCGAGTTGGGCTATCTGCTGCGCCTCGGCCAGCGCGGCCTGGCTTTCGCGCAGGCTGTGCGTCATCTGGTCGGCTACGGCTACGGCCCGTGCACGCGAACTGGACAAGGCGTAGGCCAGCCAGCCCAGCAGCACGGTGATGATCATCCCGGAAATGATCACCAGCGTCGGCAGATAGCGTTGCGGGCCGCCGCTTGCGGTCGAGTCGGCGGCGAAGGCAATGACCCAGCGCCGTCCGCCGAAGTTGCGCTCGACGCTCTTGGCCAGGTCGTCCCGGCTGGCCGCCGGTTCGGCCGCCGGCGTGCCCGCGCGAGGCGCTGCGCGGCCTTGCGCGGCACGGCCCGGCCGCGGCGTCGCCAACCCCGTGCGGCTGTCGTAAAGGAGGTTGTTGGCGGAGAGGGGATCGGCTGGCGCCGCGATGTCGCCGGCATCATAGACGCGAAAGCGGATCGGGCGCAGGTTCTGGTTGCTGACCAGGTCCTTGAGCAAATCCGCCACGCGAATGCCGGCACCGACCGACCCGACGTAAGCGGCGCGGCGCGCCTCCACGGAATCCAGGTTCAGCGCCCTGCGATACACCGGCAGGCGCAGGGCAATCCCCACATGAGGATCCTTGGCGTCGCTGAAGATCAGCCGGCCGCTGCTCACCGGGTGCCCGGTATCGCGGGCGCGCTCCAGCGCGGCGAGGCGGCGCGGTTCGGCACCCATGTCGACGCCGATGGACCGCAGGTTGGTGTCGAGCGGCTCGACATAGGTCAGGACGAAGTAGCCCGGCCGCGGGCCGGGAGGCCGGATGCTGAACGTCACGCCGGCCTCGCGCAGGATCGGATCATTGCGCTGCCGGGCGATAAACGCATCGACCTCCGGCGCCGGCACATAGGGCGCGTAGTTCAGGGTCTGGAAACCGGGGTAGCGCTGCGGCAGGTTCAGGCCGACGACAAAGTCGCGAAACTCGCCGCGCGAGACATCGTCGCTGGCACCGAACAGCGCCTGCATCGTGACCAGCACGTCGGTATAGAGCCGGATCCGCGTATCGATCTGCTGGACCACGTCGCCGGTATCGCTCTCGAAGCGCAGCCGCACATCCCGTTCCAGCAGATCGGTGCAGAACGCATAGACGACAGCCGTCGTCAGCGCTCCAAGAAGCACCGTGCCCGCCGTGATGGAACGCGACCCAAGGCGTCCAAGCGGGCTCCGCATGCGCGCAAGCACCAGGCGCAAGATTGTCTCCCCCCGGCTCGCCGGCGGTCACCACGAGATCGTGGTCTTCGCCGACGGCTGATACCAAAGATGAACTGCGGCCAGGCCCTGCTATGCGAACCGGTGGCTCTAAATGTCTTTACAATCTATATCAAACGGCGGTTAACGGAGATTCAATTTTGCAGCGCCAACACCCCACCAAAGTGGGGGTGTGGATTCGCCTGCTAGCGAAACCTGAACAGCCCTTGCCAGAATGCGTCGAACGGGCTGACGGGTATCTCGGTGCGCGCGGTGCCGGCATGTGCCGGCGCTACGGCCTCGCCCTCGGCGCATGCGTGGCGCGACTCATGCAGTGCATAAACGCTGTCGGCAATTCGTCCGGCGAGTTCCGTCTCGCAGTCCTTGCCCAGCAGGATGCCGAACAGGACGTCGCGCGAATGCCCTTCGTCGGCAAAGCGCATCGCGATGGCCACCATCTTCTCGTAATGCTCCTGCGCGACGCGTCTCGCCTGCTCCTGGGCCTGGCGTTCCTCGGCCTCTTGTGCTGCGTGCTCGGCTTCCCACCTGCGCATTTCGCGTTCGAAGACGTCGTCGTAGACCTGGCGCTGCTCGGCGTCGGACAGGATCGCATAGGCATCGCGAATCTGCTGGAACGCGGCATGGCTTTCGGCTTCGCGACCGGGATTGCGGTCCGGATGCCATTTCATTGCCGCACGGCGATAGGCAAGCTTGATCTCATCCAGGGTGGCATCGGCCTGTACGCCAAGCGTCGCGTAGAGCGTGGTCATGGGAAGCGGGGCGGAGGAGAGCGGAGGCGTTCATGCTAGCACGCCGCCCCGGCACGGAGCTTCCCGCCTTGCTCATGCGCCCACGCTGCGACCCGCCACGCGATGCCCTCGCATTGCTGCGTCAACATCGCGCCGGCCGGAGCAGCGAGGCTTCACTGCAAATGCTGTCCGCCGTTGATCGCAATGTTCGCGCCGGTCAAGAAACCGGCTTCATGCGAGCAAAGATAGGCGACCAGCGCCGCCACTTCGTCCGGCTGTCCCAGGCGGCCGACGGGGATATGCGGAATGATCTTGGTGTCGAGGATCTCTTGCGGGATCGCCGTTACCATCTTGGTGGCGATAAAGCCCGGCGACACGGTGTTGACCGTCACGCCGCTCCTGGCCACTTCGAGCGCCAGCGATTTGGTGAATCCATGCATGCCGGCCTTGGCCGCTGCGTAATTGCTCTGTCCGAAGCCGCCCTTGGAACCAATGATCGACGAGATATTGATGATGCGGCCCCAGCCGCGCTTGACCATGCCTTCACACACCGGCTTGGTCATGTTGAATACCGAGTCGAGGTTGGTGCGCATGACCGCGTCCCAGTCGACCTTGTCCAGCTTCCTGAAACTGGCATCGCGTGTGATACCGGCGTTGTTGACCAGAATGTCGGTGGCGCCCAGCTCCTCGTGAATGGCTGCAACACACAGCTGGCACGAGGCGTAATCGGCAACGTCTACGGGATAGGCATGGAATTTTCTCCCGCCTTCTTCCATTCTCGCCAGCCAGGCGTCGACGCCGCTGTTGCCATGCGAATGCGTGACCGCAACGGTGCAACCTGCGTCCTGTAGTCGGATGCTGATCGCTTCGCCAAGCCCGCCCATGCCACCTGTCACGATGGCGATTTTTTTTGTCATGTCTGCGATCCCCTGTGTCTGGAATATGCGGGACAGGCGCCGGGTCGGCTACGCCACGGTTCCGGGCGTTGTCCCGCATCGGTAAGGCAAGCGGCCTGGCGCCGGCGCCGACAAACGCGGCTGGCGGTATTACTCCGCCGTGTGCGGGGCGGGTGCAGGGCGGCGCCGTACGCCCTTGGACGTGGCTTCGGCGGCGGAATCCAGGCTGCTCCCGGCCATCTGCATCGCCTGCTTTGCCGTTGCCTGCATGGAGTCGAAGAGCGCGGTCGTGGCGTTAAGCGCCTCCTGCCAGGCGACAAAAGGCGTCATCGAGGTGGTCGGGGCGTTGCTCAGCGCGGTTTCCATGAATCCCTGTACCTCGCGCTTGCCGGCGGCGTACTGCACCTCCAGCACCTTTTCGACGTTGGCCTGCGCATCGGCAACGATGTCCTGCACACGGCGTCGATACGCCAACATCGCTTCGGCCGTGGGTTGGAACAATTCCGCTTGCAGTTCAACGAGTTCTTGCGGGTCTTTGGTCGACAACGCCTTCCTGGCGCACTCCTGTCCGTCTTCCAGGGTTGTTTTCATGGTCTGGAGATTCAGGTCCACCAACCTGGCGATGCATTCCAGCGACTTGCTGGCCAGCCCCGCCCAGGCGTCGATGCCGGTAATCTGAAGCTTGCTGATTTGCTCAGGCGACCACTTTGTCATTTTGCGTCTCCAGATAAGTTCCGCCCCTCGCAACGATTGCAAGACCAGTGCTGCGCGGAGCGGAGGGTCAAGGCACGACGATTGCCATGCCCACATTGGCAATGCCGGCTGCCGCTTGCCGCCAAAGCAGGCCGGGGAAGTCGACAGGTACCGAAGGGGTTAAAGCAAGGTCCTGCAGGCGGATTGCTGGCGTGCCTTGCCGTCGCTTGCGCGAACACGACCGACCGCTTTGAGAAAGGCGTAGCCTTGAATCGTGACGCGCGGCTGCGCAACGGTTGGCCCGAGGCGCTCGAGCGTGATGAACTGCTTCTCGAGCAGTGCCTGCATGTCTGCGTCGTCCAGCTCGATGGTGTCCGAGTGGTCGTTCACGAGGACCAGCGTGGCGATTTCATGATGACTCAGCACAGTTGTCTCCCAAGCTATAGGTCTATTCTTGCTACGGGACTACACTACACCGCAGGTCCGCCTGGATCGGAGGGTCCAGTCATCGCAGACCACATCCTGGCGACGGCAGGCTTGCCGCTCGCGCCAGAAACTCCATCTTAGGTGCCCATCACCGCGGCTTCAATGTCCTTGTCGACGGTCTGGAGTATTTTCTGCATGGGTCCCATCGGCTCTGATGCGGTGCCCGAGCGAATTGGCAGAGCGCTATCCCCCATGGTTTGTTAGCCCGACCGGTCGGTCTTTGATTTGCCAGCGCGGTGTCAACGGCAGCGTGATCATTGCAAAGTCGTAATCAAAGCCCGGCATCAGGGTTTCGCCGGTTGCCCCAGCTTCGGCGGTGCCGGTGGCGGCAGTGGCGTCGCCACCGGTTCCAGTCCGGTGCTGCTTACGATTGCAGCCGCGGCAGGCGAGGCCAGGAAACCAACGAAACGCGAGGTGGCAGTTGTTTGCCGGCCTGCAATCGTCCCGGCCGAGAAGAAGACTTTCTGCTGCAGCTCGTCAGGCAAGGGGCCGACGTAATCCAGTTCCTGGAATGGCAGCAGTTCGCTGACCTGCTGGAAGCCGATTTCCGCATCGCCGCGCGCCACCACGGCGCCGACGCGCTCACTGTAGATCTTGTGGGCCTTGTCCTTGATCTGGTCCGCGACACCGAGCCGGGGAAACAGCTCGTTGGACAAATAGGTTCCACTGGCGCTGGCGGAGTAGGCGATCGACCGGGCGTTGAGCAGCGTCTGCCTGAAGGCATCGGTGTTGCTGATATCCGGCCGGGGCGCCCCCTTGCGCACCGACATGCCGATCAGCGAACGCGCGAGGTCGACGCGGCTGCCGGCCAGAACCTTGCCTTCGGCGGTCAGTTTCTCGAGTCCGGCATCCGCCAGGATGACCACGTCGAAGGTCTCGCCGCGCGCCAGCCGGCTCGGGATGGAGTCCGGCGCATTGCCCATCGATGCGCCGTAGGCGGTGATGACGCGATCCTGCGTGGCGGCCTCGTAAAGCGGGACGAGTTTCTGGTAGGCCGCCGTGAATCCGCCCGAGGTAATGACACGGATGTCATCCGCCCAGGCTGGACCACCCAACCCTAGCAACAAGATCAGAACGGTGTGCCGGGCGGTAGAGGTTGCGGACTTCATATCGTCTCCCTGGTCAAAGCTGGCTCTGGATTTATGCGCTTCACTGCACGTCATGGTGCCTCGTCGAGGCATTGCCAGCATATGGGCAGCGTATTAATCTGTGAATTGCAACTTATTCAAGAGCTGATGCATGCCGCGCATTAATTTCGGGCTGGAAGATCTGCAGGCCTTTGTCGCCACCGCGGAACAAGGCAGCTTCCGCATGGCCGCGGAGGCCTTGCACATTTCCCAGCCCGCCCTGAGCCGGCGCATCGACAAACTGGAAAGGACGCTTGGCTCCCGCCTGCTTGAACGGACCACGCGACGCGTGCAGGTGACAAACATTGGCCGGCAGTTCCTGGAGGAGGCGCGTGGAGCGCTGGCCATCCTCGACAGCGCGGTGCTGCGGCTCGGTGACGAGGTCACGCTCCAGCGCGGCCTTGTGACCGTGGCCGCGATACCGTCGTCGGTGCTGCATTTCCTGCCCGACGCCATTCATGAGTTCGGCTCCCGGCACCCCGGGGTGCGCGTGCGTGTGATTGACGAAAACGCCAACGACGTGCTGGCCAGCGTGATGTCCGGGGAGTCCGATTTCGGGCTCAATTTCATGGGTGCCCAGGAGCCGAACATCGAATTTCGCGCCATCCGCGCCGAGCCCTACCGGCTGGTGATGCCGCGCGACCATCCCTGGTCGGGGCGGGATGCCATCGCCTGGGATGAACTTGCGGGGCAGCGGATGGTGGGCGTCTCAAAGCAAAGCGGCAACCGTGCCTTGATCGAGAATGCCATCGCCCACCTCAGGCGACGCCCGACCATCCACTACGAAGCCAACCACGTGGTCGGGGTGCTGGCGCTGGTCGAGGCCGGCCTGGGCATGGCAGTGCTGCCCGGCATGGCGCTGCCGCACGATCATCCCCGGCTTTGCGGCGTGACGCTGGTGGATCCTTCCGTAGACCGGGTCCTTGGCCTGATACGGCGCCATGACCGGCCATTGCAGCCTGCCGCGCGGGCGTTGTATGACACCCTGACAGCAGGCGCCGTGCCGGCGACGTGATCCCGCAGGGCAGGCGGGAATCACGCTGACGGAAACGCTGCGCCGTGGACGCGCGCTCAGGGCCCCGCACCTGCATTACCCCATTCCCACCACACTGGACAGCAACATCTTCACCAACACCGCCTGCCGCGTCGCCCCCGTCTTCGCAAAAATCCCCCGCAAATGCGCCCGCGCCGTGTTCTTCTTCACGCCCAGCCGCGCCGCGGCCTCATCCAGGGTCAGTCCGTCGACCATCAGCAGGGCCAGTTCGATCTCGGTGGGGGTCAGGTGGAACAGCTTGCGCAGGCTGGCGTGGGTGTTGCGCGGCGAACCGGCGGGATCGCGGATAAAGACCGCCACCGCGGGGCGGCGGGCCTTGTCCTCGCTGCGGTAGCTGAGCGGGATGGGCCGGACCAGCACGCTCAGCGGCGTGGGCGCGGCGGGCCGGCTGAGCGTGGTGACTTCGCTGCGGGGCGCGGCCAGCGCATGGGCCTGTGCGGCGCTCTCCAGAATCTTGCGGAACCTGCGGTTTTCCATCGGGCAGTGCGCGTGCAGCGCGCCGTCCGCCAGGTAGAGGCCGTCGTGGGCACGCAGCAGGCGGCCGGCGACGTCGTTGCTGCGGATGCAGCGGCCGTGCTCGTCCAGTATGACCGTGCCCACTTGCATGCGGTCGACCGCATCGGCGTAGAGCGACCGTTCGGAGGCCAGCACGTCGAGCGCGGCATGCAGGTCGACGGCGCGTTTCAGGTGGGGCAGCAAGTCGAGCAGCAGCGCCTTGTCGGGGCTGGTGAAGTCTTGTCCGGCCGCGGTGCGGCTGATGAACAGCGCGCATTCGACGCCATCCGGCGTGATCAGGTTCGCTGCCAGGATGTAGCGCAAGCCGAGCGGCTGCAGGTATTGCACGTAGAACGGATGCGCCAGCCAGCCGGGTTCGCCGAACAGTTCGTCGGCGCTGAAGAGGCGGTCGGGGTGCAGGTCCAGGAAGGGGCACAGCGCATAGTATTGCTCGCTGTAGGAAGGCTCGCCGGGCAGGTGGGGGCCGTAGTCGGAAGCGTTGACGATCAGGCCCGGGCGGTCGGTGGCGGGGTGGCGCAGCACCAGCGTGACGAACGTGGCGGCCAGTCGCTGGCGGAGGCTTTCGAGGAAGCCGGCCCAGGGGACGGTTTCGGTGGGGCCCTGGTAGAGCTGGGCGAGCAGGGCGCTAAGCTCGGCGGCAGGGAGGGAAGCTGGGAGCATGGTGGTGCGACGGTTTGCTCCCCTCTCCCGCATGCGGGAGAGGGAGTACGCCGTCGGTCGTTGATGCACGTTGGCCTGGGGCAGGCCCGGCAGAATGCCGGTTTTGCCCATCGTACCTACCCCCGCCGCCGCCTCATCGTCCATTCGGCCTAAGGCCTATCCCGCAGCCACGCCACGATCCGCTCTGCCGCCTGCTCGGCGGTGTCGCCGGTGGTGTCGATGCGGATTTCCGGATGCTCGGGCGGCTCGTAGGGCGAGTCGATGCCGGTGAAATTCTTCAGTTCGCCACGACGCGCCTTGCGGTACAGGCCCTTGGGGTCGCGCTGCTCGGCCACGGCCAGCGGCGTGTCGATGAAGACTTCGATGAACTCGCCGTCGCCGGCCAGTGCGCGTGCCATCTCGCGTTCGGAGCGGAAGGGCGAGATGAACGACACCAGCACGATCAGCCCCGCATCCAGCATCAGCCTGGCGACTTCGGCCACGCGCCGGATATTCTCGATGCGGTCCGCTTCGGAGAAACCCAAATCCTTGTTCAGGCCGTGGCGCACGTTGTCGCCGTCGAGCAGGTAGGTGTGGTGGCCGAGCGCGTGCAGGCGCTTTTCCACCAGGTTGGCGATGGTGGACTTGCCCGCGCCGGACAGGCCGGTGAACCAGACGATGCGCGGTGACTGGTGCTTGAGCGCGGCATGGGCGCGGCGGTCGACGTCGATGGCCTGCCAGTGCACGTTCTGCGCCCGGCGCAGCGCAAAGTGCAGCATGCCGGCCCCGACCGTGTTGTTGGTCAGGCGGTCGATCAGGATAAATCCGCCCAGCTCGCGGTTGCGCGCGTACGGGTCGAAGGCCACCGCCTGGTCCAGGTGCAGGTTGCACACGCCGATCTCGTTCAGCTCCAGCGTGCGCGCGGCCAGGTGCTCCAGCGTATTGACGTTGACCTTGTACTTTGGCTGCGCCACGGTCACGCCCACGGTGCGCGTGCCGAGCTTGAGCAGGTAGGGGCGCCCGGGCAGCATGGCGTCCTCGTTCATCCATACCAGCGTCGCTTCGAACTGGTCGGCCACCGCGGGCGGGTCTTCGGCGCAGGCCAGCACGTCGCCGCGGCTGATGTCGATCTCGTCGGCCAGGGTCAGCGTCACCGCCTGGCCGCGCATGGCCTGCTCGCATTCGCCGGCCGCGCCGACGATGGCGGTCACGCGGCTTTCGCGGCCGGAGGGCAGCGCGCGCACGCGGTCGCCACGCCGGACCACGCCGGCGCTGACCGTGCCGGCAAAGCCGCGGAAATCCAGGTTGGGGCGGTTGACCCATTGCACCGGCAGCCGGAACGCCTCGTCCTGCGCGGGCACGTGGTCGATCGGCACGCTCTCCAGATGGTCCATCAGCGTCGGGCCCTGGTACCACGGCGTATTGGCGCTGGGTTCGGTGATATTGTCGCCGCACAGCGCGGACATCGGGATGCAGACGATATCGGTCAGGCCGATCTGCCGCGCGAACTCGCGGTATTCCTTCTCGATGCGCGTATGGACCTCGCGCGAGTAGTCCACCATGTCGAGCTTGTTGACGGCCAGCACCACGCGCCGGATACCCAGCGTGGCCACCAGGTAGCTGTGGCGCCGCGTCTGCGTCTGCACGCCGCGGCGCGCATCGACCAGCAGGATGGCCAGGTCGGCGGTGGAGGCGCCGGTGACCATGTTGCGGGTGTACTGCTCATGGCCCGGCGTGTCGGCGACGATGAACTTGCGCTTGTCGGTGGCGAAGAAGCGGTAGGCCACGTCGATGGTGATGCCCTGTTCGCGCTCGGCGGCCAGGCCGTCCACCAGCAGGGCGAAGTCAAGGTTCTCGCCCTGCGTGCCCATCTTCTTCGAGTCGGCCTCGAGCTGCGCCAGCTGGTCTTCGAACAGCATCTTCGATTCATACAGCAGCCGGCCGATCAGCGTGCTCTTGCCGTCGTCGACGCTGCCGCAGGTGATAAAGCGCAGCAGGCTCTTGCTTTGCTGGGCACGAAGATACCGGGCGATCTCGTTCTGCGCGCCGGCGGGTTGCGCCGTCGCCGGCGCGTTGTCGATCAGGGTTTGCATCAGAAGTATCCCTCCTGCTTCTTCTTTTCCATCGAACCGGCCGAATCGCTGTCGATCAGCCGTCCCTGGCGCTCCGACGTGGTCGCCCGCAGCATTTCCTGGATGATGCCGCCGAGCGTGTCGGCGTCGCTCTCGATCGCGCCGGTGAGCGGGTAGCAGCCCAGCGTGCGGAATCGCACCTTGCGCAGTTGCGGGGTTTCGCCCGGACGCAGCGGCAGGCGCTCGTCGTCGACCATGATCAAGGTGCCGTCGCGCTCCACCACCGGCCGTTCCCTGGCGAAGTACAGCGGCACGATCGGGATCTCGTTCAGGTAGATGTATTGCCAGATATCGAGCTCGGTCCAGTTCGACAACGGGAACACGCGCAGGCTCTCGCCCTTGCGCTTGCGCGTGTTGTACTGGCGCCAGAGTTCGGGGCGCTGCATCTTGGGGTCCCAGCGGTGCTGCGCGGTGCGTACCGAGAACACGCGCTCCTTGGCGCGGGATTTCTCTTCATCGCGGCGTGCGCCGCCGAAGGCCGCGTCAAAGCCGTAGTGGTCCAGTGCCTGCTTCAGGCCTTGCGTCTTCCACACGTCGGTGTGGACGGCCGAGCCATGCTCGTGCGGGCTGATATTGCGCGCCAGCCCCTCGGGGTTGACGTGCACGCGCAGGTCCAGGCCCAGCCGGGCTGCGGTCTGGTCGCGGAACGCGATCATCTCGCGGAACTTCCAGGTGGTATCGACATGCAGCAGCGGGAACGGCGGCCGCGCGGGATGGAAGGCCTTCATCGCCAGGTGCAGCATCACCGCGCTGTCCTTGCCGATCGAATAGAGCATGACGGGGTTCTCGCATTCCGCCACCACCTCCCGCATGATGTGGATGCTCTCGGCCTCCAGTTGCTCCAGGTGGGTCAACATCGGGGTCTCCTTTTTACGCTTGGTCCTCTGGGTTTGCCGGTGCCGCGCAGGGTTGTCGCGGTCGTCCGGCATGGGCCAAAGGTAGCGAGCCGGGGGCCCGCGCCACTTCGTCCGGGCGGACTAAGAAATCGCGGGCCGCGGCGCGCATTTCCTAGTCCACCCGGACGAGGAAGGGGCCGCCCTGCGCTGGGTATCGTTGCTGCGCCGACGAACCACGGGAGCAGGCAGATGGCGATATCCGCCGAAGACCAATTGCTGAGCGGCCAGACCTGGGCCGAGTTTTGTGACGTGCTCAAGCGCAGCGGGCAGCAGATCCTGCGCCCGGAAGCGCCGACTGACGCGCTCACGCGCGCCGAGGGCTTCCGCTACCTGAGCCGCTTGCTGCGCATTGCGCTGGAAATGCACGTGGAATTTGCCGATCCGGCGTTCCCCGGCTTGTTCTCGCCGTCGCACGAGACCGCCAAGATCGGTGCCGACAATCCGGACAACCTGTACCGCTACGCGCGGCTGGACGGCAGCGCGGCGTACCGCATCCGCGGACGGCGCGGCACGGTGGCGTACCTGAGCTTCGGCACGCAGAAGGGCGGCTACGAAGCCGACGGGCGCATGGTCCAGACCGGCTTTATCGACAGCAACAAGCTTGCCGTGGAGCCGGACGGCAGTTTCGAGATCACGCTCAGCGCCCAGCCGCAACCGGGCAACTGGGTGCGCATGGAGCCGGCCACCAATGCCCTGGTGGTGCGCCAGACCTTCCTCGACCGCAAGGCGGAGACGCCCGCCGAACTGCAGATCGAGCGCATCGACGCCGACGGCAAGCCGCCGGCGCTGAGCGCGGAGCGCCTGCACGCCGGCCTGCTGCGCGCCGCTGGTTTTGTCGAGGGCACCGCGCGCATCTTTGCCGACTGGGCCCAGGGTTACGGCGGCCACGTCAACGCCCTGCCGCCGGCGGACCAGGCGGTTTGCCAGGCGGCCGGCGGCGATCCCAACATCTACTACTACCACTCCTGCTGGCGGCTCGCGGACGACGAGGCGCTGGTGGTCGAGGTCGACCGGGTGCCGGAGTGCGAGTTCTGGAACTTCCAGATCAACAACTACTGGATGGAATCGCTCGACTACCGCTACCACGACATCTGCCTCAACAAGCACGGTGCCCGGCTCAACGCCGACGGCGGCGTCACCGTGATCCTCAGCGCGCGCGACCCGGGCCTGCCTAACTGGCTGGAAACCGCGGGCCATCACAACGGCACCATGTGCTGGCGCTGGGTCGGCGCGGCGCAGCCGTCGCATCCGCGCACGCGCGTGGTCAAGCTTGCATCGCTCAGTGCAACCCTCGCGGAGAACAACGCATGAATGCCATCAACGTGGAACGCCTGCTGGCGCAGGCGAGCGAGCGGGCCGGGGGGCTGGCTGACTTCGGCCCGGGCAACTATCGCGAGGCGCTGCGGGTGCTGTCGGACTCGCTGGCACGCGAGGCCAACCTGTCGCCGCAAGGCGCGCACATGCTGGAAGGCAAGCTGCAGGCCCAGCTGGCGAACCGGCTGGTGATCCAGGACTACTGCCGGCGCCATCCGGAGATCCTGCAGGAGCGCGTGGAAGACCCGCTGGTCATCGTCGGCCTGCCGCGCACCGGCACGACGCTGCTGCAGCGCATGCTGGCCACCGACGCGCGCTTCAGCTCGGCGGCGTGGTGGGAGACCCGCTATCCGGCCCCGCTGCCGGGCGAGGACGTGCGCGACCCCGGCCGGCGCATCGCCGCGGCGCGCGAGGAAGTGGCGCAGATGATCCAGCTCATCCCTGACATCCTTGCCATCCACCCGCTCGACGCGATGGCCGCCGACGAGGAATTCATGCTGATGGAGCATTCGTTCCTGTGCGCGATGGATTCCTACGCCAATGTGCCCGCCTACACCGGCTGGCTGGCGCAGCAGGACCACACCGAGGTCTATGCCTGCCTGAAGACCATGCTGCAGTTCCTGCAGTGGCAAAAGCGCCAGCGCGGTGAGACCTCGACGGTGCCGGCACAACGCTGGGTGCTGAAGACTCCGCAGCACCTGCATGCGCTGGAGGTGCTGTTCCGGGTGTTCCCAGGGGCGCAGGTGGTGCTGACCCACCGCGATCCGGTCCAGACCATCCCGTCGATGGCGAGCATGGCGCATACGCTGTGGAAGCTGTACGCCGATGACCCGGATCCGCTTGCGGTGGGCCGCCAGTGGAGCGAACAGATGCGGCGCGGCACCGAGCACGCCATGGCCGTGCGCGACGCCATGCCCGCCGGGCGCTTCCTCGACGTGCGCTTCGAGGACACGGTGCGCGATCCCTTCGGCGTGGCGCAGGCGGTCTACCGCTTCGCCGGCATGCCGCTGACCGAGGCCGCGCGCGCCGGCATGTGGGCCTGGATGGAAAGCAACCCGCGCAACCAGCGCGCGGCGCACGCCTACACGCCGGAACGGTTCGGGCTGAGCCAGGCGCAGCTGGAGCGCGACTTTGCCGGTTACCGCGAGCGGCACGTACTGGGCCGCGACTGATACGAACACAACGAGGAGACCACCCCCATGCTGCTGAAAGACAAGATCGTCATCGTATCCGGCATCGGCCCGGGTCTGGGCATCAAGCTGGCCGTTGAGGCCGCTCGCGAGGGCGCCCGCGCCGTGGCCATCGCCGCGCGCACCGAGGCGAAGCTGGACGAGGCGCAGGCCCGCATCGATGCCCTGGGCGCCGATTGCGAAGTGCTGAAGGTGGTGACCGACATCACCGACCGCGCCCAGTCGCGCCACCTTGCCAGCGAGACCCTGCGCCGCTTCGGCCGCATCGACGCGCTGGTCAACAGCGCTTTCCAGCACGGCAATTTCCCCGAGCCGGTGGAAGCGGCCGACCTGGACGTGTGGCGCCAGGTGTTCGACACCAATGTCTTCGGCACCATGACGCTGACGCAGGAGGTGGCGGCGCTGATGAAGCCGCAGGGCGGCGGCGCCATCGTGATGATCAACACCCAGGCCACGCGCAAGCCGATGCCGGGCGAATCCGGCTACGCCGCGTCCAAGGGCGCGCTGGCGGTGGCGGTCAAGTACCTGGCGCGCGAACTGGGGCCGCATGGCATCCGCGCCAACAGCATCTTCATGGGCTGGATGTGGGGCGCGCCGGTGCAGGGCTATGTGCGCCACGCCGCCGCCGAGCAGGGCGTGAGCGAAGACGCGGTGATCGCGCCGGTAACGGCGCAGATCGCGCTGGGCCGCATGCCGACCGACGATGATTGCGCGCGCGCAGCGCTGTTTCTCGTGTCAGACTACGCCAGGGCCATCACCGGCGCGTCGCTGGACGCCAACGGTGGCGATTTCATGCCCTGAGCCCATAGCACCGCATGCCATGACACGCTACTTTGCCTTTAACGGCGACGCCGACGGCCTGTGCGCCCTGCAGCAGCTGCGCCTGGCCCATCGCTTGCACCCGGGCGACGCCACGCTGTTTACCGGCGTCAAGCGCGATATCCGGCTGCTCGAGCGCATCGACGCTCGCGCCGGCGATATCGTGACGGCGCTCGACATCTCGCTCGAGCAGAACCGCGACGGGCTGCTGCGGCTGCTCGACGCCGGCGTGGAGGTGCACTACTTCGACCACCACCACGCCGGCGACGTGCCGGCGCATGCCGGCCTGCGCGCGCATATCGACGAGGCGGCGCAGGTCTGCACCAGCATCCTGGTCGACCGCCACCTGGACGGACGCCACCGGCGCTGGGCGGTCACCGCAGCCTTTGGCGACAACCTCGGCGACGTGGCGCGCGCGATGGCGGCGCAGCTCGGGCTGGATGCAGGCCAGACCGCGGTGCTGGAACGGCTCGGCACCTGCCTGAACTACAACGCGTACGGCGAGTGCGTGGCCGACCTGCATTGCGACCCCGCCGCGCTGGCGCAGCACATGCTGCCGTTCGCCGACCCGCTGGACTTCGCCGCGCAGTGCGCCACCTACACGCTGCTGTGCGACGGCTACGACGACGACATGGCCCGGGCGCGCCGCCTTTCGCCCCTGCATGAAGTGCCCGGCGCCGCGCTGCTGGTGCTGCCCGACGCACCGTGGGCACGGCGCGCGATCGGCGTGCTCGCCAACGAGCTGGTGCGCGGGCGTCCCGGCGATGCGATCGGCCTGCTATCGCCCAGGTCTGGCGGCGGCTTTGCGGTCAGCGTGCGGGTGCCGGCGCACAGTGCTACCGGCGCGGCCGATTTCTGCCGCGCCTTCGAGACCGGCGGCGGCCGGCGCCTGGCCGGCGGCATCAACCACCTGCCCGACGCCGACGTGGAGCGCTTTACGCGCAGCTTTGCCGACTGCTTCGGCGCGCCGCTCAGCCCGGCGGGACAAACTCCGTCACCTCCAGGTCGAAGCCGGTGACGGCGCGGTAGGGCACCGGATGGCTCAGCAGGCGCAGCTTGTGCGCGCCCACGTCGCGCAGGATCTGCGCCCCGACCCCGAGCGCGCGCTGCGCGAAAGCCGGCGCGGGCGCGGCGGCGGCCGCAGCGGCCAGCCGCTCCAGCCGTTGCTGCGGCGATTCGCGCTCGTCCAGCAGCACCAGCACGCCGCAACCCTCGGCACCGATTCTCTCCAGCGAGCGCTCCAGGTTCCACGCCGGCTGCGCGGGCGTGCCGAAGGCCAGCACGTCGCGCTGCATCTCCACCGCCTGCACGCGCGTCAGCACGGGCGTGTGCGGGTCGGGCTGGCCCAGTACCAGCGCCAGGTGCAGCGCGTCCACCGGCGCGTCATGGTAGGCGTGCACGGTAAAGCGCCCGAACGGCGTCGCCAGTTCGGTCGATCGGGTGCGGCGCAGCGCGCCCTCGGTCAGCAGGCGGTGGTGGATCAGTGCGCTGACCGAGACGGCCGGCAGCCCGTGGCGTCTGGCGAAGTCGAGCAGGGCCGGTCCGCGCATCAGCTCGCCGTCGTCGTCGAGCACCAGCGCATAGGCCCCGGCCGCGACGCGTCCCGCCAGCCGGGGCAGGTCGGAACATGCTTCGGCAAAGCCGGCGCGGCGCAGCACCCCGTCCGGCTGCGCCACCACCGGGAAGACATGGCCTGGCTGGACCAGGTCATGCGGCCGGGCGCGCGGCGCCGCCGCGACGCGCAGCGTCAGCGCGCGGTCGGCGGCGGAGATGCCGGTGCTGACGCCGCTGGCGGCCTCGATCGACACGGTGTAGCGCTCGCGCTGGCGCTGGCTGGCGGCCATCGGCGGCAGCTGCAGCAGCGCGCGGCGCGCCTCGGTGATGGCCATGCACACCAGGCCGCGCGCCTCGGCGGCCATGAAGTTGACGTCGGCCTCGGTGGCGCGCTCGGCGGCCACCAGTACGCAGCCGGTGGCTTCCGCGCTCTCATCTTCGAGCACCACCACGCGCTCGCCCGCGGCGAGCGCTGCCAGCACCTCGGGCATCGGCGCCAGCAGGTTGGCCGCGCTCATGCTGCCTCCTGCCGGCTGCTTGCGCCGAACGCCTGGCGCAGCGCCGCCGCGGCCGCGTCCAGCACATGGCTCGCGGCATCCATCACCCCTTGCATGCTGGCGAAGCCATGGATCTGGCCGGGCCAGCGGCGCACGGCCGCGTTGCCGCCGGCGCGCTGCAGCGCTTCGCCGTAGGCCTCGCCCTGGTCGCGCAGCGGATCGAATTCGGCGGTGATGATGGTGGCCGGCGGCAGGCCGCGCAGGTCGCGCTGGTGCAGCGGGCTGGCGCGGACATCGCCGGCGTCGGCGGGCGTGGCCAGGTACTGGGCGCGATACCACGCCAGTTCGGCGACGCTGAGGAAATAGCCCTGCGCGCATTCCCGGTAGCTGGCGCTGCCCGCGGCGGCATCGCTGCAGTCCACCCAGGGATAGAGCAGCAGCTGGTGCCGCAGCGCGATGCCGCTGCCGCGCAGCTGCTGGCACACCACGGCGGCCAGGTTGCCGCCGGCGCTGTCGCCCGCCACCGCCAGCCGCGACGGGTCGGCGCCCAGTTGTGCCGCATGCGCGGCGGCCCAACGCACCGCGGCGACGGCGTCGTCGGCGGCGGCCGGGAAGCGCGCCTCGGGCGCGAGGCGGTAGTCGACCGACAGCACCAGCGCGCCGCTGCGGCGCGCCAGGCTGCGGCAGATGTTGTCGTGCGAATCGAGGCCGCACAACACGAAGCCGCCGCCGTGGAAAAAGATCACGAGCGGCAGCGCCACGTTGCCCTGGCCCTCGCTGGGCGCATCGGGCCGGTACAAGCGCGCCTGCAGCGGGCCGGCCGGGCCGTCCAGGGTGAGGTCTTGCTGCGCGGCGACGGCATCGCCGGGCGCGAAGCCGGGCATGGCCGCCAGCGCGGCGCGGTAGTCGGCGGCGCGCAGCGTGGAGAAGTCGGGGCTGGGCATGGCTGCCATGGCATCAAGCATGGCACGGGCCTGGGGATCGAGCGGCATGGTGTCTCCTGGATGGCGGGGGGTATCAGGCAAAAAATTCAGGCGAAAAATTCAGGCGAAAATCAGGCGGGCAATCAAAGCTGCATCGCAAACGACGGCGCGCTGCCCGCGGCAATGCCCTGCGCGCGCGCCAGCGCCGCGTGCGCGGCCTGTTCGTGCGGCAGGATCCAGAACCGGCCGGCCGAGACGCCGTCCAGGATCACGCGCGCGGCCTGGTCCGGCGCAAGGCCGGCGGCGATGCCCGTGCGCAGTGCGCCGTTCATCTGGTGCACCTCCTGCGGCGCGGCGCCGTCCAGGTCCGCCGCGATGCCGGTGGCAACCGGGCCGGGGCAGACCACCGACACCTTGATCGGCAGGCCCGCCGCCTGCAGCTCCAGCGCCAGCCCTTCGCTCAGCGCCACCACGCCCTGCTTGGACAGGGTGTAAGGCGCCAGCCAGGGCCCCACGGCCAGCCCCGCCATCGACGCCACGTTGACGATATGCCCCGAGCCCTGCGCCACCATGCGCGGCACGAAGCAGCGCAGCGCATGCAGCACGCTCCACAGGTTGACGCGCATGACCTTGTCGAACACTTCGGGCGGCAATTCCCAGCAGCGGCCGGTGGCAAGCACGCCGGCGTTGTTGAACAGCAGGTCGACACGGCCCAGTTGGCGGAAGCTCTCGTCGCAAAGGTGCGCGATCTGCCGCGCGTCGCCTACGTCGGTAGGCACGGCGACGACGGTGGCGCCGTCGCGTGCCAGCGCCGCGCGTGCGGCTTCGAGCGCATCGGCATCGATATCGGCCAGCGCCAGCGCGTAGCCTTGCGCGGCCAGCGCGTGGGCCAGCCCCAGCCCGATGCCGCCGGCTGCCCCGGTGATGACTGCGGCCTGCTGCCGCGGGTTTGCCGCCATGGTGGAAGTCTCCTGAAAACGGCGGCGCCGATCGCCGCGCATGGCTCCTTGTAGCGGCGGCGCGGCGCGCGGGCATCGTCTGTTTGGGTAGGACGCGCATGCGCTACCGGTTGCATAGGGGTTTGCCCTTGGCGGGCGGGCATGGGTCTGTCCTTAGTCTGTTTGGAGTATGTGTTTGCGCCGCCGCCGCGTGACGATGGGCCTGTCCCGCGGGACTAGTCCGGCCGGCATGTGCGACCCACATGTGCGACCCACCTGTGCGGCCAGGCTGCCTAGGGCAAACCATGAAGGCGGGGGGCAAGCCGCGACCTCTTAGCCGTCCCTATAATCGGGGCACAAAAAAGGGCCACAGAGCCCGCACAAGCCAGCGGCCCGGCTCGCCCGGAGCGCTGAGCACGCCACAATGGAGACAGAGGAAAATGCTGATGGAGGTTAGCCAGAGCCAGGCGGCCGCACACCTGTTCGCGCAGGCGACGGTGTCGCTGTCGGAGTTCAGCGCATTGCTGGGCAATATCTACCAGGGCCCGATGGAGCAGGTGCCATGGGGCAAGGCGCTGGAGCAGATCCGGCGCCAGCTCAATGCCAATTACGCCACGCTGATCCTGCGCTCGCCGGCCACCGATCGTCCCGGGCTGATGATCAACGCCTCCGAGCATGGCTCGACGCTGCCGGGCGAGACCTCCTACAACAACTACTACTACGCGCTGGATCCGTTCATCGGGCTGCCGTCGGACCGGGTGGTCACCATCGACGAGCATCTCGGCCCCGGCATATGGTGCAAGAGCGAGCTGTACCTGCAGTTCCTCAAGGATGTCGGCATCCGCTACATCCTGGGCGCCGACCTGCGCACCGACGACGGCGTGGAATGCCGCTTCCGCGTGTGCCGCGACCATGACGGCCCCGACTTCTCCGCCGCGGACAAGGCGCTGTGCACCTCGCTGCTGCCGCACCTGAAGCGCGCGGTGGATTTGCACTCGCGCCTGGATGTGGTCGAGTCGGAACGCACCGTCTACGCCAGCGCCATCGACCGCATGCTGGTGGGCATGGTGATCCTGGACGAGTCGGGCACCATCATCAAGACCAATGCCGCCGCCGACGAGATCCTCGGCGCCAAGGATGGTATCCGTGTCGCCAAGGGCGGCCTGGATGTCGAGTACGGCCAGGAGAACCGCAAGTTCCAGCGCCTGCTGCGCCAGGCCATGATGGGCCACCTCGGCACCGCGCCGGCGCTGATGGAAGCGATGTCGATCACGCGCCCGTCCGGCAGCGCCAGGCTGGGCGTGCTGATCCGCACCATCCCGCTGAGCGAGTGGTCCGAGGACAACCGCAAGCGCCCCGCCTGCGTGGTCTTCATCCGCGACCCCGAGCGCCGCTCGCAGGCCTCGCACGAGGTGGTGCGCCAGCTGTTCGACTTCACCCCCGCCGAGACCCAGCTCGCGCTGCAGCTGGCCAACGGCCTCACGCTCGATGAAGCCGCGGACGAACTCGGCATCAGCAAGAACACGGCACGCGCGCACCTGCGCGCGATCTTCTCCAAGACCGGCGTGACCCGCCAGGCCACGCTGGTGCGCATGCTGCTGAGCAGCGTGATCTCGCTGGGCTAAGGCAAGGCGTCAGGGCTTTGCGCTGAGCACCAGCGCAAAGCCCTCCGGCGTGCGCAATACCGCGCGCGTCTCGTGCGGTCCCTGCGCCGCGGGCTGCGCCACGCTGGCGCCAGCTGCCACCAGCCGCGCCATCGCCGCGGCAATCTCGACTCCCTCGTCCACCTTGAAGGCCAGCGCCGGCTGGTCCACCAGCCGTTCCTCGCCGGCCACCAGCGCCAGCGTGAGCGCGCCCGCGTCGAGCGCGCAATAGCGGTTGGCGTCGCGGAACTTGACCGGCAGTCCCAGTGCTTCGGTGAAGAACGGCAGCGCGGCGTCGATGTCCGCAACGGGGTAGAGCAGCAGCCTGGCTTGCATGGTGTCAGTTCCTTTCGATAGGCGCGGGCGGATTGCCCGGTGCCCATGATAGGGACGCGCCCGGCGCGGCTCATAATCCAATCAGACGATGTTGCGACGTCTTGCGCCGACCACACTGCGATCACGCAGGCCGCTTCCGGCCCAAGGCGCAGCGCCTCGCAGTGCCCCGGATGCGGTCTTGTACCGACCAAGCGAGAGGGGACTGCAATGCGTTTTTCGTTGATCTATGAAGCCCAGACCGTCGATGCCTCGCGCGCCGGCGACCACAAGGTGTTCGATGAAATCATGGAACAGGTGGTGCTGGCCGAGGACATGGGCTTCGACGTGGTCTGGGCGGTCGAGCACACCGCGCTGACCAACTACGCGCACATGAGCGCGCCGGAAACCTTCCTGGCCTTCGTCGCCGGGCGTACCCAGCGCATCGGCATCGGCCACGGCGTGGTGTGCTTGCCGCCGGCGATGAACCATCCGGTGAAGGTGGCCGAGCGCATCGCCACGCTCGACATCCTGTCCGGCGGCCGCGTGCACTTCGGCGTCGGCAAGGGCGGCACCCAGCAGGAGGCCGGCACCTTCGGCTACGACCTGAACAGCCTGCACCCGATGATCGACGAATCGATGTACCTGATCCCGAAGATCATGACGCAGGACGAGATCGAGCACGACGGCGAGTTCATCAAGATCCCGCGCCGCCCGATCCATCCCAAGCCGCGCCAGGACCCGCACCCGCTGATGTACCTGGCCTGCACCAATGCCGACACGCTGCAGCGCGCGGGCGCGCGCGGCATGGGCGCGCTGGTGCTCGGCTTCGGCGGACCGGAGGATGTGGCCAAGAAGAACGAGATCTACCGCGCCGCCTGGGAAACGCGCAAGCCGGAAGACCAGGTGGGCTTC
Source organism: Cupriavidus alkaliphilus (assembly GCF_900094595.1). Classification (GTDB taxonomy): domain Bacteria; phylum Pseudomonadota; class Gammaproteobacteria; order Burkholderiales; family Burkholderiaceae; genus Cupriavidus; species Cupriavidus alkaliphilus. The sequence continues at coordinate 138,675 of NZ_FMAD01000005.1, read as the reverse complement.
CGCCCGCACCAGCACCTGGCGGCGCTGTGCCCGACCATCGTGCTGGAAGACGGCCTGGCCGCGCGCAAGATCGGCATCAAGGGGCAGCGCTATTTCATGGAGTCGCTGTCGTACTGGTATGCCGGCGGCGAGCGTCCCGATCCGTCGGCCTGGGACGACGAGCATGTCACGGCAACCGATGCACAGGGCAAGGCGGTGATCAACACGAAGTTCGCGTCGGAGAAGGTGTCGGTGGACTTCAGCGATCCGTCGATGATGATGCTGAACCCGAACCACGCCTACGGCACGGTGGAGGACTGCATCGGCTACGTGCAGCGGCTGATCGATGCCGGCGCCGATGAAATCCTGTTCATCTGCCAGATGGGCACGGTGCCGCAGTGGGCGCAGCTGGAGACCATCCGCAATATCGGCGAGCACGTGATTCCGCATTTCCGCAAGCAGGGCAGGAAGCTGCGGGCGCTGGCCTGAGTCGAGATGGCGCTGGTTTGCTGGTGGTTTGCTCCCCTCTCCCGCTTGCGGGAGAGGGGCGGGGGTGAGGGCGGGCGTTTGCAATAGCGACGGCCTGCACTTCGTTGATGCTCCGGCCCTCACCCCAACCCTCTCCCGCAAGCGGGAGAGGGAGTATGCAGGCGGAAGTTGGAAGGCTCGAAGCAATCATCCGCTGCGGGTTTGCTCCCCTCTCCCGCCTGCGGGAGAGGGGCGGGGGTGAGGGCCGGCGTATCCACGAAGCCGCGCGCGCGTTCGCGATAACAGCTAGTCCCAACAGACGATGGCACGCCGCCGCGCCGGTGCAAACATCGATGCCAGCCACAAAACCAGGCCAACAAGGAGACCGCGGTGCATCACGACAACCATCCCAAGGAACTGGCCGCGCGCCTGATCGCGCGCGCCGAGCAGATGATCCCGGCCCTGGCCCAGCGCGCCGCGCAGGCCGAGGCCGACGGGCGCATTCCCGCCGAGACCATTGCCGAGATGCAGGCCGCGGGCTTCTTCAAGGTGCTGCAGCCGCGCCGCCACGGCGGCTATGAGCTGGACCCGCAGACCTTCTTCCGCATCCAGATGGCGCTGGCCCGCGGCTGCATGTCCACCGCCTGGGTCTACGGCGTGGTCGGCGTGCACAACTGGCAGCTGGCGCTGTTCGACGAACGCGCGCAACAGGAAGTGTGGGGCAACGATCCCGCCACGCTGATCGCCTCGACCTACATGCCGGTCGGCAAGGTCACGCCGGTGGAAGGCGGCTACCGCTTCTCCGGCCACTGGAAGTTCTCCAGCGGCAGCGAGCTGTGCGACTGGATCTTCCTGGGCGGGCTGGTGCCGCCGGCCGAGCCCGGCGGTGCCTATGACTACCGCACCTTCCTGCTGCCGCGCTCGGACTACAAGATCGTGCGCAACTGGGACGTGCTGGGCCTGCGCGCGACCGGCAGCCACGACATCGTGGTCGACGACGTATTCGTGCCCGACTACCGCACCCATCGCGCCGTCGATGGCGCCATGGGCACCAGCCCGGGGCTGGCCGTCAATGACGTGCCGCTGTACCGGCTGCCGTTCGCGCAGATCTTCGTGCGCGCGGTCTGCACCGCCTGCATCGGCGCGCTCGAAGGCACGCTGGATGACTTCGTCGCCTACGCCGACGGCCGCGTCAGCAGCAATGGCGGCGGCAAGACCGCCGAAGACGGCGGCGCGCAGATGGCGTGCGCCAGCGCGCAGGTGGCCATCGACGAGATGCGGGCCATCCTGGAGCGCAACTTCGACGAGCTGCTGGCGGTGGCGCGCGACGGCGGCCAGATCGACACGCCGCGCCGGCTGCATTTCCGCTTCCAGTCGGCGCAGGTGGCGCAGCGCTGCGCGGAGCTGGCCAACGGCCTGCTGCGCTATGCCGGCGGCAACGGCATCTACCGCAGCAACCCGATGGTGCGCCGCTTCCTGGACCTGCATGCGGCGCGCGCCCACTATGCCAACAACCTGGACCGCTTCGGCCAGAACCTGGGCGGCGTGATGATGGGCCGCGCCAATACGGACTTCTTCATCTGAGCCGCGCCGGCACGAGGAACCAACATGAGCCAGAGCAGAGCGCGCATGCAGCCCAGCGAGTTTGACGTGGTGGTGGTTGGCTCCGGCGCCGGCGGCATGCTGGCCGCCTGCCGCGCCGCCGATCGCGGCCTGTCGGTGGTGGTGCTGGAGAAGAGCAGCCAGTATGGCGGCACCTCGGCGGTGTCCGGCGGCGGCATCTGGATTCCGCTGAACCACCATATCGCGCCGGCGGGCGGGCACGACGACTACGCCAGCGCGCTGGAATACATCCTCGCCTGCACCGGCGAGCACGGCGACCCGGAGCGCATCCGCGCCTATCTCGAACAGGCGCCGCGCATGCTGCAGTACCTGGAGCAGCAGGCCGGGGTGCACTACTACACGCTGCCGCGCTACGCCGACTACTTCCAGAAGCTGCCGGGGGCGATGCCGGGCTACCGCGCGCTCGACCCGATGCCGTTCGACGGCGCGCAGCTGCGCGAGGAGTTCGACCGGCTGCGTCCGCCCTCACCGGGCACGCTGGTGGGCGGCCGCGTGGCCGTCACCTCCGGCGAGGCGCACGCGCTGCTGTGCCGCTCGCCAGGCTGGCTCGGGCTGGCGGTGCGCCAGTTCGCCCGATACTGGCTCGACCTGGGCTGGCGCCGCAAGACCCGGCGGGACCGCCGCCTCACGCTCGGCAACAGCCTGGTGGGCGGCCTGCGGCGCGCGATGATGGATCGCGCGATCCCGCTGTGGCTCGATACCGCCTTGCAGGACCTGATCGTCGAGGACGGAGCTGTGCGCGGCGTGCGCGCCGTGCAGGAGGGACGCGTGGTGGAGATCCGCGCGCTGCGCGGCGTGATCCTTGCCGCGGGCGGCTTCGAGCGCAACCAGGCCATGCGCGAACAATACCTGCCGCAGCCCACCCGTGCCGCCTGGAGCGCGACACCGCCCAACAATACCGGCGATGCCATCCGTGCCGCGCAGGCGGCCGGCGCCGATGTGGCGCTGATGTCCCACGTCTGGGGCGCGCCCACGGTGCAGGTGCAGGGCGAGGAAAAACAGCGCGCGCTGTTTATCGAGCGCGCCATGCCGGGCTGCCTGGTGGTGAACGGGCAGGGCCGGCGCTTCGTCAACGAGGCCGCGCCGTATTCCGAGTTCGTGCCGGCGATGTACCGCGACCACGAACAGACCGGATGCAGCGTGCCGGCCTGGATGGTGTTCGACGCCACCTTCCGCCACAAGTACCCATGCGGGCCGATCCTGCCCGGCTCGGTGATGCCGGACCGCAGCATCCCCGCCAGCCTGTCGGGCATCCTGGTGCGCGCCGACACGCTCGCGCAGCTGGCGCAGAAGATCGGCGTGGATGCCGATGGCTTGGCCGCCAGCGTCGCGCGCATGAACGACTACGCCGCCACCGGCGTGGACGCGGAGTTCGGCAAGGGCGACAACCTGTTCGACACCTATTACAGCGACCCGGCGGTACGGCCCAACCCCTGCCTGGCGCCGATCGGCAAGGCCCCGTTCTACGCGGTGCGGCTCGACGCCGGCGATATCGGCACCAAGGGCGGACTGGTGACCGACGCCAGCGCGCGCGTGCTGCGCGATGACGGCAGCGCCATCGCCGGCCTGTTCGCCATCGGCAATACCAGCGCCGCGGTGATGGGCACCAGCTATCCCGGCGCCGGCTCCACGCTGGGCCCGGCGATGACCTTCGGCATGATCGCCGCGGACGTGATTTCGCAGCATGCGCGGCAACCCGCCGCCATGCACCCCGCTCAACCTGTACAGGAGGCTCTATGAGCGCCAGACCCGAACCTAGCGCCGAAGCCGTTGGCGCGCTGCGCGATGACATGCTGAAGGCGATGCGCCGCATGGCCCGCTCCGTCGCCGTGATCAGCTGCCGCCACGGCGAGCGCCGCTATTCGATGTCGGTCACCGCGGTCGATTCGCTGTCGGCCGATCCGCCTTCGCTGCTGATCTGCATCAACCGCAATTCTTCGATCTACCCGCCGCTCGATGCCGGCGCGGACTTCTGCATCAACCTGCTCGCCGCGGACCACCGCGATATCGCGGTCGACTGCAGCGGCCGCCTCAAGGGCGAAGCGCGCTTCACCAGCGGCGAGTGGGAAGACGACCTGCTGGGCGTGCCGTCCCTGCGCGATGCCCAGGCCAACCTGTTCTGCCAGCAGGACGGCCGCTTCGACTACGGCACCCATGCGGTCTTTATCGGCCGGCTGCGCGAGGTCAGGCTGGCGGGCGAGGTCTCGCCGCTGGTCTACGTCGACGGCGCCTATACCACCTCCGCGCCGCTGGGCGCGCTGTGTTCGGCCTGACCCGGAGCGAGCACCAGCATGGCTCAAGACGCCGTCACCCCCGTCCACGCCCCGTTGCGGCTCGATGACCCCGACGCGCATTCCTGGCAGGCCGCCTGCGATGCCGTGGTGGTCGGCTTCGGCGCCGCCGGCGCTTGCGCCGCGCTGGAAGCCGCGCATGGCGGCGCGCGCGTGATCGTGGCGGAACGCTTCGAAGGCGGTGGCGCCAGCACCAGAAGCGGCGGCGTGGTCTATGCCGGCGGCGGCACGCCCTACCAGCGCGCCGCGGGCTTTGACGATACCCCGCAGGCCATGGCTGGCTACCTGCGCCAGGAAACCGGAGGGGTGGTCAGCGACGCCACGCTGCAGGACTTCTGCGAGAACAGCCGCGCGATGCTCGGCTGGCTGGAAGCGCTGGGCGTGCGCTTTGCCGCCACCGTGCCGCCGCGCAAGACCTCGTATCCGGCGCAGCCCTACTACCTGTACTACTCCGGCAATGAAGCGGTGCCCGCCTACGCGCAGCATGCCGCGCCCGCACCGCGCGGGCACCGCGTCAAGGGCCCCGGCATGTCCGGCCGCACCCTGTATGGCGTGCTGCGCCGCGCCGTGGAAGACAACCGGCAGATCACGGTGATGCGCCAGTGCGCGGCGCGGCGGCTGATCGTGGACCGCGACGGCGCGGTCGTCGGCGTCGAACTGTGGCAGCTGCCGCCGGGCCGTCACCAGAAGCTGCATGCGCGCCTGGCGCGCCTGGCCGAGCGCCTGCACAACACCATGCCGGCGCTGGCCGACCGGCTGCGCGCGCAGGTGCTGCAGCTGGAGCTGCGCCACGCGCAGCCGGTCGCGGTGCGCACCGGCGCGGTGATGCTGGCCACCGGCGGCTTTATCTTCAACCGTGCCATGGTGGCGCGCCATGCCGGCAAGTACCAGCAGGCCTGGCGCCTGGGCGCGACCGGTTGCGACGGCAGCGGCATCCGCCTCGGCGAGTCGGCCGGCGGCGCCACCCGGCACCTGGGGCGCGTGTCGGCGTGGCGCTTTATCAATCCGCCGTTCGCGTGGGCGCGCGGCTGCGTGGTCGATGCGCACGGCACACGCATCGGCAACGAGGAAACCTATGGCGCCACCCTCGGCCACGCCATCTGCGAACGGCACGGCGGGCGCGCCTGGCTGGTGCTGAACCGCGCGTTGGCGCGCGAAGCCCTGCGCGAATGCCTGGGCGGCCGGCTGTGGGCATTCCAGGCCTTGCCCGCGGCATTGCTGATGCTGGCCGGTGCGCGCCGCGCCGCCAGCGTCGAGGCGCTGGCCGGCAAGCTCGGCATGCCCGGGCAGGCGCTGCGCTCGACCCTCGACGCCTATAACGCCGCGGCGCGTGGCGAAAGGCCCGATCCGGCCGGCAAGTCAGCGGCCATGTGCGCGTCGCTCGAGGCCGGCCCGTGGCTGGCCATCGACATCTCGGCCGGCAGCCGGGTCTTCCCGTGTCCGGCGATCACGCTGGGCGGGCTGGCGGTGGAGGAATCCAGCGGCCGGGTGCTGGCGGCAGCGGGCGGCGCGCCGATACCCGGCCTCTATGCGGTGGGCCGCACGGCGGTCGGCATCGCATCCAATCACTACGTAAGCGGCCTGTCGCTTGCCGACTGCATCTGGTCGGGGCGCAACGCGGGCCGCCATCTTGCACAACAGCCTGCCGGCCACCTCATCGACGGAAGGCAGGCGCATATCCACCAGGAGACTACCCATGAGCCGACGTACTGAAGGAAAGATTGCGATCGTCACCGGAGCCGCCAGCGGCGTCGGCAAGGAAGACGCCTTGCTGCTGGCGCGCGAAGGCGCGCGCGTGGTGCTGACCGACGTGAACGAGGAAGCCGGCCATGCGCTGGCGCGCGAGATCGGCGAGACCGCGCTGTTCGTGCCGCACGACATCGCCAGCGAAGCCGGCTGGCAACAGGTGATGGCGCGCACCGAGCAGCGCTTCGGCGCACCCAGCGTGCTGGTCAACAACGCCGCCATCCTGATGCTGGGGACGGTCGAGGAAGCCACGCTCGAGCAGTGGCAGCGCGTGATGCGCATCAACGCCGACGGCTACTTCCTGGGCTGCAAGTACGGCGTGGCGGCGATGAAGGCGGGCGGCGGCAGCATCGTCAATATGTCGTCGGTGGCGGCGCTGGGCGGCATGGGCGCGTTCTGCGCCTATAGCGCCAGCAAGGGCGCGGTGGCCGCGCTGACGCGCGCCGTGGCGGGCCATTGCAAGCAGAGCGGCTACCGCATCCGCTGCAATTCGATCCATCCGGACGGCATCCTGACGCCGATGACCGCGGCCTTCCTGCCCGGCGGCGCCACCGCGCTGCCCGAGGAAGTCGGCGGCGCCGAGCCGATGCAGCGTATGTGCCATCCGCGCGATGTGGCCAACCTGGTGCTGTTCCTGGCGTCGGACGAGTCGCGCTTCATCAACGGTGCGGAACTGCGCATCGACAACGCCCAGACCATCATGGGCGTGGCCTGAGCGCGCCCACCGCAGAGAAGGACATCATGGCGCCAGTGCAATTCCATCGGCTGCAGATTGCCGAAGTGGTCGCGGAGACGGACCAGGCGCATTCACTGGTTTTCGCGCTGCCGGAGGGGCTGCGCGAGACCTTCGCCTACCGCCCGGGCCAGTTCCTGACGTTGCGCGTGCCCGTCGACGGCGTGCCGCTGCAGCGCTGCTATTCGCTGTCCAGCTCGCCGGGCGTTGACGGCGCGCTGCGCGTGACCGTCAAGCGCGTGCAGAGCGGGCGCGTCTCCAACTGGATCTGCGACCATCTCGGCGCCGGCGATACGGTCGAGGCCATGCCGCCCGCCGGCGTGTTCACGCCGCCAGCGCTGCAGGGCGATTTCCTGCTGCTGGCGGGCGGCAGCGGCATCACGCCGGTGCTGTCGATCGCCAAGGCGGCGCTGCGGCACGGGCGCGGCGCGGTCACGCTGGTGTATGCCAACCGCGACGAACGCTCCATCATCTTTCGCGAGGCGCTGGCGGAACTGGCGCGCAGCCATCCCGGCCGCCTGCGCGTGATCCACTGGCTGGACAGCGTGCAGGGCCCGCCCACGCAGCGCCAGATCGAGGAACTGGTGCGGCCGTGGAGCATGGCGCAGTGCTTTGTCTGCGGTCCCGGGCCGTTCATGGACGGCGCCCAGGCCGCACTGCAGGCGCTGGGCGTCCCGCGCGGCCAGCTGCACGTAGAGCGCTTCGTCTCGTTGCCCGACGCGCCGGCGGCCACGGCGCCAGCCAGCGTGGCCGTGACCGAAGCTGTCGTCTGCGCGCCTGCGATGCGCGGCGCGGCCCTCACCGTGCAGCTGGACGGCGCGACCCACCAGGTTGGCGTGGCGCCCGACGAAACCGTGCTCGACGCGCTGCAGCGCGCCGGCGTGGCCGCGCCCAACTCCTGCCGCGCCGGCTTGTGCGGCGCCTGCATGTGCCAGGTGACGCAGGGCGACGTGACGCTCGGCGAAAACCATGTGCTCGACCGCGCCGACCTGGAGGCGGGCTGGACCCTGGCCTGCCAGGCGCGCCCGGCCAGCAGCGAGATCCACCTGAAGTTCCCGGATTGACATGACTCCATCTGACACCCTCGACGCCATTGTGGCACCGGCCGGCATCGAAGCCGCGGCAAACGACAGCATCGCCGAGACCATTCCCGAGCTGCTGCGGCGCGCTGCCAGCCGCCACGGCGAGCGCATCGCCATCCAGGAAGACGGGCTGCGCCTGAGCTACGCCGCGCTCGACGACAGCCGCATCCGGGCGGCGCGCGCGCTGATGGCGCTCGGCGTGCAGCCCGGCGACCGCGTGGCCCTGTGGGCGCCGAACTTCTCCGAGTGGATCATCGCGGCGCTGGCCACGCACAGCGTGGGCGCGGCGCTGGTGCCGCTCAATACGCGCATGAAAGGGGCCGAAGCCGGCGCGGTGCTGGCCGACAGCGGCGCGCGCCTGCTGTTCTGCGTCGACGGCTTCCTCGGCGAAAGCTATCCGCAGATGCTGGCGCCGCATCGCCCCGGCACGCTGGAGCGGCTGGTGATCCTGCGCCCGGGGCAGGGCCGGGCCGCCGGCGCGGACGAACTGACATGGGACGATTTCCTGGCGCTGGCGTCGCGCACCGAGCCGGCGGCATTTGCCGCGCGCGAAGCCGGCGTGCGCGGAGACACGCCGATGGACATCATGTTCACCTCGGGCACCACCGGCCGGCCCAAGGGCGTGATGACCGCGCACGCGCAGAACCTGCGCGCCATCGACGGCTGGGCCGCCATCACCGGGGTGCGGGCAGGGGACCGCTACCTGATCGTCAATCCGTTCTTCCATACCTTCGGCTACAAGGCCGGATGGCTGGCGGCGCTGTCGCGCGGCGCCACGGTGCTGCCCCACCTGGTGTTCGACGCCGAGGCCGTGATGACGCGCGTGGAGAACGAAGGCATCACGGTGCTGCCCGGTCCGCCTACGCTGTACCAGACGCTGCTCAATGCGCCGCGCCTGCGCGAGTTCGACCTGTCCTCGCTGCGCGTGGCGGTGACCGGCGCCTCCGCGATCGCCCCGGCGCTGATCCAGCGCATGCGCGACGAACTGGGCTTCGACACCATCATCACCGGCTACGGCCTGACCGAGTCGTGCGGCTTCGCCACGCTCACGCGCGCCGGCGACGACGCCGAGACCGTTGCCGGCACCTCCGGCCGCGCGATGCCCGGCATCGAGATCCGCTGCATCGACGCGCAGGGCCAGCCGGTGGCCACCGGCGAACCGGGCGAAGTGCTGGTGCGCGGCTACAACGTGATGCAGGGCTATTTCGGCCTGCCGGAAGCCACCGCCGAAGCGGTCGACAGCGACGGCTGGCTGCATACCGGCGACGTCGGCACGCTCGATGCGCGCGGCTACCTGCGCATCACCGACCGCATCAAGGACATGTTTATCGTCGGCGGCTTCAACTGCTATCCGGCCGAGGTGGAAAAGCTGCTGGTGGCGCATCCGGCCGTGGCCCAGGTGGCGGTGGTGGGCATGCCGCACGACCGCCTCGGCGAGGTCGGCCGCGCCTACGTGGTGCTGCGCCACGGCGCGCGCGTCGACGCCGACACGCTGATCGCCTGGGCGCGCCGGCACATGGCCAACTACAAGGTGCCGCGCGAGGTGTTGTTCGTGACCTCGCTGCCGGTCAGCGCGGCGGGGAAGGTGCTGAAGTACCAGTTGCGGGCATCGTGACGGGGGGATACGCCATGACGGACATGAAGTCGCTTGCGCAACGCCTGGAGCGGCTCGAAGCCGCCGACGCGATCCGTGCGCTCAAGCTGCGTTACCTGCGCGCCTGCGACGACAAGGACCCCGGGGCCATGCGGGCGTGCTTTGTCGCCGACGGGGCCCATATCCACTATGACCGGATCGGGACCTTTGCGGGACGCGATGCGCTGGTGCAGTGCTTTGCGGAACTGGCCTGCCGGCCCACGCTGCGGGAGATGCATTTTGCGGGGCAGGGGGATATCCGCGTGGGAGATGACGGCACGGCGCAGGGGAGCTGGGACCTGGCTTACCTGGCGCTGGATGATGCCAGCGGGACGCGGACGTTCCTGACTGGGCGCTATGTGGATGAGTATGTGCGGGTGGAGGGGGCCTGGGTGATCCGGTCGACGGTGTTTACGACGGGGTTGTTGTCGGTGGGGACGTAGGCTGACGGCGCTCGAGCTGGCTGGCGCCTGCCGATTGTTTGTTCCTATCTCCGCAAGCGGGAGTTGGAAGGCCCGAGGCAACGATCCTGCCGAGGGTTTTCTCCCTCTCCCGCAAGCGGGAGAGGGAGTACACAAGCGGGAGTTGGAGGGCCTGGGGAGAGTTGGCGCGTCCCAGGCGCCAACGCGTCCCAACCCTATTCCACAATCGCCGGATGCACCGCCGGCGGGCCGCCCAGCGCCTGCCGGTACGACGGCGGTTGCACGCCTTCGGCATCGACGATGCCATAGGCCAGCGCCGCCTCCGCCCCGATCAGCACCTGCCCGGACTTCTCCATCAACCCCGGATCCCGATACAGCGCGTCGATGATGCGCCCCGTGAACTCCGGCGTCTCCGCCACCGGCGCGAAGCCCGCGTACTTGTCCGGATGCTGCTCCCATACCCGCAGCGTGCGCGCCGTGCGCAGCGGCCCCATCCACAGCGACACCGCCGCCACGCCGTAGGGCCGCAGGTCGACCGCCATGTCATGCGCGAACTTGTCGATGCCCGCCTTCTGCGCGCCGTAGGCAGGACCGTGCATATAGCAGTTGGCGCCAAATGACGAGGTGAACACGATCAGCCCGCGGCCCTGCGCGGTCATCATGGGCGCGGCATGCCAGCTGGCGACGTAGCCTGAGCGCAGGCCCACGTCGAGGATGCCGGCCATCTCCAGCGGCTTCTGCCAGAACGGCCCCGGCATGATGAGTTCGTCGTGCAGGAAGGTCGCATTGTTGACCAGGATATCGATCCGGCCGGATTCCTCGCGCACACGCGCGAACAGCCGCGCCACCTGCTCATCGTCGCGATGATCGCACGCGAGCGCGATGCCGCGCCCGCCCAGCGCATCGATCTCGCGTGCCGTGGCGTGGATGGTGCCGGGCAGCGGCGCGCTGCCTTCCTGCTCGGTGCGGCCGGTCACGTACACCGTAGCGCCCGCCGCACCGAGCGCCAGCGCGATGCCCTTGCCGGCACCGCGCGAGCTGCCCGTGACGACGGCGACGATGGCCTGTTCCACCTGCTTCATGTGTGTCTCCTGTGTCATGGATGCCATCGAAGCTTGGGGCGGGAACGGCGTCGCTACATCCTTCGTTCGGACTACGCGATACCCGGTCCGGATACTCCACGCGGACGATGGCCCCCGGCGCGGCAAGGCCGACGATAGTCCCCATCCCAACGACTGCCAGCGCTGCATATCGCGGCGCTGGCGGTCACAACAAGGAGTGAGACTGGCCATGTCTGAACTGGAGTGCAAGGCAGCCATCCATGCCCTGACCTGCCGCTATGCGCAGGCGGTGGACCGGCGCGATTTCTCGAAACTGGCAGCGCTGTTCACGGCGGATGCATGGCTGAGCGGGCCGGGCTTCCGCATGGACGCAGCGCAGGCGATTGCTGACGGCATGGCATCGCTCGGCCAGTACAGCACCACGCAGCATCACGTGCACCAGCAACTGGTCGAAGTCGATGGCGATACCGCGACCGGCGAGACCTATTGCGTGGCCAACCATCTGTACGAACAGGACGGCGTGCCGCGCAAGCTGGATTGGGGCATCCGCTACCAGGACCGCTTCGTGCGGCGCGACGGCCAGTGGCGCATTGCCGCGCGCGAGCTGGTGGTGGACTGGACGCAGGACCTGCCGCTGCGGGGGGCATGATGACGACCCGTGTACTGGAAGGCAAGACCGCCCTCGTCACCGGCGGCGCCGGCGGCATCGGTGCGGCCAGCGCGCTGGCGCTGCTGCGCGATGGCGCGGCGGTGGTCCTCATGGGGCGGCGGCGCGAAGCGCTGGAAGCGGCACGTCGCAGCCTGTGCGCGCAGGTGGCCGGCGCCACCGTGGAAATCAGCGTCGGCGACGCTTGCCGCGAGGCTGACATGCAGGCCGCGCTGCAGCAGGCCTGGGCGCTGCAGCGGCGCCTCGATATCGTGGTCGCGACCGTTGGCGGGGGCGGTTTCCGTCCGCTGCTGATGCATGACGCGGCCTCCCTGATGGCGGAGCTTGAGCTGAACATCGCCAGCGCATTCCTGGCGGTGCGCCACGCGTCGCCGCTGATGGCACCGCATGGCGGTGCGATCGTCTGTATCTCGTCGAACGCGGCGCGCATGACCTGCCGCTGGCTGTCGGCGTACTGCGCCGCCAAGGCGGGGCTGGAGGCGTTCGTGCGCGCCGCGGCCGAGGAGCTGGCGGGATGCGGCATCCGCGTCAATGCGGTGCGGCCGGGGCTCACCCGCTCCGGCGCGACCGGGCCGATGTTCGACAACCCGGCCATCCTCGACAAGTTCGTCGCGCAGATGCCGCTGGGCCGCGCCGGCGAACCGGACGACATTGCCAGCGCGGTGCGCTACCTGGCGGGGCCGGAATCGGGCTGGGTGACCGGACAGAGCATCGCCGTGGACGGCGGCAGCGAGCTGCGCGGCAATCCCATCCTCGACGAAACCGTGGCTGCGGTGTATGGCGAAGCCGCGCTGCAGGCCGTTCTGACCGGCAGGATTCCCGAAGCCGGCTGAAGCCGGCAACCCAAGGAGAGAAACTATGCATCAAGTCAAGGACAAGGTTGCGCTGGTCACCGGCGCGGCCAGCGGGGTAGGGCGCGCCGACGTGCTGCTGCTGGCGGCCGAAGGTGCGCGCGTGGTCATCAGCGATGTCAACCAGGAGGCCGGGCAGGCACTGGCCCGCGAGATCGGGGACGCGGCCATGTTCGTGCGCCACGACATTGCCAGCGAGGAGGACTGGCGCAAGGCCATGGCCGCCACACAGGACCGCTTCGGCCGGCTCGACGTGCTGGTCAATAATGCGGCCATCTGTCCGCTCGGGTCGATCGAGGAAACCTCGCTCGACAGCTGGCGGGAGGTCATGCGGGTCAATGCCGACGGCTATTTCCTTGGTTGCAGGTTCGGTGTGCAGGCGATGAAGGGCAACCCCGCCGGGGGCTCCATCGTGGTGATGTCGTCGGTGGCGGCGCTGGGTGGGCTGCCGATGATGTGCGCGTACAGCGGCGCCAAAGGCGCCGTTACCGCGCTGACGCGCAGCGTGGCCGTGCACTGCAAGCAGAACGGCTACCGGATCCGCTGCAACTCGATCCATCCCGATGGCGTCTGGACGCCGATGACGCAGGCGCTGGTGCCGGACCTGGACCCGGCCACGCTCGGTATCGGCACCGACCCGATGGCACGGATGTGCCAGCCGGAGGATGTGGCCAAGCTGGTCCTGTTCCTGGCTTCGGACGCGTCGCGCTTTATCAATGGCGCGGAATTGCGCATCGATAACGCGCAGTTGATCTCGGGGCTGTAAGGCCCGCTGCGGCGGCCCGTGGAAGCAGGCCGCCGCAGCGCCAGGCTAGCTGTACTGCGTCACGATCTCGCCGACCGTGCGCAGGATGTCGCGGCGGCGATAGCCGAGCAGGGCGGTCTCGGCCGCATCCGGCTCGTAGTAGAGCGTATTGCCCCGGCCGAAGCAGATGGCCGAGTCCGGCAGCAACGGATGCTCCTGGTCGATGACAGGCGGCACCGGGCGGCCCGCGTCGCGGAAGAAGGCACCGAAATAGTCCTGGAACGACAGGTTCTCGTCACCTACCAGGTAAGCCTTGCCGTTTTCACCGCGCAGCAGGGCGCCTTCGATCGCTTCCGCGAGCGAAGTGGCCGAGATGAAGTTGACGCCGCCGGGCGGCGCGAAATCCGGCATCGGCGCAAAGTTGCCGCGGGCGTAGTCGGTATAGGCCTTGAACATCGGGACCATCAGGCCCGGCACCGTGCCCACGACGAACGGCGCGTTCACGCTGCACACGCGGAAGGCATCCGTGGCCAGCGCCCGCACGCCTTCGTCGGCCAGCTTGCGCGAGCGGATATAGGCGTTGTCCTCGGCCAGCTGCGGCTGCGCCTGCGGGTAGAAGCTGCCGACGTAGACGGCGACCCGGATCCCGGCAGCGCGCGCCGCGCGCAGGAAACGCGGCACGCCCTCGATGTTGGCGCGCTCCCAGTGCGCGGCTTCGTCGCCGCCGGGCGGCACGTGGCGCACATCGTTGCCGGCGGCGAAGACCAGCGCGTCGAAGGCGCCGAGCTGCGCGGCCGGGACGTCATTGGCGATGTAGTCGCAGCGCAGGAAGTCCAGCCCGCCCAGCGCCGTGCCAGGCGCGGGGCGGTTGCGCCCCGCGATGGTGACGTCGTGCCCGTGGCTGCGCAGGTGCAGGGCCGCGTGGCCCCCGATCATGCCGGTGCCGCCGACGATCAGTATCTTCATGCTTGTCTCCTGGTGGGGTGGTGTGGCCGCGGTGCGCGGCCATCAGAGGTTCATGCCGTTGCCGCCGATGACCGGCATGTTGGTCCACGCGCCCCTGGGGTCGCGATACCAGCCGGCCGCGGCCAGCGCGCCGCCATTGACATGCAGCGCCGTGCCGGTGATCCAGGCCGCGCGCGGGCCGACCAGGAACAGGATGCCGTCGGCAATGTCGCGCGGCGTGCCGAAGCGGCCCAGCGGAATCCAGCGCGGGATATGGTGCCGGTGTTCCGCCGCGACCATCTGCGACACCGGAACCTGCGGCGTTTCGGTGGTCTCGGGGGCGATCAGGTTGACGCGGATGCCCGCCGGCGCCAGTTCCAGCGCCAGGCTCTGCGTGAAGCCGGTGATGGCGGCCTTGAAGGCGCCATAGACGCTGCAGTAGGGAATGCCGCGGAACGCCTCGATCGACGACACCGTGACGATGCTGCCGGCGGCACTGCGCCGCAGCAGCGGCAGCATGGCGCGCGTGACGGTGAACACGTGGCCCAGGTTGGCGGCGTAGAGGCTCGCGATCTCGTCGTCGGCATAGTGCTCGAACGGTTTGGCGATGCGCAGGAAATCGCCGACGTTGTTGACCAGCACGTCCAGCACCCCGAAACGCTGTTCGACCTGCGCAGCCAGTTCGCGCACGGTGCCGGCATCGGTGGCATCGCCCTGTACCACCAGCACTTCCGTGCCGGTCTTGCCCAGCAGCGCCCCCGGGCCTGCCCGGCGCGCTGTGCGTCGATCTCGATCAGCGCCACGCGCGCCCCCTGTTCCTGGAAGGCTTGCGCGCTGGCGAGCCCGATGCCGGCGCCGCCGCCGGTGACCAGCACGGTCTTGTCGGTGAAATCCATCTGAGTCGTTCTCCTTCGGTTGCCCTGTGGTGTACGGCCATTTGATCGGCGGCAGGCGCGACCGGCATCGTCCGATTGCAGGTCAGGGAAAACACCGAGAGGGCGCAAACCAGGGCAAACAAGGGCGCCGAGTGCCGGACATCGGCAGGCAGCCTCCCTATAATCTGCGCTGCCCAGGTGCCGCAGAGCACCGGTCAGTCCACGCATGGAGTGTGGAAACAGGAGACAGACAATGTTGATGGCGACCGTAGAGGCGCAAGGGGCGGCGTCGCCCTGGTTTGCGCAGTCCGGACTGAGCCTGCCGCATTTCAGCGCGCTGCTGGCGGCGGTCTACGAAGGGCCGATGGAGCCCGTACCCTGGGGCCGCGCGCTGGAAATGCTGCGCAATCAACTTGATGCCAGCTATGTGAGCTTCATCCTGCGCTCGCCCGCGAGCGACCGCAGTGGCATCGCGGTGCATGCGTCGCAGCACGGCACTTCGCTCGAGGCCGAGGCGTCGTACAACACCTACTACTACGCCATCGATCCCTTTATCAACCTGCCCACCGACCGGGCCGTGACGGTCGACGAAGCGATGGGCGCCGGCAACTGGTGCCGCAGCGAGATCTACCGGCAGTTCCTGCAGCCGCTTGGCGTGCGCTACCTGCTGGGCGCGGACATCTGCACCGAAGACGGGGTCGAGTGCCGGCTGCGCGTCTGCCGCCAGCACGACGCGCAGGACTTCTCCGAGGTGGACAAGGCGGCGTGCGCTACCATCCTGCCGCACCTGCGGCGCGCGGTCCGGCTGCATTCCAGGCTGGATGTGGTCGAATCGGAGCGCAGCCTCTATGCTGGCGCGATCGACCGCATGCTGGTGGGCATGGTCATCCTCGACGCAGCCGGCGCAATCCTGAAGAAGAATGCGGAAGCCGACGAGATCCTTGCGGAGAACGATGGCATCCGCCTCAACGGCGCCAGCTTCGAGATCGCCTACGCACAGGAAAGCCGCAAGTTCCAGTACCTGCTGCGCCGCGCCCAGATGGGGCACCACGGCAGCGCGCCGGCGCTGGCCGAAGCCATGTCGATCACCCGCCCCTCGGGGCGCGGCAAGCTGGGCGTGCTGATCCGCACCATTCCGCTCAGCGAATGGTCCGAAGACCACCGCCATCGCCCGGCCTGCGCGGTCTTTATCCGCGATCCCGAGCGCAAGTCGCGCGCCTCGCATGAGGTGGTGCGCAAGCTGTTCGACCTCACGCCCGCCGAAACCGCGCTGGCGCTGGTGCTTGCCGACGGCATGACGCTCGACGAAGCCGCCGAGGCGCTGGGCACCAGCAAGAACACGGCGCGCGCCCACCTGCGCGCGATCTTCTCCAAGACGGGGGTCACGCGGCAGGCCACACTGGTGCGCATGCTGCTGAGCAGTGTGGTAACGCTCGGCTGAGCGCCGGGGCGCCATCTACGCACGCGTGTTCCAGGGCACGCGTAACTCCCTTGTGGCCCGATGTTCGGTTCTCCTAGTCCGAATGGAGGATGAGTCCCGCCATCCGCGCCGCTAGCATGCATTCGACAAGCGGGCGCGGCACACGGATGGCACCTCAGACGGACGCAGCGACGCGTGCTGTCCGCGCCCGCTCCTGTTCCGCGCACGCATCAACCTGTCCGGCCCCGGCCGGACCCTGTACCAGGGAGCGTGGAGCATGGAAAAAGTCATCTATATCGTCTGGCGCGATTCCCAGACCGAGCCGGGGGAGTTCGCGCGCCGGCTGCGCACGACGCTTGCGGACAAGCTATTGGCGCTGGGCGCGCGCGGACTGCAGGTGAACGTGGCGGATGACGCGGTGTTGCCGGCCGCGGGCCTGCGCCAGGCGAATACCCGTCCACAGATGGAAGGGCTGGTCTCGGTCTGGATGGACAGCGCCATCGACCGCCTGCGGCAGCCGTTCGACCAGGCGATCGAGGCCGCCGTGGGCCGCATGGCCGGCTACCTTGTGACGGAGTCCCAGCCCATCCGCAATACACGTTTCCCGGCCGCGCCGGGCGCACGCACGCCCGGCTTCGCGCAGCTTGCCTTCCTTACCCGGCCGCCCCGGCTTACGCCGCAGGCCTGGCTGGACCTCTGGCACAACCACCATACGCCGGTGGCGGTCGAGACCCAGGACAACTTCCTCTACGTGCAGAACGTGGTGGTGCGCCCGCTCACCTACGCCGCGCCGCACTACGACGCCATTGTCGAAGAGGGCTTCCCCGATGCGGCGATGACCGACCCGCAGGCGTTCTTCGACGCGGCCGGCGACGAAGACAAGTTCCAGCGCAACCTGCAGGCCATGATGGAAAGCTGCCAGCGCTTCATCGACTTCGACAAGATCGACGTGATCCCCACCAGCCAGTACCTCGTGCGCCCGGCAGCGGCCTGACGCCCGCGCCGGACCGGCTAGTCCCACTGGACGATGTGCCGGGCTGCAGCGCACGGAAGAATGGTCCCATCAGCCAGCAGTGGCAACGAACCTGAGGAGACCGGCATGTTGGATATTCGTGCGCTTGGCTACATCGTGGTCGAGTCCACCGACATCGGGCAGTGGCGAGGCTATGCCGAGCAGGTGCTCGGCATGGCCTGTTCCGGCGCGCCCGGCGGTGCGCTGTACGTGAAGATGGATGAGCGCGACTACCGCTACCTGGTAGTGCCCGGTGCGCGCGACCGCTACCTGGCATCGGGCTGGGAGCTGGCCGACGAGCCTGCCTATCGCCATGCGCTCGAGACGCTGCGCCAGGCCAACGTCGAAGTCGTGCACGCCAGCCCCGCGGAACTGGCGCAGCGCCGCGTGCAGGCGATGGCCTGGTTTGCCGATCCGTCCGGCAACCGCCACGAGGTCTCGTGGGGCATGCGCTCCGACTTCCTGCGCTTTGTCTCGCCGGTTGGCGTGCCGCGCTTCATCACCGACCCGATGGGCGCGGGCCATACCGTGCTGCCGGCACCGGCCTTCGACCAGACCTATGCCTTCCTGCGCGACGTGATGGGCTTCGGCCTGTCCGACATCTTCCGCGTGCGCTTCACCAGCGACCCCAACGAGCCGGAGAAGCGCATCCACTTCCTGCACTGCGCCAACGCCCGCCACCACAGCCTGGCGATCTTCGAGATGCCGTCCGAAGCAGGCTGCATCCACGTGATGGCCGAGGTGCCCGACATGGCCGAGGTGGGCCGCGCGCTGGACCGCGTGCAGCAGCACGGCGTGAAGCTGTCGGCCACGCTGGGGCAGCACTGCAATGACCGCATGACTTCCTTCTACATGAAGACCCCCGGCGGCTTCGACCTCGAGTTCGGGCACGGCGGGCTGGCGGTGGACTGGAGCCAGCACGCCGCCTACGAGGCCACGCGGGTAAGCCTGTGGGGCCATGACTTCAGCATCGGATACCGCTAAGCGCGGCACAGACCTATGACCAAGACGATCGACAAGACCATGAGCGCGGCCGACGTGGTCGGCCAGCTCGCCGACGGCATGACCATCGGCATCGGTGGCTGGGGCCCGCGCCGCAAGCCCATGGCGCTGGTGCGCGAGATCCTGCGCTCGCCGCTGA
This sequence comes from Cupriavidus alkaliphilus, assembly GCF_900094595.1. Lineage (GTDB taxonomy): Bacteria > Pseudomonadota > Gammaproteobacteria > Burkholderiales > Burkholderiaceae > Cupriavidus > Cupriavidus alkaliphilus. Next base: position 119,981 of record NZ_FMAD01000005.1, on the reverse strand, counting down.
AAGACCTGACGGTGGTCGCCTACGGCGGCCCCGAGGTGGGCATGCTGTGCGCCGCCGGCAAGGTGCGCCGGCTGGTGTTCGGCTTTGTCTCGCTCGACGTGATCCCGCTCGAGCCGTACTTCCGCCAGGCGCGCGAGCGCGGCCTGCTGGCGGTGACGGAACTGGACGAAGGCATGCTGCAACTGGGCCTGCGCGCCGCCGCCGCGCGCCTGCCGTTCCTGCCGACGCGCGCCGCGCTGGGCACCGATGTGCTGGACCGCAACCCGCACCTGAAGACGGTCCGTTCGCCGTACGACGATGGCGAAGTCCTGCTGGCGATGCCGGCGATCCCGCTGGACGCGGCGCTGCTGCACGTGAACGAAAGCGATGTGCTCGGCAACACCCGCATCGACGGCCCCGATCCGTTCTTCGACGAGTGGTTCGCGCGCGCCGCGCAGCGCTGCTATGTCAGCTGCGAAACGCTGCACCCGCGCCTCGAAGACATCGACCTGGCGCGCGCCCGCAACAACCCGTTCGAACGCGCGCTGGTGAGCGGCGTGGTCCACGCGCCGGCGGGAGCCCATCCCACTTCGTGCGCGCCGGCCTATGGCTGGGACCTGCCGGCGCTGAAGTCCTACTGCGCCAGCGCCGACGCGGAAGACGGCTTCCGCGCCTACCGCGACGAGGTGGTGGGCGACAGCGAGGCGCACTACCTGGCGTGCATCGGCGGCCCTGGCCACGTGCACGACCTGCCGCTGCCCGTACTTTGATCCCCAAGGAGCGACCGTGAGCGCCACTTATGAATTCACCCGCGCCGAGCTGATGATTGCCGTCGCCGCCCGCGCCTGGCGCGACGACGGCGAGGTGCTGGCCACCGGCATCGGCACCGGCCCGCGCATCGCCGCCGGTCTGGCGCGGCTTGCGCACAACCCGGGCCTGCTGCTGACCGACGGCGAGGCCTACCTGGTCGAAACGCCGGTGCCGCTGGGCCCGCGCGAACCGGACTACCAGGTGCGCGCGAGCGGCTGGATGGGCTATGCGCGCGTGTTCGACTGCCTGTGGGGCGGGCGCCGCCACGCGCTGGTGATGCCGACGCAGATCGACCGCTTCGGCCAGGCCAATATCTCCTGCCTGGGCGGCACCCATGCGCAGCCCAAGACGCAGCTGCTCGGCGCGCGCGGCTTCCCGGGCAACAGCATCCACCACGCCAACTCCTACTTCGTGCCCGGGCACAGCACGCGCGCCTTTGTCGCCGGCGAAGTCGACATGGTCTGCAGCGTCGGCTACAACCCGGCGCGGCGGATCGAAGGCATGCGCAGCTTCGTCGACCTGCGCGTGATCGTCACCGACCTGTGCGTGATGGATTTCGGCGGGCCGGAACATGCCATCCGCGTGCGTTCGCTGCACCCCGGCGTGAGCCTGGACCAGGTGCAGGCAGCCACCGGTTTCGCCCTGGCCAACGCGCCCGGTGAAGCGCTGCCGGAGACGGCGGCGCCGACGCCGGAAGAGTTGCGGCTGATTGCGCAGCTCGATCCGCACAACCTGCGCGCCGCGATCGTGCGCGGCAATCCTGCCGGACGCGCGTGACACGGAGATCCAAGCCATGACATCGCCAGCTACCGAAGCCATCGAACTGGGCCCCAACGCCGAAGTGCTCTACCAGGTCGCGGACGGCATTGCCACCGTGACCATGAACCGGCCGCAGTTCCACAACGCGCAGAACTCGAAGATGACGTATGCGCTGGACGAGGCCTACCGGCGCGCCGCCGCCGACGACGCGGTCAAGGTGATCGTGCTGCGCGGCGCCGGCAAGCATTTCTCGGCCGGGCACGACATCGGCACGCCGGGGCGCGATATCAACGAGACCTTCGAGCGCGCCTCGCTCTGGTATGACCACGTCAACAAGCCCGGCGGCGAGTTCCTCTATGCGCGCGAGCAGGAGGTCTACCTGGGCATGTGCCGGCGCTGGCGCGAGCTGCCCAAGCCCACCATCGCCATGGTGCACGGCGCCTGCATCGCCGGCGGCCTGATGCTGGCCTGGGTGTGCGACCTGATCGTGGCCTCCGACGATGCCTTCTTTGCCGATCCGGTGGTGCGCATGGGGATTCCCGGCGTCGAGTACTTCGCGCATGCGTATGAGCTGCACCCGCGCATCGCCAAGGAATTCCTGTTCCTGGGCGAGCGCATGGGCGCCGAGCGCGCCGAGCGCATGGGCATGGTCAACCGCGTCGTGCCGCGCGACGTGCTGGAGGATACCGTCTACGGCATGGCCGCCAAGGTCGCGCAGATGCCGCGCTTGGGCCTGACGCTGACCAAGCAGGCGGTCAACCACGTGGAGGACCTGCAGGGCAAGCGCACCGCGATGGATGCGGTCTTTGCCTGGCACCACTTTGCCCATGCGCACAACGAACTGGTCAGCGGCGACAAGCTGGGCGGCTACGACGCGCGCGCGATGGCGGCGTCGCAACGCACCGGCGGCGAGGACAAGGCATGAGCAACGCGAGCCTGCACACAGTGCTGTGCGACCTGCTGGGTTGCCGCTATCCGATCGTGCAGACGGCGATGGGCTGGGTGGCGGACGCGAAGCTGGTCGCTGCCAGCGGCAACGCCGGGGCCTTCGGCTTTCTTGCCGGCGCGACCATTCCGCCCGGCGAGGTCGAGCAGGAGATCCTGCGCGTGAAGGCGCTCAGCGACCGGCCCTTCGGCATCAACTTCCACATGTTCCAGCCCAACGCGCACGAAGTCATCGAGATGGCGATCCGCCACCGGCTGCGTGCGGTCAGCTACGGGCGCGGCCCGGACGCGAAGATGGTCGGCCGGCTCAAGGCGGCAGGCATCGTCTGCATGCCGACCGTGGGCGCCGCCAAGCACGCGGCCAAGGCCGTGGAAATGGGCGCGGACGTGGTCACGGTGCAGGGCGGCGAGGGCGGCGGCCATACCGGCGGCACGCCCACCACGCTGCTGCTGCCACAGGTGCTGGACAGCGTCAGCGTGCCGGTGGTGGCGGCGGGCGGCTTCTTCGACGGCCGCGGGCTGGCCGCGGCGCTGGCCTATGGCGCCGCCGGCGTGGCCATGGGCACGCGCTTCCTGATGTCGGCCGAGTCGCCGGTGCCGGCGCAGACGCTGGAGCGCTACGTCAAGGTGCGCGACCCGGCCCACATCCGCGTCTCGCTGGCAATCGACGGGCTGCCGCAGCGGATGATCGACAACGATTTGCTGGTCGGGCTGGAAAAGGCCGGCCCGTTGCGGCGCACCTGGCTGGCACTGGCGGCCGCGCGCAAATGGCAGGCGCGTACCGGCATGCGCAGCACGCAGCTGCTGGCGACGGCCTGGCGCGCGATGCGCGAGCAGGACTACAGCGCCGCGCAGACGCTGATGGCCGCCAATGCGCCAGTGCTGATCCAGCGCGCGATGGTGGAGGGGTGCCCGGATGAAGGGGTGCTGCCCAGCGGGCAGGCGGCCGCGGCGATCGGCGCGATCGAGTCGTGCGAGCAGATCGTGGCCGGGATGGTCACCGCGGCGCGAGCGCGGATGGAGGCGCTGGCATTGCGGCAGGGTGGGCTTCGTTGATGCGCCCGGCCCTCACCCCGGCCCTCTCCCGCAAGCGGGAGAGGGAGTACCCCGACCGAAGCGGTCAGGACTGCGTGCGTTGCAAGCGCCGCCGGTTTGCTCCCCTCTCCCGCTCGCGGGAGAGGGGCAGGGGGTGAGGGCAGGCGCTACCGCAGCAGCGAGCCGTCAACGCCCGAACCAACGCATCAACAACATGATAGCCAATTCAACCATGCAAGCGACGCACCAACCCTTCCGCATCGACACCGCCGACGGCATCGCCGAACTGGTGATCGACCACCCGCCCGTCAACGCGCTCGACAACGCCGGCTGGCACGCGCTGGCCGCGGCCATCGACCGCCTCGGCACCGATCCCGCCGTGCGCGTGATCGTGCTGCGCGGAGAAGGCCGCGGCTTTTGCGCGGGCGTCGATATCAAGGAACTGTCGGCGCACCCGGAACGCATCGTCGACGTCAACGCCGGCAACTACGCGACCTTTCGCGCCGTGCACCGCAATCCCAAGCCGGTCATCGTTGCCGTGCACGGCTTCGTGCTGGGCGGCGGCATCGGCATCTGCGGCGCGGCCGACATCATCGTCGCGTCGGAGTGCGCGCGCTTTGGCGTGCCCGAGATCGACCGCGGCGCCATGGGCGGCGGCGCGCACCTGCAGCGCATGTTCGGCGTGCAGAAGGTCCGGGCCATGTACTTCACCGGGGAGATGATCGACGCCGCCGAAGCCTTTCGCCTGGGCGCGGTCGAGCGCGTGGTGCCGCGCGCCGGACTGCGCGATGCCGCCATGGCGCTGGCGCGCCAGATCGCGGCCAAGAGCCCGGCCATGCTGCAGCTGGCCAAGGAAGCGCTCAACGGCGTGGAAGACGGCAACCTGGAAGACAAGTACCGCTGGGAGCAAGGCTTCACGCTGCAGGCGTACATGAGCGCCGACTCCGGCGAGGCGCGCGCCGCGTTCGTCGAAGGCCGGGAAGCTTCCTTCGCCCAGGGAGCACGCGATGCAGCTTGAGTACACCGACGCCCAGCGCGCCTTCCGCGCCGAGGTACGCGACTGGATGGCCGCGCACGTGCCGCGCACGCCGCTGGAAAGCTTCGACACGGAAGCCGGCTTTGCCCAGCACCGCGCCTGGGAGGCCACCCTCAACCAGGGCCGCTGGAGCATGGTCACGTGGCCCGCAGAACTGGGCGGGCGCGGCTGCGACCTGATCGAATGGCTGATCTTCGAGGAAGAGTACTGGCGCGCCGGCGCGCCGATGCGCGTGAACCAGAACGGCATCTTCCTCCTCGGCCCCACGCTGATGGAATTCGGCACCGAGGCGCAGAAAGCACGCTTCCTGCCGCGCATGGCCGCCGGCGAGCATATCTGGGCGCAGGGCTGGTCCGAGCCCAACGCCGGCTCCGACATGGCCGCGATCCGCTGCAGTGCGATCCGCGACGGCGATGACTATGTGATCAACGGCCAGAAGATCTGGTCGACGCGCGCGGTGTGGGCCGACTGGCTGTTCGGGCTGTTCCGCACCGACCCGGCGTCGACGCGCCACCACGGGCTGACCTTCGTGCTGGTGCCGCTGAATACGCCCGGCATCACCGTGCGCCCGATCCGCCAGCTCAACGGCCAGACCGGCTTTGCCGAAATCTTCTTCGACGACGTGCGCGTGCCGGTGGAAAACCGCCTGGCCGCCGAAGGCGCCGGCTGGCAGGTGGCGATGGCCACCGCCGGCTTCGAGCGTGGCCTGATGCTGCGCTCGCCCGCCCGCTTCCAGGAAACCGCGCGCGCGCTGGTGCGGCTGTACCAGGCCAACCGCGAGGCCGCGGACCGCGACCCGTCGCTGCGCGAAGCGGTGCTGCGCGCGTGGATGGATGCCGAGGCCTACACGCTGTCGACCTACGCCACCGCGAGCCGGCTGGTAAAGGGCGGCCACATCGGCGCGGAATCGAGCACCAACAAGGTGTTCTGGTCCGAGCTGGACATCCATATGCACGATACCGCGCTGGCCATCCTGGGGCAGGCCGCCGAAGTCGCGCCCGCCGGCCAGCCGCCGGGTTCGCTCGGCCACTGGCTGGATGGCTTCCTGTTCTCGCAGGCCGGGCCGATCTACGCCGGCACCAACGAGATCCAGCGCAACATCGTCGCCGAGCGCCTGCTCGGCATGCCGCGCGCATGACGGCACCCGGGGAATACACATGGATTTCGCATTGACCGAAGAGCAGGAACAGTTTGCCGAGGCGATCCGGCGCTTCCTGATGACCGAGATGACGCCGGAGCTGACGCGCGAGTTGTGGGCGACCGAGACCGGCCGCTCCGATGCGCTGTGGCGGCAACTGGCCGACCAGGGCATGACCGCCGTGATGGTGCCGGCGGAGCAGGGCGGGCTCGGTCTGGCCGAGCTCGAATGGGCGCCGCTGGCGCAGGCGTGCGGCTATTTTGCGCTGCCTGAGCCGCTGCTCGATACCGCGCTGGTGGCGGCTGGCCTGCTGCGCGATGCACTCGATGCCGCGCCCGATGCCGCAACGCGCGAGCGCTGCGCTGCGCTGCTGGAACGCATCGCCGCCGGCGAGGCGCGCGTGGCGGTCGCGCACCCGCAGGACCGGCTGGTGGCGGACGCCCATGTCGCCGACGCCGTCCTGTGCGCGCATGACGGGGCCGTGCACCTGCTGCGGCCGGACCAGGCCAGGTTGACGGCGCGCACGGGCCTGGATCCGTCGCGCCGGCTGTTCGAGCTGGCGTGGACGCCGGGCGCCGGGACCCGGCTGGTCCCGGCGGCGGCCGGCGCTGGCCTGTGGGATGCGGCGCTGAACCGGGGGGCGCTCGGCGTGGCCGCGCAGCAGCTGGGCCTGACCCAGCGCATGCTCGACCTGGCGATCGACTACAGCGCGCAGCGCAAGCAGTTCGGCAAGGCCATCGGCGCCTACCAGGCGGTCAAGCACCTGCTGGCGGACGTGGCGATCCAGCTGGAGTTTGCCAAGCCGGTGCTGCTGCGCGCCGCTGCCGCATTGGCACACAACCTGCCGCACGCCGGGCTGCATGTCTCGCATGCCCGCGTCGCCGCCGCGCGTTGCGCGTGGAGCGCGGCGCGCCAGGCGATCCAGGTGCATGGCGCGATGGGCTACACCTGGGAGCTGGACCTGCAGATCTTCACCAAGCGCGCCTGGGCTCTGGCGGGAAGCTGGGGCGACCGCGCCTTCCACAAGGCACGCCTGGGCGCGCACATCCTGGACGGCGAGCACGCGATCGGCGCCGGCGCCACCTTTGCCTGAATCGCCCGATCCCAAGGAGAACCAAGACCATGAACCACGCCTATATCGTTGATGCCCTGCGCACCCCCACCGGGCGCCGCAAGGGTGGACTGTCGCACCTGCACGGCGCCGACCTGGGCGGCTTCGTGCTGGCCGAGCTGGTGCGCCGCAACGGCATTCCCGCAGAAGACTATGACGACGTGGTGTTCGGCTGCGTCGACACCATCGGCCCGCTGGCCGGCAATATCGCGCGCAGCGCGTGGCTGGCGGCCGGGCTGCCGCTGACCGTGCCGGGCGTGACGGTGGACCGCCAGTGCGGCTCGTCGCAGCAGGCCGTGCACTTCGCCGCGCAGGCGGTGATGAGCGGCACGCAGGACGTGGTGATCGCCGGCGGCGTGCAGACCATGACCCAGATCCCGATCTCGTCGGCGATGCTGGCCGGTCAGGCGCTCGGCTTTGCCGACCCGTTCTCGGGCAGCAAGGGCTGGCAGGCGCGCTTCGGCGATGCGCCGGTGTCGCAGTTCCACGCGGCGCAGCGCATTGCCGAGCACTGGAAGCTGTCGCGCGAGGCCATGGAGGCCTATGCGCTGGAGAGCCACCAGCGCGCGGCCGCGGCGATCGAGGCCGGCCGCTTCGCGCGCGAGATCGTGCCGTGCGAAGGCGTGACCCGGGACGAAACCCCGCGTCCCGATACCACGCTGGCCAGGATGGCCGCACTCGAACCGCTGATGCCGGGCAGTTCGCTGACCGCTGCCGTGTCCAGCCAGACCGCCGATGCCGCCGCCGCGCTGCTGATCGTGTCCGAGGACGCGCTCAAGCGCTACGGCCTGACGCCGCGCGCGCGCATCGCGCATATGAGCGTGCTGGGCGACGACCCGCTGTGGATGCTGACCGCGCCGATTCCGGCAACCAAGCGCGCGCTGGAGCGCAGCGGCCTGCGCCTGGCCGATATCGATGTGGTCGAGATCAACGAGGCCTTCGCCTCGGTGGCGATGGCATGGCTGGCCGAGACCGGCTATGCACCCGAGCGCACCAACCCCAACGGCGGCGCCATCGCGCTGGGCCACCCGCTCGGCGCCACCGGCGCGCGCCTGATGACCACGCTGCTGCACGAACTGGAACGCACCGGTGGCCGCTACGGCCTGCAGACCATGTGCGAAGGCGGCGGGCTGGCCAACGTCACCATCATCGAACGGTTGTAAGGAGCACATCATGGGCATTTGCGACGGACGCACCGTCATCATCACCGGCGCCGGCGGCGGGCTGGGCCGTGCCTATGCGCTGGCCTTCGGCGCCGAGGGCGCCAACGTGGTCGTCAACGACATCCGGCGCGACGCGGCCGAGGCGGTCTGCGCGGAGATCCGCGCCGCCGGCGGCAGCGCCCTGGCCAGCGACGACGACATCACGCAGATTGCCACCGCGCAGCGCATCGTCGATGCCGCGGTCGCGGCCTACGGCGAAGTGCATGTGCTGATCAACAACGCCGGCATCTGCCGCGACCGCATGTTCGTCAGCCTGACCGAGTCGGACTGGGACGAGGTCATGCGCGTGCACCTGCGCGGCCACTTCTGCCTGGCCAACCTGCTGGCGCGGCGCTGGCGCGATGCCGCCAAGGCCGGCCGCACGGTCGACGCGCGCATCATCAACACCAGCTCCGGCGCGGGCCTGCAAGGCTCGGTCGGCCAGTCCAACTATGCCGCGGCCAAGGCCGGAATTGCCGCGCTGACGCTGGTGCAGGCCGCGGAACTGGGCCGCTACGGCATCACCGCCAACGCCCTCGCGCCGGCCGCACGCACCGGCATGACCGAAGACGTGTTCGCCGACATGATGAAGGCGCCGGAGGGCGGCTTCGACTACTACGACCCGGCCAACGTCGCGCCGCTGGTGGTGTGGCTGGGCAGCGCCGGCTCCGCGCAGGTCAATGGCCGCATGTTCGAGGCGGCCGGCGGCATGGTGTCGGTGGCCGACGGCTGGCGCACCGGCCCCAAGGCCGACAAGGGCGGGCGCTGGCAACCGGCTGAAGTCGGCGCGGCAGTGGCGGGGCTGCTGGCACAGGCGCAGCCGCCCCAGGCGGTGTACGGCAGCTGAGCGCGACGGCCATGGATTTTTCTCTTTCAGTCGAACACCAGATGGTCCGCGACAGCGCGCGCGACTACCTCGCCGCGCACAGCGATTCGGCGGCGGTGCGGCGCGTGACCGAGGCCGGGCCGGCTCACGACGACGCGCTGTGGCGTGCGATCGCGGGCGAGCTTGGCTGGTGCGGCATCGCGCTGCCCGAAGCCGTGGGCGGCGCCGCCCTGGGCGCGCCGGGGCTGGTGCTGCTGCAGGAGCAACTGGGCCAGCGCCTGGCGTGCGTGCCGTTCTGGTCGACGGCATGCGTGGTGGCGCCGTGGCTGCAAGGCAGCGTCGGCCACAGCGGGCCGTGGCTGGAGCGGCTGGCCACGGGCGAGTGCCGCGCCGCGGCGGTGCTGCCGGACCATGGCGGCTGGCACTACGACAGTGTCCCGATCACTGCGCGGGCCGGCGCGGACGGCTTCGTGCTGCGCGGCAGCGCCGCCCAGGTGGCCGACGTCGCCGGCACCGACTGGCTGCTGGTGCCGGCGCGCGCCGCCGATGGCGAGCCGGCGCTGTTCCTGCTGGAGCCGCCCGCGCTGGCGCAGGACGCGCGCTTCGCTATCGCGCCGCTGGACACGCTCGACCGCACGCGGCCGCTGGCGTCGCTGCGGCTCGACGGCCTGGCCGTTGCCGCAGGCGCCTGCCTGGCGCGGGGGAACGCCGCCGTCCAGGGCCTGGCCCAGGCGTGGTGGCACGGCAAGCTGATGCTGGCGGCCGAGCAGCTCGGCGCCGCCCAGCAATGCCTGGACCTGACCGTTGCCTATGCCTCGGAGCGCATCCAGTTCGGCCGCGCCGTCGGCTCGTTCCAGGCGGTCAAGCATCGCTGCGCGCAAATGATGGTGCTGGTCGAGGCGGCGCGCTCGGCCGTGTATGGCGCGGCGCAGGCGTGGGAGGCGGCGGCTGTCGCCGACGCGCGGCTCGAGATCTGCGCTGCCGCCGTCGCCGCCGACGACGCCCTGCGCTTCTGCGCGCAGGAAGCCATCCAGCTGCATGGCGGGGTCGGCTTCACCTGGGAATACGACCCCCAGCTCTATTTCAAGCGCGCGCAGGCCGCCGGCCAGTGGCTCGGCGGTGCCGGTGCCGCGCTTGCCTACGTTGCCGCCAATGGCCCGCAGGCATGGAGGACAGCATGAAAGCGAACGACGAGTCGGCATTCCGCGCCGAGGTGGCGGGTTGGCTGGCCGGGAACCTGGCCGGCGAATTCGAATGCCTGAAACACCGCGGCGGCCCCGGCGACGAAGAAGCCTATCCCGAGCTGCGCAAGGCGTGGGAGCGGCGGCTGGCCGAAGGCGGCTGGACCGGGCTGGGCTGGCCGCGCGCGCATGGCGGGCGCGAACTGCCGGTGATGCAGCAGGTGATCTTCCACGAGGAATACGCGCGCGCCGGCGGCCCGGGCCGCATGGGGCATATCGGCGAGGGTCTGATCGGCCCGACGCTGATCGCCTTCGGCACCGAGGACCAGAAGGCGCGGCTGCTGCCCGGCATCCGCAACGGCACCACGTTCTGGTGCCAGGGCTATTCGGAACCTGGGGCGGGCTCGGACCTGGCCAACGTACGCACGCGCGCGGTGCGCGATGCCGCCAGCGGCGACTGGCTGGTCAGCGGGCAGAAGGTCTGGACCTCGCTGGCGCACGAATCCGACTGGATCTTCGTGCTGGCGCGCTGCGAGCCCGGCTCGCGCGGCAGCAAGGGTTTGATCTTCCTGATGCTGCCGCTGGACCAGCCCGGCATCGAAATCCGCCCGATCCGCCAGATGGGCGGCGGCGCGGAGTTCAACGAGGTCTTCTTCGACGGCGCGCGCGCCGCGGCCGCCGACGTGCTGGGCGAGCCCGGCGACGGCTGGCGCATCGCCATGGCGCTGCTCGGCTTCGAGCGTGGCATCTCCACGCTGGGCCAGCAGATGCAGTTCACGCATGAGCTGGAATGGGTGGCGCAGGCCGCGCGCGACAACGGCAGCAGCCGCGACGCGCTGGTGCGCCAGCGCATCGCGCGCGCCTGGGCCGGCCTGCGCGTGATGCGCGCCAACGCCTTGCGCATGCTGGCCGGCGCCGCGCAGGCCAGCCAGGACGGCGGCACTGCCTTGCAGCGCGAGGCGCTGATCTACAAGTACTACTGGTCCAACTGGCACCGCGACCTCGGGCAACTGGCGCTCGACGTGCTGGGCCCGCTCGCCAACGTGCTGGACCCGGCCGACACGCGCCGCACGCGGCTGCAGCAGATGGCGCTGTTCTCGCGCGCCGACACCATCTACGCCGGCACCAACGAAATCCAGCTCAACATCATCGCCGAACGCGGGCTGGGCATGCCGCGCGAGGCCCGAGGACAGTTATGACCCTTCATGCAGAAATCCCCAGCGCCCCGGCCTATGTGCCGGGTCACGAACTGCTCGCCGGCAGGAGCGTGCTGATCACCGCCGCCGCCGGCGCCGGCATCGGCTTTGCCGCCGCGCGCCGCTGCGCCGAGGAAGGCTGCCGCGCGCTGATGATCTCCGACATCCATCCCAAGCGGCTGGACGAGGCGGTCGAGCGCCTGCGCGCGGAAACCGGGCTGCAGGCCATCCATGGCCAGCTGTGCGATGTGTCCGACGAAGCGCAGGTGCGCGCACTCGTGGCCGCGGCAGAGGAGGCACTCGGCGGCACCGATGTGCTGATCAACAACGCCGGCCTGGGCGGCTCGCGCCGCCTAGTTGATATGGACGATGCCGAGTGGTCGCGCGTCATCGATATTTCTCTCACCGGCACCTTCCGCATGACGCGCGCGATGCTGCCGCACATGCAGGCGCGCCGCCGCGGCGCCATCGTCAACAACGCCTCGGTGCTGGGCTGGCGGGCGCAGAAGGAGCAGTCGCACTATGCCGCGGCCAAGGCCGGGGTGATGGCGCTGACGCGCTGCAGCGCGATGGAGGCCGCCGAGTTTGGCGTGCGCATCAACGCGGTGGCGCCGAGCATTGCGCTGCACGACTTCCTGAAGAAGTCGGCGCCGGCGGATCTGCTGCGGCAACTGAGCGAGCGCGAGGCCTTCGGGCGCGCGGCGGAGGTGTGGGAGGTGGCCAATGTGATGGTGTTCCTGGCCAGCGATTATGCGTCGTATATGACCGGGGAGGTGTTGCCGGTGAGTAGTCAGCGGGCTTGAAGCGCTGACAAGTGCCGGGATTAGCCACCACCGCTCGCATAGGCTCCCCTCTCCCGCAGGCGGGAGAGGGGAGCGAACAAGCGGGAGTGATGGGCTCGTCGGCAAGTCGGCTGACATGGTGAGGAAACACAGGAAACAGCAATGCCAAGAATCTTCCGCTGCGCCGAAGACATCCACGCCGCCGTCGGCCAACACCTCGGCGCCAGCGCCTGGACCCGCATCACCCAGCAACAGGTCGACCAGTTTGCCCATGCCACCGGCGACCACCAGTGGCTGCACGTCGACCCCGAACGCGCCGCGCAGGGCCCCTACGGCGCCTGCATCGCGCACGGCTACCTGACGCTGGCGCTGGTCAACCAGTTCCTGCCCGAGCTGGTCGCCGTCAAAGGCATGAAGTTCGGCGTCAACTACGGCTGCGACAAGGTGCGTTTCCCGGCGCCGGTGCGTGTCGGTGCACGCGTGCGCGGCGTGGGAGAGGTGGTGCGCGCCGAGACCCTGGATGGCGGCGTGCAGTCGGTGGTGCGCATGACCGTGGAAATCGAAGGCGAGCCCAAGCCCGCCTGCGTGGCTGAAACCATCAGCCGCTACTACTTCTGAACAGGAACACACAGCATGAAAGACGCAGTCATCGTCGCCGTCGCGCGCACCCCCATCGGCAAGGCCTTCCGCGGCGCCTTCAACGATACCGAAGCCCCGGTGCTGGGCGGCCACGTGGTGCGCGCGGTGGTGGAGCGCGCCGGCGTGGACCCGGCCGAGGTCGACGATGTGCTGATCGGCGCGGCCGCACAGCAGGGCACCCAGGGCTACAACCTGGGCCGCCTGTGCGCGGTGGCGGCGGGCCTGCCCGACAGCGTTCCCGGCATGACCATGGACCGCATGTGCGGCTCCGGCCTGATGACGATCGCGGCGGGCGCGCGCGCGATTCAGTGCGGCGAGGCCGACATCATCGTCGCCGGCGGCGCGGAGTCGATCTCGCTGACGCAGAACAAGCACAAGAACAGCTATCGCGCCCAGTCCGAAGCGGTGCTGGCGCGCCAGCCGGCCGCCTACATGGCGATGATCGAGACCGCCGAGGTGGTGGCGCGCCGCTATGGCATCAGCCGCGCCGAGCAGGACGCCTACGCCTGGCGCAGCCAGCAGCGCACCGCCGAGGCGCAGCGGCGCGGCGCCTTCGATGACGAGATCGTGCCGCTGGAAACGCGCCGCGCGCTGTTCGACAAGGCCGGCGCGCTGACCGGTCACGAGACCGTGCGGCTGGCGCAGGATGAATGCAACCGGCCCGACACCACGGCTGCCAGCCTGGAGGCGCTCAAGCCGGTCTGGAGCGGCGGGCAGGCCGTCGCCGCGGGCGAGCACATCACCGCGGGCAATGCCTCGCAGCTGTCCGACGGCGCCGCCGCGGTGCTGCTGATGAGCGCCGACGAGGCGCGCCGCCGCGGCCTGCGTCCGCTAGGGCGCTATCGCGGCATGGCGGTGACGGGCTGCGCGCCGGACGAGATGGGCATCGGCCCGGTGTTCGCGGTGCCGAAGCTGCTGGCGCGCCACGGCATGACGGTGGCGGATGTGGGGCTGTGGGAGCTGAACGAGGCCTTTGCCTGCCAGGTGCTGTACTGCCAGCAGAAGCTGGGCATTGCCGATGCGCGGCTGAACGTGAATGGCGGCGCGATTTCCGTCGGGCATCCGTTCGGCATGTCGGGTGCGCGCATGACCGCGCATGCATTGATCGAAGGCCGCCGCCGTGGTGTGCAGCAGGCGGTGGTGACGATGTGCATTGGTGGGGGGATGGGGGCGGCGGCGTTGTTTGACGTATTGCCATAAACAGAGGTAGCGCTGCCGGTTTTCTCCCCTCTCCAACGCCAGTGGGAGAGGGGCTGGGGGTGAGGGCCAGAGCCTCCACGAAGTCATGGGCGTCAGCATTGAGAGCGCCGGCCCTCACCCCCGCCCCTCTCCCGCACGCGGGAGAGGGGAGCAAACAATCACGAGGCCACGTGCCATCACTCCAAAACGGAGGAGACATCATGAAACGACTGATCGGCATTGCCATGTCGCTGGCCGTGCTGGCCACCGCGGTATGGGCCTTCGCGCCGCGTCCGCTGCCGCCGTTCCCGGCCACCGCGCTGCGCCCGGACGGCCTGCAGGTCAACGGCATCGCCCGCGCCGGCGAGCGCCTGGTCGCCGTGGGCGAGCGCGGCAAGATCCTGTTCAGCGATGACCAGGGGCGCAACTGGCGCCCGGCAGCGGTGGACAAGCCGCAAGGCGCCACGCTGACGCAGGTCGCCTTTGCCGACAGCCGCCGGGGCATCGCGGTCGGGCACAGCGGCCAGATCCTGCGCACCGAAGACGGCGGCGCGCACTGGCAGCAGGTCGCATTCGATCCGGAATCGTCGGATCCGCTGCTCGGAGCGCTGGCGCAGGCCAGCGGGCCGTGGTTCGCGGTGGGTAGCTTCGGCCGTTTCCTGGTGTCGCGCGACCAGGGCCGGCACTGGGAGGAGGCCGGCGGCAAGGCCATGCAGGACCGCCACCTCAACGCCATCGCCAGCGACGGGCAGGGGCGGCTGATGCTGGTCGGCGAGGCCGGGCTGGTGCTGCGCTCGACCGACGGCGGCAGCCAGTGGGAGCCGGTCAAGACCCCTTATGAAGGCTCGCTCTACGGCGTGCTGCCGCTGCGCGACGGCGCCTGGCTGGCCTACGGCATGCGCGGCAACGCCCTGCGCAGCGAAGACTTCGGCACCACCTGGCGCGCGGCGGAGACCGGCCTCAGGACCTCGTTCTTCGGTGCCGCCGAGCTTGCCGATGGCCGTATCGTGCTGGCCGGGCAGGGCGGCGTGCTGGTGATGTCCGCCGACGGCGGGCGCCGCTTCGCGGTGCTGCCGGCGGGCAGCCCGCAGACCCTGGCCGCGCTGGCGGCCACCGGCAAGGACACGCTGGCGCTCGGCGGCAACGGCGGCCTGGCCGGCGCCACGCTCGCCGCCAATCACTGAACTCGACCGACCGGACGCGAACCATCATGACCCGCCCCCAATCCTCCGGCCGCCTGGGCCACTTCGTCGATGCCTGCGCCGGCGCGCTGATGCGCCGGCGTCGCCTGCTGCTGTTGCTGTGCCTGGCCGTGACCGTGGCGCTGGGCTTTTCCGCCACGCGCCTGCGGCTCGATCCCGGCTTCAACAAGATGATCCCGCTGCAGCACCCGTACATGCAGGTGTTCACCAAGTACGCCAGCACCTTCTCCGGTGCCAATACCGTGCTGGTGAGCCTGCGCTGGAAGGGCGACGGCGATATCTACAACGCCGCCTTCATGGACAAGCTGCGCCACGCCACCGATGAAGTGTTCTTCATCCCCGGCGTGGACCGTTCGCGCGTGTTCTCGCTGTTCACGCCCAACGTGCGCTACACCGAGGTCACCGAAGCCGGCTTCCGCGGCGACGTGGTAGTGCCGGGCCGCTTTTCCGGCGCGCCGGACGAGCTCGACAAGGTGCGGCGCAACGTGGCCCGTTCCGGCCAGATCGGCCGCCTGGTCAGCAATGACCTGAAGTCCGCGCTGATCCGCGCGGAGCTGCGCGAGACCGATCCGGCCACCGGCAAGACCATCGACTACGGCTCGGTGGCGCGCCAGCTCGAGAAGATCCGCGCGCAGTTCGGCGGCACCGATGTCGAAGTCAATATCGTCGGCTTCGCCAAGCTGGTGGGCGATGTCGAGGCCGGCATCGCCGGCGTGATGGGCTTCTTCGCGCTGGCGTTTGCCGTCACCGCGCTGCTGCTGTGGCTGTACACGCGCTCGCTGCGCATCACCGCGCTGGCGCTGGTGGTGGCGCTGCTGCCGGTGGGCTGGCTGCTGGGGCTGCTGCCGCTGCTTGGCTATGGCATCGACCCGATGTCGATCCTGGTGCCGTTCCTGATCTTCTCGATCGGGGTCTCGCATGCGGTGCAGATGACCAATGCGTGGAAGCAGGAGGTGGCGCAAGGGCATGGCCCGGCCGACAGCGCCAGCGCGGCGTTCCGCAAGCTGTTCATTCCCGGCACCGTGGCGCTGCTGACCAATGCGCTGGGTTTCATGGTGATCATGCGCATCGAGATCGATATCGTGCGCGAGCTCGGCATCACCGCCTGCCTGGGCGTGCTGCTGATGATCGTGACCAACAAGGTGTTCCTGCCGATCCTGCTGTCGTACACGCGGCTGGAGCCGTCGGCGCTGGCGCGCGCGTCGCGTGCAGCGCACGCCAGCGGCCAGGGAAGCCTGTGGCACAGGTTCGGCGCGCTGGCGCGCCCGGCGCCGGCGCTGGGCGTGTTCGTCGCGGCGCTGGCGCTGCTGGCCTTCGGCGCGATCGAGTCGCGCGACCTGAAGATCGGCGATGTCGGCACCGGCGCGCCGGAGCTGCGCGCGGATTCGCGCTATAACCGCGACAGCGCCAGCATCGTCAGCCAGTACAACATCGGTTCGGATGCGCTGACCGTGGTGGTCGAGCCCTCCGGCTTCGACGACGGCTGCCTGCACTATCCGGTGATGAGTGCGGTGGAGCGCTTCGAGATGCATATGCGCGGCGTGTCCGGCGTGCAGTCGGTGGTGAGCGTGTCGTCGCTGGCCAAGGTGGTGATCGGCGCGTACAACGAGGGCAACCCGCGCTGGGAGGCGCTGCCGCGCAACAGCGCCGGCCTGAGCCAGGGCGCCAAGGCCTTCGACCCCGACAACGGCATGAATACGCCGAACTGCCAGGCGATCCAGGTGCTGATCTACACCGCCAACCACGAAGGCGCGACCATCGCCCACATCATCCGCGAGATCCGCCGCTTCAATGCCAGCGACAAGACCCCGAACGTGGCCTTCCGCCTGGCGGGCGGCAATATCGGCGTGATGGCGGCGACCAACGAGGCGGTGGAAGAGGCCGAAGTGGCGATGCTGCTGGCGATCTTCGGCGCGATCACGCTGCTGTGCCTGCTGACGTTCCGCTCGTGGCGCGCGGTGCTGTGCATCATCGTGCCGCTGACGCTGGTGTCGGTACTGTGCAATGCGCTGATGGCGCGCCTGGGCATCGGCCTGAAGGTGTCGACGCTGCCGGTGATCACGCTGGGCGTGGGCGTGGGCGTGGACTACGGCATCTACCTGTACGAGCGCATCCAGCACCAGATCCGCGAGGAAGGTCAGGCGCTGCCGCAGGCCTTTGCCGAGGCCATGCGCCAGCGCGGCTCGGCGGCGCTGTTCACCGCCCTGACGATGTGCATCGGCGTGGGCACGTGGGCCTTTGCCGCGCTCAAGTTCCAAGCCGACATGGGCATCCTGCTGGCGTTCATGTTCCTGGTGAACCTGTTCGGCGCGGTGTCGCTGCTGCCGGCGCTGGCGGCCTGGCTGGGCGTGGAGCAGGAAGAGCGCGCCCGCGCCCGCGGCGCGGCCGCGCGGCCGGCCGGGGCTGCCGCCGGGGCCGAGCCGAGCCCGGTGACGCATGGCCTGAAGTCCGACACGGCCTGAACCTCGCTGCCGGAGAAAACGCATGCCCGCGATCCAGACCTCCGCCGCGCCGGCCTTTACGCCGCTTCGCATTGGCCCGCTGACGCTGCGCAACCGCTTTATCAAGGCCGGCGCGAATGAAGGCATGACGCCGCAGGGCCTGCCGACCCGGGCGCTGGTCGAGCATCATCGCGACCTGGCCGCGGGCGGCGTCGGCATGACCACGGTGGCCTACGCGGCGGTCGCCGACGACGGGCTGACCTTCGCGCACCAGCTCAGCATGCGCGCCGAGCAGGTGCCGCACCTGCGCGTGCTGACCGACGCGGTCCATCGCGAAGGCGCGGCGGCCTGCCTGCAGATCACGCACGCGGGTTCGTTCACCACCATGCGCCACCGCGGCAGCCGGGCGCCGGGCAGTGCCTCGTCGGGCCTCAATGCCTTCGGCATGATGCACGGCGTGTATTTCCAGCGCGCCATGCGCGCGCCGGACATGGAGCGCGTGGCCGGCCAGTTTGCCGCGGCGGCGCGGCTGGCGCGCGACGCCGGCTTCGACGCGGTGGAAATCCACATGGGGCACGGCTACCTGCTCAATCAGTTCCTGTCGCCGCTGAGCAACCGGCGGCGCGATGCCTTCGGCGGCAGCGTGGAGAACCGGACCCGCTTTCCGGCCGCGGTGCTGCGCCGGGTCAAGGACGCGGTCGGCGCCGGGCTTGCGGTGTGCTGCAAGCTCAGCGTCAGCGACGGCGTGCCGGGCGGCAACGAGGCCGCCGACTCGGCGCTGACCGCGCGCCTGCTGGAAGCCGAGGGCGCCGACCTGCTGACGCTCAGCGGCGGGCGCAACGTGGAAAGCCCATGGGCGCTGTTCGGCAGCCCGATGCCGACCGCGCAGATGAAGGCCGCCGCGCCGACCGCGCTGGCGCGCCTGGGCATCACCATGCTGGAACGGCGCACGCCGCGCGACCTGGCCTTCCGCGAACTGTATTTCCTCGAAGCCTCGCGCGTGGTGCGCCAGGCGGTGCGGATGCCGCTGGCCTATATCGGCGGGGTCAAGTCGCTCGGCAACGTGGCGCAGCTGATGGGGGAGGGCTTCGACGCCGTGGCTTTGGCGCGTGCGCTGATCCATGACCCGGCGCTGGTCGCAGGCTGGCGCGCCGGCACGCTGCAGCGTTCGGCCTGCGACAGCTGCAACGGCTGCGTGGCGCGCATCTACGATCCCGCCGGCGTCAGCTGCGTGCATGGCCCGGGCAACGACCCGGCACTGACCCGCATGGTTGCGCTGCAGTAGTCCGATGGGACGATGAGGCCAGGGCCGGACGCCCCTATCTTGAAGGTCCCACGGGATTTCAAGGAGACAGACGCCATGAGCGTACAAGGCTACAAGATCGAATCGCGCCCGCCCGAGGCCCGCTACGCGCGCGGCTGGCATTGCCTGGGCCTGGCCGACAGCTACCGCGACGGCATGCCGCACACGCTGGACATCTTCGGCAGGCGCCTGGCGGCGTTTTCCGACTCGACCGGCGCGATTCGCGTGATCGACGGCCACTGTCCGCACATGGGCGCCGACCTCAGCACCGGCACCGTGCAGGGCGACAACCTGGTGTGCCCGTTCCACGGCTGGCAATGGGGCGGCGACGGTGCCTGCAAGTCCATCCCCTATTGCAAGCGGGTGCCGCCCAAGGCGCGCATCGGCGCCTGGGAGACCTGCGAGCAGAACCGCCTGCTGTTTATCTGGCACGATCCCGAAGGCCGGCCGGCGCCGCCGGAAGTTGCCATTCCGCGCATTGATGCCTGCTTCTCGGACGAGTGGTCCGACTGGGCCATGGACGAGATGGTGATCCGCACCAACTGCCGCGAGCTGGTCGACAACATCTCCGACATGGCGCACTTCGGCGTGGTCCATGGCGCGCCGGTGGACTACTTCGCCAACCTGTTCGAAGACCACAAGGCCACGCAGCTGATGATCGGGCGCAGCGCCCGGCTCTCCGGCGACTCGCAGCTGACGGCGCTGTCGACGTACTTCGGCCCGGCCTACCACATCACCGACATGAGCGGCCGCATGGGCGACCAGGAGATCCACTCGGTGCTGCTGAACTGCCATGTGCCGATCGACCTGAACAGCTTCGTGCTGCGCTACGGCGTGCTGGTGAAGAAGGTGCCCGGGCTGTCCGATGAACAGAACCGGGCCATGGCGCAAGCCTATGTGGACCAGGCCCGCGCCGCGTTCTACGAGGACGTGGCGATCTGGGACAGCAAGATCCGCATCGACAACCCGCTGCTGTGCGAAGGCGACGGGCCGATGTACCAGATGCGCGACTGGTACCAGCAGTTCTATACCGACGTGGAGCAGGTACGCCCGTCCAGCGTGGCGCGGCGCGTGGTCGAGATGAACCTGGCCAACATCGAGCCGCCGGTGCTGCGGCACGTGTTCGAGGACTGACCATGAGAACGGTGGTGGTAACCGGCGCCGCTTCCGGCATGGGCGCGGCGGTGCGCCAGCGCATGCTGGCCGACGGCTGCCGCGTGATCGGCGTCGACCTGCGCGACGCGGACATCCTGGCCGACCTGTCCACTGCGCAGGGCCGCGCGGGCGCCATCGATGCGGTGCTGTCGCAGTCGGGCGGCCGCATCGACCAGCTGGTCTGCTGCGCCGGCCTGGGGCCGCATGTCGATCCCGCCACGCTGGTGGCGTCGGTCAACTACTTCGGCGTGGTGGCGTTGCTGGATGGCTTGTTCGATGCGTTGCGCGAGGGCACGCAGCCGTGCGCCGTGGTGGTGTCTTCCAGCTCGGCGACGCTGCAGTCATGGGAGGGCAGTCCGCTGCGCGATGCCTACCTCGCCAATGACGAGGCCGGGGTGCTGGCCATGCTGGCCGCTGCCGCGCAAGCCGAAGCCACGCGCGAGCAGGCCGGATACATCGCCTACGCCAGCTCCAAGCATGCGGTGACGGCGGCGGCCCGGCAGCGTGCCGCCGCCTGGGGCCAGGCTGGTGTGCGCCTCAACGTGGTGGCCCCGGGCGCGGTGGAAACGCCGCTGCTGCAGGCGGGGCTGGCGGACCCGCGCTACGGCGATGCCATCCGCGATTTCCTGCCGCCGCTGCGCCGCCGTGCGCAAGCGGAAGAGGTGGCTGCGCTGATCGCTTTCCTGTGTGGGCCGCAGGCGGCCTATATGCACGGCAATGTGGTCTTCGTCGACGGCGGCCTCGATGCCGCGCAGCGTCCGCTGACGTTCTGATCCGCCCGGATCGGGTAGTGCGCGCGGTGTCATGGGAACGGGCTTCGGCTCTGCGGACGGCCGTCGTGCTTGACTGGCGTGGCTGTTTCGCCGGCGTAGCCGGCGACCTACTTCTTGTCCGAGCGACAAGAAGTAGGCAAGAAACGCGTCGCCTGAGCGGCTGGCTAAGGCGACGTTGGTGTTTCCAGTGGCGGTGACTTACGGTCCGGCGGTTGGTGGTTCGACCCTGCTGACGCTACCTGGATGTGCCTGGCGTTCGAGGGCGGATGGACGAACCCGACTTTA
Source organism: Cupriavidus alkaliphilus (assembly GCF_900094595.1). Classification (GTDB taxonomy): domain Bacteria; phylum Pseudomonadota; class Gammaproteobacteria; order Burkholderiales; family Burkholderiaceae; genus Cupriavidus; species Cupriavidus alkaliphilus. Next base: position 99,004 of record NZ_FMAD01000005.1, on the reverse strand, counting down.
GGTCGGTGGCAACCTGCTAACGACGTTATTGGTGGGACGCCTTCGGCTGCGCTGCGCGCGCTCCCTATCTCAGGTTTTGGGCTCTGGCACGGAGTGCGTCGCTGCGCTCGCACGGCGCTGTCGCGGGCTTGCCCAACGGCTTTTCTCTCCCGCTTGTTTGCGCCCCTCTCCCGCGTGCGGGAGAGGGGCGGGGGTGAGGGCCTGCGTATCCACGAAGGGAGGCCCCCGAATCCATGCATGCGCTGTTGCTCCAGAACAGAGGCTGCCAGATTCATTCAAAATCCAACGTGCGCTTCACGGTGAGGATGCGTTTCGGTGATTGGCTATTGGCTGGCCGGTCAGGTTAGGGCAGGATGCGGCGTCCGTATGGGAATGCGAAACGTCCTATCGCGTCACACGTCGTAGCGCGGGAGACTGGGGCTGTCATCGAACAACGGTGACCGAGTGTGGAAACTCGAAGCCTTACCCCCGGGCAATCGCTCTTGCGGTTGCCCGCGTCCGCATACGCGCGCACCCACCTCCATGGCGGGCCGGGCGAGGCAGCCAACAGGCTGACCGGGATTGGGGTAAGTGCCCGGTTTCCACCCTCGTCGTCAGGCCCGCCGCCCTCCGATAGCGTCGTGCGGTGGACCTTCATGCAACGATAGGAGATCCTATGTCGGAAATCGATCTATCCTCGGTGCGGTACAGTCTTCCGGCGGTGGCAGCCGGTATTGATGGGGTGCTTGCATTGCTGGAACAGCAGAGCGAATGGTGGGAAGGAAGCTTGGGGGCGTTTTGCTTGCTGGGGTTGGTGAAGGCCCAGTTGGAACGGGTGGTGGAGGAGGAGCTGCCGGCTTCTTGATGTTGGCGGCATTGAAATCGAAAAGAACCAAAAAAAGAAGGGCGCCCCAAAGGGCGCCCAGCCAATCACGATGCGATCAGGTGCCTGAACCGCGCGCCGCGTCGGGCGAGAAGAAGGCCTCGTTGAACTCGGGGCTGTTGTTCAGCTTTGCCATCGGCCCTTCGTTGGTCAGGCGGTCTGCCAGGTAGGCGCCCGAGATCAGGTCATGGTAGAACACCGTAGCGGCGGAGAAGCGGCGCGCGTCGTAGGCGTAGACCAGCGCCTGCAGGTTGGTGCGCCACAGCTGGCCGCGGCCGTCGTAGTTGTCGGCGGCAACCGATTGCCAGGTGTCTTCGTCGAGATACAGCACGCGCTTCGCATACTGGTGGCGGAAGCCGGGTTTCAGCGTGGCCTCCAGGATCCATACCCGATGGAGTTCGTAGCGCATGACGTCCGGATTGGCGTGCCCGTTGGTCAGCAGGTCCTTGTACTTGACTGCGGCGCTCATCAGCTTGTAGCTGTGGTACGGAACGTAGAACTCCTTCTTGCCGACGATCTTCCAGTTGTAGCGCTCGCCGGAGCCGTTGAAGAGGCGGTCGTCATCCACCGTGCGGAAGCCGCCGGGGCCCTGGGGCTGGTCGAAGCCGAATTCCGGCGCCTGGCGCACGCGCCGGGTGCCCGGGTTGTAGATCCACGTGCGGTTGGTATCCGAGCCTTCCTGGTCCCAGACGGCATACCCGACGATCACCTGGCCGCGGTCACGCAGGGGCAGGTCGGTGGCGGTGCGGAAGAAGGTCCGCTCGTTAAGGGGGTTGTTGGGCTCGAACTTGCCGTGGTTGCGCGGCGAAAAGATGCTGTACGAGACGCGCCCCCAGGCGATCGAGCCGTTCGGATAGACCACGGCCTGGTCGTACTGCGCCTTCTCGGTGCCAATGGCCGCCGAGAAACGCTGGTTCCACAGCAACTCCATGGCGGTCTTCGGGATCGGGTAGGGGACCTGGGGCCCGGCGTCCTTCAGGCCGTTGCCATCGCTCGTCATGCTGACGGTGGTGGCGTAGGTGCGGATGTCCTTGTAGGCGGCGTCCTCGAAGCGGAAGTCGCGATGGCTGGGGTACACCGGCATCTTGAAGGTGTCGGGGTACTTCTTGAACAGCGCTTTCTGGCCTTCGGTCAGCCGCTCGGCATACTGCGCCATGTTCTGCGCGGTGATGACGAACAGCGGCTTCTCGTCGGCATACGGGTCCGGATAGCGGTCACCGCGCTGATACTTGACGTGGGGCGGCGCACCCAGCCACTTTCCGCTCCACGCCGGCACATCGCCGTCCTTGCTGGCGGCGCGCTCGGCGCCCATCGGCGTGAGGTTGCCGTCAAGCTGCTTGAGTTCTTCGGGTGTGACCTTCGCCCACGATGCCGCGGCTAGTGCCATGCTGGTCACCAGCAGGCCGCCGCGCAGCAGTCGATGTGTAGTGGATGTCATTGCAGTCTCGCTCCTTGGGAATGGCCGGCGACGTCCGTGCCTGTGGACACAGGGTAGTGACGGCGCCGCGGCCGGGAATCGTTGGAACGGACTAGTGGATTTCCCCTAGGCTGGGGAGCAGGCAACAAAAAGGCCGGGCAAGTGCCCGGCCTCTGTAGTTGTGACGGATCGCCAGAGCTTGAATCAAGCCTCCATCACTTCCCCAAATCGCTGCAGATGGTAGTCGCTGTCGCCCAGCAACTGGTCCAGCATGGTCAGGCGCTTGAAGTAGTCGCCCACCGACAGCTCGTCGGTCATGCCCATGCCGCCGTGCAGCTGCACCGCCTGCTGGCCGACAAAGCGGCCGGCGCGGGCCACCGTCACCTTGGCGGCCGACAGCATGCGGCGGCGCGCGGCGGGGTCGGTTTCATCCAGCGCCTGCGCGGCGACGTAGGCCATCGACAGCGCCAGCTCCTTCTGCACCAGCATGTCGGCCATGCGGTGCTGCAGCGCCTGGAAGCTGGCCAGCGGCTTGCCGAACTGCTGGCGCGTACCCAGGTATTCGCCGGTGATCTGGATCAGCCTTTCCATCGCGCCCGCGCCCTCGGCGCACAGCGCGGCGATGCCATGTTCCAAACCGACACCCAGCGCCGCCAGGCCGTCGGCGGGCTGGCCCACCAGCGCGCTGGCCGGCACGGCAACGTTCTGCAGCGACAGGTCGGCGGCGCGCAGGCCGTCGATGGTCGGGTAGGCGGTCACGCCCAGGCCCTTGCTGTCGCGCGGCACCAGGAACAGCGCGATCTCGTTGCTGCCCGATACGCGCGCGGTCAGCAGGTAGGCGTCGGCGGCGGCGCCGTGCCAGACCACGCTCTTGGTGCCGCTGATCACGTAGCCGTCGCCGCTGCGCTCGGCGCTGGCGCGGGCCGATTCCGGGCGGTAGCGCGTGGTCGGCTCCAGGTAGGCCAGCGTGACGATGCGCTCGCCCGAGGCGATCGCCGGCAGCCATTGCTGCTTTTGCGCATCGCTGCCGTGGGCTGACAGGACGGCGGCGGCCATCACGCCGCTGGGCGTGACCGGCTCCAGCACCAGGCCGCGGCCCAGCTCGCGCTGCACCACCAGCTGGCTGGCCGGGCCTTCGCCGAAGCCGCCGAAGTCGGCCGGCACGGTCAGGCCCAGCACGCCCATCTCTGCCAGCTTGTTCCACACGCCGCGGTCCAGGCTTTCGCCCTGGCGCGCGCTCTTGCGGCGGGCCTCGAAGGTGTATTCGGTATCGATGAAGCGGCGCAGGCTGTCCGCCAGCATCTGTTGCTCTTCGCTGTAGGTGAAGTCCATGTCAGCTATCCCTTCAGAAACCCAGGATCATCTTGGAGATGATGTTCTTCTGCACTTCGGTCGCGCCGCCGTAGATTGAGGTCTTGCGCATGTCGTAGTAGGTGGAGGCGGCCGGTGCGGCCCACTCCGGTCCCGAAACCGGCTGCGTCGCGCCAGGCTCGAGCCAGTCCGGCGAGTACGGCCAGGCGTTGGGGCCGGCCACTTCCATCATCAGCATGCCCAGGTCCTGCTGCACTTCCGAACCGCGGATCTTGACGATCGACGCCTCCGGCCCGGGCGTGCCGGCGGCCTGCGTGGCCACGCGCAGCAGCAGCATTTCCAGCGCCATGATGTCCATCTCGATGCGCGCGATCTTGTCGCGCATGCGCACGTCCTCGATCAGCGGGCGGCCGGCGCCGTCGGTGGCTTGCGCGGCGTAGTGCTTGAGCTGGCGCAGCTCGCGGTGGCAATGGCCGATGCCGGCGATGCCGGTGCGCTCATGGCCGAGCAGGTACTTGGCATAGGTCCAGGCACGGTTCTCTTCGCCGACCAGGTTCTCGACCGGCACTTCGACGTCCTCGAACCAGGTCTCGTTGACGTCGTGGCCGCCGTCGAGCGTGGTGATCGGGCGCACCGTCACGCCGGGCGACTTCATGTCGATCAGCAGCATCGAGATGCCTTCCTGCGCCTTGGCCTCGGGATCGGTGCGCACCAGGCAGAAGATCCAGTCGGCGAAGTGGGCCATCGTGGTCCAGGTCTTCTGGCCGTTGACGATGTACTTGTCGCCCTTGCGTACCGCGCGCGTCTTCAGCGAGGCCAGGTCGGAACCCGAGCCCGGCTCGGAATAGCCCTGGCACCAGAAGTCTTCCACGCCCGGGATGCGCGGCAGGAAGCGCTGCTGCATCTCGGGGCTGGCGTACTTCATCAGCACCGGGCCGATCATGGTCAGGCCGAACGGCAGCAGGCGTGGCGCGCCGGCGCGGAAGGTCTCGATCTCGAAGATCAGGCGCTGCAGCGCGGTCCAGCCGGTGCCGCCCCAGTGCTTCGGCCAGGTCGGGGCGCCCCAGCCCTGCGCCTGCAGGATGCGGTGCCAGCGGACGTAGTCGTCCTTCTCCACGCGCTGGTGGTTGAGCACCTTGTTGCGGATGTCTTCCGGCAATCTGGCCTGCACGAAAGCGCGGACTTCCTCGCGGAAGGCCTGTTCCTCGGCGGTGAAACGCAAATCCATCTGAATGTCCCCTGTGGTACGCGGGCTGCGCGGTGCCGGCGCGCGAACCGGCGGTGTTGCCGGGTTGTGCGGCGCGTCATGGCGCAAGCCCTTGCTGTGCCGGCCGATTGTATTGGCGGGCCGGGATTCGTTGCTTTATCAATCCGGAAGGCGTCCTTCGCGCAGGTGGAACCAGCAGCACGCGGCAACGCCTGCGCATGGGCGCCAGCGTGCGGACCGCGGCGTGGACGAACACGACCTTAGTGAATTCCAAATGGCTGTGGCGCGGGGCTTGCCGCAAACTGATGCAGCCAGTTTTGATGTGGCCGGGTGCATTCCGCCGCATATCCGACTCAGCTCGCATTCGAGAGACCCCCCAGCACCATGTCTTCCTTCCGCCCCCAATTCATCCACGAGATCCCCGCCCACTGGGCCGCGCAGACACCGCAGGCACCCTGCCTGTACGAGAACGGCACCGTCATCAGCTATGGCGATTTGTGGCGGCGCATCGAAGCCGCGCGTGACTGGCTGGCGGGGCAGGGCGTAGGCGAGGGCGACCGTGTAATGGTCGTGGGCGAGAACTGCAACGAGATGGTGGTCACGCTGTTCGCCTGCAGCCTGCTGCACGCCTGGCCGATCAACGTCAACGCGCGCCTGTCCGCGCGCGAGATCGACAATATCCGCGACCACGCCCAGCCGGCGCTGGTGCTGTTCACCGGCCATGTTTCCGACGTGGCCGCGGCGCATGGCGAGCGGCTGGGCGCACAGGCCACCGGCTGCTCGGTCTACGACGATGGCATGGTCGTCTGCCTTGCAGCTACCGCGCCGCAGCGCGAGCCCGCCGAACTGGCCCGCCGCGTCGCCACGCTGATCTATACCTCTGGCACTACCGGCGCGCCCAAGGGCGTGATGGTGCCGCACGCCGGGCTGACGCAGTTCGCGCGCATCTCCGCCACCTCGCGCGACATGGGCCCGGCCGACGTGGCCTACGGCGCGCTGCCGATGTCGCATATCTTCGGCATCGCCACAGTCCTGATGGCCACGCTGTACGCCGGCGCCGGCCTGTTCCTGCGCCCGCGCTTCGACGCCAATGAAGTGTTCGGGGCCCTGGCTGCGCCGGGCGTCACCATCCTGCAGGGCGTGCCGACCATGTTCACGCGCATCATGGCGGTGGCGCCCGCGCTGGGCGCGAAGCCCGGCGCCTATCCGCGCCTGCGCTACCTCTATACCGGCGGCGCGCCGCTCGATCCCACGCTCAAGCGCGACGTCGAAACGCTGTTCGGCCAGCCGCTGCACCACGGCTACGGCATTACCGAATACGCCGGCTCCCTCTTCATCACGCGCATGGACGCGCCGCGCGCCGATTGCTCGGCCGGCTATATCGTCGAAGGCGTGGAGATCGCCATCACCGATGCCGAAGGCAAGCCGCTGCCCGCAGGCGAACGCGGCCAGATCCGCGTGCGCGGCCCGGGCGTCATGGTCGGCTACTACCGCAATCCCGAACAGACGGCCGAGGCGCTGCTGCCCGGCGGCTGGCTCAATACCGGCGACCTTGGCTATCTCGACGCCGACGGCGCGCTGTTTATTTCCGGCCGCTCCAAGGACCTGATCATCCGTTCCGGCTTCAACGTGTACCCGATCGAGGTGGAGTCGGTCATCAACGCCTTTGCCGGCGTGCGCCAGTCCGCGGTGGTGGGGCGCACCACGGGCGACGGCAACGAAGAGGTAGTGGCCTTCATCGAACTGCAGGAAGGCGCCGAGCTTGACCGCAAGGCGCTGGACACCTACCTGCGCGACAGCCTCGCGCCGTACAAGCGGCCCGCCGAAGTCCGCACCGTCGACGTGATTCCGACCACGGCGAGCGGCAAGCTGCTCAAGCAGCCGCTGCGCGCCATGCTCGACTAAAGCCCCCGGGGCACGGGGTCCCGGGCACTACAGCCATCCCTGGAGGAGAACATAAATGAAAACATGGAAGACGCTGGCCGCGCTGACTGCCACGCTGTTGCTGCAAGGCGCGGCGTGGGCCGCCGACGCTTATCCGTCGCGCCCGGTCAAGCTGCTGGTGGGCTACGCCCCCGGCGGCCCGGTCGACACCGCCGCGCGCATCTACGCCGAGCAGCTCGGCCGCGTGCTCAAGCAGCCGGTGGTGGTGGACAACCGCGCCGGCGCCAGCGGCGCGATCGCCGCCGACATGACCGCCAAGGCGGCGCCGGACGGCTACACGCTGTATTTCGTCGCCAGCCCGACCATGACCATGACGCCGTTGATCCAGCACTCGGTCAACTTCAATCCGGCCAAGGACTTCACCTACATCGGGCTGATCACCGACTACACCAACGTGCTGCTGGTGAACAAGGATTTCCCGGCGAAGAACGTGGGCGAGCTGGTCGCCTACGCGCGCAAGAATCCTGAAGGCGTGTCGTTCGGCTCAGCGGGCGTGGGGGCGTCGAACCACCTGTCGGCGGAATTGCTGGCGCAGATGAACAACGTGAAGATGCTGCACGTGCCGTACAAGGGCAACGCGCCCGCGATGGCCGACGTGATGAGCGGCAAGGTCACCTTCATGTTCGACATCACCGGCACCGCCATCGGCCATATCAACGGCGGCAAGGTGCGCGCGCTGGCGGTCACCTCGAAGACCCGCAATCCCGCGCTGCCTACGGTGCCGACCATGATCGAGTCCGGGCAGAAGGACTATGACCTGACCGGCTGGTATGCGCTGGTGGGGCCGCAGAAGCTGCCGGCCGATGTGGTCGACAAGCTGGTCAAGGCGCAGAAGGCGGTGGGGGAGGATGCTGCTTTCCGGCAACGGATGACCGCTGGCGGCTATGACGTCAATATCAGCACGCCGAAGGCGCTGGGGGATCGGATTCAGCGGGAGTTGGCGTTGTGGGGTGGGGTGGTGAAGAAGGGAGGGATCCAGGCGGATTGATCGCTTGTGGATGTTGCGGAAAAGCCGGCGAGAACGCCGGCTTTTTCGTTTCTGGAGAGGTGCATAGAACCTGCGCAAAATGGTGCAATTCGCCACCGCGTTTCCGCAAGAGCCAATTGTCGCGACGCTGTCACGACAATTGAGCTGGTCGCATTTCGTAGCGCTGCTGCCGCTGAAAGCGGTGGCAAAAGCGATAGCCTTCGCTTCGTTGATACTCCCGCCCTCACCCCAACCCTCTCCCGCAAGCGGGAGAGGGAGTACGCAAGCGGGAGTTTGAAAGCCGGAGGCAAATGAAACGGCTGAGAGATTGCTTGCCACTGCCGGTTTGCTCCCCTCTCCCGCTTGCGGGAGAGGGGCGGGGGAGAGGGCCGGCGCATCCACGAAGCCAGGCGTCGAAATCATCCACGCGCCTTCAGGGACTCGCCAGTTTTCGAGGCAACGCCTGTCAACCATGGCGGCGCCTTCGCCAAAGCGCGGCTTGTCCGCCCTGAGAACTTTGGCAACTTCTGCGATTGATCTGACGTATCCATCCTTCACAATCTGCGCCTTGATTGTGAACGACAAGCGGCTCTAGACTGGGTGGTCTTCTGACACAGCAGGAGCCGGGAGTGAGAACCTGGTTGCGCTACCTCTTCTTCTACCTTACGGAGGTCAACAATGCACCAGTCCACCATCGAATCCGACGTCTTCATCCCGCTCCGACTTGATGATTCCCTTTCGCGGTTCAGCCCTGAAACCCGCCGCGCAGCGCGCGAGGATGCGCTGCCTGTTCCCCGACAGCTCTTGCTATTGAATCTGTTGGATCAAGCCGATGCGATTGCGCGAGGGACAGCCTGCGTGCTGACGTTGGTGACCCACAGCGAATGCGATGCGCAGGAAGAGGGAAGCGTAGCCTTGCAGGCAGCTACGTTGGATGCCTTGCGAGAGCTGTGCCGAGCCTCCCTTGGATTGCTGGCTGAAAGGGTAGAGGACGTCGCGGATGGGATTGAGGACGCGCTGATCGGATAGCCAGTCGCGGCCCACGAGGCTTCGTGCCCCCGCACGAAGCGAGCCGCGGACTCGTCCAGGAAGTTGACTTACCGAGGGGCGGTAGAACCACCTTGTTGCCGTATGTGCATGATGTTCTGCTGGCCGCAATTTTGGTATAAAATTTTATACAGGCGCGCGATGGAGAAAGAGATTCGCTGGGTCGGGTCAGCCTACCACGACCTGCTGGCTTTCCCCGCGCAGGCCCGCTAGCAGGCGGGGTTCCAGTTGGGCAGGATCCAGGCGGGACTGGAACCAGAAGACTGGAAGCCCTTTGATGACCTGGGACCGGGCACCCGCGAAATTCGCCTGCGTGATGCGAGCGGCGCATTTCGTGTGATATATGTCGCAAGGTTCGAGGAAGCCGTGTACGTGTTGCATTGCTTCCAGAAGAAGTCGCAGGCGACGAATCTGACGGACAAGCGCATCGCCGAAGCTCGCTATCGAGCTATCGCCAACGCGAGGAAAGGCAAACCATGAAGATCGACACCCAGATCCGCCACGTCACCAAGCCGGGCGCCAACCTGTTCCTGGAACTTGGTTTTCCGCCCGCGGAAGCCAAGCGGCTGCAGGCTGCGTCGAAAAAGCAGATCAACGACACCAAGCAGCTGAAGGAACAGCTCATGGACGAGCTGGTGGCATGGATAGAGCAGCATCAGCTGAAACAGGCGGACGCTGCCGAAATCCTGATGGTGTCTCGTCCGCGCGTGTCGGACGTGGTGAACCGAAAGACGTCCAAGTTCACCATCGACACACTGGTCGAGATGTTGAGCCGTATTGGCAAGCCCGTTCGCCTGGCGATCGGGCAATAAGGTAAGCCTGGGGCGCGCATTAGCGAGGCGGCGCAAAGCTGGCAAACGGATGCATGAGTCCGCCCGCAGCATCCCTGGCCGCCCTTGGCTTTACCCCTCCACCTCCGCCCACCCCTGCATCGCCTGCCCGCCAGCATCATCCCCCGTCCACAGCACCAACCGCCCCGGCTGCGCCGAATCGGCGGCGCCACCAACAGTGATGGTGTCCTGATCAAACAGCGGCGCCAGCCCCCGGAACCCAAAGCGCTTCACGCGCGCCCGCGGCTGCTCGCGTGCCACCAGGTCCAGCATCAGCATGGCCTGCATCGGACCATGCACCACCAGCCCGGGATAGCCTTCGACATCGCGCGTATAGCTGCGGTCGTAGTGGATGCGGTGGCCGTTGAAGGTCAGCGCGGAATAGCGGAACAGCATGACGGCGTCGGCCTGCAGCGTGCGTTGCCATTGCGCGGTGTGTTCCAGGCGCGGGCGCGGCGGCTGCGGCTTGGACGGGTCCGGCATGGCGCGGTAGACGATGTCGTGGCGCTCGTTGATCGCGGTCTTGCCGTTGACGGTCAGTTCATGGTCGACGGCGACGAACCACAGTTCGCCGCTGCGGCCGGTCTTGTACTGCACGTCGGCGATGGTGGAGGTACGCGTGACGGTATCGCCGATATGCAGCGGATGGCTGAAGCTCAGTTCGCTGCCGGCCCACATGCGGCGCGGCAGCGGCACCGGCGGCATGAAGCCGCCGAGCGTGGGGTGGCCATCGCGGCCCAGTTCGTGCTGCGGGGCGCGCGGCAGGAAATAGAGCCAGTGCCACAGCGGCGGCAGCGGTCCCGCGGCAATGGCCTCGGCGTCAAGATCGAAGGTGGCGGCCAGGCCGGCGACCGGTTCGGGCGACAGCGTTTCGGTGCGCGATTCGCTGCGGCCGATCCAGCCGCGCAGGCGTTCGAGTTCGGAAGTGGCGTCAGTCATGGGCTTGCAGGTTCGGGTTGGACAGGAAAGGCCGGCGCTATTGCGCCAGCGCCAGCAGGCGCCTGGCCTGCTCGATCACGGGCCGGTCGACCATCTTGCCGTCGACCTGCACGGCATGGCTGCCGCTGGCGGTGGCTTCGAGCACGCGGCGGGCCCAGTCCAGCTGTTCTTCGCCGGGCAGGAAGCCGGCGCGCACCGCGCCCAGCTGCGCCGGATGGATGCACAGCTTGCCGGCAAAGCCGAGTTCGCGTGCGTAGGCGACGTCGCTGGCCAGTACGGCTTCATCTTTCAACGCGGTGGTCACGCCGTCTACCGGCGGCGGCAGCCCGGCCACGCGCGAGGCCAGCACGATGCGCGCGCGCGCGAACGCCAGCGCGTCGCGGGTATGGCTGCAGCCCAGGTCCACCGCATAGTCGAGCGAGCCGAAGGCCAGGCGCGCCACGCCGCCTGCCGAAGCCACGGCATCGACCTGGTGCAGGCCGAGCGCAGTCTCGATGATGGCGACCAGCTCGCCCCGCGGGTTGAGCGCCTGCAGGGCCTGCGCGATGGTGCTCAGCGCGGCGGCATCCTCGGCCTTGGGCACCAGCAGCCCGGCCAGTGCCGTGCCGGCAGGCAAGGCCCGCAGCCAGGCCAGGTCCGCGGCAAAGGCGGGCGAGGCGCTGTCGTTGATGCGCACGAAGGCGTTGGCGCCGGGCCGGCCGGCCAGCCATGCGGCGATGGCTGCGCGCGCGGCGGGCTTGGCGTCCGGATGGACCGCGTCCTCGAGGTCGAGGATCATCACATCGGGGCCGGCGGCTGCGGCTTTGTCGAAGCGCTCGGGCCGGTCGCCCGGCACGAACAGGTAAGTGACGGCAGTTGACATGGGGATCCTCAGCGCGCGGCGGGCAGCCAGTCGTTGACGTTGGGCGCCTGCTCCAGCGACCACACGCGCGCGATGATGGCGCGCATCTCGGCCTCGCTCGCGCCCTGGCGGAACGCGCCCAGTTGCAGTGCCTTGGCTTCCAGTTCCGGGCGCGACAGGGTGTTGTCGGGATCGCCCTTGGGCACGTCCACGCGCGCGGCCAGCGTGCGGCCGTCGGTGGTCCTGGCGGTCACGCGGCCGATCCACTGGCGCGGGTAGGCGGCGTTGATCTCGGCATCCAGTTCCATGTCGACCTTGCCACGGAACGCGGCCACCGCGGGGTCCTGCAGCGCATGCTGCTCGAACTCGCCCAGGCCGGCATGGCCATGCACGGCCACCAGCCCAAGCACCGTGCCCATCGAGAACTTGGCCTGGTGGATGGTGGCGGGATTGACCACGGGGCCGAGCACGTCGATGGCGCCCTGGTGCACGTGCGTGGTGACGCTGGCGATCTGGTCGGCGGCAACGCCTTCGCTCTGCATCAGTGCCTTCAGCGCATCAGCGGCCGGGTGGGTGTGGCGGCACGAGGCGAAGAACTTGAACGAGGTCTCGGCGGTGGCCCAGCGCGTGCCCAGGCCATCGGTCAGGCAGGCGGGATTGGCATCGCTCGACATGCCGGCGGCCATGCCCTGGGCGCCTTCGAGGATCTGCTTCGCGCCGGTAAAGCCGGCGCGCGCCAGCCACGCCGACTGCAGGCCGTCGGCGGCGGCCTTGGCGGTGTGCAGCTGCTTGGAGTCGGCGGCGTCGCGCAGGAATTCCCACAGGCCGGCGGCTTGCGTGCCGGCCGAGCCCAGTGCCTGGTTGATGCCTTCGGCATCGAGGCCGAACAGCTTGGCCACCGCGGCGGCGGCGGCGAGCGTGCCGACGGTGCCGGTGGTGTGGAACACGCGGTAGTGCGAGCGGCCCATGAACTCGCCGATGCGGATGCCGGCTTCATAGCCGGCGATCGAGGCCAGCAGCACCTCGGCACCGGTCTTGCCCTCGGCCTGCGCGGCCGCGACCACGGCGGGGAATACCACCGCGGCCGGATGCAGCACCGAGCCGTTGTGCACGTCGTCCTGTTCGACCACGTGCGAAGACGCGCCGTTGATCAGCGCGGCGAAGTAGGGCGAGGTACGGCGGCGGTCGACCAGCACTTCGGCGTCGCCGTCGGACGGGCCCATGGCCGCGGCGAATTCCTGCAGCTTGCGTACGGCCGGGGCGTCCTTGCCGGCGATGGCCGAGGCGATCCAGTCGAGAAACAGGTCCTTGGTGCGCTCGATCACGGGCGCGGGCACGTCGGCCAGCTTGAGGTTGGCCAGGAATTCGCAAAGCTGGCGGGTCGGGTAAGTGGTGTCTGCGGCTTGGCTCATGCCGGCTCCGGAGATTGAACAGTGCTTGCGGAAAGAGAATGGCGCCCGGTGTGCCCGGACGCTGGGGTCGGGTTCAGATGGTGCGCTTTGCCGCCAGGGCGTCGATATCGCCCGCGCCGTAGCCCAGTTCTGCCAGGATGCTGCGGCTGTGCGCGCCCAGCGCCGGCACGTCGCCCATGACGGGTTCCACGCCCGACAGGTTGGCCGGCGGCAGCAGCGCGCCGATCGGGCCGTTCGGCGTATTGACTTCGCGCCAGCGCTGGCGTGCCTGCAGCTGCGGATGGTTCCAGACTGCTTCGATGTCGTTCATCGGCGCATTGGCGATCTGCGCCTGGTCCAGCAGCGCCTCGGCCTGCGCCACCGTCAGCGAGGCAAAGCGGGCTTCGATCAGCGCGGTCAGTTCGGGGCGGTTGCGCACGCGCGCGGTATTGCTGGCATAGCGCTCGTCCTGCGCCAGCGCGCGGTCGCCGAGCACGATCTCGCAAAAATTGGCGAACTCGCGCTCGTTCTGCACGCTGAAGATCACGCTGCCATTGCTGGTGCGATGCACGCCATACGGGGCGATGGTCGGGTGCGAGGCGCCGACGCGCGCCGGCGTAGTGCCGCCGTAGTGGCCGAAATAGAGCACCTGGTTCATCCACTCCGCCATCGCCTCGAACATGGTCACCTGCACGCGCAGGCCCTTGCCGGTGCGGCCGCGCTGCAGCAGCGCCGACAGGATCCCGCTGTAGGCGTACATGCCGGCCGAGATGTCGGCGATCGACACCCCGGCGCGCGACGGCTCGTTGGGGCCGCCGGTCAGGCCCACCAGGCCCGCTGCGGCCTGGATCAGCAGGTCGTAGGCCTTCTTGTCGCGATAGGGGCCCGAATCGCCGTAGCCGGAGATGTCGCACACGATCAGCTTCTGGTACTTGCCGTGCAGGGTGTCGAAATCCAGGCCCATGCGCGCGGCGGCGCCGGGGGCAAGGTTCTGCACCAGCACGTCGGCGTCGGCCAGCAGGCGGTGCAGGATGGCCTGCGCTTCATTGTCCTTCAGGTCCAGGGCCAGGCTTTCCTTGCCCCGGTTGAGCCAGACGAAGTAAGAGGCCTGGCCGTGCACGGACTGGTCATAGCCGCGCGCGAAGTCGCCCACGCCGGGACGCTCGACCTTGATCACGCGCGCGCCCAGGTCGGCCAGCTGGCGCGTGGCGAAGGGCGCGGCCACGGCGTGCTCGAGCGAGACCACGCGGATGCCGTCGAGCGGGCGGATGCCTTGGGAGGAGTGAGACATGTAGGATTCTCAGAACGAACGCGGCAACTCGAGCACGTGCTCGGCCACGTAGGACAGGATCAGGTTGGTGGAGATCGGCGCCACCTGGTACAGGCGGGTCTCGCGGAACTTGCGCTCGATGTCGTATTCGGCGGCGAAGCCGAAGCCGCCGTGCGTCTGCAGGCAGACGTTGGCGGCTTCCCACGAGGCGTCGGCGGCCAGCAGCTTGGCGATATTGGCTTCCTTGCCGCACGGCCTGCCGGCGTCGAACAGCCGCGCCGCCTTGTAGCGCATCAGGCTGGCAGCCTCGACGTTGACGTAAGCGCGCGCGATCGGAAACTGCACGGCCTGGTTCTGGCCGATCGGGCGGTCGAACACGATGCGGTCGCGCGCGTAGTTGCCGGCGCGCTCGACGAACCAGTAGCCGTCGCCGATGCACTCGGCGGCGATCAGGATGCGCTCGGCGTTGAGGCCGTCGAGGATGTACTTGAGGCCCTTGCCTTCCTCGCCGATCAGGTTATCGGCGGGGACTTCCAGGTTGTCGAAGAACAGCTCGTTGGTCTCGTGGTTGACCATGTTGCGGATCGGCTTGACCGTCAGGCCCTTGCCGATGGCATCGCGCAGGTCGACCACGAATACCGACAGGCCGTCCGACTTGCGCTTGACCTGGTCCAGCGGCGTGGTGCGCGCCAGCAGCAGCATCAGGTCCGAGTGCTGCACGCGCGAAATCCAGACCTTCTGGCCATTGACGATGTACTTGTCGCCGTGGCGCACCGCGGTGGTCTTGAGCTTGGTGGTGTCGGTGCCGGTGGTGGGCTCGGTCACGGCCATCGACTGCATGCGCAGCTCGCCCGACGCGATGGCCGGCAGCCAGCGCTGCTTCTGCGCGTCGGAGCCATGGCGCAGCAGGCAGCCCATCACGTACATCTGCCCGTGGCAGGCGCCGGAATTGCCGCCGCTGCGGTTGATTTCTTCCATGATGACCGAGGCCGCGGTCAGCGACAGCCCCGAGCCGCCATAGGCTTCCGGGATCAGCGCCGACAGCCAGCCCGCCTGCGTCAGCGCCTGGACAAAGCTCTCGGGAAAGGCTTCCTGCTCTTCCACCCGTTGCCAGTACGCCGAATCGAAGCCCGCGCACAGGCTGCGCACGGCCTCGCGGATTTCGGGGTACAGCTGGTCGGGATCCTGGTCTGCGTGCATGGTCGCCGGGTCGATTGGAACTGGAGGCCATTATTCCCGAGCCCCCTGCACGCTGAAATTCGGATTTGCGAAAGAGCGGCTTAGGGGCGGCTTAGGTGGGCAGCAAGCGTCGCAGCGGCGCCGTGCCACCATGCAAGACGCCCGGCGAACCGGGCGTGCAGGGGAGGCGCGCGGGGCGCCGGTGGAGGGTGGGCTGGTGCCATGGCACCGCCTGCCGTCAATGGACGAAGAGCCAGATCAGGACCAGGACAAAGGCCGGAACACCAAGTAGCCAGGCGAGGATATAGGGCATGGTGCAACTCCATGGAGGACTGTTGTTGGTGATTCCAATATAGGAATGCCGCGCCGGCGGGACTGTCGGGGAGCTTCCGCTTGCCGTGTAGGACGCCGCCGCACAGGACCCGCGCAGCCCGGACGGCCCGCCGATGTGGCGCACAAGTCTTGCCGCGGGCCAGGTGTGGCGTGCTACGCTCAGGCCTGCACCCTAGTCCCCGGAGGTTGGCGATGGAGTCTGTCTGGACCGATATCTTCCGTACCTTTCGCGCGGAATTTGCCGATGTGCCGGACGCGGCCGAGGCAACCCGCATCATGGTGCGGCTGTGCATGGCGGTGCTGCTCGGCGGCCTGATCGGCTATGAGCGCGAGTCTTCCGGCAAGGCCGCGGGGCTGCGCACCCATATGCTGGTGGCGCTGGGCTCGGCGCTGTTCGTGCTGGTGCCGTTGCAGGCGGGCGTGCCGCTGGCCGACATGAGCCGGGTGCTGCAGGGGCTGATCGCCGGCATCGGTTTCCTCGGCGCGGGCGCCATCCTCAAGCAGAACGACGAGGCCCATATCAAGGGCCTGACCACCGCGGCCAGCATCTGGATGGTGGCGGCCATCGGCGTGGCGGCCGGGCTCGGTCGCGACACCACGGCGGTGATCGCCACGGTGTTCACGCTGGTCATCCTGCAGATCCTGCAGCGCTGGAAGTAGCGTCGCCGGGACACGGACCGGTGCGCCGGTCTGTGCCCTTGCGCGCCAATCCACCCCTTTTCCTTGGCGTTGGTGGGGCTAACGCGCGCCGAATGCGCGCCGGCGCACACAGCCAGGGCCACGCGCGCCCTATGCTGTGGCTCAGGCCGCGCGGGGAAGCCAGGGCGCTGCCGACGCAGCAGAGGGGAGGTTGGCATGCATGCATCGATCCGTGACGACGCGGCGCTGGCCGCATTCGTGGGGCCGCGATTTCCGTACTACGGCGAGCGCTGGTCGGCGGCGGAAACCCACGGCGGCATCTCGTGGAACTGGGCGGCGTGCCTGCTGGGGCCATTCTGGATGGCGTACCGGCGCATGTACTGGCAGGTGGGCGTCTATGCGCTGATCGTCGGCACCGAACCGTTGCTGCACGCATGGTTCGGCCTGCAGTTGCCGATGGCGGGCCGGCCGCTGCTGTATGCGATGGCGCTGCTGCTCGGGCTCTACGGCAACGAGCTGTACCGCTGGCACGCCGAGGCAACCATCCGGCATGTGCGCGAGTACCACTACTCGCCCGAACTGGTGAACGACTCGCTGGAGCGCCGCGGCCGCACCAGCTGGCCGGGCGTCTTTGCCATGGGGTTGCTGCTGCTGGTGATGGTGGTGTCGCTGCGTCCGCTGGCGGCGCTGATGGTCCAGGGCGGCGTTCCGGGCGCCGGCTGAAATCCGCGCGCCGCGCTACACGGGCTCGCGCGCGGCGTCGACCAGGTACTGGATCAGGGTTTCGGCGAACTGCGGCAGCTCGCGTCCCGGCCGGCGTACCAGGCGCAGCTCGCGCCTGGCCCATTCGTCTTCCAGCGGGATAAAGCGCAGCACCTTGCGGCTGGCATAGCGGCGCGCGCAGCTGTTGGGCACGATGGCGATGCCCGCGCCGGCCTCGACCATGCGGCATACCGCATCGAAGCTGCCCACCTGGATGCGCAGGCTGATGCGCTTGCCCATGCCGGCGGCAATGCGGTCGAGGAAGGACTGGATCGCGCTGAACTGGTTCAGCCCGACAAAGCGGCAGGTATCGAGCAGGTCGGCGAAATGCAGCCGCTTGAAGGTCGGCAGCGGATGGTTGACGGGAGCGATCACGATCAGCGCGTCGCTGCACAGGTGCATCGCATCCAGGTCCTGCGTGGCGACCTCGCCGGCGACGATGCCGAGGTCCGCCGCGCCGGCGCTGATCGCCGACACGATCTCCTGCGACAGGTGCTCTTCCAGCTCGATGTCCACGTCCGGGTTCTCGCTGAGGAAGCGCGACACGCCGGTGGCGAGGAACGAGTTGGTCGCGGTGGTGTTGGCCAGCAGCCGCACGCGGCCCTTCACGCCCTTGGCATACGGCCGCAGGTCCGCGTGCAGGCATTCGAGTTCGCGGAAGACCTCGCGCGCGTGCCGCAGCAGCGCGTCGCCCGCCGGCGTGAGCCGCACGCCCTTGACCTGGCGGATCAGCAATTGTGTCTGGAACGCCTCTTCCAGCTGCTTGATCCGCGTGCTGGCGGCGGGCAGCGACAGAAAGCTGCGCTCGGCGGCACGGGTCAGGTTCTCCGTCTCGCCGACATTCAGAAAGAGGCGGAGGTCGGTCAGGTCGTAATGCATGGGCTTCTGTCAGGCCAAAGGCCAGTTTTGTGATTCGTGAATTCCAAAGGGTCGGGTGTCAATTTATCGTATCCGCTGCGGCGTGGACATCCGGATTGACCGCACCGGCGGGCGTTGCCCGCTGCGCGGGGGCTGTTTCACCGGGTTTGCGGTCGGTGACCGCACAAAATGTATTCAGAGGAGACATGCAATGAGCGGTTTGATGGCAGGCAAGGTTGCGCTGGTGACGGGCGCCGGGGGTGGGATCGGACGCGGCATCGCGCTGGCCATGGCGGCCGCCGGTGCCAGGGTGGTGGTCAATGACCTGGGCGTGTCGATGTCCGGCGAGGGCGGCGACGCCGGCCCCGCGCAGCGCGTGGTGGAGGAAATCCGCGCCGCCGGCGGCGAAGCCGTGGCCAACACCGACAGCGTGTCGACCTGGGCCGGCGCCAACGCCATCGTGCAATGCGCGCTCGACAACTTCGGCCGCATCGACGCCGTGGTCAACAACGCCGGCAACCTGCGCGACCGCATGTTCTTCAAGATGAACGAGGAAGAATGGCGCTCGGTGATCGACGTGCACCTGAACGGCACCTTCTTCGTCAGCCGCGCCGCGGCTAACTACTTCAAGGACCAGGAGAGCGGCGCCTACGTGCACATGACCTCCACCTCGGGCCTGATCGGCAACCTGGGCCAGGCCAACTATTCGGCGGCCAAGCTGGGCATCGCCGCGCTGTCGAAGTCGATCGCGCTGGACATGCAGCGCTTCAACGTGCGCTCGAACTGCATCGCACCGTTCGCGTGGAGCCGCATGACCAGCTCGATTCCGGCCGAGACCCCGGAAGAAAAGGCGCGCGTGGCCAAGCTGCAGAAGATGGAAGCCGGCAAGATCGGCCCGGTCGCGGTCTACCTGGCCAGCCCGGCGGCGAGCGAGGTCAACGGCCAGATCTTCGCGGTGCGCGCCAACGAGATCATCCTGATGAGCCAGCCGCGTCCGGTGCGCTCGGTCCACATGAGCGAAGGCTGGACGCCGGAGTCGGTGGGCGAGGTCGCCATGCCGGCGATGCGCAGCAGCTTCTTCAAGCTGGAGCGCTCGCCCGACGTGATCAGCTGGGACCCGATCTGATGACGGGCGGCCAAGCCCCGGCGCGCGGCGCGCTTGCCGGCGTGCGCGTGCTGGACCTGTCGCGCATCCTGGCCGGCCCGTGGTGCGCGCAGAACCTGGCGGACCTGGGCGCCGAGGTGATCAAGGTGGAGCGCCCCGGCGCCGGCGACGATACCCGTTCGTGGGGGCCGCCGTGGCTGCCCGGCGCGGACGGCCAGCCGTCGCGCGACGCCACCTACTTTGCCGGTGCCAACCGCGGCAAGCAGTCGGTCACGCTGGATATCGCCAGCCCGCAAGGGCAGCAGATCGTGCGCGAGCTGGCCGCGAAGTCGCAGATCGTGCTGGAGAACTACAAGGTCGGCGACCTCAAGCGCTACGGGCTGGACTATGACAGCCTGAAGGCCGTCAACCCGGCGCTGGTCTATTGTTCGATCACGGGCTATGGCCAGACCGGACCGAGCGCGCACAAGCCCGGCTACGACTTTATCTTCCAGGGCCTGGGCGGCCTGATGAGCGTCACCGGCGAGCGCGACGACCTGCCCGGCGGCGGGCCGCAGAAGGTGGGCGTGGCGGTGGTCGACATGCTGACCGGCATGTACGCCACCGTGGCCGTGCTGGCCGCGCTGCGCCATGCCGAACGCACCGGCGAGGGCCAGCATATCGACATGGCGCTGCTCGACGCGGTGGTGGCGGTCGGCGCCACCCCCATCATCGCGCAGCGCGTCACCGGCCAGGCCATGCCGCGCTACGGCAACGCGCATGCCAACATGGTGCCCTACCATGTGTTCGCCACCGCCGACGGCTACATGATCGTCGCGGCCGGCAATGACGGGCAGTGGCAGGCGTATTGCCGCGGTGTAGAGCGTCCCGACCTGGGCGCCGACGAGCGCTTTGCCACCGGTCCCGGCCGCATCATCCACCGCGACACGCTGGTGCCGCTGCTCGAAGCGCATATGCGCACGCGGCCGACCGCGCACTGGGTGCAGGCGCTGGAAGCGCAGGGCATCCCGTGCGGGCCGATCAACGACTACGGCCAGGTGCTGGAAGATCCGCAGGTGCGGCATCGCGAGCTGCAGGTCGACCTGGTGCGCGAAGACGGCAGCCTGTGCCCAACCGTCAAGAGCCCGCTGCGGCTGTCGGCCACCCCGGTGCAATACGATGCGCCGCCGCCGCGGCTGGGCCAGCATACCGGGCAGGTGCTGCAGACGGTTCTGGGCCTGTCGGCCGAGCGCATCGCCCGGCTGCGCGAGCAGGGCGTGGTCTGAGCGCGTGCCGGCCGGCGCGTCATTCACGCGGCCCGGCCGGCCGCTGCAGGGATGGCGTCACTGGCGTACGCTGTCCGGGTAGCGGCGGCATGCCGCGTCCTTCCCGGAGACAGCCATGGACGAAGAAACCTTCAACCTCAGCATCCGCAAGTTCCTGAAGGTGGTCGGCGTGAATTCCCAGCGCGAGATCGAGCAGGCCATCGCCCGGGCCGTGGCCGACGGCACGCTGGCCGGCAACGAACACCTGCCGGTGTCGGTGACGCTGGAGCTGGCGGCGGTGAAGCTGCAGGCGCGCTTCGACGGCGAGATCCGGCTCGAGTAAGCCGGCGGCCGCACCACGCCGGCTACGCCGCCGGCACGCCTTCCTTGCGCATGCCGCGCATCCGGTATTCCCCCGGCGCCACGCCGGTCCATTTCTTGAAGGCGCGGTGGAACGTGCTCGGCTCGGAAAAGCCTAGCCGCAGCGCCACGTCCTGCAGCGTCATGCCGGGGCGCTCCATCATGCCGATGGCCACGTCGCGCCGCAGGCTGTCCTTGATGCTCTGGTAGCCGCGGCCTTCGTCGCGCAGGCGGCGGCGCAGGGTCTGCGGCGTGAGCCGCAGCAACTGCGCCATCTGCTCGAGCGAGGGCAGTTCGTGGTCCAGGTGCGAGCGCAGGTGCTGCCGGATGCGTTCCGCCAGGCAGCTGTTGTCGCGGTAGCGGATCAGCAGGTTGCGTGGAGTCTCGCGCAGGAAGTCGCGCAGGCTGGCGGCGTCCTGCATCACCGGCAGGCGCAGCGAGGCGGCGTCGAAGTGCAGGGCGGTGACGGGCTGGCCGTAGCTGACCGCGGCCTTGAACACGCGCTCGGTATCGGTGCGGCCCGGCGACGCGGCGGCGCTCAGGTCAACCCGCGCGAGCGGGATCTGCCCGGCGACCAGCCAGCTGACCAGCGCATAGGCATGGAACACGAAGGTGGATTCGGCAAAGCTGCGGCATGCCGAGGCGGGCGCGCGCGGGTGCAGCACCACCGCCGCGGTCTTGCCGTCGGCGCCCACATGCAGGCGCGGCGCAAAGGCGTCGATATGCTGCCGGTACAGGCGCAGCCCGGTGCGGATGGCGTCCTCGAGCGTGGCGCAATGGACCAGGCTGCGGCACACCTGCGCAAACACGCCAGGGGGCACGGGCCGGTCCAGCAGGCCCCACAGTTCATCGCGCGTGACCCGGCGCAGCGTGCGGATCAGCGCCGCGTACTGGCCCTGGGACACGCGCGCGCTGGGCGAGGCCGGCAGCGCCGGCGAGATGTCGGCGCGGCGCAGCAGCGCATCGATGTCGTAGCCGAGCCGCCGCGCGCCCTGCAGGATGTGGGTCACATGCTGGATAGCGATGGTGTGGCGGGCCGGCGCGGGCGCGGCGGATTCAACCGACATGCCCGAGGTGCCCGGCGCGCCCCGGCTGCCGCCGTCGCGCAGGCGCGCCCCCGGCAGCGCGTGGCCGGAAATGTGCGGCTTGCCCGGCATCGGCGGGCGCAGCGATGGCAGAACGGCTGTTTGCATGGGTCTCCTCGTCACGGCGACGCGCCGGTACCGCTTTTTTCAAGCGTTTGCCGGCTGTTGCGGGCCTCTGGCCACATCATGGCGCCACCTTACCAAGCCCGCGTGGCGCCGCACAATCGGGATTTGCCAAAGCCTGCCTTCTGCCTGAGCGATTCGGCCAATCATTTTGGCGCGTCTGGTCATTGTCCACGCACCGCAGCATCGCGCACTCTCCGGCAAGCACCTCTACAAGGCCGGCCCACCGGCCCGGGCGGATCATGCAACGCGGCAAAAGCCCGTGCCCGCCCACGGAAAAAACCAAAGGAGACAGCACATGCAGGCAGATCGTCGTAGTGGGGAGCGTAGTCCGCGTCGCCGTACCCTCGGCCGCCTGGGCGCCGGATTGCTGGCGTGGAGCGGGTTGGCCGCCGGCATGCTGGGCGCGGGCATGGCGCATGCGCAGGAATTCCCGGCACGCACCGTGCGCATGGTGGTGCCGTTCCCGGCCGGCGGCGCCACCGACGTGTTGGCGCGCGCCCTGGCCGAGGGCCTGGGCAAGCAGTGGAAGCGCCCGGTGGTGGTGGAGAACCGCCCGGGCGCCAGCGGCATGCTGGGCGCCGAAGTGGTCGCCCGTGCCGAGGCCGACGGCCATACCGCGCTGCTGACGATCACGCCGCTGGTGCAGGCGCCCAGCCTGTACGCCCGCGCGCCGTACGACCCGGTGAAGGACTTTGCCGCCGTGTCCGAGCTCGGCACCACCAACCTGGTGTTCGCGGTCAACACCAACGCCGTGCCGGCCACCAACCTGAAGGACTTCATCGCGCTGGTGCGCACCAAGCCCGGGCAGTTCTCCTATGGCTCGTTTGGCGCGGGCTCCAGCGGCCACCTGTATGGCGAGGTCTTCAACGACGCCGCCAAGATCGACATGCTCCATGTCTCGTACAAGGGCGAGGCGCCGGAACTGAACGACCTGCTCGGCGGCCAGGTGCCGGCCGCGGTGATCTCGGTGATGGGGGCCAAGCCCCATGTCGCCACCGGCCGCCTGCGCGCGCTGGCGGTGACCGGACCCGCGCGCGCGCCGCAATTGCCGGACGTGCCGACCTTCCGCGAGGCCGGTATCGAGGGCATGGACGCCATGGGCTGGTTCGGGCTGCTGCTGCCGGCCGCCACGCCGCGCCCGATCGTCGAGAAGTTTTCCGCCGACGTCAACCGCGTGCTGGCCCAGCCCGACGTGCGCAAGCGCATGAACGACCTTGGCGTGATCCTGACCGGCAGCACGCCGGATGCGTTTGCCCAGACCATCCAGGCCGACTACGTGCGCTGGGGCAAGGTGATCCGCACGCGCAACATCCGCCTGGACTGAGGCTTCTCCGCTTGACCTGTATCTGAACCACCAATTGCTGCAATGAATCCTGCCACACGCACCACCCAGCCGTTCCGTTCCCCCGCCTGGCCGCCCGGCCTGCCTGCCACGCTGCATACGCCGCGCACCAGCCTGTTCTACAACGTCGAGGTCGCGGCGCAGCGCTATCCGGACAAGACCGCGATCCAGTATTTCGGCACCGCGATCTCGTATGGCGAGCTGCGCGACGAGATCGAACGGATGGCCGGCTACCTGCAGCAGGCCTGCGGCATCCAGCCGGGCGACCGCGTGGTGCTGTTCAGCCAGAACTGCCCGCAGTTCATCATTGCCTATTACGCCATCCTGCGCGCCGAAGGCGTGGTGGTGCCCGCCAACCCGATGTGGCTGGAAGCCGAACTGGCTCACGTGGTGCAGGACAGCGGCGCGGTCGCGGCCTTCGCCGGCAGCGAGCTGTACCCGCGCATGGCGCCGCTGCACGGCCCGGCGCTGCGCCACGTGATCCTGCACGACTACGCGGGCATGCTGCGCGACGACGGCGGCCTGCCGGTGCCGGCCTGGCTGCGCGAGCCGCCGCCCGCACCGCAGGCCGCGCCCTCGGGCGCGATGCCGGTGGCCTGGGACGCGGCCAGCCACGCCGGACACCGGCCGCAGCCGCACCAGGCGGGCTACGACACGCTGTGCATGCTGGCCTATACCTCCGGCACCACCGGCAACCCCAAGGGCTGCATGCATACCCATGGCACGCTGATGACCGCGGCCGCCGGCTCGGTGATCTGGCGCGGCGCCACGCCCGAATCGGCGGTGCTGGCGGTGGCGCCGATGTTCCACCTGCTGGGCATGCAGAACTGCATGAATTCGCCGCTCTACCTGGGCGCGACGGTGGTGCTGATGCCGCGCTGGGAGCGGGCGCTGGCCGCCGACCTGATCGAGCGCTACCGCGTCTCGGTGTGGGGCGCGCCACCGGCGATGATGGTGGACTTCTTCTCGCAGCCCGGCATCGACGCGCGCGACCTGTCCAGCCTGGCCTACGTCGGCGGCGGTGGCGCGGCCATGCCCGAAGCGGTGGCCAACATGCTGCAGGAGCGCTTCGGCCTGCCCTACGTCGAGGCCTACGGCATGACCGAGACCGCGGCCTTCATCCTGTCGAACCCGCGCAACCAGCCCAAGCGCGAATGCCTGGGCATCGCCACCTTCGGCGTGGACGCGCGCGTGGTCGACCCCGAGACGCTGCGCGAACTGCCCCACGGCGAGACCGGCGAGATCGTGGTCCACGGCGGCCAGGTGATGCAGGGCTACTGGCACAACGAAGACGCCAACGCCGCCATCTTCATCGAGCTCGACGGCAAGCGCTTCCTGCGCACCGGCGACCTCGGCTTCATGGACGAGGAGGGCTACTTCTTCATGCGCGACCGCCTCAAGCGCATGATCAACGCATCGGGCTACAAGGTCTGGCCGGCCGAGGTGGAAAACATGCTGTACGGCCACCCGGCCATCCACGAGGCCTGCGTGATCGCGGCGCGCGACGAGCGCCGCGGCGAAACCGTCAAGGCGGTAGTGGCGCTGCGCCCCGGCGCGCGCGGCACGGCCGAAGCCGAGCCCGAACGCATCATGGCCTGGTGCCGCGAGCACATGGCGGCGTACAAGGTGCCGCGCATCATCGACGTGGTCGACGCGCTGCCCAAGTCGGCCACCGGCAAGATCCTGTGGCGCGCCCTGCAAGAGCGCGAGATGCAGGCCAGCAACCCGCGCGCCTGACGCCGGCGGGACCCCCAGCAAAGAGAGAGACAGCATGCAGCAAAGCAGACGCAACTGGCTGGCGCAGGCCGGCACCCTGGCCGGCGCGGCCGTCCTCGGCGGCATGGGCCAGGCCTTCGCCCAGCAGCCGTACCCCGCCAAGCCGATCCGCATGATCGTGCCGTATCCGGCCGGCGGCGGCACCGACACCGTGGGCCGCCTGATCGGCCAGCGCCTGGCCGAAAGCCTGGGCCAGCCGGTGGTGGTCGAAAACAAGCCCGGCGCCAGCGGCATGCTCGGCAACGACACTGTCGCCAAGGCGCCGGCCGACGGCTACACCGTGCTGCTGGCGATCACCGCGCTGATCCAGTCGCCGGCGCTGTACAAGCGCACCCCCTACGACGTGGCCAAAGACTTCACCCCGGTTTCGCTGATCGCCAAGTCGTCCGACCTGTTCGTGGTGCCCAACCGCGTGCCCGCCAGCACCCTGCGCGAGTTCCTGGCGCTGGCCAAGGCCGGCAAGCTCAGCTACGGCTCGTACGGCAACGGCACCTCGTCGCACCTGCACGGCGAACTGCTGCGGCAGCAGACCGGCATCGAGATCGCGCATATCCCGTACAAGGGCGCGGCGCCGCTGATGAGCGACCTGCTGGGCGGCCAGGTGGACAGCGCCTTTGTCGACGTGACCTCGGCCAATCCCCACCTCAGCAGCAACAAGTTCAGGATCCTGGGCATCACCGGGACCCAGCGCTACAAGGCGCTGCCCAATGTGCCGACCTTTTCCGAGCTGGGCCTGGCGGGATTCGAGCCCAATGGCTGGTTCGGGCTGTTCCTGCCGGGCAACGCGCCCCGGGACGTGACGGCAAAGCTGGCCGCCGAGACCGCGCGCATCGTGCGCCTGCCCGAAGTGACGCAGAAGCTGGCGGGCATGGGTTTGCAGCCGGTCGGGTCCACGCCGCAGGAACTGGCTGCCGTGGTGGCGGGCGACGCGCCCAAGTGGGCGAAGATCGTGCGCGACGCCAACATCCAGCTGGACTGACACCGTACCGGAGGCCTCGTCATGGAAACCATCCGCTTTGCCGTCGAGGACGGCGTCGCCACGCTGACGCTGGACGCGCCGGCGCGCAAGAACGCGCTGTCGCTGCCGATGCGCGAGGAGATCGGCGAAGTGATTCGCCGGATACGGGACGACGACAGCGTGCGCGCCCTGATCCTGACCGCGGCCGGCACCGATTTCTCGTCGGGCGGCGACATCAGCTCGATGCAGGTCGAGATCAGCGCCGAGCAGGGCCGCAGGCGCCTGCGCAAGCTCCACGGCTGGCTCGAAGAACTGATCCAACTGGACGTGCCGGTCATCGCCGCGGTCGACGGGGCGGCTTATGGCGCAGGTTTCAGCCTGGCGCTGACGGCCGACATCATCCTGGCCACGCCGCGCGCGCGCTTCGGGCTGCCGTTCCTGCGCATGGGCCTGGTGCCGGACTGTGGCGTGTTCTACACGCTGCCGCGGATGATCGGCCTGCAGCGGGCCAAGGCGCTGATGTTCTCGATGCGCGAGCTCAACGCCCAGGCCGCGCAAGACCTTGGCATCGTCATGGAAATCGTCCCGGCCGACGGCCTGCAGGCACGCGCGCGGGCGCTCGCGCAGGCGTTCACCGAGGCCTCGCCGGTGGCGCTCAGCCTGACCAAGCAGGCGCTGAACGCATCGCTGGGCCAGGACCTGGGCACGATGCTGGCAATGGAGGCCGACGCGCAGGGCATCGCCTTCTCCACCGGCTACCGCCGCGAGGCCGCCGACCGCTTCATGGCCAAGCAGCCGCTGCGCTACCGCTGGCCGGACTGACGGGCGCGGCGGCGCGTGCTGCTCTGCAGCATCGGCACCGCCCCGGCGTTCGCCCTTACTTATATAGGCAGGTGTCCGGCATCGGTCGAAGCCTGCCACTTCATTCTCCACGTTTACCCTGATACCAGCACGACTTATGGGATCCCAAGACCAATACGCGGCGCCTGCCGCCCGCCAGACCCCCTGGATGAACGAAGAGCTGGAAATGTTCCAGGACACCGTGCGCCGCTTCGTCGAGCGCGAACTCGCGCCCCACGAGGCCCGCTGGGCCGGGCAAGGCTACATTGACCGCGACGTGTGGCGCCGCGCCGGCCAGATCGGACTGCTGTGCGCCAGCATCCCCGAGGAATACGGCGGCGGCGGCGGCACCTTTGCCCACGAGGCCATCATCACCCAGGAGATGTCGCGCGCGGTCTGCACCAGTCTGGGCAACAACGTGCACAGCGGCATCGTGGCGCATTACCTGCTGCGCTACGGCACCGAAGCGCAGAAGCAGAAGTGGCTGCCGCAGATGGCCAGCGGCGAACTGGTGGCCGCCATCGCCATGTCGGAACCCGGCGCCGGTTCCGACCTCAAAGCGATACGCACCCGCGCGCTGCGGGAACAGACCCCGGACGGAGAGTGCTATCGCATCAACGGCGCCAAGACTTTTATTACGAACGGTTACCACGCCGACCTGATCTGCGTGGTGGCCAAGACCGATCCGGAAGCCGGCTCGCGCGGGGTGTCGCTGGTCATGGTGGAAACCCGCGACCTGCCGGGCTTCCGTCGCGGCCGCATCCTCGAGAAGATCGGGCAGAAGGGCCAGGACACCGCCGAACTGTTCTTCGACGACGTGTTGGTGCCGTGCGACAACCTGCTCGGCACGCAGGAGGGCCAGGGCTTCTACCAGCTGATGCAGCAGCTGCCGCAGGAGCGCATGATCATTGCGCTGGGCGCGGTCGCCACCATGCAGCGCGCGATCGAACTGACCACCGACTACGTGCGCCAGCGCAAGGTGTTCGGCCAGCCGCTCGGCGACCTGCAGAACACCCGCTTCAAGCTGGCCGAATGCAAGACCGTGGCCACCATTGCCGCCACCTTCGTCGATGACTGCATGCAGCGCCTGATGGACGGCCAGCTCGACGCGGCGACCGCGGCGATGGCCAAATGGTGGTGTACCCAACAGAACTGCCAGGTCATCGACGAGTGCCTGCAGTTGCACGGCGGCTATGGCTACATGCTGGAATACCCGATCGCGCGCATGTATGCGAACGCACGCGTCAGCAAGATCTTCGGTGGCTCCAACGAGATCATGAAAGAGCTGGTTGCGCGCACGCTCTGAGCCGCCTGCACCGGCGCTGCGCTATCAGCACTGTCTGTGTGCTAGTGCGCGCAAGCCGTGCAAAACGCATAAGAACCTGCCCAAAAATGAAAGCCGGCACCCGTGCCGGCTTTTGTGCTTATGGTTACAAAACCGGATGTGCACGGATCGCGGGAAAGGTGTAAGGTTTGTCACAAGCATGGTCAATGGCCCGTCGCGCGCGGGGGCGAAGCCCGAGTCAAAATCAGCCAAAAGCTGACAGCAACATCCGGAGTCAATGCAGCGGGAAGGCAGCACCGAAACATCCGTTGCATCGATGCCAGCGTCGTCAACTCGGACTCCACCATCGCCGTTATTTGACTATGATGAAGTAAAGACTTCGCAACATGACAGGTCGCCAGGCCGGGGTGGTGTACCGCGAACGTTGCGCGAAGCCTTTGGGGTAGCACTACCTACGCCTCGGACGTGAACTCTGACGGGAGTGAGGTATGGACATTTTTGGCCATTACGCTACGCGGTTCGAAGCTCGCAAGGAAGAGGAATACAGCATCCAGGAATACCTGGAGATCTGCAAGAAGGATCCGACTGCCTACGCGACCGCTGCCGAACGCATGCTCGCCGCGATCGGTCAGCCTGAGCTGGTGGATACCCACCATGATCCCAGGCTGTCCCGCCTGTTTTTCAACAAGGTCATTCGCATCTATCCGGCCTTCCGCGACTTCTACGGCATGGAGGACACGATCGAGCAGATCGTCTCGTTCTTCAAGCACGCGGCGCAGGGCCTGGAAGAGCGCAAGCAGATCCTGTATCTGCTCGGGCCTCCCGGCGGCGGCAAGTCCTCGCTCGCGGAAAAGCTCAAGGCGCTGATGGAACAGATCCCCATCTACGCGCTGAAGGGTTCGCCCATCCACGAGTCGCCCCTGGGTCTGTTCTCACCGGAAGAAGACGGCAAGATCCTGGAAGAGGATTACGGCATCCCGCTGCGCTATCTCAATACCATTGCCTCGCCATGGGCAGTGAAGCGCCTGCACGAGTTCAATGGCGACATCACCAAGTTCAAGGTGGTGAAGCTGCGCCCGTCGGTGCTGTCGCAGATCGCGATCTCGAAGACTGAGCCGGGCGACGAGAACAACCAGGACATCTCGTCGCTGGTGGGCAAGGTTGATATCCGCAAGCTCGAGGACTTCCCGCAGGACGACCCGGACGCGTACTCGTATTCCGGCGGCCTGTGCCTGGCCAACCGCGGCCTGCTCGAGTTCGTCGAAATGTTCAAGGCGCCGATCAAGGTGCTGCACCCGCTGCTGACCGCGACCCAGGAAGGCAACTACAAGGGCACGGAAGGCTTCGGCGCGATCCCGTTCGACGGCGTCATCCTGGCGCACTCGAACGAGGCCGAGTGGCAGACCTTCAAGGCGGACAAGAACAACGAGGCTTTCCTCGACCGGATCTATATCGTCAAGGTGCCGTACTGCCTGCGCGTGTCCGACGAAGTCAAGATCTACGACAAGCTGTTGCGCAGCAGTTCGCTGTCGGCCGCCCCGTGCGCGCCCAACACGCTGAAGATGATGGCGCAGTTCGCCGTGCTCACGCGCATCAAGGAGCCCGAGAACTCCAACATCTTCTCGAAGATGCGCGTCTACGACGGCGAGAGCCTGAAGGACGTGGACCCGAAGGCGAAGTCGTACCAGGAATACCGCGACTACGCCGGCATCGACGAGGGCATGAACGGGCTGTCGACGCGCTTCGCGTTCAAGGTCCTGTCCAAGGTCTTCAACTTCGACAACACCGAAGTGGCGGCCAACCCGGTGCACCTGCTGTACGTGCTCGAGCAGCAGATCGAGCGCGAGCAGTTCCCGCCGGAACAGGAAGCCAAGCTGCTGTCGTATATCAAGGAGTACCTGACCACGCCGTTCGTGGAGTTCATCGGCAAGGAGATCCAGACCGCCTACCTGGAGTCGTATTCGGAATACGGGCAGAACATCTTCGACCGCTATGTGGTGTTCGCCGACCTGTGGATCCAGGACCAGGAGTACCGCGATCCCAACACCGGCGAAATCCTCGACCGCAACGCGCTGAACGACGAACTCGAGAAAGTGGAAAAGCCCGCGGGTATCTCGAACCCCAAGGACTTCCGCAACGAGATCGTCAACTTCGTGCTGCGGGCGCGGGCCAACAACGGTGGCAAGAACCCGGTCTGGACCAGCTATGAAAAGCTGCGGATGGTGATCGAGAAGCGCATGTTCTCCACCACGGAGGACCTGCTGCCGGTGATCTCGTTCAACGCCAAGTCTTCCCGCGAAGACCAGGACAAGCACGAGAACTTCGTCAACCGCATGGTCGAGAAGGGGTACACGCCCAAGCAAGTGAGACTGTTGGTGGAGTGGTATCTGCGCGTAAGAAAGTCATCGTAACGGCGCCGCGGAACGGGTCTCTCAACGAGGGCAACATATGGCTACGGTCATCGATCGGCGCGAAAACGGCGGCAACAAGAGTGCCGTCAACCAGCAACGCTTCATCAAGCGCTACCGCGAGCAGATCCGGCAAGCGGTGGCAAAGGCGGTGTCCGGCCGGAAGATCATGGACATCGAGCAGAGCGGGCAGGTGTCCATTCCGGTCAAGGACATCAGCGAACCGATCTTCCACCACGGCCCGGGCGGGCGGCGCGAGTGGATTCACCCTGGCAACAAGAAGTTCGTCAAGGGTGATTCCTTCGACCGCCAGCAGCAGGGCGGCGGCGGGACCGGTTCGCGCGCCAGCGACAGCGGCGAGGGCGAGGACGATTTCGTCTTCACGCTGTCGCGCGAGGACTTCCTCAATTTCTTCTTCGAGGACATGGCGCTGCCGGACCTGGCCAAGCGCCACCTCGCCAAGATTGCCGAGGTGCGCAAGGTGCGCGCCGGCTATTCCATCGACGGCACCCCGTCCAACCTGTCGATCCTGCGCACCATGCGCAGTTCGCTGGGGCGGCGCATCGCCTTGTCCAGCCCTTACCAGAAGCGCCTGCGCCAGCTGGAGCTGGCCTATGCCGAGGCACTGGAGAAGGACGGACCGTACGCCGAGGGCACGCTCGAACTGATGGAAAAGATGCGGCACCTGCGCGCCTGCATCGACCGCGTTCCGTTTATCGAGAAGCTCGATCTGCGCTACAACAACCGCGTGCTGAAGAAGCGCCCGCAGGCGCAGGCGGTGATGTTCTGCCTGATGGACGTGTCCGGCTCGATGGACGAGAGCCGCAAGGACCTGGCCAAGCGCTTCTTCATGCTGCTGTACCTGTTCCTGAAGCGCAACTACGAGCGCATCGACGTGGTGTTCATCCGCCATCACACCGTGGCGAAGGAAGTCGAAGAGGAAGATTTCTTCCACTCGCGCGAGTCCGGCGGCACCGTGGTGTCGAGCGCGCTGAAGCTGATGGTGGAGGTCATCCACGACCGCTACCCGCCCAGCCAGTGGAACATCTATTGCGCGCAGGCCTCCGACGGGGACAACTGGGCCGGCGACTCCGAGTTGTGCGGGCGGCTGCTGCGCGAGTCGATCCTGCCGCTGGTGCAGTATTACGCCTATGTGGAGGTAGCATCGGAAGAGCCGCAGAACCTCTGGGAAGAGTATCTGACGGTGAAGAGCCAGTTCGATCACTTTGCGATGCAGCGCATCATCGGCGCGGACGAGATCTACCCGGTGCTGCACGACCTGTTCCAGAAACGCGCGGCATAATCAGTGCTGGCCGGCCGATTGCCGGCAAGCCGCGGTGAAGAAGGGCAATATTGGCAAGACAGGGGACCTGGCGGCGCGCCCGTGCCGCAAGCACCGGCCTGCCTGGCTTGCGCGGACGAAAGGGGCGAAGATGGCTTATCTGTCCACGGGTTCGGAATGGACCTTCGAGCTGATCAACCGGTATGACCGCGAGATTTCCCGCATCGCCGGCGAATTCGGCCTGGATACCTATCCCAACCAGATCGAGATCATCACGGCGGAGCAGATGCTCGACGCTTATGCGTCGGCGGGGCTGCCGGTGGGCTACAGCCACTGGTCCTACGGCAAGCACTTCCTGGCGTCGGAGCGCAGCTACCAGCGCGGGCACATGGGGCTGGCCTACGAGATCGTCATCAACTCCAATCCCTGCATCGCCTACCTGATGGAGGAGAACACCATGCCGATGCAGGCGCTGACGATCGCGCATGCCTGCTACGGCCACAATTCCTTCTTCAAGGGCAACTACCTGTTCCGCACCTGGACCAACGCCGACGCCATCGTCGACTACCTGCTGTTCGCGAAGAACTACGTGGCCGAGTGCGAGCAGCGCTACGGCGAGCAGGAGGTGGAGCTGCTGCTGGATTCCTGCCACGCGCTGCAGAACTACGGCGTGGACCGCTACAAGCGGCCCAAGAAGCTGTCGATCACCGAGGAAAAGGCGCGCCAGGCCGACCGCGAGAACTACCTGCAGATGCAGGTCAACGACCTGTGGCGCACGCTGCCCAAGCACCGCCCGCACGCGCTGGCGTCGGAAGACGAAACGGCCGAGCCGGATGTGCCGTTCCCGCCCGAGCCGCAGGAGAACCTGCTGTACTTCATCGAGAAGAACGCGCCCAAGCTGGCGCCGTGGCAGCGCGAGATCGTGCGCATCGTGCGCAAGATTGCGCAGTACTTCTACCCGCAGCGCCAGACCAAGGTGATGAACGAAGGCTGGGCCACGTTCTGGCACTACACCATCATCAATCAGCTGTACGAGGAAAAGCTGGTCAACGACGCCTTCATGATGGAGCTGCTGCAGGCGCACACCAACGTCATCTACCAGCCGCCGTACCACAGCCCCTACTACAGCGGCATGAACCCCTACACGGTAGGCTTCCTGATGTTCCAGGACCTGCGCCGCATGTGCGAGAACCCGACCGACGAGGACTATCGCTGGGCGCCCGAGATCGCCGGCACCGACTGGCGCAAGACGCTGGACTTCGCCATGCGCAACTTCAAGGACGAGAGCTTCCTGCTGCAGTTCCTGTCGCCGCGCGTGATCCGCGAGCTCAAGCTGTTCTCGGTGCTGGACGATGACCGCGAGGGCAAGCTGCGCGTGACCGCGATCCACGACGACGAGGGCTACCGCGCGATCCGCCAGCTGATGGCGGCGCAGTATGACCTGTCCAGCATGGAGCCCAACATCCAGGTCACCAACGTCGATGTCGGCGGCGACCGCTCGCTGACGCTGCGCCACCTGCAGAACGACCGGCGGCCGCTGGCGCACAACTTCGATGAGGTGGTGCGGCACGTGACCCGGCTGTGGGGCTTTACCGTGCGGCTGGAAGTGGCCTATGAAGACGGCCGCACCGAGCTGAAGTACGAATGCAAGCCTGAGCGCCGCCACCGCCGCCCGCACGGCAGCGGGCTGAGCCTGGCCGCCTGACCGGCAGGCGGCGACCCGGGCCCCGCCGCTTCAGGCGGCGGGCGCCGGCTCGCACCAGTCGCGCACCAGTTCCACCGCCTTGCGGCCGTCCCCGGCGCACACCGCTTCGCCCAGCACCCGGCTCCACCAGCGTTCCGACCCGTCCGCCACGCGCCACGCATGCAGCCGGCGCGTGTAGAGCTGCAGGTCATATTCCTCGGTAATGCCGATGGCGCCGTGCACGGCATGCGCGATCGCGGCCACCGGCGTGACCGCGTCGCTGGCGCGCAGCTTGCCGATCGCCGCGCGCAGCGGGTCGGGCGTGGCGCCGTCGCTGTCGCAGGCCAGCTGCGCCGCCACCCGCGCCGCGGCGACCTGCTCGGCCATCTCGCTGACCTGGTGCTGGATCGCCTGGAACTTGCCGATGGCGCGGCCGAACTGCTGGCGGTCGTTGGCGTACTGCAGCGTAACGTCAAGCACATGCGACAGGGCCCCGGCCAGTTGCGCCGCATGCAGGCACGCGCCCAGCGTGCGCACGGTGCCGGCCGGCAGCTGGAACGCCGCGGGCGCGGCGGCGTCCGGTCGCGGCACGCGCAGGGTCAGGTCGCCGTGCGCGCCGGTGGCCTCGGCGCGCGCCGCCGCGGCGGACAGCAGCAGGCAACGCTCGCCGTCCTGCACCAGGAACCACTGCGCATGGCGGGCGTCCGCCACCAGCGTGGCGGCGGCGCCGTCGTCAAGGCTTGCCAGCGCGATCGGGCCGTCTGGCAGCGCGACGCCGTTGGCATGCAGCAGCGCGCGCGCAAAAACGGTCTGCGCCAGCGGCAGCGGCAGGGCGTGGCGGCCGGTGACAAACAACACCGGCGCCAGCTCGCGCAGCGGCAGCGAGGCGCCGCCGGCGGATTCGGGCAACAGGCAGTCGGCGAAGCCGCTGTCTTGCAGCGCTTGCCATAGCGGCTGCGGGTCGGCCTGCTGTTCCAGCGCGCGCACCGTGGCGGGCGTGCAGCAGTCGCGCAGCAGCGCGTCGAGGGCATCGGAGTAAGCGTTATGCATGGGCAATCTCGTTCAGGATGGCGGCCGGCGGGGCCGGATCAGCGCAGGCCCAGCCCGCGCGCGATCATGCCGCGCAGGATTTCGCGGGTGCCGCCGCGCAGCGAGTACGACGGCGCGATCTGCGTCACATAGGCCAGGGTGCGATACAGCGCGCCATCGGCCGCGAATGCCGGTTCGTCGCCGAGCGCGGCTTCCACCAGCGCCGGCACCGACTGTTCGAAGGTGGTGCCCAGGTCCTTCACCAGCGCTGCCTCGACCACCGGGCTTTCGCCCGCGGCCAGGCGCGCCGTGACCGCCAGCGACATTGCGCGCAGCACCGCCAGGTGGCCGGCGAGGCGGCCCGCGGTGACGGTGTCGCGGCGCGCCGGCGGCAGCTGGCGCAGGGCGTCGAGCCAGGTGTCGAGCAGCACCACGCTCGAATACAGCCGTTCCGGGCCGCTGCGCTCGAACGCCAGCTCGGCGTTGACCTGCTCCCAGCCGCTGCCTTCGTTGCCGACCAGCGCATCCGGCGCCAGCGCCACGTCGTCGAAGGTCACTTCCGAGAAGTGCGCATCGCCGGCCAGGTCGCGGATCGGCCGCACCGTGACGCCGGGCGCGTGCAGGTCGACGATGAACTGCGACAGCCCGGCCTGACGGTCCTGCGGCGTGCCCGAGGTGCGTACCAGCGCAATCATGAAGTGGCAGCGGTCGGCGTTGGTGGTCCAGATCTTGCGCCCGTTCAGGCGCCAGCTGCCATCCGGCTGAAGCACCGCGCGCGTGGCCACGCTGGCCAGGTCCGAGCCGGAATTGGGCTCGCTCATGCCGATGCAGAAAAAGGCCTCGCCGCGGCTGATCGCGGGCAGGTAGCGCGCCTTCTGCGCGTCGTTGCCGTAGCGCAGGATCAGCGGGCCGCTCTGGCGGTCGGCG
This sequence comes from Cupriavidus alkaliphilus, assembly GCF_900094595.1. GTDB lineage: Bacteria > Pseudomonadota > Gammaproteobacteria > Burkholderiales > Burkholderiaceae > Cupriavidus > Cupriavidus alkaliphilus. Next base: position 63,756 of record NZ_FMAD01000005.1, on the reverse strand, counting down.
ATCCAGTGCGCCGACACCGGCGCGCCGCAGGCCAGCAACTCTTCCACCAGCACGAAGCGCGAGAACGGATCCAGCCCCGCGCCGCCGTACTGCGCGGGCAAGGTGATGCCGACCCAGCCGCGCGCGGCCAGCGCCCGGCTGAATGCGGCATCGAAGCCCATCCACGAGCGCGCGCGTGTTTCCGGCGGCAGCGCCGGCAGGTGTTGTTCCAGGAAGGCCCGCACCTCGGCGCGGAACGCGACGGCGCGCGGCGGCAGTGTGGTGAGGGTGAAGGTGGAGAGCAATGCGGTCACGGTGAAATCCTGTGGCTTGATACTTTGAAGTCGGTTCCAGATGCCAGCGCCGTGCGCCCGTCCCCCGCTTGCGGGTGACGGGCTGGGGAAGAAGGAAGGCGGTGGCACGCCGCTGCGCAAGACCTTGTCGACACGCCGGCCCTCACCCCAACCCTCTCCCGCAAGCGGGAGAGGGAGAAAACCGTCGCTGGAGAAGGTCTTGCTACAGGGTGCGCGTCTTCACGTGCCGAAGGCTTGCTCCCCTCTCCCGCTTGCGGGAGAGGGGCAGGGGGTGAGGGAAGACGCAGGCACGCCGCAACCTTGATGCCATCGAGGCGCAAGCTCATGGGTTCACCGTCCTGCCAGCAGCCGGCGCGCGGTATAGGTCATGACCTGCTCCCCGCGCTGGTTGAACACCTCGATGCGCGAATCCACCACCGCGCGGCCGCTGCGCGAGGTCGGGCGGATGCCGGTCACGGTCACGGTGGCGTGGATGGTGTCGCCCACCAGCACCGGGGCGTGGATCTGCTGCGTGAGTTCCAGCATGGCCAGCCCGGTGCCCTGGATCATGGTCTGCAGGATGAAGCCTTCGATCAGCGCGTAGGTCAGCGCCCCCGGCACCGGCCGCCCCTGGATCGCGCCGCCGCCGTAGCCGGCTTCGATAAAGATGGCCTCGACCATGCCGGTGACCGAGATGAAGTTGACCAGATCAGTCTCGGTCACGGTGCGGGCGAAGGTGCGGAAGGCCTGGCCCTCGTGCAGGTCTTGCCAGTAGAAGCCCTGGCCCAGGCGGGGCAGTTGTGCATGCGTCATGGTGTCTCCCTGGCGGTCGCACAGCGTGCGGCACCGCTGCGTTGCAGTTGCTCGATTTCGTCGGCACCCAGGCCGGCCTGTGCCAGCACATCCCTGGTGTGCTCGCCCAGCCGCGGCGGCACGGCCAGCGGCGCGCGCTGGCCATCGAAACGCACCGGCGCGCCGGGAAAGCGCAGCGTGCCCATGGCGGGATCCTCGGCGGTCTCGAAGAAGCCCGTCGCGGCCAGGTGCGGATCGTCCTGCAGGTCGTCCAGCGCATTGATGCGCGCCACCGGGATCTGCAGGCGTTCGCACAGCGCCGCCCAGTGCGCGGTGCTGTGCCCTTGCACGATCTCGCCGGTCAGTTCGTACAGGGTCTCGATATGCTCGGTGCGGGCGGCGATGTCGGCAAAGCGCGCATCGGCAGCCAGCTCGGGGCGTCCGGCGGCATGGAAGAAGTCGCGCCAGTGCGCGTCGGTGTACGGCATCATGCAGACGTGGCCATCCGCGCTGCGGTAGGGGCGGCGCAATGGCGCCAGCACGCGCGGATAGCCGCTCGGGCCGCGCGGCGGCTCGAAGTGGTGGCCGTAGAAGTGCTCGACCAGGTTGAACGCCACCATCGATTCGAACATCGGCACCTCGACCAGCGTGCCAGCGCCGGCGCCGCCATCGGCCTGGCGCCGCGCGCGCCCGGCCAGCGCCGCGCAGACCGACAGCGCGGCCACCAGCCCGCTGGTCTTGTCGGCGGCAATGGTGGGGAAGTAGCGGCTGTCGCCGGTCTGCGCCGCCATCAGCGCGGCATTGCCGGACAGGCCCTGGATGATGTCGTCATACGCCGGCCGGCCGCCGTAGGGGCCGTCCTCGGCAAAGCCCAGCAGGCTGACAAAGACCAGATCGGGGTGGCGCGCCCGCACCGCATCGGGCGCCAGCCCCAGCGCTGCCAGCTTCTGGGGGCGCATGCTGTGCATCAGCACGTCGGCGCCGGCCAGCACGCGCTCCAGCGCCGCCTGCGCGGCCGGCTGCTTCAGGTCCAGCACCACGCTGCGCTTGCCGCGGTTGACCCCCAGGAAGATCGCCGCCATGCCGGGTTCGGCGGCGGGTCCGGTGCGGCGCGTGGAATCGCCCTCGGGCGGCTCGACCTTGATCACCTCGGCGCCCAGGTCGGCCAGCCACTGGCTGGCATACGGCCCCATCACCACCGTGGACAGGTCGACCACGCGGATGCCTGCAAGCGGCAGCATAGTGTCTCCGATCTTTTGTACTGTGGGCCACAGGGTAGATCAGGGGGGCGGGCTGGTCTAATATTAGTTTTTTAGGAATTGATATTCATTGGATATTGCAGACCATGGACCTGCGCCAACTGCAGCAGTTCGTCGCCCTGGCCGAGACCGGCAACTTTCACCGCGCCGCCGAGCGGCTGCACATGGCGCAGCCGCCGCTTTCGATCTCGATCCGCAAGCTCGAGGAGCAGCTCGGCACGGCGCTGTTCGTGCGCACCTCGCGCGGGGTGCGGCTGACGCAGGCGGGCGAGGCCGCGCTGCATGACGCGCGCCGGGCGCTGTTTCACGCGCAGCAGGCGCGCGCCGCGGCGATGGCGGCGGGGCAGGGCGAGCGCGGCGCGTTGCGCATCGGCTTTATCGGCTCGGCGACTTATGCGCTGCTGCCCAAGCTGATCCCGGCGTTCCGCGCCGCGCATCCCGGCATCGAGCTGATCCTGCATGAATCCACCACCGCCGCGATCCTCGACCGGCTGGAGAGGCACCAGATCGATGCCGGACTGGTGCGCTTCCCGATCCTGAGCAGCGGCGGCTATGCACTGACGCCGCTGGAGAACGATGTCTTCGTCGCCGCGGTGCCGGCCGACAGCCCCTTGGCGCGCGCGGACGCGATCGCGCTGCGCACGCTGGCCGATGAGCCCTTCATCATGTATCCGGCGGCGCAGGTGCCCAACCTGCATGCCGTGGCGATGATGCTGTGCCAGCAGGCGGGCTTCGTGCCGCGCGTCACGCAGGAGGCGGTGCAGGTGCAGACCCAGGTGAGCCTGGTGGAAAGCGGATTGGGCGTGGCGCTGGTGCCGAGCGTGGCGGCGCGCTACGCCAACCGGCGCGTGCGCTTCCTGCCGTTGTCGAGCCCGCGGCCGGCGGGCCGCATCGGCATCGCGCTGGCGGCGCGGCCCGATGACGGCGACCGCCAGGTGCAGCGCTTCCTGGCGGCGGCGCAGGCCGCGGTGCAGTAGCCGGCGCAGCCGGGCGGCGTCAGGCGGCGCGGGGGCGCGGGGCGCGCGGCCGGATCGCCGGAGTCACGCCGGCCCGCTCCAGGTTGACACCGGGCAGCAGGTGCAGCAGCCGCACCAGTTCGGACTGGCGGTGCGTGCCGGTCTTGCGCAGCGTGTCGCGGATATGCACGCGCACGGTATGGGGCGAGAGGAACTCGCGCTCGGCGATCTCGTTCAGGGTTTCACCGGCGGCGAGCCGGATGGCGATGATGCTCTCCTTGCGCGACAGCCCGAACAGCGACGTCAGCACGCCCGCATCCAGCACCGAGCGCGATTCGGAATTGCCCAGCAGCAGCATCGCCGCCGGCAGCTGCCACGGGCCCTCCACCGGCTGGCGCGAGACCAGCGGCGTGACGATGATCGGCACCGGCTGCCCGCCCGAGGTGATATGCATCCACGAGCCCGACGCGGCGTCGGCGCCGCGGCCGCGCATGGCGCCGTCGAGCAGCCTGCGCAGCACCGCCTGCAGCGCGTCGCTGTGGGCGCGCAGCACGCCGTCCTGGAGCGACAGGTGGCTGTCGGCCCGCACCAGCGCTTCGGCCCAGCTGTTGGCGTAGCGCACGCGCAGGTCGGCCTGCAGCACCATTACGCCGAAGTCCAGTGTGTCGAGCCCGGCCAGGCCCAGGCTGGCCAGCCCGCTCAGTTCGAAGTTGCGCTGCTGCATGCGCGCGGCGCGCACCCAGTGCGGCATGACGTGGGACAGGCGCCGTTCGCGCTGGCCGGTGCTGATGCTGCCGGCGTTGGTGCCGCTCATCAGCACGCAGACTTCGGCGTTCTCGACCAGGCGGATGCCTTGCTCCAGCTCGCTGCAGGCCAGCGCCGCGGCATCGGTCGCGGCGGTCGCGGCGGTCGCGGCGCCGTTGCAGCACATCGCGGCCGCGTCGAGCAGGGCGGGGCCGGCACCGTGGCAGGCGCCGTCGAGCGTCCCGGGCAGGCGGTCCGGCAGGCTGGCACCGCCGGTGAAGCAGCCGTGCGGGGTCACGCCGAGCCGGGCATGGCCGGCCAGCTTGTCCCAGATCAGGTAGCGCGGGCTGACGGTGCAGGTGTAGCGTGAAAACAGGTCGAGGGCGGCGGGCATGGCCGCGACGTCCAGCGCGGACTCATAGATGGAGTCGACCAGACGATGGAAGTCCTCGTCCGTTGTCGGGTGTTCGCCCATGTTCAGATCCCCCCGGTGGCAAACGCCTCTTGCTCTGCGCCACGGCAAGTGGCCACATCCCTTCGTGTTATCGGTTCCGTTCTGGCGTTCTGTAGTGGCGCCGATACGGCTGCTGCCGGCAGCGCCTTGTCGGTCGCGCTTGCCGTGCCGCAATCATGCCAAACAATGTTGTATGTTTTATACCCCGTGTTGGGGGGGGAAACCCCCGATTGTGCGGCGCAAAATTTTCATCCGGCCTTAGGTAGCGGCGCTTTCGGAGCCCGGTACGAGCTGGCCCAAGGCAGCCTCGGCCGCTCGCCCGGATTGCAGGCGGTCACTGGGGCGCGGCCTTTGGCGCCAGTGCCCCGGCGGGCAACTCCACCGTGCCGCCATCGACCTGGATGGTCAGGTTGGGCGACGCCATGCGGATGCCGCTGGCGTCGAAGTTGTGCTTGAGCCGGGCATTGAAGGCGCGCGTGATCTCCGCCTGCATCAGCGGCCGGGTCTTGATCTGCGCCATCACCACGGGCCCGCTCGGGTCGAAGCGGTCCAGGCCCAGGATCTCGAGCCCGGACATCAGCTTGCGGCCGTAGCGGTGGTCGCGCGCCAGCTCGGCGCCGGTGGTGCGGATCAGTTCCAGGGCCTGGTCCAGGTCGCTCTGGTAGCTGATGCCGATGCTGAGCACGGCGTAGCCGTAGCCGCGCGACAGGTTCTTGACCGCCTTGATCTGGCTGTACGGCAGCGTGTGCAGCGCGCCGCGGCCGTCGCGCAGCTTGACGGTGCGGATGGTCATGGCCTCGACCACGCCGGCGTGGTCGGGGAGCTCGATCGAGTCGCCGATGGCGATGGAATCCTCGACCACGATAAACAGGCCGGTGATCAGGTCCTGCACCAGGCTTTGCGCGCCGAAGCCGATCGCCAGGCCGACCACCCCGGCCCCCGCCAGCAGCGGCGTCACGTTGACCCCCAGGTTGGCCAGCACCACGATCACGGTCAGCACCAGCAGGCCGATGAACGAGGCATTGCGCACCAGCGGCAGGATGGTCCTGGCGCGCAGGCTGGGCTGCGCTGCGCGCGCGTGCGCGGGCGACAGGGACTGCGTGATGGCGGTATCGATCAGCAGCCAGACCAGCCAGGCCAGCAGCACGGTGCTGGTGACGCGGAACGCGGTTTCGGTCAGGTGGCGGCCGATGGCCGATGATTCGGCCAGCCGCACCAGCGAAGAGCCCCACACGCGCATGACCATTTCCACGAACCCTGCCCAGACCAGCACCCGCACCAGCGCCAGCGCAAAGCGCCCGAAGCGCTGCAGGTAGGCCGAGCGGCGGCGGTCGCGGATGCGCGGCGCGCGCGCGCCGGCCTTGGGCGAGCGCCCCAGCACCATGGTCAGCAGCAGCGCGGCGACGAACAGCGCCACCGACGCCACGGTGCGGCGCAGGAACACATCGGCATGGCCGGTGGCCAGCACCGTGCCGATCACCGATGCCACCACCACGGCCAGCACCGGCAGGTGCCAGGCGTGGCCGGCCAGGCGCAGCAGGTCGGTCACGGCGGGATGGGCCTGGCGCAAGGCCAGCGGCCGCTGGCTGATCAGCTGGCCGACCTGGCGGCGGAAACCCAGCGCGAACGCGCCGATGCCCAGCGCCGCGGCAATATTGGCCAGGGTCGCGACCAGCGCGCACAGGTTGCCGCCCAGCACCGCGACCACGCGGCCGTCGGCTGCGCCGTTGCCCAGCGCGGCCAGCGCGCCGGTGCAGAACAGCAGCCACGGCGAACGCGCCAGCAATTGCCGCACCGCCAGTTGCCGGTGCGCAGTCCGGAACAGCGCGAAGATGACCTGGCACACCGCCGCCGCGACCGCGCCGGCGACGATGGCGTAGGCCAGCAGCACGGCGGCGACGCTCGCCGGCGATTGCGCGAACAGCTGCCGCGCCAGCAGCAGCGTCAGCCCGAACGCCACCACCCACGGCCCGATATGGCGCAGCATGTAGGTGCCGACGTCGAGCCACGACGGCAGGTCGGGCAGCTTGCCGCGCGGCGCGTGCGCGGCACCGGCCGTGCGCCGCCGCCGCAGCCGATGTCCGGCCTCGCGCAGCAGCCAGCCGCAAACACCCCATGCCGCCAGCACCAGCGCGAACTCGCGCAGCGAGTCCAGTGCCGGGCGCGTGCCGCCCTGCGTCAGCGCGGCGCGCCATTCCTCGGCCGCGAAGCGCGTGCGCCAGCCCCAGTACTGCCACGGGCCACGGTCTTCGCGCAGGTGCGAGTCGACTTCGTCCAGCACCTGCGCCACGGCGCCGATCAGCCCGGACGCCGAAGCGGCGGCCGGCGCCGCCGTGGCCGCGGACGCCGCCAGGCCCTGCCGCAGGGTTTGCAGCTGGCGTACCAGCGCGCGCCGCTCGCCGTCGTCCTGCAGCGTGGTGATGACCTGGTCCAGCGACTGCGCCAGCGGCATGCTGGCGGCAGCGCCGCTGGCGGGCGCCGCTTGTTTTTCCGTCGGCGCCAGCAGCGCGGCGAGCGGGCCGGCGGGGGCGGCGCGCACCGGCATGGCGCACAGCAGCGCCAGCACGCTGGCCAGCAAGGCCAGTGCCGTGGCCAGGGCGGCTGGCGGGCGGCGTCGGGCGAAGGCGTGAGGGTCGGGTTTGCGCATGGCGGGAGATCGTCTGCCGGCTGGCACCGGCAACGGAATGGCCATCGATCGCGCCACTGTAACGCATCGGTCGCGCGGTGTGCCGGGCGGGCGCCCTGGCGCGCGCATTGGGCGCACTCGTCGCATTCGTCGCTTCAGACGATGCATCGGCGGCCCCGATCCCCGAATCTCGAACCCACTCCGGTACCGGCGTTTGCGCGCCTGCCGGCTTCAACCCGACTTCAACCAGAACGCGGCCGCGCAACGCCGGCCGCACGGCACAAGAGACAAAGGAAAGACGGCATGGAACTCAATGCATCGGTATCGGCAGTGGTGACGGGTGGCGCTTCGGGGCTGGGCGCGGCGACGGCGCGGGCACTGGCGGCACAGGGCGTGCGCGTGGCCCTGTTCGACCTGAACGCCGAGAAGGGCGAAGCACTGGCGCGTGAACTCGGCGGCGTGTTCTGCCAGGTCAACGTGACCTCCGAGGCCGAGGTCGAGGCCGGCTTTGCCAGGGCGCGCGCCGCCATCGGCCAGGAGCGCATCCTGGTCAACTGCGCCGGCACCGGCAACGCCATCAAGACCGCCTCGCGCGCCAAGGAGGCGCCGGACCAGATCAAGCATTTCCCGTCCGATGCCTTCGAGCGCATCATCCAGATCAACCTGATCGGCACCTTCCGCTGCATCGCGCGTTCGGCCGCCGGCATGCTGACGCTGGACACCGCCGGCGGCGAGCGCGGCGTGATCATCAACACCGCTTCGGTGGCGGCGCAGGACGGTCAGATGGGGCAGGCGGCGTACTCGGCGTCGAAGGCCGGCGTAGTCGGCATGACGCTGCCGATCGCGCGCGACCTGGCGGGCGAGGGCATCCGCGTCAACACCATCCTGCCGGGCATCTTCAATACGCCGTTGCTGCAGGGCGCGGCCGAAAACGTCAAGGCCGCGCTGGCCGCGTCGGTGCCGTTCCCGAAGCGCCTGGGGCAACCGGAAGAGTTTGCCTCGCTGGCGGTCGAGATGTGCCGCAACGGCTATTTCAACGGCGAGTCGGTGCGCCTGGATGGCGCCATCCGCATGGCGCCGCGCTGAAATCACCACCGGCCAGTCGCCATGTGCGCACGCGCGTCACGCGCGTCCGCACCTGGCATGAAATCTTTGGGAGACGCGATGGATTTCAGCTATCTGACGACGCTGCCTCACGCGGTGCGCCATTTCGCGCGCCTGCGGCCCGAGGCGGTGGCGTATTCGTTCGAGGGCCGGCAGACCACCTACGCCGGGTTCGAGCGCAACACGGACCGCGTGGCGCAGGCCTTGCTGGCCGAAGGCGTGCGCGCGGGCGACCGCATCGGCTATATCGGCAAGAACAGCGACCACTATTTCGAGCTGCTGCTGGGCGCGGCCAAGACCGGCGCGGTGATGGCGCCGGCCAGCTGGCGCCTGGCGCCGCCCGAGGTGGAGTTCATCCTCGCGCATTGCGATGCCGTGGTGCTGTTTGTCGGCGCCGAGTCGGCGGCGCTGGTGCGCAACCTGCTGCCGGCGCTGCCGCTGGTGCGCAAGGTGGTGGTGATGGAGCCGTGCGACGGCCAGGGCGACTGGCCTTGCTACACCGACTGGCGCGACGCGCATCCGGCCACGCCCCCGGCGCATGAGCCGGCTGCGCATGACGTGGTGCTGCAGCTGTACACGTCGGGCACCACCGGCCGGCCCAAGGGGGCGATGCTGACGCACCGCAACCTGACCATCGGCACCGAGGTCAGCGAGCGCGAACAGCTGGCCTGGTCGCACTGGGTGGCCGACGATATTTCGCTGGTGGCGATGCCGGTGGCGCATATCGGCGGATCCGGCTGGGGCTTGCGCAACCTGCTGTCCGGCGCCAAGGGCGTGGTCGCGCGCGAGTTCGATCCGCGCGCGGTACTCGACTTCATCGAGAAGGAGCGCGTCAGCAAGCTGTTCCTGGTGCCGGCCGCGATGCAGATCGTGCTGCGCGACCCACGCGCGCGCAAGGTCGACTATTCGCGCCTGAAGTACCTGCTGTACGGCGCCGCGCCGATTCCCGCGGCGCTGCTGCGCGAAGGCATCGAAGTGTTCGGCTGCGGCTTCGTGCAGCAGTACGGCATGACCGAGACCACCGGCACCATCGTCGCGCTGCCGCCCGAGGACCACACCACCGACGAGGTGCCGCGCATGCGCGCGGCGGGCAAGGCGCTGCCGGGGGTCGAGCTGAAGGTGGTCGATTACGAAGGGCGCCAGCTGGCACCGGGTGAAGTGGGCGAAGTGGTGGTGCGCTCGCAGCACAACATGGCCGGCTACTGGAAGCAGCCCGAAGAGACCGCGCGCACCATCGATGCCGACGGCTGGCTGCGCACCGGCGACGCGGGCTACATGGATGCCGAGGGCTACCTGTACATCCATGACCGCGTCAAGGACATGATCATCAGCGGCGGCGAGAACGTCTATCCGGCCGAGGTCGAGAGCGCCATCTACGGCCATCCGCAGGTGGCCGACGTGGCCGTGATCGGGGTGCCGGACGAGAAGTGGGGCGAGGCGGTCAAGGCCATCGTCGTGCTCAAGCCGGGGCAGGCGGCCGACCGCGATGCCATCCTCGCCTGGACGCGCCAGCGCGTGGCCGGCTTCAAGGTGCCGAAGAGCATCGAGTTCGTCGACGCCCTGCCGCGCAACCCGTCGGGCAAGCTGCTGCGCCGCAAGCTGCGCGAGCCCTTCTGGGAGGGCATGAACCGGCAGGTGAACTGACGCCCGCCGCAGCAAGACAAAAGCCCGCCGCAACCCGGCGGGCTTTTTTCCGACGGTGTCAGCCCGGACGCTTATTCCTTCTTGATCACGCTGATCTTGCCGTCGGCTTCCAGGTAGAGCGCCTTGACGCTTTCGATCGAATCGACGCCATGCTGGCGGTACTTGGCTTCGAGTTCCTCGTCGGTGATGTTCTCGCGCCGCATGTTCTCGTGCAGCTTGACCCCGTCGCGCACCAGCAGCACCTTCCTGGCTTCGGCGAAGCGCTGGAAGCCCGGGTATTTGTAGGCCAGGAAGTCGATCAGCCGGTTCCAGACGATCAGCGTGATCACCAGCAGCACGGCGTCGGCCACGCCTTCGCCCTTGCCCGCCATGCCGTTCTGCGCCGCGTCGGCGACGATCACGATCAGCAGCAGGTCGGCGATTCCCATCGAGCCGATGTCGCGCCGCACCACGAAGCGGAACAGCAGGAACAGCGACCAGTACATGACCGTGCCGCGCACGATGGTTTCGAGCGGCGAGACGGTGAAGAAGAGCGCTTCGCGCCAGTCGATCGAAAAGTCCATGCCGGCAACGCCGCAACTTTCTTGCCAGCCGAGGCACAGCAGGGAAGGGCCGCGCCGTGGCGCCGACGCCGCTATATCGCAGGTATCGAATGGTAATTCTTACAGGCACGCGCCGACCACGGTGGCCGTGCCTGCAAACCACGGTCAGTCGGCCTGGATGCCAAACTCCTTCACGACCCTGGTATAGCGCGCGGTATCGCTGGCAATCAGCCTGGACAGCACCGCCGGCTCGCCGCCGGAAGGCGTAACGGCGATGGTGGCCATGCGCGCGACCACGTCGGGCATCTTCAGGATCTCGTTGACGTGCGCGTTGAGCGTGCGCACCACCTCGGCCGGCATGTTCTTCGGCCCCAGCAGTGCCTGCCAGGCACCGATCTCGACATCCTTGTAGCCCAGTTCGGCCAGCGTCGGCACGTTGGGCGCGAACGGCGAGCGCTTCTGGTCGGCCACTGCCAGCGGCACCAGGCTGCCGTTGCCGACGTACTGCGAGATCGCGCCGTAGGTGATGTAGGTGACCGGCACCTGGCCGCCGATCACGTCGACGATGGCGGGGGCCAGACCACGGTATGGCACCTGGCTGATCTTGATGCCGGCGGACTTGTTGAACAGCTCGCCCATGATGTGCATCGGCGAGCCGTTGCCCGGGGTGGCATAGGTCTCGACCTTGCCGGCCTTGGCGCGCGCCACCAGGTCGCTGACCTTGGTGATGCCGGTGCCCTTGTTCACCACCACGAACAGCGACTGCGTGCCGATCTGGCTGATCGGCGTGAAGTCCTGCTGCACGTCGTAGCTGGCGCCGGTGCCGGCGCGCAGCACCAGCGGCGCGATCGCGACGGTGTTGGGCGCGAGCAGCAGCGTGTGGCCGTCCGGGTTGGCGCGCGCCACGTAGGCGCTGCCGATGGTGCCGGCGGCGCCGGTGCGGTTTTCCACCACCACGGATTGCTTCAGGCGCGGGGCCAGCTTCTCGGCCAGCATGCGGGCCAGCACGTCGACGTCGCCGCCGGCGGGGTAGGCGACGACGATGGTGACGGTCTTGCTCGGGTACGAACCCTGTGCCAGCGCGCTGCCGGCGCCCAGCAGGGCGGCGGGAGCGAGCGTGGCGGCGGCCAGCGTGGCCAGGAGGTGGCGTCGTGCGGACTTCATGATCTTCAGACCTCGGTAAAACCGGGCACCGGCCCAGGGGGCGGTGCCGCGTTGCGTGGAACCGGCGCGCGTCGGCGGCTCGGATGGATCGGACGGACTCAGAAGATGTGCTTGATGCCGAGCATCGAGCCCCACTGGTTCTCGCCCGGGCGCGGGGCGGAACCGGGCGAGCCGCCGCTGACCGACATCGCCAGCTGGCCGCCGTTGTTGATAAAGCCTGCGGTGGCATAGACCGAGGTGCGCTTGCTGAAACTGTAGGTCGCGCGCAGCGCGTACAGCATGGCCTGGTTGTCGCTGCCGTGGTAGTTCAGGAAGTACACCTGCCCGGCCAGGTTGACCGCCGGCGTGATGTCGTGCGAGACGCCGGCGTAGTACAGGTCGCTGACCGGCGTCGGGCTGCCCTCGTTGTCGCGGCGGATCCAGCCGGCGCCGAGCTTGGTGTTCTTCAGCAGCATGTAGCCGCCCAGCGACAGGCGGTCGTCGGTCAGGTTGCTGTTGGTCAGGCCGCCGAAGGCGCCGGGGCCGCCGCGCTGCGAGTCATAGGCCGCGATCACGCCCCAGCTCTTGTTGTCGTAGCCGATCATGGCCGACCATTCGCGGCACGCCTTCTTGTCGGCCGGGTTCTCGCCGGCGCAGTTGGTGCCGGCGGGACTTGGGCCGGCATTGACCGCGTCGCGCCCGAAGCTGTAGGTGGCGCCGACCACGAAGCCCTTGAAGTTGGCCTTGTACGCGACCGCGTTGTCGGCGCGCGTATTGGGCAGGTAGCTGTCGAGCGAGCCGGAGCCGTAGACGTTGGGTCCGAGGATGTCGCTGTCGAGGATGGCCCAGAACAGCATGGTGTACTGGCGGCCGAACGACAGCTGGCCGTACGGGTTGCTCAGGCCGACCAGCGCCTGGCGCCCGAACAGGCGCCCGCCCTGGTTGGCGCTGCCGGTGTCGGGCGAGAAGCCCGATTCCAGCACGAACAGGCCCTTGAGCCCGCCGCCCAGGTCTTCCGTGCCGCGGATGCCCCAGCGCGACGGCACCGTGGCGGTGTTGTTGGGCATGCGCACCAGGCCGTCGCCATTGGCGCCGACATTGCTCACGTACTCGACGCCGCTGTCGATCACGCCGTACAGCGTGACCGACGATTGCGCCGATTGGGCCGAGGCCAGCAGGGGGGAAGCCGCAAGCAGCGCCGCGGCGGTTCGTGCAAGTTTCATCTACCGGTTTCCTTCCGTTTCCGTCTTATGGTGTTTTGGTCTTGTGCTCCCGGTACCACTGCGGATGGCGGCACCGGATGTCGTCTCGGTCTCTTTTGTGTTTTATATATGAAACATCAAACAACATAAGAAACGTTGAGCAAAATATAGCTGCGACTTTCCCGGAAATGTGAGGAGGGTTATCCCTAAAGCCGGGTGGCCGGATGGCCGTTGCTGGCGTCGCGGCGCCATTTGCCGGCTTGCCTATCGTTAACCCTGATCCCATTGCCGCCACCGCAACGCCTATCCTTCAAGGGTTTTATTTGCCAACTATAGTTTTATATATGGAACAAAATCAGCCCAAGCCGTCCACGGAACCGGATCGCGGGTTGCTGAAGGCACTCGACAGCGGCTTTGCCCAGCGCGTGGCGCAGGTGGATGGCGAGCGCGTTGCCTACCGCTGCGGCGGTGGCTCCGGGCCGGTGGTGGTGCTGCTGCATGGCATCAGCTCCGGGGCGGCGTCGTGGCTGCCGTGCGCCAGCCTGCTCGCCGCGCATGCGCGCGTGATCGCCTGGGACGCGCCGGGCTATGGCGATTCGTCGCCGCTGGCGCAGGCGCGGCCGCTGGCCGCGGACTATGCGCGGCGGCTCGAGGGCCTGCTGCAGACCCTGGGCGTGCAGCCGGCGCTGGTGGTCGGGCACTCGCTGGGCGCGCTGATGGCGGCCGCCCATGCCGCCACCGCGCGCCAGCTGCCGGCGCGCCTGCTGCTGCTGAGCGTGGCGCAAGGCTACGGCGCGGCCGGCAAGGAGGCGCAGGCCAGCGCGGTGGCGAGCCAGCGCCTGGAGGCGCTGGCCTCGCTGGGCGTGGAAGGGCTGGCCGAGCGCGGCCCGGGGCGGCTGCTCAGCGAAGCGGCCGATGCGGGCGCGCAGGCCTGGGTGCGCTGGAACATGCGGCGGCTGAACCCGGACGGCTACCGCCAGGCGGTGGCGATGCTGTGCGGCGACGACATCGACGCCTACCTGGCGCGCCGCCCTGAACACATGCCGACGCAGATCGCCTGCGGCGGCCGCGACGTCGTCACCACGCCCCCCGCCTGCGCGGCGCTGGCCGAGCGCTTCGGCCTGCCGTTCTCGCTGATCCCGGATGCGGGGCATGCCTGCTACATCGACCAGGCCGCCGCCACGGCGCGGCTGATCCGTTCGGCCCTGCCGGACGGCCGCTGATTGCCGCGGCGGCGTCCTGCCGCCGCGGTCCCGCATCGGCGGCGCCTTCGCTTGCGCCGCACCGCCGGGCAATCTGCCCGGTCGCGGGTTAACCCCAGTCAATTTTTGCGCCGTCGTTGTCTATAGTCGTACCTGTGTTCAATATCTAAACCAGTGTTTCATTAGTAAAACGTAGCGCGGCAACCCGGAGACGGCCAGCCGCACACGCGGAACACGGTCCCCCTGCTGCAAGACATGGAGCCAAGCGCAATGGAAAGCCTCTCGTACAACCCGAACCTGGTGCCCTGGGAGCGTCCGGCGCCGAACAACGTGGCGGGCAAGGGCCATATCGAGCAACCCGGCAAGGTCGCCAACATCGTCTGGCAGACCCGCGCCGCCGCACCGAGCGCGTACGAGAACGCGCTCGGCGACGCCCTCGAGGCCGCCTTCGAAGGCGGTGCGCAGAACCCGCAGGACATCGTGCGCGCGTTCAATGCCGCCGGCTTCCTCACCGTCGACAGCCAGCCCTGGACTGAAGAGCGCTTCCTGTCGGAAATGCGCCGCCTGGGCGCCTGAGCCCAAAGCCGCCCCAGCAAAGCGTTAGCGAGAACCACATGGAATCGAACAAGCAAGCCCGCGCCGAAGCCCGCCTCAACACCGGTCTGCGCAACTACTGGTACCCGGTTGCCGCCTCGTGGGCGGTGACCCATGCCCCGATCGGCATCACCCGCCTGAGCCAGAACATCGTGCTGTGGCGCGACGGCGCCGGCCAGGTGCACGCGCTGGAAGACCGCTGTCCGCACCGCGGCGCGCGGCTCTCGATGGGCTGGAACCTGGGCGACCGCGTCGCCTGCTGGTACCACGGCGTCGAAGTCGGCGGCGACGGCCAGGTCAAGAGCGTGCCGGCGGTGGAAAGCTGCCCGCTGGAAGGCCGCACCTGCGTGCGCAGCTACCCGGTGCAGGAAAAGGCCGGCGCGATCTTCCTGTGGTTCGGCGAGCAGGCCCCGCAGGGCGAGGGCAGCCCCGACGAACTGCGCCTGCCGGAGGAACTGGCCAGCGACGCGCACAGCCACTTCCTGTGCGTGGCGCACTGGGACTGCAACTACCGCTACGCCATCGACAACGTCATGGACCCGATGCACGGCGCCTACCTGCACGCGGTGTCGCATTCGATGGCTGCCGGCGAGAAGTCCGCGGTGATGCAGATCCGCGAGACCGAGCACGGCCTGGTGTTCGAGAAGACCGGCCAGCGCGGCGTCAACTTCGACTGGGTCGAGTTCGGCGAGACCGGCACGCTGTGGCTGCGCCTGGCGATCCCGTACCGCGCCAAGGTCGGCCCCGGTGGCCCGTTCGGCATCGTCGGCATGGCCACCCCGGTGGATGAAGACCACTGCATGGTGTTCTTCTGGCGTACCCGCCACGTGCAGGGCTGGGAGCGCGACGTATGGCGCTTCCTGTACCGCAACCGCCTGGAGCAGCTGCACTGGGACGTGCTGGAGCAGGACCGCGTGGTGCTGGAAATGATGGCCCCCAACGCGCGCGACCACGAGATGCTGTACCAGCACGATGCCGGCATCACGCGCGTGCGCCGTCTGCTCAAGCGCCGCGCCGAGCAGGAAGTTGCCGACGAGCCGGTGGCCGTGCTCAAGCCTGCGGGAGCCGCCAGCCATGCCTGAGGCCATCACGAACAACACGCTGCTGGCCGGCCGCAAGGTGCTGGTCACCGGCGCCGCGCGCGGCCTGGGGCTGTCCTTCGCCACCTCGCTGGCCGAAGCCGGCGCCGCCGTGGCGATGGCCGACATCCTGGCCGAGCGCCTGCAGCAGGAAGCCGATGCGCTGCGCGCCCGCGGCCTGAAGGTGGTGCCGGTCACGCTCGACCTGTCGGATCCCGCCTCGGTGCAGGCCTGTGCCGACGCGGCGGTGACGGCGCTGGGCGGCCTCGACGGCCTGGTCAACAACGCCGCCGTGACCGACTCGGGCGGCCGCGACGCCGGTGCCATCGACATCGCCACCTGGGACCGCGTGATGAACGTCAACGTGCGCGGCACCTGGCTGATGACCACGGCCTGCCTGCCGGCGCTGCGCGCCAGCGGCCGCGGCGCGGTGGTCAACCTGGCCTCGGACACGCCGCTGTGGGGCGCGCCCAACCTGCTCGCCTATGTGGCCAGCAAGAGCGCCATCATCGGCATGACCCGCTCGCTGGCGCGTGAACTGGGCAAGGACCAGATCACGGTGAACGCCGTGGCGCCGGGCCTGACCCTGGTGGAAGCCACTGAATACGTGCCGCAGCATCGCCACGACCTCTACCGCGAGCAGCGCGCGATCTCGCGCGAGCAGCTGCCCGACGACGTCTGCGGCGCGGTGCTGTTCGCGCTGTCCGACCTCGCCCGTTTCGTGACCGGCCAGACGCTGGCGGTCAACGGCGGCTTTGTCATGCATTGATCCACCGATCCACCGATAGCCACATCCAAGCACAAGGAATCCAAATGAGCGATCTTTCCCAACAGCAAAACATCAAGCGTTCCTGGGACCAGCCGGAGGGCGCCTCGTTCGACCAGTGGATGGAGAGCCGCGTCGCGCGCTTCTCCACGCGCAAGTACGACTGGGACGCGCTGAAGTTCCAGGCCGACTACGACCCCAAGTACCGCCGCGCGCAGATGCGCTACCTGGGCACCGGCGGCACCGGCGTGGCCGCCGACACCAACACCGTGCCGAGCGAGCACTTCACCTTTTCCACCATGGTCATCCCGGCCGGCCATGAAGGCCCGTCGCATCTGCACACCGACGTGGAAGAGGTGTTCTTCATCCTGCGCGGCAAGGTCAAGCTGATCCTGGAAAAGGACGGCGAGCGCTTCGAGACCATCCTGACCGAGCGCGACCTGGTGTCGGTGCCGCCGGGCGTGTACCGCGAGGAGATCAACATCGGCGACGAGGACGTCTTGATGTGCGTGATGCTCGGCGCCAAGAAGCCGATCACGCCGACCTACCCGCCCGAGCACCCGCTGGCGCAGATCAAGCGCTGAGGCGCCCCCGGCCAGACCGCACGCACTGACCATGAACACCCACGCCATCCCGACCACGCCCGCCGCCAACGAGACCCCGGACAAGTACATCGTCCCGGGGCTGGAGCGCGGCCTGCGCCTGCTCGGCGAGTTCAGCAGCAAGGACCGCAGCATGTCGGCCGCGGAACTGGCGCGCCGCCTGAAGGTGCCGCGCTCCACCGTGTTCCGCCTGCTGGCCACGCTGGAAATGCTGGGCTTCGTCGAGCGCGCCGACGGCGGGCGCGATTTCCGGCTGGGCATGGCGGTGCTGCGGCTCGGCTTCGAGTACCTGGCGTCGCTGGAGCTGACCGAGCTGGGCCGCCCGCTGCTGGAGCGGCTGCGCGACGAGATCGGCTATCCGACCAACCTGGTGGTGCGCGACGGGCGCTCGATCGTGTATGTGGCCAAGGCGGTGTCGCCGCGGCCCTTCGCCAGCTCGGTCAACGTCGGCACGCGGCTACCCGCGCATGCCACCGTGCTGGGGCGCGTGCTGCTGGAAGACCTGACGCTGGCGGAGCTGCGCGCGCTGTACCCGGAGGCGCAGCTCGAAGTGTTCTCCGACAGCACGCCGCGCACCGCCGATGCGCTCTTCGCCATCGTCCAGCGCGACCGCGAGCGCGGCTACGTGCTGCAGGAAGGCTTTTTCGAATCGAGCATCTCGACCATCGCGGCGCCGGTGCGCGACCGCACCGGCAAGGTGGTGGCGGCACTGGGCGCGACCATCCCCGCCGCGCATATCGATCCCGAGCAGCTGGACGCGATGGTGGAGAAAGTCAGGGATAGCGCGGGCGAGCTGTCGCGCCTGCTCGACTACCGGCCGTCGCTGCACAGCGCCGGCAAGGTCGTGAATCTGTATCGGGAGTGAGGACAATGTCCATGATTGAACTCGGCGGCAAGGTTGCCGTCGTTACCGGCGGGTCCTCCGGCATCGGGCTGGCGACCGTCGAGCTGCTGCTCGAAGCGGGCGCCGCCGTCGCCCTGTGCGGCCGCGACGAGGCCCGCCTGCGCAGCGCCGAAGCGCAGCTGCGCGAGCAATTCCCCGGGTGCAGGCTCCATGCCGCCACCTGTGATGTGCTGAAGCCGGAACAGGTCGCCGCCTTTGCCGCCGAGGTGCAGGCCACGCTGGGCAACGCCGACATGCTGGTCAACAACGCCGGCCAGGGCCGCGTGTCCACCTTCGCCAATACCGAGGACGCGGCCTGGACGGACGAGCTGCAGCTCAAGTTCTTCTCGGTGATCCACCCGACGCGCGCGTTCCTGCCGCAGCTGGAGCAGTCGGGGCAGGGCGCCATCGTCTGCGTCAACTCGCTGCTGGCGCAGCAGCCCGAGCCGCACATGGTGGCAACCTCCGCCGCGCGCGCCGGCGTGCTCAACCTGGTGCGCTCGATGGCCACCGAGTTCGCGCCCAAGGGCGTGCGCGTCAACGGCATCCTGATCGGGCTGGTCGAGTCGGGCCAGTGGCGCCGCCGCTTCGACGCGCGTCCCGAGGAAGACCGCCACCTGGACTGGGCCGCGTGGACCGCGCGCCTGGCCCGGCAGAAAAATATTCCCCTTGGCCGCCTGGGCCTGCCCGTCGAGGCAGCCCGCGCCATCCTGTTCCTTGCCTCGCCGTTGTCTTCGTACACCACGGGCAGCCATATCGATATCTCCGGAGGACACTCCCGTCATGCCTAATCAACAACCGTACGAACAGCAGCAGGTCACCGTCGGCTGCGCCATCACGGCGTTTCTCGAGCAGTGCGGCGTCAAGGCCGCGTTCGGCGTGATCTCGATCCACAACATGCCGATCCTCGACGCCATGGGCGAGCGCGGCAAGATCCGCTTCGTGCCGGCGCGCGGCGAAGCGGGCGGCACCAACATGGCCGACGCCTACGCCCGCACCACCGGCGGCCTGGGCGTGTGCCTGACCAGCACCGGCACCGCCGCAGGCAACGCCGCCGGCGCGATGGTCGAAGCGCTGACCGCCGGCACGCCGTTGCTGCATATCACCGGGCAGATCGAGACCCCGTACCTGGACCAGAGCCTGGCCTACATCCACGAAGCGCCGGACCAGCTCACCATGCTGAAGGCCGTGTCGAAGGCCGCGTTCCGCATCCGCAGCGCCGACACCGCGATCAGCACCATCAAGCTGGCGGTGCAGACCGCGCTGACGGCGCCGACCGGCCCGGTCAGCGTGGAGATCCCCATCGACATCCAGGCCGCGCTGATCGACCTGCCGGCCGACCTGCAGCCGCTGCCGGTGCCGCAGCACGTGCCGTCGGCGCACGCGCTGGACGCGCTGGCCGAGCGCCTGGTGAAGGCGAAGCGCCCGCTGCTGTGGCTGGGCGGCGGCGCGCGCCATGCCAGCAAGCAGGTGCAGCGCCTGCTGGACCTGGGCTTCGGCGTGGTCACCAGCACCCAGGGCCGCGGCATCGTGCCCGAGGACGATCCGCGCTCGCTGGGCGCGTTCAACCTGCACAAGCCGGTCGAGGCCTTCTACCAGAGCTGCGACGCGATGCTGGTGGTGGGCTCGCGCCTGCGCGGCAATGAAACCCTGAAGTACGAGCTGAAGCTGCCGCGCCCGCTGCTGCGCATCGACGCCGATCCCGCCGCCGAAGGCCGCTGCTACATGAGCGACTATTTCGTCAGCGGCGACGCCGCGCTGGCGCTGGATGCGCTGGCCGACCGGCTCGAGCAGCGCATGCAGATCGACCCGGCCTTCGCCGCCGACCTGCGCCGCGCGCACGACACCGCCGTCAACAGCCTGGTCGACGGCCTGGGCCCGTACTCGGCGCTGGTGCAGGCGCTGCAGGACGCGGTCGGCCGCAACTTCAACTGGGTGCGCGACGTGACCGTGTCGAACAGCACCTGGGGCAACCGCCAGCTGCGCATCTTCGACTCCCGCGCCGGCGTGCATGCGCTGGGCGGCGGCATCGGCCAGGGCCTGGCCATGGGCATCGGCGCCGCGATCGGCGCCGCGGCCACCGCCTCGGGCAAGAAGACTTACACCCTGGCCGGCGACGGCGGTTTCATCCTGAACCTGGGTGAACTGGCAACGGCGGTGCAGGAACGCGCCGACATGGTGATCGTGCTGATGAACGACAAGGGCTACGGCGTGATCAAGAACATCCAGGACGCCCAGTACGGCGGCCGCCGCCACTATGTGGACCTGCATACGCCGGACTACGCCACGCTGGCGAAGTCGCTGTCGCTGCGCCACGCGCGCGTCAGCAACCTGGCCGAGGTCGGTGCCGCGCTCGACGCGGCCAGGGCCGAGTCCGGCCCGTTCCTGCTGGAAATCGACATGCTGTCGATCGGTTCCTTCAAGACCATCTTCGCCGGCCCCCCGGTGAACAAGGACAACGAAGAGCCGGCGCGCGAACAAACCACTGTCACCGCCTGAGGGAGACCCGCGATGCTGCATGTGTCCATGGTTGGCTGCGGCGCGATCGGCCGCGGCGTGCTGGAATTGCTCAAGATCGATCCGGACGTAGTGTTTGACGTGGTGATCGTGCCGGAGCACACGATGGACGAGGCCCGCGGCGCGGTCTCCGCGCTGGCGCCGCGCGCCCGCGTTGCCACGCACCTGGACGACCAGCGGCCCGACCTGCTGGTCGAGTGCGCCGGCCATCATGCGCTGGAGGAGCACATCGTGCCGGCGCTGGAGCGCGGTATCCCGTGCATGGTGGTGTCGGTGGGCGCGCTGTCCGAGCCCGGCATGGCCGAGCGCCTGGAAGCCGCGGCGCGCCGCGGCGGCACGCAGGTGCAGCTGCTGTCCGGCGCGATCGGTGCCATCGATGCGCTGGCCGCGGCCCGCGTCGGCGGGCTGGACGAGGTCATCTACACCGGCCGCAAGCCGGCGCGCGCATGGGCTGGCACCCCGGCCGAGAAGCTGTTCGACCTGGATGCGCTGACCGAGGCCACGGTGATCTTCGAAGGCACCGCGCGCGACGCCGCGCGCCTGTACCCGAAGAACGCCAACGTCGCCGCCACGGTGTCGCTGGCCGGCCTGGGGCTGGACCGCACTTCGGTGAAGCTGCTGGCCGATCCGCACGCGGTGGAGAACGTGCATCACGTGGAAGCGCGCGGGGCGTTCGGCGGGTTTGAGCTGACCATGCGCGGCAAGCCGCTGGCGGCGAACCCGAAGACGTCGGCGCTGACGGTGTTCAGCGTGGTGCGGGCGCTGGGGAATAGGGCGCACGCGGTATCGATTTAAGGGACTGAGGCGCCAACGACTGCTGCGTGTTTGCTCCCCTCTCCCGCTTGCGGGAGAGGGGAGTTAGGCAGCAGCATTTGACAACGCCGTCGCAGCAAGAAACCGCAGCAGGACCCAGGCCACGACAGACATAGCAGGCAACGACATGAACCCACAAGAAGTACTCCCCATCTGCATCGCAGGCGAGTGGCGCCTCGGCACCGGCGACCGCTACGGCACGCGCTATCCGGCGACCGGCGAAGTCGTCGCCGAACTGAACGCCGCCAGCCTGGCTGACGTGGAAGAAGCCGTGCAGGGTGCTCACCACGCTTTCCTTACCAGCGGCTGGGCGCAACGCAAGCCGCACGAGCGCGCCGCCGTGCTGTACCGCGTGGCCGAACTGATCCGTGCACAAGCCGAGCCGCTGGCCCAGCGCCAGCGCCTGGACAACGGCAAGCCCATCAGCGAAACGCGCGCGCTGGTTGCCAGCGCCGCCGGCACCTTCCAGTTCTTTGCCGCCGCCTGCGAAACGCTGGAAGAAACCATCACGCCGCAGCGCGGCGATTGCCTGACCATGAGCGTCTACGAGCCGATGGGCGTGGTCGCGGCGATCACGCCGTGGAACTCGCCGATCGCCAGCGAGGCGCAGAAGATGGCGCCCGCGCTTGCCGCCGGCAACGCCGTGGTGGTCAAGCCGGCTGAAGTCACGCCGCTGATGGCGCTGGAACTGGCGCGCATCTGCGAGGAAGCCGGCGTGCCCAGGGGGCTGATCAGCGTGCTGCCGGGCAAGGGCTCGGTGATCGGCGACGCCATCACCAAGCATCCGCTGGTGCGCCGCGTGTCGTTCACCGGCGGCACCACCACCGGCAAGCACATCGCCCATATCGCCGCCGACAAGATGATGCCGGTGTCGCTGGAGCTGGGCGGCAAGTCGCCGACCATGGTGTTCGACGATGCCGACCTCGACCACGCGGTCAACGGCGTGCTGTACGGCATCTTCAGCTCGTCGGGCGAATCGTGCATCGCGGGCTCGCGGCTGTTCGTGGCGCGGTCGCAGTACGAGGCCTTCATCGACCGGCTGGCGCACGGCGCCGCGCAGCTGCGCGTGGGCAACCCGGCCGACGAGCGCACCCAGATGGGTCCGCTGATCACCGACCGCCATCGCGATTCGATCGAATCGTACGTCGCGGCGGGTGTGGACGAAGGCGGGCAGCTGCGCACCGGCGGCGTGCGTCCCGACGTGGCCGGGCTGCCCAACGGCTATTTCTACACGCCGACCATCATCGAAGGCCTGGACAACCACGCCCGCATCTGCCAGGAGGAAATCTTCGGCCCGGTGCTGGTGGCGATCCCGTTCGACGACGAGGACGACCTGATCGAGCAGGCCAACGACAGCGTCTACGCGCTCGCCGCCGGCATCTGGACGCGCGACTACAAGCACGCCTGGCGCGTGGCCCGTGCCGTGCAGGCGGGCAATGTGTGGATCAACACCTACAAGCAGTTCTCGATCGCGACGCCGTTCGGCGGCTGGCGCGACAGCGGCCTGGGCCGCGAGAAGGGACGGCTGGGCATCCTGCAGTACATGGAGCAGAAAAGCGTGTACTGGGGCCTGAACGAACAACCGCTGCCGTGGGCCAACCACTGAACCCGGCAGGCTGGAGAGAAGCAATGATCAAGGTATTGGGAATCGACGAGATCGTCTACGGCGCGGATGACTTCGACGCCTGCCGCGGTTTCTTCACTGACTGGGGCCTGGCCATCAAGCGCGACGACGCGCAGGGCCTGGACTTCGAAACGCTGAACGGATGCCGCGTGCTGGTGCGCCGCATCGACGACCCGTCGCTGCCGCCCGCGATCGAGGCCGGCCCGACGCTGCGCGAAGTGGTGTGGGGCGTTGAATCGCAGGCATCGCTCGACCACCTCGCCGAAGCGATCGCCGATGCGCCGGGCTTCATCAGGCAGGGCGAAGGCAAGGATGGACGCGATTGGCTGCGCCTCGGCTGCACCGACCCCAACGGCCTGGCGGTGCGCTTCCAGGTCACGCGCAAGCACGACGTGCAGGTCGAATGCGCGCTGATGAACACGTGGAACGACAAGCCGCGCATGAACCAGCGCAGCCCGATCTACGACCACGCCACGCCGATCGAAGTCGGCCACGTGGTGTTCTTCGTCAAGGACGTCAAGGCTACCGAGCAGTTCTATGTGGAGAAGTTCGGCTTCGTGCCGTCCGACCGCTATCCGGACCGCGGCGCGTTCCTGCGCTGCACCGCGGACGGCGGCCACCACGACCTGTTCCTGCTGCAGCTGCCGGAGCCGAAGAGCGGCCTGAACCATGTCGCCTTCACCGTGCGCGACATCCATGAAGTGTTCGGCGGCGGCATGCATGTCTCGCGCAAGGGCTGGGACACGCAGCTGGGCCCGGGCCGGCACCCGATTTCATCGGCTTACTTCTGGTACTTCAAGAATCCGGCCGGCGGCCTGATCGAGTACTACGCCGACGAAGACCAGCTCGACGAGCACTGGGAGCCGCGCGCCTTCGAGCCGGGCCCGACCATGTTCGCCGAATGGGCGATCGAGGGCGGCATCGACGGCAACACCCGCCGCCAGAAGGACGCGGGCGGCCCGGCAGGCAAGTTCCTGACCGAGAAGCGGTAAGCAGCAGCGCAACAGAAGGAAGCAGCAATGAGTGCCCACCAGTCCCTGACCCTGCGGGTCCAGGCCATGCGCTACGAAGCGCGCGGCGTGGTCAGCATCGAACTGCAAGACCCCGAAGGGAAGACCCTGCCCGAGTACAGCCCGGGCGCCCATATCGACCTGCACCTGGGCAACGGCCTGGTGCGCAGCTACTCGCTGTGCGGCGCGCCGGAAACGCGCACCCGCTACACCGTGGGCGTGCTGCTGGACCGCGGCAGCCGCGGCGGCTCGCGCTACGTGCACGAGCA
The DNA here is from genome assembly GCF_900094595.1 of Cupriavidus alkaliphilus. GTDB lineage: Bacteria > Pseudomonadota > Gammaproteobacteria > Burkholderiales > Burkholderiaceae > Cupriavidus > Cupriavidus alkaliphilus. The sequence goes on along the minus strand of NZ_FMAD01000005.1, from coordinate 39,659 downwards.
GCTGCGCGTCGGTGCCACGCTGACCGTGGGCGCGCCACGCAACAACTTCGAGCTCGACGAGAGCGCCGCGCATACCGTGCTGGTCGCCGGCGGCATCGGCGTCACGCCGATCGTCTGCATGGCGCGCCGGCTGGCCGAGCTGGGCCGCTCGTTCACGCTGATCTACTGCGCCCGCTCGCGCGCCGAGGCGGCCTTCGCCGAACAGCTGTCGGCGTACGGCGACAGCGTGCGCTTCCACTTCGACGACGAAGCCGGCGCGCCGCCCGACCTGCGGGCCATGCTGGCCGGGCAGGACGCGCAGACGCACTTCTACTGCTGCGGCCCCGGCCCGATGCTGAACGCATTCGAGGCCGCATGCGAAGCGCATGCCTATCCCAACGTCCATATCGAGCGCTTCGCCGCCGACCCGTCGACCGAAGCGGTGCAGGAAGGCGAGTATGTGGTGCAGCTGTCGCGCACCGGCTCGCTGGTCAAGGTGCCGTCGGGCAAGTCGCTGCTGGACGCGCTGCTCGATTCCGGCGTAGAGGTCGAATACAGCTGCCGCGAAGGCGTATGCGGCTCGTGCGAGACCGCCGTGCTGGAAGGCTGCCCCGACCACCGCGACAGCGTGCTGAGCAACAGCGAGCGCGCCAGCAACAAGACCATGATGGTGTGCGTGTCGGGGTGCAAGGGCAGCAAGCTGGTGCTGGACTTGTAATCCTGCCGTAGCGCCATCGCATGCCGACGGTGTTCCCCTCTCCCCTCACGGGGAGAGGGCAGGGTGAGGGGTGGTCTGGCAAGGCGCCACGCCCCCAGAACCGTCGGCCTTCACCCCCGGCCCCTCTCCCGCGCGCGGGAGAGGGGAGCAAAGCTCCCGCCAGGCGGGACGCCCAAGACCCAACCCAAAAAATCCCGTGCTAACCCAGAGACAAGACGCAGCGTCCCCCGGCGCACCGGTGGCCGCCACCGCAGGTATCGTGACCGTGGCCGACAGTGCCGGCCAGAGCGCCGCCGGCGCCCGCACCGGCCCGCTCACGCGCGGCAATATCGTCGCCCGCATCGAGCGCATGCCCGGCAACGCCATGCATGTGCGGGCCCGGCTGCTGATCGGCCTGGCCACCTTCTTCGACGGCTTCGACGTAATCGCCATCGCCGCCACGCTGCCGCTGCTGATCGCGCAGTGGTCGCTCACGCCCGCGCAGATCGGGGTCCTGATCGCGGCGCCGTCGGTCGGCCAGCTGGTCGGGGCGCTGTTGTTCCCGGGGCTGGCCGAGCGCTTCGGCCGGCTGCGCTCGATCGGCTGGAGCGCGGGCATCATCGGCCTGATGAGCATTGCTTGCGGCTTCGCGCCGTCGTTCGAGATTTTCCTGCTGCTGCGCATCGTGCAGGGCCTGGGCCTCGGCGGCGAGCTGCCGGTGGCCGCCACCTATATCAACGAAGTCACGCGCGCGCACGGCCGCGGGCGCTTCGTGCTGCTGTACGAGGTGGTGTTCCCGATCGGCCTGATGGTGTCGAACGGCGTCGGCGCCTGGCTGGTGCCGCACTACGGCTGGGAGGTGATGTACTTTATCGGCGGGGTGCCGCTGGTGCTGTTCTTCATCCTGCGCCGCGTGATTCCGGAATCGCCGCGCTGGCTGGCCGAGAAGGGCCGGCTGCAAGAGGCCGACGCCGCGCTGCGCGCGTTCGAGGCGCGCGCCCGCACGCCGCTGCCGCCGCCGGCCGACGCCAGCGCCTACGATCGCATGGTAAGCCACCCGCGCCGCCGCTTGCGCGACCTCGTCGGCAAGGCCTATCTCGGCCGCACGCTGGCGGTGTGGATGCTGTGGGCCACGTGCGGCTTTATCCAGTACGGGCTGTCGACGTGGCTGCCCACGGTCTACAAGACCGTCTACCACGCGCCGCTGCAGCTGGCGCTGAACCTGGCAGCGGCGGCGTCGGTGCTGGGCGTGGTGGGGTCGCTGGTCTGCGCCATGATCGTCGACAAGGTCGGGCGCAAGCCGGTGATCAATGTGTCGTTCCTGCTGTGCGCGCTGTCGCTGGTGCTGGCGGGCGTGTTCCACGCCTCCAGCGTGTACGTGGTCGCGACCTTCTGCGCGCTGGCGATGGGCTTCCTCGCCAGCGGCTTCATCACCGCCTATGTCTACACGCCGGAGCTGTATCCGACCAGCGTGCGGGCCATGGGCTGCGGCCTCGGCGGGGCCTGGCTGAAGCTGGCGGCGATCTTCGCGCCGGGGCTGATCGCCAGCACCATCGGCAGCGGCAACCTGAGCTTCGCCTTCTTCGCGCTGTCGGTGGTGCCGGCGCTGGCGGCCATCACCGTGCACTGCCTTGGCATCGAGACCAAGGGGCGGGTGCTGGAGGAACTGGAGGTCTGAGCGGGCCCGTGCCCATGCCGCTTCCGTCAGCAGCGCATGGGCAGTGCGGCAGCTGGTACCTCGATCAGCGCATCGACCACCACCACGCCCTGCGCACTAGCCATCACCGGGTTGAGGTCGACCGAGCGGATCGCACCGCCGGCGGCATGGACCAGTTCGCCCACCTGTAGCGCCAGCCGGCATAGCGCGCCGATGTCGACCGCGGTCTCGTCGCGTACCCCGCGCAGCAGCGGCGCGATGCGCAGCCGGTCCAGCGCACGGGCCACGTCGGCCTGCCGGCAGGGCGCCAGCAGTACCGCAGTATCGCGCAGCACTTCCACGTACTTGCCGCCATCGCCCACCACCAGCACCGCGCCGAACACCGGATCCCAGTGCGCGCCGACCATGCATTCGCGCTGGCCGCGCGCTATGCGCGCGACCACGATGCCTTCGCACGCGGCGCCCATGGCCTTCAGGGTGCGGACCTGCGAGGTGAAGGCGCTGGCGACGGCCCCGGGGTCGTTGCAGTGCAGGGCGACCAGCCCATGCTCGCTCTTGTGCGGGACCTGCGGCGAGCTGGCCTTGACCGCGACCGGCGCGCCGATGCGCCGCCACGCGGCTACCGCGGCGTCGACGTCCTGGCACAGGTAGTGCTCGACCACCGAGATTCCGGCGGCGGACAGGCGTGCCAGGCTGGCGGCCTCGCTCAGCGTCACGCCGGCAGCGATGCTCGCCGGCAGCGCAGGGGCTGCCGGCAGCGGCGGCGCGCCTTCCTCGGCAATCTGCCGCAGGCGCTGCTGGTGCGATACCAGCTGCCCGAAGGCGCCCAGCGCCTCGGCGGCACTGGCGAAGGTGGGCACGCCGGCCTGGCGGAAGGCTTCGGCCACCGTGGCCTGCCACACGGCCACCGCGATGGGCTTGCCTGCGCGGTCGGCAAAGGCGGCCGCGTCGCGGGCAAAGCGGGGCACCTCGTAGCCCATGCCGGAGACCGGGATGTCGAGCAGGAACAGGTCCGCAGCCGGATCGCGCGCCGCCACCGGCAGCACGTCGCCGAACAGTGCGCTGTTGGTCAGCAGCGCCGCGGTGACGTCGATCGGGTTGGTGGTGGCGGCAAATCCCGGCAGGCGTTCGGCCAGCGCGGCCTGCGTGGCGTCGGACAGCGGCGCCAGCGCCAGCCCGAAGGAGGGCGCGGCATCGGCCGCCATCACGCAACTGGCGCCCGAGTTGCTGACCACCACCAGCCGGCGTCCTTCCGTGTTCCAGCCGCGCAGGTACAGCGGCGCGCAGCGCGCCAGCGCGTGCGCATCGTCGACACGCCAGATGCCGTGGCGCGCCAGGAAGGCATCGACCGCGCGATCCTCGCTGGCCATCGCGCCGGTGTGCGAGGCCGCCGCCCGCTGCCCGTCCTGCGAGCGTCCGGCCTTGACCGCCACCACCGGCATGTTGCGCGCCCGCGCCACGCGCGCCGCCTCCGCCAGCACTTCGGGATCGGACAGGCTTTCCAGGTACAGCAGCACCAGCCGCACGCCGGGATCGTGCGCCACCGCCAGCGCCAGTTCGCTGACGGTGATGTCGGCCTGGTTGCCGGTGGCGTGCATGTGCCGCACGCCGATGCCCTGGCCGCGCAGCAGCCCGTAGACCATCGCCGCCACGCCGCCGCTCTGGCTGACCACGGCGACCGGGCCGTCCTGCGGCGGGACCTCGATGAACATGGTGGAGAAGCTGGCGATGGCGCCGCTGCCGAAGTTGGCCAGCCCCTGGCTGTTGGGGCCGACCAGCCGCATCCCGGCGCTGCGCGCGGCGCGCACCATCTCGTCCTGCTGGCGCCGGCCTTCGGCACCGGCCTCGCCGAAGCCTGACGCGATCACGATCGCCGCCGCCACCCCCAGCCGGGCGCAGTCGCGCACCGCCTGCACCGCGGCGTCGCCGGCGACGATGACGATGGCCAGCTCCGGGACTTCCGGCAGCGCGTCCAGCGTGGGAAAGGCTCGCAGGCCCTGGATGGTGTCGCGCTGCGGGTTGACCGGGTAGAGCGTGCCGGCGTAGCCGTGCGTCTTCATGTAATGGATGGGCCGGCCGCCGATCTTGTGGGCGTTGTCGGAGGCGCCGATCACGGCGATGGAACGGGGCGCGAGCAGGGACTGGAGGGAAGCGGTCATGGCGAGGGCGTGGCGTATGGGTGGCTGGTGCGTGGCGGGTGCGTGGGGCTCAGTCGATGGTGGCGCCGGAGGCCTTGACCACCCGCGCCCATTTGTCGATTTCCTGGTCGAGGAACTTCGCGGTCGCGGGTGGCGAGGTCCATTCCGCGGCAAAGCCCTGGGTCGCAAAACGCGCGCGCACGTCGGCGTCGTCGAGCACGGATTTCAGCGCCGCAGCGATCGCTTCGAGCACCGCGGGCGGTGTGCCGGCGGGGGCCAGCAGCGCATTCCAGGCGGTGGCCTCGTAGCCGGGCAGGCCTGACTGCGCGATGGTCGGCCTGTCCGGCGCGGCCGGCGAGCGCTGCGCGCCGGTGACCGCCAGCGCCCTGAGCTTGCCATCGCGCACGAACGGCATCGCCGACAGCATGGTGTCGAACATCACCGTGGCCTGGCCGCCCATCACGTCGGTCAGCGCGGGCGCGCTGCCCTTGTACGGGACGTGCGTCATGCGTACACCGGCCATGCTGTTGAACAGCTCCGCGGCGAGATGGGTGGACTGGCCGTTGCCCGAGCTGGCAAAGGTGAGCTGCCCCGGCCTGGCCCTGGCCATGGCGATCAGCTCCGCGACATTGGCGGCAGGCGTGGCGGGCGCCGTCACCAGCACCAGCGGGCCACGCGTGAGCAGGCTCACCGGCGCGAAGTCCTTGCGGGTGTCGTAGCCGGGCTTGCGGAACAGCGTCATGTTGATCGCATGCGCGGTGGTGGCGACCAGCAGCGTGTAGCCGTCGGGCGCGGCGCGGGCCACTGCCTCGGCGCCGATATTGCCGCCGGCGCCGGGACGGTTTTCCACCACCAGTGGCTGGCCGAGCCGCTCAGAGAGCTTCTGGCCCACCACGCGCGCGACGATGTCGGTGGGGCCGCCCGGCGGGTAGGGCACCACCAGCCGGACCGGCCTGGCCGGGAAGGATTGCGCCAGCGCGGGTGGCACGGCCGCCGCGGACAGCACCAGGCAGGAAAACAGGGCGAGCGCGTGCCGCCGGGATAGATTCGGTGCCAAGGGAATTCTCCAGGTTGGGATTGCCGGCCGGGATGGGAACGGGCGCGCGCCGGCTGGCGCCCGCGGGCCGCTATTCGCGCAGGAAACGCAGCAGGGTGGCTTCGCCGAAGCGCAGGAAGCCCGCGCGCACGCGCTCGCCGATCGCCACGCCGGGCTCGGCATGGCCCATCACGCGTAGGCCCTCGTCCAGCGTGGCCAGCACCAGTGTGTATGGCGCCAGGGCGCGGAAGGCCTCGGTCGGGGCGCGGCTGATCTCGGTGACCGCGTAGACCGTGGCCAGTCCGCCGGCATCGCGCCAGTGCAATTGCAGGCAGCCGCAGGCGCGGCAGGCGTGGCGCTCCAGCGGCTGCCAGGCGCCGCAGCCGTCGCAGCACTGGTAGCGCACCACGCCGGCATCGAGTCCATCGGTATAGGGGTGGCGGGCGGGATCGCTCATGTTGCGGCCTCCAGCACCAGGCTGACATGCGACGACAGTACGCCGCCGTCGGCATGGAACAGCGCGCGGCGGCGCCGGCTCAGCTGGCGTTCACCGGCGCGGCCCGCGAGCTGGCGCGCGGCTTCGGCGAGATGCATCAGCCCGCCCGCCACGCCGGAGTGGCCGAACGCCAGCAGTCCGCCATGCGTATTGAGCGGCAGCGTGCCATCGCAGCCGAAATCGCCGGCATGCAGCCGCGCGTGCGCCTGGCCGCGTGGCGCCAGTCCAAGTTCTTCGAGCAGCATGACCAGGGTGATGGTGAACGAGTCATAGATCGCCAGGCAGTCGATGCTCTCCACATCACCGCCGGCCTCGGCAAAGGCACGGTGCGCGGCGTCGGCGGCGCCGGTCTGCATCACGTCGTCGAGCGCGCCCAGATGCTGGTGCCGGTGCGCCTGGCCCGCGCCGGCGATGCGCACCGGCGTGCCGGCGCCGGGCTCGGCGGAGACGATCACCGCGACCGCGCCATCGGAAATCGGGCAGCAGTCGGACAGCCGCAGCGGCGTGGCGATCGGACGCGCGGCACATGCTTGCGCGAGCGACAGCGGCTCGCGCAGGTGAGCATCCGGATGGCCGGCGGCATGCGCGCGCATCAGCACCGCAAAGCCGGACAGCGCATCGGCATCCATCCCGGTCTGGTACAGGTAGCGCGACGCCAGCAGCGCGTAGTAGGCCGGCACCGAGGCGCCGTTGGGCACCTCGGCATGCGGCTCGCCCACCTGCGCCAGCGTCTGGATCGACTGGTCGCGGCTCTGGCCGCTGAGGCGGTTCTCGCCCGCGACCACCAGCACATGGCGGCAGCGGCCGGCGCGCACCAGCTCGTGCGCCAGCATCGCCATCACGCCCCCGGTGGCGCCGCCTGCCGCCACGCCATGGGCGTAGGCGGGCCTGAGCGAGGCGTATTCGCAAAAGCGGTCGGCCAGCATCAGGTGCGGCAGCGTGGTGGCATAGCCGCACAGCACGCCGTCGAGTTCGGCGCGCGCCAGCCCGGCGTCGGCCAGCGCGGCATCGGCAGCCTGCGCCATCAGCGTCAGCGGGGTGCTGCCGTCGAGGCGGCCGAAGCGCGTATTGCCGGTGCCGCGTACAAAGGTGGCATGCATGTCAGTGCCGCAGCAGCGGGCATTTCGACTTCGAGGCCGGCATGAAGGCCTGCTCGCCGGGCACCGTCGCCACTACCTTGTAGTAATCCCACGGGTATTTCGATTCGGCCGGCGTCTTCACCTCGAACAGGTACATGTCGTGGATCATGCGGCCGTCCTCGCGGATGCGGCCGTTCTTCGCGAAGAAGTCGTTGATCGGTATCGACTTCATCTGCTTCATCACCGCCGCGGTCTCGTCGGTGCCTGCCGCCTGCACCGCCTTCAGGTAGTGCATCACCGACGAATACGCGCCGGCCTGGCTCATGTTGGGCATTTTCTTCAGCTTCTCGAAATAGCGGCGCGACCACGCGCGGGTGGCATCGTTCATGTCCCAGTAGAAGCCTTCGGTCAGCATGAGGCCGGCCGCGGTCTTCAGCCCGATGGCGTGGATGTCGTTGACGTACAGCAGCAGGCCTGCCATGCGCTGGGCGTTGTTGCGCGTGAGGCCGAACTCGGATGCCGCCTTGATCGCGTTGATGGTGTCGCCGCCGGCGTTGGCCAGCCCGACGATCTGCGCCTTGCTGGCCTGCGCCTGCAGCAGGTACGAGGCAAAGTCGCTGGCGCCGATCGGGTGGCGCGCGGCCCCCACCACCTTGCCGCCGGTCTCGTTGATGACCGCGGTGGCGGAGTCCTGCAGCGTGTGACCGAAGGCGTAGTCGGCGGTCAGGAAGAACCAGCTCTTGCCGCCGCGCTGCACCGTGGCGCGCGCGGTGGTGTTGGCGAGCGCGTAGGTGTCGTAGGCGTAGTGCACCGACACCGGCGTGCACAGGTCGTTGGTGATGCGCTCGGTGCCGGGGCCCGAGAACACCACGATGCGGTTCTTCTGCTTCGCCACTTCCAGCACCGCCAGCGCCGGCGCCGAGGCGGCCACGTCGAGGATGGCGTCGACATTGCCGGTGTCGTACCACTCGCGCGCCTTGTTGGCGGCGATATCGGCCTTGTTCTGGTGATCGACCACGACCAGCTCGATCTTCTTGCCGAGCACCTTGCCGCCGAAATCGTCGATGGCCATCTGCGCCGCGGTGGCGCTGCCGCGGCCGGTGACGTCGGCGTACAGGCCGCTCATGTCGAGCAGCATGCCGAGCTTGACCACGTCGTCGGAAATCGCGGCCCTGGGCTGGGCCTGCGCGGCGCCGCAGGCCAGCGCGGTGGCAAGCGCGAGCACGCCGGCGGCCCGGCGTCGGATCGAATGGCGAAGCGTCATGGTGTCTCCTCCGGTGTGTTGTGGTTTGCGGCTCTGGCCGGGCCGCGGCGATCTGCGTCGCCGGCGTGCCGGCGCCAGGCCTGGCAAATGGCGTCGGCCTCGCGCTTCAATGCGCGGGCCATGGCGGTCTCGCGACCGCTTATGCGGTCATTGAGCGCGGCGATGCTGAGGGCGCCAAGCGGGTAGCCGTCGGGGCCTGGCAGGACGATGGCGATGCCGCCCATGCGCTCGATCACCACGTCAAGCAGCACCGCGTAGCCGCGCTCGCGCGTGGCGCGCACGTGCTCCAGCAGCATGGGCCGGCTGAAGCGGGGGTAGCGGCGCATGGCCGGGGCGATGCCTTCGAGCACCGCGTCGACCTCGGCGTCGGGCAGCGCGGCGAGCAGCGCCAGGCTGCCGGCGCCGACGCCCAGGGGCCGGCGGCTGCCGATTTCCAGGTAATTGGCGCGGATCGGGAAGGTGCCCAGGCGCAGCTCGATGCAAACGGATTCGCAGCCGCTCGGCACCGACAGGATGGCGCTGTCCTCGAAGGCATTGGCCAGCCGGATCAGCGCCGGGCGTACCAGCGGACGCAGGTCGGTCCGCTGCAGGGCGGCGGCGTGCAACGCCAGCCATTCCCGCCCCGGCGCAAAGGCCTTGGTCGCCGGATCGCGCTGGACCACACCCTCGGCTGCCAGGGTTTCAAGCAGCCGCAGCGCCGAGGCCTTGTCGACACCAGCGGCCAGCGCCAGGTCGGTCAGGCGGCGATTGCGGGCGTCGGTCAGCGCGCGCAGCAGGCGGCAAGCCTTCTGCAATGAAGTGCTCGGGATGGTCACGCCGGTCGTCTCCTGGGTCCGGTTTTCGTTACGTGAAACCGGTAGCAGACGTTATAGGCTATCTGGCTGGTGCCGTCCTGCCCAGGCGTGGAGAAATTTTGCCAGATGAAACCCGGCCAGCGGGTATCCGGCGGATGCCGCGGCGGCGGCGGGCCTGTGGCCTCAGGTCTGCGCCCGCAACAGCTTGCGCAGTCCCTGGTACACCGCCTCGCGCTCCTGCGGCGACAGCTGCCGGATCACCTCGGCCTGTCCGCGCCGCGCCAGTGGCATCACCTGGTCATGCAGCGCGATGCCGGCTTCGGTGATGGCGCACATCAGCTTCTTGCGCGGGGTATTGCCGGCCGAGGTCAGCTGCACCAGCCCGCGGTCCTCCAGCAGCCGCAGGGTGCGGCTGACCAGCGCCTTGTCCGAGGTGGACTGGGTCACCAGTTCGGCAAACGGCAACGCGCGCGCATGGGCCAGCAGCGCCAGGATGCGCCATTCCGGCACGGTCAGGCCGAACTGCTCCGCATAGGGCTTGGTGACCGTGCTGCGCAGCGCGGTCACCAGCTGGCTCAGCATCGTGGTCAGGAAGTTGTCGACGGTCAGGCCGCTGCCGGCCTCGTCGAGGTCGGTCCACGGGCTGGCGTTGGCGGCAGGGGCGGGCGCGGGCGTGCCATTGGCAGGCGCGGCATCACGGGGCATGCGTTCCTCTTGGTCTGGTCTGTCGGCCAGGATGCGTGGCCGGTGGGCGGGGCAGATTGTCTCACAGGCGCTTGCCATTGCCGCCACCGTGTGGCGACCCGGGTGAGTGCAAATAAATCTCAAAAAAATAAGGATAGTCAATTGGTGTTTAACGTAAGTTGAGTTGTCAACTTACGGCGCCTACGATGATTGTGTTCCTTGTTTGAACTTGCGTTTCATTAATAAAACAACCGAAGAGAGTTGTACTTAAGCCACCCCTGTTTTCGCGATGTGCACAACCCGCTGACTCCCGCCTCGCGAATGCGCCCCCACAGGAGCTGTAGATGAGACAACAACGTCCCCGACGCGCCGCTGCCGCCGTCGCCTCCGCGGCCATGGCCGTGCTTGCGCTGAGCGCGGGCACCGCGCTGGCCGCCCCCGCGTATCCGGCCAAGGCCGTCACCATGGTGGTGGCCTATCCGCCAGGCGGCGATACCGATGCCATGGCGCGGCTCTACGCCGACAAGCTGTCGGCCCGCCTGAAGCAGCCGGTCATCGTCGAGAACCGTCCCGGTGCCGGTGGCGTGGTGGGTGCCGCATTCGTCAGCCGCGCGCCGGCGGACGGCTACACGCTGCTGTATACGCCGAACCCGTTCACGCTGGCGCCGATGGTGCTGAAGCTGGCGCCGTCGGCCAGCTATGACCCGCTGCACGGCTTCACGCCGGTGATCCAGACCGCCGTGCAGGCGGTACTGCTGGTGGCCAACCCGCAGGCGGGCGTGAAAAGCGTGAGCGAGATGGTGGCCGCGGCCAGGGCCGGCAAGGCGCTCACCTATGGCAGCCCGGGCGCGGGATCGCCGATGCATATCGCCGGCGAGATGCTGAACCGCGCCGCCGGCGTGAAGATCCAGCACGTGCCCTACAAGGGCGTGGCGCCCGCGGTCAACGACGTGGTGGCGGGGCACGTGCCGTTTGCCTACGTCACGCTGGGCCCGGTGGCGCAGTACCTCAATACGGGCCGGCTGATTCCGCTGGCGATCACCGATGCGCGGCGCTCGCCGCTGCTGCCCAACGTGCCGACGCTGGCCGAGCTGGGCTACAAGGACGTGGTGGTCGGCGCGTGGCACGGCGTGATGGCGCCCAAAGGCACGCCGCCCGAGGTAGTCAGGACGCTGAACCAGCAGCTCAACGAGGTGCTGCGCCTGCCCGAGGTGGCCGACAAGATGGCCACCTTCGGCGCCACCCCCGTAGGCGGCGCACCGGCCGCGCTGGAGAAAGTCAACGCGGCCGACCACGAGCGCCTGGGCAAGGTGATCCGCGAGCTGGCGATCACCGCGGAATGAGCCGCGCCGGCGCATTGCCTTCCGGCACCACGCCATCGACAACGACAGACAGGAGGCCGGCATGAGCAGGGCCATCGTGGGAACGTCCACGCCGCAGGTGACCGCGCGGGAAAAGGTCATGGGGCGCGCGCAGTATGCCGGCGACATCAAGCTGCCCGGCATGCTGCACGCCAAGGTGCTGCGCAGCCCGCACCCGCATGCGCGCATCGTGCGCATCGACACCGCCGCCGCCAGGGCGCTGCCCGGCGTGAAGCTGGTGGTGACCGGCCACGACGTGCCCGCCCGTCACTGGGGCCCGCACCGCAAGGAGCAGCGCATCCTGGCCTGCGGCGTGGTGCGCCATGTCGGCGAGGAAGTGGCCGCGGTGGTGGCGCTCAGCGAGGAGATCGCGCGCGACGCGCTGGACCTGATCCGGGTCGAGTACGAGGCGTTGCCCGCGCTGCTGACGCCGGCCGCGGCGCTGGCCGGAGGCGCGCCGGAGATCCACGCCGGCACGCGCAATATCGGCCATGAAATGCGCATCGAGCGCGGCGATGTCGAGGCCGCGTTCGCGGCGTGCGCCGCGGTGTATGAAGCCACCTACGAGATGCATTCGCAGTATCCCGGCTACCTCGAGCCGATGGCATCGGTCGCGGCGCAGGATGGCAACGGGCGGCTCACGGTGTGGGCGTCGACGCAGTCGGTGTTCCTGGCGCGCGCGCGGCTGGCCGAGGCGCTGGACCGGCCGGTCTCGACCATCCGCGTGGTGCAGGCCACCACCGGCGGCGGCTTCGGCGCCAAGATCGTCGAGGAGAACAACAGCCTGATCTGCGCCTTCCTGGCGAGCCGGCTGGAGCGCCCGGTGCGGCTGGTCAACAACCGGCTGGAAGACTTCCAGGGCGCGCGCGCGAGCGTGCCGATGCAGGTCTGGCTGCGCCTGGGCCTTGCCGCCGACGGCGTGATCCTGGCCAAGGACGTACGCATCACGGCCGAGTGCGGCGCCTATTCCGGACTTGCCGGCGATGTGATGCACGTCACCGCCATGCGCAGCGACAACATGCACCGCGTGCACAACGTGCGCTCGCACGCGGTGATGGCCTATACCAACAACCCGCCGCGCGGCGCCTTCCGCGGCTTCGGCGGCCAGCAGATGCAGTTTCCGCTTAACTGCCACCTGACGGTGCTGGCCGGCATGCTCGGCATCGACCCGATCGAAGTGCACCGGCGCAATGCCATCGGCGCCGGCGAGACCAGCGTGCATGGCTGGAAGATCAGCAGCACCGGCATGGCCGAATGCCTCGACATGACGCGCCGCGCCATCCGCTGGGACGAAAAGCGCGCGGCGCCGCGCGGCACCGGCACGCGCCGGCGCGGCGTCGGCATTGCCGCGGCGATGCACGTCAGCGGCAACCGCACGCTGGGCAACTGGGACGGCTCGACCATCCTGCTCAAGATCAACGAAGACGGGCGCGTGATGTTGCAGACCAGCGAGTGCGACATGGGGCAGGGCGCCAACACCATGCTCAGCCAGATCTGCGCGCAGGAACTGGGCATTCCGCTGGCGCACGTCACCGTGATGGCGCCGGATACCGATACCGCGCCGTTCTGCCTGGGCTCGCTGGCGTCGCGTGTGACCATCATCTCGGGCAATGCGGTGCTGCGCGCGGCGCGCGAGGCGCGGCAGAAGCTGCTGGCGCTGGCGGCGGAAAAGCTCGGCGTGGAGGCGCGGCAACTGGTGATCGCCGATGGCCGCATCGCCGTGCCGGACCAGCCCGGCCAGTCCGCCACGCTGGCCGAGATCGCGCGCCTGCATATCTTCCGCCACGGCGGCGAGGGCATCCACGTGCGCGCCAGCTACGACGCGCCCACGGTGATGCACGACGCCGACTACTACGGCAACGTCGCCCCCGCGCATTCGTTCGCGGCGCAGGCGGTGGAAGTGGAGGTCGACACCTGCACCGGCCAGGTCACCGTGATCGACAGCTTTGTCGCCGACGACTGCGGCAAGGCCATCAACCCGCTCGCGGTGCATGGCCAGACCCACGGCGCCACCGTGCAGGCGATCGGCTGGACCCTGTACGAGCACCTGCAATACGAGGACGGCCGCCTGATGAACGGCAACTTCGCCGACTACACCATGCCCACCGCCGACGCCGTGCCGATGCTGCGCACCGACGTGGTCGAATCGAACGATCCCAACGGCCCCTACGGCGCCAAGGGCGCCAGCGAGACCGCGATCCTGCCGGGCGCGGCGGCGATCGCCAATGCCGTGTTCGACGCGGTCGGGGTGCGCATCCAGTCGCTGCCGATCACGCCCGAGAAGGTGCTGGCGGCCCTGCGCGCGCTGAAGGAAGAGGAGGCCGCCCATGCGTGACTTTGCCTTGCTGGAGCCGGCCACCGTGGCCGAAGCCAGCCACATGCTGGCCGACCTTGGCGACAGCTGCCGCGTCTTTGCCGGCGGCACGGCGCTGATGCTGGGCATGCGCCAGCGCATGCTGGCGCCCGGCCATCTGGTTTCGCTGGGCCGGCTCGATGCGCTGCGCGGCATCAGCTTCGATGCGCGCGACGGCCTGCGCATCGGCGCGCTTGCCTTGCATGCCGAGGTCGCGCGCTCGCCGCTGGTGCAGGCGCATTACCCGATGCTGGCCAGCATGGCCGCGCGCGTCGCCAATCCGCAGGTGCGCAACCAGGGCACCCTCGGCGGCAACCTCTGCTATGCCGATCCGGCCACCGATCCGCCTGGCTGCCTGATGGCGCTGGGTGCGCAGATCGTGGTCAGCGGACGCGGCGGCGAGCGCGTGATCGACATCGAGGACTTCCTGGTCGACTACTACGTCACGGCGCTGGCGCCGGACGAGATCGTCACGCAGATCCGCGTGCCGGCCCCGCGTGCCGGGGCCGATGGCCACTATGCGCGCTTCCTGCGCACGGCTGCCGAGCACCGCCCGCTGGCCAGCGTGGCGCTGGCGGTGCGGCGCGAGGGGGCGTTCTGTATCGAGGCCCGCCTGGCGGTGGGCGCCTCCACGCCGGTGCCGTGCCGGCTGCGGCGCGCCGAGGCGCTGCTGGCGGGCCGGGCAGTGACGGCGGAACTGGCCGAGCAAGCCGCGGCCATCGTCGCCGAGGACATCAACGCGGTGTCGGACGCGCGCGGGTCCGGGGCCTACCGCCGCGAGATGGTGCGCGTGGTCGCGCGCCGCACCATTGCCGCATTGTTCGGCGTGGCATCGGAGTAAGGAGCGTACCCATGAACCCAATCAGCATCGAAGTCACCGTCAACGGTGAAGAACACCAGGTGCAGGTGCCGGCGCGGCGCCTGCTTGCCGACCTGCTGCGCGACGACCTGAACCTGACCGGCACCAAGCGTGGCTGCGAGACCGGCATCTGCGGCGCCTGCTCCGTGCTGGTCGACGGCGAGGTGGTCAAGTCCTGCCTGATGCTCGCGGTGCAGGCGCGCGGCCGCCATGTGATGACGGTGGAGGGCCTGGCCGCCGACGGCCAGCTGCATCCGCTGCAGCAAAGCTTCATGGAGCACGGCGGCCTGCAGTGCGGCTATTGCACGCCGGGCTTCCTGATGGCGGCGTGCGCGCTGCTCGCCAACAATCCCAATCCGACCGAAGAAGAAGTCCGCCATGGCCTGAACGGCAACCTGTGCCGTTGCACCGGCTATGTCGGCATCGTCGAATCGGTCCTGTCCGCCGCGGAGGCAATGCGTGGAAATTGAAAAGACCCTGGTCACCGCGGCGCCGCCGGCGCGCGTGTGGGAGCTGCTGCTCGACCCCAACGTGATGGGCGCATGCGTGCCCGGCATGGCATCGATCGAAGTGCTCAGCGAGGTCGAGTACGTCGCGCACATGGCGGTAAAGATCGCCTTCATCAACGCGCGCTTCCGGCTGCATACGAAGATCGTCGAGACCCGCGCGCCCCATTACCTGCGCACCGAGGGCACCGGCGAGGACGCTTCTGTGGCCAGCTCGCTGCGGCAGTCGAGCGAGTTGTTCCTGACGCCGCTCGACCGTGGCGGCACGCAGCTGCGGATCAAGGTACAGGTCGATGTGCTGGGGCGGCTGGGGACCTTCGGCCTGAGCGTGATGAAAACCAAGGCCGACCGCATGTGGGACGAGTTCGGAGCCAACCTGCTGGCGCGGCTTGAGCCACAGGGCGGACAGCCCGCGGCCGAGGCGGCGCAGCAAGCGCCCGCGGTGGCGCAGGCGGCGGCCGCCGCGCCGGGTACGGCCGCCAACGGCCACGCAGTGCTGCCGGCGCGCGCGCAGGCGCCGCAAGCCGCTCCGGCCGGGCTGTTGGCACGCCTGTTCGGGCGCGGCGACGCCGCGCGCGGACCGCTTGCCGAGATCTGCATCGAGCTGCGCCGCGCCGACGAGACCATCGTGGTGCGCTGGCCCGCGGCGCATGGCGAGCAGTGCGCGGCGTGGCTGCGCGACTACCTGCGCCCGGGCGCATAGCGGCCTTGACGGCGGGACTGTCCGCAATACGGGTACCCTATCGGGTGCGGGCGTGATATATGAGAGCGTTGCGCCAAGACCGACTATTGCAGAGACAGACCATGACGACCGATTCGCCGCAGGACGACACGCAGGAAGGCGGCCAGGAGGGTGCGCAGGACAGCGCGCAGGACAAGTACATCGTGCCGGGGCTGGAGCGCGGCCTGCGCCTGCTGGGCGAATTCAGCAGCCGCGAGCGCACCCTGTCGGCCGCCGAGCTGGCGCGCCGGCTCAAGGTGCCGCGTTCGACCGTGTTCCGGCTGCTGGCCACGCTGGAAATGATGGGCTTTGTCGAGCGCACCGACGGCGGGCGCGAGTTCCGGCTGGGCATGGCGGTGCTGCGCCTGGGCTTCGACTACCTCGCCTCGCTGGAGCTGACCGAGCTTGGGCGCCCGCTGCTGGACCGGCTGCGCGACGAGATCCACTACCCGTGCAACCTGGTAGTGCGCGACGGCCGCTCCGTCGTCTATGTGGCCAAATCGGTGGCGTCGCGCCCGTTTGCCAGCACCGTCAATGTCGGCACCCGGCTGCCGGCGCATGCCACGGTGCTGGGGCGCGTGCTGCTGGAAGACCTGTCGCTGGCCGAACTGCGCGCGCTCTATCCGGAAGAGCGGCTGGAAGTCTATTCGGAAAGCACGCCGCGCACGGTCGAAGAGCTGTACGAAATGGTCCAGCGCGACCGCCAGCGCGGCTATGTGCTGCACGAAGGATTCTTCGAGGCCAGCATCTCCACCATCGCGGCGCCGGTGCGCGACCGCAGCGGCAAGGTGACGGCGGCGCTGGGCGCGACCATTCCGGCCGCGCGCATCGATCCGGACCAGCTCGACAACATGGTGGAACAGGTGCGGCGCGCCGCGGCGGAGCTGTCGCGGCTGCTCGACTACCGGCCGGAGGTGCCCAGGCCGTTCGCCTGACGGCACGGTGCCGCCCGCCACCAGGGGAAAGCAAGATGCAGCAATGCAAGCAACGACAGGCGGCGCCGCGGCGCCGGCAATGGCTGGCCGGCACGGTGCTGGCCGCGGCGCTGGCCGCATGCCTGCCCTGGCAGGCGGCGCAGGCGGCGGCCTGCGCCAATGTGCGCATCGTGGTGCCGTTTCCGGCGGGCGGGCCCGCCGACCAGCTCGCGCGCACGCTGGCCCACGGGCTGCAGCAGCGGCGCGGCACGCCCTTCGTGGTCGACAACAAGCCCGGCGCCA
The DNA here is from genome assembly GCF_900094595.1 of Cupriavidus alkaliphilus. GTDB lineage: Bacteria > Pseudomonadota > Gammaproteobacteria > Burkholderiales > Burkholderiaceae > Cupriavidus > Cupriavidus alkaliphilus. The sequence goes on along the minus strand of NZ_FMAD01000005.1, from coordinate 22,818 downwards.
ACGGCAATATCGGCATCGACGCGGTGCGGCGCGCGCCGGGCGATGGCTGCACCCTGCTGGTGGCGCCGGCCGGCAACCTCACCATCAACCCGACGCTGATGCCCGCGCTGGCCTACAACGTCGAGCGCGATTTCCGGCCGGTGTCGCTGCTGGCGGGCTCGCCCAACGTGCTGGCGGTGCACCCGTCGGTGCAGGCCGCTTCGGTGCAGGACCTGGTCAGGCTGGCGCGGCAGGCCGACCAGTCTGGCAAGCCGCTGGGCTATGCCAGCCCGGGCGTCGGCAGCGGCCTGCACCTGGCCGGCGAACTGTTCCGCCACCAGGCCGGCATCGCGCTGCTGCACGTGCCGTACAAGGGCACCACGCAGGCGCTCAACGACGTGGTGGGCGGGCAGGTGCCGCTGCTGTTCGGCACCTGGCCGACGCTGGCGCCGTTCATCCGCTCCGGCGCGCTGCGCGCGCTGGCGGTGACGCAGCCGAAACGCTCACCGGCCGCGCCCGACGTGCCGTCGCTGGCCGAGCAGGGCGTGCCCGGCATCGACGTCAGTTCGTGGTACGCGCTGCTGGTGCCCAAAGCCACGCCGCAGCCCGCGGCCGATGCGCTCGGCGCCGACGTGCGCGCGCTGCTGGCCACGCCCGCGGTGCGGGCCGAGCTGCAGCGCCAGGGCATGGAGCCGGTGGGCAGCACGCCGCAGGCGCTCGCCCAGCGCATCCGCGAGGAAACCGCGACGTGGGCCAAGCTGATCCGGCAATACGGCATCACCGCGGAGTAGCGTCGCCGCGGTAACCCATCAGCCCCGACAGGTCGCGCGCGGCCTGCCGGACTTCCCTGGCGACGCGCTCGCGCAGCGTGCCGTCGGCCTCGAAGCGCTGCTGCGGGCCGGCCACGCTGATGGCGGCGATCACCGCGCCGTCGGCGCCGCGCACCGGTGCCGCGCAGGCATCGATGCCGGGTTCGTAGGCAGAGAAGCTCCATGCGCAGCCGCGCTCGCGGTCGGCGGCCAGGATCTCGGCCAGGCGCGCGTGGGTGGCCGGGCTCTGCCCGGTGGCGGCCGGCAGCGGATCGGGCCCCAGCAATTCGCGCAGCGTCTCGGGCGGCAGCTCGGCAATCAGCATCCGGCCCGGCGTGGTCAGGTGCGCGGCAACGCGGCTGCCCACCTGGATATTGCTGACCAGCGCCGCCGCCGGCATCTGGCGCAGCAGGTAGAGCGCATCGCCGCCATCGCGCACCGCCAGGTAGGCCGACAGCTGCAGCGAGGCACTGAGCCGGGCCAGCACGCGCCCGGCGAAGCTGGTCAGGTCGTTGGCGGCCAGCACGCGCGAGGCCAACTTCAGGAAGTTGAAGCCGACCTGGTGGCCGCCCTGGGGCAGCCGCTCGACCATGCCTTCATGCTCGAGCGTATCGAGCAGGCGCATCACGGTGACCCGGTTCACGTCGATGCGGCGGCCGACCTCGCTCAGGTTGGCGGTGGCGCCGCCTTCGGCGATAAAGCGCAGCAGGCGCAGGCCGCGGATGACCGGCGATACCAGCTGGGCCTCGCGGGCATCCTCCGGTGCGGCGCCGTCGTCGAGGTCAGGTTCGGTGGTCAGGCGGGACTTGGGCATGTTGGCGTGGACTGTCCATGGAAAACGGCCGCGCAGGCGGCCGTGCTGGCGTGGAACGCAGGCCGCGGGCTTCAGCCGAGGGCGACGTTCCAGGCGTCGTAATCGTACACCCAGTCGGCGTTGCCGCCTTCCTTGAGCCAGGCATTGCTGCGCGAGCCGACCTGGATGCGGCTGGTGCGCGCGTGGCGCGCGGCCTGGTAGCGCGCCAGCGCGGCCGGCACGCCGGCGGCGCCGTCGCCGTCGGCATCGGCCAGGCAGCGCGCCAGCACCACGCCGTCCTCGATCGCCATGCCCGCGCCCTGCGCCATGAACGGCATCATTGGATGGCAGGCATCGCCCATCAGCGTGACTGGGCCCGCCGACCAGGCCGGCAGCGGATCGCGCACGTACAGCGCGGAGATCAGCACGTCGTCGCAGGCGTCGAGCAGCGCGCGGGCCTCGGGATGGAAGCCGGCATAGGCGTTGCGCAGATCTTCCACGCGGCCCGGCGTGGTCCACGACTCATGGCGCCAGGCGTCCTGCGCGACGGTGGCAAAGATAAAGATGTCGCGGCCGCGGTTGAGCGGAAAGGTGACGATCTGCGTGGCCGCGTCCGGGCCCCACCATTTGGTGAAGGCGCCGAGGTTGGGCACGCCGGCCAGGCGCGCGGCCGGCACCACGGCGCGATACGCAACCACCCCGGTGAAGATCGGACTCTCCTGGCCGAACAGCGCGGTACGCACGGTGGAATGGATGCCGTCGGCGCCCACCAGCACGTCGACGTGTTCCTGCGCGCCATTGGCAAAGGACAGCGTGGCGCCATCGGCGCGGGCCTCGACCGCCACCGCCTTGTGGTCGAGCCGCACGCAGGCGGCCGGCACGGCGGCTTCCAGCGCGGTCATCAGGTCGGCGCGGTGCATGGTCAGTTGCGGCGCGCCATAACGCCGCTCGGCCTCTTCCTGCATCGGCAGGCGCGAGGTTTCAGCGCCGGTATCCCACATGCGGCTGATGCGGTGGCTGGGGCGTGCGGCGGTCTCGCGCAGGGCCTCGCCAACGCCCAGCCCGTCCAGCGCGCGCACGGCGTTGGGGGTCAGGTTGATGTCGGCGCCGACGCGGGCAAAGCGGGGGGCTTGTTCGTAGACCACGGCTTCCATGCCGAGCTTGCGCAGCGCAATGGCCGCGGCGAGGCCGCCGATGCCGGCGCCGTTGATTCCGATTTTGAGGGGCATTGTTTCCAGTTGACGTTGTGTTTGTTCAAAAATGAACTAGATGTTCATAAAAATATATGGGTGAGAGGAGGGAGCGTCAATTAAGGGGGAACCCTAGGCGGGAGTTCTGGGAGGCAATGCGGTGGTCTATCGTTCTTGGCGGGCGTGGCTGTTTCGCCGGCGTAGCCGGCGAGTCACTTTTTGGCCGAGCGCCAAAAAGTAACCAAAAAACGCGTCGCCTGAGCGGCTGGCTAAGGCGGCGTTGGGGGTTCCGGCGGTGGTGACTCACGGTCAGGCGGATGGTGGTTCCACCCTGCTGACGCTACCTGGATGTGCCTGGCGTTCGGGGGCGGATGGACGAACCCGACTTTAGGTCGGTGGCAGCCTGCTAACCGCGTTATTGGTGGGACGCCTACGGCTGCGCTGCGCGCGCTCCCTATCTCAGGTCTACTGCTCTGGCACGGAGTGCGTCGCTGCGCTCGCACGCGCTGTTGCGGCGCGTACGCGCCCCTCCGGAGGCCCCCTGCGCGGAAGCGAATCGTGCGCGCACCGAAAGCCAAGCGAGCACAGCGACGCGTTCCGTGCCCGAGCCCACGCACTGCGATACTGCCGGCGCAGCAGCCGTAGGCGTTCCTACGACAAGACCCGCAGCAGGCAGCCACCGAGCGCTCTGGGCTCGTTCAAACACCACTCCAACGCCCCTGCCACCGTAGTGCACCACCGCGGCAGGCAGTCCCGCTATGTGAGGAAGCAAAGCCCCGTACGAAAACCCCAACGCACACTACGATAAGACATGCCGCCCGCAGGGCAGTAAACGCGCTTTTTGGTTACTTTTTGGCGCTCGGCCAAAAAGTGACCCGCCCAGGAGGGCGGAACCACGCGGTTCAAAAGCCGACAGCATGTCACCAACAGCGACCACCCCCAAAAAACCGTTTCGCACGTAACCCCCCTCAACCTCAAAGCCCCAACACAACCTTCGCAATGATGTTCCGCTGGATCTCATTAGACCCCCCGTAAATCGAAGCCTTGCGATAGTTGAAATAGCGCGGCGCCAGCACAGCCGCATAGCCCGGCCCAACCCGCGGCGGCGCCTCGCGTCCCTGCAATTCAGCCCAGGTGTCCTGCATAAACGGCAGCGCCGCAGGCCCCGCCGCCTCTACCGCAAGCTCGCTAACCGCCTGCAGCGTCTCGGTGCCCGTGAGCTTGAGCATGCTCGATGCGGCACCGATCGAGGTGCCCGACTCCACCCCGGAAAACACCCGCAATTCCACCGCTTCCAGCGCCGCCGCACGCAGGTGCAGCGCGGCCAGTTTGCGCCGGAACACCGGGTCGTCCAGCAGCCGCCCACCGTCGTCGCCAGGCTGATCCGCGGCGATCTCCGCGATCTTGGAAAGCTGCTTGCGCAGCATCGGGCTATACGTGCCGCCACGCTCGAATTCCAGCAGGTACTTGGCGTAGGTCCAGCCCTTGCCTTCCTCGCCGATGCGGTTGGCCACCGGCACCCGCACGTTCTCGAAGAAGACCTGGTTCACCTCCTGCTGGCCGGGCATCGGGCCGTCCAGCGTCGGCAGCGCCGACACCGTGATGCCGGGCGTGTGCATGTCGAGCAGCAGGAACGAAATCCCTTCCTGGCGCTTTGATTCGCGGCTGGTGCGCACCAGGCAGAACATCCAGTCGGCCCATTGCGCATGCGTGGTCCAGATCTTGGACCCGTTGAGGATGTAGTGCTCGCCGTCGCGGTCGGTGCCGTGGTCGGCGCGCAGCTGCAGCGACGCCAGGTCGGAGCCGGAATTGGGCTCGGAATAGCCCTGGCACCACCACACGTCGGAGCTCAGGATGGGCGGCAGGAAGCGCTGCTTCTGCTCGGGCGTGCCGTACTTCATGATCACCGGCGCGACCATCTTCAGGCCCATCGGCGACACCGGCGGGCATCCCGCGGCGGCCAGTTCGGACTGGAAGATAAAGCGCTCGGCCGCGCTCCAGCCCGGGCCGCCGTATTCCTTCGGCCAGTTCGGCGCGGCCCACCCGCGCGCGTGCAGCGCCTTCTGCCAGCGCACCTGTCCGGCCTTGTCGAGGTAGCCGTTCTTGGACTGCGCCATCATCGCGCGCAGGTCGGCGTCATAGGCCTGGGCAATCCAGGCGCGTACTTCTTCGCGGAACTGCTGGTCTTGCGGGGAAAAATCGAGATGCATCGACGGGCCTCGCTGGTAATCGATCGTGGATCGGGGCGGCTTCAGGCCGCGGCCCGGGCGGGATAGAGCAGGTCGGCATAGCGGCGCAGGTGGTGCTCGGCCGAGCCGAACTGCAGGTCGATGGCCGTGACGCGCTTGAAGTAGTGGCCCACGGCCAGTTCCTCGGTCACGCCCATGCCGCCGTGGATCTGCACCGCGCCCTGCCCGACGAAGGCGCCCGCCTGGCCGGCCTGGATCTTCGCCGCGCATGCGGCCTGCGCGCGCACCGGCGCAGCGCTGCCGGCCTGCATGGCGGCCACCTGCGTCAGCGCCACCGACTGCTCCAGCTGCATGTACATGTCGGCCATGCGGTGCTGCAGCACCTGGAAGGTGCCGATCGGCACGCCGAACTGCTTGCGCTGGCGCGCGTAGTCGATGGTGTCGGCCAGCATGCGCGCCATCGCGCCATTGGCTTCGGCGGCCAGCGCGATCATGGCGTGGTCGCACAGCTGCTCGATCAGTGCCAGCGCTTCTCCTTCAGCGCCGACGCGCTGGCTGGCCGGCACCTGCACGTTGTCGAGCAGTACCTCGGCGGCACGCTGCCCGTCGAAGGTGGGATATTCGCGCAGCGTCACGCCCGGCGTGTCGCGCGCGATCCAGAACAGGCTGATGCCGCCCGGGTCCCGGCGCGCGCCGCTGCTACGGGCGCTGACCACCAGGTGCGAGGCGAACGGCGCGCCGGCCACGGCGTGCTTGTGGCCGCTGAGCCGGTAGCCGTCGCCCTGGCGCGTGGCGCTGGCCTGCACATCGTGCCGGCAGTAGCGGCTGGCGGGCTCGGCATGGGCCCATGCCACGGTGGCCTCGCCGCCGATGATGGCCGGGATCCACTGCGCCGCCAGCTCGGGGCTGCCGTGCAGCAGCGCGCCGCCGCCCAGCACCACGGTGCCCAGGTAGGGCTCCAGCACCAGGTGCCGGCCGAGCTGTTCCATCACCACCATATGCTCGACGGCGCCGCCGCCGAGGCCACCGAGGCCGCCGAGGTGCTCGGGAAACGCGGCGCCCAGGATGCCCAGGTCGCGCGCAAACGCGCGCCAGCAGTCGGGACGCCAACCCGCCGCGGACTGCGCCGCGGCGCGGCGGGCTTCGAAATCGTAGTGGTCGGCGAGGTAACGCCCGAGCGTGTCGCGCAGCATCGACTGTTCTTCGCTGAACTGGAAATCCACCTTGGCTCCTTCGGATAAGGGTGAGGCGTGAGGGCGGTAGTCTGGCGGGCATCTTCCGGCCAGGCCGGCCGGCGGCGCATCGTCGCATCGGACGAAGCTGAGGCGCGGCCCGGAACAAGCCATTTTTTGCGGCGCTGCGGCAAAACGGGGCCGTGCCGCTTCGTCGCTTCCGACGATGGTCGAACCCGCCAGGGTTCCGAAAATGCGGGATCGGCTTCCGCCCACCCACCATCCCAGTCGAGGAGCTCCACGCCATGCATCCGCACATCCACGCGCAGCGCACGCCCGACAAGCCCGCCGTCATCATGGGCGGCAGCGGCGCCGTCGTCACCTACCGCGAGCTGGACCAGCGCTCGAACCGGGTTGCCCACCTGTTCCGCCAGCTCGGCCTGCGGCCCGGCGACCGCGTGGCCTTCATGGTGGAGAACCATTCGCGGCTGTTCGAGCTGTGCTGGGGTGCCCAGCGCAGCGGCATCGTCTATATCTGCCTGAGCACGCGCCTGAACGCGGCCGATGCCGCCTATATCGTCAATGACAGCGGCGCGCGCGTGCTGGTCACCACGCACGCGCAGGCGGAGATCGCCGCGGCGCTGACCGGGCAGACGCCGGCGCTGCAGGCGCGCCTGATGCTGGACGGCACCGTGCCCGGCTATCAGGCCTATGAGACCGCGCTGGCCGATTGTCCGGCCACGCGCATCGACGACGAGGTGACCGGCGGCGACATGCTGTATTCATCGGGGACCACTGGCCGGCCCAAGGGCGTGTACGCGCCGCCGTCGAGTCCCGACATCGACGCGCCGACGACGCTGACCGCGCTGTGCCAGCGGCTCTACGGCTTCGACGCCGACACGCGCTACCTCTCGCCCGCGCCGCTGTACCACGCGGCGCCGCTGCGCTACACCATGTCGGTGCAGGCACTGGGCGGCACCGCGGTGGTGATGGAGCATTTCGATGCAGAGCAGTTCCTGCGGCTGGTGCAGCAACACCGCATCACGCATACGCAACTGGTGCCGACGATGTTCTCGCGCATGCTCAAGCTGCCCGAGGCGCAACGGCAGGCCTATGACGTGTCGTCGCTGCGCGTGGCGATCCACGCGGCCGCGCCGTGCCCGGTGCAGGTCAAGGAAGCCATGATCGCGTGGTGGGGGCCGGTGATCTGGGAGTACTACGCCGGCACCGAGGGCAACGGCGTGACCGTGGTCGACACGCCGCAATGGCTGCAGCGCAAGGGCACGGTGGGGCGCGCCATGGTGGGCAAGCTGCGCATCTGCGGGCCGGACGGCGCGCTGCTGCCGCCGGGCGAGCCGGGCACCATCTACTTTGCCGAGGGCCGTCCCTTCACGTACCACAACGACGAGGCCAAGACCGCGGAGACACGCCATCCGCAGCATCCGGACTGGAGCACCATCGGCGATGTCGGCTACGTGGACGCGGACGGCTATCTGTACCTGACCGACCGCAAGGCCAACATGATCATCTCCGGCGGCGTCAACATCTATCCGCAAGAGGCCGAGAACCTGCTGATGACGCACCCGAAGGTGATGGATGTCGCCGTGATCGGCGTGCCCAACGAAGACTTCGGCGAAGAGGTCAAGGCCGTGGTGCAGCCCGCCGACATGGGCCAGGCGGGGCCCGAACTCGCGGCCGAGCTGATTGCGTTCTGCCGCGCCAACCTGTCTGCCATCAAGTGCCCGCGCTCGGTCGACTTCGAGCCCGAGTTGCCGCGCCTGCCCACCGGCAAGCTGCTCAAGCGGCTGCTGCGCGACCGCTACTGGGCCGGACACGCCAGCAAGCTGGTGTGAGACCGCGGCAAACGGTGCCTGGCCGCTGCCCGCGGTTTCGCCAGCGCAGCGGTTTACGTCATAATGCCTCGCTACACCACAGCCACGGCCACCCGCCTGCATCCTGCAGCGCCGGGGGCGCATGGCGCGCCCGCCAAGGGCCGCGATGTGCGGGAGACCACTGACAGCCAATGGCAAGTATCGAGGAGACCGGACGGCGTACGCCGCCACCTGCCGGCGCGGCATCGCTGGCCGCCAAGCTGCGCCCGCCGCTGCTGACCCCGTTCCAGGTCCAGCGCGCGGCGATCTGCGATGCCGTATGCGCGGCGGGCTTCGTCAAGCTGGTGCTGGTGCGCGCACCCGCCGGCTTCGGCAAGACCACCGCCATGCTCCAGTGCCGCGCGCGGCTCGAGGCCGCTGGCGGCCGCACCGCGTGGCTGACGCTGGACCGCTCGGACAACGACCCCTCGCGCTTCCTGGGCTCGATCGAGGCTGCGATCGCGCAGGGCCTGGGCAGCGGCGGGCCGGACCGGTCCGCGCGCCAGGCGCTGGCGCAGGACCCGGGCGAGCAGGCGCTGGCGCTGATCGACCGCCTCGCCAGCCATCACGGCGACTTCACGCTGTTCCTCGACGATTTCGAAGCTGTGCAGAATGCCGCCGTGGCGGGACTGGTCTGGCAGCTGGTGGAAAGCCTGCCGCCCGGCTGCCGCGTGGTGGTCGGCACCCGCTGGGTCCCCGAAACCGGCCTGGCGCGCTTGCGCGCGCGCGGCGAGCTGCTCGAGATCGAGCCGGCGCAGCTGCGCTTTTCCGCCGACGAGACTGCGTCCTTCCTGCGCCAGGCGCGCGGGCTGAAGCTGGAACAGTCCGCTATCAGCGTGCTGCACCGGCGCACCGAGGGCTGGGCCACGGCGCTGTGGCTGGCGTCGGTGGCGCTGGAGCGGCGCACCCAGCCGGAGGGCTTCATTGCCGGGTTCTCGGGCTCGAACGCGGCCATTGCCGATTACCTGGTCGAAGACGTCTTCCTGCACCTGCCCGAAGCGGTGCGCGACTTCCTGCTGCGCACCTCGATCCTCGACCAGCTGTGCGGGCCGCTGTGCGATGCGGTGTGCCAGCCGGCAGACGGCAGCAGCGAGGAGATCCTCGCCTGGCTGGAGCGCGCCAACCTGTTCCTGCTGCCGCTGGAGAGCGAGCGCTATGGCGAGCGCGGCTCCGGCGCCGCGCCCGAGCAGTGGTATCGCTATCACAGCCTGTTCTCCGGTTTCCTGCGCGCGCAGCTGGCGCAGGCGATGCCCGGGTCCGTGCCGCGGCTGCACCTGTCCGCGTCGCGCTGGTATGAGTCGCAGGGGCGGCTGGTGCCCGCCATCGAACATGCCTTCGCCGCCGGTGCGCTGGCGCATGCGCTGCAGTTGCTCGACAGCGCCGCCGACGACCTGCTGGCGCAGGGCCGCATGCGGCTGCTGACGCGCTGGCTGGAGTCGGTGCCCGCCGACGAGCTGGCCCGGCTGCCCAAGCTGCAGATCGCGCGCGTGTGGGCGGTGTCGTTCACGCGCGGGCCGGCCGAAGCCATCGCGCTGCTGCAGCAGATCCCCACCGAGGGCGCGGCCGGCGACCTGCTGGCGCATATCCGCGCGCTGCGCCACATGCTGCTGAACATGATGGACCGCTTCGACGACGCGCGCGCCTTCGCCCGCAACGAGCTGCCGCCGTTGCCGATGGGCTATGCCTTCCCCGACGCGATCCTGGCCACCTCGATGGCGCGGCTGGCCGCGGTGGTGGGTGACTACCCCGAGGCGCGCCGACTGCTGCAGGTGGCGCGCCACGCGGTGCGCGGGTCCGACAGCAACTTCAACAAGATCTTCTCGGAATCGGTCGAGGGGCTGATCGACCTGCGCCAGGGGCGGCTGCAGCAGGCGCTGGCGCGCTTCCGCATCGCCGCCAGCACGATGCTGCCGAACCGCTTCGGACCTACCAACGGCAATGCCATGGCCGGCATCCTGCTGGCCGAGGGTCTGTACGAGAGCGGCGATTCCGAGCGCGCCAGCCGCCTGCTCAACGTCTACCTGCCGCTGTCGCGCGACCTCGGCCTGCCCGACCAGATCATCACCGGCCACGCGGTGCTGGCCCGCATCGCCTTCGAGCGCCGCGAGACCGACCAGGCCCACGAATGGCTGGCGCAGCTCGAAGCGCTGGGCCACCATCGCGGCCTGACGCGGCTGGTGATGGCGGCGATGCTGGAGCGCGCCCGCCTGGCGCTGCGCCAGGGCAATGTGCACGCCGCGCAGGAGGCGATCGAGCGCGCCGCCGATCCGGCGCTGTGGCGCACGCGGCCCGGCGTCAGCTCGTTTGCCAGCGATGTCGAGGACATCACGCTGGGCCGCCTGCGGCTGGACCTGTACGCGCGCCCGGGCACGCCGGTGCGCGAGGCCATCGAACGCGAGCTCGCGGCCGCCGCGGGCAACCAGCTGATGCGCCGCGCGCTCAAGCTGCGCATCCTGCTGGCGCAGGCATGGCAGCGCACCGGCGACGGCGCGCATGCGCTGGTAGTGATGGGCGAGGCGTTGCGCTTCGGCGCTGCCGAAGGCTTCGTGCGCATCTTTGCCGACGAGGGCGACGATGTGCGCCGGCTGGTGGCCGACGCCTGCGCGCGCCAGGCGGCCAGCCTGCCGGCGCCTTACGTCGACAAGCTGCTGCAGGCTTGCGGCCAGGCCGCCGCGGAGCCGCCCGGCGCCGGCCGGCCCGCACCGCCGGCGCTGGTCGAGCCGCTGACGCCCAAGGAGCAGAAGGTGCTGCACCTGCTCGCCGAGGGCTATTCCAACGTCGCCATGGCCGAGCGCCTGTTCGTGTCCGAGACCACGGTGCGCACCCACCTGCGCAATATCAGCGCCAAGCTGCACGCCAGCAACCGCACCCAGGCGGTGGCGATCGCGCGCCAGCTCGGCCTGCTCTGAACTTCCGACTCAGATACCGATGAATTCGGTGAATTCCGCCAGCGGCGCGCGCCCGGCGCGCAGCCGGTTGGCGGGCGCCTCGGGATCCTCGTAGCCGATCGCCATGCCGCTGAACAGCATCCGTTCGGCCGGCAGCGACAAAAATTCGGCGATGGCCTGCGGATACATGGCCCAGCACTCCTGCGCGCAGCTGTCCAGGCCTTCTTCGCGCAGCAGCAGCATCACCGTCTGCAGGTACATGCCCAGGTCCGACCATTGCGGCGGGCCCATGCGCCGGTCCACGGTGCAGAACAGCGCCAGCGGCGCGCCGAAGAAGGTGAAGTTGCTGGCGAACTGCGCCAGCCGCCGGGCCTTGTCCTCGCGCGGGATGCCGAGGTGTTGGTAGAGCGCCTCGCCCACCTCGAAGCGGCGCTCGCGGTAGGGCGAGACCAGCTCGCGCGGATAGATGTCGTATTCGCGCGCTTCGCCGGCAGGGGCCGCGGCGATGCGTTCGCGCATGATGCCGCGCAGCCGCTCCAGCGCCTCGCCGCCGACCACATGGATGTGCCATGGCTGCAGGTTGCCACCGGACGGCGCGCGCGCCGCGGCGTCGAGCACGCGGCGGATGGTTTCAGGCGCAACGGCCCGGGGCAGGAAGCCGCGGACGGACTTGCGGCTGGCGACGGCTTGGCTGACTTTCATCGGGACTCCGGAAAACATCGACGCGTGCGCGTCAGGCGAAGGGCGGCTCGCTGGTCCAGTCGAAGAAGTCCGGCATGTCGTGCGACACGGTCTCCGGGAACGCGGCGGGGCGCTTTTCCAGGAATGCGCTGACGCCTTCCTTCACGTCGGCGGAGCGTCCGCGCGACTGGATCGCGCGGCTGTCGAGCTTGTGCGCTTCCATCGGGTGGCTGGCGCCGGCCATGCGCCAGATCAGCTGGCGCGAGATCGCCACCGACACCGGCGCGGCATTGGCGGCGATCTCGCGGGCAATCGCCTGCGCCGCCGGCAACAGGTCTTCGGGGGCGTGCAGCGAGCGCACCAGGCCGCGCTCGTGCGCTTCCTGCGCCGAGAACACGCGGCCGGTATAGCACCACTCCAGCGCGGTCGAGATCCCGACCACGCGCGACAGGAACCACGACGAGGCCGCTTCCGGCGTGATGCCGCGGCGTGCAAAGACAAAGCCAAACTTGGCATCGGTCGAGGCCAGCCGGATATCCATCGGCAGCTGCATGGTCACGCCCACGCCGACCGCGGCGCCGTTGACCGCGGCAATCACTGGCTTGAGGCTGCGGAAGATGCGCAGCGACACGCGCCCGCCGCCGTCGCGATGCGCGGTGTCCGGGCTGGCGCCATAGCGCTTCTCGAAATCGAAGGTGGAGCTGCCGCCGGACAGGTCGGCGCCGGCGCAGAACGCGCGGCCCGAGCCGGTGACGATCACCGCGCGCACGTTGTCGTCGGCATCGGTGGCGTCGAACGCGGCGATCAGCTCATGCATCATTTGCGCGGTGAAGGCATTGAGCTGGTCCGGGCGGTGCAGGGTGATGGTGGCAACGCCGTCTGCAACGGCATAGCGCAGGGTTTCGAACGAAGGCGTGGCTGGCGTCATGCGGGCTCCTGCTGGGAGGTAGGAAGGGATGCCGGAAGTGCCGGGACAAGCGCCGGCAGGGGGGCGGGGGCTCGCCCAACACTAGTGCAGATTGCGCCGCCCGCAATCGTCGCTTCCGACGAGGCTGTGACGGCGCGCGGCACCGTAGACTGATGCCGGGCAGGCGGCAGGGCCGGCACATCACGACATTGCGCCGTTGCCTCTGCCGGCACAGACAGCAAAAGGACCACCATGAAGACACGCATCACCGAACTGCTTGGCATCCGCTACCCGATCATCCAGGGCGGCATGCAATGGGTTGGCTACGCCGAAATGGCCTCCGCCGTTTCCAACGCCGGCGGCCTGGGCATCCTGACGGCGCTGACGCAGCCCACGCCCGAGGACCTGGCCGAAGAGATCCGCCGTTGCCGCGAGATGACCGACAAGCCGTTCGGCGTGAACCTGACCCTGCTGCCGTCGATCAACCCGCCGCCGTACGCGCGCTACCTCGACGTCATTATCGAGAGCGGCGTCAAGGTGCTGGAGACCGCCGGCAACAACCCCAAGGAACATATCGCGCGGGCCAAGGCCGCGGGCATCAAGGTGATCCACAAGTGCGTGGCGGTGCGCCATGCGCTGTCGGCCGAGCGGCTGGGCGTGGACGCGGTCTCGATCGACGGCTTCGAGTGCGCCGGCCATCCGGGCGAGGACGATGTGCCCGGCATGGTGCTGATCCCGCAGGCGGTGCGCAAGCTGTCGATCCCGGTGATCGCCTCGGGCGGCATCGCCGACGGGCGCGGCATGGCGGCGGCGCTGGTGCTGGGTGCCGAGGGCGTCAACATGGGCACGCGCTTTTGCGCCACGCGCGAGGCGCCGATCCACGACAACGTCAAGCAGGCGCTGGTGCAGGCCAGCGAGCGCGACACCAACCTGATCTTCCGCACGCTGCACAACACCGCGCGCGTGCTCAAGAACGCCGTGTCGGACGAAGTGGTAAGCATCGAACGCCGTCCCGGCGGCGCACAGTTCGAGGACGTCAAGCACCTGGTCGCCGGCGTGCGCGGCAAGGCGGCGCTCAAGGCGGGCGAAACCGACGGCGGCATCATCAGCGCCGGCCAGTGCGTGGGCCTGATCGATGACGTGCCCAGTTGCGAAGAACTGATCGCGCGCATGGTGGCCGACTGCCGCGAGCACCTCAGCGTGGCCTCGCGCTACTTCGCCTGACGCCATGGCCGAGGCGGAAATCGAGGCGGCGCTGGCCCGCGCCAGCGCCGCGCCGGCCGAAGCCGGCGCCGACGTGCCCGAAGGCTTTGTCCCGCTGCGGCGGATGAGCGGCTACATGGCCGGCTTCGGCCAGCTCTATCTGCACGCGGCCCGCCGCACGCTGGCGGTGCGCATCGACGAGAGCCACCTGAACAACCTGGGTATCCCGCACGGCGGCATGCTGGCGACGCTGGCCGATACCGCCATCGGCATGATGATGTCGCTGGAAACCGGCCGCGCCAAAAGCGCGGTCACGGTCAACCTGAGTCTCGACTATCTCGATTCGGCGCGGCCGGGCGACTGGGTCGAGGCCCGCGTGGAATTCGACAAGCTCGGCTCGCGGCTGCGCTACGGCACCTGCCGGCTGTTCAGCGGCGAGCGCTGCCTGCTGCGCGCCACGGCGATCTTCGCGGTGCTGGCGCCGCGCGCCTGAGTGCTGCGGCAACTTCGTCGCTTCCGACGACGCTCGCCGCCTCCCGCGGCGCAACAATAGCCATCGATGCTGCCGGCTCTCATGCCGGCATGCCGCACCACAACATGGCTGCCCCGGCGGCCCGCACCGAACCAAGGAGATCACATGGCAGAGGCATATATCGTCGCGGCGGTCCGTACCGCCGGCGGCCGCAAGGGCGGCAAGCTGTCGGGCTGGCATCCGGCCGACCTGGCCGCGCAGGTGCTCGACGCACTGGTGGAACGCACCGGCGCTGACCCTGCGCTGGTCGAAGACGTCATCATGGGCTGCGTGAGCCAGGTGGGCGAGCAGGCCGGCAACGTGGCGCGCAATGCCATCCTGGCCTCGCGCCTGCCGGAGAGCGTGCCGGGCACCTCGGTCGACCGCCAGTGCGGTTCGTCGCAGCAGGCCCTGCACTTTGCCGCGCAGGCGGTGATGTCGGGCGCGATGGACGTCGTCATCGCCGCCGGTGTCGAAAGCATGACGCGCGTGCCGATGGGCCTGTCCTCGCAGCTGCCGGCGAAGAACGGCTTCGGCGTGCCCAAGAGCCCGGGCGTCGAGGCGCGTTATCCCGGCGTGCAATTCAGCCAGTTCACCGGCGCCGAGATGATCGCGCGCAAGTACGAGCTGTCGCGCGAACAGCTCGACGCCTACGCGCTGCAAAGCCACCAGCGCGCCATCGCCGCCACCAAGGCCGGCCGCTTCAGCGCCGAGATCCTGCCGGTGGAAGTGCGCACCGCCGATGGCGCCAACGGCGAGATGCATACCACCGACGAAGGCATTCGCTACGACGCCACGCTGGACAGCATCGGCAGCGTCAAGCTGATCGCCGAAGGCGGCCGCGTCACCGCTGCCACCGCCAGCCAGATCTGCGACGGCGCCGCGGGCCTGATGGTGGTCAACGAAGCCGGCCTGAAGAAGCTGGGCGTCAAGCCGCTGGCGCGCCTGCACAGCATGACCGTGATCGGCCATGACCCGGTGGTGATGCTGGAAGCGCCGCTGCCGGCCACCGAGGTGGCGCTCAAGCGCGCCGGCCTGCGTATCGGCGATATCGACCTGTTCGAAGTCAACGAAGCTTTCGCGCCGGTGCCGCTGGCCTGGCTCAAGGCCACCGGCGCCGATCCCGAGCGGCTGAACGTGCATGGCGGCGCGATCGCGCTTGGCCACCCGCTTGGCGGCTCCGGCGCCAAGCTGATGACCACGCTGGTGCATGCGCTGCATACGCATGGCAAGCGCTACGGCTTGCAAACCATGTGCGAAGGCGGCGGGCTGGCCAACGTGACCATCGTCGAGCGCCTGTAAGACAGAGGCGCAGCGGCACAGAGCAGTAAAGGGAGAAGGACCGGCGGCGCGGGCATGTCAAAGTGCCCGCGCCAGCAGCCGGAGAAAGATAAAGAATGGCCGCGAAATCGCGGCCATTGTCATTTGGTGGGCGGCTGGCGCCGAACCCGCAAGGTAGGTCAGGCGAAGGTCACGGCGCTGCGCCGGTCGGCACGCTCGAGGTGGGGCACGTTGTTGAAGCTCAGCAGACGCTGCACGCCGCGGCCGACGATGATCTCGCAGAACGCGGTATTGCGGAACTGCAGGTTCATCTCGATCGCAGCCTGCGCCGGCGCGCCGAGCAGGTCTGCGGTGGCGCGGCCGATGGCGCCGCCCGAGCTGACCACCAGGATGGCGTCCTCGCGCGTGGTGCCCTCGCTGGCCTGCGCCAGCGCGCCGGCAATGCGCGCGCCGAAGTCCACCCAGCTCTCGGGCATGTCGGCCAGCCCGTCCTGCGTCCAGGCCGCGTAGGCCGCGCGGAAGGTGCGCCAGTAGTCGTTGTAGTCGGCGTTCTGGTGGGCGCGGTGGTCGGCGCCGCCGGTGTGGCAGCGGTACAGCGCCTCGCCGTCGTATTCGTTCAGGCCGGGGTGCGAGATCACCGCGGCCTGCGGCTGCCCCATGCCGGCCAGGATTTCCGCGGCGGTGTCCTGCTGGCGCACCAGCGTGCCCGACACTACCCGGCTGAAGCTGACGCCGCGCTCAGCGAAATATTCGCCAAGCCAGCGCGCCTGCTGGCGCCCTGTGGGCGACAGGCAGTCGTAGTTGGCGGCGCCAAACGAGGCTTGTCCGTGGCGGACGAGGAAAAGCGTGGCCATGAGTGGTCCCGATGAGCAGTGAGGCGGATAAGGCTGCCTCGGCGCGGGGCCGGGCGTGGGCAGATTGTAGGGAGCGCCGGCGCCACCGCCAAGCAAGCGCCGCGCAATTCATAGCAGCCATGGCCCGGCTGCATTACCCAGCAGGCTCAGGCCGTCGCGGTCGGCCTGACGTCGAGATAGCCAGCCATCAGACGGCTCAGCTCGGTGATCAGCCGTTCGTCGTCAAGGTGCAGCGGGCCGGAATCGTTGAGCACGGCATTGACCAGCACGCTGAAGACGGCCTGCATGGCAAAGCGCACACGCAGTTCGGCGGTGTCGGCGGGCAGTGGCAGGCGCGGCACCAGCAGTTGCACCATGCGCTCGACAATGGCTTCACCGTTCTGGCGGTGGGGCAGCCATTCCTCGGGGCGCGCGGAGGCATGCCGCAGCGACGCGCGCATCACGCCACGGTTGGCGAGCGTGCCAAGCACCATGAACCTGGCGGTCTTTTCCAGCAGCACCGGCGTGGCGACATCGTCCCAGCGTTCCTGCGCCAGGTAGCGGTCGATCGAGGCGGAAGTCTCTTCCATCACCAGCGCGCGCAGCGCCTCGAAATAGGCCATCTTGTCGCGGAAACGCCCGTAGAAGGCGCCCACCGAGACCTGGCACGCCGCTGCGATCTGCGCTACCGAGACCGCGGCGAAGTCGCGCGTCGCAAGCAATTCGCGGCCCGCGCCCAGCAAGGCCTGCTCGGTCTCGCGCGCACGGCGCTGGCGGGGCGGTTGCAGGATCGAGGGGGTGTCGATACGGGGGAAGGAAGCGTTGGCGGGGAAGCTGGAAGGCGTCGCTGACATGGTCATATTTCCGTATTCGAATTCGGATTCGAATTTGAAAATACCGGTGCGCACCGCAACGCGTCAAGAGGTTTTGTCGGCTGGCCCTGCAAATATGCCGCACGGATGCCATGCGCTGCCCGATGGTGCGGGCCGCGTGCCGTGCGCTTTGCCGGAGCGATCAATCAGAACATTCTGAATGCGAGCGCGTGAGATCAGGGCTCAGCTGAAGCGCGGGCTCAGCTCGTCGCGCATCCAGTCGATAAAGGCGCGCGTACGCGCCGGCAGCAGCCGCGCGTGGGGATAGATCAGCGACAGCGGCCACGCCGGCAGCTCGAAGTCCTCCAGCACGATGCGCAGCTTGCGCTCCTCGACTAGCTGCGCGACCTGGTACGACAGGAAATGGCCGAAGCCTGCACCGGCGGCACAGGCGGCCACGGCGGGCGCGGTCTGGTTGAATTCCAGGTTGCCCGACACCGGCACATGAAACTCGCGTTCGCCATCGCGGAACGACCACCAGTGCGCATGGTTGCCGGTGAAGCGCAAACAGTTGGCGCTGGCCAGCTGGTCCGGGTGGCGCGGCACGCCGTGCTTGCGCAGATAGGCGGGCGTGGCGACCACCACGCGGCGGATGCGGCCGACGGATTGCGCCACCAGCGTAGAGTCGGCCAGCGGGCCGATGCGCACGCCCACGTCGAGGTCTTCCTCGAGCAGGTTCACCACGCGATCGGTGAATTCCATGCGGCAGCGCACGCGCGGATAGCGCTGCACGAAGCGCGTCACCGCCGGCGCCACGTACATCTGGCCGAACAGCACCGAGGCGGTCAGGGTGAGCTGGCCGCTGGGCTCGACATGGCTCTCCGTCAGGCCCGCTTCGACTTCGTCGATATTGGCCAGGATGCGCCGGCAGCCGTCCAGGTAGCTGCGCCCCTCGGCGGTGAGCGACAGCCGCCGCGTGGTGCGATTGAGCAGCCGCACCTGCAGTTCGGATTCGAGCGCCGCCAGCGTGCGCACCACCGCCGGCAACGAGGTATGCAGCGACGCCGCGGCGGCCGTCAGGCTGCCTTCGTCGACGATCCGCACAAAGGTCTGCATTGCACGTAGCTTGTCCATGGCGCCAAACATTACTCCATTTTTCGGAGTAGTCAAATATCAATGGCGCCATTTATTCCACTGTCGCGGGCGCCGAGAATCCGTCCATACCAACCGCTCAGGAGAGTGCCATGCAACAGACCAATTCCCCCGCAGTGCCCGCCAGGCCGCTGGTGTTGTATCGTTCGCCGTTGTCCGGCCACGCGCATCGCGCCGAACTGATGCTGGGGCTGCTGGGCTTGCCCTGCCGGCTGGTGGACGTCGACCTGCGCGGCGGCGAGCAACGCAGCGAGGCCTTCCTGCGCCTGAACCCGTTCGGCCAGGTGCCGGTGCTGGACGACGACGGCGTGGTGCTGGGCGATTCCAACGCGATCCTGGTCTATCTGGCCACGCGCTACGACGACGGCCGCTGGCTGCCGCGCGATCCGGTCGGCGCCGCCCGCGTGCAGCGCTGGCTGTCGGTGGCCGCCGGCGAGATTGCGTTCGGCCCGGCCGCCGCGCGCCTGGGCGTGCTGTTCGGCCGGCCGGTGCCGATGGAAGATGCCGTCGCCCGCGCGCAGCGGCTGTTCACGCTGATGGAATCGGTGCTCGCCGCTGGCTCGTTCCTGGCCGCCGATCACGCCACCATTGCCGACGTGGCCGCCTACAGCTATATCGCCCGCGCCGAGGAAGGCAACGTGCCGCTGGCGCCGTACCCGGCGCTCAATGCCTGGCTGCGCCGCATGGAGGCATTGCCTGGCTTCGTGCCGATGCTGGTATCGAAGCCCAGCGTGGCGGCCTAGCCATTGCGTCCGGCGAGCGTCAAGCCATTTCCGTTGCGAAGGAGCCAATCATGGATCTGCCCACCTGGCCGCATGCCGGCCTGCCATTCCACGCCGGCGAACTCGCGGCACAGCAGCGCGCCGGCAAGCGCGAGCGCATGGCCGCGGCGGGTCCGCGCGTGATCCGCGGCGAGATGCCGGAACAGCACCGCACGTTCTTCGCGCAACTACCGTTCCTGCTGGCCGGCGCGGTCGATGCCGACGGCATGCCGTGGGCCACGCTGCTGGTCGGCCCCCCCGGGTTTGCGCAGACGCCGGACGCCACGCACCTGCGCATCGACGCCGTGCCGTTGCCCGGCGATCCGCTGGCCGCGGCGCTGGAGCAGGGCGCACGCATCGGGCTGCTTGGCATCGAGCTGCCCACGCGCCGGCGCAACCGCATGAACGGCATCATCGTGGCGCGCGATCAGGCGGGGCTGACGGTCGAGGTCGAGCAGAGCTTCGGCAACTGCCCGCGCTACATCCAGCTGCGCGACGTAGCCGCTGCCGAGCTTGCCGCCGCCCCTGCAACATGGCACGGCGACGCGCTCGACGCGCAGGCCAGCGCCTGGCTGCGCGGCGCCGATACGCTGTTCATCGCGTCCAGCCATATCGCGTCGCCGCAAGACGAGGGCGAGCACACCGGCGGTGTCGACGTCTCGCATCGCGGCGGCAAGCCTGGCTTTATCCGCGTGGACGATGCCCATACCCTGACGTTTCCGGATTTCAATGGCAATAACTTCTTCAACACGATCGGCAATCTGCTGGCCGACCCACGTGCGGGTATCGTCGTGCCGGATTTTGCCGACGGTTCGCTGCTGCATGTGAATGGGCGTGCCGAAGTGATCTGGGAGGGCCAGGAACTGGCCTCTTACGCTGGCGCCGAGCGGCTGGTGCGGCTGCGTGTCCAACGCGTGGTGCGGCGCGAACGCGTGTTGCCGCTGCGCTTCGCGTTCCGCGAATTCTCGCCGGTGCTGGACGATACCGGCGCGTGGCCGGAACTCTGAGCGCGGTGGGCTGAGCGCCGGACCATGGTCGGGTTCAGCGGCGCGCCCGGTATTTGAGCGCGGCACAGCGCCCGGCCAGCGCGGTGATGCAGCAGGCGTCGCCGCGCCACTCACCGCCGGTCACGATGCCATTGGGATCCGCCACCAGCTTGCGCTGGCATTGCCCCGGCACAGGCGTGCGCTCCATGCCGGCATCGCGCGGGCCGCTGCCCGGCGGCCGCGCGGCCGGCACGGAATCAGTCCAGACGTAGGCGGTGCCGGCGGGAAGGGCCTGCACGGCCTGCGGCGGGCCCCACTGGCGCTTCGCCTCCTCGACGGAAATGTTCTTCCAGGAATCGATGACGTCTTGCATCGCGCCCGTCCCGATTCCCGCGCAGGCTGCCGCCAAAGTGGCCCCCAACGTCGCCGCGCACAGGACAGCGGCGCGCGTTAGCCTGCGCGCCCCGGTTCGGGCGGCATACGCAAATCGGGCTGGATTGGCGGACATGGCGGCTCCACAACGGCGCAGCCGGCGGCAAGGGCCGGTCTGTGGAGACTAGCGGAGCCGTCACATCGTTTGCAAGGGGCGTTTGGGGCCTGGCGTACAGACTGCCGCGGCCGGCGGCCCGGCAGGCTTACTCGGCAAACAAGCCGAGGGTTTGCTGCCCGGGGGCGGCAGGGGACTTGCGCGCAGCATGCGTCGCCACCGCGCGTGCGGGACGCGCGGCTTCAGCGTGCGTCTCTGGCGCGGTCAGCGTGAAATTCCGGCGCACCGACAGCGGCACCGCGTCCGGCATCCATTGCTCCCGGCGCGGCGCCAGGATCTGGTAGGTGTCCAGGTCGAAATGCGCGGGCGCGGCGGCCAGCGCGCCGGCTTCCTCCAGCGTGTCCGCGCAGCCCAGGTAGCACCACTCGTCAACCACATGCCACCATGCGCGCGCGCCGTGTTGCTCGCGCCAGGCCACCGGGCCGTCGAACGGCCATGGCACCAGCGCGATCGGCCCCAGCGCGGCGGCCAGACGGGCACGATGTTCGCGCGACGATTCCACGCCGACGCAGGCGCCGGCGCAGCGGTGGACCTGGCGCGCAAAGCAGGGGCTGCCACGGCGCGTGGTCTTTTCCAGCGACAGCGTGGCCAGGCACAGGCCGTGCTCCTCGGCCAGCGCGCGCAACCGTGCCTCGGCCGCGCCACGGCTGCCGAAGACGCCGAACAGGTCGCGATGCCGGCAGAAGTCCGTGTCGCGATCCGAGCGCAGGCGCGGCACCGGCAACTGCTGCGGCAACTCCCATGCGTACAGGCGCGTATTCCGGCGCAGCAGCTGGTTGTGCACCGGCTGCATGGCCTTGACGAGCCGGGCTTCCAGCAACAGCGCGCCGGTTTCGCCGCCGGTTTCCCGCCATTCAACCCGGCGCACCAGCCGCGCCAGCCGCATGTCCTTGCCGTAGCGGTAGTCGCCCGAAAAATGCGCGCCGATCCGCTGGCGCAGGTGCACGCTCTTGCCGACATAGAGCGGCACGTCCTGGTCGCCATAGAAGATATAGATGCCAGGCGCCGCGGGCACGTCTTCGAGCGCGGTCTCTTCCAGGCCGGCCGGCAGGCTGGCGCGCCGCACCAGTGTGCGCACCGCCGCTTCCACCAGGTCGACCGAATAGGTGGCATGGATCTTCTGCCAGAACTGCCACAGCAGCTCGGCGTCGGCCAGCGCACGGTGCCGGCCCTTGGGCATCAGGCCGAAGCGGGCGATCAGCGCATCCAGGCCATGGCGCTCGACCGACGGGTACAGCGAGCGTGAGAGCCTGACAGTGCACAGCACGTCGGCCCGGAACGTCACACCGGCGCGCCGGAACGCGTTCTTCAGGAAACCGTAGTCGAAGCGTGCGTTATGGGCCACGAAGAGGCGCCCCTGCAGTCGCTCCGCGAGCGACTCGGCCAGGGATTCGAAGGTGGGCTGACCCCGCACCATGTCGTCGCTGATGCCGGTCATGCGCTGGATAAACGGCGGTATCGACATGCCGGGGTCGAGCAGGGTCTCCCATTCGACAATACCGTCCGGGCCCACCTCCACCACGCCGATCTCGGTGATGCGGTCGCGCTGGGCGTCCGCGCCGGTGGTTTCCAGGTCGACAAATACGATAGGACGCGACAGTGCGGCGGCCAGCGACTGGGCATCGAGCAGGCGGGTACCGTCCGCCGGCAGGCGCGACGGTTGATAGGTAGTCAGGTCAGGCATTTGCCGATTTTAAGGGGCCGCCGATGGCGGCACGAAGAAGTTTTCAAATACCCCTTGCCAACCCCGCCGCGCTCGCTTATTATTCGCCCCCTCGCAACACAACGCGGCCCCTGCAAGGCAGGCGCAGCAAGGGTTGCGGGGTCGGCCGGGAGGTTGGCGCAGCGAGGTTTGCAGCGCCGACGGCAGCAAAAAAGATTGCTGCGAACGGTTGACGAAACGAAGAAAGCTCTGCATAATCTCGTTTCTCTGCTGCAGACAACGCAGCGCGCTGAACGGCAAAGCCGGGCGGCGAAGTTCTTTAACAAACAAACAACCGATAAGTGTGGGCGCTGGGTAGCGGACGCCGCTGTCTACGGACAGTGATGCTTCAAGTTATACAGTGCTCGCACAGCAAAACGTGACTGGGTCTTCGGATCTGGTCAGTCAGTTTTCTGAGAGTGAGCGACCGCTCGAAAGAGCGAGACCCGCGAGGGTCACACAGAGATTGAACTGAAGAGTTTGATCCTGGCTCAGATTGAACGCTGGCGGCATGCCTTACACATGCAAGTCGAACGGCAGCGCGGGCTTCG
>NZ_FMAD01000031.1 GCF_900094595.1 Cupriavidus alkaliphilus | reverse complement strand
CCTGAAAAAGGTGCTGGGTCCGGTCGACCTGGTGCTGATGGGCATCGGCGCCATCATCGGCACCGGCATCTTCGTGCTGACCGGCACCGGCGCGCTGACCGCCGGGCCGGCGCTGACGGTGTCGTTCGTGATCGCGGCGCTGGCGTGCGGCTTTGCCGCGCTGTGCTACGCGGAGTTCGCCTCGGCGATCCCGGTGTCGGGCTCGATCTACACCTACAGCTACGCCACGCTGGGCGAGATCGTGGCGTGGATGATCGGCTGGGACCTGTTGCTGGAATACGGGCTGGCCACCTCGGCGGTGTCGGTGGGCTGGTCGGGCTATTTCCAGTCGCTGATGGCGGGCTTCGGCATGAAGCTGCCGGCGGCGCTGAGCGCCGCGCCGGGCTCGGTGCCGGGGGTGCAGACGGTGCTGAACCTGCCGGCGTGCCTGATCATGCTGGCCATCACCTGGGTGGTGTCGTACGGCGTGCGCGAGTCCGCGCGCGTCAACAACCTGATGGTGGCGGTGAAGATCGGCGTGGTGCTGCTGTTTATCGCAGTGGGCGTGTGGCACGTGCAGCCGGCCAACTGGCAGCCGTTCGCGCCGTTCGGCTTTTCCGGCATCTTCAATGCGGCGGCGCTGGTGTTCTTCGCCTTTATCGGCTTCGATGCCGTGACCTCGGCCGCGGAAGAAGTGCGCAACCCGCGCCGCGACCTGCCCATCGGCATCATCGGCTCGCTCGCGGTCTGCACCGTGCTGTACGTGGTGGTGGCGGCGATCATGACCGGCATCGTGCCGTTCGCGAAGTTTGCCGGCGTGGACCACCCGGTCTCGCTGGCGCTGCAGTTCGCCGGGCAGAACTGGGTCGCGGGCTTTGTCGACCTGGGCGCGATCCTGGGCATGACCACCGTCATCCTGGTGATGACCTACGGCCAGACCCGCGTGATCTTCGCGATGTCGCGCGACGGGCTGCTGCCCGAGCGGCTGTCGTCGGTGCATCCGGTGCATGCCACGCCGTATTTCGCCACCTGGACCGTCGGCGTCGTGTTTGCCGCGATTGCCGCCTTCGTGCCGCTGAACGTGCTGGCGGAGCTGATCAATATCGGCACGCTGGCCGCCTTTACGCTGATCTCGGTGGCGGTGCTGGTGCTGCGCAAGACCCGGCCCGAGCTGCCGCGCGCGTTCCGCTGCCCGGGCGTGCCGGTGGTGCCGCTGCTGTCGATCGGCTTCTGCCTGTTTCTGATGGCACACCTGCAGGCGCTGACCTGGGCCGCCTTCCTGGTGTGGCTGGCGCTGGGGCTGGTGATCTACTT
>NZ_FMAD01000011.1 GCF_900094595.1 Cupriavidus alkaliphilus | reverse complement strand
GCGCTGGCCGCCGAGCTGCCCGATTACATGGTGCCGTCCGCGTTCGTCGTGCTCGACGCCCTGCCGCTGACCCCCAACGGCAAGCTCGACCGCCGCGCGCTGCCCGCGCCTGGCGCGGAAACCGCCGACCAGCACGTGGCACCGCGAACCGAAGCGCAACGCTGGCTCGCGCAGGTGTGGCAGGACGTGCTTGGCGTGCCGCGGGTGGGACTGGACGACAACTTCTTCGCGCTCGGCGGCGATTCGCTGCTGAGCCTGAAGGTGATTTCGCGCGTCCGCGCCAACCGGGCGCTGGGACTGGACCTGAAGTTGCGCGACCTGATGCGGACCCCGACCATCGGCCAGTTGCTGCCGGAGGGCGAGCCTGCCGCAGCCCTGCCGGAAGCCACGCCCGCCGCCGCGCTGCGCGTGCTCGCGCCTGGCCCGGCAAACGCCACGCTGCCGCCGGTGGCGTGCGTCCACGCGGCGCTGGGCACGCTGTTCGACTACGACGCCATCGTCGCCCAGCTGGGCGCGCAGCGCACGGTCTATGGCTTCCAGGCGCGCGCGCTGGCCGATCCGGCATGGCGCGACGCCTCGCTGGCATCGATCGCGGCGGACTATGTGCGGGAATGGCGTGCGGCGCAGCCGCAAGGGCCTTACCTGCTGCTGGGCTGGTCGCTCGGCGCGGCACTGGCCACGCTGATGGCGCGCGAGCTGGAGGCGCAGGGGCAACCTGTCCAGTGGCTGGGCATGGTCGATCCGTTCGTGCCGGAGCCGCGTTCGCAGGCCAGCGCGACGCCCGGCTGGCCCGCCGCGCTGGCGGCGTTTGCCGAGCGCCTGCTGCCCGCTACGGAACCGCTCGCGCTGCCGCGCGATGCCGCCGCCGAGCCCGACGCCGAAGCCGTGCGCGCCCTGCTCGCGCCGCGCATTGCTGCGTCCACGGCGCCGCAGGCAGCGCTGGGCGCGGACGAGTTGGCGCACATGTTCCTGGCCGCGCACCGGCTGGGCTTGCTGGCCGCGGCCCAGCGCACCCTGCCGGTGGTACAGGCGCCCCGCGCGGTCTGGTGGCGCGCCGGCCGTGACGGCGCGGCCGCGCGGCTGGCCGGCTGGCTGGGCGCGCCGTGCGAAGAGACCGTGCTGGACGGCGTCGACCACCACGCCATCGTGCGCGACCCGCGCTTGCTGGTGCAACTGCGCCGCAGTGCCGAGGCCCGGCCCATGCCCAATTCCCAAGCGCGGCACCCCGCTACCGGCCCGGCCACCCTCCCGACGTAGGAGGCTGCGAATGAAATTTCTTAACGCTAATAACAATGATTTGCATTTACAATACGGCCGAAATCAAGAAAGCCGAAATCCAGGAGGAATATGCACAGGGGTAGCACGGGTCGCCCGAGCCAGGGCCGGCCAAGCCATCAACCATTTGCGCTGACGGCGCTGGCGCTGGCGGTCTCCATGCAGTGCGCGCAGGCGCAGGACAGCGGCCCGGCGCAGGCGGGTACCACCGCGGAGGTGCAGTTGCCGGCCGTGAGCGTGCGCGCCGACAGCGTGGAGAACTACGGGCCGGCGAACAAGAAGTCGGTGTCCGCCACCAAGTCCGATGTGCCGATCGCGGACACGCCCCAGTCGATCAGCGTCATCACCGCCGACCAGATGCGCGCCCAGGGCGTGCAGCGGGTCGAGGAAGCGCTGCGCTACAGCGCCGGCGTGCGCACCGAGCCGATCGTCGATACGCGGCGCAGCACGTACATGATCCGCGGCTTCACCGTGTCGCAGAACAGCCAGTACTGGGACGGCCTGAAACTGCCGGCGTCCGGCGGCTACGGCGGCTGGGAACTGGATCCGTACAGCCTGGAGCGCGTCGACGTGGTGCGCGGCCCATCGTCGGTGCTGTACGGACAGACCTCGCCTGGCGGCCTGATCAACCAGATCAGCAAGCGGCCGCAGGCGGAGACCGCCAACGAGATCAACCTCAGCTTCGGCAACTATGACCGCAAGGAGATCTCGGGCGACTTCACCGGCGCGCTCGACAAGGACGGCAAGGTGCTGTACCGCCTGACCGCGCTGGCGCGCGACAGCGGCACGCAGACCGACATGGCCGGCGACGACCGCTTCTTTATCGCGCCGCAGATCACCTGGCGCCCCACCAATGCCACCAGCTTCACGGCGTACGCGCAGATCTACCACGACAACGCCGGCAACAGCGCCAACTTCCTGCCGGCGCTGGGCACGGTCACGCCGCTGGCCAACGGTTCGAAGATCCCGACCGACCTGTTCACCGGCGAGCCCGGCTTCGACCGCTTCAAGCGCGAGCAGTACCTGGCCGGCTATGAGTTCTCGCATCGCCTGAACGATACCGTGACGCTGCGCCAGAACCTGCGCTACGGCCACATGTACGTCAGCTACGAGAACATCGGCGGCAACGGCGGGCTGGTGGCGAATCCGCCCAACGGCCCCTACCTGCTGCGGCGCATCGGCTTGCGCTCGAACGAGTCGTTCGACCTGTTCACGGTCGACAACCAGGCGCAGGTCAAGGTCAGGCATGGCATCTTCGACCATACCATCCTGACCGGCATCGACTACTCGCGCTCGACCTTCAACCGCCTGCGCGGCCTGACCGGCAACACGCCGGCCGCCCAGCCGCCGCTGAATATCTTCAACCCGGTCTACGGCAATTTCGTCGCGCCGAACTACCAGACCGACGAGGACACCACGCGCAGCCAGATCGGCTTCTACCTGCAGGACATGGTGCGGATCTCCGACCGCTTCGTGCTGCAGCTGGCCGGGCGCTACGACAAGGCCAAGGTCAGCACCGACACGCGCGCCCTCGCGACCAACGCGGTCACCCGCACCGGCAGCGACGACGGCAAGTTCACCGGCCGCGCCGGCCTGCTGTGGGAAGGGCCCTACGGCCTCTCGCCCTACGTCAGCTACTCGACGTCGTTCGAGCCGGCCACGGCGGTGCCGCTGTTCGGCGGCGGCACGCCGCAGCCCACCACCGGCAAGCAGTACGAGGCCGGCTTGAAATGGCAGCCGACCGGCAGCCGCAGTTTTGCCCAGCTGTCGCTGTTCGACCTGACCCAGGCCAACGTGCTGACCACCTCGCCGGTCAGCGGCTTCTCGTCGCAGCTGGGTGAAGTGCGCTCGCGCGGCGTGGAGCTGGAAGGCACGTGGTCGGTCACGCCCAACTTCAACATCCTGGCGTCGTACACGTACACCGACGCCGAGGTCACGAAGGCCGGCCCGAACGCGCCCAACGCCGGCAAGACGCCGCAATACGTGCCGCGCCACATGGCCTCGCTGTGGGCCGACTACCGCCTGTCTGGCGGCTTCCTCGCCGGGGTCTGGCTGGGTGGCGGCGTGCGCTACGTCAGCAAGACCTACGACCAGACCAACGTGACCGAGGTGCCGGGCTTCACGCTGGTGGACCTGGCCGCGAGTTATTCGTTTGCCCGGCACTACACGCTGCGGCTGAACGTCAACAACCTGTTCGACAAGACCTACGTCGCCGCATGCGACAGCGCCACCAACTGCTATTACGGGCGCCGCCGCACCATCATCGGCACGGTGACGTACCGCTGGTAAGCCGGGCATGGCCTGGCATGCCAACCCCTGGCGGCAGGCACGGCCCCGCACCCGCAACCCGGGTGCGGGGCCGCGGCCTTGCAGGAGTCCCATCACATGAAAGCCCCCACGCTACGCTTCTGGTACGCGATCCACCGCTGGACCAGCCTGCTCTGCACCCTGAACCTGCTGGTGCTTTGCCTCACCGGACTGTTGCTGATCTTCCATGAGGACATCGACGCGCTCGCCGGCCAGGAACACCACGGCCTGGTGTCCGCCGAACGCACCCTGCCGGTGCCGGCGCAGCGCCCGCCGCTGCAGGGCATGGTCGACGCGGCGCGCGCCGCCCATGCGGGCCAGGCGCCGAAGTCGATCGCCTTCGCCGAGGATGACGCCGATGCCGTCGGCGTGCGCGTCGGCCCGCCCGGCGAGCCCAAGCTGCGCCACGGCACCACGGTGCAGTTCGATGCCGCCACCGGCGCGCCGCGCAAGCCCGGCCCGGCCGGCGAGACCGTCAGCGGCTTTATCCTCAAGCTGCACCTGAACCTGTTCCTGGGCCTGCCCGGGCAGTTCTTCATCGGCTTTATCGGCGTGCTGTTCGCGCTCAGCCTGGTCAGCGGCCTGGTGCTATACGGGCCCTTCATGCGCAAGCTGGCCTTCGGGCTGGTGCGTTTCGGCAAGCCGGTGCGCGTGGTGCAGGCCGACCTGCACAACCTGTTCGGCATCGTGGTGATGGTGTGGGCGCTGGTGGTCGGGCTGACCGGCACCTTCCTGTCGTTCTCGCCGCTGATCATCGGGCTGTGGCAGAAGACCGAGCTGCAGCACCTGATCGCCACCCTGCCCGGCCCGACGCCGCCCAGGCTGGTGCCGGTCGACCGCGCGCTGGAAGCCGCCCACCAGGCCGTGCCGGGCAAGGATCCGGCCTTCGTGTTCTACCCCGGCACCGAGTTCTCCACCGGCCGCCACTACGGCGTGGTGCTGCGCGGCCATACCGAGCTGCAGAAGCGGGTCTATGCGATCGTGCTGGTCGATGCCGGCGACGGCAGCGTCGCCGCGGTGCGCGGCATGCCGTGGTATCTGCAGGTGCTGCTGCTGTCGGCGCCGTTCCATTTTGGCGACTACGCCGGCAGGCCGCTGCAGATCCTGTGGGCGCTGCTGACCGTGATCACGGCGGGGGCCACCGTGACCGGGCTGATCTTCTGGCTCAAGCGGCCGCGCCGCAGCCGCGAGGAGACACGCGCACCGCTGCCGCCGCAACTGTCGGGAGACCAGGCATGAAGCTGATCGACGATACCTGGCCGATGCCGGTGCTGCTGGGCGCGCTGTCGCTGGGTGGGCTCGCGGCCGGCATTTTTGGCGACGGCGCGTGGGATGCGCTGTGCTGGGTCGGGCTGGGCGTGCCGGTTGCGGTCACCGTGGCGTGGCTGTGGCGGCAGTGGCGCGGGCGGGAGCCGTCTGCGCGCCGCTGAGCCGCGCGCGTGCCCGCGCATCCGCCACCAGCGGGCACGTGCCGCAATACCCTTCGCCGGGCAGGCGGTGGTTCAGGCAGCAGATGCGCCGCACCGCCGCCACGCCGGGCAGCCAGGGCTCCGCGCCCGGACGGAAGGCGCCGTGGAACGGATTGCCGAAGCCGTCGGCGGACACGGCATTGCCGCTCCACGCCAGCACTTCCTCCTTCTGCGCCGCCGCAAGACCTGGATGGGCGGCCAGCTGACGCGCGATGCCGGCGGCGGCAACGCCACCGGTACACCAGAGCAGCCGCGGCGATACGCGCGCGGCGACGGCGAATGCCGCCACCACTTGCGGCAGGTGTCGCGCGAGCAATGGCGACAGCAAGCGCGGTAGCGTCGCCGCGGCCGGCGTGCCGTCGTCGGGCAGCAGCAGGCGGGCAAGGCGGCCATCAGCCGCGACTTGCCATCCCAGCGCCGGATGATCGAACGGCAGGCTGCGCCGATGCAGTGTTGCCGCCACCAGCGCGCCGGGCAGTACAGCCAGCGTGTAGTCACGGAACCATGCCGCCGCCAGCGCGCGCCGATCGTTGCAGCCCAGCGCCTGAGCGAGGCTGGCGAGGCAGGCATCCGCCCAGCTGTGGTCCAGTGCCGCGGCGCTGGCCGAGGGCTGCGCTGGCTGCGTGGCAATGGTCAGGCGCTCGCCGAACGGGCGCAGGGGGCCGGCGAAAAATGGCGCAAGCAAGGCGATCATCGGGTTCCTGGTGCGGGCTCACGCGCGATAGGTGCTTCACGGATGACGGATGGCCCGGCCCGGAAATTAGGGCGCCGCGGGCTGTTTGGTATGGCGGTTGGATTGTTGGTCGTGCTTGGCGGGCGTGGCTGTTTCGCCGGCGCAGCCGGCGAGTCACTTTTTGGCCGAGCGCCAAAAAGTAACCAAAAAACGCGTCGCCTGAGCGGCTGGCTAAGGCGGCGCTGGTGGTTCCGGCGGTGGTGACTTGCGGTCAGGCGATTGGTGGTTCCAGCCTGCTGACGCTACCTGGAGGTGCCTGGCGTTCGGGGGCGGATGGACGAACCCGACTTTAGGTCGGTGGCCGCCTGCTAAGCGCGTTATTGGTGGGACGCCTACGGCTGCGCTGCGCGCGCTCCCAATCTCAGGTCGGCTGCACTGGCACGGAGTGCGTCGCTGCGCTCGCACGCGTTGGTGCTGGTGATGCCAAAGGACTTTTCCCTCCCGCTTGTTGTCTCCCCTCTCCCGCGCGCGGGAGAGGGGCGGGGGTGAGGGCCGGCGTATCCACGAAGTCAGCCGCATCAATTTGTGCGTCCCTGCATCATCCCCGCAATTCGGCGACGACCGTAATTTTTCCCGGCGCCCGCACGTCATCCGCTCAGTAACGACCCTCCCGCCAAGCCCGCATGACGCTATTTGCCTCCCTGCCGCGCACGCTGCGCCTTACCATCGTCCTGGCCGCCGCGGCCAGCCTGGCCGCCGGCCTGTGCGCGGTCGGCATGGTGGCGCTGATCAACCGCGTGCTGGCCACGCAGGGCGCCGCGGCGCCACAACTGGCGCTGCCGTTCGCGGCGCTGGCCATCGCGGTGCTGGGGTGCCGCACGCTGGCGTCGACGCTGTTCGTGCGCGTCAGCCAGAGCGCGCTGGCGCGCATCCGCGCACAGATCTGCGAACGCTTTATCGGCGCGCCCTATCCGCATATCGAGCAGACCGGCAATGCGCGCGTGCAGGCAGCGCTGGCGGACGACAGCACCCATGTCGCCAACGGCCTGTCGGTGATCCCCGTGGTGCTGACCAACGCCATGGTGGTGCTGGGCTGCCTGGGCTACCTGGCCTGGCTGTCCTTGCCGACCTTCGCCATTGCCTGCGCGATCCTGGGCGTGGGTTCGTGGATCTATCACCTGAACCACCGCCGCGCGCTGGTGCACCTGAAGCAGGCCGGCGTTGCCCAGGACACGCTGCACGGCCAGTTCAAGGCGCTGGTGGCCGGCGCGCGCGAGCTCAAGCTCAACCACGACAAGCAGCGTGGCTTCCTGCGCGACAGCCTCGGCGCCACGCTCGAAGCGGTGCGCGCGGCGCGCACGCGCGGCCTGTCGATCTTCTTCGTGGCGCTGGGGTTCGGCAGCTTCCTGTTCTTCGCGGTCATCGGCGGCGTGCTGTTCGCGCCGCGCGCGACGCCGCTCGATCCGGCGGTGATGACAGGGTTCACCATCATGTTCCTGTACATCATGTCGCCGCTGGAATCGCTGCTGAACGCGCTGCCGGCGCTGAGCATGGGCCGCGTCGCCTACGCGCGCATCGAGACGCTCGGTGCCGACGCCGATCCCGAGGCGCCGCCGGGCGCGGCGCCTGCCGCGCCGTTCTCGTCGGTTGCACTCGACGGCGCCAGCCACCGCTACTTCCACGAGGGCGAAAACAGCTTCTTTGCACTCGGGCCGGTCGACCTGGTGCTGCGCGCCGGCGAGATCGTGTTTCTGGTGGGCGGCAACGGCAGCGGCAAGACCACGCTGGCCAAGCTGGTCGCGGGGCTGTACCCGCCGCTGTCGGGCCGCCTGCTCCATAACGGCAAGGCGGCCGACCCGGCGCGGCTGGCCGACTACCGGGCGCTGTTCTCGGCGGTGTTCTCGGACTTTCACCTGTTCGACACGCTGCTGGCGCACGACCCGCAGGACGAGGCCCTGGCCAACCGCCTGATCGAGCGCTTCCAGCTCGGCCACAAGGTCAGCGTGCGCGCGGGCCGCTTCACCACGCAGGCACTGTCGCAGGGCCAGCGCAAGCGGCTGGCGCTGATCGTTGCCTGCCTGGAGCGCCGGCCGGTGCTGATCCTCGACGAATGGGCCGCCGACCAGGATCCGCTGTTCAAGGACATCTTCTATCGCGAGGTGCTGCCGGAATTGCGCGCGCAGGGCAAGGCGGTGCTGGTGATCTCGCACGACGACCGCTATTTCGGCCTGGCCGACCGCGTGGTCAGGATCGAGAACGGGCAGATTGCCGGCGACGCCGCGCCGCCCGCCGCCAAGCCGGTGCCGCAAGCCTCCGCCGCCTGACCCCTTCTTCCCCATCGGTACCGATCATGGCACTGCATCCCGATCTCGAAGCGCTGCTCGACATGGTGGAAATCGCCACCGCCACCGGCAAGCGCCCGGTCATCCACCAGCTCACGCCGGCACAGGCGCGGCGCGAATTCGACGCTGCCTCGGCCGCGCTGGACCTGCCGCCCGAGCCGCTGGCGCGGGTCGAAGCGCTGCTGATCCCTGCCCGCGACGGCCAGCGCCTCGATGCCCGCCTCTATGCGCCGCGCGCGCACGGCGACGGGCCGGCGCTGCCGGTGCTGCTGCATTTCCACAGCGGCGGCTTCACCGTGGGCAGCCTGGACTCGCATGCCGCGCTGTGCAGCGCGCTGGCGTCGCGCACGCCCTGCGCGGTGCTGTCGGTGGCGTACCGGCTGGCACCGGAGCACCGCTTCCCGACCGCGGCCCACGACGCCATCGACGCGCTGGCATGGCTGGGCGCGCACGCGGCCACGCTGGGGCTGGATCCGGAGCGGATTGCGGTGGGCGGCGACAGCGCCGGCGGCACGCTCAGCGCGGTGCTGGCGCTGGCCGCGCGCGACGATCCCGCGCTGCCGCAGCCTTGCCTGCAAGTGCTGTGCTACGCGGGACTGGGCGGGCACACCGACACCGATTCGCACCGGCGCTACGGACAGGGCTACCTGCTGGATACGGACACCATCGAATGGTTCTACCGCCAGTACCTGCGCGATGCCGGCGACCGTGCCGACTGGCGCTTCGCGCCGCTACTGGCGCCCGATCATCGCGGCGTGGCGCCGGCCCTGCTGGTACTGGCCGAATGCGATCCGCTGCGCGACGAGGGCCACGCCTATGCCCGCAAGCTGGCCGATGCCGGCGTGCCGGTGACGGTGCGCGAGTATGCGGGCATGGTCCACGAGTTCCTGCGCATGGGCAATATCGTTGCCGATGCCGCGCAGGCGCACGAGGACATCGCCGCGGCGCTGGCGCAGGCGTTTGCCTGCGTGCCGGGCCAGGTGCAGCCGCTCGCGGCGCACCTAAATTCGGCCTCCGCTGCCTCGTCTCGATAGGCATGGCGGCAGCGCCAGGCGCGCCGCCCGCAACCATCGCTTCGCCTGCACAGGACTTCGATGCCGACTACGCTCTCTCCCTTCCCTCGCCACGTTTCCTTCGCCGCAGACCCCGCGCTGCGCTGCGAAAGCCGCTTCGACGGCGCACAGCTTACCGTCGCGCAAGCCGCCGCCGCACCGGTCCGCTTCGCGCTGGACGGCGACACCCTGCGGCTGCTCGAGACCGAGGCCGATGCCGCCGCGCTGGCGCATGCCGCGATGGCGGCGCTGGACGCCGCGTTCGCCCACGGCGCGCCCCGCACGCTGCGCGTCCAGCTGGAGTCCCGCGACGCCGGGCAACGGCTGCAGGCGCTCGGCGTGCTGGTGCCCGATCCGTCCGGCGCGCGCGGCAGCGTGGCCCATGCCGAGCTGCTGTGGCAACGCCCCGAGCTTTACCTTGCGCCAGCGGCCGGGCCGTATCCGCTGCGCTATGCGCTGACCGACGGCAAGCGCCATCCGCAGCGCGCGCCCAAGCCGCACGGCGTGGTCTATGCGCGCCATATCCCGTGGCTGGACCAGACCCTGACGCTGCGCGCCGCCGAGCTCGAGCGCGACCTGCCGCTGCTGCACCGCTGGATGAACGACCCCGACGTAGCGTACTTCTGGAACGAGGAAGGCGACGAGGCCAAACATCGCGCCTACCTGCAGGGGCTGCTCGACGACCCGCACATGCTGCCGCTCATCGCCGCGTTCGACGACGCGCCGTTCGGCTACTTCGAGGTGTACTGGGCCAAGGAGAACCGCATCGCGCCGTTCTACGACGCGCACGACCACGACCGTGGCTGGCATGTGCTGATCGGCGAGCCGGCGTTCCGCGGCAAGGCCTTCCTGACCGCGTGGTTTCCCGCGATCCAGCACTACCAGTTCCTCGACGATCCGCGCACCCAGCGCATCGTGGGCGAGCCGCGCGCCGACCATGTGCGCCAGATCGCCAACCTCGACAAGGCCGGCTTTTCCAAGGTCAAGGAGTTCGACTTCCCGCACAAGCGCGCCATGCTGGTGATGCTGCTGCGCGAGCGCTTCTTTGGCGAACACCTGCTGCTTCCCTCCCTGGCCTCTTCTTCGACTGCTCAGCAAGGACCGAACCCATGACGCTACGCGAGATTCCCCCGGCCGCCCACGACCTGATCGGCATCGGCTTCGGGCCGTCCAACCTGGCCTTGGCGATCGCGCTGCAGGAGCAGGCCACGGCCGGCCGCCCGCTCGACGCCCACTTCATCGAGAAGCAACAGGACTACCAGTGGCACGGCAATACCCTGGTGGCCCAGAGCGAGATGCAGATCTCGTTCCTGAAGGACCTGGTGTCGATGCGCAACCCGACCAGCCCGTACAGCTTCATCAACTACCTGCACCGCCACGGGCGCCTGGTCGATTTCATCAACCTGCGCACCTTCTACCCCAGCCGCATGGAGTACAACGACTACCTGCGCTGGGCGGCCAGCCACTTTGCCGCGCAATGCAGCCATGGCGAGGAAGTGGCGCGGATCGAGCCGGAAGCCCGGGACGGGCGCATCGGACGCGTGCGGGTGGTGTCGGTCGATGCGCAGGGCCGCGAGCGCACGCGGCTGGCGCGCGCCATCGTGCTGTCGACCGGCGGCACCCCGCGCATTCCCGAAGCGTTTGCCGGCCTGCGCGGCGACCCGCGCCTGACCCACCACAGCGGCTACCTGAACTGGATCGGCGCACAGCCCTGCGCCGGCGGCAAACCCATGCGCATCGCCGTGATCGGCGCCGGCCAGAGCGCCGCCGAAGCCTTTATCGACCTGCACGACAACTATCCTTCGGTGAAGGTGGACTGGATCATCCGCGGCGCGGCGCTGAAGCCGGCCGACGACAGCCCCTTCGTCAACGAGATCTTTGCGCCGGCCTACACCGATGTGGTGTTCGAGCAGGCGCAGGCGGGCCGCGACCGGCTGATCGACGAATACCTGAACACCAACTACTCGGTCATCGACGCCAACCTGATCGACCAGATCTACGCCATGCTGTACCGGCAGAAGGTGTGCGGGCAGTTCCGCGTCAACCTGCTGACCTGCAAGGCGGTGCAAAGCGCGCAATGCAGCGCCAGC
This sequence comes from Cupriavidus alkaliphilus, assembly GCF_900094595.1. Lineage (GTDB taxonomy): Bacteria > Pseudomonadota > Gammaproteobacteria > Burkholderiales > Burkholderiaceae > Cupriavidus > Cupriavidus alkaliphilus. The sequence goes on along the minus strand of NZ_FMAD01000011.1, from coordinate 241,908 downwards.
GGCATCGAGCTGGCCATCGCCGCCACCGCGCCGGGCGCGCCGGCCGACACCGACACGCGCCGCTACGATGCGGTGGTGCTGGCCACCGGCTACGAGCGCGAAAGCCATCGCCGGCTGCTGGCGCCGCTGGCGCGCTACCTGGGCGACTTCAGCGTGGACCGCAACTACCGCGTGCAGGCCTCGCCGGAGCTGGCGGTGCCGGTGTACCTGCAGGGCTTCTGCCAGAGCAGCCATGGCCTCAGCGACACGCTGCTGTCGGTGCTGCCCGCGCGCGCCGAGGAGATCGCCGGCGACATCCACGACGCGCTCGCCGGCGAACGCCGCTGGATGGCGCAGCCGGCTCAGGCCGGCGGCACCCAGGCGATCGCCGCCGCATAGCCGTCCGGAGCGGCAAGCCGGTACAACCGCATCCGCGCCAGCGCCGCCGCATGCCCGGCGAGCTGGCCGGCGAACTGGCCGGATTCCGGCACCACGGCGAGGCGGCCCGCGCCGCCCCGCCCATCCGCCACCACCGACACATGCTGCAGGTGGTCGGCGATCCCCAGGCCCAGCGCCTTCAGCAGCGCCTCCTTGGCGGTCCATAGCAGGAAGAACGCACGCGGCCAGGCTTCGGCCGGCAACAGCGCCAGCCACGCGCGCTCGCGCGGCGTCAGGCAGTGCGCGGCCAGCTCGCGCATCGCCGCCACACCCAGGGCCGGGTCGATCCGCTCGATATCGACGCCGACCTCCCCGCCTGCCTCCGCCAGCGCGATCCACGCGTAGTCCCCCGCATGCGCAAGGTTGAACGCCGGTGCCGCGATGCCCTCGAGGTAAGGCTTGCCATGGCTGCCCGTGCGGAAACGCAGCGTCGACGGCAAGCACTCCAGCCGCTGCGCCAGCACGGTGCGCAAGGCCACGCGCGCGCCCGTGAAGCGCCGGCGGTCAGCGGCTTGCCGCAGCGTGGCGCAGTACGCCTGCTCGGTGGGGCCAAGGCAGCTGGCAGACGCAATCGCCGCCGCATGCACCGGGTCGGCCAGGTCTACCTGCCACAGCGACAGCTGCGGCACCGGTGCCGGCAGGCCGCGCGGAAAGCCGGCATGGGGAAGGTTTCGACAGTCCATCCGTGTCTTGACGAATGGCGGCGACCCAAATTTAGGAAGCCCCAGCGGACTGGGAAACGGCCTGGCGCCCACTGCGTCCGCCCCTAGACGAAGCATCCGTCGAGAAATTTAATTTCTCTCATATGCCGAAACGGTGCCATTAATTTCAATCTTGGTAACATCTGCGTTACGTTTTAATTAATTGCGAATCATTCGCATTCGTATTAACGTACAACTCCGCACTGCAGCAATCCCCAGGAGCCGCCCCCAATGCTTTCCCTGACCGAACCAGGCCTACACGCCGCTCCCCTCCTGGCAGGCGATTCCCTGCTCGGACTATTCGTAGCCAATCGGCGCGCGCTGGTCGGTGCCGCGGCGCGCATCGTGGGCACCCGCGACCAGGCCGAGGACGTGGTCCAGGACGCCTTCCTGCGCCTGCGCGGCATGGCCGACGAGCCGTCGATCCGCTGCCGGCTCAGCTACCTGTTCCAGGTGGTGCGCAACCTCGCCATCGACACCTACCGCCGGCAGACACTCGAGCAGAAATGGATGGCGCCCGAAGACGAAGGCATCAACGCGCCGTCGCCAACCACCACGCCCGACATCATCGCGATGGACCGCCAGGCGCTGTGCGCGCTGGCCGGCGCGCTGGCGGAACTGCCCGAGCGCACCCAGCGCGCCTTCGAGATGTGCCGGCTGCAGGGCATGACGCAGAAGGAAATCGCGTCGGAACTGGGGGTTTCGCCGACGCTGGTGAATTTCATGGTGCGCGACGCCTGCATCCATTGCCGCGCCAGGCTGACCCGGCAACAAGCGATCTGAGCGTGCCGCGCTGGTCCTGCCGCTACGTCGCCGCGAACCGCTCCGCCAGGAACGCCGCGCACGCCGCCCACGAGCGCCGGTCGGCCGCGGCATCATAGACAATGCCGCGCTCCGGGAAGTCGGCACCCTCGAACGTAAACGCATGCCGCGCATGGCCATAGGCATGCAGCTGCCAGTCGGCCCCGGCCTGGGTCAGCTCCGTTGCGATGCCGAGCACATCCGCGGGCGGCGCCACGGGGTCTTCCCAGCCATGCAGCAGCAGCACGCTGGCGTCGATCGGCCCTTGCGTGCCGATGCGCGGCGGCTGCAACACGCCGTGGAAGCTGACCGCGGCCACCAGGCCGGGCGCCGCGGCGCGTGCCAGGTCCAGCGCGCACAGGCCGCCGAAGCAGTAGCCCACCGCGGCCATGCGCTTGGGGTCCACGCCGGGCAAGCGCGTGGCCGCTTCAAACCCGGCCAGCAGCCGCCGGCGCAGCAGGCGGCGGTCGGCCATCAGCGGGTCCATCAGGTGCGCGTTGTCGCCCTGCTCGTCGCCGCGCACGCCCTTGCCGTACACGTCGGCGGCAAAGCAGGGATAGCCCAGTGCCGCGAAGCGATCGGCGCAGCGACGCATCGCCGCGTTAAGACCGCTCCACTCATGAGCCAGCACCACGCACGGCGTACGTGACGCTGCCATGCCGGCTGGCCTGGCGACGTAGCCCTCGAAAACCGTGGTGCCATCCGTGTAGGAGATAAAGCCGCGCTCCGGCGGCAGGCTTGCAGCGTTCATGGTTCCTCCGTTCAGGCCGCCAGCATGCGGCCGCGCGGGAACGCTGTATTGAACGTTTGGGACGTGCTTGGCGTGCGCCGGCGGCGCGCCAGTCAGAGGTAGAACGCGGGCGCGCCGGCCGGGCGCTGCCCGAAAGACGCCGCCAGCGGCGACTGCCCGCCGCGCGCATACGCGCCCGGCGTCTGCGCCACGCGGCGGCGCCATGCGCGGATCTGGTGGGCCTGGTCGCTGTAGCCGTGCAGCGCGTCGCCCGCGCCGCACTGCACCGCCTGGATGCTGTGCTGCAGGCGCTCCAGCTCCATCAGCTGCTTTGGGCCCAGCCCCAGCTGCTGCTCGAACCAGCGATTCAGCTGGCGCCGGCTGACCGCCATCAGGCTGGCGACTTCCTGTACCTGCCGGCCCTGGCGCAACAGCGCGTGCGCCGCGCGCATCGACGGCAGCGCCGCCGGTTCCCGCAGCGCGGACAGCCGGCGCAGCAGCCATGCATCCAGCCGCGCAACGATGCGCGCCGGCATCCAGGCGGCGCTCAGGTCGGCGCTGAGCGCGTGGCTGGCCTGGTCGCCCAGGTAGCCCGCGAGGTCCAGCAACTGGTCCCTGCAGTCGGGCCCGATGCCAGGAAACAGGCGCGCCAGCCCGGCGCCGCTGAGCATGGCCATGACGAAATACGTATCGGACCACGACTGCCAGCGCCGGCTGGCCGACTGGAAGCCCAGCAGCGACACCGCCGGCACGGTGGGACCGCCCACCATCGCGTTCGGACGCCCGAAGTTGACCGACAGCACCGCGCCCGGGTACGGACAGGTGGTGATATCGCTGCCGGCGTAGGCGCCTTCCAGGTCCTGCACGAACCAGTAGCCGTCGACATAGGGCGTCAGGGATGGGCAGGGAGCATGCACCTGAAACATGGCGGCGTCGCGCACGGGGCGGGATGGGTTGGCACAGGCGTACGTTTATCACAGGGCGCCCGGTCCGGGCGGGATCTTCCGGTCCAACAAAAAAAGGCGGGCTTCCGAAGAAGCCCGCCCGTTCCGTGGCGAAACGCCCGGGTGCCTGGCGTATGCGCCGTGTCCGCTCCACTCAGGCCGGTACTTGCGTGCCGGCTGCCGCCGTCTCCTTGGAGTACAGGCTCCTGGCTGTCGCGACGTGGCTCTTCAGCACCGGCCGCAGCACCATGATCGCCAGGAAGGCCGCGGTCAGGTCCATCGCGGCCACCGTGTAGAGCACGGTGGACCAGGTGCCGGTCGCTTCCATCATCAGGTTGCCGATCGGCACGAACAGTGCGCCGATGCCCTTGGCGGTGTAGAGCACGCCGTAGATCTTGCCGATGTGCTTGGTGCCGAAGGCATCGCCGGCGAGCGCCGAGAACAGCGAGTAGACCTCGCCCCAGGCCAGGAATACCACCCCGGACAGGATCAGGAACGCGTACGGGTTGCTGCCGAAGTAGCCCAGCGCGATGATGCCCAGCCCTTCCAGCGTGAAGGCGATCACCATGGTCTTTTCGCGGCCGATGTTGTCCGAGATCCAGCCGAACAGCGGACGCGAGATCCCGTTCATGATCCGGTCCAGCATCAGCGCCAGCGGCAGCGCGGCCATCACGAAGAAGTGCAGGTCGACCTGGAACTCCTTCACGCCGAGGTCCTTGGCGATTACGCCCAGCTGCGCCACGGCCATCATGCCGCCGGTAACGACCAGCACGAACATCAGCAGCATCAGCCAGAACAGCTTGGTGCACAGCGCTTCCTTGAGCGTGTAGTCGCGCGTGGCCTGGACCAGCTTGGCCGACGCCCGGACTTCATGCGACTTGGGCGAACGCAGGAACCAGGCCGCGACGAAGGCGAGCGAGCCCTGCAGCAGGCCGAAGAACAGGAAGGTGTGCTGGAAGCCCTGCGACTCGATCATCGCCGCGATCGGCAGGATGGTCGCCGCCGAACCCGCGCCATAGCCGCCGGCGGTCAGGCCCACGGCCAGCCCGCGGCGGTCCGGGAACCACTTGAGGGCGTTGTTGATGCAGGTGGCGTAGATCGAGCCCACGCCCAGCCCGCCCACCGCCGCGCCGACGTAGAAGCCCATCAGCGTGGTCGCCTGCGAATTGATGCACCAGGCCGCGCCGATGAACACCGCGCCGAACGCCACCATCATGCGTGGCCCGAACTTGTCGATAAAGTAGCCTTCGATCGGCGCCAGCCAGGTCTGCACCAGCACGAACACGGTAAACGCGATCTGGATGCTGGCGCGGGACCAGCCGTAGGTGTCCTGGATCTCCGGGACGAACAGGGTCCATGCATACTGGATGTTGGCGGTGGCGATCATGCAGACCACCCCCACGATCAGCTGGATCCAGCGTGTGCCTTCCGGGACCTGGTGATTGACGCCCATCCCCATTGCCGATGGATTACTCATTGCGCGCTCCTTGAATAGATTGGCCATTAACTCGCGACAGGGCGGAGGAATATACGGTCGCGCTGCGCCTCAGCTTAGGGATGGCTGCTGGCATTTCATGTCTCCTAATGTCATTGGCATTTGTTTGCCTCTTATCACGACGCGACCTGAGGTCTCCGCCCTCACCTCTCTCTCAAACTTTGGAGCGGCGATGGGATACACAGTATGTGATATATCAACGAAGTCAAGCGAAAGCCGGGGCAGGGTTTTCACTGAATTAATGCCAGTCATGGCTGGGCGGCCGATATTCACGACAAAATCGCATCAGAAGCTGTATGCAAAAGCTGGCCGCGGTAACGGATGACTGCCGCAATCCCTTTGCTGGCGCGGAAGCCCAGCGCAAGCTCCGGCATCGATGAGTATTTCTTCTGAATCGGCCGCGGTCACAACCGCGCATTATCATTACAACATTGTCATGATGCCGACCGCGCCATGATGACAAGTTTGTCATGATAATCTGCCGCCACCCGCGCAGATTCCGGCTAAATGCCACCGATTAATCTCGCGCCGACATAAAAAAAATGCCCGCAGGCGAACCTGGCGGGCTGAGGCATGGTGCGTGACATCGGCCGCAACATGTAGTTGCAGTTATAGGCGATAAATGGCATCGGTCAAATACCGCAAATGGATTTTACGCCGATTAATGGGCAAACTCAGAGAAAACCCTGAGCAAGTCTTTCGGCCGCACCGCCGATTATGTGGAAAGCCACCTCGATTATGACAAGCCTGTCATTTTCAACCGGCGTTTAAAAACCGGGGTGGGCGCGGCGCTGGCTGCCCGGTGTAGACGAAAGCGTCATCGCACGCGCCTGGAATAGACCAAACAGCAAGCGCAGTAGAGCGCCTGGTAAAGCCGGCCCGCAGGCCGGCAGGCCGGCCCCGCTGCGCGCCGGCCTCATAGATGAATTGATAAAAATTTGGCGGCGAGTAGATGTTTTGGTAAGTCCTGTAGAAGCTATGGTAAGCTCCGCGGGCATCTGCCTTACGTTTCACCAAGCTCCGCATGGCTCATGCACCACTAGGCTACGACGCCCTGATCCGCCAGTTCGGCCTGCGCGTGCCGCCCTTGCGCTGCACCTCCGCGCTTGGCGACAAGACCGGCGTGCTCAGCACGCATACCGGCCCCGATGGCACCACGCGCACGGTCTACCCCCGCAACCGCTACCGCGGCGGCGACACCACGGTGGACCACCTCACCTTTGCGCTGAAGAAGGAACAGCTCGACCTGACCGTGCTGGCGGCGCTGTTCGAGCAGCCGCAGGCGGTGCAGGATGTGCGCGCCTGGCTGGCGGCCACGCCGACCTCGCGCTATGCCCGGCTGAGCGCCTTCTATGCCAAATGGCTGGCCGGGGCACAGTTCGATTACAAGCTGCCGGCCGGCGCGCCGCGGGTGCTGGCGCTGGACGAGGCGGAATACGTGACCGGCCCGTCAACGCCCGACCTGCAGTTCGGCATCCAGAACAATCACCTCGGGCCGGCGGCATTCTGCCCGGTGGTGCGCCGTACCGAGAAGCTGGCGCGCTGGATCGCCGCCGACCTGCCCGGCCGCGTGGGCAGTGCCATCCGGCACCTGGAGCCGGAGTTGCTGGCGCGCGCGGTGGACTATCTCTACCTTGCCGAAACCCGCTCGACCTATTCGATCGAGCATGAGATTCCCGATAACCAGCGCGTCGCCAAATTCCGGCGGCTGCTGGAATATGCCGGCCAGCGCGCGCCGCTGACCGAATCCCAGCTGTGCGAATGGCAGAACGAGATCATCTCGGGCCTGCGCGCCGAATACAGCTTCCGCGACCAGCAGAACTGGCTGTCGCGCGGCGGGCGGCTGCGCAATATCGCCGACTATATTCCGCCGCCGCCGGCCCAGCTGGGGGCGATGATGGACGGCATTGCCGCGGTCGCGGGACTGGTCGAATCCCACGCGGCAAACCCGATCGTGGTGGCGGCGTGCGTGTCGTTCGGCTTTGTCTTTGCGCACCCGTTCTATGACGGCAATGGCCGCCTGCATCGTTTCCTGATCCACCATCTGCTGCGCCAGGCCGGCGTCACGCCCGCGGGCGTGGTGCTGCCGGTGTCGGCGCGCATGCTCAAGCAGCTCGACGTCTACGCCGGCTTGCTGAAGGCCTATTCCGCGCCGCGTACCGCACTGCTCAACTACGCGCTGGATGCGGACAGCGACACCATCCTGATCAAGTCGCCGCAGCCCTACTGGCTCTATGCCTCGTTCGACGCCACCGCGCTGTGCGAATTCGTGTTCGAGTGCATCGAGCAATGCGTCGAGCAGGACCTGGCGCAGGAAATCCAGTACCTGCGCGCGTACGACGCCAGCGTGACCCGGCTCGAAAGCTGGCTCGACCTGCGCCAGTCGCGCCTGTCGAACCTGATCGACCTGATCGTGCAGAACCACGGCGAGCTGTCGCGGCGCAAGCGCAAGCTGTTCGAGGACATCACCGACGCCGAGCTGGCGCGCATCGAAACGGTAGTGCGCGACGAGTTTGCCGAATACCTGGAGCGCCACGGCAGCAACTGAAGCGCGGCGCCCCCCCCGCTGCCCTATCGCGTCACGTCCTATCGCGTCACGTCCAGCTCCCAGCCAGGCTCCAGGTGGTCGGGGTTGTCGGCGAGCCGATAGCGCGGATTCAGGTTGATCAGTTCGCGCAGCGCGAAGTTGGCCACCTGCTGGTCCGGCGTCATCGCCCGCGCCTGCGCCTCGGCCTTCTGGCCGTCGGACAGCAGCGTGTCGAGATGCGCGCCGGCAATGCCCCATAGCGTGGAACTGGCGACGTTGTCCGGGCTGTAGGGCTGCACCCGTACCGGTCCGGATGCGGGGCGCTCCCTCGGGGTCTGGCTGGGTGGTTCTTTCGGCGGCTGCTGCGGCGGCGTGGGTACCCCGGGATCGGCCGTCGGCGGGGTCGACGGGCCACCGCCGGGGGTCGGCGTCGGCCGCGGCGCGCCCTTGTCCTCGTCCTTGAGCAGCTCCACCAGGATCTTGGCGCCAAAGTTGACGATCACGCCGCCGCCCAGCAGCACCAGCCCCTTGGGCATGGCGCGGCCGAAGAAATCCCATTTCTGCGCCAGCCATGGCGTGACCGGCTTGTCCACGGCATCGGGATTGGCCGCCTTGGCCAGCCGGTTTTTCTCGGCGTTGATCAGCTTCTGCTCGTTGCGCGACTGCAGGTGCGCGCCGATGCCGAACACCGCCAGGCTGCCCGCCTCGATCGCGCCGACCACGCCGCCGGTATGCATCATGTCGGCCGCGGCCAGCGGCACCGCGCCGACCGAATACGCGTTCATCACGAACTTGCGCAGCCGCGCGCCCAGCAGCGCCGGCTGGGCCAGCCCGGTGTGATAACCCGCGCGGGCCGCGAAATTGACCGTGCTCAGCACCGAATTGGCGGCCAGGAACACCGCGCTGCTGTAGGTCAGCGGCTCGCCGATCTGGGTCACGCCGTGCTCGCCGAACCACAGCATGGTGTTGCCGTTGTTGATCGCCAGCGTGGTCAGCTGCAGCGCGTCGTTGACCTGCCCGGCGCGCGTATCGGGCGTCAGCAGCGAGGCGCCGATGGTGCCGATCACCGCCTGCGCCTCGCGGATCTTGTCGGCGGCCTCGGGCAGGTCCTTCTTGTCGGCGTGGTGGGCGTAGGCATCGAGCTGGTCCAGCGCTTTGGCAAACTTCTGCTGGTTGCTGTCGTTGATGCCCCACACCGCGGTGCCGGGCTTTTCGGTCAGCGTGCGGCGCAGCCAGGCGATATCGGCGGGCGTGTGCGTGCCGGCGCGCCGGATCACCTTGCCGGCATGCACGGTGCGCCCCATCGCCACGCTGCCGCGGTAGATGAAGCAGCCGGCGCTGGTCAGCACCAGGTTGGCACCGGTCTGGGCCGAGATCGCCGCGGCGCCGGAGGCGGCGGCGAAGGTGCCGGCCGCCGATACCGCCAGCGCGGTGCGCACCTTCCACGGCCGCGGACCATTGCTGCCGGGCGGCGGTGCGTTGCCGGCCGGGCCATGCGAGATGGTGGCGCGCACCACCCCGCCCGCGCCGCCCTCGCCGCCCCGGGTAACGTCGTCACGCCGGGCGCGCCCTGCCTGCTGCATCCGGTCCAGCATGCGGTACACCGCGCTCCCTTGCGACGCATCCGAGCCGGTCTCGACATGGGTCAGGTCTGCGACCTTGACCGCGCCGTCCGGGAACAGCGCGAACTCCACGTCGCCCAGGTGCAGGCCGCGCGTCTTCATGGTGTCGACCAGTGCGGCGATATCGCGTGCCGAGCGGTCGTTGAGCAGCTCGGCATGCTGCGGCCGCAACTGGCCGGCGCCGTCGAACAGGTCCTTGGTGCTGGCCGCGTAGCGCTCATAGCCGATGGCCGGGCGCCCGAATGCCTCGAACGACTCCGGCCCGAAGCTACGCACGGTATTGAGCCCGTGCGTGCCGGCGGCCTCGGCCATGGCGGCGCGCTCGCCGTGGACCATGTCGCCCAGCCAGGCCTCGTTGGCAATGCCGACCGCCAGGTCCTTGCCCAGCGCGAACACGGTCTTGGCGCCGCCGCTGCCGAGCCGCGGGCCAAGGTAGGTCTCGAGCCGCACCCGTTCGCGGGTGCCATCGGGCCGTCGCAGGAACACGTTGCCGTGATGGTCGATCTTGAAACTGTGGCCGGCGTAGGGATCCGGCTGCGGCGACAGGCGGCGCCAGCGTCCGGGCTGCGCCAGGTCGATCTGGCTCTTGGCCGGGTCCTGCGCGTAGGCGCCGCGGCGCAAGCCGAACTCCGGCACCAGCACGTCGGTGCGCATCACGTCGGCCACCTGCTGCGCCAGCATGCGTCCCTGCGGCGCATGCGCGCCGTCCAGCGCCAGCACGATGGGCTGGCCGGGCTCCCAGTCATGCGCCAGCTGGAAGGCGAGTTCGTGGGCGCCGATGCCCTCGCCTCCCTCGCCGCGCAGCCCGCCCTCGGGGCGCACGGCGCCGACCACCACCAGATGATCCCGGGGCGCGTTGACGCGCACCGCCGGCTCGCCCAGCGCCAGTTCGGCCCAGCGGTCCGGCGTCTGCCGCCAGCTGGCCGGCACCGGATCGCCCGCGGCGCGCGCGCCATGCGAGCGCACCGGCTTGCCGCCGCTGGTGACTGCCACCACCGGCAGCGCCGGCATCGCGCCGTGGAAGCGGCCGCCGTCCTGCACATGCACCGGCGCACCTGACGCGGCCATGGTGGCGGGATCGGCGGCCACGCGCAGGCGCGCGCCATAGGCCAGGTCGCTGCCCGGCGCGCGGAACGCGTCCACGTCCAGCCGGCCGTCGGCGCCGTAGACGCGCGCGTTCAGCCCGGTGGCCAGTTGCTGCACCAGCGACACCGCGCCGTCCTGCCCGTAGCAGCCGTACAGCACCACCGGCATGCCTTCCTGGTAATCCGGATGCGCGCGGATGCGGTCGATCACCGCCGGCGCATCGAGCAACGGCCGCGGTCCGTCGTCGCGGCCGCCGGCGCGCATCGCGATGCCGCCGAACAGGCCCTCGGCGCGCACGGTGAAATGCCCGGGAATCTGGGGCACCGACACCGCCACCGCCTCATCGCCAAAGGTCTTCTGGCCGGCCTGCTGCGCCAGGTCCAGGTCCGCGCGCCCGCGCGGAAACTGCTCCAGCTGGGCCAGCACGTCGATGCGGCGGCCGTCCTGCTGGCGCACCAGCGGCAGGCCCGCACGGAAATCGTCGGGCAGCGCGGCGCGGATCTCGCCGTGGTAATCCGGATTCAGCGCAAAGCCTTCCGCGTGCGGCTTGTGCCCGCGCAGCGACAGCGGCACGGTGCCGATCACGCTGCGCGCGTCGACCGCCCCGTGCCGCGCCGCCTCGCGCTGCGAGACCATGGCGATGCGGAAGTTGCCGCCCGCCTGCAGCGCCGGGCCGAGGTCGCGCATGGCCTGCTGCAGCGACAGGAACGACGCTTCCGGCAGGCCCGCGCGCAGCGGCACCGACAGCCCATCGCCATGGGTCACCACGTAGTGGACGCCGGCCAGGCGCCCGCCGGAGCTATGGATGCCGTCGACCGTGGCCTCGATCGCGGCGCGGCTAGGCGCGCCGTCGCGCACCGACCAGCTGCCGTCGCGGATCGCCGGCCGCCCCGCGGGCATGGCCGCCCGCTCGCTGCCGGCGTCGTCGGCGCGACTGGTGGAGGTGGCTTTGCGCGGCAGCTGCCCGCCGTGCGCGACCACCGCTTCGGCGGCGTCGGCCAGCGGCGTGCGCGCCGGCGCCGGCCCACCCGGCAGCGGTGCGCGCGCGGCACCCGGCCCGCGCGGCTCGCCGCCGGCGGCGGCGCGTCCGTACAACGTGATCACCGCCTGGTGCACCTCGGTCGAGAAGCCATCCACCGTTGCCACCCGCTCGCGCGAGACACCGTCGACGGCGCCGGCATCGGCCGCGGCCTGCAGCACGCGGCCCAGTTCCTCGGGGCTCTGGAAGCGTTCCGGCATATTGCCCCGGCGCAACAGCAGCGCCGAGACCGCGTACGCGCCCCAGTTCGACACGCTGGCGGTGACCACATGGTCCACCGGCACCACCGCGGCGATATCGCTGCCGTCGAGCGCGCGCGGGATCAGCCCGCCGACGCCGCCCATGCCGGCCTCGTTGCCGCCGTCGCCGACGCCCAGGGTCTCGATGCCGTCGATGGCATTGGCTTCCAGCACGATCTGGTCCAGCGCCGGGTTGAAGTCGTCGATGCCGATGCCGCGCATATTGTGCTTGGTGCCGCGCGCGCTGCGCGACGGCAGCTCGATCGCCATCACCCGGTCGGGGCCGACCTCGCGCAACAGCGCACGGGCCGGTTCGGCGGCGCTGTCGATCGGTTCATCGAACACGCGGATATTGTCCAGCGGCTCGCCCATTTCGCGCAGGATGCCTTCCAGGATCGGCCGGTTGGCCGAATCCACCACATAGGTCACCTGCTTGCCGCGCAGCCGCAGCGCGCGGCCCAGTTCCGCGGTGCCCGGGGGCCCGTCGGTTTCCGGCATGTCCTTGGCCACCGAGAAGCCGGTCACCAGCATCACGTTGCTGGCGTCTTCCAGCGACGCCGCCGCGCGCTCGGCGCCGCCCGGCATGTAGAACTCGCGCAGGCCGCGGCCGATGTAGTTGAAGCTGATGCGGTCGACCGGAGACAGGTGGCGTCCGCCGTCGACCAGCGCCAGCGCCGGCGACACGTCGGCGGCCTCGCCGAAGGCGGTCTTGAAGACCCGGATATCGGGGCGCCGTCCCATCGCGTGCGCCAGGCCGGACACCCGCGACGGCTGGCCGGTGGTGAAGACGATGGTCGGCAGGGTCTTGTCGTCGGGCACCGCCGACGGGTCCAGCGGCTGCTCCAGCAGTGCGCCGCGGTCGATCAGGCCCTGGTCCACCAGCATCTCCACGCCCTTGCGCGCCTGGTACTGCATCGGGTCGATCAGCCTGACGTCGCTGCGGCCGATGGCATCTAGCTGCTGGCGCACCAGCGTTTCCAGCGCGGGATAGTGGGTGCAGCAGAACCACAGCGAGGTCGCGTCGGCGGGGATCTGTTCGGCGTTGATGTACTTGGCCACCAACCCCTTGAGCTGCTCCAGCTGCGGGCCGTCGGCCAGGTGCATCAGGTTGTTGACCGCATCGGCCCACTCGGTCGCGCCGATCTCCTTGACCGTGACGCTGCCGCCGCTGGCTTCGGCCACCGCTGTCAGGTAGGCATGCAGCTTCACCGTGCCGGGCGTGGCCACCACCACCGGGCGCGCGCCGCCCTCGGTAACGATCTTGGGCGCGGTCTGCATGATCAGGTTGACCACCTTGGCCTGGTGGGTGCCGGCCAGCGCCTCCGGGAACGCGGTGCAGGCGGTGTTGCAGGCAAACAGGTCGACCGCGCCCTTGGCCTTTTGCGCCGCGACCACGCCGGCGTGGACCAGGTTCACCAGGTCGCCGCGCTCGCGCCCGCCGTAGGTGCCGGCGGCATGGTCGGTAAAGGCCACCACCTGCACCGCCTTGCCGGTCATGGCATAGGTGTGGCGCGCGATGTTCTGCGCGGCCAGCAGGCCGCCGTTGCTGGAATCGAAGGCGGTGATGACGATCGCATCGTCCTGCACGCGGATGCCGAAGTCGGCCGGGTCGATCCCTTCGGGCAGGAAGCGCCGCTGGATGCCCTCGAACAGCTGCGCCATGTCGAGGCCCGCGGGCAGGCGCTCGGCCGCCTTCTGCAGCAGTTCGTAGACGCCTTTCTGCACGGTCTTGTCGTAGCCGCGCACGCTGGTGGCGCCGACTTCCAGCGTGACGCCGTCGCGCGCCTTGTGGCGCGCCATGGTGTCGAGCAGCGCGCCCACGGTTTCCACGCCGGGCATGCCGCTGTCGCGGCCCAGCGCGCGCTGCAGGCCGAAGCCGATCGCCTGCGCCGCCAGGTTGGAGTTCATGCCCGTCACCAGGTGGTCGGCGCCGACGTCGGACCAGCTGTCGGCCAGTTGCTCGGTCACCGCCATGTCGCGCAGCAGACGGTCGCGCGCGGCGCGCATGCCGGCCTCGTTGCCGTGGTCGCCCACGGCAATGGTGACCATGTCGGCCATGTCGTTGGCGTCGATCAGCAACTGGTCGAGCATGGCATTGCCGCGCACCCGCTCGCCGTTCTGGAGCCGGTATTCGTTGTTGGTGTTGCGCCCGGCCACTTCCACCGCCACCACCGCCTGCGGCTTGTGCATCGCCAGCAGCGCGCGCGACTGGCGCCCGGCGCTGGCAAAGTCCCTGGCCGAGAAGGTCTCGACGCGCGCATTGGGCTGGTTCAGGTCCTGGCGCAGCATCTGGCGCAGCGTGCGCGCATGGGCGCGGTCGGTGACATAGACCACGTCCTTGCCCAGCGAGGCCAGGTAGGCGCCGAGCGAGGCCGCCCCGACCGGGCCGTTGGTCTCGGCGCGGCCATGGGCGGTCAGCGGGCCGGTGACGATCATCACCGAGTCCAGGTCCGCCAGCGCGCGCGCGGCCATCTCGGCGCCATAGGGCACGCCGATGTTTTCCATGCTGCCGTCGATCCACAGCACATTGTCCAGCGGCGAGATCGCGTTCTGCCGCAGCGACATGCGCGCGGGCGCTTCGGGCCCATCGGCATGCGCCACCACCGCGGGGCCGTGGCTCACCGTGCGGCGCTGCACGCCGCCCTCGCCGTCGCCCGACGGGTGGCGCGGCGCGCGCGCCAGCGCCGGCGTGCCGGTGGCGGTGCGGCGGCGCGAGGCCGGCACGGGCGCGTCGGCGCGGCCGCTGCCGCTGCGCTCGCCCGAAGGGTTGCGCGCGGCGGACTCGGTCATATAGCGCGCCATGGCCCGGCTCATGGCGCGGTCCATCATGCCGTGGATCACCCGTTCCTGCAGGATCGCGCCGCGCGTGACCGCCATGTCGAAGGCCGCGGCGGTGCTGAGCCTGGCCGATTGCCAGGGCGTGAGCCGCTGCGGCGTGCGCAGGTCGCGCGCCGGGGTGGCGCCGCCGTCGGGCGCCGGGCGGTTGCCGCTGGCGCGCTCCGGGGTCGCGGGCCGGGCCGCGCCCGGGGTTGGTTCGCCGTCGGCCTGCTTGCCGGAGCGGCCGGATTGACCGTCGGCATCGGTGCGCGCGGGTGGCTGTGCGTCGGCATCGCGGCCAGGCACGCCGCGGCGCGTGGTGGGCCGCGTGGCGGAAGGCACGGGCGTGCCATCGCCGTCGCGGAACGCGCCCAGCGCTTCCGGACCCAGGCCGCGGCCCGGACCGTTGCTGCCGGCCAGGTCGCCCGCGCCGGTGCGCCCGCGCATGGCCTGGTAGCCGTCGCGCACCGACTCGCCGATGCGCTTCTGCAGCGCCATCGGCAGCATCTGCGTGGCGCCCATCAGCAGCATGGCGCCGTTCTGCAGCTTCTCGGACACGCTCATCTCGCTGCCGTGCTCGGCGAACATGGCGGCCTGCTGCAAGGTCTGCACGCCGCCGATGCCGAAGCCCACGCCGTTGAGCACGCGGCTGGCGGTGCCGTAGTGGCCGGCGCTGTGGCTCAGCATGCCGCCCGCCATCTGGCGCAGCGGGTTGGTGCTGCCGGCCAGCCGGGTGCCGGCGTTCATCGCCAGCGCGCCGGTCTTGGCCAGGCCCATGCCGCCCATGCCCGCCAGCGAGCCGGCCACGTTGAGCCACTGCGCCATCGCTTCCTGGCTGGCGAAGGGATTGACCGAGCGGCCATGGTCCGAAATATTGTCCAGCGCGGCCCACGAGGTACCGACGCCGTAACCCATGCTGCCCACCATGCCGACCCACGCCGCGGCCACCAGCGGCGTCAGCGTGCCGCCCGAGGCCACCGCCAGCACCCCGCCCGCGACCGCGCCCACCGCGGCCACGCCGAGGTTGACCCAGCCCCATACCTTCTCGCTGGTGGTGACGATATGGGCGTCCATCGCGGTGTAGTCGACGTGGCCGTCGCGGCCCAGGTCCAGGTTCTCGGCAAAGTACACCGTGCCCTTGTCGGAGAGCAGGTTGTTCTCCTGGAAATCGCGCTTCGCGTCCAGCTCTTCCTTGCCGTAGACGGCGCCCTGGTCGTCCACCCACAAGGTCTTGCCGTCCTTGCCCTCGAACTCGAACACCGCGGTCTGGTACGGCACCCCGCCGGGACCGGCCACGTACATCGGGATCGCCTTGACCGTGGTGCCGGCCTTGGCGTCGGCGGCGATCTGTTCGCGGATCGCGTTGGCGTCGCCCTGCGGCGCGCCCAGGGCGATGGCCTCGGACAGCCCCTTCTCGTCCGAGGCCTTCGCGCTGAGTTCTTCCTTGCGCATCGCCAGGCTGTCGAAGGTCTGGCGCAGGATCTCGTCCTTGTCGAGCTCGAAGCGCTGGTTGGCTTCCTTCGCCTCATCGGTGCCGGCGTAGTCCTCGCTGCCGCGCTGCACCGCGTTGCGCAGGTAAACGTCGGACATCACCGGCGCGTCCTTGCTCGACTTCAGCGACTGCTCGAACGCCGCCGACAGCCCGATGTGGCCCTTGGCGGCCGCGTCCTGGGCGCCGCCGTAGATGCGTCCCTGGCGCGACGAGCCGCCCTGGTTCATCATCATCAGCATGCTGACCTCGTTGTCGTGGTCGGTCAGCCAGCTGGCCGTGCCGGTCGCGGCCGGGGCCGTGCCGGGCTTCGCTTGCGGGTTGCGCGCGTAATACCCGGCATCGGCCGCATCGACCACCGCCGACAGGCCATGGTAGAAGTCGTCCCAGTCGTTGTATCCGGGCGACTGGCTGTTGTTGCGCCCGGTCCAGTCGTTGCTGTACTCGGTCTTCACCGTATCGAGCAGCGTGCCGGCGTCTTCCTCGATCAGGTGCGGCGCCACTTCCTGCAGGTACACGCCCACCTTGTCGGCGTACATCTTTTCCTGGCCGATGATGGGCCGGCCCTCGTCATCGTGGGTCTTGTTCTTCAGGTCCTTGTCCATCGACGCTTCGATCTGCGCCTTGAACAGGTCGCCGCTGAAGCGATCGTTGTGCACGTCGACGTAAAGCTGGCGTTCCTCGGGCGTCTGCGCGGCATCCGCGCCGGCCTTGCGGATCTGCAGCGCGCCGGTGACGTCGCCGCTGTCCAGCTTCTGGTCGATGCCGCGGGTCATGGCGTCCACCCGCAGCGGCACCGAGCCCTCCATGAAGCCGAGCATCCGGTTCAGGCCGCTGGCGGCCTGGTCGCGCTCGGCCTGGCTGAGCTTGGGGTCTTCGCTGCGCACCTTGAGCTGCTCGACGGTGTAGCCGAGCAGGCCTTTCTCGGCGACGCCCTTGTCGTAGGCGATCCGGGCCGGATCGGTCGCCGGCAGGTCGGGGGCCGGAACCAGGCTGTCCGCGCCCAGCGCCTTGTACATGACGTAGCCGGCCGGGTTGTGTTCCATCAGCGCGCGCTCGGCCTGCGGCAGGTCGCGCGGCGTGGTGGAGTTGGGATCGGTCTTGGCCTCGGGATCCAGCGTCAGCCCCTGCGCCTGCGCCATCGCCAGCGTGGTGGGGTCGTTCTGCGCCAGCTTGCGCTCGAAGTCGGTGGACGGCGTCAGGTGCTCCATCTCCCCGGCGATGCGTCCGCGCAGGTCGACCCGGTCGATCAGCTGGCCCATGCCGCCTTCGGTGCCGTAGCGCGCCTTCAGGTCCTGCACCGCCTGCTGGCGATAGCTGTCCGGCACCTTGACGCCCTTTCCAGACGCCAGCGCCTGCAGCTGCGCGTCGGCGTCGCTGACCTTGCCGTTGGCCAGGGTCAGGTCGTACGAGCGGTCCGCCATCGAGATGGTGCGGTCGTGCGGATCGTTGCGCAGGTCCTTCAGGGCCTGATTGGCGTCCTGCTGGTAGGCGTTCGCCGCGACCGTGTCGATCTCTTTCTGCATGGCGGCGAGGAAGGCCTCCTCGGCCTTTACCCGTTCCTGCTGTGCTTGCTGATGAGCGTCGCGCGCGGCCACCAGTTCATCGTCGGCCTCGAGCTCGAAGCGCCGGATGCCGCCGGGAATCTTCAGGTAGGCGGCCTGTTCCTCGTCGACCCTGGCGGCGGCCTGCTGCTCTTTTTCCTGCGCCAGCACCACGTTGAAGCGCGCGCCCTGGGTGTTGCGCGCCTCCTGGGTGCTCTCGTTTTTCAGGAATTGCGTCTTGGTCTCGTCGATGTTCAGCGCGACATTGGGATCGTCATAGCGCTTGCGGATCTCCTCGGCCTTGGCCTCGACCGCGGCCTTGACATCTCCGCCGGTGGCCGCGGCGTTGTTGGCGGCCACGCGCAGCTCGTTCTGCGCGCCGCCCATCACGTTGCCATACTTCAGGCCCAGCGGCTGCCACTGCTTGTCGGTCATGGCGCGGCCGTCGAGGTCGGCCACGACCTTGTCATAGGCGTCCTGCGCTTCCTGCTGCCAGCCATCGGTCAGTGCCCTGGCATCGCTTTCCTTCTTCTTGCGGGCTTCCTCGGCGGGATCGGTCCTGGGCTTCTCGGGCGCCGGCGCATCGACCTGCATCGCGCGGGGTGCCTGCACACCCGTGGTGCTGGTGGTGTAAAGCGCCGGCGTCACCGCGAGCGCCTGCGGCTTGTCCGGCTGGTCGGCGGGTTTCGCCTGCGGGTCTTGCTGCGTCTGCTGGGTTTGCTGCGACTGTTGCGCCTGCTGGGTGTTCTGGGCGTCCTGCTGGCGCTGGGTCTCGCGCGCCTCGGCCGCGCGCTGGGCACGCTCGGCGGCTTCGCGGGCGGCCCGTTCGGCGGCCTCGCGCGCGGCTTCGGCGGCGGCGCGGGCCGCGGCCTCGGCGGCCGCGCGCGCGGCAGCCCGGATGGCATCCATGAAATCCAGCATGACGCAAGTCTCCTGGCGACGCCGGCGCCTGCCGGCAGGTCAGACGGTTGCCGATGCCCTGGCACGCGGCCGGGTCACGGGCAGGCCGCGGGCATCATGCGCGCCGATTCTGCGCGCGTCGGCGGCGCAGGCCAACTATGGGAATTCGTAGGCCCGCGGCTGCCGGTGGAGTTGCCGGCAAACTACAGCCGGTTGTTGTCGAGGTCGGTCACCAGCATGCAGCCCGGCGCGTGGGTGATGCAGATCTCGGGCCGCGCCTCGCGGATCACGGCCTGCGGCGTGACGCCGCAGGCCCAGAACACCGGGATTTCATCGGCGTCGAGCGGCACCGCGTCGCCGTAGTCGGGCGACTCGATATCCTCGATGCCGATCAGTCGCGGGTCGCCGATATGCACGGGCGCGCCGTGCACGTCGGGATAGCGCGCGGTGATCTCGGTGGCCAGGATCGCGTCGGCGGCCCTGAGCGGGCGCATCGACACCACCAGCTTGCCCGACAGCCGGCCCGCCGGGCGGGTCTCGATCGCGGTGCGGTACATGGCGACGTTGCGGCCCAGGTTGATGTGCTTGAGCGGCACATTGGCCGCCAGCAGCGCCTGCTCGAACGAGAACGAGCAGCCGATGGCAAAGGCGACGAAGTCATCGCGCCACAACTCGGTGATGCCGGTGGTCTCGTGGTAGGCATTGCCGTCGCGGTAGACCCGGTACATCGGCACGTCGGTGCGGATGTCGACGTCGCGCCCGAGGTTGCGGAACACCGGGTCACCCGGGTCGGTCACGTCGATCAGCGGGCAGGCCTTGCGGTTGAGCGCGCAGAACTGCAGGAAGTCATAGGCCCAGTCGCGCGTCAGGATCACGATATTGGCCTGCACGTGGCCGCGCGCCAGGCCGCTGGTGTGGCCGCGGTAGCGGCCCGCGCGGATCAGCTGGCGCAGTGCGGCGGGGTCTTCGGGCAGGAGCGAGGCGGCGTGCTGGAGCGGCTGGTTCATGGTCGGCAGGCGGGCGCCGGGCGGCGCGCAAAGTCGGGTTGGCCTGCCGATTCTGGGCGCGCGCCGGCGCTGGCGTCCAACAAATCTTTCGGATCGAGCGCGATAAAGGAATCCGATGACTACGAGCCCGCGTGGGGCGCCGCGGCGGGCGCCTGCACCGGCACCGCCATGTCCTCGCCGACCTCGGCGCAGAACTCCGCCACCACACCGGTGGCCAGCCCCACGATCGACTCGTTGACCTCCAGTCCCGCGCCGATGCGCCACGAGGCGACGATATCGAGCGCGGGCGGATGGTTCTCCACGTCGACCACCGACAGCGTGCCCTCGGCCAGTTCCTTGCGCACCAGTGCCGGCGGCACCGCGCCGATGCCGAAGCCGTCGCCGATCAGCCGCGTCATCGCCGCCACCGAGTTCACGCAGTTGATGCGCGGCGAGGCCACGCCGTTCAGGTGGAACAGGCTCAGGATGTCCTGGTGCGGGCGCGAGTTCTTGACGAAGGTGATGACGCGCTCGGCGGCCAGTTCATCGAGCGAGGCATAGGGCCGGTCACAGGCGGAACCGGTGGCGACGATCCAGCGGATCGGGTAGCGCGCCAGTTCGACATTGCGCACCGTTTCCAGCCGCAGCAGGTCGGTCTGGAAGATCACGTCGAGATAGCCCTTCTGCAGCTGGTCGCACAGGTTCAGCGCGGCATCGGCGGTCAGCTCGATCTCCAGCGCCGGGTAGGCCTGCATCGCGCGCTTGACCACGGTGGAGAGCCAGGTATGGATGACGGAGTCCATCGCGCCGATGCGCACCCGCCCTGCAATGGCGCGCGAACGGTCCAGCGACTGCCGCATATGGTGCATGGTGTTTACCATCTTCTCGGCATACTCCAGCACGCGCTGGCCCTCCGGCGTCAGCGTGACACCGCGCGAATCGCGCAGGAACAGCTTGACCCCCAGGTCCTCCTCCAGCACGGCGATGCGGCTGGAGATCGAGGCCTGCGTGCTGAACAGCTTCTCCGCGGTCAGCCGGAAGCTGCGCAGGCGGGCCACCCAGACAAAGGTTTCGAGAAAGCGCAGGTTCATGGG
Source organism: Cupriavidus alkaliphilus (assembly GCF_900094595.1). Taxonomy (GTDB): domain Bacteria; phylum Pseudomonadota; class Gammaproteobacteria; order Burkholderiales; family Burkholderiaceae; genus Cupriavidus; species Cupriavidus alkaliphilus. Next base: position 221,477 of record NZ_FMAD01000011.1, on the reverse strand, counting down.
CGATGGGTAGGGGACGGTCGCTGCGGCGGCGCATCAGGACAGGCGCCGAGCCACCGAATCTACGCGATGACACGGTGGCAAACAAGCGTTTGACAGCGGCGCTCGGTAGCGTGCCATGCTGCCGCGCAGCATGGCCGGCGCGCCGCGCTCACGCCCCCAGCGGCGACGGCTGCGACGGCGTCGGCGGCTGGCGCGGCGGGATCAGTGCAGGGCCGCGCGCGGCGTCCTCCTCGGCCTCATGCTGCGCCGCTTCCGCCTGCGCCTTCATGCGCTGCAGCGCGGCCAGCATGTCGTCGCCCAGCGCCGCCGGATACTCCGCGCGCGCGCCGTCGGGCACGGCCGACGGATCCAGCCACATCTGCCAGGTCACGCGCGTGGTGCCCACGCCCTGCCCCGGCGCGGCCTGCAGCCGACCACGCGTAAGGCTGGAGAGCTTGCGGTAGCTGTAGGAGTACGGCCCCTTGTCGGTCAGCACGTCGACCGCCGGCAGGCCGCCGGCCTTGTGGACCATGCGGCGTACCGTGCCCGGGCTGCCACTGCCCAGCACCACGCGGCAGTCCTTGTAGACGGTGTCCCACTCCGGCACCGCGCAGTAGCCGCCGGCCAGCTGCCAGACGCGCGCCGGATCGGCCAGCACCTCGACCGAGCGCTCCACGGGGATCAGCTGCGCGTGCGCCGGCGCCTGCCACGCCAGCAGCAGCGCGGGCACGGCGAGCCGGAGCGTGGACAGGGTCAGTCTGGCAAGAGTCGACATAGGCAAGGCGGCACGCGCGCGTTCGGGGCAATGGGTGCAAGCCTAGCCGAGCGCGGCGGCGCGTGCCATTACCGAAGGCTCGTAGCGGCCGCGCCTGCGGCCCTGGCCTACGGGTTTCCGTAGGGTCGCGGCCAACCCGCATGCGCTGGCGCGCCGTATGCTTATGCCCTCGCGGGTCCGGGCCCGCGCGCGCCGCCGGGGCATCGGGGAAAACCCGCGGCCCGTGGTGATGGCGCCACGGGCCGGAACGGCGCCAGCCGCGCATTTACGGGCTTTCAGCACAGGAATCAATTTTTCTTATCGGCCGCCGCCCGAAAAACTAGTTGGACGCGGGCAGCCGTGCCTTTCAAGAATGCAGTCAGCGGGCGCACCGCAGGACGCGCTGCAACCGCGCACCGCCGCGCCATCGATACGCGCCAGCGGTAGCCGGCAACGCATGCCGGGACCACAAGGCAAGCGCCGCGCACCACGCGCGCTGCCACGGCCGAGCCAGACATCGCACGAGAGGAATGCATGGAAACGCAGATTGGCAGTATCCAGAGCCCCCAGCCATCATCGCCCGCCAACGCCGAGGCAGCACCGTCGCGCGGCTTTTTCTCCTGGTACCGCGACATCACCGCCAATGAGCGCCGCACCTTCTGGAGCTGCAAGGTCGGCTATGCGCTCGACGCCATGGACACGCAGTTCCTGAGCTTCGTCATCCCCACGCTGATCGCCACCTGGGGCATCAGCCGCGCCGACGCGGGCTTTATCGGCACCGCCACGCTGCTGACTTCCGCCGCGGGCGGCTGGGTCGCCGGCATCCTGTCCGACCGCATCGGCCGGGTGCGCACGTTGCAGCTGACCATCCTGTGGTTTGCCTTCTTTACCTTCCTGTGCGGGCTGGCACAGAACTATGAACAGCTGCTGGTGGCGCGCGCGCTGATGGGCTTCGGCTTCGGCGGCGAATGGACCGCCGGCGCGGTGCTGATCGGCGAAGCCATCCGCGCGCAGGACCGCGGCAAGGCCGTGGGCATGGTGCAGGCCGGCTGGGCCGTGGGCTGGGGGCTGGCGGCGCTGCTCTATGCGCTGGTGTTCTCGCTGCTGCCCGCCGAGACCGCATGGCGCGTGCTGTTCCTGATCGGGCTGCTGCCGGCGGTGTTCGTGATCGTGCTGCGCCGCCTGGTCAAGGAGCCCGAGGTCTATACCGAGCACAAGGCACGCGAGGCGCAGGTCAGCGAAAAGACCTCGTTCGCCGCGATCTTCTCGCCGCGCCTGCTCAGCATCACGCTGCGCGCGGCGCTGCTGACCACCGGCGCGCAGGGCGGCTACTACGCCATCACCACGTGGCTGCCGACCTTCCTCAAGACCGAGCGCGGCCTGACCGTGCTGGGCACCGGCGGCTACCTGGCGATGGTGATCGTCGGCTCCTATATCGGCTATGTCACCAGCGCCTACCTGACCGACCGCATCGGCCGCAAGCGCAACTTCATCCTGTTCGCGCTGGGCTCGATGACGATCGCGCTGGCCTACACGCACATCCCCGTCAACGACACCGTGATGCTGCTGCTGGGCTTTCCGCTGGGGTTCTTTGCCTCGGGCATCTTCGCCGGCATGGGCGCGTTCCTGACCGAACTGTTCCCGACCAGCGTGCGCGGCTCGGGCCAGGGCTTCTGCTACAACGTGGGCCGTGCCATCGGCGCGTTCTTCCCGTTCCTGATCGGCCATGTCAGCCAGCAGATGTCGCTGGGCCACGCCATCGGCATCTTCGCCGCGGCCGCGTATGGCGTGCTGATCCTGGCCGCGCTGACGTTGCCGGAAACACGCGGCAAGGCACTGGAAGCGTAGGGCGCAAAATGACACCGCCGCGGCCCGGCGCCGCGGCTCGCGTACACCACAATAAAAATCACGGCAGCCCCACGCGGGGCCTGCCCAGTTTTGTTCCGACGGGAATCGGGTCAGCAGTATGTCGGGCTTGCCAGCTCGACGGCAATGCAGCGCAGCCGCGATACGCGCTGGCGATGGCCAGGCTCCGTGCAGCATCCGGCGGACCGCCACGACCGGCATGACGCGCCGCGCCCCGCAGTGCCGCCGCGCAGGCCAGCCCCATTTGCGCGCGTGGACCGGCTCACAAGGCCGTGGTCGCACGCCAAGACTCGTTGTCGGAGGCCTACATGATCAAAGATGTGGAAGTCGTGCCGTACCGTGACGCGGGGGCGTCCGGGCATGGCACCGCAGCAACCACCGCACGCCCCACGGCCCGCCCGGCCACCGCGCCTGGCACCGTCCCGGCACTGGTGGCCAACAACGGCATCAAGGTATTCGGCGAGCGCCACCTGGTGCCGGTCAGGCAGCGCGTGCGCCACGGCGCCACCCCCGGCCTAGTGACAGCGCTGCAGGCCGAGCCGACCCACGAAGGCCGCAGCGCCGTGATGCAGTCCGCCATCCGCGCCATCGGCTTCGACTGGCTGGGCTACGCCACCGCCGCCCATGTCGGCGGGCAGCTGCAGCCACGCACCTTCTTTGAAAGCTATTCCCCGCCGGGCTGGCGCGAGCGCTATTTCCGCGAGCGCTACTACGAGATCGATCCGCGCACCCCGCAACCCGGCACCTTCTGCCTGCCCACCGTGTGGGATGCCGACGACCTGGCGCAGACGCCGCTGGGCAACGTGCCCCCGCTGCGCCGGCGCCGCTTCCTGGAAGACCTGCGCGACGCCGGCGTGCGCAGCGGCATCTTCCTCAACCTGCCGATGCCGGGCAACAGCGAGTTCGTGCTGATCAGCTTTATGTCAGGCATCGAGAGCCGGCGCTGGATCGGCGACTCCGTGGTGGGCCAGGCCCTGGCAACGGGGCTGGCGCTGCACGAGTTCCTGACCTGCCACGTCGAAATCCCCGCATTTGCCGGCCGCCATCGCGAAGGCCTGTCGGACGTGCAGCGCGATATCCTTGCCTGCCTGGCGCAGGGGCTGTCGGACAAGGAGATCGCGCGGCGCATGGACATGTCGATCTTCAACGTCGACTACCACATGCGCCGGCTGCGCAGCCACTTCGGCGTGCGCAACCGGGTGCAACTGGCCAGCGCGGCAACGCTGCTGCGGCCGCCGGGCGCGCCCTTGTCGGTGGACAGGGAAAAGGATGCCGAAGGCGTGATCGCGGCGTAGTTTACTGTCGTTGGCGTTGGCGTTGGCGTTGGCGTTGGCGTTGGCTCGACCGACTGTGTACGCCCTCTCCCGCTTGCGGGAGAGGGTTGGGATGAGGGCCAGCATGTCGATGAAGTGAAGCCCGTCGATATTGCCGTCGCCCGCCCTCACCCCCGCCCCTCTCCCGCAAGCGGGAGAGGGGAGAAAACCTGCAGCGGGCAGTGTCCCCCACCCAGTCTCACTCCCCCTTCGCCCACCGCATCAGCTCCGCCACACGCTCGAACAACGTCCGATCGATATACCGGTCCAGCGGCACGTTCAGGTACAGGCGCTGCGCCAGGTCCGAATCAAAGGCCGACGGCACCAGGTAGTCCGCCGCGGCCTGGCGGATGCGCGCCGCCACCTGGCCGCTGCCCTTGGCCACCACGCGCGGCAGCGTGCCGGGGCCGTCGTAGCGCAGCGCCACCGCGTACTGGGTGGAATACACCACCGCGGTCGACACCCGCACCCGCTCGCTGACGCCGAAGAACGCGGCCTCGAAGAACGCGGCACGGCGGCGCCCGGCCATGATCGGATCGCCCTGGGTCTCCTTGTACTCGCGGCGGTACTCGTCCACGCTCATGCGCTGGCGCTTCATGAACTGGTGGCGCTCGTGCACGTAGTCCACCACGGCCATCACCAGGTAGATCACCGCGGCCCAGCAGCACATGCGCAGGATGATGTAGGCGACCAGCAGCAGGATTTCCGCCGGGCGCGCGTAGCCGGTGCGCACGCCGTCCTCGATCGCGCCCAGCGCCAGCACGTAGACCAGCCCCGCCAGAAGCAGGATCTTGACCAGGATCTTGGCCAGGTTCACCAGGTTGCGCACGGCGAACATGCGCTTCAGGCCCTCGGCCGGGTTCAGCCGCGCCAGGTCTGGCTTGATCTGCTCGAACGCCACCAGCGGCCCCACCTGGAGGAACGCGCCGACGATGCCGCACACCAGCGCCAGGCCGACGATCGGCAGCACGCCCATCAGCAGGAAGCGCGCCGCGGCCTCGCCCAGCACCAGCATCTGCTGGTCGGCCAGGTGCTGCGGCACGCTGCCCATGGCGCTGTGCCACAGGGCCTGGAACAGCCGCACGAAATAGCGGCCCAGCAGCCACAGCCCCGCCAGCACGCCGAGAAACACCACCGCCGAGGTGACGTCGCTGCTGCGCGGCACTTCGCCGCGCTTGCGCGCCTCGTCCAGCTTGCGGCGGGTCGCCTCGAGGTTCTTTTCGCTGTCGCTCATCTGGGGTCGATCTGCCGCGTCGCTGCTAGGATGGCGCGCCCCGGCGCAGCATCTCGATCAGGATATTGTCCGGGCGCAGGAAGCCCTGCAGCGTATCGACCATCACCGCCAGCATCAGCACCAGCATCAGGAAGGCCACCGAGATCTTGACCGGCTGCGCGAACTGGAACACGTCGAACTGCGGCACGAAGCGCGCGATCAGCGCAAAGCCCAGCTCGACGATCACCAGCAGCAGCAGGATTGGCGCGGCCAGCTTGACCACCCACGAAAACAGCGTGCCGGCGTAGAGGTTGGCAAAGCCCATCGACGCCAGCGACATCTCCGGCCCGAACGACATCACCGGCCAGAACGCGAACGACTCCACGATCACGCCGGTCATGGCGATAAAGCCGCCGAACGCCGCAAACAGCGCGATGCCGAAGTGCGACAGCAGGTTCTCCATGGGTCCGTCCTCCTGCTGCGTCACCGGGTCGAAGAAAGTGGCATTGCCCGAGCCGGTCTGGAAGTCGATCAGCTCGCCGATCATCTGCAGCGCGACGAAGAACAGCCCGAACGCCATCCCCAGCAGCAGCCCGATAAAGGCCTCCTTGAAGATCAGCACCAGCCACAGGCCGCCGGCGACCGCGTCCAGGTCGATGCGCGCGCCCGGCGACACGAACAGCGCGATCGCCAGCACGATGCCGTTGCGCGCCACCCCGGGAATGGCCTGCTGCGACAGGAACGGCAGCACCGTAAACGCCGTCAGCAGGCGCGGCATCACCATCACGATCGGCATGATGACCTCGCGTCCCCACTGGAACAGCAAGGCGGGATCGAGCAGTTCGCCCTGCATCTCAGGCCTGCCGCGCGTCGTGCCGGCCAGCGTGCCAGCTGCGCGCCGCGGCTTCGTCGATGGCCTCGTCCTCGCGCCGCCCGGCGCCGGCGCGCAGCGCGCGGCGCTCGCGCAGCGCCAGTTCGCGCGCGCCGTCCAGCCGCGCCTGCGCGCGCAGCAGCGCGTGGCGGGCCGCGTCGAAGGCGGCACGCCGCTGCGCCACGTCGTCTAGCACCGCGGCCAGGTTGGCATTGGCCCGGGCGATGCGGGCATCGAAGGCGCTTTGCCAGCCCTGCGCATCGAGCAGCCCCGACACCGACACCCCACCCTGCGACGCGCCCTGCCGCAGGCGTTCGATGAACGCCGCGCGCTCGGCCAGCGCGGCCTGCACCGCCTGCTGCGCGGCCTCGGCCTGCTGCAGCCCTGCCAGCACCTGCGCGCGGTGCTGCTGCAGCGCGCGCAGCGCGTCTTCCTGGCGGCGCTGGCGCACCGCCTCGAGCTGGCCCAGGCGCGGGTCGGCGCCGCCGCCCGTCATCGCGCGGCTCCGGCAAGCGGCGCGGGCTCGCGCACGCGCAGCGCCTGCGCCAGCTTGTCGACGGCGCCCGCAAAGGTATCGAGCCGCGCCGCCGGCTGCGCCAGGTAGGCGCGGATATCCGGCATCGCCGCCACGGCGGCGTCGGCGACGGGATCGGCGCCGGGCCGGTATTCGCCGATCTGCAGCAGCAGCTCCAGCTCCTGGTACCGGGCCAGCAGCTGGCGCAGCCGCGCCGCGTCGCGCGCGTGCGCGCCGGCCACCACCTGCGGCATCACCCGGCTGACCGACTGCAGCACGTCCACCGGCGGATACTGGCCGGCGCTGGCCAGCTTGCGCGACAGCACGATATGGCCATCGAGGATGGAGCGCACCTCTTCGGCGATGGGGTCGCTGTCGTCCTCGCCTTCGGTCAGCACCGTATACGCCGCGGTGATCGAGCCCTGCACGCCGGTGCCGGCTCGCTCCAGCAGCTGCGGCAGCATCGAGAACACCGACGGCGGATAGCTGCGCCGGGTCGGCGGCTCGCCGCTGGCCAGGCCGATCTCGCGCTGCGCGCGCGCCAGCCGCGTCAGCGAATCGACCAGCAGCAGCACGCGCTTGCCCTGGTCGCGGAAATGCTCGGCAATCGCGGTGGCGGTATAGGCGCAGCGCACGCGCTCCATCGGCGAGCGGTCCGAGGTCGACACCACCAGCACCGTGCGCGCCATGCCTTCGGGTCCCAGGTTGTACTCGATAAACTCGCGCACCTCGCGGCCGCGCTCGCCCACCAGCGCGACCACATTGACATCGCTGGACGCGCCTCGCGCCAGCATCCCGAGCAAGGTGCTCTTGCCCACGCCGGGCGGCGCGAAGATGCCTACGCGCTGGCCCTCGCCCAGCGTCAGCAGGCCATCGATGGCACGCACACCGGTGGCCAGCGGCTCGCGGATCAGCCGGCGCGTGAGCGGGTCGGGTGGCTCGTTGTCCACCGGCACGCGCGCCACGCCATCGAGCGCGCCCTTGCCGTCGATGGGCTCGCCCAGCGCGTCGAGCACGCGCCCCAGCAACGCGGCGCCGGCCGGGCACTGGTGGCCATGGGCTGAGGGGATTACCTCGGTCAGCGCCGACACGCCGGTGGTGCGCCCCAGCGGCGTGAGCAGCGCAGTCTGCTGCACGAAGCCGACCACCTCGGCCAGCAGCGGCGGCTCGCCGGGCGTGACCAGCTGGCACAGCTCGCCCACATGGGCCTGGATGCCGGTGGCGTTGATCAGCATTCCCACCGCCTTGCTGACGCGCCCGCGCATCGCCACCGGCGTGAAATGCTCGAACGCGCGTTCCAGGTCAGCGGCGGCATGCTGCAGCGCGGCTTCGATATCGGTGGCGGGGAGTTCGGTGGACATGGGTATCGAGGTAGGGATCAGCCCGCCCGCAGCCGGCGCGCAAAGGCTTCGAGCTGGGCCTGCAGGCCCACTTCCATGGTGCCCGAGGGGGTCTGGATGCGGCATGCATCGGGTTCCAGCCCCGGTTCGACCACCACGTTGGCGCGGCGCGGCCACTCCTGGGTCTCGGCCAGACGGTCGAGCAGGCTGCGCACCGCCTGCTCGCGGCCCAGCGGGATCTGGATGGTGATGAAGGGCTCGGCCCGCACCAGCGCCTCGACGCGCTGCAGCGCCACCTCCAGGATGATGTCGGGGTCGAGCTCGCCGGCAATCTGCTGCACCGCCTTCATCACGATCTCGGCCATGGTGCGGCGCATTGCGCCCAGCTGGCGCTCGGCCTCGGCGGCGGTGCTGACCTGCGCCGCGGCGTGGTCGGCGTGCGCGCGCGCCCAGCCTTCGCGGTAGCCGTGCTGGCGGCGCTCCTCGGCCTCGCGCTGCGCTTCGCTGCGGATGTGCATGGCCTCGCTGCGCGCCGACTCGATCACCGCGGCGGCGTCGAGCAAGGCGGCATACTCGGCCTCCTTGAGCACCTTGCGCTCGGACAGCAGCTGAAGGTTTTCGCTGGTGATCAGAAAAGCCAGTGCCATGCCGGGAACCGTTCAGGGATCAGGTTGAGCCGCAACAGTTCGCGCAGCTGCGCGGACTGCGCCGGGGTCAGCGGTGCCGGCGACAACGCCGCCAGCCGCCGCGGAAACTTGCGCCGCAGCGCCTGCAGCAGCGGCCCCTCGTGCGCCGCGTGCGCCTCGTGTGGCGCCTCGGCGGCCAGGAGCCCGCACAGCAGCCGATAGCCGCGCTCGGCCATCAGCCGGCCGGCGCCGGCAGGATGCGCGCGCAGCGGCGCCAGGTTCATCGGCAGCGCCGGCAGCGCCGGCACGCGCTTCAGGATAAAGGCCACCGCGTGGCGGTCGAGCCGGCGCGCGGCACGGCGCATCGCGCGCGGCGCGCTGCCGAGCAGCGGCGCCGACAAGGCACCGGGCAGCGGCGCGATGCTGTCGGCCAGTTGCGCCGGCAGCATGCGGCGCTCGCTGGCAAAGCCCGCCTGGTGCACCGCCAGGCCGAGCCACCAGGCCAGCAGGCGCAGGTCGCTGCGCGGCATCAGCACCAGCCGCGCCAGCGAGGGCGGCGCCTCGAGCAGGCGGTGGATCACGGCGTCACGGGCGGCGTCCGCGCCGGCCAGGCCCAGCGGCTGCGCCAGCACGTCGGCGGCGGCGGGCCCGAAGCGGTCCGCGCGGCGCCACGCCAGCGGCCAGTCGGCCGGCAGCCAGCTGGGATGCAGATGCGCCAGCGGCCGCTGCGCCAGGTCCGCCACCGCGCGCGCCAGCGCCGGGTCCGGCAATGCCGGCGGCGCCGGCGCGAGTGCGGCGGCCAGCGCGCCGGGCAGGTAGGCGCCAGGCACGGCCCCGGGGGCGGCAACGGTGGCTGGCGTCAATTCGCGCTCTGCGGCGCGCCGCGCCGCTGCGGCCAGCGCAGCACGCCGCGCTGCCATGCCACCACGGCCGCCACCGCCAGTGCAATCGCCACCGCCGCGCCGACCGCGAGCACGGCGAAGCGTCCGACGGCAAAGCCTGCCGCCGGCCCGGGTGCGCCTGCCTGCGGCGCGAACGGGCGCGCCTCGACCAGCGACAGCGACACGTTGTCGTGGGTCACGCCTTCGATGCTGTGCGCCACCATGTCCTTGACGGTCGGCACCAGCAGGCGCAGGTCGGTATCGGCGCGGTGCTTGATAAACACCGCCGCCGACGACGGCCGGATCTTGTCCGAGAGCGGATCGGTGGCGGGGATCACCACATGCACGCGCGCGGTGACCACGCCGTCGATATTGCGCAGCGTCTCCGACAGCTCCTGCGACAGCGCGAAGATGTAGCGCATGCGCTCTTCGGTGGGGGTCGCCACCAGCCCCTGCTTCTGGAACACCTGCCCCAGCGAGGCAAAGCGTTCGCCCGGCAGGCCTTCGCTGCGCAGGATCTCCAGCGCGGCAGGCAGTTGCGATTCCTCGACGCGCACGCGCCACTGGCCCTCGCCCGTGCCGCCGCTGGTGTCGGCGCGCGCCTTTTCCGCGTCGATGCCCTCGGCGGTCAGCGCGGCCAGCACCTGGTTGGCCTCGGGTTCGTTCAGCGACGCGTACAGGTCGACCTTGCATGCGGCCAGCGCCAACGCCATCAGCGCCGGCGCCAGGCGGGCCGCGCGCGCAAGGCGCCGGCACAGCGGTGGCGTGGACATCATTGCTGGTTCTTCAGCAGGCTGTTGAACAGGTTGGTGCCGGCGCTGCCGATGCTGGAGGTCACGTGGATCGACGAGAACAGTTCCAGCGACTGCGTCTGCAGCAGCATGGCCTGGTACACCACCTCGCTGGTGCTGCCCTCGTAGATCGACGCAAACATGCCGTCGCGCAGTTCCTGCAGGCGTGCGGCCTGGCGCGCCGATTCCTCGCCGGCCGAGACATAGCTGGCGCGGATGGCGTTGCCGAGCGTGGTCGAAGTCGGGTCTGCCGCCTGGGTCACGTGCGCGGTGCGCGAGCCGTCGGCGGCGCGGCCCTGCTGGACCATCTGCGCGAATTGCCGGGCATCGGCCGGGTCGGGCTGCGCGGCGGGGGCCGCGGCCGGCGACTGGTGCGCGGCGACGGTGGCGCTGTCGGGCGCGGCGCCGGCGGCGGGGGCGGCGGCAATGGCTGCGGTAGGGTCCATCATGGCTCTCCTTGCAAAGCGTTGGGGCGCCCCGGCATGCCGGGGCGCACGGCAGGCCTGCCGTCAGTTGGTGCGCGAGGTCTGCTTGACGTCCTGCATCGCGCCCTGGACCAGGTTGGCCTTCTGCGTGTTGTGGGCCATCTCGCTGCTGACCACCGCGTTCTGGCGCGTCAGCGTGTCCTGCAGGCCCAGGATGTTCACCGAGAACTCCTGCGCTTTCTGCTGGATTTCCTGCATCTTGGCATTGAGGTCGACTTCAGCCATGACAATCTCCTTCAGGTAGGTTGGCGTCATACACCTGCCCTCCGGGGGCAAGCGGCATCTGCGCCCGCGGGCGCAAATCCTGTGGCACGGCGCGCGGTTGTGCCGTCATCGCCGTGCCTGCGGCGGCACCGGGCTGTCCTTCAGCACCACGCCGTCCGCGTCGATCCGTTCGATCTCGGCGCCGTTCTTCAGCACCGCCCCTTCGAAATAGCGCGCGCCGTTGGCCAGCTGCACCGAGCGCGTGCCGTTGCCGTCCTCGGTAATGCTGACCACGCGCGCGGGAAACACGCCCTGCCAGTTCTCCATGTGGCCGTCGCGCACCTGCCTGCGCCGGCTCTCGGCGGTTTCGCGGTAATCGATCTTGTCGGACACCAGCACGCCCGGGTGCAGGTCCTCGATCACGCGCCGCACCTTGTCGCGCCCGTGCACCGGGTCGGCGGTGCCGCTCAGCAGCACCCGGCCCTGGCCCTGGTAGGCGATGCCCACGCCGGGCTCGTCGAGATAGCGCTGGATATGCTCGATCAGGTCGTCGGCCGAGCGCACCTGCTGCTGCACGCCGCGGCCGAACGGCGCCAGCGCCTGCACGATCCGCTGCCGGTCCACGCGCGAATTGACGAAGCCCTTGACCGTGACCGTGCCGTTGGGCAGCGACACCACCTCCAGCTCCGGATAAGCGGCCACGGTCTTGCGCACCGCCGCGGGGTCCGCCTGCTGCGTGCGCGGCGCCAGCCCGCCGTTGGCATAGGTGGCGGCGAGCCAGCCGGCGCCGACCAGCCCCACCACGCCGGCCACGCCCAGTGTCGCCAGCAGCGCGCGCCCGGGCCGGCGCCCGCCTTGCTGCTGCGCGTCGGCATCGCGCGCGGCGCGCCGCCCGGATTCGGCCCAGGCAAAGAGCGTGTCGGTGGCCTCCGACATGCCCGGCTGCGCGCGCAGCAGTTCCACGTCGAGCGCGCCGATGGTGAGGATGTCGCCGCCCGCCAGCGCGAACGCGCGCTGCGTGGTGGCGCGACCGTTGACGGTGACCGCGGCCTCGCCGACGCGCTCGGCCGACACCGCCAGCTCGCCCACGTTCAGCACCAGGTGGCGCGGCTGCACCTCGGCGCCGGGCACGCTGATGTCCACGTCCGCCGCGGTGCCGAGTACATTGGCGCCGCGCCGCAGCGTGACCTGGCGGCCGTAGACATCGCCGCCGAGAAAGCGCAGCGTCCAGCCCGAAGCTTGAGAATCGCGCAGGTCGGCCATCAGCTCATCCCCGGGATCACCAGGCGCGGCGTCAGCAGGTAGAAGCGCTCCATGTTGTTCTGGCGCTTCTCCTGGTACTTGAACAGGTTGCCGATGATCGGCACGTCCTGCAGCAGCGGCACGCCGGACGAGGCGTTTACCTTTTCTTCGGTGGTGTAGCCGGCGATCAGCAGGCTCTTGCCCTCTTCCACCATCGCCTGCGTGGTGATGGAGCGGCGCCGCACCACCGGAATGCGGTCGACGGTCTCGCCCGAGAGGTTGCCGTCGGCGATGTCGATGGTCAGCATCACCGCGCGGCTCTGCTGCTCGTCGACCACCAGCGGAGTCACGCGCACCGCTGTGCCGGCGGTGACGTTGAACAGGCCCGCATCCTGGAAACCGTCGACGCGCACATAGAATTCCTGCAGGTTCTCCAGCGCGGCCTCGGTGTTGTCGAGCGTCAGCACCTTGGGCCGCGCGACGAAGTTGGCCTGCCCGCGCTCGGCCAGCGCCTTGACGCGCGTGAGCAGGTAGCGGGTCACGTCGCTGCCGATGGCGCCGGTGAACTGCAGGCCGCTGCCGATGGTCGCGGCGGTGGTGCCGGCCTCGTTGGCGAGATTGCCGAAGCTCAGGCCGGCGTTGCCGTTGCCGCCGCCGAGCTGCAGGTCGATATGGCGCGTATGCAGGCGCCAGTCGACGCCCAGGCTGTCCAGGTCGGCCTGGCTGATGTCCATGATGGTGACCTCGATCTCCACCAGCCGCGGCTTGACGTCGAGCGATTCGATCAGGCGCCGGTACTGCGCCATCTTGTCCGGGGTGTCGCGCACGATCACCGCGTTGAGGCGGGTATCGGCCTGGAACTGCGGCAACTGGCCGCTGCCCCAGTTGTTCTGCATGCCCAGACCCAGGCCGACGCCACCGCCGCCCATGGCATCGAGCATCTGCGACGGGTCGGCGCTGGGGATGCCCATGCCGCCCCCGCCGCCCTCGCCCATGCGCAGCTGGGCCTGGCGCGTGGCGCCGCGGCTGGTGCCCAGGCTGGGGCCGGTGCCGGTGGCCAGGGTGCGGTTGCGGCCGTACAGGTTGCGCAGCACCGTGACCACGCCGGGGACGGTCATCTCCTTGCCGGCGCGGTTGATGCGGAAATCCGAGGCCCACGAGTACTTGAGCGGGAACAGCTGGATCTCGGCGCGCTCGTCGGCGATGGAGCGGTCGTCCACCGCGCGCACCGCGGCGCGCACGGTCTCGACATAGCGCTTGGGCCCCGACACCATCAGGGTGCCTTCCGCGTCGTTGATGGTGATGGGATAGCGCGAATCGGGCACCTGCATGCGCTCGAGCGAATCGCGCAGGCGCGCGCCCGAACCGCGCGCGATCGGCAGCACCTCGCTGCGCGCCTCGCTGGCGACGTCGATATACAGCAGCGAACCGTCGTAGTAGTAGGTCAGGCCGAACATCGAGCACACGCTCTTGAGCACGTGCTGCGCGGATTCATTGAACTTGCCGCTGATGGTCCCTTCCACCTTGGGATCGATCACCGCGGTGGTGCCCTGCGAGGCGGTCAGCTCGCGCAGGAAGTCGGCCAGCCGCTTGTCGCTGGCCGAGGCCTGGAACGGCTTGTTGGGCCAGCGCAGGTCCGCCGCACGCGCAGCCTGGGTGGCGCACAGCAGCGCGCCCGCCAGGCACAGCAGCGCCGCCGCGGTGCGCCATGGCCGCCGTGGCGGGCATGGGCGCCATGCCGGCGGGCGCGTGGCGCGGCCAGTCGATCCGTGTTCCCCGTGGTGCCCCAGCATCATGTCAGTTTGCTTGTCCGTTGGTCCTGCGTGATTGCCTGCGCATCGATTTCTCCTTACAGGAAGGTCAGCATGGTCTGCAGCGCGCGTTGCGCGAAGCGCATCACCTCGCCGCCCAGCCAGCCGCCCAGCAGTACCAGCGACACCAGCACCGCGATCAGCCGCGCCGAGGTGCCGATGCTCTGGTCCTGGATCTGCGTCACTGCCTGCAGCACCGCCACCACCAGCGCCACCAGCGTGCCGATCAGCACCACCGGCAGCGTGACCCACAGCACCACCAGCAGCGCCTGGCGCGTGATGTCGAGGATGGTGTCGGCGCCCATCTCACTCTCCGGCCGGGTTCTGGATCCAGCCCACCGGCACCAGCGTCACGTCTTCATCGACTTCCTGGTACGACAGCACCGGGATGCGCGGCGCGACCGGCTCGATCAAGCGCTTGATATAGCGGCGCACATCGACGCTGACCACCACCACCACGCGGGCGGCGCCCGATCCACCAACCGCGCCCGCCGCGCCTGCCTTCTCCGCGGCCTTCTCCAGCAGCACGCGCAGCTGCTCGCGGATATCGCGCGTGACGTCATGGCTGAGCAGCAGCAGGTTGCCGCGCGCTGCCTTCTCGATCGCGCCCTGCACGCGGGCTTCCAGCGCGGGCTCGAACAGCACCGCGTCCAGCGAGCGGTTGGCGCCGACATGGCGGCTGGTGATCAGGCGGCCCAGGTCCACGCGCACCAGCTCGGTCAGCGCGATCGCATCGGTTTCCTTGGGTGCCCAGGTCACCAGGCTTTCGAAGATGGTGCGCAGGTTGCGGATCGGCACGCCCTCCTGCAGCAGCCGTCGCAGCACGTCGGTGATGCGCTGCAGCGGCACCACGCGCGCCAGCTCCATCACCAGGTCCGGCGCCTCGGCCTGGATCACATGGATCATCGACTGCACGTCCTGGATGCCCAGCAGCGGCGCCGCATGCTGCTTGATCACCGCGCCCACGTGCACCGCCAGCACCTCCTCGCACGACAGCGTGCGCACGCCGTCGGCGGCGCCAGGCTCGGCCGGCACCCACACTACTTCCTGGAACGGGCCGAACGGCGCGCCGGTCTCGGCCACGCCCTGGTCCACGCGCGCCCGGGCACCAGGCTCCAGCAGCCGCTTGCCGGGGCGCAGCACGCCGCCGGAAGCCACCACGTCCTGCACGCGGATGGCATACGCATCGCGCTCGGCCAGCGCGCGGTGCTGGATGCGCAGGCGCGGGAACACCATGCCCAGCTCGGCCTCGACCTCTCCCTTGGCGGTGGTCATGCGTTGCTCGAACAGCCGCAGGTCGATGCGCCCGCGCAGCGCTTCGTCCAGCTCCAGCGCCAGCGCCGGCGCCACCGCGGCCTGGGTCCCGGCCGCCGCCGCGCCTTCGTCCGCATCGGCCATCTCGATCCAGGTGACGGTGCCGGTGCTGCGCTGCGCGCGGCGCAGCAGCAGGTAGCCGCCGCCGGCCACCACCAGCGCCATCAGCCCGAAGGTCCACTTGGGAAAGCCCGGCACCACCGCGAACACCGCGATGGCTAGCCCCGATACCACCAGCGCCTTGGGCTGGGCCAGGATCTGCTTGCCGATGACCTCACCCAGGTTGGGCGAGCGGCTGCGCTCTTCATCGGACGAGACCCGGGTGATCACCACCCCGGCCGCGATCGAGACCAGCAGCGACGGGATCTGCGACACCATGCCGTCGCCGATGGTCAGGATGGCATAGCGCTGCAGCGCCTCGCCGATGCTCATGTCCTTCATCAGCGTGCCGATGGTGATGCCCGCCAGGATATTGACCAGCGCGATCACCACGCCGGCGATGGCGTCGCCCTTGACGAACTTCATCGCGCCGTCCATGGCGCCGTGCAACTGGCATTCCTGCTCCAGCGCGCGGCGGCGCTCCTGCGCCTGGCCGGCGGTGATGGTGCCGGCGCGCACGTCGGCGTCGATGCTCATCTGCTTGCCCGGCATCGCATCCAGCGCAAAGCGCGCGCCCACCTCGGCGACGCGCTCGGAGCCCTTGGCGATGACGATGAACTGCACGATGGCGATGATCAGGAACACCACCCCGCCCACCACCACGTTGTTGCCGACGATCAGCTTGCCGAAGGTATCGATGATGTGGCCCGCGTCGGCATGCAGCAGGATCAGCTTGGTCGAGGCGATGTTCAGCGACAGCCGGAACAGCGTGGTGAACAGCAGCAGCGACGGAAACGTCGACAGCGACAGCGCCGACGGGATATAGGTAGCGACGATCAGCAGGGTCAGGCTCATGCCAAGGTTGATCGTCAGCAGCAGGTCCAGCAGGAAGGTCGGCAGCGGCAGCACGAACAGCGCGATCACGGCGAACAGCAGCAGCGTCAGCGCCAGGTCTGACTGGCGCGCCGCCGCCGCCGCCATCTGCTGCAGCCCCGGCGCGCCCGGGCCGAGGCCGCGCGGGAACGCTGGGAGGTTTGCCGGGAGTTTCGCCATCGTCCTTGCCGGTGGGATCAGTGGGCGCAGTGTATGGCCGCCTCCGCACAGCCACCAGTACCGAGGATTCGTAGCGCGCGCCGCACATCCGGCCCGCGCGGCCGGCGCCCGGCGGTTCTGGGCGCCGGCCTACAAGGCCTCGTAGTGGACGTGGCTGCACCCCGCTGCTTATCGTTGCGTCTCGAGCAACCGAGCCGCCCAATATGTCTTCCGTCCTGCCTCGTCCTGGCCGCGACCCGTCCGCGCAGGCGCCCGCCGCGGCGCCGCGCGGCAGCGCCATGCGCGTGCTGGTGCACGGCGCCGCCGCGGCGGCACGGCTGGCCACGGCGGGCCTCGATGCCACGCCGGCGCTGCCGCATATGGAGCCCGATACCGCGCGGCTGTCCGGCTGGCTGGCCTGCCGCGCGGCCGCCGTGCCGGTGCGGGCCGGCGGCCACGACTGGCAACTGCGTTTTGTCCCCGCCGACCCTGAGATCGCGGCGCGGCCCGGAGCCGGCTATGCCTTCACCTTCGGCAGCGGCCACGGCGTGCTGCGCTGGGATGTGGCCAGCGAACGCCTGCTGCTGGGGGTCCCTGGCGCGGCGGAAGCGCTGCCGGCATTGCTGCGCCACGCGCTGATGGCGGACGCGCTGGCCGAAGCGGTGGCGGCACTGGGCCATGCCGTGCCCGACGCCTTCAGCTGGCAGCCCGATGGCGCCCGTGCGCAGCCATTGGCCGCGGCCCATGCCTTTGGCTTCGAGCTGCGGCGCGACGCACCGCCGGCGCGGCTGCGCGGCACGCTGCAGCTGGACCAGCCCGAACGGCTCGCGGCGTTGCCCGCGGGCGTGCCCGCGCAGGCGCCGGCGTGGATGGAGCGTCTGCCGGTGCCGGTCGCGGTGCGTATCGGCACCACGCGGCTGGCGCTGGGCGAGATGCACGGCATCGAGCCCGGCGACATCGTCGGCATCGACGACTGGCATTCGCAGGGCAGCGCGCTGGTGGTGCGCTGTACCACCGGGCGCCACGGCCCGGACTGGACCGCGCTGGCCGAGGGCCGGCGCCTGGTGGTGCAGGCCGGCGCCAGCAGTACGGATGTTTCAAACGGAGCGCATATGGAAGAGCAAGACCCCGCACGGCAGGCCCAGCCCATTCCCCATCCGGACGCGGCGCAGCCGCCGCTGTCGCGGCTGGACCAGCTGGAGGTGACGCTGCGCTTTGAAGTCGGCGACGTCGCGGTGCCGCTGGCCGAGCTGCGCGCGGTGGCCCCGGGCTATGTGTTCGAGCTGCCGCAGCCGCTCAAGCAGAGCGAGGTGCGCATCGTCGCCAACGGCAACCGCATCGGCACCGGCACCCTGATCGCGGTCGGCAACCGGCTGGGCGTGCGCATCACCACCTTCGCCGGCGGCGACGCATGAATCGCGGCAGGCCGCCATCTCCCGTTCCGCCCCGGTGCATGCGATGAACAGCGGACTCTACAATCCGGTCCTGATCCTGACCATCATCCTGACGTTCGGCATTGCGCCCTTCGTCGCGCTGATGGTGACCAGCTATACCAAGCTGGTGATCGTGTTCGGCCTGCTGCGCGCCGCGCTGGGGCTGCAGCAGGTGCCGCCGAACATGGTCCTGAACGGGATTGCCATCATCCTGACCGCCTACATCATGGCGCCGATCGGCTCCGACGCCTTCGACGCCATCAAGCGTCGCGCCGACGCCAACGCCGCCTTCAACGTCAACGACGTGGTCACCGTCTACGACGCCGTCAGCGGCCCGCTCAAGGAATTCCTGGTCAAGCACACCGAGGAGCGCAACCGCACCTTCTTCGTCCAGTCCGCCAAGCGCATCTGGCCCGAGGGCCGCGCCGACGACCTCAAGTCCGACGACATGATGGTGCTGATCCCCAGCTTCACGCTGTCGGAGCTGACGCGGGCGTTCCAGATCGGCTTCGTGGTCTACCTGGTATTCGTGGTGGTGGACCTGATCGTCGCCGCCATCCTGCTGGCGCTGGGCATGTCGATGGTGGCGCCGACCACGATCTCGGTGCCGTTCAAGCTGCTGCTGTTCGTGATGCTGGAGGGGTGGACGCAGCTGATCCAGGGGCTGGTGCTGTCGTACCGCTGAGGGTGGTTCGATGACGGCATGCCCGCCGCGCCGTCCACCGCGTCAGCGCGCCGCTGCGTTGAAATGCCGGCGGATCAGCCAGTCGAGCGACAGCGCCCCGGCGCCCCGGGCCAGCAGCACCAGCAGCATCGCCGCCCACTGGATATGCGTGGGCCATGCCTGCGGATAGACCAGCAACTGGATCGACGCGATCATGCCAAGCAGTATCAGCGCCACCGGGCGGGTTGCCAGGCCGAGTATCAGCAGCACTGGTGCGGTCAGTTCAACGGATACCGCCAGGGAGGCGCCCAGCTCCGGCGACAGCAGCGGCAGCCGGTATTCCTCCCGGAACAGCTCCACCGCCGTTGCCCAGTTGGCCAGCTTGGCCATGGCCGAATTCCAGAACACGGTGGCAACCGCTAGCCGCAATGGAATCGCCAGGACTGTGTACGGTATGCGATCGAGCCGATCCACCACGCGCTGCACGCGCGCGGCAAGGGTGGCGGAGGCGCGGGGGGAGGACGCGGCGTGTGTCATGGCGAATGCTCCGGGATGGGCAAATCAGCGGCCCGGGCCGGGCCGAAGCCGATAAAGCAGCCGGCCGACAACAGCCACGCCAGCCACGCTTGAGCGTCCGCCGCAGGCACGGGGTCGAGCGCGGCGTGCAGTGGCTGCCCGGCCAGCAAGGCCGCCGTGAATTGCCATTGCCACGCGCCCAGCCGGGCGACGTCGATGCCGTCCGGCGTGCGGCGCACCAGCAGCCGGACCGCGCCCGCAGCCGGGTCGATGCGCGCCAGCGCGTGGTCGTCGCGGTTCAGCACCGCGCGCCAGATGGCATCGACGGGAAACGCGGCATGTACCAGCCGCACCGCGGGATGCGGCAGGAAGTGCATGGCGCCGGCTGCGGAAAGGTCGGATTCAGCCAGGCGGCGCAGATCGAGCGGCATGGCGTCCGGCGCGTGCAAGACCGTACTCACGGCCCATTCCAGCCGGGCGACGTCAGGCAGGTAGTCGATCGCGCCCGCCTCAGGCAGGCGCGCCAGGAAATCCGCGAACCCGTCGCCGTACACATCCAGCCACGCGCTCTGCGGGGCTGACTGCACGATAAACCGCCGGCACGCACCTTCGAAGAACCCGGGGCCTGTCAGGGCATGGACGGCCGGATAGGACAGGCGCAGCGCGGCTACCAGCGTCGCGGTGGCGGTGTTGCGGTAGAGGTCCAGCCGCGCCTGCGGCGCCAGCCCGTCAGCGACCACGTGCGCCGAGGCCCCGCCGGTGGCAGCATCCTCCAGCTCCCGGGCGAACGCGCGCTGCAGCTCAAGCAGTGAGGGCTGGCCGGATGGCATCTGGCTGTTGTTCCAGTACCGCCTGGGCGATACGCGCTTCGCCCATCAGTACATCGAGAGGCGGCACGTTCGTATCCCATTCGATCAGCGTCGGCACCGGCCCGAACTGCCCGAGCGCCGCCGCGTAGAGCGCCCATACCGCCGGTGCCACGCGCGAGCCGTGATCGTCGATGCGCAGGACCTGCCCGTTGCCGAGTTCACGCACGCTGTGGCCTGCCAGATGGATCTCGCCGATGGCAGCCGGTGCAAGCGCGTGCAGGTATGTCATGGCGTCCCATCCGTGGTTGCTGGCGCTGACATAGATATTGTTGACGTCACACAGGATGCCGCACCCGGTGCGCCGCGCCACTTCGGCGATGAATTCCCACTCGGGAATGGTCGAGTGGCGATACCGGAGGCAGGTAGACGGGTTCTCGACCAGGATGCGGCGCCGCAGCGCGCCCTGGACCTGGTCGACATGCGCGCAAACCACGGCCAGCGCCTCGTCGGTCATCGGCAAGGGCAGCAGGTCGGCCAGATACGTGCCGCGGGTGATGCTCCAGGACAGATGCTCCGACACCAGCCCGGGCTCGAAGCGTTCAACCACCTTGCGCACCCGCGCCAGATGCACCGGGTCCAGCCCGTCTGCACTGCCCAGCGACAGGCCAACGCCGTGCAGCGACAGCGCGTAGTCCCGGCGAATGGCGTCGAGGCAGGCCGGCATGCGGCCACCGCCCATGTAGTTCTCCGTATGCACCTCGAACCAGGCCACCGCCGGGCGTTCCTCCACCACCGCCTGATGGTGCCGGAAGCGCAGTCCGATCCCGACGCGCGGCGGGATCGGGCCCAGCCCGCGTGGCTGGGCGGTGGCCGCAGCAGCCATGGCGCCCGGCCTCAGGAGGCCTTCAGCTTGCCGCCCTGGATCTTGCTGCAATCGCCGGCGGGCAGCAACACGAAGGATTTGGCATCGCGTGCCTGCGTGGCTTGCCCCGCGCAGGAATGCGCACCTTCCGCGCAGTCGTTCTTGGCCACGGCATTGATGCCATAGCACTTCTCCAGCTTGCCCTTTTCCATCCTCGCCATGTTGTCCTTCACGACCTGGGGCGTCGCGCCCGCGTCCTTCGTGGCTTGCGCTTGCGCGGGCGCGGTGACCATGGCAAGCGCCAGCCCGAGGGCAGACGACAAGGTGGATGCGGCCAATGCATGCTTGTTCATCTCGCATTCTCCTGACGGTTGCGGCCCGGGATCCGGAGCCGTGTCAGGAGATTCGGCCCCGCGCGACGAAAGGTTACGCATCGTCGGAAAAATTAACCGGGCGACAAGCGGCCCGCCATGAAGCAGAATTCAGGCATGCCTTCCCAAGCCGACCGCTCGCAGCGCCAGGGCCACCATGCCGGCGGCAAGCCGGGCCTGGCGCACGCCACGGACGATGCGGCGGTTCCTGGCCCGTTGTCCGGGCCGCCGCGCCGCCCGGACGGCACGCCGGACTGGTCGGCCATGATGGCCCGCGCGCAGGCAGGCGACCGCGCGGCGTATCGCCGCCTGCTCGAAGGCATCACCCCGTACATCCGCGCGCTGGCCATGCGGCAGGTCCGCAATCATGGGGATATCGAGGACATCGTGCAGGATGTGCTGCTCACGATTCACGCCGTGCGTCACACCTACGACCCGGCACGTCCGTTCGGTCCATGGCTGGTGGCCATCGCCCGCCGGCGCATTATCGACAGCCTGCGCCGGCGGGCACGTACCAGTGCGCGCGAAACGCCGCTCGACGCCGAAGCGGAAACCCTTCCCGACCTCGGCGCGAACCTTCAGGAAATGGCATTGGACGCGCGCGCGCTGCACGACGCGGTCGACGGTCTGCCTGCCGGACAGCGCGAGGCGCTGCGCATGCTGAAACTAGAGGAAATGTCATTGAAAGAGGCCGCCGCCGCCAGCGGCATGTCTGTCGGCGCCCTGAAGGTGGCCACCCATCGCGCCCTGAAGACGCTGCGCAAACTGTTCGAATCCGAAGGTAGCAAGCCGTGAGAGACACCCATGACCTGATCGAGTCGCTGGTGGCCGACGCCAATCCGGTTCGGCGCTTGCACCGGCCCTGGGTGCGGGTGGTGTGCTGGGCGTTCCTGGCTGCGCTGTTGCTGGCGCTGGTCATGCTCGTGAATGGCGTGCGGCCAGACCTTGCGCTGAAGTTCCAGCAGCCAGTGTTCGCGCTCAGCATTGCAGCCGCCATCGTGACCGGCGTCCTGGCCGCGGCGGCCGCCTTCATCGCCAGCGTGCCGGGTCGCTCGCGCCGCTGGCTGTGGTTGCCGCTACCATCGCTGGCCGTCTGGATGGGGACCATCGGTTACGGCTGTCTCACCAACTGGGTGGAGATCGGGCCGGCAGGCGTATCGCCCGGCGAGACCGCGCGCTGCTTCGCAACGCTGGTGATGATCAGCACGCCGCTGGCCATTGCCCTGGCGGCGATGTTGCGCCATGTCGCACGCCTCTCGCCTGCGCCGGTGGCGATGTGCGCGGGCCTTGCCGTTGCCGCCTTCGCGGCTGCGAGCCTGCTACTCGTTCATCCGCTGGAGGCCAGCGCGATGGTCTTGTTGTGGAATCTGGGTATCGCGCTGCTGTTTGTCGGTGCCGGCGGCCTGTCTGGACATCGGACGGTCGCGCGAATGGCGCAACACTGACTGCCCGCAAACGTCCTTTGGACTTCGCGAACATGACATGGCTGCTGACTCAGGCACCATCAAGACGGTGTGGTCGTGTCCCCTTGCCTGCTTCCGGAGCTAGCCCTTCACGTCAAATGACTCGTGATACTTGACGACACCCGAGGGCACGTGCGGGCCGAACGCAATGGCTTGAAAGTAGTCCGCCGGAACTCCGGGTAGCACGAGCGACGACTGTGTTGAGAATCCAAAGCGGGAATAGTAGGCCGGTTCCCCGAGGACTACGCAACCTTGCGCGCCGGACTGTCTCAGGCGATCCAGAGCCGCACGTATGAGTTGCGAGCCCACCCCCATGCCTTGATAAGCAGGCATGACCGATACCGGACCAAGTCCGTACCATTGCGCATTGCCGTCGGAGATGTCGACGGGGGAAATGGCGACATGGCCGACAACCTTGCCTGACAGTTCCGCGACAAGCGAGATCTGCAACTGTCCCGCCGCCCTCAGGGCCGCGATGATCAGTTGTTCCGTGCCACTGGAGTGGGGAGCGACGGCGAAGGCCGCCTGTGTCACCTGGGTAATGGCGTGTGCGTCGTCCGGACGCTCGCTCCTGATCAGGATCGCATCAAGCTTGGTCATTCGGTTTCCTGAGATCGCTACGCGCAGTGCCATCAGTATGGGCCGCTCCCTGCATGAAGAAGTCCAGGGCTGTGCAAAGCTCGTCTTCCAGGCGCACGTCCGCGCCGCTCAGCCAGGTCATGACGGCACCCAGGTACAGGAAATGCAGATAGTGCGCCAGGCGCCCGGCCGCCGTATCGGACCGGAGCTCTCCAGCCTGCTGTGCCTGGTCGATCAGTAGCACGTACAAGGGAAGCATGTCCGAGCTGGCCTGCTGCTCCATTCCATCACGCACCTGCTGGAAGCGGAAGCGGATATACGGCGCCGCATACTGGCGATGGTGTTCCCACCAGCTGGCCGAGCCATGCCACAGCGTTGCCACGCGTGCGACGAAGGACTCCCGACTCAGAACGTAGTCCTCGACCACCGCTTGCAGGTCCTGCTCGAGCTCGTTGTGCATCCAGTGCACCAGTACCGCCTCTTTGACGGGGAAGTGGTTGTAGAGCGTTCCTCTTGCAACATCCGCCTCTGCTGCGATCTGTTCCATCGTGACCCCTTCATATCCGTCGCGTTCAAATAGCGCGTGCGCGGCGGCAGCGATGCGATCGCGTGTCTGCTTTCTTTTGCGGGCAATCCGGTCGTCTTCGCTCATCACAGTTGCGGCTGAATTGGACAATGTCTAATATTGTACAGTGTCCAATATTGCAGGGGAAGTCGTTGATGCGCGCAAGGAAAGAATTTCCCACGGTAGTCATCGGAGCGGGTCTCTCAGGCTTGGCTGCTGCGCTTTCGCTATCCCGGCGTGGCATCCCGGTGATGGTCGTGGAGGCGCAGCAGAGCGCGGGCGGATGCTGTTCGACCGAGGTGTCCGACGGATATACCTTCAACAATGGCGCGGTATACGTGGCCGTGCCTTCATTGCTTCGCGCGGCCTTCGGGCGCCTGGGCCTCAGCTTCGATGACGAAGTCGAGCTCGTCCGCATAGCAAAGCCCCACGCTACTTATCTGGACAATGGCACCGCCGTGCACCTTTCGACAGCGGAGCACTCGTATATGGAAGGGGCCAACCACAACCGTCGGACGCAGGCGCTGCGAGACGGGCTGGCCCGGCTACGGGACGACTGGCGTCCGATCTACGGAACCTTGGTCCGCGACGTGCTTCCAGAAGAACCGTCGCTGCTACGTACCGTCGGCAAACTCTGGAGACATCTGCCGCGAATGGGCGGGCATGTAAATGGCTTGATCGCGTCCTATTTTCCGGATGGGGACCTGCAAGCTGCCGTCGCGTCCACGTTGCTCTACACAGGCCTCGCACCCGCCCGGCTCCCCGCGACACAGATCATTGGCTTGCTGGCCTTGCTGGAGGAAGGATTTCACCTGCCGCGCGGCGGCATGGGAGCCATCAGTGCTGCGCTGCTGCGGAACCTGCAGAGTCAATCCGTCGCAGTGCGCTTTGGTACCGGGGTCAAGGAAATCGCCGTCAAGGATGGCCAGGTGCATGGCGTTGTGCTGACCGACGGGGAACGCATCCCGACCTCGCATGTCGTCGCCACGTGTTCGGGATTGGGTGTGGTGAAGAGTCTGCTGCGTGCCGCCGACATCCCGCGAAGCCTGGCCGTAAAGGCGGACAAGGCTCCGTTGTCACACAGAGCGATCTCCATCCAGATCGGATATTCCGGTGCTGCGGCAGCAGACGCGTTCATCGTCAACCATGTACCGGCGATGGAAAAACAAGGCGCGATGCATGTTCGGACATCCGACGTCCCGCAATGGATTTCGTACACACAGCCTACTCAAGTTCTCCCCGAACTGGCGCCTGGGGGCAGGCATATCATTGAGTTTTACGCGCCCGCTGGCGATATTCGCTCAGTATCTGAATGGAATCAGGCATGGAGCGATTCGGCACTGGAGAGATACCTGGACGCGTTGCAGAAACGAGTCCCCGGCATCGCCATCGAAACGACCCGCGTACTCGATCCGCAGGACTTTGCCCGGCAACGACAATTGTATGAAGGTGCGCTGTATGGAATTGCCCCGGGTGCTCCACCCCACCGGTTCCTCCCGCATCGGACACCGGTCAGCGGGCTATACCTGGGCGGACAAACGACGTTCCCGGGCTATGGCGTGCCCTCGGCAATTCTGTCTGGCATACAGTCCGCGGAGTCGCTATTTGCAGACTTGTCTCGGTCAGGCTGACTTCATTCTCCAGGGAGCGCCGGGTGGCATCGGCCAGGAAGCAGCACAGGACTACGATGCCTCGGGGCCGGGCGGCCGCAACCGCCCGGCAGCCAACCGCTCCAATTCCCTCACGCCGCCACCGCCCTCACGTCCGCCACCTCCCCCTCATGCGTATGGTCCACCACCGCCACCTTGGCCAGTTGCAGCGCCCGCACGCGCTGCCCGGGCAGGCCGAAGCTGCGCGCCAGTTCGTCGGTACGCAGCGCGGGCAGCGGCTTGCGGCGGTCCAGGCCGGCAAAGCGGTACTGGTTGTAGAGCGCCCATGACAGCAGCACGATGCCGTTGAACAGCCCCACCAGCACGTAGACCGTGAGCGTGCCCATGGTAGGCAGCAGCGCGGCCCAGAACGGCACGCCGGGGCCGGCGGAGGCTTCGTGCAGGATGGCGCGGATGCCGCTCGCGCCGAGGTAGAAGAAGCCGGCCCAGGCCAGCGCCGTGAGCAGCGCGTCGAACAGCCAGCGCAGGCGCGAGCCGCGGGTGCGGATGATCATGCTTTCGGGTTTCATGACGACCTCATGGTGTGGATGCCCCGGTCGGGGCTGGTCCAGCGCGCGCGCTGGCGCCGGGTCTTGAGCATGACCTTGGGGAAGGCCAGCAGCGTGGTCAGCATCCCGACCATCCAGTACGCCAGCGGATACCAGATGATCCAGTACAGCGTGCGCGCCAGGCGCGGCTCGTAGCGGCGGTCGATCAGCACGCTAAGCCCGAACTGCAGCAGGCACACGGCGGCCAGCACCATGCCGGTAAAGCCCGGCGGCATCAGCTTCTGGATGCGGATATTGGCCGGCAGCTCGATGAAATGCCCCAGCGCCCACAGCAGGATCGACATGGCGAAGGCAAAGGCCCAGCCCGCCGACAGGCAGTACTCCGCCATCAGCGGCCACAGCCGGCGATGGCGCCAGATCCAGATCGAGCGCACGTTCTTCATGAACACCTCGGCCCCGCCCTGGGCCCAGCGCAGCCGCTGCTTGAGCAGGCCGCGCACGGTCTCGGGCATCAGGATCCAGCACAGCGCGCGCGGTTCGTAGAAGATCGACCAGTGGTCGCGCTGCAGCTTCCAGCTGATGTCGATGTCCTCGGTGATCATGTCCAGGCTCCAGTAGCCCACGCGGTCCAGCGCGCGGCGCCGGAACGCCGCGACCACGCCCGAGACGGTGAAGACCTGGCCGTAGACGCGCTGGGTGCGCTTGATCAGGCCGATGATCGACGAGAACTCGCCGACCTGGATCCGCCCCACCAGCGTCGAGCGGGTACGGATGCGCGGGTTGCCGGTGACCGCGCCCACGCGCGGGTTGGCCACCATCGGCGCGACCAGGTAGGCGGCGGCGTCGGGGTCCAGCGCGGCATCGCCGTCGATGCACACCAGGTATTCGCCGCGCGCCGCCAGCGCGCCCATGCGCAGCGCCATGGCCTTGCCCTGGTTGTGCGCCAGGTGCACCACGCGCAGGCGCGGGTGCCGCGCCGCCAGCGTGTCGAGCAAGGCGCCGGTGCCGTCGCGCGAGCCGTCGTTGATGGCGATCACCTCGAAGTCCGGATAGCGCTGCGCCAGCGCCGCCAGCAGGGTTTCCTCGCCGTTCTTTTCCTCGTTGTAGCACGGCACCAGGATCGAGATGAATGGCTGGCCGGGCACCTCGGGCGCCTCGCGTTCGGCGCCCCAGCGCCATTTGCGCTCCCAGTGCCACCAGAAGTACAGGCCGCCGGCGATCCACAGGCCGGACATGAACAGCGGATAGAAGAACACAAAGGCCAGCAGCAGGTCACCGGTGGCAAGGGCGGCCAGCGCGAACGGCAGCGCCAGCGCAAGGCACAGGATGACCAGGGCAAACAGTCGTTCGATCATGGTGCGGGGTACCAGGCGTTGGACAGCGCCGGCCGGATTACCTCGAGCCGGGGCTGGTTGTTGTGGAAGTCGTCCGGGTAGTAGCCGAAATTGCGCGCGCCGCGGCGCTGCAGCCGCTGCATCCAGCCGGCCAGCACGGCGCTGTCGACCGGACGGGCCGCGGGGGCGCGCCAGTCGCGCGCCTGCAGTTCGAACACGGTGCGCCGCAGCGCGCCGGGGCGCCGGGCGATGGTGTCGACCATGCGGTCGAGCCACGCGTGCTCCTGCCCGGCCGGCACCTGCTCCATGTACGGCATCGCCATCGGCGCGGTCCAGTCGTAGGCGGTGAGGAAGTCGTCCAGGTTCTGCGCGAACCACGCCTCGCTCTGCGGCTGCAGCACCGGCAGCGCGAAGATGTTGCGCGCGGTCTTGATGGCGGGCCCGCGCATCTCGCGCACGCGCGCGGTCAGCTCTTGGGTAAAGTCCACCAGCGCCCTGCTCTTCATGCGCGTCCAGCGCTGCATCTGTTCGGGGCTGGCGCGCAGGTCGGCGATCGAACCGGGCAGGCCCGCGGCGCGATACGCGGCCAGTGCCGGCGCGCTGGCATCCTCGAAATCGCCCAGCAAGGCGTCGTCGTGGAACAGGATGCCGTCGAAGAAGGCGTGGCGCGCCAGGTCTTCATACAGGTCGCCGATGCGGGCCCGGGCCACCGGATCGAACGGCGACAGGCGCCGGTACTGCTTCGGGTCGACCGCCGCCGTGCCGGTGGCCGGATCCCAGCGCGCCACGCGCGCCAGCGACGGGTCGAGGTCGAAGCTCAGCACCGGCATCCACGCGTACACCTTCACGTTGGCGCGGTTGTCGAGCTGCCACGCGACCCGGTTGAACAGGTCGGCGCGCACCGGCAGCCAGCGGTTGGGGAAGTACACCGACTTGACCAGTCCGTCGCCGTCATCGTCGGAGAACGCCTGCAGGAACACGGTGTCGATCCTCAGGTCGGCAATGCGCTGCACCAGCAGGCCCAGGTTGCGTTCGACCTGGGCGGGATCGGGGTCATAGACGTAGTCCAGGTCCACGTGCGCGACACGCATGCCGTTGGGCTCTTCCGTCGCCACCACGGAGCGGGCGAAGCCGCGCAGGCCGGGATCGTCGCTGAGCAGCAGGCGCGCGCCCGACATCAGGCGGTCCACCGTGGCCAGGCCGTCTTCCAGCGTCAGCGCCAACTGGTAGCCGTTCTCGGCGACGATGCGCAGCGCCGCGCCGCCCTCCGCGCCGTACGGCCAGATCCAAACGCGCACCGGCTTGCCGGTGACGGCGCGCACCTTGGCGGTGATGCGGGCCACGTCGGCACGCAGCCTCTCTTGCTGCGCGGCATCGCTTTCATAGCGGCCGGTGCCGGCATCGAAGGCGCGCACCGCCGCGGCCGGCTCGGTGTTGCCCTGCGGGTTGGCGCGCACGCCGTAGTGCAAGGCATCGGTATGCGCGCCGATTTCCACCAGGCCCGACGCGGCGATCTCGCGCACCTGCTGCCAGTCGAGCAGGCGCTCGCGCGCCGTCGGCGTGCCGCCGAAATCCACCGGCTGTCCCGGCGGAGTATCGAGCCAGCCGCCCACCGGCGCCAGCACGGCCGGCCAGCGGTAAGCCTTCAGGATCGGCAGCACGCGTGTATAGAAGCTGCGGTAGCCATCGTCGAAAGTCAGCAGCACTGCGCGCTCGGGCAACGGCGGCCCGCCGCGGCGCGCCGCCAGCACCTGGTCGACCGAGACCGCGCGGTAGCCGTTCTCGCGCAGCCAGGCCAGCTGGCCGACCAGGTGGTCGGTGCGCACGCTCAGGTAGGCCTGGTCAGGGTCCTTGTCTTCGACATCGTGATAGGCCAGCACCACCACATGGTTGCGCGGCCACGGCTGCTCGGCAGCCGCGGCGGGGCGCTGGGCCGGCGGCGTGAACACCGGGATGTCCTTGGCACAGGCGGCCAGCAGGCATGCGGCCAGCACCAGCCAGAGCAGGCGGCAGGCGCGCCGCAGGGTTGGGTTCATGGCTTGCATTCCTGTTCAGAAGCGGTAGGTCAGGTCAAAGACGATGCGCAGTTCGCGCTCGCGCTGGCCGTCATAGGGGCGGCTGGTGCCGGTCACGGTGGCGCCGACTTCGAACACGTCGTTGGTGCGCCAGCGCTGGCCGTAGCCCAGCAGCAGGATCGCGCCGGTGCCGAAGCCGCGCTGGCTGTAGGCACCGGTGCCGGCCAGGAACTGCTGCTCCCAGACGGTCTCGTAGCGCCGGTACAGCGTGTGGGTCAGGCGCACCGACGGCAGCACGGTCAGGTCCGAGCGCGGGTTGTAGTACGGCGTGTCGGCGCGGCTATTGCGCGACGCCCACAGGTCGACCAGCAGGTCGGCCTTCAGGTGCGGCGCGGTATAGAAGCGCTGCACGCCGGACACGCCCGCTTCGAGCCGGTCGTTGCCGTCGCTGAAGCGCGACGGCGCCACGGTCAGCATCCATTCGCTGGCTTCGCTGCGGCGCCAGCGCGCGTAGGCCTGCACGGTGTCGGCATAGATGCCGTGCTTGAGCGCCTGCAGCGGCGTGCCGGTCGAGCGCAGCGCCGCCGAGGCGCCCACGCGCCAGCGGTCGTCGATGTCGTAGTCGGCGGCGATGCGCCCGCCCTGGCGTGCGCCCTGGCCATAGCCATGCAGCGACAGCTCGCCCTCGACGGTCAGGTCGCGCACGCGCCATTGCGCGCCGGCGCGCGCCCAGCGGTAATCGACGCGGCCCTCGTCGAAGCGGCCGGTGGCATAGCCGATGCCGCCGAAGGCGCGCCAGTCATAGTTGATCGGCGGCGTGTACAGCACCGCTTCGATGCCGAAGTTGCCGTTGCCGACCACCGCGCTGTCATTGGCCAGTCCGCGGTATCCCTCGATGCGCAGCTCGGCCTTGTTGTGGACCTGCCACTCGCGGTCGAGGCGCCGCGCGGTGAGGTCTTCGGGGAAGCGCGCCAGGGTGTCGTCGCGCAGCAGCTCGGCCTGGCGCCACTCCTGCAGATCGAGCGCCGCGTGCCCCTGCTGCACCTCCACCGCGAGGCCGCGCGGGGTCTGGGTCTCGGCCAGCTTCAACTCGCCCTCGGCCGCGCGCGGCCAGCCGCGGGCGCGGTAGACGTCAGCCAGCGCGGCGCGCAGGCCGGAATGGCCGGGCGCCTTGCGCACCAGTTCTTCCAGCTTCTGCTGTGCCGACCCGGTGGCGTCGGCCTGCAGGTCGGCGCGGCTGGCGGTCTGCTCGGCCTGCAACCACAGGTCGTTGGGCTGGCGCACCGGCTGGCCGCGCACCCAGCGCCAGCGCGGCTGCTCGGCGCTGGCCTGCGCCACCGCCTGCGCGGCGGGATCGAAGGCCTCGGCCTCGGCGTGCGCGTAGTAGAGGCCGGTCTGGGCCTTGAGCCGGGCCTCGGCATCGAGGCCCTGCGGGTAGGCGTCGCGGACCTGGCGGAACAGCGGCGCGGCCTGCTCCGGCTGACGCAGGTACAGGTAGGCGGCGGCGACATCGCCCAGGGCATAGGCCGGCACCTCGACGCCCTCGGCGCGCAGCGCCTCGTATTCGCTCGCCACCTCCTGCATCCGGACCCGCGCATGCAGCGCGGCGAGGCGGTCGATGCGCGCGCGGCGCAGTTGCGGCGCGGCTGGCGGCCCCAGCGCCCGCAGTGCGGGCAGCAATGCGTCATAGCGTGCCAGCGCGCGATCGGCAATGGCAAAGCGCTCGGCTTCGGTGCGCGTCGGCAGGTCGGCCAGGCGCACCAGCTCAGCCACGGCATCGAGCTCCAGCCCCAGCCGCGCGCGCTGGTCGAACAGTTCAGCATGCTCGCCGGCGACGCGCAGCGCCGCCTCCGGCAAGCCAGCGCGCTGCAGCGCGCCGACATATTCGCGTACGACCTCAGCGCGCTGCGGCGCGCGCAGGTACGCCTGGTCGACCTCGAACAAGGCCGCGTACGGCTCGCCGGCGCGCGCCTGCGCATAGGCCAGCGCCAGGCGGCTGTCGACGGCGGCGGGCTCGCGCTGCACCAGCGTTTGCCCCAGCGCCACCGCCTCGACGGCCTGGCCGCGGTCGGCCAGCACCTTCACCTCGCCCAGCGCGAACACCGCTTGTGCAGGGAAGCGTTGCCGGCCCTCGCGATAGCGCGCCAGCGCCTCGTCCCAGCGTCGCTCGTCGCGCAAGGCGCCGGCCACGGCCGCCAGCACCTCCGGCGGCAGCGCCCGGGTCTCGTCCAGGTGGCCATGGGCTTCCAGCACTTCGCCCGGTCGTCCCGCCCAGCTGGCGATGACGATGCGGTCCCACGCCGCCCGCTGGTCCGCCGGGGCGCGCGCCACGCGCTCGCGCAGCATCGCCAGCGCGGGCGCATAGTCGCCGGCACGGGCGCGCCGGATCAATGCGTCATAGTCGGTATCTGCATGTGCGAGTGCCGGCAGCCAGCACATTGCCGCCAGCCCCGCAGCGAGGCCGGTGGTCAGTCCGGTGGTGAGTCCGGTACCTGGCCTCGCCGGTGCGCGCCGGCGCCCCCCCTGCCGCCGCAGCGCCTCGTGGCGGGCACGCTCACGGCGCTTCATCAGTGAATCCATGGGATCCGCAGCCTGTCTCTGTGTTGCCCAAGCTTGCGCCACGCGCCGATGGCGCAGGCGCGCGTGTGCTTGAGGTCCGTTATCGGCTTATCGCAATGCGGCACGAGGACACGGAACCCGACCGGGCCTGGCCGGGAGCGAAAACCGGCAGAACAGGCCTACGGGATCCGGCGCGGCACCGAGGAACTGCGCCGGATGGCCATTCGCAGCGGGAATGGCGTCGTGCAACCGCAGGGGCCGATAAATCGGGCTGCGTTGCCGCAATGCGAAGGCGATTGTAGGGAGGGTTCCGCGATGAGATTGTTAATTTTCGCAAACGGATGGGTGACCGGATAAATGAATTCAATCACCAATTGGTCTATGTCGCGCTCCAGATATCTGGAGTCGATTGCGGAATACGTAGTCTGCCTCGCCGTGCTATGCGGCCCATATCCCAGTACAGACAAGGCTTTCAAGGAAATCGATGCATCTCATTTTTGGCTATGAAAATTCAACGCATTGCCACTGATTTAATCCAATAAATCGATCCAGCCACACCCATCACGCTAGTGATAATTGATTATGATTTTTATGACATAACCCAAATAGGCCAGGCGACATTTATCCCCCGATCAGGGGATGGGATGGGATTTTTGCTTAACGGATTTGGGGGATTGGGCCGCCACGAGGACGGTGAGTGGAATTTCCGGGGGGACTGACTTCGCGGGGGCGCCGACTCTCTCCCCCGCCCCTCTCCCACAGGCAGGAGAGGGGCGAAAAAAACTCGCTATCAGGCGGGCAGGCGCAGCGTGGCCTGCAGGCCGCCGCCTTCGCGATTGGCTAGTTGCAGCGTGCCGCCCAGGGCTTGCGTCAGCTGCTGCGCGATCGCCAGCCCCAGGCCGGTGCCGCCGGTGCCGCGGTTGCGCGAGGTTTCGAGACGGTAGTACGGCTGCATCACGCGCTCCAGTTCCGCCTCCGGAATGCCGGGTCCGCGGTCCTGCACGGCGATCTGCAGCCAGCCATCGTCCTGCCGCGCCACCGCCAGCGTGACCTCCGCGCCGAACTTCAGCGCGTTGTCGATCAGGTTGGTCAGGATGCGCCGCAGCGCCTGCGGACGCGTCAGCAGCGGCGCGCCGGCGTGGCCTTCGACGGCGATGGTATGGCCGGCGTCGAGGTAATCGCCGGCCAGGCTGTCGAGCAGTGCATCGGGATCGATGCGGGCCGGGGTCTCGGTGCCGCCCTGCAGGGTGCGCGCATAGGCCACGCCTTCGCGCACCAGGTGCTCCATCTCGCGCAGGTCGTGGTAGAGCTTCTCCTGGGTGGAGGATGCCTCCATCAGGTCCACGCGCAGGCGCATGCGCGTGATCGGCGTCTGCAGGTCGTGCGAGATCGCCGCCAGGATCTGCATGCGCTCGTCCAGGTAGCCGGCGATGCGTGCCTGCATGGCGTTGAAGGCGGCGGCGGCGTGGGCTACCTCGGTCGGCCCGGTTTCGGGCACGCGCTGCGCCTTCAGGTCCGGCCCCAGGTTCTCGGCGGCGCTGGCCAGCTGGCTGAGCGGACGCGTGACCACGCGCACCGCCAGCCAGGCACAGGCCACCAGCAGCGCCAGCTGCGCCGCCAGCATCGCCAGCAGCCACGGCGAGACCAGCGAACGCTTGGGCTGCACGTCGATCGTCAGCGGGCTGCCGTCATGCAGCTGCAGGTGTACCTGGAAACCGCCGCCCGGCTGGCTGCTGGCCGAGACCGGATAGCGGCCCTGCAGCGCCTCGGCAATGGTGTCGACGGCCCGGCGCGCCAGCGGGGCGCGCGGCGGCTCGCCCGGCGTGCCGGCATCGAGGCGGTAGCTGTAGTTCTCGCGCCGCACCCGCTCCAGCCAGGCCGAGCGCTGGTCGGGCGGCAGCATGTCGAGCATCGCCACCGAGCTGGCCACGTCGCGCTCCAGGTTGCCCAGCATCAGCCGGTCGGCCGCGCTCTTGCGCTCCATCATCACCAGGCTGTACGACAGGCTCTGCGCCAGCACCAGCCCGACCAGCAAAATCACCATCAGCCGTGCGAACAGCGTGCGCGGCCATGCCAGCCCCTTGCGCGTGCCCCCGCTCATGAGCGCTCCTCGCGGATTTCGACGGTGGCGCTGAAGACATAGCCGCCGTTGCGCACGGTCTTGATGTAGCGCGGCTCGCGCGCGTCGTCGCGCAGGCGCTGGCGCAGGCGGCTTACCAGCAGGTCGATCGAGCGCTCGAACAGCTCGGCGTCGCGGCCCTGGGTCAGGTTCAGCAACTGGTCGCGCGTAAGCACGCGCTGCGGGTGGTCGACGAAGACACGCAGCAGCCGGTATTCCGCGCCGCTGAGCGCGACGATCACGTCCTGCTCGTCGATCAGGTGGCGGGCGTCGGTGTCCAGCCGCCAGGGCCCGAACGCCAGCACGCTGGCGGCTTCGGTGACCTGCAGGTTGGGCGGCAGCATGCGCGTGCGCCGCAGCACCGAGCGGATCCGCGCCAGCAGTTCGCGCGCGGCAAAGGGCTTGACCAGGTAGTCGTCGGCGCCCATCTCCAGCCCCAGGATGCGGTCGGCCTCCTCGTTGCGCGCGGTCAGCATCAGCACCGGCAGGTTGCGCCGCTCGCCCGCGCGCAGGTCGCGGCACAGCGCCAGCCCGTCTTCGCCGGGCAGCATCAGGTCCAGCACTACCAGGTCGACCGAGCCCTTGTCCAGCGCCGCGCGCATCTCGCGCCCGTTGGCGGCCAGGGACACGCGCATGCCGCTGCGCTCGAGGTAGGCGGCAACCAGTTCGCGGATTTCGCGGTCGTCGTCGACGATAAGGATATGGTCCTGCGGGGTCATGGCGGGTCCCGGAATCGAAGAAAGAAAAGAAAGGGGGCGGCCGGCGCCGGCAAGGATGTCCGTCGCCTGGCCCGGTGCCGCCATTATGCGGCGCTGGCGGCGCTCTTTGTATCGCTGTGTATCCGGCTCGTGTCCGGACAAGAAACATTGCACAGCGGGCCGGATGCGGAAACAACGCCGATACGCCGGGACGGTGCAATGCAGTCATCGCCAATCCCGGAGTCCACCGCCATGATCGATGCCTACCTTGCCTTTGCCGCCGGCGTGCTGACGATTGCGTCGCCGTGCGTGCTGCCCGTGCTGCCCATGCTGCTGGGTGCTTCTCTGGGCGAAACCAGCCGCCTGCGCCCGCTGGCGATCGCACTGGGTTTCGTCTCCGCCTTTTCCGCGCTGGGCATTGTCTTCGGCGCGCTTACCAGCGCCTTCAGCGACGCCCCGGGCGTGATCCGCAACGTGGCCATCGCCATCCTTTTCGCCGCCGGGCTGGCGCGGCTGTGGCCGGCCGGCTTCGCCCGCCTCACGGCACCGTTGGCCGCGCCGTTCGCCGCGCTTACCGACCGCGCCGCCGGCGCCGGCAGCCGCGCCGGCAACGGCCTGGCCGGCGGCTTTGTGCTGGGCATGACGCTGGGCGCGGTATGGACCCCCTGCGCGGGCCCGGTGCTGGCCTCGATCCTGGCGCTGGTGGCCAAGGCGCAGGACCTGCACCGCGCCGCCGGCCTGCTGGCACTGTTTGCCGCCGGCGCCGCCGTGCCGATGCTGGGCATCGCCTACGGCGGCCAGTTCGCCACCACCCATGTACGCCGGCTGGCACGCCATACGCCACGGCTGCAGCAAGCCTTCGGCGTACTGGTGGTGGCCACCGCCATCGCCATGTACTTCCAGTACGACACCCTTGCCGTCGCCTGGCTGACCTCGCTTTTCCCCGCAACCCAACCTGGAGCCTGACCCATGCCCCGCATCCTTCGCACCCTGTTTGCCGCAGCCGCCTTTGCCGCCGCCCCCCTGGCAATCCAGCCCGCCGCCGCCGCGCCCGCCGCGCCCGCCAACTACGGCGCGGCGCCCGAGTTCACCGGTATCGGCAAGTGGCTGAACTCCGAACCGCTGACCCTTGCCGGCCTGCGCGGCAAGGTGGTGCTGGTCGACTTCTGGACCTACAGCTGCATCAACTGCATCAACACCCTGCCCCATGTGCGCAAGTGGTACGACAAATACCGCGACCAGGGCCTGGTCGTGGTGGGCGTGCACACGCCGGAGTATGCGTTCGAGCGCTCCACCAGCAACGTCCAGGCCGCGCTCAAGCGCTTCGACATCCGCTACCCGGTAGCGCAGGACAACGCCTATGCCACCTGGAACGCCTGGCGCAACCAGTACTGGCCGGCGCTGTACCTGGTCGATGCCAACGGCAACGTGGTCTACAAACACTTCGGCGAAGGCCAGTACGCCGAAACCGAAGCGGCGATCCAGAAGGCGCTGGCACAGCGCCGCTAAGCCTGAAAGCCGCCATGCGGGCGGCTTCCACGGCCTCCGCCTTGTCTTCCGGCGCATGGGAGTTGATACAAATTGTATGCAATCTTTGTATCACGGTTCGCTGATCCCTGTTATTCTTGCACGCCTGTTGAGGCGGGATGCAGGTCCTGCCCGCCTCGCTCGCGGAGTTGCCGCACCTGGCCCGCGAGCGTGCACGAGGACGCCGGGTTCCCCGCCCGGCGCCAGAAGAACAAGACAGCCCGGAACATCCGGGCAGACGACAGGAGACTCGAATGGCGCCCTTGCTGTTCCAGGTGGAAGACCGCCCCCCACGGTTGACGACGTTCTTGCTGGCGCTCCAGCATCTGCTGGCCGCGCTGGGCGGCATCATCGCGGTGCCGCTGGTGATCGGCGGCGCGCTGCGCCTGCCCTCCGACCAGGTAGTGGCGCTGGTCAATGCCGCGCTGCTGGGCTCGGGCATCGTCACCATCATCCAGTGCAAGGGCGTGGGCCCGGTCGGCATCCGCATGCCGTGCGTGATGGGCACCAGCTTTGCCTTCGTCGGCGCGGCCATCAGCGTGGGCGTCGAGCACGGCGTGGCCGGCATCCTGGGCTCGGCGCTGGCCGGCTCGCTGGTGATGATCCTGGGCAGCTTCTTCATGCCGGCGATCCGCAAGCTGTTCCCGCATACCGTCACCAGCGTGGTCGTGACCATGATCGGCCTGTCGCTGATCCCGGTGGCGATCGACTGGGCCGCCGGCGGCCAGGGCAGCAGCCGCTATGGCGCGCCCGGCAACCTTGCGATTGCCGTCGCCGTGCTGGCGCTGGTGGTGGCGGTGGTGCAGTGGGGCAAGGGCATGCTGTCGGCCTCGGCCATCGTGGTCGGCATTGCCGGCGGCTACCTGCTGTGCCTGGCGCTGGGGCTGGTCGACTTCACCCAGTTCCACCAGGCACCGGTGTTCGCCGTGCCGCAGCCGCTGCACTTCGGCATGTCGTTCCCGGTTTCCGGCATCGTCGCCATGTCGATCGCCTTCCTGGTCACCATCGTCGAGTCGACCGGCACCTTCATGGCGCTGGGCTCGGCCACGCAACGTCCGGTGTCCGGCAAATGCCTGTCGCGCGGCATCCTGTGCGACGGCTTTGGCTCGGCCTTCGCGGCGCTGGTGTGCAGCCCCCCGCTGTCCACCTTTGCGCAGAACGTCGGCGTGGTGTCGCTGACCGGCGTGGCCAGCCGCCATGTGGTGGCGCTGACCGGCGTGATGCTGCTGCTGGCCGGGCTGTTTCCGGTGCTGGGCGCGCTGGTGGTGACGATTCCGCAGCCGGTGCTCGGCGGTGCTGGCCTGATGATGTTCGCGATGATCGTCTCGGGCGGGATCCAGATGCTCAGCACGGTCCGCTTCACGCAGCGCAATACCCTGATCGTGGCGGTGTCGATCGGCTGCGGCCTGGCCGTGACCTTCCGTCCGGAACTGCTGGCCAAGCTGCCCGCCTTTGTCCACGAGGTGTTCGGCTCCGGCATTACGGTGGGCTCGCTGTCGGCGGTGATCCTGAACCTGCTGCTGCCCGGCGGGAAGGAAGAAGCCGCGGCCGAGGAAGACGGACACGGCACGGTCGGCGAGGCCGCCTGAACCGCAATCCCCGCCGGCGCTAGCGCGCGCCGACGGGCACAGCCGGCCTGAGCAGCGGATAAGGATTGATCGCCCCGCGCGCGGTATAGATGCCGTAGTGCAGGTGCGGCGGCGTGCCCCGCGCATTGCCGGTGGTGCCCACATACCCCAGCACGGTGCCGGCGGCGATGATGTCGCCGGCGCGCACGCCGGCATACCGGTCCAGGTGGGCGTAGTAGTGCATCTGCCGCCCCGGCCCCATCACCCACACCACGTTTCCACCCAGTCGGTTGGTGCCGACGCGCGTGACGATGCCTTCGGTGGCCGACACCACTTCGCGGCCGCGCGGCGCGAAGATGTCGATGCCCTCATGCTTGCGCCCGCCGGAGCGCGCGCCGTGCCAGGTATCGCGCAGCGCCCGGGGCGCCACGCCGGCGACCGGGACCGGCAGCGCCGCCGGCGCGGGCCGGGCGGACAGGCGGGCCGCGTAGATGGCGCGCTCCAGCGGCGGCTGCAGCCAGGGCCAGGCCAGCCAGGCCAGGCCGATCCACAGCGCCAGCCACGCCAGCCGGCGGACCCACGCAAGCACAGGGGGAAGGAGATGCGAGGCAGCCATATGCCTTCGACGGCAGCCTGGCATGCAAATTCCCCGCCCCAAACCCCTTCATGGGTCGTACGCGCCACTTCCGGCCGCCGTGCGGACCGAACCATCGGCGCCGCGGCCGGTCATAACTGGACCGTTTTCATTGCAACAGGAGAACCCATGGACTGTCCGGTGTGCCCGCAAACCCAACTCGTGATGTCCGAACGCCAGGGCATCGAGATCGATTACTGCCCCAAGTGCCGCGGCGTCTGGCTGGACCGGGGCGAACTCGACAAGATCCTGGAGCGCTCGGCGGCAGCCCCGGCGCAACAAGCCCCCATGCAGCAAGCGCCGCAGCAGCAGGCACCGGTGCACAATGCACCGCCGCAGCAGGGCTACCAGCGCGGCTACGGCGACCGTGACCGGGACCGCTACTACGAGCGCGAGCAGAAGCACTATCGGAAGAAGAGCATCTGGCACGAACTGTTCGACTAAGCCGGCCAGAGATTGAAAGAAAGGGCGACCACGGTCGCCCTTTTCTCGTTTGCGGCCCGCTACAGCCCGGCCGCCAGGCCGTCGCCGCGCGGATCGGCAGCGCCGTACATCACGCCGGTGACCGGGTCGATCAGGATCGCGCCGGCATGGCCCATGGCGTCGGTAAAGGCCTGCACCCGCTTCACCGGATGCCCGCGCCGCGCCAGTTCGGCGGTCACCGCTTCCGGCACGCGGCCCTCGATCTTGAGGTCGTTCGACGACACGCCCCAGTTGCGCCCGTAGAGCAGGCGCGGCGCGTTGACCGCGTCCTGCGGCGACATGCCGAAATCGACGATGCGCGTCACCAGCGCGGCCTGGGTCTGCGGCTGCCCCTCGCCGCCCATGGTGCCGTAGACCAGGAACGGCTTGCCGTCCTTCAGCAGCAGCGCCGGGTTCAGCGTATGGAAGGTGCGCTTGCCCGGCGCCAGGTGATTCACATGCGCGGGGTCTAGCGAGAAGAACGCACCGCGGTTCTGCAGCAGCACGCCGGTGCCCCTGGGCACGATGCCGGAGCCGAAGTCGTGATAGACGCTCTGGATCATCGACACCACGTTGCCGTCCTTGTCGGCGGTGCCGAACCACACCGTATCGCCGTGCGGATCCATCGGCTTCACGTCCGCGCCGGCGCGCAGCATGCTGATGCGCTCCGATTGCGCCTGCCCGTGCCGCGCCGACAGCAGCCGTTGCAGCGGGATCTGCACGAAGTCCGGATCGGCGAGATAGCGGTCGCGATCGGCAAACGCCTGCTTGGTCGCCTCCACCAGCACGTGGTAGTAGTCCGCCGTGCCCTCCCCCAGCGCGCGCACGTCGCGCTTGTCCAGGATGTTCAGGATCTCAAGCGAGGCAAAGCCTTGCGTGTTGGGCGGAACGTTGACGGCCTGGTAGCCGCGGTAGTTCACCGAGATCGGCTGGACCCAGTCGGCGCGGTGGCGGGCAAAGTCGGCCTGGGTCAGCACGCCGCCATGGGCATGCAGGTCGGCCACGATCTTGCGCGCAATCTCGCCCTGGTAGAACGCGGCGGCGCCACCTGACGCAATCTGCCGCAGCGTGCCCGCCAGATCGGGCTGGCGCAGCGTTTCGCCCATCCGGTAGGCCGATCCGTCCGGCTTCAGGAAGGCGTGGCGAAAGCCGTCGAAGCGCTGCAAGGCCCGGAATTCGGTGTCGGCCGGGTCGAGATTGATGCGGCTCCACGACGCCAGCGACGCCGACACCGGGAACCCGCCCTCGGCATGCCGGATGGCATCGGCCATCAGCTCCGGCCACGGCAGGCTGCGGCCCATGCCCTGGCGCGCGTACTGATACGCCGCTTCCCAGCCGGCGACGGTACCGGGCACCGTGATCGCCGACAGGTAGCCGCGCGCGGGAACCCGGTCGAGCCCCTTGTCCCGGTAAAGCGCGATGGTCGCGCGTTCGCCGGCACGCCCGCTGGCATTGAGCGCGCGCACCTCGCGCGTGCGGGCGTTGTAGATCAGCCAGAAGGCGTCGCCGCCGATGGAGTTCATGTGCGGGTACACCACCGCGATGGTCGACGCCACCGCGATGGCGGCATCGACCGCATTGCCGCCGCGCTCCAGCACGCGCAGCCCGGCCTGCGTCGCCAGGCGGTTGGAAGAGGTCACCATGCCGCCGGTGGCCATCGGGTTGATACAGGCCGAAGGCGTGTCGCAGTACTTGCCGGCCTCGTCGACGGCCCATGCCGGCGCGGCGGCCAGCGTCAGTGCCGACCACATGCCGGCCAGGCGCAGAGCGTTGAAGAATCTTGTGCGGTGCATCGCAGGCTCCCTGGGTAACACAGCGAAGTTGCATGCCGGAGCGGACGCAACCGGCACGAGCGGTAGAGCGGATTGCCCGGATTGTCTCGTGGGGCGAGCGCAAGTTAGCCTGCGCCAAACAATCTGGCTAACGGCAAAGTCGCATCCGGTGTCGGCAATCGGACATGAGCGGACATCGGCCGCGGCGCTGCCCGTGCCGCCAACCACTACCACCGACCACGCATGCCTGCCCATGATCCCGCCCTGCGCGCGCTCGCGCGGCTGCCTCGCCCGCTGTACGGCCACATCGAAGCCCTGCCCAACCGCGTGCTGGGCTACCGCCACCGGCATCCCTGGTGCCAGTTCGCCTATGCCCTGCAGGGCGTGCTGGAGGTATGGACCGACCGCGGGCGCTTTGTCGCGCCACCGCAATGGGCGGTGTGGATTCCGGCCGGCGTGGCGCACCGCGTGCGCTGCGCGACCGGCACGCGCATTCGCAGCCTCTACCTTGACAACAGCGTCTGCGCGGCGGCGCGTGCCCGTTGCCGCGTGCTGACGGTCAGCCCGCTGTTGCGCGAGCTGATCCGGACCTTCAGCCACCTGCCGGCCGAATACGATGAGCGCGGCGCCGACGGACGCCTGGCGCGCGTACTGATGGACCAGCTTGGCGCCGCGCCCGAAGTGGAGTTCATGCTGCCGCTGCCGGCCGACCCGCGCGTGCGCCTGGTCTGCAATGGCCTGCAGCGCCATGCCGACCGCGACACCAGCCTGGCGGCGTGGAGCGCGCGGCTGGCGGTCTCGGGCAAGACCCTGACGCGGCTGTTCCAGCGCGAAACCGGCCTGACCTTCCGCGCCTGGCGCCAGCGGCTGCGGCTGCTCGACGCCGTGCCCCGGCTGGAGCGCGGCGAAGCCGTGACCGAGGTGGCGCTGGATTGCGGCTATGAGTCCCTGTCGGCGTTTATCGCGGCCTTCCGGCGGCTCTACAACATGACGCCGGGCGAGCTGGCGCGCGCCAACCGCGTCGTTCCAGCGGGCAGTTAGCGAACGCCGTCAGGCACGCTTGCGGTGGCGCCGCGCCGCTTCCGCCGCGGCGTCGCGCAACGCCGGCGGCAGCGCGCGGACCTCGGCCGTGAAGAAGGCGCGTTCGGCCGGGCGCAACGCGGGCAGCTGCCCGGCCAGCCGCTCCACCGCGGCGCACGCGGCGGCGGTGGCGCCCTGTTCATGGGTCAGGTACCAGGCCGATTCCAGCAGCAGGTTGGCCAGCTGAAGCGGCGCCAGCCGGACGTGGCCGGCGTCGTGGTCTTCCAGCGCGAACGCGGCCACGGCCGACCAGCGCACGAAGCCCCTGGCCGGCGCGAACGGCGCATGGAACGGCCGCAGCGCCTCGACCGCGTCGCCCACCGAGAGCGGGCGCTGGCGGCGGAACACGGCCATGCTGTCGCTCGCGCTGGCCGGGCGGTCCAGCGGCGGCGCATCGGGCCCGCAGCTGCCGCGCGCGATGCGCAGCAGGAAGATCGCATTCCACGCCGTGCCGCCGCCGACGCCGAAGCGGTCGCAGATCCATTCCGACAGCCCCAGCCAGCGCATCGCCTGCCGCTGCACGGCGCTGGCGGAAAGGCTGCGCGCGCCGTCGATCAGCCCATGGCGCCAGAACAGCCACAAGCTCAGCCCGATATTGGCTGCGGCATGCTGCACGGCATCGACCGAATCGGCCTCGTATGCAGCCTGCAGCGCGCCCGAGAACGCGTCCAGCGCGCGCTGCGCCGCAGTCGCCGCGGCCGCATGCCCGGGGCGCATGGCATCGGCCTTGTGCAAGAGCGCTTCGAGGTTCAGCACCTCGAAGCGCACGCGCGGGTTGTAGCGCACCACCAGGCGCAGCTCGGCATCGGCGTGCAGGTGCTCCAGCCCGGCACGCGCGCCCTCGCCGTCGCCGCGCGTATAGCGCTCCCAGGCACGCACCACCTGCGCCATGGCCTGGAACGCCG
Organism: Cupriavidus alkaliphilus; assembly: GCF_900094595.1. GTDB lineage: Bacteria > Pseudomonadota > Gammaproteobacteria > Burkholderiales > Burkholderiaceae > Cupriavidus > Cupriavidus alkaliphilus. The sequence continues at coordinate 179,049 of NZ_FMAD01000011.1, read as the reverse complement.
GCGTGGCCGCGCCCGCGTCGGCCGCCTGAGCCAGCCGGTCGAAACGCCGGAGCGCGGCGCGGCTCTGGTCGAGGCGCCCGCAGCGGCGCCACGCCTGGCTTTCCTTCAGCAGCGACAAGGCCTGCTGGAAACCGTCGCCGGCAAGCCGGCGCGCCGCGCCGAAGGACTCGGCCACGGCAAAGCCGTGGGCGCCCGCATGGCCGTCCTGCGCGCTGCGCATGGCCTGCGTCAACTCGCTCCAGAAGGCCATCTCGCGCATCACGTAGCCAGTGCCATCGCGCTGCGCCGGCGGCACGGGATGCGCGCCGGCAGGAAAGCCGAAATGCCGCGCCAGCGCAACCGGGCCCAGCGTGCGGCCGTTGGCGATAAAGCGCAGCCGGCGCGCACTGGCCGCCGTCAGCCAGAACGGCCCGCGGCTGCGCAGCGCAGGGTTGGCCGCGGCCGGATCACGCGCGCGGTCCGCGCCCCACCCCATCACGACGCCCCAGCTTGCGAAGTCCGCAAACGCGCGCGACACCAGCATGCGCAGGTTGGCCGCCGTGGGGAACGCTCCGCGTACCGCGGCGGCGGTGACTGCTCCCTCCGCGCTGCGATGCGCATGCCATGCGCGTGCGAGCAGCCACACCGACTGGTAGCGCGCGGGCTGGCCATCGACCCGGTAGGGACTCGACACATCGACATGGATCAGGGCAGGCGCGGGCATCGGTTTGGCAGCAGGCAGCAGTGGCGACGCCCGCCATGTTACGCAAGTTACAGGGCACGCGGTTGGCGCTGCGCGAGCGCTCTCCTATGCTGCGCATCACGGTCCGGGCCCGGATTGTCATTCCCTCAACTTCCCACGCACAACCATGAACAATCATCTTGCCCGCCTGCTGACGCCGGTGGCCTTCGGCCTCGGCCTGCTTGCCGCCAACCTGCCCGCGCTGGCCGCGCCAAAGGAAGCGCCGCTCGACGCCGCGGCACTGTTCCGCCAGGCCGATACCACCGGCACCATGGTGATCTACGACCTGCGGCGCGACCGCATGCTGACCTACAACCCGTCGCGCGCCGCCACGCCTTATTCGCCGGCATCGACCTTCAAGATCATGAATTCCCTGATCGGCCTTGAAACCGGCGCGGTGGCCGACGTCGACCACGACAAGCTGCCATGGGACGGCAAGGTCTGGCTGGTGGGCGGCAAGGCCGTGCTGCCCGAGACCTGCAACGCCGACGTGCCGCTGCGCGTGGCCCTGCCCAACTCGTGCGTGCCGGCCTACCAGGCGCTGGCGCGCCGGGTCGGCAGCGCGGCCTACCAACGCTACCTGAGCGCATCGCACTATGGCAATGCCGACAGCTCAGGGCCGGTGGACCGCTTCTGGCTGAACGGCAAGCTGAAGATCACCGCCTACCAGCAGATCGATTTCCTGAAGGGCCTGGTGCAGCGCACCCTGCCGTTCTCACCCGCCACCTTCAAGGCCGTGGACGACATCACCGTGCTGGAGCGCACCGCCAATTACACCCTGCACGCCAAGACCGGCTGGGCCACCTCGGCCAAGCCGGCGGTGGGCTGGCTGGTGGGCTGGGTCGAGCGCGGCAATGACGACTACCTGTTCGCGCTGAATCTGGACCTGCTGCGGCCGGAGCATGCCAAGGCGCGGATGGAGATTGCGCGGGCCGCGCTGCGGCAGGTGGGCGTGCTCGCCGACTGAGCGCGACCAAGGGTGCTGGGCGTCCAAGTGTTCAATGAATTAGTCAATTCTTGCCTTTTTGACTAGAATACTAGACATATGCCAGCCTTCACTGACACCACTACAGTCCTGGAACGTCACTTGCTTCTGCAGCTGGGCGACCGTCTCAAACGGCTGCGGAAGGCGAGAAAACTCAGCACGGTCGAGATGGCCAAAAGCGTCGGCATTTCCCGAACGACGCTCGCGGCCGTTGAGGCGGGCGATCCTGCGCCAACCATGGGCACCTACCTGCGGGTGATGTCCGTGCTCGGCGTCGCCGGCGATCTTGCCCTGCTGGTCAGTGACACATTCCAGCCGCCGCCCCCGGATTCTGCGGCGGGTGCGTCCACGCGTGCCAGACCACATGTGCAGGTCATGGTCAGGACTGATCCGAGCCGTCACGAAGCACAGGACCTGCAAAGCATGGCGCTTCACAAAGAGGCGATCCGCATGATTCAAGATGATCCTGCGCTACTGGACCGTGCCCACGAGGTTCTCAGGCGATGGCGCTTGCAAGGGGACGCACGGTCAGATTCACTCTGGTCCGAATGGGAGGCAATTCTTGCGAAACAGTCGTGGCGCAAAGTGCTTGGCCGGACTCGGCGTGCTCAGGAACTTCGCCAGGCCTCTCCCCTGCCAACGATTCTGCCCGAGGCCCTTCGGCAGGACGTGCTTGCGCAGGTCCGGTCGTTGAAGAAAGGGGTAGTGCTCGGGGATCAGGAATGAACCGGGAAAATCTTGAACACATCATTCGGGCTGCGGCCGACATTACGAACGAGTATGAATTCGTAGTCGTTGGCAGCCAATCAATCCTTGGACCCATCCCCAATCCCCCGGCGATATTCACGATGTCCGCGGAGGCTGACATCTACCCGCTCAATGCCATCGACAAGGCGGATGCGATTGATGCAGCCATCGGCGAAGGTTCGCGCTTTCACGAGACATACGGTTATTACGCGCAGGGCGTCGGGCCGGAGACCGCGTGCCTCCCTGCCGGTTGGCAAAGCCGCTTGCAGCGCATCCAGACGCCGGGCACGAACGGACGCGTCGGCTATTGTCTGGACGTGGTTGACCTCTTTATGGCGAAGGCGGTAGCGGATCGTGACAAAGACCGAGTGTTCTGCATGGCGCTGATCCAGCACGGCTACGTCTCCCCGCTTACAGCGATAGCTCGGGTCGAGGACATGCCGATAGAAAGAGCTGCCCAGGGCCGACTGCGTGCACGCATCAAGCGATGGACGAAGGCCTTGCGCGACCACGGCCACGCGTTTGCACCGGATGAGGCCTGAAACTGCCTTCAAGTGCCGTTATCCGTTGCGGCGCTGCAAGCCGGACAAGATCTGTTCAGCAAGGAAATCACACGGGGGCCGCTTCGACTTGGCGCTGCGCGCCAGCAACAGCTCCAGCGCAGCCAGCTCGGGCAACCCCTGTGGCTGGCCAAGGATCGTGAAATGCGCCGGCACTGCGCAACGCGCCAGCGGCGCCACCGCCAGTCCGGCTTCCACCATGCTGAGCAGGCCAAGCAGGCTGGGGCTTTCGTAGGACATGCGGTAGGCAATCCCGGCTCGTTCCAGGCTGCGGATCGCATTGTTGCGCGCAACGCTGCCCGGCTGGAACACGGCGATGGGCAGCGGCCGCTCGTTCCAGATTTCCCGGGCCGACGGCGAAGCCGCCCACACCATCGGTTCCAGCCGGATAAATTCACCGGACAATCCTTTCACGCGCGTGGCGCAGGCCAGGTCGACGGTTCCGTCTTTGACCAGCGGCGCCAGCGCCACGCTCGGCAAGCCGATGACCTGGATTTCTACCTTGGGGTAGGTCGCGGAAAATTTCTTGAGGATCGGCGGCAGCAACGACGAGGCATAGTCATCCGGCATGCCGAGCACCACGCGCCCGGTCACATCCGGGCGTACCACGGCCGCCCAGGCCTCGTCGCGCAGGGCCAGCATGCGGCGCGCGAAGCCGAGCAGCACCTCGCCTTCCGGCGTCAGCAGCAAGTTCCTCGGCTTGCGCACGAACAGCGGCTTGCCCAAAGCGAGCTCAAGCGCCTTGATCTGCATGCTGACCGCCGACTGCGACCGGTGCACGAGTTCGGCCGCACGGGAGATGCTGCCGGTATCTGCCACGGCCACCATCATCGCCAGCACATCGAAGTCAAGCGCTTTCATTGGTATCAGTAAACCTGAAGCAACAAATCAATTTTACGCGTTTTTCTTAATGGTCCGGCCACGGCATACTGATCCGAAACGTTAAACGCCCATGCCGCATCTCATCCTGGACCACCCCCTGCGCGACAGCCTTGCGCGCGAACTGCATGCCCGCCCCTTCCTGCGCATCGGCGGATCCGCCTCGCTGACGCACTTTGCCATCTATGCCGAGGGCGAAGGCGATACCAACATCCACCACGCCCTGCTGGCTGACCTGTGCAGGCTGACCGGGCTCGACCAGCCGGCCGGCGGCGCGACGCATTACTCAGCGCGCTGGAACCATGGCACGCAACTGAAGTGGGAGCGGCACACCGAGTTTTCCACCTTCACGTTCGTGGCCCGGCGCAGCGACACCGACTACTTCTCGGAGCTGGCCACCTCGCATGTCCCGGCGCAATGGTTCGAGCGCTTCGCCGGCAAGCGTCTGGTGGCGCTGCGCATGGAACTGGTCTCCGGCGAGGCCGCCGGCCATGCGCGCGACAACGTGAGGCAGTGGATCGATGGCCCTATCCTGGCGGGCAGCCACGTGCTCGGCGGCGGTGAGGTGTTCTGCGACTGGACCATTCCCCCTGACGGCTTTACGCGCTTCCTTGTCATCGACAATGGCTTTCGTGAAGTGCAAGGCGGACGGCTGTTGCAGCGGCTATACGAGATCGAGACGTACCGGATGATGGCGCTGTTGTCATTGCCAGTGGCGCGTGAACTGGGGCGCAGCGTCGATCATCTGCAGAGCGCGCTCGCGCCGCTGATGCGCAGCATGGACACCAGCCAGGGCGGGCGCCACGATGCCGCGGTGCTGGAACGACTGACGCACCTGGCCGTCCGCATCGAAGCCCTGGCAGAGTCCGGCAACCGCTTCAGCGCGTCGCGTGCCTACGAGAAGCTGGTGCTGGCACGCATCCAGGAATTGCGGGAAGAGCGGATCGAGGGCATCCCGACGATCGCCGAATACATGGAGCGCCGCTTCGCGCCGGCCATGGAGACATGCAGGTCGGTGTGGGCGCGGCACGAGCAGTTTGCCAGCCGCGTGGCGCGCGCGCTCGACCTGCTTCGCACGCGCGTCAACCTGGCGCAGGAGCAGGACACCACGCGCCTGCTGGAGGGCATGGACCAGACCGCGCGCAACCAGTTGCGGCTGCAGCATGCGGTCGAAGGCCTGTCCGTGGCTGCCATTTCCTACTACGTGCTGTCGCTCGCCGGCACCGGGCTCAAGGCGCTGCATGCCGTCCATCTGCCGCTGGACCCGGAACTGATCAAGGGCGTGTTGATCCTGCCGGTGGTGCTGCTGGTGCTGCGGGCGACCCGGCGCAGCAAACATGCCGGGGAAAAGGCGTCAACGCGGCGACAGGCTGAAAACCAAGCTGCGTAACCTGCACATCAGCATTAGCGGATAACGCGCCCAGCCTCGTATCCCCTCCAGGGTGGGCTGGGTGTGAACGTTCGCCCTCGGGTTTCCCCGTAGTTGAGTTTTCCGTCCTTCCGTCATTTAATTCAACATGAATTAATTAATGAGCGAACCGTGGCAGTGTGGTTCGCCAACAGGACGGAGACAACATGACGGCATCCAAGGCGGGTCGTGGCGTGAATTCCGCCAGCCTGCGCCTCTACAACGAACGCGCGCTGCTGCTGGCGCTGCGCCGTGCCGGCGAAGCCTCCAAGGCGGATCTTGCGCGCATGGCGCAACTGACCAATACGGCCGTCGGCAGCATCGTTCAGACGTTGTCCGACGAGGGCCTGGTCGAGCAGTCCGGGCGCCGCACGGAAGGCCAGCGTGGGCAGCCCGCCAGCCTGATCCGGCTTCAACCAAAGGGCGCCTTCGGCCTGGGCGTGAGGCTGGACCGGGGCAGCATCGAGGTGGCGATGGTGGACTTTGCCGGCCATGTCCTGGCCAGCCGCGCCCATCAACTGGTATTGCCGCACCCCGACCAGGCGCTCGAGCTGGTGCGGCACGATATCGCCGAGCTGCGTGCCCTGCTCACCCCTGCAGAACAGAAGCGGCTGCTGGGCATCGGCGTGGCGCAGCCCTATAACCTCGGCGCCTGGCTGCGCGAGCTGGACGTGCAGGACGATGCGTTCCAGGCCAGCTTCCGTGCCTGGGACGAGGCCGATTTCCCGGCGATGCTCAACGCCGCCACCGGCCTGCCGGTGTTCGGCGAGAACGATGGCACCGCCGCCGCGGTGGCCGAGCTGTTCTACGGGCGCCACCACGCCCAGCATTTCCTGTACGTGTTCCTGGGCCCCGCCATCGGCGGCGGCGTGGTGCTCAACGGCGATTGCGTGCGCGGGGTTTCCGGCAATGCCGGCGATATCGCGATGATGCCGGTGCCGCGCAGCACCCTGTCCTCTGCGCCGCCGGCGACGGGCCAGCGCAAGCGCCACGACATCCTGATCTCGCGCGCGTCGCTCAACGCCCTGACCCGCCACCTGCGCCACCATGGCGTGGTGGTCAGCGGTCACGCCGACCTGGAGCGCCAGGTCGAACTGGGGCACCCGGCGGTCGGGGAATGGGTGGCGGACTGCGTCGATGCGCTCGCGCCCGCGCTGCAGTCCGCCCTGGCGGTGCTCGACGTACCGCTGGTGATCTTCGATGCCGATATCGACGGCGGCCTGGTCGCCACGCTGATCGCGCGCCTGCAGCAGGCGCTCGCTGAAAGCGCCCCCGAAGCCCGCGCGCCGGCCACCGTGGTGCGCGGCTGCTTTGGCGCCAACGCCGGCGCGGTCGGGGCCGCGTCGCTGCCGATGTTCATGAACTTCTCGCCGCGCACCGAGTTGCTACGGGGTGCGTCGGCCATCGTCCCGGAGGCCAGCCATGCCAATGTCTGAAGCACCGCATGCATCGCCGACGCCAACGCCCTTGCATGGCGGCCATGCGGGCCACCGCGGCGACCCTGCGCCGCTGCTCGAGCTGCATAACATCTCCAAGACCTTCCCCGGCGTGAAGGCGCTCACCAATATGGCGCTGACCGTCTACCCCGGCGAGGTCCATGCGCTGATGGGCGAAAACGGCGCGGGCAAGTCAACGCTGATGAAGATCCTGTCGGGCGCCTACATTGCCGATCCCGGCGGCGAATGCCGCATCGCCGGCAAGCCGGTAACCATCGACGGTCCGGCCGCGGCGCGCGCCCACGGCGTGGCCGTGATCTACCAGGAACTGAGCCTGGCTCCCAACCTGAGCGTGGCCGAGAACATCTACCTGGGCCGCCACCTGCATCATCGCGGCATGGTCGACCGCGCCGCCATGGCGCGGGCCTGCGCGGCCACGCTGGCGCGTCTGGGCGCGGACTTCACGCCGCAGGCGGCGGTACACACATTGTCGATCGCCCAGCGCCAGCTGGTCGAGATTGCCCGCGCGGTGCACTTCGAGACCCGCATCCTGGTGATGGACGAGCCCACCACGCCGCTGTCCACGCGCGAGACCGACCGCCTGTTCGCGCTGATCCGCCAGCTGCGCGCCGAAGGCCTGGCGATCATCTACATCAGCCACCGCATGGCCGAGATCGACGAACTGGCCGACCGCGTCACGGTGCTGCGCGACGGCTGCCTGGTCGGCACGCTCACGCGCGACACGCTGACGCAGGCGGCACTGGTCAAGATGATGGTCGGGCGCGACCTGTCAGGCTTTTATACCAAGTCCCATGGCGAGCGCGCGCCAGGCGAGATCCTGCTGTCGGTGCGCAATATGTCCGACGGGCAGCGCGTGCGCGGCTGCAGCTTCGATCTGCGCGCCGGCGAGGTGCTGGGGCTGGCGGGACTGGTCGGGGCCGGCCGCACCGAGCTGGCGCGGCTGGTGTTCGGCGCCGACGCGCGCACCGGCGGCGCGGTGTTCGTGGCCGGCACGCCGCTGGCGGTCAGCGGCCCGCGCCAGGCCATCGATGCCGGCATCGCCTACCTGACCGAAGACCGCAAGCTGCAGGGGCTGTTCCTGGACCAGAGCGTGCACGAGAACATCAACCTGATCGTGGCCGCGCGCGATGCGCTGCGCGGCGGGCGCCTGAACCGCGCCAGCGCGCGCCAGCGCACCGCCGCGGCGATCCGCTCGCTCGGCATCCGCGTGGCGCACCCGCAGGTCAATGTCGGCGCGCTGTCCGGCGGCAACCAGCAGAAGGTGATGCTGTCGCGCCTGCTGGAAACGCGCCCGCGCGTGCTGATCCTGGACGAACCGACCCGCGGCGTGGATATCGGCGCCAAGGCCGAGATCTACCGGCTCATCGACGCCCTGGCGCGCTCCGGCGTGGCGGTGCTGCTGATCTCCAGCGAACTGGCCGAAGTGGTTGGCCTGTGCGACCGCGTGCTGGTGATGCGCGAGGGCGAGCTGGCCGGCGAAGTGCCCGGCTGTGCCGATGCCGCCGCCATGCAGGAACAAATCATCGCGCTGGCGACCGGAGCCGGCGAATCAGCTTCCGCAGTCCTGCATTGACCCATTGAATCCTCATGAAAGCCGGCCAGAAAACGGCTGAGCCGGGGCGGCCTGCTGCCTCGCAGCCACAGGAGACACCAATGCGCAACACCAGCAATCCCAGCAATCCCCTTTCATCCGCGGCCCACGCCGCCCCGCCGGCGCGCGGCGCCGGACGCGCCACCACCCAGGAGCGCCTGCGCGCCCTCGGCATGCTGCCGGTGCTGGTGCTGCTGTGCGTGGGCTTCACGCTGCTGACCGAGAACTTCGCCAGCCTGCAGAACCTCTCGATCATTGCGCAACAGGCCTCGATCAATCTGGTGCTGGCCGCCGGCATGACCTTCGTGATCCTGACCGGCGGCATCGACCTGTCGGTGGGCTCGATCCTGTCGGTGTCGGCGGTGGTGGCGATGCTGGTGTCGCTGATGCCGCAGCTGGCCGCGCTGAGCGTACCCGCGGCGCTGCTGTGCGGCTTGCTGTTTGGCCTGCTCAACGGCGCGCTGATCGCATTCATGAAGCTGCCGCCGTTTATCGTCACACTGGGCAGCCTGACAGCGGTGCGCGGGCTGGCGCGCCTGGTCGGCAACGACAGCACGGTCTACAACCCGGATATCCCCTTCGCCTTCATCGGCAACGGCGACCTGCTGGGCGTGCCCTGGCTGGTGGTGATCGCCGTGGCGGTGGTGGCGGTGTCGTGGGTGGTGCTGCGCCGCACGGTGCTGGGGCTGCAGATCTACGCGGTCGGCGGCAATGCCGAGGCCGCGCGCCTGTCGGGCATCAAGGTCTGGGTGGTGCTGCTGTTTGTCTATGCGGTCTCTGGCCTGCTGTCGGGACTGGGCGGCGTGATGTCGGCGTCGCGCCTCTATGCGGCCAACGGGCTGCAGCTGGGCCAGTCCTATGAGCTGGACGCGATCGCGGCAGTGATCCTGGGCGGCACCAGCTTTGTCGGCGGGGTCGGTTCGATCGCCGGCACGCTGGTGGGCGCGCTGATCATCGCGGTGCTGTCCAACGGGCTGATCCTGCTGGGCGTGTCGGATATCTGGCAATACATCATCAAGGGCCTGGTGATCATCGGCGCAGTCGCGCTCGACCGCTATCGCCAGAAGGGCTCGGCCCGTACCTGACCTGCCGCCGCACCGGAGACAAGCCGTGATCCCACCCATCCTCAAGGCCCTCGCCGCGGTCGCGCTGGCGGCACTGTCCATGCTACCCGCCATGGCCCCCGCGCAAAGCGCACCGGGTTCCGCCGCGCCGTCCATGCAACGTCCGCTCAAGAAGGTCGGCGTCACGCTGGGCTCGCTGGGCAATCCGTACTTCGTCGCACTGGCCCGCGGTGCCGAGGCCGCCGCCCGGCAGGTGAACCCGAAGGCAAAGGTCACCGTGCTGTCGGCCGACTACGACCTGAACAAGCAGTTCGCGCATATCGACAGCTTTATCGTCGCCGGTGTCGACCTGATCCTGATCAACGCCGCCGACGCGCGCGCCATCGAGCCGGCGGTGCGCAAGGCGCGCAAGGCGGGCATCGTGGTGGTCGCGGTGGACGTGGCCGCGGCCGGCGCCGACGCCACGGTGCAGACCGACAACACCCAGGCCGGCGAACTGGCCTGCGGCTTTATCGCCGACCAGCTCAAGGGCCGCGGCAACGTCATCATCCAGAACGGGCCGCCGGTGTCGGCGGTGCTGGACCGCGTCAAGGGCTGCAAGACGGTGCTGGCGCGCCACCCGGCCATCCGCATCCTCTCCGACGACCAGGATGCCAAGGGCTCGCGCGAAGGCGGCCTGAACGTCATGCAGCTGTACCTGACGCGTTTCCCCAAGGTGGATGCGGTCTTTACCATCAACGACCCGCAAGCCGTGGGCGCGGACCTGGCCGCGCGCCAGCTCAACCGCCGCGGCATCCTGATTGCCTCGGTCGACGGCGCGCCTGACATCGAGGCTGCGCTCAAGGCCGACACGCTGGTGCAGGCCTCGGCCAGCCAGGACCCATGGGCGATTGCGCGCACTGCCGTGCAGCTGGGCGTGGGCATGATGAACGGCCAGCGCCCGGCCAATCCAACCGTGCTGCTGCCGTCCACACTGGTCACGCGCGCCAATGTCGCCCAGTACAAGGGCTGGGCCACGCCCCGCTGAACTGCCACGCCCGTTCCGGTTCCCCTTCCCCCCTTATTGCTGATCCAAGATGGCTAGCCACCCTGCCGGCGCTCCGGCGCCTGACTCTGCCCCGGAGTTCGATTTCGTGTTGTTCGGCGCCACTGGCGACCTGGCGCGGCGCAAGCTGCTGCCGGCGCTGTTCGACGCCCACGCCGCCGGTTCGCTGCACCCGCGCGGCCGCATCCTGGCGCTGGGCAGCCAGCCGCTGACGCATGACGCCTACCTGGCCATGCTCGACGATGAAGTGCTGCCCGGACTGCCGGGCCATGCCGCGGCGGCTGCGTGGCCGGGCTTTCTCGAACGCATCGTGTACCTGCAGGTCGATGCCAACGCCCCTGCCGGCTTCGATGCGCTGGCCGAACTGGTCAGCGCCCGCGCGGCACCGGTGGTGGTGTTCTACCTGGCCACGGCCCCGCATCTGTTCGTGACCGTGTGCGAGCAGCTGGCGCGCGTGGGCCTGACCGGCCAGCGCAGCCGCATCGTGCTGGAGAAGCCGCTCGGGCACGACCTGGCTTCGTCCGAGGCCATCAATGCCGAAGTGGCGCGCCATTTTGCCGAGGACCAGATCTACCGGATCGACCACTACCTGGGCAAGGAGTCGGTGCAGAACCTGATGGCGGTGCGCTTCGGCAACGTGCTGTTCGAACCGCTGTGGCGGCGCGAATGGGTGCGCCAGGTGCAGATCACCATTGCCGAAGAGCTGGGCGTGGAGCGCCGCGGCAACTTCTACGACGGCATCGGCGCGCTGCGCGACATGGTGCAGAACCACCTGCTGCAGCTGCTGTGCATGGTGGCGATGGAGCCGCCGACCAGCCTCTCGGAAGACGCCATCCGCGACGAGAAGCTGAAGATCCTGAAGGCGCTGCGGCCGATCCGGCCCGAGGACGTCGCCGAGAAGGTGGTGCGTGGCCAGTACGGGCGCGGCGCCGCGGGCGGCGACCCGGTGCCCGGCTACGCCAGCGAGCCCGGCATTGCGCCCGACAGCCGCACCGAGACCTTCGTCGCGATCCGCGCCGAGATCGCCAACTGGCGCTGGGCCGGCGTGCCGTTCTACCTGCGCACCGGCAAGCGCATGCAGTCGCGCGTGGCGGAGATCGTGATCCATTTCCACGACGTGCCCTACCCGCTGTTCCCGCATCCGCTGGGAACCCTGGCCGGCAACCGGCTGGTGATCACCCTGCAGCCGCAGGAGAGCATCCGGCTGTATTTCCTGACCAAGCAGCCGGGCGACACGCAGGCGCTGATTCCTGCCTCGCTGGACCTGCAGCTGACCAGCGCGGCGCCGCGCGTACGGCGCGTGGGCGCATACGAACGCCTGCTGCTCGACGTTATCCGCGGCCGGCTGGGCCTGTTCGTTCGTCGCGACGAGCAGGTCCAGGCATGGCGCTGGGTTGCGCCCATCCTGGAGACCTGGGAGCACTCGCCCACGCCGCCCAAGCCTTACACCGCCGGCACCTGGGGCCCGGCGGCCTCCAGCGCGCTGCTGTCGCGCGACGGCATGGCCTGGCATGAAGAAATGTAGCCCACGTATTGCGGAGCACCCGAGATGACCACTTCCCTACCCGCCTGGCAAGCGCTGCGCGCGCATGCCGACAGGCTGCGCGGCACCCATATGCGCGACTGGTTCGACGGCCCGCAAGGACCGGCGCGCGCCGCGCGCTTCACCGCCGAGGCCTGCGGCCTGACGCTGGACTACGCCAAGAACCGCATCACCGACGAGACCCTCGCGCTGCTGTTCGCACTGGCGGCGCAGGCGCGCGTGGCCGAGCGGCGCGACGCCATGTACGCGGGCGAGCCGGTCAACGTCACCGAGCACCGTGCCGCGCTGCATATCGCGCTGCGCGCTTACCCCGAGGATGGCTACCGTGCGCTGGGAGAGCCTGTGGGCGCCCAGGTCGAAGCCGTGCTGGCGCAGATGGCGCGCTTTGCCGATGCGGTGCGCAGCGGCGCATGGACCGGCGTCGACGGCCGCGGGATCACCGACGTCGTCAATATCGGCATCGGCGGTTCGGACCTGGGGCCGCGCATGGTGTGCCGCGCGCTCACCGATGCGCAGACCACCGGTCCGCGCATGCACTTCGTGGCCAATGTCGACGGCAGCGACCTGGCGCGCACGCTCACCGGGCTCGATGCCGCAACCACCCTGGTGATAGTCTGCTCCAAGACCTTCACCACGCTGGAAACCATGGCCAACGCGCGCACCGCGCGCGACTGGTTCCTGCGGCGGGGCGTGAGCCGTGCCGGCCTGGCGCGCCACTTCGTGGCGGTATCGACTAACCGCGAGGCAGTGGCCGGGTTCGGCATCGACCCGGCCAATATGTTCCCGTTCTGGGACTGGGTGGGCGGGCGCTTTTCGCTGTGGTCGGCGGTGGGCTTGTCGATCGCAGTGGCCATCGGCTTCGAACGCTTCCGGCAACTGCTGGATGGCGCGCGCGCGATGGACATTCATTTCGCCGGTACGCCACCGCAGCAAAACCTGCCGATGATCCTGGGCCTGCTGGATGTGTGGTACCGCAGTTTCCTGGGCGCCGCGAGCCGCTGCGTGGCGCCCTACTGCGAGCCGCTGGAACTGCTGCCGGCCTTCCTGCAGCAACTGGAAATGGAAAGCAACGGCAAGTCGGTGGGGCTCGACGGCAGCCCCATCGCCGCGGGCTCCGCCGCGGTAGTGTGGGGCACCACGGGCACGAACGGGCAGCACGCCTACTTCCAGATGATGCACCAGGGCTCGCAACTGGTTCCGGTGGATTTCATCGCCACGCTCGCGCCGGTCAGCGCGCTGCCGGGGCACCATACCAAGCTGCTGGCCAACTGCTTTGCGCAGGGCGAGGCGCTGCTGCGCGGACGCAGCGCCGATGAAGTGCGTGCCGAAGGCGTGCGCGACGAAGCGCTGGTGCCGCACCTGGTGTTCGACGGCAACCGGCCCAGCAACACGCTGTTGCTGCAGCGGCTGGATCCCTACCACCTGGGCGCGCTGCTGGCGCTGTCCGAGCACCGCACCTTCGTGCAGGGCGCGCTGTGGCAGATCAACTCCTTCGACCAGTGGGGCGTGGAACTCGGCAAGAAGCTGGCCGCGCCGATCCAGCGCGAACTGGAAGGCACTGCCGGCGTGGTCGCGCATGATGCTTCCACGGCGGCGCTGATCCGCCGGGCGCGCGCGGCGCAGCCCACGGCAGCAAGCTGACTCGCAGCAATCCACATTCGACCACCAAGGAGACCTCGATGGCCATGCCCCTTCCCCGTTATGTGGTGTTCGGCGAAGCGCTGACCGACATGGTGCGGCAGGCCGACGGCAGCTGGCTCGGGCTGCCCGGCGGCTCATGCTGGAACGTGGCGCGCGCGGCCGCCCGGCTGGGCCTTGCCACCGGCTTTGCCGGGGCCGTCAGCCAGGACCTGTTCGGCGACGAGCTGGCCCGTGCCAGCGCCGAGGCCGGCCTCGACGGGCGCTTCCTGCAGCGGGTGGCACGCTCGCCGTTCCTGGCCTTTGTCGCCTCGCGCCATCCCCCGCGGTATTTTTTTGTCGGCGACGACAGCGCCGACCTGCATTTCGACCCGGCGCGCCTGCCCGCCGGCTGGCGCGAAGCCGCCGAGGTGCTGCATTTCGGCTCGATCAGCCTGGTACGACAGCCGCTTGCGGCGCGCCTGTGCGAAGAAGCCACGCAGGCTGCGCGCGCCGGCAAGCGCATTGCCTTCGACCCCAATTTCCGCGACCTGATGCGCGCCCCGGGCTACGCCAATGTCCTCGAACACATGCTGCGGCTGGCCAGCTACATCAAGATCTCCGATGAAGACCTGGCCGGGCTCTTTCCCGCGCTCGATACCGGCACAGCATTGGCACAAGTACGCGCCATGGCGCCCGATGCAACCGTCATGCTGACCCGCGGCGCGCATGGCATGACGTTGCTCAAGGGCAGTAGTGTCGTCGAGCAGCCCGCGCTCGCAGTCGAGGTGGCCGACACCGTCGGCTGTGGCGATGCGGCGATGGGCGGCTGGATGGCCGGCGTGCTGTCCGGCGCAACGGGCGACCTTGCCGCACAGGCGCGGCTGGCTGCGGCCGCGGCGGCCATTGCTGCGACCCGGCCCGGCGCGTATCCGCCGCGGCGCGATGAAGTGGAAGAACTGCTGGCTGCTTGAATGGCCGGCGACAGGCCGCAAGCGATCACCAACGGGGAAAGCCGGAGCCTAAGGAAAGCCGTATGGGAAAGCTCTAAATACGCGCTAGAACTCGAGAAAGTAACCCCATCTTTACATTATCGGTGGCAAAGTGATGTGCTAGCCAGACGAGCCTTGGCCGCATACAACCGGTCGGGTTCTCTATACTTATCACATTGTGATAGCATATCGATGCGCGACCGTAGCCTCGACACACTGTTGGACCTGGATGGACTCCGCTTCGTCATAGATGACGAAAGCTTGCATTGGGTGAAAATCGTGGTGCGTACCTGCCCTGTCTCGCAGGAACGCCCTCACGGACTGAGGTATTCGCTGACACTGCATGACAGGATGGGCTGCCGTTTGCTTGGCTTTGACAATGCGCACGGCATCAATGAGGGTTCCAGGCCAGGAGCGCGCACGCGCATTGAATACGACCACAAGCACCTGGCGGCGGGCGTTCGATTCTACGACTACCAGGATGCGTCCACGTTGCTGGAAGATTTCTGGACAGAGGTCGACAAGATCCTGCAGCAAAAGGAGTGAATGATGAGCGGCAACCTCAAGATTGGCATCGCCTCACTGGAAGACTTCAAGGCCCGCACCATGGCGATCGCCCGCGGCAAACTCAAGCCCGGAAAGGATGAGCCCAAGGTCTGGTTTCAATCGCTGGACGTGCTGGCAAAGGTCCTGTCCCCAGCCAATCGCCAATTGCTTGCGCTGATCGCGGAAACGAATCCTGAATCGCTCGAAGAGCTATCGCATAAAACCGGACGCGCCGTGTCGAACCTGTCGCGGACACTCCGCACGATGGAGGGCTACGGCTTGATTCGCTTCGAACAAGGGCCACGCCGCAGGCTTGCTCCGCGCGTTGACTACAGCGGCGTGGAGCTTGAGCTTGCTTTCCACTGACGTCCGCTGACTGGCTGGCACCATGGTCGTCGCGCTGGCCGCTACGGCAGAAACGCCGGCGACAGCAGACGCAGCCCGACGGTAAAGAAGCGCGCCCCCGTGCCGCCGCCGAACACATTGCCATAGGTGGTGTCGACCTGCACCCGGTCCTGCACCACCCAGAAGCGGAAGCCGGCCTGGAAAGACGGCTTGCCGCGGTTCTCGCCGAAGGTCTCGGCGATCAGGAACACGCGCGGGTGCAGCTGGGTTTCGGTGCCCGCGCCCCAGGTCATGCGCGTCTGGCGGTTGCCGGTGTCGCGGTTGGCGCCCAGGTTCAGGTGCGCGACAAAGCGGTCGTCCGCGAACGAGAACGACACCGGCACGTTGACATAGAGGTTGCCCAGTACCTTGCCGGGCTCGGCGTCGGGATGGTGGATCACGCCGCCCGACAGCGCGATGCCGTAGCCGTTGGTTTCCAGCGGCTTGAGCAGCGTCTTGGCCTGGAACTGCACATTGGTGCCGTCCCAGCCGCCATCGACGCGCTGCAGCGAACCGCCCAGCGTCAGCTCCAGGTTGCCGGTGGGATTGCAGCCGGGCAGCGCCCACAGCTCATTGCCGCCGGACTGGAACTGCATCCACGATTCCAGCTGGCAGGCCTTGGGATCGACGATGCGGGCATCGTCCGTGATCAGCGGCCGCGCCGCCAGCGCCGGCCGGCAGGCCGCGGCCACGATGGCCAGCGCGGCCAGGCGTACGAAAAACTGGTGCCACACCATGGCAACCTCCTGAGCAAATACAGCCATACGGCCGGCGACGATACACGCCGGCCATGACAAGACATCGAAAGGCAGCAAGGGAGGTCTGGCACCGGCGGTCGCAGGCGTGGGCCTGGCCGCATGGGGCATGGCAGCGCCGGGCGGCGGCACTGCAGCGAATGACTGCAGTGTCTCAGCGCGCCGGCGCGGCCGGGGAAACTCCCGTTGCGCAAGAAGGACTGGGACAACTGTCCACGGATAGCTCCGTTGGTTGGAACGGGGCGCAGTGTAATCCCGGCCCATGGCGCGGTCAACCCGATCCATGCGCCGCGCGCATGGCTGCATGCGGAGATTTCGCTACCGCTCGCCGACCACCCTCTCCTAACATCGTCCGCACCATCTGCCAGGCCAGTGCGAGATGCAAGCGCCCGGTCCCTGCCCCCGGCAGTGGCCACAGAGGAGGAAGCCAAATGCCAAACAGTGCCGCGCCAACGAGCGCGCCCTACACGCCGCCGACCCAGGCGGCGCCCGCCATCCAGCCCAGCCAGCGCCGCCGCGCCATCGTCGCCACAGTGATCGGCAACGGCCTGGAGTGGTTCGATTTCACCGTCTACAGCTTCTTCGCGGTCATCATCGCGAGGCTGTTCTTCCCCACCGGCAACGACCTCAGCTCGCTGCTGCTGGCCGTGGCCACCTTCGGCGTGGGCTTTTTCATGCGGCCGGTGGGCGGCATCGTGCTGGGCGTCTACGCCGACCGCGTCGGGCGCAAGGCGGCGCTGTCGCTGACCATCCTGCTGATGGCACTGGGCACGACCTTGATCGGGATTGCCCCCACCTATGACCAGATCGGCGTCCTGGCCCCGCTGCTGATCGTGGTGGCGCGGCTGATGCAAGGTTTCTCCGCCGGCGGCGAAATGGGCGGCGCCACCGCCTTCCTGACCGAATACGCGCCGGCGCGCCAGCGCGCCTACTATTCCAGCTGGATCCAGGCCAGCATCGGCGTGGCCGTGCTGCTGGGCGCCGCGGTCGGGACCTTCGTCACCAGCTCGCTGAGCGAGGAGGCACTCAACAGCTGGGGCTGGCGCCTGCCGTTCCTGCTGGGCATCGTGATCGGCCCGGTGGGCTACTACATCCGCCACCACCTGGACGAGACCCCGGCCTTCCGCGACACCGCCGAGCGCGCCGATTCGCCGCTGAAGGAAATCTTCCAGGCCTATCCGCGCGAAACCGCCGCCAGCTTCTCGATGGTGATCCTGTGGACCGTGTGCACGTACGTGCTGCTGTTCTACATGCCGACCTACGCCGTCAAGGTGCTGAAGGTGCCGCAGGCCGACGGCTTCGTCGCCGGCATGGCGGGTGGCTGCGCCATCATGGTGTTCGCGCCGCTGGTGGGGCTGCTGGCCGACCGCATCGGCCGGCGCGTGCTGCTGAGCGGCTCGGCGCTGCTGATCCTGGTGCTGGCGTGGCCCATGTTCGCGTACATCAACCACGTGCCCGGCCTGGCCTCGCTGCTGGTGTTCCAGCTGGTGTTCGGGGTGCTGATCGCCACCTATACCGGCCCGATCCTGGCGGCCTTCTCCGAGCTGTTCCCGGCGCGCGTGCTGTCGACCGGCCTGTCGGTGGCCTACAACTTCGCGGTGACGATCTTCGGCGGCTTTGCCTCCTTCATCATCACCTGGCTGATCGCCACCACCGGCAGCAGCATGGCGCCCGCCATCTACGTGATGATCGCCGCCGCCATCAGCCTGGTCGGCACCCGCTTCGTGCGCGAACCCTCCTATCTGCAACAACGCTGACATGTCCCAGAACACCCAGATCCTTTTCCACGGCGGCGATGTGCTCGAACCCGGCACGGGAGAGCTGCTGCGCGGCCACGACGTGCTGGTCGAAGGCGAGCGCATCGCCGCGGTCGGCCCGGCCATCGATGCTCCCAATGCCCGGCGCATCGACGCGCGCGGCAAGACCTTGATGCCCGGCCTGATCGACTGCCACGTGCACGTGCTGGCGTCGCTGGCCAACCTCGGCCTGAACGCGGTCCAGCCCAACGTGCTGGTGGCGATCCGCGCCCTGCCGATCATGCAGCGCATGCTGGAGCGCGGCTTTACCACCGTGCGCGATGCCGGCGGCGCCGACTGGGGCCTGTCGCAGGCGGTGGCCACCGGGCTGGTGCCGGGCCCGCGCATCTTTGCCTCGGGCAAGGCGCTGTCGCAGACCGGCGGCCATGGCGACTTCCGTCCGCGCTCCGATGTGCTCGAGCCCTGCTCGTGCGCCTTCCGCGCCGGCGCCATTGCCCGGGTGGCCGATGGCGTGGACGCGGTGCGGCTGGCGGTGCGCGAGGAAATCCAGAAAGGCGCGACCCAGATCAAGATCATGGCGTCGGGCGGCGTGGCGTCGCCGACCGACCCGATCGGCAACACCCAGTACAGCGAGGACGAGATCCGCGCCATCGTCGCCGAGGCCGAGGCCGCGCAGACCTACGTGATGGCCCACGCCTACACGGGCCGCGCGATCACGCGCGCGGTACGCTGCGGCGTGCGCACCATCGAGCATGGCAACCTGGTCGACCGCGCCGCCGCCGACGAAATGCGCAAGCACGGCGCCTTTGTCGTGCCGACGCTGGTCACCTACGACGCGCTGGCGCGCGACGGTGCCCGCCTGGGCCTGCCGCCCGAATCGGTGGCCAAGATCGAGACCGTGCGCCAGGCCGGCCGCGACTCGCTGCGCCTCTATGCCGATGCCGGCGTGCCGATGGGCTATGGCTCGGACCTGCTCGGCGAAATGCACGACCACCAGGCCGACGAGTTCCGCATCCGCGCCGAACTGCTGGGCAACCTCGAAGCCATCCGCTCTGCCACCTCGATCGCCGCGGCCATCCTGCAGCGCGAAGGCGAACTGGGCACCACGCGTGCCGGCGCGCTGGCCGACCTGCTGCTGGTCGACGGCAACCCGCTCGCCGACATCAGCCTGATCGCCGGACAGGGTGAACGCCTGAGCGTGGTGATGCAGGCGGGCCGCATCCACCGTCGCGCCGGCTGACCTGGCTGCCGCCACCCGGATGCCGCGGGTGGCAAGACCCTCCCGCCCCTCCCGCCCCACGCGCCGGCACGTGCCGGCGGTCTATCATGGCGGCATCTCCGGCCCGGACGCCCCCATGCGCATTTCCCCGCTCCCGCCCCTGCCCAACCTGGTCGCCTTCGAAGCCGCGATGCGGCACGGCAGCTTTACCCGCGCCGCGGCCGAACTGCACCTGACGCAGAGCGCGATCAGCCGCCAGGTGGCTCAGCTGGAACGCTTCCTGGGACGCAAGCTGTTTATCCGCGAACCGCGCGCGCTGCGCCTGACCGTCAGCGGGCAACGCTATGCCGAGGTGGTGCAGCGCCTGCTGGTCGGCTGCGCCGAGGCCACCGAAGACGTGATGAAGGTACGCAGCCATACCGCGCTGACGGTGGCCTGCTCAAGCGGCGTCGCGGTGCTCTGGCTGACGCCGCGGCTGGCCTCGTTCCGCGCCGCCCACCCCGAGATCCAGCTGCGCCTGACCGTCAACGACAGCCTGTCGGCGCTGTCGCCGGCAGAGTTCGACATCGGCCTGTACTACCTGCGCGAAGGACCGCCACCCGGGCTGGCCGCGCGCCGGCTGTACGGCGAGGAAGTGTTTCCGGTCTGCACGCCCGGCTATCTCGGCGGCCGCACGCTGGCCCCGTCGGACCTGGCCGGCGAGACCCTGCTGATGCTTGACGACGGCCAGCGCCAGTGGATGTCGTGGCAGACCTGGCTGGCCCACCAGGGGCTGCCCGACGCCACGCCGCGCAACGTGCTGACCTCGAACCAGTATCCGATCCTGCTGCAGCTGGCCATGGAAGGCCAGGGCATCGCGCTGGGCTGGCGCCACATGATCGATGCCTGCCTGCGCGACGGCCTGCTGGTGCGCGCCTGCGACGCCAGCGCCAGCCTGGGCGGCGGCTACTACGCGGTATGGCCGCGCGACCGGATGGAACCCGCCGCGGCGCGCGCGTTCCGCAACTGGCTGGTGCGGCAGGCGGCGGCCGCGCCGTGACGGCTCAGGACCCGGCCTTGTAGTTCGTCTCCTTGACGATCTTTGCCCACCTGGCCGCGTCCTCGGCGATGGTGGCGGCGAACTGTTCCGGGGTGCCGCCCACCACCTCGTAGTCGATCGCGGCCAGGCGTTGCCGGATGTCGGGCTGCGCCAGGATGCGGTTCATCTCCTGGTTCAGCCGCGTGACGATCTCCTTCGGCGTTCCGGCCGGCGCCAGCAGCCCGGCCCACGAGTTGAACGCCATGCCGTCGAAACCGGCCTCCTGCATGGTCGGGACCTCCGGCAGCGCGGGCGAGCGCCTGGACGCGAACACCGCCAGCGGGCGCAGCTTGCCGGCCTTGATCATGGCCATGCCGTTGAACGGGTCGATGGTCATGTCGACCTCGCCCGAGACCACCGCCTGCATCTGCGGGCCGGTGCCGCGGTACGACACGCTGACCACGTCGGGCGTGCCTGCGGCGCTCTTGAAGGTGGCGCCGATCAGCTCGATCATGCTGCTGCCGGCCGACAGGCTCAGCGGCCGGGACTTCGCCTTGGCCAGCGCCACGAACTCCTGCACCGTCCTGGCCGGCACCGACGGATGCACCACCATCACGAAGCCGATATTGCTGATTTGCGAGATCGGCGCGAAGCTTTTCAGCGGCTCATAGCCCGCCTTGTACAGCACCGGGCTGAGCGTCTGCGCGCCGGCGGTATTCAGCAACAGCGTATAGCCATCGGGGGCCGCGCGCGCCGCCGCGTCGGTGCCGATGATGCCGTTGGCGCCAGGACGGTTTTCCACCACCACCGACTGCTTCAGCGCCTCGCCCAGCTTTTGCGAAATCAGCCGCGCCACCACGTCGGTGGCGCCGCCGGGGGCGAACGGCACCACCATGCGGATCGGCTTGCTGGGGTAGGTGTCGCTCCAGGCCAGCGCGGGCATCGCGCCCAGCATGGCGGCGCACAGCATCAGGCGGCGGCGCGGGTTCGGTTGCATCGGGGTGTCTCCTGGATGGCGGTGGTGGGAAGCGGTGCCGCATGGTGGCGGGCACCGGCGATTATTCATATTTATGAATTAAATTTTACGCACATAAACTTTACCGTCAATTAGGGGTATGTGCGGACTGCGCGGCCGGTGAAGTGCTGCGCGGAAGACGCCGGCAACCCAGTGCCCGGCGGGATTCCGCCATGGCATGTGGTTTGCGTTTCCATCAGGCTTCGACGTCGGGAAGCAGGCCGCGGGTGGCTTCGGATCGGGAGCCTCGCGCGTTCGGCGCAAGATCTACCGGAGATCAGCCATGGCAAATGACAAGCGTCCGCAAGGAAATCCGCGCATGGATCGATGGGATCCGGCCGCGCTCGAGCAGGCACTGCGCGGGCTCGACTATCCCGCGACGCGTGGCGCGTTGGTTTCCACCGCGCGCGACAACAACGCGGATGACGCGATCGTGGATGCCCTGCTGGGCATACCTGAACAAAACTACCGGGATGCTGCGGAAGTGGCGCGAGCCGTTGCGCGGCACCTCGGCACGTAGCCGGGACCGCCGTGCAGGCCATCGCCTGCGCCCGGGATTTCAGCGTCGATCGCTGTACAGCGGGTCCAGGTCGTGCCGGAACAGTTTGCGCAGCGGAGCGGGATACTGGAACGCCAGCACGGGCTCCAGCGCGCCTTGCTGGTCCCGGAACACCTCGAACAAGCGGCGCCTGCCGCCGCCGTCCCAGCCAAAGACATAGACATAGGCGCTGCCCCGCCACGCCAGCGTTCCGGCCCCGAACGGCGGTCCCACCTCGGCGAGCGGGCAATAGCGGGCGCAGAGCGCCAGGGCCGTCTTTTCAGGTCCGGTGGGCTCGTGGTTGGTGTCTGTTTCAAACGTCGCGCCCAGCCCCGGGGCGAGCGACAGAGGAGGACCGTTGGGGTGTGCCGGCGCAAGGCGGTGAACTGGCGACTGGTGGGCAGGCACTGTCTCACTCCTTTTTCTTGAGGGTTCCATATCGCGCGCCGACGGCACCAGCCGATCAAACGCGAATGATTCGCGCCTTCATATCACTTTGCTGCTCCCCAAAAGAAAGCGCCCGCAGGCGGAACCTGGCGGGCGGGCTTTCCTGGTGCGGACGGGCGCATTCGGACCGTGCCGATATTGCCCTGCTATGTCGGTCGCAGCATATCCCTCTAAAGCACTACAGCAGCAACGCGCATCGCACCGTCACGCCGTCAGCTCCACCGCGGGGCGGGCTCAGGCCGCGGCTTGCGCCAGCGTCGGATAGTCGGTCAGCCCTTGCGCCCCGCCGCCGAACAGCGTGTCGCGCTGGTGCTGCGCCAGCGGGGCGCCGACGCGCAAACGCTCGGGCAGGTCCGGATTGGCCACGAACGGACGGCCGAACGCGATCAGGTCGGCCCAGCCGGCGGTAACGGCTTCGCGCGCACGCTCGGCGGTGTACTTGCCGGCATAGATCAGCACCCCCGGGAAGGCCTCGCGCAGCCGTTGCTTGAATGCCAGCGGCATCAGCGGCGCGTCGTCCCAGTCCGCTTCGGCGATATGGAGGTAGCCGACCCCGAGCTGGCCGAGCAGCCTGGCGGCGCCAAGGTAAGTCGTTTCCGGATCGTCATCGACGCATCCGTTGAGCGTGGTCAGCGGCGCCAGGCGGATGCCGACGCGCGATGCATCACCGGCGCCTTCGATCAGTGCCTGCGCGACTTCGCCCAGGAAGCGCAGCCGGTTTTCCAGCGAGCCACCGTACGCATCCGTGCGGGTGTTGGCGCCCGAGTCGATGAACTGGTTCACCAGGTAGCCGTTCGCGCCGTGCAGCTCGACGCCGTCGAAGCCCGCCGCGATCGCGTTGCGGGCCGCGGCACGGTACTGGTCGACGACCTCGCGGATTTCGTCCACCGTCAGTGCGCGGGGCACGGAGGCCTGGACAAAACCCGGGGTGCTGCCGTCCTCCGCCGCAATGAAGACATTGACGCCCTGCGCCTGGATCGGCGACGACGACACCGGTTGCCGGCCGCCCAGCAGGCTGGTGTGGCTGAGCCGGCCGACGTGCCAGAGCTGCGCGAAGATGCGCCCGCCGGCGGCGTGGACCGCGCCGGTCACCTTGCGCCATCCGGCCACTTGCGCCGGCGTATGGATGCCCGGCGTCCAGGCGTAGCCCTTCCCCAGCGGGTCGATATAGGTGCCCTCGCTGACGATCAGGCCGGCGCCGGCGCGTTGCGCGTAGTAGGCGGCCATCAGGTCGTTGGCCTCGTCGCCGGGCTGGCTCGCGCGCGAGCGCGTCATCGGCGGCATGACGATGCGGTTCGGCAGCGCCAGGCCACCCAGTTGCAGCGGTTGGAACAGCGGATCCTTGTTCATTGTGCTTGTCCTGTCAGGTTCGCGGCCCGGGGGGGGCCGCGAACGGGTCATCGGGAATGTCGGCGCGTCCGGTCGCTCAATCCCATTGCGGCGCCAGGCCGTCCGGGCTGACCTCGCGGCCGTTGCGCTCCAGCGCGGCAATCTGCGCCATGTCGTCTTCGCTGAGCCGCAGAGTCTGCGCCAGCAGGTTGCTGGCCAGGTTCTCGCGTTTGGTCGACGACGGAATCACCGAGTAGCCCAGCTGCAGCGCCCACGCCAGTACCACCTGCGCGGGCGTGGCCTGGTGCCGCTGCGCGATCGCGCCGATCACCGGGTCGCCAAGCACCTTGCCGTAGGCGAGCGTCATGTACGACGTTACGTGGATGCCTTCGCGCTGCAGGAACGCCACCAGCTCGCGGTTCTGCAGGTAGGGGCTCAGCTCGACCTGGTTGGTGGCGATCGCATCCTTGCCGACCGCGGCGATGGCCTGGCGGGTCAGCGCGATGTTGAAGTTGGAGACGCCGATCTGCCGCGTCAGGCCTTTTTCCTTCGCACCGGCCAGCGCGGTCATGAAGGTTTCCAGCGGCACGCCATTGCCGGGTGCCGGCCAGTGGATCAGGGTCAGGTCGACGTAGTCGGTGCGCAGCTTGCGCAGGCTCTCCTCGAGGCTCGGCACGAGCTTGTCCGGGGCGTAGTTGTCGACCCAGATCTTGGTGGTCAGGAACAGCTCGTCGCGGCGCACGGCGGAAGCCGCGATGGCCTCGCCGATCTCGGCTTCGTTGCCGTAGATCTGCGCGGTGTCGATGGCGCGATAGCCCAGTTCAAGGCCGTTGCGGACCGAGTCGATGACAACCTGGCCTTGCAGGCGGAAGGTGCCGAGGCCAAAGGCGGGAATCTTGGTCATGGGTGGGATCCTAGGAGAGTGAACGCCTGCAGAGGCATTCGATATGCCAGCCATTGTGCCGGCTGGCACTGATGAAATAAACGCCTTCACCGGACAAAAATAATTGATCTGAAATCAAGGATGGGAAGTTAGCCGCCGGGGTTCAGTGGGCAAACTCCACGGGTTCGGCCGTGCGTGCAGGCAGGCCCGCGCGCCGGTCGAGCGCGCCGCTGAACGCGGTCAGCGCGTAAGCGCCCAGGGTCACGAGCGCCGCGATCCACGGCGTATGGCCAAGCCCGCCGTGCGCGACGATCAGCCCACCCAGCGAAGAGCCGCCCGCGACGCCGAGGTTGAATGCCGCGATATTGAAGCCCGAGGCAACCTCGGTGGCGTCAGGCGCAAAATGCCGCGCCTGCTTGACTACGTAGACCTGCAGCCCCGGCACGTTGCCGAATGCCACGGCGCCCCATGCCAGCATCGTCAGCACCGTCAGCCACGGGTGCTGCACGGTGAAAGTCAGCGCCAGCAACACCAGAGCGAGCAGCAGGAAGATCTGCTTGAGCGCCTTGACCGGGCCGACGCGGTCCGCCAGCTTGCCGCCCCACACGTTGCCGAACGCCACCGAGACCCCGTAGCCCACCAGCACCAGGCTGACCTGCGACGGCGTAAAGCCGGCGATCTGCTCGAGCAGCGGCGCCATGTAGGTAAAGGCGATCAGCGATCCGCCGTAACCCACCGCCGTCATCGCAAACACCAGCAGCAGGCGCGGCTGCGCCAGCACGCGGAACTGGCGCAGCAACGGCGCCGGCTCGGCATGGGGCAGGCGCCGCGGCACGAACGCCACCGCGCCGAGGAAGGCGACCAGGCCGAACAGCGCCACCACCAGGAAGGTCGCGCGCCAGCCGAAGTGCTGGCCGATGAAGGTGCCCAGCGGGATGCCGGCGACAAACGCCACGGTCATGCCGCTGAACATGGTCGCGATCGCGCTCGCCGCCTTGTCCTTGGGCACCAGCGTGGTGGCGATGATCGAGCCGACCGAAAAGAACACGCCGTGGGCCAGGCCCGTGAGCACGCGCGCAACGATCAACGACTCGTAGCCGGGCGCGCGCCAGGCCACCAGGTTGCCGACCGTAAACAGTGCCATCAGGCCGGCAAGCAGCACCTTGCGCGGCATGCGCCCGGTCAGCGCCGTCAGCAGCGGCGCGCCGATGGCGACGCTGAGCGCGTAAAGGCTGACCAGCAGGCCGGCCGAAGGCAGGCTGACGCCCAGATCCGCGGCAATGGTGGGGATCAGTCCGACGATCACGAATTCGGTGGTGCCGATGGCGAAGGCGCTGACGGTCAGCGCGAGCAAGGCAAGTGGCATGATGAGCTTCCAAGGTCCGGTGAGGAATGGAGCGCAGTGTGCCCGCTTTACTTTTGCGTAAAAAGTCGTTTATAAACCAAACTGTCTTGATTTCAGCTCAACAATGAAAATCACGCTCGACGAACTGCTGGCGTTCGCGACCGTGGTCGACAGCGGGTCGATCACCGCCGCCGCGCAACAGCTCGACCTTACCGTCTCGGCAACCAGCCGCACCCTCGCCCGCCTCGAGGAAAAGCTCAAGACCACGCTGCTGCGCCGGACCACGCGCCGCCTCGAGCTGACCGAGGAAGGCCGGGCCTTCCTGCACGACGCGCGCGCCATCATCGACTCGGTAGAAAGCGCGGAAGAACAGATGCTGGCGCGGCGCGAGAAGCCGTCCGGACGCCTGCGCGTCGACGCCGCGTCGCCGTTCATGCTGCATGTGATCGTGCCGCTGGTGCACGGCTACCGCGAGCGCTTTCCGCAGGTCGAGCTGGAGCTGAACAGCAACGAGGGCATCATCGACCTGCTCGAGCGGCGCACCGACGTGGCCATCCGCATCGGCCGCCTGAAGGATTCGACGCTGCATAGCCGGCTGATCGGCAACAGCCGCGTGCGCATGCTGGCCAGTCCGGCCTACCTCGACGCGCACGGCCAACCGCGCAAGGCCCAGGATCTCGGCAAGCACGCGCTGCTCGGCTTCAACCAGCCCGAATCGCTGAACGTGTGGCCGATTCTGGGTGCGGACGGAGAGCCCTACCGGATCGAGCCGGCGGTGTGGTCGTCGAGCGGCGAAACGCTCAGGCAGCTGGCGCTGGAGGGCGCGGGGATCGTGTGCCTGTCGGACTTCATGACCGCGCACGACCGCGACGCGGGCCGGCTGGTGCAGGTGCTGGCGCGCCAGACGCAGGACGTGCGCCAGCCGATCCATGCGGTCTACTACCGCAATACCGCGATCTCCGCGCGGATCGCGTCGTTCGTCGACTACCTGGTCGAGGCGATCGGCGGCAAGGGCGGTTCACGGCAGCCGGCGGCGTGGGCCCAGCCCTGACAGGCTGCCGGCCCGCCACGAACCGGGGGGCAGAACTGGCCTTGGGCCGGATCGACGCCGACCGCCGCACCGGCGATCTTCCCGCCACATGCGGGTCGCCTTGCCACCTCACCTTATCCCGCCTCTAATAGATCCAGGTACCGTCAAGCTGGCAACGACGGCCGGGAGGCGAAATGCGCTGCAGCCAATGCGGCTTCGGCAACCTTGCTGGCGCCAACTTCTGTGAGGCGTGCGGGGCACGGCTTGCCCGCGTGTGCCCGCAATGCGGCGCGGAGGCCACCGCGGCGGCGCGGTTCTGCCGCGTCTGCGGCGTCGGCCTGCCCGACGCGCCCGCCACGACTGCGCCTGCGCCCGCCGCGCCGCGCCAGGACAGCCCGGCGCCGGTCCACTATACCCCGCCGCACCTGGCCGGGCGCATCCTGGCCGAGCAGGCGGCAATGGAAGCCCGCGGCGAGACCGCCGGCGAGCGCAAGACCATTACCGCGCTGTTTGCCGACATGGCCGGCTCCACCGCGCTGACCCAGGACCTGGACCCGGAGGACGCACGCCGGCTGATCGATCCGGTGGTGACGCTGATGATGGAAGCGGTCCACCACTACGAGGGCTACGTCGCCAAGTTCCTCGGCGACGGCATCCTGGCGCTGTTCGGCGCGCCCATCGCCCACGAGGACCACGCGCTGCGCGCGCTGTACGCGGCGCTGCGCATGCAGGATGCGATGCACCGGCACAGCGACCGCGTGCGCCTGGAGCAAGGCATTCCGCTGCAGGTCCGCATCGGCATCCATACCGGCGAGGTGGTGGTGCGCTCGATCCGCAAGGACGACCTGCACACCGACTACGATCCGGTCGGGCACACCATCCATATCGCCTCGCGCATGGAAGGGATCGCCACGCCGGCGTCGATCCTGGTCAGCGAGTCGACCCACAAGCTGACCGAAGGCTATTTCGAGTTCACGGCACTGGGCACCACCAGCGTCAAGGGCGTGCGCGAGCCGCTGGCGGTGTACGAGGTGATCGGCCCGGGAGCCTTGCGCACGCGGCTGCAGGTGGCCGCGCACCGCGGCCTGGCGCGCTTTGTCGGGCGCCAGGACGAACTTGCGCACCTGAACGCGGCGCTGGAGCAGGCCAAGGCCGGCCACGGTCGCATCGTCGCCGTGGTCGGCGAGGCCGGGGTCGGCAAGTCGCGGCTGTTCCATGAATTCAAGGTCAGGTCGCAGCAAGGCTGCCTGGCGCTGGAGACGTTCTCGGTCTCGCACGGCAAGGCCTTTGCCTACCTGCCGCTGATCGAGATGCTGAAGAACTATTTCCAGATCACCGCGCACGACGGCGACCGCAGCTGCCGCGAGAAGCTGACCGGCAGGCTGCTGACGCTGGACCGCTCGCTGGAAGAGCACCTGCCCTACCTGCTCTACCTGCTCGGCGTGGTCGAGCCCGACTCGCAGCTGCCGACCATGGATCCGGCCCTGCGGCGCCAGCGCACCTTCGAGGCGATTGCGCGGCTGCTGGTCCGCGAAAGCCAGAACCAGCCGCTGGAAGTCATCTTCGAAGACCTGCAATGGCTGGACGGCGAGACCGAGGCCTTCCTCAACATGCTGGTCGACCACGTGCCCGGCGCGCGCATCGTGCTGCTGGTGAACTACCGGCCGGAGTACAGCCACCGCTGGGAAGCGGGCGCGCATTACTCGCAGCTGCGCCTGCAGCCGCTGGGACAGGCCGAGGCGCAGGAGCTGCTGACCGCGCTGCTCGGCGACGACCCGAGCCTGGCGCCGCTGAAGCGGCTGATCCTCGACAAGACCGAAGGCAATCCCTTCTTCATGGAGGAAGTGGTCCAGACCCTGGCCGAGGAAGGCGCGCTGCTGGGCCAGCCGGGCAGCTACCGCATCGAGAAGGCGCCGGCGCTGCTGCACATCCCGACCACCGTGCAGGGGGTGCTGGCGGCCCGTATCGACCGGCTGCCGCTGGCGCAGAAGGAGCTGCTGCAGACCCTCGCCGTGATCGGCAAGGAGTTTCCGCTGGGCCTGGTGCTGCGCGTCACCGGCCTGCCCGAAGAGCGCCTGCATCCGCTGCTGCGCGACCTGCAGGGCGCCGACTTCATCTACGAACGCCCCGCCTTCCCCGAGGTCGAGTACGCCTTCAAGCACGCGCTGACCCAGGAAGTGGCCGGCAGCTCGCTGCTGACCGAGCGCCGCAGCGCCCTGCATGAAAGCTCGGCGCAGGCGATCGAGGCGATGTTCCACGGCCGGCTCAAGGACTACTGCAGCGAACTGGCCCACCACTACAGCCACAGCGGCAATGTGCCGAAGGCGGTCGAGTACCTGCACTGCGCCGGCCAGCAGGCGCTGCAGCGCTCAGCGCAGGAAGAAGCGATCCGGCACCTGAGCGAGGCCATTGCCCTGCTCAAGCGCCAGCCCGACAGCGGCGAGCGCGCGCGCCTGGAGCTGACGCTGCTGCTGACGCTGGGGCCCGCGCTGATCGCGGCGCGGGGCCAGGCCTCGCCCGAGGTCGAGGCCAATTACCGGCGCGCGATGTCGCTGTGCGAGCAAGGGCGGCAGACACCCTATGTGTTCTCGGCGCAGCTGGGCATGTGGGCGTTCTACCAACTGCGCGCGCAATACCAGGTGTCGCTGCCGCTGGCGCGGCGCCTGCTGGCGCTGGCTACCGAGTCGCAGAAGCCCAAGCAGCTGGCCGAAGGCCACCGCGCGCTGGGCGCCACGCTGTTCCGCCTGGGCCTGCTGGAAGAAGCGCGCGCGCATATGGAGGCCGTGCTGGCGGTGCCGCACCCGGAGCACTCCGCCTATGACTTCCTGACTGGCTACGGCCGCGACCCGATGGTCCATGCCACCAGCACGCTGGCCTGGATCCTGTGGTACCAGGGCTTTGCCGACCAGGCCCTCGCGCGCAGCCGCGAGGCGCTGGCGCTGGCCCGCGCGCGCCCGGATGCCTACAACCTGGCGCTGTGCCTGGTGTTCGCGGCGGAACAGTACCGCTGGCGCCGCGATCCCGCGCAGGCCAGGGAGTATGCCGAAGCCGCCATTGCCATTTCGGGCGAACAGGGCTTCCCGATCTACCTGGCCTGGGGCACCGTGCTGCAGGGCTGGGCGCTGTCCGATCAGGGCAGCCACGAGGAAGGCATTGCGCGGATGCGCCGCGGCCTCACGGCTTACGAGGCCACCGGCGGCGAACTCGGCATGCCGAACCTGCTGGCGATGCTGGCCGAGGCCTGCGGCAAGGCCGGCCAGCCAGCCGCCGCGCTGGACGTGCTGACGCGTGCGCAGGCCATGATTGAAGAAACCGGCGAGCGGCTCGATGAGGCCGGGGTCTATCGGCTGCGCGGCGACTTGCTGCTGCAGCTGGCCGCGCCCGATGCCGGTGCCGCCGCCAGCCATGAAGCCGAGGCCTGTTTCCAGCGCGCGCTGGCGGTCGCGCACGGCCAGGGCGCCAGGCCGCTGGAACTGCAGGCCGCGCTCAGCCTGGCGCGGCTGTGGCAACGCCAGGGCAAGCGCGACGCCGCGCGCGAAGCGCTGGCGCGCATCCACGGCAGCTTCAGCGAGGGCACCGATGGCGCCGACTGGCAGGAGGCGCGGGCCCTGCTTGCCGAGCTTGCCGACGACACGGCCCGCGACACGGGTCCGGCGCGCGCATGACTACCGCCGCCGCCAGCCCGCTGCAAGAGCGCTTTGTCGCGCTCTGGACGCTGGCGGGCGGCACCCGCGCAGCGGACGCGTATGCCGACCTGGCGCGCTGCTACGGCGAGCCGACCCGGCACTACCACACCCTGGACCATGTGCGCCGCTGCCTGCACGACCTCGACTGGGCGCGCAGCGCGATACCGGATCCCGCCGACGTGGAACTGGCGCTGTGGTGCCATGACGTCATCTACGTGCCCGGCGCCGCCGACAATGAAGCGCGCAGCGCGGCGTGGCTGCAGCAGTGGTCCGCCGGCACGGTCGCCGCCGCCGGGCGCGTCGCCACGCTGATCCTGGAAACCACCCACGCCGACGTGCCCGCCAGCCTGGCCGGGCGCTTCACCGCCGACATCGACCTGGCCGCGCTGGGATACAGCCGCGCGCGCTTCCAGGACAACGGCGCGCGCCTGCGCGCGGAGCGCACCGACCTGGACGATGCCGCCTATGACGCCGCCGAGCGGGCCTTCCTGCAGCGCCTGCTTGACAGTCCCCGCATCTATGCCACCGACCTGTTCCGGTCGCGCTACGAGGCGCAGGCGCGTGCCAATCTGTCCTGGCGGCTGGCCCAGCCGGCGACTACAGGAATTCGCCGGTGATATCGACACTGGAGCGCTGGCCTACGCAGTCATAGTTGCGATCCAGCCAGAGCGTGGCGGCCTGCCGGCCCTGGTCGCGCAGCGTGCACAGGAAGTCCCAGTCGGCGTTGTACTTGGTCGAGACCCCGAGCGCGGCCATGGTTTCGTCCGAGCGGATCGAATGGATCCACATCTCCTTCATCTCGTTGCGGTCGATCTTGCCCTGCTGGATCAGCGTGGTGACGAAGCCGATCGCGCGCATCTCGCGCATCAATGACGAGTTGAAACTGACCTCGTTGACCCGGTTCAGGATCTCCGCCGCCGTGGTCGGCACGCCGCGGCGCACGATCGGGTTGATGTGGACGATCACGACATCGTGGGTCTCGCAGTGATAGATCAGCGGAAAGATCGCCGGGTTGCCGACGTAGCCGCCGTCCCAGTAATGGTGGCCGTCGATGCTGACCGCCTGGAACAGCGTGGGCACGCAGGCCGAGGCCAGCACCGCGTCGACGCTCAGCTCTTCCTGCGCGAAGATGCGGATGCGGCTGGTCTCGATATTGGTCGCGCACAGGTACAGGCGGATCGGGCAATGCGCGCGCAGCGCCGCGAAATCCACCTGGCCGAGCAGCACGTCGCGCAGCGGATTGGCATTGCCCGGGTTGAACTGGTACGGCGACAGCAGCCGCAGCGTGATGTCGGCCATGGCGTACAGCGGCGAATGGTTCAGCCCCAGCGTATGGCTGCCCTTGAACCACGGCAGCCAGCGCAACGGGTTGAAGCGCTGCGCCGAGTGCGCGATGGCCTCCCAGAAGTCATGCAGAGCCTGGCGCGCGCCGTCGCTGCCGCCCTGCATCAGGCCATAGGCCAGCACCGTGCCGTTCATCGCGCCGGCGCTGGTGGCGCTGACGCCCTCGATCACCAGCCGGCCGTCTTCCAGCAGGCGGTCCAGCACGCCCCAGGTAAATGCGCCGTGCATGCCGCCGCCTTGCAAGGCCAGCGCCACGGGCTTGGCTTGGACAGGCTCGGGCGGCATAGGCGTGTTCCCCTGGGCGGCGACAAGGCGCCATGCTCCAGTGTAGGGAAGAACCGCGCCCGGGGCGTAGGGCACCGTGCGTGGTATGACACACAGCGCGGCGCCGCTACGTCATGATGGTCCCCGTGATCGTGGCAGCGGCATCACTTGCGGACGTGCCCGCACCCCGCTATGCCAGTTCGAACCCGTGCCGCGCCAGCGGCAGCGAGCGCAGCCGCTGGCCAGTCGCGGCAAACAGCGCATTGGCCAGCGCCGGCGCCAGCGTCGGCACCGCCGACTCTCCCACGCCGCCGATGCGCTCGCCACTGGGCGCCAGCACCGCCTCGAAGCGCGGCGTCTGCGCCAGCCGCAACAGCGGATAGTC
Organism: Cupriavidus alkaliphilus; assembly: GCF_900094595.1. Classification (GTDB taxonomy): domain Bacteria; phylum Pseudomonadota; class Gammaproteobacteria; order Burkholderiales; family Burkholderiaceae; genus Cupriavidus; species Cupriavidus alkaliphilus. The sequence goes on along the minus strand of NZ_FMAD01000011.1, from coordinate 146,495 downwards.
GTGGAAGTTGGATTGCTGCACGCGCCCGTCGGCAATGGTGATGGCGCCAGTCATGGCCGCGCTCAGGCCCCAGATGCTGGCGCCCTCCAGCTGGCGCTCGACCGTCGCCGGGTTGATCACCGTGCCGCAGTCGATGGCATTGACGACGCGGTGCAGCGTGATGCGCTGGCCCTGCACCGACAGTTCCACCACCGTCGCGCACAGCGAACCCCACGCCTGCGACAGCGCCACGCCGTGGCAGCGCCCTGCCGGCGCGCTGCCCCAGCCGACGTGCTGCGCCAGGCGCTGCAGCAAGCGCGCCGGACGCGGACGGTCGGCCAGCAGCTTCAGCCGGAACTGCAGCGGATCGGCTTTGGCGTGATGGGCCAGTTCGTCGATGAAGCTCTCGGCGAAGAAGGTGTTCTGCGTATAACCCACGCCGCGCCAGAACCCCACCGGCACGGCAGTATTGACCATCGCATGGCGCACCGCCACGTGGGGCAGCGCGTAAGGCAGGTCCACCACCCCTTCGACCGATTTCGGGTCGACCCCGCCCTTGACCCGGTCCGGGAAATTGCGGACATAGATCGACGAGCAGGCCAGGCGCGCATCCAGCGCGCGGATGCCGGCCGCGTCCGGTGCCAGCACCGCGCTGAAGCGCGCCGCCGCCGCGGGCCGGTAGAAATCGTGCTGGATGTCTTCCTCGCGCGACCAGATCAGCTTGACCGGCTGCCCCGCCGCCTTCGATGCCAGCGCGGCCTGGACAAAGACATCGAACTCCTCGCGCCGGCCGAAGCCGCCACCGACGAAGGTGCCGTGCACGGCGATGCGTTCGGCAGGCAGCCCGAGCGCGCCCGACAGCCGCTGCGCGATCTCGCCGCAGACCTGGGTCGGACCCCAGATCTCGGCGCCGTCGGCACGCACATCGGCGGTGGCGTTCATCGGCTCCATGGTGGCGTGGGCGAGGTATGGCACCTCGTATTCGGCGGTGTAGGCCTGCCCTTCCTGCAGCTGCGCGTCCGGGTCGCCGTGGCGCAGCGCCACCGCCGAGGCATGGCGCGCGGCATCGCGGTAACCGGCCATCAGCGCCGCGTCGCCGGCCAGCTTGCCTTGCGGCAACTGCCATTCGGGCTGCAGCGCGGCCAGGCCCTTGCGCGCGGTCCAGTAGCTGTCGGCCAGCACCACCACGGCATCGTCCAGCGGCACCACGCGCCGCACGCCGCGCAGCGCCAGCGCCGGCCGGGCATCGACCCGGCGCAGCGTGCCGCCGAAGGCCGGGCACGCCATCACCGAACCCACCAGCATGCGCGGCACCCTGACGTCGACGCCGAACACCGCGGCGCCGCGCGTCTTCAGCGGAACGTCGAGCCGGTCCGTCGGGCGGCCCAGCAGCTTCCAGTCGCGCGGTTCCTTCAGCGCCACGCTGGCCGGGCGTGGCAGCGTGGCAGCGCGCGCGGCGAGCGCACCGTAGCCCAGCGTGCGCCCGCTGGGCTCGTGCCGCACCACGCCCTGCACGGCACGGCATTGCGCCACCGGCACGCTCCAGCTTTGCGCGGCGGCCTCGCGCAGCATCTCGCGCGCGGTGGCGCCGATGCGGCGCAGCGGCTCGAACGACCAGCGCGCCGAGGTGCTGCTGGCGGTCGCCTGGACCTTGAACATGCGGTTGTTGTAGACCGGGTCGGTCGGTGCAAGCTCAGCCCGCACCTGGCGCCAGTCGCACTCGAGCTCTTCGGCGATCAGCATGGGTGCGGAGGTCATCACGCCCTGCCCCAGCTCGGCCGATGGCACCATGATGGTCACGCCGCCGTCGGCATCGATGCGCAGCCAGGCGTTGACGTCGTCCGGATCGCGCGCGGGCGCGCGCGCCTCGGCGGCCTTCGCCAGCGGCAGGTGAAAGCCCAGCACCAGCGCCGCGGGCATGGCGCCGGCGGCTTGCAGGAAACGGCGGCGGCTTGTGTGGAGATGGCTCACGATGACGCCCTCGCCTTGGGATCGCCCGCGTTCTGCGCGGTGGCCGCGCGCAGGATGGCGCGTTCGATGCGCGGATAGGTGCCGCAGCGGCACAGGTTGGTGATGCCGGCGCGGATATCCTCCGTGCGCGGCGACGGGTTGTCCTTCAGCCAGGCGCAAGCCGCCATGATCATGCCCGACTGGCAATAGCCGCACTGCGGCACCTGCTCGGCAATCCACGCACGCTGGACGGGGTGCGAATTGTCGGCCGACAATCCTTCGATGGTAGTGATGTCGGCGCGCGCTACGCTGCCGACAGGCGTGATGCAGGCGCGCGCCGCCTTGCCGTCGACATGCACGGTGCAGGCGCCGCACAGGCCGGCACCGCAGCCGAACTTGGTGCCGGTATAGCCCAGGTAATCGCGCAGCACCCACAGCAGGGGCATGTCGCGTTCGGCCTCGACGGCGTGGCGCTTGCCGTTGATCTTCAACTGCAATTTCATGGGGGTCTCCTCGTTGCGCACCGGCTTCGGGGGGCCGGTTCGGTTGCGGCCCAGTATCCGGCGCGCGGCATGGCGGGACAATCGACTTGTTTTGCCATCACCTGTGAGGCAAGATCACAGCCATGATCCGCAGGCTCCCCTCGATGCAAGTGCTCCAGGCCTTTGCCGCGACCGCGCGCACGGGCAGCATGACGCGCGCCGCCGATGCGCTGTGCGTAACGCATGGCGCCATCAGCCGGCATATCCGTGCGCTGGAGTCACAGCTGGGCTGCACCCTGTTCCTGCGTGCCGGCCGGCAACTGGAGCTGACCGCCACCGGGCGCGAACTGGCCGACGACCTCGACCGCGCCTTGCGCGCGGTGGAACTGTCTCTGGCCGGCGCAGCCGCGCGGCGCGCGCGCGAACGCCAGTCGCTGCATGTCAATGTCAGCCCCGAACTGGCCGGCGCCTGGCTGGTGCCCAAGCTGCCGCAATTGCGCGAGGCGCTGCCTGGCCTCGACCTGTCCATCGCCGCCAGCACCGAAGACCCCGACTTTGCCCGTTCCGACCTGGACGTCAGCCTGCGCTACGGGCCCGCGCCGTTCACCGGCTACCAGTGCCTGAAGCTGCTGGACGACGACATCATCGTGGTATGCAGCCCAGGCTTCGCCCAGCGGCACGCCGGCATGACCGCGGCCGACGCCGCGCACCTGCCGCGGCTGCGGCACGCACGCTTCCGCTGGTCGCAGTGGGGCGCGGCCGCGGGCGTGGCGCTGGACGAGCCCGAGGACGGCATCGTGTTCGACTGTCGGGCACTGCTGATCGAAGCCGCGGCCAACGGGATGGGGCTGGCGCTCACGCGAGGCTTGCTGGCACGCGAAGCGATCGCCGCGGGGCGACTGGTGCAGCCGCTGGCGGACAGTTTTCCGGCCAGCCATAACTGCTACATCGTATGGCGTGGGGATAATCCCAAGCAGGGGCTGATTCGAGGGTTCGCGGAGTGGTTGCGGGGGGTGGCGGAGGGGGGTAAGTAGGACTGCCTGCCGGCTAATGCAACCGCTGCAACGATCACGGTGCATGAATAGGGTCCGCCGGCCAGCGCGGTCCGTCAGCAATCATCGAGCCCGTAAAGCCATCGTATGCTGCGGCGCTGCGCACGCACCGGGTGCTGACCAAGTATTCCGCCATCAGTTGAAGTTCTCTCGTAGACGTTCTGGCGAGTCGACGCTCCGCTCCAGTCAAGACATGCACACGAAATGACTTTCGCAGTCGCGAAGTTCGCGCAACTCGCCTTTGGGGATGTCAATGCCGTGCTGTAGAGATTGCGCGTGTCGATAACGCCTTCGGCGCTTGATGGATTGTGACGCCCGTCACGAAACCTAGCTCCACGCGCCCTAAACTAGCCCTTCCATAAAGGAGACATTCGGCGCGGCCGGTGCGCTTTCCATCCGGACTTCAAGCGCTACGGCTCGACGCTCTGATGGAAACAATAGCGAGATGGCATGACTTACTCTGGATACGGGTCCCTAGCCGTTGTGATCCCTGTCTACAACGAAGAAGCCGTCGTTCGGGAGTTTCACGCGCGGTTGTCAGCAACGCTCGATGGCATCGAGTGCTTGCGCACGACCGTCGTTTACGTGAACGACGGAAGCAACGATCACACGCTGGGCATTCTGCTGGCGCTGCGGCAGCAGGATCCGCGCATTGCCATCGTCAACCTGAGCCGCAATTTCGGCAAGGAAATCGCCCTGTCAGCCGGATTGGACCATGCGGACGCCGATGCTGTCATTGTCATCGATGCTGACCTGCAGGATCCGCCAGAACTGATCCCCGAGTTTCTTCGGCTGTGGCAAGCGGGCAACGATGTGGTGTATGGCCAGCGCGTCAGCCGGAGGGGCGAAACACGACTGAAGAAGGCCACGGCATACCTGTTCTATCGGGTCATTCAATCCCTGAGCCGCGTCCACATTCCGGAGGACACCGGAGATTTCAGGTTGTTGAGCCGACGCGCTGTGGAAGCGCTGCGGTCCCTGCGCGAACAGCATCGTTACATGAAGGGGCTGTTCTCCTGGATCGGCTATTCGCAGGTCGCACTGCGCTATGAGCGCGCTCCACGGTCCGCGGGCGCATCAAAGTTCAATTACCCGCGGCTCTGGGCCTTCGCTTTGGAAGGAATCACGTCGTTCTCGATTACCCCGCTGAAGATCGCTACCTACGTGGGCCTGTTGATTGCCGCATTGGCGTTTATCGGCGCCGCTCTCGTGTTCTACAAAGCCCTGGTCTACGGCGATCCGGTTCGCGGCTATCCCTCGCTCATGGTGACGAATCTCTTCCTGTCCGGGGTCCAGCTGATCGGAATTGGCGTGCTGGGGGAGTATCTCGGCAGGATGTTCAACGAGAGCAAGAATCGGCCACTGTATTTCGTCGACGAGCATATCCCGGCCGGCAGGGCCGACGAGCCCAGGACGCTGGCGATAATCGTTCCAGACGCTGGAAGCACAACAGGACTGGACCATGAGGCGCGGCCGGCGGTCAGGATTGGTGGCGGCAGCTAGCAGGTGGCGTCCGAACTGCAGGATACCTGCCGAAGCTGGCGGCAGATGCCTGGCGCTCGTGCTCGGTGGGACGCCTCCGCTGTGCCGCGCACGGTCCCTGCCTAGGGTCTGCCCCTGACACGGAACGCGTCTCCGCACAGCGCTGTCGCGGCCGAGCCCATGAGCCTCTTCCCCCGTCTTTTTTCTCCTCTCTCCGGCTTGTGGCAGAGAGGCTGGGGTGAGGGCCGGGCGATCCTCAAGTCGACCGCACCAGTCGGCGCGGACCAACATCATCCCTGGGAATTGTTGATGAACCAGTTCTATGTCGCGGTGTTTCGACCGTTGCTTCTCCCTTTTCGCAAGCTCGCGGGCAATTCTGCCGCTGGCCAATCGGATACCGTTCCGGGGACAAGGGCGGCGCACCATACTGCCACGGCAATCGCCCTTGCCACGGTCGTTCTTTGCTGGTTTCTTGGCCGTGGCCTCGTTTTCGGAACGCTGGCTAACGTGGAGCAACTGACCGGACACTATGCCGCAACGGCGTTTACCTGGGCGAGCCCGGCATCCCATATCAAGCCGGCACTCCTGGCTGATGCCGGCGCCTTGGAGCTGACCGGTCGCGCACCGCATGACCAGCGCTGGACCATCGGCTGCAGCAACGCTTTCGAACTAGTCGTTGAGCGGCCGGCCGGCCTTTTTCGCCAACTGGTTCCCGTGACACCCGATTGTGGAGTTTACGGACTCTCCATCCGTTCTGACTGGTCAATGGTTCCCGGTGACGGAACCGGCGGCCGCGATCCGCGCCAGCTTTCCTTCCAGCTCTTCGATATCCGTACCAGCGCTGGACCAATACCCCTAACGCAGCTCGTCGAGCAATCCTCCGGGTTCTTTGCAGTCGAGAAATTCGACTTCGGCACCTCCGCAGAGCATGTTCTTACCTCCCGCTGGGACGCAGACTGGTACCGGCGCATTGCCAGCGCTGGCTACCACTACGACGGGGATAGCGGCCGCCAGCAAAGCGTCGCATGGCCGTTCCTGTATCCCATGATCGTGAAGGCATTGGCTGCCCTGCTTGGCAAAACGGTAACAACTACACTACTGGCGTTCAATGCCGCATGCTTGTTGCTCTCAATGGTTCTGTTGTTCGTCATCGGACGCGCAGCCGGGCTCGACGCCGGTCCGGCGCTCATTGCGCCAGCGTGGCTGGTGTTCAATCCGTTCGCCTTCTTTCTCGTAGGCGGCTTTTCCGAATCGCTATTCCTGCTGCTCGAATGTGCGGTCGTATTGTCGCTTCTATATCGGCGTTACTGGATAGCGGCCGCAGCCATTGCGTTGCTGACTGCAACGCGGTTTGTGGGATTGTTGGCCGTGGTTTGGCTGATTCACGGCATCTGGTCCGACAAGGCGTCGAGCCCGCGCAAGCGAGTCCTCCGATCCGTTGCCGTGGCTGGAATCGCCTCCCTTGGCATAGTTGGCGACATGGCCGTCAAGTGGATGCAAACCGGCTTTCCCCTTGCTGCCTTCACGGTGCGGAAAGCCTGGCAGGTGACTCCGTCAGCCCAGTGGCTTGGCACACTCGACGTAGGGCGATTGTTTGAGGGCGATTACCTGGCGGTTGTCTTCCTGGTGCTGGTCGTCTTCCTGTATTGCATCGCTGCCCTCTGCAAGGCCATCCAGCAGTCTTGTCATGCGGCGGTCCTGCTGATTGGCGCCGGCGTGACGCTGGTGGGCGGAACACTTCTGCTCAATCCGGAACTGCACTCGGTAGGGCGATACTTATTGCCCTTGGCGCCATCTATCGTGGGCGTGCTAGTGCTCGACCGCGCCCACGGTAAGCTGCTTGCCTGTTTGGGTGTCATCATGGCGGCTGGAGCAGGAGCCATGCCTTTCATCGTGCAGCGCATCGCCATGGGCTGGCCGCCGTATTGACGGCTGGTCCGAGTACAGGCGGACAAGTTCCCCTGTGCAGTTGATTTTGGGGAAACGGTATCAGCGGAGTCGGAGAAGGCGAAATCCGCTGCACTACGCCCGCTTTCGCCTTCTCCTGATCGCCGCTTCACAAACAGTCTTTGCCCGCCCAGTCAGCACCATCATCGAGCGGATAAACCGGCCTGCTGACCCGCCGGAACGGAAAACGCTCGTAGCGCGAACTGGTTACGCCCTCCCCGTCGCACTCCACCACCGCCCTGGCGATCGGCACGAACACCGGCCGGCAATACATGCGCGACTTCAGCAGCAGGAACTTCGCCCGATGGGGATCGATGCCGATATGGGTGAAGATCCCCAGGTCCCAGTGCTCTTGCGGGGTCTCGGTTACGATCACCTGCGCCGCGCCGATATCGAGCAAGGCGGTGCGCCCCATGCGGATGCGTTGTCCGGTGTAGGTCGGCCCGGTGATGGTGTACTCGCCGTCGCTGATTGCGGCGACCGTGCCGGTCAGCGGCCTGGCCTGCGGATAGACCTCCAGCTGCGGCAAGGGCACCTTGTCGCCGACGGGCAGCGTGATGCTGGCGCCGACGCCGGCGTCGACCAGCGCTGCGACCGCCTCAGGGTCGCACACGGGTCCGACCGCGATGCCCGTCAGTCCCTGCGCCAGCGCTTCGTGCAGCACCGCCATGTTGTCGCAAGTGCCGCCGGACATGCAGTTGTCGCCATGGTCGAGCAGCAGCACGGGGCCGGCGTCCGCATGGTGCGCACTGTCGGCCAGCTGCGCGGCGCGCGTGATGGAGGTGGCCAGCGGCTCTGCCTGGTAGCCAAAGGCGTCGCGCTCGACCCACGCCTGCGCGGCGATCCGGCTGGCGACCTCGTCGGCCCTGGCCTGGTCGCCGTCGCCGACCACGATCACGCTCAGGCATGGCGCGGCGATGTCGGCCAGGCCGAAGCCGGCCAGCACCGACACCGCCAGCATGCCATCCCGCTCGGCCTCGCGCGCCAGCGCCACAGCGCGCTGCATGGCGCCTTCGTCGGTGCGGCTGCGCAGGGTGTGGGTGATCAGCGGCGGGCGCCGCCACGCCATGACCGGGCGAACGCGTCCCGCGACCATGTCGAGCAGCAGCCGGCCCGCGTGCTCGCCGGTTTCATACATGTCCACGTGCGGGTAGGTCTTGAAGCTGACCGCGATGTCGGCGTGGTCGACCAGCGCCTGCGTGATGTTGCCGTGCAGGTCCAGCGCGACCGCGACCGGCGCGTGCGGCAGCACGGCGCGCAGGCGGCGCAGCAGGTCGCCCTCGCCGTCGTCGCTGTTCTCGGCCACCATCGCGCCATGCAGATCGAGCATCACCGCGTCGCAGCCGTCGGCGGCGGCGATGATGGTGTCGCACAGGTGCGTATAAGCATCGGCGGCGACGCGTCCGCTCGGGTTGGCCGCGGCGATCACGGGCACCACGATTTCGGCGCCGGCGGCCTCGGCCAGGTCGATGAAGGCGGCGGCGGCGGTGCGCGTGCCCTTGGCGGCGCGATAGGCGGCGTCGCCATAGGCCGGAGCGAACGCCGCCAGCGGCGTGGGCACCGGTGAAAAGGTATTGGTCTCGTGATTGAGTCGTGCAATCAGGATCTTCATCGGGCAGTCCGTTCAGGGGTCAGGGCCGCGTGGCGGCATCGAGCATGGCGTGCAGCAGCACGTTGCAGCCGGCTTCGAGGTGCTCGGGCCGCGCGTCTTCGATTTCGTTGTGGCTGATGCCGTCCTTGCACGGCACGAAGATCATCGCGGCGGGGGCAACGCGGGCCAGGTAGACCGCGTCATGGCCGGCACCGCTGATCACGTCCATGGCGGAATGGCCGAGCCGCCGCGCGCCGCCGCGTACCGCCTCGACCAGCCGTGCATCGAACGGCTGCGGCGGGAAGTACACGACCTGCCGCAGATCGATGACGACGCCGCTGCGCGCCGCCAATGCTGCAACCTGCTCGTTCAGCGCCGCGTCCATCGCGGACAGCACCTTGTCGTCGCCGGCGCGCAGGTCCGCCGTCATCGTCACCTTGCCGGGGATGACGTTGCGGGAATCCGGATGCACGGCCAGGCAACCCACCGTGCCGCGGCCATGCGGGGGATGATCGAGCGCGATGCGGTTGACGATGCCGACCAGTTCCGACGCCGCCAGCAGCGCGTCCTTGCGCAGTGCCATCGGCGTGGGGCCCGCATGCGCTTCCATCCCGGTCAGCACCACGTCGTACCAGCGCTGGCCGAGCGCGCCGGTGACTACGCCGATGGTGGTGTCGTTCGCCTCCAGCACCGGCCCCTGCTCGATATGCGCTTCAAAATAGGCGCCGACCGGGCGCGCACCGACCGTTTCGGGCCCGGCATAGCCGATGGCCTGCAGCGCCTGCCCGACGCTGATGCCATCGCGGTCGCGCTGCTGCAGCATGTCCGCCAGCGCGAACTCGCCGACGAACGCGCCCGAGCCCATCATCACCGGCACGAAGCGCGAGCCTTCCTCGTTGGTCCACACCGCCACCTCGAGCGGCGCATCGGTGACGATGCCGGCGTCGGCCAGGGTGCGCAGCACTTCGATGCCGGCGAACACGCCGTAGTTGCCGTCAAATTTGCCGCCGGTCGGCTGGGTGTCAATATGGCTGCCGGTCATCACCGGCGGCAAGGCGTCGTCGCGCCCGGCGCGCCGCGCAAAGATATTGCCGATGGCATCGACGCGGATCGTGCATCCGGCCGCCCTGGCCTCGGCGACGAAGAAGTCGCGGCCCTGGCGGTCCAGGTCGGTCAGCGCCAGCCGGCATACGCCCCCCTTGGGCGTGGCGCCGATGGCGGCCAGGCGCATCAGGGTGTCCCACAGGCGCTGGCCGTCGATGCGCAGGTCGGCGCGTGCGCCGGCGGTCGCCGCTGCCGCGCGCGCGGCTTGCAAAGTCGTCATGTCATTCCTCGTATCGGTCGGCCGGCATTGCGGCCGGCATGATCCATGGTTCAGGCCGCCAGCCCGACGCCGAGATAGCGGTCCTTGACCGCCTCGTCGGCGCGGAACGCGTCGTTGTCGCCGGTGTAGACCACCCTGCCCTGCTCGATGATCACGTGGCGGTCGGCCAGCTGCGTGCACACCTCCAGGTTCTGCTCGACCAGCAGGATCGGCACGCCGGCGGCCTTGATGACCTTGAGCTGCGCCACGATCTCTTCCACGATCACCGGGGCCAGCCCTTCGACCGGCTCATCGAGCATGAGCAGGCGCGGATGGTTCATCATGGCGCGCCCGATCGCGAGCATCTGCTGTTCGCCGCCGGACAGCTGCGCGCCGCCGTTGCCGCGCCGCTCGCACAGGCGCGGGAAGATGCGGTAGATGTCCTGCAGCTGCCACGGCGAATCGCGGCGCGCGGCTAGCTTGAGGTTCTCTTCCACCGTCAGCAGCTTGAAGATGCCGCGGTGCTCGGGCACCAGGCACAGGCCTTCGGCGGCAATCCGGTGCGGCGCCATGGCGGCGACGTTCTTGCCGCGGAAAACGATGCGCCCGCCGCGGGGCTGGACCACGCCTGCGATGGCCTTCAGCGTGGTCGACTTGCCGGCGCCGTTGCGCCCCAGCAGCGTTACCAGTTCGCCTTCGCCGACCGCGAGCGATACGCCTTGCAGCACATGGCTCTTGCCGTAGTAGCCATGGATCTCCTGTACGTCGAGCATCATCCCTTGCCTCCGGTGATCATGTTGCCGAGATACGCGGCGCGCACGCGCGGATCGCCGCGCACGGCCGCGGGTGGCCCTTCCATCAGCACCTTGCCTTGCTGCATCACGGTGACGGTGTCGGAGATATCCATGACGATGTCCATGTTGTGTTCGATCAGCACGACGGTGTGGTCCGCGGCCAGCCCGCGGATCAGCCGCTTCATCGCGCCAAGGTCGTCGACGCCCATGCCCGACGTGGGCTCGTCCAGGAAGATCGCGCGCGGCCGCGCCGCCAGCGCCATGCCGACTTCCAGCCGGCGCTGCTGGCCGTGCGACAGCACGCCTGCCGCGCTGTCGGCGACGCGCCCCAGCTCCAGCCGTTCCAGCACCTGGTCGACCACCTCGCCGCAAGCGAGTTCGCCCACCGGCAAGCGCCATCCGCTCATGGCCTTGCGCGGCGACGTGCCCAGCGCGGCGAGGCGCAGGTTCTCGCGCACCGGCAGGCTCGGGAACAGGCTGGTGACCTGGAACGAGCGCGCGATGCCGCGCTGCACGCGCTGGTAGTCGGCTTCGCCCGTGACGTCCTTGCCGTCGAAGACGATGCGGCCGGTGCTGACTTCCTTGGTGCCGGTCAGCATGTGGAACAGCGTGGTCTTGCCGGCGCCGTTGGGGCCGATCACCGAATGGATCGTGCCCGGCATCACGCGCAGGTCGACCCCGCCCAGCGCCATGAACTTGCCGTACTGCTTGACGATGCCGGTGGCTTCCAGGATGGGGGTGGTGGCGGTGTTCATGCGCGTTCCTCCTGCGTAACGGGCGCGCGGCGCACGCCGCGCAGTCGATCCCATAGCGTGGCGCCCAGGCCCCACAGCCCGCGCTGCATGAACAGGCTGACCGCGATCAGCAGGAAGCCGAGCAGCATCAGCCAGCGCGGCCACAGCGTCGACAGCCAGTCCGCCAGCAGCACATAGAAAGCCGCGCCCAGCACCGACGCGAAGATATTGCCGGTGCCGCCGATCACCGTCATCACCAGGATCATCTCGCTGGCGTGGTAGTCGATATTGGTCAGCGGCGCGATGCCGGTCAGCATGGCGTGCAGCGCGCCAGCCAGCCCGGTGACCGCGCCGGAGACCATGAACGCCAGCAGCTTGAACGCCTTGACGTTGTAGCCGACCGCCAGCGCGCGCTCTTCGTTGTCGCGGATCGCCAGCAGCGTGCGGCCGAGCACAGACTCGGTCACGCGCAGCACCGCAAGGAAGACCGCCAGGAACAGCACCGCGACAAAGCCATAGAACTGCCACGGCGACGCCAGCGGCACCAGCGCATGGCCGGCCACCGACAAGGGCGGACGCGGGATATCCAGCAGGCCGTTGTCGCCGCCGGTGATGCCGGGCGCGGTATAGGCGAGGAAGTAGAACATCTGCGCGAAAGCCAGCGTCAGCATCACGAAGTAGGTGCCGCGCTGCCGGATCGCAAACCAGCCCACCAGCGCCGCCGCGGCCGCGCCGATGGCGATCGCCAGCAGCAGCGCCAACGGCATCGGCAGGCTGGCGCGGGTCAGTGCCACCCCCACCGCATAGCTGCCCAACCCGAAGAAGATGCCCTGGCCGAACGACAGCAGGCCGGTGTAGCCGAGCAGCAGGTTGCAGGCCATGGCGGCCATCGCGTAGATCAGCACCTCCGTGGCAAGCGTGCCGGAGCGCATCGTCAGCGGCAGCAGCAGCGTGACGCCAAGTGCCAGCCACCAGAAGCGGTAGCGCAAGAGCCATTGTCTTTGCCTAGCCATCATCCCCTCCCCAGCAAGCCATGCGGACGCAGCAGCAGCACCGCGGCCATGGCGACATAGATCATCAGCCGCGCGCCTTCGGGCCACAGCGTGCTCATCAGGCTCTGCACCACGCCGACCAGCAAGCCGCCCACCAGCGCCCCCGTGAAGCTGCCCATGCCGCCGACCACCACCACGATGAAGGCGACGCCCAGCGCCTCGACGCCCATGAACGGCTCGGCGCCGCGGATCGGCGCGGCCAGCACGCCGGCAATCGCCGCGGTGACGGCGCCGAGCGCAAACATCAGGCTGAACAGCCGGAACACATTGATGCCGAGCAGCGACACCATCTCGGTGGATTCGCTGCCCGCGCGCACCGCGCTGCCCAGGCGCGTGCCTTCCAGCAGCCACCACAGTCCGATCGCCAGCAGGCCGGTGAAGCCGATCACGAACAGGCGGTACTTGGGATAGATGAAGTCGCCCCACATCACCACACCCTGGAGCGCATCCGGCGGCGGCACGTCGACGCCGAGCGGCCCCCAGCCGACGATGATGAGCTCCTGGATGGCGAGCGCCAGGCCCACCGTGACCAGGATGTGGAACTCGTGCGGCTGCGCATAAACGTGGCGCAGCATGACCTTCTCGGTCAGCCACGCCAGCGCGCCGATGATGATCGGAGCGAATACCAGCGCCACCCAGAAGTTCATGCCGAGCTGCAGCGCCTGGAAGCAGAGATAGGCACCGAGCGCATAAAAGGCGCCATGCGCGAAATTGACGAAGCGCAACAGGCCGAACACGATCGACAGGCCTACCGCCAGCAGGAAGTAGAGCATGCCGATCCCGACGCCGTTGATCACCTGCAACAGATAGACGTTCATGAGTCGTACGGATATAGGAAGCCGCCATGCCGCGCGGGACTGCGCGGCACGGTGCTTCGGTGTGCTTCAGTGTTAATCGCCGGGGCGGCGGCCCCGCGGCGTCAGGGCATCAGGCCATCTTGCACTGGGTCTGCTCGACCGGCAGGAAGGCCTTGCCGACGCTGACGATTTCGGCGTAGTCGTCCTTGTCCTTCATGCGTGACTTGGCCTTGCCCTTGAGCAGGTAGTAGTTTTTCAGCACCTGGTGGTCGGCGGCGCGAATTTCCTCCGGCCCGGTCAGACCCTCGTACTTCATGCCTTCGAGCGCGGCGACCACCGCCTTGGGATCGGCGCTGCCGGCCTTGATCATGCCGTCCACCATGATCTTGGTGCAGATATACGAGCCGGCCAGGCTGTAGTTGGGATTAGCCTTGAACTTGGCCTGGGTGCGCTTGACCAGGTCGCGGTTCAGCGGCGTATCGACGCCGTGCCAGTACTGCGCGCCGAAGTACACGCCCTCGCACAGGTCGGCGCCGAGCGACTCGAACTGCTCCAGTCCCGAGGCCCAGGCCAGCAGGATGGTGGTGTTCTTCTTCATGCCGAAGCTGACCGCCTGGCGCAGCGTGTCGGCGGACTGCGAGCCGAAGTTCAGGATCAGCAGCACGTCCGGCTTGGCGGCCAGCGCATTGGTCAGGTAGCCGCTGAATTCCTTCTCGGTCAGGGCGTGGTAGCTGTTGCCCACGTGCTCGATGCCCTTCTCCTTGAAGATCGCCTTCGCCGCCGACAGCAGCCCGTCGCCGAACACGTATTGCGGCGTGATGGTGTACCAGCGCTTGGCCTTGGGCATCGATTCGATCAGCGGCCGCACGGTGCGCTCGATCGCGCCGAAGGTCGGCACCGACCAGCGGAAGGTGGCGCGGTTGCAGTCCTTGCCGGTGATCTCGTCGGCCCCGGCGGTGGTCACGAACACGCCGCCGAACTTTTCCGCCTCCTTGCCCATGGCCAGCGATTCGGACGACAGGATGCCGCCCGCGAAATAGCGCGCCGCCTTCTGCTGCGCCAGTTCCTGCACCTTGCGCACCGCCGTCGCGGGCTTGCCTTCGGTGTCGAGCACGCTGTAACGCAGCGGCCGGCCCAGCACCTGTCCGTACTGGTCAATGGCGAGCCGCATGCCCAGGTCGGCGAACTTGCCGTTGGCGGCGAAGGCGCCCGACATCGGCACCGGGCAGCCGAACTCCAGCGCCTCGCCCGCGGCAAGGGCGCTGCGGCCATGGATCAGGGAGGTGGGGACGGCGGACAGCGCCGCCAGTTTCAGCAGGTCACGACGATTCAAGGCTCACTCCTCGTTCTGTGGGGATTGGGCTGCACGGGGCGAAAGTCCGGCCAACGCCATGGCCTGGCGCTGCACCGTCTCCCCGACTTGCTGGTGACTTTCGCCCGGCGCCGACACTGCCCGAGCAAGAATCGAACCTGTTTATTCTATTTATACGTATAAATAGAATAGAATCATCTTAGGAGTCGGCCGGAATCGTTGTCAACAAAGGAAGGGTCAGGGTTTACGCACCCTCGGCGCTCGCCTCATGTGCCCCGGCACATGGGGCGACGGCGGGGCAGAAAGGTGCGGGCAGCGGGCATGGCCATGCCAGTCAATCGGGCACCATGCACGCCCCTGGGGCAAGCCGCGGCCCTGCGCCGGCGCGCTTGGCTAGAATGCAAGCGCCCGGTCGTCCATGGCTTGCGGCGCATGACAAGGAAAGAGCAATGGCGATGTTTCGGGAGGGCAAGACCGGTTCCATCGAGATCCGCAAGCAGAAGCGCGCGGACCTGGTGGCGGAAGAGCTCAAGCGGCTGATTACCCAGCGCAACCTGCGCCCGGGCGACAAGCTGCCGCACGAGGTCAAGCTGCAGCAGATGTTCTCCGTCAGCAAGAGCACCATCCGCGAGGCCCTGAAGTCGCTGGAGGTGCAGGGCCTGATCCGGGTCAGCACCGGGCCGGCGGGCGGCGGCACCATCGTGGAAGTGCCGCTGGACCGCACCTTCCAGCTGATGCAGAACTACCTGTTCTTCAAGGACGTCGGCATTGCCGACATCTACACCGTGCGCCGGCTGCTGGAGCCGGAACTGGCCGCCGGCGCGGTGCCGCATCTGACCGATGACGATTTCCGGGCGCTGGAACGCACCATCGACCTGTGCGACCCGGCCTCGGCCGCGGCCGCGACGCCGCTGCTGGACCAGCGCCAGGAAGACCTGACCTTCCACGACATCCTGGCCGCGGCCAACCCCAACCCCATGCTGCGGTTCTCATGCGAGCTCATCAACGAGATGATCCGCCAGCTGGTGGTGTTCGCCAACGACACCCCTGCGTGCGAGCACGAGAAATTCGGCGCGGCCAACGTCAAGTTCCACAAGCGCATCGTCGAGGCGGCACGCCAGCGCGACGCCGAGACGGTACGCGCGCTGATGTCGGCGCATATGGAAGAGTGCACGCATTACGTCACGCGCATGAACGGGCGGGTCCATGGCCGGCTGGTGCTGGACTCTGAAATGCCGCGGCGCGGCCGGACGCTGCCGGCGGACGACGAATGAACCGCGGACCGGCGCACCCGCTATCGCATCAGCCAGCCGCGTCCAGGCGCGCCGCCGCCCGCTTCAGCCGCGCCACGCCTTCGGCGATCTGCTCCGGCGCCGCGCCAGCGAACGAGAGCCGGAACGCTGGCCGCGCGCGGCGCTGCGCGTAGAAGCCCGTGCCGGGTACGAACAACACCTTCTCGGCGATCGCATGCGGCAGCAGCGCGGCCGCATCGTCGACGCCTTCCAGCGCAGCCCACAGGAACATGCCGCCGGCGGGCAAGGCAAAGCGGATGCGCTCGCCGAAGGCTTGCCACAGCGCTTCCGCCAGCCGGTCGCGCTTGTCGCGGTAGAACGCGATCTCGCGCTCCACCTGCGCGCACAGGCGGCCCTCCGCCAGGTATTGCGTGACCGCCAGCTGGATCCACGGCGGCGTGCAGAGATCCGACACCTGCTTGGCAATCACCCCGCGGCGGATGATTTCCGGCGCGGCCACCATCCAGCCGATGCGCAGGCCGGGCGCGAGCGTCTTCGACAGGCTGGCCAGGTGCACCAGCCACGGACGGGCGCCGGGCACCTGGTCGCACAGCGCCAGCAGCGACGGCGGCGCGGCGCCGTCGAAGCTCAGCGCGCCATAGGGATCGTCTTCGACCAGCACCACCTGGTGCCGCGCCGCCAGCTCCAGCAGGCGCAGCCGGCGCTCGGGCGACAGCGTGGCGCCGGTCGGGTTGGCGAAGGTCGGCACGGTGTAGATCAGCCGCGGGCGCACCGCGCCGTCGGCCAGCATCGCCGCAAGCGCGTCGACGTCCATGCCGTGCCGGTCGGACGGCACCCCGCGCACCTCAGCACCGGCCAGCCGCAGCGCCTGCAACGTCGCCGAATAGGTCGGCTCCTCGACCAGCACCACGCTGCCCGGCTCGACCAGCGCGCGCACCAGGAAATCGAAGCCTTGCTGCGAGCCGCTGGTGACCAGCAGTTGCTCCCGCGTCACGGCGGCACCGCGCCCGGCCATCAGCGCCACCAGGGCGTCGCGCAGCGCGGGCGCGCCTTCGGTGGCGCCGTACTGCAGGCATTCGGCGGGCCGCTCGCGCAGCACCCGCGCGGACGCGGCGCCGATGCCGTCGGCATCGAACAGCGCGGCGGACGGGTAGCCGCCCGCGAACGAGATCATCTCCGGGTCCGACAGGTACTTGAACAGCTCGCGGATGGGCGAGCCTTCCGGCTCGCGCAGCGCGGGAACGAACGGGTAGGCAGCGGTCATGGTCAGGCTGGCCTCAGCATTGCGCGGCAGTCATCTTGAAGATGCCCTGCGCGTTGCCCGCGTCGAAACCCAGGTCGGTGCGCGTCACCGCCTGCGCGTCATCGACGTAGCGGTCGCGCGTGATGAACTCGTAGAACGAGCCCGGTACCTCGCGCACCACCTCGGCGCCGTCGGCGCCGACAAAGGCACGGCGCACCGGGTCGGCGCGGAACGCGGTCTGGCGCACGCGGCCGCTGCGCGACACTTCCACCTTGTCCTTGATCGGCCGGCCCAGGCGCTTCTGCGCCTCGGCCAGCGCGAACACGTCTTCGACGCGGTCGGTGGCGTGGTTGAAGGCATTGCCCTCGGTGGCGATCCACGCCATCTCGGCCGATTCGGCCAGCAGGGCCTCGTAGTCGGCCAGCCGCGGCGCTGCGTGATGGCGCTCGAAGCAGCGCGCCAGCGCACCGATCAGCTCGCCGGCATCCGCCAGCGGCAACGACCCTTCGCGCTCGAGTTCCCACAGCAGCGCCTGCGCGCGCGGCGTCAGCGGATCGACCGAAGTTTCGAGGACGCGGCTGACGGCCTGCTGGAAGCCTGCGCTGAAGCGCTCGGGATGCAGCTCGCTGACAAAGAACTGCGCGATCTCTTCCGGCGCGTCTTCATGCGCGTACGAGCGCCCGGTCATGCCGATGCGGTCGAGCGGATAGGTGCCGTTGAGGCGGTAGCCCAGCGGACGCAGGATGCGGGTGAAGGCGGCCTCGCCGGCTGGCAGCGCGCCGTTGTCGGGCCAGCGCACCGTGCGCAGCGCGCCATGGTCGAAGTGGACCTTGCCGCCCGCCGCGGCCACGTCTTCGGTGTAGGCCTTGCCGGTCGGCACGCGCTCGAGGATGCCGGCGAACAGCACCAGGTTCAGCGCGTGGGCAATCTCGGCGCGCGACGCGTGACCCGCTGCGCCGGCCGGCAGTTGCGCGGGCGCGCTCACCAGCGCGGACAGGCGGTCGGCGCCGGTGGCGCCAAGATGCAGGGAAACGAGTTGGTTGATGTTATTGCTCATGATGCACGGAAGGCCCATCGGCCTGATAACGAGATGGAAATCAATGACGGCTTTCAGTCCACCGAAGCGCCGGACAGGCGCACGATCTCGCCCCACTTCTGGCGGTCTTTCTTCAGCACCTCGGCGAAGGCTTCGGGGGTGCTCGGCGCGGGTTCCGCGCCGAGGTCGCGCATGCGCGCCTGCACGGCGGGATCGCCGAGCGCGCGCGCCAGGTCCTGGCTGATCTTCTGCGCCACCGCGCTGGCTACGCCGCGCGGCGCCAGCAGGCCGAACCACGGGCTGGCGTCGAAGCCCGGCACCGGGCCGGCGGCGGCGACGGTCGGCACATTGGGCAGCGCCGACGAGCGCGCCGGCGTGGTCACGGCCAGCGCCTTGAGCTTGCCGGAGCGCACGAACGGCAGCGACGCCGGCAGGTTGTCGAACATCACGTCGACGCTGCCGCCCATCAGGTCGGCAATCGCCGGGCTGCTGCCCTTGTAGGCGACGTGGCTCATCTCGGTGCCGGTCATGCGCTGGAACAGCTCGCCGGCCAGGTGCGTCGACGTGCCGTTGCCTGCCGACGCCATGTTGACGCGCTTCGGGTTGGCCTTCAGGTAGGTAATGAACTCCGCCAGCGTCTGCACATGGGCGCGCTCGGCAAAGGCCGGCGACAGCACCACCACGTTGGGCACGCGCGCCACCATGGTCACCGGCGCGAAATCGGCCGCGGCGTCGTAGGGCAGCTTCTTGTACAGGGTGGGATTGATGCCGAACTCGCCCACCGAGCCCATCAGCAGCGTATAGCCGTCGGCGGTGGACTTGGCAGCGACGCCGGTGCCCACGATGCCGCCCGCGCCGGGGCGGTTCTCCACCAGGACCGGTTGTTTCCATTGCAGCGCGAGCCGCTCGCCGACCAGCCGCGCCACCATGTCGGTGGTGCCGCCCGGCGGGTACGGCACGATGATGCGGACCGGCTTGGCGGGGAAATCCTCGGCGGCGACGATGCCGGATAGGGCCATGCCAAAGGCAAAAGTGCCGGCGGCCAGCGCGCTGAACAAGCGTTTCATGTTGTTTTCCTGTCTACCTGATGGTTGTCGTTATGGCGGTGCCGCGCGGGTGGGGGCTGCGGACCAGGGCTGAATCATTTCTCATCAAGTCCGCCGATTCAAGCGAGATTTCGGTATAGGATGATGACTTTATGTCATCAACTACCCGTCCCTACCCGCGATGCGGCAACGCCTTCCCAGCCTTTCCAGCCTGCGCGCCTTCGAAGCCGCCGCGCTGCACCTGAACCTGCGCCGCGCCGCCGCCGACCTGTTCATCACGGAAAGCGCGGTATCGCGCCAGATTGCCGCGCTGGAAAGCCTGCTCGGCGTGCAACTCTTCCACCGCGCCAACCAGCGCATCACGCTGACCGCGGCCGGTGCGCTCTACAGCGTCCAGGTGCGCGAGATGCTGCGCAAGCTGCAGCGCGACACGCTGGAGGTCATGGCGCATGAAGGCGCGGGCGGCACCGTCGAGCTGGCATGCGTGCCGACACTGGCGGTCGAATGGCTGATCCCGCGGCTGCCCGACTTCTATGCGCGGCATCCCCGGGTGGTGGTCAATATCAGCGCCCAGTCCGACGTGTTCCTGTTCGACGGCACGCCCTACGACGCGGCGATCCACTTCGGCGAAGCGGTCTATCCCGGCGCGCGCGCGGACCTGTTGTTCGGGGAAGAATCCGTGGCGGTGTGCCATCCGCAGTTGTTCGGCCGCAAGAAGCGCCTCGACGCGCACGACATCGCGCATGCACCGCTGCTGCACCTGGCCACGCGCAGTTTCGGCTGGAAGCAATGGATGGAGGCGGCCGGCATCGACGACGTCAACGCCATGCGCGGCGCCCGCTTCGACCACCACAGCATGGTGATCGCCGCGGCGCGGGCGGGGCTGGGTATCGGGCTGGTGCCGCGCTTCCTGGTGGAGGAATACCTGGCGAGCGGGCAACTGGTGAGCCCCGTGGCCCGCTCGCTGCGCTCCACCAGCGCGTATTACCTGGTCCTGCCCGATACGCGCCCGGTGAGCCATGCCATGCAGCATTTGCGCACCTGGCTGCTGGAGGCGGCGGAGACGTTCGCGCAGGGGCAGGTTACGGGTTCCGAAGCACCGGAGCCAGCCACGGAAGCTTGAAGGACGCCGCGCTTTTTTTTCGCGGATCGTCGTCTATATCCATACAGCCTCACACGCCGGCACATTCATGCTGGCGCCGCCGTCAGCGCTTGCGCCACCAGCTCGGCAAAGGCATCCGCCATGCTGGAATTGGCAAGGTGGCTGGCGCGGGCCATGCGCACCTCCACCACGCATGCCGGCTCGAGCGGCACGACGCGCAAGGCATGCGCGAACACACGCGCCGCATAGGGATTGACGATGCCGATGCCCGCGCCCTGCGCGGCCAGGCCGCAGATCGTGCCGGAGTAGGTCGTCTGCAGCGTCGCGGCGGGTTCGGCCCCGGCATCGCGCAACGCCTGCCAGAGCGCGGTCGAGAGTTCGTCATCCGCGTTCAGCGTCAATAGCCGATGCGCCGCCAGCTGGGAAGCATGGATGCGCTGCCGCGAAGCCAGCGGATGTTCCGGGTGCATCACGCAGACGGCGCGGGCACGGTGCATCACCCGGATATCGAACTGGGGATGATCCAGCCGCCCGGTTGCCAGCACCAGGTCGAAGCGCCCGTGCAACAGCCCTTCGCTGAGCTGGTGGCTGCCCACCGTTTGCAGGTCGACGTGCACGTCGGGATGCAGCCCGATGAATTGCGCCAGGATGCCAGGCATCAACCCGAGCCCCAGCGCTGGCGTACAACCCAGCCGCAGCCATCCCGTGCCGGACCGGCGCAGCAACTCTACCTCCTGACCGATGCGCGCCAGCCCCTGGAAATGGCCCTGGACCGTTTCGAACAGCCGTTGCGCTTCGGGGGTCGGGCGCAGCCGGCCCTTGTCCATATCGAACAGCTTCAGGTTGGCGCCGGACTGCATTTGCGTCAGCAGCCGGCTCACCGAGGGCTGGGTGGTGTGCAGCATGGCCGCGGCAGCGGTCGTCGTGCCGGTCAGCATGACGGCGCGGAACGCTTCGATTTCGCGGAAAGTGGGCGGGCGTGGCATCGGGGCAAGAGATGGCAAGGCAGGCCGAGTGTATATCAAATATGCATACCCACCACGCAACATTGAATTTTCCGGCATTGGATGGCACGCCTACACTTGGCTGCAGCTAACGGCCGATTGGGCCACCAGACTGACTCAGGAGACTCCCTATGCCGCGCAAGCTGAAAAAAGCACGCTGCCTGCCCCCGATAACCACCCTGCTCGCAGGCGCCCTGTCCCTGCTCACGTTCGGCGCCCACGCCGCCTACCCGGACCATGCCATCCGCCTGATCGTTCCATTCAGCGCCGGCGGCAGCTCCGACCTGCAGGCTCGCATGCTCGCCGACCGGCTGGGCAAGCTGTATGGCCAGACCGTGGTGGTAGAGAACCGCCCGGGTGCCGGCGGACATATCGGCGGCAAGGCCGTCGCCGACGCCCCGCCCGACGGCTATACGCTGCTGCTCGGTTCCATCGGCCTGCACGCAACCTATGGCACCTACCCCAAGCTGAACTACAACCCGGCGACCGACCTGAAGGTCGTGACCGTGCTGGCGGAGATGCCGCATGTGGTCGTGGTCAATCCGCAAATTCAGGTGGCAAGCCTGAAGCAGCTTGCCGAGGCCGCCGCGAAGCGGCCGCAGGGCATGACGTTCGGTTCGGCCGGGGTGGGTTCGTCGGTGCACATGATCGGCGAGCTGTTCCGGGTTGCCACGGGCGCACCGCTGACACATGTGCCCTACAAGGGCAGTTCGGCCGCCATGGCTGACCTGCTGGGCGGCCAGATCGACATGATGTTCGAGAATCCGCCGACCACGCTGGGCTACATCCGTGCCGGCAAGCTGCGCGCCGTCGCCGTGACCGGCAAGACGCGCTTGCCGGCGCTGCCGCAGGTGCCCACGGCGATGGAATCGGGGGTGCCTGGCCTGGTCGCAACCTCGTGGACTACCGTCGCGGTTGGCGCCAAGGTGCCCGAAGCCATCGCGGACAAGCTGAATGCCGACATCCGCGCCATCGTCGCCACGCCGGAATTCCGCCATGGACTGGCCGAGCAAGGCATGACGCCGGTCGCCAATACCCGCGACGCGGCCGCGAAATTCATCGGCGCGGAGAAGGCGCGCTGGGATGAAGTCATCAAGAAGGCAAAGCTCAACGCTGAATAACCCGACACCGCTCCGCTTCACCAACCGTCAACTTCGCGCATCCCATGCAACACCCGGCCATCCAACGCCTGACCCTTCCTTGCCGCCGCCTTGGCGACGGCAAGTACCACCACTTCTTCGGCTACTACAACAAGAGCCCATGGGATCGTAGCGACCGCTACGTGCTCGCGCACCGGGTTCCGATGGCCGACGCCGACCTCACGCCAGACCTGGTGGCGCAGATCGGCTATTTCGACACCCACGATGAGGACCGCTTCGTCACCGTCGGCGAGACCCGGGCCTGGAACTGGCAGATGGGGGCACAACTGCAATGGCTGGACGGCGCGCCCGGCCGGCAGGTGATCTACAACTGCCGCATCGATGACGAATCGCTCTTCTATCCCGGCTTGGGCGCGGCCGTCTGCGACGTCGAAAACGGCTCCCTGCGCTACCTGCCCATGCCTGTGTACGTCGTCGCACCGGACAGCCGCTATGCGTTGTGTGTCGACTACCGCCGGCTCTACGTGACGCACCAGACCATCGGCTACAGCGATGAAAGCTCGCTGCATGCCCGACCGTCGCCAGAACTGGCCCCGGCGCACGATGGCATCCATGCCATGGAGATCGGGACCGGGCAATCACGCCTGATCGTCAGCTACCAGGATCTCCGGAACTTCCATCCCGTCCCTTCGATGGACAAGGCGATCCACTGGGTCAGCCACATCGAGATCAATCCGTCGTCTTCGCGCGTGCTGTTCCTGCACCGCTGGACCGAACGCGTGGAGGACGAGACCTGCTTCCTGCATCGCCTGATCACCGTCAATCCGGATGGCTCGGACATGCGGCTGCTGGAGTGCTCCGACCATCCGTTGCCGCAACTGGCCGAGCACTTCGATCCGGATGCGGTGGGCACCTTCGACTACGAAAAGTCTGAGTACCAGATCTCGCACCCCTTGTGGAAGGACGACACGCACATCGTCGTCTGGGGCCCGCATGACGGCAGCATCCATTACCATCTGTACGAAGACCGCCGCGGCGGCGAGGTCGCGGTGATTGGCGCGGGGCTGCTGACCGAGAACGGCCACATGACGTTCTCGCGCACGCATCCGCAATGGCTGCTCAGCGATACCTATCCTGACGCGCAGACCAACGAGCGTGTGCTGTTCCTCTACCATGTCGGGCACGGCAGTCGCTACGACATCGGCACGTTCTACACCAGCCCCAACCTGAAGAAAGAGAACCGGTGTGACCTGCATCCACGCTGGAGCCGCCATGGCACGCAGATCTGCATCGATTCGATCCATGACGGCGATCGGCAGATGTACGTTCTCGACGCGGATTTCGTGGCTGGGTGAAGGCGCGCCGGCTCCCAGGCAGCCCCGCTACCCTTTCTCTGCGCGCCACAACTGCTGCAGTTCCCACGCCGGCGCCTCGTCCTCCGGCTGCGGCAACGCCTGGGCTTCGGCCAGCATGGCGCCGGCCTGCGCCTGCAGCTTGTCCAGGCAGCGTGACAGGATCCTGGCCTCCTCGGCCGTCAGGCAGGCGGCCAGCTGCGTATTGAAGTCGCGCGCTTGCGCGAAGGCGGTGCGGTAGACCGCCTCGCCCTCCTCCGTCAGCGTGAAAGCGGCCGCGCGCCGGTCCTGCGAACGCGTTTCCCGGCGCACCAGGCCGCGCTCCACCAGCGCGTGCACGGCGCGGCTGGCCAGCACCTTGTCGAGGCCCGCGCTCTCTGCCAGTTCGGTCAGCCGCGTGCCGGGCTGCTCTCCGAGGAAGGAAATCATGCGCCATTCGCGCCGGGTCACGCCCGCCCGCGCGCGCAGGTGCAACGCGGCCGCGCCCAGCGCGACGCGGTTCAGGTGATACACCCGGTAGTTGATGAAATCGGCCAGCCGCCGCGGCCGCTGCAGGCGGTTGCCGCCGTTGCCGTGTGCCATGCCACCCCCGCGATTTAGTTGACTTTGTCAATTATATCGACGGGTGTTAGCTTCCTCTCCATGCCGGCCGCCGGCGCATAACAGACAGGAGACACCGTGAGCCCCAGCAACTTCTTTCCCCGCCTCGTCGCATGCCTGCTGGCCGTCGCCGCGGCGTGGTCCGCGCCGGCCAGCGCGCAGTCGGACCGGCCGCTGCGCATCCTGGTGGGCTACCCCGCCGGCGGCACCGCCGACCTGGCCGCGCGCCTGGTCGGCGACAAGCTGCGCGAGACCCTGAACCAGACCGTGGTGATCGAGAACAAGCCCGGCGCCGGCGGGCGGCTGGTGATGGACTACGCCCGCACGCAGCCGGCCGACGGCAATACGCTGGTGGTGGCCAACTCGGCGGTGATGACCATCGCGCCGCTGGTCTACCGCAAGCTCAATTACGATATCCAGCGCGATTTCACGCCGGTGGCGCAGGCCGCCAACTTCCAGCTGGCGCTGGCCACCGGTCCGGGCAGCCCCGCGCGCACGCTGAAGGATTACGTCGCCTGGCTCAGGGCCGGTGCGCAGAACAATTCCTACGCCTCGCCCGCGCTCGGCAGCATTCCGCATTTCTTCGGGCTGATGATCGGCAAGCAGGTCGGCGTCGACATGCTGCATGTGCCGTTCAACGGCTCGGCGCCGCTGATGAGCGCACTGGTCGGCGGGCAGGTGCCGGCCTCGGTCGACACCCTGGCCGACCTGACCGAGATGCACCGCGCCGGCAAGATCCGCGTGCTGGCGACCTCCGGCACGCACCGTTCGGTGGCGCTGCCGGACGTGCCGACCTTTACGGAACTCGGCTACAAGGGCATCGAGGGCGAAGGCCGCTATGGCGTGCTGGCGCCCGCCGGCACGCCGCGCGCGGCGCTGGAGCGGCTCAACGCCGCCATCGTAAAGGCGGTGCAGTCGCCCGATGTGCGCGACAAGTTCCTGAAGCTGGGGCTGGAGCCAGCCACCGGCCCCGCCGACGCCTTCGCCGGGGTGCTGAAGGCCGACGCCGCCAAATGGGCGCCGGTGGTCAGGGCCTCGGGCTATACCGGCGACTGATGCCGCCAGCCGGCTTCCCGCAACCTTCCCGACCATGACGATCCGCAATACCCTTTTCATCATGTGCGACCAGCTGCGGCGCGACCATCTCGGTTGCTACGGGCACCCGACGCTGCGCACGCGCAATATCGATGCCCTGGCCGCGCGCGGCGTGCGCTTCGACCGCGCCTATGTCACCTCCGGCGTCTGCGGCCCCAGCCGCATGAGCTTCTACACCGGCCGCTACGTCAGCAGCCACGGCGCCACCTGGAACCGCGTGCCGCTGTCGGTCGGAGAAGTCACGCTGGGCGAATACCTGAAGGACAGCGGCCGCGCGCTGGCGCTGGCGGGCAAGACCCATGTGATGCCCGACAACGCCAACCTGAAGCGGCTGCACCTGGATGGCGGCACCGAACTGGAGACACTGCTGCGCAGCGGGCACTTCACCGAAGTCGACCGCCACGACGGCCATCACGCCGAGCCGCGCAGCGCCTATGCCGAATGGCTGCGCCGGCAAGGCTACGACAGCGCCGACCCCTGGACCGACTACGTGATCAGCGCCGAGAACGCGCGCGGCGAGATCGTCTCGGGCTGGCACATGCGCAATGCCGGGCTGCCGGCGCGCGTGGCCGAGCCGCACTCCGAGACCGCCTACACCGTCGGCCAGGCCATGCAGTACATCGCAGCGCGCGGCGACGATCCGTGGGTGCTGCACCTGTCGCTGGTCAAGCCGCACTGGCCCTACCTGGCGCCGGCGCCGTACCACGCCGCCTATTCGCTCGACGATTGCCTGCCGCTGCAGCGCCACGACGCCGAACTGGAAGACCCGCATCCGGTGCTGTCGGCGTATCGCACGCAGGAGGAATGCGCCAACTTCATGCGCGCCGAGGTCTCGGACACGGTGCGCCCCGCCTACCAGGGCCTGATCCAGCAGATCGACGACCGGCTGGGCCTGCTGTGGGAACAGCTCGAGCGGCTGGGCCGCTGGGACGACACGCTGATCGTCTTCACCGCCGACCATGGCGACTTCCTGGGCGACCA
This sequence comes from Cupriavidus alkaliphilus, assembly GCF_900094595.1. Taxonomy (GTDB): domain Bacteria; phylum Pseudomonadota; class Gammaproteobacteria; order Burkholderiales; family Burkholderiaceae; genus Cupriavidus; species Cupriavidus alkaliphilus. The sequence goes on along the minus strand of NZ_FMAD01000011.1, from coordinate 120,208 downwards.
CTGGCTGGGCGAGAAGGAGCAGTTCTACGACACCGTGCAGAACATCCCGCTGATCGTCTACGACCCCTCGCCGCAGGCCGATGCGACCCGCGGCACCGCGCAAGACAGCCTGGTCAGCGCGGTCGACGTGGTGCCGACGGTGCTGGATGCACTGGCGCTGCCGCCCGCCGACCACCGCGTCGAAGGCCGCTCGCTGCTCGACCTGACGCGCGCCGCCGCGCGCGACGGGGCGGGTGCGTGGCGCGATGCCGTGGTCTCCGAGCTGGACTATGCCTACCGCGGCGCGCGCGTCGCGCTGGGCCGCCATCCCGCCGAATGCCGCGCCTGGATGGTGCGCGACGCGCGCTGGAAGTACGTGCACTGGCAGGGGTTCCGGCCACAGCTGTTCGACCTGCACAACGATCCGCAAGAATACTTCGACCTGGGCGCCGACCCCGGGCACGAAGCCGTGCGCAGTGCCATGCGGCTGCGCCTGCTGGACTGGTTCTGCACGCTCAAGCCGCGCGTGACGGTGACCAACGAAGAGGTCGCGGCCAAGACCAACGTGTACAAGCAGGCCGGCGTGTTCTTCGGCGTCTGGTAACGGGATCGCTGCCGCCGTGGCCGGCGCGTGCAGGGCCGGTTGCCTGCAAAAGTTGCACGGTTTGCCTGTCGATACTGCAACGGTGTGCCGCGACCGTCATCTCAGGCCGCGTCTGGCACCGCCCGCGGCCAAGGCCCTGCGGCGGTGCGGATGGCGTGTCCCTTGCAACAGGTGCCGGAGGGCCCTGTGTTCGGGCCGGCAACCGGAGCGATCATGAAGAACATCTGGATCCTGGTAGCGGACGAATCCGTCGCCCGCATCTTTGCCTCGCATGGCGACAGCGCCCCGCTGGAAGTCATCGAGGAAATCACCGACGCGGCCGCGCATGCCGACCGCGCCGACCTGCGCCGCGACGCCTATGGCCGCCGGGGCCAGGCCGCCGTGCAGGGCGACGCGGGACATCCCGGCGCCCACCAGGTGGGACCGTCCACGGTCACGTCTTCGGCAGGCGAGGACGAGCTGCACCAGGAAGCGCAGCTGTTTGCCCGGCGCGTGGCCGATTACCTCGACGACGCGCGCAACAAGCAGCGCTTCGATGAACTGGCGCTGATCGCGGCGCCGCGCTTCCTGGGGCTGCTGCGCAAGACCTTGCCGCCGGGCGTCACCGATGTGGTCACCAGGGAAATCGACAAGGATTTCAAGTACGTGGCCAACAACGACCTGCAGCAGCGGCTGGCCGACGAGGGCATCGTACCGGCGCGGCGCGACGAACGCGTCAATACCGGCCGCGACCGTTAGCGCAGGGGCATGACAACGCAGCCGCCCGTGCTGGCGCAGGCGGCTGCGCCGCCGTCAGCGGGCGGTGCCGGAGCCGCTGGCGGCGCCACTGCTGCCGCTCGAGGTACCGCTCGGGCTGGTGGTGCTGGTCGCGCCGGAGGTGCCGGTGGACGTGCTGGCGCCAGGCGTGCTGCGGCTGCGGTTCTGTTCCGTCACCGAACCCGACCCGGACAGCGAGCCGGAGCCGCTGGTGCTGCCGGTGGCGGTGCAACCCGCCAGGATGCCAAGTGCAAGCAAGGCTGTGCCGATGCGTAAGGGTGTTTTCATGTTGTCCTCCATCAGGCAGGTTGGCGGCAAGCCTTGCTGCATGGCGCATGCCTGCCGGCGGGGCGCCGATGGCGCCGCTGCGCTGGAGAAGACGCAACTGACGTACCAGATTGGGTGGGACGGGCGCGGCGCTGCGGCGAAGCGCGCACGGCCGCGGGCCGGGCCTTCGCCGCAGTAAGAAGTACGCTCGGCCGGTAAAAGTTACCGTGCGGGTACCTGATGACAATGGATCGGCGCGCCCGTGCGGCGCTTGCTGCAAGGGCCAGCCTCCGACTCAGCACATCAGCGCGTCAGCGTCCACTTGTAGGCATAACGGTCCGGGCGGAACAGCAAGTCCGCGCAGAACAGGGGCGTGCCTTCGATGTCGTACGGCGTGCAGCGCAGGCGCAACAGCGGCAGCCCTTCGGCGACGCCGAGCTTGCGGGCCACGTCCGCCGGCGCCGGGATCGCGCTGGCTTCCATCGCCACGTCGCGAAAGCGATACCCCAGCCGGCTTTCGAACAGCGCCATGGCGTCGTTGGTCTCGACATCTTCCTGCACCAGGCGGCGCATCAGCGGCTCGGGCCCCATCAGGTTGAAATACGCGACCGCCACGTCGTCCCAGTAGCGCACCGTGGCGACGCTCAGCACCTTCTCGCCCGGCTGCAGGCTGAGCGCCGCGGCCACATGCGGCGGCGCCCGCAACAGCCGCACCGATGCCAGCTTGCCGTAGGCCAACTGGCCCCGCGCCCGGCCGGTCTCATAGAAACCGGTGAGCGCGCCCAGGCTGGGGGTATCGGCCGGCCGCGTCACGAAACTGCCCTTGCCATTCACTTTTTCGATCAGGCCGGCGTTGTGCAGGCCGGACAAGGCCTGCCGCACGGTGATGCGGCTGACGCCGAACTCGGCCATCAGCTCGGCCTCGGACGGCAGCTTGGCGCCCGGGCCAAATGTGTTGCTGGCGATTCGCTGGCGAATCTCGCTTTCGATCTCTTTGAACCTGGGCTGCGCCACGTGTGTCCCGCCCCGCGGGCGGCTCCGAACTGAGTGAGGCGGATTATACCTATCATGACAGGTGCCGTCATAACCTATTGACCTGTTATAACAGGTAATGGCAGTATCCGTCGTCACCAGCGCTCTGCGCCCCGTACCACACCGCATGCTGGCAACTCAGGAGACAGGACATTGGATACCAGGGCAAATGACACCGCCGGCGCGCCGGCGGAGTTCGACTACATCGTCATCGGTGCCGGATCGGCGGGCTGTGCCGTGGCCGGCCGCCTGGCCGAGGATGCGAGCGTCACGGTGGCGCTGCTCGAGGCGGGCCCGCATGACCATCACTACGCGATCTGGGCGCCGGTCGGCATCGCCGCCGTGGTGCCCAGGGCCGGGCCGCGCAACTACGCCTACTACACCGAGCCGCAGGCGGGCCTGAACGGCCGCCGCTCCTACCAGCCGCGCGGGCGCGGCCTGGGCGGCAGTTCGTCGATCAACGGCATGGTCTATATCCGCGGCCACCGGCGCGACTATGACGACTGGGCCGCGCTGGGTTGCAGCGGCTGGGGCTATGACGACGTGCTGCCCTACTTCCGCCGCAGCGAGCGCAATCCCCGCCTGGGCGGACACCAGGACGCGCTGCATGGCAGCGACGGCCCCCTGCACGTCAGCGACCTGCGCTCGCCCAACCCGTTCGCGCAGCGTTTCGTCGAGGCCGCGATGCAGGCCGGACTGCCGCGCAACGACGACTTCAACGGCGCCACCCAGGAAGGCGCGGGCCTGTACCAGGTAACGCAGCGCAACGGCGAGCGCTGGAACGCGGCGCGCGCCTACCTGCACAGCGGCAACGCGGTCGACACCGCGCTGAACGGCGGCCGCCGCGGGCTGGCGGTGATGACCGACACGCAGGCACTGCGCATCGTGTTCGACGGCAAGCGCGCCACCGGCGTGGAGGTGGTCCGAGGCGGCACGGTGCAGGTGCTGCGCGCGCGGCGCGAGATCGTGCTCAGCGGCGGCGCCTTCAATTCGCCGCAACTGCTGCTCGCCTCGGGCATCGGCCCGGCCGCGCACCTGCGCGAGGTCGGCATCGACGTGGTTCACGAACTGCCGGGCGTGGGCGAGAACCTGCAGGACCATCTCGACATCATCGTCAACAAGCAGCTGCAGACCACCGAGCTGTTCGGCAAGACCGGCCGCGGCATGCTGAAGCTGGCGCGCGAGGTACTGCGCTACCGCCGCACCCGCACCGGCATGGTGACGTCCAATATCGCCGAGGCCGGCGCGTTCCTGCGCAGCCGGCCGGAACTGGAGATCCCCGACGTGCAGCTGCACTTCGCGGTGGCGCTGCTAGGCAACCGCAACCTGGGCAACCTCGGCCACGGCTATTCCTGCCATGCCTGCGTGCTGCGCCCCAGGAGCCGCGGCCACGTGCGCCTGCGCAGCGCCGACACGCGCGAAGCGCCGCTGATCGACCCGCGCTTCCTGTCGGCCGAGGAAGACATGGCCGGCATGGTCGAAGGGGTGCGCGCGATCCGCCGCATCTTCGCCCAGCCCGCGCTGGCGCAGCACGGCGGGCGCGAGGTCCTGACCGATGCGTTCGGCCCCGACAGCAGCAACGAGGCGGCGATCCAGGACTTCGTGCGCAACCATGCCGATACGGTCTACCACCCGGTCGGCACCTGCAAGATGGGCGTCGACGACATGGCCGTGGTCGACCCTGAACTGCGCGTGCGCGGCGTGCAAGGGCTGCGCGTCGCCGACGCCTCGATCATGCCGACCCTGGTCGGCGGCAACACCAACGCGCCGGCCATCATGATCGGCGAAAAGGCCGCGGACCTGCTCAGGGCCGCGCTCCGCTGAGCCCGACCTGGATTGGCACGACACAACCAAGGAGACCACCATGCAAGCCACCGCACCCGCCACCATCAGCCCGCAAGACTACCGGGCGCTCGGGCAGGAGCCCTTTCCCTTCACCGTGCGCCGCTGCACGCCGACCATTGGCGCCGAGGTCGAGGGCATCGATTTCCGCGAGACCCTGGACCACGACACCTATCTCTCGCTGCGCCGCGCGCTGCTGAAGTACAAGGTGCTGATCTTCCGCAACCAGGCCATCACGCCGGCCCAGCACGTTGCGGTGGCGCGGCGCTTCGGCGAACTCGAAGTCCACCCGATGTTCACCAACCATCCGGAGCATCCGGAACTGGTGGTGTTCGGCCGCAACGACAAGACCCGCGGCCGCGAGAACCTGTACCACTCCGACGTGTCGTGGCGCGAGATCCCGTCGATGGGCTCGATGCTGCGCTGCCTGGAGTGCCCGGAGGTCGGCGGCGACACCATCTGGATCAACATGGCCGCCGCCTACGACAACCTGCCGCAGGAGATGAAGGACCGCATCGCCAACCTGAAAGCGGTGCACGACGCCATGCCGGCATTCGGCACCGCGCTGAGCGAGGAAAAATACGCCGAGATGCGCGCCAAGTATCCGCCCATGGTGCACCCGGTGGTACGCACCCATCCGGAAACCGGCGAGAAGATCCTGTTCGTCAACGAGGCCTTCACCACCCATTTCGCCAACTTCGCCAAGGAACAGCCGTACCGCTTTGGTTCCGATTTCCGGCCGGCGGAACTGGACCTGATGCAGTACCTGTACCGCCAGGCCGCCGCGCCCGAATACCAGGTGCGGCTGCGCTGGCAGCCGGACACGATCGCGCTGTGGGACAACCGCTCCACCCAGCACTACGCCGTGCAGGACTACTTCCCCGCGGTGCGCCACATGAACCGCGCCACCATCATCGGCGACCGTCCGGTCTGACCGAAACCCAACCCATCGAGGCAACCGGACATGCATAGCATCGACAAGTTCTATATCCAGGGCCAATGGGTGCAGCCCGCCCAGGGCGTGGCCCACGCCGACATCATCGACCCGGCCACCGAAGCGGTGGCGGGCAGGCTCGCCATGGGCACCGCCGCGGACGTGGACCGCGCCGTCGCCGCCGCGCGCGCGGCCTTCCCGGCGTGGTCGGTATCCACCCGCGAAACCCGCATCGCGCTGCTCGAGCGCATCATCGCCGCCTACCAGGCGCGCATGGCCGACCTGGCGCAGGCGGTGCGCCAGGAGATCGGCGCGCCGATCACGCTGGCTACCAACCTGCAGGCCGCAATCGGGCTGGGGCAGTTGCAGGCGACACTGCAGGCGCTGCGCGACTTTGCCTTCGAAAGCCCGCGCGGCAAGAGCCTGGTGCTGCGCGAGGCCATCGGCGTGGCCGCGCTGATCACGCCGTGGAACTGGCCGCTGAACCAGATCGCGGCAAAGGTGGCGCCGGCGCTGGCGGCGGGCTGCACCGTGGTGCTCAAGCCCTCGGAGATCGCGCCGCTGGACGCGCAGATCTTCGCCGAGATCATGGATGCCGCCGGCACGCCGCCGGGCGTTTTCAACATGCTCTATGGCGAAGGGCGCGTGGTCGGTGCCGCGCTGTCGTCGCATCCCGAGGTCGACATGGTGTCGATCACCGGCTCGACCCGCGCCGGCGTGGAAGTGGCCATCAGCGCCGCCCCCACCGTCAAGCGCGTGGCACAGGAACTGGGCGGCAAGTCGCCGCTGATCGTGCTGGACGACGCCGACCTGCAGGCCGCGGTGACCAGCGGCGTGGCCCAGTGCATGGTCAATTCCGGCCAGACCTGCGTGGCGCCCACGCGCGTGCTGGTGCCGCGCGCACGCTACGAGGAAGCGGTGCAGATCGCGGCGGCGGTGGCCAATGCGGTGAAGGTCGGCGATCCGTCGGACCCCGAGACCAGGATGGGCCCGATTTCCAACCGCGGCCAGTACGACAAGGTGCAACGCCTGATCGGCGTCGGCCTCGAGGAAGGCGCGCGGCTGGCCGCCGGCGGGCCCGGCCGACCCGACGGCCTCGCGCACGGCTTCTATGCCCGCCCGACCATCTTTGCCGACGTGCGCAACGACATGACCATCGCCCGCGAGGAGATCTTCGGGCCGGTGCTGTGCCTGTTGCCTTACGACAGCGAAGAGGAAGCCGTGGCCATCGCCAACGATACGGACTTCGGCCTGGCCGCCTATATCGCCTCGGCCGACCCGGCGCGGGCGCGCAAGCTGGCGGCGCGGCTGCGCGCCGGCAACGTGCGCATCAATGGCGCGATGATGGATATCACCGCGCCCTTCGGCGGCTACAAGACTTCCGGCAACGGCCGCGAATACGGCCCCGAAGGCATCGCCGAGTTCCTCGAGACCAAGACCGTGACGGGCTGACGGCGTCCCGGCCCCGTCATGCACCGCCCGGCCGCCAGCGCAATGCTGGCCGCCGGGCGGTGTCGTTTACGGGGCGCATGCGGCGGCGCATGCAGCCGCGCTGCCGCGCTTGTCTGACAGCGGCAGGCGGCGGCGTCCGACAGTCCAACGCCTGCCAGGACGCTATCTTCGAGAGTAGCGCCAGGCCTTTTGCCGAAGCGCCCGGCTATGTCGACCGTTCCCGATCCCACCGCCCCGGCGCTGCCGCCAGCGCAGCCCGTCCCACAACTGACCGACGATGGCCGCGCCGCTGGCGCCGCCGATCCGTCCGCGCCAGCGCCCGCGCTGCTGACCGATGCCGCCGTCGCCGGCGCGCTGCATCGCGCCAGCACCGCGCTGATGGTGCTGGCGGTGCTGTTCTCGCTGTACGCCGTGCACGTGGCGCGCGACTTCCTGGTGCCGGTGGTGATCGCGGTGGTGATGGCCTACCTGCTCGATCCGCTGGTGTGCGCGCTGCAGCGGCTGGGACTGGCGCGCTCGCTGGCCAGCACCATCGTACTGCTGGCGCTGCTGGCCGCCCTGCTCAGCGGCGCCTACCTGCTGCAGGGCCAGGTCGAGTCGATGGTCAACAGCCTGCCGGAGATGGCCAGCAAGTTGTCGCGGTCCGTCGGCGCGCTGCTCAGCGGCGACGACTCGATGTGGCAGAAGATACGCCGCGCCGCCACCGTGCTCAGCGGCACCGGCCAGCCGCCGCCGGCGCGCGGCACGCAGGTGGTGGTGGAGCAGTCGTCGGGCCAGATCAACAACATGCTGCTCGCCGGCTCGGTCAGCATCTTCACCATGGCGGCGCAGGCGGTGGTGGTGGTGTTCCTGCTGTATTTCCTGATGCTTGCCGGCGATACCTTCAAGCGCAAGTTCATCAAGATGGTGGGCACCACCATCTCGGAGAAGAAGATCAGCGTGCACATGCTGGATGAGGTCAACCGCTCCATCCGCCGCTACATGGGGATGCTGCTGGTGACCAACGCCGGCCTGGGCGTGTGCACCTGGCTGCTTTTGAAATGGCTTGGGGTCGACAATGCCGGCAGCTGGTCGATCGCGGCGGCGGCACTGCACCTGGTGCCCTACTTCGGCGCGCTGGCGATCGCGCTGTGCCTGGGCATGGTCACGTTCATGCAGTTCGGCACGTTGGGGATGGCTGCCGCGGCGGCCGGCGGCTCGCTGCTGATCGCCACGCTGATCGGTTCGGTCATCACCACGTGGATGACCGGCCGCATGGCGCGCATGAACGCCGTGGCGGTGTTCGTGGCGCTGCTCTTGTTCACGTGGCTGTGGGGCGTGTGGGGAATGCTGCTCGCGATCCCGCTGATTACCATCGCCAAGGTGGTGGCGGATCACATTGAAGGCATGGAAGTGGTGGCCGAGTTCCTTGGCGAGTAACGTGCGTTTGCGCACCTGTCGCACCGGAGCCGCACCGCTATACTGAAACAGCGAATGCTGCACCACAGCATTATCGGGCACGGCGTTTCGCGCGGAGGAAAAACACCATGTCTTTATGCGACCTGTGCGAGTCGCAACTGGACCGCCCCGGCCATGTGCCGCCGCATCCGCGGCTGGCGATATCGGCGACGCTGCGCATGGCGAGCGGACAGAATGCGTTTGTGTACCGCTGCGGCCACTGCGGCGAGACACTATTGCTTGCAGCCGACGACGGTGAAGCGCCGGACCGCTGGACGCGCCTCGACGCCGACGGCTGGCGTTGAGCGGCGCTACGCCGCTGTTGGCGCCATGTTGGTGCCTTGTTGGTGCCGCCTTGATCGCGCACAAGTCCGGTATCCGGAAGCGTCGAGATAATGGCCATCATGGCCAAGAAATTTCCCATCCATCCCAGCCATCCCGAGCGCGTCTGCTGGGGCTGCGACCAATACTGCCCGGTCGACTCGATGCGCTGCGGCAACGGCTCCAGCCGCACCCAGCACCCCGTCGAGCTGCTTGGCGACGACTGGCTCGAATACGGCGACTGGGGCATCGAGGCGCCGCCCGCCCGGGCACCGTCCGGGGCCACCCCCGGGTAGCGGGATTACAATCGTTGTCTCCGGCCCAACGACAAAGACCCGGCGCCACTGCCGGCATACACCGAGACAACCATGCTGAACCTCCAGGATTCCTCGCTGCTGCGGCAGCAGTGCTTGATTGACGGCCGCTGGATCGATGGCGAGCGCCGCATCGACGTGACCAACCCCGCCACCGGCGAGCGCGTCGGCCAGGTGCCGCAGCTGGGCGCCGAAGAGACGCGCCAGGCCATCGAAGCCGCCAATCGCGCGCTGCCGGCGTGGCGCGCCCGCACCGCCAAGGAGCGCTCGGCGCTGCTGCGCAAATGGTTCGAGCTGATCATGGCGAACCAGGAGGACCTGGCCCGCATCATGACCGCGGAGCAAGGCAAGCCGATCGCCGAGGCGCGTGGCGAGATCGCCTATGCGGCCTCGTTCATCGAATGGTTTGCCGAGGAAGGCAAGCGGGTCTATGGCGATACCATTCCCGCCCCGGTCAGCAACCAGCGCATCGTGGTGACCAAGGAACCGGTGGGGGTCTGTGCCGCGATCACGCCGTGGAACTTCCCCGCCGCCATGATCACCCGCAAGGCCGGCCCGGCGCTGGCGGTCGGCTGCACCATGGTGGTCAAACCCGCCTCGCAGACGCCGCTGACGGCGTTGGCGCTGGTGGCCCTGGCCGAGCGTGCCGGCATCCCCGCCGGCGTGCTGTCGGTGGTGACCGGCTCGGCCAGCGCGATCGGCGGCGAGATGAGCAGCAATGCGCTGGTGCGCAAGCTGACCTTCACCGGCTCGACCGAAGTCGGGCGCGTGCTGATGGCGCAGACCGCCGCCACCATCAAGAAGGTGTCGATGGAACTGGGCGGCAACGCGCCCTTTATCGTGTTCGACGATGCCGACCTCGACGCCGCCGTCGAAGGCGCGATCGTTTCCAAGTACCGCAATGCCGGTCAGACCTGCGTCTGCGCCAACCGCATCTACGTGCAGTCCGGCGTGTATGAGGCGTTTGCGCAGAAGCTGGTGGCCGCGGTGGCGGCGCTGAAGGTGGGCAACGGCATGGACGACGGCGTGCGCATCGGCCCGCTGATCGACGACAAGGCCGTGGCCAAGGTCGAGGAGCATATCGCCGACGCGCTCGGCAAGGGCGCGCGCCTGCTGCAGGGCGGCCAGCGCCATGCGCTCGGGCACTCCTTCTTCCAGCCGACGGTGCTGGCCGACGTCGCGCCCGGCATGCTGGTCGCGCGCGAGGAAACCTTCGGCCCGCTCGCGCCGCTGTTCCGCTTCGACACCGAGGACGACGTGGTCGCCATGGCCAACGACACCGAGTTCGGCCTGGCCAGCTACTTCTATGCGCGCGACCTGGGCCGGGTCTGGCGCGTCTCGGAACGGCTGGAATACGGCATGGTCGGCGTCAACACGGGCCTGATCTCGAACGAGGTGGCGCCGTTCGGGGGCGTCAAGCAATCGGGCGTGGGCCGCGAGGGCTCGCATTACGGCATCGACGACTACCTGGTGATCAAGTACACCTGCATGGCCGGCATCTGACCCGGCGCGCCCTCAGCCCGCCGTGCCCGCGGCGTGCCGGGGGCAGGACTGCGGCGGCGCCAGCCGGCAGCTGTCCCGAAAGCGGGCGATCTGGTCGTGCACCTGCTGCATCTGTTCGATCTGGTAGCTGGCCCGCTCCCGGCTGTAACGGGTGCCGAACTCATACAGCGCCCCGTCCGCGGCGCGGGCCAGCCCTTCCAGCGACTGCGCCAGCGTGCGTCCCTCGACGCTGCGGTGCCGCCGCAGGCGCCAGGACAGCGCCTCCTGGCCCTGGTCGAGCAGGTTCTGCTGCAGGTAGCCGAGCCGCTCGGCAAGTCCCTGCGCGTCCTGCAGCACCGACAGATAGGCGCATACGACCGCGAGCCGCTGCTGCATCTCGCCGCCGGCCAGCAGCTCACGCGCGCACGCGCCCCAGGCCTGCGCCCCGGGCCCGGGGTCCTGCCCGGCGCATTCGCGCGCATAGACCTCCAGCGGCAGCACCGACACCGACAGCCCTGGCGGCAGCACGCTGGTGAAGCGGCTGGCGATGGCCTGCTGCAGGGTGCGGTCCAGCGCGCAGCACGTCTTGATATCCGCATCGACATAGAAGTCCAGCGCCGGCTGCCGGCCGTGGCCCACCGAGACCACCGCCCGGACGGGCGGGCGCCCGGCCATGGCCAGCGTTTCCAGGCCGGCTTCGATGCAGCGCTGCTCGGCGGCCTCGGCGCCAAGGGCCTGGACGATGTCCTGCATCTGCAGCGTGCCGGCGATTTCGGTGCGGTCGACCGCGGGCGGCCAGCCGCCGCGGCGGTCGGCGGCCATGGTCATCCGCTTCAGCTCGACATGCGTCATCGCATTGCCCGTCATATACCCTCCGATTCCAGAAGTCATGTCTCAATCCCGCCGTGATGCCATCACGATCGCGGCATGCATGCCGTGCAAGGCGTGCAGCGGCTCGGCCCCGGTCAGCGCGGCCACCAGCAGGCCGTCATCCAGCCGGAAGCGGTACCGCATCAGGCTGGACCGCGCCAGCGCGATGATCTGCGTCGGCGTCAGCGATGCCAGCAGGCGGCCCATCTCGCGCCCGAGGCCGAGCCGGAACAGCGCCTCGGCCTCGTTCTCGCGCATCAGCCGCTGTACCACCAGCAGGTAGGACAGATTCAGCGCCTCGAGCTGGCGCTGGCCGTCGGTGTCCGTTTCCTGTTGCGTGTCCGGCACGCTTGCGCAAGAGGGCCTGTCCTGTTCCATGTCATTCTTTTGCCGGTGCGGACGCGCCGCCCGCCATGCGCAAGCGCGGCGCGGGTGCGTGGGCGAGGATCATCGGGCGGGCGGCAATGGCCCGCAGCGCGGGCTTGTCGAGCAGTGTGATGGTGCGGTGCCGTACCGTGATCAAGCCGCCATCGGCCAGCCGCGAGAACTGACGGCTCACCGTTTCCAGCGTCAGGCCGATATAGCTCCCGATTTCCTCGCGGCTCATGCGCAGTACAAAGGCCGACGAGGAAAATCCGCGCAGCGCGAAGCCGTCCGCCAGCCACAGCAGGAACGTCACCAGCCGTTCTTCGGCCGTCATCAGCGCCAGCATGGTCTGTACCGCCCGCGCGCGCTGCAGCTGGCCGTCCAGCGCCAGCAGCAGCTGCCGCCCGAGCGGCGCCAGCGTGGTCGCGGCCAGGCGCAGCGCGTCCACGGTGAACAGGCACAGCTTGGTGTCTTCCAGCGCGGTGGCGTACGACGCATAGTGCGGACGCGCCAGGCTGTCCAGTCCCACCATGTCGCCGGGAAAGTGGAAGGCGACCACCTGGGTGCGCCCGTCTTCGGTGGTGACATGGGTCTTGATGGTGCCGACACGAATGGCATAGACCGAGGTCACCGGGTCTCCCAGCAGGTACAGGAATTCGCCCTTGCGCAGGCGCACCATGCGTTGCGCCGCTTCGACGCCTGGCGCGCCGCGTGCCTGGCCGGCCGGCGCGCAGTCCGGGCAGGCGCCGGCCATCTGGCAACACGTGCTGCATGGCATGGCTTCGCGCTGCGGCTGGCGATCATCGGACTGTGTCATCGGCACTGTGGGCTGTGAAACCTTGAGAACCTCGTGCGTCAATTCTATGGAGCAGCCCTCACCAGACAATCCGTACATTCCGATTCTGGGCATGGAAGCGTCCGACCTTGCCGCGCGTGGGCCCCCGGGACGTCCGTGCTGCACATGACCGCGCGGGACGGTGCCAACGAAGCGCAAGCAGGCGTATCCTTACCCCACCATCAGGATCGGATGCGCCGGCAGCGCCGGCACTTCGCCCAACCCATCCCATGACAAGACGCCCCGACGATCCACAACCCCTTGCCGGCAACGCCAGCAGCCCCGAGGCCGGCGGCCCCGACCATCCGAACGCGGCGGATACCCCTTACCGGACGCTGGTGGAAGCCGTGCAGGACTACGCCATCTTCACGCTCGACGTGGGTGGCCATGTCTCCAGCTGGAACAAGGGCGCGGCCCGCATCAAGGGATACCGGCGCGAGGAGATCCTGGGCAAGCATTTCTCGCACTTCTATACGCCCGACGCCGTGGCCCGGCGCTGGCCCGACGCCGAGCTGAAGGCGGCCGCCGAACTGGGCCGCTTCGAGGACGAGGGCTGGCGCGTGCGCAAGGACGGCAGCCGCTTCTGGGCCAACGTCGTCATCACCGCGCTGCGCGACCCCGAGGGCCGGCTGATCGGCTTCGGCAAGGTCACGCGTGACCTGACCGAGCAGCGCCGCGCCGCCGAGGCGCTGCGCCAGAGCGAGGAATCGCTGCGCCTCCTGGTCGAAGGGGTCAAGGATTATGCGATCTTCATGCTCGATCCCGGCGGCCATATCGTCAGCTGGAACTCGGGCGCGTCCTATATCAAGGGCTACCGCCGCGATGAAATCATCGGCCGCCATTTCTCGCTGTTCTATCCGCAGGAGGACGTCGCCGCCGGCAAGCCGGCGCGGCACCTGGACCTGGCCCGGCGCGCCGGACGCATCGAGGACGAGGGCTGGCGCGTGCGCAAGGACGGCTCGCTGTTCTGGGCCAATGTCACGCTGACCGCCGTCTACGACGATTCGCGCGCGCTGCGCGGCTTTGCCAAGGTGACGCGCGACATGAGCGAACGCCGCCGCCGCGAAGAGCTGGAACGCTCGAGCCAGCGCCTGAATGAATTTCTGGCCACGCTTTCGCATGAGCTGCGCAATCCGCTGGCGCCGGTGCGCAGCGCGCTGACCGCGATGCGGCTCGCCCCGGGCGACGGCGCGCTGGCCAACCAGAGCCTGGCCCTGATCGAGCGCCAGGTGACGCACCTGAGCCGGCTCGTCGACGACCTGCTCGATATCGGACGCATCACCTCCGGCCGGATCGAGCTGCGCACCGGACCGGTGGAACTCGACGAGATCATCGGCCTGGCGATCGAGGGCGCGCGCCCGGCGCTCGATGCCAAGTCGCAGCGCGTAGACGTGCAGGGCGCGCCCGGCGCGATCCGCCTGGATGCCGACAAGACCCGGCTGGTGCAGGTGCTGCAGAACCTGGTGCTCAATGCGTCGAAGTTTTCACCGGCGGGCACGGTGGTGACGATAGCCACGGCGGTGCAGAAACGTACCCTGGAGCTGCGCGTGACCGACCAGGGCCGCGGCATCTCGCCGCACGCGCTCGAGGACATCTTCCAGTTGTTCGTGCAGGAAAGCCGGCCGGGCACCGATGTGCAAGGCGGACTGGGCATCGGCCTGTCGCTGTGCCGCTCGCTGGTAGAACTGCATGGCGGCACCATCGCGGCCACCAGCGCCGGGCCGGGGCTGGGCAGCACCTTCACGCTACGGCTGCCGCTGCCGGCCGCGCGCCAGCCCGACGATGCGCACGGCGCCGGCATGCCCGCCACCGGCCAGGCCAATACCGACCTGCAGGTGCAGCGCATCCTGCTGGTCGACGACAACCGCGACGCCGCCGACAGCCTGGCGATGCTGCTCGAAATGTGCGGCCATGAGGTGACCATCGCCTACGACGGCTCCGAAGCCCTGCACGTGGCGCCGCGCTGCCGTCCGCATATTGCGCTGATCGACCTGGCCATGCCGGGCATGGACGGCTTCGAGGTGGTGCGCGCCATGCGCGGCGTGGCGGGCACCGAATCGACCCGCTTTGTCGCGCTGACCGGCTTCGGCCAGCCGGCGGACCGGCAGCATACCGAGGCCGCCGGCTTCGATGCGCACCTGGTCAAGCCGGTGGAGCTGGAGACCCTGTTCGGCACCATCGCGCGGCTGCGCCAGCCTGACTGAGCGGCACGGCCTCCGGCCTAACCCGACCTTCGCCAATCCCGAACCCGCGCGCGCCGCGGCTGCGACACACTGACGCCCGTTCCATCGCAACAAATCAAGGAAAGGAGACAGCGATGCAGGGTTGGATCAGGCGTGCGGCCATGGGGCTGCTGTTTGCATGCGCGGCCACGGCCGCAGGCACCGCGCTGGCGGACTACCCCGACAAGCCGGTGCGGCTGGTGGTGCCGTTCCCGCCGGGCGGCGCCACCGACCTGCTGGCGCGCGAGATCGGCAACGCGCTGTCGGCGCGGCTGCAGCAGCCGGTGGTGATCGAAAACCGCCCCGGCGCCGGCGGCAACCTGGCGGCGATCGCCGTGGCGCGGGCCCCGGCCGACGGCTACACGCTGCTGTTCGGCACCTTCGGCTCGCTCGCGGTGAACAAAAGCCTCTATGACAAGCCCGGCTACGACCCGCTCAAGGACTTCGCGCCGGTGGCGTCGGTGGCCTACCTGCCCAACGTGCTGCTGGTGCATCCCAGCGTGCCGGCGCGCACCGTGCCGGAACTGCTGGCGCTGGCGCGCAAGGAGCCGGCCAAGCTGACCTACGGCTCGTTCGGCAACGGCTCGTCGTCGCACCTGGCGGGCGAGCTGTTCACGCACCTGGCTGGTGTCGACATCACGCATATTCCGTACAAGGGCAGCGCCGCGTCGATGACCGACCTGATCGGCGGGCGCATCACCATGATGTTCGACAGCGTCTCCACGGCACTGCCGTATATCCGCGACAAGCGCGTGCGCGCACTGGCGGTGACCACGCAGAAGCCGTCCGAGCAACTGCCCGGCGTGCCGACGCTGGCCGCTGCCGGCGTGCCCGGCTACGAGCTAACCGCATGGTTCGGCGTGGCGGCCCCCGCGGGCACGCCCAAGGCCGTGATCGACCGCCTCAACGGCGAGATCGTGACCGCGCTCAGGCAGCCGGACCTGGCCGCCCGGCTGGCCAGCCAGGGCACGGTGCCCTTCCCGGCCACGCCGGCGCAGTTCGGCAGCTATATCCGCGCGCAATACGAGAAGTGGGACGGCCTGATCAAGTCCGCCAACATCAAGCTCGACAACTGACCGCCTGGCCTCAGGCGGCGTCCGGCGCGCCGAAGCGCCACGACAGCCGTGCCGCCGCCTGCCGCACCAGCGCGGCCGTGGCGCCTTCGGTGCCGCTGTCGAAGCTGCCGCTGGAACCCATCACCGCGATCACCAGCGCCAGGCTGCCGGTGTGGTCGAACACCGGTGCCGCCAGCGTGTCGATGCCCGGCACCGGATGGCTCAGTGCATTGTCGATGCGCGCCGCGCGCACCTGCGCCAGGCGCGCGGCGTAGGCCGGCGCCAGCCTGCCGCCCGCTCCGAGCACCTGGCCGGCGGCGGCGCCCGCCATGCGCAGCGCATCGTTCTGCAGCAGGCCCGCCAGCACGTTGGCCGGCAGGTGCGCGGCGACGGTGCGGCCGATGGCGGTATGGACCAGCGACAGCACCGTGCCCACGCGCAGGCTGACATGCTGCGGCCGCGCCGATTCTTCCAGCCGCACCACGGTGGGCCCCAGCGGCCCCAGCACGGCCATCGCCACGCTCAGGCCCGTGGTCCCGGCCAGTTCGATCACCTCGGGTTCGGCCTCGCGCGTCGGCGACAGCCGCTGCAGCGCGATCAGCCCCAGCTCCAGCGCCAGTGGTCCGCACAGGTAATTGCCGGCGGCATCGCGCGCCAGCAGTCCGGTCTTCTGCAGGCTGACCAGGTGCGGAAATGCCTTCGCCGCCGGCATGCCCGCGGCCAGCGCCAGGTCGCGCAGTGGCAGCGGCCGGCCCGCGGCCACCAGCGCGCCGAGCAACTGGCCGGTGCTGTCGAGCGACTGGATGCCGCGCTGCGGCTTGCCGCCGTCGGGGTCCTGCGGGGTTTCGTTCGCGCCGCTCATGCCTGTTCACCGTTCGGTTCGCGCAGCGCCGCGCCGATCTCCGCGCCCGCGCACAGCAGCGCCCGCGCCGCCGCGCCGTGCCAGTCGACGTCGATGGCACCGGTCGATCCCACCAGCGTCAGCACCAGCCGCAGCGCGCCGGCGCCGTCGAGCACCGGCACGCTGAGGCTGCTGACGGCCGGGCTGGGGGCATCGATGCTGCGCTCGATGCCGCGCGCGCGAATCTCCGCCAGCCTGGCGCCGAACGCGGCCAGGTCCGCCGCGGTGGCCTCCGGTTGCTGCGCCTGCCATAGCGGCTGCCACTGCGCCGGCGGCTGGAAGGCGCAAAACACGCGGCCAGTGGCGGTGGCGGCCAGCGCCATCACCGTGCCCACGTGCAGGTTGACGTGCAGCGGCGCGCTCGCCGGCACATAGCGCACGATGGTCGGCCCCTGCGGCCCGGCCAGGCAGATCGCCACGCTGCAGCCCAGCGCCTGCGCCAGCGCGTCCGCGCGTGGCAGCGCGGCGCGCCAGGCGTCGTCCTGCTCCAGGTGCAGCAGGCCCAGGCGCAGCGACAGCGGTCCGGGCTCGTAGCGGCCGGACAGATGGTCGCGCTTGATCAGGCCCAGCCGCGCCAGGCTGACCAGATAGGCATGCGCCTGCGCCGGCGTCAGCTGCGCGGCGTCGGCCAGCGCCGCCAGCGGCATCGGTACGCGCGCCGCGGCCAGCGCCGCGAGCAGGCGCGCGCCCACCTCCACGCTCTGGATGCCCCGCTGCGCCTTGTCGGCACGCGCCCCCGGCGCGCCCGCCGGCGTCATCGCTGTCCCCGCCCTGGGTCTGGCCATCAGCGTCCTGTGTGATCGGAAAAACCGGATATTAATCGAACGCCTCCCCGATCCCGCCGCACGCGGGTTTACCCCCATCCCGATCCGGCCTAAGTTCGCCCCCTCAATTATTTGTCATAGGCTAATCATTTCGCTATTGATTAATTTCGCCAGCTTTCCTAAGATGGCATTACCCCGTCGCGACCCGGCACACGCAGCCGTGCGACATCCGGAACTCCATACGAACGGGGGCGAGACAGCCAGTGCCACGCACGCATCACCGGGATCCCGGGGGCCGTGCCGTCTTGCCCTCCCCACAAAAGGAAAAGACGCCATGTCCAAGGCATTCGCATCGCAGGCTGACCTGGAAGCCAAGCAGATCACCTTTACCCAGCTGTCCGAGAACGCGTGGGCCTATACCGCCGAGGGCGATCCCAACTCCGGCGTGGTGATCGGCGATGACGGCGTGCTGATCGTCGACACCACGGCCACGCCGGCCATGGCGCAGGACCTGATCGCGCGCATCCGCACCATCACCGACAAGCCGATCAAGTACGTGGTGCTGTCGCACTACCACGCCGTGCGCGTGCTGGGCGCGTCGGCGTACTTTGCCGAGGGCGCGCAGCAGATCATCGCCAGCCGCGGCACCTACGAGATGATCGTCGAGCGCGGCGAGGCCGACATGAAGTCCGAGATCGAACGCTTCCCGCGCCTGTTCGCCGGCGTCGAGACCGTGCCCGGCCTGACCTGGCCGACGCTGGTGTTCGAGAAGGAAATCACCTTGTTCCTGGGCCAGCTGGAAGTGCGCATTGCCCACCTGGGCTCGGGCCATACCAAGGGCGACACCGTGGTCTGGCTGCCGCAGCAGAAGGTGCTGTTCTCCGGCGACCTGGTCGAATACGACGCCGCGTGCTACTGCGGCGACGCACAGCTGGCCGAATGGCCGGCCACGCTCGATGCACTGCAGGCGCTCAACCCCGAGAAGCTGGTGCCGGGCCGCGGCCCCGCGCTGACCACGCCCGATGAAGTGAAGAAGGGCATCGCCTACACCAAGGACTTCGTCACCACGCTGTTCACCGCCGGCCAGGAAGCGGTGGCGGAAAAGCTCGACCTGAAGGCCGCGATGGCGCATACGCGCCGCGCCATGGACCCGAAGTTCGGCCACGTCTTCATCTACGAGCACTGCCTGCCCTTCGATGTCTCGCGCGCCTAT
Organism: Cupriavidus alkaliphilus; assembly: GCF_900094595.1. GTDB lineage: Bacteria > Pseudomonadota > Gammaproteobacteria > Burkholderiales > Burkholderiaceae > Cupriavidus > Cupriavidus alkaliphilus. Next base: position 101,562 of record NZ_FMAD01000011.1, on the reverse strand, counting down.
GACGAGGCCAGCGGCATGCGCCATCCGCGCATCTGGACCGCCCAGCGCGACAAGGAGATGTGGGCCGCGCTGCAGGACTGACGACGGCACCCGAGCAAGCCATCGCATAACAAAGCTTTTCAGGTGGAGGAGACACAAGCATGAGCAGCATCGACTACCAGCGGCTATCGTTCCCATACCAGCCCTGCGCGGAGCAGCAGCGCACCGGCCAATCCGCCGATGCCGCGCCCGCGGCGGTGCATCCGGTGGTGGTGGTCGGGGCCGGCCCGGTGGGGCTGGCCACCGCCATCGACCTGGCGCAACGCGGCGTGCCCGTGGTGCTGGTGGACGACGACTGCACGCTGTCCACGGGTTCCCGCGCGATCTGCTTTTCCAAGCGCACGCTCGATATCTTCGACCGCCTCGGCTGCGGCGAACGCATGGTCGAGAAGGGCGTGCGCTGGCATGTCGGCAGGGTGTTCCTGCGCGACGAGCAGGTCTACAGCTTCGACCTGCTGCCGGAGAGCGGCCACCGCCGCCCGGCCTTCATCAACCTGCAGCAGTACTACCTCGAAGGCTATCTGCTGGAACGCGCGCAGGCGCTGCCCAATATCGAGATTCGCTGGCACAACAAGGTGGTCGGCGTGGAAAGCCGCGGCGGCGCCGACGCCGGCGTGGTGCTGACCGTCGAGACCCCCGACGGCTGCTACCCCCTGGCGGCGCGCTATGTGGTGGCCGCCGACGGCTCGCGCAGCCCGATGCGCAAGCTGCTGGGGCTGGACAGCAAGGGCCGCACCTTCCGCGACCGCTTCCTGATTGCCGACGTCCGGATGGAGGCGGATTTCCCCGCCGAGCGCTGGTTCTGGTTCGATCCGCCCTTCCACCCCCATCAGTCGGTACTGCTGCACCGGCAGCCGGACAACGTCTGGCGCATCGACTTCCAGCTCGGCTGGGACGCCGATCCGGTGCTGGAGAAATCGCCCGAGCGCGTGATCCCGCGGGTGCAGGCGCTGCTGGGCAAGGACGTGAAGTTCGAACTGGAGTGGGTCAGCGTCTACACCTTTTCCTGCCAGCGCATGGACAGCTTCCGCCACGGCAATATCCTGTTCGCCGGCGATGCCGCGCACGGCGTCTCGCCGTTCGGCGCGCGCGGCGCCAACAGCGGTGTCCAGGACGCCGAGAACCTGGCCTGGAAGCTGGCCTACGTGCTGCAGGGCCATGCCTGCGACCGGCTGCTCGACACCTACGCCAGCGAGCGCGAATTCGCCGCCGACGAGAACATCCGCAACTCCACCCGCTCGACCGACTTCATCACGCCCAAGAGCGCCGCCAGCCGCGTGTTCCGCGACGCGGTGCTGGCGCTGTCCAGGCGCCATGCGTTTGCGCGCGGCCTGGTAAACAGCGGCAGGCTGTCGGTGCCGGCGGTGCTGCATGACTCGCCACTGAACACCGAGGACGCCGCCCCGGATGCGGGCGGCAAGCTGGTGCCGGGTGCGGTCTGCTGCGATGCGCCGGTGTCCGCTGTGGACGGCGCGGGCTGGCTGCTGTCGCACCTCGGCGGTGATTTCACCTTGCTGGTGTTCGGCAATCCGGAAGCCATCGAAGCCGGCACGCTGGCCGACCTGGCCGCACTGAAGCAGGCCGGCACGCCACTGCAGCTGGTCTATGTGACCGACGCCGCGCAGCCGCCCATGACCTGCACCCACGCCACCGTGCTGCGCGACGACGAAGGCCTGGCGGCGGCACGCTACGGCGCCACGCCCGGCACCTGCTACCTGGTCCGTCCGGACCAGCATGTGTGCGCGCGCTGGCACCGCGCCGACCCGGCCGCGATCCGCGCCGCGCTGGCGCGCGCCACCGGTGCCGACCTGCGCGCGCCGCAGCCAGGCCGCATGGCCGCCTGATCGCCCCGACGCCAGCCCTGCCCCACGGAGATTGCCATGCCCAACCTGCTCAACACCCAGCCCAACCTGGCGCGGCCCGACGACTTCTACGAAGCGCTGATCGAGATGCACCGCGACCTCGACGAGTCCCAGAGCCAGGCCGCCAACGCGCAGCTGATCCTGCTGCTGGCCAACCATATCGGCGACCACGAGGTGCTGCTGGCGGCGATGGCCGAAGCGCGCGCCGGCGTCGTCGCCAGCCCCGACACGGCGCCGGCCTGACCGGATAGCCAGGCGCAGGCGCGGCCCAGCCCGAGCCTGCGCCACGCGCTGTCCTTCAACACATCCCGGGCCAACGCGCACCAGACGCGGCCCACTGGCGGCAACCGCCCGGCTGCCTGCCGCCGCAGCCACCACCGCACGGAGACAACATCGATGAGCCATCCGGTCTCAGGGGAGCTTTCGTCCCTATCCAGCCTGGCGCCTTCCGCCCCGGCCCCCGCAGCACTCGCCGCGCGCGACGAGGACGCGCTCTACCGCAAGGTCTGGCTGCGCATCATTCCCTTCCTGTTCGTCTGCTACGTGGTGTCGTTCCTGGACCGCATCAACATCGGCTTCGCGCAGCTGCAGATGAAGCAGGACCTGGGCTTCAGCGACGCCATGTACGGCCTTGGCGCCGCGGTGTTCTACGTCGGCTACGTGCTGTGCGAGGTGCCGAGCAACATGCTGCTGGCACGCTTCGGCGCGCGCCGCACCTTTACCCGCATCATGGTGCTGTGGGGCATCGTGTCGGTGGCGATGATGGCGGTGTCGACGCCAGCGCAGTTCTACGCCCTGCGTTTCCTGCTGGGCGTGTTCGAGGCCGGCTTCTTCCCCGGCATCGTGCTGTACCTGACCTACTGGTTCCCGGCGCGCCGGCGTGCCGCGGTCATGGCGATCTTCTTTGCCGGCGTGGCGGTGGCGGGCGTGCTGGGCGGGCTGGTGTCCGGCTGGATCATGCGCGACATGGCGGGCGTGCTGGGCCTGCAGGGCTGGAAGTGGATGTTCGCGATCGAAGGCGCGCCGGCGGTGCTGCTGGGGCTGGCGGCCGCGCGCCTGCTGGTCGACGGGCCGCAGCAGGCCGGCTGGCTGAGCGAGCGCGAACGCGCCCACCTGCTGCGCGACACCGCCGCGCACACGCAGGGCGGCGGCCATTCGCTGCACGCGCTGCGCCAGGTGCTGCGCAACCCGCGCGTGTACCTGTTCGCCTTTATCTATTTTTCGCTGACCTGCGGCTCGCTCGCGCTCAGCTTCTGGATGCCGCTGATGATCCGCGATTTCGGCGTGACCGACGTGATGTCGGTGAGCCTGTATTCGGTGGTGCCCAATGCGGTGGGCGCGGTCGGCCTGATCCTGATTGCGCGGCATTCGGATCGCACCGGCGAGCGCCATCGCCATTTCCTGCTGTGCACGGCGGGCGGCGCGCTGGCACTGGCGGCGCTGACCTTGCCGCTGCCCGGGCTGGGCGCGATGCTGGCCATCCTGTCGGTGGCGGCGGTGCTGATCTTTGCCGCGCTGCCGGTGTTCTGGGCGCTGCCGCCGGGCTACCTGCCGGGCGCCGGCACCGCCGCCGGAATCGCCTTTATCAGCAGCATCGGCATCACCAGCGGCATCGTCAGCCCGTGGGTGATCGGGCAGATCAAGACCCGCACCGGCAGCCTCGACCATGCCCTCTACCTGCTCGCGGCGCTGCTGCTGGCAAGCGGCCTGGCCATGTGGCTGGGCGTGCCGAAACAGCCCGCGCGGCCGGCGTAGGGCCGGTCTCGGGCAACTTCAATTCCGGATGGTCCGCACCCGCGCGGGTGCGGCGTTCAGTGGGATCGGCCGCAGGGAATCACGGAGGCGATTTCCTCGCGCATCACCTCGACCACATCGTCGATTTCCAGCCCCTCGGCGGTGACCAGCACGTCCTGTCCGCGGCCGATCGCGTAGACCACGCCGCGCCAGCGGCCGGGCTCGACGGCCTCGCACAGGCGGATATTGAATTCGGTGTCCTGGTCCTGGCTATACACCGTCACCAGGTCGCCCACCTGGGGAGTGCGCACCGCTTCTCCGTCGAACGCCCGGGCCACCACGGTCACCGGCGACTGCGTCAGCCCCCTGGCAAATCTTGCTCGCATGGTCCGCTCCTCTGATTGCGATCCAAGTCCAGCTTACAAGAGGCCGGATAAATAACCAGGGATTTCCATCGGAAAGTGGAACCGGAAGCGCTTCGCGCCTGTCAGACGCCGCCGGATAGACAGCGCGCGCAGATCGACCACAATAAAAGGACCGATATCCGAGGAGACCCGACATGGGCAGCAACATACACGTCGTTCCGCACGACGAAGGCTGGGACGTCATCCACGAAGGGGCACGCTACGCCGAATCGCACCACGCCACGCAGGAAGAGGCGGTCGCCGCCGGCACCTCGCAGGCCCAGCGCGAGCACGTCGAATTGCTGATCCATGGCCGCGACGGCCAGATCCGCTCGCGCAACAGCTTTGGCCACGATCCCCGCACCATTCACGGCTGACCCGCGCTGCCTGCCGCAACGCTGAGGATGCCGGCACGCTGCCGGCAATCCGCGCAGCCATGCCTCGACACCTTGCCGACCCGCACACCGTGGCCGCCATCGCGGCCGCGACGGTGCCGTGGCCGGCGGTCGACCATGCGGCCGAGAGCCCCTTCACCGGACCCTTCGCCAACGGCGCCGCGGCGCTGGCCGATCGGCTCGGCGGCCACCGCGTGGTGCTGCTGGGCGAGAGCACGCATGGCACCGCCGAGTTCTATCACGCCCGCGCCGCGCTGACCGCGCACCTGGTGGCGCGGCACGGCTTCGGCATCATCGCGGTGGAGGCGGACTGGCCGGACGCCGCCGCGGTCGACCGCCATGTGCGCGGGCGCCCGCCGCGGCCCGCCGAATCCCCTGGCGCCGCCTTTACGCGCTTCCCGGTCTGGATGTGGCGCAACCTCGAGGTGGCGCGCTTTATCCGCTGGCTGCACGCGCACAACGCCGCGCTGGCGCCGGCCCGGCGCGCCGGCTTCTTCGGCCTCGACATCTACAGCCTGGGCGCCTCGATGGCGGCGGTGCTGGCTTACCTGGAAGGCGTCGATCCCCGCGCCGCGCAGGCCGCGCGCGAACGCTATGGCTGCCTGGAACCGTGGCGGCGCGACCCGGCGCGCTACGGCCGCGCCGTGCTGCACGGCACCCATGCCGACTGCGAGGACGCCGTGGTCGAACAGTTGCAGGCCCTGCTCGACAAGCGCCTGGCCTACGCGCGCGACGGACACGAGGACTTCCTGGACGCCGCGCAGAATGCGCGCCTGGTGGCGTCGGCCGAACGCTACTACCGCGTCATGTACCACGGCAGCGACGACAGCTGGAACCTGCGCGACACGCACATGTTCGAGACACTGGAACAGTTGCTGCACGCCCATGGGCCGGCATCGCGCGCGGTGGTGTGGGCGCACAACTCGCATATCGGCGATGCTTCGCAGACCGAGATGGGCACCACCCAGGGCCAGCTGAATATCGGCCAGCTATGCCGCGAGGCATTCGGCGATGCGGCCGCGCTGGTCGGCTTCAGCACCTACGACGGCACCGTCGCGGCGGCAACTTCGTGGGACGGGCCCATGGAAATCAAGCAGGTGCGCCCCGCGCGGGCGGACAGCTACGAGCACCTGTTCCACGCCGCCGGCCATGCGCAGGGCTGGACGGATTTGCGGGGTGGCGGCGTCGGCGACAGCAATGGCAGCGTCGTGCACGCCGAGTTGCGCGAACTGCTGATGCCGGCGCGGCAGGAACGCTTTATCGGCGTGATCTACCGCCCGGAGACTGAACTGCAGAGCCACTACGCGCGCGCCATCCTGCCGCGGCAGTTCGACGTGCTGGCGTGGTTCGACCGCAGCAGCGCGGTCCCGGCGCTGCCGGAGGCGCCGGCGCCGGGCGCGCCTGAGACCTGGCCTTGGGGTCTCTGAGACGCTGGCGCAACCCCGCCGCGCTTTGCCTCGGTTACTTGCGGCTCTTCGGCGCTTTCGGTTCCGAAGCCGGATAGTCGTACCGTTGCGGCGATTGCGGCCCCTCGTTGACGGCGGGGCTGGCCGGCGTGGCAGGCGTTGCCGGCGTGGCACGGGTGCCCGGGCCGCCCGGCGTCGCGGGTGTGGCCGGCGTTGCAGGGGTGGCGCGGCGCGTGTCGCCCTGCCCCGGCATGACGTCCGAGGCCGAGGTGCCTGGCGCGCGCGTGTCGGCGCCAGGACGCGTGGTGGTGGTCTGGGCCCACGCGGGTACGCTGAGCAACGCGGCCAGCGCAAAAATCGCGGTGTATCTCATGACAGTCTCCTTCCTCGTGAACGGCCAGCGCCGTCTGGCAGTGGCCGGAACTGGCTCCGTTGCGAAAGCCATGCCAGCGCACACTCAGCCGCCGGTGCGGTCGGGCGCGACCTCGATGTGATTGACGACGTCGCGCCCGCCGGCATGCTTGCGCACGCAGGCCTCGATCGCGTCGCGGTCAGCGGCGCTGCCGATCGCGCCGCGCAGCGTGATGCGGCCCTGCGCCACGTCCAGCGCAATCTCGCTGACGTCGAGGCCGCTTTCCCATAGGCGCTCGCACAGCGAGGCCTGCAGCGCCGTGTCGGCCGCGCCCACGGCGTTGCCGCGCGGGTTGGCGGTGGTCTTGGTGGGACCGGGCATGGGCATGGTCTCCGCGCCGCCGCCCTCAATACATGCGCATGCCGTGGCCAGGATGGCCTTCGGCCCCGGCCGGCCTTGCCACGTGCAGGTGGTTGACCAGGTCCCTGACGCCGAAGACCTCGTCGGCGATATCCTCGATGCGGTACTTCTGGTGCCGGTCCGGCACGCTGCCCTCCAGCGTCACCACGCCCTGCTCGACCCGCACCTCCACCTCGTTCAGGTCCAGCCGGCCACTGCGCGTCAGTTGCTCGCACAGGTCTTCCAGGATGCGCTCGTCGCTGCGCTGGTAGTTGCGCGGCCCGACCGGCCGCCATGATGGCTCCGTCCCGCCACGGTAGAGATCCATGCGCTCGTTGTAGCCGGTGAACTGGCGGTAGGGATCGGTCCTGCCCCGGGCTTGCGGGACCTGGCCCTCGTGCGGCCGCCATTCCCCGGTACCGCGGCCGCCACCGAATTCGCCGGGGTCGACAGGCTGGTCATAGTCGTACACGCCATAGGCACCCACGTAGTGGCTGCGCATATCGGCCTCGGGCACGGCACTTTCGTGCCATGGAGGGCCGCGCCAGTTGTCTCTGCGATCCATCGTTGCCTCCGTTCTTGCCTCCGTTGTTGCCTCGGTCCGCCGCGCTACTTCAGCCGCGGCGGTACCAGCCCATGGTCCGCGGTGCGCAGCTGGCCATGGCGCAACTGCTCGACCGCGCAAGCGAGCGCACGCGCCACGTTGTCGACTTCGCCCTGCACGCTGGTATCGCGGTCCAGCGCGACGTGGCTGGTGGCATATGGCTCGTAGTAGCCGATATACCGGTCCAGCCGTGCCTGGGCCCCGGCATCGATCAGTCCCATCCAGTCCAGCCAGTCCGACAACGCGCGGCGCACGCCTTCGATGCCGGCGACGTCGCCATGCACCACCAGCCCGTAGGCGCGCCCGGCCAGGTGCTTGGGATAGTCCCAGCCCGACAGCTCGATCGCCTTGGCCCTTGCCACGTCCTTGCCGCGCGTGCTGGTGGGATCCGGGTTGCCGCCATCGGCGCAGACCAGCCGGTCCATCATCAGCTTGAGCGGGCTGCTGACCTGGTACCAGTACACCGGGGTGACGATCAGCACGCCGTGGCAGGCGGCCCAGCGCGGGTAGATCTCGTTCATCCAGTCATTGACCTGGCCCAGCGCATGGTTGGGATAGCAGCTGCACGGCCAGTGGCATAGCGGCATCGCGGTCGATACGCAGCCCTTGCACGGATGGATTTGCAGTTGGGCGTCGGACGTCAGGTGGCTCAGGTCGAGCAGGTCGACCTCGATGCCCTGCGCTTCCAGCCGCTCGCGCGCACGCCCGGCCAGGCGCCAGGATTTCGACATTTCGCCCGGGCAGGTGTAGTCGTTGCGCGCGGCCGCGCACACCAGCAGCACGCGCGAGCGCGTGGCAGGATCGGCCTGGCGCTGCTGGGCCACGCGCACCGCCTCGCTGGCCGCGCGCCATTCGTCGGACAGGTCGTATTCGGGATCGGCATAGCCCGCCCCTGCCTTGTGCGTATGCGGCGCCTTGCGGCTTTGCGCATAGGCGTCCCACGCAATGCGCTCGAGGCGGTCCAGCGCTTCGTCCTCCTGCCGGTAGGCCGGGTCGGTAAAGCGCGCCAGGAAGCGCTGACGAAAGACTTCGCGCGGCAGCGGACTGGTTACCTGGCCCTTGCGCACATCCTCGGGGTTGCCGGCGTGGCGCGGCGCGCGCGGCGCATCGTGTGCCGGTCGATCGGGGGGCGCGGCTGGCATGGGCGGCTTCGGCGGCTGCTCGGGCATGTCGGTCTCCGTACAGGTCATTGCGCACCGGACATGCAAGATGAGCGCCACCGCCGCGCAAGGTGTGCGCCGCGCGCGGCGCGCAGCTTTTACAGGCACGGTCCGGCGCTGCATGTACATTTTTCCCCGCATTTGCACCCGCCGCTGCCGCCAGCGGTCGCGCGCTGTCCCTGCAGCGCCGCGCGTGCGATATCCACGGTGCTGGCACGGAACCTGCCGCCCCTGCGGGAAATCGCTGCGGATACCGCAATGGAGAACATGCGAGTGATTGCGATGAGCCACGGCGGCGCAGGCGGCAGCAATAACGTCGGCATCGCGCGCTATCTGCTGCGCCATGGGCTGCACGTGGTCACGGCGGAATCCTGCACCGCTGGCCTGATCGCCTCGCGCATCGCCGAGGTGCCGGGCTGTGGCGATGTGTTGCGCTGCGCGATCGTGGCCTACTCACCGTCCGCCAAGGAACAGCTGCTGCACGTCCCGGCCGAGACCATCCGGCGCCATGGCCTGACCAGCGAGGCGGTTTCGCTGGCGATGGCGCGCGGCGCCATGCAACTGACCGGCGCGGACCTGGCGATCGCCAACACCGGCGTTGCCGATGGCGGCGGCGACGGCGATATCCCCGCCGGCACGCAATGCTTTGCCTGGGTGTTCCGCCGCCACGGCCATGCCGCGCACGATGTGGTGTCGCACGCGCAAGGCATTGCGATGTTTACCGAGACCCGCCGCTTTGCCGGCGCGCGCAACGCCGTGCGCGAAGCCGCCGCCGACTGGGCGCTGGCACGCATCTGCCATTACCACGAACTGGCGCGCAGCGGGCAAGGCCGCGCGCCGCGCGCATGGACGCGCGCATGAATGGCTGGCGCGCCGAAACGGCATGCCGGCAATCCCGAGGGCCCTGGGCCCGACCGACGTAGTCTTGCAACGGAGACCATCATGAAACGCACTCTCGCTACCACGGCACTGGTCGTCGGCACCGCGCTCTGCCTGCCGGCCTTTGCCCAACAAGCACCGGCGTCGCCGAACGTGCCGAACCCCAGCGCGCCGCCGATCGAAGGTTCCCCTCCGTCCTCGCGCAACCAGCCGGCTGCTACCGACATGGGCTCAGCTTCCGCCCCTGGCGCCAGGGACACCACGAAGGACACCATGAAGAAGTCGAAGTCCAAGTCGGACAAGGCCTCGAACACCGCGCGCAGCAAGAAGCCGCGCGAGCAAGGCGCGCCCGCCGCACCGACCGCCGATGCGCCAAGCGGCCCCAAGGGCGATTCGCCGGATCCGGCGCCGAAGCAGTAAGCGCCCGACCGAGCCTGAAGACGCGGCGCGCCGTGCGCGCCGGCAGGTCCCCTGCAGCGCCCGCGACCGGACGGATGATCGCGTTCGCGGGCGTCGCGGCAGCCTAGCCGCCGCCGCGCATGGCGCGCGTCGCCTGCGCCAGCAGGGCCTCGCGTTCACGCCGGCGCCAGCGCACGCAGCGCCATAGTTCCTCCAGATACGGAAGCCCCGCCAGCAGCACCACCGCCACCAGCAGGCCGGCCAGATACGCCGGCGGCAGCGGCTCGGCCTTCCATCCCAGCGCCATCCGCGCCGGCTCGGTGCCGCGCCCGGACAAGGCGAGAAACTGGTCCCAGTGCAACACCACCACATATGACGCCGCGGCCAGCGGCAGCACTTCCAGCAGGCTGTGCATGTGCTGCTCGACCGGTGCGATATGGCGGCGCTTGCTGGCGTAGTGCACATCCCACCATGCGGTGATCTCGTGGATGACCAGCGCCGCCAGCACCACCGCGATCACCAGCGCGTTGACCTCCAGGAACAGCACCAGCAGCAGCGGCAGGCCCACCTCGGCCAGCATCAGCATGTGCAGCAGCGACTCGGTCACGCCGGCGTTGCGTTCGATCTGCGTGGCCCGGTGACACAGCCAGTCGCCCACGCCCGCCAGCAGCCACAGCGGCACCAGCCCGTACATCAGCACGAGCCGGGCGGCATGTTCGAAGGCATGGAGGTCGGCCGGCATGGCAGGACTAGGTTCCGATGCACGCCGGCTACGGCCGCTCTTGCGGCGCGCGGTACTGCTGCCGCAGCACCCGGAACAGTTCGTGGTTCAACTGCACGCCGCGATACTGCCTGCGCACCACGGCGCGCAGGCGCGAGCCCAGCACATGCGTGCGCAGCGCCCGCGCATAGCGCCGCTGCACGGCGTGCTCGCGCTTGCTGATGGCCTGCACGATGGATCGGTCGGAACTGTGCTTGCCGATGCCCGGGGGCACCGGGGCCGGGCCAGGGGCAGGTTGCGGCAAGGCCTCCGGCACCTCACCCAGTTCGAGCAGGCAAGCCTGCAGTTCATGCGCGGCCTGCGCGAACGCATTGGCGCGGCTGGTCAGCACCGACTTGAGATGCGGATTGGCGGCCGCGCTGGCAGCGCGGCGGCAGCCCAGCTCGCCCTCTCGCGAGGCCGCGATCAGCGCGTTGAGCAACAGGATTTTTTTCTTCGCCATGGCACACCTGCCCTGGTCCGCGGGCGGACCGTGAAGTCACCGATCGGAGCCGGCGCCTGCCGGCGGTTGCGCGTTGGCGCCGGACATGCGGCGCATGCCGGACTGGTCTCAGGATAGCGGCTGGCCCGGCCTGGCGCCAGTTGCGGCGAAGGCGTGCCGCGCGGCGGCCCGCCACGCCTTGCGCGCCTCGCGCATGCCGCGCAGGTTCATGACGATCAGCGCCAGTTGCAGCACGATCAGCGCATGGGCGTCGCCGTGCCAGCCCCATGCAATCCAGAGCACGTTGCTGGCCAGGAACACCCAGAAGCCGGCGCGCCGCCGCGAAATCGAGCGCGAGCCGACCAGCCAGGTCGCCAGTACCGTCACCACCATTGCCGGCCATTGCGCCGCCTCCAGCCACTGATCCATGGGTCCCCTTAGATGGCTTGCCAACGTGCCGGCCATGGCACGCATGGGCTCACAGGGGCAAGAACCATACCGGCGAATGCACCGGCCGGCAGCGCGCGCGGCCTTGCGCGAATATTTCCATCAACGCGGCGGCCACCAGTACTTTTTACAAGCCGTTGCCGAATCGGCACATGCGCCGCGGCGCCGCACGCCCTTGCGGTGCCTCGGTGAACGGGCCCGTCGCCGCGCGCGGGCGCGCTGGCACGCACTTCGCATGGCTGAGCCATCCCGGCGGCTGGCCGCAAGGCGCCGCTCCGGGTTTTTTGTTGCTCCGCCGGAGCGAAACACCGGGAGGACATGTGCGGATCTGCCAGATCGACCTGACCGGAACGCCCGAAGCCGATCAACATGCGCTGCAGCGCGTGGCGGCACTGGGGTTCGACCACGTATTGATCGGCGGCTGGCCGCACCTGCCTGAGGACGACACGCTCGCGGCGTGCGCCCGGCATGGACTGGCCCCCCTGCTCGATATTTCACTGGACCGCTATATGGCGGATGGCGCCGCCGGGACCGACGACCTTCCCGATGCCGCCTGGATCGACACCGCGGCGCCCGCCTTCGCGCCGCATGAGACTGACAACCACATCCCCGGCACGCGCCTGCGCTGGCATGACCGCCAGATTGCCGAGGCGCTGGTGCAATGGTGGGCGGCGCGGCTGCGCCTGGCGTGGGCCGCCGGCGCCGCCGGCTTCTGCTGCCGCGCGCCGGCACGCGTGCCCGGTGAGTCCTGGGCCGCCCTGCTGGCAACCTTGCGCGGCGATGCGGTGCCGGAAACGGCGCGCGGCACGCCGCGCTTCCTCGCGTGGACCCCGGGGCTGACGCCGGCACAGCTCGACGAGCTGGCGCCCGCCGGCTTCGACGGCGCCTTCTGCTCGCTGCCGTGGTGGGACTACCGCAGCGCCTGGCTGACCGAGGAAATGGCGCGGCTGCGCCGCCTCGGCCGGGTGCTCGCGGCGCCGGCGCTGGCGCCGGCGCGCCATGACGCGCTCAGCGCGCGGCGCGCGCTGTGGACCGCCGCGGCGATCGGCGACGGCATCCTGGTGCCGGCGGGTTTCGAGACCGGCGGCGCGCAGGCGCGCGATCCGCTGGCGCCGGACGGCCACGCGCACGACGGCGTGCCCTACGACATCACCCATGAAGTGCTCGAGGCCAATACCTGGCTGGCCGCGCGCGACCCCGCGCCGGCGCTGGCGGTGCGCCTGCTGAGCGGCCCCGACGCGCCGCTGACCGTGCTGGCGCGCCTGCCCGCCCCCAACGGCCATGGCAACGGGACCGATGCCGCGCCGCGCCGCGAGGATCCGGCCGTGCCCGATGCCGGTCCCGCGCTGGCGGTGGTGCTCAATCCCGATCCGATGGAGCCGGCCAGCCTCGGCGCCGACCGCGTGCTCAGCGCCATGCCGCATGCCAGCGCCCGCCTGGAGCCGGCCGCGGGCGGCCCGGGCGGCACCCTCGACGGCACCAGCCGGCTCGATGCGCTGTCCAGCATCACGCTGGCGCCGGCCGATATCCGCCTGTATGAAGTGCCGCCGGTGCCGCTGACCCGGCCCGGCATGCCGCGGCCCGACGCGACCGCGCCGCACGGCCACGAAACCCTGGCGGTCACCGGCTTGGGCAGCGTGGTGGCCGCCATGGAGGCGCCGCGCATCGCCATCGAACAGGTCGAGCCCGCCTGCGACGCCGGCCGCTTCGCCGTGCGCCGCGTGGTGGGCGAGCGCGTCGCCGTCAGCGCCGATATCTGGATGGATGGCCACGACAAGCTGGCCGCGGCGGTGCTGTGGCGCGCGCCGGGCGAAAGCGACTGGCGCGAGACGCCGATGCAGCCCGGCATCAACGACCGCTGGGAAGGCAGCTTCCCGCTGGTGGCGCTGGGCCGGCATGAATTCACGGTCGAGGCCTGGCGCGACACCTACGCCAGCTGGCTCGACGAGATCGGCAAGAAGCGCGCGGCGGGACTCAACGTCGCGCTCGAGACCGAGGAAGGCGCGCGGCTGGTGGCCGATGCGCTGCTGCGGCCGGCGGGAAATGGAAAAGCGGGCAACGGCAAGGCGGGCAACGGCAAAAAGTCCGGCAGGAAGGACAGCCAGAAGACCGCCATCGACAGCGAACTGTCCGCCATCGTCGATGAGCTGACCGCCGCCGCCGGCGATGACGAACGCCGCCTGCAGCTGCTGCTGTCCGAGCGCACCGCCGCGGCCATGCAGGCCGTGATGCAGACCCCGGCCGGACGCCCGTTCGCGTCGCGCCATCCGGTCGCGATGCCGGTCGAGGCCGACCGGCTGGCCGCGCGCTACGCCAGCTGGTATGAGCTGTTTCCGCGCTCGCAAAGCAACGACGCGCAGCGCCATGGCACCTTCGACGACGTCATCGCGCGCCTGCCCGCGATCCGCGCGATGGGCTTCGACGTGCTGTACTTCCCGCCGATCCACCCGATCGGCCGCACCCATCGCAAGGGCCGCAACAACAGCCTGCGCAGCGAGCCGGGCGACCCGGGCAGCCCCTATGCCATCGGCGGCGACGAAGGCGGCCACGATGCGCTGCATCCCGAGCTGGGGACGTTCGAGGACTTCAGCCGCCTGATCGACGCCGCCGCGGCCAACGGCCTGGAACTGGCGCTGGACTTCGCGATCCAGTGCTCGCCCGACCATCCGTGGCTGAAGCACCATCCGGAGTGGTTCGCGCACCGGCCCGACGGCTCGCTGCGCTACGCCGAGAACCCGCCGAAGAAATACGAGGACATCGTCAACGTCGATTTCTACGCCGCGCCGCCGGCCGGTGCCGCGCTGTGGCAGGCGCTGCGCGACGTGGTGATGTTCTGGGCCGACCACGGCATCCGCATCTTCCGCGTCGACAACCCGCACACCAAGCCGCTGCCGTTCTGGGAATGGATGATCGCCGACGTGCGCGCGCGCCACCCCGACACCATCTTCCTGGCCGAGGCGTTTACCCGGCCCAAGATGATGGCGCGCCTGGCCAAGCTGGGCTTCAGCCAGTCGTACACCTACTTCACCTGGCGCAACGCCAAGTGGGAGCTGACCGAGTACCTGACCGAGCTGACGCAGAGCCCGCTGCGCGATTTCTTCCGGCCGCACTTCTTCGTCAATACCCCCGACATCAACCCCTACTTCCTGCATCACGGCGGCCGCCCCGCATTCCTGATCCGCGCGGCGCTGGCGACGCTGCTGTCCGGGCTGTGGGGCATGTACAGCGGCTTCGAGCTGTGCGAGAGCGCGCCGTTCGTGCTCGACGGCAAGGTGCGCGAGGAGTACCTGGACTCCGAGAAATACCAGCTGCGCGTGCGCGACTGGCAGCAGCCCGGAAATATCGTTGCCGAGATCTCGCGGCTCAACGAGATCCGTGCCGGGCACCCCGCGCTGCAGAACCACCTGGGGCTGCGCTTCTACCAGGCCGGCAGCGACGCGGTGCTGTGGTTCGCGCGCTTCGTGCCTGGCACCGACTACCTGTTCGGCGACGACGTGCTGCTGGTGGCGATCAACCTCGATCCGCGCACCGCGCACGATGCCGATATCGAAATCCCGCTGTGGGAATGGGGCCTGCCCGACCAGGCCGGCCTGGCGGTGCAGGACCTGATGCGCGGCCAGCGCTTCGAGCTGCGCGGCAAGCACCAGCGCATCCGGCTCGACCCCGCGCAGCTGCCGTTCGCGGTCTGGCATGTGCAGCCGCTGGAACGTCCCGCCCCCCGCCCACCTGCTGCGCCGGTCTCGACCGACCCGCACGGCGCCTGACAGGCATACGTGGAGACACGGATGAAACGCCTTACCGAAACCGCCAGCGCCGCCCTGCTCAACGCCGATCCGCTCTGGTACAAGGACGCGGTCATCTACCAGCTGCACATCAAGTCCTTCTTCGACGCCAACGGCGATGGCGTGGGCGACTTCGCCGGCCTGCTCGGCAAGCTCGACTACCTGGTCAACCTGGGCGTCGACACGGTGTGGCTGCTGCCGTTCTATCCGTCGCCGCGCCGCGACGACGGCTACGACATTGCCGACTACCGCAACGTCCACCCCGACTACGGCACGCTGGCGGACGCGCGGCGCTTTATCGCCGCGGCACATGCGCGCGGACTGCGCGTGATCACCGAGCTGGTGATCAACCACACCTCGGACCAGCACCCGTGGTTCCAGCGCGCGCGCAAGGCCAAGCCCGGCTCCGCGGCGCGCCGCTACTACGTGTGGTCGGATCATGACCAGGCCTACGCCGGCACGCGCATCATCTTCTGCGATACCGAAAAATCCAACTGGAGCTGGGACCCGGTGGCGGGCGCGTATTTCTGGCACCGCTTCTACTCGCACCAGCCGGACCTGAACTTCGACAACCCGCAGGTGCTCAACGAAGTGCTGTCGGTGATGCGCTTCTGGCTCGACATGGGGGTCGACGGACTGCGCCTGGACGCGGTGCCCTACCTGGTCGAGCGCGAAGGCACCAGCAACGAGAACCTGCCCGAGACCCACGCCGTCATCCGCAGCATCCGCTCCCACCTGGACCAGCATTTCCCCGGCCGCATGCTGCTGGCCGAGGCCAATATGTGGCCGGAGGATGCGCAGCAGTACTTCGGCCTGACCGGGCCTGAGCCGGAAGGCGACGAATGCCACATGGCGTTCCACTTCCCGCTGATGCCGCGCATGTACATGGCGATCGCGCGCGAAGACCGCTTCCCGATCACCGACATCATGCGCCAGACGCCGGAGGTGCCGCCCAACTGCCAGTGGGCGATCTTCCTGCGCAACCATGACGAGCTGACGCTGGAGATGGTGACCAGCAGCGAGCGCGACTACCTGTGGGAGGTCTACGCCACCGACCGGCGCGCGCGCATCAACCTGGGCATCCGCCGCCGCCTGGCGCCGCTGATGGAACGCGACCGCCGCCGTATCGAACTGATGAACAGCCTGCTGTTCTCGATGCCGGGCACGCCGGTGATCTACTACGGCGACGAGATCGGCATGGGCGACAACATCCACCTGGGCGACCGCGACGGCGTGCGCACGCCGATGCAGTGGTCGCCCGACCGCAACGGCGGCTTCTCGCATGCCGATCCCGAGCGCCTGGTGCTGCCCCCGCTGCAGGGCCCGCTGTATGGCTACGAGGCGGTCAATGTCGAGGCGCAGGCGCGCGACCCCCACTCGCTGCTGAACTGGATGCGGCGCATGCTGGCGTTGCGGCGCAAGCACCGCGCCTTCGGCCGCGGCACGCTGCGCTTCCTGTTCCCGGGCAACCGCAAGATCCTGGCGTACCTGCGCGAGTTCGAGGGCGAGCACATCCTGTGCGTGGCCAACCTGTCGCGCGCGCCGCAGGCGGTTGAGCTGGACCTGTCCGCCTTCAACGGCCGCGTGCCGGTGGAGATGATGGGCGCGACGCCGTTCCCGGCGATCGGCACGCTGACCTACCTGCTGACGCTGCCCCCCTATGGCTTCTACTGGTTCGTGCTGAGCGACGAGGCGCAGCCGCCGTCGTGGCACGTGGAGGCGCCCGAACAAATGCCAGACCAGATCACCCTTGTGATGCAGAACACCGGCCGGCCCGAACTGACCGAGGCCTCGCGCCGGCTGATGGCCAGCGAGGTGCTGCCGCACTACATCGGCCGGCGCCGCTGGTTCGGCGCCAAGCACGAGCGCATCGAGCGCGTCGCGCTGGCCTACCTGCTGCCGTTTGCGCGCGGCAGCGCCGGCGAAGACATCTACCTGGGCGAGGTCGAGGTGGCGCTGCCCGGGCGCACCGAGCGCTACCAGTTGCCGGTGGGCATCCTGTGGGACCGCGAAAGCGCCGACGGGGTCTCGCAGCTGGCGCACGGGCTGTCGATGGCGCGTGTGCGCCAGGGCAGCCGCGTGGGGCTGGCCACCGACGGCTTCGTGGTCGAACCGTTCGCGCGCGAGGTGGTGCGCGCCCTGCGCAACGATGTCCAGGTCCATGCCGGGCACGACATCATCCACTTCCGCGCCGAGCCCGGGCTGGCCGCGCTGGAACTGGAACGCGACCCGATCGAGTACATGTCGGCCGAGCAGTCCAACAGCTCGCTGTCGTACAACAACACCGCAGTGCTCAAGCTGGTGCGCCGGCTCTCGGGCGGCATCCACCCCGAAGCCGAGATGACGCGCTACCTGACCGCGCAGGGCTATGCCCACGCCGCGGCGCTGCTCGGCGAGGTGGTGCGCACCGGGCCGGACGGCGTGCCGCATACCATGATGCTGCTGCAGGGCTATATCCTGAACCAGGGCAACGGCTGGGACTGGACCCTGGACTATCTGGGCCGCGCCATCGACGATGCGCTGCCGTCACAGGACAGCGAGGACGAGTTCGCCGAGGCCATGAACGGCTACGCCGCGCTGGCCGGCACGCTGGGGCGCCGGCTGGCCGAACTGCACGAGGTGCTGGCGCGCCCCAGCGACGACGACGCCTTCACGCCGCTGCCCGCCACCGCGGACGATGCACGCGCCTGGGCCGGGCAGGCGATTGAGGCGCTGCAGCGCGCCCTGGACCGGCTGCAGGCGCGGCCCGCCGCCGAGTCTGCCAGCCCGGCCTTCGAGGCCGATGTGCAAACCCTGATGGCCGCGCGCGACGCGCTGCCCGGGCTGGTCGAGCAGCTTGCCGCCGCTGCGCCGGGCAGCCTGCAGACCCGCATCCACGGCGACTTCCACCTGGGGCAGGTGCTGATCGCGCAGAACGATACGTATCTGGTCGACTTCGAAGGCGAGCCCGGCCTGTCGCTGGACTGGCGCCGGCGCAAGACCTCGCCGCTGCGCGACGTGGCGGGGCTGCTGCGCTCGCTCGACTATGCCGCGGCCACGGTCGGCACCGACCGCCGCGAACGCACCCACAGCGAGCTGCCGCCGCAGCTGGCCGAACGGCGCGCGGTGCTGCTGGAGCGCTTCCGCAGCACCGCCAATGAAGCTTTCCTGAGCTGCTACCGCCAGCACATGGAGGCCGCGCCCGCGCCATGGGCGGCGCCCGACCAGCTGCAGCCGCTGCTCGACCTGTTCCTGCTGGAACGCGCGGCGTATGAGGTCGAGTACGAAGCCGCCAACCGGGTCGCGTGGATCGACCTGCCGGCGAGCGGGCTGGCTCGCCTGCTGCGCAAGCTGGCGCCACTGGGAGACCAGCCATGAGCCCCCCCGCCAGCGCCGGCGGCGACCCGCGCACCGGCAAGCAGGCCGGACTGCTGCCGGGCCATGAACTCGACGCCCTGCTGGGCGGCCGCCATCCCGATCCGTTCGGCGTGCTGGGACCGCATCCGGATGGCGACGCCACGCTGGTGCGCGCCTGCCTGCCCGGGGCGGCGTCGGTGCAGCTGGCCGATGCCGGCGGCGCGCCGCTGGCGGAGATGGAGCGCCTGCATGGCGGCGGCGTGTTCGCCGCGCGCCTGCCGCGCGGCACCGGCACCGGCGCCGCGGCTTACCGCCTGCGCGTGCAATGGTCCGACGGCACCGAGCAGTGCAGCGCCGACCCCTACGCCTTCGGCCTGCTGCTGGGCGAACTGGACCTGCACCTGATCGCCGAGGGCCGGCACTTCGAGCTGAGCGCCTGCCTGGGCGCGCAATGCCAGCGCGTGGACGGCATCGACGGCGTGCGCTTCGCGGTGTGGGCACCGAATGCGCGGCGGGTCTCGGTGATCGCCGACTTCAACGGCTGGCACCCGGCGCGGCATCCGATGCGGCTGCGCCATCCCAGCGGCATCTGGGAGTTGTTCGTCCCCGCCGCGCTGGGGGCGCAGCCGGGCAGCCGCTACAAGTACGACCTGCTCGACCCGCACGGCACCGAACTGCCCGACAAGGCCGACCCGCTGGCGCTGGCCGCCGAGCCGCCGCCCGCCACCGCCTCGGTCGTGACCGGTCCCGGCCAGGGCGCGCCTCCGTTCACCTGGCACGATGACGACTGGATGGCGCGCCGCCAGCAGCGCGACCCGTACCGCACGCCGATGTCGGTCTACGAGGTCCACGTGCTGTCGTGGCTGCGCGCGGCCAACGACGCGCAGCACGGCTGGAACCTCCTGGCCGACCGGCTGGTGCCCTACGTGCAGGAACTGGGCTTCACCCATATCGAGCTGCTGCCCATCACCGAGCACCCGTTCGGCGGCTCGTGGGGCTACCAGCCGCTGTCGCTGTATGCCCCCACCGCGCGGCTGGGACCGCCGCAGGCCTTTGCCGCCTTCATCGACCGCTGCCACCAGGCCGGCATCGGCGTGATCCTGGACTGGGTGCCGGCGCACTTCCCCACCGATCCGCACGGGCTGGCGCAGTTCGACGGCACCGCGCTGTACGAGCACCAGGATCCGCGCGAAGGCTTCCACCAGGACTGGAACACGCTTATCTACAACCTGGGCCGCAACGAAGTGCGCGGCTTCCTGCTGGCCGGCGCGCTGCACTGGCTCGAGCACTTCCACGCCGACGGCCTGCGCGTCGACGCGGTGGCTTCGATGCTCTACCGCGACTACAGTCGCCAGCCCGGCCAATGGGTGCCGAACCGCTTCGGTGGCCGCGAGAACCTCGAAGCGGTGGACTTCCTGCGCGAACTCAACGCGGTGGTCCATGAACGCTGCCCGGGCGCGCTGACCATCGCCGAAGAGTCGACCGCGTGGCCCGGCGTGACCGCCAGCGTGGCCAGCGGCGGGCTCGGCTTCGACTTCAAATGGAATATGGGCTGGATGCACGACACCCTGCACTACCTGGCCCATGAGCCGGTCCACCGCGCCTGGCACCACCAGAACATGACCTTCGGCCTGGTCTACGCCTGGTCCGAAGCCTTCGTGCTGCCGCTGTCGCACGACGAGGTGGTGCACGGCAAGGGCTCGATGCTCGGCAAGGCGCCGGGCGACGACTGGCAGCGCTTTGCCGGCCTGCGCGCCTATTACGGCTTCATGTGGGCGCATCCCGGCAAGAAGCTGCTGTTCATGGGCGGCGAGCTGGCGCAGTGGCAGGAATGGAACCACGATGCCGAGCTCGACTGGCCGCTGCTGGACCAACCCATGCACCGCGGCATGCACACGCTGGTGCGCGACCTGAACCGGCTCTACCGCGAGCTGCCCGCGCTGCATGCGCTGGACCACAGCCCCGAAGGCTTCCAGTGGGTAGTCGGCGACGACAACCACAACAGCGTGTTCGCGTGGCTGCGCCGCGCGGGGGCGGACAGCCCCGAGGTGGTGCTGGCGGTGGTCAACATGACGCCGGTGCCGCGCCAGGGCTACCGTGTCGGCGTGCCTTTTGCCGGCGCATGGCGGGAATGCCTGAATACCGATGCCGCCGCCTACGGCGGAAGCAACGTCGGCAACGGCGGCGCCGTGATGGCGGTCGAGGTGCCTTCGCACGGCCAGCCGGCTTCGCTGGCGCTGACGCTGCCGCCGCTGGCCACGCTGGTGCTGCGCTTCGACCAGGGTGACGGCAGCGAAGGCGCCGCGACATGACCCGCCAGTTCGCTGACCGGCTGCTGCCGGGCAAGCCGTTTCCGCTGGGCGCCCACTGGGACGGGCTGGGGGTCAATTTCGCGGTGTTCTCGGCGCACGCCTCGCGCGTCGAGCTGTGCCTGTTTTCCGATAACGGTCGCAAGGAACTGGCGCGGCTGCCGCTGCCTGAATGCACCGACGAGATCTGGCATGGCTACCTGCCCAACGCGGCGCTGGGCACGCTGTACGGCTATCGCGCGCACGGCCCTTACGATCCCGGCCACGGGCACCGCTTCAACCCCCACAAGCTGCTGCTGGACCCCTATGCGCGCCAGCTGAGCGGCCCGGTGCGCTGGTCCGACGCGCTGTTCGGCTACCGGCTGCAGAGCGCGCGCGCCGACCTTACGCCGGACCGCCGCGACAGCGCGCCGACCATGCCCAAGGCGGTGGTGGTGGACGAAAGCTTTCACTGGGGCGACGACCGGCCGCCGGCAGTGCCCTGGCCCGCCACCATCCTCTACGAGGCCCACCTGCGCGGCCTGTCGATGCTGCGCGACGACGTGCTGCCCAACCTGCGCGGCACCTTCGCCGCGCTGTGCGATCCGCGCTTTATCGACCACCTGGTGCAGCTGGGGGTGACCACCGTCGAGCTGCTGCCGGTGCACGCCATCCTGCAGGACCGCTTCCTGCTGGAGCGCGGCCTGCGCAACTACTGGGGCTACAACACGCTGTCGTACTTCGCCCCCGAGCCGGCCTACCTCGGCACCGGGCAGCTGCAGGAATGCAAGGTGGCGATGCGGCGCCTGCATGCCGCCGGCATCGAAGTGATCCTGGACGTGGTCTACAACCACACCTGCGAAGGCAACGAGCTGGGCCCGACGGTGTCGTGGCGCGGACTCGACAACGCCAGCTACTACCGGCTGGTGCCCGGCGACGAGCGCCACTACATCAACGACACCGGCTGCGGCAACACCCTCAACCTGTCGCATCCGCGCGTGCTGCAGATGGTGATGGATTCGCTGCGCTACTGGGTGCAGTGCTACCACATCGACGGCTTCCGCTTCGACCTGGGCAGCACGCTCGGGCGCGAAGGCAACGGCTTCGACGCCGGCTCGGGGTTCTTCGATGCATTGATGCAGGACCCGGTGCTGAGCCGCGTCAAGCTGATCTCCGAGCCCTGGGACCTGGGCCCCGGCGGTTACCAGCTGGGCAATCACCCCCCGGGCTTTGCCGAGTGGAACGACAAGTTCCGCGACGTCAGCCGCCGCTTCTGGCGCGGCGACGCCGGGCACCGCGGCGAGATGGCGGCGCGGCTGGCGGCCTCGGCCGACCTGTTCGACCGGCGCCACCGGCGCCCGTGGGCCAGCATCAACTTCATCACCGCGCACGATGGCTTCACCCTGGCCGACCTGGTCAGCTACAGCGCCAAGCACAACGAGGCCAATGGCGAAGACAACCGCGACGGCACCGACGACAACGCCAGCGCCAACTGGAGCCCGGACGGCAGCGTCGAAGGGCCCACCGACGACCCCGACATCCTGATGCGCCGCAACCGCGTGGCGCAGGCGCTGATGGCCACGCTGCTGCTCTCGCAAGGCACGCCGATGCTGACCGCCGGCGACGAATGGGGCCGCAGCCAGCACGGCAACAACAATGCCTATTGCCAGGACAACGAGCTGTCGTGGCTGGACTGGAAGCAGGCCCAGGCGCCCGGCGCGCAGCCGCTGCAGCAGATGGTGCGCCGGCTGCTGGCGCTGCGGCGCAAGCTCCATGCGCTGACTGGCGACCGCTTTGCCCACGGGCGCGAAGAACTGGCGCCGGGCATTGCCGACATTGCCTGGTTCGACACCGACGGCAAGCCCCCCACGCCAGAGGAATGGGCCGATCCGGAGATCCGCACGCTGGCACTGCGGCGCGCCGCCGCGCCGCCGCAGCCCGAGCGTCCGCTGCTGGGATCGCTGGCCGACGCCGCGCCGGACGATGCGCGCGCGGTGCAGGTGACGCTGCTGCTGCTCAACGCCGGCGACAGCGACGCTACCTTCCAGTTGCCCGAGCCCGCGCTGCCGTGGGCCCTGCTGTTCGACAGCAGCCGGCCCGAGACCAGCGACGCCGAGCTGGCTGGCACGCAGGTGCACGAGTCCCAGCCGGTCGCCGCCCACTCGCTGGTGCTGCTGGCTGCGCAGGCCCCCACGCCTCCGGAGGACCACGCGTGAGCCGCGCAGGCGCAACCTCGCCGCTGCACGCGCTGGCGCTGCGCGCCGGCCTGCAGCCGCACTGGACCGATGCCTGGGACCAGCCGCGCGAGGTCGGCGACGCGGCCCTGCGGCGCGTGCTGGAAGGTCTGGGCCTGCCCTGCGGCAGTCCTGGCCAGTGCGCCGCCTCGCACGCGTGGCTGGCCGCCGACGACGCGGCCCATGCGCTGCCGCCGCTGCTGACGGCGGAACGCGGCCTGCCGGTCGCGGTACCGTGGCCGCATACCGTGCCGCAGCGCGCCTACCGGGTGACGCTGGAAGACGGCGCGATCATCGCCGGCACCGCGGTGCGCGGCGCGGGTGCCGATGCCGCGCTGATGCAGTTGCCCGCCATCGATGTCTGCGGCTACCACCGGCTGGACCTCGGCAATGCCCATGCCACGCTGGCGGTGGCGCCGCGGCGCTGCTACGGCGTTGCCGACGCGCTGCGGCATGCCGGCCGGGGCAAGGAGGGCGAAGGCGCGCGCACGCCGCCGTGGGGCCTGGCGGTGCAGCTCTACAGCCTGCGGCGCGGCGCGGCCTGCGGCATGGGCGACCTGACCGCGCTGGCCGAAGGTTGCGCCAGCGCCGCGCGCGCCGGCGCGGACGCCATGGCCATCAACCCGCTGCATGCGCCCTTCGCCGCGCTGCCCGAGCGCTACAGCCCGTATGCGCCATCCAGCCGGCTGTTCCTGAACCCGCTCTATGCCGACCCTGCCACGGTGTTCGGCCAGGCCGCGGTGGATGCCGCCATCGCCGGCCTGGGCGCGGCCGACACGCTGCAGGCGCTCGACGCCCGCGGCGAGATCGACTGGATCGCGCTGGCGCCGCTGCGCTACGCCATCGTGCGCTGGCTGTGGCAGCGCCGCGAGTCCCTGCTGCCGCGCGCGGCGCTGGACGACTATGCCGCGTTCCGCGCGCGCGGCGGCACGGCGCTGCATGCACACGCGTGCTATGAGGCCATCCAGGCCCGACGGCTCGGCGACAGCGCCAACGGCAACAACCAGCACGCCGCGCCGGACTGGCGCTGCTGGCCGGTCACGCTGCGCTCCCCGGCCGATGCCGCGGTGGCCGCCTTTGCGCAGGCTCACGCCGACGACGTCGCCTTCCACGCCTTCCTGCAATGGCTGGCCGACGATGGCCTGGCGCGGGCGCAGCGCGCGGCGCGGGACGCCGGCATGGCCATCGGCATCATCCGTGATCTTGCCGTCGGCGCCGACCCCGGCGGCAGCCAGGCCTGGACACGCCAGGCCGAAACGCTGGCCGGCTTCCATGCCGGCGCGCCGCCGGACCTGTACAACCCGCTCGGGCAGGACTGGGGCGTGGCGGTGTTCTCGCCGCGCGGCCTGCGCCGGCACGGCTACGCGGCGTTCCTGGAGATGCTGCGCGCCAACCTGTGCCACGCCGGCGGACTGCGCATCGACCACGTGCTGGGCCTGGCGCGCATGTGGCTGGTGCCGGCCGGCGCGCCCGCCAGCGACGGCGCTTACCTGCGCTATCCGCTGCAGGACTTGCTGCGGCTGGTGGCGCTCGAGTCGTGGCGGCATCGCGCCATCGTCATCGGCGAGAACCTCGGCACGGTGCCGCCGGAGCTGAATGAGGCGCTGTCGGCGCGCGGCGTGCTGGGCATCGACGTGCTGTGGTTCCAGCGCGAGGCGCGCGCGCAGGACGAGGCTCGGGATGAGGCAACCGAAGATGCCGCCGACCTGGCTGACCAGGAAGCCGGGGCAGCGGCCTTCCTGCCACCGCAAGACTGGCCCGCGGATGCCGTCGCCACCACCACCACGCATGACCTGCCCACCGTCGCCGGCTGGTGGGCCGGCCAGGACCTGGCGTGGCGCGACCGGCTGCGGCTGCTGGCGCCCGGCGAAACCCTGGCGCAGGCGCAGGACGGCCGCGCGCGCGAGCGCGGGGCGCTCTGGCAGGCCTTGTGCGAAGCCGGGCTATGCAGCGGCGCCGTCCCCGCGCCGGAACGCGCGCCGCTGGACGCAGTGCTGGCCTGGCTGGGCACGGCACGCACCGCGATGCGGCTGCTGCCGGTGGAAGACCTGCTGGGCCTGGCCGAGCAGCCCAACCTGCCCGGCACCACCAGTGGCCACCCCAACTGGCAGCGCCGGCTCGATACCGAGGTGCGTGCGTGGTTCGGCACCCCGGCGCTGCGCGCGCGCGCCGACGCATGGCGTGGCATCCGCCCCGGCGCACGCCATCCGCCAACGCAGCCATGAGGGCTACAGGCCCCACCGCCCGCACCAATGTGCTGTGTCCGAAACCGCCGTCCGCATCGATCGTGCAACCGCCGTGCGATCCGCTAAGCTTGACCCACTCCCATGCGCAGGAGCCCCGCCATGAACGAAGCCATCCGGCCCGAGCATGCCGATGACACCCGCACCGCCCTGTCCGGCGCCAGCCTGCGCCAGGCCTTTCTCGACCACCTGTTCCATACCCAGGGCAAGCTGCCCGGGCACGCCAGCCAGAACGACCTCTACCAGGCCGCCGCGCATACCGTGCGCGACCGCCTGGTGCAGCGCTGGATCAGCACCGCCGAAGCCTACCTGGGCCAGCCGTCGCGCACGGTGGCCTACCTCTCCGCCGAATTCCTGATGGGCCCGCACCTGGGCAACAACCTGATCAACCTGGGCATCTTCGAGGAGGTCTGCGAGGCCATGGAGGAGGCCGGACTCGACCTGGCCCGCATCCTGGACCAGGAAGTCGAGCCCGGCCTCGGCAACGGCGGCCTGGGCCGGCTGGCGGCGTGCTTCATGGATTCGCTGGCAACGCTGGAGATCCCCGCGCTGGGCTACGGCATCCGCTACGAGTACGGCATCTTCCAGCAGACCATCATGGACGGCATGCAGGTCGAGAAGACCGATACCTGGCTGCGCAACGGCAACCCGTGGGAAATCCAGCGCTCCGAATGGGCGGTGCAGGTGCGCCTGGGCGGCCACACCGAGCACTACACCGACGACCGCGGCCACTACCGGGTGCGCTGGGTGCCGGCCAAGACCGTGGTCGGCGTGCCGTTCGATTCGCCGATCCTGGGCTACCGCGTCAACACCGTGAACACGCTGCGACTGTGGCGTGCCGACGCGACCGAGGCGTTCGACTTCCACACCTTCAACCGCGGCGACTACCTTGGCGCCGTCAGCAAGAAGGTGACCTCCGAGAACCTGACCAAGGTGCTCTACCCCAACGACGAAACCACGCAGGGCAAGGAGCTGCGGCTCGAGCAGCAGTATTTCTTCGTGGCCTGCTCGCTGCAGGACATGCTGCGGCTGCTCGCGGTCGACGGCATCCCGGTGACGCGCTTCCACGAGAAGTTCGCGGTGCAGCTCAATGACACCCACCCGGCCGTGGGCATCGCCGAACTGATGCGGCTGCTGGTCGACGAGCACGACCTGGCCTGGAACGAAGCCTGGCAAATCACGCAGAACGCCTTCGCCTATACCAACCACACGCTGCTGCCCGAGGCGCTGGAGCAATGGCCGCTGCCGCTGTTCGGGCGGGTGCTGCCGCGCCATCTCGAGATCATCCTGGAGATCAACGCGCGCTTCCTGGACGAGGTACGGATCCGCTTCTACGGCGATGAATCGCGCCTGGCGCGGCTGTCGCTGATCGACGAGCATGGCCAGCGGCATGTGCGCATGGCCAACCTGGCGTGCGTGGGCAGCCATGCGGTCAATGGCGTGGCCGAGCTGCACTCGCGCCTGATGCGCGAGGATGTGCTGAAGGACTTCTACGAGATGTGGCCCGAGAAGTTCACCAGCATCACCAACGGCGTGACGCCGCGGCGCTGGCTGGCGCTGTCCAACCCGCGGCTGACGCGGCTGGTATCGGATGCGATCGGCGATGGCTGGATCTCGGACCTGGAGCAGCTGCGCGCGCTGGAGGCGTATGCCGACGACGCCGGCTTCCGCGATGCCTGGCAGGATGCGCGGCGGGCCAACAAGACCGACCTGGCGCAGCTGGTGCGCGACACCACCGGCGTGGTGGTCGACCCGTCATCGATGTTCGACGTGATGGTCAAGCGCATCCACGAATACAAGCGCCAGCACCTGGCGGTGCTGCATGTGATTGCGCTGTACCACCGCATCAAGTCCGACCCCGGCGCGCAGGTCCAGCCGCGCACCTTCCTGTTCGGCGGCAAGGCCGCGCCGGGATACGCCTATGCCAAGCTGATGATCCGCTTCATCACCTCGGTGGCCGACGTGGTCAACCGCGACCCGCAGGTGCGCGACCGGCTCAAGGTGGTGTTCCTGCCCAACTTCAACGTCACCTACGGCCAGCGCATCTATCCGGCGGCCGACCTGGCCGAGCAGATCTCGCTGGCCGGCAAGGAGGCCTCCGGCACCGGCAACATGAAGTTCGCGATGAACGGTGCGCTGAATATCGGCACCATGGACGGCGCCAATATCGAACTGCGCGAAGCGGTGGGCCATGACAACTTCTTCCCGTTCGGCCTGACCGCGCCCGAGGTCTATGCGCTGCGCGACAGCGGCTACGATCCGGCGGCGTATTACCACAGCAACCCACAGCTGCGCGCCGTGATCGACCTGGTGCAGCAGGGCTTCTTCTCGCGCGGCGAGCCCGGCCTGTTCCGCCCGCTGTTCGAGCCGCAGCATGGCCACGACCCCTACCTGCTGATGGCGGACTTCGCCGCCTATATCGATTGCCAGCAGAAGGTATCGGACGCCTATGCCGACCACGCGCGCTGGCAGCGCATGTCGGTGCTGTCGTGCGCGCGCTCGGGGCGCTTTTCGTCGGACCGGGCCATCCGCGAATACTGCGAGCGCATCTGGCATGTCGCGCCGGTGCCGGTGCGGCTGCTGCACCGCGCCAGCGGCGAGCCGTGGCAGGTGGAAGCCGGCACGAACGGGCCGCGCGCAGCCTGAGGCGCGCAACGGTTGCTTGCGTTGATGGCATGGGCGCAAGGCGCAGCGTAGTTTCTACAATGCCACAGGTAACAAAGCCCGCGCCGCGCTGCGCTGCGGGCTTGCCGGTGGCGCCGCGAATGCGCCGTTCTGCTGGCATGGAGTTCGCATTGCGCAAGGATCCTATTCCCCCCAGAAAGCAGGAGCCGAATTTGAACGCCGACCCCTTTCTGCTCGCCCCCGGCACCCGCTCTGCGGTGCCGCCGCTGGGGCCGTTCGACTGCTTTGCAGCGCCTTCGGCCTCCGCCTTCAGCGCCCACGACGAACCCACCCAGGACTACCTGTTCGGGCCGGCCTGGCTGCCGGACGGGCGGGTACGCTTCCGGCTGTGGGCGCCCGACGCCGCCGAGCACGGCCAGGCGGTGCGCGTGGAGATCGCCGGGCTCGGCCCGGTGCCGATGGCTTGCGGCCCCAACGGCTGGTTCGAGGCGATCGTGCCGGGCTGCGCGGGCGCGCGCTACTGGTTCCGGCTCGACGACGGCACCACCGTGCCGGACCCCGCCTCGCGCTGGCAGGCCGACGATGTCCACGGCCCCAGCATCGTGCCGGCACCGGACGCCGCCGGCGCGTTTGCGTGGACCTGCCCCGACTGGCGCGGCCGCCCCTGGCCCGAAGCCATCGTCTATGAAATGCACGTGGGCCTGTGCGGCGGCTACGCGGGCGCCGCGCGGCAACTGCCGCGGCTGGCGGCGCTGGGCTTTACCGCGGTCGAGCTGATGCCGGTCGCCGAGTTTCCCGGCACGCGCAACTGGGGCTATGACGGCGTGCTGCCGTTTGCGCCAGAGTCCGGCTACGGCACGCCCGACGAACTGCGCGCACTGGTCGATCGCGCCCACCAGCTAGGTATGATGGTGCTGCTGGACGTGGTCTACAACCACTTCGGTCCCGAGGGCAACTACCTGCACCGCTATGCCAGCGCCTTTTTCCGTACGGACCGCCAGACCCCCTGGGGACCGGCCATCGATTTCCGCCGGCCGCAGGTGCGGCGATTCTTTACCGAGAACGCGCGCTACTGGCTAGAACAGTTCCGCTTCGACGGCCTGCGCCTGGACGCCGTGCATGCCATCGAGGATGAAGGCTGGCTGGCGGCGCTGCCGGGCGAACTGCGCGCCGCGCTGGCCGATGGCGATGGCCCCCGCCGCCATGTCCACCTCGTGCTCGAGAACGACAACAACGATGCCGCGCTGCTGGCCGCGGGCTACGACGCGCAGTGGAACGACGACGCGCACCACGCGCTGCACGTGCTGCTGACCGGCGAGGACGATGGCTACTACCGCGACTACAGCACGGCGCCGGACCCGGGCGACAGCGGCAATGGCGACAGCGCCGCCGCCGGGCGCGGGGTGCCGGCGCTGCGCCACCTCGCGCGCGTGCTGGGCGAAGGCTTTGCCTACCAGGGCGAACGCTCGGCGTTCCGCTCGGCCGCGCTGCCCGCGGCGGCGGATGGGGTGCGGCGCGGCCAGCCCAGCGCGCACCTGCCGCCGACGGCCTTTGTCTGCTTCCTGCAAAACCACGACCAGACCGGCAACCGCGCACTCGGCGAACGGCTGGCGCAACTGGCCGGGCGCGACGCGCTGCGCGCGGCAATCGCCTTGCAGCTGCTGTGCCCGCAGGTGCCGCTGGTGTTCATGGGCGAGGAAACCGGCAGCGCGCAGCCGTTCCTGTATTTCACCAGCCATCCGCCCGAGCTGGCCCGGGCCGTGCGCGACGGGCGCCGGCGCGAGTTCGCCGCGACCGCCGCGT
This sequence comes from Cupriavidus alkaliphilus, assembly GCF_900094595.1. Classification (GTDB taxonomy): domain Bacteria; phylum Pseudomonadota; class Gammaproteobacteria; order Burkholderiales; family Burkholderiaceae; genus Cupriavidus; species Cupriavidus alkaliphilus. The sequence goes on along the minus strand of NZ_FMAD01000011.1, from coordinate 71,969 downwards.
TCAGCGACGACGCCCGCGCGGCGGCCATTCCCGATCCCAATGACCCCGCCACGTTCGAAGCCTCGCGCCCGCGCCTGGACGATGACGGCGACTGGACGCCGTACTACCGCGAACTGCTCGCCGTACGGCGGCGCGAACTGCTGCACCGGCTGGCCGGCTGCCAGAGCGCCGGCGTCGACGTGCTGGGGCCGGCGGCGCTGTGCGCGCGCTGGCGGCTGATGGACGGCGTGGAGCTGAGCCTGTGGCTCAACCTGGGCGACCAAGCCGTGCCGTGCACGCGGCCGTGCCACGACCGCAGCACCGCGCTGCATGAGAGCAGCGCCGGTGCGGCCGCGGCCCTGTCGGCCGGGCTGCTGCCGCAACGCTCGTGCGTGGCCACCGTGTGCGAGCCCGCCGCGGCACGCGCGCGATGATGCCTGACGGCGCGCCGCAAGCGCTGCCGCGCGCAACCGCCCGGCTGCAGCTGCACGGGGGCTTCACCTTTGCCGATGCCGCAGCCGTGGTCGGCTACTACGCCGCGCTGGGCGTCAGCCACCTGTACCTGTCGCCCATTTGCGGCGCGCGGCCCGGCTCCACCCATGGCTATGACGTCACCGACTTCACCGCGGTGCGCGCCGAGCTGGGCGGCGAGCCCGGCCTGAAAGCGCTGGCCGCGCGCGCCCGCGACGCCGGCCTCGGCCTGATCGTCGACATCGTGCCCAACCATATGGCAGCCGACCCCACCCACAACGGCTGGTGGCGCGATGTGCTGGCGCATGGCCGCGGCAGCCCTTGCGCGGCTACCTTCGACATCGACTGGACCCCGCGCGACCCGGCGCTGCACGGCAAGGTGCTGCTGCCGATCCTGGGGCAGTCGTACTGGGACACCGTGGTGGCCGGCGAGCTGCGCTGGGTCCCGGCCAGCGACGATGCGCCCGCCCACCTGCGCTATTTCGACCACACGCTGCCGCTGGCGCCGGGCAGCGTCGATGCCGAGGCCGAGCGCGACGGCCCGGCCTGGTACGACGCCACGCATGCCGACGGCCGCGGCCGGCTGCATGCCTTGCTGGAACGCCAGCACTACCGGCTGGCCTGGTGGCGCACCGCCGCCGCCGCGCAGAACTGGCGCCGCTTCTTCGAGATCAGCGACCTGGTCGGCGTGCGCGAGGAGGACGAGCGGGTGTTCGATGCGGTCCATGCGCTGGTCCTGCGGCTGCTGCGCGAAGGCTGGATCGACGGGGTGCGCGTCGACCACGTCGACGGCCTGGCCGATCCCGCCGGTTACTGCCGCCGGCTGCGCGCCGAACTGGACCGCCATGCCGCCGCGCGCCCGCCCACGCTGCGGCTGGAGCGTCCGTGGATGGTGGTCGAGAAGATCCTGGGCCCGCGCGAGCGCCTGGCGCCGGACTGGCAGGTGCATGGCACCACCGGCTATGACTTCATGGACGAGGTCGCCGCGGTGCTGCATGACGGCGACGGCGAGGCACCGCTGGAGGCGCTGTGGGCGACGGTCAGCGGCGATGCGCGCGGCTTTCCCGAGCATGTCGAGGCCGCGCGGCGCCAGCTGCTGGAGCGGCACCTGGTGACGGAATTCGAAGGCGCCGCCGCCTGCCTGCGCGACTGCGCCGAGCAGGAGCCCGGCACGCGCGACCTGACCCGGGCGGCGCTGCGGCGCGCGCTGGCCGCGCTGATGGCCGCGGTGCCGGTGTATCGCAGCTACTTCGACGCGCGTCCGGCCGAACGCGATGCGGCCGCGGCGCATGCCGATGACGCCATGCTCGAACAAGCCATGCTGGCCGCGCGCGCCGGCCTGGCGCCCGACGAAGCGGTGGCGCTGGCCTTTATCGGCGGCTGCCTGCGCACCGCCGCGCCAGCCGACAGCGAAACCGGCGCACTGCGCCGACGGCTGCAGCAACTGATGCCAGCACTGGCAGCGAAGGCCGGCGAGGACACCGCCTTCTACCGCTACGGGCGGCTGCTGTCGCGCAACGAAGTGGGCAGCGATCCGGCCCGGCTGGCGATGCCGCCGGCGCAGTTCCACGCCCGCATGGCGGCGCGGCGGCTGGCCTGTCCCCATGCCATGCTCGCCACGGCTACCCACGACCACAAGCGCGGCGAAGACGCGCGCATGCGCCTGGCGGTGCTGAGCGAGGTGCCGCGCGCATGGGCCGATGCCGTGGCGGCATGGGAGGCTGCGTCGGCCGGGCTGCTGGCGACCTTGCCGCAAACGCCGGACCCGGGCGACCGGCTGATGCTGTACCAGACCCTGGTCGGCGCCTGGCCGATGGAAGACCTGAGCCTTGCCGACGATGCCGGCGCCGCGCAGCCCTTGCTGGAGCGCGTGGGTGCGTGGCAGCGCAAGGCCATCCGCGAAGCCAAGCGCCATGGCAACTGGACCTGCCCCGACACCGACTACGAAGCCGCATGCGAGGCATGGCTGCGCGGCCTCGCCGCGGGCGGAGCCGGCAGTGTGCTGGCGCAGATCGGCCAGTTCGCGCAGCGCATTGCCGCGGCCGGGGCGCTCAACAGCCTGGCGCAGGTGCTGGTGCAGCTCACCGCGCCCGGCATTCCCGACCGCTACCAGGGCTGCGAAGGCTGGGACCTGAGCCTGGTCGATCCCGACAACCGGCGCCCGCCTGACTACGCCCGGCTGCAGGCGCGCCTGAGCTGCAGCGCGGGCTGGGCGCACTGGCTGGCGCACTGGCGCGACGGCCGCATCAAGCAGCAGCTGGTGCGCCAGGTGCTGGCGGTGCGCCGCGCGCATGCGGCGCTGTTCGCCGATGGCCAATACAGCATGCTCGCCGCGCAGGGGACGCTGGTGCCGCAGGTGCTGGCGTTCGCGCGCAGCGCCGACGGGCGCCAGGCCATCACCGTGGTGACCCGGCTTGCCGCCGCGCGCGTCGACCCCGCCCTGCCGCGCATTCCCCAATCGGCCTGGGGCGATACCACGCTCAACGTCGGTGCGCCGCAACCGAGCCGCTGGACCGATGCCCTGACCGGCCATGTCATCGACGCACCCATGGGCCGCCTGCGGCTGCGCGAAGTGCTGGGCGGCCTGCCGGTCGCGCTGCTGCTGCGCGAGCCCTGACGCGCCAGGCTCACGAGTGCGGCGGCGCCGCCGGCTGCCATACGACCGGCCATACGACCGGCGCGAACGGCCCGCGCGAGGCCTGGGTCGGCGAGGCGCTGCGTTCCTGCGGCAGGTAGGGCCGGATCACCACGGCCACGTAGTCGTCTTCCTTGGGCGTGACCACGATGTACGCGAGCCCCGACATCACCAGGCCGACCTCGCCGAGTTCGGTGGCAATGCGCGCCACGATAAAGCGCTGCAGCAGCATCGGATTGACGCTGTCGTCGATGGCAAGGGCGGCGGTGCAGATGGTCAGGAAGCAGCGTTCGACCTCGCGGCACACCACCACCACTTCATCAATGGCATAGCCGGCGCGGCTGGCGCGCACCAGCACCGACACCCCCGCACTGGGCGCGGCGCGGTGCCATCCCGGCTTGACCTTGAAGCTGGGCAGGGCCAGGCCGGAACCGGTGTCCTGTGCGACGGTGTTGAAGCGCTGGGCGAAGTCCGAAGGCGTGATCGCAAGCAGCTGGCGCTCGACCGGTGCCGACGACACCGATACCGACGACGCCAGGACCACGGCGGACAGAATGCTGGCTAGGTTCATAGCTTCCTCGCAACGGCTATACGCTCCCCCGCGCTGTCGAGCCCGGCAGCACACGGCCGCAAGCTGGGCCGCGGCGCGAAGGCCGGCGTTACGGGTGCTCGCCGGCACCTGCCGCACGCCAGTTGTTGCCAGCATCTCCTTCACTATAGACAGGACCGCACGCCAGCACAGGACGGAACGCAAGCGGCACGCCAGCCGCCGCGCCACAGCCCCGCGCAGCGCCGCCGGCGCCCTGCGCCGGCTCAGCCCCGCGCGCCATGCAGTTTCTGCAGCGCCGGTAAAAACTACGGCGCATGCGGCACCACGCCGCGCCGGCGGCTCTGCCGCATGGCGCACAGCCCGCGCCGTGGCGCAGCATCGGCCGGCTGGTGGCAGTGCCTGCGCCAGTGGCCAGGCGGGAACGGAGCTTGCAGGCAAATTGCAGGTGCGGGCTGAACCGCAGGCCCGCCAGCATGTACAGGAGGGCCCTATGACAGCACGCTACCGCTTCCGCATCGCCGCGCTGGCGTTGCCGCTGGCCGTGCTGGCCATGGCGGCCTCCGGGCCGGGCATCGCGGCACCGACCGACGCGCCCGCCGCGCCGTCTTCCACCGGCCGCACCGCGGCGCCGCGCGACACGGCCGCCACCAGCGACCGTACCATCACTGCCGAGGTGCAGGCGCGCCTGGCCAACGCGCGTACGCTCGATCCGAGCAAGATCCGGGTGTCGACCACCGACGGCGTGGTCAAGCTCGAAGGCACCGTGCGCGACGACAAACAGCGTACGATGGCCATGGAACTGGCCCGTTCCGTACGCGGCGTCAGCGCGGTTTCGGATGAACTGCGCGCCGGCACCGATTGACGAGCTGTCGCCTGACCGGCAGCGCCATGCCAACATGATGGAGACGTGATGAGCACCCATCGCCAGCCCGACCACGACACCACCCGTCGCCGCAGCGAGCCCCGCGACCCGCACAAGGGCGGCCCCGACACCGAGCACGAACGCGGCAAGCCGGGACGCGACCGGCGCCACGATGTCGAGCGCGAGCACGACATCCCCGACGAGAACGGCGAGCCGCCCTCGGTCAAGCGCCCCGGCGGCAAGCCCGAGGAAAGCGAGCCGCCGGTCGAGAACTACTGAACCTCGGCGACCCGCCTTGCACCCATCCGAACAGGAGGCATGATGAGCAAGACCGTACGTACCGGCCCCACCCGGCATGCCGGCACCCGCACCGACCGCGTGGGCAGCCCGTCAGCGGGCCGGCGCGAAGGCGCGCAAGCCGCCTCGGGCCGCGGCCGTTCGCGCCAGAACACGGCCACCGGTGCGGCGCGCGCCGAGGCAGGCAACATCCCCAGCACGCTGGACCCGGACCTCGACCAGGAAACCAACGATATCGAGGACGAACTCGCGCAGCGTGACGAGGACGCGCACAGCCCCGAGGAAGAGGAAACCCCCGAGGAAGAGATCGCCGATGAAGTGGTGCGCGCCGCCGAGGCACTGCCAAGCGACGTGCCGGTCGACAAGGCCGACCGCACCGACGACCGGGAAGAGAATCCGCCGCGTCCGCCCCGGGTGGATTAACCCGGCGGCCGCAGCGCGGCTTCGCAAAACCACAAGCCGGGCGGCTCCGGAGGCTACGGAGCCGCCCTGTTCATTCGGACGCCAGGATGCCGTAGGGCCGCACCCGGATGTGGTTGATCACGTCCTGCACGCCGAACACGCGTTCGGTGATTTCTTCGATGTCGTATTTGCTGCGGCGGTCGCCGACGTGCCCTTCCAGCGTCACCAGGCCGTCCTGCACCCGCACCGTGACTTCGCTGACATCGAGCTCCTGCGCATGCGCGAGCCGGTCGCAGACTTCATCGTGGATACGGTCGTCGCCACGGCGGTAGTTCTTCGGGCCGCCGCGGCGGTAGCCCCGGTACGCCGGCACGTCCCAGTCGTCAGCGCCGTAGCCGCCCCCGCTGCCGTACGGGGCGCCGGCCGGCCCGCCATACCAGTCGCGCCGGCCCTCCCACCGCTCTGCGCCATACGGCACGCGGCGGCGCGACCATTCGTCTTCATAGCGGACTTCGTCCCAGGGCTCGGTTGCGGGCCCCCAGCGCGAGGATTCGACCTCCCGGCCGTACCAGCCTTCCTCCGTGCCTTCGAACGGACGGGTGTCATCGCGCGGCAGGCGTTCGGCGGTATTGCCATAGCGGCCCGCGGTCAGGTTGCGCTGCCTGCGGTTGTGCGCCTGCGCGGGGATGCCGCTATAACCCTGGTCGCTGCTGCCGTACTGGTGATCGGGGCGCCTGCGCAGGTATTCATCGTCACGGTGTTTCATTGAAATCCTCCTTCGCGTGCGCAGTGGTACGCCGCTCATTCCACCCGCCTTCCGGCACCTCGAAACAGGCCACCAGCGGCAGGTGGTCCGAGGCCACGCGCGCCAGCGGCGAGCGGTGGCTTGCCACCGACACCAGGTGCGCGCGCGGCGACACCCAGATGCGGTCGAGCGCAAACAATGGCAGCCGCGACGGAAAGGTCGCCGTGTGCGGCGTGTGTTCGAAATAGGCGTGCAGCCAGCGCAGCGGCCGGCCCCACAAGAACCATTCGTTGACGTCGCCCAGCAGGATGGTCGGCAACGGCGGCGCGGTGGCGACGTAGTTGAGCAACTGCTGCACCTGGTGGCGGCGCTCGCCCGGGCGCAGGCCCAGGTGCGTGGCGATCACGCGCAGCGGATTGGCGCAGCCGGAAGCCGTGCACGCCACGGTCGCGTCGATGGCGCCGCGCGGCTCGCAGCCCTTGACGGTCAGGTCGATCTGGTTCACGGCCTCGGGTGCGAAGCGCGTCAGCAGCGCATTGCCGTAGTCGGCGCTGCCGCGCACCCGCGTAAAGCCCGACACCACATGCATGCCGGTATGTCCGGCAAGATATTCCAGCGTATGGTCGTTGCTGCTGCCCGATTCCACCTCCTGCAGCGCCACGATATCGGCATCGAGTTCCTCCAGCACCGCGGCGATCCGGTCCGGGCGGTAGCGGCGATCGGTGCCGACGGCGCGGTGGATGTTGTAGCTGACTACTGTCATCTGGGCCAGGCCCGCCGCGCGCGTCGGCGGGCAGTGCAGCGCCGCCGAGGCCTCGGCCACGACACGGGTATCGTCGGGCTCACGCGCGTGGGCAGGATTTACAAGGGACGGTAAGTCCGGTTGCATTCGCATGGCCGGTCTCGATGAGCGGTTGGAGATGCTCAGGCCCCGTCGAGGAACTGGTTGGGCTTGCCGGTGCGGCGGCCCAGGTCAGGGCTTTCCCAGCGGGCGCCTTCCATATACGGGTCCGGCGTGCGCTGCATGGTGGTGCCAGGCATGCCAGGCTGCGCCGGCATGGTCGACGGCTGTGCCTCGGGCGCGGTGGCCGGTGCCGTCGGGGCCAGGTCAGTACGCGTTGGCGCGTTGGCGCCCTGGGAATAAGGATCGAATTTGTCGGTGCTGCGCGCGCCCTGCGAATACGGGTCGTAGGAGCCGCGCGGCGTACCCGGCGTCTGCGCCATGGCGGGGATGGCGACCGCGGCCACGGCGATGGCAGCGAGGAGTCGGCTGGTGCGGATATGCTTCATGGTTACCTCCATTGGGGCGCGATGTGCGCGCCAGTAACCATGGGCAAGCGAAAGGCGTGCCCGTACGCCTTTCGCGCCGCCGCACGCCGGCCTCAGGCGGTACTTACCTTGCCCGCGTCGGCGTTGCCCCGCGCCAGCACCGGTACCAGCGCCGCACCCGTATGGCTGGCGCGGTTGCGCGCCAGCGCTTCGGGATCGGCCGCGCCGACGATGGTGCCGCCGCCCGCGCCGCCCTCCGGGCCGAGATCGATGATCCAGTCGGCCTCGGCAATCACGTCGAGGTCATGCTCGATCACCACCACGCTGTGGCCGCCGTCGGTGAGCCGGTGCAGCACGCGGATCAGGCGCGCCACGTCGGCCATGTGCAGGCCCACGGTGGGTTCGTCCAGCACGTACAGCGTATGCGGCGCCTTCTGGCCCCGCCGCGTGATGTCGTCCCGCACCTTGCTCAGTTCGGTGACCAGCTTGATGCGCTGCGCCTCGCCGCCCGACAGCGTCGGCGACGGCTGGCCCAGCGTCAGGTAGCCCAGGCCCACGTCCTTCATCAGCTGCAGCGGATGGGCAATGTTCGACATCGCCGAGAAGAACTCCACCGCCTCGTCGATCTCCATGGTCAGCACTTCGCCGATATTCTTGCCACGCCAGGTCACCGCCAGGGTCTCGGGGTTGAAGCGCTGCCCGTGGCAGACATCGCACGGCACCTTCACGTCCGGCAGGAAGCTCATGCCGATGGTGCGCACGCCCTGCCCTTCGCACGCCGGGCAGCGCCCGTCGCCGGTGTTGAACGAGAAGCGCGACGCGGTGTAGCCGCGCGCGCGTGCTTCCAGCGTATCGGCGAACAGCCGGCGGATGGTGTCCCACACGCCGATATAGGTCGCCGGGCAGGAGCGCGGGGTCTTGCCAATCGGGGTCTGGTCCACTTCCAGCACGCGGTCGATCGATTCCCAGCCGGTGATCGCTTCGCAGCCATGCCAGTTGTGCTGGACGTTGAGCGGCTTCCTGGCAGTGGCCTTGCCCGCGCCGTTGTCACCCTTCGCCGCATTGCGCGCACGCCGGGTCGCCGGCGACGACAGCACCGAGCGGCCCACCGCGTCGAGCAGGTTGGTCATCAGCACATCGCGCGCCAGCGTCGACTTGCCCGAGCCGGACACCCCCGTGATCGCCACCAGCCGCGACAGTGGCAGGCGCGCGGTCACATTGCGCAGGTTGTGCAGCGACGCGCCGTGCACCGTCAGCCATTCCGGCGGATCCGCCGGCTTGCCCGCGGCGCCGGGCCTGACCGTGCGCCGCGCCTGCAGCGGATGGACGATCGGATTGGCCAGGAACTGGCCGGTGGTGGAAGCCGTCGCCGCAGCCAGTTCGGCCACGCCGCCCTGCGCCACCAGCGTGCCGCCGCGCTTGCCGGCCCCCGGGCCGATGTCGATGATGTGGTCGGCGCGGCGGATGGTGTCTTCGTCATGCTCCACCACCACCAGCGTGTTGCCCTTGTCGCCCAGCTTGCGCAGCGCATCCAGCAGGATCTGGTTGTCGCGCGGATGCAGGCCGATGGTGGGCTCGTCCAGCACGTAGCAGACGCCCTGCAGGTTGCTGCCGAGCTGTGCCGCCAGACGGATGCGCTGCGCCTCGCCGCCGGACAGGCTGGGCGCGGCACGGTCCAGGCTGAGGTAGCCCAGCCCCACTTCTTCCAGGAACTGCAGGCGGCTGCCGATCTCGCTGACCACGTCGCGCGCGATCTCGGCATCGCGCCCGGCCAGGCGCAGGCCATCGACCCAGCGGCGGGTCTCCGATACGGTCCACTGCGCCACGTCGACGATCGCGTTTTCATCGAACGTCACCGCGCGCGCCACCGGGTTCAGGCGGGTGCCGTGGCAGTCCGGGCACGGCGTGTCGACCACGCCTTCGGGCTCCTGCTCTTCCGACGGCAGGCTCTGCTCGCGGCCGCGGTTGTCGTCGGCCAGCACGGTGTCGTCGAAAGCCGCGCGCTGCTCGCGCGTCAGCGCCAGCCCGGTGCCGACGCAGGTGCCGCACCAGCCGTGCTTGCTGTTGTACGAGAACATGCGCGGGTCCAGTTCCGGATAGCTGGTGCCGCATTGCGGGCAGGCCCGCTTGGTCGAGAATACCTTGACCTCGCCCACGTGCGCGGTGCCGCCGTTGTGCATGGCATGGTCCAGGCCGTCCAGCGGCGCCAGCAGGTGCATCACGCCCTTGCCGGCTTCCAGCGTCTGCGCCAGCAGCGCGCGCAACTCGGCCTCGTGCTCGGCCGACACCACCAGGTCGCCGACGGGCAGCTCGATGGTGTGCTCGCGGAAGCGGTCCAGCCGCGGCCACGGGTCCACCGGCAGGAACTCTCCGTCGACGCGCAGGTGCGTATTGCCGCGCGCCTTGGCCCACTTGGCCAGGTCCGTGTAGACCCCCTTGCGGTTGACCACCAGCGGCGCCAGCAGCCCCACGTGCTGGCCGCGATGGTCGCGCAGCAGCTGTGCGGCGATCGACTCGGGACTCTGCGACGTCACCGGCGCGCCGTCATGCACGCAGTGCTGGATGCCCAGCTTGACGTACAGCAGGCGCAGGAAGTGCCAGACCTCGGAGGTGGTCGCCACCGTGCTCTTGCGGCCGCCGCGCGACAGCCGCTGCTCGATCGCCACCGTCGGCGGGATGCCGTAGACCGCATCGACTTCGGGCCGGCCCGCGGGCTGCACGATCGAACGCGCGTACGCATTGAGCGATTCCAGGTAGCGGCGCTGGCCCTCGTGGAACAGGATGTCGAACGCCAGCGTCGACTTGCCGGAACCCGACACACCGGTGACCACGTTGAACTTGCCGTGCGGGATGTCGACGTTGAGCGCCTTCAGGTTGTGCTCGTGCGCATTGACGATGCGCACCACGTCCTCGCCCTCCACCTCGCGGCGCGCGCGCCGCGCCTGCAGCGCGGCCTGCAGCGGCACGCCTTCGCTCTCGGCGCGTTCGGCTGCCAGCGTGCCGGCTTCCCCGAGCGCCGCGTCATAATGGATCAGCGCCTGGCCGGTATGTGACTCGGGGCAACCCTTTACGTCCTCTGGCGTGCCGGTGCAGACCACGCGCCCGCCCGCGTCGCCGCCCTCGGGACCGAGGTCGATCAGCCAGTCGGCGGCGCGGATCACGTCCAGGTTGTGCTCGATCACAATCAGCGAATGGCCGCCATCGAGCAGCTTGCCGAAGGCCCGCATCAGCTTGGCGATATCGTCGAAATGCAGGCCCGTGGTGGGCTCGTCGAACATGAACAGCCGGCGCGGCATGGTGCTGGGCCGGGTCCGCGACGGCGTCGCCTGCGCGGCTTCGGCGAGGAAGCCGGCCAGCTTGAGGCGCTGCGCCTCGCCGCCCGACAGCGTCGGCACCGGCTGGCCCAGCTTCATGTATTCGAGCCCGACATCGACGATGGGCTGCAGCACGCGCAGTACCGCCGCATCGCCGGCAAAGCAGGCCGCGGCTTCGCTGACCGTGAGTTCCAGTACGTCGGCGATGCTGAGCAGGCGTGGCGGCTGGCCGGGTGCGGCGCGCTCGATCTTCACCTCCAGCACTTCCGGACGGTAGCGGGTGCCGTCGCAGTCCGGGCAGCGCAGGTAGACATCGCTGAGGAACTGCATCTCGACGTGCTCGAAGCCCGAGCCGCCACAGGTCGGGCAGCGCCCGTCGCCGGAGTTGAAGCTGAAGGTGCCGGCGGTATAGCTGCGCTGCAGCGCCAGCGGGGCCTTGGCAAAGAGCTTGCGGATCTCGTCGAAGGCGCCGACATAGCTGGCCGGGTTGGAGCGCGCGGTCTTGCCGATCGGCGACTGGTCGACAAAGACCACGTCGTCGACCAGCTCCGCCCCGGTCAGCGCGCGGAACGCCCCCGGCGACTCGGTGGCCTTGCCGAAGTGCCGCGCCATGGCGGGATACAGCACATCCTGCAGCAGCGTCGACTTGCCCGAGCCGGACACACCGGTGACGCACACCAGCCGCTGCAACGGGATCTCCACCGTGACGTCCTGCAGGTTGTGCTCGGTCGCGCCCGCCAGCACGATGCGCGGCTGCGTCTCGTCGACCGGCCGGCGCTGCCAGTGCGAGGCATCGGCCACGCGCCGGCGCCCGCCCAGGTATTCGCCGGTCAGCGTGCCGGCCTGGCGGATCGCCGCCGGCGTGCCGTCGAAGATGATATTGCCGCCGCGCTCGCCGGGGCCAGGGCCCATGTCGATCAGGCGGTCGGCGGCCAGCATCACCGACGGATCATGTTCCACCACCACCAGCGTATTGCCCGCGTCGCGCAGCCGGTGCATGGCCTCGACGATGCGGTTCAGGTCGCGCGGGTGCAGGCCGATGCTGGGCTCGTCCAGCACGAACAGCGTGTTGACCAGCGACGTGCCCAGCGCCGTGGTCAGGTTGATGCGCTGCACCTCGCCGCCGGACAGCGTGCGGCTCTGGCGGTCCAGCGTCAGGTAGCCCAGGCCCACGTCGCACAGGTACTTCAGGCGCGTACGCACCTCGGCCAGCAGCAGCTTGAGCGCATCGTCCAGCATCGCGCTGGGCAGCGACAGCGCGTCGAAGAAGCGGCGGATCCGCTCGATCGGCAGCAGCATCAGGTCATGCACGGTCAGGCCCGGCAGCGCCTCCAGCTGGGTGCGGTCCCAGTCGACGCCGCGCGGCAGGAAGCGGCGCTGCGGCGCCAGCACGGCGTCGGCATTGTCCCGGGAGCCCAGGCGCCACAGCAGCGACTCGGTCTTCAGGCGCGCGCCGCCGCAGGTTTCGCACGGCGTGTAGCTGCGGTACTTCGACAGCAGCACGCGGATATGCATCTTGTAGGCCTTCGACTCGAGGTAGTTGAAGAACCGCATCACGCCGTACCACTGCTTGTTCCACTGCCCGTTCCAGTCCGGCGAGCCGTGGATGACCCAATCGCGCTCGGCTTCGGTCAGCTCCGACCAGGGCGTGTCGCGCGGGATGCCGGCCTTGCCGGCATAGCGCATCAGGTCGTCCTGGCATTCCTTCCAGGCCGGCGTCTGCATCGGCTTGATCGCGCCGCCGCGCAGCGTCTTGCGCGCATCGGGAATCACCAGGCCCAGGTCGACGCCGATCACGCGGCCGAAGCCGCGGCAGGTTTCGCAGGCGCCGTAGGCCGAGTTGAAGGAAAACAGCGCGGGCTGCGGGTCGGCATAGCGCAGGTCGCTGTCCGGGCTGTGCAGGCCGGTGGAATAGCGCCACACCAGGCCGTCGTCGCCTTCGGTCAGCACGTAGATGTTGACGCGGCCGCCTCCCCGCTTGAGCGAGGCCTCGATCGCCTCGACCACGCGCACTTTCTCGGCATTGCCAAGGCGGAAGCGGTCCGCGACCACGTCGAGCAGCTTGCGCGCGCCGGTGGGCGACTGCACCACGCGCTGCGCCTGCACGCGCGTATAGCCGCTGACCGACAGCCACTGCTGGACTTCCTCGTCGGTGGCCGATTCCGGCAGTTCCACCGGAAAGGTCACCACCAGCCGCGCGTCGTGGTGCGGCTGGCCGGCGGCCGTGCGCGCGACCAGTTCGGCGTAGATGGTTTCCGGCGAGTCATGCCGCACCGGCTGCGCCGTCTGCTTGTCGAACAGCTCCGCCGCGCGCGCGTACAGCAGCTTCAGGTGGTCGTTCAGCTCGGTCATCGTGCCGACCGTCGAACGCGAGCTGCGCACCGGGTTGGTCTGGTCGATGGCAATCGCCGGCGGCACGCCATCGACGCGCTCGACCTGGGGCCGGTCCATCCGGTCCAGGAACTGGCGCGCGTAGGCGCTGAAGGTCTCGACGTAGCGGCGCTGGCCTTCGGCATAGAGCGTGTCGAACACCAGGCTGGACTTGCCGGAGCCGGACGGCCCCGTCACCACGGTCATCTCGCCGGGACGCAGGTCGAGATCGACATCCTTGAGGTTGTGCTGGCGGGCGCCGCGAATGCGGATTAGCTGCTTGCTCGACACGGTTTCTCTTTCGGATCAGGACGTTAAGGGAAGGGCGGGACACGTCCCGACCACTGTACATCCATACAGTCTATCAGGTTGGACACGAATTCGTATCGATTGCCCCGGACCGGCGGGGTTGCCGCGCGATGGCGCGGCGGCCGGGGCCCAGCCGCTTGCGGACGGACTTCGCCGCGGATTGCCGCTTGACTCCATTGGGGAATCGCCGAGCGGGTGCCCGGGCTCCGCCCGGGCGGCGTTTCACCCCTTGCGCGGCGCCGCCGTAGATCCTCGCACAATGAGGTGTGGCTGCAACTGCACGGTGACCGGATCCGAGGCCGGCTTGCTGATCTTCCTGAGCAGCAGGCGCGCCGCCTCCTCGCCCATCTCGTGCACGGCGATCCGGATGGTCGTCAGCGGTGGTGTCAGTGCATCGACGAACGGCATGTCGTTGTGGCCGATGACCGAGATGTCGTCGGGGCAACGCAGGCCGTGCTCGCGCAGGTGGTCATAGCAGCCCATCGCGACCAGGTCATTGGCCGCCGCAATCGCGGTCAGCGCAGGAAACACCTTGAGCAGCTGCTCGCACGCGACCCGGCCCGCATTGCGGGAGTAGCTGGATGCCTCGACCACGTGCCAGTCCGCGCGACGCAGGCGATGGCGCCTGACGGCCTGGATAAAGCCCTCGCGGCGCAGGTGGCCAGTCGACAGCGATGCCGGCCCGGCGATATGCCCGATGCGGCGATGACCCAGCTCCACCAGGTGATCGACGGTCAGCTGCATGGCCCGCATGCTGTCGCTTTCGACGGAGGACACGCTGCCCGAGCCTTCGCCGCGGTTGACCGTCACCACGGGGACGTGCCGTGCCTGGCAATACTCCAGCAGCGGATCCTCCCGTTCCGCGGTGGCCAGCACCAGCCCTTCGACCTGCCGCCCGAGCAGCTGGTCGATCACAAACCGCTGCCTGCGCTTGTCGCTTCCCGCATTGACCACGATCGGCACATAGCCCTGCTGCGCCAGCACCACCTCGATCCCGGCCAGGATCGGCGGAAACACGGGGTTGGCAATATCGGGCAGCACCACGCCGACCAACCCGGAGCGCTGGGTGCGCAAGCCGGCGGCGATGCGGTTGGGAGAAAAGCCGCGCGCCTCGGCAACGGCCAGCACGCGCGCCGCCACGTCCTCTGCCACGAGATGCCGCGTCGCCGGATTCATCACCCGCGACACGGTCGAGTAATGCACGTCGATCTCGGCAGCCAGGTCTTTGAGGGTGAGGCGCTTGCTCTCGGGCATGGAGGGTGAGGGCCGGAAAGGATGGGAGTACGCCATTTTAAGCCAGCGCGCAATTCCTTCCCCGGCGCCCTGTCCCCCGGCGCTACTGCCCCGCAATCGCCCCGGATTGGCGGATGACCGGCGCAAGCTTGCCGATCTCTGCCTGGATATACGACGCGAATTCCTGCGGCGACGAGCGCTTCGGCTCTGCCCCCTGCGCGGCCAGCCGTTCGCGCACGTCGGGCGCGGCCAGCGCCTTGCCGATTTCCGCGTTGAGGGTATCGATGATCTCCTTCGGCGTGCCAGCCGGCGCCAGGATGCCGAACCACGAGTCGAAGGCATAGCCCGGCAGGCCGGATTCCGCCACGGTCGGAATATCGGGCAGAGAACTGCTGCGTCTGGCCGTCGTGACCGCCAGCGCGCGCAGCTTGCCCTGCCGCACGAACGGCATGGCCGACACCGTTGGGGCGAACATCATGTCGCCGCGGCCGGCCATGACGTCGGTCAGCGCCTCCCCCGTGCCCTTGTACGGGATATGGACGATATCGATGCCCGCCTGCATCCTGAACATCTCGCCGCTGAGATGCGTGGAGCTGCCGGAGCCAGCCGAGTCGAAATTCAGCGTCCCTGGCGCCGCCCTGGCAGCCGTCACCAGGTCGCGCACCGATTTGTACTTGCTGCCGGCGTTGACCACCAGCACATTGGGCACCGTCGCCACCAGCGACACCGGCGCAAAATCCTTGACCGTGTCGTAAGCCAGTCTGGGATACAGCGTGGCGTTGATCGCATGGCCCACCGACACCAGGATCAGCGTGTAGCCATCCGGCGCCGCCTTGGCGACCCCGGTCGCGCCGAGTGTGCCGCCGGCGCCGGGGCGATTGTCGACGATCACCTGGTAGGTACCGCCTTCCCCCATCTTGGTGCCGATGATGCGCGCCAGGATGTCGGTGGCACTGCCCGCGGAAAACGGCACCACCAGGCGGATCGGCTTGCCGGGGTACGGTGCCTGGGCCACCGCGGCGGGCGCGGCGGCAAGCATCAATGACGAGGTCAGCGCCACCACGGCGCCTCGGATGAATCGAATCATGGTCTGTCTCCTCACTACCGGATGGGGTCGACGCGGCACGCCTCAGAAGAAATGGCGCATGCCCAGGGCAATGGTCTGCGGGTCGGCGCCGGCGCTGACGCCCAGTTCATTGATGGCAAAGTCGTAGGTCGCATTGCGCTTGTTGTGAATGCGGCTGTAGTAGGCGTACAGCGCGGTGCGCCTGGACAGCGGATAGTCGTAGCCCACCGTCACCTGCGTGGCCCCCGTCTCCGCGCCGCTGCGGAAAAAGCCCACCGTCTCCGTGGCATTGCCCGCACCATTAGCGGCCAGCGCCACGCCCACCCGCATGCTGCCCGGCCCCAGTTTCTGCACTAGCGACGCGTAGTAGCCGTTACGCGTCAGATCGCCGGATGCGGTGCGGTAGTGCAGCCGTTCATAGACCAGCGCCACGGTCGTGCTGGGAAACTTGTAGGACACGCCCGCCTTGATCGCATCGTCATTGCGCCCAGCGGTCTGGTAGTGCTGGTGGAGTTCGTACGCCAGCACCACGTTCAGCGGACCGTTGTCATACGCCGCGGAGAAGGAATACAGCCCCGGATTGCGCGGCACGCTGAGCTTTTCCTCGTTGACGCCCCAGGCCGCGGCACCGCTGAACCCTGCCAGCGAGGGCGTCTTGTAGACGATGATGTTCTTCTGGCGACGGTCGAAGGCGCTGGTGTCCTGCACGTTGTCCGTGCTCGACGCCGACCCGTTGCCCATCAGCGCCATATATCCGGCGGTGGTGGGGTAATACGGGTCATAGCCCGCGGTCGCCTCGGTATAGGGCGTCTGCCAGTGGCCCATGAACAAGGTGCCGGCCTTGCCCTGCAGGCCGATGCGCGAATTGCGGCCAGCGATCTGGCCCTGGCCGTTATCCAGCGACAGATTGCTTTCGATCTGCCAGATGGCCTTCAGGCTGCCGCCCAGGCCCTCTTCTCCGCGCATGCCGAAGACAGAGCGGTTGTTGGTCAGCCGGCCGGTGCCGCCGAGATGCGTGCCATCGGTGGCCGTGCTGGCGCGGGCATATTCCAGTGCCGTGTTAAGGCGACCATACAGGGTCACGCTGGACTGAGCGCCAGCCTGCCCGGCCCAGCCGGCCGCGGCGCTGGCTGCCAGCAGCCAGGCGCGTCTGCGCATGGGGGCGATTGTCATTGTGTCTCCCTTCCTTGTGGTGGTTGTCGTGGATGTCCTGGCTGTCGTGATCGCTGCGCCCGGCAAGCCGGACACTTGTTTCTGCAATCGTTTGCAGACCAGCATCAAAAAATCAGCCTGTCGGGAACGGCATCGCCAGCAGCAGCATTGCCGGGCGATTCCCCGGATTCGATACCTGGCGCGCTTCTCCGGGCGCAAGCCGGACCGAATCGAACTGTCCCAGCAATGCCGCTTGTTCCGGCGTGCGGATGCAGACCTCGCCCTCCAGCACGACGTAGTGCTTTTCCACCGCCGAGGCATCCAGCGCGGTATGCCCTCCCGGCAGCAGCACCGAGACGCCAAGCCACAGGGACGCCGCGGGTCCGGCTTCATGGCCCTGCAGGCGCAGGCAATGCATGCCCTCATGGTTGGCCGGAAAGTAAGCCGGCGCCTGAGCGAAGCGGGTGATGTTCATGGCTTGAGCACCACGCGTTCCGTCGCGCCCTGCAGCACGGCACGATAGGCGTCGCTGGCCTGCGCCAGCGAATAGGTGTAGTCGGGCAGTACCGGGAACGGCCGCAGCAAGCCGCTTGCGAACATCGGCGCGAGCTGGTCCAGGATGCGGGCGCAGGCGTTGCTGTCGAGCGCCAGCGTGTCCACGCCGACATAGGTGTGCTGGCCGCGATAGAAGGCGAAAATATCGAACGGCACCGGCTTCTCGATCGTAGAGATAAAGATCTGCGTAGCGCCGATCGCCATGCTCCGGTTGGCCTGCTCGAAGTACGGACTGCCGACAGTGTTGTAGACGATATCCGCGCCATGCCCGCCGGTCTCGCCCAGCACGACCTCAACAATCGGCTCGCGGCTGGCATCGATCATGCGGACCTGGCCACTCGCATGGCCGCGGTAAGGCTGCGCCGTGCGTTCCACGGCAAAGACACGTGCGCCCAGCGCTGTGGCGATCTGGATGGTGGCCTGTCCCACCTTGCCGTTGCCGCCGCACACCAGCACGGTGCTGCCGGCCTGCGGCATGCCCGCGCGGCGCAGGCCTTCATAGGCAGTGATGAACGGCACGCCCACCGCGCCGGCCTCCAGCAGCGATACCGATTCCGGCTTGGCGCGCACCGCGGCGGCGTCGATGCGCAGGTACTTGCCATGCGTGCCGTCGCGGCGAATGCCCAGCTCGCCGCCGCTGCCCCACACCTGCAGCCCCAGCAGTTGCGACGGGCCGTCGACCACCAGGCCGGCATAGTCGCGGCCGGGTGTGCGCGGCCAGACCGCATGCGGCATCAGGCCCAGCGTGGCTTTGACGTCGCTGGGGTTGACCCCGGCACTGGCGACTTCGATGATGCACTGGTCAGCCGCTGCTTGCGGACGCGGCATGCCTTGCAGTTCCAGCTGCAGGGTCTCGATATCGTTGGCTTTCTGGTTGACTCGGATAACGTTCATGATGGCTACGGTTTGATTGAAATCTGTTGCGGCAGTTGCTTCAGGCCTCGCGCAGGCCCAGGGTGCGGCGCGCCTCCGCCGGCGAGGCCAGCTCGCCGCCAAGCGAGCGGACGATACCGCGCGCCTTGGCGACCAGCGCGGCGTTGTCGGGCGCGAGCACGCCCTTCTCCAGGTAGATGTTGTCTTCCAGTCCGACACGCACATGGCCGCCGGCAAGCCACGCCTGCGCGACGATAGGAAACTCCGCGCGGCCGATGCCAAAGGCGGACCAGTGCGCGCCCGCGGGCAGCATGTTGCGGGCGTAGAAGATCGTCTCCGGCGTGGGCGCAAAGCCATACTTGACACCCAGCACGAAGGTCCAGAGCCCGGGGCCGTCCAGCACCCCTTCGCGGATGAAATCGACGGCCATGTTGAGGTCCCCCGAATCGAAGATCTCCAGCTCCGGCATCACGCCCGCGGCACGGATGATGCCCGCCATCTTGCGCACGTTGGCCGGCGTATTGATAACCACGTCGGCACCGGAATTCATGGTGTTCAGATCGAGCGAGCATACGTCCGGCCGCAGCGCGGCAATGTGCTCGACCCGCTTCGACGGGTGCAGCAGCGTCGTCCCGGGCGCGGCCACGCGCGGCTCGTGCTCGCTCGGCACAAAGCGCCCGCCAGGCCCGGTGGTGAGGTTGATGATCAGCGAGCGGTTGCGCTTGCGAATCCGGTCCATGACGTCGGCGTAATAGTCGAGCGACATCGACGGGCGCCCGGTTTCCGGGTCGCGCACATGGATATGGGCGGCGGCGGCGCCGGCTTCGGCAGCCTCCAGTGCGGCATCGGCGATCTGTGCCGGGGTGACGGGCAGGCCCGGGTGCTGCTCGGGGGTGACGATGTTGCCGGTCACCGCGCAGGTGATGATGGTCTTGCGTGCATGCATGTCGTTGTCAGGAGTTGTGTGATTGGTGTGGCTACGGCCTAGCCCAGCTGGCGGCCGCCATCGACGACGATGGTGGTACCGGTGGCGAAGCGCAGCGAAGTGGCACAGGCGGCGATGGCATCGGCCACGTCTTGCGCCTGGCCGATGCGGCGCAGCGGCGTGGCCCTGGCAGCGCGCTCGTTGAAGCTGTCATCGCGCCCCGGCACGAATCCTGTGTCGACCACGCCCGGGGAGACATTGAGCACGCGGATGTCGGGCGCCAGCGCGCGTCCCAGCGACATCGCCATGACGTCCAGGCCGGCCTTGGCCGCGCAATAGGCCACGTTGCTGCCCTGCCCGGTGCGGCCCGCGATGGAGCCGACATTGACCACCAGCCCGTCGCCGTTGGCACGCAGCAGCGGCGCGAATGCGCGGATCGCGGCGAACGGGCCGCGCCAGTTGATAGCGAACAGCGCGTCGATCAGGGCGTCGTCCAGTGCGTCGAGGTCGGCATGCGGAATGGCTCGCGTAAAGCCGGCGCTGTTCACCAGGATATCTACCCGCCCGTAGTGGTGGCTGGCCGCGTCGGCCAGCTGGCGCAGCGATGCGCTGTCACCGATCTCAGTCACCGCGGCGAGGTGGTTGCCGGCCGGCAGCGCGGCCGCGGCGCTGGCCGTCTTGTCGGCATCGCGGCCCGCCAGCACGATGCTGGCGCCCAGGCGCGCCAGCGCCTCGCCGGCCGCAAGGCCAATGCCACCGCTGCCGCCGAGGATCACGGCTACCTTGCCGGAAAGAGAAGATGCGCTCATGGTTTGGATATGGGTAGTCAGGGATGATGCGGAAGCCGCGCTCAGTCGATGGGCGGCTTGGGAAAGGTCTGCTCGCCCGGCTCGAGCGTGAAATCGAACGCGAGCGTAAAGAATGGAGCCGGCACGTTGCCCCAGGGGCTGTACCCGTGATCGTGACGCTGCAGTTGGCCGACCAGCTGCCGGTGCACGCCAAAGGTGACATCGGATTCCAGCTGGGCCGGTTCGTCGGCGAATACCTGCGTCACCAGCGTGCGGTAGCCCGGCGCCGCGACGATGAAATGGATATGCGCCGGCCGGTACGGATGGCGCCGCTGCGCGGCGAGCAAGGTGCCTACCGGGCCGTCGGTCGGCACCGGATAGCCCGCCGGGCGCACGGAGCGGAAATGGTAGTGACCGCCTTCGTCGGCATGGAAGCAGCCGCGCAGATTGCGGTCTGGCTGGTTCGGATCCTGGTTGTCGTAGAGCCCCACCGGCGAAGCCTGCCAGACCTCGACCAGCGCCCCCGGCAGCGGCGTGCCATCGGTGGCACGCACGGTGCCGCTGACGAACAGCGGCAGGCCGGGCGGGTTGTCCTGCACCACGCAGTCGCCGCACGCATAGCGCGGCGCGTTGGCGCGATAGAACGGACCCAGCAGCGCGCCCGGCGTGCGTCCGTGCCGTGTGCCGTTGTTCATCACGGTCACCAGGGTCGACAGCCCGAGCACGTCCGCGGCCAGCACGACTTCGTTGTGCGTGGCATGCGTGGCTTGACCCAGGCGGGCGACGAACTCGAGCGCGAACTCGTATTCCGCATCGGTCAGTCGCGCCTCCCGCAGGAAGGCATGCAGGTGCCGCACCAGCGCCCCCATGACAAAGCGCAAGCGCGGATCGGACGTATCCGCCATCGCGCCCTCGACGATGCGCGTGACCGACTGCTCGTCGTCGACCAGTGCAAGCGGACCGTCCGAGGATCGCTGCCCGTGTTCTACGTAGGTTTCCATTCGCCCTCCCTTGCAAACGTTTGCAGTGCTTTGCATTATCGTCGCCGGGGAAATCCGGTCAAGGCGGATTTCCCTGCGCAGTACGGGCCGGATGGCACGACGGCCGCGGTTAGCTCAATAGATTCAAGGCACTACGGCGCGGAGCTAGGAGATACCCGTAGGCATACCAAAGTGCGGAGATAGCAACCGGTTTGCGACCCGCTGTTAGCCGTCTTGCCGAACCGAAGCAGCAACAGGCTGTTCCGCCCGCCGTGCCAGGTACGCGGCGGCAAAGTCCGCGAAAACGCGACACGCCGGGTTGTGCGTCGCTTCGCGCCAGATCAGATGCAATTCGGCGCGCACGTCGTCGCGCCAGATCGGCCGGAACAGCACGTGCGGAAAATGAAGATGGCGCGCCGACGCTGGCACCAGCGCCACGCCAAGGCCCGCGCGGACCAGGGCGATCACGCTGTGGGTCTGGCTCATCTGCTGAACGACCCGCGGCGGCCTGGCCGTGCCCGCCAGCACCGAACCGATGAGGTCGTGAAAATACTTGCCCTCGGTAGCGGAGTACTGGATGAACGGCAGGCCCGCCAGGTCCTTGCTGCCGATTTGCTTGCGCTGCGCCAGCGCGTGCCCCGCCGGCATTGCCAGGTGCAACGGCTCGCTGACTGCCAGGCGCCATTGCAGTTCGGGGTCCATGTCAGCGATGGGCCGCATAAAGCCGAGGTCGATGGTGCCCGCTTGCAGCGCACTGACCTGCGCGACCGTGACCATTTCATGCAGGGTTGCCTCGATCTCCGGTAGCGCCTCGCCGGCCTCTGCGATGAGGTTCGGCACGAGATCGTAGCCCGCTACCGCGGTAAAACCGATCCGCACCTTGCCGCTCACGCCTTTGTCGATCCGGCGCGCCGTGTCGACCGCGTGTCCCGCCAGCGCCAGCAGGCGCCGGGCGTCGTCGAGCAGCGCGGCGCCGGCGGCGGTAAGCCGCACCGCGCGGCTATTGCGCTCGAACAGCCGCACGCCGAGGGTCTCCTCAAGCAGCCGGATCTGCCGGCTCAGCGGCGATTGGGTCATGAACAGCCTGGCGGCTGCACGGCCGAAATGCAGCTCTTCGCCCACGGCGATGAAGCAGCGCAACTGGTTAAGGTCGGGAACCATGGATCATGCCAATTATTGGATTGATCATTGCAAATTATAGCTTAGACATGCATTGATCGCGTTTCTATACTCGGCCCATTCCAACCCGACTTCATGCCCGCCAGTGAAACGCGCCATTCTGCTGACACAGCCCGTCGTGCCCAGCCTGGAAACCAGGCTGCAGGCCGACTACGAGATTCACCGCCTGTATGGCGCCACCACGCCCGACGCACTGCTCGACGAGATCGGCCCGCGCATCGAGGCGGTCGTCACCGGCGGCTCGCTCGGCCTCAAGGAAGCCCAGATGCGGCGCTTGCCGGCCCTGAAGATCGTGGCGGTCGCGGGCGTCGGCACCGACGCGGTGGACCTGCCCTATGCACGCGAGCGCGGCATCCACGTGACCACCACGCCCAACGTGCTGACCGCTGACGTCGCCGACCAGGCGCTCTGCCTGCTGATCGCCGTGTACCGCCGCCTGACGCAGGCCGAGCGCTACGTGCGTGCCGGCCAGTGGGGCAAGGCCCCGCTGCCGCTGGCCCATCGCTTCAGCGGCAAACGCGTCGGCATCGTCGGCCTCGGCCGCGTGGGCCGGGCCATTGCCGTGCGCGCGGCGGCCTTCGACTGCGCGGTGTCGTACACCGACCTGCGCGCCTTCTCCGACGTGCCTTACACCTTTATGCCGGACATCGCCACGCTGGCTGCCAACTGCGACGCCCTGGTCCTGGCCGCGTCCGCCGATGGCGCGAAGCCGGTGGTCGATGCCGCCGTGCTGGACGCGCTCGGGAAGCACGGCGTACTGGTCAACGTGGCGCGCGGCAGGCTGGTGGACGAGCCGGAACTGGTGCGTGCGCTGGCATCCGGTCGCATCGCCGGCGCCGGACTGGATGTCTTCGCCGATGAACCCGCCGTGCCCGCCGCCCTCCTCCAGATGGACAACGTGGTCGTCCAGCCCCATCGCGCCAGCGCCACCTGGGAAACCCGCGACGCGATGGGCGAGATCGTGCTGGCCAATCTCCGCGCCAGCCTGGCCGGCCAGCGCCCGCCTGACACCGTGCTGGCCTAGGCCCCGCCCGTGCGCGCCGACGACCGTCGCTTCATGCAACAGGCGCCAGCCAAGAGCGCCATGAAAATTTC
The DNA here is from genome assembly GCF_900094595.1 of Cupriavidus alkaliphilus. GTDB lineage: Bacteria > Pseudomonadota > Gammaproteobacteria > Burkholderiales > Burkholderiaceae > Cupriavidus > Cupriavidus alkaliphilus. The sequence goes on along the minus strand of NZ_FMAD01000011.1, from coordinate 48,920 downwards.
CCGGAGACACTCATGCCATACCGCGTTCCATTCGCCCGCTCCCTTTCAATGCTTGCGCCAGGCTTGCTGGCAGTGACAGCTGTCGTTGCCGTCGCGCCGCAGGCACACGCGGGCACTTATCCCGAGCGGCCGGTCACTATCGTCGTGCCTTTCCCGCCGGGCGGCGGCACCGACACCGGCGCACGGCTGATCGCACAGCGCCTGGGCGAACTGTGGGGCCACGCCGTCATCATCGAGAACAAGCCAGGCGCTGCCGGGCAGATCGGCAGCGCTTACGTGGCGCGGGCGAAGCCGGATGGCTACACCCTGCTGATGGGCAACATCGGTACGCATTCGATCAACCCTTCGCTGTACAAGACGGTGCCCTACAACGCCGTCAAGGACTTCGCGCCGGTGTCGCTGGTGGCAGAACTGCCACTGGTGATGGTGACCGCCAGCGGCAACGCCGCCAACACTGTGCCGCTGGCCATCGCCGCGGGCAAGCGCGAACCGGGCAAGGTCACCTACGGCAGCTCCGGCAGCGGCAGCTCGATGCACCTTGCCGGCGCCATCTTTGCCCGCCAGGCCGGCGTCGACATGCTGCACGTTGCCTACAAGGGAGGCGGCCCGGCGGTGGCGGACGTGATGGCGGGGCACGTGAACTACGCCTTTGCGACGCTCTACGAAACCATGGGCCTGATCAAAGGCGGCAAGCTCAAGCCCGTGGCCGTGACCAGCGGCAAGCGCGCACCGCTCATGCCCGAGGTGCCGACCGTGGCCGAAGCCGGGCTGCCGGGCTACGAGTCGATCTCGTGGATAGGCATGCTGGCCCCCGCCGGCACGCCGCCTGCCATCGTCAGCAAGATTGCGCAGGACGTGCGCACCGCCTTGGCCGATCCGAAGGTGAAGCAGACGCTTGCCGATCAGGGTGCCGTGCCATCCGGCAGCACGCCAGAGGCGTTTGCGTCGGTGATGGCACGGGATACCACACGGTATGCCAAGGTCATCCGCGAGCAGAGCATCAAGGCGGAATGATCGACACAGGCAAAAACGAAGCAAGGAGACACCATGACCGCACTGCTTTCCCGGACCCTGCGTACGCTGCTGCCTGCCCTCGTCGTGGCGACATCGCCCGCGCTGCACGCACAGACATTGGACGCCCCCCAGCAACTCGCCGCGGCCAACGAAAGGCTTCGCGCCGCCATGCTCGCACCCGACGCGGTACAGCTCGACGCCTTGCTGCATGAGCAGCTGAGTTACGGCCACTCGTCGGCCAGGGTCGATACCAAGGGCAGCCTCGTGAAGGCGCTCCTCACCGGCACCTCGAAATTCACACGGCTTGACTTCACCGACCAGAAGATCGACGTGGCCGGTCAGGTCGCAACCATCCGATATACGTTCGACGCCGATACCCATCCCGCCGGCAAGCCCCCCACCGCCGTGCATCTGCAGGTTTTGTCGGTGTGGCTGCATCAGCCGTCGGGCTGGCAGCTGTTTGCCAGGCAGGCGGTTACGCAGCCGAGGTGAACGACCGGAACCAGTAACGCAAGGCGGAGCCAGAACGGACCGTGCGCGTCCGTTGCCCCGCCTCGCGCTGGCGCGCTAGCGCGCCAGCGCTTCCGCTACCGCGCGGAAGGCCCGGAACGTGATCGCGTTGTTGGCCCCATTGCCGGCCACCGGATGCGAGGCGTACCGCACGATGGTCAGCTCGGCTTGCGGGTCGATGTAGATGCGCTGGCCATGGATGCCGGCGGCCTGGAACATGCCGTGGCTGTCGTGCGAGACCCACCACATGTCGCGGTAGCTCCAGCCCGGCAACGCCGCCGCGCTGCCGGACCTGGCAAACAGTTCGCGGCTGCCGCCGCGGCGGATATCGGCCACCACCGACGCCGGGATGATCTGCTTGCCATTGAAGCGCCCGTTGCCGCGGATGGTCTCGCCAAAGCGCGCAAGGTCGCGCAGGGTAGTGTTCAGCCCGCCGCCCCCGGATTCGGTGCCGATGCTGTCGACGGTGAAATACGCGTCCTGCTCGGCACCCATCGGCTGCCAGATCCGCTCGGACAGCAGCTTCGCCAGCGGCTGCCCCGAGGCACGGCGCACGATCCACGCCAGCACCTCGGCATTGACCGTCTTGTAGGCAAACGCGGCATCGTGGGTGCCGTCCTTCTGCAGCGTCTTCAGGAAGTCATAGAAGGTGCCGGGGCCGTTGTAATTCGCCGGCCGGGCCAGCATGCCGCCGGCGCGCGCGTAGTCCCAGACCTCGGCCTTGGGATCGGCATAGTCTTCGGAGTAGCGCACGCCGATGGTCATGTCCATGACCTGCCGCACCGTGGCATCGCCGTAAGCGGTACCAGCCATCTCCGGCAGGTAGCGCGTCACCGGCGCGGCCGGGTCAAGCTTGCCTTCTGCGGCCAGCATGGCGGCCAGCGTGCCGACGAACGACTTGGTCACCGACATCGCGATATGCGGCGTATGGCTGTCGAGCGCGCCGAAATAGCGTTCGTAGATGACCGTGCCCTTGTGCATCACCAGGATGCCGTCGGTATAGGTCAGCGCCAGCATCTCGTCGAAGGTGCGGCGCGTACCGTCGGCATCGGTGAACGGAATCGCGCCGATGGCCTGTTCCGCGCGCGGCAGCGTGCTGGCCGGGCCGGGACCGCGCCATACCGAGGCGGTCGGCACCAGTTCGCGCACGTGCGAAAACAGCCACCGATTGCGCGGAAACTTGTTGCCCCCGGGTACGTGGGTGATCAGCTTGTCCGGAGGCGGGGGAAAGCCTTGCATCCAGCCCACGACGTTCGGGTCGGTGGCCAGCGCCGCGGCCACCGTCGTCGCCGGTGCGGCGGGCGCGGAAGCGGCGCGGGCGGCGGGCTGGCTCCACGCCGGCAGGCTCGCCGCGACCAGGGCCACGCCAGCCAGGCGGCGCCATGGCCGCGGGGATTTCCGATGGGGCTTCAACGACATGCTGTCTCCTTCATGATTTTTGTCAGGGATCGCCGCCCTCGCCTCAGTCCGTCGCTGCCTCCGCGCCCTGCTGATGTGCGATCAGGGCTTGGGTGAGCTTGTCGATGCAGCGATCCAGCGTTTTCACCTCGGCCTCGGTCAGCACCGACAGGAACATCTTCTCCAGCATGTCGCCGCGCTGGTAGGTCTGCGCCACCAGCGCTTCGCCGGCCGGGGTCAGGTAGAGGTTCAGCTGCCGGGCATCGGCTTCGCCCACTTCACGACGCAGCAGGCCGCGCTTTGCCAGCGCGGTGACCAGCTTCGATGTCACCGTTTTTTCCAGCAGCACCAGTTCCATCAAGCGCGTCAGCGTCAACCCCGGCTCCAGCCCGGCGAAACGCAGCACACGCAGTTCGCGCAGGCCGATGCCGAATTCACGCTCGTAGAAGCCGGAGGCCGAATTCTTCGTCATTTCGCAGAGCCGGTTCAGGCGGAACGACATGAACTCGAGGATCGAGTGGGTGCGGGTGGCGTTGGACATAGGGGCTGTAGGTGGAGCGGCAAATGGATTCTATGGGCAATAGTTTCCATTGGCAACTATATGGGCCGATCACTTTGGGGCAGGCAGCGCGCCGCGCATCCGATCAAGCCGAGGAGCCGGATGCTTGCTGCGTGCCGGCATGCGGCGGGGCCAGCGCATGACGCGGCACCGGCACCGTACGCCGATACCAGTCTTCCACCCAGCCGTCGACCAGGCTGAAATCGCGGACCTGCTCCGGGCGGCGCAGCAGCACGCCCAGCACACGCAATTGCAGGAAGTCCGGTGACGGCCTGGTCCGCCATGCCGCCGGCCCATAGAGCGTGAGTTCGACCTGGAAGAAGCCGTCTCCGGGACAGGTCACCGTCATCACGCGAGACATTTCCTCGCCGACCCCGCTCCATCCGGTATGCACGCTGAGCAGCGTCGGCGAGCGCACGAACTGGGTCAGCTCAAGCTCGCCGTCCGTAAACGAGATGCCGTTGCCGTCCTCCATCGGCACGCCGAACGTCGCAGGGCGCCAGGCGTATTCGATGGCCAGCACATCGCCCTGGCACAACTGCAGGTAATAGCGGAAGACGTGGCGCCGCTCGGCCTCCCAGTCCGTGTGCGTCGCAGCGCCAGCTGGCGCCGCTCTCCTGCTGTGGCGCGTTGCATTGCGCCAGGCGGTCGGGCGAGTCCGTCTCCAGCCACGCCTCGATCTGGCCGTGCTCGGTCCCGGACGGGTCGCCCTGGCCCACGCCGATCTCGTAGACGCCGTCATGCAGTATGGGGATGCACGCGAAGCGCGCGGCACTCACCCTGACCTCCCGGCGCGGCAGGCCGCCATCGCGCCAGCGTCCTGAGACGTCGCAGTACCAGGATTGCCCGGCCGGCGTCGCGGCCGCGGGAGCGTAGCGCAGCAGCAGGCGGTCGCCGGCACGCAGGAAGTACTCGCGGGTGGCGCAGATGTCCGTACGCGGCCAGCGTTCGTTGAACGAAATGCCGAAGACGTCGAGTGGCAGGTGCCAGCCGTTGCCATGGGGGCCGGGTGTGGCGTTGCGACTGCCGTCCCGGACGGCGCTGAACCCTGTACCACGCCAGGCGCGGAGGGCTGCACGGCGACGCGGCGAGCCGTGTCGCAAGACCCCGGGGAATCCGCCGAGACCGGAAGCCGCTTACCCTCGGCGTCGCCGAGCCACCGGCCCGCCAGAACGACCAGCAGCACCTCGCCAGCCCAGATCAGGACCGCCAGCACAGCCACCTACCAGCCCGACACAACCTGGCTGGCAACCAGCACGGCAATCGCGGCGAGTATCCAGAACATGGGGTCGGCGAAGAAAAAAGACGCGGGAGCCTGGGCGAGCTGCCAGATCAGGCTGGCTCAACTGGCGTGGCCTGCCCCTCGGCCACCGGGCAGCCACCCGCGGCGGCGCTTAGTCCAGCAGATGCCCCATCCGCGTGCGCTTGGTCGCCAGGTATTTCTCGTTTTCGGCGTTGGACGGCACGATGTGGCGCAGTTGCTCCGAGACGGTAATGCCCGCCTTTTCCAGCGCGGCGGCCTTCAGCGGGTTGTTGCTCATCAGGCGCACCGACTTGACGCCCCACTGGTGCAGCAGGTCCGCGGCAAAGGCATAGTTGCGGGCGTCGATGGCCTGGCCCAGCGCCAGGTTGGCGTCGACCGTGTCGAGGCCGCCGTCTTGCAAACGGTAGGCCCGGATCTTTTCGGCCAGGCCGATGCCGCGCCCTTCGTGGCCGCGCAGGTACAGCAGGATGCCGCGGCCCTCGGCGGCAATCTTTTCCATGGCGAGTTCGAGCTGAGGCCCGCAATCGCAGCGGCATGAGCCGAACACGTCACCGGTCAGGCATTCGGAATGCATGCGGATCAGCACGTTGTCGCCCGCCACATCGCCGACGCTGAGGGCCAGGTGCTCGATGCCTGAGTCGGCGCCCTTGAAGGCGTGCGCCGTGAAGTCGCCGAATCGCGTCGGCAGGCGGGCCGAGTCGATCAGCTCAATTTCTGTGTCATTCATACCGGAATTCTTGGTCAAAAGGCGGGGGCGCAGCCCGGCACCGCCGACATTATGAGCGGAATCGGTCGTTCGCGCTGGAATTCCCCCGCCAGGGCTGGCTTCGGGGGTGGTCGGCCAATTCCTACAAGCGCAAGCGCCGTCGACTTATGCAGCCGCTTCAAACGGGTCCCTAGACTCGGTATACAGGACACTGGCCGTCCCCGGCGGGCGCGGAAACAATGCGCAGCACCCGCCTCGCGGCACGGCCGCAGCAGGAGTTCGCCATGACAGCCAATCCATTGAGTGCCGAGGCCGCAGGCACCAAGCTCGCAGCATTGTTCGACACCAAGCTCGCCGCCAGCAGCGCCGCCGAGCGCGTTTGCTACGAGGCGCACCTGAAGCGGGGGCAGGTACGGCTGGTGCACCCGTACGAGGCCCATTTCGGCCGCAAGCTCGAGCCCGAAAGCGACGGCATCGTCCACACCGCGGTGCGCTCGCACCTGAGCATGGCAGCGTTGGGCGCCATTATCGGCCTCGCCGTGGTCGGCATCCTGCACCGGCAGGAAGTCGACGCGGTGATGCAGAGCCCGGGCCTGGCGGCCGGTGCGGCAATCTTCCTGGGGGTGATGTTCGGCATGCTGCTGGCCGGCCTGATGACCGCGCGGCCGGACCACCAGCTGGTGATCACGCCGGTGCGCGAGGCGGTGCAGCATGGCCGCTGGGCGGTGCTGGTGCACCCCACCACGCCGCAGCAATGCAACGAGGCCCTGCGCGCCCTGCGCAATACCACCAGCGAAGTGCTCAGGACCGCCTGATCACGGCTCGACCGAGGTCTCGCGCTTGAGCGTGCGCAGCACGAAGGTCGAGCGGCTGTGGCGCAGGCCGGGCAGCTTGTAGAGCTTGTGCCGCAGGAATTCCTCATAGCCCTGCGTGCCGGCCACCGCCACCTTGATCAGGTAGTCGTATTCGCCGGTCAGCAGGTAGGCCTCCATCACCTCGGGCAGTTCCGCCAGGGCCTTGCCGAAGCGGTACAGCATGTCGTCGTCGTGCCGCTCCAGCGTGACCTCGATCAGCACGGTGTCGGGCAGGCCCAGTGCCTTCTGGTTGAGCAGCGCGGCGTAGCCTTCGATCACCCCGCTTTCTTCCAGCGCGCGCACGCGGTTCCAGCATGGCGTGGCCGACAGCCCCACCTGCTCCGCCAGTCGCGCATTGGACAGGCGGCCATCGCGCCGCAGTTCGCGCAGGATGCGGCGGTCGGTGTCGTCGAGTTTGGGTGACTGTGCCATCAAACACCATAGGAAAAGAATAATCTTCTTTTCATTCTATCAAATCAAGTCAGTCATCCTGATATTTCCACGAAAATGGAGAAAATCAGGAAACCAATTCTGCGGCACCGCTGGTAAATTTACCTGCATAGATCGACTGCCGGAAACGACACATGCCAGCCTCCCGCCCGCTCCCCACCCTGCGCTTGTCGCTGCGACTTGCCCCGTCCGACCTGTTCAGCACCATGGAATGGGTGCTGGCCAATGCACGCCGTACCGGGCTGGCGCCGCAGCAGCTGGGCTTCGACGCCGCCCCGCAGGCCGTGCTGCATGCCACCCTGACGGCAGATGACGCCGGCCTGCTGTGGCTGTTCCTGCGCCGCCTCGATAACGGCTTCGACGTGGAACTGCTGGTGGCCGACGTGGAGGATCCGGACGATGACACCGTGGCGGAGCCGGCGCCGCGCGCCGCCATGCGCCGCGACCGGGCCGCCGAGCTGATGCTGACGGCCTGAACCGATCCGGGCGCCGCTACGCGGCCGGCGCCAGCAGCTCGATGCCGTCGAGCTGCGCTGCGCAGGTATCGCGCACGATGGCGACAAAATCCGCCACGTAGGGCCGCCGCGCCATCGCCGACGGCACGGTCGCGTAGAGTTCGCTCCACAGTCCTTTGGCGCCGATGCGCTTGGCCAATACGTAGTCGTGGTCGACGTAGTTCTTGACGCCCCAGTTGGGCAGCGCCGCCACGCCGCGGCGGCTGGCCACCAGCTGCAGCACGGCCACCGTCAGTTCGGCGGTGCGCCGCTCCAGGTGGATGCCGGCGGGTTCGAGCACCTCGCGGATCAGGTCGATGCGTGACTCGGGCACCGGATAGGTAATCAGCGTTTCGCCGGCAAGGTCGGCGGCTTCGATGCGGCGCTTGTTGCGCAGCCGGTGTTCGTTGGCAATGACCGCGAGGATCTCGAAGCGGAACAGCGGCGCCACCTCCAGCCCGCGCCGCGCCGCCGGCTGCGACCCGATCACCATGTCGGCGCGGCCGTTGCGCAGCAGCGCGATCGGATCGGCATGGAAGCCCGCGACCAGGTCCACCTCCACTTCGGGCCAGCGCCGGCGGAACTCGTCCATCACCGGCATCAGCCAGTCAAAGCACGTATGGCATTCCAGCACCACGCGCAACTCGCCGCGGGTGTCGCCCTTGAGCCGTTCGATATCGCGGTCGGCCGCGCTGACCGCGGCCAGCACCTCGCGCGCCAGCGCCAGCAGGCGCTCGCCCGCCGGCGTAAAGCGCAGGCCCTGGCGGGTGCGGTCGAACAGCGGCAAACCGTAGTGCGATTCGATCGCCTTGATCTGGTGCGACAGCGCTGACTGGCTGACATGCACCCGCTCGGCCGCGGTGGCCAGCTTGCCGGACTCGGCAATGGCCACCAGCGAACGCAAATGGCGGACTTCGATCATGCCTGCCCCCCGCGTCGCCATCTTTCCGTCTTGATATGAAATGGATTCATATAATGTTTAAAACTTGTCGCTTGATTCATTTTATGGGCAAACCGACACTGTGCGCCAGACCTCTACCGGAGCAACATCGATGGCACGCACCCATATCCTCGGCTTTCCCCGCATCGGCGAGCGCCGTGAACTGAAATTCGCGCAGGAAGCGTTCTGGCGCGGCGAACGCACCGAGGCCGAACTGCGCACGGTGGCCGCCGGACTGCGCCGCCGCCACTGGCAGCTGCAGGCCGAGCGCGGCCTGGACACCGTCGCCACCGGCGACTTTGCCTACTACGACCAGATGCTGAGCCTGACCGCGTTGCTGGGCGCGCTGCCGCGCCGCTTTGGCTTCGACCCGGCGCAACTGACGCTGGCGCAGTATTTCGAACTGGCCCGCGGCAACCGCGAGCAGCCGGCGATGGAAATGACCAAGTGGTTCGACACCAACTACCACTACCTGGTCCCGGAACTGGACGCCGACACCACCTTCGACGGCGGCCCGCAATGGTTTTTCGAGGAGACAGATGAAGCGCTGGCGCTGGGGCTGCGTGCCCGTCCCGCGCTGATCGGCCCCGTCACCTACCTGTGGCTGTCGAAGAGCCATGTGCCGGGCTTCGACCGGCTGTCGCTGCTGCCGCGGCTGCTGCAGGCATATCGCCGCATCCTGGGCCAGCTCAAGGCCCGCGGCATCGAATGGGTGCAGATCGACGAGCCGGCACTGTGCCTCGACCTGGAACCGGCCTGGCTCGATGCCTTCGACACCGCCTATGCCGCGCTGCAGGAGGGTGGCCCGACGGCGCGTCCGAAGCTGCTGCTGGCGACATACTTCGACACCGCCGCCGACCATGCGCAGCGCGCTTGCGCGCTGCCGGTCGACGGCTTCCATATCGACCTGGTGCGCGCCCCGGCGCAACTGGCGGCATGGCAGGCCGTGCTGCCCGAGCATGCGGTGCTGTCGCTCGGCGTGATCGACGGCCGCAATATCTGGCGCACCGACCTGCGCCGCGTGCTGGACCTGCTGCGCCCGCTGCACGGCGCGCTGGGCGAGCGCCTGTGGCTGGCGCCGTCGTGCTCGCTGCTGCATGTGCCGGTGTCGCTGGCGCAGGAAGCGCGGCTCGATGCCGAGCTGAAGTCCTGGCTCGCCTTCGCCACCGAAAAGCTGGACGAACTGGCGGTGCTGGCGCGCGCGCTGAACCAGGGCGACGGGACCGTCGCCGATGTCCTGGCGGCTTCGGACGCCGCGCAGGCGTCGCGCCGGGCCTCGCGGCGTGTGGTCAATCCGCGCGTGCAGCAGCGCCTGGCTGGCGTGGATGACGCGATGGCGCATCGCACCAGCCCCTTCGCCGAGCGCATCGAGCGCCAGCGCGCGGCGCTTGCGCTGCCGCTGCTGCCGACCACGACCATCGGTTCGTTCCCGCAGACCGCCGCGATCCGCCAGACCCGCGCCGCATTCAGGCGCGGCGAGATCGGCGCGCTGGAATACCTCGAGCGCATCCGCGCCGAGATCGCGCTGGCGGTGCGCAAGCAGGAAGCGCTGGGGCTCGACGTGCTGGTGCATGGCGAGGCCGAGCGCAACGACATGGTCGAATACTTCGGCGAGCAGTTGTGCGGCTATGGCTTTACCGAGAACGGCTGGGTGCAGAGCTACGGCTCGCGCTGCGTCAAGCCGCCGGTGATCTACGGCGACGTGTACCGTCCGGAACCGATGACGGTCGACACCGCCCGCTACGCCCAGTCACTGACCGAGCGGCCGATGAAGGGCATGCTGACCGGCCCCATCACCATGCTGCAGTGGTCCTTCGTGCGCGACGACCAGCCGCGCGCCACTACCGCGCGCCAGCTCGCGCTGGCGATTCGCGACGAGGTCTGCGACCTCGAGCAGGCCGGCATCCGCGTGATCCAGATTGACGAACCGGCGCTGCGCGAAGGGCTGCCGCTGCGCCGCGCCGACTGGGACGCCTACCTGGACTGGGCGGTGACCGCGTTCCGCCTTTCGGCCAGCGGGGTGCGGGACCAGACCCAGATCCATACGCATATGTGCTATGCCGAATTCAACGACATCCTGCCCGCGATCGCGGCGATGGATGCCGACGTGATCACCATCGAGACCTCGCGCTCGGCGATGGAACTGCTGGAAGGCTTCGGCGACTTTGACTATCCCAACGAGATCGGCCCGGGCGTCTATGACATTCACTCGCCGCGCGTGCCGTCGGTGCAGGCGATGGAGCGGCTGCTGGACCGCGCCTGCCAGGTGGTGCCGCCGCAGCGGCTGTGGGTCAACCCGGACTGCGGGCTGAAGACGCGCGGCTGGGAGGAGACCGAAGCGGCGCTGGCCAACATGGTCAGCGCGGCCCGCGCGCTGCGCCAGCGCCTGTCGGCCCCGGAAATCGCGGCGTGGAAGCGCGTCGAGCGCGCTGCCGCGGCCGGCACCGCCCCCGCGCCGCACGCGGCCGGCGCCTGCACCGCGTGCGCCACGCACGCGCACTGACAAACCGGCCTCAGGCAAAACGCCGCGGCGTAAACAAAGCAGGCCGCATGCCCGTCGGGCATGCGGCCTGTTTGCCTGCCGGCGTCCGGCGGATCAGTTCACGCGCATCACCGGCGGCGGCATCCAGCTGCCGTCCAGCAGCGCCTGTTCCGGCCAGTACGCGCGCAGCATCATGTTCAGGCCATCGGGCGGCGCCGGCAGCCAGTTGGCAGCCTTGGCGCCGGCCGGGCGCTCGTGCTGGATGTAGATGTCGAGCGAGCCGTCGCGGTTGTAGCGCAGGCGGTCGCGGCTGCCGATGGCGTAGCGCCGGATCGGGTTCGGGACAAAGGCCTGGCGCTCGTTGTACAGCGTCAGCGACCAGAACGCGCGCGCCGGCGGCAGCTGGTCCTTGTCGAAGTGCAGCACGTAGCGTGCCCCGCCCTGCAGCGGCTTGCCGTTGGCATCGGTGCGGGTGGAGGCGTAGATCGCATCCTCCGGCAGGTTGGCGCCCAGGCCCACCCATGCCGTGACCGCGCGGCGGCCATAGCTGGTGCCGTAGGTGCCCAGGTCGCGATGCATGACCCAGCCATTGCCGGCATCGGCGTTGCCCTTGCGCGCCGCCTGCTCGATCGACGCCAGCGCGGCCGTGGCCCCTTCCTGCACGGCCCGCGCGGTGGACGGCTCCATCACCGTGGTCTTGAACGGAACGCCCGGGCGGATGCCCATGCGGCGCATTTTCTCGACCATGGCGCTGTCGGCCGGTGCCGGCGGATTGGCCGGCAGCAGCGCGGCAAACCGCGTGAAGAACGCCTGCGCGTCCATGGCCGCGACCTGCTCGACCGGGGCGCTGTTGGGATCCAGCGCGGGCCGCGCCGCGACCTTGTCCGGCACGCGTCGGCCGCCACCCCAGGCCGACAGCGGCGTCAGCCGGTACTGGTCCTGCAGCCGGTGCACCACCGGCAGGTCCTGCTTGCCGTTGGCCTGCGTGCGGCCGATCAGCCAGACCATCGACGTGGGCGAGCGGATTTCCTGCACGCCCTTGGGCAGCGTGCCGCGCCAGTCCGGACCGGTGATGGCGAAATTGCCGCGGCGGGTGCCGGTGGTGCGCTTGCCCGGTGCGGCGAACACATTGGTCCAGGCGTCCATCAGCGGCATCAGGTAATAGCGCCCGCGCGTATCGGGCACGGACAGGATCACCGGCTCGCGCGACAGGTCGAGCCACGCCGACGAGTACAGCGTGTCGGCGTTGGGGCTGACCACATCGGTGAAGGTGGCGTCCGGGAAGGTGCGCTTGTGGCTGAAGGTGTTGGCGGGCGTGCGCAGCGTCATCAGCTCGCGCGTCACGTCCATCAGCACCATCGGATAGGCAAAGGTGAAGACTTCGGCGGACAAGGCCTTCATGGCCTGGTCGGAAGGCGGCTGCTCGGCGGCCGCCGGGTTGCCGGCATAGTCAGGCCCGGTGGCGCAGCCGGACAGCATGACGGCGAGCGTGACCGCGCCCGCCAATTGACGAAAGATAGGCTTCATGACCCCGATTCCCAAAGTTCTTGCGTGTTCTCCGGGCATTTCGGCTATGACTGCCGGCATGTCGTCCCGGAGGCGCATCTGTCGGTCGCATCTTGTCCGCGTGCTACGACCCTGTCAATTACTCGAATGCGGGGATCCGAGACCGGGCGCACCGACGGCAGGACACTACGGCGAAGGGGTGCATGATAAGCCACGCGGCCGGGCTACGGAAAGGCCCGGCACGGCGCGGCCCAGCGGCTCAGCGCGCCAGGAAATCGACCACGACCTTGCTGAAGGCCTGTGCCTGCTCCAGGTTGGAGATATGCGCGGCTTCCAGCTCGACGTAGTGCGCGCCGGGAATCGTCTGCGCCAGGTACACGCCATCGCGCGGCGGCGTGGGCAGGTCGCCCGAGCCGGCGATCACCAGCGTGGGCATGGCAATGCCGGCGATCCCTGCGCGCAGGTCGGCGTCGCGCACCGCCAGGCAGTTGGCGGCATAGCCGGCGGCCGGGCTGGCGCCGAGCATGGCGCGCAGCGAGGCCACCAGTTCCGGATGCGCGGCGGCGTAGGCCGGAGTCAGCCATTTGTCGACCACGGCCGCGGCGATCGACGCCACGCCGTCGCGTTCGACCGCCGCGGCGCGGTTGGTCCAGTTCTCGGGCGGGCCGATATACGCCGCGGTATTGCACAGCACCAGCTTGCGCAGCCGCGGCGCGTGGTTCAGCGCCAGCCACATGCCGGTGATGCCGCCCATCGACAGGCCGCAGAAGCTGGCCTGCCCGATGCCAAGCTGGTCGAGCAGCCCGATCACATCGCCGCCCAGCTGCGCGATGCTGTAGGGACCGGGCGGCACCGACGACTGCCCATGCCCGCGCGTGTCATAGCGCAGCACGCGGAAATGCTGGCTGAAGGCATCCACCTGCGGTGCCCACATGTCCAGGCTGGTGCCGAGCGAATTGGACAGCACCAGCACCGGCAGGTGCTCGGCGCCATCGAGGCGGTAGTGCAAACGAACGTCGGGAAGATCGGCGAAGGGCATGGTATCGGTCAGTCAGGGATCGCGGGCGGTATTGCGGATCGGTCCGGCTCAGTTCTGCGCGATGGCGGAACCGTGCTGGGCCAGCGGCGTGACCTTGATCTCCATGTATGGGTACAGCGGCAGCGCGGTCAGCAAGGTGTGCAGTTCATCGTTGTCGCTGACGTCAAAGATGCTGACGTTGGCGTACTGGCCCACCACGCGCCACAGGTGGCGCCACTTGCCTTCGCGCTGCAGGCGCTGCGACATGGCCTTTTCATCGGCCTTGAGCTGCTCGACGAATTGCGGGTCGAGCGATGCGGGAATCCTGACGGTCATTTCGGCCATGAACAGCATGGGGTCTCCTGGAGTTGGGTAGCGATGGGGCAGCGTGCGCGGCCCGGTTTACAGACGCGGTTTACAGACGGCAGGTGCCGTCGAGATAGGCCTTGCGCCAGCGCACGATGCGCACCTCGGCAAACAGGCCCGCCGCGGCGAACGGGTCGGCGTCGATAAAGCGCTGCGCGGCCTCGCGGCTGTCGACATCGACGATATAGACGCCGCCGCCGGCATCCGAGCCGTCATCGTTGAGCTTGGCGCCGCAGGCCAGCAGCAGCGCCTTGTTGGCGTCGAGGTAGTCCAGGTGGCTGGCGCGGGTGGCCTGGCGCACGTGCTGGTGGTCGGGCTTGTCGACGGTTTCGATCAGATACGGCATGCGTTTCTCCTGTCAGCCTTGCGGCCGGGCATCAAAGTCAGGCAATCTGCGCGCCCCACATCAGCATCGCAGCGATATAGATCAGGCCTACCCAGAACATCATGATCACGGTGTAGCCCATCACGTCCTTCAGGTTCAGCTTCGACAGCGCCAGCGCGGGCAGGATCCAGAACGGCTGCACCAGGTCGTTCCAGGCGTTGCCGAGCATCACCGACATCGAGGTCTGGCTGACCGAGCTGTTGATGGCCTTGGCCGCGTCGACCATGAACGGACCCTGGATCACCCAGTGGCCGCCCCCGGACGGCGCGAAGAAGTTGATCACGAAGGAACTGACCAGGCCCCAGAACGGCAGCGTCTGCGGCGTGGCGATATCGACAAACACGCGCGAGATGGTATCCACCAGCCCAGAGCCGGCCATGATCGCCATGATGCCCGCATAGAACGGATATTGGAGGATGATGCCGGAAATGGTCTTGATGCCTTCGTTGAGCTTGGCCACGTAGTTGACCGGCGTGCCCAGCAGCAGCACCCCGCCGAACAGGATCAGGAAGTTGATCAGGTTCAGGTCGAGCGAGCCGCCCTGGGTGAAGTAGATGACGGCATAGGCCATGCCGCAGAGACCGATCGCCAGGCTCAGGATGCGGCTGTTGTTCAGGCGCCCGGCCAGCGTGTTCTCGCCGCCGATGCTGTGTCCCGGGCCGGCGTCGGCCCGGGCCGGTTCCTGCTCGCGGCGGATCTCGACCACTTCGGCCGGATGGCGCGGGTGCAGCCAGGCATTGAGCAGCGGCAGCGTGACGATCACCGCCAGGCTGGTCAGCAGCATCGGCGTCGAGAAGATGGTCTCTGACAGCGGGATCACCCCCATCGCCTTTTCCATCGGATGCCCCGGGGTCGAGATCAGCACCGGGATGCTGGCCGACAGGCCCAGCCCGTAGAGGGTGAAGCCGCTGTATGCCGAAGCGATGATCAGCGGGTAATGCACGCCGCGGACCTTCAGCGCCAGCTTCTTCGCGATGATGCCGCCGATGACCAGCCCGAAGCCCCAGTTCAGGTAGCTGCCGATGCCGCCCACCAGCGTGGCGACGATGATGGCCGTGCGCGGCGTATGCACGGCGCCGACGATGCGGTCGAGCATGCGGTCGGTCAGCGGCGCGGTGGCCAGCACGTAGCCCATCGCCAGGATCACGGCCATCTGCGTGGTGAAGGCCAGCAGGTTCCAGAAGCCCTTGCCCCAGCTGGCGATCACCGCCGGGGCCGCCTGCCCCTGCACCAGCACCGCCAGTGCCATGGTCAGCAGCGTCAGGCCGATGGCAAACACAAAGGGATCCGGCAGGTACCGGCGCATGAGTTCGGTGAAGAACCCGGCGATCTTGTTCATGACTTCCTTGTCTCCAGAGTCGGCAAAAGTTACGCCATTAGAACTACAGTTCTATATGCGAACTTCGCGAAGGCGCGTGGCTATGCTAATGGCCGTTCAACCGGTAGGTCAAGGAAATGGGAAGTCGCGATTACCGCCATTTAGCGCAATAGTTACGCGCTTGCGCCCTCGGTATTTTCGGTGAAGCGACGGCGTAGCTCAGTATCGCATCTGCACATCGTCGACCTTGCCGGTACGCGCGTTGTACAGGCAGGCGTAGTGGAAGCCGATCGAGGATGAGCTGTCGTCCGGCTCGAACACGCCTTCGCCGTTGACCGAGGTCTGCGCGTTGGGGCGCTGGAAGTACTGCTCGCGGTCGGCCATCAGCATGACGCTGCCGGGTTGCGGATAACGGCGCTGGAGCGCTTCCGCCACCGCCGGCTCGCAGGCCGCGGATGCCGCCCGGGACATGGCCTGGGGATCGACGGTGATGCGGGTGGTGGGCGGCGGCACCGGGCGCGGCGCCCGCTGCGGCGGCGTCTCGCAGGCCGCCACCAGGCACGCAACCGTCAGGCACAGGTAAGAAGCTCGGATCACGCGGACCTCCTCCGATGGGAGCGCCGGCGGTGGCGCTCCGGAAAGTGAAGCGGAGCTATCAGGTTACTGCCTGTGGCCGGAAAAGCCAAAGCCCGCCCGCGCCTGCCGCCGGCCCGGACCGGCGTGGCCGCGGCCGCGGCGCCTGGAGTCAGCGGACTTTCGAATCCGCGAACGCGGCTAAACTAGCGCACGCGGCCGTGCCCTGCCTGGCCCGACCTTGCCCCCCGGCGCGCCGCGCGTACAACCCACGATGCCGACACAATGACAACCACAGAGACAAGCGGCAACCGCCCCGCCAATCCCACGCCACTGCTGCGCACGGCCGCCAGCCTGCTGGTGGTGCGCGATGCGCCCGCCGGCATGGAAGTGCTGCTGGTGCGCCGCGTCGAACGCGCCAACGACCGCAGCAGTGGCGCCTATGTTTTTCCCGGCGGCACCCTCGATGCGCAAGACCGGCACCTGCACGCGCACGCCCACGGCCTCGATGACGTGCTTGCCAGCGAGCGCCTGGGCCTCCCGGCCAGCGGGCTGGACTTCTACCTCGCCGCGGTGCGCGAATGCTTCGAAGAGGCCGGCCTGCTGTTCGCCTGCGACCATCAAGGGCGCCTGCGCGCGCCGCACGAGCTGGACGCCGCCCAGCAGGCGCTGCTGCGCGAGGCCGTGCAACGCGGCGGTCCCGGACTGGCCCACGCCTGCGAGCAGCTCGGCCTGCGCCTGGCGGCGGACCGCCTGGCCTATCACAGCTACTGGCTGACGCCGCCCGGCCTGCCCAAGCGTTTCGATACCCGCTTCTTCGTCGCCATCGCTCCCGAGGGCCAGTTGGCCGTACCCGACGGCACCGAGATCGTCGAGCACCGCTGGGTGCGCCCGGCCGAGGCCGCCGACCCGGCCAGCGGCCTGCCGATGATGCATGTCACGCGCCGCACGCTGGGCTCGATCGCGCAGTTCGAGACCGCCGCGGCCTGCTTTGCGTATTTCTCGCAGCTGCGCGGCATCGCCTGCATCATGCCGCGGCTGGCCACCGGCGCGGCGGGAGTGCGCCCGGTGATGCCGAACGAGCCCTGCTACGCCGAGATCGGCCGCATCGATCCCGACGGCAAGGTGCACGGCCGCTACGAACTGGCACCCGGCGTGCCGGTGCAGTTGTCGCCGCGGGTATGGCGGGTCACGGCCAACAACGGCAGCGTGATGACTGGCCCGGGCACCAACACTTACCTGGTCGGCGGCGGCGCGCGCAATGAATGGGCCGTGATCGATCCGGGCCCGGACGATGGCGAACATGTGCGCGCCATCCTGGAAGCGGCGCCCGGGCCGATCCGCTGGATCCTCGCCACGCATACGCACCTGGACCATTCGCCCGCGGCGGCGGCATTGCAGTCCGCCACCGGCGCCACCGTACTGGGACGCGCCGCACCCGCCGGCCCCTGGCAGGACGCCACCTTCACGCCGCAGCGCGAACTGCAGCACGGCGAGCGCCTGGCCTTGTCCGACGCTTGCACGCTGCGCGTCTGCCACACTCCCGGCCATGCGTCCAACCACCTCTGCTACCTGCTCGAGGAAGAAAAGACGCTCTTCACCGGCGACCACGTGATGCAGGGATCGACGGTGGTGATCGGCCCGCCCGATGGCGACATGCGCGCCTACCTCGACTCGCTCGCGGCGCTGCAGGACGAAGACCTGGAGTGGCTGGCGCCGGGACACGGCTTCCTGATCGCGCGCCCGCAGGACGCCATCCGCATCCTGGTGCGGCACCGCCTGCAGCGCGAGGCCAAGGTCGCCGGCGCGCTGCGCGAACTCGGCCCGGCCGCGCTCGGCGAACTGGTGCTGCGCGTCTATGACGATGTGCCGCCGCGCATGCACCCGGTGGCGCAACGCTCGCTGCTGGCGCACCTGATCAAGCTGCGCGACGAAGGCAAGGCGCGGGAGGCGGATGGCGTCTGGTCGGAAGCCGCAGGCTGAGGCTGTCAGCGGCCGTTGAAGATTTTTCGGCGGGGGGCTTGCGCAAATCAATAATTGCGATACAATTGCGCCTCTCGTGTGCGGCTGTAGCTCAGTTGGATAGAGTACTTGGCTACGAACCAAGGGGTCGTGGGTTCGAATCCTGCCAGCCGCGCCACCTATGCAGAAAGAAAAAGGGCTTCCGGAAACGGAAGCCCTTTTTTGTTGCCGCGCGCCTTGCGCGCGACTGCCCCCCACCACCCTTACCACCGATAGCGCGCACCGACAGTGCCGCTCGGGTTGCGCCCCGCCCTGACCTTGAACCACAGCTTCACGCCGGTCTTGGTATTGCCATGCGCGCCGATATTGAACGAGAACAGTCCGCGCAGCAGGTCGGCATCGATCTTGGTGCCGTTGATATTGATGACCTGCTTGCGGCTCTCCTGCCACCAGTCAGCCTCGACGAACGGATAGATGCCGGCCAGCCGCGTCGGCTGCGCGCCGTACAGGCGCACGCCGATGCCGGTGGCGCTGGCATCGCCGGGCATCGGCTGCGACAACTTGTTCGGGTCCGCGCTCATGCCGGGCTGGTAGGCGAGTTGCAACCGCGGCTGGATGGTCAGCCCGCCGGCACGCGGCACCACGGCATCGACCGCCAGCGCCATGGTGCGTACGCGATTGTCGGCAAAGCCGCTGGCGGTGGTGATGTCATCGAGATGCAGCGACAACCGGCGCGCACGCTCGGGCATGGCCGCTGTCTCGCGGTCGACGGCGGCGAGGCCCGGGGCATCGTCATCGGGCCCGGCGCCGCTCGCGCGCGGCAATGCGGAAGAAGATCGGGATGAAGATGGCGGGGACACCGCCGCGTATTCGACCACCACCGGCTCCAGCGGCTGGACCATCCAGCCGCTCGCTTCGGAGTTGTCGGCCAGCGGCCCGGAAACCTGCGCCGGCTCCGCCGGACCGGCTTGCGCCAGGCTTGCCTGCAGCGGTGGATCAGAGCCGGAAGCGCCGTGGAAATCCGGCAAGGCTTCATCTGCGTGGGCCAGCGCACACATCAGCATGGCCAGCATGGCGCAGTAGTGCAGGTGATGGCGGACGATGCCGGGATGCGCGGCACAGCCGCGCCATCCGGGGCTCGCCCCCGCCTCCCTCTCTCTCGATGATGACAAGACCAACGTCATGGCAACCACCTTCGGGACGTTATAAATGCCTGCCCGATGAGCTTGAGCATAGGTCAAATGCCCCGCCAGCGTTAGCCGCGAATGTTCGGCTGCGCGCGCCCGCGAAAGCCTGCCGGACAGCGGCCGGCGCCGCTGTCGCCGGCGCGAATCGCGGACGATTTGGACAGGTGCCGCGGCCTTTTCGTCAATAATGTCGGGATTGACAGAATCTTCACGCATGGCCCGGCCACTGGCAGCCGGGTGGAGACAGCATGGCCCTGCGGCAACGCGCCCGACAGCTTGATCCCGGCAACGGCAGTGCGCCGAGCGCCGGCAACGGACCGCGCCGCAGCCTGCAGCGCAAGCTGGCGGTGGCGACCACGGTGGGCGGCCTGTGCACAGTGGTGCTGGCGGCACTGGTGATCGCCGCCTCCTACGGCGACTTCGCCGCGGCCCGGCAAAACCTGTACGACATCTCGGCGTACCGCGACGTGCTGGACGCCGCCAACACGCTGTCCGCCGAACGCGGCCCGGCCAACAGCGTGCTGGGCGAACCGCCCTCGCCGCACAGCGCGGCGCGCGCGCGCCTGCAGGTGTTCCGCGCCCGCAGCGACGCCGCGCTGGCGCGCCTGTCCGCGCCGCCGCCGGCCCCCTTCGGCCTGCACAGCCACCACCTGCCGCCGCTGATGGTCGAACGCGTGCGCGAGCGCCTGGCGCGGGCGCGCACCGAGATCGACGAACTTGCCGGGCGCGCGCCGCAGCAGCGCGACATGGACGAGATCCGCCACGCCATCGAAAGCATGTTCGAGGTCGTCGACGCGCTGCAGCCCGCCATCGCCTGGCAGGTGCGCGAGCTTTCCGTTTGCGATGACGGCCTGGCCGCGCCCGCACTGACCGGCAAGATGCTGGGCGACCTGCGCGAGTACGCGGGGCGCATGGCATCGCAGATCATGGCGCCGGTGGCGGCGCGCCAGCCGATGCCGGTGCAGAGCCTGGTCGACGCGACGCGCTCGCGCGGCCGGCTGCTGGAGCTGTGGCAGCTGGCCGGGCCGGCTTACAACATGTTCGGCGCCGCGCCGGCGCTGGAGCAGGCCTATGCCGACGCCGGCCACCAGTTCTTCGGCCGCGGCGTGGCCATGGTCGACAGCCTGGTCGCGCAGGGGCGCAACTCGGGCAACTACTCGATGACGCCCACCGAACTGACCAACCGCTACGTGCCCACGCTGGAGCCGCTGGAGCGGCTGCGCAGCGTGTTCCTGGACGAGGTGGTGGCGCATTTCACCAGCACGCGCGAGCGCGCGCTGCGCCGGCTCGCGGCCGCGTGCGGCACCTCGGCGCTGATCCTCGCGGTGCTGGGCTACATGCTGGTGTTCGCGCGGCGCGCGGTGTTCCTGCCGCTGCTGCGCGCGCGGGCCGAGGTGATCGCGCTGGCCGAGGACCGCGTCCAGCCGCACGGAACACCGCCATCCGAAACGACCATGCAGGCTAGGCGCATGGGCCAGGCCGCGGAGATGCGGCGCCTGTTCGATGCCATCGACATCCTGCGCCGCAAGCTGCGCGAGCGCGCCGCGCTGACCGCGCAACTGGAGCAACAGGCCCGCACCGACAGCCTCACCGGCCTGCTGAACCGGCGCGCGCTGGAACTGGTGGCGACCCGGTACGGCGCGCACGAGACCGCCAGCCTGGTGCTGGTCGACGTCGACCGCTTCAAGCAGATCAATGACCGCCACGGCCATGCGGCCGGCGACCAGGTGTTGCGCAATATCGCCGCGCAGATGCGCGCGCTGGTGCCGGCCGAGGGGGTGCTGGCCCGCTTCGGCGGCGAGGAATTTGCGCTGTGGCTGCCGCACGGCCGGCCCGGCGAAGCCGCGGCGCTGGCCGAAACGCTGCGCGCGGCCATCGCGTCGCGGCCGGTCTACCTGTCCGGCACCACGCAGCTTGGCGTGACCGCCAGCTTCGGCGTGGCCGTCGGCCATGGCGGCGCGAGCCACTGGCAGCGCCTGTTCGGCGCGGCCGACGCGGCCATGTACCGCGCCAAGGCGGAGGGCCGCAACTGCGTGCGCGAGGCGCAGGACCTCGACGGAATGCCGGCACGCTGAACCCCTGGGTCAGGCGATGTCCGAAAGCCGCGGACAAAAAAAAGCCCGCTCGCGCGGACGTGGTTGCCATGGAGCATGGCCTGAAACGAAGAAAGGCTCGCTTGCGCGAGCCTTTCCGAATTTTGGTGCCCAGAAGAGGACTCGAACCTCCACAGTGTTGCCACCGCTAGGACCTGAACCTAGTGCGTCTACCAATTCCGCCATCTGGGCTTCGTATTGCTGCTGCGATGCTGCTACATTGCTGCTGCGATGCGAAGAACGAAATTATGCCGAGTGCCGTGGGTACTGTCAACACCCGCCTGCAAAAAATTTTGTGCACGCTATGCCGCACCGCCGTCGCGTCGGAAATCCACCTGCGCCGGCCGTCCCGGCAGCGCCAGCGCCGCGGCCGCCGCCGGCATGGTGGCGATGGTCTTGCCGGCGCGCAGCACGCGCAGCCGCGTGGCGCGCAGCCGGATCGCCTCGACCGGGTCGCGCGCCTGCAGCAGCACCAGGTCGGCCCGGCAGCCCGGCGCCAGGCCATAGCCCTCCAGCCCCAGGATGCGCGCCGGCGTGGCGGTGACCGCCTCGAAGCAGGCGCGCATCGCTTCCTGCCCGGTCATCTGCGCCACGTGCAGGCCCATGTGCGCCACTTCCAGCATGTCGCCGGAGCCCAGGCCGTACCACGGGTCCATCACGCAATCGTGGCCGAAGGCTACCGGCACGCCGGCCGCCATCAGCTCGGGCACGCGCGTCATGCCGCGGCGCCGCGGATAGGTGTCGTGCCGCCCCTGCAGCGTGATGTTGATCAGCGGATTGGCGATCGCCGCCACGCCGGCCTCGCGCATCAGCGGGATCAGCTTGGACACGTAGTAGTTGTCCATCGAATGCATCGAAGTCAGGTGCGATCCCGCCACCCTGCCCTGCAGGCCCAGCCGCACGGTTTCGCTGGCAAGGGTCTCGATATGGCGCGACAGCGGATCGTCGCTTTCGTCGCAATGCATGTCGACGCGCAGGCCGCGTTCGGCCGCCAGCTCGCACAGCAGCCGCACCGACTCCGCCCCTTGCGCCATGGTGCGCTCGAAATGCGGAATGCCGCCGACCACGTCGACCCCCAGCTCCAGCGCGCGCTTCAGGTTGGCGAGCGCGCCGGGCGCGCGCAGCACGCCGTCCTGCGGGAACGCCACCAGCTGCAGGTCCAGGTAGGGCCGCACGCGTTCGCGCACGTGCAGCAGCGCCTCCACCGCCAGCAGGCGCGGATCGCACACATCCACATGCGAGCGGATCGCCAGCAGCCCGCGCGCCACGGCCCAGTCGCAATAGGCAAGCGCGCGCTCGACGATAGCTTCCTGCGTCAGCAACGGCTTCAGTTCGCCCCACAGCGCAATGCCTTCCAGCAGCGTGCCCGACTGGTTTACGCGCGGCAGCCCGTACGACAGCGTCGAGTCCATATGGAAGTGCGCATCGACGAACGGCGGCGTCACCAGCTGGCCGGCGGCATCGATCTCTTCGCCCGCGCGCGCGGCCAGGGCCGGCCCGACTGCGGCGATGCGCCCGTCGGCGATGCCGATATCGATGCCGGTGCGCCCGTCGGGCAGGTTGCAATGCCGCAGGATCAGGTCGAGCATGGGTCGCGTCGTGGTATCCGGTATGGGTGAATTCAGGCCCGCGTTATCGGCGCCAGGCCGCAGCCGCGCAGCAGCATCACCACCACGTGCTCGGTGGCGTGCGCATAGTCCTGCGGCTGCAGCCGGCTGATACCCAGCACCGCGCAGACCTGCGATTCAAAGTCCGCGTAGGTCTGGGTGGCGGCCCAGATGGTGAAGAACAGGTGCTGCGGATCGACCGGCGCCATCTGCCCGCGGTCGATCCACTGCTGCACCACCGCCGCCTTGCGCGACACCAGCTCGCGCAAGGCGTGGCGCAGCACCTCGCCGATCTCGGGCGCGCCGTGCAGCAGCTCGTTGGCGAACACCCGCGACGCATCCGGATGGCTGGCCGACAGCCGCATCTTGGCGCGGATGTACTGCTCCAGCGCCACCTGCGGCGGCAGCTCGGCGCGGATCACGTCGGCTTCCGACAGCCACAGCTGCAGCGTATGCGCCAGCACCGCGCGGTACAGCGCCTGCTTGGTGCGGAAGTAGTAATGCAGGTTCGACTTGGGCACCCCCGCGCGCATGGCGATCTCCACCATGGTGGCGCCGGCAAACCCGGCGCGCGCAAACACATGCTCGGCCGCGCGCAGGATCATGGCCTGGTTCTCCTGCCGGATGCGGCCGCCCGCCACCGCGCGCGCGGGCGGCGCGCGCGGCGTCGGCGCAAGGCCAGCGCGCGAGTCCATCAGCGCGTGCCGTAGAGGCGGTCGCCGGCGTCGCCCAGGCCGGGCACGATATAGCCGTGCTCGTTGAGGGTGTCGTCGATGGCCGCGGTGACGATGCCGACGTCCGGATGCGCGGTGCGCAGCGCGCGCAGGCCCGGGCGCGAGGCGATCAGGCACACATACTTCATGGTCGTGACGCCGGCCTCCTTCAGCCGGTTCAGTGCCGCGATGGCCGAATTGCCGGTGGCCAGCATCGGGTCGACCACGATCACCATGCGCTCCTGGATGTCCTCGGGCATCTTGAAGTAATACTCGATCGGCTCCAGCGTCTCGGGATCGCGGTACAGGCCGATATGGCCGACGCGCGCCGCCGGCAGCAGGTCGAGCATGCCATCAATAAAGCCGTTGCCCGCGCGCAGGATCGACACCAGGCACAGCTTCTTGCCGGACAGCACGCGCGACTGCGTGGCCGCGATCGGCGTGCGGATCGCGATGGTTTCCATCGCCAGGTCGCGTGTGGCCTCGTAGGTCAGCAGCTGGCTGATCTCGCGCACCAGGCGGCGGAAGTTGTCGGTGGTGGTCTCCTCGCTGCGCGCCAGCGTGACCTTGTGCTGCACCAGCGGATGGTCGACCACCATCACGCCGGAGAGGCCGGCAAGGTCGGCGGGATCCGGCCCGCCGGGCTCGACTGCGGGAACAGCGGTCATGTCGTTCATGGTGACGCTCCTGAAGCCACGTTGCACAAGCCTTGCCTGCCTGCAACGCCGCCCGCGGCGCGGGCGGCGCGTTCAGAACACCGTGCCGTCGCTGGTGATGGCAAACGGCGGCGCGCCGCCCGGCCGGCGCTTGGCGGCGATGCGCCGTCCTGCCGCCCAGGTGCCGCCTTCCAGCACGCGCGCCAGCGGGAACTGCGCTTCCTCTAGCCCCAGCGCCTGGCGCACGCAATCCGCCACCAGGTCCAGGCCGCTGACGGTCAGCGCGCGCCATTCGACGATGACGGGCTCATCCACCGCATGCGGTTCGGCGGCAAAGCCGGGATCGCGCGGCACCATCAGCTCGAAGTCGTACAGCAGGCCGCCGTTGCGGTACTCGGGCAGGCCGGTCAGCGCATCGAGGCCGGTCACGGTCAGGCCGGCGTCCTCGAGCGGCTCCAGCAGCGAATAGGTCAGCCACTGGGTCAGCTTGTGGAACGGCACCAGCCCGCCCGGCGCGGCTGGATGGCGCCAGCAGTCGCCCAGCGACACGCCCTCGACCACGATGCGCCCCGGCCACACCGGCCCGAGGCCCACCAGCAAGGTGCGCAGCAGGAAGCCGGCCTCGAGCTGGCCGCCCACGGCGTGCGCCTTCAGGTAGTCATAGAGGTTGCCCAGCCGCGCCGGCCGGCCGAACAGGGCCGGGGTCGCGTCCATCACCTCGCCCAGCCGGCGCAGCAGCCCGGCGCGGCCTTCCAGGCCCACCAGCGGGTTGTGCTGCGCGACCTGGAAGGCGTGGGCAATGCTGTCGGCGTCGATGCGCTGCAGGCGCTCGGCATCGGCGCGCAGGGGATCGCCCGGCGCCGCGGAGAAGCCGCCGCGCGCGAACAAATCGAAGCTGGCCGCGCCCAGACCTTCCGAACGCGTCAGCACCAGGTCGCTGGCCGGATCGCGGTAGCGCCATTCCGGGCCGGCGCCGGCATCCAGCAGCACGCTGGGGATCACCAGGTCGATGCCGATGCGGGCACGCTCCTCGCGGTGCTCGGGACCGCTCAGCGCGGCGCGCTCGCACAGCACCTGCCAGCGGTCCGTGCGCTGGTCGCCCGCGCCGCTTTCGAAATGGCGCCAGCGGCTGTGATACGGCACCTGCAGGTCCGGATAGCGCTGGCGGATGGTGCTGGCGACGTAATCCGCAATCGCATGCACGCGATCCGGGTGCCAGGTGAAGCGTTCGGACGACCCGCTGGCCACGTGTTCGGTGACCGCCGCGCAATGGGTGCGCACCGCCTCGGCGCACAGCAGCGCCGCCGCGGGATGCCCTTCGGGCACCGGGCTCAGCCAGCCGTTGCCATGGCGCTCGTTGCCGGCGCTGTCCTCGGGATACCTCGTCATTCGTTCAACCCCCTGCCCTTTGCCAGGGCCAGTTCGTTCGCATCCGGCGGCGTGTAGTGCGTGAAGTAGCCGGCGGCCACCTTGGCGTCGATCTCGACACGGGCGTCGGCGGGGATCAGCGCCTCGGGGATCGCCACCTGCTCGACCACCTCGATGCCCTGCGCCACCAGCGCGCCATGCTTCATATTGCTCATCGACGCCCAGCGGTCGATGCGGCGGATGCCCAGCCAATGGAACACATCCGGCATCAGCTCCTGGAAACGCATGTCCTGCACGCCCGCCACGCATTCGGTACGGGCAAAATAAGTCTCGGCGCGGTCGCCGCCAACCTGGCGCTTGCGGGCGTTGTAGACCAGGAACTTGGTCACCTCGCCCAGCGCGCGGCCCTCCTTGCGGTTGTAGACCACCAGCCCGACACCGCCCTGCTGCGCCATTTCGATGCACACCTCGATGCCGTGCGCCAGGTACGGCCGGCAGGTACAGATGTCTGACCCGAACACATCCGATCCGTTGCATTCATCGTGCACGCGGCAGGCCACGCGGGTCTCGGGCTTGCCCAGCTGGCTGACATCGCCGAAGAAATACAGCGTCATGCCGCCGATCGGCGGCAAGAAAACCTTCAGGTCCGGCCGCGTCACCAGTTCCGGGAACATGCCGCCGGTCTGTTCGAACAGGCTGCGGCGCAGCACGCTTTCCTTGATGCCGAACCGGGCCGCCATGCCGGGCAGGTACCACACCGGGTCGACCGCCGCCTTGGTCACGCGCACGTCGCCATTGGCATGCAACAGGTTGCCGTCGGGCTTGAGCCGGCCCGCGGCAATGGCCGAGACCAGCTCCGGCATGTTGATGTGCGCGCGCGTCACCGCGATGGTCGGGCGGATATCGACGCCGGCGGCGATGCGGTCGGCAAAGACGGTGGAGACCAGGTGCCCCCAGGGGTCGAGCGAGACGATCTTGCCCGGCTCGCCCCACTGCGGATGCGGGCCGATGGCCTCGGCCGGCGCGGTGTCGGTCAGGTCGGGCCGATGGTCGCGCTGCAGCGTGCCGGAGGCGACCGCCAGCGCGCGGTAGATGGCGTAGGCGCCGGCGTGGGTGCCGATCACATTGCGCTGCGCCGGATTGCCCAGGCTGGCAATCACCGGGCCGCGCTCCGCCGCCGTGGGTGCGCCCCAGTGGATCGGTTCGGCCGGCTTGTCGCGGCGCGCGTGCGAAGTCAGGACGATATGGTCGGACATGACACCCTCGGTTCCCGATGGAATCCTGACCAATCGGTCAGGTTTACGATTCCATACTAGGCAACCTTTGTGCCATCGCCCAATGCCCGTTTACGCCAGTGTGGCGTCCATGTGTGTGGCGCCCAACGCAAGTCCGCGGCAGCGCTATGCACGCCCGGCGTGCCGACGGCACCACGCCCGCGGCACCCATGCACCACGCGGATGCCGCGCACGACCACGCAACGCAAGCGCGCCCCGGGTAGTGCCGCGCGGCGACGCGTGCAAGGGTTACATGGTCGGGCGGCTCGCCGAGCCTGGGCCCGAGTCGCCTGCCGCGTCACGGCGGCCGCCCAGCAACGCCCGCAGTGCCGCGAACGGCTGCGCACTTTCGACGAAGCGGTAGAACACGGCGCCCGCCACATTGCTCAGGGCCCACGCCGCCACCATGCCGAGCGCGTTCAGCACCGGCTGCCCCGGTGCCAGGTGCGACACCAGCGCATTGACCACCAGGCACACCGGGAAATGCACCAGGAACACGGAATAGGAAATCCGTCCGAAGTAGCCCACCACGCGCGCCCGTGGCCAGCGTTCCAGCCATTCGCCGCGCCGCGCCAGGGCCAGCAGCAGCGCGGTGGCCAGCGCCACGGCAATCCGCAGCCGGAAGTCCAGCACCAGCGCGCCCAGCGCCACCGCGCCGATCAGCGCCAGCGGCAGCAGCGGCCGGCCGGGCGCCGACGCCCAGTAGGCCAGCGTGCCCATGCCATAGGCACCGAAGAAGTACACCGCCCAGATATCCCAAGCGGCATCGCGGTTGAACCAGAACAGCGACGCCACGGCCGCAAGCGCCACCAGGCCGATGCTGGCCGCCACGCCCGCTGGCGCCCTGCCGCGCGACACCGCGCGTGCGGCCCACAGCGTGCCCAGCAGCAGCGCGAACAATTGCAGGTCGATGGCCACGTACCAGACCCCGGCCGACAACGCGTCGACGTCGACGATGTCATGGAGCAGCGTCAGGTGCGCAAGCAACTGCCCCAGCGTGGGCGACGCCGGAATCGAGTCATGCGTCATCCAGTGCCGCGCCACGGCGGCACCGGCAACGCTGAGCAGGATCGCCGCGGCAAACGGCACCACCAGTTTCTGGTAACGGCGCCACAGCAGCGACAGCGGGTGCTGGCGGATCTCAAGCCGTCCGTCGGGTGCCAGACTGCGCGCCGCCAGGAAGCCGCTGATCACCAGGAACACCTGCACCGCGATGCGCGCGTAGTCAAAGAGCCAGTCCAGCAGCCCCGGCGCCAGCCGGTACGCGGCGTCGGACATCGGTCCATAGAAGGCGAGGTGATGCAGGACGATCAGTTGCGAACTGACGGCTTTCAGGGCGTCGATGCACGGCAGGCGCGACGGGCGGGAGCTCATTGTTATAGGGAGAATGCAAAAGGCACGGAAGGCGCGATTCTACCCGTTGCGCCGGCACTCAATGTGCCGCAATGCATACATTTTGCAGATTGGTTACACAGTGCCCGCGCTTGTTGCCAGTTCGACCGCCGCTGTCCTGTGGCAACGGCAGGGGGTGCGTTATTGGCACAGCGCCATCAGCGCAATCCACGCGTGGGCATGGGCCGGGTCCAGCCACCCTGCCAGGGCCACCGCGCACAGCGCGGCGAGCCCAAGCACCGACAGCCAGGCGCCCAGCGCGGGCATAGCGGGCTTCATGGCCGTGCCGGCGCCAGGCCGCTACGGACGACCTGGCGGTCGTCGATCGGCGAGTGCAGCGCCGCGGCGACGATGCCCAGCGCCATGGCGCCGTACCAGACCGCGTCGTACGAGCGGGTCAGCTCGAACACCAGCCCGCCCAGCCACACCCCCAGGAACGAGCCGAGCTGATGGCCCAGGAACACGAAGCCGAACAGCGTGGCGAGATAACGCACGCCGAACACCTGGGCCAGGATGCCGTTGGTGAGCGGCACCGTGCCCAGCCACAGCAACCCCATCGCCGCACTGAAGGAGTACAGCGTCGCCTGGCTCAGCGGCAGCAGCAGGAACAGCGCCATCGCCGCGGTGCGCGTGAGGTAGATCCCGGCGAGCAGGTACTTCTTGCTGTGACGCCCTCCCAGCAGCCCGCACACATAGACGCCGGCCACATTGGCCAGCGCGATGATGGCGAGCGCCGCCATGCCATCGGCCGGACGCATGCCGCGGTCGAGCAGATAGGCAGGCAGGTGGCTGGCGATAAAGGCCAGCTGGAAGCCGCACGCAAGAAAGCCCAGGTTGAGCAGCCAGAAGCCCGAATGGCCGAAGGCCTCGCGGACGGCGGCGCTCAGCGGCTGGGCCCCGGCCGCGTCCGGCGCGTGGTGGTCCGGCGCCGCCGCCGCGCCGCGGTCCTGGAACGGCAGCGCCAGGGGCACCAGCACGGCCAGTACCAGCGCAAGCAGCAGCAGCGCACCCGCCCATCCGGCCCTGGCAAGCAGCGCCTGGGCGCCCGGCACCAGGGCAAACTGGGCGACGCCGCCGACGGCGCCGGCCAGCCCCAGCGCGCGGCTGCGCTGCGCCGCCCCGGTCATCCGGCTGAGCGCGCCGTAGACCACGCCGAAGGTGGTGCCGGACAAGGCCACGCCGACGCAAAGGCCCGCCGACCACGCCAGCGCCGTCGACGTATGCGCCTGCGTCATCCCATAAAGCCCAGCGGCATACAGCGCCAGCCCGCCCGCCATCACCTTCCACGAGCCGTAGCGGTCGGCCAGCATGCCGGTGAAGGGCTGCGCCAGCCCCCAAGCCAGGTTCTGCACCGCCATGGCAAAGGCGAAGGTCTCGCGGGTCCAGCCGCGCTCGGCAATGATGGGCAACATGAACAGCCCTTGCACATGGCGCACGCCCAGCGCCATCCCCATCAGCACGCCACCGGCCAGCACCAGCACCCAGAGTTGCCGCCACCAGGGCGTGGCGCCGGAAGCGGACGAGCGTGGCAGATGGATGGTCATGACAGCCCCTTGTCGAACGATGGCGCCCGCAGGCGCGATGGCTCTATTGCACGCGACGGCAGGTCTTACTTCAACCGATCTTTCGGTCGTTCTGCCATGCGCACCACGCATGCCAGGACCCTCCCGGATCGTGCTGTAATGAGGTCTCGCGCGTCTGCCCGGAGCTCACTCCATGTCCACCCCGCTGGTTCGCCTGTTCTCCCTCGACCTGCTCAAGGGCTTCGTCGCCGTCGGCCGGCGCATGAGCATTACGCAGGCGGCGGACGACCTGTGCCTGACCCAGTCGGCGGTGAGCCGCCAGATCCATGCGCTGGAGGCGCAGCTAAAGGTGCAGCTGTTCGTACGCAAGCATCGCGGCGTCGCCTTCACCGCCGAGGGGGAACGCTTGTTTCGCAGCGCCGACAGCGCGCTGCAGCAGCTGCAGGACGTGGTGGCCGAGGTGCGCCGCAGCGAGGGCCGCCAGCCGGTCACCATCACCGCCAGCATCGGCGTGACCGGCCTGTGGCTGCTGCCGCGGCTGGGCAGCCTGCAGAAGGCCCACCCGCACCTGGATGTGCGCCTGTCGGCCAGCAACCGTATCAGCGACCTGCGTGAAGAGGGGATCGACCTCGCGGTGCGCTATTGCCGCGACGCCGCGGCGCCGCCCGACGCCGTGCGCCTGTTCGGCGAGCATATCGCCCCGATCGTGCACCCTGCCCTGCTGGGCGCGGCCAGGCAGGACGGCGACCCACTGCTGCAGCTGCCGCTGCTGGAATTCGACGATCCGCGCCCGTGGCTGCAATGGCGCAGCTGGCTGGCGCCGCGCGAATTCCGTCATGCCAGCCAGCGCGGCATGCTGCGTTTCAACCAGTACGACCAGGTCGTCCACGCCGCGCTGGCGGGGCAAGGCATCGCGCTCGGCCGGCTGGAACTGGTGCGGCCGCTGGTCGATGGGGGCCAGCTGGTAGTCGTGCCGACGGCGCGGCAAGCTGCTCCCAGCCCGAATTCATACTGGCTGGTTCACGCCGCCGCGCATCCGCGCGACGAGGTCAGGCGCGTGGCGGCATGGATCTGCCGGGAAGCCGCGCAAACGGCCATGATGCCAAGCCCCGCAGCCACTTGAACCCGGGGCCCCGGCGTTGCCGCGGCGCCTCGATCCGGCACAGCGCCGGTCCTGCGCCATGCAGCGCGGCAAGGAAGACCTCGGCGTCGCCTTGCAGCCGATGGCGCTCGCCACGCGCAAGCAACAGATCCGGCGACGCCCGTCCCGGCGCCTCGATGGTCACCCACACGGTGCCGCCGCGGCAGACCAGTTCCGTGCCGGCCGGCAGTCGCAGCCCGACGCATTCCGCTTCAAGGGAAAGAGTGCATGACATGAAAGGCTCCGGTTGACCCTTCCATTGTGTGGCTCGCCACGGTGCCCTGCCATGAGCATTGCGCCGGCCGGGCATGCGCGGCCGGCATGACAGCCTGGCTAGCGCCGCCCCGTGCGCAGCCCCGTCTGGAGCAGCGCCTCGCCAGGCGGCGCCACGTTCAGCGTCGCCAGCAGCAGTCCCGTGCCGGCCAGGATGCGATACTGGCTGGCCAGTTCGGTGTACTGCCCGGTCACGTACGCGTTGCGCGCGCTGAAGTATTCATTCTCGGCATTGAGCAGATCCAGCAGGCTGCGCTGGCCGATGCGGAACTGCCTGCCGTAGCTGATGCGCGTGGCATCGCTCGCCTGCACATACTGCTGCAGGCTCGCCAGCCGTTCCTGCGCGGTACGGTAGGCGTTGTAGGCCAACGACACGCTCTCCTGCACCTGCCGGCGCAGCCGCTCCAGGTTCTGCTCGGCCTCCTGAATCTGGAAGCCGGCCTCATTGATGCGCGCCTTGTCGGCGTTGCCGCGGAACAGGTTGTAGCGCAGGCGCAGCATCACCCTGCGCTCGTCGGTGGTGCCCAGCACGCGATCGCGGTCGCGCCCGGCGCCGGCCTCCAGGTCCAGCCTGGGCCACAGCTCAGACCGCGCCAGCGAGCGCGCGGCCTCGGCTTCGGCAATGTCGGCCTGGCCGGCGCCCAGCGCAGGATGGCTGGCGCTGGCCAGCTGTTGCGCCTCGCGCTCGCTCGCCGGCAGCATGGCGGCGAGCGACTCCGGGCGGGACAAGCCCTGCGGCGTCGCCCCGACCACGCGCTGGAAAGCCGCCACGGCATCCTGCAGCGCGCCTTCTTCGGCGCGAAGGCTCGCCTGTGCCAGCGCCAGCCGGCTCTCGGCCTGGAACAGGTCGGCGCGGCGCAGTACGCCGTTGTCGGCGCCGAGCCGGATCTGGTCATAGATGTGCTGGTGCGCCTGCAGGTTGGCGACGCCGATGGCCACCGTTTCCTGCCGGCGCAGCACCTCCACGTACACCCCCACCGTGCGCAGGGCGATGTCCTCGGCGGTGGCGCCAACCCGGTAGGCCGCGCCTTCGATCCGGGCGCCCTGGCGCTGGACATCGCTGCTGACCCCGAAGCCGTCGAACAGCATCTGGGTGATGGTGACATCGGCGGCGTGGCGCGCATATGACGAATCCGAACCGCCGATCGCGCGCGAACTCTGGCTGTCCAGGCGCACCCGGCCGCCGGCACCGCTGATATCGACGCGCGGCAGGTAGCCGGCGCGCGCCTGCCTCAGCCCCTCGTCGGCCGCCAGACGACGGCTGCCCGCCGCCAGCACTTCGGGATTGCTGCGCACGGCCTGCTCCACGGCCTGCGGCAATGCCTGTGCTAACGCAGGCTGCGGCACCAGCATCGCCGTCCATAGCAGTGCGGGTGCCAGCCGGCACCATGTCGTCGTCATGCTTCCCCCTGCCCGGGTACACCGCGTCCGTACGCTGCACGCGCCGGACGCGGCGCCCTACCCGCTTCTTATGGTTATATGCCCTGCCGGCAGCGATGCCGCCGTCCTGCATTGCCGCGTGGCCGCGGCATCCTCCCCTCTTTCCCGTCCGCGCTCCCCGCGTCAGACCATATGGATATTGCCGTTGCTCAACAGCGTATTCAGATCGAGCCCCACCATGCCCTGCAGTACCGCGACATCCTGGAACGCGGCCGCCGTGCCAGTTCCGTCGCGATCCAGGCTGACCACGGTATTGCCGTCGACCTCGGCCAGCCGCACGAACTGCGCGGCATTGTCGCTGCTGACGCCGACGCCAGACAGCAGGTCGGACAGGTCCAGCACATCGCCGCCGCTGGCCGCGGGCGCCAGGTTGAAGTCAGCGATCGTGTCGACCGAAGCGGCATCAGAACGCAGGACGCGGAAGATATCGCTGCCGTCGCCGCCGGCCAGTGTGTCGGCCCCGGCGCCCCCGACCAGCAGGTCATTGCCGGCAGCGCCTGCCAGCACGTCATCGCCGGCGCCGCCGCGCAGCACATCGTTGCCGGCGGAGCCCGAGATCGTGTCGTTGAACGCCGAGCCGACCACGCCTTCCATCTTCGTGTAGCTGTCGGTGCCAAGGTTGACGGCGCCGAGGTTGGCCGCAGTCACGCCGCTGCCCTGGACCAGCGTGAAGCTGATCGCACCGGTCGCATCGGAGAAATCCAGCAGATCGATGCCGGCGCCGCCGTCGAGGGTGTCATTGCCGGCGCCGCCGCGCAGGACATCATTGGCGCCGCTGCCGGCCAGCGAGTCATTGAAGCGCGAACCGATCACGCCTTCCATATTGCTGTAGGTATCGCTGCCGAGGCCCACGCTGGACAGGTTTACCAGTGTGCCGCCGCCCTGCACCAGCGCAAAGGTCAGCCCGCCGCTGGCATCGGAAAGATCCAGCATATCGATGCCGCCGCCACCGTCGAGCGTATCGTCGCCGGCGGCCCCGCGCAGCACGTCGTCGCCGGCGCCACCGCGCAGCGTGTCGCTCGCTGCCCCGCCGATAAACACATCGCCGGCGGCGGCGCCGGTCAGCGCATCGTTGTTGCTGCCGCCATCCAGATAAGAGGCCTGGTAGCTCTGGCCGGCCAGCGACACCGTGGCCGCGCCATTGGTTGACGAGACATTGACTGTCACGGTCGCCGTGCTGGTGCCGCCTGCGCCATCGGCAACGGTATAGCTGAAGCTGCCCGTCGCCGCGTTGCCCGAGTCGAACAGGATGTAGCTGTTGTTGGTGTCCGGCGCGAATCTCAGGTTGCTGATGGCTCCGCTGGTCCCGCCCAGAGCGGTGATCGAAAGCGCCAGGCCGTCGAGGTCGCCGTCATTGCCGAGCAAGGCACTGACCGGTATCAGGATATTGCTGGTGTTGTTCGAGACATAGACCACATCCCCGGCGGCCACCGGTGCGTCATTGACGGGATTGAGGGTGATCGCGACCGAGTCGGTGTCGGTGCCTGCGCCGTCGCTGGTCTGCATCTGCAGCGAGGCGCCGCCGGCATAGTCCTTGTCGCCGGTGAACTGCAGGCCATCGAGCGCGGCATTGATGGCCGCGTCGCTGCCGGTGAAGGTCATGGTGCCGTCCGCGCTGCCGTCGCCCGCAAGGAACTGCAATCCCGCGGTGCCGTTCAGGGTAATGGTGCCGGCGCTGGCCGTCAGGGTCACCGTGTGGCTGGTGCCGTCCACGTCAGCGATGCTGAGCGCATTGCCGGTAGCGGCGCTGAATACCAGCGGCGTGTCCTCGTTGACGACCTGCGCCACCGGAACGCTGTTGACGACGGTGTCGTTGGTGCCCGCGATATTGACCTTGATTTCCCGGCTCGCGCTGAGGTCCGCCGAATACACCGTCAGCGAATCGCTGGCCTGCTGGCCTGCCGCCAACGCATCGGCCTTGTCGTTATCGAGCGTGTAGGTCCACGCGCCGGTGCTGCTGTCGAAGGTGAAGGTACCGTACTGGCCCGCCAGGCTTTCCGGCGCCACGGCGGCAAAGTGCGCTTCGCCGCTATCGACATCACTGACCGCCAGCGTACCGCTGGCCGAAGCGTCGCCCGCCGTCGCGTTCGCCACGCCGCCGGCCTCGGTCACCGCGGTGTCTTCGCTCGTCGATGCGGTGATGGTCGCCGCATCGTTCGTGCCGGTGATATTGACCGTGATGGTCTGCTGCGCGGTCTGGTCCGCCGATGACACCAGCAGCGAATCGCTGACCTGTTGGCCGGCTGTCAGTGAGTCGGCCTTGCCGTTATCCAACGTGTAGGTCCAGGCCCCGGTGCTGCTGTCGAAGGTGAAGGTGCCGTACTGGCCCACCAGATTCTCCGGCGCCACCGCGGCAAAATGCGCTTCGCCGCTGTCGACATCACTGACCGCCAGCGTGCCGCTGGCCGAAGCGTCGCCCGCCGTCGCGTTCGCCACGCCGCCGGCCTCGGTCACCGCGGTGTCTTCGCTCGTCGATGCGGTGATGGTCGCCGCATCGTTCGTGCCGGTGATATTGACCGTGATGGTCTGCTGCGCGGTCTGGTCCG
Organism: Cupriavidus alkaliphilus; assembly: GCF_900094595.1. Lineage (GTDB taxonomy): Bacteria > Pseudomonadota > Gammaproteobacteria > Burkholderiales > Burkholderiaceae > Cupriavidus > Cupriavidus alkaliphilus. The sequence goes on along the minus strand of NZ_FMAD01000011.1, from coordinate 13,908 downwards.
CCGATGACACCAGCAGCGAATCGCTGACCTGTTGCCCCGCGGTCAGCGTGTCCGCCTTGCCGTTATCCAGCGTGTAGGTCCAGGCCCCGGTGCTGCTGTCAAAGGTAAAGGTGCCGTACTGGCCCACCAGATTCTCCGGCGCCACCGCGGCAAAATGCGCTTCCCCGCTGTCGACATCGCTGACCGTCAGCGTGCCGCTGGCCGACGCGTCGCCCGCCGTCGCGTTCGCCACGCCGCCCGCTTCGGTCACCGTGGTGTCTTCGCTCGTCGATGCGGAAATCGTCGCTACATCGTTGGCCCCGTTGATGCGGATGCTCAGTGTCGATGCCGCCGCTGCCTGGCCGTCCGTCACGCTATAGCCGAACGATTCCTCGACATGGTCGCCGAGGCGCAGCGACTGGACCAGCGGATTGCCGTTGTCCAGCGTGTAGCTGTAGCTGCCGTCGGCGTTGACCTGCAGCGTGCCGTACTGGCCGACATAGGTGCCGGGACTGGCTACGGCCAGCACATTGCCGGCATCGACGTCGCTGTCATTGGCCAGCACGTTGCCGGTAACCGGGTTCGGATGGTTGTCTTCGCCGATGGCGCTGGTATCGACCGCGGCGGCAGGGGCATGGTTATCGTAGCCGGCAAAATCGGATTTGGTCAGGTCGTGCAGGCCGTCCAGGCGAATCACCATTTCGGCCGTCGCGGGATTGCCGTCGACATCGACGTAGACATAAGTGTTGCCGCCCGCTTGCTGGTACCAGGCCCCATGGGCCGTCGGCGTCAGGCCGCCCCACTGGAAGCCGGTGTCGCCCAGCACCGGGCGCAGGTCCAGGCGATCGGTGCCGCGCTCGAAGCCGGCGATGACGTCCATGCCGGCCGCGGTGGAATCAGAGACCGCGTGGTAGACAAAGGTGTCGCGGCCGCTGCCCCCGCTCAGCATGTCGCCGCCGCCCCCACCGGCGATGGTATCGTTGCCGCCTTCGCCGGAGATGGTGTCCTTGCCATTGCCGCCGGCGATGATGTCGTCGCCGCCGACGACGGCGCCGTCGCCGTTGTCGCCAAAGATCAGGTCGTCGCCGTTGCCGCCCTGGATGCGATCATTGCCTGGCTGGGCCGATTCATGCCCGCGCCCGCGCAGATAATCGGCATAGCTGTCGTAGCCGTCGCCATAGAGCGTATCGCCGCCGTTGTCGCCGGTGTAAAGCGTGGACGCGCCGTCGGCGCTGCCAATCACGTCGTCGCCGCTGCCGCCGTAGACCGCGTCGGTGCCGTTGCCGCCCGACACGCTGTCGTTGCCACGCCCGCCGAACACGCGATCCTTGCCGTTGGCGCCCAGCAGCGTGTCGCTGCCATCGCCGCCCTCGACGATATCGTCGCCATTGCCGGCATCGACATAGTCGCTGCCATCGCCCGCGCTGACATAGTCGTTGCCGTTGCCGCTCAGAACGGTGTCGCTGCCTGCGGTGCCGATGAGGCTGTCGCTGCCGTTGGTGCCAGTCACGGTTGCCATGGTCGTTCTCTCTCCGTCCTGAATGCAGGCCCCGCGGCCATGCGTTGCTTGTTATCGTTGCAATAGGCCCGCGCCAGGGCCGGCTGGGTGCTACCGTTCACGGAACGCCATGTCCCGGGTCTTGATGATGGGCTTGAGCAGGTAATGGAGCACCGTCTTCTGCCCTGTCAGTACATCCACCGTGGCGACCATGCCGGGCAGGATCGGCACCTGTACGGTGCTTCCTGCCGGCCGGTTGTCGCGGGTGCGCACGCGCACCAGGTAGTAGCTCTCGGGGCGCTCGCCGGGCCGCTCCGGCGTGAGCGTATCGGCGCTGATATGTTCGACGGTGCCGGCAAAGCCGCCATAGACGGAGAAGTCGTAGGCCGACAGCTTGACCACCGCGGGCTGCCCCGGCCGCAGGAAGGCGATATCGGCCGGCCGCACGCGTGCCTCGACCAGCAGCGTGTCTTCCAGCGGCACGATCTCCACCAGGTCCATGCCCGGCTGGACCACGCCCCCCACGGTATTGATCTTGAGCTGCTTGACGATCCCGGCCAGCGGCGCGCGCACCAGGGTGCGGTCGACCCGGTCCTGCAAGGCGGTGTTGGTGGCGCTCAGCGCTGCCTGCTCGGCCCTGGCCTGGTTGAGCTCGCGCATGGCCTCGGCGCGGAAATGCGCACTCGCCTCGGCGAGCTTCTGCTGGCTTTCGCGATAGGCCGCCTCCAGTCGCGGCATCGCCAGCCGCGACGCGTCGAGCTCGCCCTTGAGGTCATTGGTCTGCCGCTCCAGCCGCAGCACATCGACATCGGACACCACGCCCTGCGCCACCATCGGCCGCATCATCGCCAGCTCCTGCGCCACCAGGCGATGGCTCTGCCGCAGCTGCTGCTCGCGCGAGCGCTTTTCGGCCAGCTCCTGCCGGCGCTGCTCCGACTGCTGGCGCAGCACGGCCAGGTTCGCTTCCAGCGCGTGCCTGCGCGAGGCGAACAGCGAGCGTTCCTCGGCCACGAAACGGCGCGTATCGCCGTCGCCGCCCGCGCTGGCGACGAAGTCGGTGCCGGCGGCCTCGGCGCTCAGGCGCGCGATGCGTGCCACCAGCGCATCGTCCTTGGTACGGCCCTCCTGGTACGAGGCGGTGAAGCGCGTATCGTCGATGCGCATCAGCGGCTGGTCCTTGCTGACGACCTGCCCCGGCCGCACCATGATCTGCGCCACGATCCCGCCTTCCAGGTTCTGCACCACCTGCACCTGGCTCGACGGAATCACCTTGCCCTCGCCCACCGCCACCTCATCGACCCGCGCCAGCGCCGCCCAGGCCAGCGCCACGCCGACGAAGCCCACGGCGCACCACAGGATCCAGTGCGCGAACCAGCGAGGCCGCGACAGCGCCGCCGCGTCGCGCGCATCCATGAATGCGGTGTCATCGGCGTGCGGCCTCAGCGCGGCAGCCACGCGTCGCGCAAGGGTACGGGGCTCAGGCCGAGGCGACATGGAGCTTCCTCCCCGCCAGCGCGTTCAGCACCTCGGCCTTGGGCCCGTCCGCGACGATGCGGCCCTGGTCCATCACGATCAGGCGATCGACCAGGCTCAGCAGCGAGCCGCGGTGGGTCACCAGCAGCAGCGTGCGCTCACCCAGCGCTGCCGCGAGCCGCGCCTTGAACTGCTCTTCGGTGCGGTTGTCCATGGCACTGCTGGGTTCGTCGAGCAGCAGCAGAGGCGGCTGCAACAGCTCCGCGCGCGCGATGGCGATGGCCTGCCGCTGGCCGCCCGAGAGCCCCTCGCCGCGCTCGCCCAGGCGCAGGTCATAACCCTCGGGCAGGCGCTCGATGAATTCGCTGACACCGCCCAGGCGCGCGGCGCGGAGCACGGCGGCATCGTCGGCGTAGGGCGCGCCCATCACGATGTTGTCGCGCACGGTGCCGCTGAACAGCATCACGTCCTGCGGCACATAGCCGATACCGCGCCGCAGCGCCGCCGGGTCGAGCTGGCGCACCTCGGTACCGTCGACCAGCACCGAGCCGGCATCGGGCGGATACAGGCCCAGGACCAGCTTTTCGATGGTGGTCTTGCCCGAGCCGATGCGGCCGATCAGCCCGACCCGCTCGCCGCTGGCAATGCGGAATGACACACCGTCGAGCGCGGCACCGTCGCGGCCGGGGTAGCGGAAGCTGACCGCGCGGAATTCGATCTCGCCGCGCAACGGCGGACGGTGCAGGAAATGCTTGCCGGGCGGGCGCTCGACTGGCAACGCCATGGTCCGGTCGAGGGCGGCCAGCGCGGTGCGCGCCTGGTGATAGCGCGTGGTCAGTCCGGCCATCTGCGACAGCGGGGCCAGCGCACGCCCGGCCAGGATGGTGCAGGCGATCAGGCCGCCCATGGTGAGGCGGTCGTCGGCAATCTGGTAGACGCCCATCACCACCACCGCCAGCGTGGCGGCCTGCTGCGCGAACAGCGCAGCGTTGATGACGCATGCCGACAGCCAGCGCGAGCGCAGCGCCAGCCGGGCCATCTGCCCGACCACCTGCTCCCATTGCCGCTGCGCGACACCTTCCGCGCCCGTGGTCTTGATGGTCTCCAGCCCCACCAGCGTCTCCACCAGCACCGCCTGCCGCTGTGCCGCGCAGGCACTGCCGGCCCGCACCGCGCGCGACAGCGGTCCCTGCAGCGCCAGGCTGAGGCCAAGCACCAGCGGCACCGTCAGCAGCGGCACCCATGCGAGCGGACCGCCCACCCAGAACATCGCGGCGATGAAGACCGCGGCGAACGGCAGGTCGACCAGCGTGGTGATGGTGGCGGAGGTCAGGAAATCGCGCACCGATTCGAATTCCTGCAACTGACTGCTGAGGCTGCCGACCGAGGCGGGCCGTGAGCGCGTCTCGATGCCCAGCACTTTCTCGAACAGCGTGGCGGATACCGTCACGTCGATGCGCTTGCCCGCCACGTCGACAAAGTAGCCGCGCAGCATGCGCATGGCGAGCTCGAACAGCAGCACCAGGCCGACGCCCACGGCAAGCGCCCACAGGGTCTCCAGCGCATGGTTCGGCACCACGCGGTCATAGACGTTCATGGTGAACAGCGGCATTACCAGCGCAAACAGGCTGAGCAGCAAGGAAGCCACCAACACCTCGCCATAGACCGGCCAGCACTGACGCATCACGCCCCAGAACCATGCACGCGGCCCTTGATCCGGCGCTTGACCGGGCGCTTGATCGGGCGCGGCATCGACAGCAGCCCGGGCGGCATCCGGACGGTACGCGGGCCGGGCAAAGATGGCGTGTCCGGTGTAGCGCGCGAGCAGGTCTTCGCCGCGCACGGCCTGTTCGCCGTCGCCGAACTCGGGCAGCACCACCACCAGCATGCCCTCCTCGGCGCGGCGCACCAGGATGCAGGCCTCGCCCTGGTCCAGCAGCAGCATCGCGGGCAGCACGCGGTCAGGGATCTCGTCGGGCCTGCGTCGTACCAGCCTCGCGCAGAGGCCCGCGCGCGCTGCGGCACGCGCGCACAACGCGGGGGTAAGGCGATGGCCCTCCAGCGGCAGCCCGGCGACCAGAGCCTCGGCGGAGGCCGGCTGGTGGAAGTGCCGGGCCAGCCAGAGCAGGCAGTCCAGCAGCGCATCGTCCGGACGCGCGTGGCCGGACAGACCCGGCGCGGCATGCCGGATCTCGCGCGCATGCGTGGCGGCTGCGTGCATGGCACAGGTCCCGGTGTTAGCGCGACGGTGGACCAGGCCGCTGCCGGCCGATGGCACCTGCGGCCACCGTCATGCGCCCGCGATTGCTTGCTGCCATCGTGCCTCCCGTCCCGTTGCCATGTCGTTTTTTGCAAGCGTAGGTGAGGCGGTCGTTGGCGCCCATCGTCCGGATGGCGCAACCGGCGCTTCCAATGGTCGGGGAACCTCATCCGTTTGGCGTTTCACCAATGCAACCGATGCGGGGAAACGAGTCGTACCTGGGAATTTGCTTATGACGACAATGTCCTTCGCCGCACGCAGGCTGGGGGTATACCCTAGCGTCTTCGCCGGATTGCCGGCTGCTTTCCAGTTTCTCCCCGCATGACCGCCTTCGCCTTGTCTGCCCTGACCGCCCGCCTTTCCCGCGCCCGCCGCCCGCTCGCGGCAATCCTGCTCGCCGCCGGCGCCGCCGCCATGCTGGCCCCGGCCGCGGCACGCGCCCAGAGCCCGGTGCTCGACAAGATCCGCGACTCGGGCACCATCGTGCTGGGCTACCGCGAATCCGCGCTGCCGTTCTCGTTTGCCGACGACAAGGGCCAGCCGGCCGGCTATGCCGTCGACCTGTGCCTGCGCGCGGCCGAGGCGGCGCGCCAGAAGCTCGGCCTGAAGGACCTGAAGGTGCGCTGGATGCCGCTGACGCCGCAGAACCGCATCCCGGCAGTGGTGAACGGGCTGGTCGACCTCGATTGCGCCCCCAACACCAATTCGCTCGAGCGCCAGAAGCAGGTTGCGTTCAGCGTCTCGCACTATGTGTCGACGGTGCGCATGCTGGTGCGCGCCGACTCGGGCATCCGCTCGTTCGGCGACCTGCGCGGAAAGACCGTGGTCACCAGCGCGGGCTCGACCGGCGACCGCCACGTGCGCCGCTTCAAGGGCCAGTACGGCTATCACGACGTCTACGCCAAGGACCACGGCGAATCGTTCCTGCTGCTGGAATCGGGCCGGGCCCAGGCCTTCGTGATGGACGACGTGCTGCTGGCCGGCCTGCGCGCGCGCGCCAAGGATCCTTCGCAATACGTCATCGTGGGTCCGGCGCTGTCCGTGGAGCAAAACGCGCTGATGCTGTCCAAGGCCGATCCGGAATGGAAGCGCCTGGTCGACCAGACCCTCGCCACCACCTTCGCCGGCCCCGAGGTCAAGGCGCTGCAGCAACGCTGGTTCCAGCAGCCCATCGGCAGCCGCGGCATCAACCTGGCGCTGGCGCCTTCGGGCGAGGTGCGCGCGGCCTGGAAGCATCCGTCCGACGCGGTCACCGAATAAGGCGTGCCGGCGGCGCCATGCGCAATCGCGCTGGTGCCGCAATTCAGGGTTTCCATGAGGTTGCCGTGCCGGGCAAGCCCCAAGTTGACAGTCGTGAATGATGTTGGCGACACTGGCCCGAGCCATCCCTTTGCAGGGCAGGCCATAGACACGACCGCCCGACGGCGGCATATCTCAGGAGAAACCATGAACAAGTTCGTCGCGACCGCGATCGCACTCTGCCTTGGCGCCGCTTCGCTGGCCGTGCAGGCACAAACCGGCGGCAAGCAGCAGTTCGATCCGTATTCGCAGGGTGCCAAGTCGGGCGAGAAGTTCGACCCGTACAGCCAGGGCGCCAAGGCCGGCGACAAGTTCGATCCGTACAGCCAGGGCGCCAACAAGAGCACCCGCACCGACCTGGCCGACCCTGCCGCTCCGGCCGCCGACAAGAAGCCGGCCAAGCAAGGCACCAAGAAAAAGAACGACAAGAGCAGCAAGAAGAAAGCCACCCCCGCTGCGGCTGCCAGCTGAACCACGGCTGCCGCCTGATACAAGAAAACCCGCCGCGGCGGGTTTTTTTGCGCCCTCGCGGGCGAGGAGGCCATGGCGCCGGCTACGGCGCCTGCGTATCGCGCTCCAGCGCGGTGACATCGACGCGCTGCACCTTGTCGTCCTGGCGCACCTCGGTGCGCAGCACGAAAGCCTCGGCCGGGCAGTACCAGTCGGTGACGTGCATCACGGTGGGCTCGACCTGCACCAGTTCGCCACCGATCATCAGCGGCCCCAGCGAGGTGCGCTTGTCGTAGGAAATCGGGTGGCATTCCTTGCGCCCCATCAGGGTGTCGATCATCTGCAGCCTGCCCACGTGGCGCGAGCCGATATGGATGGTGGCACGCTGCGCGTCCATGGTGCTGACCGCTTCATCGGAGCCCAGCGGATAGACCTTCAGCGAGACGCTGGAGCGGAACACTTCGCCCTCCAGCGTGGTGCCTTCGCGCAGGTCCAGGCCGGCGTAGTTGAACACCCCCTTGCCGCGGAACGCTGCCTCGCCATACATGCGGGCATAGCGCGCGCGCGCGTTGATGACCGCATGCTGGCTTTCGATGCTGGTCTGCGCCTCGGGCGCACTGCGTTCGATCACCACCTCGTGGACCTGGTTGGTGATCACCGGCGGCCCCATCAGCGCGGACAGCGCCGACTTGGAATTGACCTCGAGCTGGGCGCGGCACCCGGTCGGGCTGCGCTGCACGTCGCGCAGGGTCATGCGGATCGACATCGGCATCACGCCGTCGCCTTCCATCTGCACATGGGATCCGGAGCGGAACCACGGCGCATTGCACAGCACCGCCGCGGCGGCGGCCTGCGCCTGGCTGGCCGCCGCCTGGGCGATGCCGCCGGTGCCGGGCAGCACCGCCATGCCCTGGGCGCCGGCGGGTTGCGCCAGCAGCGACACAAATAGCGCCCCCAACGCCGCCGCGCACGCCACCAGGCCGGCCTGCCGGATTTGCTGAACCTCTGTGTTCACATCGATCCCCGTCTAAATTGTCCCGCCCACGGTTCCGCCGATATCTGACGGCATCCCATCAGAATTATGGCGTTTTTGTTGCGCATGTAACCGGTCATTTCACGCCGTCGTCGGTCTAACAGGCATGCCGACGATGATGCCGGGCTCCTTCACGGGCTCACCCGGCCACATATGCTTTATACACCTCATTTGTCGCGCAACTGGCCCTCCCGCCACTCCCGGGATCCGTCCGGAGTGACTTGGCCGCCGTGCTACCATTGCGCGCCTCGCGTATTCCAGCGGTTGTGGCGTTCCGGGCGCCTGGCGGCCATGGCGTGCCTGCGGCGCGCCCGCGCGGACATTCCGGTCAGGTGTCCACCGCCAGGCCCGGCTCAGCGTTGTGATGGCTTGCCCATCGCCGCGCGACGCCCGAGACCTCGTCCGCCGCGCTTTTCCAGGAGATCCATGCGTAGTTCATCGACCTCGCGGGTTGTCGCCGCGCCGTCCATCGGAGCCACCGCAAGTACCGTCATGCTGGTTGGCCTGCTGATCCTGCTGGTCTGGTTCGGTACCCTGGACATGCGCCACCTGCTGCGCTCCGATGAAGGCCGCTACGCCGAGATTGCCCGCGAGATGGTCGCCACCGGCGACTGGGTCACGATCCGCTACCACGAACTCAAGTATTTCGAGAAACCGCCCTTCCACATGTGGGTGACGGCGCTGGCCTACACCCTGTTCGGCGTGGGCGACTGGCAGGCGCGCCTGTGCGTGGCGTTGTCCGGCATGCTGGGCATCGGCGTGTCGATGCTGGCCGCGGCCCGCTGGTACGGCCGCCGCGTGGCGATGCTGACCGGCCTGGTGCTGGTGTCGACGCCGATGTGGAATGTCGCCGGGCACTTCAATTCGCTCGACATGACGCTGTCCGGGGCCATGGCGTGCGTGCTCGCCTGCATGCTGCTGGCCCAGCATCCCGCGGCCACGCCGGCCGTGCGGCGCAACTGGATGCTGGCGTGCTGGGCCGCAATGGGGGTGGCGGTGCTGGTCAAGGGGCTGGTCGGCCTGGCCTTGCCCGGGCTGGTGCTGGTGGTCTACACGCTGGCGACGCGCGACTGGAAGCTGTGGGGCCGCCTGCATCTGCTGGCCGGCATCGCGGTGCTGCTGGCGGTCACGGTGCCATGGTTCTGGCTGGTCTCCGAACGCAACCCGGAGTTCCTGCGCTTCTTCTTTATCCACGAGCACTGGCAGCGCTACACCTCCAATGTGCATCACCGCGAGGGCGCGCTCTGGTTCTTCGTGCCGCTGCTGCTGGCCGGCTTCCTGCCGTGGCTGGGCCTGGTGCCGCAGATGTGGCAGGCGGTGCGGGAACGCGCCGGAGTGGCGCGCGGCAATGCGCCGCGCCCGTTCCAGCCGGCGCTGCTGGCCGGGCTGTGGGCGGCGGCGATCTTCGTTTTCTTCAGCCTGTCCGGCTCCAAGCTGCCGGGCTATATCGTGCCGATCTTCCCGGCGTTGGCCTTGCTTGCCGGCGTAGCTTTGGAAACCACCACGGAACGCGCGTGGCGCTGGCAGGTCAATGCCATGGTTGCGCTCGGCGTGATCGGGCTGCTCGCGATCCCGTTCGTCGGCATGATGGAAAAACCGGGCACGCCCAACGCGGTGTATCGTGAGTTCGCCGCATGGCTCGCGGTTGCCTTTGCCGTGATGCTGGGCGGCGCGCTGCTGGCTCGCAGGCTGCTGCGCACGCGCGGCGTATTCCCCAGCGTGGTGGCCTATGCGCTGGCCATGTTCGTCTGCGCCACGGTCGGACTGCGCGCCCACGAAGTGATGGGCCGGCCCAGCTCCGGCGCGGACCTGGCGCCCGCGATCAGCGCCGTGCTGGCGCCCGACATGCCGCTGTACAGCGTGCGGCTGCTGGACCACACGCTGCCGTTTTACCTGCGCCGCAGCACGATCCTGGTCGAGCATCCGGACGAACTTGAATTCGGCATCAGGCAGGAACCGCAGAAGTGGATCCCGAGCGTCGACCAGTTCATTGCGCGCTGGCAGGACGGCCAGCGCGCGGTGGCGATCATGGCGCCGCAGACCTACGCCGCGCTGGCCGCGCGCGGCGTGCCGATGCACAAGATCGCCGGCGATCGCCGGCGCGTGGCCGTGGCCAATTTCGCGCTGCCCGGACAGCCAGCACAGACGCAAGCACCGTAATCCGCCAACCGCCTTGCCATGACGCTTTCCACTTTTGCTTTCATCCTGACCGGCGTGCTGCTCAATGCGGCGGCGCAGCTGCTGCTCAAGGCCGGCGTCAACGCCGTCGGCGCGATCACGCTGGATCGCGGCACGCTGCTGGTGACGGCGCTGCGCGTGCTGACGCAATGGCCGGTGCTGGCCGGGCTTACGCTGTACGTGGTCAGCGTAGGGGTCTGGATCGTGGGCCTGTCGCGCGTCGATGTGTCGATCGCCTATCCGATGCTGTCGCTGGGCTACGTGGTCAATGCGCTCGCGGCCTGGTGGCTGTTCGGCGAGATCATCGGGCCCTTGCGCGTGGCCGGCATCCTGCTGATACTGGCGGGCGTCTTCCTGATCGCCCGCTCCTGAAGGCTGTCCGCGCCTTCGCCTGGCCTGACCGCCGCTGCCTCCTTCGCCTGCCATGACCGCCTCCGCTCCCGCCTTCCTGCCGTTTGTGCGGCCCGAGATCGACGCCGCCGCCATTGCCGAAGTCGGCAAGGTGCTGGCCTCGGGCTGGATCACCTCCGGACCGAAGATGCAGGCCTTCGAGGCCGCGCTGTCCGACCTGTTTGGCGGGCGCCCGGTGCGCACCTTCGCCAACGGCTCGGCGACCATGGAGATCGCACTGCGCATCGCCGATATCGGCCCCGGCGATGAAGTCATCACCACGCCGATCACGTGGGTCGCCACCGCCAACGTGGTGGTGGCCGTGGGGGCGAAGCCGGTGTTCGTCGACATCGACCCGCGCACGCGCAACCTGGACCTCGACGCGGTCGAGGCCGCCATCACGCCGCGCACGCGCGCCATCATGCCGGTCTACCTGTCCGGCCTGCCGGTCGACATGGAACGGCTGTACGCGATCGCCGCCAGGCACGGGCTGCGCGTGATCGAAGACGCGGCCCAGGCGATCGACTCGCGCTGGCGCGGCGAGCGCATCGGCGCCTTCGGCGACCTGGTCAGCTTCAGCTTCCAGGCCAACAAGAACATCACCACCATCGAAGGCGGCTGCCTGGTGATGAACACGCCCGAGGAAGCCGTGCGCGCCGAGCGCCTGCGGCTGCAGGGCGTGATCCGCTCCGGCCTGGACGGCATGGATGTCGAGGAGCCGGGCGGCAAGTTCAACCTGACCGATGTCAACGCCGCGGTCGGCCTGGCCCAGCTGGAGCGGCTCGACGCCATCACCGCGCGCCGCGCCGAACTGGCCGACACCTACTTCCGCTGCGCCGCCGACAGCGGCCTGCAGGCCCTCGGCATCGAGCTGCCGCAGGCGCTGGACCCGCAGGCGGCCACCACCAACTGGCACATGTTCCAGGTGGTGCTGCCGACCGAGCGCATGCAGGGCGGCCCGGCACAGGCGCGGCAGAAGCTCATGGAAGCCATGCGCGAGCGCGGCATCGGCACCGGCGTGCACTATCCGCCGGTCCATCTTTTCACTTACTACCGCTCACTCGGCTGGCGCGAAGGCATGCTGCCGCACGCCGAGCGCATCGGGCGCGGCATCGTCACGCTGCCGCTGTTCCCGGCGATGCAAGCCTCGGACGTGGAGCGGGTCTGCGCAATCCTCAGCGAAACATGCAAACGTCTTTCCCAATGAGCCCGGTCCAGGTCTCGGTCGTCATTCCGGTCTACAACGAAGAAGACGGGCTGCAAGCCCTGTTCGATCGCCTCTATCCGGCGCTGGATGGCCTCGGCGAAAGCTACGAGATCATCTTCATCAACGACGGCAGCGTCGACCGCTCCGCGCAGCTGCTGGCGGCGCAGTTCCACAAGCGCCCGGACGTGACCCGGGTGGTGCTGTTCAATGGCAACTTCGGCCAGCACATGGCGATCCTGGCGGGCTTCGAGCACACCCGCGGCAAGATCGTGATCACGCTCGACGCGGACCTGCAGAATCCCCCCGAGGAAATCCCGCGCCTGGTCCAGACCATGCGCGCCGGCCACGACTACGTCGGCACCATCCGGCGCCAGCGCAACGACACCGCGTTCCGCCGCTATGCCTCGCGCGCGATGAACCGGCTGCGCGAGCGCATCACCAGGATCCGCATGACGGACCAGGGCTGCATGCTGCGCGCCTATGACCGCACCGTGATCGACACCATCAACGCGTGCCGCGAGGTCAATACCTTCATCCCGGCGCTGGCGTACACCTTTGCCTCGAATCCGGTCGAGATCGAAGTTGGCCACGAGCAGCGCCACGCGGGGGAATCCAAGTACTCGCTGTACCAGCTGATCCGCCTGAATTTCGACCTCGTCACCGGCTTCTCGATCGTGCCGCTGCAGTGGTTCTCGGCCATCGGCACCTTGCTGTCGCTGCTGTCGGGGGTGCTGTTCGTGGTGCTGCTGGTGCGGCGCTTTGTGCTGGGCTCCGAAGTGCAGGGGGTGTTCACGCTGTTCGCCATGAACTTCTTCCTGATCGGCATCCTGCTGTTCGGCGTGGGCCTGCTGGGCGAATACGTCGGCCGCATCTACCAGGAAGTGCGCGACCGCCCGCGCTACCGCATCAAGGCCATACTCGAGGCCGACCCGGCCCGCACCGTGGAGCCGTGATGCGCGCCGTCGTCTTTGCCTACCACAATGTCGGCGACCGCTGCCTGCGCGTGCTGCATGCGCGGGGCGTGGAGGTGGCGCTGGTGATCACGCACCGCGACCGGCCCGACGAGAACATCTGGTTCCGCCGCGTGGCGGACACCGCCGCCGAGCTGGGTGTGCCGTTCCTATATGGCGAGGACCCGGCCGATCCCGCCATCGCGCAGGCCGTGCGCGACGCACGCCCGGATGTCATCTTCTCGTTCTACTATCGCGCCATGATCCCCGCCGGCGTGCTGGCGCTGGCACCGGGCGGCGCGTTCAACATGCACGGCTCGCTGCTGCCGAAGTACCGCGGCCGCGTGCCGGTCAACTGGGCGGTGCTGCACGGCGAGACCGAGACCGGCGCCACGCTGCACGCCATGGAAGCCAGGCCGGACGCAGGCGATATCGTCGACCAGACCGCCGTGCCGATCCTGCCCGACGATACTGCCGGCGAAGTGTTCGAGAAGGTCACCGTGGCGGCCGAGCAGACGCTGTGGCGCGCGCTGCCCGCAATGATGGCGGGACAGACGCCGCGCCGCCCGAACCGGCTGACCGAAGGCAGCTATTACTCGGGGCGCAAGCCCGAGGACGGCCGCATCGACTGGAACCGGCCCGCCGCCGAGGTCTACAACCTGATCCGCGCGGTCGCGCCGCCCTACCCCGGCGCGTTCACCGAAGTCGGCGGGCAGCGCTTCATCGTGGCGCAGGCGCGCCGGCCGCTGCCTGGTGCGGTGCCGTCGATGCCCGCCGGCACGGCAACCGGCCTGCAGCTGCGCGACGGCCATGTCCTCGGCGTGTGCGGCGACGGCGGCGTGGTCATCGTCACGCGGCTCCTGGCACCGGACGGCGCGGCCGTCACGCCGCAGGCGCTTGCCCGGCATCTCCATACCGAACAGTCCAACGAGGGAAACCGATGAAAAAGGTCCTGATTCTCGGCGTCAACGGCTTCATCGGCCACCACCTGACGCGCCGCATCCTGGAAACCACGCCGTGGGAGGTCTACGGCATGGACATGAACACGGACCGCCTCGGCGACCTCGTCGACCACCCGCGCATGCATTTCTTCGAAGGCGACATCACCATCAACCGCGAGTGGATCGAGTACAACATCCGCAAGTGCGACGTGGTGCTGCCGCTGGTCGCCATCGCCACCCCCGCCACCTA
>NZ_FMAD01000001.1 GCF_900094595.1 Cupriavidus alkaliphilus | reverse complement strand
GCTGGGCCGCGCATATCATCGAGCAGCGCATCGACAACAAGATCATCCGCCCCAGCGCCAACTACACCGGGCCGGAGAACCTGAAGTTCGTGCCGCTCAAGCATCGCAAGTAAAACGGCGCAAGTGAAGCCGGCCCAACAGCGGCGCCGATTATGTAACCAAAGCCCAGAGCACTACGCCGCCCCGGCCAAATCGTAGAGAATAGCGGCGGCAATGATCCCAGCGCCGCCCGCCTGCCGGCGGCACATGACCATAACTCGATTTCAGTATCCGAAAGGCACTCACAAAATGAAACATCTTGTCCTTGCCGCCTGCATCGGCGCCTTCAGCCTGACCACCGCCACCGCCGTGATGGCGCAGGAGCCGGCCAAGAAGACCACCACCAAGAAAAAATCGTCGACCAAGAAGAAGGCCGCCGCAGGCGCGGCCGCCGCGGCCGGCACCGCTGCCGCGGTGGCCCCGAGCGGCGAGAAGTGGCAGTGCGAGCTGGGCAACAGCCTGTATATCGCCGGCGACATGCTGCGCGACGAGGTCCTGACCGTGCACTGGCAGGGCCGCGACTACAAGCTGCCGCGCCAGGCCACCGTGACCGGCGCCGACCGCTACTATGACGCCCGCACCGGCCTGGACCTGGTGGTGATCCCGAGCAAGGCCATGCTGTTCAACAAGAACCTGGGCCAGCGCCTGGCCGACGACTGCCAGAGCGCCGCCATGCAGGCCGGTGCCGCGGCCCCGACCCAGGCCGGCGGCCTGCGCGCGCCGGCGACCTCGCCGCTGCTGGTCACGCCCCCGGGCGGCCCGACCCAGGTCCCGGGCGGTCCGCTGCTGCAGACCGAAGGCGGTCAGCAGCCCGCCGCGCCCAAGCAGTAAGTCCTTGACGGGGGCGCTGGCGGCCGCATACGTGGCCGCCAGCGCCCTTTTTGCCTTGCCGGGGCGGCTCTTCCCGGCCGGGCAGGCGGTCGCGCCGGAGGTGGTTTGACCGGCGGGTTGCCGCGCCGGGTGGCGGCGACGCCGCGCGGCGGTTAGAGTATGCAGTTGCAGTGCGCTGCCGGCCTCGGACCGCGGTCATCACTGCGGCAGCGCATCGGGGTCCCGAGTCAGGTCCGAGCCAAATGCATCGCATCATCCTTCGATCGGAGTACGGCAATGCCCCACAACCTCAAGAACACGCTAAAAGAATTCAGCATCGGCTCTTCCGGCAAGGGCCAGTATTACTCCCTGCCCCAGCTGGGCGAGGCACTGGACCTGGACATCGGCCGCCTGCCGGTGTCGATCCGCGTGGTGCTGGAATCGGTGCTGCGCAACTGCGACGGCAAGAAGGTCACCGAGGAACACGTCCGCCAGCTGGCCAACTGGAAGCCCAACGCCGAGCGCGTCGACGAGATCCCCTTCGTGGTGGCGCGCGTGGTCTTGCAGGACTTCACCGGCGTGCCGCTGCTGGCCGACCTGGCGGCGATGCGCAACGTCGCCGAGAAGATGGGCAAGAACCCCAAGCAGATCGAGCCGCTGGTGCCGGTCGACCTGGTGGTCGACCACTCGGTGCAGATCGACCACTTCCGCGAAAAGAAGGCGCTGGACCTGAACATGCAGCTGGAGTTCCAGCGCAACAACGAGCGCTACCAGTTCATGAAGTGGGGCATGCAGGCCTTCGACACCTTCGGCGTGGTGCAGCCGGGCTTCGGCATCGTGCACCAGGTCAACCTGGAATACCTGGCGCGCGGCGTGCACCGGAAGGACGGCGTCTACTACCCTGACACGCTGGTCGGCACCGATTCGCACACCACCATGATCAACGGCATCGGCGTGGTCGGCTGGGGCGTCGGCGGCATCGAGGCCGAGGCCGGCATGCTGGGCCAGCCGGTGTACTTCCTGACGCCGGACGTGGTCGGCGTGGAACTCAAGGGCCGGCTGCGCGAAGGCGTGACCGCCACCGACCTGGTGCTGACCATCACCGAGATGCTGCGCAAGGAGAAGGTGGTGGGCAAGTTCGTCGAGTTCTTCGGCGAAGGCACCGCCAGCCTGGCCCTGCCCGACCGCGCCACCATCGGCAACATGGCCCCCGAATACGGCGCCACCATGGGCTTCTTCCCGGTGGACGAGAAGACCATCGAATACTTCCGCGGCACCGGCCGCACCGACGAGGAAATCGCCGCGTTCGAGGGCTATTTCCGCGCGCAGGACATGTTCGGCATCCCCGGGGCCGGCGAGATCGACTACAGCAAGGTGGTGACGCTGGACCTGGGCACGGTGGCGCCGTCGCTGGCGGGGCCGAAGCGCCCGCAGGACCGCATCGAGATCGGCAACGTCAAGAGCACCTTTGCCTCGCTGTTCAGCAAGCCGGTGGCCGAGAACGGCTTCAACAAGGACGCCGCCGAACTGGGCCGCAGCTACAGCACCGCCGACGGCATCGAAGTGCGCAACGGCGACGTGCTGATCGCCGCCATCACCTCGTGCACCAACACCTCCAATCCCAGCGTGCTGCTGGGCGCCGGCCTGCTGGCCAAGAAGGCGGTGGAAGCCGGCCTGAGCGTGGCGCCGCACATCAAGACCTCGCTGGCGCCTGGCAGCCGCGTGGTCACCGAATACCTGAAGGCCGCGGGCCTGCTGCCGTACCTGGAACAGCTGGGCTTCGGCGTGACCGCCTACGGCTGCACCACCTGCATCGGCAATGCCGGCGACCTGTCGCCGGAACTGAACGAGGCCATCACCAGCAACGACCTGGTCGCGGCCGCGGTGCTGTCGGGCAACCGCAATTTCGAGGCCCGCATCCACCCCAACATCCGCGCCAACTTCCTGGCCTCGCCGCCGCTGGTGGTGGCCTATGCCATCGCCGGCAACGTCACGCGCGACCTGATGACCGAGCCGGTCGGCAAGGGCAAGGACGGCCGCGACATCTGGCTGGGCGACATCTGGCCAAGCTCGGAAGAGATCCACGCGCTGATGAAGTACGCGATGGACGCCAAGACCTTCAAGGGCAACTACGAGCAGGTCAAGAAGCCGAGCAAGCTGTGGGGCGCGATCCAGGGCACCAAGGGCCAAGTCTACGACTGGCCCCGCTCGACCTATATCGCCGAGCCGCCGTTCTTCCAGGATTTCAGCATGGAGCCGTCGGCGGCCTCGGCCAGCGTGCGCGGCGCGCGCGCGCTGGGCATCTTCGGCGATTCGGTGACCACCGACCACATCTCGCCGGCGGGCTCGATCAAGGACACCTCGCCGGCGGGCAAGTACCTACTGTCGCACGGCGTGCTCAAGGCCGACTTCAACAGCTACGGCTCGCGCCGCGGCAACCATGAGGTGATGATGCGCGGCACCTTCGCCAACGTGCGCATCAAGAACCTGATGATCCCGCCGACGGCCGACGGCGCGCGCGTGGAAGGCGGCATCACCATCCACCAGCCCACCGGCGAGCAGATGTCGATCTATGACGCGGCGATGAAGTATGTCGCCGAGGGCACGCCCACGGTGGTGTTCGGCGGCGAAGAGTACGGTACCGGCTCGTCGCGCGACTGGGCCGCCAAGGGCACGCAGCTGCTGGGCGTGAAGGCGGTGATTGCGCGCAGCTTCGAGCGCATCCACCGCTCCAACCTGGTCGGCATGGGCGTGCTGCCGCTGCAATTCAAGGGCGCCGACAGCGCCCAGACGCTCGGCATCACCGGCAACGAGACCTTCGACATCGAAGGCATCGAGGGCGATCTGAAGCCGCAGCAGGACGTGGTGCTGGTGATCAAGCGCGCCAACGGCGACGTGCAGCGCGTGCCGGTGCTGCTGCGCATCGATACGCCGATCGAGGTCGATTACTACAACCACGGCGGCATCCTGCCGTTCGTGCTGCGCCAGCTGCTGGCTGCCTGAGCGCCATCCGCGCCATGGACGCCGCCTGTCCTGTCCCTTCGGGGGCGTGGCCAGGCGGCGTTTTTCATTGGCGCTTGCGACCCGGGCATCACCTGAAGCGCCAACCGGCGCGTGTAAGTTCCACGCAAGCCACGGCTGCCAAACTGTGTCGCACAAGAACGCGGTCGAATGACCGGAAGCCGGACCCCGGCATCACCCAGAACCAGGAGACACCATGGTCAAGATCCTCATCGCATTCATCGTGGTCGCCGGCGCGGCCCTCTACCTGCTGACCAAGGGCGGCAGCGACGTTTCCATTTCCGGCGAGTCGCACAGCGTCGAAAGCCACGCGCCCGCGGCCCCCGCAGCGTCCGCTCCGGCCGAGAAATAAGCGCGGCGGGGCGTAGCGTCCACATCGACCGCACGCATATAGCGGTCTCCCTGTCAACGCAACGAGTAGAATACCGTTTTACGCAAAAAACGGACGGTTTCTTTCTATGGCAGGTTTTCGCCCCAAGGCTTCCCCGCGACTCTCTCCCGACGCCGAGCGTCTGGTGGCCGATGCGCTCGCCCTCGACGCATCGGGCAGCCGCATGGAGGACGGATACTGGGAGCGGCGGCTTTCGCAGCGCCTTGGCCGCCTGCTGAAGAACGGTAGCCAGACCGCGCTCGACGCGGCGCTGGAGCACCTGTTCAAGCACAATGCCGACGCGTCAGATGTGCTCGCCGAGCAGGCCGAGACGCTGGCCGAATCCGCCTCGATCGAGGTCGACGGCCAGCACTATGACGCGCTGCTGATCGCCGCCCCGATCCTCGCGCACACCCGCTACGCCATCCCGTCCGGCGCGCTCAAGCCGGAACTGGCGCAGACGCTGGCCGTGCACCTGCAGGCACACGTGCTCGCCAACGGCACCAAGGTCGCGCTGTCGCCCTACCTGTACAGCATCGACCAGCTGCCGCGCACGCACAGCGACACCTTCGCGCTGACGCACAAGCTGGCCGCGGCCGCGCTGGCCGGCGCGGTGCCCAAGGTCGACCTGCGCGACCTGCCCGAGACCGCGCCGATCCTGGCCGACCCGCGCTACCTGCTGGCCGTGGTGGTGGCTCCGCGCGAACAGGCGCTGTTCCGCTGGCAGGAAGACGCCAAGGACCATCACGCCGAGCGCTCGACCTGCCTGGAACAATGGCGCAGCCAGGTGCAGCCGTCGGTGGCGCTGCTGCTGCCGGGCTGCGAGTTCGAGCTGCTGCTGCCGGACGCGTTCTTCCTGTCCTGCCGCGAGTCCGACAAGAGCATCCGCCCGCTGACCGTGCGCGCCGCCGTCAACTACCTGTGCGGCACGCTGGACATCTCCGCGGGCCAGCTGGCCGCGGTGGTGGCCGCCTTCGGCGAGGAAGTGGTCGAGGAATACCGCGTCGGCTTCACCATGCGCGGCGAGAAGGATGTGATCTACGGCATCGTCTGGCCGGTCTACGGCCGCGAAGCCGGCGAGGTCGATGCCGACGAAAAAGGCAATCCGCTCGAGCAGATCTGCGAGGAGCTGCGCAATGCCGGCGTCGAGGACATCTTCCGCCATGCCGCGCTGTTCGATCCGGAATACTGCGAAGACTGCGGCACGCCGCTGTACGCCGACCGCAATGGCGAGATCGTGCATGCCGAACTGCCGGAAGACGCGCCCACGCAGCAGCCGCTGTTCCACTGACGCGCACTGACGCGCCAGACAGCGAAACGGCCCGCGCTGCGGGCCGTTTCTCATTGGGCGTTCAGCCGGGCTGCCGCTCGCTGACGCAGCGCCACAAGCCATGGCCGGAGGCCGCGTACTTGCGCTCGAACGGCGTCAGCGGCTGCGCCGGCGCCCAGGCCTCGACCCGCGCCGGCCGTCCCACCAGTTCCAGCGCTTGCGCGAACTCGTCGATATAGATGCGCCAGTTGCTGCGGCACTCGAGGTAGTCGCCACACGCCGCCAGCGCCGGAAACACCGCGTGCCCTTGCCAGCGCCGCCCCAGATGGCCGATCTTCGGCCACGGGTTCGGGTACAGCACGTAGTGGCGCGCCACCGGCACCGCATCCGCCTGCAGCAGCCGCCAGACATCGACCAGGTCGGCGCGCGCCCAGCAGAAATTGGCCGGCATCGGCGCGTCGCCCCACCAGTCCTTGCCGGCGGCCAGGCGCTTTTCGGACTGGTCGACGCCGATGACGAAATGGTCGGGGAACTGCGTGGCCAGGCGCAGCGTGCTTTCGCCGACGCCGCAGCCGGCATCGAGGATCAGCGGCGCGCCGCCGGCCTGCTGCCAGCGCTGCAGCGCCGCGCCCAGCTCGCGCCGGCTGGGCTCGCCGATGGGCTTGCGGAACGGCTCGGCCAGGTGGCGCGCGACGCGCGCGGCCAGGTGTTCATGGACATCGGACTGCGCCGAGACGATGGTGCGGGAATTGGCGAACATGGATGCCATTTTACCGGGCAGCCCCGGCGGCAAGGCTGCAACCATGCCACTTTAGCGGCACAATGCGGGACAAACCCGCCTGAGAACCCGTCCGCGACCGCGCGGACCGTACGAGGAGCCTGCCCGATGCCAACCCTCCACGCCCTGCCGCCACAACATCCACCGCGCCGAGCGGTGCTCCGTGCCGCCGCGGCGCTAGTCTTCGGCAGCGCCGCTTTCGCCTTGCTGCCGGCCGGCGCCGCGCATGCCGAAGACCTGCGCATCGGCCTGGCCGCCGACGTCACGTCGATGGATCCGCACTGGAACAACGCCGGCCCCAACAACGCCATCGCCCTGCATGTGTTCGAGTCGCTGGTGTTCATGGACAAGAACGCCCGCTACATCCCCGGCCTGGCGCTGTCGTGGAAACCGGTCAACGCCATCACCTGGGAAATCAAGCTGCGTCCCAACGTGAAGTGGCACGACGGCTCGCCCTTTACCAGCGAAGACGTCAAGGCCTCGCTGGAGCGCCCGGAGAAGCTGGTCAACAGTCCGGGCTCGTTCACCAGCTACACCAAGCCGATCGCCCGCATCGACACGCCCGACCCGCTCACCGTGCGCCTGACCATGAGCGTGCCCAACTACGCCAACCTGGCCAACGACCTGAACAGCGTTCCGATCATGCCGAAGAAGATCGCCGCCACGCTGACCCAGACCGATTTCGATTCAGGCAAGGCCATGATCGGCACCGGCCCGTTCAAGTTCGTGCGCTTTGCACGCGGCCAGGAAATCGTGATGGCGCGCAATCCCGACTACTGGGGTCCCAAGCCCGAGTGGGACCGCGCGGTGTTCCGCATCATCACCGACAACGGCGCGCGCAGCGCCGCGCTGCTGGCGGGCGATGTCGACGTGATCGAAAGCGTGCCATCGGCCGACGTCGCCAAGCTCAAGCAGAACCCGAAATTCAAGATCGAGCAGCAGGTCTCGTGGCGCACCGTGTTCTGGCAGATGGACCAGTCGCGCGACAACCCGCCCTTTGTCACCGACAAGGCCGGCAAGCCGCTGGGCAAGAATCCTTTCAAGGATGCGCGCGTGCGTGCGGCGGTCAGCAAGGCGCTGAACCGCGACGCTATCGTCAGCCGCATCATGGAAGGCCTGGCAGTGCCGGCATCGTCGATCGTGTCGCCGCAGATCTTCGGCCATCCCGGCACCAAACCCGAGGCCTATGACCCGGAAGGCGCGAAGAAGCTCCTGGCCGCGGCCGGCTACCCCGACGGTTTCGGCCTGACGCTGCACGCCACCAACAACCGCTACCTGAACGACGCGGCGGTGGCGCAGGCCACCGCCAGCATGCTGACCCGCATCGGCATCCAGACCAAGGTGGAAACCATGCCGGTGGCCGCCTACTTCACGCGCGCGCGCCAGGGCGAGTTTGCGTTCCAGATGCTGGGCTGGGGCTCGGCCGCCGCCGACGTGGCGCTGCGCTCGATCACCGGCACGCCCAACCCGAAGACCGGCTACGGCACCTGGAACTGGGGCAAGTACAGCAACCCGCAGCTGGACCAGCTGATCGAGAAGTCGCTGACCACGGTCAGCAGCGACAAGGCGCGCGAGGAAAATGCCCGCGCCGCGGCAAAATTCGCGCTGGCCGACCACGCCATCATTCCGTCGCACAGCCAGCTGGCGATGTGGGCGATGAAGAAGGGACTGAAGTACGAGGCGCGGACGGACGAGTGGTCGCTGGCGCAGTTCTTCCACAAGGAGTGAGGGCGTCCGCGCGCCGAGGGTTTTCTCCTCTCTCCCGCTTGCGGGAGAGAGGCGCTTAAATCCTCAGCCGCTCTTCCTGCCGCGCATTCGCCGCGCGCAGCTTCTTCACCCAGTCCCGCGCCGGCAGCCCGGTGGTGTCCTCGACCACGTCGGCGCGCGCTTCCAGCACCGCCCACGACACATCGATTTCCGGCCCGTTGAAGGCCAGCGCGATGATGTTGCCGTCATGCACTTCCGGGAACACCAGCACGCGGTTGTCGAAGGCATCGCAGATGCGCTCGATGTTCTTCGGAAAACTGTCGTGGTCGCCGAACAGGTTGATCGTCATCACGCCGGGGGCCTTCAGCGTGCGGCGGCAGGCGCGGTAGAACGCGGTGGTGTCCAGCACCGGGCCGCGCGCGGTGGCGTCGTACAGGTCGACCTGCAGCACGTCGACGGCGCCGGCGTGGGTGCCGTCCATCACGTAGTCCCAGGCATCCTGCTCGCGCACGGTCAGGCGCGCGTCGTCCTCGCGCAGGCCGAACATGCTGCGCCCGGCGATGATCACGGCGGGATTCAGCTCGACCGCGGTCACGCGCGCGCGGCTGAACTGGCGATGGCAGAACTTGGTCAGCGCGGCGGCGCCCAGGCCCAGCTGGACCACATGGAATTCATCGACCGACGGCGACAGGAACAGCAGCCAGGCCATCATCTGCTGCGCGTATTCCAGCTCGATCGCGTCCGGCTTGCGCAGCCTCATCGCGCCCTGCACCCACTCGGTGCCGAAGTGCAGGTAGCGCACCCCTTCCATTTCCGAGAACGTCACCGGCGCGAAGCGCGGCGTCATGCGTTTTTCTTCGCGGACAGGGGCCTCGCCCCGGGTGCGGGTGCCGCGTGCCGGACGGCGCGAGGCCACGGCTTCAATCGATTTGCGTTTCAGTAGGGTCATGTCGTCGAGAAAGGCGTTCGTTCCCCGCCAGCCGGCGATGGGAAGCAACGCGGATTTACTTGCCCAGCGCCGCCTGCGCGCGCTGCAGCCAGGCGCGGTTGTGGTCGCGCGCATGGCGCGGCCAGTGGCGGGCGTCGTGGATGATTTCGGCATAGAGCTGCTGCGCGCGCTCGCGGTCGGCCGGGTCGGGCTGGGTCGCCAGCCAGTCGGCGAACAGGCAGCGCGGCGCGGCATCGCTGGCGCTGGTCAGCGCCTGCTCGAAGGCGGCGCGCGTGCCGGCCGCGCCAGTGGCGGCCAGGGCTTGCGCGTACAGCAGGGCCGGCTCCGGCTGCTGGCGCGCGTGCGGCTGGGCCGCGAACAGTTTCTCCAGCGTCGCCAGCGCGCCGGGCGCGTCGCTGGTGGCGAACTGCGCCTGCGCCAGGCCCTGCAGCAGCGCGGGATCGGTCGCGAACGGGCCGTTGGCCGCCGCCTGGTAGTGCTGCAGCGCCTCGGCCGGCTCGCCGGCGGCCAGCAGCGCCGCGCCCAGGCGCATGCGATGCGCCACCGTCGGGGCCCGATCGAAATCCGAGCGGGCCTCGCGCACGGCGCGGTTGGGATCGACCAGCTGCGTGATGGCGCGCGTTGCCGCGCGCGCCCCGCGCGACTGGCGCAGCTCGGGCAGGTAGATCGCAAAGAAATAGACCACGCTGCCGAGGCCCGGGAACAGGAACAGGATCAGCAGCCAGTACATGTTCTGGTGCGTGCGCACCGCGTGCACGGCAAAGAACAGTGCGACGATGATATGGATGCTGATGCCGAAGATACGCATAGGAAGATCACCTTTGAGACCATGGCGGGCGCGCCAGCCGCCGGCATTGTGACAGAAAGGCGCCGCGGGGGGCCGGGGCGCAGGCGCAGCACAGGGCTGCGAACAGGCCCTCAGGATGCCAGAAGCGCCTGGCGGCAGCAAAAAAGCGGCCCCGGCAGCGCCGGTGTCGCAACCGGTGCCGGCCGGGGCCTGCTGGTTGACGCGCGTTGCCGGGCTAGCGATAGACCAGCACCGGAATCTTGCTGTGCGTCAGCACCTTCAGCGTCTCGCTGCCGATCAGCATGCCCTGGATGCCACGCCGCCCGTGCGATGCCATCACGATCAGGTCGCAGCCCTTCTCCTCGGCGGTCTTGATGATGGCTTCGTAGGGATGGTCGTTGACGGCGTAGGCGGTGTCGCAGGGCACGCCCGCCGCGCTGGCTTCCTCGGCGCGTTCGCGCAGGTACTGCGTGGCGCCCGCCGCCGCTTCCTTGACGTAGGTTTCGCGCGTGTCCTCCAGCATCTCGACCTGGTAGGTCAGCACGTGGTAGTTCGGACAGACGCGCACCGCGGTGGTACGCGCCCCCATGTCCCGCGCCAGCGCGAGCGCCTTGCGGAACGCCGATTCAGACAGGTCGGAACCATCGACCGCCAGCAGCAGATGCTTGAACATGATTGCCTCCTTGCCTGCAAACTTGCCGGCTCAGGCAACTCACTTCCGATGCATTCGCGCCATGCGTCAGAAAGTGCGAGCCCGCAAGGCGCACAAGGAGCGGCCGATACTCCCGGTCTGGAATCATGGGCCGGCCCGATTCCAGTATAGGTGCGCGATGGCCCACGACAATCCGGAACGCGTCACTTCCGGGCAGGCCGATTCCATACGCTCAATGCCGGCGGCAAGCCCCTCAGTCGAGCAGGCTGCGCCATAACGCCAGCTTCTGCTCGAAGCTGCGCGCGGCATGCGCCGGGCTGGACGATGGCAGCACCACGGTCTCGTAGCCGTGCGCGGCAAACTGCGGCGCAAAGCGGCCGGAGGTGCCGCCATTGAAGCCGACGCGCCGCAGCGACGGCGCCAGCGCGCGCAGGCGCGTGAAATCGTTGGCCTGCGGATAGCGGATATTGCTGTCCAGGCTGCCTTCGCGCTGGCACGCGCCCAGCACATCCCACACGCCGATGCGATGTGCCAGCAGCCGCACCAGCCGTTCGGCATAGGGCAGCTGCGGCAGCGGCTCGCCGGTCAGCGCGCCCAGCAGCGGCCAGAACTGGTTGCGGGGATGAGCGTAATACTGGCGCGCGGCGAGCGACGCGGCACCGGGAAAGCTGCCCAGCACCAGCACTCGGGTGTGGGTGTCGATGACGGGGGGCAGGCCCTGGTGGAGATCGGTCGTGGGGGGCGTAGGGGTGGACATGGCAAACGGGGCGATGCAGACACCGCGAGTAGTGCCTGCCCTCTCCCGCAAGCGGGAGAGGGCAGCAAAAACCAGCGCCGTGCTGGCCCGAATCGCGAGCTTCAGGCCAGCAGCTTGTTCACGCGCTGCACGTAGGCCGCGGGGTCTTCCAGCATGCCGCCCTCGGCCAGCAGCGCCTGGTCGAACAGCACCTGCAGGCGGTCGCTGAAGGCCTCGCCCTCCGGCAGGTCGCGCAGCTTCCTGACCAGCGCGTGCTCCGGGTTCAGTTCCAGGATCGGCTGGGCATCGGGCGCCTTCTGGCCGGCCTGCTTGAGCAGGCGCTGCAGGTAGCCGCTCATGTCGCCTTCGTCCGAGACCAGGCACGATGCCGACTCGGTCAGGCGCAGCGTCACGCGCACGTCCTTGGCCTTGCCGGCGAGCACGGTCTTGGCGCGCTCGACCACGTCCTTCCAGTCGGCCTCGGCCTTTTCCTGCTCGGCCTTCTCGGCCTCGTCGGCCAGCTTGCCCAGGTCGAGGTCGCCGCGCGCCACCGACACCAGCTCCTTGCCATCGAACTCGCGCAGGAACGACAGCATCCACTCATCGACACGGTCGGTCAGCAGCAGCACTTCGATGCCCTTCTTGCGGAACACTTCCAGGTGCGGGCTGTTCCTGGCGGCGGACCAGGTGTCGGCCGTCACGTAGTAGATCTTGTCCTGCCCTTCCTTCATGCGGCCGACATAGGCGGCCAGCGACACGTTCTGCTCGGCGGTGTCGTTATGGGTCGAGGCGAAGCGCAGCAGCTTTGCCACGCGTTCCTGGTTGGCCTGGTCTTCCCCGGCGCCTTCCTTCAGCGCCTGGCCGAACTGCTGCCAGAAGGTGTCGTACTTGGCGCGTTCGGCTTCGTCCTCGGCGTCGGCCAGCGCTTCCAGCATCGACAGCACGCGCTTGGTGCAGCCCTCGCGGATCGCCTTGACGTCGCGGCTTTCCTGCAGCAGTTCGCGCGACACGTTCAGCGGCAGGTCGGCGGAGTCGACCACGCCCTTGACCCAGCGCAGGTAGCCCGGCAGCAGCTGCTCGGCGTCGTCCATGATGAAGACGCGCTTCACGTACAGCTTGAGCCCGGCCTTGTGGTTGCGGTCCCACAGGTCGAACGGCGCGCGCGCCGGGATGTACAGCAGCTGGGTGTATTCGCTGCGGCCCTCGACCCGGTTGTGGGTCCACGCCAGCGGCGCCTCGTTGTCGTGCGCGATGTGCTGGTAGAAGGCGGTGTACTGCTCGTCGGTGATGTCGGACTTGTTGCGGGTCCACAGCGCGCTGGCCTGGTTCACGCTCTCCCACTCGTCGGTGCGCTTGTAGGTGCTGGCCTCCGCGTCCCACACTTCCTTGGGCATGCGGATCGGCAGCGAGATGTGGTCCGAGTACTTCTGGATGATGCTCTTCAGGCGCCAGGCCGACAGGAAATCGTCCTCGCCCTCGCGCAGGTGCAGCGTGATGGTGGTGCCGCGCTCGGGGCGCGCAATGGCATCGATGGTGAACTCACCGTCGCCGGTGCTTTCCCAGCGCACCGCGTCTTCGGCGCCCAGGCCGGCGCGGCGCGTTTCCACGGTGACCTTGTCGGCGACGATAAAGGCCGAGTAGAAACCCACGCCGAACTGGCCGATCAGCGCGGCGTCCTTCTGCTGGTCGCCGGACAGCTGCTGGAAGAATTCCTTCGTGCCAGAGCGCGCGATGGTGCCGAGATTGCGGATGGCCTCGTCGCGGCTCATGCCGATGCCGTTGTCGGTGATCTTCAGCGTGCGCGCCTGGGCGTCGGCCTCGATGCGGATGGCCAGGTCGGCGTCGTTTTCCAGCAGGGAGGGATTCGCGATCGCCTCGAAGCGCAGCTTGTCGGTGGCGTCCGAAGCATTCGAGACCAGCTCGCGCAGGAAAATTTCCTTGTTGCTGTACAGCGAGTGGATCATCAGGTGCAGCAGCTGCTTCACTTCCGCCTGGAAGCTCATCGTCTCGTGCGGTGCGGTCATGGTTCTCCTCTTGAAAACAGGCGAGTCTGGATGGGTTGGGTGGCCGCCGGGGCCGTGCCGGCAAAAATAGGGACGCCCGGGCCATTTTCAAGACCCGGGGCGCGCCGGTTGCCGCGGCTACAGCCGTTCGAGCTGCCGCGCCAGGAAGCGCAGCATGTCGGGGTCGCCACTGCTGGCGACGTTGAAGCGCATCCAGCCGGATGGCATCTGCGACGGCGAAAACAAGCTGCCCGGGGCGAACAGATAGCCTTCTTCATGGCCGGCGGTGGTGATCGCGTTGGAATCGCGGCCGGTGTCGGCCCACAGGTACATGCCGGCGTGCTGGCCGGGAAACAGGCGCAGGCCCAGCCGTTCCAGCTCGCGCCGGGTGTCGTCGCGGGCACGGTCCAGCCGGGTGCGCACGCGCTCGACATGCTTGCGGTAATGCCCTTCGGTCAGCACCTTGTACAGCACCCGCTCGTTGATCTCGGGCGTGGCCAGGCCCGCCAGCAGCTTGCTGTCGGTCAGCGCCGCGGCCGTCTCCGGGTGCGCGGCGACAAAGCCGACGCGCAGGTTGGCCGCCAGCGTCTTGGAGAAGCTGCCCAGGTAGATTACCCGGCGCAGCTGGTCCAGGCTGGCCAGCCTGGTGGCGGCATGGCCGGGCGGGCACAGGTCGCAGTAGATGTCGTCCTCGACGATCAGGAAGTCGTACTGCTCGGCCATGCGCAGCAGCTGGAAGGCCTTGGCGGCCGACAGCGAGGTGCCGGTCGGGTTGTGCAGCACCGAGTTGATCACGAACAGCCTGGGGCGGCGCGCCTGCACGATGCGCTCCAGCGCCTCCAGGTCCGGCCCTTCGCCGGTGTAGGGCACGCCGATCACCTGCGCGCCCTGCGCGGCAAAGCGGCCGAACATCACGAACCACGCCGGGTCGCCCACCAGCACCGCGTCGCCGGGTTGCAGGTAAAGCCGCGCGATCAGGTCGAGCGCCTGGGTGATGCCCGAGGTCAGCACGATCTGCTCGGCGCCGGCGCGGATTTCCAGCTCTTCCAGCCGGGTGCGCAGCTGCTGGCGCAGCGGCAGGAAGCCCTGCGGCGTGCCGCTGGCCAGGAAATGGTTGCCGGGCTGGCGGCCAAGCCCGCGCAGCGCGCTGGCGATCAGCTCGCCGTCGAGCCAGTCGTTGGGCAGGAAGCCCAGCCCCGGCGCCTTGTGCGCTTCGGCGGTATGGAACATGCTGCGCAGCAGCCAGGTCACGTCGATCTTGCGCGCCGCCGGCGCGTCGCGCGAGACCGGCGCCGCCGGCGCGGCCGGGGCCCGCTCGCGCACGTAGAAGCCCGAGCCGCGGCGCGATTCCAGGTAGCCCAGCGCCACCAGCCGCTCGTAGGCCTCGACCACGGTGAAGCGCGAGATGCCCTTCTCCTGCGCCAGCTGCCGGATCGACGGCATGCGCATGCCGGCGCGGAACACGCGCTCGTCGATGCGCATGCGCGCCCATTCGGTCAGCTGCTCGACCAGCGTCATCTGCGCCGACGGGATCGGGTCGGGCAGCCGCGCCGTGGACGGCAGCACCAGTTGCAGCGCGCGCGCCGGCGCGGTGCCGGCTGCGGCTGGCGCGCCACCTCGGCTATCCTTCTGGCTGGCCGCGGCGGCGCTGTTTCCGCCGGCGCCGTCCTTGCTGGTATGGGCATCCATGTGCTGCTCCTGCAACTGTACTGAAGACGATCCGCTCAACTGTACCGGTACTGTACCGAGTACCTTGTCTACCATCAAGCCAAGATGAAGCTAGCCCTCGATCACCTCGTCGTTGCCGCCGCAGACCTCGACGCCGGCACGGACTACGTTGCCGGCGTGCTGGGCATTGCGCCCCGGGGCGGCGGCGCGCATGCGGCCATGGGCACGCACAACCGCGTGCTGGGCCTGTTCGGCGGCATCTACCTGGAAGTGATCGCGATCGATCCGGCCGCCGCCGCGCCGGCACGGCCGCGCTGGTTCGGCCTGGACAGCGATGCAGTACAGCAGCGCCTGCGCGACGGCCCGTTCCTGCTGCACTGGGCCGCGCGCGTGGAACGGCCCGCCGACCTGAGCCGCTGGCAGGCCCAGTATCCCGACCGCATCGCCCCCGTCATCCCCATGAGCCGCGGCAGCCTGCACTGGCGCATCACCGTCCCGGCCGACGGCAGCCTGCCGGCCTGGCCCGGCGAAGCCGGCAGCGCCGGCGACGGCGCGCTGCCCAGCCTGATCCAGTGGGACGTGACCCCCGCCCCCGGCGCCAGCCTGCCGCGGCAGGACCTGGCGCTGCGCCGGCTGTGCGCACGCCATCCGCGCGCCGAGCTGCTGCGCCAGGGGCTGGCCTGGCTGGGTGCCGACCACCTGCTCGCGGTGGAGCAGGACGACGGCCCGCCCGGCCTGATGGCCGAGATCGAAACGGCGCAGGGCATCCGCACCCTGCGCTAGCCATCCCCACATAAGCCCCCAGGAGCCCCCGATGTCCGCCACCCGCAAGCGTTTCGACGAAGAACCGTACCTCGACCACTGCACCGCCACCGTAGTGGCCGCCAGCGCCGAAGGGATCGAGCTCGACGAGACCGTGTGCTACGCGCGCAGCGGCGGCCAGGCGGGCGACACCGCCACGCTGGCGCTGGCCGACGGGCGCACCGTGGCCATCGTCGACACGCTCTACGCCGACGACCGCCGCCGCATCCTGCATGTGCCGGCGGCCGGGGCGCCGCTGCCGCGCGTCGGCGAGCGCGTCACCGTGGCGATCGACTGGGAGCGCCGCCACCGGCTGATGCGCCTGCACACCTGCCTGCACCTGCTGGGCTCGCTGATCCCGGTGCCGGTGACCGGCTGCGGCATCTCGCCGGATGCCGCGCGCATCGACTTCGACCTGCCCGAATCCACGCTCGACAAGGCCGACCTGACCGAGCGCCTGAACGCGCTGATCCGCGCCAACACCGCGGTGCGCACCACCCTGATCACGCCGCAGGAACTGGCCGCGCAACCCGACCTGGTGCGCACCATCGGCGCCGCGCCGCCGGCGGGCACGGCCAGCATCCGCATCATCGAGATCCCCGGCGTCGACCGCCAGCCGTGCGGCGGCACGCACGTGGCCAACACCGGCGAGATCGGCGCGGTGGTGGTGACCAGGATCGAAAAGAAAAGCCGCACCAACCGGCGCGTGGCGGTGGCGTTCGCATGACCGCTTCCGCACTGCTCACCGGCCTGAGCGCGGCGCAGTTCGCGGCGCTGCTGACGCTGCTGACGGTCGGCCTGTTCACCCCGGGACCCAACACCACCATCGCCGCGGTGACCGGGGCCAACTTCGGCCTGCGCGCGACGCTGCCGCACTGCGTCGGCGTCGCCTTCGGCTTTGCCAGCATCCTGGCGCTGTGCGCGCTGGGCGTGGGCGCGCTGGTGCTGGGCCAGCCCGCGCTGGCCGCCGCGGTGCACGCGGCCGGCGTCGCCTACCTGCTGTGGCTGGCGTGGAAAATCGCGCGCAGCACGGCGCTGGCCGAAAAGCAGGTGCTGCGCCCGCTCAGCGTGTGGCAGTCGGCGGCGCTGCAGTACGCCAATATCAAGGCGTGGATGCTGGCGCTGGCGGTGGCGGCGTCATACATGGCGGGCGCGTCGTCGCCGGTGCAGCGCGTGCTGCTGGTGTGCGGCGTGTTCGGCGTGCTGGGCTTCGTCAGCAACGGCGTCTATGGCGCGGTGGGCGCGTCGCTGCGGCAGTGGCTGCAGCACGGCGAGCGCGTGCGCTGGTTCAACCGCGCCATGGGCGCGGCGCTGGCGCTGACGGCGCTGTGGATTGCGCTCGGGGCCCGTCCCGGCGTGCCCGCGGCTGCCTGACCACGCCATCGACACCCCTGACAACACAGAGGCCAACCATGCCCGCCAGCCGCCCCGCTCCGCAAACCCCCTTGTCATCGACGACACCTCCGGCTGCCGCCGTGCCGGCCTCCGGCGGCATGCTGCTGGGCCTGACCGGCGTGGCTATCTTCAGCCAGACGCTGCCGTTCACGCGCATGGCGGTGGCCGAACTGGACCCGATCTTCGTCGCGCTGGCGCGGGCCGTGCTGGCCGCGCTGCTGGCGCTGGCGCTGCTGGCCTGGCGCGGCGCGCTGCGCGCGGGCCGGCGCCCGCGCGGCGGGCAATGGGCGCGGCTGGCCGTGACCGCGCTGGGCGTGGTGGCGGGCTTTCCGCTGTTTTCTTCGCTGGCCATGCGCGAGGTGCCGGCCAGCCACGGCGCCATCGTGATCGGCCTGCTGCCGCTGGCGACCGCGGTGTTCGCCGCGTGGTTCGGGCGCGAGCGGCCGTCGCCGGCGTTCTGGCTGTCGGCGGTAGCCGGCAGCGCGCTGGTGGTCGGCTTTGCCGTATGGCAGGGCGCCGGCGGCCTGCAGCACGCCGACTGGTTCCTGTTCGGCGCGGTGCTGCTGGGCGCGCTCGGCTATGCCGAGGGCGGCAAGCTGTCGCGCGAGCTGGGCGGGCTGGAAACCATCAGCTGGGCGCTGGTGGTATCGCTGCCGGTGCTGGTGCCGGTGGTGGCCTGGCTGACGCTGCGCGACCTGCCGGCGATTGCCGCGGCGTCGCCGCGGGCCTGGGGCGGCATGGCCTATGTTTCGGTGTTCTCGATGTTCGTGGGCTTTCTTTTCTGGTACGCCGGCCTGGCAAAAGGCGGCGTGGCCCGCGTCGGCCAGATACAATTGCTGCAGCCGTTCCTGACGCTGGCGGGCGGCGCGCTGATCCTGTCCGAGCCGCTCGACGCTGCCACCATCGCCTTCGCGGTGGCGGTGATTGCCGTCGTGGCCCTGGGCCGCCGCGCCGCCGTGCAGCAATCCGCACCTGCCCCGGAACCCTCACCGATCCTTCCCGGACGCATTCACTGACTGGAGCCTACATGTCCCAAACCTCGGTCTACGATACCCTTGCCCGCCTCGGCATCGAACTGCCGGCCGTCAGCACCCCCGCCGCCGCCTATGTGATGGCCGCGCAGACCGGCAATACCGTGTTCCTGTCCGGCCATATCGCGCGCAAGGACGGCAAGGTATGGACCGGCAAGCTGGGCCAGGACATCGACACCGAAACCGGCAAGGCCGCCGCCCGCGCCGTCGCCATCGACCTGCTGGCGACGCTGCATGCGCATGTCGGCGACCTGAACCGCGTCACCCGCATCGTCAAGGTGATGAGCCTGGTCAATTCGACCACCGACTTCACCGAGCAGCACCTGGTCACCAACGGCGCCTCCGAGCTGCTGGCCGAAGTCTTCGGCGACAAGGGCAAGCACGCGCGCAGCGCGTTCGGCGTGGCGCAGGTGCCGCTGGGTTCCTGCGTCGAGATCGAGCTGATCGCCGAAGTGCAGGGCTGAAGACTGCATGCGGATCGACAACCTGCCCTTCGGCACCACCGACTGGGCGGCGATCGCGCCGACGCGCCATCCCGGCGAGCACGGCGAGGCCACCTGGCGCACGCGCCAGTTCGGCGACATCCGCGTGCGCATGGTCGAATATTCGCCCGGCTACCTGGCCGACCACTGGTGCAGCAAGGGCCATATCCTGTTCGTGCTGGAAGGCGAGCTGCATACCGAGCTGGAAGACGGCCGGCAGTTCGTGCTCGGCGCGGGCACCAGCTACCAGGTCGCCGACCAGGCGGAAGCGCACCGTTCGTCTTCGCCCAAGGGTGCCAGACTGTTTATCGTTGACTGAGCGGCCGGCCGTTGCCATGGCCGCTCTCCCCAGTATTACCGCAGACCACTAGAGACACATCATGAAATGGGCCATTTCCCGCCGGGCGCAGCAACTCACCAGCTCGGCCATCCGCGAAATCCTGAAGGTGACCGAGCGTCCGGAAGTCATTTCGTTCGCCGGCGGCCTGCCGTCGCCGGCCTCGTTCCCGGTAGCGGCGATGGAAGCCGCGACGGCCCGCGTCTTCGCCGACAACCCGCAGGCGGCCCTGCAATACGCCGCGACCGAAGGCTACCTGCCGCTGCGCGAGTTCGTCGCCAAGCGCCATGACGTGGCGGTCGAGCGCGTGCTGATCACCACCGGCTCGCAGCAGGCGCTGGACCTGATCGCCAAGGTGATGATCGACCCGGGCAGCAAGGTGATGGTGGAAACCCCCAGCTACCTCGGCGCGCTGCAGGCGTTCTCGCTGTTCGAGCCGGAATTCGTCTCGATCCCCAGCGACGACAAGGGCCTGCTGCCCGAGGCGCTGACGCCCGAGCTGACCGCCGGCGCGCGCTTCCTGTACGCCCTGCCCAACTTCCAGAACCCGACCGGGCGCCGCCTGCCGCTCGAGCGCCGCCAGGCGCTGGTGGCGCGCGCGCAGCAACTGGGCGTGCTGCTGGTCGAGGACGACCCGTACGGCGCGCTCAGCTACACCGGCGACCAGCTGCCGAGCCTGCTGTCGATGAACCCCGACGGCGTGATCTACATGGGCTCGTTCTCGAAGATCCTGGCCCCCGGCATGCGCCTGGGCTACGTGATCGCCCCGCCCGAGCTGCATTTCAAGCTGTGCCAGGCCAAGCAGGCCTCGGACCTGCACACGCCCACCTTCACCCAGCGCGTGGCCTACGAGACCGTGCGCGACGGCCTGCTCGACACCCACATCCCGACCATCCGCGAGCTCTACGGCAAGCAGTGCCAGACCATGCTGGATGCGCTGAAGCGCCACATGCCCGAGGGCGTCAGCTGGAATGCGCCCGAAGGCGGCATGTTCATCTGGATGGAACTGCCCGAGGGCCTGGACAGCATGGTGATCCTGGAAGAAGCGGTGAAGCGCAACGTCGCCTACGTGCCGGGCGCGCCGTTCTACGCCAACAACCCGAAGCGCAACGCGCTGCGCCTGGCCTTTGTCACGGTGCCGGCGGAGCGCATCGAGCAAGGCGTGGCGATCCTCGGCGAGCTGTTCCGCGAAGCCATTGCCGCGGCGCGGCAGCCGCGCGCGGCCTGACGCCACGGCAAGGGGCGCACTTCACTTGGGAGACGACATGTTGCGTATCTGGGGCCGGCTTTCCTCCATCAACGTGCAGAAGGTGGTCTGGTGCGCGCGCGAGCTGCACCTGGACCACGAGCGCGTCGATATCGGCGTGACCAAGGGCGACCTCGACACCGAGGCCTACGTGCGCCTGAACCCTAACCGCCAGATCCCCGTGATCGAGGATTTCCGCGGCACGGATGTCGGCGGCGAGCCCTTCGTGCTGTGGGAATCCAACGCGATCGTGCGCTACCTGTGCGCGCGCTACGGCGAGGGCACGCTGTGGCCCGAGGACGTAAAGGCGCGCGCCTCGGCCGACCGCTGGATGGACTGGCAGACCACCGCCTTCAGCCCGGCGATGGTGACGGCGTTCCTGAACCTGGTGCGCAAGCCCGAGGCCGAGCGCGATGCGGCCGCCATCGAGGCCTCGTGCGAGCGCACCGAGCCGCTCGCCGCGCTGCTGGACCAGGCGCTGGCCGGGCGCGAATTCATCGGCGGCGACCGTTTCACCATGGCCGACATCTCGCTGGCCTGCGCCGCGCACCGCTGGATGGGACTGCCGCGCCGGCACCAGCCGCGCCCCGAGCTCGAGCGCTGGCTCAACGCCATGCGCGCCCGCCCCGCCGCGGGCGGCATCCTGGAACTGCCGCTGCGCTGAGCCGCGGCAGTTTTTTCACCCGCCCTGCTACTTCGGCGCGCGCGAGCCCGACGCCGCCGTGAAGATTCCCAGCCCGATAAAGGCCGCGCCGGTCAGGTAGCGGCCCATTGCGCGCGCGCGGCCGGCGCGGCGCAGCGCCGGCATGACCGCGGCGGCGGCCATCACGTAGCAGGCGTCGGTGGTCGCGGCGATCAGCACGAAGGCAACGCCCAGCGCCAGGCTCTGCGCCAGCGCCGAACCCTCCGGGTTCATGAACTGCGGCAGGAAGGCCGCGAAGAAGATCGCGGTCTTGGGGTTGAGCAGCGCCACCACGAAGCCATCGCGCACCACCTGGCGCAGGCTGCGCGGCGACACTTCCGGGGCGCCGCCGGCGGCGCTGGTGCCCGCGCCACGCAGCGCGCGCAGGCCCAGCCAGATCAGGTAGGCCGCGCCGGCGTACTTGACCACCGTGAACGCCAGCGCCGAGACCGAGAACAGCACCGCCAGCCCCAGCGAGGCGCCGATGGCATTGCCCAGGTTGCCCAGCGCCACCGCGCCGATCGAGGCCAGCCCGGCCTGCCGGCCCTGCGCCAGCGTGCGCGTGACGATATAGACCACGGCCGGGCCCGGCGTGATCGCCAGCGCCAGGCTGGCCACCACGAAGGCGGTCAGCAACGGCCACGGCGGAAGGAATTCAGTCATGGGAAACCTCGCCTGGAAGAGTGATGGCGCCCGCGGTGTGCCGGCGCGCTGCCCGCCAGTATGGCGCCATGGCCGCGCCCGCGCCAGCCGGCCGGAATCGTCGCCAGGGCCGGTCATGCCGGCGCGCGGCTGGCTTGCATACTTTTGCAACGGGCGCCGTTTAGAGTACTCTGGCCGGGTGTGCCGCAAGGGCCCCATGTGCACCGCCATGCTCTCCGGACAAACCCTGATCCCTGAATGTGGCTCATCGCGATCATGACGCGATGTACGGCGGGCGCCGGCAAGCCCCTTTTTAAAATTCCTTGTTCTTTGCCGGCGCGGCGGATACCGCACGCCGGTGCAAAGCGAATGCGGGAGTTCCAGGGCACGCAGATCGTCCGGGCGCCCGAGCCAAACCAGAGGAGGATTTCGATCGTGTGGAGTCAAGTCTATGACCCGCTAGGCAATATGGCGCTGTCGACCATTGCCGCGGGCATTCCCGTCGCCGTGCTGCTGGCAGCGCTGGCGTTCTTTCATATGCAGGCGCACCTGGCGGCGGGCCTGGCGCTGGTGATCGGCATCGTGGTTGCCTCGACCGTGTTCGGCATGCCGGCGGCAATGGCGGGCAAGGCGGCGGGGCTGGGCATTGTGTCCGGACTGTTCCCGATCGGCTGGATCGTGCTGAACATCATCTTCCTGCACCGGCTCACCACGCTGAACGGATCGTTCAAGGTCTTGCAGAACTCGATCTCCGGCATCACCGAAGACCGCCGCCTGCAGCTGCTGCTGGTGGCGTTCAGCTTCGGCGCGTTCTTCGAGGGCGCGGCCGGCTTCGGCACGCCGGTGGCCGTGACCGGCGCCATCCTGATCGGGCTGGGCTTCTCGCCACTGGCGGCCTCGGGCCTGGCGCTGATCGCCAACACCGCGCCGGTGGCGTACGGCGCGCTGGGCGCGCCGATCATCGGGCTGGCCTCGGTGACCGGGCTGGACCTGCTCGACCTGTCGGCGATGATCGGCCGGCAGCTGCCGTTCTTCTCGGTGCTCGTGCCGTTCTGGCTGATCTGGGCCTTTGCCGGCTTCCGCGGCATGCTCGCGATCTGGCCGGCGATCCTGGTGGCGGGCGTGAGCTTCGCCATCCCGCAATACCTGGTGTCGAACTTCCACGGCCCGTGGCTGGTGGACGTGATCGCCGCGCTGGTGTCGATGGGCGCGCTGACGCTGTTCCTGAAGATCTGGCATCCGAAGGAAATCTGGACTTCGACCAAGATCCTGGGCCGCCACGACGACTCCAAGGTCGACCACCCCGAAGCGCTGGCAGCCGACGCCCGCGCCAGCGCCGCCTCGGCCGGGATCTCGGTGGCCAAGGCCTGGATGCCGTGGGTGATCCTGACGGTGTTTGTGTTCGTCTGGGGCATCCCCGAGTTCAAGAAGCTGATGGATAGCCTGTGGGCCTGGAAATTCCCGGTGCCGGGCCTGGACAAGGCCATCGTCAAGGTGCCGCCGGTGGTGCCGAAGGAAGTCATCGAAGGCGCGGTGTTCAACTTCAACGTGCTGTCGATGGCCGGCACCGGCATCTTCGTCTCGGCCATCGCCGGCGGCCTGCTGATGGGCTACTCGGTGCCGCGGCTGTTCAGGGAGTACTGGGAAACCATCAAGCTGGTGCGCTACTCGCTGCTGACCATCTGCGCGATGTTCGGCGTCGGCTACCTGACCCGCTACTCGGGCCTCGATGCCACGCTGGGCCTGGCCTTTGCCCACACCGGCGTGTTCTACCCGCTGTTCGGCACCATGCTGGGCTGGCTGGGCGTGGCGCTGACCGGCTCGGACACGGCCTCGAACGTGCTGTTCGGCGGCCTGCAGAAGACCACCGCCGAGCAGCTCGGTCTGTCGCCGGTGCTGATGGCGTCGGCCAACAGCTCGGGCGGCGTGATGGGCAAGATGATCGACGCGCAGTCGATCGTGGTGGCGTCGACCGCAACCAAGTGGTACGGCCACGAGGGCGACATCCTGCGCTACGTGTTCTTCCATTCGATCGTGCTGGCGATCCTGGTAGGCCTGTTCGTGACGCTGCAGGCCTACGTGCCGCCGTTCACGCATATGGTGATCCACCACCCCTGACGCTGCTGACGCCGCTGCCGCGGCAGCGGTTTCTCCAATGGCGTTCCGGAAAAGGCCCCGCCCCAGGCGGGGCTTTTCCGTTGGGCAAGGCGCGTATCATGTTGCGTCTGATCCGCCGCAAGCGCCCGGCATCCCACCAGGACGAGCGGGCGTGCCGTGGCACACAACGGGAACCCCGCCATGTTGCGTCGCCTGGAAAGACTGATCGACCCCTTCCGCCATATGCCCGACCGCGAGCCGCCGGGCCAGGTGCTGCGCTTCTACACGTGGTACCTGCGCGAGGTCTGGGGCGTGTTCGTGCTGCTGTTGCTGGTGGGCCTGGTCGGCGCGCTGATCGAGGTGGCGCTGTTCAGCTTCCTCGGCCGGCTGGTCGACATGGCGCAGACCACGCCCGGCGCCGAGTTCTTCAGCCGGCACCGCAACGAACTGGTATGGATGGCGGTGGTGGCGGTGCTGCTGCGCCCCATCTTCTTCGGCCTGCACGACGTGCTGGTGCACCAGGTGATCAGCCCCAGCCTGTCCAACCTGATCCGCTGGCAGAACCACCGCTACGTGCTCAAGCAGAGCCTGTCGTTCTTCCAGAACGACTTCGCCGGGCGCATCGCCCAGCGCATCATGCAGACCGGCTTTTCGCTGCGCGACTCCGCGGTCCAGGCGGTGGACGCGCTGTGGCACGTGGCGATCTACGCGGTCAGTTCGCTGGTGCTGTTCGCGCAGGCCGACTGGCGCCTGATGATCCCGCTGCTGCTGTGGATCGTCTGCTACGTGGCCGCGCTGCTGTACTTCGTGCCGCGCGTAAAGCAGCGCTCGGTGGTTGCCACCGAATCGCGCTCGCGGCTGATGGGGCGCATCGTCGACGGCTACACCAATATCACCACGCTCAAGCTGTTCGCCCATACCCGGCAGGAAGAGGACTACGCGCGCGACGCCATGGCCGAGCAGACCGAGAAGACGCGGCAGGCCGGGCGCATGGTCAGCGGCATGGACGTCACCATCACCGCGATGAACGGCGCACTGATCGCCGGCACCACCGGGCTGGCGGTATGGCTGTGGAGCACCGGCCATGTCACCACCGGCGCGATCGCACTGACCACCGGGCTGGTGATCCGCATCAACAATATGTCGGGCTGGATCATGTGGGTGGTCAACGGCATCTTCGAGAACGTCGGACAGGTGCAGGACGGCATGAAGACCATCGCGGTGCCGCGCCAGGTCACCGACCGCGCCAACGCGCAGCCGCTGCGCGTCACGCGCGGAGAAGTCCGCTTCGAGCAGGTGGGGTTCCACTACGGCAAGGGCTCGGGCGTGATCGAGGGCGTCAACCTGACGGTGCGGCCGGGCGAGAAGATCGGTTTGGTCGGCCCTTCGGGCGCGGGCAAGTCGACGCTGGTCAACCTGCTGCTGCGGCTCTATGACGTGGAGAGCGGCCGCATCCTGATCGACGGCCAGGACATCGCCACGGTCACGCAGGAAAGCCTGCGCGCGCAGATCGGCATGGTCACGCAGGACACCTCGCTGCTGCACCGCTCGATCCGCGAGAACCTGCTGTACGGCAAACCCTCCAGCACCGAGGCCGAGCTGGCCGAAGCGCTGCACCGCGCCCGCGCCGACGAGTTCATTCCCAACCTGGTCGATGCCCACGGCAATACCGGGCTGGAGGCGCAGGTGGGCGAGCGCGGCGTGAAGCTGTCAGGCGGACAGCGCCAGCGCATCGCGATCGCGCGGGTGCTGCTGAAGAACGCGCCGATCCTGATCCTGGACGAAGCGACCTCGGCACTGGATTCGGAAGTGGAAGCGGCGATCCAGGACAGCCTGGAAACGCTGATGCAAGGCAAGACAGTGATTGCCATCGCGCACCGGCTGTCGACGATCGCGCGCATGGACCGGCTGGTGGTGCTGGACAACGGGCATATCGTGGAGAGCGGCACGCATGCGGAATTGCTCGCGCATGGGGGGCTGTATGCGCGGTTGTGGGCGCATCAGACGGGGGGATTTGTGGGGGTCGATTGAGGCGTTGTCCGCCAGATTGCGGGCTCCCTCTCCCGCAAGCGGGAGAGGGGAGCAAACCAGCAGCCACTCAATTGCCGCCAGCAGGCTCCATCCGCACCGGATCGATCCTCGGATCCTTCAGCTTCGCCTCGAGCTGCTTGCCCTTGCGCGCGCGCTTGCCCACGTACGGCAGCAGCGACTGCCCGGCCAGCTTCTGCGACGACGGCTTGCCGCCGCGGCCCGCGCCGGACAGCACCAGCCCCGGCGCGCCCACGGCGACCGCCTGCAGCAGCTTCTCCCTGGGTTCCAGCTCCATCAGGATCACGCCGCGGCCGCCGGCGGACAGCACCTTGACTTCATCCAGCGCCACCAGCAGCAGGCGGCCGTTGCCGGACAGGCAGGCAGCGTGCGTGGCCTCGGCGCCGATCGGCGCCGGCGGCAGCGGGGCATCGCCGTGGTCCAGCGTCAGGAACGACTTGCCGCCCTTCTGCCGGCCGGTCATGTCGCCCACCGTGGTCTGGAAGCCGTTGCCGCTCGCGGTGGCGATCAGCACGCGCTGGCTGGCGCTGCCGGCAAAGGTGTGCGCCACCTGGCTGCCGGACTGCAGCTCGATCAGCGTGGTGATGGGCACCCCGTCGCCGCGCCCGCCCGGCAGGCTGGAGACCGGCACGGAATAGACCCGGCCGTTGGTGCCGAACACCAGCAGCACGTCGACGGTGCGGCAGTCGAAGGTGTTGTACAGCGCATCGCCCGCCTTGAAGGTGAACTGCTGCGGGTCGTGGCCATGGCCCTGGCGCGTGCGCACCCAGCCCTTCTGCGACATGATCACCGTCACCGGCTCGTCGATCACGCGCACCTCGGCCGCGGCGCGGCGCTCTTCCTGGATCAGCGTGCGGCGCGGGTCCTTGTCTTCCGGGCTGTACTGCTTGGCGTCGGTCTCGATCTCCTTGATGATGCGACGGCGCATCATGGTCTCGGACTTGAGCAGCACGTCCAGGTCGGCCTGCTCTTCGCGCAGGTCCTTCAGTTCCTTTTCGATCCGGATCGCTTCCAGGCGCGCCAGCTGGCGCAGCCGGATTTCCAGGATATCCTCGGCCTGGCGGTCGCTCAGGCCGAAGGCCTCGATCAGCGCGGGCTTGGGCTCGTCGCTCTCGCGGATGATGCGGATCACCTCGTCGATATTGAGCAGCACCAGCATCCGGCCTTCGAGGATGTGGATGCGGTCCTCGACCTTGCCCAGGCGATGGCGCGTGCGGCGCGTGACGGTGTCGAAGCGGAACGCGATCCACTCGGCCAGGATCTCGCGCAGGCCCTTCTGGCGCGGACGGCCGTCGGTGCCGATCATCACCAGGTTGATCGGCGCGCCGGATTCCAGGCTGGTATGCGCCAGCAGGGTCTGGATAAACTCCTGCTGGTCGATGTTCTTGCTCTTGGGCTCGAACACCAGCCGCACCGGCGCGTCCTTGCCGGACTCGTCGCGCACCGCGTCCAGCACCGCCAGCACGGTGGCCTTGAGCTGCTGCTGGTCCGGCGTCAGCGCCTTCTTGCCGGTCTTGATCTTGGGATTGGTGATTTCCTCGATCTCTTCCAGCACCTTCTGCGCCGAGGTGTTCGGCGGCAGCTCGGTCACCACCAGCTGCCACTGGCCGCGCGCCAGTTCCTCGATGGTCCAGCGCGCGCGCACCTTCAGGCTGCCGCGGCCGTTCTCGTAGATCTGGGCAATGTCCGCCGCCGGCGAGATGATCTGGCCGCCGCCGGGATAGTCCGGCCCCGGCATCAGCG
Organism: Cupriavidus alkaliphilus; assembly: GCF_900094595.1. Lineage (GTDB taxonomy): Bacteria > Pseudomonadota > Gammaproteobacteria > Burkholderiales > Burkholderiaceae > Cupriavidus > Cupriavidus alkaliphilus. The sequence continues at coordinate 720,304 of NZ_FMAD01000001.1, read as the reverse complement.
CCAGCAGCTCGGCCAGCGAGATATTCGGATTGCGGATCATCGCCACGGTGGCGCCGGCGACCTCGCGCAGGTTGTGCGGCGGGATCTCGGTGGCCATGCCCACCGCGATGCCCGAGGCGCCGTTGAGCAGCACGAACGGCAGCCGCGCCGGCAGCAGCTTGGGCTCCTGCATCGAGCCGTCGTAGTTGGGGATGAAATCGACCGTGCCTTCGTCGATCTCGTCGAGCAGCAGCCGCGAGATCGGCGTCAGGCGCGCTTCGGTGTAGCGCATCGCCGCGGCGCCGTCGCCGTCGCGCGAGCCGAAGTTGCCCTGGCCGTCGATCAGCGGATAGCGCAGCGAGAAATCCTGCGCCAGCCGCACCAGCGCGTCATAGGCGGACTGGTCGCCGTGCGGGTGGAACTTGCCCAGCACGTCGCCGACCACGCGCGCGGACTTGACCGGCTTGGCGTCGGCGCGCAGCCCCATCTCGTGCATCGCGAACAGGATGCGCCGCTGCACCGGCTTCTGGCCGTCGGCCACCTCGGGCAGCGCGCGGCCCTTGACCACGCTGACGGCGTAGTCCAGGTAGGCGCGCTCGGCGTAGCGGGCCAGCGTCAGCGAATCGGCGGGCTCTTCAGGTTGAAACGTGATGTCTTGTTGTTCCATGGATAGGCAAGGATTCGGCGCGCCACGCGTCGGACCTCAACGGCCGGCGCACCGGTTGCTTGTGATTCTTGGGTGCCGGTCAGGGCATGGGCCGGCGCGCGCCGATCACCATCTTCACGCGCGGGCCGTCGTCGCCGGCGCCGGCGCTGGCGTGCTTGAGCACCACGCCCTGCTGCGGCTGGTACAGCCGGTAGAACTGCAGCACGGTGCTGACATACTGCCGCGTCTCCGGATACGGCGGGATGCGGTTGTTGTAGCGCTGCACCGCGCCCTCGCCGGCGTTGTACGCCGCCAGCACCAGCTCGAGGTTGTTGGGGAACTGCTGCATCAGCCAGCTCAGGTAGCGCACCCCGGCGGTGATGTTGGTGCGCGGATCGGCCAGCTTCTGCTCGATGGTGCGGCGCGCATCGGCGCTGACGCCAAAGCGCGCGCCGGTGTCGGGAATCACCTGCATCAGGCCGATCGCGCCCTTGGGCGACACCGCCGCCGGGTTGAAGCCGGACTCCACCGCCATCACCGCCTTGACCAGCGCGGGATCGACATCCTGCTTGCCGGCGATCTGGTGGATCAGCGGCTCGACGGTCTTGATATTGGGATGGTTGAGGACGTAGCGATACAGCTTGTGCTGCTCGAGGTCGATGTCGCCGCGCGCCGCCTGCGCCTGCCGCGCGGCCAGGCGCCCGGTGTCGAGCCTGCCGCCGTCCTTCATGAACAGCTTGTAGCGCGCATCCAGCTTCTGGTCGGCGAAGTGCGCCACGCCGTCGGCATCGATAAAGCCCCACAGCTCGGCATGCGCAGCCGGCACGCAGGCGAGCCCGGCCAGCGCCAGCAGGACTGCGGTTGCCTTGCGCCAGGGATTGCCGTGGGTTCTCGTCTTCATCGTGGGTTCCAGAGGAGGCGGACCGGAGCGGGCATTATGCGCCAATCGGGCCTGGCTGGCACCGGCGCGCCCGCGCCCGCGGCGCCCCGGCTCAGATATCGGCCTCGACCTCGTTGCCCTTCTCTTCCAGCCAGCTGCGGCGCTGGGCGGCCTCGCCCTTGCCCATCAGCATGTTCATCATCTCGACGGTCTGCGGCAGGTCGTATTCGCCCAGCATCACGGGCAGCAAGCGCCGCGTGTCGGGGTTCATGGTGGTTTCCCACAGCTGCTCGGCGCTCATCTCGCCCAGGCCCTTGAAGCGCGAGATCTGCCACGAGTTTTCCTTGACCCCGTCCTTGAGCAGCTTGTCCTGGATCGCTTCGAGCTCGCCCTCGTCCAGCGCGTACAGCTTCTGCGCCGGCTTCTTGCCGCGCGCGGGAGCATCGACGCGGAACAGCGGCGGACGCGCCACATAGACGTTGCCGGTCTCGATCAGCTTGGGGAAATGCCGGAAGAACAACGTCAGCAGCAGCACCTGGATATGCGCGCCGTCGACGTCGGCGTCGGACAGGATGCAGATCTTGCCGTAGCGCAGGTTCGACAGGTCGGGCTCGTCGCTGGCGCCGTGCGGGTCCACGCCGATCGCCACGGCGATGTCGTGCACCTCGTTGTTGGCGAAGAGGCGGTCGCGCTCGGTCTCCCAGGTGTTCAGCACCTTGCCGCGCAGCGGCAGGATGGCCTGGAATTCCTTGTCGCGGCCCATCTTGGCCGAGCCGCCGGCGGAATCGCCCTCGACCAGGAACAGCTCGTTGCGGGTCACGTCGGTGGACTCGCAGTCAGTCAGCTTGCCGGGCAGCACGGCCACGCCCGAGCCCTTCTTCTTCTCGACCTTCTGCGCCGCGCGCGTGCGCGCCTGGGCCTGGCGGATCACCAGCTCGGCCAGCTTCTTGCCGTACTCGACATGGTGGTTCAGCCACAGCTCCAGCGCCGGGCGGCTGAAGGTGGACACCAGCCGCACCGCGTCGCGGCTGTTCAGGCGCTCCTTGATCTGGCCCTGGAACTGCGGGTCCAGCACCTTGGCCGACAGCACGAACGAGGCGCGCGCGAACACGTCCTCGCTCATCAGCTTGACGCCCTTGGGCTGCAGCGCGTGCATCTCGATAAAGCTCTTGACCGCCTGGAACAGGCCTTCGCGCAGGCCGGACTCGTGCGTGCCGCCGGCCGGCGTGGGGATCAGGTTGACGTAGGACTCGCGCACCGGCGCGCCGTCCTCGGTCCAGGCCACCACCCACGAGGCGCCCTCGCCGTCGGCAAAACCTTCCTCGCCGGGATTGGCGTCGGGGTCGGCAAAGTGCTCGCCCTCGAACATCGGGATCACCAGCTCGGCGCCGCTGCCCTGCGCCAGCGCCTCGACCAGGTAGCCTTTCAGGCCCTGGTCGTACTGCCAGGTCTGGCGCTCGCCGGTCTTTTCGGTCACCAGCGTGACCTTGACGCCCGGCAGCAGCACGGCCTTGCTGCGCAGCAGGCGCTGCAGCTCGGCCAGCGGGATCGCGGCCGAATCGAAATACTTCGCGTCCGGCCACACCTGCACGCGCGTGCCATTCTTTTTCTCGCCGCGCTCGAGCTTGCGCGAGGCCAGCGGCACGGTCACGTCGCCGCCGGAGAAGGTCAGCGTCGAGCACATGCCGTCGCGCCACACGGTCACGTCCAGCTGCGTCGACAAGGCATTGGTCACCGACACGCCCACGCCGTGCAGGCCACCCGAAAAGGCATAGGCGCCGCCCTTGCCCTTGTCGAACTTGCCGCCGGCATGCAGCCGGGTAAAGACGATCTCGACCACGGGCACGCCCTCTTCCGGGTGGATGCCCACCGGGATGCCGCGGCCGTCGTCCTCCACGCTCAGGCTGCCGTCGCGATGCAGGGTCACCAGGATCTCGGAGCCGTGGCCGCCGAGGGCCTCGTCGGAGGCATTGTCGATCACCTCCTGCACGATATGCAGAGGGTTGTCGGTCCGGGTGTACATGCCGGGGCGCTGCTTGACCGGCTCCAGGCCCTTCAGGACCCGGATGGAAGATTCGCTGTACTGACTGGTTTTGCTCGCCATGGAGTCGCTACGAAAGTGATGGTCCGGCTGCCGCGAGGCGCACAACTGTGCACGCGCCGTGGCACCGGGCACTGCATTGTAATGGAAGCGCGCGACGCCAATCCCGCAGAAAAAGCGCGCGTGCCCCACGACCTGCGCCGGTCCGGCTTGCCGGGCCGCCGGCACTTTTTGTCGGGGCGCCGCGGGTGCGGGCGGCGCCGTACGCGTTTTCCCGGAGCGGAGTAAACTCCCCACCACCCGGCCCCGGCAAGCCTGATTGCCGTTCCGGCGCGGTAAAACAACAAGCACAGACAATTCCTGTCGGCGCCGCGTCACCCGGCGCGGCCGCCGCACACCGAGCCAAGACATGCAGAACCGACAACTCTCCCTGACCACCGTCCTTGTGTGCGGTGGCTTGCTGGTCACGCTTTCGATGGGCATCCGGCACGGCTTCGGCCTGTTCAACCTGCCGATCACGCAGTCGCACGGCTGGAACCGCGAGACCTTTGCCTTTGCGCTGGCGCTGCAGAACCTGATGTGGGGCGCCAGCCAGCCTTTCGCCGGGGCCCTGGCCGACAAGTTCGGCGCGCTGCGCATCATGCTGGTGGGCGTGGCGCTGTATGTGGCCGGGCTGGTGGTGATGGCGCTGGCGACCAGCGGCACCGCCTTCGCCACCGGCGCCGGGGTGATGATCGGCATCGCCCAGTCCGGCACCACCTACAGCATCGTCTATGGCGTGATCGGCCGCGTGGCCAGCCCGGAAAAGCGGGTCTGGGCCATGGGCATTGCCGCCGCGGCGGGCTCGTTCGGCCAGTTCCTGATGATCCCGGTGGAACAGGGGCTGATCTCCGGCCTGGGCTGGCAGAACGCCTTGTACGTGATGGCGCTGATGGCCTGCGTGATGCTGCCGCTGGCGCTGACCCTGCGCGAGCCGCGCGAGGCCGCCCACACCGGAGGCCACCACCAGACCATCGGCCAGGCCATCCATGAAGCCTTCGGCAACCGCAACTTCCAGCTGCTGACGCTGGGCTACTTCGTGTGCGGCTTCCAGGTGGTCTTTATCGGCGTGCACCTGGCGCCGTACCTGAAAGACCAGGGGCTGACCGATCCGAAGGTAGCAGTGGTGGCGCTGGCGCTGATCGGGCTGTTCAATGTCTTCGGCACCTATACCGCCGGCGCGATGGGCCAGCGCCTGCCCAAGCGCTACCTGCTGGCGTTTATCTACCTGGCGCGCTCGGTGGTGATCGCCGCCTACCTGCTGCTGCCCCTGACGGTGGCCAGCACCTGGGTGTTCGCGGCGGTGATGGGCTTCCTGTGGCTGTCGACGGTGCCGCTGACCAACGGCATCATCGCGCAGGTGTTCGGTGTGAAATACCTGTCGATGCTGTCGGGCGTGGTGTTCTTCTCGCACCAGATCGGCAGTTTCCTCGGCGCGTGGCTGGGCGGCTACCTCTATGACCGCACCGGCGGATACAACACGGTGTGGCTGATCGCGATCGCACTGGGCCTGGTGGCCGCGCTGGTCAACCTGCCGATCCGCGAGCAAGCGCTGGTGCGGGCGCAGCCGGCGGCGGCATGATGGCGGCGGGACGGGCGACCATGGCAAAGGCGGCCGGGCTGGCGGTGCTGGCTGGGCTGCTGGCGCTTGGGTTCGTGGGATATCTGCGGCCGTCGTTCGTGGTGGACCTGGCGAATATGGTGTTGGCTTGGTGTGGGTGAGGGGTAGTGTCGGCGGTTTTGTCGCTGTTGGTGACATGCTGTCGGCTTTTGAACCGTCTGGTTCCGCCCTCCTGGGCGGGTCACTTTTTGTCCGAGCGACAAAAAGTAACCAAAAAACGCGTCGCCTGAGCGGCTGGCTATCAATTTGGCGGCGTTGCTGGTTCGCGCGGCGGTGATTTCCGTTCGATGTGGCTGGTGGGTCGAACCTGCTACGCCAGGTGAGTCTGGGATAGTGCCTACGTCGACCCACTATTGAACGATCCCCATGCAGGGCGTAGGCCGCCTGCTGCCGGCGTCAACGCCGGGACGCCTTCGGCTGCGCTGCGCGCGGGCAGTATCGCAGCGCGTGGGCACTGGCACGGGATGCGTCGCTGCGCTCGCTTGGCGATTGCGGCGCGCGACCAGTGAGGCAGTCTTGCCGTTTTGGGCCGGCGCGCAGCGCAGCCGTAGACGTTCCTACGACAGGGCCAGCAGCAGGGGCCACTCCGTGCTCTGGGCTCGTTCAACCCACACTTCAACGCCCCTGTCACCATCGCGCACCACCGCGGCAGGCAGTCCCGCTATGTGAGGAAGCAAAGCCCCGTACGAAAACCCCAACGCACACTACGATAAGACATGCCGCCCGCAGGGCAGTAAACGCGCTTTTTTTGGTTACTTTTTGGCGCTCGGCCAAAAAGTGACCGGCCCAGCAGGGCGGAACCACGCGGGTCAAAGGCCGACAGCATGTCACCATTTGGCACCACGGCGGCTCAACGACCGCGAGCATGTCACCAGAACCGACATCGCTGCTTCAAATAAGCCCTTATACCCCCTCCCCCTTCGACTTCCCCTCCAGCACTTCCCAGCGCTCCAGCGCCTCCAGCAGTTCCATCTCGATCTCATCATGCCGTGTCGCCAGCAAAGCCGCCTTGCCGGCATCGCTGACATACAGCGATCCATCCTCCAGCTGCGCCGAGATCGTCTTCTGCTCGGTCTCAAGCGCGGCAATGCGCTCGGGCAGTCCATCCAGCTCGCGCTGCTCCTTGTACGACAGCTTGACCGTCCGGTTGGCCCCGCGCGCCTCGCGCGAATCCTTGCCCCTGGCCGGCTCCGCCACCTTCTGCTCCGCCGGCTTGCGCGCCGCCTGCAGCGCGGCGCTGCGCGCTGATTGCTCGACCCAGTCGGAATACCCGCCCACCGACTCGCGCCAGACCCCGTCGCCTTCCGCGGCCAGCGTCGAGGTTACCACGTTGTCGAGGAAGGCGCGGTCGTGCGAAACCAGGAACACGGTGCCGCCGTAGTCCTGCAGCAACTCCTCCAGCAACTCCAGCGTGTCGATGTCAAGATCGTTGGTGGGCTCGTCCAGCACCAGCACATTGGCCGGCCGCGCGAACAGCCGCGCCAGCAGCAGCCGGTTGCGCTCCCCGCCCGACAGCGACTTGACCGGCGAGCGCGCGCGCTCTGGCGCGAACAGAAAGTCGCCCAGGTAGCTCATCACGTGCTTGCGCTGGCCGTTGACCTCGACCCAGTCGCTGCCCGGGCTGATGGTGTCGGCGAGCGACTTCTCCAGGTCGAGCGCGGTGCGCATCTGGTCGAAGTACGCCACCTGCAGGTTGCTGCCGTTGCGCACCGTGCCGCTGTCCGGCGCCAGTTCACCCAGGATCAGCCGCAGCAGCGTGGTCTTGCCCGCGCCGTTGGGGCCGATCAGGCCAACCTTGTCGCCGCGCATGATGGTGGCGGTGAAATCCCGCACCACCACCTTGTCGCCATACGCTTTGCTCACGTCCGTCAGCTCGGCCACGATCTTGCCGGAGCGGTCGGCCTGCGACACCTCCAGCCTGACATTGCCCTGCACCTCGCGGCGCGCGGCGCGCTCGTTGCGCATCGCCACCAGCCGCTGGATGCGCGACACGCTGCGGGTGCGGCGCGCTTCCACGCCCTTGCGGATCCACACCTCTTCCTGCGCCAGCAGCTTGTCGAACTTGGCCTGCTCGACCTGCTCGGCGGCCAGCATCTCCGCCTTGCGCGCCTGGTAGGCGGCGAAGTTGCCAGGGAAGGACACCAGCCGCCCGCGGTCCAGCTCGACGATGCGCGTGGCGACGCGATCGAGGAAGGCGCGGTCGTGGGTGATCAGCAGCACGCTGCCGCGGAACTGCAGCAGCAGGTCTTCCAGCCAGCGGATCGCCTCCACGTCGAGGTGGTTGGTAGGCTCGTCCAGCAGCAGGATGTCGGGCTCGGCCACCAGCGCCTGCGCCAGCGCCACGCGCTTCTGCAGCCCGCCCGAGAGCGCGTCGACGCGCGTGTGCGAATCCAGCCCCAGCCGGGCCAGCGTGGTTTCCACGCGGGTGCGCAGCTGCCATGCGCCGGCGGCGTCGAGCTCGGACTGCAGCCGGTGCAGCTCGGCCAGCGCCGCTTCGTCGTCGTGGTGCTCGGCGACGCGGTCGGCGGCGGCCTCGTAGCGGACCAGCAGGTCGTACGCGTCGCCCATGCCCTGCGACACTGCGTCGAATACGGTGATGCCGGGCGCGAACTGCGGCTCCTGCGGCACGTAGGCGCTGGTCACGCCGCTCTGGCGGGCGATCAGCCCGTCATCCGGCGCCGACAGCCCGGCCACGATCTTCAGCAGCGAGGATTTGCCCGAACCGTTGCGCCCGATCAGCCCCACGCGCTCGCCGGCCTCCAGCGAAAAGTCGGTGTGATCGAGCAGGGCCACGTGCCCGAAGGCAAGCTGGGCGTCGGTAATGGAAAACAGGGCCATGGGAAGGAAGGCGAGACAGCGAGGAAAGAAGGGACGGGCCGGCGGCGCGGGCGCGCCCGGCGGCAGCCCGCATTGTAGACGACCGGCAGCGGGAGCCGGCCGGGCAAAAAAGAAGGGCCCGCGCACTGCGGGCCCAAGAGTCTCTCCTCGGTGCCCTGCTCGCAAGGCACGGAACCAGCATAACAATCGCCCACGCCCCGCTCCAGTCGGACAAGTCCGTAAGGGAAAGCCCCGTCAACGGCAGTCGCCGCGCCGCGGCCGCGACGAGCCGGGCCAGATTGGTACGGCCAAGGCACTCGTGCGAAGATGGCGGCCGTACCCAAGTGCCAGTTGCCCGTCCGATGACCACCGCTTCCCTCAAACTTTCCGACCTGTCCGTGTCGGCGCTTGTCGCCGGGCTGGTCGCGACGCTCACCGGCTACACCAGTTCGCTGGTGCTGATGATCCAGGCGGGACACGCGGCCCACCTGACCGACGCGCAGATCTCGTCGTGGATCTGGGCGCTGTCGATCGGCATGGGGATCACCACCATCGGCCTGTCGCTGGCGTTGCGCGTGCCCATCGTGGTGGCGTGGTCCACGCCCGGGGCGGCGCTGCTGATCGCCAGCCTGCCAGGCGTGCCCTATGCCGAGGCGATCGGCGCCTTCCTGCTGGCCGCGCTGCTGATGGCCGCAGCCGGCATGACCGGCTGGTTCGACAAGCTGATGCGCGCCCTGCCGGCCAGCATTGCCTCGGCGCTGCTGGCCGGCATCCTGTTCCGCATCAGCGTGGACGTGTTCGTGCAGGCGCAGCACCAGACCGTGCTGCTGCTGGCGATGTTCGCCGCCTTCCTGCTGGGGCGGCGGCTGTGGCCGGCCTATGCGGTGCCGGGGGTGCTGCTGGCCGGCGTGGTGGTGGCAGGGGTGCTCGGGCAGCTCGATTTCTCCGGCGTGCGGCTGGAACTTGCCGTGCCGGTGTGGACCACGCCGGCGTTCTCGATGCCGGCCTTCATCAGCCTGGCGATACCCTTGTTCATCGTCGCGCTGGCGTCGCAGAACATCCCCGGGCTGGCCGTGCTGCAGGCCGATGGCTACCACGTGCCGGCCTCGCGCCTGATCACCGTCACCGGGCTGGCCTCGGCCGCGCTGGCCCCGTTCGGCTCGCACGGCATCAACCTGGCGGCCATCACCGCCGCAATCTGCACCGGCCCGCAGGCCGACCCCGACCGCCATCGCCGCTATACCGCGGCCGTGGTCTGCGGCGTCGGCTACCTGGTCGCGGGCACGCTGGCCGCCAGCATTGCCGCGCTGTTCGCCGCCTTCCCACAGGCGCTGGTGGTCGGCGTGACCGCGTTCGCGCTGATGGGCTCGATCGCCAACGGGCTGACCGTCGCCATGCAAACCCCGGCCGAGCGCGAGGCCGCCCTGCTGACCTTCATGATCACCGCCTCGGGCATGACCCTGGCCGGCATCGGCTCGGCGTTCTGGGGCGTGGTGGGCGGCATGCTCGCCTACCACGTGCTGCGCCCCCGGGCAGCCTGAAGGCAGGTCCGGCGCGGAAACTACAGCAGCAGGAAAGCTAGGTCGGACAGGCCGATCTCTTCGGGCGGCACACCCTTGCGGCGCTGGAACAGGATGTGCTGCATCACGCGGTCGCGGTCATCGGCAAAGGTCTCCGGATCCAGCCGCAGCGCCACGCGCGCGTAGTGCTCGGCCAGCAGCCGGTAAACCCGGTGCCGCACCCGCAGCATCTCGTTGTCGGCATGCAGCCGGCTTATCGCGCTGGCGTGCTCTTCCTCGAGCTGGCGCATGCCCACCAGTACCCGGGCATGCATGCCGCGGTAGCGGTCGATTTCCGCATGGGCCTTGCGCAGCTCTTCACGCAGCGCCCGCACGTCATGCATCAGCTTCAGGTTGTGCTGCACGCCGCGCTGGATGCGCGCGGCCTCTTCCAGCGCGTGGTCCGCCGCCGCGATGGTGTCCTGCCATGGATTGGCGTCCGGCGCGATGGCCGTGTCCCCCGACCCCGATGTTGCCGACGATGCCGGCATGGCCGCCCCGTCGATGCCAGTGTGCTGCATACCGCTCCCCTATCCCGTGGCCGCCGCCGGCATCGTGATCTCGTGCCGGCTTGGTCTGGCAAAACTATTCGCGACTGTCTGGACGACCCTGTTGCCGCGGGCCAGCGTGGACCCGCCTGTTGTAGTTCTGAGCGTCACATTCAACCCCGCCCTTGCCGCCGCGCACAACCACCGCATGGGAGGGACGCGGCTTTGGCGCAACATGCGCGGGACGCTAAGATGCCGGCTCAGCCCATTGCCGGCCAGCCTCTTCTGCATTGCCATGAACGGATATCTGCTTCTCGCCCTCGCCATCGTCGCCGAGGTCATCGCCACCAGCAGCCTGAAAGCCTCGCAGGGCTTTACCCGGTTGCTGCCCAGCGTGCTGGTGGTCACCGGCTATGTCGCCGCCTTCTATCTGCTGATGCTGGTGATGCGCACCGTCCCGGTCGGCATCGCCTATGCCATCTGGAGCGGCGCGGGAATCGTGCTGGTATCGCTGATCGCGGTGGTGTTGTACCGGCAGGTGCCGGACCTGGCAGCGTGTGTCGGGATCGGGCTGATCATTGCCGGGGTGGCGGTGATCCAGCTGTTTTCCAAGACCAGCGCGCACTGAAGCGCGGGAAGGCCGCGCCGCGCCCGTTGCGTCCCACAGCGGGCCAGGCGCCACCGCTTCCTGGCGCGAGCAACGCGAATCATTCGCGCGGACGAGCGCATGATGGGTGCATTCGGACCTTCTCCTTGCCAAAGGAGATGCGCCGGCCGACGCGGCCATCGCGCGTGTGGACGATCAGGTCGACGCGGTCTTCCTCAGCCTTCGCCGTGCCGGCCGCGATGGCCGCTTCCCGGTTGGGGAACAGCAGCCGGCCCTCGCTGCCGCACGCGCGTTCCACTACCCACTGAAGTCCCTCGATCCGCAAAACGTGAACGTCCGACATGGCTGCTCCAAAGCTGACGCAGTGAGTATCTGCAGTCGGCCCCCTGGTCGGTATCGGATTTTGTCCGACAGGGCGGATTTGCAACAGCGGAGCATGAGATACGGCAGGCCATAATGCCGCAGAAACTCCTGGAATGACGCGGGAGGAAGGATTTTGGCAGACCGTTGCCAGATGGCCGGTGGTCCCGCCGACAGGATTCATAAATCAGCCGCAGACCATTATCTGACGCGGGCTTATCAGACTGTGATATTTCCGGTGCCCCTTACGGTGCCCCGAAAATAATTTGCTGATCGATTTCGCGGTTGGGTACACTGTATATCCATACAGTACTCATCCCACACCGCCATGGACCCTATCCGTGCGGCAGAAGCCGCCATTCGCGAAGCCACACCGGACATCGTAGCGCGCCACCGCGGCGCCGGACATCTCACCTGGCGCCTACTCCATCAAATCGAAGATGAGGTTGTTGCCGCCGTCTCGGCCGCGGGAAAGGCCAATCCGGGGATCGTGCGCATGATGCGCGCCTCGCCGCTGATGGGGTATCCGACGAACGATGAGCCCGCTGATTTTGGCAGCGCCGGCGCGGTGGCAGTGAGCTTCAGCATCATCGTGGAGGCATGGAAGCATGTCCACTGAGTTGCGCGAGATGTCTGCGGTATTCCTCGAGGCACAGTTCTTCCCCGACGACCAGGTCGAACAGCGGCTGGACTGCGAAGCCATCACCGAGAGGCGAGACCGCATCGTTGTCCACGGTCTCGATGTTCGCCACATCCGCGCACTGCGCTGGACGCCGGACTACGTCTCGTTTCAGGCCGCCGGTCAGGTGCGACGGCATGCAGTGAGTCGCTGGGCCGAAGCCGGGCCGAGCACGGTCGTGTTTGCGCGGCGCGAACACGCCGCGACGCCGGATCAAGCCGACCATGGGAAATAGCAAACTCGCCGCCAGCTGCCATCTCCCAGGCGCAGGGTCCGAGCCCTCTCCTGCCGCCGGCGCAAACGGCATACTCGGGCGCGTCCAAGGCAACTACATTGCCGCCGGCCTACAGACGCTGGGCCCAGCCACGGCGACCGCGCCAAGCCACCATAAGTTGCTGATCGACGCCGGCTATCTTGGCACCGTCCGGCTCTTCGTCGAGAAAAAGCTTGCCCGCCACAACCGGCACAGCCACTACTACTGGGCTGCCTACCGCGCCGAACTCGAAGGCCTAGAAAAATAGTTGAATCGATAGCGCATCGCCTGAAAATAGACGAATTGGGAAGTGCTGTAGACGTTCCTGAATTTGTCGGACGGCGCATGATTGCACCGTGTCGACCCGGCGCGCACACCGGCTTCATCATGACGTCGACGCGAACTTACCGAGCGACGCAGCTATGCCAACGCCCGACGCGAAATCAAGAAGTGATGACTCCCGCGCCGGACGGCGCCTGCCGCGCGTTGATTGGGGGGCACATCATGTGCGCTGGGCAGCTTCTCTTCGAAAAAAGCCGGAACTCTCCTACAGCGCGTCACGGAGAGCTTTCCTAAAACACAGATATGACCACTCATACAAGGAGGGACTTGTATGACAACAATCACCGTTCAGATTCGACTTACTGACGACGCTCGGTGGAAAGTTGAAATAGATGGCGCCGAACAGTTCACGACTTATCCATCGCGCAATGCAGCCATCGCGGCGGGTGTGCGCATGGCAATGGAGAACGATGCGCTTTTGATGATTCACGGAGCAGGAAAGAAGGATAGTGAGCTGGACCTTCGTAACTGCACTATGGACACCACCAAGAGGCACTGACTGGCTACCGAATCGGCGGCCACCTACCATGCGGCGCCCCAAGAGCCGCCTGCCCGGTCGCCGATCAACTGCCTCTTAAAGAGGTTTGTGCTCCAATCAACATAGCGCGCCGGCGACAGCACCAATTTGAGGAAGGTGACAGTATCATTTCTTCGGGCGTCCGGATCGCCCACCCTAAATTTGAAGCCCTCGCCACCCGGCCGAGGGCTTTTCTTTTGTCGGACAGCGTCCGATACCGCCGGGCACACGACGCGCCGAGACTGGCAGCAGCATCAACAGCCAGGAGACAGCCATGCCAGGCAAGAACATCCACGTGCTGCCCGCCGGCGACCAAGGTTGGGCGGTCGCCGTTGAAGGCACCGACGGCGCGACCACGCACTACCCCAGCCAGGAAGAGGCGATCTCCGCTGGCAGGGAGAAAGCGAAGCAGGACAAGGTCGAACTGCTGATCCACGGCCGCGACGGCCAGATCCGAGAGCGGAATTCCTTCGGCAACGACCCGCGTAGCGTCAAGGGGTGACCGAAGGATTTTCGTTCGGAAGCACCCATACCAGGTCTCGGACAACTAGACTGGCCTATGAAGCTCAGGAGTTAATCATGCCGCGCAAGGAAGTGCATGTCGTAGCCGCCGGGGACCGCTGGGCCGTTGTGGCCGACGGTGGGCACGGCCGCGAAACATTCCGCACCCTAGAGGACGCTATCGCTGCTGGAGCCGAAAAGGCTCGGCAACGGCAAGTGGAGCTGCTGATCCATGGCCGCGACGGCCACGTCAGGCAGCGAAGTACATTCGTCGAAGGCTCGCCCAGTCTCTAGCGGCGAGCGTCGTGACCAGTCAGGAGGCACAAAAGTTCTTTGACATTAGCCCCTTTGGTGCTAATATTCATCCCAGAGGTAGCGCACCGCGCCGCCCGGCACCCCGAAAGGACGACGAAATGGAAAAGACCTTGGACATCCTGAAGACTGAAGCCGAAATCGGCAAGCTGATGGCTGAGACGATGAAGCTCAACGCGGAAGCCTCGAAGCTGAACCGCGAGCACCGTTGGCTTCCAGTGGTGTACGCCACCGGCCTGATCGCTGCTGCGATGGCCTTCGCAAAGCTCTTCCTCAACTGATCCAAGGCCCGCCGCAAGGCGGGTTTCTTCTATGCGATACAACCCGCCGAAACCCGACGACCTGCAGCGCCTCAAGAACGATCTCGGCCGAACGGGCGAGGAAATGGCTGAACTGTTCGGCGTCGCCGGTGGCCAACAGTGGCGCAAGTACACGGGCGGTGCCCAGCCGCGCGAGATGGCCCCGCAGATGCTGTTCTTCGGCGCCGCGCGCCTGGCGCTATCCGCTGCTGAGATGGAGCGCGTACTGACGCGCATGCGCGACATAGGCGCCGACGTTGAGCTTGACGGTGATTCTGGACGCCCCGAATAACTCGCCCCGCGCCGGCCTTTTTTATTGCGCCGCCGGCGTCAGCGCATCGTAGCTTCGCTCACAGGCAAGGCCGGCGACCCGGGCGCGATCGGCATACTCAGCCAGATGCCCCGCTCGCGCGTCAGCCCGGCTGAGCACGTCGGTAAGCACATCGAGGGGGTCTCCGGCTGCCGCGCTTCCGCCGGCAGCGCCGGAATTGCCGGCGGCGCGGGCAGCTGCGGCAAGCTGGGCAACTCGCACGCGCAGCTGCTCAGCAATAGCGCCAGCGGCGCGAGCATCAGCCTGGGCATGGTCACGTTCTTTCGCTGCAGCATTGGCAATCCCCCTCTGTTCTGCGGTCCTGCGTTGTTCCTCGGCGCGCGCGGCTTGAGACGCCGCGGCCAGTGCGCCGGCCCGCCCTTCCCGTTCTTTGGCCTGTGCCGCTTCCAGTTGAACGATCTTCGCGCCGATGCGCCAGCCGTTGGCCGCCCAGCCGGCCGCGAACAAGGAGGCCGCAACACCCAGCGCGCCCATGGCTCGCCACGACACCTTGGTGAGCGCCATCATGGCTGCGCTTCCACGCATTTGCGGTGCCGGTCCATCTGGCGCGCCCAGACCCCGTAACAGCGTTTGTTCCCTGGCGTCGAGCAGTCGAAGCCGGCCGAAAACCGGTAGCGCAGCAGCGCATCACAGGCTCCCGCATAGTCGCCGGCGAGCAGGCGCCGACGCATGGTCGACGCGCGCCAGTTGCCGATGCCGAACTGGCCAACGAAATCGGCATAGACATCGAACTCGGCCTGATACAGCTTCACGCCCGGCAAACTGGCTGCGAGCTGCCGCTCGTCGGCCTTCATGAGGTTGCGAGCCAGCACCTCAGCGCGCTCGCGCGTAATGCTGTCCCCCATGCGAACGGGCCGGCCGTCCTCATAGCGAGTAGAGCCATACCCCAGGGTCGGCACGTCACCCCTGGTCGGAATCACCGCCTGACCGGTGAAGCTCTCCCACGATTTCCACACGCCGAAGCCGGCCGCCGAAATCGTCAGCAGCGCCACAGCAATCCGCTGCCTACTCATGGCATGCCTCCGTCAATGCGTGCATGCGGGCGATGTGTGCCTCGCGCTCGCGTTGATCTTTCCTCCGCATGTAGAAGGCGTTTAGAGCGAACGTGGCCAGCGCCGTGACGATGCCGACGATAATCCCGATGTCGGTCAGCGTGAGAGAGGACAGCACAGCGACGAGGCTGCCCGCGTAGCTCGATACCTCGGCCGGATTGGTTTGCCGCATAGATTCCCCGGAAATGAAAAAGCCCGCTCGTGGCGGGCAAAAAAAATGCCACCCGAAGGTGGCACATCGTGTCGTGGGGCTTTCTGCTATCTCGGCTTATGCGCAGCGGTCGCCTTAACTCGACCGATTGCTGCCTTGCTCTGAGAATCCGAATGAGTCAGCAGATGGAAGAAGTCGAAGGTCACGTATTTGCTCAACGCGTCAACCAGATGCTGATGCTCATGAATGTCATCGCACATGAGCCAACTCCCCGGCCGTAGTGCGCGCGACAACATCGGACCCACAACAGCGATCTCAGCTTCATTGTGAGTCGCATCGCAGAAGACCACACCATAGTGTTCACGGACCGGCACGTCTGCAGCGTTGCCTCGAATCACCGAAGTTACCGTATCGAGCAAGCCGCGCGAGCGAAGATTCTCCATCAGCACCGCCATGGTTCCACCCGGGGTCAGGACGGGCCTCGCAATTTCATCTTGCGCCGCGTACTCCATACCAACAGCAAGCGCGGAGCAAAAGTCTGTCAGAGAGACAAAGCCGAAGTCGACAGCGTCGTACTTGCGCGTACGCCAATCACCGGCATCACGCCTGCCAAGCGCAATGGCAGTTGAAGACTTACCAATCCAAGTCCCGATTTCGAGAAAATCGCCACGACCATACTTCGCCGCGTTGTACAGCACCTGCAATTCCAGCGGCGTCATCCAACCCGTTGGGAAGAACGACATTGGCTCGGGCAGTGCATCGAGTCGATCCAGCAACAGCTTGCCATCCTGGAAGAACGATCCGATCCGGTCCGGTTCTGAGCCCTGCTCGCGAAACATCGATTTGATCTGGCTGAACATGTGGGAAATAGTGTCTATTAACCTGCACCAGTAGAGCATCAAGCAGCTTGAAAGATGCGACCTCCGCAACAATCACGGGCGTTGGTGATTCTAGCAGTTCTAGGTTAATAGACACACGGTGCCGGAGCCCAGGTACAAAACGCACCTATGCTCCAGACTCCTGTAATGGTTCTGGCTTCGTGAACTCTCCATCAGCATATACATCGCCCTGGACAGGAGTGGGAGTGACATCCGTGACGTCCACCAGCGTGGCTACAAAGTCAGGGTGGTATCGGGCCTCAATGGGTACATCTTTCCCTTCCTCATCCACCATCGGCCGGATCAACTCTACAACTACGCCACCATCGATTCGCACATATGTCTTCATCACTCGTATTCCTCAATGATTACGATGCCGTCACCGCCTTTTCCGCCGATAGCGACACCGCCGGCTTGATTAATCGCCACCCCGCTGCCGCCGCTTCCTGGGTTGACTGCATCGGCGCCGTTCGCATTAAAGCTCACCGCTGGCCCCGGACCAAACGCAGATGCGCCGCCTTGACCGCCAACGCCACCTGTACTTGCCAAACCTAACGATGGAGATCCGCCAGCCCCTCTCCACGAGTACAGATTTGCGCCGGTAGCGGCAGAAGACAATCCACCGTTCCCATTCAAAGAAGGCGGTGGAACGTTATTGAAGACTACCCCGCCATTTCCGCCCGGCGCTGTCATCAAGGATCCGACCGATGATGACCCTCCGTTACCACCAACGTTGTTGGAGACCGGTACGCCGGCAGCTCCCACAGTGATAACTTGAGACGCGCCAAACGCTGCTGCATCCCACGAGGCGACACCGTACGCGCCTGACATACCTGGCGCGCCCATGCTGACGTTTCCAGATGCCGCGCCGCCTGCCCCGCCTCCAGCTGAACCAGCCCCCTGGCACCTACCGATGATCCTAGTCGCATTGGATAGGCGCGTGTGAGTTGTCGCTGCGGTCGCAGTGGGTGCCGCGCCGTCGACGGATACCATTTGAACCCCACCAATGCGCTGGTACACGCAAATGCGCAAGAGGCGGCCAGGCGTCGACTTTTTTAGGTTTGCGAGAAGCGTGGCTGTGGTGCCATCGTCGATCGCATCCTGCCCCGTCCGATCCGAAATGAACTGGGCAAGCACCGCGGCCATGATGCTCGACTGGCGCCACACCTTGTTGAGCTGGGCCGATTGAGCAACGCCGGACGAGAAGCCGGCCGTGCGCGCGGCGAGGCCCGAGTAGGTGACCTGCGTGATGACGTTGGCGCCCGCGCCGCCGCCGAACACCAGAAAATCGTTCGTTGCCATTGATTGGTCCTTACAGTGGTGTGCCCCAGGCCCCAGCATCGAGGCCCATGACGTATTGGTTGGCGACGTCGAAACCGAACATCGGCACGCCGTCAACAGAGGTGACGATCACGAAGTTGACCCGCACGCCCTCGGGCTTGAGCGGGATGTAGCCGCCTTCCAGCAGCGCGAGGAACACCGCCGACGGCACCTTGCCGGCGACGCCGATGGTCATCGACATGTCCTGGTTGTCTTGGATGAAGACGTAGGTGCCCGAGGGATAGATTTCGCCGTCGCCAGTCCAGCTCAGTGAGGCACCGGCCGCCGGCGGAACGGCCAGTTGCGCGATGCCGCTGGGGCCGAGCGTGTAGTCAGTGAGCGTTGCCGGTGCATTGGTCGCGGATACGTAACTTGTCAGGTCCGGACCTTCTTTGACGTCCAGACCCCATGCGTAATATCCCGAGGTGCCATCACCTGCGTACGCGTCCCCTCCAGCCGACCCGCCTGTAACGAGGTCATGCAGATACAGGCCTGTGCCGGATAGATTGGTGGCGCCCTCTTGAGTTACCCCGGTCACCGTCACCCTATAAATCCCGCCGCCCAGGTGGATGATGTCCCCGATGGGGTTTCCGGCTGAGTTTGTGTATTTGCCGGTGACAAGGTCAAACTTGGCATCGGCTACGAACCCGATGTTTGTACCAAGACGGATTCGGCCATACCTACGCTCACCAGCTTTGACGAATGCAGACACCGTATAGGGCGTATTGCCCAGCGTGCCGAAGATGTTACGGGTCAAGGCATGCGTGCCGGTAGTAGCCGTTTCCACCAGTTTGTCCATAGTGGTCGTGCCATTCGGGGCTGTTGTTGCGTTCGGTGTGACAGTGAGGGCGGCTTTACCCCATGCCGATAAGTCCAGCTGTTCCGAGTAGGTGGCTATGTTCGTTCGCGGCGTTTGGTACATCAACTGGTTGCCCTGCCAGTCGTTCCGGTAGAGTGTCGCGCTGTCAATCTGGTAGACCGGCTGCCCCTGGTACAGCAGCTGGAACTGCGTCGAGGCACCGTCACCAGTCCCGAACGGTTCGGCATTCGCATGCACCGCCACCGGCCCGTCGCCGGGCGAGAAGATGCTGTTCAGGATGCCCGCCGTCGATTCCAGCGTGCCGTCCCAATGGTTCGCGCCAATTTTCGCGCGCAGCACCAGCCGGTAGGTGTCATCGTCCAGCAGCGTCAGCCCGGTGTCCGAGTCGAACGGCCCCTTCCAGCTCCCCTGGTCAAAGCCCACGCCAGGCGTGTCGAAAGAGAAGTAGACGCCGGTGAGCGGCGTGGACACCCGCCGAGAGATGCCGACCCATCGTCCAACGTCGTCCAGCTGCGCGCCGACTGCTTGGTCGAGGTCGAATTTGTCCGGCATGCCGCCGAGCAGGTTCATCAGGTCGACCATCGGCTGGGCCAGTGCCGCAACTACGCTCATGAACTTCGGGCGCTGGCTATGCTCGGACGTCACCAGCCCGGTGTAATCGGTCAGGTCTGCCATGTCAGGTCACGTTGAGAGTGATGCTTGCTGGCGTGCACGACGCCGCCTGGTTGAATGCGAGCGCTACGTCGGGCGCGCCGGCGCCGGCCGGGCCGCTCAGCGTCAGGCCGGTCAGCTTGAAAGCCGTGCCGCCGCCCACGCTGTTTGCCGCGGTGATGGCATCCGCCCATTCCACGCTGCCAGACTGCCCACCACCGATAGCGACGCCATTGACGTAGTCGACGATGGCCTGCTTGATCGCGTCGCCAGTCTGCGTGCTGTACCCGGCCAGCGCTTTCACGTTGACGGTCGCGGTGATGGCGGCGTTGGAGGGGCGGAAGAACCGGATCGTGATGGGCCGGCCGTAGACGTCCAGCACCACCACCGACGTCGTGCCGTACGTGCCTGACCCGGGCGTCTTCTTGGCCGCGATGGCGTTGGCAATGGCCGTTGCATCGCCCCCTTCCACCACCAGCGAGATCGAGTGCTTTGGGATTCCGTTGGCATCCGTGGCGTCCGTGTCGTTCTCGTAGGGAGCCCACCTCGTCACGCCAGGCAGGCTAGCGACGGCGCCGACGATGCCGTCCAACACCGTCAGGGACGGCAGCGCGGTGGAAACGGTCTGGCGCTGGCGCAGCGCGGCGTCGGATTCCACCGGCGCGCCCTCGGCGGCGGCGGCCGGGTTCGTCACCGTCTGCCAGCCCTGCGTCGGGGTCCCGATCTGTGTGATGCTGCCGGCGGCGGCCGACACCGCACCGATGGTCTGGCAGGTGGCAGTCACGGTAATCTCGCCGGCCGGCGGGATCGTCACCGAAGCCGGCAGCGCCCACTTCACGCCGTTGCTGTCTTTGGCGATGCCGTTGGTGATCGTCGTACCGGCCTGGCCGACGAGCAGCAGGTCCACCGTCGAATATGAAGACGCATGCCGCGCGATGCCGTTGATCTTGACGTTGCTCGACAGCGCATCGTTCTGTGCGGTGGCTGGGCTAAATGACCGGTAGATGGCGACCGCCACCGCGTTGGCGTCGTTGATCGACGAAGCGAACACCGCCAGCAGCTGCCCATCCTTGCTGTCCGCTTCCAGGTACGTGTCCTGCCCGTAAATCGATCGGTATTTCGCCTTGAGATATTCCAGCACGTCGGCATAGGTAGGCGCCGTGATGCCGTTGGCATCGATGGTCGGTGCGGTCGTGGTGATGGCCATCAGAATGTCGCCTGAATGGTGGTGGGGCCGTAGATGGTGTTGATCGTCGCTGTCACGCTCAGCGCCCGCGTCTCGCTGTTCAGCGTGCTGCTGTAGGAAGCCAGCGACAGGACGCCCTGCGTGCCCAGGATGCGCTGCCGGATGACCGCGTCATAAGTCCCGCTGGTGTACTTGCCCAGCACCTGTTCCCAGGGTGTGCCTTCGGTGATATCGAGGAACCATTCACCGCGCGCTAAGCGCAGCCGGGTGACCACCGCCTGGCCGACGGCCTCTGGCACGTCCTTGTAGAAGTCAGCCGATCCCCCACCGAAGACATAGTCGCCATCGGCGTCTTCCTTTCGGTATTGCATGTCATCCGCCCTTTACTGTGCTGGTCAAATGGCTACTGCCCATCGTCTGGTTGGGCACGCTCGTTGGCGAACCAGCGCCGGCGGACGTGTGTGTATGCCCGTTGAACAGGGCCTGGAACGCCGACGTCACAAAGGACAGCAGCGACTGGCCAGCGGCGCCCAGGCTGATGCTGGGCGCTGTCACACTTGCCGACGCCGTCGAAGTGACGTTCACCGGCGCCGTCGTCTGGATGTTGATCGCATGGGTCGCCGCGTTGACCTCGACGAAGGCCTCCCCGTCGTCCGTCCGCAGCTGCGCCGCGGTGGTGCTCACGCCGGCCAGGGCACGAGGCTTCGACCGAAAGCCCAGCAGCACGAACCCGTCCGAGAGATCGTGCATCCGTAGCTCGGCCTGCTCCTGCACGCCGCCGGACTGCCACCACCCGTCGATGCAGCGGCTGGCAAAGACCACCAGGCACTCATCGCCTGGAGCAACCGGGAAGGTCAGACTACAATTCCCGCCAGATGGGAATTGCACCGGACAATCCACCAGCAGCGGCAGCGCGACGCTTTCGACGGTGCCATTGAGCCGGCGCACCGGGATCTTGATCGTCGGCTGCACCTCGCAGGTCATGGCGCCGTCGTCGAACGACTGGATGACCCCCGGCAGCGCGGTCCAGATGCCCGCGCGCAGCCCGTCGAACGCCTCCCGAAGCGCTACCTCGGGATCGTCAACTCGCTCTCGTCTATCCATGGTGATCGCTATGAAAATGCTTGCCGCAACAGTCCTGTTAGGCGCTGCCAGTTATGCGATGGGCGCCGACTCCCTCACCGAGAGGAACCGGGCATGGGCTGCCGAACAAGCGGTGAAGCCTCAATGGAAGGTGCAGCAGGAAGCGGAAGACGCCCAAATCAGAATGAAGTCCTTCGATCCGGCCACTGTCGGACGGGTAGCTTTCCTCTTCAGCAAAGCCGTCGAGGAAACCATCTCCCGCGGTTCGATGGTCACTGTTCTCTATCGCGACACGCCGTGCAGGCTGCCAATCGTCAATGCCAAGGACATGCGCGCGGCCGAGACTCTGCACGGGCGCGCCCTGGTGCCGGCATGCTGGGGCACGCTGGTCAGCCCGACGAAGGACCGAATCGTGGTCGTTTCCACCTACGGCGACGCGCGCCAGGACTCTCTCACCGCCTACGTCGAGGCCAAGATCCAGCGGGACGGATCGGCGCAGTACGTCAAGCCGGCCATGTCACAAGAAGAGTTCATGAAGAACGTGCGGTCCTATCACGACTCTCTGCGCTAGCCGTACTTCTTGATCACGAAGTCCGGCGGCACCGCGGCCTTGGTCTTGAAGGAATCAGGCAACACCGTGACGTCCGCCGCCAGGCAGATCGCATCCGTGTAGAAGTCGTTCCCCCGGGTATCGCCGTAGTGCTCGGCGATCATCACGTAGTAGTAGCCGTCGTCCTGCAGCTTCGCCTGCTGCTCGATCCGTTCGTTCTGTGCCTGCTGCCCGACATTCAGGCTGTATTCGTACTGCTGCACGCTGGCGTTATTGATCTCGATGAGCCGGCCGATCTTGACGCTGGGGTTCAGCAGCATCTTGATCGTGATGCCGTTCTGGGTCTGCTCGGGCAGGCCGATCATCCCTGTTTCCGATGTGATCACCGGGATCTCGCCGGGCATGTAGGACGTCTCGGGCACCATGATCGCCTTGCCGTCCTGGATGCTCCAGACCGTCTGGCACGTGCGGGCCGTCCAGCGCATGAAGTCCCGGGCCATGCCGAACATCACCTTGCCGCGCGGCAGTGGGTTCGTCGGCAGTTCCGGCAGGTAGCCCTGCGTCACGCCGTACGGGTTCATTGCCGTGCAGGCGGCCGCCACGTGGTCGGCCGGCGTCGAGCCAGCCGCGAGGGTGGTGTTCACCACCGCAAAGTTGTAGGCGGAATCGCCGTCCGCCGCGGTGATGTCCAGGTAGGTATCCGTTTGGCTCTCGCGCCCTCGGCGCACCTGCTTGATCGTCCCGTCAAACAGAATCCCATAGTTGCCGGCGTAGCCGCCTTGGAACACCACACGCGTGAACTCTTTCTGGACGCGCCGCGCGGTCTCTGGCGCCAGATTGAACACCCGGAAGCGCCCCGAGTTTGGCGTCTGCAGATCGCCTCGCTTGATGGAAAACACGACGCGCAGTTCGGACAGGTCAAGGGCATCACCGCTGTCCTGGCCGATGATCAGCGAGACCTTGCGGCCAAATTGCGGTGTACTCATGCGTCCGTCACCCAGTAGAGATGCGAGCCGATGCCCAAGTCCTCGTAAGTTGGCACGTCGTCGGGATCCGCCGCGCCCTGGACCCAGAGCCGGCCGGCGAAGCCGAGGTGCTTGTACTGCGCCAGTAGGTCGGTGCCGGTCACCAGTGGGATGCCGGACACCAGCGACGCGTTGGTGGCGTCAGCGATGTCCAGCACCCAGCCTGCGCCGCCGGCCTTCCGGTATTGGACCGTCAGGCGATAGTCCACGCCGCCCAGCGTGATCGTGAAGCGCTGCGGCAGCGGCGACAGCGGGATCTCGAAGAAGTTGGGCATCACATGCTCGTCGGTGGTACGGACCCGCCTGGCGCTGGCGTGGCCGGCGTAGCTGCCTTGACGCCGGTGTTCTGCGTCTCGGCAGTGGCTGCTGGGTCGGCCTGGTTCTCCCGCGGCGGCAGCGTCGTCACCTGCGTTTCAACGATGCGCAGCTGCTTCAGTGTGGCCGTCACCGACAGCGCGGCGCCGGTCTTCTGGTCCTTCAGTACGGCTAAGCCCTTGAAGAGCATGCTGTCGTACATCCGCAGCGACGTCACCACGTCGAAGGGCTCTCGCAGCTCCTGCAGTGCCAGCAGCTGGGAATAGACCGTGCTGATGTAGTCGGCGGACGGCAGCCCACCGCCCGAGAAGATGGACTGGGCCAAGCCGGCCAGCGCGGCGAGATCCGAATTGCTCCACCCGCACTTGAGCACGACCTCCGGCTGGCGCTTGAAGGCGTGGTCATTGATCTCGGCGCCCTTCTCCACCGGGTGCTCGGTGATCTGCAGTTCGTCCTGGTGGGCTTCCTCGATCAGCACCGGGATGGTGATGCTGCCGATGCTCTTTGGCACCAAGGTGATCATGTCCAGAATCACGAAACCGCTCCTTGGAGGTTGCGCACCAGGTCACCGTTCAGGCGCCCCTGCTCCCCGGCGGTGGCCCGACTGGCCGCGACAGGATCCGACACCCCATGGATATGGATATTGGTTTCCTGCTTCAGGTCGACGGCGGTAGAGCCGCGCCGTGCCGCTTCCATATCAGCCCGGGCCGGCCGCTCGTAGTGCCGCGAGACGATCTCGCCCGCCTGCTGGGCGTTCTGCGCCGCGCGCAGCAGCTGGCCGGCGCGCCGCTCGGCGCCCTGCGTCAGCTCGTAGTTCACGAACTGCAGCTGCTCCATCAGCGACGATTCCCTGATGTCCTTGCCGGCCCAGCGCGCGAAGTTGGCCTGTCGGTCCGGATGCCACTGGGCCACACCGTACGCCTGGCCGCTGTCGCCCACGGCACGCGGATTGAGATCACTCTCATGGCGCAGGTTGGCCACGATGCCGGCGGCCTGGTCGTGCGTCCAGCCCATGCGCTGAAAGAAGCCAACGGCATCGAGGGCTGCCCGCCGTCCGCCGGCCGGCTGCTGCCCGGCGCCGGCCTGGCCGGGCGCCGGCGCTCCGCCGGGCGACTGCCCAGCCGCGGCGCGACGGCGTTCTAGCTCTGCTTCCTCGCCGTCATTCAGGCTGCCGCTGTGCAGTAGCAGCGCCGCGGCACCGCCGGCCTTGGCCAGCCACGGCAGAAACCTGGACAACCAGCCCGCCGCCGCGCCGGCGCCGGCAGCCCCAGCCGCCCCGCCAGCGCCCGCGGCGCCCCCGGCCGCCGCAGCGGCCGCGTTCGCAGCGCCCAGCGCACGCACCGCTGCGACCATCTTCCAGATGCCCGCGATGATCTGGAACCCGCCCAGCACCTTGAACACGCCCACCAGCAGCAGCAGCTGGGTGGACCACCCGTCGGTGGCCTTGTCCAGCTCGATGAACTTGTCCACGACCCACTGGAGCGGCGGGCCCATGGCCGCGGCCGCCGCGAGGATTGCGCTGGCGATGCTCGCCACCCGGTCGGCGATGGCCGGCGAGTTGTCATCGAACCACCGCTTGAACCGCTCGAGCTGCGGGCCGATCTTGCGCAGCAGCGCGCCTTGCACCCGTATGGCGAAATTCTCGAACGTCGTGCCCAGGTCGCGCAGGGCGATCATGAGCGCGTGCGAGTCCTCCGCCGCCTTGTCCAGCCCGTTGTTGCGGGCCATGACGCGGTACTGCGCCATGAACCTGGCGAAGTCGCCATTGCGCATGGCCAGCAGCAGGTTCTCGTCGATGCCGAGGACGTTGCCATACTGGCTCGCCAGCCAGGTCGGGCGCTGGGCCAGCTCCTTGCCCAGGTCGGCCAGGATGTCGACGGTGTCGCGCAGCTCGCCGTTGGCGTTGCGCGTCTGCACCCCGATGGTGGCGAGGTAGCCCTCGCCCGCCGGGTTGTTCCGCAGGAAGCGGGCCAGATTCTCGACGGTGCCGAACGCCGCTTCCGACGAGACGCCCAGGTTGCGCGCGGCGTACTCGAGTGCCTTGAGGCTGGTTGCGGCGGCGCCGGTGCGCTGGCTGACGAAGTACAGACCTTCCAGCTTCGAGGCAAAGGCGGAAACGCCGGCGCCGATCGACAGCGCCGCGCCCTGGATGGTGCTCACCAGCCGCACCACGCCTTTCGTGGCCTGATCCACGCCGGTCGTGAAGTTCTTCAGGCCTTTCTCGTCGACCTTGAAGCCGAGCGCGACCAGGAACTCGCGGATGACGGTGCTATCGGCCATTCTTCTCTTCCAGCATGCGGCGGGCCGCCGCGAGGTTGTCACCGCGCACGGTGATGGCGTCGTTCATCAGGGCGATGTCTTCCAGCCCCAGCGAGCCGTCCAGCAGCGATTCGTACTTGCACCAGCCCTCGGCCACCGGCGCCAGCAGCCAGTCCTCGCCGCCGGGAAGGTGCCTTAGCCAGCCCGCGCTGCCGCGGCCGCCGGGCTGCTCGCTTGGCTGGTAAGCAGCCCGTTGATAAAAGGGCCGAGATTCGCCGTGATGACCTGCACCACCAGCGGCAGTGTCACGGCCAGATCCATGTCCTCGAACATGGTCTGCGAGCCGCTCCATACGCGCGCCCAGCCGGTCTGCTGCTGGCGCTGCACGACCGACAGGCAGGTACCGAACACGTATTCGGCGTCCTCGTCCTTCAGCGCGGCCAGGCCATCGGCCAGCGGCTGCAGAGCGGCGGCCAGGCCTTCCAGATCGTCGGTCAGCGGCTTGCCACTGGCGCGCACGCGCAGGAACACCGGGATCAGCGTCGGCACGATCGGTGCGATGCGCCGCGACACGTGGAATTGCTGCATCGCGTTCAAGCGCCCCAGCGAGTAGCGGTTGCCCGCCAGATCGATTTCGTGAGCCATGGTCAGTAGGTCCCCAGCATTTCCTCGATGCGGCCGGCGTCGAACACCCACTCGACCGTGCCGCCCTCGGTGGCGTAGGTCAGGTCCGGCACCTTCTTGAAGGCGCACTGGATGCCCGTCGCGATGTCGCCGGCCACCGACTGGCTGACCGTAATGACGTTCTTGCCCCACAGCCGACTGTCGAGTTTCTGAGCGTTGTAGAGCGCCATCAGGCGCGAGTTGACGGGCGCGGTCTTCAGGTACCGCAGCGTGATCTGGCCCGAGCCGTCGGCGCGCAGGCTGTGCATCACCTTGCCGTCCGAGCCGACGGTCATGGTGTTCTTGTCGTTGGCCGCGGCAATGGTGATGCCTTCCTCAGCCGTGGCTTCGCCGTAGCCCAGCGAGAATGCGCCGCCGGGGCCGACCAGCGAGGCCTGCACATCGATGAACGAATACGTTCCGGACATGGTTTCCCCCTATCAGCGGTTGACGTTGACCAGGATGTCAACAGAATGGATGGCGCCGGCTTCCTTGGCCGCGACCTGGAACGACACCGACTTGCGGGCCTCGCGGTCCGCCTGCGACTGCAGCGCGATGGGCGGCGCGTAGACGTAGTAGCCCTTGGCCAGCGTGTCGCCCTGCTTCAGCGCACCGAAGCCGCCCGAGTTCCAGACGCCTGGCGCCAGGTAGCCGTTGTTCACCGCGGCATCACATGCCGCTTCGATGGTGGCAGCGATCAGCGCGTTGCCGGCGTCCGTCTGCGGGATCTTCGTCGGGCTCTGGTACAGCAGGTTGTACACGTCGGTCTGGACCCGGTTCTGGAACCAGATCGAGTTGTAGACCGAGTCGATGAAGATGCCACTGGGCGTCACGCCGTACTGGATGATCGCCGTGTCGTTGTTGTAGGCGACGAACACGTTGCAGCGCTTGGCCTGCAGGGTGTCCGCCTGGCTGCTGGTCAGGCTCTCCGGCACGATGCCGGGCTCCTGCTTGTACATCAGCGTGATGGTGCTGTTGTTGGCGTTGAAGTCGGTCGTCAGCAGCCGGCCGAACATCGACGCCGCAGCGTACGGGCTGGAGCTCGAGTACTGCACGAACGAGTACTTCAGCCCCAGCGCCTTCAGCGTGGACGCCAGGTCGGCGGTGCTGGTCGAATCCAGCGCCTGCGGCTCCTGCGAGGTCGCGCCGTAGATGTGGCGCTGGTCCGCCTCGACCAGGTTGGCCACCGCGGTGTGCTGCGCGTTCGTCAGCGACGTGTCGGCGAACATCAGGCCCAGGAACCTATTGGCGAAGCGGTTCAGGAAGATGGCCACCGCGGCCTCGGGCGTCTCGGCAACAATGCCGTCGACGGGCGCCGAGGCCAGGCCGCTGGTCAGTCCCAGCATCGCCGAGATGTCGGTGCCCGAACCGGTGGGCGTCGCGTAGCTCACCTTCGATGCGACGCCAGTGGTCGGCGACGTGATCACGAACTGCGTGCCGTTCCAGACGCAGGTCGCGCCGGTCAGCGCGGTCGTGATAATGCTGGCGACGTTGTTCAGATTGGTGGCAGTCGAGAAATTGAGCGCCGACAGCGTCTTGACGGTGGCGTCGATGGTGACCTTGAACGAGCCAGCGGTGACTGCCTGCCACGCCGCGATGTCCTTCTGCGCGGCCGTCAGCGCAGCGCCACGCAGCGAACCAGAGGTGGCCGTCTTGGCCCAGCGGCCCAGATAGAGCTGCGACGGCTGGGGCGTCTGCTGGAAGTACAGCAGCGCGGCCAGGTATTCCGGCGCGGTGGTGCCGAAATCGGCTGCGACAGCGTCGATGGTGCCGTACGAGCGCATCCGCTCGCTGGTGTCGATTACCGCCGAGGCGCCCAGGATCAGCGCCGTGTTGAGATTCGCACCCTGCGCCGCCAGCGGCGACATGTTGATGGTGACGTCGATCAGCCGCGAAACCGGCAATCCGTTGGGCATGGTCATCCTCTACTGGTCGATGTTGTTGGTGCTCGCCATCGGCGGTACCGAGTCGGTTTCCGTGCTCACCTGAGCTGACAGAAGGTTGAGGACCGGGTAGGTCCGGGTGATCTTGCGGCGCAGCAGCACGGTCAGGTCGTAGCGCCGCACCCACTGCTGGTTGACGAAGTCCGGCGCCGCGCGGATCTCGCCGACCGAGACGAAGGCCATGTCGTTCAGGCGCAACTGCTCGCGGTTCTGCGGGATTGACAGCCCGTCGGCCAGGCGCTGGGCGTAGCCCTTGGCGGCCGGCCCGTAGAAGGTGCACAGCAGCCTGATGTCCTGGTGCCGCTGGTATTCGTCGTGCCCCTCGCCGGCGGGGTCGTGCTGGATCGCCGGGCCGGCGTCGTTCTCCTGCTCGGGAATGCCCAAGGCGCACCAGTTCACGGAGGGTTCCGGCTGCTTGGGCACGGTCGGCTGCCAGCGCGGCCGCACCAAGTTGCCGGGCAGGCCCGTCACGCCCGCCACCAGCTCCTGCAGCAGGTTGTCGAGCGCATCGTCTTCTGGCGGTACCGGTGCCGTCGGCGCCAGGTAGCCGCCGGTTGCACTGGTATTGGCCATGTGGATTACCCAGAAAGCGGTTTCAGGTCACAGGTGGCGCAGACGAAGCCGCGACCAAAGTGGCTGTAGTCGTTGACGTTGACCACGGTGTAGGTCCGTCCCTGCCAGACGATCTCGTCCGCGTCCTGGCCGGTGCTGCCGTCCGAGAGCCGGAACGGCGTGTGAACGGTGATGGAGCCGATGATCCGGCTGCCGTCAGCGTTGCGGTGCAGGATGTCGCCCTTGTCACTGGTCACCACCGCGGCGAACGGTGTGGCGGTGACCGTGTTCGTCGCGCGGCCGTGGCTGTCCACCGCCTGCGTCATCCGGTTGCACACCAGACCGGTGTCCATGAAATCCGGGTCCAGCAGGACGTCGGTGACGTCGAGTAGCGCCATGGCCTACTTCCTTTTTCGGATCACGTAGGTGATCGCGTTGCGCAGCTGGCCGGTGTCGATCAGCGGCACCGTGCCGGTGCGGCCGCGCCGCCGGCGGTTGGCAAGCGTGGAATCCTTCAGCGCCGGGTCGATGCCGCTGTTGATCCGCGCGCGCACCGAGTTCTGCGCGGTCAGGCCCGCGGCGCCCATGCGGCGCTCAGCGCCGGCCAGGTCGCCGTCCAGTGCAGACTCGACGGCCTTCTGCAGCTGCGGCGACACCTTTCCCTCTGCCGTGGCGACGCCGGGCACCAGGAACGGTCGCGGGGGAAGGTTGTTGACCGGAGAACCGGTCTCCTGGATGTAGCCGATGGCGGCATTGCCGATCGGCTCGTCGTCCTTGCGCTCGGGCGCGCTGTCGGGAATGCCGACCAGCACTTCCCTCTGCACCAGGCCGTTGATCGACTGCAGGACTTCCTTCAGTCGGTCCACTTTCATGACGCCCATGGGGATCTCCCGATGGGCGGCTGCGCTACAGCTGGATGCCGCCGGCGCCCATCATCTTGGCGAGGGTGAGGTACCGCACGCCGTAGGTGGTCAGGTTCCAGAATCCGCCGTCGTCGATGGTCGCCGCGCCGGTGTCGTAGCTGGCGCTGACCTTGTCGACGGCCTTGGAAGACAGCGGGCCGGTCATCTGGCCCGGGATGCCGCCAACGCTTGCGGCCTGCTGGTCGCGGGCGGCCAGCACCAGGTGGTGGGCCGTGCAAAGCTCGATGCCCTGATCGGTCAGAACGCCCCAGCGGCACTCGTTGACGAGCGATGCCGACACCGTCAGCCAGAACTGCACCGTGGCGTCGGGATACTTCGTCGTGTCGGCGAACTCGGGAAAGTCCTGTCGGAACTGGCTGGGTGTCATAGGCGGATGGGTGATGCCCCTTGCGAGGCATCATACCCCTCATTTCGACTGCTTCGCCGCTTTGGCCGCGTCGGCTGCTGCCTTGTCGGCGGCCTGCTCGCGTTCCGCCACTGCGGCCTCGCGCTTGGCCAGCTCGGCGTCGCGCTCGGCGATGGCCTCCTGACGCTGGGCCAACTGGTCCTGCAGCTGCCGCAGCTGCTCGGCCCGTCCCTCCAGCAACTGGGCGGCCGATTCGAGCGCGGCGCGTTGCTCGGCCATGTCGCCCTGCTCAGCTTCGCTACCAGCCGCCGGTTCGTCGCCGGTGTGCGCCTTCACGAACCAGTGCGCGGCAATCGCAGCCGGCACGTCGTGGTTGCCCACAGCGAACTCGTGCTTCTCGCCTTCGTGCTGGAGCGTGAAGCCCTTCTTGACGTAGATCTTCGGCATGTCGCTCTCCCCTTCAGATGCCGTCGCGGTAGCCGATGAGCTCGGGATACACCACCTCGACCACGCCCAGGCGGCCAAAGTAGGTGGTGAGCTGGCGGATATCGCGGTACTCGAGCGGCGTGCGCTGCAGCGGCACCATCGGGAAGCGGACTTTGTCCTGTTCCTTGGTGTACGCCATCATGCGGTCAGCGTTCGCCGTGCCGCGCTGGAACAGCCACTTCAGCGGCTGGATGTTCAGCGGCCGGCCGTTGATCGAGTTCGAGATCGTGTTCTGCTTCACGTACTCGAGCACGCTGATGTTGCCGGCGTCGCTGACCTTGCGGCTGACCAGGATGCCGAACTTGGCCGGCGGCAGGCGCAGCTCCGCCGGACAGTAGGCGTAGGCCGAGGCAGTCCAGACGCTCGTCAGCAGCTCGTTGATGTCCGCGACGATCTGGTCAGCCGTTGCGGTATTCCAGTTGCCAGTGACGGCGTTAGACAGGTTGGTCACCGCGGCGTTGTTCACCAGGCCGGTCACGCCCAGCACGGTGTCGCCGATGTAGACCTGCTCGTCGACGTCCATGTTGTGCTTCAGCTGCATGCCGGCGAACTTCTGCTGGTCCACCGGGCGGCCCAGCTTCTGGGCGCTTTCCAGCTCGGGGATGGTCCAGCCGATCTGCATGCCCCACAGGGTCAGCGGGTTCGCCGTCTTGCCGATGTCCAGAGCGATGCCGGCGATGGCCGAGGCGTCCTTTCCGATCCACGACTTGCCGTTCGGCGAGGCGCCGCCGGCGGCCGCGAAGCTGGAGTTGGTGAACGACGAGGTTTCGTCGGCGATCGAGACGTCCTCGCGCAGGTCGATGTCGCGCGACCAGGTGACCGAGGCCAGCGGGCCGTGCAGCGTCTGGTCCAGGCGCTCGAGCTCGCCGATCAGGAAGGCGCCGGCGCTGTCGATCGTGCGGCTGTCGAACGTCAGCATGTTGTCGCGCGTGCGGGCGCGGATGACCGCAGGGGCGTTGACCATGGCGATCGCGGCCGCCGCTGCCATGCGCGGAACGATGATTTTGCTCATTCTGGGTGACCCCTTAGATGTTGTAGGCGATTTCGACGTTGCCGTTGGCGTCGCCGGCGTTCATGAACGTGGCGCCGGTCACCGCAATGGTGTTGGCGCCGTCAGCGGCCGCCTCGATCCCGCCGATCGGCTTGCCGGCGGCGGGCGTGGCCACGCGGACATACACGGGGCCGCCGATGGCGGGCGTGCCGGCGTTGTTCTTGACGGTCATGTAGCCGCGGCGCAGGACGTCCGCGATGCCGGTGGTGGGCGGCGTGGCCGTACACAGCGGTTCCGAGCCGGCGCCGCCGGTGGTCGGGTACGGGCGCACCAGCAGGCCGTAGACCGCCGCCGCGGTGTCGCCGCCGGCGATCGGCACAAACTTGCCGGCGGCGATCTTGCCGAACAGGCCATAGCCCGGGAACGGCAGGGCCGAGTTCAGGATCTGCGCCTCGACGGTCGCCTGCGACTGGCGCGAGATGTCGCCCGGGATGCCCGAGGCCATGCGATACAGGATTGCGTTGCCCATGTTCGGGACTCCTTAGTTGGCGGACCGGTCGGCCCAGTACTTGCGGTTGGCGGCGTTGATGTCGGCCACGGTGCGGGCCTTGCCGAAGTCGCGCGTCGGCGCGGCGCTGCGGCTGTTGCCGGCATTGTTCTGGGCCTTCACCAGCTCGCTGGCGCCCATGAACGCCGCATGCACCAGCGCGGCCGGCAGCTTCTCGAAGTCAGCCGTCAGGCCGCCCAGGAACGGGCCGATGGCCTTCTTTCCGGCGTCGGTTTGGTAGGCCAGGTCCAGGGCCTTGCGCTGGCACTTGCACAGCGCGGCAGCGCGGTCGGCCGTCGCCATCTTGGCGTCCAGGGTGGGCAGCTTGATGCCGGGCGCCAGGATCTCGGCGCGCGACGGGATGCTGGCCGCGGCGTCGCCGGTGTACAGGTCGACCTCGGACTGGTTCAGCTTGCCGGCGGTCTCGGCTTCGGTCAGGTCGCCGTCGTCCCCGGTCTTCTTCTTTTCCGGGTCTTCCTCGTCCTCGTCGTCGGTCTTTTCCTTCCCCGAGTCCTTGGCGCGGCGCTGGCCCAGCGCGGCGATGGCGGCATCCTGGGCGTCCATGCGCTTCAGGATCTTCTTGAGCAGGACGGATTGAGCGTCGCCGGTCTTCGCCGGTGGATCGTCATCCTCGTCCTCGTCGTCCGGCGCTTCGTCGCCGGTCTTCTTCTCTTCTTCCATCTCGGACTCTGCGTCCTTCATCAGGGCGCGGAGTTTGTCGAGGAAAGTGGGCTTCTTCTTTGCCATTTGGGGTTCCTTATCGCCAATCGCGCAGCGCGGGCCGCACCGGCCGCGCTCGACGAGGGCTACGTGGTTGACAACGATGTTCCGCTGTACCCCGCGGCCGGGTGATACCTGTTCGTAGTCGGCCTCATAGCCGAGGCTGACCTCTTCGATGCTGTCCTTCTGGATGGCGTCGATTGCGGCCTGGTCTGTCACCAGCAGATCGGCGATCAGCAGGTCATCGGCAATGCCAGTTCCGCGCCGAAGATTGAGCATCGCCCCCTTGCCGAGCGCCGAGAAATTGGCGGGCGTAACGAAATCCTCGGGGTGGTCGAGGGTCACGGGCTTGCCAACGCAACTGGCCAGGGTCGCATCGCGGAACACCTCTTCCGGTGTCCGGCTGATGCGGATCAGCCCATCCGGGCCGGGCTCAACGGGCACTTCGCCCGGGCCGTATAGCATCTCGCCGGTGCGCGCGACGGGCACTTCCTCGCACAGCAGGAAGCCCTCGGGCGTCAGCGAGCGCTTCGGGCCCAGCTTCTGCACGGTGTAGAAGCGCATCTCAGTCCTCGGGAATCACAGGTTCGGGGTAGCACCGGCAGTTGGGAAACTGCCCGGCGTGCCCGGTCATGCCGTCCAGCGTCGGCGGGTCGTCCCACGCCACGAACTGGCCGTTCATCTTGCGGTGCGAGTCGCGAACGTCCGTGTCGCCAGACGTTCGCCAGAAGTAGCCCGGCGAGCCGACATGCAGCGCGCGGGCCTCGGTCAGCGTCGACGCGGTGCGCGCCACCTCCGTCCGGGCGATCAGGTCGGCGCGGCTCTTCGCCACGTCGCCGGACGCCTGGATGGCCTTCGAGATCTCCGACGCGCGGGTGCTGTCTTCCAGCCCCTCGATCGTCAGGCGGTGCACGCGCTCTGCAGCATCCAGCGGGAGCGACTTGATCAGCCCGACCTGCTCGGCCATCAGCGCGCGCATGGTGGCGCCGGTGGGCGCCGTCCGGATCTCCAGCCGCAGCGCGCGGGACATCTCCTTGGCCTGTTCCATCCACGCCGCCTCGTCGCGTCGGTTGACGTCGGAAAGCATGCGCGCCGCTGTCGCCTCAGCCCAGGGTGTCAGGGCCTCGGCGTACCGGCGCAACAGCTGCTCAATCGTCGGCGCCGCGGCGGGATCGCCAGGCGGAAAGCCATTGACCAACGCGCCCACCTGCTGCGCGACCTGTCGGAGCTGCGTCCTGTACTGCCTTTCCGGCCCGGCGAGCTTGACCGGGTTCTTCCGGCCCTTCTTGCGGTCGGTTGTCAGGGTCAAGGCTCAACTCCGGTTCGGGCGGCGGCGCGTTCTCCGCTTCCGTGATCTGCTCGTCGGTGATGCTGGTGAAGATGCCGGTCGCGTGGCTGGACGCTCGCAGTTCCTTCATGCCGGTGGCCGTGTCGATAAGGCCGGCATCCAGCGCCGTCGTGACTGCTTCGGTCACCGTCTTGGCGTTGTTGGCCTTCTCGGTGTCGGATAGCTGCCAGAGCGACGTGAACTGGTAGGCGAAGCCTTCCGGTGGCGCCTTGCCCAGTTCGGACCGAACCAGCACTTCGAACAGCCGCGTCAGCGGCGCGCGCAGCCGGCGTTCCTGCTGCTGCTTGATGTTGTCGTAGTACGTCCGCAGGTCGGACTCGCCGCTGCTGTTCAGACCGGCCGGCGACTGCCCGAACAGGCGCACCAGCGGGATCTGCAGCGCCCCGGACAGCTGCTGGCCGAACTGCATCAGCACGTTGTCCAGGCCGGAGAACTGGTAGGTGTCGACCTGCATATCGTCTGCGGCGTCGATCAAGGTCAGGCCTTCATTCGACTGGTACCGGCGAATGAAATCGACGTTCTTCACCAGCGCTTCCAGCGCCGGCCCGCCCATGGCAATCACCTCGCGCAGCTTCTCCACCTTGTACGTGCGCAGGTGTGCCTTGTAGACGAGCTGCGCCGCGCCGACGGTGGTGCTGTCGAACGCCACCAGGCGGTCGATCAGCCGCTCGATCACCGACTGCCCCCACAGGTTCTCGCTGATCTTTTGCCAATACGGCAGCTCGACGCCGTCGATCCGCAGCACCCGGCTGTAGTGAATGCGCTGGCGCCGCAGGGCAATGCTGTCGTCGACCACGTCGTAGAACCGCGGCATGCCCATGTCCGGGCCCATCTCCGTGACCAGGTCATTCAGGGACGGCTGCACCAGCCAGCGGTCCAGCACGAACAGCCCCTTGAACTGGTCTCGGGTGACCGTATCCGGCCGCAGCGGCGTCGCAGAGTCCTGCCCGTCGATCAACATCACCGCGAGGGCGCCGCCGTACAGCCGGCCCCACTTGATCGTGTCGTTGATCCGGTCCCACAGCGCCATGCGCTCGAAGCCGGCCGTCAGCTTGTCCCGGTCGGCCGGATCCATGTCGGCGTCAAGATCCACGCCCGCGCGGGTCATGTCCTCGGCCACCACGTCGACCGCCTGGCCCACCACCCAGCTGGACCGGTACATCGCCTCCAGCTGCACGCGGTTGCGGCTGATGAAGTCGAAGCCGTAGCTGTACTGGCTGGCCTGGTTGTTCGTACCCAGGCCGACGCGCGCCTCGAAGTTCTGGAAGCTGTCGCCGCTCATCCAGCGCTTGGCGTTCGCGGACGCGGCCACGTTGGCCTTGTGCGCCCGTTGTAGCGCTTTGCGTTGGTTACGGTTCATTGCTGTCCGAGTTTGGTCCAGATGTCCAGCGACCGGCCGCCGGCCAGCATGTCATTGATCGCGTCGACCATCGGGTCGATCTGATCGTCGTGCGCGTGCGTGTCGTCAGGGGTGAAGGCGTCGCATTCCTGCGTGAAATCGCTGACCCACTCGGCCGCCTCGGGAATCATCACCAGACCGGCATCGATATAGCTGACCACGTCCATGACGCGCACCAGCTTGTCGCGGTGCCGCTCGATTCCCTCGACGGGGATGGTCCCCGACGCCTGGATGTCTTGGATCAGGCCTGTGCCGCTGGCCTTGTCCTCGACGCGCATCTTCACCAGCGCCGCGCCGAAGTGAAAGTCATACGGCAGATGCTTGTTCCAGAAGTCGATGGCCTTCTGCCGCAGCTCGGGCGCCGGCCACTTCCCCCGGATCTGGTCCAGCAGGTAGATGCGGCCGTTCTTCCCGTGCCCCCAGCACTGCAGCACGCTGTAGTCGTTGCGCTCGGCAGTCTTCTGCGCCGTGTCGGCGTAGATGACGCGCTTGTGCAGCTCGGGCACCACCGTGTACCGACCGAAGTTGGCACTGCGGATGATCCCGCCACCCAGCGGACTGGGGCGCTGCATATACTGCCCGCTGAACACGTACCGGTCAGCTTTCTCGCTGGCCAGCAGGTCGTCGAGCGGTTCCTTGTAAGGCCAGTAGCTGTACCGGCCTTCCTCGTCCTGCTCGCCGTGTTCGACCAGGTCGCACACGCGCTCGGGCAGCGCTTCGACGTATTCGTCGGTGATCAGCGCCGGGATCTCGATGAATTCCCAGTCGCCCGGCACCTTGCCGGCCTTGATGAAGCCCGTCGGGTCTTCCTCGGCCAGCCGCTGCATGATCACGATGATCGGCGTGTCCGGGTTGGCCTTCCGGCTTTTCACCGTGGACAGCAGCTTGCGGTTCGCCTTGTCGCGGTTCGGCTTGCTGTACGCGTCCTCGACCTTCAGCGGGTCGTCGATGATGATGGCGCCCTGCCAGCCATCGGTCATGTGGCCCGCGCGGAAGCCAGTGATCTGTCCGCCCAGGGACACCGCGTACACGCCGCCAGCCTTCTTGCCGTCGGCGATGACGTTCCACCGCTTCTTCGACTTCGCGTCCGGCGCGATGGTCAGCGGCCACAGCGCCTGGAACTCGTCCGACTGGACGATCTCGCGCGCCGTCTCGCTGTTCAGCAGGGCCAAGTCATCCGAGTACGAGATGTGCAGGAACCGCGCGCGCGGGTTCACCGCCAAGCCCCGCGCGATCAGGTTGATCGCTACTAGCTCGGTCTTCGACGAGCCCGGCGGCACGTTGATGACAACGTTCTTGAGCTCGCCATCGATGACACGCTGCACCGTGTCCGCGATCAGCACGTGGTGCCAGTTGACGCGGAACTTGATGCCCTGGCGGTGCTTGAAGAAGTACCGGCTGAAGAACAGGTGGTCGCGCTCGCACTTCGCCTTCAGGACGGCCCGCTCGATGGCAGGGTCAATACTCGTCCTCGAGCTTGGCGACGGCGGCTGCGACCTGTTTTTCATCGACGACGGTGGTTCGTTGCTCGACCGGGCCGCCGTCCTTGCCTGTCAGCTCAATCCCTTGGGCCGGCTCTTTCCAACCCGCCCGCACCTTCATCCAGAAGATGGCGGCTGGCACAGCGCCCTTGCCGGTGCCGGTGGCTTGCTTGAACAGGGCCTGCGCCACCAGGGCGTTTGTCTTGTCCCTCGCGTTGTCCAGCTCGGCGCGGAAATGCGCCCGCAGCGTCTTGGCCGTCAGCGGCTTGCCGGTCTGCGGGTTGATCACCTGGCTGGCGATGTACTCATGCGGCGCGCCGAAGCCCGCGAGCGACGTGACCACGCGGCGGTCTTCGTCGGTCGGCTGGAATGGTTTGCGTCCTGCCATACAACGTCACTCCGTTGAACCCCATGCAGGTTGGGTTCAGAAACCGCGTGCCAATGCCGTCAATCATCGGTCACCTGAGTTGCGATCCAACATGAAACTAATTAAGACCCTTGTTCGCAGCATCATGCAATGGGCCGAAGATGCGCCACATGATCCGAAGCCACCGGTCCCTGCCGATACTGCTCATGCGAAACGCAGGGATGAGCAAATCACCCTGTGGTACTTCGAAGCTAACCAGCACTCGACCTGGATACTGGAATCGGTCAAGCATATTGCGATTCTCGCAGTCGCCTCACTTGCAGCCGTTGGGGTATTTGCAAGCGTTGGCTACATGAAGCACGCACCGATACAACTGCTAGGAGCACTCGGGGTCTTGGTCGGTTGCTTGATTGCTTGCGCCGGGACGTTCCTGTCGTCAGCCGAAGCAAGCCGCAGAAGGGCCGATTTGCTCGCGGCAGCGATCAACGGTCGCAGCACTACGGAGTTGGCACTGCCGTCATCCGATCTCAGTCGCTACACGCACTGGTGGGGTCGGATTGCGATCTGGAGCGTCGTCCTCGGCTTCGGCCTGCTTGTTTCGGCTGTCTCAGGGGGCTACACATCCATATCGAAAGAGGCAAAGGAGCCGATGGGATGCGTCATCAAGATGGACCCGCCACAATTGCATAGGTAGGGCGCTACTCTTCATCAGCCTCGGGAAACAGGTCGTCCGACACGTTCACGTCGCCGCATGCGGCCACCGCCCGCTTCCAGTCGCCCTTCACGAACACCAGCACGTTCTGGTGCGTCTTGCCCAGCTTCCGGCTGGCCGCGAACTGCTTGCCGGCCCGGATGGGCAGGCTGCCGTAGGCGGTGAGCAGGATGGCCTCGTTGTACAGCTGCGCGCCGGCGTCGAGGAAGGCCTCGATGGTGTCGGCCACGAAATTGCGGTAGACCCCGGTGCCGCGCTTCTCGCGGACGTCGCCCACCACGAAGCAGGCAAAGCGGTCGGGCTTGAGCTGGCCCACGGCGCCCGCGATCACCTCGCGGTAGGCCGTCAGGAAGGCCGGATAGTCCATCGTGGACAGGTCGGCCGGGTCGTCCGAATAGCGTTCCAGGTCCGCGTACGGCGGGCACGAGAACACGAAATCGGCCTCGACATCGGCCAGGCGCCGCCCGATCTGCCGGCTGTCGCCGACGTGCCAGGCTGGCGCCGGGTCCGCCGGCTGCAGCAGGCCCAGCTGGCCGCGGTTGGCCTCGACCTGTTCCGGCCGAAGCTCCATGCCGACCTACTGCCGGCCCAGCCGCGCCGCGACGATGCCGCGCACGCTGCCGCCGGCGAACGGATCCAGCACCATGCCGCCGGCCGGGCAGAACCAGCGGTAGGCCAGCTCGCACAGCACCGGGTCAAAGACGCTGGTCCTGTGCTGCGTTGCCGGGCCGCCAGCCTTCTGATGCTCAGACGCCGAGGCGTACGCCGGCGCGTCGCGGCCCAGCTCGGACTGGATGCCCAGTGCCAGCCAGGCCTTCTTGCGATCCTGCCACGCCGCGTCGCGCGCGTTGAGCGTGCTGAACGGCGGCACCATGAACCGGTCGGCCAGCGACTGGCCACCACCACCGCCCGGCCCGGGCTGCTGCGGGTCCAGCAGCTCGGCCAGCTCGCCGGCGTCGAAGCCTGTCAGCGACAGGTCAAAGCCAACGTCGCGCAGATCCAGCAGCTCGCCGGCCAGCAGGTCGACGTCCCAGCCCGCGTTCTCCGCGAGCTTGTTGTCGGCCAGGATGTAGGCGCGCCGCTCGTCCGCCGACAGGTGCGACAGGTCGACCGTTGGCACCTCGCCCTGGGTCGGGCAGTTGGCGATGGTCTCGCCGGCGGCCCACAGCTGCGTGGCCGCTTCCAGCCGGCCGTGGCCCGCCAGCAGCTCATCGCCCGCGGTCAGCGCCGGGTTGGTCCAGCCGAACTGCCGCAGCGAAGCCTTGATCTGCTCGATCTGGGCGGCGCTGTGCGTCCTCGCATTCCGCTCGTACCGGACCAGGTCGCTCGCCGCGCGGTAGCGGATGGCGAGCTGATCGGCCTTTTTCATACGCGGTAGAAATGCGGGGACGGGAAATAAAAACGCCCGGAACGGGTGACCGGGCAAACCACCACAGGAGCGGTGGAAGGAGACAACGGAACGGGAAGTGGCCGGACGATGCTAGGCTTGCGGTTCCCTCAAACAAAAAAATGAAGCAAATGGCAAATCTTTTGTCTCGACAGGTATTTGTCCTTATCGGGAACAACAATACGGGTAAGACATCTTTCCAACGGCACCTGCTGGCGTATCTTTGCGACCAACCGTACCAAAAATTACCTACCGGTCGAACTTGGGATGTCGTCCACCAGGATGCCCCTCGCCGCTTCGAGAAGATCTTCCTGGCCAACCGCAGCTTCCAAGAGAAGCGAAGCGAATGGGGCCCCATCGACGACTACGTCAACGGTGCGCTAGATCAGGATGCTGACGTAACGATCCTGTCATCCCATGCTGACAAGGGGTCGCTCCAGGACATCCAACGCATGTTTGAGCTCCCCATCGCCCGCGGATATAACGTCTCGGTGATCTTCTTCAGCAATGCTTTCGGCACTGCCGAGCAAGATATTTCTGCGAGTCACCACTGGAACGAACGTCTTGTGATTAACAATCCCCCGGTGAAAACGCAGGAGACGCAACAGGAGAAAATCCAGAACCAGCTGTGGAGAAGGGCCATCGAGTTCAGCAACCTACTGATGCGCCGAGCCATCGCTTGGTGAACTCCAAAACGAAAAAGCCCGCTTGCGCGGGCTTTAGACGTAGTTCGGAGGTGTATCGAATTGAGGCGATTTTTGTGCATGAAATGCACAATGTCAAGCCACCTCTTCGATTTTCACCATCGCGGCAGCCTTCAGGCGGATGTCGATCGCCGTCCAGGCAACCGATTCAACCCCGGGCGCGGCCATCAATCCGCGCTTCTTCTCGCCCTCGATCCAGACCTTCAGCTTGGTGTTGTGGGCGCTGACCGTGTTGCGGTGCGCGCCGCAGTCTTCCGCGATCTGCTGCAGGTCGACCCGGACGCCGAAGATCTTCTCCAGGATCGACCGCCGCACGCGGTAGTGCGAGAACGTGCCGGACAGCTGCTGCATGGCCCGCTCGGTCAGCCAGACGATGGCCGCTTCCCATTCCGGGTTGGGGCGCCGGGCAGCGCAGCAGGGTCGGCCGCAGTCGCAGATGATGTCGCGCGGCGCGCAGCGCGCGGTGAGCACTGCCTGGTGCAGCTCGGGCAGCATGCTCAGTTCGTTGCGGATCATGCCCGCCTGCGCCGCGCCGTCGACGCCGATCAGCCCTTTGCCTGAGCCGATAGCCGGCGTCATGGCCTTGTTCATCGCCGAGGCCTGGTACTGCTGGCCCGAGTAGTTGAACGCGAACACCAGCGCCGCGTGCGAGCTGTCGAAGAGGCGTTCTTCCGTCATGTTTTCCCCCGTCAAATTCATTCCTCACGCCGCCTGCAGCGGCAGTTGTTCCACGATGACGCGCACGCCTGGCGTCGTGCCGTAGCGCTTGCTGATCCGGTACTCGACCGCCTGCGCGTCGTCGATCCACACGATGCCGTTCATCCCGTCCTTGACGGCCTTGAGCACGTTGTCGGCGTCGGGCTTCTTGGTCGCCGCGACCTGGCCGGCCTCGGCCAGCTGCTGGCGCTTCTTGGACCAGCTGGCCGGGATCTGCAGCCGGATCTCCAGCGTCAGCTCGACCGGGCCGTCGAACGGCGGGCGGCCGGACATGGCTTGCGTCGCGGACAGCTTGACCAGGTTCTCGTAGGTGGCCGTCTTCTCCGGCGTGTAGGTCCGCACGAAGGCGCCTTGGCGCGCGAACTTGGGCCGGCCCTTGGCCACCGGCTGGCCTGGGATGGTAAAGGCCACGCGGCGCAGCGCCCGCTGGGGTCGGTCGAAAAGCGATTGCGTCATGCTGCCACCTGACCCGGCGCGACGCCGTACATGAGCCGGTACACGCGCTCGAACTCGTTGGGGTTCATCCGCTCGGCCTTGCTGACCTCGCGCTCGATGCGGTGCTGCTCACCGGAATCGCGGATGACCCGCAGCCGGAACCAGAACCACGCCTCGCCGTCCTGCTGCGGCGGAATGCCCAGCTCGCAGGCCTTGGCCTGCACGCCTTCGGTGGTCTCGTCCCAATCCGCCGCGGTACCGCTGCCCTGCCCTAGCGCCAGGGCCTCGTCGATGAACGGCTCGAGAAAACCCGGGTTCACCGCCGACGGGTCCCCATCGGCAGCCCTTCGCGCGCACGCGAGGGCATGAGCCCGGAGCAACACCGGCAACGCGACTTGGCGCGCCTCAAGCCGGAGCAACGCCTCGTGCGCGCGCGAGGACAGCCGCAACGTCCTGCCCCGCTCGGCTTCGAGCAGCACCAGTTGTTCGCCGATCGCGTCAGCGGAAAGCGGCGGCGGCGAGTCCGAGTTATCCACAGGGCCTACACCGGTTGAGCCACCTACGCCGCCGCTATAGCTTTTAACTTCTCTCTCTCCCTGTCCCTGTCCCTCTCCCTGTCCCTCTCTCTCTCTTAGCCGTGACTGACCGCACATGTCACCGTGACTGTCACGCACCTGTCCGCGTGACAGGTCTGTGACCAGTCGTCGCAGTTCCGTGGTCGAGGTGTTCCAAGGCAGTGACTGTCCGGCGGCTTTCAACTGCTCGAACATGCGCGTGCGGTCCTCGCGCTCGCGGCGCTTGCGGTCCCGTTCGTGCTCGTCCTTCTCGCGGCGCTCGACCTTGGCGGCCCAGCTTTCCATGGCCTTCTCGCAGACGGTGGGGTTGTAGAGGCGGCCGTCGCTGCATTTGACCCAGCCGCGCATGACCTCGTCGCGGACCTTGGCCCACTTCGCCGGGTCGCACATGGCCAAGTCAGCCAGCACGTCGTCATCGTCCTCGAGCGAGCCCGCCGGCACGTCATGCCACGCGGCCGTCCAAAGGTTGATCTGGTAGAAGGCCAGCGCCGGATTGCGCTTCGCCTTGAGCCACGATTTCGAACGCCGCAGCCGGTTGATCTCCAGCGGCATGAATGGGAAATCCCGCAGGTCGCAATCGGGAGGGGTGAGGGGCAATGGTGCTTCGCTCATGGCCGCCCCATAGGAAATCCATCGTGCCGCACGCCGTCGAGCAGGCGGCCAGCGGTTTTCTTACCGAGGCGCCGTACGGTCGCGCCGTCACGGAAGTGGAAGTGCTCACCAGGGCCAGGAACTTCGCTGACAGATCCCCATTCGCCCCACTGCTTAAACAGGAACGGCACGCCTGCCGCGGCGCACTGGTCGCGCAGGCTGCGGGCCCAGTCCGGATGCATCGGGCGCGCGCCAGGGCCGCTCTCGCCGCCGACGATCACCCAGTGCAGCGGCGACGCGTCGCCGTCTGGCACGTCGATGGGGCCGTCGACGCTGAACACCGTCACTTCCTCGAGTAGCGGCTCCATCGACAGAAAGCGCACCGCCGCCGGCGTGGCCAGCAGCTTCGGGATGTCGCGGTCAGCCTCGGCCTGATTCACGATCGTGGCGCCGAGCCAGACGTTCGACGGTAGGCGCCCAGGCATGCCGGGCCCAACGAGCATGCTGGCGACATTGCCGATCCGCTTCGTCAGCAGCAGCCAATCGAGGTTCGGCGTGGCCATGATCAGATCGAACAGGTCGGCGCGCCAAGCCGGATCGACGGCATTGTCGAACACGTCGGCCAAGCTCGCGCAGAACACGCGCTGGCGCCGACGGTGCTGGGCATAGAAGACGCCGGCGTCGCGGTTCCACGCGAGCGGCTTGCGCCAGTTGGCTGGCGACGTGCGCCGCCGCGGCGCGCCCGGGCCCCAGTTCACCGGCGTGCCGCCGCCGAAGCGGGCATTGCGTGTCTCTGCATAGCAGTGGTCGCAGCCGGGCCCGACCTTCTGGCAGCCCTCCCATGGGTTGAATGTATGGTCAGTCCACTCGATCTTGCTGTACTCGCTCATGGTCAGGCCACCTCCAATCCCTTCCTCGCCAGTGTGCGCAGCGCCTGGTATTCCTCGCGCGGCAGGCAAACCATGCTGTCATCACCAGGCGCGACGACGTCCAGCTCGAGCACGTCGAACAGCTGGCAGAACTCGGCGAACGTCAACCTGTGCCCGCTGTTGTTCAGGAACCGGGAGAAGTTGGTCGGCTCGACGCCGATGCGCTCGGCCACCTTCTTCTGGGTGAGCGGAGCAACACGGTTCAGCACCATGGATTCCAGGCTAGGCATGCGATGCTCCCAAGTGCTCAAAGAGGTTCATACGATTCACCCAACGAAACAGAACAGCCGGCGCGCAGGCCGGCGAGAAAAAGACAATGGGAAACGGATGCCACCACCGCTTGCCACTGAGGCAAGCAGCGCGCCGCGCTATGCCGCGTCGGCTTCGGCCAGATGTCGCCCTCTGCGGACTGCGCAGCATGGCTATTCCCCCGGTTGGGCTCTCGCCCGTCTTTTGTGCCCGGCGCCCCAAGCGGCGCGCCAAAGGTCTTGGTGCCTGGGTCGCCTTCAGGCGGCCTCAGGGTGAGATTCCTGAGCGTCAGCCTTCGGCTTACCGCCCTTCCGCGCCCCGCGCTCAGCAGGCGAGTCGCGCGACGAGCGCACGAAGGCCCAGTCGACCTTGTCGTTCAGCTCTTCGCAGGTCACCTTGCCGCCAGTGATGCGCTCGATGACCGGGCATTGTTCGGCCGAAACAGGCCGCTTGCCCGAGATCCACTGATGGATGAGCCCTTGGGAGACCCCCAGCTGCTCTGCAAAAGCCGCTTGGCTGGTCTTCGTCGATTCGAGGAAGTCGGCGAGTTTCATGCCACAAATACTAGCACAGCTAGTAAATAGATCAATAGCTATGCTCATTGCAGACTCAAATAGCAT
The DNA here is from genome assembly GCF_900094595.1 of Cupriavidus alkaliphilus. Taxonomy (GTDB): domain Bacteria; phylum Pseudomonadota; class Gammaproteobacteria; order Burkholderiales; family Burkholderiaceae; genus Cupriavidus; species Cupriavidus alkaliphilus. The sequence goes on along the minus strand of NZ_FMAD01000001.1, from coordinate 676,058 downwards.
TGCTACACTCGCGCGCATGTCGCGACCAAGCAAAACCCTCGAAGCCTGGCAAGCTGAAGACGCAGCGCGTCTGAAGGCGCTCTATGGCGAGCGCAAAGGCAAGATGAGCCAGGAAGAGTTCGGCAGCCGATTTGAGATCGGCAGCCAGGGCATGGTCTGGCAGTACCTAAACGCCCATCGCCCCCTGAACATCAAGGCCGCCACGGGCTTTGCTCGCGGCCTAGGCGTCGAGGTCGATGCTTTCAGCCCGCGCCTGGCTGAAGAGATCCGCCGAGCGTCCAGCACTGTCACCGACACGGTTCCAACGGTGCAGCCGGGCACGGAAATTGGTGCGAAGCCCGCAGACCGGCTGCTCATCGTCATGGCCGAGCAGCACTTGGAAATCACCGGGGTAGCGGAGCTCCTGGGTGTGGAGACAGCGGTGGTCCGTGCGTGGCTGGAGCCCGACGGCGACAAGCTGCAGCTGCACCATGCAATCAAGCTGCAGGAGGCCTTCGGCTACAACCCGGCATGGCTGATCAACGGCAAAGGAAATCCGCGGTTGACGAACCGCCTAGAGTCCGAGCCGGACGAACCCAGCCTGCCCTTTGACATCGTCCATATCCCTCCAAACAGCTACAGGCGCATCCCAGTGGTTGGCATGGCTCAGCTCGGCGACAACGGGCACTTCTCCGATATCGAATACCCTGTGGGCCACGGTGACGGCTTCCTGGTATTTCCCACCATGGACCCAGACGCGTACGGCCTGCGCTGCAACGGCGACTCCATGCGGCCTCGCGTGAAGCACAACGAGTTCGTGGTGGTAGAGCCGAACCACGCGGTAACGAACGGCGATGAGGTCCTAGTCAAGTCGCAGGACGGCCGCGTCATGGTAAAGGAGCTGGCCTACGTGCGCGACGGCGTGGTGCACCTGTCGTCGGTCAACGAGCGGCACGGCATGGTGCGCATCCCGCAGGACCAGATCGAGCGGCTGCAGTATGTCGCGGGCATCGTCAAGTCGTCGGCTTGGCGACCAGACTAGCTTTGCGGGCCATGATTATCCCGACATGTGTAAGCCCGACACATGCCGATAAGTGCCTAATGGAGCACTTTGAAATCGATTTCACACCAAGTTTCTACGTTGAAACTGGATCCTCAAGCCGTCGGAAGTTACTTCCGTAGACGTTCGCCAACGCCCGCCGACATTCGTGCGCGCACACAAAACGTTAATTACGGTGTTAAGATTCCCCTTGCAACACATATAAAACTAAGAAGAACAAGGGGTATCACCATGGGCTCGATGAAAGTAACTCTGCCGAAGCTTCGGCTCATTGCCGGCTGCGCGCTGATTGGCTCTGTAGTCGCTGGCACCTTCTTTGGTGCCTCGGATCTCTCGTTCGACCCGCGGATCGTTGGAGCATCCATGGGTGCCCTGATCAGTGCTATCAAGATCTTTCATCTGATCTGAAAATGGCCCTTCCAGAGATTCCCATTGATGGGAACTGGGTCGACATCGGGTCTTTGATTTCCGGGTTCGTCTATCTGTTCTATCGTAAGCTGAGGCGCTGGGACCACCAGCGGTTTTTTTCCAAGACGACGGGTATGGACTTCGCCAATGGCGCGGCCCTCTTCCCACTGAGTATTCTTGCCCTCAGTGTGCTTTCGTCGAAACTGATCCAGGGCATTGTGGAAGCGTCCAAAATGAGCCTGTCGGTGGCCGGAATCTTTGCATTGCTCGCAATCCTCGACGAATCCGACGATGCGCAGTCGGCCCGGCAGCTCTACTAACACCCCAAAGTAAAAACCAGCAACAGCCCGCCGCCCGGCGGGTTTTTTGTTGCCCGCGCCACACACTGCAGCCGCCCTTGAGGCGGCTTTTTTGCGCTTCCGTCTATCAATACTAGCGAAGCTATTAAAACATACAATCCCGATGAACTAGCTCCGCTATTGAATTGAAGAACTAGCGTTGCTAGTATTTCTCCACGCCGCTGACGTTCGCAGCGGTTCGCTGGAGACAGAGATGCCAAACGCCGTTCCCCCTGCAGCCGCCTATCAGCGCGCGTACGAAGCGCAACAACGCGCCGGCGGCGGCCACGCCCTGCCGGCAGTGCGCGAGATCAGCCGCATGATGTACGGCAATCCGCACTTCGAGTTCCGCGGCACCGACGAAGACCAGGTCTACGCCGCCGCGCTCGACCGCAAGAACCTGATCGACCCGTATCGCTCGCCGGCGGTGGTCGGCCGCTACCGAGACGGCATCGACTACGTGGTTGTGGTCCGCGCCTTCAATCTGGACTGAGGCGCGCCATGACCCCTACCCAAGCCGCCATCCGCCAGGCAGTCGCTGACAGCGCTCGTGCCGAGTTGCTGCGCGAGCTTAAAGCCGCGCACCTGATCATCCGCAACGCCCTGAACCTGATGTCGCCGTGCCAGCAGATGGTCTGGGGCGAGCGCAATGCCCGCGACTGCGTCGACGGCGAAGGCATCACGCGCGCCAACGAGCGCGAGGCCGCGATCGCGCGAGCCACGGGGGTGCAATCGTGAGCCGCGACCTCTTCCTGACCGCCCTGGTCATCTGCGTGGCGCCGCCGCTGGTGGTGCTGGCAGCGACGTTCATCAGCATGGTGGTGTCGCAATGAAGCGCCGCCCCGCCCTTGCGCGCGCCATCGGCCAGCTGATCTGCCTGTGGCTCGCCTCCACCGCCGCCCTGGCCGCGCTGTTCTGCGTCTACGCCGCAGCGACCGACGAGCCGGTGCTGGTCCATCCCACCTCGTTCCGGAAGACCACATGAACCCCGAAATCACCTGGGAGGCCTGGTTGCGCCTGCAGCGCGCCGCGGGCTTCCGCCCCACCGGCCGCTGGCTCGCCAGCGGTGAACCCGAGCTGATCCGCATCCACTGAGGCCACCACCATGAACATCGTCACCATCCGCGCCAGCTCGCTGGCCGAGCTCTTCGACTGCCCCGCGCGCTGGGAAGCGAAGCACATCCTGGGCATGCGCATGCCGTCCGGCGCCGCCGCGCACCTGGGCACCGCCGTGCACGCCAGCACCGGTCTGTTCGACCAGGCCACGCTCGAGGGCGCGCCCATCACCGCCGACGACGCCGCCGGCGCGCTGGTCGACGCGATCCGCGACAAGAACGCCGAAGTGGACTGGGACGACACCGACCCGGCCGCCGCCGAACGCATCGGCCTGGCGCTGCATGCGCGCTACTGCGCCGAGATCGCGCCGCGCCAGCACTATGTGGGCGTCGAGGTTGCCTGCGAGCGCCTGGAGATCCCCGAGCTGGGCCTGGCCCTGACCGGCACCACCGACCGCGTGCGCACCACCGAGGCCGGTTTCGGCATCTCCGACCTGAAGACCGGCGGGCGCGCGGTGGGCACCGACGGCACCGCGGTGACCGCCGGCCACGGCCCGCAGCTGGGCGTCTACGAGCTGCTGGCGGAACACGCCCTGGGCGTGCCCATCAGCGCGCCGGCGCAGATCGTCGGCCTGAACACCGGCAAGACCGCCGCGGCGCAGCGCGTCGGTACCGGCGAGATTGAATCCCCGCGCACGGCGCTGCTGGGCACCGAAGAACAGCCGGGCCTGCTGCAGCACGCATCCCGCCTCATCCATTCCGGCGCCTTCTACGGCAACGGCAAATCCGTCCTGTGCTCGGCGAAGTACTGCCCGCGGCACGCCACCTGCCCCTACAAGTCCTGATCGAGACCACCACCATGACCGCTACTGCAACCCTCGAAAAAATGCGCGCGCCCGCCGTGCGCGAAGCCGCCCCTGTCGTGACCATGGGCTTCGGCACTTCGCAGTCGTTCGAACTGATGCAGCGCGCCGCTAACCTGCTGGCGTCATCCACCTTGGTCCCTGCGGCGTACCGCAAGGTGATCGAGAAGCTGGACAAATACGGCAACGTCAAGGAATCGCGCGAGAACCCGAACGCACTGGCCAACGCTGTCGTCGCGCTGAACATGGCCCAGCGCATGGGCGCCGACCCGCTGATGGTGATGCAGAACCTCTACATCGTCGAAGGCCGGCCGTCCTGGTCCTCGCAGTGGATCATTGCCGCCGTGAACGGCTGCGGCCGTTTCTCGCCGCTGCGCTTCGACATCAAGGTGCTTGGCAAGAAGGTCGTAGAGCGCACCGAAACCTACTGGGAAAACAACCAGAAGCAGAGTCGAACCACCAAGGTCGAGATCGTCGACAAGGTTTGCGTGGCCTGGGCTGTCGAGAAGGAAACCGGCGAGCGAATCGAATCGCCCGCCGTGTCGATCGAGATGGCCGTGAAGGAAGGCTGGTACACGAAGAACGGCAGCAAGTGGCAGACCATGGACGAGGTGATGCTGCGCTACCGCACCGCCAGCTTCTTCGGGAAGCTCTACGCGCCCGAGCTGCTGATGGGCCTGCAGTCCGTCGAGGAAGCCCAGGACATCATAGATCTGCACCCGGATGGCTCGTACACCGTGGCCAGCACATCGGTCGACGAGCTGCGCAGCGGCGCGCGCGCGGCGGCTCAGCCCACACAGCCTGCCGAGGTCGTCGAGCGCAAGCCCGCGCCGGTGCAGACCGCCTCATCCGAGGTGGAAAAACCGGAAGTCGATGCCGCGCATGCACCGGCTGGCGAGCCGGGGCCGGGCGACAACACCGGCGCCGACGACGCCCCCACGTTTCAGGACGTGAACCGCGAGCTGCTGCAGGCCTCGTCGCTCGAGGATCTGGACTACGCCCGCAGCCTGATCAAGCAGCTGCCGGACGAAACGCAGAAGGCGACCCTCAACCAGGTGGCCGCGCGCCGCATGCGCGAACTGGCGCCGCCGGATGAATCCGCCGCGCAGCCGACCCGCCGCTCCCGCGCGCCGATCAACGCTGACTGAACCCAATTCTGCGAACGGGCGGCCTGCCGCCGCCCCGCCCAACACCACAGGACACCGAAATGAGCCACTCCCCCGAAATGCGCGAAACCCTGAACATGACCGCCACCACCGTCGGCAAGGACCTGCTGTCCGCGCTGGTGTTGGAGTTGAAGATGCTGCCCGACACGTGGGTGAAGCTGTCGCAGAAGAAGCAGGACGACATCATCGATCGCCTGCGCAGCCGCGTTGATGCGTCGGTGAAGATGGCAACGCACCTGATCGCTGCGAACGGCCGCACCGTCGTCCAGGGCGATCTCGACAAGATCACCATCAAGGACGGCGCTCAGGCGCTGATCAAGATCGGCAAGTCGGTCTCCGCGCTGCATGAGCTGGCCGAAGCGCAAGGCCAGGCCGTGTTGCTGGTTTTGAGCGCCAACGCAGATGCGTACACCGGCGGCATGGATGAAGTCCGCGGCGAGGCAGACCAGCGCGGCCTGGACCTCGGCAAGGAATACACCGACGACGACGGCGACGGCATGCCGGAAGCGGATGTAGACGACGGCGTGATCGACGCCGAAGCGAAGGTCATCGGCATCGAGCACCAGCCCCTGCAGGAAGAGCTCGACGCGGCGTTCCAAGCCGGCTACGACGCCGCGGCGGAGGGCAAGCCGGAAAGCGACTGCCCGGTAATGGCGGGGCCGCTCTGCATCCAATGGGTGAAGGGCTGGAAGGCCTGGCACGCAAAGCACACCGAAGGGGAAGCGGCATGAAGCTCACCCACATCCACGCCCGCAACTTCCTCGGCATCCGGGCGGCCGACATCAGCCCGGCCACGCCGGTCACCCTCATCTGCGGACCGAACGGGGCCGGCAAGTCGAGCATCCAGGAAGCCGTGCGCATGGCGCTGGCCGGCGAGAGCGTGCGCGTCAGCCTCAAAAAGGAATATGGCCAGCTGCTGCACGACGGAACCGAATCGGGCTCGATTGTGATTTCCATGGGCCCGCAGTCCAACAGCGTCGCCCTGCCCTCCGGCAAGGCCACGCAGGGCATCCCGGCCGATCCCAGGCTGCCGTTCGTGCTGGACGCCCAGCGCTTCGCCCACCTGGACGTCAAGGAACGCCGCGCCTTCCTGTTCGACCTGATGGGCATCAAGATCGGCACCGACCAGGTGCGCGAGCGCCTGGCCGCGCGCGGGTGCGACACGAAGAAGGCCGAAGCGGTGTTGCCCATGGTGCGCGCCGGCTTCGAGGCGGCAGCCAAGGAAGCGCAGATGAAGGCCACCGCCGCCAAGGGCGCGTGGCGGGCCATCACCAACGAGACGTATGGCAGCGTCAAGGCCGCCGACTGGGTCGCGCCGGCGCCGGCCGGTGGCCCGGCCGCCGAAGACCTTGCCGCGACCATCGCGGAATGCGAGGCCGATATTGCGGAAGCCAGCGGGTCGGCCGGCGACCTGCAGCGCCAGCTGGGCGAGATCGACGCCGCGGCGCGCCAGCGCGCCCACCGCGATCGCCAGATTGCTGACCTGGCCGGCAAAGCGGACCAGCTGCCCAAGGCGCAGGAATCCGTCGCGCGCGCGCAGGCCGAGCTGGACGCCTTCCGGCCCAAGGTCGAAGCGCTGCGCGCCGCCGCCGGCGGCAAGGTGGCCGGCATCCCCTGCGCCTGCCCCGAGTGCGGCGCAATGCTGCTCTTCCTGACCGGACAGTTGGCGAAGTACGAGCCGACCCAGGCCGACCCGGAAGCCGCGGCCCGCCTGCCCGAGTACGAGCGCAGCCTGAAGGTGCTGGAAAACGCCCTGAAGAGCCGCACGGCCGAGCGTGACGCAGCTGACGCCGCCGCCAAGCAGCTCGAGCTGCTGCGCAAGGACGCCGCGGCTGACAGCGGTGATGCCGACGGCGAGCTGCGCGCCGGGATCGAGGCCGAGCTGGCGATTCTGCAGTCGGTCATCGGCAAGGTCAGCGAGGAACTGGAAGCCGCGCGCGCCGCGCGCCGCGCGATCGCCCAGGCCGCCGAGCAGACGGCCAAGGCCGCCCAGCACCACGCCGACGTGGTCGCCTGGGAAGCGCTGGCCGACGCTTTCGGCCCCAGCGGCATCCCGGCAGAGCTGCTGTCCGAGGCGCTGGACCCCATCAACGAGCGCCTGGCCGCAGCAGCAGCCGAGTCCGAATGGATGCGCATCGGCATCGGCGCCGATATGGCTATCACCGGCGACGGCGGTCGGCCGTATGCCCTGTTCTCCGAGTCGGAGAAGTGGCGCGCTGACGCGCTGCTGGCCGAGGCCATCTCGCGCCTGACCGGCATGCGCCTGCTGGTGCTGGACCGGGCCGACGTGCTGATCGGCGCCGAGCGCGACCGGCTCTTCTGGTGGCTCGACGACCTGGCCGCCGCCGGCGAGATCGACACGGCGCTGGTCTTCATGAGCCTCAAGGCGCCGCCGAGCGCGCTGCCGGAATCGATCACCGCCTACTGGATCGAGGATCACCAGGTTGGAAGCATCAGGGAGGCAGCGTAACCATGAACACCGAACCCCAACGCCGGATCATCCGGCTGCCAGAGGTGAGCCAGCGCGTGGGCCTCGGCAAGACCGCGATCTACGAGCGCATCAAGGAACACACCTTTCCGGCGCCAATCAAGCTGGGACGTGCCAGCGGCTGGATCGAGGAGGAGGTTCAGAAGTGGGTGGACGAGCAAATCATCGCAACGCGCGGGGGGCACTGATGCGGACGCTGGCAGAAGTGGAATCGCTGCTGGCCGTCGCGCGCGAGACCAATGTCGCATTAGCCTCGCGTGTCGCCCAGCTCGAACGCCTGGCGCGCGAGCTCAAGAACGCTGCGGCGAAGCACCCGCACCAGCCGCTGTCGCGCTGGGTGAAGTTCGGGCCGATGGCGGCCTTCCTCGCAACGATCAAGGACCAGGCATGACAGACAAGAATACGCACGCCGCGCTGCTGGCAATCATTCACCAGGAAGCTGGCCGCACCTTGTCCCGAGACGACTTCGAACTCTGCATGCGCGTGGCAAAGCGCGTTGGCACGGCAACTAGCGCCTTGCCTTCCGCATCTTTCCAGGACCGCGTGAAACCGTGGATGCTGGAATGCTTCGGCACCGAGATCGCTGGCGACCGCCAGGAGCGCAACCACCGCTTTCTGGAAGAGGCGCTGGAGCTGGTGCAGGCCTGCGGCGCCACTGCCAGCGAGGCGCACCAGCTCGTCGACTACGTCTACGGCCGCCCGGTCGGCGACAAGGGTCAAGAGGCCGGTGGCGTGATGGTCACGCTCGCAGCGCTGTGTCTGGCGCAAGGGCTGGACATGCATTCAGCCGGCGAAACTGAGCTGGCACGCATCTGGACCATGGTTGAGAAGATTCGCGCCAAGCAAGCCGCGAAGCCGAAACACTCGCCGCTGCCTGAGCATGTGCCGCCCGACGATGCGAGGGATGCTCTGGTCCTGGACGCGCTGAAAGGTGCCAAGTCCCTGTTGGAAGAACTGCCGGCTCATGAAATCGCGGGCACGCGCACGGCTGCCGCGTACATCGCCGTCTCCGCCGCCTTGCGCGCCAGCGAGGAGGTCAAGGCATGATCGTTTGCGAATCTGCACCAGCCGCTGCTGCGCAGGGTCCGCGTCTATCAGTCCTCGATCCCCAGCTCATGCGCACGCCGCTCGGCATTCCTCTTGATGCCGTCTGCAGTCAACTGAAATGCCGACGCATGCTCAAGCCACTTTCTGCTCGCATCAAAGAAATCGTCCGACTCGCCCGGATTTCGTGCGACCCTCTTTACCTTCGTAATCATAAGATCCGCCTGAGCCCGAATAGCGTAGAGCATGGGAACCGCCACGTTGTCGTGATCCTGTGCCTCCAACATCCGCGTGACTTCCATCACGCGAACCAAGTCTTCAACCTCCAATTGGGCCAACCCCGGCGGCGAATTGCCTTCCATGAAGACATCGTCCGCGTAACGCTGGCAAGCGCGCACGAAGTCAGTGGAAAGGAAATAGAGCCGTCTTGCTACACCGACCCGTTGACGAGCCACATCGAAATTCTGCTGTTGGATCTGGTCCCTACGTTGTCGCCACGGCACGTAGACGGCAATGCCGATACCCGCAACAGAGCCAATAGCCTGGAACCACGCAGCGACTCCATCTTTATCCGGCCACATCGCGTGGCAAGCAAGCGTCAGTATGGTGAGCGCGAGCAGCGCTGCACCAACCTCGAACCATTGCCAGACTCGCTTCAACATTCTTCGACCCTCCCGTTTTGGGGAGGCATCCTAGCATGAGCATTATCCACGTCGTTTCAATGTCCGGCGGGAAAGACAGCACGGCAACCGCCATATTGGCAATCGAGCAACACGGTCGCGAGGCGTGCCGCTTCGTGTTTGCCGATACCGGCAACGAGCATGCCGAAACCTACCGCTATGCGCTTGAGTACCTGCCCATCGCTCTCGGCATCTCCGTCGATGTGGTGCGTGCCGACTTCTCCGACGAGTTCGCTACGAAGCGCGCCAACCTCGCGCGGCTGGCGGCCGGCGAGCCAGAGAGCGCTGTCTACGGACGCCGCAAGTTCCAGTACGCCTGGACGCCGGCCGCCGCTGCGCGTGCGCTCGATCTACTGCACCCCACCGGCAATCCGTACCTCGACATGTGCATGCTGAAGGGGGGCTTTCCGTCGAGGAAGCGCCAGTACTGCACCGACTACCTGAAGACCCAGCCGCTGACTGCCTACGCAGTGGGTGTGTTGGACGCGGGCCATGCCGTTTGGTCGTGGCAAGGAGTTCGGATTGATGAGAGTCATTCCCGCCGCGAGCGCTTGCAAGGCAGCGGCGCATGCGTGAAGTCGTTCGAGGTGGTCGGCGGCGGCCTCTTCAATTACCGGCCCATCCTACGCTGGACGGCGCGTGATGTTTTCCAGGCCCACGAACTGGCTGGCGTTCGACCGAATCCTCTCTACCTACAAGGCATGGAGCGGGTTGGCTGCATGCCGTGCATCAACTGCGGCAAGGCCGAACTGCGCGAGATCGCGCGCCGTTTTCCAGAGCACATCGAGAGAATTGCCGAATGGGAGCGCCTGGTGTCTGCTGTCTGCCGGCCCCGCTCGCCAGTCTCCTTTTTCCACATGGGGACGCAAGGCCATGCCGATCAGGACTCGACCATTCACGCAGTCGTCGAGTGGAGCAAGACCACTCGGGGGGGTCGGCAATACAGTCTTCTCGATCAACTCGACGAGCCCACCGCATGCTCGTCCGCATATGGACTTTGCGAATGAACTACAGAAGCAAATTCCGCAGCCGGCGAGACCTTCGTGCTGTCGACCACACCGGTGTGAGTGCGGCCGGTGGCCGTGGCCTTGTCAGTAGCACAGCATGCTGAGGCGACGTGAAGCTATTCAGGCTCAGGGAGGTTGTACTTGGCACGGAGCTCGACCGCGGCAGGCTGAACGCAATCAAAGCACGGTTTCCAAGACGTTCCCCTCATGGTCGAGATGCTCCAGTTACACCCGGTCTCGTCGGGCTCGTGCCAGTAGACACCTCCGAAGTGTGCATCGGCACAATCCTCGCACCGGTCAGCAGCTTCTTGCACCAAGGCCCGAATCTCGTCTGCCGTCTTTATCTCGCGCATTTCCTGTCTCCTCGATATGGCAAAGGAATCCTAGCATGGCGAAAGAACGCCCTAAACTCTTCAGCGGCGACACGGAGCTGGCGTAGTGGGATACATCAATCCACTGTTGCGGCTGCCGGCATCTCGCACCCTCCTTGGGTTGCCTCCCGAACAGCGGAAGGCAATGGCACTTGTCCTCCGCCAGCTGCGCGATCAGGCGAATGTCGAGGCGGAGGTGGCGTGGCGCCGCAGGAAAGGGCCAATGGCAGCTTACTGGCGCGCCGTTGCGACCTATGAACGTCATCTTGCACACGCGCTGGAGCAATCACAGGAGGCAGCATGAAACGCCTAATCGAAACCACCCTAGACGGAGAGGCGGGCTGCATCCTTTCGGACTGCGAGCAGTACCGCTACCGCCTCTGGCGCGAATGGGACCGGACCCGGCCCGCACTCGCCTTCATCATGCTGAACCCGTCCATCGCCGACCACCAGGTCAATGATCCGACTATCACCCGATGCCAGCAGCGGGCGGTGGCCGGCGGCAAGTTCGGTGGGCTGCAGGTGGTCAACCTCTTTCCGCTGCGATCGACGGACCCAGCCGGCTTGCTGGTGCATCCGGCGCCGCTGGGCGATCGCCCCGACCTCAACGAATGCGCGATCATGGACGCGATCGACCGCTGCTCGATGGTGATCTGCGCGTGGGGCGCGCACAAGGCGGCGCCAGCGCGCGCAGCGGAAGTGTTGCGCGTCGTCCGTATGTGCGGCCGCGGGAAACTGCTCTATCACTTGGGGCTGAATAAGGACGGGAGCCCGAAACACCCGCTTTACGTCGCTTCTAAGATGCGCCCTGCCCCTTTTACAGGCAATACCCTGTATTAGCGCTTTACAGGCTGTGCCCTGTTCAGCGCCTATCGACTATTTCCCGCGAGCAGCTCTGCGCTGCAGCAATGCAGCCACGGCACCCTCGACCTCCTTCCTATCGGCGAAGACGGCAGATAATTTCTCCGCCAATTCTGCAAGCAGCACTCGGACGATCCTTGCCGTTTCGAGGCACTGTTCGTCGGACTTATCATGCAAATGGTCGCTCAATGCATCATGCAAGAGAAGCAGAGGGCTGTGACCGTTTATGTATAGGCTTTCTGGAATACCGTGCTTAACTGCCTCTACGGCCTGCGTGAAGCGTGTTTCGCGCTTTGCCGCTTCTAAGTCTTCGATAACCTTAGGGGACGCATTAAGCGCCCTCGATGCCTTGATGATTTCCTCGATAAGGCGGACCTTTATGGATTCGACAACTCGCCTGTAGTAGGCAAAAGCAGCAATCCCAAGACCATCTCGCTCAGAACGATATCCCTTGTCGAGAAGATCCACTTCTGACCCAGCGAGTTTACGAAGCTTCGGGGGCATAGGACTGCCAAATCGAGGGCTTTCCCCAATCTTCATTATCACGGCCGCCGGTTCATCCAGCCGTCCAACAGTCAGTCCAAAGGTTTTCTCAGACCCTTTGCAGTTTCGACATTTATAGTGCGCAAAGACGTCCGATACTTCTTCGACTAAAACCACCTCATCTTCCACGGGGTCAAAGAATCGGGTCCCATTGCATGTGTCCGCTGAGCAATGCAACTGAATTGCCGGCAAGTCCAAAACGCGCTTTATAAAGCTTGAGCCCTGAATTCTCCGTTTACTCCACGCGTCGGGAATTTCCCTTACTTGCAATGGCGCAACGCCGGACAAATACTCTGCAAATTCCAGCCCTGGAAACTTTTGTTGATCGTCTGCCATGCCTTTTACCTTGGACCTTTTTAATTACTTACTTTTTAGCTTTTTGAGATAATCGCCCCAGGCTTGCATCATCTGACGGCGCTTAGGCACATACTGAGCGTGGTTATACGCTGCCCGCACCTTGTTGCGCTCTGCATGAGCCAGCTGGCGCTCAATCACGTCAGGCCGGAACCCTAGCTCGTTCAGCGCGGTCGATGCCACCCCACGAAAGCCGTGCCCGGTCATCCGCGAGTGGTACCCCATTCGGTACAGCGCGTACAGCATCGTGTTGTTGCTGATGTGGCCAGTCTTGCCCCGTGGGCTGTAGAAGAGGTAGTCGCGGTGCCCCGTGATCGCGCGCAGCTCAGCCAAGACGGCCTGGGCCTGTGTGGACAGCGGCACGATGTGCGGGTCGCGCATCTTCATTCGGTCAGCAGGGATGCGCCACTCGGCCTTGGCCTCGTCGATCTCGGCCCAACGGGCCTGGATCATTTCGGTGGTGCGCACGAACGTCAGCGTCATGAACTGCAGCGCCAGGCGGGTCACGGCGTCGCCCTCATAGGCATCGATGTCGCGCAGCAGCTGCGGCAGCTCGATGGGTGACACGCGCGCCTGGTGCTGGACCGGATCCGACTTCAGCGCCGCGGCGCTGTCGATGTCGGCGGCTGGGTTGCGATCGCACAGGCCGTAGATGATCCCGTACTGGAAGACGGCTCGCATGCGCTGCAGAATGCGCTTTGTCGTATCGCGCACGCCCCGGGCCTCGACCTTCCTAAGCAGGTCCAGCACGGCCGGCGCCCTGATGTCTGCGATCGGCGTGCCGCCCAGCGTCGGAAAGACGTCATTCTCCAGCGACGCCAACACCTTGCCAGCGTAGACCTCGTTCCAGCCGCCCTTCTGGGTAGCGTGCCAGTCTCGGGCCACTGCCTCGAACGAATTGCCCGCGGCGATGCGCGCGGCGCGGCGCTCTTCCTGCTTCACGGCGCCCGGGTCGCGCCCGTCCGCCACGATGGCGCGGGCGGCCTCACGCTGCGACCTGGCCTGCGCCAGGGTGACGCCAGGATAGGCACCGAAGCCGAGACGGCTTTCGCTGCCGGACGGCCTCACGTACTTGAAGCGCCACAGCTTTCGGCCATCCGGCATTACCTCGATATACAGGCCGCCGCCGTCGAAAACCTTGTAGGCTTTCTCACGCGGCTTGGCATTGCGGATTTTGGTATCGGTTAATGGCTCGACCGTGCGGGGCATCGCGTTAGGGGCACCGAAAATAGGGGCATTCGAAGATGCCCCTAAGGATGCCCCAAAAAGTGACGGATGCCAACGGTCTTAGACGAACGCAGGCGAACGCCGATTCGGCGCAAAGCGTTGATTTACTTGGGAGAGGAGGACTTTGGCGAACTGCCGCGAACTATTCTGTGGTCCCGCCGACAGGAATCGAACCTGTATCTAGCGCTTAGGAGGCGCTCGTTCTATCCATTGAACTACGGCGAGGGACAGGACTGCCAGGAGCGGAAGCCGCGGGCGCGGTGATCCTGGAGACGGGCGGGAGTATATCAAAATCCGCACGCCCACGGCCCGGCGCCGCCGCGGTGGTGGGTGTTGACCGACACCGGCGTGCCAGGGTGTCGGCGCGCAGCCAACGCGGCGGCGCCGGCTGCAAGTGGCGGCTGGTCCCCCGCCCTGCCCGGAACCCGCGCCAGGCCCCGGATCAGGGCCTGGGCCGTTCCGCTACCCGTCAGTGGCACGCCGCTTGCTCAACCACCCATACCGCCCCCGGCGCATCGGCGCCTTCCACCGGAGACCGCATATGGCCACCCTCTCGATCAATGACCTTGCCGGCTGCCGCGAACTGGCTCCCGCCGCCATGGCGCGCGTACGCGGCGCGGGTGGACAGTGGGTGTTCGGCTGGATCCGCCCGTTCGTGGCGTCGTCGCCGGCGCCGCTCGGCACGGTGATCAACTTTTACGAGATCAACTACAGCTTCTATGCTGATCAGATAAACAACCAGTTCCAGAACATCGATATCCGCAACAACGCACCAAACGCCAACATCAATGTCCGGGGCGACCAGGGTGCCAGGAACGACGGCAGGCTGGTCTGATCCGGCCGAACCCCGGGCGCCGGCAGGCGCTGGCGTGGAGCGTTGCGGATCGCAGCGGAGGCCAGATTGGGTTTCGACTCGCATTTCCGGTGGACCTCGGCGGCGTGCACGGACGTCGGGCGCGTGCGCGAGCGCAATGAGGACGCTTGCCTGGATTTGCCCGGGCAGGAACTGTGGGCCGTGGCCGACGGCATGGGCGGCCATGCGGTGGGGGATTTCGCCAGCCAGGCGGTGGTAAGGGCCCTGACAGCGCTGCCGCCGCAAGCGCGGCTGGAAGACCGCATCGACGCCGCGCGCGCGGCGTTGCAGGGGGTGAACCTGGCGCTGGTCGACGAAGCCGCGCGCCTGGGCGTGCGCTGCATCGGCAGCACGGTGGTGGTCCTGCTGGCCGGCGACAGCCGCTGTGCCTGCCTGTGGGCAGGGGACAGCCGCCTGTACCGGCTGCGCGGCGGCCAGCTGGCGCGTCTGACGCGCGACCACAACCAGGTCGAGCGCCTGCTCGCGCGCGGCCTGATCACGCCGGAGCAGGCGCGCCACCATCCCGCGCAGAACACCATCACGCGCGCCGTCGGCGCGGCGCCGACGCTGGCGCCGGAGCAGCTGCTGACCGACGTGGCCGACGGCGACGTCTACCTGCTGTGCAGCGACGGCCTGAGCAACGAGGTCGACGACGACGAGATTGCCGCGGTGCTGGCGCAGCAGGACGTGGCGCAGGCCGCGCTGACGCTGGTGCACAAGGCGCTCGATGCGGGCGGGCGCGACAACATCTCGGTGGTGGTGCTGCGCGCCGCCGACCCTTGCGGATCGGACCGCACCCTGGTCAACCCCGAGCTCGACGCCTGAAGCCCGCCGCGCCCTAGCCCTTGCCGGCCTCGGCCTGCCGGCTGGCGCGGAAGTCCTTCGAGTGGATGCCGTGCTTCTTCAGCAGCATCTGCAGGTGCGAGCGGTTCATGTCGAAGCGCCGCGCCAGTTCGGCAACCGTGCCGCCCACCTCCTGCAGTCCGCGCTCGAGGAAGGCGCGCTCGGCCTCGTCGCTGGCCGCGCGCTTGGCTTCGCTCAGCGAGGTCGCCATGGCGAGGTCCGCGCCGGACGCACCGGCGCCTACCACCGCCAGCGCCGCGGGCTTCGGGCGGATGTCCTGCGGCAGGTGCGGCAGGTCGGCGGTATCGCCGGCCAGGCAGCTCAGCCGGTACAGCAGGTTGCGCAGTTCGCGGATATTGCCGGGGTAGTCGTAGTGCAGCAGGAAGTCGCGCAGCCGCGGCGTCAGCCTGACCGGCGCGCGCCGGAGCATGCCGGCGGCCTCGTCGCTGAAGTACGACACCAGCAGCGGGATCTCGTCGCGCCGCTCGCGCAGCGCCGGCAGGCTGACGTGGATCACGCTCAGGCGATAGAACAGATCCTCGCGGAAGGTGCCGGCCTGGCTCATCCGGCGCAGGTCCTTGTTGGTCGCGGCGACGATGCGCGCATCGACCGAGATGATCTCGTCCGAGCCGACCCGCTGGATCTCGTGCGCCTCGAGCACGCGCAGCAGCTTGACCTGCCCGGTCAGCGGCAGTTCGCCGATCTCGTCCAGGAAGATGGTGCCGGTATGCGCGCTCTCGAACTTGCCGCGCCGGTCGTTGCTGGCGCCGGTGAAGGCGCCCTTCTTGTGCCCGAACAACTCGGATTCGAGCAGGCTATCCGGAATGGCACCGCAGTTGACCGAGATAAACGGCTTGTCGGTGCGCGCGCCGTTGGCGTGGATCACCTTGGCCATCAGCTCCTTGCCGGTGCCGCTTTCGCCGTCGATCAGCACCGGCAGGTCGGTCGGCGCGGCCTTCTCGGCGATTTCCAGCGCCTCGAGCAGCCGCGGGTTGTCGCCGAAGGTCCCCTCGAAGATAAAGCTGCGCTCCATCAGCGCCTGGCGGCGCTCGCGCGGCAGGCGCTCGACCTCCGGCTGCGGCGGCGCGTCCCCGGCCGTGGCTCCGGCCGCGGTTTCGGCAGACGATGCCGCCTGCACGAAGCGCTCCTTGTGCGACAGGCCCATCACCTCGTCGCGCAGCGTGGTGGCCTGCTTGAGCAGCTTCTCGATCTCGGGCCGGTCAAGCTTCGACGCCCAGCGCAGCGTCGAGCGCAGGATCTCGATCTTCTCGATCAGCCCGGCGAACGACACCGGCGAAGTCACCGAGACGGGGGTGGCACCCTGGTTGTATAGCTTCATGCTGCGCTCAGTTGCTTCTGCACCAGTTGGAAATACATGCCCTTGCGCTCCAGCAGTTCCTCGTGCCGGCCCTGCTCGACGATGGCGCCTTCATACAGCACCAGGATCTTGTCGGCCTGCATGATGGTGCTGAGCCGGTGCGCGATGATGACCGCGGTGCGCCCGCGCAGGATTTCCTGCATATTGGCCAGGATGTTGCTCTCGGACTGCGTGTCCAGCGCCGAGGTAGCTTCGTCGAACACCAGCAGGCGCGGGTCGTGGTACAGCGCGCGCGCAATGCACAGCCGCTGGATCTGCCCGCCAGACAGGCCGATGCCGCGTTCGCCGACGACTTGCTCGTAGCCCAGCGGCAGCTTGCTGATAAAGGCATGCGCGTCGGCCATGCGCGCGACTTCCTCGATGCGGCGCCGCTCCGGGCTGTCGTCGCCGCAGGCGATGTTCTCGGCGATGGTGCCGGAGAACAGCAGGTTGGACTGCATCACGTAGCCCACCTGGGCGCGGTAGAACGCCGCGTCGATCACGTTCAGGTCGTAGCCGTCGACCGTCATCGAACCCTCGGTGGGCTTGTAGAAGCCGACCAGCAGCTTGGCCAGCGTGGTCTTGCCCGAGCCGCTGCGGCCGACGATGGCCACCATCTCGCCGGGCCGGATGGTGAAGCTGATGTTCTCCAGCACATAAGGCGTGTCTTCGCCGCCGTAGCGGAAGTACAGGTCCTTCATCACGATCTCGCCCTGCAGGTCGGGCAGCATCACGCGCGACAGCACGTCCTGCGGCTTCTGCTCCGGCTCCAGGTCGAGCACGTCGCCCAGCCGCTCCATCGCCACGCCGGCATCGTTGAGCTGGCCCCACAGCGCCACCAGTCCCATCAGCGGCGCCAGCACGCTGCCCATGAAGGCGTTGAAGGCCATCAGCTGGCCGATGGTCAGCTCGCGCTCCAGCACCAGCGTCGCGCCCACCCACAGCACCGCGATGGTGGTGGCGGCGTTGAGCAGCTGGCTCGCCAGCCCCACCAGGATATGGAACTGCTGCGCCTTGTACTGCGACTCCAGCGCCTTGGTGTACTTGCGCTCCCAGCGCAGCCGCACCGGGCGCTCGATGCCCATGCCCTTGACGGTCTCGGCGCCGCCCAGCGTCTCCATCAGGTAGGCCTTGGCATCGGTCGCGGTCGCGAAGACGTCGCGCGCATAGGTCTTGACGCGCGGCGTCACCACCACCGTCAGCGCGGCGATCGGGATCACGAAGGCGATCAGCAGCAGCGTCAGCTTGACGTTGTAGAGAAACATGATGGTGAAGTAGATAAACACCATCAGCAGATTCAGCGCCGTGGTCACCGTCGATTCGGTCAGGAAGGCGCGGATAGTCTGGTTCTCCTGGAAGCGCGCGAAGATATCGCCGGTCTTGCGCTTGGCGAAGAACGACAGCGGCAGCGACAGCGTGTGCCTGAAGAAGTGCGACATCATGGCGAAATCCATGTTGCGCACCATGAAGTTGGCCAGGTACGCGCGGATTGTCGACATCAGCTGCGAGAACACGCTGGAGATGATCAGCCCCGCGATCAGCAGGTGCAGCAGCCCGACGTTCTGGTGCACCACCACGCCGTCCAGGATGTTCTGGATGATCAGCGGCGGCACCACCCCCAGCATCTGGATCACGAAGGTCGCCAGGAACAGGTGCGCCAGGATTTTCTTGTAGGGTGCCAGGTAGCCGATGAAGCGCAGCCACGGCGAGCGCTGCACCGACAGCTGCGTCATGCTCTCGCCCGGCGCGAACAGCAGGCAGGTGCCGCTCCAGCCGCGCTCGAACTCCTCGGCGCTCATCTTGCGGAAGCCGATGGCCGGGTCGGCCACCCAGACCCAGCGCGCGGAGATGCCGTACACCACCACGTAGTGGTAGCCCTCCCAATGGACGATGAACGGCAGCTCGAAGCCCATCAGCGAATCGCGCGTGCATTGCACCCCGCGCGTGGTGAAGCCCAGCGATTCCCCCGCCCGCGCCAGGCTGTCGAGGGTGGCGCCCTGCGTGGTGACGTTGGCCAGTTCGCGCAGCTTGCCCAGCGTCATCGGGATGCCGTAGTGCCGGCAGATCATCGCCAGGCAAGCCGCGCCGCAATCCATTTCCTCGGCCTGCTCCACCAGCGCGAAGCGGCGAATCAGCTTCTCGCCCAGCTCCGGCTTCGAGGCCAGGTCAAGCAGTACCGGGCGCTTGCGCCGTTCGGCCAGCTTCTTTTGCCGATGCAGCTCGCGGTCCAGCACCCGGATGCGCTCCTCGAGCACCTCGCGCAGGCGCGGATTGCGCTCGAGGATCAGCTGTACGGTTTTCTCGGGAATCACCAGCAGGCGCACGTCGGTCTCGGCAATGGCCGACGCGAGCTGCTCCTGCCGCATCACGCAGGCGCGCTCGCCGAAGATATCGCCCTGGCCCAGCGTCGCCAGCGGAAACTCGCTGCCCTCTTCGCTGCGCACGATGCGCACCGTGCCCTGGCGCACCACGTACAGGCGCCGGTCCTCGCGTCCGTCCTGCTTCAGGATTTCCCGGCCGGCCGCCACGCGCTTCACGCCGACGCTGCGCACCGCGTCTTCCAGTTCCTGCTTGTCGAGCTTGCCGCGCAGGTCGAACAGCCGCGCGACAAAGCCGCCGGCCGAACTGATCGCGACATAGCTGGTGATGAAGGCCAGCGCCGCGGGGTTGCCCGCCACCACAGGCTCGCTGACGGTGCGCGGAATCATCAGCAACTCGGTCTTGCCCGAGGCGCGCACCGACGACTCGTGCCGGTACTCGCGCAGCAGCGCGAGATCGGCAAAGACCTCGCCGGTCTTGCGCACCCCCATGCTGATTTCCTTGCCGTGCTCCTCGTTGAACACGCGCACCGAGCCGGACTTGACGATAAACAGGCCCGGCGCGGTTTCGCCGGCATTGCAGACGGTGTCGCCAAAGCCAAAGCTCAGCACCTGCGCGGCGTCGGCCAGGCGTGCCAGTTCTTCCGGCGTCAGCACCGACAGGATCTCGACCGACGCCAGGAAAGCGGCCAGCGCCGGGCCCGCCTCCGGCTGCGGCGCGGCGGTGGCGGCGCCGGCCGGTCCGGCCTCGCTAGCGGGCTTCGATGACATGTTCCTGCGCCCTGGCCATCAGCCAGTCCTCGCGCAGCAGGCGGCGCACCTCGACCGCCACCTCGCTGTCGAGCGTGGCCGGGTGCTTGGCGCGCACCAGGAAGACCTCGAAGAACGAGCGGTCGGCGGCCGGGAACGGCCCCAGCAGGTCGCCCGGCTCGGCGTTGAAGACCTTGGCCTCGATCTCGGTCTTGAGCGAGCCGCGCAGCACCTTGCCGATCTCGCCGCCGCGCTCGCGCGTGTCGGCAATGGAGTGCTCGCGCGCCATCTCGGCAAAGGCGTCGGGGTCGTCCTGCAGGTACGAGATCAACTCCCTGGCCTTGCCCTCGCTGTCGACCACGATATGGCTGACCTCGATGCTGTCGAAGCGCGGCGAGTTCAGCGCGAAGTATTCCTGCACCGCCGCGTCGCTGCACACCTGCGCCATCATCCGCTCCTGATAGAGGCTGTCGGTAATGAAGGCCTCGAACTCGTCCAGGCTGACATTGAGCGCATCCAGGTAGTGGTTCATGTCGGCGGCGCGATGCAGGCCCTGCACGCGGCGGAACTGGTCGGCGCGTTCCTGGATCTCTTCGGGCGTGACCACCAGCCCCTGCCGCCTGGCGGCGTGCACGGTCAGCTTGTCGCGCACGATCTGCTCGACCAGTCCTTCGAACTGCCCGGTCAGCTTGAGCAGGCGCACGAATTCCTCGACCCCGAGCACCTCGTCGTCGATACGCACGATGCCAGTCATTTTTCCGACTCCTTTGGCGGCCTGGCGCGGCGGCGCGCCAAGGCTGTCCAGATGCTGTTCCAGTGTGCGACCGCGGCGCTAGCCCGCCACCTCGCGGAAGGGATCGAGCCCGAGGTCGATCAGGCGCCGTTCGCGCACCACGATCTCCGCCGTGGCGGTCATGCCATAGCGCAGCGGGTACTTGTTGTCGGCCACGGTGTAATAGTCGCGCGCCAGGCGCACGCGGCCCTCGTAGACCGGCTGCTTGTCAGGCCCGCCCGGCTTGGTCGCGGGCGAGATGAACTCGAGCGTGCCATCGATGATCCCGTAGCGCTGGTACGGGAACGCATTGAACTTGAGCTTGACCGGCAGCCCTTCGCGCAGGAAGGCGCGGTCGCGCTCGGCAATCACGATCTTCACCACCGGGCGCGCATCCTTCGGCGCGATGCCGCCCAGCGGCGTATTGGCCTGTATCTTGTCGCCGCGCTGGGTCGAGGTGACGTCGGTGATCACGCCGGACACCGGCGCCAGGATCAGCAGGAAGTTGTCCTTGTCGATGTTCTCGAAGCGGATGCGCGCGGCGGCGTCCGCCACCAGGCGGGCGGTCTGCACCTGCAGGCGCAGCTTGTCCTCGGTATTGGCGATCTCGCGCAGCGCCGCGTCATATTGCACGCGCAACCCCGCGAGGTCCTGGCCGCTGCTTTCCAGCTCGGAGCTGGCCTGGGTCAGCTCGCGGCCCAGGCGCGCCTCCAGTTCGCCCAGCCGCGACTGCGCCACGCGCAGGTTGTTCTCCGCGTCCTGCGCCGCGGCACGCTTGGCGTCGACCTGCGATTGCGAAACCCCGCCGCCGCCGGGCAGCGCCAGCAGGCGCGCATAGCGGTCCTGCTCCTGGCGCGCGAACTCGCGCGCGCGCCGCGCGTTGTCCAGGTTGCTGCGCGCCTCCTGCAACTGGGCGCGCTGCTGCTCGGCCAGCCGCGTGGTGCCTTCGGCGATGCGGGTCTCGTGCTGGCGCGTGGCCACGTCAATCTGCTGCTTGAGCGCCGCCGCGCGGCGTTCCATCAGCGCCTTCTTGTCGGGGAACTGCTTCCACTCGCGTTCGGAGTCTTCCAGCTTGAGCTGCGCCTCCAGCGCGTTGGCGGCGGCCTCGATCGCGCCGCGCGCATTCAGGCGCGCCAGCACATCGTCCTTGGAAACGGGCTGCCCTTCCGCCACGTAAAGGTCGGCCAGCTCGCCGTCCACCGGCGCATAGAAGCGCCGCACCTCGGACTCCGGCGCCAGCGTACCCTGCGCGGTGACGATGACATCGGCGTGGCCGACGAACGACCAGACCAGCCCGCACAACACCAGGGCGAAGGTGGTGACGATGGTCAGCAGGCCGAGGCGCGACGGCTCGGCGCTGAGCAGGCCGATGCCTTCGGCGCTGTGGTCTTCCAGCGCCTCGGACAGTGGCTTGAGGCCGGCGTGGCGGGCATCGTCCTTCATGGCTTCCCCACTGCCGCCGGTGGCGGGACCGCGGCCGCCGCGGCGGATTCCGGCGCCTTGCCGGTGTCTTCACCGCCGATCAGCTCGAGCTTGGCCTTGAGCACGGCTGGATCGAGCACCGTGCCCAGTTCGCGCAGCGCGTGCCGCTGCTGCTCCGCCTCGGCGCGGATCTCCAGCTCGACCTTGGCCAGTTGCGCCAGGTCGGCGCTTTCGCCGGCACGCAGTTGTGTGAAGATGCGCATGCCCTGGCGCGCGTCGTCCTGCGCCTGCGACAGCAGCCGCGCCTGCGCGCGGAACTTCGGCGAGATGCCGGGCTCGAGCCGCTGCTCGCCGCCGATCACGCCGTTGGCGCGATACTGCTTCCACGCCGCGAGCGCGCTCGCCATCAGCTCGCGCGCGCGCCGCAGGGCACTGTCGCGCACGCCGTTGACATCCGCCTCGACCGCCTTGGCGAAGTAGCCGTCCTCCTCCGCCTCGAGCATGGCGTAGAAGTCCAGCAGGCGGTCCTCGTAGCCACGGCCGCCGCGCGCGGACTGCAACGCGGCGTACTGCGCCGCGACCTTCTGCTTGTGCGCGAGGTCGCGCGCGAGGTCGTCGGCCCACGGCCCGCCACGGATCTGCCCGAGCGCGGCCAGCGCGGCGCCGCTGTCGCCGCGTTGCCACGCCCGGGCTGCGTTCGCATACGCGCGCGCCACCTCGGGCGGCGGCAGCCGCGCGGCCAGGCTGGCCAGCTGCGCCTGGAACGGCGGCGTGGCGAAACGGCTGTCGGCCAGCCGGGCCACCAGTTGCCCCGGCCGGCGCGCGCGCAACGCCTGCAGCAGGCCGGTGTAGCGATCCAGGTCCGACTGCAGCCGCTCCAGGCCGGCCAGGCGCGGATACTTGTCGCGGTATTCGGCAAGCACCGGCTGCAACGCCTCCGGCCGATCGCGGCCCAGTTCGGCAGCGATGCTGGCATTGAGCCGGTCGATCGCCGCCAGATAGACCGAGGCGTCGTTCTGCAGCCGGCGCACATCGCTGAGCGCATCGGCATACAGGTCGCGGAACGCCGGCACGTCGGCCGCGATGCGCCCGAGCGCGCGCTGGTGCGCGGCGGTGTCCTGGTTCCAGTACGCCAGCAGCTGGCGCATCGGCGTTTCGTCGGTGTAGAGCCGGATCGGCGCATCGGCGCCGCGCGGCGCGGTGAAGCGCTCGAGCCTGCCGATCCAGTCGAGCTCGGCCACCAGCGGCCGCGCCTCGGCGTTGTGCGTGCTGAGCTGGCGCAGGCGCGCCAGCACGGCATCGGCGCCGGCCATGTCGCCGGCCTTCAGCCTGGCGGCAAAATCGGGCACGTAGGCACGCAACAGGGCTTCGGTGCCGATGGCCTGGACCTCGACGTCGTCGGGATGTCGCGCCAGGTAGCTGTCGGCCGCTTGCGCCGCGCCGGCGTGGTCGCCGGCGACAAAGCGCGACTGCACCGCGCGCTCCGGCGCGCCACGCCAGTAGAGCGCAGCGCCCGCCACCAGCACGAGCAGCAGCAAGGCCACGCCCCAGCGCGCCGCGCGCCGCGTGCGCGCCGGCTGGTCCAGTCCGAACTGCCGGGCCCCTTCCGCCAGCAGCAGCGCGGCACGGCCGCGCGGGCGCCGCGCGCCGTCGCCGGCGGCGGTGGCTGCCGCGGCCTGGGCTTCGGCTTCGCTGTTGACCTCGTCCTCCTGGTGGGCGGCGTAGTCGACGCAGAAGATGTCGAGGAAGGAATCGGGCGCGCCGACAAAGGTGGTGCGGTCGCCGTCGTCGCGGGCGGGCGGCGTGGCAATGGTGGCAGCCACGGCGGCAGACGATGCGGGCGTGCCGGGCGTGTCAGGCGTGTCTGGAGGCTGCAGCAGCGAACGCGTCGCCGTGGCATCGCCGGCGCCGTCGTACCGCACCTGCGCCTGGTAGACAAAGTGGTTGCCGCCAAACGCGATCAGGTCGCCATCGTCGAGCGGCACACCGTGGTCAGCCAGGCGCTTGCCGTTGACGAAGGTGCCATTGGTGCTGCCAAGGTCCTCGACGAAGGGAATGCCGCCCTTGAGGTAGATATGCGCATGGCGCCGCGACAGGTAGTTGACCTGGTGCGGATAGCTGTCGCGAAAGCGCGCGAAGGCCTCGTCGCCCTTGCTGATCAGGTATGGGAACTGCTCCACGTGCAGCGGCTGCAGCCCGACGTCATGGCGTTCCGGCACCAGCGTCAGCGCCACGCGCGGCGGCTCGGGCTGCGGCGCGCGCGGCGACAGCCGCACCCGGAACGTCAGCATCGGCCCGAACGCGACTTCATCGCCATCGCCGAGCCGCGCCGGCTGGCGCGCCACGGCCACGCCGTTCACGCGCGTGCCGTTCTTGCTGCCGAGGTCCGCCACATAGACCTCGCCATGCTCGGCAAAGATGCGCGCATGGCGCCGTGACAGCGGTGCGGCCAGTGCTTCCGGGTAGGTGGCGAACGGCAGCTCGCTGCGGCCGACCGCGAACAGCGCTTCGTCGATGCGGATTTCGCCGAGCTCGGGGCGCGCCACGGGCGTGAGGAATACGTCGAATTCCTGCGCCACATCTTGCGCCGCATGCTGCGCGAGGTCCCGTGCGGATCCCTGGGCCATTTTCACCGGCATTTCCATGATCAGTGCTTCGTCAGGAGCCATGTTTCCAGCGAGCCAACAGCGCGGCTGCCGCGGCGGCAGGCCAGGGGGGATGAAGCGACTAAGAACATAGTAGGCGACGGCCTAGGCTAGTCAATCGGCCGCGGCACGCGTGGTTGGCGTGGCAGCGGCATCGGGGCAAGGCCGGCGGCCGGCGCGCGCGCCGGGGTTGCGCAACGCGTTGCTTGCGCCGGCATCACCTTCGCGCGGGGGCGGCATCGCGGGCACCACTTACTGCGGCGGATTCAGGGCGGTGTTGCGCACATCGGCCTCGGGCCAGCCGCCGCCCAGCGCCTTGTAGAGCGTGATGGTGTCGCCCAGGATTTGTTGGTGGACCGCCAACAACTGCAGCTGCGCGGCCAGCAGCGAGCGCTCGGTCTCGAACACTTCGAGCTGCGAGACCACGCCTTCCTTCAGCTGCGCCTCGATCTGCGCGGATACCACGCGCAGCTGTTCCACCTGCTGCTGCAGTTCGATGCGCTGCTTCTTGTGGGCGTCGACGTTGACCAGCGCGGTCTCGACTTCCTCGAACGCGGTCATCACGGTGCGGCCATATTCGTTTTCCGCCACGCCCACCTGCGCCTCTGTGGTCTTCACCCGCGCCCGCACGCCCGGGTCGAGCATCGGCAGGTTGATGCTCGGCATGAAGCCGAAGGTGAAGGACTTCAGCAGGTCGCTCAACGCGAAGCTGGCGGTGCCGCCGCGCGCGGTCAGGCTGATGCTGGGCAGCTGCGCCAGGCGCGCCTGGCCGACGATGTTGTAGGCGGCCAGCACGCGATACTCCGCCGCCACCACGTCCGGGCGCCGCGCCAGCAGCTGCGACGGCAGCCCCGCCGGCACCGGGGGCGGCTGCACGCGCTCCTGCAGCCGCCCTGCCGGCACCTTGAGATTGCCGGCGGGCACGCCCACCAGCGTCGCCAGCGCGTTCTCCGCCACATCGCGCGAACGGCGCAGCTCGAGCAGATCCTTGTTCAACCGGTTGATTTCGGCTTGCTGCTGCATCACGCGGATTTTCGGCACCAGCCCGTTCTGGTACATGGCCTGGTAGGTCGACAGGATCTGCCCGTTCCTGGCCACGGTGCGCGACTGCTGCTCGATCTGCTCGTCGAACTGCAGGATCTGGAAGTAAGTGGTCGAGACATTGGCCACCAGCGTCAGGTAGCCGGCGCGCCAGTCCGCCTCGGTGGCGCGGAACTCGGCGGTCTGCGCCTGCACGCCCTTCTCGACCTTGCCCCAGATATCGATGTCCCAGTTCAGCTGGGCCCCGGCGTTATAGGTCCAGGTGGACTTCTGCCCGGTGCTCTTGTCGAAGCTTGCGCCGGCGCCGACGTCGATCACCGGCAGCCCGCCGGCGCGGGCCTCGCCGATCTGCGCGTTGGCCACGCGGATGCGCGCCGCCAGCACCTTGATATCGAAGTTGCCGGCCAGCGCGCGTTCGATCAGCTGGTTCAGGTACGGGTCCTTGAAGCCCTGCCACCAGTTGGGCTGCACCGCTTCGGACGGCGATACCGTGATCGAGTCCTGGCGCGACCATTCGGCCTTGGCCGGCGTTTCCGGGCGCTGGTACACCGGCGGGCGGAAATCGGCGCAACCCGCCAGCAGCGCCAGGCCCGCCAGCGCGGCAAGCCAGGCTCCACGGCGCGGCGCGCGGATCACCGCCAGTACGGACGGAGCAAGGGAGAATGCGGGCACGATGTGTTCCTGCGTGCGACGGCGGCGGTCGGCAAGGGCTGTACCGGTTCGCCGGTACAGCGGGGCCGCCGCGTCTGTCTGTATTGTGGTGCGCGCGGGCGCGCGCTCCAACCCCGATCGGCACGGGGTCGGCAAAAGCGCCGCGGGGATGCCCCCGCGGCGCTGCGCCATCTCAACCATCCTCTCAACGATAGATATTGTTGCTGGCGTTCTGGTTGGTATCCACATGCGAACGGACATGGTCGAGGAAGGCCGAGCCGTTGCCGTTCAGGTTGGTCACGGACTGCATCTGCGCGATTTCCTGCACGGCGGTGATGCTCTTGTCGATCGACAGGTTCAGCGGCTGGAACACGGCCACGAACGGCATCAGCGCGCGGCCGCCGCGCACGGCGTGCATGCCCTTGCGGTCCAGGGTTTCGGCGGTGGTCAGGTCGGTGAGGGTCAGCTTGGTCATGATGGTCTCCGGTAGAGGAAGGTGTTGCCTTGGGCTTGGGGTTCGAGCATCGGGTTGGTGTCGCGCTCGGGAGGGACAAATGCAGGGACCGTGCCAGCGCGCCCGCGATGCCGCGCCAGATGGCGGAAGTGCCTGTAAACACGGGGGTTTTTCGTTCTCGGCGCATGGCCCGGCAGGACTGCGCCACGATTGACGCGCGGGCCTGGTGGCGGGAGGCCGCCAACAGATGGGAGGATGCGTGTTGGAAGCGGGCCAACAACCTGGCCCGATTCCGCGCCAGGTCGCCAGCCTGCCTGCTGCGGCCTACTTTACGTAGATCGTGATGCGCTTGGAATATACCGGCGGGTTGGTCGGTATGTGCTTGTCATCGCCCATCAGCAGCTGCAGCGTGTGCTTGCCCGGCGCCAGCTCGATCATGGTCTCGGTCTCGCCAGCGCCAAAATGCAGGTGATTGCGGTCGTTGGGAATCTCCTTGTCCATCGGCGGCAGCTCCACGTCGATCAGCAGGTGATGGTGGCCGGTATTGGGAAACTTCACGTCCTTGGGCGCCACCCCCATGTTGCGCAGCCCGAACCACACCTTGAACGGCTTGCCGGCGGGCAGGGTCTGCCCGTCATTGGGCCAGCCGATGTACAGATAGGCATTGGGCGGCGCAGCCGTGGGGCCGCCCTGCACCCACGCGGACAGCAACAGGCTGACGGCGAAGACAGCCGCGGCAAGTAGTCGGGACATGGCGCTCTCCCCTGTTTGTTGATCGGCTCCGCCGGCGCGTGCTGCGTCGCTATTTCACCGTGATGGTGATCTTCTTCGAATAGATCGGCGGCTCGAACGGAACGTGCTTGGCGTCGCCCATCAGCAATTGCAGCGTGTGCTTGCCGGGCGGCAGTTCGATGCGCGCATCGGTCTCGCCCGCGCCGAAGTGCAGGTGGTTCTTGTCCGACGGGATTTCCTTGTCGAGCGGTGGCAGCTCGGTATCGATCAGCAGGTGATGGTGCCCGCAGCGTGGCGATTCGACGCCCTTGGGGCATACGCCCATATTGCGCAGGCCCATGCGCACCCAGAACTTGCCGCCGCCGATGACAGCGCCGTCGTGCGGCCAGATGATATAAGCCTCGGCATTGGGCGGGGCTGCCGTCGGCAACGACAGCGACGGCGCGACGGCCAGCGTGGTGGCCGCCAGCAGGCGGAGCAGGAATCGTCTGGACATGCGCGTCGCCTCCCCGAGATCTATCCCGAAACCCGATCACGTTGTCCCGAAAGCCCCTTGTTGTTGCTTGTTGGTCAGCGCTCGGCGATTCGTCATTCAGGTTAGAACGCAAGCGCGGAAAAGGCGACCCCGGCGTGCGGCGCGGGCCCGGCAATGCTCCGCCGCATCCACACGCGCTGTGCTATCTTGAAGCAAGCCGGTCGACGTCCTGGCCACACCCCAAGGTGCCCAGCGCATGCCGGCGGCTACGGCATGCAATGGAATCGCGGCGGCTCCAGCGAGGTGTGAAGATGTGGCGCAACCTACCAGTGGTACGCGTGGCTGCGATGATCCCGATGGCCGTCACGGCAGGGCTGCTCGCCACGGCAATGCCCGCGGCCGGCGAACCGGCGCAAGCCCGGACACTGCTCGCCGGCATCATGCCGAAGAACACCGACGAGCAGTATGAGCTGAGCTTCTGGGAATCGATCAAGAACAGCAACTACGCCGCCGACTACGAGGCCTACCTGAAGCAGTACCCCAACGGCCGCTTCGCGGGACTGGCCAGGGCGCGGCTCGAGCGCCTGGCGGGCAGCGCCCCCGCGCCCAAGGCGCAGGCGCCCGCGCCGCAGCCACGCGCCGGCGCCACGGCCGGCGGACAGGCCTCGCGATCCCCGGCGCCAGCCACGGCTTCGGCACCCCCGGCCAAGGCTGCACCGGCCGCGCCCGCGGCCGCGCGTCCTTCAGCGCCCGCACCGGCGCCACCGGCCACGGCGCCGCGCGCCGGCACGGCGGGCGACGGCGTGGTCAGTACCACGCTGCGCACTGCGGAGATCCGCGATTGCCCGGCCTGCCCGGCGCTGGTCACGGTGCCGGCGGGCAGCTTCACCATGGGCAGCAACGCCAGCGACCCGGCCGAAAAGCCGCCGCATCAGGTCGCCATCGGCCAGCCCTTTGCCATCGGCCGCTATGAAGTCACGGTCGAGCAATGGAACGCCTGTGCCGACGCCGGCGGCTGCCAGCGCATTCCCACCCTCGCCGACAGCGCGAAGAACGCACCGGTCCGCGACGTCAGCTGGGACGACGCGCAGCAGTACGTGGCGTGGCTCAGCAAGACCACCGGCAAGAGCTACCGCCTGCCCACCGAGGCGGAATGGGAATACGCGGCGCGCGGCGGCAGTGCCAGCACTTACTGGTGGGGCGACCAGATGCGCAAGGGCAATGCCAACTGCAAGGACTGCGGCGATCCGTGGAGCCAGGATGCGCCGGCCCCGGTGGGCTCGTTCGCGGCCAACCCCTACGGCCTGCATGACGTCAACGGCAGCGTGTGGGAATGGGTCGCCGATTGCTGGCACAGCTCGTACAAGGGCGCGCCCACCGACGGGCGCGCATGGAACGAGAACGCCTGCGGGGCGCGTGTCATCCGCGGCGGCTCGTGGCGCGAAGGCGCCAGCTACATGGTGTCGTCGACGCGCTTCAAGTACAGCCCGAGCGTGCGGCAATCGCAGAACGGCTTTCGCGTGGCACGCGACATGAAATAGGAAGCCGCTGCGGCGTGAAGCGCAAGCCCGCGCACCGTGGCCAGCGCCGTCAGCGTGCGCGCGTGGAAATCTGCACCAGGTCCGCGCTGATGCGGTCGCGGCCATACGTGCGCGCCATCTGCGCCAGCGGCTTTTCCAGCGCCCGCAGATACTCCTGGCGCGACTCCACCTCGGCACGGCGCGACGCGAACAGCGGCGCCGGCGTGGTCAGCATCACCACCAGTTCGTTGCCGAAGGGCGCTGAGACGATCCAGTCGCCGCTGTCGCCGATGGTGGCGTGATGCGCCGGCGGCGCCTGGTGGGCCGGAATGCGCTGGCTTGGCACCATATGCGCCACCTTGCCGTCCGCTGCAAAGTAGTCGACATAGACATAGGAATCCTGCGCCGGCGTGCGCAGGTCGAGCACCATGGGCGCGCCCTCGGTCAATTGCGTGCCCTTGCCGCGCAACTGCAGCGACGACGCGGTCTCGCCCTGGCGGTTGCCCGACCAGTACGGCGCGATCATCCTGGCCACCTCGCATTTGTCGGCGGCCAGCGGCTGGGCGTCGACCACCACCTCGCGCAGCGCCTTGGCCCCCGGCAAGCCGCTGAGCTGTTCGCGCAGGCGCGCGGCACCCACGCTTTCCGCCAGGTAGCCGCGCACGTGCAGGGTCTGGTCCTGCCGCGCGCCGGCAAGCAGCGAGCACGGCACCGCGGCCAGCAGCTTGCCGACCTCGGCCATCGACAACTCCGCCGCGGCGGCTGGCGCGGGTGCTGGCGGCGCCGGCACGGGCGCGGCGGGCGGCTCCGCGGCCGGCGCGGCAGCGCTGAGCGGCGCGGTCGCGCCGGCATCCGCGGCCGGGGCTTCGGCTGGCCGCTGCGACTGCCAGGCGTAGTAGCCGAGTGCCGCCACGCCGGCCAACGCGGTCAGCACGCCCGCGCCCACCAACGGCGCGGAGCGGCGCGCCGGCCCGCTGCTGGCGGCCGGCGCCGCGCTCATGCCCTGCAGGAAGCGCGCGACCGTCGGCGTGCGCGTCTCGCGGTCGAGCGAAAGCGCTTCGCGCAGGGTCTTCCATTGCGTGCGGCCCAATTGCGGCAGCTGCGCCGGCTTGAGCCCGGCTTCGCGCGCCTGGTTGGCCGAGAGCCGCTGGTAGGGATGCTTGCCGCTCAGCAGCTCGTAGGTCACGCAGGCCAGCGCGTAGATATCGTCGCGGGGGTCGGGCTCGCGATGCTCGAACATCTCCGGGCTGGCATAGGCCGGCGTCATGCCGCCCAGCGAACCGGGATCGAATACGGTGCGGTCGGATTCGTCGGCCGGCGGCAGGAAGCCGCGCGCGATGCCGAAGTCGATCACCTTGACCTCGCCGTTGCCCGTCAGGAAGACGTTGGCGGGCTTGAAGTCGCAGTGCACGAAGCCGCGCTCGTGCGCATACGCCAGCGCATTGCCCATGCCCTGGATGATGGGCATGGCGCGCGCCATCGGCATGCCGGCAAAGCCCGGGGCCTTGAGCACATGGTTGAGCGACGAGCCCGACAGGTACTCCATGGTAAGGAAGACCACCGGCCCGTCGCGGTCGAAGTCATAGACGGTGACGATGTTCCGGTGCGCCAGCGTCTGCGCCTTGCGCGCCTCGCGCTGCAGCGCCATCAGCGACTTGGGATGGCCGCTGAATTGCAGGTTCAGCACCTTGATGGCGATGTACGGCCGGCGGTCCGAGGCTTCCAGCTTGCGCAGGTCGAGCGCCTTGTAGACCGTGCCCATGCCGCCCACGCCCAGGCATTCCTCCAGCACGAAGCGACCGTTGAGCGTATCGCCCACGCCCTTGGTGGCCGGCGTCTGCGGCAGCGTGCCGGGTTCGGGCGAGGCCGCATACATCGAGCCGGTTTCCGTGCCGGCCAGGCGCGTGGCATCGCCGGCGCCATCGTATTGGGTGGCGCCGCGGCGCTCGATGCGCCGCATGACTTCGGCATAGACCGCGGGCGGAAACGGAAAGCGCGTGTTTTCCTCGATCACCACCCGCGCCGCCTGGCTCGGCGTGGTGGGGTCTTGCGCCAGGGCCGTTTCGAATGACGCGACGAACTCGTCGTCGGAGAGACCACCGTTCTGGAACTTGCGGATCAGGTCTTTGAGACTGGCCACGGGATGCCCCGACATGGTTGCTGGCAGGGCCTGTCCCGCCCTGCGGAGATGCCCCCTCCTCGCTGGATACTAGTGCGCACCCAAGGCATGCGCAAACCATGCGAGGACGGCATGCGACCGCACCGCGGCGCGCTTTGCATGCGCCATGGCCGCCCGCGCGCGGCACTGTCGCGGCGGCACCAACACCGGCGCCGCCAGTGTTGGCCGCGGCCCGTCACACCGGGGCGCCGGCAGCACCGCGCGGGCGCTGCCGCCGGGTCGACATCGGCATTGAATTCCCCTTGTTTTCAGGCACTTGCGCGCGCGCAGCGCAAGTTCCCATGGCCCTGGCACAGTCCCTGCGATTGTCCCTCCCGAGCGCGACACCAACCCGATGCTCGAACCCCAAACCCAAGGCAACACCTTCCTCTACTGGAGACCATCATGACCACGCTGACCATCAAGGACCTGTCCTCCGCCGCAACCCTCGACAGCAAGCGCATGCACGCCGTGCGCGGCGGCATCGCCTACATGCCCTTCGCCGCCGTCTACAGCCCGGTAAAGCTGTCGCTCGACAAGAGCATCACCGCCGTGCAGGAGATCGCGCAGATGCAGTCCGTCACCAACCTGAACGGCAACGGCTCGGCCTTCCTGGACCACGTCAAGTCCGACGTGCGCACCAACCAGAACGCCACCAACAACATCTTCGGCTGAGCTTCGCGCCCGGCCCACCGAACCCAGACACTGACTACCGATACCGGAGACCATCATGACCACGCTGACCATCCAGGACCTGTCCGCCGCCGCAACCCTCGACAGCAAGCGCATGCACGCCGTACGCGGCGGCACGTCTTACCTGCCCTTCGCCGCCGTCTACATGCCGATCAAGGCGTCGGTCGACAAGAGCATCAGCGCCGTGCAGAGCATCGCGCAGATGCAGTCCGTCACCAACCTGAACGGCAACGGCTCGGCCTTCCTGGACCACGTCAAGTCCGACGTGCACACCAACCAGAACGCCACCAACAACATCTTCGGCTGAAAGCCGATGCGCAGCGCGCGCGGAGCCTGCCTGAGCGCAGCAATCTCCGCGCCTGCCGCCCCACACCGATTCAAAGGAGCACCATCATGTCAACCATCCTCGTCCGCGACCTTGCCCTGAGCAAGGAACTCGATCGTGCCTCGCTGGGCGCCGTACGCGGCGGCAGCTCGTGGCTCAGCCGCGGTGTCGGCGATGTCGGCCCGCTCGCCAATGTCACCGTCAACGTCAACCAGAACATCGCGCAGCTGCAAAGCATCAACGTCAACACGCTCAACAACAGCTTTGTCGGCCCCGGCGTCGGTCCGGTGCGCGTCAACGTCAACCCGTCGCAATGGGCCGGCAACTTTGCCGCCGTCTGAGCGCAGCGCGGTGCGGCCCCGCGGGCAGGAGCGCGGGACCGCCTCGCCTATACTGAAGCGGTCCCGCGGCCGCAGGGCCGGGGTCCCGCTTGACCGGAGACAGCCATGGCAGTGATCGTCATCAAGGATTTGCCCGACAGCATGGATCTCGACCGGCAGGCCATGATCACCATCCTCGGCGGCGGGCGCACGGCCGGCGGCCAGGCGTGGCATGGCTTGCGGCGCCCGGGCGCCGTGCGCATCGTCGACTACCCCGGTGGCTTGCCCGGCAATCGCCATGCGATGCCGCGCGAGGCACCGCTCGGCCGGCTCCCGCGCAAGTCCGCGGGCAACGCTGCCGAGGACTGAAGCGACCCGCCGGCCCAAATGAAAAGCCCGCCATCTCTGGCGGGCTTTGGATGCGGACGGGCCCGGACCGCCTGGGTCACGCGGTCAGCAGTTCGGTCATTCTGTATCCATGCAGGCTTCCCATGATTCCGCCCATGACGCGGACGCCCATCCGGACCACCCGGAGAGTCGCAGGAAGACTGGCGCGTGGAGTCAATGACCGCAGTGCTTGCCGCGAACAGCGGCGCAATGCCGCTGAAGGAGGTCAAGCGGGAGCGTTTTCGTCCGCCCCGTGCGGGCATCCTGTGTGCTCGCGCCTCAAGTATAGGCGGGGCATTTCCGCTTGCAACCAGCGGGCCGGCCGCTACCGCGCAGGTGACGCCTGCCTGACATATCCGGTTACGTTTTCGCAGTGCAACAAAATTCTGGCACTCTGCTATAATCCGCGCCGTGAGTTTCGCAACTGTGAGATCCGCCAAGCGCCCGGCTTCCTGCCCGGCGAATCCGCTGCCCTCCCAAGCTCTGTTTCCTCGCTGCCGGACGCCTAGTCATCACAATATGGCCCCAGCCGCCCAGCAGAACGCACCGCTCACCTGACGTCGCCTCGTCTCCGATCCTGTTGAACAGCCTGAACTGAGCTGTTTGCCTGCCAGGGACATGGCCGGACCGCCCCGCGGTTACCAGCCACCACCCTGCCTGCCGCCGTACTGCCAGCTGTGTCTGTCGTAACGGCCTCACCGATTGGCGCCGAAGCCTTTTTAAGACTTTGCACTGCGCCCACCCCATTCTGCATTTCGGGGTGCCATGCATTTATTTGACCATTCCGACATGACCCAGCACGACATTCGTGCGGAGCAAGCTATTGCCTCCGCGACCGACGCTTCGATCACTTCCGACGCTGCCCAGATTATCGAGAGCCCGCTCGACAAGCTCGACGCCATGCTCAACGGCAGCCCGGCAGCCGAAGCCCAGGCCGCCACTGAAACCGCAGCGACCGAAAGCGGCTTTGCCAAGCTTGGCCTCGACGCGGCCATCCTGCGCGCGCTTTCCGAACTGAACTACAACACGCCGACCCCGGTGCAGGCCCAGGCCATCCCCGCCTTCCTGGCCGGCCGCGACCTGCTGGTGTCGAGCCAGACCGGCTCGGGCAAGACTGCGGCCTTCATGCTGCCCGCAATCCAGCGCATCAGCGAAATGCCGGCGCCCCAGCGCTCGACCGAGCCCGCCAAGCGCATGAAGGGCAAGCGCCCCCGTCCGGCCCCGGCCCAGCCGGCGCTGCTGGTGCTGACGCCGACGCGCGAACTGGCGCTGCAGGTGACCGAGGCCGCCGCCAAGTACGGCCGCAACCTGCGTCGCATCGTCTGCGCCAGCATCCTGGGCGGCATGCCCTACCCCAAGCAGCTGGCCGCGCTGGCCAAGATGCCTGACATCCTGGTGGCGACGCCGGGCCGCCTGCTCGACCATATCGACGCCGGCCGCATCGACCTGTCGGCGCTGCAGATGCTGGTGTTCGACGAGGCCGACCGCATGCTCGACATGGGCTTTGCCGACGACATCGACGCCATCGTCAACGCCACCCCGGCTTCGCGCCAGACGCTGATGTTCTCGGCCACGCTGGATGCGCGCATCGCCCAGCTGGCCTCGCGCCAGCTGAAGGACCCGCAGCGCATCGAGATCGCCGCGGCCCGCGCCGACCAGAGCCATATCGAGCAGCGCCTGCACTTCACCGACGACATGTCGCACAAGGAGCGCCTGCTGGACCACCTGCTGCGCGACGCGTCGCTCAAGCAGGCGATCGTCTTCACCGCGACCAAGCGCGATGCCGATTCGCTGGCCGAGCGCCTGTCCGACACCGGCTTCTCGGCCGGCGCGCTGCACGGCGACATGACCCAGGGCGCGCGCAACCGCACCCTGACCGCGCTGCGCCGCGGCAACCTGCGCGTGCTGGTGGCCACCGACGTGGCCGCGCGCGGCATCGACGTGCCCGATATCACCCACGTGGTCAACTTCGACCTGCCCAAGCAGGCCGAGGACTACGTGCACCGCATCGGCCGTACCGGCCGCGCGGGCCGCTCGGGCATCGCCATCAACCTGGTCAACCACAACGACATGTTCCAGTGGCGCCGGATCGAGCGCTTCACCAACCAGCGCGTCGACGCGTCGGTGATCGAAGGCCTGGAGCCGCGCCGCGCGCCCAAGCCGCGCTCGAACTTCGGCGGCAAGCCGGGTGGCGGCCGCGGTGACTTCCGTGGCAACGGCGGCGGCAATGGCGGCTACCGTGGCGGCGAGCGCAGCTTCGGCGACCGCAAGTTCGGCGGCGACAACCGTGCCGGCTTCGGCGAGCGCAAGTTCGGCGGCGAGAGCCGCGGCTTCGGCAATCGCACGGAAGGCGCGCGCCCGTTCGGCGACGACAACCGTGGCGGCTTCGGCAACCGTGAAGGCGGCTACCGCGGCCAGGGCGGCGGCTTCCGCGGCGCCAGCGACGGTGCCCGCGGTTTCGGCAACCGCGAAGGCGGTCGTCCGTTCGGCGACGATCCGCGCGGCGGCTTCGGCAACCGTGACGGCAACCGCGGCTTCGGCGAAGGCCGTGGCAACGGCGGCGGCTACCGTGGCAATGGCGGCAACGGCGAAGGCCGCAGCTTCGGCAACCGCGACGGCAACCGCGGCTTTGGCGGCGGCTTCGCCGGCAACGGCGGCGGCAACCGCAACAGCCGCTCGCGCTACGAGCGCTGATCGCGCGGTGCGCTTGCGCGCACCTGCCGGATAGCAAACAGGGCACCCTCGGGTGCCCTGTTTTTTTCTGCTGGCGCGGTACTTACATCGCGCAGGTGCGGAAGCCGATGAAGGACAGGTCGTCCTCGGGCAGCCGCGCCCAGCGGGCGCGCACATGGCGCAGCCGCGCCGGGCTGGCGAACGACACTCCCCGCACCGCCTGGTGCGTGCCGAAGCGCCCCACCATGTCGCCATCGGACGGGGCGGCGACAAAGCCGGCATACGGCTCGTACGGCGTCGCGGTCCACTCGCGCAATGCGCCCCACTGCAGGCCGCGGTTCTGGGTCGCGGCGAGTTCCCATTCCGATTCCGCCGGCAGGCGCCGCCCGGCCCAGACGCACCACGCCTGCGCCTCGTACAGCGTGACATGGCGCACCGCCTCGTCGGGGTTGAGCGTGCGCAGCGTGCCGAAGCGCTCCAGCATCCATGTGCGCGACTCCGGATGGCGCGACCAGTAGCGCGGTGCGGAACGTTCCTGCGTCATCAGCCATTGCCGTCCCGCCGACGACCACCAGGCCGGATGCTCGTAGCCGCCGTCCTCGACAAATTCCAGGAACTGCGCGTTGCTGACCAGCGCCATGTCGATTTCAAACGCGGGCACGTAGGTCGGCTGCGGCGGCAGTTCGTCGGGCCAGGCAAAGC
This sequence comes from Cupriavidus alkaliphilus, assembly GCF_900094595.1. Classification (GTDB taxonomy): domain Bacteria; phylum Pseudomonadota; class Gammaproteobacteria; order Burkholderiales; family Burkholderiaceae; genus Cupriavidus; species Cupriavidus alkaliphilus. Next base: position 639,523 of record NZ_FMAD01000001.1, on the reverse strand, counting down.
CGTCGGCATCGCTCCAGCCGAGCGTGAAGCGCCCGCCCGGGAAATGCAGCGTGCCGCCATGTCCGGCGGCCGCCGCCGGCGCCGCCCCGGCGGCTTCGGCGGGGGCCATGCCAAGCGCCTGCAGCAGCGCGGCCACGCCCTCGCCCTGCGCGTCTTCATGCAGCAGCGCGCGGCGGAACGGGTACAGGGTCAGGTCGGTGTCGTCGGGCAGCAGCGCGATCCGGCGCAGCACGCCGTCGAGCACCTCGGCGGCATAGCGCTTGACCACCGCGACGTCGGGCAGCGCGATCTCCCAGCGCTCCTCGGGCCCGATGCGGTCGGGATCGAGCCATTCATCGGCGCCGTCCAGCAGCGACGGCTCCGACGCCACCGGCACCGGCACGCCGCCGCGATCGACCTGGCGTACGCCGCGCAGGCACCACCACTCCGCATGCCAGGCAACGTGGCCGAGGGTCCACAGCGGCGGATCGGCATCGTGCTGGCGCGGCACGTCCCAGGCGCGGCGGGTCTGCCCGAACGGCGCCAGCCACGCCAGCGTGCGGCTGCGCGTGTCGACCAGGGCCTGCGCCAGCCCTTCGCGCGGCAGCCGGCGCGGGTCCGACCACGTCGCCTTGCCGCCGGTGAAGTAGAGATCGGGAAGCATGGGAAAGCCGCTCATCGGGGGAAGTCCGCGCAGGGAATGGAGGGTGGCCAGGCAGCGGTCCGTACAGCCGCGGGCAACCGGCGCAACCGGGGCGACCGGGGCAGCCACGGCCCGCAGGCGGCGCGCCGTGGCACGCCGCGCCGGACTGCGGCCATTATGACACTACCCGACCGGCAGGCCGGTCAGCCGCGCGCGTGGAACACCGCGAACCAGCCGCGCGGATCGGACCAGTACACCGGGTCGTCGAAGCCGGCGGCTTCGAGCAGCAGCGCGAAGTCCTCCGGGCGGTACTTGTACGAATCCTCGGTATGGATGCGCTCGCCGGCGGCGAACTCGCGCGCGCCGCCGTCCCATTGCACGCGCACGTCGCGGCATGCCTGCAGGTGCATCTGGATGCGCGAGGCCTCGCGGTCGAAGCTGGCCTGGTGGCGCCAGTCGTCCAGCGCGAAATCGGTGCCCACGATACGGTTCACGTTGCGCAGCACATTGCGGTTGAAGGCCGCGGTGACGCCCAGCGCATCGTCATAGGCCGATACCAGCGTGGCCTCGTCCTTGTGCAGGTCCACGCCGATCAGCACGCCGTCGCCGCGCCCGGCCGCGCCGCGCAGGCGCTGCAGCAGCGCCAGCGCCTCCACCGGGGCGAAATTGCCGATGCTCGAGCCCGGATAGAAGAACAGGCGCCTGCCGCTCCTGACCTGGGCCGGCAGGTCGAACGGCGCGCACAGGTCGGCGCCCAGCCCGAGCATCGGGATCTCGGGATGCTGCTGCTGCAGCGACGACAGCGTCGCGCGCAGGAACTCGACCGAGATATCCACCGCAACGTACTGCGCCGGGCGCAAGCTGCCGAACAGCCGCGCCGCCTTCTCGCAGTTGCCCGCGCCCAGGTCCACCAGCACGCAGCCGCTGCCGGCGCGCGCCGCGATGGCGGGCGCCGCGCTGGCAAAGATCGCGGCCTCGGTGCGGGTCGGGTAGTACTCGGGCAGGTCGGTGATGGCTTCGAAAAGGCGCGAACCCAGCACGTCGTAAAAGAACTTGGGACTGATCGCCGCCTGCGCGGCGCGCAGCCCGGACAGCACCTGCTCGCGCAGCGCGCCGCTGTCTTCGCGGTACTGCTGCACCAACTCCGGCTGCGGCGGGCGCTGCGCGCGGCCATTGGCCAGCGCCACCAGCGCCGGCGGCGCCACGGCATGGCCGTTATGGTGGTTCAGGGGCGGGAGGGGGGTCTGCGGGGCTTTGTGGCGTGCGGGAGGGTTGGGCGGGTTCGGGACAACCGGCATGTCGTTTCCTTGTGTGGTCGCAAATGGGCACTGCTTCACTGCGTATTCCCCAAGGCCGCGCTGTGCATGTCGTGCGCGCCGGTCTCCGCAATGCGCGCCTGTGCTGTCCGGGACGCATCGGTCGGAGCCGAACCTCAAGGATAGGCCGATCCGGCGGATCGCGCAGCCCCATGGCGGGCCCGATACAAAATCGCCGCAAACGCGCCGCTCACGTGCAGTCAACGCGCCGTCGCGCCGGAGCGCCCGCGCGGCGCGCCCGGGCGAGACGATTACGGCACCCCGGCGAACTTGAGTCAGTATCTTTCCTAATTCGGCATGTCCCTTGCAGTTCGTTTATAATCCCGCCCAGCGCGGCCCCTGAACGGGTCGTGTCCCTCAAAGGGGAGTAGCTCCGGGGCTTTGCCCTTAGCACAATCGTCATTCCGGGACCGCAGTCTCCGGTTGTGCTGACAACCGGCGCGCATACCGCGCCAGTGGTCGAGCAAGACCTTTGCAACCTGGACTTCATGGTTTGCAAAGGCGCCCCCACGCTCCCGTGCACGTGAATCCAGGCGAACCCAATGCGCGCGCTTGCGCTGATTCGTACCTGAGGAGAGTTCATGGAGTGGTTTACCGATCTGTTCACGATGCAGTTCCTGACGGCGCTGCTGTCCATCGTCGTCATTGACCTGGTGCTGGCCGGGGACAATGCCATCGTGATCGCGCTGGCGGCACGCAACCTGCCGCCCCACCTGCAGAAGAAGGCCATTATCTGGGGTACCGTGGGTGCCGTGGTGGTCCGCTCGGCCATGACGATCGGCGTGGTCTGGCTGCTGAAGGTCCCCGGGCTGATGCTGGTGGGCGGCCTGGCGCTGGTGTGGATCGCCTACAAGCTGCTGTCCGACGACAGCGGCGGCGACGAGCATGGCACCGGCGCCTCGACCCTGTGGGGCGCGATGAAGACCATCATCATCGCCGACGCGGTGATGGGCGTGGACAACGTGCTGGCCGTGGCCGGCGCCGCCCACGGCAGCTTCCTGCTGGTGGTGCTGGGCCTGCTGATCAGCATCCCCATCGTGGTGTGGGGCTCGAGCCTGGTGCTCAAGCTGATGGCCCGCTTCCCGGTCATCATCTACGTGGGCGCCGGCGTGCTGGCCTTCACGGCGGTCAAGATGATCGTGCACGAGCCGATGATCAAGGCGTTCTTCGAAGCCAACCCGGTGGTCAACTGGGGCCTGTACGTGCTGATCGTCGGCGGCGTGCTGGGTGCCGGCTACCTGGTGCAGAAGCGCCGCGAGCAGCAGCAGGAGCCGGCCGGCAGCCACTAAGCCTGCCCCGGCGCCAGGGCCTCGCGCCCTGGCCCTGCCGCAAAGGACGGGCCGCCCGCAAGGGGCGGCCCGTCTTGCTTTAAAATGCCGGTTTCGCGGGCCCAGGCGCCCGCGCCACCTTCCATCCCGCCCCGCGCCGATGAAACAGTACCTCGACTTCATGCGCCATGTTTACGAGCATGGCACCGACAAGGCCGACCGCACCGGCACCGGCACGCGCTCGGTGTTCGGCTACCAGATGCGCTTCGACCTGCGCGAAGGCTTCCCGGTGGTGACCACCAAGAAGCTGCACCTGAAGTCGATCATCTATGAACTGCTGTGGTTCCTGCAGGGCTCGACCAATGTGCGCTGGCTGCAGGAGCACGGCGTCACCATCTGGGACGAGTGGGCCGACGAGCACGGCGAACTGGGCCCGGTCTACGGCTCGCAATGGCGTTCGTGGCCGGCCCCGGACGGCCGCCATATCGACCAGATCTCCGAGCTGGTGGCGCAGATCCGCGCCAACCCGGATTCGCGCCGCCTGATCGTGTCGGCCTGGAACGTCGCCGACATCCCGCGCATGAAGCTGCCGCCCTGCCATGCGTTCTTCCAGTTCTACGTGGCCGACGGCCGGCTCTCGTGCCAGCTGTACCAGCGCAGTGCCGACATCTTCCTGGGGGTGCCGTTCAATATCGCCAGCTATGCGCTGCTGACCCATATGATGGCGCAGCAGACCGGGCTCGAAGTGGGCGACTTCATCTGGACCGGCGGCGACTGCCACTTGTACAACAACCATTTCGAACAGGTGCAGACCCAGCTGGCGCGCGAGCCGCTGGCGCTGCCGCGACTGAATATCCTGCGCCGGCCCGACAGCATCTTCGACTACCGCTACGAAGACTTCGAACTGGCGGGCTACCAGTCGCATCCCGCGATCAAGGCACCGGTGGCCGTATGACGCTGCTGACACTGGTTGTAGCACGCGCCCGCAACGGCACCATCGGCCGCGACAACACGTTGCCGTGGCGCCTGCCGGAAGACCTGGCGCACTTCAAGCGCACCACCATGGGCGCGCCCGTGATCATGGGACGCAAGACCTGGGATTCGATCGGCCGCCCGCTGCCGGGCCGGCGCAATATCGTGGTCAGCCGCAACCCCGACCTGCGCCTCGAGGGGGCCGAAGTGGCGCCTTCGCTGGAAGAAGCCCAGCGCCTGTGCGTGGGCGCCGAGCAGATCTTCCTGATCGGCGGCGCGCAGCTGTATGCCGAGGCCATGCCGAGCGCGGACCGGCTGGTGGTGACCGAGATCGACGCCGATGTGGAAGGCGATGCCTTTTTCCCCGCGATCGACCGCACCCAATGGATCGAAACCGCGCGCGAGACCCATCATTCGGCAGCGAACGGCTTCGACTACGCCTTCGTCACGTACGAGCGGCCGCCGTCGGAAGAATCGTGACCGGCGCATGAAATAAAAAAGCGGGCCGTGGCCCGCTTTTTTTTTGGATCGATGCCGCTCAGTTGCCGGCGATGGTCATCTGCTCGAGCAGGATCGAGCCGGTTTCCTTGGTGCCGCGTACCAGCGCGTCCGCGCCGATCGCGACGATCTGCCGGAACATCTCGGCCATATTGCCGGCGATGGTGATTTCCTCGACCGGATACTGGATCACGCCATTCTCGACCCAGTAGCCCGACGCGCCGCGCGAATAGTCGCCGGTCACGTAGTTGACGCCCTGCCCCATCAGCTCGGTCACCAGCAGGCCGGTGCCAAGCTTGCGCAGCATGGCGGGGAAGTCGTCGCCGGGCTGGGTCAGGCTGCTCGACAGCGTCAGGTTGTGCGAGCCGCCGGCATTGCCGGTGGTCTGCATGCCGAGCTTGCGCGCCGAATAGGTGGAGAGGAAGTAGCCCTGCACCACGCCGTCCTTGACCACATCGCGCTCGCGCGTGCGCACGCCCTCTTCGTCGAACGGGGCGCTACCCATGGCGCCCGGGACATGCGGCTGCTCGTGGATCTGAATATGCGGAGCGAACACGGCCTGGCCCAGCGAATCGCACAGGAAGGTGGACTTGCGGTACAGCGCGCCGCCCGACACCGCCTGCACGAAGGCGCCCAGCAGCCCCGCGGCCAGCGGCGCCTCGAACAGCACCGGGCAGCGGCGCGTCGACAGCTTGCGCGCCTGCAGCCGCGCCAGCGCGCGCTCGGCGGCGTAGCGGCCGATGTCCTCGGGCGCGGCCAGCGCCAGCGGCGAGCGCTTGGACGAATACCAGTCGTCGCGCTGCATGCCGCTGCCGCTGCCGGCGATCGGCGCGCACGAGATGAAATGGCGCGAATACGGATAGCCGCCGGTGAAGCCGCGCGTGGTCGCCAGCACGAACTGCGAATGCTGGGCCGAGACGCTGGCGCCGTCGCTGTTGCGGATGCGCGGCGATACCGCGAAGGCGGCCGCCTCGGCGCGGGTGGCGATGTCGATCGCGGCTTCGGCGTCGAGCGCCCACGGGTGGAACAGGTCCAGGTCCTGCGGCGCGCGCTCCAGCAGTTCCTCTTCGGCGAGGCCGGCGCAGTCATCCTCCGCGGTGAAGCGGGCGATGTTGTAGGCCGCCTCGGCGGTGGCGCGCAGCGCGGCCGGCGAGAAGTCCGAGGTGCTGGCGTTGCCGCGGCGCTTGCCGATCATCACCGTGACCCCGACCACCTTGTCGCGGTTCTGCTCGATGGTCTCGACCTGGCCCTTGCGCACCGACACCGACAGGCCGCTGCCTTCGGAGATCTCGGTGGCGGCGTCGGTCGCCCCCAGTTCGCGTGCCACCCGCAGCACATCGGCGGCCATCTCGCTGAGCTGGGCCTGGGTGTAGGTGAAATGCGCGGTCTGTTCGGCGATCTGGTCCATGCTGGGCGGGTGTCATCAAAAGTCCAAGCGGCAATCATAGCAAGATAAAATGCCGGCCATGACGCGAAATTCCCGTAACCACCAAGGCTCGCGCTTTCCCGGAGGCTTTGCCCCCGAGCCGGAAGACGACGAACCGAAAAGCAAGTCGCAGCGCAAGCGCGACATGACCGCCCTGCAGGACCTCGGCGCCGAGCTCGAGGCGCTGGCCAAGGACCGCCTGGCGCGCGTGCCGATGCCCGAAGCGCTCGCCGACGCCATCCGCGAGGCGCGCCGGATCAACAGCCATGAAGGCAAGCGCCGCCAGATGCAGTACGTGGGAAAGATCATGCGCGGCCTCGAGGACGAAGAGGTCGAGGTGATCCGGCAAGCGCTGGAAGGCTTCAAGGGCACCAGCAAGGCCGAAACCGCCCGCATGCATCTGATCGAGCGCTGGCGCGAGCTGCTGCTGGCCGACGACGCGGCGCTGACGCGCTTCCTCGGCGAGCATCCCGGCATCGACGTGCAGGCGCTGCGCAACACCATCCGCAACGCGCGCAAGGAAAAAGAGCTGGGCAAGCCGCCGCGCTATTTCCGCGAGCTGTTCCAGGCGATCAAGACGGCGCTCGACGTGAAGGATGGCAAGGCCGGCGCCGCCGAGGACCAACCCCCTACCCCGGAGCCCGAGGCATGACCCAGACCACGCAGCCGGTAGTCCGCAACCATCCCGACGAACTCGTCGTCGGCTTCGTTTCGATCTCGGACCGTGCCTCGGCCGGCACCTACCAGGACGAGGGCATCCCGGCGCTGCGCGACTGGTTCGGGCGCACGCTGACCTCGCCCTGGCAGGCGGTGGAGCGGCTGATCCCGGACGAGCAGGCGCAGATCTCGCGCACGCTGATCGAACTGGTCGACGTCGCCGGCTGCGACCTGGTGCTGACCACCGGCGGCACCGGCCCGGCGCGCCGCGACGTGACCCCCGAGGCCACGCTGGCGGTGGCGACCAAGGAAATGCCGGGATTCGGCGAGCAGATGCGCCAGGTCAGCCTGCATTTCGTGCCGACCGCGATCCTGTCGCGCCAGGTCGCGGTCATCCGCGAGACCGCCAGCCGCGCGGCGCTGATCATCAACCTGCCCGGCCAGCCGCGCGCCATCCGCGAAACCCTGGAAGGCCTGCGCGACGCCGACGGCAAGCCGGTGGTGCAGGGCATCTTTGCCGCGGTGCCGTATTGCATCGACCTCATCGGCGGGCCCTACATGGAAACCGACGAGGCCATCGTCAAGGCCTGGCGGCCCAAGAACGCCGTGCGGACCAGGCCCGCGGCCTGACCCGGACTGACGGTCCCGCCCGCCGGCACGCGCCGCGCGGGCGTGCCGCCCTCAGCGCAGGCCCAGGTACAGCCCCACCGGCACGAACACCACCGCGGCGATATTGCCGAGCAGCACGATCGACGCCACCTGGTCCGGCTCCTGCCGGAAGTGGTCCGCCACCAGGAAATTCAGCACCGCCGGCGGCAACGCCGCAAACACGAACAGCAGGCCGCGCTGCAGCTCGCTCAGCGGCACCCACTGCGCCAGCGCCAGCGCCACCGCGATGCCCGTCAGCGGACATACCGCCGCGCCGACCAGCCCCATGCCCCAGTTGCGCAGGCTCACATCCTTCATGCGCACGCCCAGCGCAAACAGCATCAGCGGCACGGTGGCATCGCCCAGCAGCTTGACCGACTGGTAGACCGGGTCCGGCAGCGTGAACCACGGCCGCGCCAGCGCCAGCGCCACCCCCGCCACGGTGGCCAGCACCATCGGGTTGCGGGCGATCTGCGCCAGCGACGCATGCCGGTTGACGATCTTCATGCCGATGGTGAAGTGCATCAGGTTCGACGCCGCGAACAGCGCCACCGCCGGCGCCAGCCCGGCCGGGCCGAAGGCGAACACGGACAGCGGCAAACCCATGTTGCCGCAGTTGTTGAACATCATCGGCGGCACGAAGGTTCGCGGATCGACCTTCATCCAGCGCGCCAGCCCCCACGCCAGCACCCCCGAGCCCAGCACCACCGCCACCGCGCAACCCAGCAGCACCAGCTGGTCGGCCAGCACGAAGTCCTTGCTGACGAAGGCCGACACCACCAGCAGCGGCGCGATCACGTCCAGCGTGGCGCGGTTGATGCCCGCCATGTCCGGATGGGCGCGGCGCCCGTACAGCCACCCGACCAGGATGATCAGGATGACCGGCGTGATGATGGAGACGATGCGCTCGAGCATGGGCAGGCGGGCGGGCAACGCGCCGCCTGCACGGAACGGCGCGCCGGAAATGGTGGGATGCGTGCGGGTGCCGCGCTCCGCTTACTGCGCCGGCGTGCCGGCAGCCGGCGCCTCGCCGGAAGGCGCCGCGCCGGGCGCGGCGTGGCGGATAAAGTGGGTGCGGTAGTAGCGCAGCTCTTCCACCGACTCCAGGATGTCGGCCAGCGCCGTGTGCAGCTGGCGCTTGACGAAGCCCTTGTGGATGACCGGCTCCCAGCGCTTGCACAGCTCCTTGAGCGTGGACACGTCGAGGTTGCGGTAGTGGAAGAACGCTTCCAGCTTGGGCATGTAGCGCGCCATGAAGCGGCGGTCCTGGCAGATCGAGTTGCCGCACATCGGCGACTTGCCCGCCGGCACCCAGCGCTTGAGGAAGGCCAGCAGTTCGGCTTCGGCCTGCTCTTCGGTCAGGGTCGAGGCCTTGACCTTGTCGATCAGGCCCGAGCGGCCGTGGGTGCCCTTGTTCCAGTTGTCCATGCCGTCGAGCACGGCATCGCTCTGGTGGATCACCAGCACCGGGCCTTCGGCCAGGATATTGAGCTCGGAGTCGGTAATCACCACCGCCACTTCGATAATGCGGTCGGTATCCGGCTGCAGGCCGGTCATTTCCATGTCCAGCCAGATCAGGTTGTTTTCGCTTTTGACGGATTTGGCGGCGGCTTGGCTTGTCATCGGGACTGCGGGAGATAGGGATTTCGGGGAAGCGGCCGCGGCGGGGCCGGGCGCGAACAATTTATAATTCTCGCATATCCGTCCGGGACGGCTGACTGCGCACCAGCGCGGCGCCGTTTTCCGGAATTCCCGGACCGCCGCCTGCCCCACCCCGCGGCGCGGTCCCCACGGGCACCCGTCGCCTGCAACGACGGGCGCCCGCACCCACAAGGCGCTTGCCGATGTTCACGATTGTCTTTCTCGCCGCCCTGGTGCTGATGGTGCTGACCAAGCTGTGGCTGGCCGCGCGCCAGGTGCGCCATGTCGCGCAGCACCGCCACGCCGTGCCGGCGCGCTTTGCCGACACCATCAGCCTGGCCTCGCACCAGAAGGCCGCCGACTACACCATCGCCCGCACGCGGCTGTCGATGCTGGAGGTGCTGGCCGGCGCCGCGGTGCTGATCGCCTTCACCATGCTGGGCTTGCTGCAGTGGCTCAACCAGTTCTGGCTGGAGGCCTTCGGCCCGGGCTACGCCTACGGCGTGGCGCTGGTGGCCAGCGTGGCGCTGATCGGCGGGCTGGTCGACCTGCCGTTCTCGCTGTATGGCCAGTTCGGCATCGAGCAACGTTTCGGCTTCAACAAGATGACCTTCGGGCTGTGGCTGGCCGACCTGGTCAAGATGCTGCTGGTCGCCAGCGCGCTGGGCCTGCCGCTGCTGCTGGCGGTGCTGTGGCTGATGGAGCGCGCCGGTTCGCTGTGGTGGGTGTGGACCTGGCTGGTGTGGATGGCGTTCAACCTGTTCCTGCTGGTGGTGTTCCCGACCTTTATCGCACCGCTGTTCAACAAGTTCGAGCCGCTCGACGACGCCTCGCTGCGCCAGCGCATCGAGAGCCTGATGCAGCGCTGCGGCTTTGCCAGCAAGGGGCTGTTCGTGATGGACGGCAGCAAGCGCAGCGCGCACGGCAATGCGTACTTCACCGGTTTCGGCGCCGCCAAGCGCATCGTTTTCTTCGACACGCTGCTGTCGCGCCTGTCGGGCGACGAGATCGAGGCGGTGCTGGCGCACGAGCTGGGTCACTTCAAGCGCCGCCACGTGGCCAAGCGCATCGCCGTGACCTTCGCGCTGAGTCTGGTATTCCTGGCGCTGCTGGGCTGGCTGGCGACGCGCAGCTGGTTCTACACCGGGCTGGGGGTGGCGCCCAACCTGGGCGTGTCCAACAGCGCGCTGGCGCTGGTGCTGTTCTTCCTGACGCTGCCGGTCTTCACGTTCCTGCTGGGGCCGCTGTCGAGCCAGTCGTCGCGCCGCCATGAGTTCGAGGCCGATGCCTTTGCCGCCGACCAGACCGATGCCAGCCACCTGGTGTCGGCGCTGGTGAAGCTGTACAAGGACAACGCCTCGACGCTGACGCCCGACCCGCTCTACAGCGCCTTCTACTACTCGCATCCGCCCGCGGCACAGCGGATCGACCGCCTGCTGGCGCACGCATGAGCCGCGCCACGCGTCACCGCAACGCCGGGGGCGGCACCCCGGCCGGCAACCCGACCGAATCCGCGCTGATCATCGCCGCCCACGGCCGCCACTACGTGGTCGAGCTGGAGGACGGCGCGCGCATGCACGCCTTCCCGCGCGGCAAGAAGAGCGACTGCGCGGTGGGCGACCACGTCAGCGTCGAGCGCGCCGCCGCCGACCAGTGCGTGATCACCGGGGTTTCGCCGCGCAAGAACCTGCTGCACCGCTCGGACCAGTTCAAGTCCAAGCTGCTGGCGGCCAATATCGACCAGGTCATCATCGTGCTGGCCACCGAGCCGGGTTTCTCCGAAGACCTGCTCGGGCGCGCGCTGGTCTCGGCCGAGGCGCTCGGGATCCGGCCGCTGGTGGTGCTCAACAAGACCGACCTGCCCGAGCGGCTGGAAGAAGCGCGCGGCCGCCTGGCGCTGTACCGCGGGCTGGGCTACGACACGCTGGAGCTGTCGGTGCGCGCCGATCCGGCGCAGGCGCTGGCCGCGCTGCGGCCGCGCGTGGCGGGGCTGGCCAGCATCCTGATCGGCCAGTCGGGCATGGGCAAGTCGTCGCTGCTGAACCTGCTGATCCCGGGCGTCGACGCGCAGACCCGCGAGATCTCGGCCAAGCTCGATTCGGGCAAGCACACCACCACCTTCACCCGGCTCTACCATCTGCCGCAGGACTGGGGTACCGTCGATGGGCGCCAGGGGGCGCTGATCGATTCGCCGGGCTTCCAGGAGTTCGGCCTCTACCATCTCAGCGAGGGCATGCTGGAACGCGCCTTCCCCGAGTTCCGCCCGCTGCTGACCGCGTGCCGCTTCTACAACTGCCATCACGTCAACGAGCCAGGCTGCGGCGTGCTGGCCGCGGTGGCCGCCGGCGACATCTCGGAACGCCGGCACCAGCTCTACACGCAGTTGCTGCACGAATCCAGCCAGCAGAAACCGTGGTGAAGCCGTGGTAAGGTAAGCGCACCAGGGTTCCCGGTGCGCTGTCATGAAACTTCTGCTGTCCGCAACGTCCCTCGTCCACGCGGCCCATTGCCAAAACGTCCTGCGCGCGGCCGGCATCCGGGCGGAACTGCGCAATACCTGGCTGGCCGGCGCGACCGGCGAAATCCCGTTCCGCGAGAGCGCGCCGCAGGTGTGGCTGGTGGACGACGAGATGGAGGCGCAGGCGTGGGCGGTGCTCAATGCCGCGGCCAACCCGGTGCCGGGGCCCAGCTGGCAATGCGACCGTTGCGGCGAATGGCACGAGGCGCAGTTCGGCGCGTGCTGGCGCTGCGGCGCGGCCCGCGCCTGACCTGCCTGGATCAGCCTGCCGCGCTTGCCGGCCAGGCGCCGCTCAACCCACCCACAGCGCCAGCGACAGCATCGCCAGCAGCAGCATCCACAACACCACCGCGCGCCACACCAGCCCCACCGCCGACTGCAGCGTGCGCACGCCGGGCTCGGTGCCGAACTCGGGCGGCGCCGGCTCCGGGCCGCCGTTGGCGCCGTCGGCGTCTTCCATGCCGGGCGCGTAGTCCACGGCCGGGCCGGCCACGCTGGTGCGCAGCACCACGGTGGAATCGTCCTCGGCCAGCGGCGTGCCCAGCCGCACGCCCAGCGCGCCGCCGCCGCTCGCCAGCAGGATGCCGTTGACGGCATCGTTCCACTTGCGCGCATGGTTGCGCCAGGCGTAGACCGCGTCCTCGAAGTTGCCGACGATGGCAAAGCCGATCGAGGTCAGCCGCGACGGGATCCAGTCCAGCAGGTAGAAGGCGCGCGCGGCGAAGCGACCCAGCGCCGGGCTGCGCTCGGTCGACGGCAGGTTCCAGTGGCGGCCCAGGTATTCGGCGGTGCGGTACAGCACCACCCCGCCCGGACCGACCGGCACCAGGAACCAGAAGAACACGCCGAACACGTGCCGGTGCACGGCGATGATCGCCGCTTCCAGCGTATGCCGCACGATTTCGGACACCGGCATCTCGACGGTGTCGAGCCCGGTCCACTCGTGCAGCAGCGTGCGCGCGGTATGGAGGTCGTCGCGGTTGAGCGCCTCGTGGATGTCGGTGAAGTAGTGGCTGAACTGGCGGAAGCCCAGCGTCATGTACAGCACCAGCACGTTCCACGCGAGCGTCAGCGCCACGCTGATCGACGCCAGCAGGTAGTGCACCACGATCACCGCCAGGGTCAGCGGCAGCACCACGGTGAGCCACGCCAGCGCGGCGTCGCGCGGGCGGCCGGTGTCGAAGGCGTGCTCGGCGCGGTCGCCGAGCGCGCGCACGATCTCGTAGATCGGGTTGTTGCGGCCCAGGGCGCGGAACTGCTCGGCAATCAGCGCCAGGAGAATGGAAACAAAGGTCATCTTGGTACGGGGTGCTCCAAGGGCACGCCGGCCCGTTCGGGCCGGCCGGCGCGACTGGCCAGCGATGTGCCGGCGCAGGCGCAATGCATAGCGAGAAGATAGCACAGCGCTACGCGCGGGCACCCCGGTGCGCCACGCAAAAGCAAAAGCCCGCCATGGGGCGGGCTCTCGCATGGGGCCGCGAACGATGTCAGGGCAGGTCGAACACCAGCACCTCGGCACCGTCGCCGCCGGACAGCGCGACCTCGGCCACGTCTTCCAGCCTGGCCGCGTCGCCGGCCTCGAGCGCCTTGCCGTTGACCACGACCCGGCCGCGCGCCACGTGCACATAGGCGCGGCGGCCCGGCGCCAGCGCCAGCGTGGCGGCTTCTTCGCCGTCGAACAGGCCGGCGTAGAGCCGGATGTCCTGGTGCACCAGCACCGAGCCATCGGCACCGTCGGCGCTGGCCACCAGGCGCAGCTTGCCGCGCTTGTCGGCCGCGTCGAAGTGCTTTTCCTCGTAGCCGGGGTCGATGCCGTTCTCGGCCGGCACAATCCAGATCTGCAGGAAATGGGTGGTGTCGTGCGCGGCGTGGTTGTATTCCGAATGGCGCACGCCGGTGCCGGCGCTCATGCGCTGCACGTCACCCGGGCGGATCACGCTGCCGTTGCCCATGCTGTCCTTGTGCGCCAACTCGCCTTCGAGCACGTAGCTGATGATTTCCATGTCGCGGTGGCCATGGGTGCCAAAGCCCATGCCCGGCGCGACGCGGTCTTCGTTGATCACGCGCAGCGGCCCGAACTGCACATGCTGCGGGTCGTAATAGTCGGCGAATGAGAACGAATGATAGGACTTCAGCCAGCCGTGATCGGCGTACCCACGCTCTGCGGACTTTCTGATTTCAATCATTTTGATGGCCCTCCTTGAGCCTTTTCGCCGACAGCACCGTCTGGATAACCGTGTTGCGGCATACGTTTTCGCTTTGGATGCTAGGCAGTTTAGGCCTTCAGGCGTATATTTACGGGGACCACCTTAGAAGCAGTCATTCAGAATTTCTGAACATGGCCCTCTCGCTAGAATCCCTCGAAGTCCTCGACGCCATCGAACGCAAGGGCAGCTTTGCCGCCGCCGCCCACGAGATGGGCAAGGTCCCCTCCGCGCTGACCTACGTGGTACGCAAGCTGGAAGAGGACCTTGACGTGCTGCTGTTCGACCGGCGCCGCCATCGCGCCGAACTCACGCCCGCGGGCCGCGCCCTGCTCGACGAGGGCCGCCACCTGCTGCACGCCGCCGACGACCTCGCGCGGCGCGTCAAGCGCCTGGCCACCGGCTGGGAGGCCACCCTCACCATCGTGGTCGACGACCTGATCAACTTCCGCGCGCTGCTGCCGGTGATCCACGACTTCTACGCCGAGAACACCGCGACCCGGCTGCGCTTTTCCAAGGAAGTGCTGGGCGGCGCGTGGGACGCGCTGGTCAGCAACCGCGCCGACCTGGTGATCGGCGGCGCCTACGACGCGCCCAGCACGCAGGGCTTCCAGATCCGGCCGCTGGGGTCGATGCCGTTCGTGTTCGCCGTGGCCGCGCATCATCCGCTCGCCACCGAGGAAGGCCCGCTCACCACGATCCAGATCGCCAGGCACCGCATCGTCGCCGTGGGCGACACCTCGCGCAACCTGCCGGCGCGCACCCATGGCGTGCTGGCGGGCCAGGACGTGCTGGTGGTGCCGACCATGCGCGACAAGCTCGAAGCGCAGATCCGCGGCCTCGGCTGCGGCTGGCTGCCGGCGCCGATGGCGCAGCCGCATATCGAGAGCGGCGTGCTGCAGGCACGCGAGACCGTCGAGGTGCGCGCGCCGGGCAACTTCAAGGTGGCGTGGCGCACCAGCAACCGCGGCAAGGCGCTGCAGTGGTGGGCCGGCAAGCTGGAAGACCCGCGCCTGGCGCAGGCGCTGCTGCAGCAACCCGACTTCGCCGGCTGAGGATGGGCTGATGGCAGAGAGGGCGGCAATGGCAGTGCAGAAGAGCGCCGCGGGCGGCTATCGCGGCCGCTTCGCGCCCTCGCCCACCGGGCCGCTGCACATGGGCTCGCTGGTGACCGCGCTGGCCAGCTGGCTGGACGCGCGCGCGCATGGCGGGCAATGGCTGGTGCGCATCGAGGACATCGACACGCCGCGCTGCGTGCGCGACGCGGACCACGACATCCTGCACACGCTGGAGCGCGTCGGCATGACGCCCGACGAGCCGCCGGTGTGGCAGAGCCGGCGCGAACCGCACTATGCCGAGGCGCTGCGCCGGCTCGATGCCGCGGGGCAGCTCTACCCGTGCGGCTGTTCGCGCAAAGAGATCGCCGATTCGCTGGCGCACGTGCGCGAACGCCACCAGACCCTGGGCTATCCCGGCACCTGCCGCCACGGCCTGAACGGCAGGCTGCCGCGCGCGTGGCGCGTGCGCGTGCCGGACGGGCCGGCCGCCGTCGTGTGTTTCGACGACCGCTGGCAGGGGCGCCAGTGCCAGAACCTGGAAACCGAGCTGGGCGACTTCGTGCTGCGCCGCGCCGACGGGCTATGGGCGTACCAGCTGGCGGTGGTGGTCGACGACGGCCTGCAGGGCATCACGCATATCGTGCGCGGCGCCGACCTGCTCGACTCCACGCCGCGGCAGATCCACCTGCAGCACCTGCTGGGCCTGCCCACGCCGGCGTACCTGCACGTGCCGGTGGTGGTGAACCAGCTTGGCGAGAAGCTCAGCAAGCAGAGCGGCGCGCAGGCGATCGACACAAACGCCCCGCTGGACGCGCTGCGCGAGGCCGGCGCGCACCTGGGACTGTCGAATCCCGCCGGCACGGTCCAGGACTGGCTGGCGCGGGCCACCGACGGCTGGCGCGAGCGGCTGGCCACGCTGCCGCTGCCGGCATCGGTCTAGCCGCCGCAAAAACAAATGGCCCGCACAAGCGGGCCATTCTCTGCACAACGTCGATCCGTTCAGGACTTGCGCGGCACACCGCCCAGCAAGGCCGCCACCGGCCGCTTGGGCGCCGTGCGCCCGCGCGTGAGCGCGGCGGCGACTTCGTCGGCGGCCTTGGCCTGCGCCGCGCTGGCGGGGCTGGGCTCATACGGGCGCGAGAAGAACGGGTCGTCCGAGGCGCGGAAGGCCTGGCGGCTGGCGCCGTGGTCGTGGCGGCGCGGACGGTCTTCGCTGTCGGCGCTGCCGCGCGCGCGGCGCACGTCGCCGCGCTCGCGGCGGCGCTCGCTGTCGGCCTGGCGCGCGCGCGTGCCGGTGGGGTCGAAGCCCTCGAGCTTGCCGCGCGGGATGCTGCGCTTGATCAGCTTCTCGATATCGGACAGCAGGCGCTCGTCGTTGCCCGGCACGTAGATCGACAGCGCATCGCCGCTGGCGCCGGCGCGGCCGGTACGGCCGATGCGGTGCACATAGTCCTCGGCGCTGTACGGCACGTCGAAGTTGATCACGCACGGCATGTCGGGGATATCGAGCCCGCGCGCCGCCACGTCGGTGGCGACCAGCGCGTCGATGGTGCCGCTCTTGAAGCCGTCCAGCGTCTGCATGCGCTCGGTCTGGGTCTTGTCGCCGTGGATCGCGGCGGCGTTGATGCCCTCGCGCTCCAGGTGCCGCGCCAGCCGCGAGCAGCCGATCTTGCTGTTGACGAAGACGATGCACTGGCGCGAGAGCCCTTGCTCCGCGCGCTGCTTGAGCAGGTGCACCACCGCGGCCTGCTTGTGGCCGTCCTCGACCTGGTACACCGCCTGGCGCACGTTCTCGTTGGTGGAGTTGCTGCGCGCCACTTCGATGGTGACCGGCTGCTTCAGGTAGCTGGAGGCCAGCCGCTTGATTTCCGGCGAGAACGTCGCCGAGAACAGCAGCGTCTGGCGCTGCGCCGGCAGCAGGTTGATGATGCGCTGCAGATCCGGCAGGAAGCCCATGTCGAGCATGCGGTCGGCTTCGTCCAGCACCAGCATCTGCACCTGCGACAGGTTCACCGACTTCTGCTGCACGTGGTCGAGCAGGCGGCCGGGCGTGGCCACCAGGATCTCGACGCCGCGGCGCAGCGCGTCGGTCTGCGGGTTCATGTCGACGCCGCCGAACACCACCGTGCTGCGCAGATCGGTGTGCTTGGCATAGCGGGCGACGTTGTCGTAGACCTGGTCGGCCAGCTCGCGCGTGGGCGTCAGCATCAGCGCGCGCACCGGGTGGCGCGCCGGCGAGGCGCTGGCATTGGCCAGCGGCAGCAGGCGCTGGATGATCGGCAGCGCGAAGCCGGCGGTCTTGCCGGTGCCGGTCTGCGCGGCGCCCATCACGTCCTTGCCCAGCAGCACGACCGGAATGGCCTGCGCCTGGATCGGCGTGGGAGAGCTATAGCCCTGTTCGGACAGGGCACGCAGGATGCGCGCGTCGAGGCCGAAGCTGTCGAAGGTCTGCACAGCGGCGGTAACCGCGGTGGTAGGTTCTGGTGCGTTCGTAGTGGTCATGGGTATCGGTATTGGCGGGAGGCGAACCCGGCACAAACGGATACGCGTCTGGAACTCATCTCGCCCTGAATCTCGCCGGGCGCCGGCAAGGTTCCGGCGCGGCCCTGCTGGCTACAGCATTTGGCCATGAGAATCAAAGACTTAGATTTTAGCATCTCTGTCCCCGCAGTGGGCGATCCGGCGCCGCCGTGCGACGGCCGCGACAAGCCGGCGCCAGCGGCGGCGCCGGCGCGCCCATTGTCAAGACATTGTCATATCGGCCAAGCAAGATGCCGGCGGCGCGGCGGCCCTGCCGGACCGCGCGGCTTCTTCACATCGGGACCGACATGGACTTCGAGCTGTTTCGCCAGACCTGCCAGCAATTCCTGCGCACCTCCAGCCAGTTTCTGGGCCTGGCCGCGGCCGGCCGCCAGCCGGCGTTGCCAAGGCCGGCGCTGCCCGCCCTGCCGGCGAGCCAGCCCCAGGGCCGGCAGCCCGCCTGAACCGCAGCGGGGCCGCCGGGTCGTCATCCGCGCGCTCAGTCGCCGCGGATGCCGTTGTCCTGGATCACCTTGCCCCATTTGCTGTAGTCGGCCTTCATGCGCGCGGCCAGCTGCTCCGGCGGCATATAGGCGGCCACGGTGCCGGCGCCCAGCATCTTCTGCTGCACGGTCGGGTCGGCCAGCGCCTTCTTCAGCTCGGCCGACAACGTCGCCACCACCTCCTTGGGCGTGCCGGCCGGCGCCAGCAGCCCGCCCCATGCGGTGGCATCGAAGCCCGCGAAGCCCTGTTCGGCCACCGTCTTGACCTCCGGCGTAAAGCTGACCCGCTTGCCCGATCCGACCGCGATCGGACGCAGCTTGCCGGCCTTGATATGCGGCAGCGCCGCGATCATGTCCGAGAACATCATCGGCACCTGGCCGGCCAGCAGGTCGGAGATGGCCGGCGCGCTGCCCTTGTACGGCACGTGCTGCACGTCGAAGTTGCCCAGGTTCTTCAGCAGCTCGGTCGACAGGTGGCCGAAGCTGCCGTTGCCGGCGCTGGTGTAGTTGAGCGCGCCCGGCTTGGCCTTGGCCTTGGCGATGTACTGCTGCAGGCTGTTCACGTCCGGCATCGCCTGCGGATTGACCACCATCACGATCGGCAGGTCGTAGGCCGCGCCGATGGGCGTGAAGTCCTTGAAGATGTCATAGCCCTTGCGGTTGATCAGGTGCGGCGCCAGCAGCGTGGGCGTGGCCAGCACCAGCAGGGTGTAACCGTCGGCGGGGCTCTTGGCGACGTTTTCGGCGCCGATGGTGCCGGAGGCGCCGGGGCGGTTGTCCACCACCACCGGCTGCTTCAGCGTTTCGCTCATCTTCTGGCCGATGATGCGCGCGGCGGTGTCGGTCGGGCCGCCCGGCGGGAACGGCACCACCAGCCGGATCGGCTTGCTGGGGTAGGACTCGGCAAGAGCCGGTGCGGCGGCGAGCGGCAGCGTGGCGCTCAGGAGCACGGCGCCCAGGCGGCGCTGGAAGGTACGGCGGCTGGTGTTCTGCATGGTGTGACTGTTTCCTGCGGTGAATCGCGATAAATCAGAATCGATGCGCGGCCCAGGCCGCGCCGGGATGAAGCGACTGCGGTTGCGTAACGTCATGACAGATCTGGCGTGCCTCCTTGGGAACCGGTCATGGCCGGCCCGTCCGATGGAATGGTGTTGTGGTGCGGCGGCCGTTACAGCCGCATGGTGCCGGCCCGGAACAGCCGCGCATCCATCTGGCGCAGGTCGGGCGCCACCGCCACCGGCGTGGCGCACTGGTCGAGCACATCGCGCTGCAGGTCGACGCCGGGAGCGATCTCCACCAGCGTGAGGCAGGCTTCCCCGCCCTCCCCGCCCGCACTTGGGCGCATCTCGAACACCGCGCGTTCGGTGATGTACACCACCGGGATGCCCAGCGATGCCACATAGGGGCCGTTGAAGCTCAGGTGCGAGACCTCCGGCACGATCTTCTTCACGCGGCCTTCGCGCACGATCCGCAGGCTGCCGTCACCGACGCTCACTTCCAGGCCGCCCGCCGTCAGCGTGCCCATGAACACCACCGCGCGCGCGCTCTGGGTAATGTTGATGAAGCCGCCGACGCCGGCAATCAGCGCGCCCTCGCCTTCGCCGAACTTGCTGACATTGACGTTGCCCTGGCCATCCAGCTCGGCCAGACCCAGGATCGCCAGGTCGATGCCGCCGCCTTCGTAGAAATCGAACTGCGCGGGCTGGTCCACCACCGCTTCCGGGTAGGCCGAGGCACCGAAGCTGAGGCCATCCGCGGGCGTGCCGCCGATGGGGCCGGCTTCGACCGTCAGCGTGAAGCCGTCCAGCCCGGCCTGGTGCGCGAGCATCCCCACCGCGGCAGGCATGCCGACCCCCAGGTTGACCACGCGCGGCGCGCGCCGCGCCAGTTCCATCACCGCGCGCCGCTGCACGATGGTGCGCGCATCCAGCGGGCCGGCCTCGGGCGACGGACCGGCGGCATCGCCGGCAGCGCCCTCGCCCTGCCACGGCGTGACGTAGGCCGGGTTGAAGGCCTCCGCGAACGTCATCTGGTGGTTGGCGGGGTTGTCGCAGACCACCACGTAGTCGACCAGGATGCCGGGCACGTGGACAGCCTGCAGGACCTCGTGGTGATCGACCAGGCTTTCGACCTGCGCGATCACGATGCCGCCCGAGTTGTGCGCCGCCTGCGCCAGCGCCAGCAGTTCGTGGTGGAAGGCTTCGCGATGGGTGCTGAGGTTGCCGCGCGCGTCGGCGGCGGTGCAGCGGATCAGCGCGCAGTCGATCGGGAAGCTGGGGTAGAACAGGTATTCGTCGCCGCGGAACTCGACGGCATCGACCCAGCACGCCTTGCCTTCGGCGATGGCGCGACGCGCGCGCTGGTTGACGGCACCGCCGTGGTAGCGCGCGTCCTGCGCGGTGCGCGGGTCGACAAAGGTGTGCAGGCCGATTTTGGTCATCACGCCGGGCTTGCCGCCGGCGATGGCGCGGTACAGGTGCGTCAGTACGCCCTGCGGCAGGTTGTAGCCCTCGCACTGCTCCGCCATCGCCAGCGTGGCCAGCCGCGTGGCCGAGCGCCAGTGGCCGCCGACCACGGTGGCAGTCATGCCGGCGTTGCCGAAATGGTTGACGCCGCGGGCACCGCGGTCGCCCTGCCCGGCCGAGTACACCAGCGTCAGGTCGCGCGGCAGGCCGCTGTGCAGGAAGCGCTGCTCCAGCGCCTCGGTCACGGCCTCGGCGTGGCCGGCGCCGACAAAGCCCGCGCTGGCCACGGTCCAGCCATCCTGCACGAGCGCCGCCGCTTCACGCGCGGTGATTACCTTCATTGCTGTCTCCGGTTTTCGTCGCGCCGTCCCGCATCGCGGTCGGCACGCTTCCCGTGAATTCGTTTTGCGAACATTTGTTCGGAAAACGCTATCATACGGAGATGCTGCCGGTCGGCGCAAGCCCTCTGCAGCGGCACCGACCAGCACGTGCCTGATCGTTCATCTCACGACCGTTCCCTGCCAGACACCCTATGCCGCAAGCCGAAACCGCCAAGAAAGACGAACTGCTGGAATCGCTGAGCAAGGGCCTGTCGCTGCTGCGCCTGCTGGGCGCTGGCGCGGAGCGGCTGACCATGCAGGAAGTCGCCGACCAGCTCGACGTGACCCGCGCCGCCGCGCGCCGGCTGCTGCTGACGCTGGAGCACAACGGCTACGTGGCGCAGGACGGCCGCCACTTTGCGCTGACGCCGCGGGTGATGGAGCTGGGCTACGCCTACTTTGCCTCGATGAGCCTGCCGCAGCTGGCGCGCCCGTATCTGCAGCAGCTGTGCGAGACCCTGGGCGAAAGCTGCTCGCTGGGCGTGCTCGATGCCGAGTCGGTGGTGCTGGTGGCGCGCGAGGAGCCGCGCCAGCTGCTGCGCGTGGACATGGCGCTGGGGCGGCGGATGCCGGCCTATGCGCATTCGCTGGGCCGGGTGCTGCTGGCCGGCCTGGACGACAGCGCGCTGGAGGCATACCTGGCGGGCGCGACGCTGCGCAAGCTGACGCCGTTCACGGTCAGCTCGCGCACCACGCTGGCGCGCACGCTGCGCCAGGTGCGCGCCGATGGCTACTGCGTGCTGGTCAGCGAACTGGTCGACGGCTACGCCGGGATCTCGGTGCCGCTGCGCGACCAGGCCGGCAAGGTGGTGGCCGGGCTGGGCTTCAGCATGGTGCTGGGCAGCCGCGACCGAACCCAGCTGGAAGCACGCTTCCTGGCGCCGCTGCGCGAGGCCGCCGCCCGCATCGAAGCCATCCTGCAGGCGCGCTGAGCCGCGCTGAGCCGCGCCCGGCCCAATTAGAAAAGCCCCGCGTGCCGGGGAGGCAGCGGGGCTCAAGCGGTAGCGGGGCAATCTGTTCGACCACCCACGCCGTCGATCTTGGCGCATCGCGCCGGCGCGGGCATCCCCCAAATGCGGGCCATTGCATGCGCCGTGGCTGGCAGGCCGCAGGCGCGCCCTGCAAAGCCAGTCAATCATGGCCCTGTCACACGCTCGTAGGAATCCGGGTTTTCGCCGAGCGGGTTTTCGCCAGCTTCCGCGCGGCGGCCGGATGCGGTCTACTGGTCTCACATCGACGCCCCTGGCACCGCCCCAACGCCGGATTGCCACCGCCGATGGTGCTGCAGAACTAGTCCAATGACCGGGAGACAGACCATGGTGACGAAGAAAGAAGAGGCTTTCGTACTGAAGAACCTTCTCGCCCTTGCCGCAGTGGAAACCCTGGGCGGCGCGATCGCCCTCGGCATGGTCTTCCACCTGATCTGATCATCCCCACCGGCCGCCGGCGCTGCCACGCCGGCGACCACCTTCCCTGCCCGTGGCCCTCAGCGCGCAGTCTGCTGCCCGTGCCGGTCCACCTCGAACACCATGTTGTCGCGGAAGCGCTGCCGCAGCCATTGCCCGGCCCGGCCCTGCGGCCGCGCTGACTTCGCCCAGATCAGGTCCACGCCGACCAGCCAGTCCGTGTACGGATAGGCCGCCAGGTCCAGCTCCACCAGCTCGTCGCGCGCCAGCGCCTCGCGCACCAGCTGCCGCGGCAGCGTGGCCCAGCCCAGCCCGCTCTTCACCATCTCCACCAGCGCCAGGTAGCTTTCGGCACGCCACACCCGCGCCGCGCGCAGGTATTCGCTGGTGGGCAGCTTGTCGGCATGCGCGCTGAAGGCGAGACGCCGATAGGCGTGCAGGTCGGCGAACGACACCTGCCCGCGCCCGGCCAGCGGGTGGCCGGGATGCACCACGTGCACCATGACCAGCTTGCCCAGTTGAACGAATGCCAGCTCGGGCGCGTAGTGCGGCTGCGCGAAGGCGATGCCGAGCTCGGCCTCTCCCTGCAGCACCAGTTCGCTGACGTCGCCGTAGACCGGGTTGCGCAGGGTCAGGTCGACATACGGGAACTCGCGCTCGAACTCCGCCAGCACAGGCGTCACCGCGTGGTACGGAATCTCGATCGCCAGCGTCAGCCCGGGCGGGTTGGCATCGGCCAGGCTGGCGGCATGGGATTGCAGCGACAGGCAGCGCTCCAGCACCGCCTCGGCCTCGGTCAACAGCTTGCGGCCGGCCGCGGTCAGCGCCGGATTGCGGCTGCTGCGGTCGAACAGGGGCACGCCCAGGTCGATCTCCAGGTTGGCCACTGCCGCGCTGATGGTGGACTGGGTCTTGCCCAGCCGCCGCGCCGCGGCCGAGAACGAGCCCGTCTCCACCACCAGCGCGAACACCTGCAATTGGTCCAGCGAAAAGCGCATTCCCCCTCCCCGTCACCCATCGACCAGATCGATAGGTGTTGATTTGTTATCCCGATGAGATTGCGGAGATGATGCCGCAACCGCCCGGACCGCACAAACCCGCGAGCCAGCGGCCTGCCCGCCCCAGGCGCCCGGCAGAGGCATCGATCGAAACGGGAGACAAGCGCATGAGGCATCCCCGCCATCCTGCTCAACGTGCGGCTCAACGGCAGCGCCGCGCACGCCACCACGCAAGCGCCGCGGCGGCAAGGCCAAAGCGAAGAGTCAACCCTGCATTGATTTACCCACCTGACCGGAGACCCCAGGCATGACCCGAATCACCGAATTGTCCGGCGCCGGACTGTCGCCGCTCGACCTCGCGCTGCTGCGCCGCTCGATTGCGCTGTCCGACGAGTCCAGGGCCCGCGGCCGCCATCCGTTCGCGGCGCTGGTGGCCGACGCGGCCGGCCATATCATCGCCAGCGCCGGCAACAATTCGATGCCGCCCGAAGGCGACCCGACCCAGCATGCCGAACTGGTCGCCGCGGCGCAGGCCGCGCGCGTGCTGCCGCCCGAGCAGCTTGCCGGTTGCACGCTCTACACCAGTGCGGAGCCGTGCTGCATGTGCGCGGGTGCGGTCTACTGGACCGGCATCGGCCGCGTGGTCTATGCACTGTCGGAACACAAGCTGCTGGGCCTGACCGGCGACCATCCGGAGAATCCGACCTTCTCGCTGCCGTGCCGCGAAGTGTTTGCGCGCGGCCAGCGCAAGGTCGAGGTGGTCGGGCCGGTGCTGGAAGACGAAGCCGCGGCACCGCACGCGGGCTTCTGGCAGTAGCGCGGCATCCGCCGTCCGCCTCCCGGGCGGACGGCATCGGGAAGGCATCCAACCCTGTCATTGGCGCGTCACCGCGCCTTCCTACACTCGCCTGGCTCCGGCTCGCAGCAGCCGCCACCCCAACCAGCCAGGTGACTCCATGCTTCCCCGCAGACTGCCCACCACCCTGCCCGCGATGCTGATCGCGGCGGCATTGCTCGCCGCCTGCGGCGGCGACGGCGGCCCCACCCTGTCGCCCACTGCAACGCTTGCGCCGAGCGCCCAGCCGGTCAAGCCGGGACAGCCCGGCAAGCCAGACCAGCGGCCCGATCCGGTGATCCGCTGCGCGCCCTGAACCTTCCGCCAGTCCCCACGCCCAATTCCGACAAGACCATGGTTTCTCGCCGCAATTTCTTGCAGGCCGCAGCCGGCACCGGCTTCGCCGCCGCCGCGCTGGCCGCGTTTCCGCCCAGCATTCGCAAGGCCCTGGCCATCCCGGCCAACAATGCCACCGGCACCATCCAGGATGTCGAGCACGTGGTGATCCTGATGCAGGAGAACCGTTCTTTCGACCACTACTTCGGCACGCTGCGCGGCGTGCGCGGCTTCGGCGACCGCTTTACCATCCCGCTGCCCGGCGCGCGCCAGGTCTGGCAGCAACAGCGCGCCAGCGGCGCGGTGCTGACGCCGTACCACCTCGACGGCACCAGCAACAACGCGCAGCGCGCCGCCGGCACCCCGCACGCGTGGCTGGACAGCCAGCAGGCCTGGGACCACGGCCGCATGGCCAACTGGCCGACGTACAAGACCAGCACGTCGATGGGCTACTTCAAGGAGCAGGAGATCCCGTACCAGTTCGCGCTGGCCAACGCCTTCACGCTGTGCGACGCGTACCACTGCTCGATGCATACCGGCACCGATGCCAACCGCGCCTTCCACCTGACCGGCACCAATGGCCCGACCGCGGCCAACGTCGCCTTCGTCAACAACGAGTGGGACGCGATCGACGGGCTGCCGGCCTCGGCCAACACCGGCTACACCTGGAAGACCTATGCCGAGCGCCTGGAAGACGCCGGCATCAGCTGGATCTGCTACCAGAACATGCCGGACGAATGGGGCGACAACATGCTGGGCGCGTTCCAGCAGTTCCGCAAGGCCAACCTGGCGTCGGGCTATCCGGTCTCCAGCGGCGGTGCACCGGGCGCACCCTATGCCAACACCGGCCAGCCGCTGCCGTACCACGCCTACGATGCCGCCACCGACAACCCCGGCAACCCGCTGTACAAGGGCGTGGCCAACACCCTGCCCGGCAGCCGCCCCAACGAGTATCTCGACGCCTTCCGCCGCGACATCCGCGCAGGCAGGCTGCCGCAGGTGTCGTGGATCAACGCGCCGTCGATCTACTGCGAGCATCCCGGGCCCTCCAGCCCGGTGCAGGGCGCCTGGTTCCTGCAGGAAGTGCTGGACGCGCTGACCGCGGTGCCCGAGGTCTGGAGCAAGACCGTGCTGCTGGTCAACTTCGACGAGAACGACGGCTATTTCGACCACGTGCCCTCGCCCTCGGCGCCGTCGCTGAATCCGGACCAGACCTTCGCCGGCAAGTCGACGCTGAGCGATGCCGAAATGCTGGCCGAATACTTCAACCAGCCGGCGCCGCCGGGCAGCCGGACCCAGCCCGCGGCGGACGGCCGCGTCTACGGCCCGGGGCCGCGCGTGCCGCTGTACGTGATCTCGCCGTGGAGCCGCGGCGGCTGGGTCAACTCGCAGGTGTTCGACCACACTTCGGTGCTGCGCTTCCTGGAAGCGCGCTTCGGCGTGGCCGAGCCCCATATCAGCCCGTTCCGCCGGGCCGTGTGCGGCGACCTGACCAGCGCCTTCAACTTCAAGACGCCCAACAACGAGGCGCTGCCCACGCTCGGCGGCCGCACCACGCGCAGCGACGCGGACCAACTGCGCCGCGCGCAGCAGGCGCTGCCGGCGGTGCCGCTGCCCGCCGACATGCAACTGCCGCAGCAGGCCGCCGGCACGCGCCCGTCGCGCGCGTTGCCGTATGAACTGCACACCAGCGCGCGCTGCAGCGCCGTGGGCCAGGTCGAACTGGTGTTCGCCAACACCGGCACGCAGGCCGCGGTGTTCCACGTCTACGACCGCCTCCAGCTGGGACGGATCCCGCGCCGCTATATGGTGGAAGCCGGCAAGTCGCTCAGCGATACCTGGAATGCCTTCCAGGACAATGCCGGGCAATACGACCTGTGGGTGCTCGGCCCCAACGGCTTCCATCGCCACTTCCGCGGCGACACCCGCCGCATCGGCGAATCCGGCATCGCCCCCGAGATCCGCGTCTGCTACGACATTGCCAACGGCGACGTCTATGTCGACCTGATCAACGCCGGCGGCAAGGCCTGCCACTTCCACATCGAGCCGCTGGCCTACCGCAGCGATGGCCCGTGGAAAGCCACCGTCGGTGCCAACGGCAGCAAGTCACAGCACTGGCAGCTGGAGCAGAGCGGCCAGTGGTATGACTTCGCGGTGACGTGCGACACCGATCCGGCCTTCTACCGCCGCTTTGCCGGCCGGGTCGAGACTGGCCGTCATACGGTGAGCGATCCGGCCATGGGGACCGCGGCGCAGGGCTGAGGCGGCGGGCCCGCGCCGCTGCGTGGCCACCGCGCGGGGTTCAACCGTCCCGCGCCGCGCGTTGTGCCGCCGCGCCGGCGACGGCACGCGACGCGCCGGGTTCGGCCAGCGCCGACTGCAGCCACTGCGTCCATGCCGGCATCATCGCGGCACTCATGGCCGCGACTTGCGCAGCGCAGGTCTTGCCGGCCTCCTGCCAGTCGGTCAGCGCGCGCAGCAGCGCCAGGCCGATGTCGTTGCCGTCGCGCGCCTCGCCTACGTCTTCGAGGCAGCGCGCCAGCGCTTCGCGCACGGCATCGTTGTAGCTGGCCCTGGCCTGCGACGCGCGCGCGGCCAGGTCGGCCTCGATCGCATCGAGGCCGCGCCACGCGTGCGCGACACCGGCCAGGTCTAGGCGGTCGCGCTGCGCGCGCCACCATTGCGCTTGCTGCGCGGCGCGCTCCTCGGCATAGCGGTTCAGCACGGCCAGCGCCTGGCGCGCCGGCGCCCGGGCCGCGGCGGGATCAGCGGCGCTAAAGGGCGACTGCGCCAGCACGGTGGCGGCTTGCAGCTGGCACAGGGTCAGGTCCAGCGCCGTGCGGCTGGCGCTTGCCCATTGGGCTTGCAGGATCGAAAGCATGGCGGATCTCCTTGCGGATTGGGGTAGTGGATCGGATGTGGGCCGGCGCCGCAGCGCTCACTGCGGCGCGGCGCCGAGGCGGCGGACCATGCGCATGACCGCGGCCATCTGCGGCGCCTCGCGCGAGAAGAAGTCCGGCTGGGCCGGGTCGTCGCTGGTATAGCCCCAGAAATCCCAGCACCCGAGCGGGTTATGCCGCGACACGACGACCTGCGGGAACAGCACCACGATGCGGTTGGCCTCGGCACTCTCAAGGTAGCCGGCGCCGCGGACGAAGCGTTCGCCGACGGCACCCGCGCCCTGCAGGCAGCCATGGAAGGCCACGTGCACGCGGCAAGCCGCAGCACCGCCATCGGCGCCACCCTGGGCGCCACCCGCGCCGCACTCGCGCGGCACGTAGACATAGCCGCTGTCGGCAAGCAGCGCCTTGCCGCCGGGATCGAACGCGCGCTGGTCGAAGCGCAGCAACTCGCCCGACGGCCGTGCCGCCGGCTTCAGCGCGCCATAGATCCACTGCAGGATCTGCCGCGCCTGCTCGAGCCCGCAGTTGTTGATGTAGGGCGACGCGCTCGCCGCGCAGGCGGCGTCGCCCGCCTGGCTGGTGATGAAGGCATGCCCGGCCGCGACATCGGCCACGTACTGCAGCTGCGACGCCGGCACCCCGCCCAGCGTATAGAACCGCCCCACCTGCGCGGCGACGCGCGGCAGCACGGTCTGGTCGCGCGTGCCGGAAAACACGTAGACGCGCTGCCGCGCGAGGTTCTGCACCGGGTCGATGCGGCCGTCGCGGGCGAAGGTGCGCGCCGCGTCCAGCGCCGCCTGCGCATCGGGGCCGGTATCGCCGACCGGCTGCATGCACTGGGTCGCGGCGGCGGTGGCGGGCGGCGTGGGCGCGAACAGGCCGGCGCAGTAGAACGGTCCGCCCGCGACCACGCCGGCGCCGACCATGGTGCCGGAATACGCAACGTGGAACTGCGTGGCCATGAACGCGCCGGACGACAGCCCCGACACCGAGGTCTGCGCCAGGTCCGCGCCCAGCGCGGGCAGCGCCTGCGCGGCGGCACCCCCGCTGACGCCGAGCGCGCAGGCCGCGGCAAGTGCCCGGTAGCGGGCGGTTGACTTGCATCGAATCATGATGGCTCCAGCACGGCGACAGGTATCGGAGCGCCGCATGGATCGCGGCAGGCAGCACGCTGGTCGCCATGCGGCGGCTGCGTGGACCATTGTCGGGAGCCACCGCCACGCCGGGCCATTGGGCAAATGCGGTAGCGCGCCACAGTGGTCCGCACCGGCTACGCATCGCAGGCCTGGTGCTGCGGCAGCTCCAGCCATCCCTGCTGTACGCACAGGAACAGCAAGGCGCAGACATTGCCCGCGCCCGCCTTCTGCAGCAGCCGGGCCCGGTGCGTGCGCGCGGTCTGGTCGCTGATGCCGAGCGCGCGCGCGATTTCCTTGTCGCTCAGGCCGCGCCCGAGCCATTCCAGATATTCGCGCTCGCGTTGCGAGAATGGATTTTCCGCGGCCGCCGGCCCGCTTTTTTAAACAGCTCATGCTGGCGCGCGAGATAGTACATGGTCAATTGCGAGGATTTTCGCAATTGCATTTTCGCGAGCAGATGCTCACGGTGCTTGCGCGCCGTGGATACGGAAAATGCGAGACGTGCGGCGATCTCGCGATCGCTCATGCCGCGGGCAATAAAGGCGAGCACCGTCTCTTCCCGAGTGGTGAGGTTCATGCGGAGGACTCCATGCGATGGAACGAGTGGTTCCGTCGCAGGAGCGGCAGCCACGCGTCTATCTGTGCGTCAGTGCATCACAGGACCCTTCGTGCAAGGCTAGTGCGGACCTACGAGCGGAACCGGGGACGGCCCGGCCGGGCTCCAGATCACTGCTTTTGTTTTCGATCTCTTGCGGTGTTGCGCCGGCATGGGATTCGCACTACCCGAGGGTGCGACCCGGAGTTTCCGGATGCCGGCAGCAGAGGCGAATTCTAGGTGCTGGTTTTTATATTTAAAAGCCAATTCATGCTGCGCGATATTTAATTCTGATTGTTGCCCGGCATTATCCACTGCCAATACCGCATTTGCCCAATGGCGGCGCCGCGGGCCGAAAACCAAGAATGATTCCACCTGTCCCGGTGCCGCACCGATGCGCGGCGCCGCGGCAGGCGCGGAAACCGGGCCAGCATGCGCGGCCCGCCGCCCTTGCTTCCTCAATCCACGCAGTCATTCAAAGGAGTCGTCATGACCTACCCCATCCACGCCGCCGTCCTGGCGCCGCAAGGTGTGCTCGGCAATCTCGTCAGCGGTATCGGCAGCCTGCTGCCGTTCGCCGCGCAGCCGATGCTGGTGCCCCAAAGCGCGATGACCGACGCAGTCGCTCCGGCGGTGCGAGACGGCGTGCAGGCCGTGGTCACGCACTATGTGAACCCGGTGATCGGCCATGTGGCCGGCGCCGCGGCCGGCGCGCTGGCCCAGCATCTTCCGTTCCCCGAGCCCGGGCATACCGGCCCGATCGGCAACGCGATCTCGGTGCATGCGCCGGGATTCATCCAGGCGGCCGGCACCGCCGCGGGCTATCCCACCGTCGCCATCCATGGCGCCAACATCGTTCGCGAAGGCGCGCGCTACCTGCCGTTCTCCGCCATGCCCGCCGTCACGCTGGCACCGCAGGGCGTGTTCGGTTCGCTGATCGGCGCCGTCGCACCGACCCTGGGCCATGCCGTCGGTGGCCTGCTGGGCAATGCCAACGTGGGCCAGCAGATCGGCACCGTGGCCGGCCACCTCGGCGGGCTGCTGCCGTTCTCGGCGCAACCCCAGGCTGTGCTGGCACCGCAGGGCGTGTTCGGCTCGCTGATCGGCGCGGTGGCGCCGACCCTCGGCCATGCCGTCGGCGGCCTGCTGGGCAACGCCAACGTGGGCCAGCAGATCGGCACCGTGGCCGGCCATCTCGGCGGCCTGCTGCCGTTCTCGGCGCAGCCGCAAGTGGTCTATGCCTGAAGGCGCATGACATCCCCGGCATGACCGTGGCGCCCGCCGGCGCCGCCGCCGGCCGGCGTACGCGCCGGCCCGCCCGAATCGATGCGCGCGCCGCCTGGCGCCGCGGTGGAGATAGCAAATGGAACGAGACAAGAAAGGCGAGGCCACGCGCGCCGGCGCCGACCGTGCCGCCGCTTCCGGCGCGGGCAGCCGCGATGCCGTGGCGCTGGACGCCGGCCGCAAGCAATACCTGATCGCGCCGCGGCGCCACGCACTGGCCCGGCAGGCGGGCGTGGCGCCGATGTCGGCCAGCGAACTGCACAGCACGGTGACGCAGCTGCCCGGCGTCGAAGTCGTGCATGTGGTCGAAGGCCACAAGAACACGCACCTGCATTCGGTGCGGCCCGACGAGGCCGCCCACACCTACGTGGTCAAGCTCGACGCCGCGCACGCGCAGATGCTGCAGGCCACGGCGCCGCCGCACATGATCGTCGAGGAAGACCATCCGCTCGGCTATGGCCGCAAGGCCGAACTCGAAACCTCCGACCGGCTCCATCCGCAATCGGCGTTCGACGGCCCGGTGTCGCGCGAGGTGCTGGTGCGGGTGCTGGGTAGCGGCGACACGCCGCTGCCGGGCGTTGCCATCACGCTGGCGGGCGATGGCTTCCCCGCAACCGCCACCACCGACGCCGGCGGCGAAGCGACGCTGACGCTGGTGCAGCAGCAACCCGGGCCGGCGCGCTCGCTGTTCGTGCGGCCGCTGAGCGGCTACTGGAACAAGTACCTGCTGTCGCCCAACGTGGTGTCAGGCCAGCCCAACGTGATCCGCGTGACGCCGCTGTCGCAGCCCAATCCCGATGTGCCGCCGCACGGCCGCTTCGGCTGGGGCCAGCGGCTGATGGGGCTGGACCAGCTCACGCGCAGCTTCGGCGGTCGTGGCGTGCGCGTCGCGGTGGTCGATTCGGGCGCCGATGCCGCGCATCCGCTGCTGGCGCATATCCGCCATGGCGTCGACCTGACCGGCACCGGCGTCGACGCCAGCGATACCTGGCGCCTCGACACCATCGGCCACGGCTCGCACTGCGCCGGCGTGATCGGCGCGCGGCCGCAGCCGGGGGCGCCGGCGTCCGCCGGTGCCGAGGCCCAGGCCACCATGCTCGGGTTCGCACCAGAGGCGGAAATGCATGCGCTCAAGATCTTCCCGGGCGGGCAGTTCAGCACGCTGCTGCGCGCGCTCGACTACTGCATCGACCACGATGTCGACGTGGTCAACCT
Organism: Cupriavidus alkaliphilus; assembly: GCF_900094595.1. Classification (GTDB taxonomy): domain Bacteria; phylum Pseudomonadota; class Gammaproteobacteria; order Burkholderiales; family Burkholderiaceae; genus Cupriavidus; species Cupriavidus alkaliphilus. The sequence continues at coordinate 608,119 of NZ_FMAD01000001.1, read as the reverse complement.
GAGCCTGGGTGCGCCCCAGCCTTCGCAGGCGGTCGAGCAGAAGCTGATCGAAGCCGTGCACAGCGGCGTGGCCTGCATCGTCGCGGCCGGCAACTCGGGCGGGCCGGTGCAGTACCCGGCGGCCTCCGCGTCGGTGCTGGCGGTCTCGGCGCTGGGCCTGCAGAGCGAACTGCCGCACGACGTGTGGGAACGTACCCAGGTGGTGCAGCATGCGGCCACGCGGGCCGGGCTGTTCGCGCCGACGTTCTCGTGCTTCGGCCCGCAGATCGCGGTGTGCGGACCGGGCGTGGGGATCATCTCGACGGTGCCTGGCGCCGCCTTCATGCCGGACTCCGGCACCTCGATGGCGGCGCCGCATATCGCGGGGCTGGCCGCGCTGCTGCTGTCCGATCCCCAACTGGCCGCGTGGATGGGACCGCGCGGGCCGCGCCGCGTCGCGGCGCTGTTCCAGCTGATCCGCGCCATCAGTTCGCCGATCGTTGCGCACGACCCGGAGAACCGCTTCGGCGGGGGCCTGCCGCAGTTGCAGAACCTGCAGCGCCTGCTGGGCAGGCCGCAGTAAGACGCGCCTCCCGCCGCGCGGGCAAAAACGCGGCCCGGGCCACCGGGCCGCCCTCTTCCTTCCACGGATCATGCGCACGCTCGACTTCACCGCCGCGCCATTGCGGCGCGCCGCGGCCGCGGCCGCCGATACCGTCGCGGCACCGCCCCGGCTTGCGGCGGCGGCTCCCCCGTTGCCGCTAGATCGCCAGCTGCGCCGCGAATGCGAGGCCATGGCCAGCCATGCGCTGCGGCTCGGCATCGCGATGCCGGCCGGCTGGACCGTGCTGCTCGGCAGCGACCCCGAAGCAGCCGCGGCACCGTCTGCTTCGTCGCAGCCGCAAGCCAGTACCGGCCTTGCGGCGCAACAGCTCGCACAACTCCACCAGGACCTGGCCCGCGCCATCGCGCCCGCGACGCCGCAATGCATCACGCTGCTCGACGACGAACGCCGCCGCGCGCATCCGCTCGCCTGCCTGGGACCCGTGCCGCTGGTGCGCGCATTGACCGGCACCGCGGTGTGCTGCCTGCTGGCAGTAGTGCTGACCGGCTTGCCGGCGGAGGTGTCGATGGACAACATGCGCGCCGGCATCCTGGCCTCGTCGGGCCGCACGCTGCTGTTCAACATGCTGTTCCTGCTGTTCTGCGCCGGCCTGGGGGCCTCGTTTGCCTCGCTGTTCCAGGTGCACGGCTACATCGCCAAAGGCACCTATGACCCCAAGTACGACGCCGCCTACGCCGCGCAACTGATCCTTGGCGTGATGTCCGGGCTGATCCTGGTCGAGATGCTGCCGCCGCAGTTATTCGACTCGGCCGGCATGCGCAGCTTCGGCAAGCCGGCCTTGTCGATGCTGGGCGGCTTCTCCGCGACCGCGGTGCACCGCCTGCTCCAGCGTATCGTCGAGATCGTCGAGACCGCGGTGCGCGGCAGCGCCCCGCGCGAGCCGCGCAAGGAGTAGCGCCATGCTGTTCCTCTACAGCCTCCCCAGCACCGGCATGGCCGCCATCGTGGTCTCGGCCATCGTCGCGGTGGTGCTGGCCGGCTATGCGGTGGCGCGCCGCTTCGCCCTGATCGAGCTCGATGCCGAGCAGCGCGCGATGGCGGTGTCGATGGTCTCGATCATCACCACCATCAACTCGCTGCTGGTCGCGTTTGCCGCGATCAACGTCTGGGACACCTACAACGCCGCCGATCGCACCGTCGCCGCCGAAGCCACCGCGGCCGGCGAACTCGCGCGCGACCTCGCCGCGTTCGACAGCAGCGCCGCCGATGCCGCCGCCGCGGCATTGCGCACCTACCTGGTGATGGTGGTGCACGAGGAATGGCCGCGCATGCAGCGCCACGGCAAACCCGATGCGCGCACCGAACAGCGCTTTGACCTGATGTTCGACCTGGCCAACCGGATCCGTCCGCTCGACAGCCGCCAGACCGTGCTGCTGGGGGAGGTGCTGATGCGCGTCAACGAGATGGTCAAGTACCGCCAGCAACGGATCCTGACCCTGCACGCGGCGATGCCGAACACCTTGTGGGGCGTGATCTTGATTGTCAGCGCGCTGTCGTTCGCGTTGCTGTACGTGCTGCCGGCAACGCCCTTCAACCTGGCGCTGATCACCGCATGGGCCATCACCATCGGCCTGGCGTTTTTCTTCCTGCTCGCGGTCGACCGGCCCTTCGCCGGCGAATTCAGCGTCAGTGCCGACCCGTTGCAGCACACCATCGACACCCTGGTGGCCAACGGCACGTGGCCGCAGTCGCAACCGGAGCCTCAGCCTATGACCTACCAAGCGCCATAACGGCCTCAACCGCAACGGACGACATTGACAAGGAGACGCAGCATGCAGATGACCCCAGAACAATTCCGCGCCGCCACCGGACTGAGCGAGCCGCAGTGCGAGCGCTGGTTCCCGCGCCTGTGCGAAGCGATGCAGGCGTACGACATCACCGGCGCGGCCCGCATGGCCGCGTTCCTGGCGCAGACCGGGCACGAGTCGCTGGGCTACCAGTTCACGCACGAACTGTGGGGACCGACCCCGGCGCAGGCGCTGTACGAGCCGCCGTCGCGCAAGGCCATGGCGCTCGGCAATGTGCGGGCAGGCGACGGCAAGCGCTTCCGCGGCCGGGGCCTGATCCAGATTACCGGCCGCGCCAACTACGCGGCGTGCGGGGCCGCGCTCGGCGCCGACCTGACCGCCACGCCCGAACTGCTGGAACAGGACGCCTGGGCCGCGCGCTCGGCGGCGTGGTGGTGGCGCACCCACGGCTGCAACGCACTCGCCGACAGCGGCGACTTCATCGCGCTGACGCGGCGCATCAACGGCGGCACCAATGGGCTTGAAGACCGCCTGCGCCGCTGGAAGGTCGCCACTGCGGCGCTGGCCTGAACCGGCCGCTCCATATCCCGCATCTGGCGCAATGACCAACCATCGCCGACGCCGCGCCTGCGCCAGCCCGTTTACGCGGGAGTCCGCGGCAAGGCTTGAAGAGCAAGGGGAATACCATGTCGAAGATCATCGTCTATTCGTGGAATAGCCAGGGCAACCACACGCGCGCAGACAAGCAGCGGGCCATCGACCGCATGGCCGCGATCGATCCCACCATCATCCTGCTGCAGGAAGGCGGCAGCCAGAAGCTCGTGAGCGCCGGTGCTGCCGGCAACTGGAAAGTGTTCGATGGATGCACGGTCGGCGCGTTCGACGAGCGCTGCACTCCTTATGCATTGCTGGAGGCAACGTTCGCCGCGCGGGTTCGCGCCGCGCAGGTCGACATTGTCGACGAGCGGGACGGCGTGGTGCTTGCGGGCGGCGACGCCGGCCGCACCGCCAGCGGCGTCGCCATCGACAAGGTGCTGTTTATTTCATGGCATTCGATCGCCGCGCCGCAGAACGGCGACACGCGCGCGCTGCTGCGCGCCTTCGACAAGGCCAGCTGCTATGAGAAGTACGACCTGATCGTCATCGGTGGCGACTTCAACGCCAGCCCGGAAGACATCAACGCCATGCTGGGCCGCGAAAACGATCGTACCCAGGCCAAGCTGAGGTATGCGTACCGTCAGGTCTTCCACTGCGGCAAGGCTACCCACCGCGGGCGCGAAGCACGAGAGCTCGACTTCTTTGTCGTGCTGGCCAAGCGGCAAGTGTCGGCGACGGTCGAACTGATCGAACAGATGCCGAGCGATCACGACGCGATCAGGATGGTGCTGGAGTATTGACAGCGGCGGGGCTGAAAAGACAAAGGGGTTGCGGGACAAATGTCCCGCAACCCCCTGTCGATACGTGGTGGGCCTCCCGTGAGTCGAACACGGCACCAACGGATTATGAGTCCGCTGCTCTAACCAGGCATGAGCTAGAGGCCCTTGGAAGCGTTTAGTTGCCTTCCAGGAAACTCTTCAGCTTGTCCGAGCGGCTCGGATGGCGCAGCTTGCGCAGTGCCTTGGCCTCGATCTGGCGGATCCGTTCACGCGTGACGTCGAACTGCTTGCCGACCTCTTCCAGCGTGTGGTCGGTGCTCATTTCGATGCCGAAGCGCATGCGCAGCACCTTGGCTTCGCGCGGGGTGAGCGAGTCCAGCACGTCCTTGACGACGTCGCGCATGGAGCCGTGCAGCGCCGCTTCGGCCGGGGCCAGCGTGTTGGTGTCCTCGATGAAGTCGCCCAGATGGGAGTCGTCGTCGTCACCGATCGGCGTTTCCATGGAGATCGGTTCCTTGGCGATCTTCATGATCTTGCGGATCTTGTCTTCCGGCATCTCCATCTTCTCGGCCAACGTTGCCGGATCCGGCTCGTTGCCGGTTTCCTGCAGGATCTGGCGCGAGATGCGGTTCATCTTGTTGATGGTCTCGATCATGTGCACCGGGATGCGGATGGTGCGCGCCTGGTCGGCGATCGAGCGCGTGATGGCCTGGCGGATCCACCACGTGGCGTAGGTCGAGAACTTGTAGCCGCGACGGTATTCGAACTTGTCCACCGCCTTCATCAGGCCGATGTTGCCTTCCTGGATCAGGTCGAGGAACTGCAGGCCGCGGTTGGTGTACTTCTTGGCGATCGAGATCACCAGGCGCAGGTTGGCCTCGGTCATCTCGCGCTTGGCTTCGCGGGCGCGGCGCTCGCCTTCCGACATCTTGCGGTTGACGTCCTTCAGTTCCTTCAGCGGCAGCACCACGCGCGCCTGCAGGTCGATCAGCTTCTGCTGCAGCTCATGCACGGCCGGCACGTTGCGCTCGACGATGGTGCTGTAGCCCTTGCCGTCGGCCACCACGGTGTGGATCCACTCGAGGTTGGTCTCGTTGCCCGGGAAGCGGGCGACGAAGTCCGCGCGCGGCATGCCGCACTTGTCGACCACGATGTTCAGGATGGCACGCTCGAGCTTGCGCACTTCGTCGACCTGGCCGCGCAGCGTGTCGCACAGGCGCTCGACGTTGCGGGCGGTGAAGCGGATGCCCATCAGCTCGGCCTGGATCGCTTCCTGCGCCTTGACGTAGGGCTTGGACTTGTAGCCTTCCTTCTCGAAGGCACGGCGCATCTTGTCGAACTGCTCGGCGATCACGCGGAATTTCTCCAGCGCGTTCTGCTTCAGCTCTTCCAGCTGGCGCGCGGACGCGCCGGCGCCGGCGCCGCCTTCGTCGTCATCGTCCTCGTCGCCTTCCTCTTCTTCGTCGGACTCGAGGTCCTCGTCCTCGGCCGCGGCGGCCTGGGCCGACGGGGCTTCCGGGGTTTCCTCGGCGTTCGGGTCGATCAGGCCGTCGACGAACTCGTCGATCTTGATCTCGTCGTTGGCGACGCGCTCGGCGTGGGCCAGGATCTCGGAGATGGTGACCGGGCAAGCCGAGATCGCCATCACCATGTCCTTCAGGCCGGCCTCGATACGCTTGGCGATCTCGATCTCGCCTTCGCGCGTCAGCAGCTCGACCGTGCCCATCTCGCGCATGTACATGCGCACCGGGTCGGTGGTGCGGCCGAACTCGGAGTCCACCGTGGACAGGGCCGCCTCGGCCTCTTCCTCGGCTTCTTCCTCGCTGGTGGCGGACGGGGCGTTGTCGTTGAGCAGCAGCGTCTCGGCATCCGGCGCCTGTTCATAGACGGCGATGCCGATGTCGTTCAGCGTGGCGACCAGCGTGTCGATCGTTTCCGAATCGACCATGTCGTCCGGCAGGTGATCGTTGATTTCCGCGTAGGTCAGGTAGCCGCGCGACTTGCCCAGCTTGATCAGCGCCTTGAGCTTCTGGCGACGCAGCTCGAGCTCTTCCTCGGTGCCTTGCTGGGTCGAGGCGAACTCCTTGAGCAGGGCCTTTTCCTTGGCCTTGCGGTCCTTGGCTTTCTGCTTTTCGGTCTTCGGCGCCGCAGCCGGTGTGGCCGCCGCGCGCGTATCGTTCTCGTAAAACTCTTCAGTCACGTCGTCTGTTGTGCTGTCGTCGTGCTGCATCTCGGCCTTGGGCTTGCGGCCACGCTTTTTCGGCTCCGGCTTGATTGCCGGCGCAGCGGGACGCTCGGATGCAACGGATGCAGGTGTCGCGGCACGCGCCTTGGCTGCCGTCGTGGCGGCGCCTTGCTTGGCGCCTCCGCTCTTGGCGCCGGCGGCTGCCGCTCGCTTGCTCTCGACTTCGGTATTCTGCTGTTTCGCCACGGTGATACTCTTGCCTTTCACTGGTGCAGATGCTGCTGCAGACGCGGCAACCTTGCCGCTCGTACTGGCGCTCTTGCCGCTCTCGCGTGCCGAAGTCGAGGCCTTTGTCTTTTCGGATGTGCGGGTTCTGGTGGGAGTCGTCACGGCGGGCGCTTGCGCGCTGCGCACGGACTTTGATGGCGCAGACCGGGCTGGCGTCTTGACTGTCGCGGTCGATGTCTTCGCCGCCGTGGTTTTCACAGACGCCTTGCCGCTCCCTGATTGGGGAGCTTTAGAGGTAACCCTTTCGGTTGCTTTGGCCTTTGCCATTGGCACGCTCACTTTCACCAGAACTGGAGAGAAAGATTTCGCAATCCAAACCGGCTATTGTAGCACGCCACGCATAGCCGGCTCCCTGTCAGGTGAGGTTTTCACCTGAAAAATCAAGGCTTAAGCTCGGCACAGCCGGGCCCGGTCCCTGATCCACTGCCTGTCCAACGCTTGCTGCCGCCTCCCTGTTGAAGGCCAGGGCGCCCGCCGGCGCCTCAGCCCAGTTGGCGCCGCCGGTGGATCTCACCCACCAGCCAGCGCATGCGCTGCTTGGCCGCCTCGTCGGCGGTGCCGGCGACCACTTCCGCCTGCAGGCTGTCGAGTTCGCGCCGCAGCGGCTCGGCCAGCAGCTTGGTGATGGCCGCATCGAATTCCTGTGTTGCAGGTGCCTCTTCAATCTCTTCGCGCAATACCGCCGTGCGCGCCGCGGCATAGACCTCGGCATAAGGGGTCTGGGCCAGATGCTCGCTGAAGGCCGCGAAATTCACCTCGCCCTGGACGCCATCGCACGCGCTGACCAGGTGCGCCAGCACTTCGCTGTCGCCGCCCTCGCCTTCCAGCAGCAACGCGCGCGCGTCCTCGTCGAGCCGCGCCGACAGCGCCGGGTAGCACATCAGCAACTGGATCACCCGCTGCTCCAGCCCGGTCGGGGCCTGGCGGCGCGCGCGCGGGCGCGGCTGGGCGAAGCGCCCGACCCGGGCCGGGTCGCTGCGCAGGCCGCAGATCGCCTCGATCTCCGCGGGTGTCGTACCGGTGGCATCGGCAAGTTCGCGCACGATCTGTAGCCGCAGCCCACCCGCCGGCATCGCCTGCAGTAGCGGCTTGGCCTCGTACTGGGCGCGGGCACGGCCCTCGGGCTGGCGCAGGTCCAGTTCCTCGGTGACCGACTGCAGCAGGAAGCGCGACAGCGGCATGGCATTGCGCACCTGCGCGGCAAAGGCCTCGGTGCCCTCCTCGCGCACATAGCTGTCGGGGTCGTGCTCGGCCGGCAGGAACAGGAAGCGGATGGTCTTGTTGTCGGCCACGTGCGGCAGGCAGGCTTCGAGCGCCCGCCTGGCAGCGCGCCGGCCTGCCGAATCGCCGTCGAACGAGAACACCACCGCGTCGGTCTGCCGTAGCAGCTTCTGCACGTGCACGGGGGTGCACGCCGTGCCCAAGGTGGCGACGGCATTGGCAAAACCGAGCTGGGCCAGTGCCACGACGTCCATATAACCTTCGACCACCAGCACATAGCCGGTTTCCCGGATCGCATGGCGGGCCTCGAACAAGCCATACAGTTCGGTGCCCTTGCTGAACAGCGGGGTCTCGGGGGAATTCAGGTACTTGGGCTCGCCCTGCCCCATGACGCGGCCGCCGAAGCCGATCACTGCGCCCTTGGTGTTGCGGATCGGGAACATGATGCGGTCGCGGAAGCGGTCGTAGCGCCGCGGCTTGCCATCCGCATCGCGCTTGTCGCTTTCGATCAGCAGGCCGGCCTCGACCAGCGGCGCGGCCACGTTGTCGTCGCGATAGCTGCCGAACACCGCCTCCAGCCCCTGCCAGTCGTCCGGCGCATAGCCAAGGCCGAACTGGCCGGCGATCTCGCCGGTCAGCCCTCGCCCCTTGAGGTACTGAATCGCCTGCGGGGCACCGCGCAGCTGGCGGCGGTAGAAATCGGTGGCGCGGGTCATGGCGTCGGACAGCGCCACCGAGCGCGCCTGTTGCTCGGCGCGCTGGCCGGGAGGCAGGCGGTCGCGCTCTTCGGGCACGGTCATGCCGACCGACTGGGCCAGTTCGCGCACCGCCTCCGGGTAGGACTGGCCGGAAAACTCCATCAGGAAGCCGATGGCCGAGCCATGCGCGCCGCAGCCGAAGCAGTGATAGAACTGCTTGGTCGGCGACACCGTGAAAGAGGGGGATTTCTCGTTATGGAACGGGCACAGTCCCATGAAATTGGCGCCGCCCTTCTTCAGCTGCACATACTTGCCCACCACATCGACAATGTCGACACGGTTGAGCAGGTCCTGAATAAAGGATTGCGGAATCACCGACTGACCGTCCTGAGGCTTGGCCGTCCCGCGGCGGGCGGCCCTTTTTGGAATGCGTGACCGGTGCGGCGCCCGGCTGCTATCGGAATATTGTAGTGCAGCACGGAACGACTGCCCGGATTGCTTCACATCTGCGCGCAATTCCCGTGATTCCCACGGATCTTGCGCGCATCGCGCTTACAACCGATTAAATCAGCATTTACTTTGGTGCAAGCGCGGCCTTGACCAGGGCCGATACGGCGGTCATGTCGGCACGGCCGGCCAGCTTGCCCTTGAGCACGCCCATGACCTTGCCCATGTCCTGCGGGCCGGCCGCGCCGGTGGCGGCCACGGCCTGCTGCACTTCGGCTGCCACTTCCTCATCCGACAGCGCGGCGGGCATGTAGACCTTCAGCACCTCGACCTCGGCCAGCTCCTTGTCGGCGAGGTCGTTGCGGCCGGCCTGCTGGAACTGCGCGATCGAGTCCTTGCGCTGCTTGATCAGCTTTTCGACCACCGCCAGCACGGCGGTATCGTCCAGTTCGACGCGCTCGTCGACTTCGCGCTGCTTGATCGCGGCCAGCAGCAAGCGGATGGTGCCAAGGCGCTCCGTTTCGCGGGCGCGCATGGCGGTCTTCATGTCTTCGCTGATACGGGCTTTGAGGGACATCGTGATCTTCCAGAAAGTGGGCGGGCACTTACACATGGCGGCGAATACCGCCGCCTGCAAGGCCCACAACGCAAAAACCCGCCGAGCATACGCCACAGCGGGTCAGGGGCAAGCGCGAAGCCGGCGTCAGTACAGCTTCTTCGGCAGCATCTGACTGCGGATACGCTTGTAATGGCGCTTCTCTGCCGCAGCCTTCTTGCGCTTGCGCGCGGCGGTGGGTTTTTCGTAAAACTCGCGGGCCCGCAGTTCCGGGAGCAGGCCGTTCTTCTCGATGGTGCGCTTGAAACGGCGCAGGGCAACTTCAAAAGGCTCGTTTTCCTTGAGGCGGATCGTAGTCATTTGGCCGGAAAATGTAAGTATTTTCGGGATGGCGGCGTTACGAAGTTCTGGATTGTAGCACCAACAATCCGGCGCGGAAGTGGCGTGCAACCGGCGTGCCGCATGCGACTCATGCGGCACGTACAAGCTTCAACTCAGGCTGCCGCCTGCCCCGCCCGGGCCTGCCGTGCCGCCTCGGCCGTGGCCTGCCCGGCCGCCACCGCGGAGGCCCAGGCCCACTGGAAGTTGTAGCCGCCCAGCCAGCCGGTCACGTCGACCACCTCGCCGATGAAATACAGGCCCGGCACCTCGCGCGCCATCATGGTGGCCGATGACAGTGCCCGGGTATCGACCCCGCCCAGCGTGACCTCGGCCTTGCGGTAGCCCTCGGTGCCGGACGGCACGATGCGCCAGTCGTTGAGCGCGGCGCCGAGCTTGCGCAGCGCCTTGTCGGTCACGTCATGCAGCGGCATCGTCGCCGCGACGCCCGCGGCTGCGCACCACGCCTCGGCCAGCCGCGACGGCAGCCGTTGCGCCAGCAGGTTGCCCAGGTGCTTGCGGCTGCCGGCTTTCTGCTCGAGCAGCCAGGCGGCGGCGTCCTCGCCATCGAACAGGTCTATGGCGACCGGCGTGCCGGGATGCCAGTAGCTGGAGATCTGCAGCACCGCCGGGCCCGACAGGCCGCGGTGCGTCCACAGCAGGTCCTCGCGGAACGCGCCCGCGGCCTTGCCGCTGCCGGTGGCGATATCGACTTCGAGCGAGACTCCCGCCAGCGGCACGAACGGCGCCCAGTCCTTGCCGTCGAAGGTCAGCGGCACCAGCGCCGGCCGGGTCTCGACGATGCCCAGCCCGAACTGGCGGGCAATGCGGTAGCCGAAGTCGGTGGCGCCGATCTTGGGGATCGACAGGCCGCCGGTGGCCACCACCAGCGCCCCGGCCCGCACCGTGCCGGCGGCGGTGAGCAGCAGGAAGTCATCGCCCTCGCGCCGGATTTCCGCGACCGTGCAGCCGGTCTGCCAGCGCACCTGCCCGGCGTCGCATTCGGCGCGCAGCATCGCGATCACGTCTTCGGCGCTGTCGTTGCAGAACAGCTGGCCGCGGTGCTTCTCGTGCCAGTCGATGCCATGGCGGCGCATCAGCGCAAGGAAATCCTGCGGCGTGTAGCGGGCCAGCGCCGAGCGGCAGAAGTGCGGATTGGACGACAGGTAATTGGCGGGCCCGGCCTGCAGGTTGGTGAAATTGCAGCGGCCGCCGCCCGAGATGCGGATCTTCTCGGCGAGCCGGGTGGCATGGTCGATCAGCACCACGCGCGCGCCGTTCTGCCCCGCTACCGCGGCGCACATCATGCCCGCGGCGCCGGCGCCCAGTACCGCCACGTCATACCGGCCGGTCCGGGCCTGGGCTGCCTCGCTCATTGCACGCCTCGCGAATCCATGTGTCTTGCCACCGCCTGAGAAAGGGCAGATTGTAGCGAAAAGCGCGCAGCGCGCCGCTGTGCTACCCTGCGCGCTTCCCGCAAACCCTTATTCCGACGGCTGTTTCCCCTGACCGGAAACGGCGTCATGCCTCTCATGCTTGTCCTCGGCATCGAATCTTCCTGCGACGAAACCGGCCTCGCCCTCTATGACACCGGCGCCGGCCTGCTCGCGCACGCGCTGCACTCGCAGATCGCCATGCACCGCGACTACGGCGGCGTGGTCCCCGAGCTGGCCTCGCGCGACCATATCCGCCGCGTGCTGCCGCTGCTGGAGCAGGTGCTGGCCGACGCCGGCCGCGGCCGCCAGGACATCGACGCCATTGCCTTCACCCAGGGCCCCGGGCTGGCCGGCGCGCTGCTGGTCGGCGCCTCGGTGGCCAATGCGCTGGGCTTCGCGCTGAACGTGCCGATGGTGGGCGTGCATCACCTGGAAGGGCACCTGCTGTCGCCGCTGCTGACGGGCGAGCCGCCGCCATTCCCGTTCGTGGCGCTGCTGGTGTCCGGCGGGCATACGCAGCTGATGGAAGTGCGCGGCATCGGCGACTACGCGCTGCTCGGCGAAACCCTGGACGATGCCGCCGGCGAAGCGTTCGACAAGACCGCCAAGCTGCTGGGCCTGGGCTATCCGGGCGGGCCGGAAGTGTCGCGCCTGGCCGAGTTCGGCATGCCCGGCGCGTTCGAGCTGCCGCGGCCGATGCTGCATTCGGGCAACCTGGATTTCTCCTTCGCCGGCCTGAAGACCGCAGTGCTGACGCAAACCCGCAAGCTGGCCAATACCTGCGAGCAGGACCGCGCCAACCTCGCGCGCGCCTTCGTCGATGCGATCGTCGACGTGCTGGCGGCCAAGTCGATGGCGGCGCTCAAGCAAACCGGCCACAAGCGGCTGGTGGTGGCCGGCGGCGTCGGCGCCAACCGGCAACTGCGCGAACGGCTGGACCAGCTCGGCAGGCAGCGCAAGCTGGAGGTCTACTACCCTGACCTGGCGTTCTGCACCGACAACGGCGCGATGATCGCGTTTGCGGGCGCGATGCGCTTGCAGGCCGCGCCGGAGCTGGCGCGGCGTGAATACGGTTATGGCGTGACGCCGCGCTGGGATCTGGCGGATATCCGCTTGCCCTCGGCTGCCTGACCGTCGACATACCCAGGCGCCCCAAGAAAAAGCCACCGCATGCGGTGGCTTTTTCTTTGGCAGCGACAACCCGATCAACCGACGCGCTTGTCCCGCTCGATCACCGCATACGCGCTGTGGTTGTGGATCGACTCGAAGTTCTCCGCCTCCAGCACATAGGCCACGATGCGCTCGTCGGCATTCAGCCGCATGGCGATGTCGCGCACCAGGTCCTCGACGAACTTGGGGTTCTCGTAGGCACGCTCGGTGACGAACTTTTCGTCGGGCCGCTTGAGCAGCCCCCACAGCTCGCACGACGCCTCTTCCTCGGCCATGCGCACCAGCGCTTCCACCGGCAGCTCGCCGGCCAGCTCGACGTTCATGGTGATATGCGAGCGCTGGTTGTGCGCGCCGTACTGCGAGATCTTCTTCGAGCACGGGCACAGGCTGGTCACCGGCACCAGCGCCTTCAGGAACACCCGCGTGGCGCCATTGCGCACCTCGCCGGTCAGCGTGACCTCGTAGTCCAGCAGCGACTCCACGCCCGACACCGGCGCGATCTTGCTGATGAAGTACGGGAACGTGACCTCGATGCGGCCGGCGTCGGCTTCGAGCTTCTCCAGCATCTTGTCCAGCATCAGCCGGAAGCTGGCCAGCTCCAGCGGCGCGCGCTCTTCTTCCAGCAGCGCGACGAAGCGCGACATATGCGTGCCCTTCTGCTCGGCGGGCAGATGCACGTCGAGGTTGAAGGTGCCGACGGTCGGCACGATGCCGGCCGGGGTCTTCAGGGTCACGGGATAGCGCACGCCCTTCACGCCGACACGCTGGATCGGAATCTGGCGGGTGTCGGGGCTCGACTGGACGTCGGGCATGATGAAGGCGGGGTTGATGTCATTCATCTACGGTTTCCTCCAGGGTTGCGCAGGCAAGCGCAAGCCCTTACGGTCGCGGCATTTTCGCAGTCCCTCCATGCCGCGCAACGAGTGTGAAACCACGGGACCCGGCACTGGCGTGCCGACCCGCAGCTGCGAACACAAAAAACGGAGTGTAAGGGAATTCGGACGCACTCGTGGCGCGGCGGCCCGAATCCCCCCGGGATGGCAGGTGATCAGGCCACGCGCGAGGCGACCGTCACCTGGGCCTGGTCGAGCCCGAAACGCTCGCGCACCGAGCGCTCGATGCCGGCCGCGTCGAGGCCGCATTGCTGCAGCAGGAAGGCCGGGTCGCCATGGTCGACGAAGCGGTCGGGCAGGCCCAGCGTCAGCACCGGCTTGTCGATGCCGGCCTCGGCCAGCGCCTCCAGCACGGCGCTGCCGGCACCGCCCATCACGCTGCCCTCTTCCACCGTCACCAGGTAGTCGTGGTCGGCGGCCAGGCGCCGGACCAGCGCCACGTCGAGCGGCTTGACGAAGCGCATGTCGGCCACGGTGGCGTCCAGTGCCTCGGCCGCGCCCAGCGCCGGCTGCACCATCGAGCCGAATGCCAGCAAGCCCACGCGGTGCCCGGCGCGCGCCCCGCCGTCGCGGCGCACCACGCCCTTGCCCACCGGCACCGGCGCCAGGTCGGCGGCAATCGCCGCGCCCGGGCCGGAGCCGCGCGGATAGCGCACCGCGGTCGGGCAGTCCTGCTGAAATGCCGTGGTCAGCAGCTGGCGGCATTCGTTCTCGTCGGACGGCGTCATCACCATCATGTTGGGGATGCAGCGCAGGTAGGCGATATCGTAGGCGCCCGCATGCGTGGCGCCATCGGCGCCGACCAGGCCGGCGCGGTCCAGCGCGAACACCACCGGCAGGTTCTGCAGCGCCACGTCGTGGATCAGCTGGTCGTAGCCGCGCTGCAGGAAGGTCGAGTAGATCGCCACCACCGGCTTCAGGCCCTCGCATGCCAGGCCGCCGGCGAAGGTCACCGCATGCTGCTCGGCGATGCCGACGTCGTAGTAGCGCTCCGGGAAGCGCTTCTCGAACTCGACCATGCCCGAGCCCTCGCGCATCGCCGGGGTGATGCCGACCAGGCGCTTGTCGGCCGCGGCCATGTCGCACAGCCAGTCGCCGAACACCTGGGTGTAGGTCTTGCGCGCGGGCTTGGCGGCCGGGCGGATGCCTTCGGCCGGATTGAACTTGCCCGGACCGTGGTAGAGGATCGGGTCGGCCTCGGCCAGCTTGTAGCCCTGGCCCTTCTTGGTGACCACGTGCAGGAACTGCGGGCCGCCGCCCTCGAGCGCGCGCTCGCGGATGTTCTGCAACGTCGGCACCAGCGAATTCAGGTCGTGGCCGTCGATCGGGCCGATGTAGTTGAAGCCGAATTCCTCGAACAGCGTGGCCGGCACCATCATGCCCTTGGCATGTTCCTCGAAGCGCTTGGCGAACTCCAGCACCGGCGGCGCCACCGACAGCACCTTCTCGATGCCCTTCTTGGTGGCGGCGTAGAACTGGCCGCTCAGCAGCCGTGCCAGGTGGCGGTTGAGCGCGCCCACCGGCGGCGAGATCGACATGTCGTTGTCGTTGAGCACCACCACCAGCGGCAGGTTCTTGTAGACGCCGGCGTTGTTGAGCGCCTCGAAGGCCATGCCCGCGGTCATCGCGCCGTCGCCGATCACCGCCACCGAGACGCGCTTTTGGCCCAGCGTGCGCGCGCCCAGCGCCATGCCCAGCGCGGCCGAGATCGAGGTCGACGAGTGCGCGGTGCCGAAGGTGTCGTATTCGCTCTCGCTGCGGCGCGGGAAACCTGAGATGCCGCCCCACTGGCGCAGCGTGCGCATGCGTTCGCGGCGCCCGGTCAGGATCTTGTGCGGATAGCTCTGGTGGCCCACGTCCCACACCAGCCGGTCGTCCGGAGTGTTGAAGACATAGTGCAGCGCGATGGTCAGTTCGACCGTGCCCAGGTTGGACGACAGGTGGCCGCCGGTCTGCGAGACCGACTCCAGCACATAGGCGCGCAGTTCGTCGGCCAGGGTCTGGAGCTCGCGCCGGTCGAGCTTGCGCAGGTCCGCGGGGGCGTCAATCTTGTTGAGGAGTGCGTAGGTCATGATGTCCGTTCGGCCGGCTCTAGTTTAATGCGTGCGCAGCACGATCAGGTCCGCCAGGTCGCGCAGGCGCGCGGCGCGCTCGCCGAAGCCGGCCAGCGCCTCGTAGGCCTCGGCGCGCAGCGACCCGGCCAGTTCGCGGGCCGCGTCCAGCCCCAGCAGCGACACATAGGTCGGCTTGTCGTGGGCGGCGTCCTTGCCGGCGGTCTTGCCCAGCGTCGCGGTATCGGCGGTGACGTCCAGAATATCGTCTACGACCTGGAACGCCAATCCCACCGCCGCCGCGTAGCGGTCCAGCGCGGCCAGGCCCTGGGCATCGATCTCGCCACACAGCGCACCCATGCGCACGCTGGCGCGCAGCAGCGCGCCGGTCTTCATGCGGTGCATGGCCTCGAGCGCGTCGCGCGTCATGGCGCGGCCCACGTTCTGCAGGTCGATCGCCTGGCCGCCGGCCATGCCGGCCGAGCCCGAGGCCCGCGCCAGCTCCGCCACCAGCTGCAGCCGCACCGCCGGCGCGATCGGCCCGGCCTCCGCCAGCACGATGAAGGCCTGGGTCTGCAGCGCATCGCCGACCAGCAGCGCGGTGGCCTCGTCATAGGCCTTGTGCACGGTCGGCCGGCCGCGGCGCAGGTCGTCGTCGTCCATGCACGGCATGTCGTCGTGGACCAGCGAATAGGCGTGGATCATCTCCACCGCGCAGGCGGCCGCGTCGCAGGCGGCCGGGGCCGCGCCGCTGACTTCGCCGGCGGCATGGACCAGCAGCGGGCGCACGCGCTTGCCGCCGCCCAGCGCAGCATAGCGCATCGCTTCGTGCAGCGTATGCGGCACCGTGCCGGCGTCGGGCAGCGCGGCCTGCAGGGCGGCCTCGGTGCGCACGCCCTGCGCCTGCATCCATTGTGCGAAGTCGCTCATGCCTCGTCCGTCCCCTGTGACCCATTGCCGCCATTGGTCCCGTTGGCCTCGCCCGCCAGCGGCCTGAGCGCGTCGCCCTCCAGTACCCGCACCTGCTGCTCGACCCGCTCCAGCTTCTGCTGGCAGTAGCGCACCAGCTCGGCGCCGCGGCGGTACGCCGCCAGCGAGGCCTCGAGCGGCAGCTCGCCGCTCTCCATGCTGGCCACCAGCGTCTCCAGTTCGGCCATCGCCGCTTCGTAGGAAGCGGGCGGCACCGAGGCGGCGTCGGCGGTATTGTCGGTCTGGACCGGAGCGGTCATCGTTTTTGGCATATCAGGCCCTGGAATCTGGAACCGGGGGAAACCCGGAAGGGGGAAGCCCGGATTTTACGCCAAAGCGCGGCCCTGCCCCCATCTTGCAGGGGGATACCGTGCCCCGATCGGGTGCTTCCGAGGCGGAAGTGACTTGTGCGCTCGGGTCGTCTTTCCGAATGCGCCCGCTACGGCACCCCGATGACGACCCGGGTCGACTTTTTCGCTAAAAAGGCAAAAAAATCAGTCCCTTAACTTTTCGGGTCGGGTACAATCTTTCGTTCGCCGCCAGGGGTCGCGAGAGCGTCCACACCGGGCGGCAGTGTTTCCCAAATCGATTCCATTTTCGATGGTTGGGTTGTTCACTGCTTTCACCTGTTCATCTGGGAGTGGGGATAATGTCCAATCTCAGCACCGCGCTCAACCTGGCGCCGGCTGATTCGCAACTGCCCGTCGGCGTCTACTTCGACGAAGCGCTGCATCAACAAGAACTCGAACTGCTGTTCCGGAATGGCCCGGGCTATGTCGGCCACGAACTGATGGTCCCGGAAACCGGCGACTACCACACGCTCAAGGCCGAGGACGAAGGACGCATGCTGGTGCGCAACGCCGCCGGCGTCGAGCTGATGTCCAACGTCTGCCGCCATCGCCAGGCCATCATGCTGAACGGCCGCGGCAACAAGCAGAACATCGTCTGCCCCCTGCACCGCTGGACCTACGACCTCAAGGGCGAACTGCTCGGCGCGCCGCATTTCGACAAGCAGCCCTGCCTGCACCTGAAGCGCTCGCCGCTGCAGAACTGGAACGGCCTGCTGTTCGAGGGCCCGCGCGACGTGCGCGCCGACCTGGCGCGGCTGGGGGTGGCGCAGGACCTGAACTTCGACGGCTACATGCTCGACCACGTCGAGGTGCACGAGTGCGACTACAACTGGAAGACCTTCATCGAGGTCTACCTCGAGGACTACCACGTGGTGCCGTTCCACCCGGGGCTGGGCAGCTTCGTCTCGTGCGACGACCTCAAGTGGGAGTTCGGCGAATGGCACAGCGTGCAGACCGTGGGCCTGCACGCCGGCCTGAAGCGCCCCGGCAGCGCGACGTACCAGAAATGGCACGACGCGGTGCTGCGCTTCAACAACGGCGTGCTGCCCAAGCACGGCGCGATCTGGCTCACCTACTACCCCAACATCATGGTGGAGTGGTACCCGAACGTGCTGGTGATCTCGACGCTGCACCCGATCGGCCCGCGCAAGACCCGCAATGTGGTGGAGTTCTACTACCCCGAGGAAATCGCGCTGTTCGAGCGCGAGTTCGTCGAGGCCGAGCGCGCCGCCTACATGGAAACCTGCATCGAGGACGACGAAATCGCCGAACGCATGGATGCCGGCCGGCTGGCGCTGCTCAAGCGCGGCACCAGCGAGGTCGGCCCGTACCAGTCGCCGATGGAAGACGGCATGCAGCACTTCCATGAGTGGTACCGCCGCGCCATGGCCTACGCCGGCTAGTGCGATCAGCGCACAAATCACTGCATCGCGCAACCTGCAACGGACCGCCACGGCGGTCCGTTTTGCTTTGGCAGGCGATGTGCGCTGCTAGAATCATTGTCCGGCGCGATGGACGCGAAGCCGCAGAGCCCCGCTCGCGCGCCGACACTCTCTCCTTCGCTCCTGCCCGCTTTACCGCGCCCTCGCCATGCAATCGCTCTGGATGCTGTTCGCCGCCTTCGCCTTTTCGCTGATGGGGGTTGGCGTCAAGCTGGCGTCCGACCTCTATACCACCGGCGAGATCGTGTTCTACCGCGGCCTGATCAGTGTGGTGATCATGTGGGTGCTGCTGTCCTCGCGCGGGGTCTCGGTGCGCACCCCGTACATGCTGTCGCATATCAAGCGCAGCGTGTTCGGCGTGACCTCGCTGATGCTGTGGTTCACCTCGATCTCGCTGCTGCCGCTGGCCACAGCGATGACGCTGAACTACATGTCGCCGGTGTGGATCGCGCTGATCCTGGGCGCCAGCGCGGCGCTGGCCGGCACCGGCGGCAACGCCGACCGCCGCCTGGTGCTGGCTATCCTGCTGTCGTTTGCCGGGGTGATCTGCCTGCTGCAGCCGTCGGTGGGCAAGGACCAGCTGACCGGCGGCCTGGTCGGGCTGATCTCGGGCATCTTCACCGCGCTGGCCTATGTCGAGGTGCGCCAGCTCGGCCAGTTGGGCGAGCCCGAAGGCCGCATCGTGTTCTATTTCTCGCTGGTCGGCATGATCGCCGGACTGGTGTGGATGCTGCTGGGCGGCACCAGCCCGCATACCTGGCATGGCGCCGGCCTGCTGCTGGCGATCGGCATCCTGGCCACGCTGGGCCAGACCGCGATGACGCGCGCCTACAAGCGCGGCAACACCTTGCTGACCGCCAACCTGCAATACGCCGGCATCGTCTTTTCCAGCGTGTGGGGCATGCTGATCTGGTCCGACCGCCTGAACTGGCTGTCGTGGCTGGGCATGGGGCTGATCATCGCCAGCGGCATCGCCACCACGCTGATGCGCGCGCGCCAGGGCACCGACGCCAAGCCCACGCCCGCCACGCCGGTCAAGTCGCCGGAGGCGGAAGTGCACCCCGAGGTGTAGCATCCGGTAAGCCCGACTGCGTTAGATTTCTCTCTCCGACCGCTACAGGATTCCCATGCAGAAACCGCTGATTTCCGTCACCGCACTGCAGTCTCTGCTGGCCGGCCCCGGCCGCTGCGTCGTGATCGACTGCAGCTTCGACCTGGCCGACCCGGCCGCCGGCCGCGAGGCCTACCGCACCGGCCACCTGCCCGGCGCCTTCTACCTGCACCTGGACAACGAGCTGTCCGGCCCCAAGACCGGCCGCAACGGCCGCCATCCGCTGCCGGACGCCGACGACCTGGTCGCGCGCCTGCAGGCACTCGGCATCGACGACGACACCCCGGTGGTCGCCTACGACGCACAGGGCGGCATGTTCGCCGCGCGGCTGTGGTGGCTGCTGCGCTGGATCGGTCACGATGCCGTGGCCGTGCTCGATGGCGGCAAGGACGCCTGGGTCAAGGCCGGCCTGCCGCTGGAGCACGATGCCGCGGCAGAGCCCGAGGTTCCGGGCACGATCCGCCGCGGCAAGTCGCTGGTGCCGACCGTCGACGCGGACACACTGGTCGACAATCTCGGCCAGGGCCGGCTGCTGGTGGTCGATGCGCGCGCGCCCGACCGCTTCCGCGGCGAGAACGAGACCCTGGACCCGGTCGGCGGCCATATCCCGGGCGCGGTCAATCGTTTCTTCAAGCACAACCTGGACGCGGAAGGCCGCTTCAAGCCGGCCGAGACCCTGCGCGCGGAATTCGGCGCGGTGCTGGGCACGCACGCCGCCGCGCAGGCGGTGATGCAGTGCGGCTCGGGCGTCACGGCCTGCCACAATCTGCTGGCGCTGGAAGCGGCGGGCCTGGGCGGCGCGGCGCTGTATCCGGGATCGTGGAGCGAGTGGTGCGCCGACCCGGCGCGCCCGGTTGCCACCGGGACGGCCTGAGCCGCCTAGCCGGCTAGCGTGACGACGCGACGGGCGCGGCGTGGCCGTGGCCGTCGTTGCCGTGCCCGCCATGGCTGTGGCGCTCGTGCACGCCGTTGGTGATGTAGACGATGGCGGCGATGCCCGCGGCCACCAGCACCACCTGGATCGCCGACTCGCGCCAGCGCGGCTTGCGCTGCATCTGCGGCATCAGGTCGCTGACGGCGATATAGATAAAGCTGCTGGCCGCGATCACCAGCACGTACGGAATCCACCCGCTCAACTGGTCGAGCAGGAAGTATCCGACCACCCCGCCGGCGATCGCCGCCAGGCTCGACAGCAGGTTGAAGGCAAAGGCGCGCGCCTTGGAGAAGCCGGCGTTGAGCAGCACGATAAAGTCGCCCACCTCCTGCGGGATCTCGTGCGCCGCGATCGCCAGCGCGGTGACCACGCCGATATGCGGGTCGGCCAGGAACGCCGCCGCGATCACGATGCCGTCGGCAAAGTTGTGGAAGGTGTCGCCGACCAGGATGGTCAGGCCGCTGCGGCCCGCTTCCTCGCGGTCATGGCCGTGGTGGTGGTGGTGCCCGTCGCCCTCGTGATGGTGCGAATGGCGCAGCAGCGAAAGCTTTTCCAGCAGGAAGAAACCCAGCAGCCCGGCCAGCAAGGTGCCGAACAGCGCGCGCGGATCGGCGCCGGACTCGAACGCCTCGGGCAGCGAATGCAGCAGCGCGGTGGCCAGCAGCACCCCCACCGAGAAGCTCACCATGCGCTCGACCACGCGGGACGCCACCGTCAGCGACAGCAGCGCCGCCCCGAAGATGCTGCCCACGCCCGAGATCGTGGCGGCGAGCAGGATGTACAAAAGCGTCGAATGGATGATGGGCTCCCGGGGTGGCGGTGCCGGGCGGCGCCGCCGTTCCGCCCGCATCGCGCCGGGCGGCAAACGCAACAATGTTGCAATAACTCAAAGGCCGCATTGTACGTATCCGCCGGGACTTTGCAATCCTGCCGTCGGCGCCCCACGGGCGAGGGCGATTGCCAGGTCAGGCGACGCCGTTCTGCCGGAACCAGTCCAGGCACTTCTGCCAGCCGTCCCTGGCATCGGCCTCGCGGTAGCTGGGCCGGTAGTCGGCATGGAAGGCGTGGCCGGACTCGGGATAGACGATAAAGCGCGACTTTTTGGCGTCCGGATCGGACGACGACGCCAGCGCGGCCTTCATCCGGTCCACCTGCTCCAGCGGGATGCCGGTGTCCTTGCCGCCGTACAAGCCGAGCACCGGCGCATGGAGCTGGCCGACCAGGTCGATGGGGTTTTTCGGCTTGATCGGCGTCGGCTCGGGCGCCAGCTGGCCGTACCAGGCCACGCCGGCCTTCAGGCGCTGGCTGTGCGCGGCGTAGAGCCAGGTCATGCGGCCGCCCCAGCAAAACCCGGTGATGGCCAGGCGCGAGACGTCGCCGCCATTGGCGCCGGCCCAGGCCACGGCGGCATCGAGGTCGCCCATCACCTGCGCGTCGGGCACCTTGGCGATCACCTCGCGCTGCAGTTCCTGGATCGTGCCGAAGCTCTGCGGATCGCCCTGGCGCGCGAACAGTTCGGGCGCGATCGCCAGGTAGCCCAGCTTGGCGAAGCGCCGGCACACGTCGGCGATATGCTCGTGCACACCGAAGATCTCGCTGATTACGAGCACCACCGGCAGGTTTTTCTTCCCTTCCGGCTGGGCGCGGTAGGCCGGCATGCTGAAGCCGCCCGACGGAATCGTGACCTCGCCCGCGTTCAGGCCGGAAAAATCGGTCTTGATCGCCTGCTGGGCCATCACCGGCAAGGCCGCAACCGCAAAGGCGGATCCCAGCGCGGTCTTGACGAAGCCGCGGCGGTCGAAGGTCTGGCCGGGGACCAGGCTGTCCACTTCTGGTTTGAGCATGCTTGTCTCCAGGATCGTTGGTGGCTGGGCCGCCACGCGGCGCCCGCGCCCGATTTTAAGCAGACATGGAGAAAACATGGCGACGCAGGCCCGCCGGCGCCCCCACCCGCAAGCGGGGGGCCCCGGGCCATGCGTCAGTGCAGCTTGACGCGCGGACTGGTCTTGCTGCGCAGCCAGTGCGAGACGGTGTCCAGCGCCATCCCCACCGCGCCGTGCAGCGCCATCACGTGCATCCGGTACAGCGACGTGTACATGAAGCGCGCCATCAGCCCTTCGATAAACATCGAGCCGCCGATCAGCCCGCCCATCAGGCTGCCCACCGCGCTGAAATGCCCGAGCGACACCAGCGAGCCGAAGTCCTTGAAGGCAAACTGCGGCAGCGGCCGCCCCGCCAGCCGCGCGCACAGCGCCTCGTAGAGGAAGGTGGCCTGCTGGTGCGCGGCCTGCGCGCGCGGCGGCACCGCGGTCTGCTTCTCGGGCCACGGGCAGCTGGCGCAATCGCCAAAGGCGAAGATGTCCGGATCGCCCTCGCTCTGCAGCGTCGGCCCGACCACGATCTGGCCCTGGCGGCTGACCGGCAGGCCCAGGCTGCCCAGCACCGCGGGCGCGGTGATGCCGGCGGCCCACACCGTCAGGTCGGCGTCGATGGTCTTGCCGCTGGCGGTCAGCACGGCCTGCGGCGTGACTTCGGTCACGCGCTCGCTGGTGAAGACGTCGACATCCAGCTTCCTGAGCAGCTTGGCGGTCTCGGCCGAGACCCGTTCGGACAGCGCCGGCAGGATGCGCGGACCGGCCTCGATCACGTGGATGCGCACGTCGCGGCGGGGGTCGAGCCGGTGCAGGCCATAGGCGCTGAGCACGTGCGCGGTGTTGCGCAGCTCCGCCGACAGCTCGACGCCGGTAGCGCCGGCGCCGATGATGGCCACGTCCACGCGCGGCCGCCCGTCCCCGTCCACGCGGCCGCGCCCGTTCTGGGCGCGCACGCAGGCCGCGATCAGCCGCTTGCGGAAGCGCTCGGCCTGGGCCACGGTGTCCAGCGCAATGGCGTGCTCGGCGGCGCCCGGCACGCCGAAGAAATGCGTGACGCAGCCGATCGCCAGCACCAGCGTGTCATACGGCAGTTCGCGCGCGGGCAGCAGCTCGGCGCCGTCCTGGTCGACGCAGGCCGACACAGAGAGGGTCTTGCGGGCGCGGTCGATGCCGGTCAGCTCGCCCTGCTGGAACTCGAAATGATGCCAGCGCGCCTGCGCCGCGTATTCGAGCTGATGGGTGTTGGGATCCATGCTGCCGGCGGCGACTTCATGCAGCAGCGGCTTCCAGATATGGGTGGGCAGGCGGTCCACCAGCACCACCTGCGCCGCGCCCTTGCGGCCGAGCTTGTCGCCCAGCTTCGTTACCAGTTCCAGCCCCCCTGCTCCGCCGCCGACGACGACGATGCGGTGCGTCCTTGTTTCTGTCATGGTCTACCTGCTGCGTTTTTGTAAATGCTTTGCCTGAGGCGTTTGCCACAGTCTGCTGCATTGCAGCATGGCTGGCAAGCGCCGCACGCTGACTCAGCAGTCGCTTCATTCGATACCACCACGCAGGGGGGCAGCGAGCCGGCCGGGACGCCGGCTCGCCAGGGCAGGCTTCAGTGCGCTTCTTCCCAGTTGGCGCCGCTGCCGACTTCCGCCACCAGCGGCACGCGCAACTCGGTCACCGTGCACATCAACTCAGGCAGGCGCGCCTTGACCAGCTCCAGCTCGTGCTCGGGCACTTCCAGCACCAGTTCATCGTGCACCTGCATGATCTGGCGGGTCTGCAGGCCGTCGCGCTCCAGCCAGTCTTGCACTGCGATCATCGACAGCTTGATCAGGTCGGCCGCGGTGCCCTGCATCGGCGCGTTGATGGCGGCGCGCTCCGCGGCCTGGCGGCGCGGGCCGCTGCCGCCGTTGATATCGGGCAGCCACAGGCGCCGGCCGAACACGGTCTCGACATAGCCCTGCTCGCGCGCGGTCTGGCGCGTCTCTTCCATGTAGTGCGCCACGCCCGGATAGCGCATGAAGTAGCGGTCGATGTAGTGCTTGGCGGCCTCGCGCTCGATGCCCAGGTTGCTGGCCAGCCCGAACGCGCTCATGCCGTAGATCAGGCCGAAGTTGATCACCTTGGCGTAGCGGCGCTGCTCGCTGCTGACGGCCTCGCGCTCGACGCCGAAGATCTCCGCGGCGGTGGCGCGGTGGATGTCCTCGCCGTTGGCAAAGGCGCGCAGCAGGTTCTCGTCGCCCGAGATATGGGCCATGATGCGCAGCTCGATCTGCGAATAGTCGGCCGACACGATCACGCTGCCCGGCTCGGCGATAAAGGCCTCGCGGATGCGGCGGCCTTCCTCGGTGCGCACCGGGATGTTCTGCAGGTTGGGCTCGGTCGACGCCAGCCGCCCGGTCACCGCGGTGGCCTGGCCGTAGCTGGTGTGCACGCGCCCGGTCTGCGGGTTGACCATCTTCGGCAGCTTGTCGGTGTAGGTGGACTTGAGCTTGGACAGGCCGCGGTAATCCAGCAGCAGCTTGGGCAGCGGGTAATCCTCGGCCAGCTTCTGCAGCACCTCTTCGTCGGTCGAGGGCGCGCCGCTGGCGGTCTTCTTCACCACCGGCAGCTTCATCTGGTTGAACAGGATCTCGCCGATCTGCTTGGGCGAACCCAGGTTGAACGGCTGGCCCGCGGCCTCGTAGGCCGACTGCTCCAGCGCCAGCATGCGCTGGCCCAGCTCGGCGCTCTGCGCGGCCAGCCGTTCGGCGTCGATCAGCACGCCGTTGCGCTCGACCTTCTGCAGCACCACCGAGACCGGCATCTCGATCTCTTCATAGACCCGGCGCAGCCCGGCCGCGGCCTCGACCTGCGGGAACATCCTGCGATGCAGGCGCAGGGTCACGTCGGCGTCCTCGGCGGCGTATTCGGTGGCGCGGGCCAGGTCGATCTGGTCGAAGCCGATCTGGCTCGCGCCCTTGCCGCACACCTCTTCATAGGTGATGGTCTTCAGGCTCAGCAGGCGCTCGGCCAGGCTGTCCATGCCGTGGTTGCGGTGCGAGGCCAGCACGTAGCTCTGCAGCATGGTGTCGTGTGCAATGCCGCGCAGCTTGATGCCATGGTTGGCGAACACATGGACGTCGTACTTCAGGTTCTGGCCGAGCTTGGGGCGGCTGGCATCTTCCAGCCAGGCCCGCATGCGCTCCAGCACGAGCTCGCGCGCCAGCTGGCCGTGCTCGGGCAGGCCGGCCACGTCAGGGCCGCGGTGCGCCACCGGGATATAGCAGGCCTCGCCCGGCGCCGCCGACAGCGAGATGCCGACCAGCTGCGCCTGCATCGGATCGAGCGACGTGGTCTCGGTATCGATCGCCACCAGCGGCGCGGACTCGATGCGCCGCAGCCAGTCTTCCAGCATGCCCGCGGTGGTGACGGTCTCGTAGCGGATCTCGGTGGGCGCGGCGTCCTCGGCCGGGGCCGCGCCGGCGTCCGTCGACGGCGCCGGCGCGTCGAACAGGCCGCCCTGCGCGGGCGCGCTGGCCGCGGCACGGGCGCGGGCCTGGGCACGCGCATCGGGCAGGCTTTCGCCGGTGGCCTCGCGCAGCCAGGTCTTGAAGCCATAGCGCTGGAAGAACGCCACCAGCTGTTCCTTGTCCTCGCCGGTCTCGCGCAGCGCGTGGAAATCGGCAACCGACTTGCTCAGGTCGCAGTCGGTCTTGACCGTCACCAGGCGGCGCGCCATCGGCAGCCATTCCAGCGTGTTGCGCAGGTTCTCGCCGACCACGCCCTTGATGCCGGGCGCGGCCGCCATCACGCCATCGAGCGAGCCATGCTCGGCCAGCCATTTGACTGCGGTCTTGGGGCCGACCTTGGGCACGCCAGGCACGTTGTCGACGGCATCGCCGATCAGCGACAGATAGTCGATGATGCGCTCCGGCGGCACGCCGAACTTGGCCACCACGCCGGGAGGATCGAGCACTTCGCCGCTCATGGTATTGACCAGCGTGACCTGCTCGTTGACCAGCTGGGCCAGGTCCTTGTCGCCGGTGGACACCACCGTGCGCACGCCCTGCTCCATGGCCTGGCGCGACAATGTGCCGATCACGTCGTCGGCCTCGACGCCGTCGACCACCACGATCGGCCAGCCCAACGCGCGCACGGCCTCGTGGATCGGCTCGATCTGGCGCGCCAGGTCCTCGGGCATCGACGGGCGGTGCTCCTTGTAGGCCGGATACAGGTCGTCGCGGAAGGTCTTGCCCTTGGCGTCGAACACGCAGGCGCTATACTCTGCCGGGTAGTCGTTGCGCAACTTGCGCAGCATGTTGATCATGCCGTAGATTGCCCCTGTGGGCAGACCCTCCCCATTCCTCAGGTCCGGCAAAGCGTGATAAGCGCGATACAGATAGCTCGATCCATCGACGAGCAAGAGTGTTTTTGGACTATCCGACATTCCCATGGACTCAAAATTGACTGGTGCCGCTGCAGGCGGTGCCTCGACCGCCCCCCTTGCTGACCCGGATGTTGCTGATATCTCCGGCGATACCGTACAACCCCCGCCGGAGGCTGCCTCCGAGCACGCCGCGGCCATCGCCGCTGCGGCCGATGCCGCCGCTGCGGGCAATCCGCCTGAAGTTGCTGCTGAAAAGGCTGCTGCGGCGGCGGCGCGCGCCAATCCGCGCAAGATGATCCCCAGCCTGCGTGCGCTGGCCGACGAAGACCGCGCTACCGCAAAGAAGGCGCGCGCCTCGTGGCAAATGTTCACGATTATGGCAGAGTTCATCGAGGCCACCGAGTACCTGTCCGAGATCCGCCCGGCGGTGTCGATCTACGGCAGCGCTCGCCTGCGCGAGGACTCCCCCTACTACCAGCGCACCATCGAGATCGCGCGGCTGTTCTCGGACGCGGGCTTTGCCGTGATCTCCGGCGGCGGTCCCGGCATCATGGAAGCGGCCAACAAGGGTGCGCACGCGGGCAAGTCCGCCAGCGTCGGCCTGAACATCGAACTGCCGCACGAGCAGCAGGGCAATCCGTACCAGGACATTGCCATGCGCTTTCGCCACTTCTTCACCCGCAAGGTCACCTTCGTCAAGAATTCCGACGCCTTTATCGTGATGCCGGGCGGCTTCGGCACGCTCGACGAGCTGGCCGAGGTGCTGACGCTGGTGCAGACCGGCAAGTCGCGCTCGGTGCCGGTGATCATGTTCGGCAGCCGCTTCTGGAAGGGCCTGCTGGACTGGTTCCGCTTCACGCTGCTGCCGATGGGCCTGATCGCCGAGCACGACCTGGACCTGATGAAGATCGTCGACGAGCCGCACGAAGTGCTGGAAGCGGTCTACGACTACTACGAGCAGCGCGGCGGCGACAAGCCGATCCCGCCGAAGGAAGAGATGTTCTACCTGTAAGGCCACAGCCCGGGGTTTTGGGCTCGCCGGGGCGCCGCGGCCACGCATGCGCCACCCGGCCCCGTGGCGCAGGTGCCCCGCGGGGCACGGCGGCGGCCTGCGCGGGACAGGAATTGCTAGAATGGAACCTGTCCGTCTGCCAAGCCCGGCGCCGCCGGGTTGCAGTCCAACCGCCGCATGCCGCGGCGCTGCGTGCCGCTTGCGCCGCAGCCCGCACAGGAGCACCTGATGACCTCCCCTTCTCCCGTCCGCCCGGTCCGGTCCACGCGCGCCGCCGCCGTGGCCGGCGAGCCTGAATCGCCTGCCAGGCGGCCCGTGTCCGGCCTGGCCGCGGCAGTGGCCGCCGCGCTGGCGCTGGCGTCCGGCTGGGCCGTCGCGCAGGAAAGCAATGCGCTGACCCAGCAGGAACTGAACCAGATCAACAACCAGCCGATCGCCCCGGCCGCCAGGTCGCAGCTGAACCAGCCGCGCGAGCCGAGCTTCCAGCTGAACGAGCGCGATGGCACCCAGGTGCGCGAATACCGCGACAAGGGACGCGCCACCGACATCCAGGTCAGGTCGGGCTTCGGCACCAGGTACGAGATGAGCAAGCCGGAAGACAGCTCGCCCAAGATCCGCGAGCACGACGTCAACCGGGTGCCTTCGGTCAACCTGAAGTTCTGAACCCGCTTACCCACGGCCTGGCCTGAGCGCCAGGCCGCGCCGGCCCTCCGGCAGTCATGCCGCGGCGGCGGCCCGGATTTTGTCCGGAACTGGCGCCCGCCGCTTTCCGATTCGCATCACACAACGAGTATGGCCGTATTCACCACGGTCTCGCAGGACGAGATCGCACGCTGGCTGCTGGATTTCGACCTTGGCGAAGTGCGCGAGCTGCGCGGCATCGCCTCGGGCATCGAGAACAGCAATTTCTTCCTCACCATGGAGCACGAGGGCCAGACGCGCCAGTACGTGCTGACCATCTTCGAGCGGCTGTCGTTCGCGCAGCTGCCCTATTACCTGCACCTGATGGCGCACCTGGCCGGGCGCGGCATCCGCGTGCCCGCGCCGATCCCGGCGCGCGACGGCGAGATCCTGCGCCCGCTCAAGGGCAAGCCCGCCACCATCGTCACGCGCCTGCCCGGCGCGTCGCAGCTGGCGCCCGACGCGCAGCACTGCGCCGAAGTCGGCGACATGCTGGCGCGCATGCACCTGGCCGGCGCCGATTACCCGCGCCGCCAGCCCAACCTGCGCAGCCTGCCGTGGTGGCAGCAGACCGAGCGCGAGATCCTGCCTTTCCTCGATGCCGGCCAGCGCACGCTGCTGCAGCGGGAAATCGCCCACCAGGCGGCGTTCTTCGCCAGCCCGGCGTACGCCAGCCTGGGCGAGGGCCCGTGCCACTGCGACCTGTTTCGCGACAACGCGCTGTTCGAGGAAGACGCCAGCGGCCGCCACCGGCTGGGCGGCTTCTTCGATTTCTACTTCGCCGGCCAGGACAAATGGCTGTTCGACGTCGCGGTCACCGTCAACGACTGGTGCATCGACCTGGCCACCGGCGAACTCGACCCCGCACGCGCGCAGGCGCTGCTGCGGGCTTATCATGCGGTCAGGCCGCTGACCGAGACCGAGGCCGCGCACTGGCAGGACATGCTGCGCGCGGGTGCGCTGCGCTTCTGGGTATCGCGACTGTGGGACTTCTACCTGCCGCGCGAGGCCGACATGCTGCAGCCGCACGATCCGACCCATTTCGAACGCATCCTGCGCCGGCGCCTGGACGCACAACCCGCGAACCCTGCGAGCGCCCCGCTCCCCTGGATCTGACCCGTATGCAACTACTGGAAGTCCCTGCCAAGGAAGGCTACACCTGGTTCCGCCAGGGCATCTGGCTGTTCCGCAAGAACCCGCTGACCTTCCTGATGCTGCTGTTCGTCTACCTGATTGCCGCGCAGCTGGCCATCGTGGTGCCGCTGATCGGCATCATCGCGCTGCTGGTGGTCACCCCGGGCCTGTCGGTCGGCGTGATGACCGCCTGCCGCGACGTGATCCAGAACAAGCGGGTGCTGCCCACCGTGCTGCTGGCGGGCTTCCGCGCCAACGGCAAGGAAGCCACGCGCAACCTGCTGGTGCTGGGCGGCATCTACGCCGGGCTGGTGTTCATTCTTGGGCTGATCGCCGGCGCGGTGGTCGACATGAGCGCGCTGGTACCGATCGTGCTGAAGGAAGAGGCGCCGACCGCCGAGGCGGTGCGCCAGCTGTACTACGCCATGCTGATCGGCGCGCTGCTGTACACGCCGATCGCGATGATGTTCTGGTTCGCCCCGCTGCTGGCGGCGTGGCACGGCGTGCCGCCGGTCAAGGCGCTGTTCTTCAGCTGGACCGCGTGCTGGCGCAACCGCGGCGCGTTCTTCACCTACGCGGTGCTGTTCGCGATGCTGCTGGTGGCGATCCCGTTCTTCCTGGAGGCGGTGTTCAGCGCCTTCGGCGCCGAGACGGTGCTGTCGTTCCTGGTCACGCCGTATTCGCTGCTGATGCTGGCAATCCTGTATTGCTCGTTCTATGCGACCTACCGCGGCTGCTTCAACGTGACCCCGCCGGGGGTGGAGCCGGCAGCGCCGGCTACGCCGGGCGCCTGACAATCAAGCGATTGTGTGCCCCTCTCCCGCTCGCGGGAGAGGGGAGCAGACCGGCGGCAAGCACGCCCGCAACTACTCCCCGAACGTCTTCACCATCGCGTCCGCCGCCATGCGCAGGTCGGGCACGAATCCCATCAGCCGGTCCATCGTCATCCGCGCCAGCGGCGCCTGCACCGCGATCGCCGCGCAGGCGCGGCTGCGGTTGCGCATCACCGGCACCGCCACCGCAATCATCCCCTCAAGGTTTTCCTGGTTGTTGATGCCCAGGCGCCGGCGCCGCGTCTGCGCCAGCTCCGCGTGCAGTGCGGCAGCGTCGGTGATGGTACGAGCCGAATGCGCGCGCAGCGGCAGGTTTGCCACCAGACGCTCGCGCTGCGCGCATGGCAGGAATGCCAGCAACAGTTTGCCGCTGGCGGTGCAATGCAGCGGCACGCGCGAGCCCGGCTGCAGGTGCATGCGCAGCGGCCATTGCGTTTCGACCCGGTCCAGGTAGACCACGTCGTCGCCCGACAGCATGGTCAGGTTGCAGGTCTCGCCGACCTTGTCGACCAGCTGCTGCAGGATCGCGTGGCGCGCCGCGGCCGGCCCCGCCTGCATCAGCACGTTGACGGCAAGCTGGCGCACGCGTGACGAACATTCATAGCCGGGGCTGCCCGCCGTGCGCGATACCAGCCAGGTGCTTTCCAGCTGCTTGAGGATGCGGTGCACGGTCTGCTTGGGCAGGCCGATCTCCTGCACGATGGCCGACAGCGGCATGGGCCCGTCGGCAGCGGACAGGATCTCCAGGATGCGGAAGGCGCGCACCGCGGCGGCGTTCGAGTGGTTGCTCATGGATGCAATTTAGCGGATTCCGGGACGCCCTGGCGTCCCGAAAACCGCATTACCGGTTGCGGCCCGCAGCCGTGCTCGCGAATGCGCACAAATTGGGACGGCATGCCTGTCCGGGTTCACTAGATTCGATCCGGGGCCGCCGCGGCGGACCTACCCCAACCCCGCGATCCAACCCGGAGCCGATCCATGAGTGTGCAGATACTGCAGCGCCAGCAGTCCCATTCCACCGATGTGCCCGCGCAGGAAGACCAGGTCGATGCGATCGTGGCGCGCGCCCGGCAGGCGCAGCGCGCGTTCGCGCGTGCCGGCCAGGCCACCGTCGACACCGCCGTGGCGGCCGCCGCGTGGGCCATCATGGAGCCCGCGCGCAACCGCCGGCTGGCCGAGCGGGCCGTGGCCGACACCGGCCTCGGCAACGTCGACGACAAGATCCGCAAGAACCATCGCAAGACACTGGGCCTGCTGCGCGACCTGCACGGACGCAAGACCGTCGGCGTGATCGCGCGTGACCCGGCCACCGGCATCACCGAGATCGCGCGCCCGGTCGGCGTGGTCGCCGCGATCACGCCGTCGACCAACCCCGGGGCGACGCCGGCCAACAAGATCATCAACGCGCTCAAGTGCGGCAACAGCGTGGTGGTGGCGCCCTCGCCCAAGGGACAGGGCACGTGCGCGCTGCTGCTTTCGTTCATCCACGCCGAGTTCGCGCGCGCCG
Source organism: Cupriavidus alkaliphilus (assembly GCF_900094595.1). GTDB lineage: Bacteria > Pseudomonadota > Gammaproteobacteria > Burkholderiales > Burkholderiaceae > Cupriavidus > Cupriavidus alkaliphilus. Next base: position 576,861 of record NZ_FMAD01000001.1, on the reverse strand, counting down.
GCCTGCCCGCGGACCTGGTGCAGATGCTGCCCGCGCCGGTGTCGAAGGCATCGACCGCCGAGCTGATGCGCCAGGCCGACCTGGTGGTGGCCACCGGCTCGCAGGCAAACGTGCGCATGGCCTACACCTGCGGCACGCCCGCGTTCGGCGTCGGGGCCGGCAACGTTGCAGCCATCGTCGACGGCAGCGCGGCGCTGGCCGATGCGGCGGCAAAGATCGTCCGCTCCAAGACCTTCGACAACGCCACCAGTTGCTCGTCGGAGAACAGCGTGGTGATCCTAGACGCGGTCTACCAGCCCATGCTCGAAGCACTCGCCGCCGTCGGCGGCGTGCTGCTGACGGCCGAGGAAAAGGCCCGGCTGCAGGCGCTGATGTGGCGGCACGGCAAGCTCGCCGGCGACATGACCGGCCAGAGCGCGCCGCGCATTGCCGAGCTGGCGGGCCTGGCGCGCGTGCGTGCGCTGCAGCCGACCATGCTGCTGGTGCCGGAGACCGGCGTCGGCGTCGACTATCCCTTCTCCGGCGAAAAGCTCTCGCCGGTGCTCACGCTCTATCGCGCCGCCGACTTCACGGCCGCCGTGGCGCGGGTAGCGAGCCTCTACGACTACATGGGCGCGGGCCACTCGGTCGGGCTGCATACGGCCGATCCGCGGCAGGCGCTGCAACTCGGGCAGGAACTGCCGGTGGCGCGCGTGATCGTGAACCAGGCGCACTGCTTCGCCACCGGCGGCAATTTCGACAACGGCCTGCCGTTCTCGCTGTCGATGGGCTGCGGCACCTGGGGCGGCAACAACTTCTCGGACAACCTCGGCTGGCGGCAGTACCTCAATATCACCCGCATCGCCGAACCGATCGCCGAGCGCGTGCCCGACGAGCGCGAGCTGCTGGGCGACTACTTCGCGAGGGTCGGCCAATGAACGCCCGCATCCGACCCGCGGTGCTCGACACGCTGGCCACGCTGCTGGCCGCCCGTGCCGCGCAGGCCCCCGACAAAACCTACCTGCTGTCTCCCGACAGCGGCCGCGCGCTCAGCTTCGGCGCCCTGGCTGCCGACGCGGCTGCGCTCGGCCGCCGCTACGCCGAGGCCGGCCTCGCCAGCGGCCAGACGGTGTCGGTGTACCTGCCCAACGGCGAGCAGACCGCGCGGCTGCTGCTCGGCACCATGGCCTGCGGGCTGGTGGCCAATCCGATCAACCTGCTGTGCCAGCCGGCACAACTGCGCTACATCCTCGGGCACTCGGACACACGGCTGATCTTCATTTCGCCGGAAGGTGAAGCCGCGATCCGCACGGCGTTGGCCGAAGCCGGCGTCGAGGTGCCAGTGGTGGTCACCGCACCGGACGGCAGCGTGTTGCCCGCGCTGCCGGAAATGCAGCCCGGCGCAGCTCCCCTTCCGCCACCGCAGCCCCACCACCCGGCGCTGCTGATGTACACCTCCGGCACCACCGGCACGCCCAAGGGCGTGCTGCTGACCCACCGCAACCTCGCCGCCAACGGCGCCAGCGTCAGCCGCGAGCATGCGCTCGGCGCGGGGGATCGCGTGCTGGCCACGCTGCCGCTGTACCACATCAACGGGCTGGTGGTGACCGTGATCGCGCCGCTGGTGCACGGCGGCTCAGTAGTGATGCCGATGCGCTTCTCGGCCAGCGCGTTCTGGCACGACATTGCCCGTCATGGCTGCACCTGGCTCAACGTGGTGCCGACCATCATCGCCTACCTGCTCAACGATCCCGACGGCCAGGCCCCGGCCGGCGTGCGCTTCTGCCGTTCCGCCTCTGCCGCATTGCCGCCGGAGCACCATCGCGCGTTCGAGCAACGCTTCGGCATCGGCGTGATCGAGACCATGGGCATGACCGAAACCGCGGCGCCGGCGTTCAGCAATCCGCTGGACCCGCAGCAGCGGCGCATCGGCAGCATCGGCCGCCCGTCCGGCACGCAAGCCCGCGTGCTGGGCCGCGACGGGCAACCGTTGCCCGACGGCGAGATCGGCGAGATCGTGCTGCAGGGCGAGAGCGTGATGGCGGGCTACTACAAGGCGCCCGAGGTCACGCGCGAAGCCTTTACGCCTGACGGCTGGCTGCGCACCGGCGACCTCGGCTACCGCGATGCGCAGGGCTATTTCTACATCACCGGCCGCGTCAAGGAACTGATCATCAAGGGCGGCGAGAACATCGCGCCGCGCGAGATCGACGAAGCGCTGCTGCGCCATCCGGGCGTGCTGGACGCGGCGGCGGTGGGCGTGCCCGACCCGGCCTACGGGCAGGAGATCATCGCCTTCATCGTCAGGCGCGAGGCCGTGGCCTGCGACGACGCGGCGCTGCGCGCGCACTGCCTGCGCGAGCTGGGCCGCTACAAGACGCCCAGGGAATTCCGCTTCATCGCGGAATTGCCGCGCGGGCCCTCCGGCAAGGTGCAGCGGCTCAGGCTGCTGGACCCTGCCTGAACTGACGCCCCTTTCCTTCCCCCAAGACCCTCGCCAAGGAGCCCGCTCACCGCCAACGCAGATCCGGAGTCACACACAGAGACACACAGCTGTTTGCTCAAGGACGGGGCAGCGCGGCCAGGACTTGCCCCTGGCGCGCCCCTGACGAGCCGCAAGCGCATGGCAATGGACCATGCGCCGGCCGCCGCCCCGTCAACACCACGCGCGCCCGCCGCGCATAGGAGGTGGTTATGCAGCAACGCATCAAGACCCGTCACATGATCCTCGGCGTCATGTGCCTGATGTATTTCATCGCCTATATCGACCGCGTCAACATCTCGGTCGCCGCCCCGCTGATCCGCGAAGAGATGGGGCTGACATCATCGCAACTCGGGCTGGTGTTCTCGGCCTTTGCCTATCCCTATGCCGCCATGCAGATCCTGGGCGGCTGGATGTCCGACAAGTTCGGGCCCAAAAAGGTGCTGATCGTGCTGTCGCTGATCTGGGGCGTGGCCACGGTGCTGACCGGCTTCGCCGGCAGCGTGCTGATGCTGGTGGTGCTGCGCTTCGTGCTGGGCGTCGGCGAAGGCGGCGCGTTCCCGACCGCGACCCGCGCCTTCACCTACTGGATGCCGGTTGCCGAGCGCGGCTTCGCGCAGGGCATTACGCACAGCTTCGCGCGCCTGGGCGGCGCCATTACGCCGCCGATCGTGCTGGCCATCGTCGCGGCCGCGGGATGGCGCGAGGCCTTTGTCGTGCTGGGTGCGGTGAGCCTGGGCTGGACCGTGCTGTACGCGATGATGTTCAAGGACTCGCCCGACCAGCACAAGCGCGTCACGCCGGAAGAACTGCAGGAGATCGGCTACCGGCGCGGCGATTCGCAGCAGGCGGCCAAGGCGCCCACGCCGTGGCGGCGGCTGTTCCGGCGCATGTGGCTGGTGACCTTCGTCGACTTCTGCTATGGCTGGTCGCTGTGGGTCTACCTGACGTGGCTGCCTTCGTACCTGAAGGAGGCGCGCGGTTTCGACCTGAAGCAGCTGGCGCTGTTCACCGCGCTGCCATTGATGGCAGGGGTGGTCGGCGACACGCTCGGCGGCGTGCTGTCGGACCGCCTCTACCGGCGCACCGGCAACCTGCGCCTGGCGCGCGGCGCGATCCTGTTCATCGGGCTGGCCGGTTCGCTGATGTTCATCGCGCCGATGACCTTCACCGCCGATGCCGTCAACGCGGTGATCCTGCTGTCGCTGTCGTTCTTCTTCCTGGAGCTGACCAATGCCGTGCTGTGGAGCCTGCCGCTGGACATCGCCGGCAAGTACGCCGGCACCGCGGGCGGCATGATGAACACCGGCTTCGGGCTGGCCGGCATGGTGTCGCCGGTGGTGTTCGGCTACCTGATCGAGCGTACCGGCAGCTATGACCTGCCGTTCATGATCTCGGGGGCGTTGCTGGGCGTCGGCGCGGTGGCGTCGCTGTTTATCAATCCGCTGCTGACCGTGGACAGTCCGGAGCCCAAGGCCGGCGAAGTGCGGCACGCGCTGTCCTGAGCGCGGTAAGAGGCGCCGGCACGGCCGGCGCCTTTCAGTCGATCGCGTCCAGCTTCGCCACCGACAGCGCCAGCCACTTGGCGCCGTGGCGCTTGAAGTTGATATTGGCGCGCGCATCGGCGCCCTCGCCTTCCAGCGCGGTGATCACGCCTTCGCCGAACTTGTTGTGGAACACCGACTGGCCAACGCGGAAGCCGGTGCCTGCCTCGCGCCTGGCGTCGGCATAGCCGTTGCCATTGTCCATGCCGCCGGTGGGCTTGGTGCCGGTATAGGGCACGTCCTCGGGCTTGCGGAACCAGTCGCGGCCCCAGGCATTGTCGCGCTCCTGGCGGCGCACGCCGCCGTAGCTCTGTGCCGGCGGGGTCAGCCATTTGAGTGAGGCCTCGGGCAGTTCCTCGAAGAAGCGCGAGCGCACGTGGTAGCGGGTCTGGCCGTGCAGCATGCGGCTTTGCGCGAACGACATGTAGAGGCGCTTGCGCGCGCGCGTGATCGCCACGTACATCAGCCGGCGCTCTTCCTCCAGGCCGTCGGGGTCCATCATGCTGTTCTCGTGCGGGAACAGCCCTTCCTCCAGCCCGCTGATGAAGACCACGTCGAACTCCAGCCCCTTGGCCGCGTGCACGGTCATCATCTGCACCGCGTCCTGGCCGGCCTGGGCCTGGTTGTCGCCGGCCTCGAGCGAAGCGTGAGTCAGGAACGCGACCAGCGGCGTCATCACCACCGGCAGCGCCTCGGGGTCGAGCAGCTGCTGCGACTGGTCGCCGTTGGCCAGCACCGGCGTGGCGGGGCCGCGGTCGGCAGGGATCACCGCGGCCAGCGCTTCCAGGCCGTAGCCCTCCTCGACCACGAAGGCCTGCGCCGCGGTCACCAGTTCCTGCAAGTTCTCGATGCGGTCCTGGCCCTCTTTCTCGCCCTGGTAATGCGTGATCAGGCCGCTGTGGTTGATCACGTACTCGACGGTCTCGGCCAGCGTCATGCGGCGCGTGTCCTCGCGCATCTTGTCGATCAGCCGCGCGAACGTGGCCAGCTTGCTGCCGGCCGCGCCAGGCACGTAGGCCACGGCCTCGGCCAGCGCGCAGTCGTACTGGCGCGCCATGTCCTGCAGCACCTCCAGCGAGCGCGCGCCGATGCCGCGCGCCGGGAAGTTGACCACGCGGCCGAAGGCGGCGTCGTTGCGCGGGTTCTCCAGCAACTGCATATACGCCAGCGCGTGCTTGATTTCGGCGCGCTCGAAGAAGCGCAGGCCGCCATAAACGCGATACGGGATGCCGGCTGAGAACAGCGCATGCTCGATCACGCGCGACTGCGCGTTGCTGCGGTACAGGATCGCGATCTCGGCGCGGCTGGCGCCCTGCGCGATCTGGTCGCGGATCTCCTCGATGATCCAGGCGGCTTCCTGGCCGTCCGAGCCGCCCTGGAACACCCGCACCGGCTCGCCGTGGCCGGCATCGGTGCGCAGGTTCTTGCCGAGCCGGCGCGCGTTGTGCGAGATCAGGTGGTTGGCCGAATCCAGGATATGCCCGTGCGAACGGTAGTTCTGCTCCAGCTTGATCATCCGGCGCACGCGGAACTCATGCTCGAAGTCGCGCATGTTGCCGACGTTGGCGCCGCGAAAGGCGTAGATGCTCTGGTCGTCGTCGCCCACGGCAAAGACCGCGGCCGGGTTTTGCGTGCCGTGGCCGGCCAGCAGCTTGAGCCACTGGTACTGCAGCACGTTGGTGTCCTGGAACTCGTCGACCAGCACGTGGCGGAAACGGTGCTGGTAGTGCTGGCGGATGGCGTCGTTGTAGCGCAGCAGCTCGTAGCAGCGCAGCAGCAGCTCGGCGAAGTCGACCACGCCCTCGCGCTGGCACTGCATGTCGTAGGCGGCGTAGAGGTCGACGAAGCGCTTGTTGAAATCGTCGTTGGCCTCGACGTCGGCCGGGCGCAGACCCTGCTCCTTGGCGTTGTTGATGAAGTACTGCAGGTTCTTGGCCGGGTATTTCTCGTCGTCGACGTTGAGCGACTTGAGCAGCCGCTTCAGTGCCGACAGCTGGTCCTGGCTGTCCAGGATGGCAAAGGTCTGGGGCAGTCCGGCGTCGCGGAAATGCGCGCGCAGCATGCGGTTGCACAGGCCGTGGAAGGTGCCGATCCACATGCCGCGGGTGTTGATCGGCAGCATCGACGACAGCCGCGTCTGCATCTCCTTGGCGGCCTTGTTGGTGAAGGTCACCGCTAGGATGCCCGCCGGCGAGACATGGCCGTTCTGGATCAGCCAGGCAATGCGCGTGGTCAGCACGCGGGTCTTGCCGCTGCCCGCGCCCGCCAGGATCAGCGCCGGTTCGTCGGGCAGGGTGACGGCGGCAAGTTGTTCGGCGTTCAGGTTGGCGAGCAGGTCGGACATCGGAAAGGCCTAGTGGAATCGCCCGCAATTATACCGGGGGGCCCTGTTCCATAAATCACATCCGGCCTGGCGGCGGGAGGCGCGCACAAGCCGCGCACAAGCCGGGCCCAAGCCGCGCGCCGGCCGGCTCCGGCCACGAAATAGGCACCAGGCGCCCGCCCCCGTATAATTTGTGGTTTCACTGGCGCCAGGCCGGGCCCTCGCAGCCCGCCAGCGACCGCCAGGCGCAGGGCACCGCACCTGCCACGCACCCAGACGCCAACCTCGACATCCCAGCATGACCGCCCAAGACCAATCGCTTGCCAAGAGCTTCGAACCCGCCGCCATCGAGGCGAAATGGGGCCCCGAGTGGGAGAAGCGCGGCATCGCCAAGCCGACCTTCGATCCCGCCCGCCCGGACTTCGCGATCCAGCTGCCGCCGCCCAATGTGACCGGCACGCTGCACATGGGCCATGCCTTCAACCAGACCATCATGGATGGCCTGGCACGCCACGCGCGCATGCTGGGCGCCAACACGCTGTGGGTGCCGGGCACCGACCACGCCGGCATCGCCACCCAGATCGTGGTGGAGCGCCAGCTCGAAGGCCAGGGCGTGTCGCGCCATGACCTCGGCCGCGAGAAGTTCACCGAGAAGGTGTGGGCGTGGAAGGAAGAATCGGGCTCGACCATCACCCGCCAGGTGCGGCGCATGGGCGCGTCGATCGACTGGAGCCGCGAGTACTTCACCATGTCGCCGGAGATGTCGAAGGCGGTGACTGAAGTGTTCGTGCGCCTGTACGAGCAGGGCCTGATCTACCGCGGCAAGCGCCTGGTCAACTGGGACCCGGTGCTGGGCACCGCGGTGTCGGACCTGGAAGTCGACAGCGTCGAGGAAGAAGGCTCGCTGTGGCATATCCGCTATCCGCTGGTCGAGGCTGACGCCAAGGGCGGCCTGACCCACCTGACCGTGGCCACCACGCGTCCGGAAACCATGCTCGGCGACGTCGCCGTGATGGTGCATCCGGAAGACGAGCGCTATGCGCACCTGATCGGCAAGTCGGTGCACCTGCCGCTGACCGGCCGCCAGATCCCGGTGATCGCCGACGAATATGTCGACCGCGAGTTCGGCACCGGCGTGGTCAAGGTGACCCCGGGCCACGACTTCAACGACTACGCAGTCGGCCAGCGCCACAACCTGCCGCAGCTGTCGATCCTGACGCTGGACGCGAAGATCGTTGCCGACGCCCCGGCCGCCTATGCCGGCCTGGACCGCTTCGACGCGCGCAAGGCCATCGTCGACGACCTCGACAAGCAGGGCCTGCTGGAAGACGTCAAGAAGCACAAGCTGATGACCCCGCGCAGCGAGCGCACCGGCAGCGCGATCGAGCCGATGCTGACCGACCAGTGGTTCGTCGCCATGAGCAAGCCGGCGCCGGAAGGCACTTTCTACCCGGGCCGCTCGATCGCCGAGGTCGCGCTCGAAGCCGTGCAGAGCGGCGAGATCAAGCTGGTGCCGGAGAACTGGATCAGCACCTACAACCAGTGGCTGGGCAATATCCAGGACTGGTGCATCTCGCGCCAGCTGTGGTGGGGCCACCAGATCCCGGCATGGTACGACGATGCCGGCAACTGCTTCGTCGGCCGCACCGAAGAGGAAGCGCTCGCCAAGGCGAAGGCCGCCGGCAGCACCGGCACGCTGCGCCGCGAGGAAGACGTGCTCGACACCTGGTTCTCGTCGGCGCTGGTGCCCTTCTCCTCGCTGGGCTGGCCTGAAGAAACGCCTGAACTGAAGCACTTCCTGCCGTCGTCGGTGCTGGTCACCGGCTACGACATCATCTTCTTCTGGGTGGCGCGCATGGTCATGATGACCAAGCACTTCACCGGCAAGGTCCCCTTCCACACCGTCTACGTGCACGGCCTGGTGCGCGATTCGGAAGGCAAGAAGATGAGCAAGTCCGAGGGCAACACGCTCGACCCGGTCGACCTGATCGACGGCATCGACCTCGACACGCTGCTGAAGAAGCGCACCACCGGCCTGCGCCGGCCCAAGGACGCGCCCAAGATCGAGAAGAAGACCAAGAAGGAATTCCCGGAAGGCATTCCGGCCTTTGGCGCCGACGCGCTGCGCTTCACCTTCGCCTCGCTGGCCACGCTCGGACGCAACATCAACTTCGATACCGGCCGCTGCGAGGGCTACCGCAACTTCTGCAACAAGCTGTGGAACGCCACCCGCTTCGTGCTGATGAACACCGAGGGCCATGACTGCGGCATGGGCCCGTGCAATAACGACTGCGGCCCGGACGGCTACCTCGATTTCTCGCAGGCCGACCGCTGGATCGTGTCGCTGCTGCAGCGCGTGGAGGCCGAGGTCGAAAAGGGCTTCGCCGAATACCGCTTCGACAATATCGCCAACGCCATCTACAAGTTCGTCTGGGACGAGTATTGCGACTGGTACCTGGAACTGGCCAAGGTGCAGATCCAGAACGGCACCCAGGCACAGCAGCGCGCCACCCGCCGCACGCTGCTGCGCGTGCTCGAGACCGTGCTGCGCCTGGCGCATCCGGTGATCCCGTTCATCACCGAGGAACTGTGGCAGAAAGTGGCCCCGCTGGCCGGCCGCGCCAGCGGCGATGGTGCGGAAACCATCGCATTGCAGCCGTATCCGCTGCCCGCCGTCGCCAAGATCGACGAGAATGCCGAGCAGTGGGTCGCTCGCCTGAAGGAAGTGATCGACGCGTGCCGGAACCTGCGCGGCGAAATGAACATCTCGCCCGCCCAGCGCATCCCGCTGTATGCGCAGGGCGACAGCGCCTTCCTGAGGGCGGCCAGCGCACATATCCAGGCCCTGGCGAAACTTTCGGAAGTGCGCGTCTTCGAAGATGAAGCCACCCTGCAAGCGGAGGGCGCCGGTGCGCCGGTCGCCATTGCCGGGGGCAACCACCTGCTGCTGAAGATCGAGATCGATGTCGCCGCCGAGCGCGCGCGCCTGTCGAAGGAAGTCGAACGCATCGGTGGCGAAATCGGCAAGTGCCGCGCCAAGCTGTCGAACGAGAGCTTTGTCGCCAAGGCACCGCCCGCGGTGGTGGCGCAAGAGACGCAGCGCCTGTCCGATTTCGAGCAGACGCTGGCCAAGCTGCAGGGCCAGCTGCAGCGGCTGCCGGCCTGACCCGAGGGTCAGTCAGGCGGCCTGCATCACGCCCCTGCCGGCCGGGGGTTCTGTGCGGCATCGTCGGACAGAACCGGACAGACGGCGCCCACGCTGGCTGGCAGGGTTATGGACTGGAATCTGAGAGGTACACCTGATATGGAAAATCGCGTCACCAAGGCTGTGTTCCCGGTTGCGGGCCTGGGCACCCGCTTCCTGCCAGCCACCAAGGCCAGCCCCAAGGAAATGCTTCCGGTGGTGGACAAGCCGCTGATCCAGTACGCCGTGGAAGAAGCCATGGCCGCCGGCATTACCGAGATGATCTTCGTCACGGGCCGCTCCAAACGCGCGATCGAGGACCATTTCGACAAGGCCTTCGAACTGGAAGTCGAGCTCGAAGCCAAGAACAAGCAGGCGCTGCTGGACGTGGTGCGCTCGATCAAGCCAGCCAACGTCGAGTGCTACTACGTACGCCAGCCCGAGGCGCTGGGCCTGGGCCACGCGGTGCTGTGCGCGGCCAAGCTGGTGGGCGACACCCCGTTTGCGGTAATGCTGGCCGATGACCTGATCGACGGCAACCCGCCGGTGATGAAGCAGATGGTGGATGCCTTCAACCACTACAACTGCTCGGTGCTGGGCGTCGAGGAAATCACGCCCGAGCAGAGCCGCTCCTACGGCGTGATCGATGGCCGCGAATGGGATGACGACGTGATCAAGGTCTCGGGCATCGTCGAGAAGCCGGCGCCGGAAGACGCGCCGTCCAACCTCGGCGTGGTCGGGCGCTACATCCTGACGCCGCGCATCTTCGACCACCTGCGCGAGCTCAAGCCCGGCGCCGGCGGCGAGCTGCAGCTGACCGACGCGATCCAGTCGCTGCTGGGCCAGGAGCAGGTGCTGGCCTACCGCTACCAGGGCCGCCGCTATGACTGCGGCAGCAAGCTGGGCTACCTCAAGGCGACCGTCGAGTTCGCGCTGAAGCACCCCGAAGTCGGCACCGATTTCAGCGCCTACCTGGAATCGCGCGAGCACCTGAACGGCCTGGGCCGCTGAGCTCGCCGTCGCGGGCACGAAGAAAAAGCCGCCCCCGGGCGGCTTTTTCCTTATCGGACGGATGAACGCTCCCTGCCCCGCGCGCGGGAACGGGAGCCATCCATCAGCGCCGGCGCATGTAGAACACGAACACCTTGTCCACTTCCGAGTGCGACAGCAGCTCGTTGCCGGTCTGCTTGGCAAAGGCCTGGAAATCGCGCGTGGCGCCGGGATCGGTCGCCAGCACCTTGAGCACGTCGCCGCTGGCCATGTCGGCCAGGGCCTTCTTGGTGCGCAGGATCGGCAGCGGGCAGTTCAGGCCGCGGGCGTCCACTTCTTTCTGGAACTCCATTCGTCTCTTCCTCTGATGCTTGGGGGCTGGAGGCTGGCTGAAAAACCGGCCTTACCAGCGGTATTGTAGCGAAGCCCCGGCCTGGCTGAAGTCATGGGGGCGGCGCGGGTCCGGAATGTCGGCGCCGGTCTGGCGATCGAAGAAGCGCACCGGGTAGCCCCGTGCAGCAAGCCAGTCGGCCACCGCGAAGCCGGTTCCGGCCGACCACACGCGCACGTCCTCGGGCGCCACCAGCTTGTATTCGGCCAGTTCCTCGGACAGTTCGACGGTGCCGGTCGCCTTGACGTGATAGGCGATGATCAGCTCGTTCTTGCGCATGAACTCGTAGACGCCGATCAGCGCGACCGACTCGGTATCGAGATTGGTCTCTTCCTTCAGCTCGCGCGCCACGCCGAGCTCGGGCGGCTCGTCTCGCTCCAGGAAGCCGGTCACCAGCGCAAACATTTTCTCCGGCCACGCGGCGTTGCGCGCCAGCAGCAGCTTGTCCTGGTACTCCACCACCGCCGCCAGCACCGGCAGCGGGTTGTTCCAGTGCACGAAGCCGCAGTCCTGCTGCACGCAGGCGTGGCGTTCGCGCCCGGACAGCGGCAGCAGCTCCAGCGGCCCGCCGCACTGCGGGCAGAATCGGTAAGTCATGGGGGCTCCTGTGTCTCGTCGTTATCAGTATGCGCGGGCGGGATTCGGCGCCGCTACGCGCCGCAGGCGGCGCGCATGTCGGCGGCCAGCGCCTCCACGGTTTGCGGCAGCAGGTCCCACGAACACATGAAACGGCAGCCGCCCGCGCCGATAAAGGTGTAGAAGCGCCAGCCCTTTGCGCGCAGCGCCTCGATCGCCGGCAGCGGCAGCTCGGCGAAGACTGCATTGGATTGCGTCGGGAACATGATGCGCACGCCCGGGATCTCGCGGATGCGCTGCTGCAGCAGTTGCGCCATCGCATTGGCATGGCGCGCGTTGGCAAGCCACACGTCGTTCTCGAGCAGGCCCAGCCACGGCGCGGAGATAAAGCGCATCTTCGACGCCAGCTGTCCGGCCTGCTTGACGCGGTAGGCAAAGTCCTCGGCCAGGCGGCGGTCGAAGAACACCACCGCCTCGCCCACCGGCAGGCCGTTCTTGGTGCCGCCGAAGCACAGCACGTCGACGCCCGCGCGCCAGGTGATCTCGGAAGGATGCACGCCCAGCGACGCCACCGCGTTGGCAAAGCGCGCGCCGTCCATGTGCACGCGCAGCTGCCGGCGCTTGGCGATCGCGGCGATGGCGCGCACCTCTTCGACGCTGTAGACGGTGCCGACTTCGGTCGACTGCGTCAGCGACACCACCTTGGGCTTGGGGTAATGGATGTCGGCGCGGCGCGTGACCAGCGCCTCGACCGCGTCGGGCGTGAGCTTGCCATGCTCGCCCGGCGCGGTCAGCAGCTTGGAGCCGTTGGAGAAGAACTCCGGCCCGCCGCATTCGTCGGTCTCGATATGCGCCAGTTCGTGGCAGATCACCGAGTGGTACGACTGGCACAGCGCCGACAGCGCCAGCGAGTTGGCCGCCGTGCCGTTGAACACGAAGAACACTTCGCAATCGGTCTGGAACAGGTCGCGGATCCGGTCGCAGACCTTCTGCGTCCAGCTATCGTCGCCATAGGCCTGCTCATGGCCGCTGCCGTTGGCTTCCAGGAAATACTTGAGCGATTCCGGGCAGAAGCCGGCGTAGTTGTCGGACGCGAAGTGCTGCATGGTGTTCAGTGTGTAGGGGCCTGGCGCCTTACTTCTTGTCGGCCCACAGCTCGCCGCCGGTGGCCCAGTTCTCGCGCTTGATATCGGTGATGATGATGTCGACCGCCGACGGCGAGCAGCCCAGCGTTTCGCAGCTGACGCGGGTCACTTCCTCGACAAACTTGCGCTTCTGCTCGATGGTGCGGCCTTCAAACATTTCGACGTGGAAAGTCGGCATACATTGCTCCTGTGCTTGATTGATTGTTGTGGTCCGGGCGGAATAGTCCTTGCCTTCAGCCCCGGTAGGAAGGATCGATTCTATCCAGTTTGCGCAGCAGCGCGGGCCATTCCAGCACGCCCTCGACCGCGCCATCGTCATAGAGCTGCGCGGAGGTCTTGTCCGCCACGGCGGCGCCGGGCTGCACCAGCGCCCCGCCCGCCTGCGCCGCGATCTGGACTTCGCAGGCCTTGATCAGCGTTGCCATCAGCACATAGGCCTCGGCCACGGTGCGGCCCACCGTCAGCGTGCCGTGGTTGCGCAACAGCATGGCCGGATGCGGGCCCAGCGATGCGGTCAGCCGCGCGCCCTCGGCCGGGGTGAAGGCCAGGCCCTCGTAGTCGTGGTAGGCGATGCGGCCATGGAAACGCATGGCATGCTGCGACAGCGGCAGCAGCCCCGCCGCCTGCGCCGACACCGCGATGCCGGCGGTGTTATGCAGGTGCATCACGCACATCGCGTCGGCGCGCGCGGCATGCACCGCTGCGTGCAGCGCGAAGCCGGTCACGTTGACCGGATGCACGGTGTCGCCGACGACCTCGCCGCGGCCGTTGATCTTGACCAGGTCACTGGCGCGGATCTCGTCGAAGGCAAAGCCGAACGGGTTGATCAGGAAGTGATCCGGCTCGCCTGGCACGGTGGCCGAGATATGGGTGTAGATCAGGTCGTCCCAGCCCTCGCGCGCGGCCAGCCGGTACGCGGCGGCCAGGTCCACGCGCACGCGCTTCTCTTCGGCTGAGACGGGATGGGAAGCGCCCGCGGCGCGCGCGGGCTGCAAGGCAAAAGACATGGGGTCGCTCCTGCGCCGCCCGGTCTGGCGTGCCGGGTACGGCCCCGGCCTTCTGTGCCGCGCCGCTGACCGCGATGCCGGCAGACCCGGCCGCAGCCCTTCGCGCGGCGCGCCGGACGACAAAGACGCTACTTTAGCGCACCTTGGCGCCCGGGCTCAGGCTGGTCCCGGCGGCCGGCAGCGGCCACATGCGCCGCATCCAGGCAAACACCAGCGCGCCCAGCGCCAGCGCCGCCGCGGCGCACGCCAGGGAAGCGGCAAAGCCACCGGTGCGTGCCACCAGCGCGGTCGCCAGCGGCGGGCCGGCGATCTGGCCCAGGCCGTAGGACGCGGTCATCAGGCCCATCAGCCGTGGTGCGTGCGGCCCCCACAGCCGCCGCGCCTCGCGCATCGCAAACGCCACCAGCGCGGTGAAGGGCAGGCCCGCCAGCAAGCTGCTGAGGGCAAATCCGGCCACGCTGGGCAACACCACCGCGATCGCCACGCCCAGCGCCTGCATGCCATACAGCAGCGTCAGCAGCTTGCGGTTGTCGTGCCCCATGCCGACGCGCGTCGCCAGGAAAGCGCCCACCGCCACGCCCGCGCCGAAGATCGGCCAGAACAGGTCGGCCCACACCGTGCCGGGCAGCGCTTCCCGCGCGATCACGGGCAGGAAGGTCGCGGTGATGATGTAGCCGAAGCCGGCCAGGCCGTAGGCCAGCGTCAGCATCCAGGTCTGGGCGTCGAGCCGCGCCGTGCCGGTATCGATGCCGGTATCGGTCTCGGCGGCGCCCGCGGACGGCACCGCTGCCGCCGCCGCGGCCGGCGCGACAAAAATCCGCCAGACCGCCGCCACCAGCATCACCGCCAGCACGGTGAAGGCGAGCCAGCCATGGTCGGCATGCCAGCCCGCGCTGACCATGGCGGACGCGCCCAGCCCGGTGACCACGATGCCCAGGCCGGGGCCGCAGAAGATCAGGCCGGCCAGCTCGGGCCTGCCCAGCTCGGCCAGCCGCTGCAGGCACCAGGCGGCGGTGTAGACCATCGCCACGGCGCTGGCCACGCCCGCGGCGGTACGCCACAGCGACCACGCCGGCATGCCGCCCGGCAAGGCCATGCCCAGCGTCAGCAGCACCGTGGCCACCAGGCCCCAGCGCACCATGCGGACCGGATCGGGCCGGACAAACATGCACGCCGCGGCGCCGAGGAAATAGCCGATGTAGTTCACGGTTGCAAGCCAGCCGCCCTGCTGCAGCGTGACGGTGCCGTCATGCAGCATCATCGGCAGCAGCGGCGTGAAGGCGAAGCGGCCGATGCCCATCACCACCGCCAGCGATACCAGGCCGGCCAGCGCCACCGCGAACGGGCCGGCCTCGCGGCGCGCTGGCGCGGCGGCGGCCACGCGCGCAGCAGGGTGTTGTGGCTCAAGGCTCTGGGGGCGCGGCATGAGAGTGGCTGCGGGGACAGCGGTTGCATTGCGATCCCTGTATGCTACGCTGGCATCATCATCTTGAAACATGAATTCTCAAGATGCCAGCCATTCTGAAATCTGATGGATAACTGTGGAGCCCGGCCATGGACCTTGCCGCGCTAGAGATCTTCCGCGCCGTCGTCGAGGCCGGCGGCGTCACCCGCGCGGCCGAGCGGCTGCACCGGGTGCAGTCCAATGTCACCACCCGCATCCGCCAGCTGGAGCAGTCGCTGGGCGTCGAGCTGTTTGTGCGCGTCGGCCGGCGCATGGTGCTGACGCCGTCGGGCCAGACCCTGTTCGATTACGCCTGCCGCATCCTGACGCTGACCGAAGAGGCGCGCCACGCGGTGTTGCCGGCGCGCCCGCATGGCCGGCTGCGCATTGCCTCGATGGAAAGCACCGCCGCGAGCCGCCTGCCTCAGGTGCTGGCGGTGTATCACCAGGCCTGGCCCGAGGTGCAGCTGGAACTGGTGACGCTGGCGACGCGGCAGGCGTTCGATGCGCTGGCGCGCTTCGAGGTCGACTGCGCCTTCGTCGCCGAGCCGCTGGCCGACCCGGCACTGCGCGCGGTGCCGGTGTTCGAGGAAGAGCTGGTGGTGATCACGCGCGAGCACCATCGCCCGGTGCGCGGCGCGGCCGACCTGGAGGTGCCGACACTGCTGGCGTTCGAGCCGGGCTGCAACTACCGGGCGCGGCTCGAGACCTGGTACGGGAGCGGCACGGCGCCGACGCCGCGGGTGCTGCAGCTCAGTTCCTACCATGCCATCGTCGCCTGCGTCGCGGCCGGCATCGGCGCGGCGATCGTGCCGCGCTCCGTGCTGGGCCTGTACCGCGACCTGCCCGCCATCCAGCAGCACAGCCTGGGGGCGGCGGGCCGGGTGCGCACGCTGCTGGCGTGGCAGCCGTCGATGGCCAGCGCCGCGCTGCATGCGCTGGTCGAGGCCCTGCCCGAACTTACGCCCGCACCGCCCGGCTCGGCCGGGCCTGAACTCGCGGCGGCCTGAGCTTTCGGGCCTGCGGGGCCGCGTGCAAGATGTGCCCGGTGGCCTACACTTGAAGTGGCGCCACCACGGCACTTCGCGTGCCCCGCCCCTGCCATGAACCCTGCCACCGCATTGCTGCGGGCCTTCCGGCTGCTGTCCAGCCTGGCGCTGGCGTGCTGCGCGCTTGCCTTCGGCGGCAGCGGCGCCGCGGCTCCGCCGGCGGGCACGGCCACGGCCACCGCGCCGGTGTACGTGATCCCCCTGAAAGGCGCGGTCAGCCCGGCCAGCGCCAGCTTTATCCTGCGCGGCATGGCGCGCGCCCGCGAGGCCGGCGCGCAACTGGTGGTACTGGAAATGGACACGCCCGGCGGGCTGGATGCGTCGATGCGCGACATCATCCAGGCGATCCTGGCCTCGCCGGTGCCGGTGGCCAGCTATGTCTCTCCCGGCGGCGCGCGCGCGGCCAGCGCGGGCACCTACATCCTCTATGCCAGCCATCTGGCGGCGATGGCCCCAGGCACCAACCTGGGCGCGGCGACGCCGGTGCAGGTCGGCATCGGCGGGCCGCAGAAGCCGGAGTCCTTGCCTGGCGCAAGCCCCGCTTCGGCCCCTGCCAGCGCGCCCGCGACAGGCGACGCCATGGCGCGCAAGCAGCTGCACGACGCCTCGGCCTATATCCGCGGCCTGGCGCAGCTGCGCGGGCGCAACGCCGAATGGGCCGAGCGCGCGGTGCGCGAATCGGTCAGCCTGTCGGCCGACGAGGCGCTGGCGCAGCGCGTGATCGATGTGGTCGCGGCCGACCTGCCCGCGCTGCTGCGCCAGCTCGACGGGCGCAAGCTGACCACCGCCGGCGGCAAGGCCAGCACGCTGCAGACGCGCAACGCGCCTTCGGTGACGCTGGAGCCGGACTGGCGCAACCGCTTCCTGGCCGTGATCACCGAGCCCAGCGTGGCGCTGTTGCTGATGATGATCGGCATCTACGCGCTGATCTTCGAGTTCTCCACGCCGGGCATGGTGGTCCCCGGCATCGTCGGCGCGATCTGCCTGCTGCTGGCACTGTTCGCGCTGCACATGCTGCCGGTCAACTACGCCGGGCTGGCGCTGGTGGCGCTGGGCATCGGCTGCATGGTGGCGGAGCTGTTCCTGCCCACCTTCGGCGCGCTGGGCGTCGGCGGCATCATCGCTTTCGCCTTCGGCGCGGTGATGCTGATCGACACCGACGTGCCGGGCTTTGGCGTGCCGCTGCCGATGGTGGCGGCGATGTCGGCGCTGTCGGCGGTGTTCGTGTTCGGCATGTCGGCCATGCTGATGCGCTCGCGCAAGCGCCCGGTGGTCAGCGGCGCCGACACGCTGGTGGGCAGCCGCGGCGAGCTGCTCGACGACCTGCGCGAGGAAGGCTGGGCCAGCGTGCGCGGCGAGACCTGGCGCGTGCGCAGCGCCACGCCGCTGGCGCGCGGCACGCCGGTGCTGGTCACGGGACGCAGTGGCCTGGTGCTCGAAGTGACCGCCGCCAGCAGCGCACCGGCCTCCTCTTCCCAACCGACCCCTGACAAGGGAGCCTGACCATGGCCTACGGATTCAGCTTCGGCGGTGTGATCTTCCTGCTGGCACTGCTGGTGATCACCTCGTTCCGCGTGCTGCGCGAATACGAACGCGGCGTGGTGTTCATGCTCGGGCGCTTCTGGAAGGTCAAGGGCCCCGGGCTGGTCCTGCTGATCCCGGCGGTGCAGCAGATGGTCCGGGTCGACCTGCGCACGGTGGTGATGGACGTGCCGCCGCAGGACGTGATCTCGCGCGACAATGTCTCGGTCAAGGTCAATGCGGTGGTGTACTTCCGCGTGGTCGATCCCGAACTGGCCATCATCCAGGTGGCGAACTTCCTCGAAGCCACCAGCCAGCTGGCGCAGACCACGCTGCGCTCGGTGCTGGGCAAGCACGAGCTCGACGAGATGCTGGCCGAGCGCGAGAAGCTCAACCTCGACATCCAGCAGGTGCTGGACGCGCAGACCGACGGTTGGGGCATCAAGGTCTCGAACGTCGAAATCAAGCACGTCGACCTGAACGAGACCATGGTCCGCGCCATCGCCCGCCAGGCAGAGGCCGAGCGCGAGCGGCGCGCCAAGGTGATCCATGCCGAAGGCGAACTGCAGGCCTCGGAGAAGCTGCTGGAAGCCGCGCAGATGCTGGCGCGGCAGCCGCAGGCTATGCAGCTGCGCTACATGCAGACGCTGACGCAGATCGCGGGGGACAGGAGTTCGACCATCGTGTTTCCGCTGCCGATCGATTTGCTGACGACACTGCGCGGCGCCACGGAAAACACCGAGAAGTAGGAAAGCAGAAGGGGCGCCACCGGCGCCCCTTCTCTGCTGGCTTGCGCAACGCGCAGGCGATCAGACCTTCGCCGCCACCCACTCGGTGACGCCGGCCAGCGCCTGCGGCAGCTTGGCCGGCTCGGTGCCGCCGGCCTGCGCCATGTCGGGACGGCCGCCGCCCTTGCCGCCCACCTGCTGGGCGACAAAGTTGACCAGTTCGCCGGCCTTGACCTTGCCGGTCGCATCGGCGGTGACGCCGGCGATCAGGCTGACCTTGCCGTCGGCGACCGCGCCCAGCACGATGGCGGCGCTCTGCAGCTTGTCCTTGAGCTTGTCCATGGTCTCGCGCAGGGTCTTCACGTCGGCGCCGTCCAGCTGCGCAGCCAGCACCTTCAGGCCCTTCACGTCGACCGCCTGCGCCGCCAGCTCGTCGCCCTGCGAGGCGGCCAGCTTGCTCTTCAGGCGCTCCAGCTCCTTCTCCAGCGCGCGCACCTGGTCCTGCACCTGGCCGATGCGCGGCACCAGTTCGGACGGCTGCGCCTTCAGCACGGCGGCGGCTTCGTTCAGCCTGGCGTCCAGGCCTTGCAGGTAGTGCAGCGCGTTGTCGCCGGTGATGGCCTCGACGCGGCGGATGCCGGCGGCGACGCCGCCTTCCATCACGATCTTGAACAGGCCGATATCGCCGGTGCGGTGCACGTGGGTGCCACCGCACAGTTCCTTCGAGGTGCCGATCGACAGCACGCGCACGTCGTCGGCGTACTTCTCGCCGAACAGCGCCATCGCGCCGCTCTTGACCGCGTCGTCGAACGGCATGATCTCGGCGTGCGTGTCCTCATTGCGCAGGATCTCGGCGTTGACGATCTCTTCGACCTGGCGAATCTGCGCGTCGGTCAGCGCGGCGTTGTGCGAGAAGTCGAAGCGGGTCTTGTCCGCATCCACCAGCGAGCCCTTCTGCTGCACGTGGCCGCCCAGCACTTCGCGCAGGGCCTTGTGCATCAGGTGCGTGGCCGAGTGGTTGCGCACCGTGCGCGCACGGCGCAGCGCGTCGACCTGCGCCGACACGGCGTCGCCGACCTTGAGCGTGCCACCCTGCAGCGTGCCCTGGTGGCCGAACACGTCGGCCTGGACCTTGGTGGTGTCGGCCACGGCGAACACGGCACCATTGCCATTCGCGGCCTGCAGCACGCCCTGGTCGCCGGCCTGGCCGCCGGACTCGGCGTAGAACGGCGTGTTGTCGAGCACCACCACGCCGGTCTGGCCCGGCTGCATGGTGTCGACCGATGCGCCATCCACATACAGCGCCGTGACCCTGGCCTGCGGCAGCTCCAGCTTCTCGTAGCCGTGGAACACGGTCTTGTCGCCGGTGTACTCCAGGCCGGCGGCCATCTTGAACTTGCCGGCGGCGCGCGCCTGCTCGCGCTGGCGGTTCATGGCGGCGTCGAAGGCGGCTTCGTCCACGCCGATTTCCTGCTCGCGGCACACGTCCTGGGTCAGGTCCAGCGGGAAGCCGAAGGTGTCGTGCAGCTTGAAGGCAAGTTCGCCGTCCAGCGTCTTGCCGCCCTTGAGCTTCAGGTCGGCGAGCGCGGCGTCGAGGATGGCCATGCCGTTCTCGATGGTCTCGAAGAAGCGCTCTTCCTCGGCCTTCAGCACTTCGGTCACGCGCGACTGCGCCTCGGCCAGCTCCGGGTAGGCCTGGCCCATCTGCTCGACCAGGTCCGGCACCAGCTTGTGGAAGAACGGGGTCTTCTGGCCCAGCTTGTAGCCGTGGCGGATGGCGCGGCGGATGATCCGGCGCAGCACGTAGCCGCGGCCTTCGTTGCCCGGGATCACGCCATCGACGATCAGGAACGCGCACGCGCGGATATGGTCGGCGATGACCTTCAGCGAGTTCTGGTTCAGGTTGTCGATATGGGTCTCGCGCGCGGCGGCCTTGATCAGCGCCTGGAACAGGTCGATCTCGTAATTGCTGTGCACATGCTGCAGCACCGCGGCAATGCGCTCCAGGCCCATGCCGGTGTCGACGCACGGCTTGGGCAGCGGCGTCATGTTGCCCTGCTCGTCGCGGTTGAACTGCATGAACACCAGGTTCCACACCTCGATGTAGCGGTCGCCGTCTTCCTCGGGCGATCCCGGCGGGCCGCCCCACACGTCCGGGCCATGGTCATAGAAGATTTCCGAGCACGGGCCGCACGGGCCGGTGTCGGCCATCTGCCAGAAGTTGTCCGAGGCGTAGCGCGCGCCCTTGTTGTCGCCGATGCGCACGATGCGCTCGGCCGGCACGCCGACTTCCTTGGCCCAGATATCGTAGGCCTCGTCGTCTTCCGCATAGACCGTCACCCACAGCTTCTCGGCGGGCAGCTGGTAAGTCTTGGTCAGCAGTTCCCACGCGTACTGGATGGCTTCGCGCTTGAAGTAGTCGCCAAACGAGAAGTTGCCCAGCATCTCGAAGAACGTGTGGTGGCGCGCGGTGTAGCCCACGTTCTCGAGGTCGTTGTGCTTGCCGCCGGCGCGCACCGAACGCTGCGACGAGGTCGCGCGGGTGTACGGGCGCTTGTCGGTGCCCAGGAACACGTCCTTGAACTGCACCATGCCGGAGTTGGTGAACAGCAGCGTCGGGTCGTTCGCCGGCACCAGGCTGGACGAGCGGACCACGGTATGGCCCTTCGATTCGAAGAACTGCAGGAACTTGCTGCGAATGTCTGAGACTTTCATGGGATGGCGGACGCTTGCCCTGGCGTGGCCGGGCGCGACGAATCAGTATGGGATTTGCAAACCGTTGATTATACGGGCAAGGCAGGCCGTCGGGCAGGTCAGCCACGGCGCCCGGGAAGCGGCCGGCTATCGCCCTGAATCCCATCGCTGCGAGAGCCTCACGAAGCACTTATAGCGGCGCCCGCGGATTGCCGGTGGTACAGTGCAGCCAACCCGCGCCGCCCCGTTTCCGGGGCGTGCCGCCGACCCGCATTCCGATCCGATCCCCGCCTTACCTTTGTCTCGAATACCGCCATGGGAGCCTTAAGCCATCTCCGCGTCCTCGACCTGACCCGCGTCCTCGCCGGGCCGTGGTGCGCCCAGAACCTTGCCGACTTCGGCGCCGACGTGATCAAGATCGAGCGCCCCGGCGCCGGCGACGACACCCGCACCTGGGGCCCGCCCTGGCTCAAGGACGAAGACGGCCGCGACACCGCCGAGGCCGCCTACTACCTGGCCGCCAACCGCAACAAGCGCTCGGTGACGTGCGACATCAGCACCCCCGAAGGCCAGCAGATCGTGCGCGACCTGGCCGCGCAGAGCGACGTGGTGCTGGAGAACTACAAGGTCGGCCAGCTGAAGAAATATGGCCTGGACTACGACTCGCTCAGGCAGGTCAAGCCCGACCTGATCTACTGCTCGGTCACCGGCTTCGGCCAGACCGGCCCGTACGCCGCGCGCCCGGGCTACGACTTCATCATCCAGGGCATGGGCGGCTTCATGAGCCTGACCGGCGAGCGCGACGACCTGCCCGGCGGCGGCCCGCAGAAGGCCGGCGTAGCGATTTCCGATCTGATGACCGGCCAGTACGCCACCATCGCCGTGCTGGCGGCGCTGGCGCACCGCGACCGCACCGGCGAGGGCCAGTACATCGACATGGCGCTGCTCGACGTGCAGGTGGCGATGCTGGCCAACATGAACACCAACTACCTGGCCAGCGGCCAGGCGCCGCGCCGCTGGGGCAACGCGCACCCCAACATCGTGCCCTACCAGACCTTCCAGGCCGCCGACGGCTGGATCATCGTCGCGGTGGGCAACGACGGGCAGTTCCGCAAGTTCGTCACCGACGGCGGCATGCCCGGGCTGGCCGACGACCCGCGCTTTGCCACCAACCCGCAGCGCGTGGCCAACCGCGACGTGCTGGTGCCGATCCTGGCCGAGATGGTGCGCCCGCGCACCCGCGCGCAATGGATCCGCGACCTGGAAGCCGCGGGCGTGCCGTGCGGCCCGATCAACACGCTCGACGACGTGTTCGAGGACGACCAGGTCAAGGCGCGCGGCCTGCGCGTGGACCTGCCACACCCGAGCGCGGGCGAGGTCAAGCTGGTCGGCAGCCCGATCAAGATGAGCGCGACGCCGCCGCAGGCGCTGCGCCACCCGCCGCTGCTGGGCGAGCATACCGACACGGTGCTGGCCGAGACCCTGGGCTACAGCGCGGCGCAGATCGCCGCACTTCGTGCAAAAGGTGTGCTGTAAGATTCTCCTCCTGCCCGCGGCGGGCCAGCCGGCCGCGGGTGCTTTCCGGAAGTTCAGTCCCCCACTGAAGTACTTTCCCCGGGCCCGCCACTTTGCGCGCGCCCGCGCAAAAGCGAAGGAGAACCCATGCTGACCGACGCCATCCTCGCCTTCCTGCATTTCCTGGCGATCTTCGTCCTGATCACGCTGATGGCCGCCGAGGCCGTGGCGCTGCGCCCCGACCTGACCCCGGCCACCGTGCGGCGCCTGTCGCTGTACGACCTGTTCTATTTCCTGTCGGCGATGCTGGCGCTGGCGACCGGCCTGCTGCGCCTGTTCTACGGCGCCAAGGGTGTCGACTTCTACCTGCACAACCCGTGGTTCCACGCCAAGATGGGCGTGTTCGTGCTGATCGCGCTGTCCTCGCTGCCGCCGACCTTCGCCATCGCGCGCTGGCGCAAGCAGGCGCGCAGGCTGCCCGATTACGTGCCGCCGCCGTCCGAGATCAAGGCGGCACGGCGCTGGGTCATGATCGAATCGCACCTGGTGATCCTGCTGCCGCTGTGCGCCGTGATGATGGCGCGCGGCATCGGGGCCCGCTGACCATTCCTATCCTCCTGCACTCCGCAACATGCTGAAGAAACTGCTTGCCGCCGCGCTGACCGCGGCCCTGATGCCGGCTGCCGCCGTTGCCGCCACCAATGCCTACCCGACCAAGCCGGTCCGCTTCGTGGTGCCCTACCCGGCCGGCGGCCCGCTCGACACCGTGGCGCGCGCCATCGGCGACAAGCTGCGCGACAGCCTGGGCCAGCCCGTGATCGTGGAAAACAAGCCCGGCGCCGGCGGCAACCTGGGCGCGGACTACGTCGCGAAGCAGCCCGCCGACGGCTACACCATCGTGATGGGCGCGGTCGCCACGCACGCGATCAACCCGACGCTGTTCAGCAAGATGCCGTATGACCCCGTGAAGGACTTCGCGCCGGTCACGCTGGTTGCAGACGTGCCCAACGTGCTGGTGATGCACCCGGGCAAGGCCGCCGAGCTGCATATCAACAACGTGCGCGACCTGGTAGCGTATGCGCGCAAGAACCCCGGCAAGCTGGATTACGCCTCGGGCGGCAACGGCAGCGCCGGCCACCTGTCGGGCGAGCTGTTCAAGAGCATGGCCAAGCTCAGCATGGTCCATATCCCGTACAACGGCGCGTCGCCGGCGCAGTTGTCGGTGCTGTCGGGCCAGACCGACCTGATCTTCGACAACCTGGCCTCGGCCTCGGCCAACATCAAGGCGGGCAAGCTCAAGGCCTTCGCCGTCACCACCGCCGGCCGCGCCCCGTCCTTCCCGGATCTGCCGACCATTGCCGAGGCCGGCAAGGGGCTGGGGCTGGAAGGCTTCGACATCTCGACATGGTTCGGCGTGTTCGCGCCGGCCAACACGCCGCGTGAAATCGTGGAGAAGCTGAACCACGAGATCGTGGCGATCCTGAAGACCGACGACATGAAGGCGCGCCTGGCCCGCATCGGCGCCCAGCCGGCACCGACCACGCCGGAGCAGTTCGCGGCGCTGATCCAGAAGGAACTGAAGAAGTATGCGCAGATCGTGAAGGTGTCGGGGGCGAAGGTCGACTGACCCCAAACAGGGAAAGGGAGAACACCAGCGCTATCCGGCACGCACGCGCCCGTCTGCCCTTTTCCTTCGCCCCCACGACTTCCCGCCCGCCCCCCCCTCCAGCCGCGGCAGCAGCAAACCCACCTGCACGATCTGCGCGCCCTCCATCCGCGTGATCGTCAGCGGCAGCCCGGCGATCTCGACGCTGTCGCCCTCCACCGGCGGCGACGTGAACGTGCGCTGCATCGCGCTTTCCAGCGTCAGCGGATCTTCGTCCGGCGTCAGTTCCCGCGTGCCGTAGAGCGCCGCCACGTCGCGCAGCGGTGCGTCGCCCGACAGCAGGAAATCGTGCGAGACCTGTTCCCAGGTGGGTGCCCGGCCCGGCGTCTGGAACAGCGCCGACAGCAGCGGCAACGAGACGGTCGGGCCCAGCACGCAGACTGCATCGCCTGCGCGCAATACCGTCTGGGCCGGGTCGGCCAGTGCGTCGTCGCGCGCCACCGTCATCAGCCGGCAGCGCGGCGGCAGCTCCAGCTGGTCGGCACGCACGTTCTCGACCGGCGCGTTGGGGCCGACCTCGAACTGCATCACTTCCAGGATCGGCGCGCGCGTGCCGCGCAGGCGCGAGCGCGCCAGCGGCTCGGGGTAGCCGGGGCGCAGCACGCGCGCCAGCCGGGCCGCCACCGACACGGTGGTGCCCTGGAACAGCAGGCTGGCCAGCACCACCGCAAAGGCAATGCGGAACAGCAGCCCCGACTGCGGCACCTCGCGCAGCAGCGGGAACAACGCCAGCACGATCGGCACCGCCCCGCGCAGGCCCATCCAGGCGATAAAGCCGGTCTCGCGCGCATTGAAGCGGAACGGCAGCAGCGCCAGCCATACCGCCACCGGCCGCGCCACCAGCATCAGGAAGGCCGCCACCGCCACCGCTGGGCCGGCGACCTCCCAGATCCGGTGCGGCGACACCAGCAGCCCCAGCAGCAGAAACATGGCTGACTGCGCCAGCCACGCCATGCCGTCCATGGCGCGCATGGTGTCGGCGGTGACGGCGCGCTCGCGATTGCCGATCAGCATGCCGGTCAGGTACACCGCCAGGAAGCCGCTGCCGCCCACGGTCTGCACGATGGCGAAGACCATCGCGCCGCCCGAGCACAGCAGGATCGACTGCAGCCCTTCGGCCACGCGCGTGCGCTCCAGCACATTGGCCAGGCAATAGCCGAGCCCAAGCCCCAGCACGCCGCCCACGCCGAGTTGCACCATCAGGCGCAGCAGCAGCCCCAGCGGCGTCAGGCCCTCGGGCGCGGTCAGCCATTCGATCAGCGTCAGCGTCAGGAAGATCGCCATCGGGTCGTTGATGCCGGACTCGATCTCCAGCACGCTCGCGACCCGCTCCTTGAGCCGGATGCCGCTGCTGTTGAGCGTCGAGAACACCGCGGCGGCATCGGTCGAGCCGACGATGGCCCCCAGCAGCAGCCCCAGGCGCCAGTCGATGCCGAGCAGCCAGGCGGCGAAGATCCCCACCAGCGCGGCCGTCACCAGCACTCCTACCGTGGCCAGCGACAGCGACGGCCTGAGCGCCACGCGGAAGGTGGCAAGGCGGGTGCGCAGCCCGCCGTCGAGCAGGATGACGGCCAGCGCCAGGTTGCCCACCAGGAAGCTGAGCCAGGTATCCGAGAAGCGGATGCCGCCGGGGCCGTCGACCCCGGCCAGCATGCCCACCGCCAGGAATACCAGCAGGAACGGCACGCCGAAGCGCGCCGAGAACGCGCCCAGCACGATGCCCAGCGACATCACGACGGCGCCGAGCAGGATGACATGGTCGATGCTTTCCAAAACGCTCCTTGTGTTGCCTGGGATTCGCCTGCGGAAGCTTTCAGGACCTTTCAGAACCTTTCCGAACCTTTCAGAACCCTTCCGCCGCGGTGAGCCACCACGGCGCGCAAGACCGTTCCGGATGATAGCGCAGCAGCCCGGGCTGCCACCCGCCAACCCGCCTGCAGCCTGGCTCGGCGGCACTTTTAAGCGCGCTCTCACTAGGGGATACCCGAACCATGACCCCATTTGCAGACATCTGAAAGGTAGCTGAAAGGTCGCCCCCTTACCTTCCACCCTGCCCGCCGGAAGGCCTCCGGATTTCGCTGTATTGATGCAACGCAACAAAGCCAGCGAAGAGGCCCGCCGCTGATTTCAAGCAGTCTTATCGAGGAGATTCACTTTGCGCATACGTAGCCAAAAGGACTTTGCCTCCGGCCTGATGTTCATCCTGGTCGGATTCGGCTTTTCCTGGGTCGCGCGCGGTTATTCCATGGGAACCGCCGCAAAAATGGGACCGGGATACTTCCCGTTCTGGCTCGGCATCGTGCTCGCCCTGCTGGGCGCGCTGGTGCTGTTCGGCTCGCTGTCGTCCAAAACGGAAGAAGACAGCCTGGCCCGCTGGGACATCAAGACGCTGTTGTGGATTCTCGGTTCGGTGGTGCTGTTCGGGCTGCTGCTGAAGCCGCTGGGCATGGTGCTGTCGGTGCTGGTGCTGGTGCTGGTGTCGTCGATGGCCAGCCACGAGTTCAGCTGGAAGGGCGCCATCCTGAACGCGGTCATCCTGGTGCTGATCAGCCTGGGCGCGTTCGTGTACGGCATCAACCTGCAGATGCCGGTGTGGCCGG
Source organism: Cupriavidus alkaliphilus (assembly GCF_900094595.1). Lineage (GTDB taxonomy): Bacteria > Pseudomonadota > Gammaproteobacteria > Burkholderiales > Burkholderiaceae > Cupriavidus > Cupriavidus alkaliphilus. The sequence goes on along the minus strand of NZ_FMAD01000001.1, from coordinate 550,023 downwards.
CTTTCCTGGCAAGCTAAGGAGGCCGCCAACATGGAACTACTCACCAACCTGAGTCTGGGCTTCTCCACCGCCCTGACCTTCCAGAACCTCGCGTACGCCTTCCTGGGCTGCGTGCTGGGCACCCTGATCGGCGTGCTGCCGGGCCTGGGGCCGCTGGCCACCATCGCCATGCTGCTGCCGGTGACCTACACGCTGCCGCCGGTGGCCGCGCTGATCATGCTGGCCGGCATCTACTACGGCGCCCAGTACGGCGGCTCGACCACCGCCATCCTGGTGAACCTGCCCGGTGAATCGTCGTCGGTGGTGACCACCATCGATGGCTACCAGATGGCCAGGCGAGGGCGAGCGGGGGTGGCGCTGGCAACGGCGGGCCTGGGCTCGTTCTTCGCCGGCTGCGTCGCCACCATGATCCTGGCCGCGTTTGCCGCGCCGCTGTCGGAACTGGCGTTCAAGTTCGGCCCGGCCGAGTACTTCTCGCTGATGGTGCTGGGCCTGATCGGCGCCGTGGTGCTGGCATCGGGTTCGCTGGTCAAGGCCATCGCCATGATCGTGCTGGGCCTGCTGCTGGGCCTGGTCGGCACCGACGTCAACTCGGGCGCCGCGCGCTTCTCGTTCGACGTGCCGGAACTGACCGACGGCCTGAACTTCGTCTCGGTGGCAATGGGTATCTTCGGCTTCGCTGAGATCATCGCCAACCTGGAGCAGAAGGAGCACCGCGAGACCTTCACCGACCACATCACCAACCTGTTCCCGACCAAGGACGACTTCAAGCGCATGATCCCGGCCGTGCTGCGCGGCACCGCGCTGGGCTCGGCGCTGGGCATCCTGCCGGGCGGCGGCGCCTCGCTGGCCTCGTTCGCGGCGTACTCGCTGGAGAAGAAGACTTCCAAGCACCCGCAGGAATTCGGCAAGGGCGCGATCGAAGGCGTGGCGGGTCCGGAATCGGCCAACAACGCGGCCTCGCAGACCTCGTTCATCCCGCTGCTGACGCTGGGCATTCCGCCCAACGCGGTGATGGCGCTGATGGTGGGTGCGATGACCATCCACAACATCCAGCCCGGCCCGCAGGTGATGACCAGCAACCCGGCGCTGTTCTGGGGCCTGATCGCCTCGATGTGGATCGGCAACCTGATGCTGATCGTGCTGAACCTGCCGCTGATCGGCATCTGGGTGAAGCTGCTGAAGGTGCCTTACCGCTACCTGTATCCGGCCATCCTGACGTTCTGCTGCATCGGCGTGTACTCGGTCCAGAACACCACCTTCGACGTGTTCCAGACCGCCGCCTTCGGCGTGGTGGGCTACCTGTTCATCAAGCTGCGCTGCGAACCGGCACCGCTGCTGCTCGGCTTCGTGCTGGGGCCGATGATGGAAGAAAACTTCCGCCGCTCGCTGCTGCTGTCGCGTGGTGACTTCAGCGTGTTCGTGACGCGCCCGCTGTCGCTGGGCCTGCTGATCGCCGCCGCGGTGCTGGTCGTGATCGTGGCGCTGCCGTCGATCAAGGCCAAGCGCGAAGAAGCATTCCAGGAAGAATAAGCAGGGAACATCGCCGGCCTGGCGCCGGCGGCAACAACGCTGAAGGGCACCGCGAGGTGCCCTTTTTTTCGTCCGCCGCCCGTCGCCGCTAGGCGCCGAACAGTTCGCTGCAGGCCGCGCGCACCGCCGCCGTGACCTGTCCGCGGCCGTGGTCGCGCCGCTCCAGCATGCCGATCTGGCGCATCACCGGCTCGCCGTTGACCAGCAGCGGCAGCACGCGCAAGGCGTCGTCGTCGCGCCAGCGCGCCCGCCGCAGCAGCGGCACCACGGTCACCCCCACCTCCTGCCGCACCAGTTCGACCAGCGCCTCGATCGCGTTCAGCTCCAGGAACTCATTGACCTTCAGGTGGGCGCGGCGCAGCGCGCGCTCCACCAGCACGCCGGTGCGCTGGCTGCGGTCAAAGCGCAGGTAGGGGTTGGCCGCCAGCGCCTCGCGCGCGTCGCGGCCCGGGCTGCCGCGCGCGGCGATGGCCACCAGCGGCTCCTGGTACAGCGGCGTCCAGCGCAGCGTGCCGGGCACGCGCGCGGCGCCTTCCACCAGGATGGCGGCGTCGAGTTCGCCGGCCTCCACCTGCGCCGCCAGCTCGATCGACTTGGCGCCGACCAGGCGCACGTCGAGGGCCGGATAGGTGCGCTTCATGCGCGCCACCGCGTGCGACAGGCCGCCCATCACCGACACCACCGCGCCCACCGCGACCGCGCCCGCCATGGCTTCGGCCGACGCCAGCGGCAGCCGCATCTCGTCATACAGCGCCAGCAGCTTGCGCGCCTGCGGCAGCAGCGCACGGCCATCCGCATTGAGCACCGCCACCCGGCCGTTGCGGTCGAACAGCTCGCGGCGCAGCTCGGTCTCCAGCGCGCGCATCTGCAGGCTGACCGCCGCCTGGGTCAGCGCCACCTGCGCCGCGGCGGCGGCGAACGACCCGTGATCGGCCACGGCGACGAAGGTGCGAAGGAAACGGACAGTGCTCATGATGCACACCAGGCAAAAAACGCCCCTGTCGCCAGGGCGTTCCATACTTAAAAAATTCTTGCGACATCGGAAAGAAATATTAGCTTTCTTTGTGACCGGCGGCACGGAATAATGAAGGCCGATCATCAATCCGCCCTGCGCCTGATTCTCGGAGACACCCATGACATCCTGGCTGCGCCGCCTCGGCACCGGCCTCGGCATCGGCCTGTGCCTGGCCGCCACCCCTGCCTTGGCCGACACCTACCCGAGCAAGCCGATCCGGCTGCTCGTGCCCTTCCCCGCCAGCGGCGCGACCGACCTGCTGGCCCGCGCCATCGCGCAGAAGGTGGGCAGCAACATGGGCCAGCAGATCGTGGTCGACAACCGTCCCGGCGCCGGCGGCGCGATCGGCTCCGACATGGCTGCCAAGGCCGCGCCCGACGGCTATACGCTGCTGATCGCCACCACCAGCACGCATTCGATCGGACCGCATATCAATCCCCGCTTGCCGTACCAGACCGAGACCGACTTCACGCCGGTGGGCCAGGTGGCGATCGCCACCAACGTGCTGGTGGTGCCCAACAGCCTGCCGGTGAAGAACGTGCGCGAATTGGTCGACTACGCCAAGAAGCATCCCGGCGAGCTGAACTACGCCTCCAGCGGCAACGGCACCGTGGTGCACCTGACCACCGAGGCGTTCAAGACGCAAGCGGGCGTGTTCATCACCCACATCCCTTACCGCGGCACCGCGCTGGCGGTGCCTGACCTGATCTCCGGCAAGGTGCAGGTGCTGTTCGACAGCATCGTGTCGGGCCTGCCGCATGTGAAGGACGGCAAGCTCAAGGCGCTGGCGGTGACCAGCGCCAGGCGCTCGCCGCTGGCGCCGGAAATCCCCACTGCCAGCGAATCGGGCCTGCCGGGCTTCGTCTCCGATACCTGGTTCGGCATCTATGGCCCCAAGGGCATGCCGGCCGATATCGTCAACCGCCTCAATGCCGAGTTCAACAAGGCCATCCAGTCGCCCGAGGTGAAGGAACGTCTGGCCAAGCTGGGCGCCGAACCGGTTGGTGGCACGCCCGCCCAGTTCGCGGCCATGGTGAAGCAGGACAGCGCGCGCTGGGGCAAGCTGATCAGGGATCGCAAGATCACGGCAGAATAAGTACGCCACCGAGCGCCCCCCGGGCGCACCGAGCACAAAGGACTTACCCATGCAGAACTTCAACTGGACCAACCCCTACCCGTCCGTGCGCATCCCGCTGTTTGCGCGCAACGTGGTCTCGACCTCGCACCCGCTGGCCGCGCAGGCCGGCCTGCGCATGCTGCTCAAGGGCGGCAATGCCGTCGATGCCGCCATCGCCGCGGCCGCCGCCATCACCATCGTCGAGCCGGTGTCGTGCGGCCTGGGCAGCGACGCCTTCGCCATCCTGTGGGACGGCAAGTCGCTGCACGGCCTGAACTCGTCGGGCGTGGCCCCGGCGGCATGGAGCCCGGAATACTTCAAGGCCAGGTACGGCACCGACGCCGCCGGCCTCGCCAAACGGCCGATCCGCGGCTGGGACTCGGTCACCGTCCCCGGCATGGTCGCCGGCTGGGCCGCGCTCCACGAGCGTTTCGGCAAGCTGCCGTTCGCCGACCTGATGGAGCCGGCGATCGAGATCGCCGAGCGCGGCTACGCCGTGCCGCCGGTGGTGGCGCACAAGTGGGCCGCCGCGGTGCCGGAGCTGAAGGACCAGCCCGGCTACGCCGACACCTTCATGCCCAACGGCCGCGCCCCGGCGGTGGGCGAGAAGTTCACCATGAAGGCCGCCGCCGAGACCCTGCGCCAGATCGGCGCGACCCGCGGCCGCGCCTACTACGAAGGCGAGATCGCCGAGAAGATCGCCGCCTTCAGCAAGCAGTGCGGCGGCGCCATGACGCTCGACGACCTGCGCAACTACCAGCCCGACTGGGTCAAGCCGATCAGCAAGTCCTATCGCGGCTACGAGCTGCACGAGATCCCGCCCAATGGCCAGGGCATCGCCGCGCTGATCGCGCTGGGCATCCTCGACCAGTTCGACCTGTCCTCGATCCCGGTGGATTCGGTCGATTCGCAGCACCTGCAGATCGAGGCCATGAAGCTGGCCTTCGCCGACCTGTACCAGTACGTGGCCGATCCGCGCAGCATGGAAGTCACGCCCGAGCAGATGCTGGACGACGCCTACCTGAAGTCGCGCGCCAGGCTGATCGACATGCAGCGCGCCACCCATTTCAACTTCGGCATGCCCAAGGTCGGCGGCACCATCTACCTGACCGCGGCGGACGAGAACGGCATGATGATCTCGTTCATCCAGTCGAACTACATGGGCTTCGGCTCGGGCGTGGTGGTGCCGGGCACCGGCATCAGCCTGCAGAACCGCGGCGTCGGCTTCTCGATGGATCCGAAATCTGCCAATGTGGTCGCGGGCGGCAAGCGTCCGTTCCACACCATCATACCGGCCTTCCTGACAAAGAACGGCCAGCCGGTGATGAGCTTCGGCGTGATGGGCGGCGACATGCAGCCGCAGGGCCACGTGCAGACCGTGGTGCGCATGCTTGACTACAACCAGCAGCCGCAGGCGGCCTGCTGCGCGCCGCGCTGGAAGGTCAACCGCGACTTCACGCTGGACGTCGAAGGCACCATGGACCCGGCCACGGTCGAGGGCCTGAAGGCGCGCGGCCACCAGCTCAAGTCGGTGGACGATCCGTACATGGACTTCGGCTCCGGGCAATTCATCTGGCGCCTGTCGGACGACGCCGAACACGGCTACGTCGCGGCCAGCGACAGCCGGCGCGACGGGCAGGCGGTGGGGTTCTGAGCACCAGATTCGGGAGCACCAACGCCGCCCCGAACCACCATTTGTTTACTCCCTCTCCCCTCACGGGGAGAGGGCCGGGGTGAGGGGTGGTTTGGCCAGGAACCAGACAAAACCGGGCCAATGGTTTTTTCCAGCATGTTGGCTTCGGCCAGCGCCGGCCCTCTCCCCCGCCCCTCTCCCGCAAGCGGGCGAGTGGCGCTTGCTGCGAACGGCATCGCGAGAACAGCGCCGGTCCAACTGGCCCGCTCGCAAACCCACCAATTGTCCATGGCCCGCCGGCCCGGTCTCCGTACACTGTGACGGAAGAATCCCGGGAGCCCCCACGCCATGACCACCTACGCCTTCCGCCTGCTCAACGTCTTTGCCGAATCCACCTTCGGCGGCAATCCCCTGTGCGTGTTCGAGGACGCGCGCGGCATGGACGACGCCACCATGCAGGCGCTGGCGCTGCAGTTCAACCTGTCGGAAACCACCTTTATCCTGCCGTCGGAACAGGCCAGCGCACGAGTGCGCATCTTCACCACCGGCTATGAGATGCGCTTCGCCGGCCATCCGACGCTGGGCACCGCGCACGTGGTGCGCGACCTCGCCCGCACCGGCGATGCGCTGACGCTGGAGTTCGCCGCGGGCGTGGTGCCCGTGACCGCGCAGGCAGATGCCTGGACTTTCACCGCGCCCCACCGCGGCAAGCCGAAGACCGCGCCGGCCGGGCTGCCCGACGCCGACATGGCGAGCCTGCTCGGCCTGCGGGAACAAGACCTACTGATGCCGCCCATGTGGGTCGATACCGGCGCCGACCAGCTGCTGGTGCCGGTGCGCAGCGTCGACGCCGTGCGCCGCGCCAATCCGGACAGCGCGCGGCTCGGCATCTGGCCGCAGAGCAGCCTGGGCCGCAAGACCGCCTACGTCTTTGCTTTCGACCCCGAACAGCCCGGGCGCGTGCTGTCGCGCTACTTCTTCACCAAGCAGGGCGGCGGCGTGGCCGAGGATCCCGGCACGGGCTCGGCCTGTGCCAACCTGGGCGGCTGGCTGCTGGCCACCGGCCATGCGCTGCCGGCTGCCTGTGCGATCGACCAGGGCGAGGCCGTGGGCCGCCCCTGCCGGCTGCGCCTGGCCGTCGATGCCGAGGGCGCGATCCGCGTGGGCGGGCGCGTGCTGGAGATCGGCCGGGGCACCGTGACCGTGTAAGGCCTGCGCGCCGCGCTTGTGCGTTACATTGACGCTTTCGCCCCACCTACGCCCCACCCACGCCCAGCCTGCCATGACCCCGCACGCCATCACCACGCTGGCCGAACTGGAAGCGCTCTACGCGCAACCGGCGGCGCCCTCGCTATCCAAGCAAGTCGATTACCTGCACCCGCACTACCAGGCCTTTATCGAAGCGGCGCCGTTCTGCCTGCTGTCGACGGTCGGGCAGGACTGGGCCGAATGCTCGCCGCGCGGCGACGCCCCCGGCTTCGTCCAGGTGCTGGACCCGCGCACGCTGCTGCTGCCAGACCGGCGCGGCAACAACCGCATCGACAGCCTGCGCAATATCGTTGCCGATCCGCGCGTGGGCCTGCTGTTCGTGATCCCCGGCATCAACGAGACCATCCGCGTCAACGGCACCGCGCAGATCAGCGTCGATCCGGCGCTGATCGCGCGCTGCGTGGTCGACGGCAAGGCCCCGACCACGGTGCTGGTGATCACGGTGCAGGCGGTGTTCTTCCAGTGCGCCCGCGCGCTGATCCGCTCGCGCCTGTGGGCCGCGCAGTCGCAGGTCGCGCGCCAGTCCCTGCCCAGCAACGGCGAAATCCTGGCCACGCTGAGCGGCAACGCCATCGACGGCGCCGCCTATGACCGCGACCTGCCCGAGCGGCAGCGCACCACGCTCTACTAGCGCGGCAGCCACTCCGGCGCGTGCGTGCCGAGCGGCTCGGACGGGAGCGTCCAGCGCGCCGGCGTCTCGGACAGCTGCGCGGCGTGGCGCACCACCGTCAGCATGCCGAAGCCGGATGGCACCGCCTCGAGCAAATCGGCCACGTCGTCGATCTTCTGCTCGGGCGCCTTGAGCCCGTCGGCCACGCGCCCCAGTCCGCGCAGCCACTGCCCCACCTGCGCCAGCGACACGCGCACATGCCAGCTGCCCCCCTCCACCGCGCGCCGGTGCAGCGCGGCCATCGCGCCGAATGCCAGCAGGTAGCCCGCGGCGTGGTCCAGCACCTGGGCCGGCAACGGGCGCGGCATATTGATGCCGTCCTTGCTGCCGCCGGCTTCCGCCTCGGCGTGGTTGAAACCGGTGGCGGTCTGCACCAGCGAATCGAAGCCGCGCTTGTGCGCCCACGGCCCGACGTGGCCATACGCGCTCAGCGACACATAGACGATGCCCGGACGGGCGCGCGCCGCGGCCTCCGGGCCCGCGCCCAGTTCAGCCAGGCCGCCGGGCCGGTAGCCTTGCACCAGCACGTCGGCGCCGTGCAGCAGCTTGTGCAGCGTGCGCTTGTCGTCGGCATCGCGCAGATCCAGCTGGCAGCTGCGCTTGCCGCGGCCGGTGTCGATCACCAGCGGTGCGATCGACGGCAGGTGCGGCGCGGTCACCAGCAGCACGTCGGCGCCATGCGCGGCCAGCGTGCGGCCCGCCACCGGGCCGGCGATGATGCGGGTGAAGTCGAGCACGCGCACGCCCGACAGCGGCTGCTCGCCCGCCGACACCCGCGCCGACACCGGCGCCGGCAGCGGCTGCGGCGGGGCGTCGCCGATCCGCTCCAGCGTCAGCGGCGGCAGGCCGCGCAGCGCCGCCGCCTGCGGATGGCGGTCCCATTCATCGAAGCTGCGCAGCGCGGCCACCACGAGGCCGGCGTCGGATGCGGCCGTTTCGAACGCCTCGGCCTCCCATTTCTCCAGCGCCGCCTGTACCGCGGCCTTGTCGTAGGCGCAGCCCAGCAGCCGCAGCACGCCGTCGCGGTGATGCGGGAAATTGGTGTGCAGGCGGACCCAGCGGCCGTCGCCGCAACGGTAGATGCCGGCGATCTTGTCCCACAGCTCCGGCGCCGGGCCGCCATCGACGCGCAGGTAGCGCTCGCTGCGGAACTCGGTGATGGCATGGCGCATGTCGACGCTGACCTCCTGCCAGCGGCCGCTGCGGCCTTGCCACAGCGTGGCGGCGGCCAGCGCCGACGCGGCCAGGCTGGCCTGCGCCGCGGTGCCCACGGCAAAGCTCGAAGGCAGCACCGGCTCGGCGCCATCCAGGCGCAGCCGGGCCAGTGCCGCGTCAGGCAGGCCGGCATCGCGCCACAGCGCGCCGACGACATCGAGGGGCATGGGCGGCACTTGTGCCGCAGCGGTGGGGGCGTTCATGGGCATTCCTGCTGCGATGGATGACTGTCGGCCGTGGCCGGCCGGCACGGGTCTCCATGCTACTCCGACACGTCACTTTCGGTGCGGGCAACTTGTGCCGGCAACGAACCGGACCACAAATGAGCCGATGCTCACGGCGTGCGGCGCCGCCGGCACGGTAAAATCCCGCTATTGGCATTCCGCCACGCAATCCGACGACCCGGCCCCCACGCCTTGCAGGCGCTTGCGGCCGGCCAACCGGCGCCATCATGAGCCACGACAACAAGCCTACCGACAGCACCCCAGCCGCCTCCAACTTCCTGCGCAGCATCATCGACCAGGACCTCGCCGCCGGCACCTATGCCGGCCGCCAGGACAAGCAAGGCGAGCCGCTGCCGACCGTCATCACCCGCTTCCCGCCGGAGCCCAACGGCTACCTGCATATCGGCCATGCCAAGAGCATCTGCCTGAACTTCGGGCTGGCGCGCGACTACGGCGGCCGCTGCCACCTGCGCTTCGACGACACCAATCCGGTCAAGGAAGACACCGAATACGTCGACTCCATCATCGACGCCGTGCACTGGCTCGGCTTCTCCTGGGACAGCACCGGCAAGGACGGCGCCGCGCAGCCGCACCTCTACTACGCCAGCGACTACTTCGACCAGCTCTACGCCTTTGCCGAAACGCTGATCGAGCGCGGCGCCGCCTACGTCGACAGCCAGTCGGCCGAGCAGATCGCCGCCAGCCGCGGCAATTTCTCCGAGCCGGGCAAGCCCTCGCCCTTCCGCGACCGCAGCGTCGAGGAAAACCTGCAGCTGTTCCGCGACATGCGCGCCGGCAAGTACGCCGACGGCGAGCACGTGCTGCGCGCGAAGATCGACATGGCCGCGCCCAACATCGTCATGCGCGACCCGGTGCTCTACCGCATCCGCCACGCGCATCACCACCGCACCGGCGACAAGTGGTGCATCTACCCGATGTACGACTTCACGCACTGCATCTCGGACGCGCTGGAGAACATCACCCACTCCCTGTGCACGCTGGAGTTCGAGAACAACCGCCCGCTGTACGACTGGGTGCTGGAGCACCTGCGCGACAGCGGCGTGTTCCGCGACCCGCTGCCGCACCAGTATGAGTTCGCGCGGCTGAACCTGACCTACGCCATCACCAGCAAGCGCAAGCTCAAGCAGCTGGTCGACGAACAGCGCGTCGACGGCTGGGACGATCCGCGCATGCCGACGCTGGTGGGCGTGCGCCGCCGCGGCTACACGCCGGAATCGATCCAGCTGTTCTGCGACCGCGTCGGCGTGGCCAAGGCCGACAGCTGGATCGACATGAGCACCCTCGAAGGCTCGGTGCGCGACGACCTCGACGGCCGCGCCGCCCGCGGCGTGGCGGTGCTGGACCCGCTCAGGCTGATCATCGACAACTATCCCGAAGGCCAGAGCGAGGAATGCTCGGCGCCGGTCCACCCCAAGAAGCCGGAACTGGGCAAGCGGGTGTTCCCGCTGTCGCGCGAGCTGTGGATCGAGCGCGAGGACTTCAACGAGACCCCGCCCAAGGGCTACTTCCGCCTGTTCCCCGGCAACAAGGTGCGCCTGAAGTACGGTTACGTCATCGAGTGCACCGGCGTGGACAAGGATGCCGACGGCAACGTGGTCGCCGTGCATGCCAGCTACCTGCCCGACACCAAGAGCGGCACGCCGGGCGCCGACAGCGTCAAGGTCAAGGGCGTGATCCACTGGGTCAGCGCCGCGCATGCGTATGAAGCCGAGGTGCGCCTGTACGACCGCCTGTTCAACGATCCCAATCCGGATGCCGGCGGGAAGAACTTCCTCGATGCGCTCAACCCGGATTCCAAGCAGGTGATCACCGCCTACCTGGAGCCGGGCCTGCGCGAGGCGCAGCCCGAAGACCGCTTCCAGTTCGAGCGCCACGGCTACTTTGTCGCCGACCGCAGCGATTCGACGCCGGGCAAGCCGGTGTTCAACCGCATCGTCGGCCTCAAAGACAGCTGGGGCAAGTGATGGCCAAACCTGGCAAGGCAACGGTGCAGACCATCACCTTCCCGCTCGAGGGCGAGTTCATCGCCCTCAATGACCTGCTCAAGCTGGCGGGCGTGTGCGACAGCGGCGGCGCCGGCAAGGCGCTGGTCGCGGCCGGCGAGGTCTCGGTGGACGGCGCGCCCGAATCGCGCAAGACTGCGAAGATCCGCGCCGGGCAGGTGGTGGGCCTGGCGGGCATCGAGATCCGCGTGGTCTCCGCCTGAGCGCGCGGACCGGCCGGCGCGCCGCCGATTGCGGCTGGCGCCGGCACTGCAACCGAAAGGATGACTATGCCGATCGCTTTCTGGTGCGTGCTGCTGGCCGGCGTCCTGCCGCTGGCGACGGTGGCCATCGCCAAGGCCAGCGCGCCGGGCTATGACAACCATGACCCGCGCGGCTGGCTGGAACGGCAATCCGGCCGCGCACGCCGCGCCGACCTGGCGCATCGCAACCATTTCGAGGCCTTCCCCTTCTTTGCCGCGGCGGTACTGAGCGCCACCTACCTGCAGGCACCGCAGGCCCGCGTCGACGAACTGGCGATGGCCTTTATCGCGGTGCGCGTGCTCTACACCCTGTGCTACATCACCGACCGCGCCACCCTGCGCACGCTGTGCTGGACCATCGGCTACCTGACGGTGGTGGGGATCTTCCTGCTGCCGGTCTTTGTCCACTGATGCCCATGGCCCTGCGCGCGCTGGTACTGATGGCCGCCCTCGGCATCCCTGCCGCCCACGCGGCGCCGGTCGAGTACACCCTGGATCCGGCCCATACCACCGTCTATTTCTCGGCCAGCCATTTCGAACGCAGTTCGGTGCGCGGGCGCTTCGGCAAGATCGACGGCCGCCTGGTCTATGACGCGGACAGCGGCGCCGGCGCAATCGACGTGACCGTGGACCTGGGCTCGGTCGATACCGGCAACCGCACGCTGGACGGCGTGCTGCGCTCGGCGCAATTCTTCGATATTGCCGAGCACCCGGTGGCGCGGCTGCGCGCCGACCGGTTCCTGTCTGAAGCCGGCCACCTCACTGCCGTGGAAGGCGAACTGACGCTGCATGGGGTGACCCGGCCCGTGCGCCTGCTGGCGGAGCGCTTCCGCTGCGGCGAGGTCACGCTGTTCGGCGTGCGACGGCAGGTCTGCGGCGGCGACTTCCGCGCCGAAGTGCCGCGCAGTGCCTTCGGCATGACCCGCTTCCTGCCCGAGGTCGGCGACATCGTGACGCTGCAAGTGGCGGTCGAGGCATCGCCTGCGGCAAGCCTTCCGCGCTGACCCCGCGCTTACCCTACTCGTCACCTGCGCCACAAATTTCTCTTGTAGAATCAGCGCTTTGCAAAATCCCTGCCACGCTTCGTGCGCGTGTGCGGCGACGCGAGACAGAGACCATGTTCGAGATTCATTCCGGCGACATCGTGGCCGCCGCGCTGGCGGCTGCCGGAGCCTGCCTGGCCTGCAGCATTCCGGGCGACTTCCTGCGCCGCTTCCCGCTGTGGGCAGTGCGCACCTACGGGCGCGGCGCACTGCTGATGCCGTTCCTGGCGATGATGGTCGGCACCTGGCTGTTCCGCCTCGGCCTGGCCGGCCAGATCGATACCCCGCCGGGCCAGGCGCTGCTGGTGGCGGCGGCCTTCCTCGGCACCCTGCTGGCCTCGGCGCTGCTGCGCTTCTACCTGAAGGAATACCGCAAGCGCTGAGGCGCCGGCTTTGAATTGCCGGCGTTGAATCGCGTATGATGCGGCCTTTTGCGTCGTACGCACCCCAGCCCGGGGCGCCTGCCGCTCACCTCACCTCATGGCGCTCAAATCCACCATCTTCAAGGCCGAACTGTCCGTGTCGGACATGGACCGGCCTTATTACGGCAGCCACAGCCTGACCATCGCCCAGCACCCGTCCGAGAACGACGCGCGCATGATGGTGCGCCTGCTGGCCTTTGCCTGCGAAGCCAGCGAAACCCTGGCCTTTACCCGCGGCCTCGACGAACCCGATGAGCCCGACTTGTGGGACAAGCGCCTGACCGGCGACATCGCCCATTGGGTCGAGCTGGGCCAGCCCGACGAAGCCCGCCTGAAACGCGCCGCGGCCCGCGCCGAGCGCGTGACCGTCTACACCTACAATGCCGCGAGCGCGCGCGAGTGGTGGAAGGGCATGGCGGGCAAGGCCGGCAAGCTGCGCAACGTCACCGTCTACAATGTCCCGGCAGAGGCCGTCGACGCGCTGGCCGCGCTGGCGCAGCGCGCCATGCGCCTGTCGGCGACGATCCAGGACGGCGATATCTGGGTGGCCGACGACGATCGCAACGTACAACTGACGCTGGAAGTGCTCCAGCGCGCCCAAGCCTGAGCGCAGCGGCGCTGCGCTCATCTTCCCTGTCCACGTCTTTTCCATCGCAAGGAAACAACGCCATGCAAACCACGCCCTCTGGCCTGCAATACGAAGACACCACCGTCGGCTCCGGCGCCGAAGCCACCGCCGGCAAGCATGTCACCGTGCACTACACCGGCTGGCTGTACGAGAACGGCCAGGCCGGCCGCAAGTTCGATTCGAGCAAGGACCGCAACGACCCGTTCGTGTTCCCGCTGGGCGCCGGCCATGTGATCCGCGGCTGGGACGAGGGCGTGCAGGGCATGAAGGTTGGTGGCGTGCGCCGCCTGGTGATCCCGGCCGACCTGGGCTACGGCGCGCGCGGCGCCGGCGGCGTGATCCCGCCCAACGCGACGCTGCTGTTTGAAGTGGAACTGCTGGCAGTTTAAGAAGACGATCCCGGCCGGCGCCACGCCGCTCCCGCGCCAGCAGGAGCGGCGTCCCGGCCGGAGTGTTCAGCCCGGGCGCCCTGCCCGGGCGCTCTCAGAAGCCGATGGCGGCGTTGCCGACATCGACGCGGACCTTGTCCCGGTCCAGCAGCCGCGCCGCATGGCGCGCATAGTCCTGCGCCCAGACAGCATCGCCGGAAAAGCGCGCTTCCCCCGAGAACTTGGCGACATTCAGGATCTTGTCGATCACCAGCACCTTGCCCACCGGGCTCGATGCCTGGCAGTCAAGCTCGGTGTATTCCCGGTCGAACCAGCGCCAGGCGGCATCCTCGGTGACCGCGGCCAGCTCGTCCGTGCCGATCGTGAAGTCATATTCCTTGCCGCTGCCGAACACCACCGTAAGCGTACGTGCCATCGCAGGTTCCCCCTGGGTTGGATTGAGGCCCCATTGTAAGGACTCGGCGGCGCCAGCGGCGCGCAATTCGCGCCGGGCTGACCACCGACAAGGATGGGCGGCGCACGGCCACGGCGAGCAGCAGCGGCACCACGCGGCCCGGACCGTTGTCTGGCACCCACACCCGGACCGCTGACTCGGACAATTCCGAACAAAAGTGCCACTTGTGGCATTTCCCCGGCCCGCCCGGGCCGCTGCTTTGATTTATGCTTGCAGCATGGGCATTACGCGACAGGACCTCGAATCCGACCGGCTGCGCACCTCGCTGTGCAGCACTCCGGTTGCGTCCTCGCTGTTGCCCGAGGCCGCGCTGGAGCAATCGCTGGCCGATACGCTGGCGCGCCGCCCCGACGATCCCGCGCTGGGCGGCGATGTCTGGGTATTCGGCTACGGCTCGCTGATCTGGAACCCGATGGTGGTGCACACCGAGCGCCAGCGCGCCACGGTGCACGGCTACCACCGCGGCTTCTACCTCTATTCCCGCATCAACCGCGGTACCTGGGACAATCCCGGGCTGGTGCTCGGACTGGACCGCGGCGGCTGCTGCCACGGCATGGTGTTCCGCGTGCCCAGCCATGTGGTCGAGCAGGAGTTCCGCGTGCTGTGGCGGCGCGAGATGCTGACCGGCGCCTACCATCCGCGCTGGCTGCGCATCCGCGTCGGCGCCGCCGGCGCGCCGGAACAGCGCGCGCTGGCCTTCGTCATGAACCGTTCCCACGAGGCCTACGCCGGCCGGCTGCCTGACGCCAGCGTGGTGGAACGGCTGCGCCACGCGGCCGGCCTGTACGGCCCGGCTCGCGAATACCTGCAGCAAACCCTGCTTGGGCTGGCCACCAACGGTGTCGACGATCCCTACCTCGGGCGGCTCTGGCGCCAGCTGCAGGCGGGAGATGCCGCCGAACCCGCCGCCGAACCTGCCGCCCAGGCGCCGGACAACCTCGCGTTGCCGGCCAGCCCTCACGAAACCGTCTGAGCCCAGGAGCTGCCGCCATGACGCGCCCCGCCGCCCGCACCCGCAGACAGGCACTCAATGAGTTGCTGGGGCTGATGGGCTTGCTGATGGGCGGCGGCCTGCTGGCGGCGCAGGGCAGCCAGACCCTGGCGGCGCGTCCCGCCGGCGGTGCGGCCAACCCGCCCGCGGCGCGCCCGCCGCGCGGCCCCGCCACGCAGGCGCCCCGCGGACTGGCTGGCCGCGACGCCATCAGCACGCTCGACCGCAACCTGATCACCGCCGCCAGCGCCGGCGACCAGGTCCTGGTGTCGCGCCTGCTGGCCGCGGGTGCCTCGGCCCGCGCCGCCGACGAGCAGGGCCGCAGCGCGCTGCTGGCGGCCGTGCAGAACCGCCGCACCGAGGTCGCGCGCACGCTGATGCTGGCCGGCGCCGACGTCAACCTGAAGGACGCCGATGCCAACAGCCCGTTCCTGCTGGCCGCCGCCACCGGCCAGGCCGACATGGTGCGGCTGGCGCTGGCGCACGGCGCCGACCTCGCCAGCACCGACCGCTACCATGGCACCGCGCTGATCGTGGCCAGCCAGCAGGGCCATGTGGAAGTGGTAAAGCTGCTGCTCAAGGCCGGCATCGCCGTCGACCACGTCAACGACCTGGGCTGGACCGCGCTGCTGGAGGCGGTGATCCTGGGCGACGGCAGCGCGCGCTACGAGGATACGGTGCAGCTGCTGCTGGATGCGGGCGCCGACGCCAACCTGGCCGACCGTGAAGGCGTGACACCCACGCGCCATGCGCGCCAACGGGGCTACAAGACCATGGTGAAGATGCTGATGCGGGTGCGCGGGCATTGAGCCCGGAACACGCAGAAAGAAAAAAGGCTGGTCGGGCGACCAGCCTTTTTTCATGCCCAGGCCCGCGGACTCAGGCCGCCGGCGCCGCGCCTGCGGCCGGATTGCGCGCGTTCTCGCTTTCCTGCAGATGGCGCCACATCACCTTGCCGGTGCCCGACTTCGGCAGCGCGTCGACGAATTCGACAACGCGCGGATACTTGTAGGCAGCCATATTGTCCTTGGCCCAGTCGATGATCTGCTCCGGCGTGGTCTTGCCCCTGGCATGGGCGCGCAGCACCACCACCGCCTTGACGGTCTCGCCGCGGTACGGGTCACGGGTGCCGATGATGCAGGCCTCCTGCACGTCGGGGTGCTTGTACAGCAGGTTCTCGACCTCGGCCGGCCACACCTTGAAGCCCGACGCATTGATCATGCGCTTGAGCCGGTCGGTGATGAAGTAATAGCCCTCTTCGTCCATGCGGCCCAGGTCGCCGGTGCGGAAGAAGGTCTTGCCCTCGAATTCGATGAAGGCCTCGCGCGTGGCATCCTCCTTGCCCCAGTAGCCCTTGAACACCTGCGGCCCGCTGACGATGATCTCGCCGATCTCGTTGGGCGGCAGCTCCTTCAGCGTGACCGGGTCGATCACGCGCGCGTCGGTGTTGAAGGTCGGCACGCCCAGGCACTGCAGCTTGGGCCGGTCCGACGGGTTGCTGTGGGTCGGCGCCATGGTCTCGGACAGCCCGTAGCCCTCCAGGTAATTCAGCCCGAACTGCTCGCGCAGGCGCTCGGCCACCGCTTGCGGCATGGCCGCACCGCCGCCGCCGATATAGCGCAGGCTCGACAGGTCGAACTCAGCCAGGTTGGGGCTGGCCAGGAAGTCGATCACCATGGTCGGGATATTGGTCCAGTGCGTGACCTGGTAGCGCGAGATCAGGCGCCCCGCCACTTCGCGGTCCCAGCGCGGCAGCATCACCACGGTGGCGCCGCTGTAGATCGGCCCGTTCATGCCGTACTGCATGCCGGTGACATGGAACAGCGGCAGCACCGACAGCACCACCGACTCCGCGCCCGAGCCCGACCAGGTCGCGCCGCCGACGATGTTGTGCATCACCGAGCGGTGGGTGTGGATGCAGCCCTTGGGAAAGCCGGTGGTGCCCGAGGTGTACGGCATCACCGCCATGTCGTCCGGGCCGGCGGTATGCGGCCCCGGCTGCAGGCCCGCGCCCAGCGCGTCGGCCCAGGCGGTGGCGCCCGCGGGCAACGGATGCGGCGTGGTCAGCCAGGCCGGCGGCGCGTCTTCCGGATGTTCGTGGGCCGGCGGCAGCGCGTCGGCGTATTGGGTCACCAGCAGGTGTTGCAGGCGCTGCGCCGGTTCCAGCTCGGCCTGCGCCTGCTCGACGCCGGCGGCAAGATCGGCGGTGAAGATGGCCACGCGCGCCTGGGCGTCGGTGACGTAGTGCTTGAACTCCTCGGCGCGGTTCATCGGGTTGACCGGCACCACCACCGCGTCGGCGCGCAGGATGGCGTAGTAGCTGACGATGAACTGCGGGCAGTTCTGCATGTACAGCAGCACCCGGTCGCCCTTCTTCACGCCCGCCTGCTGCTGCAGCCAGCCGGCCAGCGCGGTGGCCTGGGCCTGCAGCTCACGGAAGCTGATGGCGTTGCCGAAATAGCGGATCGCGGCCTTGTCGGCATAGCGCAGCGCCGAGACCTCCAGGTTGGCCCACAGCGACGTTTCCGGCAGCACGATGGCGGGCGGCAGGCGCTTTGGCCAGAACTGGAAATGCGGGCGGGCGGGGTTCGGCATGAAGGGTCTCCTGTGCGGTCTCGCGGACCGGGTCTGTCGTATGGTCAAGGACTATAACCGAACGATCGTTCTATTTTCAACCGGGTGACTTCCCGGACGGCGACGGTGCACCCGCGGCAACGGGCGTTGCATTCGGCGCCTTCGCCCTCACAATAGGGGATATCGATTCCCCCATCTTTCTCCCGTCCAGGATTCCCCATGAGCGACGTCACCCTGCAGAATTTTGAAACCGAAGTGATCGACGCCTCGCGCCAGGCACCCGTGCTGGTCGATTTCTGGGCCCCGTGGTGCGGCCCCTGCCGCACCCTGGGCCCGATGCTGGAACGCCTGGAAGCCGAGGCGGACGGTCAGTGGAAGCTGGTCAAGGTCAATGTCGACGAGAACCAGGAACTGGCCGCGCACTTCGGCGTGCGCAGCATTCCGCATGTGGTGGCGATTGCCGACGGCCAGGCGGTGGACCAGTTCATCGGCGTGCTGCCGGAATCGGGCCTGCGCGAGTTCCTGGGCCGGCTGGCGCCAGGCCAGGCCCAGGCCGGCTCGCCGCTGGCCCACGCGCTGGAACTGGCCGCCGCGGGCAACCGCGACGGCGCCGAGACCCTGTTCGCCGACGCGATCGCGGCGGATCCGGAATCCGATGCCCCGCGCCTGGCCTATATCAGCTTCCTGCTGGACGGCAACGCCATCGACCGGGCCAGGGCCGAGTTCGCGGCGCTGTCGCCACGCGCGGAACAGGAAGATGGCTACGGCGCGCTGCGCACGCGCATCGATGCGATGGAGAACGCCGCCGGCCTGCCCGACGCGGCCACCCTGGCCGGTCGCATCGACGCCGATCCGCGCGACCTCGGCGCGCGCCTGGACCTGGCGCGGCTGATGATCGCGCAGCAGCAGTACGAGCCGGCGCTGGAACAGCTGCTGGCGATCGTGCGCACCGACCGCGGCTTCGAGGACGATATCGGCCGCCGCACCATGCTGTCGGTATTCGAGATGCTGGCCGACCGGCCCGAGGTGGTGTCGCGCTGGCGCCGCCAGCTGAGCACGTCGCTGAACTGACGGCGATGCGGGCCCGGCGCGGTAGACTGGCGGATTCCCAGTTCCGCATCACCGATTCGCCCGCTGCCATGACCGCGCCCCGCCTGATCGACTTCAAGACCGAACCCGCCCCCAGCCACGACCGTCCGCGCCCCGACCGGCTGGTGTCGGGCAATCCGGACCGCACCACCTGGACGCACTACAGCGCGCAGCATGGCGATTTCGATTGCGGTATCTGGGCGTGCGAGCCGGGCGCGTGGCGCATCGCCTTCCCGGCGGGCAAGGAAGAGTTCTTCCACGTCATCAGCGGCCGCATCCGCATCAGCGACGACAGCGGCCATGCCAGCGAATTCGGCCCCGGCGATGCCTGCGTGATCCCGGGCGGCTTTACCGGCGTGTTCCAGGTGCTGGACCCGGTGCGCAAATACTTCGTGGTGATCGACCGCGACGCGGCGCGCCAGGCCTGAGCGCCACGCCGGCGGCGATCACGCCGCCGTGGCGGGGCCTTCGATCAGCGTGAAGCCGTTCTCGCGCATATGCTCGACCATCATCGCGTCCATCGACTTGACGTGATGGTCGAACCAGCCTGACAGCTCGGCCACCAGCCGGCGGCCAAGCTGGAACTCGGCATCGCTGTGCACCTTGTCGCGCACCGCGACGGCCACCGCCAGCACCTGCTGGTGCTCGCCCGCGTGGCAATGGCGCGGGCCGAAGCCCATGGCTTCCATCCACTGCTCTTCCTGGGCGAAATGATGGCGGGTGTGGTCGATCCATGCGTCCATCGCCGCCAGGAAAGCGTCGTCGGCGGCGCTGGCGACCGCCGCCAGCAGCTGCACGAACTCGGCGTGGGTGGCGTCGGTGACCGGTTCGCCCAGGTGCAGGTGGTCCGGCAGGCCGGCGGAGGAAAGCTGGTCTTTGGCGTCCATGGGAAGCGGCGGCAAGCGTGGAGAAAAACGGCAAGGATACCGAATCGGCGCGACCCGGGCCTGATCTGGCGCAAGCGAGCGGGTATGCTGTGGGCAATGCGGCCGGCCCGTCACCCCTATCGTCTTTCGCTCATGCCACGACTGATTTTCTTCTGCGGCCATGCCGGCACCGGCAAGACCACCCTCGCCCACCGTTTGATCGGCCCGCTGATGCAGGCCACCGGCGAGCCGTTCTGCCTGCTCGACAAGGACACGCTGTACGGCCGCTACAGCGCCGCGGCCATGGCCGCGATTACCGGCGACCCCAACGACCGCGACAGCCCGGCCTACCTGGAGCATCTGCGCGACCCCGAATACCAGGGCCTGCTCGACACCGCGCGCGAGAACCTGGCGCTGGGCATCAGCGCGATCGTGATCGGCCCGCTGTCGCGCGAGGTCCGCGCCCACCTGCTGAACGACCCGGACTGGCTGCACGTGCCCGCCGGCACCACGGTGCGCACGGTCTGGGTCCACCTGCCCGAGGACGAGGCCCACGCGCGCATCGTCCGGCGCGGCAACCCCAACGACGCCTACAAGCTGGCGCACTGGGACGCGTACCGGACCCGGCGCTTCATGCCGGCGCCCGCCGACTATCCGGAACTGATCTTTTTCGACAACCAGGCACCGGGACCGGCCGACATCGACGCGCTGCTGCGCGCGCTGAGCGCCTGAACGGCGCGGCGCCGGCGTCTCAGCCGCGCGCGATCGCGCCGATCACCGCCGACGCCGCGACAAAGCCGAACACCGCCGTCACCGCCACCGACGAGCCAAAGCCGGCGCAGGCCAGCCCTTGCGGCCCGCGCGCGGCGGCCTGGCCGGACGGCACCTCCAGCGGCGGTGCCTCGTCGATCTCGCAGGCCTGCTGCTCGGGCTCGGGATATTGCAGCGGCTCGTCCGAATAGACCGCCGCGATGCCGAACTTCTTTTTCGGGTCGCGGGTAAAGCCCCACTGCTTGCGCAGGCTGGCGCGCACCTTGGACAGCAGCGGATCCTGGATCGTGCGCGCGAGGTCGTCGATGCGCACGCGCGTGGGATCGAGCTGGCCGCCAGCGCCGCCGCAGGTAATCACCGGCACGCCCTGGCGCCTGGCCCAGCCCAGCATGGCGGTCTTCACGCGCACCGCATCGATGGCGTCGATCACGTAGTCATAGCCGGCGCCGAGCAGGTCCGGCACGTTGTCGGCGGTGACAAAGTCGTCGACCTGGGTCACGCGACAACGCGGGTTGATGGCAACGATGCGCTCGGCCATGGCCTCGACCTTGGCACGCCCGTAGGCGTCGCCCAGCGCATGGATCTGGCGGTTGGTGTTGGACAGCGCGATATGGTCCAGGTCGATCAGCGTGATGCGGCCCACCGCGTTGCGCGCCAGCGCCTCGGCCGCCCAGCTGCCGACCCCGCCGATGCCGACCAGGCACACGTTCGCCGCCTCCAGCCGGGCCAGCCCGGCGGCGCCGTAAAGCCGCGCCACGCCGCCGAAGCGTCGATGGTAGTCGTCGTCGGCCGGGCTTTCGTGGGTCAGCGGCTCGGGCAGGCCAGCCAGCTCGTGTGCGGCATCGTTCATACGGGAAGGAGCGGATCTCGGGACGCGGGCCGCGCCGGGCACGGCGATACCGGGACAAAAAATCCGGCATTTTCCGGCGGCGATGTCAGCCAGTCCCCGACAAGGACGGGAAGCGCGCAACTATACAATAGACCTGCAGTGGTCCGTTCGCCGCGCCGCCCCGCGCGGGTTCCGCGGGCCCTCGCCCCCGCCAGCCAGGAGCCCGCCTCATGCCCGTGCGCCGCAAGGTCGTTCTGTGGAGTGTCCTGACACCGGTCGCGCTGATCGCGCTGCTGGTGGTCGTGATCCTGACCTTCGACTGGAACCGGATCAAGCCCTGGCTCAACGACCGGGTCTCCGAAGCCATCGGCCGCCCCTTTGCCATCAATGGCGACCTGACCGTGACCTGGCGCCGCGGCGAGGGCGAGAAGGGCTGGCGCACGCTGGTGCCGTGGCCGCGGCTGTCGGCGCGCGACATCACCGTCGGCAACCCGGACTGGGCCGCGCAGCCCAATATGGCGACCGTGCGCGAGCTGATCTTCGTGCTGCGCCCGCTGCCGCTGCTGGCCAACGAGATCGCGGTGCCGACCATCGTCATCGACAGCCCCGCCGTATGGCTGGAGCGCCTGCCCGACAGCCGCAACAACTGGACCTTCGATACCGGCCCGAAAAAGGGCACCTCGAAATGGCAGCTGGATGTCGGCGAGGTAGTGCTGGCGCGCGGCAACCTGGCGCTGACCGACCAGCTCAAGAAGATCTCGCTGCAGGCGGAACTCGACACCATCGGCAACGCACCGCTCTATGACAAGGCGCGCGACGGCGCGCTGATCGAGCCGCAGGCCTCGGCCGTGCCGCCCGGACCACCGGGCAGCGCCGCGCAGGCGGCCTCAGCGCCGCGCGCCGGCGGTCCGGCCTCCGCCGCGCCCGCCAATGGCGGCGACGGCCGCTATGGCGTGCGCTGGAAAGCGACCGGGCGCTACAACGAGGCCACCATCAACGCCAGCGGCAAGGCCGGCACGGTGCTGAGCCTGCGCAATACCGACGTGCCGTTCCCGATCCAGGCGGATGTGCGCGTGGGCAGCACGCGCGCCCAGATCGAAGGCACGGTCACCAATCCGGCGCACCTGGCGGCGCTGGACGTGCACCTGACCCTGGCCGGCGACAGCATGGCGAAGCTCTACGCGCTGACCGGCGTGGTGCTGCCGTCGACGCCGCCGTACCAGACCCGTGGCCGGCTGATGGCGACGCTGCGCAAGGAGGGCTCGATCTACGAGTACCAGAAGTTCACCGGCCGCGTCGGCGGCAGCGACCTGTCGGGCACGCTCACCTTCACCAAGCGCGATCCGCGCCCGCTGCTGGCCGGCAACCTGGTGTCGAACCAGCTGCGCTTCGTCGACCTGGCCCCGCTGATCGGCGCCGACGCCAAGCCCGGCCGCCCGGCCAAGGACAGCCCGGTGGCCCAGCCGGCGGACAAGGCGCTGCCGGTGGCGCCGTTCCGCACCGAGCGCTGGGACGAGATCGACGCCGACGTGCACTTCACCGGCAAGCGCATCATCCGCGATGTCGAGCTGCCGATCACCGACCTGGTCACGCACCTGAAGCTGCAGGACGGCGTGCTGCTGCTGGACCCGCTCAACTTTGGCGTGGCGGGCGGCAACCTGGTGTCGACGGTGCGGCTTGACGGCAAGCGCGAGCCCATGGGCGCAATGGTCGACCTGAAGGCGCGGCGCATGAAGCTCAAGCAACTGTTCCCGACCATCGACCTGATGCGCGCCAGCATCGGCGAACTCAACGGCAGCGCCAAGCTGTCGGCCACCGGCAATTCCGTGGCGGCGCTGCTGGGCTCGTCCAACGGCGAGGCGCGGCTGCTGGTCGAGAACGGCACGGTCAGCAAGTTCCTGCTCGAGGCGATCGGCCTGAATGTCGGCAGCCTGGTGGTGTCGAAGCTGTTCGGCGACAAGCCGGTCCAGATCAACTGCGGCGTCAGCGACTTCGCCATGACCGACGGGGTGGCGCGCGCGCGCACCTTCGTGCTCGACACCCAGGACGCGGTGATCGAGACCACCGGCGGCATCGACCTGCGCAGCGAGCGGCTGGCGCTGACCATTCATCCCGACTCCAAGGGCCTGCGCATCTTCTCGCTGCGCTCGCCGCTGTATGTCGGCGGCACCATGAAGAACCCGCGCGTCAGCCCCGATATCGGCGTGCTGGCGCTGCGCGCCGGCGGCGCGCTGTCGCTGGCGCTGCTGGCGCCGGTCGCCACCGCGGTGCTGCCGCTGCTCGACCTCTCGCCTGGCGGCGACGACACGCAGTGCGCCAAACTGCTGGCCGAACTGCGCAAGCGCCCCACCGCGCCGCCGCCCGGCAAGACCTACAAGGACCCGAAGGCCGCGGCGGCGCCCGCTGACGCCACCGGCGCGACGGACACAAGCCGGCCCGGCGCGGATGCCACGGCCACGCGCCCCGGCCAGCCCGCGGCCGAAGCCCGTGCCGGCAAGGCCCCCGCTGCCAGCCGGAACGAGCCGTCCCGTCCCGCCGCCCAGCGCCCGCCGCAGCGCCCGGCCAACGAGCGCGCGCCGCAGCGCCCCAGCAACGACCGGTCGTTCTACCAGGGCGGATAGATCCACACGCCACCCGGGGCCCTCGCCGTTTAAACAAAATCGCAACACTTGTCGCCGCTGCGGCAAGTTGACGCACATTGTCGTTGTGCCGCGCCGCGCTCAGGCGCATAATTAAACGGCCATTTACAAGAAGCTTAAGCATGGCAAGCATTGGCTGCGACGCGGGCCCGCCCGTGTGGCATCCTTGAGAAGGCGCGGCTGCGGCCGCCCTTTGTTTTTGCTGCCTGTTTTACGGCCCTTTTTCCTGATTTGCCCCGTCTGGTACGGCTCCCCGCCGGCATCAGGCGCGGTCCACCACGCTCCGCCCCGCCCCATGACGCTGACGCATGCCGCCGTCCCGCCGATCACCTGGCTGATCGCACTGACGGTGTGCAACCACGTGGCCTTCAATGCCAGCCGCGTGGTGGTGTCGCTGTTCGCGATTTCCCTCAAGGCCTCCACCGTCACGCTGGGCGTGCTGATGTCGCTGTACGCGCTGCTGCCGATGCTGCTGGCGATCCGCGCCGGCAAGCGCATCGACCAGATCGGCCCGCGCAAGCCGATGATGGCGGGCTCGCTGATGGTGGTGGCCGGCACGCTGCTGCCGGCGCTGTGGCACGAGCTGGACGCGCTGTACCTGTCGTGCGCGCTGATCGGGGTCGGCTTCATGCTGGTCCAGGTGGCGATGCAGCTGCTGATCGGGCAGGTCTCGACCGATGCCACCCGGCTGCGCAACTACACCTGGCATGCGCTGGGGCTGTCGGTGTCCGGCACGCTCGGGCCGGTGGCAATGGGTTACGTGATCGAGCATGCGGGCTTCCGCCCCGCCTTCGCGGTGCTGGTGGCGGTGGCGCTGGCCGGCCAGGCCGGGCTGCAATGGGTGCGTCCGCGGCTGCCCGCGCGCGGCGGCAACGCCGGGCGCATCGCCATCGAGGACGGCACCCGGCACTCCACGCTCGACCTGCTGCAGCATCCCGAACTGCGCGCGGTCTTCGTCGCCAGCGCGGTGCTGTCGGCCGCTTGGGACCTGCACGCGTTCCTGATCCCGATCCAGGGCTCGCGCATCGGGCTGTCGCCGTCGTCGATCGGCTGGGTGCTGGGCGCTTTTGCCATCGCCACCTTTGCCATCCGGGTGGCGATGCCGGCGGTGTCGCGCCGGCTGTCGGAATGGAAGATCATTCGCGCCGCCCTGCTGGTGGGTGCGCTGGCCTACCTGGCCTATCCCTTCGCCGCGCACTTCTGGCTGATGTGCGCCCTGGCCTTCGTGCTGGGCCTGGCGCTGGGCAGCGCGCAGCCCAATGTCATGAACATCCTGCACACCGCGTCGCCGCACGGCCGCGCGGGCGAGGCGCTGGGCCTGCGCTCGGCGGTGCTCAACACCAGCCAGGTGGTATGGCCGCTTACCTTCGGCGTGGTCGGCACGGCGCTGGGCATGCTGCCGATCTTCCTGTCGATGGCGGGCGCGATGGGCGCGGCCGGCTACTATTCGCGGCGCCAGGGGCGCAAGGCGCTGGCGCCGCCGGCGCAGCCGACCGCCGGCGGGTGACGCACCGGGGACCGCTGGCCGGGCTTGTCGCCACGCAAATGCGGCCCCCGATGCATTCGCTATACTCGAATCAACCGGACCCCGCGGCCCCCGCCCCCGGGCGCACCGCGCCTCCGGACCGATTCCCTGATGATTGCGACATGACCCAACTTGCCGACCTGCGCCGCACCTATGTGCTGGGCGCGCTGTCCGAATCCGACGTGGCCCCCGACCCGATGAGCCAGTTCAAGCGCTGGTTCGACGAGGCCGTCACAGCCAAGCTGCCTGAACCCAACGCCATGACCCTGGCCACGGTCGACGCCGACGGCCAGCCCTCGGCGCGCATCGTGCTGCTCAAGGGCATCGACGACCGCGGCTTCACCTTCTTCACCAACTATGAAAGCCGCAAGGGCCTGGACCTGGCGGCGAACCCGCGCGCAGCGCTGCTGTTCCACTGGGTCCAGCTGGAGCGCCAGGTGCGCGTCGAAGGCCGCGTCGAGAAGGTTTCCGAAGACGAAAGCGACGCCTATTTCGCTACGCGTCCGCTGGGCTCGCGCGTGGGCGCCTGGGCTTCCGCGCAGAGCCGGGAGGTACCCGGCCGCGACGTGCTGGAGCAGCGCGAGCAGGAATACCGCAGCAAGTTCGGCGAGAACCCGCCGCGCCCGCCCTACTGGGGCGGCTACCGCCTGGTGCCGACCGCGCTGGAATTCTGGCAGGGGCGGCCATCGCGCCTGCATGACCGCATCGCCTACCGGGTCCAGCCGGGCACCGGCTGGCAGATCGTGCGACTGTCGCCCTGATCCGGGCCGGCGGACGCCGAGCGCGTCCGCTCTGATGCTTCTACGTCTCTCCCGGGACGACGGCAGGGTCTTCCGGCGGTGTGCTGCACGGGCTGCGGAATTGGACTAAAGTGAGACAGGCGTCGCTTGGCTACTCTTTTCTTGCAGCGCTCGCGACGGATCGGGCAAGGTTTGCGCGCAGTTTCTCCTTGCCGGATGCGTCCGCCGAAGCGTGTGCCGCAACCATCGGGAGGTGAAGCGCATGTTTTTCAAGCAAACCCTGGAAAAGCAACTCGACAACTGGATCGCCGACCTGCGCGAGAACGCCAATCTCCCGGTCAGCCTGCGGCTGTGGAATGGCGCCGAATACCCGCTCGGGCAATTCGACAAGCCGGTGGTGACGCTGACCGTGCGCGAAGCCGCAGCCCTGCCGCTGCTGCTGACCCCCAGCCTGGACAACCTGGGCGAGGCGTACGTCCAGGGCAAGATCGATTTCGACGGCCGGCTGGCGGACATCATCAAGGTGGGCTACGGCTTCTCGGCCGCGGCCACGCGGCGCGCCGGCGGGGCGCTGTACAAGGTGGCGCAGCACTTCTCGCATACCAAGCAGCAAGACAGAGAGTCGATCCAGTACCACTACGACGTCTCCAACGACTTCTACCAGCTCTGGCTCGACCCCAACATGGTCTATTCCTGCGCCTACTTCGAACACGGCGACGAAGACCTGGCCACCGCGCAGATCAAGAAGATCGACCACATCCTGACCAAGATCCGGCTGCAGCCGGGCCAGACGCTGCTGGATATCGGCTGCGGCTGGGGCGCGCTGGTGCTGCGCGCGGCGCAGAAGTTCGGCGCGCGCTGCGTGGGTATCACGCTGTCGCAGAACCAGTTCGACCTGGCCACCGAGCGCGTCAAGGCCGCGGGCCTGTCCGACCGCATCGAGATCCGGCTGCAGGACTACCGCGACACCACCGGCACCTTCGACCGCATCACCAGCGTCGGCATGTTCGAGCATGTGGGCAAGGACAACCTGCCCGGCTACTTTGGCCGCATCCGCGAGCTGCTGGCCGACGACGGCTTCGCCATGAACCACGGCATCACCTCGCCCGATCCCGACAATGGCGCCACGCCGATGGACGGCGCCGAGTTCATGGACCGCTACGTATTCCCGCAGGGCGAACTGCCGCATATCGGGCTGGTGCTGCGCACGCTGCAGCAAGGCGGCCTCGAAGCCTTCGACGTCGAGCTGCTGCGCCGGCACTACGCGCGCACGCTGCACCACTGGGCCGACAACTTCGAGGCGCGCGGCGATACCATTCGCAGCATGGTGGGCGAGAAGAAATACCGCATCTGGCGCGTCTACCTGGCCGGCTGCGCGCACGCCTTCGAAACCGAGAAGATGTCGATCTACCAGGTGGTGTGCCACAAGGCAGGGCTGCAGGCCGACTCGCTGCCGTGGTCGCGCCGCTATATCTACGACCAGCCCATCGGCGGCAACGACTGAAGGCAACCGAGACGATTGACTGAAGACCTCTTTGGCGGGCTGCCCCTGCCCGCCCCCGCAGCCCCTCCCGGGCAGCCCGCGGCGCCAGCCGGCGTGGCCGCCCGCCCCGACTCCCCAGCCAAACCGGCGCGCGGCAAGAGCGTGCAGCCGTTTCCGGCCGCGCCGGCACTGGCGGCGCTGGCCGCGCGGCTGCCGCCGCACCTGTATTTCGGCACCTCTTCCTGGGCCTATCCCGGCTGGAATGGGCTGGTCTACGACGGCGAGTACAGCGACAGCCTGCTGTCGCGCAAAGGCCTTGCCGCCTATTCGCGCCACCCGCTGCTGCGCGCCGCCGGCATCGACCGCGGCTTCTACGGGCCGATCCCGCTGGCCGATTACCTGTCGTACGCGGCGCAGGTGCCGGAGGGCTTCCGCTTCCTGGTCAAGGCCCCGGCCAGCGTCTGCGACGCGTGGCTGCGCGGCCCGGACGGTGCCGGGCGCCTGGCCAACGCCGCCTTCCTGGATGCGGAGATCGCTGCGCGCGACTTCATCGTGCCGGCCACCAGCGGCCTGGGCCACAAGTGCGGGCCGTTGCTGTTCCAGCTGTCGCCGATGGGGCCGCTGGCCGACAGTGCGGTATTCCTGGAGCGGCTAGACGCCTTCCTCGGCGCGCTGCCGGCGTTGGATCCGGCACTGACGCCGCACGCCGCCTATGCCGTCGAGCTGCGCGACCCGGCCCTGCTGACGCCGCGCTATATCCGCCTGCTGCGCCGCCACGGCGTGCGCTTCTGCCTGTCGGCGCGCGACCGGCTGCCGCCGGTGCCGCGCCAGGCCGCGGCGCAGGCGCTGATGGACGAGGCCGCGGCGGGCCCGCTGGTACTGCGCTGGATGCTGCATGCCGGCCGCCCCTACGCCTACGCGGAGAAACGCTACGCGCCGTTCGACCGCATCGTCGACGACGATCCCGACACCCGCCACGAAATTGCCGACGTGGTGGCGCGCACCCTGCGCGCGGGGCAGCCCGCCATCGTCATCGTCAGCAACAACGCCGAAGGCTGCGCCCCGCTGAGCTGCGCGCGGCTGGCCGAGGCCATCATGGCGCGGCTGGAGCGCTGACCGCGCCGGCGTGCCGGCTCCCGCCTTACTTGCGCAGCTTCGCGCCGAACTGCTTGCGGAACTTGGCCAGCTTGGGCGAAATCACGAACGCGCAGTAGCCCTGGCTGGGATGGTCCTGGTAGTAGTTCTGGTGGCCGGCCTCGGCGCGCCAGTACGGCTGCTCGGGCTCGACCTGCGTCACGATCGGCGCATCGAACACCTTGGCGGCAGCCAGCTCTTCCATCACGGATTCGGCCGTTGCGCGCTGCGCCTCCGAGTGCGTGAAGATGGCCGAGCGGTATTGCGGCCCCACGTCGTTGCCCTGCCGGTCCGGCGTGGTCGGGTCGTGGATGGCGAAGAAGATCTCAAGGATCTCGCGGTAGCTGATCACCGACGGATCGAAGCTGACGCGCACCACTTCGACATGGCCGGTATCGCCTTCGCAGACCTGCTGGTAGGTCGGGCGGTCGACATGTCCGCCGGTGTAGCCGGACTCGACCGCAACCACGCCTTCGACCTGCTGGTAGACCGCTTCCAGGCACCAGAAGCATCCGCCGCCCAGCGTGGCGGTTTCCAATCCGTGTTCCATTTGCCCTGCTCCCTTGCGTAGTCGTCTGTCTTGCCAGGCCTCAAGCATAAGCGCAGATCGGCGCGCTTGCAGCGGATTCAGCCGGGCCCGCGCCGGGCCTCCAGCAGCGCGCGCAATTGCGGCTTGAGCACCTTGCCCAGCGCGCTGCGCGGCAGGTCCTCCATCAGCACTACCTCGCGCGGCAGCTTGAAGCGGGCGATGCGCGCGGCCAGCAGCTCGCGCAGCGGTCCGGCCGCCAGAGGGCCGCGCGGCGCGCCCGGCGCCGGCACGATCACCGCCACCGGCACTTCGCCCCAACGCGCATCGGCCACGCCGACCACCGCGCATTCCTGCACGCCGGGCAGGCCGACCAGCACGTTCTCGATCTCGGCAGGATAGATGTTCTCGCCGCCCGAGATGATCATGTCCTTGCTGCGGCCCACCACCTCGATGCAGCCCTCGGCATCGCGGTGCGCGAGGTCGCCGGAACGGAACCAGCCGCCCGGCAGCCCGCTGTCGGGCTGGTTCCAGTAGCCCACCATGACATTGGCCCCACGCACCCACAGCTCGCCGACCGCGCCCGGCGCCACCTCGGCGCCGTCGGTGCCGGCCAGCCGCACTTCGGCCTCGGGCTGCGGCCAGCCGGCGTAGCCGGGGCGCGCCATGGCCTGTTCCAGCTTCAGCACCACCGATACCGGCCCGGTCTCGGTGGCGCCATAGACCTGTCCCAGCGGCACGCCGCGGGCGTGGAACGCGTCGATATACGAGCGCGGAATGGTCGACGATCCCGCCATCACCCCGCGCAGCGCCGCCAGGTCGGCATCGGGCCAGCCCGGATGCTCCAGCACCGCGCGCAGCGTGGCCGGCACCATCAGCGACAGGCTCGGCCGCGCCGCGGCCACCGCCTCCAGCCACGCCTGCGGCGCAAAGCGGTCATGCAGCGTGACGCGCGCGCCGGCCAGCAGCGCCGGCAGCGTCTGGATGCACAGCCCGCCGACATGGAACAGCGGCAGCACCGACAGCACGTGGTCGTCCGCGCTCATGCCGTGCGCCCACCAGCTGGCGCGCGCATTGGCCAGCAAGCCGGCCTGGGTATGCACCGCGCCCTTGGGCTTGCCGGTGGTGCCGGAGGTATAGGCGAGCAGCAGCGGCGCGTGGTCCGGCACGGCGGCATGGGTCACGCCGGACGGCGCCGGATGGTCGACCAGCCGGTCGATGGGCACCAGCCGGGAATCGCCGCCGGCCTCGCGCGCCAGCGCTTCATGGGCCGCATCATGGAACAACACGGCCAGCTGCGCGTGGGCCGCGATCGCCCGCAGCTCGGCGGGCGCCAGCCGGTAGTTCAGCGGCGCGAACATGGCCCCGACGCGGGCGCAGGCGAACAGCAGCACCAGCTGCAGCTCGTGGTTCAGGCACAGCGTGCCGACGCGGTCGCCGGCGCATATACCCCAGGTTGCGGCCAGGTGGGCGCTGGCGCGCTCCACGCGCCGCCACAGCTTGCCGTAGGTGAAGGTGC
This sequence comes from Cupriavidus alkaliphilus, assembly GCF_900094595.1. GTDB lineage: Bacteria > Pseudomonadota > Gammaproteobacteria > Burkholderiales > Burkholderiaceae > Cupriavidus > Cupriavidus alkaliphilus. The sequence goes on along the minus strand of NZ_FMAD01000001.1, from coordinate 519,459 downwards.
GGCCCAGGTAGTGCAACGCCGGCCGGCCCGGCGCCACGTCGGCATGGCCATGCAGCATGGCCGGCAGCGCGCCCAGCCCGGCGGCACCGGCACGGATGGCCCGGCGGGGGGCGCTCATTCGTCGCGCTCGCCGGATTCGTACAGGGTCTCGCGGCCCATGCGGTCGAGGATCAGCTCGGCGGTCCACGGCAGCATCAGCGCGCCGCAGCGCGAATCGCGGTAGAGCCGCTCCAGCGGCAGGTCCTTGAGCATCGACTGGCCGCCGCAGGTGCGGATCGCCAGCCGGGCGATGTCGTTGGCGCCTTCCATCACCGTGTAGTGCGCGGCGTACAGGCGCAGGCGCTCGTCCTTCGACGGGTTGGGCCTGGCTTCGTGGATCGCGCGCCAGAAGATCGAGCGCATGGTCTCCAGCTGGATGCGCATCTGCGCCACCGCGATCTGCTTGGTGGGATACATGCGGCGCTTGACCGGCGGCTGCCCCGGCACCTCGCCGCGCAGGTATTGCACGGTGAAGTCATACGCCGCCTGCGCGACGCCGAGGTAGGTCGGCGACAGCGTGAAGAACATCGCCGGCCAGGTCTGCGCGGCGCGGTGGTAGACCCCGCGCGGCATCAGCTGCTCGTGGTCGGGCACGAACACGTCCTTGAGCAGCAGCGTGCGCGACACCGTGCCGCGCATGCCCATCGGGTCCCAGTCGCCGGTCACGGTGAGCCCGTCCGCCTGTCCGGGCACGGCGATGTAGAGCGTGTCGCGCATGTCCGGATGCTGGTCGCCGCGGTCCTCGGTACACAGGATGCCGTAGTAGTCGGCCGCGCCCGACAGCGAGGCGAAGATCTTGCGCCCGTTCAGCACCCAGCCGCCGTCGACCTTGCGCGCGGTAGTTCCGAACGGCGCCTTGCCCGCGGCGGCGGCCGAGCCTTCGGAGAACGGTTGTGCGTAGACCGCGCCGTCCCGCACCACCCGCGCGAAATGCAGCTCGCGGCGGGCCTGGTGTTCGTCGCGCTGTGCCGGCGTCATGTCGATGCCATCGGACAGCACGCCAGTCCACATGGTCGAGCAGATATGCATGTTGTACGTGAGCGCGGTGGCGCCGCAGAAGCGGCCGATCTCGGCGCCGACCATGCAATAGGTGGCAAAGTCGGCGCCCGCGCCGCCAAACGCCCGCGGCACGCACAAGGCCAGCAGGCCGGCCTCGCGCAGGTCGTCATAGTTGGCGAAGGGAAAGCTGGCCTCGCGGTCCCAGGTGGCGGCGCGCGGCGCGAAGCGCTCGCGGCCAAGGCGGTTGGCCAGCGTCAGCCATTGCGCCTGTTCCGCAGAGAAGTCCGCCGTACCGACGGCGGGAATGAAGTCGAGCTGGCCGGATGGCATGTGGCGTCTCCTGTTTTGCCTGCTCGCGCCGATGGATGGAAAGGGGGCGGCGCGGCGGCGGTTCTTGTGTGGGCGTTGCCGGAAAGCGGCGCGCTTCAGTGCAAGGGAAAGTGCCGCCGCAGGAAGTCCAGCACCGCGTCGTTGAACAACCGGGGGCGCTCCATGCAGGCCAGGTGGCCCACGTCGGGCAAGCAGCGGTACTCGGCGCCGGGAATGCGTTGCGCCATGCGCTGCATCACCTCGGGCGCGGCGTTGGTATCGTGCTGGCCGGCCAGCGCCAGCACCGGCACCCCGATGCGGGCCAGCGCGTCGCGCTGGTTGAAGCGCACCAGCGCACCCAGCGCGGCGCGGTAGGTGGGCGCCGGCACCGCCGCCATCACCGCGGTGGCGAAGGAGACGGCCTGCGCGTCGGCATCGGGGGCGACCATGGTGCGCACCAGCCCGGCCGCCATCTGCGCCATGGTCTTGCCGGCATCCAGCGGCGCGGTGCGCGCGGCGATGAACTCGCGCTGCCACGGGCCATCGCCCTTGCCGAAGGCGGGCGAGGTGCCGGACAGCACCATGCCGTCGACCAGCGCCGGCGTGGCCGCGCAAGCCTGCTGCGCCACCATGCCGCCCATGCTGTGGCCCAGCAGCACCACGCGCCGGCCGGCGTCGCGTTCGAACAGCAGCACGGGCGTCAGCGCCTGCGCCAGTCCGTCGAAGTCATAGGGGTCGATCAGGGCACTGTCGCCGTAGCCGGGCATGTCCCACGCCAGGGCGCGATAACCGGCCTGCGCCAGCGCCTCGCCCTGCGCCGGCCAGGCGGCCTTGCCGCCGCCGATGCCATGCAGCATCACCACCGCCACCGGGCCGTCGCCCCAGGCCAGCGTGGCGATGCCGTTGGCGTGGCGCTGCGTGGTCGCGGCGGCGCTCATGCGGCGTCCTCCACCAGCGTGCCGGCCTCGACCTCGTTGCGGCCGTCGAGCGAAACCGTGCAGTTTCGCAGCGGCAGGTCGAAGTGGCCCAGCGTATGCCGCCCGGCGACCTCGTTGGCGCCGGTCGAGAACAGGAAATTGCCGGCGAACGCGCGCAGCTCGGTGCCGTTGCAATCGCGCTTGTCGTAGAACGTCATCGCGTCCCAGCGCGCCATCCGGTTCAGGCCCCAGCCCACGTGCGAGACCGCGTAGGCGTCGCGCGTGCCTTCGCGGTCGGCCCAGGCCTGGTAGTAGCCGCGCATCATGTCGGCGTCGACGCCCTGCCCCTCGACCGCGACGATATAGTCGTCCTCGATATGGCACACCACGGTGTCGCGCAGATAGGTCTTGAAGGTCAGGTTGACGTCGCCGGGCGCCAGCACCAGCATGCCGTTGACCTGGCGCCCGGCCGGAAACGCCAGGCACAGCCCGCCGGGCCAGTGCGAGACCTGGCCGGGCTTGTTGCAGAAGCCCCAGACGCCGCCCACGCGCGCCTCGGCCAGGCCGATGCGCAGCTCGGTGCCGGCGGCCGAATGCACGCGCATCTCGCGCGCGCCGCGCAGGCGCTTCATGGCCGCGCGCACGGTGGTCTCAAGCGACGGATCGGGCTGGCAGCGCTCCAGGATCTCGGGGTGCTCGTTGCTGACCATCAGCATGCGCGGCACCACGCCGTCGGCGCCGCGCAGAATCTGCGGCAGCTCAGGGGCGTGCAGCAGGCCTTCGACGGTGCAGTCGAGCACCAGCTGGCAGCGCGACAATGCCGCCAGCACCGGGGCCAGATGCTGCAAGGCGTCGCTGGCGCCGGTGGAGCGCACCGGCGCCGGGGCCGCAAGCGCCGGGGTCGGCACCTGGATGCGCACCGGGGTGGCGCCAAGCGACTGCACCGCCAGCTCGGCCAAGGCCACGTTGACAGGGCGGGATTGGGACTCCGTTACAATTCCCACGACATCCCCGTGCTGCAGGGCACAGAGTTCCAGCGTGCGGCGGAACGCCGCCAGCCAGCGGTGTTCGATCTGCTCGATGAGCATGCGCTTGTCTCCTGCTGCTTGTTGTTGGCTTGTTGTTGGCTTGTTGTTCGCTTCTTGTTCGCCACTTGTTCTATAGGGCGGGCCGCCGGGGCTTTTTATGCACCGGCCAGCGCCTGCGGCGCCGGGCTTGAACTCGCCGCCCCTGGCGCGAATAATATATATGAAATTTCATGAACTCCAGTGGAGCCCCCATGGGCATGCCTGAGGCCCAGCCACGGATCGCCAACGTAGCCGCCGCCCCCGACTTCGATGCGATGCACTTCCGCCGCACCCTGTCGCAGTTCGCGACCGGGGTCACGGTGATTACCACGCGCGCCAGCAACGAATCGGTTGCGGCCGGCGCGCCGCCGTTCATCGGCATCACCGCCAGCTCGTTCAACTCGGTGTCGCTGGAGCCGCCGCTGGTGCTGTGGAGCATGGCCACGCGTGCCAACAGCCTGCCGATGTTCCGCGATGGCACCCACTACATCATCAACGTGCTGTCGGCCTCGCAGCTCGACCTGTGCCAGCGCTTCGCCACGCTCAAGGGTGACCGCTTCGCCGGCGTCGACTACCGGCTCTCGGCCACCGGCCTGCCGATCCTGTCGAATGCGCTGGCCTGGTTCGAATGCCACAACCGCAGCCGCTACGACGAGGGCGACCACGTCATCTTTGTCGGTGAAGTGGAGCGCTGCGGCGTGCTCGATGGCAAGGACGGCCCGCTGATATTCCAGGGCGGCCAGTTCACCACCACCGCCCCGCTCGATCTCTGAACAGCCCTGCCCCATCATGGCGGACCTGCCGGCAGTCCCTTCGTCCCAGCCCTTTGTCGACGGCTACCTGGCCTACCTGCTGGCGCGCGCCAGCCATCTGATCTCGGGCGAGTTCCATCGCGAGGTCGAGGCCAGCGGCCTGTCCGTGCAGGAATGGCGCGTGCTGGCCACGCTCGCCGACCGCCCCGACTGCACCGTCGGCGCGCTGGCGGAAATCACGCTGACCAAGCAGCCCACGCTGACCAAGCTGGTCGACCGCATGGCGCACGATGGCCTGGTCGTGCGCCGCGCCGGCAAGACCGACCGCCGCCAGGCGCTGGTCTCGATCACGCCGCGCGGCCTGGCGCTGGTGCAGCCGCTGCTCGAGCGCGCCGCGCAGCACGAGCGTGCGGTGCTGGATGACTTCGGTGTCCGCCAGGGCGCTCAGCTGAAGGAAACCCTGCGGCAGCTGATCGCGCTGCACACGCGGCGCTAGGTTTCAGCGTCCGACTTCAGGATCGCCAGCGGCGAGCTGTCTACCTTGATCCGCTGCAGCACGATATTCGAGCGGATATCCATCACGCCCGGGGTACGGTACAGCCGGTTGACGATAAAGTCCGAGTAGTGCTTCAGGTTGCGCGCCTGCACGCGCAGGATGTAGTTGCTGTCGCCGGTGATGATGTAAGCCGACAGCACTTCCGGCCACGACTGCACCGCGGCGATAAAAGTGTCGTGCCAGCCCTCCACGTCATGGCGCATCGACACCTGCACGATCGCCTCCAGCTCCAGCCCCAGTTGCTCGGCATCGAACCAGGCGCGATAGCCGCCGATCACCCCTGACTCTTCCAGCAGCCGGACCCGGCGCAGGCACGCCGACGGCGACAGCGCCACGCGGTCGGCCAGGTCCTGGTTGCTGATGCGGCCATTCTCCTGCAGGCAGGTCAGGATGCGCAGATCGGTAGGATCGAGGTTCATTCGAATTTCCTTCGATTAATCGGCAATTTTTCGCATTCTATGCGAAAGACAGGGCGGATGACGGGCCATTTAGCAAGCCTCTTGTCGCCGATTTTGACTATGATTCCCGACATCGAGGCACACAGAAACGGCGCCCACGGACGGCGCCGCGCAACCCATGACCGCCCCCAATCCCGACCCGCGCCGGCTGTGGGACATCAGCCCGCCGCTGTCGCCCGCCACGCCGGTGTGGCCTGGCGATACGCCGTTCCAGCAGCAGCCGGCCTGGCAGATCGACGCGCATTGCCCGGTCAATGTCGGCCGCATCACGCTGTCGCCGCACACCGGCGCGCATGCGGACGCGCCGCTGCACTACGCCGCCGACGGCGCGCCGATCGGCGCCGTGCCGCTGGCGCCCTACCTGGGCCCGTGCCGCGTGATCCACTGCATCGGCGCCGCGCCGCTGGTGCAGCCGCACCATGTCGAGCACGCGCTCGAGGCGCTGCCGCCGCGGGTGCTGCTGCGTACCTACCGCCAGGCGCCGCTGGCACAGTGGGATCCCGGCTTTTGCGCGGTGTCGCCCGACACCATCGCGCTGCTGGCCGCGCACGGCGTGCAACTGGTCGGCATCGACACGCCCTCGCTCGATCCGCAGGATTCCAAGACCATGGACGCGCACAACGCCGTGCGCCGCCATGGCCTGGCGATCCTGGAAGGCATCGTGCTGGACCAGGTCGATGCCGGCGACTATGAACTGATCGCGCTGCCGCTGCGCTTTGCCGGGCTGGATGCCAGCCCGGTGCGCGCGGTGCTGCGCAGCCTCGACTGAACCTTTCCCGAACCCGCCTGGCCTTTCTGCACGACATGACGACCATTGACCGCGAGCACTGTATCCGGCTCGACCAGCAAGACCCGCTGCGCCCGCTGCGCGACCAGTTCGCGCTGCCCCAGGGCGTGATCTACCTCGACGGCAATTCGCTCGGCGCCCGCCCGCGCGCCGCCGCCGCGCGCGCCGCCCAGGTGGTGGCCGAGGAATGGGGCGACGGCCTGATCCGCAGCTGGAATACCGCCGGCTGGTTCGACCTGCCGCAGCGCCTGGGCAACAAGCTGGCGCCGCTGGTGGGCGCGGGCCACGATGAAGTGGTGGTCACCGATACCACCTCGATCAACCTGTTCAAGGTGCTGGCCGCGGCGCTGCGTGTGCAGCAGACGCGCGACCCGGCGCGCAAGGTGATCGTCTCCGAGGCCAGCAACTTTCCCACCGACCTGTATATCGCGCAGGGCCTGGCCGACCTGCTGCAGCAGGGCTACTCGCTGCGGCTGGTGAACTCGCCGGCCGAGATCGACGCCGCCGTCGGCGCCGATACCGCGGTGCTGATGCTGACCCACGTCAACTACAAGACCGGAGAGATGCTCGACATGGGCGCGCTGACCGAGCTGGCCCATGCCCGCGGCGCGCTGACGGTGTGGGACCTGTGCCATTCGGCCGGCGCCGTGCCGGTCGACCTGAAGGCGGCCGGGGCCGACTACGCCATCGGCTGCACCTACAAGTACCTGAACGGCGGCCCGGGCTCGCCCGCCTTCGTCTGGGTCGCGCCGGCGCTGCGCGACGCCTTCTGGCAGCCGTTGTCGGGCTGGTGGGGCCACGCCGCTCCTTTTGCGATGGATCCGCAGTACCGCCCGGTCGAGGGCGTGCGCCGCTTCCTGTGCGGCACGCAGCCGGTCACGTCGCTGGCGCTGGTCGAATGCGGCCTGGACCTCTTCGCGCAGACCGACATGCAGGCGCTGCGGGCCAAGTCGCTGCAGCTGACCGACCTGTTCATCGCGCTGGTGGAAGCCCGCTGCGGCCACCACCCGCTGACGCTGGTGACGCCGCGCGAGCACGCACGCCGCGGCAGCCAGGTCAGCCTGGAGCATCCGGAGGGCTATGCCCTGGTGCAGGCCCTGATCGAGCGCGGCGTGATCGGCGACTACCGCGAGCCGCGCATCGCCCGCTTCGGCTTCACCCCGCTCTACACCAGCTTCGCCGAGGTGTGGGATGCTGTGGAAATCCTGCGCGACGTGCTGGACAGCGGCGCCTATCGCGACGCGCGCTTCCAGACGCGCGGCCAGGTAACCTGACCGGGAGCGCATCATGAGCGAATTCAAGGGATGCCCCTTCTCCGGCGCGGCGCCGGCAGCCACGCCGCAGGGCGAGGGCTGGCACGGCGCGCAGATGGATTTCGCCAGGGACATGAGCTATGGCGACTACCTCGGCCTGGACCAGATCCTGAGCGCGCAGCATCCGCTGTCGCCGGACCACAACGAAATGCTGTTTATCGTGCAGCACCAGACCACCGAGCTGTGGATGAAGCTGATGCTGCACGAGCTGCGCGCCGCGCGCGAGTCGGTCAAGGGCGACAGCCTGCCGCCGGCTTTCAAGATGCTGACGCGCGTGTCGCGCATCATGGACCAGCTGGTGCAGGCCTGGAACGTGCTGGCCACCATGACGCCGCCGGAATACTCGGCGATGCGGCCCTACCTGGGCATGTCGTCGGGCTTCCAGTCGTACCAGTACCGCGAGATCGAGTTCATCCTGGGCAACAAGAACGCCGCCATGCTCAGGCCGCATGCGCACCGGCCGGAACACCTGGCGCTGGTCGAGGCCGCGCTGAAGACGCCGTCGCTGTACGACGAGGCGATCCGGCTGATGGCGCGGCGCGGCTTTGCCATCGACGCCGATTGCGTCGAGCGCGACTGGACCCAGCCGACCGCGTACAACGCGTCGGTCGAGGCGGCTTGGCTCGAGGTCTATCGCAACCCCGGCGCGCATTGGGAACTCTATGAACTGGGCGAGAAGTTCGTCGACCTGGAAGACGCGTTCCGGCAATGGCGCTTCCGCCATGTGACCACGGTCGAGCGGGTGATCGGCTTCAAGCGCGGCACCGGCGGCACCGAAGGCGTCAGCTACCTGCGCAAGATGCTGGACGTGGTGCTGTTTCCGGAATTGTGGAAGCTGCGGACCGACCTTTGATCCACGCTGTCCCTGTGCGCAGGGACCGCGGTACGGCTGGCGCGCTGCCTCAGCCCGCCGGCTCGGACAATCTTGCCGCCAGCGTCTGCAGCGCCGGCGCCAGCGTCTGGTGGAACACGGCCTCGTCCACCGCCCCGTAGGAAGCACTGCAGCTCAGCATGTGCAGCTCTTTCTCCCCCACCGGCCGGAACGCCACCGCACAGGCATGGATGGCCGGATGCCAGTCGCGGAACGACGCGGCATAGCCGCGCTGCTGTGCCTCGGCCAGCGCGGCGCGGGTGGCGGCCTCCTGCTGCTTCCATTGCTCCGGGAAAGCCTGGCTGAACTCGGCCATCACGCGCTCGCGGCGCGGCGCCGGCAAGGCGGCCAGGTAGGCCCGCCCCATCGAACTCGACACCAGCGACAGCCGCGAGCCGACGCCCAGCCCGAGCATCACGCCGGCATCGTTACGGATCGACTCCAGGTAGATCACCTCCATTCGCTCGCGCTTGCCGAGCGACACCGAGACCCCGTACGACTGCGCGAACGCCAGCATGTGCGGGCGCGCCAGCGACACCACGTCCGACGCCGACAGGTAAGCGTAGCCCAGCGCCAGCACCCCGGCATCGAGCGCGTACTTGCCCAGGCTCTCGTCATAGCGCAGGTAACCAAGCTGCACCAGCGTGCCGGCCAGCCGGCTTACCGTGGCCTTGGGAAAGCCGGTGCGGCGCACGAACTCCTGGTTGCCCAGCATCGCCTCGCCGGTGCGGAAGCAGCGCAGCAGCTCCAGGCCGCGCGCCAGCGCGGTGACGAAATTCGGGTCGCTGTCGCGCACGGATGCCGCGGCAGGTTCCTGGGAAAGTGACGGATCGGGGTTCAGGTTGGCCAAGTTCGCGGCTCCATTCGGTGCTTGTCCGTTCATCGCACAAAGGCGCGGAGGTTCAGGGTTTTGCCTGTTGCGTGGCAAGACCATTGCGATATACTAATTCAACGGAACACAGTTCCGCAATGCGGAACTACCAGGATCCCGAAAAAATCCTCCGCACGATCGTCAAACCGATCACCGATCGATCACCGAACCCGTTACGAACGACGGAATCCGCCGGCGCGGACCCGCGGCATACCTGCCGCCCGCCCGGCGCTTCCCCCTGCGCTACCGAAGGAGACCTGCATGGCTGCCAACGCCGAATTCCACTGGGCCGACCCCCTGCTGCTGGACCAGCAACTGAGCGCCGACGAGCGCATGGTGCGCGACGCCGCCGCGGCGTACTGCCAGGACAAGCTGATGCCGCGCGTGCTGCAGTCGTTCCGCAACGAGAAGACCGACATCGAGATCTTCCGCGAGATGGGCGAACTCGGCCTGCTCGGCCCGACCATCCCCGAACAATACGGCGGCCCGGGCCTGAACTACGTCAGCTACGGCCTGATCGCGCGTGAAGTCGAGCGCGTCGATTCCGGCTACCGCTCGATGATGAGCGTGCAGTCGTCGCTGGTGATGGTTCCCATCTACGAATTCGGCACCGAGGCGCAGAAGCAGAAGTACCTGCCCAAGCTGGCCACCGGCGAGTGGATCGGCTGCTTCGGCCTGACCGAGCCGAACCACGGCTCCGACCCGGGCTCGATGGTCACCCGCGCGAAGAAGGTCGACGGCGGCTACGAGCTGAGCGGCGCCAAGATGTGGATCACCAACTCGCCGATCGCCGACGTGTTCGTGGTCTGGGCCAAGCTGCAGGGAGAAGACGGCAAGGAAGACATCCGCGGCTTCATCCTGGAAAAGGGCTGGAAGGGCCTGAGCGCCCCCGCCATCCACGGCAAGGTCGGCCTGCGCACCTCGATCACCGGCGAGATCGTGCTCGACCAGGTGTTCGTGCCGGAAGAGAACATCATGCCGGGCGTGAAGGGCCTGAAGGGTCCGTTCACCTGCCTGAACTCGGCCCGCTACGGCATCGCCTGGGGCGCGCTGGGCGCCGCCGAATTCTGCTGGCACACCGCGCGCCAGTACACGCTGGACCGCAAGCAGTTCGGCCGCCCGCTGGCCGCCACCCAGCTGGTGCAGAAGAAGCTGGCCGACATGCAGACCGAGATCACGCTGGGCCTGCAGGGCTGCCTGCGCCTGGGCCGCATGAAAGACGAAGGCACCGCCGCGGTCGAGATCACCTCGATCATGAAGCGCAACTCGTGCGGCAAGTCGCTCGACATCGCCCGCGTGGCGCGCGACATGCTGGGCGGCAACGGCATCTCGGACGAGTTCGGCGTGATCCGCCACGTGGTCAACCTGGAGGTGGTCAACACCTACGAAGGCACGCACGACATCCACGCGCTGATCCTGGGCCGCGCCCAGACCGGCCTGCAAGCCTTCTTCTGATGGCAGCATAAAAAAGCCCGGCGATGAAGCCGGGCCAAGCACACTACCAAGGAGACGACGAGGCTGCCCCCGTCGATACAACACCTGCCTTGCACACGGCCCCGCCCTGGCGGGGCCGTGTTCATTTGTCGGGCTGGGGCGTCAGGCGCAGGTACGGACGCACGGCCTGGTAGCCCTTGGGGAATTTCTCGCGCAGCACGGCTTCATCCTTCAGCGACGGCACGATCACCACGTCGTCGCCGTCCTGCCAGTTGGCCGGCGTCGCCACGCTGTGGCTGTCGGTCAGCTGCAGCGAGTCGATCACGCGCAGCACCTCGTTGAAGTTGCGCCCGGTGCTGGCCGGATAGGTGATGATCAGGCGCACCTTCTTGTTCGGGTCGATGATGAACAGCGAGCGCACCGTCAGGGTCTCGTTCGCGTTCGGGTGGATCATGTCGTAGAGCTGCGACACCTTGCGGTCGGCGTCGGCCAGGATCGGGAAGTTGACCTCGGTCGCCTGGGTCTCGTTGATGTCCGCGATCCAGCCGCGGTGCGAGTCCACGGTATCGACCGACAGCGCGATCGCCTTGACGCCGCGGCGGGCGAATTCATCCTTCAGCCGTGCGGTAAGGCCCAGTTCGGTGGTGCACACCGGGGTATAGTCGGCCGGGTGCGAGAACAGCACGCCCCAGCTGTCGCCAAGCCACGCATGGAAGCGGATGCGGCCTTCGCTGGAATCCTGCTCGAAGTCCGGGGCGATATCGCCAAGACGCAACGCCATGTTCTGTTCTCCTGATTTCACGGTGGAACCAGAGTAACTGGATTGATATCCAACCCAAACGAATATAAAGTCACTACAAAATCACTCGTAGTCATATAGACATCCTCTGACATTCATCACGCCCGCTTTCGTGCATGCTGGCAATACTTGAAGCTCGACCCGCAGCGAACGCTGCCGCGAACCCTGTTCCGGGCGCGTCGCCTTGAAACGACGACGTGTCGCCACATATGCTAAGTATCAGACCGACAAATGCCGTTAGCCTCGGAGCGAAGAAAATGTCAGAATCCGCACAAACCGAACCAACCGCCCGCAAACAGGAGAAACTGATGAGCGATGTCAAGACCGTTCTGTCCGACGCCGAGGAACTGCTGAAGCAAGCCGCCTCGACCACCGGGGAAAAGGCCGCCGAACTGCGCGAGCGTGGCATGGGCCTGCTCAAGCAAGCCAAGGAAAAGGCCCAGGACCTGCAAGACGCCGTCGTAACCAAGAGCAAGGCCGCCGCGCGCGCCACCGACGACTACGTGCACGACCACCCGTGGCGCGCCGTGGGCGTGGCGGCCGGCGTGGGCCTGCTGATCGGTCTGCTGCTCAACCGCAAGTAAGCACTGCAAATCCGGCGCGGCCCGCCAAGGCCGCGCCATCGCGGCAGCCCGCCCGGCGGGTTGCCAATGGCCGGGGCGCCCGGTGTACCGGTAACGCTGTCGCGGTTGGCCTGTGATGGTCGACCCGTCGTTGCCGACACAACCTGGCGCCGTCATCCGGCCTCGCCAGCTGGATAGGTGCGTACGGCCATGCCGGCGCACCGCTCTTTCACGCCGGAGCCGCATGAGCGAAGCCACCCCTTCCCCCAAGTTCCTCGACGCCGTGCGCAACCTGGCCGGCTCGCTCGTGGCGATGGTGCAGACGCGCCTGGAGCTTGCCAGCGTGGAGCTGGCCGAGGAGCGCACACGCTTGCTGAAGGTCGCCCTGCTGGCCTTGTTCGGGCTGGCGTTCTTCGGGCTGGGCCTGGTCACGCTGACCGCCCTCATCGCGATCCTGTTCTGGGACACCTACCGCTGGCAGGCGCTGGGCGCGCTGACGGTGCTCTACCTGGTGCTGTGCGCCGTCTGCCTGGCGTACGCCCGCAGCGTGCTGCGCAACGCGCCGCCGATGCTGGAAGCCACGCTTGCCGAAATCGACAAAGACCGGGAGATCCTGCGCCGATGAGCACACTCGACCCTGACGACAGCACGCCCGCTCGCGAACGGGGCGAATACCCGCGCGCGCCCCGGTTCACGCAGGAGGTGCGCCTGCCGCTCGCGGTGCGCAAGGAACTGCTGCTGACCCGCGCCGCCCTCGAACGCCACGATTGCCTGCAGGCGCTGCACGCGGTGCGCGGCGGCGTGCACCGCCTGGGCACCGTCAGTGCCTGGCTGCCGCGGATCGCGCGGCCGGGCTCGTGGATGAAGGTGGTCGGGCTGACCAAGGACTACCCGCTGCTCAGCACCGCGGTGACGCTGGCGCTGCCGCTGGTCAAGCGGGTGCCGGTGCTGCGCCTGACCTGGAAGCTGTCCAAGCTGGGGCTGGTCGCCGGCGCGGCCTACTGGGCCTACAACACCTGGCGCGACGCCAAGGGCCAGGCGGTGCCGCCGGCCAACGTGCCGACCCCGGCCCCGGCAGGCACCCCGCCCGCCGCCGACACCGGCTTCCGCGATCCGCTGATTCCCTGACGGTGCCGGCAACTCAGCCGGCCAGCGCCATGGCCGGCCGCGCGCCGGCCTCCGGGGCGGCCGGTGCGAACGGCACCGGCGGCGCAATGTGATAGCCCTGCGCCAGGTCCACACCCAGCTCGCGCAAGCGCTCGAGCATTGCCTCGTTCTCGACGAATTCCGCAATGGTCTGCTTGCCCATGGCGTGGCCGATGCGCTGGATCACCTCCACCATCACCAGGTTGACCGGGTCGGCCAGCATGTCGCGCACGAAGCCACCGTCGATCTTCAGGTAGGCGGCGGGCAGGTGCTTGAGATAGGTAAACGACGACATGCCGGCGCCAAAGTCGTCCAGCGCGAAGCGGCAGCCGAGCTGCTGCAACTGCATGATGAACGCGCCGGCCTGCGCCAGGTTGGCAATGGCCGCGGTCTCCGTGATCTCGAAGCAGATGCCGTCCAGCGCGATGCCGGAACGCTGCGCCTGCTCGCGCACGAAATCCGGGAACTGGATGTCGGCCAGCGACGAGCCTGACAGGTTGATCGCACACGTCGTGATCTCGGCCTGGCGCCCGGCCAGCGTGGCAAACGCGGTCTCGACCACCCAGCGGTCGATCATCGGCATCAGGTTGTAGCGCTCGCAGGCCGGCACGAAGGCCATCGGCGGCACCAGCCGTCCGCGCTCGTCGACCATGCGCAGCAACAGCTCCACATGGCGCCCCGCCGCCGGCACCGTGCCCGGCTGAACCGGCACGATCTCCTGCGAGAACAGGCAGAAGCGGCCGGCCGCCAGCGCTGCGTGCACGCGGCTGACCCACTCCATCTCGCCATGGCGCGCCTGCACCACGCTGTCCAGCGGATGGTAGACCTGCACGCGGTTGCGCCCGCCCTCCTTGGCCACGTAGCACGCCGCGTCGGCCGCGCTGAGCGCCTCGGCCACGCTGCCGGTGTGCCGGTCAAGCGTGACCAGGCCGATGCTGACCCCGACCGCGAAGGTGCGCTGCCGGTGCGCAAAGCGGAAACTCGAAATCGCGTGGCGTAGTCCCTCGGCGACGCGCTCGCCGTCGGCCGTGCCGCAATGCTCGAGCAGCACGCCGAACTCGTCGCCGCCCAGCCGCGCCAGCATGTCGCTGCGGCGCAGCTGGCCGCGCATGATCTCGGCCATCTGCCGGATCAGCTCGTCACCGGCGGCGTGGCCGCAGGTATCGTTGACTACCTTGAACTGGTCCAGGTCCAGGTACATCAAGGTGTGGGGGATGCCCTGGGCGCGCGCGCGCTCGATCGCCGCGGCCAGCCGGCGCTCGAACTCGGCGCGGTTGACCAGGCCGGTCAGCGCGTCATGGCTGGCTTCGTACGCCAGGCGCGCGGCATGCGCGCGTTCCTGGCTGATGTCGTGCAGCACCACCACCACGCCGATGGCCTGCGCGGCGCGGTCGCGGATCAGCGCCACCGACGGCTTGACCGCCAGTGCCTGCCCTGGCTGCCCGGCACCATCGCGCTGCACCAGCTGGGCCGAGCGGCTGTGCCAGCGCTGGCGCAGCGCCAGCGTCACGATATCGGGCAGCGGCGCCAGGCTGTCCTCGTCGCGCAGCACGCAGACCTCGCTCAGCGGCAGGCCCCGGGCCTCGGCTTCGCGCCATCCGGTCAGCGCTTCGGCGGCGGGGTTGAGCGACTGCACGCGGCCCCATACATCGGCGGTCACCACCGCGTCGCCGATCGCCTGCAGCGTGACCTGCGCGCGTTCCTTTTCGGCAAACAGCTGGGTCTCGTAGCGCTTGTGGTCGGAGATATCGGTCAGCGAGCCCGCCATGCGCGCGCGCCGGCGCCCGGCACCGCGCACCAGCCGGCCGCGGGCGCGCACCCAGAGATAGTCGCCGGCCCGGTTGCGCAGGCGGAATTCGGCATCGTAGGGCTCGCCGCTGCGCAGGTGATGCGCCAGCTTGGCTTCGAACGCCGCCAGCTCCGACGGATGCAGTAGTCCCAGCACGGTTTCGCGCGCATGCGGCAGCTCGTCGCCGCGGTAGCCCAGCATCTGCGCGCAGCGCGGCGAGAAATACAGCTCGCCGCGGCCCAGGTGCCAGTCCCACAGGCCATCGTTGCTGCCCTCGACCGCCAGCTGCAGTTGTTCCTCACGCTGCGCCAGCGCCTCGCGCAGCCGGCGCTCGCGCCGCAGCGGCCCGACCGACAGCAGGATCGCCGACATCAGCAGCGCCGCCGCCATCACCGCGCTGCCGTTGGTGAGCAGCCGCGTGACCCGTCGCGAAGCCTGGCCCAGGTGGCCCGAGAAGGCACGCTCCAGCGGCGTCAGCCTGGCGTCGATCTGGGCGATGTTGCGCAGCACCGGCGCGACGCAGGCGTCGTCGCAGCCGGGCTGGCTGGCCAGCCGCCGCAGCGCCAGCGCCTGCTCATGCAAGGCAAAGATCTCGACATCGCCCTGCGCCCACACGCGGATGGCGGCGTCGACCTCATGGATATGGCGGAAATTCCGGTACAGGCGCACCATCCGCGGAATGTCGTCGGGATGGTTGCCGCCGGCGAGCAGGCCCTCGTGCACGCGTTCCAGGTCAGGCTCGGCACGGTCCAGTTCGAGGCGCGCGCGGTGGTCGCCGAACGGGATGGCGATGGACGCCAGGTAGGCGTCGAAATCCGCCGGATCGCGATCCTCGCCGTAGCGCAGCAGGTGCAGCACGGCATTCTTCTGGCCCTTGGACCACTGGCTCTCGCCCGCGACAAAGGCGCGCGCGGCCGACAACAGGTCCAGGCTGGCGATGCTGAACAACGCCAGCGCGACCACCACCGGTACGAACGGCCAGATGATGCGCAGCACATGCCCGCTGGCCGGCAAGGAAACGCCTGCTCGCCGCATAGGTCTTGTCCGAGGGGCCGTGTCTCGCGGCCGTTCCGAGCGCCCGCGGTCCACATATGCCGCGGCTGACCCATTGTGCGGCGCGCGCCGGGCCCGCGTCTCTACCTCGAACTAGTTAAAGCGCCCCCTACCATCGGGGCATGCCGGACGGAAAGAAAGCAAAAAGGGCCTGTGACGTGCGCCACAGGCCCTTCGTAATGCTGGTGGGTCGTGCGTGACTCGAACACGCGACCAACGGATTAAAAGTCCGCTGCTCTACCGACTGAGCTAACGACCCGAAAAAACAGAACCGCGATTATAGTGATGCGATTCTCGATGTGTCAAGCGCGCACCGTCGCCTTCAGACCATGCGTTCCAAGCGCCACATCTGGTAGCGGAACGCCAGCACCGCGCCGGCCAGGATGCCGGCCAGCGCGATAAACGATCCCAGCGCCAGCGTCGACACGCCCGACAGCCCCTGCCCGACCGTGCAGCCCAGCGCGGTGACGCCGCCGGCGCCCATCAGGATGCCGCCGACCATGTGGTTGGCGACGTCCTCGGCATTGCCGAAGCCTTCCCAGCGGAACGTGCGCGTGGCCAGCGCATACGCGGCCGCGCCGGCGATCACGCCGAACACGCTGACGATGCCGATGGTCAGCACCTTGCTCTTGTCGCTGAACAGCATCAGCCAGTCGAGCGTGTAGGCATACGGCGCGACGAAGCTCAGGCTTTCCATGCGGCCGCTGTTGGTCGAGACGAACAGTTCTTCCAGCGTATTGGGGTCTTCGGCGACGTAGCCGAGGTGGCCGGACACGTACCACATCGCCACGATGATCAGGCCCACGCCGACGCCGCCCAGCAGATTGTCGAAGGTGCGGAAGCCGCGCCCTGCCAGCGCCCACGCCGCCAGCACGCCGCCCAGCGCCAGGCCCAGGCCCAGCTGCAGCAAGCCGCGCGCCGCGCCGGTGCCCTGCGCCAGCACCGACGGCAGGTCCTGCGTGGTCGGCAGCGCCAGCGCCACCGCATCGACGGTATTGACGCGCACCACGCCGAACACGCCGCGCAGCGTCATGTAGGCCGACAACCCCAGGAACACGAACACCACCAGCGACTTCAGGTTGCCCGTGCCGATCCGCACCAGCGTCTTGCTGCCGCAGCCGGACGCCAGCACCATGCCGAAGCCGAACATCAGCCCGCCGGCCAGCGCCGACAGCCACGCCAGCTTGCTCGCGGCGTAGATGGTCTTGGTCGGGTCGATGGCGCCGTTCCAGGCCAGCACGCCGGTGCCGATCATGGCCACGCCGATCGCCAGGACCCACATGCGCATGCGGCTCCAGTCGCCCATGTTGACGATGTCCGAGACCGCCCCCATGGTGCAGAAGTGCGTGCGCTGCAGCACCGCGCCGAACAGGAAGGTCAGGACAAAGGTGCTCAGCAGCACCGAGCGCGACAGCGCGGCAAGATCGATTTCAGGCATGGGGCGGGAACGGCGGGCTCAGGCTAAGGCTCGGGCTCAGGTGCAGGATCAGGCGGCGGCCTGGTAGCGGGTCGGATCGGGCACGCCGGCGGCCTCGAAGCCGGCGCGGCGGATGCGGCAGGAATCGCACACGCCGCAGGCGCGGCCGTCGTCGTCGGCCTGGTAGCACGACACGGTCAGGCTGTAGTCGACGCCCAGCGCGATGCCGGCGCGGATGATCTCGCCCTTGGTCATGTCGATGATGGGCGCATGCACGCGGAAGCGGTCGCCCTCGACGCCGGCCTTGGTGGCCAGGTTGGCCAGGGTCTCGTAGGCCGCGACGTATTCCGGGCGGCAGTCCGGGTAGCCGGAATAGTCGACCGCGTTGGCGCCGAAGAACAGGTCGCGCCCGCCCACCGCCTCGGCCCAGCCGAGCGCCAGCGACAGCATGATGGTATTGCGCGCCGGCACATAGGTGACCGGGATGCCGCCGCTGGCGCCGTCGGTGGGGACCTGGAGCGCGTCGTCGGTCAGCGCCGAGCCGCCAAAGCGGCGCAGGTCGAGGTCGACGATCTCGTGGCGGACCGCGCCAAGGGCGGCGGCCACACGCTTGGCGGCTTCCAGTTCCGAGGAATGGCGCTGGCCATAGCGCATCGACAGCGCATAGGTCTCGAAGCCCTGGGCGCGGGCCATGGCAAGTACGGTGGCGGAGTCGAGTCCGCCGGACAGCAGGACGATGGCGCGTTGAGTCATGGTGCGGGTCGCGCCGGGGGCGGCGCGCAAGGACATTCAGGCGAATCGCATATTCTAGCGCGACAAACGAAAAAGGCCCGCCGAAGCGGACCTTGCAGTGGCGGGCGGCGGCGCCGGCGCTTACTTCAGCGTCTTGAGCCGGTTGCTCGCCGCCTGCGCGCCCTCGGTGCCGGGATACTTCGCCACCACCTGCTCCAGCGTCTTGCGCGCGGCCGCCTTCTGGCCGGACTCGAGCTGGTTGTTGGCAATGGCGATCATCGCGTCCGGCACCTTGGGGTGCGTCGGGTTGGCGTTGACCATGTTCTGTAGCACGAAGGTGGAACCCTTGTAGTCGCGCTGCGCGTACAGCGAGTTGCCGAGCCAGTACTGTGCCAGCGGCAGGTACGGGCTCTGCGGGTACTTTTTCACGAACGCCGAGAACGAATTCCCCGCGGTCTTGAAATCGCCCGCCTGGAACTGCTTGAGCGCGGCATCGTATTCAGGCTTCTCGCCCGGCTGCGACACGCCTTCGCGACCCTCGACCGTGACCTGCTGCGGCTCGAATTTCTTCAGGCGTGCATCGAGGTCGGCGTAGTAGTCCTTCTGCTGCTTCTGCAGCGTGTCCACCGTGTTCTGCAGGACTTCGTTCTGACCGCGCAGCCGCGCCACTTCCTGGCGCAGGCCTTCGAGCTGGTTCTGCATGTCGAGCAGGTTGCGGCTGTTCTGCTCGATGCGCTGCGTCGCGGTCGCCTGGAAACCGTTGAACTGGTCGCGCAGGCTGATGACGGCCTTGCGGGCCTCGTCATCGTCGAACACTCCGGCATGCGCCTGCGACAGCGGCAGCATGCCGCCGCCGACAACGGCGGCGAGCCACAACAGGGTGGAAACGCGTGCTTTCATGGAAGGCGGTCCAGATCAGTAGTTGATGTCCGCGCGGCGGTTCTCGGCCCACGAGGCTTCATCGTGGCCGGTCGCCTTGGGCTTTTCCTTGCCCAGGCTGACGGCTTCCATCTGCGCGTCGGGCACGCCCATCGAGGCCAGCGAGCGGCGCACGGCTTCGGCGCGCTTCTGCCCCAGCGCGAGGTTGTACTCGCTGGTGCCGCGTTCGTCGGTGTTGCCCTGGATCAGGATCTTGCGGCCCTTGTTGGTACCCAGGTACTTGGCGTGCGCGCCCAGCATGCCCTGGTAGTCGGCCTTGACGGTGTAGCTGTCGAAGTCGAAGTAGACGCTGCGCTTGGCCAGCGGGCTGTTCGGGTCGTTCAGCGGATCGGCGGCGGTCACCGGGGTGACGGCGCGCGGATCGGCAGCGCCCGCGCCGGCCGTGCCGGCGCCGGCGTTGGCGGTATCGTCGAGCTTGACGCCGGAGCTGCAGGCGCCCAGGGCCAGCAGTGCGGCAACGGCAAGGGTTTTGGTCATCAGTTGAGGCATGGTGAATGACTCCTGTTATTGCATGAAAGGACCCCAGGACGGCTCGCGAACATCGCCGGACTGGAGGGACAGAACCTGCCGGGTACGCCCGTCAGTGGACACCGCCGCCAGCACCGCGCGACCGCCCACGCGGGTGGCATAGAGGATGTACTTGCCGTTGGCGGCGAAGCTGGGCGCTTCGTCGTTGGCCGTATCGGTCAGCGACGTCACGTCGCCGTTGGTCAGGTCCTGCAACTGCAGCTTGAAGCCGCCCCCGCGCGAAATGTACGCCAGGTACTTGCCATCCGGCGAAATGCGCGGGCTCACGTTGTAGCTGCCCTTGAAGGTGACGCGTTGCGCCCCGCCGCCCTCCTCGCCGGAGGCGGGCATGCGGTAGACCTGCGGCGCACCGCCGCGGTCGCTGGTGAAATAGATGCTCTTGCCGTCGGGCGAGTACTGCGGCTCGGTGTCGATGGCGCTGCTGCGCGACAGGCGGCGGATGCCCGAGCCGTCGGCGTTGACCTGGTAGACCTGGGTATTGCCGTCGCGCGACAGCGCCAGCGCCAGGTGGCGGCCGTCCGGCGACCACGACGGCGCGCTGTTGTTGCCCTTCTGGTTCGACACCAGCGTGCGCTTGCCGCTGGCCAGGTCGTGCACATAGACCACCGGCTTCTTGGCCTCGAACGAGACGTAGGCCACGCGCGCGCCGTCCGGCGACCACGACGGCGAGATGATGGGCTCGTTGCTGGTCAGCGCCACCTGGGCGTTCTGCCCGTCCGAATCCGAGATCAGCAGCTGGTAGCGGCCACCCACCTTCGACACGTAGGACAGGCGCGTGGCAAACACGCCGCGCTCGCCCAGCAGCTTTTCATAGATGTAGTCGGCGATCTTGTGCGCGGTCACGCGCAGCTGCGACTGGTTCACGGTAAAGGCCAGCCCGCCCAGGCTCTGGCCCTTGACGGTGTCGTACAGGCGGAAGCGCACTTCGTACTTGCCGCCCGCGGCCGGGGTCACGCTGCCGGCGACGAAGGCATCGGCGCCGCGCGCCTTCCAGCTGCCCAGGTCGACATTGGCCGACTCGGCCACGGTCGCGCCGCCCGGGTCGACGTTGCGGAAACGGCCGCTGCGGGCCAGGTCCGAACGGATGATCGCGGTCAGGTTCTGCGGGCCCTGGGCCTCACCCTGGAAGTTGGCGGTGGCCACCGGGAACTGGCTGGCGCCCACGCCGGAGATCTCAACGTTCAGCTGTGCGTGGGCGGCGCCGGCGGCCATGGTCATGGCCGCGGCCAGCCACGCCATCAGCGCGCGCCGGCCCGCCAGCGGCACCGGCCGGCTCGCACCTCGGGATGCGGGGGAATCTGCGTTGTGCCGCCTCGCGGACAGCCAGTTGGGGGCCCAAAGCTTTCGCATGCTGCTCCTCAGTCGATTTCAAGTTTCGTCGGGCACGACAGGCAATCGGCAACACGGGCAAATGCGGCATTGCAGCGCGTGGCGCATGCCCCGTCCGTGTGCATACCGCACCGTCGGCTGCGTCAGGCAACCTGTCATGCTAGCGCTGGGACCGGAACCCGACGATGAAGGTTGCATTATGTTGCAAATCATGCTGTGCCGTTCACTCAGTCTCACTCAGTCCTTCGGACGGAAGGTAATGGTGAAGCTGGCCGGCGCCTTGCCGTTCTCGTCGCGCGGCAGCGGATCGGAACGCTCGACTGCGCGCAGCACGGCATTGTCCCAGCCGGAGTTGCCGCTGGACTTGGACAGCCGCGCCGACAGCAGCGAACCGTCCGGCGCCAGCTGCACCGAGACCACCGCGGTCGGGTTGCCCGGCACGTCCTCGGTAAAGACGATGTTCGGCTTGACGCGGCGGCGCACGCGGTCGGCATAGCCGGGCGAAGCCTTGCCACCACCGCCGGCACCGGCGCCGGCCGCATTGCCGACCCCGCCACCGCCGGCGCCGGAGCCGCCGGCCAGCGCCTGCAGGCGCGCCAGCTCGCTCTTGCGCTGGGCGTTGGCGGCGGCTTCGCGCTTGGCCTTGGCATCGGCATCCGCCTTGGCCTTGGCATCCGCCTGGGCTTTCGCCTTGGCGTCGGCCTGGGCCTTGGCCTTGGCATCGGCCTGCGCTTTGGCCTTGGCCTCGGCGGCTTCCTTGCGCTCGCGCTCGGCCTGTTCCTTGCGGTCCTGCTCCTGCTGCGCGGCCTTCTTCTTCGCGTCTTCCTTGCGCTGCGCTTCCTTGCGCTCGGCTTCGCGCCGCTCGGTTTCCTTGCGCTCAGCCTCCTTGCGCAGGGCCTCCTTGCGGGCCTCTTCCTTGCGCTCGGACTCCTTGCGCGCCGCTTCCTTGCGCTCGGCTTCTTCGCGCGCGGCCGCTTCGGCGCGGCGCTTCTTCTGCTCCAGCGCGATGTCGGCGTCGTCCTCGACCTTGCTCTTCACCTGGGGCGGCGGCGGCGCCGGACGCGGCTGCACCACCGGCTCGGGCTCGGGTTGCGGCCGCGGTGGCGGGGGCGCGGTGGCGGCGGGAATCTCCTCCCACAGTTCGGCCTCGGCCCCGACCGGGGTGCTGCTCTGCCAGCTCACGCCGTAGTACAGCACCACGGACAGCAGCAGGTGCATGAGCAGCGCGAGCAGGAAGGAACGCAGGGTTCCCCGCTCCTTGACCGGCTGGTAGGGATAGGCGGCGGCGGTCGTCATCAGGCGCAACGGCAATCGGATAGGCGCTTCAATGCGTCAGGAGGTCTTGGACTTGACCATCAGGCCCACGCGCTTGACGCCGTCGGCTTTCAGGATCGACATCACGTCCAGCACCGCCTCGTACTTGACCGCGCGGTCGGCGGCGATCACCACCGGCTGGTCCGGGTTCTCGTTCTGGCGCTGGTGGACGAAGTCCAGCAGGCCCTGCTTGTCGAGCTTGCGCTCGAAGGCATTGCCGGCGGTGTCCTTGCCGCGCGCGGTGAGCTGGCCGTCTTCATGCACGGTGACGACGATCGGCGGCGCCTTCTGCTGCGGCGTGGCATTGGCCACGGTGGGCAGGTCGACGGTGGCGGGGCTGACGATCGGCGCGGCCACCATGAAGATGACCAGCAGCACGAGCATGACGTCGATGTACGGCACGACGTTGATCTCGGCGCTGGCCCGGCGGCGCGAGCCGCCGCGGCGCTGAATGGCTGCCATTGCAGGACTCCTGGAAACGCCGGCCCGGACTCACGGCCCGGACCGTTGATAGGGAATACGGTTAGCGGGTCTGCCGCTGCAGGATGTTCAGGAACTCTTCCATGAAGCTCTCGAACCGGATCGCCAGGCGATCGATTTCGGTGGCATAGCGGTTGTAGGCGATCACTGCCGGGATCGCCGCGAACAGGCCGATCGCGGTCGCCACCAGTGCTTCGGCAATGCCGGGCGCCACCGACGCAAGCGTCGCCTGCTGCACGTTCGACAGCCCGCGGAACGCGTTCATGATCCCCCACACCGTGCCGAACAGGCCGATATACGGGCTCACCGAACCGACCGAGGCCAGGAACGGCAAATGCGATTCCAGCACGTCCATCTCGCGCTGGTAGGCTGCGCGCATGGCGCGGCGGGCGGCGTCGAGCAGCGCGCCGGCCTCGTTGCCGCGCTCGCGCGCCTTCAGGAACTCGCCCATGCCGGATTCGAAGATCCGTTCCAGCGCACCGGTGTTGTGGCGGTTGTTGACGGCGCTGTTATAGAGCGCCTGCAGGTCGCCGCCGGCCCAGAAGTCGCGCTCGAAGCCTTCGGTCTGGGTGCGCGCCGAACGCACCGCCAGGTGCTTGCGGAAGATATAGGTCCACGAAAACAGCGACATGACGAGCAACAGCGCCATGACGGCCTGTGCCAGCACGCTGGCGTGGAGCACCAGCGTTACGATCGACATGTCTTGCGTGACGGTCACGGGATTCATCGTGCTGACTTGATGGTGGCTAGAACGGGGTCGGGGATCGGGGCGGGACGAAAAGTGCTTTTGTCGACGCAGCCAACGCGGATCGCGCCGGTCGCGAGCATCAGCTCGCCACGCCAGGCTTCCTGGGTGAACTGCACCGAAGCCGGGCCGACCCGGTCGATGCGCGTGCGGATCTCAAGCTGGTCGTCCAGCCGGGCGGGCGCATTGTAGTCCACCGCCGTGCTGCGGACGATGAAGACCACGCCCGCCTGGTCGGCGAGCGCCTGCTGTTCGATGCCGAGCGAGCGCAGCCACTCGGTGCGGGCGCGCTCGAAGAACTTGAGGTAGTTGGCGTAGAACACTACGCCGCCTGCATCGGTGTCTTCCCAGTACACCCGCAGGGTCCAGACAAAGTTTGTCATGGCCGCGATTGTAACGGAGAGCGATACCCGTTTCGTGTAAACCCGCAGGACGACTTTGCAACAGCAAGTTGCTGGCCAGGGCCGCGCCAGCCCTTGCCAGCGCTTGGCTGGCGGGTCCACGGCTTGCGGCGGGCGGCCGCCTCGCGCTACACTGCGCGCAACCATTCCATCTTGCGCGACTGGCGAAGTCAGTGGGCACTACCACGAGGAAGCGCAAGTTCTCTGGCGTGAAGTTTCCATACGCCATGGCGTTGACGCGAGTCATGCCTGCCGCTCGCCTGGGCAGCGAATGGGAAGCAGGGTGCGCCCTGCGCCGACGGCCAAGCCGCCGGTGCCGGTCGCCGCTAGCCTTCCCCGCGCGCCCTACCCCCGATGCCTGAATCGGATTCCCTTTTTTTCAGACGAGTTTCGCCATGTTCGAACGCAGCCGTTTTACGATCGACCAGATCGACCCCGAGGTCTTCGCCGCCATCCAGCAGGAAAACCAGCGCCAGGAAGACCACATCGAGCTGATCGCCTCCGAGAACTACACCTCGCCCGCGGTGATGGCCGCGCAGGGTTCGCAGCTGACCAACAAGTACGCCGAGGGCTATCCCGGCAAGCGCTACTACGGCGGTTGCGAGTACGTCGACATCGTCGAGCAGCTGGCCATTGACCGCGTCAAGCAGCTGTTCGGCGCCGAGGCCGCCAACGTGCAGCCCAACTCGGGCTCGCAGGCCAACCAGGGCGTGTACTTCGCCGTGCTCAAGCCGGGCGACACCATCATGGGCATGAGCCTGGCCGAAGGCGGCCACCTGACCCACGGCATGGCGCTGAACATGAGCGGCAAGTGGTTCAACGTGGTCAGCTACGGCCTCAACGCCCAGGAAGACATCGACTACGACGCGCTGGAAAAGCTGGCGCAAGAGAAGAAGCCCAAGCTGATCATCGCCGGCGCCTCGGCCTTCGCGCTGCGCATCGACTTCGAGCGCATCGGCCGCGTCGCCAAGTCGATCGGCGCCTACTTCATGGTCGACATGGCCCACTACGCCGGCCTGATCGCCGCGGGCGTCTACCCGAACCCGGTGCCGCACGCCGACTTCGTCACCACCACCACCCACAAGAGCCTGCGCGGCCCGCGCGGCGGCGTGATCCTGATGAAGGCCGAGCACGAGAAGGCGATCAACTCGTCGATCTTCCCGGGCATCCAGGGCGGCCCGCTGATGCACGTGATCGCCGGCAAGGCGGTGGCGTTCAAGGAAGCGCTGACCCCGGAGTTCAAGGAATACCAGCAGCAGGTGGTGAAGAACGCCGCGGTGCTGGCCGAGACCCTGATCGCGCGCGGCCTGCGCATCGTCTCGGGCCGTACCGAGAGCCACGTGATGCTGGTCGACCTGCGTGCCAAGAACATCACCGGCAAGGAAGCCGAGCGCATCCTGGGCGAGGCGCACCTGACCGTGAACAAGAACGCGATTCCGAATGACCCGGAAAAGCCGTTCGTCACCTCCGGCATCCGCGTCGGCTCGCCGGCCATGACCACGCGCGGCTTCAAGGAAGAAGAAGCCCGCATCGTCGGCAACCTGATCGCCGACGTGCTGGACAACCCGCACGACGCCGCCAACATCGCCGCGGTGCGCGAGCAGGTATCGGCCCTGACCAAGCGTTTCCCGGTCTACGGCTGACGCTGACAGGCCGCCCGCGCGCGCGCATGGGCGGCCGGCAGCTCCGCGGTCCGCGCCACCCCCGGCGCGGGCCGCGGGTCTCGCCAACCCGCCCCGCCGCCGCAGAACGACAACACGGCAAGGCGATGGGGTTCAACTAAAGGTGGTCCGGCATGAAATGCCCCTTTTGCGGTCATTCCAATACCCAGGTTCTCGACACCCGCATGTCGGAAGACGGCGATGCCGTGCGCCGGCGCCGCCGCTGCGAAGCCTGCGACCGCCGCTTCACCACCTATGAGCGGATCGAGCTGTTCTTCCCCGCCATCGTCAAGAAAAACGGCTCGCGCGTGGACTACGCCCGCGCCAAGCTGAAGGATTCGATGCGCCTGGCGCTGCGCAAGCGCCCGGTCTCGGCCGAAGCCATCGACGAAGCCATCACCCGTATCGAAGAAAAGCTGCTGGCGCTGGGTGAAAAGGAAATCCCCAGCAGCCAGGTCGGCGAGCTGGTCATGCGCGAACTGCGCAAGCTCGACAAGATCGCCTATATCCGCTTTGCCTCGGTCTACCGCAGCTTTGAAGACGTGTCCGAATTCTCGGACGTGCTGGCGGAAGTCACCGCCGGCAGCGGCAAGCGCTGACGCCCGCGGTTTCCGCTACCAGCACTGCGCCGACGCCACGCCGGCGCGCATCCCCGTGTTCCCCTGCAATCCCAGTTGGTTGATGGTGTAGCTGCCGCAGTCGTCGCCTTGCTGCGCGCCAATCGGCGTCGCCGTCGCGGTATAGCTGGTCGCCGGATTGCCCGCTGCCACCGTCAGCTGGTAATACGCCTGGCCGCCTGACTGGATCGCCACGGGAAACGCCGCGCCGGCGTAGCCCAGCGCCGCCGGCGTGCCGCCATACACGTTCTGCGTGCTGAACAACCGCTCCTGGCGCGCCGCAAGGTCGAGCAAGGCGGTCTTGGCGTCGGTGCGGCGCGACTTGCGCACATGCTCCGTGTAGGACGGATAGGCGATCGCAGCCAGCACCGCGATGATCGCCACCGTGATCATCAGCTCGATCAGCGTGAAGCCGGCGGCGGCACGCCGCGGCAGCGGGAAGGCAGGCAGGTTCATGGTCGTCAGCGCAAGCGTATCCAGTTGAGGCGGGCGCCGGCACCGTTGGCGCCGGGGTTGATCTGCGTGATGGCGCCGCTGCCGCCTACGGTCTGCTGCACCAGGTAAGGCCGCTTCTTCGCCGTCACCACCGAGGGCGTGCCGGTGCCGCTCAGGCCGATGCCGCTGACGATGCCGTTGTTCAGCAGCGGGAAGGTGCTGCTGTTGGTGCTGCTGAAGAACGACTGCGCGGCCGCGCCGCCCGAGCCCATCGACACGCCCATGGTGAAGCCCGACGGCACTTCGGCATTGCACGACAGCGCCTGCGACAGCGCCGAACCGGGCGGGATGGTGGTGTTGACGATCACCATGCCGTACGCGATCACCGGGTTGTAGATCACCTGCTCGCGCGTGGCCGACGGCAGCGGCAGCTGCCAGCCGTACTTGTTGTTGCCGCTGGCGCAGGCGCTCGAGCCCTGCCAGCACACCTTGTTCGCGCTGACCGTGCGCACCGTCACCGTGCTGCCGGCCGCGCGCCCTTCGGCGGTGATCGACTGCTGTGTCAGGTTGGCGCTGGCCAGCGGCCGCGTGGCGCTGGCCAGCGACGCATAGCGGGCCTGTGCGCCGGCCACCGCGTTCCACCCCGCCATGTCCCAGTCCCACACGCCATACAGGCCCTGCCCGCCCGGCTCGAACACCGCTTCGCTGCCCTGCGTCTGCTCCAGCCGGCGCCCCGTGCCGAACGCCACCACCACGCGCGGCATCGCCGCGGCGCCGGTTCCGGTGCCGGGCACCGAGCCCACCGCCACCCTGGTGGAAATCGGTTTGCCGCCGGTCTGCATCAGCGGCCGGCTGCCGGCGCGCCAGTGGTCCGGATTGTCCGAGGTCAGGTCGAAGCGCCACAGGTTGCCGAACACGTCGCCGGCGTAGACATAGTCGGTGATGTGGTCGCCGTCGAGGTCGGCCGGCGTGACATAGGCAATGCCGTTGCGGCTGTTGGCGCCGGCCGGATCCTGTTGCGGCCCGTAGCCGGTGCCGAGATAGCGGAAGCTGCGCGAGCCGTCGACCGGGTCGACCAGCATGATGAACAGGCCGGCCGACCCGCTCTTGCTGCCCAGGCCGTTGCCGAACAGCACCGCCCACTGGCCGTTGTGCAGGCGGCGGATCACGGGCGTGCCGTAGGTGTTGCCGAGGTTGTCGCCGCACGCGCTATCGCCGGTGCACTGCAGCGTGTTGTTCC
The DNA here is from genome assembly GCF_900094595.1 of Cupriavidus alkaliphilus. Classification (GTDB taxonomy): domain Bacteria; phylum Pseudomonadota; class Gammaproteobacteria; order Burkholderiales; family Burkholderiaceae; genus Cupriavidus; species Cupriavidus alkaliphilus. Next base: position 491,898 of record NZ_FMAD01000001.1, on the reverse strand, counting down.
ACTCGCCGATCACCGTGGCGCTGGCCGCCGCCGGGGTATCGCTGAAGCGCTCCGGATCGGTCACGTCGAGCGCGTAGAGCGCGCCACCGGTCGCGGTCGCGCTCTTGCTGGCGAGCGGCCCGCCGCGGTTCGCCCCGGGCCCAAGGCCGCCCACCAGCCAGGTATGCCAGGCACCGCCGTAGTAAAGGTCGCCAGTGCCGGGCGTGGCATCGACAAACAGGTTGTGCACGTATTGCGGCGAACTGTAGGCGAGCGCCGCATTAGTCGACTGGATGGTGTCGAGCACCGCGCCGGGCATGTACGCCAGCACCTCGCGGCCGTCGTTGGGCTTGGCGGCGTCGTTGCCGACGAAGGCGCCCGCCGCGTTGTAGTAGCCCGAGCGGAAGCCGTGCAGCAGTCCGTCGTTGGCGCCGACGTAGACCACGTTCAGCCGCTGCGCGCGCGCTTGCCGGAAGGCATCGTAGCTGCCGGCGGGCTCGGGCGGGCTGGCGCGCTTGTACAAGGCATCGGTCCACGGCCCGCTGTACGGCGATGACGGCGCGCCGACCCAGGCCGGGCTGGAATCGATGATGTCGCCCAGCAAGCCGGTGCGCTTGCGGAACAGCCCGGCACCGGCTGCGCTCAGTTCCTTGCTGCGGTCCCCACGCAGGTAGTCGAGGCGGTCGCCGCTCGGCGCGGCATCGCCCGCGGTCAGCTTCGCCTTCTGCGCGGCGGGCAGGTTGGCGTCCCAGCGCAGCGGGATGCCGGTGCTGCCGCTCCAGGTCAGGATCTTGCGGCTGTCCGGCGCCTGCGCCACCACCGAGGTGCCGGTCGCCGCGCAGTGGCCGCCGGTCAGCGTGCAGTGGGCATTCCAGTTGGCCACCGTGGCAATCGACACCGAATCGGTGGCGGGATCGTAGAGCAGGTTCTGCGCGCTCAGCTCGCCCCACCAGTTGGTCGGATGGTAGTAGGCCAGGTACACCTGCGAGCCCGCCTCGACCCGCGCCGACTGCTGCACGTTGGTGCCGGCCGAACTGCTGGACTGGCCCACCGGCTCGGCCTTGAAGCAGGTGATCTCGTGCACGTTGCTGCCGCTGCCGGTGCCGGCCGCGAAGCCGAAGCGCAGCGACGCCGGCACCGGCCCGTTGGCCTGCGTGATGTCCTGGTCGGTGATCACCGGCGTGGCCGCGCCGCCGTTGTAGCTGTAGGACATGCTCAGCAGCCCGTTCTGCGTCAGCTTGAGCGAGTAGACGATGGGGATGCCCCTGGCGCGCGTCGGCCTCGACACTGCCTGCTGGTTGGCGATCCTGTCGGGCAGGTCGCTGATGCCGAGCATGCGGTAGTTGTAGGCCAGCCGCCGTCCCCTGACGTCGCCGCCGTCCTTGCCGCTGCTCCAGTCCTGCACATAGCCGCGCGCGCAGGTGTTCTGCACGGCCAGCGCGCGCTTGCCGGCGCTCAGGCTGTCGGGGTAATAGGCCGGATAGGCGGCGCGCAGGCCGGCCCAGTTGGTGTCGCCCGAGCCGCGCACGCTGATGCGGTTGGCCTGGAACGCAGGGCCCGAGTCGGTGTTGTCGGCCTTGTTGGAGAAGTTGCCGAACTCGTCGATGCCGATGCCGATATAGCCCCCGGCCACGCCGTCGTACGCGCCATTGACGTTGGAGCAGCTGTAGCCTAGGCTGCCGCCCAGCCCGCCCACGGTCGGGCTCTTGCTGCCGTCCGCCAGGTAGAAGCTGATGCCGTCGGCGCCGGTGCCGCGCAGGTTGTCGCCGCCGTAGGTGACGGTGGAGAACGTAACCTGCAGCCCTTCCTGCATGCCGAAGGTGAACCGGGACACCACCGCGCCGGTCTGGTTGTCGCCGTTCGCGCCCTCGGCCGTGTCGCCGTTGGTCAGCCGCAGCGCGCCGTAGCCTGGTGCGTCCGGCACGCTGCCGCCGGCGCCCCCGACCAGCTTCGAGTTGCGGTCCCGGTAGTAGGTGAAGCTGGACGTGGCGCAGCCCGGAATCGAGCCGGTGCCGTTGCCTGCGGTCAGGCACGCGCCATTCAGCGCCACCCAGTCGTAAGAGGACGAAGCCCCGTTGAGGTTGTCCTGGATCACCAGCGCATGCGCCGGGCCCGCCAGCAGCGCGTTGACGACGGCACTTGCGGCGGCGGCAATGCCGGCGAGGCGTGGAGGTTGGCTCATCACTCTTTCCCGAGGTCCTTGGTCCCCGCGCCAAGCTGGTAGGTGCTCTGCACCACCGCGGCGGTGCCGTCGCTGCCGCCGTAGCCGGCGCCGGTTACGCGGAACAGCATCGACAGGCCATCCGGCGACAGGCCCAGATAGTGGATGTAGAGGCTGGGCGCGCGCGCGTAGTTGATGTCGGTGCCGTTCAGGCCGCCGGGGCTGCCGGCCGCCGCAAGGCGCATCGACGGCGGCAGGTAGTCGGCCCGCGCCGGCGTCCACGGCAGGCTGGCCGGGTCTGCCAGCGCGTTGGCGCAGACCTGCAGGTTGGCCGGGTCGTTGGCGTCGATCACGGTGTTGCAGGCGGCGCCGGCAGAGCCATTGCCCCGCCCCAGCCACCATTCCCCGTACTGCAACGCGCCCTGCGCGGCCTCGAACGCGCGCTGCTTCTCGCGGGTGTTGCCGGCGATCTTTTCCTGCAGGCCGAAGCCGCGGAACATCGTCACCGACAGCAGCGACAGGATCAGCAGGAACAGCAGGCCGATGATCAGGACATAGCCGCGCGGCGCGGCACCGGCGCGGAAACGGGCTGGCTGGGCGCGTGTCATGGGCGGTTCATCAGGCTGATGGTCTGGGTCCAGCCGAGCGTGGCCGGCTGGCCGGGCTGACCGGCAAAGGGATTGGCAAAGGTCAGCGTCACGCGGGCGCTGCGCACCTGGCCCCACAGGGCGCCGGCGGTGACCGCGCTGGCGCTCAGGTAGGTGTCGACGTTGCCGCCGTTGCTGGTGTCGGTGCCGTAGCGCACCCGCAGCGCGGTGATGCCGCCGGCCAGCGGCACCGGCGCGCCGCCGTTGACCGCGCAGGTCAGCTCGTTGGCGGCATTGACCGCAAAGGTGTTGAGGTAGGCGACATTGGCGCCCGAGGCATTGGCCGCACCCTGGCAGTTCATGATGCCGTCGCCGCTGGCGGTGACAAAGCGCGCCGTCAGCGTATCGCTCGTACCGTCCGCGCCGGACTGCCCGACGAGGGCCTGCCCCGCGGCGAAATCGCCAAAGGCGCCGCCCGCCAGCGCCGGCAGCGCATCCGCCGCGACCTGGTTCAGCGGATCGGGGAAATACCCCGCCGACTGCACCGTGTTGGCCAGCATCGTCATCACCAGGCGCTCGCTGTCCTGCAGCGCGGCCAGCCGCTCCTGGTCGCGCACGGTGCCGCGCAGGTTGAGGAACACCGTCATCAGCGCCGCCAGCATGAACAGCGCGATCACCATGGCCACCAGCACCTCGACCAGCGAGACACCGGACTGCCTGCGGCAATGCCATCCGTGCGCAATTCCGGGTCTGGATCTCATGGCTGGACGTGCAGCGTCAGGCTTTGCGTGGCGGCCATGGCCGAGGTCTGCGCCGCGGTGGTCTGGTTGTAGGCCAGGTAGTGCTCGCTCCAGGAGGCGGTCAGGCTGCAGCGGATCGGGCGGCTGATGTCGTTGCTGCAGTTGACCGTGGCCGCGTAGGTGGGAAAGTGCGCCGCCATATCCACCGCCCAGTGCTGCACGTCGTAGGCGGCCATCTGGATCGGGGTGCAGGCCACGCTGGCGCAGTCCGGCGCGGCGGCGCTGAGCGCGCCGGTGCTGTCGGTCACCGTCGCGCCGGCCAGGGTGAACGTCTGCGGCGCCGTGCCGGCCGCCCAGAAGCCGCGGTTGCCGTGCATCGCCGCGGCCAGGCTTTCCAGTTGCAGCGCCACCAGCGAACGCCCGCGCGCAATCTGCGTATTGGCCAGCGCCGCCGCCTGCATCTTGGCCAGGCCGAGCAGCCCCACCGAGGTGATGACCAGCGTGATCAGCACCTCGATCAGCGAGAGTCCGCGCGCCATGCGGCGCCGGCGCAGGCTGCCGTTCCGTCCGGTCACTGGCATGCGCCCTCCCCGGCGCGCTGGATGGTCTGCCGGCCCGCAATATTGATGGCGATGCAGCGCGTGGCGTCGGCGGCCACCGGGCTGGTGCGCAAGGTCATCGTCAGCGCGCCGCCGGGCAGCACGGCGAAGCCATCGCGGTTATAGGTCAGGAAGGCCGCGCCGGCCGGCGTGGTGAAGGTGTCGGTGGCGGACCAGCCGGCGCGGTAGTGCAGCACCTCGTCGGCCGGCGGCGCCGCGTCCACCGTTCCCGACCCATTGCGGTCGACGAACGCGATCCAGCCGCGCGCCCAGTTGCCGGCGCCCAGGCAGGCCGTGCCATTGCCGGACGGGCACACGCTGACCGGCAAGCCGCGCTTGATGGCCTCGCTGCGCGCGAGCTGCAGGGTGCCGACCATCGACTGGATCTCGCTGTCGACGCGGCTGGTGCGCAGCAGCGAGACGAACGAAGGCGTGCCGATCGCCGCGAGGATCGCCACCATCACCACCACCGCCATCAGCTCGACCAGCGTCAGCCCGCGGCAGCGCCGGCGCAACCGGCCCGGGCCGGTGCCGGCGCCGCTGCGAGCCACGCGCACAGGCATGCCCGGACCGGGCATGGCCACATCGTGGTGAAGGCGGGGAGGCGCGGTATCGCGAAGGCGAACCGTCGCCGGCATGTCAGCGCGCGGGCAGAGATGCCGCCGCCGATGGACAAGGAACTGCCAGGATGACCCGATGCATGTTGACCCCCGATAAATGGCTTTGTTATCTGGGCAAGGCATTCCGCTCTGACGGCGGAAAGGCCAGCCCGCACCCGAAAATTCTTGTTCTATGCCTCGCTGCCGGCTGAGCGGCCGGCAGCGGGATACCGCGAATCGCCAATCGAATAGCGGAATCGTTACGACTTTGCAACACCCGCGATAGTGGGGAATTTGATAATTCCTGTCAATTGCATCGCGCAGCGTTTGGCGGCGAGCCGGCAAGGCGTTGGGCCGCCGCAACTGCCCGCGGGCAAGCGTCATGACCGCGGCCGGCATGCCCGCGCTTAACACAATGGTGCGGATCTTCCCGCTTTACGTTTCGGCACGTTCGCGGCCGTGGCGGCTCGCTAATCTTGGCCCGTCGCCTTCACAGCCCGTGCCATGCCCTCACCTGCCATGCCCTCACCTGCCATCCCGCGCCGGACACCGCCGCCAGTCACCCCGCAACCCAGGCTCCAGCGCGCCTACGCGCTGATCGAGGCGCTTGGCGCCCTGTCGATCGTCCTTGCCGGACTGCTGCCGATGGCGGTGGTCGGCACCACCGGACTGGGCTGGCTGCGCCAGCTGGAGCGCCTGGCGCAGGTCACGCGCAGCGCGGCCGACGATGCCGAGCTGGGCCGCTGCACGGCACCCCTGGGCACCGCGGTCGCCGCCATCGTGCCGATGCCGGATGCCGGCGGTTGCCTGCCGGCCGGGGCAACATGGGGGCGCCCATGAGCGGGCTCATTCACGCGCGCAGCGCACGGACCCGCCCGCGCGGTTTTTCGCTGGTCGAACTGATGGTCGGCATGACGCTGGGCCTGATCGCCTCTGCCGCAGCCGGCGCGGCCTTCCTGAACGCGCACGCGGCCTACCTCGCCGCCACCGACCGCGTGCTGACCGAGGAACGCGGCCAGCGCGCGCTGGCCATTCTGTCCACGCTGCTGCGCCAATCCGGCTGGCCGGGCGAGCCCGCGTCCGGCATGGCCGGCACCGACCTGCCGGTGGTCAGCGGCGCGGACAATTGTGGCCAACCCGCCGTGGCCGCCGTACCTGCCTGCGCCCGGGCTGCGCTCGGCCAAAGCGACGCCCTGCTGTTGCGCTTCAGCGGCAGCGGCCTGCCCGCCGCGCCGGCGCAGCCGGACGACACCATGACCGATTGCAGCGGCTATCCGGTCGCGGCAAGTGCGGCGGGCGTGGCGGCCGTCGCACCAACCGCCGGCTATGTCGCCGAGAACCTGCTCTATGTGGCGGCTGGCGCCGATGGCGTGCCGCAACTGCTATGCCGTTACCCGTCCCGCCGCAATGGCCTCATCGACGGCAGCGGCTGGACCTCGGGCGCGCTGGTGCGCGGCGTGGAATCTCTCCAATTACGCTATGGCGTCGATATGGATCAGGACGGCCGCCCCGAGCGCTTCGAGACGGCATCGGCGATCCCCGCGCTGGGCGAAGCCGCCTGGCAACGCGTGGTGGCGGTCCAGATCGCCATCGCCGTGCGGGGCGACCGGCCGGGCTCGGCCACGCCAGTCCGGAGCGGTGCGGACACGCTGGCGCTGCCCGGCACCGCCGCGGCGGACCTGCCGCCCGCTGCACCGGCGCCGGCCGGCACCGTCCGCCGCGTGTTCGCCGCCACGGTGCGGCTGCGCAATGCGCCACGCTGCCAGGAGACGCTGTGCTAGCGCGCCGCCTGCCACGTCCATGCCAGGCCGGCGCCGTCACGCTGCTGCTGTGCGGCACCCTGCTGCTGATGGTGGTGCTGATCGCGGCCGCCACGCTGCAGATGCTGCTGTCCGGGCGACAGCTTGCCGTCATGCAGCGCGAGCGCGAACTCGCGTTCCGTGCCGCCGAGGCAGCCCTGCGCGATGGCGAGGCGGAGCTGCTGGCGGCCGCGGCATCGCCGGACACGCAGGACCGCCTGGGCCTGTGGCCGGCGCCGGGTCGCTGCGGCAGCGGCCAGCAGGCCGGCCTCTGCCGCCCCGCGCTGGCCGGGCCGCCGGTGTGGCAGCCGTGGCTGCGGGCCGATGCCGAGGTCGACGCCATCGGCGTGCCGCTGGGGCGATTTACCGGCGCCGCGCTCCCGGCCGACGCAGTCGTACAGGAGCCGCCGCGCTATGTCGCGGAAATCCTGGACGAAGCGCCGGCCGGCCAAGGCGCGCCGGACCCCGCCTCCGCGCTCGCCTCCCCGCCGCGGATGCGAGTGACCGCGGTTGGCTTCGGCCGCAATCGCGCCGTGCGCGCCCTGTTGCAAAGCGTAATCCAGCCATGATCCGTCTAGCCGCCCGCTGCGCCCTCCCGTGCCTTGTCTTCGTCCTGGCTGCGGCCTGCCATGCGGCCGGTTCCGAAGCGGGCCGGCTGCCGCTGGCCTACCGGACCGCGAACGGCGCCTATCCGTGGACCGGCCGCTTGTTCGCCATCGGCTGGCAAGACCTGACGCAGGCGCCCTCGCCGGACCTGTGGGAGGCCGGCGATCGCCTCGATCGCCGGACCGTGCCATCGCGACGGATCCTCACGTATGCGGCACCGGACGGCGAGACGGCGCGCGCCATTCCGCTACAGTGGGATGCTGTGAGCGAGGCCCTTCACACTGGCGACAGCGCCGCGGTGGACTGGCTGCGCGGGGACCAGACCCGCGCGGGCCTGCGCCTGCGGGATACGCGCCTGGGCAGTGCGGCAGGCGCACGCGTGCGGGTGGTGGCGCCGCCGGCCTGGTCGCCCGGCAAAGCCGGCCACGCCGGCTTTCGCCTGCGCTACGGCCTGCGCCCGCACGTGGCCTGGCACGGCACGGTCGACGGCCTGCTGCACGCGTTCGATGCCGCGACCGGCGAGGAGCGTGCCGCTTACCTGCCGGGCGCGCTGCTGCCTTATGCCCTGGCCATGCCGGCCCCGGGCACGCCGACGCTGCCACCGCCATGCCCGCGCCCGGAAACGCAGGACGTCACGCTCCGCGGCGAATGGCGCACGGTGCTGCTATGCGGCATCCCGACCGATGCCGCGGCCGGCAACCCCGCCGCAGCCTTCGCGCTCGACGTCACCGATCCCGACGGACAGGTGCCGTTCGTGCCGATCTGGGAGATCGCCGCGACCGACGCCCTGCCACTGGCCGGGCGCGGGCCGGTTCGCGCCGCCGGCATCCGTGGCCCGGACGGGTTGCGCTGGTTCGCGGTGGGGATCGTCGATGCAAGCGCCAATGACGAGGCGGGCGTTGGCCGCGCCGGACTGGCGCTGCTGCCGTTGGACAAGCCCGCCAGCGCCGCATGGGCCGGCCAGTACGCCATCCGCACCTTGCCCTTGCCGGAGCGCGATTGCCTCGGCGGCCCTGCGGCCAGCCGACTCGTGGCGGTCAGCGTGCTGTCCGATCTCACCGGTGCCGCGCTGGCTGCCTACGCCACCGACGATGCCGGCCAGCTCTGGCGCTTTGCGCTCGCCGAGGCGTCGCAGGCCGCGGCAAGCCCCGCCTCGGCGTGCCTGTACCGGATGCAGGTGAGCGCGCAACCGGCCAGGGAAGAAGCCCCCGTATTGCTCGGATCCCCAACCGCGCCCGTGGTCATCTACGGCGCCGGCAACGAACTGGCCGCGGTGCCCGATGGCCTCGCTTCACGCAGCGTCACGGCGCGCGCGCCTCGGCAGGTCACGACCCAGGCGGCGGACAACGGCCACATCCTGCGCGCGCCCCCCGGCGACGCGCAGGATCTCGGCTGGCGCCTGAGCTTGCCCCATGCCGGCGAACAGCTGGTCGAGATCGAGCCGGTCTATCCCGGCTACCTGCTGTTCGTGACCCGCACGCCCGATGGCGCGCAACGCAGCTACCTGGTGCTGGCGGCGACCGGGGAATCCGTCGTGCAGCGCAGTTCCGGCGAGCGCCTGCTGGTCGCCACCGGCCAGTTGCTGCCGCCCGAGGCCAGCGTATTCGCGACCCGCACCGAATTGCCGAGCACGCCCGCGCAACCGGGCGGCGCCGGGCGCCAGGCGTTTGCCCTCTCGGTGTGGTCGGCCACAGGCAACGCCGTCACACAGATCGCGCAAACGCTGGCCACGCGCCGCACCGGACGCCTGCGCTGGCGCGAGATCGTCGGCCCGGCCAGGGAGGATGCGCCATGACGAGCCTGGCATCGGCCGGCCGGCGCAAGCGCGGCTTCAGCCTGATCGAGCTGGTGGCGGCACTGGCCGTGCTGGCCATCCTCGCGGCCATTGCCGTGCCCGCATGGCACCGCCACCTGGCGCGAGGCTGGCGCGCGCAAGCCCGCGCCGCGCTGACCGGCGCGATGCTGCAGCTGGAGCGGCATGCGCTCGAGGCCATGACCTTTGCCGCCGCGCCAGGCACCGACATGGTTGCGGGCGAGTGGCCGCTGCGCGTGCCAGCCGATGGCCCGGTGCGCCATCTGGTAAGCGCCGGTGCTTGCCCGCAAGTCGCGCTCGATGCCTGTGTCGAACTCCGTGCGGTGCCGCAAGCCGCGGATCCCGAATGCGGAACGCTGATCCTGCGCAGCACCGGCCAGTGGCTGGCGCTGCCCGACGGCGCGGTGCCGCGGCCGTTGCCACCCCATTGCTGAGGCCCGGATGGACATACCATGGGATGCCGGCAGGCATCGACGCGCGGGTGGACTGACGCTGGTCGAACTGGTCGCCGGCCTGGTCATTCTCGGCGTGTTCACGGCCGCGGCCTTTCCGCTGTTCAGCGGCATGCTCGCGCGCCAGCAGGTCACGCTGGCGGCCGACCGGCTGGCGATGTCGTTGGCGCTGGCACGCGCCACCGCGCTGTCGCGCCGCGTCGAGGTGACGCTGCAGCCGCTGCCGGGAAAGGCCACGCTGAGTCCGGGCTGGCAACTGGTGACGGCCGGCGCCGGCCCGGACCAGCCGGTAGTGCTGTCCGTGGTCGAGCCCGGCATGCCGTGCCTGTCCGTGACGCTGCGGCAAACCGTGCGCGGCGCCAATGTGCTGAAATTCCTGCCTGTGGGATACTCTCGTTCTGAGCAGGGCGGTTTCCAGGCCGCCACCTTCACGCTTTTCTGCCGTAGCGAGCAGCGGCAAGTCAGGCTGGGCGCGCAGGGACGTATCCGACTCTGCACACCCGGCCGCGACGCTGACTGCGAGGCGGCGGAATCCTCCGAACCGCCATGACCTGGCAGCCCTGCCACCTAATCGCAGCGCCAAGGCCCACCCGATCACCGAATGTTTTCCGATACCGACCACGCCGCCATGCAGCAGGCGCTCGCGCTCGCCGCGCGGGGCATGTTCAACACCACGCCCAATCCGCGCGTCGGCTGCGTGCTGATCAAGGACGGCCAGGTCATCGGGCAGGGCTTCACCCAGCCGGCCGGGCAGGACCATGCCGAGATCCAGGCGATGAAAGACGCGCTGTCGCGCGGGCTCGATCCGGCCGGCGCCACTGCCTATGTCACGCTGGAGCCGTGCAGCCATTTCGGCCGCACCCCGCCCTGCGCCGATGCGCTGGTGCGCGCCGGCGTGGCGCGCGTGGTGGCGGCGATGGAAGACCCCAACCCGTCGGTCTCCGGGCGCGGCCTCCAGCGCCTGCGCGATGCCGGCATCGACGTGCGCTGCGGCCTGCTGGAAAAGGAGGCGCGCGACCTGAATATCGGCTTTGTCTCGCGCATGACGCGCGGGCTGCCGTGGGTGCGCGTCAAGGTGGCGGCGTCGATGGACGGCGGCACGGCGCTGCATGACGGCACCAGCCAGTGGATCACCGGCCAGGCCGCGCGCGACGACGGGCATGCCTGGCGCGCCCGTGCCTGCGCCATCCTGACCGGCATCGGCACCGTGCGCGACGACAATCCCGCGCTGACGGTGCGCGCCATCGCCACGCCGCGCCAGCCGCAGCGGGTGCTGGTCGATTCCCGCCTCGAAGTGCCGCTCGACGCGCAGATCCTGACGCCGGATACCGGCGAGTTCGCCCAGCCCGTGCTGGTGTTCTGCGCGGTGGAAGACCGTCAGCGCCAGCGCGCGCTGGAAGGCCGCGGCGCCGAAGTCGTGGTGCTGCCGAACCCGCACGGCAAGGTCGAGTTGCGCCGCATGCTGGAAGAACTCGGCCGGCGCGGCATCAACGAATTGCACGTCGAGGCGGGTTTCAAGCTCAACGGTTCGCTGGTGCGCGAGCACTGCGCCGACGAACTGCTGATCTACCTCGCGCCCAAGTTGCTCGGCGATGCCCAGGGCATGTTCAACCTGCCGCCGCTGGCGCGGCTGCAGGATGCCGAGCAGTTCCACTGGCATGAAGTCCGGCAGATCGGCGACGACCTGCGGCTGATCGCCCGGCGCAACGATGCGTAGCGCTGGAACGCCGGCAGCCCATTCGAGATTCCCAAAACCTCAAGCACAAGACTCCACCATGTTTACTGGCATTGTCGCGGCGGTCGGCCGCATTGAATCCGTGACCCCGCTCGCCACCGCAGCCGAGGCCGCCGACGCCGGCGTGCGCCTGCGCATCGCGGCGGGCGGGCTGGACCTGTCGGATGTCATCATCGGCGACAGCATCGCCATCCAGGGCGCCTGCATGACCGTGATCGCCATGGCGCCCGACGCGTTCGACGTCGAGGTCTCGCGCGAATCGCTGGACAAGACCGTGGGGCTCGACCGCCCCGGCCGCGTCAACCTGGAAAAAGCGCTGCGCCTGGCCGACCGCCTTGGCGGCCACCTGGTGTCGGGCCACGTCGACGGCCTGGGCGAAGTGGTGCATTTCGCCCCCGTGGGCGAGTCGCACGAGCTGCGCATCCGCGCCCCGCGCGAGCTGGCGCGCTACCTGGCCTACAAGGGCTCGGTGGTGGTCAACGGCGTGTCGCTGACCGTCAACCGCGTCACCGACGAGGCCGACGGCTGCGTGTTCTCGATCAACCTGATCCCGCACACCGTCGAAGTGACCACGCTGCAGGAGCTCAAGCCCGGCGCGCGCGTCAACCTGGAGATCGACCTGATCGCGCGCTACGTGGAACGGATGCTGTCGACCGCCCAGGCCGCCGCGTAAAACCCGCGGCTACTTGCCCTCGTCGGGCACGTTGTAAGACTGGCGCAGCTGGTCGGTAAAGGGGCGCAGCGCTGCCACGCACGCGGCGCTGTCGCCGCCTTCCATGGTCGACAGGCTCCAGTTGCAGCCGCTGGCATCCGGCGCATGCCAGACGATATCGCCGAAGCAGGCACCCTCGCACGCGGGCACCTTCGCCTGCTCCGCCCGGACCATCGCACGCAGTTCGGCCTTGTTCTTGATCTGTCTCGGCATGGCTGTCTCCCTGAGTTTGTGCGCAATGAGTATGCAAAGCTTGCGGACGCGATCGGACCGGGCCGGATCGGCAGTCCGGCGGGAACTTCCGCCTCGCCACTGGCGCAGCTTACGCTGCCGCCGCGCGTTCGTGGCGGATTTCTCGCCGCCATGCCCGATGTTGTAAGTGAACTGGGATTGATGGCCTGGCGCGCCTAGAATCAAAGGGCTGTGCGCAGGACATGTCTGACCCTCGGCGCACCCACGCATTCCAGCTTCCCTCGCCTACGCCTCACCGGACGCTGCCCTGCCGGCCAACGCGTCCTGTTCACCGGCGTTTCCCTGCATCCGCCACACCGTGCGCAAGCGCCGTGGCCGCTGTGCCGCCTTCGGCCCGGCATTCAAGAGGACATCACATGAGCGCGCCAGCTTCCCGAATCACTTACCGCTGGGTTGCCGCCACGCCGCGGTGGCAGCCGCCTCGCCATGCCGCCCAGGCGCCGCATCGCATGGGCCTGCTGCGGCTCAGTTCAACGCCACTGCGGCGCGCCGTCACGCTGCTGATCGACTGGGATCGCGCCGTCGGCGACGGCTGGCCGCGCCTGCAGCCGCCGTCACGACCGTTGTTCATGCGCTTCCGGCCATTCAGGCGAGCCGGCGCGCGACGCTATGCCGGCTTTCCGTGGTGCCATGGCCGGCCTGCCTGAAGGGCCGCGGCGTAGCGTCTTTTCACCGTTTCTCACGCGCCGGCACGGCGCCAACACAGGGAACCCGCATGGGCGAAAGCTTCTTCTATCAACACTGCCACGTTGTCGTAACGCTGGCCGAGGTGACCTTCGGCAAATGGGAATGGTCCTATGCGCTCGATGCGCACGCCAGGTTCGCCCAGCCCGGCGCCGGCTTTCCCACCCGCGAACTCGCACTGGCTGACGCAACGCACGCAGCGCGGGCGCGCATCGCCAGGACTTCACGCCTGCGCACCGCGGCCGGGGCCGCTTATCTGGCACCGCTGGCCGAGGCCGCCTGAGGCCACCTGAGGCCACCTGAGGCCACCTGAGGCCACCTGAGGCCACTTGAGGCCACCTGCGGCGGCGCATGCCGCCTAGGCGCCGCAACCGGCACCCGGTCGGCCCAGCGTTTCGCCACGGCGGCCACCCCGCCCCACTCGCTGCCCCAGTCGGCGCACTTTCCGCTGCCGCCGCCTCCCGCATGGCCTGCCTTGGCGTACAATAGCCGGCTTGACTGGGCGACCTGCCGCGCGTATATGGCCCGGCCGGCCCGGCCCGAAGCCCCGCCTCAGTCCGGCCGCTTTCCACCGCGGCCATGGTTCCTGCCACAGCCATCCGACGGTTTCCGCCCGATTTCGCCTGTTTTCCGCCCCAACCTGCCGTTCAGCACGCCATGACAATCGCCCGTACCGAAGACATCATTGCCGACATTCGCGCCGGCCGCATGGTCATCCTTGTCGACGAGGAAGACCGCGAAAATGAGGGCGACCTGGTCCTGGCTGCCGATTTCGTCACACCGGAGGCGATCAACTTCATGGCCAAGCATGGCCGCGGCCTGATCTGCCTGACGCTGACCGCCGAGCGCTGCCGCCAGCTCGACCTGCATCCGATGGTGAGCCGCAACGGCACCCAGCACGGCACCAACTTCACCGTCTCGATCGAAGCGGCCGAAGGCGTGACCACCGGCATTTCCGCCGCCGACCGCGCCCGCACCGTGCAGGCCGCGGTCGCCCGCGACGCCAAGCCGGCCGACCTGGTCCAGCCCGGCCATATCTTCCCGCTGACGGCGCAGCCCGGCGGCGTGCTGATCCGCGCCGGCCATACCGAGGCCGGCTGCGACCTGGGCGCGCTGGCCGGTCTGACGCCGGCGGCGGTGATCTGCGAGATCATGAAGGACGACGGCACCATGGCGCGCCTGCCCGACCTGATCGAGTTCGCGCAGGAGCATGACCTGAAGATCGGCACCATCGCCGACCTGATCCACTACCGCAGCCGCACCGAGAGCATTATCGAGCGCGTCGGCGAGCGCGCCATGCAAACCCCGTACGGCACCTTCCACAGCATCGCCTACCGCGACAAGCCGACTGGCCAGGCCCACCTGGCGCTGGTCAAGGGCAAGCCCACGCCGGAACAGGAAACGCTGGTGCGCGTGCACGAGCCGTTCTCGGTGCTGGACCTGCTGGAAGTGAAATGCACGACGCACTCGTGGAGCATCCCCGCGGCGATGCAGGCCATTGCCGAGGCCGACAAGGGCGTGATCGTGCTGCTGAACTGCGGCGACACCGTCGAGCAGCTGTTCACGCAATTCAGCGCGCTCGACGCGCCGCAGTCGCGGCCGCGCCGCAAGCCCGACCTGCGCACCTATGGCATGGGCGCGCAAATCCTGAAGGATGTCGGCGTCGGCAAGATGCGTGTGCTGGCGGCAAAGCAGCGCATGCCCAGCATGACCGGCTTCGACCTGGAAGTGACCGGCTACCAGCCGATGAGCGGCCAGGCCGACTGAACCGGCCCCAGGACCGAGCCATCCCCAATACCCGGGCCGCGGCGCATGCCGCCGCGGCCCTCCCGAATAACTGGAGAATTGAACAATGGATCACGGCTTCTACCCCAGCAACCTCGACGGTGAAGGCCTGCGTATCGGCATCGTGCAGGCGCGCTTCAACGAGCCGGTCTGCGCCGAACTGCTCGAGGCCTGCGTGGCCGAGCTGGAACAGCTCGGCGTCGAGGGCGAAGACACCCTGGTGGTGACCGTTCCCGGCGCGCTGGAAGTCCCGCTGGCACTGCAGAAGATGTGCGAGAGCGGCCAGTTCGACGCGCTGGTCGCGCTGGGCGCCGTGGTGCGCGGCGAGACCTATCATTTCGAGCTGGTCTCGAACGAGTCGGGCGCCGGCATCACCCGCGTCGGCCTGGATTTCAACGTGCCGATCGCCAACGGCATCCTGACCGTCGACACCGACGAGCAGGCCCATGCCCGCACCCGCGAAAAGGGCCGCGACTGCGCCCGCGCCGCGGTGGAGATGGCCAACCTGGTGGCAGCGCTGGATTCGCTGCGCGGCCAGGAAGACGAAGACGAGGACGACGATGAGTGATACGTCGAACACCCCGGACAACGACACCGGCAAGACGAGCGCCGGCGGCAAGCCCGCCGCGGCTCGCACCGAAGCCAAGGCGCCGCCCAAGAGCGCGCGCCGCCGCTCGCGCGAGCTGGCCCTGCAGGGCCTGTACCAGTGGCTGCTGAACCGCAACGACATCGGCGCGATCCAGGCCCACCTGCATGACGCCCAGGGCTTCAACAAGGCCGATCGCGAGCACTTCGACGCGCTGCTCAACGGCGCCGTGCGCGAAGAGGCCCGCCTGACCGCCGCGTTCGAGCCGTTCCTGGACCGTTCCGTCGACGAACTGTCGCCGGTCGAGCGCGCCGCCCTGCTGGTCGGCAGCTATGAGCTGGTGCACTGCCTCGACATCCCGTACAAGGTTGTCATCAACGAAGCCGTCGAGCTGACCAAGACCTTCGGCGGCGTCGAGGGCTACAAGTACGTCAACGGCGTGCTGGACAAGCTTGCCGCCCAGGTGCGCGCCGCCGAGGTGGCCGCGCGCCGCTGAGCGCCCGGCTCCGCGGCCTGCCGTACCGTCGCGCTGGCCCTGGCGGCCGGCGCCGATGAAGACGACACCCGCCGCGGCGGGTGTTTTCATTCCCACCTACCCCTATTGCTGAACGGGCCCCTGCCCGCCCCGGAACACCATGGACTTGCAGCACCTGGCCACCGCCTCCCGCCTCGCCAACATCGAAGCCTTCCATGTGATGGAGCTGGCCAAGCAAGCTGCCGCGCTGGAGCGCGCCGGCCGCCATATCGTGCACATGGGCATCGGCGAACCGGACTTCACCGCCGCCGAGCCGGTGGTGCGCGCGGCGGAAGCGGCCATGCGCCGCGGCGTCACGCAGTACACCGGCGCGCTCGGCATCCATCCGCTGCGCGAGGCCATCGCCGGCTATTACAAGACCGCCTACGGGCTGGATATCCCGGCGCGGCGCGTGATCGTCACTGCCGGCGCCTCGGGCGCACTGCTGCTGGCGTGCGCGGTGCTGGTCGAGATCGGCGCCGAAGTGCTGATGCCCGACCCCAGCTATCCGTGCAACCGCCACTTCGTCGCCGCCTTCGACGGCGTCGCGCGCATGATCCCGAGCGGCCCGGCCGAGCGCTTCCAGCTGACCGCCGCGCAGGTCGAGGCCAACTGGGGCGAGCAGACCCGGGGCGTGCTGCTGGCCTCGCCGTCCAACCCGACCGGCACCTCGATCCTGCCCGACGAGCTTGCGCGGATCCTGCAGGCGGTGCGCGCGCGTAACGGCTTTGCCATCCTGGACGAGATCTACCAGGGCCTGTCCTACGATGCCGCGCCGGTGTCGGCGCTGAGCCTGGACCCGAACGTGGTCACGGTGAACAGCTTCTCGAAGTACTTCAACATGACCGGCTGGCGCCTGGGCTGGCTGGTGGTGCCGGAGGCGCTGGTCGAGGCCTTCGAGAAGGTCGCGCAGAACCTGTTCATCTGCGCGTCGGCGGTGGCGCAGTACGCCGCGCTGGCGTGCTTCACGCCCGAGGCGCTGGCCATCTACGACGAGCGCAAGGCCGAATTCCGCCGCCGCCGCGACCTGATCGTGCCGGCGCTGGAGTCGCTCGGGCTGCGCGTGCCGGTGCGCCCCGACGGCGCCTTCTATGTGTATGCGGACTGCCGCGGCGTCAACCACCCGGCCGCCGGCGATGCCGACCGCCTGACGCAGGCCATGCTGCACGACGCGGGCGTGGTGATGGTGCCGGGGCAGGACTTCGGCCCGCATACGGCCCGGGACTACATCCGGATCTCGTACGCGACCTCGCGCGAGAATATCGAAGAGGCGATGGCACGGCTGGGCAGGCTGTTCCGCTGACCGCACCCGGTCGCCGCGGCGGCAGGCCAATAAAAAAGCACCCCGCGGGGTGCTTTTTTTCTGGGCGATGGCGGGAGCCGGCTCAGGCGTTGTGCGGCCCGTTGTTGGCTTCCAGCTTCTCGGTCGGCGCATGCTCGACCGGCGCCTTGTCCTCGGCGGCCGGCTTGTCGGCATTGGCGGGCGCGCTGCGCACGCCGATCAGCTGGCGCAGGCGGGCGCGCTCGGCCAGCACCTTGGCGCCGTAGCCGCCATCGGTCGCCGTGGTGGCGCCGACGTAGTACTTCAGGCCGCCCTCGAGCGAGCCGGCGCGGGCGATGCAGTCCTTGAGCACCAGCGCGCCGATCTTGATGTTGGCGTACGGGTTCAGGGCCGCGGACACGCCGCCGACGGCTTCGTACTTGTCCTGGTGGACCTTGGTCATGACCTGCATCAGGCCCTGCGCGCCCACGCCGCTTTCGGCGTACGGGTTGAAGCTGGACTCGATCGCGATCACGCCCAGGATCAGCAGCGGGTCGATGCCGACCTCGCGCCCGGTCAGGTAGGCCGCCTTGACCAGCTGCGCGGTGGCCTGGGCCGCCACGCGGTACTTGCGGGCGATATAGTCCGCCACCGCGGCCTGTTCGCGCGCGCTGCCCAGCGTGCCGCCGGTGCTGCGGGCGTCCATGGCCACCCGCGTCACCGGGATGCGCGCGGCCAGGTGCGCGACCGACGGCACCTTGGTATTGGCCGCCAGGCTCCATTCGTCGACGCCCGACACGGTCGGCAGGCCGAGCTTGCCGCCGCGGCCAGTGCCATAGCCGAACTTGGCCGCCGCGACGTCCGCCGTGCTCGCCGGGACGGCGTTGGACACGGCCGGGCTGGGCGCAGCGCCGGGAGCAGTGCCGGCATGCGCGGGCGCTGCCACGGCGGCGCTGACCAGCACCGCTGGCGCTTCGTCACCGGCCAGCAAGGCGGCCAACGTGGTGCGCCATTCCTGGCTCACCGACAGCGACACCGCCGAAACCACCGCCATCACGCCCAGGCTGTTCAGGGCGTACTTCAGCGTCGTGCGGCCACCGCGCAAGGCGCGGCCCGCGACCGGATGCGCGAGACGGACCTGCAATGCCCGACTCACTCCGGGTACCGGCTGTCGGAGACGGACCTGCAGGGCCCGCCCGATGCCGGGAAGATGAAGGGTTTTCCAACCGCTCATGCTTACCTCCATCCGTTGCCCGCTTCGCGTGCCCGACTGCGGCATGCGCCCGATCTCAACGTACTCAAGTAAGGATGCCGCGCCGTCTAGCAGTGACGACCAAGCACCTGTTGGCAGGGCGCTCCCCATGCGCCCAACTGGAAACAGGCCGCGCCCTGGGGGAGCGCTACCTGCCACGACTTAACTCTCTACACTCCGGCAAGCCGCCGGAGGCGACCGGTCGCCCGCCGTGCGCGCGGGCCTGACCATCGGTCCTTGCTGGAGGGACTTTCTGGCACGTTCTTTTGATGTGCACCCCTTGACACAGGGGGAAAATCCATGTTGCGACGCAACACTCCATGGAGCAGACCGGATTGTAGGAACGGTGTTATATCCCGTCAAGAATAATAAATCGACAATTCACTACTTTCAGTTATTTGTAACAAGGCAGTTTTGGTCGGCCCGGCATCACTCGGATACCCGCAATCGCAGGTGTGGCCTTGGCTCGCCGCTTTACGGCCCGCCCCCGGGCGGACAAAAAACTTACAATTTCCGCGGTACCGGCCGGACGATTTTTTTGCCGCCGCCCCGAGGAATGTGTATTGTCACCGACCTGACTGCCGCCTCCTGGATCCGGTGCGGGATGCCGCACCACAACAGAATTCACCATGCAATACAAAGACTTGCGCGATTTCATCGGCCAGCTCGAAGGGCTCGGCGAGCTGCGGCGCATCGCCCGCCCGGTGTCGCCCAACCTGGAAATGACCGAAATCTGCGACCGCCTGCTGCGCGCCGGCGGTCCCGCGGTCGTCTTCGAGCAACCTGCGGGCGCTCCCCATGGCGACATCTATAGCGTGCCGGTGCTGGCCAATCTGTTCGGCACGACACGCAGAGTCGCATTTGGCATGGGCGCCGAATCGATGGAAGACCTGCGCGACATCGGCCGGGTCCTGTCGGCGCTGAAGGAGCCGGAGCCGCCGCGCGGGCTGCGCGAGGCCGGCAAGCTGTTCACGCTGGCCAAGTCGGTGTGGGACATGGCACCCAGGCGCGTCAGCGCCCCCGCCTGCCAGGAAGTGGTGTGGGAAGGCAACGACGTCGACCTGGCGCGCCTGCCGATCCAGACCTGCTGGCCGGGCGACGCCGCGCCGCTGATCACATGGGGCCTGGTGGTGACCAAGGGCCCGCACAAGAAGCGCCAGAACCTGGGCATCTACCGCCAGCAGGTGATCGGCCGCAACCAGGTCATCATGCGCTGGCTGGCGCACCGCGGCGGCGCGCTCGACTTCCGCGAGCATGCGCTGGCCAACCCCGGCAAGCCGTTCCCGATCGCGGTGGCGCTGGGCGCCGACCCCGCCACCATCCTGGGCGCGGTGACGCCGGTGCCCGATACGCTGTCCGAATACCAGTTCGCCGGCCTGCTGCGCGGCAGCCGCACCGCGCTGGCCAGCTGCCTGACACCGACGCTGTCCGAGCTGAGCGTGCCGGCGTCGGCCGAGATCGTGCTGGAAGGCCATATCCAGCCGGACCCGAACCACCCGTCCGGCTACCAGCATGCGCTGGAGGGCCCGTTCGGCGACCACACCGGCTACTACAACGAGCAGGACTGGTTCCCGGTCTTCACCATCGACCGCATCACCATGCGGCGCGACCCGATCTACCACTCCACCTACACCGGCAAGCCGCCCGACGAGCCGGCCGTGCTGGGCGTGGCACTGAACGAGGTGTTCGTGCCGCTGCTGCAGAAGCAGTTCCCCGAGATCACCGATTTCTACCTGCCGCCCGAGGGCTGCAGCTACCGCATGGCGCTGGTGCGGATGAAGAAGCAGTACGCCGGCCATGCCAAGCGCGTGATGTTCGGCGTGTGGAGCTTCCTGCGGCAGTTCATGTATACGAAGTTCATCGTGGTGGTCGACGACGATGTCGACGTGCGCGACTGGAAGGAAGTGATCTGGGCCATCACCACCCGCGTCGATCCCAGCCGCGACACGGTGCTGGTCGACAACACCCCGATCGACTACCTCGACTTTGCCTCGCCCGTGTCGGGCCTGGGCTCCAAGATGGGCATCGACGCCACCGACAAGTGGCCCGGCGAAACCACGCGTGAATGGGGTACGCCGATCGCCATGGACGCCGCGGTCAAGGCGAAGGTCGACACCCTGTGGGAAAGCCTGTTCGACCGGCCGGCGGGCCCCTGACCGGCAACCGTCTCCATCCCCGGCTATCATGTCACGCTGATGCCCGGGTGCCGCCACAGGCGCCCGGGACGCCATCGCCCACCATCCGATACCCGCGACAGACGGGCCCAAGGAGGAGACATGAGCAGCACTGCGCCCTTGACCGAAGGGAACCTGATGTGGACCCCGTCCAAGGCGTTCCGCGACGGCAGCCAGATCGCCGCCTTCATGCGCTGGCTGCGCGCCGAGCGCGGCCTCGCCTTTGACGACTACGACAGCCTGTGGCAATGGTCGGTCACCGAGCTGGAAGCCTTCTGGGACGCGGTGCGCGCCTACTTCGACGTCCGCTTCGACACGCCCGCGGCCCGAGTGCTGGACCGGCGCACCATGCCGGGCGCGCGCTGGTTCGAGGGCGCCACGCTGAACTATGTGCAGCAGGTGTTCCGCCACGCCGGCACGGGTGCGGCCCGCGAGCGCACCGCCATCCGCTACGCGGGCGAGGCGCAGCCGCTGGCTGAACTCAGCTGGGCCACGCTCGAAGCGCAGGTGGCATCGCTGGCGCATGCGCTGCGCCAGATGGGCGTGCAGCCCGGCGACCGTGTCGCCGGCTATCTCCCGAACATTCCCGCCACCGTCGTCGCCTTCCTGGCCACCGCCAGCGTGGGCGCGGTCTGGTCCGGCTGCGCGCCGGACATGGGCCAGGTGGCGGTGATCGACCGCTTCCGCCAGATCGAGCCGAAGGTGCTGATCGCCGTCGACGGCTACCGCTACGGCGGCAAGATCTACGACCGCGCACCCGTGCTGGCCGAACTGGTCGCAGCGCTGCCCTCGCTGACGGACCTGGTGCTGGTGCCGCAAACCGGCAGCGGCACCGCGCCGTCCGCCGGCATGCGCGTCCATGCGTGGCAGGACGTGCTCCGGCACGAAGTGCCGCTGGCGATCGAACCGGTGCCGTTCGACCATCCGCTGTGGATCGTCTACTCGTCCGGCACCACCGGCATGCCCAAGCCGATCGTGCACGGCCACGGCGGCATCGTCATCGAGCAGCTCAAGCTGATGGCGTTCCACAACAACCTGGGTCCGGACGACGTGTTCCACTGGTACAGCAGCAGCGGCTGGATCATGTGGAACGCCCAGGTCGCGGGGCTGCTGCTCGGCACCACCATCGCGCTCTACGACGGCAACCCGGCCTGGCCCGACGCCGGCGTGCTGTGGCGCTTCGTCGACGATGCCGGCGTGACCCTGTTCGGCGCCGGCGCGGCGTTCTTCACCAACTGCATGAAGGCCGCCATCGAGCCCGCGCGCATCGCCGACGTGTCGCGGCTGCGCGGACTGGGCTCGACCGGCTCGCCGCTGCCGGTCGAGGCCTACGACTGGATCTACCGCCATGTGCGCGAAGACATCTGGCTGGTGCCGATGTCGGGCGGCACCGACTTCGCCGGCTCGTTCGTCGCCGGCTGCCCGCTGCTGCCGGTCTACTCCGGCGAGATGCAGTGCCGCTGCCTTGGGGCGAAGGTGGAAGCCTTCGACGACCACGGCCAGCCGCTGGTCGACGCGGTCGGCGAACTGGTCTGCACCGAGCCGATGCCGTCGATGCCGCTCTACCTGTGGGGCGACGCAGACGGCCAGCGCTACCGCGACAGCTATTTCGACACCTACCCGGGCGCCTGGCGGCATGGCGACTGGATCAAGATCACCAAGCGCGGCGGCGCGGTGATCTACGGGCGCTCGGACGCCACCATCAACCGCCACGGCATCCGCATGGGCACCAGCGAGCTGTACCGGGTGGTCGAAGACCTGCCCGAGGTGCTGGACAGCATGGTGGTCGACCTCGAATACCTGGGCCGCGAGTCGTATATGCCGCTGTTCGTGGTGCTGCGCGAAGGCGTGGTGCTCGACGACGCGCTGCGCGACACCCTGCGCGCGCGCATCCGCAGCGCGCTGTCGTCGCGCCATGTGCCCAACGAGATCGTGCAGGCGCCCGGCGTGCCGCGCACGCTGTCGGGCAAGAAGATGGAGGTGCCGATCAAGAAGCTGCTGCTGGGCCATGCGCCGCAGGGCATCGCCAACCGCGACGCCATGGCCAATCCCGACACGCTCGACTGGTACTTCGACTACGCCGCGCGCTTCCTCAAGGCGCGCCAGGCCGAGTCGGCAACGACCTGAGCGCCACCATATCGTCCAGGCCATGCACAACCTGCCAACCGAAGACTTCCAGGGCCAGCCGCTGGTGCGGATCGGCCAGGCCGATTCCTACCTGCTGCTGGCGCCGCAACATGGCGCGCGGCTGGTGCGCTGGGTGCACCGCGGGCAAGCCCTGCTGTACTGGCCCGACGCCGCCGACTGGAGCCGCCCGGCCAGGATCCGCGGCGGCAACCCGCTGCTGTTCCCGTTTATCGGCCGGCATTTTGTCGATGGCAGCCCGGGCCAGTGGCGCGATGCAAGCGGAACGGTCCATACCCTGGCGCAGCATGGCTTTGCGCGCGACCTGCCGTTCGAGGTCAGCGCCATCGACACGCACACCGCCATCACGATGACGCTGCGCGACAGCGAGGCCACGCGCGCCGGCTATCCGTTCGCCTTCGTGTTCGACGTGGTCTACACCTTGCTGCCCGACGGCCTGGAGGTGACGCTGCGCACCACCAACCCCGGCACGCAGCGCCTGCCCTGTTATCCCGGCCACCACTTCTATTTCGCCCTGCCCCACGCGCAGCGCGCCGCGGCGTCGCTGGCGCTGCCCGACACCGAGCGCCGGCGCCAGCTGCCGAATGGCAGCCCGGGGCCGGCCGAGTCCGGCGAGCCGACCTACCAGCTTGCCGATCCACGGCTGCAGGACACGTTCCACGTCTTCCGTGGCAGCCCCGCGGCGCAACTGGCCATGCCGGGCCGCCAGGTCCGGTTCGAGCTCGGGCTGCCCGGCAGTGCGCCCTGGCATGCCGTGACCACCTGGTCCGAAACCGAAACCTCCGACTTCTATTGCGTGGAACCGTGGGTGGGCCTGCCCGATGCCATCCACCATGGCCACGGCTTGCGCTGGATCGAGCCCGGCCAGGCGGAAAGCGCGGTGTGCCGGCTGCGCGTCGCCGGGTGATTCAAGCGGCGTCGCTCAGTGTTCGAAATCGAGCCCGCCGATCAGGATCTGCGGGTCGGCCTGCGACAGCGAGCGGAAATCGATGCCGCGCGGCTCCTGCCACGCCCGCAGCTTGGACGGCAATGCCGCCAGGTAGCCGGCAAAGCGCGCCTCGCCGCCCGCCGCGAACAGGCGCTGCACCTCGAGCCCGTCCCACGCCAGCGTGATATCGAGCGCATACGGATGGCGCCGCAGCTCCGGCGGGCCGTCTGCGGTCACGCGCAAGCGCGGCGCCTGTCCCGGCGCTTCGGCAGGCAAGGGTTGCAGTTGCACGCGCCGGTGTTGCTGGCCGATCGCATCGGCGATGCGCGGCAGGCATTCGGCTTCGAAGCGGGCGAAGAAGTCGGTGGTCAAGGTGAGGGCGTCCTGACGTTGCGGGCAAGGTGACGGCACATCCAGCGGTGCGCCATCGTGCCAGCCACTATACGCCGGGCTTCAGCCCTGGCGGTACACGCGGAAACCCAGCCCCGGCGACAGGACCTCGGTCTGCCCTTCGCTCAGCGTCACCGGCTGCAGGCCGCCATTGGCCATCGACTCCGCGGCGAACTCGGCGATAGTACGCAGGCGCGCCGCGGGGATGCCGAGCGCCGCGAGGCGCGGCTCCAGCTCGGCCGCGGTGCCGGCCGCCACCGCGCCCGCAATGGCCCGCTTGAGCGCGGCCGGGTCCAGCGAGCGCACGAAGGATGGCAAGGCGGTGGCATCCAGCGGCGTGTCGAACAAGGCCGGGTCGTGCGCCAGCGCCGCCAGCCCGAGCGCTTGCAGCAGCGCCAGCAACTGCTTCGGCGTATTCGCGCCGATCGCCAGCCAGCCGTCCTGCGTGGGGAAGAAGTCGGCCGACGGGCTGCCCGAATAGCCCTGGTTGCCCTGCCGCACCGGCACGCCGCCAGTGGTCATGGCATCGCATGTCATCGGGTACATCAGCTGCAGGCCGGCGGTAGCCATCGCCACATCGAGCAGCATGCCGCGCCCGGTGCGCTCGCTCTCGCGCACGCCGGCCAGGATGGCAAACGCGGCCAGCATGCCGGTGGCGGAGTCGATCACCGGGAAGCCGGTCTTCATCGGCGGATCGCCTTCGGTCCCGCCCATCCAGGCCATGCCGGTGGCGGCCTGCACCACGTGGTCATACGCCGGCCGGCCGTGCCACTGCGCCGCCCCGCGGCCAAAGCCGGAGATGCTGCAATAGACCACGCGCGGGTTGCGCGCGCGTACCGCCTCATAGCCCAGCCCGAAACGCTCCAGCACGCCGGGCCGCAGGTTGTCGACGAACACCTCGCAGCGGCTGGCCAGTTCCAGCGCATGCGCGCGCCCGTCTGCATCGGCCAGGTCGAGCGCAAGCGACGACTTGCCGGCATTGAGCGCGACAAAGGCCGCATGGCCCTTGCCCGCGCGCCGCATCACGTCGCCGCCGCCCGCGTTCTCGACCTTGGTTACCTCGGCGCCCAGCCGAGACAGCAGGAAGGTGGCAAACGGACCGGCGATCACGTGCGAGAAATCCAGCACGCGGATGCCGGCCAGCGGCGCGAAATCCGGTTGGGGGGTGAGGGTCATGGCGATGTCTACTCCGTGGTGATGCGGTTCTTGTCGATGATCTGGCGCAGACGCGCGGTCTCGTCGGCCACCAGCCGGGAAAACGCTTCCGGCGCGGGAGTCGGTGCGAGCACGCCGCCCATGTCGGCATAGGTCCGGCGCAGTCCGGGATCCTCCAGCGCCTGCATCACCGCCGCATGCAGCCGCGCAGTGATCGCGGCGGGCAACCGGGGCGGCGCCCAGATCCCGCTCCAGGCATCGAGGTCGAGGTCCTTGCGCCCCAATGCCTCGTTCAGCGTGGGAACCTGCGGCAACGCCGCGGCGCGGCTGGCGGAGGTCACCGCCAGCGCCCGTACCTTGCCGCTGGCGAGCTGCGGTATCGCCGTGGCCGCGACCGGGAAGCCGAACTGCGTATCGCCCTTGAGCAGCGACGGCACGATCTCGACCGAACCCTTGTACGGCACGTGCACCACGTCGATGCCCGCCGCCGACGCGAACGCCGCGCCCGATACATGCGCCGCCGAGCCGATCCCGCCCGAGGCGTAGTTCAGCGTGCCCGGCGCCCGCCGTGCCGCCGCGGCAAGGTCAGCGACGTTTCGATACGGCGCGCCGGCGCTGACCACCAGCACCGACGGACTGACGCCGAGGCGGATGATGTGTGTGAACGCCATCGGATCGAACTTCGCGCCGGGCTGCAGCAGCTTCTGTGCGACATGGGTGGAGGCGCCCAGCATCAGCGTGTAGCCGTCGGCCGGCTGCTGCGCGACGAACTCGGCGGCGAGGATGCCGCCGGCACCGACCTTGTTTTCCACCACGACCGGCTGGCCCAGCACTTGCGCCAGCCGCTCGGCCAGCTTGCGGGTCTGGATGTCCGGCCCGCCGCCGGCGGCGTAGGGCACCACCAGCCGGATCGGACGGCTCGGATAGGGGTTGGCCGCGGTCGCGCTGCCCGCCGCGGCGGCGGCCGGCAGCGCCAGCAATGACTTCAGCAGCAGGCGCCGCCCGGGATTGGCATCCATCGCAGGTCTCCTCCATGGTTTGACCCGATTGTCCGCAGCCCACGCATTCGAAACAATTATCCAGTCTTGATGCCGTCATCACGTTTTGTTATGAATCCAGCTTCTGCCGCGCGTGGCGCCACGCCACTGCACAGCCGGATCGACCGCCTGCGCATCCGCCACCTGCGCCTGCTCGACCTGGTGGCGCGCAACGGCTCGCTGACCGCGGCCGGCGAGGTGCTGCACCTCAGCCAGCCCGCCGTCACCAAGATGCTGCAGGAACTGGAACTTGCCTTCGGCTGCAAGCTGATCGAACGGACCACGCGCGGCGGCCGCCTGAGCCTGGCGGGCGAGCGGGCGCTGGAACGGTTACGCGTGGTGTTGGGCGCGATCGACGCGGCGGGCGAGGCGCTGCTGGCACGGCCGGAAGTCCCGCTGGTGCGGCTCGGCATGCTGCCGCTGGTGGGGGTGGACGTGCTGCCGCGGGCCGTGGCGCGACTGCGCGCACAGGGCAGCCTGCCGCGCCTGGCGGTACGGGAACATAGCGTCGCGGGGCTTGCCGCGATGCTTTCCGCCGGCGAACTCGACTGCATTGTGGGCCGGCTGCAGCAGGACGACGCCGGACAGCTCGAGGCCAGCGCCCGCATCACGCGCCTGCGCGACGAATACCTGGCCGTGGTCTGCGCGCCCGGCCACCCGCTGGCGCGGCGCCGCGACGTCGCGCTGGCGGACCTGCACGACGGCCCGTGGATCCTGCCGCCGCGCGGCACCCACACCCGCGACGTGTTCGAGCAACCCTTTCTTGACAGCGGTCAGCTGCCGCCGGTGCCACATATCGAATCGGCGTCGTTCCACAGCAACTTGGCCATGACCGCCGCGGGCGATTTCCTGACGGTGGCGCCGGCCACCGCCCTGGCCCACTACCAGGCCATGTCGATGGTTCGCGAGGTGCGGCTGCGCGTGCCATTTGCCTCGGGCCATCTGGTCTTCATCACGCCGGCGGCAATCGAATCACCCCCGGCGGTGGACCAGCTGCGCGAAGCGCTGGTAGCGGTGACCGCACAAGACGGGGGACTGCCGCCGGCGCCGGTGCGACGCCGCTGACGCGTCGGGGCGACCCGTTCTGGTGCCAGCAGCCATGGCATACGCGCATATCATTGGCGGTCATGGAGCCCTACCGAAACCTCAGCGGTCAATCAGGCATCGTCGCCTACGAACTTGGTCCCGACCATATCCGGGTCCAGTTCGAAGACGGTGGCGTCTACACCTACGACTACCGAAGCACGGGCCGCAGCCATGTCGAACACATGAAGCGCCTCGCCACGGCGGGACGCGGGCTGTGCAGCTATATCAGCCAGGTCGTCGGCAAGAATTTCGCGAGCAAGGACCCGGGCCGCTGAATGATTCGCTGAATGGGCCTCATCAGCCACTCGCTTGCACTGCCCCGGGTTCCCGCATAGAATCGCGGGTTCGCGGGCGTCGTATAATGGCTATTACCTTAGCTTCCCAAGCTAAAGACGTGGGTTCGATTCCCATCGCCCGCTCCACTTCCAGTCGAGACAAGCCGCCTTTGCCACCGTTACGGTGATCCGCCCGGCGGCTTTTTTGTTGCCATGCTTCCCCAAGACCCCAGCACCAGACCGGCCGACGACGCCGCGCCTGCAGACAGCGCCGCACCAGCGCCCGCCCCCTCCCCTGCCGATGCTGAAGGCGTTGCGCATCCGCGCCGCATCCGTTCGTTCGTGCGCCGCGCGGGCCGGACCTCGACCGGGCAGCAGCGCGCCATCGACGAGGTCGGGCCGCGCATGCTGGTCCCCTACGCGCCACAGCCGCTGGACTGGGAGGCGACCTTTGGCCGCCAGGCGCCGTCGATCCTGGAGATCGGCTTCGGCATGGGCGAGACCACCGCGCATATCGCCGGCCTGCGGCCGCAGGACAACTTCCTGGGCTGCGAGGTGCATGAGCCGGGCGTGGGCGCTCTGCTCAAGCTGATCGACGAGCGCGGCCTGTCCAATGTGCGCATCCTGCAGCACGACGCGGTGGAAGTGATCGCGCATATGCTGACCGACAACAGCCTCGACGGCGTGCACATCTACTTTCCGGACCCGTGGCACAAGAAGCGCCACAACAAGCGCCGGCTGGTGCAGCCGCCGCTGGTGAAGGTGCTGGCCGGGCGCCTGAAGCCGGGCGGCTATATCCACTGCGCAACCGACTGGGAAGAGTACGCGCACCAGATGGTGGAAGTGCTGTCGGCCGAGCCGCTGCTGGAAAACACCTCGGCGGCGCCGGACGGTTTTGCCGAGCGGCCGGATTACCGGCCCGTGACCAAGTTCGAGCGGCGCGGCGTGCGGCTCGGGCATGGCGTGTGGGACGTGGTGTTCCGCAAGCGCGCCTGAGCGCGCCAATCGCGCGAACGCGCAAACAAAAAAGCGTGGCACCTGCCACGCTTTTTTGTTGCCCGCGCTACGGCGAGGTCAGGCGTGCCAGGACACCAGTCCGGTGTACGCGGTCAGCAGCACCACGATGCCGAAGGCGATGCGATACCACGCGAACGGCTTGAAGTCGTGCGTGGCGACGAAACGCAGCAGCCAGCGCACGCACAAAAAGGCGGACAGGAAGGCAAAGACGAAGCCGACCGCGAAGATGCCGAGATCGTCGCCGTTCAGCAGCGCGCGCGCCTTGTACAGTTCGTAGACCGTGGCGCCGAAGATCACCGGGATCGCCAGGAAGAACGAGAACTCGGTGGCCACCTGCCGCGACAGCCCGAACAGCATGCCGCCGATGATGGTGGCGCCCGAGCGCGAGGTGCCCGGCACCAGCGCGAAGCACTGCGCCAGCCCCACCTTGAGCGCGTCGCGCCAGTTCAGGTCGTCGACCGACTCGATGCGCGGCGCGCCGGCCTTGGCGGCTTCCAGCAGCGCATTGCCCTGCGGATGCGAGACCGTGCCGCGGCGCGCGTCGCGCCATTCGGCCAGCAGGATCACCACGCCGCCGACGATAAAGGCCAGCGCCACCGAGATCGGGTTGAACAGGTGGGCCTTGATCCATTTGCCGAAGATAAACGCCAGCACGATCGCCGGCACCGACGCGATCACCACGTTGGCGGCAAAGCGCTGCGACAGCGGGTCGTCGCGCAGGCCGCGCACCACCTTGCCGATGCGCGCGCGGAATTCCCAGCACACCGCCAGGATGGCGCCGAACTGGATCACGATCTCGAAGATCTTGCCCTTCTCGTCGTTGAAGTCGAGCAGCTGGCCGGCCAGGATCAGGTGGCCCGTGCTCGAAATCGGAAGAAACTCGGTCAGGCCTTCGACGATGCCGAGGATCACGGCCTTCAGCGCTAGTGCGATTTCCATGCGGAACGAAAGAGACGTAGTCACGGGCGTGGTCCGGCCTGGTGCCGGACCGCCCGCATTGTTGTTCGATGCGCCCGGTTCAGGGGCGGTTGATCTTGACGTTGATGCCGTCAGGCAAAACGGTGATTGTACCGGGCTCGACGTGCGTGCCGGCAATGCGCAGCTGGTCTTCGCGGAAGGTATAGAGCGGATAGCCCTGCAACAGCTGTTCGGCCAGGATGCCGCCCAGCGCGTTGAGCTGGCGCGAGAACTGCGCGGGCATGCCCTGCACGTCGAAGCGTTTCACTTCCGGATCCTGCAGCACCACGGAACGCGTGGGCTCGTCGTAGCGCAGGCCGCTGTCCAGCGCGAAGCGGCCGCTCAAGGCCTGGCTGAAGAACAGCTTGTTGTCGATGGTGGCGTCGAACTGCACGTTGACGCGGTTGCGCACGGAATCCAGCGTCAGCTGCGGGTTGGTCAGCTGGATGTCGAACAGCTCCATGTAGCGCTTGTTGAACGGGAACTTGCGCTCCAGCGCCGCCTGCAGCTCGCTTTGCGAGAACGTGTACTCGTTGCGGAAGGCGCCGCAGGCGGCCAGCCCCACGGCCAGGGTGGCCGCGGCGGCAGCGGCGAGCCAGCGGCGTCGGGAAGTCCGGATCATATTGCCTCCGATGGCGGGATATCAGGAATGGATGCCAGGCGTCATGGCGCGCCGGGCCTTTCAGGTGTGCGCTTGCGGCGCGGTCAGGATCTCGAGCCGGGCCAGCCATTGCAGCGCCGCTTCGCGGGACTCGCCGCACATCTCGGCCGACGGCTTCAGCCCGCCACAGAACGCGGGCCGGTCCGGGCTGCCGAACACCGCGCAACGCATATCCGGCAGCAGCTGCGCGCACGGCACGCCCGCCGGCTTGCCATCCGGCATGCCGGGCAGCGGCGAGGCGATCGACGGCGCGATGCAGCAGGCGCCGCAGCCCGCGCGGCAGGAAAGGTCTGACCGGCAACTCATGACGATGGTTCGGGATCGGCGGCCGCCGAGGCTGCCACTACAAAGGCGACATTGTGCCCGAAGGGCCGCGGCCGTCCTGTAAGAAAAGGAAAACGCCGTAAGCACAGCACCGACTGTCGCCAGACGATCGCGCCTCTGCCATCACACGGCAAGCGAGGTATCCGTGGGACCCCGGCCCTTGCGTGGCCTTGGCCGACGCGTGTGCTTGACCCCTCGCAGGGCCTCATCTACATTACTGACCCACAAGTTATTAACTTTCTTCGACGCCCCTCGTGCCCCGCAGTCTTCGCAAGCCCGCCGTGACCAAGCCACCCGCCGATCCGCACAAGGACGCCGACAGCCCGCGCTGGAGCCGGCGCAAGGCGGCGCGTCCGCAGGAACTGGTGGCGGCCGCGCTGGACCTGTTCGTCGAACGCGGCTATGCCGCCACGCGCCTGGAAGACGTAGCCGCGGCGGCCGGCGTGTCCAAGGGCACGGTCTACCTCTACTTCGCCAACAAGGAAGAGCTGTTCAAGTCGGTGGTGCGCGAGAACCTGGTGCCGGCACTGGCGCGCGGCGCCGACCTGGTCGATGCCTACCAGGGCAGCACGCCCGAGTTGTTGCGCGAACTGCTGCGCGGCTGGTGGGGGCTGATCGGCGCCACGCCGGTGGCGGGGCTGACCAAGCTCATCATGGCGGAGTCGGCCAACTTCCCCGACATCGCCCGCTTCTATAACCAGGAAGTGATGGTGCCGGGCGACGAGCTGTTCGCCAGGGTGCTGGCGCGCGGCGTGGCGCGCGGCGAGTTCCGTCCGCTGCCGGCCAACCCCACCACCACGCTGATCTGCGCGCCGCTGGTCTTCCTGATGATGTGGCAGCGCGCGCTGCGCGCCACCGCCGAGAAAGACATCGACCCCGAGGCCTTCCTCGATGGCCTGCTCGACACCCTGCTGTTCGGGCTGACCGCCGGCGAGGCCCGCGACCGCCCGCTGCCGCCGCAGCACGGCCCCTACATCTGGGAAGTGATCCGCGACGACATGCTGGCGCAACGCGCCGCCGCGATGGCCGCCGACGCCGATCCTGCCCCTGCCGCACCACGACCCGGCACCCCGACATGAAGCGAAGGACCCTGTTGATCACCGCCGCCTGCCTGGCCCTGGCGCTGAGCGCCACGGTGGCCGTGCGCAAGGCCGGCAGCGCGCGCCAGCCGCCGGTGGCCGCTGCGGCCGCCAATATCGTCGAGTTCCTGCAGACCGACCTGGTTCGCGTCGAGCGCCAGGACCTGCAGCTGTCGCTGCCGCTGTCGGGCAGCCTGCGCGCGCTGAACCAGGCCTCGGTCAAGGCCAAGGTCTCCGGCGAAGTGAAGCAGGTGCTGGTGCGCGAAGGCGAACCGGTGCGCGCCGGCCAGGTCATCGTGCGCATCGACCCGGCCGAATACGAGGCCCGGGCCGCGCAGGCGCGCGGGCAGATGCTGGCCGCGCGCGGCCAGTTCGAGAACTCGCGCCAGACCTGGGAACGCAACCGCGAACTGGTCGACAAGGGCTTTATCTCGCAGACCGCCTTCGACAAGTACCAGTCCGACCTGGCGGTGGCGCGCGCCAACCTTGACGCCGCCCAGGGCGGGCTGGCGGTAGCGCAGAAGGCGCTCGCCGACACCGTGGTCAAGGCGCCGCTCGACGGCATGGTGGCCGCGCGCGCGGTGCAGCCGGGCGAGAAGGTGTCGCCGGATACGCGCCTGGTCGATGTGGTCGACCTGCGCGTGCTGGAGCTGGAAGCACCGATCCCGATGGCCGACGTGGCGCGCGCCGCGGTGGGCCAGCCGGTGGCGCTGGAAGTGGAAGGCGCCGGCCGCTTTGCCGGCAAGCTGGTGCGCATCAACCCGGCGGTCAGCGAGGGCACGCGCAGCATCATGGTCTATGTCCGCGTCGACAATGCCGGCCAGGTATTGCGCGCGGGCATGTTCGCGCGCGGCGCACTGGTGCTGGGCCGGCGCGCCGCAGTGGTGGCGGTGCCGGTGTCGGCGGTGCGCACCGAGGGCGAACGCGCCTTCGTCTATGCCATCGAGCGCGACACGCTGGCGGAACGCCCGGTGCAGCTCGGCCTGCGCGACGAAGCCGGCGGCATGGTGGAAATCGTCTCCGGCCTCGACGCCGGCGCCGAGATCGTGCGCAACAACCTGGGCACGCTGCGCAGCGGCAGCCAGGTCAGGCGCGTCAAGGCCTGACGGTGTAGAGGACGCGCCCCATGTGGTTCACCCGCCTGTCGATCCGCAACCCGGTGCTGGCCACCATGATGATGATGGCCTTCATCGTGGTCGGGCTGTTCTCGTACCAGCGGCTGCCGGTCGACCAGTTTCCCGACATCACCTTCCCGGTGGTGGTGGTGCAGACCGAATACCCGGGCGCCGCGCCGGAGTCGGTCGAGTCCGACGTCACGCGCAAGGTCGAGGAAATCGTCAATACCATCTCCGGCATCGACGAAATCTTTTCGCACTCTTACCAGGGCACTTCGGTCGTCGTCATCAAGTTCGACCTGAGCGTCGATGTCGGCCAGGCCGCGCAGGACGTGCGCGACAAGATCGCGCTGATCCGGCCGCAGTTCCGCGACGAGGTCAAGGAACCGCGCGTGCTGCGCTATGACCCGTCGGACGCGCCCATTTTCTACCTGTCCGTCTCCAACGCGCCGGGCGCCAGCCGCAGCCAGCGCGAGCTGACCACCATCGCCGACCAGATCGTGCGCAAGCGGCTGGAAACGGTGCGCGGCGTCGGCGCCATCAATATCGTGGGCGGCACCAAGCGCGAGGTCGAGATCCGCATCCGGCCGGCGCAGCTGGAGGCGCTGGGCATCGGCGTGGACCAGGTGATGAACGCGATCCGCACCGAGAACCAGGAGCTGCCCGCGGGCGAGCTGCGCTCCTCGGCGACGGAGACCGTGGTACAGATCAAGGGCCGCGTGCCCACGCCGGATGCGTTCCGGCAGATCATCGTGGCGCGCCGCGCCGGCCAGCCGGTAACGCTGGGCGAGATCGCCGACGTGCGCGACGGCCAGGAAGAGCAGGAAAGCCTGGCGCTGCTCGACGGCAAGCGCGCGCTGTTCCTGTCGGTGGTGAAGGCGCAGGGCCAGAACACCGTCGATACCGTCGACGGCCTGGTGCGCATGACCGACGAGGTGCGCAAGCTGGTGCCCGCCGGCGTGCAGCTCACCGTGGTCAACGACACCGCGCGCGGCATCCGCAGCAGCGTGAAGGAGGTGCGCTCGACGCTGCTGGAAGGCGCCTTCCTGACCGTGGCGATCGTGTTCCTGTTTCTCGGCTCGTGGCGCAGCACGGTGATTACCGGGCTGACGCTGCCGATCGCGCTGATCGGCACCTTCGGCGTGATGTACCTGTGCGGCTTCACCCTCAACGTGATCACGCTGATGGCGCTGTCGCTGTGCGTGGGCCTGCTGATCGACGATGCCATCGTGGTGCGCGAGAACATCGTGCGCCACAACCTGATGGGCAAGGACCACCGCAGCGCGGCGCTGGACGGCACCAACGAGATCGGGCTGGCGGTGCTGGCCACCACCTTCTCGATCGTCGCGGTGTTCCTGCCGGTGGGCTTCATGGGCGGCATCATCGGGCGCTTCTTCCACCAGTTCGGCATCACTGTGGTGGCGGCGGTGCTGATCTCGATGTTCGTCTCGTTCACGCTGGATCCGATGCTGTCCTCGGTCTGGCATGACCCGGACCTGCACGGCACCGGCAACAAGCAGAGCTGGTACGGACGCACGGTGGGACGGTTGCTGGACTGGTTCTCGGCAAGGATGGACAAGCTCGGCGACGGCTACGCCGGCATGCTGGGCTGGGCGCTCAAGCACCGTCTGGCCACCGCCCTCATCGCCGCCGCGACCTTCTTCGGCAGCTTTGCGCTGGTGCCGCTGATCGGCACCGAGTTCGTGCCCAATGCCGACCTCGGCGAGACCCAGGTGGGCTTCACCACGCCGGTCGGCACCTCGCTCGACGTCACCGAAGCCAAGGTGCGGCAGGTCGAAGCCGCGCTGAAGGCCTTCCCCGAAGTGGCCTACACCTACGCCACCATCAACTCGGGCAACGCCTCGGGCCGCAACAACGCGCTGGTGTCGGTACGCCTGACCGAGCGGCGCGCGCGCACCCTGACCACCGCGCAGCTCAACCCGCTGATCCGCGAGCGCCTGGCCGGCATTGCCGGCATCACGCTGACCATGGTCGGCATGCCCGACGGCGCCGGCGGGCAAAAGGCGATCCAGGTATCGATCCAGGGCGACGACCTCGACGAACTGCGGCGCCTGTCGCGCGAAGCCAGCGCGCGCATGGCGGCGATTCCCGGGCTGACCGACCTGGATTCGAGCATGAAGGACGACCGCCCCACCATCGAGGTCCGCATCCGGCGCGAGCTGGCCTCGGACCTGGGCGTGGGCGTGGCGCAGATCGGCAATGCGCTGCGGCCGCTGCTGGCCGGCGATGCCATCAGTTCCTGGCGCGCGCCCGACGACGAGAACTATGACGTGCGCGTGCGCCTGCCGAAGGACGCGCGCACCGGCATGGCCGACCTCAGCGCGCTGATGATCGCCAGCAGCCACGCCAATGCCGATGGCTCGCCGAAGATGGTGCCGCTGCGCCAGATCGCCGAGCTGGTGCCCACCACCGGCGCCAACCAGATCAGCCGGCGCGACCTGAACCGCGAGGTCGAGCTGACCGCCAACGTGGCCGGGCGCTCGGCCGGCGAAGTCGCGCGCGACATCAAGGCGGCGCTGGACGGGGTGAACTGGCCGGCCGGCTACAAGTACCGCTTCGGCGGCTCGACCAAGTCGATGAACGAGTCGTTCGGCTACGCCGTGTCGGCGCTGGCGCTGGCGGTGATCTTCATCTACATGATCCTGGCCTCGCAGTTCGCCAGCTTCTTCCAGCCGATCGCCATCATGACCTCGCTGCCGCTGACACTGGCCGGCGTGTTCGCGGCACTGCTGCTGTTCGGCTCGACCCTGAACATGTTCTCGATCATCGGTTTCATCATGCTGATGGGACTGGTGACCAAGAACGCGATCCTGCTGGTGGACTTTGCCAACCAGGCGCGCCAGGGCCATGTGGATGGCGCCGATGGCCGCGAACCGCTGTCGCGGGAGGCGGCGCTGGTCGAAGCCGCGCGCGTGCGGCTGCGCCCGATCCTGATGACTACGCTGGCGATGATCTTCGGCATGGTGCCGCTGGCCTTCAGCCTGGGCGAAGGCGCCGAGCAGCGCGCGCCGATGGGACAGACCGTGATCGGCGGGATCATCACCTCGTCGATCCTGACGCTGGTGGTGGTGCCGGTGATCTATACGTACCTTGATGATTTCGCCGCCTGGCTGCGCCGGGTGTGGCAAGGCAAGCCGCGTACCGCGCCGGCAGCGCCCGCGCGGGCCGGGGCCGGCCGGCCTTCGGCAGCGGAGCGCCCGGCCCCGGCGGAGGCCAGCGCGGAATGAGCCCGGAGGCGCCCGCAAGGTTAAAATAACGGGTTTGATAAGACTGTCCGGCCGTGGCACCGCGCGGCCGGCGCACAGACCGACAGCGGTTGGCATTGGTAAGGAATGGCAAGATGGATCTCGAAAAAGCCCGATTCAACATGATCGAACAGCAAATCCGCCCGTGGGACGTGCTGGACCAGGAAATCCTGGACCTGCTGGCGGTGGTCAAGCGGGAGCAGTTCGTCCCGCCCGCGTACGCCTCGCTGGCGTTCGTCGACATGGAGATTCCGCTGCCCGCCGGGCAGAACATGCTGGCGCCGCGCGTCGAAGCCCGCATCCTGCAGGACCTGGCGGTGCGCAAGCATGAGACCGTGCTGGAAATCGGCGCCGGCTCCGGCTACATGGCCGCGCTGCTGGCCAACCGCGCCCGCCATGTGCTGAGCGTCGACATCGTGCCCGAGCTGGTCGAACTGGCCCGCGCCAACCTGGCCGGCGCCGGCGTCACCAACGTCGACGTCGCCGAAGGCAACGCCGCCGACGGCTGGGCCGCCGCCGCGCCCTACGACGTGATTTGCATCTCGGGCTCGCTGCCGGCGATCCCGCCGTCGATCCTGTCGCAGGTGAAGGTGGGCGGGCGCATCGCTGCCTTTGTCGGCGAACTGCCGGTGATGGAAGCGCGCCTGGTCACGCGCGTGTCCGAGACCGAGTACCAGGTCGTCAACCTGTTCGAGACCGCGGTCAAGCCCCTGCAGGGCGCGGCCCGGCCCTCGCAATTCCAGTTCTGAGGACGTACCGCCATGCAGGTCATCCAAGCGACCGAACTGGCCCAGTGGCTGGCCGACGCCAGCCGCGCCAAGCCGGTCCTGCTCGACGTGCGTGAAGGCTGGGAGGTGCAGACCTGCGCCCTGCCCGGCATCACCCACATCCCGATGCGCGACATCCCGGCGCGCGCCGCCGAACTCGACGAAGACGCCGACATCGTCTGCATCTGCCATCACGGCGCACGCAGCATGCAGGTGGCGGCCTACCTGGAGCGCCAGGGCTACGGCAAGGTCTACAACCTGACCGGCGGCGTCGACGCCTGGGCCAGCCAGGTCGACCCCGCCATGCCGAAATACTGACGCGGCAAGCCAGCGCAGCAACACGAAGAAGAAACGACTGTCGGCCGCGGCACCCGCCGCGCCCACCTGGAGGTGTCATGACGTTTGCGCCCAACGCCCAGCCCGGAGCAATCCGGACGCGCCTGGCGATCGCGGTTTCCCTGCTGGCCCCGCTGCTGGCGATGATGCCCGCGGCGCCGGCCGGCGCGGCCGACCTGCTGCAGGTCTATCGCGATGCGCAAGCCAATGACGCCCAGTTCGCCAGCGCCCGCGCGCAGCTGCTGGCCACGCGCGAGAAGCTGCCCCAGGGCCGCGCCGGCCTGCTGCCGCAGGTGGTGGGTACCGCCGGCGCCAACCGCACCAAGCTCGACCAGACCGCTTCGCTGCCGATCGGCGGCGCGCCCAGCGCCTCCGGCACGCGTTTCTTCAACAACAACAACTGGCAGCTGCAGCTGAGCCAGCCGCTGTTCCGCTGGGACCGCTGGGAAACCTACAAACAGGGCGAGCTGGCCGCGCAGGCGGGCGAAGTCACCTTCCACCAGGCCGAGCTCGACCTGATCACGCGCAGCGCGCAGGCGTACTTCGACGTGCTGGCCGCGCAGGACAACCTCTACCTGGCGCGCGCGCAGAAGAAGGCCATCTCCGAGCAGCTCGAACAGGCCAGGCGCAATTTCGAGGTCGGCACCGCCACCATCGTCGACGCCAACGACGCCCAGGCCCGCTTCGACCTGGCCACCTCGACCGAGATCGCCGCGCAGAGCGACCTGGAAATCAAGCGCGCCACGCTGCAGCAGATCACCGGCAAACCCGTCGACGAACTGATGGGCCTGCGCGCCGAAGCGCCGATCCCCGGACCCCAGCCGCCCGATGTCAACGCCTGGGCGGCACAGGCCGAGACCAGCAACCTGCAGGTGAACCTGGCCAGCTACAACCTCGAGACCGCGCAGCGCGAGACCAACAAGGCCAAGGCCGGGCACCTGCCGTCGGTGGACCTGGTGGCCTCGTACGGCTTCAACAACCAGACCGGCAGCGCCACGCAGGCGATCTCGACGCACTACAACGCCTCGCAGATCGGCGTGCAGCTGACCCTGCCGATCTTCGCCGGCGGCCAGATCCAGTCGCGCGTGCGCGAGACCCTGGCGCTGGCCGACAAGGCCGCCAGCGACCTCGAATTCGCCCGGCGCACCGCCGCGCAGACCGCTCGCCAGACCTACTCCGGCGTATCCAACGGCCTGGCGCAGGTCAAGGCGCTGGAGGCGGCCGAACGCTCGGCCACCAGCGCGGTGGAATCCAACCAGCTCGGCTATGAAGTGGGCGTGCGCATCAACATCGACGTGCTCAACGCCGAAGCCCAGCTGTTCTCCACCCGCCGCGACCTGGCCAAGGCGCGCTACGACACCATCATGAACGGGCTGCGCCTGAAGGCCTCCACCGGCGTGCTGCAGGAAGCGGACGTGGTGCAGATCAACACGCTGCTGACTTCGTCGCCGGGCGCGCTGTACAAGCTGCCGGTCCCGGCACAGGCTGGCGCGAAGGCCCCGGCAAACCCGCGCGCGTCGTCGGCCGAGCGCCGCGGCACGCGGCGCGAAACCACGCCCGCGGGCACGCCGCGCTCCTGACCCGCCGCTTGCACCTGCAAAGGAAAACGGGCCGCAACCGCGGCCCGTTTTGCATGGAGGCGTGGCGCCCTACTTCGCGCGCGTGCGCGACTCCACGTTCAGCAACTCCCAGCGGATCGCCGACGCATCCGCCGGCGGGTTCGGCACCTGGTATTCGCGCACGCGCAGCCGGTACGACACGCCCGGCTCGAAATCCAGGCCCTCGATCGGCCCATACCAGAGCTGCCACGGCGCATCCGGCGACTCGCGCCAGCGGTAGCACGTCATCTTGCCCACGCCCGTGCATTCCACGCGCTGCGAATCGATATAGACGGTCTTCTCGACGCCCGCGGCCTCCACGCGCGCACCACGCTTGCCCACGCCCTCGCGCTCGACGAACTGCAGCAGGTCGCCGTCCGCGGTCTTCCAGATGATCTGCCGGCCGGTACTGCCCGCCGACGGTTGCGTGCCCACGGTGGCAAACGGCGTCTGCATCGCCTTCAGCAGCGCCGACTCCAGCGCCATGCGCGGCGGCGGGCAAGCCATGCGCGTACCGGCGATGCGGTCGAAGCGGATGCCGGTCTCGGTCTTGCCATAGCTGCCGCTAAAGCGATTGCAGCCACTGGTGCCGCTGACCGTGCCCTGCGCGGCATCGATGCCCTCGTTGAATTCGAAAATGATGGGCTGGCCATTGTCGCCGTGCGGGATCTCGCGCAGCGAGCCGTCAGGCTGCTGCCAGCGCACCAGTTCCCAGCGGCTCGGGCCGGACGGCTGGGTCTGGTTCAGGTTGGTGCCGGCCGAGGGCAGATCTGGCGCGGTCGCGGTGGCGCAGGCGCCGAGCACGGTGGCGACCAGCAAGGCGGCCGCGCCGCGGCCAGCGAGTGCGAAAGGAATCAGGCGGTTACGGCTGTGCATAGAAACTCCTGTTGCGGGGCTGCCCCGGGGGCGCCCGTAGCGATGTCATCGAGGGATGTGACAAGCAGCATGCCGGAAAGTGCACCCGGCCATAGACCTTCAGTTTAGCAAGCCGAGCCGGCAAGCCCTCTCCGAAGCGCCTGACCCTCCACATACATCCTGTAACGGGTCGATACGCTCACCCGGCTAGGATGCGGAACTCCTGGAAATGCCACCGTGGCCATCCGATATAATCGCTTCGCCCCGAGCCGCAATGCCGGCGCAGGGCACCGCTCCTCAGGAGACGGCGACAATAATAAGACGGACGGAACGGCATGCATCTCCCATGCACCCACCTTCCTCCGGAAACCTTTCTCCATGCTCTTGATGACGAGATTGCAAGGGTCCCTACCGTTGGGGATCGACAAAGCTCTGTACCTGAGCGCCTGTGTTGTCCTGGCTGCGTTTCCCGCGCTGATGTTCGTCAAGCCGTCGCTCAGCAACACCTGCTTCGGGCTGTTGCTGGGATGGAGCGTCATCGCCCTGGCTGCCGGCGGCCGCGCCGCCGTGGCGGAATATGGCCTGATCCTGCGCCGGTACTGGCCCTTCATGCTGGCCATGGCGGCGCTGCCGCTGGCCGTGCTGATCCAGCAACTGCTGAGCGGGGCCGAAGACCCGCATGTGCCTTATCTTTACCTGCGTTTTGCGCTGTTCATCCTGCTGGTCCCTGGCATGCTGCGCCTGGGCAGGCGCGGCATGCAGAGCATCCAGTGGGGCTTCGTGGCCTGTGCGCTGATATCCGCCTTGTGGCTGCACGAAGTCGCCGCGGCGGGACGTCCCAGCCATGTCGGTTTCTCCAACGTCATTCCCTTCGGCAACCTGGCCCTGCTGACCGGCATGCTCGCCGTGATCTCGATAGGCTGGAACCGCCCGGGCGATCATTGGCTGGCCGGCCTGAAACTGCTGGCCGGCTTCGGCGGCCTCTATGCGTCCTATATGAGCGGCACCCGCGGCGGCTGGCTGGCCATTCCGGTGCTGGCGCTGATCGCGCTGGCGGCCTCGCGCAGGTTGACGCGGCTGCACAAGGCCGGGGTGCTGGTGGGGCTGGCCGGGCTGATGGCGCTGGGGTGGTTCAGCAGTGCGATCGTTCAGCAGAGGACCGCCGCGGTTGTATCCGAACTGTCTCAATTTGTTCAGCATGTAACGTCGGATACCTCGACCGGGATCCGGTTGCAGCTCTGGCGCGCGTCGCTGGAACTGATCCAGGCACATCCCTGGACCGGCGTGGGGCCGGAACACTTCGAGTCCACCCTGCAGACCCTCGCCGCGCAGCAGGTCATCACGCCGCTGGCGGCGACCATGCCGCACTCTCACAATGAACTGCTGCATGCCGCGGCGACGCTCGGCATTCCTGGATTGCTGGCGATCCTCGCGCTGTACCTCGTGCCAGCGGTCTTCTTCCTGCGCCACCTGCGCGGAACCGACCGCGGCACCCGGGTCGCCAGCGCCATGGGCCTGGCGCTGTGCTGCGGCTTCATG
The DNA here is from genome assembly GCF_900094595.1 of Cupriavidus alkaliphilus. Classification (GTDB taxonomy): domain Bacteria; phylum Pseudomonadota; class Gammaproteobacteria; order Burkholderiales; family Burkholderiaceae; genus Cupriavidus; species Cupriavidus alkaliphilus. Next base: position 451,078 of record NZ_FMAD01000001.1, on the reverse strand, counting down.
GTGTTCGGGCTGACCGAGGTCATGTTCGCCACGACGCTGGTCAATGCCTTCTATAGCCTGGTCATGGCGTTTTGCTTTGGCTACGTTGTCGCGCGCCAAACCAAACTGCCGGCGCCCGCAACGCCTTGAACCCGGACTCGCGGCGCCATGTCTGCTTCCTGACCGGCACCCTGAATGCGATGGCCGGCGCGGAGCGGATGACCGCCACCATCGCAAACGCGCTGGCGGCGCTGGGACACCACGTCACCATCCTCAGCCTCTGGGACACGTCCAGCCAGTTTCCATTGCACCCCGAGGTGCGCCATGAAGCGGTGTTCGCGCAACGCCCTTCGTTCAAGCGCGCCTATTTCGCCACCATTGCCGGCATCCGCCGGCACTGCCGCGCGCACCGCATCGATGTCCTGGTGCAGGTTGACCCCATGCTCGAACTGTTCGTGCGGCCCGCCACGGTCGGCCTGGGCCTGCACCATATCGCCTGGGAGCACTGTCACTTCGACGAGGACCTCGGCAAGCCCGCACGCAAGCTGGCGCGCCGGCTGGCGGCGCGGTTCTGCCGCCAGGTGGTGGTACTGACGGAGCGCGACCGCAGCCGCTGGCTGGAAGCTCTGCGGCCGCGCAGCGAGGTGGTGTGCCTGCCGAACCCGCTGCCGTTTGCTTTGCCGGATGCGCCGGCGCCACGCACGCAAAGGACGGTGCTGGCCATGGGACGGCTGGTCCCGGCCAAGGGTTTCGATGTGCTGCTGCGCGCCTGGAAGATGGTGGCGGCGCAGGTGCCGCAATGGCAGTTGCTGATCCATGGCGAAGGCGAGGAGCGCCCCGCGCTGGCGGCATTGATCCGGGAACTGGGGCTGGAAGACAGCGCCAGCCTGCCCGGGATCTGCCATGACCCCGTGCAAGCCTATGGCAACGCCTCGGTGTTCTGCCTGAGTTCGCGCTATGAGGGCTTCGGCCTGGTGCTGATCGAAGCCATGGCCTTCGGGCTGCCGATCGTATCGACCGATTGCGAGACCGGCCCGCGCGAATTACTGGATCCGGGCCGGGACGCGCTGGTGGTCGCCGCCGACGACGCCAATGCCCTGGCCCAGGCGCTGCTGGCCGTGATCCGCCAACCGGAACTGGCCGCAACGCTGGGCGCCAGCGGCCGCCAGAAGGCCAGCCAGTTCGCGCTGGCACACATCGCGCAACGGTGGGATGCCCTGGTCAGGGCGCCGGGCTGATCTCCAGCTCAGCCTTCCAACGCCGGGGCAACGGCCGCCAAGGTGCGCACCGTGGCGCCCCGATGCAGGCCTGCGAAGGTCTGCGCATGCGCGCGCATCTCAGCCAGGCGAGCCGGATCGGCCAACACGCTGGCCGCGGTACGCATCAGCACGTCGGCATTGTCGACACGCAGGCACGCGCCCGCGGCAATCGCATCCTCGGTTGCCTGAGCAAAGTTGAAGGTGTGCGGCCCGATCAGCACCGGGGTGCCGACCGCGCACGCCTCGATCAGGTTCTGTCCGCCCAGCGGCAACAGGCTGCCGCCGATAAACGCCAGGTCCGACGCGGCGAAGTACATTGCCATCTCGCCCATCGAATCGCCAAGCACGAGATCGGCCGTCAGCGGCGACCGCTCGCGATCGAGATCCAGACTGCTGCGGCGTTCGACCGAAAACCCGGTACGCGCCGCCATCGCGGCCACTTCATCGAAACGCTGCGGATGGCGCGGAATCAGCAGCAGTGCAGGCCGGGGCACGCCCGGCGCAAGGGATTCCCAGCGCGAGAAGGCGTCGAGCAGCATCGCCTCTTCGCCCTCGCGCGTACTGGCCGCCGCCAGCACCGCGCGCGCGCCGAAGGCCTTGCGCAACTGCCCGCCCAGCGCCACGCCGGCCGGCGCGGGCTGCATGTCGAACTTGAGATTGCCGGTGATCTGTACCGCCGGCACCCCCAGGGCGCGAAAGCGCTCGGCGTCGCCGGCCGTCTGTGCCAGCACGCCGGCAAAGTCGCGGTACATCGACGCCGCGGCGCGACCGAAGCGGGCCGTGCGCCGGTAGCTGCGCGGCGACAAGCGGGCGTTGACGAGGTACAGCGGCACGCCGGCCTTGCGCGCGCCATGGACCAGGTTCGGCCACACCTCGGTCTCCATCAGCATGCCCACCTGCGGCCGGAAATACCGCATGAACCGCCGCACCAGCCATGGCAGGTCATACGGCAGGTAGCACTGGACCACGCGCGGCTCCTTGCCAAACAGCTGCGCGCCGGTCTGGCGGCCAGTTGGCGTCATGTGCGTCAGCAGCAGGCGGTGATGCGGATGCGCGGCCAGCAGTGCCTCGACCAGCGGCTGGGCGGCGCGGGTCTCGCCCACCGACACGGCGTGGACCCATAGCCATGGCCCCGGCTGGGGCAGGCCGCCATAGGTCCCGAGGCGTTCGCCGACATGCTGCAGGTAGCCCGGCTCCTTGCGCGCGCGCCAGGCCAGGCGCAGCAGCGCCAGCGGCAGCACCGCCACCCACAACAAGCTGTACACGAGGCGCAACATCAGGCAGCCACTCCACGCACGCGGCAAGCCGCCTCGTAGACTTCATCGACCGACGGCACCACGCCATCGTCGCCGACATTGGCAATGCGCGCCGACCAGTAGCCTTCGGTCTTCCAGCGCCAGGTAGCGGTATAGATTTCCACCGTGGGCCGGCACAACGCCGCGGCAATGTGGACCAGGCCCGTATCCACGCCAATCACGACTTCAGCGCGATTGATCAGGCCAAAGCCCTGCATCACCGAGAAGCGCGGCAACACCCTCGCCCGCGGCACGCCGGCAGCGATGGCCTCGGCAGCCTCGCGTTCCTTGTCATTGCCCCACGGCAACAGCATTACCAGGCCCGCTTGATCCAGGCGCCTGCCCAGCGCGTGCCAGTTCTGCAGCGCCCATTTCTTGCGCGCTCCCGCGGTCGCATGGAAGCACACGGCATAGCGCGCCGGCAAATCCGCCCATAGCGGATCGTCGACAGACAGCGTGCGCGCACCCTCCCCGAAAAACAACGGCGGCTCCGCCGGCGCGGTGCCGGTCAGCGCTGCGCCCAGCAAGCGCGAGCGGCGCACCGAATGGGTCTGGCGCGGCACCGCCACCGGGTCGGTATAGAGCAGCCGCGCCGCCGGCTCATAGCCCGATCCCTGCGTGGCGTTGCCGAGCCCGATGATGGGCGCACCCGGCGCGCGCGCGGCGACGCGCGCGACTACCGCGGTCTTCAGCAGGCCCTGGCTTTCGATCACGGCGTCATAGCTCTCGTGGCGCAAGGCGTCGCGTACCGCGCCGATCTCGCGCCAGGTGCCGCCCTGCAGCAGGCGCTTGCGCCAGCGCCGCAGCGCGAACGGGATGACGCGGCGCACCTCGGGCAGCAGGCGCACCAGTTCTACGTAACCTTCTTCGACGACCCAGTCGATCTCGGCACCGGGCCAGCGCGCGCGCAAGTCATGCACCAGCGGCATGTTGTGCACCACGTCGCCGAGCGACGATACCTTGACCAGCAGAATGCGCGGCCGCTCCGGCAGTGCAAAAGGCACCGCGGCCGGCATGGGCTGTGCCACACCGGCCGCGTCAGACGATGCCGCAGGCACCGTCGCGCCCTCAGAACGGGAGCTGAGCATCCGGCTTCTCGGCGAGGATCACGCGCTTGAACTCTGCCTGGATGCGCGCCAGCGCGGCGTCGTTGTCCGCTTCGAAACGCATCACCACCACCGGCGTGGTATTGGACGGACGCGCCAGGCCAAAGCCATCGGCATATTCCACCCGCACGCCGTCGATGGTGATCACTTCGCGCGCGCCGTCGAACCTGGCGTTGGCGCGGATCTTGTCGAGCAGCGTGAAGGGCTCGCCCTCGGCGCACTTCAGTTGCAGTTCAGGGGTGTTGTTGGCGTTCGGCAGCGCGTTCAGCACCGCGCTGGGATCCGCATGGCGCGACAGGATTTCCAGCAGGCGCGCGCCCGTGTACAGGCCATCGTCAAAGCCGTACCAGCGGTCCTTGAAGAAGACATGGCCGCTCATTTCGCCGGCGATCGGCGCGCCGGTTTCCTTCAGCTTGGCCTTCACCAGCGAATGCCCGGTCTTCCACATCAGCGGCTCGCCGCCGTGCTGGCGGATCCACGGCGCCAGCTTGCCAGTGCACTTGACGTCGTAGATCACCTGCGCACCGGGGTTGCGCGACAGGATTTCCTCGGCGAACAGCATCAGCTGCCGATCCGGGAAGATCACCTCCCCGTCCTTGGTCACCACGCCAAGGCGGTCGCCGTCGCCATCGAAGGCCAGGCCCAGTTCGCAGTCGGTCTCGCGCAGGGTCTTCATCAGGTCCTGCAGGTTTTCGATATGTGCGGGATCGGGATGGTGGTTGGGGAAGTTGCCGTCGACCTCGCAGAACAGTTCGACCACTTCACAGCCCAGTCCGCGGAACAGGTCGCCGACGAAGGCGCCGGCAACGCCGTTGCCCGCATCGAGTGCGATCTTCATCGGCCGCGACAGCTTGACATCGCCCAGGATCCGATCGAGGTACTTTTGGCGCACATCGACTTCCTTGTAGGCACCTGCGCCCCGGGTATATGCGCCGGCCTCGATGCGCTTGCGCAAGTCCTGGATCTGCTCGCCGTAGATGGCCCGTCCCGCCAGCACCATCTTGAAGCCGTTGTAGTCGGGCGGGTTATGGCTGCCGGTGACCATGATGCCAGAGGTGGGGCGTACGCCGTCGATCTCGATATTGGTAGCGAAATAGACCATCGGCGTGGCCACCATGCCAAGGTCGAGCACATCCAGCCCGGTGGCGCGCAGGCCCTCGACCAGGCCGCCGATCAGGTCCGGGCCCGAAAGCCGGCCGTCACGACCGACGGCGATGGAGGTCTCGCCGAGCTCCACGGCGGCGGAGCCGAACGACAAGCCGATCTGGCGCGCGACGTCGCGGGTGAGCGTTTTGCCCACGATGCCGCGAATGTCATAGGCTTTGAAGACGGAAGGATCGATTTGCATGTAGGGTCCTGAGTTGCTTGTCGTCCGCGCCACACCTCGCCAGCTGGCCGATGCGGCGCCCCAAAGGCAGCTATTTTGCCGGATTGCGGCGGGCCCGGGCGGTATAATCGCCGCATTATCACGGATGGACACAATTTTCGGAGTCTGTCCTACATCCGGCGGTGCCCTGCCTCGCGCTCAGGGGCATTTTGTGCTGCCGCGGGACCCGCGGCGGACCCGATCCGTCACGAAACGTACACAGCCTTGAAGCCATCCGCGCAACCGTCGTCCCGACCTCGCATTGCCTACCTGATCACCAATGCGGAGATCGGCGGCGCGCAGTCGCATGTCGCCGACCTGCTGCGGTCGACGGCCGGCAAGGCGGATACCGTGCTGCTGGCGGGCGGCGAAGGCCCCCTCTTCGAGATCGCGGCACGCACCGGCGCGCAGACCATCCGGCTGACACGGCTGGACAATGCCCTGTCGCCCTGGCGCGCGATCCATGCCTTGCGTGAACTGGTCAGGGCATTGAAGCAGGCCGCGCCGGACCTGGTCCATGCGCACAGCGCCAAGGCGGGCGCCCTGGGCCGCATCGCCGGACTGTTGCTCGGCATACCCGTGGTCTATACCGTCCACGGCTTTGCCTTCAAGGCCGAAGCTCCGCGGCGCCAGCGCATGGCCGCGCGCGTGGCGGAATGGCTGCTGGCGCCGCTGGCGGCGCGCGTGATCTGCGTCGCGCAGGCGGAACGACACCTGGCCCGCTCGCTTCCCCTGCCCGCCGAACGCATTTCGGTCATCCCCAACGGCATCCCCGACACACCCCATCGCGCCGATCCGCAGGCCCCCTTGCGACGAATCGTGATGGTCGCGCGCTTTGCCGCACCCAAACGCCACGACGCGGCGATCCGCGCGTTCGCGCGCGCGGGGCTGGAGTCGTGCGTACTGACCCTGGTCGGAGACGGCCCGCAGCGGCACGCCATGCAGCAACTGGCGCAACAGCTTGCACCGGGGCGCGTGGAGTTTTCCGGCAATGTCACGGAAGTGCCGGCGCTGCTGGCTTCGGCCCAGGCCTTTGTGCTGGCGTCGGACCACGAAGGCTTCCCGCTGTCGGTGCTAGAGGCGATGCGAGCCGGACTGCCGGTCGTGGCCTCGGATCTGCCTGGCATCCGGGAGCAGCTCGACGGCAACCGCTACGGCCTGCTGGTCGATCACGATGACGAGCAGGCGTTCGCCGAAGCGCTGCGCCGCCTTGCCGACGACAGCGCCCTGCGCGCGGCGCTTGGCCACGGCGCGCGCCAGCGGTGGGAGCAATGCTATGGACTGGAGCGCATGACCGACGCGACCTGGTCTGTTTACCGCGACGCCCTCGCCCAGACACCCCGCGCCGCGCGGGTGCCGACGTCATGACCATCAAGGCCGACAGCATGCGCCACCGCGCCCTGCGCATGCGCACCGGCGGCTCCGAGACCGTGCGCCGCGTCAGCCGGATGGTGGCCTGGGCGGTGCTCGGCCTGGCGCTGTTCGCGCTCAGCGCGGTCGGCGCCGAAATGGCGCATCGCGCCGGCATCGTGACCTACGTGTTCACGCGCACACTGCTATGGTCCGTGATGCCGTACCTGGTCGCGTTCATGCTGCTGCACCGCTCGCTGCACCTGCCGGCGATGGAGGGCAACAGCCTGGCCGGGCTTGCCGCGACCCTGCCGTTCTGCGGCCTGCTCTTTGTGTTTGCCGCCTTTCATATCGAATACTCGCGCGGCGCCCTGCTGCTGTCCTATCTGATCACGCTGGCGTGGCTCTGGACCGGCTATCGGCGCTTCGTGCAGAACTACGTGCCGCTGTTCGGCTATACCGATCCGGGTACGCTGGCGCAGCTGGACGCCATCCTCGCCATGCCCGGCGCCGCGGCGCCCGCCCGCATCCGTTTCGAACCGGTAGGCTCGCTGGAGGACGCCAGGCACTTCGACGGCCTGATGGTAGAACGCAGCGCCACCGGCGACCCCGAACGCACGCGACTGCTGGCGCACTACAAGATGAGCCATGTCCGCATGTACTCGGTGGAGCGTGTCGGCGAAATGCTGACCGGGCGCGTCGGCCTGGCGCACATCGACGAGAACTTCCTGGACGACTACGCCGCGCACTACCTCTACGGCTACCTGAAACGCGCGATCGATATCGTGGCCGTCGCGTGCCTGGCACCGCTTGCCGCGCCGCTGGGACTTGCCGTGGCGCTGGCCATCCGGCTGGAAACCCCAGGTGGCGCCATCTTCCGGCAAGAACGCGTGGGCCTGTTCGGCAAACCCTTCGTCATGCTCAAGTTCCGCAGCATGGGCGTCGACGCCAGCGCGCCCGCCTTGTTTGCGGCCCGCCGCGATCCGCGCGTGACCCGGGTCGGCCGCTTTATCCGCAAGTACCGCCTGGACGAGATCCCGCAGCTGTGGAACGTGCTGCTCGGGCATATGAGCCTGATCGGCCCGCGGCCGGAGCAGGCGCCCATGGTCGAGCGGTTTTCCGAAACCATCCCCTATTACCCGTACCGCCACCTGGTGCGGCCCGGCCTGTCCGGGTGGGCCCAGGTGCAGCAGGGTTACGCCGGCAGCCACGAAGAAACCGTGACCAAGCTCAGCTATGACCTGTATTACGTCAAGCATTGCTCGCTGGCACTGGACCTGCTGATCGGAGTGAAGACGCTCAGGACCCTCGCGACCGGTTACGGAGCCCGCTGATGGGCAGCGTCGACGAGACTGCCGCGCCGGCGCCATTGCGCATCCTTGTCATCACCACAGGCCTCAAGCTGGGCGGCGCGGAGCAGCAGATCGCGGCGCTGGCGCGCGCCTTCCTGGCGCTGGGCAACGAGGTCGCCATCCTCAGCCTGACGCAGGGGCGGGAGATCGACTTGCCGGCCGAAGTCCACGTGACCGAACTCGCCATGCGCAAAACGCCGCTGTCGATGCTGTCGGCGCTGCGCCAGGCGCGGGGCTTGGTACGGCTGTGGCGCCCGGACGTCATCCATGCCCATATGGTCCACGCCAACCTGTTCGCACGCGTGCTGGCCAGGACCGGCCACATGCCGCCAGTCATCTGCTCCGCCCACAGCGCGCGCGAAGGCGGTCGCCTGCGCGCCCTCGCCTACCGCATCACTGACCGATGGTGTGCCATGACGACCCACGTCAGCGACGCCGGCCGCCTGGCGATGGTCGCCAGCGGCGCCGTGCCGGAAGGACGCGTGATCGTGATGCCGAACGGCATCGATACCAGCCGCTTTCAGCCGGACCCGCCTTCGCGCGAACGGACCCGGCGCGACCTTGGCCTCGGACCCGACGACCGGCTGGTCCTCAACGTCGGCAGGCTGGTGCCTGAGAAAGACCAGGCCATGCTGATCGAGGCATTCGGCGAGGTCAGCCGCGACCTGCCAAAGGCACGGCTCATGATCGCCGGCGATGGTCCGTTGCGCGATGAACTGGCGCATCAGGTTACCCGGCGCGGGCTGAATCATGTCGTGCTGCTGGCCGGTGCCAGGAAAGACATTCCCGACCTGCTGCGCGCCGCCGATGTCTTCGTGCTGTCTTCGCGCATCGAAGGCATGCCGCTGGCGGTGGGCGAAGCGCTGGCCAGCGGGCTGCCGGTCGTGGCGACCGCCGCCGCGGGCGTATCTGAACTGGCGGGAGACACCGCTACGCTGACCCCCACCGGCAATCCGCAGGCGCTGGCGAGCGCCTTGCGCAACGCCATCGCCAGCCTGCCCGGCACCGAGTCGGAACGCGACCGCCGCCGCCAGCGGATTGTCGGCCGTTTCGACGTGAACGGTGTGGCGCGGCAATGGCTGGCGCAATATCGCAGCCTGAGGAAACAACGCTGATGCGCCGCAAAGTCGCAAGCAACCTGCTTTGGATGCTGGCCGACCGTGGCCTGCAGGTGATCGTGGGGATCGGCGTCGTGGCCATGCTGGCACGGGCGCTGGGTACGGAAGGGTTCGCGCATTTCCAGTATGCGCAGTCGCTGGTGTTTATTGCGGCGTCGATACCGTTGATTTGTTCGGCGGAGGTGGTGGTGCCGCGGCTGGTGACGGCAGCGACGACCGAGGATCGGCATACCCTGGTCGCTCATGCTTTCGTGATCCGGCTCGTCGCCGGCATTTCCGGCTACGCGCTCATGTGTGCCTGGCTTGCACTCACCCAGCAAACGGCTGACACGTGGATTCCCGCCATCCTGCTGGGCACCGCCATCATGCTGCGCGAACCCTTCGGCATCGTGATCGCATGGATGCAGGCGCGTACGCATAACCGTCCCAATGTCGTTTTCAATCTATTCGCGCTTGCGCTCAAAACAGCATTGATTGCAATGCTCTTCATCGCTGGCGTGAAGGCGGTTCCGGCCTACGCGACCGCCTTTGCCTTCGAGCCACTGGTTGCGGCGTTGCTTTTGGCCTGGTACTACTTATACCGCTCGCCGCGCGCCATTCCGTCGTACCAGTCACCGCTGGCGCGCGAGCTGGTCCGCGACGGCGCACTGTTCTGGATCAGCTTCATGCTGATGGTCGCAGCTCGCCGCGCCGATCAACTGATCCTCAAGCCCGTCGTGCCGCTTGCCGAGCTTGGAGCCTATGCTGCCACGATGCAAGTACTGGACAACTTCACCACCATCGCAACCATCCTGGCGGCTGGAGTGGCGCCGATCTACGTGTTTGCACAGAAATCCGGGGCGGCCGCACGTCGCAACGTGCTTCGCGTCACCGTGGGCATGGCGGCAGTCGGGCTTTGCGGTGCGGGCCTTATCGCAATCTGCGCCGAGTGGATCGTCGGCCTGCTCTATGGCCATGCCTTTACCCAGGCTGTTGTGCTGCTGCGACTTGCCGCACTGGCATCGGCGCTGATTTTTGCGGATGTCGGACTTGGCCTCCTGCCGGTTTACTTGCGCAAGCCGCGCTGGGTGGCGGCGAAATGGGCTCTGGTGCTCACCACCACCGTGGCTGTCAATTTAATTACCGTGCCAAGCCTTGGCACAAGGGGCGCTATCCTGGGATACGCTGTTGGCAACGCGGTCGCCGTCATATTCGGTCTCGCTTTGATTCTTGTCTCCGGACGGAAACCGGCAGTTGCCACCTCTTCCGCCTGAGCTTTACCGATAAGCAAAAAATGCTTCCATTTGCGCTGATCCGCAAATATCTGGTCTGGTTCGTGTTGCTTTCGCTCGGCGCGATTTATGTCGGGAATACCTGGTCCCCATCGTCGTATGGTGTCGTGCTCGAACGCATCGGCGCCCAGGGCGAGGGGCTGCACTTTGGCAAGCCGCGCGCGGTACGCAGCGATGAGTGGTCGGTCGTCACGCCACTGACCCAGGCCACTGTACGCAATGGCCTGCAACGGTTCAATGCCACCTCTTTGTACCAGGAGGATCTGCGCATCAACTATGGTATGCCGATAGCCGATTGGGGCCTGATATTCAAGCCGACCATGTGGCTGTACCCGCTGGTCAATGCAGCGTACGCTTTTTCGTTTCATTGGTTCGCTATCTTTGCGGTCTTTATCGTCGGATACAGCAAGCTCTTCCGCGTTGCCGGAGCCACGCAACCACAATCGTACCTGCTTGCCCTGACGCTCTATTTCACCGGATTTTCACAATTCTGGTGGAATGAGAAAGGGCCGATCATTGCCTTGTTTGCCGGCGCGCTGGCCGTACTTTTCATCGAGGCCCCGATCGTAGTGCGCGTAGCTCTTTTCTATTGGCTGGCGACAAGCTGGCTGATGACTAATTTCTATCCGCCGCTATTCATATCTCTGGCCTTCGCCGGGGTCGTTTTCCTACTCTGCTACGGTAGGGAGTGGTGGCGTCCGGCACGACTGGCCAGCCTTGCCGGCACGTCGCTGCTGGCTGCCGCGACTGTGGTGCTTTACCTGAAGGAATATTTGCTAAGGACCATGCAGACGCTCTATCCGGGCCAGCGCAACTTTTCGGGCGGCGCGCTGCCGGTGGAGCGCTGGCTCTCGCAGTTCTTTCCCGCCAGTAGCTTTGACCGGTCATACAACTCCCTGATCGGCGCGAACGTCTCCGAGATTGGCGTCGTCGGAACGTGGTTCGTGGTGCTGTGCCTGTGCTTCCTCGATTACCGCAACCTGCGCAACGCACTGGCCGCAAGACGTCAGTGGGTGCCAGTGGCTGTCCTGTTTGCCGCACTTGCGCTGGTGACGAGCTGGATGATGCTGCCGGTTCCAGCGGTGCTTGGCAAACCACTATTGTGGAATCACGTACAGCCCGAACGCATGGTATTCGCTGCCGGCCTGCTGCTCGTCCTGTTTGCGCTCGCCGTCGTGCGGGTAACGGGCCTGGCATGGTCAACCAAACGGGCGCTGATTTTCATTGGCGTCACCATTGCCTCGTGGCTCTTGTTCAAGGCATCGAGATATGGCTTTCACCCGCGCTACTGGAACGATTTGTACGTGGTTCCGGCTGTGCTGCTGTGCAGCTTCATCCAGAAAGTGCGCAGTCTGCAGCCGCTGACTTCCATTTCAGGGCTCGCGGCATTTGGCGGAGCCACGATGTTCTTCCCGTTCAATCCAGTGCAATCGGCATGGCCTATATTCAACGTGCCCGATACCGTGATATTGCAGCAGCTCACTAGACAGGCGCAGGCCAATGACGGCGTTCTCGCCGCATACGGTTTTTCCGGCGCCACGCTGAACGGGCTCGGTTATCGCTCCGCATCACATGTCACGCCAGTGCCCTCGCTGACCATGTGGCGACAATGCTTCGCGGCGCTTCCCGTAAGCCGGGTAGACAGCATATTTAACAGGTATTCGCACATCACTTTGATAGATTCGGAAATGCCAATCTTGCTGGGCCCGGACAATGTAGGTGTGCCGCGATATTTGTTCAGTTTCAGCGGTAGCGGCAGCCGCCCCGGGAAGTTTCCCATGTCAGCCAAACCGCAAAGTAACGGGGTCGGTCAGCTGTAAGCAGCGCAACAGCGATGGTCTAGCTCTATACCAGCATGTGCTCTTTTCGTGCTTGCCGTGGCGCGCCATCACCGCACATCCGATGACCAATGCCGCGACTAACACAAGGCAGCCCCTCGACCTCGACGTTGTTTCCTCATAGTTTCTTTTGTTTCAAAAGCGCACATATAGCCGCGGGGGACCGTGGCATCAGTAACATGGCGGGTTAAGCGTTTGCTCACCACCCGGAGCCGATGCGTGGGCATTCCCATGGGCGACACCGCCGCCATGCTCATGCTCTGTCGATTACCGGAAGGTTGCCGTTAACGTCAGGAGCCCGTCAGACAGTATGCGATACTTCGATGTCCAAACAATCTGCCAAATGGCGCCCTAACAGCTATGTCGATTGTGATCTTCGGGGCCGGCGGCCTTGGTCGCGAGGTGCTTGCGACGCTGCAGCTCACCGGACATAACGTAATAGCATTCGTCGTCGAGCCAGGCTATGCGGCGCAGCCGATCCGTGGCGTACCAGTCTTCGACAACATCGAACCGTGGCTCGCCCGCGAAGATGTCTCCTTTGTCATCGCCGTCGGAGACTGCAAGGCGCGCGCACGCATTGCCAGCAAGTTGCATACCCGGCACTTCCCCACGCTGATGCATCCCGCTGTGGCCAAGGGACACCACGTGGAAATCGGAAAAGGAGCAATATTTCTGGGGCCGGCCAGCATGACCACGGATGTCCAGATCGGCGAGCATGCCTTGATCAATCCTGGTTGTGTGATTTCGCACGATTGCAAGATCGGCGCTTTTGTCAACCTGGGGCCCGGTGTATCCCTGGCTGGCGGGGTCACTGTAGAAGAAGGCGCGGATCTCGGCGTTGGTGCCGTGGTGGCACCTCGCTGCACGATCGGCGCCGGCGCCATCGTCGGCGCAGGCGCCGTCGTCATCCGTGACGTGGATCCCGGCGCCACCGTGGTAGGCGTCCCGGCACGTCCGATTGTGCGGCGTGCCGCATCGGCGGCAGCTTCTTAAATTCCGACGTGAGCGTTGCTCGCGTTATTCCTGACATTGTTCAGCTCCTTGCTTCCTTCCATGGCTAATCATCTTCCCGCGTCGCAGGCCCCCATCAAAGTACTGGTTCCCCACTTGCCTGAAGTCGCAGCCTTGCTGCCCTATCTGCGACGTATCGATGAGAACCGCAGCTACAGCAACTATGGCCCACTGTATCGTGAATTCGTTGCTCGGCTGAGCGCGCTGACGGGTGCGAAAGGAGTAACGATCACGAGTAACGGCACGACCGCGATCGAACTTGCATTGCGCTCGCGATCAACGCCGGGCAGGCGCTATTGCCTGATGCCTTCCTACACGTTTATTGCAAGCGCCCATGCCGTTTGCAATGCCGGGCTTACGCCTTATCTGCTTGAAGTCGATCCCGACAGTCTCGCCCTTACGCCTGAAATCGCAGAAGCGGCGCTTGCCACCGTGCCCGAGCCGCCGGCGGCCGTGCTGGTGGTGAGCGCCTTCGGTGCGCCGCCTGATTTCAAGGCCTGGGCGGCATTCGAGGCACGACATGCCATCCCGGTGGTATTCGATGCCGCCGCCGCGGTTACCGCGATTTCCGACGTTGGCGCACAACCCGCCTGCGTAAGCCTCCATGCCACCAAGGTGCTCGGTATCGGCGAGGGTGGCGCCATCCTGACCGCCGACACCGAACTGACTGCCCGGACGACGGCGATGACCGGTTTCGGTTTTATGGGTGTCGAGCGGCTGTCGAGCATCCGCGGCGGCAACTACCGGATTTCGGAATACAGTGCAGCGGTGGGCCTGGCTGCACTGGACGCCCTGCCGGAGCGTCTGCGCGCGCTGCGCGATCTCACTGAAGCCTATCGACACCGTCTCGAGGGCAAGGCAGCCGTGTTGCAGCGCGGCGTTGGCGTGAAGTGGGTGACCATGACGCTGAATGTGACGATTCCCGAGCAAGACGTCGCTGGCACCATAGAGCGGCTCGATGCCGCAGGCATCGAATGGCGTCGCTGGTGGGGATTGGGTTGCCACCGGCATCCGGCATTTGCCGACGTTCCGCGCGCAGATCTGTCCGGCACCGACAAGCTGGCCGCCCGCGTGATTGGCTTGCCCTTCCATGACAACCTTTCCGACGCCGACCTCGACCGGATCACAGCATGCCTGAAATGAACGGCCAGCCGCTGCTTTCCTATATCGTCCTGTCATATAACTACGAAGAGTACATTGGCACGACACTGCGCTCCATCCTGGAACAGACAGTCCAGGACTTTGAGATCGTGGTGGTGGATGATTGCTCGCGTGACCGGTCGGTCGAGGTGGTCCGCAGCTTCAATGACCCCCGCATCCGCCTCATTGTCAACGAACACAATCTCGGCGGCGCAGGCAGCTACAACCGTGCGGTGCAAGCGGCCCGCGGAACTTGGCTGGTCAATTTGGACGCTGATGACTGGATCGCGCCCAACAAGGCAGAAATCCAGCTGCGCGCAGTCCAGAAGGATCCTCGCCTCGACATCATTGGCACCCACGTCAAGATCCTGGACCACGAGGGCAAGCCGCACCCCGATGCGCCCTCCCTCGAAGCTGGCATCAATCAGCCTCATAACCTCAACCTGGTACAAAACTGGGTTGGCATGAACTGGCTGTGCCGGTCATCGAGCATGGTACGTCGCGAAGCGCACCTTCGTATCGGCCTGGACGACGCGGCCATGGTACGTGCCCCCGACTACGAGTTGTGGACGCGCGCCCTACGCATGGGGTGCAAATTCGCAGTCGTGCCTCAGCAATTGACCTTCATGCGTCTGCACAAGCGCGGCGTCACCCACGCCGACCCGCTCGGGCAGTTCCTTGAACTCAGTTACGCCATGATGCGCAACCTGATCCCGCTGGCCGAAGCGCGCGCCCTTCATCCGACCGTCGAGAGCATCATCGCGTGGGTAGCGCGACACGGGGAGTTGTGCAAGTTAGAACCCAGGCACGCCTATCGCCTGCTGGGCATTGTCCTGGCAACACCTGAATTTCCCGACTTTACGGCCTTCCGCAGCGAGGTGCTGTCCGACGAGCCGGACAATGCCCTGGTACGCGCCGGACGCCGTGCGCTTACTACATACCGGGAAGGTTCGCCGGGGTTCGCCTATGCCAATAAGCTGGAGCGGGATATTGGCGAGTTCATCCATGCGCGGAATTACTGGCAAGCACAGGCCGAGCATTGGGAACGGGTCTATCACATGCGGCGGACCCGATACACCCCACGGAGAATCGCCGCAGCCTTGCTGCGGCGCGCCAAGATTGCCCCTGAGCTATTACGGAAACTTGACGGCTACCGATGACGCAAAGTATGGAACGCCAGAGCGGCGCTTTCGAATGCAATGTATGTGCCGAGCGGCACTATTCTCATACTGCAATGCGTGGCGACGGCCGGCGAATCCTGTTTTGCGCAAGTTGTGGCATGGGAATGATCGAGAACCCGCCTGCGGATACCAGTGTCTTTTATCAGGACGGCTATTACGGCGGCGCAGCTCACCTGGAAGTTGGCTACGCCGATTATGCCTTCACCGCTGAGCATGCACTGTTATGGGCAAGGCTGTTGGTGCAGGCACTGATCGGCGGCGGTCGCGTCCTGGATGTGGGCTGTGCCGATGGCTTCATGCTGCGCGGCCTCGGCGCGGCCTACGAGACTTACGGCATCGAAGTCAATGCGCACGCTGCCGAACGGGCGCGCCAGGGCGGCGTGACGATCATCGGTAACGATGTGCTGGCGGACTTGCGGCGCGATGAGTTCAGGCGCCACTTCGACGTGATCACTTCGATTGCGACGTTCGAGCATGTGCTGGATCTGCGCGGTGCCTTCCGTGCCTGTCTGGAGGCGCTGAAGCCCGAGGGCGTGTTGATCTTCGAGATTCCCTTGATGTCGCAAACGCGCGACAACAAGGATTGGCTGGAAGGGTCGTATGAGCATATCTACTACCCGACCGTTCGAGGTATCGAAACCCTGCTCGGCACCTTTCCCGGCTATTCCTTCACCGGCTTTGAATCAGACATCAAAGGCTATAGCTCGACCTACATCGGTGCCGTGGCAAGCGACCCGGGAGTTTTTGCCAGGGTCGAACATCTGTTCCGCTGCATGAGGCAGGACACCCCGTCCGGGCTGAATGAACAGGAAAGCAATGTGAACGTGGCCTACCAAGTAGTCCACTCGTTCCGCCCTAGCCCTGAACGCATCCTCGCCCTGCCTCCGCTCATCGAGAAAACCTGCAGCCCCAGACTGCTTACGCACCTGATGCAACTCTGGTATGCGGATTGCACAGATGCAGCCAACGCGGAGTGGTACAAGACGCAGGCAGCTAACTGGAAGGCTTCGTTTGACAACTTGCAGGATGTGCATTCGAAGCAAACTCGATACTTGCAAGCATTAGAAGAAAGCAAAAAGACTGATGAGTAATCCGAGAATCCTGGCCCTTCTTCCGTTCCTGGTTAAAGGAGCATTGTCTCTTCAGGTGTTACGGGAGATGCGCCGCCGCAATTTCGACGTAACGGTGGCGTTCTGCTCCGACGCCTCGTCCGTCTACACACCGGACGATATGGAGGATTTTCGCGCCGACAAGCAATTGCTTGATCTGAGCGCCGTGCCGCATCACGACGCCCTTGATGTTGTGTGGAGAGAGATGCAACGTCGGGCTACCGGCCTGGTGCTGCAGATCGGTGCGCCGCTGCTCTACCATCACCTTCCTTACTGGAAGGAGCGCAATCCGTCGCTACGCATCGTCGATACGCTGTATAACGAGATCGGCCATACCCTGAACCACTTTCTCTATGAGCAGTGCATCGACGGCGTGATCGTCGAAACCGAGCACATGAAGCGGTTCGTGGAACGAAACTCGGCAAAGGCGGACGCAAGGGTGCGGATCGTTCGGAATGGCATCGACACCGAGTGGCTGACGCCTGCGGCCGAGGCGCCCTCCGGAAACGGGCTGGTGGTGGGCTACGTGGGGCGGATGTCGCCGGAAAAGAACCCGCTCGGCTTTATTGACCTGATCGAAAGGATATATCCGCAATTGCCAGACGCCCGCTTTGTGCTTGCGGGCGACGGCGCCCAGACGGATGAAGTAAGGCGTCGGGTTCAGAAAAGTCCAGCAGGCGGCCAGCTGCAGTATCGCGGCTACGCGTCTGATGTAAGAGCCGTACTGCAGACCCTTGATGTACTGGTGTTGCCGTCCAAGCTGGATGGGCGGCCCAATATCGTGATGGAAGCCAATGCCTGCGGCATCCCCGTTATCGGAGCCCCGGTGGGCGGTGTTCCTGAACTGATTACCGAGGGAGTAAATGGCTTCCTGGCGCACCCTGCGGAGTCAGACCGCATCTTGGGCATTCTGTCCGCGTGGCGGGAAAATCCGGCTGAACTGACACGAATTAAGCAAAGCTCTCGTCAGTATGCGGAGCGGCACTTCAGCCGCCAGCAGATGATGGACAGCTATGATGATGTCTTTCGAGAGCTGGGCGAGAAAGCACCCCACTGATTGCACGCCCGGGCCTATTTGATCGGCACAACCGCTGTGGCAGCTCACCGTGCTCACGGCGCTGCCACAGCGGCTTGCGACCACACGCGACGGCATGGCCGCGCGTCCGCTAGCTTCCCGAGTATGACGGCAGGCGCGCGAGATGCTCTCGGAAGGCTTCCTGGGAATGGTTTGCCTCGATCAGGCTCAATGCGCGAGCCCGTTCATGCAAGAGCATGGCTGGCGCCGTCAGAAACTGACGAATGCGGGCAACATAACCTTCGACGTCGTCGAAACGCTCCAGCAGGAAACCACTGCCGGCAGGAATGGCTTCGCTGATTCCGCCGATGTCGGGGGCCAGTACCGGCAGGCCCGAAGCCTGGGCCTCCAGCACCACGTTAGGAAGGCCATCCCACTGCGTCGTATAGAGCAACAGTGCATAGTTTTCTGCCGGCACGCTGTCGAAGCCTTCGTAGGCGCCCAGAACGGAAACATTGCGCATGCGCCTCAACGCCGCAAGCACGGCGAGAATTTCCGGCGGCGTCGACAGCGTGGGAGAGCCGTAGACGTCGAAGTGGCACTCCGGCAAGCGTTGAGCAATCTGTAGCAACAGGTCTGGCCGCTTCTCCCTGTCGAACCTGCCTGCCCACAGAATCCGCGGTTTCTGCCGGGCATCGAACTCGAAGCGCGGACGGCTGTGCTGGGGATAACGGAAGCGCTCGAACAAGTCCGGTGGCAGGCCGTACATCGAGATCAGCCGACCGACGAAAGCCTGGTTATCGGTCATCACCTTGGTCAGGTAACGGTACGATGCCTCAAGGGCGCCGCCATAGCCGTATGGCTCCAGCTCTTCGGTGTAATCAAACCCGAACAGGGAGGCATAGAGGCCGCTGTCCTCCGACAAGGCGTTGCCATGACGCACGTACAGGTCCCATGCCGTCGCGCTGTTGATGTTGTGAACTACGCCAGGGCGCAGCTTCAACAATAGTCGAGACAGCAGCAGCCGTTGCTCAATTGGCTGCAGGTGCGGCGCATGGGTGATGCCGAACGGCAGCACGCGAACATCCGCCGGCAAGCGCGACATCCAGGGCGACTCTGTATTCTCGGTGGTGATAACCAGGATCTGCGCCGAAAAATCACGCACCAGGGCATGGATGTGATGCAGGGCCACCAGGTCCGCGCCGCCGCGCTTGAGCCAGGGCAGCATGAAGACGTGGGTGACCGGCCTTGGCCCAACCACCTCCAGCATATCGCGATAGGCGTTTCCCACAGCCACGCTGGCGCGGAAGGTGCGGCGCCGTGCGTCCTTGAAGAACTGGCGGGACGGAAACAGTTGCAACTCGTAGGCGGCCAGCGCGTGCATCTCGTTACGGATCCAAGCCGGCACCTCCGGCGCCTTGAGGTCGCGGCCTTCGCGATCGCCGAAGCGCAGCCAGTGATGCAACCCGGACGCTATCCTTCCCTGAGCCACCGACGCGCGCACATCCTCGTTGGCATCCAGGTAAGCTTCTTCCGACCACGCCTTGACTGTGGCGCGCTGCGCCGGAGTCGGCAGCAGGCGACCTTCCGCACGACCGAACAGCCGCCAGTGGTCCTTGCCGGACTTCATGCTGCGCGCGCGCACGGCGTCCCGGACGTCAGGATGGACCCGAAGATAGGCTTCCTCGTCCCAATCCGCGTCGACGGCGCCCGCGGCTAGCGTATCCGTCGCTTGTACCGATTTACCTTCCAGCCCCAGCAATTGCGCATGGTCGAACAGGGGTGAATGCCGGATGAGCCGCGAGCGCTCCGTCGCCGCCGCGTTACGGCTGCCCGAGACCTTCAGCCGGATGAAGTGCGCCGTATCGGCGGCAACGACGTGCATGAGGCCCGCGGCAATGGTGTCGCAGTTCCAATGCCAGTCTTCATAGCCGAAACCGGAGTCCGCCGGCGTATCGCGATAAGGAATCGTCAAAAGCGTCTCGCGCCGCACCACACATAATGCGGTCCAGGCATTCTCGACCAGCAACTGTGACGCGCGAAAGCCGGTATCGCGCTGGTCCGGATGCCGCAGGATCCAGCGCTCCGCGCCGAAGTAGACGTTATAGTCGGGATGGACGATATAGGCGGGATTCTCGCGGGCTTGCCGCAGTGCGCTGGCCAGCCAGTTTTCGGAGCAGAGGTCGTCCCCGTCAAGGATGGCAATGTACTCGCCGCGGGCCTGTCGAGCGCCGTGATTGCGCGCAAGCCCCGGGTCGCCGAAGTCGGTTGACAGAATCCGCGTATCCGGGGGAAGGTGCGGACTACGCTGAAGATATTGCAGCGTTTCGCCGTCGGCTCGGTCCGCTACCAGCAACAGCTCCGTGCGCGCTCCGTTGGCAGCAGCGAAATACATCGCACGTCCGATGCTGGCCAGGGTCTTGTGAGCAAGAATGCCTTCGTGGTGCAGCGTAACGATGCACGAGATATCAACCGTCATACGGACATCTTGATCAATTTGATTCGGCCACGACCCGGAGCGAGGTTAGTGGTTGGCTTCGTAGACCGGCAAGACTTCCTCGACCGCTCCCGCCATGCGAATCTTTCCATGCTCCAGCCAGATGACCTTGTTGCACATCTTGCGAATCACTTCGTTCGAATGGATGGCCAGCACCACGATCTGGGCGCGATTATGCAAATCATGCAGGCGCGCATTGGCCTTGTCCTGGAATGATGCATCGCCAACGCCGATCACCTCGTCAAGCAGCAGGATATCCGCGTCCACGGCTGTCGACACCGCAAAAGCCAGCCGCATGCGCATGCCGCTGGAGTAAGTGCGTAGCGGCAGGTCGAGCGAATCGCCGAGGTCGGTGAATTCGGCGATGTCTTTTTCCTTGGCGCGCAGTTCGGCGTCGCTCATGCCGAGCAGCAAGCCGCGCAAGCGGATGTTCTGGTAGCCCGTCGAGTTCTCGTCCATCCCGAGGCTGATGTCGAGCAGCGGCACCGCCTTGCCCTGACGGTCATAGCTACCCGAGGTAGGCGCGTAGATGCCGGCCAGCAGCCTGAGCAGGGTCGACTTGCCGGCTCCATTGTGGCCGATCAGGCCAACACGATCGCCTGGCTCAAGCCGGAGATCGATACCGTCGAGTGCCTTGACTACGACCACGCCGGTAGCTTCTTCCGCGATCTGGTTACGCCGTCCGAGTCGCAGCACGCGCTTCTTCAGCGAACGCCCCTGGACGTCGTAAATCGGAAGCTCGAGGCGGACATTGCGAAGTTCTATATATGCCATGTTACTGAATTCGTTCACACCCAATACGGAATGCGCTTGAGATAACGCCCGGTCAGCCACAGCGCAGCAGTCCAGCCCACCACAGCCATGCCCAGCGAAACCCCCCAGGTAAGCATTGTCGGAAACTCGCCCACCAGCGGCGCGCGCACCAGATGCAGCAAATAGGAGAGCGGATTGTAGTCAACGATCCAGGAAAACCGGACCAGCGCATCCGGCCGGTACATGATCGGGGTGACATAGAAAGCCACCTGGAACAGCGACGAAATGATCTGCGGCAGGTCGCGGAAACGCGCAGACAACAAGCCCGAAATCATCGCCATCCACATTGCATTCAGCACATACAGCAGGAGTGCCGGAATGAACAATGGCAACGTGGCCCAATTTTTCACGCCAAATATGATCAGCAGCGCCACCACAATAATAAAGTTATGGCCCAGGATAATCACGTTGCGCCACATAACCTGCAGCACGTATAGCAATTTTGGCGTGGCGGCCTGGCGGATGAAGTGGGCATTATGGATATAGACGACCGCGCCCTCGTTCACGATCGTCGCGAGCAGGAACCACATCACCAGCCCGATGCTGAGAAATGGCAGGTACTCACGCAGTTCCTGGCCGAACAAGGTGCCGTACACGGCACCGATCGACGCGATCATGATCGCCATGCTGATGGTCAGCCAGAACGGTCCAACCGCCGAGCGCGCGTAACGCTGGCGAATTTCGATCCAGCCAAGTAACGACCAAAGGCGCCAGGAGGCGACGCTCTCCCGGAGGTCATCGATTGCAGTCAAAAGCATAGGGGTTACCAAGAAAGTACGATGCTGCGCCGGTTTCCCGGCGCGGTGAAGCGGAATCAACCAACGCGGCGACGGATTCGCCGGCGACTTCTGCCTCGCCGCGAAAGGCGCCACGATACCATAAAGACTTTGCCGTCAAGCCGCCAACGCAGCCCATTGGGCGACGCGCGCGGCGGCCTCGCTCGAGCCGCTCGAAGCAGGTTGGGCACGCCCTCACGGCGCCGGCATCCGCGGCTTGCGGCCCTTCAACATCCGACGCCCGATCCGGATAAACCGCCACGCATTGCGGGTTACCATCAGATGTGCGCCCGTCACCGCAAGAAAGGCCAGGAACAAGGCCTGCTCCGAGACCCCCATTTTCCAGCCGAGCACGCCGACAAAACCCATCAGAGCATTGCTCAGCACAATCAGCCACACGATCGTGCCGTGGCCAATATCCAGCCGCAGCAAAATATGGTGCAGATGGGTACGGTCCGCCGCGAGCGGATTCTTGCCCTTCATCGCACGCCGCACCACCACGGCGAGCAAATCGATCAGCAGAAAGCCGAGAATCCACAGCATCACCACGGGGGGAATCCTGGCCCCGCTGTTATAGACGGGTTGTGACAGCTCCACGGCGAACCATACGATGCCGAAACCGAGCATCAGGCTGCCGGCGTCTCCCAGAAACACCCGTCGCTTGCCGCGCAGCGGATTGCGAATGTTGAAAACCAGGAAACCCAGAATAGCGCCGCAGAAGATTACACAGATGCGCTGTGCCGCGTTGTTGCCCAGCTCGCCCGCTACCACCGCCAGCCAGACAAAGATAAAAAACGCCAGGCCGCCTGCAAGGCCATCTAGCCCGTCGCTCATATTCATCGCGTTTACCACCGAGACCACCGCGAACAACGTCAGTGGGATGCCCCAGTTGAGCAACTCGATCTCGCGGCGCCCGAACAGGTCGCCCAGCGAAGACAGGTAGACGCCGCCCCACGAAGTCATCAGGATCGCAGCAAACAGCTGGACCACCAGCTTGGCTGCGGGCGACATGCCTTTCAGATCGTCGACCATGCCCACCAGCGCAAGCACTGACAAACCGGCGAGCAGTGCCACATAGTAGCCCTGGGTGCGCATGAACATCAGCGCGCCGATCCAGACGGCCAGCGTGATGGCGATGCCGCCCACGAGGGGCACTTCGCCCTGATGCCGCTTACGCATATCGGGACGGTCCATCAGCCCCATGATCGGCGCCAACGGGCGCAGCGCCATGATGGCAAATGCGCATACCAGGAAAACAAAGCACGGCACCCAGAAGAAATCAAACATGCATGGCCCTCTTGTCGTGACCTGAAGCAAAGAACCGGAAGCGCCAGTAGGTGCCGGAAGCGAACAGCCGCAACAGGCTCCCTATATGCCAGCGCAAATATTGCCAGTTGCGCCGGCTAGCGCGCTGTGCATCGTGAATGATGACGGCATTCGGCACCCACGACACATAACCGCCAGACAAATGGATCTTCAGGCAGATGTCGACGTCTTCGCAGTAAAGATGAAAGCGCTTGTCAAATCCGCCAACGCTGCGATAGGTATCTGCATGGAACACCATGCACATTCCCGCGAGCCAGTCGACCTGCTGGATCTTCTGCGAAACCGCATAGTCGGCTTCGCAACGTTTCTTGAGGGTCCTGCGCACAAGTCGGATAACGGAAGGGACACGCCGGGCACTGTCTTCGACGCGTCCGTCAGGCGCCAGCACGCGCGGGCCAGCCACGCCCGGCCATTGCGCAGCACAATCGAGCAGCGGCAGCAGGCTTTGCTGTTCCAGCCTCACATCGGGATTGATCACGCAAAAAAACGGCGCACGGCAATACGTGAATGCAGCATTGTGATTCTCGGCAAAGCCGAGCGGCCCTGTATTGACGATCCACGTCAGCCGAAAATCCTCGGATTCCTCCACCGGAATACGCGGCTCCGGCAGATTCTGCGTGACAATGACCTGCATCCGCACCTGTCGCGAAGCCTCACGCAACTGATGCAGCAACGGCGCGAGCAGGTGACCCTGGCCATGGCTGACGACCGAGACGGTCAGCCGCGGCGTCCATGTCGTCGATGGATGCATGGCCGCGTCCTCAGAGATGAATGACATCTCGTACCATGCCGGCAAAGCCGTCGGCAAATCGGTGATAGCCCCGCGCCTTGTATTCGTGCAGGATGCTGGTCAGCCGCGACACCGGGCCGCGTCCGAAGCCGATACGCCGGACATAGTGGGCGATCGCCTCGTCGACCAGCGCAAGTTTGTCGGCAGCGTCAGGATTCGTTGCGACTAACCTGCCGCGCAGCGCCTGCAAGCGGCGCAATTTGTAGTGCAAGTGTTCGTTGCGGGGCGTTCGTGCCACCCGGATCGCGTATGACGTAAGACGCGAGACGGTGCCGACGGGAATGCCGATCACATTAGACCGATGCTGGCGGTACTGCGTAAGCTTGTCCGCGAGCATGCCGACCTTGCCTTCGGATGCCGCGCACGCCGCCAGCCATTCGTCGTGGATCCAGTCCTCGGCGAACGGCAGGGCCACGTCCAGCAACTGTCTGCGGAACGCGGCGGTCGTGCCCGTCACCAAGTTGCGCCGGCAGTACACTTCGAAGAACTTGCCCTGCATCACCAGAGCCTGTTCCCGTTCCGACAGCCTCAGCGCGGCAAAAAGGGACTTGCCCAGATCGTTTCCCTGCTCATCGATCAGTTCCGCGTCTGAGTGCACCAGCAACAGCTCCGGATCCGCGGCAAAACATGCGAGCAGCGCCCCGACCTTCCCGGCCGTCCAGACATCGTCCTGGTCAGCGAGAAAGATGATGTCGGTATCCAGCGCCCGGATCGCTTGTTCAAAGTTCCGGGTCACGCCGAGGCGCGGATCGTTGCGCAGCAGCGTAACGCGGATGCCGCGTTGTGCCTCGGTCGCCGCTGCCCAGGACTGCAATACCGTCCAGGTGTCGTCGTCCGACCGGTCGTCGCTGATGACGATCTGGTCCGGCGCCACGGTCTGATTGACGATGGAGTCGAGCTGCTGATGGATAAAGGCGCCCGCATTGCAGGTGCACATGGCGACCCCGGAGCTAAGGCTGCGGGCAGTCTCGCGCTCGGCGTCAGTGGATTGCGCGCTGGGGGGGCAGGGATGCATGCAAGAGCTTCAATGGAGGACCAAGACGCTTACGCGGTAGTTCTGACGGGCACCGCGACCGTGCCGGTCTGGCCACTCGCAGGGCGGTCGAAAAGCGGATCCAGTTGCTCGAAGCACGGTGCAAAGGCCGACTGCCAGTCCAGCGGCAGGATGCTGCGCTTGGCGTTGGCAACCCGTTCCGACTCGCTCATCTGGGACGCCTTCACCACGGCGTCGATCATCGCTTCCAGATCGGCCGGCATGCAAAGAATGTTCGCGGAATAGTCTTCAAGACTCTGTTTGGGTCCGTAGCGCGAAGTCACGACGGCGGCACCGGCCAACGCCAGCTCCAGCGGCGGGTAACTGGGGTGCGGCGCCATCATCAGCGACAACGCCACGTCGGTCTTCATCTTCAGCGCGTCGTATTCATCGAGCGTCAGCTTGCCCAGATTACGGATCACCACCCCGGACTCAAGCTGGATATTGGGCGCCGACCCTTCGCCGGCCATCACGACGTCCCACTCTTCGGCTCGCAACAGGCTGCGCGAGAACACCTCGTTCAGGATGCGCAGTCCAAAATAGAACAGGTTGCGCTCCACGCTCGGACGCCCATAGAAGAACAGCGTGCGCTTTGCGCGAGCCGCGCCCTGCGGCTGAGTCCTGGGCAGCCTGGCCACCATGGGCTCAAAATGCAGCACGGGTGTATCTTTCGCGAGCTTGCCGCTTTCACTAATGCATTGCGCCATCAACGACGTATTGCAGACCGCAACAAAATTACCACCGGCGTAGCTCTGCTCGGCCAGCAATTTCTGGTCGCTGTTCGCGTAGAAAATCGGCTCGTAGTCCTGCACCAGATAGATGAATTTACGGCGCAGCGGGAAGGTTGCGGCCAGTGCGGCGTCCCACCAGGCGCTGACCACCAGCTGATCCTCGGGATGCAGGTCCAGGTAGCCATAGAAATTATGGCGGCGCTCCGCGACGCTCAGCACTTCAACCGATGCTGCGCTGACCGGGATGCCGTATTTGTCGAACAGCCCTTGCAGGCGGCTGGCTTCTCCGTTGACAACAGTCTGCACCACGCGCAACGGCATGCCGTGCCGCTGGCTCAGTAATGCGGCAAAGATCAGCGCCGTGGCAGCCCCGCCGAACAGCGATGAATTCGACAAGGTCGGTAGCAAGAGCACCACCGCCGGCTTGCGCCCGGCTGTGGGAAGCGCCGGCATGACCGGCGTGACGGCGGAATTGGCGCCGTAATAGACTTCGGCAAACTGCCTGGCCTTGGCCACCATCCCGTCCCCTGCAACTACCGGTCGCGACTCGATCATGGCGCTCAGCCGATGCTCCGTATCCGAAGCCAGCTGATACAGGCGGTTGGTAGCCTTGCGACCGATAAAGACGAAGCGTCTGATGACGCGTAGCAGGAAAATTCGTTGACTCATGAATGAGCGGCCTTGTTTTTCGTCGGGACGAAGCGGTCCCCCCGTTGCGGGTCGTAACTTTCCAGGTAAGACAAGTACGAGCGGTAAAAATCGTTGAACGGGATGGGCTTGTGCGCCCGCGACTGGCTTTCTTTATGCAAGATGAAGCCGGAGTCAGCTCCTGCCAGCACCGTCTGGTAACCGAGCTTTTCCAGGCGTATGCACATGTCCACGTCGCCGCCGCAAATGATGAAGCCCTCGTCAAACCCACCGATCTCTTCGAACTTTGATCGCTGCACCACGGTGACAGCGCCCGTTACGGCGCTGAGCCGGACATCACCACGAATATCCGGTTCGACACGGCCCGCCTTGCAGTCGTCGAGTACGTCTGCCAACCGACGGCCGACAAACAAATGATCGGCAAGCCCGCCGGAGACCAGGAAAACTCCGCCGTGCTGGATCGTCTTGGCGTCGCCATAGAGCAATACGCAGCCGACCGCCCCAACCGCGGGCGCGTGCGCGCGCTCCACCATCGATTCCAGCAACCCGCGCGAGCGCTCGACCAGTTCGGTATCGTTGTTCAGGAACAGCAGATCGCTGCCCTGCGACTGCGCGACTGCCCAGTTATTCAGCTTCTGGTAGTTGAATGGCTGGTCGTAGATCAGCACGCGCGCGTTGTCATATTTCGCCAGACCTTTCTCAACGGCATTCAACTCTGCTGCCGACGAATTGTTGCTGATCAGCAGAATTTCCCGGCATGCAGGGCCGAAGCGGTACAAGGAGTCGACGCATTGCAAAGTCATCTCCGCCTTGTCTTTGAATGGAATAAGTACGGATAAGTCACTGTGCATGGGCACCCCTTCCTTCTGCCATACCGAACCGTCGCGCGCGTGCGTTCGCTCAGTCAAACAACTCAGCCTGGTCCAGCAGACTGCCATTCTCGTCCTTCTTCGCCAGCACCGGCGCCCCCTCGATCGGCCATTCAATGCCGATGCTGGGATCGTTCCAACGGATGCTGCGTTCAAATTCCGGTGCGTAGTAATCCGTCGTCTTGTAGAGAAACTCTGCCGATTCCGAAATGACGAGAAAGCCGTGGGCAAAGCCTTCCGGAATCCAAATCTGGCGCTTGTTTTCGGCCGATAGCTTCACCCCGACCCACTTGCCGAAATTAGGCGAGCTGCGCCGGATGTCGACCGCGACGTCAAACACCTCGCCCGAGACGACACGCACCAGCTTGCCCTGCGGGCGCTGGATCTGGTAGTGCAGACCCCGCAGCACGCCTTGCGCAGAACGGGAGTGGTTGTCCTGGACGAAATGCCGGTGCACGCCGGTAACTTGCTCGAATTCCCTCGCATTAAAGCTCTCATAGAAGAAACCGCGCTCGTCCCCAAATACCTTGGGCTCGAGAATCAGTACTTCCGGCAGCGAAGTAGGAACAACTGTCACACTCATTTAATCGGCTCCGAAATAATTTGCTGGAGATACTTGCCGTAGCCGTTCTTCAACAATGGCGTCGCCAGTTCGGCGACCTGCTCTGCAGAAATCCATTTGTTGCGGAAGGCGATCTCCTCGGGGCACGCCACCATCAGGCCCTGCCGGCTCTGCAAGGTCGCAATAAAGCTTGCCGCCTCGAGCAGCGAATCGTGCGTACCGGTGTCGAGCCAGGCATAGCCACGCCCCATGATCTCCACGTCAAGCTGTGCCAACTCGAGGTAGCGCTTGTTAACATCCGTGATCTCCAACTCCCCGCGCGCAGAGGGCCGGATATCCGCGGCAATATCGCAGACCTGGCTATCGTAGAAATACAGGCCCGTCACCGCGTAGTTGGAACGCGGCTTCGCCGGTTTTTCTTCGAGCGACAGGGCGCGGAAATTTTCGTCGAACTCCACCACGCCGTAGCGTTCCGGGTCGTGTACGTGATAGGCAAATACGGTAGCCCCGGTCTGCTGGGCCGAAGCGCGCTGCAACTGCGCCACCAGATCGTGACCGTGGAAAATGTTATCCCCCAGGATCAGCGTGCTCGGATCGCCGCCAACGAAGTCACGGCCGATAATGAACGCCTGGGCCAGTCCGTCCGGAGAAGGCTGCACCGCATATTGGAGGTTGATACCCCACTTGCTGCCATCACCCAACATTTCGCTGAAACGCGGGGTATCCTCTGGCGTGGAAATAATCAAAATATCGCGAATACCCGCCAGCATCAGCGTAGACAGCGGATAGTAAATCATCGGCTTGTCATACACGGGCAGTAACTGCTTGGACACCGATCTCGTGATCGGGTAGAGCCGGGTGCCGGAACCGCCAGCCAGGATAATGCCTTTACGCATGGTGTCTAGCTCAGGAGAAGATCTGGTCCAGCAGGTAGTGCATGCCCTGCTGCCAGTCTGGAAGATGGATGCCGAAGGTGTGACGCAGCTTGCTCGTGTCCAGGCGCGAGTTGGCCGGGCGCGGTGCAGGCAACGGATACGCCGTAGCCGGAATCGCTTCGATGCGGGCCGGGTCTACCTTCAGTTCGATGCCTTTGGCGGCGGCGTAGCGCAGCACTTCGCTGGCGTACGCGTGCCAGGTAGTTTCGCCAGCCGCGGCGAGATGGTAAATGCCGGATGCGAATGATGTCCGGTCGCCGGACAGCCAGTGTCGCGCTACCACCTGCGCAGTCACATCGGCAATCAGCGCGGCCGTAGTCGGAGCCCCAAACTGATCGGCAATCACGCGCAGGCTGTCGCGCTCGCGGCCCAGCTTCAGCATGGTCTTGGCAAAGTTGCCACCATGCGCGCCGGCGACCCAGCAGGTGCGGAAGACGAGATGGGCTACGCCGGCCGCGGAAATGGCCTGCTCGCCCGCGAGTTTGCTCTTGCCGTACACCGATTGCGGATTGACTGCATCGGTTTCGACATAGGCGTCCGCCTTGCTGCCGTCAAAGACGTAATCGGTCGAGTAATGCACCAGCAGGCTGCCGAGCGCTTTTGCCTCTGCTGCCAGCACTTCCACAGCCGCGCCGTTGATAGCGTAAGCTAGCTCCGGCTCCGATTCCGCCTTGTCGACCGCCGTATAGGCAGCAGGATTGACGATGACATCGGGCTGGAACTCGCGCACCACGCGACGAATGTCGTCGGGCCGGGTCAAGTCACAGCTCGAACGATCGAGCGCCACGACCTTGCCCAGCGGTGCCAGGCTGCGGCGCAGTTCAAAGCCGACCTGGCCGTTGCTGCCGGTTATAAGAAACGTGGGAATGGCGGCGTTACGCGGCATATTGCTTCGCCACCCAATTCCGATACTCCCCCGACATCACGTCCTGCACCCACGCCTGGTTATCCAGATACCACTGCACCGTCTTGCGCAGGCCGGACTCGAACGTCTCGGCCGGCTTCCAGCCCAGTTCGCGTTCCAGCTTGCGTGCATCGATCGCATAGCGGCGATCATGCCCGGGGCGATCCTTGACGAAGGTGATCTGGTCGCGGTACGAGCCGGCGGCCTTGGGCGACAGTTCGTCGAGCAGGTCGCACAGCGTGTGGACGACGTCCAGGTTCGTCTTCTCGTTCCAGCCGCCAACGTTATAGGTTTCGCCCAGGCGGCCGCGTGCCAGCACCTCGCGGATGGCCGAGCAGTGGTCGCGCACGTACAGCCAGTCACGCACGTTTTTCCCGTCGCCATAAATGGGCAGCGGTTTGCCGGCGAGGGCGTTGGCGATCACCAGCGGAATCAGCTTTTCCGGGAAATGATACGGGCCGTAGTTGTTCGAGCAGTTCGTCGTCAGAACCGGCAAGCCGTAGGTATGGTGATACGCGCGCACCAGGTGGTCCGATGCGGCCTTGGATGCCGAGTACGGGCTGTTGGGCGCGTACGGGGTCGTTTCCGAGAACTGCGGATCGGTTTCGCTCAACGAGCCGAACACCTCGTCGGTCGACACATGGAGGAAGCGGAATTCGGACTTGGCCGGTTCCTGCAAGCCGCTCCAGTAGGCGCGCGCGGCCTCCAGCAGCGTAAACGTTCCGACGATATTGGTCTGGATGAACTCACCGGGCCCATGGATGGAGCGGTCAACGTGGCTCTCGGCGGCAAAGTGCACCACGGCACGCGGCTTATAGGTGGCGAAGAGCTGGTCCAGTGCGGCACGGTCGCAAATATCGGTTTGCGAAAACACGTGGCGGGGATCGTCCTCGACCGATGCGAGGGTCTTGCGATTACCCGCATAGGTGAGCTTGTCGACGTTCACCACACCATCCGCGGACTTGTCGCTCAACCAGGCGAGGACGAAATTGGCACCGATGAAACCGGCGCCCCCTGTGACCAGAATATGGGACAAAACTTGCTCCTTGCCTCGATATGTTTCGATGACCCGGCAAAAGCCGAGCGCCCACCTTGTCCTCTTTTTGGACGGCGGGGCCGTAAGTGCCTGCAGAAGTGGCGGTATTCTATCCGACGGAACGCCCTAGCCTGCGTGGCGGTAGCGCCTTTTTGTAGCCTCATGTAACCGTGCCACGGTATATCGGTCACAAAACTACAAATAGAAGCGAATTTGTTCTCCCTGGACCAGATGCCCAATAACAAAGTTACACACTCAGCACTTTATGCCATCGGCGACCTGCAAGGTTGCGCACCTTCGCTAGGCGCCCTGCTGGCCCGCATGCCGGCGCAGCCGGCCGTGCGACTGGTCGGCGATCTCGTCAACCGAGGCCCCGCCTCTCTCGAAACCCTGCGCACCATCCGCGCCATGGGGGACCGTGCGGAAACCGTCCTCGGCAACCATGACATCCATCTGCTGGCCGTAGCGTCCGGCGTTCGCAAGAAAGGCCGCCACGACACCCTGGACGACATCCTCGCCGCTCCCGACCGTGAGGACTTGCTCACCTGGCTCCGCCACCGCCCACTGGCCCTGCTGGAAAACAACTTCCTGCTGGTCCACGCCGGCGTCCTCCCCCAGTGGACCGCAGACCAGGTGATCGACCTCGCCCATGAAGTCGAAGAACAGCTGCGGGGTCCCAACTGGCAGGGCTTCCTCGCCGACATCTTCGGCAACACGCCTGACCGCTGGCAAGACGGCCTGCGCGGCATCGACCGCTATCGCGTGGTGGTGAATGCCCTCACCCGCCTGCGCTACTGCACGATCGACGGGGTGATGGACTTCAAGACCAAGGATGGCCCGGGCAAGGCGCCGCACGGGTTCATGCCATGGTTCGACGTGCCCGGGCGGCGCACCGAGAATGTGACGGTGGTCTGCGGGCACTGGTCGACGCTGGGCCTGGTCATGCGGCCGAGCCTGATGGCATTGGACACGGGTTGCGTCTGGGGCGGCAAGCTGACGGCGGCGCGCCTGGCGCAGGATCCCGCAGAGCGGACTGTCATCCAGGTGGAGTGCTCGCAATATTGCGATCCGCTGGCGTGACTCGCTATCCCGCGTTGGCGGGGACGACAGGGCGGCTAGCCGATGGCAGCCGACGCCGGCTGCGGCGCGCTGCCCGGTTCTGAGGGCTGATTCAGCCGTTGGGCTGCCGTGGCGGCGTGCTCCGCGGCGCCCTGGCTGAGATGGGCGACGACTTCCCTCGCGGCAGCGGCCAGATCGCGGCGGTCGCCTGAGGCGGGCACCAGGGCCGGCCCGACCACCAGCCGCGCCTTGACCGGCGGCGCGCGCAAGACAGCCTCCAGCGATTGCAGCAGCGTGGTGTCGCCGATATAAGCAGCCGCCAGCGTCGGCTGGCCGGTGGCGGCATCGAGGTAGTTCAAGCCCAGCGGCTGCACCGGCAGCCCGCCCGAAATCGGCGCTTGCATCAGGTTGGCATGGAACGGCAGCACGCTGGTCCCGTCCGTGGTCGTTCCCTCCGGAAACACCCCGACCAGGTCTCCCTGCAGCATCACATCCGTAATGTCATGCAGCACGCGGTGCGCATCCCGCTTGCGCGCGCGTTCGATGAAGATAGTGCCGGTCTTGTCGCACAGCCAGCCGATCAGCGGCCAGCTGCGGATCTCGGACTTGGCGACGAAGCGCACCGGCTGCCAGCTGTGGATGACGTAGATGTCCAGCCACGAAATGTGGTTGGACACCACCATCGCCCCCTGCCGCGCCGCGCCGGTATGCGCGGCGCCGGTGGCGTCGACCACCTCCACCTCGACCCCGCAGATCCGCAACAGCCGCCGCGACCAGCGCCGGATATGCCATTCGCGCGAGCGCACGCCCAGCCATGGAAACAGCAAGGCGCAGGTCAGCAACCCGCGCAGCAGGTGCAGGACCAGTGCGGTCTTGCGCAGCCAGATCATGCCTGGGCGTGGTTGCCGTAGACGACTTGCCCGCCGACCAGGGTCATGCGGACCTTGCCTTCCATTTCGTAGCCGAGCCACGGCGAGTTCTTGCCCTGGCTCTTGAGGGAGCGGCGCTCGACCTTCCACACCTGCTTGGGATCGAACACGCACACGTCGGCGGCGCTGCCGACGGCGAGGGTGCCGGCCTTGAGGCCGATCACGCGGGCGGGTTCGGCGGTGATGCGGGCCAGCGCCTGGGCCAGCGGGACCTTGTGCTCGCTGGCCCAGCGCAGGGTCAGCGGCAGCAGCAGCTCCAGGCCGGTAGCGCCCGGCGAGGCCTCGGCGAAGGGCAGCAGCTTCTCGTCATCGTCAACCGGGGTGTGGTCGGAGCACAGGGCGTCGATGGTGCCGTCGGCCAGCGCGGCGACGATGGCGTCGCGGTCGCGCGGGCTGCGCAGCGGCGGCGAGAAGCGCATCTGCGAGTTGAAGTAGCCGATATCCATGTCGGTCAGCGAGACGTGGTGGATATTGACGTCGCAGGTCACTTTCAGGCCTTCGCGCTTGGCCTGGCGCACCAGTTCCAGCCCGGCGGCGGACGACAGCCGGCACAGGTGGACGCGCGCGCCGGTGCTGCGCATCAGTTCGAAGATGGTGTGCAGGCGCACGGTCTCGGCGATGACCGACACGCCCGACAGGCCCAGGCGCGAGGCCACCGCGCCGCTGGCGGCGACGCCGCCGCCAAGGAACGGGTCTTCCGGGCGCAACCAGACGGTGAAGCCAAAGGTCTGCGCGTATTGCAGCGCGCGCAGCAGCACCTGGGTGTTGCGCACCGGCGCCTCGGCCTGGCTGAAGCCGACGCAGCCGGCCTCGGTCAGCTGGCCCATCTCGGTCAGGGTCTCGCCCTTCAGGCCCAGCGTCAGCGCGCCCAGCGGGTAGACATGGGTCTGGTTCAGGGTGCGGGCGCGGAACTTCAGCATCTCGACCAGGCCGGGCTCGTCGAGCACCGGGTCGGTGTCGGGCGGGCACACCAGGCTGGTCACGCCGCCGGCGGTGGCGGCCGCCACCTCGGACTCGAGCGTGGCCTTGTATTCGTAGCCGGGCTCGCGCAGGCGCGCGGACAGGTCGACCAGGCCGGGGCACACGATCAGGCCCCGGGCGTCGATGACCTTGTTGGCGGTGAAGTCCGCCGGGGCGCTGCCGACGCCGACGATCTTGCCGGCGGCGATGTACAGGTCCTGCGCGGCGTCGGTGTTGCTGGCCGGATCGATCAGGCGGCCGCCCTGGATGTGAATCTTCATAGCTTGGCTTGTCGTGTCGCTGGGCTGGTTCGGTGTGTTCTGGCTGGCGTACGGGGTCGAGCTGTCCGGCATCAGTCGTTGTTCCCGGCGACGATGCCCATCACCGCCATGCGCACGGCGATGCCGAAGGTCACCTGGTTCAGGATCACCGACTGGGGGCCATCGGCCACGGCGGAGTCGATCTCGACGCCGCGGTTCATCGGTCCCGGGTGCATCACGATGGCGTCGGGCCTGGCCAGCGCCAGGCGCTCCGGCGTTAGGCCGTAGGCCTTGAAGTATTCCTGCGCGGACGGCAGCAGCGCGCCGCTCATGCGCTCGTTCTGCAGCCGCAGCATGATGACCACGTCGACGCCCTTGAGGCCCTCTTCCATACTGTGGAACACGCGCACGCCCATCTGCTCCAGCCCGGACGGCAGCAGCGTGCGCGGGCCGATGGCGCGCACTTCGGGCACGCCCAGCGTGGTCAGCGCATGGATGTCGGAACGCGCCACGCGCGAGTGCAGGATGTCGCCAACGATGGCCACCGTCAGGTTGGTGAAGTCCTTCTTGAAATGCCGGATGGTGTACATGTCCAGCAGGCCCTGGGTCGGGTGGGCGTGGCGGCCGTCGCCGGCGTTGATCACGTGCACGTGCGGGGCAACGTGCTCGGCAATCAGGTAGGGCGCGCCCGAGCTGGCATGGCGCACCACGAACATGTCGGCGGACATCGCCGACAGGTTGTTGATGGTGTCCAGCAGCGACTCGCCCTTGCTGGTCGACGAGGCGTTGATGTTCAGGTTCAGCACATCCGCCGACAGCCGCTTGGCGGCGATCTCGAAGGTGGTGCGGGTGCGGGTGGAGTTCTCGAAGAACAGGTTGAACACGCTCTTGCCGCGCAGCAGCGGCACCTTCTTGACATCGCGGTCGGAGTCGGACAGCGAGACAAACTGGCTGGCGGTGTCGAGGATGTGCGTGATCATGTCACGCGACAACCCCTCGATCGACAGCAGGTGCTTCAGTTCGCCGTTCTTGGTGAGCTGCGGGTTGCGGAACGTCTTGGTCATGGCTGGTCGGGCGCGGGCAAAAAACGGGAGGTGGTCTGGTCTCGGGGCAGGCTTGCGGGCTGTCGGGCCGGGCTTCCGGGCGCGCCGGGCGCCCTTCGGTGCGGGTTCAGCCGGTGGCGGAATCGGTGGGTTCGGTGGCGAAGGCGAATTGCGCCGCCGCACCCTCGCCCTGGCGCGACAGCACCAGGGTCGTGCCGGGCGGCAGCGCCATCTCGGCGGCGCACAGGTCGGCGGCGATCGGCAGCTGGCGTCCGCCGCGGTCGACCAGCACGCCCAGCGCCACGCGCGCGGGGCGGCCGTAGTCGAACAGCTCGTTGACGGCGGCGCGGATGGTGCGGCCGGTGGCCAGCACGTCGTCGATCAGCAGGATGTTGCGATCGTCCACGGCAAACGGCAGCGTGGTCGGCTGGGCCTGGCTGTGCAGGCCCTTCTTGGCATAGTCGTCGCGATGGAAGGCAACGTTGATCACGCCGTGGTCGGGCAGCTGCAGGTCCGCCGCCAGCCGCGCGGCAATCCAGGCCCCGCCGGAATGGATGCCGGCCACCGACCAGCGCGCGCGCTCGGCCTCGGGGATCAGCGCCTGCGCCTGGTCCAGCAGCTTGCGGTACAGCGACTCGGCGTCGGGAACGGAAATCTGCGTCATAGCGGGAATTGGTCGAAATACTGTTGCAGAATGATGCGGGCGGCCTCGGCATCGAGTTCGCCGCGGCGGGCGCCGGCCATCGACGCGGCGCGCGAGGTATAGCGCTCGTCCACCCATTCCACCGGCAGGCCGAAGCGGCCGTTGAGCTGGTTGCCGAAGCGCCGCGCCAGCTTCATCGACGGTTGCTCGCCGCCTTCGGGGTTGACCGGCATGCCGACGATCAGCTGCACCGGGTTCCACTCCTGTATCAGCGCGGCCACGGCCTCGAAGCGGCCCTCGACGGTGATATTGGGGAGGATGGTCAGGGCACGCGCCTCGCGCGTGATGAAGTTGCCCAGCGCAACGCCGATCTTTTTTTCGCCGTAGTCGAATGCCAGGACCGTGCCGTCGCGGGGCAGTTCACGCCCCACGGCATCAGGCATGCCCGGCCTCGCCGGACAGCATGGTGAAGTCGATGCCCAGCAGCCGGATGGCGGCGGCAAAGCGCTCGTCGGGCGGCACGCTGAAGATGATCTCGGGATCGGCCTGGACCGTGAGCCAGCCGTTGCGGCTGAGTTCTTCCTCGAGCTGACCGGCTCCCCAGCCGGAATAACCCAGCGTCAGCAGGAAGCGGTGCGGGCCGCTGCCATTGGCCACGGCCTCGAGCACGTCCTTGGAGGTGGTCATTTCCAGCCCGCCGGGCACGGCCAGCGACGAGACATAGACGCCGACCGGGTCGTGCAGCACGAAACCGCGCTCGGTCTGCACCGGGCCGCCGAAGTAGACCGGCTGGTGCGCCACGGGCTGGATCTCGAGCTTGAGGTCGATCTTGTCGAACAGCGTGGCCATGTCGATGTCGATGGGCCGGTTGATCACCAGCCCGAGCGCGCCACGCTCGTTGTGTTCGCAGATATAGACGACGGAACCCGAAAAGGTCGGATCGGCCATGCCGGGCATGGCAATCAGGAACTGATTGGTCAGATTGATGGGTGCTTCGGGCTTCGCCATGCCTTGCATTTTATCAAATCGCCGGGGGTCTTCCGGAAAAGATTGGCGGGCGTCCCAGTGCAGCAATGGGCGCTCCGCCGCCCGCCGCAACCGCGGCCAGGCTCAGGCCTTGCGGGTCAGCGCGGCCAGTTCGTCCGCCGTCAGCCAACGCCACTCGCCTTCGGCCAATGCCGGATCGAGCTGCAGGCTGCCGATGGCGCTGCGATGCAGCGCGTCGACGTGGTTGCCCGCGGCCGCGACCATGCGCTTGACCTGGTGGTACTTGCCTTGCACCAGCGTCAGCCGCAGGCTGCGTTCGCCGGTGATCTCGCAGGCTTCCGCCGCGATCGGTGCCGGTTCGTCCAGCAGCTGCACGCCGCTGCGCAGCGCTTCGGCCTGTTCCGGCGTGACCGCCTCGGCGGTGGTCACTTCATAGATCTTGGGCACCTTGCGCTTGGGCGAGGTCTGGGCGTGGATGAACTGGCCATCGTCGGTCAGCAGCAGCAGGCCGGTGGTGTCGTGGTCGAGCCGCCCCACCGCCTGCACCTCGCGCTGGCGCAGCGGCACCGGCAACAGGTTGTAGACACTCGGGTGATGGCGCGGGCGCTGCGAGCATTCATAGCCGGCGGGCTTGTTCAGCATCAGGTAGGCCTTGGTGCAGGCCAGCCACTCCTCGCCATCGACGGTCAGGCGCAGGCCATCGACGTCGAACTGCGCGCGCGGGTCTTCGCACAGTTCGCCGTTGACCTCGACCAGCCCGGCGGCGATCAGGTCGCCGCAGTACCGGCGCGTGCCAAAGCCCTGGGATTGAAGAATTCGGTCGAGAGTCATGAGCTTCTGTAGAGAATGGGGTAGCGGCATGGCGGCCGGCGTGCCGGCTCCTGTACCGCTATGTTAGGGTATCGGCGCGATCGATCCGGCGTTCCACGAGTTCAGCGCCGGCAAACCCGTCAGACAGGCAAGCGAACATGCAGTCAGCAGCCAACCCGGCCACGTCCCGGCCACCGTACCGGATCGGCAAGACCTTTGCGCGCGGGCTGGTCTGGTTCCGGCGCGACCTGCGCGCCACCGACCACGCGGCGCTGCATTATGCCCTGCGGCACTGCGCGCAGGTGTGGTGCGTGTTCGTGTTCGACCGCGACATCCTCGACCCGCTGCTCGCCCGCGGGCTGCGCGCCGACCGGCGCGTCGAGTTCATCCGGCAATCCCTGGTGGAACTTGCCGAGACACTGGCCGCGGCCGGCGGCGGCCTGATCGTGCTGCACGACCGTGCGCAGACCGCCATCCCGACACTGGCGCGCGCGCTGGACGCCGAGGCCGTCTTCGCCAACCACGACTACGAGCCCGCCGCGAACGCCCGCGACGAAGCGGTGCGCCAGGCGCTGTCGGCGCAGGCCTGCGCGCTGTTTACCTTCAAGGACCAGGCGGTGTTCGAGCGCGACGAGATCCTGAACGGCCAGGGCAAGCCGTTCTCGGTGTTCACGCCGTACAAGAACGCCTGGCTCAGGAGCGTGGAGCCGTTCGACCTGCGCCCTTATCCCGTCGACCCGTACCTGCCGGCGCTGGCGCCGGTGCCCGCCGCGTACCGCCAGCCGGTGCCGACGCTCGCGCAACTCGGCTTTGGCGCCAGCAACCTCGCCGAGATCGCGATGCCTACCGGCGCATCGGGAGCGCAGGCCTTGTTCGGGGAATTCACCGATCGCATGGGCGACTACGGCCGCCGGCGCGACTACCCTGCCCTGCGCGGCCCCAGCTACCTGTCGGTGCACCTGCGCTTCGGCACCATCTCGATCCGCACGCTGGCGCGCACGGCGCACGCAGCCATGCTGCGCGGCGGCGCCGACAGCGCGGGCGCCGCGGTGTGGCTGTCGGAGCTGATCTGGCGCGATTTCTACTTCATGATCCTGCATCACCATCCGCGCGTGGCTGCCGGCGCGGCGTTCCAACCGGCCTATGACGCGATCCGCTGGCAGCACGGCGACACCGGCGAGCGCTATTTCCGCGCCTGGTGCGACGCCGCCACCGGCTATCCGCTGATCGACGCTGCGATGTTGCAGATCCGGCAAAGCGGCTATATGCACAACCGCCTGCGCATGGTCACGGCGAGCTTCCTGGTGAAGGACCTGGGCGTCGACTGGCGCCGCGGCGAGCAGTATTTTGCCGACCAGCTCAATGACTTCGACCTGGCCGCCAACAACGGCGGCTGGCAATGGGCCGCGTCTACCGGCTGCGACGCGCAGCCGTGGTTCCGCATCTTCAATCCGGTGACGCAATCGCAGAAGTTCGATCCGCAGGGCCGCTTTATCCGCAAATACCTGCCGCAGCTGGCGGCCTTGCCGGACAAGTTCGTGCATGCGCCGTGGACCGCGCCGGAATCCGTGCTGGCCGAGGCCGGCGTGCGCCTGGGCGACAACTACCCGCGCCCGCTGGTGCAGCACGACGTGGCGCGCGAGCAAACGCTGCGGCGCTATGAAGCGGTGAAGCAGGTGGCGAAGCAGGAGGTGAAGAGCGCCGGCGCGCAGGACTGAACGCGCCGGCCGGGGCGCCGCTCAGGCGGCCAGCATCGCGCTTTCGCGATAGTGGCGCTGCGCGTCCTCGAAGCGCTCGGTTTCCTCGAACAGCCGCGCCAGCGCCAGGTGCGTGCGCACGCGCAGGCGGCGCTGCTGGTCGGGGTCGGCATACTTGAGCGCGCGCT
This sequence comes from Cupriavidus alkaliphilus, assembly GCF_900094595.1. Taxonomy (GTDB): domain Bacteria; phylum Pseudomonadota; class Gammaproteobacteria; order Burkholderiales; family Burkholderiaceae; genus Cupriavidus; species Cupriavidus alkaliphilus. Next base: position 412,192 of record NZ_FMAD01000001.1, on the reverse strand, counting down.
CGAAGCTGGACTGGGCCTTGCCCCACAGCTTTTCGCCCAGGCACAGCACGCCCAGGGTGTAGTAGAGGTCGGCGTCGGCGGGATGCGCGGCCAGCCATTTCTCGGCCTGCTGGATCTGCGGCAGCGCATGGCCGGGCACGGCGCAATCGGCATAGCGCAGCACCAGGCGGCTGTCCCAGTTGACCTTGAGCGCGTCTTCGATAATGCGGCGGGCCTCGTTCTGCCGGCCCAGCGCGGCGAAATAACGCGCCGCCGGCTCGGCGATGCGGGTGGCGCGGCGCTCGTCGGCGGACAAGGAGCGCCAGAACTCCGACAGCGCCTCGGCATCGTGGCGGCGCTCGTCCAGCATGGCTTCGACCGCCATCTGCTTGAGCCGCAGCGCCAGCACCGGATGCAGCGCGTTGCGCTTTTCCAGCGAGCGCGCCAGGCGCAGCACCTCGGACCAGTTCTTCAGGTGCTGGTGCGCGCGCAGCGCGATGCGCTGCACGTGGATCTGGCGCGCGCCCTGCGACTGCAGCTGGGCGATGGTTTCGAGCGCGCCGTCGGCGTCGCGGGCATCGACCAGCAGCTCGGCCATCGACACCAGCCGCGCCTGCTCGCGCTCGGGGTCGGTCACCTGCGCCATCCAGGCGTCGCGCCGCTCGGTTTCCTGCATCCGGTGGGCGGCGCGCGCGCCGATCAGCGCGGCGGTCTGGGCCTGGTCATCCCACGACTGGGCTTCGCGCGCGGCGCGCTCGGCGCGGGCGAAACGGCCGGCGAACAGGTTTTCGATCGACTCGCGCAGCGCCGCCTGGGCCTTGCTCATGCGGCTGCGCTCGCGGTAGGCGGCGGCGCGGCGCGGCATTTCGGCCAGATGGCGGATGGTGGACATCACCGTCCACACCACGAAGAAGATCAGCAGCAGCAGCGCCAGCGCCAGGTTCAGCGACAGCTCGACACGGTACGGCGGATAGAACAGCACCACATTGCTGTGGTTGAACTGCGTGAACAGGGCCAGCCCGACGGCGCCGCCAAACAGGACCGCAACCCAGAACAGAAGGCGCATGGGCTTACTCCTTCTTGAGGGCTTGCAGCGCGCCCAGGCTTTCGGCCATGGTCGGCAGCTGCACCGAGACCGCGCCGGCCTGCGCCTGGCGCAGCAGCGTCAGCACGCCCTGCACCCGTCGCGACTTGGTATCGAAATAGCGGCCGATCATCGCCTGCGCCGCGGCGAGGTCGTTGCGGAACACGGGCTCGTTGCGCGACAGCAGCGCCAGGCGCGCATTGAGCAGGCGCAGCTTGACGTTCTCGCGCAGGAACCAGCCCTGGTCGCCCGACAGCAGCAGTGCCTCGGCATCGTCGACCTTGCGGATGCGGATCACCTGCGCCAGCTCTTCGCGCAGGTAGTCCCAGAAGCGGGTGATCCAGCCCGGACCGTTGCCGCTGGCGGCGGCCGGCGCGCTGGCGCCCTGGGCACCATTGCCACCGTTGGCGGCGGCGCCCTTGCGGGCATTGGCCTCGCTGCGTTCGAGCATGCGCTCGCTGGACAGCAGTGGCAGCGCGTCGACCTGGTTGATGGCTTCGTCCAGCTTGATCGCGGCGCCGGTCAGGTCGGTGTCGGGCACCGCCTTCATGCGCGCCACGTCGCGGGCGATGGCCCGGCGCAGCAGGTTGTATTGCGGCTTGTCGGCGCGCGCCAGGCGGGCGTCGGCGCTTTGCAACGCAGCCAGCGCGACCTGCACGTTGCCGGTCAGTTGCAGCTGCTGGCCGGCGCTGGTCAGCAGCTGCTGGATCTCGGCGATTTCCCAGTCGTCGCGGTTGCGCATCAGGTCCTGGTAGACCTGCTCCAGCGCCACCTGCTTGTCGCGGGTCTCGCCGACCTGGTTCTCCAGCGCGCCGACCTTGGCCTGCAGTTCCTTGACGGTGTCCTGCGCGTTGCGCGTCAGCACGCGCGACTCCTGCACCAGGGCGTCGTTGCTTTGCTGGCGGCGCGCCAGCTCGCCGGTCAGGTGGTCGACACGCTGCTGCAGCCACCAGAAGCCGCCGGCGGTCGCCACCACCAGCACGGCGACCAGCGCCCATAGCGCGGCGGAGCGGCGCGCGGCGGGACGGGCAGCGCCGGCGTGGCCGGCGCCTTGCGGCGGCACCGCCTGCGCGGACTGCGCCGTGTGGACAGAGGCGGCGCCGGGCGGCGGCGTAGCGGAGGAGGACGTGGTTTCTTGCGTCACGCGTTCGACCTTCGTTGACATTGCAGGGACTGCGGCAGGCGCGCCGGCGGCCGGCGGCGTTGCTTCGACCGGCCTGGCGGCCGCCGGCGCGACCGGCGCCGGCAGGCTCGATGGCGCAGGACCGGCGGGCGCGGGGCCAGCATAGGCATCGGCCCACTGCAGGCACGCCGCCAGCAGGCCGGCATCGCCGGGCGCGGCGCGCTGGATATGGGCGAAGCCCAGCGCCAGCGCCTGTTCGGCGATTCTCGCATGGGGCGCGATGCACTGCACCTGCCGCAGGGAAGCGTCTTCCTGGGGCGACAGATGCTGCCGTGCCATCACGTCGAGGTTGCGCACCGCCTCGGAACTGGTTAGCAGCCAGGCGTGCGGGGCGGCGCCGGGGCGCAGGTTGTCGCGCACGGCCTGCCATTGCATCGCAGTCGGTTCGGGCAGCGTGCGCTGGTAGGCCTCGACGGCTTCGACCTGGGCGCCGGCCTCGCGCAGGCGCTCGCCAAGCCAGTCGCGCCCGCCGTTGCCGCGGATGATCAGCACCGGCTTGCCGGCCAGCGCGGCGGCATCGAGCTGCGCCCACAGCGCCTCGGAATCGAAGCGCAGCGCCTCGGCATCGGGAACGGTATCGTCATGGCCCGCCGCGTTGGCATTGGCGCCCGCGGGCGCGATCACGCGATATGCCGGTGCGGCGATGCCGCGCTCGGCCAGCGCGGCGACGCTGGCCGGGCCGACCACCGCCACCGCGACCTGAGCCGGCCAGCGGGCCACGGCCGAGCCCTGCACGCCGGCGAGCGCGTCCAGCGCAAAGGCAATGGCATTGGGACTGACGAACACCACCAGCGCAAACGTCTCCAGCCGCGCCAGCGCCGCGCGCAGCGGCGCGTCGTCAGCGGCCGGGCCGATCGCCAGCAGCGGGAAGCTGAGTACATCCAGACCGGCGCCCTGCAGGGCCTCGGTCAGTTGCCGGGACTGCCCGGCGGGTCGTGTGACAACGACGGTCGGGCGGGGCATCGGGCAGCCTCAGGCGGGAGATGGAGAAGCGGCGTCGCCTGAATCGGCCAGCGCGGCGAGGATCGACTCGGCGCCCTGCGCCAGCAGGTCGGTGGCGCAAGCCTGGCCTAGCGCTTCGGCGGCAGCCAGGTCGGCAGCCGGCCCGGCCGCCGCGGCGCGGATGGCGCGGTTGCCGTCGGGCAAGGCGACGAAGGCCTCCAGTCGCAGCTGCTCGCCGTCCCAGCGCGCGTGCGCCGCCAGCGGGACCTGGCAGGAGCCGCCCAGCCGGCGTGACACGGCGCGCTCGGCGGTAACCGCCAGCGCGGTCGGCTGGTGATTCAGCGGCGCCAGCCATTCGGCCAGTTCGGGGCGGGTGGAAAGGGTCTCGATGCCCAGCGCGCCCTGGCCCGCGGCTGGCAGCGACGCCTCGACCGGGATCAGTGCGCGGATGCGGTCGCCCAGCCCGAGCCGCTTCAGGCCCGCGGCAGCCAGGATGATGGCGCCATATTCGCCGCGATCGAGCTTGCCCAGCCGCGTGTCCAGGTTGCCGCGCAGCGGCTTGACCACCAGGTGCGGGTAGCGGCTGCGCAGCGCGGCCTCCCGGCGCAGGCTGGAGGTGCCGACCACGGTGCCGGCCGGCATCTCGTCCAGCGACGCATAAGCGGACGACACCAGCGCGTCGCGCGGGTCCTCGCGCTCCATCACCGCGGCCAGGGTGAAGCCCGGGGGCAGCTCCATCGGCACATCCTTGAGCGAATGCACCGCGAGGTCGGCCCGGCCTTCGTCCATCGCGAACTCCAGTTCTTTGACAAACAGACCCTTACCGCCGACTTTGGACAGCGTACGGTCTAGAATCTGGTCTCCGCGCGTGGTCATGCCAAGAATGGACACGTCGCACGCGGGATAGTATTGTTGCAATGCAGCACGCACATGTTCTGCCTGCCACAGCGCCAGACGGCTCTCTCGGGAGGCAATGACGAGCTTTTGCGGAAGGTTGCGAGACACGACAGCGGTAGCGGAAGACGGGGTGGCGGACGACATGCGTCAATGGTAGCACGCGCCCCAATCGCCCCTCCGCACCATTAGATAAGCTTAGAGAAGCAAGAGGAGATTGCATGACGCAGCATGCTGCGCGGCCCAATGGTCGGAAGACCGCTGCGGCCGCCAAGGATTCGGCCGCCGCAAAAGGTGACGCAACCGGCGCAACCGGCGCAAGCGGCGCAACCAGCGCCAAACCGCCCCGCCCCGCCCGCGCAGCCAAGCGCTCCGCCAAGCCCAGGCTTTCGATCGTGTCGAGCAACGGAACCACCATCGCCGCCCCCGCCCGCCGCACCGCCGACAAGGACGTGCCGCTGCGCGAGGACATCCGTTTCCTGGGCCGCCTGCTGGGCGACTGCCTGCGCGAGCAGGAAGGCGACGCCGCCTTCGAGGTGGTCGAAACCATCCGCCAGACCGCGGTGCGCTTCCGCCGCGAGAATGACCGCGCCGCCGGCGCCGAGCTGGACCGGCTGCTCAAGCGCCTGTCGCGCGACCAGACCAACCAGGTGGTGCGCGCCTTCAGCTATTTCTCGCACCTGGCCAATATCGCCGAGGACCAGCACCACAACCGCCGCCGCCGCGTGCACGCGCTGGCCGGCTCGCCGCCGCAGGACGGCAGCCTGCAGCATGCGCTGGAAAAGATCGACGCCGCCGGCGTCACCGGCAAGCAGCTGCGCAAGTTCCTGGACGAGGCGCTGATCGTGCCGGTGCTGACCGCGCACCCGACCGAAGTCCAGCGCAAGAGCATCCTCGACGCCGAACGCGAGATCGCCCGCCTGCTGGCCGAGCGCGACCTGCCGATGACCGCGCGCGAGCGCGAGCACAACACCGCCCAGCTGCGCGCCAAGGTCACCACGCTGTGGCAGACCCGCATGCTGCGCGACGCGCGCCTGACGGTGGCCGACGAGATCGAGAACGCGCTGTCGTACTACCGCACCACCTTCCTGCGCGGCATCCCGCAGCTGATGAGCGAGCTGGAAGAAGACATCGCCGCGGTGTTCCCGGCCACGCGCAAGCGCAAGGGCACCCCCGGTGCCCCGGGTGCGCAGGCAACGCCGCTGGCGCCGTTCCTGCAGATGGGTTCCTGGATCGGCGGCGACCGCGACGGCAATCCGAACGTGACCGCCGAGACCCTGGAGCACGCCGCCGGCCAGCAGGCGCAGCTGATCCTGGACTGGTACCTGGACGAAGTCCACGCGCTGGGCGCCGAGCTGTCGATGTCGATGCTGATGGTCGACGCCAGCCCGGAACTGCTGGCGCTGGCCGAGCGTTCGCCCGACCATTCCGAGCACCGCGCCGACGAGCCCTACCGGCGCGCGCTGATCGGCATCTACGCGCGCCTGGCCGCCACCTGCAAGGCGCTGAGCGGCCATGCCGCGACCCGCCGCCCGGTGGCGCCGGCCGAGCCCTACGACAGCGCCGAGGCCTTCGGCGTCGACATCCAGGTGGTGATCGACTCGCTGCGCGCGCACCACGGCCAGGCGCTGGCCAGCCACCGCATCGACGCGCTGGCGCGCGCCATCGCCGTGTTCGGCTTCCACCTGGCCTCGGTCGACATGCGCCAGGTCTCGGACGTGCACGAGGCGGTCATCGCCGAACTGTTCGCCGCCGCCGGCATCGCCCCCGACTACGCCGCGCTGCCCGAGCAACGCAAGCTCGAACTGCTGCTGGCCGAACTGCGCCAGCCGCGCCTGCTGACGCTGCCGTGGCACCAGTACTCGGAGCAGACCCGCAAGGAACTGGCGATCTTCGCCGCCGCGCGCGGGCTGCGTGCGCGCTACGGCAAGCGCGTGGCGCGCAACTACATCATCTCGCACACCGAGACGCTGTCGGACCTGGTCGAGGTGATGCTGCTGCAGAAGGAATCGGGCATGCTGCAGGGCACGCTGGGCAGCAAGACCGACCCGGCGCGCATGGAACTGATGGTGATCCCGCTGTTCGAGACTATCGAAGACTTGCGCAACGCCGCCGGCATCATGCAGTCGCTGCTCGACCTGCCGGGCTTCGACGCGGTGGTCGCGCACCATGGGGTCGAGCAGGAAGTGATGCTGGGCTACTCGGATTCGAACAAGGATGGCGGTTTCCTGACCTCGACCTGGGAGCTGTACAAGGCCGAGCTGGAGCTGGTGCAGCTGTTCGAGCAGCGCAACGTCAAGCTGCGTTTGTTCCACGGCCGCGGCGGCACCGTCGGCCGCGGCGGCGGCCCGACCTACCAGGCCATCCTGTCGCAGCCGCCGGGCACGGTCAACGGCCAGATCCGCCTGACCGAGCAGGGCGAGATCATCAACAGCAAGTTCGCCAACGCCGAGATCGGCCGGCGCAACCTGGAGACGGTGGTCGCCGCCACGCTGGAGGCATCGCTGCTGCCGCAGCAGAACGCACCGAAGGACCTGGATACCTTCGAGGCCGTGATGCAGCAGCTGTCGGACCGCGCCTTCACCGCCTATCGCGACCTGGTCTACGAGACCCCCGGCTTCAAGGACTACTTCTTCGCCACCACGCCGATCACCGAGATCGCCGACCTGAACCTGGGTTCCCGCCCGGCCTCGCGCAAGCTGATGGACAAGAAGAACCGCCGTATCGAAGACCTGCGCGCGATCCCGTGGGGCTTCTCGTGGGGCCAGTGCCGCCTGCTGCTGCCGGGCTGGTACGGCTTCGGCAGCGCGGTGCGCTCGCTGCTCGACAGCGCGCCGGACGACAAGGCGCGCAAGCAGGCCGTCACCACGCTGCGGCGCATGGTCAAGACCTGGCCGTTCTTCTCGACGCTGCTGTCCAACATGGACATGGTGCTGGCCAAGACCGACCTGGCCGTGGCCTCGCGCTACGCGCAGCTGTGCGACGACGCGGCGCTGCGCCGCAACGTGTTCAACCGCATCAGCAAGGAATGGCACCTGACCTGCGACATGCTGGCGCTGATCACCGGCCACCAGGAACGGCTGGCGGACAACCCGCTGCTGGCGCGTTCGATCAAGAACCGCTTTGCCTACCTCGACCCGCTGAACCACTTGCAGGTGGAGCTGCTCAAGCGCTACCGCGCCGGCAAGGATGGGGATGATATCCGGGTACGGCGCGGCATCCACCTGACGATCAACGGGGTGGCGGCGGGGTTGCGCAATACGGGCTGACAGGCCAACCCAAACCTCGGCAAAGGAGGGCGGTTTTGGCTACGCCCAAGCCGCCCGACCTCGCCCAGGCAAGGTGTTCCCCCTCTCCCCTCACGGGGAGAGGGCCGGGGTGAGGGGCGGTTTGACTAGGAACCACATCAAGCAAGCCCAACGGTGTTAACCCACCGACTTCAGCTGTTGAAGCGCCTGCCCTCACCCCTGCCCCTCTCCCCCTGCCCCTCTCCCGCACGCGGGAGAGGGGAGCAACCCGTCGGCAAGTTTCACCCCATCTCAACGCCTCACCCGACAAACGCCCCCGGCACCGGATCCTCGCCCAGCGCGTGCAGCAGCACCGCCCAGTGCATCGCCTCGTCCCCGAGGATGCTGCCGGCGGCGCGCGTCAGCTCGCGGTTGTAGAAATTCGGCAGCACGCCCAGGTAAGCCGAAGTGGCGCCCTTCTCCAACCCGGCGGCAAAACGCAGCACATCAGCCTGCGTCTTCAGCTTGTCAGTCGGGAACTCATACGCCGACGCCTTCTTTGCCGCCACCGGCGTCCCGCCCAGCTTCGATACCGTGCCGGCCAGCACCTGCGCATGGGCCTTGTGGTGGTCCTGGAATTTGACGGCGGTGGCCAGCACCGGCTTTTGCAGCAGCCCGCTTTCGGCGCCGATCTGGTAGGCCGCGATCGCCTGGTATTCCAGCCCCAGCGCGGTGTTGAGGATATTGATGTCGTCCTTGGTGCTGCCCGACTGCGTCTGCGCCCACGCCGGCATCGACTCGCCGAGGGTGATGACGGCCAGCGAGCCCAGCGCGAACAGGCCGGGCGCCTTGAGCAGCCCGCGCCGGCGCGCGTCCGGCAGCGTGACGATGGTGTCGGGCTCGCGCGCGGGCCTCTGTGAGATGCGGTCCATGGTGTGCTCCTGTGAGGGATGACAACGTGGCGCCCCGGGGCCGGGGTACCTGGCTTGCGCCTGTCGATATCTACGCAGCGGCCGGGCGTTTGGATGCGCGTTTGGAGGCGGCGCTACCTATAATCCGGCAAAGCTTCCCTGCAAGGAGCCGTCCCGGTGCCCTCCCCGCAGCCGTCCTATGCCGCGCCCGCCAGCCCCGACCGGCTGGAGGGGCTGTTGCAGGCCGTGGCCGTGGGCGACCGCCAGGCGCTGCGCGCGCTCTATGACCTGACCGCGACGAAACTGTTTGGCCTTGCGCTGCGTATTACCGGCAGGCGCGATTGGGCGGAGGATGTCGTGCAGGAGAGCTTTGTCAGCATCTGGCACCACGCCGGCGACTACCGGCCGCAACTGGCCGCGCCGATGACGTGGATGACCGCGATCGTGCGCAACCGCGCGCTGGACTGCCTGCGCCGCGCGGCAGCGGCGCGCGTCGCGCAGACCGCCGAGCTGGACGAAGACCTTGGCGAATGGCTGGCCGACGACGCGGCCGGCCCCGCCGAGCTGGCCGAGGCCAGCCAGCAGGCGCGCGCCCTCAACCGCTGCCTGCAGCGGCTGGAGCAGCCCCAGCGCCAGGCCATCATGCTGGCCTATCTGCAGGACCTGAGCCATGCCGAACTGGCCGCGCGCCTGCGTGCGCCGCTGGGAACGGTCAAGTCCTGGATCCGGCGCGGGCTGGAGCGGCTGCGCAGCTGCATGGAGGGCGCGGCATGAAGCTGGCCAGCCATCCCGACCTGCTCGACCGGATCGCCGCCCAGTACGCGCTGGGCGTGCTGCGCGGCGGCGCGCGCCGGCGCCTGGAGCGGCTGGCGCAGGAAGAGCCGGCGGTGCGCGCGGCGATCCGCCGCTGGCAGGCGCGCCTTGCCGGCGTGGCCGAATTGCAGGCGGCGGCCGTGCCGGTCGACAAGGTCTGGTGCGGGATCGAGGAAAGGCTGGGCTGGAAAGCGGCCGAGGATCGCAGCCCGGCCGCCGCGGCCGGCGCCCCTGGCCCCGGTGCTGCCGCCAGCTGGTGGCAGCGCCGGTGGTCAGCCCCGGTATTCTGGCGCGGCGCCGCGGCGGCCATGGCGCTGGTGGCCGTGCTGGCGATCGGTATTGGCATGCACCTGGCGCCGCAGCGCGAGGCGGCGCCCGCTGAAGTCATCGCCGTGCTCAACGACGACCGGGGGCAACCGGCCATGCTGGTGTCATGGGACGCAGGCCAACGCGACCTCCTGGTGCGCCGCCTGGACCACTTAAAGCTGAGCGATCAGCAGGTATTCCAGCTGTGGGCGCTGCCGCAAGGCGGCACGCCGCAGTCCCTGGGCCTGATCGGCCGGGTGCCGCAAGCGAGGCTGGCGCTGGCGCAGCGGCCAACGGCGGTGCCCGCGCTGGCCGTCAGTATCGAGCCTGCCGGCGGTTCGCCCAATGCCGACGGGCCGAGCGGCCCGGTGGTGTTCAAGGGGCCCGTGATCCACAGCCGGCCCTGAGCACCGCCCCGCCGTGGCGGCGCGCACCGCCAGCGCGCCGCCGGGCGATATAATCGCCGTTTCCCAATTTTTCGCGCCCGCCGCCGTCCGCACGCCGGCCGCCTGCCGCGCGAGCCACTGCAGCCGACGTCCATGTCCACCTCCCAACTTGCCAAGAAAGGCGAAGCCTGGTCCGCCCGCTTCTCCGAACCGATGTCCGACCTGGTGAAGCGCTACACCGCCTCGGTGTTCTTCGACAAGCGCCTGGCCCTGTTCGACATCCAGGGCTCGCTGGCCCACGCGGCCATGCTGGCAAAGCAGGGCATCATCGCCGAGGCCGACCGCGCCGAGATCGAGCGCGGCATGGCGCAGGTCCGGGGCGAGATCGAGGCCGGCAGCTTCGAATGGAAGCTGGACCTGGAAGACGTCCACCTGAACATCGAGGCGCGCCTGACCGCGCTGGTGGGCGATGCCGGCAAGCGCCTGCACACCGGCCGCTCGCGCAACGACCAGGTCGCGACTGACATCCGCCTGTGGCTGCGCAGCGAGATCGACAACATCATCGTGCTGCTGGGCGCGCTGCGCACCTCGCTGCTGGACCTGGCCGAGCAGCACGCCGACACCATCCTGCCGGGCTTCACCCACCTGCAGGTGGCGCAGCCGGTCACCTTCGGCCACCACCTGCTGGCGTACAACGAGATGTTCACGCGCGATGCCGAGCGCATGGCTGACTGCCGCAAGCGCGTCAACCGCCTGCCGCTGGGCGCCGCCGCGCTGGCCGGCACCAGCTATCCGATCGACCGCGAGTTCGTGGCCCAGCAACTGGGCTTCGACGGCGTCTGCCGCAACTCGCTGGATGCCGTCTCGGACCGCGACTTCGCCATCGAATTCTGCGCCGCCGCGGCGCTGGTGATGACCCACGTGTCGCGCTTCTCGGAAGAGCTGGTGCTGTGGATGAGCCCGCGCGTGGGCTTTATCGACATCGCCGACCGCTTCTGCACCGGCAGCTCGATCATGCCGCAGAAGAAGAACCCGGACGTGCCCGAACTGGCGCGCGGCAAGACCGGCCGTGTCAACGGCCACCTGATCGGCCTGCTGACGCTGATGAAGGGCCAGCCGCTGGCGTACAACAAGGACAACCAGGAAGACAAGGAGCCGCTGTTCGACACGGTCGATACCGTGGTCGATACCCTGCGCATCTTTGCCGACATGGTGCCGGGCATCAGCGTCAAGCCCGAAGCGATGCGCGCCGCCGCGCTGCAGGGCTATGCCACCGCCACCGACCTGGCCGACTACCTGGTCAAGAAGGGCTTGCCCTTCCGCGACGCGCATGAGGCCGTGGCCCACGCCGTGCGCGCCTGCGACGGCCGCCAGTGCGACCTGGCCGACCTGACCGTGGCCGAGCTGCGCGAGGTCTCCGGCCTGGGCGACCAGGCCGCGCTGATCGGCGACGATGTGCACGCGGTGCTGACGCTGGAAGGCTCGGTCGCGGCGCGCAACCATATCGGCGGCACCGCGCCGGACCAGGTGCGCGCGGCCATCGCCGCGGCCCGCGAGGCGCTGAACGGCTGACCGTCCTTCCCGGGTAATCCGGCAAGCCGCAACGGGAGCGCAAGCTCCCGTTTTTCTTTTCCGTGCGCCGGCGCACCGACGACTGTTGCATATTGCATGAAGCGGACACGGCCGCGCGTCCATTTCCCATCCGGGAATATGGAATCGGCCTAGAAGGGCCCGCGAATCTGCACATAACTGGTGCAAATTCGCGGGAAAATGTGATGCACTGGGGATTCACCCTAAAGATGCGGGGCCGCCGACGCCGTAGACTAACGCGCCACCCCTGTATCCCCCAATCCCTAGGACGATCACATGTCTTCCCTCATGAGGATCTCGCGGCTTATCGACGCCGTGAATGCTTTCATCGGGCAGTGGGCGAAATGGCTGGTCCTGCTGGCCGTGCTGGTCTGCGCGGGCAACGCCATCATTCGCTACACCTTCAGCATCAGTTCCAACGCCTGGCTGGAACTGCAGTGGTATATGTTCGCCGGCGTGTTCCTGCTCGGCGCCCCGTACACCCTGCGCCGCGACGAGCATGTGCGCATCGACGTCGTCGCCGGCCGCTTCTCCGAGCGCACCCAGGTCTGGATCGATGTGTTCGGCATCCTGTTCTTCCTGCTGCCGATCTGCGCCATCATCCTCTGGTTGTCGATCCCCTACTTCTGGCTGTCCTACGCCGGCCATGAAATGTCCGGCAATGCCGGCGGCCTGATCCGCTGGCCGGCCAAGTTCCTGATCGTGGCGGGCTTTGCCCTGATGATCCTGCAGGGCCTGTCCGAGCTGATCAAGCGCTTTGCCTACCTGAAGGGGGAACTGCCGTTCTCGGCCTTCCGCAAGCACGCGGTCGATCCGGCGCTGGAAATCGCCGCGATCGCGCAGGCCAACCAGACCGCCCCGTCTGAAAAACGATAAGAGGCGCGCACGATGACGCAATTCCTGATCGCGAACATGGCACCGATCATGTTCGCCTCGCTGGTCGTATTCCTGCTATCGGGCTTCCCGATCGCCTTTGCGCTGGCCGCCAACGGGCTGCTGTTCGCCTTTATCGGCATCGAGCTGGGGATGCTGCCGCCCGAGCTGCTGCAGGCGCTGCCCAGCCGGCTGTTCGGCATCATCGAGAACGATACGCTGCTGGCGATCCCGTTCTTCACCTTCATGGGCCTGATCCTGGAACGCTCGGGCATGGCCGAGGACCTGCTCGACACCATCGGGCAGCTGTTCGGCCCGATCCGCGGCGGCCTGGCCTATGCGGTGATCTTCGTCGGCGCGCTGCTGGCGGCGACCACCGGCGTGGTGGCGGCATCGGTGATCTCGATGGGGCTGATCTCGCTGCCGCTGATGCTCAAGTACAAGTACGACAAGCGGCTGGCGTCGGGCGTGATCGCTGCGTCGGGCACGCTGGCGCAGATCATCCCGCCGTCGCTGGTGCTGATCGTGCTGGCCGACCAGCTCGGCCGCTCGGTGGGCGACATGTACAAGGGCGCGTTCGTGCCGGGCCTGGTGCTGACCGGCCTGTACATGCTGTACGTGCTGCTGGTCACGCTGATCAAGCCATCCGCCGCGCCGGCGCTGCCGATCGAGGCGCGCACCTTCCGCGAGCCCACCGGCAAGAGCGGCGCCGCCTCGGTGCTGGTGCTGACCGCGCTGGCGGTGGCGGTGGGCGTGGCGGTGGACAAGCTCTACAAGCCCGAAGCCCCGCTGGATGAGCGCCTGGTGGTCTCGGTGGGCGCGGCGATCCTGTTCGCCTTCGTGCTGGCGGTGATCAACAAGACGCTGAAGCTGGGCCTGCTGTCGCAGATGGCGGAGAAGGTCACCTTCGTGCTGATCCCGCCGCTGGCGCTGATCTTCCTGGTGCTGGGCACCATCTTCATCGGCGTGGCCACGCCGACCGAAGGCGGCGGCATGGGCGCGCTCGGCGCCCTGATCCTGGCCCTGGTGAAGCGCCGCCTCGACCTGGGCCTGACCAGGCAGGCCATGGAAGCCACGCTCAAGCTGTCGGCCTTCGTGATCTTCATCCTGATCGGCGCGCGCGTGTTCTCGCTGACGTTCTATGGCGTGGACGGGCATATCTGGGTCGAGCACCTGCTGACCGCGCTGCCTGGCGGCCAGACCGGCTTCCTGGTGGCGGTGAACGTGCTGTTCTTCCTGCTGGCGTTCTTCCTGGACTTCTTCGAGCTGGCCTTTATCCTGGTGCCGCTGGTGGGCCCGGTGGCCGACAAGCTCGGCATCGACCTGATCTGGTTCGGCGTGCTGCTGGCAGTGAACATGCAGACCTCGTTCATGCACCCGCCGTTCGGCTTCTCGCTGTTCTACCTGCGCTCGGTGGCCCCGCGCGAGGTCAAGACCTCCGAAATCTACTGGGGCGCGGTGCCGTTCGTGGTGATCCAGCTGGTGATGGTGGCGCTGATCATCGTCTTCCCCGGCCTGGTCAGCACCGGCACGCAGAAGGCCCAGGACCGCAGCATCACGCGCGACCTCAACATCGACCTGGAAGGCAGCAGCCCCAAACCCACGGCGCCGGGCTTGTCGATTCCGGGCCCGGGTTCCGCGCCGGCCGAGTCCGGCTCGCTCGAGTTGCCGACGCAGCCGCCGGCGGAAAGCGAATCGGCCGCGCCGCAGTTCGAGTTCGAAAAGAAGAAATAGGACTGCGCCGGCGGCAGTCTCCGGCAACCCCCAGGCCCCGCAGCAATGCGGGGCTTTTTCATTGCGGCATGGCGTTGCCCGCGCCGCCCGGCGCCAGGCATTGCACCAGGAAGTCGACGGTGGCCCGCACCCCGGGCAACTGCCCGCGCCGCGCCGGCAACAGCAGCGTGGTGGTCACGCTGCCGGCGGTCCAGTGCGGCAGCACGCGCGCGAGTTGCCCGGCCGCCAGCGCCGCGCGGCACAGCTCGTGCGGCAGCGGCACGATGCCCAGTCCCGCGATGGCCGCGCCGAGCAGCACCGTGGATTCGTTCACGGTCATGCGCGGCACCGGGCTGGCTTCCACGCGCGCGCCCTGCGGACCCCACAGGCGCCACGTGCCCGCGGCGGCCCCGGTCAGCAGCCCGTCGTGGCCGGACAGCTGCGCGGGCGCTTCGGGCGTGCCGCGCCCGGCCAGGTAGGCGGGCGACGCCACCAGCACGATGTCCTCGACGGCAAGCTGGCGTTGCACCAGGCCGGAGTCCGGCAGCGGCGCGAAATGGCTGCGTACGGCGATATCGAAGCCTTCCTGCACCAGGTCAACCATGCGGTCGGACACCTCCAGCTGCACGTGCAGGCGCGGATAGGCGCGCGCCAGCGCCGGCAGGTGCGGTGCCAGGTAGCGCTGCGCAGTGGGCACCGCGGCGGTGATCCGCACCGTGCCGCTGGGCTCGGCCACGCGCCGCTGCACCGCCTCCTGCGCGGCCTCGGCTTCGATCAGCGCGGCCTGCGCGTGATCGTAGAAGTCCCGGCCGGCATCGGTCAGCGTGAAGCTGCGCGAACTGCGGTAGAGCAGCCGCGCCTGCAGGGCCTGCTCCAGCTCGGCCACGCGCTTGCTGACCGTGGACTTGGGCACCCCCAGCGCCCGCCCCGCGGCGGCAAAACCGCCATGGGTCACGGCGACGACGAAGAAGCGCAGGTCGTTGAGGTTGATCATCGCTTGCAAAGTCTATGTATGTGGACGATAGGTCGAATTTTTGCCTACTACTCACGCAAAGTCCATGCATCTACAGTTCACCCGTGCCCGATCGGCGGGCCGTAACCGAATCCAGGAGAACTACCCATGACTACCCCCACCCTCTTCTACGGCGTTCCCTCCGGCTGCTCCTTCGGCTCGATCGTCGCGCTGGAATGGCTTGGCCAGCCCTATCGCCTGAGCCGCATCGAAATGCCCGAAGTCGTGACCAGCGATGCCTACCGCCAGATCAACCCGGTCGGCGAAACGCCGACGCTGATGGACGCGCAAGGCAACTTCCTCAGCGAAAGCATGGCGATCCTGAACCACATCGGCGCGCTCGGCATCGAGCGCAAGCTTGGCTTTGCCCAGGGCACGCGCGATTTCGACCGGCTCAACCAGCAGCTGGCCTACCTCAACACCAGCTACTTCGGCGCCTTTGCCCCGCTCTGGCACGCACTGGAGGGCGTGGACGAGAGCGACCGGCCGGCGCTGGTCCGCTACGGCACGGAGCAGGTCCGCCATGTGCATCAGGAACTCGAAGCCATGCTGGGCGAGCGGCCCTGGCTGCTGGGTGAGCACCGCACCGTGGCCGACGCCTACTTCAGCGGCATCGCGCGCTGGTCGAAATACCACAAGGTGCTGAACGTCGAGGACTTCCCGAACCTGCAACGCCTCTACAACCAGCTGGAAGCCGATCCGGCGGTGCGCTTTGCCCATGCCATCGAGCGCCAGGCGCCGGCGCAGAGCGCGGGCGGCTTCCAGGGGCACGTGACGCTGGAAGAAGTGCTGGCGCAGCGCTGACGCGCCAGGCATCGGCGTCGCGGCGAGGCAACCCGCGCAATTGCGAATCGGCTCATCGACCAGCGGGGCGGCACGGCCCAGACTGGTTCCTGCGTTCAGCCCATGACCCAGGAGAACACCATGCCGAGCACCAAATGCGCGGGGCACTTCGCCGCGACCCCGATCTTCTGCCTGCCATCGATACGTGACCGCCGTAGTGATAACAATGCTATCATCACGCCATCCAACGGTGAGGAGTTCACGATGGCAACCCTACTGGTTCGTGGCGTCGATGAAGCACTGGTCCAGCGCCTGCGCGAGCAGGCCGTCGCCAATGGCCGCAGCGCCGAGGCAGAACACCGCGCCATCCTCGCGCAGGCGCTGGGCGGCACGGCCCGGCGCAGCTTTGCCGAGGTGCTGTCCGCCATGCCGGACGTCGGGCAGGACGCCGACTTCGAGCGCATCCAGGATACGGGCGAGGCGCCGCGTGTATTTGATTGATACCAACGTCATCAGCGAGACCCGCAAGCGGGAGCGCGCCAACCCCGGTGTCCGCGCCTTCTTCCGGCAGGCGGCGCGCGATGGGGCCGCGCTCTACCTGTCGGCGCTGACCGTGGGGGAACTGCAGCGCGGCGTGGCACTGATCCGCCATCGCGGCGACGCGGTGCAGGCGGCGCTGCTGGAGCGCTGGCTGGCCCATGTGCTGGAGGACTTCGGCCGACAGGTGCTGCCGGTCGATGCCGAGGTCGCGCAGGTGTGGGGCCAGTTGCGCGCGGCGGGGCCCGAGCACGCGCTGGACAAGTTCATCGCCGCCACCGCGCTGATCCACCGCCTCACCATCGTCACGCGCAATGTCGCGGACTTCCGCGGCACCGGCACGATGGTGCTGAATCCGTTCAGCTAGGACAAAAAGAAAGGGCCCCGCCTTGGCGGGGCCCTTCTCTGCATCGGCGGGAGGCCGGCTGGCGCTCAGGCGCCCTGCTTCACGCAGTCGACGAAGTACGCCTTCTTGCCATCGACCTCGTCCTCCACCAGGCCGTGGATGTCGGTCTCGAAGCCGGGGAACAGCTTGTTGAACTCGCGCGCGAACTTCAGGTATTGCACGATGGTGCGGTTGAAGCGCTCGCCCGGGATCAGCAGCGGAATGCCCGGCGGGTATGGCGTCAGCAGGATGGCGGTGACACGCCCTTCCAGGTCGTCGACCGGCACGCGCTCGATCTCGCGGTGGGCCATCATGGCCCACGCGTCCGACGGCTTCATCGCCGGCTCCATGTCCGACAGGTACATCTCCGTGGTCACGCGCGCGACGTCGTTGGCCTTGTACACGCTGTGGATCGCATCGCACAGGTCACGCAGGCCCATGCGCTCGTATTGCGGATACTTGGCGACGAATTCCGGCAGCACGCGCCACAGCGGCTGGTTCTGGTCGTAGTCGTCCTTGAACTGCTGCAGCTCGGTCACGAGCGAATTCCAGCGACCCTTGGTGATGCCGATGGTAAACATGATGAAGAACGAGTACAGCCCGGTCTTCTCGATGATGATGCCGTGCTCGGCCAGGTACTTGGTGACGATCGCCGCCGGGATGCCCCGCTCGCTGAACTCGCCGTCGACGTCCAGGCCCGGGGTGATGATGGTGGCCTTGATCGGGTCGAGCAGGTTGAAGCCGTCGGCGAGGTCGCCGAAGCCGTGCCAGCGCTCGTTGGCCTTCAGCATCCATTCCTCGCGGTCGCCGATGCCGTCTTCGATGAGCGCGTCCGGGCCCCACACCTTGAACCACCAGTCGCCGTTGTTGCCGGCATCGTAGTCGCCCTCGACCTTGCGCATGGCGCGGCGGAAGTCCATCGCTTCCTGGATGCTTTCTTCGACCAGCGCGGTGCCGCCCGGCGCTTCCATCATCGCCGCGGCCACGTCGCACGAGGCGATGATCGAGTACTGCGGGCTGGTCGAGGTGTGCATCAGGTACGCTTCATTGAAGCGGTAGCGGTCCAGCTTGCGCGTCTCCGAGTCCTGCACCAGGATCTGCGAGGCCTGTGACAGGCCGGCCAGCAGCTTGTGCGTGGACTGCGTGGCGAACACCAGCGCGTCCTTGCTGCGCGGGCGATCCTTGCCGATCGCGTGCATGTTGCGATAGAACTCGTGGAACGCCGCGTGCGGCAGCCAGGCTTCGTCGAAGTGCAGCGTGTCGATCTCGGCCGCCAGCATTTCCTTGATCTGCTCGGCGTTGTACAGCACGCCGTCGTAGGTGCCCTGGGTGATGGTCAGGATGCGCGGCTTCTGGTTCTTCGCCTTGCTGGCGAACGGGTGATTGGCGATCTTCTTCCTGATCGTCTGCGGATCGAACTCGCTCTTCGGGATCGGGCCGATGATGCCGTAGTGGTTGCGCGTCGGCATCAGGAACACCGGGATCGCGCCGGTCATCATGATCGCGTGCAGGATCGACTTGTGGCAGTTGCGGTCCACCACCACGATGTCGCCCGGCGCCACGTTGGCATGCCACACCATCTTGTTCGAGGTGGAGGTGCCGTTGGTGACGAAATACATGTGGTCGGAGTTGAAGATGCGCGCGGCGTTGCGCTCCGACGCGGCCACCGGGCCGGTGTGGTCCAGCAGCTGGCCCAGTTCGTCGACGGCGTTGCAGACGTCGGCGCGCAGCATGTTCTCGCCGAAGAACTGGTGGAACACCTGGCCGACCGGGCTCTTCAGGAATGCCACGCCGCCCGAGTGCCCCGGGCAGTGCCACGAATACGAGCTGTCCTGCGCGTAGTCGATCAGCGCCTTGAAGAACGGCGGCGCCAGCGTGTCCAGGTAGACCTTGGCTTCGCGGATGATGTGGCGCGCCACGAATTCGGGCGTGTCCTCGAACATGTGGATGAAGCCGTGCAGCTCGCGCAGGATATCGTTGGGGATATGGCGCGAGGTGCGGGTCTCGCCGTACAGGAAGATCGGCAGGTCCGAGTTGCGGCGGCGCACCTCGGTGACGAAGGCGCGCAGCTTCTCGATTGCGGCGGCCTCGAGCTCCTCGCTGTCGCTGGCGAACTCGTCGTCGTCGATCGACACGATGAAGGTCGATGCCCGGCTGGCCTGCTGGGCGAACGAGGTCAGGTCGCCGTAGCTGGTCAGCCCCATGACTTCCATGCCCTCTTTCTCGATCGCCTCGGCCAGCGCGCGGATGCCCGAGCCGGAGATGTTCTCTGAGCGGAAGTCTTCGTCAATGATGATGACGGGGAAGCGGAATTTCATGGGGCATCCTTGATGGAAAGCAGGACATAAAGGACTTGAGCCACATGGCCCGCAGGGGTTCCCTGCGACGGCGGCATGTGGCTCTCACGTCAGGTTTGGCGGCCCCTGGCAGGCCCGCCGTGCCGGCAAACGCCGGATTGTAATGCGCTCAGGTCTTCGGCAGTGTGACACCGTGCTGACCCTGGTACTTGCCGCCCCGGTCGGCGTACGAGGTCTCGCAGATCTCGTCGCTCTCGAAGAACAATACCTGGGCGCAACCCTCGCCGGCGTAGATCTTGGCCGGCAGCGGCGTGGTGTTGGAGAACTCCAGCGTCACGTAGCCTTCCCATTCCGGCTCGAACGGCGTCACGTTGACGATGATGCCGCAGCGGGCGTAGGTGCTCTTGCCCAGGCAGATGGTCAGCACGCTGCGCGGGATGCGGAAGTATTCCATCGTGCGCGCCAGCGCGAACGAATTGGGCGGGATGATGCAGACCTCGCCCTTGAAGTCGACGAACGACTTCTCGTCGAAGTTCTTCGGGTCGACGATGGTGCTGTTGATATTGGTGAAGATCTTGAATTCGTCGGCGCAGCGGATGTCGTAGCCGTAGCTCGAGGTGCCGTACGACACGATCTTGCGCCCGTCGGCCTCCCGGACCTGGCCTGGCTCGAACGGCTCGATCATGCCGTGCTGCTCCGCCATGCGGCGGATCCATTTGTCGGATTTGATGCTCATAAGGTTGGGAGGATAGACGGCTCGGAGTGCGCCGCATTGTACAACCATTCGGCGCACGTCCTTCAAGCCTGGAGGCTGGCGGGCAAGTGACCGCTACGCCACGATGTCTTCGGGCTGGCGGTGGCGGAAGCGCTCGCGCCCGGTATAGAGCAGGAAGTGCTTGCCGGTGCAGCGCGCGAACAGCGTCAGGTTGACGCGCCGCGCCATCTGGTAGCCCATCTGCGTCACGCCCGAGCGCGACAGCAGGAACGGGATGCCCATCTGCGCGCCCTTGATCACCATTTCGGAAGTGAGGCGCCCGGTGGTGTAGAAGATCTTGTCGCCGCCGCTCATGCCTTCCAGCCACATGCGCCCGGCAATGGCATCGACCGCATTGTGGCGGCCGACGTCCTCGACGAACATCAGCAGCTCGGTGCCCTGGAACAGCGCGCAGCCATGCACCGAGCCGGCCTGCTTGTACACCGACTGCTGCAGCCGGATGGTGTCGATGATGCCGTACAGGGTGTCCTGGTCCAGCATGGCGCCAACCGGCAGCCGGATGCTGTCGACCTCGTCCAGCAGCGAGCCGAACACAGTGCCCTGGCCGCAGCCCGTGGTCACCACGCGGCGCGCGGTGCGCTCCTCGATGCGGTCGACGCCGGTGCGGGTGGTCACCGCGGCCGATTCGGTCTCCCAGTCGACCTGCACCGCGGCAATGTCCTCGATCGATTCCACCAGGCGCTGGTTGCGCAGGTAGCCCAGCACCAGGTGCTCGGGCGCGCCGCCCAGCGTCATCAGCGTGACCAGCTCGCGCTTGTCGAGATAGACCGTCAGCGGCCGCTCGCCCGGCAGGTAGGCCGCGCGCACGCGCCCTTGCTCGTCGACGACCTCAACCTCTTCGATTAGGGGAACGGCTGCCTGGGTAAGCTCGGGACGCAAGGTCATGACGAGGGACTCGGGGCTGCGGGTGAGGCCCCGAGCGGCATGCAGGGGGCGGAAGTTACGGCGCCTTTGCGGGGGATTGTACCGCGCCTGCCGCGGGGGCACCGGCGGTGCTGGCGATGGCCGCGGCCGGCGCCACGAACGGTCCCGGATCGGCGCAGGCGGCGGTCTGCACCGGCTCGCGCGCCTGCTGCCCGTGCGCCTTGCGGTCGGCCAGGTAGCGCCCGGCGATCTTGTCCTGGGCGCGGCACAGCTGGTAGGCCGCGACCTTGTCGGACCAGGCGGCGCGCGCCCTGGTCTCGGCGGACTTGGCCTGCTGGGCCTCGGTCGGCGCGGGCAGCTTGGCCAGCGCGCCCGGAGCGAAGGCCGCACAGGCGGCACCGGCGGCTACGGCGATCAGCGTCAGGATGCGTGTCATCGTCGTGGATTCCTGCTGTGTCGTGGGGCCCGCTTCAGGCTTCGCCGGGACTCTGCCGCGCCGGCCGGGCCGCTGCGGCATCGGAGTCGGCCGAACGCTGCGCCGGGATCTTGCCGGACTTGATGTCGTCGTACCAGAGCTCGTGGTGCTCCTTGGCCCAGGCCTCGTCGACCCAGCCATCGCGCATGGCGCGGTACGCGCCCTCCATGCCGATGGTGCCCATATAGATATGGCCGCACGCCATGGCAATCATCAGCACCGCCGAGATGCCGTGGATCACGTTGGCGATCTGCATGGTGGCGCGGTAGTAGTCCATGCCCGGCACGATCATGTCGAGCACCCAGCCCGAGGCCGACAGCACCACGCCGAACACAAACACGCCCACCCAGAACCACATCTTCTCGCCGGCGTTGAAGCGCCCGCTCGGCACGTGCTTGCCCGAGGCCAGTCCGCCCAGGCTGGTGACCCAGCGGACGTCGTCGCGGCTGGGCAGGTTGTCGCGCAGGAACACCACGAAGGCGACGATCACCGACAGCGTGAAGATCGGCCCCACCACGTTGTGCAGGTTCTTCAGGATGTAGCTGAGCCAGCCGAACAGCATATGGCCCATCAGCGGCAGCAGGAAATGCTTGCCCAGCAGCATCACGATGCCCGACACCGTCAGCACCACGAAGGAAATCGCCATGGTCCAGTGCACGATGCGCTCGAGCGGGGTAAAGCGCTCGATCATGCGGCCGGTCCTGGGCGTGCGCAGCGGGATGGTGCCGCGCCACAGGAAGAAGCCGAGGATCACCACCGGCACGATCAGCAGCAGCCAGCCGCCCCAGACTGTGATGACGCCATTGCGGAACAGCCGCCACGACTGGCCGGTGCGCTGGATCAGCACCCCGGCTTCCTTGTCGGGCAGGCTGCTGTAGTGGCGCTGGTCGGAATTGACCTCGCGCCACATCGGCGCGTTGTTGCCGGGCTGCGTGACGCTGCGCTGCTGCTGCGACCGGGCCTCGGCGGCGATGTCACGCGGCGGGATGTTGAAGATGTTCTCGGACGCAATGCCGGCCAGCGGCTGGGCCGGATGCGTGGCCGGGTTGTTGGCGTCGGCGCTGGCCGATTCGGTCGCCGGTCCGGTCGACGGCCCGGGCGCGGGTGCCGGGGCCTGCGCGCCGGCATTGCCGGCGACGGCCGCCAGCGCCAGCGCACCGGCGGCCAGCCAGCCACGCCAGCCTGCGGCGCGGCATCGATTGTGCGACGGCGTCATAGCCCCTCCTTCAGTTCCCGGCTGGCGGGAAATCCACACGGCGGCGCGGTCATTGCACCCGGTTGTACTCGTTCTGCAACTGGTTGCGCTGGCGGATCTGGTTGTTCCAGCTGTTGCGGTCGCCCGCGGTCCAGCCCTTGGCCACGAACGGGTCGTCCGGGGCCCCCTGGAACGCCTGGGCGTCGGCCTTGCGGTGCGACGGGCCGATGGTCTGCGGCTTTTCGCCGCACGCGGCCAGCAGCACGCCGCACAGCGACACCAGTGCAACGACGCGGATGCGATTCATGACGCTTTCCCTCCTGCGGGTGCCGTGGCTGCCGGCGCGGTCGGCGCGGCGGGCGCGGCTGGTGCCGGCGCCGGCTGCTGCGCCGGTGCCGCGGGCTTCGCGCCGGCCTGGGCATTGCCGTAGGCCGTGCCCCAGCCGAACACGTCGCCGCCGGTGCCGCGCTTGATCACGCGGTTGCGCAGGATGTCGGCAATCACGTCGCCATCACCGCCCAGCAGCGCCTTGGTCGAGCACATCTCGGCGCACAGCGGCAGCTTGCCTTCGGCGAGCCGGTTGCGGCCGTATTTCTCGAACTCGGCCTCCGAGCCGTTTTTCTCCGGACCGCCGGCGCAGAATGTGCATTTGTCCATCTTGCCGCGCACGCCGAAGGTGCCGGTCGACGGAAACTGCGGCGCGCCGAACGGACAGGCATAGGAGCAGTAGCCGCAGCCGATGCAGACGTCCTTGTCGTGCAGCACCACGCCATCCTCGGTGCGGTAGAAGCAGTCGACCGGGCAGACCGCCATGCAGGGGGCGTCCGAGCAGTGCATGCAGGCCACCGAGATCGATTTCTCGGCGCCGACCATGCCATCGTTGACCGTGACCACGCGGCGCCGGTTCACCCCCCAGGGCACCTCGTGCTCGTTCTTGCAGGCAGTGACGCAGCTGTTGCACTCGATGCAGCGCTCGGCGTCACAGATAAATTTCATGCGTGCCATGGTGTTCCTCTGCGCTTAGGCAAACCGCTCGATCTGGCAAATGGTGGTCTTGGTTTCCTGCATCATGGTCACCGAGTCATAGCCATACGTGGTGGCGGTATTGACCGCTTCGCCACGCACCACCGGCATCGCCCCTTCGGGGTAGTAGTCCTTCAGGTCCTTGCCCTGCCACCAGCCCGAGAAGTGGAACGGGATGAAGGCGGTATCGGGACCGACCCGCTCGGTCACCAGCGCGCGCACCTTCAGCGTGGCGCCGGTGGGGGTCTTGACCCAGCAGTAGTCGCCGTTGCGGATGCCGCGGTCGGACGCGGCGCGCGGGTTGATCTCGAC
Organism: Cupriavidus alkaliphilus; assembly: GCF_900094595.1. Lineage (GTDB taxonomy): Bacteria > Pseudomonadota > Gammaproteobacteria > Burkholderiales > Burkholderiaceae > Cupriavidus > Cupriavidus alkaliphilus. The sequence goes on along the minus strand of NZ_FMAD01000001.1, from coordinate 388,633 downwards.
GAAGTTCTCCTGCTGCAGTTCGGCCAGCCACGGGTTGGAACGGGTTTCCTCGCCCCCGCCCTCGTACTCGACCAGCCGCCCGGAGGTCAGGATGATCGGGAACTTCTCGGCCACCTTGTTCTCGATATTGCGCTGCTGCACGGACTTGTACAGCGTCGGCAGCCGCCAGAACGCCATCTTGTCGTCATGGGTCGGATACTTCGCGACCATGTCGGGACGCGTGGAGTACAGCGGCTCGCGGTGCTGCGGGATCGGATCCGGGAAGTTCCACACCACCGCGCGCGCCTTGGCGTTGCCGAACGGATGGCAGCCATGGTTCTTCAGCACCACGCGCTGGATGCCGCCGGAGAGGTCGGTCTTCCAGTTCTTGCCCTCGGCCTTGGCCTTCTCGGCATCGGTCAGGTCGTCCCACCAGCCCAGCTTCTTCAGCAGCACGTGGTCGAACTCGGGATAGCCGGTGGTGATCTCCGCGCCCAGCGAGTGCGAGCCATCCTCGGCCAGCAGGTTGACGCCGTCGCGCTCCACGCCGAAGTTGGCGCGGAAGTTGCCGCCGCCGTCCATCACGTGCTTGGTGGTGTCGTACAGGTTGGGCGAGCCGGGGTGCTTCAGTTCCGGCGTGCCATAGCACGGCCACGGCAGCCCGAAGTAATCGCCGGTCAGGTCGTAGCCGGTCACCGGGTCCTTGCCCGACTTGCAGCGCAGCGTCTTGACATCGAACATCTGCATATTGCGCATGTGCGACTTCAGCCGTTCGGGCGACTGGCCGGTGTAGCCGATGGTCCAGTTGCTGGCGTTGATCTCGCGCAGGATCGATTCGGGCTCCGGCTCCATCCAGGTGCGGCCAGCCCGCTTGACCTCGATCATCTTGTAGTTCTTCGACAGCTCCTTGCCGAAGCCGAGCTTGTCGGCGAACGCCTGCATGATGGTTTGGTCGGGCATCGACTCGAACAGGGGCTCGATCACCTTCTCGCGCCATTGCAGCGAGCGGTTCGACGCCGTGCACGAGCCCGAGGTCTCGAACTGCGTCGCCGCGGGCAGCAGGTACACCGCGCGGTTGGGGTTGACCTTGTCGCCCTCGGCCGGCGGCATGTTGGCCATGGCCGCGGTCGCCGACGGGTACGGGTCCACCACCACCAGCAGGTCGAGCTTGTCGAGGGCCTTCTTCATTTCCAGGCCGCGCGTCTGCGAGTTCGGGGCATGGCCCCAGAAGAACACGCCGCGCACGTTGTTGTCCTGGTCGATCAGCTCGTTCTTCTCGGTGACGATATCGATCCAGCGCGACACCGTGGTGCCGGACTTTTCCATCATCGCCTGCGACACGAACTGTTTCTTGATCCATTCGTAGTCCACGCCCCACACCGCCGCATAGTGCTTCCATGCGCCGGTGGCCAGGCCGTAGTAGCCCGGCAGCGAGTCAGGGTTGGGGCCGACGTCGGTGGCACCCTGCACATTGTCGTGGCCGCGGAAGATGTTGGCGCCGCCGCCAGCCACGCCGATATTGCCCAGCGCCAGCTGCACCAGGCACGAGGCGCGCACGATCGCGTTGCCGATGGTGTGCTGGGTCTGGCCCATGCACCACACCAGCGTGCTGGGGCGATTCTTGGCCATGGTCTCGGCCACCAGGTAGACCTGCGCCTCGGGCACGCCGGTGACCTCCTCGACCTTGTCGGGAGTCCACTTGGCCATCACCTCTTCCTTGACCTTGTCCATGCCGTAGACACGGTCGTTCAGGTACTTCTGGTCTTCCCAGCCGTTCTTGAAGACGTGGTACAGCACGCCGAACAGGAATGCGATATCGGTGCCCGAGCGGATCCGCACGTAATGGTGCGCCTTGGCCGCGGTGCGCGTGAAGCGCGGATCGACCACGATCACCTTGCAGCCATTCTCCTTGGCATGCAGCAGGTGCAGCATCGACACCGGGTGCGCCTCGGCCGCGTTGGAGCCGATATACAGGGCCGCCTTGGCGTTCTGCATATCGTTGTACGAGTTGGTCATCGCACCGTAGCCCCAGGTATTGGCCACGCCCGCCACCGTGGTGGAGTGGCAGATGCGCGCCTGGTGGTCGGTGTTGTTGGTGCCAAAGAACGACACCCACTTGCGCATCAGGTAGGCCTGCTCATTGCTGTGCTTGGAAGACCCGACGAAGAACATCGAATCCGGGCCGCTCTGCTGGCGGATCTCCTTCATCTTCGCGGTGATCTCGTCGAGCGCCTGGTCCCAGCCGATGCGCTGGTACTTGCCGTTGACCAGCTTCATCGGGTACTTGAGCCGGTATTCGCCGTGGCCGTGCTCGCGCAGCGCCGCACCCTTGGCACAGTGCGCGCCCATGTTCAGGGGCGAATCGAACACCGGCTCCTGGCGGATCCACACGCCGTTCTGCACCACCGCGTCGACTGCGCAGCCGACCGAGCAGTGGCCGCACACGGTACGCCGGACCACGATGCCGGTCTTGCCGTCGCCGGCGGCTGCCTTCTTGTCGTCGGCAGCGTCGGCCTTGCGCAGCAGCGTCAGCTGCCCGGCCGCGAGGCCGGCGCCGACGCCGATGCCGGAGCGCTTGAGGAAGCCGCGGCGGTCCATGGTCGGCATGGCGCCGGCCAGGCTGGCCGCGAGTCGTTGGGAGAGCCGGCCGGAGCTTGCGCCGGCGGATTCGGGCCGATTGGCAAGGCCATCAGCGAGGCGGGCGGATGCGCCCTGCGCCGCGCGTTTGCGGGTCAAGATCATGTCTCACCTCAGAAACGGACGATTGGGTAGCGTCCGGTTGCGGGCGGCGCGCCAGACCACGCCGCCGTGGCAGTTACACCAGCGTGGTCCGGTAATACTTGCGGATGTGGTCGGAGACCCGGTAACCCTTGCTGTCCGACGGAGGATCGGTGGGTTCCGGCAGGGCTGCAGCCTGGCCCGGCACAGCGGGGGCGCGCGCGCTCAGCGCTGCCGCACCCGTGGCGGCGGCCACAACTCCGGCGCCCGCGAGAAACGTGCGGCGCCCGACCCTGGTTGGCTTTTCTCTCATGTGGGGGCTCCTCGGTTGTCAAAGCCCGATGGTTGTGCCGTTATGCGTTGTTATGCATATTCTAGATTCAACTGGAAGGAAAGACCATGACAAGCACGGGTTTTTCCTTACCTTCTGCTCCCATTTGAGCTAGGCAGCCGGTCCGGACCTGCGCCTTGCGCCGCATCGGTCCCGCGCCCGGATCCGCTCAGGTCATTTCCAGCGCCACCGCCTCGACGCCGGCGAAGGTGCCCAGCAGTCCGGCCACGCTGCGATAGAAGCGCGCCTGCGGGTGCGCCGCCACCGCCTCGCACAAGGGCTCGATCCACGGCTGCAAATGCTTCGCATAGAAGCGCTGCTGCTCGCCCAGGTTGGACACCGACAGGTCGTCACCCGCCACCAGGAAGCGCATCACCTCGCACAGCGTGGCAATGTGGTCCTCGGTCTCGCTGACGCCTTCGTGGCGCTCCAGCCCATAGCGGGCCAGGTCTTCGCGCAGCGCCACCAGCGGGCGCTCGTTGAGGAAGCCCGTCATATAGAAGGAGCCGTAGAGGAACACGTCCTGGCGGCCCACGCCGACGAACAGTTGCCGGTACTCCTCCTCGGCTTCCGCCGCGGTGGTTTCGGATGCTGCGTCGCACAACGCATTCCACGCCTTGCCCAGCACCGTTTTCGCATCTTCGCCCACGGCCCGGTTGGCCGCGATGTGATGCAGCAAGGCCGCGTCGGGGGCGCGGTAGAACAGCGTCGCCAGCAGGCCGTACAGGTCGGCGCGGGCGGTGTCTTCGCTGTCCGCGGGGTCGGCGGGCGGTGCGGCGGTGAGCTGGATCGGCTGGAAATCTGTCATGTCGTGATGAATTGTGCCCGGTGGCCCGGGCCGGGTCTCAGCGCAGGGTGGCGCCGGTGATGGCGCCGGGGTCGCGTTCCATCATGTCCACCACGCGGCAGTCGGGGCACATCCTGAGACGCTCCGCGGCGGCGCCGGCAAAGGCCGGATGGCCGGCCAGGCGCACCAGCATCGACTCGACCATCTGCGCCGTGCCGAACGGCTTGGCGCAGCGCACGCAATGGAACGGCTGGGCCTCGTTGAGCGTGACCGGGCGCCGGGCCGCGTCGCCGGCCAGCAGGCGCGGCACCAGGGCAATGGCGTCCTCGGGGCAGGTCTTCTCGCACAACCCGCACTGCACGCAGTTGCGCTCGATGAAGCTGAGCACGGGACGCTCGGGGTTGTCGCGCAGCGCCTGCGACGGGCACGCGCCGACGCAGGCCAGGCACAAGGTGCACTTGCCGGTATCCACGGCGATGGCGCCGATGGGCGCGCCCGCCGGCAGCGGCACGCTCTGCGCCGGCGACGGCGCATGGCGCACCAGGTGGTCGAGCGCGAAGTCGAGCAGCTCGCGCTTGGCCGCGACCGGGCCGAAGGCCGCGGGTGGCAGCGCGTTGCGCGCCGGGCGCAGCGCCGCCAGGCCGGCATCGAGCGCTTCGGTGTCGGCGGACTCGACCAGCGACAGCGCCTCGCCGTCATAGCCCAGGCCCGACAGCAGCGCGCGCCCGACCGCCATCTGCTCCAGCAGCGCGGTGCGGTATTGCGGGGCCTCGTCGCCGGTCAGCAGCACGGCGACGCGGCTGGCGCCCCAGCACAGCGCGGCCAGCCACAGCTCCAGCCCCACCGAGGCCGGATGGAACAGCGACAGCGGCATGACCTGCGCGGGCACACCCCGCGCCTTGCCGCCGCGGGCGGCGCGGCCCAAAGCCAGCAGCGCGGGCGTGCCGAATTCCTCGCCGTGCAGCAGCACCACCGGATCGCGCGCGCCGGCCTGCCGGTAGGCGGACAACAGCGTGCGCAGCCGCGCGCCGGTCGTCTCCGGGCCGGGATAACCGTAGCTGATGGCGCCGCTGGGGCAAACCGTGGTGCAGGCGCCGCAGCCCATGCACAGGTTGGGCGTGACCTCGATGCGGCCCTTGCCGTCATGCCAGCGCGAGGCGATGGCCTGCGTCGAGCAGATATCGATGCAGGCGGTGCAGCCGGTGGTCTGGTTGCGGCCGTGCGCGCACAGGCTTTCCTTGTAGCGGAAGAACTTGGGCTTCTCGAACTCGCCCACCAGTCCGGCCAGCAGCAGCGCCTGGGCCTGCTGGCGGACCGGGTCGGCGCCGGCATGGAGGTAGCCCTGCGGCGGCTGGTGCATGGTGAAGGCGGGCGTGTCGCACAGGTCGAAGACCAGGTCGAAGCGGCCCGTGCCGGTGCCCGGCGGACGGTCGAAGTCGATCGCCGCGGCGGCGCCGCAGGCGCGCACGCAATCGCGATGCGCGCGGCAGCGCGACAGGTCGATCTGGTAGCTGAAATCGATCGCGTCTTCCGGACAGGCCTCGATGCAGGCATTGCAGCGCGTGCACAGGTCCAGGTCGATCGGGTTGCTGCGGCCGGCGCCGGTTTCCCAACTGGCCTCGAAGGCGCCGAGCCAGCCGCTCAGCGCGGCCAGCCGGCCACTGTGGACCGGATAGGCGCGCGCCGCGGGCTGCGCGGCGGTGCCGTCGCGCGGGTCGCTACCGGTCAGCAGCACCGTGACTTCGAATTGCATCGCCGCCAGCCGCTCGGCCCACGGCAGCGCGCGCGCGGCCGGGCCCAGCACCAGCACGGCGCCGTCGCTGCGGTAGTCCACCACCGGCACCGGCTCGGGTTCGGGCAGCGCGGCCACGGCCAGCAGCGCGGCGATCTTGGCGTTGGCGGTCCTGGGGTCGCGCCGGGCACCCTGCGACCAGCCGCCGGTCTCGCGGATATTGACGAAGCGCACCGGCGCGGTTACTACCGCCTGGCCATCGCGGCCCTGCGCGGCTTGCGCGGCCACCTCGGTAAAGAGCTGGCGTTCTTGCGTGCAGGCGACGATCACGTCGTCGGTGCCGTCCAGCGCGGCAGTGAAGTCACCGATTTCGCGCCGGCACAGCAGTCGATGGACTTTGAGCGGTCCCTGGCTGGCGTCGCGGGTTGCGTCTGACAATGCCGCCCCGTCCAGCGGCATGGTGTCGTTGCAATTGCAGATCAGCGTCGGCATGGCGAGTGCGGCTGACCGGTCCGGACGTCCCTTCTTTCGGGGGTCTGCGGGCCGGCGGATTGTGGGGATGCCTATTGTAGGCCTGCGCTGCCGCTCTGGGCTACGCGCGTTTATGCGGGTCTTGCTGGCCCTGTTGTTCGCTTTGACTGCCTGCTGCCGGCGGCGTTTCGCCGCCTGCCGGCGCCTCGGCCTGCGCCGGCGGCACTGGCGCATCCTCGGCCTCTTGCCGCGGCACCTCATGCGTAGCAGGCGATACCTGGTCCGGCCCCGCCAGCCGGGCCGCGGCTTCGGCCGCGGCGCGTTCTTCGTCGGTCGGCTCGAACAGGCCCAGGGTCTCGGCCTGGCGCAACTGTCGCAGGATCGCGAGCGGAATCGGGTCCGGCTTGCTGTAATCGTCGATATAGATATCGAGCCCGTCCATCACATTGAAGTGCGGATCGGCAAACAGTGCCTTCAGCGCGGCGCGCTTGACCGATTCGTCCACGCCGCGCGCGACGAAGCGGGCGATCTCGTCACCGGGCCGCAGGGCCGCGACATCGGCCAGCGTCGGCGGCGGACTCTGCGGCGCCTCGGGGCCGGCCTGGACGGTCGCAGGGACTGCCTCGGCCGCGGGCACCGCCGGCTGCGGCGGTTCTGCGGGCACGGCCACGCCTTCGCGCACCGCGGCCTTGCGGCGCGACCAGCGCGACAGGAAGGACGATTCGCTCATGGGCAGGGCCGCTTCTCGGTGGTGTCAGGGATCAATAGCGGGCGCGCTGGTCCGGCGCCTTGAAGGATTCGGGCCGGCGCCGCTGCTTGGGCTCGGGCCGGTAATGTTCGTTGACGTAGGCCTGCAGCCAGTCGCGCTGCTCCGGGGCCAGCGGCACGTTCTCGACGGTCTCGCCGGCATCCAGCCAGCGGCCGGCCTCGTTGTACGACAGCGTCACGGTGACCGGCACCGGATGCGCCTCGTCACCCTCGCCCTCGTCCTCGGGCATGCGCCACATCACGAACCAGCACGGCGTGGCCGAGGTCAGGTTCAGGTAGTAGCCCTCGCCCTGGTCGCGGAACAGCTCCACCTCGTAGCCCGGGTACAGCCAGCGCGCGCCGTGGGCATCGTGCTCCAGGCACACCGGCTGCGTGCCGAACTCGCCCAGGTCGGGCAGCACCGCGTCCAGCTGCCATTTCCAGGGCTGCCAGCGGTTGGCCAGCGCCACCTTGCGCATCACCACGGCCATGGTGACGGCGGGGCGGGTGCCGGGCGGCGGCGGGTTGGCGGTGGGCTGGCTGTCCATGGCGGCAGGCGGAGCGCTCAGGTGTTCTGCACGACGATGCTGGGGAACTTGCTGGTCATGTCGCGCGCCTTGTCGGCGACCTTGATCGCGACCTTGCGCGCGATCGCGCGGTACATTTCGGCCACCGGGCTGTCCGGCTCGGCCACCACGGTGGGGCGGCCGGAATCGGCCTGCTCGCGGATGCTGAGGTTCAGCGGCAGGCTGCCGAGCAGGTCGACGCCGTAGTCGGCGCACATCTTCTCGCCGCCGCCGTGTCCGAAGATATGCTCGACATGGCCGCAATTCGGGCAGCAATAGACCGCCATGTTCTCGACGATGCCCAGGATGGGAATGCCCACCTTCTCGAACATCTTCAGGCCCTTCTTGGCGTCCAGCAGCGCGATGTCCTGCGGCGTGGTCACGATCACCGCGCCGGTGACCGGAACCTTCTGCGACAGCGTCAGCTGCACGTCGCCGGTGCCCGGCGGCATGTCGACGATCAGATAATCCAGATCGTGCCAGTTGGTCTGGCGCAGCAGCTGCTCCAGCGCCGAGGTAACCATCGGGCCGCGCCACACCATGGGGTTGTCCTGCTCGATCAGGAAGCCGATCGAGTTGGCCTGCAGGCCGTGGCCCTCCAGCGGCTCCATGGTCTGGCCGTCGGCGGATTCCGGCCGGCCGTCGATGCCCAGCATCATCGGCAGGCTGGGGCCGTAGATGTCCGCGTCGAGCATGCCCACGCGCGCGCCTTCGGCAGCCAGCGCCAGCGCCAGGTTCACGGCCGTGGTCGACTTGCCCACGCCGCCCTTGCCCGACGCCACCGCAATCACGTTCTTCACGCCCGGCAGCAGCTTGACGCCGCGCTGCACCGCGTGGGCGACGATCTTCATGCTCACGCCCACGCTGACATTGGTCACGCCCGGCACCTGCCGCACCGCGGCCACCACCAGCTTGCGGATCGGATCGAACTGGCTCTTCGCGGGATAGCCGAGTTCCACCTCCAGCGATACCTCGCCGCCATCGATGCGGATGTTCCTGGCCGAGCGGGTGGACACCAGGTCCTTGCCCGTATTGGGGTCGATGACGGTGCGCAGGGCTTCGGTAACCTGCTCAGTGCTGAGGCTCAAGACAAACTCCGCTTGGATAGTGGGGAACGGGCGCATGATGGCCTGCGCCTAATGTATCAAAGTATGCAGCACCGGCCATGAACGCCGGAAGTCCGCGCGCAATCCCCTCTGTCGGGTGGGGGATTACAGACAATTACAAATCTCACAAGCTTGCACTTGTGCGCGCGCCGCCATATCCATATTGTAGTGCGGTTGGGCGGCCCGGCATGCCGACACCGCGAGCGGTGCCGCGCCCGGCCTGACCGACGCGCACAATGGGTTACCTGCCGCTTGCCTTGGCGTTACCATCGCGACGCGGTACCAAGAACATTTACGGGAACATCAGAAGGAGAAAGCATGAAGATCAAGCTCGTTACCGTTTCGCTCGCCGCCGCCACGCTGCTGGCCGCCGGCTGCGCCACCGAACAGCAAACCCACACGGCGGTTGGTACCGGCGTCGGGGCCGCGGTCGGCGCGGGGCTTGGCAACCTGATCGGCGGCAACACCACCGGCACGCTGGTGGGCGCGGCCGTCGGTGGCGCCATCGGCGGCGCGACCGGCTACAACTGGAACGCGATCCGCGGCAAGCTGAACAAGGACACCGCGGGCACGGGCACCCAGATCACCGAGCAGCCGGACGGCTCGCTGAAGGTCAACATCCCCAGCCAGGTCACCTTCGACACCGACAGCGCCACCATCAAGCCGTCGTTCCGCTCGGTGCTCGACCAGGTCGCGCAGACGCTGGGCCAGCACCAGGACGTCAGCGCCAACGTCGTCGGCCATACCGACAGCACCGGCAACCCCAACTACAACATGCAGCTGTCGCAGCGCCGCGCCCAGAGCGTGGCGGGTTACCTGGGTGATCGCGGCGTCGCACGCAACCGCCTGAGCGCCGAAGGCCGCGGCCAGAGCCAGCCGGTCGCGGACAACGGGACCGAGGCCGGACGGGCACAAAATCGCCGCGTCGAAATTTTTTTGAAACCAATTCAAGGGTGACCCTGTCATAGAAACAGGTGCCGCTTGCCACCGTTGCTGGCTCGCGATGGGTGGCTGACCTCCCGGGCGGTACCTGATTTCTCCTCCTTTTCCGTTGTGGAAAGCTGCGCCGGCACTGACCGGCGCTTTTTTTTGCCCGCGCGGATCCGGCGCCCCGCCTATTCCGCGATGCGGAACCGCCGCGCGGCGGCCGGCCAGTTGTTAAAATAGCCCCTTCCCGGCACGCGCCTGCCCGTCCTGGCTGGCGCCGACCCCTCGATTTCCCCCGCTCCTGACCGGCTCCTGTTTATGACCGCACGTCGCATCCTCGTCACATCCGCCCTGCCCTACGCCAACGGCCAGATCCATATCGGCCACCTGGTGGAGTACATCCAGACCGATATCTGGGTGCGGTTCCAGCGCATGATGGGCAACGAGGTCTACTACGTCGGCGCCGACGACACCCACGGCACCCCGGTCATGCTGCGCGCCGAGAAGGAAGGCATCACGCCCAAGGCGCTGATCGACCGCGTCTGGACCGAGCACAAGCGCGATTTCGACAGCTTCCTGGTGTCGTTCGACAACTACTACAGCACCGACGCCGAGGAAAACCGCGAACTGTGCGAAAAGATCTACCTGGCCCTGAAGGCCGAGGACCTGATCGCCGAGCGCGAGGTCGAGCAGTTCTACGACCCGGTCAAGAACATGTTCCTGCCCGACCGCTTCATCAAGGGCGAGTGCCCGAAGTGCGGCGCCAAGGACCAGTACGGCGATTCCTGCGAGGTGTGCGGCACCACCTACGTGCCGACCGACCTGAAGAACCCCTACTCGGTGGTATCGGGCGCCACGCCGGTGCGCAAGTCGTCGGCCCACTACTTCTTCAAGCTGTCCGATCCGCGCTGCGAAAGCTTCCTGCGCGAGTGGGTGGCCGACCTGGCGCAGCCCGAAGCCGCCAACAAGATGCAGGAATGGCTGGGCGCCGAGGGCGAGGCCTCGACCCTGTCCGACTGGGACATCTCGCGCGATGCGCCCTACTTCGGCTTCGAAATCCCCGGCGCGCCGGGCAAGTATTTCTACGTGTGGCTGGACGCGCCGATCGGCTACTACGCCAGCTTCAAGAACCTGGCGCAGCAGCGCGGCATCGATTTCGACGCCTGGGTCGGCCCGCACTCGACCGCCGAGCAGTACCACTTCATCGGCAAGGACATCCTGTACTTCCACACGCTGTTCTGGCCGGCGATGCTGCGTTTCTCGGGCTACCGCACCCCGACCAATGTCTTCGCCCACGGCTTCCTGACCGTCGACGGGGCCAAGATGAGCAAGTCGCGCGGCACCTTCATCACCGCGCAGAGCTATATCGACACCGGCATGAACCCGGAGTGGCTGCGCTATTACTTCGCCGCCAAGCTCAACGCCAGCATGGAAGACCTCGACCTGAACCTCGACGACTTCATCGCGCGCGTGAACAGCGACCTGATCGGCAAGTACGTCAACATCGCCAGCCGCGCCGCGGGCTTCCTGGTCAAGCGCTTCGACGGCAAGGTCGACGAAGCCGCGCTGGCCCATCCGCTGCTGGAGCAGCTGCGCCAGGCCGCGCCGCAGGTGGCGCACCTGTATGAAAGCCGCGAGTACAGCAAGGCGCTGCGCCTGGTGATGGAACTGACCGATGCCGTCAACGCCTTCGTCGACACCGAGAAGCCGTGGGAGCTGGCCAAGGACGACAGCAAGCGCGCCGCGCTGCATGCGGCATGTTCGGTCTCGCTGGAGGCGTTCCGCCTGCTGACCATCTACCTGAAGCCGGTGGTGCCCAACGTGGCCGCCGGCGTCGAGCGCTTCCTCAACGTCGCGCCGCTGGACTGGCGTGCCATCGACCAGCAGCTGTCGGCCGCCAGCCCGGTACAGCCCTACCAGCACCTGATGACGCGCGTCGATGCCAAGCAGGTCGACGCGCTGCTGGCCGCCAACCGCGAATCGCTGCAGGCGACCGCGGCGCCGGCCACCAACGCGAACGCAGCCGCGATCGAGCCGATCGCCGACACCATCACCATCGATGACTTCGCCAAGATCGACCTGCGCGTGGCAAAGATCGTCGAATGCCAGAAGGTGGAAGGCTCGAACAAGCTGCTGCAGCTGACGCTGGACCTCGGCGAAGGCCGCACCCGCAACGTGTTCTCCGGCATCCAGTCGGCCTACACGCCCGAGCAGCTGGTGGGCAAGCTGACCGTGGTGGTGGCGAACCTGGCGCCGCGCAAGATGAAGTTCGGCGTGTCCGAAGGCATGGTGCTGGCGGCCTCGGCCGCGGATGAAAAGGCCGCGCCCGGCCTGTACATCCTCGAGCCGCACAGCGGCGCGGTGCCGGGCATGCGCATCGGCTGATCGTCCGGTATCGCTGTTCCCTCTCCCGACACGCGGGAGAGGGTTGCATCCCGCGGCACGCCCGTGACGCGGCTTCCTTCGGCGGCGCATCGCCGCCGCACCCCCGGGGCGAGACATCTCGCCCGCCACAGCCGGCTGAATTCTGCAATGCAGAACAAAACAGCGGCAAATCCCCTCCCTCTCCCCGGCTCTATGCACACGCGGCATGTCATACATGGTTCCGGCGCATCGCGCTTGTGACCCCCTGGCTGGCCGCGTAGATTCCACCTCGCAGAATCACAAACCACAAAAACAAGAAGCCGGCAGCGCAACCCGCTTGCGCGCTTGCGCGCTTGCGTAATCCTGTGCCGCCGCTTCGCATGGAAGGGGACATTTGTGAAGAAGCTCCTGATCGCCAATCGCGGCGAGATCGCGTTGCGCGTGCAGCGCGCCGCCCGCGATCTCGGCATCGCCACCGTGGCCGTCTACGCCACCGACGATGCCGGCAGCCGGCACCGCCTGCTCGCCGACGAAGCCGTCGCGCTGCAGGGCGAAGGTGCCGCGGCCTATCTCGACATCGACGCCATCCTCGCCGCCGCGCGAGCCACCGGCTGCGATGCCATCCACCCCGGCTACGGTTTTCTGAGCGAGCGCGCCGATTTCGCCAGCGCCTGTGCGGCGGTGCAGATCGTCTTCGTGGGACCCGAGCCCGAACACCTCGCCCTGTTCGGCGACAAGGGCCGCGCCCTGGCGCTGGCCGCCCGCTGCGGCGTGCCGGTGATGCCGGCCACGCCGGGCGGGGCCACGCTCGATGCGGTGACGGCCTTCTTCGACGAGCAGGACGGCGCCGGCGTGGTGCTCAAGGCCGTGGGCGGCGGCGGCGGGCGCGGCATGCGCGTGGTGCGCGAACGCGACGCCCTGCCGGAAGCCTATGCGCGCTGCCGCTCCGAAGCCCGCTCGGCGTTCGGCGTCGACGCCCTCTACGCCGAGCGACTGGTCGCCCGTGCGCGCCATATCGAAGTGCAGATCGCCGGCGACAGCGACAGCGTGATCGCGCTGGGCGAGCGCGACTGCACGCTGCAGCGCCGCTTCCAGAAGGTGGTGGAGATCGCGCCCAGCCCGGCGCTCGATGCCGCGCTGCGCCAACGCATCGTCGACGCCGCCTGCACGCTGGCGCGCGAGGCGCGCTACCGCAGCCTGGGCACGTTCGAGTTCCTGGTCGAAGAGCCCGAGGACGGCGCCGGCCGCGACGGCGCGACCCTGCCCTTCGTCTTTATCGAGGCCAACCCGCGCCTGCAAGTGGAGCACACCGTCACCGAGCAGGTCACCGGGATCGACCTGGTAGCGGTCCAGCTGGGACTGGCCCAGGGCCGGCGCCTGCCCGAGATGGGGCTGGACCCGCGGCATCCGCCGCGCGTGCGCGGCTATGCGATCCAGGTGCGCGTCAACGCGGAAGCGACCGACCCGCAAGGGCTGGCGCGGCCGGCGCAGGGCCGGCTGGAGCGCTTCGATCCGCCCACCGGGCCGGACGTGCGCGTCGACACCCATGGCTATACCGGCTATGCCCCGTCCGCGCATTACGACACGCTGCTGGCCAAGCTGATCGTCACCTCGGCCAGCGACCACTTCGCCGACGCGGTGCGGCGCCTGCAGCGCGCGCTGGCCGAGTTCAATATCGCCGGCATCGCCACCAACCTGGACCTGCTGCGCGCGCTGGCCGAGCGCGATGACTTTGCCAGCCAGCAGGTGCATACCCGCTACATCGAGACGGCGCTGCCCGCGCTGCTGGAACGCGCCGCGCAGATCGGCGCGCAGCACGCGGCAAGGCACGCGCTGGCGGGCGCCGCCGCGACGCCGGTGGCGGCCACGTCGAGCAGCGCCAGCTTCGAAGAGCAACTGGGCGAAGGCCTGTGCGCGGTGCGCGCGCCGATGAACGGCCGCGTGATCGAACTGGCGCGCGAGAACGACGTGGTCAAGGCCGGCCAGACCGTGGCGGTGCTCGATGCGATGAAGATGGAACATGCCATCGTGGCCGAACAGGCCGGACGCGTGATCGACCTGCGCACCGCATCCGGCGAGCAGGTGGCCGAAGGCCAGGTCATGCTGGTGCTGGAGCCCGCCGACGCCGGCGCGCATGCCGGCGCCGACGCCGAATGCGCCGACCCCGCGGCGATCCGCCCCGACCTGCAGCGCGTGCTCGATCGACATGCCTTCCTGTACGACGCGGCCCGCCCGGAGGCGGTGGCGCGCCGCCATGCGCGCGGCCAGCGCACCGCGCGCGAGAATGTCGACGACCTGTGCGATGCCGGCAGCTTCCGCGAATACGGCGGGCTGGCGCTGGCGGCGCAGGCGAGCCGGCGCAGCGAGGCCGACCTGATTGCCAACACCCCCGCCGACGGCCTGATCACCGGCACCGGCACCATCAACGGCAGCCTGTTCGCGCCCGAACGCGCGCGCTGCGCGGTGCTGGCCTACGACGCCATGGTGCTGGCCGGCACCCAGGGCAAGCGCAACCACACCAAGACCGACCGCATCCTGGAGGTGGCGCTGCGCAACCGCCTGCCCACGGTGATCTTTGCCGAAGGCGGCGGCGGGCGCCCGGGCGATGTCGACTTCCCCACCGTGGCCGGCCTCTACCAGCCATCGTTCGGCGCCTTCGCCGAGCTGAGCGGCGAAGTGCCGGTGGTCGGCATCGCCTCCGGGCGCTGCTTCGCCGGCAATGCCGCGCTGCTGGGCTGCTGCGACCTGATCGTCGCCACGCGCAACGCCAACATCGGCATGGCCGGTCCCGCCATGATCGAAGGCGGCGGCCTGGGCGTGTTCCGGCCCGAGGACATCGGTCCGGCCGCAGTGCAGTACCACAACGGCGTGGCCGACCTGCTGGTCGACGACGAAGCCGCGGCGGTGGCCGCCGCCAGGCACTACCTGTCGATGTTCCAGGGCCGGCTCGAAGCGTGGCAGGCGCCCGACCCGCTGGCGCTGCGCCACGTGGTGCCCGAGAACCGCCTGCGCGTGTACGACACCCGTGCCGCCATCGACGGGCTGGCCGACGTCGGCAGCGTGCTGGAGCTGCGCGCGGGCTTCGGCACCGGCATCCATACCGCGCTGGCGCGCATCGAAGGCCGGCCGGTGGGCATCCTCGCCAACAATCCGCGCCACCTCGGCGGCGCCATCGACGCCGACGCCGCCGACAAGGCCGCGCGCTTCATGCAGGTGTGCAACGCGCACGGACTGCCGATCGTGTCGCTGATCGACACGCCGGGCTTCATGGTCGGCCCCGAGGTCGAGGCCCGCGCCCAGGTGCGCCACGTGTCGCGCATGTTCGTGGTCGGCGCCAAGCTGCGCGTGCCGTTCCTGGCGGTGGTGCTGCGCAAGGGCTATGGCCTGGGCGCGATGGCGATGGCCGCGGGCGGCTTCCGCGCGCCCAGCTTCACGGTGTCGTGGCCGACCGGCGAGTTCGGCGGCATGGGGCTGGAGGGCGCGGTGCGGCTCGGTTTCCGCAAGGAGCTGGAAGCGCTGCCGGCCGGGCCGCAGCGCGATGCGCTGTACCAGCAGCTGGTGGCGCAGATGTACGAACGCGGCCATGCCATCAACGCCGCGGCGGCGCTGGAGCTCGATGCGGTGATCGATCCCGCCGCCACGCGGCAGTGGCTGGTCAGCGGACTCGACGCGGGCGCCGCCGACCCACAGCGTGCCCAGCGGCCGATACGCCCCTTCGTCGACGCCTGGTAGGCGCGGCGGCGGACACCACCAGAGCGACAGCAAGAGGAGACAGCACATGGACGAACAGGCGTTCTTCGCCGACCTGGAAGCCCGGCATCGCAAGATCTGGCCCGCCGGCCTGCCCGACGCACCGGTGTACCCCCAAGGCGAGGCCCCGCTGGGCGACTACCTGCGCGCGTGGGCGCGCAAGCGCCCGCACCATGCGGCGCTGGTCTGGTACGGCACCACTGTCACCTATGCCGAACTCGACGACCTGTCCGAGCGCTGCGCCGCGCTGCTCAAGGGCCGCGGCGTCGGCGCGGGCGACCGCGTGGCAGTGATGATGGGCAACTGCCCGCAGTTCCACGTGGTGTTCTACGCCATCCTGAAGCTGGGCGCGGTATACGTGCCGGTCAACCCGCTCTTCAAGGAGCAGGAGCTGGTGTATGAGCTCAACGATGCGGGCGCCACCACCATCATCGTGCAGGACCAGCTGGCGCCGCTGCTGATGTCGGTGCGCGCGCAGACCGCGCTGCGGGCGGTCTACACCACCAGCGCCGGCGCCATGCTGCCGGCGCAGCCCGGGCTGCCGCTGCCGGCCGGGCTGGATGCCCCCGCGCTGGCCGTCGATGGCGCCATCGACCTGCTGCAGGCGCTGCGCGAGACCGCGCCGGTGGCGCTGCCGCCGGTCGACCTGGACGCGCTGGCCGCGCTGAACTACACCGGCGGCACCACCGGCCTGCCCAAGGGCTGCATGCACACGCAGCGCGACATGCTGTACACCGCCGCGGCCTCGTATGCGCTGACCGGCGGCGTCGACGCCGCGCGCCTGGCCGAGGGCTCCGACGACGTGATGCTGAACTTCCTGCCGATGTTCTGGATCGCGGGCGAGAACCTGGGCCTGATCTACCCGATCTTCAGCGGCGCGACCGTGGTGCTGCTGGCGCGCTGGGACCCGGTCGCGGTGATGGCCGCGATCGAGCGCTACCGCGTCAACCGCACCTTCGTCGTGGTCGACAACGCCGTCGAGCTGATGAACCATCCCGAGTGCGGCCGCTACGACCTGCGCTCGCTGCAGCATACGCGCGCGGCCTCGTTCATCCGCAAGATCACGCCCGACATCCGCCAGCGCTGGCACGCGCTGACCGGCAGCATCATTGCCGAAGGCGCGTGGGGCATGACCGAGACCCATACCAGCGACACCTTCACCACCGGCATGCAGGCCGACGACCTGGACCTGCGCGGGCGCCCGGTCTTCGTGGGCCTGCCGGTGCCGGGCACGCGCATCAAGATCTGCGACTTCGACACCGGCGCGGTGCTGCCGATTGGCGAGGAAGGCGAGATCGTGGTCAGCACGCCGTCGCTGTTCAAGGGCTACTGGGGCCGTCCCGACGTCGACGCCGAGGTGTTCCGCGACGGCTGGTTCCGCACCGGCGATATCGGCGCGTATGACGAGGCCGGCTACCTGCATTTCCTGGGCCGGCGCAAGGAGATGCTGAAGGTACGCGGCATGAGCGTGTTCCCGTCCGAACTGGAGGTGCTGCTGTCGCGCCACCCGGCGGTGCTGGGCTCGGCCGTGGTCGGCCGCCCGGACCCCGACAAGGGCCAGGTGCCGGTGGCCTTTATCCGCCTGCGCCCCGAGCATGCCGACGGCACCAGCGCCGATGCATTGCATGCCTGGTGCCGCGAGCAGATGGCGGTCTACAAGGTGCCCGAGATCCGCATCCTGGCCGAGTTTCCGCTGACCGCCACCGGCAAGGTGCGCAAGGTGGAACTGCAGGCGCTGCTGGACACCGGCGACGGCGGCTGAGCGCAAGCGCTACCCATCTGTCCTGCAGCACCGGCGAAAGGGATGCCACGCGCTTGGGCGCCGCTTTCGCGCCACCATGGAGCCATCGGCCATGCACGATCGATCCACCGGCACCACCAAGGAAGACCGCCATTTCGTCACCGCGCTGGCGCGCGGGCTCGAGGTGCTGGCGTGCTTCCGCACCAGCGACCGCGCCCTGGGCAACCAGGAAATCGCGCGGCGCTGCCAGCTGCCCAAGTCCACGGTATCGCGCCTGACCTCGACCCTGACCCGGCTGGGCTACCTGGCGCGCGCCGAAGGCAGCCAGCAGTACAGCCTGGGCACCGCCTGCCTGCGGCTGGGCAGCGCCATGCTGTCGCGGCTGGATATCCGCAAGGTGGCGCGCCCGCTGATGCAGGAGCTGGCCGATTTCTCCGGCGGCACGGTGTCGCTGGGCACGCGCGACCGCTTCTCGATGATCTATGTCGAGCACTGCCGCAGCAGCGCCGCGATTGCACTGACGCTCGATACCGGCTCGCGTATTCCGGTAGCGACCTCGGCGATCGGCCGCGCCTGGCTGGCGGTGGTCACCGACGCCGAGCGGCAAGCCTTCATGGAGCAGGTGCGCGATGTCGACGATGTGGCCTGGCCGCGGCTGCGCCAGGGCATCGAACAGGCGCTGACCGATCACCGCGAGCTCGGCGTGACCTGCTCGATGGGCGAGTGGCAGGCCGATGTCAACGGCATCGCGCGCGGCTTCGAGCCCGGCCAGGGCATGCCGCCCATGGCGCTCAACGTGGGCGGGCCGTCGTTCCGGCTGTCGCCGTCATTCCTGCTGCAGGAAGTGCGGCCGCGCCTGCTCGAGGTGGTGCGCCAGCTCGAGAGCAGCTTCCCGCGCTGAGCGCGCCCGTTGTTCACACCCACAGCGCCGCCACGAGACGGCGCAACAGGAGGAGCACCATGCAAATGAAGAAACCGTCCGACGCCACCCATTACCGGCTGCTGGCCGGCATCGTCGCCGCGGCCATCGTGCCGCTCGCGCATGCCGCGCCCGCGCCCGCCACCGGCAGCCTCACCGTCGCCTTCGGCGCGGAGTCGACCACGCTCGACCCGGTCAAGATCTCGGCCGGGGTCGACCATTATTTTGTCGGCCAGATCTTCGAAATGCTGGTGCGCCGCAACGCCGCGCTCAAGGACGAGAACTGGCTGGCGGAAAGCTGGAAGCTCGACACCGGCAAGGACGGCAAGCCGGTGCTCGACGTGCAGCTGCGCAAGGGCGTGCGCTTCCATAACGGCGACCCGCTGACGTCGGAGGACCTCGAGTTCTCGTGGCAGCGCCAGCGCGATCCCAAGAGCAGCTTCTTCTCGCACTATGTGTCGTCGGTCGAGCGCTTCGAGATCATCGATGCGCACCGCTTCAAGCTGCATTTCAAGCAGCCCGACGCGCAGTTCATCGTCGGCAACATGCAGCTGTGGGCCATGCCCAAGAAGTACATCCAGAAGGTCGGCGAGGAAGAGTTCGCCAGGAAACCGGTGGGCACCGGGCCATGGAAGTTCGTCTCGCGCACGGCCAAGGACGAGCTCAGGCTGGAAGCCTTCGACGGCTACTGGAACCAGGACAAGCGCCCCGGCATCAAGGAACTGACGATCAAGGTGATTCCCGAGGACCTGACCCGGGTGGCGGCGTTCAAGACCGGCAAGGTGGATTTCATCGACAACGTGCCGCCATCGATGGTGGAGGAATTCAGGAAGATGCCGGGTGTGAAGACCGTCACGCTGGTCAGCGGCAACAATCTCTTCCTGAACTTCAACACGCAGATGCCGAAGTCGCCGTTCAATGACGTGCGCGTGCGCCAGGCCGCCGCGCATGCCATCGATGTCGACGCCATCATCAAGCGCGTGCTGTTCGGCCAGGGCGAGCGCTATGCGCAGGTGGGCAAGGCCTCCAACGGCTACGACCCCGCGCTCAAGCCCTATGCCTTCGACCAGAAGCGCGCGCGCGAACTGCTCAAGCAGGCCGGCTACCCCAATGGCTTCGACACCCCCTGCTACAACCTCACCACGCCGCGCGAGCCGGGCGTGAAGGAAGTGGGCGAAGCCATGTACGCCTACCTGAGCGCCGTCGGCATCCGCTGCCAGGTGCGCAACCTGGAGTACGGCGCATGGATCAGCCTCGGCAAGCGCGGCCGTTCCGGTCCGCCCGAGATGGATGGCGTGCTGAGCTGGATGTGGTCGCAGGGCCTGCCCGGCGATCCCGGCCTGGCGTGGTCGGGACACCTGCACAGCTACCAGGCCGGCGGCGGCTGGGGCACCTACTCGTACACCAGCGACCCCGAGGTCGACGCGCTGCTGGAAAAACAGCGCCAGACCATGGACCCCGCCGCGCGCACCGCGCTGCTGCAGCAGATCGCCCGCCTCAAGCAGGAGCGCGTGCTGGGCGGCCTGCCCACCTACCGCCCGCTGGTGACCTTTGCCTGGCGCGACAACAAGATCGACTACGTGCCC
Organism: Cupriavidus alkaliphilus; assembly: GCF_900094595.1. Taxonomy (GTDB): domain Bacteria; phylum Pseudomonadota; class Gammaproteobacteria; order Burkholderiales; family Burkholderiaceae; genus Cupriavidus; species Cupriavidus alkaliphilus. The sequence continues at coordinate 368,909 of NZ_FMAD01000001.1, read as the reverse complement.
TGGCCGATCCGCGACTATTGGCGCTCGTTCCAGGAAGTCAGCTGGAAGCCGCGCTGAGCCGCCGCCGCGCCCGGCCGCGCCCGACCCGGCGCGCCGGCGCGGCATCCCCGCCGATGACTCCCCGACGGAGCCCGCCATGCCCATTGCCAAACGCCTGCTGCACGGCCTGATCAGCATCCTTGGCGCGAGCGTGATCATCTTCCTGATCTCGCGCCTGTCCGGCGACCCGCTGGCCCTGCTGCTGCCGGCCGACGCGCCGCCCGAGGTAATCGAACAGACCCGCCAGCACCTCGGCCTGGACCAGCCGCTGGTGGCGCAGTACCTGGTGTTCCTGCGCAACGCCGTCACCGGCGACTTCGGCAACTCTTACCGCTGGCAGGAACCGGCGCTCGGCCTGATCCTGGAGCGGCTGCCGGCCACGGTGGAACTGGCCCTGGCCGCGCTGGCGTTCTCGATCGCGATGGCGGTGCCGTTCGGCGTGCTGTCGGCGGTCTGGCGCGGCTCGTGGTTCGACCGCTTCGCCAAGGTCTTCGCCATGGCGGGCCAGGCCATGCCCAACTTCTGGGTTGGCCTGCTGCTGATCCTGTTGTTCGCGGTGCAGCTGAACTGGCTGCCGGCCTTCGGGCGCGACTCGTGGAACAGCCTGGTGCTGCCCGCGATTGCGCTGGGCTGGTATCCGGTGGCGGCGCAGACCCGCGTGGTGCGCTCGGCCATGCTCGATGTGCTCGACAGCGACTACATCCGCATGGGCCGCGCCATGGGCCTGCCCGAGCGCGTGCTGGTCTGGAAGTACGCGCTGCGCAACGCGGCGATTCCGCTGGTGACGATCCTCGGCGTCTACTTCGCGGCGATGCTGGGCGGCGCCTTCGTGGTCGAGGTCATCTTCGCCTGGCCCGGCGTCGGCCGCACCGTGGTCGAAGCCGTGTTCGCGCGCGATTTCCCCGTGGTGCAGGCGGGCGTGATGCTCACCTCCGTGCTGTTCGTGCTGTCCAACCTGCTGGTCGACCTGAGCTACGGCCTGATCGACCCGAGGATCCGCCATGCCTGAGATCGCCATCCCTCCTGCCGGCGCCACCGCCCCGGTGCGCCAGCGCCCGCGGCGCAACCTGCGCGGCCTGCCCTGGTTTGCGCTGGCGGTGCTGCCGCTGCTGCTGGCCTGCGCCATCGGCGGCGAGGCGCTGCTGCCGCACGACCCCAACGGCCTCGACCTGGGGCTCGCGTTCCAGCCGCCGGCGTGGCTGGCCGGCGGCAGCTGGGCCTATCCGCTCGGCACCGACAACATGGGCCGCGACCTGCTCACGCGGATCATGGCCGGCACCCGCATCTCGCTGGTGGTCGCGCTGTACGCCATCCTGATCTCCGGCGGCATCGGCACCGCCGCGGGCATGCTGGCCGGCTACTTCGGCGGGCGCCTGGACGCGCTCATCATGCGGCTGGTCGACATCCAGATGTCGATCCCGGCGCTGGCGCTGGCGCTGGTGCTGGCGGCGGTGCTGGGGCCGGGCTTCGAGACCGTGGTGCTGGTGATCGTGGTCACCTACTGGACCTGGTACGCGCGCATCGTGCGCGGCGAGGTGATGTCGCTCAAGCAGCGCGACTACGTGGCGCTGGCGCGCGTGGCGGGCTGCGGCACGCTCACCATCTTCCGCCGCCACCTGCTGCCCAACCTGCTCAACACCCTGCTGGTGCTGGCCACGCTGCAGGTGGGCCAGGTGATCATCTTCGAGGCCTCGCTGAGCTTCCTCGGCCTGGGCATCCAGCAGCCCGACGTGTCGTGGGGACTGATGCTGGCCGACGCGCGCAACTACATCACCAACGCGTGGTGGGCCATCACCATGCCGGGGCTGGCGATCATGGCCACCTGCCTGGCGTCCAACCTGCTGGGCGACTGGTTGCGCGACCACTTCGACCCGAAACGGAGGCAGCTATGAACGGACCGGACCCGCACGTGACCCGACGCCCGTTGCCAACGGCCGCCCAGGATACGTCTTCGCACGGCACGCCGATGCTGTCGGTGCAGGGCCTGACGACCCACCTCGAACTGCGCCGCGGCATGGTGCGCGCGGTCGACGGCGTGGACCTGCATGTCAACCAGGGCGAGACCCTGGGCGTGGTGGGCGAGTCCGGCTCGGGCAAGTCCATGACCATCCTGTCGATCCTGCGCCTGCTGCCGCGCCAGGGCGGCGTGCGCCTGGGCGGCAAGGTGCTGCTCGACGGCGTGGACCTGCTGCAGCTGCCGGAAAAGACCCTGAGCACGCAGTACCGCGGCCGCAAGATCGCCATGATCTCGCAGGACCCGCTGACCTCGCTCAACCCGGTATTCACGGTCGGCGACCAGGTCGGCGCGCCGCTGCACTACCACGGCCGCGCCGACAGCCGCGAGGCGCGCCGGCGCCAGGTGGTGCAGGTGCTGGAGAGCGTGCGCATCCCCTCGCCCGAGACCCGCCTGGACGATTATCCGCACCAGTTCAGCGGCGGCATGCGCCAGCGCGTGGTGACCGGCATGGCCATCGCCAGCGCGCCGCGGCTGCTGGTGGCCGACGAGCCCACCTCGGCGCTGGACGTGACCATCCAGGTGCAGATCATGGCGCTGTTCCGCCGCATCCAGGCGCAGACCGGCGTCGGCATCATCCTGATCACGCATGACCTGGGCGTGGCGGCCAGCATCTGCCATCGCGTGGCGGTGATGTACGCGGGGCGCATCGTCGAGACCGGCGACGTGCGCACGCTTTACCAGCGCCCCGCCCACCCGTACACGCAGGCCTTGCTGCAGGCCATCCCCCGCTTCGGCGACCGGCGCGAGCGGCTGTACGCGATCCCGGGCAGCCCGCCCAGCCTGGTCGACCCGCCGCACGGCTGCCGCTTCGCGGCGCGCTGCCCGCACCGCAAGCCGCTGTGCGACGACGCCTATCCCCCCGAGATCGAACTGGAGTCCGGCCACAAGGTCAGCTGCTGGCTGGCCTCGGCCGGCTGAGACCGCGCCAGCCAGGAGACGCCATGCTGCTTGAAGTGCAAGACCTGAAGAAGCATTTTCCCGCGCGCGGCGGCGGCACCGTGCGGGCCGTCGACGGCGTCAGCTTTGCCGTCGATGCCGGCCAGACCTTTGCGCTGGTGGGCGAGTCGGGTTGCGGCAAGACCACCATCGCGCGCCAGTTGCTGCTGCTCGAGCGCCCCAGCGCCGGCGCGATCCGCTTCGATGGCCAGGACGTGATGTCGCTGGACCGCAAGGGCGTGCTGGCCTACCGGCGCCAGGTGCAGGCGGTGTTCCAGGACCCGTCGTCGTCGCTCAATCCGCGCCTGAAGGTCAGCATGCTGCTGGCCGAGCCGCTGCTGGCGCATGGCCAGGGCGGCGACCGCGCCGCGCTGCGGGCCCGGCTGCTGGAGCTGCTGGAGATCGTCGGCCTGCCGCCCGGCGCGCTCGAGCTCTACCCGCACGAGTTCAGCGGCGGCCAGCGCCAGCGCATCGCGGTGGCGCGCGCGCTGGCGCTGCGGCCGCGGCTGCTGGTGCTGGACGAGCCGACCTCGGCGCTGGATGTCTCGATCCGCGCCCAGATCGTCAACCTGCTGGCGGAGATCCAGCGCAGCTTCGGGCTGGCCTATGTGGTGATCGCCCATGACCTGGCGCTGGTGGAGCACTTCAGCTCGGCGGTGGGCGTGATGTACCTGGGCAATATCGCGGAAAGCGGCCCCAGCAGCGCGGTCTTCGGCTCGCCGCGCCATCCCTATACGCAGGCCCTGCTGGGCTCGGCGCCGCGGCCCGACCCGGACCACCAGCCCGCCGAAGGCCTGATCCTGGGCGATATCGGCTCGGCGCTGCACCCGCCGCCGGGCTGCAAGTTCCATCCGCGCTGCCCGCGCGCGCTGCCGGCGTGCGCGGCCGAGACCCCGCCCATGCGACGGCTGGACCCGGCCGCCGGCGCGGCCATGCCGGCGCACCAGGCCGCCTGCCACCTGCTGCAGTGAAGCTGCGGTGAAGGCAGGCGGAAGGCAGGCGGAAGGCAGGCGCGGGCCGGGTTCAGCCGCCCTGCATCCGCGACGGATCGTCGCTGCGCGAGGTGGTGGTGACGGTGCCGTCGCTGTTGAAATGCACGTTGAAGAAGGCCTTGTCGGTCGAGGTCTCCATCCAGCGGTAGCCCCACACCTCTTCTTTCTTCAGCGCGAACGCTTCCACCCTGGTGGGCTTGCCCAGCAGGCGGCGGATATCGTCCTTGCTCATGCCGGCGCGCACGCGCGCGAAATGCTCGGCCGACAGCACCTGCTCGATCTTCGCGACCTTGCCGTCGGCGCCGATGGTGACCATCCACGTGGTGGTGCCCTCGGGGCCGCGCGGGTATTCCAGCCGGCGCCCGCCGTCGGCCTCTTCCCACACGATCTCGGGCTTGCCGGCCTGGCGGCGCAGCTCTTCCTCGGTCGACTGGCCCGGCACGATGCCCTTGAACAGCTCGCTGTCGGGCTTGATCGCGTTCCAGGTGTTGCGGGCGGTCTCGCCCGCCTTCTTCATGGCTTCGTCGACCTTCTGCTGGTCGCAGCCGAACAGCGCAAGCATCGAGGCAATCAGTCCCATGGCGGCAAGGCGTCGCGGCGACGCGGCAAAGGTCGAAGGCAAATCACCGGCGCACCGGCTCGGCGATGACGGCCGAGGCTGCCTGGGCGGCGCTTTCGGGGTCGAGTGGCTGGCTTTCATCCTGCTGGCTCCTCCTGGTGCCGCGATTCGGGGCCCCGCTGAACAGGTTGGCCCAGGTATCGAAGCGGCGGTTGAACAAGACCGACAAACCGTTGATGGAGCCGCCCTTGGCAATCAGCGACCAGCGCCGCGAGAACTGCCAGGTCAGCTTCACCACGTTCGAGGCCGAAGTCAGGCTCTGCTCGTAGCCCACCGACATGCGTTCGGTGATGGCCTTGCCCATGCTGACCACCTGCTGGTCGTTCAGGCCGGCGGTGCTGGGCCCGATCGAGAATTCGTCGATGCCGAAATGCGAGACGATGCCCTTGCCGGCCCTGCCGCCGATCAGCCCCAGCGCGGCGCCGCCCAGCGCCGAGCCGCTCAGCTGGCGCTGCTGGCCGGCGCCGGCGCTTTCCGCGCCGTAGCCGAACATCAGCCACGACAGCTTGTCCTCGTCGGGCACGTTGGGCTCCGACACCAGCCGCACGCGCGGCAGCCGCACCGTGCCGGTGACTTCCACGCCGGCCTCGACCTCCTGGTTGCGGCGCATGGCGCGGATGTTCATGTTCGGGTTGTCGATCGGGCCGTTGAAATTGATGATGCCGCGTTCGATGTCCAGCTTGCGGCCGAAGGCCTCGTAGGTGCCGTCGGTGACGCGCACCGTGCCGGTGGCCTTCATCGGCGCCAGCGGTTCGCTCTTCACGCCCATCTGCCCGGCCAGCAGCAGGTCGGCGCCGGCGCCCCGGAAGCGGAAGTTGTTGCCGAGGTCGACGGTCAGGTCGATCACCGGGCTGAAGCGGCTGGCGGGCTTGCTTTCCGGCACCGGCGTGGCCGCGGTCTTGACCGCGCGCTGGTCCTTGCGCCGGATCACCACGACATCGTCGCCCAGCACCGGCGCGCCGGCCTTGGGCAGGTCGAACAGGCCGCGGTCGACGCGGAACTTGCCGCGGATCACCACCTGCTTGTTCTCGTTGGCGATGCTGGCATCGCCCGACACCACCAGCGTGCGTTCCGGGCTGGCGAACAGCTGCAGCTTGTCGGCGACGATGCGGCCGGTCAGGTTGGGATCGGCCTCGCCCAGCTTGATATTGCCGGTGGCGGTGAGCTTGCCCTCGCCGCCATGGAACTCCACCTGCCTGAGCTCGACCGTGTTCTGGTCCAGCACCACGCGCACGGTGCCGTCGGTCAGGCGCAGGCCCTGGTCGTACAGCGTCACCGCGAGGTTGTCGCCATTGATGGTGCCGGTCAGCAGCGGCGCCGCCACCGTGCCGGCCAATCGCATCGCCGCGGCCAGGCGGCCGTCGAAGGCGTACTGCGGGCCGGTCAGCGCCTCCAGCGACTTCAGCCGCGGCACGTCGACGGTGACGGTGCCGCCCAGCGTCGAGGCCGGACCCACGGTCTGCAGCCCCTGCTCCTGCACCAGGCCGGCCGAGGCATCGACCACCACCTTGCCGATGCGGCCCGACACCATGCCGCCGCGCAGCGCGATGCGGTTGCCGCCGGCGTCGGCGCGCAGGCTGGTCTCGCCCAGGCCGAGCGTGGTGAAGCCCCGGCCCGCGTTGACCGAGAGGTCGCCACTGCGCCGGCGCACTTCCGCAAAGCCGGTGGCGGTCTCGGCCAGGGCCACGTTCCAGCGGCCGTCGATGACCAGGTCGGAACGCACCGGCGGGCGCTCGCCGGTGATGGTTTCCATCAGCTCCAGCACGCGCCCCACCTGCAGGCCGTCGAGGCTGCCCGCGCTGCGGATGCGGCCGTGGTCCCAGTCCAGGCTGTCGATCGCCAGCGTGGCGCGGTCCAGCAGCAGGCGCGTCGCGCCCAGGCGCACGCGCTGGTCGGCCACCAGCAGCTGCGCCGGCGCGGCCAGGCGCAGGTTGACGGTGCCGCGCTCTTCCAGCGTGCGGATGGTGCCGTTCCAGCCCTCCTGGCCGCGCCACGCGCCCTGCCCCGCCAGCGCCAGCTGCAGCGGGCGCTGGTTCAGGCTGCCGGCCGCCTTGACGTCGAAGCCGTGGTTGGCCTGGGTACCGTTGAGGGTGGCGTCGAGCGTGCTCAGGCTGGCGTGCGGGCCGCGGTAGCCGCGCGCCGCCAGCTGCACCGACAGCGGGCCGTCGAGCCCGCCGCGGATTTCGGCGCGGCCGCTGGCGCTGGCCAGCTTGTGCGGCCCCATTTCCAGCGTTTGCGCGTTGTAGTCGGCCACCACCTCGGGCTTCTTCAGCGTGCCGGTGATGGTGGCGTCGAGCTTGAGCTTGCCGGCCACGCCGAACTTCAGCCGCTCGAGCTGCGGTGCATCGACCGCCAGCCTGAGCGCATCGCCGCGCGCGCCGAAGCTGCCGCGCAGGCTGGCCTGGTTGCCGGCCATGCTGAGCGCGGCCTCGCTCGGCAGCAGCCGCTCGCCCGCCAGGCGCAACTTGCCGCCGCCGGTCATCGGCAGGCCCGCGTATTCGCTTTCATGCACGGCGAAGTCCAGCGCCACGCCAAGTTGCGGCGCGAGTTCGCCGGTGGCGGTGAAATCCGCATTGATCCGGCCCGCCGCCACCTTGGCCAGCCGCGACGGATCGAACGCCGACAGCTTGCCCTTGAAGCTGTACGGCTGCTTGTCCTTCAGCCCCAGCTTGCCCTCGGCGGTCAGCAGGCCGGTGCCGACCACGGCGCGCAGCGCGGCCAGGGTCACGGTCTCGGCGTCCATGCTGGCGTCGGCAAACACCTTGAGTTGCCCGCCGGACAGGTCCAGCGCCACGCTCTGGCGGCCCGGCTCGATGCGGACCACCACCGGGCCAGACAGGCTGGCGCTGGTCAGCGAGCCATGCAGCGCCGCCGGGTCCAGCCTGCGCACGTCCAGGTCGAAGCCGCCGCGGCCGCCGCGCAGCGAGCCGCTGCCGGCGATCTCCGCCTTGCCCGCCAGCGCCACGCGCAGGTCCGACACCGACTGCGCCGCCTCGCTCAGTTCCACGCGGGCGCGCACCGACTGCACCGGCAGCCGCTCCCGGTCGAGCGGGCCGGCCTCCAGGTTGCGGATCTCGATCTCGCCGGCGACCGCCAGCGGCGCCGGCGCGGGCGCGGCTGCGGGGGCAGAGGCGGCCGGTGCTGCCGATGGCGCGGAGGCGGCTGGCGCTGAAGCCGCGGGCACCGAAGCGCCCGCCGCATTGCTGCCGCCCGCCACGCCATCCACCGGCCGCAGCTCGGCATGCACGGTCAGGTTGGCCTGCGGCGCCGACGGGCTGAACAGGCGCGGGTTGATGCGGTCGCCGTCGACCAGCAGATGCGTGAACGGCACCTTGCCGAACGGCGTCAGATCGGCGCCGGCACGCAGGTGGATGCGGTCGCCGCTGGCCTGCACCTCGGCGCGCAAGGCATCGAGATTGCCGTTCGCGGTGGCGTTGACGGCGAAGGCCTCGTCCTGCCAGCTGCTTTCCAGCAAGGCTTCGGCGCTGAGCGCGAACGGCGCGGCGGCGCCCAGCTGCGCGTTGGCGGCCAGCTTGCCGTAAGGCGTTTCCAGCTTGTCCACGCTGACGCGGTGGCGCTGGCCGTCGCTGTGCAGCGCCCCTGACAGGTTGCTGAACACCATCGGCTCGGCCGTGGGCGCCGGGCCCTGCACCAGCGCTAGGCGCTCGAGCGTCAGCGCATCGACATCGACGGCCAGCGGCAGTTCGAGCGAAGCCGGCTTCTGCATCGGTTCCGTGCTGGGCTCCGACGGCCCGAGCCGCACTTCGGCCTTGCCGATGCGCAGCCACTGCACATGCAGCCGCCGCGGCTGCCAGCTCAGGTTCCAGCTGCCGTCGACGCGATCGACCGTCACGCGCGTCTGGCCGCTTTCGAAGACCACGTCGCGCAGGCGCAGGCCGTGCGCCACGGTGCCGCCTTCCAGGCGCCCGCTGAGCATGCCGGCCGAAAGCCGCGTGGCCAGCGTCCACAGGTGCCGCGTGCCGGTTTCGGTGCGCAGCGCCGCCACGCCGGTGGCCGCCAGCACCACCACCAGCAACAGCAGGATGCCGGCCAGCCAGCCCAGCGCGCGCCACAGCCGCCGGCGCTTGCGTGGCGCCGGACCGGAAGGCGGCGGCGCGTCGCCGCCGCCGGGCACGGAAGGCAGGTCGTGCACGTTCATCAGAACGCCACCCCCAGCGAGATGTGCGGCCGGAACTGCTGCTCCTGGATGCCGTAGCCCACGTCGAGCTGCAGCGGGCCCACCGGCGTGCGCCAGCGCACGCCCACACCCACGCCGTTGTAGATGGTCACGCCGCGCAGGTTGTCGGCGGCGGTGCCGGCGTCCCAGAACACGGCCACGCCCCAGTCCGGCTTGAACCAGTACTGGTACTCCAGGCTGCCGGTGGCCAGGTACTTGGCCGGCAGCACGCTGGCGCCGCTGGGCGTGCCGATCGACTGGTAGCTGTAGCCGCGGATCGAGTCGGTGCCGCCGGCGCGGAAGCGCAACGTCGCCGGGATCTGGCTGGCGCTGTCGCCGGTAAGGTCGGCGCCCAGCTCCAGCCGCGCCACCACCAGGTCGCGCTTGCCCACCGGCACGTACTGGCGGATCCGGCCGTACAGGCGCAGGAAGGTGGCATCGCTGAGCAGGTTCTTGGCGGCCACCCCGATCTGGGTGTTGATGACGTTGCCGCGGCGCGGGAACACCGGGTTGTCGACATCGCGCCGGGTCCAGGCAAAGGCCGGCACCAGCGCCTTGCTGATCTGGCTGGCCTGGCCCGCGGGCAGCAGCTTGTCGTAGTAGAAATCAAGCGACATCGCGACGTCGTACTTCTCGCGCGAGCGCGCGCGCTTCAGGCCCGCGCGCAGGCTGGTGGTGTCGGTGTTCTCGATGTCGATGGTGCGCTCGTAGCTGCTGTAGACGCTGTTGCGGTAGGCCCCGCGCGAGGGCGGCATCGCCGCCTCGGCGAACAGGTAGGAACGCTTCTGCTCGATGCGCGCCTGCGAATCGAAGGTCCAGGCGCGGTTGAACAGGTTGTAGTAGGAATAGCGTCCTTCGACCTGCGCCCCGGTATCGGTGGTAAAGCCGACACCGCTGTTGAGCCGGTGCACCGGATACTCGCGCACGCGCACCGACACCGGCGCGGTGACCACCCCATCCGGCGCCTGCTCGGCATCCGGCGGCGGCTCCAGGTCGACCTGCACGTTGGAGAAATACGGCTGGTTCTGGATCGCGCGCTGCAGCTCCAGCAGCCGCTCCACCCGGTACGGCTCGCCCTCGTTGAGCGGGTTGACGTTGTAGACGATCTGTTCCGGGTAGCGGCGCGTGCCGGTGACCTTGAGCGCGCCCAGGCGGTAGGCCGGGCCGCTGACATAGTGCGCCGACAGGTCCGCGCGCAGCTCGTCCGGCTCGACCCGCGCCTGCGACGCGGCCAGCCGCGCGCCATAGTAGGTGTGGCTCTGCAGCGTCACCAGCGCGTCTTCCTTGGCCTTGTCCCAGTCGTCCTGGCGGAACGGCTCGCCCGCGGGCAGGCCCCACTTGGCCTTCATCTCCGCCACCTGCTCGGGCGACTGGGTCGCCGCCGGGCCGGTCACCTGCAGGTCGACGTTGCGGATCAGCGTGCGCGCGCCGGGGTCCACCATCACATGGACCACGCGCTTGTCGCCCTCGCCCTCGACGCGGGTGGTAGTGGTCGGGTCGAAATAGCCTTCGGTGGAGGTGAAGGCCCGCACCTGCTCGCCGACGGTCTCGACCATGTAGTCGAACTGGTCGGGCGACAGGTCGGTGCGGTCCTTGTAGCGGGCCAGGTCGAGGTGCTCCTCGAGTATCTCGCGGATCGGCTTGGGCGCTTCGACCTCGACCTTGTAGGCGGCCTGGCCCGCACCTGCGGCAAGTGCAAGCACCAGCGCCCCGAGCACGCCCGGTGCGCGCGCGGCGAGGCGCCTGGCGGCACGGCCAGCCGAGTCAGCGGTGTTAGCGGTGTCTTGCGGCATCGCCCTATTGTCCACACATACAAAGTCGGTATTTGACCACACCCGGCCACACGCCCGGAACTTTCCCACGCGTTGCGGTGCCCGCGCGGCCCCCGGCTACGGTCTGGCGTGCATCCCGGGGGGCCGATACTGTAAAATCATGGCCCACTGTACCTATCTGGCGCCCGCATGGGTGCACCCCGGTTGAACATGGCCCTCTACGAATCCGATATCACCCAGTTCCTGAAGCAGCTCAAGCAAGAGCGCCCGACGCTGGAGGCCGAGCAGCGCGACGGCCGCGCCCTGCTGTGGGACAAGGCACCGATCGACCTCGAAGAGCGCGCCCGCGCCCAGGCTTCGCGCGTGGCGCAGAAGCCCTACGTCTACTCGCAGGACAACTGATCCCCGCCGCCCCCGAGCCCGAGCCGACCGCACCATGAGCGCAGGCGACCAGGACAAGCTGCCGCTGCCCGTGGAGCTGCCCGCCGTGGCGCCCGCTGCCGCCGCGGGCCCGGCCGGCCCCGCCGACATGGTCGACGGGATGGCGTTCGCGCGCCTGTACGGCGAGCCGCTGTTCAAGCTGCCGCAGGACCTCTACATCCCGCCGGACGCGCTCGAGATCTTCCTCGAAGCCTTCGAGGGCCCGCTGGACCTGCTGCTGTACCTGATCCGCAAGCAGAACTTCAACGTCCTCGACATCCCGATGTCGCAGGTGACGAGGCAGTACCTGTCGTATATCGAGCAGATCCGCAAGACCAACCTCGAGCTGGCGGCGGAATACCTGCTGATGGCGGCGATGCTGATCGAGATCAAGTCGCGCATGCTGCTGCCGGTCAAGAAGGCCGACAGCGACGAGGAAGCCGAGGACCCGCGCGCCGAACTGGTGCGTCGCCTGCTGGAGTACGAGCAGATGAAGCTGGCCGCGCAGCGCCTGGATACGGTGCCGCAGCTGGGCCGCGACTTCCTGCGCTCGCAGGTCTATATCGAGCAGAGCCTGGCACCGCGCTTTCCCGACGTCGAAACCGTCGACCTGCAGGCGGCCTGGGCCGACGTGCTCAAGCGCGCCAAGCTCAACCAGCACCACAAGATCTCGCGCGAGGAGCTGTCGGTGCGCGAGCATATGAGCCAGATCCTGCGCCGGCTGCAGCATGCGCGCTTCATGGAGTTCTCGGAGCTGTTCGAGGACGCGGTGCGCTCCGGCAAGGGCGTGCCGGTGGTGGTGGTGAACTTCATCGCCATGCTGGAGCTGTCGCGCGAATCGCTGGTGGAGATCACCCAGGCCGAGCCGTTCGCGCCGATTTATGTGCGATTGGCGTACAGCCCCAGCTGACCCGTCCGAACCGCCGAGGCCAGCCCCCGCCCACTTGATCTACAATCCGCCGACAGCCGGCCCAGACCGGCACGGCAGCCGCCGCGCGCCGCGGACCGGCGTCCGGGTCACCCCTACACGACCAGCACACCAAGGCAGATGAAAGTCATTTCCTCCATCCAAGAGCTGCGGGACCAGTTGCGCGGCCAGAACCGCGCGGCCTTCGTCCCCACCATGGGCAACCTGCACGAAGGCCACCTGTCGCTGATGCGCCTGGCGCGCCAGCATGGCGACCCGGTGGTGGCATCCATCTTCGTCAACCGCCTGCAGTTCGGCCCGAACGAGGATTTCGACAAGTACCCGCGCACGCTGCAGGACGACATCGAAAAACTGCAGAGCGAAGGCGTCTACGTGCTGTTCGCGCCTTCCGAGCGCGACATGTACCCGGTGCCGCAGGAATACCGCGTCGAGCCGCCGCACGACCTGGGCGACATCCTCGAAGGCGAATTCCGCCCCGGCTTCTTCAAGGGCGTGTGCACCGTGGTGATGAAGCTGTTCTCGTGCGCGCAGCCGCGCGTGGCGGTGTTCGGCAAGAAGGACTACCAGCAACTGATGATCGTGCGCCAGATGGTGCAGCAGTTCGCGCTGCCGATCGACATCATTCCGGCCGAGACCGTGCGCGCCGAAGACGGCCTGGCGCTGTCGTCGCGCAACCGCTACCTGAGCCCCGACGAGCGCGCCGAGGCGCCGATGCTGTACCGCACCCTGCACGACGTGCGCGACACCGTGCTGGGCGGCGACCGCGCCTCGGCCGACCTGCTGGCGGTGGAGGCCAATGCCCGCGCCTCGCTGGAACAGCGTGGCTGGAAGCCGGACTATGTGTCGATCCGCAAGCGCGTCAACCTGCAGGCACCCACGCGCGAGGAATTCCTCGCCGGCGAGCCGCTGGTGATCCTGACCGCGGCCCGCCTGGGCGCGACCCGGCTGATCGACAACCTGGAAATCTGAGCGACGCATCCGCGTCCGCCAAAGACAAAGGCAGGCCCTGCGGCCTGCCTTTTTTCATGCCCGCCGCATGCCGGCGCGCTGCGCGCTCTTCACCACGTGGCGCTGGTGGCCGCGCCGCCGCTTCCACCAGATCAGCGTGCCGGTCACGGCAAACCCCAGCGGCGCCAGCCCGAACAGCGTGATGAAGATCCGCCCCGGCAGGCCGAAGGCCTCGCCGGTATGCAGCGGAAACTGCCAGTTCAGCAGCGTGTCGCCGGCGGGCGCCTGCTGCGGGTCGCGCACGCCCAGGGGCGCGCCGGTCCAGGCATCGAGCCAGAGCCGCGTCGCGCCGGTATGCTGGCGCACCTCGCCGGGCTGGCACAGCCGGATCTCGAAGGCATCGCCGGGCTTGCGCGGAAAGCCGATGCGGGTGACCTGCGCCTGCGGGTACTGCGCCTGCGCCGCGGCCATGATCTCGCCCGCCTCCAGCGGCCGCGCCCCGGCCGGCGCCGGCGCCGAGACGTGCCTGGCGGGCGGCGTCACCGTCATCACGCCCGCCACGATCGGCGTCACCCACTTGGGCAGGTTCAGGTACCAGCCGGAAAACGCGATGACGGCCAGCACCGGCGCGGCCAGGATGCCGCCGGCACGGTGCAGCGAATAGTTGAAACGCGACCAGGAGCCGCCATGCGTGATGCGGAACGCCTGCATCACCGAGCGCAGCTTCATCTTGGGCCACCACGCCGCCACCCCGACCAGCGTGGTCAGCAACAGCAGCATGCCGGCCACGCCGGTGATGGTCTTGCCGGTATCGCCCGACAGCAGGTAGCGGTGCAGGTGGAACAGCGTGGGCAGCAGCAACCGGCGCGACAGCCCGGGCTCGCCCCAGACGCGCTCGCCCTTCACTTCCAGCGTGAGCGGGTCGACCATCACCTGGCGCGAGCGCCCCGGCACCACCCCGCCCGGCCCCTTGACCGGATACCAGGCGATAAAGACGCCGTCGGCATGGGTCGGCAGCATCAGCAGGTTGGGCTTGCCGTAGGGCGGCGCCGCGAGCCGCTCGGTGACGGCCTGGACCGTGTCCGGAGTGACCGGCGCCGTCATCGGCGCGGAGGCCACCAGCAGGTCGGGGTTGAGCCAGGCGTCCAGTTCATCGCGCCAGGCGATGGTCATGCCGGTCAGCCCCATCAGGACGAACAGCAGGCCGAGACTCAGGCCGATATAACGATGCAGCTTGACGAGGACGACGCGCAGGCGGCCGGTGACCATGACGGGGTGAAGTACGTTGAGCGGACGCTGCAAGGCGCGGAATATGGCGTAAAAGCCATGCCGGGCCGCGGTGCGAATGCGAAGGATTCGCGATTCTAGCAGGGCCCCTTGGCACTGCCGTTGCAGCGCGGGGGACCACCGTGCGGCAAGGCCAGTGCGGCAACGTCAGCGCTGCAACGGCGCCAGCAGTGCCGCCAGGTCCAGGTGCGCGGCCATGGTGTCGGCCAGGCGCTCGATCGACGCTTCGCGCAGCGCGTCGAGATCGACCGCCTGCGCCTGCTCCAGCCCGGCCCACCGCAGCAGCGCCTGGCAGCCGGCGGGATCGTCGAACAGCCCGTGCACATAGGTGGCCAGCACCTGCCCGTCGGCCGAGCGCGCCCCGTCCGGCCGCATGGTGCCGTCGCCGCGGTCCAGCCACGCGGCGGGCCGCTCCAGGCCCTTGCCGGTGGTGACGCCGAGGTGGATCTCGTAGCCGCGCACCGGCGCGTCGGCCGTCTCCGGCGCGAGCCGGCCGCGCACCTGGCGCAGCTGCTTGTCCGCCGCCAGCGTGGTTTCGAAATCGAGCCAGCCCAGCCCCGCGCTGCTGCCGGCGGGGCCTTCGCGGCCATCGGGATCGTGCACCTGCCGCCCCAGCATCTGCATGCCGCCGCAGATCCCGATCAGCTTGCCGCCGTAGCGCAGGTGGCGCGCCAGCGCCGCGTCCCAGCCCTGGGCGCGCAGGAAGTCCAGGTCGCCGCGCACGTTCTTGCTGCCCGGCAGCACCACCAGGTCGGCCGGCGGGACCGGCCGGCCCGGGCCGACAAACTGCAGGTCCACCTGCGGGTGCGCGCGCAGCGCGTCGAAGTCGGTATGGTTGGAGATGCGCGGCAGCACCGGCACGATCACGCGCAGGCGCTGCGCGCCCTGGCCGGCATCGGCCTGCGCGCCGATGATGGCGTCCTCGGCATCCAGGTGCAGGCCGTGCAGGTACGGCAGCACGCCGAACACCGGCTTGCCGGTACGCGCCACCAGCCAGTCCAGTCCCGGCTCCAGCAGCCCGATATCGCCGCGGAAGCGGTTGATGATGAAGCCGGTCACGCGCGCGCGCTCGCTCTCGGACAGGCAGTCGAGCGTGCCCACCAGGTGCGCGAACACACCGCCGCGGTCGATGTCGGCGACCAGCACCACCGGGCAGTCGACCTGCTCGGCAAACCCCATGTTGGCGATGTCGCGCTCGCGCAGGTTGACCTCGGCCGGACTGCCGGCGCCCTCCACCAGCACCACCTCATGGGCCTGCGCCAGGCGCGCGTGCGAGGCCAGCACCGCCTGCATCGCCTGCGGCTTGTAGGCGTGGTAGGCGCGCGCGTCCAGGTCCAGCCGCGCGCGGCCGTGGATGATGATCTGGGCGCCGGTGTCGCTGCTGGGCTTGAGCAGCACGGGGTTCATGTCGGTGTGCGGCGCCAGCCGCGCGGCCTGCGCCTGCAGGGCCTGGGCCCGGCCGATCTCGCCGCCGTCGGCGGTGACGGCACTGTTGAGCGCCATGTTCTGCGGCTTGAACGGCACCACGCGCGTGCCGGCGCGCGCCAGCACCCGGCACAGGCCGGCGACGATAGTGCTCTTGCCGGCATCGGAGGTGGTGCCCTGGACCATCAGGGTGCCGCGCAGGGCACCCGCAGGCGGGAATTGCGGAGAGTCGGGTTGCATCGGCGGATTATCGCACCGGCCTTATCGCACTTTGGCACTGTGCCCCACGCGGGCCGTGCCATGCCTGGATGCGGCGGCTACAATACGCGGATGGAAACCCCGGCCATCGCACCCGCCACCGCCCCTGCCGCACAGCCGCGCGCTGCCGCCGGCGGCACCGGCGGCCGCCAGCTCACCCTGGTGCTGGGCGGCGCACGTTCCGGCAAGAGCCACTTTGCCGAACAGCTCGCCACCGACCACGCCACCCTCACCGGCGGGCCGGTCACCTACATCGCCACCGCGCACCAGGATCCGGCCCATGCCGACCAGGAACTGGAGGTGCGCATCGCGCTGCACCGCGCCCGCCGTCCCGCCGACTGGCGCCTGGTGGAAGAGCCGGTGCACCTGGCCGATGCGCTCTATGCCAACGCGCGCCACGACGGCTGCATCCTGGTGGATTGCATGACGCTGTGGATCAACAACCTGCTCTTCCCCAACGGCCGCAGCTATCCCGAGCATGGCGTGATCACGCCCCCGGCGGCGTTCACCGAAGAAATCGAGGCGCTGCTCAACGCGCTGCCGACGCTGCCCGGCCACGTGATCCTGGTCTCGAACGAGATCGGCTTCGGCGTGATCCCGATGGGCGCCATCACGCGCTTCTATGTCGATGAACTGGGCCGCCTGAACCAGAAGCTGGCTGCCGCCGCCGACTGCGTGCGGCTGCTGGTGGCGGGCATCCCGGTTGCGGTAAAGGGGCCCGATCCCGCATGCTGATGCTGGCCTGGCCGGCATGCGTGGCAGCGGCATGGATCGGGGCACTGCTGGACCGCTGGCTGGGCGAGCCGCGCCGCTGGCATCCGCTGGTTGGCTTCGGCCGCATCGCGGCCGCATTGGAACGACGCCTCAACCCTCCCCCGCAGCGTAGTGCGCCATGGCGCCAGCGCCTTGCCGGGCTTGCCGGCTGGTGTGCGCTGGTGCTGGCCCCGGCCGCGCTGGCATGGTGGCTGGTGGCGGCCGCGGCCCGCTGGCATCCCCTCGCCGCGCTGGCGCTGCATGCGCTGGCGCTGTACGCGGCGCTGGGCGCGCGCAGCCTGCACCAGCATATCGCCCCGATCGCCGGCGCACTGGGCGCGGCCGACCTGCCCGCCGCGCGCGCGCTGACCGCACGCATCGTCTCGCGCGACACCGCCGACGCCGACGCGGAGGCGCTGGCCCGCGCCGCCTGCGAATCGGCGCTGGAAAACGGCAACGACGCGGTGTTCGGCGCGCTGTTCTGGTTCCTGGCCGGCGGTGCGCCGGCCGTGATCGTGTACCGCCTGGCCAATACACTCGATGCGATGTGGGGCTACCGCACGCCGCGGCTGGTGTATTTCGGCTGGGCCGCGGCGCGCCTCGACGATGCGCTCAACCTGGTGCCGGCGCGGCTGACCGCGCTGTCGTATGCGCTGCTCGGCGCCACCGCGCAGGGGCTGCGCTGCTGGCGCACGCAGGCGCCGGCGTGGTCGAGCCCCAATGCCGGCCCGGTGATGGCCGCGGGGGCCGGCGCCGTTGGCGTACGGCTTGGCGGCCCGGCGCGCTATCACGGTGAAATCGAGCAACGCCCGCCGCTGGGCGCCGGCACCGCGCCGCAGGCGGCGCATGTGATGGCCTGCCTGCGGCTGGTCGAGCGCACGCTATGGCTGTGGCTGGCACTGGCAGGCGCGAGCGCGCTGGCCGCGCTGATCATCTCCGCACCAGCATGAGCGCCGCCCTGCCCCCGATCCGCCATGGCGGCGACCTGCTCGCCGCGGTGCGCCGCTACGGCCGCCCGGCCGACGACTGGCTCGACCTGTCCACCGGCATCAATCCCGACGGCTATGCGGTGCCGATGCTGCCGCCGCAGGTGTGGCAACGGCTGCCGCAGGACGACGATGGCCTGGCCGAACTGGCGGCGGCGGCATGCGGCGCGCCCCATGCGCTTCCGGTGGCCGGCTCGCAGGCCGCGATCCGCACGCTGCCGGCGCTGCTGCGCCCGGGACGCGTCGGCATCGCCGCGCTGGGGTACAGCGAATACGCGCCGGCGTTTGCCGCCGCGGGGCACACCGTGGTGCTGCTGGACGAAGCGGATTTCACGCGGCCTGATCTGGCCGACGCGCTCGATCATCTGGTCGTCGTCAACCCGAATAACCCGACCGCGCGCGTGCTGCCCGCCGCCACGCTGCTGCGCTGGCATGGCGCGCTGGCTGCGCGCGGCGGCACGCTGCTGGCCGACGAAGCCTTTATCGATTGCCTGCCCGGCGCTTCCGTCGCCGCGCATAGCGCCCGGCCCGGACTGGTAGTGTTGCGCTCGATCGGCAAGTTCTACGGCCTGGCCGGCATCCGCTGCGGCTTCGTGCTGGCACAGCCGGCGCTGCTCGACGCGCTGCGCGCGCGCCTGGGCCACTGGACCGTCGCCGGCCCCGCGCGCGAGGTGGCGCGCCGCGCGCTGGCCGACCAGCCGTGGCAGCACGCCACCCGCGACCGGCTGCAAGCATGCGGGGCACGGCTGGCCGCCATGCTGGACCGCCACGGCCTGGCGCCGGCGATGCACCCGTTGTTCTGCTGGGTCCCGCATCGCGACGCCGCGCGGCTGCACCACGCCCTGGCGCAGCACGGCGTCTGGACCCGCTATTTCGATGCCGCCGGCGGCTGCGCGCCGAGCCTGCGCCTTGGCCTGCCGCCGGACCAGCCGCTGGCCTGGCAGCGGCTGGACGCGGCGCTGGCGGCCGCTGCCTGACCCTCTGACCCTCTGACGCCTGCCATGCAGAACCGCCTGACCCCTGTCATCGCCTCCGCCCTGCTGTTCGCGGCGCTGCCCGCCAGCGCCACGGTCTCCGTCATCGACGACGCCGGCCAGACCGTGAGCCTGGCGCAGCCGGCGCGCCGCGTGGTCTCGCTGGCGCCGCACGTCACCGAGATGCTGTTCGCAGCGGGCGGGGGCGACCGCATCGTCGGCACCGTCAACTACAGCGACTACCCGCCGCAGGCGCGCGAGATCGCGCGCGTGGGCGACAACAAGGCGCTGGACCTGGAGCGCATCGCCGCGCTCAGGCCCGACCTGATCGTGGTGTGGCGCCACGGCAATGCGCAGAAGCAGGCCGACCGCTTGCGTGCGCTCGGCATCCCGCTGTTCTACAGCGAGCCGCGCCGGCTGGCGGCAATCCCGGACAACATCGAGAAGCTCGGCACGCTGCTGGGCACCGAGGCCACCGCGCGGCGCGCCGCCGACGGCTTCCGCCAGCAGGTGGAAACGCTGCGCAAGACTTATGCGGCGCGCCCGCCGGTCACGGTGTTCTACCAGGTCTGGCAGCAGCCGCTGATGACGCTCAACGGCCAGCACCTGGTCAGCGACATGCTGGCGCTGTGCGGCGGCCGCAACCTGTTCGCGGCCGAGGCGCCGCTGGTGCCGACCGTGTCGGTCGAAGCGGTGATCGCGGGCAATCCCGAGGCGATGGTGACGGCGGGCATGGGCGCCACGCGCTCGGACCAGCCGTTGCCGGATTTCGAGATGTGGCGGCGCTGGAAGCAGGTCACGGCGGTGGCGCGCAACAACCTGTTCGTGATCGACGGTGACCTGCTCAACCGTGCCGGCCCGCGCGTGGTGCAAGGTGCGGCGCAGATGTGCAAGGACCTGGATACCGCGCGCAGCCGGCGGCCGGCACGCTGATCAGCCGGCGCGGTTCCACCAGCCCAGCCGCGCCCCGCCCTGCCCCAGCCGGAAGCCGCAGCTGGCGCCGAAGCCCAGGTTCCAGGAGACCGTGGTCGACAGCGGCACGCCCAGCCAGTGTGCCGCCAGCATGCGCATCGGGCCGGCATGGCCGACCACCCAGAGACATTGCGCGCGCTCCCCGGCCAGTGTCGCGGCCCAGCCGGCGACCCGCGCCATCGCCTGCGCCGGCGATTCGCCGCCATGCGGACGCGCATGCAGCAGGTCGGCCGCCCACTGGTCGAGCGCGCCGCGGTCGATCGCATCCCAGGCCACGCCCTCCCAGCTGCCGAAGTCGATTTCGCGCAGGGCCGGTTCGGTGTCGATGTCCGGCACGCCGCCGGGCCATGCCTGGGCCAGCGCCTGCGCCGTGCCGAGCGCGCGCGCCAGCGGGCTGGCCACGATGCGATCCGGTGCCGGCAGGCCGGCAACGATGCTCGCGGCGGGCGGCGTCAGCGGCGCCAGCAGCGGCAGGTCGAGGCAGCCATAGCAGGTTCCTGCCGGCACCTGCGGCTGCGCATGGCGGATCAGGACCACGTCCATGCCGCGGCCACCAGGTAGAGCAGGATTTCGGCGCATTGCTGGGCCATGCCAAGGCAGTCGCCGGTATAGCCGCCGATGCGGCGCACGAAATAACGGCCGAGCAGCAGGCGCAGCACCAGCAACGCTGCCACGGCCGCCGCGCCGAACCCCGGCGACACCAGCCACAGCGGCACCAGCCCGCACAGCAGTGCGAACACCAGGCCCGCGCCGGCCAGCTTCTGCGCCACCGGCTTGGCCTTGCCCTCGGGGCGCACGTAAGCCAGCGTGGCGAGATAGCTGACCGCCATCGCGCGGCTGGCGGCATGCGCGGCGACCAGCACGGCGATCAGCACCGCGATGCCGCCGCGCCCGGCGATCGCCACCAGCAACTGCCACTTCAGCAGCAGCGCCAGCACCAGCGCGATCGCACCGAACGCGCCGATGCGCGAATCGTGCATGATGCGCAGCACGTCGTCGCGCTGCCACGCACCGCCGAAGGCGTCGACGCAATCGGCCAGCCCGTCTTCATGGAAGGCGCCGGTCAGCAGCAGCGTCGCCGCCATGCCCAGCAGCACGGCCACGCCGGGCGGCCACCACAGCGCCGCGCCCCAGGTGGCCAGCGCGCCCGCGCCGCCCACCAGCAGCCCGACCAGCGGGAAATAGCGCGCCGCGGCGTGCAGGTAGTGCGGTTCGAAGCCGACCCAGCGCGCCAGCCAGCCCGGCAGCGGCACGCGCGTGAAGTAGCCCAGCGCCGTCAGGAAATAGCGCAGTTCGCCGGCCACACCGGCAGGGCGGTGTGGCTCGCGGCCGGGTTCGGGCATGGGCACCGGGTCGGTCGGCGCGCTCATGGCGATGCGGTGCTGACGCCGGCGCCGCTGAAGGTGGCCATCTCGTTCAGGAACGCCGCGGCCGAGGCCAGCAGCGGCCACGCCAGCGCGCAGCCGGTGCCTTCGCCCAGGCGCAGGTCCAGCGCCAGCAGCGGCGCGGCGTCGAACTGCGCCAGCAGCGCACGGTGGCCGCGCTCGTGCGAGCAGTGCGTGAACACGCAGTACTGCAGCACGTTGGGGTCCAGCCGCTGCGCCACCAGCAGCGCGGCCGTGGCGATAAAGCCGTCGACCAGGATCACCATGCGGCTGGCCGCGGCGGCCAGGAAGGCGCCGGCCATCATCGCGATCTCGAAGCCGCCGAAGGCGGCCAGCACGTCCAGCGGCGCCTGCGCGTCGGCATGCCGCGCCAGCGCGCCGGCCAGCACCTCGCGCTTGCGTGCCAGGCCGGCATCGTCCAGGCCGGTGCCGCGCCCGATGCAGTCCTCCAGCGGCAGGCCGGTCAGCCGCTGCATCAGGCACGCCGCGACCGAGGTATTGGCGATGCCCATCTCGCCGAAGCCGATCACGTTGCAGCCCTGCTGCGCATGGCGCAGCACGCGCGCCATGCCGGCGGTCATCGCCGCGGCGGCCTGCTCCGGCGTCATCGCCGGCTCGACCGCGAAGTTGCGGGTGCCGTCGGCGATGCGGCAGTTGACCAGCCCCGGCGCCGCCGGCAGCGGCACGCGCACGCCCGCGTCGACGATCTCCAGCGCAATGCCGTGCTGGCGCGAGAACACGTTGATGGCCGCGCCGCCGGCCAGGAAGTTCTGCACCATCTGCGCCGTGACCTCGGCCGGATAGGCACTGACGCCGGAGTCGGCCACGCCGTGGTCGGCGGCGAACACGATCACGGTGGGCCGCCGCAGCGCCGGGCGCGCGGTGCCCTGGATCAGGCCCAGCTGCAAGGCCAATGCTTCAAGCCGGCCGAGCGCGCCGAGCGGCTTGGTCTTGTCGTCGATGGCGGCCTGCAGCACGGGGCGCAGGGCATCGTCGAGCGGAGGGATTTCGGGAAACTGCATGATGCCTGGATCGGGTACTCAGAAAAAATGGGGCTACATTTCCACGCCGCGCTGGGCCTTGATGCCCTGCTGGAACGCGTGCTTGACCGGGGTCATGTCGGTGACGGTATCGGCCGCCTCCACCAGCGCCGGCGGCGCGCCGCGACCGGTGATGACCACGTGTTGCATCGGCGGGCGCGCGCGCAGGTCGGCAATGACCTGCTCCACATCAAGATAGTGCAGCTTGAGCGCGATGTTGAGCTCGTCGAACAGCACCAGGCCGATGCCGGGGTCGCGCAGCATGCCGCGCGCCACTTCCCACGCGGCCTCGGCCTTGGCCACGTCGCGGGCGCGGTCCTGGGTTTCCCAGGTATAGCCCTCGCCCATCACGTGGAAGGCGCATTCGTCGGGAAAGCGGCGCAGGAACATCTCTTCGCCGGTGGGCTGCGCGCCCTTGATGAACTGGACCACGCCGGTGCGCATGCCATGGCCGAGCGCGCGCACCACCATGCCGAAGCCGGAGCTGGACTTGCCCTTGCCGTTGCCGGTGGTGATGACGATCACGCCGCGCTCGTCCTGCGCGGCGGCGATCTTGGCGTCGACGACTTCCTTCTTGCGCACCATGCGCGCCTTGTGGCGGGCATCGCGATCGGGGTCTTGCACAGCGGGGTTCTGGTTTTCAGTCATGTCGTGAATTCGGTGTGGTCAGTCGCGCGCCATCGGGAATCAGCGCGGTATGCGCGCCGTCGCTGACGCTGACGATGGCGGTGCGCAGCGCGCGCGAGCAGTGTTCGGGGGTCAGCACCTGCGCGGCCGGGCCGTGCAGCGCGGTGCCGTCTTCGGCCATCAGCAGGGCGTGGGTGGCGTAGCGCAGCGCCAGCGTGAGGTCGTGCAGGATCACCACGATGGCGTGGCGCCCCGCCCCGGCCAGCGTGGCCAGCTGCTCCAGCACCAGGATCTGGTGGCGCAGGTCCAGGTGCGAGACCGGTTCGTCCAGCAACAGCAGCGGCGCCTGCTGCGCCAGCGCCGCGGCCAGCGAGACGCGCTGGCGCTCGCCGCCGGACAGCGTCAGCACATCGCGCGCGGCCAGTGCCTCGATATCCATGGCGCGGATCACGTCGTGCACGATGCGGTCGTCCTCGCGCCCGGTCCAGCCCCAGCCGGACAGGTGCGGATGGCGGCCCACGCGCACGGCGTCGAGCACCGGCATCGGGAAGGTGTCGTGCACGGCTTGCGGCAGATAGGCCCGCTGGCGCGCCAGCACCGCGGGGTCGACCAGCGCCGGCGCGGTGCCGTCGATCTCGACGCTGCCGCCGTCGGCGTGGCGCAATCCGGCCAGCACGGTCATCAGCGTGGACTTGCCGGCGCCGTTGGGGCCGGCGATGCACCACAGCTCGCCCGGGCCGATGGCCAGGCTCAGGCGCTGCACCAGCACGCGCTGGCTGGTGCGCAGGCGCACGTCGCGCAGCGTCAGCCGCGGACAGGCAGCGAGCGGCAGGGACCAGTGCGCACCTGCGCTCATCGCGGCCTCCGCAACAGCAGGTAGAGGAAAGTCGGCACGCCCAGCAGCCCGGTGATCACGCCTACCGGCAACTGCGCCGGCGCCACCACGGTACGCGCGATCAGGTCGGCGGCCATCAGCAGCGCCCCGCCCAGCAGCGTCGCGGCCGGCAGCAGCAGGCGCTGGTCGTTGCCCCACGCCAGCCGCACCAGGTGCGGCACCACCAGCCCGACGAAGCCGATCGAGCCAGCCGTGGTGATGGCCGCGGCAATGCACAGCGAGGCCAGCATGAAGGTCGCCAGCCGCACGCGGCCGACGCGCACGCCCAGCGACTGCGCCACGGTCTCGCCCAGCAGCATCACGTTGAGCGCGCGCGCCATCGGCATGGCCAGCAGCAGCGCCGCCACCAGCGTGGCCAGCGCGCCACCGTAGCTGGCGGTGCCGCCCAGGTCGCCGGTGAGCCAGAACAGCATGCCGCGCAGCCGCGACTCCGGCGCGACCGACAGGATCAGCGTAATGACCGCGCCCCAGCCGGCGGCCAGGATCACGCCGGTCAGCAGCAGCCGCGCGCCGGCTTCGCGATGTCCGCCCTGCACCTGCGGATGCAGCAGGTCGCGCCGCGCCAGCGAGGCCACCAGCACCATCGCCAGCAACGCGCCGATCGCCGCGGCCGCCTGCACGCCCCACCACGGCGCCAGCGCCAGCATCGCCAGCAGCGCGGCGGTGGAGGCCCCGCCCGATACGCCCAGCACATAGGGCTCGGCCAGCGGATTGCGCAGCAGCACCTGCATCAGCGCCCCGGACAGCGCCAGCAGCCCGCCACAGGCAAAGGCCGCGGCCGCGCGCGGCAGGCGCAGCTCATGCACGATGGCGCCGGCAGTGCCGGTGTCGGCCCCGCTCAGCGCCAGCCACAGCTCGCGCGCATCGAGCGCAACGCTGCCCAGCGCCAGCGACAAGGCGAACGCCAGCAGCGCCGCGAACGCCAGCACCAGCCAGATCGCCAGGGCTCGCCTGAACTCAGACATGGAACTCAGACATGGCGCGCCCGCGCGCTCATCGCTGGCGCCAGCCCAGCGTGATGAAGCCCGCGCGCCCCTGGGTGTTGTAGGGGTAGGCGAGCTGGTAGTCCTTGTCGAACAGGTTTTCGACGCGGGCGGCGATGAACCATTGCTTGTCGATGTTGTAGCGGGCGTTGAGGTTGACGATACCGTATCCGCCCAGCCGGCGCGAGCCGGCGTCCATGCGCGACGACGACAGCAGCCATTCGCCGCCGAAGCGCCAGTTGCCGACATTGCGGCCCACGTCCAGCGCGGCATGGCGGCGCGCGCGGCGCAGCAGCTGGGTGTTGGTCTGCTCGTCGACCGGGTTCTGGAAAGTCACGCTGGCGCCGATGTCGTTGCCGTGGACGCTGGCGCGCCACGAGGCCTCGATGCCCTGCACCTTGGCCTGGTTGACGTTCTGCGCCAGGAACATGCCGTTGGGCTGCTGTGCCGACACGATCAGGTCGTGGTAGCGCGTCTCGAACGCGGTCACGCGCAGCAGGCCGGCGTTGGCGGTGGTGTACTGCACGCCGGCCTCGACCGACTTGGCGCGCTCGGGCTGCAGGTTGGGCTGGCCGAAGTTGGGGTAGTACAGCTCGTTGAAGGTCGGCGCGCGGAAGGCGTTGCTGACGCTGGCGATCAGCTTGAACGCATCGGTCAGGTTGTAGCCGTAGCCGGCGAAGAAGCTGCCCTGGTTGCCGAAGTCGGAATAGTGGTCGTTGCGCGCGTTGAGCTGCAGCTGGTGCTTGCCGAAGCGCCCGTCATAGCCGCCGAACACCGAGAACACATTGCGCGTGGGCGCGCCGTAGGCGCTCGAGTCCAGCTCCTGCTGCAGATAGTCGGTGCCGAACAGCAGCGTGTGGCCGGCGGCCAGCGCGTACTCGTTCTGCCAGTTGAACTGGCGGTTGCGGGTATTGAAGGTGCCGTTGGGCCTGTCGTTGAGGAAGGTATCGCTGCGGTCCTCGCTCTGCGACAGCTTGAAATGCGTGGTCCAGTCCGCGCCCAGCTTGCCGTTGACGAAGGCCGACAGCGTGTACAGCTCGCTGTTGGTGCGGTTCTCGTCGGTGGGGCGGCCGAAGGCGCTGTCGAACGACAGCTTGCTCTTCGAGTAGTAGCCGGTGATGCCGGCATCCCAGCCGGGCGTGAAGCGGTGCTTTACCTGCCCCGACACGCTCTGGTTTTCGTACGGGTTGTCGTTGGGATTGGCGCGCGGCGCCTGCTTGGTATTGATCGACGAGAAGCCGTCGGTCTTGAACGCCGAGCCGGTCAGGTTGAACGAGGTGTCGCCGACCTGGCCGCCATAGCCGACCGTGCCCTGGCGCGTATTGTTGCTGCCGTACTCCACCGCCGCGTTGGCCGCCGGCGCCTGGCCCGCGCCGCTCTTGGTGAAGATCTGCACCACGCCGCCGATCGCGTCCGAGCCGTACAGCGCCGAGACGTTGCCGCGCACCACCTCGATGCGGTCGATCTGGTCGGGCAGGATATTGGCCAGCTGCGCGGTGCCGCTGCTGGCCGACGACACCCGCACGCCGTCGACCAGGATCAGGGTCTGGTTGGAGTTGGCGCCGCGCATGAACAGCGAAGTATTGCTGCCCATGCCGCCGTTGGTCGCGAACTCCACGCCGGCCTGGCTGCGCAGCAACGTGCGCAGGTCGGGCGCCTGCGCATTGGCGATGTCCTGCTGCGTGACCACCGTGGTATGCGGCAGCGCCTCCGTGATCGACTGCGCGGTGCGGGTGGACGTGACCACCACCGGCGCCAGCTGCGCGGTGCGGCTGTCCGCCGCCTGCGCGGAAGCGGTACCGGGAACGAGGGTGAACGAGGCCATGGCCGCCAGGATGGCGGGCACGGACGGACGCACCGCCGGGCTTGCCGGGCGGGTCGACCTGTGAAGCGATGAACGCATGATGCAGGACTGGATAGGAACGGCCGGGCCCGTTCCCCCGCGGGCCATATGGCGATGAGGCGTGCCGCGCACGGGCGGCAGCCCGCGTTCAGGCCGGTATCCGGGCTGGCGACACGAAACCGGCGCCTTCCCGAACCTGCGGTTCAGTGGCGTGTGGCCGGTCCTGCGGGCATGTGGCTGGCATCCGATGACGGATCGGGCCTTGCCAGCGATGTCGCTGGCGCATGCGCACCGCGGTCGCTTACCGTTGCGGGGGCAGCACAGGTTGGCCTCTCCGGCGCGCAGCCGGCCCGGCTCCCTGTTTCCCGTTGAACTGCCCTTTCGCCAGGGACGAAAAGGGCGAGCACCTGGAACGTGCGCGAGTCTATGGCGTTTCGCCCCCCGCGTCAACGCGACGACCCCACTGCTCGCATGGCTCGCCTGGTAGCGTTTTGTCACACTCTCGCGGCGTCTTGGGTGCAGAAGCCTGCAACTTCCATGCGGGCGGCCGGTCACAAACCTTTCCTCCGCATTGTGCATGCCGGCGCATCGGCTAGAATCGCGATACCTGACACTACTCCCATCATGACAGGCCCTATGCTCACCGAACTCGAACAACTGGCCGCCAAGATCGGGCGCGTGCTGCACCATGCGGACACCCTGGCGGCGGAGAACCAGCGGCTGCGCGACGAGATCGCGCGGCTGGAGGGCGAAGCCGCGCAGTTGCGCGGCGAGCGCGAGGCCATGGCCGCCGACCGCGAACTGCTCAATATCAAGATCGAGGAAGCGCAACTGCGCATCCAGTCCATCCTTGACAAGCTGCCGACCGCCAGCGACACGCGCCAGCTCGAC
This sequence comes from Cupriavidus alkaliphilus, assembly GCF_900094595.1. Lineage (GTDB taxonomy): Bacteria > Pseudomonadota > Gammaproteobacteria > Burkholderiales > Burkholderiaceae > Cupriavidus > Cupriavidus alkaliphilus. The sequence goes on along the minus strand of NZ_FMAD01000001.1, from coordinate 341,742 downwards.
CTGCTCGGCGAAGAGGCCGTGGCGCAGGGCGCCGACGCGCACAAGGCCCCCGGAGAACACGCATGAGCAACAAGCAAGTCGAAGTCAACATCGCCGGCCAGGCCTACCGCTTTGCCATCGCGCCCGAGAACGAGGCCGCGCTGCTCGAGGCCGTGGCCCTGGTCGACACGCAGATGAACAAGCTGCGCACCGGCAGCGCCGCCAAGGGCGTCGAGCGCGTGGCGGTGATGGCCGCCATCAGCATCGCCTCGGACCTGCTGTCGCTCCAGCGCAAGCAGCAGGCCGAGGGCGCGATCCCGGTCGACGCCATCCGCGCGCGCATCCGCGAACTGAACGATCGCGCCGACGAAGCGCTGCGGCAATATGCCCACGTGGGCACCGGTACGCGTGGCTGAGCGGCAAGGGGGATGTGCTGCGGATGCCGCGCTGCCGGCAAAATGTAACGACACGCGCGAGCACACTTGGTATGCCCTGCAACGCGGTGTATAGTGTAGCCAGACTGCACGAGGCACTACAGAAGTGCAGCTGACAGGTCAGGTTATCGCGCCTGGCCGCCGTTTTCATCCCATCCTTGTTAGAAACGGCAAACGTCTGACATCCAGCACGTGGACAGTCAGACGTTTGACAGTTTCCCTGCCTGGTTCGTGAGGGTCATAAACTCCTTGAACCGATATGCATTGCATGGTGCGGGATTATGTCGCGTGGGCGAGCGCGTCGTCGCATTCATAGTCCGGGCCTGGCCTGGACTCCCTGAGTGGATGATGTACCCGAAATGCGACTTCCGCAGCCACTCTGAACCTCACTTGGGTTCAGGATGCCGACCCAGCGGCCGAGGCGGGGACCCCTAAAAAGGCGGTGGTTTTCTGAACCATCGCCTTTTTTCTTGCCTGCATGCCCGCCCGCATGCTTGCCCGTGTTTTTCGCACCTGCCTTCGTTTCCTGAGCAGCGCCGTGAGCCCTAACCAGAACCAACGCGCCCGCCAGTACTGGCTGATGAAATCGGAACCGGACGAAGCCAGCATCGACGACCTGGCGCGGCAACAGACGCTGCCGTGGACCGGCGTGCGCAACTACCAGGCGCGCAACTTCATGCGCGACGCCATGCAGGTCGGCGACGGCGTGCTGTTCTACCACTCGTCGTGCCCCGAGCCCGGCATCGCCGGACTGGCCGAGGTCTGCTCCGCGCCCTACCCCGACCCTACGCAGTTCGACCGCAAGAGCCCGTATTTCGACGGCGCCTCGAAGGCCGAGGCGCCGCGCTGGCTGCTGGTCGACGTGCGCTTCGAACGCAAGAGCCGCCTGATTCCGCTGGCCGAGTTGCGCGAGCATGAAGCGCTGGCCGACATGGTGGTGCTCCGGCGCGGCAACCGGCTCTCGATCACGCCGGTGACGCCGGCGGAATGGCGCTATATCACCGGCAAGCTGATGGACTGACCGGCCGATCGCCGCCGCAACGAACCAGGCCTTGCGCGGCAAGGCTGACGACAATAACAACGACTTGCTGACACGATGCCGTTCGACAACCTGCCGGTGCTGATCCCCGCCCTGCTCGCGCTGGGCGCCTTCACCGGCTTCTGCGCCGGCCTGCTCGGCGTGGGCGGCGGCATGATGATGGTGCCGTTCCTGACACTGCTGTTCACCAGCCTGGGCTTTGCCGGCGAAGCCATCGTCCATATGGCCATCGCCACCTCGATGGGCACCATCCTGTTCACCTCGCTGTCGTCCGTGCGCGCGCACCACAAGCGCGGCGCGGTGCGCTGGCCGATCGTGCTGGCACTGGCGCCCGGCATCGTGATCGGCGGCATGGTCGGCGGCGGCAAGGTCTTCGCGGCGCTGAAGACCAGCTGGCTGTCGCTGGCGTTCGCTGGCTTCGTCGGCTTCTCGGCGCTGCAGATGCTGCGCAACCGCCGGCCCAGGCCCGGGCGCCAGCTGCCGGGCTTTGCCGGCATGGCCGGCGCGGGCGGCGTGATCGGCTTCCTGTCGAGCCTGGTGGGCGCGGGCGGCGCCTTTGTCTCGGTGCCGTTCATGACCTGGTGCAATGTGCCGATCCACAACGCGGTGGCGACCTCGGCCGCGCTCGGCTTCCCGATCGCCGCGGCCAGCGTGGCGGGTTATATCTGGAGTGGCTGGCACGCGCCCGGACTGCCGGCGGCCTCGCTCGGCTATCTCTACCTGCCGGCGCTGCTGGTGATCGCCGCGGCCAGCGTGCTGACCGCGCCGCTCGGCGCGCGCACCGCCCACCGCATGGATGTGGGCCAGTTGCGCAAGGTCTTTGCGGTGCTGCTGCTGTGCCTGGCCACGTATATGTTGTGGAAGGCCTGGCAGGCGTTCTGATAACGCGCGTCACCCGCACGGGGGAAGCAGGACCCTGCGCGCGGCGGCGTCGCAACAATCGTTTGCAATGTCGCGGAACGATCGCCCTCGCGGCCACGTCTGATACCCATCACGTTTTGATTGGGAGAACCACATGAAACAATGGCTCGCCGCCACCCTGCTCGGCACCACCGCCGTCGTCGCCTCGGCCCACGGCGGTCCCACGGAAACGCCGTCGGGCGTGCTGTCGCTGACCGCGCAGGCCGTCACCGAAGTGCCGACCGATATCGTGCACCTGACGCTGGCCGCGGAGCAGGAAGGCGCGGAACCGGCCGCGATCTCCTCGGGCCTGTCGAGCCGGACCCAGGCCGTCATCACGCAGGCGCGCCGCGTGCAGGGCGTGACCGCCGAATCCGGCGGCTTCACCATCCACCCCAGCACCGACCGCAACGGCCGCATCAGCACCTGGCGCGGGCGCTCGGAGGTCATCCTGAAGTCGCGCGACTTCTCGGCGGTGTCCAAGCTCGCGGGCGAGCTGGCCAGCCAGATGCAGGTGCAGAACATCGCCTTCTCGCTGTCGCGCGAAGCGCGCGAGGCCGCCGAAGCCAAGCTCGCCGAGCAGGCCATCGCCTCGTTCCGCAGCAAGGCGCAGGCCACCACCAGGCTGTTCGGCTACAACAGCTTCACCATCCGCGAAGTCAGCGTGAACGAAACCGGCATGGTGCCGCCGGTGCCGCGCATGTACGGCGCCGCCAAGGCCATGATGGCCGACGCCGCGGTGCCGGTGCCGGTCGAAGGCGGCAAGACCCAGGTCACGGTGTCGGTCAATGGATCGGTGCAGATGCTGAAGTAGGCTGGCGCCTTCGATCGACCGCTTGTGTGCTCCCCTCTCCCGCAAGCGGGAGAGGGAGCAAACCCCGCAGTGGTTGAAACCCCACGGCGTTTCGCGACCTTCCTCAAAGCACCGCGAACTGTTCCCGCAGCACGTTCTTCTGCACCTTGCCCATGGTATTGCGCGGCAGTTCGTCCACCACGTGCACACGCTTGGGCACCTTGAAGTTGGCGATGCGGCCCTTGAGCGTGCCGATCAGTGAGCCCTCGTCGATGTCGGCACCGGGCTTGCGCACCACCACCGCCACCACCGCTTCGCCGAAATCCGCGTGCGGCACGCCGATCACGGCGCTCTCGGCCACGCCCGGCATCTCGTCGATAAAGCTTTCGATTTCCTTCGGGTAGACGTTGTAGCCGCCCGAGATGATCAGGTCCTTGCTGCGTCCGACGATAGTCAGGTAGTGGTCCGGCACCGTGCGCTCGCCGGCCTGGGTGACGATGGCGCCGCCGAAGCGGCCGACGTCGCCGGTCTTGAACCAGCCGTCGTCGGTGAACTCTTCCCTGGTCTTCTCCGGCATGCGCCAGTAGCCCTTGAACACGTTCGGCCCCTGCACTTCGACATTGCCGATCTCGCCCGGCGCGCAGGCCTTGCCTTCGCCGTCGACCACGCGCACCGACACGCCCGGCAGCGGCATGCCCACGGTGCCGCCGATGCGCTCGCCCAGCGCCGGGTCATACGGGTTCGATACCAGCATCACGGTCTCGCTCATGCCGTAGCGTTCCAGGATGGTATGGCCGGTGCGCTCGCGGAAGGCGTCGAAGGTTTCCAGCAGCAGCGGCGCCGAACCCGACACGAACAGGCGCATGCGGCGGCAGGTGTCGTCGTCGAAGCGCGGCTCCTGCAGCATGCGCACGTAGTAGGTCGGCACGCCCATCATCACGGTGCAGCGCGGCAGGAATTTCAGCACTTGCGCCATGTCGAGCTTGGGCGCCCAGATCATCTTGGCGCCCGCCAGCAGCGCGCCATGCGATGCGACGAACAGGCCGTGCACATGGAAGATAGGCAGCATGTGCAGCAGCACGTCGTCGCTGCGCCAGCCCCAGAAGTCATGCAGCGTCTGCGCATTGGAGGCCAGGTTGCGATGGGTCAGCATCGCGCCCTTGCTGCGGCCGGTAGTGCCGGAGGTATAGAGGATGGCCGCGAGGTCATCGTCGGCGCGCGCCACCGTCTCGAAGGTATCGGGCTTGCCCGCCGCGCGCGACAGCAGCGAGCCGCTGCGGTCGTCGTCCAGCGTAAACACATGGTTCACGCCGTGGCCGAACGCCACCTTCGAGACCCAGCCGAAATTCTTGCTGCTGCAGACCACCACCGACGGCTCGGCGTTGCCGACGAAGTAATCGATCTCGGCCTCCTGGTAGGCCGTGTTCAGCGGCAGGTAGACATAGCCCGCGCGCAGCGTGGCCAGGTACAGGAACAGCGCTTCGGGGGATTTTTCCACCTGCACCGCCACGCGCGCGCCTTCGGGCAGGTGCAGCGAGGCCAGCAGGTTGGCCAGCTTGGCGGTGGCGCGGTCAAGGTCGTCCCAGCTGTAGTACAGGCCGTCGTGCGTCTCGATGCAGCAGGCGGTACGGTCAGCGGGGAAGCGGGATGCGAACAGGGCGAACAGGTTGGCGTTCATGGCAGGGAGCGAACGAAAGACTGAAAAAGCGGGCTGAAAAGCGAAGTCATCGATGTTGGGAAGCAGTGCCGTCGGCGCGCCCTACTCCCCGCGAAACCGTGGTGGCCGGCGCGCCAGGAAGGCCGCGACGCCTTCGGCGTGGTCCGCGCCTTCGGCATAGGCGAAATGGGCGTCCAGGTCGGCCGGCGACAGCGGCGCCGGCGATGGCGCCAGCCGGTGGATGGTGGCCTTGTTGATGCGCGCCGCGGCGGGCGCGCCGGCGGCAATGCGGCGAACCGTGGCGTCGACCTCCGCAGCCAGCGCGGCCGGCTCGACCACGCGCGTCAGCAGGCCTTTGTCGCGCGCCTCGGCGGCATCGAAGACGCGGCCTTCGAGCAAGATCTCGAGCGCCGCGGCGCGGCCCGCCAGCGCCAGCAGGCCTTGCAGCTCGCCGGGCGCCATCGGGAAGCCCAGCCGGTTGATCGGCACGCCGAAGCGGCTGTCCGACGCGGCGATGCGCAGGTCGCAATGGCAGGCGATTTCCAGCCCGCCGCCCACGCACACGCCTTCGATCATCGCCACGGTGGGGTGCGTGCATTGCGCCACCGCCGCCAGCGCGGGCGCGATGGTGGCCATGTGGTAGTGGCGCACCGCGGCCTCGTCGCCGCGCTCGGCGGGAAACTCGGCAATGTCGGCGCCGGCGGCAAAGTTGCCGTCGGCACCGCGCACCACCACGCAGCGCAGCGAGGTATCGGCCGACAGGCGCGCAAAGCCCGCCGCCAGCTCGCGCCACATCTGCGCGGAAATGGCGTTGAGCTTGCCCGCGTGCGCCAGCGTCACGGTGGCGGTGGTGCCCTGCGTGGCAAAACGCACGGTGCCGCTCATGGGCGCATCCCCCGGGTTCGGATCGGCATAGGCATAACGTTGCGTCAGTCCATCTTGGCGCCGGACTGCTGCACCACCTGGGCCCACCGGCGGATCTCGGCGTGCTGGAACTGGCCGAACTGCTCCGGCGTGAACGCCGGCGTTTCCGAGCCGTTGTTCAACCAGACCTGCTTCAGCTCCGGCGTGTTCAGCGCCTTCTCGGTCTCGGCGTAGAGGCGGTCGACAATGTCTTTCGGCGTGCCCTTGGGCACCCACATCGCGTACCAGGTCGACACCTCGTAGTTGGGCACGCCGGCCTCGGCCGCGGTCGGCACGTTGGGGAAAGCGGGCGAACGCTTGGTCGACGCCACCGCCAGCGCCTTGATACGGCCCGCGCGGATATGCTGCGCCGACGAGCCGAGGCCGTCGAACATCAGGTCGACCTGGCCCGCGATCAGGTCGGACAGCGCCGGTCCGGCACCCTTGTACGGGATATGGGTAATGAAGGTTTTGGTCTGGATCTTGAATAGCTCGCCCGCCAGGTGGTGCGACGAACCGTTGCCGGCCGAGCCGTAGTTCAGCTTGCCGGGGTTGGCGCGGGCATAGGCGATCAGCTCTTGCAGCGTGTTGGCCTTGACGCGGTTGGGATTGACCACTACCACCTGCGGCGGCTGCGCGATCACCGTGACCGGAATGAAATCCTTCTCGATGTCGTAGTCGAGCTTCTTGTAGAACGACGGCGCGATGGCGTGGTGGGCGCCGCCGATAAACACGGTGTAGCCGTCCGGCGCGGCCTTGGACGCGAGGCTGGCGCCGACCGTGCCGCCGGCGCCGCCGCGGTTGTCGATCACGAACTGCTTGCCCAACTGCTTGGACAACTGCGCGGTCAGCGGGCGCGCGAAGGCATCGGTGCCGCCGCCGGCGGGGAACGGCACGATCACGGTGACCGGCTTGGACGGCCAGGTATCGGCGTGCGCCGGGGCGGCCAGCATGGCGCCGGCACCGATGCCGGCCACGCCAAGGACCAGGCCCGCTGCGCGCGCGCACGCGGCCAGGCTGAACTGACGACGATTCATCTTTGTCTCCTCTCTCTTCTGGAAAGTCAATCTGATCGCCGCGCGCGTCCGCAGGGACGCAGCGCGGCCGGCTTTGCTTCTACGACAGGGCTCCCGTCAAAACGACACGGCGCGCGCGGCGGCGCCGGCACGAGGGCAAGGGCGATTGCCGTGACCGGACCAGGATCACAGCAGCTTCCCGACGCTGCGGCTGATGCGCGGGTTGCCTGCGCCCAGGCGTGCCAGATTGTCATCCAGCGCCTCGGGCACGTAAAGGTAATTGACCATCATGCCGCAGCTCTGGCTGCGGCCCTTGCGCGACAGGTCGGCGCCCCAGTTGAGCCGCTCCACGCAGGCGCCGTTGCCAAGGTGGAAACGCGCCACCGGGTCGGCCGGCATCGACTGGTTGCGTTCGCGCACCAGGAAATGCGCGGCCAGGGTCAGCGCGGTGTCGCGCACCACGGCATCGGCGGCATCCGGCGCCAGCGCCTCCAGCCACGCCGCGCCGTCGGCGGGCGCATTGCCGTGCCGCTCGCTCCAGCGCGCCAGCCGCTTGTCGCCCAGCACGCGCGCCACGGCTTCGCCGTCCTGCTTGCGCAGCCAGTCGGCAAAGCCGGGGATCGGCGACAGCGTGGCGAACTGCTTCACTTTCGGGAATTCGCGCTGCACTTCCTCGATCACGCGCTTGAGCAGGAAGTTGCCGAAGCTGACGCCGCGCAGCCCCGCCTGCGTATTGCTGATCGAATAGAAGATCGCCCACTTGACGCGGCGCAGGTCTTCCAGCGGCGCGGCTTCGTCCAGCAGGGTGTGGACGTCGGCGGCCATCTCCGGGGCAAAGGCCACCTCGACGAAGATCAGCGGCTCGCGCGGGATGCGCGGGTGGAAGAAGGCGTAGCAGCGGCGGTCAGAATCGAGCCGGTTGCGCAGGTCGGTCCACGAGGCGATCTCATGCACGGCCTCGTAGCGGATCAGCTTTTCCAGCAGCGACGCGGGCGAGTCCCAGGTGATCGGCTGCAGCTCCAGCAGGCCGACGTCGAACCAGTTGGAAAACAAGGCCTCGAGGTCATCGTCGAGCGGCCGCAGCCCGGGCATGCGGCGCTGCCAGCGCAGCATGTCGGCGCGCAGCTGGATCAGGAAGTGCAGGCCGCAGGCGCTGTTGCCGCGCTGGCCATGCAGCGCGGCCAGCCGCTTGAAGAAGCGGATGCGGGCGTTGGACTGCGCCTGGCCCGCGCGCGTGCCCTTGTCGCCCTCGGCCGCGGTGTCTTCGCTGCCGCTGCTGGCCACCTCGGCCAGCACCGCCAGCATGCCGCGGCGCGTGGCCTCGCTGGCGGCTTCGTATTCAGCCTGCCAGGCCTGCGCGGCGGCATTGGCGGCGCCGTCGGTCAGGCGCGCATCGAAGCACAGGCGCAATTGCTCGCGCTGGCGGCGCACCACCCGCGCCGGCAGCGGCGCCTCGCCATCGGCCGGCGTAGCGGCCCTGGCATCGCCATTGGCCTTGGCGTCGCCCTCGCCCTTGCGCCCCCACCAGCGGCCCAGCCGCGACAGGATATTGGAACTGGACGGCTCGCTCTCGCCCAGCGGCGCGCTGATCTTCTGGTCACCCGTATCGAAGGAGTTCATGCGGTACCTGCCTTGATGCATCGATGTGAACGTGGGGGAAACTCTGAGTGGCGTGGCGTAGCGGTGTGCGGGAACTAGTCTTCCGCGCCCGCCACGTGCAAGGCCGGCGGGGCGCGCACGGCCTTCGCGTCCGCCGCCAGCACGGCGCCGCCGGCATCGAGCGCCTGCAGCGCGCCGCGCTGGCGCAGCAAGTGGGTCTTCATCATGGCTTCGGCGCCTTCCGGGTCGCGCGCCTTGAGCGCGGCAAACACGCTCAGGTGCTCGGCGCAGGATTCGTGGATCCGCCCCGGCAGCTTCAGGCTCTTGTGGCGCGACAGCCGCAGCACCTTGCGCAGGTCGCTGATCAGCCCGCTCAGCCAGCGGTTGCCCGCCAGCCGCTGGATCGCTTCATGGATCTGGGCGTTGGTCTCGTAGTAGGCGTCGATATCGCCGGCCTGCGCATAGCGCGCCAGGTCGGCGTGCAGGCCGTCGAGCGCGTCGAGGTCGGCGCGGGTGGCGTTGCGGGCGGCCTCGTAGGCGCACCGCCCTTCGAGCAGCGCCATCAGCGGGAAGATCTCGTCGAGGTCCTGCTCGGACAGTTCATTGACGAAACAGCCGCGGCGCGGCTCCAGCCGCACCAGGCCTTCGGCGGCAAGCACCTTGAGCGCCTCGCGCAGCGGCGTGCGCGAGATGCCCAGCGTTTCGGCCATCGCGCTTTCGTCGATCCATGCGCCCGGCACCAGCGTATGCGCGTCGATCATGGCGCGCAGCCGGTCTGCCACTTCCAGATACAGCGCCTGCTGGACGATGCGCATGCCTCCTCCTGTATCGAACGGAGGATCCAATGGCGTGTGCACCGGATCCCATAATTCATAATTATGGATTAGGACGCGAACGATACAAGGACTTTCGATGGTGCGCCGCAAGGTCGGGCGCGCTGATTGAGCGGGAATGATCTGATGAGGTGCGGCGGGCGTCCCTTGCCTCCCCGCAAGGAGACGCCCGCGCCTGAAAAGAACTGCTGTACTGCGTGATTCATCGCTGGCGGATACGAATGCATCCGTCGCGTGGGTCCATGGATTGACCTGGCGCTGGCCCCGCGCCACCCCTGTTGCAAACGCGCCAAAGCGCGTGGATTTTCCCGTGCCCTTTGATCCGTGCAGCGCGGCTAGCGTAACTCTCGACCCGAAGAGCCGTACTCCCCCCTGGCACTGCCGTCGGCGGCTGTGGCTCGCCGCTCATCTTGTAACAATGCCACTAGCGATTTACGTGCCAGTCGGGCTAAGCCCTTGATTTTATGGATGGCACCGAACCGAAATTTGTTACAGGATGAGATCAGTGTAACAGGATGTTTCCATAGTGTTACGAGGGTTTTCCATGGTGTTGACATTGCGGCATAGACTGGCGGCGCGCTGCCATGCAAATTGTGCCGTTGGCGATATTTATCGGTGTCAGAATGTGAGGCCGTCGCCGCAATTACCTGAATTGCCATCGTTGCGTTTTTGAAACAGGCGCCGGCCACCGCGACTCCCCCTAACGGTTTTCCCGCCGGTTTTCCCTGTATCCATCGCATCTCAATCTGGAGCTCACGCCATGCAAGCTGGCAGCGATTTCACCCTGGACACCCCGGCCGAACCGGCAGACCCCACCGGCCCTCGCGCTGCAGCGCTGCGGCCGCTCGGGCTGAGCTTCACCGGATCGGGCTCGGAGTATTTCCGGATCTGGATCGTCAATGCGCTGCTGACCATCGTCACCCTGGGCATCTATTCCGCCTGGGCCAAGGTGCGCACGCTGCAGTACTTCTATCGCAATACGCGGCTGGACGGCGCCAGCTTCGACTACCACGGCAAGCCGTCGGCGATCCTCAAGGGCCGGGCCATCGTGTTCGGGCTGGTGATCGCGTTCCAGTTCGCGTCGACCTTCTCGCCATTCCTGGCGCTGGCGATGCTGCTTGTGCTGCTGGCGGTATTCCCGTTGCTGCTGGTGCGCTCGCTGCGCTTCCGCATGGCCAACTCCAGCTACCGCGGGCTGCGCTTCGGCTTCACCGGCGGCGATGCCGAGGCCTACCGGGTATTCGTGCTGTGGCCGCTGGCCGCGGTGGCCACGCTGGGTTTGCTGGGGCCGCTGGCGCACCAGCGCTTCAAGCGCTACCAGCACAACCACACCCGCTTCGGCACCGCACCGTTCGGCTTCCACGCCGGCGCGGGCGATTTCTACCGGGCCTACCTGCGCGCCTTCGGCGTGGTGCTGGCGGGCACCCTGGCGATGGCCGTGGCCGGCTTCGTGATGGCGCCGGGAATCGGCAATTTCGGCGCGGCGGCGCTGCTTGGCTTCGGCATCGCCGGCTTCTACCTGGGCATGCTGTCGGTCAGCCCCTACCTGATGGCGCGGCTGCAGAACGTGGTGTGGAGCCACACCACGCTGGCGCCGCACGCGTTCCGCAGCGAGGTCAGCGCCGCGCGCATGGTCTTTATCTTTGTCACCAACCTGATTGCGATCGCGCTGACGCTTGGCCTGTTCCTGCCGTTCGCGCGCGTGCGCGCCACGCGCTACCGGCTGCAGTGCGTGACCATGCTCGCGGCGGGCCCGCTCGACAGCTTCGTCGCCGGCGCAGCCCAGCAAGTGGGCGCGCTGGGCGACGCGGCGGTAGACTGGTACGACATCGACATCGCGCTCTGACGCGCCATGGTCCCGGTCACCTTCTTCGACGGGCGCTCGTCGCGCGCGCATCCGGCCACGCTCGCCGTGGAGGCGCAGCAGGCCGTGCTGCGCGACGCCGACGGCACCGAATTACGGCGCGCGCCGCTGTCGCAGCTGCGCGTGTCGGAGCGCGTGCGCCGCGCGCCGCGGCTGGTCACATTCGCCGACGGCGCCTTCTGCGAAGTCACCGACCATGCCGCCTTCGACCAGTTGCTCGCCGCCACCGGCCATCGCGACGGCCTGGTGGCGCGCGCGCAGAACAGCTGGCGCCTGGCCGGCCTGGCCGTGGCGGCGCTGGTGGCGGTGCTGGTGCTGGGCTATTACGTCTTGCTGCCGTGGGGCGCGGGCATGATGGCACGCGCGGTGCCGGCCGAACTGGAGGCCCGGCTCGGCCAGCTGACGCTGGAGAGCCTGGACAACGGCATGCTTGCGCCGACGCAGCTGCCGGCCGCCGAGCAGGCCCGCATCCGCGCCGGCTTCGCGGCGCTGCGGCGCCCGCGCGATACAGCGCACGACTACCAGATCCTGTTCCGCCAGGGCGGCGAAATCGGCGCCAATGCGCTGGCCTTGCCGGGCGGCACCATCATCGTCACCGACGAACTGGTGCGCCTGGCGGGCAGCGGCGCCGGCCTGATGGGGGTGCTGGCCCACGAAGCAGGCCACGTGGCGCGACGCCACGGGCTGCAGCAGGTGATCCAGGGATCGGCACTGGCCGCGCTCTCGGCCTACCTGTTCGGCGATATCTCTTCGGTGCTGGCGGGCGTGCCGGCCGCCATGCTGACCTTGCGCTATTCACGCGACCACGAGCGCGAGGCCGATGCCTATGCGATCGAGATCATGCAGCGCAACGGCCTGCCCCCGGCGGCGCTGGCCGACGTGCTGGTCGCGCTGGAACAACGCGAAGGCAAGCCGGCCGATGCCGGCGCAGACCCTGCCGAAGACTTCCTGTCCACGCACCCGCATACCCAGGCGCGCATCGACGCGCTGCGCCGCGCCGGCAAATAGCCTGGCTCAGGCCGCCGGCTGCGGGGCGCCGGCGCCGGGCTGGCGGCGGTAGGCCCAGATCACCATGGCAATGCCCGCCAGGATCATCGGCAGGCTCAGCCACTGCCCCATCGACAGCTTCAGCGCCAGCAGACCCAGGAAGTTGTCGGGCTCGCGCGCGAATTCGGCGGCGAAGCGGAACGCGCCGTAGCCGATCAGGAAGACGCCCGACACCGCGCCCATCGGCCGCGGCTTGCGCGCGAACAGCCACAGGAGGATGAACAACGCCACGCCCTCGCCGGCAAACTGGTAGAGCTGCGACGGATGGCGCGGGATGTTGTCGCCGGCCTGCGGGAAGATCATGCCCCACGGCAGGTCGGTGGCGCGCCCCCACAGCTCGCCGTTGATGAAGTTGCCGATGCGCCCGGCGGCCAGCCCGCAGGGGATCATCGGCGCGATAAAGTCGGTCACTTCCATCCAGTGGCGCCGGCGCAGCCGGCCGAACAGCCACATCGCCACCACCACGCCAAGAAAGCCGCCATGGAAGGCCATGCCGCCCTCCCATACCTTGAAGATCTCCATCGGATGCGACAGGTAGTACGACGGCTTGTAGAACAGCACGTAGCCGAGCCGCCCGCCCAGGATCACGCCCAGCACGCCGAAGAACAGCATGTCGTCGAGGTCGCGCGTGGTCCAGCCCTTGGCGGCGATATGCGGCTGGCGGATACGCAGGCGCCCGAACCACAGGAACATGACGAACCCGGCCAGGTACATCAGCCCATACCAGCGGATCGCAAGCGGGCCCAGGTGGATGGCAACCGGGTCGAACTGGGGATGAATCAGCATGTTGACGTGAATGGTGGTTGTGAGGCGGCGGCGGCGCCGGCCGTGCGGCGCCAGGTAAGACGCGCGGGTGCGGCGAAGGTTGCACGGCAATGCCAACGCCGGGTCCGCGCACGCATCGTAGCCCGTAATGATGTCACAAATCCCCGCGGCGCCCGGCGCGGCGGCACCCGGGACCCGCGCCCGCCAGCGCCCGAACAATCCATTTGACACGCCAAAACGCACGCGTCATTCTTGCCCCATCACAGCGCCCGCCGCGCGCCCGCGGCGGCATATAACAAGGATCCCGGAGACTCCCACCATGGCATTCAACAAGCGCTCCCGGCACATCACGCAAGGCGTGGCGCGCTCCCCCAACCGCTCGATGTACTACGCGCTCGGCTACCAGAAGGAGGACTTCGACAAGCCGATGGTGGGCATCGCCAACGGCCATTCGACCATCACGCCGTGCAATGCCGGCCTGCAGCGCCTGGCCGACGCGGCCATCGAGGCGATCCGGGCCGCCGGCGCCAACCCGCAGGTGTTCGGCACGCCCACCATCTCGGACGGCATGTCGATGGGCACCGAGGGCATGAAGTACTCGCTGATCTCGCGCGAGGTCATCGCCGATTGCATCGAGACCGCGGCCCAGGGCCAGTGGATGGACGGCGTGGTGGTGATCGGCGGCTGCGACAAGAACATGCCGGGCGGCATGATCGCGCTGGCGCGCACCAACGTGCCGGGTATCTACGTTTACGGCGGCACCATCAAGCCGGGCCACTGGAAGGGCAAGGACCTGACCATCGTGTCGTCGTTCGAGGCCGTCGGCGAGTTCACCGCGGGACGCATGAGCGAGGAAGACTTCGAAGGGGTGGAACGGAACGCCTGCCCGTCCACCGGCTCGTGCGGCGGCATGTACACCGCCAACACCATGAGCTCGTCGTTCGAGGCGCTGGGCATGTCGCTGCTGTATTCGTCGACCATGGCCAATCCGGACCAGGAAAAGGTCGACAGCGCCGCGGAATCGGCGCGCGTGCTGGTCGAGGCCGTCAAGCGGGATCTCAAGCCGCGCGACATCATCACGCGCGAGTCGATCGAGAACGCGGTGGCGCTGATCATGGCAACCGGCGGCTCCACCAACGCGGTGCTGCACTACCTGGCGATCGCGCATGCCGCCGAGGTGGAATGGACCATCGACGACTTCGAGCGCATCCGCCGCAAGGTGCCGGTCCTCTGCAACCTCAAGCCCTCGGGGCAGTACGTGGCGACCGACCTGCACCGCGCCGGTGGCATCCCGCAGGTGATGAAGATTCTGCTCAAGGCCGGCCTGCTGCACGGCGACTGCATCACCATCACCGGCCGCACGCTGGCCGAGGAACTCGAGCACGTGCCCGACGCCCCGCGCGCCGACCAGGACGTGATCCTGCCGATCGAGCGGGCGCTCTACGCCGAGGGCCACCTGGCGATCCTCAAGGGCAACCTCGCCGAGGAAGGCGCGGTCGCCAAGATCACCGGCCTGAAGAACCCGGTCATCACCGGCCCGGCGCGCGTGTTCGAGGACGAGCAGAGCGCGATGGACGCGATCCTGGCCGACCGCATCAACGCCGGCGACATCCTGGTGCTGCGCTACCTCGGCCCCAAGGGCGGCCCCGGCATGCCGGAAATGCTGGCGCCGACCTCGGCCATCATCGGCAAGGGCCTGGGCGAAGCGGTCGGCTTTATCACCGACGGCCGCTTCTCGGGCGGCACCTGGGGCATGGTGGTCGGCCACGTCGCGCCGGAAGCGTACGTCGGCGGCACCATCGCACTGGTGCAGGAGGGCGACTCGATCACCATCGACGCGCACCAGCTGCTGCTGCAGCTGAACGTGCCGGAAGAAGAACTGGCCAGGCGCCGCGCCAGCTGGAAAGCACCCGCGCCGCGCTATACGCGCGGAGTGCTGGCCAAGTTTGCGCGACTGGCATCGACGGCGAGCAGGGGCGCGGTGACGGACTGAGCGCGGCGCGGCGGATGGCAAAAAGCCTGCGAGGTATCGCAGGCTTTTTTGTGTGCAGAGCGTTCGCAGTACCCTCGCCCCTGGCAGAGGCTTCCCTCTGGCGCAAGCGGGAGAGGGAAGAAAACCCTCAGTCCGTTCCCGGCGCCTTCTCCATCTCCTCCAGCGTCGCGTCCAGCCACTCCACCAGCCGCGCTTCCAGCGACTGGGTCAGCTCGCTGGCCAGCTGCGCCGTCAGCGGCGCCAGCCGGGACTGCAGCGTGGCTTCGGTGTGGGCCGCCACCACCTGCGGCCATTCGGTGCGAAAGCGCATCATCACGCGGCTCAGCAGCTCGGTGCGCACTGCGCGCAGGTCGTCGTCGCCGGTGTCCGTGGCGGTGTCCGTCCCGGCTGCGGGCTGGGCCGGCACGATCGCGTCGTCCAGCGCGGCGTCCCCGGTGTCGCCCACTTGCATCACCATGCCGGCATCGTCCATGCCAAAGGTGTCGATCACGCCGTCGTCCGCCGCAGCGCCCGCCTGCGCCGGCGCTTCGGTGTCGGCATCCGGCAGGTCGACGACCTCGGTCAGCAGCGGGATGCTGTCGTGCGGTTCCGGCCGCGGGATCACCCGCGAGGTGGTGCGTTCGCTCATGCGGCGTCTCCCTTGGGCTGGCCGATGTCGTGGTGCGTCAGCGGATAGCCGCGTTCGCGATAGAAGCGGTAGCGCTGGCGGCCGGCCTCGCGCGCGGCGTCGCCGGCGCCGACCACCTCGATCAGCCGCTCGAAGCTGGCAAACTGCGCCGGCGCTTCGTCAGCCAGGTTGATCAGCAGCTGGTGGTGCGGCACGCCCTCGGTGGTGGCGGCCAGCAGGATCGGCGTCGCCGCCGCATGCGGGCTTTCCAGCCCGCAATGCGGCAGGAAGTCCAGCGCGGAGAAGGTCCACAGGCGCGCGTCGAGGTCCGCAAGCTGCGCCGGCGCGCCGTGGATCACCACCTTCTGCCCGGCGCCGTAGGCCTTGCGGACCAGCCGGCAGACATAGCCGAGCACGTCCGGCACGTTGCTGTGGAAGTCGATGCGCGTCATGGACGGTTTCCGCTCTGACTTAGTGGCGCCGCGCTCAGGCGGCGCGGTCCATCAGGAACTGCGTCAGCAGCGGCACCGGACGGCCGGTGGCGCCCTTGGCCGCGCCGCTCTTCCACGCGGTGCCGGCGATGTCCAGGTGGGCCCAGTCGTACTTCTCGGTAAAGCGCGCCAGGAAGCAGGCCGCGGTGACGCTGCCGGCCGGGCGGCCGCCGATATTGCCCATGTCGGCAAAGTTGGACTTGAGCTGGTCCTGGTATTCGTCGTCCAGCGGCATGCGCCAGGCGCTGTCCATGGCGCGGCGTCCAGCCTGCAGCAGCGCGTCGGCAAGCGCGTCGGAGCGCGCGTACAGGCCGCTGTTGACGTGGCCGAGCGCGATGATGCAGGCGCCGGTCAGGGTGGCGACATCGATCACCGCGGCCGGCTTGAAGCGCTCGACATAGGTGAGCGCGTCGCACAGGATCAGGCGGCCCTCGGCGTCGGTGTTGAGGATCTCGATGGTCTGGCCCGACATGCTGGTGACCACGTCGCCCGGCTTGGTGGCGATGCCGCTGGGCATGTTCTCGCAGGTGGGGACCACCGCCACCACATTGAGCTTCAGGCCCATCTCGGCCACGGCCTGGATCGTGCCAAGCACCGAGGCCGCGCCGCACATGTCGTACTTCATCTCGTCCATGCCTTCGCCCGGCTTGAGCGAGATGCCGCCGGTATCGAAGGTAATGCCCTTGCCCACCAGCACCACCGGCGCCTGCTTGGCGCCGGCGCCGTCGTAGCGCAGCACGATGAACTGCGGCGGCTCCTCGCTGCCCTTGGTCACGGCCAGGAACGCGCCCATGTTCAGGGCCTCGATCTGCTTGCGCCCGAGGATTTCGGCCTTGAGCTTGTGGCGCTTGGCGATATTGCGCGCGGTATTGGCCAGGTAGGTCGGGGTGCAGATATTGGACGGCAGGTTGCCGAGGTCGCGCGTCAGCTCCATGCCGTTGGCGATGGCGGTGCCGCGCACCGCGGCCTGGGTCGCGGCGCGGGCATCGCCGCTGTCGACCGCGATCACGACCTTGCGCAGCGACGCCTTGTCGTTGCCGTTGGGCTTGCCGCTGGCGGCGCTCTGGGCATTGGCCCGCTTCAGGCCCGGATGGCGCTCGAGCAGGCGGTAGCCGGCTTCGCGCACCAGCGTGATGGTGGTGATCACGGCCCACGACACGTCGCGCTGATGCGGCGCCTGTTGCGCCAGGCACCACAAGGCCGAGGCCGAACGCGTGGACGACAAGGCACGCACCGCGGTGCGCACCGCATCGGCAAAGGCCTTGTCGGTGAAATCGGCTTCCTTGCCCAGGCCCACCAGCAGCACGCGCGCGGCGCCCACGCCGGCCACTTCGTGCAGCATCAGGTGGGTGCCGCGCTTGCCCTCGAAGTCGCCCTGCTTGACCAGCCGTCCCACCAAGCCCTTGGTGGCCACATCGAGGGCCTTGGCGACGCCGCCGAGGTTCTGGCCTTCGAACAGGCCGACCACCAGGCAGTCGGTCTTGGTCGCCAGGAAACCATTTTGGCCGGCTTTGCTCCAATCCAGGGCTTTTGTGCTAAATTCCATCGCGCTTCCTTCCAGGGGCTCGTTAGACACGAAAGCCTCCATTATCCGCGATTTTTACCCCGCGACCTGCCGCCGCTGATACGCCCCGGTCACGTTGACAGCACGCTGTGCCGTCAGCCAGCTGTTCTGCCAGGCACCTCGCACGGCACATCGCCCGCTCCGGCCGGCAGCCCGGAACCGAACCCGCATGATCCTTCAACAAGCCCTGCGACGCGAGCTTGCCTACACCGCCGGGGCGGTGTTCCTGGTGATGCTGACCTTCATGCTCACCTCGCTCGTGATCCGCATCCTGGGGATGGCCGCCAACGGCAAGGCCAGCCCCAACGACGTGCTGATGCTGATCGGCCTGGCCACCATCGGCTACCTGTCGATCCTGCTGTCGGCGACGCTGTTCATTTCCACCCTGATCGTGCTGACGCGCTGGTACAAGGATTCGGAAATGGTGGTGTGGTTCTCGGCCGGCATCTCGCTGCGCGACCTGGTCAAGCCGGTGCTGCAGTTCGCCGCGCCCTTCATCCTGCTGGCGCTGCTGCTGGGCCTGTTCGCCTGGCCGTGGGCCAACCAGCAGAGCGCGCTGTTCCGCGACCGCTTCGAGCAGCGCGGGGTGATGTCGATGATCGCCGCCGGCCGCTTCATCGAGCCGGCCAAGGCCAATTACGTGCTGTTCATCGAGGGCATGGACCCCGACATGAAGCATGCGCGCAATGTCTTTGTCGCCAATGCCGAAGCCGACAAGATCGGCGTGGCGCTGGCGCACCAGGGCAAGTTCGAGACCATGCCCAACGGCGACCGCCTGGTGGTGATGGAGAACGGCCGCCGCTATTCCGGCACGCCCGGCCAGATCGACTACCGCATCGTCGAGTTCGAGCGCTACGCGGTCAAGGTGGACAACAAGCCGCCCGAGTCCGAGGCCAAGCTGCCGCCCAAGAGCCGCGACACCATCGAGCTGATCCGCAACCCCACGCGCGAGAACCTGGGCGAACTGATCTGGCGCATCTCGCTGCCGATCCTGGCCTTCAACTTCGTCATGATCGCGATCCCGCTGGCCTACGTGAACCCGCGCCTGGGCCGCTACACGCCGCTGGTGTTCGCCGTGCTGATCTACCTGACCTACAGCAACCTGATCAACCTGTCGCAGTCCTGGGTGCGCAACGGCTCGATCCCGTTCTGGCTGGCCTGGTGGCCGATCCACCTGGCCGTGTTCCTGGGTGCGCTGCTGCTGTTCCGCTACCGCCAGAACCGCAGCCTGGGTGGCTGGCGCGCCGTGTTCGGGCTGCGCAAGCGTGATGCCGAGACCGCCGCCGGAGGCCGGGCATGAGGATCCTGCGCGTCTACGAACGCTATTTCGGCCGCCTGGTCTATGGCGTGTTCGCCTTCATCCTGTTCGCGGTGCTGTCGCTGTTCGTGTTCTTCGACATGCTCAACGAGCTGGAGAACGTCAACGCCCAGTACACCTCCCTGGTGGCGCTGTTCCACGTCCTGCTGCAGGCGCCCACGCGGGTGTACGAGGTGCTGCCGATCGCGGTGCTGATCAGCGCGATCTATGTGTTCTCGCAGCTTGCCAGCCAGTCCGAGTACACCATCTTCCGCGTGGCCGGCCTGAACACGCGCCAGGCGCTGTTCTCGCTGTTCAAGCTGGCGGTGCCGCTGGCGATCGTGACCTTCCTGTTTGGCGAGTTCATCGGCCCGCGCGCCGAGCAGTATGCGCAGAAGGTCAAGCTGGAGGCGATCGGCGCCACGGTGTCGTCGGGCTTCCGCTCCGGGGTCTGGGTCAAGGACCGCGACAAGGATGCCGCCGGCGATGGCGAGATCACCCGCTTCGTCAACGTGGCGGGGCTGCGGCCGGACCAGACCATCACCGGCATCACCATGTACGAGTTCGACCCCCAGTACCGGCTGCGCGTGATCCGCGTGGCGCAGGAGGGGCGCTACCAGGGCGGCCAGTCATGGGAGCTGCAGAACGTCAGCGAGACCCGCTTCGTCGAGCTGGCGCCCCAGGCCCAGGGCGCACAGCCCGCGGCCGCCGCGCCGGCGCGCGACGCGCTGGCGCCGGACTTCCGCGCCGAGCAGGTCAAGTTCCCGCGCGTGGCCATGCATTCGGAGCTGACCCCGCAGATCCTGTCGGTGCTGCTCGTCACGCCTGAGCGGATGTCGACGCTGGACCTGTTCCGCTATATCCGCCACCTGCGCGACAACAAGCAGGACACCCAGCGCTACGAGATCGCGTTCTGGAAGAAGGTGATCTACCCGCTGACGCTGTTCGTGATGGTGGCGCTGGCGCTGCCGTTCGCCTACCTGCACGCGCGTGCCGGCGCGGTCGGCGTCAAGGTATTCGGCGGCATCATGCTGGGGCTGTCGTTCCACCTGTCGAACACGCTGTTCTCGCACGTCGGCCTGCTGCATACCTGGCCGCCGATCATCTCGGCGCTGGTGCCGGGCACGCTTTACCTGATGGTGGCGCTGCTGGCGCTGCGTTGGGTCGACCGGCACTGAGCACGGCCATGGCAGCCCGCGACCGCGCCCTGGTCCTGTTCGCGCACGGCGCGCGCGATGCGCGCTGGCGCGAGCCGTTCGAGCGGCTGCAGCAGAAGCTGGTGGCCGCCCTGCCCGGCTGCGCGGTGCGGCTGGCGTTCCTGGAGCTGATGTCGCCGCTGCTGGCGGATGCGCTGGCCGAACTGGCCGCAGAGGGCGTGACCGAGGTCACCGTGGTGCCGGTGTTCTTCGGCCAGGGCGGGCATATCCGGCGCGATTTGCCGGCGCTGATCGACCAGTGCCGGCAGGCCCATCCCGGGCTGCGCATCCATTGCGCGGCCGCGGTGGGAGAGTCGGATGCGGTGCTGGAGGCGATCGCGGCGTATTGCGTGGCGTCGCTGCCCGGGACTCCGCCCGCTGCCTGAAGTCGTGACGGCCTCAATGAAAAACCCCGTGCCGGAATTCCGCACGGGGTATTTTCTTTGACGCGTCGATGCTGCTGGTCTTCTCCCCTCGCCCATAAATGGGAGAGGGGAAAAAAACCTCAGGCAGCGCGCGCCGCGCGCATGTTCGTCACGCCCGCGTCCTCCCGCGGCGCCTCGGTCGCGCGCGCGGCCAGCGCGGCGCCGATCATCAGCAGGCTCGGCTGCACCGGGTCGATCCACGACGCCGCCTCACCGGCCGCCATCTGGCCGAGCGTGAACTCGCGGCTGCGCTGTTGCGGCGTGGTGGCGGCTTCCACCACCCACGCCGGCGTCGACGCGGGCTTGCCGTGCGCGATCAGCTGCGCGGCGATCGATGCGGCCTGATCGCGACCCATGTAGTAGACCAGCGTGTCGGCCCTGACCGCGGCTTCGATATCGGCCGAACCCTCGCCGTCCGCGGCCTTGGCCTGCGTGGCAAAGGCCACGCTGCGCGACACGCCGCGCTTGGTCAGCGGCTTGCCGATCGCGGACGCGGCCGCCAGCGCGGCGGTGATGCCGGGCACCACTTCATACTCGATGCCAGCCGCTTCCAGCGCCTGCAGTTCCTCGTCGGCGCGGCCGAACAGCATCGGGTCGCCGCCCTTGAGCCGCACCACGCGCTCGTACTTGCTGGCCAGGTCGACGATCTGGCGGTTGATGAACAGCTGCGCGGTGGAGCGCTGGCCGCAGCGCTTGCCGACCTCTACCAGCTCCGCCTGCGGACACCAGGCCAGCATCTCCGGCGATACCAGCGCGTCGTGCAGCACCACCTGGGCTTCGCCCAAAAGCCGTGCACCACGCACCGTAATGAGGTCTGCCGCACCGGGGCCTGCCCCGATCAGGTACACCTTGCCGAAAGTCTTCTGTGCCTGCTTGCCCATCTCCAACCCCTTGTCCGGTCGATCCTGTTCGCTACCGATCAGGAGAACGCACGGATCATGCCTGCGGCCACCGTGTGGTTGGTCGCCTCGTCGATCAGCACGAAGGCGCCCGTGGCCGGATTATCGCCGTAGGCGTCGCACACGATCGGCTTCTGCAGCGAGATCTGCACCGAACCGATATCGTTCAGGCGGATGTCGTGGCGGCCGGTCTCGTGCGACAGCGTGTGCACGTCCAGCACGCGGTCCACCGCCGACACGCGCGCGAACACGCTCGCCGTGGTGTGCTTGAGCACGTACTTGCGCGCCGGGTTCAGCGACTCGTCGTCGAACCAGCACAGGTCGGCCTGCAGCTTTTTGGCGGAGGCCGCGGTCGCGTCGGCGGCGACGAACATGTCACCGCGTGATACATCGACGTCCTCGGCCAGGCGCACGGTGACCGTGTCGCCGACGTTGGCCGATGCCGCGGCGCCGTTCGGAGTCAGCACTTCGGCCACCACCGCTTCGCGGTTGGCGGGCAGCACGCGCAGCTTCTGGCCGACGCGCACGGTGCCGGCTTCGACGCGGCCGGCATAGCCGCGGAAGTCGTCCGACTGCGAGCCGTCCTGGCGGATCACCAGCTGCACCGGGAAGCGCAGCGCGGCGTCATCCTCGGGCGCGGCCTCTTCCACCGGCAGCTCTTCCAGCAGCGGCAGCAGCGGCTCGCCCTGGTACCACGGCATGGCGTCGCTCTCGTGCACGATGTTGTCGCCGCGCAGCGCGGACACCGGCACGTAGCGCACGTCCTTCAGGCCCAATTGCTCGGCCAGTTCGGCGTAGGCGGCGCGGATCTCGTTGAAGCTCTGCTCGCTGTAGTCGACCAGGTCCATCTTGTTGACGGCGACGATCACGTGCTGGATTTCCAGCAGCTTCAGGATCGCCGAGTGGCGCTTGGTCTGCGCCAGCAGTTCGGCGCGGCCGTCGGTGACGGTGACGCGGGTGGCATCGACCAGCACGATGGCCGCGTGCGCGGTCGAGGCGCCGGTGACCATGTTGCGGGTGTACTGCTCGTGGCCCGGCGTATCCGCGATGATGAACTTGCGGCGCGCGGTCGAGAAGTAGCGGTACGCCACGTCGATGGTGATGCCCTGCTCGCGCTCGGCTTCCAGGCCGTCGGTCAGCAGCGAGAAGTCGATCTGCTCGCCGGCGGTGCGCTTGTTCTTGGCATTGGCCAGCGCGGTCAGCTGGTCGGACAGCACCGCCTTGCTGTCGTACAGCAGGCGGCCGATCAGCGTGCTCTTGCCGTCGTCGACGGAGCCGGCGGTGATGAAGCGCAGCAGGCCTTGGTGGGTTGCTTGGTGAGTCATGTCTGGATCCTTTGCTGCGTGCGGCTTAGAAGTAGCCTTCCTTCTTGCGGCGCTCCATCGAGGCTTCGCTGGTCTGGTCGTCCATGCGGGTGGCGCCGCGCTCGGTGATCTCGGTCACCGCGGTCTCGGCAATGATCGCTTCGGGCGAATCGGCCACGCTGGCCACTGGGCAGGTGCAGCTGATGTCGCCGACGGTGCGGAAGCGGACCGACAGCACTTCGCTGACATCGCCATCCTGCTTGGGCGTGATCGGCGTGACCGGCACCAGCAGGCCGTTCTTGCGCACCACCTCGCGCTGGTGCGCGTAGTAGATCGGCGGCAGCGCCAGGTTTTCGCGGGCGATGTACTGCCACACGTCCAGCTCGGTCCAGTTCGAGATCGGGAACACGCGCATCTGCTCGCCCTGCGCCATGCGGGCGTTGTACAGGCTCCACAGCTCCGGGCGCTGGGCCTTCGGGTCCCACTGGCCGAACTCGTCGCGGAACGAGAAGATGCGCTCCTTGGCGCGGGCCTTCTCTTCGTCGCGGCGGGCGCCGCCCATCAGCGCGTCGAACTGGTGCTCGCCGATGGTTTCGAGCAGCGTCACGGCCTGCGCCGCGTTGCGCGAATCGGTGTCCTTGCGCAGGCGCACGGTGCCGCGCTTGATCGAGTCCTCGACATGGCCGACCACCAGGCGCGCACCGAGCTCAGCCACGCGCTGGTCGCGGAACGCAATCACTTCCGGGTAGTTGTGGCCGGTGTCGATATGCACCAGCGGGAACGGCAGCTCGATCTTGCGCTCGCCCAGCCGGAACGCCTTCAGTGCCAGGTGCAGCATCACGATCGAATCCTTGCCGCCCGAGAACAGCAGCGCCGGGTTGCGGCACTCGGCCACCACCTCGCGGATGATGTAGATCGATTCCGCCTCGAGGCGGTCGAGATGGTCGTTCTGTACCTGCAACAGGTGCGCCACGCCCGAGGTGGCTTCTGCGATGTCGTTCATGATGCCCATTTTGTTCCGGCCTCAATGCTTGATGTTCTGTTCGTGGAGCCCGCACTCTTTCGAGTCCTTGCTCTCCCACCACCACCGTCCCGCGCGCACGTCCTCGCCCGCGCGTACCGCGCGCGTACATGGCTCGCAGCCGATGCTGGGATAGCCCTTGGCATGCAGGTCGTTGATCGGCACGTTGTGGCGCTTCAGGTAGGCCCACACTTCCGGCTCGGACCAGTCCGCCAGCGGGTTGAACTTGGGGATGCCGCGGGCTTCGTCCAGTTCCTCGAACGGCAGCTCGGCGCGCGTCACGGCCTGCTCGCGGCGCTGGCCGGTCAGCCAGGCATCGGCGTGCGACAGCGCGCGGTTGAGCGGCTCGACCTTGCGGATGCCGCAGCACGACTTGCGCGCGTCGATGCTGTCGTAGAAGCCGTTCAGCCCGTGCTTCTTCAGGTAGTTCTCGACCGCCTCGGCATCCGGCGTGAACTGCTCGATGGTGTAGCCGTAGTGCGCCTGCACCTTGTCCAGCACCGCCAGGGTCTCGGCGTGCAGGCGCCCGGTCTGCAGCGTGAACACGCGGATGCCCGCGCGCACGGCTTCGCTGCCGCGCAGGATCGCGTCGGTCAGCACCATGTCCTCGGCCGCCAGGCTCGAGGCAAAGCGCGCGCGGAAGAAGCGGCCGGCGATGCCCGCCAGGCGCTCTGCCAGCTCGCGCTCCTTCTGCTCCAGCGCTTCGATGCTGCCGGTGTACTCGGGCGCGACCCACAGCGCGGGCGGACGCAGCGCCGATACCGCGCCGGCATCCACCACGGGGATATCGCTCAGCACCGTGCTCATGCCGTGGCCTTCGGTTGCACGGCGCCGCCTTCGGTGCGGGCGCGGCGGAACAGCGGCAGCGGTTCGTCGACCGACGCCTGGTAGGTCACGGTGAACTCGGTGAAGCCCTTGATCGCGTCGTCGATGCTCTTGTCCGCACGGACGGCGAAGGCGTCGAAGCCGCAGCGCTTCATGAAGTTGAGCTGGTCGCGCAGCACGTCGCCGATGGCGCGCAGCTGGCCTTCCCACTTGTAGCGGGTGCGCAGCAGGTAGGCGGTGGAGAAGCCGCGGCCGTCGCGGAACACCGGGAAGTCCACCGCCACCAGCGACACGCGGTCGAAGTACGCGGCGGCATCGCCCGGCTCGTCTTCCGGCGCCAGCCACATGCCGGTGCGGGCCGCATCGCGGCCGGCCAGCAGCGCTTCATTGGCCTTCCAGACCGACAGCGGGAACAGCACCGCATCCTGGCCTTGCACGGCAGCCGAAATGCGCTCTTCGGTCAGCGGCTGCTCTTCCGTGGCGCGCAGCACGGTCCAGTTGTCTTCGACGATCACCGGGGTGACGTTGGCGCTGCCCGTTGCATCCTGGCGTTGCAGTTGAATGATCTTTGCCATGTTCAGTCTCTCCGGTCCTCAGGCTTCGGCGCGTTCGCGCGGTTGCTTGTCGGCATAGACGCGCTCCTTGAACGGGGCGATGCCGATGCGGGACAGGGTTTCGATAAAGCGCTCGTCCTCGATGCGGTTGGCGACGAAGGTGTCGATGATGCGGCTCACCACCTCGGGCATTTCCTCGGCGCTGAACGACGGGCCGATCACCTTGCCCAGCGCGGTCTGGTTGCCCTGGGCGCCGCCCAGCGTGACCTGGTACCACTCCGAACCATCCTTGTCGACGCCCAGCACGCCGATATTGCCGACGTGGTGGTGGCCGCAGGCGTTGATGCAGCCCGAGATGTTCAGCGAGATCTCGCCCAGGTCGTAGACGTAGTCGAGGTCGTCGAAGCGGTCCTGGATCGCCTGCGCGATCGGGATCGACTTGGCATTGGCCAGCGAGCAGAAGTCGCCGCCGGGGCAGGCGATGATGTCGGTCAGCAGGCCGATGTTGGGCGTCGCCAGGCCGGCCTTCTTTGCCAGCTGCCACAGCGCGTACAGGTCCTGCTTCTTCACGTCCGGCAGCACCAGGTTCTGCTCGTGCGCGACGCGCAGCTCGCCGAAGCCGAACTGGTCGGCCAGGTCCGCCACGGTTTCCATCTGCGCGTCGGTGGCATCCCCCGGGGGCGACACCAGGCCCGGCTTGGTCGACAGCGTCACCGCGGCGTAGCCCGGCACCTTGTGGCCATGCACGCTGCGGCTGACCCAGCGCGCGAAGGCCTTGTCCTCGAGCAGGTGCTTTTCGTACGAGGCATCGGTATCGGCCAGCTTTTCATACGCCGGCGGCGTGAAGTACTGCGCCACGCGGTCGAATTCGGCCTGCGTCAGCGTGGCCGGACCGTCCTTGCTGTGCTGCCACTCTTCCTCGACTTCCTGGGCGAACTTGTCGGCGCCGATGGCCTTCACCAGGATCTTGATGCGGGCCTTGTACTTGTTGTCGCGGCGGCCATAGCGGTTGTACACGCGGATGGCCGACTCGATGTAGGTCAGCATGTGCTGCCACGGCAGGTCGTCCTTGATCACCGTGCCCAGGATCGGCGTGCGGCCGAGACCGCCGCCGGCCAGGATGCGCAGGCGCACTTCGCCGTCGGCATTCTTGTAGGCGTAGACGCCGATGTCGTGCATCTGCACCACGGCGCGGTCGTCGGCCGAGGCCGAGATCGCGATCTTGAACTTGCGCGGCAGGAAGGCGAATTCCGGCTGGAACGTGCTCCACTGGCGCAGCAGTTCGGCCAGCACGCGCGGGTCCACCGACTCGTCCGGCGCCACGCCGGCGAAGTGGTCGGTGGTGATGTTGCGCACGCAGTTGCCCGAGGTCTGGATGGCATGCATCTCGACGCTGGCCAGCTCGGCCAGCACGTCGGGCACGCGCTCCAGCTCCATCCAGTTGTACTGGATGTTCTGGCGGGTCGAGAAGTGGCCGTAGCCGCGGTCGTATTCGCGCGCGATATGGGCCAGCTTGCGCATCTGCTTCGACGACAGCAGGCCGTACGGAATCGCCACGCGCAGCATGTAGGCGTGGCGCTGCATGTACAGGCCGTTCTGCAGCCGCAGCGGCAGGAATTCTTCCTCGGTCAGCTCGTCCGACAGGCGGCGGCGCACCTGGTCACGGAACTGGGCGACGCGCTCGGCGACGATGCGCTGGTCATATTGGTCGTACTGATACATGGCGGGGTCCGTTCAGTATTCGTTGAATTCAGGAGACGAGCTTGATGGCGACCAGCGTCAGCGTGGTCGCCAGGGCGGCGCGCACCAGCCGCTCGGGCAGCGCCCGCGACAGTTGCGCACCCAGCCAGATGCCGGGGATCGAACCCACCAGCAGCGCCAGCAGCAAATTCCAGTTGACCGTGCCAAGCCACACATGGCCCAGCCCGGCCAGCGCCGTCAGCGGGACGGCGTAGGCAATGTCGGTGCCGGCGACTTCGGCCGGCTTCATATGGGGATACAGCAGCAGGATCAGCGTGGCGCCGACCGCGCCGGCACCGATCGACGAGACCGTGACCAGCACGCCGATCACCGCGCCGACGATGATGGTGGCGATGACCTGCCTGCGGCCATGCAGCTGGAAGCGCGGGTTGCGTTCCAGCCAGGCCAGCATCTGGCGGCGGAACAGCAGCGACAGCACCGTCAGCAGCACCGACACGCCGATGGTCACGCGGATCGCATGCAGCCACCGGCCGTCGAGCTCGCCGGCGCTCTTCAGCACCAGGATGGCGGCCACCGCCGCCGGCAGGCTGCCGATGCACAGGCGCCGCACCACCTGCCACTGCACGTGGCCGTGGGCGCGATGCGCGATGGTGCCGAAACCCTTGGTGATGGCCGCGAAGGCCAGGTCGGTGCCGACCGCGGTGGCCGGCGAGAAACCGAACAGCAGCGTCAGCAGCGGCGTCATCAGCGAGCCCCCTCCCACGCCGGTCAGGCCGACGAGGACGCCTACGAACAGACCAGAAACGGTATAGGCCAGGGACATGAGGGACTCGGTGTGGCGTGGCCCGCGGATCTCGCCCTGCAACAGGTTGGGGCGAGAAGGCGCACCGAGGGCAGGCCGTTCATTAACAAAGTTCGAGAATCGTAATAAACTGGCCTCATACCTCAAACTAATAAGAAGTTGTTTGTTTATACGAACGCAGATATATGAACTTGCACCAGTTTCGCTTTGTGCGGGAAGCCGTCCGGCAGAACTACAACCTGACCGAGGCCGCTAAAGCGCTTTATACGTCACAACCTGGCGTATCCAAGGCCATCATCGAGCTGGAAGAAGAACTGGGCGTGGATATCTTCACGCGCCACGGCAAACGCATCCGCAGCCTGACCGAACCCGGCCGCCGCATCCTCAGCTCGGTCGAGAAGATCCTGCAGGAAGTGGAAAGCCTGAAGCGCGTCGGCATGGACTATGCGGCACAGGACCAGGGCAACTTCACCATCGCCACCACGCATACGCAGGCGCGCTATGCGCTGCCGCGCGTGATCAGCGAGTTCACCAAGCGCTATCCCAAGGTGCGGCTGTCGATCCAGCAGGGCAATCCGGCCCAGATCGCCGACATGCTGCTGCACGACCACGCCGACATCGGCATCGCCACCGAAGGCATCTCCAGCGACAAGAACCTGGTGTCGCTGCCGGGCTACCAGTGGACCCATATGGTGATTACGCCGCCCGACCATCCGCTGCTGGACAAGAAGCACCTGGCGCTGGAAGACCTGATGGGTTACCCGCTGATCACCTACGATGCCAACTTCGCCGGCCGGACCAAGATCGACAAGGCCTTCGCGCTGCGGCACCTGGCGCCGGACATCGTGCTCGAGGCCATCGACGCGGACGTGATCAAGACCTATGTGGAGATCGGGCTGGGCGTGGGCATCGTCGCCGGCGTCGCCTATGATGCCGAGCGCGACCGCAACCTGCGCGGGATCGCCGCCGGGCACCTGTTCGGCAGCAACGTGACCCACCTGGCCGTCAAGCAGGGGGCTTACCTGCGCAGCTTTGTCTACACCTTCATCGAACTGTTCTCGCCGACGCTCAACCGCAAGCTGGTCGAGCAGGCCATGTCCGGCGAACACGAAGCCTACGAACTCTGAGGCGGCACCGCTGCCGCCCCGCTCTATATAAGAAAATCCACGATGCCTGCCCTGCATATCCCCACCTGCCGTCCGGAGGTCCTGTGAGCGACCTGCCCCGCATCCACTGGACCGAAAACGGCGTCGAGCACAGCGCCGCCTGGCGCTCCGAGGCCGGCCTGCCGCCGCCGCGGCGCGTGGTCGTCGCCGACGACACCACCAGCGCCGACAGCGCCTACCGACTTGCCTGCGAAGGCACCGCGCTGCTATGGCGGGGCGATTTCCAGAACGCGCGCCAGCTGCTGAACGCGCTGGCCCGTCGCACCGAGCGCAATCCCAAGAAGGCCAGCCGCCCCGGCAAGGCCCGGGATAAGGCCCGGGACAAGAGCCAGGCCGCGTCGCCCACCGAGGCCTTCCACCTGCACCGGCTGGCGCAGTCGCAGCGCGCGCGCACGCTTGGCATGCTGCTGCTGCCGTTCGAGGCCGGCCACCAGATCCCGCTGCGGCGCGCGCCCGATGTGCATGAGGCGTGCGAGCAGGTCTACGGCCCGGCCAGCGAGCCCTACGTGGCCTCGCTGCGCGAGCTGCTGGGCATGATCGGCGCGTTCGAGTGGCGCAGGAAGGGCGTCGAGATCCCGGCGCTGGAAGACCGCATCCACCCGTGGTACGGCGTGTTCTCGCCGGTGCGCGGCGAGTACATCGACCTGGTCGCGGCCGAGCCGCTGCCGGCGAAGACGCTGGCCTTCGATATCGGCACCGGCACCGGCGTGCTGGCCGCGGTGCTGGCCCGCCGCGGCGTGCAGCGCGTGGTGGCCACCGACCAGGACCCGCGCGCGCTGGCGTGCGCGCGCGAGAACATCGGCCGGCTCGGCTACGCCGCGCAGGTCGAAGTGATCGAGGCCGACCTGTTCCCCGCCGGCCGCGCGCCGCTGGTGGTATGCAACCCGCCGTGGGTGCCGGCACGGCCGAGCTCGCCGGTCGAGCGTGCCGTCTATGACCCCGACAGCGCCATGCTGCGCGGCTTCCTGCAAGGGCTGCCCGATCACCTGGAGCCCGGCGGCGAGGGCTGGCTGCTGCTGTCCGACCTGGCCGAGCACCTCGGCCTGCGCCAGCGCGACGAACTGGCGGGCTGGATCGAGGCGGCCGGGCTGAAGGTGCTGGGCCGCTCCGACATCCGCCCGCGCCACCCGCGCGCGGCCGATGCCGCCGATCCCCTGCACGCGGCCCGCTCGGCCGAAGTGACCTCGCTCTGGCGCCTGGGCGTGCGCTGACATCGCTGCCGCGGGGCCACGGTGCCGCGCCGGCCGAGTTCGGCTATCCTTTCCCGTCACATATAAGAACGGAGGAGACCATGCTGAAGCTGCCCCTGCGCCCCCTGCTGCTTGCCGCCGCGCTGTGCCTTGCCGGCGCCGCCCATGCCGACATCCGCGTCGGCATCGATGTGTCCACCACCGGGCCGGCCGCCTCCATCGGCATCCCGTCCAAGAACACCGTGCTGATGTGGCCGCAGACGCTGGGCGGCCAGAAGGCGCACTACATCATCCTGGACGACGGCACCGACCCCGCGGCCGCGGTGCGCAACGTGCGCAAGCTGATCTCCGAGGAAAAGGTCGACGTGATCGTCGGCCCCAACATCACGCCCACCGCGATCGCCGCGCTCGACGCCGTGGCCGAGGGCGAGACCCCGATGGTGGCGCTGGCCGCCTCGGCCGCCATCGTCGAGCCGCAGGCCGACCCCAAGCGCCGCTGGGCCTTCAAGATGCCGCAGAACGACTCGCACATGGCTACCGTGCTGACCGAGTACATGAGCAACCACGGCGTCAGGACGGTCGGCTTTATCGGCTTTGCCGACGCCTACGGCGAAAGCTGGTGGCGCGAGTTCTCGAAGCTGGCCGAGCTGCGCAAGATCCGGGTGGTGGCCAACGAGCGCTTCTCGCGCAACGACACCTCGGTCACCGGGCAGGTGCTCAAGCTGATGGCGGCCAATCCGGACGCGATCCTGATCGCCGGCGCCGGCACGCCGTCGGTGCTGCCGCAGAAGACGCTGGGCGAGCGCGGCTACAAGGGCAAGGTCTACCAGACCCACGGCATCGCCACCTGGGACTTCCTGCGCATGGGCGGCAAGGACGTGGAAGGCACACTGTTCCCGACCGGGCCGGTGGTGGTCGCGCGCCAGCTGCCGGAGAGCCATCCGGTGCGCAGGGTCGCGCTGGACTTCGTCAATCGTTACGAAGCAAAGTACGGCGCCGACAGCGTGACGCAGTTCGCCGGCGATGCCTGGGGCGCATGGATGCTGCTCGACGATGCCGCCCGCCGCGCGCTCAAGAGCGGGGCCCAGCCCGGCACGCGCGAGTTCCGCGCGGCCATGCGCGACGCGCTGGAAACCACCACCAACCTCACCATCCCCAATGGCGTGATGAACCTGAACCCGAAGGACCACCAGGGCTTCGACCAGCGTTCGCGCGTGATGGGGGTGATCCGCAACGGCAAGTTCGCCTATGCGGGCGACAAGTAGCCCGCCGCATCAACGTATCGACAAAGGAAGCATGGCATGAGCACGACTCCCACCCCCGTCACCATCGCCTTCATCGGCCTGGGCGCCATGGGCTCGCACATGGTGCGCCACCTGCTGGCCGCCGGCCACACCGTGCGCGCCTTCGTGCGCCGCCCGGAGGCCGCCGAGGCCGCGCGCGCGCTGGGGGCAGAACCGTTCTTCACCCCAGCCGAGGCGGCGCGCGGCGCCAGCGTTGTCTTCACCAACGTGACCTCGTCCGAAGATGTCCGGGAAGTCCTGCTGGGCGCCCAGGGCGTGATCCATGGGGCCGCGCCGGGCACCATCTGCGTCGACCACAGCACCATCTCGCCCATCGTCACGCGCGAGATCGCCGCGGCGCTGGCCGCGCGCGGCATCGAGGCGCTCGACTGCCCGGTGTCGGGCGGCACCATGGGCGCCGAGGCCGGCACGCTGACCATCATGGTCGGCGGCAAGGCCGAGATGCTGGAGCGCGTGCGCCCGCTGCTCGAGCGGCTGGGCCAGACCATCACCCATATCGGCGACCACGGCGCCGGCCAGGTCGCCAAGCTGTGCAACCAGATCGCCCAGGTCGTCAATATCGAAGGCATTGCCGAAGCGATGCGCTTTGCCGCCGCGCAGCAGGTCGATACCGGCCGCGTGTTCGAGGCCATGGCGACCGGCATGGCCGGCAGCCGCATGCTCGACCTGATGGGCCCCAAGATGGTGGCGCGCAACTTTGCCGCAGGCATCGAGGCGCGGCTGCACGACAAGGACTTCGGCCTGGCGCGCGATATCGCCGAGGAAATCGGCCTGGAGCTGCCGGCGATGCAGGCCACCTCGGCGCAACTGCGCGCGCTGATGGCCCGGGGCTGGGGCAAGGACGATACCTCGTCGCTGCTGCGCGTGCTGGAGGGCTGAGGTCCCGGCCCGCGCTGGCGGCTCAGCGCCCCACCAGCCGCAGCACCGCTTGCGTCAGCGCGCCCTCCGTGCTGACCAGGCTGTCCAGCACATTGAAGTGATGGCAGTCCGGCAGCACCAGGTCGCTCGCCGCCGGATGCGCCACCTTGGCCGGCCACGCCGCGCGGATCAGCGCATGCTGGCGGTGGTATTCGGCCGCCTCCAGTTCGCCCACCGCGATCGCCAGCGGTGCTTCGTCGGCGGGCGCCATGTACGCGGGCGACAGCCGCGCGACATCGGCTTCGGATAACTTCAAGTCGCACTGCAGGAAGGCCGCGCGCCGCAGCGGCTCCAGGTCGTACAGCCCGCTGACGGAGAGCCCGCCGCGGACCAGCCCCGCAGGCAGGTCGGCGCCGAGCTGCGGCCAGCGCGCGGCCATCAGCATCGCCACCAGGTGGCCACCCACCGAATGCCCCGCCACGAACAGCCGCTGCGGGTCATGGCCGAGACGATCCGCCTGCCGGTACAGCCAGGCCACGCTGCGCAGCACCTGCCGCACGATCTCCGGCACCGTCGCCGCCGGCACCAGCGTGTAGTTGACCACCGCCACCGACACCCCCAGCGCCGGCAGCGCGCTGGCGACGAAGCTGTGGTCGTGCTTGTCCAGCGCGCGGTAATAGCCGCCGTGCACGAACACCAGCAGCGGCGGCAAGGCCCCGTTGGCGCGCTGCGCGGGGAAGTAGTCCAGGGTCTCGCCGGACGCATGGCGCGCGTCCGCGCCGGCATAGCTCAGGTCCGCCAGGTACTGGCCGCGCGCGCGCACCTGCGCGGACCACTGCGCCCAGCGCGCCAGATGCGCCGGGTTGTCCGGCACATTGGCGCGGTTGTTGTACTCGCGGTCATAGAAGGCGGGGTCCTGCGAAGGCAGGCTGGCAAGGCGCGCAAGCAAGTCTGGGTCGGTCATGGCGGTCGGGGTCGGCGCAATCGGTACGGTTGGCGGGCGCAGGACTGGACGCCATGCTACCGGATTTGCGTGACCCCGGACCGCCCCGGCGCCGGTTGTCCGGTAGCGGGATTTCCGGCATAATCCCCGGCTCAGCCCGGCATCGGTTCCGATGCCGTCACACCTGCCCGGGTGGTGAAACAGGTAGACGCAGGGGACTCAAAATCCCCCGCCGCAAGGCGTGTCGGTTCGAGTCCGACCCCGGGCACCATCTCCAGACTTCCCCAACGTCCGCGCCCTCGTCCCCGAGTGCGCCGCAAGCCTCCCGGCCAGCAGCCCGCATCGGCATTGCCGTCGCGCCAGTGTTGCGCGCCCGCTGCGCCTGTCGGACTGCGTCCACTGGCACAGCACCGCCGCGCTTCCTATCCTATGGCATTGCCTTTGACCGGAGCCCGACGTGAAACGACTCGCCCCACTTGCCCTTTCCGCCCTCGCCTGTTCCGCGCTGCTGGCCGGCTGTGCCGGCGCCAACATGGAAAGCCTGACCCAGGCCGGCGGCAGCCTGTTCACCGCCGCCACGCTGTCGGACAGCAACGTCAAGACGCTGTCGGACCAGTCCTGCGCCGAGATGGACAAGAAGAACACCATCGCGGCGGCCAACAGCACCTACGCGCGGCGGCTGGCCACCGTGATGAGTGGCCTGGGCAATACCGGGCTGCCGCTCGACGCCAAGGTCTACGTGACCAAGGACATCAATGCCTGGGCCATGGCCAACGGCTGCGTGCGCGTCTACAGCGGGCTGATGGACCTGCTCAGCGACGACGAGGTGCGTGGCGTGGTCGGCCATGAAATCGGCCATGTGGCGCTGGGCCACACCAAGGCGGCGATGCAGGTGGCCTACACCGCGGCCGCGGCGCGCGGCTTGCTGGGGTCGACCGGCATCGCTTCGCTGACGGCGCTGTCGTCGTCGCAGATCGGCGCGCTGGCCGAGCAGTTCGTCAATGCGCAGTTCTCGCAGCGCCAGGAAACCGCGGCTGACGATTACTCCTTCGACCTGCTGACGAAGAACGGCGCCAACCGCCAGGCGCTGGCGTCGGCATTCCGCAAGATGTCGACGCTCGATGGCGGGCAATCGAGCATGATGAGTTCGCACCCGGGTTCGCTCGAGCGCGCCAAGCATATCGAAGCGCGCCTGGCCGGCGGGCGCTGAGCCCGTCGCATTCGTCCCTGCCGCCGCACCCGTCCGGGTGAGGCGGCCCCCTCCCTCCGGCGGGTGCGCGCCGCGCCTTTGCGTCGCGCCATCCATCCCGCCGCGCGCAGCCGCGCCATCCGTGCGCGCAATGTTGACTGCGTTTAATTCACCGACAAAAGCTTTCACTACGCCGGCCCCGGAGCGGCAGAGATAATCCTTTCGCTGCCTCGACACGGCCATGCCGTCGCACGCGTTGCCTGCGTGCCGACACCGCAAAGGGCCAGCGTCGCCATGATCGCCCTCGCGCCCAGGGCTGGTATGCCGCGTCACGCACCGCGGCACCTGCGCGCGCGCCGCCTGCGAGGCCGAGCCCCAGCGCCCCCACGCCCGGATGCCACAACTCGCCCAACCTGCCTCACTCTTTCCAGGAGCCTTCGATGGATTGGTTGCATGAGATTTTCCAGAAGTCGCCCGAGTCTGCGCTGTTCCTTGCGCTGGCGGTCGGCTACGCGATCGGCAAGATCACGTTCGGGCGCTTCCAGCTGGGCGGCGTGGCCGGCTCGCTGCTCGCCGCGGTGGTGATCAGCCAGGTCGGCGTCGAGATCGACAACGGCGTCAAGGCAGTGATGTTCGCGGTCTTTATCTACGCGGTGGGCTATGAAAGCGGCCCGCAGTTCTTCAACTCGCTGAACCGCAGCTCGCTGCGCGAGATCGCCATGGCGGTGTTCATGGCGGTGTGCGGGCTGGTCACGGTGGTGGTGCTGGCCAAGCTGTTCCATCTCGACAAGGGACTCGCGGCGGGCCTCGCCGCCGGCGGCATGACGCAGTCGGCCATCATCGGCACGGCGGGAGACGCCATCACCAAGCTGGGGCTGCCGCCCGACCAGGTCAAGACGATGCAGGCCAACGTGGCGATCGGCTATGCGGTGACCTATGTGTTCGGCTCGCTCGGCGCCATCATCGTCTGCGTCAACATCCTGCCGCGCTTCATGAAGTCGGACCTGAAGACCGATGCCAAGAAGGTCGAGGCCCAGCTCAACGGCGGCCTGCCCCAGTATGGCCCGGGCCAGCGCGGCGCGCTGCCGCGGCTGGTCGGCCGGCTCTATCGCATCAACGATGCTTCCGGCCAGACCGTCGCGCAGCTGGAGATCGGCGGCGAGGACCTGGTCACCGTCGAGAAAGTGCAGCGCGGCGGCAAGCAGCTCGAGGTCACGCAGGACCTGGTGCTGGAGCATGACGACCTGGTGCTGCTGGTGGGACGCCGCGACGCCATCGTGCCGGCCGCCGCGCAGATCGGCGAGGAAGTGGCCGATGCCGACGGCATGGGCGCGGTGATGCAGTCGCGCAACGTGGTGTTCACCGCCAAGGGCATGAACAACAAGACCGTCGCCGAGATCGTCGACATGGTCGGGCGCGACATGCGCCACGGCGTCTATATCGAGCGCATCGAACGCTATGACCACCCGCTGCCGCTGCTGCCCGAGCTGAAGCTGCAGCATGGCGACGTCATCACCCTGTACGGCACCCCGGCCGACACCAAGCGCGCGGCGCAGAGCGCCGGCTATGAGCTGGTGCCGAGCGAGAAGACGGACTTCGTCTACTTCGGCGCCGGCGTGCTGGTGGGGCTGCTGGTGGGCCTGCTGGTGTGGCGTGTCGGCTCGATTCCGCTGACGCTGGGCGCCGGCGGCGGCGCGCTGCTGTCCGGGCTGGTGTTCGGCTGGGCCCGCTCCAAGCACAAGATGTTCGGCGCCATGCCGACCGCCGCGTGCCAGCTGCTGAAGGACTTCGGCCTGGCCGCGTTCGTCGCCATCGTCGGCATCAATTCCGGCCTGCAGGCCGTGACCACGCTGCGCCAGAGCGGGCTGACCATCTTCATCCTCGGCGCGGTGGTGACGCTGCTGCCGCTGTTCCTGACGATGCTGTTCGGCCGCTACGTGCTCAGGTACGACAACGCCGCGCTGCTGGCCGGCGCGCTGTCGGGCTCGCGCAGCGCCAACCCCGCCTTCGGCGGCATCCTGGACAAGGCCGAAAGCCCGGTGCCGACGGTGCCGTTCGCCATCACCTATGCGCTCGCCAACGTGCTGCTGACGTTGCTGGGTCCGCTGGTGGTGGGCCTGGTCTAGCGCGTTTCCCTTTGCCCTCTCCGCTGCTGCGCGGGCCGTGCCGCTGGTGCCGGCCCGCCAACCCAACCGACAAGCGTCTACACAGGAGCAAGCCATGAGCAAGTTCGATATCTCCAAGCTGTCCAGCCTCTCGCCGTTCGAACTGAAGGATGAACTGATCAAGCTGGCCAGCAGCGACGCCGAGCGCCTGATGCTCAACGCTGGCCGCGGCAACCCCAATTTCCTGGCGACGGTGCCGCGCCACGGCTTCTGGCAGCTGGGCCTGTTCGCGATGCGCGAATCGGAGCGCTCGTTCTCGTACATGCCCGAAGGCGTCGGCGGGTTCCCGCGCCGCGAAGGCATCGAAGAACGCTTCGACCTGTTCGCGCGCGAATTCGCCGACACCCCGGGGGTCAAGTTCCTGGCCGGCGCGGTCTCCTATGTGCGCGACCAGCTTGGCCTGAGCGCGGGCGACTTCCTCTACGAGATGTGCGAAGGCATCCTGGCCTGCAACTACCCCGTGCCCGACCGCATGCTGCGGCTGTCGGAAACCATCGTCAGCCAGTACATCCGCAAGGAGATGATCGGCAATCATCCCTTCATCGGCGACTTCGACCTGTTCGCGGTCGAAGGCGGCACCGCGGCCATGACCTATTTGTTCAACACCATCCGCGAGAACCACCTGCTCAAGGCCGGCGACACCATTGCGCTGGGCATGCCGATCTTCACGCCGTATATCGAAATCCCGGAACTGAACGACTACCAGCTGGTGGAACTGTCGGTCGACGCCGATCCGGATTCGCGCTGGCAGTACTCGAAAGAGCAGCTCGACAAGCTGCGCGATCCCAAGGTCAAGGCCTTCTTCCTGGTCAACCCGAGCAACCCGCCGTCGGTGCGCATGAGCGACGAGAGCCTGGAATACCTGGCCTCGATCATCGAGGAGCGGCCCGACCTGATCATCCTGACCGACGATGTCTACGGCACCTTTGCCGACAACTTCGTCTCGCTGTTCGCGATGTGCCCGCGCAATACCATCCTGGTGTATTCCTTCTCGAAGTACTTCGGCGCGACCGGCTGGCGCCTGGGCGTGATCGCCACCCACCGCGACAATATCTTCGACCTGCAGATCGGCAAACTGCCGGAGACCACGCGCCAGGAGCTGAACAAGCGCTACAGCTCGATCACCACC
Source organism: Cupriavidus alkaliphilus (assembly GCF_900094595.1). GTDB lineage: Bacteria > Pseudomonadota > Gammaproteobacteria > Burkholderiales > Burkholderiaceae > Cupriavidus > Cupriavidus alkaliphilus. The sequence continues at coordinate 304,290 of NZ_FMAD01000001.1, read as the reverse complement.
GAGCCGCAGAAGCTCAAGTTCATCGACCGCCTGGTCGCCGACAGCCGCACGGTCGCGCTGAACCACACCGCCGGCCTGTCGACGCCGCAGCAGGTGCAGATGGTGCTGTTCTCGCTGTTCTCGCTGATGGATACGCCGGACGACTACAAGAACGCGATGAAACGGCTGATCCGCAGCCGCAAGGCCGCGTTGTACCGCGAGATCGGCATCGCGCCGGAGAGCGACGACCCCAACGCCGTCGACTACTACACGCTGCTCGATCTGGAGCAGCTCGGCGGCAAGGCGATCGGGCCGGACTTCGTCAAATGGGTGCTGAATTCGGTCGAGCCCAACGAGCTGCTGTTCCAGCTGGCCGACGAGGCCGGGGTGGTGCTGCTGCCGGGCCGCGGCTTCGGCACCCGCCATCCGTCTGGGCGGGTCTCGCTGGCCAACCTGAACGAAGCGGACTACGCCAAGATCGGGCGCTCGATCCGCAAGCTGTTCGAGACCTACGTGGAGAAGTACAACGAGGTCACCGGCAGCAAGGTGAGCAGGAACGTGGTGAAGAAGTAGGCCTGTACCCGCGATCCCTCCAGCCCGGCATCACGCCGGGCTTTTTCTTTTTGTGCCCGCGCCACCTTGCGCAGCCCGATTCTGCAGCAGATTCCGCAGCCCATAACCCGCGGTGAACCAGGTATGCCATCAATTGATTAGAGGGATCGCACCCCGCTCGCTATAGTTGCCACCACGTTCCGATCCGGGGCCGCTGCGGCGCAGAAGGTAGTGCCCGCGCGTTGCACATCAGAAGAACAACAGGAGACACGACATGCCGCTCGCTCTGCCAGCCTGCGCGCGCTGGACGCTGGCGCTCGGCCTCGCGCTTTGTGCAGGCATCGTCGTCGCCGCCGTAGTGCCGGGCTGGCCCGCGCAATGGCTTGGCCGTCCGCTGTCGCGCGCGGACGCGCACCAAGTGCTGCCATCGGTGGCCTGGCACGGGCGCCTGATGGTGCTGAGCTGGGGACTGCTGCTGCCGCTCGGCATGCTGGCGGCCCGCTTCTGCAAGGTGTTGCCATCGCAAGCGTGGCCCGACGAGCTGGATCGCAAGAGCTGGTGGCACGCCCACTTGTGGTTGCAGGGCAGCGGCATGGTTTTGATGTCGGCAGGCTTGCTGCTGATCGTCGGCCACCCTGGCATGCCGGATTCGCTGGCGCTCTGGCACCACGCCTGCGGCTGGCTGCTGGCGGGTTGCGCCGCGCTGCAGCTGTGCAGCGGGCTGTTGCGCGGCAGCAAGGGCGGCCCCGCCAGCGCCTGCCTGCGCGGTGACCATTACGACATGAGCGCGCGCCGGGTGGTGTTCGAGTGCGTGCACAAGGGCATAGGCTGGAGTTCGCTGCCGCTGGCGATGGCAACCATCGCCATTGGCCTGGTGCTTGCCGATGCGCCGCGCTGGATGCCGCTGCTGTTGTGCGCCTGGTGGCTCACGCTGGCGGTGCTGGCGATGGCGCTGCAGCGGGCCGGCTGGTGCATCGACACCTACCAGGCCATCTGGGGCCCCGATCCGCGGCATCCCGGCAACCGGCGCGCACCCATCGGCTGGGGCATCGCCCGCTTTGCTTCGCAACCCCGGCCCACGCCCGCGCCACTCGCGCCGGCACGGCGGGCCGATCACGAGGAATAGACGTGGCACTACTGATAATCGGCGGGGCCACAGCAATCCTGCTGTTGCTGGCCTTGATTCTGATCGCACGGCTGCACCCCTTCCTCGCGCTGATCCTGGTGGCCACCGGCGTGGCCGTTGCGGCGGGCGTGCCGGTGACCGAGCTCGCCAATGCGATCGAGGGCGGGCTGGGCAAGACGCTGGGCCATGTCGCGGTGATCATTGCCCTGGGCGCGATGATCGGGCGGCTGATCGAACTGTCCGGCGGCGCGCAGGTGCTGGCCAACCGGCTGATCGAGCGCTTCGGCGACAAGCGCGTCCCGCTGGCCATGGTCTGCACCGCGTTTGGCGTGGGCATTCCGGTGTTCTTCGAGGTCGGCGTCATGATGCTGATGCCGCTGCTCTACGGCCTCGCGCGCACCCGCGGCATTGGGCTGGTGGTGATCGGCCTGCCGGTGTGCGCGGTCTTGCTGGTGGTGCATGCGCTGCTGCCGCCGCATCCCGGCATGGTGGCGGTGGCCGGTGAACTGGGCATCGATATCGGCCGCCTGCTGCTGCTCGGGCTGCCGGTCGCGCTGGTCACGGGCGCCGCGACCATGCTGGCGGCCAGCCGCCTGACCCGGCGCCCGTTCTCCATGGCCGCCGATATCGCCGCCGAGCTGGGCCAGGCGACGCGCAGTCGCCCGCACGACCCACAGCACCATCACGAACCTGCGCGCCTCGGCAGCGGCACCCCGCCCCGCGCCGGTCTCGTCGCCGCGCTGATCGCACTGCCGATCGCGCTGATCCTGGCCGGAACAGTGGCGCAGATCCTGTTGCCGGCGGGATCCATCGGCCGTTCGGCGCTGATGTTTCTCGGCATCCCCTACGTCGCACTGCTGCTTGGCCTGCTGCTCTGCGCCTACCTGCTCGGCATCCGGCGCGGCGCGCGGCTGGCGACGGTGTCGGAGGTGGCGGGCGCGGCAATCCCGGCCGTGTCGGTGGTGATCCTGATCACCGGCGCCGGCGGTGCGTTCGCGAAGGTTCTGGTGTCGACCGGGATCGGCCCCGCGCTGGCAACGTCGCTGCAATCGTCAGGGCTACCGCTGGCCATCCTTGCCTTCCTGCTGGCGATGCTGCTGCGCGCGGCGCAAGGGCCGACCACGGTGGCGCTGATGACCACCGCCGGCATCATCGCGCCGCTGGTCGCGCAGGCATCGCCCAGCGCCAATCAACTGGCGCTGCTCGGGCTGGCGATGGGCGCGGGGGGCATGGCGGTTTCGCACGTCAACGACGCCGGCTTCTGGATCGTGACGCGCATGCTCGGCCTGAACGTCGCCGATGGATTGAAGAGCTGGACGGTGCTGACGACCATCGCCGGCATCACCGCGCTGGGGTTGATCCTGGTGTTGTGGCAGTTCGTGTGAAGGCCTGCGTGATCACGCGAGCAAATGGAGATCGACATGGAAGCGGTGCAGATTTTCGATGCGCGCGCACGCGCGCTGCAACTGGCCGGTGCGCGGCTTGAACGGCTGGCCGGCGGCGCCACCTGGAGCGAGGGACCGGTGTGGCTGCCGCAGGACGGCGCGCTGCTGTGGAGCGATATCCCCAACGACCGCATGCTGTGCTGGAGCGCCGCGCAGGGCATGTCGGTGTGGCGGACCGGCGTCGAATTTACCAACGGCCATGCGCTGGAAGCGGATGGCTCGCTGCTGCATTGCTCGCACGGACGCCGCGCCATCGTGCGCACGCGCCGCCACGGCTCGCGCTGGGGCGAGGACGAGCTGGTGGTCAGCCACTATCAGGAGCGGCGGCTGAATTCGCCGAACGATATCGTCGTCAAGCGCGATGGCACGCTGTGGTTCACCGATCCGCCTTATGGCATCGTGTCGGATCGGGAAGGCCATCGCGCCGATCCCGAACTGCGGCACAACTATGTATTCCGCTACGATCCCGGCGCCGGCACGCTGGAAGTGGCCAGCGACTTCCTCGACGAGCCGAACGGTCTGGCCTTCTCGCCCGGCGAAGACACACTCTATGTCTCGGATACCTCGGCGGCCTTGCGCGACGGAGCCCATCACCACATCGTCGCCTTCGACGTCGTTGCGGGGCGGGTGCTGGCCCGGCCGCGCGTGTTCGCCGTCATCGAGCCCGGACTGCCGGACGGCTTGCGCGTCGACCGGCGCGGCTGGCTGTTCACCAGCAGTGCCAGCGGCGTACAGGTGTTCCACCCCGACGGCGCGCGGATGGCGCAGATCCCGGTGCCGGAAAAGGTCGGCAATCTTGCCTTCGGCGGCGCCGCGGGCAATGAGTTGTTCATCGCCGCGAGCACGTCGCTGTACCGCCTGCGCCTCGGGCTAGCCGTTGCCTGAGCGGGGCGCGCACGGCGCCCCTGCCGATTCACCGCGATTCGGCGAACTCCAGCACCATCGCCAGCATGCCGCGCAGCGCCGGCTGCAGCGCGGTGGCCCGTGCCTCGTCATAGGCGAACGGATACTCCTCGCTCATGTAGGCGCACTGCGACAGCTCCAGCTGCACCGCATGCACGCCCTCGCCCGGCTTGCCATATTGCCGGGTGATGTAGCCACCCTTGAAGCGGCCGTTGAGCACCGCGGTATGGCCTGGCACCGCGCTGGCCTGCTCCAGCAGCTGGCCGGCCAGCGCGGCGTCGCAGCTGTCGCCGTTGGCGGTGCCAAGGTTGAAGTCGGGCAGCTTGCCGTCGAAGAAGCGCGGCAGCACCGAACGGATCGAATGCGCATCCCACAGCGCGACCGTGCCATGCGCAGCCTTCAGCCGTGCCAGTTCGTCGGCCAGCGCCTGGTGGTACGGGCGCCAGATCGCGTCGCGGCGCGCGGCGATCTCGGCGTCGTCGGGACCGTTGCCGTCGGCATAGAGCGGCGTCTTGTCGAAGGTATCGACCGGGCACAGGCCGGTGGTGTCCTGGCCGGGATACAGGTTGGCGTTGTCGGGCGGGCGGTTCAGGTCGACCACATAGCGCGAGTGCGTGGCCGCGAGCACCGATGCGCCCAGTGCGCGGGCGAAGTCGTACAGGCGTTCCAGGTGCCAGTCGGTATCGGGCACGGTGCGGGCCTCGGCGGTCAGGCGCTGCGAGACCGATGCGGGCAGGTGCGTGCCGACATGCGGCATCGATACCAGCAGCGGGCGCGTGCCCCGGTGCAGGGTGAAGGCGGGGGTATCGGTGGAAAAGGACATGGTGGTTGCAATGCTGTGGGCGTGCGCCCGGTTTCAGTCGGCCTTCAGTTGGCCAATAGGCTGGCGCGCGCCGCGATGAACAGGCGCCCGGCGTCCGCCTGCAGCGGATGCGCGCCATGCTGCACGCGGCTGCGGCCGGCGGTGCGGACTTCCGCTAGTGTCTCATGGCCGTGGCAGGCGAACACGTGCGTGGCCAGTGCCTGCGGCCCGTCGAGTCCCGCCAGGGTCGGATGCGCGCCGTCCAGCACCACGAAGTCGGCCTGCTGGCCCGCAGCCAGCCCGGCCACCGCGCGGCCCGACGCACGTGCGCCGCCGGCCACCGCTTCCAGGTACAGGCGGTCGGCCACCTGCGCGTGGGTGTCGGATGCGAGCACGTTGCGGCGCTGCAGGCCGAGCCGCTGGCCGTATTCGAACAGCCGCAACTCCTCCGCCACGCTGACGCTCGCATGGCTGTCCGAGCCGATGCCCCATGCGCCCTGCTGCGCCAGGTAGGGCGCGGCCTCGAACACGCCGTCGCCCAGGTTGGCCTCGGTGGTCGGGCAGATGCCGGCCACCGCGCCGCTGTGCGCCAGGCGCCGGCGCTCGTCCCAGTCCATGTGGGTGGCATGCACCAGGCACCAGCGCGCATCGACTTCGACATGGTCGAACAGCCACGTCACCGGGCGCGTGCCCGACCAGGCGATGCAGTCGTCGACCTCCTTCTGCTGCTCGGCGATATGGATATGGACCGGCGCCTGCGCGTCGATCGCGCGCAGTCCCGCCAGCGCATGCACCAGGCTTGCCTCCGGCACCGCGCGCAGCGAGTGCGGTGCCAGCCCGAGGCGCGCGCCGGACTCGGCGCACGCCGGGTGCAGCCGTTCCAGCAGCTTCAGCATCGCATCGGTGTCGTGCAGGAAGCGCTGCTGCCCGGCCAGCGGCGGCTGGCCGCCAAAGCCCGCGGTCTGGTACAGCACCGGCAGCAGCGTCATGCCGATGCCGGTGCGCTGCGCCGCGCGCAGCAGCCGCAGCGACATCTCGGCGGCATCGGCATAGGGCCGGCCGCCTTCGTCGTGATGCACGTAGTGGAACTCGCACACGCTGGTGTAGCCCGCGCGCAGCATCTCGATGTAGAGCTGGGTGGCGACCGCTTCCAGCGTGTCGGGCGAGAGTCGCTGCGCAAAGCGGTACATCAGCGTGCGCCAGCTCCAGAACGAATCGGCACCGGCCGGATCGTCGCCTTGCGGGCGGCTGCGGAATTCGGTCAGGCCGGCAAAGCCGCGCTGGAACGCATGCGAATGCAGGTTGGACATGCCCGGCAGCACCGGGCCCGCCGCCTGCGGCACCCCAGCGGCAGGCGCTGCCCCCGGCTGCACGGCGGTGAAGCGGCCCGACTCGTCCCAGGCCAGCAGCACATCGCGGGCCCAGCCTTCCGGCAGCAGCGCAAACGGCGCAAACAGTTGTCCGCTCATGCCACGGCTCCCTCGCCCGCATGGACGCGCCCCTGGCGCACCACCGTAGCGACCGGATTGCGGCCGAACCAATACGCCAGCTCGGCCGGCGAATCGATGCGCCACAGCGCGAAATCGGCAACCCGCCCCGCTGCCAGCCGCCCATGGCGATCGGCGGCACCCAGCGCGCGTGCCGCGTGCCGGGTGACGCCGGCCAGCGCCTCCGGCACCGTCAGCCGGAACAGCGTGCAGGCCATATTCATCATCAGCAGCAACGATGTCACCGGCGAGGTGCCGGGGTTGTGGTCGGTCGAGATCGCCATCGGCACGCCATACTGCCGCAGCAGCGCGATCGGCGGCAGGTTGGTGTCGCGCAGGAAGTAGTAGGCGCCCGGCAGCAGCACCGCGACCGTGCCGGCTTCGGCCATCGCGGCCACGCCGGCTTCGTCGAGATGCTCGAGATGGTCGGCCGAGAGCGCGCGGTGGCGTGCCGCCAGCGCGGCGCCGCCGAGGTTGCTGAGCTGCTCCGCATGCAGCTTGACGCGCAGCCCGTGGCGCGCGGCGGCGTCGAACACCCGTTCCGTCTGCGCGATCGAGAAACCGATCGACTCGCAGAAGGCATCTACGGCATCGACCAGGCCTTCGCCGGCCAGCGCCGGCAGCATGGTATTGCAGACCAGGTCGATATAGTCGTCGGCGCGGCCGGCGTATTCCGGCGGCAGCGCATGCGCGCCGAGGAAGGTGGTGTAGACCGAGATGCCGAAATGCTCGCCCAGCCGGCGCGCCACGCGCAGCTGCTTGCGTTCGGCTTCCAGGTTCAGCCCGTAGCCGGACTTGATCTCGATGGCGGTGACGCCCTCGGCCAGCAGCGGCCGCAGGCGCGCCGCGGCCTGCGCGAACAGCGTGTCTTCGTCGGCGGCGCGCGTGGCGCGTACCGTCGACACGATGCCGCCGCCGGCGCGCGCGATTTCTTCATAGCCGGCGCCGGCCAGGCGCATGGCGAATTCGTCGGCGCGCTGGCCGCCGTAGACCAGGTGCGTGTGGCAATCGACCAGTCCCGGCGTGATCCAGGCGCCGTTGGCGTCATGGCGCGGTGCGCCGCGCCAGGCCGCGGGCAGGTCCGCCGCCACGCCAAGCCAGGCGATGCGCCCGTGCTCGACCACCAGCGCGGCATCGCGGATCGCCTGCGCGGGATCGGCATCGGGCAGCAGGTGGCAGTTGTGCCAGACGCCATCCGCGCTGGGGGCGGACGGCAAGGAAGTCGGTGTCATTGGCCAGGCTCCATCTCGAGGGTGACGCACAGGCACAGGGCCGCGTCACCGGCAGGTTCAAACGCGTGCGTCGATGCGGGACCGGCCGCGCGCGACAGCAACCCTTCGCCCGGCTGCAGCCGCAGGGCGTCGCTCTTTGCCTGCCAGGTACCGCTGACGGCCAGCAGGCACAGCGTGTGGCTGCCGGCGCTGACCGCAAACCCTGCGCGGAACGCTTCGACGCGCGCGCGGCAGTATCCGCGCCGCGTCATCACGTTGAAGTCGCGCGTGGCGCCATCGAGCAGCGTGGACTCCAGGCTGGCATCGCCGGAAAACGCGAACGGCTCGCCGACGCTGGCCAGGCGATGGCTGAAGCTGCCGTCGTCCGCGCGCAGCGCCACCCCCGCACCGTCGAGCAGCACGATCTGGCGGTCGATGCCGGGAAACGCCGAGAACGGCCCATCGCGTTCGATATCGGCCACGCTCAGGCGCCAGACAAAGTCATCCATGCCGGCACCCGGCGGCCACACCGCGATCTCGCGCGTGTTGCCGCCGCCGTTCTTCCAGCGCGTGGGGGCGATGTCGGCCAGCGCGAATGATTGAAACGGCGATACGCTCATAGGCCCTTCACCATCGGCAGGTCCAGGCCCTTCTCGTGCGCGCAGGCGATGGCGAGGTCATAGCCGGCGTCCGCATGGCGCATCACACCGGTGGCCGGATCGTTCCACAGCACGCGCTCGATGCGCTTTGCCGCAGCGTCGGTGCCGTCGCACACGATCACCACGCCGGAGTGTTGCGAGAAGCCCATGCCCACGCCGCCGCCATGGTGCAGGCTGACCCAGGTGGCGCCGCCGGCGGTGTTCAGCAGGGCGTTCAGCAGCGGCCAGTCCGATACCGCGTCGGAGCCGTCGCGCATCGCTTCGGTCTCGCGGTTGGGCGACGCCACCGAGCCGCAGTCCAGATGATCGCGGCCGATCACCACCGGCGCCTTCAGTTCGCCCGACTTCACCATCTCGTTGAAGGCCAGTCCTGCGCGATGGCGCTCGTCCAGCCCCACCCAGCAGATCCGCGCCGGCAGGCCCTGGAAGGCGATGCGGTCGTGCGCCATGTCGAGCCAGCGATGCAGGTGCTTGTCCTCGGGGAACAGTTCCTTCATCTTGGCGTCGGTCTTGTAGATATCCTCGGGGTCGCCCGACAGCGCGACCCAGCGGAACGGACCCTTGCCGCGGCAAAACAGCGGGCGGATATAGGCCGGCACGAAACCGGGGAAGTCGAAAGCGTTCCGCACGCCTTCGTCGAACGCCACCTGGCGGATGTTGTTGCCGTAGTCCACCGTCGGCACGCCCATCTTCTTGAAGTCGAGCATGGCCTGCACGTGCCTGACGATGGACGGGCGCGCGGCGGCTTCCACCGATTTGGGATCGTGCTGGCGCGCATGCTCCCACTGCGCGACGGTCCAGCCTTGCGGCAGGTAGCCGTTGACCAGGTCGTGCGCCGAGGTCTGGTCGGTGACGATATGCGGGCGCATGCCGCCGGCCTGCGCGCGCTGTGCCAGTTCCGGCACGATGTCGGCGGCGTTGCCGAGCAGGCCGACCGAGATCGCTTCCTTCCTGGCCGTGGCCTCGGCGATCATCGCCAGCGCTTCGTCGAGCGTGGTGGCCTTCTTGTCGAGATAGCGCGTGCGCAGGCGGAAGTCGATGCGCGATTCCTGGCACTCGATCGCCAGCACGCAAGCGCCCGCGAGCACGCCCGCCAGCGGCTGCGCCCCGCCCATGCCGCCCAGGCCCGCGGTCAGGATCCACTTGCCCGACAGGTCGCCGTTGTAGTGCTGGCGACCGGCCTCGACAAAGGTCTCGTAGGTACCCTGCACGATGCCCTGCGTGCCGATGTAGATCCACGAGCCCGCGGTCATCTGGCCGTACATCATGAGCCCGGCGCGATCAAGTTCGTTGAACTTGTCCCACGTCGCCCAGTGCGGCACCAGGTTGGAGTTGGCGATCAGCACGCGCGGCGCGTCCGGGTGCGTGCGGAACACGCCGACCGGCTTGCCCGACTGCACCAGCAGCGACTCGTCCTCGCCCAGGCGGCGCAGGCTGTCCAGGATGGCGTCGAAGCATTCCCAGTTGCGCGCCGCCTTGCCGATGCCGCCGTACACCACCAGGTCCTGCGGCCGCTCGGCCACGTCAGGATCCAGGTTGTTCTGGATCATGCGGTAGGCGGCTTCGATCAGCCAGTTCTTGCAGTGCAGCTGGGTCCCGCGCGGCGCGCGGATCTCGCGCTGGCCGCGTTGCAGGGATTGGGATTCGGGAGCGTTCATGTGTTGTTCTCCTTTTGGGATGGCGCTGGTGGCGCGATCAGATCGGTGTCAAGGCATTGGGTGCGTCGTCGGCTTCCGGATACGCATCAACTTGCGTTGGTCGGCAAAATCGCCCTGACTGCCTGCGGCCAGCCCGCCCCCGCATCCCCCTGCACCACCCACTGCTTCATCGCTTCGATATCCGGCGCCAGGTAACGGTCGCCTTCCACAAAATCCACCCGCGCCCGGATGCGGGCCAGTTCCTGCTCCACCAGCGGCGACGACTTCAGCGGCCGGTGGAATTCGATGCCCTGCGCCGCGGCCATCGCCTCGATGCCGACCACCACCGCGGTGTTGGCCGCCATCTCGCCCAGCCGGCGCGCGCCATAGGTGGCCATCGACACATGGTCTTCCTGGTTGGCCGAGGTCGGCAGGCTGTCGACGCTGGACGGATGTGCCAGCGACTTGTTTTCCGAGGCCAGCGCGGCGGCCGTCACCTGCGCGATCATGAAGCCGGAATTCAAGCCGCCGTCGCGCACCAGGAACGGCGGCAGGCCGGACAGCCCGGTATCGAGCAGCAGCGCCAGCCGGCGCTCGGAGATCGCGCCGATCTCGGCGATCGCCAGCGCGATGATGTCGGCGGCAAAGGCCACCGGCTCGGCGTGGAAGTTGCCGCCGGAGACCACATCGCCCTGCTCGGAGAACACCAGCGGGTTGTCCGACGCGGCATTGGCTTCGATCTGCAGGATGCGCGCGGCGTGCTGCAGGTTGTCCAGGCACGCGCCCATCACCTGCGGCTGGCAGCGGATCGAATACGGGTCCTGCACGCGGCCGCAGGCCTTGTGCGAGTCGACGATCTCGCTGCCATCCAGCATCGCGCGCACCGCGCCGGCCACGGCGATCTGGCCGGCCTGGCCGCGCGCGGCATGGATGCGCGCATCGAATGGCTTGACCGAGCCCTTGATCGCCTCCAGCGACAGCGCGCCGGCGACCAGGCCCGCGGCAAACGCGTCTTCGGCGGCGAACAGCCCGGCCAGCGCCAGCGCGGTCGACACCTGGGTGCCATTGAGCAAGGCCAGGCCCTCCTTCGGGCCCAGTTCGAAGGCCTTCAGGCCGGCATGGGCCAGGCCTTCGGCGGCCGGCACGCGCTTGCCGTCGACCAGCACCTCGCCCACGCCGATCAGCGTGCACGACATATGCGCCAGCGGCGCCAGGTCGCCCGAGGCGCCGACCGAACCCTTGGCCGGGATGCACGGCGTCACGCCGTGGTTGACCAGCGCCAGCAAGGCCTCGATCAGTTCGGGCCGCACGCCCGAATGGCCGCGCGCCAGGCTGACCGCCTTGGTTGCCAGGATCAGCCGCACCGTATCCCCGGCCAGGTCGGGGCCGGTGCCGACGCTGTGCGACAGCACCAGGTTGCGCTGCAGCTGCGCCAGCTTGTCGTGCGGGATGCGGCTTTGCGCCAGCTTGCCGAAGCCGGTGTTGATGCCGTAGACCACGGCGTCGGCGTCGATGATGTCCTGCACCGTGGCCTGTGCGGCGCGCACGCCGGCCCAGGCGGAATCGGCCATGGCCAGGCGCACTTCGCCGCGGTAGATGCGGCGCAGGTCGGCCAGGGTGACTTGGCCCGGCTGCAGGGTCAGCAGCGGACGAGAGGCGTGGTCATGTGGGCTGGCAGTCATTTGTATGTTCCTGTCTATACAGCTTAGGTAAAAATTTCAGGTAGCAGGCGGATTCTTGTGAAATCAGCCGAACGCGGGGTTGCCGTCGGCGCGGAAGCGGCTGCCGAGGCGATAGCGGTTGCCAGGGTGCAGGCAGCGCACGAAAGTCACCGGCACGCCGTTGGTCCAGGTGCGGCGGGTCAGCATCAGGCAGGCCTGCGTGGGCGGCATTTCCAGCTGCGCGGCCTGCTCCGGGGTGGCGGCAATGGCATCGACCACATGCTCGACCTGGTCGTAGGGCACGTGGCGCAGCAGGTATTCGCCGGGCTGGGTCTCGCTGAAATCCTGGGTGATGAAGTCGGGTGCCACGCGCGGATTGACGTAGCGGTCCTCCAGCTGCACCGGCACGCCGTCCTCGCGGTGCACGCAGACGGAATGGAACACCGATTCGCCGGTGCGCAGCTCCAGCGCCGCGGCCACCTCGATCGACGCCGAGACCCGCTCCACCAGGATCACGTCGCAGGCGTAGTCGTGCCCGCGCATGCGGATCTCGTCCTGCAGGTTGACCACCGACAGCAGCGTCGACTGCGGCTTGTGCTCGGCGACGAAGGTGCCCACGCCGGCCACGCGCACCACCCGGCCCTGCTCCTGCAGCTCGCGCAGCGCCCGGTTGACGGTCATGCGCGAGACGCCGAAGCGGTTCACCAGTTCCTGCTCCGACGGCACCCGGTCGCCCGGCTGCCACGCGCCGCTCTGGATCTGGCGGGCGATGTACTCCTTCACCTGCTGGTAGAGCGCGGTGGGAGAGGCAGAAGCGGAAGTCGGGGTGCCGGCGGCGTGGTTCATAAGGTCTTAGTGCTCGGCCGCGGCCATGGCCTCGGCGCGGATTTCCTCGGTCAGCCGCGCCTTGAGCGCGGAGAACTCCGGAGTGGTCTTGATCGTGTAATGGCGCGGATGCGGGAAATCGACCGCGATCTCGCTCTTGATCCGACCCGGCCTGGCGGAAAACACCGCCACCCGGTTGGCCATGAAGATGGCCTCGTCGATATCGTGGGTCACGAATAATACCGTCTTGCGCGAGGCCTCCCAGATGCCGAGCAGCAGCTCCTGCATCAGCACGCGGGTCTGGTTGTCGAGCGCGCCGAAGGGCTCGTCGAGCAGCAGGATCTTGGGGTCGTTGGCCAGCGCGCGCGCAATCGCGGTGCGCTGCTGCATGCCCCCGGACAGCTGCTTGGGGAAATGGTGCTCGAAGCCGCGCAGCCCCACGCGCTGGATAAAGAAGTCGCTGCGCTCTTTCTGCTCGGCCGCGCTCATGCCGCGCTCGCGCAGGCCGAAGCGCACGTTCTGCTCGATCGTCAGCCACGGGAACAGCGTGTACGACTGGAACACCATGCCGCGGTCGGCGCCGGGCGCGAACACCGGCTGGCCGTCGAGCAGCACGCGCCCGCTGGTCGGGGTATCCAGGCCCGCGACGATGCGCAGCAGCGTGGACTTGCCGCAGCCCGACGGACCCAGGATGGTGACGAAGTCGTTGTCGCGCACTTCGAAATCGACCGGCTGCAGCGCCAGCGTCTGGCCGCCGCGCGGGTTGGAGAAGGTCCGCGAGACCTGCTGGATGGACAGTGCGCTCATTGGATCGAACTCCACGGGAACAGGCGCTGGTTGGCGCGCTTGAAGACAAGGTCCGAGACCAGGCCGATGCAGCCGATCACGATGATGCCGAAGATGATCTGCCCGGTATTGAGCAGCGCCTGGCTGTCGGTAATCATGTGCCCGATGCCCGACGACGAGCCGATCAGCTCGGCCACGATCACGTAGGTCCAGGCCCAGCCCAGCACCAGCCGCAGGATCTCGGCGATTTCCGGCGCCGCGCCCGGGATCAGCACGCGCCGCACGATGCCGGCGCTGTTGGCGCCCAGCGTGTACGCGGCCTCGACCAGGTCCTTGCGCGCGCCGCCGACCGCCACCGCCACCATCAGCACGATCTGGAAGAACGAGCCGATGAAGATCACCAGCAGCTTCTGCGCCTCGCCGATGCCGGCCCACAGGATCAGCAGCGGGATAAAGGCGGACGCCGGCAGGTAGCGGCAGAACGAGACAAAGGGCTCGAAGAAGGCCTCGGCCGCCTTGTACGCGCCCATGAAGATGCCCAGCGGCACCGCGATCACCGCCGCCAGCACGAAGCCGCCGACCACGCGCCACACCGTCATGCCGATGTCGCCGATGAAGTTGTGCTCGGTGAACAGGATCAGGCCCTCTTTGGCCATCGTCATCGGATCGGCCAGGAACGTGCGCGGCACGAAGCCGCCCAGCGTCACCACGGCCCACACGCCGAAGAACAGCACGAAGAAGGACAGGCCCAGCATCCAGCGGGTGTTGGGCGCCACCGGCACCAGCGGTGCCAGCCACGGATGGCGCCGTCGCTGCGGCGCTTCCCCGGTGGGGGCCGCCACGGCGGCGGCCGGGGCGGGTGAACCAATACGGGCTTGCGTCATGACGTCACGCCTCCTGAGAACTGCCGGGTTACTTGAGGAAACGCGCGTCGTACAGCTTGGTCACGTCCGGCACCTGGCGGATCACGCCGATGTCCAGCAGCACCGCGGCGGCTTCCTTGCTGAAGCTGGCGAGCTCGCCCTCGAAGAATTTCTTGTTGGCCTCGCGGTCCTGCCAGCGCAGGTAGGCGGACGACTTGGCGAACTGCTCGCCGGTCTGCTTGACCGCCGCACCCATGATGTCGTTGGCCTTGGCCGGTTCCTTGCGGATCATCTCGAGCGCCTCGAAGTAGCTGTCGACCAGCGCCTGGGCGGCCTTGGGATTGTCCTTGAGCCACTTGGGCGCGCAGCCGAGCGTGTCGGTCACCATCGGATAGTCGAGCGTGGTCGCCAGGATCTTGCCCTTGTCCGGGTTCTGGCGCACCGTCGACAGGTACGGCTCATAGGTCATGGCGCCGTCGTTCTGGCCGGCGACGAAGGCCTGCGCCGCGGCCTGCGGCGACAGCGTGGTGGTTTTCACGTCCTTGAGCGACATGCCGTTCTTCTTCAGCATCCAGGCCAGCCCGAAGTACGGCGCGGTGCCCGGCGCATCGACGCCGATGGTCTTGCCCTTCAGGTCGGCAAAGCTCTTCACGTCGGCGCGCACGGCCAGGCCGTCGGCGCCGTAGGACTTGTCGAGCTGCACGATCTGGGTGATGGGCACGCCATTGGCGTTCCAGGCCACATGGGTTTCCACGGTGGTGGCCGCGCACTGGATCGCGCCGGAGGCCAGCGCCAGGTGGCGGTCCTTCTGCGGGATCATCTTGATCTCGACGTCGACGCCGTTCTTCTTGAAGATGCCCGCCTTGTCGGCCAGCGTCAGCGGCGCGAAGCCGGTCCAGCCGCTCATGCCCAGCGTTACCGGCGTGTTCTGTGCCTGCGCCGCGCCGGCCACCAGGGCCGCAGCCAGCACTGCCACCTGCCCTGCCACCCGACCGCGAAACCTGCTTGGATTCCTCATCTGTACGCTCCTTTGGTGTGTCCGTCGACGGCAGGCCATGCATGTGGCCGTGCTCGTTTTCGGGCATTAAACAATGCCTGTATATACAAGTCAACGTAGGGCTTCCACCAAGCAACCAGGCGGATAATCGCCTTAAAAAGCGCATTTCATCGCGGAACCGCCCTTTAGGCGATGCACTGTCCTGGTCCCGGGTTTGAACCGCCGGCACCAGTCAGGCGCGTGAAAAGTGTTGCTGTATAGACAGGAATCGGAAGACGCCGTGGGGCTGCAAGCCCCGTGCCAGCGGCACGGGGATGCGTTGGAGCAATCAGCCGAAGAAGTCGGCGACGGTGGGATAGCGCAGCCGCAGACGCAGTTCGCGCTTGAGCCGGCGGTTGTCGAGCCGGCGCGACTCGCTCATGAAGCTCAGCAGGGTCTTGTCGATCACCTGGAGCGCCTCGCCGCGCGTGATGCGCGGCGGACGCGGCAGCCCGCGGCGTTCGGCGACGAGGTCGAAGTAATCCGCCATGCGCAGCTCGGTATCGTCGCTGGCGTGGACCACGCGCTGCGGGCGGCCGCGGAACAGCGCCGCCACCATGATGCGCGCGAGGTCGTCGGCGTGGATGTGGCTGGTATAGACGTCGTCCTGGCGCACCAGTGCCGGCGTGCCGCGCTTGAGCCGGGCCAGCGGCAGGCGGTCCTCGGCGTAGATGCCGGGGATGCGCACAACGCTGGCGCGCCAGCCGGCATCGCGGCCGAACCCCCGCACCGCCTGTTCCGCCGCGACGCGCCGGCGCGCGCGGGCGGTCTGCGGCCGCACCGGATGGAACTCGGCCACGCGCGCGCCCTGGCGATCGCCGTAGACGCCGGTGGTGCTGGCGTAGACAAACGCAGCGCGGGGCCGGGTACGGTCGGGTAGAATGGCGGGCTCGCCGGGAAGCATGCCGGCAGCCGTCCTGGCACGGCGCCACGCGGTCCGGCGCCAGGTGGTCCGGCGCAATATGGCGAGCAGCGCACGCGTGCGCGGATCGCCTTCGCCCTGCCCGGGTGGTGGCGCCAGGTCCAGCACCCGCGTGGCCAGCCCGCGCAGCCGTGCCAGCGTGGCCGGCCGGTCCAGGTCCGCCACCAGCGGCACCGCGCCGGCGGCACGCAGTTCGGCGCGGCGTGCCGGCTGCGAGGTCACGGCGAAGACACGCATGCGCGACGACAGGATACGCAGGCAGCGCGTCCCCACATCCCCGCAGCCGACGATCAGCAGGCGCGGGCGGCCCAGCCGGCGCGCTGGCGCCGGCAGTTGCGGTGGTTGCGGGAATCGCGCGGGCTGCAGCTTCGACAGAATTTGGCTCATAGACCGATTATGGCTTATCAAGTAACCGTCATGCCCAGCGGCCACAAGTTTGAAGTGGCCGCGGACGAAACCATCCTCGGCGCGGCCCTGCGCCACAGCATCGGGCTGCCGTACGGCTGCAAGAACGGCGCCTGCGGTTCGTGCAAGGGCCGCGTGCTCGAAGGCAGCATCGTGCAGGGCGACCATGCCCCGTCGGCGCTGACCGCGCAGGAAAAGACCGAGGGCCGCGCGCTGTTCTGCTGCGCCAATGCCGCATCGGACATCACCATCGAATGCCGCGAGGTCCATGGCGCCGGCGACATCCCGATCAAGAAGGTGCCGTGCCGCGTCACTTCGCTGGAGCGCCTGGCCGACGACGTGATCGCGATCAAGCTGCAGCTGCCCGCGACCGAACGCATGCAGTACCTGGCCGGCCAGTATGTCGAATTCCTGCTGCGCGACGGCAAGCGCCGCAGCTATTCGATCGCCACGCCGCCGCACGAGGACGGCCCGATCGAACTGCATATCCGCCATATGCCGGGCGGCGCCTTCACCGACTACGTGTTCGGCGCGAAGGAAGGCCAGCCGGCCATGAAGGAGCGCGACATCCTGCGCTTCGAAGGCCCGCTGGGCAGCTTCTTCCTGCGCGAGGAATCGGAAGCGCCGATCATCCTGCTGGCTTCGGGCACCGGCTTCGCCCCGATCAAGGCCATCGTCGAGCATGCCGCCTACACCGGCATCCGGCGCCCGATGACGCTGTACTGGGGCGGCCGCCGGCCCAAGGACCTGTACATGCACGCGCTGGCCGAGCAGTGGGCGCGCGACCTGCCCAACTTCCAGTACGTGCCGGTGGTCTCCGACGCGCTGCCGGAAGACAACTGGCAGGGCCGCACCGGCTTCGTCCACCAGGCAGTGATCGCCGACTTCCCCGACCTGTCGGGCCACGAGGTCTACGCCTGCGGCGCGCCGGTGATGATCAATGCCGCGCGCGGCGACTTTACCCGCCAGTGCAAGCTGCACGAAGACGCCTTCTTCGCCGACTCGTTCACCTCCGAGGCCGACCTGCACCCGGCCACCCCGGCGGCCTGAGCGCCGCCCGCGAGCCGTTCCGCCAGCGCAACAATGCCCGGGCCCGCCAAAATTCGTTTTGACACCCGGGCCCGTGCGCCTTATATTTGCCCGCATGCACATGACCTTCAACCGACGCCGCAGCTTCCGTACGTCGCTCCCCACCGGGGTGCCGCGCCGCTGACCGTCGATTGCGTCTGTTCAGGTCAACGAGCCACGGGCAACCCCCGTGGCTTTTTGCTTTTTGTTCGATCCCTCTCCCGTCCGTCCATCGTTTAAAGCCGACCCCTGGAGTCCGCCATGGCATTTGCTGAGTTTCCCGTCCAATCCCTGATGTACATCACCAACCGGCCCGAGCTCGTCTTCACCGAGGGCAAGGGCTCCTGGCTGACGGACCACAACGGCAAGCGATACCTGGACTTCGTGCAGGGCTGGGCGGTCAACTGCCTGGGCCACTCCAACCAGGGCATGATCGACGCGCTGGTCGAGCAATCGAAGAAGATCATCAACCCGAGCCCGGCGTTCTACAACGAGCCGATGCTGCGCCTGGCCAGGCAACTGACCGATAACAGCTGCTTCGACAAGGTCTTCTTCGCCAACAGCGGCGCCGAGGCCAACGAAGGCGCGATCAAGCTGGCGCGCAAATGGGGCCGCAAGCACAAGGATGGCGCCTACGAGATCATCACCATGGACCACAGCTTCCATGGCCGCACGCTCGCCACCATGAGCGCGTCGGGCAAGGCCGGCTGGGACACCATCTTCGCGCCGCAGGTGCCGGGCTTCCCCAAGGCCGAGCTGAACGACCTGGCCTCGGTCGAGAAGCTGATCACCGACAAGACCGTCGGCATCATGCTGGAACCGGTGCAGGGCGAAGGCGGCGTGATCCCCGCCACGCGCGAATTCATGCAGGGCCTGCGCGCGCTGGCCGACAAGCACAAGCTGCTGTTCATCGTCGATGAAGTGCAGGCCGGCTGCGGCCGCTGCGGCACGCTGTTCGCGTACGAGCTGTCGGGCGTCGAGCCGGACATCATGACGCTGGGCAAGGGCATCGGCGGCGGCGTGCCGCTGTCGGCGCTGCTGTGCAAGGCCGAAGTCGCCAGCTTCGAGGCCGGTGACCAGGGCGGCACCTACAACGGCAACCCGCTGATGACCGCGGTGGGCAGCGCCGTGATCGAGCAGCTGACCGCGCCGGGTTTCCTGGACGACGTCAAGGCCAAGGGTGAATACCTGAAGGAACAGCTGCTGGCGCTGTCGGCTGAATTCGGCCTCGAGGGCGAACGCGGCGAAGGCCTGCTGCGCGCGCTGCTGCTCGGCAAGGACATCGGCCCGCAACTGGTGGAAGAAGCGCGCGACATGGCCCCGCAAGGCCTGCTGCTGAACGCGCCGCGCGCCAACCTGCTGCGCTTCATGCCGGCGCTGAACGTCACGCGCGAAGAGATCGACCAGATGATCGGCATGCTGCGCACGCTGCTGAAGAAGCTGGCCTGACCCTTCAGGTATCCGCAGACGGCAAAAAGCCTCGCATTGCGCGAGGCTTTTTGCTTTGCGGCCGGATCCGGGATCCGCGCCGCAGAGGAGTGAGGGAGAGGGCCAGCGCCGCAGAACCCGCGCAGCCGGCCTAAGCCAGCCCGCGCGGGGCCCCGCGGCAAGGGGAAAGGCCTTGCGCCTGCGAGCGCCCGCCCTCTCCCTCACCCCTCTTGCAGCGGCGGGGTGTAAAAACCGGAGCGGCGGCGCGCCGCTTACTCGCCCAGGTAGGCGGCCCGCACCTTGGGGTCGTCCAGCATCTGGCTGGCCTCCCCGCTCATGGTGATCAGGCCGGACTCCATCACGTAGCCGCGGTGCGCGGCCTGCAGCGCCAGGCGCGCGTTCTGCTCGACCAGCAGCACGGTCACGCCCTGCGCCGAGATGTCGCGCACGACCTCGAAGATCTTCTCCACCATGATCGGCGACAGGCCCATCGACGGCTCGTCCAGCAGCAGCACCTTGGGCTGGCTCATCAGCGCGCGCGCCATCGCCAGCATCTGCTGCTCGCCGCCGGACATGGTGCCCGCCAGCTGGTTGGCGCGCTCCTTCAGCCGCGGAAAGATGCCGAACATGCGCTCGACGTCGGCCTTGATGCCGGACTCGTCGTTGCGCGTGTAGGCGCCCATCTGCAGGTTCTCGGTGATGGTCATGCGCGCGAACACGCCGCGGCCTTCCGGCACCATCGCCAGCCCCTGCTTGAGCAGCGCGTAGCTGGGCACGCCCTTGATCGACTTGCCCATGTATTCCACGTCGCCGCCGACCCAGCCCTGCAGGCCGGTGATGGCCTTCATGGTGGTGGTCTTGCCGGCGCCGTTGGCGCCGATCAGCGTGACCAGCTCGCCGTCGCGGATTTCGAGGTCGATGCCCTTGACGGCCTGGATGCCGCCGTAGGCAACCTTCAGGCCGGAGATCTTCAGTACTGTCTGTTTCATTGCAGGCTGATTCATTACGTCCGCTCCCGCCATCAGTGCGCCGAGGTGCCGAGGTAGGCCTCGATCACCGCGGGGTTGTTCTGCACCTCGTGCGGCAGGCCCTGGGCAATCACCTTGCCGTAGTCCAGCACCGTCAGGCGGTTGCACAGCCCCATCACCAGCTTCACGTCGTGCTCGATCAGCAGGATGGTCCTGCCATCGTTCTTGATCTTGTCGAGCAGGCCGCGCAGCTCGACCTTTTCGGTCGCGTTCATGCCGGCGGCCGGCTCGTCCAGCGCCAGCAGCTTGGGCTCGGTCGCCAGCGCGCGCGCGATCTCGAGCCGGCGCTGGTGGCCGTACGACAGGTTGCGCGCGGTGAAGTTGGCGTACTTGCCGATGCCGACGTAGTCGAGCAGGTCATGCGCCATGTCTTCGATGCCTTCTTCTTCGCGGCGCACCGAGGGCGGGCGGAAGATCGCGCCGAACACGCCGGCCTTGGAGCGCACGTGGCGTCCCACCATCACGTTCTCGAGCGCGGTCATGTCGCCGAACAGGCGGATGTTCTGGAACGTGCGCGCAATGCCGGCCTTGGCCACCTCATGTACGGCGGTCGGCTGGTAGGGCTTGCCGCCCAGCACGAACTCGCCCGAATCCGGGGTGTAGAGGCCGGTGATCACGTTGAAGAACGTGGTCTTGCCGGCGCCGTTGGGGCCGATCAGCCCATAGATCTCGCCCGGCTTGATCTGCAGGCCCACATCGGACAGGGCCTGCAGGCCGCCGAAACGCTTGTTGACCCCCTGCACCGACAGGAGGAAATCGTTGTTGCTCATGCCTTCCTCCGGTTTACAGACGGCCGATATTGCCCGCGCGGCGCACCACCGGGCGGTCTTCCTTGCGCGGCGACGGCCAGATGCCTGCCGGGCGGTACAGCATCACGCCGACCAGGGCCAGGCCGAACAGCAGCTGGCGCAGCACCTCGGCGTCGACGATCACATGGCCGAACAGGCCGGTCTGCATCGGCTCGGCCACCACGCGCAGCAGCTCCTGGAAGCCCACCAGCAGCACGCCGCCCAGGATCACGCCCGGGATATGGCCCATGCCGCCCAGCACCACGATCGCCAGCACGTAGATCGATTCCCACAGCGTGAACGATTCCGGCGACACGAAGCCCTGGAACGCGCCGAACACCGCGCCGGAGGCGCCGCCGAAGGACGCGCCCATGGCAAATGCCAGCAGCTTCATGTTGCGGGTGTTGATGCCCATGGCCTTGGCCGCGATTTCATCCTCGCGGATGGCGACCCAGGCGCGGCCGATGCGCGAGGTCTGCAGGCGCAGGCACACGAACACGATCACGATGACCAGGAACACCAGCAGGTAGTAGTACATGAACACCGGCGTGAACTTCATTCCGAAAATCTCATGCGATTTCGAGAAGTCGAAGCCGAAGATATGCACCGGGTCCACCGCCGTGATCCCCTTGGGACCATTGGTGATGTTCACCGGGCGGTCCAGGTTGTTCATGAAGATACGGATGATCTCGCCGAAGCCCAGCGTCACGATGGCGAGATAGTCGCCACGCAGCTTGAGCGTCGGCGCCCCCAGCAATACGCCAAAGGTCGCGGCCACCAGGATTGCCAGAGGCAATACAAACCACATAGACAGGTGGATGCCGGTGGGGAACAGTTGCTGGATCCACTCGAACTGGTTCGCCAGGTGCGGCGAGCCCAGCAGCGCCATCATGTAGGCGCCCACCGCGTAGAACGCGATATAGCCCAGGTCAAGCAGGCCGGCAAAGCCGACCACGATGTTCAGGCCCAGCGCCAGCATGATGTACAGCAGCGCAAAGTCCAGCACGCGGACCCAGTAGTTGCCGCCCAGGGTCTGGACGATAAACGGCGCGCACAGCGCAACCACCAAAAAGCCAATCAATGCGGCCAGGGTCTTGGCCGGCACCTTCGACGGTGCGGCGACGGCGGCTGCGGATGGAATCGGGGTATTCATGGATTCGCTCTCCTCAGGCGCGGTCGGCCACGCGTTCGCCCATGATGCCGGACGGACGGAAGACGAGCACAGTGATCAGTACGATAAAGGCGAAGACGTCCTGGTAGTTCGAGCCGAACACGCCATTGGTCAGGTCGCCGATATAGCCGGCACCCAGCGCCTCGATCAGGCCCAGCAGCATGCCGCCGACCATGGCGCCCGCCAGGTTGCCGATGCCGCCCAGCACCGCGGCGGTGAACGCCTTCAGGCCCGGGATAAAGCCCATGTAGAAGTGGGCGTTGCCGTAGTTGGTGGCCATCATCACGCCGGCCAGCGCCGCCAGCGTGGCGCCGATCATGAAGGTGGCGGAGATGACGAAATTGGGGTTCACGCCCATCAGGCCGGCGACCTTCTGGTTCTCGGCGGTGGCGCGCATGGCGCGGCCGAGCTTGGTGCGGTTCACCAGCGCAAGCAGGCCCGACATGACCATCACGGCCAGGCCAATGATGACCATTTCCTTGCCGGTGATGGTGGCGCCGGTGGCGCCGATGTCGATGGGCTCCGAGGGCAGCAGCTGCGGGAACGTCAGCGGGTTGCGCGACCAGATCAGCATGCCCATCGTCTGGAGGATGATGGAAACCCCGATCGCGGTGATCAGCGGGGCCAGTCGTGGCGCATTGCGCAAGGGCCGGTAGGCGACCCGCTCGATCGAATACGACAGGATCGCGCAGACCGGCATGGCGATCAGCGTGGCGATCACCAGCGTCAGCCATTCAGGCAGGCCGGGAGCGAACTTTTGCAATCCGAGGATGGCTGACAGGGCGGTCAGCGCGCCGATCATCAGCACATCGCCGTGGGCGAAGTTGATGATGCCGAGAATGCCGTAGACCATGGTGTAGCCCAGTGCGATCAGCGCATAGATGCTGCCGAGCACCAGACCGTTCACGATCTGCTGGATAAGGATATCCATGAAAACTCCTGCTTCAGTCCCTGACCTTACGGCATGGTGTGGATGCCGGGGGGACCATGGTGTGTGATGGGTAACGTTGCGGTGGTTGGTTTGCTGGTGAGCGGCCTGCCCTGCTCCATCCATGGTAAGGATGCTTCTACATTAGGCGAGGCTAAAAAGAACGGCACCGCAAAATACTCACGGTGCCGTTCGGATGGGCCGGTAAGCCCAGATTACATCTTCACGACGTCGAGGACGGACTTCTTCTTGTCCTTGTACTCGTACAGCGTGATGGTGCCTTCCTTCATGTCGCCCTTCTCGTCGAAGGCGATGTTGCCGATCACGCCCTTGTAGTTGGTCTTGGGCATTTCAGCCAGGATGGCAGCCGGTTCGGCCGAGTTGGCGCGCTTCATGGCATCGACGACGACCATCACCGCGTCATACGTGAACGGTGCGTAGATCTGCACCGGTGCGTTGAAGCGTGCCTGGTAGCGCTTGTTGAAGTCGGCACCCGTCTCCATCTTCGACAGGGCCAGGCCAGCTTCCGAGCAGATGATGTTGGTCACGGCATCGCCGGCCAGCTCGGCCACCTTGTCGGTACAGACGCCATCGCCGCCGACGATCTTGGCGCCAATGCCCAGTTCCTTGGCCTGCTTGGCGAACGGGCCGCCGGTGGCGTCCATGCCGCCGTACATGATCACGTCCGGCTTCTTGCCCTTGATCTTGGTCAGAATGGCCTTGAAGTCGGTGGCCTTGTCGTTGGTGGCTTCACGCGCCACCACGTTCACGCCGGCCGCCTTGGCGGTCTTCTCGAACTCGTCGGCCAGGCCCTTGCCGTAGGCAGTGGCGTCGTCGACGATCGCCACGCTCTTGGCGTTCAGGGTCTTGGCGGCGTAGTTGGCCAGCGCCGGGCCTTGCTGGGCATCGGTGGCGACCACGCGGTAGGTGGTCTTGAAGCCCTGCTTGGTGTAGTCCGGGTTGGTCGACGACGGCGAGATCTGAACGATGCCGGCATCGCTGTAGATCTTCGACGCCGGGATCGACACGCCCGAGTTCAGGTGGCCGACCACGGCCACGACCTTGGCGTCGACCAGCTTCTGCGCCACGGAGGTGCCGGTCTTCGGATCGGCGGCATCGTCTTCGCCGACCAGTTCCAGCTTGATCTTCTTGCCACCGACTTCCAGGCCGGACTTGTTGACTTCTTCCACGGCCAGGCGGGCGCCGTTTTCGTTGTCCTTGCCAAGGTGCGCGATGCCGCCGGTCAGCGGGGCCGCGTGGCCGATCTTGACGACGGTCTCGCCGCCACCGGCCGCAGGCGCTGCGGGAGCCGCTGCCGCCGGCGCCGAAGAGGCCGGATCCGCCGGCTTTTCTTCCTTCTTGCCGCAAGCTGCGACCAGCGCCACTGCGGCCGCGATCGGCAGAATCTTGGCAAACGTGATTTGCATGAGTGATCTCCTAGGATTCACAAAAACAGGGATTTGCAACGCCTCCCGGACGTTTCCCTGGACCGCCGTTGTTTAGTTTCAATTTGAAACGCGCGCATTGTATCCCCTTTCTTAGTCGATGCAATACGCGACGCAACATCCTTTACGATTTACCGCGCATTTGAGCTAGGGAATTTCCCCAATGCACAGATTGCGGCAATTCCCGCCCACATGACGCGGCCGCCCCTCCTTCTTACAAGAACCGTGCCTGCGACGCCCCAGGCGGCAAGGAAGCAGCGCCGGCACCACCCATAATGCACCATTATTAATTAGGCGTTTCATTTAACTAGAGTGGTGCTTCTCTCTAATGTGCAGAATGTAGCGCCGCACCATAATAGGGAAAACCCCAGCTTCGGGGATTACCCTGATTAGCGCCCGGCACGAATCGCGGGCACCCCGGCACCAGCAGCGCGCATTATTCCCGGGTCGGCAGAGGCCAGAAACAAAAAGGGGCGCCGCATCAGCGGCGCCCCTTTATCAGGCCAGGCATTCAAGCGGCGGGCGAACCCGCGCCGCGCTCAGGCGGCCGCGCTGGTGGGCAGCAGCCCGCGCGGCAACGGGAACGCCATGTTTTCCTCGATGCCGTCGAGCGGACGCACCTGGCGCGCTCCAAGTTCGCGCAGGCGCTCGACGATGGACTGGGCCAGTGCTTCCGGCGCCGAGGCCCCGGCGGTCAGGCCGATGCGGCGCTTGCCGGCGACCCACTCGGGCCGCACCTGCTCGGGCGCGTCCACCATATAGGCCGGCACGCCCAGGCGCTCGGCCAGCTCGCGCAGGCGGTTGGAGTTGGAACTGTTGGGACTGCCGACCACGATCACCACTTCCACCTGCGGCGCCATGAACTTCACCGCGTCCTGGCGGTTTTGCGTGGCATAGCAGATGTCCTGCTTCTTGGGCTCGCGGATCTCGGGGAAGCGGGCCTTGAGCGCGGCCACGATCTCGCGGGTCTCGTCCACCGACAGCGTGGTCTGGGTGACGTAGGCCAGCCGCGACGGATCGGCGATCTGCAGCGTCTCGACATCGCCGACCGACTCGACCAGCACCATGCCGCCGTTGGCCTGGCCCATGGTGCCCTCGACCTCGGGGTGGCCGCGATGGCCGATCATCACGATCTCGCAGCCCTGCGCGCGCAGCTTGCTGACTTCGACATGCACCTTGGTCACCAGCGGGCAAGTCGCATCGAAGACGTGCAGGCCGCGCCGGGCGGCGTCTTCGCGCACTTCGCGCGACACGCCATGGGCGCTGAAGATGACGGTGGCGCCGGCCGGCACCTCGTCGAGCTCGCCCACGAACACCGCGCCCTTGCGGCGCAGGTCGGCCACTACATAGGCGTTGTGGACGATTTCATGGCGGACGTAGATGGGGGCGCCGAAGCGCTCGAGCGCGCGCTCGACGATCTCGATGGCGCGGTCCACGCCGGCGCAGAAGCCGCGCGGCTGGGCCATCAGGATTTCTGCGTCGGGGGCGGGGGTCAGGTCGGGCATGCTGCGGTATCCGGACAGGTTCGACGTGGCGACGTTCAGAGAATGCCGATCAGCTGCACGTCGAACAGGATGGTCTGCCCAGCCAGCGGATGGTTGAAGTCGAACAACGCGGCGGTCTCGCCGATCTCCTTGAGCACGCCGGCGTACTTGCCGCCGCCGGGCGCGTTGAACTCGACCAGGTCACCCGGGCTGTAGTCCTCTTCGAACGAGCTGTTCTCGCGCAGCGTGGCCAGCGACACCCACTGCAGCAGTTCGGCGTTGCGCGGGCCGAAGGCCTGCTCCGGCGCCAGCCGGTAGGTCATGCGCTCGCCTTCGGGCATGCCCAGCAGCGCCTGCTCGAGCGTCGGCGCGAACTGGCCCTGGCCCAGCAGCAGCGTGGCGGGCTTTTCTTCGAACGTGCTGACGACCTCGGTGCCGTTCTCGAGCGCGATGCTGTAGTGCAGGGTCAGGAAGGAGTCGGCCTGGACAGTCTTGCGGCCAGCCGTGCCGCCGTCGGCTTCCGACGCGAAAGTTTGCAAATTCATGGGTGATCAACCAAGGAACAACCCGTATTGTATTCGACTGGCCCCTAGCCCGCCGCCCCAGGGCCGCAGGCCCTGTTCCCGACGCGACTACCCTGGATGCCCATGACCATTGCCAAATGGCCCGCCTGCGAGCGGCCCCGCGAGAAACTGCTGGAAAGCGGCGCTGCCGCCCTGTCTGATGCCGAACTATTGGCCGTCCTGCTGCGCGTGGGTGCGGCGGGCAAAAGTGCCGTGGACCTGGCACGCGAGCTGCTGCACCGCTTTGGCTCGCTGACCGCCCTGTTCGCGGCCGAGGGGAACGCCCTGACCCGCGTCCGAGGCATGGGCACCGCGAAGTTCGCCCAGCTGCAGGCCATCCCGGAGCTGGCGCGGCGCGCGCTGGCCGAGTCGCTGCGCCTGCCCGCCGGCTTCGACTCGCCGGAGTCGGTGCGCGGCTACCTGCGCCTGACCCTGGCACCGCTGCAGCATGAGGTCTTCATGTGCCTGTTCCTGGATCCGGGCAACCGCATGCTCGCCAGCGAGGAGCTGTTCCGCGGCACGCTGACGCGGACCTCGGTCTATCCGCGCGAGGTCGCGCGCCAGGCCCTGGCCCACAATGCCGCCGGCATCATCGTCGCCCACAACCATCCGCGCGGCACCACCGAGCCCAGCCAGAGCGACATCCACCTGACGCGCGAACTGGCGCGCACGCTCGACCTGATCGATGTGCGGCTGCTCGACCACTTCATCGTGGCGGGGCACGACATCCGCTCGCTGGCGGAATCCTGCGAGCGCCTGCCCGGGCTGTGATGCCTACGCCACGACATGCCCGGAGCGCAACACCCGGCTCCGGCAGAGCACAGAAAGCATTGATTCGCCGGGGGAATCCGGTCTATAATGCCCGTTTTGCTGAAGTCTCAACCGCTGCAGTCCGGGCCCGCGCGCCTTTTGTTGATCTGTTGCGAACATTGTCCACGAATAGAAGATTTAGGAGTGCTTCATGGCACGCGTCTGTCAAGTGACCGGGAAAGCGCCGATGGTCGGCAACAACGTTTCCCACGCAAACAACAAGACCAAGCGCCGTTTTCTGCCCAACCTGCAGAATCGTCGTTTCTTCGTTGAATCCGAAAACCGCTGGGTGAGCCTGCGCGTCTCGAACGCCGGCCTGCGCCTGATCGACAAGAAAGGCATCGACTCCGTGCTCGCCGACCTGCGCGCACGCGGCGAAGTCTAATTAGGAGTACATCATGGCAAGCAAGGGCGGCCGCGACAAGATCAAGCTGGAATCGACCGCAGGTACCGGTCACTTCTACACCACCACCAAGAACAAGCGCACCATGCCGGAAAAGATGGAGATCATGAAGTTCGATCCCGTCGCCCGCAAGCACGTCGCTTACAAGGAAACCAAGATCAAGTAATTGATCCGGTCTCCCACCAGAAAGCCCCGCCCTGCAGCGGGGCTTTTTGTTGCCCGTCGATATTGCCCACCGTTTGCACCTTGGCCCTGCGCATTGATGCACGGGATGGCGCGCCGGGTGTAGACTTTGCCGTTTCCCCCAATCTGCCAAGCGCCCTGCCGGCGCTCTCCTTGCACCATGAATTTCGACGTCGCCATCGTCGGCAGCGGCCTGGCCGGCCTTACGGTCGCATTGCAACTGGCCGACACCCATCGGGTGGCCATCCTCAGCAAGCGCGCCATGACCCAGGGTGCCAGCGACTGGGCGCAAGGCGGCATCGCCGCGGTGCTGGATTCCGGCGACAGCCACGACGAGCACACCCAGGACACGCTCGTTGCCGGTGCGGGGCTGTGCGATGAAGAGGCCACGCGCTTTATCGTGGAGCATGGGCGCGAGGCCATCCAGTGGCTGATCGACCGCGGCGTGCCGTTCACCCGCGACGCGCAGGCCGAGCTGGGCTTCCACCTGACGCGCGAAGGCGGCCACAGCCGCCGGCGCATCATCCACGCCGCCGACGCCACCGGCCATGCGGTGGTCAGCACGCTGCTGCAGCAGGCCACGCAGCACCCGAACATCACCATCCTGGAAGACCACTTCGCGATCGACCTGATCACGTCTCGCAAGATGGGGCTGCCGGGCAACCGCTGCTATGGCCTCTACGTGCTGGACGACCGCACCGGCGCGGTCCACACCGTCACCGCCACGCACACCGTGCTGGCTGCCGGCGGCGCCGGCAAGGTCTACCTCTACACCACCAATCCTGACACGGCCACCGGCGACGGCATCGCCATGGCCTGGCGCGCGGGCTGCCGGGTCTCGAACATGGAGTTCATCCAGTTCCACCCGACTTGCCTGTACCACCCTTACGCCAAGTCCTTCCTGATCTCCGAAGCGGTGCGCGGCGAAGGCGGCCTGCTCAAGCTGCCCGACGGCACGCGCTTCATGCCCGAGCACGATGCGCGCGCCGAACTGGCACCGCGCGACGTGGTCGCGCGCGCCATCGACTTCGAAATGAAGAAGCGCGGACTGGATTGCGTCTATCTCGATATCACGCACCAGCCCGAGGCCTTCCTGAAAGAACATTTCCCGACCATACATGCGCGCTGCCTGGAACTGGGCATCGATATCACGCGCGAGCCGATCCCGGTCGTGCCGGCCGCGCACTACACCTGCGGCGGCGTGGTCACGGACACCATGGGCCGCACCGATATCGGCAACCTCTATGCCGTGGGCGAGACCGCCTGCACCGGCCTGCACGGCGCCAACCGGCTGGCCTCGAACTCGCTGCTCGAATGCATGGTGATCGGCCGCGCCGCCGCGGAAGACATCGCCTCGCAGGACAAGGCCGGCGCGCCCAGCATCACGCTGCCGGCGTGGGACGAGAGCCGCGTTTCCGATGCCGACGAAGAAGTCGTGGTGTCGCACAACTGGGACGAGCTGCGCCGCATGATGTGGAACTACGTCGGCATCGTGCGCACCAGCAAGCGCCTGGAGCGGGCGCAGCACCGCATCGTGCTGCTGCGCGAAGAGATTGCCGAGTATTACGCCAATTTCCGCGTCACGCGCGACCTGCTAGAACTGCGCAACCTGGTGGAGGTGGCCTCGCTGATCGTCGACAGCGCCTACTCGCGCCATGAAAGCCGCGGCCTGCATTTCAGCCGGGACTATCCGGAGGCGCTGCCCAAGGCGCTGCCGACGGTGATGCAGCCGCCTGCGGGCCGCAAGCGTTGACGGCGCGCTTGCCAAGCAAAACGGGGTGGCGCCGCATGGCCCACCCCGTTTTTCATTTGGCCGGAACAAGCCTCAGCCGATGATCCGCAGCGAGTAATCCGTCGCGCGCACATCCTTGGTCAGCGCGCCCACCGAGATCCGGTCGACGCCGGTTTCGGCAAAGGTGCGGATGGTGTCGGCATTGACACCACCCGACACTTCCAGCAGCGCCCTGCCCTGGTTGATCTTCACGGCGTCGTGCATCATCGGCACGGTGAAGTTGTCGATCAGCACCGATGTGGCACCGGCCGCCAGCGCTTCTTCCAGTTCGGCCAGGCTCTCGACCTCGATCTGCACCGACGCCTGCGTATCGAGCGCCAGCGCCGCCCGCATCGCCGCGCCGATGCTGCCGGCCGCGGCGATATGGTTCTCCTTGATCAGGATGCCGTCGTACAGCGCCAGGCGCTGGTTGTCGCCGCCGCCGATGCGCACCGCGTACTTCTGCGCCAGGCGCAGCCCGGGCAACGTCTTGCGCGTGTCGAGCACGCGCGCACGGGTGCCGGCGATCAGGTCGGCGTAGCGGCGCGTGGCGGTGGCCACGCCGGACAGCAGCTGCAGGAAATTCAGCGACGGGCGCTCGGCGGTCAGCAGCGAACGCGCCGGGCCGGTGATCTCGCACACCACGGAATCTGGTGCCATGCGCGCGCCCTCTTCCTGCAGCCAGCGCACTTCCAGCGCCGGGTCGACCGCACGCATGCACGCGTCGAACCACGGCTGTCCACACAGCACCGCCGACTCGCGCACGATCACGCGCGCGTGCGCTGCCTTGTCCGCCGGCACCAGCAGGCCGGTCAGGTCGCCGCTGCCGACATCCTCGGCGATGGCTGCCTGCACATTGGCTTGCAACGCTGCCTGCAGCGCCGCGCCATAGCTTTCGAAAATCGGATTCACACTCATGCCGGGCCAATCCCCTGGAACAGCGCCTGTTCCTGCGCCAGGTCGGATGACGGACGCACGTTGCGCTTCTGCGCGGCGGCGAAGTCGAGCATGCGGTTGATGCAGGTCACCGCCTTGACGCCGATGGCCGGGTCGACGTGGACCTCGTTGCGGCCCGTCTCCAGCACCTCGGCGAGGTTGGTCAGCGCGTTCATCGCCATCCACGGGCAATGCGCGCAGCTCTTGCAGGTGGCGCTGTTGCCGGCGGTCGGCGCCTCGATGAAGTGCTTGCCCGGCGCGGCCATGCGCATCTTGTGCAGGATGCCGTTGTCGGTGGCGACGATGAATTCGGTCGCGTCCAGCTTCTGCGCGGCCTCGATCAGCTGCGAGGTGGAACCGACCACGTCGGCCTGCGCCACCACGTTCTCCGGCGATTCCGGGTGCACCAGGATCTTGGCGTTGGGGAATTCGCGACGCAGCAGGTCCAGCTCGATGCCCTTGAACTCGTCGTGCACCAGGCACGAGCCCTGCCACAGCAGCATGTCGGCGCCGGTCTGCTTCTGGATATAGCTGCCCAGGTGCTTGTCGGGTGCCCACAGGATCTTCTTGCCCTGCGCGTGCAGGTGCTCGACGATCTTCAGGCCGATGCTCGACGTGACCATCCAGTCCGCGCGCGCCTTCACCGCGGCGCTGGTGTTGGCGTAGACCACCACGGTGCGGTCCGGGTGCGCATCGCAGAAGGCGGCGAACTCGTCGGCCGGGCAGCCCAGGTCGAGCGAGCAGGTCGCATCCAGGTCCGGCATCAGCACGGTCTTCTCCGGGCTGAGGATCTTGGCGGTCTCGCCCATGAAGCGCACGCCGGCCACGACCAGCGTACTGGCTTCGTGGTCGCGGCCGAAGCGAGCCATTTCGAGTGAGTCGGAGACGCAGCCGCCGGTTTCTTCGGCGAGGTCCTGCAGGTCGGCGTCGACGTAGTAGTGCGCCACCAGCACCGCGTTGCGTTCCTTCAGCAAGCGGCGGATACGCGCCTTCAGCGACTGGCGTTCATCGGGCGACAGCACCGGCGGCACCTTGGCCCAAGCATGGGCCACGCAGCTGGCGCCAGCGGCGTTTTCGGCACCCGCCAGGTTCGGCTTCTCGAACTCGACGGTCTTGATCGATTGTGGGGTCATCTCCGGGTACTCCTCTAGACCTCCGCCAACAGGGTGCGGCCGGCCAGAACATGGGGGAGTTTATCTAAAACAAAAGCCCCGCCATGGGCGGGGCTTTGTCAAACCATACGGCGCGGCCGAATTGTATCAGGCGTAGCGGCGCAGGCGCAGCGAGAAATCGTGCAACGCCTGGATACCGCTGGCCTCGGCACGGTGGCACCAGGCCTGCAGCTGCTGCAGCAGCTGCTCGCGCGTCAGGTTGGACCGGCCCCAGATGGCGGCCAGTTCACGGCGCATTTCGACGAAGGTCTGCAGCGCCTTGTTCTGCTCGACGATGCTCGCCAGCTGCTCGCGCTGCTGCGCGGCCAGCTTGGTTTCCTCGCGGTGGAACCACTTGCTGGCGGGCTTGAAGCTGCGGTACTCGGCAACGCGGCCTTCCTTGAGCTTTTCCAGTTCCTGGCGGAACGCGCCCTTGACGGCCTTGGCGTAGCGCGCCATCACGTCATAGCGGTTGGCGATGATGGCTTCCAGCGTATTGTGGTCGACCGGACGGGCCTCGACCAGGCGCGCCTTGGGCGGGATCTTCTTGACCTTGGCCAGGCCGACCGCCTGCATCGCGCGGATATAGCCCCAGCCCACGTCGAACTCATACCACTTGATCGAGAACTTGGCCGAGGTCGGATAGGTGTGGTGGTTGTTGTGCAGTTCTTCGCCGCCGATGATCAGGCCCCACGGCGACACGTTGGTCGATGCGTCCTCGCAATCGTAGTTGCGGTAGCCCCACCAGTGGCCCAGGCCATTGATGATGCCGGCGGCGTGGATCGGGATCCACAGCATCTGCACCGCCCACACGGACATGCCGATCACGCCGAACAGCGCCAGGTCGATGATCAGCATCAGGCCCACGCCCTGCCAGGTGAAGCGCGAGTACAGGTTGCGCTCGATCCAGTCATTGGGGCAGCCATGGCTGAACTTGGCGATGGTTTCCTTGTTCTTGGCCTCGGCACGATACAGCTCGGCGCCTTCCAGCAGCACCTTGCGGATGCCGCGGGTCTGCGGGCTGTGCGGATCGTCTTCGGTTTCGCACTTGGCGTGGTGCTTGCGGTGGATGGCGGTCCACTCGCGCGTGACCATGCCCGTGGTCAGCCACAGCCAGAAGCGAAAGAAGTGTTGCGCGATGGGGTGCAGATCCAGCGACCGGTGCGCCATGCAGCGGTGCAGAAAGATGGTGACGCCGGCGATCGTGATATGCGTCATCACGAGCGTGTAGATGACGATCTCCCACCAGGTCCAGTTGGCAAGGCCGTTGGCGGCCCAGTCAAGAATAGTGTCGAACAAACTGTTCTCCGTCGGTTAAACAGGGACTTTCCCGTGCAAGCCGGCTGGGCCGGTACACACTAAGCGCAGAAAAAATAGCTGCGAATCTATTGATTGCGATAGCTGTCTGGCGCTTGCCACGGGACCCGAAGTCGCTCCGGGCTCCCCCAGGGCAGGCACGCGCGGCGCCGGCCGTGGCTAGCGGCTCATGTAGCGAGCCGGGTACGAGCCGCTGCAATCTGGCGGCTGTCTGATGTGGGAGCGGGATGTCTCAACCCGCGACAACCCGGCATTCTACCGGATCGCCGAGGGCGCAAGCATACGCTATTTCCCGGATTTGGACGGGGCGCAACGGTTTTCGTTCCACGGGTGGCGCATTCGTCGCCCGCGCGGCGCTCCCCTTTGTCCGGGGCGCTCAGGAGGCGTTTGCTGCCTCTGGCAATGTACTCGCCTTTGGCCCGCCTGGGCCCGCAGGCAGCGTCTCATGCATCACACGCAACTCGCGCTGCGGGTACGGGATGGAGATGCCGTGCTCACGCAGCGTGCGCCAGATCGCGCGGTTCATCGCCGATTGCACGCCGAGCTTGCCGTTCTGCGGATCCGCCACGAAGACCGCGACTTCGTACTCGATGCCGCTGTCGGCGAACAGCACCAGGAAAGCGGCCGGCTCGGGGTCGGGCAGCACGCGCGGCAGTGTGCGCACGCATTCGGTCAGCAGCGCGATCACGGTTTCGGGGTCGGCGCTGTAGTCGGCCTGCACGCGTGTCGCCACGCGCACGTTGGTATTCGAGAACGAATGGTTCTGCACCGACTGCGCCACCAGCTGCTCGTTCGGCACCAGCGTCTCGCCGTCGCCATTGCGCACCACGGTGTAGCGGGTGCGGATCTGCGACACGATGCCGGTGTACTTGTCCACCGTGATCTGGTCGCCGAGCTTGACCGAGCGGTCCAGCAGGATAATGAAGCCCGAGATGTAATTGCTGGCGATCTTCTGCAAACCCAGCCCCAGGCCTACGCCCAGCGCGCCGCCGAAGACCGACAGCACGGTCAGGTCGATGCCCACCAGCGACAGGCTCAGCAGCAGCGATACCAGCAGCAGCAAGGCCTTGGAAATCCGCGTCAGCACCACCTTCAGATTGCCGTCGAGGTTGGCCGACCGCATCAGCCGCTCTTCCAGCCACGAGCCGAACCACAGCGCCACCAGCACCGTCAGCAGGATCCAGACCACCGCCATCAGGGTCTCGGCCACGCTGATCTTCTGCTTGCCGCCGATGGAGAAGCGCACGCTCTCCATCCAGCCCACCACGTCGCCGAGCACGCCCAGCACGTACAGGGCCATGCCCACCCAGACCAGCGTGGTCAGCACCTTCTCCACCAGCAGCAGCATGCCGTGCAGCTGGCCACTGCCGGACATCACGCGGCGCAACACATAGAAGGTGAAATTCAGCGCGGTGATGCCGAACAGCGGCACCAGCGCCAGGCGCAGCACACTGACCGGGATCAGCGGCGCCAGCGCAAAGCGGGCCACCAGCACCAGCGCCCAGCCGGCCAGCGGGAACATGGCGCGCTCAAGGCTGGCGGCGGCGAAGCGCACCGAGAAGCTCGAGCCTTCATAGCGTGCCTCCAGCCGCCGCACCACGAAGCGTGCCAGCGGCCAGGCCACCAGCAGGCAGCCGGCCAGCACCAGCCATTGCCAGAAGAAGCCGGGACCGCCGGCATCGCGGATCAGGTCGTCCAGCATCTTGCCGAACATCGAATGCGAGGCCTTCAGGTCCTTCAGGCCGCCGAGGTCGGACAGGGTTTCACCGTTCATGGTGCAGATTCAGTGTGGGCCGCCCGCGCGGCGCGGGCGGCGCGGCTGCAAACCGCGATCAGCTGGTGCGTTCCAGCACCGCGGCAAAGAAGCCATCGGTCTGGTGCAGGTGGGGATACAAGGCGAACATGCCGTTGTCCGGCAGGCCCGGCACTTCGATCTTCTGGTCGGCCAGCACTTCGGCGGCCGGCACCAGGCGGAAGTTCGGGTGCGCGGCGAGGAAATCGCGCACGATCTGCTCGTTCTCGGCTTCCAGCACGCTGCAGGTCGCGTACACCACGCGGCCGCCGCCCTTCACCAGGCGCGCCGCGGAGTCCAGGATCGCGGTCTGCTTGGCGGTCAGTTCCAGTACCGACTCCGGCGATTGCCGCCACTTCAGGTCGGGATTGCGGCGCAGCGTGCCCAGGCCGCTGCACGGCGCGTCCACCAGCACGCGGTCGGCCTTGCCGGCCAGGCGCTTGATCTTGGCGTCGCGTTCGGAGTCGATCAGCACCGGATGGACATTCGACAGGCCGCTGCGCGCCAGCCGCGGCTTCAGGTTGGCCAGGCGCTTTTCCGATACGTCGAAGGCATAGAGCCGGCCGGTCGAGCGCATTGCCGCGCCCAGCGCCAGGGTCTTGCCGCCCGCGCCGGCGCAGAAGTCGACCACCATCTCGCCGCGTCGCGGCGCCACCAGGCTGCACAGCAGCTGGCTGCCTTCGTCCTGCACCTCGACCAGGCCGTTGACGAAGATCGGCAGCTGGTTCAGCGCCGGCTTGCCGGTCATGCGGATGCCGGCCGGCGCCATCGGCGTGGGCTCGGCGCCAAGGCCCGCGGCCTGCAGCTCGGCCAGCGCATCCTCGCGGCTGGTCTTGCCCAGGTTGACGCGCAGGTCCAGCGGCGCCGGGCGCAGCCAGGCATCGCCCAGCGCCGCGGCAAAGGCCTCGCCATGCTGGCGCACCAGTTCGTCGTACAGCCACTCGGGCAGGTTGGCGCGCACGCGAGGGGCCAGGCTGGAGCGCTCGATGGTGGTCAGGCGGTCCAGCCACGCGGCTTCGTCGGGATACAGGAACGGCGACAGCGCATCGCGGCCCAGCGTCGCCGCCAGCCCCAGCAGCGCCAGGCGACGCGAGGCCGCGCCGGTGCCGCTCTCGGCAAACTGCGCAAACTCGACGCGCCGGCGCAGCACCGCGTAGATCGCTTCGGCAATGATGCCGCGCTCGCGGTGGCCGAGCTTGGCGTTTTCGCGGAAGTAGTAGCTGACCACCGCATCGGCGGGCCGCGCGAACAGCATGACCTTGCCCAGCAGGCGATCGATATGCTGGATGTGGGTGGCATGCAGGCCGCCATGGGTGCGCGTAGGTGCGCCGTTGGCACCGCCGGCATTGGGCGACTTGCGGATCGGGCTGCTCTTGCCCTTGCTGCGCGCGGGGGCGCGGCCCTCGCCGCGCGGGGAACGGTTTCCTGCCTGGGTACGGCTCATGCCTGGACTCCTGCCGCCGGGGTCGCGGCGGAGATGGCCATCAGCAATTGCGGTTCGGCCGGGTTGATAACGTTGACCACGCCATTGTGCAGCTGCAGCCGGTCCTCGACGAACCACTGCACGGCGCGGGGGTAAATCACGTGCTCGCACGCAAGCAGGCGCTCGGCCAGGGTCGCGGGCGTATCCGCCGGCAGCACGTCGAGCGCGGCCTGGATCACGATCGGGCCATGGTCCAGCTCCGGGGTCACGAAATGCACGGTCGCGCCATGCAGCTTGACACCGGCATCCAGCGCCTGCTGGTGGGTATTCAGGCCGGGGAAGCACGGCAGCAGCGACGGATGGATATTCAGCAGCCGGCCCGCGTAGCGGTCGACAAAGCCGGGCGTGAGTATACGCATGAAACCCGCCAGCACCACCAGATCGGGGGCATGGGCATCGATGGCCTCGGCCAGCGCCGCGTCGAAGGCGGCCCGGTCGGGATACTGGCGATGGTCGACCACGCCGGTTTCAATGCCTTGCTGGCGCGCAAACTGCAAGCCCGCGGCGTCCGGCCGGTTCGACAGCACCGCCGCCACCCGGGCGGGCCAGCCCCCGTCCGCGCAGGCACGGACGATGGCTTCCATATTGGAGCCTCGCCCGGAAATCAAGATGACAATTTTTTTCATCGCGCAATTCTACCAAGGCGAGGCGCTAAACTCCGGTAAAGCCAAACCAGTACGTGCTTAATTCACGAGATCCGGACAGGCGCCGGTTTCCTGGCCTGTGGTAGCGAAGCCCTATAACCCGATTGATGGATTGTGACGCTTCGCCCCCTCTGCTAGAGTGGGCCCTACGTCCACGCGCCATTCCTGTGCATGACTCAGGTTTTCCGGAGAGGTGACAACAAGGACGAAACGGGATATTTGAACGGGAATTCGCATGTCGAACGCTGCACCGACGTTGTTGGTGGTCGATGATCATCCTATGGCCTTGTCAGGGACCACCGCCTTCCTGGCCGAAGTCATGCCGGATGTGGCAGTCCATGCCGCCGGCAGCGCCCGCGAGGCCCTGGCCAGCCTGCAGCAAGGCTTGCGCCCCGATATCGTGCTGCTCGATATCTGGCTGAACGACGGTACCGGCTTCGATGCCATGCAGACCTTCAAGACCGTCATCCCGGGCGCGCGCTTTATCTTCATGTCGGCCGAGGCCACCCCTGAAATCGTCGGCCGCGCCCGCGCGCTGTCGGCATGCGGCTTCGTCGGCAAGCACCTGGACGCCAATGCCTTCACCGCCGCGGTGCGCAAGGTGCTGGCCGGCGACACCGCCTTCCCCACCGACGAAGCCCTCAACGGGCGCGCGCAGTCGTTCGGCCCGGCCCACGGCATTCCGGTCACGCCCGCCGAACTGGGCCTGACGCCGCGCCAGGGTTCGGTGCTGGCGCTGGTGCTGGAAGGCCTGCCCAACAAGGTGATCGCGCGGCGGCTCGGGCTGACCGAGAACACCGTCAAGGAACACGTGTCCGCCATCTTGCAGCGCCTGGGCGTGCGCACCCGCATGCAGGTGATGTCGCGCATGGAACGGTTCCGGCTGCGCCAGTAAGGCGAGCCACCTTCCCCGCAGCCTGCCTGGGCGCGCCCGCCGCGCTAGGCCGGCCGCAGCCAGCGCCGCAGCAGCAGCCGCAGCGAGGCCGGGTCCACCGGCTTGGGCAGCACGAAATAGCCCGCCTCTTCCGCCGCCGCCAGCGCGGCTGACTTCAAATCCCCCGTCAGCAATGCGCTGCGCGCCTGCGGCTGCGTGTTCTGCCAGCGCTCGAGCAAATCCAGGCCGTTCTCGCTGCCGGGCAGGCGCAGGTCGCAGAAGATGATGTCCGGGCGCAGGCCCTGGGCGAACAGCTTGTCGGCCTCGGCACCGTGCGCGGCGCAGGCCACGCGAATACCCCACGCCTCCATCAGCGCGATCCAGGCCTTGCGGATCTGGCTGTCGTCGTCGACCACCAGCACCGTGCCCCGCAGGCGATCGGGCTTGGCCTCCTCGGCCTGCGCCATGGCGCGCATCTCGCGCACGCTGGCGACGGTCTCGGCCGGCACCGGCGCCAGCGCGAACCAGAACACCGAGCCCTTGCCCGGCACCGAACGCACGCCATAGGTGCCGCGCATCAGTCGCACGCATTCCTTGAAGATCGCCAGCCCCAGGCCCAGGCCCTGCGACGGGTCCCGCTGCGGGTTGTGGACCTGGTAGTAGGGCGAGAAGATGTCCGGCAGATGCTCGGGCGTGACGCCGGCGCCGGTGTCCCACACCTCCAGCCGCACGTGCTTGCGGCGCTGGCGCGCGGTCACCAGCACGCCGCCGCGCTGGGTATAGCGCAGCGCGTTCTGCACCAGGTTGAACAAGGCCCGGCGCAGCAGCACCGGCTCGGCCATCGCGTACAACTCGTCCGGCACGCGCGGGGTCAGGGTCAGCCCGTTTTCGCGCGCGTCGGCGGCAAACTGGCTCATCACGTCGCGGATCAGCGCGCCCAGCTCGCAGGGCTCCAGCGTCGGCAGGACCTTGCGTCCTTCCAGCTTGGACAGGTCCAGCAGCGAGCGGAACAGCAGATCGATGGTCTGCGTGCCCGCCGCCACCTGCTCCACCAGCGGATGCAGCGCGCTTGACTGGTTGCGCGCGCGCAGCGCCTCGACCAGCATCACCAGCGCATGCACCGGCTGGCGCAGGTCATGGCTGGCCGCGGCCAGGAAGCGCGACTTCTCTTCGCTGGCATGCAGGGCCCGCTCCTTCTCGTCCTGAAACTGCTTGGCCAGGCGCCGGCTGTCGCCCTCCAGCTGGATCGCGCGCACCAGCGTCACCTGCAGGTTGAAGGCGTGGCGCGACAGCATCAGCGCGTAGATTGCCAGCAGGCCCTGCACATAGACGCCATGGCCGGGAAAGGCGAATTCCGCCATCAGGAGGTTCGGCACCATGATCGGCACGCCGGCGTAGACCAGGTTCGACGGCACCGGCGCCTGCGACACCGCGCCGCCGGCCAGCACGCCGAGGGTGAGCAGGTACAGCACGCTGGAGAACACCGGCGAGGCTGTATACAAATGCAGCAGCGCCGAGCTGCCCCAGGTCACGCCGGTCAGGAAAGCGACCGCGCGCATATTGTTCCACCACTTGTGCGTATGCGCGGAACGGCTCATCAGGGCGTGGTCGCGCTGGTAGCCGATGTAGAACCACAGCCCGCCCGCCGTGAGCAGCAGCATCACCGCGCACCAGCCCAGCAGCGCGCCACGGCTGACGTCGTTCCAGAAGCCGAGGGTGGTCAGCGCGGGCAGCAGCACCGAAGCGACGATGGCGGTTGGCGCATTCTTGTGCACGATCGCCATCAGCTTGGCGCGCGTCTCGACGTCGAGCTGGG
Organism: Cupriavidus alkaliphilus; assembly: GCF_900094595.1. GTDB lineage: Bacteria > Pseudomonadota > Gammaproteobacteria > Burkholderiales > Burkholderiaceae > Cupriavidus > Cupriavidus alkaliphilus. The sequence continues at coordinate 264,908 of NZ_FMAD01000001.1, read as the reverse complement.
CGCTCGGCTGAGGCAGGCCCCGGGGCAGGAGCCGGGAAAAGAACCGATAGGTCAGCGCTTTCAACTGGGAATCAGGAATGGGCGTAAGGCCGGGCATGCCGCGCGGCGTGCCGCAGCAGTCCCGTAGTGAGCCAAAGTGGCGCCTATCATGCCGCCTTTTGTAGCATCGCGCCATGGCGGGAGGGCCGGTTGCGGCACAAAAGCCGCAGCGCGGGGACCGGCCGGGGGCGGCGGCAGCGGCAAGCCGACCCATTCGCCTTATAATGCTCGCTTTACCCGAATCGTTTCCCGCCGTCCCCGTGAAAGTCTTCCGCGGCCTGCCCAACGCCGAAAGCCGGGCGCCCTGCGCGCTCACCATCGGCAATTTCGACGGTGTGCATCGCGGCCACCAGTCGCTGCTTGCGCGCGCGCGCGCGGCGGCGGATGCGCGCGGCCTGCCGCTGTGCGTGATGACCTTCGAGCCGCATCCACGCGAATTCTTCACGCCGGACAAGGCCCCCACCCGCATCGCGCTGCTGCGCGACAAGCTGGAAAGCCTGCGCCGCAACGGCGTGGATCGCGTGGTGGTGGAACACTTCAACGCCCACTTTGCCGGCCAGTCGCCGCAGGAATTCGTCGAGAACGTGCTCTGGCATGGCCTGCATACCCGCTGGCTGCTGGTCGGCGACGATTTCCGCTTCGGCGCCAGGCGCGCCGGCGATTTTGCCTACCTGCAGGAGGCGGGGCGCCGCTACGGCTTCGATGTCGAGCAGATGGGCTCGGTGTCCGAAGGGGGCATCCGCATTTCCAGCTCGGCGGTACGCCAGGCACTGGCCGATGGCGACCTGGAGCACGCGCGGCACCTGCTCGGCCACGGCTACGCCATCAGCGGCCACGTGATCCACGGCCGCAAGCTGGGCCGCGACCTCGGCTTCCCGACGCTGAACCTGCGCATTTCGCACAAGCGGCCCGCGGTCAGCGGCATCTTCGTGGTGCAGGTGCACGGCATCGCCGAGCATCCGCTGCCCGGCGTGGCCAGCATCGGCGTGCGCCCCACCATCGAGGACGCCGGCCGGGTGCTGCTGGAAGTCCACCTGTTCGATTTCAATGAAAGCCTGTACGGCAAGCTGGTGCGGGTCGAATTCATGAAGAAGCTGCGCGACGAGGCGCGCTTCGACTCCCTGGATGAACTCACCGCCGCGATCGCCAAGGACAGCGCCGATGCGCGCGCCTTCTTCGGCCTGACGGCGCCAGGCGCCGCGGCGGCGGCGGAAGCCAGCGGCGGCCGCGATTTCGCCACCTCGGCCACCGACCGAATTAGGTAGCGGCCGGCGCCCCGCACCCCGCTGCGCGGGCCCGGTTCGCACGCCGCCTGCCCCAGCCTTCACGCGCGCCCGCCGGCCACAGCCGGCCGCGCGCCAACCGAATTGCCCTGAGAATCGAAATGTCTGACGACAAACGCGCCAAGTCCGAGAAGAACAAGTATCCCGTCAACCTGCTCGACACGCCCTTCCCGATGCGTGGCGACCTGCCCAAGCGCGAGCCGCAATGGGTCAAGCAGTGGCAGGACAAGCAGCTCTACAAGAAGATCCGCGCGGCGCGCAAGGGCGCGAAGAAGTTCGTGCTGCACGATGGCCCGCCGTATGCCAACGGCGATATCCATATCGGCCACGCCGTCAACAAGGTGCTCAAGGACATGATCATCAAGGCGCGCGGCCTGACCGGGCTCGACGCCGTCTACGTGCCGGGCTGGGACTGCCACGGCATGCCGATCGAGATCCAGATCGAGAAGAAGTTCGGCAAGGGCCTGCCGGTGCAGGAAGTCCAGGCCAAGGCGCGCGCCTATGCCACCGAGCAGATCAAGCGCCAGATGGTGGATTTCGAGCGTCTCGGCGTGCTGGGCGACTGGGACCACCCCTACCTGACCATGAACCACAGCAACGAGGCGGACGAACTGCGCGCGCTCGGCAAGATCATGGAAAAGGGCTACGTGTTCCGCGGCCTGAAGCCGGTGAACTGGTGCTTCGACTGCGGCTCGGCGCTGGCCGAGGCCGAAGTCGAATACAAGGACAAGGTCGACCTGTCGATCGACGTGGGCTTTCCGTTCGCCGAGACCGACAAGCTGGCGCACGCGTTCAAGGTGCCGGTCGAGCGGATCGACGCCAGGCCGGGCTGGATCGTGATCTGGACCACCACGCCGTGGACCATCCCGAGCAACCAGGCGCTGAACGTGCACCCCGAGGTGGAATACGCGCTGGTCGACACGCCGCGCGGCCACCTGATCCTCGCCACCGAGCGCGTCGAGGAGCAGCTGAAGATCTACGGCCTGCAGGGCGAGGTGGTGGCCACCACCACCGGCGCGGCGCTGTCGGAGATCCGCTTCCATCATCCGCTGGCCCGGATGGAAGCAGGCTATGACCGGCTCTCGCCGATCTACCTGGGCGACTACGTCACCACCGACACCGGCTCGGGCATCGTGCACTCGGCGCCGGCCTATGGCGTGGAAGACTTCCAGTCGTGCAAGGCGCACGGCATGCCCGACAGCGACATCATCAGCCCGGTGATGGGCAACGGCGTCTACGCCGCCACGCTGCCGCTGTTTGGCGGGCTGTCGATCTGGGACGCCAACCCGAAGATCGTCGAGGCGCTGCAGGCCTCGGGCAACCTGTTCAATTCGCACAAATACACCCACAGCTACATGCACTGCTGGCGCCACAAGACGCCGATCATCTACCGCGCCACCTCACAGTGGTTCGCGGGCATGGACGTGGACCCGGCCGAGGAAAACGGCAAGCCCGTGCCGACGCTGCGCGAGACCGCGCTGGCGGGCATCGAGGCGACCGAGTTCTATCCGTCGTGGGGCAAGCAGCGCCTGCACAACATGATCGCCCACCGCCCGGACTGGACCCTGTCGCGCCAGCGCCAGTGGGGCGTGCCGATGGCGTTCTTCGTGCACAAGGAAACCGGCGCGCTGCATCCGCGCACGCCCGAGCTCCTGGAAGCGATCGCAAAGCGCGTCGAGCAGCACGGCATCGAAGCGTGGCAGACGCTGGACCCGGCCGAACTGCTGGGCGACGAGGCCAGCCAGTATGAGAAGAACCGCGACACGCTCGACGTCTGGTTCGATTCCGGCACCACGCACTGGACCGTGATCCGCGGCTCGCACCGCGACGACCTGTACGAACCGACCGCCGACGATGCCGACGGCCGCCTGGCCGACCTGTACCTGGAAGGCTCGGACCAGCATCGCGGCTGGTTCCACTCGTCGCTGCTGACCGCCTCGATGCTGTATGGCAAGCCGCCCTACAAGGCGCTGCTGACGCACGGCTTTACCGTCGACGGCGAAGGCCGCAAGATGTCCAAGTCGATCGGCAATACCGTGTCGCCGCAGGACATCGCGAACAAGATGGGCGCCGAGATCATCCGCCTGTGGGTGGCCTCGACCGATTACTCCGGCGAGCTGTCGATCTCGGACGAGATCCTCAAGCGTGTGGTGGAAGGCTATCGCCGCATCCGCAATACGCTGCGTTTCCTGCTGTCGAACCTGTCCGACTACGACCATGGGAAGCACGCGCTGCCGGCCGCCGAGTGGCTGGAGATCGACCGCTACGCCGTGGCGCTGACCGCGCAGCTGCAGAAGGAAGTGCTGTCGCACTACGAGGCTTACGAATTCCACCCGGTGGTGGCCAAGCTGCAGACCTTCTGCTCCGAGGACCTGGGCGGTTTCTACCTCGACGTGCTGAAGGACCGCCTGTACACCACCGCGCCGGACTCGAAGGCGCGCCGCGCCGCGCAGAACGCGCTGTATCACATCACCCAGGCGATGCTGCACTGGATGGCGCCGTTCCTGTCGTTCACCGCCGAGGAAGCGTGGCAGGTGTTCGCCCATGGCACCGAGCACAACGACACCATCTTCACCAGCACCTATTACGCCGTGCCGGAAGTCGACGACGCCGACGACCTGCTGCAGAAATGGCATGCGCTGCGCGAAGTGCGCGCCGAAGTCACGCGCCAGCTGGAAGCGGTGCGCGTGGAAGGCGAGATCGGTTCGTCGCTGCAGGCCGAGCTGACCATCCAGGCCGGCGGTCCGGTGCTGGCGGCGCTGCAAAGCCTGGGTGACGACCTGCGCTTCGTGCTGCTGACCTCGTCGGCCAAGGTCGCGCCCGCGCCCGAGGCCGGCGACCTGCTGGTGACGGTGACCCCGTCGGCGCATGCCAAGTGCGAGCGCTGCTGGCACTACCGCGCCGACGTCGGCCACAACCCCGACCATCCCACCCTCTGCGGCCGCTGCGACAGCAACCTGTTCGGCGCCGGCGAACACAGGAGCCATGCCTGATGGCATCGACCACGTCCCGTTCGACGCGCCCGGCGCGCCGCAACAAGGCTGCCGGCAGCACCACCCCGCTGCTGTGGATGGCCTTTGCGCTGCTGGTGGTGCTGCTCGACCAGTTCTTCAAGATCGTGATCGTGCGCAGCTTCAGCTACGGCGAATCGCGCCCGGTGACCGGCTTCTTCAACCTGGTGCTGGTCTACAACAAGGGCGCGGCGTTCAGCTTCCTGGCTGACGCCGGCGGCTGGCAGCGCTGGTTCTTCACCGGCCTGGGCGTGGTGGTCGGCGCGTTCATCGTCTGGCTGCTGTACCGCCATACCGGCCAGCGGCTGTTCTGCTTCGCGGTGTCGCTGATCCTGGGCGGCGCGGTCGGCAACGTGATCGACCGCGTGGCCTACGGCCACGTGATCGATTTCCTGGACTTCTACGTGGGCAGGTATCACTGGCCGGCTTTCAATGTCGCGGACTGCGCGATCACGGTGGGCGCGGTGCTGCTGATCGTCGACGAGCTGCGGCGGGTGCGCAAGCACTGAGCTGCGCCGCTACCTTTCCCCTTCCCTTCCCAGCCAGGTTCCCCACCATGGATTTGCGCGGCAAGCACATCGTTCTCGGCCTGACCGGCGGCATCGCCTGCTACAAGTCGGCCGAACTGGTCCGGCTGCTGACCAAGGCCGGCGCCACCGTGCAGGTGGCCATGACCGAGGCGGCGACGCATTTCATCACGCCGGTGACGATGCAGGCGCTGTCGGGCCGGCCGGTCTTCCTGTCGCAATGGGATGCGCGCATCGACAACAACATGGCGCATATCGACCTCTCGCGCGAGGCCGACGCCATTGTCATCGCCCCTGCATCCACCGACTTCATGGCGCGGCTGGCCAACGGCCTGTGCGACGACTTGCTGAGCACGCTGTGCATCGCGCGCGACTGCCCGCTGCTGGTGGCGCCGGCGATGAACCGCCAGATGTGGGCCGCGCCCGCCACGCAGCGCAACGCCGCGCAGCTGCGTGCCGACGGCGTGGTGATCCTGGGCCCGGGCAGCGGCGACCAGGCCTGCGGTGAAGTCGGCGACGGCCGCATGCTGGAGCCCGAGGAGCTGCTCGACGACATCATCGCCTTCTTCCAGCCCAAGCCGCTGCAAGGCAAGCGCATGCTGATCACCGCCGGCCCGACCTTCGAGGCGATCGACCCGGTGCGCGGCATCACCAACCTGTCGTCCGGCAAGATGGGTTTCTCGATCGCGCGCGCGGCGCGCGAGGCCGGCGCCGAAGTGCTGCTGGTAGCCGGACCCACCGGCCTGCCCACACCGCGCGGCGTGATGCGCACCGACGTGCGCAGCGCGCAGCAGATGCATGACGCGGTGATGGCGCAGCTGCCCGGTATCGATGTCTTCGTCGCGGTGGCCGCGGTGGCGGACTGGCGCCCGGCCGAAGTCGCGCAGCAGAAGTTGAAGAAGGCCAGCGATACCGATACGCCGACACTGCAGTTCGTGCAGAACCCCGACATCCTGGCCGCGGTCGCGGCCCGCGCCGACGCACCTTACTGCGTCGGCTTTGCCGCCGAAAGCGAGAACCTGGAGCAGTACGGCGAGCAGAAGCGCCAGCGCAAGGGCGTGCCGCTGCTGGTGGGCAATATCGGCCACCACACCTTCGGCCTGGACGACAACGAGATCGTGCTGTTCGACGCCGCCGGCATGACGCGGCTGCCGCGCGCCGACAAGCTGTCGCTGGCACGGCAGCTGGTCGCGGCCATCGGCCAGCGCCTGCCCGGTCGCGCGCGGCCCTGACTTTTGCAACGTATTCCCGAGATTGCTTATGACCCAGCCTCTGAACCCGACCGTCGAAATCAAGGTGCTCGATGCGCGCCTGAACCAATGGGGCCTGCCCGCCTACCAGAGCGAGATGGCTGCCGCCATCGACCTGCACGCCTGCGTCGACGCGCCCGTCGCGATCGCGCCGGGCACACCGGCGCAGCTGGTGCCGGCCGGCATTGCCGTGCACATGGGCAACCCGTACATGGCCGCGACCATCGTGCCGCGCTCGGGCCTGGGCCACAAGAAGGGGCTAGTGCTGGGCAATTCGATCGGCGTGATCGATGCCGACTACCAGGGCCAGATCATGGTCAGCGTCTGGAACCGCAACGCGCCGGGCACGGAGCCGATCGTGATCCAGCCGGGCGAGCGCATTGCGCAGATGATGTTCGTGCCGGTGCTGCGTCCGGTGTTCTCGACGGTGGCAGAGTTCAGCCAGGACAGCGAGCGCGGTGCAGGCGGCTTTGGCTCGACCGGCGTGCATCACGCCAAGGCCAGCGCCTGACCGGTTGTCGGCCTCGGCATGAAGTACTGGCGCCCCGCGGGGCGCCAGTTTGCATTTCAGCCCTGCTGCTCGAACAGCAAGGCCACGCCGCTGGCGGCATCGGCCGGCACCAGCGTTTCGCGCGGACCCAGGTCGTGGGTCGGCACGCTCTGCTCGCGCCAGCCAGCGCGGGCCGCCGCAAGGTCGTGGGTGCGCAGGCGGATCGCCGCATACCCCGGCCCTTCGCGCCGGATATGCGCGCTGCCGGTGGCCGATGCCAGCGCCTGCGGCGTGCTGAGCACCAGCGTGGCATTGTCGACCGCCAGGCTGCTGACATGTTCGCTCAGCTGCGTCAGCTCGCCGCCGGTCAGTTCGGCATAGGCGCGCGCGGCGGCATCCACCAGCGCGGGGGCCACCACCAGGAACATGGTCGCGATGCTGTGCGCGCCGTTGGCATGGCGCATCCATTCGGGCCGCCACAGCAGCTCGGGCGTGCGGTGCTCGCAGACGAAATAGCGTGCTCCCGGGGCGTCGTCGAGCGCGGTCACGCGAAAGGTGGCCGGATGTTCGCTGCCATCGTCCAGCCGCACCGGACGCGAGAATTCGATCGGTTCCGAGGTATGCCAGCCGTCCGCGCGCAGCCGCGCCGCGGTGGCAAAGGCATCGGCGCTCTTGCACGACATCGCCGCACAGCCGCCGCCGCGCTGCTGGGCGTCCCAATAATACTGACGGCTGGGACTGGGCGCGGTCACGTGCAGCAGCTCCAGGTAGTCCCGCTGCAGCATGATGCAGTGGTTCTGCGAGCCCAGCGTGTGATAGCCGCGCGGCGTCAGCGTAAAACCCAGCCGCTGCCAGGCCTGAGCGCCGGCATCGAGGTCTGGGCACACCACCACGGCGTGATCGAACATTTCTGCTTGCGTTGCCATCGGCATCCCCCCGGACGCATGGCGCACGGCGGCGCCGGACTGGTTTATTCGAACTGGATATTGGCCTTGCGCGCCACCGCCTGCCATTTGTCATGCTCGCGGCGTACCAGCTGGCCCAGCTCGGCCGGGCTGCCGCCGACGATTTCGAAACCTTGCGCGCCAAGCGCATCGACCACGCGCGGCTGGCGCAGCGACTCGACCAGCGCGCCGTGGAGGCGCGTCACCGTCGCCGCCGGCAGGTCGGCCGGACCGAACACGCCGATCCACGAATACGCCTCGAAGCCCTTGAGGCCCTGCTCGGCCACCGTGGGCACCTGCGGCAACTGGCGCAGCCGGCTGGTGCCAGTCACGCCCAGCACCTTGATGGTGCGCGCGGCCACGTGCGCCTGCACCGCCGCGTAACTGCTGAAGAAGATGTCGACCTCATTGGACAGCACCGCCTGCACCGCCGGGCCGCCGCCCTTGTAGGGCACGTGCAGCATATGCACGCCTGCCTCGGTCGCGAGCGCCTCGGCCGCGAGCTGGTTCAGGCTGCCGATGCCCGACGATGCATAGCGCACGCCGTCATGCCTCGCCCTGGCCAGCGCCACCAGTTCGCGCACGTTCGACGCCGGCAGCGCCGGGTTGGCGGCGATCACCAGCGGGAAACGCACCAGCTGCGAGATCGGCGAGAAATCGCGGAAGGTGTCGTAGGGCAGCTGCTTATAGGCAAACGGATTGATCGCATGCGTGTCGAACGCCATCAGCAGCGTATTGCCGTCGGGACGGGCGCGCGCCACGGTGCTCGACGCGATCAGCCCGCCCGCGCCCGGCTTGTTGTCCACCACCACCGTTTGCCCCAGCACCGCTTTCAGCCCGGGCTGCAGCTGCCGGGCGACGATGTCGACGCTGCCACCCGGCGGGAACGGCAGCACCAGTGCGATCGGCCGGTGGCTGGCGGCGCTATCGGCGGCGCTGGCGGCGGTGGCATGAAGCATCGGGCCCGGCAAGGCGCCCAGCGGCAGGATCTTGAGCAGCAGGCGGCGGCGCCGCGTGCGGTCGGCGGATGACATCGGGTCGTTCGGTTTCGGGGCGCTGGAGGCGTGGGGCGGCAGGAAAAAAAACAGGGCGGCCAGTGTGGCCGCCCTGCTATTTTGCCCGATGATCGACCGCGGTGCTGGCAACGCGGCCGAATATCGCTCAGGCTTCTGCGCGCTGTTCCTCGGGCGCCTCGGGCGGTTCGGGCTCGATCTCGGAGAAATCGAGCTTGATCTGGTCCTGTTCGTCCAGATCCACCACCACCTTGCCGCCGGAGACCAGGCGGCCGAACAACAGCTCGTCGGCCAGCGCCTTGCGGATCATGTCCTGGATCAGGCGCTGCATCGGACGCGCACCCATCAGCGGATCGAAACCCTTGTGCGCCAGGAACTTGCGCAGCTTCTCGCTGAAGCTGGCTTCCACCTTCTTCTCGTGCAGCTGCTCTTCCAGCTGCATCAGGAACTTGTCGACCACGCGCAGGATGATTTCCTCATCGAGCGAGCGGAAGCTGATGGTGGCATCCAGCCGGTTGCGGAACTCCGGCGTGAACATGCGCTTGATGTCGGCCATCTCGTCGCCCTGCTCGCGCGAGCTGGTGAAGCCGATGGTGGCGCGGTTCATGGTCTCCGCTCCCGCATTGGTGGTCATGATGATGATCACGTTGCGGAAGTCGGCGCGCCGGCCGTTGTTGTCGGTCAGCGAACCATGGTCCATCACCTGCAGCAGGATATTGAAGATATCCGGATGCGCCTTCTCGATTTCGTCCAGCAGCAGCACGCAGTGCGGCTTCTTGGTGACGGCCTCGGTCAGCAGGCCGCCCTGGTCAAAGCCGACGTATCCCGGCGGCGCGCCGATCAGGCGGCTCACCGCATGGCGTTCCATGTATTCGGACATGTCGAAGCGCAGCAGCTCGATGCCCATGATGAAGGCCAGCTGCTTGGCGACCTCGGTCTTGCCCACGCCGGTGGGGCCCGAGAACAGGAACGAGCCGATCGGCTTGTCGGTCTTGCCCAGGCCCGCGCGCGACATCTTGATCGCCGACGCCAGCGCCTCGATCGCCGGATCCTGGCCGAACACCACCGACTTCAGGTCGCGCTCCAGCGTCTGCAGCTTGCTGCGGTCGTCCTGGTTCACGCTCTGCGGCGGGATGCGCGCGATGCGCGAGACGATGTCCTCGATCTCGCCCTTGCCGATGGTCTTCTTCTGCTTGGACTTCGGCAGGATGCGCTGCGCCGCGCCGGCTTCGTCGATCACGTCGATGGCCTTGTCCGGCAGGTGGCGGTCGGTGATGAAGCGCGCCGACAGCTCGGCCGCGGCGGTCAGCGCCGACGACGCGTACTTGACGCCATGGTGCTCCTCGAAGCGCGACTTCAGCCCGCGCAGGATCTGCACGGTCTGGTCCACCGACGGCTCGACCACGTCGATCTTCTGGAAGCGCCGCGACAGCGCCGCGTCCTTCTCGAAGATGCCGCGGTATTCGGTGAAGGTGGTCGCACCGATGCACTTGAGCTGGCCCGACGACAGCGCCGGCTTGAGCAGGTTGCTGGCGTCCAGCGTCCCGCCCGAGGCGGCGCCCGCGCCGATCAGCGTGTGGATCTCGTCGATGAACAGGATCGCGTTGGGATTGTCCTTGAGCGACTTGAGCACGCCCTTCAGGCGCTGCTCGAAATCGCCGCGGTACTTGGTACCGGCCAGCAGCGCGCCCATGTCGAGCGAGTAGACGGTGGCCTTTTCCAGGATATCCGGCACCTCGTTCTTGGTGATGCGCCACGCCAGGCCTTCCGCAATCGCGGTCTTGCCGACGCCGGCCTCGCCCACCAGCAGTGGGTTGTTCTTGCGCCGGCGGCACAGCACCTGGACCACGCGCTCGACTTCGCTCTCGCGGCCGATCAGCGGATCGATCTTGCCGGCCTTGGCCAGCGCGTTCAGGTTCTGGGTGTATTGCTCGAGCGGGCTTTCCTTGCCGTCGCCGCCCTCGCCCTCGCCGGCCGCCTCGCCATGCTTGGCCGGCTCGGACTGGTCCTTGCGGATGCCGTGGCTGATGAAATTGACCACGTCCAGGCGCGTCACGCCCTGCTGCTGCAGGTAATAGACGGCGTGCGAATCCTTCTCGCCGAAAATCGCGACCAGCACGTTGGCGCCGGTCACTTCCTTCTTGCCGTTGGAAGTCGACTGGACGTGCATGATGGCGCGCTGGATCACGCGCTGGAAACCCAGCGTGGGCTGGGTATCGACCTCGTCGGTACCCGGTACCACCGGCGTGTTGTCCGCGATGAAGTTCTTAAGGCTGGTGCGCAGGTCCTCGATATTGGCCGCGCAGGCGCGCAAGACTTCAGCTGCCGTGGGATTGTCGAGCAATGCCAGCAGCAGGTGCTCCACGGTAATGAACTCGTGGCGTGCCTGCCTGGCTTCGACAAAAGCCATATGCAGGCTCACTTCCAATTCTTGCGCAATCATGCTTCCTCCATCACGCACTGCAGGGGGTGCCCCGCCTGCCGCGCGTGCGTTGACACCAGCTCGACCTTAGTCGCCGCGATATCCCTGGTGTAGATACCACAGACGCCCTTACCTTCCCGGTGCACGGTCAGCATGATCTGCGTCGCCGTTTCCCGGTCCCTGCTGAAATACTGCTGCAGGATCATCACGACAAACTCCATCGGAGTGTAGTCGTCGTTCAGCAGCACCACCTTGAACATGGCAGGCGGTTTCAGCGCCTGCTCTTTGCGCTCCAGGATGGTGCCCGCTTCGCGTTGTGGGACATTCGCAAGCCGTGTAGCCATGGCTTTATTCTAACCCTTACTCGCAACTCTGCAATTTGGGGAAAAGGCGGTGGATTCAAGAGTCCGGCCACCGGTTTTCCGGGGTAAATGGAAGCGGATAGTTCCGCCGAAGGCCTTGCAAGGCACGTCGCCGCACCGTCCGAAAAGCCGGGCCGGCGGCCGCCGATTCATGGCAACGGTAACATCAGGCGCCGTCCTGTTCCTGCCACACCCTTCTGGCAGTGGGGAATCCGCCAGCTTGACAGTCTCCGGCTTTGCCAGAAAAATCGGTCGCACACCCACCGAAGGCCACGAGCCAAAGCAACAGCCAAGGCGGGTGATCCGTGAGCAGGGAGGCCCACGGCCCGCGGCGGCGAGTCAGCAATCAGACTGGCCACCTCGCGATAGCACACCTCGCCGCGCGTCATCGCCGGCCGCATTTCAGCACGCGGCCAGCCATGGCGCCGCAGTCCGTGCCGTCTGGCTGGCAAGCTTCCCCGCTTGAAAATCTGCTATTTCGTTGGGGGAGTATATGGCAAGCGGTATCGTCAAATGGTTCAATGACGCCAAGGGATTCGGGTTCATCAAGCCGGACGAGGGCGAAGAAGAACTGTTTGCGCACTTTTCGGCTATCCAGATGGCGGGCTTCAAGACGCTGAAGGAAGGCCAGCGCGTCTCGTTCGAGGTGGTCCAGGGCCCGAAGGGCAAGCAGGCCACCAATATCCAGGACGCCAGCTAAAGCGCGCCGCGACCGCATCCCCGGCCGCAGAGCCACCGGAGCGGTCAACCAGGGTGTGGGGGATGCAAACCCCCGGGACGGGACCGATGCCAGCGCCCCCGCTGGCCGCCAGGGGCGGCGCGGCGGGCACCGGCTCGCATCAGCGACACGCACACCCGATCGAAAGCCCGGCCTGGCGCCGGGCTTTCTGGTTTTTGAGCCGGCCTTCCTTGCAGCGCCCGCTCGCGCCGGTTCAGGTCCAGCCGTCGATCTTCAGGCCGCTGGCCTGTTCGGCCTCCTCCTTGGTTACCTTGCGCACAGTCTGGCCGAAGGTCCAGACATGGCCCTCGGCATCGCGGGCGGTGTAGGTGCGGTCACCATAGAACTCGTCCTGCGGCTCGCGCAGGATCACGGCCCCGGCGGCCCGGGCCCGCTCGCAATGCTGGTCGAGCCCGTCGGGCAGATGCACGTGCACGGTCTGGGTATTCTTGTCCCCGATCGACGCCGGGCTGGCGGTAAAGTCGGCCCATTCGCTGCCCACCATCAGGTAGCTGTCGCCGAAACGCATTTCGGAATGCACCAGCTGCCCTTGCTGGTCGCGGATCACCATGACGCGCTCGAAGCCGAACGCCCGCTCCAGCCAGTCCAGCGCCGCCAGCGGATCCTTGTAGAACAGTGCCGCGCCGAACGCGGTGCGGCGGAAGGGATCGTCCATGCCAGTCTCCCCCGGGCCGTATGCCCGTCAGTCCAGAAGTTCTAGCCAACGCCGCGTCAGCCGGCAAGAAAAAACCCCGGTACGGGGTATCCGATACCGGGGTTCTTGTCGGCAGTTCGCCCGCCCTGGCGGGAGTCTGTGCTTACATATTCTCGATCATCACCTGCCCGAAGCCCGAGCACGATACCTGCGTCGCGCCTTCCAGCAGGCGCGCAAAATCGTAGGTGACCTTTTTGGACAGGATCGACTTCTCCATCGACGCGATGATCAGGTCGGCGGCCTCGGTCCAGCCCATGTGGCGCAGCATCATTTCCGCCGACAGGATTTCCGAGCCCGGATTGACGTAATCCTTGCCGGCGTACTTCGGCGCGGTGCCGTGGGTGGCCTCGAACATCGCCACCGAGTCCGACATGTTGGCGCCCGGCGCGATGCCGATGCCGCCGACCTGCGCCGCCAGCGCGTCAGAGACGTAGTCGCCGTTCAGGTTCAGCGTGGCGATCACCGAGTATTCGGCCGGGCGCAGCAGGATCTGCTGCAGGAAGGCGTCGGCGATGGCATCCTTGACCACGATGTCCTTGCCGGTCTTCGGGTTCTTGAACTTGCACCACGGGCCACCGTCGACCAGCTCGGCACCGAACTCCTTCTGTGCCAGCTCGTAGCCCCAGTCGCGGAAGCCACCTTCGGTGAACTTCATGATGTTGCCCTTGTGCACCAGCGTCACCGACGGCTTGTCGTTGTCGATCGCATACTGGATCGCCTTGCGCACCAGCCGCTCGGTACCCTCGCGCGACACCGGCTTGACGCCGATGCCCGAGGTAGCGGGGAAGCGGATCTTCTTCACGCCCATCTCGTTCTGCAGGAAGGCGATCAGTTTCTTGGCCTGGTCGCTTTCTGCCGCCCATTCGATGCCGGCGTAGATGTCTTCCGAGTTCTCGCGGAAAATCACCATATCCGTCTTTTCCGGCTCGCGCACCGGCGAGGGCACGCCCTTGAAGTAGCGTACCGGGCGCAGGCAGACATAGAGGTCCAGCTGCTGGCGCAGCGCCACGTTGAGCGAGCGGATGCCGCCGCCGACCGGCGTGGTCAGCGGCCCCTTGATCGACACCACGTATTCCTTCAGCACGTCCAGGGTTTCATCCGGCAGCCACACGTCCGGGCCGTAGACCTTGGTCGACTTCTCGCCGGCGTAGATCTCCATCCAGGCGATCTTGCGCTTGCCGCCGTAGGCCTTGGCCACGGCCGCGTCGACCACCTTGATCATCACCGGGGTGATATCGAGGCCCGTACCGTCGCCTTCGATATAAGGAATGATCGGGTTGTCCGGGACATTGAGCGAAAAGTCCTGGTTGACCGTGATCTTTTCGCCTGCCGGAACCTTGATGTGTTGGTACATGACGTCTCCAGTTACGGAACGGTTGTGACTGCCGCCGGTTCGTGGCCGGACGGCGAGATTCGGGAAGATGGCGCTGTGCATTGTAGCGGGCCTGGATGCCCCGCCCATACTGCCATGCATCATGCCGGCGCCATGCCTGGTCGGCTTCAGTCTTATATAAGACACAAGACTAATTTTATATTATGCAGCAATTTTTCATCATCCGCCAATCGGGCCGGACCCCGAGCCGGCCGGCCTGACCGACCTGCACACGCGCCGCTGCGGCATACTTGCGCCCCATGACCCTGATTGCCCTGAACAAGCCGTTTGGCACCATGAGCCAGTTCTCGGAACACCCGACGCGGCCGACGCTGGCGTCGTGCGTGTCGGTGCCCGGCGTCTATCCGGCCGGCCGGCTCGATGCCGACAGCGAGGGCCTGCTGCTTCTGACTGACGATGGCGCGCTGCAGGCGCGCATCGCCGACCCGCGCCACAAGCTCGAAAAGACCTATCTGGCGCAGGTCGAAGGCATTCCCGACGCGGACGCCCTCGCCCGCTTGCGCGCCGGCGTCGATCTTGGCGATTTCGTGACCCGGCCGGCGACGGTACGCGCTATCGAACCCCCCGGCTGGCTGTGGCCGCGCCACCCGCCGGTGCGCTTTCGCGCCGCCATCCCGACGACGTGGCTGGAGCTGAAGATCCGGGAAGGCAAGAACCGGCAGGTGCGGCGCATGACGGCGGCGGTGGGGTTTCCGACGCTGCGGCTGGTCCGGGTGGCAATCGGCGCGCTCGACCTGCGCGCGCTCGGCCTTGCCCCCGGCCAATGCTGCGAGGTGCCGCTCGCCGACTCGGGCCTTGCGCTGATATCGCCAGCGGCGCGCCCTGTCCCGGCGCCACGCACTCATGTCTCCAAGACCAGACAGGCGAACGGCGCCAAGCGGCGCTTACGTTACAAAAGCTAACAAATCGACCGTCAACGCTGCCAACAGCGGCCTCGTTCTTGTCGGGGACACGTCCAACCACGCGTCACCACTTTCCCGACTGCTTTTATCCTTCGAGGTAATACGCCATGAAAAAACTGATCGCTGCACTGGTTGTCGGCCTGTTCGCCACCGGCGCCTTCGCCCAGGCCGCTGTGCCTGCCGATCCGGCCACGCCCGCGGCCGCGGCCACCAAGGAAGCCCCGAAGAAGACCGCAAAGAAGAAGGCTACCCACAAGAAGCACAGCAAGAAGAAGGAAACCGCTGCTGCCGCGGCCCCGGCCGCATAACAGGGCTGGCACCACTGCCGGGCCGTGCGCCCGCAGCAAAAGCAAGGCAGGTCGCCACCAGGGCGCCTGCCTTTTTTGTTTTCGTGCCGGTTGCACCATGCTCAGCCACTGGTGCAACGTGCGTTATGCTTGCGGCTGCCCGACGCCGAGCCTTCCCGGACTGACCATCATGCCCCTGTTGTCGAAGACCCTGACCTCACGCTGCTGTTTCGTGATCGCCGCACTGGCGGCCGGCGTTGCCAACGCCCAAGGCGCACTGCCGGTGGCGCCACTGACCGCGGGCATGTATGCGATCCAGGCCGAAGTCGCGGCCACGCCCGCGGCGCGCGAGCAAGGCCTGATGTACCGGAAATCGATGGCGCCCAATGCGGGCATGCTGTTCGTGTTCGAGCAGAAGGCGGGCCACTGCTTCTGGATGCGCAATACCGAGCTGCCGCTGTCGATCGCGTTTCTCGCCGACGACGGCACTATCGTCAATATCGAAGACATGGCGCCGCGTACCGAAAACAACCATTGCCCGAAGGCGGCCATCCGCTATGCGCTGGAAATGAACCGGGGGTGGTTCGCGCAGAAGGGCATCAAGGCCGGCGCGAAGATCGGAGGATTGCCGCAGCCGCGCTGATGGGCGGCCGCGCGCGGCGCCGGCAAGGGAGCCGGCGCGGGTGCCGCTCAGTCGCGGAAGTTATTGAAGTCCAGCGGTGCCTCGGACACATCCTTGCGCAGCATGGCGATCACGTTCTGCAGGTCGTCGCGCTTGGTGCCCGACACGCGCACCGTGTCGCCCTGGATACTGGCCTGCACCTTGAGCTTGCTGTCCTTGATCATGCGCACGATCTTCTTGGACAGGTCGCCGGTCACGCCCTTCTTGATGGTGATTACCTGCTTGACCTTGTCGCCGCTGATTTTCTCGGTCTTGCCGTAATCCAGGAAGCGCACATCGACGTTGCGCTTGGCCATCTTGCTGATCAGCACGTCCTTGACCTGGTCCAGCTTGAAATCATCGTCGGCAAAGGCGGTCAGTTCGTTTTCCTTGTGCTCGACCCGGGCGTCGGAGCCCTTGAAATCGAAGCGCGTCGAGATTTCCTTGTTGGCCTGCTCGACGGCGTTCTTCACCTCGACCATGTTCGCTTCGCACACTACGTCAAACGACGGCATTGCATTCTCCTTGTGATCCGTATGCCCGGAAGCCGGCCGCGCACGGCGCCTTCCGTATAATCCAGCCTACCTCGCAGTTCCGGGTCGCGCACACCAGCGGCGGCCGCGTCACCTTTCCCTTGCATGGCAGATTTCCACGAATTCTATCCCCTGCGTCGCCACAATACATTCGGATTCGATGCGCGCGCACGCTTTGCGGTGCAGGTGCGCAGCGAGACCGACCTGGTCACGGCCCTTGCCGACCCGCGCGCTGAAGGCCTGCCCCTGGTGGTGCTCGGTGGCGGCAGCAATGTCGTGCTGACCGGCGATCTCGACGCGCTGGTGCTGCTGATGGAAATCCCCGGCTACCAGGTCGAAGCCACCAGCGAAGGCGGCGATGCCTGGCTGGTCACCACGGGCGCGGGCGAAAACTGGAACGCGCTGGTCAACCGCACCATCGCCGACGGCATGCCGGGGCTGGAAAACCTGGCGCTGATCCCAGGCACCGCCGGCGCCGCGCCGATCCAGAACATCGGCGCCTACGGGGTGGAGCTGCGCGAGCGCTGCGCCGGCGTGCGGGCCTATGACCGGCACACCGGCACCTTCGTCTGGCTGGACCTGCAAGCATGCGAGTTCGGCTACCGCGACAGCCTGTTCAAGCGCGCCGGCGCCGGGCGCTACATCATTACCGCGGTCACGCTGCGCCTGCCGAAGGGATGGCAGCCGGTGCTGTCGTACGGCGAACTGGCACGCGAACTGGACGGCCAGGCCGCGCCGGACGCGGCCGCCATCCGCGACGCCGTGGTCGCGATCCGCTCGCGCAAGCTGCCCGACCCCGCGCAGCTGGGCAATGCCGGCAGCTTCTTCAAGAATCCACTGGTCAGCGCCGCGCAGCGCGATGCCTTGCTGCAGGCGCATCCGGACCTGGTCAGCTATGTGCAGCCCGACGGCTCGTACAAGCTGGCGGCCGGCTGGCTGATCGACCGCTGCGGCTTCAAAGGCCTGAGCGACGGCCCGGTGGGCGTCTATGGCAAGCAGGCCCTGGTGCTGGTGCACCACGGCGGCGGCACCGGCGCGATGCTGCTGGCACTGGCCAACCGCATTGCCGATACCGTGCAGGCCCGCTACGGCGTGCGCATCGAGCCCGAGCCGGTGGTGCTGTAAAGCTGACGGGCCAGCCGCGCTGACCCGCCGCGACTGTCACTCGAAGTGGCAGACGTAGTCCAGCGTCTCCAGCACCTCGATGTCGAAGCTGCTGTTGCCCGGCACGCTGAACTGCTGGCCGGCGCCGTAGGTCTGCCAGGCTTCCGACCCGGCCAGGCGCACGCGGCAGCTGCCGGCGTTGATTTCCATGATTTCGGGCGCGCCGGTGTTGAAGGTGAGCGATGCCGGGAAAATCACGCCCAGCGTCTTGCGGGTGCCGTCCGGGAACAGCACGGTGTGGCTCACGCACTTGCCGTCGAAATACAGGTTGGCTTTCTTGACGACCGATACGTTGTCGAACTGGCTCACTTCCATCTCCTTGGGTGTCTTGCGAAAGACGTAAAAAGAGGGGCCGCAACGGCCCCTCTCCTGTTCACCCCGCGCGCGCTCAGTAGCGGCCGCAGAGCAGGTATTCCATCAGCGCCTTCTGCACGTGCAGGCGGTTTTCCGCCTCTTCCCAGACCACGCTCTTGGGGCCGTCGATCACGGCGGCCTCGACTTCCTCGCCGCGGTGCGCCGGCAGGCAATGCATGAAAAGCGCGTCGGGCGCGGCGCGGTCCATCATCGCGGTGGTGACCATCCAGTCCTTGAAGGCGCGCTTGCGGGCGTCGTTCTCGGCCTCGAAGCCCATGCTGGTCCACACGTCGGTGGTGACCAGGCTGGCGCCCTGGCAGGCCGCGAGCGGGTCGTCGAAAACCTTGACCAGAGCGGAGGCGGAAGCCGGCACCATGGCCGGGTCCAGCTGGTAGCCCGGCGGTGCCGAGAAGTGGAAGGTGAAACCGAGGCGCTCGGCGGCCTGGATCCAGGTGTACGCCATGTTGTTGGCGTCGCCGATCCACGCCACCGTCTTGCCGCGGATGCTGCCGCGCTGCTCGATATAGGTGAAGACGTCGGCCAGCACCTGGCACGGGTGGTATTCGTTGGTCAGGCCGTTGATCACCGGCACGCGCGAATGCGCGGCGAAGCGATCGATGATGTCCTGGCCGAAGGTGCGGATCATGATGATATCGACCATGCGCGAAATCACCTGCGCCGCATCCTCGATCGGCTCGCCGCGGCCCAGCTGCGAGTCGCGCGTGTTCAGGAAGACCGCATGGCCGCCGAGCTGGTGGATGCCGGCTTCGAACGACAGGCGCGTACGCGTGGAATTCTTCTCGAAGATCATGGCCAGCGTGCGGTCATGCAGCGGATGCCAGGTCTCGTAGTTCTTGAACTTGGCCTTCAGGATCCGCGCGCGGTCCAGCAGGTACTCGTACTCGTCGGGAGTGAAGTCGCTGAACTGGAGGTAATGCTTGATCGGGGTTGAGCTCATAAAACAAAGAAGGCGGCTCGGTGGGGACACGCCGTCACGAACTGTTCTTGCAAACTGTTCAGGATCGAAGCGCGTCGCGGAGCCGCCTTTCGCGTCGCATACGCAATTTAACTGCAAGGATCATAAGGGATTATTTCTGCTTTGGCGAGCCCGCATCAACCCGGCCGCGGCCTGCCGCGCCGTTGCGCTGACAGCTTCCTGACAGGATTTCGCCCTTATGCGCAACTCTTATATAAGATATAATACTGGCTGATTCACGCGGGGCCCGGCATACCCATGCCAGTGCCCGCCGCCGGCATCAAAAGTGCCCCTGCAGGACACCGACGCCCCGCCTTCCGGCTGGAACCAGCGCGAACCAATCGCGTCCCGGCCGCGTCAAACGGGCGCCCCGTCCAGCGGGCTTACCGTCGAGTCATCCGCCTCACCCGCAGTGTCCAGCCTCATGAACCCCAACGTTCGCGAATACTTTATCCAAGGCATTACCAAGGAAGGCAAGACCTTCCGCCCGAGCGACTGGGCCGAACGACTGTGCGGCGTGATGGCGCAGTTCCGCCCCGAAGGCGACAGCGGCGACCCGCGCCTGACCTACTCGCCGTACGTGCGGCCGATCTTTGCCGGCAACGTCAAATGCGTGGTGGTGGACGTGCGCCTGCGCGACATCGAGCCCAAGGCGCTTGACTTCGTGCTGAACTTCGCCCGCGACAACAACCTGCAGCTGGTCGAAGCCTGCTCGCTCGAATAAGCTCGCCGGCCGGACGCCGGAAAGCAAAAAAGCTCGTCGGATGACGAGCTTTTTTATTGGCGGAAGCCGGGGCATCCGTCCGTGCTGGGCCGCCTCAGCGGCCCGGGCAGCTATCAGGCAGCCATGGCCTTGATGGCGGCCGACAGGCGCGACTTGTGACGTGCAGCCTTGTTCTTGTGCACGATCTTCTTGTCGGCGATGCTGTCGATCACGGCTTGCGAGTTCTTGAAGATCTCGGCGGCAGCGGCCTTGTCGCCAGCGTCGATGGCCTTGCGGACGGCCTTGACGGCGGTGCGCAGACGCGAACGCAGGCTGGAGTTGTGAGCGTTCTGGGCAACGGCCTGGCGGGCGCGCTTGCGGGCTTGTGCGGAATTTGCCATGTAAAAAATATCCTGAATTCAGATGCGTGCCGCGGGGGACACAACAATTAAGTCATATCGAGCGACCCGGGATGCACTGACACACGAATCCGGAACGCAACTGTCCTTGTGAATCGGCAATTATACACAGATGCCGACGCACATGACAAGCCTGCAGGGACTTTGCCGGCGCAGGGGACGAGCGTCGGGCGATCCGTATAATAAGCGCCACATTGTGCCGGGCCACGTGGCGCGCCGGCAACTTTACGGCCCGGACCGCGTCTCAAGGAGCTCGCGGTGCCGCCGGGCACCGCTCCACCCGTCCCGCACCCGTCCGCACCTTGAACCTGCTCAAAGCGCTCGCCACCATCAGCAGCCTGACGATGCTCTCGCGCGTCACCGGCCTGGTGCGCGAGATCCTGATCGCCCGCGCCTTCGGCGCGTCGGACATGACCGACGCGTTCAACGTGGCCTTCCGCATTCCCAACCTGCTGCGCCGCATCTTTGGCGAAGGCGCGTTTTCGCAGGCCTTCGTGCCGATCCTGGGCGAATACCACACCCAGCGCGGCGACGCCCCGACCCGGGCCCTGATCGATGCCGTCGCCACCGTGATGACCTGGGTGCTGGTGGCCGTGTCGCTGCTGGGCGTGATCGGCGCGCCGCTAGTGATGACGGTGGTCGCCACGGGTTTCCGCGGGCAGGCCGATACCTATACCGCGGCCGTGTTCATGACGCGGGTGATGTTCCCGTATATCGGGCTGATCTCGCTGGTGGCGCTGGCGTCGGGCATCCTCAATACCTGGCGCAAGTTCGCGGTGCCGGCCTTTACGCCGGTGCTGCTCAACCTGTGCCTGATCGTGGCGGCGCTGTTCGTCGGCCCGCACATGGAGCAGCCGATCTACGCGCAGGCGTGGGGCGTGCTGGTGGGCGGCGTGCTGCAGCTGGCGATCCAGGTGCCGGCGCTGCGGCGCCTTGGGGTGATGCCGCGCATCCGCTTCAACCTGCGCGCGGCGTGGTCGGACCCGGGCGTGCGCCGCATCCTGCGCCAGATGGGGCCGGCGCTGCTGGCGGTGTCGGTGGCGCAGGTGAGCCAGATCATCAATACCAATATTGCTTCGCGGCTGGCGGCGGGGAGCGTCTCGTACCTGACCTATGCCGACCGGCTGATGGAATTTCCCACCGCGCTGCTGGGCGTCGCGCTGGGGACGATCCTGCTGCCGAGCCTGTCCCGGGCCAACGCGGCTGGCGACCATGCCGAGTACTCCAGCCTGCTCGACTGGGGCCTGCGCCTGACCTTCCTGCTGGCCGTGCCGTGCGCGGTCGGCCTGTTCGTGTTCGGCGCGCCGCTGACCGCGGTGCTGTTCAACTATGGCAAGTTCGACGCCCATGCGGTCGAGATGACGCGCCAGGCGCTGGTCTCGTATGGCGTGGGCCTGATGGGGCTGATTTCGATCAAGATCCTCGCGCCGGGCTTCTACGCGCGGCAGGATATCCGCACGCCGGTCAAGATCGCGCTGCTGGTACTGGTGATCACGCAGTTGTGCAACGTGGCGTTCGTGCCCTGGATCGGCCATGCCGGGCTGGCGCTGTCGATCAGCGCGGGCGCCACGCTCAACGCGCTGCTGCTGTTTTTCGGCCTGCGCCGGCGCGGGCTGTACCGCCCGGCGCCGGGCTGGTGGCTGTTCCTGGCGCAGCTGAGCGCTTCGGTGCTGCTGCTGTCAGGCATGCTGCTCTGGTTCGCGCGCAACTTCGACTGGATCGGCCTGGGCGCGACGCCGCTGCTGCGCATCGCGCTGCTGGCTTCGTGCCTGGTACTTGCAGCGGTGGTCTACTTCGGTACACTGTGGCTCATGGGACTGCGCTACTCTGCCTTCAGGCGCCGGGCCGGCTGATGGGTCAGCGGCAACTGCCATTGCCGGCTGACCGCCCGGCATTGGTGACCCACGCTGCGCGCGGTGCCTGGGGCTGCACCGGGAAACCGACATGACATCCACCAAAGTCCTGGATTATTTCGCCAGCCTCGTGGCCGACGAAAACGGCATCCCGCTCACCGAGACCGCGCTGTCGATCGCGCAGGACGCCTATCCCGACCTGGACCTGCAGGGCGAGCTGGCGGCGCTGGACGTGCTGGCGCTGCGCCTGAAGCGGCGAATTGCCGAAGGCACCCCCGCGATCCAGCGGCTGCGGCTGCTGAACCATTTCTTCTATCGCGATCTCGGCTTCGGCGCGAACGCGAACGACTACTACGACCCCGACAACTCCTACCTGAACGTGGTGCTGCGCCAGCGCCGCGGCATCCCGATCTCGCTCGCGGTGCTGCATATGGAGCTGGGCCAGCAGATCGGCCTGCCGCTCAAGGGCGTGTCGTTCCCCAACCATTTCCTTTTGCGGATGACGATCCCGGCCGGCGAAGTGATACTGGACCCGCTCACCGGCGAGACCCTGTCGAAGGAACAGCTGCAGGAGATGCTGGACCCGTACCTGGAGCGCGAGGGCATCAGCGATGCCAGCCAGGTGCCGCTGGGCCTGTTCCTGCGCCCGGCGAGCCACCGCGAGATCATCGCGCGCATGCTGCGCAACCTGAAGGCGATCTATCTGCAGGAATCGCGCTGGCAGCGACTGCTTGCGGTGCAGAACCGGTTGGTGATCCTGCTGCCGGGTTCGATCGAGGAAGTGCGCGACCGGGGCCTGGCCTATGCCAACCTGGAGTGCTTCCGCCCCGCGCTGGCCGACCTGGAAGCCTATGTCCAGGCCCGCCCCGACGCCGCCGATATCGGCCAGATCCGCGAGCGCATGCCCGCGCTGCGGATGATGAGCCGCAGTCTAAGCTAAGGCGGCTCCACCTGACGTGGCTCAGCGCTCCACGCGCGTGGGCCGGCGGCGGTTGCCGCGCACCAGCTTCCACAGCCCGCCCAGCACCAGCGGCACCACGGCCGCGCCGATGCCGGCCAGCACGATCAGGTTCAGGTACTGGCGAATGAACGGCAGGTTGCCGAAGAAGTAGCCGGCAAACACCAGGCCGACCACCCACGCCACGGCGCCGATCACGTTGAACATCTGGAAGCGCGCAAAGGTCATTTGCGACACCCCGGCCACGAACGGCGCGAAGGTGCGCACGATCGGCACGAAACGCGCCATCACCAGGGTCTTGCCGCCATGCCGCTCATAGAAGTCATGGGTCCGGCGCAACGCATCCTGGTCGAGGAAGCGCCACTGGTGGTCGAACACCTTGGGCCCGATCCAGCTGCCCACCCAATAGTTGACGGTATTGCCCGAGATAGCCGCCACCAGCAGCAGGCCGATCAGCGCCCATTCGTTCATGGCCCCGGTCGCGCAGAAGGCGCCGGCGATAAACAGCAGCGAGTCGCCCGGCAGGAACGGCAGGACCACCAGCCCGGTCTCGGCAAAAACGATCAGGAACAGGATGGCATAGACCCAGTGGCCGTACTGGTCGATGACGGTGCCGAGGTATTTGTCGACATGCACCAGCATGTCGATCAGCTGCAAAGCGAGATCCAAGTCGTTCCCCGTGTGGTGGTTTGACGGTTTTGTTCCATGCGGCGCCGATGTCCGATCCATGCCGCCATGGCCTGAATCATACAAGAGCGGCCGCGCCTTTCCCCCTCCTCGGCAACCCGTCTGCGTGGGGGAACGTCCACGTATAATCGCCGGATGCCAGCCGCCCCTTCCAGCACCGCCTTGCGCACCACCCAGCAGCCGCGCCCGATCCGCCCGCTGCCGGACCAGCTCATCAGCCAGATCGCCGCCGGCGAAGTGGTGGAACGCCCGGCCTCCGTGGTCAAGGAACTGCTCGAAAACGCGCTCGATGCCGGCGCCACGCAGCTGGGCATCCGGCTGGAGGAAGGCGGCGTGCGGCGCATCGTCATCACCGACAACGGCTGCGGCATTCCCGCCGCCGAACTGCCGGTGGCGCTGATGCGGCACGCCACCAGCAAGATCGCCTCCCTCGACGAACTCGAATCGGTGCTGACGCTGGGCTTCCGCGGCGAGGCGCTGGCGTCGATCGCTTCGGTGTCGCAGATGTCGCTGACCAGCCGCACCGCGGCCGATGCCCATGCCACCCAGGTCAGCGCCGACTCCGGCGCGGTGCAGCCCGCTTCCGGGGGTGTCGGCACCACCGTCGACGTGCAGCACCTCTACTTCAACACGCCGGCGCGCAGAAAGTTCCTCAAGACCGAACAAACCGAGCTGGGCCACTGCCTGGAGATGGTCCGGCGCGTGGCGCTGGCACGGCCGGACGTGACCATCTCGGTCCATCACAACGGCAAGCCGCTGGAGCACTGGAATGCCGGCGACGTCGCCTCCCGCACCGCGCAGGTGCTGGGCAACGATTTCGCCCGCGCCCGGCTTGCGCTGGACGAGCACGCCGACACCCTCAGCCTGTACGGCTTTGCCGGGCTGCCCACCGCCTCGCGCGGCCGGCCGGACCAGCAATACTTCTTTGTCAACGGCCGCTTCGTGCGCGACAAGCTGCTCAACCATGCGGTGCGCAGCGCTTACCAGGACGTGCTGCACGGCGACCGCTTCCCGTCCTATGTGCTGTGCCTGGACCTGCCGCCGGAGATGGTCGACGTCAACGTGCACCCGTCCAAGATCGAAGTGCGCTTCCGCGAGTCGCGCGCCGTGCACCAGTTTGTCTACCACGCGGTGCAGCGCTGCCTGGCACGCCAGGCCGGCGCCAACGGCGACAGCCTGCATACCGATGCCGACGGCGAGATCACGCTGCCGCCGGGCGCCGCGGCGCCAGCGGCTGCGGCGCGGCCTGGCGCTGGCGGCCCGGGCCAATGGATCAACTATTCCGCGGCACGGCAGACCGAGCTGGGCATCGCCCAGCCGCGCCAGGCCTACCTGGGCATGGTGCGCGAAGCCACGGCCCCGGCGGCACGCCCCTACGGCGCGACCGGACCGGCTGCCGGCGGTTGGGCCGGCGCGTCGGCGCAAGCACCGGCATGGCTCGCCGAGGTCCAGGCGGCGCGCGCCGGGGATCCGCCCGGCCTGCTGGACCGGCTGCCGCCGGCGCCGGCATCCGGCGATGGCGGCGGTGACGAACACCCGCTGGGCTATGCCATTGCCCAGTTGCACGGCATCTACGTGCTGGCGCAGAACGCGCGCGGGCTGGTGCTGGTCGACATGCATGCGGCGCACGAGCGCATCCTCTACGAGCAGATCAAGGCCGGGCTGGACGCGCGCGACCTGGCGGTGCAGCCGCTGCTGATCCCGGTCACGCTGCCCGCCAGCCCGGTCGAGATCGGCGTCGCCGAAGAACACCAGGAGACGCTGACGCTGCTGGGCTTCGATATCGCGCCGGTGTCGCCCACCACGCTGGCGGTGCGCGCGGTGCCGGCGCTGCTGCAGCAGGCCGATGCCGAGGCGCTGGCGCGCGACGTGCTGCGCGACCTGCACGCCTACGGCGGCTCGCGCGTGCTGGCCGAGCGCCGCAACGAACTGCTCGCCACCCTGGCCTGCCACAGCGCGGTGCGCGCCAACCGCAAGCTCACCGTCGAGGAAATGAACGCGCTGTTGCGCCAGATGGAGCAGACCGAGCGCGCCGACCAATGCAACCACGGCCGGCCCACCTGGGTGCAGCTGACCGTGACCGAGCTCGACCGGCTGTTCCTGCGCGGGCAGTAGGCCGCGCGCTTGCCCCTTCGATTCAAGGCTTTCCGATGTCCGTAGTACCCAACGATTCCGCCGCGCATCCGCCCGTGGTCTGCCTGCTCGGCCCCACCGCGTCGGGCAAGACCGCCGCCGCGCTGGCGCTGGCGGCCGACGCGCCGGTGGAGATCATCAGCCTGGACTCGGCGCTGGTGTACCGCGAGATGGATATCGGCACCGCCAAGCCGACGCGCGACGAACTGGCCGTGGCGCCGCACCACCTGATCGACATCATCGACCCGGCCGAGAGCTACTCGGCCGCGCAGTTTGTCGGCGACGCCGAGCAGCTGATCGCTCAGATCCGCTCGCGCGGTCATGTGCCGCTGATCGTGGGCGGCACCATGCTGTATTACAAGGCGCTGACGCAGGGACTCAACGACCTGCCGCAGGCCGATGCCGCGCTGCGCGCCGAGCTGGACCAGCTCGCCGCCGAACGCGGCTGGCCAGCCCTGCATGCGATGCTGGCCGAGGTCGACCCAGTCACCGCGGCCCGGCTCGCCCCCAATGACGCGCAGCGCATCCAGCGCGCGCTGGAGATCCACCGGTTGTCCGGCCAGCCGATGTCGGCGCTGCTGGCGCGCCAGGCCGAGGGCCGTACCTTTGCCGGCGCGGCCGACCAGCGCTACCGCGTGATCGCGCTCGAGCCCTCGGACCGGCTGGCGCTGCATGCCCGCATCGCCAGTCGCTACGACGCCATGCTGGCGCATGGCTTTATCGAAGAAGTCGAGCGGCTGCGCGCGCGTGGCGATCTGCATCCGGGGCTGCCGTCGATCCGCTGCGTCGGCTACCGCCAGGTGTGGGAATACCTGGACGGCGAGGCCGACTTTGCCACCATGCGCGAGCGCGGCATCGCCGCCACGCGGCAGCTGTGCAAGCGCCAGCTGACCTGGCTGCGCAGCACGCCCGAACGGCTGGTGGTGGATTGCCTGGCGGCCGATTATGTCGACCAGGTGCGCAAGCTCGCGGACTTTGCGCACTGATCCGGCCGCACGCACGCTGGCATGGCGAGTGACGGACAGGCGATAATTCCTGGTTCCTGTACTCGCAAGCCGAACCGCATGTCCAAGCCCACCTTCACGCTGCGCCCCGCCACCGCGGCCGACAGCGAAACCCTGTTCAACCTGATCCTGGCGCTGGCCGAATACGAAAAGCTGACGCATCTCGTCGAAGCCACGCCGCAGAAGATCGAGGCGGCGCTGTTCGGCGCCACGCCGCATGCCGAGGCCGTGCTGGTGGAAGTCGACGCCGAGGGCGAAGGCAATGCGGCCCGCAAGGCGGTGGGCTTTGCCCTGTTCTTCCATAATTTCTCGACGTTCCTTGCCAAGCCCGGTCTCTACCTGGAAGACCTGTATGTCGATCCGGCCTGGCGCGGCCACGGCCTGGGCAAGGCCTTGCTCAAGCACCTGGCGGCACTGGCGGTGGAGCGTGGCTGCGGCCGCTTCGAATGGTCGGTGCTGGACTGGAACCAGCCCTCGATCGACTTCTACCAGGCCATGGGCGCCGACGTGCTGCCCGACTGGCGCATCTGCCGCGTGACCGGCACGGCACTGGACAAGCTCGGCGCGAAATAAGCCGGCAATCGAAGGCGGCAACCGGTCCACCGTCGGTGTTATACACTTGACGCTGAACCGCCATACAATGACAGCACCGACTGTCTTTTCTCCGGACCGCGACAACCGCCATGCCACGCACCAAAGCCGAACCGCCCGCCAAGCCTGCCGACGGTATCCCTGACACCGAGGCGGACGGCGCGCGCGGCGCATCGGTCGAGGAAATCGCCGACCGCATCCTGACCGCGATCTGGGAGCACCGCCTGCCGCCGGGCACGAAACTGGTCGAGGAAAAGCTGGGCGGCGTGTTCGGCGTCAGCCGTACCAAGGTGCGGCTGGCCTTTGCCAAGCTGGCGCACGAGGGCGTGCTGACCGTGCATCCCAACCGCGGCACCTTCGTCTCCAGCCCGAGCGTGGCCGAGGCGCGGCAGGTGCTGCATTCGCGCCACCTGCTGGAACCCGCGCTGGTGCGCGACCTGGCCGGCGCGATCAGCGCCAGGGGCGTGCGCGCGCTGCGCGAGACCACGCGCCAGGAAGCGCAGGCGCGCGAAAGCAACGACCGCCGCGCCATCATCCGGCTGTCGGGCGAGTTCCACTGCAAGCTGGCGGAAATGACGGGCAACCAGTACCTGGGCAAGTACATGCGCGAGCTGTGCTCGCTGACCTGCCTGATCATCGCGCTGTATGACGCGCCGGGCGTGCCGTCGTGCCCGCATCACGAGCACGACGATATCGTCGATGCGCTGGAAGCCGGCGACGGCGAACGCGCCGCGCGGCTGATGAGCGAGCACCTCGGCCACGTCGAAAGCACGCTGCGGCTGGAGTTGCCCGCCGAAGAGAAGGTGGACCTGGAAGCGGTGTTCGCCGCGGTCTGAGCCGCGGCGTCAGCGTGAAAGCAAGCCGCTGCGCGGCTTAGCGGTGCTCTATGCGCGCCGCCAGCGCCGCCGGCAAACCCAGCGTCGGCTTGGCATCCGGGCGGCGGAACGTGCCCGCGGTGGCCTTGCGCGGCTGCAACGCGACCAGCGCCTCGGCCTGCTTGACGGCGGCGGCCATCTGGTCGACCACCGGCACCGGAACGCGGTCGCGCACGCGCGCGGCCAGGCCGGCCAGCGGCGCGCCGGCCAGGATCACCACGTCGGCCTCGTCCTCCACCACCGCGCGGTTCGCCAGCTCAACCAGCACGGCTTCCTTCTCTTCCTGCACGTCCGACACCGAGGCAAAGCTGCCGTCGAGCATGCGGATGCCGGCCAGCCGGCCGCGCAGGCCGTGCATGTCGACGCATTCCTCGTACCAGGGACCCAGCGCGCGCGCAAAAGTGACGATGGCAAAGCGCCGCCCCAGCATGCACGCCGACAGCATCGCCGCCTCGGCCATGCCCACCACGGGCAGGTCGAACAGCTCGCGCGCGCCCATCAGGCCGGGATCGCCGAAGGCGGCGATGACCGCCGCGTCGAACTGGCCGTGATGCTCGGCCAGCATTTCCAGCGCGATGGCGCCGCCGATCTGCGCCTCGGCGCGGGTGGCGATATACGGCACGCCGCGGCTGGCGGTCAGCGGCACCAGCTCGGTGCCGGGCGCGGCGGCTTCGGTGGCCGCGGCCATCAGGCGCGCGGTGAT
The DNA here is from genome assembly GCF_900094595.1 of Cupriavidus alkaliphilus. Taxonomy (GTDB): domain Bacteria; phylum Pseudomonadota; class Gammaproteobacteria; order Burkholderiales; family Burkholderiaceae; genus Cupriavidus; species Cupriavidus alkaliphilus. The sequence goes on along the minus strand of NZ_FMAD01000001.1, from coordinate 235,938 downwards.
GCCTTCGCTGGTGTTGGGATTCAGAACAAGGATTCGCATGTCAGGGATCAGGCAGGATTGACGAAAGACGCCAGCAAGCTCTCGACCAGCCTTGCGGCGGCCAGCACGTTGCGGTCGGCACCGCGCGGGCCGGCGATCTGCAGCCCCACCGGCAGCCCATCGCGTCCACTGCCGCAAGGCACCGAGATCGCCGGCGCCAGCGCATGGTTGAAGAAGGGCGTGAACACCGCGTGGGCGCGCGGCTCCACCGCCACCCCGCCGATGCGCTCCGGCCCCAGGCGGTCGTTGCGCCAGGCCACGCACGGCGTGGTCGGGCACAGCAGCAGGTCATAGCGGGTAAAAAAGCCGGCCAGCGCCAGCGCGATCTGGCGGCTGGCCTCGCGCGCGCGCGCCACCTCGGCGCCGGTCCACGCCAGGCCGCGCTCGATCTGGCGCGCGACATCGGCATCGAACACTTCCGGATCGCGGCGCCAGGCATCGCCATAGAGGTTGGCCAGGCCGACGTGCTGCAGCGGCATCAGCGCGGCCTCGTCGGCACCCCGCGGCCACGCCGGGTCGGCGCGCTCGATGCTCAGCCCCGCGGCCTGCAAGCGGGCCACGGCCTGGTCGAAGGCCTGCGCGACATCGTCGTCGACCGGCGTGTCCAGGCCCAGGCGCGGACTGACCGCAATCTTCAGCGTATGCAGCGGCCGCGCCGCGCCCAGCGAGAACCCCAGCGTATCGGGATCGCGCGGATCGGCGCCGGCCAGCGCCTCGAACATCAGCTCGGCATCGGCAACGGTGCGGGCGATGGGCGCAATCACCTGGATGCCGTTGAAGGCATGGGCGAAGCCGACCGCATCGGGAATCGCGCCGTAGGAGGGCTTGAAGCCGACTACGCCGGCATGCGCGGGCGGACGCCGGCTGGAGCCGCCGCCATCGGTGCCCAGCGCCAGCGGCGCCATGCCGGCGGCCACCGCCACCGCGCAGCCGCCCGACGAGCCGCCCGCGGTCAGCGTGGCATCGAGCGGATGCCGCGTCAGGCCGTAAACCTTGTTGGTGGTCAGGCCCTTGCAGGCGAACTCCGAGGTGTTGCCCATGCCGAACACGATCGCGCCGGCCCGGCGCAGCCGTTCGACCGCGATCGCGTCGGCGGGGGCGATGAAGTCGCGGTACAGCTGCGAGCCCTGCGTCACGCGCCGGCCCTGGCTCCAGATCACGTCCTTGACGATCACCGGCACCCCGGCCAGCAGCGGGCGCTCGCCCTGCGCCAGGCGCGCGCGCAATTGCGCCAGGTCGGCATCTACCAGTTCCTGGCGTTGTTCGAAGACGGCGTTGAGCTGGTCGTTGCGCGCCGCGATGCGGGCCTGGAACGCCGCGGCCACCTCGACGGGATCGAGGCGCCCGGCGGCGACGCGGGCGGCGATGGTGGCGGCATCCAGGCGGTTGGTCAGTTCCATGTCTACAGTGTCGGTCAAGGCATCAGTCACGCAAAGTGCTGGTCACAGGGTGCCGCCCGAGGTGCGGTAGCGCGGCCGTGCCATTTCGGGCAGGCCGCACGGCAGGAACTCGCCGTGGCCGGCCTCGGCCATCACTTCGCCCTCGTGCGCCACCACCTTGCCGCGCACCAGCGTGGTCACCGGCCAGCCGGTCACGCGCAGGCCTTCATACGGCGTGTAGTCGACGTCATGGTGCAAATCGGTATTGCGGATCGTCACTTCGCGCTGCGGATCCCAGATCGCCAGGTCGGCATCGGCGCCGATGGCGATGGTGCCCTTGCGCGGATGCAGGCCGTAGAGCTTGGCCGGGTTGGTCGAGGTCAGCGCGACGAACTGGTTGACCGAGATGCGGCCGCCCACCACGCCTGCCGAGAACAGCAGCGGCAGCCGCGTCTCGAGTCCGGGGATGCCGTTGGGGATGTACTGGAACGGGACTTCCTGGCCGCCGGGCTTCTTGCCCTGCGCGTCTTCGTAGCGGAACGGTGCATGGTCGGACGAGAAGATGGTGAAGAGGCCGTCGGCCAGGCCGTCCCAGATCACCTGCTGGTTGCTGCGGTCGCGCGGCGGCGGACTGCACACGCACTTGGCGCCGTGGTAGCCGGGCTGGTCGAGGTCTTCGGCGGTCAGGAACAGGTACTGCGGGCAGGTCTCGGCAAAGATCTTCATGCCGCGGTTGCGCGCCCAGCGGATCTGCTCGACCGCTTCCTTGCCCGAGACATGAACGATCAGGATCGGCACGTCGACCAGCTCGGAGAACGTAATGGCGCGGTGCGTGGCCTCGCGCTCGATCGCCATCGGCCGGGCCAGCGCGTGGAACTTCGGCGCGGTGTTGCCGGCCGCCTCCAGCTTGTCGGTCAGCCACGCGATGCAGTCGGAGTTCTCCGCGTGCACCATCACCAGCGCGCCTTCCTGGCGCGCCACCGACAGCACCTCGAGGATCTCGCGATCGTTCAGCTTGAGGTCGTCGTAGGTCATGTAGACCTTGAACGACGAATAGCCTTCGCGGATCAGGCCCGGCAGTTCGTCATTCAGCACGGCCTCGGTGGGGTCGGCCACGATCAGGTGGAAGGCGTAGTCGACCACCGACTTGCCGCCGGCGCGGCGGTGGTAGTCGGCCACCGCCGCGCGCAGCGAATGGCCCTTCTCCTGCGCGGCGAAGGGGATCACGGTGGTGGTGCCGCCGCACGCCGCCGAGACCGAGCCGGTGCGGAAGTCGTCCGCCATGCGCAGCCCGTCCGGCATCGGCTGGTCCAGGTGGCAGTGCGCATCGACGCCGCCCGGCAGCACCAGCTTGCCGCTGGCGTCGATGACCTGCGCGGCCTCGCCCAGGTCATGGCCAAGCTGCACGATGCGGCCGCCGGCGATGCCGATATCGCATTGCATGGTGTCGCTGGCGGTCACCACGGTGCCGTTGCGGATGATGAGGTCGAACTGTTTCACGGTACGGATTTGTTGTGAGGACAAGGAGAGAGGCCGCGCTTCAGCGGTCAGCGTCGGACAGGTGCATGCGCGCGGTTTCACGCGCCGCGAACGCCGCCACCGCGATCAGCGCGCACACCGCCGCCAGGTAGAGCGCCACCGGCATGGTGTTGCCGAAGCGGTCGAGCAGGCCCACGGCGATCAGCGGGGCCAGCGCGCCGCCGAACACGCCGGCAAACTGGAAGCCCAGCGAGGCGCCGGTCACGCGCACCCGGGTGGCGAACAGCTCGGGCAGGAACGACGCCAGCGGCGAGAACATGAACGACACCAGCACCATGCCGACGAACGAGGCCAGCATGATCAGCGCCGGGCTGCCGGTCTTGACCATGGCGAAGAACGCGAACGCCCACACCGCGCCGCCGATGCCGCCGATCATCAGCACCGGACGGCGGCCGATGCGGTCAGCCAGCAGGCCGGCGATGGGGATGAACAGGATCTGCGCCACCGCGCCCAGCAGCACGGCATTGAGCGCGATGCTCTTGGGCAGGCCCAGCTTGGTCGGCACGAAGTAGAGCAGGAACAGCGTGAACACGTAGAACGCGATGTCGCCGCCCAGCCGCGCGCCAAAGGCGATCAGCAGCTGCTTCTTGTAGTTGCGCAGCACTTCCATGATGGGCGCGCGCGCTTCGGCATGCGATTCCTCCAGCTTCTCGAACATGCCGGATTCGCGCACGTTGGAGCGGATATAGAGCCCGACCCCGACCAGCAGCGCCGACAGCAGGAACGGCACGCGCCAGCCCCAGCTGAGGAAGGCTTCTTCCGATACCTGCCACGTCACCAGCGCAAAGATGCCGTTGGCCAGCAGCAGGCCGATCGGCGCCGCCAGCTGCACCAGGCTGCCGAGGATGCCGCGCCGTTTGCCTTCGGGATCGAGCTCGTTGACCATGATCGCCGCCCCGCCCCACTCGCCGCCCAGCGCCAGGCCCTGCACCACGCGCAGCAGCACCAGCAGCAGCGGCGCCAGCGCGCCGGCCGTGGCATAGGTGGGCAGCAGGCCGATGCCGAAGGTGGCCAGGCCCATCATCAGCAGCGTGATGATCAGGATCGACTTGCGGCCCATCTTGTCGCCGTAGTGGCCGAAGATGGCCGCGCCCAGCGGCCGCGCCACGAAGGCCACGCCGTAGCTGGCAAAGGACAGCAGCGTCGCGGTCAGCGAATCGCTCTGCGGGAAGAACAGCTTGGGGAAGACCAGCGCTGCGGCCGATCCATAGATGAAGTGGTCGTAGAACTCGAGCGTGGTGCCGGCCAGGCTGGCCCCGGCGACGCGCGCGACTGACTGTTTGCTGGCCGACGCGCCTTTTTCCGCGGCGTCGATGCTGACTGCTTGCATGGTGGATCCTCCAATGGTCCCTGGCCCGCCCTGGTGCACCGGTGATTCCGGCGTCGGATTGAGGCGTTGTCTCCGGACGCCGCATGCTTGGGCGGCGTCTTTGCTCAGTACATTAGGCCATAAACCGCCATACAATCAAGCAAAATATTGTTTGTCAGAAATGGTGCATATGCATGCTGGGATTTGGTGCAATGCACCAGGGCAGCCTTTGCCACAACATGGCGATGCGCAGCTCGGGTAAACACCTAGCGGGCCCTCTGCGCCGGCGCGCGGACAAAAAAAACGGCGCATGCCCGAAGGCATGCGCCGTTTTTGTATGAAAAGCTGGGGTCGCGTCAGATCACGATGGTCTGGGCCTCGCCCTCGGCCCGCTCGCGGATCTCACCGATCTGCCACACGGCTTCGCCGGCGGCCTGCAGGTGGCGGATGGCGCGTTCGGCGTCTTCCTTGGCGACGATCACGACCATGCCGATGCCGCAGTTGAAGACACGGTGCATCTCGTCGTCGGCGACGCGGCCCTGCGCCTGCAGCCACTGGAACAGCGGCGGCAGCGTCCAGGCATCGCGATGCAGCACCGCGGTGACGTCCTGCGCCAGCACGCGCGGCACGTTCTCGGTCAGGCCGCCGCCGGTGATGTGGGCCATGCCCTTGACCGGAAGCGTCTCGATCAGCGACAGCAACGGCTTCACGTAGATGCGGGTCGGCGCCATGATCGCGTCCTGCAGGCGCTGGCCGTGGAAGTCGGCGTTCAGGTCCGGCTTGGCCACCTCGATGATCTTGCGCACCAGCGAGTAGCCGTTGGAATGCGCGCCCGACGAGGCCAGGCCCAGCACCACGTCGCCCGGGGCGATGGTGCTGCCATCGATGATCTTCTTTTTCTCGACCGCGCCGACGGCGAAGCCGGCCAGGTCGTATTCGCCGTCCGGGTACATGCTCGGCATTTCGGCGGTTTCGCCGCCGATCAGCGCGCAGCCGGCCAGTTCGCAGCCGCGGGCGATGCCCTGGATCACGGTGGCGGCGGTGTCGACGTCGAGCTTGCCGCAGGCGAAGTAGTCGAGGAAGAACAGCGGCTCGGCGCCCTGCACCAGGATGTCGTTGACGCTCATGGCGACCAGGTCCTGGCCGACGGTGTCATGGCGGTTCAGCTGGAACGCCAGCTTGAGCTTGGTGCCCACGCCATCGGTGCCCGACACCAGCACCGGCTCCTGGAACTTCTTCGACAACTCGAACAGCGCACCGAACCCGCCGATGCCCGCCATCACGCCCTCGCGCATGGTGCGCTTGGCAAACGGCTTGATGCGGTCGACCAGCGCGTCGCCGGCATCGATGTCAACACCGGCGTCGCGGTAGGAAAGGCCTGCCTGGCCGGCGGTCGGGGATGCGCTCATGGGAACCTGCTTGTCCTGGAGGAAATAAAGTGAGGAATTCGGCGCTCGGGCCACCGTCGCTTCCGTCGCGTGGCATCGGAAGGCAGGCGCGAGTCCAGTAGAATCGCAATTTTAACGGATAGAGGCCCCCCGCTTCCAGTTTCCGGCGAGATCGCGCCGCAAACGGCGCTGCCGCCCTCCTGCAACCCTTGATGAATGCCCCGCTGTTGAACCAAGAGGCCAAGCGCATCCTGCTGTGGATCGTCGTGGCCGTGGCGCTGTTCGCCGCCATCCTTGCGCTGGCGCCGGTGCTGACGCCGTTCCTGTTCGCATTCATCTTCGCCTATATCCTGAACCCCGGCGTCGACTGGCTGCAGCGCCGCCGCGTGCCGCGCGCGATCGGCGTGACGCTGATGATCCTGCTGCTGACGGTGGTCTGCGTGATGCTGGTGCTGCTGCTGATCGCGGTGCTCCAGCGCGAGATTCCGCAGGTGCGCGAGCAACTGCCGATCCTGCTGAAGAAGCTCAATTCGGTGGTGTCGCCGCGGCTGGCCGAGTTCGGCGTGCGCGTGCGCTTCGACTTCCCCGGCCTGCGCAACATGATGTCGGACCGCTTCGCCGCCAGCCCGGAAGACCTGCTGGTGGTGCTGCTGAACTACGTCAAGATGTCGGGTTCGGCGCTGATCGCGGTGGCGGGCATCGTCTTCATCGTGCCCATCGTCATGTTCTACCTGATGATGGACTGGCACATGGTGATGCGCCGCATCGAGAGCGTGGTGCCGCGCCGCTGGGTGCCCAAGGTGCGCGAACTGACCAACGAGACCGACGCGCTGCTGTCGCAGTACCTGCGCGGCCAGATCCTGGTGATGGTGATCCTGGCGGCGATCTACTCGATCGGACTGACCATCGCCGGCTTCGATATCGGCGTGCCGGTCGGGGTCTTCACCGGGCTGGCGGTGTTTATCCCGTATATTGGCTTCGGCGTCGGCCTGGTGATGGCGACGCTGGCCGCGCTGCTGCAGTTCGGCAACTGGTACGGGCTGGCCGCGGTGGCGGTGGTCTACGGCTTCGGCCAGTTCATCGAGAGCTTCTACCTGACGCCGAGGCTGGTGGGCGAGCGCATCGGCCTGCACCCGCTGGTGGTGATCTTCGCGCTGCTCGCCTTCGGCCAGCTGTTCGGCTTCTTCGGCGTGCTGCTGGCGCTGCCGACCTGCGCCGTGCTGCTGGTGGGGGCGCGCCAGCTGCGGCGGGTTTACCTGGCCAGCGATCTCTATCGAAAATAACGGCTGCTGTCCGCTGACCGCTGCTGCCCGCTCCACGAATCTAGCCGAAGTTAGCCATACGTCATGTCCCCGCGTCCCAAGCAACTGTCGCTCGAGCTGGGCAGCCCGCCGCCTTCGACCTTCGAGAATTTCGTGGTGGCGTCCAACCGCGAGGCGGTGCAGCGGCTGCGCGAGCTGCCGCCCGCGCTGGCGCAGGAGCATGCCAGCGACCGCCTGATCTACCTGTGGGGCGAGGTCGGTTGCGGCCGCACCCACCTGCTGCACGCGGTGTGCGAGGCCGGGCCGCAACATGGCATCCGCTGCCGCTACCTGAGCCCGCACCACCCGCTGTCCGATTTCCTGTTCGACCCCTGGTGCCAGCTCTATACCGTCGATGACGTCGAGCTGCTCGACGAAGCGCGCCAGATCGCGGTGTTCTCGCTCTACAACGAGGTGCGCGCGCACGGGCGCACCGCGCTGGTGGTGGCGGGCGGCCTGGCGCCGCGCGCGATGCCGGTGCGCGAAGACCTGCGCACGCGCCTGGGCTGGGGCCTGGTGTACCAGGTGGCGCCGTTGTCGGACGACGACAAGAAGGCCGCCGTGCTCCATGCCGCACGCGAGCGCGGACTGCAGCTGTCGCCCGAGATCACGCACTGGCTGGTGACGCGGCATTACCGCGACATGCCCAGCCTGATGGCGCTGCTGGACGCGCTCGACACCTATTCGCTCGAGCGCAAGCGGCCGGTCACGCTGCCGCTGCTGCGCGAGATGTTCGCCGAATTCCGGGATTAGGCGACGGCCCCGGCACCGCATGCTCCCCTACCCCCATCCTGCCTTCAGGTAAAATCGCCGCCCATGAATCTGGCACTCTTTGACCTCGACCACACCCTGATCCCGACCGACAGCGACCATGAATGGGGCCGCTTCCTGGTCCGCCTGGGCGTCGTCGACGAGGTAATCTACCGGCAGAAGAACGACGAGTTCTACGGCCACTACAAGGCCGGCACGCTCGATATCCAGGCGTTCCTGCGCTTTGCGCTGGCGCCGCTGGCGGCCAATCCGCGCGACCGGCTTGATGCCATGCGGGTGCGCTTCATGCACGAGGTGATCGACCCGGTGATCACGCCGCAGGCGCGCGCGCTGGTCTACAAGCACCTCGAGGCCGGCGACCTGTGCGCCGTGGTCACCGCCACTAACAGCTTCGTCACCGCGCCGATCGCCGCGGCCTTCGGCATCAAGCACCTGATCGCGACCGAGCCGGCCACCGTCGACGGCAAGCCCGAGAGCCAGTTCACCGGCGAGGTCGACGGCGTGCCCAGCTTCCGCGAAGGCAAGATCACCCGCGTCGAGGCCTGGCTCAAGGCCCAGGGCGCGGGCTGGGACAACTTCGAGACCACCACCTTCTACAGCGACTCGGCCAACGACCTGCCCCTGCTGGAAAAGGTCTCCGAGCCGATCGCCACCAACCCGGACGATCGCCTGCGCCACCACGCCGCCGCGGCCGGCTGGCGCATCATGGATCTGTTCTGACGTGATCAAGAAGCTCATTACCCGGCTGCTGGGCAAACCCGGCCCCAAGCAGCGCCGTACCGGCCGCGCCCATACGCCGCGCATCGTCAACGTCGACGAGCACCGGATCGACCCCACGCTGCTGTCGCGCAATGCCGTCAAGGTCACCTCGACGCTGCAGCAGGCCGGCTACCAGGCCTATATCGTCGGCGGCGCCGTGCGCGACCTGCTGCTCGGCATCAAGCCCAAGGACTTTGACGTCGCCACCAACGCCACGCCCGAGCAGGTGCAGTCGCTGTTCCGCCGCTCGCGCATCATCGGCCGGCGCTTCCAGATCGTGCACGTGACCTTCTACGGCGGGCGCGAGCAGGAAATCATCGAGGTCTCGACCTTCCGCGCGCTGGTCGACGCCATCGCCAGCGAGACCCTGCCCGAAGGCCGGCGCCTGAAGCGCGCCGAGCTCGACAGCAAGACCCATGCGATCGATGCCTCGGGCCGCGTGCTGCGCGACAACGTATGGGGCTCGCAGGCCGAAGACGCGGAACGCCGCGACTTCACCATCAACGCGATGTACTACGACCCGGCCGCGCAGACCGTGCATGACTACCATCACGGCATGGAAGACATCCGCGCGCGCCTGCTGCGCATGATCGGCGACCCGGCCACGCGCTACCGCGAAGACCCGGTGCGGATGCTGCGCGTGGTGCGCTTCGCCGCCAAGACCGGCTTCGACATCGACGAGGCCACGCGCCTGCCGATCGCCGGCCTGGCCGAGCTGATCCACAACGTGCCGAGCGCGCGCCTGTTCGACGAGATGCTCAAGCTGCTGATGTCCGGCCACGCCTGGGCCTCGCTGCAGGAGCTGCGCAAGGCGGGCCTGCACAAGGGCCTGCTGCCGCTGCTGGACGTGGCGCTGGAGCAGCCCATGGGCCAGCGCTTCGTGCAGCTGGCGCTGGACAACACCGACCGCCGCGTGCAGGCCGGCAAGCCGGTGTCGCCGGGCTTCCTGTTCGCCGCGCTGCTGTGGCACCACGTGCTGCAGCGCTGGAACAAGCTGCGCGACGACGGCGAGCACGCCATCGCCGCGCTCAACACGGCCATGGACACGGTGCTGGAGAAGCAGACCGGCCAGCTCGCGATCCAGCGCCGCTTCGTCACCGACATGCGCGATATCTGGGGCATGCAGCCGCGCTTCGAGAAGCGCGTGGGCCGCATGCCGTTCCGCCTGCTGGAGTCGCCGCGCTTCCGCGCCGGCTACGATTTCCTGGTGCTGCGCTGCCAGTCCGGCGAGCTGCCGGAAGAGCTGGCCGGCTGGTGGAACGACTTCCAGAATGCCGAGCCGCATGAGCGCGAAGCCCTGATCGACGCGGTGCGCAGCGCGCGCGGCCAGGGTGGCGCCCAGGCCCAGGGTGCGGAAGGCGAAGGCCCGGCGCGCAAGAAGCGCCGCCGGCGCGGTCCGCGGAAATCGGATAAAGTTTCTTCCCGGAGCGACTCGGACGCGGGCGAGGCAGCACATGCCGGCCCCGGCCAGCCGGAGGAAACGTAAATGACTCTCGCCTTCATCGGCATCGGCGCAAATCTTGGCGATGCCCGCCAGGCCATCAAGGACGCCATCGTGTGCCTGGCCCAGCAGGTCGGCATCACGGTGCTGGCGCGCTCCTCGCTCTATCGCACCGCGCCGGTCGATGCCGGCGGCGACGACTACTACAACGCGGTGGTCAAGGTGCAGACCTCGTTCACCGCGTCGCAGCTGCTGCGCATCTGCCACCACATCGAAGACCAGTTCGGCCGCGAGCGCCCGTTCCGCAACGCGCCGCGCACGCTCGACCTGGACCTGCTGCTGTTCGGCGACGAACAGCACGACCACGAGCACCTGACCGTGCCGCACCCGCGCCTGACCGAGCGCGCCTTCACGCTGGTGCCGCTGCTGGAGCTGGACGCGGCGCTGGCGATCCCGGGGCGCGGCCGCGCGGCCGACTACCTGGCCGGCGTGGGCGCGCAGCGCATCGAGAAGGTCTCCACCTGCAAGTGCATGCGCATGCAGGCCGCGGCCGGCGAGCCGGACCATGGCGGCACGCCCGGCTGAACCCGCCCGGCGGCGCCCGCGGCGCTGCCATCCCCCTCACTGACGCCCGGAGCGCCATGCTCGATCACCTGCGCCGCATTGTCGTCGAAGGCCCCGTCGGATCCGGCAAGACCTCGCTGGCGCAGCGCCTGGCGCGCACGCTGCAGGCCCAGGAACTGCCCGACAACGCCCGCCGCAGCCCGTTCCTCGAGCCGTTCTACCGCGACCCCGCGCGCCACGCGCTGGCGCTGCAGCTGTGGTGCCTGACCCAGCGCGCGGTGCTGCTGAAGCAGTGGCAGGCCGGAGTCGCCGCCGGCCAGCGCATGGTCAGCAACTTCCTGATCGCCAAAGACCGCCTGCACGCCGCGCTGACCCTGTCCGAGGACGAACTGGCGCTCTACGACGCCATTGCCGCGCGGCTGGCGCTGCCGCCGCAACGCGCCGACCTGGTGATCGTGCTGCAGGCGACGCCGTCGCTGCTGCGCGAGCGCATCGTGCGCCGCGGCGAGCCGGGCGAGGCCGGCATCGATGAACACTACCTGCAGCGCCTGGCCGGCGCCTATGGCGAACTGTTCCACCGCTACGACGACGCCCCGGTGCTGGTGGTCGACACCGCCCACTTCAATCCGGTGGACAATGACGACGATTTCCGTACACTACTGTCGCGCATCGAAAACATGCGCGGCCGCAAGGCCTTTCTCAATCTCGCCGCGCCCTGACAGGCACCCTCGCCTGCCAGACACAACACAATAACGACGGCTGTCGTTGCCGTGCGGGCAGCCCTCCCGGCACCGGCAAGGCCGTCCTACACGGGCACTGCCATGAGCTACCTCCTCGATCCCTCCCGCAAGACCATCACGATTCCCAAACTGCAGGCGATGCGTGACGCCGGCGAGAAAATCGCCATGCTGACCGCGTACGACTCCAGCTTCGCCGCGCTGCTCGACTATTGCGGCGTCGAGATGATCCTGGTGGGCGATTCGCTGGGCAATGTGATGCAGGGCCAGCAGACCACGCTGCCGGTCACGCTGGAACAGATGGCCTACCACACCGAATGCGCCGCGCGCGGCAACCAGACCGCGCTGCTGCTGACGGACCTGCCGTTCGGCACCTATCCGACCCCGGAAGCCGCGTTCGCCAGCGCCGTCACGCTGATGAAGGCCGGCGCGCAGATGGTCAAGCTCGAAGGCGGCGACTGGCTCGCGCCGATCGTGAAATTCCTGGTCGAGCGCAGCATCCCGGTGTGCGCGCATATCGGCCTGACGCCGCAGTCGGTGCACGCGCTGGGCGGCTTCAAGGTGCAGGGCAAGACCGACGCCGGCGCGGCCCAGCTCAGGCGCGATGCGCTGGCGCTGCAGGCCGCCGGTGCCCAGGTGGTGCTGATGGAAGCGGTGCCGGCCGCGCTGGCCGGCGAGATCACGCAGTCGCTGGCGGTGCCCACCATCGGCATCGGCGCCGGCGCAGACTGCACGGGCCAGGTGCTGGTGCTGCAGGACATGCTCAACATCTACCCCGGCCGCAAGGCCAAGTTCGTGCGCAACTTCATGGACGGCCAGCCCTCGATCGAGGCCGCGGTGCGCGCCTACGTGGCCGCCGTCAAGGACGGCAGCTTCCCCGCCGTCGAGCACACCTTCTCCGCCTGACGCGGTGGAGATCGGCACCGCCACCGCCGACGCCTTCCGCCTGCTGGCGAGCGGCGACGCCGGGCTGTGGTTCATCGTCTGGACCTCGCTGGTGGTGGCGGTGCTGGGCCTGGCCATCGCCACCGTGCCGGCCATCGCCGCGGCCTGGCTGATCGCCACGCGGCAGTTCCCGGGCCGGCGCGCGGTGGTGGTGGTGGCGCAGGCCTTTTTGTCGTTCCCGACCGTGCTGGTCGGGCTGATCCTCTACCTGCTGCTGACGCGCCAGGGGCCGCTGGGCAGCCTGCATTTGCTTTTTACTCCTTCGGGCATGGTGCTGGGGCAGGCCGTGATCGGCTTCCCGGTGGTGCTGGCCTTTGCCCTGTCGACGCTGCAGGGTGCCGACGTGCGCCTGCGCGAAACCGCCTGGGTGCTGGGCGCCGGCCGCTGGCGCACCTTCCTGACGGTGCTGCGCGAACTGCGCTTCGGGCTGATGGCGGCGGTGGTCGCCGGCTTTGGCCGGGTCATTGCCGAGGTGGGCTCGGCGCTGATGATCGGCGGCAATATCGAAGGCTCGACCCGCACCATCACCACGGCCATCGCGCTGGAAACCAGCAAGGGCGAATTCGCGCAGGGCATTGCGCTGGGCATGGTGCTGGTGGCGCTGGCGCTGCTGGTCAATATCGGCATGGCCTGGCTGCAGGGTGCCGGAGGCTTTCGCCGATGACACCGACCGCTACCGCCGGCCATGCCGGCCATGCCGACCATGGCCCGCTGCTAACTGTGCGCGGGCTGGCGCGCAGCATCGGCCTGCGCAAGCTGTTTGCGATCGACACGCTGGTGATCCCGCGCGCCACCGCGATCGTCATGACCGGCATGAACGGCGCCGGCAAGACCACGCTGCTGCGCATGCTGGCGGGTCTCGAGCCCGCGCCCGGCGCGGTCGCGCAATGGACCGATGCGCAGGGCCACGCCCACAGCGCGGCGCTGACGCCGCTGCCGCCGGCGCTGCGCCGGCGCATTGCCTACCTGCACCAGCATCCCTACCTGTTCCGCACCTCGGTGCGCGAGAACATCGCCTACGGCCTGCGCGCGCGCGGCCTGCCGCGCCATGACATCGACCTGCGCGTGGGCGAGGCGCTGGGCTGGGCCGGGGTCTCGCACCTGCAGGACACCGCGCCCGAATACCTGTCCGGCGGCGAGATCCAGCGCGTGGCACTGGCGCGCGCCAAGGTGCTGGAGCCGGAATTGCTGCTGCTCGACGAACCCACCTCCAGCCTCGACGGCCACGCGCGCGAGCAGGTGATCGCGCTGGTCGGCGACCTCGCCGCCGAAGGCCGCACCGTGGTGATGATCTGCCACGACCGCGAACTGATCAACCTGCCCGGCGTGGTGCGCTGGAAACTGGGCGACGGCGTGCTGGACACCCACCACCCCTAGCCACCGGCTCAGGCCGTCAACGTCGCCGGCATCACGCCGCGCAAGGCGTTGACCAGCACGATGGCCTCGGCGTGCGCCAGCATCGCGCGCGTGATCACCGCTTCTTCGACCGGCTCGCCCGGCGCGCCCAGCGCCGCGCCGCCCGCCTCCAGCACCACCGCCCGCATCACGCCCGGCAGGATGTCGGCCGACAGCGGCGGCGTCAGCCAGCGGCCGTCGATGCGCACGAACACGGAGCTGCGCCCGCCCTCGAGCAGTTCGCCACGCGCGTTGAAAAACAGCCGGTCGAAGCCGCCGGCGCGCTCGGCGGCCTGCCAGCCGGCATCGAAGACCGCGCGCGCACTGGTCTTGTGGCGGCGCAGCGGGTCGGCAGGCGGCAGCGGGTCCGGCGCCAGGTCGACACCGACCGGCCCCGCCGGCAACGGCGCCAGCGCGCCGCTGGCAAACGCCAGCGTGCCGGACTTGTCGACGCTGAGGCGCAGGCGCCAGGTGCCCGCCCCGAGTCGTGCCGCCTGCGCGGCCACCGCGTCGCGCGCGGCATCGGCGTCGAAGGCAAAGCCGAACGCCTGCGCCGATGCCCCAATGCGCGCCAGGTGCCGCGCCAGGTGCGGACACGCCCCGTCTTGCACGCGCAGGGTCTCGAACAACGTAAAGCCGGGATCGTGCCGGGTCAGGAAGCGCGCCTTCCAGCCGCATTCGGCGAATTCCTCCGCCGCCACGCTGTCATGGACGATGCCGCCGCCCACCCCCATCTCGCCGGCGCGCAGCGCACTGGCCGCGGGCGGCGCCAGCACCAGCGTGCGGATCGCCACCGACAGCGCGAACGGGCCGGCCATCGCGGCCCCGGACGGCGCCTCGATCCAGCCGATCGCGCCGGTGTAGAGCCCGCGCGGCGCGTGCTCGAGCTCGGTGATGATCTGCATGGTGCGCCGCTTGGGCGCGCCGGTGATCGAGCCGCACGGGAACAGCGCCGCCATCAGCGCGCCGAAGCCGGTGCCGGGCCGCGCCGTCGCCGTCACGGTCGAAGTCATTTGCAGCACCGCGCCGAACGGCTGCACCGCAAAGCGCTCCGGCACCGCCACGCTGCCCGGCTGCGCGATGCGGCCCAGGTCGTTGCGCAGCAGGTCGACGATCATCACATTCTCGGCCCGGTTCTTGGCGTCGGCGGCCAGCGCCGCGGCGGCCTGCGCATCGCGCGCGGCGTCGCCGGCGCGCGGCGCGGTGCCCTTCATCGGCCGGGTCAGCAGATGGCCCTGGCCATCGTGGCGCACGAACAGCTCCGGCGACAGCGACAGCACCATGGCGTCATCCGGCAGCCTGGCCAGCACGCCATACGGCACCGGCTGCGCGGCACGCAGCGCCGCGTACAGCGCCACCGGATCGCCGAAGGCATCGCAGCGCAGGCGCTGGGTGTAATTGACCTGATACGTGTCGCCCGCCTCGATCCACTGGTGGATACGCGCGATGGCGTCGTCGAAGGCCGCGCGGGACGTATCGGAAGCAATATGCATCAGGCCCGCTGGCCGCGGCTGCGCATGGGCTTGCAGCCACGCCGCCACCGCCGCGGCATCGAGCCGTTGCAGCCCGCGGAACCACAGCAGGCGCAGCGCACCGTCGTGGAACGGCATGGCGTTGCCCGTATGCACCGGGGCATCGACCAGCGCCCCACCGAATTCGTAGGGCGCGAACAAGGTGGCGTGCCAGCCCTGGCGCCAGCCTTCGGCGAGCATGGCGTCGAGCCGGGCGATGTCGCTGCCGGGGGATAGGCGGTCTTCGTGGACCAGGCCGGTGTAGAGGCGGGACGTGGTTTGCCCGGCGGGTGCGGTAGCGTCGTCGAGCAGGACGAAGACGTCCCCGCGCACTGCGGGCGTGCTCCCCTCTCCCGCGAGCGGGAGAGGGGCCGGGGGTGAAGGCGGGGGCGGGATGCTTGCTACCACAGGAAAATCGTCAGGGGAAAACAGCGGGACGGCCATGCATTATCGCGCGGCGGGACAGGCCGGGCGGATATTTGGAACTTGGTCGTCGCCGCCAGCGCCGGCCCTGACGCCCGCCCCTCTCGCCCAGCGCCGCGCCAAAAAACAAAACCGGCCACGCTCGCGCGTGGCCGGTTCCATACCGCAAGCCGGATCAGCTGAAGAAGCTCTTCACCTTGTCCAGCCACGAGGTTTCCTGCGGGCTGTGGCGCGAGCCGCCCTCATGCACCGAGCGGTCGAACTGGCGCAGCATTTCCTTCTGCGCCTCGGTCAGCTTGACCGGCGTCTCCACGTTCACATGCACGTAGAGGTCGCCCGGGTAGCCGGAGCGCACACCCTTGATGCCCTTGCCGCGCAGCCGGAAGGTCTTGCCGGACTGGGTCGCCTCAGGCACCGGGAAGGTGGCCTTGCCGCTCAGCGTGGGCACTTCCAGGTCGCCGCCCAGCGCCGCGGTGGCGAACGAGATCGGCATCTGGCAGTGCAGGTCGTCGCCGTCACGCTCGAACACCGCGTGCGGCTTGATGTGGACTTCCACGTACAGGTCGCCCGGGGGGCCGCCGTTGATGCCCGGCTCGCCGTTGCCGGACGAACGGATGCGCATGCCTTCGTCGATGCCGGCCGGGATCTTCACTTCCAGCGTCTTCTGCGACTTCAGCTTGCCCTGGCCGTGGCACTTGGTGCAGGGCTTGGGGATGAACTTGCCGCTGCCGTGGCACTTCGGGCAGGTCTGCTGCATGGTGAAGAAGCCCTGCGACACGCGCACCTGGCCGGCGCCGTGGCAGGTCGGGCAGGTTTCCACGCTCGAGCCAGGCTCGGCGCCGTTGCCGTGGCAGTGGTCGCAGTCGTCCCAGTGCGGCACGCGGATCTGCGCCTCGTGGCCGTGCGCGGCCTGCTCCAGCGAGATCTCCATGCTGTAGCGCAGGTCGGCGCCGCGATAGGCCTGCGGGCCCCCGCCGCCGCGGCGAGCGCCGCCCTGGCCGAAGATATCGCCGAAAATATCGCCGAAGGCCTCGGCAAAGCCGCCGTAGCCCTGCGCGCCGCCGAAGCCGCCCGCCATGTTCGGGTCCACGCCGGCATGGCCGTACTGGTCATACGCGGCCTTCTTCTCCGGATCGGAAAGCATCTCGTAGGCCTCCTTGGCCTCCTTGAATTTTTCCTCGGATTCCTTGCTGTCCGGATTGCGGTCCGGGTGGTATTTCATCGCGAGCTTGCGATAAGCCTTCTTGACTTCGTCTTCGCTCGCGTTCTTGCCTACCCCGAGCACTTCGTAATAGTCACGTTTTGCCATGGTGGCTCACTACCTCATTGGCCGGCGGGTGCAAGCGGCACGGGCCGGCGAATAGCAAAAAAGCCGAGCGCGGCATCCGACGGCGGTTTCCCGCAGGTCTGATGGCCGTCGCCCGGCGTCGGGGCGGGAGCGGCGCCGGCCAGTGCCTGCACCGCCGCCCGCGTATCCCGATTACTTCTTGTCGTTGACTTCCTTGAATTCGGCGTCCACAACGTTGTCGTCCTGCGGCTGGGCCTGCTGCTGGCCGCCGGCAGCACCCGCGGCACCGGCCGCGGCGCCTTCGCCGGCCTTGGCCTGCATGTCGGCGTAGACCTTCTCGCCCAGCTTCTGGCTGACTTCGGACAGCGCGTTGACCTTGGCGTCGATCTCGGTCTTGTCGCCGCCGCGTGCGGCGTCTTCCAGTTCCTTGATCGCGGCTTCGATCTTTTCCTTCTCGCCAGCGTCCAGCTTGTCGCCGTACTCGGTCAGCGCCTTCTTGGTCGAGTGGATCAGCGCGTCGGCCTGGTTGCGGGCATCAGCCAGCTCGCGGGCCTTCTTGTCTTCCTCGGCGTTGGCCTCGGCGTCCTTGACCATGCGCTGGATCTCGTCTTCCGACAGGCCCGAGTTGGCCTTGATGGTGATCCGGTTTTCCTTGCCGCTGGCCTTGTCCTTGGCGCCCACGTGCAGGATGCCGTTGGCGTCGATGTCGAACGAGACCTCGATCTGCGGCGTGCCGCGCGGTGCCGGCGGAATGCCCTCGAGGTTGAACTCGCCCAGCAGCTTGTTGCCGGTGGCCATCTCGCGCTCGCCCTGGTACACCTTGATGGTCACGGCCGGCTGGTTGTCGTCGGCGGTCGAGAACACCTGCGCATGCTTGGTCGGGATGGTGGTGTTCTTGGTGATCATCTTGGTCATCACGCCGCCCAGGGTCTCGATCCCCAGCGACAGCGGCGTCACGTCCAGCAGCAGCACGTCCTTGCGGTCGCCCGACAGCACCGAGCCCTGGATCGCGGCACCGACGGCCACGGCTTCGTCCGGGTTCACGTCCTTGCGCGCTTCCTTGCCGAAGAACTCCTTGACCTGCTCCTGCACCTTGGGCATGCGGGTCATGCCGCCGACCAGGATCACGTCGTCGATGTCGCTGACCTTGACGCCGGCGTCCTTGATCGCGGTGCGGCACGGCTCGATGGTGCGGGTGATCAGCTCTTCGACCAGCGATTCCAGCTTGGCGCGGGTCATCTTCAGGTTCAGGTGCTTCGGACCCGAGGCATCGGCCGTGATGTACGGCAGGTTGATCTCGGTCTGCTGCGAGCTCGACAGTTCGATCTTGGCCTTTTCGGCAGCTTCCTTCAGGCGCTGCAGCGCGAGCACGTCCTTGGACAGGTCGACGCCCTGGTCCTTCTTGAACTCGCCGATGATGTAGTCGATGATGCGCTGGTCGAAGTCTTCGCCGCCCAGGAAGGTGTCGCCGTTGGTCGACAGCACTTCGAACTGCTTTTCGCCGTCAACGTCCGCGATCTCGATGATCGAGATGTCGAAGGTGCCGCCGCCGAGGTCATACACGGCGATCTTGCGGTCGCCCTTCTCGTTCTTGTCCAGGCCGAAGGCCAGCGCGGCCGCGGTCGGCTCGTTGATGATGCGCTTGACGTCCAGGCCGGCGATGCGGCCGGCGTCCTTGGTCGCCTGGCGCTGCGAGTCGTTGAAGTAGGCCGGCACGGTGATCACGGCTTCGGTCACCGGCTCGCCGAGGTAGTCCTCGGCGGTCTTCTTCATCTTGCGCAGCACTTCGGCCGAGACCTGCGGCGGCGCCAGCTTCTGGTCGCGCACCGACACCCAGGCGTCGCCGTTGTCGGCCTTGACGATGGCGTACGGCATCAGGCCGATGTCCTTCTGGACTTCCTTCTCTTCGAACTTGCGGCCGATCAGGCGCTTGACCGCGTACAGGGTGTTGCGCGGATTGGTGACGGCCTGGCGCTTGGCCGGCGCGCCGACCAGGATCTCGCCGTCTTCCATGTAGGCGATGATCGACGGGGTGGTGCGCGCACCCTCGGAATTCTCGATGACCTTGGGCGTGTTGCCTTCCAGGATCGCGACGCAGCTGTTGGTGGTACCGAGGTCGATACCGATGATCTTACCCATTATTCTCTCCTCTTGAGCCAGCGCTATCCGCGCGGCTGCAATTCAACCTGAGGCCGAAATGTGGCCGTCCGGGGGCTTTTCAAGGGCAGAACCGGCAAATCCGAGTAATTTTCTCGGTTTCTGCCCTCATTCAACGGCAGGCGCTGCCGCGGCTTGAGCCGGCAGCGCTGGCGGGCTGCGTTATGTGGCTTTTGGATTACTTCTCCGCGGCATCGCGGTCGCGCTGCCACAGCACGTCCGAGCCGCCGCCCACCCGGTTCAGCACTCGCGCCAGCACGAACATCAGGTCCGAGAGCCGGTTCAGGTACTGGCGCGGCGCCTCGTTCAGCGCCTCGGCCGCGCCCAGCGCCACCAGCGCGCGCTCGGCGCGCCGGCACACGGTACGGCAGACGTGGGCCTGCGCCGCGGCGCGGCTGCCGCCGGGCAGGATGAACTCGGCCAGGCGCGGCAGGTTGGCGTTGTAGTCGGCCAGCCAGGTGTCGAGCTGAGCCACCTGCTCGGGCTTGAGCAGCGTGTAGCCCGGGATGGAAAGCTCGCCGCCCAGGTCGAACAGGTCGTGCTGGATATGCAGCAGCGCGGCGCGCACGTCGGCGGGCAGGTCTTCGGTCAGCAGCACGCCGACGTGGCAGTTCAGTTCATCGACATCGCCGATCGCGGCGATGCGCAGGCTGTCCTTGCCGGTGCGGCTGCCGTCGCCCAGGCCGGTGGTGCCGGCGTCGCCGGTGCGGGTGGCGATCTTCGACAGGCGGTTGCCCATGCCGGTCTCCTTGTCAGCGGTTTGTCGTTGGGAAATGGCGCATTATCGCGCCAGAGCCGCTGACTTAGCCATGCGCGCCGCATCCGCCGGCTGCGGCTGGCGCGGTCATCCGCTTGTGCGGCTATCGGCCGCGCGCTCGCCGCCGGAAGGTGCACCAGCCGCCGCGCGGCGTAGAATGCAGTCATTCGTCCATTCGATAACCGGGTCGCGCCCCAGCCTGCCGCCGGCATCCTCGGCGGCCTCGCAATCCATGAGGCCGCACCGACCCGCCGGAGACCCCGCATGAACCACCCCACGTCGTCCGCCTCCCTCGCCCGCCGTCCGCTGCCGCCCGCCATGGCCGACGCCCTCGCGGCACGCTTCGGCGAGCGCTTCACCACCTCCGCCGGCGTGCGCGAGCACCATGGCCGCGACGAGTCGCCGTTCCCGCCGGCGCTGCCCGATGCGGTGGTGTTTGCCCACAGCACCGAGGAGGTGGCCGAGGTCGCGCGCCTGTGCAACCAGCATGGCGTGCCGCTGATCCCGTACGGCGCGGGCTCGTCGCTGGAAGGCCACCTGCTGGCGGTGGCCGGCGGCATCAGCCTGGACCTGTCGCAGATGAACCGGGTGCTGGCGGTGCAGCCCGAGGACCTGACCGTGACCGTGCAGCCCGGCGTCACGCGCAAGCAGCTGAACCAGGAGATCAAGGACACCGGCCTGTTCTTCCCGATCGACCCGGGCGCCGACGCGTCGCTGGGCGGCATGTGCGCCACGCGCGCGTCGGGGACCAACGCGGTGCGCTACGGCACCATGCGCGAAAACGTGCTGGCGCTGACGGTGGTGACCGCCGATGGCCGCGTGATTCGCACCGGCACGCAGGCGCGCAAGTCGTCGGCCGGTTATGACCTGACCCGGCTCTTCATCGGCAGCGAAGGCACGCTCGGCATCATCACCGAGGTCACGGTGCGGCTGTACCCGCAGCCCGAGGCGATCTCCGCCGCGGTATGCGCCTTTTCCAGCATGGGCAGCGCAGTGCAGGCCGTGATCCAGACCATCCAGCTGGGCGTGCCGGTGGCGCGCGTGGAATTCGTCGATGCGCTGGCGATCCGCGCCATCAACCGCCACGACAACCTGACCCTGCCCGAGACCCCGCACCTGTTCTTCGAATTCCACGGCACCGAGGCCGGCGTGCGCGAGCAGGCCGAGACCGTGCAGCAGATCACCGCCGAATTCGGCGGCCAGGGCTTCGAGTGGGCCACGCGCCCGGAAGACCGCAGCCGGCTGTGGAACGCGCGCCATACCGCGTACTTTGCGATGCTCCAGCTCAAGCCGGGCTGCAAGTCGGTCACCACCGACGTGTGCGTGCCGATCTCGCGCCTGGCCGACTGCGTCACCGAGACCGAGAAGGACCTGAACGCCTCGGCGCTGCCCTGCCCCATCGTCGGCCATGTCGGCGACGGCAACTTCCACGTGGCGATCCTGGTCGACCCGGACCGGCCTGAGGAAATGGCCGAGGCCGAGGCCATCAACCAGCGCATCGTCGAACGCGCGCTGGCGATGGGCGGCACCTGCACCGGCGAGCACGGCGTGGGCCTGCACAAGCAGCGCTTCCTGGTGGCGGAGCACGGCGAAGACGCGCTGGACCTGATGCGCGCGATCAAGGATGCGCTCGACCCCAACCACATCCTGAACCCCGGCAAGATCTTCAGCGCCGCGCGCGCCGGCACGCAGTAAGGCGCCCGACAGGCAAGCGCAGGGATGGCCTCCATGTTCAACCGCGTGCCGCCGCTGCACCTGCTGATCGCGTTCGAGGCCGCCGCGCGCCTGGGCAGCTTCGCGCGCGCGGCCGAGGAGCTGTCGGTGACCCCCAGCGCGGTCTCGCACCGCATCAAGAACCTCGAGGAGCTGTGGGGCGAAGACCTGTTCGTGCGCGCCAACGCCGCGCTGCGGCTGACCGCGGCCGGCACGCGCTACCTGCGCAACGTGCAGGACGCGCTCAAGTCGCTCAACGAGCTGGCGCGGCCCGAGTACAACAAGATGCGCACGCGCCTGCGCGTGGCGATCCCGCCCACCTTCGGGCGCCAGCACCTGGTGCCGCGCCTGCCCGAGTTCGGCGCGCTCTATCCGCATATCGACCTCGAGCTGCACTTGGCGATCCCGTTCCTCGACGTCAAGGCCGAGGACACCGATGTCGAGATCCGCTACGGCACCGGCCGCTACCCTGACCTGAAGACGACCAAGCTCCTGGTGGAACCGGTGTTCCCGGCGTGCGGGCGCGAGTACTACGAGCGCGTCAACGGCCGCGCCATCACCCGGCCCGAGCACCTGCACGGCCTGGTGCTGCTGCGCAGCCCGCTGGAGCCGTGGAAGCCGTGGTTCGAGACCGCCGGACTGGACTGGCCCGAACCCCAGACCGGCCCGCAGTTCAACGACATCGGCCTGATGCTGGAGGCGATCGCCTCCAACCAGGGCGTGGCGCTGGTGCGCCAGCGCATGGCTCGGCACTGGCTGTCGCTGGGGCAGATGGTGCGCCTGCTCGATGTGGAATCGGTATCGCCGCACGGCTACTACATCGTCGAGCGCGAACAGGCGCCGCTCAAGCCCGAGGCGCGTTATTTCGTCGACTGGCTGCTGAGCCTGGACTGGTAGGAGACTGCGCCCATGGAAATCCGCCTGCTGACTCCCGACGATGCCGCAGCCTTCCACGCGCTGCGGCTGCAGGGACTTGCCGAAGCCCCGGAAGCCTTTGCCGCCAGCCTCGAAGAAGAACAGGAGCTGGCACCGGAGGCGGTGGCGCAACGCCTTGCGCCGAGCGCGGACAAGGCCATGTTCGGCGCCTTCGAGGCGGGTCCCGACGGTATCGCGCTGGCCGGCATGGTCGGCGTGATGCGCGAGCCCCGGCGCAAGCACTGGCACAAGGCCTCGATCTTCGCCATGTACGTGGCGCCGGCCTGGCGCGCGCGCAAGCTCGGCCGCGCGCTGATGCTGCGCGCGCTGCAGCAGGCCGCCGCCATGCCGGGCGTGCGCCAGGTCACGCTGTGCGTCAATGCCGGCAGCGCGGGCGCGGTGCGCTTGTACGAATCGCTCGGGTTCGAGCGCTTCGGGCTGGAGCCCGACGCGTTGTACGTCGCGCCGCACTTCCACGACAAGCTCGACATGGTGCTGCGGCTGCCCGAGGCCCCGGCGCAGCCGGACCGCTGAAGGCAGCGCCGGGGCAACGCCGAGCGCCGCACCCGCCTTTCCGATGGCCGGCCGCCGGTGCTACGCTGAAAGCGGGGCCAGTGCCCGCCGGCCATGATGAGCATTTTTGATCGGCCTGGCATGCGGAATTCACGTCTGGCGTGGTGCCCGCGCCAGGTGGCCTGCGCTATAGTCACCCGTCCCCCGCGGCCGGCAGGCCGGCAAGCGAGCGCCACAGGCCGCCGTCCAGGAGACCCCACAGGAGTCGTTCATGAATGCCCCGCACGAAGCCCAAACCCTCGCTCCCGGCGCCGCCGGCGCTCCGGCCACGGCCGCGGCCGACGGCCGCCGCGACGCGCTGCTGGCCGGGCTGGCTCAGATCCTTCCCGACGCCGCGGTGCTGTGGAAGCCGGAAGACACCGTGCCCTATGAGTGCGACGGCCTGGCAGCGTACCGGCAGGTGCCGATGGCGGTGGCCCTGCCCGACACCGAGGAGCAGGTCTGCGCCATCCTGCGGCTGTGCCACCAGCTGGGCGTGCCGGTGGTGCCGCGCGGCGCCGGCACCAGCCTGTCGGGCGGCGCCATGCCGATCGCCGAGGGCCTGGTGCTGTCGCTGGCCAAGTTCAAGCGCATCCTGTCGGTCGACCCGTATTCGCGCACCGCGGTGGTCCAGCCGGGCGTGCGCAACCTGGCCATCTCGGACGCCGCCGCACCGCACAACCTGTACTACGCGCCCGACCCGTCGTCGCAGATCGCCTGCACCATCGGCGGCAATGTCAGCGAGAACTCCGGCGGCGTGCACTGCCTGAAGTACGGCCTGACCGTGCACAACGTGCTGCGCGTGCGCGCGGTGACGATGTCGGGCGAGGTGGTGGTGTTCGGTTCCGAGGCCCCCGACGCGCCCGGGCTGGACCTGCTGGCCGTGCTGATCGGCTCCGAAGGCATGCTGGCCGTGGTCACCGAGGTCACCGTGCGCCTGATCCCCAAGCCGCAGCTGGCGCAGGTGATCATGGCCTGCTTCGACGATGTCGAGAAAGGCGGCAACGCGGTCGCCGACGTGATCGCCGCCGGCATCATCCCGGCCGGGCTGGAGATGATGGACAAGCCCGCCACCGCCGCGGTCGAGCAGTTCGTGCATGCGGGCTATGACCTCGATGCCGCCGCCATCCTGCTGTGCGAGTCCGACGGCACCCCCGAGGAAGTGGCCGAGGAGATCGAGCGCATGAGCGCGGTGCTGACGGCATCGGGCGCCACCCGCATCGTGGTCTCGCAGAACGAGGCCGAGCGCCTGCGCTTCTGGAGCGGCCGCAAGAACGCCTTCCCGGCGGCGGGCCGGATTTCTCCGGACTATTACTGCATGGACGGCACCATCCCGCGCAAGCACATCGGCACGCTGCTCAAGCGCATCGAGGCCATGGAAGTGAAGTACAGGCTGCGCTGCATCAACGTGTTCCATGCCGGCGACGGCAACATGCACCCGCTGGTGCTGTTCGACGGCGGCGACCAGGACGAATGGCACCGCGCCGAGCTGTTCGGCGCCGATATCCTGGAAACCTGCGTCGAGCTGGGCGGCACCGTCACCGGCGAGCACGGCGTCGGTGTGGAGAAGCTCAACTCCATGTGCGTGCAGTTCTCGACCGCCGAGCGCGACGCCTTTTTCGGCGTCAAGGCCGCCTTCGACCCGGCGCGGCTGCTGAACCCCGACAAGGCCATCCCGACGCTGGCGCGCTGCGCCGAATACGGCAAGATGCACGTGAAGAAGGGCCTGCTGCCGCATCCCGAGCTGCCGCGCTTCTGAGCCACGCCATGAAAGAGAATCCCCGCCGGCGCCAGCACCAGGAAGCCGTGGTGCGCCAGCGCCTGGGCCAGCCCGAGGCGGGCTGGCGCCAGCGCTGGTACACCATCATCTTCGAGGCCGATACGCGCGAAGGTCGCCTGTTCGATGTCGCGCTGCTGCTCGCCATCGTCACCAGCGTGATGATCGTGATGCTCGACAGCCTGCCCGCGGTGAACCAGCGCCTTGGCGGGGTATTCACGGTGCTGGAATGGATGTTCACGCTGCTGTTCACCGCCGAATACGCCATGCGCCTGCTGGTGGTGCGGCACCCGTGGCGCTATGCGCTGAGCTTCTACGGCGTCATCGACTTCATCTCGATCATGCCGACCTGGCTCGCGTTCTTCGTGCCGGAACTGCATTTCCTGATCGACGTGCGCCTGCTGCGGCTGCTGCGCGTGTTCCGGATCCTGAAGCTGACGGTGTACTTCGAGGAAGCCGAGATCCTGTACCGCGCGCTGGTCAACAGCCGGCGCAAGATCTTCGTGTTCCTGGCCGCGGTGTTCATCATCACGGTGATCCTCGGCACCGTGATGTACGTGGTCGAAGGCCCGGAGCACGGCTTCCACAGTATCCCGGTCAGCATGTACTGGGCCGTGGTGACGCTGACCACCACCGGCTTCGGCGACATGGTGCCGAAGACGCCGCTGGGGCAGTTCATCACCTCGCTGACGATCCTGCTGGGCTACGGCATCATCGCCTTTCCCACCGGCATCGTCGGCGCCGAGCTGGCCGCCAGCATCATGAAGCGGCCGCTGACCACCCGCACCTGCACCCATTGCCTGACCGAGGGGCACGAGCCCGACGCGCAGTATTGCAAGCACTGCGGCACCCAGCTGCCGGCCTATCAGAACGACCGGCCTGAAATCCCGGGCGGCCGCGACGGCCTGGCCTGATCCAGAGCCGCGCCAGACACTCCTCCCTACTCGCACGACTATGCAAGCCACCCTCGACGCCTTCCGCGACGCCGTCAGGCAAGCCACCGAGACCCGCACCGCGCTGCGGCTGCGCGGCGGCGGCAGCAAGGACTTCTACGGCCAGCCGCCGCAAGGCCAGCTGCTGGACACGCGCGCCTACACCGGCATCGTCGACTATGACCCGGCCGAACTCGTGATCACCGCACGCTGCGGCACGCCGCTGGCCGAGATCGAAGCCGCGCTCGCGGACAAGCGCCAGATCCTGGCGTTCGAGCCGCCCCACTTCGCGCTGCCCGGCCAGCCCAGCGTGGCGACGCTGGGCGGTGCCGTCGCCGCCGGCTTGTCGGGCCCGCGCCGCCAGTCGGTGGGCGCGCTGCGCGACTTCGTGCTGGGCGCGCAGCTGATGGACGGCCGCGGCGAGGTGATGGACTTCGGCGGCCAGGTGATGAAGAACGTCGCGGGCTACGACGTGTCGCGGCTGCTGGCGGGCTCGCTCGGCACGCTGGGGCTGATCCTGCAGGTCTCGGTCAAGGTGCTGCCGGCGCCGTTCGACGAGGCCACGCTGCGCTTCGAGATGGCGCAGGCCGAAGCCGTCCGGCAACTGAACCAGTGGGGCGGGCAGCCGCTGCCGCTGGCGTCTTCGGTGTGGCATGCGGGAGTGCTGCACGTGCGCCTGTCCGGCGCCGGCGCCGCGGTGCGTGCGGCCTGCGCCCGGCTCGGCGGCGACCGCCTGGACGCGGCGCCCGCTGCCGCGCTGTGGCAATCGCTGCGCGAGCAGACCCACCCGTTCTTCGCCCCGGCGCACGCCGGCCGCGCGCTGTGGCGGCTGGCGGTGCCCACCGTGGCCGCGCCGCTGGCGCTGCCGGGCGCGCAGCTGCTCGAATGGGGTGGCGGCCAGCGCTGGTGGCTGCCCGAAGAGGGCTCGGCCAAAGCCGACGCCGAAAGCGTGCGCGCGGTGGCCCAGGCCGCCGGCGGCCATGCCACGCTGTTTCGCCACGGCGACAAGTCGATGGGCGTGTTCACGCCGCTGGCGTCGCCGCTGGCCGCGATCCATCGCCGCCTGAAAGAGACCTTCGACCCTGCCGGCATCTTCAATCCGCAGCGCATGTACCCCGGGCTCTGAGCCCGCGGGCCAAGACACTCCAGGCACTACACCCCACATCATGCAAACGACCCTGGCCGATTTTCTCCGCGACACGCCCGAAGGCGAGGAAGCCAAATCCATCGTCGGCAAGTGCGTGCATTGCGGCTTCTGCACCGCCACCTGCCCCACCTACCAGTTGCTCGGCGATGAACTGGACGGGCCGCGCGGGCGCATCTACCTGATGAAGCAGGTGCTCGAAGGCCATGCCATCACCGAAAGCACGCGCCTGCACCTGGACCGTTGCCTGACCTGCCGCAACTGCGAATCGACCTGCCCCTCCGGCGTGCGCTATGGCCGCCTGGTCGACATCGGCCGCCAGCTGGTCGACGACAAGCTCGAGGCCGAAGGCGTGCGGCGTCCCGCCAGCCAGCGCATCGCGCGCTGGGTGCTGCGCGAGGGGCTGACGCGGCCGGCGCTGTTCGGCACCGCGCTGCGCCTGGGCCAGATGGTGCGCCCGCTGCTGCCGGGCACGCTGCGCGCCAAGGTGCCGCCGCTGTCGGCCAGCGCCGCGCCCGGCGCGTGGCCGCGCAACACGCATGCGCGCAAGATGCTGTTGCTCGACGGTTGCGTGCAGCCGGCAATGTCGCCCAACATCAATGCCGCCACCGCGCGCGTGTTCGACCGTGTCGGCGTACAACTGGTGGTGGCGCGCGAGGCCGGCTGCTGCGGCGCGATCCGCTTCCACACCGGCGACCACGATGGCGGCCTCGACAATATGCGCCGCAATATCGACGCCTGGTGGCCGCATGTCGAAGCCGGCGCCGAAGCCATCGTGATGACCGCATCGGGCTGCGGTGCGATGGTCAAGGACTACGGCCACCTGCTGCGCAACGATCCCGCCTATGCCGAGCGCGCGCGCCGCATCTCGGCGCTGACGCGCGACCTGTCCGAGGTCCTGCCGGACTTTGCCGACGACCTGCACGCCGCCGCCGGCGCGGTGCCGCGCGACGGCCGGCGCGTGGCCTACCACCCGCCCTGCACGCTGCAGCACGGCCAGCAGATCCGCGGCAAAGTCGAAGCGCTCTTGACCGGCCTCGGCGTGGAAGTCAAACTCTGCGCTGACAGCCACCTGTGCTGCGGCTCGGCGGGCACTTACTCGGTGCTGCAGCCGGAACTGTCCCAGCGCCTGCGCGACGACAAGCTCGCCAAACTGCAGGCGACGCAGCCCGAAGCCATCGTCTCGGCCAATATCGGCTGCATCTCGCACCTGCAGGGCGGCACCGATACGCCGGTCATGCACTGGATCGAACTGGTCGACCGGATGCTGGGATAACACCCCGGCCGTGGTTGTCTCCCCTCTCCCGCCTGCGGGAGAGGGGGCAATGCACAACCATGACCGCCCCCATGCTCCAGACCTTTGCCATCCTGTTGGTTTTCCAGTCCGTCGGCGAGGTGATCAGCTACGCGCTGACCCTGCCCGTGCCCGGCCCAGTGCTCGGCATGATCCTGCTGTTCGGCTGGCTCGTCTTCGACGACCGGCTGCTGCCCGTGATCCAGGGCACCACCACCGAGCTGCTCAAGCACCTGTCGCTGCTGTTCGTGCCGGCCGGCGTCGGCATCATGGTCCACGCCAACCGCATCGAGGGCGAGTGGATGCCGATCCTGGTCGCGCTGGTGGTGTCCACCTGGCTGGCCATCGCCACCACCGCCGTGGTCACGCGCATGCTGATGCGCAAGCGTTCCGGCACGCCCGACGCGCCGCATGCCGACGCCAAGGGGGAACAGGCATGATGACGCCGCGCCTGAACGAGATCTGGGTCTACCTGGCCGCCAGCCCGCTGGTGGGCCTGACCGCGACGCTGCTGGCCTATGTGTTCGCCTTCCGCATCTACGAGAAATCGCGCTTCTCGCCGCTGGCCAACCCGGTGATGATCGCGGTGGCGCTGCTGGTCACGGTGCTGACCGTCACCGGCACGCCCTATAAGACCTACTTCGACGGCGCGCAGTTCGTGCACTTCCTGCTGGGCCCGGCGACGGTGGCGCTGGCGGTGCCGCTGTACCTGCAGCTGCCCAAGCTGCGCACCCATGTGTTCCCGCTGCTGGCGGGACTGGTGGCGGGCTCGGTGGTGGCGGTGGTGTCGGCGGTGGGCATTGCCTGGCTGCTCGGCGCCTCGCCGGAAACGGTGCGCTCGCTCGCGCCCAAGTCGGTGACGATCCCGATCGCCATGGGCGTGGCCGAGAAGATCGGCGGGCTGCCGTCGCTGACGGCGGTGCTGGTGATGGGCACCGGCATCATCGGCGCGGTCAGCGCGACCATGCTGCTGAACCTGCTGCGCATTCGCGACTACAGCGTGCGCGGCTTTGCCACCGGGGTGGCGGCGCACGGTATCGGCACCGCGCGCGCGTTCCAGGTCAACCAGGAGGCCGGCGCCTTCGCCGCGCTCGGCATGGGCCTGAACGGCGTGCTGACCGCGATCCTGGTGCCGGTGATGGCGGCGTGGATGCCGCACTGACCTTTCGCCCTGACATCCTCCTGACAGCACGCTGTCAGCAGCCCCCGCGCATGATGCGAGCTCCTCACTCCCCTACCTATGGAACCCAGGAGCCCATCATGAGCCAACGCCTGATCAATTGGCTGGAAATCCCCGTCGTCGACATGCCCCGCGCCATCGGTTTCTACGAGCAGGTGTTCGATATCAAGCTGCGCCGCGAAACCATGAGCCAGGTCGACATGGCCGTGTTCCCGCACCCCGATCCCGGCGGCGCGCTGGTCGCCGGCGAAGGCTACCGGCCCAGCAACTACTACGGCACGGTGCCGTACCTGCACGCGCCCGAACTCGATTCGCTGCTGGCGCGCGCCACGCGCGCCGGCGGCAAGACCGTGTTCGGGCCGCTGCGCCTGCCGGGCGAGATCGGCCGCATCGCGCATATCACCGACAGCGAGGGCAACCGCATCGGCCTGCACGAGCCGGTGGCCGCATGACCGCCATGGGCCACGCTGACCGATGAGCCGCCGCGCCGACCGCCTGTTCCAGATCGTTCAGGTGCTGCGCGGCCGCCGCCTGACCACGGCGGCGCTGCTGGCGCAGCGGCTCGGGGTCTCGGAACGCACCGTCTACCGTGATATCCAGGCGCTGTCGCTGTCGGGCGTGCCGGTCGAGGGCGAGGCCGGCATCGGCTACCGGCTGCGCGCCGACTTCGACGTCCCGCCACTGATGTTCACCGCCATGGAAGTGGAAGCGCTGGTTGCCGGCCTGCGGCTGCTGAAGGCCTGGGGCGGCGGCGCGCTGGCCGCCGCGGCCGATCCGGCGCTGGAGAAGCTGATGGCCGCGCTGCCGTCGCCGCGCCGGCTGGCGGCGCAGCAAAGCCGCGTGTTCGCGCCCGAGTACGTCAACCAGGCGCACGTGCGCGAGGCCTTCGACGTGGTGCATGGCGCGCTGGGCGCGCACAAGCTGCTGCAGCTCGACTACTGCGACGCGCAGCAGCGCATCACCGAACGCGTGGTGATGCCGCTGGGGCTGTTCTTCTGGGGCAATGCCTGGCTGCTGGCGACGTGGTGCACCACGCGCGAAGACTACCGCAGCTTCCGGCTCGACCGCTGCCGCGCCATCCGCATGCTCGACGACCAGTTCCACGAAACCCCGGAGCGCTCGCTCAACGGCTTCCTGCGCGCGGTGCGCGCGAGCGGCACCTGAGGCTCAGGCGGCCGGGTCGGACAGCAGCCGCTCGACGTCGGCGCGCAGTTCTGCCGGCTTGACGGTCGGCGCATAGCGCTTGTACACGGTGCCGTCGCGGCGCAGCAGGAACTTGGTGAAGTTCCACTTGATGCCCTGGGTACCGAGCACGCCACGCTTTTCGGTGGTCAGCCACTGGTACAGCGGATGGGCGTTGGGGCCGTTGACGTCGATCTTGGCGAACATCGGGAAGCGCACCGCGAAACGCGTTTCGCAGAACTGTCCGATCTGCTGCGCATCGCCCGGTTCCTGCTTGCCGAACTGGTTGCACGGGAAGCCCAGCACTTCCAGGCCCCGCTCGTGGTATTCGTCATAGAGCTTCTGCAGGCCTTCGTACTGCGGGGTGAAACCGCATTCGCTGGCGGTATTGACCACCAGCATCACCTTGCCCTGGAACTGCGACAGCGGCACCGGCTGGCCGGCGAGCGAGTTGGCTTCGAACTGGTAGACATTGCTCATGGCAGACTCCTGTAGATAGCCAAGCATACCGCCATGCGCGTCGCCGCGCAGCCCTCAGATGACGTTGAGGTGCTCGGTGCCGGCGCCCAGGTCCGAGTCCTTGGCATGCGTGCTGTGCAGCTTGATCATCAGGCGCAGGTCGTTGAGCGAGTCGGCGTTGCGCAGCGCGTCCTCGTAGGTGATCTTGCCCTGCTCGTACAGGTCGAACAGCGCCTGGTCGAACGAGATCATGCCCTGCTCGCGCGACTTCTTGATGACTTCCTTGAGCTCGTGGATCTCGCCCTTGAAGATCAGGTCGGCCACCAGCGGCGTGCCGATCATGATCTCCACCGCCGGCACCCGGCCCTTGCGGCCCGCGCGCGGCAGCAGGCGCTGCGAGATCATCGCCTTCAGGTTCAGCGACAGGTCGATCAGCAGTTGCTGGCGCTTTTCCTCGGGGAAGAAGTTGACCACGCGGTCGATCGCCTGGTTGGCGTTGTTGGCGTGCAGCGTGGCCAGGCACAGGTGGCCGGTCTCGGCGTACTGCATCGCGTACTCCATGGTCTCGCGGTCGCGGATCTCGCCGATCAGGATCACGTCGGGCGCCTGGCGCAGCGTGTTCTTCAGCGCCACGTGCCAGGACTCGGTATCGATGCCGACCTCGCGCTGCGTGACGATGCAGTTCTGGTGCGCGTGCACGTACTCGATCGGATCCTCGATGGTGATGATGTGGCCGTAGGAGTGCGCGTTGCGGTGGTCCAGCATTGCCGCCAGCGTGGTCGACTTGCCCGAGCCGGTGGCGCCGGTGACGATCACCAGCCCGCGCTTGGCCATCACCACGTCATGCAGCGTCTGCGGCAGGTCCAGGTCGGCCACCGACGGGATGCGCGTATTGATGGTGCGCACCACCATGCCGGCCTTGCCCTGCTGGATAAAGGCCGAGACGCGGAAGCGCCCGGCCTTGGGCGCGCTGATCGCGAAGTTGCATTCGCGGCTGGTGTCGAAGTCCTGCACCTGGCGCTCGTTCATCACCGAGCGCACCAGGCCGAGCGCCTGGGTCGGGTTCAGCGGCTGCTGCGACACCGGCGTGATCTTGCCGTCGACCTTGATCGCCGGCGGGAAGTCCGAAGTGATGAACAGGTCCGAGCCGCGGTTGCTGACCATCAGCTCCAGCAGGTCGTTGATGTACTTGGCGGCGGATTCGCGGTCGAGCATGGCGGTGTCCTGCAGGAGGAAGAGCGAAGGCGGGCCTCAGCCCATGAACGCGTCCGGGTTCTTGGCAATCGCGCGCGCATCGTTGTAGCTGATGACGCTGCGCTTGATCAGGTCCGACAGGCACTGGTCCAGCGTCTGCATGCCCAGCCCGCTGCTGGTCTGCATCATCGAGTACATCTGCGCGATCTTGTTTTCGCGGATCAGGTGGCGGATCGCGGGCGTGGCGATCATGATCTCGTGCGCGGCGGTGCGGCCGTTGCCGTCGCGGGTCTTCAGCAGCGTCTGCGAGATCACCGCCTCCAGCGATTCCGACAGCATGGTGCGCACCATGTCCTTCTCTTCGGGCGGGAACACGTCGACCACGCGGTCGATGGTCTTGGCCGCCGAGCTGGTGTGCAGCGTGCCGAAGACCAGGTGGCCGGTCTCGGCCGCGGTCAGCGCCAGGCGGATGGTTTCGAGGTCGCGCAGTTCGCCTACCAGGATCACGTCGGGGTCTTCGCGCAGCGCCGAGCGCAGCGCGTTGGCAAACGAATGCGTATGCGGCCCCAGTTCGCGCTGGTTGATCAGGCTCTTCTTGGAGCTGTGCACGAATTCGATCGGGTCCTCCACCGTGAGGATGTGGCCCATGTCGTTTTCATTGCGGTGGTCGACCATCGCCGCCAGCGTGGTGGACTTGCCCGAGCCGGTCGGGCCCGTCACCAGCACCAGCCCGCGCGGCTTCATGCACAGGTCGGCAAACACCGCCGGCGCGCGCAACTCTTCCAGCGTCAGCACCTTGGACGGAATGGTACGGAATACCGCGGCGGCGCCGCGCTGGGTGTTATAGGCATTGACGCGGAAGCGCGACAGGCCGGCGATCTCGAACGAGAAATCGATTTCGAGGCGTTCCTCGTAGGCCTTGCGCTGGGTGTCGCTCATGATGTCGTACACCATGGCGTGGACATCCTTGTGCGTCATCGAGGCGACGTTGATGCGGCGCATGTCGCCGTGGATCCGCACCATCGGCGGCATGTCCGCGGACAGATGAAGATCGGACGCCTTGTTCTTGACGGCGAAAGCCAATAGCTGCGCGATGTCCATCTATAATGACCCCACCCTGATTTGTTATCGGTACTTGACGTACCTTTTATATATATGTTCGCCGGATTATGTCTGTGATTGCCGCCAACTTGCAAGCCGTGCGCCAGGGCATTGCGGCGGCAGCACAACAGGCCGGCAGGCAAGCCGCGGACATCGCCCTGCTGGCCGTTTCCAAGACCGTTTCCCCCGACCGAATAAGGGCCGCATACGCCGCCGGACAGCGCGAATTCGGTGAAAACTACGTCCAGGAAGGCATCGACAAGATCGCCGCGCTGGCCGACCTGCGCGACCGCCTGCAATGGCATTTCATCGGCCCGCTGCAAAGCAACAAGACGCGGCCGGTGGCGGAACATTTCGACTGGGTCCACACCATCGACCGGCTCAAGATCGCCGAGCGGCTGTCGGCCCAGCGCCCGGCCGGCATGCCGGCGCTGCAAGTCTGCATCCAGGTCAATATCAGCGGCGAAGCCAGCAAGAGCGGCGTCGCCCCGGCCGAGGTGCCCGCGCTGGCGCATGCGGTCGCGGCCCTGCCCGGCCTGCAACTGCGCGGGCTGAT
Organism: Cupriavidus alkaliphilus; assembly: GCF_900094595.1. Lineage (GTDB taxonomy): Bacteria > Pseudomonadota > Gammaproteobacteria > Burkholderiales > Burkholderiaceae > Cupriavidus > Cupriavidus alkaliphilus. The sequence continues at coordinate 202,236 of NZ_FMAD01000001.1, read as the reverse complement.
GGCGATCCCCGAACCCGCGCACGACCCCGCCGCGCAACGCCGCCCGTTCGCCACCATGCGCACCATGCTGCAGGCGCTGCGCGCCGACGGGCTGGCGCTCGACACGCTGTCGATGGGCATGTCGGGCGACATGGAGGCCGCCATCGCCGAGGGCGCGACCCTGGTGCGGATCGGCACCGCCATCTTCGGCGCGCGCGGCTGACGTCCGCGCCCCGACCGGAATCTTTCAGACCCCAGAGACCTTCATGCTCGACACCCTCACCTTCGGTTTTCTTGGCGGCGGCAACATGGCTTCCGCACTGATCGGCGGCCTGATCGCTCGCGGCGTGCCCGCCGGCGCGATCCGCGTGGTCGACCCGTTCCCGGAAGCGCAGCAGCGCCTGGCGCGCGACCTCGGCGTGCATGCGGCCGGAGCGCCGGACGCCGCCTTCGGCGCCAGCGATGTGCTGGTGCTGGCGGTCAAGCCGCAGCAGTTCCGCGACGCCACGGAGCAACTGCTGCCGCACCTGCCGGGCGATGGCCCGGGCAACCTGGTGATCAGCGTGGCCGCCGGCATCCGGCTGCAGGACATGCAGCGCTGGCTCGGCGGGCGCAACCGCGTGGTGCGCGCGATGCCGAATACGCCGGCGCTGTCGGGCATGGGCATGACGGGGCTGGCCGCGCCGGCCGGGCTGTCGGCCAAAGACCGCGCCATTGCCAGCGCCGTGGCCGAGGCCGTCGGCAAGTGCGTCTGGGTCGATGGCGACGACCAGATCGACGCCGTCACTGCGATTTCCGGCAGCGGCCCGGCCTATGTGTTCTATTTCATCGAGGCGATGCAGCGCGCCGCCACCGAACTGGGACTGAGCGCCGAACAGGGACGCGACCTCGCGGTGGAAACCTTCCGCGGCGCGGCCACGCTGGCGGGGCAGTCACCCGAACCGGTGGCGACGCTGCGCGAGCGCGTGACGTCGAAGGGGGGGACCACCCATGCGGCGCTGACGTCGATGGAGGCCTCGGGCATCGCCGATGCCTTCGTGCGGGCGATGCACGCGGCCGCGGCGCGCGGCAAGGAGATGGGGGCGGAGTTCGGGAAGGATTAAGGGGCGGTCAGCCCGCAGGCGCTCTGAGCTGGCCGCCGCCCCTTGTGAACGCTACCCTCGCCCGCAGGCGGGAGAGGGGAGCAAACCGGCAGGGATCAATCACCGCACCGCATACGCCAGCGCCGTCCCGGCAAACACGCAAGCCCCCAGCCAGTTGTTGTGCCGGAACGCCGCGAAGCACCGCATCCGGTCGCGCTCGCGGATCAGCGTGTAGTGGTAGCCGGCACAGCCGATCGCGGCAACCAGCCCCACCCAGTACGGCCACCCCAGGCCCAGCAGCACGCCCGCCCACGCCATCAGGGCAAAGAACGCGGCATAGCACAGCATGATCGCCGCCACGTCGAAGCGCCCGAAGGTGATGGCCGAGGTCTTCATGCCGATCAGCAGGTCGTCGTCGCGATCCACCATGGCATAGGCTGTGTCATACGCTACTGCCCAGAACACATTGGCCAGCAGCATCAGCCATGCCACCGGCGGCACCTGGTCCTGGATCGCGGCGAACGCCATCGGGATGCCGAAGCCGAACGCGATCCCCAGGTAGGCCTGCGGAATCGCAAAGAAGCGCTTGAAGAACGGGTAAGTCCCGGCCACCACCGCCGCCACGACCGCCAGCCACTTGGTCAGCGCATTCAGCGGCAGCACCAGCATGAAGGCCACCAGCGCCAGCACGGCGGCCACCGCCAGCGCTTCCCACGCGGCGATCTTGCCGGCCGTCAGCGGCCGTTCCCGGGTGCGCTTGACGTGCTTGTCGAAGTCGCGGTCGGCCCAGTCGTTGATGGCACAGCCGGCCGAGCGCATCAGGAAGGTGCCCGCGACGAAGATCCAGAACAGGCCCCAGCGCGGCGGCCCGTCCGCCGCCATCCACATGGCCCACAGCGTCGGCCACAGCAGCAGCAGCGTGCCGATGGGCTTGTCGATGCGCACCAGGCGCGCGTAGAGGGCAAGGCGTTCAAGCATGGGGGTGGGGGGCAACGGCGAGAGGGTCTGCACGGCGTGGATCCGGGGCGGGCGATTCAATGAAAACGCGCCGCAGCCCGGATGGCTGCGACGCGCTGTACCGGCTGCCGCAGGCGCGGCAGCCAGGCGGGCGAGCCGGCCTCAGGCCAGCATCGAACGCAGCATCCATGCGGTTTTTTCGTGCGTCTGCATGCGCTGGGTCAGCAGGTCGGCCGAGGGCTCGTCGCCGGCGGCATCGATCACCGGGAAGATCGAGCGCGCGGTGCGCACCACGGCTTCCTGGCCCTCGACCAGCTTGCGGATCATGTCGGTGGCCTCGGGCACGCCCTCTTCCTCGGCGATCGACGACAGGCGCGCGTATTCCTTGTAGGTGCCCGGGGCCGGGTAGCCCAGCGCGCGGATACGCTCGGCGATCGAGTCCACGGCCAGCGCCAGTTCGTTGTACTGGGTCTCGAACATCAGATGCAGCGTATTGAACATCGGACCCGTCACGTTCCAGTGGAAGTTGTGGGTCTTGAGGTAGAGGGTATAGGTGTCGGCCAGCAGCTTGGACAGCCCTTCCGCGATCTTTTTGCGGTCCTTGTCGGAAATACCGATATTCACGCTCATCTCGTTCTTCTTTGCCATGGTAGATACGCTCCGTTCAGGTATAGCCACGAGGAGCGCCGCCGGACTTGCCGATTCGGGGCCGGGCGGCGCGGTACCCCGCATTATTGCACCCGGCAACGGTCCCGGCCAAACCCCGCGCCGGATGGCCGTTGCCGGGCGGGCGCTTATTGCAGGTTGAGCGCCCGCTTCACGCCTTCGCCATAGGCCGGGTCGGCCTTGCTGAAGTGCTCCAGCTGCACGCGCACGATGGCCTCCGGCACGCCCTGCATCGCCGCGGCGATATTGGCGAACAGGCGCTGGCGCTGGCCTTCGTCGAACAGGCGGAACAGCGCGCCGGGCTGGCTGTAGTAGTCGGTATCGACGCGGTGGTCCCAGCGGTCGGCGGCGCCGTCGAGCGCCAGCGGCGGCTCGATCGCGCGCTCGCTGGCGGCGTAGGCGCTTTCGCGGTTGGGCTCGTAGTTGAGCTTGCCGCCCTGGTTGCCGTCCACGCGCATCGCGCCGTCGCGGTGGAAGCTGTTGTGGAACGGGCATTTCGGCGCATTGACCGGGATCTGGGCGTGGTTGATGCCCAGGCGGTAGCGCTGCGTGTCGCCATACGAGAACAGCCGCCCCTGCAGCATCTTGTCGGGCGAGAAGCCGATGCCGGGCACGATATTGGCGGGGTTCATTGCCACCTGCTCGACCTCGGCAAAGTAGTTGTCCGGATTGCGGTTGAGCTCGACCACGCCCACGTCGATCAGCGGGTAGTCCTTGTGCGGCCAGACCTTGGTCAGGTCGAACGGGTTGATGTGGTACTTGGCCGCCTCGGCCTCCGGCATGACCTGCACGCGCAGGTTCCAGCGCGGGAAGTTGCCGCGCTCGATATTGTCGAACAGGTCGCGCTGGGCGCTCTCGCGGTCGTTGGCCACCACCTTTGCGGCTTCCTCGTTGGTCCAGTTCTCCACGCCCTGCTGCGACTTGAAGTGGAACTTGACGTAGAAGCGCTCGTTATTGGCGTTGATGAACGAATACGTGTGCGAGCCGAAGCCGTGCATCTGCCGGTAGTTCTGCGGCAGGCCGCGGTCGCTCATCAGGATGGTGACCTGGTGCAGCGATTCCGGATGGCGCGACCAGAAGTCCCACACCGCGATCGGGTCGCGCAGGTTGGTGCGCGGGTTGCGCTTCTGCGTGTGGATGAAGTCGGGGAACTTGAGCGGGTCGCGCACGAAGAACACCGGCGTGTTGTTGCCGACTAGGTCCCAGTTGCCTTCGTCGGTATAGAACTTGATCGAGAAGCCGCGCACGTCGCGCTCGGCGTCCGCCGCGCCGCGTTCGCCGGCGACGGTGGAGAAGCGGATGAACAGCGGCGTTTCCTTGCCAATCTCGGCAAACACCGAGGCCTTGGTGTACTTCGTGATGTCGTGCGTGATGCGCAGCGTGCCGTAGGCGCCGGAGCCCTTGGCGTGGACGCGGCGCTCGGGAATGACTTCGCGGTCGAAGTGAGCCAGCTTCTCGAGGAACCAGACGTCCTGCAGCAGCATCGGGCCGCGCGGGCCGGCGGTCTGCGAGTTCTGGTTATCGGCAACCGGTGCGCCGGCGGCAGTGGTGAGAGTGTCTTTCTTGCTCATCTTTTCCTCTTTGTGGGTGGGCTGAAAGCAAATGCCGCGTCAGTGCGCGGCGGCATAGCAGGCAAGGCAATCGAGCAGGCAGCGCCCCATGCGGAAGGAAAAACGGGGCTGGATCGGTATGGTTTTCAGTGAACGGGCGCTGGTGCTCATCATCGGTTCCTGTCTTGCGTCGACGCCATCCGCATCGACAGGAGCCAGTCTACAAATTATCTATCAGGTTGAGAATTTAATTATTTATACCTATGTATTAGGTCAAATCTATTTGGGGTTAGTGAAACTTATGCCAGCGGCAGGTGACCACCCCAAGACAGCGCGGCCAGATATCCGATCCGGGGAGCAGAAATGACAACGGCCGCAGCGGAATCTCCGCTGCGGCCGTTGCATGGACAGTCCTTCGACGCGACGCTCAGGCGGCTTCGGCCAGTTCCTTGGCATCGAGCTTGCGCACGCCGGGCAGGTCGCACGCGGCCACGGCGTTGGCCAGCGCTTCCATCGCCGGCAGGCGGGTGAAGCTCTTGCGCCAGGCCAGCACCACGCGCCGGTCGGGCACGGGGTCGGCAAACGGCACGTACGACAGCATGTCGCCCTTGGCCTTCAGGTCGGGCACCGAGGTGCGCGGCAGCACGGTGATGCCGACCCCGCTGGCCACCATATGGCGGATGGTCTCGAGCGACGAGCCCTCGAAGGTCTTCTGGATGCCGTCGGCCGCCTGCGAAAAGCGCGACAGCTCGGGGCACACGCCCAGTACGTGGTCGCGGAAGCAATGGCCGCTGCCCAGCAGCAGCATGGTCTGCTGCTTCAGCTCTTCGGGATCGACCGCGTGCGCCTGCGCCAGCTGGTGGCCGCGCGGCACGGCCACGACAAAGGGTTCGTCATAGAGCGGGCGCACCGTCAGGCCGGAATCGGGGAACGGCTCGGCCATCACCGCGCAGTCGATCTCGCCCTGCTTGAGCAGCTCGATCAGCTTGTGGGTGTAGTTCTCCTGCAGCATCAGCGGCATCTGCGGCACGGTGTCGATCATCTGCTTGACCAGCGACGGCAGCAGGTACGGCCCGATGGTGTAGATCACGCCCACGCGCAGCGGCCCCGCCAGCGGATCCTTGCCCTGCTTGGCGATCTCGCGGATGGCCATGGTCTGCTCCAGCACACGCTGGGCCTGCGCCACGATCTGCTCGCCGACCGACGTCACCGACACCTCGGAGGTGCCGCGCTCGAAGATCTGCACGTTGAGCTCGTCTTCCAGCTTCTTGATGGCGACCGACAGCGTCGGCTGCGACACGAAGCAGGCTTCGGCGGCCCGGCCGAAATGGCGCTCGCGCGCCACGGCGACGATGTACTTGAGTTCGGTGAGCGTCATGACTTATCAAATCCGGGTAGGCGATAGATTTTACCTTCGATTGCCGGTTCTGTCAGAGTGCCCGCTTCACGCGAGCCGGTATGCGACGGCTCCGGCACAAAGCCGGCCAGCAAGACTTCAATCAGGCCTTCAGGTAGTGCTCGCGCCCGCCCAGCCAGCGCGCCAAGTGCGCTTCCACCGCTTCCGGATAGTGCGCCAGCATCAGCTCGGCCGCCTCCTGGGCGTACTCCACCAGCCAGGCATCGGTCTGCAGGTCGGCAAAGCGCAACATCGCCTCGCCGGACTGGCGCGCCCCCAGGAATTCGCCCGGGCCGCGGATCTCCAGGTCACGCCGCGCGATCTCGAAGCCGTCGGTGGTCTCGCGCATGGTCGCCAGGCGCTCGCGCGCGGTGGGCGACAGCGGCGCCTGGTACATCAGCAGGCACACCGATTCGGCGCTGCCGCGTCCGACCCGGCCGCGCAGCTGATGCAGCTGCGCCAGGCCAAAGCGCTCGGCATGCTCGATCACCATCAGCGAGGCATTGGGGACGTCCACGCCCACCTCGATCACGGTGGTGGCCACCAGCACTTGCAGCCGGTTGGCACTGAAGTCGTCCATCACCGCGGCCTTCTCCGCCGGCGGCAGGCGCCCGTGCACCAGGCCCACGCGCAGGTCGGGCAGCGCGGCCACCAGGGTCTCGTAGGTCTCGACCGCGGTCTGCAGCTGCAGCGCCTCGCTTTCCTCGATCAGCGGGCATACCCAGTAGACCTGGCGGCCTTCGGCGGCGGCGTGGTGGATGCGCCCGATCACCTCGTCGCGGCGCTCGTCGTTGACCAGGCGCGTGACGATGGGCGTGCGCCCCGGCGGCAGTTCATCGATCACCGAGACGTCGAGGTCGGCGTAGTACGTCATGGCCAGCGTGCGCGGGATCGGCGTAGCCGACATCATCAGCTGGTGCGGCACGGTTTCGGCCGCGCAGATGGCAGCGGGCGCTTCGGCCGCGCCGGCCTTGCCGCGCAGCGCCAGCCGCTGGGCGACGCCGAAGCGGTGCTGCTCGTCGACCACCGACAGTCCCAGCCTGGCAAAACGCACGGTGTCCTGGATCAGCGCATGGGTGCCGATCACCAGCTGCGCCTCGCCCGATTCCACGCGGGCCACGGCCGCGCGCTTGTCGCGCGCCTTCTGGCTGCCGGCCAGCCATGCCACCGGTACGCCCAGCGGCTCCAGCCACGCCGACAGCTTGCGGAAATGCTGCTCGGCCAGGATCTCGGTGGGCGCCATCAGCGCCGCCTGGAAACCGGCATCGATGGCCTGGCACGCGGCCAGCGCGGCGACGATGGTCTTGCCGCTGCCGACGTCGCCCTGCAGCAGCCGGTGCATCGGGTGCGGCAAGCTCATGTCGGCGGCGATTTCGCCGACCACGCGCTGCTGCGCGCCGGTCAGCCGGAACGGCAGGGCCGCCAGGAAGCGCGTCAGCAGCCCGCCCTCGCGGCGCGGCATGGTCGGCGCGGTCTTGTCGCGGCGCGCCGCGTGCGCGCGCCGCAGCGAGATCTGCTGCGCCAGCAGTTCGTCGAACTTGACGCGCTGCCAGGCCGGATGCGAACGGTCGGCCAGCGCGGCCTCGCTTTCCTGCGGCGGCGGCGCGTGCAGCAGCCGCAGGCAGTCGGCCAGCGGACGCAGCTGCAGGCGCGCCAGCGGCCCCTTCAGCACCGGCTGCGGCAGCGTCTCGGGCAAGGGAGTGCGCACCAGCGCGCCGCCGATGGCCTTGCGCAGGTAGGCCTGCGGGATGCCGGCGGTGGACGGGTACACCGGCGTCAGGCGGTCGGGCAGCGCCTCGCCGGCCAGCACCGGGCGCACCGTCGGGTGGACCATCTCGGCGCCGAAGAAGCCGCCGCGCACCTCGCCGCGCACGCGCAGGCGCACGCCTTCGGCCATCTGCTTGGTCTGGCTGCCGTAGAAGTTCAGGAAGCGCAGGGTCAGCTCGCCGCTGTCGTCGGCAATCTTCACCACCAGCTGGCGGCGCGGCCGGAACGTGACTTCGTTGGAGACGACTTCGCCTTCCACCTGCGCCGGCAGCCCGAGCCCGGCACGGTGGATGGCCTCGGCGATCGGCACCACCGTGGTCTCATCCTCGTAGCGCATCGGCAAATGCAGCACCAGGTCGACCGGGCGGCGCAGGCCCAGCTTGGCCAGCCGCGCGGCCGCGGAAGACGTGCCCGAGCCCGCGGCCTTGCCCTTGCCCGCGCCGGCCTTGCCGCGCGCGGGGGCCGGCGCGTCGTCGGCGTCGGCAGGGTCCTGGATCGGTTCAGCGGCGGTTCCGGGCATCGGCGAAAAAGTTGGCAGCAGTCGCTGCGGGCTTCTGGACTGGCTGGCGCGGCGCCGGCGAATGGCCGGTATCACGCCCGGCGCGGCGGCAAGCGCGCCCGTGGCCTTACAATATCGGATTCGCCGATTGTACCCATGCCGGCTGCCAACCCGGGCAGCGGAGTGACGCGCCCTGCCCGGCGCCCGCCTCCGCCACAGCCTGCAGACCGCGCAGCCCGCCCTTCCCACGATGTTGACGCTTTCCGATTTCGACTTTCCGCTGCCGCCCGAACTGATTGCCCAGAGCGCGCTGCCCGACCGCAGCGCCAGCCGCCTGCTGGTGGTGGAGCGGCTCGCCCCCGGCGACACCGCCGATGCGGTGCGCATGGTCGACCGCGCCTTCAGCGACATCGTCGATTACCTGCGTCCGGACGACCTGCTGGTGTTCAACGACACCCGCGTGATCAAGGCCCGCTTCTTCGGCCACAAGCCCAGCGGCGGCAAGGTCGAGGTACTGGTGGAGCGCGTGGTCGATGCCCATACCGTGCTGGCCCAGGTGCGCGCGTCCAAGACGCCGGCCGAAGGCAGCGCCCTGCACCTGGCCGACGGCGCCTTCGCCGTGACCGTGGGCCCGCGCGTGGACCAGTTCTTCACGCTGCGTTTCCCCGAGCCGGCGCTGGACCTGATCGAGCGCTACGGCCGCCTGCCGCTGCCGCCGTATATCACCCACGACCCCGACGCCTACGACGAGACCCGCTACCAGACCGTCTACGCGCGCAGCCCCGGCGCGGTCGCCGCGCCTACCGCGGGCCTGCATTTCGACGACGCGCTGTTCGCCCGGCTCGATGCCGCGGGCGTGCGCCGCGCCTTCCTGACGCTGCATGTGGGCGCCGGCACCTTCCAGCCGGTGCGCACCGAGAACCTCGCCGAGCACAAGATGCATTCGGAGTGGTACGCGATTTCCGAAGACCTGGCGCAGGCGGTGCGCGACACCCGCGCACGCGGCGGCCGCGTGATCGCGGTCGGCACCACCTCGCTGCGCGCGCTGGAATCGGCCGCGCAGCCCGACGGCACGCTCGCCGCCGGCAGCGGCGACACCGATATCTTCATCACGCCCGGCTACCGCTTCCGCCTGGTCGACTCGCTGATCACCAATTTCCACCTGCCCAAGTCGACGCTGCTGATGCTGGTGTCGGCGCTGGCCGGGGTGCAAGCCATCCGCGCCGCCTACCGCCACGCGGTCGAGCAGCGCTACCGCTTCTTCAGCTACGGAGACGCCATGCTCCTGACCCGGCAGCCGGACGCCGCCGCCAAGGCCTGATTTCAGACTATTCGACATGCTCAACTTCGAACTCATCACCACCGACGGCAACGCCCGCCGCGGCCGCGTCACGCTCAACCACGGCGTGGTCGAAACGCCGATCTTCATGCCGGTGGGTACCTATGGCTCGGTCAAGGCGATGTCGCCGCTGGAACTGAACGAGATCGGCGCCCAGATCATCCTGGGCAATACCTTCCACCTGTGGCTGCGCCCGGGGCTGGACGTGGTCAATGCCCATGAAGGGCTGCACCGCTTTATCGGCTGGGACAAGCCGATCCTGACCGACTCGGGCGGTTTCCAGGTGTTTTCGCTGGGCGATCTGCGCAAGATCACCGAAGATGGCGTCACCTTTGCCTCGCCGGTCAACGGCGACAAGCTGTTCCTGTCGCCCGAGATCTCGATGCAGATCCAGCGCACGCTGAATTCGGACATCGTCATGCAGTTCGACGAATGCACGCCGTACGAGATCGACGGCCGCCCGGCCACGCACGAGGAAGCCGCCAAGTCGATGCGCATGAGCCTGCGCTGGGCCAAGCGCTCGCGCGACGAGTTCGAGCGGCTGGCCAACCCGAACGCGCTGTTCGGCATCGTCCAGGGCGGCATGTACGAAGACCTGCGCGACGAGTCGCTGGCCGGGCTGTCCGAGCTGGACTTCCACGGCTTTGCCATCGGCGGGCTGTCGGTGGGCGAGCCCAAGGAAGACATGATGCGCGTGCTGGAACACGTGGCGCCGCGCCTGCCGGCCAACAAGCCGCACTACCTGATGGGCGTGGGCACGCCCGAGGACCTGGTCGCCGGCGTCGCCGCCGGGGTCGACATGTTCGACTGCGTGATGCCGACCCGCAATGCGCGCAACGGCTGGCTCTTCACCCGCTACGGCGACGTCAAGATCAAGAACGCCGCGCACCGCAACGACCCGCGCCCGCTCGACGAGAGCTGCGCTTGCTACACCTGCCGCAATTTCTCGCGCGCCTACCTGCACCACCTGCACCGCGTCGGCGAGATCCTGGGCGCGCGCCTGAACACCATCCACAACCTGCACTACTACCTGCAGCTGATGCGCGAGGTGCGCGAGGCGATCGAGCAGCACCGCTTCACCGATTTCCGCCGCCAGTTCGCCGCCGACCGCGCCCGCGGCACGCAGTGACCACCCCGGGCGGCGCGAACTTTCGCGCCGCCGGCGGTCGAATAGCCGGTCAAGGCGCGGCGCACGCCGCGCAAGTTGCCCCCAACGCACCCCGAACAAACCCGTATTCCGCCCTAGAATGCCAAGGGCGGGCTGGGTGCGAATGGTAGAATGTTCGATTAATTGACTGACTTTTGTGACGGAGAATCAACGTGCTGATTTCTAACGCATTTGCCCAGACCGCCGGTGCCGGCGGCGCGGCTGGCGGCCTGATGAGCTTCCTGCCCATCATCCTGATGTTTGGTGTGCTGTGGTTCATCATGATCCGCCCGCAGATGAAGCGCCAGAAGGAAGCCAAGGCAATGCTCGAAGCGCTGGCCAAGAACGACGAAGTCGTCACCGCCGGCGGCATCCTGGGCCGCGTGACCAAGGTCACCGACCAGTATGTCAGCCTGGAAATCGCCGAAGGCACCGAGATCACGGTGCAGAAGAATGCCGTGACCACGGTGCTGCCCAAGGGCTCGCTGAAGGCGCTCTGATCCCCGGAGCGCGCGCGCGACTCCCGCCTTTGTCTTTTCCGGCATGCCCGTTCGCGCATGCCCCGGCAGCCGCCTGATCCAGCCCGACGAAGCCCCCGCGGCTTCCATCCGCGGCTGCCAGGCGGCTGTTTGCCAAACCGGTTCGGCCCCGCCGACGTGGCCCGCCACGCCTGCGCCGGCCCCGCCAACCGCTGAATGACTGGCCCGAGATGAATCGTTATCCGCTTTGGAAATACCTCGTGATCCTGGTGGCCCTGGCCATCGGCATCATCTACACCTTGCCGAACTTCTTCGGCGAGGCGCCTGCCGTGCAGGTGTCCTCGGGCAAGGCCACGGTCAAGGTCGACCTGTCGATGCAGAAGCAGGTTGAAGAGATCCTGGCGCAGAACCAGCTGCAGCCCGACGGCGTCTTCTTCGATATTTCCGGCCAGTCGGGCTCGGTCAAGGCGCGCTTCCGCACCACCGACGAGCAGCTCAAGGCCAAGGACGTGCTGTCGCGCGCGCTCAACCCGGACGCGTCCGACCCCGCCTACGTGGTCGCGCTGAACCTGCTGTCGGGCTCGCCGCGCTGGCTGACCTCGCTGCACGCGCTGCCGATGTACCTGGGCCTGGACCTGCGCGGCGGCGTGCACTTCCTGTTGCAGGTCGACATGAAGGGCGCGGTCGACAAGAAGCTCGACAGCCTTGCCGGCGACGCGCGCACCCTGCTGCGCGACAAGAACATCCGCCACGGCGGCATCGACCGCGACGGCGAGCGCCTGACGGTGCGCTTCAACAACGCCGACGACGCCGGCCGCGCCCGCGCGCTGCTGGCCGACAACCTGCGCGAAGTGGCCTTCGCCATGGACGGCAACAACATTGTCGGCACCTTCACCGAAGTCGCCCGCCGCGCCGTGCAGGATGCCGCGGTCAAGCAGAACATCACCACGCTGCACAACCGCGTCAACGAACTCGGCGTGGCCGAGCCGGTGATCCAGCAGCAAGGCGCCGACCGCATCGTGGTGCAGCTGCCGGGCGTGCAGGACACCGCCAAGGCCAAGGACATCATCGGCCGCACCGCCACGCTGGAAGCGCGCCTGGTCGACAACGACGCACCGCGCAGCCCGCGCCCGGGCGACCCGGTCCCGTTCGGCAGCGAACTGTTCACGCAAGGCAACGGCGCCCCGGTGGTGCTGAAGAAGCAGGTGATCTTCACCGGCGACCGCATCGAAAGCGCCTCGGCCGGCTTCGACCAGAACCAGCAGCCTTCGGTCAACATCAAGCTCGACGCCCAGGGCGGCCGCGTGCTGCGCGACGTCTCGCGCGAGAACCTGAAGAAGCCGATGGCGATCGTGCTGTTCGAAAAGGGCAAGGGCGAAGTGCTGACGGTGGCGACGATCCAGTCCGAACTGGGCTCGAGCTTCCAGATCACCGGCTCCTACTCCACCGAAGCCGCCAACGACCTGGCCCTGCTGCTGCGCGCCGGCTCGCTGGCCGCGCCGATGGAGATCATCGAAGAGCGCACCATCGGCCCGTCGCTGGGTGCCGACAACATCGAGAAGGGCTTTGACTCGGTCGCCTATGGCTTTGCCGCCATCGGCGTGTTCATGATCCTGTACTACATGCTGTTCGGCGTGTTCTCGGTGATCGCGCTGGGCGTGAACCTGCTGCTGCTGATTGCGGTGCTGTCGATGCTGCAGGCCACGCTGACGCTGCCGGGCATCGCCGCCATCGCGCTGGTGCTGGGCATGGCCATCGACGCCAACGTGCTGATCAACGAGCGCATCCGCGAGGAACTGCGCGCCGGCGCGTCGCCGCAGATGGCGATCGCGGTCGGTTTCGACCGCGCCTGGGCCACCATCCTGGACTCCAACGTGACCACGCTGATCGCCGGCCTGGCGCTGCTGGCGTTCGGTTCGGGCCCGGTGCGAGGCTTTGCCGTGGTGCACTGCCTGGGCATCCTGACCTCGATGTTCTCGGCGGTGTTCTTCAACCGCGGCCTGGTCAACCTCTGGTACGGCCGCAAGAAGAAGCTGCAGAGCGTGGCCATCGGCCAGATCTGGAAGCCGGGCAATACCACCGACACGCCGATCGCCAAGTAAGCGGCCCGCGGCACAACACGTAGTACAGAACAGGATTCAACATGGAATTCTTCCGCATCCGGCGCGACATTCCGTTCATGAAGCACGCGTTGATCTTCAACGTGATCTCCTTCCTGACGTTTGCCGCGGCCGTGTTCTTCCTCTGGCAAAAGGGCCTGCACCTCTCGATCGAATTCACCGGCGGCACGGTGATGGAGGTCAGCTACCAGCAGGCGGCCGACCTGGAAAAGATCCGCGGCCAGGTGGGCAAGCTGGGCTACACCGACGTGCAGGTGCAGAACTTCGGCACCTCGCGCGACGTGATGATCCGCCTGCCGCTGCAGAAGGGCGCCGACGGCAAGCCCGTAACGTCCGCCCAGCAGAGCGAGCAGGTGATGGGCGCGCTGACCGCGGCGGCGCCTGACGTCAAGCTGCAGCGCGTGGAGTTCGTCGGTCCGCAGGTGGGCAAGGAGCTGGCCACCGACGGCCTGCTGGCGCTGCTGTGCGTGGTGGCAGGTATCGTGATCTACCTGTCGTTCCGCTTCGAGTGGAAGTTCGCGGTGGCGGGCATCATCGCCAACCTGCACGACATCGTCATCATCCTGGGCTTCTTCGCCTTCTTCCAGTGGGAGTTCTCGCTGTCGGTGCTGGCGGCGATCCTGGCCGTGCTGGGCTATTCGGTGAACGAGTCGGTGGTGATCTTCGACCGGATCCGCGAGGCTTTCCGCAAGTACCGCAAGATGACCACCCACGAGGTCATCGACCACGCCATCACCAGCACCATGTCGCGCACCATCATCACCCACGGCTCGACCGAAATGATGGTGCTGTCGATGTTCTTCTTCGGCGGCCCGACGCTGCACTACTTCGCGCTGGCGCTGACGGTGGGCATCCTGTTCGGCATCTACTCGTCGGTGTTCGTCGCCGCGGCGCTGGCGATGTGGCTGGGCGTGAAGCGCGAAGACCTGGTCAAGGGCGAGAAAAAGGGCGAGTCGACCGACCGCAACGACCCCAACTACGGCGCGCAGGCCTGAGCCCTGCCCTGCCGGAAAACAGAACGGCGCCCCGCGGGGCGCCGTTTTTCATGGCCGCTCAGGAGACCGTCAGGCCGGCATCGAGAAGCGCTCGATCCATGCGGCCAGGCGGTCGGAGGCGAAGCTCTCGCTGCGCGGGGCGGCGCGGCAGACGATGGTGTCGCCGTCGCGCACGAACTTCAGCGCGCCGCCGGCCTCTTCCAGCCACAGCAGGCTGGCCAGCCAGGCGGCGTGCTGCGCCGACACCGCGGTGCCCACGGGCTGGGACAGGAACTCGGCCAGCGCGGCCGGCTGGGTCCACACCACCGTATCGCCGTCGCGGCGCACCACCTCGCTGCCAAGCGCGTCGGCAATCACGGCGGCGGCATCGGCGGCGCCCTTGCCTGCATTGGCGCTGCGCAGCCCGGCCAGGCGGGTGCCGACGGCATGGCCGAAACTGCCGCTGCGCTCGGCTTCGGCGCGCACCAGGTCGGCATAGTCCATGCGCTGCCAGTCCGGATCAGCGTTACGGGCCCCGACCAGGTCGACCGCGGCGAGGTAGGTATCCACCGGCTGGAAATGGCCGGGGCCGATCAGGCTCGCGCACAGCGCGTGCAGCATGCCGATGCGGGTCGCCACGGTCTGGGTCTGCAGCACCGCCAGCTTCTCGCGCACCAGCTGGTCGCGCTCCTTGCGCAGGCCGGACATTTCCAGCGCCTGCTTGAGCTCCATGCGCAGCGCGGTGATGTCCCACGGCTTCTTGATATAGCGGTGGATCTGCCCCTGGTTCACCGCCTCGACGGTCTGGTCGAGTTCCGAATACGCGGTGGTCAGGATGCGCACGATATGCGGGTAGCGTTCGCGTGCATAGCGCAGCAATTCGTTGCCGTACTCGCCCGGCATGCGCTGGTCCGAGACCAGCACGGCCAGGCTGTCGGCGTGAGCGTCCAGCAGCGTCTTGCCCTCCTCCACCGAGCCGCCAGTCACCACCGGCGCCAGCGCACCGATCGCGCGCTGGAAATATTTGACGGCGGTGGCCTCGTCATCGACGAACAGAATCGCCGGGGGTGGTGCCTGGGTGGCAATCGGTTCGCTCATCGGTCACTCCTAATCATTCGATTCTTGATATTTGGAAAGTCCAGCGTCACTGTGGTCCCGGCTCCGGGCGCGGAGGCGATCCGGACACCTCCGCCGAAGGACTGCATGACGCGGTTGCAGAAAATCATCCCGAGGCCACTGCCGCCGGCGCTGGCGTGGGTCGTGACCGGATCGACCAGCAGGCGCCCCATCACCTCTGGCGGGATGCCCGGGCCGTTGTCGCAGATGCGGATTTCCTGGTTGGGCTGGGCTGTCACCACGAAGCGCAGGGACGGCTGGTCCACGCCCGCCAGCGCGCGCAGCGCGTTGCTCATGACCGAAGACAGCACCAGCGCGACGCAGTTGGGCAGCGTATGCACCGGGAAATCGCCCTGCATGTCGACGTCGACCCACTGGCGCTGCCCGCCGGTGAACGGATACGTATCCAGCAGCGACGCCACCAGCGCACCCGCGCTGACCTCGGTGCCGGCGTCGGCCGCCGGCGTCTTGCTGACTCCCGCGCTGTTGCGCACCGACTCCAGGAAAGACGACAGCACCGCCAGGCAATACTGGGCGTTGTCGTACATGGCGCCCGCGGCCTGCCCGATCTCGCCTTGCCGCTGCTCGCTGTAGTCGGCCTGGACGCGGCTTTCGATGCCGCGCGCGAAGTTGGCAATGGCGGCCAGCGGCGTGTTCAGTTCATGCGCCAGGAAGGCCAGGGTTTCGTCGATCGCCATCAGGCGGTGCTGGCGCAACGCGCGCTCCAGGTGGCGCTCGCCGGCCAGGTTCAGGACCTGGCGCACGTCGCTGACACTCAGCGGCTTTTCCAGGATGCGGAAGACTTCGCCGCTGTTGACGGTCCGCAACAGCATGTCCTTGTCGGCGTAGGCCGTCACCAGGATGCGCACGATCTGCGGATAGGCCTGCGCAACCTCGCGCAGCAGGTCGCCGCCATCGCGGCCGGGCATGCGGAAATCGGTGACCAGGATCGCGATGCGCCCGCCCTCGGCGCGCAGCGTCGCCATCGCCTCGTCGGCGCCGGCGGCAAGCAGGACCTCGTACTCGCTGCCGACCGCACGCGCAAAGTACTTGCGCGCCATGTCCTCGTCATCGACATAGAGGACGACGTTTGGCCGCGCTTGCTGGGCTTCGCTCATGCGACTTACTCCGCGCGAGGCAGGTCGAAGCTGAACGCGGCCCACTGGCCCAGTTCGCTTTCGGCAAACAGCTGGCCGCCGTGGCGCTCGATCACGGCATAGCTGATCGACAGTCCCAGGCCCAGGCCCTGTCCCACTTCACGCGTGGTGAAGAAGGGTTCGAACACCCGCGCCAGGTGTTCCGGTGCGATGCCGGGGCCGTTGTCGCGCACGGTCACGTGCAAGCGGCCTTCGGACCAGCGCACCGTGGTATGGATCGCGGGCGCGGTGGTGCCGGCCTTGCGCATGGCCAGCGCCGCGTTGGAAAACAGGTTGATCAGCACGCCGATGATGGCGGCCTCGTCGCCCAGCACCAGCGTGTCGGCGGGCAACTCGCGCGTTACCTTGACGCCGCGCAGCTCATGCGCGGTCAGGCGGATCGACGAATCCAGCGCCTTTTCGAACATGAACGGCGTGCCTTCCACCTCCGCGCCCGGCTTGCGGTAGGCGAAGGTCTTCAGGTCGGAAACGATATGCTGGATGCGCTGCATCCCCTGCTTGGCATCCACCAGGCATTCGGTCAGCGACTCGCTCTCCTTGGCCTGGGGCTCTTCCATCGCCACCTCGATCGCCATCAGGCAGAAGTTCACCGGATTGTTGACCTCGTGCAGCAGACCAGCGGCCAACGTACCGATCGCGGCCATTTTTTCCTGCTGCAGCATCTGGCCCTTGATGTCGACCAGCTTGCGGTTGATGACCTCGAGTTCGGCGTTCTTCTCGGCCACCTCGGCCTTGAGGCGGAACAGCATGAAGCGCGCACGCTCGTTGAAATAGGTGTAGACGGCGCTGGCCGCGGCGGCAAACAGCAGGAACAGCGAATTGACGATAAAGGTGCCGAGCGGCTCGATGCCGCCGGGGTGAAGCAGGCAGGCGAACACATACAGCAGGTATGAAAGCAGGCCGAACACCACGTTCTGCCACAGGCCGAACGGCAGCGCGATGCCGGAAGCAAAAATGGCCAGGTTCAGTCCCACGTAATAAGGCGAATGCACGCCTTCGGTCTGCGAGATCATCCAGGCAATCATGATCTGCGGCAGCAGCAGCCAGGTCAGCGTCAACCAGGGCGCGAAGCGGCGTCCGGCGGCGCTGTACAGGACCACCACGACCGCGGCGATCAGCAGCGACACCAGCACGCGTGCCACCGCAAAGGCAAACTGCTGCTGCGGATACTGTCCGTAGTCGAGGCCCACGCCCAGCAGGACCAGCACGATCGCGGTATAGGCGCCGCCGCGGCTGAAGGCCAGGCGAAAGTCGACCAGTTCGGACTGGTAGCCGGCGTAGAGTTGGTTGGTGCTCATGGCGTGGCCCGCTAGGACAGCCTCAGTCAATGGTGGCTTCCGCGAACACGTTGACCCCGGTGCTGTCGACGTAGACGCGGTGCGAATGCGAGTGCTCGGGCAGCAGTTGCGCCATGCCGGCATCGTCGCGGTAGATCAGGTACCACTCGAGCAGGTGCTCCATGCCGAATTTCTCCGGATTGTCGGCGTGGACGTTGGTCACCAGGATCTGGCCGCCGGAGCGCGAGCGCGAGGCGAAGTACGACAGCAGCCGGGCGCAGACCTTGTCCGACAGGTAGTCGAACAGGCCGGCGCAGTAGACCGCGTCGAACTCGCGTGCGGCGGCATCGTCCGGGGAGATGCGACGCTTGAGCAGTTCGTGCACCGACTGGTGCACCATCTCGACGGCAAACTTGTGGCCGGCGCTGTTGGCCGAGTGCTCGATCGACTTGCGCGTGTATTCCAGCGTCTCTTCGCTGAAATCGACCAGCTGGAACGACAACAGCTCCGGGTTCGGGTATTCGCGCACGAAGCGCTGGATTTCGAAGGCCGGGCCGCAACCGACATTGAGCACACGGAACGGCCGGCCGGCGGCGCGCGCGCGTTCGGCCTGGCGCGTGAGGAAATCGATCAGCAGGTCGATGCGGTTGCGGTGCGCGGTCGCCACCGCCGCCTTCAGGAAGGCGGTATTGACGATCTGGAAGTAGGTGGTCGGGCCTTGCTGCGGATCGCCCAGGATCTGGTTCACCATTTCGTAGTCGCCGGCATAGCCGAGCGGCTTGGTGAAGGTGCGATAGACGAACGGCGCGCGCAGCAGCAACGGATGCAGCGCCGACTGCGCGTAGGTGCGGTGCACCGGGGCAATTTCGGCGTCCACGCGCTGGGCCTCGCCCTCGAGCCAGTCCAGGTAGGTCTTGGTCTTGGCCATGATCGGCGTGGCCAGCTCGTAGAAGACGTCCTGGCGCAGCTTGCCTTCGGTCTTGGGCAGCGACTCGGTCAGGTCGACCTGTTCGACCCAGCGCGACACTTCGGACAGGAAGGCGCGCATCTCGTTGACCACGATCTGGTAGTCGCGCCGGATGTTGAAGCGCGTGTCCCAATCCTGCACGAACAGCTCGGCTTCGCGCGCGACCGACTTGGGCTCGTTGTTGAGATCGGACAGCTCGCGCCACTCGTCGATCAGCGTCAGCGACACCACCGCGGTCAGGCCGGTGTTGACCAGGCTCATCACCACGGCCTTGCCGAGATAGGCATTCTTGGCGCCCATGCGGACGCTGAGCTCGCTCAGCACCTCGCTGACCTGCACGATCGAATACGGGTTGTAGATTTCCATCACCAGAGACTTTCTCTGGAGATTGATGATCGTGCCCCGCACCTGCTCGCCCTGCGAGTTGCGGAAACTAACTACCGGATCGATTTGCGTTTTGGAGTACACGGTATAGCGCCAGGGAAAACCGGGAAACGCTGCGGGCCATACAGCCAGGGCAGAACGGCCGGGTACAGCATGAGGGGCGAGGGGGTCGCGGGAAGGCTACCGGTATCGGGACATGCAGCGAATGCTCATAGTGATGCGCTCTGGCCAGTTGCGGGCATGGCTGCCCCCCGCCGTGGCAGGAGTCGCAATACCCCGGATCAAGGTGGATTGCCGCGGGCCATTGTACTGTGCCCGTCGCAACTCGCACAACAAAGTGCCGTGGCGGCCCCCCCGCATGGTGCAATACAACAAAAAAGGCCGGCATGGGCCGGCCTTGACAGCAGTTTGCCCGCCGCAGCGGACCGCGCGCTCAGTCGGCGCGCACGCCTTCCACCTGGATGGCGAGCTTGACTTCGGGCTTGAAGCCCATCTTGACGCCATAGTCCAGGCCGAAATCGGTCCGGTTGAAGTGGCCCACGGCGTCGGCGCCGCAGGCTTCGCGCTTGAGCATCGGGTGCTGGATGCACTTGAATTCGCGGATTTCCAGCTTGACCGGCTTGGACACGCCGCGCAGCGTCAGCACGCCATCGACCTCGGTCGGCACGTCGCCCTTGAACTTGGAGAACTTGCCCTTGTAGGTGGCCTCGGGGAAGGCCTGCACGTCGAACATGTCCGGGCCCTTGGCATGCTGGTTCAGCTTGGCATTGCCGAAATCGATCGAAGCCGGGTCGATGTTGACCTCGACCGAGCCCGCCTTGGCGGCCCGGTCCAGCGTCACCACGCCGCTGGACTTGTCGAACTTGCCGCGCCAGGTCGACAGGCCGCCCAGGTGGTCGGCCTCGAAGCTGGGGTAGGTATGGGTCGGATCGAGGTTGTACGTCACGGTGTTGGCCGAAGCCACGCCGAAGGCGGCGGTTGCGGAAACGGCCGCGACGGCGGCAACGAGGGAACGCAGTTTCATGGTGTCTCCCGACAAATCAGGGTTGGGATGGAGCGGTTCAGGTAAGTCCTGGGTACGTCAGAGGTATGCCGGCCTTACTTCTTGGCCAGCACGATACGGAATTTGATCTGGACATCGTCGGCGACCACGGAGGTGTCCTTCCATTCGCCGTCGCCGATATTGAACGCGGTGCGCTTGATCGGCAGCGCGCCCTCGAACACCTGCGCGCCGCCCTCCTGGCGGTAGGTGGCTGGCACCACCACGTCCACGGTCTTGCCCTTGATGGTCAGCTTGCCGGCGACGTCGTACTTGCCCGGCGTGCCGTTCTTGATGCTGGTCGACTGGAACACCGCCTTGGGGTACTTGGCGGCGTCGAACCAGTCCTTGCCCTTCACTTCCTTGGTGGTCTCGGCATCGCCGATCTCGAAGCTGGCCACGTCGATCTCGATCTTGGCCGTCGATGTCGCCAGCTTGGCGGGGTCGAAGCTGACGTTGGCGTCGAACTTCCTGAACTTGCCCTCCATCGGCACGCCGATCTGGCGCGCCACCGCGGTGACCGAGCTCCTGGCGGCGTCGACCTGGGCCCAGGCCAGGTTGGCGGCGATGCCGGTGGCGGCCAGCACGGCGGCCAGGGTGGCGCGGAGAGTGGCCGAGCCGCGGCGGGAATGACGTTTCATCTGGGAAAACTCCTGTCAGGGACGGCGCAGGCGCGCCGCGGAACGAAAATGGTTGGCGCGCCGGGTCAGCGCAGGAACGGCAGCATCCGGCCCAGCGTGCCGTCGCGGTCGACAAACTGGTGTTTCACTGCCGCCGCCGCATGGACAACGACCACCGCGGCCATCAGGTAGTTCAGCCAGACATGGGTGAACTTCAGCACTTCCTTCAGCGCATCGCTTTTTTCGATCAGCGCCGGCATCTTCCACAGGCCCAGGTAGACCACCGGCACGCCCGCGGCCGAGCTGTACAGGTAGCCGCTGATCGGTACGATCACGATCAGCAGGTACAGCAGATGGTGGGCCCCGGCCGCCGCCCTGGCCTGCCACGCCGGGGTGCCGGACGCGACCGGCGGCGCGGCGTGGGTGGCGCGCCACAGCACGCGCAGCACGGCGATGGCGAAGATCGTCACGCCCAGCCACTTGTGCCAGGAGTACAGCTTGAGCTTGGTCGGCGTCAGCCCCGGAATGCCGGTCATGTACAGGCCCAGCGCGAACGCGGCGAATATGGCCAGCGCCACCAGCCAGTGCAGGGCAATCGCGGTGGCACCGTAGCCGGCGGGGGCAGTGGCGGTAGAACGCATCGAATTCCTCTCGCCCGCGGCAGGGGCGTTTCACAATTTTGGGGAAGGCTACGGCCGGATCCACCCGCCCGTGCGCTGACGATTCTCGCATTATTGCGGGCGGATGTGCGCCGGTGCAGGACAGTCCTTCATTAAGTTATTCAAATGCTTTGAAGCGACATTCTGGCGCAGGCGTCACAACCGCGCACCGAAGGCCAGGTAGAGCACGCTCAAAAGCAAAAAAAGCCATCCCGCGGGATGGCTTTCCGTTTCCGCCGCCTGCCTGGCAGCTGGAAAAGTGGCTTCAGATGCGCTCGGCGAGCGTCACGGCCTTGCCGATATAGCTGGCGGGCGTCATCTCCAGCAGCAGCTTCTTGGCGTCGTCGGGGATCGCCAGGCCGTTGATGAAGGTCTGCAGCGCTTCGCGCGAGATACCCTTGCCGCGGGTCAGCTCCTTGAGCTGCTCGTACGGGTTGGGCACGCCGAAACGGCGCATCACGGTCTGCACCGGCTCGGCCAGCACTTCCCAGCAGTTGTCGAGGTCTTCATCGAGGCGCTCCGGATTGGTCTCGAGCTTGCCCAGGCCGCGCAGGCAGGCCTCGTAGGCCAGCAGGCTGTAGCCGAAGGCCACGCCGATATTGCGCAGCACGGTCGAGTCGGTCAGGTCGCGCTGCCAGCGCGACACCGGCAGCTTCTCGGACAGGTGGCGCAGCACCGCGTTGGCCAGGCCCAGGTTGCCTTCCGAGTTCTCGAAATCGATCGGGTTGACCTTGTGCGGCATGGTCGACGAGCCGATTTCGCCGGCCTTGGTCTTCTGCTTGAAGTAGCCCAGCGAGATATAGCCCCACACGTCGCGGTTCAGGTCGAGCAGGATGGTGTTGGCGCGGGCGATCGCGTCGAACAGCTCGGCCATGTAGTCGTGCGGCTCGATCTGGATGGTGTACGGGTTGAAGGTCAGGCCCAGGCGGGTCTCGATGACCTGCTTCGAGAACGCTTCCCAGTCGAACGCGGGGTAGGCCGACAGGTGGGCGTTGTAGTTGCCCACGGCGCCGTTCATCTTGCCCAGCAGCTCGACCTGCTCGATGCGCTGGATCGCGCGCGCCAGGCGCGCCGCGACGTTGGCCATTTCCTTGCCCAGGGTGGTAGGGCTGGCCGGCTGGCCATGGGTGCGCGACAGCATCGGCTGGCTGGCATTGAGCCTGGCCAGCTCGACCAGGCGCGCGTGCACGCGCTTGAGCGCCGGCACCACCACGGCCTCGCGCGCGCCCTTGAGCATCATGCCGTGCGAGGTGTTGTTGATGTCTTCCGAGGTGCAGGCGAAGTGGATGAACTCGCTGGCGGCTTCCAGTTCGGCGTTGCCCTTGACCTGCTCCTTGAGCCAGTACTCGACCGCCTTCACGTCATGGTTGGTGACCGCCTCGATTTCCTTGATGCGGGCGGCGTCGGCCTCGCTGAACTTGTCGACCAGCGCCAGCAGTGCGGCCTCGGACGCGGCCGAAAACTTCGGCATGTCGGGCAGGCCGGCCTGCGCCAGCGCGATCAGCCAGTGCACCTCGACCTTGACGCGGTTGCGCATGAAGGCCGCCTCGGACAGCCATTCGCGCAGCGCATCGGCCTTGGCGGCGTAACGGCCATCGATCGGGGACAGGGCGGTGAGCGGCGAAAGCGAGGAGGAGGTCATGCTGGAAACCGGGAAAGGGAGGAATAGAAGAAGGCGAACAAGGGACGCCGCGGGGGCTGGCGCGGGCAGCGCTGGCGGGCACGGACGGGGCAATGCGCCCGTCACGCCGCATCGGCGGGCGGCCGGCGCTGCGCAACGCGCGATTTTACCACCCCTGCCCCGGCTCCGGGCGGCGGCACAGCGCGGCCGTGGGGCATCGGTGCGCGAGCCCGCATTCGCCATGCGGCGCGGGTATACTCGCGCACGCCGTTCCAGTAGCCTGTTATGAAGTGCATCGGGCAAGCCATCGCTGCCTCCCCCGCCGCCGCGCTGCCACCGAGCGACGATGCACTTCATAACAAGCTCAAGGGGAGAACATGAAGCTGTATGCATCCCGGACCAGCCCGTACGCGCGCAAGGTGCGCGTGGTCATGGCGGAGAAGAAGATCGAGTGCCAGCTGATCGAAGAGGACGTCTGGTCGCCTGAAACCCGGATCGGCCAGTACAACCCGCTGGGCAAGGTGCCGTGCCTGGTGATGGAAGACGGCGGCGCGATCTTCGATTCGCGCGTGATCGTCGAGTATGTCGACACGCTCACGCCGGTCAGCCGGCTGATCCCGCAGGGCGGGCGCGAGCGCCTGGAAGTGCGCTGCTGGGAAGCGCTGGCCGACGGCCTGCTCGACGCCGCGCTGCTGGTGCGCCTGGAGGCCACCCAGCGCGAGCCGCACGAGCGCAGCGAGCGCTGGGTGCAGCGCCAGCGCGGCAAGATCGACGCGGCACTGGTGGCCATGGCCCACGGCCTGGCCGACCGCCCGTTCTGCACCGGCACGCATTACTCGCTGGCCGACGTGGCGGTGGGCTGCGCGCTGTCCTACCTGGACTTCCGCTTCCCGGACATCGCCTGGCGCGAACGCCATCCGAACCTGGCGACGCTGGAAGAAAAGCTGTCGAAGCGGCAGTCGTTCATCGATACCGAGCCGCCGCGCGGCTGACGCCCAGCCCCGGATGAAACACACCCGCCTGGCGCGGGTGTTTTCGGCTGTGCCACGGCTTTGCCGGGTGCTTACTGGATAATGCCGCCTCCAAGGCAGACATCCCCGTCATACAGCACCGCCGACTGCCCGGGCGTGACCGCCCATTGCGGCTCGGCAAACGCCAGCGTCAGCGCCCCGGCGTCAACCGCCTGCACCGTGCAGGCGGCATCGCTCTGGCGGTAGCGGGTCTTGGCCGCCATCGCCGCACCGGCGGCGGGCGGCTCGCCGGCCACCCAGGACAGGTCCGACGCGGTCAGCACCGGCGTCAGCAGCCACGGATGGTCGTGGCCCTGCACCACGTAAAGCGTATTGTTCGCCATGTCCTTGCGCGCGACATACCAGGCGTCGCCGTTGCCGTCGCGGCTGCCACCCAGGCCGATGCCCTTGCGCTGCCCCAGCGTGTAGAAAGCCAGGCCGATATGCTCGCCGACCACCTTGCCCTCGGGCGTCTTCATCGGCCCCGGCTTGGTGGGCAGGTAACGGTTCAGGAAGTCGCGGAACGGACGCTCGCCGATAAAGCAGATGCCGGTCGAGTCCTTTTTCTTCGCGTTCGGCAAGCCGATCTCGGCGGCGATCTCGCGCACGCGCGTCTTCGGGATCTCGCCCAGCGGGAACAGCGTGCGCGACAGCTGCGCCTGGTTCAGCCGGTGCAGGAAGTAGCTCTGGTCCTTGGTATGGTCCAGCGCCTTGAGCAGCTCGAAGCGGCCGGCCGCGTTCTGGCGCACGCGCGCATAGTGGCCGGTGGCGATGGTTTCCGCGCCCAGCGACATGGCATGGTCCAGGAACGCCTTGAACTTGATCTCGGCATTGCACAGCACATCCGGGTTGGGCGTGCGGCCGGCCGAGTATTCGCGCAGGAAGTCGGCGAAGACGCGGTCCTTGTATTCGGCGGCGAAGTTGACCGCCTCCACGTCGACGCCGATCAGGTCGGCCACCGAGACCACATCGAGCCAGTCCTGGCGCGTGGAGCAATATTCGCTGTCGTCATCGTCTTCCCAGTTCTTCATGAACAGGCCGATGACCTCGTAGCCCTGCTGCTTGAGCAGCCACGCGGTGACCGACGAATCGACTCCGCCGGACATCCCCACCACCACACGCTTTGCGGCACCGCTCACGACTGCGTCCCCGCTTGCAGCACCGACGGGTGCGTGTACAGCGCGTCCAGCGCAAAGCGCTTGCCGGCCAGGTAGTCGTCCACGCACGCCATCACCAGCGGCGAACGATGCCGCTCCGGACACGCGCGCAACTCCTCGGCCCCCATCCAGACGGTGCGCACGATGCCGGTGTCGAGCTGGCGGCCGGCGTCGAGCGAGCCGAGGTCGCCGGTAAAGGCAAAGCGCACGTAGGTGACGTCGCCACCGGTGCGCGACGACAGCGAACGCCCCATGTAGCAGCCCAGCAGCGCGCGCGGCTCGAAGGTGTGGGCGGTTTCTTCCAGGGTTTCGCGGATCACGGCGCGGATCAGGCTTTCGCCCGGATCCAGGTGCCCCGCGGGCTGGTTCAGGCGCAGCCCCTCGGCGGTTTCCTCTTCCACCAGCAGGAACCGGCCGCCGCGCTCGATCACGGCGGCAACGGTCACGCTGGCATTCCAGTCACTTGACATGATGCTCAATTTTTAGGCAATCCCGCATTCTACCGGTTGCGAGCCCATCGTGCAGCGCGGCGGCGGGCGCCGGCGCGCCGTTCCAGGCCCGGCACAGGGTCCGCAAAAGCCGACCGCCCGGTCACCATTGCAAGTCAGATTCCTGTAAGCTGCGGAAAAATTGTGCGCTGCGGCTTAACCCGATCCGGCAGCGCGCACGGGCCAGACGTCGGTCCGTCCAACCAGACAAGACGCCAGCTAAAGGAGAAATTGACGATGTACATCGGCATCCCGCAGGAGACGCGGGCCGGCGAGACTCGCGTCGCCGCCACCCCGGAGACCGTCAAGAAATACGTTGCCCAGGGCCACAAGGTGGTGGTGCAGGCCGGTGCCGGCCTGAACGCCAGCCAGCCCGACGGCGCGTATGAGGCGGTCGGCGCCACCATCGGCAGCGCCGCCGACGCGCTCGGCGCGCAACTGGTGCTGAAGGTGCGCGCGCCCGATGCCGCCGAGCTGGCGCAGATGAAGCCCGGCGCGGTGCTGGTGGGCATGCTCAATCCCTTCGATGCCGAGAACAACGCGCGCATGTCGGCCGCCAGCATCACCGCCTTCGCGCTCGAAGCCGCGCCGCGCACCACGCGCGCGCAGAGCATGGACGTGCTCTCGTCGCAGGCCAATATCGCCGGCTACAAGGCCGTGCTGGTGGCCGCGCACCACTACCAGCGCTTCATGCCGATGCTGATGACCGCCGCCGGCACCGTCAAGGCCGCGCGCGTGCTGATCCTCGGCGCGGGTGTGGCCGGCCTGCAGGCCATCGCCACCGCCAAGCGCCTGGGCGCGGTGATCGAAGCCTCGGACGTGCGTCCCGCGGTCAAGGAACAGATCGAATCGCTCGGCGCCAAGTTCGTGGACGTGCCGTTCCTGACCGACGAAGAGCGCGAGATCGCGCAGGGCGTGGGCGGCTACGCGCGCCCGATGCCGCCGGACTGGATGAAGCGGCAGGCCGAGCTGGTGCACCAGCGCGCGCTCCAGGCCGACATCGTCATCACCACCGCGCTGATCCCGGGCCGCAAGGCACCGGTGCTGCTGCAGGAAGCCACCGTCGCGCAGATGAAGCCGGGCTCGGTGGTGGTGGACCTGGCCGCCGCGCAGGGCGGCAACTGCCCGCTGACGGTAGCCGACCAGGTGGTCAACCACAACGGCGTGATCCTGATCGGACATACCAACCTGGCCAGCATGGTCGCGGCCGACGCCTCGGCGCTCTACGCCCGCAACGTGCTGGACTTCCTCAAGCTGGTCGTCGACAAGGACGGCCAGTTCACGCTCAACCTCGAAGACGACATCGTCGCCGCCTGCCTGATGTGCAGGGACGGCCAGGTCGTGCGCGAGGCGGCGTAACTCCGACGGGCGCAGCGCGCCCACTGCTTTCGCTTCAGATATAAGGACGTATCACCCATGCAACGCATCATGC
Source organism: Cupriavidus alkaliphilus (assembly GCF_900094595.1). Taxonomy (GTDB): domain Bacteria; phylum Pseudomonadota; class Gammaproteobacteria; order Burkholderiales; family Burkholderiaceae; genus Cupriavidus; species Cupriavidus alkaliphilus. The sequence continues at coordinate 175,354 of NZ_FMAD01000001.1, read as the reverse complement.
TCCGCGCCAAGCTCCACCGCGTCACCGTGACGCAGGCGGACCTCAACTACGAGGGTTCGTGCGGCATCGACCAGGACCTGCTGGACGCTGCCGACATGAAGGAGTTCGAGAAGATCGAGCTGTACAACGTCAACAACGGCGAGCGCTTCTCCACCTACATCATCAAGGGCGAGCGCGGCAGCGGCGAGATCTCGCTGAACGGCGCCGCCGCGCGCCGCGCGCACCTGGGCGACCAGCTGATCATCTGCACCTACGCGCCGATGACGGACGAGGAAATCGCCACCTACAAGCCCAAGATCATCCTGGTGAACGAGAAGAACGCGATCAAGGAAATCAAGAAGGTCTGAGTATCGCCCCCCTGAGGGGTTGCTCCCCTCTCCCGCACGCGGGAGAGGGAGCTCGCCACCGGCCCTTCAAGAGCCACGGGCCGTCGGCGCGCCCCGCCGTAATACTGCAAAGAACAATCACAGCAACACGCAGCATCCCGGTTTCAAAAGCAACGGAGGAGAAGTCGATGGAGATGGTGAACCACACGGTGATCAACCTGATCATCTTCGTGCTGGCGATCTACGTGGGTTACCACGTGGTCTGGACGGTCACGCCGGCCCTGCATACGCCCCTGATGGCGGTAACCAACGCGATCTCGGCCATCATCATCGTCGGCGCGATGCTGGCCGCGGGTCTGACCGAAGGCGCCACGGGCCGCATCATGGGCACGCTGGCGGTGGCATTGGCCGCGGTCAATGTGTTCGGCGGCTTCCTGGTGACCCAGCGCATGCTGGAGATGTTCAAGAAGAAGGAACCGAAGGCCAAGGCGCCCGAGGCCAAGCCGGCACTGGCCAAGGAGGGCGCGTGATGGCGGGCCTCGTCAGCATGAACCTCGTCACCCTGCTCTACCTGGTGGCCTCGGTCTGCTTTATCCAGGCGCTCAAGGGGCTGTCGCACCCGGCCTCGGCGCGCAAGGGCAATGCCTTCGGCATGATCGGCATGGCCATCGCGGTAGTCACCACGCTGGTCCTGATCGTCAAGCTGAAGAATGAATTCCTCGCGGCGGGCACGGCCCAGTCGTCGGTGGGCACGGGACTGGCGCTGATCTTCGCGGCGCTGGTGGTCGGCGGCGGCATCGGCGCCTACGTCGCGCGCAAGGTGCAGATGACCAAGATGCCGGAACTGGTCGCGGCGATGCACTCGCTGATCGGCCTGGCCGCGGTGTTCATCGCGGTGGCGGCGGTGGCCGAGCCGGCGGCGTTCGGCATCAGCCCGGCCGGCTCGCACCTGATCCCGCTGGGCAACCGCATCGAGCTCTTTATCGGCTGCTTCGTCGGCGCGATCACGTTCTCGGGCTCGGTGATCGCCTTCGGCAAGCTGGCCGGGCGCTACAAGTTCCGCCTGTTCCAGGGCGCGCCGGTGGTGTTCGCCGGCCAGCACATGCTGAACCTGGCGCTGGCGGTGGCCATGGTCGGCTTCGGCATCGCCTTCTTCATGACGCAGGAATGGCTGCCGTTCCTGGTGATGCTGGCGATCGCCTTCGTGCTGGGCGTGCTGATCATCATCCCGATCGGCGGCGCCGACATGCCGGTGGTGGTGTCGATGCTGAACTCGTACTCGGGCTGGGCGGCCGCCGGCATCGGCTTCTCGCTGAACAACCCGATGCTGATCATCGCCGGCTCGCTGGTGGGCTCCAGCGGTGCGATCCTGTCGTACATCATGTGCAAGGCGATGAACCGCTCGTTCTTCAACGTGATCCTGGGCGGCTTCGGCGGCGATGTGTCGGCTGGCGCAAGTGCCGGCGCGCAAGCGCAGCGCAACGTCAAGTCGGGCTCGGCGGACGACGCCGCCTTCCTGATGGGCAACGCCGAGACCGTGATCATCGTGCCCGGCTACGGCCTGGCGGTGGCACGCGCCCAGCACGCGCTGAAGGAGCTGACCGAGAAGCTGTCCGAGAAGGGCGTGACCGTGAAGTACGCGATCCACCCGGTGGCGGGCCGCATGCCGGGCCACATGAACGTGCTGCTGGCCGAGGCCGAGGTGCCGTACGACCAGGTCTTCGAGATGGAAGACATCAACAGCGAGTTCGGCCAGGCCGACGTGGTGCTGGTGCTGGGTGCCAACGACGTGGTCAACCCCGCGGCCAAGACCGATCCCAAGTCGCCGATCGCGGGCATGCCGATCCTGGAGGCGTACAAGGCCAAGACCATCATCGTCAACAAGCGCTCGATGGCCGCCGGCTACGCCGGGCTGGACAACGAACTGTTCTATATGGACAAGACCATGATGGTGTTTGGCGACGCCAAGAAGGTGGTCGAGGACATGTTCAAGGCGGTCGACTAAGGCCGCACAGCCGGGCCGGCCCGCGCCCCCGGGGTGCGGGCTTTCCTGGTCCCGGCGTGGTTCACCGCCCTGGCCCGCCGGCCCTGCTGGAACAAGGGCCGGCACCCCTTCCCGCCCCGCCGCAGGCGGCCCCGGCCGCAAGGCGTGCCTTGCAAGGCAGCCGTGGCGCGCTATACTGGCCTGCGAATACGCACGCTGGCTTGCCACTTGCGCCACGCCTGTGCCAACCCCTGCCCGCCGCTCCATGACCTTCAATCCGCACGACAGGAATCTGTCGGTCTTCCATCACCCGGTCCTGACTGTCCTTGTGGATGACAGCAAGTCCTTCATCGACAGCCTGGCGTTCCAGATGGATGCCGCGCGCGGGGTGATCACCTTCACCGATCCGCGCGAAGCGCTGCAGTGGATCCGCGAAGCCTACGCCACCCGCTTCCCGGGCTTCCTGCCGGTGCGCGTCACCCACGACGACCTGACCTTCCTGACCGAGCGCCGCACGGTCCAGCTCGACATCGACCGCATCTACCGCCAGATCCACGACGTCAACCGCTTCCTGCAGCCCGGCGTGGTGGTGGTCGACTATTCGATGCCGCAGATGGACGGCCTGGAATTCTGCCAGGCGCTGCAGGACCTGCCGTGCAAGACCATCCTGCTGACTGGCACCGCCGATGAAAGCATCGCGGTGCAGGGCTTCAACCACGGGCTGATCGACCGCTATGTGAAAAAGCACGACAGCAATATGGTGGAGCGGCTCGACCAGGAAATCGAAGCCATGCAGCAGGCGTACTTCGCCACGCTGTCGCGCACCCTGCGCGAGCTGCTGACGCGGCATTCGTTCTCGTTCCTGTCCGATCCGGCCATGACCGAGCGCGTGCGCCAGCTGACCGCGCGCTACGGCTTTGTCGAGTACTACCTGTACCCCAATCCCGCCGGCATCCTGCTGCTCACCGCGCAGGGCCACGCCACCCTGATGGTGATCGAGACCCGCGCCGGCCTGATGACGCAGGTGGAGTCGGCCGAAGCCTACGACGCCCCCGCCGCGCTGATCGAAGGCCTGCGCGAAGGCCGGCTGGTGCCGTTCTTCTGGCCGGGCAACGGCATGTACACGCCGGCCTGCGTCGACTGGGAACAATACTGCCTGCCGGCCGAGCGCTGCGAAGGCAGGGAAGAATTCTTCTACGCGCTGTTCGACCTGCCGCGCCACCTGCTGCAGGAGCCGGTGGTCAGCCTGCAGAGCTTCCTGGCGGATTTCAGCCGCAACCCGGAGGCGCTGACGGGGCGCAAGCGCTCCTGACGCCACAGCGCCCGTGCGCAGCCGGGGTCAGTCCGCCTGCGGCGCCCGGTTGGCGCCGCGCACCATGTCGAAACGGAACAGCCGGCACTCGATATTGCCGTTGTAGAGCGGCGTGCGGCGCGACTCTTTCAGCCGCAGCCGGCGCGGGAAGCCCAGGTCGCCGGTGAACACCCACGCCTGCCAGCCCGCGAAATACTGTTTCAGTGTGGTGGCAAAGGCGCTGGCGAACTGGTTGGCGGCGGCCTCCTCCACCTCGTCGCGCGGCAGCTCGTCCTCGGGGGCGCGGCGCTGCCCGCGCACCGCGATCCGCTCGCCGTACGGGGGATTCATCAACAGCAACCCCGGCTCGTCATAGGGCGGCTGCACGAAGCGCGCGTCCACCTGCTTGGTGCGCGCCTCGCCCGGCAGGCCGGCGCGTTCCCAGTTGGCGTGCGTGATCGCCAGCATGTCGGTGGAGATGTCGGAACCCACCACCTGCAGCTCATCGGCCGAGGCCAGCATGCGCGCGCGCTGCGCGTCCGACTTCAGCTTCTGCCAGGCCTTGGTATCCATGCCCTTGAGCCATTCGAAGGCAAAGCTGCGGCTGCCGCCCGGCGCGATGCCCAGCGCCACCTGCGCGGCCTCGACCAGGAAGGTGCCGCTGCCGCACATCGGGTCGTAGAAGGGCCGGCAGGTCTGGCCCGGGACCCAGCCCGCAAGGCGCAGAATGCCGGCCGCCAGATTTTCCTTCAGCGGCGCCTCGCCCTTCTCGGTGCGCCAGCCGCGCTTGAACAGCGGCTCGCCGGTGGTGTCGAGATACAGCGTGCAGTCGCGCTCGGTCAGGTGGGCGTAGATGCGCACATCCGGGCTCACGGTATCGACGCTCGGGCGGGCCCCCAGCCGCTCGCGCATGGCGTCGCAGACGCCGTCCTTGACCCGCAGCGCGGTGAAATTGAGGCTGCGCAGCGGCGCTTTGTGCGACGTAATGTCCACGCGCAGCGACTCGTCGGGCGAGAACCACTGCTCCCAGCGCACCCCGCGTGCCAGCGTGTAAATGTCGTCCTCGTGCCGGTAGCCGCGCGCGGCCACGCGCATCAGCACCCGGCTGGCAATGCGCGAATGCAGGTTGACCGCATAGGCGGCGGCCATCTCGCCCGAAAAATTGACGCCGCCCGGCACTTCCTGGTGTACCGCGAACGGCGCCAGCGCGGCCATGCCCGGCATCGCGGCGATCTCGCGCAGCTCTTCGGCGAGCGCGCTCTCCAGGCCGCGCGGGCAAGGGGCAAAGAAGGCTTGGGTCATGAGAGGGATTCCTGCAAACAAAAACGTCCGCCGTGGCGGACGGGGAAGTATCGGTAGCTTAGGTCAAGCCGCGGCCAGTGCGCGGTCGAGAAAGTCGAGGCGGTCCTGGCCCCAGAACGGCTCGCCGTCGAACACGTACCACGGCGCGCCGAACACGCCGGCCGAGATCGCCTCCTGCGTGTTCTGGGCATAGGCGGCCTGCACCGACTGCGCCTCGCTGGCCTTGAGCAGGCCGGCACCATCCAGGCCGGCTTCGTCGGCGATCTGCGCCAGCGTGGCGGCATCGGCGATATTGCGCTGCTGCGCCCACACCGCGGCGCAGATCGCGCCGGTCAGCGCCATCGCGCGCGCGGTGCCGTGCGCCAGTTGCGCGGCAATGATCAGCTTGCTGGCGGCATCGCCCGACACCGGGAAGAAGGTCGGTTCCAGGTTCAGCGGAAGGTTCAGGAACGCGCTCCAGCGCTTGAGCTCCACCAGCCGGTATGCCTGCCGCTGCGGCGGGCGCTGCGCCAACGGCAGCCCGCCCGAGACCGAGAACACCTTGCCGAGGTCGCACGGCTTCAGGTTCACCTGCGCGCCGTGGCGCTCGGCGATGGCGCTGAAACGGGCATGGCCCATGTAGACGTACGGCGATTGCGGCGTCAGGTAATAGTCGACCAGCTTGCTCATTTTGGTTTCCGCGACGAAATAGGCAGCAATGTATAGGCGAAAGGCGGGGCGAAAGGCGCCCAGCCTCAGAACGGCTTGACCACCACCAGGATCACCACCGCCAGCAGCACCAGCACCGGCAGCTCGTTGAACCAGCGATAGAACTTGTGCGAGCGCGCGTTGCGCCCCGCCTCGAACTTGCGCAGCAGCACGCCGCAGCCGTGGTGGTAGCCGATCAGCACCAGCACCAGCGCCAGCTTGGCATGCATCCAGCCCTGCCCGGCGCCGCGGCCGATGCCGTAGCCCAGGTACAGCCACAGCCCGAACACCAACGCCGGCACCGCCAGCATGGTCATGAAGCGGAACAGCTTGCGCGCCATCAGCAACAGGCGCTGCGTGCTGGCGGCGTCGGTCTCCATCGCCAGGTTGACGAAAATGCGCGGCAGGTAGAACAGGCCGGCAAACCACGAAACGACGAAGACGATATGCAGCGCTTTGATCCAGAGCATCGGCAGGCGGTCGGCAGTGGACGGTTCTTGTTGTTGGCGGCGCTTGGGTCAGGTCCGGATCTCGCCGTGCCCGAACACCACGTACTTGAGCGAGGTCAGCCCCTCCAGCCCGACCGGGCCGCGCGCATGCAGCTTGTCGTTGGAGATGCCGATCTCCGCGCCCAGGCCGTACTCGAAGCCATCGGCGAAGCGGGTCGAGGCATTGACCATCACGCTGGCCGAATCGACCTCGCGGATAAAGCGCATGCCCGCCGAGTAGTTCTCGGTAATGATCGAGTCGGTATGGTGCGAGCCGTATTCGTTGATATGCGCGATCGCTTCATCCAGGCCGGCAACGGTCTTGATGGCCAGGATCGGCGCCAGGTATTCCAGGCGCCAGTCTTCCTCGGTGGCATCGACCAGGCTGCCGAAGCCCGCCGCTTCCAGCGTGGCGCGGGTGGCCGGGCATACGCGCAGCTCGACGCCCTTCTGCTGGTAGATGCGGCACAGCGGTGGCAGCGCGGCGGCGGCGATATCTTGCGATACCAGCAGCGTCTCCATGGTGTTGCACGGCGCGTAGCGCTGGGTCTTGGCGTTGTCGCAGACGCGCACGGCCTTGTCGAGGTCGGCCTCGGCGTCGATATAGACGTGGCAGATGCCGTCCAGGTGCTTGATCATCGGCACGCGCGCTTCTTCCATCAGCCGCGCGATCAGGCTCTTGCCGCCACGCGGCACGATCACGTCGACGTACTCGGTCATGGTGATCAGCCGGCCCACCGCGGCGCGGTCGGTGGTCTCGATCACCTGCACCGCCTCGGACGGCAGGCCGGCCGCGGACAGGCCCTCGGCCACCAGCGCGGCCAGCGCGGTGTTGGATTCGATCGCCTCGGACCCGCCGCGCAGGATGGTGGCGTTGCCCGACTTCAGGCACAACGCGGCGGCGTCGATGGTCACGTTGGGGCGCGACTCGTAGATGATGCCGATCACGCCCAGCGGCACGCGCATCTGGCCCACCTGGATGCCGGTCGGGCGGAACTTCATGTTCGAGATCTCGCCGATCGGGTCGGCCAGCGCGGCGATCTGCTCCAGGCCCGCCGCCATGGTGTCGATGGCCTTGTCCGACAGCGTCAGGCGGTCGACGAAGGCGGCGTCCTGGCCGTTGGCGCGGGCGCGCTCGAGGTCGCGCGCGTTGACGGCCTTGAGCTTGTCGGCATCGCGGCGGATCGCCGCGGCAATGGTCAGCAGCGCACGGTTTTTGTCGGCGGTGGAGGCACGCGCCATCGCGCGCGACGCGGCGCGGGCCTGGCGGCCGACGCGGTCCATGTATTGGTTGAGGTCGAACTCGGTCATGTCAGTGGCCGGGGGAAAGGCCGTCAGTGTGTGTTCCTCCCCTCGCGCGCGGGAGAGGAGAGCAAATCTTCCGGGAGCAAACGCTCAGCGCGCAATCATCAGCGCCAGTTGCTGCAAGCCGTCCCACGGCTCGGCCGGCAGCGGCGCGGCGCCTGGCGGGGGCAGGTCCTGCAGGCCCTTGACCTGGCGGTCCAGCCGCGCGGCCAGCGCCAGGGCCGCTTCCAGCCGCGGCTGCGACAGGCGCTGCGCGGCCTGCGGCACCAGCCGCTCGCGCGGGCCCCAGACGCGCAGTTCGCGCATCAGCACGCCCGCCGGCTTGCCGCCCGCCAGCCCTTGCCGGACCTTGGATAATACGCGAATTTCCTCGGTCAGCGCCCACAGCACCAGCACCGTGGCCTCGCCCTCGCCGCGCAGCCCTTCGAGCATGCGCACCAGCCGCGGCACGTCGCCCGAGAGCATCGATTCCGACAGCTTGAAGACATCGTAGCGGGCCACGTTCAGCACCGCATCGTGGACCTGGTCGAAGCCCAGTTCGCCGGGCGGGTACAGCAGCCCCAGCTTCTGGATTTCCTGGTGCGCCGCCAGCAGGTTGCCTTCGACCTTGTCGGCGATGAACTGCAGCGCGCGCCGGCCCGGCTCGCCACCCTGCACGCGCTGCTGCTGCAGCGCCAGCCGCTCGCCGACCCACGCCGGCAAGCGGGTGCGGTCCACGGTGTCGACCTTGATCGACACGCCGGCGCCTTCCAGCGCCTGGAACCACGCCGACTTCGCTGCGGCAAAATCCAGCCGCGGCAGCGTCACCAGCATCACCACGTCGGGCGAGGGCTGCGCGGCCACGGCGCGCAGCGCCTCGCCGCCGTCCTTGCCGGGCTTGCCCGAGGGGATGCGCAGCTCGACGATCTTGCGGTCGCCGAACAGCGACATCGACTGCTGCGCCTCGACCAGCCGGCCCCAGTGGAAGCCGCGCTCGGCCACCAGCACCTCGCGTTCGGAGAAGCCGGCTTCGCGCGCCGCCGCGCGCAGGCGGTCGACCGCTTCGAGCACCAGCAGGTGCTCGTCGCCATGCACCACGTACAGCGGCGCCAGGCCCTTGGCCTTGGCCTGCTTCAGGTGCGCGTCGAGCCCGTCGAGCTTGAGCTGCATGCGTGCGTCAAATAGCCTTGACCGCTGCCAGCCGGCGCATCAGCTGCTGCACGATGTCGCGCTGCATGTCGCGGTACAACTGCTGCTCTTCGTAGTCCTTGGCCAGCGTATTGGCTTCGTTGTAGGTCAGGTCGCGCGTCAGCACCAGTTGCGACGGCGCGATCAGTTCCTTGCCGGCGGGGTCGCGCAGGCGGAAGGTGAAGCGCTGGGTCAGGCGGTATTCGCGCACCACGCCCTCGGTCGTGATCGACAGGATGGACTTGGTGCGGGTGTCCTGCAGCACATCCAGCAGCGCGTCGGCCTCTTTCTGGTCGGCCACCACCTGGGTGTCGGAGCCGCCGCGGATGGCGCGGCGCAGGTCCGCGCCCATCAGCGAGTTGGGCGGAATCCCGATATAGAGCCGCTTGAAGGCGAAGTCCGAATTGCCGCGCAGATGGAAGCCGCAGCCGGCCAGCAGGCCCGTGGCCGGCACTGCCAGCAGGGCCGCAAGCAGCTTGCGGCGTCCCAGGTTCAGTCGCTTCATGGTTGGCGATTCCTCTGTCAGGTTCCGGCGGGCGGACCGCGCTGTCAAAGCACCACGTTGACCAGGCGGCCAGGCACCACCACGATCTTCTTCGGCGCCTTGCCTTCGGCAAACTTGGCCACGGTGTCGCTGGCGGCGGCGGTGGCCTCGATCGCGGCGCGGTCGGCGTCGGCGGGCACGGTGATGCTGCCGCGCACCTTGCCGTTGATCTGCAGCACCAGTTCGATTTCGCTGCGCACCAGCGCGGCTTCATCGACCTGCGGCCAGGGGGCGTCGAGCAGGTCGCCGGCCTCGGCGGCATAGCCCAGCTGCTCCCACAGGCCGTGGGTGATGTGCGGCACCACCGGGTACAGCACGCGCAGCAGGATGCCGAAGCACTCGCGGCGCGCCGCCGGCGACGCGGTCTTGGCGTCGTCCAGCGCGTTCAGCATCTTCATGGTGGCGGACACCACGGTGTTGTACTGGATGCGCTGGTAGTCGTAGTTGGCCTGCTTGAGCACGCCGTGGATCTCGCGGCGCAGCTCGGCATCGTCCGCGCCCGGCGCGCCGGCGGCACCGTCGCGGATGGCGGCGGCGTTGGCATAGCCGTAGTTCCACACACGGCGCAGGAAGCGCGACGCGCCCTCCACGCCCGAACCGCTCCACTCCAGCTGCTGCTCGGGCGGCGCGGCGAACATCACGAACAGGCGCGCGGTGTCGGCGCCGTACTGGTCGATCAGCGCCTGCGGGTCGATGCCGTTGTTCTTGGACTTCGACATCTTCTCGACCCCGCCGATCACCACCGGGCGGCCGTCGGCGAGCAGCGTGGCGCCCACCGGGCGGCCGCGCTCGTCGGTCTGCAGGTCGACCTCGGCCGGGTTGTACCAGGTCTTCTTGCCGGCGGCGTCTTCGCGGTAGTAGGTCTCGTTGAGCACCATGCCCTGGGTCAGCAGGTTGGTGAACGGCTCGTCGAACTTGACCAGGCCCAGGTCGCGCATGACCTTGGTCCAGAAGCGCGCGTACAGCAGGTGCAGGATCGCGTGCTCGATGCCGCCGATGTACTGGTCCATCGGCATCCAGTAGTCGTTGCGGGCATCGACCATGGTGGCCGCGTCCGGGCAGGTATAGCGCATGTAGTACCAGCACGAATCGATGAAGGTATCCATCGTGTCGGTCTCGCGGCGCGCGGGCTTGCCGCACGACGGGCAGGTGCACTGCAGGAAGCGGGGGTCCTTGGCCAGCGGGTTGCCGGTGCCGTCCGGCACCAGGTCTTCGGGCAGCACCACCGGCAGGTCCTGCTCGGGCACCGGCACCACGCCACAGCTGTCGCAATGGATCAGCGGGATCGGCGTGCCCCAGTAGCGCTGGCGCGAGATGCCCCAGTCGCGCAGGCGCCAGGTGGTCTTCTTCTCGCCCAGGCCCATCGCGGCCAGGTCGGCGGCGATGGCTTCCACCGCGGCCTGGTAGCCGAGGCCGTCATACTTGCCGCTGTGGATGCAGGTGCCGTGCTCCTTGTCGCCGTACCATTCCTGCCAGGCTTCGGTCGAGTACGGCTGGCCCTTGACGTCGATCACTTGCCTGATCGGCAGCTGGTACTTGTTGGCGAAGGCGAAATCGCGCTCGTCGTGCGCCGGCACGCCCATCACGGCGCCGTCGCCGTAGCTCATCAGCACGTAGTTGCCGACCCACACGTCGACCTTGGCGCCGGTGAGGGGATGCACCACCTGCAGCCCGGTCGGCATGCCCTTCTTCTCCATGGTCGCCATGTCGGCTTCCATGACCGAGCCGTGCTTGCATTCGTCGATGAAGGCAGCCAGTTCGGGATTGTTCAGCGCGGCGTGCGTGGCCAGCGGGTGCTCGGCGGCGACCGCGCAGAAGGTCACGCCCATGATGGTGTCGGCGCGCGTGGTGAAGACGTAGAGCTTGCCGTCGTTGATCGGCTTGCCATCTTCGCCCGGGATGTCATGGGTGAAGGCAAAGCGCACGCCCACGCTCTTGCCGATCCAGTTCTGCTGCATCACCTTGACGCGCTCAGGCCAGCCCAGCTGGTCCAGGTCGCCCAGCAGTTCCTGCGCATAGTCAGTGATGCGCAGGTAGTACATCGGGATCTCGCGCTTTTCGACCACCGCGCCCGAGCGCCAGCCGCGGCCGTCGATGACCTGCTCGTTGGCCAGCACGGTCTGGTCGACCGGGTCCCAGTTGACGGTGCCGGTCTTGCGGTAGGCGATGCCCTTCTCCAGCATCTTCAGGAACAGCCACTGGTTCCAGCGGTAGTAGTCCGGGCTGCAGGTGGCCACCTCGCGCGACCAGTCGATCGCCAGGCCCATCGACTGCATCTGCTTCTTCATGTAAGCGATGTTGTCGTAGGTCCAGGCGGCCGGCGCCACGCCGTTGTTCAGCGCGGCGTTTTCCGCCGGCATGCCGAACGCGTCCCAGCCCATCGGCATCAGCACGTTGTTGCCGTTCATGCGCAGGTAGCGCGCCATCACGTCGTTGATGGTGTAGTTGCGCACGTGGCCCATGTGCAGCTTGCCCGACGGATACGGCAGCATCGAGCAGGCGTAGAACTTGGGCTTTTCCTTGCCGTCGGGCCCCGCCGCATGCTCCGACACGCGATAGGCGTCGATGGCTTGCCAGTGCTGCTGGGCGGCTTGTTCAACGGCGGAAGGAAGGTATTTGTCTTGCATGGTCGGGACAGCGGTCAGGACAGCGTCTGCGCGGCAACTGGCCTGCCGGCATCCGGGAAGATTCGTTCGAAGGAAAGCGGCCGGCGCCAGTCTGGGCGCCCGCCCGGCGTGCAATGCTAAAGCAAACGATTATAACCGTGGCGGCAGCGCTGGCCGCCCCGGGGGCCCTTACTTCAGGCCCAGCACGTCCTGCATGTCGAACAGCCCGTTCGGCTTGTCGGCCAGGTAACGGGCCGAGCGCACCGCACCGTCGGCATACGACTGGCGGCTCGACGACTTGTGGCTGATCTCGATGCGCTCGCCGATGCCGGCGAACATCACGGTGTGGTCGCCGACGATGTCGCCGCCGCGGATGGTGGCAAAGCCGATCGAACCGGGATCGCGCTCGCCGGTATGGCCTTCGCGGGCGAAGACGCCGCAGGTCTTCAGGTCGCGGCCCAGCGCATCGGCAATCACTTCGCCCATCTTCAGCGCGGTGCCCGACGGGGCGTCGACCTTGAAGCGGTGGTGGGCCTCGATCACCTCGATGTCATAGCCGCTCGACAGCAGCTTGGCCGCCACTTCGAGCAGCTTGAAGGTGGCATTGACGCCTACGCTGAAGTTGGCCGCAAAGACGATGCCGATCGATTTGGCGGCCTCGGCCAGCGCGGCCTTGCCGGCCTCGTCGAAGCCGGTGGTGCCGACCACCATCTTGACGCCCAGCTTCTTCGCCGCGGCCAGGTGCGCCAGCGTGCCTTCCGGACGGGTGAAGTCGATCAGGCAGTCCGCGCCGGCCAGCCCGGCTTCCACGTCAGCCGTGATCGCCACGCCGGTGTTGCGTCCCAGAAACAGGCCCGCGTCCTGGCCGAGCGCCGGCGCACCCGGCACGTCGAGCGCGCCCGACAGCTTCACGCCCTCGGTGTTCAGCACTTGTTCAATCAGCATGCGGCCCATGCGGCCCGATGCGCCTGCGATGGCGATGTTCATGGTGTCTGGCTCTGCGGAATATGCGCGGTGCGCGAAAGAGGAACGAGCCGGCCATGCCTGGCCGGCCCGGAAAACCGGCAGCGCGCCGCGGCCGGCGCGCGTGATCGATCAGTTGGCGGCGGGCTTGGGCGCGTCGGCAGGCGCGGTGGCCTGGGCCGGAGCCGACGCTTCGGCGGCGGGCTGCGCCGCCTGCGCCGGTTGTGCGGAAGCGCCGGGCGCTTCCGGCTGCTGTGCCTGCCGCGGCACGAAGTTCTCGACCGTGGTCTGCTGCTCGGCCGGGGCCGCGGCTGCGCTGGTGGAGATCTTGCCCGGCGTCTGCTCCTTGAGCGCCTTCTTCATGCCGTCGATCTCGGCAATCAGCTCATACTCGGACGGCAGTTCGTCGCCGCCAAACTTGACCAGGCGGTCGCCGTCGAAGAACACCGTGTAGCGGCGCTGCTGCACCACCGAGGTATTGCCGCGGCGGAACGAAAACACATAATCCCAGCGGTTGGCGTGGAACACGTCGGTCAGCAGCGGCGTGCCGAGCAGGAACTTGACCTGGTCGCGGGTCATGCCCTCGCGCAGCTGCGAAGCGGCTTCGCGCGAGACGAAGTTACCCTGCACGATGTTGATCCGGTACGGCGTGATGGCGTTGGCTACCTTGCGCGAAGTGGAATCGTAGGCCGAGCAGGCGCCGGCCAGCAGGGCCGCGGCCAGCAGGGAGACAACCAGCGTCGGACGCATGGCGGACGAACGGATAGAACGCATGGATCTCGTTTCCGGAGGGAAAGAAAAAGTAACGCGGCAGAGAGCGGGCTGCGCAGGCATGAAAACGGCGCAAAATGCGCCGATTGCACCACACGAGCGGATGGCATCTGCCGCCGCAACCACATGGGTCGGCAAGCTTGCCGGGCACGCGACGCCGACCTCTGGACATCGTCGGCACGAGCGACTTTTGCTGCCAAAACCCTTATGATTCAACTATCCAGACATTGTACTCTAGGGAGTCACCCACATGCCGAGTCCGGCGGACCTCAAGAATATCGGCCTGAAGGCGACCGTGCCCAGGCTGAAGATTCTTGAAATTTTTCAGACCAGCGAACAGCGTCACCTGAGCGCGGAAGACGTCTACCGCATCCTGCTCAACGAGCATATGGATATCGGCCTGGCCACCGTCTACCGCGTGCTGACCCAGTTCGAGCAGGCCGGCCTGCTGTCGCGCAACAACTTCGAGTCCGGCAAGGCGATCTTCGAGCTCAACGAAGGCAAACACCACGACCACCTGGTGTGCCTGGATTGCGGCCGGGTCGAGGAATTCTTCGATTCCGAGATCGAGCAGCGCCAGCAAAGCATTGCGCGCGAGCGCGGCTTCACCCTGCAGGAACACGCGTTGTCGCTGTACGGCAACTGCACAAAAACAAACTGTCCCCACAGACCCAAACGATAAGCAACCGCTCGCTCCGTTGCCGGAGCGCAGACGGGCAACAAAAAAACCGGCGCCAGGCGCCGGTTTTTTTGTTGGTGGCTTGCTGCCGCCGAGGGTCAGCGCGCCTGCAGGTCCTGCAGGTCCTGCTCGCTCACCACCCGTGCCGGGCGTGCCGGCGGCAGGCCGACGAACTCGCCCACTACCTGGCGGAACAGGCCGCGCGCCCACACCAGCATCGGGTGGGTATTGCGGCTGCGGTGCCAGAACATGTTCAGGCCCAGCGTGGTATTCAGCTCCGCCGGCAGCGGGAAGGCCTTCAGGCCGTACGTTTCGCAGGCCATGTCCTTGGTCAGTGCGTTGACGGTGAAGATCATGTCCGTCTGCGAAGCCAGTTCGGCCTGGGCGCGCCACGAATGCACCGTCAGCGAGGCGTTGCGCTTCAGGCCGCGCTGCTGCAGCGCGTAGTCGAGCGGGATCAGCGAAGGCGCCGGGCGGCCGGAACCACCGGAATGCGCCATGAAGATATGGCCGCAGTCCAGGTATTGCTCCAGCGTGCAGTGGCCCTTCAGCACCGGATGGTCCTTGCGCGCGCACACCCACAGGTTCAGCGACGTCACCATTTCCTCGACGATTTCCGGATGGCGGGTCGGGAACGGCGAGAAGGCCAGGTCGAGTTCATTGGCGCGCATCGACGCCACGTCGGTTTCCCACGAATGGGACTCGACCAGCTTGATATGCAGGTCCGGCGCCAGCGCCTTGATGCGCAGTACGAAACGGTTGAACACCGTATCGCCCAGTTCCGCGGCAAAGCCGATGTTCAGCGTGCCGGTGGCGGTGGCCGGATCGAAGTTGTCCGCGTCGCCCTCGTTGATGGACGACCACAGGTCCAGCATGTCGCGGATCTTCGGGCCCAGCTCGAGCGCGCGCGGCGTCGGCGTCAGCCCGTGCGGGACGCGGATAAAGAGTGGATCGTCAAAGATTTCGCGCAGCCTGCCCAGCGAATGCGAGACCGCCGGCGCGGTCATGTGCATCTTCTCAGCCACGTAGGTGGCATTACGCTTGCTCAGCAGCTCGGTGAAGATCACTAGAAGCTTTGTGTCTACGTTCACCATGATCAGGCCCCCGGTCAGATTTTTCACAGCTAAGATGGCCCCACCACTTGCACTGGCTGCACATCAGATTTCAACAGCGTCTTAACAGTGTAAGAGGAAAAATCAGGCTCGGAAAGCAAATTCGGCATTTCTGAAACGGCTGCCCATGGCATAACTCCGAAAAATTGCGCGATTTCGCCGCAATTGATCGTAGATGCGTACATTGGCGGCGTCGCAACCAGCACTTCGCCGTAGCTATCCTCGACCTTAGGGTTCCACTTTTATCATTCTTTTCTGACGCAACTATTTCAGCCGCGGCAGCAGATCAGCATCCTGCCTGAAAAAAGAAAAACGCGCCCGCAGGCGCGTTTCCCGAGTGCGGCAGGCGCGAATTACTTGGCCACCACGCGTGCCATTTCCAGGCACTTGTTCGAGTAGCCCCACTCGTTGTCGTACCAGCTCACGACCTTGATGAAGGTGCCGTCCAGCGCGATGCCGGCTTCGGCGTCGAAGATCGAGGTGCGGGCATCGCCGCGGAAGTCCGTGGCAACCACCTTGTCTTCGGTGTAGCCCAGCACGCCCTTCAGCGCGCCTTCGCTCTGGGCCTTCATCTCGGCGCAGATTTCTTCGTACGAAGCGGACTTTTCCAGCTCGACGGTCAGGTCGACCACCGACACGTCCGAGGTCGGCACGCGGAACGACATGCCGGTCAGCTTCTTGTTCAGCTGCGGAATCACCACGCCGACGGCCTTGGCGGCGCCGGTCGACGACGGGATGATGTTTTCCAGGATGCCGCGGCCGCCGCGCCAGTCCTTGTTGGACGGGCCGTCGACGGTCTTCTGCGTGGCGGTGGCGGCGTGCACGGTGGTCATCAGGCCGCGCTTGATGCCCCACTTGTCGTTCAGCACCTTGGCCACCGGGGCCAGGCAGTTGGTGGTGCAGCTGGCGTTGGAGATGATCGCCTCGCCCTTGTATGTGTCGTGGTTCACGCCGTACACGAACATCGGGGTGTCGTCCTTGGACGGGGCCGACATGATCACCTTCTTGGCGCCCGCGTCGATGTGCTTCTGCGCGCCTTCCTTGGTCAGGAAGATGCCGGTCGACTCGATCACCACGTCGGCGCCGACTTCGCCCCACTTGAGCTCAGCCGGATCCTTGACGGCGGTCAGGCGGATCTTCTTGCCGTTGACGACCAGGGTGTTGCCGTCGACCGACACTTCGCCGTCGAAGCGGCCGTGCACCGAGTCGTACTTCAGCATGTAGGCCAGGTAGTCGGGCTCGAGCAGGTCGTTGATGGCAACGACTTCGATGTCCTTGAAGTTGGCGGCGGCGGCGCGGAACACCATGCGTCCGATGCGGCCGAAGCCGTTGATGCCGATCTTGATGGTCATGACTGTCTCTCCTGAGGATCGATGGAAACCGGTGGGCGCCGCCTCTGCCGCGCGGCGCACCGCGCGGCTCGAGCGCCCGGATGCTTAGATAAGGGTGTCTTTCACCGTACGCACGACGTTGTCGACAGTAAAGCCGAAGTGCTTGAACAGCACGCCGGCCGGGGCTGATTCACCGAAGGTGTCGATGCCCACCACCGCCTGGACCTGGTACTTCCACCAGAAGTCCGTCACGCCCGCCTCGACCGCCACGCGCGGCACGCCGGCCGGCAGCACGCTGGCCTTGTAGGCGGTGTCCTGCTTGTCGAACACGGTGGTCGCGGGAATCGACACCACGCGCACGTGCACGCCTTCGGCGGCCAGCGCATCGGCGGCGCCAACGGCCAGGCCCACTTCGGAGCCGGTGGCCAGGATCACGGCGTCCGGACGGCCCGTCTTGGCATTGACGCTGTCGCGCAGCACGTAGCCGCCGCGCGCGATATTGGCGCGGGTGACGTCATCGCGTTGCTGGAACGGCAGGTTCTGGCGGCTGAAGATCAGGCAGCTCGGGCCATTCTCGCGGCGGATCGCCTCGGCCCAGGCCACGGCGGTCTCGGTGGTGTCGGCGGTACGCCAGACGTCCAGGTTGGGAATCAGGCGCAGGCTGGCGACGTGCTCGATCGACTGGTGGGTCGGGCCGTCTTCGCCCAGGCCGATCGAGTCATGGGTGAACACGAACAGCGAGCGGATCTTCATCAGCGCCGCCATGCGCAGCGCATTGCGGCTGTAGTCCGAGAACGTCAGGAAGGTCGCGCCGTAGGGGATGTAGCCGCCATGCAGCGTGATGCCGTTCATGATGGCGCTCATGCCGAACTCGCGCACACCGTAGTTGATGTGGTTGCCCCAGGCGTCGACGCGCACCGCCTTGCTGCCCGACCAGTTGGTCAGGTTCGAGCCGGTCAGGTCGGCCGAGCCGCCGAGGAACTCGGGCAGCACCGGGCCGAAGGCCTCGATGGTGTTCTGGCTGGCCTTGCGGGTGGCGATGGTCTCGGCCTTTTCCTCGCACTTGGCGATAAAGGCTTCGACGGCGGCATCGAACGCGCCCGGCAGTTCGCCCTTCATGCGGCGGGTGAACTCACCGGCCTCGTACGGGTGGCGCTCGGCATACGATTCGAACAGCGCGTTCCAGGCACGCTCCAGCGCCTGGCCGTTGGCCTTGGCGTCCCAGGCGTCATAGACCGCGGCCGGCACTTCGAACGGGGCATGGGCCCAGCCCAGCGCCTCGCGCGTGGCCAGCACTTCGGCGCCGCCCAGCGGGGCGCCGTGCACGTCGTGGCCGCCTTCCTTGTTGGGCGCGCCCTTGCCGATCTTGGTGCGGCAGCAGATCAGGGTCGGCTTGTCGCTGGCCTTGGCCTGCGCGATGGCGTTGTCGACCGCGACCACGTCGTGGCCGTCGATGCCGCGGATCACGTTCCAGCCGTAGGCTTCGAAGCGCTTCGGGGTGTCGTCGTTGAACCAGTGCACCACGTCCCCGTCGATCGAGATGCCGTTGTCGTCCCACAGCGCAATCAGCTTGTTCAGCTTGAGCGTGCCGGCCAGCGAGCAGGCTTCGTGCGAGATGCCTTCCATCAGGCAGCCGTCGCCTAGGAACACATAGGTGTAGTGGTCGACGATGTCGAAGCCCGGGCGGTTGAATTCCTCGCCCAGCAGGCGCTCGGCGAGCGCCATGCCGACCGCGTTGGTGATGCCCTGGCCGAGCGGGCCGGTGGTGGTTTCCACGCCCGGGGTGATGCCGTATTCGGGGTGGCCGGCGGTCTTGCTGTGCAGCTGGCGGAAGTTCTTCAGCTCTTCGATCGGCAGGTCATAGCCGGTCAGGTGCAGCAGCGCGTAGATCAGCATCGAGCCGTGGCCGTTGGACAGCACGAAGCGGTCGCGGTCGGCCCACTGCGGGTTGCTCGGGTTGTGCTTCAGGTGCCGGCCCCACAGCGCCACGGCGATGTCTGCCATGCCCATCGGCGCACCGGGGTGGCCGGAATTGGCCTGCTGGACGGCGTCCATGGCAAGCACGCGGATGGCGTCGGCCATCAGCTTGGCGGGCTGGGAAGCAAAGGGACTTGTGGCGGGATGGGCAAGGGCGGACATGCGGGCGGATTCGGCGTGAGCCTTGGCGGCAGGAAAACCGCAATTTTAGCAGAAGCTAGGGGGTTTTCCGGACTCCCTGCGCCCCCTCGGCCGAGTCCGGGCGATCATCGCGGGCCCCCTGCACTGCCGCATGCCGGCAACCGGAACTATCCGGGCTCCGGCATGCCTGATGCTTCACCCCGGCGCCCTGCCGCGGACGGTGGCGCGGCACTTCGACAGCGTAGCGCGGCACGCGTAAGATGCACTCTCGCACCGCGCGGCACGCCGCCGCGCCGGGTTTCCCGCAACCAGGAGACGATCATGACCAGACCGGCCAACACCCCCTGGCTCACCCCCTACCTGACCGTCGCCAACGGCCGCGCCGCGCTGGACTTCTATAGCGCCGCCTTCGGCTTCACCCCCGGCAACGTGGTCGACGAGAACGGCGTCCCCACCCACGCCGAGATGCACTACCAGGGTCAGCTGGTGGTGATGTTCGCGCCCGAGGGCGCGTGGGGCAGCACCGCGCGCACGCCGCGCTCGCTGGGCGTGGAGTGCCCGCAAACCTTCTATGTCTATTGCGACGATGTCGACGCCATGCACCAGCGCGCGGTCGAGGCCGGCGCGGTCAGCCTGATGGCGCCCGCCGACCAGTTCTGGGGCGACCGCTACTGCATGGTCGAGGATCCCGACGGCTACCGCTGGGGCTTCGGCAAGCCGCTGAATCAAGCCAGCCAGGCAGGCCAGGCAAGCTGATGGCGCCACGATTTTTTGTCGGCGGCGCAGACACCGTGCTGGCCGCCGATTCGGATTTCCCGCTGCCCGAACCGGTGGTGCGCCACGCGCAGGTGCTGCGCCTGGCGCCGGGCGACGCCATCACCCTGTTCGACGGCCGCGGCGGCAGCCACGCCGCCACGCTGGTCGAACTGGGCAAGCGCCACGCGCTGGCGCGCATCGGCGCGCATGACGCCGCCGAGGCCGAGCCGCCCTTCCGCGTCACGCTGGCACAGGGCCTGGCCGGCGGCGACAAGATGGACTGGCTGATCGAGAAAGCGGTCGAACTCGGCGTCGCGGCGATCCAGCCGCTGCAGGCCAGCCGCTCGGTGGTGCGCCTGTCCGGCGAGCGCGCGCAGAAGCGCCAGGCGCACTGGCAGGCCCTGGTCCAGGCCGCCTGCGAGCAATGCGGTCGAAATCGTTTGCCGGCGGTGGCGGAGGTCACTAACTTGGATACGTGGCTGGCGCGCGCAGACCGGTCCGGCAACGGCGGCACCAGGCTGCTGGTATCGCCGCGTGCCGCGCAAGCGCTGCCGGCGCTGGTGGCAGAACGGCGCGAGGCGCTGCTGGCCGACGGCGTCACCTTGCTGATCGGCCCGGAAGGCGGCCTGGCTCCCGAGGAAGAACAGGCCGCGCTGCAGGCCGGTTTCACCGGCGTGTCGCTCGGCCCGCGCATCCTGCGCACGGAAACCGCCGGGCTTGCATGCCTGGCAACCCTGAACGCCTTGCTGGGCGGATTCTGACGACGGGGCCACCCCGGCCCTGTGTCACCTTGCAACCCTGACTGAAAGGAGTCGACCATGGGACTACTCGATAGCGTGCTGGGCGGTGTGCTCGGACAGCTCGGCGGCGCGCGCGGAGAGAGCGGCCAGGCGGGCGGGCTCGACCCCAAGCTGATGATAGCGCTCGGCCTGCTGGCAACGCTGGCCATGCGCAGCCGCGCGCAAGGCGGCGATGCCGCCGGCGGGGCGGCCGCGTCCGATGATGGCCTGGGCGGGCTGGGTAGCCTCGGCGGGCTGCTGGGCGGCATGCTCGGCGGCGGCGGCGCCAGCGCCGGCACCGCACCGGGCGGCGCGACCGGCGGCCTCGACCTGGGCTCGCTGCTCGGCGGCCTGCTGGGCGGCCAGGGCGGCGCGCCGGCCAACAGCCAGGCACTGGGCGCGGCCGCCGGCGGCATCGGCGCGCTGCAGCAGATCCTGGCGCAGGCCGGGCTCGGCGAACAGGTCAACTCATGGATCGGCAGCGGCCCCAACCAGCCGGTCACGCCGTCGGCGCTGAACGATGCGCTGAACGACACCGGCGCGCTGCAGTCGCTGGCGCAGAGCACCGGCATGTCGCAGGACGATGTGGCGGCGCAGTTGAGCGAAGGCCTGCCGGAGCTGATCGACCGGCTCACGCCGCATGGCCACCTGCCGGCGCAGGAATAAGCGCGGCACCTGCCTCAACAAGCAAAAAGCCCGCATCAGCGGGCTTTTTGCCTGGTATGCCGGGGAACGGCAGTCAGCGCGGTCAGGCGAACGAATAGAACACGCGGAACTGCACCTTGCGCTCGCCCCAGAATTCGGCGGCGTCGCGGAACACGTCGAGCAGCACCTCGCGCGCTTCCTTGTCGAACTTCTGCGCGATCGGCAGCCCTTCCAGAACGATCACGAAACCCGGCTGCGGGCCGGCCTTGTAGATCATGTCGGTCAGGCAGTCGGCCAGCGCGTCGAAATTCTTGCCGAAATGCTTGGGGAAGGTGAACGAGGTGGCGATGGTTTCCAGGATCTCCGCCTTGCTCGCGCAATGCGCGCAATTGGCATAGAGGAAATGCTGGCCGAGATCGGCCGCGGCCTGGGCCAGTTCCGGCACGCGGAAGGCGCGGATCGACTGGACGATGTTCGGACGCACCGTCTTGAACAGGTTCATGGCCCCCTCGCTGGTGCCGTCGTTCCAACCGGGACCGGCGGGCATGGCCAAGGGCGCGGTCGCGGGCGGGAGTTTTTGCATGAGCTCGTGGCTCGGCATCATCAGCACGTTGTCGTATAGGTTCTGGGCCTGCTGCTGAGCCCGCTGCCAGCCATCTCCGGCGCCGCGCTCTTCGCGGGCGGCAAGGGCGTCGCCCAATCCGAAAATGTCAGTCATCATTTGAGTATCCGTTTGAAGCTGTTGTAGTGATCTTCCGTGTAGTAACAATCGTTGGCAGCGCGCTGTTCCCCGCCGCAGACGATCCGCTTGGCTCCCCGGTTCCGGCTCCTGGCGCTCTTGACCGTGTATTCGCGGTAATAACCGCGTTCTTTTAGCGGCAGGATGCGTTCGTAGTTGCCGAATCTCGAGCCGTCCTTGTCATACGGGAACGGGCCGCCGGCTTCGATGCGCTCCAGGGTCTGCCGCGCTTCGTTGGGCAACTGCTGCACTGCAATGGTTCCCAGCCCTTCGGTCTGCGCCTGGCGCGCCAGCGTCGGTTGCGCCAGGGCCAGCACCAGCGCCGCGCCGGTCAGGGACCGGGCCAGCATGCGCGTTGCGTGCCGCATCGGAGAAACTTGGAAACCCACGTTGCTTGTCTTGGTTGAACCGGAAATCGAGCCTGCCGCTGGTTGGGTAGACGATCTGTCCGGGCCACCCTGGCCTGCCCCCTCTGCGCTGGTTGAAGCGTCGCGCGAGGAATGCCGGCCGCACCGGGGCGCTCATGGCGAGCGCCTGTATCAAAGGCGTAAGGTTACGCGCATGCACGCAATTAATCAATCCCGCCGCTGTTGCAGCGCAATTTCTTCAATTGTTTCAATATGTTAAGCGTATGTGTGCGCATACTAACCGGGATCGCCAGGCGATAAAAAAAGCCGGGCAAGCCCGGCTTTCCGTCACCCTGGCCCGCGCGGGGCCAGCGCGACCGGCTTAGCGCTTGGCGGCGGCGTCCACCACCACCAGCGACGTCATGTTGACGATGCGGCGCACCGTTGCGGACGGCGTCAGGATGTGCACCGGCGCCTTCACGCCCAGCAGGATCGGCCCGATCGCGACATTGTTGCCCGCGGCAACCTTGAGCAGGTTGTACGAGATATTGGCCGCGTCGATATTCGGGCACACCAGCAGGTTGGCTTCGCCCTTGAGCGTGCCGTCCGGCACCAGCTGGTCGCGCAGCTTCTGGTCCAGCGCGCAGTCGCCGTGCATCTCGCCGTCGATCTCCAGCTCCGGCGCCTGCTCGCGCAGGATGGCCAGGGTTTCGCGCATCTTGCGCGCCGACGGCGCCTCGGACGAGCCAAAGTTCGAATGCGACAGCAGGCCGACCTTGGGTTCGATGCCGAAGCGCTTCAGCTCCTCGGCGGCCATCAGCGTGATCGCGGCCAGTTCCTCGGCGCTCGGGTCGACGTTGACGTGGGTGTCCACCAGGAAGATCTGGCGGCCCGGCAGCACCAGGCCGTTCATCGCCGCATAGACCTTGTTGGTGCCGCCCAGCACCTGGTCGATATAGCGCAGGTGCGCCGCGGTGTTGCTGACGGTGCCGCAGATCATGCCGTCGGCCTCGCCCTTGTGCACCAGCATCGCGCCGATCAGCGTGGTGCGGCGGCGCATTTCCAGCTTGGCGTACTGCGGCGTGATGCCCTGGCGGGCCATCATGCGGTAGTAGGCATCGGAATAGTCGCGGAAGCGCTCGTCGTGTTCCGGGTTGACCACGGTGAAGTCCACGCCGGCGCGCAGGCGCAGGCCGAAGCGCTCGATGCGGTGCTGGAGCACTGCCGGGCGGCCGATCAGGATCGGGTTGGCCAGCTTTTCGTCGACGATCACCTGCACCGCGCGCAGCACCCGCTCTTCCTCGCCCTCGGCGAAGACGATGCGCTTCTTCTCCATCTCGACCTTGCGCGCGGCGGCGTAGATCGGCTTCATCACCGTGCCGGAGTGGTAGACGAACTGCTGCAGCTGCAGGCGGTACGCGTCCATGTCCTCGATCGGGCGCGCGGCCACGCCCGACTTCATCGCGGCTTCGGCCACGGCCGGCGCCACCTTGACGATCAGGCGCGGGTCGAACGGCTTCGGGATCAGGTATTCGGGACCGAACGACAGATCCTGGATGCCGTAGGCGGTGGCGACAATGTCGCTCTGCTCCTGCCGCGCCAGTTCGGCCAGCGCATTGGCCGCGGCGATTTCCATCTCGCGCGTGATGGTGGTGGCGCCGCAGTCCAGCGCACCGCGGAAGATGAACGGGAAGCACAGGACGTTGTTGACCTGGTTCGGGTAGTCGGTACGGCCGGTGGCCATGACCGCGTCCGGGCGCACTTCCTTGACCAGTTCCGGCGAGATTTCCGGATTCGGGTTGGCCAGCGCCAGCACCAGCGGCTTGTCGGCCATGCGCTGGACCATGTCCTGCTTCAGCACGCCCGCCGCGGACAGGCCCAGGAAGATGTCGGCGCCGTCGATCACTTCGCCCAGCTTGCGCTTGTCGGTCTTTTGCGAGAAGCGCGCCTTTTCCGGGTCCATCAGTTCGGTGCGGCCCTCATAGACCACGCCGGCGAGGTCGGTCACCCAGATGTTCTCGATCGGCAGGCCGATGTCGACCAGCAGGTCCAGGCAGGCCAGCGCGGCCGCGCCGGCGCCGGAGGCAACCAGCTTGACCTTCTTGATGTCCTTGCCGACCACTTTCAGGCCGTTGATGATGGCCGCGGCCACCACGATGGCGGTGCCGTGCTGGTCGTCGTGGAAGACGGGAATCTTCATCTTCTCGCGCAGCTTGCGCTCGACGTAGAAGCACTCCGGTGCCTTGATGTCTTCCAGGTTGATGCCGCCGAAGGTGGGCTCCAGCGCGGCGATGATCTGGACCAGCTTTTCCGGGTCCTTCTCGTCGATTTCGATATCGAACACGTCGATACCGGCAAACTTCTTGAACAGCCCGCCCTTGCCTTCCATCACCGGCTTGGAGGCCGCGGCGCCAATGTCGCCCAGGCCCAGCACGGCGGTGCCGTTGGTGATCACCGCGACCAGGTTGCCACGCGCGGTATAGCGGAACGAGTTGGCCGGATCGGACACGATTTCTTCACAGGCCGCGGCAACACCGGGCGAATACGCCAGGGCCAGGTCGCGCTGGTTCGACAGCGGCTTGGTCGGCGTGACCGAGATCTTGCCGGGGGTGGGAAACTCGTGATACTCGAGCGCCGCTTTGCGCAGCGCCTCGCGCTGCTGCTGTTTCAGATCGTCTTGGGACGGGGACTGTGGGCTGGTCATCGGCGCATCTTCCAATCGGTGGAGCCGTCATTGACAAGGCGGGGACGATCGGCGGACCGGCTCCACGCGTCCGCCCTTCTCTTCCTTTGGAACCCAGCATTTTATATAGTGAAAAACTATTTCACAATAAGCCTTTTGCTTGGGGCACCTTTGCGATTCGGTACAATATGCCCCATCCTCGGGGGCAACACCAGCAAGCGTAGCGTCCCTGCGCCCAGGCGACGCAGCGCATGGCGGTCATGGCTGTGATGCGCGGCAGTATCTTGCTGAAACGCCGGGTGCGCCCCATGCTGACGCCGCGTGCCCGCTGCGGGATCTGCCGGCAAGTGGCAACGATCTCCCCGGAAAACCGCCGTCATCTCATCCGCCCACCCGGGCAGCCGCTCGATCCATGCCCAACGCCCAGCCCGCCCAGCTTTCCGAATTCGACCTGATCCGCCGCTACTTCACGCGGCCGGTCCGCAAGGCCGCACTCGGCGTGGGCGACGACTGCGCGCTGATCGAGGGCCGTCCCGGCCATCATCTCGCCATCAGCACCGACATGCTGGTCAGCGGCCGGCATTTCTTCCCGGACGTGGCGCCGCGCGCGCTCGGCCACAAGGCGCTGGCGGTGAACCTGTCGGACCTGGCCGCCATGGGCGCCGAGCCCCGCGCCTTCACGCTGGCGCTGGCGCTGCCCGAGGCCGAGCCCGAATGGCTGGCCGAACTTGCCGCAGGCATGCTGGCACTGGCCGACGAACACGGCTGCGAACTGGTGGGGGGCGACACCACGCGCGGGCCGCTGACGCTGTCGCTGACGGTATTCGGCGACGTGCCGCTGCGCGCGGCGCTGCGCCGCGATGCGGCGCGCCCGGGCGACGATATCTGGATCTCCGGTACCCTGGGCGACGCCCGGCTGGCGCTAGGCGACTGCCGCGGCGAATGGCTGCTGCCCGAACCCGAATTCAGCCAGGTGCGGCCGCGCATGGACACACCCACGCCGCGCGTGGCGCTGGGCATGGCCTTGCGCGGCGTGGCGCATGCGGCACTGGATATCTCCGACGGCCTGATCGGCGACCTCGGCCATATCCTGGCGCGTTCGCAGGTGGGCGCACTGGTCGATGTCGACGCGCTCCCCCGGTCGGCAGTGCTGGCGGGCCAGCCGGACGCCATCCAGCGCGAATGCGTGCTGGCAGGCGGCGACGACTATGAGCTGTGTTTCACCGCGCCCTCCGGGCACCGCGACGCCATTGCGGCGATCGGCGAGCGGCTCGCGCTGCCGCTGACGCGCGTCGGTGCGATCACGCCCGAGCCCGGCCTGCGGCTGGTCGACCGCGCCGGCAACCCGACCCGCTACGAGGGCGCCAGCTTCGACCATTTCGCTGCCCCCTGACACGGGGTCACAGGCATGTCATGATGCCGGCATCGGCGCCTGCGCGGGCACGGGAGTCCCGCATGCATCGCAGCGCAAGCCGGCCATAACCATAAGCTGTATCCGCATCACACGAGCCAATTTTGATGTCCACCTTCCCTCCCGGGGCCGCGCCGCGCGACCCTGCCCTGACCCTGGAAGCCGGCCAGACCGTCAAGGTCACGCGCCCGAGCGCGCGTTTCATGCTCGCGCATCCGGCGCACCTGATCGCCTTCGGCTTCGGCTCGGGCCTGTCGCCGGTCGGCCCCGGAACCGTCGGCACGCTCTACGCCTGGCTCTCGTTCGTGGTGATTTCACTGTGGATCGAGCCCGCAACCTGGCTGTGGATCATCGGCGGCGGCTTCGTGCTGGGCCTGTGGGCGTGCGCCCGCACCGCGCGCGACATGGGCGTGCACGACCACGGCAGCATGGTCTGGGACGAGATCGTGGCATTCTGGCTGGTGCTGGCCTTTGTCATGCCGACCGGTTTCTGGGGCCAGTTCGCCGCGTTCCTGTGGTTCCGGCTGTTCGATATCGCCAAGCCGGCGCCGATCGGCCACTATGACCGCAGCTTGAAAGGCCCGGGCCTGCGCGGCGGCTTCGGCGTGATGTTCGACGACATCTTCGCGGCGTTCTACACGCTGCTGGTGTTTGCCCTGTGGCGCTCGTTCTGAGCGGCGAACGCCAGACTGATTCCCCAAAACAACCCCTGCACCCATCATGTCCGTCAGCCGCCTGCTCGACCAGCTCGCCATCCAGGCCGGCGTCGCCCTAGCCGACAAATCCCTGATGCTGGCCACCGCCGAATCCTGCACCGGCGGCCTGGTCGCCGCCGCCATTACCGACGTGTCGGGCTCGTCGGGCTGGTTCGAGCGCGGCTTTGTCACGTATTCCAACGAGGCAAAGTCGACCATGCTGGGCGTGCCGGCCAAGCTGATCCGCGATCACGGCGCGGTCAGCGAAGAGGTTGCGCGCGCGATGGCGGAGGGGGCGCTGCTGAACAGCCGCGCGCAGGTGTCGCTGTCGATCACCGGGGTCGCCGGCCCGAACGGCGGCACCCCCGAAAAGCCCGTGGGCATGGTGTGCTTTGGCTGGAGCAACCGCATCACCACCGTCGTCGAGACCCAGCGGTTTCCTGGCGACCGCGCGCAAATCCGGCGCCAGGCGGCCGAGCACGCGATGCGTGGATTGGTGGAGTTGCTGCGCAACGAGGCCTGAAAGCAATGCCGCCGCGCAGCCCGAGCCCCAAAAAAAACCGCGCCTGCCGGCGCGGTTTTTTTTGGGGCCGCGTGCGGCGGTCAGCCGTGGCGGTAGCGGTTGATGGTCTCGCGCGTCTGCAGCGCGACGTTGCGCGCCGCCGACGCGAAGTCCTTCTCGCGGCTGGCGTACAGGATGGCGCGCGACGAATTGATCATCATGCCGGTGCCGTCGGCGGTGCGCCCGGCCTTCACCGTGGCTTCGATGTCGCCGCCCTGGGCGCCGATGCCGGGAATCAGCAGCGGCATGTCGCCGACGATCTGGCGCACCCGCGCAATCTCGTTGGGGAAGGTCGCGCCGACCACCAGGCCCATCTGGCCGGTGGTGTTCCAGCGCTCGCGCGCGGCCTCGGCCACCAGCTGGTACAGCGGCTTGCCGTCGACCTGCAGGAACTGCACGTCCGAACCGCCCGGGTTGGAGGTGCGGCACAGCACGATCACGCCGCGGTCCGGATAGGCGAGATAGGGCTGCATCGAGTCGAAGCCCATGTACGGGCTGACCGTGACCGCATCGGCCTTGTAGCGCTCGAAGGCTTCCAGCGCATAGTGCTCGGCGGTGGAGCCGATGTCGCCGCGCTTGGCGTCCAGGATCACCGGGATGCCGGGGTGAGCGTCGTGGATATAGTGGATCAGCTGCTCGAGCTGGTCTTCGGCGCGCTGCGAATGGAAGTAGGCGATCTGCGGCTTGAAGGCGCAGACCAGGTCAGCGGTGGCGTCGACGATCTCGCGGCAGAAGGAGAAGATGGCGCCGCCGGCCCCGGTCAGGGACAGAGGAAGCTTGTGCGGATCAGGGTCGAGCCCGACGCACAGGAGGGAATCGTTGCGCTGCCAGGCGGCAGCAAGCTGCTCGGTGAAAGTCATGGGTAATCGGAATGTCCTGGTGGCGCCGGCGTCTCATCGCGAGGCCGATCCTGATCGATCTTGGCCGATGGACTCGGCCGGCGCGGTTGGCCGCAGCGGCGTGAAAACCTTTCATCCCTGCAGCATATGTCGCTTTCGGCAATTTTACCCGCTGCGTGCTATCGTTTTGCGCTTCGTCTCAAAACAATGCGCGGCATCCCGCACAGCCGCGTCCCCTCATGTCTCTCGATCGCCGTGGTCTCTTCCTGCTTGTGGTGCTGACGCTCGCCTGGGGCATCAACTGGCCCATCATGAAGGTGGGCGTGGCGCATTTCCCGGCGATGGGCTTCCGCCTGCTGTGCATGGCCGGCGGGTTGGTGGCGCTGGGGCTGGCGCTGCGGCTGCGCGGCGATTCGCTGGCCGTGCCGCGGCGCGAATGGGGCACGGTATTCCGGCTGGCGCTGCCCAACATGGTGGTCTGGCACCTGTTGGCGATCTGCGCGGTCAAGATGCTGTCGTCGGGCCGCGCCGCGATCCTGGGCTACACCATGCCGATCTGGGCGGTGGTCTGGGGCCTGGTGTTCTTCCGCGAGCGCATCGGCGCATGGGCCTGGCTGGGCATCGGCTGCGCGCTGGCGGGCACGGCGCTGCTGCTGTCGGGCGAGCTCGCCGCGCTGACCGGCAGCCCCGCCGGCACGCTGCTGATGCTGCTGGCCGCGGCCGGCTGGGGCTTCGGCACCCAGCTGATCAAGCGTACCCAGACCGACGTGCCGATCGGCGCCATGACCTTCTGGATGCTGGCCGTGACCCTGCCCTTCCTGGCGCTGGGCACGCTGCTGCTGGAAGACGGCTGGCGCATGCCCACCGCCATCGAATGGGCCGCGATCGCCTATAACGCGGTGGTGGTCTTCGCCTTCTGCCACCTGGTCTGGTTCGGGCTGGCGCGCAGCCTGCCGCCGGTGGTGTCGAGCCTGTCGATCATGTTTATCCCGGTGGTCGGCGTGTTTTTCGGGATGTGGCTGCTGGGCGAGCAGCCGCACTGGCAGGACTACGCCGCGATCGTGCTGATGTTCCTGGCCCTGTCCTCGGTGATGCTGGCGCCGCTGCTGTGGCGCCGGCTGCGCGGCGCGCCCGGCTGACGCCCGCGGTGCATGCCGCGGTCGCAAGCCGGCAACGGCGCGCGCGCGTCGCGGAGATTTCACTTAACAAGCCACCCCGCGTTGGGCTACACTCGCGGCCATCACAATCCCGGAGAAATTACGTGGGCAGTAGCATCGGGTGTTCGAGTTGGCGCGGCAACGCTGCGACCTCTGCGAACGCCATGTCACTGCGGGCTGCGTAACGACGACCCGCCCGGAGCACCCGGCTCCGCGCTTCGTCGGCCTTGCCCGCAGTCAGAACTGCGGGCGAGTGTCTTTCCGTGCCACCGGCGGCGCCTCCATGCGCGCCCGACGTGGCGGATCTTCCCTCTCCCGGCTAGCCAGCCAACCCAGGCAAACGCCATCGCCTTGTCCGCCTGCCCCACGCAGCCGCGGGACAGCGCGATCACGCTTGCCCGTGGCCCGGCCTTGCGCGGCATGCCGCGGGGCCATGACGGGGCATGACGCAATACCTGGGAATGCGGCGAGCCGCCTGCGCTTGTCTTCGCGCTTGTCTTTGTTTTTCGTCGCAATCAGCAATAAGGAATCCCGGGGATGATCAACCTGTTCGTCCTGCAAAAAGGCCGGCTTGCCCAGGAGCAGGTCGACGAGCGCAATGAGCTGCTGCAGCACAAGCCGATCTGGATCGATGTCGTCAATCCCGACGACGAGGAACTGAACTGGATCAAGGAAGCCTATGGCGTCGCCCTTCCTGAACTGGAAGACCTGGGCGACCTGGAAGCGTCCGCGCGTTATTTTGAAGGCGAGGACGAGAACATCCATATCCGCACCGACTTCCTGCTCGACGAGGAAGAGGTGTCGCGCAACGTGCGCGTCGCCTTCGTGCTGACCAAGGACGTGCTGTTTTCCATCCACGACGAAGACCTGCCGGTGTTCCGCCTGGTGCGGCTGCGCGCGCGCATGCGCCCGGGCTCGGTGCGCAACGCCAAGGACGTGCTGATGGACCTGTACGCGACCGATGCGGAATACTCGGCCGACTCGATCGAGGAAATCTACGAACGCCTGGAAGAAGCCAGCCGCCGCGTGCTGGCCGAGAACGTGACCGATGCCGCCGCGGCCGACGTGCTGGAAACCATCGCGCGCGAGGAAGACCTGAACGGGCGCATCCGCCGCAACGTGATGGACACGCGCCGCGCGGTGTCCTTCCTGATGCGCAGCCAGCTGCTGTCGGCCGAGCAGCAGGACGAGGCGCGCCAGATCCTGCGCGACATCGACTCGATCGAGAACCACACCGCGTTCCTGTTCGACAAGATCAACTTCCTGATGGACGCCACCGTCGGTTTCATCAACATCAACCAGAACAAGATCATCAAACTGTTCTCGGTGGTGTCGGTAGCGCTGATGCCGCCCACGCTGATCGCCAGCATCTACGGCATGAACTTCAAGTTCATGCCGGAACTGGACTGGGGCGCCGGGTACCCGTGGGCGATTGCGCTGATGGCGGTGTCGGCGGCGATCCCGCTGGTGTATTTCCGCAGGAAGGGTTGGCTGAGCTGAGGGCGGGCGGCTTCAATCGGGCAGCGTCGCTGCCCCCATCCGCCGCGCGATGATGCCCGCCTTGGCGCGGAAGTTCACGCGCACATTGGCGCAGTACTCCTTCTTGTCGAAGCACTTGGGCGCCGGCAGCGCCGCCGCCAGGCGCGCCGACTGGCCCACGCTGAGCTTGTCGGCGCTGGTGCGGAAGTAGTGCTGCGCCGCGGCCTGCGCGCCGAACACGCCCTCGCCCCACTCCACTGAATTCAGATAGATCTCGTAGATGCGCTGCTTGTCCAGCCAGAACTCGAGCATCCACGTGATGGCGAGCTCCTGGCCCTTGCGCAGGTAATGCTGTTCCGACGACAGGAACAGGTTCTTGGCCAGCTGCTGCGTGATGGTGGAGCCGCCGCGCACGATGCGCCCGCGCTTCTTGTTGCGCTCCCAGGCATCGAGCATGGCATCGAGCTCATAGCCGGGATGGTTGACGAAGTCGGCGTCCTCGCTGGCGATCACCGCGCGCTTGAGGTTGCGCGAGATGCGGTCGTACGGCACCCACTCCCGATCCAGGCCGCAGCTCCACACGTTGATGCCGCACAGGCGCCAGCGCTCGGCGCGCATGAAGGTGGTGGTGCTGGGATTGAGGTACTGCCAGCTGGCGATCTGCACGAAGAAGTACAGCTGCATCGCCACCACGCCGGCGACCACGCAACCCAGCAGGTAGCCGAGCCAGCGCACCGGATTGAAGACGGCACGCGCCGGCGCCGCGTGGGTGCGTGCGGCACTGGCCGTGCGGTTGCGGTTGGCCACGGCCGGCGGCGTCCCGGTCAGCCCTTGCGTTCGGCCTGCAGCGCGGCGCGCAGCTCGGCCAGCACGGGCGCAGTGCGGGGCCGCACGCCGCGCCAGATATAGAAGGCCTCGGCGGCCTGCTCGACCAGCATGCCGAGGCCGTCGCTGACGCGCGCGCCGCAGCCTGCCGCGAACTGCAGGAACACGGTGGGCTCGGCGCCGTACATCATGTCGTAGGCCAGCACGCCTTCGCCCAGCAGGAACTCCGGCACCGGCGGCACCTCGCCCTGCAGGCTGCTGGACGAGGCATTGATCACCACGTCGACGGCCTCGTCCTCGGACAGGCCCTCGAGCGCATCGAGGCCGCCGCCCCACAGCTCGACGCCATACTGGTCGGCCGCCTCGACAAACTCTTCGAGCATGTCGCTGGCGCGCGACGCGGTGCGGTTGGCCACCACGATGCGCGAGGGCCGGCATTCGATCAGCGGCAGCATCGCGCCCATGGCCGCACCGCCGGCGCCCAGCAGCAGCACGCGCTTGCCCTCGATCAGCGTGTCGAGGTTGTCCTGGATATCGCGCACCAGGCCGATGCCGTCGGTATTGTCGCCATGGATCAAGCCCTCTTCGATCCACAGCGTGTTGACCGCGCCGGCGGCCTCGGCGCGCTCGGTCAGGCGGTCGGCCAGGTCATAGGCTTCCAGCTTGAACGGCACGGTCACGTTGCAGCCGTAGCCACCGTCGGCGAAGAACCGGCGCACGGTGTCGGCAAACCCGTCCAATGGCGCCTCCAGGCGGTCATATTGCACGGCCTCGCCGGTCTGGCGCGCGAAGGCCGCGTGGATCGCCGGCGAGCGGCTGTGCGCGACCGGGTTGCCGATCACCACATAGCGGTCGGCGCTGGCTTGGGAAGAGTCAGTGGATGTCATCAGCGTGCCTGCAGGCGGGTTTCCAGCCCGCTGCGCGAAAACTTGAAAGTGGATATGACTTCGAGGATGTCCTGGCGCGCCGACATCTCCGCGGTAAAGGCGCCGAACGGCGCGGCCGCGCGCACGATCGCCACCGCCTGGCGATCCAGCGCGGGATCGCCCGAGCTCTTGACCACGTCGATGGCATCGACGTTGTAGCCATCGCGGTTGTAGCCCAGCTTGCCCTGCCGGTTGACGTTGATCACCAGGATCAACTGGCCGTAGAGCGGCTTGCCGTTGCGTTGCGGGAAATCCGTGGTGCCGCGCGCCTCGATCTTGCGGCGCAGCCGGTCGTAGTACTGCGCGTAGTCGACCGCCTGCGCACTGGTGGCGGTCAGCTGGAAACGCTTGGGCCGCTTGGCGTAGTGCTCCAGGTTGCGGCCGATCTCGGCTTCCAGCCTGGCCATCTCGTCTGCCGAGGTGCGCTCGTCCTGGCCGCGCAGCGGCGTGTCCTGGCGCTTCTCGCCCGGCCTGAGCGGCTGGTTGCGCACCGCGGGCGCGGCTTCGCGCGCCTGCGTCAGCAGGCGCTGCTGTTCCTGTTCCAGCTGCTCGACCCGGCGCTGCACCTGGCGCACCAGGTCGCCTTCCTGCGTCAGGGTCTGCGCCGGCAGCGGCGTGGTGGCGCGCTGCAGGTCATGGTCGCCGCCGCCGTCGAGGTTGGCCTGCGCCAGGGCGGTCGGGTTGCGCGGCTTCTGCGCGGACTTGGCATTGACCAGCACCACGTCCAGCGCGGCGTCGCTGCGCTTGATCTCGAACACTTCCGGCGCGGCCACCCGCACCATCAGCAGCAGCGCGTGCACGGCCACGGAAATGGCCAGTGCCCGGGCCAGCATACTGCTGTGGTGCCACCTGGCATGCCACCAGGGGCGGGAAGCGGCAAGAGTGGCGATCACGATGGATGGATGAGGGCTCGGGAGACAACCGCGGCGGCACCGGCCGGTGCCGCTGGCAGAGCGGGAGACCGTGGACCAGGGCTCCGGATCAGACCCGCATTGTAAGGGAGCCCCGCGGATTTCCGAAGGCTTCAGCCGGCCGCCGGGGTGCCGGTGTCGCGCTCGCCCGACGCCTCGCCGCCGGCGTCGCCGTCCGCTTCGCCGTCCACTTCGGCCGGCTCCGGATCGGCCACACCCGCGGCCTGCTCGGCGGCATCCTCGGCCGCGGCCTCGGCTGCGGCTTCGGCGGACAACTCAGCGGCTTCCTCGTCGCTTTCGAGCTCTTCTTCGGGGACTTCGCCTTCACCGGCGAAGATCTCGAGCACCCGGCACGAGACCTCCAGCGTGATCTCGTCGGTCTCGCCGATCTCCAGCAGCACCTGGGTGCCGCGCTGCGCCTGCACCAGCTCGGGCACGCGCGTGACCAGCGGGATCTCGGTGAAGCGCACCGCGCCTTCCTTGAGCACCGAGGCCACCATGCGCTCGCGGTTTTCCTGCTTGAGCCAGCGCAGGCACCAGTAGCGCTCCATGGTCGACTGGTGGTCGGCATAGGCGGCGTAGGTGCCCTCGAAGTCAGCCACCGCGGCCAGAAGGTCGGCGTCCTTGGGCTTGAACGGCGCCACCAGCTTGGCGGTCACGCCGTGCTGGGCCACCGCCAGGATCTGCCACTGGTTGACCAGGTCGACATAGCGGCGCAGCGGCGAGGTGCTCCACGCGTACTGCGCCACGCCCAGGCCTTCGTGCGGCGCCGGGTAGGTCTGCATGCGCGTGCGGTGCATGCCCCACGCCTTTTGCGTGCGGTAGATGCCGGGCACGCCATGATCCGCCAGCAGCTTGCCCCAGGTGCTGTTGGCCAGGATCATCATCTCCGCCACGATCTTGTCCAGCGGCGAGCCGCGCTTGCGCTGCTCGATGCGCACGCGCTGGCTGCCGTCGGCCTGGTCGTCGAGGTAGAAGTTGAAGTCGGCGCGGTTGTGCGTCTCGGGGCGCAGGCCGCTGGCCAGACGCGCCCGCTGGCGCTCGTCGTACAGGTAGCCGGCAAAGTGCCACAGCCGGGTCAGTTCCTCGCGGAACGGGTAGTCGCCGGTGCCTTCGGCGAGCGAGGCTTCGGTGATGACATCGTCGAGCAGGTTGTGGCGCAGGTTGGCGGCGATCGGCACCATCTCGGCGCGGGTCTCGCTGCCGGTGATCAGCCACACCGACGGGTCCACCGTCACGTACAGCGACAGCGCCGGGCAAAGCCGGCCTTCCTGCAGCGTGTAGCGCTCGACCACCGGGTCCGGCAGCATGGTGATCTTGTCGCCCGGGAAGTAGACCGTCGACAGGCGCTGGCGCGCGATCGCGTCGAGCGGCTCGCCGCGGCGGATGCCCAGCGCTGGCGCGGCGATATGGATGCCGATGCGCAGCTTGCCGTCGGGCAGTTGCGTTACCGACAGCGCATCGTCGATCTCGGTGGTGGTGACGTCGTCGATCGAGAACGCCTCGACCTCGGCCAGCGGCAGCTCGGCCGGCGGCTCGGGCACATCGGTATCGGGAAAGCCGGTGCCCTTGGGGAAGCACTCGGCGAGGAACTTGGCCTCGTGCAGCGCGCGCGCGCTGGCGACGCCGCCGGCGGCCACCATCAGCCGCATCGGCGACATGCCGAGCGCGCTGCAGGCGGCGTCCATGGCCTTGTATTCCAGGCTGTTCTTGTCCGGCTTGAACAGCAGCTGCAGCACCTTGTTGCGGAACGATTCCGGCAGCGTCAGCGCCTTCAGCTGGTCTTCATATTCGGCCTGCACCAGCGCTTGCTGGCGCTTGCGCTCGAGCGCGGCCAGCGCGGCCTTGAGCTGGTCTTCGGGCGCGCGCTGGTAGCGCCCGCGCCCCTTGCGGCGGAAGTACACCGGATTGCCGTGCAGCGCCATCGCCAGCGCCGCCTGCTGCACCGCGCCGGGCTCGGCCCCGTAGTATTCGGCGGCCAGCTCGGCAAAGCCGAACTCGGCCTCGGGCGCGCATTCCCACAGGAAGTCCAGGTCGATCTCGGCCACCAGCTCGCCGGTCTGGCGCACCAGCTCGGGCGCCGACGGCTGCGCGAACTGAAGCAGCACGTCGCGCGACTTGACCTTGGTGCGCTTGCCGGCCGGCAGCTCCACCTGGTAAGCCTCGCCCTGCTGGTTCAGCACGGTGCCGGCGCGGATCTCGCCGCCTTCTTCGAACAGCAACTGCATCGATCGGTACTTTCAACTATGCGCGGAACCGCGCCGGGCAGCCCTGTGGCCAGCGCTGGAGCGGATCCTGTGGGAGAAATGGTGCCACCGCGCGCACCCGGACATCAACGCGTGCGAACGGGAACGGGTGCGGGGCGCGAGGGCCTGTCGGCGGCCTGCCGGTGACCGGCAATGACCCGGCCTGAGACCTGGCATGATACCGCACCCCGGTCCGCCCGCCCGCCGGGCTCAGAGCGACATGCCGCCGCTGGCCTCGATCGCCACGCCGTTGACGTAGCTGGCATCGTCGCTGGCCAGGAAGGCGTAGATGCTGGCGATCTCGGCCGGCTCGGCCAGCCGGCGCAGCCAGCACGACGACTTCATGCCGTCCAGCACCTTGTCCGGCACGGTCGCCAGGATCTCGGTGTTGACGAAGCCCGGGCACACCGCGTTCACGCGCACGCCCTTGGGGCCGAGCTCGCGCGCCCAGGTCTTGGTGAAGCCGATCACGCCGAACTTGCTGGCCGCGTAATTGGTCTGGCCGAAATTGCCGTACAGGCCGACCACGCTCGAAGCGTTCAGGATCACGCCCTTGCCCTGCTCGGTCATCAGCCCGGCCACGGCCTGCGCGCAGTTGAATACGCCCTTCAGGTTGACGTCGATGACGGCATCGAACTGGGCCTCGGTCATCTTGGCCAGGCGCGCGTCCTTGGTGATGCCGGCGTTGTTGACCAGGATATCGACCCGCTCGTGCGCGGCCAGCACCGCGGCGACCATGGCGTCGACCTCGTCGCGGCGCGTCACGTCGACGCGGTAGGCCGATACGGTGGCGCCGGTGGCCGCCAGCCTGGCAGCGGCCTCGCGCACGCGCGCTTCCTGCACGTCGCACAGCACGACGATGGCGCCGTCTTCGGCAAAGCGCTGCGCGGTGGCAAAGCCGATGCCGGCGGCGGCACCGGTGATGATGGCAACCCGACCCTGCAGTTTCATCTCGTGGTCTCTTTCTTGATTTCGGTAGTGTGTGTCGAAACAGGGCTTCGGTCTGTCGTCCGCATATATTTGGGATGCGGTACCGCCTCGGTCCCCGGGGATGGCCGCGACAGCAGGTCTGGCAGGAACACTTCTGTCACGAGCATGACGCCGCCGCCGCGCCGGAACACCGAGCGCCGCGCGGTCAGCATGGGCACTGCCGCCATGTCCGGCAGCACGCGGTGCAGGGCCTGGCGCAGCGGGTGGTGCGGCAGCAGCCGCGCAAACTGGAACGGCTCGCGTCGCACCGCCGGATCGACGAACAGGCGCCCGCCCAGCGGACGCTCGCCCAGCCCGCGCAGGAACGGCCAGTCGCGGCGCGCATGGCGCAGCCGCACCACGGTGTGGGCGAATACGGCGGGGATGTCGTCGCAGATCAGCAGCACCTCGCGCGTCAGCGCGGGAGTACGGTCGGCCTGGCCCAGCACCTGCCATTCGTCGGCCAGCGGGCGCCGCGGCGCCTGCAGCAGCCGCGCCACGCGAAAGCGCGCGGACGCGGCTACCAGCCGCGCCGTCAGCGAGCCGTCATCGCCGGTGACCCAGCGCCGCAGGTTGGGCGGGATGGCCGCATCGAAAGCCAGGTGCGGGCTCCAGCCGCCGCGGCGCACCGACTGCGCGCTCATGCCGCGCCGGCGCCGGCCGGCACCTTGCCGCCGGGACCATAGCCGCAGAAGGCGAGCACATCGTCGACGTAGTCGGCAAATTCGCTGATGCCGTGGTCGCTGCCCTCGATCACGCGGATGTTCGCGCCAGGGCAGGCCTCCACCATTTCGCGGTAATCCAGCACCTCGTCGCCGGTGGCGGCGATCAGGCAATAGCGCTCGGGCCGGGTGATGGTGTCCACGCGCAGGTCCAGCAGTTCCTGCAGGTGGCGGCGTTCGACCGTGACCGAACCGCCGCCGTGCCACAGCGGCTGTTCGCCCAGGTAGCTTTCGAGGTCGGTCCAGGGATGGATCGCGGGATTGAGCAATACGGTCTTGCAGCCGTGCCGCTCGCCCAGCCAGCGCGCATAGAAGCCACCCAGCGACGAGCCGACGATGGCGATCTCCTGGTCGCCGCCCGCCTGCGCCGCGCGGATCGCCGCCTCGGCCTGGGCCACGGCCAGGGCCGGCGAGACATTGAGCGTGGGGCAGGCGTAGTAGCGGCCCACGCCCCACTCGCGCATGCGCGCCTGCACCAGCTGGGCCTTGAACGACTGGGGCGAAGAGCGGAATCCGTGCAGATACAGCAGCATGGCGAGTCCGGTCAGCCCGCGCTGCCCTGGGCCAGCGCGTCCAGCAGCTTCTGGTGCACGCCGCCAAAGCCGCCGTTGCTCATCACCAGCACATGGTCGCCCGGCCGCGCCGCGGCGCGCACCGCCTGCACCAGCGCGCCCAGGTCCTGGAACGCGGTGGCGGTGGCGCCCAGCGGCGCCAGCGCTTCGGCCAGGTCCCAGCCCAGCGCATCCTTGCCCGCGGGAGCGCCGTAGCCGAACACCAGGTCGGCCTGCTCCAGGCTGGCCGGCAGCTGCGCCTTCATCACACCCAGCTTCATGGTATTGGAACGCGGCTCCAGCACCGCCAGGATGCGGGCATTGCCGACGCGGCGGCGCAGCCCGTCCAGCGTGGTCTGGATCGCGGTGGGATGGTGGGCGAAATCGTCGTAGACCGTGACGCCGCCGGCCACGCCGCGCACCTCCATGCGGCGCTTGACGTTGGCGAAGCGCGACAGCGACGCGATCGCCTGCACGGCCGGCACGCCGACGTGGCGCGCGGCGGCAATCGCGGCCAGCGCGTTCATGCGGTTGTGGGTGCCCTGCAGGTCCCACACCACGGTGCCGGCAACGGCGTCGCCGAACCAGACATCGAACGCATCCTTGCCCGGCGCCGCCTCGGTGCCGGCGGCGTCGCTCTCGCGCCAGTCGCCGACGCCGAACTGCTCCACTTCACTCCAGCAGCCGCGCTCCAGCACCCGCGCCAGGCTCTCTTCCACGCCGTTGACGACGATCCGGCCCTGGCCCGGCACGGTGCGCACCAGGTGATGGAACTGGGTCTCGATCGCGGGCAGATCCGGGAAGATGTCGGCGTGATCGTATTCCAGGTTGTTCAGGATGGCGGTGCGCGGGCGATAGTGGACGAACTTGCTGCGCTTGTCGAAAAACGCCGTGTCGTACTCGTCGGCCTCGATCACGAAGAAGTCCGACTCGGTAACGCGCGCCGAGATGCCGAAGTTCTGCGGCACCCCGCCCACCAGGAAGCCAGGGTTGTAGCCGGCGTCCTCGAGGATCCAGGCCAGCATCGAGGTGGTGGTGGTCTTGCCGTGCGTGCCGGCCACCGCCAGCACCCACTTGCGCGCCAGCACGTGCTCGCCCAGCCATTGCGGGCCCGACACGTAAGGCAGGTTGCGGTCGAGGATGGCCTCCATCAGCGGGTTGCCGCGCGAGACCACATTGCCGATCACGAACAGGTCCGGCTCCAGCGACAGCTGGGCGGGGTCGAAGCCCTCGATCAGTTCGATTCCCTGGGCTTCGAGCTGGGTGCTCATCGGCGGATAGACGTTGGCATCGCAGCCGGTGACGCGGTGGCCGGCCTGCTTGGCCAGCACCGCCAGGCCGCCCATGAAGGTGCCGCAGATGCCAAGGATATGAATATGCATGGGTTCCCGGAAAGACTTGAAGCCCGCAGGCGTGGGGATTCGGGCCCGGCGGCGCGGCGGCTGGGTTGCAGCCGTGTCGTGCGGTGCGGCGGCCGGGCAGGAAGCCTTCGATTGTACCCGAGCGCCAGCGCCCTTCGCTGCACTGCGGCAGCACGGGCAGCGCCGCAGCGCGACCGCGGACGCCTCCGGTATCATGGGGCATGAACCGACGTACCGCCCCAGACCCGACCCGCCTGCGCGAGGAAATCGCCCAGGCCGCCGCCCGCATGATTGCCGAGGACGGTGCCGACTACGCCACCGCCAAGCGCAAGGCCGCGCGCCAGGTGCTGGGCGAACAACGCGTGCCGGGCGAATGGCTGCCCGACAACGAACAGGTCGAGGCCGAGGTGCGCGCCTATCAGGCGCTGTTCCACGCCGACAGCCAGCCGCGCGTGCTGGCGCTGCTGCGCCGGCTGGCGGTGATGGCAATGCAAGACCTGGCGCCGTTCCGGCCCTATCTGGTCGGCGCGGTGCTCAACGGCACCGCCACGGAACACTCCGATATCTATCTGCAGTGCTTCTGCGACAGCGCCAAGGACGCCGCGCTGCACCTGATCAATGCCGGCGTCGATTTCGAAACCAGCGAAAGCCGCCACTTCGGCGGGCGCGGCGAGGTCGAAACCCTCAGCTTCCTGTGGAAGGGCCAGTGGCCCGACCGCCGCGAGGCGCGTCTCCTGGCCGGTGAAGTCCGCGCGGAACTGGGTGCGCCAGTCGGCATCCATATAGCACTGTATGATGCCGTCGATGAACGCGGCGCAATGCGCACGGACGCCTCCGGGCGCGCGGCCCGCGCCGATGTGCAGGCCGTGCAGGCCCTGCTGGATGCCGCTGACGCCGCTGGCAACGCCTGAAGCCCCGCCTTACCTTCTACTGGTCAAGCCATCTCCATGACTGAAACCGTCGCCCCGCCCGTCCGCCGCTCCCGTCTCTGGCTATGGATCGCTGTCGCCGTGGTCGCCTGTGCCGCCGGTGCGCTCGCCGGGCATTTCGTGTTCTCGCCGAAGCCCGCCAACGATCAGGCCGTCGAAACCTTGTTCCAGTCGCGCCTGCCTGATCCCGCCGGGACCGAACTTGATCTGGGCAAGTTGCGCGGAAAGACCGTGGTGGTCAACTTCTGGGCCCCGTGGTGTGGCCCGTGCGTCGAGGAAATGCCGGAGCTGACTGCCCTGCATGAGGAGTTCAAGCATCGTCAGGTGGAATTTGTCGGCATCGGTATCGATTCCGCCACCAACATCCAGCAGTTCACCCAGAAGGTGCCGGTTGCGTATCCGCTGGCCGTGGCTGGCTTCGCCGGCACTGAGTTGTCCCGGAATTTCGGCAACAGCGCCGGCGGCCTGCCCTACACCGTGGTCATCAATCCGGACGGATCGGTGAAGTATCGCAAGATGGGCCGGGTTACCGCGGACGAACTGCGTGCCGTGCTGCCGCGCACCTGAGTCATTTCTCCCGCCAACATCGCGGAATTTCGGCTTTCTTGAAGGATTTGTCCCGGCTGCGGACCGCTTTGATGCAAAAGTGCTCAAAAGGCCGCCGAGCTTGCGCCGAGGGCCGCCAAGGCCTGTATCGCGTGCTAGACAAATCCCTCTAAGCTACGGTAATCTCCGCGCAATTTCGTTGATCTGGTCGAGCCGCCGTGACTGCATCCCGCTCTATCCGTCGCTCACCCCGCTACCGCAAGGTGCTGGTCCTGCACGGGCCGAACCTTAACCTGCTGGGAACACGCGAGCCGGAGACCTACGGGCACACCACGCTGGCCGATATCGACGCGGCCCTGGCCGAACGCGCGGCGAAAGCCGGCGCGTCGCTGGAGACGTTCCAGTCCAACCACGAGGGGGCGCTGGTCGACCGCATCCACGCCGCTCGGGCGGAAGGGGTCGAGTTCATCATCATCAACCCGGCTGCCTATACGCACACCAGCGTGGCGCTGCGCGACGCGCTGGCCGGCGTGGCGATCCCGTTCATCGAGGTGCACCTGTCGAACGTGCACCGGCGTGAAAGCTTCCGGCACCACTCGTACTTCTCGGACGTGGCGGTCGGGGTGGTCTGCGGGCTTGGCTGGCAGGGTTACCTGCTGGCGCTGGACTATGTACTGGGCCAGGAGCAGCCCCCGCCCGACAGTTCGGGGAGCTGAACCCCCGCAAGGATTTTTTCGACAACCTGCGCGCGCCGCCCGGCGGCCTGCGCCCGTTGGCGTGCCTCGGCACGGCGGGTGCGGATTTCCGGTGGCCGGCACAACGATTGTTCCGCCACGGCCCGTCCCGGGCAGCGGCGGAAAACCCGATTCAGGAGGATAAAAAGATGGACCTGCGCAAGCTGAAGACGCTTATCGACCTGGTGGCCGAATCCGGCATCTCCGAGCTGGAAGTCACCGAAGGCGACGGCAAGGTACGCATCGTCAAGCAACCGCCGCAAGTCGTCGCCGCGCCGATGGCCATGCCGCAGATGCAGGCCCTGCCCGCCGCCGTGCCGGCCGCGGCCGCCCCCGCCGGCGCCGCCGCGCCGGCTGCCGAGCCGGTTGCGCAGCTGCCCGCCGGCCATGTGGTGACCTCGCCGATGGTGGGCACCTTCTACCGTGCCCCGTCGCCGGGCGCCGCGCCCTTCGTCAACGTCGGCGACGCCGTCAAGGAAGGCCAGACCGTCTGCATCATCGAAGCCATGAAGCTGCTCAACGAGATCGAGTGCGACAAGGCCGGCGTCATCAAGGAAATCCTGGTCGAGAACGGCCAGGCCGTGGAATACGGCCAGCCCCTGTTCGTCATCGGCTGATCCTGACCGGCATGCCGGCCCCGGGGCTGCCTACGGCCGCGCAAGCGGCCTCACGGCGGCCCGTCCCACGCGGCATGCCACGGCGCTTCCGACGCCAGGGACGTTGTGGGCTTCGCGGCCCGTTCCGTGCAGTTCCATGCAATTCCCGCAGTATCGCGGCCCGGGTGGCCACAGGCCATCACGGAGCGCGCCCGGCGCGCCATGGCGCCACGCAGCGGGACCGCTACTGTTCTCGCAGAGAGAGACCATGTTTGAAAAAATTCTGATCGCGAACCGCGGCGAAATCGCTCTTCGCATCCAGCGCGCCTGCCGCGAGCTGGGCATCAAGACGGTCGTGGTGTACTCCGAGGCCGACAAGGAGGCCAAGTACGTGCGCCTGGCCGACGAAGCCGTCTGCATCGGCCCGGCCCCGTCGCCGCTGTCGTACCTGAACATGCCCGCCATCATCTCGGCCGCCGAGGTGACCGACGCGCAGGCCATCCACCCCGGCTACGGCTTCCTGTCCGAGAACTCGGACTTCGCCGAGCGTGTGGAAAAGTCCGGCTTCGTCTTCATCGGCCCGACCGCCGACAGCATCCGCCTGATGGGTGACAAGGTCTCGGCGAAGCAGGCCATGATCAAGGCCGGCGTGCCGTGCGTGCCCGGCTCCGACGGCGCCCTGCCCGACGATCCCAAGGAAATCCTGGCCACCGCGCGCCGCGTCGGCTACCCGGTGATCATCAAGGCCGCCGGCGGCGGCGGCGGCCGCGGCATGCGCGTGGTGCATACCGAAGCCGCGCTGATCAACGCCGTCAACATGACGCGCGAAGAAGCCGGCCGCGCCTTCGGCAATCCCGAGGTCTACATGGAGAAGTTCCTCGAGAACCCGCGCCATGTGGAAATCCAGATCCTGGCCGACCAGCACAAGCAGGCCATCTGGCTGGGCGAGCGCGACTGCTCGATGCAGCGCCGTCACCAGAAGGTGATCGAGGAAGCCCCCGCGCCGCATATCCCGCGCCGCCTGATCGAGCGCATCGGCGACCGTTGCGCCGAGGCCTGCAAGAAGATGGGCTACCGCGGCGCAGGCACCTTCGAGTTCCTGTACGAGAACAACGAGTTCTATTTCATCGAGATGAACACGCGCGTGCAGGTGGAGCACCCGGTCACCGAGATGATCACCGGCATCGACATCGTGCAGGAGCAGATCCGCATCGCCTTTGGCGAGAAGCTGCGCTTCCGCCAGAAGGACGTGCAGTTCCGCGGCCACGCCATCGAATGCCGCATCAACGCCGAAGATCCGTTCAAGTTCACCCCGTCGCCGGGGCGCATTACCGCATGGCACATGCCGGGCGGCCCCGGTGTGCGGGTGGACTCGCACGCGTATGATGGTTACTTCGTCCCGCCCAACTATGATTCGATGATCGGCAAGATCATCACCTACGGCGCCACGCGCGAGCAGGCCATCGCCCGCATGCGCATCGCGCTGTCGGAAATGGTGGTGGACGGCATCCAGACCAACGTGCCGCTGCACCGCGAACTGATGATGGACGCCAACTTCGTCGAAGGCGGCACCAGCATCCATTATCTCGAGCATCGCCTGGCAGAACGCGCGAAGGCCTGAGCACCGGTCTGAGCAACCCGCAGCAACAGAAGGAAGCCCGTGGCATTTCAGGAATGTGTGATCGAAGTGGCGCAGGACCAGGCCGAGGCCTGGTCTGACACCCTGTTCGACCTCGGCGCGCTGTCGGTCTCGGTGGAAGACGCCGACGCCGACACGCCCGATGAGC
This sequence comes from Cupriavidus alkaliphilus, assembly GCF_900094595.1. Taxonomy (GTDB): domain Bacteria; phylum Pseudomonadota; class Gammaproteobacteria; order Burkholderiales; family Burkholderiaceae; genus Cupriavidus; species Cupriavidus alkaliphilus. Next base: position 131,485 of record NZ_FMAD01000001.1, on the reverse strand, counting down.
AGCCGCTGTTTGGCGAGCCCGGGCTGGAACCGAAGCAACTCGCGTGGAACCGCTCGCGCGTGGTCGCGCTGTTCGGCGACGACGCCGATCCCGCCGTGGTGGTGGCCGCTGCCGCCAACCAGCTGGGCATCGACCCGGTGCCGCCGTACCAGTTGCGCGCGGTCGAGGACCAGGACTGGGTGCGGCTGACGCAGTCGCAGTTCGAGCCGATCCGCGTGGGCGAGCGCATCTGGGTGGTGCCGTCGTGGCACGACGCGCCCGAGCCCGACGCCGTGGTGCTGGAGCTCGACCCGGGCCTGGCCTTCGGCACCGGCAGCCACCCTACCACGCGGCTATGCATGCAGTGGCTGGAGCAGAACCTGAAGCCGGGCGAAACCGTGCTCGACTACGGCTGCGGCTCCGGCATCCTGGCCATCGTCGCGCGCAAGCTGGGCGCGGGCGACACGGTCGGCATCGACATCGACCCCAACGCGGTGGAAGCATCGCGCTACAACGCCGAGCGCAACCGCGTCGAGGCGTCGTTCGCGCTGCCGGAATCGGTGTCCGACGCCAGCTACGACCTGGTGGTCGCCAATATCCTGTCCAACCCGCTCAAGCTGATGGCGGCCATGCTGAGCGCGCGCGTGCGCGCCGGCGGGCGTCTGGTGCTGTCCGGCGTGCTCGAGCGCCAGGCCGACGAAGTCGCCGCGGCCTACGCCCCCTGGCTGCCGCTGACGGTGTGGCGCAGCGAGGAAGGCTGGGTCTGCCTGCACGGCACCCGCCCCTGATTCCGCCCGATGGCCGCCGTCAAGCTAGTCACGCGCTGCCCGGCCTGCCGCACCGCCTTCCGGCTGGTCGCCGACCAGCTGCGCCTGCGCCAGGGGCTGGTGCGCTGCGGCCAGTGCGAAACGGTGTTCGACGCGCGCGAGCACCTGATCGAGATTCCGCTGCCGGCGGGCACCACCGCGGGCAGCGCCCCGGCCCCGTCACAGAAGCCGGCAGCGTCTGCCACGCCTGCCCCCGCTGCCGCTGACACCCCCGCGCCGCTCGCATCGTCACCAGCGGCGCCCGCGCCGACGCCCGCCCCGACGCCCGCTTTCACCCCGACCATCGATCCCGGCTACGACGTGCCTGCGCTGGATGCGCCGACCATGCTGATGTCGTCGCCCGAGGACATGGCCGTGCCGCCGCAGGCCGGCATGGACGAAGCCGAGATCGAGCGCGCGCTGCGCGAAGCCAACGCAGCCGTCGCCGACCGCGATGCGCGCGACGCGCAGCGGCAGGCGGCAAGCCCGGTCGCCGAAGTGGCCCCAGCTCCGACCCCGGCACCGGCACCGGCGGCACAGCCGCCCGCGCCGGCAACCGCCTGGCCGGCGCTCGATCACGGCGCGCTCGATAGCCCGGCCGAAAAACCCGCGGCGCCGACCCCCGGCGCCATCCCCAGCGCGAGCGAATTCCTGCGCGCGGCATCGGCCGATCAGGCATCCGAGTCGGCGCCGTGGCCGGATCACACGCGGGGCCCGGCTGACCAGGCTGCGGCCGCCACGCCGCCGAACGCCTTGCCCGCCGTCGGCGAGCAGGACGAAGCCCGCTCCGCCGGCCCCGACACCCTTGCCAGCGTCACCGGCGGCGCGGTCGCGCGCGAGCAGGCGACGCGCCGCTGGGTCCGCGCCGAAGCACCGGCCGGCCCGGTGTTCGCCCCTGACTTCCTGCGGCACGCGCGCGAGCGCGAGCGTGAACGCCAGCCGCGCCGGCCCATTGCCGTGCCTCGCGCTGCATGGCGCGTGGCAGCCGTGGTGCTCGCCATCGCCGCGCTGTTGCAGCTTGCGTACCTGGGACGCAGCCAGCTCGCCGGGCACTTTCCGATGCTGCGCCCGGCACTCGAGGCGGCATGCGCGCCGCTGGGCTGCACGGTGCCGCCGTGGCGCGACATCGATGCGCTGCGCATCGAGACCTCGCAGCTGCAGCGCCAGGATGAAGGCGGCGACACCTACCTGCTTGCTGTCACGCTGCGCAACCTGGGCCGGGCCAGCACCGCGCTGCCGGCGATCGAGCTGGTGATGACCGACCTGCAGGACCAGTTGCTGCTGCGCCGGGTGCTGCAGCCCGCCGAATACCTGGAGCCGTCGCAGCAGGCCTTTGCCGCGCAAGGGCTGCGCGCGGGCATGGAGCTGCCGGTTCGGGTACGATTCCGGACGCAGCAGGCGCCAGCCAACTATCGCGTGCTGATTTTTTACCCCTGAATTCCTGGCCCGCCGCCTGACCGAATCCGAGTCTGGCAGCGAGCCTTGCCCCCGCTCCGGACCGCAACCGGAAATCCATCAGACATCAAGGAGTAGACATGAGCAACGTCACCCTCGGCGGCAACGCCATCGAAGTAGCAGGCAAGTTCCCGCAAGCCGGCGACAAGGCCCCCGCCTTCTCGCTGGTCGGCAAGGACCTGAAGGACGTCACGCTGGCCGACTTCGCCGGCAAGCGCAAGGTGCTGAACATCGTCCCGAGCCTGGATACGCCGGTGTGCCAGGCGTCCGCGCGCAAGTTCAACGAAGCTGCCAGCGGCCTGGCCAACACCGTGGTGCTGACCATCTCCGCCGACCTGCCGTTCGCCATGGGCCGCTTCTGCACCGCCGAAGGCCTGGCCAACGTGGTGACGCTGTCGACCATGCGCGGCGCCGAGTTCAAAGGCAACTACGGCGTCGACATCAAGACCGGCCCGCTCGCCGGCGTGACCGCCCGCGCGGTGGTGGTGCTCGACGAGAACGACACCGTCAAGTACAGCCAGCTGGTGCCCGAGATCAAGACCGAGCCCGACTACGACGCCGCCCTGGCCGCGCTGAAGTAACAGGCGGCGCGCCTGCGATGTCAGCGGCCGCCCGCGACCACGGGGCGGCCGCTTCTGTTTTGTGCGTTACTGCTTCCGCCCGCAAAGGGCACCGATCCACCCGAACCCAACCCCGACACCTGGAGAGAGCATGGCCAGCCTGATCTGCGGCTCCGTCGCCTACGACACCATCATGACGTTCGACGGACGCTTCCGCGAACACATTCTGCCGGACCAGATCCACATGCTGAACGTCTCGTTCCTGGTGCCCGGCATGCGCCGCGAGTTCGGCGGCTGCGCCGGCAACATCGCCTACACGCTGAAGATGCTGGGCGGCGATCCGGTGGTGATGGCCACCGTCGGCATCGACGCCGAGCCCTACCTTGAATACCTGCGCAAGCTGGAGATCCCCACCGGCCACATCCGCGTGCTGCCGGAGACCTTCACCGCCCAGGCCATGATCACCACCGACCTGGACAACAACCAGATCACCGCCTTCCACCCTGGCGCAATGAGCCAGTCGCAGCTGAACAACGTCAAGGACGCGCTGGGCGGCGACAAGGCGCCGCGCCTGGGCATCGTCGCGCCCGACAGCCGCGAAGGGATGCTGCACCACGCGCGCCAGTTCGCCGAGGCCGGCGTGCCGTTCATCTTCGACCTGGGCCAGGCCATGCCGCTGTTCAACGGCGACGACCTGCGGGAGTTCGTTGAACTCGCCAGTTACGTGACAGTCAATGACTACGAGGCGCAGGTCCTGCTGTCGCGCACCGCCTGGACCAGCGCCGAGGTTGCCGCCAAGGTTCGTGCCTTCATCATCACGCACGGCGAACGCGGCGCCAGCATCTTTGCCGATGGCCGCCAGTACGCGATCCCGGCCGTCGCGGCCGAGCGCATCGTCGATCCGACCGGCTGTGGCGACGCCTTCCGCGGCGGCCTGCTCTTCGGCATCGAAAACGGATTAGACTGGGAAACGACAGGCCGTCTCGCATCGCTGATGGGGTCGGTCAAGATCGCGCAGCAGGGTCCGCAGAACCACTGGTTGTCGCGCGAGGAAATCGGCAACCGGTTCCAGTCTGCATTCGGGTACCGCTACGCCTGAGCTGCGGCCGGCGCGTGGCGAATTTTTCGGGAACTGACATGAACAACAAGCTACGCGGCGGCGCGCTTGCCGTCCTTGGTGCCACCCTGGTTGCCACGCTGGCGGCCGGCTGCGCCACGCAATCCAATTCCAACAGCGTCTACAGCACCGGCCAGGCGCAGCGCGAGCAGACCGTGCGTTACGGCGTGGTCGAAGGCATCCGCGAGGTCACCATCCAGGGCAGCCAGAGCGGCGCCGGCACGCTGGCCGGCGGCGCCATCGGCGGCATCGCGGCCGGCAGCACCATCGGCGGCGGCAACGGCGCGGTGGCGGCCGGCATCCTCGGCGCGGTGCTGGGCGGCATCGCCGGCAGCGCGGCGGAGAACAAGATCAACCAGCGCCGCGCGCTGGAGATCACGGTGCGCCTGGACAACGGCGAGATGCGCGCGATCACGCAGGAGGCCGACGAAGCCTTCCGTCCCGGCGAACGGGTGCGGCTGCTGTCTTCCGGCGGCGTGACACGCGTCACGCACTGACGGCCACGCAGGCCCCTCGCCAAAGGCGCTCCCCGGGCGCCGTACCCGCAAGGGTGCGGCGCTTTTTCTTTGGTCGCTCTGGCGGCCTTTCCATGCCCCGGCGCGGCGCTGGCGCGCCCATGAAAAAACCCGCCGGGCGGTTGCCATCGGCGGGTCGGCAAGACCAGGTGTCTTGCGGACCGGATACGCGGTATCCGGTCATGCAGGCACGACGTGCGTGCCGTTGAGGTTCCTTGCGGAACGGGTAGGATCCACGCCGTGGTGGCGCAGCTTACGGACGGTTGCCCGTCGGGAACGGCCAGGCAGCAGCCGGGTTCAGCGCGGTCTTGGCAGCCGAAGCGGGAGCAACGGCAGGGGCCGCGGCAGGCTTGGCGGCAGCCTTCTTGGCAGCCGGCTTCTTGGCAGCAGCCTTCTTGGCGGCGGGCTTCTTGGCAGCAGCCTTCTTGGCCGGTGCAGCCTTCTTGGCAGCGGCCTTCTTGGCGGGCGCCTTCTTGGCAGCAGCCTTCTTGGCCGGTGCGGCCTTCTTGGCAGCGACCTTCTTCACCGCGGCCTTCTTGGCCGGTGCCTTCTTGGCAGCAGCTTTCTTGGCCGGCGCTGCCTTCTTGGCGGCGACCTTCTTCACTGCGGCCTTCTTGGCCGGTGCTGCCTTCTTGGCGGCTGCCTTCTTGGCCGGTGCGGCCTTCTTGGCGGCGACCTTCTTCACCGCGGCCTTCTTGGCCGGTGCCTTCTTGGCGGCTGCCTTCTTGGCGGCCGGTGCAGCCTTCTTGGCGGCGACCTTCTTCACAGCAGCCTTCTTGGCGGCCGGCTTGGCGGCCTTCTTAGCCGCCGGCTTTTTCTTTGCAGCAGTTGCCATGGATAACTCCTTCACTAGAGAGTGAATATCGAATGACCTAAGTTGGCGACCCGACCGACCCGAGGCGCGCCACAGCAGCGCGGCCCCAGTCGAGCGAGCGATTCATCGGCGTGCGGCCCGACCACTGCTGCACGCTAATGAATTCGGTTGCAGGGGCACCGCCCATGGCGGTGACTTGGCGGCCGGCGCGAGCCCGCAAGCGGGTCTCGGGCACATGCCGCGCCCTGGAATATTCGATCAGCCCGCACCGCCCGTTGAGCCGGCGCGCGGCCAGAATTGAGGAGATATCGGACAGCAGGCCTGCGGTGCGGGCTTGGCCTCGCGCACGGCAGGCGGCATTCATTCGGTGGTAGCGGGTCCAACCCGTTAATGGACCAAGGGAGACTGCACGCGTTTTAAGAAGCCGGTCGGGCCTGGTCTGCGTCAAAGTTCTCGTGCTCCTCAGCTACTACCTTCGTCATTGCATCGAAGCGCGCATCGCGCTTTTCGGTTCCATCTTGCTTCCTGCTTCGCTGCAATGAAGTGAGACTCTTGTCAAGGCGAATCATAATTCGTTTGCACGATGATGTTAAGAAAAAAGTGCAAAAAAACTTGCCTGCATGGATCGCTCCAACTAGTTCTCACGCGCGTCGTCACGAAGACGTTGCCGACGACATCAAAACGCGTCGCGCGCATGCCCGTGTCGGGACCCACCACGCGCGCTCGCGCACGCTGCGCGATGCCCCTTCGCTGACTGCGCGCGCCGCAGCTTTTACACACCGTCGCGCGTAGCGATGACAAGCCGCGCGGCATGCGCGCGACGACAGTGAAAAGCTCCGACGCGCGTCCTCGCACTTTCCGAAAAGCCGCATGGACAAAGGCTTTGCGGGCGATGCACCAACGCGCGAGCGGCGCGCGTCGAGCTGTGCGGCGGCACGCTTCGGCACGCGCGCGACGCGATCACCGGCGCGCGCCCTGCATGCTTTACACACTCGGCCCGGCACGCATGCGCGACGCCGAGCCCGATGCTCAACGACACCGGGGTCGGTCGCGGCGCGACACCATCGCCGAGCGCGCGCGAGAGTGATGCGCGCACGCAACGGTTTGCATCGACGCAACATCGAAAGGGCATCGCGAAGGCATCGCAAGGACGTCGCGGCGACGTCGAAGCGTTGCGATCGAGCCAAGCCGGACGACAGCGAAGCGTCGCGGCAACACTCCGGCAGTCGCTGCGATGAGGTCGCGTCGTGCCGCACGATCCGGAGCGCGCGCGCCGTGCTTTGCGGATGCGTTCGCGCCGTCGCGAAGGACGCGGCAAGGTGCCGTCCGGTGCGTCGTACGTCCGCTTAGAGGATTGCTTCAGCGGCCGTGCGCAGGCGCGTTTTGCTGCGCCACAAAAACCCGCAAACGCCCGCTGCATGCGGCCTGGCGGGCAGCAGGCAAGCGCCGCGCAGCGGCGCGCGCCGGTCCGCGACGGATTGCGGCGCGGCGGCAGCGCCAGTAGATTGGCGTGGCTACGGACCTCAAAGGAGACATCATGCGCAGCCCTTCCCTCATTGCCTGCACCATGCGCGCCGCGGTGCTTGCCGCCACCCTGCTCGGCAGCGCCGCGGCGCTGGCGCAGGCCACGCCCAGCGGCACGTGGAAGACCATCGACGACAACACCGGCAAGCCGCGCGGGCTGGTGGAGATCACCGAGAAGAACGGCGTCTACAGCGGACGCCTGCTCAAGAGCTTCGTCGACAGCGACGGCAAGCCGAGGGTGTGCGACAAGTGCACCGACGCACGCAAGGACCAGCCGCTGATCGGCATGACCATCCTGTCCGGCCTGCGCAAGACCGGCGACAACGAGTGGAGCGGCGGCGAGATCCTCGACCCGGAGAACGGCAAGGTCTACAAGAGCAAGATGTCGCTCGCCGAGGATGGCAACAAGCTCAACGTGCGCGGCTTCATCGGCATCAGCCTGATCGGGCGCACCCAGACCTGGGAGCGCGAGCACTGATCGCTGGCGGACTCAGGGTTTCTCCGGGGCATGCCGTTGCATGTCCGGCTGAAGCGGAAACAGCAGGCGAAAAAAAACCGGGCGGTGATGAACCGCCCGGTTTTTTTGTCCCCGATGCTGCGCTTTACATGCGGTAGCGCAGGGTGGCCATGACGCTGCGCGGAGCGCCGGGCATGTTCAGGTTGGCGTTGGTGCCATGCGCCGAGACGATGTAGCCCTTGTCGAACAGGTTGTACACGTTGAGCTGGGCCTCGAAGGCGCCGCGACGGTACCAGGCCATCGCGTCGGCGGTGACGTAGCCGGGCAGGGTTACCGTGTTTCCTAAGTTGGCGAACCGGGGCCCGACCAAGTTGAGGCCACCACCGATACCGAATCCATGTCCTAGATCTTTCGTCACCCAGACGTTCCCGCTATGCCTTGGCGTCAGCGTCGCGCGCTTGCCCTGCACTGGCTGGCCGGCATCAATCTGAGTGGAATTGATGATACGTGCATCCAGATAAGCATACCCCGCCAGAACCTTCCAACCTTGGGCCAGTTCAGCGGCGGCACTCAGTTCAACGCCATCAGTGCGCTGCTTGCCCACCTGCAAGATGGCAGTGTTAGTAGCGTTCGGCACCTTCATATTGTTCCGCTCCAGCCTGAACACGGAAATTGTCGTGCTGGCCTTGCCGTCGAGCCAGTCGTACTTGGCACCGATCTCCGTATTGTTCGTAGTCTCGGGCGTCAGGTCGGCATTGTTGGTCGCCAGGGGAAAAGTTTCCCCGGACGGCTGGAACGACTTGCTCCACGACACGTAGTACGACTGCGTCTTGCTCGGCTGCCACACCAGGCCGGCACGCGGGCTCCAGGCGGAGTCGCTGCGCGACAGGTCGCGCTGGCCGGCGATGCGGTTGCGGGTTTCCTGCTGGAAGTTGTCGTAGCGCACCCCCACCAGCGCCTTCCACTGCTCGCTGAAGGTGATCATGTCCTGGGTGTAGAACGCCAGCGTGTCGAAGACACCCAGGTTCGAGGTAGCCGGGTTGCCCGGTGCCAGGCGCGGCAGCACCGGAAGCGCCGGATTGAACAAGTCAAAACGGGCAATCCCGCCACTGGTATCGCGCACAGGCTGGGTGTTGTTTACCTGGTCCTTGTTTTGCTGACCAAACTCCATGCCATAAAGGATCTCGTGCTTGGTGCCAAAGATCGTTGCTTTCTGGGTCAGGTCGGTCTGGTTGAACCAGCCATGCTCCTCGCGCCGGACATTGCCGTGATTCAGCGTCAGTTCCCGAGTTGCCTCGAACACGTCTCGAGTCAGCGTGTTGTTGCGGTCCAGCGAGTAGTGGTAATACCGCGTCGCATTGCGGATCGACCAGTTCTCATTGAAGCGATGGTTGATCGTGGCAGTGCCGGAGAACACACGCGACTGCGAGTAGTCCGCGTCGCGCGCGTTGGCCGCCCCGTAGTAGCGCGACGCCGGCACTTCCACCGGCCGGCCGCGGTAGGCCGGGATGCCGAAGTCGGTCACCCGGCGGTCTTCCAGGTAGTCGGCCTGGAACAGCACGGTGGTCTCGGGCGCGACCCGCAGCTCCAGCGACGGCGCGATCGCCGCACGGTCCAGGAACTGCTGCGAGCGGTAGCTGTTGGCCTTTTGCACTGCGCCGGTCACGCGGAACGCCGCGGCGCCGTCGGCGAACACGCGGCCCACGTCGGCTTCGGCGCGGCGGTCGGCCCACATGCCGTAGCTGAGCGCGAAGTCGGTGACATCGATGCCGGGCTTCTTGGTCACGCGGTTGATCAGGCCGCCCGACGAGCCGCGCCCGTACAGCACCGCTGCCGGTCCCTTGATGACCTCGACACGGTCGACATTGGACATGTCGCGGAAGTACAGCGCATCGTCGCGGATGCCGTCGACGAACTGGTCGGCGATGGCGGTGAAGCCGCGGATCGAGACCTGGTCGCGCTGGCCGTCGCCGTGCGAGAACGACACGCCCGGCACGTTCTTCAGCGCGTCCTGCATCGAGGTGGCGTGCTGGTCGCGCATGACGTCGGCGGTGACCACGTTGACGGTTTGCGGGACGTCGCGCAGCGGCGCTTCGGTCTTGGTGGCGCTGACCGCATTGGGCGGGTTGTAGCCCGCGCCCAGTTCACGGCTGACGTCCGCCTTGACGGTGACCTCCGGCAACTGCGCCGGGGCTGCCGGTGCGGACTGCGCCCACACCAGCATCGGTTGAAAAACGAAGCTCCCCGCCACCGCGGCACAAATCGGGTGAAGTTTTATTCTCATTGGCCTGTAATCGACTGTAATAATTTTGAAAAAGCGGGCGAATTATCGATTACGGGATTGTCATGGTCAACGAGATTGCGAATTATTCCTATTCCCAATCAAGATATGTTGCTTTCAACACAATCAGGTTGGCCGGCACGCTCCGGTTTGTGACTTTCTGACCTCAGGTAGGTCGGCTAGGCCAGTTGCGCGGCGAGCGCATCGCGCGCCTCGGCAATGAATGCCGATTCCCCGCGCCGCCCCGGCAGCAGGAAGAACTCCGCCTCGGGCAAGCGCGGCAGCCCCAGCCGCGCGATGGTGGCGGCGTCCAGCGGCGCCACGCCGGGCCCGATCGCCGACGCGTTCAGGCACGACAGGCCCAGTCCCGCAGCCAGCGCCAGGTGCAGCCCTGCCACGCCGGACGCCGAATGCGCGATCTCGAACGGCACGCGCTTGCGCATGAGCCGCTGCACCACGTACTGGTGCAGCGAGCAGGTATCGGGCAGCAGCACCAGCGGCAGGGTCGCCGGCAGGCTCTCGGCCTCGGCCGGCGCCGCCACCCAGGCGAGCGGCTCGCGTCGCAGCACCGCGCCGCGCGCCGCGGTTCCGCGCGTGCCTGGCAGCCGCATGCTGAGGCCGATATCGAAGGCGTCGCGCGCCGCGGCGGCATCGATCGCCGCGCTCTTCATCACCGTCACGTGCAGGCGCAGGTACGGATAGCGCTCACGCAGGCGCCGCAGCATGCCGGCGATCTCGCCCGGGCGGAAATAGTCGGTCACCGCCAGCCGCAGCTCGCCTTCCAGCGCGTGGCCGCGCAACTCCTGCAAGGCCAGTTCGTTCAGGTCCAGGATGCGCCGCGCGTGCGCCAGCAGCCGCTGTCCGGCCGGCGTCGGCTGCGCGCCGTGGCGGCCGCGCGTCAGCAGCGGCACGCCGGCGCGCTCTTCCAGCTTGCGCAGCTGCTCGCTGACCGACGACTGCGACAGGAACAGCCGGGGCGCCGCGGCCGACAGGCTGCCGCTGTCGGCAACCGTCACGAAGGTGCGCAACTGGTCGGTGTCGAATCCACGCATGGCAAGCCTCCGGGGCAGGGGTGGAGTGATTTCGGCACAACCGATGGAAGGCATCGGTTATTCCCGCTTTTCCGATACTACACCACCCCCCTACCATGGCTTCACCAACCCGCCAAACCCAAGGAGCTCCGCCATGCCCCACATCGTCCTGCACCTGTCCGGCCACCCCGATGCCGACCTCACCCGCCGCAGCGCCAAGGCCATCGCCGACCTGACCGAGCGCGTGCTTGGCAAGCAGCGCGACGTGATTGCCGTCACGGTCCAGTACATCCCGCACGACCACTGGATCATCGCCGACGCGCCGCTGTCCGGGCAGGGCCGCAACGCCTTCCATTTGGACATCAGCGTGACCGATGAAACCAATACCAAGGCGGAGAAGGCGCAGTTCATCGCGGCCGTGTTCGAGACCATGTCGGGCCTGCTGGGCAACCTGCATCCGGTCTCTTACGTCCACGTGATCGACGCCCGTGCCGCGGCCTATGGCTACGGCGGGCGCACGCAGGAATATCGCCACCAGCACGCGTGAAGCCGCCCCGCTCCTTCATGCCGGCCACCGCCAGCGCCGGCGGCGAGACGCGAGGTTTCGCCGCCGGCCAAGCTGTGGCACAGTCGCCGGCTGATCCCTTTTCCTGACGCACAGAGAGAGACAACGCGCCACAAGCGCAGGCCCCAGCGCGGCAACGGACCGCACCTCAGGAGAAGGCAACCCTGAAGGAGATCCGATGTCGTTCCTGATCGTACTGGCAGCCCTTGCCTTTCTGATGTTCGCCGCTTACCGCGGCTACAGCGTGATCCTGTTCGCGCCGATCGCCGCGCTGGCCGCGGTGCTGCTGACCGACCCGTCGGCGGTGGCGCCGGTGTTCAGCGGCATCTTCATGGAGAAGATGGTCGGCTTCGTGAAGCTGTATTTCCCTGTGTTCTTATTAGGCGCGGTGTTCGGCAAGGTGGTCGAGCTATCGGGCTTTTCCGAGTCCATCGTCGCCGCGGCGATCCGCTATATCGGGCGCTCGCGCGCCAATGCGGTGATCGTCACGGTGTGCGCGCTGCTGACCTATGGCGGCGTGTCGCTGTTCGTGGTGGTGTTCGCGGTCTACCCGTTTGCCGCCGAGCTGTATCGCCAGAGCAACATCCCCAAGCGGCTGATGCCGGGCGCGATCGCGCTGGGCGCGTTCTCGTTCACCATGGATTCGCTGCCGGGCACCCCGCAGATCCAGAACATCATTCCCACCAATTTCTTCAACACCACCTCGTGGGCCGCGCCCGCGCTGGGCGTGGCCGGGTCGCTGTTTATCCTGGTGGTGGGCCTGAGCTACCTGGAATGGCGGCGCCGCGGCGCCGCCGCGCGCGGCGAGGGCTATGGCACCAATCTGCGCAACGAGCCCGAGCGCAGCCAGGCCGGCAAGCTGCCGCACCCGCTGCTGGCGCTGCTGCCGCTGGTGGTGGTGGGCGTGGCCAATTTCTGGCTGACGCGGATGATTCCGCTGTGGTACGGCGAATCCAGCAGCGTGGCGCTGCCCGGCCTGGCCAGCCCGGTGGAAACCAAGATTGCCAGCGTCACCGCGATCTGGGCGGTGGAAGGCGCGCTGCTGCTGGGCATCGCCGTGGTGCTGGTGACCGCCTTTGGCGCGCTGCGCGAACGGTTTGCCGAGGGCACCAAGGGGGCGGTCGGCGGGGCGCTGCTGGCCTCGATGAACACCGCGTCGGAATACGGCTTCGGCGGCGTCATCGCCGCGCTGCCGGGCTTCCTGGTGGTCAGCGACGCGCTGCGCGCCATCCCCAACCCGCTGGTCAATGCCGCGGTCTCGGTCAGCACCCTGGCCGGCATCACCGGCTCGGCCTCGGGCGGCATGAGCATTGCGCTGGCGGCGATGTCGCAAACCTTCATCGCGGGCGCGCAGGCCATGCAGATCCCGCTCGAAGTTCTGCACCGCGTGGTGTCGATGGCCAGCGGCGGCATGGACACCCTGCCGCACAACGGCGCCGTGATCACGCTGCTGGCCGTGACCGGCCTGACCCACCGCGAGTCCTACCGCGATATCTTCGCGGTCACGCTGATCAAGACCGCCGCGGTGTTTTTCGTCATCGCGCTGTATTTTCTGACCGGACTGGTCTGAAGCATTGCCGGCCCGCGCCGGGTTGTACATTGCCGGTGTTGTTAACTAGTGTGGTTGGGTGCCGCCGGGCACCCGACCCCGGCCAACCTGGAAGCCAAGCGATGAAGCAAGTCACCCTGCCCGACGGCGAGCGCGTCCCGGCGCTCGGCATGGGCACATGGAATATGGGCGAGTCGCCCGCCGCGCGCGCGGAAGAGATCGCCACGCTGCGCCTGGGGCTGGACCTGGGCCTGCGCCTGATCGATACCGCCGAGATGTACGGCGAAGGGCAGTCCGAGGAGATGATCGGCGAGGCCATCGCCGGCCGGCGCGACCAGGCCTTCCTGGTCAGCAAGGTCTACCCCTTCAACGCCAGCCGGCGCGGCACCGTGCAGGCCTGCGAGCGCAGCCTGAAGCGGCTGCGCACCGACCGCATCGACCTGTATCTGCTGCACTGGCGCGGCGGCGTGCCGCTGGAAGAAACCGTGCAGGCCATGGAGGCGCTGCAGCGCGACGGCAAGATCCGCCACTGGGGCGTCAGCAACCTGGACCTGTCCGATATGCAGGAATTGTGGGACGCGCCCGGCGGCAGCCGCGTGGCCACCAACCAGCTGCTGTACAACCTGGGGCGGCGCGGCATCGAGTGGGACCTGTTGCCCTGGCTGCGCCAGCGCGGCGTGCCGGTGATGGCCTATTCCCCGATCGAGCAGTCGCGGCTGCTGGGCCATGCCGGGCTCAAGCGCTTCGCGCGCGACCACGGCATGAGCGCGGCACAGGCCGCGCTGGCCTGGCTGCTGGCGCAGGACGGCGTCATCGCCATTCCCAAGACCAGCCGGCGCGAGCGCCTTCAGGAAAACCTGGAGGCGCTGTCGAAAAGCCTGTCCCCCGCCCAGCTGGCCGAGATCGACCGCATCTTCCCGCCGCCCGACGGGCCGGGGCCGCTGGAAATGCTCTGAGCCGCCGGCGCGCCCTCAGTTCTGGCGCGCCAGGTAGCGCTCGCGCTCGACGTAGCGCACCAGGTAGCTGCGCGCCTTGTCGCGGGTGTCGGTGGTCACGCGCGCCGCCGCCTGGCGCGCGCTGCTCTTGCCGTGCGACGACGACATCTGCGCGTCGAGATAGCCGCGGAAGGCACTGTGCATCGCGTCCAGTTCAGGCTGGCACGCGGACAGCGCGAGGTCGGCCACGTCTTTCGGCTGGCCCTTGGCCGACAGGTTGTCGTTCGCCTTTTTCTGCGTGCAATCCATGTATTTGGCGCGCAGCGCCTGCCATTCGCTGCCGGAGTCGGCCGACGGGGCCGATACCGCGGCGTCGGTCGAAGCACCCGGAGGCTGGGAGGCGCAGGCAGCCAGCAGAAGCAGCGGCAAGGCGGTGAGAAGTTTCTTCATGGCGGATTAAGATGCGGTGACGGCGCCCGGTCCTATGTTGGCAGTAAGCCAGCCATGGGACGTACCGGGCGCAAGGCCCACTATTCTTGCCGCGAAGGCCCATCCTGCACCACCTTCGTCACAAATGGAAACGACTCCTTGGCCTGAATCATTTGCCCGGGTGATTTCGGCGCCTATGCTTCAAAGGCGACAACAACACCAAGGAGACGAGATGAAACGTCGAACCTTCCTTACGGCCAGCGCGGGTCTGGCCCTCGGCACGCTGGCTACCGGCGCGTGCACCACCACCAAGCCCGACGCGCCTGCCGACAAGTCCGCGCGCCGGCGCGAACTGGACTCCGGCGCGGATGCCACGCTGTCGCGCCTGTACGGCTCGGTCAACGGCGCGCGCGAGCTGGGCAGCCGCGCGCGCGGCATCCTGGTGTTCCCGAAGACCCTGTCGGCGGGCTTTATCGTCGGCGGCGAGTATGGCGACGGCACGCTGCGCTCCGGTGGCGGCACGCGCGGCTATTACCGGCTGATCTCGGGCTCGGTCGGCTGGCAGATCGGGGCCCAGTCCAAGTCGGTGATCCTGATGTTCATGACGCAGGACGCCTACGACAAATTCGTGCGCAGCAGCGGCTGGACCGCGGGCGTCGATGCCACCGTGGCGCTGGCGACGGTTGGCGCAAACGGCGTGCTCGACACCAACACTGCCCAGCAGCCGATCGTCGGCTTCGTGCTGACCAATGCCGGCCTGATGGCGGGCCTGAGCTTCGAAGGCAGCAAGATCACCCGGCTCGACCTGTAGCAGCAATTTCCGATCGCCGCCGCGCGGCCTGCAGGTCGCGCGGCGCAGGCATTTTCCGCGGCGGCGCGCCGCGGGCGTTAGAATTCGTCCCTTTGGCCGAATTCCCCATGTGGTTCAAGAATCTGCAGGTCCATCGTTTCTCCGCCCCGTGGTCGCCCAGCGCCGACGAGGTCGAAGCCAGCCTGGCGAAGCACGCCTTCTTTCCCGGCACCAGCCTCGAAATGCAGACGCAGGGCTGGGCTTCGCCGCGTGACAACGGCCAGCTGGTCCATACCGTCGGCCGCCAGATGCTGCTGACGCTGCGCACCGAAAAAAAGCTGCTGCCCACCACCGTGGTCAACCAGGTCACGCGCGCCCGCGCCGCCGAGATCGAAGAGCAGCAAGGCTACAAGCCGGGCCGCAAGCAAATGAAGGAACTAAAGGAGCAGGTCACCGAAGAACTGCTGCCGCGCGCCTTCAGCATCCGCCGCGACACGCGCGTGTGGATCGATCCTGACAACGGCTGGCTTGCCATCGACGCCGCCGCCGCGGCCAAGGCCGATGAAGTGCGCGGCATGCTGTTCAAGGCGCTGGACCCGCTGCCGCTGATCAACCTGCACGTCAACCAGTCGCCGGTGGCGGCGATGACCGAATGGCTGGCCGGCGATGCGGCCCCCGCCGGCTTTACCGTCGACCAGGAAATCGAGCTGCAGTCCGGCGCCGAAAGCAAGGCCACGGTCCGCTACGTGCGCCACCCGCTCGACGCGGAAGACCTGCGCCGCCATATCGCCGCCGGCAAGCGCTGCACCCGCCTGGCGATGACCTGGAACGACCGCGTCTCGTTCGTGCTGACCGACGGGCTGGTGGTCAAGAAAGTCGCGCCGCTCGACGTGATCAAGGAACAGGCCGACGGCACCGCGCACGATGAAGACGAGCGCTTCGACGCGGACTTCACCATGATGGCGGGCGAGCTGTCCGGCATGCTGGTGGATCTGACCGAGGCGCTTGGCGGCGAGCGCAAGGCCTGATCCTTCTGGTTGGCAAACACGTGGCGCCGCCACCGGGCAGCGCCACGCCAGCGGCTACTCCACCCAGTTCACCTTCGGGAAGCGCCCGGCGAATCCCGCCGGCATCGCCACCACGCGCCTGGCCACGTAGTCGAAGAAGACGAAGCCCGACTTGGCCATCGCGATCAGCGCGCCATCGGCCGGCCGCGTGATGCGGAAGATGATGTCGCCGCCGTACTTGTTGAAGTCCATCACGCCCACCTCGAACAGCAGCTGGTCGCGCGCATGGGCCTCGTTGCGGTACATGGTGGCCAGGTCGGTGACGATGATCCCTACCCCTTCCTCGCGTACATCCTCGCTGCCGAATTCAAACAGGAACCGCGCCCGCGCCTCTGAAATCATTGAGATCATCGAATCATTGGCAAGGTGGTTGGCCGAATTGATGTCCGTCACGCGCACAGTGAGGTGCGTGGCGTAGCAAAGCTGGTCGGCGGGCAGGTCGAGTTTGAGGCGGGCCATGTTGGATCAAGCAGGAAATGGATCAAGCGCCGCACGGAACGGACTGACTGAACGCGCCGGCAGCGGCGGCGCCATCATAAGCGATGCCGCGGTTCGGATCGCGGCACGGCCGCATCCTCTTGCGCAAACCCGATCCGGGTAAGTACTCCCCACCGTTTTCGTCCATTCCGTCGATGCCGCAACGCGTCGTGGCCTCGTACGCTGCGCCTTGCCGTGGCCACTGGCGCACCGACGCCTGGCCGCATGCCGATACGACGTCAACCACTGGAGGAGACACCATGCAAGCCGACCGCCGCAAGGCCCTGCACTGGCTGGGAGCCGGATCCCTGGCCGCCGCCGCTTCAACCTTGGGAATCGGGCCGGCCCGGGGCCAGCAGTCCTGGCCGGCGCGTCCGGTGCGGCTGGTGGTGCCCTACCCGCCTGGCGGCGCCACCGACGTGCTGGCGCGCGCGCTGGGCGACCCGCTGGGCAAGCTGTGGCAGCGCCCGGTGATCGTCGAGAACCGTCCCGGCGTGGGCGGCATGATCGGCGCCGACGTGGTCGCCAAGGCGCAGCCGGACGGCTACACGCTGCTGCTGGGCCTGCCCAGCCTGGTGCAGACGCCCTATATGGTGGCCAAGCCGCCGTTCGACCCGCTGCGCGACCTTACCGCCATCGGCCAGCTGTGCACCTCCAGCCTGGTGCTGACCGCCAGCAGCACCATGCCGCGCACGCTGCCGCAGATGGTGGCCCTGGCCAAATCCCAGCCGGAAAAGTTCTCCTATGGCACCTATGGCATCGGCACCGGCGCCCATCTATACATGCAGGTCTTCCTCAAGGACGCCGGGGCCCAGCTCGTCCACGTGCCGTACAAGGGCGAAGC
Organism: Cupriavidus alkaliphilus; assembly: GCF_900094595.1. GTDB lineage: Bacteria > Pseudomonadota > Gammaproteobacteria > Burkholderiales > Burkholderiaceae > Cupriavidus > Cupriavidus alkaliphilus. The sequence goes on along the minus strand of NZ_FMAD01000001.1, from coordinate 114,290 downwards.
GCCGATCGCCACCGACCTGATCGGCGGCCAGATTTCGCTGGGCACGCTGTCGCCGATGACGGTGCGCCAGCATGCGCGCACCGGCAAGCTGCAGCCGCTGGCGGTGACCGGCAATACCCGCGCGCCGATGCTGCCCGACGTGCCGACCTTCCAGGAACTCGGCTTCAAGGGCCTGGACGGCCCGGCCTGGCTGGGCCTGTTCACCACGGCCGGCACGCCGCAAGCCATCGTCGACAAGATCGCGGCCGATGTGGAAACGGTGATGGCCGCGCCCGACATCCGCCAGCGGCTGGGTGACTTGGGCCTGATCGTCAAGACCACGCAGCCGGCGGCCTTCGCGGCGGCGACGCGTGCCGACCAGGCGTACTGGGGCAACGTGATCAAGGAAAACAATATTCGGCTCGATTGAGGCGAGGCAGCGCCGGTTCACAACCGGCGTGGCAAGCGCGGCGCGGCGCAGGCGGAACATCGTAGCCGCTTGCGGCGACCTCGAACATCACTCAATTGCAGCAATTTGCCCGCGGTGTTGCGCGGCGGCGGCACGGCCCGCCGCGCGCCATGGGCGTCGATATAATCAGCCGCGCAATACCCAAGATAAAGACATTAAAACAATAACTTGCACGGACGGGGTGCGGCGTCTTCTCGAACCACGCTGCGGGGGAACCATGACCAGCGCTGACCACGCCCTGTCCGGACGCCTGTCCGCGACCATCCCTGCCCGCCGTGCCGCGGGCGGTTCCGTTTCCACCCCGGCCGCGAAGCACACGCCATTGCTGCAAGGCGTGCACCGCCGCGCGGACCGCTTGATGACGGCGATGCTGTGGCTGCTGGGCCTGTTGTCGCTGGTGGTAGGCAATCACTATGGATCCACCGGCCTGACGCTGGCGCTGGGCCTGCCGATTGCATTGCTCGGCACGCTGATGGCGGTCGCCCTGCCCGCCCGCCTGGCCACGCGGCTGGCGATGGCGGTGCTGATAATGGCCTTTGTGGCGCTGCTGATCCACCAGGCGCGCGGGCAGGTGGAATTCCACTTCCTGGTGTTCGTGTCGCTGTCGATGCTGCTGGCCTATCGCGACTTCCGCGTGATCCTGCTGGCAGCGCTGGTGATCGCGCTGCATCACCTGAGCTTCAACTTTTTCCAGCAATGGGGCTGGAACACCATCTGCTTCACCGATCCCAGCTTCAACATGGTGGTGTTCCATGCAGCCTTTGTCATCGCGCAGACCGCCGTGCTGTGCGTGATCGCCTGGCGGCTGGAACGCGACGCCCATTCCGCCGACGAACTGAGCGCGCTGGCCGCGGGCATCGGGCGCGAACCCGGCTACCTGACGCTGGCCGGCGACGGCACCGAGCCCGACAGCGATTTCGCCCGCGCCTTTCGCAAGACCCTGGACACCGTGCGTCAGACCCTGCAGCAGGTACGGGACACCGCCGGCACCGTGGCTGACGCCGCCGGCGAGATCCTCGACACCAGCGCCAGCGTGGCGCACCGCACCGAGGCGCAGGCGCGCATCGTGGCCCAGACCATGCACGACATGCAGGCACTGACCCAGTCCGCCCGCGCCAGCGCGGACCAGGCCCGCGGCGCCTGCGAACTGGCCGGCGCCTCCAGCGCCGTGGTGGCGCGCGGCAGCGGCGAGATCCTGTCGGTGATCCAGACCATGGGCGAGATTGACGAGGCCTGCGGGCGCATCACCGAGATCATCGGCGTGATCGACAGCATTGCCTTCCAGACCAACATCCTGGCGCTGAACGCCGCCGTCGAAGCCGCGCGCGCCGGCGAGCACGGCAAGGGCTTCGCCGTGGTGGCCGGCGAGGTGCGGCAACTGGCGCATCGCTGCGGCGCCGCGGCGCGGGAAATCCGCGGGCTGATCAATACCTCGGTCGAGCGCGCCCACGCCGGCACGCAGCTGGTAGGCCATACCGGCGAGACCATGAACGAAGTGGTGGCCAGCATCGGCAAGCTGGCCGCGCTGGTGCAGGAACTGGCAACGCTGGGCGACCACCAGCGCAGCGGCATCGAGGGCATGGCGCAACGCGTTGCCGAGATCCAGGCGGCATTCGAGGAGAACGCCGAACTGGTGGCCGGCGCGGCCGAAGCCGCGCGGGCACAACGAGTACAGACCGAAGGGCTGAACCGGGCGGTGGGGGTGTTCCGGCTCGACTGACCCGCCGGGGGCTCAGCGTTTTTTCTCGTCGCCTGCGACGAAATGACCGCCGACCCGCCGTGCTGCCTCAGGCAACCAGCTTGCGGATCCGGCGCTCCATCGCCGGGACAATGTTTCCGGCGCTCCTGGCCAGATTGACCTGCATCGCCGCCGCAGCGACGTCCATGAGCGACGGTTCGATCTCGTAGCCCTTGCCGCTCATCCACAAGAGCACTTCCCGCAAATGCCAGAGGGAACTCGCCCCCTCGTGCACCGGCGGGGGAAACGAAGCCGGATGGCCCAGCATCAGCTTGCGCATGTTCTGGCGAGACATGCCAACGGTGTCCGCAATGTCCGTCAGTCCCACCAGATCTGGTGCCGCTTCGATCAGCGTGGCGGACGGCATGGCGCGCCTGGCGTCGGTAAGCGCGCTCACGATGGCGTCGGCCGCTGATTCCGCCTCGCGGTCAAAGGCGATCGCAATCCGACCCACCACGCCAGTGCCCACGCTTGCATCGTCGCATCCGGCTTCGTAAAGGCGCTCGACCAGCGTGTCGGGATCGCTGTCGTCTGCCGACAACTGGTATCTCAAGGTGAACGCGTATTCCATGGCGGTGGTTTCTCCGTCAGCTCGACCGGCATCACGTTGGGTGTTGGGCACGGGGCATCGATGCCTCCAAGGCTAGAGGCATGGCTTAAGGTTGTCAACTGACAACCTTAAGCCATGCCATGTCAAACGCTCCGGCGTCGGCAACAAAGCGCGGCGCGGACGTGCACCTCCCCCTCACGCCGCCGCCATCGCCGCCCCACCCAACCGGAACACCGCCACTGCCTCGCGCAGCGCACGCGCCTGCTCCGCCATCGATTGCGTGGCCGCCGAAGCCTGCTCGACCAGCGCCGCGTTCTGCTGCGTGACCTCGTCGAGCTGGCCGACCGCCGTGTTGACCTGCTCGATGCCCTGGCGCTGCTCGCCCGACGCGGCGGCGATCTCGTTCACGATGCGCGAGACCTGCGCCATGGCCGCCGTCATCTCTTCGATCGTGCCGCCGGCGCTGCCCACCAGCGCGTGGCCGGCCGCGACGCGCTCGACCGCCACGTCGATCAGCGCCTTGATTTCGCGCGAAGCCACCGCGCTGCGCTGCGCGAGCGTGCGCACCTCGTTGGCGACCACGGCAAAGCCGCGTCCCTGTTCGCCGGCACGCGCGGCCTCGACCGCCGCGTTCAGCGCCAGCAGGTTGGTCTGGAAGGCGATGCCTTCGATCACGTCGACGATATCGCCCACCTTGGCCGAGCGCTCGGCGATCTCCTGCATGGTGGCGACGACATTGCCCATCACATCGGCGCTGCGCCCGGCGATATCGCGAGCCAGCGCTGTCTGCTGCGAGACCTGTTCGATGTTCTCGGCGTTGGCGCGCACGGTCAGCGTCAGTTCATCCATGCTCGCGGCGGTCTGCTCCAGCGATGCGGCCTGCTGCTCGGTGCGCGCCGACAGGTCGAAGTTGCCGTTCGCGATCTGCGCGCTGGCCGCCGCCACGCCTTCGGCATTGCGCCGGACCAGGCCGACGACATCGGACAGGCTGTGCTGCATGTCGTGCAGCGCCTGCATCAGCGCGGCGATCTCGTCCTTGCCGCGCGTATCGATCGGCGTCGAAAGATCCCCCCTGGCGACGGTCTGCGCCACATTCAGCGCACGAGACAGCGGTCGCGTCAGCGCACGGCTGAACACCATCGCGCCGGCCAGTCCGCAGACGAATGCGGCAAACATCAGCGCGTAGCTAAGCGTTGCAGCACGGCTCGCGGTCGCAGCCGTCTGCGCCGACACGGCCGCGGCGTCCGCCGCAATGAGTCGCGCGGCTTCCTGCAGCAGCCGCGCCGGCTCGCGATCGACGGCGGCCACGACGCGGTCGCCCGCGGCAGGGTCGAAGTCCGCCGCCTTGAAGGCCTCGAAGCCGCGCCGATAGCCCTCGCCCATGGCGGCATGCGCGCTGGCGAACTGCGCGGCCAGGTGCTTCGACTTGCCATCGGGCAGGCGCCTGGCCAGCACCGCGCCACGCTCGCGGATCGCCGCCTCGCGCGCCGCGAAGGCGGCCCAGTGCTTGTCCAGCCGCGCCGTATCGCGACCGCGCAGGATCGTGTTCTTCCACTCCTGGATCTGTTCCTTGAAATCGACGAGCATCGCCGTGACCAGCCGCTCCTCCTCGACCCGCTCGAGCACGACATGGTTGTAGTCGTCGAGCGAGCGGTTCAGGGTACTCAGGCCGTACAGCGCGCCGGCGAACATGACGATAAGCGCCGCGGCGAAGGCGAGCGGGAGTTTGACTGCGATCTTCATTACGGATTTCCGATGGGCATGGGGACACGCCAGCGCGGGGGCTGGTATGGCATGGCTCTTATCGGCAACGGGATCCGTAAATTGAGTTATCGCTAGTGGAAGAACCGGGAGGCGTACACTGCGGCGTAACAGGTTCGCGCCTGTTTGACCGACCCAGCCTCGCCCATGCCCGCGTTCTCCCTGCCGATCCAATCCGACCGCCTGACCCTGTCGCCCTTCTGCGAGAACGACGCCGCCGAGGCCTGGCCCTGCATCACCCCCACGCTCGCCCGCTACATGGAATGGGACCCCGCCCCGTCGCCCGAGGCGTTTCACGAGGTCTGGCAGGCATGGCTGCCGGCCATGGAGAAAGGGACCGACTTCGTCTTTGCCGTCCGTCGGACCAGCGATGGACATTTCCTCGGCCTGGCGGGCCTGCATCATGCCGACACGCCGGCACCCGAGTTCGGCATCTGGATCCGCGAGGACGCCCACGGGCACGGCTATGGCAAGGAAGCGGTGCTGGCGGTGGCAGCATGGGCGACGGCCACCTTGCGCCCGGCACGGTTTGTGTATCCGGCCGCGGAGCAGAACTGGAAGAGCCGCCGGATCGCGGAAGCGATGGGCGGCGTCGTGGTGGACCGGCAGCCGGCGCGCAAGTTTGTGCGGGTGGTTTATTCGGTGCCGGTAAATTAGCTGGCTCGGGACCCATCGACACCACCGTTCAGGGCGTCGGCCTCTTGCAGGTTCACCGCCCCTTCCACACCGGCGGACGCTTGCCAACGAACGCGTCCACCCCTTCCCGGAAATCGTCGCTGCCATAACACTGCCGCACCAGATCGTCGGTCTCGGCCACCGCCGCCACGGTCTGGCGGCGCAACGACTCCTTGATGACCGTCTGCGTGACCGGCGCGAGCGCACCGAGCCGCTCGCACAGCTTGGCGACTTCGGCTTCCAGCGCTTCCGGCGCATGCACGCCCTCGAGGAAGCCGCACGCCAGCGCCGCGTCGGCATCGAGCACCTGCGCCAGCAACAGCATGCGCCGCACCGGTTGCAACCCCCATGCCGCGCGCAGCTTGGCGAGGTTCAGCGCGGATAGCGTATTGCCCAGCGTCCTGGCGATCGGCACGCCGAAGCGGGCCTTCGGCGTTGCCAGCCGGAAGTCGCATGCGGTCGCGATGGCCAGGCCACCGCCCACCGCCCAGCCGTCGATGACCGCTACCGCAGGCATCGGCAGTTGCTCGACCAGCGCGATGCCCTCGTCGATGCGCGCTTCGTACGCGACCCCGTCATCGCCGCCGCCGAACTGCTGGAACTGCGCGATGTCGGTCCCGGCAACAAAGGCCTCGCCGCCCGCGCCGCGCAGCACCACCACGCGCGCACCGGCGGTACCCTCCGCGGCGAGCGTGCGGCAGTGCGCGGCAAGCTGCCCGTACATCGCCCACGTCATCGCATTGCGCGCGGCCGGGCGGTCGAAGGTGAGCGTCGCGATCCGGCCCTGGCGCGTCAGCGTGACTTGCCCTTCGCCGGGCGGCGTGCCTGCGCCGGTTGCAGCCTGCGGGGCGCTCATGCGCCGAATGCGCCGGCCGCGGCCAGCGACTGCTGTTCGTTTTGCGACAGACCCAGCTCGGCGAGGATCTCGGCGGTGTGCTGGCCCAGCAGCGGCGGCGGGCGCCGCACCTGCTGCGGCGTGCCGCCCATCTTCACCGCAAAGCCGATATTGGGCACCTTGCCTTCGATCGGATGATCGATCTCGATGCGCATCTGGCGGTGCTTGCCGTGCTCGCTGTCGAACGCCTGCGGGTAGGTCAGGATCGGCCCGGCCGGGATGCCGACCTCGAGCAGCTGCTCGATCCAGTAGTCGGCGCTCTGCTTGATAAAGCTCTCTTCCAGCGCGCCGATCAGTGCCTGCCGGTTGGCCAGGCGCAGCGCGACGGTGGCAAAGCGCTCGTCCGCAAGCAGGTCGGGCCGGTCGAGCGTATTGCACAGCAGCTGCCACAGCTTCTGGTTGGTCGCGCCCATCACGAAGTAGCCATCCGCCGCCTTCATCGCCTGGTACGGCGCGCTCATGCGGTTGGCCGTGCCGAGCGGCTCGGGCTCGCGCCCGGTGCCCCAATATTCGCAGGTGTCCCACACCGAGAACGCCAGCGCGGAATCGAACAGCGAGGCATCGACATACTGCCCCTTGCCCGTCTCCTTGGCGCCGATATAGGCCGACAACATGCCATAGGTCGCGAACAGCGCGCAGCCGATATCCGCCACCGGTACGCCCGCCTTCACCGGCGCGCCGCCGGGATAGCCGGTGACGCTCATCACGCCGGACATCGCCTGCGCCATCAGGTCGAAGCCCGGCCGCGCGGCCCACGGCCCGCTCTGGCCGAAGCCCGAGATGCTGCAGTAGACTAGCTTCGGGTTGATCTGGCTGAGGGTCTCGTAGTCGATACCCAGGCGCTTCATCACGCCGGGGCGATAGTTCTCGACCAGGATATCGGCGGTTTCCGCCAGCCGGTACAGCACCTCGCGGCCCGATTCCGTCTTCAAGTCCAGCGTGACGCTGCGCTTGTTGCGGTTCATGTTCAGGAAGCCCATGCTGTCCGGGCCCTTCATCTTGAACCCCATCGAGCCGCGCGTCTGGTCGCCGCCATCCGGCGGTTCGATCTTGATCACGTCGGCGCCAAGGTCCGCCAGCAGCATGCAGGCGTAAGGGCCGGCCATGACCTGGCTGACGTCGAGCACACGCACGCCGGCCAGCGGCAGGGGCGCGGCGTTGGCCTGGGCGGCCTGGTTGGCGCGGGCGCCGGAGTCGCGGAAATCAGTCATCGGTTGCGTCCTGGGAAATTGGTTCGGGCTTCGTGCATCGGTGCGTCGGCGCTCGGCCATCAGCTCTCCGCCTTCACGCCGGCGTCCTTGATCACCTTGGCCCACTTGGTCGATTCCGCGGTGATATAGGCGGCGAACTGCTGGTTCGATCCGCCCGAGTCCTCGGCGCCAAAGCTCTTCAGCCGCTCCGCCACGTCCGGCATGGCCAGCACGCGGTTGACGTCTTCGTTCAGGCGCTGCGCCAGCGCCGGCGGCATGCCCTTCGGGCCCACCAGCCCGTACCACGACGCCGCGTCCAGGCCCGGGAAGCCCGACTCCGCCAGCGTCGGCACGCCCGGATGGCTGGGCGCGCGCTTCAGACGCGTCTGCGCGATCGCGATCACCTTGCCCTGCTGGATAAAGGGCGTGGCCGCGGTCATGGTGTCGAAGGCATAGTCGATCTGGCCGCCGAGCAGGTCTGCCACCAGGGGCCCCGAGCCCTTGTACGGCACGTGCACCACGTCGATCTTCGCCTGCATCCGGAACAGTTCCAGCGCCAGGTGCTGCGCCGAGCCGATGCCTGACGAGCCGAATGAAATCTTGCCCGGATTCTTGCGGCACAGCGCCACGATGTCCGATACCGTGCGCACCTTCTGTTCCGGACGGCAGGTCAGCATATTGGGCGTGACGCCGACCATCGAAATCGGCGTAAAGTCCGCGCGCGGGTCGTACTTGACGTCCAGCAGCGCCGGCGCGATCGCGTGGCTGTTGACATGCGCCATCAGCAGCGTGGTGCCGTCGGGCGGCTGCTTGGCCACATAGGCCGCGGCAATGGCGCCGGTGGCACCCGGCTTGTTCTCCACCACCACGCTGGTGTTCCACATGACACCCAGCTTCTGCCCGATCACGCGCGCCAGCACGTCCGTGCCGCCGCCGGGGGCAAAGCCCACCACGATGCGCACCGGCCCCGCCACATTGGCCGCGCGCGCCAGGCCCGGCACCGCCAGCCCGGCCGCCGCCGCCACAAGAAATTGTCTGCGCCGCATTGCGTGTCTCCTCTCATCGTTATGGAGCCATCTTCCGCAATGCCCCCGCCCAGGGCTATCGCTATTTTCGGGATTCAGGTTTCGCGTTTTGCGCAAGCACCTGCAGCACGCTCAACGCCGCCGACGACAGCGCCCCCTCCGGCCGATGGCACAGCACAAAATGCCGCACCGCCCACTCCCCCGCGATCGGCAGCCGGACGAAGCGGCTGTCGCCCGCCACCTCCCGCGCAATCGCCTCCGGCATCACCCCGCCCCCCAGGTTCTGCGCCACCAGCGCCGCGATGCTGTCGAACCCGCTCACCCGCATGCGCATGCGCAGCAGCCGCCCCGCCTCCTCCGCCAGCCGCTCCAGCCCGACCGAGATCGCCGAACTCTCGCCCAGCACGATCAGTTCGCAATCCAGCACGTCCTGCGTCGTCACCTTCTTGCGCTTCGCCAACGCATGACCGCGCGCCACCACCAGCACCAGCCGGTCACTGCGGTACGGCGCGGTCGGCAGGTCGACCACGCCCAGGCTGCCCTCGTAGATGCCGATGTCCACCGTGCCGCGGCGCAGCGACTGCTGGACTTCCTGGCTGTTCATTTCCTGCAGGTCGATGCGAACGCCCGGGCATTCGGTGGCGCAGCGCAGGATGTCGAACGGGAGGAACTGGATCACGGCCGACTTTGGCGCCGCCACCCGCACCACGCCCAGGTCTCCGCCCAGGAACGACGCGGCGTCGTCCTGCATGCGCTGGACGGTGTGCGTAATGCCGCGGGCATGGGCCAGCAGCGCGCGTCCGGCTTCCGTGCAAGCCATGCCGTGAGGCAGCCGCTCGAACAGGGCGACGCCGAGCTGGGATTCGAGTTCGAGGATGCGTCTTGAAGCCGCCGCTGCGGCGAGATGCAGGCGCTCGGCGCCGCGGGTGATGCTGCCCTGGTCGGCTACCGCGATGAAGAGCTGGATGGTGGTGAGGTCGAAATGGAGGCGGGGATTGCGTGAGGGGGCGGGGGACGTCACGGTCGTGGGCGCGCTGGTGCAGGTTGTTGGGGCGAGGTAGGGATCGATGTTGGAGAAACCGCCACGAGCAATACAGCGGTTGTTGCGAAATGCGCGCCCATTTTCCGCTCAACGTCGGGCCTCTGCAATGGCGGGTTCCCCGCGTCTACAGATCGATGAATCTCGGCAGCAAATCCAGTTCGGCAAGCCGAATTTCAATGGCATTGGCCGACCTGACGTGTTCCGGGTCCGTTCCTGAGAAAGGCCCGTCAGTTACGCTCACGACAATCGTTCCCATCTGATCGTTGCACCCGTCCGAGACGGCCATGAGTGCGCGCGCTTCCGGGACGTGCTGCTCCGTGACGATGGTCGGCAGATAGATCATCCAACCCACACCGGGACGGTCCGGGAAGACACCATCATATTTCCGTGTCTCGACAGTGGCGATCAGCGGGTCCCAGATCTTTACCGCCTCGCTCAAAACCTTGGCAACCGTGGTCCAAGGGCCTAATCGGCTCGATGGAGGCTTGGAGCCCAAAGTAAGACTCATGGCTGACGCTGCTCCGTCAGCGCGATCGAAATAGTATGAAATGGACGCACCTTGCGAGTTTGCCAGTTGCCCGTTCCATATGACGAACGTCTTGATGACATCTTCTGCTTCGAGTTCCTGATTCAACACGGACAGTGCGGTCGTGGTGGGGCCTTGGCTGTCGAAGACCAAATAACGGTAAGAATCGTCTTTCGTGTCACCTGCCAACAGCCACGCGGATTCATCGAGCAGCGTGTCTTCTGCTCCCAGAAATCCCGTCAGCTTCTGCACAAGCGACAGATGGTCTCGCAAAGTGAGATGTGAATCGGATGAGTGCCGAAACCACAGGCAGAGCTCGTGCGACATGGCAGCGCAACCTAATCTGTCGACCTAGGTCGATTTCTCTCAGAGAGTTAGAGGTCAGCATATCGCGGCAGAAGGTCCTGATCGACAAGCCGCACCTCAATGGCATTGGCCACCCTGCCATGTTCCGGATTGCTTCCCGAGAATGGTTCGTCCACTACGCATACAACCCTTGGGTCTGGCGGACGCTGAACTGAGCGGCACTTCAATCCCTAACATCATCTACAGATCGATGTACCTTGGTAGCAAATCCTGATCAACTAGCCGAATCTCGATTGCGTTTGCCACCCGCACATGCTCAGGATTCAATTCAGAGAATGGTTCATCGATGATGCTGATCACAACCGTACCAACCTGCTTCCTTCCCTCATCCAGCACCGGGTGCAACAGTCCCGCTTCTGGCACCTCCTGCTCCGAGAGGACACGCGGCAAATAGAACAGCCAGCTCACGCCTGGGCGATCCTGAAAAGCCTTGTGCTCGCTGTACCAGAATGGGCCAAAGCACGCAACAAGCGGTCGCCATATAGCAACGGCTTTTTCTAACCAGAGTAGCGGCACTTTCCAGTCAGAGAATGAGGGCTCAACGCGAAGTGACAGCGCAATCCTGTCCGGTCGCCCAAGCACATTGGCGGTTGATGCAAGCGACGCCTGTTGAGCGGTCTTCTCGGCGCCATTCCAAAGTGCGATCGAACGAATATCGGTGACACCTCTATTGCGCTCTTCAAGGACAGCCAGCGCCGCACTGGCTGGTCCGTCTTCGTCGAAGGCGCGGTACAGGAGCGCATCTTCTTTGCTTTTGCTGGACGACAGATACCAGTCATCGAGAAGGGACGAATACCTGCCAATGACACGTGCAAATTCGTGCAGCTCCGCAAACTGGCGCCTGATGTCGATGAGGTGAGCTTCCTTGCGCCGGACTGCGAGTTCGAGTGCAGGTATGGAACTCATGGCTGAAAGACCACTTCTATGTCGGGAAATGCGGCTCGAATGATCCGAGAGAAATCCCGTTCGCACTCACAAAGTTCCGAACCTCCGTCATCGGCAGCGCCCGCCATTGAGCTTCACTGAGCGTCAGCATGCAGCCTCGCTATCCAGACTCTCATGCTCGAAACAGGTTAATGAACGATGGCTAGAGGTCAGCGTATCGGGGGAGGAGGTCTTGGTCGACAAGCCGCACCTCAATACTGTTCGCCAGCCTTACGTGATCAGGAAGCAGATCCGAAAACACTTGATCCACGACACTGATGATGATTGTCCCGATTTGACACTGCTCTCTCATGACAGGAACGAGAGCACCCGCTTCCGGCACCTCACGTTGTGTGAGTGAGCGCGGCAGATAGATCATATTGCCGACGCCCGGACGATCGCGAAACACCTTCTTCGTCATATACGACTGAGCGTGCGCGGTAATTAGCAAGGGCGACCAGATGACGGCGGCTTGCTCCACAACGTAGACGACCTGCGGCGTAGCAATTGCCGGGTCGACTCTCGGCCTAAGATTGACAGTCCACGGGCGAAGTCCGCCGATCAAATACTTCAGCCCTGCCGCCTGGGCACCGTCTTGCCCATTCCAGAGGCCGACGTCACATGCCGTGGCCTTTCCGCTATTCATCGCCCAAAGGACCGCGAGCGCCGCTGGCTTGATTCCACCATCTCCAAAGGCCTCATAGCGCAATGCTTCATCCTTGCTGTCGCCGCCCAGATACCACTTGCTGAACGACGGCCCCCAGGCCTGGATCACGTGGATGAATCTGCCCAGTTGATCCAACTGGTCCTGAAGCGACGGGGCGACCGACGGGCGCATGAGGGCAGTAATTTCGGGGAGCAACGTGCTCGTCATGGTTCAAAGACCGTTTCCAGGCCTGGGTAGTGGACCGAGAATAGCGAAGCAAAATGGGAGTAGCTCTTCGGCTCCATGAAGTACCAACTCAGCCTGACAGGCGGCCGCGGCAGCGCGACCGCGTACTGTGTACCCGCTTGTCGGATCAGGCCGTTCTCCCCGCCCGAATCGCTTGCCCACCACTCCTTCGGCAAGCCGTACTCGTCAAAGAACTGGTCGTACTTTGCCTTGGCCTCCTGCAGCAGGCATTGGGAAGACCGGAAACCATCGAAATCCAGTCCAGCAAAATTCCACTCTGTACCCGGAGGGAACCCTGTGATTCGCGCCTGATATGCGAGCGAAGCGTCCGACATGCTCCAGCCTCTCGCCACTGGTTTTCCATGATCCGGTGGGCACTCCTTGCATTTTTCTTTCTTTGTTTTCGTCTGAGCATCGGTGCGGGCTACAGGGCTATCCTTGGCCTTTTCCGCCTCCTCGTTTCGCTTTCGCATCTCCTCAATTGCTGCACCTCCGGTGAGGCCGACACCGAGCGCAGCCAACACGCGAACAGCGATACTCTCGATTACTGGGATTGCAAGTGTGGCCATGGTGATAGCTCTCCACTGTTCCGCTTTCGCGCTGAGACGGAATCATCCTTTGCGCAATCATTTGCAAGCGCTGGCGAGTGTGCCGAGCAACTGCCGGCTCTGCGACTGGCCATGGGTCGCCCTTGTTCAGAGCACGCGCATTACCTTGGCCCCGTGCGCCACCCTTGCCTCCTTCTTCTTAAGGATGTGCTCGATCACGGCAGACAAGTCATCCAGCCTGAGCTCCGGTGTCGTTCCCGGCTTCTGGAGATACGCCTGGAAATCCGTGTCAGCCGCCAATTGCGGCGCATCGACACAGAGGTAGAGAAGCCTCACGATATGTGGTGTTGATTCCATGCCAATTTTTGCGGCAAAGTCATGCGCAGTCCGCATTCGTCCGAGAACTTCTTCTTTACCCGGTTCGCGCAACAGCTCCGGCCGATGAGCCAGAAACTGATCACAGACCGCGCCGACAAAGTTCTGCACCTCTGTGTGTCGCAGCGCCTGCCATTGCGCCTCACTGAGCGTCAGCATGCTGCCTCCCTATCCATACTCGCCTGCCATTGGCCAGCAAATGCCATTCATGGATATGACGGAAGAATTCCGCTCGCTGGTCACCTGCCAACAATTGAAAGAGGCCAGCCAGTACACGCGGATCCCAATACCGCAAAAGCGCCATTCTTCCGTCGGGCAGCTTGATGTCGAGTCGCAATTGCAGCAGTTGTGTGAGCCCGGTCAGATCAGCCTCAGCGATAAGCCAAGTGACGGCCGGTGCCGCCCTCTCCAGTGAGATCAAGTCGCGCAGGACTGCTTCAGTCACCTGCGCCGCGTCAACCAGCCAGGGGCCTGCGTGCGCCAGCGCGTCATCCGCTGTACCGGAGAACAAGGCGACTATCCCGCCAGGCACCTGTTCAAGCTGGCGCTCGCGATGCTGCTGATACAGCGCGCCATCCACCAGGGCATACAGGTTCAGCGTCTGCAAGCGCGTACGGAGTTGGCCGTATCGATCGAGGACATCCATCGTCAGCTACCCTCGGACGACGGTTGCCGCGCCGGCCATAGCGGCCTTCATCAGACAGTCCAGGCAGAGGCCAGACGCCGTTACCGCAGCAATCCCTGCCGGTTCAAAGTCGGCAGCAACTGGCGTCTCCATGTCGCTTGCCAGCGTGGTGTCCTGGCTGGCAAGCAACCTGGCACCGCAGGCGGTGCGGTCCATATGCCTGGCGTAGGGAACGCCATTGGGCGCAGTGATAATTCCGTTCCCTGCGAGGATCGGGAAAGTGCCCTTGCACTTGGGACAAATCGTCATGTCCCCTGCACGTGCCATGGCACGATTACCGATGATGCTGGTGGCATCACCGGTAATGACTGTCCCTCCGTGCGTTGTCCGGTCGCCGACGCAAATGAGTCCGGAGATCAACTGACCCCTCCACCTTCGCTATGTTCGAGAAAGCCGCCTGACTGCCAAAGGCATGCTTGCTCAAGGTAGTTGGCGCAAGGGGGTCATCGCAACAGACCTAATCTGCAAAGATATGCGTCTGTTTCTGCAAGGGTGAGGGAAAGGGCTGCATCAGGGCGAAGCCCTGAGTCAAATGGTCACCGGTTCATCGAAGGCGCGGTGCCAGCTGTGGATCTCCACGCGCTCGCGCAGGCCTTGCGTCCAGAACGGATCCGTTTGAACGAGGGTCTCAACCTCCGCACGATCCCCGGCCCGGACAATCCAAAGCCCGCCAACGGCTCCTTGGTTCGGCGCTTCGCGCAGAGAGCCGGCGATCAGGATCGCGTCGCGATGCAGAGCCAGCCAATCGAGATGGGCTTGCAAAAGGGCATTGCGCAGGGTGAGTTGGTCGGGCTTGTCGTGAAAGCGGACCGCAAAAATCATGGTGTTCCTAAAGGAGGGAATAGCTACGATTGTGGTGTACATCCCGCGAAGCATCGGCGCAAAAGCGCAGAACTTTCGCTGTGCCGCCAGCCCGCCCATTGCTTGATGTCCAGCGAAGCGAAACCGCCAGAACTTTCTTCTGCAATCTTCTGAATGCTCTGACGACCTTTGCCTTGCAGCATACCTAACCTGTGAGCAGATGGTCCCGCTCAACATGGCACGACCAATCTGATCTGTAGACCCCCCATGACTTTGATCCCCGAAGGTGATGGCGATGAGGCTTCTTCTCGATTTGTACAAGGATTGGATCCTCGCCTACCGAATCACGGTCAGAAAGTACCCAGCCTTACCTATCCACTTCTGCGCAGCAACGCTATTTGTAGCGCTGTGCGCGGCTTTGTCTACGCTGATCCCCTACCTCTTGCGGGAGGCAACCGATGCGCTGTCTGTGGACGCCTCACGAAGCGCTGCGGGCGCTGCGCTGCTTCTTGCCGGCGCGTACGGTCTGGCCTGGACTGCCGCGCGCGCATTCGATTGGCTGAAAGCCATACTTTCGGCGGCCGTTCTCGCAAGATGCGACGCCGCCTTCCATGACGCCATCTTTGCCAGGCTGATCAGGGTCGACTACCCGCACCTGACTGCGGAAGACCCGGGGAAACTCGTCTCCGTCATCGCCCGAAGCCGCGCAGCCTTCAGTGCCATCACCTTTTCGATGTTCTGGGCAATCGTACCGACGGCGCTGCAGTTGATGCTGTCCAGCCTCGCTCTGTGGCAACTGATCGGCGGCGCGTTCGCGCTGGGATTTGCCATCTCCATGATGCTTCTCTTTGCCGCGACATGGTTTCTCGCGGACAAAAGCAAGGGCGCCCATGAAGAGATTTTCAGCGGTGTCGACATGTTGTCGAGCCACCTTGTTGAGAAGCTCGGCTTCATGCTCGACATCAAACTCAACAACGCGTACGCCAGGGAAGATGCCGCGTTGCATCGCACGCTTGAGGTCTACATCGGCAAAGTGACCCGTGGAAACACCCGGCTCGCGCTGCTGCTTGTGGCACAAGCCATCTGCACCGGCCTATTGCTCACGCTGTTCACGGTCACGACCGCGTACGTCGTCATTCACTCAACATTCCGCGCCGGCGATTTCGTCATGATTGCCAGCTATATCGTGACACTGGCAACCCCTTTCACGAATCTCGCGGGGTCTCTGTCTGAATTGCGCCGCAACCATCTCGCATTGCGCGAGAGTTTCGGGCTGCTGGAGCTGCCGATCGAGCGCAGCGAATCCAGCGCGCACATTGACCGCACGGCGAACGAAGTCTTTCGCATCGAGCACGCAACGGTGACACAAGGTGGAAAGCAGATTCTGCAGGGCGTGAATATCACTGTCAGGCAGGGGGAACTGGTCGCGCTCGTCGGGCCATCGGGTGCCGGCAAATCGAGCCTGGTCCACTTGACGCTCGGGCTCGTCCGCCCCGCGGCTGGCACTGTTTACCTTTTTGGCGCGGACGTCAGCAAGCTGGCGGTCAGCGATATCGCACGTGAAGTCGCGGTAGCGCCTCAAGCGCCGATGATTCTCACGGGCTCACTCAGGGAAAATCTGATCTACGGCTGCAGCAACGTGCCATCCGACCATGCCCTGCATGACCTCGTAGCGTTGCTCGAATTGCAGGAGATCGCCGCAGACGGAGACGGCGATGTCCTGGATCGCCCCCTCGGCATTCAAGGCCGGGCCCTGTCAGGAGGTGAGCGCCAGCGTGTCGCGCCGGGCCGTGCGCTCGCACGCCGCCCAGCGGTGATCATTCTGGATGAACCCACCTCATCGATCGATCCGGATCGCGAGGCGCGGATTTTTGCACGTGTCCGGCAGCGGGTCCCAACGCTTATCGTGGTGACGCATCGACATGCGCTGATCAAGGCGGCAGAGCGCGTATATCGCGTTGCGAACGGCACCGTCCGGGAGCACTGTCCGCGCGCTGCGAATGCCGCGGGTTGACATCACGCCATCAGGCTGGCGCGGTCGATCAGCTGGGCAATCGGCGCTTGTGGGTCCAGCGTGCCATATGCAAAGCCACTGTCTTGTGCCAGACGGGCGCGGCAGAAGGCATTGGCGATCTCATCATTGCCGGAGGTCAACAGCAGCGCCGCCTGAAGGGCCATTGCCGTTCGCTCCACCACCAGCCGGCTGCGCGCTTCCAGCACGCTCGGGTCTTCGAACGCCTTTTGCAGCCAGGCCACATGCTGGTCATAGGCATCATGCAATCCGCGTGCGGCCTGGAGCTCCTTGAACAAGGCATCGCGAACCCCCGGCTCCTTCTGCAAGGCTCGCAGCACATCCAGGCACTGCACATTGCCGCTGCCCTCCCAGATCGAATTCAAAGGCGCTTGCCGATAGAGCCGCGGCAGGATGTTTTCTTCGACGTATCCGATCCCGCCCAGGCACTCCTGCGCTTCGTTGATATGCGCAGGCGTGCGCTTGCAGATCCAGTATTTCCCGATGGCGGTCCCGATGCGGGCGAGCGCGGCCTCATGAGGATCGCGCGGCGACGCATCCACGGCGGACGCGATACGCATCGCAAGCGCGATGGCTGCCTCGCTCTCCAGTGCGAGGTCGGCCAGCACATTGCGCATCAGCGGCTGGTCAATCAGCAACCGCCCAAATGCCTTGCGCTGGCGCGTGTGATGGAGCGCCTGGACAATGGCCTGCCGCATCTGCCCGGCCGAGCCGACAATGCAATCCAGCCGGGTCAGCGCCACCATCTCGATAATCGTCGCGACACCACGCCCTTCCTCGCCAATCAGTTGAGCCGTCGCCCCCTGGAACTCGACCTCGGACGATGCATTGCTCCAGTCGCCCAGCTTGTCCTTCAAGCGCTGGATCCGGACCGCATTCAGCGAGCCGTCAGGAAGGACACGCGGCAACAGAAAGCAACTCAGGCCGCCCTCCGCCTGCGCCAGGACCAGATGCGCATCGCACATCGGCGCCGAAAAGAAGAACTTGTGGCCAACGATCTCGTACGTGCCATCCCGTTGCAGGAGTGCCCGCGTAGTATTGCTGCGCACATCCGAGCCGCCCTGCTTTTCCGTCATGCCCATGCCGATGGTGCAGGCGGTCTTCTCGTGGGCAGGCAGGGTGCATGAGTCGTACTCGCTGGCAGTCACGCGAGGGATCCATGCGTCTGCAACCGCCGGAGACTTCCGAAGCGCCGGAATGGCGGCATGTGTCATCGTCAGCGGGCAGCTGGTGCCGGCATCCGGCTGGCTGTTCAGATACACCAGGGCCGCACGCGCTACGTGCGCGCCCGCGCGACCCTCATTCCGCCAGGAAAAACTGTGCACCTGGCCCTGCATCGCGCGGCTCATCAGTTGATGGTAGGCGGGGTGAAACTCCACCGTATCAATGCGCCGGCCATACCTGTCAAAGCTGTGCAGCACCGGCTTGTGCCGGTTGGCCAGCTCGCCGTACTCCATCATCTCTCCGCCGGTGACTTCACCGAAGGCCGCAAGGTGCTCGCTCGCCCATGCTCCGCCGTGCCGCGCTACGGCCTCCTGCAATGCTTGATCCGTTGACCAGGCGTTATACGCGGGCAGGGGCAACGGCTGGTTCTGTACATCGTGAGTGCTGAACTGTGAGCTGGCTGACATGGGTAGACTCTCATCCGTGGAAGCGATACAAATATTACATGTCATCGCATATTCTGCATAAATAAGTAATATAAGGAAGAACCCTAACCTATGGCTGAGCCATCAAAGGCTGCGCTGGATGAGAGCGCTCCCGGTCCGGCAGCGCGCCGCCTGATTCTCAAGCTCCTGGTGGCATCAGAGACGGAGACCCTCGACGCCGCTGACGCCATCCGCGCCTGCGCGCTCTTCGGGATCTCGGACAACAATGCGCGGGTGGCGCTTACCCGTCTGGCGAGCGCCGATCTGATCGAGGCAGCGGGAAGAGGAACTTATCGACTAGGCCCCGAGGGCCGCGCGCTGGGGGAGGACATCTCCGCATGGCGAATCGCGGAGCAACGCGTGCGCCCCTGGGATGGCACGTGGATCGCCGTGTTGATTGCCGGCCTGGGACGAAGCGATCGCACGGCGCTGCGAGCGCGCGAGCGCGCCCTGGCGCTCGTCGGCATGCGGCAGCTCGAGGAAGGCCTGTATGTTCGGCCGGATAACCTCGCCGGAGGTGTCGCCCATGCGCGCGAACGGCTCTACGGCCTTGGCGTCGAGGACAGTGCACCGGTCTTTACAGTACGAGACTTCGACGCCGGGCTGGAATCGAAGGCTCGCGGCCTGTGGAACGGGAAGGAACTTGTGAAGGGCTATCGGGAGAGCAAGCGTCTGCTTGAAAAATCGGAGGCCAAACTCGACACGCTGCCATTGGAGCTGGCCGCCAAGGAATCCTATCTGCTAGGCGACCAGGCGATCCGGCAACTGGTGTTCGATCCGATGCTGCCCGAGCCGCTTGTGAGCGTGGCGGATCGTGTCGCCTTTGGGAGTCAGGTACGTCGTTATGACGAAGTTGGTCGCTCCATCTGGCAGCGGTTTTTGGCGGCGCGGGGTTAGGCGCTGGCGCCTGATCGGCGCCGTTGAAGGCCGGGGCGTGACGGCAATACCAATGTTCCGTAGCACGCACCCGCCTTCCACGCTCGAAACACCTGCTTAACGGGGCTTCTGTTCTGCCCGCTTGTTCGCAGCACGCGTGCGCGCAGCCTTCTGGGCTGCTTCGGATCGTGCGGCCGCACCCTTTGTCCTGGCAGCCTTCTCGGCCGCCGCGGAGCGCTCTGCCGCAGTACGCTTGCTGGCCGCGCGCTTAGCCTGGGTTGACAACGCCTGATGCGAGGCCCCGGCCGTACTCTCTCGCTTGAGCGCCTTGATGGCGGCACTGCGACGCTTGGCCGTGCTTTCGGAACTAGGCCGCTTTGGCTTCTTTTCGCCGGCACTCTTGGCGGCCGGCTTGGCCGCGCTCTTGGCCGTTGCGGCTTTGGTACCGGCCTTAGGCGGCAGTTCAACGCCAGCGCGGCGCGCTTCAGACAAGCCGATGGCGATGGCCTGTTTGGCCGAGCGTACGCCGTGCTTGCCATGGCGGACGGCTTCGATCTCGTCGCGGACAAAATGACCAGCCTGGGTGCTCGGCGACTTCCCCGCTCGTTTGTCCGCCTTTGCCTGTGCGATGCTGGATGCTTTTGGCATGATGGCCTCCATGAGGTTGGCGAAGTTGTTGGAGAGACGCATATGCCATGCCAGGCTTTTAGCGTGCTGGAAGCCGTCACTTGGAAGGAAATCGGTGTTGCGGCAGAGTGCGAAAGCTGCACGCTGTGCGTTGAATCTACAAAGCGGCTGGATGCGGCAGCATATTCCCGCTGACTTGCACGGGGTTGATGTAAGCAGTGATCAACGACCTGCACATCGGGCAACCATGCCAACGCAAGAATGTTCAGGTCGCTTTTGGATTAGGTCCGGTTCGATGGCGGGCCGATGTCTCATGAGAGCATCACAATCGGACCATCAACTAGCCGACTCGCACTTGCCACCCGACGCATAGAGGCGGCATTGCCAGCCCGGCCGCCGTTGATGTCGTGAAGCCTCGAGCCCTGAGTAGCCGGATGCAGTCCTCGTTATCTCGATGACACAGCGCTTTGATAGTTCTCAGCCCCGGTTCAATACGGTTGCCTGCACGCAACGCTTCGTCGAGTAGCAAACTGCCAATTCCCTTGCGCTGATAGCGAGGATCCACGCCAAATTCGACGTGAGCGCTTTCCCCCGTAACGGAGAAGAGCAAAACGCCATACCCCTGACTAGTGCCGTCAACGTCCGCCACAGCAAACACACCGCGGCGGGCGCGCTGCGCTTCCATCTTGAACAAGAACTCTTCTTCCATGGACTGTGGATCGTTGATTCTTCGCGTTATCCATCGGTTGAACGCCTCGTCGGAATGCAGAAGCTTGTACCATTCGAGATCGCTATGCCTCACAGTGCGGATCTCAATCTTCATGGGAGCCCCTTCTTGCTTACGCGGGCCAACGGTCAATGGCCAGCTGACCTGACACTGCGCGGTAGCTCAGATCATCCAAGCGCCTGCACATCTCACGCCATGTGGGCTCATCCAGTACACAGTAGTCAAGCAGAAAGCCGATCGATCTGATCTCGTTAAGCAGGATCAGAACAGAGATCGCATGGAGAAACCTCGGGGAACCATGCAACGCCGGCGTATAGGCATTGACGAACGCATGCCACAAAGACGCTGAATCGTCTCGGCCTTCGGTCTCGAGCCACCATCCAATGGTGGCCAGGTCAAACCATTGCGGCCCGCTTCCACAGTCGTCGAAGTCGAACAACGTGACTCGCCTGCCTTCGATCCGCATATTCGCAATTCGGAAATCGCCATGGCAGAAGCCAACAGGCATACCGGTAGGCGAGCAACCGCCAGCCGCCAAGTGCTTGCAACGGTCGCTGACTGTCGCGGCTGCGCTACCGGCAAAGGTGAACGATTCGGCCAAACGGTTCAGCGTCCGATATGCCTCACCAAGCTCTGCGATATGCCTGCTGGGTGCGAGTTCGCCCAACGCAGGCTGCGCATGAAGGCGCTTCAGCGCGTTCGCGGCTGCAGCGAGATCATCACAAGTCATCTCCAAAGGACGTCCCACTGCGGCGCCAAACAAAGCTGCATGACGTATTGCACCGTCCGACAAGGCAAGACGAAAGCGCCTTCCTCCCCGTAGCGTTGAATGTGCAGTCGATACCTCCAGCAGGTCATCCCGCTCGATTCGCGCTAGCAATCGCAGCTCGGCGTCAATCTCGGCTTCGCCTCGTCCGTGGATTCTGTACAAACGAAGGTAGTAGGTCCGATCGGCAGAATCCGTCAGCGAGAATGTTCGATTCACTCCGCGCACGACTTCATGCACGTCGATCGCATCTATGCCGTAGACGGTTGCGACGGCCCGCCGCACCATTGCGACGTCGCCAGCTGATTTGGTTTCGTGGTCAGTGGTCATCACTTATGTGACCTGTCTCATGAACCGCTCAAGGAAAAGGAAGATCGCCAGCGGAGCCGTCGCCGCGATATCACGCGTATCGGCGACGCGTTTCAACACGCATTTCACCGCCTTCATATCGACCAGACCGAAGTCAGCAAGTGCACATTCGCGGAGCTGTGCATTGATTCGATCGTAATGAAGCGAGATGGCTTCCGGCAGTACGTAGTCAAATGTCTCCTTCTTATAGCCAATGGGAAACAGATCCTTTCTCAAATACCTGCGGAGATACTGGCGAAGCAGTCGACGTTCGCCGCGAAACTTGACCGGCAGTCGATGGCAGAATCCGATCAGGCTCGGGTCGCACAACGGATTCACTGGCCACAGTCCAAGCCGCATCATGTAGGGCGAGCGAGCGGCATGTGCTAGCAGCGCCGTTTGCGGAATGGCGCTGGTCGGTGCGCAGTAAAGCGGCTCAGTATCCGCGGCAACGCGTGCCCGGCGGCTCAGCATTGACCGAGCGATCTTCTCCGCGGCTATCAGTTTCGAAGGTTTCACCCTGCTTGCAGATGGATAGTCCGTTTCGTAGCGAGGAAACAGCTCGTCGCCACCTATTCCCGTCAGGACAGCATGACAACCTTTCGTTGCCGCCTGTCGCCATAACGCATCGAAGGCCTCGATGTAGAACTCACCAAGAGGATGCTCTGGTGCCCTCACAGAAGAATCCAGATCAACAACGGGCATGTAGGCTGACATGTCGAACGACACGTCCTCAAGAGCGAGCGTCTGCACGATCGCACGCCGCCGCGTGCTTTGCACGTTTCGGCCAGGCTGAGCGAGTACGATGCCAGCCGAACGCCAAGGGGCACCGGAAAGTTGCGTTGTGGCGACTGCAACTGAGGAGGAATCCATGCCTCCGCTGAGTTCCACCAGACATCCGCTCGCATCAAGCGGCCGTGCACCGGTCGCGCTCGCCATACAAGCTTCGAACGCACCAAGTACATCCACACCTTCCTGCAAGGCGTGCGGCGAAAGCGTTGGCGCGGCGGAAGGATAGACGAATGATGCGCCTTCGGCGTCAACAAGAAGCGAGGAACGTTCGGTCAGCAGTGCGATTCCTGTACAAACCTGGCGACTCGCGTAGAAGGTGCGCAGACCTAGAACATGAGCCAGCACCTCAAAGTCCGCGGCGTGATTTCCGCGAGAAACCACGTCTGCGCAGTCCCATGACAATTCAACATGACCCGCGCCGACTGTCGCATAGAGAGGAGCAACGCCCAGCCGCCCCGATGTAATCCGTACTTGCGCATTTGCCCCGTTCGATACGGCCTCCACTAGCGCATAGTCGAGCGGCCAGTTCAGGATCTTTTTGTGAACTTCGGCATAGTCTTCGAGCGACAATATGCCTTGCGCGGATGGGGGTCTTTCGTCCGGCTCATGAGTACTCCGTTCGAGTACGGCGTAGACCCAACGGTTTGTCCCCTGTGCAAACAGAGAGCAGAGGCATGGGTTCGGAAATGCTGAAATCTCGCTACCTCCAAACCGAATGCCTCTGCCGCACCAGCGAGGCGTCCGCGACAGATCTTCGATGCTGATTCTTGCCTTCAGCATGGCAAGCCTCCGTGCGCGGCGTCATCTCCGCAAAGGGCAATCACATATAGGCCAGGGTCGAGCTGTCTCCGGGGAACCGATTCTTTGGTAACGCCGGCTTCGGCCTTGGGTTATCGAGTGGTGCCGCAATCGATGTACATGGATCGGTAGCGATCAGATCCTTGTAGACATCACGCAACATCACCGGCTTGACTGAAGCATGGATGGCTTCTTGGTCAGGAAGTGCATTCATCTTTCATCTCCTTCATACGTTGATCGAATCGGCAGAGTCAGGGTGCTCGTCGATTCGACTCAATGCTAGGCGAGCATCGCACTCTCGCTGCAGGTGAATTTCCAGCGGAGCTACCGGATATCTGAATATCTGAGCTTGGTGCGATCGCCATGCTCTGACATAGATCAAGCTTGATGGCATTGTCGGTATTGGGATGAAGACTCGGCGTCCTAGACTCCAATCCACTCTCCAATGCGAGCCATGGATGGCAGACACCTGGTCAATCCCTTCGCCATGAAGGGCCCGAGCGACGCAACATCAAGATCACCTGAGAGTTCCGTGACGGCCGGGACGAGCAGCTTATCGCTCGCCAGGACGATCTTCGGACGCCTTATCAGGCAAGGACGTTTGCGGCAGCTTCAGTTACTGGTGATGATCGAAGAGTGTGGAAGCATTGCGCGCGCCGCTGCTGAACTCTGCATGAGCCAGTCTGCTGCCACGCAAGCCCTGGCGGAGTTGGAGAGAGTTGTTGGCATGAGATTGTTCGAGCGGCACGCTCGCGGCATTCGACCCACAGCGAGTGGGCATGGATTGATATCGCATGCGCGTGAAGTCATTGTCAGGATCCGGCAGGCTGCAGAGTACCTCGCAACCAGCAAACGGGGCACGACCAATGCATTGCGCATCGGCTCCATACCAGCGGCTTCCTACGCACTGATCGCCCCGCTTTTGCCGGCCTTTTACAGCCGGCATCCTGATGTGCACATCGACTTGGCGGAAGACACCGACGCGCGCTTGCTACCGGTGTTGATTGGCGGTGGTCTCGATGCATTGTTCTGCAGGACACCACTACAAATGCCAGCCGAACTGATGTTCGAGCCGCTGCTTGAAGACGATGCCATCATCATCGCTGCATCGTCCCATCCGCTGTCCACGATGGCTGGCTTGGCTATCACCGCATTAGATGGTGCACGCTGGGTATTACCCGCTTCGAGCATCCAGTTGAGAGAGTTGTTCGATCGCGTAGTGCTGAGCGCGCTGCCCGATGCCTTGTTGTTTCCCCTCTCGACCATTTCCCTATCGGTGCTGGAAGGATTCCTGCAGCAGCCCGGCGCCGTCACGCTTCTGCCACGCAGTGTGTCGAGGGGTCTGATCGCTAGCGGGCGCGTCCATCAACTTGACGTCGATATCACGGCACCGCTCTCCCCGCTTGGTGTCGTGTATAGCGCGGAGAGAGCGCCAGAGCTGTTGCAGGCGTTCTTGTCGATTGCGCGGCAAAGACTTGGCAGGCGGCAATTCGGTTGATGAGGACACGTCGGTGGAGCAGCCAGCGGACGCCCTATTGCGACACAACCGTATGAAGGTAGAGGCATCCCGCGCGGCAGGTAATGCTGCCTCGTCGGTTACGGCGATGAAGGGTTGGATGGTGGCTAGGTCGAAGTGGAGGCGGGGGTGCGGGAGGGGCCTGGGTCGTCACGGTGGCCGGCGCCTACGGTGCGTCGTTACAGGGAGCGAGCCACCGATTGTAGGAGAATGAGTCGTGCGGCACGATCCGCAATCGGCTAGCGAAAAAGCCCGATATGAGGGACTTGCAAAGACCCTCCTACAGGTTCATTCATTAGCAGCCAAGCCTCAGCCGATCCATAGTGAGTCCTTGGAACCCAACGTCCAATTGCTCGCTTTACAGAACCCCCAAAACCTATCTTGTCTTCGACGTCAGGCAAAACCATCTGGTTTGGATCAGAGAGCGGCTTCAGCTTTCCCAGAAGGCGGGATCGCGACTGGTCACCTTCGACGACCACAAGGCTCGATTCTGGACTTGACCGTCTGAAGTGGGCGTTCCGGTGCAAATGAACCAGGTGTGCCGGCGGCCAGGTATCCTCGTGGCGGACTTCATGAACCATCTTTACGCAGAAATAGCCTATAACAAAGCACGTTCCTGCGGAAATCGTCGCTCCGTGAAATCCCGCATAGAAAACCAGGTAGTCACCGGGCTGGAGCCGCAAGAGCTGCAAGCGCTTCGGATTGTTGGGCTCTCCGTATGTAAATGACTCAAACTCCGGATCGTAATGCGCCAGCCCATCCTGTCTGACCCATCGCAGCAACGTCCCTCCGCTTCGGGCCGGAATCTCGCTATAGCTTACGCCTCGGTTTAGGCTTACGGCCTTAGATTCTGGGATGGGTACGTACTCAAAACTGCCATCCTCAAATTGAGGCGCCAAACAGCCGCCGCAGCCCCGGTCAACCCCTACACGCAGGAATAGCATCTGCCTTTGCATTGGAGATCTTTTCGATGTCAGTTAGCGAATTCGTTCGATAGGAGTTACAGCCCGAGGAATTCATCCGCCCCTCCTCCCCCTGAGGCCAATGAGTCGGGCGGCCAAGGAGACCGCCGTTGGCTGGCAGCCACGCGCTAAAGTCGGAAAGATCCGAATCAGACCACCGTCCCCCGATCTCCGCCCCTTCCTCATATACGTAGCGAAGTCCCACTGCGGATGCGGAAAACTTGGAAATCAACCGCTCCGCCCATTGCTTGCCAAGGGGTATGGCAGGTGCGTTGCGCCCGAAGTACCAGAATCGTTGTCCGACAAACACACGATCACCACAAATGTCCTGCTTTTCAATACCTGTACCCGGCGGTTGGGCCTGATGCTCGTCGGTTTGTCGCGTGTGATGGAGTTGCCCGCTCGAGTCCTTACAGTAGAAATTGTCTCCACACGACTCCACCAGTGAGCTACCAAGCCTGGGGATTTTTGCCGCGAACTGTGGATCTCTATAGTACGAATCTAGATCCAGCTTCTTCTCGACGTTCATGGCATAGATTAGTCGCCATACGTCTGGCTCCCCCAATTCCCTGCGAATACTGGCGCTGGCCAGCCCAATAATCCAATCACCGGGCCTGCAGCGCGAACGCATGTGGTTTGGAGTGCAGATAGCCAGTGTACAAGTGTTGTGAAATGGATTTGGTGCGTGGCCACTGTCGTGAGTCATGACATAGGCACAGACAATCTTTGCTGGTTCGTGCACGTGAAATCCTGGCGGCATGTGGGTCGGGTATTCTCGTAATGTAGCCTGAAACCAGGCCTCATTACCACTCACGCCTGATATGCCGCGCAACCTCATCGACTGAGAATGGTTTGCCTTAGGGTTTCTTACGAAGCACCACGCCGCGCATGACTGTGTCGGATGCTGATTGAGAAGCATCGCCACAACTGCGCGGAGTTGGATGCGTATTTTACGGAGACGAGAGAGCCTGCGCGGGATTTGGGAATCACTCTGCGCCCGGCCAGGAGGGCGTGGCGTACATGAGAGGCTAACGCGGTGGCCGCCACGATGGGGCTAACGCTTGCAGATTGGGATGTGTTTCGACGGTAAGAGGAGTGGAAAGGCATAGGAGATTTGATCTGCTCCGCTTCGGCCAGGGCCAGGGCACAGTCCCCCTCTCCACCATTTGGCGGATTTCCCGCGCTGCCCGGCTGACAAACAATCGTCAACAGTAACCACGATCCCTTGCATGACCGCCGGTCAGCAGGGGAACGCGCTCGACGGAGGCGATTCATGTCTGTAACAGCCATTTGCGGGGAACAGCAGGAATGGGCAGCGAACCGGCGCCTATGACGCACGCGGTTATGTCCCCCATCTGGATCTGAATCTGATGCGACCACTTTCGCCAGCAACGTTGGCGGCGTTTGCAAATGGCGATGGTGGCGAGCTACTGGAGCGTGGAGACAGGCCGGCAAAGATGCGAGCCTTACATTCGTCTTCTGCGCTGGCCGCGAACTTCTTCGATTTCTGGACCGATTGCGCGGATGCCACGCCATTGATGAAAGCGCTGGCGCTACCCTCCTGCCCCACCGCAGTGCTATTCGAATCCAAACTGTCCACCGGCGTCGACAGTCAGGCCAACTTGGATGTGTGCCTGCCACT
This sequence comes from Cupriavidus alkaliphilus, assembly GCF_900094595.1. Lineage (GTDB taxonomy): Bacteria > Pseudomonadota > Gammaproteobacteria > Burkholderiales > Burkholderiaceae > Cupriavidus > Cupriavidus alkaliphilus. The sequence continues at coordinate 87,114 of NZ_FMAD01000001.1, read as the reverse complement.
GGCGAACGGCGTCATGGCCGGCGTGGAGAGCAAGTTCACGGAATGGCTGCGCGGCAAGGCAACGCAGGTGGGTGAGGCGTTCAGGCCGCCATACCTTGCACAGGGGCGCAGACGCTGGGAAGAGGTCGGGTTGCCGAGGGCACAGGCGCTCGCGGAAGCCCTGCAAGAGGGATATGAGGCGTTCCGGCACATTGGCGCGCCGCAGCTTCTCAAGCATGCCCTTGCACTGGCCCGTCAGTACGAGGACCGTTGGGTACTGCGCTATGTGTACTTCGATTGGCCGGGATCGCACGGGGAGCGGCACCGGGATGAGATCTGGCGTTTCCAGGATCTAGTAGGCGATGAGCTGCGGTTCGAAGCCATCAGTTACCAGGCGATCTTTGGGGAAGCTATGTTCAGCCAGGCTACCAGCGTGTCAGCCCTATCTGGCCTATCTGGGTGAAAGGTACTTTCGTCAGCCGAAGGTTAGGCAACTGGGAAAGAATAGCGTGGGCCCGTGGGTTGCGGTACAGCAATGCAGAGTTGTCTCATTGGCGGCAGTATCCGCATTCCTTAGCCTTGTTGTCGGTGCTGAACACACCTCCCGCAGCGTTGCCACGTCCGACAGTCGTGGCGTGTCTTCCATAGCTTTCTGCTAAGGCCGGGCAGCGCGCATCGATACAAGACCCGAAAGGGGAAACATGCGGGCCGATCTGCGGGCGGTGTTCAAGTGCCCGGCCGCCCAGTTTGCACGGGCGAATCCAAGTTTCGAGTTAGGAGTTCGCTATGCGGAAGATATCTTCCACTGCGCACATGCGCACATTCACAACCAGTTACAGGCATTTCCGCGTCAAGGCAACTGAAGGTAACCGTTATTGTGGGATGCGATGCGTTCCATGGATACGGTTAGGTGGGGTATGGTTGGAACAGGCAGGCTTCAAGATCGGGCAGGCGCTCAAAGTGGAAGTACGGAACAAGGTCATCGTAATTTCGTCGGAATAGCCACAAAGCCAAGGGATTGGTAGGTGCTTTGCTATACCCTCAAACGCTGTGACAACAATAGAGACGGGGGCGAAAGATTGGCAGAATATAAAAATAGATCCGCCCCTTCTCTTTTCTATGCGCCAGCTCAGGCTAGAACATCGAAATTACGAACTTTCAATTTAGTGAAATCATGTTCCTGACGAAGGACGCCATACCTTACAACTTTGCACTCATTTCCTCCAAGATCGCGCCGCGTTTCAATCGGTCATCGGAGATCGGAGCGAGCGCCTGAACAGCATCGGCTGCTCGCTTGAAATATGGTACAGACTTGTCATGCCGAGAAAGCGTGTCAATAAGCTTTCCCGCATATTTGTCGGCAGCCTTCGAATTTAAATCTGGTGTCTGCTTTCCGGCAACCAATTCCGCCACCAACGCAATCAAATGCCATTTGAATTTGCCGAGATTCTTAGAAATAACCCCATTTGACCTCAGCAAGTGGAACCTATAAAGTGCGAGCGCTGCGGCATAATAGATAGACTCCTTATTTCGTTCGGCGAATATCCTTTCCCCCAATTGTTCGTACATTTGCTTAGGATATTTGTACGCAAGATCAGGTCGCCGCAACAACATCGCACAAACACACTTAGCCACGATATACAGGGAAAAAACTCGAATGGCTGGAATTTCGAAACCCACAAACTGCCGATCCCTACGCTCAAAATACAGCCTAGATTCATCACCATCGAATGAATTGAAATACTGCTCGATCCGCTTAACAATGGGACGGAGCGAGTAAAATTGATTATCATCAATTTTTGACTGACTATTCGTTGCGCGCACTAGATCGGCGAATATATCTTCATTCTTTGTCTCAACAATCTTGAGATTAACCATGACATTATGACTCAAAGAATGACGATGCTCAAACAGAACGTTTGAAGTCTGACATCCATTAACGATCTGAAAATTCTCAAGATGTATTACATTCCCCTGCACTCGAACATCTGGGCTAACAATCGTAATACCATTGTTCATAACAGGAAAACGGGTTGATGCTTTTGCATCACTAAGGGTACTACCAATAGAAGCATTGACGGGGTTGTCGGTGCCAAGGAATGCGCGAACGTTCTCATCGAACACTTGTGTTCGGAGCGCGCCGTCTTTGGCAGTCAAGAGTTCCTCCACAATATCCTTTGCTCTTGCAACGACCAAATAGGCCTCATCAACGCCGGCAATCGGCGGTAGCGCAGCGCTGCTGAAAACGGGCAATGCCGCGGAGACACCGGAGTATGTTTGCACCCATAGTGTGGTTAATTCCTCACGACCAATAATGGCGATATCGACACTCCCAAAATAACCAAGAGTGGAGATTTCCGATTCAAATTTCTCAACTGCCCGCTCAATTTCTATGGGCTTATCATATTTCCCAGTAGCGACGTATCGCGCCGTAAATCTTGGCTTTCCGTCTCGAATTTTTGGCACCTTGGTAAGGCAGAAATTATATGTTTCATTCGCCGACAATAAAACATCATCGCGTGAATCATACGGATCCGCCTCGACGAACCGCATAACCCCTTCCTTGAACTTCAGAAAATCCCCCAAGTCAAACGATTCGCTTGTCTTCGCCTGAACAAAGACAAGCTCAACATCATTATTTCTCTTATCGGATCCGAATATCGTTTCGGCGTCCTCCCTAGAGAGACAGATCTCTTCGTTGATGATAATCGCTACGCCATCAATCCCATCTTCATCAGCGCCCGTCGTTATCTCGGACGCATCAAAGCTTGCACCCACTCGGTCAAATGCTATCGAATAATTGCAGAATGACTCAAAACGCTCAGACTCCGTGAGTTGCTCCAATCCACAACTAGCCACGTAACTATCGAGATGAGACTTAACAATTTTATGCATCGATATTTCCGATCGAAAATTCTTGTTTAATCTTCAAATAAAACCAGTCTTCGCCACAGCAGGATTCTGGCCACACCTAGTATAACCAACAACATGGGTGAATCCCGGAACGAGGTAGTCACTCCAGGCCCAAAAATGGGAGCCTCAGCTCCCATTTTTTTGTGCACAACAATTTTAAAGAAGAAGCTCAATCCCAGCTCAACGCCCCACCCGTCTGATACTCAATGACGCGCGTTTCGAAGAAGTTGCGTTCCTTCTTCAAATCGATCATCTCAGACATCCACGGGAACGGATTCTCCTCATTCGGGAACAGCTGATCAAGACCAATCTGCTGGCAACGACGATTGCAGATAAAGCGCAGGTAAGACTTAAACATCGGCGCATTCAGACCAAGAACGCCACGCGGCATGGTGTCCTCAGCATAGCGATACTCCAGATCCACCGCCTTCTTGAACAGCTCCGTAATCTGAGCCTTAAACTCCGCCGTCCAAAGATGCGGATTCTCCAGCTTGATCTGATTAATCAAATCAATCCCAAAATTACAGTGCAGCGACTCATCCCGCAGGATGTACTGATACTGCTCCGCCGCCCCGGTCATCTTGTTCTGCCGCCCCATCGCCAGGATCTGCGTGAAGCCCACATAGAAGAACAGCCCTTCCATGATGCAGGCGAACACGATCAGCGACTTCAGCAGCTTCTGGTCGTTTTCCGGCGTGCCGGTCTTGAACGACGGGTCGGTCAGCGTGTCGATGAACGGGATCAGAAACTCGTCCTTGTCGCGGATCGACTGCACTTCGTGGTACGCGTTGAAGATCTCGGCTTCGTTCAAGCCCAGCGATTCAACGATGTACTGGTAGGCGTGCGTGTGGATGGCCTCTTCAAAGGCCTGGCGCAACAGGTACTGGCGGCATTCCGGCGCGGTGATTTGGCGGTAGGTGCCCAGCACGATGTTGTTGGCGGCCAGCGAGTCGGCGGTGACGAAGAAGCCGAGGTTGCGCTTGATGATGCGGCGCTCGTCTTCGGTCAGGCCGTTGGGGTCTTTCCACAGGGCGATGTCGCGGGACATGTTGATTTCCTGCGGCATCCAGTGGTTGGCGCAGCCGGCCAGGTACTTTTCCCACGCCCACTTGTACTTGAACGGGACGAGCTGGTTGACGTCGGTCGAGCCGTTGATGACGCGCTTGTCGGCGGCGTTGACACGGCGGTTGCTTTGCGCGGCGGCGGCGTTGGGGTTGTTGCCCAGGATGCCGGCTTGCGTAGCGCTCGGCGGCAGGACGCCTTGCTGGTCAGCGGTGGCAGCGGCGGGATTGGAAACTGCGGCGGGTTGCAGGGCAGGCTGCGGTGCGGCCTGCGGGGTGGCTTGAACGTCGTCGTCCCAGCTCAGCATGATTGGTTCTCCGTGGATCGGTTGGGGGGCGCGGTGGTTGGTCAGGTTTGACGCTTTACTTCGTTGATGCGCCGGCCCTCACCCCCGCCCCTCTCCCGCAAGCGGGAGAGGGGAGCAAACAGGGGGTGGTTTTTTGCTCTCTAGTCTTTTTTGCCTTACTGGCAGGCTTCGCACTCTTCGAAGCCGGGGTCGCCCGGGCGCATCGTGCAGACGGCGCCTTCGGCTTCCGGCATGGCCGGGGCCGATGCGGCTGCCGCGTCCAGCGCCGAGCCGCTATCGCTGCCCGACGACACCGCATTCAGCGAACCACGCGACACGGTGGACTTCTCCACGTGGGTGGCAGCCATGGTGCGCAGGTAGTAGGTGGTCTTCAGGCCGCGCAGCCAGGCCAGCTTGTAGGTGTCGTCCAGCTTCTTGCCCGAGGCGCCGGCCATGTAGATGTTCAGGGACTGGGCCTGGTCGATCCACTTCTGGCGGCGGCTGGCGGCTTCGACCAGCCAGGTCGGCTCGACTTCGAACGCGGTGGCGTAGATGTCGCGCAGGTCTTGCGGAATGCGGTCGATGCGCGACAGCGAGCCGTCGAAGTACTTCAGGTCGGCGACCATCACTTCGTCCCACAGGCCGCGTTCCTTCAGGTCGCGCACCAGGTAGTCATTGACCACGGTGAACTCGCCCGACAGGTTGGACTTGACGTACAGGTTCTGGAAGGTCGGCTCGATGCAAGCGGACACGCCGATGATGTTCGAGATCGTGGCGGTCGGCGCGATCGCGATGCAGTTCGAGTTGCGCATGCCGTGCTGCTTGATGCGGGCGCGCAGGCTGTCCCAGTCCATGGTGCTGGACAGGTCCACTTCCAGGTAGCCGCCGCGCTCTTCGGCCAGCAGCTTGAGCGAGTCCTGCGGCAGGATGCCGCGGTCCCACAGCGAGCCGGTGTAGGTCTCGTAGCGGCCACGCTCTTCGGCCAGCTCGGTGGAGGCCTGGTAGGCGTAGTAGCACACGGCTTCCATCGAGGTGTCGGCGAACTTCACCGCGGCGTCGCTGGCGTACGGCGTGCGCAGCACGTGCAGGCAGTCCTGGAAGCCCATGATGCCCATGCCGACCGGACGGTGGCGCATGTTGGAATTGCGGGCCTTCTCGACAGCGTAGTAGTTGATGTCGATGACGTTATCCAGCATCCGCATGGCGGTGCGGATGGTCTTCTGCAGCTTGGCGTGGTCGAGCGCGTACGAACCGTCGGCCTGCTTGGCCAGGTGGGCGACCAGGTTGACCGAACCCAGGTTGCAGACGGCGATTTCGCTGTCGTTGGTGTTCAGCGTGATTTCCGTGCACAGGTTGGAGCTGTGAACGACGCCGACGTGCTGCTGCGGGCTGCGGATGTTGCACGGATCCTTGAAGGTGATCCACGGGTGGCCGGTTTCGAACAGCATGCCCAGCATCTTGCGCCAGAGCTGCATGGCCGGGACCTTCTTGAACAGCTTCAGCTCGCCGCTGGCGGCCTTGGCTTCGTAGCCCAGGTAGGCCTTCTCGAATTCCTTGCCGACCTTGTCGTGCAGGTCCGGGCAGGTGGACGGCGAGAACAGCGTCCATTCGGCGTTTTCCATCACGCGCTTCATGAACAGGTCCGGAATCCAGTTGGCCGTGTTCATGTCGTGGGTGCGGCGGCGGTCGTCGCCGGTGTTCTTGCGCAGCTCCAGGAATTCTTCGATGTCCAGGTGCCACGTTTCCAGGTAGGCGCAGACGGCGCCCTTGCGCTTGCCGCCCTGGTTCACGGCCACGGCGGTGTCGTTCACCACCTTCAGGAACGGGACCACGCCCTGGCTCTTGCCGTTGGTGCCCTTGATGTGCGAGCCGAGCGCGCGCACGTTGGTCCAGTCATTGCCCAGGCCGCCGGCGAACTTGGACAGCAGCGCGTTTTCCTTGAGCGCTTCGTAAATGCCTTCCAGGTCGTCCGAGACGGTGGTCAGGTAGCACGACGACAGCTGCGAGCGCTGGGTGCCCGAGTTGAACAGGGTCGGCGTGGACGACATGAAGTCGAACGACGACAGCAGCTGGTAGAACTCGATGGCGCGCGCTTCGCGGTCCTTCTCGTTCAGCGCCAGGCCCATGGCCACGCGCATGAAGAAGGCCTGCGGCATTTCGATGCGGGTTTCATCGATATGCAGGAAGTAGCGGTCGTACAGGGTCTGCAGGCCGAGGTAGTTGAACTGGAAGTCGCGGCCGGCGTCCAGCGCGGCGCCCAGGCGGGCCAGGTCGAAGGTGGCCAGCTTTTCGTCCAGCAGCTCGGCGGCGATGCCGCGCGCGATGAACTTGGGGAAGTACTCGGCGTAGCGCGTGGCCATCTCGGCCTGGGTCACTTCGGTGCCCAGGATTTCCTTGCGGATGGTGTGCAGCAGGATACGGGCGGTGACCTGGCTGTAGTCCGGGTCCTTTTCGATCAGGGTACGCGCGGCCAGGATGGCGGAGTCGTACACCTGCGTCATCGGCACGCCTTCGTACAGGTTCTTCAGCGTTTCCTTCAGGATCGGCTCGGCGCTGACCGCATCGCCCAGGCCGGAGCAGGCGTTGTCGATCAGGGCGTGCAGCGCGACGATGTCCAGCGGCTTGGTCACGCCGGCGTCGGTCACGTTGATGCTGATGCCGCCTTCCTGCACGCGGGCAACGGCTTCGGCGCTGGCGCTGGCGCGCTCGGCCTTGCGCTTCTCGCGGTACAGCACGTAGGCGCGGGCCACTTCATGCTCGCCCGAGCGCATCAGCGACAGCTCAACCTGGTCCTGCACGTCTTCGATATGGATGGCGCCACCGCTGGGGCGGCTGCGCACCAGCGCGCGCACCACGTTGTTGGTCAGCTGCTCGACGATCTCGCGCACGCGCGCGCTGGCGGCGCCCTGCCCGCCGTTGACGGCGAGGAAGGCCTTGGTCATGGCGACGGCGATCTTGGACGGCTCGAACGCCACCACGGCACCGTTGCGACGAATGATCTTGTGATCCGGGTAATTCGTGGTCGCGGCGTTGGGGGTCTGCTGCGTGGTCGAGGCCTGGCTGGCAACGCCGGCGGCGGCGCCACCCGTGGTGATTTCGTTCTGGGCCGTTTGCATGAGAACTCCTGTTTTTACCCTGGAAATAAGAGACAAAAGAGTCCCTGGCGAAATGCGGCGAAAAGAACGTCCCTCCCGGCTCGCAAGCGGGTGCGGACAGACTGCCTTTACGTGAACATTTCGCCAGGGACTCTTGTGATTCGCTGGCCTTGCGGGGAGGTTTGCAGTCGATACGCGAATTTCGCGGCTGCTGCCTCGCTCTTGGGGCCGGCTCCCCGGTTTGACTACTAGATATAGTGTGTGAAGCGGAAAACTGGGCTAAGTATAGTGAAACGAATCCGAATGACCAGTCTTGACAACCGTTATTTGGACGGCGACGGCGGCTGTGCGGCAGCGCCACATGCCCGCAAGCCTAGTACTCGCAAGGGTTTCGGCCAGACCGTTCGCAACTGCACATTTCACAAAAATTTTTTTGATTGTTGCGAGGTTGCGATAGCCCCACACCGACGTGGGGCATGTGCGCCGGTATGCCGCGCACAAGGGCGGGGAATGACGTTAGGAATCCGTCACGTGCCCGCCAGCGCCGGGGCACTGGTAGGGCAGCATGCCCGGCGCCACGCCGGCCTGCCTGGCAAACCGCGCCCAGTCGAAATGCGGGCCCGGATCGGTCTTGCGGCCCGGGGCGATGTCGCTGTGGCCGGCAATCGCACGCACCGGGTAGGCGGCCATCAGCGCGGGCACCAGCGCCGCCACGGTGTCGTACTGGGCCAGGGTGAACGGCAGGTCGTCGCAGCCTTCGATCTCGATGCCGATCGAAAAATCATTGCAGCGCGCGCGGCCGAAGAAGTCTGACTGCCCCGCATGCCAGGCCCGCTGCGTGCACGGCACGAACTGCACCAGTTCGCCCGTGCGCGTGACCAGGAAGTGCGCGGACACCTGGACCTGATGGATGGTGGCAAAGAAGGGATGCTTGTTCGGATCGAGCCGGTTCTGGAAGAACGCCTCGATGTCGCCGCTGCCGAACTGGCCGGGCGGCAGGCTGATGTTGTGCAGCACCACCAGGTCCACCGGCATGCCGTCCGGGCGCGCATCGAAATTGGGCGACGGCACGCGGCGCGCGGCCGGAACCCAGCCGTCGGCACCGGGCAGATAGGACGAAGACGCGGGCGCGGTCATGGCGTGCCCTCGCCTTCCACGGCGCCGCGGTCGGCGGCGTCCATGGCTTCGCGGATGCCCAGTTGCTGGATGCGGTAGCGCAGCTGGCGCAAGTTCAGGCCCAGCAGCGGCGCGGCCGCGGTGCGGTTGAAATTGGTTTGCGCCAGCGCCTGCAGGATCAGCTCGCGCTCGACGGCTTCCAGCTTGGCGGGCAGGTCGATCGGGAAGACGATGCCGCGGCAGGCGCGCTCGGCGGGGTCGCCGGCGGGCTCGGGTTCGGGCGCGACGGCAGCGGCCGCCAGCGGTGGCTCGGCCGGAACCGGCGCAGGCGTGGCGGCGGCCGGCGCGGCCGCAACCCCGGCCGTGCCCCAGGGCGCGTAAGGATAAGGCGCCATCGGCTGCGGCACCATCGCCGGCGCCGGGGCAGGCATCAGCCCGGCGCGCCCGGCGCCAGCGTCCAGCTGACCCAGGTCGGCCAGCTCGATGTCTTCGCTCTCGGCAAATGCGTAGGCGCGCTCGAGCAGGTTTTCCAGCTCGCGCACATTGCCCGGGAACGGATACGCCGCCAGCCGCTGCAGCGCCGCCGGCGACAGCCGCTTGGGATGCGCATCGCCGTAGCGCACCGCCAGGTGGTCCAGGATGGCGCGCGCCAGCACCGGAATGTCTTCGCCGCGCTCGCGCAGCGTGGGCATGCGCAACGCCAGCACGTTCAGGCGGTAATACAGGTCTTGCCGGAACTGCCCCGCCGCCACCATCGCGGCCAGGTCCTTGTGGCTGGCGCACATCACGCGCACGTCGACGGCGTCTTCGCGGCTGGCGCCGATCTTGCGTACGCGGCGCTCCTGCAGCGCGCGCAGCAGCTTGACCTGCATCGGCAGCGGCAGGTCGGCCACCTCGTCGAGCAGCAGCGTGCCGCCGTTGGCGGCCTGGAAGAAGCCGCCGCGTTCCGCGTCGGCGCCGGTGAACGCCCCTTTGACGTAGCCGAAGAACTCGGACTCCATCAGGTTCTCGGGGATGGCGCCGCAGTTGACGGCGACGAACGGATGCGCGGCGCGCGCGCTGGTGGCGTGGATGGCGCGCGCGGCACGCTCCTTGCCGCTGCCCGATTCGCCGCTGATCACCACCGGCGCCATGCTGCGCGCCAGCCGCGACAGCGAGCGGCGCACCTCCTGCATCGCCGCGGAATGGCCCGGCAGCAGCGCGGCGGCGCGGTCGGCGGCCTGATCCGCCGCCGTGGCCGCATCGGCATCGGCGCTGTCGCGCGGCTGGCGGCCCAGCGCGTTCAGCACCAGGCTGCGCAGCTGCTCCAGCGACACCGGCTTGGCGATGTAGTCGAAGGCGCCGGCCTTGAGCGCTTCCACGGCGTTGTCGGCGCTGCCGTAGGCGGTGATCACGGCTACCGGGATGCGTTCCGGCGCGGCCGACAGCTGGCGCACGATCTCGATGCCCAGCCCGTCGCCCAGGCGCATGTCGGTCAGCACCAGGCTGTAGCGGCCCTGCGCCAGCTTGTCGCGCGCCTCGGCCAGCGAGCCGGCCAGCACTACGTCATGGCCCATGCGGCGGATGGAGATGTCCAGCAGTTCGCGCAGGTCGGCCTCGTCGTCGATGACGAGGATGGGATCGGGCGCGCGGGACATTCGGGGTGGCATTGTGATGGCGGAATGAGGACGGGTCAGACGGCGGCCGCCGCGGCGGCTTCGGCGCTCTCGATGCGCAGCGTCAGCACGAAGGCCTTGGCCGGCAGTGTATCGCGCGCGGTGGGGGCCAGCACGCCGGTGCGCTCGATCAGCGCCGGCAGCGAGATGGCGCCGTAGCGCACCTGGGCGTCATTGGCGCCGCAAAGTTCGCGCGCCATGAACAGGCCCAGCCCGGTGCCCTGGGCGTTGCTGGTGAAGAACGGCTCGAACAGGCTGCGCTGGTGTTCGCGCGCCACCTCGGCGCCGTCGTTCCAGACGATCAGCTCGGCATGGTGCTGGTCCAGCGCGTGCGCCAGCAACCGGATCGAGCCGGGCAGCCGGCTGCAATAGCGCCAGGCGTTGTCGAGCAGGTTGCCCAGCACCTGCTGCAGCTGCGCGGCGTCGAACACCACCGGCTGGGCCACGTCGACGGTCAGGCGGATGGCATTGGCGTTGATGTCGGCGCGGCCCGCCGGGCGGGTCTCGCCGGCGCGCGGGCGGCGCTGGCGCATTTCGGCGCGCCAGCGCTCGACGATCTCGGGCAGCGCCTGCGCCAGGTGCACGGTGCTGCGGCCGGTGCGCGGGCGGCGCGACATCTGCAGCACGTCCGACACCACCTGGTCCAGCCGGCGCACGTTGTCGTGGATGATGCGCAGCAGGCGGGCATCGATATCGACATCGGCCCCGCCCGGATCATGCGCGGCCGGGTCATGCGCGGCCGGATCGTGCCGGCCGGAATCGCCCAGCAGCTCGCTGGCCTGGCTGATCGCCGCCAGCGGGTTGCGGATCTGGTGCGCGATGCTGGCCACCAGCCGGCCCATGGCGGCCAGCTTTTCCTGTTGCACCTGCTCGGCGATGCGTTCCCAGCTTTCGATATGGACCAGCACGGTGTCGCGCATCTCGCTGCGCAGCAGCGCCTCGTCCTCCTGCGACCAGGCCATGGCCTCGTTCTGGGCGATGGCCAGGCGCAGGCGGCCGGCAGCTTCGGGCGACAGTTCATTCCACGCGGCGGTGTCGAGCGCGGCGGGCACGGTGCGGCCATGCGCCATGGTCGAGCGCAGCCCGGCCAGGCCCGGCAGCACGAAGCGCAGCCGCAGCCGGGTGTGCTGCATGGTGCCGTCGGCCAGCGCGGCGCCGGAGGCCATCGGCAGCAGTTGCAGGATGCGCGGCACGTCGTCCTTGCTGCGCAGCCAGTCGCGCAGCATTTCCATCAGCGGCTGCAGGCGCGGGATGCGGCGCAGGTCGAACAATACGGAATCGCCGCCGCCCTGCCCGGCTTCGCCACCGGGCCCGCCGCCGAGCTTGCGCGAGTAGATGCGCTCATGCGGCTGCACGCCCAGCAGCACCACCGCGGCGGGATTGGCGGCCACCACCGCGCCGTTGGCGCGCACCAGCATCACGCCGTCCTGCATGTCGTTGACCATCAGCCGGTTGACCAGCTGCTGCAGGCGCAGCTCCTGCTCGCGCGCCAGCGCCAGGCGCTCCTGCGCGAGCTGGCGGTTGGCCAGCATATACATCAGCAGCGCGGCGATCATGAACACCAGGCCGAACAGGCCCGAGCCCAGCAGCCCGGCATCGGCCTGGCGCAGCAGTATGGTGTGCATGAACGGCCCGCTCATCACCACCAGCGCCGAGATCGCCGCGGCAAACAGCGCGAACAGCAGGCTGGTCAGCGCACCGGCCTCCAGCGCCGGCAGCAGGAAGATCATGGCCAGGCCCTCGGCATGCCCACCCCGGCCCAGCACGCTGAAGACCAGCGCCAGCAGCGCCAGGTCGGCCAGCACCTGCACCCGCACGCGCAGATGAAAATGCCGGCGCCACAGCGTGCCGGCCAGCATCGCCAGGGCAATGCCAAGGTAAGGGACGGCGACGGCCATGGCCGCCGCATGTTCGATGCCGCCCATGGCTTCCAGGCCAAAGGGCAAGGCGGGGATCGCGGCAGTGAGGGGGGAAGCGGCGCCGGTGGCGGGTTCGCCGCGCCGCATCAGCGCAAAGCCGACCAGCAGCAGGCCGACGGCGACGCGGGTCCAGCAGAAATAGCGCAGCAGGCGCCAGTGGAAGTCAGGCGGCTCGGGCTGGTGCCATAGCTGCGCCAGGCCGCGCCAGGCGTTCAGCCGCTGCCAGGCCGACGGCGCCGGCTGGGTCATGGGCGCGGGCCGCTGCTGCCGTCGCCGCTGCCGTTGCTGCCATCGGTGCGGCTTTCGTCAGGCAGGTGGCTGCGCCGGCAGTAGTGCAGGCCGCGCCAGGCAATGGCGTCGCCCTGCGGCAGGTGCACGCCGCACTGGGCGCACTGGACCATGCGCTCGGCGGCGACGTCGGGCGTGCCGGCGGCCGCGTGTTCGCTGGCCTCACGGGCCTGGCGGGCGCGATGCTCGGCCAGGCGGGCCTCGGCGCGGGCGCGCAGCCACCAGAAGACGCCCAGCACCACGGCCAGCAGGATCAGGATACGTGCCATGGAAAATCAGAGCCGGTGCAGGACGACTTCAATCACGAAACGGCTGCCGACATAGGCCAGCAGCAGGATGCCGAACGAGGCGATGACCCAGCGCAGCGCCACCTTGCCGCGCCAGCCGCGGAAGATGCGCCCGGCCAGGATGCCGCCGAACATGGCCCACGAGATCAGCGCGAACACCGTCTTGTGATCCAGCCGGAAGGCGCGCCCGAACAACTCTTCGGAGAACAGCAGCCCCGAGCCGATGGTCAGCGTCAGCAGCACGAAGCCGGCGCCGATCAGCCGGAACAGCAGCTTCTCCAGCGTCAGCAACGGCGGCAGCAGATCCAGCCAGCGCCCCAGCCACTGGCTGGGCTGCTGTTGCGTCATCCGTGCCGGCGCATGCCGGAACCCGTGCAGGCGCCGCTCGGCCAGCAGCATCAAAAAGGCGTGGAACGCGGCCAGCGTGAACAGCCCGTAGGCCACGTTGGCGATGATGAAATGCAGCTTGAACAGCGGCCGCGCCGCGTAGCCCAGGATCTGCGAGCCGGGAAACGCCAGCGGCATCAGGCTGGCCACCAGGGCCACCGGGATCACGATCAGGCCCAGCCCCGCCAGCGAGAAGAAGAAGCTCTCGATCCAGTAGATACCCACGCCCAGCCACAGCATGGCCGACAGGGCGAAGGCAAAGCCGAACATCATGCGCTCGGCCGGGAAGATGGTTTCGTGCAGCAGCATGCCGTGGCTGGCCAGCGCCGCCAGCATCAGCACGTGCCACCAGGCCGGCCGCCCTTCGCCGTGCGCGCCGCCGGACGGGGGAATGGGCCCGCCGCCCGCCACCAGCACGGCCGCGGCCGAAGCGCTGCCCGGGCCGGCCGGGCCGGCGGCCGCCGCCACGCGCGGATGGCGCGTGGCCCAGCCGTGCCAGGCCAGGCCGCAATAGAGAAGTGCCGTCAGGGCATACAGTACAATGACCATTTACGCAGTTTACCTTAGTGCCCACGGCCGGTGGCGGCCCGCTTGAACCGGTGTGGCCGGTGTTCCAGGCCCGCCCCGTGTGCCGGACTGCCTCCGATTTCAGCCCCGAGCCCTGCTCCGACTTCTCCCCCGATTCCTGCCATGCTGGACAATCTCACTCAACGCCTGGCGCGTGTGGTCAAGACCATGCGCGGCGAGGCGCGCCTGACCGAGGCCAACACCGCCGAGATGCTGCGCGAAGTGCGCCTTGCCATGCTCGAAGCCGACGTGGCGCTGCCGGTCGTGCGCGAATTCGTCGCCCGCGTCAAGGAAAAGGCCATGGGCGAAGAGGTGGTCAGCAGCCTCACGCCGGGCCAGGCCCTGGTCGGCGTGGTCCAGCGCGAGCTGACCGCGGTGATCGGCGGCGCCGACGCCGCCAGCGGCAACAACAAGGAATCCGAGCTGAACCTGGCGGTGCAGCCGCCGGCCATCATCCTGATGGCCGGCCTGCAGGGCGCGGGCAAGACCACCACCGCCGGCAAGCTGGCCAAGTGGCTCAAGGAAAACAAAAAGAAGAAGGTGCTGACGGTCTCGTGCGACGTCTACCGCCCCGCCGCCATTGCCCAGCTCAAGACCGTGTCCGAGCAGGTCGGCGCGGAATTCTTCCCGTCGCAGCCGGACCAGAAACCGGTGGACATCGCCCGCGCCGCGGTGGACTGGGCGCGCAAGCATTACCACGACGTGCTGATCGTCGACACCGCCGGCCGGCTGGGTATCGACGAGGCGATGATGCAGGAAATCGCCGCGCTGCACGCCGAGCTCAAGCCCGCCGAAACCCTGTTCGTGGTCGACGCCATGCTGGGCCAGGACGCCGTCAACACCGCCAAGGCCTTCAATGACACCCTGCCGCTGACCGGCGTGGTGCTGACCAAGCTGGACGGCGATGCGCGCGGCGGCGCGGCGCTGTCGGTGCGCCATATCACCGGCCGCCCGATCAAGTTCGTCGGCGTCGGCGAAAAGCTGGACGGCCTGGAGCCCTTCTACCCGGACCGCATGGCCCAGCGCATCCTGGGCATGGGCGACATCCTGGCGCTGGTCGAGGAAGCCCAGCGCGGCGTCGACATGGAAGCGGCCGAGAAGCTGGCCAAGAAGATCAAGAAGACCGGCGACTTCGACCTTGAGGACTTCAAGGCCCAGATCGGCCAGATGAAGAAGATGGGCGGCCTGGGCAGCCTGGTCGACAAGCTGCCGGCGCAGTTCGCCCAGCAGGCGCAGGGCGCCAACATGGACCAGGCCGAGAAGCAGGTGGCGCGCATGGAGGGCATCATCAACAGCATGACGCCGGCCGAGCGCGCCAAGCCGGACCTGATCAAGGCCAGCCGCAAGCGCCGCATCGCCGCGGGCGCCGGCGTGCCGGTGCAGGAAGTCAACCGCCTGCTCAACCAGTTCGACCAGATGCAATCCATGATGAAGAAGCTCAAGGGCGGCGGCATGATGAAGATGATGCGCCAGATGGGCGCGATGAAGGGCGGCATGAAGGGCCTCTTCAACCGCTGAAGCCCTCTGCCGCAAGCCGAACCGCCTCCCCGCAAAAGAACAGGAAAGACATCATGATGAGCGCCGAACAGGCCCGCGAGCTGTGGGCCAATTCCGAAGAAATCGTCTCCGCCGAGGAAGTCCAGGCCTCGCTGGACCGCATGGCCGCGGACATCACCGCCAGGATGGGCAATGACTTCCCGCTGGTGCTGTCGGTGATGGGCGGCGCGGTGGTCTTCACCGGCATGCTGCTGCCCAAGCTGGCGTTTCCGCTGGAGTTCGACTACATCCACCTCTCGCGCTACAACAACAAGACCGTCGGCGGCGAGATGCAATGGCGCGTGGCGCCGCGCGAATCGGTCAAGGACCGCGTGGTGCTGGTGCTTGACGACATCCTCGATGAAGGCGAGACCATGGCGGCCATCCGCCAGCGCATCATGGACATGGGCGCCAAGGAATTCCACGCCGCGGTGCTGTGCGAGAAGACGCTGAGCAAACCCAAGCCGATGCATCCGGACTTCTGCGGCTTTGCGGTGCCGGACCGCTATGTGTTCGGTTGCGGCATGGATGCCAAGGGGTATTGGCGGAATCTGGATTCGATCCGGGCGCTGGTTTGATCTAGACGGGGGCGGCGCGCGCTGAGGGTATTCTCCCCTCTCCCGCTCGCGGGAGAGGGAGCAAACATGCGGGGAGTTGGAAGCTCGTTCGGCTACGCCTGGTGCGTCCCCAGGATCGGCCACAGCGACGCCAGCAGCAGCACCGCCATCCCGATATTGAACGCCCGCAGCACCTTGGGCCGCGCCAGCCAGCGCCGCAGCGCCGACCCGCACAACGCCCACATCGCCACGCTGGGCAGGTTCACCACCCCGAAGATCCCCGACAGCAGCAGCACGTTGAGCCACAGGTTGCCGTGCAGCACATAGGTACTGCACGCGCCCACCGCCATCACCCACGCCTTGGGATTCACCCACTGGAACGCCGCGGCGGCCCAGAAGCCCATCGGCCGCGCCACCTGCTGGTCCTGCACGCCGCCGGCCATGGCCAGCTTCCAGGCCAGCCACACCAGGTAGACCGTCGCCACCACCCGCAGCACCTGCCAGGTCCACGGGAACGCATGGAACAGCGACCCCAGCCCCAGCCCGACCAGCCCCACCATCAGCGCGAAACCGATACTGACCCCAAGCAGGTGCGGCACCGTGCGCAGGAAGCCGAAGTTCACCCCCGAGGCGAGCAGCATCGTGTTGTTCGGACCGGGGGTGATCGACGACACCAGGGCGAAGCCGGCAAAGGCGGCAAAGACACCGGTGCCGGCGGCGAATTGGGACACTTCCATGACTGACTCCAGGGGGCGTTCATGTGCTTTCGGGAAATCAGTCTACGGCCACCTAACGGTACAGTACCGGTACACTTCAGCGGAAATACGCCGATACAGGGCCGCTCAACCAAGCGCGTGCCAGGCGACACCCAGCGCCAGCAGCCACAGCACAGCCCCGGTCAGGCGCTCGACCCACCGCACCGAGCGCCCGAAGCGCGCGGCCATGGCCGGATGGCCGATGCCGTAGGCCACCAGCAGGTCCCAGCCGAGCACGACGGCGAACATCCACATCCCATAGGCCAGCTGCACCGCCGCCGGCGTGCGGCTGGTGGCCAGCACCGAGAACAGGCTGGCGTAGAACAGCCCGTTCTTCGGGTTCAGCACGGCGGAGAGGAAGCCGCTGCCAAGCTGGCCGAGCCATGCCGCGGGCGCGGGCTTTGCGGCGGCGGGCGCCGGCATCGACAGTTCGCCCGACGCGTGCAGCAGGCGCCAGCCCAGCCACGCCAGGTAGGCACAGCCGGCCCACTGCAACGCCGCGAACAGTTGCGGCGAGTCGCGCATCGCGGCCACGCCCGCCAGCGCCAGGCCGATAAAGACGCCATTGCCCAGCGCAATGCCCAGGCAGACGGCGCTGGCGCGCCGCGGCCCGTGCAGCAGCGCGCTGCGCACCACCAGGAAAAAATCAGGCCCCGGGCTCAGCAGTGCCAGCGCGTGCGCGCCGGCGACCATGGCGAATTGCTGCCACGGCAATGCCCCGGGGGCGAGATCGAAAGCCATGTCCATGCCGACCCTCCGTGAAGAGTCCGCAGTGTCGTGCGCGCCGGGGTGGCCGTCTTGAAGAAAGTTGCGGTAGCGGCGCGAGGCGCCGTGCCTCAGGCGGCGCGCTGGTAGCCGCGCGGTGTCATGGCCACGCGCTGCTTGAAGGCGCGCTGGAAATGGCTCTGGTCGGCAAAGCCCAGCGCCAGGGCGACCTCGGCCAGCGCCGCACCTTGCCGCAGCAGGCGGCGCCCATGCTGGATGCGCAGGTCAAGCTGGTAGGCGTGCGGCGTCATGCCGGTTTCGGCGCGGAAGGCGCGGACCAGGTGGTAGCGGCTCAGCCCGCAGGCGCGCGCCAGTTCCGCCAGCGGCAGCCGCTCGGCATGGCGCGCCTGCAGCAGCTCGCACAATTGCGCCACCCGCGCGGAGACCGCAGCGGGCGGCGGCAGTGTCCTGGTGGCGGCGCCGGTGTCGAGGGCGGCATGCAGGTCGCCGACGAAGGCCACCAGCGCGGCCTCTTTCTCGACGCTGTCCGCGGGCGAGAACAGCGTGCGGTTCAACGCGCAGACCAGCCGGTAGACGTGTGGGGACGCCAGCACGCGTGCCGGCAGCCAAGCCCGTGCCGTGCTGCCCTCGTCCAGCACGGCCGCCACCCACGCCGGGTCGAAATGCAGCATCTGGTAGCTCCAGCGCCCGTCCGGCACCGGGTTGCAGGCGTGGACCTGGTGCGCGGGAATCACCACCACCCCGCCCGGCCCGAGCACGGCGCTCTCGTCGCCGCAGGTAAAGCGGCTGGTGCCGCCGTCGACGGCGCCGACCGAGAGGGTGGGATGGGTATGCGGCAGGTAGCTGGCGCTGCTGTGGCTGGCGCGCCGGCTTTCGGCAAACGGCAGCGCGGGGTCCGCCCACCAGCAGCCGGGTGCCGATGGGGCCGCGGGACGGCTCACGCCGCGCTGCGGTACGGCCGTTCGCGCAGCCATTTGGTGGCGATCCACTTTTCGCCGGCGGCCACCGGCAGGCCCGCGTGCAGGGTGCGGTCATCCAGCGTGCCGTCGGGCAGCAGGTAGCTGAAGTAGACCGCGTTGCCCTTGACCGGCGCCACTTCCAGGCCCACGCGCGGGAACGCGGTGGCGCCGCCCGCCTCGGGGGAGTTCAGGTAGATCACGAGCGTGGCGATGCGCTGCCCGCCGACGGACAGCTGCCGCGCTTCGCCGGGCCGCTGCGGGTTGAAGTAATCGAAGTGCGGCTGGTACTCGCCGCCCGGCTTGTAATTCAGGATCTGCAACCCCTCGCCGTGCTCGGCCGGCACCCCGGTGACCGCGGCGATGCGGGCCTCGATGCGCGCGATCAGGGCGTGCTCGGCCACCTGGAACATCGCGCCCATGCTGGTGCGGGCGTCGATCAGGTTCTCGTCGCCGGTGTCGGGATTGACCACCGGCGAGCGTGCCAGGCGGCCGCGCGACAGCGCCACCAGGGCATCGCACTCGTCGTCGCTCAGCAGCTGCTGGAACAGCTGCACCTGCGGCGACGCCAGCCGGAACAGGACGGGCACCCGGCGGTCGCCGCCATCGGCGGCGTAGACCGCGGGCGTGCTCGAAGCGGCGGTCTCCGCCTGGGGCTGGGCCGGCCGGGCCGGCACGGCGGCCTCGGTGCCTTGCGCAAACGCCGCGGCCACGCAACGGCGCGCGAAAGCGTCGTCGTAGCCCGAGCGCAGCATCGACAGCACCAGCGCATCGGCCGCAAAGCCCTGGGCGATATGCCGGGCCAGCCATTGTTCGAGTTCGGGCGAGGATTCGGTGTAGCCGGCCTTGCCGCCGGCAACGGATGCTTCGCGGATCATGACGGATTGGCTGCGACGCGCTGCGACGAGAACGGGTTGCGGGCAGGCGGCTCCGCCACCGGCGCGCGCGGGCGCGACGGCGCGATCTCGGGATCGCCGGCCACGGTGACGGTGGCTTCGGAATACTGCCAGCGCTTCCACGCCGCCAGCACCGCGTTGGGATACTCCGCGCGGCCGCGGCTGCCGTTGTAGCGGCCCAGCGCCAGGTACAGGTCGCCCTGCTCGCGGTCCAGGTAGTAGCGCAGGATGGTGCAGCCGTAGCGCAGGTTGCTCTGCAGGTGGAACAGCTTGCGCGCGTCGCTGTCGCCGATGGTGCGCACCCAGAACGGCATCACCTGCATCAGCCCGCGCGCGCCGGCCGAGCTGATCGCGTACTTGCGGAAGTTGCTTTCGACCTGGATCAGGCCCAGCACCAGCGCGGGCTCCAGGCCGGCGCGCTTGGCTTCGTAGTAGGCCACCTCGATCAGCTCGACCCGCACCTGCGGCTCGGGGATGCGCGAGGCCAGCCGCGCCGACATCTCGCCCAGCCACTTCAGGTAGGCCAGGCGCTCGCCGCCGGAGGCGAACACCGGCCGCAGCGGCCGGTCATCGGCAATGGCCGCGGCCAGCGCACCGCGCACGGAGTCGGCCAGGTCTTCTTCCTTCTGCGCGCCGGCGTGCGCCGCCGGGGCCGCCAGCGCCAGCAGGAATGCCAGCAGCGATACCAGCAGCGCGCCCGCCAGGCGGCGGGAGGCAACAGCGGCGGCGGTCAGGCCGCGGACGGCGCGCATGAGGCTCAGTCTGCCAGCAGGCTGCGCACGTGGCCGACCACCTCGGCCACGCTGACGGCGGTGGCCTGCGCGTCGCGCCGGCCCTGGTACTCGACCTTGCCTTCCTTCAGGCCGCGGTCGCCCACCACCACGCGGTGCGGCACGCCGATCAGCTCCCAGTCGGCAAACATCACGCCCGGGCGCTCGCCGCGGTCGTCGAGGATCACGTCCACGCCGGCGGCCAGCAGCTCGGCATGGATGCGGTCGGCCTCGGCCTTGACGGCCTCGGAGCGGTCGTAGCCCACCGGGCAGATCACCACCGCGAACGGGGCGATCGCGGCCGGCCAGATGATGCCGCGCTCATCGAAGTTCTGCTCGATCGCCGCGCCCAGGATGCGGGTGATGCCGATGCCGTAGCAGCCCATCTGCATCGGCTGGGTCTTGCCGTTCTCGTCGAGGAAGGTGGCGCTCATCGATTCCGAGTAGCGCGTGCCCAGCATGAACACGTGGCCCACCTCGATGCCGCGGCAGATCTCAAGCGTGCCCTGGCCGTCCGGCGAGGCGTCGCCCGCCACCACGTTGCGCAGGTCGGCCACGATCGGCTCGGGCAGGTCGCGGCCCCAGTTGACGCCGGTGTAGTGGTAGTCGCGGTAGTTGGCGCCGCAGACAAAGTCGCTCATGTTGGCGACGGTGCGGTCGGCCACCACCTTGACCGGCTTCTTCATGTCGATCGGGCCCAGGTAGCCGGGGGGCGAGCCGAAGGCTTCGACGATCTCGTTCTCGGTGGCGAAGCGGAAGTCGGCCAGCCCCGGCACCTTGGAGGCCTTGACCTCGTTCAGCTCGTGGTCGGCGCGGATCAGCAGCAGCCAGATCTGGGTACCGGCCTCGCCGTCGGTGGCCAGCACGATCGACTTGACGTTGGTCTCCAGCGGCAGGTTCAGGAATTCGGCCACCTGCTCGCACTTGACCTTCTCCGGGGTGAAGGTCTTGACCAGGTCCTGCTTGGGTGCGGCGCGCTCGGCCAGCAGCGGCAGCGCCTCGGCGGCCTCCATGTTGGCGGCGTAGGCCGAGGTCGGGCAGTAGACGATGGCGTCTTCGCCGGTTTCGGCGATCACGTGGAACTCATGCGAGCCCGAGCCGCCGATGGCGCCGTTGTCGGCCGCCACGGCGCGGAATTCCAGGCCGAAGCGGCGGAAGATGCGCACGTAGGCGTCGTACATGTTCTCGTACGACTTGCGCAGGCCGTCGGTGTCGCGGTCGAAGGAATAGGCGTCCTTCATGGTGAACTCGCGCCCGCGCATGATGCCGAAGCGCGGCCGGCGCTCGTCGCGGAACTTGGTCTGGATCTGGTAGAAATTGAGCGGCAGCTGCTTGTAGCTGCGGATATCGCTGCGGGCGATGTCGGTCACCACCTCTTCGGAGGTGGGCTGGACCGCGAAGTCGCGCTCGTGGCGGTCCTTCAGGCGCAACAGTTCGGGCCCCATCTTGTCCCAGCGGCCGGTCTCCTGCCACAGTTCGGCCGGCTGGATCACCGGCATCGACAGTTCCACCGCGCCGGCGCGGTTCATCTCCTCGCGCACGATGTTCTCCACCTTGCGGATCACGCGCAGCCCGACCGGCATGTAGGTGTAGATGCCGGCGCCCAGCTTCTTGATCATGCCGGCGCGCATCATCAGCTTGTGCGAAACGATTTCCGCGTCGGCGGGCGCTTCCTTAAGGGTGGAAATGAAGAATTGCGAGGCTTTCATCCGTAATTTCTCTCTGGGCCGCCAAGGTCGGAAAAATCCGTCCCGGCACAATCCGGGGAGCTGGCGGCGCTGAATTATGCGCACGCGCCTGAAACTGCCCTTCCGCTCGGGGAAAACCACCATCCCCCGGTCCGGGCCCGGCTGCGCGCTTCCTTTATAATCAGCGTAATTCTAAAGGATTCGAGGTGCAGTCATGCTCGATCGTGAAGGCTTTCGCCCGAACGTCGGCATCATCCTCCTCAACGCAAGAAACGAGGTTTTCTGGGGCAAGCGAATCGGCGAACACTCCTGGCAGTTTCCGCAGGGCGGCATCAAGTACGGCGAAACGCCGGAACAGGCCATGTACCGCGAACTGCATGAGGAAATCGGCCTGCTTCCGGAGCACGTCAGGATCGTCGGTCGCACGCGCGACTGGCTGCGTTACGAGGTGCCGGACAAGTTCATCCGCCGCGAGATCCGCGGCCACTACAAGGGCCAGAAACAAATCTGGTTCCTGCTGCGCATGGCCGGCAGGGACTGCGACATCCACCTGCGCGCCACCGAGCACCCGGAGTTCGATGCCTGGCGCTGGAGCCATTACTGGGTGCCGCTGGAAGCCGTGATCGAGTTCAAGCGCGATGTCTACCAGATGGCGCTGACGGAATTGTCACGCTTCCTGAACCGTCACCCGCGCGTGCCGCTCAGCCCCTATGGCACACATGGGGCGTATGGCGCCCATGGTGCCCACGGCGTGCACGGGCGCCACGGCGGGCCGCGCGGCCAGGCGCTGAGCCGGGCGCAGGCCGCGCAGCAGGCCGACGCCGACGGCAATGCCGAAGCCCCGGCCACGGCCGACTACGTTTCGCCGGCTACGCCGGTATCCACCTCACGGAGCACTGATGACTAGTTTTACCGGCGTGGGCCGCCGCGGCGGCCTGGGCGCTGCCGGAT
This sequence comes from Cupriavidus alkaliphilus, assembly GCF_900094595.1. Classification (GTDB taxonomy): domain Bacteria; phylum Pseudomonadota; class Gammaproteobacteria; order Burkholderiales; family Burkholderiaceae; genus Cupriavidus; species Cupriavidus alkaliphilus. Next base: position 64,725 of record NZ_FMAD01000001.1, on the reverse strand, counting down.
TGCTGCTTGCCGCGGCCAGCCTGGCGCTGGCCGGCTGCAAGACCACCGGCAAGGAGATGGCCGAGGAAGAAAGCACCTGGAACAACCCGTTCGCGCCCAAGACCTTCGAGGAAGCCAAGGCCATGCTGCCGCCATTGCCGCAGGAAGCCAACCTGATTCCGTTCTCGGTGGCCGGCACCGGCACGCTGTCGTTCGCGGTGGACAGCAAGTCGATCTCGGTGGGCAAGGACAACGTGGTGCGCTATACCGCCGTCACCACCAGCCAGAGCGGCGCCCGCAACGTGACCTTCGAAGGCATGCGCTGCGACGTGTTCGAGCGCAAGCTGTACGCGACCCTGCCCCCCGGCGCCACCGAGTGGGTGCCCAACACCAGCGACTACGGCGAGACCTGGCACCGCATGCAAGCCGGGGTCCGCAACGCCTACGCCGCCACGCTCGCGATCGATTTCTTCTGCGAGGGCCGCACCGTGGCCGGCAAGCCCGCGGACATGGTGCGCGAGCTGCAGTCGCGCGCGCCGCACAAGCGCTGAAGCGCACCGCGCACCGGCATAAAAAAACGGCGGAACTGCCTGGCAGTTCCGCCGTTTTTGCTTGCGTCGCTCAGACCAGCACCAGGTTGTCGCGATGGATCAGCTCGGGCTCGTTCAGGTGGCCGAGCACGGCTTCGATCTCGGACGACGGCTTGCGCGCGATCAGCCGCGACTCCGCGCTGGAATAATTGGTGATGCCGCGCGCCACCTCCTTGCCCTGCGCGTCCACGCAGGCGATCACCTCGCCGCGGGCGAACTCGCCCTGCACTTCCGTCACGCCGATCGGCAGCAGCGACTTGCCGCCGCTGGTGAGCTTCTCGACCGCGCCGTTGTCGATCACGACCCGGCCGCGCAGCTGCAGGTGGTCGGCCATCCATTGCTTGCGTGCCGTCAGCCGGCCGGTCGGCGCCAGCAGCTGGGTGCCGATGGCCTCGCCGGCCGCCAGGCGCTCGAGCACGTTGGCTTCGCGGCCCGAGGCGATGGTGGTATGCGCGCCGGACTTGGCCGCGCGCTTGGCCGCCAGGATCTTGGTCAGCATGCCGCCGCGCCCGATCGAGGTGCCGGCGCCGCCGGCCATGGCCTCCAGCTCGGGCGTGCCGGCCAGCGCCTCGTCGACGAACTGCGCGGCCGGATCCTTGCGCGGATCGGCGGTGTACAGGCCGCGCTGGTCGGTCAGGATCACCAGCGCGTCGCCTTCGATCAGGTTGGTGACCAGCGCGCCGAGCGTATCGTTGTCGCCGAACTTGATTTCGTCGGTGACCACGGTGTCGTTCTCGTTGATGATCGGCACCACGCCCAGCGACAGCAGCGTCAGCAGCGTGGAGCGGGCGTTCAGGTAGCGCTCGCGATCGGCCAGGTCGGCGTGGGTCAGCAGCACCTGCGCGGTGCGGATTCCATAGCGGCCGAACTGGCTCTCATAGACCTGCGCCAGGCCCATTTGCCCAACCGCGGCGGCCGCCTGCAGCTCATGGATTTCCTTCGGGCGGCGCACCCAGCCAAGCCGCTGCATGCCTTCGGCAATGGCGCCGGAACTGACCAGCACCACTTCCTTGCCGGCCACGCGCAACTTGGCGATCTGGGCCGCCCAGCGGGCGATGGCGTCGTGGTCCAGCCCCTTGCCGTCGTTGGTGACCAGGCTGGAGCCCACTTTGACGACGATGCGCTTTGCCTGCGCGATGACCGATTGCATGGTGGAAATCCTGTCTCCGGAGATCGTTCGGAACCGCTGATTCTTGTTTATGCCTCGCGCTGGTCCTGGTCGACGTTATGCAGGCGGTCGTCCAGGCGGATGTCCGGCTCTGCCAGCGCCGCGGCCTCTTCGGCCTTGATCGCCTGCAGGTGGTCCTTGATCGCGTAGATCAGCTCGCGGCAGCCTTCGCCGGTCAGCGCCGAGATCTGGAACACCGGGCCCTTCCACTTGTAGCGCTTGAGGAAGTCCTTCACGCGCGCGGCGCGCTCGTCCTCGGGCACCATGTCGAGCTTGTTCAGCACCAGCCAGCGCGGCTTTTCATACAGGGTCTCGTCGTACTTCTTCAGCTCGTTGACGATGGCCTTGGCCTCGGCGACCGGGTCGACCGCCTCGTCGAACGGTGCCAGGTCGACGATATGCAGCAGCAGCCCGGTGCGCTGCAGGTGGCGCAGGAACTGGTGGCCCAGGCCCGCGCCTTCGGCCGCGCCTTCGATCAGGCCGGGAATGTCGGCGACCACGAACGATTGCTCATGGTCCACGCGCACCACGCCCAGATTGGGATGCAGCGTGGTGAACGGATAGTCCGCCACCTTGGGGCGCGCGTTGGAGATATGCGAGATAAAGGTCGACTTGCCGGCGTTGGGCATGCCCAGCAGGCCGACGTCGGCCAGCACCTTCAGTTCGAGCTTGAGCATGCGGCGCTCGCCCGGCTTGCCGTCGACCTGCTGGCGCGGCGCGCGGTTGGTACTGGACTTGAAGTGCAGGTTGCCCCAGCCGCCCATGCCGCCTTCGGCCAGGCACACGCGCTGGCCGTGCTCGGTCAGGTCGGCAATGACTTCGCCGGTGTCCATGTCGGTGATCAGCGTGCCCACCGGCATGCGCAGGGTGATGTCTTCACCGGCGGCGCCATAGCAATCGGAGCCGCGGCCGTTCTCGCCGTTCTTCGCCACATGCTTCTTGGCGTAGCGGAAATCGATCAGCGTATTGATATTGCGGTCCGCCACGGCGAACACGCTGCCGCCCCGGCCGCCGTCGCCACCATCCGGGCCGCCGAAGGGCACAAACTTCTCGCGCCGGAACGAGGCGCTGCCATTGCCGCCGTTGCCGGCGATGGCTTCGATTCGGGCTTCGTCGATGAACTTCATGATGGGTTTTCCGTGATGGATTGGCGGGTCCGCGGGACCGGCGGGCTCGGCGCGAACGTGCGGCAATACGCCGCATCATCCGGACTGGCCAATGTTATTGTCGCCAGAAAAGAAAAAGCCCCGCAAGCGTTGCGGGGCCTTTCATCCTGCAAAGGCTGTTATCAGGCCGCCGGGACGACGCTGACTTGCTGCTTCTTGGCAGGGCCCTTGACGGCGAACTGCACGTGGCCGTCGACCAGTGCGAACAGCGTGTGGTCCTTGCCCACGCCGACGTTGTCGCCGGCATGCACGCGGGTACCGCGCTGGCGCACGATGATGCCGCCGGCGTTGATGGCCTGGCCACCAAACACCTTCACGCCCAGACGCTTCGATTCGGAATCACGGCCGTTCCGCGTGGAACCGCCGCCTTTTTTCTGTGCCATGTCTTACTCCTGTCGCTTTACCGGATTACGCTCGATCGATCAGGCAACGATCGCTTCGATGCGCAGTTCGGTGTAATTCTGACGATGGCCCTGACGCTTCTGGTAGTGCTTGCGACGGCGCATCTTGAAGATCTTCACCTTGTCGTGACGACCCTGGGAGATAACGGTAGCCTTGACGGAAGCCCCGCTCACCAGCGGCGTACCAAACTTGATTTGGTCGCCGGCGCCCACTGCGAGCACCTGGTCGAGCGTGATTTCTGCGCCAATGTCTGCCGGTATCTGTTCTACTTTCAGTTTTTCGCCAGCAGCAACCTTGTATTGCTTGCCGCCGGTTTTTACGACCGCGTACATTGTCGAACCTCTCGGATGTGAATAAAACGCCGAAACCGCGCGATGCGGCCCGGTTATCTCCCACCGGCAAGGACCCGCATGGCGAGCGACTACCGGAGGAAACCGGGAATTGTAAACGAGATTAGGGAAAACCGCAAAGAAAACAGGCACATAGCCTGTGAGCGGCGCGCCCGGCACAATCGGCCGCGGCTGGGCTCAGGTCAGATCGGCGAGAAGAAACCCCGCCAGTGCGGCAAACGCCACCCACCAGGCGGTGCGGCGCAGTTGGCGGCGAGGTACGGGCTTGTCCATGGCCGCCATTATAGTGGCGCCCGCCACCGGCACCGCTGCGCGCATACCCTGACATCGCCCGGCCAGCAGCCCGGCAAACAATGCGGGGCATGCGTAGAACGCCGCCTGCATCGCATATAATCGACCGGTTTTGCGTAACGGTGATCATCTTGCCCCAGCCTTCCGCCACTGCCTTGCTTGCCCCGGTCGCTGCAGACATGCGCGCGGTCGATGCTGTTATCCGCCAGCGGCTGTCCTCCGAAGTCCCGCTGATCGAACAGATCGGCGAATACATCATCGGTGCCGGCGGCAAGCGCCTGCGCCCGGTGATCCTGCTGCTGACGGCGCGCGCGCTGGGTTATGACGGCAACCGCCACCATGAGCTGGCCGCCGTCGTGGAATTCATCCACACCGCCACCCTGCTGCACGACGATGTCGTCGACGAGTCCGAGCTGCGCCGCGGGCGCGACACCGCCAACGCCGTGTTCGGCAACGCGGCCAGCGTGCTGGTGGGCGACTTCCTCTATTCGCGCGCGTTCCAGATGATGGTCGATGCCGGCAGCATGCGCATCATGGAGATCCTGTCGAACGCGACCAACGTGATCGCCGAGGGCGAAGTGCTGCAGCTGCTGAACATGCACGACCCCGACGTCACCGTCGAGCGCTACCTGCAGGTGATCCGCTACAAGACCGCCAAGCTGTTCGAGGCCGCCGCGCAACTGGGCGCGGTGCTGTCCGGCGCCGACGCGCAGATGGAAGAAGCCGCCGCCGAATACGGCCGCCGCATCGGCACCGCGTTCCAGCTGATCGACGACATGCTGGACTACACCGCCAGCGCCGAGCAGATGGGCAAGAACGCCGGCGACGACCTGCGCGAAGGCAAGCCCACCCTGCCGCTGCTGCACCTGCTGGAACACGGCACCGCGGAGCAGCGCCAGCTGGCACGCGACGCGATCGTGCAGGGCGGCACCGAGCATTTCGACGCGGTCTTTGCCGCGATCCACGCCAGCGGCGCGCTCGAGGTCACCTTCGAGGCCGCACGGCGCGAGGCCGAAGCCGCCGAGCAGGCGGCCCGGCAGTTCCCGCCATCCGAGCTGAAGGAAACGCTGATCCAGCTCTGCGCGTTCTCGCTGCAGCGGCAGTCCTGAGTCGGGACAGGCGGCGGGCTGCGCGGCGTTTTCCTCCGCCCTCTTCCATTCCCAAAAAAACGCTGCTAAACTTACGTTCTTTGCTGCTGACGCTAAAGCGTCTGCCGGCAAACCAAATCGGGGTGTAGCTTAGCCTGGTAGAGCGCTACGTTCGGGACGTAGAGGCCGGAGGTTCGAATCCTCTCACCCCGACCAGATTTCTCCTTACAAAACAGCGGGTTGCTAACCCGCTGTTTTTGTTTGTGTTGGACGGCAGTGGCAAATCAGTGGCAGTTGCCACCTGGTTCGCCTGTTACAAAAAATAAGTGCCAGCCATCAGTGGCACTTTTCGCCGTTCGCGCGCTCAACGACAAATCATAGTCGCTCGCTCGACATATACCGTGCTCCGCAACACATGGAGTACGGACCATGGCGTCCAGCGAAAACCGCTCGCACTACGAAGTTTCGGTCAAGCACCGCGACGACCTCGCGCAGACCTTCGCCCATAGCGCCAAGAAGAAGGCCGAGGAATACTGCCAGTCCTTGAAGGCGCAAAGGTTCAAGCCCAAGCTGGGACGCCTGGACAACTATTACGTCGTTCGCGACCGCAGTGTGTCGCGCAAGGAGCAGACGCTTCGCGCCACCAGTAAAGCAGAAGCCGAGGCCATTCAGGCACGCCTTGAAAGCGAGCACAAGCAAGGGCTCTTCATCGACTACGCCCGGGGGTACGCAAGCAGACCTGCTGGGCGAGCAAACCTATGCCGCAGCATTACCGATAAAGTTCGTGCCCCGGGCGAAGCCAGATTTTCAGCCGGTTGTCCTCAGCACCGCACCCGATGAAGTCCTGGCCACGCCGGAAGACGCTCATCATCACGCCGCTCACCAACCGAAACTGCACCACCGACATCAAGTCGACGCCATTGGGCCGTGTTCGCACGCAGTTCTTTGGCCGAAATGTGGGTCGAGCGGCGCAAATTCACCGTTGGCGTCACCGGTGTTCGCTTTTCCGAGCGGGCCGAGTCACCAATCACGTCGCGCGTGGTAGCTCGAACACAGACGGTGATTTCGGAACATACCGAAACCGCTCAGGTGCGTTGCAGCTCCACTACGCAGGCAGCCAACACCCCGACTACGGAAGAACGCGTGACAGGCTCACTCATTAAGACGACGCTGTTCGCACTCCTGCACTGAGCTCTGGTCTTGGTCGAGACCTCTTCTGCGGGATCCATTGCACTGCGATGTATTTGATGTCATCCCGGACCCGAAAGGACTGGGCTTTCCGGACAAACGGTCTACCAAGCCTAACGCTCAGGCGACGATTTATCTCCGTACAACTTCACGAATTGAGGTCCTCCCGAGTTACCCGTGTACAGTTCGAGTATTCCCATCGCAAGGCCCTCGTGTTGATAGCGGTATTCCACGGAAATATCGCAAGATGCACCTGGTTGTAACAAAGCTGGGCACTTATTCGTACTACGAAAGCTCTCCTTCTCTTCAGTTACTGCAATTGCGTAGACTGGAAGCGTTGTCGAACCACTGTTGGTCAACGTAACGGACTTAGTGGGTGACTTCGCGCTGAACGAAAGTTCTCTCGAGGAAAGTTTAGCCGACGCAGGGAGGCCACGCCCAACTACATGCATTTTCGCGGGAGCGCCTCCCTTCGGGGTTACTAGGAGTAGGGCTTGATGAAATCCAGCATTCAGAGGAGAAAATTTCACGGTTATGTCGCAGCTTTCTCCCTGCTCAAGAACGAGAGGGCATTTACTGCTGACCGAGAAAGCTGAGGCAACGCGGCCTTGTATCTCCATCTTTTGGATAATTGCGGGTCCTGGTCCAGGATTGACCAGTGAGGTATCTTCTGACAAGGGTGCACCGTCAGTTTTACCTAAATCGAGAGCAAAGATAAGACCAAGCCTTGGGAGATTTTCCTGCGCAAATGCTGCAGTAGAACTAAGGACTACCAGTGCCGCCACAGCGGAAAGCATGGTCACAATTCCACGGTGAGCCAATTTATCCATCAATAATCCCGTTTGTGAATGAGGAATCGAGCGGTGCGATGCATCCTACTGTTGTAAGCAACAGGGGTGACCGCAACCTGGCATAGCTTACAGCAAGGGGCGTTGCGGCCGATTGTTCATGGGCCAGTGATGGAGGCCGAACCACCAAGACTCTGCAGTCTCGCCATCCGCGCTGTATGCCTGCCCTCCTCACACCACAAACAAAAGGACACGAGGTGTTTTTTTGAAATTAGCAGATGGTCGAGTTATCGCGACTACAGACTTCTTTGCATGGATCAAGCTTCCCCCGATGCGACTTGCAATTGGGCATCCTTCGTGCTCTTGCCCGAAGCAACCATTGCATCTAATGGATGGGCAACCACCAACGTGGACAAATTTTCGAACAAGAATAGCTTGTACGGAGACGTGTCAAAGGAGCAAAATGTTTCGGGGGATCATCGCAGGCTTATACCACCCGACGAGCAGCAGATAAGGATATTAAAAGTTACAGTAGTATAATAGCTGCTACGTATGCAGGAAGGCCTCAGCCCTTGATGGCTTTGCGCTGTCGCTTGTATGCTTTCAGCTCCGCTACGGAGAAAAGCTGGCTGCGCCCGACTTCCACCCGTGGAGCCACCTTGCCATCGCGCACCAGCCGGCGGAAGGTAGCAATCGAGATTTCGAGGTATTGGGCAGCCTCTGCCGCAGTGAAATCCTCCTCCGCCAGGTGGCCGAAGACTTCCTCGTGCGAGAAATTCTCATCACCAAAGGCCTGCTGCCCGATCAGTGTGAAGAACCTGACGCGCTCCCGCGGGGGCAGCTCGCCGAGGGCATGCAGCAGATCTTCAGCGGTCATCGTGTCCATTCCTTTCAGCCCTCAGGTATTTCTTTAGCTCGTCATAAAAGTTCTCATGCGAGCCGACCTTATAGAATCGATCCATAGCACCTCAAGTGCCACGCCTTTCACGTTGAACTCCTGTGGCAGCAGCCGGTAGGCGATCAGGTATTCCTGCCGGTTGAACCTGAACTTGTGGACCCGGATGCCAGCCAGGTCCCCAATCTTGGCTTCCCCCAGTTCGGGCACGGCACAGAGCTCCTCAACTTCGTCTTCGATCGCCAGTTGCAGCGGCTTGTGTGCTTTCTTGACGAACTGAGCGAAAGGCTTCTTGAAGTTTCGCCTCATGCGATGTTATACACTCATTTTTGATTCTATAACAGATCAGACCACGCCGGACGCCGGCGAGCCACCACGTCGAGAAGCATGGCTGGCCAGCGACGAATGAGGATTGAGGCAGTTCTCAAATTGCCGTCTGCTGTGTTCGCATCCCGTGGGACTGGGCCCCGCGCAAGTAGGGTTGCGCCGGTGTCGCGCAAACGCCAATACGTCCCGTCGTCGCCTTTACAAAAAGTGACCCCATCGGCAAACTGCCCCGATCCCAAGAAGCGGGCTCGTCTCGTCCTGCCCTGTCCGCGGACACTGCTCCAACCACTGCGCACCTGCCATGACACTCGGACTTGCCCTGGCCCAGAGCCGGCGTATCGCGCCCGCCCTGCTTGCTCAGCTGGAGCAGGCCGCGCGTGAAAAGCAATCGCAGCTGATCGACGAGATCGTCGGCAGCGGCACCATGAGCGCGCACGACCTGGCGCTGTTCGCCGCCGACAAGTACCAGCTGCCGCTGCTGGACCTGGCCCAGTACAACCTTTCCAAGGTGCCGCCGGCACTGGCCGGCAACCGTGAATTCCATGCCCACCGGCTGCTGCCGCTGGGCCGGCGCGAGAACCGCCTGGTGCTGGCGCTGTCCGATCCGTCCAACCAGGCCGGCCTGGACGCGATCCGCGACAAGTACAAGCTGCCGGTCGAAGCGGTGGTGGTCGAGCACGACAAGCTGATGAAGCATGTGCGCGCCGCCGGCGAGGCGCTGGGGACGCTGAAGAACATCTCGCCGGTGCAGGCCGAGCGCAAGCTGATCGAATACGATCCGGTCGCCGCCGCCGCCAACCCGCGCAACCGCACCACGGCCGACAACATCGACGACGCCCCGGTGGTGCGCTTCCTGCAGAAGCTGCTGACCGAGGCCTTCCACCGCGGCGCCTCGGACCTGCATTTCGAACCGTTCGAAACCTTCTACCGCATCCGCTTCCGCGTCGATGGCGTGCTGCAGGAGGTCGCGCGCCCGCCGCTGGATATCCGCGACAAGATCGCGACCCGCATCAAGGTGCTGTCGCGGCTGGACATATCTGAAAAGCGCGTGCCGCAGGACGGCCGCATGAAGCTGCTGATCGGGCTGCCCAAGGACAAGGATGCCAAGGAAACCGTCGAGAAGGCGGTGGACTTCCGCGTGTCGACGCTGCCCACGCTGTTCGGCGAGAAGATCGTCATGCGGATCCTGGAATCATCGTCCGACAAGCTCGACATCGACCAGCTCGGCTATGAGCCGGAGCAGAAGGCGCTGCTGCTGGACGTGATCAAGCGCCCCTACGGCATGGTGCTGGTGACCGGCCCGACCGGCAGCGGCAAGACCGTGTCGCTGTACACCTTCCTGAACCTGCTGAACCAGGGCGACATCAATATTTCCACGGCCGAGGACCCGGCCGAAATCCAGCTGCCGGGCATCAACCAGGTCAACGTCAACGACAAGGCCGGGCTGACCTTTGCGACCGCGCTGCGATCGTTCCTGCGCCAGGATCCGGACATCATCATGGTCGGCGAAATCCGCGACCTGGAAACCGCCGACATCTCCATCAAGGCCGCGCAAACCGGCCACCTGGTGTTGTCGACGCTGCACACCAACGACGCGCCGACCACGCTGACACGCCTGATGAACATGGGCGTGGCCGCCTTCAACATTGCGTCGAGCGTGCTGATGATCACCGCGCAGCGGCTCGCGCGGCGGCTCTGCACCTGCAAGCGCGAGGGCGAGATCCCGCGCGAGGCCTTGCTGGAAGCGGGCTTCCGCGAGCAGGACCTGGACGGCAGCTGGCAGCCCTACCATCCGGTCGGCTGCGAGCGCTGCAACGGCAGCGGCTACAAGGGCCGCTGCGGCATCTACCAGGTGATGCCGATCACCGAGGCCATGCAGGAGATCATCCTGGCGCACGGCACCGCGCTGCAGATTGCCGAGCAGGCGCGCAAGGACGGCGTGCTATCGTTGCGCGAAGCGGGGCTGCTGAAGGTCAGGCAGGGCGTCACGTCACTCGAAGAAGTGCTGGCGACCACGAATACGTAGGGAAGCACGACATAACGTAAAGACAAGACGCAGAACAAGCGTCATTTACATCGGGGGTCAATAACATGGCGACGCGCGCACCAGCAGCGGGCGCCCGGGCGGGGGCACCGTCACGGGCCAAATCGGGGAAGGGACGCAAGGCCCCCACCCAGTACATCTTCGAGTGGGAAGGCAAGGACCGCAAGGGCAAGTCCTTCACCGGCGAGCTGCGCGCCGAAAACCAGGCCGAGGTCACCGCCACGCTGCGCAAGCAGGGCCTGACCATCGTCAAGCTGAAGAAGCGCAAGGCCGCGCGCGGGCGCAAGATCACCGAGAAGGACATCGCCTACTTCACCCGGCAACTGTCGACCATGCTCAAGGCCGGCATCCCGCTGCTGCAGTCGATCGACATCATCGCGCGCGGGCACGTCAACCCCAACTTCACCCAGCTGCTGTCCGACATCCGCTTCGACATCGAGGCGGGCAGCAGCATGGCCGCGGCGTTCCGCCGCCATCCCAGATACTTCGACACGCTGTACTGCAACCTGATCGATGCCGGCGAACAGGGCGGCATCCTGGATTCGCTGCTGGAGCGCCTGTCGCTCTACATGGAGAAGACCATCGCGCTGAAGGGACAGATCAAGTCCGCGATGATCTACCCGATCGCGGTGCTGACCGTCGCCTTTGCCGTCACGGTGATCCTGATGCTGTTCGTGATCCCGGCGTTCAAGGGGGTGTTCTCCAGCTTCGGCGCCAACCTGCCCGCGCCGACGCTGCTGGTGATCGCGATCTCGGACTTCTTTGTGCAGTACTGGTACCTGGTGATCGGCGCGCCGGTGGCCGGCATCAGCTTCTATCTGCGCGCGCTGAAGAAGTCCGAGAAGGTGCAGCGCGCCACCGACCGCACGCTGCTGAAGCTGCCGATCTTCGGCAGCCTGTTCCGCAAGGCCGTGATCGCGCGCTGGACCCGCACCCTGGCTACGATGTTCGCCGCCGGCACGCCGCTGGTGGAGTCGATGGAGTCCGTGGCCGGCGCCGCCGGCAACTGGGTCTACTACGACGCCACCCGCGAGATCGAGCAATCGGTGCGCATCGGCACCAGCCTGACCAACGCGATGCAGGCGACTCATGTGTTCGACAACATGGTGCTGCAGATGACGCAGATCGGCGAGGAGTCCGGCGCGCTGGACAACATGCTGCTGAAGGTGGCGGAGTTCTACGAGCGCGAGGTCGACGACGCGGTCGCGGCCATCTCCAGCCTGATCGAGCCGCTGATCATCGTGGTGCTGGGCGTGCTGATCGGCGGCATGGTGGTGGCGATGTACCTGCCGATCTTCAAGCTGGGACAGGTGGTGTAAGCGATGCAGTTTGTGTGGTCCGCTTCCCCTTATCCGACCGGCACCGCCCCGCTGCTGCACGCGCTGGCGGCGCTGCCGCCAGTCTTCCTGGTGGCGGCAGCGGCGCTGCTGGGGCTGGTGGTCGGCAGCTTCCTCAATGTGGTGATCCACCGCGTTCCGCGCATGATGGAGCGCGAAGAGGCCAACTACATCGCCGAGCTGCGCGGCGACCCGCTGCCCTACCCCGGCCGCTACAACCTGATGGTGCCGCGCTCGGCGTGCCCGCATTGCGGCCACGCCATCGCCCCGTGGGAAAACGTGCCGGTGCTGAGCTACCTGTTCCTGCGCGGCCGCTGCTCGGCGTGCAAGGCGCCCATCAGCGCGCGCTATCCGCTGGTGGAGCTGGCCTGCGGCGTGCTGAGCGCGCTGGTGGCATGGCGCTTCGGCCCGGGCGCGCAGGCGCTGGCCGCGCTGGTGCTGGTGTGGGGGCTGCTGGCGCTGACCATGATCGACGCCGATACGCAATTGCTGCCGGACCAGATCACGCTGCCGCTGCTGTGGATGGGCCTGCTGCTGAACCTCGCCGGCCTGTTCGTGGCGCTGCCCGACGCGGTGATCGGCGCAGCCGCCGGCTACCTGGTGCTGTGGCTCGCCTACTGGCTGTTCCGGCTGCTGCGCGGCAAGGAAGGCATGGGCTTCGGCGACTTCAAGCTGATGGCGGCGCTCGGTGCGTGGTTCGGCTGGCAGGCTTTGCCGGCGCTGGTGCTGCTGTCGTCGGTGGCGGGCGTGCTGTTCGGGCTGGCCAATATCGCGCTGCGCCGCCAGGAGCGCGACACGCCGTTCCCGTTCGGGCCGTTCATCGCGCTGGCAGGGGTGGTGGTGCTGCTGTGCGGCCCCGGGGTGCTGCCGCTGTTTGCATGGTGATGGCCGCGCGGCAGCGACCGGGACACGGACGAGGCGGCCAAACCTGCCGAAGCTGGTATCTTTGCGGCAACGACGTCTGACATAAACCTCACATGCTGGAAATCGGACTGACCGGCGGCATCGGCAGCGGCAAGACCCGCGTGGCCGACATGTTCGCCGCGCGCGGCGCCGCGATCATCGATACCGACTTGCTCGCGCACGAGATCACCGCCCCGGGCGGGCGCGCCATCCCGGCGCTGGTCGAAGCCTTCGGCCCCGCCTGCCTGCGCCCCGACGGCGCCATGGACCGCGACGCGATGCGTGCGCTGGTGTTTGCCGACCCCGCCGCCAAGGCTCGGCTCGAAGCCATCACGCACCCGCTGATCCGCGCGCTGACCAACGAGCGCGCGCAGTCGATCCGCGATGCCGGCGCGCATCCGTACCTGATCTACGTGGTGCCGCTGCTGGTGGAGTCGGGCTCGTGGCGCGAGCGCGTGGGACGCGTGCTGGTGGTCGACTGCACCGAAGCCACGCAGGTGGCCCGCGTGATGTCGCGCAACGGCTTCAGCCGCGAACAGGTGCTGGCGATCATGGCTAAACAGGCGACTCGCGGCGCGCGCCTGGCATGTGCCGACGACGTCATCGACAACGACGGACCGGTCGAGGCGCTGGTGGCGCAGGTCGACCGGCTCGACCGCTACTACCGTGAACTGTCGGCCGCGGGGAAGGTCCATCCATAACGCGCGGGACCGGTGCTGTGGCGCATTGCATCATGCGTGCGACATTGTCCTCGGACCCTGTCTCGCATAGAATGCGCTGGAACATGCCGGGAAATCGCCGCATAGTGCCGGTATCCCACCGCATAGATCACCCTTTCCGGTATTTCCCGGGCCTCATTCTGCACCGGGCCGCCCCTGAAGCGCCCGACGCCCTGCACGGACACAGCACTTGATTCTGTACGAATACCCTTTCAACGAACGCATCAGGACGCTCCTGCGGCTGGAGGACCTGTTCGATCGGCTGGAATACTTCCTCGGCCAGGATCATGCCCAGCAGCACCATGTCGCGCTGACCACGCTGTTCGAGATCATCGACGTTGCCGGCCGCGCCGACCTCAAGACCGACCTGATCAAGGAACTGGAACGCCAGCGCCAGGCCCTGGCGCCGCTGCGCGCCAATCCGCAGATCGACCAGGACGCGCTCGACTCGGTCATCGGCGAGATCGAGCAAGGCATCGCCATGCTCAACCAGACCGTGGGCAAGGCCGGCCAGCTGCTGACCGACAACGAGTGGCTGACCAGCATCCGCAGCCGCGCCATCATCCCCGGCGGCACCTGCGAGTTCGACCTGCCCGCGTACTATGCATGGCAGCATCGTCCCGCCGAAGACCGCCGCGCCGACATCCTGAAATGGGCGCGCCCGCTGGTATCGCTGCGCATGGGCACCACCATCGTGCTGCGGCTGCTGCGCGAAGCGGGCCAGAGCGGCAAGGTGATCGCCACCGGCGGCAGCTACCAGCAGATGCTGTCGGGCCGCAGCTACCAGCTGATGCAGGTCTACCTGGACGATTCGCTGCTGGCCTTCATCCCCGAGATGAGCGCCAACAAGTACATGCTGTGGGTGCGCTTCACGCAGCAGGACGGCGACCTGCGCCCGCGCTCGGTCGATGCCGATATTCCGTTCCTGCTGAAACTCTGCAATTTCTGAAGCCTGCGCTGAACGCCATGCCTGCTGTCGTTAAATGCCCCACCTGCGGCACCGAGGTGGCCTGGGTGCCCGACAACAAATTCCGTCCCTTCTGTTCCGAGCGCTGCAAGCAGATCGATCTCGGCGCCTGGGCGTTGGAGAAGTACGTGATCGGCGGCAAGCCGGGCGAAACCTCCCCCGACCGATCCGAAGACGAGGACGACTGAGGGCGCGACGCCAGCGCCCCCGTCCTCAGTGCGCCGCCGCCAGCACGCGGTGGTAGAAGCCCACGCACACCAGCACGAACACCGCCAGGCCCAGCCACTGCGCGGTCGCTTCAAACCCGCCCCCGACCACGGCCAGCGGCGCATCGCTGCCTGACAGGCCGATCACCGCAGCCAGCATCACGCCGACCAGGCTTTCGCCGACGATCAGGCCGGACGCCAGCAGCGTGCCGCGCCGCTCGGCGTGCTCCAGTGCCAGTTGCACGTCATCCCCGCGCGCGGTGGCGCGGCGGCGCTCGGCGCGCAGCAACAGCCACGACAGCACCGCACCCACCACCAGCGCCGAACTGATCGTCGGCGGCAGGTAGATGCCGATGCCAACGGCCAGTACCGGCAGGCGCGCCGCGCCGCCGCGCCGGCGCAGGATTTCGTCGATGGCGATCAGCACCACGCCCAGCCCGATGCCGATCAGGATCATGTTCCAGTTGAGCTGGTGGGTGAAGATGCCGGTGGCGATCGCGGTCATCAGCGTCGCCTGCGGCGCGGCCAGCGCCTGGTTCGGGTCCATGCCCGCGCGCGGCTGCGCGCCGGCGAAGCCATAGGCGCTGTAGAGCAGCTCGAGCACCGGCGGGATCACCGCCGCGCCGACCACGCAGCCGATCAGCAGCGCCACCTGCTGGCGCCACGGCGTCGCGCCGACCAGCCAGCCGGTCTTCAGGTCCTGCAGGTTGTCGTTGGCGATGGAGGCCACCGCCACCACCGCGGAGGTGGTGAAGATCGCCAGCGCGATCGCGAACTTGCCGCCCTCTGGCGTGGCCAGCAAGCCATCGGCCTGGCCCGCCAGCAGGATCAGCAGCGACACCAGGATCACCGCGATGATGCCGATGCCCGAGATCGGGCTGGCTGACGAGCCCACCAGTCCGGCCATATAGCCGCACGCCGCCGCCACCAGGAAGCCGAAAATGAACGCGAATACCACGGCATAGACCACCAGGCGCCAGCGCGCCCCGCCCTCCAGCGGCGCCGGCGCGAGGAACCATGCGAACACCGTCACCAGCACCGCCAGCAGCGCCAGCATCACCAGCCCGATCCACTTCGCGGGCATGTCCTGCTGCGTGCGCGGCACGCTGCCCTGCCCCGCCGGGCCGGCCTGCAGCGCGCCGAACGAGGCGCGAATGCCATAGAGCATCGGCCTGGCCAATGACAGCAGCGTCCAGATCGCGGCGATGCCGATGGTGCCGGCGCCGATAAAGCGTGCCTGCTGGCTCCACACCATGGTGCCGAAGGCCGACAGCGTGGCGCCGTCCGGGCGCGGCGTGACCGCGGTCAGCCACGGCACCGCGACGCCCCAGGTCAGCACCAGCCCGAGCAGCATGGCCAGCCCGCCGACGATGCCGACCAGGTAGCCCGCGCCCACCAGCGCCAGCGAAAAGCCCATCGACAGCCGCACCACCGAGGCGCCCGCCGACAGCCAGAAATTCGCGCCCTCGGCCAGCACGCGCAGCCCGCCGGCGGCGAAGCTGAACAACCCCGCGACCAGGCCCCCGGCCATCAGGTCGGCGAGGCCGGTGGCCTGCGGCTTCCGGCCCGGCGTGGCTTCGGCCGGCGCGGCGCTGCCCACGCGCAGGATTTCCGCCGCGGCCACGCCCTCGGGATAAGGCAGCTCGCTCTGCACCACCATGGCATGGCGCAGCGGGATGCTGAACACCACGCCCAGCATGCCGCCGGCCGCGCAGATCGCCAGCGTCTGCCAGAACGGGAAGCCCTGCCAGTGGCCAAGCATCACCAGGCCGGGCAGGATAAAGATGATCGACGACAGGGTGCCCGCGGCCGAGGCCTGCGTCTGCACCATGTTGTTTTCCAGGATGTTGGCGCCGGGGAAGAGCCGCAGCACGGCCATCGAGATCACGGCCGCGGGGATCGCCGACGAGAAGGTCAGGCCGACCTTCAGGCCCAGGTAGATATTGGAGGCGGTGAACACGACCGTGATCAGCGCACCGAGAATGATGCCGCGCAGGGTCAGTTCAGGCAGGGAAACGTCGTCGGCGATACGATCGACACGTAGCATGCAGGTTCCTTTCCTGTGGACCGGGCCGACCAGCCCGGGCGGCGCACAAGCGGGCGCCGCGGCCGCTTGTGCGCCGCGGACGGCAGGATCAGCCGTTGCGCGATTCCTCGTCCAGCCACGCCACCACGGGAATGGTGGCCGGCAGCAGCGGCCCCACCGTCACCGGCGTGCCCTGCCACGAGAACGCCTGGCCTTCTCGGCCGACGGGTTCGCCCTGCCAGGCCGTGACCTTGCAGAAATGCAGCCGCACATAGGCGTGCGGGTAGTCATGTTCCAGGATGTGCCAGCGCTCGCATTGCGTGACATCAAGCCCAAGTTCTTCGTGCAGCTCGCGCGCCAGCGCCGCCTCTACGGATTCGCCCGGCTCCAGCTTGCCGCCGGGGAATTCCCAGTAGCCCTCGTAGGGCTTGCCGGCCGGGCGCTGCGCCAGCAGGAAGCGGCCGTCGGGCTGCACCAGCACGCCGACCGCCACCTCGGTCACCTTGCGCGGCGGGTTGCCGCCCGTGGCTGCGGGGTTCTGCGTCGCCGCGCTCATGCCTTGGCGTCCCCGGCAACATCGGCGATGTACGGCTTGCCGTGCTTGCCGCCCCAGTCGCGCGCGAACTGCCAGGCCACGCGGCCCGAACGCGAGCCGCGCTCCAGCGCCCACACCAGCGCGTCGCCGCGCGCGGCGGCAATGTCCTCGTCGGTGCAGCCGAAGTGGCGCAGCCAGTGGCCGACGATAGCCAGGTACTCGTCCTGCTTGGGCGGGTAGAACGACAGCCACAGGCCGAAGCGCTCGGACAGCGAGATCTTCTCTTCCACCACTTCGCCGGGGTGGATCTCGCCGTCGTCGGTGTGGCGGTAGCTCTCGTTGTCCTTCATGTACTCCGGCAGCAGGTGCCGGCGGTTGGACGTGGCGTAGATCAGCACGTTGTCCGACTGCGCCGCGACCGAGCCATCCAGCGCCGACTTGAGCGACTTGTAGCCCGACTCGCCTTCCTCGAACGACAGGTCGTCGCAGAAGATCACGAAGCGCTCGGGCCGCTGCGAGACCAGCTCGACGATATCGCCCAGGTCGCCCAGGTCATCCTTGTCGACCTCGACCAGCCGCAGCCCGTCCTTGACGAAGGCATTGAGGCAGGCCTTGATCAGCGACGACTTGCCGGTGCCGCGCGCGCCGGTCAGCAGCACGTTGTTGGCGGGCAGGCGCTGCACGAACTGGCGCGTATTGCCGACGATGGCGTCCTTCTGGCGCTCGATGTTCTTCAGGTCGTCCAGGTGGATCGGCGGCAGCTGGCGCACCGGCTGCAGGTAGCCGATATTGCCGAACAGGCTCTGGCGCTTGCGCCAGCGGAACGCGACCGCCTCCTGCCAGTCCGCATCGCTCAGTTGCGGCGGCAGCCATTGTTCGAGTCGGGCGAGAAAGTTGTCGAGGCGGGCGGCGAGGTCAGACATGGCGGCGGGGCGGTGACAGGCAGCGAAAATCGATGCCCTTCCCGCGTGCGCGGGAAGGACGGACTGGCTCAGGAACGGTAGTCGGCGTTGATCGACACGTAGTCGTGCGACAGGTCGCAGGTCCACACGGTGGCTTCGGCGTTGCCGCGGCCGAGCGCGATGCGCACGGTGATCTCGGCCTGCTTCATCACGCGCTGGCCGTCTTCCTCGCGGTAGTCGGGATTGCGGCCGCCGTCACGCGCGACCCAGACATCGTCCAGCCACAGGTTGACGCGGCCGACGTCGAGATCGTTGACGCCGGCATAGCCGACCGCGGCCAGGATGCGGCCCAGGTTGGGGTCCGAGGCATAGAACGCGGTCTTGACCAGCGGCGAATGCGCCACCGCGTAGGCGATCTGGCGGCATTCCGCCACGTCCTTGCCGCCTTCGACGCGGATGGTCATCAGCTTGGTCGCGCCTTCGCCGTCGCGCACGATCATCTGCGCCAGCTCCTGCGCCAGGCTCGTCACCGCCTCGCGCAGCGCTTCGAAGGCCGGGCCTTCGGCGCGGTCGACCGCGGCGCCGGACTTGCCCGAGGCGATCAGCACGAAGGAGTCGTTGGTCGAGGTATCGCCGTCGATGGTGATGCTGTTGAACGAGTGGTCGGCGGCGTGCGTCACCAGACCCTGCAGCACCGGCTGCGCCACCGCGGCATCCATGGCGATGAAGCCCAGCATGGTCGCCATGTTGGGGCGGATCATGCCGGCGCCCTTGCTGATGCCAGACATCGTCACGGTCTTGCCGTCGATCTGCACCGTGCGCGACGCGACCTTGGGCTGGGTGTCGGTGGTCATGATCGCTTCCGCCGCGGCCAGCCAGTTGTCGGCGCCGGCGTTGGCGATGGCGGCGGGCAGGCCGGCCAGCAGGCGATCCATCGGCAGCTGCTCGAGGATCACGCCGGTCGAGAACGGCAGCACCTGCGCGGCATCGATGCCCAGCTGCGCGGCCAGCGCGTCGCAGGTGGCGCGGGCGTTGGCCAGGCCCTGCTCGCCGGTGCCGGCGTTGGCGTTGCCCGTGTTGACCACCAGCGCGCGGATGCCCTTGCCCGGCTTGTCCGCAACCGCGAGGTGCTCGCGGCAGACCTGTACCGGCGCGGCGCAGAAGCGGTTGCTGGTGAAGACGCCGGCCACAGTGCTGCCTTCGGCCACGCGCACTACCAGCACGTCCTTGCGGTTGGCCTTGCGGATGCCCGCCTCGGCCCAGCCGAGCTCCACGCCGGCGACGGATTTCAGGTTCTCTGCCTGGGGCAGCGGAAGATTGACGGGCATGCAGGACTCCTCGATGTTGCTGCTAGCGACTTGCTTGTCTCAGACGAACATGCCCGCGATGGGCGGGCATGTTCGATTCCTCTTGCGCCACTCCCGCGCTGCGGGAAGCGGCGTCATACCGGATGCCCGGCCTGGCTCAGTTCAGCTGAGCTTGCCGTGGCACTGCTTGAACTTCTTGCCCGAGCCGCACGGGCACGGATCGTTGCGGCCGACCTTGGGCATGCCCGCCAGCGCCAGCTCGGCGGCGGCCATGGCCGTGCCGGTGCGCGGCGACGGCGCTTCTTCGACCGGCTCGCGGCCTTCGGCGAACTCGTCGTGCTTGTACTGCACGTTCTCCAGATGCGACAGGCCTTCCTCGATCTGCTCCGAGGCCTGCTCCAGCTCTTCCGGCGACTGGATCTGCACGTTGAAGGTCACGCGCGTGACTTCGTTCTTGATCACGTCCAGCAGGCGCGCGAACAGCTCGAACGACTCGCGCTTGTACTCCTGCTTGGGGTCCTTCTGTGCGTAGCCGCGCAGGTGGATGCCCTGGCGCAGGTGATCCAGCGCGGCCAGGTGCTCGCGCCAGTGCGTGTCGATGCTCTGCAGCATGACCGAGCGCTCGAAGCCGGCGAACGACTCGCGGCCAACCATCGCGACCTTGCTGTCGTAGCGCTCGGCCGCCGCCTTCATGATCAGGTTGAGCAGCTCTTCGTCCTCGATGCTCTGCGCGCCCTCGATGGTCTGCGCCAGCGGCACTTCCAGGCCCCAGTCCTCGCGCAGGCGCGTTTCCAGGCCGGCGATGTTCCACTGCTCTTCCATGGTGTCGGCCGGCACGTGGTCGCGGAACAGCTCGATCAGCACGCCCTCGCGCAGGTTGACCACCATCTCGCCGACGTCGTTGGCCTCGAGCACGTCGTTGCGCAGCTTGTAGATTTCCTTGCGCTGGTCGTTGGCGACGTCATCGTACTGCAGCAGCTGCTTGCGGATGTCGAAGTTGCGGCCTTCCACCTTGCGCTGCGCCGATTCGATCGAACGCGTGACGATGCCGGCTTCGATCGGCTCGCCCTCGGGCATCTTCAGGCGCTCCATGATGGCGCGCACGCGGTCGCCGGCGAAGATGCGCAGCAGCTGGTCGTCCAGCGACAGGTAGAAGCGCGACGAACCCGGGTCGCCCTGGCGGCCGGCACGGCCGCGCAGCTGGTTGTCGATGCGGCGCGACTCATGGCGCTCGGTGCCGACGATATGCAGGCCGCCCGCGGCCTTGACCTGCTCGTGCAGCGACTGCCATTCATCCTTGAGCTGCTGGATGCGCGCGGCCTTGTCGGCGTCGGACAGGCCGGCGTCGGCCTCGATAAAGCCGGCCTGCTTCTCCACGTTGCCGCCCAGCACGATGTCGGTGCCGCGGCCGGCCATGTTGGTGGCGATGGTGATCATCTTCGGGCGGCCGGCCTGCGCCACGATCTCGGCTTCGCGCGCATGCTGCTTGGCGTTGAGCACCTGGTGCGGCAGCTGTTCGCGGTCGAGCAGGCCCGACAGGTATTCCGAGGTCTCGATCGAGGTGGTGCCCACCAGCACCGGCTGGCCGCGCTCGTAGCAGTCGCGGATATCACGCACCACGGCGTCGTAGCGTTCCTTGCCGGTCTTGTAGATCTGGTCCTGCAAGTCCTTGCGCTGGGTCGGGCGGTTGGTCGGGATCACCACCACTTCCAGGCCGTAGATCTCCTGGAACTCGTACGCTTCGGTGTCGGCCGTGCCGGTCATGCCGGCCAGCTTCTCGTACATGCGGAAGTAGTTCTGGAACGTGACGGTCGCCAGCGTCTGGTTTTCCTGCTGGACGGTGACGCCTTCCTTCGCTTCCACGGCCTGGTGCAGGCCGTCGGACCAGCGGCGGCCGGTCATCAGGCGGCCGGTGAATTCATCGACGATCACGACTTCGTCGTTTTGCACCACGTAGTGCTGGTCGCGGTGGAACAGGCTGTGCGCGCGCAGGGCCGCGTACAGGTGGTGCATCAGCGTGATGTTCTGCGGCGCGTAGAGCGATTCGCCTTCGCCGATCAGGCCCAGCTGCGACAGGATCTCTTCGGCCTTTTCATGGCCGGCCTCGGTCAGGTAGACCTGGTGGCCTTTCTCGTCGACGTAGTAGTCGCCCGGCTTCTCGACCCCGGTGCCGTCGGCCTTTTCCTCGCCGATCTGGCGCTCGAGCAGCTTGGGAATGCCGTTCATGCGCTGGTACAGGTCGGTCTGGTTCTCGGCCTGGCCGGAGATGATCAGCGGGGTGCGGGCCTCGTCGATCAGGATCGAGTCCACCTCGTCGACGATGGCGTAGTGCAACGGCCGCTGCACGCGCTGCGACGGGTCGTAGACCATGTTGTCGCGCAGGTAGTCGAAGCCGAACTCGTTGTTGGTGCCGTAGGTGATGTCGGCGTTGTACGCCGCCTGCTTCTGGTCGTGCGCCATCTGCGACAGGTTCACGCCCACCGACAGGCCCAGGAAGTTGTACAGCCGGCCCATCCATTCGGCATCGCGCTGCGCCAGGTAGTCGTTGACGGTGACCACGTGCACGCCCTTGCCGGTGATGGCATTCAGGTACACGGCCAGCGTTGCGGTCAGGGTCTTGCCTTCGCCGGTGCGCATTTCGGCGATCTTGTTGTCGTTCAGCACCATGCCGCCGATCAGCTGCACGTCGAAGTGGCGCATCTTCATGACGCGCTTGCTGGCCTCGCGGCACACGGCGAAGGCTTCGGGCAGCAGCGCCTCGAGCGATTCGCCCCCGGCGTGGCGCTGCCGGAAGGCCTCAGTCATGCCGCGCAGCTCGTCGTCGGAGAGCTGCTCGAACTTCGGCTCCAGCGCATTGATCTGCGCCACCGTGCGGCGGTATTGCTTGATCAGCCGCTCATTGCGGCTGCCGAAGACTTTCTTGAGAAGGCCCGTGATCATCGATTGCTTTCACCTGCGCGGAACCGGGTGGCATCCCCAGGGAAGGCGGACTGCCCCGGCGGCCGGGCGCGGTAATGGATAGATTGGCGCAAAACGCCGAGTTTATCATGTGCCGGGGTCACGGCCGGCGGCGCGGGGCGCCGGCGCAGGCCCTGCCGCAAGCAGTTTGGGATGGTTGCGCCGGCTTCAATCCGGCCGCCCTCGCTTTCGGCCGGCGTTGCCTGCGTGCATGCGCCGCCCCTTGCTAGAATGGACCCATGCGCCGCTTCACCCATCCCGCCCTGCAGACCCCCGCCGCCAAGCCGCTCAACGACTGGCTGGACAAGGCCGGCCCGGTGTCGACGCTGCTCCAGACCGCGCGCCAGCTGTCGGTGCTGGAGGCCGAGGTGCTGGCGTTGCTGCCGGCCGGCATGCGCGCGGGCCTGGCCGTGGCCGGCATCAAGCGCGACCCGTCCGACCCCAACGGCCAGGTGCTGCTCTTGCTGGCGGCCCATGGCGCGGCCGCGGCGCGGGTGCGCCAGGTCGTGCCGACGCTGCTCGCGCGCCTGCAGCAGCGCGGCTCGCCGGTCACCTCGATCCGCGTGCGGGTGCAGCCCGAAGTGCAGCGCCATTCCGACTGGGAGGTGGAGCCGGTGGCACGGCCGCGCACCGGCGGCCGCATGACGCCGACCGGGCTGGCCAATCTCGACCAGCTCGCACGCAGCCTGCCCGATTCGCCGCTGCGCGACGCGCTGAATACGCTGCTGTCCCACCACCGCTGAGCGACCGCGCCGCGTCCAAAGCAAAAGAGCCGACCTGTGCAGGTCGGCTCTTTCTCTATGCGAGGAGCTCAGGCGAAGGCCGGCTGGGCCTGCGGCAGGAACGCCGCCGGGGCTTCCTCGACTCGGTCGAAGGTGACCAGTTCATACGCTTCCTGGTCTGCCAGCAGCGCGCGCAGCAGCTGGTTGTTCAGGCCGTGGCCGGACTTGTTCGCCACATAGGCGCCGATCAGCGGATGGCCGACCACGTACAGGTCGCCGATCGCATCGAGGATCTTGTGGCGCACGAACTCGTCGCCGTAGCGCAGTTCCTCGTTGTTGAGCATGCGGTGCTCGTCCAGCACGATCGCGTTGTCCAGGCTGCCGCCGCGCGCCAGGCCCATTTCGCGCAGGGCCTCGACCTCGTGCGCAAAGCCGAAGGTGCGGGCGCGGGCAATCTCGCGGACATAGCTGGTGTCGGCGAAATCGATCGAGAAGGTCTGGCCGGTCTTGTCGACCGCCGGGTGGCGGAAGTCAATGGTGAACGACAGCTTGAAGCCGAAGAACGGCTCCAGCCGCGCGAGCTTGTCGCCTTCGCGCACTTCCACCGGCTTCTTCACGCGGATGAAGGTCTTGGGCGCGTTCTGTTCTTCGATGCCGGCCGACTGCAGCAGGAACACGAAGGACGCCGCGCTGCCGTCCATGATCGGGATTTCCTCGGCGTCGACGTCGACATAGAGGTTGTCGATGCCCAGGCCGGCGCAGGCGGACATCAGGTGCTCGACGGTGGAGACGCGCGCGCCATCCTTCTGCAGCACCGACGCCAGGCGCGTGTCGCCGATGGCCGACGCGGCCACGGGAATCTCGACGGCCTCGGGCAGGTCGACGCGGGTGAAGACGATGCCGGTACCAGCCGGCGCCGGACGCAGCGTCAGCGTGACCTTGCGGCCGGAGTGCAGGCCGATGCCAACGGTCTTCACCAGGGATTTGATCGTGCGCTGTTTGAGCATGACAGCCTCAACAATTATTAAAATCTATCGTGTTATCTTTTTGATTAAGGGATTTTACCACCACATCCGGGACGCTGCAGCCGGGTTTTGTTTCCGGCTGTTAACACGCCCGTCACAAGTTACGTATTATCCACGTTTACCCGGATGACTGTGTCAGCCACGCAACGCCGCCAGCACGGCCTCGGCGCTGCTGACGCGGAATTCTCCCGGCGCCTCGACGTCGAGCCGGGTCACCACGCCATCCTCGATCACCATGGCAAAGCGCTTGGCGCGCACGCCCATGCCACGCGCGCTCAGGTCCTGGTCCAGGCCCAGCGCGCGGGTCCACTCGGCGCTGCCGTCGGCCATCATCCGCACCTTGCCGGCCACCTGCTGCTCGCGGCCCCAGGCGCCCATCACGAAGGCGTCGTTGACCGAGACACACCAGACCTCGTCCACGCCGGCATCGCGCAATGCCTCGGCATGCTGCACGAAGCCCGGCACATGCTTGGCCGAACACGTCGGCGTGAAGGCGCCGGGGAGGCCGAACACCACGATCTTGCGGCCGCCGACCAGGTCCGCCACCTTGAACGCATTGGGGCCGAGCGCGCAGCCGTTGCTTTCGGTCTCGAAAAATTCCTGCAGCGTGGCGTCGGGGACGCGGGAACCGACAGTGATCATGGTTTTCTGGTTTTCCTTGGGTGTCTGAACGGGTCTATGAAGGATAGGACGGATGCGGGGCCGCATGGCGGCGCGTTGGCGCAGGGCAACCTAACGATCATAGGCGCACGGCCGGCGCTGCCAAAGCAGGATCACATCCCGTGACATTCGGACGAATTTCGATACAGCTGAAGACGCTACAAAGACGTCCGCGCGGCGCACCTTTTGGGTGCGCCGCGCGGACGGCGATACATCCCGACCGGGAAGGCGGGAAACCAGTCCGGGGAGGCGGCCAGCGGCACGCCCGACCCGGCGACGGGATGCGGGTGAAGCGCTGTCCGGCGCAAGGCGCGGCGCCGCCAGCAGCCCGGCGGTTCACGTCAGCCATGCAAGGCACGCGCGGATGGGGAGCGCACGTGCATCGCGACCAGGCGACGCGTTCCGTCAGGCGGCCGGTGGAGGCACCGATACCGCGCCAGGCAGGCTTCAGTCTGCCTGCTTGCGCAGGAAGGCCGGGATATCGTACGTATCCACACCCTTTTCCTGCAGCGCCGCCACGTGGGCCGATGCCGACTCACGCGAGCTGCGCCACACTGCCGGCGTATCCAGGTTGCTGTAGTCCGGCGAGCTGTGCTGCGCGGCGGTGGCGGCCATGTTGGCCATCATCTGCACCGGCATGTTGTCGGTGCCGGTCTTCAGCAGCGTCATCGGCTGTTGCTTCTTGGCCGAGCGGCCCAGGCCGGTCGCGACCACGGTCACGCGCAGCGCATCGCTCATCGAATCGTCGTACACCGTACCGAAGATCACGGTCGCATCTTCCGCGGCGTAGCTGCGGATGGTGTTCATGACTTCCTTGGTTTCCGACAGCTTGAGCGAACGGCTGGCGGTAATGTTGACCAGCACGCCGCGCGCGCCGGACAGGTCCACGCCTTCCAGCAGCGGGCTGGCCACGGCCTGCTCGGCCGCCAGGCGGGCGCGGTCGACGCCCGACACGGTGGCCGTCCCCATCATGGCCTTGCCCTGCTCGCCCATCACGGTCTTTACGTCTTCGAAGTCGACGTTGACCAGGCCGTCAACGTTGATGATCTCGGCAATGCCGGCCACCGCGTTGTGCAGCACGTCGTCGGCGCACTGGAAGCACTTGTCCATCTCGGCGTCGTCGCCCATCACTTCGAACAGCTTCTCGTTGAGCACCACGATCAGCGAGTCGACGCTCGATTCCAGCTCGCTGGAACCGTGCTCGGCCACCTTGGCGCGGCGCGCGCCTTCGAAGTCGAACGGCTTGCTGACCACGCCCACGGTCAGGATGCCCATCTCCTTGGCCACCTGCGCAACGATCGGCGCGGCGCCCGTGCCGGTGCCGCCGCCCATGCCGGCAGTGATGAAGACCATGTGCGCGCCACGCAGGGCGTCGGCAATCTGCTCGCGGGCCTGATCGGCGCAACCGCGGCCGACTTCCGGCTTGGCGCCGGCGCCCAGACCCGTATTGCCGAGTTGCAGCACGCGCGAAGCGGTCGAACGCTTGAGCGCCTGGGCATCGGTATTCATGCAGATGAATTCCACGCCCTGTACGCCGCGGCTGATCATGTGCTGCACGGCGTTACCGCCCGCGCCGCCCACGCCAACCACCTTGATGATGGTGCCGTCCATCACTTCCGTTTCGATCATGTCAAAGTCCATCACTGCCTCCGAGAAAAATCAGTCCCCAGACGATGCGGCCTCCCCGCCGCAACCCCTGGTTTCTGAACAAGAAACCAAAAAAAGAAAACCTGAAAACTCTCACCTGACACGCAGGCCTGTCCGGTAGACCGTCCTGCCTGCGCACCGTTGCATCGTCAGCGCGTCAATTTCCGCGTCGATCAGAAATTGCCGACAAACCATTCCTTCATGCGGGTCCACACCTGCTTGACCGACCCGCTCTGCACTGCCACCTTGCGCCCGCGCATGCGTTGCACGCGCCCTTCCAGCAGCAGGCCCATCACCGTCGCGTAGCGCGGGCTCTTCACCACCTCGTGCAGGTTGCCGCGATACTCGGGCACGCCGACGCGCACGGGCTTGAGGAAGATGTCCTCGCCCAGCTCGACCATGCCCGGCATCATCGCGGTCCCACCGGTGATGACCACGCCCGACGACAGCAGTTCTTCATAACCCGACTCGCGCACCACCTGGTGCACCAGCGAGTACAGCTCTTCGATGCGCGGCTCGATCACCGCGGCCAGCGCCTGGCGGCTGAGCGTGCGCGTGCCGCGGTCGCCCACGCCCGGCACCTCGATCATGTCGTCCGGGTCGGCGATCGCCTGCTTGGCGATGCCGTACTGGATCTTGATGTCCTCTGCGTCCGGCGTCGGCGTGCGCAGCGCCATCGCGATATCGTTGGTGATCTGGTCGCCGGCGATGGGGATCACCGCCGTATGGCGGATCGCGCCCTCGCTGAAGATGGCGATGTCGGTGGTGCCGCCGCCGATGTCGACCAGCACCACGCCCAGTTCCTTCTCGTCCTCGGTCAGCACCGCCAGGCTCGACGCCAGCGGCTGCAGGATCAGGTCGTGCACTTCCAGGCCGCAGCGGCGCACGCACTTGACGATGTTCTGCGCGGCGCTGACCGCGCCGGTGACGATATGCACCTTCACTTCCAGGCGGATGCCGCTCATGCCGATGGGCTCGCGCACGTCTTCCTGGCCGTCGATGATGAATTCCTGCGTCAGGATGTGCAGGATCTGCTGGTCGGTCGGGATATTGACCGCCTTGGCGGTCTCGATCACGCGCGCAACGTCGGTCTGCGTGACTTCCTTGTCCTTGATCGCCACCATGCCGCTGGAGTTGAAGCTGCGGATATGGCTGCCGGCAATGCCGGTGAAGACCTCCGAAATCTTGCAGTCGGCCATCAGCTCGGCCTCTTCCAGCGCCTTCTGGATCGACTGCACGGTGGCCTCGATGTTGACCACGACCCCTTTCTTCAGACCCTTGGACTCAGACTGGCCCATCCCGATCACCTCGTAGCTGCCGTCGGGGCGCAGTTCCGCCACCACGGCCGCCACCTTCGAGGTGCCGATATCGAGACCGACCAACAGGTCCTTGTATTCCTTGCTCATCGGGTTTTCTCCGCGTTCTTGCTCTTCAGTCGCGTCGGATTGTTGTTGGATGTACCTGAAACCGTTGCGGCCGCCCCCGGCCTGGCGGCGCTCGTCGCCGCGCTCGCCGCCTTCGCCTTGGCCGCTCGCTCCGCCTTTTCCGCGCGCACCGCCGCCGCGATCTGCGCCTCGGTCAGGAAGCGCGCGTTGGCGGCGCGGATGGCGAAGCCGTTGGGATAGCGCAGGTCGGCGTATTCGATCTGGCTGCCCCATTGCTGCGTAACCTGCGGCCAGGCCGCGACGAAGCGGCGCACGCGCTGGTCCATCGCGGTGCGGTCCTCATCGTTCTGCTCGCGGCCCAGCTCGACCTCCATGCCGTTGGACAGGCGCGCGCGCCAGGCGTAGCGGCCGGACAGGGCCACCGCCAGCGGCTCGGCCTTGAGCGGCTTGAACCACTGGCGCATGACCTCGAGCTTTTCGATCACGTCGGCTTCGCTGTCCGGCGGCCCGTCCAGCGCCAGCAGCTGCGCGTCTTCTTCCGCCTCGGCGGTGTTGGCGACAAAGATCTCGCCATAGGTGTTGATCAGCCGGCCGCTGTCGGGCGCGCCCCAGGTGCCCAGCGCCTCGTGCTCCTCGACCTCGACCGCGAGGCCGTTGGGCCATTCGCGCCGTACGCTGGCGCGCCGCACCCACGGCACCGACTCGAACGCCTGGCGCGCCGCGTTGAGGTCCAGCGTGAAGAAGTTGCCGGTCAGCTTGCCCAGCGCGCTGGCGCGCACGCTGGGCGCGTTCACATGGCGCAGGGCGCCGCCGTCCATCGGGCCGATCTCGACGTGCGTGATGGCAAACACCGGCCGCTGCGCCAGCCACAGCAGGCCCGCCGCGAGCGCCATCAGCGCCACCACCGCATACAGCGTGGAGGCGATCAGGTTGAGCAGGCGTGCGTTATGCCACATGGTCCGGTGCGGTCCTGTCGGGTGAAGTTATTCGGGTTTCCAATGCTCGTTGGGATGCAGGTCCAGCGTGGCGGCGGCCACCACCTGCAGCACGAAGTCCTCGTAGCTGATGCCGACCGCGCGCGCCGCCATCGGCACCAGCGAATGGCCGGTCATGCCGGGCGAGGTATTCATCTCGAGCAGGTAAGGCGTGCCGTCGGCGCGCAGCATCACATCGGCGCGCGCCCAGCCGCGGCAGCCCAGCACGCGGTAGGCCTGCACCGCCAGCGCCTGCACCTGCCGTTCGACTTCGGCATCCAGGCCCGACGGACACAAGTACTGGGTATCGTCAGTAAAGTACTTATTTTGATAGTCGTAGTTCGCCTCGGGCGCGACAATGCGGATCACCGGCAGCGCTTCGGCGCTGTCGCCCTCGCCCACCACCGGGCAGGTCAGCTCGGCGCCGTCGACGAAGGTCTCGGCGATGACGTCGTTGTCCAGCGCCGCGGCCTTGTCGAAGGCGGCGCGCATCTGGTCCGCCGCGGTGACCTTGGTCAGCCCGATCGACGAGCCTTCGCGTGCCGGCTTGACGATCAGCGGCAGGCCCAGGTCGGCCACCACCGCGTCAAAGTCGGTGTTTGCCTGCAGCATGGCGAAGCGCGGCGTGGCCAGGCCGTGCGTCATCCACAGGCGCTTGGTGGCCTGCTTGTCCATGGCCAGCGCCGACGCCAGCACGCCGCTGCCGGTGTACGGCACGCCCAGCTGCTCGAGCAGGCCCTGGATGGTGCCGTCCTCGCCGTAGCGCCCGTGCAGCGCGATGAAGACGCGGTCGAAACCGGCCGCCGCCAGCTCGGCCACACCCTGCAGGCCCGGGTCGAAGCCGTGCGCGTCCACGCCGCGCGACTGCAGCGCGGCCAGCACGCCGTTGCCGGACATCAGCGAGATTTCCCGTTCGGCCGAGCGGCCGCCCAGCAGCACGCCGACCTTGCCCAGGGACTTGGGATCGATATTGGGATGGGCGACGAAGCTCATGCCTGGCTCCCTTGCTGCAGCGGTTGCTGGTGCGACACCAGTTGGCCCGGCACGCCGCCGATCGAACCCGCGCCCATGGTCACGACCACATCGCCGGGCCGTACGGCGTTCAGGATGGCCTGCGGCATCTCTTCCATCTGCTCCACGAAAACAGGTTCGACCTTGCCCGCCACGCGCAGCGCGCGGGTCAGCGCACGGCCGTCGGCGGCGACGATCGGGGCCTCGCCGGCCGCGTAGACCTCGGCCAGCAACAATGCATCGACCGTGCCCAGCACCTTGACGAAGTCTTCAAAGCAATCGCGCGTACGGGTAAAGCGGTGCGGCTGGAACGCCAGCACCAGGCGGCGCCCGGGAAAGGCGCCGCGCGCGGCGGCCAGCGTGGCGGCCATTTCCACCGGGTGGTGGCCGTAGTCGTCCACCAGCGTGAAGGTGCCGGCGCCGTCGGGCGTGGCGACTTCGCCGTAGCGCTGGAAGCGGCGGCCGACGCCGTGGAACTCACGCAGCGCCTTGACGATGGCGGCATCGGGCACTTCCAGCTCGGTGGCAATGGCGATCGCCGCCAGCGCGTTCTGCACGTTGTGCATGCCGGGCAGGTTCAGCACGATCTCCAGCGGCGGCTCGGCGTGCTGGTTCAGCTGGCGCAGCACGGTGAAGTGCATCTGGCCGTCGACCGCGCGCGCATCGACGGCGCGGATCTGCGCATCTTCGGCAAAGCCGTAGCGCACCACCGGCTTGGACACGAACGGCAGGATCTCGCGCACATTCGGATCGTCCACGCACAGCACCGCGATGCCGTAGAACGGCAGCCGCTGGGTGAATTCGATGAACGCCTGCTTGAGCCGGGCAAAGTCGTGCCCGTAGGTGTCCATGTGGTCGGCATCGATATTGGTGATGACCTCGATGACCGGGAACAGGTTCAGGAACGAGGCATCCGATTCGTCGGCCTCGGCGACGATGAAATCGCCGGTGCCCAGGCGCGCATTGGCGCCGGCCGAGTTGAGCCGGCCGCCGATGACGAAGGTGGGATCGAGGCCGCCTTCGGCCAGCACCGATGCCACCAGGCTGGTGGTGGTGGTCTTGCCGTGCGTGCCGGCAATGGCCACGCCCTGCTTCAGCCGCATCAGCTCGGCCAGCATCACCGCGCGCGGCACCACCGGGATGCGCTGGCTGCGCGCGGCCAGCACTTCGGGGTTGTCGCCGCTGACCGCGGTCGACACCACCACCGCGTTGGCGCCGCTCACGTTGGCGGCGTCATGGCCGTGCATGACGGTGGCGCCCAGCGACGCCAGGCGCCGCGTGGCGGCATTGTTGCCCACGTCCGAGCCCGAGACCTTGTATCCCAGGTTCAGCAGGACCTCGGCGATGCCGCTCATGCCGGCGCCGCCGATGCCCACGAAGTGGATGTTCTTGACGATATGCTTCATTGGATTGCTGCTTCGCTCACTTCAGTCCCTGGCCAGCTCGCTGCATACCTCGGCGACGCGCCGGGTTGCCTCAGGCCTGGCCAGTCCGCGCGCCAGGCGCGCCATGTCTTTCAGCTGCGGCCGGGTCAGGCTGGCAATGGTCTGCGCCAGGCCCTCGGCCGTCAGGTCTTTTTGCTGCACGAGCAGGGCCGCGCCCTGGCTCGACAAAAACTGTGCGTTGGTGGTCTGGTGGTCGTCCACCGCATGCGGGAACGGCACGAACAGTGCTGCCACGCCCGCCGCGGCCACTTCCGACACCGTCATCGCGCCGGCGCGGCAGATCACCAGGTCCGCGTCGGCATAGGCGCGCGCCATGTCGTCGATGAACGGCAGCGTCTGCGCCGGCACCTGCGCCGCGGTGTAGTTGGCGCGCAGCGTGTCGATCTGCCTGGC
Source organism: Cupriavidus alkaliphilus (assembly GCF_900094595.1). Lineage (GTDB taxonomy): Bacteria > Pseudomonadota > Gammaproteobacteria > Burkholderiales > Burkholderiaceae > Cupriavidus > Cupriavidus alkaliphilus. Next base: position 33,327 of record NZ_FMAD01000001.1, on the reverse strand, counting down.
GCCCGCCTGGTGCGTCACCACCGGGCGCTGGTGCTGCGGCAACAGCGCGATGGCCTTGGGCACCACCTCGTTGAGCGCGGCGGCGCCCAGGCTGCCGCCCACCACCAGGATGCGCAGCGGGCCGTCGCGCCGGTCGTAGCGCGCCTCGGGGGCATCCAGCTGCGCCAGTTCCTCGCGCACCGGGTTGCCGGTCCATTCACTGCCGGGCAGTGCATCGGGGAACGCGCACAGCACGCGGTCCGCCACCCTGGCCAGCACCTTGTTGGCCAGCCCGGCGATCGAGTTCTGCTCGTGCAGCACCAGCGGCCGCCCCAGCAGCGACGCCATCATGCCGGCCGGAAAGGTGATATAGCCGCCCATGCCCAGCACCACGCTCGGACGCACCCGCCGCAGCGCGGCGATGCTCTGCCAGAACGCGCGCAGCAGGTTCAGCGGCAGCAGGAACTTGGTCACCAGCCCCTTGCCGCGCAAGCCGCCGAACTGGATGAACTCCATCGGGATATCGTGCTTCGGCACCAGCGTGGCTTCCATGCCGGTACGGTTGCCCAGCCAGACCACGTTCCAGCCCTGCGCGCGCAGCGCCTGTGCGACCGCCAGCCCGGGGAACACATGTCCCCCGGTGCCACCGGCCATCACGAGCAGGGTGCGCGCCTGCGTCATACCTTCCCTCCGCGCATCAATACACGGTTTTCATAATCAATGCGCAGCAGGATCGCCAACGCCACGCAATTCATCAGGATGCCCGAGCCGCCATAGCTGACCAGCGGCAGCGTCAGCCCCTTGGTCGGCAGCAGGCCCAGGTTCACGCCCATGTTGATAAAGGTCTGCCAGCCGATCCAGACGCCGATGCCCTTGGCCACCAGGCCGGCAAAGGTGCGGTCCAGCTGCAGCGCGGTGCGGCCGATATTGAAGGCGCGGCGCACCAGCCAGTAGAACAGCACGATCACTACCAGCACGCCGATAAAGCCGAATTCCTCGCCGATCACGGCGAGGATGAAGTCGGTATGCGCCTCGGGCAGGTAGTGCAGCTTTTCGATGCTGCCGCCCAGCCCCACGCCGGTCCATTCGCCACGCCCGAACGCGATCAGCGAGTGCGTCAGCTGGTAGGCCTTGCCGAGCGCGTTGCTCTCTTCCCATGGGTTCAGGTAGGCGAAGATCCGCTCGCGCCGCCACGGCGACGCGGTGATCAGCAGCGCGAACGCCCCGATCGCCACCCCGACCAGCCCGGCGAAGAGCTTGCCATTGATGCCGCCCAGGAACAGGATGCCCATCGCCACCGCGGCAATCACAAGGAACGCGCCCATGTCGGGTTCCAGCAGCAGCAGCAAGCCCACCACCACCACCGCCACGCCCATCGGCAGGAAGCCCTTGGACACGGTCTGCATCCACTCCTGCTTGCGCACGGTGTAGTTGGCGGCATACAGCACCACCGCCAGCTTCATCAGCTCGGATGGCTGGAAGTTCATCACGCCCAGCGGAATCCAGCGCCGCGCGCCGTTCACGCCCTTGCCGACGAACGGCACCAGCACGATCACCAGCAGGATCAGCGCAACGATGAAGAGCTTGGGCGCGTAGCGGTCCCATACCTTGACCGGCACCTGGAACGCGGCCAGCCCGACCGACAGCCCGATCCCCAGCGCGAACGCATGGCGCAGCAGGAAGTGGCTTTCACGGTAGTTGGCATAGCGTGGCGAGTCCGGCAGCGCGATCGAGGCCGAGTAGACCATCACCAGGCCGAGCGCGAGCAGCACGATCGAGACCCACAGCATGGGCTGGTCGTACTCCATCATGCGCGAGCGGGTCGGCTTGACGCCCGACACCGCGTCGCGCAGGCCACCCCAGGCATTGCCGATGGTGGCGCCGATAAAACCGCTGCGCTTGACCTGTGCGTCGCTCATGGCAGGATCCCCCGGGACAGGGCCAGTTCTTCCACCGCGCCGCGGAACACCTCGGCGCGATGCACGTAGTTGCGGAACATGTCGAGGCTGGCGCACGCCGGCGACAGCAGCACCGCGTCGCCGGCCTGGGCCAGCGCGGCGGCCTGCGTCACCGCGTCTTCCAGCGTGGCGGCGTCGACCAGGCTGGCGCCGCTGCCCTGCAGCGCATCGCGCAGCTCAGCCGCGGCGCGGCCGATCAGCACCACCGCGCGCGCGTACTGCGCCACGGGCGCGGCCAGCGGGGAGAAATCCTGCCCCTTGCCCTCGCCCCCGGCGATCAGCACCACGCGCTTGTCCAGGCCCGACAGCGCGGCCACGGTGGCGCCCACGTTGGTGCCCTTGCTGTCGTCGAAATACTCGACGTCGTCGATGGTGGCGACCCACTCGACGCGGTGCGGCTCGCCGCGGTATTCGCGCAGGCCGTGCAGCAGCGCGTTCAGCGGCAGGTCGATGGCACGGCACAGCGCCAGCGCGGCCATCGCGTTGGTGGCGTTGTGCATGCCGCGGATGTGCAGCGCGTCGGCCGGCATCAGGCGCTTGTGGCGCACCGGCACCGCTTCCGGCGCGGCCTCGGCCGCGGCCTTGCGGCGGCGCGGCTTGCCCTCCCCTTCCGCGTCGGGATCGGGCTCGGCCAGCACCAGCCAGGGCATGCCGCCCTCGCGCAGGATGCCGAAGCTGCCCGGCACTTCGGGCAGGTCGATGCCGAAGGTCACCGGCGTGGTGCCGGGGCGTGCCATGTCCAGCGTCAGGCGGTCGTTGCGGTTCAGCACCTGCACGCACGCGTGGCCGGCCGGGCCGAAGATGCGCGCCTTGGACGCGGCATAGGCTTCCATCGAACCGTGCCAGTCGAGGTGGTCCTGCGTCACGTTGAGTACGGTGGCGGCATGCGGCGCCAGCGTATGGGCGGTTTCCAGCTGGAAGCTCGACAGCTCCAGCACCCAGACCTCCGGCAGCGACGCCGAGGCGATGCACGCCGACAGCTTGTCCAGCGCCGACGGGCTGATATTGCCCGCCACCGCCACGCTCTTGCCGGCGCGCTCGACCAGGCGGCCGGTCAGCGCGGTGGTAGTGGTCTTGCCGTTGGTGCCGGTGATCGCCAGCAGCTTCGGCGCGTAGCCGGACTCGGCCTCGAGGTGGCGCAACGCGCGCACGAACAGCTCGATCTCGCCCCACACCGGGATGCCGCGCGCCTGCGCCGCGGCCAGCAGCGCGCCGGTGGCGGCTTCCAGCGGCGACAGGCCGGGGCTGATCGCCACCAGGCCGATGCCGTCGAGCAGATCCTCAGTGAACGGGCCGCCGACGAATTCGGCCGAAGTCAGTTCGGCCTGCAGGAACACAAGGTTGGCGGGCGCCTCGCGCGTGTCGGCCACGCGCACCGCGCAGCCGTTCAGGCCACACCAGCGCGCCATGGCCAGCCCCGACTCGCCGAGGCCCAGTACCAGCACATGAGGTTTTTGCAGCTCGCCGAACACTTCGATTTCCTGCCCTTGGTTTCCCGTATCTATATAAAGCGCGCCGCGGGTCTCAGCCCCGGCGCAACCATCAACGCAGCTTCAGCGTCGACAACCCGATCAGCACCAGCAGCATGGTGATGATCCAGAAGCGCACCGTGACCTGCGTTTCCTTCCAGCCGCCCAGTTCGAAATGGTGATGCAGCGGCGCCATCCGGAACAGCCGCCTGCCCTCGCCATAGCGGCGCTTGGTGATCTTGAACCAGGTGACCTGCGCCATCACCGACAGCGTTTCCACCACGAAGATGCCGCCCATCACGAACAGCACGATCTCCTGGCGCACGATCACCGCCACCGTTCCGAGCGCGCCGCCCAGCGCCAGCGCGCCCACGTCGCCCATGAACACCTGCGCCGGGTGCGCGTTGAACCAGAGGAAGGCCAGCCCTGCCCCGCCCAGCGCCGAGCAGAAGATCAGCAGCTCGCCCGCGCCCGGGATATGCGGGAACAGCAGGTACTTGCTGTAGACCGCGTTGCCCATCACGTAGGCAAACACGCCCAGGCCGCCGCCGACCAGCACCACCGGCATGATCACCAGGCCGTCCAGGCCGTCGGTCAGGTTGACGGCGTTGCTCGAGCCCACGATCACCAGGTAGGTCAGCACGATGAAGCCGGCCACGCCCAGCGGATAGCTGATCTCCTTGAAGAAGGGCACGATCAGGTTGGACTTGTACGGCATGTCGAGCGACAGCCCGCCCTCGACCCAGTTCAGGAACAGCTCCCAGACCCGCACATTGCTGCTCTCGGACACCGAGAACGCCAGGTAGACCGCCGCCACCAGGCCGATCAGCGTCTGCCAGAAAAACTTCTCGCGGCTCGACATGCCGCGCGGGTCGCGATACACCACCTTGCGGTAGTCGTCGACCCAGCCGATCGCGCCATAGCCGAAGGTGACCAGCATCACCACCCAGATAAAGCGGTTGCCCCAGTCGCACCACAGCAGCGTCGACACCGCGATCGACACCAGCACCAGCACCCCGCCCATGGTCGGCGTGCCGGACTTCACCAGATGCGTCTGCGGGCCGATGGTGCGCACCGCCTGGCCGACCTTCAGCTCGGTCAGCTTGCGGATCACCCACGGCCCGAACGCCAGGCCGATCACCAGCGCGGTGAGGTTGGCCATCACCGCGCGGAAAGTCAGGTAGTTGACGACCCGGAGGAAGCTGTAGTCGTTTTGCAGCCACTGGGCCAGAGCCAATAACATCGTGTTGTCTTATTTAGTGTGCGGAAGTGTCTGCGACCAGCGCCGCGACCATCCGTTCCATGCGCATGAAGCGCGATCCCTTCACCAGCACGGCGCCCGCTTGCGCCACCATGCCCCCGCTGTCTTCCTCCAAGGCCCTGGCCAGGTCTTCCGCGCTGCCGAAATGGCGGCCGTTGGCGCCGAACGCCTGCACCGCATGCACCGCCAGCGCGCCGGTGGCCCACAGTGCGTCGATGCCGCGGGCCTGGGCGTAGGCACCGATCTCTTCGTGGAACGCCGGCCCCTGGTCGCCCACCTCGCCCATGTCGCCCAGCACCAGCACGCGCGGCGCGGCAAAGCCGGCCAGCACGTCGATGGCGGCGCGCATCGAGTCGGGGTTGGCGTTGTAGGTATCGTCGATCACCACCGTGCCGGCCGGCGTGTACTTGACCTGCAGCCGCCCCTTCACGGGCTTGAACTCCTCCAGGCCCGCCTGGATTGCCGGCACGTGCACGCCCGCGGCGAGCGCGCAGGCGATCGCCGCGAGCGCGTTGCGCACGTTGTGCTCGCCCAGCAGCGCCAGCCGCACCTCGAAGGCATGGCCCGGCGCGCGCACTTGCATCACTTGCACGCCGTCGATCAGTTCCACGGTGGCATGCACGTCGGCCTGCTGTGAGGTGCCGAACGACAGCGCGCGGCGCGTGGCCGCCGCCGCGCGCCACACCGGGGCGTAGGCGCCGCCGCTTTCCGCGTCGAGCGGGAACACCGCCACGCCGTCGGCCGGCAGCGCCGCGATCGCAGCGGCGTGCTCGTGCGCCACCGCTTCCACGCTGACCATGAACTCCTGGTGCTCGCGCTGCGCGTTGGTGATCACCGCCACCGTGGGCTGGGCGATGCCGGCGAGGTAGACGGTCTCGCCGGGATGGTTCATGCCAAGTTCCAGCACCGCCAGCTTGTGCGCGGCGCGCAGGCGCAGCACCGTCAGCGGCAGGCCGATATCGTTGTTCAGGTTGCCGCCGGTGGCCAGGCGCTGGTCCTCGCCGACGGCCGCGGCAAAGATCGCCGCGATCATTTCCTTGACCGTGGTCTTGCCATTGCTGCCGGTCACCGCCACCGCCGGCAGCGTGAACTGGCGGCGCCAGCCGGCACCCAGCTCGCCCAGCGCAATGCGCGTGTCCGGCGCGACGATGGCCGGCACCGCGGCGTCGACCTCGCGGCTCACCAGCACCGCGGCGGCGCCGCGCGCGACCACGTCGGCAATGAAGTCGTGCGCGTCGAAGCGCTCGCCCCGCAGCGCCACGAACAGGTCGCCGGGCTCGACGCTGCGGCTGTCGGTATGCACGCGCGCGAACGGCACGGCGCCGTCGCCGGAAATACGCGCGCCGGCGATCCAGCCGGCGGCTTGCTGCAAGGTGGTCATGGTGGTCTGGCTCATGCCGATACTCCGCGCGTGGCCAGTGCCAGCCGTACGTGTTCGCGATCCGAGAACGGGCGCTTGCGGCCCTGGATCTCCTGGGTGGCCTCATGGCCCTTGCCCGCCACCAGCACCACGTCGGCCGGGGCCGCGTGCCGGACCGCATAGAGGATGGCGGCGGCGCGGTCTTCGATCTGGCGCCCGCGCGCGCGCTCGGCCATGCCGTCGGCAATCGCGTCGAGGATGTCCTGCGGATCTTCGCTGCGCGGGTTATCGCTGGTCAGCACGACTTCGTCGGCCAGGCGCTCGGCCACGGCGCCCATCAGCGGGCGCTTGATCGGGTCGCGGTCGCCGCCGCAGCCGAACACGCACCACAGGCGGCCGTGGCGCGCCTGCGCCACCGGGCGCAGCGCGGCCAGGGTCTGCTCGAGCGCGTCGGGGGTGTGGGCGTAGTCGACCACGGCCAGCGGCGCCTGCGCGGCGTCGTGGCCACTGCCGGCACCGAACAGCTCCATGCGCCCTTCCACCGGTGCGAGCGCGCGCAGCGCGGCAATCGCCGCGTCCCACGCCACGCCGTTGGCCAGTGCCGCGCCCAGCACCGCGAGCAGGTTGCTGACGTTGAAGGCGCCGATCATCGGCGTCGCCATCTCGGCGTGGCCGTAGCTGCCGTCGATATGGAAGGCGGTGCCGGTCGCCGTGGCGCGCACGTTGGTGGCGCGCAGCCATGCGCCACGCGGGCCGCGCACCGTGGCGGCGGCGGGACCGTCGATGCCGTATTCGATCACATGCGGCGCGGCCACGGCGGCGGCGTCGGCCGCCAGCAGGCGCTGGCCCATGCCGTCGTCGCGGTTGATCACCGCGGTGCGCAGGCCGTCCCAGCGGAACAGGCGCGCCTTGGCGGCCTCGTACTCGGCCATCGAGCCGTGGTAGTCGAGGTGGTCCTGGGTCAGGTTGGTCAGCACCGCCACCGAGAAATGCGTGCCGGCCACGCGCTCCTGCTCGAGGCCGTGCGACGACACTTCCATCGCAACGGCGCGCGCGCCGGCATCGTGCAGGGTGGCCAGGCTGGCCTGCAGCTGCACCGCGTCCGGGGTGGTGAAGCCGGTTGCCTGCAGTGCGTCCGGGAAGCCGGTGCCGAGCGTGCCGATGGCCGCGCAGGGCGTGCCGGCGGCCTGCAGCACGCGCGCCAGCCACTGGCTGCACGAGGTCTTGCCGTTGGTGCCGGTGATGCCGGTCACGGCCAGGCCGCGCGCCGGGTTGCCGTGCCAGCCGGCGGCGATCGGGCCGGCCAGCTGGTGCAGGCGGCTCACGGCCAGGTGCGGCACCGCGTCGCCGAAGGGCCAGTCGAAGCCGTCGGCCTCGTAGACCACGGCGCCGGCGCCGGCGGCGATCGCCTGCGCGATATAGGGCCGGCCGTCGGTGGCAAGGCGGTCGTTGCCCAGCACGTAGGCGAAGAACACATCGCCGCGCGCCAGGCGCCGGGTATCGCCGCTCAGCTGCGCCGCGGCGGCCACGTTGGTACGCAGCCAGGCCAGCGCGTTGCTGGCCTGGGCGGTGACCTCGAGAGGGAGCAGGGGCTTGGCCGTCATCGGGTCGATCTCATTGGGTCGAACTCCACGGTTCGCTTTCCTGCACCTTGTCGCTGACCACCAGCTGGCGGATCGGCGAATCGGGCTGGACGTTCAGCGCGCGCAGCGTGCCGCCGGTGATGGCTGCGAACGCGGGGCCGGCCACCAGGCCGCCGTAGTGGCTGCCGGCGGTGGGCTCGTCCACGCTGACGGCAACGATGATGCGCGGGTTCGACATCGGTGCCAGGCCGATGAACGAGGCGCGGTACTTGCTGCGGTTGTAGCCGCGCCCTTCATGCTTGTAGGCGGTGCCGGTCTTGCCGCCGACGCGGTAGCCCATCACCTGCGCCTCGGGCGCGGTGCCGCCGGGCGCGGTCACGGTTTCCATCATCGCGCGCACGTCGCGCGCCACCTGCGGCGACAGGATGCGCTCACCGGTAGCGGGGCCGTTGGTGCGGAACATCGTCACCGGGATCAGCTCGCCATCATGGGCGAAGATGGTGTAGGCATGCGCCATCTGGAACAGCGACACCGACAGGCCGTAGCCGTACGACATGGTGGCCTGCTCGATCGGGCGCCAGCTCTTGTACGGGCGCACGCGCCCGGCCACCGCGCCGGGGAAGCCGATCTTGGGCGCCTGGCCCAGGCCGATGCTGGTGTACATGTCCCACATTTCCTGCGGCTTCATCATCATCGCGATCTTGGTCGTGCCGATGTTGGACGACTTCTGGATCACGCCGGTGACGGTGAGCGCGCCGTAGTTGTGGGTATCGGTGATGGTGGCGCCTTCGAAGTTGTACTTGCCGGTGGTAGCGATCACCGTCGAGGGCGACACGCGCTTGAGCTGCAGCGCCAGCCCCACCGTGATCGGCTTCATCATCGAGCCGGGCTCGAAGGTGTCGGTCAGCACGCGGTTGCGCAGCTGCTCGCCCGAGAGCCGGGTACGGTCGTTGGGGTTGTAGGTGGGCCAGTTGGCCAGCGCCAGCACCTCGCCGGTCTGGGCGTCGAGCACCACCGCGCTGGCGGCCTTGGCCTTGTGCTTGTCGACCACGGCCTTGAGCTCGTTGTAGGCCAGGTACTGGATCTTGGCGTCGATCGACAGCTGGATGTCCTCGCCGTCGCGCGGGGTCTTCAGCACGCCGATGTCCTCGACCACGCGGCCGAGCCGGTCTTTGATCACCTGGCGCGCGCCGGCACGGCCGGCCAGGCCGCTCTCGCGCGCCAGCTCGACGCCTTCCTGGCCGCGGTCCTCCACATTGGTGAAGCCGACGATATGCGCCATCGCCTCCCCTTCCGGGTAGAAGCGCTTGTATTCGCGGGTCTGGTGGATGCCGTCGATCTTCAGCGCGGCGATCTTGTCGGCGACGTCGGGCAGCACCTGGCGCTTCAGGTAGACAAAGCCCTTGTCTTCGGACAGTTTCTTGCCCAGTTCCTTCTCGGACATGCCGAGCAGCCGGGCGAGCTGGCGGATCTTGCCGGCCTCGACCTGGTTGGGCACGTCCTCGGGCACCGCCCAGATCGCCTTGACCGGCAGGCTGGTGGCCAGCACCAGACCGTTGCGGTCGAGGATCTTGCCGCGCGTGGCCGGCAACTCAAGCGTGCGCTGGAAGCGCTTCTTGCCCTCGGCCTCGTAGAACTGGTTGCCCGGCCCCTGGATCCACGCCGCGCGCACGGCCAGCGCGACGAACGCGGCGAACATCAGGAACACCACCAGCTTGGAGCGCCACATCGGCAGGCGCAGGCCCAGCACCGGGCTGGCGGCGAACTGGCCGCTGCGCGGGCGCGAGGCGGTGCCGTTGCGGTCACGGCGGGGCGGGTTGGGGCGGGCCATGCTCATCAGCGCGCCTCCGCTGCGCTGGCCGGCGCGGACGGTGCCGGCGGCAGCACGATGCCGGACAGGTACTGGGTCTTGCCGGGGTTGACCGGCGCCATCTTCAGCTGCGCGCGCGCCGCATCGGCAATGCGCGCGCTCTTGCCCAGCGCGCTCTGCTGGTATTGCAGGCGCGACCAGTCGATATCGAGCTGCTTCTCTTCCGCCTGGGCCCGCTCCAGCGCGACGAACAGCGTGCGCGCCTGGTGCTGCGCGCTCACCAGCGACAGCGCGCACAGGATCAGCGCAGCCAGCAGGAAGAAGGTCAGGCGGTTCATGCGCGCGCACCTCCGCCGGCGGTCGACACGGCAGGCGCCAGCTTCTCGGCCACGCGCATCACCGCCGAGCGCGCGCGCGGGTTGGCGGCCACTTCTTCGGCGCCCGGCTTGTAGCGGCCGAGCAGGCGCAGCGTCGGTTGCGGCAGGTCTGCCGCGCGCAGCGGCGCGCGGCGCAGCGCCGGGTCGGCATCCAGCTGGGGACGGGCGTGCGCCGCCATGAACCGCTTGACGATGCGGTCCTCCAGCGAATGGAAGCTGATCACCACCAGGCGTCCCCCTACCTGCAGCAGGTCATAAGCCGCCTTCAGCCCTCTTTCGAGGTCCTCAAGCTCTTGATTGATGTGAATCCGTAGAGCCTGAAAGGTGCGGGTCGCAGGGTCCTGACCCTTCTCGCGTGTTTTGACGGCTTTCGCCACGAGCGCGGCAAGGTCGGCAGTAGTGGCGATGGGTCCGCCATCGCCGGATTCGCTCCGGCGAGCAACAATCGCCTTTGCAATCTGTACAGCAAACCGTTCTTCCCCATAGTCTCGTATCACCCTGGCAATGTCCTGCTCATCCGCCTGCGCCAGCCACTGGGCGGCAGTGATGCCGCGCGTGGTGTCCATGCGCATGTCCAGCGGGCCCTCGAAACGAAAGGAAAACCCCCTCGCCGCTTCATCGATCTGGGGCGAGCTGATCCCCAGGTCGAGCAGCACGCCGGCGACATGGCCGCGCCCCGCCAGGCGCTCGGCCATGGCCGCAAAGCTCGCGTGCTCAATGGAGAAGCGGGCATCCTTGATGGTGCCCGCTTCTGCGATTGCTGCTGGGTCCTTGTCGAACGCAACCAGGGCCCCGTCTGGCCCCAGCCGGGCCAGTACCGCCCGGCTGTGCCCTCCCCTGCCGAAGGTGCCGTCGACATAAACCCCGTCGGGCCGCCAGACCAGCGCGTCGACGGCCTCGTCCAGCAGCACGGTGCGATGGTGCAGGGCGGGGGTTGCCGGGGTTCCGGTAGGACTCATGACCTCTTCAGAAAGAGAAATTCTTCAATGCTTCGGGCATGCCTTGCGCCATCGCCTGCTGTTCCTTGGCGGCGTAGGTTGCGGCATCCCACACTTCGAAATGGCTGCCCATGCCGAGCAGCATGACTTCCTTGTCGAGCATGGCGGCACTGCGCAGCTCCGGTGCGATCAGCACGCGGCCCGCGCCGTCCATTTCCACGTCGGCGGCGTTGCCCAGGAAGATGCGCTTCCACCAGTGCGCATCCATCGGCAGCGCTGCAATGCGCGTGCGGAAGGTTTCCCACTCGGGCCGGGGAAACAGCAGCAGGCAGCCATCCGGGTGCTTGGTCAGCGTCACCCGGCCCTCGGCCTGCTGTTGCAGCGCTTCGCGATGCCGGGACGGGATGGACATCCGACCCTTGGCATCCAGCGACAGCGCCGATGCTCCCTGAAACAAGCTTGCTCCCGGTCCATGCCGGCCCTGCGAGCGCTTCGCCGGCCGGCATGCGCGTGAATCCTTCCGTTCCGGCTATAGCGAGAATCATCCCATGGCCGGGGCCCAATTTCACACAAAAATACACTTCCTCACACTATTTCCCACTTTAGAGGAAGCGATATGGGCGGTCAAGGCTGCAGGCGGGGCAGCAAACGAGATTTTTTTAATCAGAACAATGACTTAGCGCGCACACCTCACGCACCGGAAAAGTGAATCCTTAATGAAATGAAGATCTTAGGGAGGAAAGCAGAGAAACCACCTGAGAACCACTTGAGGAGGAACTGCCGACCGCGTGGGAAAGACCTGTCCCGGCGCGCGCCCCGAGGATACAACAATTGCCCGCCAGCCCTGCTGAATTCAGGGCTGGGCGGGAGACGCCCGATCCCGGACGGCGGACCTCAGATGCGGTAGGCGGCGGTGGTCATCACGCGCGAGGCACCGCGCATCAGGGCCCGCACCGGCGCGGGCAGGGGCATGCCGCCGGCCTCGCGCGCGGCGTCGCCATGGCGGATCTCGTCGTCGCGCATCTGCTCGAGGATGGCGCGGGAGCGCCCGTCGGACTCGGGCAGGCGGTCCAGGTGTCCGCCGAGGTGGTGCTCGACCTGGCGCTCGGTCTCGGCAACAAAGCCGAGGCTGACGCGATCGCCGGCGCGGCCGGCGACCCAGCCGATGGCGAAGGCGCCGGCGTACCAGAGCGGATTGAGCAGGCTCGGACGCGAGCCCAGCTCGCGCAGGCGCTCGGCGCACCAGGCCAGGTGGTCTTCCTCTTCGCGCGCGGCGGCGTCCATCTGCGCGCGCACGGCGCCGTTGCGCGCGGTCAGCTTCTGCGCCTGGTACAGGGCCTGGGCACAGACCTCGCCGACATGGTTGATGCGCATCAGGCCGGCCACATGGCGGCGCTCCTCGGCGCTCATCTGTTCGGTGTCCGGCGCCAGCCGGTCAGCCGGGTTGGCGCGCGCCGAACGCGTGGCGCCGGCAATGGCGCGCAGGGCCACGTCGAATTCTTTGATCAGGTTGTCCATGTCGCGGAGGCGGTTGGAATCGGTGCCCGGGTACGCCCCTGCCATGGTGGGGTGCGCGGCCGCGGCGCGGCACGCCGGGGCGCCATCGGGATTACCCGTATTGTAGCTTGCCTCTAATCGCCGCCAGCCCGCATCCCGCCTTGCGTTGATACGCCCGGCTACTCAGAAACCCTGAGTTGTTAAAACAAGACAAGGGGTTGGGCCCCAATGGTGAACGAAAAGTTGTTTGTTACAGTACTTCGCAACTTCCAAGGAAGTTTGACGCACGGGAGATGGAGACCATCAGGAGGTTCTTCCGCGCCGTCACCAATAATTCTTACAGTGGAGATCAACGAGCATGAAGAAATCGCTTCTGGCGCTGGCAGCGCTTGGCGCATTTGCTGGGGCGGCGCAGGCCCAATCGAGCGTGACCCTGTACGGTGTGGTGGATGCCAACATCGAATACGTGAGCAACATGTCCAGCGTCACGCCGTCGCTCGCCAACGGCCTGGCAACCGGCCCGGCCGAAAACGTCTTCCGGCTGACCTCCGGCGGCCTGTCCGGTTCGCGTTGGGGCCTGCGCGGCGTGGAAGACCTCGGCAGCGGCATGAAGGCGCTGTTCGTGCTCGAAAGCGGTTTCGGTCTCGATGATGGCCGGTCGCAGCAAGGCGGCCGCCTGTTCGGTCGTCAGGCTTATGTCGGCCTGGAAAGCAATCAAGTTGGCCGCTTCACCTTCGGTCGCCAGTACACCACGCTGTTCGACATGATGGCCAACTTCTCGCCAACCGGCTACGCCACCCAGTATGAGCCGGTGGTAGCGCAGCTGGGCCTGAACTTCCGCTCGGACAACACCGCCAAGTACACCGGCAAGTTCGGTCCGGTAACGGCAATCGCCCACTGGTCGTTCGGCAACGGCGTGGCCGGCGCCGGCGAGGTCCCGGGCCAGTTCCGCCGCGACACCGGCTACGGTGCCGGCCTGGCGTGGGCAGCGGGCCCGTTCGGCATTTCGGCGGCCTATGACCAGTACAACCCGACCCTGAACGCCGCTGGCGGCACCGGTGACTTCAAGAAGGCCGCCGTTGCAGCGAGCTACGCCTTCGGCCCGGCCAAGCTGATGGCCGGCTACCGCTGGGGCATGAACAAGGCCCCCAACGACAACACCATCCTGAAGGACAACTACTACTGGGTGGGTGCCAACTACCAGGTCACCCCGGCGCTGGGCCTGACGCTCGCCTACTTCTACGACGACGTCAAGAACCTGAACCTGGCCGCCACCGGCACCACCAACAACATCAAGAACCCCTGGCAGATCTCGTTTGTCGCGGACTACAACCTGTCCAAGCGCACCGACGTCTACCTGACCACCGCCTACTCGAAGAACGCCGGCGTCAACTTCGATACCTCGGCCATCAGCTTCGCCAACGGCTACTTCCTGGGCACCGGCAAGGACAACATGGTCGGCGTCGCGGTGGGCATCCGCCACAAGTTCTGATCCGCCTCCCAAGGCCGATCCTGCAAGGCACCTTCGGGTGCCTTTTTTCATTGCGGCCCCCTCCGCGCACGCCATAGGGCATCACCTCATCGGCGCCGCCGCGGGTGCCGACTAGAATGCACTCACCATACGTACCGTGGGCTATCCAGCGGGCCACAACAGGAGACCAAGCATGCAACCCACTCGCCGGCGCGTCGTTGCGCTGCTGCTGTCCGCCAGCCTCGGCGCGCTTGCCAGCCAGCCGGCGCTGGCCGCCGACCCGTATCCGGCCAAGCCGATCCGGCTCGTGGTGCCCTTCGCCGCCGGCGGCACCACCGACATCCTGGCGCGCGCGGTTGCGGCCGAACTCGGCAAGCTGCCCGACTGGAACGTGGTGGTCGACAACAAGCCCGGCGCCGGCGGCAATATCGGCGCCGACATCGTCGCCAAGGCCGCCCCCGACGGCTACACGCTGCTGATGGGCACCGTCGGCACCCATGGCATCAACCAGTCGCTGTACGGCAAGCTGCCGTTCGACCCCATCAAGGACTTCGCGCCGATCACCGAGGTGGCGGCGGTGCCCAACGTGCTGGTGCTCAATCCGGCGTTTGCGCAGCAGAACAAGATCGACAGCGTCAAGGACCTGATTGCCTATGCGCGCGCCAATCCCGGCAAGATCAATATGGCCTCGAGCGGCAACGGCACTTCGATCCACCTGGCCGGCGAGCTGTTCAAGACGCAAACCCGGACCTTCATGGTGCACTTCCCGTACAAGGGCAGTGGTCCCGCGCTGACCGACTTGGCGGGCGGCACCATGCAGGTGATGTTCGACAACCTGCCGTCGTCGATGGCGCTGATCAAGAGCGGCAAGCTCAAGGCGCTGGCGGTGACCAGCGCCAAGCCGTCGCCGGCGCTGCCGGGCGTGCCGACCATCGCCCAGGCCGCCGGCCTGCCGCAATACGAGGCCAGCTCCTGGTTCGGCATGCTGGCGCCGGCCGGCACGCCGCCGGAGGTGATCCAGCGCATCCACCAGGAAGTGGCCAAGGCCCTGGGTGCCCCGGCGGTGCGCGAACGGCTGCAGGCGCAGGGCGCCGAACCGGTCGGCAACACGCCGGAGCAGTTCGCCGCCTTCATCCGCGCCGAAACCGCGAAGTGGGCCAAGGTGGTCAAGGATTCGGGCGCCAAGGTGGATTGATGCCGGATTGCGCCGGATCGGCTCGAATTGATCGCGGGCAGGGCCGCGGCGCACATCGCGCATATACTTGAGGCATCAAATGTCGGCCGCCCGCAGCGTGGGCGGCCCCTGGCGGCGCTTGCCGCACACCTGCCACCCCAGGCCGCACCGAAGATGCCAAACCTGTCTCCTGCGGCCGGCGCCGAGAGCGCGCCGGTCGACCTCGAAACCCGCGCCGACCACACCGAGCACGAGGCCCTGCGGCTGTGGCTGCGGCTGCTGACCTGTACCAACCTGATCGAAGCCGATATCCGCTCGCGGCTGCGCCAGGACTTCGCCTGCACCCTGCCCCGCTTCGACCTGATGGCCCAGCTCGACCGCCATCCCGAAGGGCTCAAGATGGGCGAGCTGTCGCGCCGCATGATGGTGACCGGCGGCAACGTCACGGGCATCACCGACCAGCTGCAGCAGGAAGGGCTGGTCTCGCGCGAGGCCCTGCCCACCGATCGGCGCGCCTACCTGATCCGCCTGACGCCGGCCGGGCGCGCCGCGTTCTCGCGCATGGCGCGCGCGCATGAGGACTGGATCGGGCAACTGTTCTCGGGCCTGGCCGAGACCGACCGGCGCGCCCTGTTCCGACTGCTGGGCCGGCTCAAATCCGGCCTGATCTCGCCATGAAACCGCTTGCCATGCTTACCCTGTGCGGCCTGCTGCCGGTGCTGGCTGCCTGCAGCAGCACACCGCAGCCCCCGCAGGTTACCCCGGTGAACGCCACCATCAAGCTGGGCCGCGTCACCGAAAGAGTGTTCCTGACCCGCCTGGACGTGGCCCAGGTGCCCCCTTACTACGGCGGCGGCACCAGCGTCGGCGTGGGTGCCGCCAGCGGCGGACACGGCGGCGGCGGCGTAGGCGTGGGCTTTGCCTTCGACCTGAGCCGGCTGTTCAACAAGCCGGCGCCGGTGCAGCAGGTGGACCTGTTCCAGTACAAGGTGCGCACCCTGGATGGCGCGATGGTGACGGCCAACGCACCGGCGGCACCGGGGCTGGAGCCGGGCGCCTGCGTGCGCGTGATCTACCCCGACGGCGGCCAGGAGGCGCGGCTGGCGCCATCGAACGAGTGCTGAGCCCCTGAACGACCCCGCCTGAATGCACAACGGCCTCCGAGGAGGCCGTTGTCGTTTGCCGTCGCAGGGACGGGTTCAGGCTGCCGCGCGGCTGTCGCGCAGTTCGCGGCGCAGGATCTTGCCGACGTTGGTCTTCGGCAGCTCGGTGCGGAACTCGACGTACTTGGGCCGCTTGTAGCCGGTCAGGCGCTCCTTGCAGAACTCGATCACGTCGGCCTCGGTCAGCCCCGGGTCCTTCTTCACCACGAACAGCTTGACCACCTCGCCCGAGTGCGTGTCCGGCACGCCGACGGCCGCAACTTCCAGCACGCCCGGGCACTCCGCCACCACGCCTTCGACTTCGTTCGGATAGACGTTGAAGCCCGACACCAGGATCATGTCCTTCTTGCGGTCGACGATCCGGGTATAGCCGCGCTCGTCCATCATGCCGATATCGCCGGTCTTGAAGAAGCCGTCCGGGGTCATGACCTTGGCGGTCTCGTCCGGGCGGTTCCAGTAGCCGGCCATCACCTGCGGGCCGCGGATGCAGATCTCGCCGGGCTGGCCCAGCGGCACGTCGTTGCCGTCGTCGTCTCGGATCACGACTTCGGTCGACGGCAGCGGCATGCCGATGGTGCCCGAGAACGCATCGGTGTCGGTCGGGTTGCAGGTGGCCGACGGCGAGGTCTCGGACAGGCCGTAGCCTTCGATGATGGGGCAGCCGGTCTTGGCCAGCCATTGCTTGGCCACCGCCTCCTGCACCGCCATGCCGCCGCCGTTGGCCACGCGCAGGCCGGAGAAGTCGACCTTGCCGATCTCCGGGTTGTTGAGCAGCGCGTTATACAGCGTGTTGACGGCCGGGAACATGTTGAACTTGTACTTCTGCAGTTCCTTGATGAAGCCCGGGATGTCGCGCGGATTCGGGATCAGCACGCTGGTGCCGCCGCTGCGCATGCCCAGCAGGCAGCAGACCGTCAGCGCGAAGATGTGGTACAGCGGCAGCGCCGTGATGGTGATGGGCTGGTCGATATGGGCGCCCTTGTTCAGCGCCGGCTGCATCCACGCCTCCGACTGCAGCACGTTGGCGACCACGTTCCGGTGCAGCAGCACCGCGCCCTTGGACACCCCCGTGGTGCCACCCGTGTACTGCAGGAAGGCGATGTCGTCGGGCCCGGTGGTGGCCGGCTGCAGCGTCAGTTTGCGGCCTTCGGCCAGCACGCTGTTGAAGCGCACGCAGTTGGGCAGCTCCCACGCGGGCACCATCTTCTTGACGTTGCGCACGACGAAATTGACGATCGCGCCCTTCAGCCCGCCCAGCATGTCGCCCATGCTGGCCACCACCACGTGCTTGACCGGGGTCCGGGGCAGCACCTGCTGCAACGTCGCGGCGAAGTTCTCCAGGATCACGATGGCTTCGGCGCCGCTGTCCTTGAGCTGGTGCTCGAGCTCGCGCGGGGTATAGAGCGGGTTGACGTTGACCACCACGAAACCCGCGCGCAGCACCGCGGCCAGCACCACCGGGTATTGCAGCACGTTGGGCATCATGATGGCCACGCGCGCGCCGGGGCGCAGCCCGCGCGACTGCAGCCATGCGGCAAAGTGGGTCGAGAGCCGGTCCAGTTCGCCGTAGGTGATGGCCTTGTCCATGCAGATAAAGGCCTTGCGGTCGGCATAGGTGTGGAAAGACGCCTCGAGCAGCGCAGCGAGCGAGCGGAACTGGCTGGCATCGATCTCGGCAGGGACGCCGGCCGGGTAGTGTTTCAGCCAAATTCTTTCCATAGCACCGTCTCCTGAATTTCTGAATGGTCGTTCGATTTTTCCGAGATGCTAAACGTGCGCCCCGGTTAAAACAACAACTTAGACGAAGTCCTCAGGGTCGTTCGCCAATCCTGGCCGCCCCTGGCGAGCATTATGCGCCACCGATCGGACATAGGCAGCGGGATAACCCCTAGGTGCCCGCGCCGCGCTCAACCGTCGCTGGGCAGCACGAGCTTCATCATGCTGGCCGCGAGCTCGTGCGCCAGGGTCTCGGGGTCGGTGCGCCCGGGTTCGTGCCAGGTGTAGAGAAACCCGACCACGCTGCCGATCGCATGCGCGGTCACGCGTGCGTCGCCAAAGGCAAACACGCCCTCGCGCTTGCCTTCGTCCAGCAGCGCATAGAGGTCGCGATAGAAGTCCCGCGCCATGCTGTCGAGCCAGGACACGGTGTCCGGGCGCAGGTATTGCCGGTCGCGGAAGCTCAACGTGGCCGGTACGTGGCAAGCGATGCAGCGCCGCGCCATCTCGAGCAGGCAGGCGTGCAGGCGGGCCTGGACGGGTTGCGCCGGGTCCGCGCTCTCGCGGATCACGGGCAGGCAGGTCTGGGCCGACTCGCGGCACAGGATGTCGAAGATCTCGTACTTGTCAGTGAAGTAGTAATAGACCGCCGGCTTGGTAACGCCCAGCGCGCGGCACAAGTCGTTCATGGTCATGCCGGGGTAGCCCTTGCTGTAGAACAGCTGCGCGGCGGTATCGAGGATCTGCCGGCGGCGCGCCTCCTGGCGCTCGGCAATATGCGGGCGGGCCGGCTGGGGCTCCGGCAGCGCGCCCGAGGGCGGTGCCAGCGGTTCGGATCTGGGAGCAATCGACATGACGGCATTCTCGCACGGGGCGCGGAGGGCGCAGCCCCGGTGGTTACCCGCCCGAAGCCCGCCGGCGGCCTAGTTGGCCACGGCCTTGCCGCCCGCGGTCAGGGTGTCGGTGCGGGTCGCCGGCGGCGCCAGCCGGCGCAATGCCGCCTCGCGCTCGCGGGCGGGCAGCGCGCCGATGCGACGCGCCTCGGTATAGAAGCGCTGCCAGTCGCCGTCGCAGCGCGCCAGCAGCGCGGTAAAGGCCGGCACCCATTGCTGGTAGGTCGCCACCGCGGCCAGGTGGGCGTTGGTCAGCGGCTGGTCGAACCAGCGGTCATAGCCGCTGTACCCGCCCCACTCCGCCCGCAGCCGCGCATAGCCGGCGCGCAGGTCGGCAAATATCTTCGCCTTGCCCTCGCGCTTGGCGGCGTCGTCGAGCGGGGTCTGGTACAGCGCCACCAGCCGGTCGCGCGTGCCCAGCAGCAGCGCGCGGAACTGCTGGCGCCGGGCGTCGTACTGGCGATAGCTGGTACGCGCGTCCTCCGACGCATCCTGGTCCAGCCAGCGTTCCACGCCGGCGGCTTCCACCGCGGTGGCGAAGGACTCGTTGAACGCGGTGTCGTTGCGCACGTACACCACCTGGTGCGCCAGTTCATGGAAGATCAGCCGCGCCAGCTCGCCCTCGGGCAGGTAGACGAAGGTATTGAGCAGCGGGTCATCGAAATAGCCCAGTGTCGAATAAGCGGGGACGCCGGCCACGTAGGTCTCGAGCCCGTCGCGGCGCAGGTCTTGCGCATACTGCTCGGCGTCGGACTGGGCGTAGTAGCCGCGGTAGCTGATGCAGCCGACGATCGGGAAGCACCACTTGCGCAGTTCCATCGACAGCTCCGGCGTGGCGAACACGCTCCACACCACGTAGGGCCGGTGCAGGTTGGCGTAGCGGCGGTAGCTGCCGTTGTCGGGCAGCTTCAGCTCGCGCGAGGCAAAGTCGCGCATGCGGCCGGCCAGCGCCAGGCGCTGGACCAGGCGCGCATCGTTGGCGTCGCGCGCGCTGGCGATCGCGTCGGTCAGCGGCTGCGCCTGGGCCATCACGCCGAGATGCCCGCCGATCGACTGCGCGTAGTAGCCGACCGCCTCGCATCCCGCCGTCAGCAGCACCAGGGCCGACAGCGCCACTGCCCCCACGAGTGCCGCCCAGCCGCGGCGGCCGCGCGGCCGCGTCATGCCGCCTCGACTGCCCCTTGCGCGCAGGCCTCGACCTGCACCAGGCAGTCGTAGAACACCGGCGCGCGGCCCAGGTCGGTCAGGCGCTGGCTGGTCAGCTCATTGGCGTTCTTGCCGTCGGGCGCGAGCTTCTTCCACCAGATCGACAGCCCCACCACCAAACCGCGCCGGGCGCGATCGGTGACGCGCGCGCGCGCCACCATGCTGCCGCGGTCATTGAAGGCGCGCACCAGCGCGCCGTGCACGATGCCGCGCTCGGCGGCGTCGGCCGGATGGATGTCCAGGTGCGGCTCGCCCTCGGTGGCGCGCAGGCTGTCGACGTTGACGAACGAGCTGTTGAGGAAATTGCGCGCCGGCGGCGAGATCATCGCCAGCGGATAGCGCGCGGCCAGTTCCGGCGCGGTCTGCGGCGCTTCGTACTGCGGCACGTAGTCGGGCAGCGGGTCGAAACCATCGCGCGCCATCGGCTCCGAATAGAACTGGCACTTGCCCGATGGCGTCGGAAAGCCGCCCTCGGCGAACGGCGCCGCCGGCAGCGCAAGCTTCTGCCAGCCCTGCGCTTTCAGCGAATCCCAGCTGATGCCGGCCGCGCGCGCATCGTCCGGCAGGATGGCCTGCGCGGCGATGGCCTCGTCGCTGTCGGCAAAGCAGGCGTCGGTAAAGCCCATGCGCTGCGCCAGCCGGCGGAAGATCTCGGTGTTGGGCAGGGCCTCGCCCAGCGGCGCGATGGCGGCGTTGTTGGCCAGAAAATAGGTATGGCCGTAGGCCTTGTGCACGTCGGTGTGCTCGAGCTGCGTGGTCGCGGGCAGGATGATGTCGGCATAGTCGGCGGTGTCGGTGCGGAAATGCTCCAGCACCACCGTGAACAGGTCCTCGCGCGCAAAGCCGGCGGCCACCTTGCCGGATTCCGGCGCCACCGCCACCGGGTTGCTGTTGTAGACCACCACCGCCTCGATGCGCGGCGCGCCGGGCGCCGGCTCGGCCAGCAAGGCATCGCCGATGGTGCTCATGTTGACCAGGCGCGGCAGCTGCTGCGGCCATCCCGGCAGCAGGTCCGGGCGCTGCAGCGCGGCTTCGTTGACGGGGAAGAAGCCCGAGGTCGACAGCTGCAGCCCGCCCGCCGGATGGCGCCACGCGCCCACCAGCGACGGCAGGCACGCCACCGCGCGCACCGCCTGGCCGCCGCCGTGCACGCGCTGCATGCCGTAGTTCAGCCGGATCGCCACCGGCTGGCGCTCGCGCACCGCCAGCTGTCCGTAGAGCCCGGCCAGCCATTCGATGTCCTCGACCGGGATGCCGCAGATCTCGGCGGCGCGCGCCGGCGGATAGGCCTGCGCGCGCTCGCGCAGCGCCTCGAAGCCCACGGTGTGGCGCTCGATGTAGTCGTGGTCGAGCAGGCCGTCGCGGATCAGCACGTGCATCATCGCCAGCGCCAGTGCGCCGTCGGTGCCGGGCATCGGCGCGATATGGCGGTGGCACTTCTCGGCGCTCAGCGAGCGGTACGGGTCGATCGCCACCAGCGTGGCGCCGCGCCGCTTGGCCTCCTGCGCGCGGGTCCAGAAGTGCAGGTTGGAGGCGATCGGGTTGCCGCCCCAGATGATCACCAGCCTGGCATCGACCACATGCTCCATGTCCATGCCCACGCTGGCGCCGTAGGTGTAGCGCAGCGCGGTGGCCCCGGCGCTGGCGCAGATGGTGCGGTCCAGCCGCGACGCGCCCAGCTTGTTGAAGAAGCGCGCGGCCATGCTCTCGCCCTGCACCAGCCCCATGGTGCCGGCATAGCTGTACGGCACGATCGCCTGCGGGTCGCCCGCGGCGATCGCCTGCAGGCGCGTGGCGACCGTATCCAGCGCCTCGTCCCACGAGATCGGCGCGAACTTGCCCTCTCCCTTCTTGCCGACGCGCTTCATCGGCGTCAGCAGGCGATCCGGGTGGTAGGTGCGCTCGGTGTAGCGCGACACCTTGGTGCAGAGCACGCCCTGCGTGCCGGGATGGTCAGGATCGCCCGCTACCTTGACGGCGCGTCCATCCTCGACGGTGACGAGCAAGGCACAAGTATCGGGGCAGTCATGCGGGCAGGCGGCGCGGACGATGCGGGAAGCCATGGGGTCTCCGGGGCGGGGGATGTGTTGTTTTCGTTCGGTCGTACGGAACGGGAGATGCCGGCGCAGGCGGCGGGTGGCGGCGCCTGCGTCGCGCCGGCGGGCGGCGCATTCCCCGTACGTGCGGCGCGACGGCGGGGAGTATCTCGTCCCGATTGTATTCGATTATGATGTGCCGGCGCGCTCGCGGCACAGACCGGGACGCGCACCATGCCGCTCGATTTTTGGAACTCGCCGGCGCAGACCGGCCGACGCGGCGAACGGGTAACCGAACCATCATTCGCGGGGGGTTTATGTTTTTCCGATCCGGGGTCAATGGCCGGCTTGCCGGCCTGCTGGTGGCGTGCGCCATCGGCACGGGCGGCGCGTCCTGCGCCGCCTTGGCGGCGAACACCGCGGCCACTGCCGCCACATCCGAGCAAGGCGTCACCGCCGACACCATCCTGCTGGGCCAGTCCGCCGCGCTGACGGGCCCGACCGCCGTGCTGGGCAAGCAGATGAACTCGGGCGCGCGGCTGTATTTCGACCACATCAACCAGCAGGGCGGCATCCACGGGCGCAAGATCCGGCTCGAGGCGCTCGACGACTACTACGAGCCCGAACCGGCGGCCAAGAACACCCGGAAACTAATCGAGGAAGACCGCGTCTTCGCCCTGTTCGGCTATGTCGGCACGCCCACCAGCCAGGCCGCGCTGCCGCTCGCGATCCAGGCCAGGGTGCCGTTCTTCGGTCCGTACACCGGCGCGCAGTCGCTGCGCGAGCCGCGCAGCCGCTACGTGTTCCATGTGCGCGCCGGGTACAACGAGGAAACCGCGGCCATCCTGCGCCAGATCCAGACCACCGGGCTCAAGCGCGTGGCCGTGGTCTACAACGAGGATGCCTACGGCAAGGCCGGCCTGGATGGGCTCGAGCGCGCGCTCAAGGCCGCGCCCGACAGCGGCGTGCAGATCGTCGCGCGCGAGCCCGTGGTGCGCAACACCACCGAGATCGGCGACGCCATGCAGGGCTCGATGAAGGCCAAGCCCGATGCGGTAGTGATGATCAGCGCGTACCGCACCGCCGGCGCGTTCGTGAAGGAAGCGCTGCGCCGCGGCTACAACGGCCAGTTCTACAACGTCTCCTTCGTCGGCACGCAGGCGCTGGCCAACGTGGTCGGCGCGCAGGGCAGCGGCGTGATCATCTCGCAGGTGATGCCGCACCCGGGCAACGCCACGCTGCCGATCGTGCGCGAATACCTGCGCCTGCTGCAGGCCGCCGGCAGGGCCAGCGAATTCGACTACGCCAGCATCGAGGGCTTCATCGCCGCCAAGACCTTCACCGAAGGCCTGCGCCGCGCGGGCAAGGACCTGACGCGCGAGAAGCTGGTGACCGCCTTGGAATCGATGCGCAACTACGACCTGGGCGGGTTTATCGTCAATTTCACGCCGGAGAACCATGTCGGCTCGAAGTTCGTGGAGATGACGATCATCAATTCGAAGGGGCAGGTGATTCGGTGAAGCTGGCCCCGTGATCGCTGGTTTTCTCCCCTCTCCCGCAAGCGGGAGAGGGGAGAAAACCAGTGGGATCGTCGTAGCCTCTACTTCATGTCATTCAAATGGCATGCCGAGAACCGCATCGGCGCGATCTCCTTGAGCAGCGGCTGCTCTTCGCGGCAACGCGGCATCGCGTGCGGGCAGCGCGGATGGAAATGGCAGCCGCTCGGCGGGTGCAGCGGCGACGGGATCTCGCCGCGGATTGCGACGTAGGTCTTGCGCGCCACCTCCAGCTTCGGCGCCTCCGCCAGCAGCGCCTGCGTATAGGGGTGGTTGGGCGTGGCGAACACGTCTTCGGTCGGCGCGGACTCGACCACCCGTCCCAGGTACATGATCACCACCCGGTCGCTGATGTGCTTGACCACGCCCAGATCGTGGCTGATGAACAGGTAGGTCAGGTTCAGCTCTTCGCGCAGGCGCATGAACAGGTTCAGCACCTGGGCCTGGATCGACACGTCCAGCGCCGCCACCGATTCGTCGCAGACCAGGAACTCGGGCTTCACCGCCAGCGCGCGCGCAATGCCGATGCGTGCGCGCTGGCCGCCCGAGAACTGGTGCGGAAAGCGGCGCAGCACGGTCGGGTCCATGCCCACGCGCACCAGCATGTCCTCGACATAGCCCTTCTGCGCGCCGCGCCCGACCAGGCCGTGCACCACCGGCGCCTCGCCGACGATGTCGAGCACACGCAGCCGCGGGTTCAGCGAGGCATACGGATCCTGGAAGATCATCTGGATCGCCAGCTGCTTCTCGCGGCGCTTGTCCGGCGGCAGCTGGTCCAGATTGGTGCCGCGCCACAGCCGTACGCCCTCGGTCAGCGAGTGCAGGCCCACGGCCATGCGGCCGAGCGTGGATTTGCCGCAGCCGGATTCGCCCACCAGCCCCACCACCTCGCCGGCGCGGATGCTCAGGTCGACGCGGTCCACCGCATGCACCACCTCTTCGCGCGCATGCGCGCCGAACAGGTTGGCGATGCGCGCGGCGGCATCGAGCGATTTGACAAAGCGCTTGGACACGCCGCGCAGTTCGAGGATCGGCGCAGCGGGCGTGGCGTCTTCCTTTACGGCAGGTTGGGTCATCGGTCGGGATTGCAGTGCAGTGGCGTTCATGCCGCCTCCTGGTTGGCAAGCACCGGATGGAAGCAGCGCAGGCGGCGCCCGTCCGCGGCGGTTTCCAGCGGCGGGTCGGTCTTGCATGCAGCCGTCGCGTACGGGCAGCGCTCGCGGAACGAACAGCCGCCCGGCAGGTTCAGCAGCGACGGCGTCATGCCCGGGATCTGCCGCAGCGGCGCGCCGCGCGGATTGCGCGACGGCGCCGAGCTGATCAGGCCGTGCGTGTAGGGATGCTCAGGGTGCTCCAGCACCTGGCGCACGTCGCCGGCCTCGACAATCTTGCCGGCGTACATCACGCAGACGGAATCGGCCAGCCCCGCCACCACCGACAGATCGTGCGTAATCCAGATCAGCGCCGTGCCGGACTCGCGGCACAGGGTCTGCATCTCGTACAGGATCTGGCCCTGGATGGTAACGTCGAGCGCGGTGGTCGGTTCGTCGGCAATGATCAGGTCGGGCTTGTTCAGCAGCGCCGTGGCAATCGCCACGCGCTGGCGCATGCCGCCCGAGAACTGGTGCGGATAGGCCTGCAGGCGCTCGTCCGGCGACGGAATGCCGACCCGCGCCAGTGCGTTGCGGGCGCGCTCGCGCGCCGCCGCCTTGCTCACGTTCTCATGCGCCAGCACCGCCTCGATCATCTGCGTATCGATGCGCAGCACCGGGTTCAGCGTCATCATCGGATCCTGGAAGATCATGGCGATGCGGTTGCCGCGCACGTCGCGCTGCTGCGCCGGCGTGAGCGCGCGCAGGTCGCGCGTGACCCCGTCGCGGCTGGTCAGCGCGATGCGGCCGTCGACGATCTTCCCGGGCGGGTCGATCAGGCCCATGATCGAGTAGCCTGTCATGGACTTGCCCGAGCCGGACTCGCCCACCAGCCCCATGATCTCGCCGCGGCCCACGGTGAAGGACACGTCGTCGACGGCCCTGGCGATGCCGCCGCGCGTATAGAAATGCGTTTTCAGGTGTTCGACCACCAGCGTCGGTTGTGCCATCGGGTGTGCCATCTCGTGCTCCCGGTTATTGCGTCTGCAGGCGCGGGTTCAGCACATCGCGCAGCTGGTCGGCGACCAGGTTCATCGCGACGATGGTGACCACCAGCGCGATGCCCGGGAAGAAGCTGATCCAGTACTTGCCCGACAGCATGTACTGCTGGCCGTTCGAGATCAGCGAACCGAGCGACGGCTCGGTGATCGGCACGCCCAGTCCGAGGAAGGACAGCGTCGCCTCCAGCGTGATCGCCGAGGCCACCTGCAGTGCCGCGATCACGATCAGCGGCGGCAGGCAGTTGGGCAGCAGATGGCGGAACATGATGCGCGCGGGCGGCAGGCCCAGGCAGGTGGCGGCTTCGATGTATTCCTTGCGCCGTTCGACCAGCGCCGCGCTGCGCGTGGTGCGCGCGTAGTAGGCCCACTGCACCGCGACCAGCGCGATCACGATATTGCCCAGCCCGGGGCGCAGGAAGGCCAGCAGGATCAGCGCCAGCAGGATCGGCGGGAACGACAGCTGCAGGTCCGCCACGCGCATGATGAAGGCTTCGGTGCGCCCCCCGAGGAAGCCGGCCAGCAGGCCGAGCGTGGCGCCCAGCAGCAGCGCGATCAGGGTGCTGACCACGCCCACGCCGATGCTGATGCGCAACCCGTACATCACCGCCGACAGGATGTCGCGGCCCTGCTCGTCCGAGCCCAGCAGGAAGGTCATGCCGCTGCCGGCCTGCTCGCCGGGCGCCAGGCGCGCGTCGAGCACGTCCAGCGTGGCCAGGTCATACGGGTTCTGCGGCGCCAGCCACGGCGCGAAGATGGCGATCAGGATGATCGTCACCAGCGTGGCCAGCCCGGCCACGGCGATCTTGCTGGCGAAGAACTCGGCGGCAAAGCGCCGCCACGGGGATTGCTCGCGCGCCGCGGCGCGCGGCGGCGTCTTGTCTTCGGGTTCGACAGTTACTGCGGTCATGGCTCAGCCCTTGTTGTCGGCAATGCGCACGCGCGGATCGAGCATGCTGTAGATGATGTCCACCACCAGGTTGATCAGGATGAACAGCGTCACGATCACCATCAGGTAGGCGACGATCACCGGCCGGTCCAGCAGCTGGATCGAGTCGATGATGAGCTTGCCCATGCCGGGCCAGGCGAAGATGGTCTCGGTCACGATCGCAAAGGCAATGATCGAGCCGAACTGCAGCGCGATCACGGTGACGATGGGGATCAGGATGTTCTTCAGCACGTGCACGCCGACGATGCGGGTATTGGAGAGCCCCTTGGCGCGCGCGAACTTGACGTAGTCCTGCAGCATCGCCTCCTGCGTGCCGGCGCGCGTGAGCCGGATCACCATGGCGATGTTGAGCAGCGACAGCGTCACCGCCGGCAGGATCAGGTGGCGGATGCCGTCCGCGGTCAGGAAGCTGAGCGGGATGCCCAGCACGCGCACGGTCTCGCCGCGGCCGTTGGACGGCAGCCAGCCCAACTGCACCGCGAACACCATGATCAGCATCAGCCCGACCCAGAAGGTGGGCAGCGAGAAGCCCAGGATCGACACCGTCATGATCGACTTGCCGGCAATGCCCTTGGGCCGCAGCCCGGCCCACAGGCCCAGCGGGATGCCCAGCACGATCGCCAGCAGGATCGCGCAGATCGCCAGCTCCATGGTCGCCGGCATGCGCTCGAAGATCAGCTTGAGCGCCGGCGTGCCATGCGCGAACGAGGTACCGAGGTTGCCTTGCAGCGCGTTCTGCAGGAACACCCAGTACTGCTCCCACAGCGGCTTGTCCAGGCCCAGCGCCGCGATGGTGCGCTTGATGTCCTCCTGGTCGGCCTGCGGGTTGATCAGGATGTCGACGGGATTGCCGATGGCAAAGACGCCGAGGAAAACCAGCAGCGACATGACGAAGAGCACGACCACGCTCTGCATCAGGCGCCGGATGATAAAGACCAGCATATTCAGACCACTATCCTTTCGCGCGGGAATGCGCACGCCGCCCGAAAGCGCCATGCGCTTCCAGGCGGCGCGGCAGCCATGCGCGGCACCGCGAACTCAGCAGCAGGCAGCCTGCTTACTGGGGCTTGAAGTTATGCGCGTACGTGCGCTCGTCGGTGCGCGGCACGTAGACGATGCCCTTCTGCGTGGCCCAGGTGGTCACCTGCTGGTGGATCGGGATGATACCGCCATCGTTGATCGCGATCGCGGTGGCTTCCTGCAGCAGCTTGGAGCGCTCGGTGTCGTCCACCGTCGACAGCGCCTTTTCCAGCACCACGTCCATCTTCGGGTTGCAGTACTCGCCCCAGTTGGTGGTGCCGAAGCCCTTCTTGCTGTCTTCGCACGCCAGCAGCGCGCGCAGCGGCGAGCTGACCTCGCCGGTCTGGGCGCCCCAGCCGAGCAGGCCGAACGACCATTCGTGCTTGATGCCCTTGGACGAGTACGTCGCCATCGGCATGCCCTCGACCTTGGTCGAGATGCCGATGCGGGTCAGGTTCTGCGCGATGGTCTGAGCGATCTTCTCGTCGTTCACGTAACGGTTGTTGGGCGTGTGCAGCGTCACGCCGAAACCGTTGGGGAAGCCCGCCTCGGCCAGCAGCTTCTTGGCGCCCTCGGGGTCGTACTTGACCGTCTTCAGGTTGGGGTTGTAGCCGAACAGCGTGGGCGGCACCAGGTTGTTGGTGGGCTCGGACAGGCCCTCCATCAGCCGGTCCTTGATGCCCTGCCGGTTGATCGCCATGCTGATGGCATTGCGCACGCGCGTGTCCTTCAGCGGGTTCTTGTCCAGCGGCGCGCCTTCCTTGGTGGTCACGTACGGCGACTTGTCGCGCTTGGCATCGAAATACAGGTAGATCACGCGATGCGAGATCTTGGAGAAGAACGCCAGCTTGGGATCGTTGCGCACCTTGGGCAGGTCGGGCGTGGGCACGTTCTCGATGGCCTGCACATCGCCCGACAGCAGCGCCGCCAGGCGCGTCGCCGGGTTGGGGATGAAGCGCAGCGTGACCTTGTCCCAGGCCGGCTTGTTGCCCCAGTAATCGTTGTTGCGCACCAGCTCGACCCGGTCGTCGCGCGCATAGCTGACGAACTTGAACGGGCCGGTGCCGATCATGCCCTTGCCCTGCGCGAAATCGTCCGAGCCCAGTCCCTGCGTGGCCTTCTTCTGCACGATGAAGATCGACGTGAGGTCGTTCAGCATCAGCGGATACGGCTGGCTGGTGGTGAGCTGGATGGTGTGCTTGTCGATGACCTTCTTGTTGACGATGGCCTTGGTGTAGACGTCGAACTTGCCCGGGCTGTTCTGGATGGTGGCGGGGCGGTCGAGCGACCAGATCACGTCCTCGGCGGTCAGCTCGGCGCCGTCGTGGAACTTCACGCCCTTGCGGATCTTGAATTCCCACGTGAGGTTGTTGACCAGCTTCCACGACTCGGCCAGGCCCGGGATGATGCGGCTGTCCGGGTCCATCTTGGTCAGCGAGTCGAAGATATGCTCGGAAACGTTGATGTTGGAGAACAGGTTGTAGAAGTGCGGATCCATCGAGGTCGGCGGCGAACTCATGGCCAGTTTGAGGTCCGCGGCCTGGGCGGTGCCGGCCAGCGCAAGGCCAAGGGCCCCCGCTACCGCGACCGCGCCAATTGCCTTCTTGAAAGTGCGAAGGGACATCGCGCAATTCTCCCTGTAGGAAGTGAAGCAGACGTTTTAGGATCGGCAATGCGCGCGCGCAGCGGGTCACGAGCGGCGCTGCTTTTTGGTGCGATGGGGCATCACAAAGCGACGGTATTGCCGGCCGGGCACTTCAAGCATGAACTGTTCCAGCAGTGCACATGCCACGGCAATGCGGGGAAACCCACCCGCGCCGGCATATTGCACTGCGCCAAGACGGCGAGCGCGCAGCAAATCGCCGCGTTTTGGCGCTTTCGCGACAGGCATCGTATGATCCGGGTATCCCATTGCTAACGCCTTCGACTCCAAGGCCGCCCGGCATCATGAAGCTCATCCCCGAAATCCTGCAGGCACAAGCCGAAATCCGCGCGATCCGGCGCGACATCCACGCCCACCCTGAACTCTGCTTCGAAGAGCAGCGCACCGCCGACGTGGTCGCGCGCAACCTGGAATCGTGGGGCATCGAAGTCCACCGCGGGCTGGGCACCACCGGCCTGGTCGGCGTGATCCGCAATGGCAGCAGCCCGCGCACCATCGGCCTGCGCGCCGACATGGACGCGCTGCCGCTGCAGGAAGCCAACACCTTCGAGCACCGCTCGCAGCACACCGGCAAGATGCACGCGTGCGGCCATGACGGCCACACCGCGATGCTGCTCGGCGCGGCGCGCTACCTGGCGCAGCACAAGCCCTTCGACGGCACCGTGCACCTGATCTTCCAGCCGGCCGAAGAAGGCGGCGGCGGCGCGCGCGAGATGATCAAGGACGGCCTGTTCGAGCGCTTTCCGTGCGACGCGGTGTTTGGCGTGCACAACTGGCCGGGCATGCCGATGGGCGCGTTCGGCACGCGCGCGGGCCCGCTGATGGCATCGAGCAACGAGTTCCGCATCGTCGTGCGCGGCAAGGGCGCGCATGCGGCCATGCCCAACAACGGCAACGACCCTGTGTTCACCGCGGCGCAGATCGTGTCGGCGCTGCAGGGAATCATCACGCGCAACAAGCGCCCGATCGATACCGCGGTGATCTCGGTCACGCAGTTCCATGCCGGCGATGCCACCAACATCGTGCCGGACCAGGCCTGGATCGGCGGTACCGTGCGTACCTTCACGGTGCCGGTGCTGGACCTGATCGAGCGGCGCATGGAAGAGGTGGCGCGCGCGGTGGCGTCGGCATTCGACTGCACCGTCGAATACGAATTCCACCGCAACTATCCGCCCACCATCAACAGCGAGGCTGAAACCGGCTTCGCCGTCTCGGTCGCCGCCGAGCTGGTCGGCGCGGACAACGTCGACAGCCATGTCGAACCCACCATGGGCGCCGAGGATTTCTCGTTCATGCTGCAGCACAAGCCGGGCTGCTATCTGTTCCTCGGCAATGGCGACGGCGGCCATCGCGATGCCGGCCATGGCCTTGGGCCTTGCATGCTGCACAACCCGAGCTACGATTTCAACGACGAGTTGCTGCCGGTCGGCTCGACCTTCTTCGTGCGGCTGGTGGAGAAGTGGCTTGCACCTGCCTGATGGCAGGCAGCTGATGGCATAGACCAGAGCGTGCCCGAGCACGCCTGCCTGAGCAGGGCAATACGATCAAAAAAGGGGAGCTTCGGCGATGGGGCGTTCGGCGCTGGATCGCGAGACCGCGCGCAGCTTTGCGCGCGTGGCGCTGGAGAATATCCTGCGCCGTTATCCGTACAAACTGGACCACATGATGGCGGGCGCCGGCGATCTCGCCGGACCGGCCGCCTGGCATCCGGTGTTTTGCGGCAGCTACGACTGGCACTCCAGCGTCCATATGCACTGGCTGCTGGTGCGGCTGCTGGCACTGCATCCTGACCTAGAGGACGCGCCGCGCATCCGCGCCATGCTGGACGCCCAGTTGCGTCCGGACGCCATGGCCGCCGAACTCGCGTATTTCCGCCGGCCTGACTCACGCACCTTCGAGCGCCCCTACGGCTGGGGCTGGATGCTGAAGTTGCAGGCCGAACTGCTGGCGCTGGCACGGCACGACCCGCATGCCGGCGTCTGGGCGGACGCCTGCGCGCCGCTGGCCTCGCATTTATCGCAGCAACTGGCGGATTTCCTCGATGCGGCAGTGTTCCCGGTACGCACCGGCACCCACTACAACAGCGCCTTCGCGCTGGTCATGGCGCTGGCCTATGCGCGCAACCATCAGGACCTGGCCTTGCGGCGCGCCATCGTAAGGCGCGCCCACCGCTGGTTCGGCCACGACCAGAAGTATCCGGCCCGCTACGAGCCCGGCGGCGATGAATTCCTGTCCGGCGGACTGACCGAAGCCGTGCTGATGCACGCGGTGATGGACGGCTGCGCGTTTTCGGAATGGTGGGAGTTGTTCGTGCCGGCCCAGGCGGAGCTGGCCAACTGGCTGACACCGGTCACGGTGACCAACCGCAACGACCCCAAGGCCGCGCACCTGGACGGACTGAACCTGTCGCGCGCCTGGTGCTGGCGCCTGCTGGAACCGGCGCTGCCCGATCCGCTGCGGCCGCTGGCGATCCGCGCGTGGTCGGACCATATCGAGGCATCGCTGCCCCAGGCGGTGGAAGGCGAGTATGTGTCCACGCACTGGCTGGCCTCGTTCGCGGTGCTCGCGCTGGCCGAGCCGATCGGCGGCTGAGGTGCCCCCGGCGCGGCAATCTAGTCCAGCGCGATGTCGCCGTACCAGGCTTCGGCCTTGCTCTTGGTATTGTCGGTATCGGTCATGATGCCGACCGCGATGACGCGGCCGGGGTCGGTCCCGAACGCCTTGCGATAATCGGCGCGCAGATCGCGCTCGTGGCAACGCCACTCATTGGCATGCTTCATGCCGCTATCCACCACGATCATGCGCACGCGATCAGTGTGCGGGTTCTTCACCACCGCGCCTTCCGCACGCTGCCCGCCCCAGATATACATCAGCGTGGCGTACGGCATCTCGCGCCCGGTGGTCAGGCGCGCCATCTCGTACATCAACTGGTCCTTGAGCGGCAGCACACCCTTGTCGCCATCGAAGGCCACGAACAGCCGCAGCGGCGAGTCTTCGCGCGGGCCATGGCTGTTGTCGGCATTACGGATGATGCCGCTGGTTTTCCAGGTCCAGCGCAGCATGCCGGCATCGCGCTCGCGCAGCGGCACATAGAGGCCGGAGGCCGAACTGTCGGCCTTGGCATGCACCACGACCCGCTGGTCGACCTCGGCCATCGAATAAGTGGTGGGAATCTTGTTGCGATTGATGGTCCAGGGCTGCCAGCCGACGGGCAGGCGGTCGCGGCGTGGCGAGACCGAAAACAACGGCAACGTGGCGAGGGTGGCCGGCGAGGCGTCGGCGGATTCGCCATCGTCGCCGGCTTCGTCATCCGCCGCGAGGGTGTTGGCAGCGGCCAGGGAGTCGGGTTCGGGCACCGCGGTATCGGCCTGCGCCGCCGCGTGGGCAGCCATGCGCTCGGTGAAGGCCTGGCAATCGATGGCGGAGCTGGAAGTAACAGGCCCGGCGGGGGCCGGATGCTTTTGCGGCGCGGAAGGGTCAGGAGGAGTGGAAGCGCACCCTGCCAGCAACAGCGCGCCGGCGGCGCCAGTCAAAACCAGCCGAAACATCTTGGCCGTCATGTAACCCCTCGAAACCCGAAATCGCGGCCCTGCTCTGTCGGCATCGGCCCGCTCTATTGCTCACTGCTTGCTGCAAACACGTGTTGCAACCGCCTTCGTGCCACCCGTTGGCACTTGAGGGTCGAACATAGCAGAAGGTGGAGCGGGCAGGAATGCGCCTCGACCCGCAATGCGGCATGAAAACAACGGGGATCGGCGTGACGGCAATGGCGAGCACGGCGTTTTCGCCGCGCCAAAGACAAAACCCCTCGCAGCACACGCTGTCGAGGGGTTTTGCAAGATAAGAGCCTGGCGATGACCTACTTTCACACGGGAATCCGCACTATCATCGGCGCGGAGCTGTTTCACGGTCCTGTTCGGGATGGGAAGGGGTGGTTCCAGCTCGCTATGGTCACCAGGCATGAGGGGTTGTGGCGCTGCCGGGTTGGGACAGCGTCACGAATCGGGATGTAGTTGGGGTTGTGCTTACTGTGTCAACTTCGGTGGCACAAGGCGATCGCTCACCAGGTGAAACACACTGGTTATAGGATCAAGCCTTA
>NZ_FMAD01000002.1 GCF_900094595.1 Cupriavidus alkaliphilus | reverse complement strand
GAAGGCGACCCGAGCGGCCAGGACAGCCCCAAGATGCTGTCGATCGGCATGCACTGCCGCCTGCTCGGCCGCCCGGGCCGCTTCCGCGCGCTGCAGCGCTTCCTCGACTACGTGCAGGGGCACGACAAGGTGTGGATCTGCCGCCGTGTCGATATCGCCCGGCACTGGGCCGCCACCCACCCCTACACTCCCCGGAATCAAGCATGAGCCAGACCTACACCATTGCCCAACTCAACACCATGCCGGTCGCGGAATTCGTGCAGGTGCTGGGCGGCATCTACGAACATTCGCCGTGGTTTGCCGAGACCGCCGCCGCGCAACGGCCCTTCGCCGATGGCGCCGCGCTGGCGCAGGCGCTGCGCCAGGCTGTGGATGAAGCCGGCGAAGCGGCCCAGCTGAAGCTGGTGCGCGCCCACCCGGAGCTGGCCGGCAAGGCCGCCGTGCGCGGCGAGCTGACCGCCGAGTCGACGCGCGAGCAAAGCGGCGCCGGCCTGAACCAGTGCACGCCCGAGGAATTCGACCGCCTGCAGTCGCTTAACGCGGCGTACAACCAGAAGTTCGGCTTCCCGTTCATCCTGGCGGTGCGCGGCTACGACCGCCACGGCATCATCGCCGAGTTCGCGCGCCGCATTGAAAACACGCCGCAGCAAGAGTTGCAAACTTGCATCAACCAGATCCATCGCATTGCACAGTTCCGTCTTGACGACTTAGTATCCGCCTGAGCAAAAAAGCGTCACCTGTATAACAAAAAAACGCTGTACCCCGATGCCGCCGGCCTCCCATGCAACACCACACCGAGCCCGGCCAGGCGGCACGAATAAAAGCACAAAGACATGATAAGAACCCGTCAGGGACCCAGTACACAACGTTCCAAGCAGGATCAAAACCACGGAGGTCTAACAATGCAGAAGCAGTACAAGCCGGCGCTCAAGCTGGCGGCGGTAGCGGCTACCCTTTTTACCGGCGCGGCCATGGCCCAGTCCAGCGTCACGCTGTACGGCCAGGCTGACATGTTCGTCGGCGGCGTGAAGAGCCCCGGCTCGGGCGAGCGCGCCTGGGTGGCCAATTCTGGCGGCATGCAGACGTCTTACTGGGGCATCAAGGGCACCGAAGACCTGGGCGGCGGCACCAAGGCCATCTTCGACCTGAACGGGTTCTTCCGCACGGACGCCGGTCGCAGCGGCCGCTTCGAAGGCGACTCGATGTTCAGCCGCAACGCCTATGTCGGGCTGCAGAACGACAAGGCCGGCACCATCAAGCTGGGCCGCAACACCACGCCGTACTTCATTTCGACCATCCTGTTCAACCCGCTGGTCGACTCGTACGTGTTCTCGCCGACCATCTTCCACACCTACTTCGGCGCGGTCAGCGGCGCCGTCGCCGATCCCGGCATCATCGGCGATTCGGGCTGGAACAACTCCGTGGTGTACAGCACGCCGACCTTCGGCGGCCTGACCGCCAACTTCATCTACGGCTTCGGCGAGCAGCCGGGCGCCGCCGGCAAGCAGAAGTTCGGCGGCAACGTCCTGTACTTCAACGGTCCGTTCGCCGCGACCGTGGCCTACCAGCAGGTGCGCTTCAACAGCGTACCGACCGACATGTCCGACATCGGCCTGTCGCGCCAGGACGCCGCGCAGATCGGCCTGTCCTATGACTTCAAGGTGGTCAAGCTGTTCGCGCAGGGCCAGTACATCAAGACCCGCGCCACCACCGCGCCGTCGGGCGACATCAAGCACATCGACGGCCAGTTCGGCGCCTCGGTGCCGATCGGCGCCGGCAACCTGCTGGCGTCCTACGCCTACGGCAAGGTCGACAACTCGCTGGGCGACTTCAAGCGCAATACCTTTGCCGTCGCCTACGACTACAACCTGTCCAAGCGCACCGACGTGTACGCCGCCTACTACTACGACAAGATCACCGGCATCGAGCACGGCGATACCTTCGGCGTGGGCGTGCGCCACAAATTCTGATGCGCTGAACGCGTCACCGGCAGCACTGAAGCCCGCCTTTCCGGCGGGCTTTTTCATTAGGCGGCGAGGCGCAGCGCGCGCCACCCGCGCCCCGCCGCAATGCTGCGCTGCGCCACATCACGCGCGGTCCCGGGCCGGATGAGAAACAGCCGCCCCATAGGCGGATTCAATTGGAAGGCCTTCGGCGCGCTTCCTAGATTGGTGTTCCAGGCCTCAAAAACCCATGACAGCGAGGTGACACATGCGGCGATACGCGAAGACCCGGTCTGAACTCATGGCCATCCTGAACCAGTGCCTCGACAACAACCCCGAGTGCGGAGAATGCGAACTGCACGCGGTGCGAATGCACCAGCCTGACCATACCGGATGCAACTGGAGCGCCGAGGTCGATTTCCCGCAGGAGTCCGTCGACAACCTGGGCCACCAGCTCGCCGCGGCAAAATCAATTATCGTGGTCATGCGCGAGCAGTACAACGTGCTGCAATAAGCACCAACCCAACCGCCCCCTGGCCGCGCGAATGCGGCGGGGCAACAAACAAAAAGGCCGGGTCATTGACCCGGCCTTTTACATGGCGAAGGCTTCGCGGTGGCTCAGCGCACCGCGTTGCACTCGGCCACGGCGACGGCCGTCATATTGACGATCCGGCGCGTGGTGGCCTGCGGGTTCAGGATGTGCACAGGCTTGGCCGCGCCCAGCAGGATCGGGCCGACCGTCACGCCCTGGCCGCCCGTGATCTTGAGCAGGTTGAAGGCAATGTTGGCGGCATCCAGCGTCGGCATCACCAGCAGGTTGGCGCTGCCGGCCAGCTTGGTCGACGGCAGGAAGTGGCGGCGCACGTCCTCGACCAGCGCGGCATCGCCCTGCATCTCGCCTTCGACTTCCAGGTGCGGGGCCTCGCGCGCGAGGATCTGCGCGGCCTCGCGCATCTTGCGCGCCGACGGGCGCGTCGACGAGCCGAACATCGAGTGCGACATCAGCGCCACCTTCGGCTGCAGGCCGAAGCGCGCGATTTCTTCCGCGGCCAGCTGTGCGATGGCCGCGAGCTGTTCCGCGCTGGGGTCGTCGTTGACGAAGGTGTCGGTGATGAACAGCGTGTACTTCTCCAGCATCAGCGCGTTCATCGCGGCGAACACATGCGCGCCCGGCGCCAGGCCAATCACGTCGCGCACGTGCTCGAGGTGGGCCTCGAAGCGGCCCACGGTGCCGCACAGCAGCGCGTCGGCGTCGCCCATGTGCATCAGCATGGTGCCGATCAGCGTGTTGGAGCGGCGCAGCGCCACCTTGGCCATGTCCGGGGTCACGCCGTCGCGGCCGCGCAGCGCGTGGTAGGCCTCGTGGTAGGCGCGGTAGCGCGGATCGTCCTCGGGGTTGATCAGCTCGAAGTCCACGCCCGGCTTCAGGCGCAGGCCGGCCTTGTCGATGCGCATCTGGATCACGTGCGGACGGCCGATCAGGATCGGACGCGCCAGGCCTTCGTCGACCACCGACTGCACCGCGCGCAGCACGCGCTCTTCCTCGCCCTCGGCATAGGCCACGCGCTTGGGCGCGGCCTTGGCGGCCGAAAACACCGGCTTCATGATCAGGCCGGTGTGGTAGACGTAGGTCGACAGCTGCTGGCGATACGCCTCCAGGTCCTGGATCGGGCGCGTGGCCACGCCGGACTCTTCGGCGGCCTTGGCCACCGCCGGGGCGATCTTCTCGATCAGGCGCTGGTCGAACGGCGTCGGGATGATGTAGTCGGGGCCGAACTTCAGCTCGCGGCCACCGTAGGCGGCGGCCACGGCGTCGTTCAGCTCGGCCTCGGCCAGCTCGGCGATGGCCTTGACGCAGGCGAGCTTCATCGCTTCCGTGATCTTGGTCGCGCCGCAATCGAGCGCGCCGCGGAAGATGTACGGGAAGCACAGCACGTTGTTGACCTGGTTCGGGTAATCCGAACGGCCGGTGGCGATGATGCAGTCCGGGCGCGCGGCCTTGGCCACTTCCGGGCGGATCTCGGGCTCGGGGTTGGCCAGCGCCAGGATGATGGGCCGCTCGGCCATGGTCTTGACCATCTCGGCGGTCAGCACGCCGGCGGTGGAGCAGCCCAGGAAGACGTCGGCGCCGTTGACGATGTCGGCCAGCGTGCGCGCCGAGGTGTCCTGCGCGTAGCGGGCCTTGTTGGCTTCCATGTTGGCGTCGCGGCCCACATAGATCACGCCCTTGGAATCGACCACCGAGATGTTCTCGCGCTTCACGCCCAGGCTGACCATGGTGTCGAGGCAGGCGATCGCGGCAGCGCCGGCGCCCGACACGGCCATCTTCACCTTGCCGATGTCCTTGCCGACCACCTTCAGGCCGTTCAGCAGCGCTGCCGCCGAGATGATCGCGGTGCCGTGCTGATCGTCGTGGAACACGGGAATGTTCATGCGCTCGCGCAGCTTCTGCTCGATGTAGAAGCACTCGGGCGCCTTGATGTCTTCAAGATTGACGCCGCCCAGCGTGGGTTCCAGCGCGGCGACGATCTCGACGATCTTGTCCGGGTCGCGCGCGTCGAGCTCGATGTCGAACACGTCGATGCCGGCGAACTTCTTGAACAGGCAGCCCTTGCCCTCCATCACCGGCTTGCCGGCCAGCGGGCCGATGTCGCCCAGGCCCAGCACCGCGGTGCCGTTGGTGACCACGGCCACCAGGTTGGCGCGCGAGGTGTACTCGGCGGCGGTGGCGGGATCCTTGGCGATTTCCTCGCAGGCGTAGGCTACGCCCGGCGAATAGGCCAGCGACAGGTCGCGCTGGTTGGACAGCGCCTTGGTCGCGGTGACCTGGATCTTGCCCTTGGTCGGGCTGCGGTGGTATTCCAGCGCGGCGAGGCGCAGCTGCGCTTCAGGACTGTTCGGGGCATGTTGCGGTGCATCACCGCCGTTCTTGCTGCTCATTGGCTCGTCCGGAAAATGGCCCGGACCGGAAGCGCCCCTCTCCCGCCATGGTTCGACCCGGCTCATGCGACAAGCCGGCAGCGAAGGACAAGCTCTGGCAGCGAAACTGACGACTCCGGCAGCCAGGCCGGAAAAATCGAGCAGCTATTCTAGCCCACGCGCCCGCGCAAAGTACCACCGCGGCACGCCTGCAGGCCGGATTTTGCGCGGATTCCGGCCGTTAAACAGCTT
The DNA here is from genome assembly GCF_900094595.1 of Cupriavidus alkaliphilus. Taxonomy (GTDB): domain Bacteria; phylum Pseudomonadota; class Gammaproteobacteria; order Burkholderiales; family Burkholderiaceae; genus Cupriavidus; species Cupriavidus alkaliphilus. The sequence continues at coordinate 672,647 of NZ_FMAD01000002.1, read as the reverse complement.
TTACCATTGGGTATGCAATGGCGGTGCAGAAGCATGCTCCTGCATGCATCCGCACGCATCGGGCTGCCGGGCCCGGGTCGGCGGTGGTGGCTGGTTGCGGCCGCCCTACCTGGCGTTCTTTTCCACCTCCAGCGTCACCCGGCGCGGACGGCCGCTGTCGGACGGGAAGTCAGTGAAGGCGCTGCGGATCAGGTACGGCATCATCGCCGGCAGGCTGCCGCTCTCGGCCTGGTTCTGCGCGGTGACCTGGTAGACCCGCTTGCCGCTGGCCGCTTCCTTGAAATACACCCGCAGGCTGGAGAACGTCACCGGCACGTCGCGCACCACCGTCTGCGGCGGCCAGTAGCCCGGACCCCACGGGCCCCATGGCCCCCAGGGGCCCCACGGCCGGTAGTAGCCAGGGCCCCAGTAAGGAGGTCCCCAGGGGCCGTACCACGGGTCCGGATAGACCGTCTCGGCCACGCGCACCAGCCCCGGCGCGGAGTCATAGTCCATGCTGACCAGATAGCGTGCCTGCCGGGCCGGCACCTGCTCGAAGCCGACGCCCGCCAGCGTCGCCGCCAGCCACTGCTCATAAGTCTGCCGGTCGAGCTGGGCCGCCTGCTCGGCGCTGCGCTCGAAGCTGTAGGTGCGCGGCGCGTCGTTTTGCCAGCCGGGCTGGCGGAACGCCGTGACATCGGTGGTCACGGTGCTGGCGCACCCCGTCAGCAGCAGCGCCGCCAGCAGCGCCAGCGCGCCCCACATCCTGCGCAGCCCCGGCCACCGGCCCGCTGCCCCGTCATTGCCGACACCGCCTGCGCGCTGCCACATAGTGCTACCTCGCTCGTCTGTCCACTGAAACCCTGCGTGTCTCTGAGACCACGCCGGCGGCGCGGAATTCCCGCGGCGGCTTGGTGCGGCGCCCGTCAGACCGCACCCCCACCCCTTGGCTACAATGAGGACTTCAGCGCCATGCCTTGCTTGCACGCGCCTGGCCGCCCCCTTTTCCTAACGGTCTTCCGAAGACAGGATCCCCCATGCTGCGCACCGACACGCCCGTTACCGTCTATCGCAAGGACTATACCCCGCCGCCGTTCGCCATCGACCACGCCGCGCTGGTGCTGGAGCTCGATCCCCAACGCACCGTGGTCACCAGCACGCTGCGCTTCGCGCGCACGGCCGGCGCCCCCGACGCGCCGCTGGTGCTGGCCGGTGAAGAACTCGAACTGATCGGCGTCAGCCTGGACGGCAAGCCGGTGGCCAACGCCACCCAGGACGGCGGCACGCTGACGCTGCCGGGCCTGCCGGCGCAGGGCACGCTGGAAATCACCACCGCGTGCCAGCCCGCGGCCAACACCACGCTGTCGGGCCTCTATGTGTCCAACGGCAACTTCTTCACCCAGTGCGAGGCCGAGGGCTTTCGCCGCATCACCTATTTCCTCGACCGCCCCGACGTGATGGCGACCTACCGCGTCACGCTGCGCGCCGACCGCGCCGCCTATCCGGTGCTGCTGTCCAACGGCAACCTGGTGAGCCAGCGCGAACTGCCCGATGGCCGCCACGAAGCCGTGTGGGAAGACCCGTTCCCCAAGCCGTCCTACCTGTTCGCGCTGGTCGCGGGCAAGCTGGAATGCATCGAGGAACGGATCCGGTCCGCGTCCGGCAAGGACAAGCTGCTGCAGGTGTGGGTCGAGGCGCGCGACCTCGGCAAGACCCGCCACGCGATGGATTCGCTGGTCCATTCGATCCGCTGGGACGAGCAGCGCTTCGGCCTGGAGCTCGATCTCGACCGCTTCATGATCGTCGCCGTGGGCGACTTCAACATGGGCGCGATGGAGAACAAGGGCCTGAACATCTTCAACACCAAGTACGTGCTGGCCAATGCGGAAACCGCCACCGACACCGACTTCGCCAATATCGAGGCGGTAGTCGGCCACGAGTACTTCCACAACTGGACCGGCAACCGCGTGACCTGCCGCGACTGGTTCCAGCTGTCGCTGAAGGAAGGCCTGACGGTGTTCCGCGACCAGGAGTTCTCGGCCGACATGATGGGCTCGGAATCGGGCCGCGCGGTCAAGCGCATCGAGGACGTGCGCGTGCTGCGCCAGGTGCAGTTCCCCGAGGACGCCGGCCCGATGGCGCATCCGGTGCGCCCCGACAGCTACGAAGAGATCAACAACTTCTACACCGTCACGGTGTACGAGAAAGGCGCCGAGGTGGTGCGCATGTACCAGACCCTGCTAGGCCGCGAGGGCTTCCGCAAGGGCATGGACCTGTACTTCCAGCGCCACGACGGCCAGGCCGTGACCTGCGACGACTTCCGCGCCGCCATGGCCGATGCCAACGGCCGCGACCTGAGCCAGTTCGGCCTCTGGTACAGCCAGGCCGGCACGCCGGTGGTGACCGCGCGCACCGCGTGGAACGGCGACGACGGCAGCCTGACGCTGACGCTGACACAACGCTGCCCCAAGGTCGGCATCGAGACCCGCGCCGGCACGCCCGACAAGCAGCCCTTCCATATCCCGTTCGCGCTCGGCCTGCTGGGCGCCGACGGCAACGACCTGCCGCTGCAGCTTGAAGGCGAAAGTGCGCCCGCCGGCACCACGCGCGTGCTCGACTTCACGCAGGCCGAGCAAAGCTTCCGCTTCATCAACCTGCCGCGCGGTGCGCAGGCCCCGCTGCCTTCGCTGCTGCGCAATTTCTCCGCGCCGGTGATCGTCGATGCCGAGTACACCGACGCGCAGCTGACCTTCCAGCTGTCGCACGACAGCGACGCCTTCAACCGCTGGGAAGCCGGCCAGCGCCTGGCCACGCGCGCACTGCTGCAACTGGTGGCCGACGTGCAGGCCGGGCGCGAGCTCAGCCTCGACCCCGCGCTGGTGCGCGCCATGCGCGCGGTGCTGACCGACGATACGCTCAACCCCGCCTTCCGCGAGCAGGCCCTGGTGCTGCCGGCCGAAGCCTACCTGGCCGAGCGCATGGGCGTGGCCGATCCCGCCGCCATCCACCGCGCCCGCCAGTTCATGCGCGAAGGCCTGGCGCGCGCGCTGCAGGCGGACTGGCTGGCCGCCTACGAAGCCAATGCGACGCCGGGCGCGTATTCGCCCGATGCCGCCTCGGCGGCGAAGCGCGCGCTGCGCAACCTCGCGCTCGGCTACCTGGCCGACAGCGGCGACCCCGCGATGCAGGCGCTGGCCGACCAGCAATACCAGCAGGCCGACAACATGACCGACCGCTTCGCCGCGCTGTCGGCACTGGTCAACAGCTTCGCGCCCGGCCGCGAGCATGCGCTGGCGGACTTCTACCAACGCTTTGAAGACGATGCGCTGGTGATCGACAAGTGGTTCTCGCTGCAAGGCATGCAGCGCGGCAGCGTCGGGCCGCAGCCCGGCGGCCCGCACGCCGGCAAGCGCACCATCGACACCGTGCGCGCGCTGATGGAGCATCCCGCCTTCAACCTGCGCAACCCCAACCGCGCGCGCTCGCTGATCTTCAGCTTCTGCTCCGGCAACCCGGCGCAGTTCCACGCCGAGGACGGCTCGGGCTACCGCTTCTGGGCCGACCAGGTGCTGGCGCTGGACGCCATCAACCCGCAGGTGGCGGCGCGCCTGGCGCGGGTGATGGACCGCTGGCAGAAGTACGAACTGGCGTTGCGCGACCGCATGCGCGCCGAGCTGGAGCGTGTCGCCGCGTGCAGCACGCTGTCGCGCGACGTGCGCGAGATCGTCGGCAAGGCGCTGGCTGGCTGAGCGTGCCGGCGACGGGACCGGCAGCCCGGCCCACGCCCCCGATGCCCGGCCGCGCGCGGCCGGGCATGTAGAATTGCGGCCATCCAAGGAGAACCAACCATGACTCGCATCAGCCTGACCCGCTACCTGGTCGAGGAACAGCGCAAGCACAACACCATCCAGCCCGAACTCCGGCTGCTGATCGAAGTGGTCGCGCGTGCCTGCAAGGCCATTTCCAACGCCGTCAGCAAGGGCGCCCTCGCCGGCGTGCTGGGCTCGGCCGGCACCGGCAACGTCCAGGGCGAAACCCAGCAGAAGCTGGACGTGATCGCCAACGAAGTGCTGCTCGACGCCAACGAATGGGGCGGCCACCTCGCCGCGATGGCGTCGGAAGAAATGGAATCGTTCTACGAGATTCCCAACCGCTACCCGAAGGGCGAATACCTGCTGATGTTCGACCCGCTCGACGGCTCGTCGAACATCGACGTCAACGTCTCGATCGGCACCATCTTCTCGGTGCTGCACATGCCCAAGCCCGGCCAGACCGTGACCGAGGCCGACTTCCTGCAGCCCGGCACGCACCAGGTCGCCGCCGGCTACGCCGTGTACGGCCCGCAGACCACGCTGGTGCTGACGGTCGGCAACGGCGTGCACATGTTCACGCTGGACCGCGAGGCCGGCAGCTTCGTGCTGACCCAGTCCAACGTCACGATTCCCGAAGACACCAAGGAATTCGCCATCAACATGTCGAACATGCGCCACTGGGCCCCGCCGGTGCGCAAGTACATCGACGAGTGCCTGGCCGGCGACGAAGGCCCGCGCGGCAAGAACTTCAACATGCGCTGGGTGGCCTCGATGGTCGCCGACGTGCACCGCATCCTGACCCGCGGCGGCATCTTCATGTACCCGTGGGACAAGCGCGAGCCGGAAAAGCCCGGCAAGCTGCGCCTGATGTACGAAGCCAACCCGATGGCGATGCTGGTCGAGCAGGCCGGCGGCGCCGCCACCAACGGCGAACAGCGCATCCTCGACGTGCAGCCGGAAAAGCTGCACCAGCGCGTCTCGGTGATCCTGGGCTCGAAGAACGAGGTGGAGCGCGTCACGCGCTACCACCAGGAAGCGCAAGCCAAGGCCTGATCCCGGCCCGACTCGCTTGAAACGGGGCGCACTGCGCCCCGTTTTTCCATGCCGGCGCCGGTGGCACCGGCGACACAAAGGGCTTCACAAGGCCGGAAAACGCTGCTACTATTGCGGGCTGTTCCAGATCGCCGGAACATGTTGCCGAAGTAGCTCAGTCGGTAGAGCAGCTCATTCGTAATGAGAAGGTCGGGGGTTCGATTCCTCTCTTCGGCACCACCAGAATTCAGGGCCCAGCCCGCGCAAACCCGGACAGCGTCACGCTCTCCGGGTTTTTTGTTGCGCGCGTTCTGGAGAAGAAGGCGGCGAAGGCAGCGGCAATGGCACCGGCTGGCGCCCCAGCCGTTGTGCCCACCAGTAGCGGAAGGGGTGATCCAGATCGGGATAGAGCACCGGCTGGCTGAAGCAGCCGGCACGCTTCATCAGGAGATAGGCGGCAAGCATGGCCGCCCAGAAAGCTAGCAGTTCCACGATCACGGCCGCCGCGGATGTCGGGGTGGCCGTTTTCATTATAGGTAGCCGCTACAGCATGGGGCCGATGGCGCACCCCGTGGATACCCTAGGCGCCGGGCATCGCTCAGTACACCTCCGGCACGATCATCTCCCTCGGCACCGGCTGGCGCACGTAGTCCTCGTGGCGCTCGCGGCCGGGCAGCACGACGGTGGGGGCTTCCACTTCGGCATATGGCACCAGGCTCAGCAAGTGATGGATGCAGTTCAGGCGCGCGCGCTTCTTGTCGTCGGCCTGCACCACCCACCACGGCGCCTCGGCGATGTGGGTGCGCTCGAGCATGATCTCCTTGGCGCGAGTGTAGTCTTCCCAGCGGCGCTGCGATTCCAGGTCCATCGGGCTGAGCTTCCACTGCTTGAGCGGATCATGGATGCGGCTGAGGAAGCGCAGGCGCTGTTCGTCGTGCGTGATCGAGAACCAGTACTTGATCACCTGGATGCCGGAACGCACCAGCATCTTTTCGAACTCGGGCACCGAGCGGAAGAACTCTTCGTACTGGTCGTCGGTGCAGAAGCCCATCACGCGCTCGACGCCGGCGCGGTTATACCAGCTGCGGTCGAACAGCACGATCTCGCCGGCGGCGGGCAGGTGCGCGACGTAGCGCTGGAAGTACCACTGGGTGCGTTCGCGGTCGTTGGGCGCGGGCAGCGCGGCAACGCGGCAGACGCGCGGGTTCAGCCGCTGGGTGATGCGCTTGATCACGCCGCCCTTGCCGGCGGCGTCGCGCCCCTCGAACAGGATCACGACCTTGTGCCCGGTAGCGGCGACCCAGCTCTGCAGCCGCACCAGTTCGCCCTGCAGCCGGAACAGCTCGCGGAAGTATTTCCGGCGGCTGTCCTGCTCTGCCTGGTCGTCCAGGTGCACAGGATCGCCGAAGGCCTCGCTGGCCTCGCGGTCGTCCAGTTCCAGTTCGATCTCTTCGTCGTAGTAGTCGGCCACCTCGTTGTGGATGCGCCGCACCAGCTCTGCTTCACCCGGTCTCATCTGCTTGCTCTCCCTGTGGATACAACGCGGTCGCGGCGATGCTGGCATGGCCGTATTGCAGCCGCGTGAAGGCGGAGCAGGTCGCCCTGCCCCGCCCCGCCACGCGATACGCCGTTCAGCCCGCGGGATTGATGTTGTGGTTATGGCGGAACAGGTTGTCGGGATCGTAGCGCCGCTTCACTTCCACCAGCCGGTCGTAGTTCGGCCCATAGGCAGCGCCGACGCGGTCGGCCTCCTCCTGCGTGAGGAAGTTGACATAGACGCTGCCCAGTGCGAACGGCGCCGCCGCACGGAACACCTCGCGCGCCCAGCCGATGCACCGGTCGTCGTCCGCGGGGCTGTCCCAGCGCCCGTGCAGGTTCATGATGAACTTGGCGTCGCGGTTGGCGTAGGCGGTGGCGTCGGGCGCGACGCGGTTGGTCTGCCCGCCCATCGCGCCGATAAAGACTTCGCATTGCGGCGACGGCAGCTTGCCGATCTGCTCGATCAGCATCGCGATCAGCCCGTCGTCGAGGCCCGCGAAGTTATGCGACTTCCAGTAGTTGCGCGCACCCGGCGTCAGCAGCGGATCGAAGGCCTGCTGCCACGCGGTGAGCGGCATCGGCCCCAGGTGCTCGCCATACGGGGTGCCGAGCCGGCGCAGCGGCTCGACCAGTTGCGGCCCCTGCTCCGGCGGACCGATATAGCAGATCGCCAGCGCCGCCACCGGCTTGCCGTGCACCTCGGGCGGCAGGAACGGCAGCGGCGGCGCCTGGCGCAGCACCACCCACACGGTCAGCTCGTCGGGCATCGATTCATACAGTTCGCGATAGGCGGGCAGCACGCTGGCGGCCTGCTCCAGCGGATAGACGATCAGTCCGCCATAGACCTGCGGCCCGACCGGATGCAGCCGGAACTCGAACATCGTCACCACGCCGAAGTTGCCGCCGCCGCCGCGCAACGCCCAGAACAGGTCGGCGTTCTCGTCGCTGCTGGCGCGCACCAGCCTGCCATCGGCGGTAACGACCTGCGCCGACACCAGGTTGTCGACCGTGGTGCCGAACTTGCGGCTGAGCCAGCCGAAACCGCCGCCCAGCGTCAGCCCGGCGACACCGGTGGTGGAGTTGATGCCGAGCGGCGTGGCCAGGCCCTGCGCCTGCGCTTCATGGTCGAAATCGCGCAGCGTGGCGCCCGGCTCCACCCACGCGCGTTGCGCGTGGGGATCGACGCGCACCGAGCGCATCTGCGACAGGTCCAGCACCATGCCGCCCTCGCAGATCGCCAGCCCGCCGATGTTGTGGCCGCCGCCGCGTACCGCCAGCAGCACGCCATGCTCGCGCGCGAAGTTCACCGCCGCCACCACGTCGGCAGCACCCGCGGCCTGCACGATCCACTGCGGGTGGCGATCGATCATTGCGTTCCAGATCCTGCGCGCATCGTCATAGCCGCTGTCCTCCGGGCGCAGCAAGCGTCCGCGCAGCTGCGCCTTGAGTGCCTCAATGTGTTCTTGCGATGGCTGGGCCATGATCTGCCTCCCGATGCTGGTTGGAAACATCGGACGACACGCGGCGTCAGGAGCAAAAAAATGGCCACGAGGACCGATGACTTCATCATTTAAGGCAGGCACCGCGGGAATGTAAATGCGCGCCGCGCGCGGCGCATTCCGCGGGTGGGCCAAATCCTGCCATGGCCGCGCGGCCTATCATGAAGGCACGGCGGCACGGTGCCCGCGCGCCGTGCGCCTGCACAATGGACCCTGCCAGCCAACCTCCCCTGTTCCTGTGCGGCGATGTGATGACCGGTCGCGGCATCGACCAGATACTGGCGCATCCCAGCCAGCCGCTGCTGCATGAATCGTATGTGCATTCCGCGCTCGACTACGTGCGCCTGGCGGAACGCAGGGCCGGCCCGATCGCGCGCCCCGCCGGGCCGGACTATCCGTGGGGCGATGCGCTGGCGGAACTGGCAAGCCGCGCCGCGCGGCCCTGCATCGTCAACCTGGAAACCGCCATCACCACCAGCGACGATGCCTGGCCCGGCAAGGCCGTGCACTACCGCATGCATCCGCGCAACGTCGATTGCCTGCAGGCCGCCGGCATCGACTGCGCGATGCTCGCCAACAACCATGTACTGGACTGGGGCCGCGCGGGCCTGGCCGATACGCTGGACGCGCTGGACGGCGCGCAGATCGCCCACGCCGGCGCCGGCCCCGACGAGGCCAGCGCCGCACGCGCCGCGGTGCTGGCGCGGCCGGGCGGTGGTCGCGTGGTGGTAATGGCCTTCGCCATGCCGAATGCCGGCACGCCGGCGGCGTGGCGCGCCACCGCGGGGCACTCGGGCGTGAACCTGCTGGACGACTGGTCCGCGGCCTCGCAGCAGCGCATTGCCGCGCAGGCCCGGCAACTGCGGCGCCCCGGCGACGTCATGGTGCTGTCGATCCACTGGGGCCCGAACTGGGGCTACCACATCGATCCCGCGCAACGCGCCTTCGCCCGCGCGCTGGTCGAGCACGCCGGCATCGACATCGTGCACGGGCATTCCTCGCATCACCCGCTGGGCATCGAGCTGCATGCCGGCAAGCCGATCCTGTACGGCTGCGGCGATTTCATCAACGATTACGAGGGCATCGGCGGATACGATACCTACCGCCCGGACCTGGCGCTGATGGCATTCGTCGGCTTCGATGGCGGCGGCAGCGCGGACCTGCGGCTGGTGCCCTTGCGGCGCAGCCACTTCCGGCTGGCGTATGCGCGCGAAGTCGACATGGCATGGCTGCAAGCCATGTTCGAAACACAGGGGCGCGCGCTTGGGACACGCGTGGCGCGCAGCGGACTGCACGAGTTGCGGCTTTGGGCGGCATGAGCGCATGCCCGTCCTGCCACGATTCCGGTACTTGCGAAACGGCCGGCGCCAAAACAGAAAGGCCAGCGCGATGGCTGGCCTTCCCGTTCATTCAAGTGCCACGTGTGTCGGTTCGGTGTAACGCTTCCACAGAGTGCTGATCCGCTTCTGCATTCATTGCCCAACGCTAGCTCAGTCGCCCATCCTGCGGCACCCCAGGACATATCTGCAGGATAGTACAAATCCCCTCGAATCAAAGCGGGATCGAGCAAGCGCGCGATTCAGCCGACGGTGATACGGTCATCGAGCAGCCGGATCTGGCCGCCGGGCTTGTCTTCCATCACTTTGAGCACGCGGCTGCCCACCTGCAGCGTGACCCCGCCATGGATGCGCCGCGGGGCGTCGATGACCGCTTCAGCGGCGGGCTGCATCTGCTGCCCCAGTTCGGTCAGGCGCGCCTCCAGCCCGAACAGGTCGCGCGACAGCTTAAACAGCGTCGCGCGCGCCTTTTCGCGCAGGTCGCCGACGGCGCGCTCCGGGTGCTTGGCAAAGAAGTCCACCAGCTGCCTGACCTTGTTCTGCTCCTCCAGCATGCGCCGGCGCTCAGCCTCGAGCGCGGCGCGCTGCGCGTCGGCAAAGGGATTCAGGCCCACCTGGATGCTGGTGGCGGTGCCGGCCGGCGCGCCCAGCACCGCGGCGCGCACCGCCAGCAAGGCGCGGCTGCGACCGCCGCTGATGCTGCCCTGCACGCCGGTGCCACCCACCACGATGCGCTGGCCCGCGGCGACATCGCTCTGGCGGATGCCGCTGTCGACGGTGACTTCGGTGCCGGCCTCGACCACCGCATTCTCGATGAAGCGCGCCTTCACCGCGCCCTTGCAGCGCACGCTGGCGCGGCTGATACCGCCTTCGGCATGGGCACTTTCGGACTTGCCGATAATGCCGCCCTTGACGATGACGTTGCCACCGGCCTCGACACTGGCGGCTTCGATGGTGCCTTCGACCACCACGTCGCCACTGACATTGACCGACATGCCGGTGCGGATGTCGCCCGACACGCGCAGCGTGCCGTCGAATGCCACGTTGCCGGAATGCAGGTCCACCGACTCCACCTGCACCACCGGACTGACGGAGATGCCGTAGACGCCGACCACCGGCGATCCGGCAATCACCGCGCGCAGCAGTCCAGGGTCGTCCGCATCCGCCGCCGCGCCGGTCAGGCCCTCGGCAAACGGCGGGTCGTCGACCGCATCGGCGGCAATCGGCTTGCCGAACACATCGACACCGGCATGGCCCGGCACCGCCGCAATGCGCCGCATCAGGGGCGTGCCGGGGCTGACCAGCAGCAGGTTGCCCAGCTCGCGCAGGTCGACCTTGCCGGCATCGTCGTCGCTGTGCGCCGGCTTGCGCGGCTCCAGCAGGTTGATAAAGCGCGCCGGCTCGCCCTGCCGCGGCGCAAGGCCTGCGGCGATGGTCCGCAATTCGCAGCCGCCTTCGGCCAGTGCGGCGTCCAGGGCGAGCGACTGGATCGGCGCCACCACGCCGCGCTGCGCCACGGCGCGGCGGATCTCGTCCGCGCTCACCGGCCGGCCGCCTTCCGGCGGCATCAGCGTCAGCCGCACGGCCAGGCCGTCGGCGGTGATGTCGAGCTCGAACGCGCCGTCGATCAGCGCGCCGATGGTGGCATCGATCTCATGCTCGGCCCGCTGGCATTGCGCCAGGAACTGCCCCACCGCACGCGCATCCAGCCGCGCGCCGGACCAGCCCAGCCCCTCCAGGCACTGCTGCAGGGCAGCCGGGTCCGGCGGCAGCCGGCCCGGCTGCGGCGTGTAGCGTGCATGCACCTGTTCGCCCGGCTGGGCAAGCTCCAGGCTCAGTCCCGATTCATGCATCATGCGTCCCCTGAATCGTCTGGCGGCGACGGCGATTGCCGGCGCTCTGCTTGTTATCGATACATCACCAACGGCCGGCGCGCCGGGAACTTTAGCGCACAACATTGCCGTGTCAGGTACCGGGCGACTTTTCGGTAAACTGTCGCCATTCCGGGGCGCGCCGCGCCCCGCCGCCTGTGCAGTCCCTCAATGTCAAATACCCACGAAATCCGCCCCGGCCAGTCCATCGAGCTGCTCAAGGAACTCCATATCCTGACGCGCGACGGCAAGATGAACCAGGACAGCCGGCGCAAGCTCAAGCAGGTCTACCACCTGTTCCAGTTCATCGAACCGCTGCTGCAGGAGGTCAAGGCCGCGCGCGGCCGCGTCACGCTGGTGGACCACGGCGCCGGCAAGTCCTATCTCGGTTTCATCCTGTACGACCTGTTCTTCAAGGCGCTGCAGGACGACTCGCACATCTACGGCATCGAGACCCGTGAAGAACTGGTGAAGACCTCGCAGGCGCTCGCCGCGCGGCTGGGCTTTCCGGGGATGTCGTTCCTGAACCTGTCGGTGGCGGACTCGATCATCTCGCCGCAGCTGCCGCCCACCGTCGACGTGGTCACCGCGCTGCATGCGTGCAATACCGCCACCGACGACGCCATCCGCTTCGCGCTGGCCAAGCGCGCGCAGCACATCGTGCTGGTACCCTGCTGCCAGGCCGAGGTGGCCAGCGTGCTGCGCAAGCACAAGGGCAAGCTGCTGGCGGGCAATCCGCTGACCGAGATCTGGCGCCATCCGCTGCATACGCGCGAGTTCGGCAGCCAGGTGACCAACGTGCTGCGCTGCCTGCAACTGGAGGCGCACGGCTACCAGGTCAACGTGACCGAACTGGTGGGCTGGGAACACTCGATGAAGAACGAACTGATCATCGCCCAGTACAAGGACCTGCCGCGCCGCCGCCCGGCCGAGCGGCTGGAAGAGGTGCTGGAGCGGCTGGGACTGGAAGAGCTGCGCGAGCGCTTCTTCACCGCGCCGGCAGAGGTGGCGTAACTACGCCTTGCCGGGCTCGGACCCGGGCTCGGACCCGGGCTCATCCTCGCCCGCCATCCAGCGTCGCCAGCCCTCGTGGCCGAGGCGGCGCATGACCGCCTGGTTGCGCTCGTAGATGTCCGCCGCATCGGGAAACGCCGCCGCCGCGCGCGCGATCGAGTCCTCGCGCAGCAGGTGCAGGATGGGGTACGGGGCGCGATTGGTGTAGTTCTCGATATCGTCCGGCTCGGTCCCGGCAAACTGGTACTGCGGATGGAAGCTGGCAATCTGCAGCGTGCCGTCCAGCCCCAGGCTGGCGAGCAGGCGCTCGGCAAAGTACAGCAGGTCGTTGAAGTCGAGGAAATCGGCCACCGCGTGCGGCAGGATCAGCAGGGTGGTGTCGATCCGCGCCGGGTCGGCATCGGCCAGCAGGCGCAGTTCGCGCTCCAGGTCGTCCATCACGTCTGGCGCCGCGGTGACGGGGCTGACCACGTAGCGCACCTGCTCCTTCACATACACGCTCTTGGCGAACGGGCACAGGTTGAGCCCGATCACCGCGCGTTCGAGCCAATGGCGGGTGGCGGCGATGACCGCCGCATCGGCGTCGGCGGGCTGACTGGCGGAGTGCGTGACGGAAGACATGATGGCAAGGCGGGGCAAAGCATCATTCTAGCGCTGCCGCAGGCTCTATAATCCGCGGCGGAAACACCCCCGCCCTGCCGAGCCCCGCCAATGCCCTCTACCACCACACCCACCTCTGCCCCAGCCACTCCCGACGTTGCCGTCATCGGCGGCGGCCCGGCCGGGCTGATGGCGGCCGAAGTGCTGGCGGCGCAGGGCGCCCGCGTGGCGGTCTATGACGCGATGCCGTCGGTCGGCCGCAAGTTCCTGATGGCCGGCAAGGGCGGCATGAACCTCACCCATGCCGAGCCGGAGCCGGCCTTCCTGGGCCGCTACGGCGCACGCACCGGTCAACTGGCGCCGATGCTGGCGGACTTCGGCGCGCAGGCGCTGCGCGACTGGGTCCATGGTCTCGGCATCGACACCTTCGTCGGCAGCTCCGGCCGCGTCTTTCCTACCGACATGAAGGCCGCGCCGATGCTGCGCGCGTGGCTGCACCGCCTGCGCGAGTCGGGTGTGCAGTTCCATATGCGGCATCGCTGGCTGGGCTGGGAGGATGGCGACGGCGTACCGCATGCGCTGCGCTTTGCCACGCCGCACGGCGACACGGTCGTCCGCGCACGCGCCGTGGTGCTGGCGCTGGGCGGTGCCAGCTGGGCCAGGCTCGGTTCCGATGGCGCCTGGGTGCCGCGCCTGGCCCAGCGCGGCGTCGAGATCGCGCCGCTGCGGCCGGCCAATTGCGGGTTCGACGTGGCATGGAGCGAGGACTTTTCCACGCGCTTTGCCGGCGCGCCGGTCAAGCCGGTGGCAATCGCGCTGAATGACCGTGACGGACACCTGAACTACCGCCAGGGCGAATTCGTGATCAGCCGCGACGGCATCGAAGGCAGCCTGGTCTACGCGCTGTCGGCACCGATCCGCGACCGCATCGAAGCCGATGGCGAGGCCACCATCCACCTCGACCTGCTGCCGTCGCACAGCGCCGAACAGGTCAGCGCGCAGGTCGAGCATCCGCGCGGCTCGCGTTCGTTGTCGAGCCATCTGCAAAGCCGGCTCGGCATCACCGGCGTCAAGGCCGGCCTGCTGCGCGAATGCCTGTCCCGCGACGCCATGCTCGATCCCGGCACGCTGGCCGTGTCGCTGAAGGCGCTGCCGCTGCGCGTGCTGCGCCCGCGCCCGATCGACGAGGTCATCAGCAGCGCCGGCGGCGTGCGCTTCGAAGCGATGGATGCCAGCCTGATGCTGCGCGCCCTGCCCGGCGTATTCTGCGCGGGCGAGATGCTCGACTGGGAAGCGCCCACCGGGGGCTACCTGCTGACGGCCTGCTTCGCCAGCGGCCGCACTGCGGCGCTGGGGGCCGCGGCTTATCTGACGCGGGCTTGACTACAGAAGACCGGAAGCAGACCGCTACGTCATTCCGCTGCGTCCGCGCGATCGATCCGAACAGGCACGCCGCCCTCAGTCGAGCCGGTGTGCCGCCAGCTCCAGCCTTTCGTTGGCCCGCTCATAGCGCGACGTGAACTCCGCCGTGAACAGTACCACCCGGCCGAGCTCGGGTGCATACCAGACGACCGCCTTGTACGGAACCGAGCCGGTTCCGTTTGCGCCAAAGCCATAGAAGGGACGCTGCACGTAACCCTCGTAGGTAATACGGATAGCGCGGTAGGCACCGGCGGCCACGCGTACGGTCGACTCACCGGTGGCCACGCCATCGAGCTGCGTCTCGAAGCCGGTACCGGCCTGACGATACGACACTCGCCAGCGGTTGCCGGCCTTCACATTGGCCGGCACCCAGCCACCCGGCGGCGCGGCCGAGTCAAACTCGCCGCCTGCCGGCGTGGCAATGCGATCGACACGGCCATCCATCAGTTCGATCCGGCCGCCCTGGTTGAAGATCACGCGATCATTTTCGATCCGGTCCACGCGATACCGCACCTCCTGGCGCGTGCCGGTCAGGGTGTCGGTCAGCTGATAGCGCCATTCCTCGCCGACGCGCGGCGAGCCCGCGTTGCCGCCGACCGGCACGCCCACGGCAGAGGACGGTTGCGCCGCGGCGGCTGCCGCAGTCAGTGCCGTCGCAGACGCCGAGGCAGGTGCCGCGGGCCGGTAGCTCGCCAGCGCTGCGGCGCCGCGCGCGCGGATCTCCGGAATCCACGACGCAGGCACTGCCGCCTGGCGCAGTTGGGCCGGCGCAGGGGCCGGCCCAACTGCGCCAACCAGGATGCCGACCAGGCGCCCGGCCTCGTCGAACAAGCCGCCTCCGGTCGCGCCATCCTCAGGCGCAACGGATGCCTCGATGCGGTCGAGCTTGCCGTTGGCAGCGGCTTGCAGGCCCGCCACGGTCGCCTGGCGCAAACTCACCGCGGTGCTCGCGACCGAGGCAGCCCACACCTTCTGACCGAATCCCGGCGCTGCCCCGGACGCGATCTGCGCGGCAGGCGCGCTCAGGTTGGGTACCTTGAGCAGGCACAGGCCGCGCTCGACGTCGGGCGCCTCCAGCGAGGCGCCGTAGCTGACGTTCTCGCGCCGCACTGCGATCGAGCGCGCGCCGGCCAGCACCTGGCAAGCGGTCACCACCTGCCCCGGCGCAATCACCACGCCCAGCCCCGCGCGCAGCGGCGCTTCCTGCTGGCCGTAGGTGCGCACGGCAAAGATGCTCTGGGAAACGGTGGAGAGCAATGGCTCGGGCCCTACCGCGATGGCAGGCGTGGCAACGATACAAAGCAGGCCGACAGCAGCAGGCAGACAACGTAGGCGCATGGATATGGCTGGGAAACGGAGCAACAATGAGGGCGATGAAGGGCGACAACCAGGACAACCTGGCACCGCGAACCTCAGCGCGGCGGCAACAGATGGCGCAGGTCGTCCATGGCCACCGGCTGTGCGCTGCGCGCCTCGGCCTGCACGGCGACGCGCGGCGCCGCTGACGCGACCGGTTCCTTGGCGTCAGTGCCAGGCAGACCGCCCGACGCGCCAGAACCCGGCACCGCCGTGGCCGGCTTTTCGGCATTGGCTGCGATCAACGTCGCCGGGGCCACGTCGCGCGCATTGATCACAACGGTCTCGCCCATCCCCACGCGGATCAGTTCCGGATAGTCATAGGCTGCGCCGGACGAGGCGTCCACAGCCACACCGATCGCGCCGCCAAAAAGGATATTGCCGAACGCCAGCGCCTTGGTGGCCGATACCACCGTGGCCTGGCCGGTTTCCATGCCATTTTTGTCACAGCGAACCGTCAGGTCGCCGTATGCCCGGCCGACCGTTGCCGTGCCGGGCGTGGTCACATGGAAGGTGCCTTTGCTGTTCACCATCTCGCATCGTGCGCCGGTGACAGGGCTTTGGGACTGGTGGGTTTCGACGGAGACTACCTGGGTCGTGCCACCCACAATCGACGCACAACCGCTCGCCAGACAGGTGCTGACGAGGACCAACGACAAAGATGACCGCATGTTCCCGTAAATTTTGATTTTTTTGGGCGTCTTGTTCTTGTGCCTGGCGTCTTGCAAGCGGCAGGGCGCCGCTAATGTAGCGCGGCGGCCCGTATCGAGCTGCCCCTGCTTTGGTGGGGTAGCCGCCTCGCGGTACCGCTCGTCACGCGCCTGACCGCCAGGACGCCGCCGCTTGCATGCCCGCACGACGCGATGCGGCGCTGACCGGTGCCAGCCGACCGGCATGGCGCGTGGCCACGCCGCCCCAACGGCTGATTATCGACGCAGCGCGACTGCCTTTAGCCGCCGGCGCCGCCCGCGATGCTGAGCGCCACCGCTTCGGCCACTTCGATGCCATCGATCGCCGCGGAATAGATGCCGCCCGCATAGCCCGCGCCTTCGCCCGCCGGATACAGGCCCTTGACGTTGATGCTCTGGTAGTCGTCGTGATTGCGGCGGATGCGCAGCGGCGACGAGGTGCGTGTCTCGACCCCGGTCAGCACCGCGTCGTGCAGTGCAAAGCCGGGCAGCTTCTTGTCGATCTCGGGAATGCCTTCGCGGATCGCCTCGATCACGTAGTCGGGCAACGACGTGCTCAGGTCCGTCGGGGTCACGCCCGGCTTGTAGGAAGGCTCGACCGAGCCCAGCGACGTCGACGCGCGGCCGGCGATAAAATCGCCGACCAGCTGGCCAGGCGCGTTGTAGTTGCCGCCGCCCAGTTCGAACGCGCGCTCTTCCCACTTGCGCTGGAACTCGATGCCGGCCAGCGGGCCGCCCGGGTAATCCTCCGGCGTGATGCCGACCACGATGCCGGCATTGGCATTGCGCTCGGCGCGCTTGTACTGGCTCATGCCGTTGGTCACCACGCGGCCCGGCTCCGATGCCGCGGCCACCACCGTGCCGCCCGGGCACATGCAGAAGCTGTACACCGAACGGCCATTGCTGCAGTGGTGCACCACCTTGTAGTCGGCCGCGCCCAGCAGCTTGTTGCCGGCGAACTTGCCGAAGCGGCTGCGGTTGATCAGCCCCTGCGGATGCTCGATGCGGAAGCCCAGCGAGAACGGCTTGGCCTCCATGAACACGCCGCGCTCGTGCAGCATCTCGAAGGTATCGCGCGCGCTGTGGCCCACCGCCATGATGACGTGGTCGGCCTCGAGATACTCGCCGTTGGACAGCTTCAGGCCGCGCACCTGGCCGCCATCGATATCGATATCGTCGACGCGGGTCTCGAAGCGGATCTCGCCGCCCAGCTCGATGATCTCCGCGCGCATCTTCTCGACCATGCTGACCAGGCGGAAGGTGCCGATATGCGGGCGCGCCTTGTACAGGATGTCTTCCGGCGCGCCGGCGCGCACGAACTCGTTGAGCACCTTGCGGCCATAGTGCTTGGGGTCCTTGATCTGGCTGTACAGCTTGCCGTCAGAGAAAGTGCCTGCGCCGCCTTCGCCGAACTGCACGTTCGACTCCGGATTGAGCACGCTCTTGCGCCACAGGCCGAAGGTGTCCTTGGTGCGCTCGCGCACTTCCTTGCCGCGCTCGAGGATGATGGGGCGGAAGCCCGATTGCGCCAGGATCAGGCCGGCCAGCAGGCCGCACGGCCCCATGCCGATCACCACCGGGCGCGGATGCGTGCCGCCCTGCGGCGCGCGCGCGACGAAGTGGTACGCCATGTCGGGCGTCACGCTCCAGTTCGGCTTGCCGGCCATGCGGCGGATGGCCGCGGCCTCGTCGCGCACCTCGATATCGATGATGTAGGTCAGCTTGATATCGGAGCGCTTGCGCGCATCGTGGGCGCGGCGGAATACGGTATAGCCGATCAGGCCGTCTCCCTTGACGCCGATCTGCGCGGCACCGGCGCGAACGGCGGCGTCGAGGTCGCTTTCGGTATGGTCGAGCGGGAGTTTGACTTCACTTAGACGTAGCATGGGGAACCCGGGAACTGCGGCCGGGGGGTTGGGCACACCAATGTGCCAGGCCGGCCGGAGCGCAATTTTATCGCCTTTGGCGCGCCGGGTCGGGAATCCGCAGCGGGACTGGCTGGGCGGCCGGACGCGCACGGTGCCAGGGCAACGCCAGCCGCGCCCGCAGCCGCGCCAGCCACCCCGGCGGCACCGTGACCGACAACGCTGCGCCCCGGCTCGCCGACACCGTCAGCCAGCCGCGCGCGGCAACGACCCAGGTGTCGCCCGCGCGCAGGTGCCGCTGCGGCACGTGGCAGTGGCCGGCGAGCCATTGCATCGGCCCGGCCAGCGCCATCTCGCCGGCGGCGGCATGCAAAACGGTGCCGGGCGCCACATGCAGCCGCAGGGCCTGGCCCGCCGGCAGTGGCATCAGGGTCGGGGTGTGGTCGAGATCGCTTGGCATGGCAGGACTCCGGTAGCTGGCACAGGACTCCAGCGTATCGACCGCCTCGCAAGCGCGGCAGGCACAAGGCCACATCGCGGCGACCGGAACAGCAACCGGGATTTCCGCCTGTTACGATACAGAGCCCCCGCCTCTGTATCTGTACCGATGCGGCCCCGCCACGCCACCATGCCCCCATGGAAACCACCCCGCTCTATCGCCAGCTTGCCGGCCATTACCGTCGCGCCATTGACTCCGGCACGCTTGCCGCTGGCGACCGCATGCCGTCGGTGCGCGCGCTGATGGCACTGCACGGCGTGAGCCTGTCGACGGCGCTGCAGGCCTGCCGGCAACTGGAAAGCGACGGCCTGCTCGAAGCGCGGCCGCGCTCGGGCTACTTCGTGGCCGCGCCGCGGCGCGCAGCGCTGGCCGCGCTGTCCGAGCCCGCCGCCGCGCTGCCCGACCCGGCCCAGTACGTCGGCATCCACCAGCGCATTTCCGGCCTGCTCGCGCGCGGCCAGCACGAGCACGTGCACACCAACCTGGGTGGCGCCTACTGCGCGCCTTCGCTGTACCCGACCGAGGCCCTGCGCGGCGCCGCGGCACGTGCGCTGCGCCGGCATCCGCAGCTGTTCGGCGAGGGCGTCGAGCCCGATGGCTACCAGCCGCTGCGCGCGGCGATCGCGCGGCAGGCGCTGCGCAACCGCGTGCAGCTGGCCCCGGAAGAGATCGTCATCACCAACGGCTGCACCGAAGCGCTGAACCTCGCCTTGCGCGCGGTCGCGGGCCCGGGCGATGTGATCGCGGTGGAGTCCCCTACTTACTACGGCCTGCTGCAGATCCTGGAAAGCCTGGGCATGCGCGCGCTCGAGATCCCGTGCAGCCCGCAGACCGGCATCTCGCTCGAGGCGCTGGAGCTGGCCGCGCAGCACTACGACAACATCCGCGCGGTTGCGGTGGTGCCGAACCTGCAGAACCCGCTCGGCTGCATCATGCCCGACGCGCACAAGGCGCGGCTGGTGCAATGGTGCGAGGCACGCGGCATCGCGCTGATCGAGGACGACTGCTTTTCCGCCACCGCCGACAGCGACGCGCCGCCGGCCGCGGCCAAGGCCTGGGATGGCAGCGGCAACGTGATCCACTGCGCTTCGCTGCACAAGGTGCTGGCGCCCGGCATGCGGCTGGGCTGGATCGCGGCGGGCAAATGGCAGGCTCGCGTCGAGATGCTGAAGTTCGGGCTGTCGCGGCCCAACGAGATGCTGTCGCAGATGGCCGCCGCCGACTTCCTGGCATCGGGCGCGCATGACCGCCACCTGCGTCGGCTGCGCACGCGGCTGCGCGCACAGCGCGAATGGTTCACGCAGGCCATCGCCGCCGGGTTTCCCGCCGGCACGCGCCTGGGCGCGCCGCGCGGCGGCATGCACCTGTGGGTGGAGCTGCCCGCGCAGGTCTCGTCCGAGGCGGTGTTCGACCAGGCGCTGCAGGCCGGCATCCGCGTCATGCCGGGCGTGATGTTCTCCAACGCGGGGCGCTTCGACCACTGCCTGCGCATCAACTGCGGCGCCCCGCGCTCCGCGCAGATCGAGCGCGCGCTCGGCACGCTCGCCACGATCGTGCAGCGGCTGGCGGGCTGAGCGCCGCGGCTGCCGCCGCCAGGCGCGGCGCCGATTTGCAACAACCTTCCCTTTTTGCCGGCGGCTCGCCTATCCTAGTGCGCTGGTGCGCAGGCGCCCGCCCGGCTGGTCCCCGGAGACCTGATTGCATCGGTTGCCCACGGCCGCCGCGCGCCTCCACGACAAGAACAAGGAGAATGGCCTTGACCAGTACATCCGTGGCGCCGTCCGCCGGACAGGGTAGCGGCGACCCTGCCCGCACCCTTCCCGACGATTACCAGGCCCTGTTCCAGCTGGCACCCGTGTCGCTGTGGCTGGAAGACTTCAGCGCGGTGCGCGAGTGTTTCGCGCAATGGCGGCAGCAGGGCATCACCGACGTGCGCGCGCACCTGCGCGCCGACCCGCGGCGGGTGGCGCAGTGTTCCGCGCTGATCCGCGTGATCGCGGTGAACCGGCGCACGCTGGAGCTGTTCCGCGCGGCCGACCTCGACGACCTGGTGAACAACCTCGACACCGTGTTCCGCGACGACATGTTCGAGCAGCATGTCGAAGAACTCGGCCAGCTGTGGGACGGCGCCAACGGCTTTGCCAGCCAGACCGTCAACTACGCGCTGGACGGCGCGCGGCTCGACATCCAGCTGGAGGCCACGGTGATGCCGGGCCACGAACAGACCTGGGAACGCGTGCTGCTGTCGATCGAGGACATCACCCCGCGCCTGCGCACCGAGCGCGAGCTGCGCCGCAGCGAGCAGTATGCGCTGGGCCTGTTCGAGCATTCGCCGGTGTCGCTGTGGGTCGAGGACTTCAGCGCGGTCAAGGTGCTGATCGACGAGGTGCGCGCCGCCGGCATTACCGACTTCCGCACCTTCCTCAACGTCCATCCCGATTTTATCTCGCGCTGCATGCAGGAAATCCGCGTGCTCGATGTCAACCAGCAGACCCTGCTGATGTTCGGCGCGGACAGCAAGGCGACGCTGCTGTCGCGGCTCGGCGACGTGTTCCGCGACGACATGCGCATCCATTTTGCCGAGCAGCTGATCGACCTGTGGCATGGCCGGCTGTGGCAGCAGCGCGAGGTCATCAACTACGCGCTCGACGGCCGCGCCGTCGACGTGTTCATGCAGTGGTCGGTGTTTCCCGGGCGCGAAGCGGACTGGGACCAGGTGCTGGTGTCGCTGACCGATATCACGGCGCGCAAGAAGGCCGAGGCCTATGTCGAATTCCTCGGCAAGCATGACGTGCTGACCAAGCTCTACAACCGCGCCTACTATGAGGACGAACTGGCGCGGCTGGGCCGCAAGGGCCCGTGGCCGGTGAGCGTGGTGGCGGTCGACCTGAACGGGCTCAAGCTCGTCAACGACCAGTTCGGCCACGCCGACGGCGACAGCCTGTTGCGCCGCACCGGCGAGGCGCTGAAGAAAGCCGTGGGTGAGCAAGCCTGCGTGGCGCGCACCGGCGGCGACGAGTTCATGGTGCTGCTGCCCGGCCGCGACGAGCGCGGCGCCGCCACCGTGGTCGAGCAGATCGGCAAGGTGGTCGAGCTGAACAACCAGTTCTACCCCGGCACGCGGCTCAGCTTCTCCATCGGCCACGCCACCTGCCAGGAAGGCGAACGCCTGGGCGACATCGTCAAGCTGGCCGACAGCCGCATGTACCAGGCCAAGCGCGACCACTACGCCGCGCTTGCCAACGAACGCCGCCGCGACTGAAGGCCGGGCGCTATTGCGAGATGCTCAGCCCGGCGTGCACTCGCCGCGCATCAGCGCCCATTCCTCGCACTGCTTGCCCGACGGGAAGGTGCAGATGCCGGTCTGGCCCGCCGGCGTCGTCACGATCTGCAGCTTGCCGCCGCGCTGCGCGCAGTTGACCGAGGCAGGGTTGGCCATGCCGACGGCGGCCCCGCTGCTGGCCGGGCTGGCGGGGCGCTCGGCAGGCTTGGTGGTGCAGGCGGCCGCGGCAAGGCTGGCAGCCAGCCCGAGGGCTACGGGAAGAAAGCGCATCGGCATCTCCGGCAGGAAGCAAACAGGTCCGCAAAACGAAAGAGCCGGCTGGCGCCGGCTCTCTTGCTGCTTACAGGTAGACGATCAAACCCACGCCCAGCACGATCAGGCCGAACTTGGCCACGTAGTAGAGCTGGCGGTTCCAGGCCTTGAAGCGGCGGCGATACTGGCCGCCCAGCCAGACAAAGCGGAACAGCCGGTTGATCATGCCGGTCTGGTCGTGCTCGTCGTTGGGCGAGCTGGCCGCGGTCATGACCTTGCGGCCCATCCAGTGGTTGAATTTCGCGGCCCAGCCATAGCGCATCGGGCGCTCGATATCGCAGAACAGGATCAGCCGGTTGGCGTCGCTGCGGTTCTCGGCCCAGTGCAGGTAGGTCTCGTCGAACACCACGCCCTCGCCGTCGCGCCAGCTGTGGCGCTCGCCATCGACCTCGATAAAGCAGCGGTCGTCGTTCGGCGTGGCCAGGCCCAGGTGATAGCGCAGCGAGCCGGCAAACGGGTCGCGGTGCGGATTGAGCTTGCCGCCCGGCGGCAGCTCGGCGAACATCGCCGCCTTGACGGTGGGCAGCTCGCGCAGCAGCGCGACGGTCTTGGGGCACAGCTGCTCGGCAGACGGGTGCTGGGCCTCGTACCACTTCAGGTAGAAACGCTTCCAGCCGTACTTGAAGAAGGAATTGAAGCCGGCGTCGTCGTTCTTGTCGGCGGCCTTGATCTTGCGCATCGCCGCCAGTGCCAGGCCTTCATCGCGGATCTCGGGCCAGGCGGCGCGCAGTTTTTCCAGGTCAGGGAAATTGTCGACCGGGATATACGGGGTGCGCGGCACGCCCGAGAACGCGTACATGAAGCAGTTGATCGGGGCCACCAGGGCCGAATGGTCCAGCAGCTGGCGCCACAGGCGCAGGCGCACCTTGCCGCGGAAGTGCACATACAGGATGGCACCGAGGTAGCCCGCGACGATTATCCACTTGATCACCGAAATCCTCCTGGTCAGCCGCCTGCGCCGCACGGCGTGCCGCGGCCCGGCTGGGTGAAAACCCGCATTTTAGCGAAACGGCGCGGGCACCGCAGCTTGCGCCGGCTGCGGCACATGACAGGCCCGGCGGCATTGCCGGGCGGACCACGCCTCAGGCGCCGCCGCGCGACTGGCGGGCGATGCGCTCGATCAGCGCGCGCGCGTCGTCGGGCTGGCCCTTCAGCGTCAGCAGGCGCGCGTTCAGGACCAGGTTCTCCAGCACCAGCTTGGCGGTCGAAGCCCACATCGTGGCCAGCAGCGCCTCCACCGGCAGGCCGGACGCTTCCAGCTCGCTGGAGCGTTCGGCGATCAGGCGGCAGGCCAGCCGGCGCAGCGCGGCGTCGTCGAACGGCAGGTCGGCGTAGTCGATCGGATCTTCCTTTTCGACTTCCGTCATCAGTTGCAGCAGGGTGTCTTCGGTCATGGGCAGACTCCTGGCGGGGGGACGTCACACTACACGCGGAAATCGGCGGCCATGTCGGCGTCGGTGCGCGCTTCCAGGCGCCCCGAGCGACAGGCGGCGACAAACTGGTCGTAGTCGCGCTCGACCTGGTCGGCATAGCCATTGGCATAGCCTACCATCACGTCGGCCATGCGGTCGCTGCGGCCCAGGTAGCCGCTGACTTCCGCGGCCAGGCCGCTGGCCTTGGCGTGGGCCCGTGCCAGCACCCAGCCGCACAGCGCGGCATAGCGGCCGAGCAGGTCGGCATCCATCAGTTCGATCTGTGCCGACAGCTTCATGTCGCGCAGCTGCCGCATATAGAAGTGCCGCCCGCGCGGGCCCTTGGTCCAGCCCAGAAACAGGTCGCTCGCCGCCTGCATCAGGCGCTGGCCCTCGACCACGCGGCGGCCCTCATGCGCGCACGGCGCGCTCTTGTAGTAGCGCGCCACCACCGAGCGGGTCGCCTCCTTCACCTGCAGGAACAGCGGCTTGTCATGCTGGTCCACCAGCAGCTGGATCAGGCAGCGGGTGCCGACGCTGCCCACCCCCACCACCTTGAAGGCCTGGTCATGGCGGGTGAAGTGCTCCAGCAGCCGGCGCCGGTCCGGCGCCAGCGTCGACAGGTACTCCTTGAACGCCTGCGCAATTGCCTGTTCCGGATCGGCCAGGGTCATCCAGTCGTCGCCCGCTTCGAACAGGGTCTGCCTGCCGTGCACATGGAACACGGCGGGCGGCGCGTCGAGGATCTTCCAGCGCTCGCCGATGCGCTCGGCAAGCTTGGGCAGCAGCGATTCATGGGTGCGGTCGGCGGCGCGCTCCATGCCGCGCCGGATGCGTTTCTGGATCTCGGGCGAGGTCTCTTCCTCGATCAGCCGGTCGAAGGTGATGCGGTCGTACCAGGTGTCGAGCATGCCCATCCCGGCGTAGGCGGCCATGCGCCGCCGATAGCTGCCGACGGCCGCGCGCACCGCGTCTTCCGCCACCCCGGGGCCGTGCCGCAGGTGGCGCACCGCCACCACGAAGCTTGCGCACAGGCGCTTCAGATCCCACTCCCACGGACCGGGGCTGGTTTCGTCGAAATCGTTGAGGTCGAACAGCAGCGCGCGCTCGGGCGTGGCAAAACCGCCGAAGTTGGCCAGGTGGCAGTCGCCGCAGATCTGCATGAGCAGGCCGGAATCGGGCGTGCCGGCGAGATCGTGCGCCTGCAGGATGGCGCTGCCGCGGAAGAAGGCAAACGGGGACTGGACCATGCGGCCGTAGCGCAGCGGCACCAGCCGGGGCACCCGGCCCTCGCTGCTGAGCTGCAGCAGCGCGACCGGATCGCGGTCGACCTGGCCGATGGCCTCGTGCGCGCCGCGCGGCACCTGCTGGCGCAGCGCCTTGCCGCGCTCGCGCCGGGTTTCGACCGGCGTGGCATCGGCATCCGGTGCCGGCGCCGAGGGGCTTTCCTGACGTATCGCCACATTGCCTCCCATGCCGGCGCCGCCGGCCGTTGCCAGATGTGCAGTCGCTGCAACAGAAGCTAATGCAGCGCGCGCCGGCTTGTCAATCGACAAGCCGGCGCGCTGCGCTCAGACGGGCAGGCGGGACAGCGGCTTCAGAGCGCCGGCGGCTGGCGGCGGAAGCCGACGCCGAAGCGGTTCCACGCGTTGATGGCCGCGATCAGCAGCGTCAGGTCAGCCATTTCCTTTTCGGAGAACTGCTCGCGCAGGGCCTGGTAGTCGGCATCCGGCGCCTGGCTTTGCGGCAGCAGCGTCAGCGCCTCGGTCCACGCCAGCGCGGCGCGCTCGCGCGGGGTGAACCAGCTGACTTCGCGCCAGGCCGGCAGCAGGTTCAGGCGGCGCTCGCTTTCACCGTGCTTGCGCGCGTCGGTCACGTGCATGTCCAGGCAGAAGGCGCAGCCGTTGATCTGCGAGGCGCGGATCTTGACCAGTTCCTTGAGCGTGGTTTCCAGCGAGCAGCGCGCCAGGTAGACCTCGACGCCGACCATTGCCTTGTAGGCGTCGGGGGCCACGTCTTGCCAGTTCATCCGTTCTTCCATGATCGATCTCCTTAAGCAGGTTCAGCAAGTTGAGCAGGTTGGATTCGGGTTCGATGCAGCGGGCGCTGGTCTGGCGCCCGACGGAATGAAAGATAGACGCCTGCATTGGCTCCGTACACTGCCAATTTTTGGCAAAATCAGTAGACCAATCGAGATCGACGCCATACGCCATGGAACTGCACCTCGCCCTGGACCACGCCGGCGACCTGACCGCGCAGATCGTCCACCACATCCGCGACGCGATCCAGGGCGGCCGGCTGGAAGCCGGCGCGCGCATGCCGCCGTCGCGCCTGCTCGGCACGCAGCTGGGCGTGGCGCGCAAGACCGTGACCACCGCCTACGAGCGGCTGGTGGCTGAAGGCTGGCTGCACGCGCGCGTCGGCGACGGCACCTATGTCTCCCAGGGCCTGGCGCGGCCGGCGGTGCGCATTGCCGCGGCGCCGGTGCTGCCGCCGGCGGTGCAGCGCTGGCTGGCCGTGCCGACGCCGTTCCTGGCCCCGACGAGCGGCGCACGCTACGCCTTCCAGCCCGGCCAGGCCGAGACCACCCGCTTTCCACATGAAGCCTGGGCGCGCTGCGTGCGCGCGGCGCTCGCGGCCGAGCGCACGCGCACACCCGGCCCCGCCGATGCCGCCGGCGAGATGCCGCTGCGCCAGGCGATCGCGCGCCATATCGCCTTTACCCGCGGCGTGCAGAGTGCGCCGACCGACATCCTCGTCACCAGCGGCGCGCAACAGGGCATCGACCTGCTGGCGCGGCTGCTGCTCGGGCCGGGCGCGGTGGTGGCGATGGAGGACCCCGGCTACCCGATGGCGCGCGCCTTGTTCCAGGGCCTCGGCGCGCGGGTCATGCCGGTGCCGGTCGACGACGAAGGGCTGGTGGTGGCGGCGCTGCCCAACGACGCCACCCTGGTCTATGTCACGCCCTCGCACCAGTCGCCGCTGGGCGTGCCGATGAGCCTGTCGCGGCGCCAGGCCCTGCTCGACTGGGCCGCGCGCCGCCATGCGGTGATCCTCGAAGACGACTACGACAGCGAGTTCCGCTACGGCGGCCAGGCGCTGGATGCGCTGCAGACGCTGGACCGGCACGGCCGCGTGGTCTACCTGGGCACGTTCTCCAAGACCCTGGCGGCCAACCTGCGCGGCGGCTACGTGGTGGTGCCGCCGTGGCTGATGCCGGCGGCGCGCAAGGTCAAGCATCTGATGGACTGGTACACACCGACGCTGCTGCAGCAGGCGCTGGCGCGCTTTCTGGCGGAAGGCCACTTGCTGCGCCATATCCGGCGTTCGCACGCGCGCCATGCCCAGCGCCGCGCGCGCTTGCTGGCGCGGCTGCAGGGTGACCTGTCGCCGTGGCTGGAGCCGCTGCCGGCGGTGGCCGGCTTCCACCTGGCGGCACGGCTGCGGGTGCCGGTGGCCACCGAGGCGCTGGTGTCGATGGCACGGCTGGCGGATCTGGAACTGGCCACGCTGGACCCTTGCTATGCCAGCCCGCCACCCAGTTGTGCCGGGCTGCTGCTGGGCTTCGGCGCGATCGACCTGCTGGATATCGACCCTGCCCTGGACCGGCTGGCGATGGTACTCTCTGCCTTGGCTCCCGCCCCGCCGCGCCCCGCGTGATGCGGCCGGCACCGGGAGACGTCAGCCACGCACGGCAGGCAGGTGACCCACCTTCGACATGGCGCCTCAGTCATGCTTGCCGGGTGAATTTGCTGTGAACAAAACGGATGTCCGAAAGTCTCATTCGCACTTCCAAACAACCCGAGTCGCGTTCATGACCAAGCGTTTGTTGTCCGCCATGCGTCAGTACGCATGGTTTGCAGGGGTGAAGCACCATGTCGTGCAGGGCGTCGAAGCCCTGGCCGAGCTGCTCAAGTCCCCGTCCGCCGCGGCGCGCGCCGTCGCGGCCATCGTTGCCGAAACCGAGCAGGGCGTACAGGTCTGGGTCTCGTACTTCGGCAAGCCGCTGGACCCGCACACCAACTATGTGCTGTGGCCGAACCGGGCGCTGCGTCCTGCGCGACGGCGCATCCAGCCCTCCCCTATCGAACTGTTGCAAAGCCAGCGGCGGCGCGACAAATAGCCGCCCCCCGCATCCTGGTCAAGGCAGCGCCGCGCGCCCTGGTGGGCGCCGGCAGCGCTCAGGCGTCGGCCCAGCGCCGCAGCAGGTTGTGATAGACGCCGGTCAGGCCGATCACCGATTCGTGCGCCTGGCCAAGTTCCTGCGCCACCTGGCGGATACGCCCGTCGAGTTCGAACAGCATCGCGCGCTGACCGTCGTCGCGGACCATGCTCTGGATCCAGAAGAACGACGACACCCGCGCCCCGCGCGTGACCGGCGTCACGTGGTGAATGCTGGTGGCCGGGTACAGCACCATGTGCCCGGCCGGCAGTTTCACGCGCTGCTGCCCGTAGGTGTCCTCGACCACCAGCTCGCCGCCGTCGTAGTCTTCCGGTTCGGTCAGGAACAGCGTCGCCGACAGGTCGCTGCGGATGCGAAAGCTGGTGCCGCGCAGATAGCGGATCGCGTTGTCGACATGGTTGGCAAAGGTATGCCCGCCCTCATAGCGATTGAACAGCGGCGGATAGACCTTCAGTGGCAGTGCCGCCGAGAAGAACAATGCATGGTTGCCCAATGCGTCCTGGATCAGGTCGCCGACCTGCCGCGCCGCCGGCGAACCCTCGGGCAGCTGCAGGTTGCGCTTGGCCAGCGCTGACTGGTAGCCCGAGGTTTCGTTGCCGTTGGCCCAGGGCGCCGCGTCGATGATCTCGCGCACTTGCGCGACCTGGGCTTTGGTCAATACGTCGGGGATCTGCAGCATCATGGTGGCTTCTACGTCGGGATAAATCGGCAAGCGCCCATTTTATGGGAACCCCGCACAGGGCCCGAACAAGAATCATTATTGTTTGATCCCGCGCAGGCGGTGCCTTCACTACAATGGTTGGTGTATGCCGCCATCGACAAGGAGAAGACATGTCCGAACCGCTACACGACGAAGCGCTGGTCAATCTCTACCTGGAACGCATCTCGGCCCTTTCGGTCAGCGCCTTCGATGGCGCCGACGTCAGCGGCGAACTCGATGCGGTGATGCGCGAAGCCGTGACCAAGTGCCAGGCCGCCGGCGGGCCGCAGGCACAGGGAACGCTGACGGTACTCGCCGCGCGCTTGCGCGATCGCGCCGATGCCGCCGAACGCGAAGACCAGCCGCTGGTGCGCGATACCTTCAGGCTTGCGGCGGAACGCGTGCCGGCATGACGTTGATGCGCTGCGATTCCATGCGTGCAGTGGCCGCATTGGCATCGATGTCAAAACACTAAGGGAAGCTGGCCGGACGGCCTGGGGAACAACGCTTGAGGGATCGTGGCGGTTGCCGCGGCTGGCTGATGCCAGGTGTTGGTTGCGGGGGCAGGACTTGAACCTGCGACCTTCGGGTTATGAGCCCGACGAGCTGCCAACTGCTCCACCCCGCGTCTGAAGGAGATGGATTATGGGTGATCCGACGGCGCATGGCAAGCACTATTTGCGTCGGCGCATCAAATCATTCGCCACCGGGGCAAGCCGATACATCACAACATGATATAAACCGCTGCGCGTGCAATGACGTGCCACACTTATTCGGCAGGTCCCAGCAGGCGATCGACCAGCGCATAGCCGGCACCGAACGCAGCCACCTCGGCCGCATGGCGCGTGGCGAACTGCTGTGGCCCGCTGGCGAGCAGTTCGGTATCGCCGGCATCGGCCGGATCGGCACCTTCCTGCGACACGCGCACCTCGTAACCCCAACGACCGATGCTGCCCTGCCCCTGCGGCGACACCAGGACGTAGACGTCCATACCGCGATATGCCTCGACGCGCCAGTCAGCGTTGCCCATGCGAGCGACTCCCGGATCCGTGATGGTTCTTCGAGACTAGGAGGCGACACGCGCGACCGCAAGGCATAACGCGCGCGCGGCAAGACGGCGCACACACCTGAACGGCAAAACCTGAACGGCAAAACCTGAACGGCAAAACCTGAACGGCAAAGAAAAAGGGCTTCCGTTTCCGGAAGCCCTCTTCTTTCTGCATAGGTGGCGCGGCTGGCAGGATTCGAACCCACGACCCCTTGGTTCGTAGCCAAGTACTCTATCCAACTGAGCTACAGCCGCACGCGAGAAAAAGATTATAACCCAGTTTTTGTTTTTGTGAAGCCCCCTTCCAACTTTTTTGTGATCTTTATCGGGGCGGGTCGAGGCAGGCCCGCCGTGGCGCGGCCTGCCAGCGGGCTTTTCCTATAATGGCAGACTGAAGAAGTGATCCGGACCATGAACAAGGCATTTGTCAAAGAGTCCTCGGGCGACGAGGACGACGATCTTCCCGAAGGCGCAGCGCCGCTGCCACCCGGCACCAAGAACTACATCACTGCGCAAGGCTATGCGCGCCTGCGTAATGAGTTGATGCACCTGATCGATGTCGAGCGGCCCGACGTGGTGCAGATCGTCTCGTGGGCGGCGTCCAACGGCGACCGCTCCGAGAACGGCGACTATCTCTATGGCAAGAAGCGCCTGCGCGAGATCGACCGCCGCATCCGCTTCCTGACGCGCCGCCTGGACAAGGCCGAAGTGGTCGACCCGTCCCTGCAGGGCGACAACGACCAGATCTTCTTTGGCGCCACCGTCACCTACGCGCACGCGTCGGGCGAAGAGACCACCATCACCATCGTCGGCATGGACGAGGTCGACCTCGACCACAACCACGTCAGCTGGATCTCGCCAATCGCCAAGGCGCTGCTCAAGGCGCGCGAAGGCGACACCGTGGCGTTGCGCACGCCGGCCGGCGTCGAGCAGATCGATATCCTGGAAGTCCGCTACCCGGCGCGCGGGCAGTAAGCCGGCGCCGGCGCCTCAATTATCGTTGCGGTCGCGGAAGATGCGGATGACGTCGGGGTTGCGGCGCAGCCCGCGCATCACGTTGGCCAGGTGCAGGCGGTTCTGCACCTGGATGATGAACTGCATGTAGGTGGCTTCCTGCTGGCCGGCGTCCTGCTGCTCCATCGCCACGTGGGCAACGTTGGCGTCGGCCGCGGTCAGGTCCGCCGCCACGCGCGCGACGATGCCCTTGACGTTGCGCACCATCACCTTGATCGACACATCGAAGGCGCGCGTGGTCTTCTTGGCCCACATCACGTCGATCCAGTGCTCGGGATCCTTGCTGTGCAGGCGCTTGGCGATCTTGCAGTCCTGCACGTGGATCTGCAGCCCTTCGCCCTTGCCCAGGTAGCCGACGATCGAATCGCCGGGGATCGGGCGGCAGCATGCCGAGAAGATCATCGACATGCCCTCGTCGCCGGTGATCGGCACCGCGGGCGCTTCCTCGCCGGCAAAGGTCTGCACCGCCGCCAGCAGCGCGCTGTCGACGTCGCCGGACAGCTCCTGCAGCAGGATCTCCATGCGCTTGGCCACCACCGCCGGCACGCGCCGGCCCAGCGCCAGGTCGGCGAAGATGTCTTCGCGCTGCTTGTTGCCGGTCCACTGGATCATGCGGTCCCACACCGACTGCGGCACCGCCTTCAGTTCGATGCCGAGCTGGCGCGCCGACTGCTCCAGCAGGCGCTCGCCGAGCTGGATCGCCTCGTCCAGCTTGGTGGTCTTCAGGTAGTGGCGGATCGCCGCGCGCGCCTTGCCGGTGCGCACGAACGACAGCCAGGCGGGGTTGGGCTTGGAGTAAGGGGCGGTCACCACCTCGACGATGTCGCCGCTCTTGAGCTCGGTGCGCAGCGGCAGCATCTCGTTGTTGATCTTGACCGCGACGCACTGGTTGCCCAGGTCGCTGTGCACCGCGTAGGCAAAGTCCAGCGCGGTGGCGCCGCGCGGCAGCGCGCGGATATGGCCCTTGGGCGTGAACACGTAGACCGCGTCGGGGAACAGGTCGATCTTGACGTGCTCGAGGAATTCCTGCGAATCGCCGGTCTGGCTCTGGATATCGAGCAATGACTGCAGCCACTGGTGCGCCTGCTGCTGGATATCGTTGGCGTGGTCGGCCTGGTGCTTGTACATCCAGTGCGCGGCCACGCCAGCCTCGGCGATCTGGTGCATGTCGCGCGTGCGGATCTGGAACTCCACCGGCGTGCCGAACGGACCGACCAGCGTGGTGTGCAGCGACTGGTAGCCGTTGATCTTGGGGATCGCGATGTAGTCCTTGAACTTGCCGGGCATCGGCTTGTACAGGCCATGCAGCGCGCCCATCGCCATGTAGCAGTGCATCTGCGTTTCCACCACCACGCGGAAACCGTACACGTCCAGCACCTGCGAAAACGACAGCTGCTTGTCGTGCATCTTGCGATAGATGCTGTACAGCGTTTTCTCGCGGCCGGACAGTTCGGCCACGATGCCGGCATCGGCGAGTCCCTTCTGCGCGGCCTCGAGAATGCGCTTGACCACCTCGCGCCGGTTGCCGCGCGCGGCCTTGACGGCTTTTTCGAGCGTGGCGTAGCGGAACGGCGAGCCGACCTTGAACGACAGTTCCTGCAGCTCGCGGTAGATCGTGTTGAGACCGAGACGGTGCGCGATCGGCGCATAGATCTCCATGGTCTCGAGCGCGATGCGGCGGCGCTTCTCCGGCGGCACGAAGTCGAGCGTGCGCATGTTGTGCGTACGGTCGGCCAGCTTCACCAGGATCACGCGCACGTCGCGCGCCATCGCCAGCAGCATCTTGCGAAAACTCTCCGCCTGCGCCTGCTCGCGGCTCTGGAATTCGAGCTTGTCCAGCTTGGTCAGGCCATCGACCAGTTCGGCGACCTTGGGGCCGAATTTCTCGGCCAGCTCGCTCTTGGTGATGCCCTGGTCTTCCATCACGTCGTGCAGCAGCGCCGCCATGATGGACTGCACGTCCAGCTTCCAGTCCGCACACAGCTCGGCCACCGCCACCGGATGGGTGATGTAGGGCTCGCCGCTCTGGCGGTACTGGCCCAGGTGGGCCTCGTCGGAAAACTGGAAGGCCTCGCGTACGCGCGCCAGGTCGGGCGCCTTCAGGTACGCGAGCTTCTCCATCAGCCGGGTGATGGAGATGACTTGCTGGCGCGGCGGCACCGCCGGCTGCGAGGTCGGGCCGAAGAAGTGCCGGTATGACTGCGCCAGCACTGCATCGATAAACAGGCTGTCGGCTGCCGGCGGCGCCACTTGCTGCGCCGCGGCCAGTTCATCCTGCACCGCCGCGCCGCGCGCCTTGCCCGGTGCCAGCGCGGGCGCGACGGCGCGCTCGCCGACGACATCGTCGCCGAGCGGATCGGGAAGATTGGGAGCGCCGGTGCGCGCGTTCACGGAAGACTGGCCCGGAATGGTGCGCTTACGCGCCGCGGGCGGGGCTGCATCGCCAGGCGCCGGCACGACGGCGGTCGGCGACGGCTGGGATGGAGGCTTGGAGGGCGGATGCGGCGATGGCATGGCGGCGGCCCGGGGAATCCGGCTGGAGAGCCTGGAACAGTGCTGGCACGATGCAGGGATGAGCCATGGGCCGCCTGGTCGATCAGGTCGGGACCTTTTTCAGCATCTCGATGCCGACCTGGCCCGACGCGATCTCGCGCAGTGCCACCACGGTCGGCTTGTCCTTGGCTTCGACCTTGGGCGTGTGGCCCTGCACCAGCTGGCGCGCACGGTACGTGGCCGCCAGGGCGAGCTCGAAGCGATTCGGGATGTGTTTCAGACAATCTTCGACGGTAATACGCGCCATATCAAATCCACCTTGGGACAAAACCTGTTGGGTTGCTATTTTACAGCACGCGGCGGAAAACGCCGGCGGCGCCTGCGCTCGCGTGCCTCGGCTCAGTGGATGCCGAGCTCGATGAACAGCTCCGCGTGCCGTGCCTTTTGCGACGAAAAGCGCA
The DNA here is from genome assembly GCF_900094595.1 of Cupriavidus alkaliphilus. GTDB lineage: Bacteria > Pseudomonadota > Gammaproteobacteria > Burkholderiales > Burkholderiaceae > Cupriavidus > Cupriavidus alkaliphilus. The sequence goes on along the minus strand of NZ_FMAD01000002.1, from coordinate 639,227 downwards.
GACGGGTAGCCCGAACAACGTTGCGCAGCTCTTCCAGCGCATCGTCGAAGACCTCGTTGATGATGACGTAGTCCGACTCCGACGCATGCGACATCTCGCTGCCCGCCGCCAGCAGGCGGCGCACGATCACGTTGGGCTCGTCCTGGCCGCGCTTCTTCAGGCGCTCTTCCAGCGCGGTCAGCGACGGCGGCAGGATGAAGATCTCCACCGCGTTGGAAAAGCGCTGGTGCACCTGCTGCGCGCCCTGCCAGTCGATCTCCAGCAGCACGTCGTTGCCTTGCGCCATCTGCTGCTCGATCCACACGCGCGAGGTCGCGTAGTAGTTGCCGTGCACCTCGGCCCATTCCAGGAAGTCGCCGCGGTCGCGCGCGGCGCGGAAGGCATCGACGGTGACGAAGTGGTACTCGCGCCCGTCTTCTTCGCCCGGGCGTGGCGCGCGCGTGGTGTGCGAGATCGACAGGCGGATGGCCGGGTCTTGCGCCAGCAGCGCGTTGACCAGCGTCGACTTGCCCGCGCCCGACGGTGCAACGACCATGAAGAGGTTGCCGGGATAGACGGTGTCGATGGCCTTGTGGGGGGCCGTGCGGGTGGCCGATGGAGAGGTTTGGCTCATGATGATTCTGTGACTGTCTTACTCTAGATTCTGGACCTGCTCGCGCATCTGCTCGATCAGCAGCTTGAGCTCCATCGAGGCATCGGCCAGCTCCTTGGCGGCGGCCTTGGAGCCCAGCGTGTTGGCCTCGCGGTTGAGCTCCTGCATCATGAAGTCCAGGCGCTTGCCCACCTGGCCGCCCTTCTTCAGGATATGGCGCGTTTCGTTCAGGTGCGCCTGCAGCCGCGACAATTCTTCGGCGATATCGATGCGGATGCCGTAAACGGTGGCTTCCTGGCGGATGCGCTCGGCGATCTCGTCGCGGCTCATCGACGGCATGCCGTTGGGCGCGGCCAGGTTGAAGGCTTCCTGCAGGCGCTCGGTCAGCTTTTCCTGGTGATGCGCGATCAGCTGCGGGATGGTCGGGGTCAGGCGTTCGACGATCGCCAGCATGGCGTCGATGCGCTCCGTCAGCGTGGCCTTGAGCGCGTCGCCCTCGCGCCGGCGCGCTTCCAGCAACTGGGCCAGCGCCTCGCGCGCGGCGCCGAGCACGGCCTCGCGCAGCGCCTCCTGCGACAGCTCCGGCTCGACCAGCACACCGGGCCAGCGCAGGATCTCGCCCATGCGCAGGGTGCCGGCGCTGCTGAAGGTGGCAGCCACGGTGGTTTCGAGTGCGCGGATCTGCGCCAGCAGCCCGTCGTTCAGCGCCAGCGTGGCGCCGCCCGCATCGGTGCGCTGCAGGTTGATGCGGCATTCCAGCTTGCCGCGCGACAGCTCGGCCATCAGCATCTCGCGCAACGCCGGCTCGAAGGCGCGGCACTCCTCGGGGGCCCGGAACAACAGGTCGAGGAAACGCGAATTGACAGTGCGGAATTCCACCGAAACGGACGCGGTGCGCCCGCTGGGCTCGCCCTGCGCGTTGGTCAATGGCGCCTGGCGCGTCGCCAGGCCGTAGCCTGTCATGCTGTGGATCATTGGTTGTTCTCGTGAATGGCGCCGCGCCGACCCGAAGCGGCCGCGGCCTGCCGGCGGACACCCGCCCGGCAGCCGCGCGGCACAGCCTGTGGGGGCGCCCTCAAAACGTTGAAAGGCGGGCAATAACGCCCGTATTTGTGTTCTTTACAAGTGACCGATTAGCCCGGACAATCCGGAGGCAAATCCGCGGGGGCAACTCCGGTCCTATTCCCATGACAGAGCCAAAGGGCACGCCACAACCGAAGAGTGCACCGCTGCCCGTCGGCACGCTGCTGTCCAACTATCGTATTGTAAAGAAGTTGGCCAGCGGGGGGTTCAGTTTCGTCTACCTGGCCACCGACGAAACCGGCGCGCCGGTCGCCATCAAGGAGTACCTGCCGTCGTCGCTGGCGCGGCGCAACCCCGGCGAACTGATCCCCGTGGTGCCCGAGGAAAACGCCGCGGCGTTCCGGCTGGGCCTGAAGTACTTCTTCGAAGAGGGCCGCTCGCTGGCCCGCATTTCCCATCCCAGCGTGGTGCGCGTGGTGAACTTCTTCCGCGAGAACGCCACCGTCTACATGGTGATGAACTACGAGCTGGGCAAGACGCTGCAGGAGCATGTGCTGGCGGCCCGGCAGCAGGGGCGCGCCAAGGTGCTGCGCGAGCATTTCATCCGCAAGGTCTTCCACGACCTGATGAGCGGGCTGCGCGAAGTGCATATCCACAAGCTGCTGCACCTGGACATCAAGCCCGGCAACATCTACCTGCGCGAGGACGAGTCGCCGATCCTGCTGGATTTCGGCGCCGCGCGGCAGACCCTGACCATGGAGGCGGCGCGCTTCCAGCCGATGTACACGCCCGGCTTTGCCGCGCCGGAACTGTACGGCAAGCACACTGACCTGGGCCCGTGGACCGACATCTACAGCCTGGGCGCGACGCTCTACGCATGCATGGCTGGACTGCCGCCGCAGGAAGCCAACCAGCGCGAGAAGGACGACCGCATGGGCGAGGCGCTGATGCGGCTGCGCAGCAGCTACACCAACGGCCTGGTCGACCTGGTCGAGTGGTGCCTGCGGCTGGAGCCCTCGGGCCGCCCGCAGAGCGTATTCCGGCTGCAGAAGGAATTGCGCGAGCAGACCAACGCGCTGGGCGAGCAGGCGCTGGCGCCCACGACCCAGGCGCCGGCACCCGCCCCCATGCCGCCGGAAAAAGCGCCCGCGACCTCGCGCTTTCTGACACTGCTGCGCCGGCGTGACGAGCCGGCACCGGGCGCAGGCGTCGACTGAATCACAAACCCGGCCGCAGCGCCTCCGCGCGCGCTGCCGGGCCATCGAACCCCAAGAAAGCCAACCAGCCAACATGCGATTCTCTGTCTACCAGGAAAGCAGGAAAGGCGGCCGCCGCATCAACCAGGACCGCATGGGCTATTGCTTCACGCGCGACGCGCTGCTGATGGTGCTGGCCGACGGCCTGGGCGGCCACGCCCACGGCGAGGTCGCCGCGCAGCAGGCGCTGCAGACGCTGGCGCGCCAGTTCCAGCTGCAGGCGCGGCCCGCGGTGCGCAACCCGGCCGAGTTCCTGCAGGACACCATCATGCTGGCGCACCGCGAGATCCACCGCTACGCCGAAGCCAACCAGATGGCCGACGTGCCGCGCACCACGGTGGTCTGCTGCCTGGTGCAGCACGGCCAGATCCACTGGGCCCACGCCGGCGATTCGCGCTATTACCTGCTGCGCAAGGGGCGGCTGCTGACGCGCACGCGCGACCACTCCAAGATCGAAAACCTGCTGCAGCAGGAGCGCGTGCTGCCGATGGAGGTGGCCAACCACCCCGAGCGCAACAAGCTCTACAACTGCCTGGGCTCACCCAACCTGCCGCTGATCGACCTGGGCGGGCCGGTGCGGCTGGAACCGGGCGACGTCGCCCTGCTCTGCTCCGACGGCCTGTGGGGCCCGCTGGACGAGCCGGTGCTGGTGGACAAGTTGTCGCGCTTGTCGGTGGTGCAGGCGGTGCCGGCGCTGATCGACCAGGCGCTGCAGCAGGCCGGCGAAGGTGCCGACAACACCACCGGCATCGCCATGATGTGGGAGCTGGACAACAACACCGCCGGCCAGGATGCGGTGATGACCGACACCCTGCCGCTCAATGCCTTCACCACCTCGATCCTCGAACGCAACGGCACCGAGAGCGACCTGCTGTCCGAGGAGGAAATCGAGCGCTCCATCGCCGAGATCCGCGCCGCCATCGACAAGACCAGCAACCTGATGCGGTGATGGCACCCGCAAGCGCCGGCCGGGGCGGCGCGCCAGCGCGCACCGGCCGGCAGCGGTAGAATCGCGGTCTCTTCCCTTCTACCCCTTGCGGACAAACCATCTCATGCGACCCAGCGGCCGCGCAGCCGATGCGCTGCGTTCCATCAGCCTTACCCGCCACTACACCCGCCACGCCGAAGGCTCGGTCCTGTGCGCCTTTGGGGATACCAAGGTGCTGTGCACCGCCAGCGTGCTGGCCAAGGTGCCGCCGCACAAGAAGGGCAGCGGCGAAGGCTGGGTCACGGCCGAATACGGCATGCTGCCGCGCGCCACGCATACGCGTTCCGACCGCGAGGCCGCGCGTGGCAAGCAGACCGGCCGCACCCAGGAAATCCAGCGCCTGATCGGCCGCGCCATGCGCTCGGTGTTCGACCTGGCGGCGCTTGGCGAATACACCCTCCACCTCGACTGCGACGTGCTGCAGGCCGACGGCGGCACCCGCACCGCGGCCATCACCGGCGCCTTTGTCGCCGCCCATGACGCGGTCACGACCATGCTGCGCGACGGCCTGATCGCCGCCAGCCCGATCCGCGACCATGTCGCCGCGGTCTCGGTCGGCATGGTCGACGGCGTGCCGGTGCTGGACCTCGACTACGCCGAGGACAGCAACTGCGACACCGACATGAACGTGGTCATGACCGGCAGCGGCGGCTTTGTCGAGGTGCAGGGCACCGCCGAAGGCGCGCCCTTCAGCCGCGCCGACCTCGATGCCATGACGCGCCTGGCCGAAGCCGGCATCGCCCGGCTGGTGCAGCTCCAGCGCGAAGCGCTGGGCTTGGCCTGAGCCACGGAGCCCGCGATGCAACGCCTGGTACTGGCCTCCAACAATCCCGGCAAGCTGCGCGAATTCGGCGCGCTGCTGGCCCCGCTCGGCTTTGACGTGGTGACCCAGGGCGAGCTCGGCATCCCCGAGGCCGAAGAGCCCTTCGCCACCTTCGTCGAGAACGCGCTGACCAAGGCCCGCCATGCCAGCCGGCTTGCCGGCCTGCCGGCGCTGGCCGACGACTCCGGCATCTGCGTGCAGGCGCTGGGCGGCGCGCCCGGGGTCTATTCCGCGCGCTATGCGCAGATGGCGGGGCAGGCCAAGTCGGATACGGCCAACAACGCCTACCTGGTCTCGCAGCTGGCCGGCAAGCTGAACCGGCACGCGTACTACTACTGCGTGCTGGTGTTCGTGCGCCACGCCGATGACCCGTGCCCGATCATCGCCGAAGGGGTGTGGCATGGCGAGGTCGTCGACGCGCCGCGCGGCGCAGGCGGCTTCGGCTACGACCCGCACTTCCTGCTGCCGGCGCTGGGCAAGACCGCGGCCGAGCTGCCGCCGGAAGAGAAGAACCGCGTCAGCCACCGAGCCCAGGCGCTGCGCGCCCTGGTGGCCCGGCTGCAGGCCGAGGCCGCGGAGCCTGCCACCCGATGATTCCGATCGTACCGGCCGCCGCGTCCGTGCCCGTGGACAGCAAGCAGCTGTGGCTCAAGCCCGGGCAGATCAGCCTGCCCGGTTCGCCGCCGCTGTCGCTGTACGTGCATGTCCCGTGGTGCGTGCGCAAGTGTCCGTATTGCGATTTCAACTCGCACGCCGCGCCCGGCGCAGACAACCACGAGATCCCGGAAGACCTCTACCTGGACGCGCTGCGCGCCGACCTGGAGCAGTCGTTGCCGCTGGTATGGGGCCGCCCGGTGCATACCGTCTTCATCGGCGGCGGCACCCCCAGCCTGCTGTCGGCGGCGGGCATGGACCGGCTGCTGTCGGATATCCGCGCCCTGCTGCCGCTCGACGCCGACGCCGAGATCACGATGGAGGCCAATCCCGGCACCTTTGAAGCCGACAAGTTCGCCAGCTACCGCGCCAGCGGCATCAACCGGCTGTCGATCGGCATCCAGAGCTTCAATGACCGGCACCTGCAGGCACTGGGCCGCATCCACGGCGGCGCCGAAGCGCGCCGCGCCATCGACATCGCCCAGGCCAGCTTCGACAACATCAACCTGGACCTGATGTACGCCCTGCCCGGCCAGACCCTGCAGGAATGCCAGGCGGACGTCGAAGCCGCACTGGCGTACGGCACCACGCACCTGTCGCTGTACCACCTGACGCTGGAGCCGAACACGCTGTTCGCGAAGTTTCCGCCGGCGTTGCCCGACGACGACATGGCATACGAGATGCAGGACTGGATCGAAGCGCGCACGGCCGCGGCGGGCTATCGGCACTACGAGACCTCGGCCTATGCGAAGCCGCATCGCGAGGCGCGCCACAACCTCAACTACTGGCGCTTCGGCGACTACCTTGGCATCGGCGCCGGCGCGCACGGCAAGCTGTCGTTCCCGCAGCGCGTGCTGCGCCAGATGCGGCACAAGCATCCGGCAACCTACATGGCGCAGGCCATGGCCGGCAACGCGGTGCAGGAAGCGCGCGACGTCGGCGCCGACGAACTGCCGTTCGAGTTCATGCTCAATGCGCTGCGCCTGACCGACGGCGTGCCGGCCTCGAGCTTCCACGACTACACCGGGCTGCCGCTGCACACCATCAGCAAGCAGCTGGCCGAAGCCGAGAAAAAAGGCCTGCTGGAAGCCGACCTGACCACGATCCGCCCCACCGAGCTGGGCCGCCGCTTCCTCAACGACCTGCAGGAGATGTTCCTGAAGGACTGAACGGCCCGCACGCCGGCAGCGTTAAAAAAAAGCCACGCTAGCGCGTGGCCTTTCACTTCTGGCAAACGTCAGGCTGGCAGGTCAGTACGGCGTGGCCATGTCATTGGCCACGCGCGCGCGCATGCCCACTTGCAGGCTGCCCAGGTTCGACTGCGTCACCGTGGCGAGGCGTCCGTCATCGAGCCGCACGTTCACGCGATAGACCGTCTGCGTATTGCTGCCAGCGCGCTTCTCGATCTGGTTGCCGGCCACGGCGCCGACCACGGCACCGCCGATGGTCGCCGCGGTCTGGCCGCGCCCGCCACCGATCTGGTGGCCCAGCAGGCCGCCCGCGGCGCCGCCGATCACGGTGCCGAGCAGGCCCGAGCTGCCTTGCGTGGTGGTGATCGGCTCGATCGATTCCACGCGGCCGTAGTAGACCGCGCCGGCCGGTGCCTGCGAGGTGTGGGGGGTCTGGTAGCCCGGGGGCGGCGCGTTGTAGCCCGTGTTGTAGCCCTGGTCGTAGCCGCTGCCGTACGGCGCCGCACAACCGGCCAGCGCAGCCGCCGCGGCCACCGGAACGATCAGCCATGTCTTGCTAGGGATTCGCATTTTGAGTTCTCCTCTGTTGCCAGGCGAAAGCCGGGGATGCGGCACACACCGCAGTGCCCGGTACGACAATATGAGCGATGGCGCGATATGAAGGTTCCGCCATGTCAGACAGAGCCCGACAGCGCAGCAGAAGATGTGGCAGGAAATTTACGCCTGCGCCCGTGCCCGCGGCGCAAGTCCCCATCGGGGCGCGCGGGCCTTGTATAATGCGCGGCCAGACCGTTGCGTCTGCATGCGGCAATGCGCCGGAGGCCCCGCCCTTTCGCGCTACAATGCCCGCACTTTTCCGGAAGCGTGGCCGAGTGGTTTAAGGCAGCAGTCTTGAAAACTGCCGATGGGGTGACCCATCCGTGAGTTCGAATCTCACCGCTTCCGCCAGACAAGAAAACGGCCCGCACCAGCCACTGGCGCGGGCCGTTTTTCATTCGGCGTCGTCGATCCCCCGTTTCAGCAAACGGTAGGCCTCGGCCTCGGAAATCCCTAGCCGGTACTTGGTGGCCAGCACGCGCGCCAGCCCGCGGGCGGCGCCCGGAGGGCTGTGCCGCAGCTGCTCGCGGTAGGCCTCGACCTCATAGCGCAGGCGCCAGCGCCGGCTGGCCAGGTAGAGCACGCCCATCAGGCCCCAGCTGCGCCAGAACTGGCGCACGTGGACCTTCTCGTGCTCGATCAGCGCCTGGGTTGCGCCGGGGCGCAGCAGGATCAGCGGGCCGGGCGTGAAGCCGTCAAACCCGCGCGGGATCAGCCAGCGGGTTTCGATGACCAGGCACAGGGGCGAGCGGCAGTAGCGGAGCATGCCTTTAGCATAGCGCGCCGGCCCCGCTCGTGGCGTACGGAGTCGGTTGCCCGATCAGGCGGCCGCGCGCAGCGGCGCGGCGGGTGCGTCCGGGGTCGCCGGCGCGCCGGCCTGGCCGCGCGAGCGGCCCGAGCTCAGGTAGCCGGCGATCGATTCCTGCGTGACCTCGCCCAGGTAAGCGCCGTCGGCGCCCATCACCGGCAGCCAGCTGGTGTTGTGCTGGTACATGCGCGACAGCACGATGCGCAGGTGCTCGTCGAACGCCGCGGTGGCGGCGAACGGGCGCATCACGTCGCTGCATGTGCCCTGGCCCGAACGCGCGTCGCGGCGCGTGACGTAGCCCAGCGCCACCTGCGCGTCGTCCACCACCGGCAGGTGGCGCACGTCGGCGTCGTCCATCACGCCCAGCGCCTCGGCCAGCGGCATGCCGGGGCGGCAGCTCGGCGGCATGGTGGCGGCATCGCCGGCGCGCACCAGCAACAGGCGCTTGAGCGTGTTGTCGTGGCCGACGAAGGCCTGCACGAACTCATCGGCCGGGTGCGCCAGCAGCGCGTCGGGGTGGTCGAACTGCACCAGCTTGCCGCGGCGGAACACCGCGACCTTGTCGGCCAGCTTGATCGCTTCGTCGATATCGTGCGAGACCATGATCACGGTCTTGCCGAGCTGGCGCTGCATCTGCAGGAATTCGTTCTGGATGCTCTCGCGGTTGATCGGGTCGACCGCGCCGAAGGGCTCGTCCATCAGCAGCAGCGGCGCGTCGGCCGCCAGCGCGCGGATCACGCCGATGCGCTGCTGCTGGCCGCCGGACAGCTCGCGCGGATAGCGCGACAGCAGCCGGCTGGGGTCCAGCTGCACCATCGCCATCAGCTCGCGCGCGCGTTCGCGGCACTGCTTTTTGTCCCAGCCCAGCAGGCGCGGCACCACCATGATGTTCTCTTCGATGGTCATGTTGGGGAACAGGCCGATCTGCTGGATCACGTAGCCGATCTTGCGGCGCAGGGTCACGCCGTCGAGGCCGCGCGTGTCCTCGCCCTCGATGCGCACCGTGCCCGAGGTCGGCTCGATCAGCCGGTTGATCATCTTCAGCGTGGTGGTCTTGCCGCAGCCCGAGGGGCCCAGGAAGACGCAGATCTCGCCGCGTGGCACCGTCAGCGACACGGCGTCGACGGCGCGCGTCTCGGTGCCGTCTTTCTGCGGGAAAGACTTGGTGAGTTGGTCGAGTTCGATCATAGCCGGATTCCTTTCGGCGTCAGCGCCCGCTGCAACCACTGCAGGAAAGCGTCCGCCACGATGGCGAGCAGGCTGACCAGGACCGCGCCCACGGCCAGCTTGCTCATGTTGCTCTGGCTGATCGCCTGCAGGATCAGCACCCCAAGGCCACCCGCGCCGATGATGGCGGCAATGGTGGCAACCCCGATATTCATCACCACGGCGGTGCGCACGCCGCCCAGGATCACCGGCACCGCCAGCGGCAGGTCCACCAGCCGCATCCGTTGCCAGGTGGTCATGCCGATGCCGCGGCCGGCCTCCTGGATGCCGGGGTCGACATTGGCCAGTGCGGTATAGGTGTTGCGCATGATCGGCAGCAGCGAGTACAGGAACACCGCCGTCACCGCCGGCACGTAGCCGAGCGCATGGCCGAAGCGCGCGAAGATCGGGATCATCAGCCCGAACAGCGCGATCGACGGCAGCGTCAGCACGATCGTCGCCAGCGCCAGCAGCGGCGTCGCCAGCGCGCGGAAGCGCGTGATCAGGATGCCCAGCGGCACCCCGATCAGGATCGCCAGCCCTACCGCCGAGCCCACCAGCGCGAGGTGCTCGCCGGTCAGCTTCAGCAGCGTGGGCCAGCTGTGTTGCAGGTATGCGAACAAGTCCATGCGGCCCTCCTCAGATCAGTCCGTGGCCGCGCAGGAAGTCCTCCGCCACCTTGTCCACCGGCTGCTGGCCGATGTCCACCTTGTAGTTCATGTCGGTCATGCTCTGGTTGTCGAGCTTGGCCGCGAGCGCGTTGAGCAGGCCCGCCAGTTCCGGATGCCGGTCGAGCACGGGCTTGCGCACCACCGGCGCCGCGTTGTACGGCGGGAAGAAGTGCTGGTCGTCCTCGAGCAGCACCAGGTCGAAGCCCTTGACGCGGCCGTCGGTGGCGTACACCAGCCCCAGTTCCACCTGGTTGTTCTTCAGCGCGGTGTAGACCAGGCCCGGATCGAGCTGGATCACGTCGCGGCGCGAGAACGGCAGCTGGTACAGCGCCTTGAGCGGCTCCAGCCCGTCCGGGCGCGCGGCGAATTCCATGTCGACGGCGAACGGATGGCTGGCGTCGGCGCCGGCCTTGCGCATCTGCTCGGCAAAGGCCGACAGCGTGGTCGCGCCGCTGGCGGCCGCGCGCTCCTTCGGCATCGCCAGCGCATAGGTGTTGTTGATGCCCGAGGCATCCAGCCACACCAGTCCGCGCGCGCCGTCCATCTGCTTGACGCGCGCATAGCTTGCCTGGGCGTCCAGCTTCTCCTCGACCTTGTTGAACACGATCAGCGCGGTGCCGGTGTAGTCCCACACCACGTCGAGCTGGTCGTTCTCCATGGCCTGGCGCATCAGCGTGCTGCCCAGGCCGGCGGTCAGCTCGGCATCGAAGCCCTTGGCACGCAGGTACCGGGTGGTCATCGACGACAGCAGCAGCTGTTCGGTGAAGTTCTTGCCGCCCACGCGGATGGCGGCACCCGCGGCGCGAGCCTCGGGCGCGGTGGCCAGCGCCAGGCCGGCGGCGAAAGCGGTGACCGCAGCCACCAACAGCACGACCCGGCGCGCACGGCGGCGGATGTATTGCATCTGCTTTTCCATTTCGGTGTCCCCCAGTTCAGCGCGCCAGGCCGCGGCGGCGCAGGTACAGCTGGCCGGCGGCGGCAAACAGTGCATCGAGCGCCAGCGCCAGCAGCGCGGTGGCGGCGGCGCCCAGCAGCAGCAGCGGCTGGTTGTTCAGGTAGATGCCCGGGAAGATCAGCTCGCCCAGGCTGTTGGCGCCGATCAGGAATGACAGCGGCACCGTGCCCACGTTGATCACCAGCGCGATGCGGATGCCGGCCAGCATCACCGGCAGCGCGTTGGGCAGCTCCACCCGCACCAGGCGCTGGGCCGGGGTCATGCCGATGCCGCGCGCCGCTTCGAGCAGCGTGGGCGAGACATTGCGCAGACCCTCGTAGGTGTTGCGCACGATAGGCAGCAGCGAGGCCAGCCACAGCGCCAGGATGGCGGGCCGCTCGCCGATGCCGAGCACGGCCAGCGCCAGGGCCAGCACCGCCAGCGACGGCACGGTGTTGCCGACGTTGAAGACCTGCATCAGCCGGTCGGCCCAGCGCCGCATGCACGGGCGGCTCAGCGCGACGCCCGCCGGGATGCCGGTGGCCAGCGCCAGCGCCATCGACAGCACCACCAGCCGCAAGTGGTCGGCGACGTCGTAGAGCAGGCGCTCCTGGTACTGGCGAATCACATCGACGCCGATCCACGCCACCAGTGCGGCCAGCGCGGCAAGCGTCAGTCCTGCCCAGGCCAGCGCCCGTGCCGGTTGCTTTGACATACTCTCCCCTTCTCCGGGCCAAAAAAAGCGCGCAGCACGCCACTTTCCGGCGACGGAAAACAATATGGGCTGGTGCGTGCGGAGGTAGGGCGCCACCAGTCCCGGTTCAGATTGCATTGCCGCCATGACCGGCACGATTGCCGGCGGACGGTCTGTGGATTCGTCCGCCGTGGGCGGGGAATCTCGATTGACGGGATGCCGTGTTGGCGGCGGTCCCTGAAGCGGCGCAACCGGCGGTGCAAGCACATCGCGAGCGGTTGGCCAGTGGCAGCGCAAGTATTGAAGTTTTCCGACGCGCCGCCGGTCCATCGGCCGTTGACTGGCAAGGGCTGGCGGGACTTTCCCCACCCTGCTTCTCGCATCAACGGATGACAAAGAGAGCGCTATTATAGCGATCTTCATCGATCTTGTCATCTTTGGCCTTCGCGGAGGCGATCTGGCAGCGATTTCCGGCCTTTATCCGGCTCTTGCGTGAGGCCCCGGACGCGGCACATGCGGCGCCGCGATCGTTCCGAAAACGGCTTAGCGAGTGGCGGGATTTGATGCACTAACAGAACAATCTGTTGCCCGTGCGCCCTCTACTCTTTCCCCGCCAAACCACTAAATTGACGAGGTAGCTGAAACGCCGGACCGGCCGGCCATCGCCGCGCCGGACCGCCCCACAGGAGCAAGACATGGATACCCGTAGCATCGCCACCGTTCCGGCCACCGCCGCGGAAAGCGTGCAGCGCTCGCGCACCGTCGACCGCGTGGTGCGCGGCATCGCCACCGCGGATGGCGCCGGCGTCAAGCTGACGCGCGTGCTGACGCAGAACCTCCAGCGCCGGCTGGACCCGTTCCTGATGCTCGATGCCTTCGGCACCGACAGCAAGGACGACTACATCGGCGGCTTCCCCGATCACCCGCACCGCGGCTTCGAGACCATCACCTACATGCTGGCCGGGCGCATGCGTCATCGCGACAGCGCCGGCAACGAGGGACTGCTGCAGAACGGCGGCGCGCAGTGGATGGTGGCGGGCGCGGGCGTGGTCCACTCGGAAATGCCCGAGCAGGAAGACGGTCGCATGGAAGGCTTCCAGCTGTGGCTGAACCTGCCGGCCGCCGACAAGATGACGGCGCCTTGGTACCGCGACCTGCCCGCCGCCGAGATTCCGACGGTGGCGCTGGAGCATGGCGCCACGGTGCGCGTGCTGGCCGGTGCCAGCCATGGCGTGGCGGGCGCGATCACGCGTCCGGTGACCGAGCCGGTCTACCTGGACGTTGAGCTGCCGGCCGGCCAGGACTTCGCGCAGGCGCTGCCGGCCGGGCACAACGCCTTTATTTACGTGTACCGGGGCGAAGTCTCGGTCGGCGCGGGCGATGACCGCGCCGTGGTCGAGGCGCAGCGCATGGGCGTGCTGGACAACGCCGGCCAGGCGGACGGTGTCATCGTCAGGGCCGAGGCCGACGCGCGCTTCCTGCTGATCGCCGGCCGCCCGCTGAACGAGCCGATCGCGCAATACGGCCCGTTCGTGATGAACACGCAGGAGCAGATCTACCAGACCCTGGCGGATTTCCGGGATGGGAGGTTCGCGACTGCTACGGGCGCGTAATCCGCGTACGGTTTGCTTGCAGCGTCACAAGACCGCCGCCTCCGGCAAGGAGGCGGCGGTTTTTTTCGTGCTGCCGCCGGCATGCGACTTGCAACCACCCCGCAACCGTTGCACAGACTGGACACCGGCCCGATTCGGGCCTTCCGGACCCCGCGCACTTATATAATTCGTCACCAATATCCGGCATCACGAACCCATGATGAATGCTGCAATGCGTCGCGGCGATGCTGCGCCACGCACTGCCGCGCTTTGCCGCATCCCCGTTGCTGCCACAACAACAACCCGAGCCGCCTCAGTGACATCACAACTCCCTCCCCGGCTGGCGCTGGCCCATATCAGCAAGCGTTACCCGGGCGTCGTCGCCAACGACGACGTCAGCCTCAGCGTTGCACCCGGCGAGATCCATGCCGTGCTGGGTGAAAACGGCGCCGGCAAGTCCACCCTGATGAAGATCATTTTCGGCGCCGTCCGTCCGGATGCCGGCGAGATGCACTTCAACGGGGCGCCGGTCAGTATCGGCAGCCCGCACGACGCCCGCAACCTGGGCATCGCCATGGTGTTCCAGCATTTCTCGCTGTTCGACACGCTGACCGTGACGGAGAACATCGCGTTGGGCCTGCCGGCCGCGCAGCAGGGCAACATGAAGCAGCTGGCCGAGCGCATCCGCGCCACCGCCGAACGCTACGGCCTGCCGCTGGAACCGAACCGCCATGTGCACACGCTGTCGGTTGGCGAGCGCCAGCGCGTCGAGATCGTGCGCGCGCTGCTGGCCAGCCCGCAACTGCTGATCCTGGACGAGCCCACCTCGGTGCTGACGCCGCAGGCGGTGGAAACGCTGTTCGTCACGCTGCGCCAGCTGGCCGCCGAAGGCACCAGCATCCTCTACATCAGCCACAAGCTCGACGAGATCCGCGCGCTGTGCCATCACGCCACCGTGATGCGCATGGGCAAGGTCACTGGCGTGTGCGATCCGCGCCAGGAAACCGCGGCGTCGCTGTCGCGCCTGATGATCGGCGGCGAGCCGCCGCGCGAGCCGCGCGTGGCCGCGCAGCGCGGCCCGGTGCGGCTGAGCGTGCAGGGCCTGTCGCTGCCGCGCGCACACGCGTTCGGGACCGAGCTGAGCCAGGTTTCGCTCGATGTCCACGCGGGCGAGATCGTCGGCATCGCCGGAGTCTCGGGCAACGGCCAGCAGGAGTTGCTGGCCGCGCTGTCCGGCGAGGACACGCGCGCCGACGCCACCTCGGTGCAGCTGGCTGGCAAGCCGGCGGGCCGCCTCGATGCGCGCCAGCGCCGCCGCGCCGGACTGGCCTTCGTTCCGGAAGAGCGCCTGGGCCGCGGCGCGGTGCCGGGCATGAGCCTGGCCACCAATATCCTGTTGTCGCACCAGACCCCGCCCTATGTCCGGCAAGGCATGATCTCCCCCGGTGCCGCCAGCGGGCTGGCGTCGGCGGTGATCGGCCGCTTCCGCGTCAAGGCCAGCGGGCCGCAGGCGCTGGCGCGCAGCCTGTCGGGCGGCAACCTGCAGAAGTTCATTGTCGGCCGCGAAATCGAAAGCGGCCCGAAGGTGCTGATCGTGGCGCAACCCACCTGGGGTGTGGACGTCGGCGCCGCGGCGCAGATCCACAACGAGATCCTGGCGCTGAAGGCCACCGGCTGCGCCATCCTGGTGGTGTCGGAAGAGCTCGACGAGCTGTTCGCGATCTGCGACCGGCTGCACGTGATCGCCAAGGGCCGGCTGTCGCCATCGGTGGCGACCGAGACCGCCACGCGCGAGCAGGTCGGGCTGTGGATGAGCGGCTTGTGGGAAGGCGGCCCGGCCCAGGCCCATGCCGGCACGGAGGTGGCAAGCCATGGCTGATGTGCGTACCCTGATGCCCCGTTCCCCCCTCACGCTGGCGCCGCGCGGCATGCCCTCGCGCGCGATGGCCTACGCTTCGCCGGTGCTGGCGCTGGCGCTGACGCTGCTGTTCGGGGCACTGCTGTTCCTCGCGCTCGGCAAGGATCCCGTGGCCGCGCTCAAGGTGTTCCTGGCCGATCCGCTGCGCGACAAGCGCGCAATCGGCGAGGTGCTGCTCAAGACCGTGCCGCTGGTGCTGTGCGCGCTGGGCCTGTCGGTGTGCTACCGCGCCAACGTGTGGAATATCGGCGCCGACGGCCAGCTGATTGCCGGCGGCATCTGCGCCGGCGCGGCCGTACTGTATTTCGATGTGCCGGGACAAGCGATGAACGGCACCGTGGTGCTGGTGCTGGCGTCGCTGGCCGGCATCGCCGGCGGCATGGCGTGGGCGTCGCTCACCGCGCTGCTCAAGGACCGCTTCAACGCCAACGAGATCCTGGTCTCGCTGATGCTGACCTATATCGCGCAGCAGCTGCTGCTGTGGGTGGTCAACGGGCCGCTGAAGGATCCCAACGGCATGAACTTCCCGCAATCGAAGGTGTTCTCGTCCGAATACCTGCTGCCCAACCTGATGTCGGGCTCGCGGCTGCACGCCGGCTTTGTGGTGATGCTGGTGCTGGTGGCGGTGATGACGGTGTTCGTGTTCCGCAGCTTCGCCGGCTACCGGCTGCAGGTCGGCGGCACCGCGCCGGCGGCGGCGCGCTATGCGGGTTTCTCGGCGCGCAGCGCGCTGTGGAGCGCGTTGCTGATCTCCGGCGCCACCGCCGGCCTGGCGGGCGCGTTCGAAGTGGTCGGGCCGATCGGGCAACTGCTGCCGTCGATCTCGCCGGGCTATGGCTTCACCGCCATCATCGTCGCCTTTATCGGCCGGCTGCATCCGGTCGGCACCGTGTTCGGCGGCATCATGATGTCGCTGTTCTATATCGGCGGCGAGATGGCGCAGTCGCGGCTGGGCCTGCCTTCGGCCATCGGCTGGGTGTTCCAGGGCATGCTGCTGTTCTTCCTGCTGGCGTGCGACACGCTGATCGACAACCGCCTGCGCTGGCGCGCCACCACGGCCTGAGCGGAGCACACCAAGAACATGGAACAACTCGCCCCCCTCATCGCCACCGCCATCAACGCCGGCACGCCGCTGCTGCTGGCGGCGCTGGGCCTGCTGATCAACGAACGCTCGGGCGTGCTCAACCTGGGCGCCGAAGGCATGATGCTGGTCGCCGCCGTGGCCGGCTTCATGGTCGGCTACCAGACCCAGTCGCCGCTGCTCGGCTTTGCCGCCGGCGCCCTGGCCGGCATGCTGATGGCCACGCTGTTCTCGTGGCTGGCGCTGGTGCTGGCCACCAACCAGGTCGCCACCGGGCTGGCGCTGTCGATCTTCGGCACCGGCCTGTCGGCCTTCATGGGCCAGCGCTTCGTCGGCTACGCCATGCCGGCGCAGGCCAAGGCCGTGCCGGGACTGGCCGACCTGCCCTTCGTCGGTCCGGCGTTCTTCCAGCATCACTGGATGGTGTATTTCAGCCTGCTGCTGTGCTTCGCCATCATGTGGTTCCTGTTCCGCACGCGCGCCGGGCTGACGCTGCGCGCGATCGGCGAATCGCCCGAATCCGCGCACGCGCTGGGCTACCCTGTGCGCACCATCCGCTTCGGCGCGCTGCTGTTCGGCGGCGCCTGCTGCGGGCTGGCGGGCGCCTACCTGTCGCTGGTCTATACCCCGATGTGGGTCGAGAACCTGGTGGCGGGCCGCGGCTGGATCGCGCTGGCGCTGACCACCTTTGCCACCTGGCGCCCGGGCCGCGTGCTGGTGGGCGCGTGGCTGTTCGGCGCCGTGACCATCCTGCAGTTCTACCTGCAAGGCGTGGGCGTGTCGGTGCCGTCGCAGTTCCTGTCGATGCTGCCCTACGCCGCCACCATCGTGGTGCTGGCGCTGATCTCGCGCAATCCGGCGTGGATACGCCTGAACATGCCGGCGTCGCTGGGCAAGCCGTTCCGCCCCGGCAACGCCTGATCGCTTTTTCTGACGGAAATCCCCGAGCTACCCACAATTCACACAAGGAGAAATCATGATCGTCACGCGCAGGAAGACCCTGGCGGCGCTGGCCGCCACCGCAGTGCTGGCCCTGGCCGGCTGCGGCAAGAAAGAGGCCGACAAGCCCGCCGAACCCGCCGGTGCCGCTTCCGCGCCCGCCGCCGGGCAGGCGGCCGAGCCGCTCAAGGTCGCGTTCGTCTATATCGGCCCGGTCGGCGATGCCGGCTGGACCTTCGCGCATGACAACGGCCGCAAGGCGGTCGAAGAGAAGTTCGGCAACAAGGTCAAGACCACCTTCGTCGAGAACGTGCCCGAATCCGCCGCCGACGCCGAGCGCGTGTTCCGCGACCTGGCCAGCCAGGGCAACAAGCTGATCTTCGGCACCACCTTCGGCTACATGGAGTCGATGCTCAAGGTGGCGAAGGAATTCCCGGACGTGAAGTTCGAGCACGCCACCGGCTTCAAGACCGCCGACAACCTGGCCCAGTACGACGTGCGCACCTATGAGGGCGCCTACCTGGCAGGCGTGGTCGCCGGCAAGATGAGCAAGACCGGCAAGATGGGCGTGGTGGCGTCGGTGCCCATCCCCGAGGTGATCCGCAATATCGACTCGTTCACGCTGGGCGCGCGCAGCGTCAACCCGAACGCCACGGTCAAGGTGGTGTGGGTCAACAAGTGGTTCGATCCGGGCAAGGAACGCGAAGCCGCGACCACGCTGATCGGCCAGGGCGTCGACATGCTGATGCAGAACACCGACTCCGCCGCCGTGGTGCAGACCGCGCAGGAGAAAGGCGTGCATGCCTTCGGCTGGGACAGCGACATGACCAAGTTCGGTGACAAGGCCCACCTGGCCGCGTCGGTGATCTCGTGGGGCGTCTACTACAACAAGGTGGTGGAAGACGTGCTGAACAACCAGTGGAAGAACAGCACCACGTGGTGGGGCCTGAAGGAAGGCATGATCGACCTGAAGAGCTACAACGCCGACGTGCCGGCTGAGGTCAAGGCCCTGGTCGACGAACGCAAGAAGGGCATCATCGACGGCACCGCGCCGATCTGGAAGGGCCCGATCAAGGACAACACCGGCAAGGAACAGCTGGCCAAGGACCAGGTCGCGGACGACAAATTCCTGCACGGCGTGAAGTTCTATGTCGAGGGCGTGGAAGGGAAGATTCCGGGCTAAACCGCGCCATCGCCGCCCGAGCTTGTCCGGGCCCTCTGCTCCCTCTCCCCTTCATGGGGAGAGGAGAGCAAAACCGCAGCGGGGGCAGCCTCCAAGGCATCTCCGCGCACCCGCGGAACTTGAAGCCCGCCACACCGGCCCAACCTCTCTGCGTATGCGCCAGTCTCAGGCGCCCGCCATGTGAAGGAGGCCTCTCATGTTGAAGCGTTTTTCGGCCCTGTGGACGCTGGTTCGCCGCGACGGCCGCCTGTTCTGGTACGCGCTGCGTCATCCGGACGCGCCGGCGTGGCTCAAGCCCGCCGCCATCGGCCTGCTGTTCTACGCGATCTCGCCGATCGACCTGGTGCCTGACGTGGTTGCGGGCCTGGGGCTGGTCGATGACGTGGTGCTGATCCCGCTCGCGGTGCACCTGATCCTCAAGCGCCTGCCGCCGCATATCCTGCGCCAGGCGCAGGCGCGCGCCACCGCTACCACGGTCCGGCCGCACTGAAGCCGCCAACAAAAAAATCCCCGGGACACTCGGTGCCCCGGGGATTTTTCATGCCCGCGCAAAACCGCTTTCAGTGCGGCAGCAGGATGGTCGAGCCGGTGGTCTTGCGCGCTTCCAGGTCGCGGTGCGCCTGCGCCACTTCGGACAGCGCGTAGCGCTGGCGGATATCGACCTTGACCTTGCCGGTGGTGACGGCGTCGAACAGGTCGGCCACCATCGGCTCGAGCAGTTCGCGGTGCACCACGTAGGTCATCAGCGTCGGCCGCGTCAGCCGCAGCGAGCCCTTGTTGCCCAGCACCGACAGGTCGAACGGGGGCACCGGACCCGAAGCGTTGCCGAAGCTGACCATGGTGCCGCGCGGCGCCAGGCAGTCGAGCGAGCCGCGGAAAGTATCCGCGCCGATCGAGTCATAGACCGCCGGCACGCCCTTGCCGTTGGTGATCTCCCTGACCCGCTCCACGAACGACTCGCGCGTATAGACGATGGTGTGGGCGCAGCCGTTGGCGCGCGCCAGTTCGGCCTTCTCGTCGCTGCCGACGGTGCCGATCACGGTCACGCCCAGCGCCTTCAGCCACTGGCACGCGATCAGCCCGACGCCGCCCGCGGCCGCGTGCAGCAGCACGGTGTCGCCCGGCTGCACCTTGTAGCTGTCGCGGATCAGGTACTGCGCCGTCAGCCCCTGCAGCATCATCGCTGCGGCGGTGTCGAACGGGATCGCATCGGGCAGCCGCACCACGATATCGGCCGGCATTACCCGCACCTGCGCATAGGCGCCGGTAGGACGGCCGGCGTAGGCCACGCGGTCGCCCACGGCAACGTGGCGCACGCCCTCGCCCACCGCCTCGACCACGCCGGCGCCTTCCATGCCCAGCCCGCCAGGCAGCGGCTGCTTGTACAGCCCGGTGCGGAAATAGACATCGATATAGTTCAGGCCCACCGCCTCGTGGCGCACGCGCACTTCGCCGGGGCCGGGTTCGCCCACCTGTACATCGACCCACTGCATGACTTCGGGACCGCCGGTCTGCTCGATCCGGATGGCTTTGCTCATCTGCGTCGCTCCTTGTTTTGGTGAGGCATCGATCGGGAATGCGGGGAATTTCAGCCGGCCTGCGCCGCGCCGTTCTCGCGCGCAAGCCCTGCCAGCAGCAACTCGGCGCTGGCCACGTTGGTCGCGCACGGCACGTTGTGCACGTCGCAGGCGCGCACCAGCGCGTTGATATCGGGTTCGTGCGGCTGCGGCGTCATCGGGTCGCGCAGGAACACCACCGCGCTGACGCGCCCTTCGGCCAGCTGCGCGCCGATCTGCAGGTCGCCGCCCCACGGGCCCGACAGCATGCGCATAACGTCGAGCCCGACTTCGTCGATCAGGCGCCCGCCGGTGGTACCGGTGGCAAGCAGTTCGCACTGCGACAGAAAGGCGCGATGGCGCGCGGCGAAGGCGACGATGTCGTCCTTCTTGTGGTCATGGGCGATCAGCGCTATACGGGGCACAGGGGGCCGGGTCATCAGGGCTTCCTTTCTTCCTCTTGCGGGGTACGGGTAACGTCAGGACACTGCGGATCAGAACGTGCCAGGGAAGGCGCCGCCGTCGAGCAGGATGTTCTGGCCGGTGATGTAGCCGGCATGGCGGCTGCACAGGAAGGCGCAGGTGGCGCCGAACTCGGCCGGCTCGCCGAAGCGGCGCGACGGGTTGGCCGCGGCGCGGCGCTGCGCCACTTCCTCGATGCTCAGGCCGGCCTTCTTCGCGCCGCCTTCCATGGTCTTGAACAGGCGGTCGGTATTGAACGGGCCCGGCAGCAGGTTGTTGATGGTGACGCCGTGCTGCGCCACTTCGCGCGCGACGCCGGCAACGAAGCCGGTCAGGCCGGAGCGCGCGCCGTTGGACAGCCCCAGCACATCGATCGGCGCCTTGACCGCGCCGCTGGTGATATTGATGATGCGGCCCCACTTGCGCGCGATCATGCCGTCGACGGTGGCCTTGATCAGCTCGATCGGGGTCAGCATGTTGGCGTCGAGCGCTGCCAGCCAGTCGCTGCGCTCCCAGTCGCGGAAATTGCCCGGCGGCGGGCCGCCGGCGTTGTTGACCAGGATGTCGAGATCGCCGAGCTTGGCGGCGGCGTCGAGCGCCGCCTTGCGGCCCTCGGGCGTGGTGATGTCGGTCGCCACCGCGATCACGCGGCGGCCATGGCGCGCGCGCAGGTCGGCCGCGGCCTTTTCCAGCGCCTCGGCGCCGCGCGCCACGATCACCACGTCGACGCCCTCGGCCGCCAGCGCATCGGCGCAGGCGAAGCCCAGGCCCTTGCTGGCGCCGCATACCAGCGCATGCTTGCCGCGCAGTCCCAGATCCATGTGTTTCTCCCTTGTCTGTTGTCTGTGACCGGCCCGCCTCCGGGCCGGCCCGAATCAGCTTTTCCTTGCCGACAGCAAGTACATGCCGCCCATCACCAGCGCGCTGCCGGCCAGCTGCACGCCGCTGACAGGCTCGCCCAGCAGCCAGAAGGCCAGCAGCAGCGTCGACACCGGGCCGATCATGCCGGCCTGCGACGCCATCGGCGCACCGATGCGCGACACCGCTACCATGGTCAGCGACACCGGCAGCACGGTGCAGAACACCGCGTTGACCAGCGACAGCCACATCACCGGCGCCGGCTGCGCCAGCTCCGCCAGCGGCCGGCCCAGCACCAGGTACTGGATCACGCAGCAGGCGGTCGACACGCACATGGCATACGCCACCAGCCGCAGCGAGCCGATGCGCTGGACCAGCTCACCGCTCAGGATCAGGTAGATACCATAGGTGATGGCGCTGCCCAGCACCAGCGCGCCGCCCAGCCACACCTGGCTGCCGCTGACATCGAGGTCATGCGCGAACACCAGCACGATGCCGGCATAGGCCAGCAGCAGCGACAGCCACTGGTGCCTGCCGATCGGCCGGCGCAACAGCAGCGCGGTAGCCAGCAGCACGAACGACGGCGTCAGGAACAGGATCAGCCGCTCCAGTCCGGCGGTGATGTACTGCAGGCCGATGAAGTCCAGGAAGCTGGACAGGTAGTAGCCGATAAAGCCGAGAAACACCACCCGGCCCCGGTCCGCCCACGACAGCGGCGCCAGGCGGCGCGACTGCCACCAGCCGATCGCCATGAACAGTGGCACCGCGAACAGCATGCGCAGCGTGATCACCATCACGGCATCGACGTTGTAGCGGTACATCAGCTTGGCGACGATCGCCTTGGCCGAGAACAGCACCGCGCCCACCGCGGCGATGACAAGGCCCGAGCGCTGCGTCGACGGCAGCGCGGCGGGCACGGCGAGAGACTTCTGGGAGGCGGGCACGAAGAATACCGGGGAAAGCGGGCCGGCACGGCGGCCCCGCAAAACGACCCGACGATTGTATTCGAAAAGGCGCGAGGGCATCGGACGCCGCCCCGGCCGCGCGCACGCCCTGTTCCGCGGCCTTCCTCGGTATACTCTGGGTCACCTCCAGCCACCGCACCTGCTTCGTGCCCCAGCCCGCCGACACGCCTTCCGGCAAGCCCGCCGCCGACTATGACTTCACCGAGCAGGTGGGCCACCTGCTGCGGCGCGCCTACCAGCGCCATGTGGCGATCTTCCAGCAGACCATCCCCGATTCGCAGCTGACCGCGGCGCAGTTCGTGGTGCTGTGCGCGGTGCGCGACCGGCAGCCTTGTTCGATGAACGAGGTGGTGCGCGCCACCGCGATCGACCAGGCCACGGTGCGCGGCATCATCGACCGGCTCAAGTCGCGCAAGCTGATCGCGGTCTCGCATGATCCCAACGACCGGCGCAAGGTGGTGGTGACGGTCACGCCCGCCGGGCTGGCCCTGATCGACGAGACCGTGCCGTTCGCGAAGGAGATCTCGGAACAGACCTTCGGCAGCCTGAATCCGGCCGAGCGCGTGGCGGTGACCTACCTGCTGCGCAAGATGAGCGAGATCGACGAGGGGAACGGAGGCTAGCGCCGCAGATGCCGGGGGTTTGCTCCCCTCTCCCACAAGCGGGAGAGGGCGTACACAATCAGACGTTCCCTGACGCCATCGCCGCCAGCACCGTCTCCGGCACGAACGGCGGGCGGCGCAGGCGCACCCCCAGCGCATCGAACAAGGCATTGGCAATCGCCGGCGCGCCCGGCAGCGAGGCCGATTCGCCCGCGCCCAGTGGCGGCTCTGACTGGCGCGGCATCAGCACCACGTCGATCGGCGGGATTTCCGGGAAGGTCAGCAGCGGATAGCTGCCCCATTCGCGGCTGGCGACACCGTCGGCATCGAAGCGGACCTGCTCCTTCAGCACGCGGCTGAGGGTCTGCACCACATTGCCGTGGACCTGGTGGCGCACGCCGTCGGGATTGACAACCATGCCGGTGTCCTGCCCCACCACCACCTTGTCGATGGTGATGCGGCCCGTGCCCGCGTCCACGGTCAGGTCCACCACCCAGGCGGCCCAGGCCGCGCCGAATCCGGGAAAGCGGCTGTGGATATAGCGCGCGTAGGCCACGCCCCGTCCGCGCAGCCGCCCGTCGGCATCCGGCTCGCCGCGCGATCCGCCCGCGCCGCGCTGCCAGCCGGCCGCGTCGGCGACGGCCCGCAGCAAATCCGCGGCGCGTTCGTCAGGCAGGTGCCGCAGGCGGAAATCGACCGGGTCGGCGCCCGCCGCCAGCGCCAGCTCGTCGATCACGCACTCATGCGCGAATGCATTGGGCAGCGCCGACACGCCGCGCAGCCACGACGCGCGCACGATCGCCGGCGTGTCGTCGCAGCCGATACGGCGTGCGGCATAGGCATAGGGCGGCACCGCGGTACGGTCGCCCATCTCCAGCATGCGTGGGGCATTGGAGACGGCACCGGTCAGCACCAGCGCCAGCGTGGGCGCGTCGTTGGACGGATAGCGGCTGGTGAAATCGTAGCCGAGCAGCGCGCCGCCGGCGCCGAGCGTGGCGCTGACATCCATCAGCTGGGCCGCGCCCTTGGGCTCCCACAAGTGCTCCTGCTCGCGCGACAGCTGCACGCGCACCGGCCGCCCCACCGCGCGCGACAGCAGCGCCGCGTCGGCGCAGACGTCGTCGGCGCAATTGCGGCCGTAGCAGCCGGCGGCCTCCATGCGCACGATCTCGATGCGGTCTTCGCCCAGCCCGCACAGCCGGGACAGGTCGATGCGCAGCATGTGCGGGTTCTGCGTGCCGGACCATACCGTCAGGCCCTCTTCGTGCCAGTCGGCCACGGCGCAGGACGGGCCGATGGAGCCGTGCATCTGGTACGGCCACACGTAGCGACGCTGCAGTACCGTGCCGGCGCCGCCGGCGGGCAGCTCGCCCTCGCTCAGCAGTTCGCGCCGCGTGGCCGGGTTGGCGCGCAGCGCCGGCTCCGGATCGTCCAGCGCGGGCAACGGCGGCACCGGCTTCCAGCGCACGCGCAGCCGGCGCGCGGCCAGCACCGCATATTCCTCGCGCTCGGCGACCACGCCGACGAAGTCGCCCTGCACCACCACCTCGACCAGGCCGGGCACGTCGCGCACCGAGTCGCGGTCGACGGCCAGCAGGCTGCTGCCGACGAAGGCGCCGCTGTCGCGCCCGGCATACGGCGGGCGCACCACGCGGCCGTGCAGCATGCCGGGCACGCGCACGTCGTGGACAAAGGTCAGCGCCCCGCGCGCCTTGTCGGGGATATCGACGCGTGGCGCCGCGCGGCCGACGATGCGGTAGGCGTCGACGGGCTTGGTCGGCACGTCTTCGGCCAGCGGCAGCTCAACGTGCTCGCCGGCAACCAGCGCCGCGTAAGCGATGCTGAGCTGCGTGCCGGGCACGCGCAATACGCCGTCTGCCGCTTCCAGCCTGTCGGCGTCCACGCCCAGCCGCCGTGCCGCGCGCGCCTGCAGCCACGCGCGCGCCTGCGCGGCGGCGCGGCGCAGCGGCAGCGCCGAGATCTGGATCGAGGCGCTGGCGATGGTCGGGCCCTGGTTGGGCGTGGCCTCGGTATGGCCCAGCACCATGCGCACGTGCTCGAGCGGCACATCGAGTTCTTCGGCGACGATCTGCGCCAGCGCGGTGCGGATGCCGGTGCCGAGGTCGACGTGGCCGTTGAAGGCGAGCACCTCGCCGCTGTCGCGCACGGCGATAAACAGGTCCGGCAGCGCCGGCACATAGTCCGACGCCGCGCCGGGCTGGCCCGGCGCCGGGCGCGCGGCCGGCTGCGGGGCGCGCGTCACCAGCAGCACGCCGGTGGCCTGCAGCAGCGCCAGCCGCAGCGCGCGCGGCGTGGCGGCATCGGCCTGTGCCGGGGGTTGCAGCTGGGTTGCCGTCATCGTTTCATTCTCTCCGTCACTGCTAGCCGAGCAGGCCACCGATCGGGCCACCGATCGAGCCAAATCCGGCCACCGTTATACTGCGCCAACAGGCACACAGCAGAACCTCCCACCATGACCACCAAGACTGCGGCCGCGCCCGCCACCCGGCGGGCGGCAGCCGGCACCCGGGCCAGGCAGGCGCAGGACAGCCGCGAGCGCATCCTCAAGGCTGCCATCAAGGTCTTCGCCCAGCGCGGCTACGACGGCGGCCGCATCGAACGCATCTCGTCGCTGGCCAAGACCTACGACCGGATGATCTACTACTACTTCGGCAGCAAGGAGAAGCTGTTCGTCGAAGTGCTGGAGACCATCTACCTGCAGCTCAACCAGGCCGAGCAGCAGCTCGAGCATGAGCTCGATGCCGCCGACCCCGTGCGCGCGCTGTCGCAGCTGATCGATTTCGTCTGGCAGTATTACCTGGACCATCCCGAGTTCG
Organism: Cupriavidus alkaliphilus; assembly: GCF_900094595.1. GTDB lineage: Bacteria > Pseudomonadota > Gammaproteobacteria > Burkholderiales > Burkholderiaceae > Cupriavidus > Cupriavidus alkaliphilus. The sequence goes on along the minus strand of NZ_FMAD01000002.1, from coordinate 613,798 downwards.
TCGCCATCCTGACCAGCGAGAACATGAGCCAGGGCAGGCACGCGAAGAAGTCGGTGCGGCTGCGCGAGATCTCCAGCTACGCGCTCTCGGTGCTCGACGGCATCCTCGCGCGCGGCAAGGCCGCCGGACTGTTCCGCGCGGACGCCGGCGCGCGCGACGTGTACATGGTGATCGCTTCGCTCGGCTACTTCTATAACTCCAACCATCATACGCTCAGCGCCTTCCTGGGCGAGCCCATGATGAGCCCGCCCGCGCTGGCGCACTGGCGCGATGTGATCCAGCAGACCGTGCTGCGCACGGTGGCCGTGCCCGGCGCCGTGCCGGCGGCGCAAGTGCCACCCGCCGCCGCGCCGCGCAAGGCGGCACGCGGCAGGCGCGCGGCGGCGGGCTGAGACCGGCACGGGCGCCATCGGCCAGGCTCAGGCGGCGGCGCGCACGCCTGCCACCTGCGCCAGCGCCTCGTCGCGCGGCAGCACCGTGGCGTACTTCTGCGCCATGTCGAACAGGTTGGCCTCGTGCGGCCCCAGTGCGCGGTCGCCCACGCAATCCGACACCACCAGCGGGCGGAACCCCAGCGACATCGCATCGACCACGCTGGCGCGCACGCAGCCGCTGGTGACGCAGCCGGCCACCAGCAGCGTCTGCACGCCGCGCTGCGTCAGCCACGCCGCCAGCGAGGTGCCGAAGAATGCCGACGGCACCGTCTTGCGCACCACCAGCTCGCCCGCCGCGGGCGCCAGCTCGGGCACGATCTGGCTGTTGTGGCCATCTTCCTTCAGCGTCAGCATGCCCGGCACCTTCAGCGTGAAGATGTTGTGGTCGCTGTCGTCGTCGGCGAACACGATGCGGCTGTGCGCCACCGGCCAGCCATGCTCGCGCGCGGCACGCAGCAGCGGCTGGGTGTTGCGGATGGCCTCGGGAATATTGCCGCCGCCGAACACCGCCGGATCGGCAAAGCCGTTGACGAAGTCGATGATCAGCAGCCCGTACGGCGCCTTCAGTTCCATTGCCGCGCCGAAGCCCTGGCGCTGGTAAGTCTGCACTGCGTCATCCATGGCGCGAGTCCTTGTCTGCCTTGTAGAGCGATGCGGCCGGGGCATGGTGCCCGTCCATCACCTTGCCGCGCACCACCACCGGCTCGCCGTCGAGGCTGACGGTGCAGTGGCGCACGGGGATATCGATATGGCAGGCGGTGGTGCGGCTGCCGCCGGCTTCGTTGTTGGGGCCGAACGAGCACAGGAAGTTGCCCTCGTAGGCGCGCGCATCCATGCCGATGGTGGCCTCGCGGTCGTACATCGCCAGCGCCGACCAGCTCGCGCGCGGCTGCAGGCCCCAGCCGATATGCGACATGGCATACGCTTCCGGATCGTTGAACGACGCCATGTAGTCGGCCAGCAGCTCGGCGTCGACGCCGCCTTCGATGCGGCGCACGTAGCCGGCCTCGACCGTGATGCGGATCGGCGCCTGCAGATAGGACTTCATCGGCAGCAGGATGTCGCCGCGGTCCAGCACGATGGTGCCGTCGGTGCCGCCCTCGTCGGGCCAGGTCAGCACGAAGCCGCTCGGCCAGTGGTCCCAGCGCCCGGGCTCGTCGACGAAGCCGTACTCGCTGATCGCGGGGAATTCACCCAGGCGGCAGCGCAGGTCCATGCCGGCGTCGGACACGATATGCATCTCGCGCGCCTTGCCCAGCCGCTGGGTGGCAGCCTTGACGCGGGCGCGGTCGGCCTCGGTCGGCACCAGCCGTGCCAGCACTTCGGGCGGCTCCACCGCCAGCAGGATCCTGGTGCCGCCGGACAGGATCTCATGCTGCTCGGGCGAGAACAGCAGCGTCATCAGGTCCAGCACCAGATCGCTCGCCTTGAGCGCGGCAATCGCTGCAGGGTTGCCGGTCAGCGGCGTGGTGCCGAGGTAGGCCAGCGCGTCCCGGCTCAGCGCCTTCTCGCCGTTGACCGGCGGCAGGTCGAGCCGGTTGACGATGGCGCCCATCGACGCCGCCGCCACCATTGCCGTGCGCAGCGTCTGCGGATGCGTGGCCGCGCCGGTCAGCACGGTGACGGTCTGCCCCGGCTGCAGCTTCGACAGCGTCAGCACCTGCTGCCACGCTGTCGTCAGGTCGTAATCGCTTACGGGCATGTTGGCTCCTGTCAGTCCAGCGGCGCGCCGAGGAAATCGCCGAAGGCGCGGTAGAAGCCGGCCTCGTCGTCCCACGGGATCATGTGGCCGGCGTTGGCAACGTGCGCGACCAGCAAGGTTGGCAGCAGCGCGCGCATCTCCTGCACGTCCTGCGCGCGGATCACGTCGCCGCGGCCGGCGGTCATCAGCAGCGCCGGCACGGCGACCTGCGGCAGGTCGGCGTGGATATCGTCCTCATGGAAGCCGTTGAAGCTGGCCAGGATCGCGCGCTCGTCGCAGGTATGCAGCCATTGCGCGCGCAGGCGCAGCTGGTCTTCGGTCCAGGTCGGGCAGAAAGCGCGCATGCCTTCGGCGTCGATGCCCTGCTGCGCCAGCCGGATCGAATCGATGTACCACGGCAGTTGCGACGGGTAGGCGCGGCGCCCCGGGCCGGACACCGGCGGATCGACCAGCACCAGCCGCGTCAGGCCCGCGGGCCGGGCGCGCGCGGCGCGGATGCCGATGCGCGCGCCCATCGAATGGCCGACCACGGCATAGCGCTGCAGTCCCAGCGTGGCGGCCAGGGCCACCACGTCGGCGGCCTGCGCATCGAGGCTGTAGTCCAGCTCCGGGCCGGCCTGCGACAGGCCGCGGCCGCGCACGTCGAGCACATAGGTATCGAACTGCTGCCCGAAGCGCTCGCCGACAAAGCCCCAGGTCACCGCGGGGCTGGTGATGCCCGGCACGATGATGACCGCATCGCGCTGCGCGCGCGCGCCCGCCTGCCCGCCATAGCGCAGGTAGTGCTGGCGGATGCCGTTGGCGTGGACGTGGGCGCCGTAGAGAAAGGTGCTGTCTGCCATGGCCTGCCCCTTCAGTACGCGCCTGACAGCAGCGCGCCGGCGCCCGGCACCACCGGCTCCAGCCCCAGGCGCTTGAGCAGCGCATAAGTGGTGGCAACGGCGGCGGTGACGACCGGCTTGCCGGTCATGGCCTCGACCTTGGCCACCGCGGGCAGCGACGGCATCTGCACGCAGGCGGACAGCACGATCACGTCGGCATCGGCGGTGTTCATCTGCGCGACGATCCCGGGCAGCTTCGCCGGGTCGTGGCGGCCGACTTCCAGGTTGTCGGGGATCTCCAGCGCGCGATAGTCGACCACCTCGTAGCCTTCGTTGCGGATGTAGTCCACCACCAGTTCGGTCAGCGGCTTCATGTACGGCGCCACCACCGCGATGCGCTTGGCGCCCATCACCTTGAGCGCGTCGACCAGCGCGCCGGCGCTGGTAATCACGGGTGCATCGCCGCCGTTCTCGGCGGTATGCGCCTGCAGGCGCTGCTCGGAGACGCGGTGGTAGCCGTGGCCCATCGCCATGATCGCCACCAGGCAGGCGTAGCCGAGCACGTCGACGCGGGCGTCGCTCAGCTCCACCGCGCAGCGGTCGGATTCGGCATCCATCGCGGCCAGTTCTTCCTTGACCACCTTCTTCATCCGCATCCGGCTCGAGTGGAAGGTGAAGCGCTCCGGGCGCACCAGCTGGCGCGCGGCCAGCATCGCCGGGATCTCGGTTTCCATGGTGGTGTTGGAGCTCGGCACGATCTGGCCGATTCGGAAAACTTTCTGCACTGTCGACTCCGTCATCTGTTTGTCTGCCCTTGGTTGCGCTTGGGTCGCGCTCTCGGTCTGCCTGCATCGGCCCAGGGCCTGCATGCTGCGAACGATTGTAGTGTACACACTTTATATAGGCAAACAGATTCTGCACCGGGACCGATTCACTCGTTCAGTGCATACTTAATCCATGACTCCCTGTTTTAGCGCATAATTTCGCCATTGCAGCGCATCATTGTAAATCCATCACATGGTTGTCAGGGTTTTCCATAGGTTCGGTTGATTTCGCCTTTACCGCGATATTTTGAGTGTGTACACTCGTTTTCAACGGTCGGCCGCGTGGCCGCCCCAGCCCCCATCGACCTTGTGTCATTGCCAGGAGAAATAACGTGCAAGGCAAACCGCGAATCGCAGTTGTCGGCGCCGGACTCGGAGGGACGGCCGCGGCCGCCCTGCTGCAGCGAGCCGGCTTCCAAGTCAGGCTGTATGAGCAGGCACCGGCGTTCTCGCGCCTGGGCGCGGGCATCCATGTCGGGCCCAACGTGATGAAGATCATGCGGCGCATCGGCATCGAGGACGCGCTCAACGACATGGGCTGCCACCCCGACTACTGGTACAGCCGCGATGGCCTTACCGGCGAAGTGATCGCGCAGATCCCGCTGGGCGACTATGCGGTGCGGCACTACGGCGCCAGCTACCTGACCGTGCACCGCGGCGATTTCCACAAGCTGCTGACCGACGCCGTGGCACCCGGCACGCTGTTCTTCAACAAGAAGCTGGAAAGCGTCACCGACCAGGGCGATGTGGTGCAGCTGCGCTTCACCGACGGCACGGTCGAAGAGGCCGATATCGTGATCGGCGCCGACGGCGTCAACTCGCGCATCCGCGAGACCCTGCTGGGCGCCGAGCCGCCCAAGTACACCGGCTACGTCGCGCACCGCGCGGTGTTCCCGATCTCACGCGTCAAGGGCTTCACGCACGAGCGCTGCACCAAGTGGTGGACCGACGACCGCCACATGATGGTCTACTTCGACACCAGCAAGCTCGACGAGATCTACTACGTCACCGGCGTGCCCGAGCCCGATTGGGACATGAGCAAGAGCTGGGTGCCGAGCAGCATCGAAGAGATGCGCGCGGCCTTCGACGGCTGGCACGAAGGCGTGCAATCGCTGATCGAAGGCACGGTCGAAGTGACCAAGTGGCCGCTGCTGGAGCGCGACCCGCTGCCGCTGTGGAGCCGGGGCCGCCTGGTGCTGCTGGGCGATGCCTGCCATCCGATGAAGCCGCACATGGCGCAGGGCGCCGCGATGGCGATCGAGGATGCCGCCATGCTGGCGCGCTGCTTCACCGAAGCCGGCACCGACGACTACGCGGCCGCCTTCGCGCTGTACGAGGCCAACCGCGCCGAGCGCGCCGGCAAGGTCCAGCTGGTTTCGCACAACAACACCTGGCTGCGCAGCAACGAGAACCCGGACTGGTGTTTCGGCTACGATGTGTTCAACGTGCCGCTGGTGTCGGCCGGGAGCAAGCCGCTGTCCGAAGCCGCCTGACCGCCTGACCGCCCTGCCCGCCGCCGCCCCTCGCGAAGAATGGGGCGCGGCGCCGCGATGCGTGATGTTCAAACCGCCCCCAGCCCCCGATGAACACGCCCCGCCCCCTGACCCTGCAGGTCAACCACGCCGAGCACACGCTCGAGGTGGCGCCTGACACGCCGCTGCTCTACATCCTGCGCAACGACCTGTGCTGCAACGGGCCCAAGTACGGTTGCGGCCTGGGCCAGTGCGGCGCCTGCACGGTGCTGGTAGATGGCCTGCCCGCGCGTTCGTGCGTGCTGCCGGTCCGGGCCGCGGTGGGCCACGCGGTGACCACGCTCGAGGGCCTGGGCACGGCACAGCATCCCGACCCCGTGCAGCAGGCGTTTATCGAAGAACAGGCCGCGCAATGCGGCTACTGCCTGAACGGCATGATCATGACCGCCAAGGCGCTGCTGGCGCAGAACCCCGACCCCGACGAAGCGCAGATCCGCGAAGCCTTGCGCTTCAACCTGTGCCGTTGCGGCACGCATGTGGAAATCGTGCGCGCGGTCAGGCGGGCCGCGGTGCTGCAGCGACAAGCCGCGCAAGGGGCGGCGTCGTGAGCGCCGGCATCGTGCAAGCGGCGACGCCGGCCACGGCACTGGCCGCCGGCCTCCCGCCGGGCGCCGCCGATTGCCTGGTGGCCCATGTACTGACACCCCCGGGCCTGCGCTGGGTGGGCGGAGAACCGCTCGCGGCGCGCCTGCTGCACGCCGAGCGCGACGCCGCGCTGGCGCTGCCCGGCATCCGCGCGGTGGTGGTCCGCAACAGCTTTGCCGGCGTGGCCGCGGTTTCGGCCACCCAGGCCGCCGACGCGGCGCGGGCGCTGCGGGCGCGCTGGTCTGGTCCGCCGCGCGCCGGCGCCACCCCTGCGGCGCGCCACACCCTGGCGCAGCGCGGCGATGCCGCCGATGCGCTCGAACACGCCCGCGCATCCCACACGCAGCATTACCAGTGGCCGCTGGCGGGCAGCCGCGACGATGCCTGCTGCACCGTTGTCGCCGACTTGCGCGACGGCACTCTGACCGTGTGGCTGCCCGCCACGCGCCCCGGCGCACTGCGCGCCGAACTCGCTGCGCTGCTCGGCATCGCGCCAACGCAAGTGCTCCTGGTCTGCTGGCAAGACCCGAACGACCGCGCCGACCCCGCGCTGCTGGCACCGCACGCTGCCGCCGACGCGGCCCTGCTGGCGCACGCCAGCGGGCAACCGGTGGTGCGCCGGCTGCGCGCCGCCGAGGTGGGCCTGGCCGATGCCGCGCTCGATATCCGCATCGATAGCGCCCGCACCGGCGCCACCGTCGACGCCTACGCCGCCACGCTGTCCGGCGTCACGGCCCCGGTTTCACCGCTGGCGCTGTGGCTGACGCATACGCCGGCGCCGGTGACGGACCGCCTCGATGCGGGGCATGGCGGCGACGCTGCGCTGCCGCCGTATGACATCCCCCATGCCGAGCTCGCCGTGTCCGGCGACCCGGCTGCATTCAAAGCCGCGCCGCTGACGGCAGCCCGTGCGCAGGTGTTCGCGCGCGAATCCCATCTCGACGAGCTTGCCGCCGCCAGCGACGCCGACCCGGTGGCGCTGCGCCTCGCGCATCTGCACGACCCGCGCGGCGCGGCGCTGGTGCGGCAGGTGGCCAAGCGCGCCGACTGGGACCCGGACGCCAATGCCGCCGCGCCACGCGCCAGCGCCGCCGCGGGCAATGTGCGGCGCGGCCGCGGCTTTGCCTACGCCCACAGCATCGACCACGACGCCGGCCAGAGCTGGTCGGCGTGGGTTGCGGAGGTCGAGGTCGACGGCACCACCGGCGAGCTGGCGGTCACGCGCGTCACGGTCGGACATGACAGCGAATCGCTGCCGCCACCGCAAGCCGCCACGACCGCGCGTTCGATCGAGCGGGACGTGGCCGCAACCGCGCTGCAGCTGACCGCCGCCACGCCGGGGTTCGACACCTGGCCGGGCGACGCGCGTGTTGCCGGGGAAACCTTGCCTGCCGTGCCGGCCCGGGCCCTGCCCGAAGTGCGGCTGGCCGGCACGCTGGCCACGCACGATGCGCTGGCTGCCGGCCCCACGGACTCGATGCCGGCGGCCGCCGCCGTCGCCAATGCCATCTACGATGCCACCGGCGTGCGCCTGCGCAAGCCACCGTTCAGCGCCGAACGCATCCGCCTGGCACTGGCCGAGGCAAGTCCCGGCGACAAGCGCAAGAAGCGCGGCTGGATCGCGGCGGCGGCCGCCGCCGCGGCGGGCGTGTGCGCCACGCTGTTGCCGTGGCGCGCGCCGATCGCGCCGGTGGCACCGCCCGAACCCGGCTTCTATTCCGCCGCCACGCTCGAACGCGGCCGGCTGGTGGCCGCCGCCGGCGACTGCGCGGTCTGCCATACCGCCCCGGGCGGCGCGAAGAACGCCGGCGGCCTGCCGCTGGAAACGCCCTTCGGCACGGTCTACAGCACCAACATCACGCCGGATGTGCAGACCGGCATCGGCAACTGGTCGTTCGCCGCCTTCGAGCGCGCCATGCGCGAAGGCATCCACCGCGACGGGCGGCGCCTGTACCCGGCGTTCCCGTACACCGCCTTCGCGAAGATCAGCGATGGCGACATGCAGGCGCTGTACGGCTACCTGATGTCGGCCGAGCCGGTGACCTCCGCGGTGCCGCAGACGCAGCTCGCCTTCCCCTTCAACCTGCGCCCGCTGCTGGCCGGCTGGAACCTGCTGTTCCATCGCAATGAACGCTTTACGCCGGACCCGTCGCGCTCGGCGCAATGGAATCGCGGCGCGTACCTGGCCGAGGGGCTGGGCCACTGCAGCGCCTGCCATTCGCCGCGCAACGCGCTCGGCGCCGAGCAAGGCGGGCGCCGCTACCTGACCGGCGGCAGCGCCGAAGGCTGGGAAGCGCCGGCGCTGACCGCGCTGTCGCAGGCGCCGGTGCCGTGGACCGAGGCCGCGCTGTTCACCTACCTGCGCGGCGGCTATGCGCCGCACCATGGCGCCGCCGCGGGACCGATGGCGCCGGTGGTGGAAGAACTCGCGCAACTGCCCGAGGACGACGTGCGCGCGATCGCGCATTACGTGGCTTCGTTCGGCGCGCCCGCACCGGCACCGTCGGTGCTGGCGGCGCAGGCGGCGCAGGTCGAACAACGCAGCCAGCAGGCCGCGCGCACGCTGGGCGGTCCCGCCGAACGCCTGTACCAGAGCGCCTGCGCGGTCTGCCACCAGTCGGACCAGGGCATCGCGCAGTTCGGCGTGAAGCCGTCGCTGGCGCTCAATACCAACCTGCACAGCAAGCGGCCGGACAACGTGATCCAGGTGTTGCTGCGCGGCATGCCGGCACCGCCCAACAGCGAACTGGGCGCGATGCCTGGCTATGCCGACACGCTCGACGACCAGCAGATCGCGCAACTGGCGCAGTACCTGCGCGCGCGCTTTGCCCCCGACAAACCCGCATGGCAGGACCTGGAGAACACCGTCGCGCGGCTGCGCGCGGCGCCTGCCCACTGAACCACCGGAGCACCGCGCACCACGCTGGCGGGCCCTGCGCATCGGCGCCGGGCGCGTGGGCGTGACCGACCCTGCGCCAGCCGGCTAGCGCGCGGGAAAACCCCGAGGAGAGAAACGCAATTCGGCCTTGCCCGCCAGTTTCATGTAGCTTACGCTGAACGATCATGTAGTGCGCACTACATGAGTGCCAGCGGGCACGCAGCGGTGCCTCCCCGCACAAGGACGGCGCGCCGCAAGCGGCGGACAAGAACACCAAAACCATAAGACCGGCCCGATACATCACCGGACGCGCTGGCGCGGGGCTTGCATAGTTCCGCCAGACCACCGGGACACCGGGCCTGACCAAACCAAGGGTAGACAACCAGGAGTGACTATGACGTATCAGTACCAGGAAGCTGTTGCAGGCGTGCTACCGGGTTAGTTCTAGCCTCGCCAGGTGGAAGCCATCGCCCCCGCCGGGACGCCGAGCGGTGCCAATCGTGCCAGTCACGCCGGCGCCGCTGCATTCCGCAGCAGCTGGCATCACGTGCCGGCCAGCTTCGCTCCACGCGTGCTTCCGAGTTCCAGAACCAGCCTATAAAGACAGGTAGACAAACATGTCGTCATCCATTTCATCCATGGCCACTACGACCATCCCGGACGCAACCCTGGGCTCGGCGCCCCAGCCCAGCGCGCGCGCAGCGTCGTCGCCCCCCATCACGATCGAGCAAGGCATCCGCGCGGCCGGCGTCGGCCGCTTCCAGTATCGGCTGTTCGTCATATTCGGCCTGGTGTGGCTTGCCGACGCGATGCAGGTGCTGTCGATCGGCTTCACCGCGCCGTCGATTGCGGCAACCTTCGGCATCCCGGTGCCGACGGCGCTGCAGACCGGCACCATGTTCTTCGTCGGCATGCTGATCGGCGCCTTCGTGTTCGGCCGGCTGGCCGACCGCATCGGCCGCCGCCCGGTGCTGATGATGGCGGTGGTCATCGATGCGATCTGCGGCGTCGCCTCGGCCTTCGCGCCGGACTTCCAGTGGCTGCTGCTGTTGCGCTTCCTGACCGGCATCGGCGTCGGCGGCACCCTGCCGGTCGACTACACCATGATGGCCGAGTTCCTGCCGTCGGACCGGCGCGGCCGCTGGCTGGTGCTGCTGGAGTCGTTCTGGGCGGTCGGCACCATCCTGCTGGCGATCCTGGCGCTGATCGCGGTGTCGCGCGGCGACGATGCCTGGCGGCTGATCTTCCTGGTTACCGGCATCCCGGCGCTGGTCGGCGTGGTGTTCCGCTTCTTCGTGCCAGAGTCGCCGCTCTACCTGAATAAATCGGGGCGCTCGGAGGAGGCCCGCGCGGTGCTGCAGCGGGTCGCCGCGGCAAACCGCGTGTCGGTGGAGATCGGCGCGCTGCAGCCGCAGAAGATGGAGCGCAAATCGGTGTTCGCGCTGTTCGCGGCCGGCTGCCGGCGCCGCACCATCTGCCTGCTGGCGGCGTGGATGCTGATCTCGATCGCCTATTACGGAGTCTTCGTCTACCTGCCGGTGAAGCTGGCGGGCCAGGGCTTCGGCTTCATGCGCGGCCAGGTGTTCCTGATCGTGCTGGCGCTGGTGCAGCTGCCCGGCTTCGCGCTGGCCGCGCACGGGGTCGAGCGCTGGGGCCGCAAGCCGACCCTGATCGGCTTCCTGCTGCTGAGCGCGGCGGGCTGCATGCTGTACAGCCTGGGCCAGTCCCCGGCGCTGGTGATCGGCTCGACCCTGCTGATGAGCTTCTCGCTGCTCGGCACCTGGGGCGCACTGTACGCCTTCACTCCCGAGGTGTACCCGACCGACCTGCGCGCCAGCGGCATGGGCACCGCGGGTGCGATGGCGCGCTTCGGCGGCCTGTTCGCCCCGTCCATCATCGCGCCGATCATGGCCAGCCAGTTCACGCTGGCGCTGGTGCTGCTGTCCTCGTTCCTGGCCGTGGCGGCGCTGGCTATCTTCCTGGTCGATATCGAGTCGAAGGACCGCGCGCTCGACTAGCCGAAGGCGCCACGGCGCGGCAGTGGGGCCGCTGTGGGGCCGCTGCAGGGCGCGGCGGCCCGCTTCCATTACAATCCGGCTGCAACGGCGCGGCGCGCGAGCCCCAACCGGCCTCGCGCGCGCGCTTCACTCGCCATCCCGCCGAGCCCTCGCCGCCAGCCATGAAACAAGATCCGCGCTTTCCCAACCTCTTCATCCTCGACCACCCGCTGATCCAGCACAAGCTCTCGCACATGCGCGACAAGGAAACGTCGACGCGCACGTTCCGCGAGCTGCTGCGCGAGATCACGCTGCTGATGGGCTACGAGATCACCCGCAACCTGCCGCTGACCACGCGCCGCATCGAAACCCCGCTGGTCGAGCTGGACGCCCCGGTGATCGCCGGCAAGAAGCTGACCATCGTGCCGGTGCTGCGCGCGGGCGTGGGCATGAGCGACGGGCTGGTCGAGCTGATCCCGTCGGCGCGCATCGGCCATATCGGCGTGTACCGCGACGAGCAGCATCGCCCGGTGGAATACCTGGTGCGCCTGCCCGCGCTGGAGGACCGCAGCTTCATCCTGTGCGATCCGATGGTCGCCACCGGCTATTCGGCCGCGCACGCGGTGGAGGTGCTCAAGCGCCGCGGCGTCAAGGACGAGGCCATCACCTTCGTCGCGCTGGTGGCCGCCCCCGAGGGCGTGGAAGTGTTCCAGAAAGCGCATCCGGGGGTGAAGCTGTTCGTCGCCTCGCTCGACAGCCACCTGGACGCCGACGCGTATATCGTGCCCGGGCTGGGCGATGCCGGCGACCGGCTGTTCGGCACCAAGAACTGAGCGTGGGCGGGCTGGCCGGCGCTTGACCGGCCTCAATAGCCCGCCTCGAGCGGCTCCCTACACTGGCGGCAGGCGCCGGCGCAACCACGCCGCGCGCCACCATCCACACCAAGGGAGCGACGCATGGAAGCCTTCAAGATCCTGTTCAGTACCAGCACCGGGCTGATGAGCCTGGGCGTGATCGTCTTCATCATCGGCATGGGCTGGTTCTTCGCCCGCATGTTCGCGCGCAAGATGCGCGAGGATGGGGAAGCGGCGAAGGCGCGCGACGCGGCGCAGCGGCGCTGACCCATGAATGGCCGCCGGTGTACTGCGCTGTTCCCCTGCGGGAGAGCGGAGCAAACCGGCGGAACTCCCTTACTTCTTCTTCCCCAGCAAACTCCCCAGCACGCCCCGGATCAGCTCGCGCCCGACCTGCGAGCCGACCGTGCGCGCGGCCGACTTGGCCATCGATTCCAGGATCGAATCGCCGCGGCCGCTCTTGCCGGTGCCCTTGGTCAGCGTGCCGAAGATTTCACCAGCAGTGCCGAGCCAGCCGCTGTCCTGCTCGCCTGCCGGCTGCCCGGACTGCGCGCCGCCCGCGCCCTTGCCGCCATTCGCCACCGTCGGCACGCTGCCGCGCAGCTTTTCATAGGCGGATTCGCGGTCGACGGTCTGCTCATAGGTGCCGGCCACCAGCGAGCTGGCGATCAGCTGCCTGCGCTCGTCCTCGGTCGCCGGGCCGATGCGGCTGCCGGGCGCCAGCACCCAGGCGCGCTCGGTCACGCAGGGCGTGCCCTTGGCGTCGAGGAACGACACCAGCGCCTCGCCCACGCCCAGTTCGCCGATGGCGGTTTCCAGCTCCAGCTTCGGGTTGGCGCGCATGGTGGTGGCCGCCACCTTGACCGCCTTCTGGTCGCGCGGGGTGAAGGCGCGCAGCGCATGCTGCACGCGGTTGCCCAGCTGCCCCAGCACCGTATCCGGGATATCGACCGGGTTCTGCGTGACGAAGTACACGCCCACGCCCTTGGAGCGCACCAGGCGCACCACCTGCTCGATCTTGTCGAGCAGCGCCTTGGGCGCATCGTTGAACAGCAGGTGGGCCTCGTCGAAAAAGAACACCAGCTTGGGCTTGTCCAGGTCCCCGGCCTCGGGCAGCTTTTCGAACAGTTCGGACAGCATCCACAGCAGGAAGGTCGCGTACAGCCGCGGCGAGTTCATCAGCTTGTCCGCGGCCAGGATATTGACCACGCCCTGGCCCTTGTCGGTCTGGATGAAGTCTTCCAGGTTCAGCATGGGCTCGCCGAAGAAGACATCGCCGCCCTGCGACTCCAGCGCGATCAGCCCGCGCTGGATCGCGCCGACCGAGGCGGCCGAGATATTGCCGTATTCGGTGGTGAACTGGCTGGCGTTGTCGCCGACGTACTGCAGCATTGCGCGCAGGTCCTTGGCGTCGAGCAGCAGCAGGCCGTTGGCGTCGGCAATGCGGAACACCAGGTTCAGCACGCCCTGCTGCGTGTCGTTCAGCTCCAGCATGCGCGACAGCAGCAGCGGCCCCATGTGCGAGACCGTGGCGCGCACCGGGTGGCCCTTCTCGCCGAACACGTCCCACAGCGCGGTGGGGCAGCCGCCCCACACCGGCTCGGGCAGGTTCAGGTCGGCCAGCCGCTGCTTGAGCTTGTCCGACGGCTGGCCGGGCTGCGAAATGCCGGTCAGGTCACCTTTGACATCGGCCATGAACACCGGCACGCCCAGCCGCGAGAACCCCTGCGCCAGCGTCTGCAGCGTGACGGTCTTGCCGGTGCCGGTGGCTCCCGTGATCAGCCCGTGCCGGTTGCCCATCTGCGGCAGCAGCACCAGTTCATGTTCGGCATTCTTGGCGATGAGGATGGGGTCGGCCATGATGTTCCTGGATTCCGTGAGGGTCGGTTGGGGATCAATGGGGGATCGATTGGGGATCGATCCGGCGCGGGCGGCGCAGGCAGGCCCGCGTGATAAAATCCTGGGCTGATTATAGCCAGCCGCCAGGCATATCCGTCACCTGGCGCGCGCCGCCCGCCCGCCTGCCGATGCAGCCGCGGCGCGCCTGGCGACCCCGCACAACATCACCGCAGATCACCGCATTCCGCTTCGGAGAGAATCATGGCCGGTCACTCGAAATGGGCCAATATCAAACACAAGAAAGCCGCCGCCGACGCCAAGCGCGGCAAGATCTGGACCCGCCTGATCAAGGAAATCACCGTGGCCGCCAAGCTCGGCGGCGGTGATCCCGACTCCAACCCGCGCCTGCGCCTGTCCATGGACAAGGCCATGGACGCCAACATGCCCAAGGACAACATCCAGCGCGCGATCCAGCGCGGCGTGGGTGGCCTGGAAGGCGTGAACTACGAGGAAATCCGCTACGAAGGCTACGGCCTGAGCGGCGCCGCGATCATCGTCGACTGCCTGACCGACAACCGTACCCGCACCGTGGCCGAAGTGCGCCACGCGTTCTCCAAGCATGGCGGCAACATGGGCACCGAGGGTTCGGTGGCCTTCATGTTCACCCACTGCGGCCAGTTCCTGTTCGCTCCCGGCACGCCGGAAGACAAGCTGATGGAAGCCGCGCTGGAAGCCGGCGCCGACGATGTCGTCACCAACGACGACGGTTCGATCGAAGTCACCTGCCCGCCCAACGATTTTTCCGCGGTCAAGTCCGCGCTGGAAGCCGCCGGCTTCAAGGCGGAAGTTGCCGACGTGGTGATGAAGCCGCAGAACGAGGTCAGCTTCAGCGGCGACGACGCGGCCAGGATGCAGAAACTGCTCGACGCCCTGGAAAACCTGGACGACGTGCAGGAAGTCTTCACCAACGCGGTGATCGAAGACTAAAACGGTAACAAGCTCCCCAACGGCGGCAGCCCGGCTAACAAGACCCAGCTGCCGCCTTTTTGCATGCGTTTCTTTTCTGGCAGTGGATCATGAAAGTATTGGTTGTCGGCTCGGGTGGACGTGAACACGCGCTGGCCTGGAAATTGGCCCAGTCACCCAAGGTGCAGGTGGTGTACGTCGCGCCGGGCAACGGCGGAACCGCGCTCGACAAGCGCCTGCAGAATGTTCCGCTGACCGATCCCGAGGTCATCGCGGCGTTTGCCGAGCGCGAGGGCGTGGCTTTCACCGTGGTCGGCCCCGAGGCCCCGCTGGCCGCCGGCATCGTGGACATCTTCCGCGCCAAGGGACTGCGCATCTTCGGCCCCACCCAGGCCGCGGCGCAACTGGAATCGTCCAAGGATTTCGCCAAGGCGTTCATGCAGCGCCACGGCATCCCCACCGCCGCCTACCAGACTTTCGCCGACGCCGCCCAGGCGCACGCCTACATCGACGCGCAGGGCGCGCCGATCGTGATCAAGGCCGACGGCCTGGCCGCGGGCAAGGGCGTGGTGGTGGCGATGACGCTGGAAGAAGCGCACCAGGCCGTCGACATGATGCTCGACGGCAACAAGCTGGGCGACGCCGGCGCACGCGTGGTGATCGAAGAATTCCTGGAGGGCGAGGAAGCCAGCTTCATCGTGCTGGTCGACGGCAAGAACGTGCTGGCGCTGGCCACCAGCCAGGACCACAAGCGCCTGCTCGACGCCGACGCCGGCCCCAACACCGGCGGCATGGGCGCGTATTCGCCGGCCCCGGTGGTCACGCCCGCGCTGCACGCGCGCGCGCTGCGCGAGATCATCCTGCCGACGGTGCGCGGCATGGAGAAGGACGGCATCCCGTACACCGGCTTCCTGTACGCCGGCCTGATGATCGACCAGGACGGCAACCCGAAGACGCTGGAATTCAACTGCCGCATGGGCGATCCGGAAACCCAGCCGATCCTGGCGCGCCTGAAGACCGACCTGGTCGACGTGATGGAAGCCGCGGTCTCGGGCAAGCTCGACAGCATCGAGCTGGACTGGGACCGCCGCACCGCGCTGGGCGTGGTGATGGCCGCCCACGGCTATCCGGACGATCCGCGCAAGGGCGATGCCATCACCGGCATCCCGGCCGAAACCGACGACAGCGTGACCTTCCACGCCGGCACCACGCTCAAGGACGGCACCCTGCTGACCTCGGGCGGGCGCGTGCTGTGCGTGGTCGGCCTGGCCGACACCGTCAAGGCCGCGCAGCGCGCCGCCTATGCCGCGGTCGAGCAGATCCGCTTCGACGGCATGCAGTACCGCACCGACATCGGCTACCGCGCCATCAAGCGCTGACTGGCCGCCGCCGGCCCCGGGCGACCAAGGGGCCGCCCAGCCGGTACAATCGTGACAATGCTGTGACGCACCCGGCAGCCGACTGGCTGCCGGAGTGCCATCCGGCCGGTCCATTCGTCGGTTTATCCGATTCAGCCAACCATGATCGATTCCCAGGCAGTCCGTGCCTATCTGCTCGGTCTGCAAGACCGCATCACCGATGCCATCGGTGCCATCGACGGCCAGCCGTTCCTGACCGACGCCTGGGAGAAACCGCCCACCGAACGCCTGCGCGGCAGCGGCCGCACCCGCATCCTGGAAGGCGGCGCGGTGATGGAGCGCGCCGGCGTGGGCTTCTCTCATGTCAGCGGCGACACCCTGCCGCCGTCGGCCACCGCCAACCGCCCGGAACTGGCGGGGCGCAGCTTCGAGGCCATGGGCGTGTCGCTGGTGTTCCATCCGCGCAATCCCCATGTACCGACGGTGCATATGAACGTGCGCTGCTTCCTGGCGCTCAAGCCGGGGGCGGAGCCGGTCTGGTGGTTCGGTGGCGGCATGGACCTGACGCCCTACTACGGCAACGCCGGTGACTGCACGCACTTCCACCGCACCTGCCAGCAGGCGCTGGCCCCCTTCGGCGACGAACTGTATCCGCGCTTCAAGCAGTGGTGCGACGAGTATTTCTTCCTGAAGCACCGCAACGAGGCGCGCGGCGTCGGCGGGATCTTCTTCGACGACTTCTCCGCGCTCGGCTTCGAGCGCAGCTTCGCCATGATGCAGGCGGTCGGCGACGCCTTCCTGGAGGCCTACCTGCCGATCCTGCAGGGCCGCAAGGACACGCCCTACGGCGAGCGCGAGCGCGATTTCCAAGCCTACCGGCGCGGGCGCTACGTCGAATTCAACCTGGTGTTCGACCGCGGCACGCTGTTCGGCCTGCAATCGGGCGGGCGCGCCGAGTCCATCCTGATGTCGATGCCGCCGCTGGCCGCCTGGCGCTATGACTGGCAACCGGAACCGGGCAGCCCCGAAGCGGCGCTGTACACCGATTTCCTGCCGGCGCGCAACTGGGCCTGACGGCTGACCCATGGCCCATCCCGCGCATCCCCGCATGCCCGCCGCCGACGCGGGCGCGTCGCCACAGCCCGGCGCCGCCCGCCCCTACCGCCTGGGTATCCTGGGCGGCACCTTCGATCCGCCCCACGTCGGCCACCTGGCGCTGGCGCGTCTGTGCATCGACCATCTGGGCCTGGACGAGCTGGTATGGATTCCCACCGGCCAGTCCTGGCAGAAAGGCGACGACGTGACCCCGGCCGCCGACCGCCTGGCGATGACCGAGCTGGCCGCCGCTGCGCTGGGCGACAGCGGCGCCAAAGTCCGCGTCAGCCGCATGGAGGTGGATCGCGCCGGCCCCAGCTACACCATCGACACGGTGCGCCAGCTGCGCGACGAATACGGCCCCGAGGCCTCGCTGTGCTGGCTGATGGGCGCCGACCAGCTGCTGCGCCTGCACACCTGGCATGGCTGGCAGGAACTGTTCGCGCACGTGCACCTGTGCACCGCAACACGGCCGCGCTTTGCGCTGGCGGCGCTGGAGGGCCCGGTGCTGGCCGCGCTGGCCGAACGCCAGGCCGACACGCACCTGATACAATGCACGCCCTCCGGCCGGATGTGGATCGACCAGACGCTCGCCGTCGACCTCTCTTCCACCCATCTGCGCCAGCGGCTGGCAGCCGGCGAGCCGGCAGATGACCAATTGCCGCCCGGCGTGGCACACTACATTGCCAGCCACGGGCTGTACCGCAACGCCCCGGCCCGGGCATGACCAGGGTTGCATCGACCCCGCGCCCACCCCCAAACCGATCTGAGCTGAACAAGAAGACACCCATGGATATTCGTAAACTGCAACGCGCCATCGTCGACGGCCTCGAGGATGTCAAAGCGCAGGACATCAAGGTGTACGACACCAGCCACCTGACGGAACTGTTCGACCGGGTGGTGATTGCCAGCGGCACATCCAACCGCCAGACCAAGGCGCTGGCAGCGTCGGTGCGGGATACGGTCAAGGAAGCGGGCGGCCATATCGTGGCGGTCGAGGGCCTGGAAACCGGCGAATGGGTGCTGGTCGACTGCGGCGACGCCGTGGTCCACATCCTGCAGCCGCAACTTCGCCTGTACTACAACCTCGAAGAGATCTGGGGCGACAAGCCGGTGCGCATGAAGCTGGCCGCCGGCGCCCGCCTGGCCAAGGCCAGTGAGCCCATGGACGAAGACGAAGACGAGGCCCCGGTGCGCACGGTGCGCCGCGCCAGCAACCTGCGCCCGGCGCTGGCACGCCTGCCCGAAGGCATGAAGGAGCCGTCGCCGCCGATGGGCCACGAGGACACCGACGCGGATGCCATCGCCACCATCCGCAAGCCGGCCCGCAAGAGCGCCGCCAAGACCCCGGCCGGCAAGACCGCCGGCACCCGCGCCGCCGCGCCGCGCAAGACCGCCGCCGGCACCGCCGCGCGCAAGACCGCCACCAAGACCGCGGCAAAGAAGGCCCCGGCCAAGAAGGCACCGGCCAAGACCGCCGCGGCCAAGCCGGCCGCGCGCAAGCGCGCCACCCGCTCGGCCTGAGTCCGGTGCGCGGCCGTTGGGCGTCAGTCCGGCGGCCGCGCCGCATTACCGCATCGTCTGACCCATGCAACTGGTGATCGTGGCCGTCGGCCACAAGATGCCCGGCTGGATCGAAACCGGCTTCAGCGAATACGCCAAGCGCATGCCGCCCGAGCTGCGCATCGAGCTGCGCGAGGTCAAGCCGGAAACGCGTTCTTCCAGCAATAACGCCGCCACCGTGATGCAGCGCGAAGCCGCGCGCATCGAGTCGGTGCTGGGCAGCCTGTCGAAGCAGTGCCGGATCGTTGCGCTGGACGAGCGCGGCCGCGACTTCACCACGGTGCAACTGGCCGCGCAGCTGACCGACTGGCAGCGCGAGGGCGGCGACGTGGCGTTCCTGATCGGCGGCGCCGACGGGCTCGATCCCGCGCTCAAGGCCCGCGCCAGCACCCTGATCCGGCTGTCCAGCCTGACCCTGCCGCACGGCATGGTGCGCGTGCTGCTGGCCGAGCAGTTGTACCGCGCGTGGTCCGTCACGCAGAACCACCCCTACCATCGGGCCTGATCCCGGCCGTCGCCGGAAGGCCCCCGCCGCGATGCCCGACACCCTGCACGACTACCTCTACCTCGCCTCGCAAAGCCCGCGCCGCCGCGAGCTGCTGACCCAGCTCGGCGTGCGCTACGAACTGCTGCTGGCCGACGACCAAGAAGACGCCGAAGCGCTCGAAGCGGTGCTGCCCGGCGAGAGCCCCGACGACTATGTCCAGCGCGTGTGCGCGCTCAAGGCCGAAGCCGCGCTGCGCCGCCGCGAACGCCGCGCGCTGCCCGATGCGCCGGTGCTGACCTCGGACACCACGGTCTGCCTGGGCGGACGCATCCTCGGCAAACCCGCCGACGGCGCCGACGCCGCGGCCATGCTGGGCGCGCTGGCGGGCACCACCCACCGCGTGCTGACCGCGGTGACGGTGGTGTCGGCCACCGGCATGCGCCATGCGCTGTCGGTTTCCGAAGTCACCTTCCGCCCGCTGCAGCCCGCCGAGATCGAGCGCTACGTCGCCAGCGGCGAGCCGCTGGGCAAGGCCGGCGCCTACGGTATCCAGGGCCGCGCGGCCGAGTTCGTGGCGCGGATTGCGGGCAGCTATTCAGGTATCATGGGCTTGCCCTTGTTTGAGACGGCCGCGTTACTTCGCCAGGCCAGGCTGCGGTTCTGAGCGGCGCCGCCGGCCAACCCTGTGCGGCCCTGACCCGGCCCTGACCCGGCCCTGATTCCGCTCTGATCCTGCCGCTAATCCCGCCGTTTGTCCGGCGCTCACCGCGCCCGCCGGCGACGCGTTTCACCCGCTATGACTGAAGACATACTCGTCAACATCACGCCCCAAGAGACCCGCGTCGCCATCGTGCAGCAGGCCGCCGTCCAGGAACTGCATGTCGAACGCACGCTTACGCGCGGGCTGGTCGGCAATATCTACCTGGGCAAGGTGGTGCGGGTGCTGCCCGGCATGCAGTCGGCCTTTATCGACATCGGCCTGGAGCGCGCCGCCTTCCTGCACGTCGCCGACATCTGGCACCCGCGCGACCCGGACCGCAACAACTCCACCCCGCAGCTCGCCATCGAGAAGACCCTGTTCGAAGGCCAGGCGCTGATGGTGCAGGTGATCAAGGACCCGATCGGCACCAAGGGCGCGCGGCTGTCGACCCAGGTCAGCATCGCCGGGCGCACGCTGGTGTACCTGCCGCAGGACCCGCATATCGGCATCTCGCAGCGCATCGAAGGCGAGGTCGACCGCGAGGCGCTGCGCAGCCGCGTGCAGGGGCTGGTGCCCGCGGACGAGCGCGGCGGCTTTATCGTGCGCACCATCGCCGAGGAAGCGACCGACGAGGAACTCGGCAACGATATCGCCTACCTGCGCAAGATCTGGGGCGCGATCCGCCAGAACGCCACCACCCTGCCCGCCCCCAGCCTGCTCTACCAGGACCTGAACCTGGCCCAGCGCGTGCTGCGCGACTTCATCAACGACGCCACCGGCGTGATCCAGATCGACTCGCGCGAGAACTACCAGATGCTGCTGGAGTTCGCCAAGGAATACACGCCGGCGGTGCTGCCGCGGCTGTCGCACTACACCGGCGAGCGCCCGATCTTCGACCTGTTCAATATCGACGCCGAGATCGAGAAGGCGCTGTCGCGCCGCGTCGACCTGAAGTCGGGCGGCTACCTGATGATCGACCAGACCGAGGCGATGACGACCATCGACGTCAACACCGGCGGCTACGTGGGCGCGCGCAACTTCGACGACACCATCTTCAAGACCAACCTGGAGGCGGCCCATACCATCGCGCGCCAGCTGCGGCTGCGCAACCTCGGCGGCATCATCATCATCGATTTCATCGACATGGAGAACGCCGAGCACCGCGACGCGGTGCTGTCCGAGCTCAAGCGCGCGCTGTCGCGCGACCGCACCCGCATCACCGTCAACAGCTTCTCGCAGCTGGGCCTGGTGGAGATGACGCGCAAGCGCACGCGCGAATCGCTGGCGCATGTGCTGTGCGAACAATGCCCGGTCTGCCAGGGCAAGGGCCAGGTCAAGACGCCGCGCACGGTCTGCTACGACATCCTGCGCGAGATCATGCGCGAATCGCGCCAGTTCAACCCGCGCGAGTTCCGCATCCTGGCCTCGCAGGAAGTGATCGACCTGTTCCTGGAAGAGGAAAGCCAGCACCTGGCGATGCTGGGAGACTTCATCGGCAAGCCGATTTCGCTGCAGGTGGAATCGACCTTCCACCAGGAGCAGTACGACATCATCCTGATGTGAAGCGGCCGGCGCGAGCGCTGCCGGCATAGCGAAACAGCCCGCCAAGCTGGCGGGCTGTCTCGCTTTACGGCCGGATCACGACGTGCGGGCTGATGACCAGCGCGGGTTCGGGCTGGTAATACACCGGCGGGGGCGGCGGCTGGTACACCACCGGACGGTCCTTGCACTTGCGCTCTTCCTTGTACTCGCCGTTGCCCTTCCACTTGCGCTTGATCTTGCAGTTGCCGACCCAGAATTCTTCCTTGTAGTCGTCGCCTTTGTAATAGCGGCCATAGTGCCGCCCATCGTAACGGTCATCGTCGTCCCAGTCGTCGTCGGCATGGGCGGCGGCGCAGAAGGAGCCGAGGAGCATGGGCAGGACCACAAGGGATACCAGGAGGCGGGGCTTCATGTCGGAACGGGCAAGCACAGGTTGGAGCGAGGCTAGCACGCGGGTGCGCACAGCAGTGTTTCAAGCTGTTTAAGAACGTAACCGCGATGCATCGACGGCGCCTGTCCGATGCCTTGCGCACGGTGACTTCTGGACTGGGGAATCGCCCTACCCCTTTTCCGTTTGCCATCCGCTATAACTAAGCGAAGGTAGTCAGCGGCCTTCGCACGGAGGCCGCACCCGGCTGTCCGCGCGAGCCGTTCGGGCGCGTAGGGCCGGTCGGCAAGCAAGGAGTCCGGCATGAACGCCACGAACCATGGGGCCTGTGTGCTGGCCCTCCTGTTATCGGTGGCGTGCGCGCCATTGCCGATCGCCAGGCGCGCGCCGCCGCCACCGCCCGCAGCCAAGGTAGAAGTCCCCGAGGCGCCCAAGGAGCGCGCCACGCCGATCGCGCCCAAGGTCATCAACCTTGCCGCGGCGTGCAAGCGCACCGAGGAAGACGGCTTCCGCGAAGACGCGCTGATGGACGTCCAGGCCAACGAAGTGCGCGCGCTGAAATGGAAGCTGTGGGTATCGCGGCGCGGCAGTTGCGAATTCAACCTGGTGCAGTTCCGCCAGGTTCGCGCGACCCCGCACATCGAGCTGCAGGCGATCGACGGCAGCCAGTGCAAGCTGCTGGTCTGGCAGGATCCGCGCCGCGTCACGCTGGCCCATAACCGCTGCGAGAAGTACTGCACGCCCGGCATCTACGAGCAGGCGTGGCCGGTACTGTTCGATCCCAAGAGCGGTGCCTGCGCCGAAGTGCGCTGAGCCACCCGGCGCCGCGGCACCGCGG
This sequence comes from Cupriavidus alkaliphilus, assembly GCF_900094595.1. GTDB lineage: Bacteria > Pseudomonadota > Gammaproteobacteria > Burkholderiales > Burkholderiaceae > Cupriavidus > Cupriavidus alkaliphilus. The sequence goes on along the minus strand of NZ_FMAD01000002.1, from coordinate 591,395 downwards.
CGCCGCTACTTCGCCTTCGGTACCCGGCCCATCAGGTAGAACTCGTCGTTCGGGCGCATGCCGATGGTATTGGCCATGCGGTTGGACAGGCCGAAGAACGCGGTGATCGCGGCAATATCCCAGGCGTCCTCGTCGGAAAAGCCGTGCGCGCGCAGCGCGTCGAAATCGGCCTCGCCGACTTCATGCGAAGCGGTGCAGACCTTCATGGCGAAGTCGAGCATGGCGCGCTGGCGCGGCGGGATGTCGGCCTTCAGGTAGTTCACCGCGACCTGGTCCGCGACCAGCGGCTTCTTCTCGTAGATGCGCAGGATCGCGCCATGCGCCACCACGCAATACAGGCACTGGTTGGCGGCGGACGTGGCCACCACGATCATCTCGCGCTCGCCCTTGGTCAGGCCGCCGTCCTTGAGCATCAGCGCATCGTGATAGGCGAAGAAGGCGCGGAATTCATCCGGACGGTACGCCAGCGCCAGAAAGACGTTGGGGACGAAGCCGGCCTTCTCCTGGACTTCCAGGATGCGCGCGCGGATATCGTCGGGGAGGTCGGCCAACGCCGGGACGGCGTAGCGGCTGATCGGGAATGCCGTGTCTGACATGGTGGTCTCCGGTTGGAATGGCATCATCGTCGTGAGGCTTCTGGAACCAATACTAACGGATCGCGCGCCGGCCGGCGCGCCGCATGTTGCCCATGCATCGCACGGACACAGGTCCGCCGGATCAGGCATACTACGCACCTTCCGAACCAGGCGGCCCCCCTGGCCGCGCTATTGTTCCCGATGAAACGTATTCTCATCGTCAAGCTGACCTCGCTCGGCGACATGGTGTTCACCCAGCCACTGGTGGCTGACCTGCAGCGCGCCTTTCCCGGCGTCAAGATCGACTGGATCGCCGACTCCTATTGCGCCGACGTGCCGCGCTGGAATCCCAATATCGAGCGCGTGATCGCCGCACCGCTGCGCGGCTTCAAGAAGGCGCGCAGCTGGGCCGGCCTGCGGGAGATCTTCGCTGCCCTGCGCGCCTTGCGCCGCGAGAAATACGACGCGGTGCTGGACGTCCACGGCGTCTACAAGAGCGCCATCGTCACCTTCCTCGCCCGCACGCGCCATCGCTATGGCTACCCGGTCCAGGAACTGGGCGAGAGCGGCGCGCGCTTCGCCTACAACCATGTGTTCCAGCCGTTCGTGGAAGAGGATTGCGCGCGCAACCGCATGCGCCGCGCGGTCAGCCGCGCGCTCGGCTACGAAATGACCCGGGAGATGGACTACGGCCTGGAAATGCCGGCGGACACGCCCGCGGCGGCCGGCAAGGGTCCCTATGCGATGCTGTTCCACGCCACTTCCAGCGAAGAAAAGAAGTGGCCGGTGGCCGACTGGATCAGCGTGGGCAGCGCCATCTCGGCGCGCGGGCTGCGCGTGCTGGTGCCCTGGGGCAATGACGCCGAGCGCCTGGAAGCCGAAACCATCGCCGCCAGCGTGCCTGGGGCCGAGGTGATGCCGCGCCTGAGCATCACCGGCGTGGCGCAGATGGTGGGCAAGGCCTCGCTGGTGGTCGGCATGGACACCGGCTTCGTGCATATTGCCGACGCGCTGCGCCGGCCGACGGTGATCCTGTTCACGACCACCTCGCGTCACCTGTACGGCGTCGATGTGCCGGGCCGCGCGGTGTCGCTGGGCGGCGGCGGCGTGGTGCCGCAACGGGACGAGGTGCTGGCCGCCATCGACGAAGTGCTGCCCCGGGTCACTTCGACCAACTGATCCCGCCGCCACGGCAACAAAAAAGGGCCGGTGCATTCGCACCGGCCCTTTTTGCTGGATGGTCCGCAACCGCCTAATGGCTGGCGAACTGGATCCGGTGCAGCCCGGCGTACAGGCCATTGGCCGCGAGCAGCTGCGCGTGGGTGCCGGTCTCGGCGACGCGGCCGTGGTCGAGCACGGCGATGCGGTCGGCATTCTCGATGGTCGACAGCCGGTGCGCGATCACCAGAGTGGTGCGGCCCTTCATCAGTTCTTCCAGCGCCGCCTGCACCTGGCGCTCCGATTCCGAGTCCAGCGCCGAGGTGGCCTCGTCCAGGATCAGGATCGGCGCATCCTTGTACAGCGCGCGCGCAATCGCCAGGCGCTGGCGCTGGCCGCCGGACAGCTTCATGCCGTTGTCGCCGATATTGGTCTGCACGCCCTCGGGCAGGCCCTTGACGGTTTCGGTCAGGTAGGCCGCCGCCAGCGCGCGCTCGACGCGGGCCATATCGATCTCGCTGTCAGGCTGCGCGCCATAGGCCACATTGGCCGCGACCGTGTCGTTGAACAGGACCACGTCCTGGCTGACGAAGGCGATCTGGTTGCGCAGGTCCTTGAGCGCCAGCTCGGTCAGCGGCACGCCGTCGAGCAAGATGCGACCGGAGGTGGGATCGAAGAAGCGCGGCACCAGGTTGACCAGCGTGGTCTTGCCGCTGCCCGACGGCCCCACCAGCGCCACCACCTCGCCCGGGCTGACGCGCAGGTCGATGCCCTCCAGCGCGGCGCGCGGCGCCTCGCCATAGCGGAAGCCGACCTGCTCGAAGGCCAGTTCGCCGCGGGCGCGGGCGAGCGGCTTGCCGCCATCCTGCGGCTCGACCGGTTCGTCGATCAGCCGGAAGATCATCTCGGCGGCGGTGATGCCGCGCGTCAGCGGCTGGTTGATGTCGGTCAGGTGCTTGAGCGGCGAGATCAGCAGCAGCATCGCCATCACAAAGCCGGTAAAGCCGCCCACCGTGGTCTGGTTGGCCTGCGCCTGCACCATCGCAATGGTGATGATCACCGACAGTGCCAGCGCGGCCAGGAAGGCCGTGACCGGCTGGTTCAGCCCGCCGGCCACCGCCATGCGCATGGAGTAGTTCTTGAGCCGCTCGGCCACGGTGCGGAAGCGCCGCAGTTCATAGGCCTCGCCGCCATGCAGCTTGACCACCTTGTAGCCGCCCACGGCTTCTTCGACCACGTAGGCGGCATTGTTGGTATAGGTCTGGTGATCGCGGTTGAGCTTGCGCAGCCTGCGGTTGATCTTCGACATCAGGTAGCCGATCACCGGCAGGATCACCGCGACGATCAGCGTCAGGCGCCAGTTGGTGTAGAACAGGTAGATCAGCAGCGCGACAACCGTGAGCGAATCGCGCACCAGCGTGATGAACACGCTGGTCAGGATCTGCAGCACCTGGTTGACCTCGAAGATCACCGCGTTGATCAGCGACGCCGCGGTATTGCGGTGGTAGAACGACGCCGGCGCCTGCAGCAGGCGCTCGAACATCTGCAGCCGCATCTTCAGCAGCACGCGGTTCGAGATCAGGTTGAGCAGGTAGCCCGACGCAAACTGCGCCACGCCGCGGATCAGCGCCACGCCGGTCAGGATCGCCGGCACATGCCACAGCGTGCCGGCGTAGTCGCCGCCGAAGCCTTTGTCGAGCAGGTCGTTGACGACCTTGGGGATCACCCCTTCGCTGGCGGCCACCACCGCCATGGCGAGGATGGCGCCGATAAAGATGCGCAGCTCGGGGCGCAGGTAAGACCAGAGCCGGCTGGCCATGCTGGACGGCACGGCGGCACCTGGCGAGATGGGCGGTTTGGATGTGGTCACTGGGTTTTCTTCTGGGTGATGGCGGCGTTGCGGCACCAGGGCGCGGCGCTAGCCCGGCCGCTTCTGGCGCGCGACGCGCAGGAAGGGCCTGACGAAGACCTGGAACAGGAAGCGCTGGTAGACATAGCGGCGCAGATAATAGCCGACACTGCGGCGCGCCTTGTCGGTGGCGTCGAGGTCGGCGCGATGCGTTTCCAGCGACGAGGCCTCGGCCAGTTCGGTCAGGCCGATGCAATACGGGACCACGGCGCGCACCGACACCAGGCCGCGCCGCTCGAACGCGGACCAGTAGTCGGCCGCGCACCAGGTCGGCTGCAGCCCCGCCACCAGCCGCTCGGCGGCGGCGCGGGTGACGACATAGCCATGGGCGCGCCACCATTCGCCATAGCGGCGCACCAGCTTGCGCCGCGGGCCCAGCGGCCGGATGCCCCAGCGGGTGAATTTGTCGACATGCGACAGCAGCACGACGTCCGGGCGGGCGGGGTCCATCTGCGACGCCAGCGCCTCGAGCACCGCCGGCACGTCATCGCCGAGCAGCGCGTCGTCTTCCAGCACCAGCGCCAGGCTGGCGCCGTCCTCGAGCAGCTTGCGGTAGACCCCCAGATGGCTCAGCGCACAGCCGATCTCGCCGCGGCTCATCGGGCGGTAGCTGGTGCTGGCGGCCTGCGCATCGTAGCGGCGCTTGACCTCGTCGTCGGCGAGCGCGCGCCCGTTCACCGCGGGAAACACCTGGAACGGCACGCCGAGCCGCGTCAGCTGGCCGGCAATGCGCTGGCGACGCGCCTCGGCGCTTTCGAGATTGATCACATAGGCGCCGATCATGCCGCCACCGCCCATGCGTCCTGGCCGATCCGGCGTGAAAGGGAGATCGATGCGGCACACGCCACCAGGGATAAAACCGTTTCCATCCCTGTGAATCGGGACCAATGTGCTCGTGTCATCAATTTGGCAACTGAGATCTGGGCTTCGGCGCGCGCGGCGCGCACCGGCAATCGAGGGCAAGCGGCTGCGGGGCCACTGCGCCGGTGCGGTAGAATACGCGCTCTTCCATCAGCGCCCGGCTGGCGGCGACGCCGGCGGCTGGCCGGTCTGGCCCGGACGGGGCGCGCCCCTACGTTCCATGAAAGTCTCCGCCGTCATCATTACCAGGAATGAAGCTCACAATATCGGGCCATGCCTTGAAAGCGTGTCCTGGTGCGAAGAGGCGATTATAGTGGATTGGGCCAGCACGGACGACACGGTGGCGATCGCGCGTGCCGCCGGCGCCACCGTGATCCAGACCGACGACTGGCCCGGCTTCGGCCCGCAGAAAAACCGCGCGGTCCAGGCCGCCAGCGGCGACTGGATCCTCAGCCTGGACGCCGATGAGCGCGTCACCCCCGCGCTGCGCGACGAAATCCTGCACCACTTGCAGCAAGCCGATGCCCGGGCGCTGGCGCTGCCGCGCCTGTCTGCGTTCTGCGGCACCTTCGTGCGCCATGCCGGCTGGTATCCGGACTATGTCACCCGGGTGTTCCGCAAGGGCCGCGGCCGCTTCACCGACGATCTCGTGCACGAACACCTCAAGGTGGACGACCCGGTCACGCGGCTGCGCGAGCCGCTGGTGCACTACAGCTACCGCTCGCTGTCGGACGTGCTGCGCAAGATCGACAGCTATTCCAGCGCCGGCGCGCAGCAGGCCTATGCCCGCGGCAAGCGCAGCTCGGTCGCGTCGGCGGCGGGGCACGGCCTGTGGGCGTTCGTGCGCACCTACCTGCTCAAGCGCGGCTTCCTCGACGGCGGCGCCGGGTTCGGCGTCGCGCTGATGAATGCGCAGGCCAGCTACTACAAGTACGCCAAGCTGGCGCAGCTGCACGCCGCGGCGGAAAACAAGGCCGCAGGCTGAAGCGCCCGACGTGGCCACGCGCCGCCCCACCCTTACCTTCTCGATCGATGAAAGTTGGCATCTCCTGCAATCGCTTCGGCGCCGGCGGCGGCCTGGAGCGCTACGCGCTCGACATCAGCCGGGCCATGGCGCGGCGCGCCGATACTGAAGTCTCGGTCTACGCACGCCGCTTCGACGCCGGCGTGGCGGCGTCCGCCGGGGTTGCCGCGCATCGGATCGTGGTGTCGTGGCTGCCGGGCAAGCTGCGCGACCGCTATTTCTCGTGGCGGCTGCAAGGGCTGCGCGATGCCGGCGAGGTGCTGATCGGCTGCAACCGCGTGCGCGGTTCCGATATCGCCATCTGCGGCGGCACGCATCGCGGCTACCTCGCCGCGCGCGGCACGCCGGCGCGGCGCTCGGACCAGTGGCAGATCGATCTCGAAAGCGCGCAATATGCCGGCGCGCACCGCGTGGTGGCACATTCCGCGCTGATGCGACGCGAAGTGATCGAGCTGTACGGGATCGCGCCAGAGCGCGTCGAGCAGGTCTACCCGCCGGTCGACACGCAGCGTTTCACGCCGGTCGATGACGGTGCGCGCGCCGCGCTGCGGCGCGAGTTCGGCTTTGGCGACGACGAGATCGTGTTCCTGTTCCCGTCATCGGGCCATGCGCGCAAGGGCTTCGACCTGCTCGCCGACTACTTCTCCCGCTCGGACCTGCCGATCACACTGGCCGTGGCCGGCCGCCCGGTCGGGCGCACCATCGCGCGCGTGAGCGAGCTGGGCTACAGCAGCCGCATCGACGCGCTCTACCGCGCCGCCGATTTCACCATCCTGGCCTCGGGCTATGAGCCGTTCGGGCTGGTGGGGGTGGAATCGGTGCTGTGCGGCACGCCGCTGGTGTTTGCCGACAATATCGCCTGCCTGGAAGTGATCCGCCCGCAGGCCGTGCATGCGTTCTCGCGCGAGCGCAGCGAGACGCTGGACCATGCCATCCGCGCCGCGGTGGAGTCGGTGCGCCGCGGCCAGGCGCGGCTGGCGAACCCGCTGGCGCTGCTCGACTACGACCCGGGCATCGAGGCCCATGTCGACACCCTGCTGAAGCTTGCCGCCGACGCGCGAGGCGCGCGGGGCGCCGCCTGAAGCGGCACCCGACGCGAACTCAGGCAGCGCTTAGTCGTACACAGTGCTGACGGCATCCGCCGACAGCACCTGGCGCAGCGCAGTCAGCGCCTCGTCGGAAGGCACCACCTGCCAGTCGGGGCCCAGCATGGCTTCGCAGCTGGCGGACTTCGCCTCGTAGCGAACCCGCACTGGCAGGCCCTGCGCGCCGCTGGCGCGCGCCAGGTGCGGCATCAGCAGCTCGCGCAGCATGCCGGTCGAGGAATTGCCGTTCATCGACAGCCGCACCGCGCTGGCAAAGCGCACCCGCGCGGCGACCAGGTCCATCACCGATTCGGCGGTGAAGCGAACGCCGCCGGTGAAGGTATCGTGGCGCGCATTGCCGGTGGCGATCAGCAGTTCGTCCTCGCGGAACATCTGCCGGTTGGCGTCGAAGACCTCGTTGAACACGGTCATCTCGACCAGGCCGGTGCCGTCGTCGAGCGTGACGATCAGCATCTTGCCGCGCTGGGTCATCTGCGTGCGCATGCCGCTGATCACGCCGGCAATGGTCTTGCCGCGCACATCGCGGCCGAAGCCGCCGCCGTTGCCCTGCACTTCCTTTTCCAGCCCGGCCAGCGTGCCCTTGTTGAAGCGGCGCACCTCGTCGCGATAGGCGTCGAACAGGTGGCCCGAGAAGTAGTAGCCGAGCGCCTGCTTTTCTTCCTGCAGCGTGCGCTTGGGACTCCAGCGCGGCTCGTCGAGCAGCTCCGGGCGGTGCGCGTCGCCGGCATCGCCCATCAGGTCGAACAGCGACACCTGGTTGGCGGATTCGGCCTTCTGCTCGGCGGCTTCCATCGCGATCGGCACCGACGCGAGCAGCTGCGCGCGGTTGTCGTTGAGGCTGTCGAAGGCGCCGGCGCGGATCAGCGCCTCGATGGTGCGGCGGTTGACCTGGCGGCGGTCGACCCGCTCGCAGAAATCGAACAGGTCGGTGAACGGCCGCTCCTCGCGCGCGCGCAGGATGTCTTCGATCGCGCCCTGCCCGCTGCCCTTGATGCCGCCCAGGCCATAGCGGATGGTCTTCGGATCGGTCGGCGCGAAGCGGTATTCGCTGGCGTTGACGTCCGGCGGCAGCACCGCGATCTTGTTGAGCTTGCAGTCCTCGTAGAGGATCTTGACCTTGTCGGTGTCGTCCATGGCCAGCGACATGTTGGCTGCCATGAATTCGGCCGGATGGTGGGCCTTGAGCCACGCGGTGTAGTACGCCAGCAGCGCATAGGCGGCGGCGTGCGACTTGTTGAAGCCGTAGCCCGCGAACTTCTCCATCAGGTCGAAGATGTCGTCGGCCTGCTGCGCGGACAGCCCGTTCTTGTCGGCGCCCTCGCGGAACATCACGCGATGCTGCGCCATTTCCTCGGGCTTCTTCTTGCCCATGGCTCGGCGCAGCAGGTCGGCGCCGCCCAGCGAGTAGCCGCCGATGATCTGCGCCATCTGCATCACCTGCTCCTGGTAGACCATGATGCCGTAGGTCTCTTTCAGGACGGGCTCGACGCGCGGATCGGGATACTCGACCTTCTCGCGGCCGTGCTTGCGCGCGCAGAAGCTGGGGATCAGGTCCATCGGGCCGGGACGGTACAGCGCCACCAGCGCGATGATGTCCTCGAAGCGGTCAGGCTTGGCATCCTTCAGCATGCCCTGCATGCCGCGGCTTTCCAGCTGGAACACGGCGACCGTGTTGGCGGTCTTGAGGATGTCGAAGGCGGGGCCGTCGTCGAGCGGGATCTGGCTGCAGTTCCAGTCGGCCTTGCCCGGGTCCAGGCGGCGGATATAGCGCTCGGCCCAGTCCAGGATGGTCAGCGTGGTCAGGCCCAGGAAGTCGAACTTGACCAGGCCGGCGGCCTCGACATCGTCCTTGTCGTACTGGCTGACCACGCCGCTCATGCCGTCGTTCTGCGCGCCCTGCGTGTACAGCGGGCAGAAGTCGGTGAGCCGGCCGGGGGCGATCAGCACGCCGCCGGCGTGCATGCCGACGTTGCGGGTCATGCCCTCGACGCGCTGCGCCAGCTCCAGCAGCTGGCGAACTTCTTCCTCGTTGCGCTCGCGCTCGGTCAGCAGCGGCTCTTCCTTCTTGGCCTCTTCGATGGTGACCAGCTTGCCCGGCTTGAACGGGATCAGCTTGGCGATGCCGTCGACAAAGCCGTAGCCGAGGTCGAGCACGCGGCCCACGTCGCGCACCGCGGCCTTGGCCGCCATGGTGCCGAAGGTGGCGATCTGCGACACCGCGTCCTTGCCGTACTTCTCCTTCACGTAGGTGATCACGCGATCGCGGCCGTGCTGGCAGAAGTCGATGTCGAAGTCGGGCATCGAGACCCGTTCCGGGTTCAGGAAACGCTCGAACAGCAGCGCGTACTTGAGCGGGTCGAGGTCGGTAATGCCGAGCGCATACGCCACCAGCGAACCGGCACCCGAACCGCGGCCCGGGCCCACCGGCACGCCATTGTTCTTGGCCCAGTTGATAAAGTCCGCCACGATCAGGAAGTAGCCGGGGAAGCCCATCTTGATGATGGTGCCGGTCTCGAACTCCAGCCGCGCGTAGTATTCCGGGCGCTTGCCCTCGCGCACCGCCTCGTCGGGGAACAGCACCGCTAGGCGCTTCTCCAGGCCTTCCTTGGCCATGAACACCAGGTAGTCGTCGAGCGACATGCCATCCGGCGTCGGGAACAGCGGCAGGCGCGGCTTGCCCAGCTCCAGCGTCAGGTTGCAGCGGCGCGCGATCTCGACCGCGTTCTCAAGCGCCGAGGGGATATCCGCGAACAGCGCGCACATCTCGTCCTGGGTCTTGAAGTACTGGTCGGTGGTGAAGCGCCGCGTGCGGCGCGGGTTGGCCAGCAGCTCGCCCTCGGCGATGCACACGCGCGCCTCGTGCGCGGTGTAGTCGTCGGGCGTCATGAACTGCACCGGATGCGTCGCCACCACCGGCAACTGCAGCGCGGCCGCCAGCTGCACCGCCTGCTGCACGTAGGCGTCGGTGCCGGCGTGGCCGGCGCGCTGCAGCTCGATGTAAAAGCGCTGCGGGAACACCGAGGCCCAGTGCTGCGCGGCGCGGCGCGCGCCGTCGGCATTGCCGTTGGCGAGCGCCATGCCGATATCGCCGCCCATCGCGCCCGACAGCGCGATCAGGCCCGTGGCCAGCGGCAGGTCGTCTTCGCCCGGTTCCAGGAACCACGACGGATCGATCTCGGCGCGGCCGCGATGCTGGTTGCCCAGCCACGCGCGCGACAGCAGCATGCACAGGTTCAGGTAGCCGCGCCGGTCCTGCACCAGCAGCAGCAGGCGCGCGGGCTTGTCGCGGTCTTCGGCGTTGGTCAGCCACACGTCGGCGCCGACCACCGGCTTCACGCCCTTGCCGCGCGCTTCCTTGTAGTAGCGGATCAGGCCGAAGGCGTTGGCAAGGTCCGTCAGGGCGAGCGCGCCCATGCCATCGGCCGCGGCGGCCTTGACGGCATCATCGAGGCGGACGATGCCGTCCACGATGGAGTATTCGGAATGCAGGCGGAGGTGTACGAAGCGGGGTGCAGACATGGGCGACATTGTACCGGCTCGGCCCGCCGGCATGCCGCCAATGTTGCGTGCCACGCGCGCCGGCGCGCCCGCGCGCATAGCTGATCGGCGCGCTGGGGAATGCCACGCGCCAGGCGTGCGCGCACGCTATAATTTCGCCTTTCCAATCAGGCAGTTATCGCAGGCTGTCGGCGCCCCTCGGGACGCCGCCGCGGCGGCGCAGGGTCCCATGCAGATCGTCAATATTTCCGCTTACAAGTTTGTCTCGCTGGACGACATCGAGGCCCTGCGCCCGGCCATGCGCGAGCGCTGCGAGGCGGCGGGCCTGAAGGGCACGATCCTGCTCGCGCCGGAAGGCATCAACATGTTCCTGGCCGGCCCGCGCGAAGCGATCGACGGCTTCATGGCGTGGCTGCATGCCGATGCGCGCTTTGCCGATATCGCGCCCAAGGAAAGCCTGTCGGACCACCAGCCCTTCAAGCGCATGCTGGTGCGCGCCAAGAAGGAAATCATCACCATGAAGATGCCGCTGATCCGCCCCGAGGCGGGGCGCGCGCCCGCGGTGCGGCCGGTGGACCTGAAGCGCTGGCTGGACCAGGGGCACGACGACGAAGGCCGCCCGGTGGTGATGCTCGATACGCGCAATGATTTCGAGGTGGCGGTCGGCACCTTCGAGGATGCGGTCGAGTACGACATCGCCAAGTTCAGCGATTTTCCCGACGCCGTCGCCGCGCACAAGGCAGACCTGGAAGGCAAGACCGTGGTCTCGTTCTGCACCGGCGGCATCCGCTGCGAGAAGGCCGCGATCCATATGCAGGAAGTCGGCGTCGAGCGCGTCTACCAGCTCGAAGGCGGCATCCTGAAGTACTTCGAGGAGGTCGGCGGCAGCCACTATCGCGGCGACTGCTTCGTCTTCGACTACCGCACCGCGCTGAATCCCAGCCTGGAACCGGCCGGCCCCAAGCAGTGCTTTGCCTGCCGCGCCGTGGTCACGCCCGAGCAGCAGCAAAGCCCGCACTATGTGGTCGGCAAGAGCTGCCCGCACTGCATCGGCGGCAAGGACCGGGCCGCCGCCTGAGGACGGCTCGCGCGCGGCTCAGGCCGCCAGCAGGTGGTAGAGGTTGCGCAGCATGCCGGCGGTGGCGCCCCAGATAAAGCGCTGGCCGCCGTTCTCGCGCGGATAGGGCATGGCGTAGAACATGCGCTCGCCGTCGACCCAGCGGAACAGGCGCCGCTCATGGTGCGACGGGTCCATCAGGAAGGCCAGCGGCACTTCGAACACATCGGCCACTTCCGAGGCGTCGGGGCGCAGCGTGAAGCCATCGCGCACCAGGCCCACCACCGGGCTCACATGGAAGCCGGTGCCGGTGATGTAATCCGGCAGCGCGCCCAGTACCTCGACATAGTCGCGGGCCAGGCCCACTTCTTCTTCCGTCTCGCGCAGCGCGGTGTCGATGCGGTTGACGTCCCACGACTCCTGCCGTCCGCCGGGGAAGCTGATCTGGCCGGCATGCGCGCTGAGATTGGCATTGCGCTGCGTCAGCAGCACCGTCAGGCCATCGCTGCGCTCGACCAGCGGCACCAGCACCGCGGCATCGCGCAGCCCGCGGCTGCGATCGTAGACCCGTGATTCGTCGGTCAGCTCGGGCGCCCATGCCGGCGGAGCCCGGAAGCGGTGCCGGATAAAGTCGACCTGCAGGCGCGGCGCGCTCAGCGCACCGTTGCGCAGGTCGGTATCGATGACGGGGAGGGATTCGGGATCGAAGGCGGGGCGCATAACATCGCAAGTATGACAGAAGCGCGCCATCTGGCGCCGCAGCAACGCGCGGCGGTGGGCCCGCGCGGCCATGCAAAAAGGGCACCCTGGGGTGCCCTTCCTGAGGAAACGCTGGCCGGGTCGCCCCGGCCGGCATGTCCGGCTTACTCCGCGGCCTTGGCAGCGGCGGCAGCCTTCGACACCAGCTTTTCCTTGATACGTGCGGACTTGCCCGAACGCTGGCGCAGGTAGTACAGCTTCGCGCGACGCACGTCGCCGCGACGCTTCACTTCGATGCCGGCGATCAGCGGCGAGTACAGCTGGAACGTACGCTCCACGCCTTCACCCGACGAGATCTTGCGCACGATGAAGGACGAGTTCAGGCCGCGGTTGCGCTTGGCAATCACGACGCCTTCGTAGGCCTGCACGCGCTTGCGGTTACCTTCGACCACGTTGACGCTGACGACGACGGTGTCGCCGGGCGCGAATGCGGGGATGGTCTTGTTCGCGGTCAGGCGCGCGATCTCTTCCTTCTCGATCTGTTCGATGAGGTTCATCGTTTCTTCTCCGTAACCATCGTGCCGGCGTTGTATGCCCCAGGACTTCCCGGGCCCCGGCAGAGGATGGGGTTTTACCTGGCGGGAGTTTCCCCCCGCCCTTCTTTCGCCGCCCATTCCGACAAGAATTTCTCGTCGACACGGGTCAGCAAACCTTGCTCGCGGGCCGCCTCGATCAGGTCGGGGCGCTTGCGCGCGGTATTGGCCAGCGCCTGCTGGCGCCGCCATTTTTCAATCTCGGCATGATGGCCCCCTAACAGGATGTCGGGGACCCGCACGCCTTCATATTCTTCCGGCCGGGTGTAGTGCGGGCAATCCAGCAGGCCGTTGACAAAGCTGTCCTGCACCGCCGACTGCGCGTCGCCCAGCACGCCGGGCAGGTGGCGCACCACCGCGTCGATCAGCGCCATCGCCGGCAGTTCGCCGCCCGACAGCACGAAATCGCCGAGGCTGATTTCCTCGTCCACGCGGCGGTCGATCAGCCGCTGGTCGATCGCCTCGTACCTGCCGCACAGCAACACCAGGCCCGGCCGCTGCGCCAGCTCCATGACCTTGGCATGCGTCAGCGTCTTGCCCTGCGGCGACATCAGCACCACATGCGGCTGCGGCACGCCGGCCTGCGCCTGCGCCGCCACCGCGGCATCGATCGCATCGTCCAGCGGCTTGGCCAGCATCACCATGCCGGGACCGCCGCCATAAGGCCGGTCATCGATGGTGCGGTAGTTGTCGACGGTGAAATCGCGCGGATTCCAGCTGCGCAACGCATACCGCTGCTGCTTGGCCGCCCGGCTGGTAATGCCCCAGTCGGTCAGCGCGCGAAACATTTCGGGAAACAGCGTGATCACGTCGAACTGCATCCGCTCTCTCCCTTCCCTATTCCGCACATGACCTGCACCTGTGCAGGCACGGCTCAGTAATCGAGCCCCCAGTCCACCACGATGCGCTTGCCCGCGGTATCCACCGTGCGCAGGAACGCGTCGACAAATGGAATCAGCCGTTCGCCGGCCTTGCCGTCGGGCTGCACGAAGGCAACCTGCAGGATCTGGTGGGCACCGTTGTCGATCAGCCCGGACACCTCGCCCAGCAACTCGCCTTGCTCGTTGCTGACGCTGCAGCCGATCAGGTCGACCCAGTAAAACTCATCTTCTTCCGGCGCCGGAAAATCCGCGCGCCGGATCCACACGCGACGGCCACGCAGCGCTTCCGCGAGATTGCGGTCGGCCACGCCGGCAGCCTGCGCCACCACCGTGCCGCTGTGCTCGCGCGACTGCGCGATCTTCACGCAGGCGGGCTCGGCCCGCGCCGCGTCGGCCGCCACCAGACCCGCCTGCGGCGGGCTCAGCAGCCACCAGCGGCGGGCATGCAGCAGCGCCGACGCATCGTCGGCATGCGGCTGGACCTTGATCCAGCCACGGATGCCATAGGCAGCGCTGACATAGCCGACTTCCACCAGGTCTTCGGGCAGCGGATCGGCATACAGCAGCGCCGTGGGCAGCCTGAGCGCCTTGGCCGGCTCGCCTTGCGGCCGGCTCATGGACCGGTTCAGTGGCGGCCGCGTCGGCCGCCCGGCGTCCTGCTTTCGCTCAGTCACGTGTGCGCATGGTCCAATGCAAACGCGCCCCGCCGGTTATGGCAGGGCGCGTTGCAGACGGCAATCAGGCAGCAGCCTTGGCGCCTTGCTTGACCAGGCGGGCAACGGTCGGCGACAGCTGGGCGCCGACGCCTTGCCAGTAGGCCAGGCGGTCTTGCGACAGGCGCAGGCCTTCTTCACCTTCGGCTGCCAGCGGGTTGTAGAAACCAACGCGCTCAATGAAACGACCATCGCGACGGTTGCGCGAGTCGGTGGCGACGATGTTGAAGAACGGGCGCTTCTTGCTGCCGCCGCGAGCCAGACGGATAACGACCATGGAATGATTCCTCAGAAAACGGGGTGTTCAAGGGCGTTCGAACACGAAACGCAAGAGTATAGCCCAATTCCCGAGGCCAAACAAACACTTAGGCGGTTGACGCGTGAACGCGGCGCAGGCATCGTGGCAAAAACCGCGACAGGAGGCCCCACATGCGCCCCGCTCTGCACTTCATGGTTGGCATGTTACCGCGTACGCTGCTGGCGCTCATGGTACTGGCAACGAGCCAGTCCGCGCTGGCCGCCCTGCCGCTGGACCAGCTGCGCCTGCCGCCCGGCTTCCGCATCGAGGTGCTGACCGACGACGTGCCAGGCGCGCGCGCCATGGCGATGTCCCCGTCGGGGACGCTGTTCGTGGGATCGCGCAGCGAGGGCAAGCTCTATGCGGTCAGCGATGCGCTCGGCACGCGCCCGCGGGTGCGCACCGTCGCCAGCGGCTTGCGCAATCCGCTCGGCGTGGCGTTCCATGACGGCAGCCTGTATGCGTCCTCCGTCTCCAAAATCGTGCGGCTCGACCAGATCGAGGCGCGCCTGGACCAGCCGCCCGCGCCCAGGGTGGTGAGCGACCGCTTCCCATCTGACGGCCACCACGGGGGCAAATTCATCGGCTTCGGCCCGGACGGCTACCTGTACGTCGCCACCGGCGCGCCCTGCAACGTGTGCGAGCCAGACGAAACCCGCTATGCCAACATCGTCAGGATGAAACCCGACGGCACCGGCCTGCAGGTGGTAGCACGCGGCGTGCGCAACACCGTCGGCTTCGACTGGCACCCCGCCACGCGCGAACTGTGGTTCACCGACAACGGCCGCGACCGCATGGGCGACGACGTTCCCGACGACGAACTGAACCGCGTCACCGCGCCCGGCCAGCATTTCGGCTATCCCTACTGCCATGCCGGCAACGTCGCCGACCCGGAATACGGCGGCAAGCGCCCGTGCTCCGAATTCGTGCCGCCAGTGGCCCGCCTGGGCGCGCACGTCGCCGCGCTGGGCATGCGCTTCTACACCGGCACGCAGTTCCCGCCGGACTACCGCAACAACGTCCTGATCGCCGAACACGGCAGCTGGGACCGCAGCGAGCCTTCCGGCTACCGCGTGGTGCGCGTGGTGCTGGACGGCGCCGGCAAGGCCGTGCGCCAGGAGGTGTTCGCGCAGGGGTGGCTGCGCGGCGGCAGGGCCTGGGGCCGGCCCGCCGATGTCCTGGTCGCGCCGGACGGTTCGCTGCTGGTCAGCGACGACCATGCGGGGGCGATCTACCGCATCCGCTACCAGCCCTGAATCCGGCTGAAAGCCCCGCCCGGCGCGGCTTTGTGCGGGCGAAACAATCCGTTACACCGGTAACGGGATTGGCATAGGCGCCCCGATGCCCCATGCGTACCATGAACCCATCTTCCAACAGCAACACAGCGCGACAGGACCCTGGGAATCCGCATGCTCACCCGCTCTCTCCTGCGCGACCTGGTGGCTGGCATCCTGGTGGCCTCGGGCCTGGTCGGCGCGGTAGCCGCCAGCCATGCCCAGGTCGCGTTCTGGCAACAAGTCCGTTCCGATGGCCGGCCCGCCCGGATCCAGTCCGGAGATGGCTGGCAGATGGCCAGCGTGCGCGCCGAAAGCCGTGAACACGTGCAGGCGCAGATCGACCGGATGGAGGCGCGCGCCCGCGCCGACGACCGGCTTAGCGGCCGCCGCGCCGCGCTCGCCGGCGCCCGCGACGACAACCGCGGCCGCGGCCCGGAACGCAATCCCCCCAATGACGCCCGCAACGAGCCGCGCCAGGGCCAGATCGGTCCCGGCTGGCAGGCGCGCGGCCGCGACAACGGCCGCTGATCGAAGCCGACGGCGCTTCCCCGGCGCCTGAATACCGCGCCCCGCCCCTCGCTGCGGAACTCCGCCCCCGCCCGGCCTGTCTCTACTTAAGTGTGTGCCCCGATTCCGGGCGCGCGCACAGGCTGCCGCCCGGCGCTGCCCGGGGCTCACAGCGTGCCGTCATGTGCGGACGGCAATCGAACTGACCTGCCTCTGCCCGACACCTCCTGCCGGGACCCGACCAAGACGGCCGGGCGCAGCCTCCAGAATGACAATAATTCTGTGAGGTTTGTCATGTCACCCCTGCTTAGCGACCTGGCCGAACACGCTGGCCAGCTATCGCTGTCGATCCTGTTCATGGGCATCCTGACCCTGGTTCTCTACAGCGAAACCCATATCAGCGAGCACGCCTCGGCCTTTATCCGCGGCCTGATCGCCGGCGGCTGGCATTAGCGCCGCTGGCGCCTTTTGACGCACTTTCCTTCCTTGCGCTGACTGCCGGCGTACAATGTGGGCCGGCCGGTACCCTTGTGCCGCCACTTCCGTGCCGGCGCCACGCCGGCCTGCATCCCAGGCCTGAAACTCTCTTTCCGACCATGCCCGCAGCCACGCCAGCCCGCCACGCCACTCCGCTCGCAGCGCCGTCCGCGCGCGGCAAATCGAAGCTGCTGACCGTGGCGCTGGCGTTCCTGTTCGGCAGCCTGGGCGCACACCGCTTCTACCTGGGCGGCCTGCGCGACCTGTATGGCTGGGCGCACCTGCTGGCGCTGCTGGCCGGCGCCATCGGCGTGGCCTCGATGGCCACCGGCGCGGGCAGCCCGGCGCTGAACTGGACCCTTGCCGTGGCCGGCGGCATTTCCGTCATCAGCGCCTTCCTGGCGGCGATCGTCTACGGGCTGCGCCCGGACGACAAATGGGATGCCCGCTTCAACCCGCACGGCAAACCCACGCGCTCGGGCTGGCCGGTGGTGATCCTGGTGATCCTGTCGCTGCTGATCGGTACCGGCCTGCTGATGGCGGGTCTGGCGATCAGCTTCCAGACCTTCTTCGAGTCGCAGGTCGAGGCCGCGCGCGAACTGTCGCAGTAGGCGCCTGCGCACTGCTCCCCTGGCGCATCGTTTGTGCGCGATCAAGGCGGCCGCAATCGCCGGTTTCCCTTTCGGCCAATTCGCCCATACTGGTAGAGCCGTCCGATCCTGGCGGCGCGACGCGCGGCGAGGCCACGCCCCCGGCTGCGCAAAGGAGCAAGAATCGACATGCCAAGCTATGAGGAAGGACGCCTGGCGGCGATCGCCGTCCGGCTGGCGCTGTCCTCGGGACTGCCGCCATCGAGCGCCAAGGCCGCGCTGGAACTCGCCAGCAGCATGATCGGCGACCAGCAGGCCACGGCAGCCGCGCTGAAGACTCAGAACAGTGAACCCTGCGGATCGTCCTTGCCGCTGGGCCCCGCAGCCGGCGGGCGAAAACGCGAAGTATCCAGTTCAAACCGGTTGTAGCGGAAGCCGAGCCGTTCGGCGGCCTTGTAGAAGCGCTGGCGCAGCAAGTCCGCCCACACGCCGGTGCCGCGCATGCGCGTGGCAAAGTTCGCATCGTAGGCTTTGCCTTCGCGCATGTCCCGCACGCGGTTCATGACCCGTTCGGCCCGGTCGGGGAAGTGCGCCTGCAGCCATTCCTCGAACAGCGGCCGCACTTCCCACGGCAACCGCAGCACGATGTAGTTCGCATACACGGCGCCCGCCTCGCGCGCCGCTTCCAGCACGCGCTCCAGGTCGGGTTCGGTGATGAAGGGGATCACCGGGGCGATGCTGACCCCGACCGGGATGCCGGCGTCGGTCAGCGTGCGGATGGTGCGAAGCCGCCGCGACGGCGTCGCCGCGCGCGGCTCGAGCGTGCGTGCAATGCCGGGATCGAGCGTGGTGATGGTGAGCGCCGCCACCGCCAGCCGCTTGGCCGCCATCGGCGCGAGCAGGTCGATATCGCGCTCGATCAGTGAAGACTTGGTGATCAGCGCCACCGGGTGGTCGCACTCGTGCAGCACTTCCAGCAGGCTGCGCGTGATGCGCTGTTCACGCTCGATCGGCTGGTACGCGTCGGTGTTGACGCCCAGCGCGATGGTCTCGCAGCGGTACGACGGCCGCGTCAGCGTTTCGCGCAGGCGCTCGGCGGCATTGGTCTTGGCATAGAGCTTGGTTTCGAAGTCCAGCCCCGGCGAGAGGTCCAGATAGGCGTGCGTCGGCCGGGCGAAGCAATAGATACAGCCGTGCTCGCAGCCGCGGTAGGGATTGAGCGAAACGTCGAACGGGACATCCGGGGAGGCATTGCGCGTCAGCACGGAGCGGGCACGCTCGAAATGGACTTCAGTACGCAATGGCGGCAGCGGCGCGTCGTCGTTGCCCGCGATGGCTTCTGGCGCCGCGGCGGTGTCTTCCGGCACCGGGCCCCAGCCATCGTCGAACGCCTCGCGCTGGTCGCGCTCGAAACGCCCCTGCAGGTTGCTGACGGCCCCGCGGCCTTTGCGCGCCGCGAGCGGGCGCGCAGGGGCCTGCGGCGCCTGGGCGTCGGGATCGGCCTCGCGCCGCGTCGCGCTGGCGAGGGGCCTGGCGGAGGATTTGGGTTTTGGCGGGGGGCGCTCCATGCTGGCCTTCGTTACGCGGCCTGGCTCTTCTCCTCTACCGAGATGGCCAGTGTCTCCTTGATTTCTTCCATCACCACATAGCTCTTCGACTGCGCCGCGCCCGGCAGCTGCAGCAGGATGTCGCCCAGCAGCCGGCGGTATTCGCCGATCTCGCGGATGCGCGCCTTGATCAGGTAGTCGAAATCGCCCGAAACCAGGTGGCATTCGAGCACTTCCGGAATGCGCAGCACCTCGCGGCGGAACTGCTCGAACATATTGCCCGACTTGTTGCCCAGCGAAATCTCAACGAATACCAGCAGCGCGCTGCCCAGCAGTGCCGGGTTGAGCCGCGCGTAGTAGCCCATGATGACACCATCGCGCTCCAGGCGCTTGACGCGCTCGATGCACGGCGTGATGGTCAGCCCGACCGCCTCGGCCAGGTCTTTCATCGACATCCGGCCGTCGCTTTGCAGCGCGGTCAGGATCTTGCGATCGAGCCGGTCGAGCGTGCGCTGGGGCTGGCGACTCGTTCTCATGAGTTTTTCCTGTTTTCCTAATAAATTCGGTAACTATGACTGGAATGCATTCAATAGTATAGAGACAAATCCTCTATACCGTAGTCATCGCAGTTGGAGCCCCCGAAATGCGCGTTCTCGTACTTGGCAGTGGCGTGATTGGCGTCACCAGTGCGTGGTACCTGGCCAAGGCCGGTCATGAAGTGACCGTGGTCGACCGCGAGGCCGGTCCCGCGCTCGGCACCAGCTTTGCCAATGCGGGCCAGATTTCGCCCGGCTACGCGTCGCCGTGGGCCGCGCCCGGCGTGCCGCTCAAGGCGATCAAGTGGATGTTCCAGGAGCACGCGCCGCTCAGCATCCGCCCCGACGGCACGCTGTTCCAGCTGCAATGGATGTGGCAGATGCTGCTGAACTGCAGCGCCGGGCGCTATGCCGTCAACAAGGAGCGCATGGTCCGGCTGGCCGAGTACAGCCGCGACTGCATCCGCGCGCTGCGCGCGCAAACCGGCATCGCCTACGAAGGCCGCCAGCAAGGCACGCTGCAGGTGTTCCGCACCGACGAGCAGCTGCAAGGCGCGGCCAAGGACATCGCGGTGCTGGAACAGGCCGGGGTTCCCTACCAGTTGCTTTCGCGCGAAGAACTCGCCGCTAGCGAACCGGCGCTGGCCGCCGTCCGCCACAAGCTGGCCGGCGGCCTGCGCCTTCCCAATGACGAAACCGGCGACTGCGCGCTGTTCACGCAGCGCCTGGCCAACATGGCCGGCACGCTCGGCGTCCGCTTCCTGTACAACCGCTCGATCGACGGACTGATGAGCCAGGGCGATGCCGTCACCGGCGCCGTGGTCGACGGCGAGCCGATCGCGGCCGACCTGGTGGTGGTGGCGCTGGGAAGCTGGTCGACGCAGCTGGTCAAACCCTTCCTGCGCGGCATGTCCAACCTGCCGGTGTATCCGCTCAAGGGCTTCTCGATCACCGTGCCGCTCAGCGATGCCTCGCGCGGTCCGGTATCGACGGTGCTGGACGAGACCTACAAGGTGGCGCTGACCCGCTTCGATGACCGCATCCGCGTCGGCGGCATGGCGCAGATCGTTGGCTATGACCGCAGCCTGGACCCGGCCAAGCGCCGCACGCTCGAGCATGTGGTGACCGACCTGTTCCCGGGTGCCGGCGATGTCAGCCAGGCCACCTTCTGGACCGGCCTGCGCCCGATGACCCCGGACGGCACGCCCATCGTCGGCCCGACCCAGGTGCGCGGCCTGTGGCTGAACACCGGCCACGGCACGCTCGGCTGGACCATGGCGTGCGGCTCGGGCCAGCTGCTGTCGGACCTGGTCTCGGGCAAGTCGCCGGCGATCCGTGCCGACGACCTGTCGGTCAGCCGCTACCTGAAGCCGGCGCGCCATCACCTGGCGCCGCGTCCGGCAGCCGCCTGATACAAGGCGGGTTACCCCCAAAGCAAAAGGGCGACCTGGCCGGTCGCCCTTTTGCTATCCGCGCGTCGCGCGCAACGCTCAGAACTGCTCGGCGCTCAACGCATTGACCGGCGCCCCGCCGTTGACCACGGCATCGCGCAAGGCCGATGCCTGCGACAGGATGTGCTCGGCAAAGAAATGCGCGGTCGCGATCTTGGCTTCATGGAAGGCCGGATCGTCGGCCCGTTTCGCGTCAGCGGCGAGCATGGCGCGGCCGAACTGCCAGCCGGAGAACACGATGCCGCACAGCTTCAGGTAAGGCACGCTGCCGGCGAAGACCGCGTTCGGGTCCGACTTGGCGCTGGCGACGACGAATTCGACCACGGCTTCCAGCGCGGCACGGCCCTTCGCCAGCTGCGCCTGCACCGCGGTGAAGGCAGCGCCGCCGTGCCGGCCCAGCGCGGCCTCGGTCTCGGCGATCTGGGCGCAGATCGCGCGGGCCACGGCGCCGCCGTCGCGCACGGTCTTGCGGCCGACCAGGTCGTTGGCCTGGATTGCCGTGGTGCCCTCGTAGATCGGCAGGATGCGCGCGTCGCGGTAGTGCTGCGCCGCGCCGGTTTCCTCGATAAAGCCCATGCCGCCGTGCACCTGCACGCCGAGGCTGGTGACATCGATCGACAGCTCGGTGCTCCAGCCCTTCACCACCGGCACCAGGAACTCGTAGAACGCCTGGCTCTGCCGGCGCACGGCTTCGTCGGGATGCTGGTGCGCCGTGTCGCTGGCGGCCGCGGCGACGTACGCCACCGCGCGCGCGCCTTCGGTCAGCGCGCGCATGGTCATCAGCATGCGCTTGACGTCGGGATGGTGGATGATGGTCACCGCCTCGCGCGCCGAGCCATCGACCGGGCGGCTTTGCACGCGCTCGCGCGCGTAGGCCACCGCCTGCTGGTAGGCGCGCTCGGACACCGCGATCCCCTGCATGCCGACCGAGAAGCGCGCCGAGTTCATCATGATGAACATGTACTCGAGGCCGCGGTTTTCTTCGCCGACCAGCGTGCCGATCGCGCCGCCATGGTCACCGAACTGCAGCACCGCCGTAGGGCTCGCCTTGATGCCCAGCTTGTGTTCGATCGAGACGCAATGCACGTCGTTGCGCGCCCCGGTGCTGCCATCGTCATTGACCAGGAACTTGGGCACGATGAACAGCGAGATGCCCTTCACGCCCTCGGGCGCGTTGGGGGTGCGGGCCAGCACGAGATGGACGATGTTCTGCGCCATGTCGTGCTCGCCGTAGGTGATGAAGATCTTGGTGCCGAACACCTTGTAGGTGCCGTCGCCCTGCGGCTCGGCACGGGTGCGCACCGCGGCCAGGTCCGAGCCCGCCTGCGGCTCGGTCAGGTTCATGGTGCCGGTCCACTCGCCCGAGATCAGCTTGGGCAGGAAGGTGGCCTTCTGGGCGTCGGTACCGGCCGTCAACAGCGCCTCGATGGCGCCGTCGGTCAGCAGCGGGCACAGCGCGAACGACAGGTTCGCGGTGTTCAGCATCTCGTTGCACGCCGTGGCGATCAGCTTGGGCAGGCCCTGGCCGCCGAACTCCTGCGGATGCAGCACGCCCTGCCAGCCGCCTTCGCCAAACTGGCGGAAGGCTTCCCTGAAGCCGGGCGTGGTGGTGACCACGCCGTCCTTCCAGCTGCTCGGATCCAGGTCGCCGGCGCGGTTCAGCGGCGCCACCACCTGCTCGTTGAACTTGGCGGCCTCGTCGAGCACGGCCTCGGCCGTCTCGGGGGTGGCTTCTTCGAAGCCGGGCAGCTGGCTGACGGCCTCAAGGCCGGCCAGCTCGTTCATGACGAACAGCATGTCCTTGATCGGCGCACGGTAGGTCATCGATGTCTCCCAACATGTATGAAAAAGCCGTTCGCGGGTCGCCCCCGGAACGGCTCGATACTTGCTGCCTGCTGTTATCCGTGCCGGCCGCGGTGCGGCCGGCAAGGTCGGCGCGGCATCAGCCCAGTGCAGCCACCAGCTCCGGCACCACGGTGTTCAGGTCGCCCACCAGGCCGTAGTCGGCCACGGAGAAGATCGGGGCCTCGGCATCCTTGTTGATCGCGACGATCACCTTGGAGTCCTTCATGCCGGCCAGGTGCTGGATCGCGCCCGAGATACCGACGGCGATATACAGCTGCGGCGCGACGATCTTGCCGGTCTGGCCAACCTGGTAGTCGTTCGGCACGAAGCCGGCGTCGACCGCGGCGCGCGAGGCGCCCAGCGCGGCGTTGAGCTTGTCGGCCAGCGGCGTCAGCACCTTGGTGTAGTTTTCGCCCGAGCCCACGCCACGGCCACCCGAGACGATGATCTTGGCGGCGGTCAGTTCCGGACGATCGCTCTTGGCCACTTCGCGCGAAACGAATTGCGAAACGCCCGCGTCGGCCACGGCCGGCAGGGTCTCGACGGCGGCCGAGCCACCTTCGGCAGCGGCGGCGTCGAAGGCCGTGCCGCGCACGGTGATGACCTTGATCTTGTCTTCCGACTTGACCGTGGCAATGGCGTTGCCGGCGTAGATCGGGCGCTCGAAGGTGTCCGGGGCGTCGACCTTGGAGATTTCCGAAATCTGGGCCACGTCCAGCTTGGCGGCCACGCGCGGCAGGATGTTCTTGCCGTACGGGGTGGCCGGGGCCAGGATGTGCGAGTAGTCGTTGGCGATGGCCAGCGCCTGCTCGGCCACGTTTTCGGCCAGGCCGTCGCCGAAGTAGGCGGCGTCGGCCAGCAGGACCTTGGTCACGCCGGCGATCTTGGCTGCGGCATCGGCGGCGGCCTTGGCGTTGGAACCGGCCACCAGCACGTGCACGTCGCCGCCACACTGGGCTGCGGCGGTCACGGTGTTGAGCGTGGCGCCCTTGATCGATTGATTGTCGTGTTCAGCAATGACGAGTGCAGTCATGTTCTATCTCCCCCGCGCTCAGATAACCTTGGCTTCGTTCTTCAGCTTCTGCACCAGCGTCGCGACGTCCGGCACCATCACACCCGCGCTGCGCTTGGGCGGCTCGACCACTTTCAGGGTCGACAGGCGCGGCTTGACGTCGACGCCGAGGTCTTCCGGCTTGACGGTGTCGAGCGGCTTCTTCTTCGCCTTCATGATGTTCGGCAGCGTGACGTAGCGCGGCTCGTTCAGGCGCAGGTCGGTGGTCACCACCGCCGGCAGGCTCAGCGACAGCGTTTCCAAGCCGCCGTCGACTTCCCGGGTGACCGAAGCCTTGCCATCGGCCACCACCACCTTCGAAGCGAACGTCGCTTGCGGCAGGCCGGCCAGCGCGGCCACCATCTGGCCGGTCTGGTTGGAGTCGTCGTCGATGGCCTGCTTGCCCAGGATCACCAGTTGCGGCTGTTCCTTGTCGATCAGCGCCTTCAGCAGCTTGGCCACGGCCAGCGGTTGCAGGTCTTCGCTCGATTCCACCAGGATGCCGCGGTCGGCACCGATGGCCATCGCGGTGCGCAGGGTTTCCTGGCACTGCGTGACACCGCACGATACGGCGACCACTTCGGTGACAACGCCGGCTTCCTTCAGGCGCACGGCCTCTTCCACGGCGATTTCGTCGAAGGGGTTCATGCTCATCTTCACGTTGGCCAGATCCACGCCCGAGCCGTCCGCCTTGACGCGGACCTTGACGTTGTAATCCACCACCCGCTTGACTGCGACGAGTACTTTCATGCGCTCACTCCACTGATAGCTGATAGTCAGAAATTTTGTTCGCTCGTCATTATAACCACCGGGCTGGCGGCTCTCCTATTTTTCGAACGATCGTACTATTTTATCGGCAAAATGATGCCGGGCATAGGCCCGGCACCTTTTTTACCGGTCAGGCGATTGTGCCGCAAAGCCAGGCCGGCAGGCCTCGTCCGATTGGATGAAACCCTCGAGTGACGCCGGCTTACCAGGCCGTGATGACCGATTCCTTGAAGGTCGATGTGACGTATTGCTTGATTTCCGGCGAATGGTAGGCCTTCACCAGCTTGGCCACCCAGGGCTTGCTCTTGTCGGCCTCGCGGATCGCGATCAGGTTGGCGTACGGCCCCTTCGGGCCCTCCATGGCGATCGCGTCCTTGGTCGGCGACAGGCCTGCCGATTCCGCGTAGTTGCCGTTGATCGCGGCGGCATCCAGGTCATCCAGCGAGCGCGGCAGCTGCGCGGCGTCAAGCTCGACGATGCGGATCTTCTTCGGGTTCTCGGCGATGTCCAGCGGCGTCGCCTTCAGGCCCGCGTTGGGCTTGAGCTTGATCACGCCCTTGCTCTGCAGCAGCAGCAGGCCGCGGCCACCGTTGGTGGGGTCGTTGGGCACGCCCACGCGCGCGCCCTGCTTGAGCTGGTCGAGCGACTTGATCTTCTTCGAGTACACGCCCATCGGGAACGTCACCGTGTAGGCGATGTGCGTGAACTTGTAGCCGCGGTCCTTGATCTGGGCTTCCAGGTACGGCAAGTGCTGGTAGCTGTTGGCATCCAGGTCGCCGGAGGCGAGCGCGGCGTTGGGCTGGATGTAGTCGCTGAACTCGACCACCTGGATGTTCAGGCCGTCCTTGGCGGCGACCTTCTTCACCTGTTCCATGATCTGCGCGTGCGGGCCGCCGGTCACGCCGATCTTGATCGGCTTGTCCTGGGCGATCGCGCCGGTGGCCAGCGAGGCGCCGAGCGCGGCGCCGAGGATCCATTGCAGCAGGTTGCGACGTTGCATGATGTGCGTTCCTATCTCGATAAAATTTGGGTTCAGCGGTGACTGATGCGACGGACCAGCCAGTCGCCGAAGCTCTGCACCGCCTGCACGAACACGATGAGAATGACCACCACCGCCACCATGACCTCGGTGATGTAGCGCTGGTAGCCATAGCGAATGCCGAGGTCGCCCAGGCCGCCGCCGCCGATCGCGCCGGCCATGGCCGAGTAGCCGACCAGGCTGACGAAGGTGATGGTCAGGCCGGCGACGATGCCGGGCATGGCCTCGGGCAGCAGCACCTTCCACACGATCTGGCGCGTGGTGGCGCCCATCGACTGCGCCGCCTCGACCAGGCCCTTGTCGACCTCGCGCAGCGCGCTTTCGACCAGGCGCGCGATAAACGGGATCGCCGCGATGGTCAGCGGCACGATCGCCGCGGTGGTGCCGATCGACGACCCGACGATAAAGCGCGTGAACGGGATCACCACCACCAGCAGGATGATGAACGGGATCGAGCGCACCGCGTTGACCACCACACCGATAGTGCGGTTGAACAGCGGGTGCGACAGCACGCCGCCGCGGTTGGTCAGGTGCAGCAGCACGCCCAGCGGCACGCCCAGCAGCGCGCCGACCACGCCCGAGATCGCCACCATCAGCAGGGTCTCGTTGAACGAGGTCAGGAACAGATCAAACATTTCAGACCACATGCTCGAACTCCTCCACCACGACGCCTTGCGCCTGCAGGTATTCCATTGCCGCCTTCACATCGGCCAGCTCGCCGGTGGCCATGATGGCCAGCGAGCCGAAGGCCTGGCCCTGGATCTCGTCGATATGGCCGTGCAGGATGTTGAAGTCCAGCCCGTAGCGGCGGATCGCCTGCGCCAGCACGGGCTGGTCGACGCCCTCGCCGGTGAAGGCGAGGCGGTAGACGTGGTCGCGCCCGTTGCCGAGCCGGCTTTCGACGCGCTTGAGCACGCTCGCCGGCAGCTCCTGCGAGATGACGTCGCCGATCATGGCGCGCGTGACCTCGTGCTGCGGGCGCAGGAAGACGTCGATCACGCGACCGGTCTCCACCACCTCGCCGGCCTCGAGCACGGCCACGCGGTCGCAGACCTGCTTGATGACTTCCATCTGGTGCGTGATCATCACGATGGTCAGGCCCAGCTCGCGGTTGATCTGCTTGAGCAGGTCCAGGATGGAACGGGTGGTTTCCGGGTCCAGCGCCGAAGTGGCCTCGTCCGACAGCAGCACCTTGGGCTTGCTCGCCAGCGCGCGCGCAATGCCTACGCGCTGCTTCTGCCCGCCGCTGATCTGCGCCGGGTAGCGGTCCTTCAGCGCCGACAGCCCGACCAGCTCCAGCAGCGGCAGCACCGTGGCGGCGATTTCCGCCTTGGGCTTGCCCGCCAGCTCCAGCGGCAGCGCCACGTTGTCATAGACGGTGCGCGACGACAGCAGGTTGAAATGCTGGAAGATCATGCCGATCTCGCGCCGGGCCAGGCGCAGCGCGCCATGGTCCAGTGCAGTCAGATCCTGGCCAGCGACGACCACGCGGCCGCTGGTGGGCCGGTTCAGCAGGTTGATGGCGCGCACCAGCGTGCTCTTGCCGGCGCCGCTGCGGCCGATGATGCCAAAGACTTCGCCCGCCGCAATCGACAGGCTGACGTCCCGCAATGCATGCACGTCGCCAGACGCGCCCGGGAAGCGCTGCGACAGTCCTTGCAGTTCGATCATGGAAAAGGTGACCAAAAGAAAACGGCAACAGGCGAGGGATCTCCAGCGCTGTTGCCGCTCGTTATTTTTCTGAAGCGCGTATTTTATGCGATTCGCTTCATACCATAAACGACTTTTTACCGATGTCTTTATACGTTCCCGGCATATAAAGACCGCGAAAGTCGGTCAGGAGTCACGCCAGGATGGCGGCCGCTTGTCGATAAAGGCCTGCACCCCCTCCAGCGCCGCATCGTCCATCATGTTGCACGCCATGGTCTGCCCGGCCAGCTGGTAGGCCGACTCGATGCCCATCTCGAGCTGGCGGTAGAACAGCCCCTTGCCGGCGGCGACTGCGGCGGCCGGCTTGGCGCAGATGCTGGCAGCCAGCCGCGCCACCTCGTCGTCCAGCCCCTCGGCCGGCACCACCCGGTTGACCAGCCCGCGCTCGCGGGCACTGGCGGCATCGATCATGTCGCCGGTCAGCAGCATCTCCATGGCCTGTTTGCGATGCAGGTTGCGCGACAGCGCCACGCCCGGGGTCGAACAGAACAGCCCCAGGTTGACACCCGACACGGCAAAGCGCGCATCGTCCGCGGCCACCGCCAGGTCGCACATCGCCACCAGCTGGCAGCCGGCCGCGGTGGCGATGCCCTGGACCCGGGCGATGACCGGCTGCGGCATCCGCTGGATCGCCATCATCATGCGCGTGCAGCGGTCGAACAGGCGCCGGTAGTAGTCGTGCGACGGCGCCGCGCGCAACTCGCGCAGGTCGTGGCCGGCGCAGAAGGCCTTGCCGGCGCCCGCCAGCACCACTACGCGCACGCTGTGGTCGGCGGCGAGCCGGCGCAGCGCATCGGTGAGCGCGTCGAGCAGCCCTTCGGACAAGGCGTTGAACGCCTGCGGCCGGTTCATGGTCAGGCGCGCCACGCCGGCGGCGTCGCGCGATTCGGTCAGCAGCGGCGCGTCGACGCGCGCATCGTTCTCGGCCATGGCGGTCTCCTAATGTTCCAGCAGCACCTTCAGGTGGGCCAGCACGCTGCGGCCCAGCGCGCTGAGGTTGTAGCCGCCTTCGAGGCAGCTGACGATGCGGCCTTGCGCATGGGTGCGCGCCACCTCGACCAGCTGGCCGGTGATCCAGGCGTAGTCCTGCTCCACCAGGCCCATCTGGCCCAGGTCGTCCTCGCGGTGCGCGTCGAAGCCGGCCGAGATGAACAGCATCTGCGGACGGAATTCATTGAGGCGCGGCAGCCAGATGGTCTCGACCACCTCGCGCACCGCCATGCCGTTGCTGTAGGCCGGCAGCGGGATGTTGACCATGTTCGGCGCCAGATGCTCGGTGCCGCTGTAGGGATAGAACGGGTGCTGGAAGATGCTGCACATCATCACGCGCTCGTCGCCGCGGAACGCCGCCTCGGTGCCGTTGCCGTGATGGACGTCGAAGTCGATGATCGCCACGCGCTCCAGCCCGTGCGCCTGCAGCGCATGGCGCGCGGCAATGGCCACGTTGTTGTAGAAGCAGAAGCCCATGGCGCGGCCGGGCTCGGCATGGTGTCCGGGCGGGCGCACGCAGCAGAACGCGTTCTCGAACTCGCCGGCGATCACGGCATCGGTGGCCGCCACCGCCGCGCCCGCCGCCAGCGTGGCGGCGGCGAGCGTGTGGGCGTTCATCGAGGTGTCCGGATCGATCGCGTGGTAGCCGCTCGACGGGCTGGCGCTTTCGAGCGCGTCGACGTGCTCGGGCCGGTGCACGCGCTCGAGCTGCTCGCGCGTGGCGGGCGGCGCCTCGCGGCGCTCCAGCAGCCCGTCCAGGCCGTGCGAAATCAGGTGATCCTCGATCGCCTGCAGGCGCTCCGGACACTCGGGGTGGAAGTGTCCCATCTCGTGCCGCTGGAACTCGGGGTGCGTGTAATAGCCTGTCGGCATCTCTTATCGTCGCAATGGGTTGCAGTGCGTCGCCATGTTGTCTCCAAACGTTACGTTAGCACACGCCAGACCAGGCCACCCAGCAGCGCCGGCGCGCCCGCCCATGCCCGCCCCGACGCGGCTGCCGCGGTGGCATCCGCTATACTCGGTGCGACTTGCAAAGGACACCATGACCGACACCCAGCGCTCACTGCGACGCCCCCTGCTGGGCGCCGCGCTTTCCGCTGCCGCACTCGGACTCTGCGGCCTCTCCCCCAGCCTGCTCGCCGCCGGCAAACGCCGCGTCAGCGTGCGCGAGGAAGAAATCGAACCCGGCCGCTACCGCGACAACCCGCAAGCACGTGCCTTTATCGACGAGATGGTGGCGCGCCACGGCTTTGACCGCGCCATGCTGCAGGACTGGTTCGGACAGGCGGTCTACTCGGCCACCGTGGTACGGCTGATCATGCCGCCCGCCACCATCGGCCGCAAAAGCTGGCGCACCTACCGCTCGCGCTTTATCGAGCCGATCCGCATCAATGCCGGCGTGCGCTTCTGGCAGGACAACCGCGACATGCTGCGCCGCGCCGAGGCCGAGTTCGGCGTGCCGGCCTCGGTGATCGTCGGCATCATCGGCGTCGAAACCATCTACGGCCGCGACATGGGCTCGTTCCGCGTGCTCGATTCGCTGTCGACACTGGCGTTCGACTACCCGGCTACGCCCAACCGCGACGCCCGCACCACGCTGTTCCGCAACCAGCTGGCCGACTACCTGCTGTGGTGCCGCGACACCCGCACCGATGTCTACTCGGTGCTGGGCTCGTATGCCGGCGCCATCGGCATTCCGCAGTTCATGCCGACCAGCCTGCGCGAATACGCCCTCGACTACGACAACAACGGCCACATCGACCTGCGCAACAGCCCCACCGATGCCATCGGCAGCGTGGCGCGCTTCCTGCAGCTGCATGGCTGGGAGCCGGGCCGGCCGGTGGTGTGGCGCATCGCCCCCGACGCCGGCAGCCTGGGCATCGCCACCGCCGCGGCCGATGGCGAGCCGTGGCCGACCCGCACCCTCAACCAGCTGACCCGCGCCGGGCTGCGCGTGGACGAGCCCATCAACCTGGCGCGCGAAGGCGAAACCGGCGTGCTGGTGGTGGACCTGCCCACGCCCGACCAGCCCACCGAGTACGTGCTGGGCCTGCGCAACTTCTATGTGCTGACGCGCTACAACCGCAGCTTCTTCTATGCGCTGGCGGTGTACCAGCTGGGCGAGGCGGTCAAGGCGGCGATGGGCTAAAGGCGGCACGGCCAAAGTCAAAAAGGCCTCGCATCAGCGAGGCCTTTCTTGTTTGCGGCGGCGCTGCGGATCAGGCCGGGAACACGCCGGTCGACAGGTAGCGGTCGCCGCGGTCGCACACCACGAAGACAATGGTGGCGTTCTCGACTTCCTCGGCGACGCGCAATGCCACGCACAGCGCACCGGCGGCGGAAATGCCGCAGAAGATGCCCTCTTCCGACGCCATGCGGCGCGCCATGTGCTCGGCGTCGCCCTGGCTCACCGGCTCGGTGCGGTCGATGTACTTGGGATCGTAGATCTTGGGCAGATACGCTTCGGGCCACTTGCGGATGCCCGGGATGCGCGAGCCTTCGGCCGGCTGCGCGCCGACGATCTGGATCTCGGGATTCTGCTCCTTGAGGAAGCGCGACACGCCGGTGATGGTGCCGGTGGTGCCCATCGCCGAAACGAAGTGGGTGATGCGGCCGTCGGTATCGCGCCAGATCTCGGGGCCGGTGCCCTCGTAATGCGCCTGCGGGTTGTCCGGGTTGGCGAACTGGTCGAGGATCACGCCCTTGCCGTCGCGCTCCATAGAATCGGCCAGGTCGCGCGCATACTCCATGCCGCCCTTGACCGGAGTCAGGATGATCTCGGCGCCGTAGGCCGCCATGCTCTGGCGGCGCTCGAGGCTGAGGTCCTCGGGCATGATCAGCACCATCTTGTAGCCGCGGATGGCAGCCGCCATGGCCAGCGCGATGCCGGTATTGCCCGAGGTCGCCTCGATCAGGGTATCGCCCGGCTTGATGCGCCCGCGCGCCTCGGCCCGGGCGATCATCGACACCGCCGGGCGGTCCTTGACCGAACCGGCCGGATTGTTGCCTTCGAGCTTGCCGAGGATCACATTGCCGCGCGCGTCGTTGGCGGCGCCGGGGATGCGCTGCAGTCTGACCAGCGGCGTATTGCCGATGGTGTCTTCAATTGTCTTGTAGGCCATGGGGCGAAGGAAGGTCGCAATCGGGGGAATCCGGAGGATTCCGGGGGATTCCAATTCGCCGGCCATTGTAATCCAGACCCCTATCCCCTCGCCGGCAGGCGGGATTTGCACCGCCCGCCGGCACCGCCGTGGCTCAGCCTTCCTCGCGGTTGCCTTCGCCCAGCAGGTGATACAGCAGGATGCAGCCGAAGGTGGCGGTGCCGATGCCGCCCAGCGTCATGCCGCCCAGCTTCAGCGTCAGGTCGCCGGCCGCCACCGTCAGCGTGGCGCCCACCGTGATCAGGTTGCGCGAGCTGGAGAAATCCACATGGTTCTGCACCCAGATGCGGCCCGCGGTGGCGGCGATGAGGCCGAACACGACGATGGTCAGGCCGCCGATCACCGGCCCCGGGATGGTCAGGATCAGGGCGCCGAACTTGGGCGAGAAGCCCAGCAGGATGGCCACGGCGGCCGCCACCACGAAGATCAGCGTCGAATAGATCTTGGTGACCGCCATCACCCCCATGTTCTCGGCATAGGTGGTCACGCCGGTGCCGCCGCCGCTGGCCGACAGCATGGTGGCGATGCCGTCGCCGATAAAGGCGCGGCCGATGTACGGATCCAGATTGCGGCCGGTCATTACGCCGATGGCCTTGATATGGCCGAGGTTCTCGGCCACCAGCACGATCGCCACCGGCGCGATCAGCAGCATGGCGCCCAGCTCGAACGTCGGCGCGGTGAACGCCGGCAGGCCGAACCAGCTGGCGGCGGCCACGCCGGAGAAATCGATCGGCTTGCCCAACCCCATCACATTGGTGCCCAGGTAGTAGGCAACATAGCCGGCCAGGCCGCCGATCAGCACCGGCAGGCGGCCGATCATGCCGGGCGCGCGCACCGCGACCAGCCCCACCGCGACCACGGTCAGCAACCCCACCCAGGTATCGAGCGCCGCGCCGCTGACCGCCTTGACCGCCACCGGGGCCAGGTTCAGCCCGATCGCCGCGACGATCGCGCCGGTCACCACCGGCGGCATCAGCTTTTCCACCCAGGCGTAGCCCGCCGCCTGCACCACCAGGCCGATCACGGTGTACAGCGCGCCGGCGGCAATGATGCCGCCCAGCGCCACCGGGATATTGAGGTTGGGGCCGCTGCCGGCATAGCCGGTGGCGGCGATCACCACCGCAATGAAGGCAAAGCTGGAGCCCAGGTAGCTGGGCACCCGGCCGCGCACGCACAGAAAGAAGATCAGCGTGCCGATGCCGGAAAACAGGATGGCGATATTCGGGTTGAAGCCCATCAGAATCGGCGCGATGGCGGTCGAGCCGAACATCGCCACCACGTGCTGGATCCCGGCCAGCAGTGTCTGCCCCGCGGGCAGCCGCTCATCGGGGCCGATTACGCCCTCGGTCTTGAGCCGCCATTGCGGCAGGAATCCCGCGTCCTCGCCATTCGCCATATTGTCTTGCTCCCTGTGGTCCGGGCTGGCCTCCGGATCGGCGGCCGCCGCGCTTGTGCCTGGTTGTTGGGTTGTGGAATGCCGCTCGGCAGCCGCGCGGCAGGTCCTGCCTGCGCGGCGTCCGCATGATACTCCGCCGCCACGGGGGCTGCGAAGCCGGCAAGCTTTAGCACAACGCATACCAGCAACAGCGCACCCGGCCGCAGCACGACCGGGCACAGGGCAGCGCGGACAGCGCTAGCGGGCCGGCTTTGCCGGTGCAGGCGTCGCCTTGGCCCCCTTGGCGGGCGCCGGCGTGGCCGGCGCAGCGGATGGCGCGGCGGTGGACGCGCCCTTGCCGGCGATGGTCAGGCCGGCATCCTGCAGCCTGGCCACGGACTTCGGCCCGATGCCGCTGACGCGCTCGGCCAGGTCGGCGGCGTCCTTGTACGGCCCGCGCTTGTTGCGCTCTTCGACGATGTGGCGGGCCGTGGCCGGTCCTACGCCCTTGACCGCGGTCAGCGCGGCCTCGTCGGCGGTGTTGACGTCGACCGCGGCACGGGCGGTGCCGCCGGCAAGCAGGCACAAGGTTGCCGCGAGGGAGATCAGGGAAAAACGCCGGGCAAGTTGCCGGATCCAGTGCATGGCCATGAAGGCTCTCCTTTCCTGTGGATGGTCTGAGGTACCACCCCCGCCGGGGCGGCGAGGTCAGGTCAGGATAGGGGCGCACCGCGAGGGCGGCGCATGCGGCAACAAAAGTTGACACCGGCCGCACGAAAGCGTGTCAGCCGGCGCAAGGCAGGGGCGATGCGGGGTTCAGCCGTTGCGCTCGAGCAGCCAGCGGCAGTAGCGCGCCACGCCTTCCTCGACGGTCAGGAAGCGCTCGCCGTAGCCGGCGCCGCGCAGCTTGGACACATCCGACTGCGTGAAGCACTGGTACTTGCCGCGCAGTGCGTCCGGAAACTTGACGTACTCGATCAGCCCTTCCTGCACCAGGTCGTCCAGCGACAGCGGCGGCTTGCCTTCGGCTTCGCGCAGCGTGTTGACCACGGTGGCGGCGATGTCGTTGAACGGCTGGGCGCGACCGGTGCCCAGGTTGAAGATGCCGGACTTCTCCGGATGGTCGAAGAAGAACAGGTTGACCTTGACCACGTCCTCGACCGAGATGAAGTCGCGGCTCTGCATGCCTGGGCCATAGCCACCGTATTCGCCGAACAGCTTCACCGTGCCGTCGGCGCGGAACTGGTTGAAGTTGTGGAACGCCACCGAGGCCATGCGGCCCTTGTGCGTTTCGCGCGGCCCGTACACGTTGAAGTAGCGGAAGCCGACGATCTGCGACAGCGCCGACGGCAGCCGGCGCCGCACGATCTGGTCGAACAGGAACTTGGAGTAGCCGTACACGTTGAGCGGACGCTCGAACTCGCGGTCTTCGCGGAACACCTGCGAGGCGCCGTAGGTCGCCGCCGACGATGCGTAGAGGAACTGCGTGCCCTGCTCCAGGCAGCTCTCCATCAGCGACAGCGTGTAGCGGTAGTTGTTCTCCATCATGTAGCGGCCGTCCGTCTCCATGGTGTCGGAGCAGGCGCCTTCATGGAACACCGCGCGGACCTTGCCGAACTCGCCGCGGGCAAAGCGCGCGAGGAAGTCCTGCTTGTCCAGGTAATCGGAGATCTCGCAGTCGACCAGGTTGTGGAACTTGTCGGCGCGGGTCAGGTTGTCGACGGCGATGACATGGGTCTCGCCGCGTTCGTTCAGGCCCTTGACGAGATTGCTGCCGATAAAACCCGCGGCACCGGTGACGATGATGGTCATGGTCGGATCAGGATGGGGCGCCGCGCCTCAGGCTGCGGCGCCGAACAATTCGGGATAAGTGACGACGGCGGTGCCCAGCTTGCCGACCACGATGCCGCCGGCGCGATTGGCATGCTGCACGGCTTCCTTGAGCGGCACGCCGGCACCCATCATGGTGGCGAGCGTGGCGATCACGGTGTCGCCCGCACCGGATACATCATAGACCTCGCGCGCCTGGGCCGAGACGTGCAGCACTTCGGCTTCGGTATAGAGCGTCATGCCCTCTTCCGAGCGCGTCAGCAGCAGCGCCTCGAGCTGCAGCGCGCGGCGCAGGTTCTGCGCGCGGATGGTCAGGTCGGCCTCGGTCTTCCAGGCGCCGACCACGGCGCGCATCTCGGCGCGGTTGGGGGTGATCAGCGTGGCGCCGCGGTAGCGCGAGTAGTCGTCACCCTTGGGGTCGACCAGCACCTTGCGGCCGGCGGCGCGGCCGGCATCGATCATGCGCGTGACATGGGTCAGCCCGCCCTTGCCGTAGTCGGACAACACCAGCACCTGGTAATCGTTGACCAGGCCCTGGAAGCGGTCCTGTACCGCGAGCAGCACTTCGTGCGCCGGCGCGTTTTCGAAGTCCACACGCAGCAGCTGCTGCTGGTGCGCCACCACGCGCAGCTTGATGGTGGTGTTGATCTTGGCATCGCGGTGCAGGTAGGGCTGCACGTGGCTCTCGGCCAGCAGGGCCTCGAGCGTGCGCGCCGGCTCGTCGTCGCCGACCACGCCCAGCATGCCCACGCGCGCGCCCAGCGCCGCGGCGTTGCGGGCCACGTTGGCGGCACCGCCCAGGCGCTCGTCGCTGCGTTTGACCTGCACCACCGGCACCGGTGCTTCGGGCGAAATGCGCTCGACGTCGCCGAACCAATAGCGGTCCAGCATCATGTCGCCGACCACCAGGATATGGGACTGCCGGATCTGCTCCTGCGGAATGACGGTCTTGTTCATGAAGATCCTTGGCAATATCGCGGCGGCAGCGGCCGCCGCGTTAGCTTATCGGTTGATGAGTCCGTTGACCCGCCTGCGCCTCATTCGTTCGCCGGCGCTGCCTTGCGGGTCGGGCGGCCGATGGCGTGGTATTCCACGCCGGTCTCGCGCATCGCCTCGGGCTCATACAGATTGCGTCCATCGAAAATCACCGGCGACTTCAGCCGCCGCTTGATCTGCGCGAAATCGGGGCTGCGGAACACCTTCCATTCGGTCACGATCGCCAGCGCGTCGGCGCCGTCGAGCGCGTCCATCTGGTGCTGGTGGAAGCTCACGCGCGCCGCGCCGCCCGGCACGTCGGCCAGGTCGGCCTCGAGCGCCCGACGGGCCTCGGCCATCGACACGGGGTCATGCACGCGCAGCGACGCGCCGCGCGACACCAGTTCGCGCGCCAGCACCCGCGACGGCGCCTCGCGCATGTCGTCGGTATTGGGCTTGAAGGCCAGGCCCCAGACCGCGAACACGCGGCCGCTCAGGTCGTCGCCAAAACGGCGCACGATCTTCTGGCCAAGCACGCGCTTCTGCGCGCCGTTGACGGCTTCCACCGCCTCCAGCACGCGCATCGGCTTGCCGTGGTCGGCGGCGGTGCGCATCAGCGCCTGCACGTCCTTGGGGAAGCACGATCCGCCATAGCCGGCGCCGGCATAGAGGAAACTGTAGCCGATGCGCGGGTCCGAGCCGATACCCATGCGCACCAGCTCGATATCGGCGCCGACTTCGTCGGCCAGGTTGGCCAGCTCGTTCATGAACGAGATGCGCGTGGCCAGCATCGAATTGGCGGCGTACTTGGTGAACTCGGCCGAGCGCACGTCCATGTAGAAGGTGCGCTCGTGATGGCGGTTGAACGGCGCGTACAGCTGCCGCATGGTGGCCTGCGCGTGGCGGCCGGCGGCGTCGGCGTTGCAGCCCAGCACGATGCGGTCGGGGCGCATGAAGTCTTCGACCGCGGCGCCCTCCTTCAGGAATTCGGGGTTCGACACCACCGAGAACTGCAGGTCTTCCAGCCCGCGCGCGGCCAGTTCCTCGCGGATCGCGGCGGTGACGCGGTCGCCGGTGCCCACCGGCACGGTCGACTTGTCGACCACCACCTTGAAGCCGGTCATGTGGCGGCCGATATTGCGGGCTGCCGCCAGCACGTACTTGAGGTCGGCCGAGCCGTCCTCGTCCGGCGGCGTGCCCACCGCGATGAACTGCACGTCGGCATGCTCGACGCTGGCTGCCACGTCGGTGGAAAAGGTCAGGCGGCCGGCCTCGCGGTTGCGCTGGATCAGCTCCTGCAGGCCCGGCTCGTAGATCGGCACGCCGCCAGCGTTGAGCAGCGCAATCTTCTGCTCGTCCAGGTCCAGGCAGAAGACATCGTTGCCCTGCTCCGCCAGGCAGGCGCCGGTGACGAGACCGACGTAGCCACTGCCGATAATGGTGACTTTCATAGCTTCAATTCACATCCGTTGCACGGCCATCGGAATCAGCCGAGCGTTTCGGAACGCCGCGGGGCATAGGTCTCCCAGCGGTTGCAACCAGGGCACTGCCAATAGAACAGCCGCGCACGGAAACCGCATTCGCGACAGGTATAGCGCGCCAGGTTGCGAGTGCGCAGTTGCAGCAGGTCGCGGATGGCGGTGGTTTCCTTGGCCTCGTCGTCCTCGGCGCCTTCGTCCTGGCCAGCCGCGGCATCGACCTCAGCGGTTTGCGCGGCGGGCGCGGCGACGGCCACTGCCGCCTGCGCCTCGAAATACTTGGTCAGCGCCAGCAGCGTGGGCTGGCGGCGCAGCTGTTCGCGCATCAGGCGCGCCGCGGCTTCGGGGCCGTTTACTTCCAGCTCGGCCTTGTACGCGGTATCGAGCACCTCGGGCGCGAGCTTGCCCTTGAGCAGGCCGCGCAGCCATTCAAGCGCCACGCCTTGCTCGTCAAGCGCGGCATAAGCCTTGACCACACGCTCGGCCACCAGCGGCAGGAAGGAGGCGTCCTGCCGCTCGATCCCGAGCCAGTGGCCCAGCGCGCCGCGCGCATCGCCCGCCGCCGCGGCGACGTCGCCCAGCAGGATCGGCGCGCGCACGTTGGCGGGATTCTCGGCCACGGCCTGGTTCAGCCATTTCACCGCGTCTTCGGGGCGCTTGCGCTGCAGCGCGTCCTGCGCCAGCTCGCAGCAGAACTGCGCGATCTGCAGGCTGTAGCTCTTCTGCTCCAGCGTCTGCAGCTCACGCGCGGCATCGATCGCCTTCTGCCACTCCTTCTCCACTTCATAGAGCTCGAGCAGCACGCGCTTGGCCGAGGCCGCGTAGGGTCCCGACATCAGCCGGCGCAGCGACTCCTCGGCACGGTCCAGCAGGCCCGCGCGCAGGTAGTCCTCGCCCAGCTCGAACAGCGCATGCTCGCGCTCGGGCTCGGGCAGGTCGGGGCGCGTGGCCAGGTTCTGGTGCACGCGGATGGCGCGCTCGGTTTCGCCGCGGCGCCGGAACAGCGCGCCCAGCGCAAAGTGCAGTTCGGTGGTTTCGGGGTCCAGCCGCGCGACTTCGACAAAGGCATCGATGGCCTTGTCGGGCTGCTCGTTGAGCAGGAAATTGAGTCCCTTGAAGTAGGAGCGCGGCAAGGCGCCCTGCTCGCTGATCATCTGGCGCACGTCGAAGCGCGCCGCCATCCAGCCAAGGCCAAAGACAAGTGGCAGCACCAACAGCCACCAGGTTTCGAACATCATGGATCAGACTTTCGGGCCGACTACGTTATAGGGAGACTTGGCATCGCGCGCCACCGGGGCGGCGCTTGCCGGTGATGTCGATGACGCCGCCGACGGCGCCGTCGTTGAGGCCCCGGCATTCGCGACCGCCCGGCGCAGCCTGGCCAGTTCCATGCGCTGGCGCATCAGTCCGGGCGCCACCGAGGCCAGCGCGGCCACCGCGCCCAGTGCAAACGCGGCAAACAGGATCAGGATCAGCGGCGCATGCCAGACGGCGTTGAAGAACAGCTGAAGCGAGGCTTCTGCGGTATTGCGCAGCGCCAGCACGAACAGCAGCACGAATACGACGATGCGGACGATCCAGGCAAACAGTTTCATGCGGGTAGGCGGCGAGGCAGCGTGGCGTTGTGGCAGGCAAGCACAGAGGCAGCGGCTAAGCGGACGGCCTGTGCGAGGCCCGGCAAAGACCCCGGCATTGTAACGGAATCACTTCACGGATTCGGTAACGTGGCGGTAACGGCGTCCCGGCTCACGCCTCGCAAGCATCGCAGGCTGGCCTTGCAGGCGATGCGGCGTGCCGCCGCGATTCGCACGGATAAAAAAAAGCGCCCCAAAGGGCGCTTTTTTTGACAATACAGCAACAGGCAGTGAGGCAAGGTAAGTCAGGAACGAATGAAATCCAATCCGCTCTCATGCAAACCGGTCGGCGCGGCGGGTGCCGCGCCCTGGCCTGCCTTGCCCGGCAGGGCTTGCGCCGTGCCGCCGGAATGGCCGTTGCCATTGGCACCCGCAGGCGCCGGCTGGCTGCGGTCAACCCGTTCGCGCAATTCCTTGCCCGCCTTGAAGTGCGGCACCCGTTTTTCAGGCACCAGCACCCGCTCGCCGGACTTGGGATTGCGCCCCACGCGAGGCGGACGCTTGTTCAGACCAAAACTGCCGAATCCGCGGATCTCGATGCGGTGGCCGTCGGCCAACGCTTCGGACATCGCGTCGAGTATCGTTTTCACCGAGATGTCCGCATCCCGCAGCAGCAGCTGGGGGAAGCGGGCAGCCAGTTTTTCGACAAGCTCCGACTTGGTCATGGGCATACGCGCAAGCGCGGGGGCCTGCGATTACTGGTTGTCCTGGCCGAGCTTGGCCTTCAGCAGGGCGCCGAGGTTGGTCGTGCCAGCCGTGCCGGTGTCGGCCTGGAACTTCTGCATCGCTTCCTGCTGCTCTGCGCTGTCCTTGGCCTTGATCGACAGGTTGATGTTGCGCGACTTGCGGTCGACGTTCACCACCAGGGCGGTGATCTGCTCGCCTTCCTTCAGCACGTTGCGGGCGTCTTCCACGCGATCAGCGGAGATTTCCGAAGCACGCAGGTAGCCTTCCACGTCGTCGGCCAGCTGAACCACGGCACCCTTGGCGTCAACGGCCTTGATGGTGCCCTGAACCAGCGAACCCTTGTCGTTGGCCGAGATGAAGTTGTTGAACGGATCGCCCGACAGCTGCTTGATGCCCAGCGAGATGCGTTCCTTGTCGACGTCGATGCCCAGCACCACGGCTTCGACTTCGTCGCCCTTCTTGTACTTGCGCACGGCCTCTTCGCCGGACTCTTGCCAGGACAGGTCGGACAGGTGCACCAGGCCGTCGATGCCACCCGGCAGGCCGATGAACACGCCGAAGTCGGTGATCGACTTGATCTGGCCGCTCAGCTTGTCGCCCTTCTTGTGGTTGCGCGAGAAATCGTCCCACGGGTTGGCCTTGCACTGCTTCATGCCCAGGCTGATACGACGCTTGTCTTCGTCGATATCCAGCACCATGACTTCGACTTCGTCGCCCAGCTGGACAACCTTGGACGGGGCCACGTTCTTGTTGGTCCAGTCCATTTCCGACACGTGCACCAGGCCTTCGATGCCGGCTTCGATCTCGACGAACGCGCCGTAGTCGGTCAGGTTGGTGACCTTGCCGAACAGGCGGGTGCCTTGCGGGTAGCGGCGCGAGATGCCGACCCACGGATCTTCGCCCAGCTGCTTCACGCCCAGCGAGACGCGGTTCTTTTCCTGGTCGAACTTGAGGATCTTGGCGGTGATTTCCTGGCCAACCGACAGCACTTCGCTCGGGTGGCGGACACGACGCCAGGCCAGGTCGGTGATGTGCAGCAGGCCGTCGATGCCGCCCAGGTCAACGAACGCACCGTAGTCGGTGATGTTCTTGACGATACCGTTGACGATGGCGCCTTCCTTCAGGGTTTCCATCAGCTTCTGGCGCTCTTCGCCCAGCGTGGCTTCGACCACGGCGCGGCGCGACAGCACAACGTTGTTGCGCTTGCGGTCCAGCTTGATCACCTTGAATTCCAGGGTCTTGCCTTCGTACGGGGTGGTGTCCTTGATCGGACGCACGTCAACCAGCGAACCCGGCAGGAACGCGCGGATGCCGTTGACCATCACCGTCAGGCCGCCCTTGACCTTGCCGGTCACGGTACCCGAGATGATTTCGCCGTCTTCCAGGGCCTTCTCGAGGTTCAGCCACGAGGCCAGGCGCTTGGCCTTGTCGCGCGAGAGGATGGTGTCGCCATAGCCGTTCTCGAGTGCGTCGATGGCCACGGAGACGTAGTCGCCGGCCTGCACTTCGAGTTCGCCCTGGTCGTTCAGGAACTCCTCCACCGGCACAAATGCCTCGGACTTGAGGCCGGCGTTGACGACCACGAAGTTGTGGTCGATGCGCACGACTTCAGCGGAGATCACTTCGCCAGCCTTCATATTGGAGCGAGCGATCGATTCCTCGAACAGTGCGGCAAAGGATTCGTTAGTTTGCAGGTCGGACATAAACGTAAGGTGAAATCCGCAATACGCTGGCCGGCGCGACGATCGCGCTCAGTCTGCCAGGGCAGCGGGGTCAGGTTTGACAAAAGCCAGCCCAGGCACAGGCCCGGACTGACGCCATCGGGTACGGAAGAGGCGCGCCGCTTCTACGGATGCGCCCGCTGCATGTCATGCATCGGGCCGCACAGCGGCAAACCACTCCAGCACCTGCGCCACTGCCTGATCCACCGTCATGTCGGAGGTATCGAGCAGCTTTGCATCCTCGGCGGGACGCAGGGGCGCGGCGGCACGGGTGCGATCCCGCGCGTCGCGCGCCTCGAGGTCACGCAAAAGGTCTTCGATATTAGCAGAAATTCCCTTATCAATCAATTGTTTATAGCGCCTGCGCGCGCGCGCTTCGACACTCGCGGTCAGGAACACCTTGAGCTGGGCGTCCGGGAAGATCACGGTGCCCATGTCGCGGCCGTCCGCCACCAGGCCGGGCAGCTTGCGGAAGCTGCGCTGCAGCTGGGTCAGCGCGTCGCGCACCGGCTGGTGCACGGCGATGGCCGAGGCGCGGTTGCCGATCGCCTCGGCGCGGATCGCCAGGCTCACTTCCTCGCCTTGCAGCCAGACGCGGTCGGGGCCGAACTTCACATCGAGGCGCGTAGCGATCCGCGCCAGGGTGTCCATGTCGGCCAGGTCAACACCGGCGCGGTCGCTGGCCAGCGCTACCAGCCGGTACAGCGCGCCGCTGTCGAGCAGGTGGAAGCCCACCGCGTCGGCAACCTTGTGCGCAACCGTGCCCTTGCCGGAGGCGGTCGGTCCGTCAATGGTGATGACGTTGACGATAGTCATTACTTATGGCACCCAGTAAAACGATTGATTGTTAATTCTATTGAGAATCATTATCATTTGATCCATGGCACCGCGCCGCAAACAGCAGCGCATCCCTCAGTATTGGTCGCGAGGCAATCTACCATGGCAAAAACCCTGACGTTCGGCATCATGCACCTCGGCATCGCGTTCAGCGTGACCTATGCGCTGACCGGCAGCCTGGCCGTGAGCGGTGCCGTCACCTTTATCGAACCGGCCATCAATACCGTGGCCCACTACTTCTTCGACCGGTATTGGGCCAAGCGCGAACGCCGCCAGGAATCGGCGGCCGGCGGCAGCGCCGCAGCGGCCGCCACCCCCGGCTCCGGCGCCGCCCTCGTCAGCGCGTGACGCCGGCGAACACGCTGAAGTAGTCCGGGAACGTCTTCGCGACGCAGCCCGGATCATTGATCCGCACCGGCAACGGGCCGAACGCCGCCAGCGAGAAACACATCGCCATGCGATGGTCATCATAGGTGCCAATGCCGTCGGCCGGGGTCTGCCACGGCTGCGGCGGCGTCACGCGCAGGTAGTCGGCGCCTTCCTCGACCACGGCTCCCAGCTTGCGCAGTTCCGTTGCCATCGCCGCGATGCGGTCGGTTTCCTTGACGCGCCAGCTGGCGATATTGGTCAGCGTGGT
Organism: Cupriavidus alkaliphilus; assembly: GCF_900094595.1. Classification (GTDB taxonomy): domain Bacteria; phylum Pseudomonadota; class Gammaproteobacteria; order Burkholderiales; family Burkholderiaceae; genus Cupriavidus; species Cupriavidus alkaliphilus. The sequence goes on along the minus strand of NZ_FMAD01000002.1, from coordinate 548,900 downwards.
CGTGCCTTCGGCAAACAGCGCCGCCACCGCCAGCGTCATGGCGGCATCGGGGATATGGTTGCAGTCCAGTTCGATGCCGTGCAGGCGTCCGTCGTCGCGCTCGGTGCCGCGCACCTCGATCCAGTTGTCGCCCGCCATCACGTTGGCGCCCATGCGGTTGAGCGCATCGGCAAAGCGCACATCGCCCTGGATGCTGGCCATGCCGACGCCTTCCACGCGCACGGGACCGCCGCCGATGGCGCCGGCGGCCAGGAAATACGAAGCCGACGACGCGTCGCCCTCGACAAAGATCTCGCCCGGCGAGCGGTAAGCCGCCCCTGCGGGCAGGATGAAGCGCTCCCAGCCCTGCCGCTCCACCTCGATGCCAAAGCGCGCCAGCAGGTTCAGCGTGATCTCGATATACGGCTTCGAGATCAGTTCGCCCACCACTTCGATCTCGATGCGGCCGCTGGCGGACTGCGCCAGCGGCAGGCTCATCAGCAGCGCGGTCAGGAACTGGCTGGAGACATCGCCGCGCACGCGGATCGGCGCGTCGATGCGCAGGCTGGCCGGCTGGATATGCAGCGGCGGGAAACCTTCGTTGCCAAGGTAGTCGATCACCGCGCCGACCTGGCGCAGGCCATCGACGAGGTCGCCGATCGGCCGCTCGTGCATGCGCGGCACCCCGGACAGCTTGTAGCTGCCGCCTTGCAGCGCCAGCGCGGCAGTCAGCGGACGGATCGCGGTGCCGGCGTTGCCCATGAACAGCTCGGCCGATTTGTTGGGGAAGTTGCCACCGGCGCCGGTGACGATATAGTCCGCGCCTTCCTGCCGCCAGGCCACGCCCAGCGTGCGCAGCGCCTGCAGCATCACACGGGTGTCGTCGGAATCGAGCAGGTCGCGCACGCGGGTCTCGCCGTTGGCCAGCGCGGCCAGCAGCAGCACACGGTTGGAGATGCTCTTCGAGCCCGGCAGCCGGACGGTGCCGTGTGCGCGGGTCAGGGGGCCTAGCGTCAGGTGTTCCATGGATGTCGTGGGCGCCGGGGCGCCGCGGTCAGGCGATTGGCCAGGGCCATCAGGGTTCGATATGGTTGTTGCCCGCGGCGCGCTCGGCGCCCCAGGCCAGGCGGGTCTTGCTGGCGCGCGTGAAGATGCGCTCGAGCGCGTCGCCGTCGCCCTTCTCGATCAGCGTCTTCAGGTGCGCCAGCACCGACTGGTAAGTATTCAGTTCGCGCAGCAGCGCGTCGCGGTTGGCGACGCAGATGTCGCGCCACATCTCCGGCGACGAGGCGGCGATGCGCGTGAAGTCGCGGAAGCCGCCGCCGGCAAAGTCCAGCTTCAGCGCCGCATCTTCGGCGTTGGCCACCTGCGCCACCAGCGCGTACGACAGCACGTGCGGCAGATGGCTGACTGCTGCGAACACCGCGTCGTGCTGCACCGCCGACATCACGTGGCAATGCGCGCCGGCGCTTTCCCACATGGCGCGCACGGCGGCAACATCGGCGCGCGCGTTCTCTTGCAGCGGACACAGCACGGTCCTCTTGCCGTCGTACAGGTCCGGCAGCGCGGCCTCGACGCCGTTGAGCTCGCGCCCGGCGATCGGGTGGGCCGGCACGAACTGCGCGGCCTTGTCGCCCAGCGCGGTCTTGGCGGCGATGATCACGTCGGACTTGGTGCTGCCGGCATCGGTGACGATGGTGCCCGGCTGCAGGTGCGGCTCGAGCGCATGCAGCAACGCAAAATTCTGCGCCACCGGCGCGCACAGCACGATCACGCTGGCTCCGCGCGCGGCATCGGCCAGCGTCGCGGCCTCGTCGATCACGCCCAGGTCCAGCGCTTTCTGCATCGACGCGGCCGAGCGCCCGACCCCAACCACCGTGCCCACCACGCCGGCGCGCTTGAGCGCCAGCGCGAGCGAGCCGCCGATCAGGCCTACGCCGACAATGACAACACGGGAAAAATGCAATGCACTCACAATCACAGGCCGCAAGCGGCGGTAGTTCGGTTCAGACCGAGGTCAATCAATGCGCGGCACGAGCACCGGCGTTTGCAGCGGCCGGCCTCAGGCCAGCGCCCGCTCCAGCGCCGCGATAAACGCCGCGTTCTCTTCTGGCAAGCCGATGGTCACGCGCAGCCAGCGCGGCAGGTTGTAGTTGCCCACCGGCCGCACGATCACGCCCTGTTTCAGCAACGCCAGGTTGACGCGCGCGCCGGCGCCGTCATCGTCGCCCACGCGCACCAGCACGAAGTTGCCGGACGACTGCACGTATTCCAGGCCGAGCCGCTCGAACGCCTCGGTCAGCTGCCGCTTGCCGCTGCGGTTCAGCTGCGCGCTGCGGCGCAGGAAATCAGCATCGGCCAGCGCAGCGATGGCCGCGGCCTGCGCCACGCTGTTGACGTTGAACGGCTGGCGGATGCGGTTCAGCAGGTCGGTCAGTTCGGGCTGCGCCACCGCATAGCCGATACGCAGGCCCGCCAGGCCATAGGCCTTGGAGAACGTGCGCGACACCATCAGGTTGGGGTAGCGGCGCACCCAGGCAATCGCGTCGTATTGCTGGTCCGCATCGAGGTACTCGTTGTAGGCCTCGTCCAGCACCACCACGACATGACGCGGCACGCGCTGCAGGAAGGCCTCGATCTGCGCGGCCGGCAGAAAAGTGCCGGTCGGGTTGTTGGGGTTGGCAATGAAGACCAGGCGCGTATCCGGGGCAATCGCAGCGGCCATCGCGTCGAGGTCGTGGCCGTAGTCGCGCGCGGGCACCTCGATGGCGCGGGCGCCGATCTCCTGCGTGGCCAGCGCGTACACCGCGAACGAGTACTCGGCATAGACGATCGACTGGCCCGGCTCCACCAGCGCATGCGCGGCCAGTTCCAGGATGTCGTTGCTGCCGTTGCCCAGCGTCAGCCAGTCGGCGGGCACGCCGAAGCGCGCCGACAGCGCGCCCTTCAGCGCAAAGCCGTTGGCATCGGGATAGCGCCCCAGTTCGGCCACGGCCTCGGCCACCGCGAGACGGGCCGATTCCGGCATGCCCAGCGGATTCTCGTTGGAGGCGAGCTTGACGATGCCGGCCTCGTCCAGGCCGAACTCGCGCGCGACTTCGGCAATCGGCTTGCCGGCCACGTATGGCGAAATCGCCCGCACATAATCCGGCCCGAAACCCGTTGCGCCGCCCTGCTTGCCCTGCTCTGCCATTTCGTCTCCTTGTGCGTTCCGGCTGCCTTACTTGCTCGACGGATACGAGCCCAGCACCTTCAGGTAGGCCGCGTTGCGGCGCAGCTCTTCGATCGCGCGCGCCACCGCCGGCTCATGCTGGTGCCCTTCGACGTCGACGTAGAAGTAGTACTCCCACGCGCCGCTGCGCGCCGGGCGCGACTCGAAGCGGCACATCGACACGCCGTTCGCGGCCAGTGGCGCCAGCAGCTGGTACACCGCGCCGGCCTTGTTCGGCACAGACAGGATCAGCGAGGTCTGGTCGCTGCCGGAGGGCTCGGTCTCATAGCGGCCGATCACGGCAAAGCGCGTGCGGTTGTGCGGATCGTCCTGGATATGCGTGCGCACCAGGTGCAGGTGGTAGCGGTTGGCGGCGGACTCGCCGGCGATCGCGGCCACGGTCGGGTCTTCGCTGGCCATGCGCGCCGCTTCGGCATTGCTCGACACCGCCTGGCGCTCGAGGTGCGGATAGTTGGCGGTCAGCCAGTGCTGGCACTGCGCCAGCGCCTGCGCATGCGCGCGCACCACCGTGACGCCATTCATGTCGGGCGTCGACGCCATCAGGTTGTGGTGCACCTTGAGCGCGATCTCGCCGCTGATCTTCAGCGAGGTCTGCAGGAACAGGTCGAGCGTGCGCGACACCGCGCCCTCAGTGGAATTCTCGACCGGCACCACACCGTATTCGACCGTGCCCGCCTCGACCGCGCGGAACACCTCGTCGATGCTCGGGCAAGGCACGCCCGACACCTCGTGGCCGAAATGCGCGTACAGCGCCTGCTCCGAGAACGTGCCGGCCGGCCCCAGGAATGCCACTTCCAAAGGCTTCTCCAGCCCGCGGCAGGCGGACATCACCTCGCGCCAGATTGCCGCCACGCTTTCGCCCAGCAGCGGGCCCGGGTTGGCCCCTTGCACCTTGCGGATGACTTGCAGCTCGCGCTCCGGACGGAACACCGGCGCGCCGTACTTCTTCTTGACCTCGCCCACCTCGAGCGCGAGCCTGGCGCGGCGGTTCAGCATCGCCAGCAACTCGCGGTCCACGGTATCGATCTGCTCGCGCAGCGGCCCCAGCTCGACCGAAAGCTGGCGCTCGGCGTCACTCAGGTGGCTGTCGCCGTTCTGCGGCGCATTGGGCGGCGTCTCCTCGCGCGCGGGGGTTCGGTCTTGGCTTGTCATGTTGTATCAATCCGATGGGCCACCGGGCGCGGCGGCCGGAAAACTGCCCGCGCGGGCCGGCATGCCGTGCCTGGCATGCGCGGACCCGCCAGCGGGAATGCGCGTCAGGCGGAGGTCCGCTCGAACTCGCGCATGAATTCGATCAGCGCCATCACGCCTTCCAGCGGCATGGCGTTGTAGATGCTGGCGCGCATGCCGCCCACGGTCTTGTGCCCCTTCAGCTGCACCAGGCCATTGGCCCGGGCCTGCTGCAGGAAGGCCTCGTTGCGCGATTCGTCGCCCAGGAAGAACGGTACGTTCATGCGCGAGCGGCAGCTGGGATGGATCTCGTTGCGATAGAAATCGCTCTGGTCGAGGTAGTCGTACAGCGCCGACGCCTTGGCGATATTGCGCTGTTCGATCGCGGGCACGCCGCCCTGGCGCTTGAGCCACTGGAACACCAGGCCGGCGATATAGATCGCATAGGTCGGCGGGGTGTTGTACATCGAGTTGTGCTCGGCCACCAGGCGCCAGTTGAATGCCGACGGGCACAGCGGATGGGCATGGCCGATCAGGTCTTCGCGCACGATCACGATGGTGACGCCGGCCGGACCGATGTTCTTCTGCGCGCCGCCGTAGACCACCTGCACGCGCGACCAGTCGACCGGGCGCGACAGGATGTGGCTGGAAGCATCCGCCACCACGACGCGGTCGCCCTTGACCTGGCCGATATCGGGGATGTCTTGGAATTCCACGCCGACGATGGTCTCGTTGGTGCACAGGTGCACGTAGCCCGCGTCGTCCGACAGCTTCCAGTCGGCCACGTCCGGAATGCGGTGGTATTTCTGTGCCTCGCTGCTGGCGGCGATATTGACTGCGCCGTAGCGGCGGGCTTCCTGCTCGGTCTTGACCGACCAGGTGCCGGTGACGACGAAGTCGGCCTTGGGTGCGTCGGCATGGCGCAGGCGCATCAGGTTCAGCGGCACGATGCCGTTTTCGCCGATGGCGCCGCCCTGCAGGAACAGCACGCGGTAGTTGGCCGGAATATGCAGCAGTTCGCGCAGGTCGGCGATGGCCTGGCCATGGATGCCTTCGAACTCGCGGCTGCGGTGGCTCATCTCCATCACCGAGACCCCGGTCCCGCGCCAGGACAGCATCTCCTCGGCAGCCTGCTGCAGCACTTCGGCGGGCAGCGCCGCCGGGCCGGGCGAGAAGTTGTAGACGCGTTCGGCCAATGCACGCTGCATCATGCCGGCAAGAGCGGGATTCTGGGGATCGTTCATGAGACGGGGGGATGGAAAAATGGCTGCCGGTGTTACCCAAGCAGCCATTATCCCTCAAACCCGCGCCCCGTTGGGCGCCCCGGGGTCAGCCCCGGGTTGCCGCGCCCGCCCGAACGCCGCCGGAGGGGCGGCGGACGGAGCCGTTGCGGCTCACGCCGGCATCACTTCGAAGCGGCGGTGATTTCCTTCTCGGCGGCGTCGCGCATCGACTTGCCGACCTGCGGGCCGTACTTCTGCATCATCGAGCCCCAGATTTCCTGCGTTGCCTTGCCCTGGTTGGCCATGAATTTCTGGCCGGTCGGCGACTTCAGGAAGGTGGTCAGGTCCTTCAGTTCCTGCGTGGTGTAGTACTTGCCGAAGGCATCGTAGTGCGCCTGGATGGCATCCTTGCGGAAGCCGTCGGTGGTGAACGCCGTGCCGGCGCCGTCCACGACGCGCTGGACCGCGCCGTTCTTCTTCAGCTTTTCAACCGCGGCCTGCTTCTGCTTGTCGCTCAGGGTCTTGTTTTCGACCAGCACCTGCTCGAGGACCAGCGGCGCTTCCTGCTTGGCGCCTTGCTGCCAGTTCTCTGCCTGGCCCTTCACAGCCTGGTCTGCCTGCATGACGGAAAGCAGTTCCTTGATGGCTGCCGTCTTTTCCGCGTCCTGTGCGTGGGCGTGCTGCGCCATCATGAAGGTCGGGACAAAAGCAGCCAGAACAGCGATACGTCGATAGGTTTTGAGCATTGTGACTCCCTGGTAAATACGTCCGTTTTAGTCCGGACAGCCGCGAGGCGAGTTCCGGCTGGCGTCCTATTGTTGCAACAATTTACGTTTTGTCTTAAGGATTCGCGTCGGCATCCGCACCTGCGGCACCTTCAGTGCCCTCGGCGCCTTCCGCGCCCTCGGCCTCGTCCGGCTCCTCGCCATTGCCACCGTTGTCGGCATCGCTTTCGACGATGCGCTGCAGCCCGGACAGCTTGGTGCCCTCGTCAACGTTGATCAGCGTCACACCCTGGGTGGCGCGACCCATTTCGCGGATTTCCGCCACGCGGGTACGGATCAGCACGCCGCCGGTGGTGATCAGCATGATCTCGTCCTCGGGCGAAACCAGTGCAGCAGCCACCACACGGCCGTTGCGCTCGCTCGTCTGGATCGCAATCATGCCCTTGGTGCCACGGCCATGTCGAGTGTACTCGGCGATGGGGGTACGCTTGCCGTAGCCGTTCTCGGTGGCGGTCAGCACGCTGCCGCGCACGCCCGCATCGGCTGCCTCTTCAGCGGTCTCGGCCGGCGCCACCAGCATCGCGATCACGGCTTGGCCGTCTTCCAGGTTCATGCCGCGTACGCCGCGCGCCTGGCGGCCCATCGGACGCACGTCGTTCTCGTCGAAACGCACGGCCTTGCCGGCGTCCGAGAACAGCATCACGTCGTGCTGGCCGTCGGTCACCGCCGCACCGATCAGATAGTCGCCTTCGTCGAGGTCGACCGCGATGATGCCGGCCTTGCGCGGGTTGGAGAACTCGGTCAGCGCAGTCTTCTTGACCGTGCCGCGCGCGGTCGCCATGAAGATGAAGTGCTCGGCGTCGAACTGCCGCACCGGCAGGATGACGTTGATCTTCTCGCCTTCCGACAACGGGAACATGTTGACGATCGGCCGCCCGCGCGAGTTGCGCGAGCCCTGCGGCACCTCATAGACCTTCAGCCAGTACAGCCGGCCGCGGTTGGAGAAGCACAGGATGTAGTCGTGGGTATTGGCCACGAACAGGGTATCGATCCAGTCGTCTTCCTTGGTCGCCGTCGCCAGCTTGCCCCGCCCGCCGCGCTTCTGCGCACGGTATTCGGAGATCGGCTGGCTCTTCATATAGCCGCTGTGCGACAGCGTGACCACCATGTCCTGCGGGGTGATCAGGTCCTCGGTATCCAGCTCGGTCGCGTTCAGCTCGATCTGCGAACGGCGCTCATCGCCGAATTCGGCGCGGATCGCGGTCAGTTCGTCGATGATGATGGTAGTAATGCGCTCCGGACGCGCCAGGATATCGAGCAGGTCGGCGATTTCCGCCATGATGTCGCGATATTCCTGGACGATCTTGTCTTGTTCGAGCCCGGTGAGGCGTTGCAGGCGCATCTGCAGGATTTCCTGCGCCTGGCCGTCCGACAGCCTGTACAAACCGTCGGCCTGCATGCCGAACACCGCCGGCAGTCCGTCCGGCCGGTACGACGCCCGCCCGCCCGGGGTTTCGCCCTCGGCGCGGGCCAGCATGTCGCGGACCAGCGCGGAATCCCACGCCTTGCTCATCAGTTCCTGCTTGGCGATCGGCGGCGTCGGGGCGGCCTTGATGATGGCGATGAACTCGTCGATGTTGGCCAGCGCCACTGCCAGGCCTTCCAGCACATGGCCGCGCTCGCGTGCCTTGCGCAGCTCGAACACCGTGCGGCGGGTGACGACCTCGCGGCGGTGCGCGAGGAAGTACTCCAGCATCTGGCGCAGGTTCAGCAGGCGCGGCTGGCGGTCGACCAGCGCCACCATGTTCATGCCGAAGGTGTCCTGCAGCTGGGTGTTCTTATATAGGTTGTTGAGGACGACCTCGGGCACCTCGTTGCGCTTGAGCTCGATCACCACCCGCATGCCGGACTTGTCCGACTCGTCGCGGATATCCGAGATGCCTTCGACCTTCTTCTCGGTGACCAGCTCGGCGATGCGCTCCAGCAGGGTGCGCTTGTTGACCTGGTACGGCAGCTCGTCGACGATGATGGCCTGGCGCTGGCCGCGGTCGATATCCTCGAAGTGCGTCTTGGCGCGCATCACCACGCGGCCGCGGCCGGTGCGGTAGCCTTCGCGGACGCCCTGAATGCCGTAGATAATGCCGGCGGTCGGAAAATCCGGGGCCGGAATCAATTCAATCAGCTCATCCACGGTCGCCTGCGGGTTGCGCAGCAGGTGCAGGCAGCCGTCGACGATTTCATTCAGGTTATGCGGCGGGATATTGGTGGCCATGCCCACCGCAATACCCGACGATCCATTGATTAGCAGATTGGGAATACGGGCCGGGAGAATCGAAGGCTCTTTTTCAGAGCCGTCGTAGTTGCTGTCGAAATCGACCGTTTCCTTGTCGATGTCGTGCAGCATCTCGTGCGCGATTTTCGACAGGCGGATTTCGGTATAACGCATGGCCGCGGCGTTATCCCCGTCCACGGAACCGAAATTCCCCTGGCCGTCGACCAGCATGTAGCGCAGCGAGAAGTCCTGCGCCATGCGCACGATGGTGTCGTAGACTGCGGTATCGCCGTGCGGATGGTATTTACCGATCACATCCCCGACGATACGGGCCGACTTCTTGTAGGCGCGGTTCCAGTCGTTGTTGAGCTCGTGCATCGCATACAGCACGCGCCGGTGCACCGGTTTCAGGCCATCCCGGACATCGGGAAGCGCGCGCCCGACGATTACGCTCATGGCGTAATCCAGGTAGGAGCGGCGCATTTCCTCTTCTAGGGAGACCGGAAGGGTTTCTTTTGCGAATGGATCCATTGCGGCGTGGTTTATGCGGCAGGTTTAAGCAAATGACAGGCCTTTGGCACGCGGCGCCGGTGGGCGCCTGACGGCTGGGCAACGTGCCATTCTAACATGCCGGCACCCCCTGCCCGGCGCTCTCCGGACAGGCCCCGCAGGAGCCCGCGGCGGCCGCTGCTGAAACCCGGAATCCCTGATGCCACAAGGCTTTGCGGGCGATACAAGACCCATGTTGCACAAACACCACAGGCCCAAAACCCATGCGGCGAATCGAATATATTTACTTCTTAGGAAACGACCCTTGTGGCACAATTCCCCAGCGAAGAGCCAGACATTGTTCGAAGTGGAGCATCCGCCACATCGAGAATGTTATACTCCGAAGAATGTATGACTTGTTTTCGTCCATTTGCTCGCAGTAACCCTGCGGTGATCTCATCCTGAGAGGAGAAATATGAAAAAATTTGCCAAGCTCGCGCTCGTTGCAGCTACCGCAGTAATGGCTGCATCCGCTCAAGCTCAGTCCGTCCCTTATGAAAAGAAGGCAGTGAACGACAACTGGGGCAACGGTACGAGCGAGTACGTGTGGAAGAATGGCACGAACGAGCTCTGCTGGCGCGACAGCTCCTGGACCCCGGCCACGGCCAACGCGCTGTGCGACGGCGCCCTGGCCCCGGCCGTTGCGGCACCGGCCCCGGCTCCGGTGGCCCCGCCGGTTGTCTCGAGCGAGAAGGTCACTTTCGCTGCTGACACCCTGTTCGACTTCGACAAGGCTGTGCTGAAGCCCGAAGGCAAGGCCAAGCTGGACGACCTGGTCTCGAAGCTGCAAGGCATCACCCTGGAAGTCATCATCGCCGTTGGCCACACCGACTCGTTCGGCTCGGACAAGTACAACGATCGCCTGTCGATCCGCCGCGCTGAATCGGTCAAGGCTTACCTGGTGAGCAAGGGCGTTGAAGCCAACCGCGTCTACACCGAAGGCAAGGGCAAGCGCCAGCTGAAGGTTGATCCGAAGTCGTGCAAGGGCAACCGCAAGTCGCAAATCGCCTGCCAGCAGCCTAACCGCCGCGTGGAAGTCGAAGTGGTCGGCACCCGCAGCGCACGTTAATCGGAACCCTTCCGATCCAAGAAGCCCAGCGCAAGCTGGGCTTTTTTTTTGGTACAGTTGCCCGGACTGTCCCCTTCCTCCACCCGCCGCGGCCAGCGCCGCCGGACCCGCATACGATGACGTTGCAATCGCACACCCTCCCCGCAGCCGACGCCGCCCGCCAGCACCCGCCGCGCCGGAATGCCGACCCCAAGGAAATCGACAAATTCAGCGAACTGGCCCACCGCTGGTGGGATCCGCAGAGCGAGTTCAAGCCGCTGCATGAACTGAATCCGCTGCGCCTGGGCTGGATCGATGGCATTGCCGGACTGGCGGGCAAGCGGGTGGTCGACGTGGGCTGCGGCGGCGGCATCCTGTCCGAGAGCATGGCGCGCCTGGGCGCCACCGTGCGCGGCATCGATCTCTCCAGCAAGGCGCTGAAGGTGGCCGACCTGCACAGCCTCGAGTCCGGCGTTGCCGTGACCTACGAGGAGATCGCCGCCGAAGCGCTGGCGGCGCGCGAGCCGGCCAGCGTGGATGTGGTCACTTGCATGGAAATGCTGGAACACGTGCCGGATCCGGCTTCGATCGTGCAGGCGTGCGCGACGCTGGTCCGTCCCGGCGGCCATGTGTTCTTCTCGACCATCAACCGCAACCTGAAGGCGTACCTGCTGGCCATCGTCGGCGCCGAATACGTGCTCAACATGCTGCCGCGCGGCACCCACGACTACGTAAAGTTCATCACGCCTTCCGAACTGGCCCGCTTCGCGCGCCAGGCCGGCCTGGACCTGGTCGAGATGCGCGGCATGACCTACAACCCGCTGTCGCAGGTCTATGCGCTGGGGCGGGACACGGACGTAAATTACCTGATGGCGTTCCGCCGGGTGGCGGCATGAGCGCGGCGATCGCAGGGGTCTTTTTCGATCTCGATGGCACCCTCGCCGACACCGCGCCGGACCTGGCTGCGGCGGCAAACCGGCTGGTGGTCGAACGCGGCCGCCCGCCCGTGGCCTATGACAAGCTGCGGCCCGTGGCCTCGCATGGCGCCCGCGGACTGCTCGGCGCCGCATTCGGCTTGCGCCCGGAGGATGCCGAATTTCCGGCCCTGCGCGATATCTTCCTGGATTACTACGAGGCCGACATCGCGGTGCACACGCGCCTGTTCGACGGCATGCCGCAGGTGCTGGCTGCACTCGAGGCGGCGGGCATCCCGTGGGGGATCGTCACCAACAAGATCGCGCGCTTCACGGTGCCGCTGGTCGCCGCGATTGGCCTGGCCCCCCGCGCCAGCGCCGTCGTCAGCGGCGACACCACGCCGCATGCCAAGCCCCACCCGGCGCCGCTGCTGCATGCCGCCGCGAGTGCCGGCGTCGACCCGAGCCGGTGTGTCTATGTTGGCGACGACCTGCGCGACATCCAGGCCGGCAAGGCCGCCGGCATGATCACCGTGACCGCGGCTTATGGCTACTGCGGCGACGGCGACCCGCCCGAGGCCTGGGGCGCGGACCACCTGATCCGCCACCCGGCGGAGCTGATCCCGCTGCTGGTGTCCGCCGCGATCACCTGAAAGTGCGCTGGCAGTATCCAGGGACCCGGCCTGGAACTCCCCGAGACAGCTTGCGTCCAACCGGGTACAATCCAGCTTCCTCACTGGGGCCGACCTGGTTTCGACGTGGGTTACAAAGCAGTGGAGGGCATACCGAGGACCCGTCACCTCGTTAATCAATGGGAATGCAATAACTGCTAACGACGAACGTTACGCACTGGCAGCCTAAGGGCCGCCGTCCTCGCACTGGCTCGCTGACGGGCTAGGGTCGCAAGACCACGCGAGGTCATTTACGTCAGATAAGCTCCGGAAGGGTCACGAAGCCGGGGACGAAAACCTAGTGACTCGCCGTCGTAGAGCGTGTTCGTCCGCGATGCGCCGGTTAAATCAAATGACAGAACTAAGTATGTAGAACTCTCTGTGGAGGGCTTGCGGACGCGGGTTCGATTCCCGCCGGCTCCACCAGTATTCAGTCCGATGCAGAACCAGCAGGACCAGAAACCCGCGACAGCCGAGGCTGCGCGGGTTTTTCTTTGTCCGGCCGCGCCACCGGCATGCGCCTGCAAAAAAAAACATCCCCACTTTTGGGGATGCCGGGCGCGCCATGCAGGCTCATGATGCGATGCGGGCGATCCGCGACTCGCCCGCTGCCACTTCGAGCCCTCGTCCACCCGGCCGAGGGCTTTTTCTTTTGGCGCGACGGCCAGGGACGGGAAAATTTCCGACCCCAAAATAGGCCAAGCCTTATCGCTTCACGAGTGTGCGGGTCCTATCGTAGCAAGGAACTTTGACTGGCATGCCGCTGGTTGTCATTGGCTGGATCCGCGCGCGCCGCGGGAGTTTGACTAGGCAAGCCGCATCCCTGACCCTGCTATGAACCGAACCCAACTGCTCCATCTCCTGCGCCGCTGGCTGGTCGTGGTGGCGTGCTTCGCGGCGCCGCACCTGGCCCATGCGAAGTGCACTGCCACGCCGTCGCTCCCCTATGACCAGACCCTCAACAGCATGGCCATCGCGGTCAACCTTGCCGACGGCAGCACGATTCCCGGAACGGTGCGCAGCTACCAGTTCAGCGGCAGCTGCGCCAACGTGCTGCCCTGGGTGGTGCCCGGCGCCCCGATCGTCTCGTGCTACTACGGCTCCGGTACCGAAGTGCAGCCAGGCGTCTATTCCACCGGCGTCGCGGGTGTCGGCATCCGCCTGCGCAATGCCGCCGGCCAGCCGATGACCAATGCTGCCGGCGTCTGGTGCGACACCCGCTCGGCTAACCTGGGCCATCTCAATGCCGACCTGACGTATTCCGTGTCGGTGACGATCGAATTCGTCAAGACCGGGCCGATTGCCACCGGTAACCTCGACCCCGCACAGACCCGCTTTGGCTTCGGCGTCTATAACGGGTCGGTGGAAGGCGCGCTGGGCGGCACGGGCAACCGCGACAACTACATCGGCTTTTCCGGCACCATCGCAACGCGCGAAATCGCCTGCAATGTCTTCGCCCCCCCAACCGTGAGCCTGCCTGCGATCAGCGCCAAGACGCTCGCAACGCAAGGCTCCGGCGGCAACACGCCGTTCGCCATCCAGCTGACCTGCAACAGCGCAGCCATCGTCGGCATGACGCTGGACGGTGCCGCCGGCACGCCGGTAATGTCGGCCGCCTCCGGCATCCTAGGCCTCAGCAACGCCGGGGTCCCCGGCGCGGCGAGCGGCGCGGGCGTGCAGATCATGAATGCCAGCGGCAGCGCGCCGGTCCCGCTGCAGGTGCGCAATGCCATGGGGAGCATCCAGGCCAACGTGCCCGCCACCTATCGTTTCGGCGCCCGCTATGCCAGCCTCGGCGGCACCCCTTCGCCGGGTAACGTCAGCAGTTCGATGGTGTTTACGCTGGACTACCAGTAAGCGCTATCGCGGCAGTGACGTACCGGATGCATGGTTCATCGCTACATCCCCGAATCGAAGGACTACAATAGCCCGCTGCAGTCCTTCAAGGCTTTCGCGATGTCCGACCATCCCCGCTTCACCATCAACCGCTCCATGATCGCCCTGGTTCCGGAACAGCCGTTCCTCGACTGGATCCAGGCGGTCGATCCCCAGCCCGTGGCCGGCCTCACGCTGGAGCAGGTGCGCGAAGACCAGAGCGTGTTCCTGCTGCCCGAGGAGCTGGCCGACACGCACGAGAACGCCGTACGCTGGGTCGAGAAGCGCTGGCAGGATTTCTTCGAATTCATGCTCGGCGAATGGTTCGACGACTCGGCATGGCCCGAGGAACTGTCGCTGAAGATGTTTCGCGAGTGGTTCAGCGTGCGCTATCACTCGATGGTGTTCGACATGGCACCCGACGTGCCGGTGATGCACGACGACTGGGACGACGAGGACGATTCGTCCGAGCTGCTGCACTGATCTCCCCGCCGCCCCTCAGAGGAAGCGGTCAAGTATCTTGCGGCTGTGCTTGTCCAGCGCCATCAGGTCGCGGATCAGGTAGTGGATGCCGTGCGTGTCCGAGATCAGCAGCGTGCTGCCGGCCAGGCGCCGGATCGCTTCTTCGCCGCGCAGCACCAGGTCGGTCTGGCCACGGTCGGTCTTGACCGTCCACACGCTCGGCGTGGCGTAGGTCGACACACTGACGATGCGCTCGATTTCCGGCATGAACTCGCGCGAGGCCAGCTCCGCCTCGATCATGTCGCGCTCGGCGATCGGCAGGTCTTCCAACCGCGGAATCCATACCACCTCATGCCCGTCGGCGCTCATCATGCCGATGCCGCCGCGCGGCGCCGAGATCGGGAAGGCGCGCACCGGCACTACGCCTTCATGGACGGTGCCGTCCTCGGCGATCAGCACCAGGCGGCCGAAGGGATTGCGGTCCAGCGTAAACACAGGGGTCGGCGCGGCGGCGGCGGCGGCAGCGGCGATGTCATTGGGCATGGGCAGTCTCCGGGATCTGGATGGCCTCTTCGGTGTCGTCGTCTTCGGTATCGACATTGCGCGCCTGCGCCTGGTACAGCTTGTAGTACGCGCCTTCGCGCAGCAGCAGTTCGTCGTGGCTGCCCACTTCGACGATCTGCCCGCGGTCCATCACCACCAGCCGGTCCGCCTTGCGCAGCGTCGACAGGCGGTGCGCGATGGCAATGGTGGTGCGGCCCTGCACCAGGTTGTCCAGCGCCTTCTGGATTTCCTTCTCGGTGGCGGTGTCGACCGACGAGGTGGCCTCGTCCATGATCAGGATGCGGGGGTTGATCAGCAGCGCGCGCGCGATCGAGATGCGCTGGCGCTCGCCACCCGACAGCGCCTGGCCGCGCTCGCCCACCAGCGAGTCATAGCCGTGCGGCAGCCGCAGGATGAACTCGTGCGCATGCGCGGCGCGCGCCGCGGCAATGATCTCCTCGCGCGTGGCGTCCGGCTTGCCGTAGGCGATGTTGTCGGCAATCGTGCCGAAGAACAGGAACGGTTCCTGCAGCACCAGGCCGATATGACGGCGGTACTCCGAAACCGGCAGCGAGCGGATATCCACCCCGTCGACCCGGATCGCGCCCTCCGACACATCGTAGAAGCGGCAGATCAGGTTGACCAGCGTGCTCTTGCCCGAGCCGCTGTGGCCGACCAGGCCGATCATCTCGCCCGGCGCGATCGACAGGTTCAGCCCCCGGATCACCGCGCGGTTGCCGTAGCGGAAGCCCAGGTCGCTCATGTCGATGGCGCCCTCGACCCGGTCCAGCCGGGCGGGCCGCGCCGGCTCCGGCACGCTCGACACATGGTCGAGGATGTCGAAGATGCGCTTGGCGCCGGCGGCGGCCTTCTGCGTCACCGAGACGATGCGGCTCATCGAATCCAGCCGGGTATAGAAGCGGCTGATATAGGTCAGGAATGCCATCAGCACGCCCACGGTAATGGCG
Organism: Cupriavidus alkaliphilus; assembly: GCF_900094595.1. GTDB lineage: Bacteria > Pseudomonadota > Gammaproteobacteria > Burkholderiales > Burkholderiaceae > Cupriavidus > Cupriavidus alkaliphilus. The sequence goes on along the minus strand of NZ_FMAD01000002.1, from coordinate 533,269 downwards.
CTGTGCGACACCTGCCAGATGCCAAACACCCACACGATCAGCAGCCCGATCTCGGTCAGCAGCGTCACTGTCGGCGTGAACAGCGACCACACCGCGTTGACGCGGTCGTTGATCGCCAGGTTGTGCTTGTTGGCCTCGCGGAAGCGAGTGACTTCGCGCTTTTCCTGGGCAAACGCCTTGACCACCCGGATGCCGGGGATGGTGTCGGCCAGCACATTGGTGATTTCCGACCAGATCCGGTCGATCTTCTCGAAGCCGTGGCGCAGACGGTCGCGCACCAGGTGGATCATCCACGCGATAAACGGCAACGGCACCAGCGTCACCAGCGCGAGCCACGGGTTGATCGAGACCAGGATCACCGCCGTCATCACGATCATCAGCACGTCGGTGGCGAAGTCCAGCAGGTGCAGTGACAGGAACACGCAGATGCGGTCGCTTTCCGAGCCGATGCGCGCCATCAGGTCGCCGGTGCGCTTGCCGCCAAAATACTCCAGCGACAGCTTTAGCAAATGTTCGTACGTTGTGGTGCGAAGATCGGCGCCGATGCGCTCCGACACCCGCGCCAGCAGGTAGGTGCGCGCCCATCCCAGCGACCATGCCACCAGCGCCGCCCCGAGCAACCCTGCCAGGTACAGGCGCACCAGCCCATAGTCGATCGGCACGCCGTTCTGGAACGGGATCAGCACCCGGTCCATGAGCGGCATGGTCAGGTACGGCGGCACCAGGGTGGCGGCGGTCGACAGCAGCGTGAGGAGGAAGCCGCCCAGCAGTTGCCAGCGGTATGGGCGGGCAAAGCGCCATAGCCGCAGCAGCGCCCACGTCGACGGCGGCGTCTCCAGTTCGCGGCTGCATTGCGGGCACTGTTCCTCGTCAGGGGGCAGCGGCGCCTTGCAGGTCGGGCACAACACCTCGCCGGCGCCGGTGACCGGAGGCGAGGCGGCGGCGTCGCGCTGGGCCTCGAACTGGTCCGCCAGCCGCAAAGCGGCGGGATTGTAACCAAGCGTATATCGCCAGGTGGCGAGCCGGCCGGCCGGGCCGGTCAGTTCCAGCGTGCCGACCCCTGCGTGGTCGGTATGCGAAAGGCGCAGCGCCGGGGCGATGTTCCATTCCCGCACATTTTTTTCGCCGGGGGCATGGGCAACGATGCGCTGGTCGGTCACAACCAGCCACCCTTGGGTAAAATGCAGCCTCGCGTCGAGGTCCAGTGCCAGTCCGGCCAGGACAGTCTCGCCGGGTCGGAGCCACGATCCGGCTTCAGCTCGCCAGGGTTCGTCGGCGGCGGTGGCGGTAGGGACAGGCAGGGAGGACTGGGTCATGGATGGCGCGGCGTGCGTCCAGGGATTGCGGACATAACTTGAAACAATTTAGGCCGGGCACGCGCTGGCGGCCCGCGAATTCGCCCGCAGTATACATAACGACGAACGCGCGGGTAGCCCTGATGCATTGCACAATCACTTTTACACCAAGAAAGTCAACCCGCTTCGTGCTGTAACGTTACTGAAAGGTTAGGCTTCCATTTCTCGGGCGTTCCGCCCACTGCCTCAAGCTAATTCAATGAAAAAGAAGGACATTGAGATTTTCGATGTCATGTCGCTGCGCGGCCCGAATATGTGGACATATCGGCCCGTTTTGGAGGCATGGGTCGATATCGGGGAACTGGAGGATTTTCCCTCCAACACGATTCCGGGGTTCTACGAGCGCCTGTCGGCCTGGCTGCCGTCGCTGATCGAGCATCGCTGCAGCATCGGCGAGCGCGGCGGCTTCCTGCAGCGGCTGAAGGAAGGCACCTGGCCGGGCCATATCCTGGAACACGTGACGCTTGAGCTGCAAAACCTGGCGGGGATGCCGGGCGGCTTCGGCAAGGCGCGCGAAACGCCGGTGCGCGGCGTGTACAAGGTGATCGTGCGCGCCTGGCACGAAGAAGTCACCCGCGCCGCCCTGTTCGCCGCGCGCGACCTGGTCATGGCCGCGATCGAGGACCGCCCCTACGACGTCCCCGCTACGGTGGACCACCTGCGCCGCCTGGTCGACAAGCATTGCCTGGGCCCCAGCACCGCCTGCATCGTCGATGCCGCGGACGACCGCGACATCCCCGCGATCCGCCTGTCGGACGGCAACCTGGTGCAGCTGGGCTACGGCGCGCGCCAGCGCCGCATCTGGACCGCCGAGACCGACCGCACCAGCGCCATCGCCGAAAGCATCTCGCGCGACAAGGACCTGACCAAGAGCCTGCTCGAATCCTGCGGCGTGCCGGTGCCGGAAGGCCGCCTGGTCGAATCGCCGGAGGATGCCTGGGATGCCGCCGAGGACATCGGCGTGCCGGTAGTGGTGAAGCCCTATGACGGCAACCATGGCCGCGGTGTGTTCACCAACCTGATGACCCGCGAGGAAGTGGAAACCGCCTATGGCGTGGCCATCGACGAGGGCAGCGGCGTCATTGTCGAGCGCTTCATCCCGGGCAACGAGCACCGCCTGCTGGTGGTGGGCGGCCGCCTGGTGGCCGCGGCCATGGGCGAGACCGCCAGCGTGGTCGGCGACGGCAAGTCCACCATCGACGAGCTGATCGAACTGCAGATCAATTCCGATCCGCGCCGCGGCAGCACCGAGGACCACCCGCTCAACCGCGTGCGCCTCGACTCCGCCGCGCGGCTGGAGCTGAAGCGCCAGGGCATGGACGGCAGTTCGGTGCCGCCGGAAGGCCGCACCGTGCTGATCCAGCGCAATGGCAACGTTGCCTTCGACGTCACCGACCGGGTGCACCCCAGCGTGGCCGCGCATGCCGCGCTGGCCGCGCGCGTGGTGGGGCTGGATATTGCCGGCGTGGACCTGGTGGCCGAGGACATCTCGCGCCCGCTGCACGAACAACGCGGCGCCATCGTCGAAGTCAACGCCGGCCCCGGCCTGCTGATGCATATCAAGCCCGCCGAGGGCACGCCGCGCCCGGTGGGACGCGCCATCGTCAACCACCTGTTCCCGGAGTCGGAAGACGACCAGGGCCGCATCCCGGTGGTGGGCGTGACCGGCACCAACGGCAAGACCGTGGTGGCACGGCTGGTAGCGCGCCTGCTGCAGCTGTCGGGCAAGCATACCGGGCTGGCCTGCAGCGACGGCCTGTTCCTTGATCGCCGCCAGGTCGAAAGCGGCGACCGCGCCAACTGGGAAGCCGGCCACCGCATCCTGATGAACCGCGCGGTCGAGGCCGCCGTGTTCGAGAACGACAGCGGCAGCATCCTGTCCGAGGGCCTGGCCTATGACCGCTGCCAGGTCGGCGTGGTCACCAACTTCGACCAGCCCGACCATCTCGGCGACTATTACGTCGAAGACGAAGACCGCATGTACAACGTGCTGCGCACGCAGGTCGACGTGGTGCTGCAGAACGGTGCCGCCGTGCTCAACGCGCGCGACGAGCGCCTGGTCGAGATGGCCGAGCTGTGCGACGGCGACGTGATCTTCTTCGGCCTGACCCCGGAGCTGCCCGCGATCATGTCGCACCGCGCCGCGGGCAAGCGCGCGGTGTACGTGCGCGAAGGCAAGATCGTGCTGGCCACCGGCAACAGCGAGACCGCGCTGGTCGACGTGGCGGCGGTGCCGCTGACCTACGCCGGCCGCGTCGCGTTCCAGATCGAGAACGTGCTGGCCGCGGTCGCCGCCGGCTGGGCGCTGGGCATCTCCAATGACCTGATCCGCGCCGGCGTGGTGACCTTCGATGTCGGCCAGGTCGACGTGCCGGGCCGCTTCACGCTGTTCGAGCGTAACGGCGCCACGGTGGTGGTCGACGACGCCCACAACGCCCCCGCGCTCGAAGCGCTGGCGACCGCGCTGGACCGCTTCCCGGCCGAGCGCCGCATGGTGGTCTACGGCGCCGGCGTGCAGCGCCGCGACGACGACCTGGTGCGCCAGGGCAAGGCCCTGGGCCAGCATTTCGACCGCGTGTTCCTGTGCGAGGACCGCAGCGTCAAGCGCGCCCTGCCCGACGCCGAGGCGCGCGCGCTGCTCAAGCAGGGCCTGTACGAAGGCCGGCGCGTGACCAAGATCATCGACGAAGGCACGCGTGCCAGCGCCATCGAAGCCGCCCTCAGCCAGCTGGTGCCGGGCGACCTGCTGGTGCTGCAGTGCGACGAGGCCGCCACCGGCGCCACCGTCGACCTGGTACACCACTGGATGGGCCAGCCTGCCCGCCGCGCCTGATGCCCCCAGCTAACCGCGCATAGAAGACACGGAAACCGTTCTATGGAAGTCTCCCGTATCCGGGCCCTGCGGGGCCCGAACCTGTGGTGCCGCCACACCGCCATCGAGGCGATCGTGGCCTGCCAGGACACCGCCAACATGCTGTCGGCCCTGCCCGGCTTCGAAGACCGGCTGCGCGCCCGCTTCCCCGAGATCGGGCCGCTGCGCCCGGACGAGGAATCGGTCGAGCTGTCGCTGGCCCACGTGCTGGAAGTGACCGCGCTGCGCCTGCAGGCCGCCGCCGGCTGCCCGGTGACGTTCAGCCGCACCGCGCAGACGGTCGAGCCCGGCATCTACCAGGTGATCGTGCAATACAGCGAGGAGGAAGTCGGCCGGCTCGCCTTCGAACTGGCCGAGGCGCTGTGCCAGGCCGCGCGCCACGACACCCCGTTCGACCTCGCCGACGCGCTGCACCGCCTGCGCGAGCTGGACGAGGACGTGCGCCTCGGGCCGAGCACCGGCTCGATCGTCTACGCCGCGGTCGCGCGCGGCATCCCGTACCGGCGCCTGACCCAGGGCTCGATGGTGCAGTTCGGCTGGGGCAGCAAGCAGCGCCGCATCCAGGCGGCCGAGACTGACCGCACCAGCGCCGTGGCCGAGTCGATCGCGCAGGACAAGGAACTGACCAAGAGCCTGCTGCACGCCGCCGGCGTGCCGGTGCCGCTGGGCCGCTCGGTGCGCAGCGCCGAGCAAGCCTGGGCCGCGGCGCAGGAGATCGACGCGCCGGTGGTGGTCAAGCCGCGCGACGGCAACCAGGGCAAGGGCGTCGCGGTGCGCATCCGCACCCGCGAGGAAGTGATGACCGCCTACGAGGTCGCCTCGGACATCAGCTCCGACGTGATCGTCGAGCGCTATATCCCGGGCCATGATTTCCGCCTGCTGGTGGTCGGCAAGCAGCTGGTGGCGGCCGCGCGCCGCGATCCGCCGCAGGTGATCGGCGACGGCGTGCATACCGTGCGCCAGCTGGTCGAGGAAGTGAACCGCGACCCGCGCCGCGGCGAAGGCCATGCCACCTCGCTCACCAAGATCCGCTTCGACGATATCGCGCTGGCGACGCTGGCCAAGCAGAACCTGACCGCGGATTCCGTACCGGCCGCCGGCACCCGCGTGGTACTGCGCAACAACGCCAACCTGTCCACCGGCGGCAGCGCCACCGACGTCACCGACGACGTCCATCCCGACATCGCCGCGCGCGCGGTGGCGGCGGCGCAGATGGTGGGCCTGGACATCGCCGGCGTCGACGCGGTCTGCGAGACCATGCTCAAGCCGTTCGAGGAACAGGCCGGCGGCATCGTCGAGGTCAACGCCGCGCCGGGCCTGCGCATGCACCTGCAGCCGTCCTACGGCAAGGGCCGCGCGGTCGGCGAAGCGATCGTCTCCACCATGTTTGCCGACGGCGATGACGGCCGCATCCCGGTGGTGGCGGTGTCGGGCACCAACGGCAAGACCACGACGGTGCGGCTGATCACCCATATCATGGCCAGCAGCGGCCTGCGCATGGGCATGACCGGTACCGACGGCGTCTATATCCAGGGCGAGCGCATCGACACCGGCGACTGCAGCGGCCCGCGCAGCGCGCGCAACGTGCTGCTGCACCCCGACGTCGACGCCGCCGTGTTTGAAACCGCGCGCGGCGGCCTGCTGCGCGAAGGCCTTGCCTTCGACCGCTGCGATGTGGCGGTGGTGACCAACGTCGGCGAAGGCGACCACCTGGGCCTGTCCTACATCAACTCGGTGGAAGACCTGGCGGTGCTCAAGAGCGTGATCGTGCAGAACGTCGCGCCGCACGGCATGGCCGTGCTCAACGCCGCCGACCCGATGGTGGTGCGCATGGCCGACGCCTGCCCCGGCAGCGTCACCTTCTTCGCGCACGATCCCGACCAGCCCGCCATGGCCACGCACCGCGCGCAGGGCAAGCGCGTGGTGTTCGTCGACGGCGCCGACATCGTCACCGCGGAAGGCGATGCCGAAGTGCGCATCGCGCTGGCGGAGATCCCGCTGACGCGCAACGGCACCATCGGCTTCCAGGTCGAGAATGCGATGTCGTCGATCGCCGCCGCGTGGGCGCTGGGCATCGACTGGTCGGTGATCCGCCGCGGGCTGGCCACCTTCGTCAACGATGCGCAGACCGCGCCCGGGCGCTTCAATGTGTTCGACTACCGCGGCGCCACGCTGATTGCCGACTACGGCCACAACCCGGATGCCATCCTGGCGCTATGCAACGCGATCGAATCCATCCCGGCCAAGCGGCGGGTGGTGGTGATCAGCGGCGCGGGCGACCGCCGCGACGACGACATCCGCCGCCAGACCCAGATCCTGGGCGGCGCGTTCGATGAGGTCGTGCTGTACCAGGACCAGTGCCAGCGCGGCCGCGCCGACGGCGAGGTGCTGGCGCTGCTGCGCGAAGGCCTGCAGGGCGCGCAACGCGCCAGCCAGGTCGAGGAAATCCGCGGCGAGTTCCTCGCCATCGACACCGCGCTGTCGCACCTGCAGCCGGGCGACCTGTGCCTGATCCTGGTGGACCAGGTGGAAGAGGCGCTGGGGCATATCGCCGGGCGCATCGCGCAGGGGTAAGGCCTTTCGCTATGTCGAGGGGGTGCTCCCCTCTCCCGATTGCGGGAGAGGGGCGGGGGTGAGGGCCGGCGCTTCAACGGGCGGCGTGCTGGAAAAAACCGAGGGCTTCGATTGATGTGGTGCCTCGCTAGACCACCCCTCACCCCGACCCTCTCCCCGTGAGGGGAGAGGGAGAACACCTTGCTTAGGCCAGTTCGGGCGGCTTGGGAGCGCCTGGCACCGCTCTCCCCTTTCCTGTCCGCAGGACTCAGTGCCGCCCTGGCAGCGCCAGCCTGCGCTCCAGCCTGTGCTGCAGCCCCGACAACCCCGTGCTCAACACCCAGTAGATCGCCGCCACCGCCAAATACAGCGGCAACGGCTGGTAGGTGGCGGCGATCACCTCCTGCGCGGTGCGCAGCAGCTCGGTGACGGTGATGACCGATACCAGCGAGGTATCCTTGATCAGGCTGATCAGGCTGTTCGACAGGCTCGGCACCGCCAGCCGCAGCGCCTGCGGGCCCACCACGTAGCGCAGCGCCTGCGCCGGCGTCAGGCCCAGGCTGTAGGCGGCCAGCCACTGCCCGCGCGCCACGCCCAGGATGGCGCCGCGCATGCTCTCCGACAAATAGGCGCCGACGTTCAGGCTCAGCGTCAGCACACCGGCGGGCGTCGGCTCCAGCGCGATGCCGATGCCGGGCAGCCCGTAGTAGACCACGAAGATCTGCACCAGCAGCGGCGTGCCGCGCATGATGCTGACGTAGCTGCGCGCCACTGCCTTGAGCGCACGGCTATGGCTGATGCCCATCAGCGCCACCACGGTGCCCAGCATCAGCCCGAACACCATCGACCACAACGCGAACTTGATGGTCAGCAGCGTGCCCTGCAGCAGCACGGGCAGGGAGTCGATGACGAGCTGGAGAGCGGGCATGGCGTGGCGGCGCGAAAATAATCAGAAATAAAGGACACAAAGCAAAGCGGCGCGGCAGCCGTGCAGGCCGCCGCGCCGCGACATGATAACGCCCTGCCGGCCGGCTTACTTCACCGGCTTGCCGGCTGGCTTGGTCACGTCGGTGCCGAACCACTTCACCGACAGCTTGCCGAGCGTGCCGTCCTTGCCCAGTTCCTCCAGGGCGTGGTTGATCGCCTGCGCGAACTTGGGGTTGTCCTTGCGGAACGGGATCGCCACCTGCGTGGTGGCACCGGCCACGATCGCGCCCGGCCGCAGCGGCAGGTTGGCGGTCTTGACCAGATACGCGACCATCAGCCGGTCGTTCAGCGCGGCGTCGACGCGCTGCGCCGCCAGGTCGCGCAGGTACTCGGGTGCGCCGGGATAGGTCTTGACCTCGATGCCGGCCACGGACTTGGCCAGGTCGTTGTAGTTGCTGCCCAGGCTGACGCCGAGCTTGTGGCCCTTCAGGTCTTCCAGCGACTTGAACTGGCGCTTGTCATCCTTGCGCTGGATCAGCTGCGCATCCGAGTAGACGTAGGGCGTGGAGAAATCCAGCACCTGCTGGCGCTGCGGCGTGACGTTGACCTGGTTGACGATGACGTCGAACTTGCCCGCCTGCAGGCCGGCGATGATGCCGCTCCATTCGGTGGTGACGAACTCCGGCTTGACGCCGAGCTTGGCCGCCACCGCCCGCGCCACGTCGACGTCGAAGCCTTCCAGCTCGTTCTTTGCGCCACGGAAGCCGAACGGAGGATAGGTGCCCTCCAGCCCGATCTTCAGCACGCCGGCCTGCTTGACGGTGTCGAGCAGGTCGGCGGCATGGGCCGCGGTGGCCGCCAGGCCGGCGCCGGCCACCAGGGAAGCGGCCAGCAGGGATTTGAACCAGCCAGTACGAAGCGATCGCATATGTTCTCCAGTCGATGCGGATAAGCAGTGTGAGGCAGCGCCGGCTGGCCTCTTTTGGAGGGCCGCCGGCTGTTGTGCTGCTATGAGCCTATATCGGGCTCAACACTACCGCAAACACTATCGAATGCTAAATATCGATTCATCATGGCTAAATAACCGCGAGGCCCGGTTGCGCCCCCGCCAGCCCCCTGTCTTACTGATAGGCCTTGTCGTTGGGCGCCGCGAACAGCGCCTTCATGTCGGCCGACAGCGGGTAGTTCATGTTGATGCCGCGCGGCGGGATCGGCGTCATGAACCACTTGTTGTACAGCTTCTCGGCACGGCCGCTGGTCTGCAGGTCGGCGATCACGCCGTCGGCCAGCTTCTTGAACGAGGGATCGTCCTTGCGGAACATGCAGGCGTAGTTCTCGGTCTGCAGCGGCGCGCCCACCACCACCCATTCGGCGGCGTTCTTGGCCTTGGTGCGCTCGCCGTACAGCAGCGGCTCATCCATCACGAACGCCGCGGCACGGCCGGTTTCCAGGATCAGGAAGGACTGGCCGTGGTCCTTGGTGCTGATCAGGTTCATGTTCATGGCCTTCTCGCCGTTCATCTTCACCAGCAGGCGCTCGCCGGTGGTGCCTGCCGTGGTGACCACGTTGCGGTCCTTCAGGTCGGCAAACTCCTTCACGCCTGAATCCTTCTTGGTCAGCATCTTGATGCCGTAGACGAACAGGCTGTTGGAGAACGCGACCTGCTTCTGGCGCTCGAGGTTGTTGGTGGTGCTGCCGCATTCGATGTCGATGGTGCCGTTCTGCACCAGCGGGATCCGGTTCTGCGAGGTGATCGGCGTCAGGCGCACCTGCAGGTTGGGCATCTTCAGCTCGCTTTTCACCTTGTCGACGATCTGCAGCAGGATCTCATGCGAGTAGCCCATGACCTCCTTGCCGTCGGTGTACGAGAACGGGATCGACGATTCGCGATAGCCGAGCGAGATCACGCCGCTGTCCTTGATCTTCTTCAGCGTGTCGCCGTCGGCAGCATGGGCGGCGCCGGCGGCCAGCAGCAGCGTGGCTGCCGCAAGTGCGCGGCGGGTGGCGGATCGGTGGGGGTGCAGCGTTTGCATGTGGCGCTCCTTGTAGTGGGGCTTGGTCATCGAGGCATGTTTTATGGACAGCTTCAGGTACTGCGGACTTACCGGTACGGCAACAACCCATGCTCGGCCGCGGCGCTAGGCGCGCGCGGCGTCGAAATCCTCTGCGTCGATGGCGGGACGGCGCCCCGCCAGGCGGTCGGCCAGCAGGCCGGCACTGCCCATCGCAAGCGTAAACCCCAGCGCGCCGTGGCCCAGGTTGAGCCACAGCCCCGACACCCGCGACGGTCCCACCAGCGGCAGGCCATCCGGCGTGGCCGGTCGCAGCCCGGCCCACGGCTGCAGCTGCGCCAGCGGCTGGTCCGGCACGATGCCGGGAAACAACGCGCGGGTCTGGGCCACCAGCGTGCCGACCCGTTCCGGATCGATGCGGGTGCCGCCGCGCACCAGGTCGGCCATGCCTGCCACCCGCAGTGTATTGCCGATCCGGGCATAAACGATCTTGTTGGCAAAATCCGTCACGCTGATATGCGGCGCCTGCGCGCCCCCGGCCAGCGGCACCGTGATGCTGTAGCCCTTGAGCGGCCACAGCATCGGCCGTACCCCGAGGGGGCGCAGCAGCGGCACGCTGCCGATGCCGCCCGACACGATCACCACGTCGGCGGGCACCACCCCGGCCGGCGTACGCACCCCGGTGACGCGCCCGCCCTGCTGCACCAGCCCTTGCACGACGGTGCCAAAGCGCATCGACACGCCCGCGTACGCGCCGTCTTGCAGCAACCGTGCCAGCGACAGGCAGAAGCGATGGCAGTCGCCCACCTCCTCGCTCGGGGTATGGATCGCGCCGGCAATGTCGTCGCGGATGCCGGCCAGCGCTGGCTCCAGCGCCACGCAGGCATCGCGGTCCAGCGCCTGCTGCTCGCAGCCCAGGCTGGCCTGGTAGTCCAGCAGCCGGCAGGCCGAATCAAACGCCGCCGCGTCGCGGTGCACCACCAGCTTGCCGCGCCGCGCAAAATGGAAGCCGGCGCCGCCGTCGTCATGCTGGTGCCGGGCCACGAAGGCCTGCATCAGGTCGCGCGAATAGAAGCCCAGCCGCAGCAGCTTGCGCGTGGTCGCCTCGCTGGTGGCGCTGTTGCAGGCGGACATGAAGGCGGCCAGCCAGCGCCACTGCGCCGGGTCCGCCGCCGGGCGAAAGCGCATCGGCGAATCGCGCCGCAGCAGCCAGCCCGGCACCTTGGCCAGCACGCCCGGCCCCGCCAGCGGCGCCACGTAGCTGTAGCTCAGCTGCCCGCCATTGGCAAAGCTGGTTTCCTCGCCGGGGCCGTCGTGGCGCTCGAGCACCGTCACCTGGTGGCCATCCTCGGCCAGGCGCCATGCCGTGGTCATGCCCACCACGCCCGCGCCCACGATCACCACCCGCATTGCCTTTCCTTTGCTCGTGTCCATCAGGCAGAGCGTAGTGCAAGCGCGCCGGCTTGCCCAATGCGAATACGTGCCAGAATATGTCTTCAGGCTATGGGCGCCAATCGCCGCCTTGCCACGCCCTTTCCACCACGCCCCGGACGCCATGCGCCTGCGCCAGATCGAAGTATTCCGCGCCGTGATGCTGACCGGCACCGTCAGCGAGGCCGCGCGCCTGCTGCACGTGTCGCAGCCGGTGGTCACGCGCGTGCTGCAGCATGCCGAGGCCTCGCTCGGCTTCCGGCTGTTCGAGCGGGTGCGCGGACGGCTGCAGGCAACGCCCGAGGCCAACGCGCTGTATGGGGATGTCGAAAGGCTATATGGCGAGATCGAACGCGTGCGCCGGGTCTCGGAAAGCCTGCGCCACAAGGGTGCGGGCCGGCTGCGCGTGGCCGCCACGCCGAGCCTGGCCAACCCGCTGCTGGTGCCGGCGGTGCGCAGCTTCTGCGCACGCCACCCCGACACCCAGGTGCAGGTGCTGACGCACCATACCGACGAGATCGTCGGCGCGCTGCTGGCCAACCAGATCGACCTGGGCTTTGCCTTCGCCCCGCCTCGGCACGAGGCCATCTCGAGCGAGCCGGTGGCGAGCGGCCGCATGCTGCTGGCGGTGCCGCGCGCGCAACCGCTGCCCGCCGGCGGGCGCCGCCGCATGGTGCCGATGCAGCGGCTGATGGAGCGCGCCTTCATCGGCTATGACGACAACAGCTCGCTCGGCCTGCTGGTGCGCCAGACCCTGGCGCGGCACGCGCTGGAACCGCGCTCGATGCTGGAGGTGCAGACCTACTCGCTGGCGCTGGCGCTGGTCGACGCGGGCCTGGGCATGACCCTGCTGGACCAGTACACCGCGCTCAGCGCCAGCGCGGAGCGCGTCGCGCTGCATGACGTGGCGCCGGTGCTGCCGTTCGAGATCCAGATGCTGCGCGCCAGCCACCGCGCCGGCTCAAGCCTGGCCGACGACCTGCGCGACCAGTTCGCGCAGGCCGCCGAGACGCTGGCGGCAACGCTGCCGCAGCGGCTGGAAGCGCCGACGGCAAGCTTCGACGCCGCCCCCGCCAGACGCCGCGACTGACGGGAGCACAGATTGACAGCCGCGCGCGCCGTGCACCATCATCAAGCCGCCTGCAGGCACAACCTGCCAGCGCAACCCTGCCTATGTTCGTCCTGACCCTGATCCTGCTCGTCCTTGTCAGCGCCTTTTTCTCGATCTCCGAGATCGCGCTGACCGCTGCCCGCCGCACCAAGTTGCAGGTGCTGTCCGAACGCGGCGACGGCCGCGCCACGCGCGTGCTGCTGCTCAAGGAAGAGCCCGGGAATTTCTTCACCATCGTGCAGATCGGGGTCAACAGCGTCGCCATCCTGGCCGGTATCCTGGGCGAGAAACATGTGTCCGACCTGCTGCTCGAAGCGCTATCGCCCTACATGCAGGTGGTGCACGCGCAGCGCGCCGCGAATATCGGCTCGTTCCTGATCGTGACGCTGCTGTTCATCCAGTTCGCCGACCTGATCCCCAAGCGCATCGCCATGACCTTTCCCGAGGCCTGCGCGCTGGCCGTGATCGACCCGATGCTGACGCTGCTGCGCGTGCTCAGGCCGCTGGTGTGGGTCTTCAACGCCGCCGCCGATGCCATGCTGCGGCTGCTGCGACTGCCGACCAAGCCGGTGGACCAGATCACCACCGAGGACATCGCCGCGATGGTCGATGCCGGCGCCGAGGCCGGCGTGCTGCACAAGCATGAGCTGCACCTGATCGAGAACGTGTTCGAACTCGACTTCAAGGGCATCACCGCGATCATGACGCCGCGCGACGAGGTGGTCTACCTGAGCCTGGACGAGCCCGCCGACAGCGTGCGCCGCAAGCTGGTCAACCAGCCGCACGCACAATACCCGGTGTGCGGGCACGACCTGGACGACGTGCAGGGCTATATCGATTCCAAGGACATCCTGCAGCTGCTGCTGGCCGATGAAAGCGCCGCGGTGATGGGCAATATCGGCCGCTACCACGACAAGAACGTGCTGGTGATTCCCGACACGCTGACCCTGTCCGAGTCGCTGACGCGCTTCCGCGAGATGCACCAGAGCTTTGCCGTGGTCATGAACGAGTACGGGCTGGTGGTGGGCATCGTCACGCTGGACGACATCGTCGGCGCGCTGATGGGCGACATTCTCTATTCGAGCGAAGACGAGCAGATCGTGCGGCGCGACGACAGCTCGTGGCTGGTCGATGGCCTGACGCCGCTGGTCGACCTGAAGAAGGCGCTGGAGCTCGACACCCTGCCCGGCGAGGACTACGTCGATACCGCGGCCGGACTGGTGATCTATGCGCTCAAGCGCATCCCGAAGAAGTCCGAGTCGATCACCGTGGCGGGCTATCGCTTCGAAGTGCTGGACATCGACCATCACAAGATCGACCAGCTGCTGGTGTCGCGCCTGCCGCCAGCACCAGAGGCTGGCGCGGCTGCGACGCCAGCGTAGCAGCGCCGGCCTGGCGATAGCGCTCGAGCGTATCCGGCAGCCGGAACCACGCCACGTAGCCGAACGCCGCCACCACCGCAACCGCCGCCACCACACCGAGCCGCGACGGCGCCACCGAGCCCTGCGGCGCCGGCCCGTGCAGCGTGCGGTAGGCGGTGCCCAGCAGCGCGATCCACGCCAGCCCGAGCGCATAGCCCGCGGCCACGTCGGACAGCCAGTGCATGCCCAGGTACAGCCGCGACACGCCGATCGCCGCCACCGCCACCACGGTCAGCGCCAGCACCGGAATGCGCACGCGCCACGGCTGGCGCAGGCACATCAGGAAGGCCAGGAAGCCATACGTGACCATGCTGCTGGTGGCGTGGCCACTGGGGAAGGAATACGATTCCAGGCCGCTGTAGATGCTGGCCGGACGCACGCGCGCCATGCCCAGCTTGAGCGCCATCACGCAGGCGCGCGCGCCGAGCAGCGCGGCGGCCCAGTACAGCGCCACGATCCAGGCCCGGCGCCAGCACAGCCACGCGAACACCGCCACGCCCACCGCCACGGAAATACGACCGCCGCCGAGCTCGGTCACGGCCACCATCGCCACGTCGAGCCAGTCGCTGCGCAAGGCGCGCAGGCCCGCGTACACCTGCTGGTCCAGGCGCACCACGTCGGCATTCTCCGCGACCTCGCCGGCCAGCCAGAACAGCGCGCTGCCGCAGGCCAGCAGCACGGCGCCGGCCAGCAGCACCAGCAGCAGCTCGGCCACGTCGCGCTCGAGCACGCGCAGCGTAAGCGCGCCCAGCCGCCGCGGCCGCTCCGCCACGCGTGACGACAGCGCGCCGGCACCCCACACGCGCCAGCGGTCCAGCCAGTGCACCACGGGCCGCAACAGCGCCACCAGCAGCGGCACCAGGCTCAGCAGCAGCAACGTCACCAGCGTGAACAGCGCAAGCAGCCCCAGCGCCGTGCCCGGCGTGAGCCAGGCCTGGACCAGCTCGCTCACGCGCGCCGGCGCGTCAGTCACCGGCCGCCTCTGCCGCGGCCACGCTGCGCGCGATATTGGCGCGGGCCGGCGCCTCGCAGTCGGCGAAGGGCGCGGTCAGGAACAGTTGCGGGCGCCGCGCCAGCTGGCTCAGGAATGCGGCGCGGCGGCGCATGAACTCGGCCCACAGCGCATCGCCCTGCAAGCCGGTGCGCGCGGCCAGCAAGGCGCGGTTCTCGGCGAAGACGTCCTGGCTGTGGCTGTCGAACACATCCGGCGGCGCGGCCAGCCTGAGCAGGTCGAGATCGAGCACGGTGTCGGCGCCCGCGCAACTGGGTCGATGGCCGCGCGTATCGAGCACGATCTGCGCGGCGCGCTCCAGCACCGCGCGCGCCTCATCTGGCGCCACGGAATCGATCATGGCGGCCGAGGCGGCTTCGTTGTGCTCGCAGCCGGCCACATAGACTGCGTCGTGGCACAGCACCGCCAGCGCCTGGGCACGGTCCAGCGCCACGCCGCGTGCATGGGCGGCCTCGAACATCTCCAGGATATGGCGGCGGTCGTGGTAGCGGCGGTACGGCGTGTCGTGCAGCGACAGCACATCGAGCACCGCCTGGCGCGGCAGGAAATCCAGGCAGGCCAGGGCCGCGGGCCAGTCGGGCGCGAAGCGCGGCACCTCGCCCTGCGGCGTGGCCACCGGTTCGCTGAACACATCGGCGCGGCGCACCCACAGCAGCGACGGATCGCGCATGGCGCGGTAGACCACCACCGGCGCCAGGTCGGCCTCGAAGCGCCCGATGCCTACCGCCGTATAGGCGCCGCCCTTGTAGTGCCGGTACGGCATGCCGTAGACAAGATCGGGATCGGCCGGCAGTTCGGACGGATCGCCGTGGAAGGCCGGTGCGGCGGCTGCATTGTCGGGGGGCTGGGTCATGGTGCGGCATCCTGCGTGGCGGATCGCCATGATAGTGCACCAGCCGGCGCGTGCCGTGGCCGCAGCACAAAACCGGCCGCCGAAAAAACAAAACCGACGCGCACTTTCGTGAGCGTCGGCCTGAGTTTTACTACACTGTTGTTGCCTGTCCGGTGGTCGAGACCGGGCAGCTTCTTGTCTGGCGGAGAGGGTGGGATTCGAACCCACGGTACCGTCGCCGGTACGCCTGATTTCGAGTCAGGTACATTCGACCACTCTGCCACCTCTCCGGTAACTGCTTTGCCGTGTGGCGAAACCAAGATTATAGCCACACGGCGCCGGCCAGTGCAAGAGGCCGACAACAGATTTTTTACAGCTCCGGTTCCAGGCGGGTGACGCCGCCCATGTACGGCTGCAGCGCGGCCGGCACCGTGACCGAGCCGTCGGCGTTCTGGTAGTTCTCCAGGATCGCCACCAGCGTGCGGCCGACGGCCAGGCCCGAGCCGTTCAGCGTGTGCACCAGTTCCGGCTTGCCCTGCCCCGCGCGCATGCGCGCCTGCATGCGGCGCGCCTGGAAGTCGCCCATGTTCGAGCAAGAGCTGATCTCGCGGTAGGTGTTCTGCGCCGGGATCCACACTTCGAGGTCATAGGTCTTGGTGCTGCCGAAGCCCATGTCACCAGTGCACAGCACGATGGTGCGGAACGGCAGTTCCAGCTTCTTCAGGATCGCCTCGGCGTGCCCGGTCAGTTCTTCCAGCGCGTCGAACGATTGCGCGGCCGGAACGATCTGCACCATCTCGACCTTGTCGAACTGGTGCTGGCGGATCATGCCGCGCGTGTCCTTGCCGTACGAGCCCGCTTCCGAGCGGAAGCACGGCGTATGCGCGACGAAGCGCAGCGGCAGCTTCTCGCCGGCGACGATGGCGTCGCGCACGATGTTGGTCAGCGGCACCTCGGCGGTCGGGATCAGGTAGAAGTTCTCGATGCGCTCCCCGTCTTCACTGCCGATCTTGCGCGGCACCTTGAACAGATCTTCCTCGAACTTGGGCAGCTGGCCGGTGCCGCGCATCGACGCGGCGTTGACGATGTACGGCACGTACATCTCGGTATAGCCGTGTTCCTGCGTATGGGTTTCGAGCATCAGCTGCACCAGCGCGCGGTGCAGGCGCGCCATGCCGCCGCGCAGCATCGAGAAGCGCGAGCCCGTCACCTTGACCGCGGTGTCGAAATCCAGCCCCAGCTTCTCGCCCACGTCGACGTGGTCGCGCACGGCAAAGTCGAACTGGCGTGGCTCGCCGACGCGGCGCACCTCGACGTTCTGAGTCTCGTCGTTGCCCACCGGCACGCTCTCGTGCGGCAGGTTGGGAATCGACAGCATCAGTTCGCCCAGATGCGCCTGGATCTCGTCGAGCCGCGCGGCCGAGGCCTTGAGCGTGTCGCCGATGCCGCCCACTTCCGCCATCACGGCCGAGGCATCCTCGCCCTTGCCCTTGAGCACGCCGATCTGCTTGGACAGGCTGTTGCGGCGCGCCTGCAGTTCCTCGGTCTGGGTCTGCAGTTGCTTGCGTTCGGCCTCGAGTGCCTGGAACGCCGCCACGTCGAGTTGGAAGCCGCGCGTGGCAAGGCGTTGCGCCACGGCGTCGATGTCTTTGCGGAACAGCTGGATGTCGAGCATGTTGCTAAGGTGGAGTGCAGGGCCAGCGACATGCCGGCGGACCCGCCATTTTACTGCACCCACGTTAGCAAACAGGCAAACCTATTCGCTGGTCTTGCCGCCCTTGCCGTGGTCCTTCGGCTTCGCGGCACGCTGCTCGCGATGCCAGGCATCGTCCAGCTCGCGCAAGTGACGCAGCTTCTCGGCGATCTTGCCTTCCAGTCCGCGCGGCACCGGCTGGTACCAGCCCTGCGCCTTCAGGTCGTCCGGGAAGTAATGCTCGCCCGCGGCATAGGCCTCGGGCTCGTCGTGCGCATAGCGGTAAGCGTGGCCGTAGCCCAGCTCCTTCATCAGCCGGGTCGGCGCATTGCGCAGGTGCACCGGCACCGCCCGCGACTTGTCCTTGGCGACGAAGGCACGCGCGGCGTTGTAGGCGTTGTAGCCGGCGTTGGACTTGGGCGCGACCGCCAGATAGATCAGGGCCTGGCCCAGCGCCAGCTCGCCCTCGGGCGAGCCCAGCCGTTCATAGGTCTCGGCCGCGTCCAGCGTGATGCGCGCGGCGCGCGGATCGGCCAGGCCGATATCCTCCCACGCCATGCGAATAATGCGGCGCGCCAGGTAGCGCGGGTCGGCGCCGCCATCGATCATGCGGCAGAACCAGTACAGCGCGGCGTCGGGGTCCGAGCCGCGCACCGACTTGTGCAGCGCGCTGATCTGGTCGTAGAAGGCATCGCCGCCCTTGTCGAAGCGGCGCAGGTTTTCCGACAGCGCGCTGCCGAGCAGCGCGGTATCGATCTGCGCGGCGCCGGCATTGCGCGCGGCGCGCGCGACGATCTCGATGTTGTTCAGCAGCTTGCGGCCGTCGCCGTCGGCCGACGCCACGATCAGCTGCAGCGCTTCATCCTGCCAGCTGATGCCGCCGAGTTCCTCGGAGGCGCGCAGCGCCAGCTGGGTCAGTTCGGCATCGTCCAGGCTCTTGAGCACGTAGACCGCCGCGCGCGACAGCAACGCGCCGTTGACCTCGAACGAAGGATTCTCGGTGGTGGCGCCGATAAAGGTGAACAGGCCGCTTTCCACATGCGGCAGGAACGCGTCCTGCTGGCTCTTGTTGAAGCGGTGCACCTCGTCGACGAACACCAGCGTGCGCCGGCCATGGGCGCGGAACTGCTCGGCGCGCTCGACCGCCTCGCGGATGTCCTTGACCCCCGACAGCACCGCCGACAGCGCGATGAATTCGGCGTCGAACGCATCCGCCATCAGCCGTGCCAGCGTGGTCTTGCCCACGCCGGGCGGCCCCCACAGGATCATCGAATGCGGCTCGCCCGACTCGAATGCCACGCGCAGCGGCTTGCCCGCGCCAAGCAGGTGCTGCTGGCCGATCACCTCGTCGATGGTGCGCGGGCGCAGGCGCTCCGCCAGCGGTTGCCGGGAACGGTCGGGAGATTCGGAAAACAGCGTGTCCGCCACGGTAGTCAGGCCCTGTCAGTGCGCAAGATGCAGAACGCCACAGTGTAGACCATCGGCGCCGGCGCGCTTGCGCGCGCGCTCAGGCGGCAAACGCCACCACGTCCTCGATCTCGACGCGGATGCCGATGCGCTCGCCCACGGCGTGGTTGTGGTGCGAGGGCACCAGCGCCAGCACGCGGCCGCCGCTGGCCAGGCGCAGCGTGTACAGGATCTCGGCGCCGCGGAAGGCCTTGTGCACGACCTCGGCGCGCATCGGGCTGGCGTCGTCGTGAATGATGTCGTCGGGACGCACCAGCACGTCGACCGCCGCGCCGGCCGGCAGGTCCAGCGGCACGGCCGCGCGCAGCAGGCCCAGTTCCAGTTCGATCTGGGCGGCATCACGCATGCGCCCGGCCATCAGCACGCCCTGGCCGATAAAGCCCGCGACGAAGCGCGACGCCGGACGGTGGTACAGGTCGTGCGCGCTGCCCCATTGCTCGATCACGCCGTCGTGCATCACGCCGATCTCGTCGGCCATGGCGAAGGCTTCGTGCTGGTCGTGCGTGACCAGGATGGCGGTGGTGCCCTGCGCCTTCAGGATCGACCGGACTTCCAGGCTCAGGCGTTCGCGCAGGTCCACATCGAGGTTGGAGAACGGCTCGTCGAGCAGCAGCAGTTCCGGGCGCGGCGCCAGCGCGCGTGCCAGCGCGACGCGCTGCTGCTGGCCGCCGGACAGTTCGTGCGGATACTGGCCGCCGGCGCCGGCCAGGCCGACCAGCTGCAACACCTCGTCGACCCGCGCCGCGCGCTCGGCCCGGCGCGCGCGCGTGAGGCCGAAGCCGACGTTGGCCGCCACGTCCAGGTGCGGAAACAGCGCATAGTCCTGGAACACCATGCCGATGCGGCGCTGCTCCGGCGCCAGCAGCGTGCCCGACGAGGACACGGTCTGCCCTTCCAGCACGATGCGCCCGTCCTGCAGCGGCTCGAACCCCGCGATCGCCCGCAGCACCGTGGTCTTGCCGCAGCCGCTGGGCCCCAGCAGGCAGGCGATATGGCCGCGCGCCACCGAGAACGACAGGCCCTTGACCACGGCATGGCGGCCGAAGGCGTGACGGATACGCTCCACCTCGATGACAGCCGGAGCGGGGACTGCCGCATCCGGCGCATCCGCGCGGGTAGCCGGACGGCTGCGGGCCGGGGTGTCAAGCAGTCGTGAATAGGAATCGGTTCGCATGTGCGCATTATAGGGACGTGCCGCGATCGTGCAGCCCCGCACGACCTTCCTACGCGCGCCCGACGCCGCCGGCATTGCTAGAATGCGTCAGCCCGCACACCGCGCCGCCAGGCGCAGGTCCGGCGGGCGGCACTTTGCTCACCGTTCCCGCGCATGCTCCTGTCCAGCCGCCGCCGCTTCCATCCCCTGACCCTGGCCACCGTGGCGATGGCGCTGCTGATCGCCGTGCCGGTGCTGGTGATCGCCTCGGCCGTGCTGCTGCCCGCCGGCGATACCTGGCGCCACCTGATCGACACGGTGCTGGCCGAATACGTGCTCAATACCGTCTGGCTGCTGTGCGGCGTCGCCGCAGGCGTGCTGCTGCTGGGCGTGACCACCGCCTGGCTGGTCTCGACCTGCCGTTTCCCCGGCCACGCCGTGATGGAATGGGCGCTGGTGCTGCCGATGGCGATGCCGGCCTATGTGATCGCCTACGCCTACACCGACGCGCTGCAGTTCGCCGGCCCGGTGCAGGGCTGGCTGCGCGAGCTGACCGGCTGGCGCGCGCGCGAATACTGGTTTCCCGAGATCCGCTCGCTCGGCGGCGCGATCGCGCTGTTCTCGCTGGTGCTGTACCCGTACGTCTACCTGACCGCGCGCGCCGCCTTCCTGCAGCAGACCCAGAACACCCTCGAAGCTGCGCGCCTGCTCGGCCATGGCGCCTGGAGCCGGCTCTGGCGCGTGGTGCTGCCGCTGGCGCGGCCGGGCATCGTCGCCGGCACCGCGCTGGCGATGATGGAAACGCTGGCGGACTTCGGCACCGTGGCCTACTTCGCCATCCCGACCTTCTCCACCGGCATCTACCGCGCATGGTTCTCGCTGGGCGACAAGAACGCCGCGGCGCAGCTGTCCGCCTGCATGCTGCTGTTCGTCGCCGCCATCCTGCTGATGGAGCGCGCCAGCCGCGGCCGCGCGCAGGTGTTCGGCAACCAGCGCCGCGCCGCGGCCTGGACCCTGGACGGCGCGCGCGGCTGGCTGGCGCTGGCGGCGTGCCTGGTGCCGGTGCTGCTGGGCTTCGTGGTGCCCGCGCTGATGCTGTGCCGCATGGCCTTTACCGATGGCGACGCGCAGTTCGGCCCGCGCTTTGTCGGCCTGGTGCGCAACAGCTTCCTGCTGGCCAGCGCCACCGCTCTGGCGGCGGTGGCGGTCGCGCTGGCGGTGGGCTATGCCGCGCGCGCGGTCAACGGCAAGCGCAGCTGGCTGATGCGCGGGCTGACCCGGGTGTGCGGCATGGGCTATGCGCTGCCGGGCTCGGTCATCGCGGTGGGGGTGCTGGTGCCGGTGGCGCGGCTGGACAATGCGCTGTCGGCGTGGCTGCAGCAGCAGTTCGGGGTCTCGGCGGGACTGCTGCTGACCGGCGGCATCGCCGCGCTGGTCTACGCGCTGCTGGTGCGCTTCCTGGGGGTGGCGCTGCAGACCGTCAACGCCGGGCTGGGCAAGATCACGCCCAGCATGGACGCGGCCGCGCGCAGCCTGGGCCATGGCCCCGGGGCCACGCTGCGGCGCGTGCATTTGCCGATGCTGCGCGGCAGCCTGCTGACCGCCGCGCTGATCGTCTTTGTCGACGTGATGAAGGAATTGCCGGCCACCTTCGTGATGCGGCCGTTCAATTTCGACACGCTGGCGGTGCAGGCCTACAACCTGGCCGCCGACGAACGCCTGACCGAGGCCGCCACCGCCTCGCTGGTGATCGTGGCGGTGGGGTTGCTGCCGGTGATCGTGCTGTCGCGCACGATCCGCCGCCAGGCGCAGCGCTGAGCCGCCCCCAGTCGCGCTAAAGTCGCGCGCGCCTCGCGCCGATAGCCTCTTATGGCCCGGCCTCCGCCCGGGCGCGACCCGCGGCATGCCCGCCGCACAAGAGCCTATGCTGCGATATCACATCCTGCTGTTCAAGTTGAACCGGCTCAGCCGCAACAAGCTGAGCGGCGTGGAAGAAGTCTCGCTGGCCGGACAGCTGGCCGAGATGATCGGCTCGCCCGACAGCGCCGCACGCGTGATCGACGACCTGTTCGACCATGCCAACCCGCAGGTACGCCGCATCGCCCTCAATGCGGTCCGCCGCGCGCGGCAATTTTCCACGCCCGCGCTGCAGCCGGCGCTGGTGCGCCGCATGGCCGATGCCGAAGCAGCCGTGCGCCACGACGCCGTCTGGATCGTGCAGGAAACCCGCATGGATGGCGCCGAGCTGCGCGCCGCGCTGCGCCGCCTGGCCGGCAAGGTACAACTGCCGTGGGATGCCGACCGCGCCCGCGCCAACCCGAGCGATACCGCGCTGGCGGCACAGGTGCGGGCGCGCATGGCGCTGGACAAGCTGCTGGAGAAGAGCGCCGCGGAGCGCAACCAGGCGCTGGCGGCGATGGCGCTGGGCTCGACCTCGGACCAGCCCTATGCCGAAGGCACGGTCGGCCACAAGGGCTTGCTGCACCGGGCGCTGGTGCGCAGGCAGGCGGGGCGCCGGCTCAACAGCAGTGTCAAGCTGACGTTCCGCAAGGTTGAACCGACGCAGGTGACGGGGAACAAGCGGTTTTTGCTGTGACAGCGACGTCTGACAGTTGATAACTTGGCAACCGCTTGTTTCTCCCCTCTCCCGCGCGCGGGAGAGGGGAGAAAAGCAGAGCCAGGCAATCCTTCGGCTTTACTTGAACCCCGCCCGATCCACCAGCTTCTGCGCCTGCGGCTGGTACTTGCCCAGCTCGGCCACATTGATGGCATCGGACTTGAACTCGCCCAGCGCTTCCAGCACGGGGTTGCTGACCTTCACGCCCTTCACCACCGGCCATTCGTTGTTGCCGTCGGCAAAGTAGCGCTGCGCCTCGTCGCTGGCCAGGTACTCCAGAAACTTGACCGCCGCTTCCTTGTTCGGCGCGTGCTTGAGCATGCCGCCGCCGGAGACGTTCATGTGCACGCCCTGGCTCGACTGGTTGGGCCACACCACGCCCAGCTTGTCGGCCACGGCCTTGTCTTCGGGCTTGGTCGACTTCAGCAGGCGCGCGATGTAGTAGGTATTGGCGATGGCCACGTCGCACTCGCCGGCGGCAACCGCCTTGAGCTGGTCGGTATCGCCGCCCTTGGGCACGCGCGCCAGGTTGGCGGCGACGCCGCGCGCCCATTGCTCGGTGCGGGCCTCGCCGTCGTGGGCGATCAGGCTGGAAATCAGCGACAGGTTGTAGACATGGCCGCTGGAGCGCGTGCAGACCTTGCCCTTCCACTTGGGGTCGGCCAGGTCTTCATAGTTGGCAATGTCGCCGGACTTGACCGCGGCCTTGTTGTAGGCGATCACGCGGCCGCGTGCCGAGAAGCCGAACCACTCGCCATTCGGATCGCGGTAGTTGGCCGGGATGCGCGACTCCAGCACCTTCGACTTCACCGGCGCGAACACGCCGGCCTGCTGGGCGCGCCACAGGCGCCCGATATCCACCGTGATGAACACGTCCGCCGGGCTGTTGGCGCCTTCGTTGCGGATGCGCTCCAGCAGCGGATCTTCCTGGCCTTCGATGCGGTTGATCTTGATGCCGGTCTGCTTGGTGAAGTTGGCGTACAGCGCCTCGTCGGTCTGGTAGTGCCGCGCGGTGTAGAGGTTGAGCACCTTCTCCTGGGCCGCCGCGGCAAGCGGCAGCGTCAGCAGGGCCAGTGCCGCAGCGCGCGGCAGCAAGGTTCGGATGGTGGTTTTCACGCGGTTGGCTCCCCAGCATGGTTTGGGCAGCCGCCGGGCACCCCCAAGGCCGCCCGGTGTTTGGATTCCGGTCAGCGGAAAACAATATTGATTCTTGTTCAGGCGGTCAAATTACATTTCTGTCATGTTGGGTCACGCTTGCGCGGGGTCAAGATGACCCGTCAACACCGGCACGGAGGCGGCCTCAGCCGCGCCGCACCCACACCACCTTGCCGGCCTTGATCCCAAGCGTGCGCCGTTGCGGGTTGTAGTCCATGGTGCCGGGAAACTGCTGGCCGTCCCGTTCGCCCAGGCGCCACGCGCAGCCTTGCAGCAGGCCGATGGCTTCGGCCTCGGGCTTGCCGACCAGCGCGTCGTCCGCCAGCTAGTCCGCCGCACAGCCGGCCGGCGTGCCGAGCGAACCTTGCGGGCCCGGCGCCGGTGCCGGCGCCCCTGGCTCCGCCGGGACGGCGGCGCAGCCGGCCAGCAACGCGCCGCCCGCCGCCAGCCACAGCAGTTGATGGGTCCGGCTGCGCATCATGGCAAGCATCGTAATCATGGGGAGGTTCCTGTCAGGGTTGGCGAGTCAGAGGATTCTGGGACACATGGCGCCGCATGGGGTTCAGTTTCTTTTCATTCAGATCTGAAACTTTTGCCGAATCGGCGCGACGCCGGCGTTTTCCGCTGTCTGATCCGCGCTTGACCTGGATAAACCAGCCTATAACCCATGGGTGCTATCAAGGAATCAGGCGGGCCCGGCAACGGCCGGGCCCATTCGCCACACCCGTACCCACTGGGAGAAACGCATGACCGCAATGATGAAAGCTGCCATCTTTGTCGAGCCCGGCCGGATCGAACTGGCCGACAAGCCCATCCCCGATGTCGGCCCCAACGATGCGCTGGTCCGCATCACCACCACCACGATCTGTGGCACCGACGTGCACATCCTCAAGGGCGAATACCCGGTCGCCCGGGGCCTGACGGTGGGCCACGAGCCGGTCGGCGTGATCGAGAAGCTGGGCAGCGCGGTGGCCGGCTACCGCGAAGGCCAGCGCGTCATTGCCGGCGCGATCTGCCCCAACTTCAATTCCTACGCCGCGCAGGATGGCGCGGCCTCGCAGGACGGCAGCTACCTGGTGCAACAGGGGCTGTGCGGCTGCCATGGCTACAAGGCCACCGCGGGCTGGCGCTTCGGCAACCTGATCGACGGCACGCAGGCGGAATATGTGCTGGTGCCCGATGCGCAGGCCAACCTCGCACCGATTCCGGACGGGCTCACCGACGAACAGGTGCTGATGTGCCCCGACATCATGTCGACCGGCTTCAAGGGCGCGGAGAATGCCAACATCCGCATCGGCGACACCGTCGCGGTGTTCGCCCAGGGCCCGATCGGCCTGTGCGCGACGGCCGGTGCCCGGCTATGCGGCGCGACCACCATCATCGCCATCGACGGCAACGACCACCGGCTCGAGATCGCGCGCAAGATGGGCGCAGACGTCACGCTCAATTTCCGCAACTGCGACGTGGTGGATGAAATCATGAAGCTGACCGGCGGCCGCGGCGTCGATGCCTCGATCGAGGCGCTCGGCACGCAGGCGACCTTCGAGCAGGCCTTGCGCGTGCTCAAGCCCGGCGGCACGCTGTCCAGCCTGGGCGTGTACTCGAGCGACCTGACCATCCCGCTGGCGGCCTTTGCCGCCGGGCTGGGCGACCACAAGATCAACACGGCGCTGTGCCCCGGCGGCAAGGAGCGCATGCGCCGGCTGGTCAATGTGATCGAATCGGGCCGCGTCGACCTGGGCCTGCTGGTGACCCACCACTACCCGCTGGAGGATATCGTCGCGGCGTACGACCTGTTCGCCAACCAGCGCGACGGCGTGCTGAAGATCGCCATCAAGCCGCACTGAGCCGCGCCGCGCGCCGGCAGGGGGACTCAGCCCCGGGCGCGGCTGGCCAGGGTCTTCATCGCGTCGGCCGGCAGCGGGCCGTGGCAGGTACGTTCGCCGCCGGCCTCGCTGACCACCAGCCATACCTGGCCGGGCTTGTCTTTCGGATGCAGCAGCCAGGCCGGGCCGCGCGCGTTGCTGCTCGGCGGCAGGTCTTCCAGCACGCCGGTGCTGGTCGATTGCAGCATCACCGCGCATTCGGTGGCGGGCACGCGGGTGGCTGCGAGGAAGGCCGGATTGCCGACCACTTCGGGCAACGCCGAATCCGGCGCGCGCAGGAAGGCATCGACATCGAACTTGCTGGCGCCACCGCCGCTGCTGGCGCACGCCGCCAGCGCGAGCACGCCAGCGCCGGCCAGCAACGCCACGCCACCGCGACGATACGTTCTTCCCGATCCTGCCGACCCTTCGTGCGCATCGATCATGGCGGCCCTCATTGCTTCATCACGTCGGCGCCCTTGGGCACCGTGAACCGGAACGCATCGGCTGCCAGAGGCGGGTTCTTCTGCATGCCGGTGAAGGTCAGCAGCGTGGTGTTGCCGAACGCGTCGCGCAGCTCCATCGCCTCGAGATTGCCGGCCTTGAAACCGATGCCGATGCGCTCGAACTGCGTGTCCTTGGCCTTGGGCGTCAGCTCCAGCCATTCCACGCCATCGCGCGTCGGCCCGTTCCTGACCACGAAATTCTTGTCGAGGTCGTTGCTGCCGAACAGGATTGCCGCCGGGCTGGAACCCAGCGCGCCGTCGAGCTTGCGCTCGGTGACCTGGTTCAGGTCCTTGTCATAGATGTACAGGGTCTGGCCGTCGGCCTGCAGCAGTTGCTCGTAGGGCTTGGTATAGCGCCATGTGAACTTGCCCGGACGCGAGAACACGAAGGTGCCGCTGGACGTGCCGGTCACCTTGACGTTGGCGCCCTGCCCCTTGACCTGACGCTGCGTGAATTCGCCGCGCGCGCTCTTCACGCCGGTCACAAAGCTCTGCAACTGGTCGGTGGCGGCGGCGTGGGCCGGCGCCTGCAGCGCAAACATCGCCAGCGCGGCGCAAGCCGACACGAGGATGCGGTTTCGCATGGTTGGGATCCTGGTAGTGGTAGGGGTGGTGCCGCGCCCCGCCGTATCGCATCGGGGCCGGGCGCGTGCGACCTGTCCTTTTAGAGCCGCCGTCAGCGCGGGGATTCCGCGCGCCACGCGCCGGCGGGTAACTGGATATTACGAGCGATATTCCGAAGGCCGCGCGAGCGACGCTCAGTCATCTTCGCGCGCGGCGCCGCCACCCTGCACCAGGATGTCGCGGTTGCCGTTGCCCGACATGGCCGAGACCAGCCCGGCCTTCTCCATGTCCTCGAGCAGCCGCGCGGCGCGGTTATAGCCGATGCGCAGGTGGCGCTGCACCAGCGAGATCGACGCGCGCCGGTTCTTCAGCACCACCTCGACCGCCTGGTCGTACAGCGGATCGGCTTCGCCGCCGCCTCCACCGATGCCGGCGCCGCCGCCAAACCCGTCGCCACCGGCGCCGTCATCGGTCAGCCCGCCTTCCAGGATGCCCTCGATGTAGTTGGCCTCGCCGGATTCCTTGAGCTTCTCCACCACCCGGTGGACTTCTTCGTCCGAGACAAAGGCGCCGTGCACGCGCACCGGCAAGCCGGTGCCGGGCGCCAGGTAGAGCATGTCGCCCATGCCCAGCAGGGTTTCGGCGCCCTGCTGGTCGAGAATGGTGCGCGAATCGATCTTGCTGCTGACCTGGAATGCGATCCGGGTCGGCACGTTGGCCTTGATCAGGCCGGTGATCACGTCCACCGACGGGCGCTGCGTGGCCAGCACCAGGTGCAGGCCGGCGGCGCGCGCCTTCTGCGCGATGCGGGCGATCAGTTCTTCCACCTTCTTGCCGACCACCATCATCAGGTCGGCCAGCTCGTCGATGACGATGACGATGGTGGGCAGCTTTTCCAGCGGTTCCGGCGCGTCCGGGGTCAGGCTGAACGGATTCGGGATCTTCTCTTCCTTCGCCGCGGCCTCGTCGATCTTCTTGTTGTAGCCGGCCAGGTTGCGCACGCCCAGCTTGCTCATCAGCTTGTAGCGGCGCTCCATCTCGCCGACGGCCCAGTTCAGCGCGTTGCCGGCCTGGCGCATGTCCGTCACCACCGGGCACAGCAGGTGCGGGATGCCCTCGTAGACGCTCATTTCGAGCATCTTCGGGTCGATCAGGATCAGGCGCACGCTTTCGGGCTTGGCCTTGTACAGCAGCGACAGGATCATCGCGTTGATGCCCACCGACTTGCCCGAGCCGGTGGTGCCGGCCACCATGCAGTGCGGCATGCGCGCCAGGTCGGCCACCATCGGCTTGCCGGCAATGTCCTTGCCCAGCGCCATGGTCAGGCTGGACGCGCTCTCGTTGTAGACCTGCGAGCCCAGGATTTCCGACAGGCGCACGGTCTGGCGCTTCGGGTTGGGCAGCTCCAGCCCCATGTAGTTCTTGCCGGGGATGGTCTCGACCACGCGGATCGACACCAGCGACAGCGAACGCGCTAGGTCGCGCGCCAGGTTCACCACCTGGCTGCCCTTGACCCCGGTGGCGGGCTCGATCTCGTACCGGGTGATGACCGGGCCCGGGTAGGCCGCCACCACCTTGACCTCGACGCCGAAGTCCTTGAGCTTTTTCTCGATCAGGCGCGAGGTGAATTCGAGGGTCTCGGCGCTGACGGTTTCCTGGTGCGGCGGGATCGGGTCCAGCAGCGACAGCGGCGGCAGGTCCGAGTCCTGGATATCGGCGAACAGCGGCTGCTGCTTCTCGCGCTCGACGCGCTCGTGCTTGGGCACCGCCTGCGGTCGCACGATCTGCACCGGCGCGGCCTCTTCGATGCGCACACGCTGGACCTCGACGGTTTCCTTGCGCTCGGTCTTGGCGGCCTCGCCGATGATGCGGTCCTGCTTGCTCTCGCGGCGGGCCTTGAAGCCAAGGAACAGGGTCTCGACAAAGCCGCCGATCTGCTCGGCCACGGTCAGCCACGAGAAATGGAAGAACAGCGACAGCCCGATTGCCAGCAGCAGCAACAGCAGCAGGGTTGCGCCGGTAAAGCCCAGCGCCACCTGCAGCCAGCCGCCGAGCAGGTCGCCCAGCACCCCGCCGGGCGCGCGCGGCAGCGCGGCCCGCAGCGGGTACATGCGGATCGCCTCCAGGCCCATGCTGGAGAACAGGGTCAGCACAAAGCCGATCCAGCTGACGGTCACACCCTGGCGGTGCAGGCTGTGGTCGGTGCGCTCCGGCAGCTCGGCGGTCAGCGTGCGCCAGCCGCGCCAGCAGCGGCGCACCAGCAGCACCGCCAGCCAGTAGGCCGAAAAGCCGAAGATGAAGAACAGCACATCCGCCACCCAGGCGCCGACGCGGCCGCCCAGGTTGTGGATATCGGCCACCTGGTTGGCATGCGACCAGCCGGGATCGGTCTTGCTGTAGCTGGCCAGCACGCACAGGAAACCCAGCGTGACGGCCAGCAGCAGGAACCAGCGGACCTCGCCCAGCAGTTTGCCGATGCGGGATGGCAAGGCTGAGGGATCGGTGCGGGTGGTCGTGGTAGCTCGGGCCATGCCTGGTTGAAACTCGCGTGTTAGGGATTCCGGATGGGTTCGGACCGATACCGCCAGCGGCCGGGGCTCGCTCGCCAGGTGACTGGCAGGCATCGTGGCGGCCATTTTAACGTGGCCCGAGACTATCGCACCCATTGGAATTTGCAACAGTGAGCAAATGCGGCTCCTCTTATAATGTCGCTTTCGAGCAATGCCGGTGGGCACCATGCCGCACCGGCCACAGGAACGCATCATGGCAAAACACGCAAAAGTGCTGATTCTCGGTTCCGGTCCCGCCGGCTACACCGCCGCGGTCTACGCGGCCCGCGCCAACCTGGAACCGGTGCTGATCACCGGCCTGGCCCAGGGCGGCCAGCTGATGACCACCACCGACGTCGAGAACTGGCCGGGCGATGCCAAGGGCGTCCAGGGCCCCGAGCTGATGCAGCGCCTGCTGGCGCACGCCGAGGAATTCAAGACCGAAATCATCTTCGATCACATCCATACCGCCAAGCTGGTGGACGAACGCGGCCAGCCGGCCCGCCCCTTCACGCTGATCGGCGACGCCGGCGAGTACACCTGCGACGCGCTGATCATCGCCACCGGCGCTTCGGCCCAGTACCTGGGCCTGCCGTCGGAAGAATCGTTCATGGGCCGCGGCGTGTCGGCCTGCGCCACCTGCGACGGCTTCTTCTACAAGAACCAGGAAGTGGCCGTGGTCGGCGGCGGCAATACCGCCGTGGAAGAAGCGCTGTACCTGTCGCATATCGCCAGCAAGGTCACCGTGATCCACCGCCGCGACAGCTTCCGCGCCGAACCGATCCTGGTCGACCGCCTGCTGCAGCGCGAGAAGGAAGGCCGCGTGGTGATCCGCTACGACAGCGTGCTGGACGAAGTGCTGGGCGACGACTCCGGCGTGACCGGCATCCGCGTGCGCGGCACCAAGACCGGCCAGACCGAAGACCTGAAGCTGGCCGGCGTCTTTATCGCCATCGGCCACAAGCCCAACACCGACCTGTTCACCGGCCAGCTGGCCATGGAAAACGGCTACCTGGTGACCAAGTCGGGCCTGCAGGGCGATGCCACCGCCACCAGCGTGCCGGGCGTGTTCGCCGCGGGCGACGTGCAGGACCACGTCTACCGCCAGGCCATCACCAGCGCCGGCACCGGCTGCATGGCCGCGCTCGACGCGCAGCGCTTCGTCGAAGCCCTGAAGTAAGCAACCCCTCCGCCGGCGGCCATCACCGCCGCCGGCGCGTCACACGGGCGCGGGCCCGCCCGCGGCCCCGCCAGTCGATATAATCGGCGCCGAGCCTCCGGAGATTTTTTCAATGACGCACGGCGCCCGCAAACCCGACCGACCGCCCCAACGACTCGGCCTGAACGACCTTGCCAGGCTGCGCGACACCCTCAAGGCCGATACCGAGCGCCGCGAAGCCGAGCGCCTTGCCGCCGAGCAGGCGGCCGAGCGCGCCCGCGCCGAAGCCGATGTGTTCCGCACCAGCGTGGGCCAGGTCAGCCAGCTGCGCGACCGCAACCGCGCCCACCATCCCCCCAGCAAGCCCGCGCCCGTGCCGGTGCAGTCGCAGCGCAACGACCAGGCCGTGCTGCAGGCGTCGCTGTCCGACGAGTTCGATGTCGAAAGCCTGCTCGAGACCGACGAGACGCTGTCGTTCCGCCGGCCCGGCATTGGCATGGACGTGGTGCGCAAGCTGCGCCGCGGCGAATGGGTGCCGCAGGACAAGGTCGACCTGCACGGCCTGCGCAGCGACGAGGCGCGCGAGGCGCTGGCCGAGTTCCTGCGCCGCTCGGTGCGCAACGGCGTGCGCTGCGTGCGCGTGATCCATGGCAAGGGCCTGGGCTCGCCGGACAAGCTGCCGGTGCTCAAGGGCAAGGTGCGCAGCTGGCTGGTGCAGAAGGAGGAGGTGCTGGCCTTCGTGCAGGCACGCGAGGCCGAAGGCGGCGCCGGCGCGCTGATGGTGCTGCTGCGCCAGCCGCGCGCCTGACGCCGCGCCCGGATGCATCTTCCGCTCGAGTTGCTGATGGGGCGGCTGCCCCTGATCCTCCACATCATGGAGGTGATCGGCGTGCTCGCCTTCGCGGTCTCGGGCGTGGTCGACGCGCGCAAGCAGCGCCTGGACGTGGTCGGCACCTTCGTGGTGGCCTTTGCCACCGCCTTCGGCGGCGGCACCGTGCGCGACGTGCTGCTCGACCGGCGCCCGTTCTACTGGGTCGACCACGAGGGCTACGTGCTGCTGATCTTCGTGATGTCGTTCGGCGCGTCGTTCGTGCTGCGCGTGGTCAGCCGGGTGGCCTCGGACCGGGCCATGATCGTGGCCGACGCCATCGGGCTCGGGCTGTTCTCGGTGACCGGCGCCTCGCTGGCGCTGGTGGCGCAGATGACGCCCACCGTGGCAGTCATGATGGGCATCATCTCGGCCGTGTTCGGCGGCGTGGTGCGCGACGTGCTGTGCAATGAAGTGCCGATGATCCTGCGCGACCGCTCGCCCTATGCCACCTGCTCGTTCATCGGCTGCTGGATCTATATCGGCCTGACCTGGGTCGAGGTACAGCAGGAGGCGGCGCTGCTGACCGGCGCGCTGGCGATCATCGCCATGCGCCTGGCGTCGGTGCGCTACGGCTGGAAGCTGCCCAGCTGAGCTGGCGGCTCACGCGTACCCACCAATGAAAACGCCGCCCTGCAGGGCGGCGTGTCGCTGAGCTGGCCGGTGGCTCAGACCGCGGCTTCGTCCTGCTCGCCGGTGCGGATGCGGATCACGCGCTCGATCTCGGTGACGAAGATCTTGCCGTCGCCGATCTTGCCGGTGTGGGCGGCCTTGACGATGGCGTCCAGCACGGTATCGAGCTGGTTCTCGGCCACCACCACTTCAATCTTGATCTTGGGCAGGAAGTCGACCACGTACTCGGCGCCGCGGTACAGCTCGGTATGCCCTTTCTGGCGGCCAAATCCCTTTACTTCGGTCACCGTCAGCCCGGTCACGCCGACGTCAGCCAGGGCTTCGCGCACCTCGTCGAGCTTGAACGGTTTGATGATGGCGGTAATCTGCTTCATGACTGGCCCCTGTTTATCGTTTGTTCACGCGCCTGGCGGCGCATCGCCGCGGACGCGGCGCTCTCCGGAGGGCATTTTAACAGCCCTTGCGCGCTTGCATTTCCGCCAGGGCAACAGCCGGCGCGGCCGTTGCGTGGGTTGGCGCGCATCCGGAGCCGTCCGCGCCTGTGGATAACCCTGTGGGCAGCCGCTGGAGAACCTGTGCATAAACCGGCACTCCAGCGCCACGCCAACCGGGCCCGGCGCTCAATCCGGCACCTTCTCCAGATCCGCCAGCCACACCACGGACTCCGAATCACTGGGCGCGCGCCAGTCGCCGCGTGGCGACAGCGAGCCGCCCGACCCCACCTTGGGCGCATTCGGCACGCATGAGCGCTTGAACTGGCTGGTGCGGAAGAAGCGGTCCAGGAAGATCGCCAGGTTGCGCTTGATGTCGGGCAGGCCGTACTGGTTGCGCACCACGTGCGGGCCGTTGGGCCAGATGCCGCGCTCGCGGTCGCCCCAGGCATGCTGCGCCAGGAAGGCGATCTTGGACGGGGCAAAGCCGAAGCGCAGCGTGTAGTAGAGGTTGAAGTCCTGCAACTCGTACGGGCCGATGGTGCTCTCGGTCTTCTGCTCGGGCCCATGGTTGCTGTCGCCGGGGATCAGCTCCGGGCTGATGTCGGTGTCGAGCACGGCCAGCAGCACGTCCGAGCCGCCCTCGCCCACCTGCCCGGTCTCGGCGACCCAGCGCACCAGGTGCGAGATCAGCGTCTTGGGCACGCTGGCGTTGACGTTGTAGTGCGACATGTGGTCGCCCACGCCGTAGGTGCACCAGCCCAGCGCCAGCTCGCTCAGATCGCCGGTGCCGATCACGATGGCATGGTGGAAGTTGGCCAGCCGGAACAGGTGGTTGGTGCGCTCGCCCGCCTGCACGTTCTCGAAGGTCACGTCGTAGACCTTCTCGCCGGCGGCATAGGGGTGGCCCAGGTCCTTCAGCATCGCCAGGCACGACGGCCGGATATCGATCTCGGTCGCGCTGCAGCCCACCACCTGCATCAGCTGGCGCGCCTGCTGCAGCGTGCGCCCGCTGGTGGCAAAGCCGGGCATGGTGTAGGCAAGGATATTGGCGCGCGGCAGGCCCAGCCGGTCCATCGCCTTGGCGCACACCAGCAGCGCGTGAGTGGAATCGAGCCCGCCCGAGACGCCGATCACCACCTTGCTGATCTTGCTCGCCGACAGCCGCTGCACCAGGGCCTGCACCTGGATGTTGTAGACCTCCATGCAGCGTTCGTCGCGCTGGCGCGGATCGGCCGGCACGTACGGGAAGCGCGCCACGTTGCGCTCCAGCGGCAGCGACTTTTCCAGCGTCAGGTCGAGCGGGAAGCGGACCACGCGGAACTGGTCCACCTCGGCCTTGTGCCGCCGCACCGAGTGGCCGAAGGTCACCTGGTGCATGCGCTCGCGCGACAGCCGCTCGACGTCGATATCGGCGAACAGCAGGTGCGAGGTGTCGGCAAAGCGCTCGGACTCGGCCAGCAGCTCGCCGTTCTCGCAGATCAGCGCCTGGCCGTCCCAGGCCAGGTCGGTGGACGACTCGCCCTTGCCGGCCGAGGTGTACAGGTAGGCCGCCAGGCAGCGCGCCGACTGCTGCGACACCAGCTGGTGCCGGTAGCCCGACTTGCCCACCACGATATTCGATGCCGACAGGTTGACCAGCACGGTGGCCCCGGCCAGCGCCGCGAACGACGACGGCGGGATCGGCACCCATACGTCCTCGCAGATTTCGGCGTGGAAGCGGAAGTCGGGGATGTCTTCGATGTCGAACAGCAGGCCGGCGCCGAACGGCACCTCCTGGCCCAGCAGCTGGATCGACGTGACCGCGGCGTTGTCGGCGGCGCTGAACTGCCGGGCCTCGTAGAACTCCCAGTAGTTGGGCAGGTAGGTCTTGGGCACCACGCCCTGGATGCGCCCGCGCGCCACCACCACGGCGCAGTTGAACAGCTGGTGCTCGACCCGCAGCGGCATGCCCACCACCACCGCCGCCGGCAGCTTGCGCGAGGCCTCGACGATGGTGGCCAGCGCCGCCTGGCAGGCATCCAGCAGCGCGCGCTGGTGGAACAGGTCGTCGCAGGTGTAGGCCGACAGCCCCAGTTCCGGGAACGCGACCAGCACGGCGCCGCGCTGCGCCGCCTGCGTCGCCAGGGCAATGGTCTCGTTGGCGTTGAAGGCCGGGTCGGCCACGCGGCAGACCGGCACGCCCACCGCGACGCGCGCAAAGCCGTGCGAATACAGGTTGAAAAACAGGTTTTTCATATCGGGCCTTGGTGTTGGGAGTGGTGCGGCGGCCCGTTGGACCAGCCGCAAGCGTGCGGGTCGCCCGGTGCATCCGTGGATGCCTGCGAAAGCACTATTGACCAGGATGCTCCATTTTACGACGCCGGCCCCGGAGCGGGGTTTCCGGTAGACTCGACCGGTCCACAGAGGGAACTGGTGCAATGCAGTCTGAATCATGCGTGCCCGGACAGGGCCAGCCGGCACGGCAAACGCGCAGCGAAGCGGGCGATGCCGCCCCGCAATACCGTACCGAGATCGTCTCCGACCTGGGCCAGGTCGATGCCGCGGCCTGGGACGCCCTGGTGGCCCGCCACGCCGACGCCACGCCCTTCCTCAAGCATGCCTTCCTGCACGCGCTGCACGCCAGCGGCAGCGCCTGCCCGGACACCGGATGGCATCCGCGCTACCTGACGTTATGGGCGCCGCCCGCGGCCGGCCGCCCGCAACGGCTGGCCGCCGCCATGCCGCTGTATGCCAAGGCGCATTCCTATGGCGAGTATGTCTTCGACTGGGCCTGGGCCGACGCCTACGCGCGCAACGGCATCGAGTACTACCCCAAGTGGCTGGCGGCGATCCCGTTCACGCCGGTGCGCGGCGCGCGGCTGCTGGCCGAAGACGCCGAGGCGCGCCGGCTGTTGCTGCAGATGGCGCTGGCGCTCGCCGCCGACAGCCAGATGTCGTCGCTGCACATCCTGTTTCCGGACGAGGCCGAGGCCGCGCTGATGGCGCAGGCCGGCATGCTGATGCGGCACGGCGTGCAGTTCCACTGGACCAATGACGGCTACGGCAGCTTCGACGACTTTCTCGCCACGCTGTCGCAGAAGAAACGCAAGAACATCCGCGCCGAGCGCCGCCAGGTGGCCCAGGCCGGCATCACCTTGCGCCGCCTGCGCGGCGCGGAGATCGACGACGACGCCTGGCAGTTCTTCAACCGCTGCTATCGCCAGACCTACCGCGAGCACCATTCCACGCCTTACCTGAACCTGGATTTCTTCCGCCGCATCGGCGCCGCCATGCCGCAGCACCTGCTGCTGGTGATCGCCGAGCGCGCGGGCCAGCCCATCGCCAGTTCGCTGCTGGTCTATGACGCGGCGCCCGAGGTCAGCACGCTCTACGGACGCTACTGGGGCGCGCTCGAATACCACCCGTGCCTGCATTTCGAGACCGCTTACTACCAGCCGCTCGAGTTCTGCATCGAACACGGCATCGGCACCTTCGAGGGCGGCGCGCAGGGCGAGCACAAGATGGCGCGCGGCTTCCTGCCGGTGGCCACGCGCTCGGCCCACTGGCTGGCGCACCCGGCCTTTGCCGATGCCGTCGAGCGCTTCCTGGCGCGCGAACGCCAGGGCATCGACGCCTACCTGGACGAGCTGGGCGAGCGCAACCCGTTCGCGCGCGCCTGAGGCTTATGTGCTGGCGCTCAGCGCCACATGCGCCGCAGCGTGTCGTCGCCCAGCATGTAGTGATGGAACAGCGATGCCATCGCATGCAGGCCGATGACCATGTAGAACGCGGTGCCGAGGGTTTCGTGCAGGTCCTTGACGCTGTTCTTCAGCGCCGGGTCGGCCGCGACCAGCGCGGGCACTTCGATCCCCAGAGCCGGCAGCGCCAGCAGGTGGCCGCCGGCATTCATCGCCAGCAGGCCCAGCAGCGGCTGGGCCAGGATGAACAGGTACAGTACCCAGTGCATGGCCGCGCCGGCCAGCTGCATCCAGCGCGCGCCCGGCTCCGGCGCGGGCGCGCCGCGCAGCAGGCGCCACAGCAGGCGCGGCAGCGCCAGCACCAGCACCAGCGCGCCGGCCCATTCATGCACCGCCATGGCCAGCGCGCGCGGCGGCGTGCCCCTGGCGAAGCTGCCCTTCAGCTCGATCGCGGCATAGGCCAGTGCCACCAGCACGAACACCGCCCAATGGAAGGACACCGCCAGCCGGTCATAGCGGCGCGCCGACGGCAGGGCCTGCGGCGATACCTGGATTTCGGTCACGGGTTGCATGGGGGACTCCTGTTGTCAGTACCGGCCTAGCGTAGCGTGCGCCACCCGGACGGGTGCTAACGCGCATCAAGCGCGCGGCAATAAAAAACCCCGCCGGAGCGGGGCTGATTCAGCGGCGGTTCAGCTTACTTCTTGTAGTTCGCCACGCCGTCGGTGATTTCCTTGTGGGCTTCCTCGATGCCGGCCCAGCCTTCGACCTTGACCCACTTGCCGGCTTCCAGTGCCTTGTAGTGCTCAAAGAAGTGCTTGATCTGGTCCAGCAGGTTCTGCGGCACGTCGGACAGGCCCTTCATGTAGGCCGTAGCCGGCGACAGCTTGTCGACCGGAACCGCCACCAGCTTGGCGTCGACGCCGGACTCATCGGTCATCTTCAGCATGCCGAGTGCGCGGCAACGCACCACGGCCCCGGCCAGGATCGGGAACGGCGACAGCACCAGCACGTCGACCGGGTCGCCATCGCCCGACAGCGTCTGCGGGATGTAGCCGTAGTTGGCCGGGTAGCGCATGCCGGTGCCGATGAAGCGGTCGACGAACAGCAGGCCGGTTTCCTTGTCGGCCTCGTACTTCACCGGATCGCTCTGGGCCGAGATCTCGATGATGACGTTGAAATCGTTGGGGATGTCCTTGCCCGGGGATACGAGGTTGAAGCTCATGCGGTTCTCCAGATGCCTGCGCTGTGTTGTCGGATGGCGGGCATTATAGCGGCTCGCGCCTGACCGGTTGCTGACAAGCCCTCGCCCGTCCTGGCTTCGCTGGCCCGCTGCAACGCGTTGCAGCGACGCCAGCGTCGGCGATAATGGCGCATTCTTCAGCCGACACTGAATAGCCGCAGCCCTTATGCTGCCCCGGAGCCACCCATGCACGCCCAGCACTTCGTCGCCAACCGCCTGATCGCGCCCGACAACGGCCTGCGCATCAAGGTTTTCGATCCCTCCAACGGCGAGCCGTTCGCCGAGATCGCGCGCGGCAACGCCACCGATATCAATGTCGCCGTCCACGCGGCGCGCCAGGCCGCCGACGGCGCCTGGGGCCAGATGGCCCCGGCCGAGCGGGTGCGCCTGCTCAACCGCGTCGCCGTGGCGCTGATCGCCCACGAGGAAGAACTCGCCGCGCTCGAGGCCCGCGACACCGGCAAGCCGCTGCGCCAGGCGCGCGCCGACGCCCGCGCGGTGGCGCGCTACTTCGAGTTCTACGCCGGCGCGGTCGACAAGCTGCACGGCCAGACCATTCCCTACAACCCGGGCTATACCGTGCTGACGGTGCGCGAGCCGCACGGCGTGACCGGCCATATCATCCCGTGGAACTACCCCCTGCAGATCTTCGGGCGCAGCGTCGGCGCGGCGCTGGCCGCCGGCAACGCCTGCGTGGTCAAGCCGGCCGAGGACGCCTGCCTGTCGCTGCTGCGCGTGGCCGAGATCGCCGCCGAAGCCGGCCTGCCCGAAGGCGCGCTCAACCTCATCACCGGCTACGGCCACGAGGCCGGCGCCGCGCTGGCGCGCCACCCCGGCATCAACCACATCTCGTTCACCGGCTCGCCGCAGACCGGCAAGCTGGTGTCGCAGCTGGCCGCCGAGAACCATGTTCCCGTCACGCTGGAACTGGGCGGCAAGTCGCCGCAGATCGTCTTTGCCGATGCCGACCTCGACGCGCTGGTGCCGGTGGTGGTCAACGGCATCGTGCAGAACGCCGGCCAGACCTGCTCGGCCGGCAGCCGCCTGCTGGTGGAGCGCCCGGTCTACGACGTGCTGCTGGACCGGCTCGCGTCGGTATTCGAATCGCTGCGCGTGGGCCCGTCCGAGCTGGACCTGGAATGCGGCCCGCTGATCAGCCGCAAGCAGCAGCAGCGCGTGTGGGACTTCGTCTCCGACGCGCAGCACGCCGGCGTGGCGGTGATGGCGCAGGGCCAGATCGTGGCCGAGGCGCCCGAGGCCGGCTACTACCAGGTGCCGATGCTGTTCCGCGACGTGCCGCCCGCGCACCGGCTGGCGCAGGAAGAAGTGTTCGGCCCGCTGCTGGCGGCGATGCCGTTCGACACCGAGGCCGAAGCCATCGCGCTGGCCAACGGCACGCCGTACGGGCTGGTCGCCGGGGTCTGGACCCGCGACGGCGGGCGCCAGCTGCGCCTGGCGCACAAGCTGCGCGCGGGCCAGGTCTTTATCAACAACTACGGCGCCGGCGGCGGCGTGGAGCTGCCCTTCGGCGGCAGCGGCCAGTCCGGCTACGGCCGCGAAAAGGGCTTCGAGGCCCTGTACGGATTCACCACCCTGAAAACCATCGCCATTCAACATGGGTAACATCAATTTCCTGTCGGTCGCCTTTGCCATCTTCTTTTTCTGGATGGCATGGCATGTCCGCAACAAGCGCGCCACCAATCCTTCGGGCATGCCGCGGCTGCAGGTGTTCAAGCGCAAGTGGGGCGACGTGGTCGGTGACCGCGTGCACTGGTGCCTGTACGTGGCGCTGCCGTTTTTGCTGGCGCTGATGATGGTGGCGAATGCCTTGAGGGGGCGCGGGCCGTTTTCGCATTGAACGAACGGGACTCACGCACTGCTGTCGCTTGATTGCCCACCACCCGTAGCAAAGGCTCCCCTCTCCCGCGAGCGGGAGAGGGGAGCAAACCCGCAGGACTTGATCACTCGGCAGCAAACACAGTACCCACACCAGAAAGGAGACAACCCATGAGACTGGCCAACAAGGTAGCGATCGTCACCGGCGGCGGTTCCGGCTTCGGCGAAGGCATTGCCCATACCTTTGCGCGCGAAGGTGCCAACGTGGTGGTGGCCGACCTGCGCGAGGATGCCGCCGAGCGTGTCGCCGCGGCGATCCGCGACGCCGGCGGGCGCGCCCGCGCGGTGCGCGCCGATGTCTCGCGCGAAGCCGATACCGAGGCCATGCGCGACGCCGCGCTGGCCGTCTTCGGCGACGTGCATATCGTGGTCAACAACGCCGGCACCACCCATCGCAACAAGCCGATCCTGGATGTCGCCGAAGACGAGTTCGATCGCGTCTATGCCGTCAACGTCAAGAGCATCTACTGGTCGGCGCGCGCCTTTATCCCGCATTTCCGCCAGCGCGGTGGCGGCGTGTTCGTCAACATCGCCTCCACCGCCGGCATCCGGCCGCGCCCGGGCCTGGTCTGGTACAACGGCAGCAAGGGTGCGGTGATCACCGCCAGCAAGGCCATGGCCGCGGAGCTGGGCCCGGACAATATCCGCGTCAACTGCGTCAACCCGGTGATCGGCGCCACCGCGCTGCTCGAAGAATTCATGGGCATGCCCGACACGCCCGAGAACCGCGCGAAGTTCCTCGCCACCATCCCGATGGGGCGCATGTCGACGCCGCAGGACGTGGCCAACGCCTGCCTCTACCTGGCCTCGGACGAAGCCGCCTTCATCACGGGCACCTGCATCGAAGTGGACGGCGGCCGCTGCGTCTAAGCCGCGCGCCCTGGCCTGCTTGCCCAGTCGTACGGTAGCTGTAAGAACGCGTCACACAGAAACGCCAATTCCTCAGGAGACAGCATGACAACGACCGCAGTAAACCCCGGCGTCAGCGACGCCGCCTTTGAAGACGCAACGTACCGCAAGGTCAGCTGGCGCCTGGTGCCCTTCCTGCTGCTGTGCTACGTGGTGGCCTACCTGGACCGCGTCAACGTGGGCTTCGCCAAGCTGCAGATGCTGAACGACCTGCAGTTCAGCGAGACCGTCTACGGCCTGGGCGCCGGCATCTTCTTCATCGGCTACTTCCTGT
This sequence comes from Cupriavidus alkaliphilus, assembly GCF_900094595.1. Taxonomy (GTDB): domain Bacteria; phylum Pseudomonadota; class Gammaproteobacteria; order Burkholderiales; family Burkholderiaceae; genus Cupriavidus; species Cupriavidus alkaliphilus. Next base: position 493,081 of record NZ_FMAD01000002.1, on the reverse strand, counting down.
TCGAAGTGCCGAGCAACGTGATCCTGCACAAGGTGGGCGCGCGCGTCTGGATCGCGCGCATCATGATCACCTGGGGCGCGATCTCGGCGGCGATGATGTTCGTCACCACGCCGACCATGTTCTATGTGCTGCGCTTCTTGCTGGGCATCGCCGAGGCCGGCTTCTTTCCCGGCATCATCCTGTACCTGACCTACTGGTACCCGGCCAACCGGCGCGGGCGCACCACCACCTTCTTCATGACCGCGATCGCGCTGTCGGGCGTGATCGGCGGGCCGCTGTCGGGCTGGATCATGCAGTCGTTCGACGGCCACAACGGCTGGTCGGGCTGGCAGTGGATGTTCCTGCTGGAAGGCATTCCGTCGATCCTGGTGGGGCTGTGGGTGCTGGCCTACCTGGATGACCGCATCGCCCACGCCAAATGGCTGTCGTCCGAGGAAAAGGCACTGCTGGAGCGCAATATCGCCAGCGAGAACGCGCACAAGGAAGACCCGCCGATCCGCACCGTGCTGTCGAGCCCGCGCGTGTGGCTGATGAGCGCGATCTACTTCTGCTTCGTCATGGGCCTGTACGGCGTCAGCTTCTGGCTGCCGACCATCATCAAGCAGACCGGCGTCAAGGGCGCGCTCGATATCGGGCTGCTGACCGCCATCCCCTATGGCTGCGCGGTAATCGGCATGGTGCTGGTGGCCTACAGCGCCGACCGCAGCGGCGAGCGCCGCTGGCATATCGCAGTGCCGGCGCTGGCCGGCGCTGTCGGGCTGCTGCTGTCGGTGCAATGGCACGGCGACACCACGCTGGCGATGGTGGCGCTGACGCTGGCGACGATCGGCATCCTGACCACGCTGCCGCTGTTCTGGAGCCTGCCCACGGCGTTCCTGGCCGGCACCGGCGCGGCCGCGGGCATTGCGCTGATCAATTCGCTGGGCAACCTTGCCGGCTTTCTCAGCCCCTACGCGGTGGGCTGGCTCAAGGACCTCACCCGCAGCACGGATTCCGGCATGTACCTGCTGGCCGCGTGCCTGGTGGTGGGCGCGGCGCTGACGCTGTCGGTGCCGAAGCGGCTGGTGAGCCGGCAGTGAAGTCGCGCGCGCGCCGCTTGCCGGCGCGAATGCGCCGTCGGCTGACGCGGATGTAGGACCACGCCCGGCAGTGTCGCCTATTCCTGGGCCCTAGCATGGAAAAGAGACACCCGGAGTGATCCCCACGGGGTCCTCCGGGGCATCTGATTCCCAAGCTTGCCAAGGAGGCCACGATGCCGCAACTGCTTCCGTTTGCCCCTACCCGTTCGCTCAAAGTCATCGAAGCGCGCCTGGCGCGCCGCTCGCGCGTGAAGCGCCTGGTGCTCGCGCTCAGCGCCGGTGTGGTCGCGCTGCTGGCCCTGGTGCCCGCCGCCAGCCATGCGCAGGCACCCGTGGTCGATGCCAGCCCCGTGCCGGCAACGCCGGCCGCGCCAGCGACTGCTGCACCGGCCCCTGCGCCAGGCACGATGGCACCGACGCCGGGCGCCACCGCGCCGCCCGCCACCACTGTGCCGCCGGCCGCAACCGTGCCGCCCTCCACCACCGTGCCGCCCTCCACCACAGTGCCGCCAGCGGCCACCATGCCGCCTGCCACCCAGCCCGCGCCCGGCATAGCGGCGCCGGCCACGGCAGCGCCGCCGCCAACCGCTTCACCGATGCCCGCGCCCACCGGCACGCCGCCGGCAATGCCCGCGCCGCCGCCCGTGGCAGCCCCGGGGCAACCCCGGCCGCCTTTGACGGTACCGCCCCCGCCGCCGCCGCGCGACGCGATGGTGCAGCGCCAGGCCGGCCCGGTGGCTTATATCTGCGGCGGCGTGGCCGAGGACGAGCAGGTCGCGCTGCAGTCGCAGGCGCGCAAGTACAACATGAGCCTGCTGTTCACGCAGGGCGCGCGCGGCGAATATCTGTCGGATGTCGACGTCAAGCTGATGCGCGGCGGCAAGGAAGTCGCCAGCTTTGTCGCCGACGGCCCGCGCTGCCTGCTGAAGGCGCCGTCGGGCACCTACAACGTGCGCGCGACGTACCAGGGCCGGACCAAGACCATGACGGTCAGTACCAACAGCAAGAATGCGCAGATGCGGTGGTAGTGCGCTGAAGCAGTGAACCCTGGATGCGCCTCGGGTGATCGCGTGGGGTACTCCCTCTCCCGCATGCGGGAGAGGGTTGGGGTGAGCGCGGGAGCATCCACGAAGTGAAGGTTGTCGCTATTGCGCGCGCCCGCCTTCCCCCCCCTGCCCGTCCCCCAGCATCTGCGCCACCGACCCCGCCGTCCCCGCCGCCCGCTCACCCAGCAAGCGGTGCAGCGTCCCCAGCAGTTCATCCTCGTTATACGGTTTGCCCAGGTACACGTTGACGCCGATTTCCTCGGCATAGCGACGGTGCTTGTCGGCGGTGCGCGAGGTGATCATCACCAGCGGCAGGTGCGCGGTGCGCGCGTCGGAGCGCACGTTGCGGGTCAGGTCGAAGCCGTCCATGTGCGGCATCTCGATATCGACCAGCATCGCATCCGGCATCACGTCCTGCAGCTGCTTGAGCGCATCGACGCCGTCGCGCGCCAGCACCACGTGGTAGCCGGCGCGGCCCAGCAGGCGCTGGGTGGCCTTGCGCACGGTCAGCGAATCGTCCACCACCATCACGGTAGGCTGCGCCGCCAGCCCGGCCACGGGTTCGGCGGTGCCGTCGCCCGCCAGTTCCGCGACCGCGCCCGGTTGCGCGGCCACGGCCGGCCGTTGCTGCGATGGCGCCAGCGGCGGATCGAGCGGCAGCGACCGGCCGCGCTCGCGTATGAAGCGCTGTGCCAGCACCACCGGGTTGTAGATCAGCACGATCTCGCCATCGCCGAGCGTGGTGGCACCGGCGATGCCCTCCAGCCGCGCCAGGTGCGGGCCGATGTGCTTGACCACCACTTCGCGGTTGCCGACCACGTCGTCGACATGCACGGCAACGCGCTCGGCGCCGCTGCGCACCAGCACCACCGGCGAGTACTTGCGCCCTGCGGGCGCGGCCTCGCCCTGTTCCAGCAGCGCGCCGAAGTAGAAGAACGGCACCTCGGCGCCGGCCACGGCCAGGCGGCCGTGGTTGTACGCGTCGAGCAGCGCCGGCGCGCGCAGTTGCTGCACCTGGTCGATCATGCCGCTGGGCACCGCATAGCGGCGCGCGCCCAGCGCGATCACCAGCACCTGCGTGATGGCCGTGGTCAGCGGCAGGTGCACGGTGAAGGTGGTGCCCTGCCCCGGCTGCGATGCCAGCGTGATACGCCCGCCGAGCGCCACGGTCTCGGCGCGCACCACGTCCATGCCCACGCCGCGGCCGGCCAGTTCGGACACCGCTTCGGCGGTGGAAAAGCCGGGTGTGAAAATCATCTCGGTCAGGCGCGCCTCGCTGGCGTCGTCGTCCGGCGCCAGCAGCCGGCGTTCGACCGCGCGGGCGCGGATGCGCGCCAGGTCCAGCCCACCGCCGTCGTCGATGAAATGCAGCACCACCTCGTTGCCTTCCTGCTGCACCTCCAGCGTGAGCGCGCCGGTGGCGGGCTTGCCCGCGGCACGGCGCTGCGCGGCGGTCTCGATGCCGTGCGCCACCGCGTTGCGGATCAGGTGCTCGATCGGGCCGGCCATGCGGTCCAGCACCGAGCGGTCGATCTCCACCGTGCCGCCCTTGATCAGCAGCCGCACTTCCTTGCCGGTCTCGGCCGCGGCCTGCCGCGCCACGCGGTAGAGCCGCTCGGCGAGCGCGTCGAACTGCACCATGCGCGCCTGCATCAGGCCGCGCTGCAGCCCGCGCGTCAGCCGCGCCTGCGCGGCCAGGTCGCCGGCGGCGCGGTCGAAGCCGCGCTGCAGGTTCTGCTCGACGGTGGCGACGTCGTTGACCGACTCGGCCATCATCCGCGTCAGTTCCTGGAAGCGCGTGAAGCGGTCGAACTCGAGCGGGTCGAATTCCTGCTTGTGCTGCGCATCGGCAATGCGCGACGCCATCTGCGATTCGGCCTGGATCTCGATTTCGCGCAGCTGGCCGCGCAAGCGCGCGACGTTGTCGTTCAGTTCGCCCAGGTAGGCGCGCATCGCCTCCAGCTCGCTGTCCAGGCGCGCGCGCGTGGCACCGACCTCGCCGGCCTCGTTGATCAGCGTGTCGAGCGCGCGCGCCTGCACGCGCACCAGCGCGCGCTGCGGCTCGACCGATGCCAACGGTGCGAGCGGAGCCAGCGGCGCGGCCGGCGGCATCGGCACCATCACGTCGGACGGCCCGGGCACCGCGGGCAGGTCGGGCGCGGGGGCCTCCGCGGCGGAATCGCCGGAAACTTCGGCGGCCTCAGGCTGCGCCGTGGCCGCGTCGGCCGCCTGCGCGGGATCGGCCAGGCCGTTGACCACATCGGCATCGTCGGCCGGCAGCAGGCGGCCGGCCTGCAAGGCCTCGGCATGCGCCAGGATGCGGTCGTACCAGGCGTAGAGCCGCTCGAACACCTTCGGCGCAACCGGCTGGCGCCCCTGCCCGCGCAGCGTGCTGTCGAGCAGTGTCTCCATCTCGTGCGCGGCCTGCCCCAGCGCCATCGCGCCGGCCATGCGCGCGCTGCCCTTGAGCGTATGCAGCGCGCGCAGCACCAGCCCGCCATGGCGCGCATCGTCGGGCGCGGCTTCCCAGCCGCGCAACAGCTTGCCCAGTTCGGGCAGCGAGCCCTGCGCCTCTTCCAGGAAGATCTGCACCAGTGCCGGGTCGGGGGCGGTGCCGGCGTCGGCGGCAGGCGCTTCCGGCGCGCGCGGCACCGTCGGCAGCGCGATCACCACCGCATCATGCGCGGTGACAAGCGGCACGGCAGGGGCTTCGGCGGCTGCGTCAGCGTCGGCCGCCGGCGGCACCGCGGGTGCGGCCTGTGCCGCGGGCGGCAGCGGGCCAAATGCCTGCGCCATGGCGTCATCGGACTCGGCCGGCGGCGGCGGCGCGGGCAGCGCCACGCGCGGGCGCAGCAGCGCGCGCTCGCCGAACTCGACCAGGCTGCGGCGCAACGCGGCATCGGCCTGCGGCCAGATGCCGGCGGCAAACTGGTGCAGCATGCCGCGCATGCGCTCGGCGGCCTGCTCCAGCAGGCGGAAATCGCCCGCGTGCATCGCCACCGGATGCGCGCCCAGCTGCAGCAGCAACGCTTCCAGCGCCTCGGCGATCTCGCGCACCGGCTCCAGGCCAACGGTCGATGCGCTGCCCTGCAGCGTGTGGGCGACGCGCAGCGCCAGTTCGCTCGGGCATGGATGGGCTTCATGCCGCCATTCGGAGATATCGGTGGCGAACTGTCGCAGCAGGCCGTCGGCCTCCTGCAAATAGACGTTGTACAGCGCCAGGCCGATGCGCACCGGGCCGATGACCTTGTAATGGTCGTCCTCGTCCGACAGGCCACCGGCCAGGCGGAACGGGATCACGTTGCCGTCGGGCGTGCCGGTATCGGCGGGGGCGTCGGTATCGGCGGCGGTATCGATGTCGGTTGCGGCGTCGGTTGCGGCTGCGTCCGGATGCTCGTTCGGCGCCTCGCCGCCAGCCACGTCAGGCGCGGCCTGCGCCAGGTCCGCGGCGGTGCCGGCATCGCGCACCGCCTCGGCGGCTGCAACCAGCGGCGCGATGTCGTGCCATGCCGCGGCATCGCCGTGCAGCCGCGCCACCCACGCCGACAGTTCGGCATGCGCGCGGCGCAGCAGCGCCAGCAGCGCCGGCGCGGGCTCGCGCGCCTCGGCCAGCCACAGGTTCATCACCTGCTCCACCGCCCATGCCGCCTCGCCGTAGCGATGCAGGCCGACCATGCGGCTGGAGCCCTTCAGCGTATGGAATGCGCGCCGCAGCCGGCTGAGCATGTCGGCATCGCGCAGCGCCTCGACGCCGGCGCCAAGGTCGCCGGCGATGCCGCCCAGCACCTCGTCGGCCTCGTTGAGGAAGATGTCGAGCAGCTCGGCATCGATGGCGGCGTGGTCGCCGGCCGCGGGCATGGACGGCGTGGACGGCGTGGTCGCGACGGCCGGCACCGGCGCGGGCTCCGCCGGCATCGCGGCGAGCGCCATCACCATGCGCGCGCCGGCGTCGTCGCTGCCGGCAAGCCAGGCGTTGCACTGCGTGACGGCATCGGCGGCCAGGCGGCGCAGCGCGGCGTCGTCGTCGATCGCGGCCTGGTCGGAGAGCGCCTGCAGCGCGGCACGCAGCCGCTGCACCGCCGGCGCGTCGGAAACGGCGCCGGCACGCAGGGCCTCGTCGGCGGCGGCGCGCGCCGCGTCGAGCGGATCCTGCGGCGCATGCGCGTCGCCCGCGGCAGCGACATCCGGCAATGCCTCGGCGTGGCGGGCACGGCCGAATTCGAGCGCATCGGCGAAGGCATGGACCACGCCCAGTTCCGCCGCCACCGTGCGCAGCAGCGCCGCGCGCGCGCCGGCGTCGGCAAGCTCGCCCTCCTCGGCAAGCGTTGTCTTGACGGCCTCCACGGCAGCGCTGGCCTGTGCGGCATCGCCGGCCAGCACGTCCGGCAGCGCCGGCGACGCCTGCAGCTGCGCCAGCGTGCCCGCCAGCGCGGCGAAGGCCTGGCGCGCGTCGCGCAGGTGCGCGGCGCCGTCGGGGCGCGCCGCATTGCGGTCATAGCTGTCGAGCCAGGATTCGCCACTGTCGAGTTGCGCGCGCAGCTGCGCCACGGCTTCGCTGCGCTGCGCCTGGGCGCGCGCCTCGTCAACCATGCGCGCCAGCCAGGCCGGCGCGGCGGCGACAGGGTCCGCCAGGCAGGCGCCCAGCGCGTCGCACTGCGCGGCAAAGTGTGCCGCGGCCGGATGGGCGGACAGTCCGTGCACGCGCCACGGCAGCGCCAGCGCCCGCGACAGGAACAGCGCGATGCCGGCGGCGCCGAGCGCGTCGCCGCAGCCGCGCTCGCGCCCCGGCATGGCGGCCTGCGCCAGGCAACGCTGCAGCGCCGGCTGCGCCAGCGGCTGCGCGGCCTCGGCCAGCGCGGCCAGCGCGATCTCCCACGCGGCCTGGTCCGCGGCGGCGGCGCGTTCGAGCCCGGCCGCGGCCTGCTGCAGGTTGCGCGTGTCGATCGGATCGAGCCAGCCGTAGTAGCGCAGCCGGAAATCGGCACGGGCCTGCGCGTGGGCGGCATCGAGGCGGAACGCCGCCAGCGTGCGCGCGATGTCGGCGCGCAGCGCCGCCGCGTCGTCATTGCCGCCCTCGGCCAGCCCGGTGCAAACCAGCAGGAACACCGCGTCGTTCAGCAGCGCCTGCGGCACGCGCACATGGCCCTGCTGGTACTGGCGCAGCAGCAGATTGGCGCGGCCGGCAAAGCGCTTGGCCAGCAGGTCCGACGGCAGCAGGCCCAGCGCCAGCGCGCGGCACACCAGCCCGAGCACGTGCCAGACGCCGCGGTCGGGATGGTCGGCGGCACGGCGCGCTTCCTGCTCGTTGGCACGCAGTTCATCCAGCGCCGCGTGCAGCGGCAGCCAGGCTTCGCGCAGCAGCGCCGCGTCGGCGCATGGCGTCGGCAGGCGCAGCGCCTTGAGCAGCGCCGACTCGAACTGCTGGCGCGCGCGCGTGACCGCAGCCGGCCCCTTCGGCGGCAGCAGCATGCCGGGCAGCATCTGCAGCTCGTCGAGCCACAGGTCGGCCGGATGCACGCGTTCCTCGCCCAAGCGGGCGAGCACGGCGGCATAAGGCTGGAACAGGCGCAGCGGGGCCTCGTCGTCGCCGGCCATCAGATCGTCGACATATTCGGCCAGCGCCTGCACGCCGGCGCGGAATACCTCCAGCGCCTCGGGGCCGGCGGCAACGGTGCCGGCGTCGATGGCATCGAGCAGGCGGCGCAGCGCCTGGCAATACGGATCGGTCCCGCGCAGCCCGACGATATGCACGGCGCCGGCGGCCTGGTGCAGATGCTGGCCGGCCAGGCGCAGCGAGGTGGTATCGCGCGCGCCCAGCGCCTCGGGCGCCTGGCGCACTTCATCGACATAGTGGCCCAGCTCCGCGGCGGCGTCTTCGAGCGCGCTGCGCAGGCTGGGCGCCAGCCACGCCAGGCCGGACAGGTCACGCGCGGCGCCGCCGTCGGGCGACGGCGGCGCGCTGGCCGGCAACGGTGCGGGTTCGGGTTCAGGCAAGGCGTCGGGGCCGGCCGGCATGCCGGCTGCGGCCGCGTCGCGCGGGATCGGGGAATTCAGGGACATGACGGCTTCCAGTGCGGCGCCGGCACGGCAGCCGCAGTCCGCCCGCCGCGACGGGCGGCGGGCGCGGAGTTGGCATAAGGCGCGGGGCCGCGGTGCGCGGAAGCGGTCGCAGGCGTCATCCGGCCACTCAGGCGATCTTGAAGCGCGACACCGAGTTGCGCAGCTCCTCGCTCAGCAGCGTCAGCTGGCGCACCGACTGCGCGGTCTGGCGCGTGCCGGTGGTGGTCTGCTCCGTGACCTGCAGGATGCGTTCGATATGGCGCGCCACGGTGGTGGCCAGGTCGGCCTCGTGCGAGGTGGACTGCGAGATCTGCTCGATCAGCTCGGCGAGCTGGCGCGACACGCGCCCGATCTCGACCAGCGCGGCACCGGCGTGGTCCGACAGCCGCGCGCCCTCGACCACGCCCTGGGTGCTGCGCTCCATCGCGTGCACCGCGTCCTGGGTATCGGTCTGGATGGTGCGGATCAGCGCGCCGATCTGCTTGGTGGCCTCGCCGGAGCGTTCAGCCAGCCGCTGCACTTCTTCCGCCACCACCGAGAAGCCGCGCCCGGCCTCGCCCGCCGAGGCCGCCTGGATGGCCGCGTTGAGCGCCAGCACGTTGGTCTGCTCGGTAATGTCCGAGATCAGCTCGACGATTTCACCGATCTCCTGCGACGACTCGCCCAGCCGCTTGATCCGCTTGGAGGTTTCCTGGATCTGCTCGCGGATGTCGTTCATGCCGGCAATCGCGTTCTGCACCGCCTGCTGGCCCTGTTCCGCGGCGGACAGCGAGGCGCGCGCCACGTTGGCGGACTCGGCCGCGCCGCGCGATACCTGCGTGATGCGGTCGGCCATCTCCACCACCGACTCGCCGGTCTGGCGGATCTGGCGCGACTGCTCTTCGGTGGTCGACACCAGCTGGGTCGAGGTGGCCTGCACCTGCCCCGAGGCCTGCGTCACCTCGCCGGCGGTCTGCTGCACCCGGCCGACCAGCTCGCGCAGTTCTTCCACGGTGTAGTTGACCGAGTCGGCGATCGCGCCGGTGATGTCCTCGGTCACGGTGGCCTGGCGCGTGAGGTCGCCGTCGGCGATGTCCTGCAGCTCGTTCATCAGCTGCAGAATCGCCTTCTGGGTGTTGTCGTTGTTGCGCTTTTCGTCGAGCCGGCGGGCCTCGGCCTCGCGCTCGCGCGCCTCGGCTTCGAGCGTGCGCATGCGCGAATCGCGCAGGTACAGCGCGGCCAGGCCGACCAGGCACAGCAGCGTCAGCGCCGCCGACACCACGGTCGCGCCCAGCGTCACCGGGCGGCTTCGCGCCGACTCCGCGTAGGCGCGCTGCAGCGCCGACAGTTCGGCGCGCAGCGCCTCGTTGTCGTTGAAGATCTGCTGCTGCGCGCGCTTGGCCGCGATCAGCCCGGGCAGGTTCTGCAGGATGGTCTGGGTGGTCTTCTGCACCGCCTCGAAGCGCTGCGACAGCTGCTGCAGGTAGCCGCGTGTCTCTTCGTCGGCGGCGGCCGACAGACGCAGCGCCTCGCTGCCGTTGAGCAGGCCGTCCAGGGTCTCGCGGAAGGTGTTGGTGTCCTTGCCCAGCAGGAAGGCGGTCTCGGGGTTGACGCCTTCGCCGGCCAGGAACTCGTTCAGGTTCTTGCCCAGGCGCTGGGTCAGCATCACCAGCTGCGCCGAGGCCGCCACCTCGCGCGCGTTGGCGCCGGACTGCAGCTTGATCGCGGCCACCTGTTCGGCGGACTCGAGCAGCTCGGGGTTGGAGGCGTTGAAGATCTGCAGGGTCTGGCCGATGGTGGTCAGCACGGGCTGCTGCGCCAGCACGTCGGCGGCGCTTTTCTCGGAGCGCGCCCATGACTGCATGGCGGCCTGCAGCAGCGGTTCGGCCGCGCCGGTGGTGGCGCGCACGCGCTTTTCGTCGCTGCCCTGCTGCAGCGCCCTCAGGTCGCCCGAGAGCGCGTCCCGGGACTGGCGCAGCTGGGTGAAGGCCTGCGCATTGCCCAGCAGCGCGACCGGCACGGCCTTGCCCAGGCGCTGCGAGTGCATCAGCATGTCGCCGGCGACTTCGATCTGCGCGGCGGCATTGTTGGCGATGCGGTTATCCAGGTACACCGAGCCCAGCAGCGCCACCAGCGACACCACCACGCCCACGGTCAGCAGCCGCTGCTGCGACGCGAACGGCATGCGGCCGAGCCAGCGGCCGAGGTGCTCCAGCGGGGTCGCGCCCAGCCCCGCGGCGACGGGTGGCACGGGCGCGGGTTCCGGTCCCGCGGCATAGGCCACGCCCGGCTCGTCCGGCCCACCCGCAAGGCTGGTGGCGGCGTCGGCTGCCGGCGTGCGCCGGCCCAGGCTGAATCTGTTGAAACCCATGGCACCCTCTTCCGTTTTATCGTTGTCATGCCCGGCGGCTCGTGCCGGGTGCGGCGGGCAGTGGCCTGCGCGCCGTCTTTTTGTCTGTGCCTGGCGCTATCGGCCCGCGCGTCAGGCGGCGGCCCTGCCCGCTTGCAGGAAAGCCGGCGCGTCCAGCAGCGCGCGCACGTCCAGCACCTGCCAGTCGCGTCCCTCGCGGTCGGCATAGCGCTGCCCTTCCCATGCCGGCGCCGCGCCGGTGCCGCGGGCCGCGGCGTCGCCGTGCGGCAAAGCCAGGTCAGCCGCATGGCGCAGCCCGGCCACGCGCGTGGCCAGGATCGCGCAGGCGCGTTCCGCGTCGCGCGACAGCACCACGATCTTGCTGCCCGGCTGCAGGGGCGTCGGCGCGCCGCCGCAGAACAGGCTGAAATCGATCACCCCCAGCAGGCTGCCGCGCGCATTGACCAGGCCGCTGTACCACGGCTGCGTCAGCGGCACTGGGCTGGGCTGGCGCATGTCCAGCACCTCGCCGGCATCGGCCAGCGGCACCAGCCAGTGGCGGGCACCCACCTGCAGCGCCAGGTAGCTGTCGGCGGCCGGCAGGCTGCGCGCCTCGCGCAGGCGCCGGGCCAGCATGGCCTGGTAGTCCTGCAGGCGGGTGTGGCGGGCGCGGAGGTCTTGGCGTGGCGCGTTCATGGCGGTCCCCGGAACAGGTGGCAGTGGCGTGCCGTGCGGCCGGCGCGGGCGGCTCAGTGCGCCAGCGCGGCGATCTTGCCCAGCAGCTCTTCGCCGTCGACGGGCTTGACGATGTAGTCCGACGCGCCCTGGCGCATGCCCCAGATGCGGTCGGTGTCCAGGCCCTTGCTGGTGCACATGATCACGGGGATGTCCTTGAAGCGGTCGTCGCGCTTGATCGCGCGGGTGGCCTGGTAGCCGTTCTGGCCGGGCATCACCACGTCCATCAGGATCAGGTCGAAGGCTTCGGCCTGGAGGCGGGCGAAGGCCTGCTCGCTGTTGCTGGCGACCGCGACCTTGAAGCCGCGCTTGCCCAGCAGGTCGGACATGAACAGGGCTTCGGTCGGGGAGTCGTCGACGATCAGGATCTTGTGAATGGCGGTCATGAGGTTTTCCTTCGATTCGTACACGGCGCGCCTGCGGTTCAGGCAGGCAACGCCTCGCCCGCGGGCTGGCATGGCAGGCAGGCCTGCACGGCCTGCAGCAGCGCGTCGCGGGTGAATGGCTTGGCAAGGTGGTCATGCGCGCCGACCAGGCGGCCGCGCGAGCGGTCGAACACGCCGTCGCGCGAGGACAGCATGATCACGGGAATGGCGTGGAAACGCGGACTCTTCTTGATCAGCGAACAGGTCTGGTAACCGTCCAGCCGGGGCATCAGGATGTCGCAGAAGACCAGGTCGGGATGCAGCTCGCCCACCTTGGCCAGCGCCTCGAAGCCGTCCTCGGCCAGCATCACCTGGTATCCGGCCTGCGCCAGGAAGATCTCCGCGGTACGGCGGATGGTGCTGGAATCGTCGATCACCAGCACCTTGCGGCGCGGCTGCGGAGCGATCCCGGGCGTCAGGTCCGGCTTGATGTCCGGCGCGGTACCCGGAACAGGAACGCCAGGCGCCAGACCCTGGGCGCCGGCGGTATTGACCCGCTGGTTTTCTTCTAGATGAGCGACCCGCATGTTGTTCCCGCGACCGGCAGCTCCTGGCGGAGCGCCGGCAAGCACCAGAGAACACCCGTGCGGAGCAGCGCGACCCATGCGCGCCCCGACGGACCCCCGAAATTCTTTTTATTTCCCTTCCAAGGCCGGGCTGAGCCCGGCAGCGGCGATGCGTGATCCCCGCATCTGCCCGCCGTCCTCCCCGCCGCGGGCGGAGGGACAGCCAGTCATTTTTGCAACAGAGTGTGACAAGACGCCGGGGGGCCGTCAATCCGGTGCGGCCAGCCCCCGGCGGCGTTCTGTCGCATCGGCGCGACGGGCGCGCCGGCCGTATCGTTGTTCTTCTGGATAGTGGCCGCTCAGATCGCGACCATCTCGAAATCTTCCTTGCGCGCGCCGCATTCCGGGCAGGTCCAGTTGATCGGCACGTCTTCCCAGCGGGTGCCGGGGGCGATGCCGTCTTCCGGCGCGCCTGCGGCTTCGTCGTAGATCCAGCCGCAGATCAGGCACATCCAAGTCTTGTATTCCATAACAGGCTCTGGCCACTCTCCATTAAAATCCAGCGCAGATGGTACCGAAACCGTGCCGCCGGCGCCAGCCGCGCGAGGGCCGGAATCGGGCCAGTTCCGCCGTGTTCGCACCCGTTAGCGCCTTGTTAGCGCACGATTGGCGGGCAATTCCAGCGAACTTCCGCTGTTTTTGCCGCATGTCAACGCCAGGCCCGGAGGCCTGCCGAGCACGATCCCTGCAGTCCTGTCCTCACCTCAACGCCATGTCCCGTAATCAGCAGCTTTTCGACCGCGCCCAGCAGACCATTCCCGGGGGCGTCAATTCGCCCGTGCGCGCCTTCCGTTCGGTAGGCGGCACGCCGCGCTTCATCACGCGCGCCGAGGGCGCGTTCATGTGGGACGCGGACGGCCAGCGCTATATCGACTACATCGGCTCGTGGGGCCCGATGATCGTCGGCCACGCTCATCCGGAGGTAGTGCGCGCTGTCCAGGAAACCGCCGCGCACAGCTTCTCGTTCGGCGCCCCGACCGAGGCCGAGATCACCATGGCCGAGGAAATCTGCAAGCTGGTGCCGTCGATCGAACAGGTGCGCCTGGTCTCTTCGGGCACCGAAGCCACCATGAGCGCGCTGCGCCTGGCGCGCGGCTTCACCGGCCGCGACCTGATCATCAAGTTCGAAGGCTGCTACCACGGCCACGCCGACAGCCTGCTGGTCAAGGCCGGTTCCGGCCTGCTGACCTTTGCCGACACCACCCGCAACGCGCCGTCGTCGGCCGGCGTGCCGGCCGACGTGACGCGCCACACCATGGTGCTGGAGTACAACAACGTCGAGCAGCTGGAACAGGCCTTCGCCAAGCATGCGGGCGAGATCGCGGCGGTGATCGTCGAGCCGGTGGCCGGCAACATGAACCTGGTGCGCGCCAGCGACGCCTTCCTCCAGGCGATGCGCGAACTGTGTACCCGCGACGGCGCGGTGCTGATCTTCGACGAAGTCATGACCGGCTTCCGCGTGGCGCTGGGCGGCGCGCAGGCGCACTACGGCATCCGCCCCGACATGACCTGCCTGGGCAAGGTCATCGGCGGCGGCATGCCGGCGGCGGCCTTCGGCGGACGGCGCGACATCATGGCCAGCCTGGCGCCGCTGGGCGGCGTGTACCAGGCTGGCACGCTGTCGGGCAACCCGCTGGCGGTCGCGGCGGGCCTGACCACGCTCAAGCTGATCCAGGCGCCCGGCTTCTATGACCGCCTGGCCGCGCAGACCCGCAAGCTGGCCGACGGCCTGGCCGAAGCCGCGCGCGCGGCGGGCGTGCCGTTCGCGGCGGATGCGGTCGGCGGCATGTTCGGGCTTTACTTCCGCGACGGCGTGCCCGGCAGCTTCGCCGAAGTCACGCAGAGCGACACCGCGCGCTTCAACCGCTTCTTCCATGCCATGCTGGAGCACGGCGTCTACCTGGCGCCGTCGGCGTTCGAAGCCGGCTTTGTCTCCGCGCAACACGACGACGCCATCCTGGACGCCACCTTCGACGCCGCGCGCAAGGCCTTCGCGGCGGCCTGAGCCCACGCGGGCCGCCCGGCGCCAGGTTGCGCCGGCGGCCCACGTGACGACAAGGGCGGTGCGCTACACTTGGAGTTCGTCCAATCGCCGGAGCCTCCGATGCGCGCCTCCTCGTCCCCTTCGCTGCCCACTCCGCTGCCTGCCCGCTCGCCCCTGTCCGTGTTGCGCTGGCTGGTGCTGGCGGTCATGGCCAGCCTGCTGTCGGCCTGCGGCTACAACGACTTCCAGGCCAAGGACGAGGCGGTCAAGGCGGCCTGGGGCGAAGTCATCAACCAGTACCAGCGCCGCGCCGACCTGATCCCCAACCTGGTCAACACCGTCAAGGGCTACGCCTCGCACGAGCGCGAGACGCTCGAAGCCGTGACCAAGGCGCGCGCCGCCGCCACCAGCATCCAGGTCTCGCCCGAAACCCTGAACGACCCCGAAGCCTTCAAGCGCTTCCAGCAGGCGCAGGGCGAACTGTCCGGCGCGCTGTCGCGGCTGCTGGCTGTGTCCGAGAACTACCCGCAGCTCAAGGCCGATGCCTCGTTCCGCGACCTGCAATCGCAGCTCGAGGGCACCGAGAACCGCATCACCGTGGCACGCCAGCGCTATATCGCCGCGGTGCAGCAGTACAACGTGCTGGCGCGCAGCTTCCCGACCAACCTGACGGCGATGATCTTCAAGTACCCGGTCAAACCCTCGTTCACCGTGGAAAACGAGAAGGCCATCTCCACCCCGCCCGCGGTCAAGTTCTGATCAAGATGGCTGCAATGCGCCATCCCTGGCGTTGGTTCGCCCGGCACGGCTGGCTGGCCGCCGCCCTGCTGTGGCTGGCGGCCCTGCTGAGCGGCCCGGCGCTGGCGGCCGACGGCTTCGTCGCGGTGCCGCCGCTGACCCAGCGGGTCACCGACCTGACCGGCACGCTGACGCCGCAGCAGCGCGGCGCGCTGGAAAACGTGCTGGCCGAATACGAGCAGCAGCGCGGCAGCCAGATCTTCGTGCTGATGGTGCCGACCACCGATCCGGAGCCGATCGACGCCTACAGCATCCGCGTGGCCGACGCCTGGCGCGCCGGGCGCCAGGGCATCGACGACGGCGTGATCGTGCTGATCGCCAAGGACAATCCGCCCGGTCTGCGCAAGATGCGGCTGGAAGTGGGCCGGGGCGTGCAGGGCTCGCTGACCGACGCCATGTCCAAGCGCATCCTGCAGGACGTGATGGCGCCACACTTCCGCCAGAACGACTTCTACGGCGGGCTCGCGGCCGGCATCTCGGCGATCCAGGCCACCATCGACAAGGAAGGCCTGGCGGCGCCGCAGCGCAGGGCGCAGCAGGCGTCGGCACTGGACCAATGGCTGCCGGCGCTGCTGCCGCTGGCGATCATCGTGTTCTTTTTCCTGAGCGCCATCCTGCGCCGGCGCGGGCCGCAGATCGTCACCAGCCGGCGCGGCCGCGACGTGATCGCCGGCGGCCTCGGCGGCCTGGGCGGCTATACCATCGGGCACGACTGGGGCCGGCGCAGCGGTGGCTGGGGTGGCGGCTTCGGCGGCGGCGGTGACAGCGGCGGCGGCTTCGGTGGCTTTGGCGGCGGGGGCGGCGGCGGCTTCGACGGCGGCGGCGCGTCCGGCAACTGGTGACAGCACGAGGAACGACAACCATGCCGCATCTCAAACGCGCCCTGCACCATATCGCCACCACCGCCGGCACCGCGCGCAGGCACTTTCCGCCGGAAGCGCAGCAGCAACTGCACCACGCCGTGCACGCCGGCGAATCCAGCCACCGCGGCGAGATCCGCGTGGTGATCGAAGCCAGCCTGCCGGTCGGCGACGCCTGGGCCGGCGTCACGCCGCGCGAGCGCGCGCGCTTCCTGTTCGGCGCGCTCGAGGTCTGGAACACCGCCGACAAGACCGGCGTGCTGCTCTATATCAACCTGGCCGACCACGCCGTCGAGCTGCTGGCCGACCGCGGCATCGACGCCAGCGTGGGACCCGTCACCTGGCGCGAACTGTGCGACGAACTGGCGCAGGGGCTCCGGCAGGACCTGTCGGTGCGGCCGGTGCTGGCCACGGTGGCGCGCATCCATGGCTTGCTGGCCACGCACTTCCCGTCGGACGGCGGGCATAACCCGAACGAGCTGGACGACCGGCCGGTGTTTTTGTAATCCGGAGCGTCCCGGATCAGCCTGCGGCAGCCGCCTCGCGACGCGCGCGCCGCCCGCCCAGCGCATACCACACCGCTGCCAGCACCTGCAGTCCCACCAGCCCGGTCCACGCCGCCAGGTGCGCCGCCTTCGGGTAATGGCCGCCGGTGGCCGGCCACAGGTCCAGCACGAAGCCGACGCCCACCTGGCAGGCAAAGGTCGACAGGAACACGGTCAGTGTCAGCGCCGTGGTGGCGCGGCCGATCAGTGCATCGGGAAAGCTGCGCGCCAGCACCGCATAGGTCAGGATGCCGCTGGAGCCGAACACGCCATAGGCCGCCCACAGCAGCACCGGAGGCAGCGGCACCTGCGCCATCAGCAGCAGCTGGACCACGATAAAGCCGGTCATGCCGGCGCCGGCAAAGGCATAGAGGCTCACGCCCAGGCGCTCCAGGTGGCGCGCGGCCCAGCCCGAGCCGACGCAGCCGGCCATCATGGCAAAGCCGATCACCGACACCAGCCGGGCGCCGGTGCCCGCATCGAAGCCGGACACATCGCGCAGGAAGGCGCCCACCCACAGCGTCTGCACCGCCAGAAACACGCCCTGGTTGAGCAGCGTCAGCGGCACCACGCGCCAGAAGCGCTCGCTGCCCAGGATCTGGCGCGTGCCGCGCAGCTGCTCGCGCAGGCTTTCCTTGCCGACGCGAGGCTTGTCGGGCGCGCTGAACCACAGCAGCGCCGCCATCGCCAGCGACACGCCGGCCAGGCCGATGCTGACGGTGCGCCAGTCGGTCAGCGACAACAGCCACGACAGCGGCGTGCCGACCAGCACCGCGCCCAGTCCGCCGATGGCCATCACCACGCCGTTGAGCAGGGGCATGCGCGACAGCGGGAACCACATCGACAGCGCCTGGATGGCGGCGCCCAGGCACACCGACACGCCCACGCCGATCAGCAGCCGGCCCGCGGCCAGCCCGGCCATGCCGGGCGCGAGCGCGAACACCAGCGAGCCGGCCACGGCCACCAGCAGCATCGCCGCCTCGGTGCGGCGCGGACCGTAGCGGTCCAGCAGGATGCCCGCCGGCAGCTGGGCGCAGGCAAAGCCAAGGAAATAGAAGCTGGTGAGCAGGCCCAGGTCGCCGGCATCGAGGCCGAGCTCGCGCGTCAGGTGCGGCGCGAAGCCCAGGTTGACGCCGCGGAAGACATAAGACACCAGGAAGCCCAGCGAGAACACGGCCAGCACGCGCCAGCGGGCACTGGCCGCGGCACCGCCGGCCGGTTGCGCGTGCGAACGCTGCGAGGATGCGGAAGACAAGTTTGAAGTCGAAGTCGTCATGATGGCCTGCATTGTCTTCCCCATCCCGGTGCAAAGCCAACGAAAGATACCCGCGGCAATTGTGAGTAGAATTTGACGGCCATGGCCAAATCCCCCGCCAGAACCGCCCAACGCCCCGTCCACCTGCCGCCGCTGCAAGCGCTGCGTGCACTGGAGGCCGCCGCGCGCCATCGCAGCTTCTCGCGCGCGGCCGAGGAACTGGCCCTGACCCACAGCGCCATCAGCCACCATGTCCGCGCGCTGGAAACCAGCCTCGGCACCAAGCTGTTCCAGCGCAGCGGCAGCCAGATGGCGCCTACCAGCGTGGGCGCGCGGCTGGCCGAACAGGTACGCGGCGCCCTCGACGACATCGAAAGCGCGCTGCGCGAGGCCGGCAACAGCGCCGGTCCGCCGGTGATCCGGCTGCAGGTCAGCGTGATGGCCGACCTGGCCAATGCCTGGCTGATCCGGCGCCTGCCCAGCCTGCACGCCCAGGTGCCGTCGCTGGACCTGCACCTGCGGCTGCATGCGGAAATCACGCCGCCCGACCCGTACAGCGTCGATGTCGGGATCTGGCACCAGCGCATCGACCTGCCCGGCTTCGAGTGCCACAACCTGATCGAAGACCATGTAATCGCGGTGGCCAGCCCGGCGCTGCTGGCGCGCTACCCGGGCTTTACGCTGGCCGACGTGCCGCGCATGCCGATGCTGCGCTTTGCCTTGCGCCCCTGGCGCGACTGGCTCGAAGCCGCCGGACTGCCTGGCGACGAACCGGAGCGCGGCCCGATCTTCCAGGACGCCGGGCTGATGCTGCAGTCCGCCGTGGCCGGGCTGGGCGTGGCCACGGCGCGCGCGCAGCTGGCGCACGACTATTTGGCCAGCGGCGAACTAGTGCAGATCGGGCCCACCCGGATCCCTTCGAGCCTGCACTACTGGGTCACTTGGCGCGAAGGCAACCCGCGCGAGAAAGCGATCCAGCAGTTCCATGCCTGGCTGCAGGAACAGGTGCGGCAGGAAGGCGCGCAAGCGGATGCCACCGCCCCCGGCCATACCGCGCAGTTTCATCCGTGAAATCGATTGGTGCGGCGATGTTGGCAATACGAATCATTTTCGTCTAGGCCAGGGAAATCAAGGGCTTGGCGCCCGCCCCGAGCCCACGGCCACCGTCCATTCCACGGCATAGTCACCTCGTTGCCACGATGTCCGGGTTTCATGGATGCAACCACTTTGACCAGCGTGCCAGCCGCGCTGGAAATCCTGCACGCCCCATCCAAACAGATGAGAACCGGCTGAGGCGTGCGGCCGCGATTCGTGCGAAGGCCTGTCAACGCGCCGATTGTTTCCATCCCGCCGCCGCCGCCAGCGCGCGTGCGGCACCAAAAGGCTGAGGTCCGCGCTGTCGCCAAATGTCAGCGGAAGATGTATGCCCTTTAAATCCTTGTAACGGAAATGAAACTGTTTCGAAGGGCGGCGACGTGCAGTATCGGAGCCCTCCGTGGCGAGCGTTTCAAATTTTTCATTCCCTCATTCAGGTGGGTACGGGCCTCGGAAAATGGCGCATCCCACACGTCCGCCCCCCGTTCAGTGCCGGATACACCCCTTGATGCCTTGCGATTTTTTTGCGTTGCAACATGAAATTGGCGCGCGGCGTAACAAGAGCGGAACGTTTTGGCTCGCGCGCGGCGGGCGATGGGCATCTCGCGACATTGCCTTTCCTTTCTTTTCAATGACTTAGCTCGCTCTGGCACATTCGTCGCACATATGTCTGCGCGAACAGAAGCCCGGAACAAAGGGGAAGTCTGAAACGACAGCGGCAAGCACACTGGCACGCGTTCGCCGAAGGATCAGTTTCAGGACGACCCCCGCAACCCAGGGCGGGGAATTGGACTGGCGCTGTAAGCGGGGGCCACGCGGCAGGAACTGGCCCGCATCGGCACCCGCCATGACATTGGGCGTCGACAAGATAAAGCGGAGGTCATTCAGGCGCACGGGCCGCGAGCGCAAGCAAGCGGTCCGTGCCACCTGAATCCCGCGGCAAGCCGTTCAATGCGGCGTCCCGCGGGCAGCAGAACGGGGTGAAACAACAGAAATTGGGGAGCGCGCCGCGCGGCATCGCCACGATGCGGCCGGTGCAAGCCTTAGAGCCAACGGAGCGAGCGGCCGGCCATGCCGGCCGCCAGTTCCGCAAAAAACAAGAATCCGGGGAAATCTCATGAGCGCGTACGCCAACCGCCCGCTGCTGTATCTGTCGCAACACCATGACGCCTCGCTGTGCCGGCTGTTCGCCCAGCGTGGCTGGAAAATCAGCTTCGCGTCGAACCTGCAGGACCTGCAGGCCCTGCCCCCAGGCAGCCAGCCGCTCGCCGCGCTGCTGGACCTGCAAGGCGGCTTCGGCGATGCCGAACTGGAAACCTTTGAACCCTGGCTGGCGCAGCGGAATATCGGCTGGATCGGCATCGTCGCCGGCCAGCACGCGCTGAGCGAGACCGCGCGCCGGCTGCTCGGCCTGTATTTCGTCGACTACCACACCGCCCCGCTGGAACACCCGCGCCTGGCCGAGGCCCTGGGCCATGCGCT
The DNA here is from genome assembly GCF_900094595.1 of Cupriavidus alkaliphilus. Taxonomy (GTDB): domain Bacteria; phylum Pseudomonadota; class Gammaproteobacteria; order Burkholderiales; family Burkholderiaceae; genus Cupriavidus; species Cupriavidus alkaliphilus. The sequence continues at coordinate 472,822 of NZ_FMAD01000002.1, read as the reverse complement.
CGGCATGGCCGGGCTGCGGCCCGGCGCGCAGCATGAGGCCCCGCGCACGGCCCGCCCCGATGGCATGATCGGCAGCTGCCCGGCGATGCAGTCGCTGTTCCGCGGCATCGAGAAGGTGTCGCGCTGGGATACGCCGGTGCTGATCTCGGGCGAGTCCGGCACCGGCAAGGAACTCGCCGCCCAGGCCATCCACCGCGCCTCGGCGCGGGCCTCGCGTCCCTTCATCGCGGTCAACTGCGCGGCGATCCCGCCCACGCTGCTGATGTCCGAGCTGTTCGGCTACGAACGCGGCGCCTTTACCGGCGCCACCAAGCGCAAGCCGGGCCGCATCGAGATGGCGCAGGGCGGCACGCTGTTCCTCGATGAAATCGGCGACATGCCGATCGAAAGCCAGACCAGCCTGCTGCGCTTCCTGGAGACCGGACGCATCGAGCGGCTGGGCGGCACCGAGTCGGTCGAGGTGGATGTGCGCATCATCTCCGCCACCCACGTCGACCTGGAAGCCGCGATCGCCGCCGAGCGCTTCCGCGGCGACCTGTACCACCGGCTGTGCGTGCTGCGCGTGCGCCAGCCCCCGCTGCGCGAGCGCGGCAGCGACATCCTGCTGATCGCCGAACATGTGCTGGACACCGTGCGCAAGCAGTCGCCGGCGCGCATCCGCGGCTTCTCGCCGATGGCGCTGCGCGCGATCCAGCTGCACACCTGGCCCGGCAATGTGCGCGAGCTGATCAACCGCATCCGCCACGCCGCGGCGATGTGCGAGGACGGCGTGATCCAGCCGGACGATCTGGAGCTGGCCGCGCCCGCCGACGACCGCCCGCAGACGCTGGCCGCGATCCGCGAGGCCGCCGAGCAGAACGCCATCGTCGAAGCGCTGCAGCGGCACCATGAACGGCTGATCGACGTGGCCGCCGAGCTCGGCATTTCGCGGGTGACGCTGTTCCGGCTGATGCGCGACTACAAGCTGCAGGTGAAGAAGGGAGATCTGGGATTGATCTGCGTGCAGGGCTAGCACGCGACGCCTCGCTTCTAAGGATCTCTTCATGTCCCCTGACGCCTACCTCGAGATGGCCGACACCGAAGCCAGCCACTGGTGGTTCCGCGGCCGGCGCGAGATCGTCGCCACCATCCTCTCAGGCCTGGCCTTGCCGCGCCACGCGTCGATCCTCGAGATCGGCGCTGGCACCGGCGGCAACCTGGCGATGCTGTCGCAGTTCGGCAAGGTCAGCGCGGTGGAAATGGACGTCACCGCGCTGCGCCTGGCACGAGAAAAAACCGGCGACGCCTACGACCTGCGCCACGGCAAGTGCCCCGACCAGATGCCGTTCGCCGAGCGCAGCTTCGACCTGGTCTGCCTTCTCGACTGCCTCGAGCACATCGCCGACGATGCCGGCTCGCTTGACTGCTCGGCCAGGCTGCTGAAGGCGGGCGGCGCGGTCTTTATCACCGTGCCCGCCTACCAGTGGCTATGGAGCGCGCACGACGTCTTCCTGCATCACCAGCGCCGCTACAGCAAGGGTTCGCTGCACGCGCTGGCCAGCCGCTGTGGCCTGCGCGTGGAACGGATGTCGTACTTCAATACGATGCTGTTCCCGCTCGCGGTCGCCGCGCGCATCGGCGACCGCTTGCGCGGCAGCCGCCACGCCACCGGCGCCGGCCTGCCGCCCGCACCGGTCAACGGCGCGCTGCACCGCGTGTTCCGCAGCGAGCGCCACTGGCTCGCGCGCGGGTCGCTGCCGTTCGGCATTTCGCTGATGGCCGTGCTGCGCGCATCGTGAACGCCAGCGGCACCGCGCCCGGGCTGCGCCAATTCACGCGGTTCCTGGTTTCCGGCGCCACTTCGACCGGCGTGCATGTCGCCATCACTGCGACGCTGGTGAGCGTGCTCGACGCCTCGCCCGTGGCGGCCAACGGCGTCGCCTTCGTTTCCGCCACGGTGTGCTCGTACTTGCTCAATACCCTGTGGAGTTTCTCGTCGCGCTTGCGCCATCGCACCCTGGCGCGCTTTGCCGGCGTCTCGCTGCTGGGGCTGGCGCTGACCGTGGGTATTTCGTGGACCGCGCAGCGGCTAGGGGCCAGCTATTGGGCAGGCCTGGCGGGTGTGGTGCTGACTGTGCCGATGCTCACCTACCTGCTGCACCGGGCCTGGACCTACCGCGACTGATTCGCGGCGGGGCCCAGGCGGCAGCTTGCTTCAGCGGCCGTTGCTGACTTGCCCGCGGTCGATCCGGATCACGCGCCGTCCCGACGCCAGGCTCCTGCTCTGCCCGGTCTCCTGGTAGCGCCGCCGCACCAGGTAGATCGGCCGGCCCTTGGCCTCGTCGTAGATGCGGCCGACATATTCGCCGACCACGCCCAGGCCGATCAGCTGAATGCCGCCGAGAAACAGCAGCGCCGACAGCAGCGAGGCATAGCCCGGGACATCGATGCCCAGCACCAGCGTGCGCGCCACGATAAACGCGCCGTAGCCGAATGCCCCCAGCGCGATCGCCACGCCGATATAAGTCCAGCTGCGCAGCGGCATGGTGCTGAAGCTGGTAATGCCCTCGAGCGCGAAATTCCACAGGCGCCAGCCGGAGAATTTGGAGTGCCCGGCGCTGCGCGGCTCGCGTTCATAGGGCACGATCACGGTGCGGTAGCCGACCCAGGCGAACAGGCCTTTCATGAAGCGATGCCGCTCCGGCAATTGCTTGAGGGCGTTGACCACGGTCCGGTCCATCAGGCGGAAATCGCCGACGTTTTCCGGGATCTTCAGGTCGGACAGGCAATTGTGCACGCGATAGTAGGCCGCCGCCGTGATGCGCTTCAGAAATGAGTCGGTGGCCCGGCTAACGCGCTGTGCCAGCACGACCTCCGCGCCCTGCCGCCAGCACTGGACCAGCATGGGGATGAGTTCGGGCGGATCCTGCAGATCAGCGTCGATCGGAATCACTGCATCCCCCGACGCTTCATCGATGCCAGCGGTCAGCGCAGCCTCCTTGCCGAAGTTGCGCGTCAGGTCGACCACGCGGATTCGCGCTTCGCGCCGCGCTTGCGCCAGCAGCATGGCAAGCGTGTCATCGGTGCTGCCATCATTGACGCAGACAACCTCGAATTGCGTCCCTGGAATCGATTCCAGAATCGGCAGCACGCGCGCAAAAAAAACGGCCAGCGCGGCTTCCTCGTTGTGGAACGGCACCACCAGTGACAGCAGCCTGGATTCAAAGTTGGCCATGATCCGTTTCCTCCATGGCGCGCGACGCACGCCTCTTCTCAGGCATCGCGCGGTGCCTTGCCGGTCCGCTCCTGCCGGATTCGCCAGACGCCAAGTCCAAGCGCCAGCATCAAGCCCAGCGCCATCGGCTGAAAGCCTAGCCGCTCACCCATCGTCATGCCGCATAGCGGCAGCAGCCACAGCGCCACCAAAAGCTCGCGCTCGCCACGCAACCACCCGTTGCGGTAGCCATGCATGCCCAGCCAGGCGATGGCCAGGCCGAGAAAAGCGAGGTCGTAGTCCCAGAGATAAGCTGGCACCAGCAGCCCGGCGCAGCACAGCACGGCCGCGCGCAGCGCGAAGCTGCATGGCCGCGACCATGCATAGACCACCGCGGCCAGCGCCGCCGCGGCAACCATGCCGTGCAGCGCATAAGACAATGCCGTGCCACCGCCCAGCGCCTGCACGGCGGCGAACACGGTCGCCATGCGCACGAGCAAGGCGGCGCCGTTCTCCACCTGGGCCGCCGCGCGGTTGGCGTTGCCCAGGAACGCCACGAACGGCTCGGTGCCAAACGCCAGCAACGCCATCAATACCAGCCCCAGCGCTGTCACCGCCATCGAGCCCAGCGCGCGCCAGTTGCGCGCGCACAGCAGCGCCACCGGGAACATCAGCGCGAGATGCGGCTTGACCGTGAGCAGGCCCAGCAGCAGGCCAGCTAGCACCGGCCGCGTGCGCAGACAGGCCAGCGCCAAACCGGCGCAACCGGCCAGCCACAATGCATTCTGACCTGCGGCAAGTACCACGGCGATGCCGGGGAATGCCAGCGCGGTCAGCCAGGCCTCGCGCGGCAGCGTGCGGCACAGCGCCCATGCATACCAGGCAGCGCCCCCTGCGAGAAACAGGAATGTGGCCAATCCATAGGGCAGCAGCCCGAAGGCAAGCACGAAGAAAAGGAAAGTCGGGGGATACAGCCATGGCAGCGCCTCATACCCGAGAGCCATCTCAGGCACGGTGGCAAACTCCATCTTCCCCAACATCGCATAGTCGTACGGCGCGGCCCCGCCGTTGACGAGCGTCAGTTTGGCGGCACTCCAGAACACCACGAAATCTCCGCCCGGGTCAAACACCCCTGACACGTCGAGCACGCAGGCGCGGAAGGTCCAAATGCCAAAAAACAGCGCATAGCAGACCAGTGCCACGTACGAATAGAGGCGCAGGCGTCCGAAGTCTAGCCAGTGCGCACCGGGCGCGCGCCGTGTGCGCTGGCCGCGCGTGACCGTGGATGTCTGCGTCATGGAAGCCCCCCCCTTTGCTTGCCTGTGCGGGCTGCCGTGCACGCATTGCGCAGCGGATGCCTGCGGCAACGGGGACGCGCCCTTTTTGCGTAGTCTTGTAGAGCCAGCACATTCGCGCAAGGCAGTGGAAGGGCTAAGAGCTTGGCGGACGTGGCAGAAAACACGGCACGGGCTGCTGACGTTTCAGTTCTGAATCACGACCGCTCTGCTGGCGCAACGCCGCTGGCGCAAAGGATTTCCGGTGCGCCGCGCCGTGGCCCTGGCCCTGGCGGCGCAATACGCGGGAAGCGAACGTTTCCTCGCGGAAACGTCGGCCGCGCAGCGACAGGACTCGTCCATCTGTCAGCCGCGGACACTTCGCCTACCAGTCTGCAATCCGATTGCTCAACCAGGCGCGGTAGGCATCGCATCGCTTCTCATGCTTATGGCTGAGGCGCGCAGACGGCCCGGGACGTAGGCCATCACGACTGCGCCATGCATGGCCTCATTCAAAAGTCTTGTCATCCAAAAACCGTTGCGGCGCGCGCGTTTCCCGGTGGCAACAAGCTTCTGCCCAAATCCCCGCTTTGCCGCCGCGCCGACGCTCGCAGCTTCACACAGCCAGCCGGAAAGCCTTTGGCCACAAGGACTTGCGTCTGGCTGGCCCGCGCTTTGCCTAATGGCTGGCATGCGGCGCACCGCCAGACGCTCCGCAAGTGCCAGCACAGCGATTGCCGGCAGAACCACGTACACAAGGGGAGCATCACCATGCCAGCTGACCGCCAGCCCGCGATTCCGCACCGCTACGCCAAGGAGATCCTCTCCGCGCGGCGCGGTAGCAGCGTGCCGCCGCGCAGCGCGGCATGCGCGGGCACAAGCCATCACGCCTCACGTTGCATGCACGCCTCGGCCGAACGCCGGCTGCAGGCACGCAGCCCGCGTGGCGCGCGCGCTGGCGCCGGTCGCTGGCCATTCCATGCCTGTGCAACGTGTGCGCCGCCCGGCAACCGTCTGAGCAGTCGATTTACCCCACGCTGAATCCGTAGCGATGTTGAAGAGAAGTCCGCAAGCCCGCGAGGGCGCTTTTCCACCCAAGGAGATTGTCATGCAAAGCCTGATCCATACCCTGAAGCAGTTTGTCCGTGACGAAGACGGCGTTACCGCCATCGAGTACGGCCTGATCGCCGCACTGATCGCTGTCGTGATCATTGCTTCGGTCACGCTCGTTGGCACGCAGCTGAGCGCCATCTTCAACTACATCCAAGGAAGGCTCGTGGTGCCGGCAGCGCCGGCGGGCGGTGGGGCGTGATGTAAGTAGCGGCATCAAGCGACGGCGTGGATCCTTGCGGTCCACGCCCTTACCGGAAATCGAATAGCCCCGTTGGGAAGACACCATGCGACCAGCCCATGCACTGTGGAACGACTTCCGGCAGGACGAGCGTGGCGTGACTTCAATCGAGTACGCGCTCTTGGGCTCGCTGATCGCCATGGTGATAGTGAGTGCAGTCACCACGCTAGGCACCCAGGTCCGGACGCTTTATGAACTGGTGGTGTCGGTCGTGCCATTGATGCCATAAGAGACGGAAATTGCCATGTCTGCCACCTCGACGCTCTCACCCTTTATCGGCCCGCTCACCATAGTGATCGTGCTGACGGCCGCTGCCATCGATCTGCAGCGCCGTCGGATCCCGAACTGGCTGACCTTTGGCGCATGGATGCTGGCCGTGCCCGTGCAAATCGCGATGCACGGATTCGGGCACGGATTGATGGATTGGACGCTCGGCTGGCTCACCGGCCTGGCGATCTTCCTGCCGCTATATGCGTTGCGCGGCATGGCAGCCGGCGATGTAAAGCTCATGGCTGCCGTTGGCGCGTGGCTCGGCCCGGCCATGGCCTTCGAGATCGCACTGATGGCATGCCTGGTGGGCGGCGTTTGGGCGCTGGCGCTGGTCTACTGGTTCCGCAGCGGTGCCCTCGTGCTACGCAATGTCTGGGGCATCGTGCGAGCAAAGCCAGGTGCCCAGTCGGTGGGCTCGCTGCCCTACGGCGTGGCGATCGCCGCGGGCACGCTGGTCACGCTGTTCGCCAGCACATGACATGAACCACGCAACGAACCCGTCAACGGCTGAACCATTGACGAACGCGCACACCAGCGAACGGGGAACGGCAATGATCGAGCACCACGAATCAACAGGCCATGCAGCGCGGCATCTCGAACCGGTGCCGCTCAGCGCCCACGACGGGCACGCCGATCCCGGCATCGCCCCAACGCCGCCCTGGCACGTCATGCCCCGGACCATCGCTGATACGGGGCTGGATATCTCCCTGCTGCTCGGCCTGCTGCTGAAGGCCGCGTACCTGCACCGCAGTGTCACCCTGGCGGTGCTGACCGATACGCTGAAGCTGCCGGCCACCGTGGTCAACGAAGTCGCTACCGTGGCGGTGCGCGAGCGCCTGCTCGAGATTGCCCACCGCGGCGCAAGCGACCTTGACGTGCGCTTCCGCCTGACCGACGCCGGCTACACCCGCGCTGCCGAAGCGATGGCGCGCTGCTGCTACGCCGGCGCCGCGCCGGTAACGCTGAGCGCTTATCTCGATGCCGTGCAGCGCCACTCGGTCAGCCATACCTCGGTGACCAAGGCCGACGTCACCGCGGCGTTCCACGACCAGGTCGTGCCGCTGCAGCTGCTCGATGCGATCGGCATGGCGCTCAATACGTGCCGCGCATTGATGATCTACGGCCCGCCAGGCAGCGGCAAGACCTACCTGGCGCAGCGACTGGGCGCGCTGCTGCCCGGCGCGGTGCCGGTGCCGCAGGCGATCACGGTCGCCGGAGAAATCATCCAGGTATTCGACCCGCTCGTGCATGTGCCGTTCGACGACAGCGAGACCTCGCTTGGGCGCCGCTCGCAGGACCGCCGCTGGATCCTGTGCCACCGGCCGGTGGTGCTCTCGGGCGGCGAGCTGACCCTGTCGATGCTGGACCTGCGCTATGACGGCACCTCGGGCTTCTACCAGGCGCCGCCGCACATGAAGGCCAACAACGGCATCTACATCGTCGACGACCTGGGCCGCCAGTTGGTCGGGGTCTCCGAGCTGCTCAACCGCTGGATCGTGCCGCTGGACCGCAACGTCGACATGTTCACCCTGCGCACCGGCGTGCGCTTCTCGGTGCCGTTCGATGTCTGGCCGGTGTTCTCGACCAACCTCCAACCGTCCGAGCTCGCCGACGATGCGTTCCTGCGCCGCCTCGGCAGCAAGCTTTACGTGGGGCCGCTGTCACAGGACGACTATCGCGAGGTGTACCTGCGCACCGCCGCCGAATTCGGCCTGACCAGCAGCGACACGGTGCTCGATTTCCTGATGCAGGGCCTGCATTTCTCCGGCGATACGCCGCTGCTGGCTTGCATCCCGCGGGACCTGCTGCGGCTGGTCGCATCGGGGGTGCGCTACCACGGCCACGCTGCGCAGGTCACCGAAGAAGCGCTGCTCAATGCCTGGCAGAGCTACTACGGGCTGCGGCCTGCACCTGACACCCCGCCGCCCGGCCTGCGCGACCGCTGGCCCGACGGGCACCGCGCCGCCGGCTGACACGGCAACCCACACACACGGACCATTGCAGGGAGAGTCATCATGAAAAACACACGCGCAATCCTGATGCTGCTGATCGCCCTCGTCGCGGGCGCCGCGGCGGTGGTGTCGGCCTCACGCTGGCTGATGCAACAGTCTTCGAGCGCAGTCAAGCAGGTGGTCGTGGCCACCGTTGACCTGAACCTGGGACAACCACTCAACGGCAGCCAGTTGCGGCTCGTCAGCTGGCCGTCGGGCAGCGTGCCGCCCGGTGCCTTCGAAGACGTAAAAGCGCTGGAAGGCCGCGTGGTGCGCACCAGCCTGCAGCGCGGCGAGCCCGTCCTCGACGCCAAGCTGGCGCCGATCGGCACCAAGGGCGGCCTTTCCGCCGTGATCAATGACGGCAAGCGCGCCATTACCGTGCGCGTGAACGATGTCGTAGGCGTAGCCGGCTTCGCGCTGCCGGGCAACTACGTCGACGTGATCGTCAATACCAACGAGGAAGCCAAGAGCACGCAGGCCGGCAGCATCTCGAAAATCGTGCTCGAGAAGATCCTGGTGCTGGCGGTGGCACAGCAGGTCAGCCGCGACGACACCCAGCCCAAGGTGGTCAATGCCGTGACGCTGGAGGTCACGCCGGAGCAGGCCGAGAAACTGGACGTGGCGCGCAGCGTCGGCACGCTGTCGCTGGTGCTGCGCAACCAGATGGACGTGGCCGACATCAACACCGGCGGCGCCACCAAGGGCACGTTGCTCGGCAAGGCACCGGAAGCGGCGCCGGTCAAGGTAGTCACCCAGACCGCCACGCGCACCGTGGTCAAGACCCGCACGGTGGTGGCCCAGCCGGCGCGCCCGGGCAACTGCATCGGGGTGCTGGCCGGCATGCAGGGCGGCGTCGAGTGCTTCTGAGCCACCGCGCCAAGGAAACGGCCCATTCCCGTCAAACCAGACAGGCATCACGCTCCGGGGGGAGATCCAACATGAAACACAGCCAAACCAACGCCGCCGGCGGCACCCGCATCCTGGTGCTGGCCGCCATCCTCTGCACGCCGTTCGCGGCGGCCGCGCAGGCCGCCATGGAGGCGGGCAGCGTGACCAAGGCCACCACGCCGGCCGCCGCCAAGGCCCCGGCGACGCCAATGCAGATGACGATCAGCATGACGCCCGGGGCGCCGGCAACGGTCGCGCAGAACACGGCGCCGGCACCAGCGCCGGCCGCCGAGGCGCGCGGGCCCAACTGCACCGGAGCGATCCGCAATGAGTCCAACGTGATCGTGCCGGTCGGCAAGTCGCAGCTCATTCCGCTACCGGAGGCAGTACGCAACCGGACCCTGGGCAATCCCAACGTGGTGCAGGCCACCATGGTGTCGCCGCAGACACTGTATGTGCTGGGCCGCAGTGTCGGCACCACCAACATGATCGTGCAGGGCCGCAGCGGCTCCTGCAGCATCATCAACGTGGTGGTCAACGCCGATTCGGGCGGCCTGCAGACCTCGCTTGGTCAGCTCCTGCCCGGCGAGCCCGGGATCCGCGTGATGACGGCAGCCGACAACCTGGTGCTGACCGGCAGCGTCACCAACGCACAGTCGGCGCAGATGGCCATGGACATCGCGCAGGCCTACGCCAACGCCGCGCACAGCGATGGCACCAAGAAGGGCGGCGTGATCAACATGATGTCGGTCGATACGCCGCAGCAGGTGATGCTGGAAGTCAAGGTGGCCGAGGTCTCGAAGACGCTGCTGAACCAGCTCGGCTCGACCGTGAACCTGCAGGGCGGCTTCGGTTCCTGGAGCGGCGGGCTGGTGACGTCGCTGCTGACCGGCGCTTCCACCGCGATCTTCGCCAGCAAGGCCAACAACCGGCCGTTCGACGTGGCCCTCGATGCGCAGAAGAACGACAGCCTGGTCAAGATCCTGGCCGAGCCCAACCTCGTCACCATCAGCGGCCAGGAAGCCAGCTTCCTCGCCGGCGGCAAGATCTACATCCCGGTGGCGCAGAGCAACGTCCTGAACGGTGCCGGCACGGTCACCCTGCAGGAAGAGGAATTCGGCGTGGGGCTGAAGTTCACGCCCACGGTACTGGCCAACGGCCGCATCCACCTGAAGGTGGCACCGGAAGTCTCCGAACTGTCGCCCACTGGCGCGACCGTGCGCGGCGGCACCCTGGCCGGCCAGACTGTATTGCCGGTGATCACTACCCGCCGTGCCTCCACCACCGTGCAGATGCGCGACGGCGAAAGCTTCGCCATCGGCGGCCTGCTGACAGACAGCGCGCGCGGCTCACTGAAGGCGCTGCCGGGGGCGGGAGAAGTGCCGGTGCTGGGCACGCTGTTCCGCAGCACCCAATACCAGCAGGACCTGACCGAGTTGGTGTTCATCATCACGCCGCGCCTGGTCAAGCCGATGCAAACCAGCAACTACCCGCTGCCGACCGACAGCTTCTCCACGCCCAACCCGCTGTCGCTGTACTTCATGGGCAATATGGAAGGCAGCGGCAAGCCGGTACCGGCACCCGCGCCCGCCCCGTCGCAGCCGGCCGCGCCCGCCGCAGCGCCCGCCACCGCACCGGCGGCACCGCGCAGCGAAGCCGCGCCGACATCGGTGTCGATGGGCCCGTTGCCGAACGGCCGCCCGCTGAACGAGCCGGCCGCACCTGCGGCGGCACCGCTGGCCGTCGCCGCGGCGCTCAACCAGGCCAGGACAGCGCCGGCGGCAGCGGCCGCGCCGCCGGCAGAAGACACCGCCGCGCGCATCGCCCGCATCGAAGCCACCGCCGCGCGCCTGGCGCAGGCACGGACTGCCACTACCGCGAGCCCAGCCGGGCGCAATGCCTCGGGCGGCAACTGAACCGCGCCACAGGAGAAACGATCATGAGCAAGAACCTGAACCTCTCGCGCGGCGCCGCCGCAGTGGTGCTCGGCACCCTGGCCTGCCTGACGCTATCCGCCTGCATGACCTCGACCCCGGTGTGGGATCGCCAGCGCGGCGTGGCCCTGGCCACGGTCACGCAAATGCAGATCATCAACCCCGACGCGCCGGCGGGCCTGCCCACCGTCACCGGCACCGACGGCAAGACCGCAGTAGCGGCGATGCGGAACTTCGACCGCTCGCTGTCGAAGCCGCAACAGGGCGGCACGCCCGCCATGACCATCGACTTCGGCGCCGGCAGCTACGGCGGCGTGGGCATGGGCGGCGGCTCGCGCTGATCTCAACCAAACCGGGAGCGCCATCATGACCAGACCCAGGTTTCACGGCACCGCGCTGGCGCACCGCCACGCACGGCAGCGCGGCGCCGTCGCCATCATCATGGGGATTGTGATCGTGGTCCTGGTCGGTTTCGTGGGCCTGGCGCTCGATCTGGGCAAGCTGTACGTGGCCAAGAGCGAGCTGCAGAACAGCGCCGATGCATGCGCGCTGGCTGCGGCGCGCGACCTCACCGGCGCCACGCCGCTGGCAGTGTCCGAGGCGGCCGGCATCACCGCCGGCTCGCGCAACCAGGCCCTGTTCCAGCGCGAACAGGTGCAGCTCGTCGCGAGCGAAAGCGTGACTTACACCGATTCGCTCGACAATCCCTTCCTCGACAAGGATTCGGCTACCTATCCGCTCAATACCATCAAGTATGTGCGCTGCGACGTAGCCCGCGTGGGCATCGCGCATTGGTTCGCGCATGTGCTCAATGCCATGCCGGGCGTCAACATCGGACCCAGCACCGTGGCGGCCTTCGCCGTGGCGACCACCACCTCGGCGCAAACCGCCTGTGCGATCCCGGTATTCGTGTGCCGGCCCGACACCGCCTCGCCGCCCGTGCCCGGAGGCTACACCATCGGGCAGTGGCTGATCACCAAATCAGGCACCGCGGACAAGGACAGCGTGGCCTATGGCGGCGGCAATTTCGGCTGGGCCGACCTGACCGGCGGCAGCAGCGCCAAGGACCTGGCCAACCAGCTCAAGGGCGCGGGCCAGTGCAACCTGCCGGCTACGGGCACCCAGATCGGCACCACCGGCGACAAGGCTTCCATTGCCGACGAATGGAACAGCCGCTTCGGCATCGTCAAGGCCGGCAAGACCGTGGGGGTAACCGACTTCACCGGCTTTGCCTATACGGACGCGACCTGGACCGCCCAATTCAATGCCTACAACGGCAGTTCGAGCGACAGCCTGGGCAATGCACAGCCGAACTTCCTCGCCGCGCGCAACTCCTTCCGTTCGTACCAGGGCGACGCCACCACGCTGCTCGACACGCAAGGCAACGCCTCGGCCAGGGCCACGCACGAGGCCGGGGCCGACCGCCGGCTGGTGCTGGCGCCGGTCGTCGACTGCACCTCGCTCGCCACCGCCGGCACCCACAAGATTCCGGTCACCGGCTGGGCCTGCCTGCTGATGGTCGAGCCGATGCAAAAGGGCGGCCGCAACGACACCGTGCGGCTGGAATACCGCGGCGACTCGACCATGGCGGGCAGCCCGTGCGCGACGCAGGGCATGCCCGGCGCAGGCGGCGGGGCCGGCCCGCTGGTTCCGGTGCTGGTGCAATAGGAGACGGCGATGACACGGCTCTTGATGCTGCGCAAGCAAACGCGCAAGCCCTCGGCAAGGCGCCAGCGCGGCGTGGCCGCAGTGGAGTTCGGCATCCTGCTTGCGCCGATGGTGCTGATGGCGTGCGGCGTGGCCGAATTCGGCCGCGCGATCTACCAGTACGACACGCTGACCAAGGCGACCCGTACGGCAACGCGCTACCTGTCGCAGTTTTCCCCGGACGATGTCGGTTATCCGGCAGCCGCTGCCAAGTGCCTGGCGGTGTATGGCAACAGCGCCTGCAGCGGCGACACGCTTGCGCCTGGACTAAGCACCTCGATGGTAGTGATTTGCGATCGGGTGGACGCCAGTGGATGCGCTGGCCAGTCGTTCAGCAACGTTAATACCTACGACAACCCGGGCGGTGCCGGCACGCCGGCCGGTACGGTGAACCTGGTCGCAGTACGGATTACCGGCTTTGCCTACTCGCCGCTGCAGTCCTTTATCGACGTGAGCGGGTTGACCTTCAGCGACATCACTACCGTCATGAGGCAAGTGCTATGAGACCGCTCGCCCTTCCCCATCCCGCTCGCACGCGGTCGTGCCAGCGCGGTGCCGCCATCGTCGAATTCGGCCTGATTGCGGGCGTGTTCTTCACGCTACTGGTCGGCATCGCGGAATTCTCGCGCGTGCTGTTCTACTGGAATACCGCCGCGGAGGCGACCCGCCTGGGCGCGCGCATGGCGGTGGTGTGCGACGCCGGCGACGCCGTCATCAAGACACGCATGCGCGACATGCTGCCGCTGCTGCAGAACTCGAACATCAGCCTGGCCTATGAGCCCGCAGGCTGCGCCGCCGATGCGGCCACCGCGCGCGCAAGCTGCCAGAGCGTCACCGTGAGCGTGACAGGCGTTACGGTGAACACGGTGATCCCGCTGGTACCAGTGAGCCTCGGCATGCCGCCGTTCACCACCACCATGACGCGCGAGAGCCTGCGCACGTCCACTGGCGGCACGGTTTGCAGCTGATGCCTCCAGACCGCTTCCACCCGAACCCAGACATCGCCCCAAGCATCGACAAGTGCATCGCGAGGACATCATGCTGAAGATCCTGATCGCATCCGAAGACAGCGACCGGCTCGCCGAGATCACCCGGCTCAGCGCCGTGGTTGGAAACTTCCAGGCCATGCCGCTCGAGGAAAACCTGGCGCGCTTTCCCTTCCATGCCAACCGGCTGCGCATGGCCGACCTGATGATCCTCGAGCTGCCCGCGGTCGGCCCGGGACAGATGCTCGCCATCGAGACCCTGCGCCAGCAGCACCCGGGCCTGCCCTGCATCCTGGTCACGCAGGCGCTGGACTCCGACGTGCTGATCAAAGCGATGCGCGCAGGCATCCGCGACGTGCTCTCATGGCCGCTGGACAAGGCCCAGCTGGCCGAGGCGCTCAAGCGGGTGGAAGCCACGCACGTGCCGCGCGAGCAGGAAGCGGCACAGGTCATCTCGGTGATCTCCTGCAAGGGCGGTGCCGGCACCAGCTTTGTCGCTGCCAACCTGGGCGACGCGTTGGCACGCCACCTCGGCAAGCGCGTGCTGGTGGTGGACCTGAACCGGCATTTCGGCGACCTCACCCACCTGGTCAGCGACAAGGTCCCGCCGTCGACGCTGCCCGAGATCTGCAGTCAGATCGAACGGGCCGACGCCGCTTTCCTTGACGCCTGCCTGGTGCATGTGGACAACGGCTTCGACGTGCTCGCCGGCGCGCGCGATCCGGTCAAGGCCAGCCAGATTCAGCAGGACAAGCTGGAGTGGATTCTGTCAGTGATCCAGCCTGGCTACGACTTCGTGATCTTCGATATCGGACAGAGCATCGACCCGGTTTCACTCTGCATGCTGGACCACAGCGATCGCATCTGCGTGGTGGCGGAACCCGCCATTGCCTACGGACCGCCGGGGCGCCGCCTGATCGAGATCCTGCGGGCGTTGCGCTATCCCCCCGACAAGATCCGCCTGGTGCTGAACCGGACCGGGCGCAAGAACGAAGTGCCGCGCGCATCGATGGAAGATATCTTCGGCATGAAGGTCGCGTTCGCGTTGCCTGACGATCCGTCGGTGGTGGAGGAATCGGTCAGCCATGGCGAGCCCGTGGCAAAGCTGAGCCGGCGCAGCGGCATTGCACGCGCGCTGCAGGCCATGGCCACGCAGCTTGCCGCCAGCCCCGAGGCCGAGCGGCGGGTGCGGTCCGAAGCGGTATCGCCGCTGCGTCGGCTGATGCTGCGCGCCAGGAACACCTGACCCTCGGGACGCACTTCAAGTCCGCACGGCAACGCGCAAAACACATACAAGGGGAACCATCATGTCCATTCGCGAACAGCTGACCACCGCCGCACCCGCTTTCCATGCCAACGGCAGCGCATCGATCCAGTTCGGCGGGCAGGCCAGGGCCTCGACCTCGCCCGGCTACCACGCACTGAAGCGCGACGTACACGAGACCGTGCTCGACCGGGTCGAGCTGGAGCGCCTGGCGCGCTTCCCGCAAGAACAGGTGCGGCAGGAGATCGCGGCGCTGGTCAGCCTGATTGTCGATGAACAGAAGGTGCTGCTCAACGATAACGAACGCCGGCAGCTCACCGTTGAGATCTATGACGAGATGTTTGGCTTTGGCCCGCTCGAGCCGCTGTTGAAAGACCCCACCGTCTCGGACATCCTGGTCAATACTTCGCGGCAGACCTATGTCGAGCGGCGGGGCAAGCTCGAGCTTACCGATGTGGTTTTCTACGACGACGCGCACCTGATGAAGGTGATCGAGAAGATCGTGTCGCGCATGGGCCGCCGCATCGACGAGACCAGCCCGATGGTGGATGCACGCCTGCCCGACGGCTCGCGCGTGAACGCGATCATCCCGCCCTCCGCGATCGATGGGCCGCTGCTGTCGATCCGCCGCTTTGCCGTCAATCCGTTGCAGGTCACCGACCTGGTCAACCTGCGCAGCCTGACCCCGCCGATGGCGCAACTGCTGCAAGCGCTGTCGACCGCCAAGGTGAACGTGCTGGTCTCCGGCGGCACCGGCAGCGGCAAGACCACGCTGCTGAACATCCTTTCAGGCTTCATCCCGGAAGATGAGCGGGTCATCACCATCGAGGATGCGGCCGAGTTGCAGATGCGCCAACCCCACGTGCTACGGCTGGAAACGCGCCCGCCCAATATCGAAGGCAAAGGCGAGATCAACCAGCGCGCGCTGGTGCGCAACGCGCTGCGGATGCGCCCCGACCGCATCATCCTCGGCGAGGTGCGCGGCGGCGAGGCGCTCGACATGCTCAATGCAATGAACACCGGCCACGAAGGCTCGCTCACCACCATCCATGCCAACACACCGCGCGACGCGCTGACGCGGCTGGAAAACATGGTCAGCATGGCCGGGCTGAGCATGCCCGCCAAGGCCATGCGCCAGCAGATCGCCTCGGCCATCACCGTGATCGTGCAGGCGGCACGCCTGACCGACGGGCGCCGCAAGATCATCAGCATCTCCGAGATTACCGGCATGGAAGGCGACATCATCAACATGCAGGAGATCTTCACCTTCCAGCGCACCGGCGTGGACAAGGACGGCACCGTGCGTGGACTGTTCCGCGCTACCGGCGTCTATCCCAAGTTCGCCGAGCGGCTGCGCGTGTTTGGCGTGGGCTTGCCGGACGAAACCTATGATCCGGCCAAGCGCTTCGAGGTCTGAGCACGACCCACGCCATCCAGGTTCATCATTCCGGGGAGACGCAAATGAGCATGATCTTCTACGCCTTCGGCATCCTGCTGTTCGCTGCCGTGGTGCTTTGTGTCGAGGGCATCTACTTGTGGTGGAACAGTTACCACGGCCCGGCCGCCAAGCGCATCGAGGCGCGCCTGCGGGCACTCTCGGCGGGCGGCAATGTCAGCGCGGAACGCCTGTCGATCCTGAAGAAGCGCATGCTGAGCGATTCGCCCCGCATGCAGCGCTGGCTGATGAATGTGCCGCGTATCAGCACGCTCGACCGCTGGCTGGAGCAATCGGGCAGCAGCTGGTCGGTAGCGCAGCTGTTCGGCTACTGCGCGCTGGTGGTGCTGTGCACGGTGGCGCTGATACCGCTGCTGCCAGTGCCGATGCCGATCATCCTGCTGGGCGCCGCACTGGCGGGCATGCTGCCGGTGCTCCACGTGATACGGCTGCGCCAGAAACGCCTCAAGAAGATGGAGGCGCAACTGCCGGATGCGGTCGATATGATCAGTCGCGCGCTGCGCGCCGGCCATGCCTTCAGCGGGGCGCTTGGCATGGTGGGCGAGGAGATGAAAGCGCCGATCGGCCCCGAGTTCCGCACCACCTTCGAAGAGATCAATTACGGCGTGGCTCTCGGAGACGCCATGACAAATCTGGCCATGCGGGTACCTATCAACGATCTCCGCTACTTTGTCATCGCGGTGCTGATCCAGCGCGAGAGCGGCGGCAACCTTGCCGAGATCCTCGACACGATCGGCACCCTGGTGCGCGAGCGCCTGAAACTGTACGACAAGATCCGCGTGCTGTCCGCCGAAGGCCGCCTGTCGGCATGGATCCTGGGGCTGCTTCCCTTTGCCACGGCCGGTATGGTCCTGATCGTCAATCCCGGCTTCATGCGGGTGCTGTGGGAAGACCCGGTAGGGCTGCGCATGGCGGGCGGCGCGCTGGCATCGATGATGATGGGCGTGCTGTGGATGCGCAAGATCATCCGCATCAGGGTATGAGCATGGGCATCGACAACCAGGTGCCGCACAGAGCCAAAACCGGGCAAGGACAGCCCTCCTGAGGAGAGTCCATCATGCAAGGCATTATCCAGGGGTTTCAGACAGACCAGTTGATCATACTGGGGCTGATCTTCGTCGCCGCGTTCGGCACTGTGTTCGGAGTGCTGCATGTGTTCTCCCCCAACCGTATGCGAGGGCGCATGGAACAACTCGCCGGCCAAGGGGGCATGGCGCCGGAGCCCGGCAGCATGAATGCATGGCTCGACAAGCTGGTGCAGTGGGCGACGCCCGTGTCGCGGCTGTCCCTGCCCAAGGAAGGCTGGGAGAACTCTCAGTTGCGCGTGCGTTTCATGAACGCCGGCTGGCGCAACCAGCACGCCGCGCCGCTGTACTTTGCCGCCAAGACGGTACTGGCAGTGTCGCTGCCGATGATCGGGCTATTGGCCCTTGCCGGCCAGCCGGCGCTGCAGGAGCGCAACCTGATGTTCGCGCTGCTGGCGCTGCTGGGCGCCGTCGGTTACTACCTGCCCAACGTCGTACTGGCGCGCAAGGTTTCCCAACGCCAGCGCACCGTCTTCGAAGAATTCCCCGACGTGATCGACCTGCTGACCGTCTGCGTCGAAGCCGGCCTCGGCCTGGACGCGGCGCTGATGCGCGTGGCCGACGAACTGGCGCTGCGCTGCCCGGTGCTGGCCGATGAGCTGCAACTGATGCTGCTGGAACTGCGCTCGGGTTTCTCGAAGGAAAAGGCCCTGACCAACCTGTCGCTGCGCACCGGCGTCGAAGACGTGGACAAGTTTGCGTCGATGCTGGTCCAGGCCGACCGCTTCGGCACCAGCCTGGGCGAGTCGCTGCGCGTGCTGTCCGACATGCTGCGCACCAAGCGCCGCATGCGCGCCGAGGAGCAGGCCGCCAAGATTGCGCTGAAGCTGCTGTTCCCGCTGATCTTCACCATCTTCCCGTCATTGCTGCTGGTGTTGCTCGGGCCGGCCTTCATCCAGATCTATCGCGTGCTGCTGCCAACCATGGCAGGACAAGGAGGATAAATCCCCCGGGAAACCGCGACAGTTTCCCCCGGCTGTCTCCCGGTGCAATGCCGGCAAGACAGTCACTTGCCCGGAACCCAGGTTCCGGGCTTTTTTGCTTTGCCGGGCGGGTCCCGGGGCTTGACCGGACCGTCTTGCTTCTGAAGAATGCAGGCAATCCCCCCTGCCGGCGCCGAGGCCTTGCAGTGCGCCCTACCCGCCTGGAGTCCCGATGAAGCTACGCATCCTGAGCGACCTCCACATCGAACACAACCTGCCGCAGTCCGTACCCGCATGCGACGCCGACCTCGTGATACTGGCCGGCGACATCGCCAACGGCCGCGACGGCATCGACTGGGCCATCGGCACGTTCAGCCAGCCGGTGGTCTACGTGCCGGGCAACCACGAGTACTACGAGAGCAATTTCGACACCGTGGACCAGCAGATGGCCGAGGCCGCCGCAGCGCATCCCCGGGTGCGCCTGCTCAATGGCGAGGTGGCGGAATTCGATGGCGTGCGCGTCATCGGCACGACATGGTGGACCGACTACACGCTGTTCGGCACCGACCGGCGCGACGAGGCGATGCAGGCGTGCGCGAAAGCAATGTACGACCACCGGCTGATCGAGATCCGCGGCGATGACGGCCACATGCGCCAGTTCACGCCGCAGGATGCACTGGCACGCCACCTGGCCGCCTCTGACTGGCTGCAGGCGCAGCTGGCGCTGCCCTACGCCGGCAAGACGGTCGTGGTCACGCACCACGGCCCGGACCTCGGCAGCCTGGATCCGCGCTTCTCGCACGACCTGGTCTCCGGCGGCTTCCTGTCCCGCCGCCCCGACCTGGTGGCGCAGGCGGACCTGTGGATCCACGGCCATACCCATACCAGCTTCGACTACTGTGTCGACAACTCACGCGTGGTGTGCAACCCGCGCGGCTATGTCAGCCGCCGTACCGGCGAGCTGGAAAACAAGTCGTTCGACTGGTGCTGCGTGGTCGAAGTCTGACGCAAGCCGGCCCCCACCGACCGCGCCGGCCATCCAAAGAAAAACCCCCGCGGACTCGCGTCCGCGGGGGTTTTTTATCGCAGCCTGCCCTTGCGGGCAGTGGCCCGAGATGGATTACATCATGCCTTCCATGCCGCCCATGCCGCCCATGCCGCCCGGCATTGCCGGAGCCGACTCTTCCTTCGGCGTTTCGGCCACGGCGCAGTCGGTGGTCAGCATCAGCGAAGCCACCGAAGCGGCGTTCTGCAGTGCGGTGCGGGTGACCTTGGTCGGGTCCAGCACGCCCATTTCGACCAGGTCGCCGTACTCGCCCGAAGCGGCGTTGTAGCCGTAGTTGCCCTTGCCTTCGATCACCTTGGCAACGACCACCGAAGCTTCTTCACCGGCGTTCAGCACGATCTGGCGCAGCGGCTCTTCCATCGCGCGCAGCACGATCTTGATACCGGCGTTCTGGTCGGCGTTGTCGCCGGTCAGTGCCGAGATCGCGGCGCGGGCGCGCAGCAGGGCCACACCACCGCCGGGGACGATGCCTTCTTCCACCGCAGCGCGGGTGGCGTGCAGGGCGTCTTCCACGCGGGCCTTCTTTTCCTTCATTTCGACTTCGGTGGCAGCGCCAACCTTGATCACGGCAACACCGCCGGCCAGCTTGGCCACGCGCTCTTGCAGCTTCTCGCGGTCGTAGTCCGAGGTCGCTTCTTCGATCTGGGCGCGGATCTGCTTCACGCGGCCTTCGATGCCAGCTGCGTCACCGGCGCCATCGATGATGATGGTGTTTTCCTTGCCGATTTCGATGCGCTTGGCCTGGCCCAGGTCGTTCAGGGTTGCCTTTTCCAACGTCAGGCCGACTTCTTCGGCGATGACGGTGCCGCCGGTCAGGATGGCGATGTCTTCCAGCATGGCCTTGCGGCGGTCGCCGAAGCCCGGGGCCTTGACGGCTGCGGTCTTCAGGATGCCACGGATGTTGTTGACCACCAGGGTCGCCAGGGCTTCGCCCTCGACGTCTTCAGCGATGATCAGCAGCGGGCGGCCGGCCTTGGCCACTTGCTCCAGCACCGGCAGCAGGTCGCGGATGTTGCTGATCTTCTTGTCGAACAGCAGCACGAACGGGTTGTCCAGCTGGACAACCTGCTTTTCCGGGTTGTTGATGAAGTACGGCGACAGGTAGCCGCGGTCGAACTGCATGCCTTCCACGACTTCCAGCTCGTCGGCCAGCGACTTGCCGTCTTCGACGGTGATCACGCCTTCCTTGCCGACCTTGTCCATGGCTTCGGCGATGCGCTCGCCGATCGAGGCGTCGCTGTTGGCCGAGATCGCGCCAACCTGGGCGATTTCCTTGCTGGTGGTGGTGGGCTTGCTGATCTTCTTCAGCTCTTCCACGGCCGCGCCGACAGCCTTGTCGATGCCGCGCTTCAGGTCCATCGGGTTCATGCCGGCGGCAACGTACTTCATGCCTTCGCGCACGATCGACTGGGCCAGCACGGTAGCGGTGGTGGTACCGTCACCGGCGTTGTCGCTGGTCTTGGAAGCCACTTCCTTGACCATCTGGGCGCCCATGTTCTGCAGCTTGTCCTTCAGCTCGATTTCCTTGGCCACGGACACGCCGTCCTTGGTCACGGTCGGGCCGCCGAAGCTGCGCTCCAGCACCACGTTGCGGCCCTTCGGGCCCAGGGTCACCTTGACTGCGTTGGCGAGGATGTTCACGCCTTCGACCATCTTGGCACGTGCGGCGTCGCCGAACACTACGTCTTTTGCTGCCATGTTCTGAATCTCCTGAAATCTGTACGGGTGGGGCTACAAGTAACGGATTACTTGTTGACCACGGCCATGATGTCTTCTTCGCGCATGACCAGCAGTTCCTGGCCATCCACCTTCACGCCCTGGCCGGCATACTTGCCGAACAGCACGCGATCGCCGACCTTGACGTCCAGGGCAATGTTGTTGCCCTTGTCATCCTTCTTGCCGGGACCGATTGCCAGCACTTCGCCTTGATCGGGCTTCTCGGCAGCGTTGTCGGGAATCACGATACCGGACGCGGTCTTGGTTTCGTTGTCCAGACGCTTCACGATCACACGGTCGTGCAGAGGACGCAGATTCATACGGACTCCTAGATACAAAGTGAGTTTTTGATCACAAATCGGCCGGCTACCGAGGCGACGGCCGTCAGAAATGTTCAGGTGTCGCAGGGGTTGTTAGCACTCCCCCCTGACGAGTGCTAATTATAGGGACGGGGTGGGGGCATTTCAAGACAGGCCCCGGATGCGGGTTTTCCCGGAGCCGGGGAACGCTGCGGGCCGCGTACCCGCTCCTGCCGTGCAGCAGGAAGCGATGTCCACGGCTAGCTCATGACAGACTTGGCTGCGGAGGACCGCTTTATTTTCCCGACGCCCTCGAAGCAATGCTCGAGGAAGGCCTCGCCGCCGGCACCAAGCCGACGCTCCCGGTGCGTCACCACCGCGAGCTGGCGCACCGCCGTGGGAAGAAAGGCGCGCAACTCCTTCAGCTCGCCGCGCCGGAGTGACGCTGCGACGCTGTGGCGGGGCAGGATCGCCAGCGCGTCGCCGGCCGCCACCAGGGCCTTGATGGCCTCCGGCGTGCCGAGTTCGAAATCGACGTGTACGTCCTCGAGCTGCGCCAGCAGCCAACGGTCCGCCGCCTCCCGTGTGCCGGAGCCCCGCTCGCGCAAGGCCCACCGCGCCTCGCGCAGCGCCTCACGCGTGACCATTCCCCGCGCCAGCGGATGAGAAGACGAAGAAATAATCACCATTTCGTCCGTCATCCATTCGCGCAGGAGCAGATCGGGGTGGGACTGCGGCCCTTCGATGAATCCGATGTCGGCATCAAAGGCGGCCACTGCGGCGAGCACTTCGGTGGTGTTTGCAATCTGCAGGCGCACCGGGCTGTTGGGATGGGACACTTTCCATCGCGCCAACAAGGGTGGCAGGATGTGCTCCCCGATCGTCATGCTGGCCGCCACGCGCAGGGGCGCGGCGTGCTGCCCATGAAACAAGTGCTCGAGTTCGCCGGCGGCTTCGATCAGCGAGGCTGCGCGCGGCAGAAATGCCCGCCCGTTCTCATTGAGGACCAGGCGACGTCCACTGCGATCAAACAGCTGGACGCCGAGCAGCGATTCCAGCTCGACCAGCGCACTGCTGGCAGCCGACTGGGACCTGGCGACGCGATCCGCAGCCGCCCGCGTCGAACCGTCATGGGCGGTGGCAAGAAAGACTTCCAGCAGCTTCAGGTTGATACGCAGCCTGCCTCCGGATTGACCTGTTTTTCGGGTCACCATAAGCTGATTTATCCGTTTTTTCAGATTGCTCGGAGGCCATTATGCTCGCAAATCACAAGACCGGCGACCGCCAGGCGAAGCGGCTCGATCGCGGCGATATCGCTTACAGAAATTCCAGGCATTGATGGAGAAGACGATGAAGATCCTGATCACCGAGTTCATGGACGCACCCGCAGTGGACCAATTGCGTGCGGCGCATGACGTCACCTACGACCCTCAACTGGTCGACGATCTCCCGCGCCTCGTGCGCGAAGCGCCGCAGTGCGACGCGATCATCGTGCGCAATCGCACCCGGGTGCGGGGCGACCTGCTTGCGGCGCTGACGCGGTGCAAGGTAGTGGGACGCCTCGGCGTGGGCCTGGACAACATCGACGTGCAGGCGTGCGAGACACGCGGCATCCGCGTCATTCCAGCCACCGGGGCCAACGCGCACAGCGTGGCGGAGTACGTCATTGCGAGCGCCATGTTGCTGCTGCGCGGCGCCTACGCCAGCACTGCAGACGTAGCGGCCGGACGCTGGCCGCGCAGCGCCTTGTCGCAGGGGCGCGAACTTGCCGGCAAGACCCTCGGGCTGATCGGGTTCGGTTCGATCGGGCAGCTGACGGCTCGGCTTGCCAGGGCGCTGGGCATGCAGGTCATGGCATTCGACCCGGCCATGGCCGACAACGCCCCGCCCTTTGCCGAGCTGGGCGTATCGCCAGCGCAGCTCGACCACCTGCTCGCCGGGGCTGACGTGGTGAGCCTGCACATACCGCTGATCGAATCCACGCGGAACTTCATCGATGAGCGCCGGCTCGCGGCAATGAAGCCTGGCGCGATCCTGGTGAACACGGCGCGCGGCGGCATCGTGGATGAGCATGCCGTTGCCACGGCGCTGCGTACCGGACAGCTCGGCGGGGCGGCGCTCGACGTGTTTGCTGATGAGCCGCTGGCACTGGCGCCGCATTTCGAAGGCTGTCCAAACCTGATCCTCACGCCTCACATCGGCGGACTGACGATCGAATCGAACGAGCGGGTGAGCAGTCTCGTGGCGTCGAAAGTCCTGGAAGCCCTGGCCTGACCACGGAGACCGTTCGCGCCAAGCCTGGCCACACCTCGCTCGCGCATTACCTCAGAAGGGCCGGCATCTACCACGGCCTCACCATCAGGAGACATAGACATGACCCCGAAGCGGAACCTCGATTCATCGACGAAGCGGATCTTTGCCAGGCGCGCCGTGCTCGCCTTCGCCTGTGCGCTGGCCTTGCCCGGTATTGCCTGGGCGCAAGCCAGCGACTACCCGAAGCCGGGTGCGATGCTACGGTACGTCGTGCCGTTCCCGCCCGCGGGCCTGACCGATGTCATGGCGCGACTGGTTGCGCAGCAGCTCGGCGAGCGCTGGAAAACCAACGTCATCGTTGAGAACAAGCCCGGGGCCAACGCCATGCTCGGTGCGGAGACAGCAGCCCGGGCTGCGCCTGACGGCAATACCCTGCTAGCGGTCAACATGACGCATTCGGTCAACGCAACGCTGTTCCGCGGCAGGTCAAAACTGAATTTCGACAAAGACCTGAAGCCTGTCGCACTGCTGGCAGGCACGCCGGTTCTGGTCGTGGTACCGGCCGACAGCAAGATTCAATCTCTCGCTGACCTCGCCGCCGCCGCAAAGTCCAGGTCTCTCAACGCGGGCTCGAGCGGTGTCGGCACGCCCTCGCATATGTCGCTGGCACTGTTCAATCAGCTCAACGGCACCAAGATCCTGCACGTGCCCTACAAGGGCGGCGCGCCATCGCTGACCGATCTGATGGGCGGGCAGCTCGATGTCATCTTCAGCAACTTCCCCGAATCGCTGCCGTTCGTGAAGTCCGGCAAGCTTCGCGCCATCGCCATTGCCAGCGCCCAGCGCAATCCGCAGGTACCGAACGTGCCGACGACCGCGGAAGGCGGGATGCCGAAGCTGAACGTAGAGCAATGGACCGCCGTGATGGTACCGGGCGCCACGCCGGATGCGATCGTCCAGAAGCTTGGCGGCGAGCTGGTGCGCATCATGTCGACACCGGACGTGGCCAACAAGGCGCGGGAACTTGGATTCCGGGTCGATCCCCGCGGGCCACGCGAGTTCGCCGCGTTCTGGAACAGCGAAGTCCAGCGTTGGCGCACCGTGGTGGAATCGGCGGGCATTACACCGGAGTAATGCCGGAACCGGCATGGGGCTTCGGCCCCGTGCCACACGAATCCCCCTACTCCAACAGGCAGCGCCTCATGATTCACGAAATCGTACAGATCACCATCAAGCCAAGCATGGAGGCCCAGTTCGAAGCCAGTGTCGCCAGGGCCAGGCCCCTGTTCCTGGATTCGAAAGGCTGCCATGGGGTGAACCTGCAACGCTCCATCGAACAGCCGTCGCACTACACGCTGGTGGTCGCATGGGAAACGCTTGAAGACCATACCGTGCACTTCCGCCAGTCCGAAGCGTTTCATCAATGGCGCGGTCTCGTCGGTGACTGCTTCGCCGCACCGCCGGCCATCCATCACGTCAATACGGTGCTCTGATCTGCGACGACTCGATGCTTTGCACGAGTCGCTCTCCGCCCCCCCAATCGACACCCGCCAAGCCAGAGGCGCAGGCTCTTCACGCAAAGAAAACCTTTCTCACCCGCACACATTATCTCGTTTGCCCGCGTACGCGATATCGCCAAAAATTACATACATGCAGTGTTCTGCTGACGCTTGAACCGAGGCCCGTTCCGGGCCTTGAACGGTGAAGATTTTCTTCCACCTCAAGCGTCTTTACAGACTTTGAATGGAGTGATGCGATATGAGCAACGAATTTGCAGGCAAGAAGGTTCTGGTGGTTGGCGGCACGAGCGGCATGGGCCTGGAAACGGCGCGCATGGTGCTGGCCCAGGGTGGTAGTGCCGTCATCATCGGCAACCGTCCGGAGAAGACCGAGGAAGCGCGCAAGGAACTGGCCCCCCTCGGCAACGTGTGGGCGCTGACTGCCGACCTGTCGAGCGACGCCGGGCTGGCTGCCCTTCTGCAGGCCATCGACGAGGCGCATCGGGACATCGATCTGCTGGTCAACGCCGCAGGCGTGTTCTTCCCGAAGCCCTTCCTCGATCATGAGGATGCGGATTACGACCAGTACATGAAGCTGAACAAGGCGTTCTTCTTCGTGACGCAGAAGGTCGCCGCCAACCTGGTTGCCGCCGAGCGCCCGGGAGCGATCGTCAACATCGGCTCGATGTGGGCAAAGCAGGCCATCGCCGCGACGCCGTCGTCCGCTTACTCGATGGCCAAGGCCGGCCTGCACTCGCTGACGCAACATCTTGCGATGGAACTCGCCCCCAGGCGTATCCGTGTCAACGCGGTATCGCCCGCGGTGGTCCAGACGCCGATCTACGAAGGCTTTATTCCCAAGGCGGAAGTCCACAGCGCGCTGCAGGGCTTCAACAGCTTCCACCCGATCGGCCGCGTGGGCACCCCTCGCGATGTGGCCGAGGCCATCGTCTTCCTGCTTTCGGACAAGGCGAGCTGGGTCACCGGCGCAATCTGGGATGTGGACGGCGGCGTGATGGCCGGCCGCAACTGAAGCTCGACGGGCAAGCTCCCTTCACCATCCCACTCAACAGGAACCACAACCATGATGAAAGACTGGAATGCCTATCGCGACGCCCTGCTGGCGCGCGTGGGCGAGTTCGCCCAGCAAAGCCCCGATGTCATCCGTGGCTTGCAGACGATCGACAACGCAGCGGTCAAGACCGGCCATCTCGAGCCCAAGATGCATGAGCTGATCGCGCTGGCCGTGGCCGTGACCACACGGTGCGACGGCTGCATCTCGGTGCACACCAGGAAGGCCGTGGAGCATGGCGCCACGCTGGGTGAAATCTCCGAAGCGCTGGGCGTCGCGGTCGCGCTGAACGCCGGTGCTGCACTGACCTACTCGGCGCGCGTGCTGGACGCCCACGCACAACTGACAAAATAGGTCACGGAGCGCTCTGGCCCCACCGGACGGGTCGGGCTGGAGCGCTTCACAAGCAGCAGGCCGTCCAACCAAGGCCGTCACTTCGCCCGGGCGTTCGCCACTTCCTCGAACAGCCAGTCGCGAAACGCCACCAGTCTCGGCAGGCTTGCACACTCCGGGCGATAGACGACGTAATAGGCCAGTGCGGACAGGCATTCGATATCCGGAAAAAGCCGCACCAGCCGGCCAGACACCAGATCGTCCCGCGCCATCACGCTGCGGCCCAGTGCGACGCCATGGCCATCGATCGCCGCCTGCAAGACCGCCGCCGAGTTATTGATCCGCATGCCGCGCTTGACTTCGACGCCCTCGACGCCGGCCGCCCCGAGCCACGCACTCCAGGAGGCAAAGCCGGCGTGACTCGGGACCGAGAGGTCATGGATCAGCGTGACGCCGGCGAGATCGGCAGGCTTGCGAACCCGTTTGCCGCGGGCATATTCCGGCGAGCAGACCGGATAGATCTGCTCATCCATCAGCTTCTCCGCCGCAACGTCAGGCCATTGCCCTGCGCCATAACGCACGCCGATATCAATGCCATGCGTGGCGAAATCCAGGGGCTTGAGGTTGGTGTCCAGGCGCACGTCGGTATCCGGCCACCGCGCCTGGAAGCGTTCGATGCGCGGCAGCAGCCATTTGGCGGCGAAGGCAGGGCTGGTGGTCACTGTCAGGATGCCGTTGGCCGAGCCTTCCTTCAACCGGTCCAGGCCGACGGCAAGCCGGTCCAGGCCCGCGCGGATGTCGGGCAGCGCCCGCTCCGCGACTTCGGTGGGAATCAGGCGCGCGCGGCCCTTGGCCTGGCGATGGAACAGCGGCGTGCCGAGCCAGTCTTCCAGGCTGCGCACAAGCTGGCCGATCGCGGCGGGCGTCACGTTCAGTTCGGCGGCTGCGGCCGAAAAGCTCTGATGCCGGGCGCTGGCTTCAAAGGCGCGAAGGGCATTCAGATAGACGGGCGACTTCATGGCGGGAAAGTTTTGCTTGATCTCGCCGGAAGCGTAGCACGGGCCTGGCCGCGCTGCTTCGGACGAATTTCCCGCCCTCTTATCGCTGCATTTCGCGCATCGTTGCCGCTTGCGGCGCGGCCCGGACAGACAGATTTTCTTTCAGACCGGGTACGCTAGAAGCTCGCGGCAAGCCCGAACGACACCCCGGAGACGTTGTTCCCGAAGACGTACCGCACCACCGCCCGAACCCGGGTCACGAACACTTCGTGGGCGCTGGTGTCGAGTTCCAGCCCGGTGCCCAGCGTGGTGAGGTAGTTGAACCCCAGCGCCCCGGCCTGGCTGCCGAGGTAATGCGAGTGCGACAGCTCCAGCACGTAGCGCACCGGCCGGTCGAGCGCGCGCAGCCCGGTTGGCGCGCGCCAGCGCGCGTACAGGCTGGCGGTCTGCGCTGCGGACGAAGCCTCCACCCCCGACGAGGTGCCGAAGCTGCGCAGGTAGATATTGGTATAGCGCAGCTCGACGTCGATATCGCGGTTGTCGCGGTGGCTCTCCCAGTCGAGCATCACCGATCCGCCCAGGCCATACGCATTCATCGCGCCGTCGTCGAGGAAGGCGATGTCGCGCTCGGTCTTGTGCTCGACCGCGAACTGGGCGATGGACAGGTCGCTGGCGACGCGGCCGATCGATGCGTTGAAGATGGGACGGAACACCAGCTCCTTGCTGGGGATCAGCGGAAAATCCCAGCCGATGCCAACCGTGCCGGCAAACGTATTCCACTTGGCCGGCAGCCTGCGGGACTCCTGGCCGTTGGTGGCGACAAAGGCGGGGTCGTAGCGGTTGTAGGCGATCGAGCCTTCCAGATAGAGCGGGAACGACTGGCTCAGCGTGAAGCCGCCGCCGAGCTGCCACAGGGTCAGGTCCGGGTTGTCGGTACTGGCACTGCTGATGGAAAGCGAGCTGGAAGCCAGGTCCGGCACCACCGCGAACGACATCAGCGTCAGCACCGCATTGGACTGCTTCTGCACATCGGCGCCGACCACGCGAAACGCCGGCTCCGCCTGGGCCAGCGCGGGCACCGGCGCGGCCGCAAGGCCGGCCAGCAGCATGAACACCAGGGGGCCTCGCGTTCGCATCGTTTCCCTCATCCGCTCCTGTGCCATCGCACGCTACGTCAACATCGTGACAACAACGTCATCGGCAGCTGGTCCAGGCTGGGGGACCGCGGCGTCACGCTTTCGTGGGGGCCATGGTGGCAAAGGTGCTGCGCCGGCAGAAGTGAATCTTATTGGCGCCGAATTAAAGAATCTTGAAAGGGTATGCCTTGGCGAAGCGGCCAGGCGGGGTGCGGCCCTTCCCGTTGGTGGGTTCCGGCGGCACGGCGGCGCGCTTGTAGGAGCAATTCGGGCGTCTCATCGGCGCCAGCCCGACAGCGCCAACCCTGGCCACTGCCTAGACTGGCCTTGTCGCCGCTTGGCCTGCACGGCAGGCATGTGCGGCAAACGTCGCGCCGGACCCGACCGGGCCGGCGCTTCCGACCCTAACCCTGGAGGTATTCCATGGATCCCAAACAACCCGCTCGCCATACCCGAATCGCCAGCGTGATTGCGGCAGGCCTGGCAGGCCTCAGCTGCGCCGCGGCCATTGCACAGACCGCCACGCCCGCCACCCCCGCCACCCCGGCCACACCCGCCGCGCAGGGCATGCCGGCAACGCCCGCAACCCCGGCAACGCCTGCCGTGCCGGCCGCCGCGGCCAGCCCCGCCGGCCAGGGCGCCGCACCCGGCGTGACCCAGATCCAGCCGCCGAAGGACCCGCTGGTCGAGCGCCGCGAGGCACGCCGCGAGGCCGCCGCCGAATACAAGGCGAAGAAAAAGGCCGCCAAGGGCGAGTACAAGGACGAAGTCGGCGCCGCCAAGCAGGAGCGCAAGGTCGAGAACAAGGCAGCGGATGCAACGGCCCGCCAGGAAATGGCCGCGCCGAAGCAGTAACGCAGCACTCGCAAGGTTCGCGGCAAGGCATGCGCCGCCGCGCCAATGCAAACGGGCCCCGCGGGGCCCGTTTTGCCGTGTCAGTCGGCCAGTCCGCTGGCGTCGATATAGCCCAGCGCTTCGGTGACGGCGCGCCGCGCCTTCAGCACGTAGCACACCCGCCGCTCCTGGATCGACAGCGCCAGCACGTCGGCCTGCACCAGCTCAGAGAAGACATGGCCGGCACGCCCCAGGCTCAGTCGCGCCACCTGCGCCAGGTCGGTGGCCGGCAGCCCGGCCTCGCCTGCCTCAAGCAGCGCGCGGCAGATGCGGATGCGCGCGGGCTCGGTCATCAGCGCCAGCGTCAGCGTACTTTCCTGGGTCTCCATGATCACACCTCGGTCTCCGGGCACGGCACCCGGGCCGGGCGATACGCGGCGTCGGGGGCGATGCGGGGGTCATTTCTTGCCGCGCAGTCTGGCGCGCGCGGTTTTCCCCGTTCTACGCGGCTCGCCCCGCAAAGGCAATAGGGTGCTGCCACGGCCGGGCGGACACTGGCGCGATTACAACAGCGCCAGTGCCGCCCGGCCGCCGCGCTCAGGCCATCACAAACGGCAATTGCCGCTGGCGCTTGCCGGTGAGCGTGAACAGCGCATTGGCCACCGCCGGGGCGATCGGCGGCACGCCGGGTTCGCCCAGCCCGGTGGGGTTGTCCTGCGACGGCACGAAGAACACGTCCACCACCGGCGCGTCGGTGATGCGCGGCGGCGGATAGTCCGGGAAGTTGCTGTTCTTCACCGCGCCGTTCTCGATCTCGATGGCAAACCCGGGGCGGGTCATGGCCAGCCCGAACACGCAGGCGCCCTGGATCTGGGCCTCGGCCGACAACGGGTTGACCACGCGGTTGGCATGCACGCCGGCGGTGACGCGGTGCACGCGCGGCTCGCCCTTCACCAGCGAGACGTCGACCACATAGGCCACCACGGTGCTGAACGACTCATGCACCGCCACGCCCCAGGCATGTCCCTTGGGCAGCTTGCGCTTGCCGTAGCCGGACTTGTCCACCGCCAGCTGCAGCGCGGCGCGATGGCGCGCGTGCTTGTTCTCGTCGAGCCGCGCCAGGCGGAATGCCACTGGATCCTGCTTCGCGGCGGCGGCCATCTCGTCGGCCAGCGTTTCCTTGACGAAGGCGGTGTGCGTATTGCCGACCGAGCGCCACCACAGCACCGGCACGTCCACCTGCGGGTGGTGCACCGACATCTGCAGCGGCAGGTCGTAGTCGTTCTCGACAATGCCCTCGGTCATGGTGGCGTCGACGCCGTTCTTGACCATGAACGGCTCGAACGGCGTGCCCTTCAGGATCGACTGGCCGACGATGGTGTGCTGCCAGCCCACCACCTTGCCCTGCGCGTCCAGGCCGACGCGGGCGCGGTGCAGGTGCAGCGGGCGGTAGTAGCCGCCGCGGATATCGTCCTCGCGGCTCCACACCACCTTGAGCGGCTCGGTGTGGCCCGCGGCGACCCAGGCCTTGAGCACGTTGGCCGCTTCGACGATGTAGTCCGAGGTGGGCACCGCGCGCCGGCCGAAGCCGCCGCCGGCCATCATGGTATTGAGCACCACCTTGTCCGGCGCCAGCCCGAGCGTGCGGGCCACCGCGGCCTGGTCGACGGTCTGGAACTGCGAGCCCACCCAGACCTTGACCGACTGCACCTTGCCGCCGGCCACCTCGGGCTGCAGCGTGCAGTTCAGGGGCTCCATCGGCGCGTGCGCCAGGTACGGGAAGCGGAAGTCGGCCTCGATCTTGCGCGGCGCGCGCTGGATCGCCGCGGCGATATCGCCCTCGCCGGCGCGCGCGACCGTGCCGGGCTGGCCGGCCAGCTTCGCGTATTCATCGAACAAGGCCTGCGACGATACTTTCGAGCCGGCGTCCTCCCACTGGACCTCGAGCGCATCGCGGCCCATCTTGGCGGGCCAGTAGCCGCTGGCGATCACGGCCACGCCGCTGCCGCCGCGGTCGACCGGCACCTGCAGCACGCCGCGCACGCCCGGTACCGCGCGGGCCTTGTCGGCGCCGAAGCTCTTCACCTTGCCGCCAAAGCGCGGCGGGCGCGCGACCACGGCCACCACCATGCCCTTGAGCTGCGTGTCGATGCCGAACGGCGTGGTCGCTTCCATCTTGCCGCGCGCATCCAGCCGCGGCGTGGGCTTGCCGACGATGCGGAACTGCGCCGGGTCCTTCAGCGTGACCTGCTGCGGCACCGGCAGCTCCATCGCCGCCGGCGCCAGTTCGCCGAAGGTGGCGCGCTGGCTGCCGGAGGTGACGACGCCCTGCTCGACCTTGCAGCTGGCCGGGTCGACCTTCCAGCGCTGCGCCGCGGCCGCGACCAGCATCGCGCGGGCGCGCGCGCCCAGTTCGCGGTACTGCTGGAACGAGTGGTTCAGCGCGGTGGAGCCGCCGGTCATCTGCATGCCGAAGCCGGGGTCCTTGTACGGATCGCCCGCCGGGGCCAGCGCCGCGCGCACGTTGCGCCAGTCGGCATCCAGCTCTTCGGCCAGCGCCATCGGCAGCGCGGTATGCACGCCCTGGCCGAATTCGAGCCGGTTCACGGCCACGGTCACGGTGTTGTCGGGCGCGATAATCAGGAACGCCTGCGGCGCCGCCGGCGGCGCCTTGGGCTTGCCGCCTTCCTGCGCCTGCGCCAGCGGTGCCACGCCCAGCGCCAGTCCGCCGCCGGCCAGGCCGGTCAGCTTCAAGAAACCGCGGCGGTCCAGCGTCGCCACGCCGGCGTCGGCACGTGCCTCGCCGCTGTTGCCTGCCTGGCCGCCGGCCAGGGCTTCGATGCCTCGGATACGCATATCGGTTCGCTCCCGCTCAGGCCAGCGCACGGGCGGCGTCTTTGATCGCCGCGCGGATGCGCTGGTACGTGCCGCAGCGGCACAGGTTGCCGGCCATGGCCTGGTCGATGTCGGCATCGGTGGGCCGCGGCTTGCTGCGCAGCAGGCCGACGGCGCTCATCACCTGGCCGTTCTGGCAGTAGCCGCACTGGGCGACATCGTGCTTGAGCCAGGCGTCCATCACGGCGCGCCCGACGCGGTCGGTGCCGATGCCTTCGATGGTGGTGATGCGCGCACCGGCGACGGCGGAGGCCGGCGTCACGCAACTGCGCGTGGCCTGGCCGTTGACGTGGACCGTGCAGGCACCGCACGCGGCCATGCCGCAGCCGAACTTGGTGCCGGTCATTGACAGGTTGTCGCGCAGCGCCCACAGCAGCGGCGTGGACGGGTCCACGTCGACTTCACGGGTCTTGCCGTTGACGTTGATGGAGAGGGTGGTCATGGGGGGACACTCCTTGGGTACGTTGCCCGCTGGTCATTGCCTGTGCGCCGCAGCCCGGCGCAACGGACAAGTGAGGATAGTGCAATTTGCGCCACCTTGCCGGGCGCTTTGCGCACTACCCTGCCCGTCAGCGCAGGTTGCACGAACTTTGTGCAAGCGACGGCTGTCCCTCATGGATTGCCTTGCAATTCGAATCGATCCGGTTCCCTCCACTGAAACAGTGCCGTCGACTATTCCAGATAATTCATTTGCCGCGGCCCGCACGGCCCCGGCCCCATCCCCTGACGCCGCCGGCGCGCCCGGCATCACCGCCCCGCCCGCGGCCCGTGCCCTCGCGGCACAGCCACCGCAGGTGGCGCGGCTCGACAGCATCCAGGCCCTGCGCGGGCTGGCAGCGGCGCTGGTGGTGGTCTATCACTCCGGGCTCACGCTGGGCGGCGCCAACGCGCCGGTGCTGAACTGGCTGACCCACAACGTCATCAAGCGCGGCCATGTCGGCGTGGACGTGTTCTTCGTCATCAGCGGCTTCATCATCGCCTGGGTCGCGGTGCTGGCCCGGCCGCGTCCGGAGCGCCCGCTCAGCTTCATGATCCGGCGCCTCTGCCGGCTGGCACCGCCGTACTGGACCATGTCGGCGCTCCATGCACTGCTGCTCAACCCGGTCACGCCGGCGCTGTTCGCCGCGTCGCTGGCGTTCCTGCCGACCGCCACCAGCCATGCGCCCTACTACGGCTATCCGGCGCTATACGTGGGCTGGTCGCTTAACTACGAGCTGGCGTTCTACGCGGTGTTTGCGCTGGGGCTGCTGCTGGCCGGGCGGCGCGCGCTGCTGGTGGTGCTGGGGGTGTTCGCGCTGTTCACGCTGGTGCTGCCGTGGTGGCGCTTCGGCACGCTGGTGGCCGATCCCGCGCAGGGCTATCCGTTCGCGGCGCCATGGCTGGCCATGGTCAGCAATCCGCTGGTGCTGGAATTCCTGCTGGGCTGCGGGCTGGCCTGGGCCTATGCGCGCTGGCGGCACTTGCTGACCCCGGCACTGGCGCTGGCGTTGCTGGCCGTCGGCAGCGCGGCGTTCGCGCTGTCGCTGCCGCTGGTCGGTCCGGATTTCAGCCTGGCGGGGCGCGGCTTGCCCGCCGCGCTGCTGGTGGCCGGCGTGGTCGCGGCCGAGCACACCGGCATGCTGCGCGTGCCGCGCGCGCTGATCTGGCTGGGCGAACTGTCCTACGCCCTCTACCTGACCCACCCCACCGTGATCGAGGCGGTGAAGCGCCTGATGCCCGAGCTGAGCCCGGACCAGACTGCCATGCAGCTGCTGCGCTTTGCCATCGATGCCGGCCTGGCACTGGCGCTGGCCTGGCTGCTGCACCGCTGGGTCGAGCTGCCCGGCATCGCCGCCGGGCGCAGGCTGGCACGCGGCTAGCGTTGCGGCAAGCCGGCCAGGAACAGGTACAGGGCGGTCAGGTCGGTATCGTTCATGCGCCCGAAGGAATCGAACGGCATCACCCGGCTGAGCGCGGTGCCGTCTGGCCGCTTGCCGCTGCGCATCATCTCGATGAACGCCGCGGGCTGGCCGTAGCGCGCCATCGCGCCGCCCGGCCCCGGGCGCAGGTCCGCGGCCGGCGGCCAGTCGGGCGGCGCCCCGGGGATCTTGCCGCCACGAAACGCCGGCCCGTGGCATCCCAGGCAGACATTGGCCACGTAGGCGCCATACCGGGGCGTCGGCTCCGGCACCATCGCCTGCTGCGCCGGCAGGCTGTGGTCGATCTTGGACGCTGCATCCTGCACCACGCCCACGCCGTACAGGGCCCGCACCAGCCACGGCATGTCGATCTCGGCCGGCGCGCCCATCGCGGCCGGCAGGGTGCGCAGGTAGCCGATCAGGGCGCCGAGATCCTCATCGCTCAGCCGGTTGTAGTCTTCGCTGGGCATCACCAGCAGAGGGCGGTGCGACGGCGCCACGCCATGGCGGATGCTGCGCACCCAGTCCACCGGCTGGTAGGCAGCGATGTCCGGATTGGCGGGGGTCAGGTCCGGCGCGCGCACGCGCAGCCCGCCGGGGTCGTCGATCACCTGCTTGCCGCCCCCGCCGGCGCCATGGCATTCCATGCAGCCGCGCGATTCATACAGGTACTTGCCATGCGCGATGGCGGCGGGATCCTCGCGGATGGCGACGGGGGCGACCTGGATCTCCACCACGCGCTGCGCCTTGCGCTCGCCCACCCACGCCGCGGCGAACGCCGCCGCGGCCACGACTGCAGCCGTGCCGGCGAGCCCCCATGCCGCCCTCCGCAGAACCCGCGCCATTTGCCGCCCCCTGTCCGCCGCACTGGATGCCGCAGCTTGCCGCCAGGGGCCGGGGGGCTGTCGGTGGGAAAGGCCACACAGGGCAGCGCGCGCGGCGCTCAGGCAAGCCCGGCCGGAGCGCGGTCGATAAAGCCGGTCATGCGCGCCAGCCGGCCATCGGCCGACACGGTGGCAAAGTCGGTGCCGACCACCAGCGCCGCTTCGCCGGCGGGGCCGAGCTCCCAGGTAAAGCGCAGGTGTTCGCCGTGCGCATCGACCGGGCTGACGCGCGTGAAGCGGAAACCGGGAAACTTCGCCTGCACCGCGGCGATCATCGCGTCGATGCCGGCATGGCCGTCGCCCCGCATCAGCGGATCCACATAGCTCGCCGTTTCCGTCCACGCCGCCGCGATCAGCTCGCGCCGGCGCGCGGCATCGGTCTCGTTCCAGGCGGCAAGGTAGCGGTCGGCAAGGGTGGCGGCGTGTTCAGCGTGGGGGGACTGGGTGGCAGCGGACATGGCTTTCTCCTCGGGGTTGAGTGGTCAGGGTCTGGGGGCCTGGGGTCAGGCCATGGCTGCATGATCGGCGCTGGGGCGCGGCGGCGCGATTACCGGGGAGGTTATCGAGGCGGATACCGGCATCGCGGACCCCGGCGCTTGCCGCCCTACCAAAAAATCGCCCCCAACACCAGAGGCAAGTAACCCCCCAACCTGCCCCCTGTCCTGCCGATGGCCATGCGCTTATCCTCGCTACATTGCCCCTACGCTGGGCGGCAGTCTGTCCGGGCGTTTCGGGGGCATGCCGCCGGGCGCGCCGGTCACGCCGCCTCCTTCCCACCCGCATCGCACCGCCTTTGCCTCGTTCTCGTCCATGACGCCCGACACGGCCCCGCCGAGCCTTCCGGCTGCCCCAGCCCCTTCCGCCGCGCCGCGCCGCTGGCTGCCCTTGCTGCTGGCCGGCGCCGCCTATTTCGTGCTGGCGGCGGCGGCGCTGTGGCTGGCGCGGCTGCCCGGCACCGTGGCCTCGGTGTGGCTGCCCAACGCATTCGGGCTGGGCCTGCTGCTGCACCGGCCCCGTGCGGAAGGACCGTGGCTGCTGGCCGGCATGGTGGTGGCCAGCGTGCTGGCCAACCACGGCGCCGGCGACAGCGTCGGCACCGCGCTGATGCTGACCGGCGCCAACCTGGCGGAGATGCTGTCCGCGCTGCTGCTGTTGCGCCTGCTGGACCGGCACGGCGTGACCGGGCGCCACGGTCCGCTGGCCGCGTTCGCGGTGATGCTGGCGGTCGGCGGCATCCTGGCGCCGATGGTGGGCGCAACCGCCGGCGCGGCAGCTATCGCCGCGGTCGAGGGCAGCCGCTTCGCGCCAGTGTGGTGGACCTGGTGGCAGGCCAGCGCGCTGGGCATGGCGCTGCTGCTGCCGCTGATGCTGTCGACGACCGAGGTGCGCGTGCGCGCCGCCGCCGCGCGCCCGATGCTGGCGCCGCAGGCGGGGGCGCTGGCGCTTAGCCTGGCCATCGGCTCATTCGCGCACTGGCAGGGCCACGACCCGTTCGCGGCGATGTCGCTGCCGCTGGTGCTGCTGGCGCTGGCCGGCAATCCGTTTGCCACCGCGCTGCTGGCGCTGGTGGCCACGCTGTGCCTGCAGGCACTGATGCTGCTGTCGCACCGCCATGAAGCGGTGCCGCTGTCGGCCGCGGTGATCATGGTGCTGCCGGTCTGCATCGCCTACCTGACCGAGCAGAACCGGCACGGCCGCGCCAGCCTGCGCAGCAGCGACAAGCGCTTTCGCCAGGCCATGGAGCATTCGGCCATCGGCATGGCGCTGGTCGACATGGACGGCCGCTGGCAGACCGTCAACCGCGCCATGACCGAGTTGCTGGGCTACAGCGCGGCCGAACTGCGCGAGCTGAGCTACCAGCAGCTGACCCACCCCGACGACCTCACCGGCGACCTGCGCCAGGTCGCCAACCTGTTGTCCGGCAAGGTCGAGGCCTATCGCCTGGAAAAGCGCTACCGCCACAAGGACGGCCACTACCGCTGGGTGCTGCTGGCGGTCTCGCTGGTGCGCGACGAGCAGACCGGCGAGCCGCAGCACTTCATCACGCAGGTGGAAGACATCCACGCGCGCAAGCTGGCGCAGCAAGAGCTGGAACGGCTGTCGCGGCGCATCCAGCTGGCCGTGGAAGCCGGCGGTGTCGGCATCTGGGAATGGGACCTTGCCAGTGCCGGCATCACCTGGGATGCGCGCATGCATGCGCTGCACGGCACCGACCCCGCCGCCGGCGCGCCGCTGTCGGAGCAATGGATCGCGCTGCTGCATCCCGACGATGTCAGCCGCGTGCGCGCCGAGATGCGCCGCGCCATCCGTGGCGAAGCGCCGTTCGATACCGAATACCGCATCGTGCGCCCCGGCGGCGAGGTGCGCCACGTACGCGCGATGGCGATGGTGACCCGCGGCGCCGACGGCACCGCCCACGCGCTGGTCGGCACCAACTGGGACACCACCGAGCAGCGCCGCCTGACCGAGGCGCTGTTCGAGGAGAAGGAGCGCCTGCATATCACGCTGCGCTCGATCGGCGATGCGGTGATCTGCACCGACGCCACCATGCACGTGACCTTCATGAACCCGATCGCGGAACAGCTGACCGGCTGGACCATGGCCGCCGCCACGGGCCTGCCGCTGGAACGGGTCTTCCGCATCGTCGACGAGAGCACCGGCGAGCCCATCCCGAGCCCGGTCGAGGCCTGCCTGCGCACGCTGACGCCGGCCTACCTGCAGGAAGGCGCGGTGCTGCAGAGCCTGACCGGCGAGCGCCACGACGTGCAGGACTCGGCCGCGCCGGTGCTGACCGCGCGCGGCGAGGTGCTGGGCGCGGTGCTGGTGTTCCAGGACATCACCGCCGCGCGCGCGCTGCAGCGCGAGCTGGCGCGCTCGGCCATGCACGATGCGCTGACCGGCCTGCCCAACCGCACCTGGTTCGAGAAGCGCCTGCGCGAGTCGTGCGACGCGGCGCGGCTGCACGGCCATCGCGCCGCGCTGTGCTTTATCGACCTGGACCGCTTCAAGATCGTCAACGACACCGCCGGCCACGGCGCCGGCGACGTGCTGCTGCGCGAGCTCGGCTACCTGATCCGCAACCATGTGCGCCCGGACGACGTGCTGGCGCGCCTGGGCGGCGACGAGTTCGCGCTGCTGCTCAAGGACTGCACCGTCGACCAGGCCGAGCAGGTGTGCCAGGGCGTGATCGACGCCATCCGCGGGCGCCGCTTCCCGTGGGAAGGGCGCGTGTACGACATCGGCGCCAGCATCGGCATCGCCGCCATCGACCTGGACGTGCCGCCGGTCAGCGAACTGATGAGCCGCGCCGACGTGGCCTGCTATGCGGCCAAGGCCGCGGGTCGCAGCCGGGTCTCGGTGTACCGCCGCGACGAGAGCGACGCGCGCCGCCACCACCGCGAGCTGGAAGTCGCCGCCGGCATCCACTCGGCGCTCGAGGCCAACCGCTTCCGCCTGTTCGCGCAGGAGATCCGCGCGCTGCAGCCGGAACAGAACGCGGACGGCAGCGCCCACCGCCATATCGAGATCCTGGTGCGCATGGTCGACGAGCACGGCGAGCTGATCCTGCCCGGCGCCTTCATTCCCGCCGCCGAGCGCTACGACCTGATGGGCCATGTCGACCGCTGGGTCATCCGCAACGTGCTGCGCGGCTACGGCGAACGGCTGGGCGCGGTGCCGGGGCTTTCCGTATCGATCAACCTGTCGGCCAACTCGCTGGGCGAGCCGTTCCTGCTGCCGTTCCTGCACGCCGAACTGGAAGCCAGCGCCCTGCCCGCCAGCCGCATCCGGCTGGAAATCACCGAAACCGCGCTGATCAACAACATGGCCGCGGCCAACCGCCTGGTGGCGGAGATGCGGCGCGCGGGCTGCACCGTGTCGCTGGACGACTTCGGCTCGGGCCTGTCGTCGTTCGCCTACCTGAAGCAGTTCCCGGTGGACTTCCTCAAGATCGACGGCAGCTTTATCCGGCAGCTGGCCGACAACGCGGTGGACCGCGAGATCGTCAGCTCGATCAACGACATCGGACACCGCCTGGGCGTGCGCACGGTGGCGGAATGGGTCGAGGACGAACGCACCCTCGATGCGTTGCGCGCGATCGGCGTGGATTACGCGCAGGGCTATGCGATCGGGCGGCCGGTGGCGCTGGACGTGTTCCTGGCCGGCTACGCGCAGCGCAACGCGCAGGCCTCATAGCCGGCCGGTCTGCCCGCGCAGCGACCGTGATACATTCGGCGCCTGTCGCATGGCCGCCTGGCCGAAACCAAGGGGAACCCGTTGTCGCTCGTGTCCGACCCGATGCCGGCGCCGCTGTATGCGCGCGTCAAGCAGCACATCAGCAGCCGGATTGCTGACGGCAGCTGGCCGCCCCATCACCGCGTGCCGTCCGAGACCGAGCTGGTCGAGGCGCTTGGCGTCAGCCGCATGACCGTGCACCGCGCGCTGCGCGAGCTGACGAGCGAGGGCATGCTGGTGCGGCTGCAGGGCGTCGGCACCTTCGTCGCAGAGCCCAAGCGGCGCACCGCGCTGTACGCGGTCAACAATATCGCCGACGACATCGCCGCGCGCGGGCATCGCCATCGCGCCCGCGTGATCAGCCTGGCGGCCGAGCGCGCCGGTCCGGCGCAGGCCGCGGCGCTGGAGGTCGCGCTGGAGGCGCGGGTGTTCCATTCGGTGATCGTCCACTACGAGGACGACGTGGCCATCCAGCTGGAAGACCGCTATGTCAATGCCGCGGTCGCCCCGGACTACCTGGCGCAGGATTTCGGCAGCGAAACCCCTTACCAGTACCTGTCGCGCATCGCCCCGCTGACCGAGGGCGAGCATGTGGTCGAGGCCGTGCTGGCGCTGCCGGAAGAGTGCGAGCTGCTCGCCATCGAACGCGGCGAACCGTGCCTGCTGATCCGCCGCCGCACCTGGTCCGCCGGGCGCGTGGTGACGTCGGTGCGGCTGGTGCATCCGGGGTCGCTCCATCGCCTGGAAGGCCGCTTCACATCCTAGGCCCCGGTGCCGAAACCGGAACCTTTCCCGCTTTTGTAACGAAAACGACGCATCGCGCGCGCCCATCCTACGGGATTACCCCGATTCATACGTACTTGTATATACAGGAACATACATGCCTATGCGTTGACCAAAGCGCGCGTTCCAGACCCGCCAGACCGAAGGAGTTTCCCGTGACCCAGACCCCCAACCAACCTACGCGTTTCCGCGACACCGAAATCCGCGCCGCGCGCGGCACCAAGCTGACTGCCAAAAGCTGGCTGACCGAAGCCCCGCTGCGCATGCTGATGAACAACCTCGACCCCGAGGTCGCGGAGAACCCGAAGGAACTGGTGGTCTACGGCGGCATCGGCCGCGCCGCCCGCAACTGGGAATGCTATGACCGCATCGTCGAGGCCTTGACCCGCCTGGAAGACGACCAGACCCTGCTGATCCAGTCGGGCAAGCCGGTCGGCGTGTTCCAGACCCATCGCGACGCCCCGCGTGTGCTGATCGCCAATTCCAACCTGGTCCCCCACTGGGCCAACTGGGAGCACTTCAACGAGCTCGACGCCAGGGGCCTGGCCATGTACGGCCAGATGACCGCCGGCAGCTGGATCTATATCGGCAGCCAGGGCATCGTGCAGGGCACCTATGAAACCTTCGTCGAAGCCGGCCGCCAGCACTACCACGGCAACCTGAAGGGCCGCTGGGTGCTGACCGCGGGCCTGGGCGGCATGGGCGGCGCGCAGCCGCTGGCCGCGACCCTGGCCGGCGCCTGCTCGCTGAACATCGAATGCCAGCAGAGCCGCATCGATTTCCGCCTGAAGACCCGCTATGTCGACGAGCAGGCCACCGACCTCGACGACGCGCTCGCCCGCATCGACCGCTACACCGCGCAGGGCAAGGCCATCTCGATCGCGCTGTGCGCCAACGCCGCCGAAGTGCTGCCCGAACTGGTGCGCCGCGGCGTGCGCCCCGACATGGTCACCGACCAGACCAGCGCGCACGACCCGCTCAACGGCTACCTGCCCGCCGGCTGGAGCTGGGACGAATACCGCGAGCGCGCCCAGCGCGAGCCGGCCGTGGTGGTGAAGGCCGCCAAGGCCTCGATGGCCGCGCATGTGCAAGCCATGCTGGACTTCCAGAAGCTGGGCGTGCCGACCTTCGACTACGGCAACAACATCCGCCAGATGGCCAAGGAAGAAGGCGTGGCCAACGCTTTCGACTTCCCCGGCTTCGTTCCCGCCTATATCCGCCCGCTGTTCTGCCGCGGTATCGGCCCGTTCCGCTGGGCCGCGCTGTCGGGCGATCCGCAGGACATCTACAAGACCGATGCCAAGGTCAAGGAACTGATCCCCGATGACGAGCACCTGCACCGCTGGCTCGACATGGCGCGCGAGCGCATCAGCTTCCAGGGCCTGCCGGCGCGGATCTGCTGGGTCGGCCTGGGCCTGCGCGCCAAGCTGGGCCTGGCGTTCAACGAGATGGTCCGCAGCGGCGAGCTGTCGGCGCCGGTGGTGATCGGCCGCGACCACCTGGACTCGGGTTCGGTCGCCAGCCCCAACCGCGAGACCGAAGCGATGCAGGACGGCTCCGACGCCGTGTCCGACTGGCCGCTGCTGAACGCGCTGCTGAACACCGCCAGCGGCGCCACCTGGGTCTCGCTGCACCACGGCGGCGGCGTGGGCATGGGCTTTTCGCAGCATTCAGGCGTGGTGATCGTGTGCGACGGCACCGATGAAGCCGCCGCGCGCATCGCCCGCGTGCTGCACAACGACCCCGCCACCGGCGTGATGC
Organism: Cupriavidus alkaliphilus; assembly: GCF_900094595.1. Classification (GTDB taxonomy): domain Bacteria; phylum Pseudomonadota; class Gammaproteobacteria; order Burkholderiales; family Burkholderiaceae; genus Cupriavidus; species Cupriavidus alkaliphilus. The sequence continues at coordinate 430,837 of NZ_FMAD01000002.1, read as the reverse complement.
GCCATGCCGACGCCGGCTACCAGATCGCCGTCGACTGCGCGCGCGAGCAGGGCCTGGACCTGCCGATGCTGCGCGACTGATCGGGCCAGCAAGAGCCTGGCAAACGCCAACCCGGCCGGGCCGCGCCACGCGCGCCCGGCCGCGGCCATACTTTTACGGAGACACCCATGTCCATCGACACCACCGCCGGCATGGCGGTCGCGGCGCCGCAACCGCAGCTGTCGCGCACGCGCGCCATTGCCGCCATCACCATCGGCAACGGCCTCGAGTTCTACGATTTCGTGGTCTACAGCTTCTTTGCCACGCTGATCGGCCGCCTGTACTTCCCCGTCGACAACCCCTCCGGCCAGCTGCTGATGTCGTTCGCCACCTTCGGCGTCGGCTTCCTGATGCGACCGCTCGGCGGCCTGCTGATCGGCATGTACGCCGACCGCGCCGGGCGCAAGCCGGCGGTGGCACTGACGCTGTGGCTGATGGGCCTGAGCTCGCTGATCTTCGTGGTGACGCCGCCGTACGCGCAGATCGGCATCCTCGCGCCGGTCATGGTGGTGATCGCGCGGCTGGTGCAGGGCTTCGCCATCGGCGGCGAGATGGGCGCGTCGACCGCGCTGCTGCTGGAATACGCCGACGACCGCACGCGCGGCTTCTATACCGCGTGGCAGCCGTTCAGCCAGGGCCTGGCGGCGCTGCTGGGCGCCGTCACCGGGCTGGTGCTGAGCAATCTGCTGGCGCCGGCCGAGCTCGAATCCTGGGGCTGGCGCCTGGCCTTCCTGATCGGCATCCTGGTGATCCCGGTCGGCCTGCTGATCCGCCGCCGCCTGGAAGAGACCGCCACGCCGGCGCATCACGGCGAGCACGCCGCGCAATGGCCGCTGCTGCGCCAGCATGCGCGCGAAGTCTTTGCCAGCATCCTGCTGATGATCGGCCTGGCCTCTTCCACCTATATCGTCGTCTACTACCTCAGCAACTACGCCGTCAGCGTGCTGAAGATGCCGCTGTCGCTGGGCATCTGGGCCGGCTGCGTGGCCGCGGCGGTGCAGGTGGCGCTGTCGCCGTTCGCCGGCTGGCTGGCCGACCGCGTCGGCCGCAAGACCGTGGTGCTGTGGTCGCGCGTGGCGCTGCTGGCGATGGTCTACCCGGCGTTCGTGCTGATCAATGCCGAGCCCTCGCTGGCGCGGCTGCTGGTGGTGGTGGCGTGCCTGTCGGTGCCGATGTCGATGACCGCGCCGGCGTCGATGGTGCTGGTCAGCGAGGTGCTGCCCAGGCGCCTGCGCGCCACCGGCCTGTCGATCGCCTATTGCGTCGCCATCGCCATCTTCGGCGGCTTTGCGCAGTACTTCTCGACCCAGCTGATCCAGGTCACCGGCGACGTCAACGCCCCGGCGCTGTACGTGATCGGCTGCGGCGTGGTATCGCTGCTGGGCCTGCTGATGGTGCCCGAAACCCTGGGGCGCCGGCTGAAATGAGCGACCTGGCAGAGTTTGCGCCGGCGACCGACGCCACGGCAACCACGGCCGCCGCCGGCCACGAGACGGTCTGGCGCGGCCGCCGCGATACCGGCGAGGCCGGCGACACCCGGCGCCTGTTCGATATCGTCGCCGGCCCCGCCACGCCGCGCACGCCCGGGGTGCCGGTATTGCTGGGCTTCTGCTGCGACGCCGGCGTGGTGCGCAACCAGGGCCGGCCCGGCGCCGCCGCCGCCCCGCGCGAGATTCGCCGCGCGCTGGCGGGCGTGCCGGCGCATGCCATCGGCCGCCTGATCGACGGCGGCGACATCCACTGCGAAGGCGATGCGCTGGAGCACGCGCAGCAGCGGCTCGGGCAAGCCGTCGCCGCCGAACTGGCGGTCGGCGCCTGGCCGCTGGTGCTCGGCGGCGGGCATGAAGTGGCCTGGGGCACGTGGCAAGGCCTGCGCATGCACCTGGACGCCCACGGCGACCGCGGCCGCGTGCTGATCGTCAATCTCGACGCGCACTTCGACCTGCGCGGCAGCCGCCCCGGCAGCTCCGGCACGCCCTTCGACCAGATCGCCGCCGACTGCCGTCATCGCGGCCTGCCGTTCGACTACGCCTGCCTTGGCGTCAGCCGGCTGGCCAACACGGCCGCGCTGTTCGCGCGCGCGCACGCACTGGGCGTGCGCCATGTCGAGGACACCGACATGCAGGAGCGCCACCTCGACGCGCGCCTGGCCGAACTGGAGCGCTGGGTCGCCGATGCCGAGCACGTCTACCTGACCATCGACCTCGACGTGCTGCCCGCCGCGGTGATGCCCGGCGTCTCGGCCCCGGCCGCGTACGGCGTGCCGCTGGCGGTGGTCGAGGCCATCGCCACGCTGCTGCGCGACAGCGGCAAGCTGCGCGTGGCGGACCTTGCCGAGTTCAACCCGCTGCACGACCGCGATGGCTGCGGCGCGCGGGTGGCGGCAAGGTTGTGCTACCGGTTGCTGGGCGGCTGAAGTCCCACCCCTGCCAACGCACCGACGGTGTACTCCCTCCCCCCCTCGCGGGGAGAGGGCCGCCGTGAGGGCGGTCTAGCAAGGCACCACCGCAGACAGCGCCTCCGGTTTTCACCCACCGACATCAGTCTTCGCCCCTCCCGCCCTCACTCCGGCCCCTCTCCCGCGCGGCGGCAGAGAGGAGCAAACCAGCGGCAACCCCACCCCCTCCACACCCCACAAAACCCCGGGTTTACACCTAGAACACCGTTCGGATTCCCGAACGGCGCTGTGGCCAGCCAATCCGGTTTCCCGAACCGTGCGCCGGCATCACATCATTTTCCCCTTTGTATTCAACAGCTTGCATAGCCCCGGCGAGGCCGTGGAGCTGGCACGGCACGTGCAATATAGGCCGCCGCTCACAGCGCCAGACAGGTACGCCGGCACGCTCCCAGCGTCCCGGCCGATGCCGAAAAAACAAAGGAGGACACACCCATGACCGACCCTGCCTTGCCCACCCCCGTCGCCATCCCGGCGCACCCCCGGCACCTGTTGCCGCGCTGAACCCTGACACGGCCGGCCCGGCGCCCCGACGTCGCCCAGCCTTCCTGCAATACACAGTCGCCCGTCCCGGTACCGGAACGGTCGCACAGGCCTGATCCACGATGAAACTGAATCGACTGCCCACCCTGATCTTCATTGCGATGCTGCTAGGCGTGCTGGCCGGCACCGCCGCGCACAACCTGGCGCCGGACGCCGCCACCGCCAAATCGATCGCCAACCACCTGTCCATCCTGACCGACATCTTCCTGCGGATGATCAAGATGATCATCGGCCCGCTGGTGTTCGCCACGCTGGTGGCCGGCATCGCCAGCATGGGCGACGGCCGCGCCGTCGGCCGCATCGGCATGAAGGCGATGACGTGGTTCATCGGCGCCTCGGTCACCTCGCTGCTGCTCGGCCTGGTCATGGCCAACCTGCTGCAGCCCGGCCACGGCATGAACCTGGCGCTGCCGGCGGCGGACGCCACCTCGAACCTGAAGACCGGGGCGCTGAACCTGCGCGACTTCATCGCGCACATGTTCCCCAAGAGCTTCGTCGAGGCCATGGCGCACAACGAGATCCTGCAGATCGTGGTGTTCTCGCTGTTCTTCGGCTTTGCGCTGGGCACCGTCAAGGACGGCGTCGGCAAGCCGGTGCTGCAAGGCATCGAGGGCCTGGCCGACGTGATGCTGAAGGTCACCAACTACGTGATGGCGTTCGCCCCGGTGGGCGTGTTCGGCGCGATCGCAGCCGTGATCACCGCGCAGGGCCTGGGCGTGCTGGTGGTCTACGCCAAGCTGCTGGGCAGCCTGTACCTGGCGCTGGCGCTGCTGTGGGTGGCGCTGATCGCCGGCGGCTACTGCTTCCTGGGCCGCGACGTGTTCCGCCTGCTCAAGCTGATGCGCGCGCCGCTGATGATCGGCTTCGCCACCGCCAGCAGCGAATCGGCCTACCCGAAGGTAATTGACCAGCTGACCCGCTTCGGCGTCAAGGAGCGCATCACCAACTTCGTGCTGCCGCTGGGCTACTCGTTCAACCTGGACGGCTCGATCATGTACACCTCGTTCGCCGCGCTGTTCGTGGCCCAGGTGTATGGCATCGAGCTGTCGCTGAGCCAGCAGATCACCATGCTGCTGGTCCTGCTTGTCACCAGCAAGGGCATCGCCGGCGTGCCGCGCGCCTCGCTGGTGGTGGTCGCCGCCGTGCTGCCGATGTTCGGCCTGCCGGAGGCCGGCATCCTGCTGGTGCTCGGCATCGACCACGTACTCGACATGGGTCGCACCGTGACCAATGTGCTTGGCAATGCGATTGCCACCGCCGTCGTCGCCAAAAGCGAAGGCGCCATCGGCGCGCCGGTAACGTCCGAGGAGGATGAACCCGCCGCGGATACCACCACCGGCCTGGCACCTGCCCAGGTCCTGGCGGCCAAGTAACACCGTCCGCCAGGCGTGCCAGGGCCCGGTTGCCAATCAGGCAACCGGGCCTTTTTGCATTGCGGCGGCCGGCACCCCCCGTTGGTGTGGTAAAAGTAGGCTCCCGCGCCAGGCTCCAGCCATTGCCGGCGCGGCGGCTTTGCCACCTGCCTCGCCCAACACCTGATGACCGGCCCGCTACACCCTCCCGGCGATACCCCCCGCGCCACCGCCGCCAGCCCCGCGGCTCCGGCGACCTCCGCTGCCCCGGCCGCGGCCAACGGCGCGCGCCTGCCCCACGGCCTGCGCGGCGCCGCGCCGCTGCTGGCGCTGCTGGCGCTGGCCGTGCTGGTCGGACTGGCCGGCGCGCTCGGCTACCGCTACACCTACGACACCGCGCTGGCGCGCCAGGCCGAACGCGGCCAGGTGCAGCTGCGGCTGTACACGCAGGCGCTGGAAAGCGAGCTGGCGCACTACGACTACGTGCCCGGCCTGCTGTCGCTGGACGAGCGCATCGCCGCGCTGATGCTGCGCCCCGACGACGCCACGCGCACCGCGCGCGCCAACGAATACCTGAGCGCCCTCAATACCCGCGCCGGCACCCGCGTGATCTATGTGCTGGATGCGCACGGCAAGGTGCTGGCCACCAGCAACTGGCAGCGCCCGGACAGCTACCTTGGCGAAGACCTGAGCTTCCGCCCGTATTTCCGCTCGGCGATGGAGGGCCAGCTGGGCCGCTTCTACGGCGTCGGCACCACGCGCAGCGAATCCGGCTACTACCTGTCGGCGCCGCTGGGCGAGCGCGACAACCCGGTCGGCGTGGCGGTGGTCAAGATCGGCCTGGAGCCGCTGGAAAACCGCTGGCAGGGCGCCGACAGCCAGATGCTGCTGACCGACGAGAACGGCGTGGTGATCCTGGCCTCGGACCCGTCGTGGAAGCTGGCCGCGCTGCGCCCGCTGTCGGCCGAGGCGCGCGAGCGCCTGGCGCGCAGCCTGCAGTACAACCGCGCCCCGCTGCCGCAGCTGCCGCTGACCCTGGTGCGCAAGGTGAACAACGGCAACGGCAGTGCCGGCAACACCAGTAGCGACGAACTGGTGCGCCTGCGCCGCGGCCCGCCGATGCTGGCCCAGCATGCCGCGCTGCCCGGCACCGACTGGCAGCTGACGCTGCTGACCAACACCTCGCAGGCGCGCGTGGCCGCGCTCAACACCGCGGCGCTGGCCGGCGTGCTGACCGCATTCGTGCTGCTGCTGGGCGCGGCCTGGAACGTGCGCCGGCGCATCATCAACGAGCGCCTGGCGGCGCGCGCGGCGCTGGAGGCCGCCAACAGCGAACTCGAGCGCAAGGTGGCCGAGCGCACCGCCGACCTGTCCACCTCGAACCAGCGCCTGCAGGCCGAGGTCACCGAACGCATCCGCGCCGAGACCGTGCTGCGCCAGGCCCAGGACGGGCTGCTGCAGGCGGGCAAGCTGGCCGCGGTCGGGCAGATGTCGACCGGCATCGCGCATGAACTGAACCAGCCGCTGGCGGCGCTGCGCACCATCTCCGGCAATACCGGCAAGTTCCTCGAGCGCGGCGACTACGCCACGGTGCGCGCCAACCTCGACACCATCATCGGCCTGGTCGAGCGCATGGGCCGCATCACCGGCGCGCTCAAGTCGTTCGCGCGCAAGCCCGGCAACGGCAGGCGCCAGGCGAAGCTGGCCGAGGCGGTCGACAACGCGCTGTTCCTGCTGCAGACCCGCGTCGACGCGGTGCAGCCGGCGCTGCAGCGCGATGTCGACCCGGCGCTGGCAGTGGTGTGCGACCCCAACCGGCTGGAACAGGTGCTGGTCAATTTGCTCGGCAACGCGCTCGACGCGGTCGCCGGCAAGCCTGGCCCGCGCATCGCGCTGCACGCGCACGTGGCCGGCGGGATGGTCCACCTGACCGTGCGCGACAACGGCGCCGGCCTGTCCGAGGAAGCCTTCGCGCGGCTGTTCGAGCCGTTCTTCACCACCAAGCCCGCGGGCCAGGGGCTGGGGCTGGGCCTGACGCTGTCGGCCGGCATCCTCAACGAGAACGGCGGCAGCCTGTCCGCCACCAACCATCCGGACGGCGGCGCCTGCTTCACGCTGGTGCTGCCGCTGGCGCCGGAATCCCATTCACAGGATGCCGATCATGCCGGCTGATCTGACCGTACTGGTCGTCGAAGACGATGCCGATGTGCGCCTGGGCTGCGAGCAGGCCCTGCGCCTCGAAGGCATTGCCACGCGCGGCGTGGGCAGCGCCGAGGCCGCGCTGCGCGAGGCCGGCCCGGGCTACGCCGGCGTGGTGGTCAGCGACATCCGCCTGCCCGGCCAGGACGGCATGGCACTGCTGGCGCAATTGCGCGCGCGCGACCCCGCCCTGCCGGTGATCATGATCACCGGGCACGGCGATGTCGGGCTGGCGGTGCAGGCGATGAAGCAAGGCGCCTACGACTTCCTGGAAAAGCCGTTCTCGCCCGAGCAGCTTGTGGATGCCACCCGCCGCGCGCTCGAGCAGCGCCGGCTCGCGCTGGAAGTATCAGAACTGCGAGAACGGCTGGCCGGCCGCGAGAAACTCGAAACCCGTCTGATCGGCCATTCGCCCGCGGTCGAGCGGCTGCGCCGGCTGATCGCCGACCTGGCCGGCACCGACGCCAACGTGCTGATCCACGGCGAGACCGGCACCGGCAAGGAGCTGGTCGCGCGCTGCCTGCACGAGGCCAGCCAGCGCCATGCGCGCAACTTTGTCGCGATCAACTGCGGCGGCCTGCCCGAGCAGCTGTTCGAAAGCGAGATCTTCGGCCACGAGGCCGGCTCCTTCACCGGCGCCGCGCGCCGCCGCATCGGCAAGATCGAGCATGCCGAAGGCGGCACGCTGTTTCTCGACGAGATCGAGAGCATGCCGATGCCGCTGCAGATCAAGCTGCTGCGGGTGCTGCAGGAGCGCGTGGTGGAACGCCTGGGCTCGAACCAGCCGGTACCGGTCAATACCCGCGTGGTGGCCGCCACCAAGGCCGACCTGCGCGCGCTGTCCGATGCCGGCCAGTTCCGCGCCGACCTGTACTACCGCCTCAACGTGATCACGCTGGAGCTGCCGCCGCTGCGCGAACGGCGCGAAGACGTGCCGGCATTGTTTGAACATTTCGTCGCGCAGGCCGCGTTGCGCTTCGAGCGCGACGCGGTGCCGGCCACGCCGGCGGAACTGTCGGCGCTGGTGGCCTACCCGTGGCCGGGCAATGTGCGCGAACTGCGCAACCTCGCCGAGCGTCATGTGCTGGGCCTCGGCTGCAATCCCGGCCAGGGCGGCAGCGCACCCGAGGCCATGCCGCTCGCGCAGGCCGTCGAGCAGTTCGAGCGCGCGCTGATCGCCGACGCCATGCGCCGCCACGACGGCAACCTCAGCCGCGCCAGCGAAGCGCTGGGCGTGGCCAAGACCACGCTGTTCGACAAGGTGCGCAAATACGGATTGTGAAACAGACGGTAACGCGGTGTTTGAAGCGGTACCGTTAAACGGAACCGTTGTGCGGAACTGTGAAGCGCCCGCTGAATTCAGCACCCGCTGCAGACATTGCAGTCATGGGAACCATGACGACGCTGGCAGGTCTGCACTGACAACCCTGTTGTCATCACAATGCACTCAATGTGCGTTAAGAAACAAAAGCCCCGCAGATTTATGTTTTTTCCTACAGATACTTTGTCGTTTGCGGCATATTATTAGCTTCCAGCAAATCCAGCATCGAGACCTCCAGACATTGGGATCGTGCTGCGCTTGCTGGAAATGCACAAAAGATCAAAACAACCACAAAAAGCAGCCTGGCCGGCGGGGGAGCGGGCCGGGCACACAGGGTCAGTCAACTGTTGGCAGTGACAATCGCGCGGCGCCAGTGCCAGGGGCCGCGTGCGCCATGACGGCGCGACTGCCTATGGACTACGGGTGATGGGATGAAACTTGATCCGGCACTGGCTGAAAAGCCTTACTACAGCACGCGTACAGCGGCAAAACTGCTCAACGTCTCACTGGGCACCGTCCAGAAGATGGTCGAGCGCGGCGAACTGGGGGCCTGGAAGACCAATGGCGGCCATCGGCGCATCCACAAGGAAACCGTGCATCGCCTGCTGGCGACGCGCATCGGCCCCGAGTCGGCATCGCCGCACGGGCTGGACCTGGTGGTGTTCCACCCCAACCACCAGGAGGCACAGCGCATCCACAGCCAGCTTGGCAAATGGGGCCTGCCGCTCAAGAGCGTGGTGGTGGACGATGTGCTCGACACCGTCATCACTTCGGTCAGCGAGCATCCGCGCGTGGTGCTCTACTACGTCGACGAGCTCAACGATGCCGAGTCGGCCACCGTCGAGAAGCTGCAGAACTTCTTTGCCAGCCAGCACGTGATCTTCGCCGTCATCACCAACCGCCAGGCCTATGACGGCGTGGCCGATGCCCTGCAGCACTGGGGCATCATGGTGTTCCTGAAGACGCCCTCGCTCGAAGAGGTCAAAGGCTTCCTGCGCGCGCAGCTGATGATGGGCCGCGCCGCCTGAAGCCCCGGGTCACGCTTCAGGCCACGGCCGCCGGCCGTGGCACCGGCCGCCCGGCGCCATCGCCTTCCGCCTGCGCCAGCATCCAGCCGTACAGGTTGCGCGGGTCGGGCGGCATCGCCACCAGTTCCACCGCGGTGCCGGCGCGATGCGCCAGCGCCGCGGCGTAGAGCCAGCGCAGCGCGGCGTAGTCTTCCAGCGCAAACCCCACCGAATCGAATACGGTCACCTCGTCCGCCGCGGCACGGCCCGGGGCCTGGCCCGCCAGCACCTGCCACAGCTCGGTCACGGGCGCGTCGGCGGGCAACTGCTGGATCTCGCCCTCGATGCGGGTCTGCGGTTCGTACTCCACCACGATGCGCGCGCGGCGCAGGATATCGGCATGCAGCTCGGTCTTGCCGGGACAGTCGCCACCGACCGCGTTCAGGTGCATGCCCGGCCGCACCAGGTCGGGCGTCAGGATGGTGGCGCGGGTCTTGTCGGCGGTGACGGTCGAGACGATGTCGGCGCCGGCCAGCGCGGCCCCGATCGAATCGGCACGCCGGATCGCCAGGCCGGGCACGGCGGCAAGATTGCGCATCAGCCGCGCGCTGGCGGCGGGGTCGATGTCATAGGCGGCGATCTCGCGCACGCCCAGCATCGCATGGAACGCCAGCACCTGGAATTCCGCCTGCGCGCCATTGCCGATCAGCGCCATGGTGGCCGCGCCGGGCCGCGCCATGGCACGCGCCGCCAGTGCCGAGGTGGCCGCGGTGCGCAGCGCGGTGGCCAGCGTCAGGTCCGCGAGCATCAGCGGGAAACCGGTCTCCACCTCGGCCAGCAGGCCGCACGCCATCACCGTGGGCATGCCGTGCTGCGCATTGCGCGGATGGCCGTTGACGTACTTGAACGCATACTGGCTGCCGTCGCTGACCGGCATCAGCTCGATCACGCCGCGTGCGGAATGGCTGGCCAGCCGCGCGGACTTGTCGAAATCGGACCAGCGCGCGAACGCCTGGCGCACCTGCGCGGCCAGGTCGACGATGGCTGCCTGCGCGCCGATCGCGGCCACCAGCCGGGCGACATCGGTCGCGTCGAGAAACAATGATCGGACGGTGTTCTTCATGACCCTCTCCCTTGCTGTTGCTGTCGTGCCTGGACTCAGGCAGCCGCCGCGGCGACGCCGCGACCGCTGCTGCGGTCCAGCCGCAGGGTCATGCAATAGGCGCCGCCGCCCGACAGCATGAACGGCGACAGGTCGACCTCATGCAACTGGTAGCCGCGCCGTCCCAGCTCGGTGCGCAGGTGCGGCGTGGTGCGGGTCATCACCACCTGGTCGTCGAGGTTGACCGCATTGACGCTGAAATGGCGCAGGTCGTCGGCGCTGGCCTCGATGCGCAGCCGCGCCGGCACGCGCGCGCGCAGCTCGCGCAGCGCCGCTGCGCTGAACGCCGGCGGGTAGTACAGCACCTCGCCGCCCGACAGCGGGCAGAAGCACACGTCGAGGTGATAGCTTTGCTCGGTGGCCAGCTCCAGCGCCACCACGTCCTTGCCGAAATAGCGCGACACCGCCAGCGCCGCCTCGTGCGACGAACGCGGGCCGAAGCCGGCCCAGAAATGGCCGCGCCCTGCGTCCCAGATGCAATCGCCGGCGCCTTCCTGGTAGCACCCTTCCGGCAGCAGCGCGACTTCGTCGAGCACCCCCCGCTCGCGCAGCTTGCCGAAGATGTCGGCGAACGGCGCTTCCTCGCCGCGGCGCTGCGGATAGCGGAAGCGCGCCAGCAACGCGCGCCCGTCCAGCACCACGGCGGCGTTGGCCGGGAACACCATGTCGGGCAGCCCCGGCGCGCCCGGCGCCAGCTCCACCGCGAAGCCCGCGCGGCCAAGCGCGTCGCGCAACGCGTGGAACGACTGCGTCGCGTTGCGGTGCATGCCGTGCGGATCGCGCGCCCAGGCGGCCGGGTCCATCCACGGATTGATGCTGTACGACACGTCGTAGAAGGTCGGCTCGACCAGCAAGATGGTGGCGGTCTGGATCACGGCAGCTCCTGGTTGCATGGCGGGCGACGGCATCCCGTCAGGGAAATCCATCCGTCGATGGAATTCTGCTGCAAGCACGCGTTAGCCAAAAGCCAGCAAACTGCCCGGTTTGCGCCTACCATTGTGCAAAACGCCAGGTTCCGCTGGCGCTTTGCCAATCGCCCCCTCGCCCCATGGATGCCACCGACCAGCAGCTGATTGCCCTCCTGCGCGACAACGCGCGAACGCCGGTGACGGCACTGGCGCAGGCGCTGCGCGTATCGCGCGCGACAGTGCAGAACCGCATCGACAAACTGGAGCAGGAAGGGCTTATCGTCGGCTACACCGTACGCCTGCGACCCGAGGCCGAGGCGCATCGCATCCGCGCCTGGATGACGGTCGCCGTCGACGGCAACAAGACCCGCAGCGTGCTGCAGGCGCTGCGCGGCGAGCCCAACGTGCAGGCGCTGCACACCACCAACGGCCGCTGGGACATCATCGCCGAGCTGCGCGCCGACACCCTCGAGGCCTTCGACCGCGCGCTCGACCGGATCCGGCTGATCGACGGCATCAGCGCCACCGAGACCAGCATCCTGCTGTCGACCTACAAGTAAGGCCGCCGGGGCCTTGCCTCCGGCCGCGCCTCACCCTGCCGCGCCCTTGTGCGGTGCGGCATGCCCCATCACCGGGATGCGCCGCACCAAGAACGACCCGATATATCACCCCGTGATATATTACGTGCACCATTCCAAAGCGCCCCCCCGTCCCAAGAATGCAAACCGCCCCCGTCTCCGCCCTGGCGCATAACGCTCGTGCCTGGCTGCGCACATTCGTTCCCTTGCCGGTCGCCGCCAGCCGCAAGGAGCGCCTCAAGAGTTGCTTCGGCGCCCTGCTGGGCCTGCTGTGCACGGAATGGATCAGCCACCAGACCCTGGGCGGCTTCAATCCCTGGTTCGTCGCGCCGATGGGCGCCTCGGCGGTGCTGCTGTTCGCGGTGCCGTCGTCGCCGTTGGCGCAGCCATGGTCGATCATCGGCGGCAACCTGATCGCGGGGGTGGTCGGCGTGGCCTGCGCGCGCTGGATCCCCGACCCCGGCCTCGCCGCCGCCGTCGCAGTGGCCGTCGCCATCGCGCTGATGTTCCAGTTCCATTGCGTGCACCCGCCCAGCGGCGCGGTGGCCATCACCGCCGTCTTCGGCGGGCCGGCGGTCAGTGCGCTGGGCTTCGGCTTCGTGGCCGTGCCGGTGCTGTTCAATTCGATGCTGATGCTGATGATGGCGCTGGCCTTCAACAACCTGTCGCGCCGGCGCTACCCCCATCGCCCGCCCGAACCCGCGGTGCAGCATGGCACCAAGGACGTACCCCCCACCCAGCGCGTCGGCGTAACCCGCGCGGACCTCGATGCGGCACTGAAGGTGCGCGGCGAATTCCTGGATATCGAGGAAGACGACCTCGAGCAGATCCTGGTCGCGGCGCAACTGCGCGCCTATCGCCGCCATTTCGGCAACGTGCTGTGCGGCGAAATCATGTCGCGGGACGTGATCACGGTGACGCCGGACCAGCCCGCGCACGAAGCCGGGCACCTGCTGTCGCGGCATCGCATCAAGGCCCTGCCGGTGGTCGATGCGACGCGCAAGCTGGAGGGAATCATCACGCAGAGCGATTTCTTTGCGGCGCAGCGCGACACGGGGGCACGGCGGCTGGCCGGCACGGTTCGCAACCTGATGACGCGGGCGGTCGTTACCGCGCGGCCCGACCAGCCGATGGTGGAACTGGCGCAGGCGTTTTCCGACGGCGGGCTGCATCATGCGCCGGTGATCGATGACCAGCGGCGGGTGGTGGGGATGGTGACGCAGTCGGATCTGGTGGCGGCGTTGTTGAAGAGTGGGGTGATGGCGGTGCCGGATTAAGGGGGGCTGGAGCTTGGTTCTGGTTTGGGGGTTTGTCGCTTTTGGTGACATGCTGTCGGCCTTTGAACCGCTTGGTTCCGCCCTCCTGGGCGGGTCACTTTTTGGCCGAGCGCCAAAAAGTAACCAAAAAGCGCGTTTACTGCCCTGCGGGCGGCATGTCTTATCGTAGTGTGCCCGGGGGTTTTCGTACGGGGCTTTGCTTCCTCACATAGCTGGACTGCCTGCCGCAGGGGTGCACCACGGTGACAGGGGCGTTGGCGTGGTGTTTGAACGAGCCCAGAGCGCTTGGTGGCCGCCTGCTGCGGGCCTTGTCGTAGGAACGCCTACGGCTGCTGCGCCGTCAGTATCGCGGGGCGTGGGCCCTGGCACAGAACGCGTCGCTGCGCTCGCTTGGCGCTGACGGGCGATGGTCTGGGCTGGCGAGCGAAATCCACAACCCTTTGGCTGAGCTGCGCGCAAACGCCAATGACCGTCACCGCAATTGAGCCCGCGGCAGCCGCAGGCATCTCCGCAATACGGCCGCCCGCAGACTGCCGAGCCGGGTCACCAACCTGCAGCGCCAAGCGAGCGCAGCGACGCGTTCCAAGCCAGGGCCCCTGACCTACGATACTGACCGCGCGCAGCGCAGCCGTAGGCGTTCCTACGACAAGGCCCGCAGCAGGGGCCACTCCGCGCTCTGGGCTCGTTCAACCCACACTTCAACGCCCCTGCCACCGTCGCGCACCACCGCGGCAGGCAGTCCAGCTATGTGAGGAAGCAAAGCCCCGTACGAAAACCCCAACGCACACTACGATAAGACATGCCGCCCGCAGGGCAGTAAACGCGCTTTTTGGTTACTTTTTGGCGCTCGGCCAAAAAGTGACCCGCCCAGGAGGGCGGAACCATACGGTTCAAAAGCCGACAGCATGTCACCAACAGCGACAACCCCCCAAAAACCGCCCCCCAAACCCCCCGTTTCCCAACCCACCCTCCCCCTTAAGCTATATTTACGCCGTCCCCGTCACACCCAACTCTCAAAGGGGACAAACGGAGAACCCCCAACCATGAGTTCCGGCCAGTTAATCGAAAAAATCGCCGCCGTCTTCGCGCTGATCGTGCTGATCGGCGGCTCGCTGCTGGTCCTGGCGCCGTTCACCACGGCCCTGCTGTGGGGCGCGATCCTGGCGTTCAGCTCCTGGCACCCCTACACCGTGCTGTCGCGCTGGCTCGGCAATCGCCGCGGCCTGGCCGCGCTGATCTGCGTGCTGCTGGCGACGGTGATCGTGCTGGGCCCGTTCGTCTATGCCGGCGCCAGTTTCTCCGCGCACCTGGACGACCTCGCCGCGCTGGTCGACCGCTATATGGAGCACGGGCTGCCGCAGCTGCCGCTGTGGCTGAGCAGCCTGCCCTATGTCGGCAGCTACCTGCAAAGCTCGTGGGACAGCCTGATCAATGCCGATTCCGAGATGGTCGCCAACCTGCGCAAGCTGATCGCACCGGTCGGCCACGTGCTGCTGGGCGCGGGGCTGTCGATCGGCGCCGGACTGGGGCAGCTGGCGCTGTCGATCATCCTGGCGTTCTTCTTCTACACCGGCGGCGAGTTCGCCATTGCCTGGCTGCGCGCCGGCATGCGCCGCATTGCCGGCGAGCGCGCCGACCACCTGCTGGAGCTGGCGGGCAGCACCGTCAAGGGCGTGGTCTACGGCGTGCTGGGCACCGCCTTCATCCAGGCCGTGCTGGCCGGCCTCGGCCTGTGGATCGCGGGCGTGCCGGGCGCCGCCATCCTCGGCTTCGTGACCTTCTTCCTGTCGGTGGTGCCGGTCGGGCCGCCGCTGGTGTGGCTGCCGGCCGCGCTGTGGCTGTACCACACCGGCGCCACCGGCTGGGCCATCTTCCTGGTGGTGTGGGGCGTGGGCGTGGTCAGCATGGCCGACAACATCGTCAAGCCGCTGCTGATCAGCAAGGGCACCGGCATGCCGCTGATCTGGATCATGCTGGGCGTGCTCGGCGGCGCGCTGGCGTTCGGCTTCCTGGGCGTGTTCATCGGCCCGACGCTGCTGGCGGTGGCCTATGCCCTGCTGCGCGACTGGACCATCGGCTCGCAGGGCGAGCTGCAGCGCGACCTGCGCCAGGGCGCGGCGCTGGCATCCGCGCCGGCACCGGCCCCGGCCGTGGTCGACAATCCCGATGTGCCGCCGGCAGCCACCGGCAAGCGATCCGGCTGATGGCGGCACACGACGTACCCCCGGCCCCGCCAGAGACCGCACTGCCCGACACCTTGCCGGCCGCGCTGCACCGGCTGGTGGCCTGCGAATACTGCGACGCCGTCTACGAGCGCACCCCGATCTCGCCCGGCGAGCGCGCGCTGTGCCTGCGCTGCGGCGGCCAGCTCTACCGCGAGAGCCGGCGCCACTACCACCGCCTGCTGCCGCTGGTGATCACCGCGCTGATCCTGTTCCTGATCTCCAACGCCTACCCCATCGTCGAGATGGACCTGAAAGGGGTACGCACCCAGACCACCCTGCTGGGCGCGGTGCAGGCGCTGTATGCGGACCAGATGGCGCTGGTGGCGGCGCTGGTGTTCGCCACCACCATCCTGTTCCCGCTGTCCGAGCTGCTGATGATGATTTACCTGCTGGTGCCGATGGCGCAGCACCGCATGCCGGCCGGCTTCGACCGCATCGTGCGCGGCATCCGCCAGACCCGGCCGTGGGGCATGATCGAGGTCTTCATGATCGGCGTGCTGGTGACGCTGGTGAAGCTCTCGACCATGGCGCGCGTGCTGCCGGGCATTGCGCTGTGGTCGTTCGCGGCGCTGGTGATCGTGCTGGCGGCGATGCTGTCGTTCGATCCGCGCGACCTGTGGCGCCACCTGGAAACGCCCGATGACAAGGCCGCGGCGGCGGACGAGGAGCGCCGATGACGCCACCGCAGCAGCCGCAGCAACCGCCGCCGCCCGCCGGACGCCTGGCCCGTCCGCGCCAGCTCGCGCGCGAGGTGGTGGCGGAACTGACCGACGACGACGAGAACACCCCGCTGCCGCAGGTGCCCACCGCGAGCGGCCTGGGCCTGGTGTCCTGCCACGCCTGCGACCTGGTCAGCCCGCGCACGCTGGAAGGCGCGCCCTGCCCGCGCTGCGGCGCCACCCTGCACCATCGCAAGCCGAACAGCCTGGCGCGCACCTGGGCCTTCCTGCTGGCCGCGTACATCCTCTATATTCCTGCCAACATGCTGCCGGTGATGGTGACGCAGTCCATCCTCGGCACGCAGCGGGACACCATCCTGTCGGGCGTGATCTACCTGTGGCTGTCCGGCTCGCACATGCTGGCCGTGCTGGTGCTGATCGCCAGCATCGTGGTGCCGCTGCTGAAGATGGCGATCCTGACCTTCCTGCTGCTGTCGGTGCACTTCCGCTCGAGCTGGCGGATCCGGCAGCAGACCCGGCTGTACGGCCTGGTGGAGGTGATCGGCCGCTGGTCGATGCTCGATATTTTCGTGGTGGCGCTGCTGGCCTCGCTGGTGCGGGCCGGGGCGCTGGCCACCATCATCCCCGGCGGCGGCGCGCTCGCCTTCGGCGCGGTCGTGGTGCTGACCATGCTGGCCTCGCTCAGCTTCGATCCGCGCCTGCTGTGGGATTCGCTGGAACCTGACAATGCCCGACACTGACAACCAAGCCCCGGCGGGTGCCATGCCGCCCTCGCCGCCCCCGCCCCCTCCGTCCGGCCTGCCGCGCCCCGAACGCCGGCGCCGCGCGCGCTGGCTGCCCTCGCTGGTGTGGCTGATCCCGATCGTTGCCGCGGTGGTCGGGATCTCGCTGCTGGTGCACACGCTGGCCTCGCGCGGGCCCGAGATCACCGTCAGCTTCCGCACCGCCGAAGGCCTTACACCCGGCAAGACCGCGGTGCGCTACAAGGACGTCGACATCGGCCTGGTCAAGTCGGTGCGCCTGGCGCGCGACCGCTCGCACGTGGTGGCGACGATCGACCTGACCAAGGACGCCGAGAACTTCGCCGTCGCCGACACCCGCTTCTGGGTGGTGCGCCCGCGCTTCGCCGCCAGCGGCGTGTCGGGGCTGGAGACGCTGCTGTCGGGCGCCTATATCGGCGTCGACGCGGGCAAGTCGACGGACTCCGCGCGCGACTTCAAGGGCCTGGAAGTGCCGCCGGTGGTGACCACCGACGCTTCCGGCAAGCAGTTCGTGCTGCGCGCGTCGGAGCTGGGGTCGCTCGATATCGGCTCGCCGGTCTACTACCGGCGCGTGCTGGTTGGCCAGGTGGTGGCCTACCAGCTCGATCCCAACGGGCGCGATATCACGCTGCGCGTGTTCGTCAACAAGCCCTATGACAAGCTGGTCACCGCCGACACGCGCTTCTGGCATGCCAGCGGGGTCGACCTGAAGCTCGATGCCGGCGGGCTCAAGCTGTCGACGCAATCGCTGGTGACGGTGCTGCTGGGCGGCGTCGCCTTCCAGGCGCCGGACCACACCACCGCCACCGACGCCGCCGCCGAGAACACCCAGTTCCTGCTGGCCGGCGACCAGGCCGAGGCGATGAAGGAGCCGGAAGAGCTGGCGCCGACGCTGGCGGTGCTCAATTTCGACCAGTCCGTGCGCGGCCTGTCGCCGGGCGCGCCGGTGGACTTCCGCGGCGTGGTGGTGGGCCAGGTGCGTTCGATCGGCATCGAGTTCCAGCGCGAGAAGCGCGCCTTCCGCATGCCGGTGGTGGTCGAGCTGTACCCGTCGCGCATGGGCTTCCGCGAACGCGACGTCGAAGACCGCGAACGCGCGCGCAAGATCATCCAGGGCCTGCTGCAGCGGGGCATGCGCGCGCAGCTGCGCACCGGCAACCTGCTCACCGGGCAGCTGTACGTGGCGCTGGACTTCTTCCCGAAGGCGGCGCCGGCCAAGGTCGACCTGGACGCGCCGATTCCGGAGTTCGCCACCACGCCGGGCGCGTTCGACCAGCTGCAGGCGCAGGTGGGCGACATCGTCAACCGCATCGACAAGGTGCCGTTCGACCAGATCGGCCAGGACCTGCGCACCACGGTGTCCAGCCTGAACAAGACCCTGGCCACCGCCGACAAGCTGGTGCAGCAGCTCAACGGCGATGTCGCGCCGCAGGTGCTGGCCGCGCTGCAGGACGCGCGCAAGACCCTGACCGCGGCCAACGGCACGCTGGCGTCGGACGCGCCGCTGCAGCAGGACACGCGCCGCATGCTGCAGGAGCTGACACGCACCGCCACATCGCTGCGCACGCTGACCGACTACCTTGAACGCCACCCTGAAGCGCTGTTGCGCGGCAAGCCGGAGAAAGAATGATGAAGCGCCTTCCGCTCACCCTGGTCTGCGCCAGCGCCGCCGCGGCGGTGCTGGCGGGCTGCGCCTCGCCCGAACCGCGCTACTACACGCTGGCGCAAGGGCCGGCGGCGGTTGCCGCGCCAGCGCCGGCAGCGGCGCCGTCGACGGACACGCTGTGGCTGGAAGTGGCACCTGTGCGGGTGCCGGAGCGCCTCAACCGGCCGCAGCTGGTGGTGCGCGATGGCCGCGGCGGTAACGACAGCGGCGGCGGCAACGATGCGGGGGTGCGACTGCTGGACCTGTCACGCTGGTCGTCGCCGCTGCCGGACGAGCTGCGCGATGCGCTGTCGCAACGCCTGCAGGCCACGCTGGGCGCGGTCGACACCTACCAGCAGGGGCTGTCCGACGTGCAGCCGCTGTACCGCATCACCACCGAAGTGCTGCGCCTGGACGCCGACGTGGGCCAGCGTGCCGGCGCCACCATCAACTGGACCGTGCGGCGGCTGCCCGATGGCAAGGTGGTCAGCGGCAGGACGCAGGCCGAGCTGCCGGCGCCGGGCGCCGTCGACGGCGTGGTCGCGGCGTATCGCGAGATCGTCGCGAGCACGGCCAACGATATCGCGGCCGGCGTGCAGGCGCTGCGGCGCTAGCCGCCGCTGCGGACGGCCGCGTCGAGGTCGTGCCGGGCGGCGGCCATGGCCGCCAGGCATTCGGCCGCCCCGCCCCGCACCAGCCGGACCGGGCACGCCAGCATCAGGTTCTTGCCCAGGCCGAAGTCCTCGACGGTAAAGCCGCGCGCATCCAGCGGCGTGCCGTCGGCATCGGTGGCCACCGTGACGCGCTCGCGCAGCGTGCCGGCATCGGCGCTGTAGGCCCACACGGGCTTGCCCAGCGCCACCGCAAAGCCGACTTCGAACGCCGTGCCGGAATCCGCTTCGCCGGGGCCGCGGAAGTCATCCAGGTTGGCCATCACCAGGTCGGCGCGCCGCAGCAGCGCGATGTTGGCGTCATAGATCCAGCGTGCGGTGTCGGGGCCGGACAGGCCTTCTGGCGCGGACTGGTCGAGCGGATACAGGCCGGTGAAGCCATGCGCCGCGCACAGCGCCTTGAGATGCTCGCCCCAGGCGCGCGCGTCCTTGCGGAACACGTCAAAGCCGGCGAGGTAGATGGTGGTCATGGCACGTGGAACAAGCGTGGCGCGGCGTCAGGCCGCGAGGATTGCAGCATAACCCGCGGCCCGCGCCGGTGGTGCGCGGCCGCTGCCCGAACATCGCACAGCTTGCGCGCACGCGGCCGGCCGCGCGCCGGCGCGGGGTCAGCCCTTGCGCTAACATTGCCGGTCACGCCTCGACCGCCTCATTCCCATGCCCGCTCCCCAGATCCTCCAGGTCGGCCCGCTCGCGCCGCAGACCAATGCCACCCTGCAGCAACAGTACGGCGCCGCGGCGCTGTGGCAGCAGGCCGATCCGCTGGCCTGGGCGCGCAGCGAGGGGCAGCAGGTGCGCGTGGTGGTCACCTCGGCGCGCCACGGCTGCAGTGCCGCGCTGATCGACGCGCTGCCGCGCCTGGAAGCCATCGTCAGCTTCGGCGTGGGCTATGACGCGATCGCGCTGGACGCCGCCCGCGCGCGCGCCATCCAGGTCAGCAACACGCCCGACGTGCTCAACGACTGCGTCGCCGACCTCGCCTTCGGGCTGCTGCTGGATGCGGCCCGCGGCATTGCCCATGGCGACCGCTACGTGCGCGCCGGGCGCTGGCCGCAGGGCGGCTTCCCGCTGACCACGCGCGTAGCGGGCAAGAAGCTGGGCATCCTCGGCCTGGGCCGCATCGGCGAGATCGTCGCGCGGCGCGCGCAGGGCTTCGACATGGAGATCGCGTACCACAACCGCCGCCCGCGCACAGGCGCGCCGTGGCGCTTCGAAGCGGACCTGAAGGCGCTGGCAACGTGGGCGGATTTCCTGGTGGTGGCCACCGTCGGCGGACCCTCCACCGCGGGGCTGGTGTCGCGCGAGATCCTCGATGCGCTCGGCCCGCGCGGCATCCTGGTCAATGTCTCGCGCGGCAGCGTGGTCGACGAGGCGGCGCTGGTCGCGGCGCTGGCCGAAGGCCGGCTCGGCGGCGCGGGGCTCGATGTGTTCCAGGACGAACCCAACGTGCCGCCGGCGCTGCTGGCGATGGAACATGTCGTGCTGGCGCCGCACATGGCCAGCGGCACGCACGAGACGCGCGCCGCGATGACCGCGCTGACGCTGCAGAATCTCGACGCGTTCCTGGCCGGCGGCAAGGTGCTGACGCCGGTGCCGTAGGGCGCCAACCGGCAGGCACGGCGTGCCTATACTTGATGCACCGGCTCCACCCAGCCCGCGGGCCGGCGTCAGGAGGCATCATGGCACGCAAGTTTATCGATTGCCGCGAGTTTCCGAGCGACACCCACTGCACGGTCGCGCTGAGCGCCGACAGCGAGGACGAACTGCTCGAAGCCGCGGTCCAGCATGCGGTGGCGGTGCACAAGCATCAGGACACCCCTGAGCTGCGCAGCCAGCTGAAATCCATGTTCAAGGAAGGCACGCCGCCGGCCTGAAGCCGGCAGGGCTGGCGCCAGGCAGGCGCCAGCCGTTCCCGCCGCGGGCTCATTCGCAGCCCCTGATACAGCACTTATGCGCGTTGGAATACCCCTGACACCCGTCATGGCGCATCATTGACGCGTCGCTATATACAGACGTATATTGCGCCTGACAGTCCACCCGCTCCGGCCTTGCCGCGCCCTTGCATGCCGGCGGCCGCTTCCCGAGGATTCCGATGCCTGCCTTCCGTTCCCGCCGCCGCGGGGTGCTGCTGGCCGCCGCCGCGATGCTGGCGCTGGCCGCCCCGCCCGCCTTCGCCGCCGATCTGGTGGTGTCCGCGGCCGCCAGCCTGACCAACGCCTTCAAAGCGCTGGCCGAGTCCTACGAGCGCGCCCACCCCGGCACGCACGTGGTGCTGAACTTCGGCGCCTCGGACGTGCTGATGCAGCAGATCGTCAAGGGCGCGCCGGCCGATGTGTTCGCCTCGGCCGACCAGGAGGCGATGAACAAGGCCGAGGCCGAGAAGGTGATCGCGCCGGCCTCGCGCCGCAACTTCGCCGCCAACCAGGTGGTGATGATCGTGCCGGCCGACAGCAAGCTGCCGATCGCCTCGCTGCAGGACCTGACGCGCCCGGAAGTCCGGCGCATCGCCTACGGCAACCCGGCCTCGGTGCCGGTGGGCCGCTACACCCGCGGCGCGCTGGAAGCGGCCGGGCTGTGGGACGCGGTCGCCGCCAAGGGCGTGCCGGCGCAGAACGTGCGCCAGAGCCTGGACTACGTCGCGCGCGGCGAGGTCGAGGCCGGCTTCGTCTTCGCCACCGACGCCACCGTGATGCCCGACAAGGTCAAAGTGGCGGTGCGCGTGCCCAGCCGCACGCCGGTGACCTACCCGATTGCGGTCACCAGCCAGGCGCGCCAGCCGAAGGAAGCGGCGCAGTTCGTCGACTATGTCGCCTCGCCGGACGGCCAGGCGATCCTGTCGCGCTTCGGCTTCCTCAAACCCTGAGGCCGCGCCGCGCACGCCATGGATGCCGTCTGGGTACCGCTGCTGCTGTCGCTGAAGGTGGCGGGCTGGGCCACCGCGCTGAACGCCGTGCTCGGCGTCGGCGCGGCGTGGGCGCTGGCGCGCTGGCGCTCGCCGCTGCGCGACGTGGTCGATGCGGTGCTGACGCTGCCGCTGGTGCTGCCGCCGACGGTGCTGGGCTATTACCTGCTGGTGCTGGTGGGACGCCGCGGCGTGTTCGGCGAGTGGCTGGCGCGACTGGGCATCGAACTGGTCTTTACCTGGCAGGGAGCGGTGCTGGCGTCGACCATCGTCGCCTTCCCGCTGGTGCTGAAGTCCGCGCGCGCCGCCTTCGAAGGCGTGGACCACCAGCTCGAAAACGCCGCGCGCGTGCTGGGCGTGCCCGAGGCCGGCATCTTCTTCCGCGTCACGCTGCCGCTGGCGGCGCGCGGCATCATCGCCGGCGTGCTGCTGGCGTTTGCGCGCGCGCTGGGCGAATTCGGCGCCACGCTGATGATCGCCGGCAACCTGCCCGGGCGCACGCAGACGCTGTCGGTGGCCATCTACGAGGCGGTCCAGGCCGGCGACGACAACACCGCCAACCTGCTGGTGCTGGTGACTTCCGTGACCTGCGTGCTGCTGCTGGTGATTGCCGGACGCCTGGTGCCGGCGGCCGCGCGCAATCCCGCTGAACTCTACGAACGCCGGCGCTTGCGCCCGCGCGTCCGCTAACGCCAGGGCCACGCATATCGCCATGAGCATGCACGTCAGCATCCGCAAGCAGATGGTTTCGGCCGACCGCCACTTCGGGCTCGATATCGAATTCGATTCGGCCAGCCGGCGCATTGCGCTGTTCGGCCCCTCGGGCGCGGGCAAGAGCCTGACGCTGCGCGCCATCGCCGGCCTGCTGACCCCGGACAGCGGCCGCATCGTGCTGAACGGCCGCACCCTGTTCGACGCCGACGCCGGCATCGACGTGCGTCCGCAGGAACGCCGGGTGGCCTACCTGTTCCAGGAATACGCGCTGTTCCCGCACCTGACCGTGGGCCAGAACATCGGCTTCGGCCTGGCGCGCGGCTGGCGCAACCCACGTCGCGGCGCGGTGCATCCGCAGGCGCAGCGCTGGATCGATGCCTTCGGCCTGGCCGACATCGCCGGCAACTACCCGGGGGAGATCTCCGGCGGCCAGAAGCAGCGCGTGGCGCTGGCGCGCGCACTGGTGGCGCAGCCCGACATCGTCCTGCTCGATGAACCGTTCTCGGCGCTGGACCCCGCGCTGCGCGCGCGCATGCGGGCGGAGCTGCGCACGCTGCAGGCCAGCCTCGACGTGCCGATGCTGGTGATCTCGCACGACCCGGCCGATGTCGAGGCGCTGGGCGACCACGTGCTCGAAATCCGCGAAGGCCGCATCTTCGGCAGCGGCACCAGCCGCCACCACCCGCCGGTCTACGCGCCGGTGTCGGCGCGCGTGGCCTGAGCCGCGCGCAGCAGGTCGACGTACGCGCCTTCGATCAAGGCGGACGCGGGAACGCCCAGGCGGGCCAGCAAGGCGTGGGCCTCGGCCACGCCGTCGTCGACGCTTTCCGCATCGGCCAGCACCACTTCGAGCTCCAGGAAATCGCCGAGCGCCTCGACCCGGTCCAGGTGCACGCGCGTGCGTCCGGCCAGGTACAGCGTGCGCAGCTTGCGCACCCGCCCGCCCTCTCCGTGCGCGGCGGCCAGCGCGGCGCGCAGCGTGCCGGGCGACGGCGTCGGCGACAGGATGTAGAAGCTCTCTTTCGGGCCGGCCTCGTCGGCGCGCGCGTAGAAGATCAGTTCGCCGCGGTCCGGCGCGAACTCGCGCAGCTTGAGCCGCCCGTTGGCGCAGCGGAAGAAGGTATCGTCCTGGCAGATGTACTCAGGCCCGTGGTCGGCCAGCGCTGCGGCGCGCGGCAACAGCGCCTCGACGCTGTCGATGCGGGCCTTGATCTCGACGTTTCTCGGCATCCGTGCTCCTTCGGTTCAACCGATCAGCAAACGCGCGGCAATCACCCACATGGTGATGCCGATCACCACTTCCAGCACCTGCCACGCCCGCGGCCGCGCAAACACCGGCCGCAGCAGCGCCGCGCCGTAGCCCAGCGCAAAAAAGAACAGGAACGACGCGGTCATGGCACCCGCGGCGAATGCACGCGTGTTGCCCGCGAACTGGGTCGACACCGAACCGATCAGCATCACCGTGTCGAGGTACACATGCGGATTCAGCCAGGTGAACGCCAGGCATACAGCCAGCGTCTGCGCCAGCGGCCGCGACGCGGCATCGCTGGGGTCCAGCACCGCGTTCGAGCGCCACGCCGCGATAAAGCTGCGCGCGCCATACCAGACCAGGAAAGCCGCGCCGCCATAGCGCATCGCCTCGCCCAGCCACGGCAGCGTGCGAATCATCACGGCAAAGCCCGACACGCCCAGCAGGATCAGCAGCGCATCCGACAGCGCGCACACCAGGCAGACCCAGAACACATGCTCGCGCCGCAGGCCTTGCCGCAGCACGAAAGCATTCTGGGAACCAATGGCAAGAATCAGGGAAAGACCGAGGGAAAAGCCAGCCAGCGCGGCGTGCATTGCGGGGGAAACGACATGCTTCAGGGGCGGCTATTATTGCACGCCGCGGCAGTCATCCCACCACGCCCAGGATCACGCTCGAGGCCTTGAATATCGCCACCGCGGCCACGCCCGCCTGCAGCCCCAGCGCCTCGACGCTGCCGTTGGTGACGATGGCCGCCACCGTGCCGCCACCGTCGAGTTCGATCACCACCTCGGCGTTCACCGCCCCGGGCATCACGCGCGCCACCACGCCCGCCAGCTGGTTGCGCGCCGACAGCCGCAGGCCCGGTTCGGGCAGCCCCACCAGCACCGACGACGCCTTGATCAGCGCAAAGGCCTCCACGCCCTCGGCCAGCTCCAGCGTCTCGACACTCTCGTGCGTGATGGTCGCGACGATGCGCTGCCCGCCGGCCAGTTCCAGCACCACCTCGTCATTGACCGCGCCGCCGCGCACGCTGGCGACGCGCCCGAACAGCTTGTTGCGCGCACTGGTCTTGATCATCATTCGCCTCATCAGGTGGATATCGTCGGCCACGCCCTCGCCCAGGCGCGACAGCTGCGCGACAAAGCGCCGGTGCTCGTCTTCGAGCGCGCGATAGGTGCGGATCAGCTGTTCGCCGCGCGCGGTCAGGCGCGTGCCGCCGCCGCCCTTGCCGCCCGCGGCGCGTACTACCAGCGGTTCGCCGGCGCTGTTGTTCA
This sequence comes from Cupriavidus alkaliphilus, assembly GCF_900094595.1. Classification (GTDB taxonomy): domain Bacteria; phylum Pseudomonadota; class Gammaproteobacteria; order Burkholderiales; family Burkholderiaceae; genus Cupriavidus; species Cupriavidus alkaliphilus. The sequence goes on along the minus strand of NZ_FMAD01000002.1, from coordinate 405,872 downwards.
TCGCGTCGATGGCGTCCCACGCCGCCTTGTAGCTGATGCCGACGGCGCGCGCGGCGGCCGTGATCGAGCCATGCTCGCCGATGGCGGCGAGCAGCGCGATGCGGTCCTTGCCGCCCCAGTCCTGCGAGCCGGAGCGGAACCAGATGGCTCCCTGGAGTTCAAGCATTGGGGGTCGGGCGCCGCTGGCCGGCAGCGCAAAGAAGTCGGAAACGCGGTTATGGTAATCCGATTCCGGGATCGGCCCCGGCGCCGGGCGTATCCGCCTGCGGCGCATCGCCTGTGCCCAGGATCTCCGCGACCTCGCGATAGCGCGCCAGCCGCTCGCCCGCCAGCGCACCGCTGACGGTCATCACGCGATGCGCCGCCGCCATCAGCTTGCGCCGGGTCTCGCGGTCCGGCACCAGCGCCGGCAGGGCCCGGATCGCGCGCTGCGGGTCGAGCCGGACGATAAAGCTCTGCTGGCGCACCGCGGTCTTGAACGCGGCCAGGTCGGCATGGCCGCCGCCGGATTCGGTGGCCTGCTGCTGCTCGCGCGCGATGCGGCGCAGCAGGTTGAAGGGCCGCTCCTCGATCGCGCTGGGCCGTTCGACGACGTAGGCCAGCACGCGCACGAAGGCTTCGAGCGTGCCGCCCTGCGCGATCGCGGCCTCGGCATCGCGCAGGCGCCGCGCGGCCAGTTCCTCGCGCAGCGCCACCGTGACGGGCGACTCCAGGTTGGCCGGCGCTTGCGCCTGAAGCCCGACCAGCGCCGCCATCGCGGGCGCCTGGTAGATCGCCTCGAACACCTGCTCGTAGCAGGCATCGCGCCAGTCGCGGAACTGGTCGAGCGCGCGGATGATCTGCGCCGAGGCCGCCTGCTCCAGCGTCAGCAACGGATTGTCCGGCGCCACCGGCGCGCGATGCGCGCGCACCCATGGCGCGAGCGCGCCGATCCACGCCATCCACGGGTTCATATCGGTCGCCAGCGTGCGTTCCAGCCGCGCGGGATGCAGCGCGCGCAGCCATTGCGCGCTGAACTCGCTGGAAACGGCGCGCACCCACGGCGAGGCGAAGGTGTCGTAGACATGCTGGTTGATCTCGGCCACGCGCCGCACCACCTCGAAGGCACGCTCGTCGTCGCGGCCATCGTCCAGCGCCAGGATGTCGGCGATGCCGCGGCGCTCGAAGCGCACCAGGTAGCGCCCTTCGACCAGCTCGCGATGCGGCAGGTCCGGGGCGATGTCTTCGATCTTGGCCTCGTACAGTCCCGGCGGCAGCACGTCGATCAGGTCCAGCGCGCAGAACAGTTCGCTGTGCTCGCGGTTGGCCACGCCGGCGGAGACGAAGATGCCCAGGTGGCCCACGGTCGGGTGCAGGCAGTAGACGATGACCTGGTCGTTGGCGACCAGGTCATCGTCGCTCGCATACAGGTCCGGGATCCAGTTCAGCGCCTGCTGCGGCGGCGTGATGTTGTCCCCCCACGAGGCAAAGATGATCACCGGCGAGCGCACGTTGCGCAGGTCCACCACGGTCTTGCCGTCGCTGCTGCGCACCGCGCCCGCCGTGAGCCGGTTGCCGACGAACAGCTGCTGCACGATCCAGTCGATCTCGGCGCGGTTCATCAGGAAATGGCCGCCCCACCAGCGCTCGAAGTCAAGGAAGCGCGGGCCTTCGGTGTCGACCCGCGCATAGACGTCGTAGAGCTTCTGCCACAGCGTGTTGGCGGGATTGAGCTGCTCGAAGTTCTGCACCAGCCAGGCCCCGTCGAAGCGGCCATTGCCCAGGTCCGCCGCCAGCGATGCCAGCCACGATCCGCCCAGCAGCCCGCCGCTGTAGCGCATCGGGTTGCGCCCGCGCACGCCCGACCAGTACGCCAGCGGCGCGCCGGCCAGCAGCAGCGGGCCGGTGCGCCCGGGCGCCACCGCGGCCAGCATCATCAGCGCCCAGCCGGCCTGGCAGTTGCCGATGACGAAGGGCTTGCCGGGCGCATCGGGATGCCGCTCGCCGACGAGGCGCAGGAACCCGGCTTCGGCGCGCGCCACGGCCTCGATGGTCTGGCCCGGGCAGGGTTCGTGGAAGAAGGTGATGAAGTAGCACGGATGGCCGGTGCGCAGCGCGATGCCGATCTCGCTGTCGGCCTTGAAGCCGCCGATGCCGGGGCCATGGCCGGCGCGCGGATCGATCACGACGAAGGGTCGCTTGGCGGGATCGGTCGGGCTGCCTGCGGGCGGCACGATGCGCAGCAGCGCGTAGTTGGCGGGCTCGGGCAACTGGCGGCCATCGGCGAGCAGTTCATGCTCAAATACCAGCACCGGGGGCATGCCCTCGCGCTCATGCTCGGCCGACAGATTGCCGCGCTGGCGCAGGATGTCGAGCAACAGCACGCTGCGCTGCCAGGCGTCATGGGCGTACTCGAGAAACGGCCGGGCCAGTGCGCCAAGCGGGTCTGCATGCGCCAGTTCGCGCGGTGGCGTGTCAGGCGTGGAACCCGCGGTGGCAGTGCCGTCCTGCGGCAGGACGGCGCGTTCGCGTGCGGTCATGGCACTCCCCTGGTGGGCGCCATGCCGGGATTCCGCGCGCGTGGCGCGCGGCCGGCGTGACGCTTGTTGCCCTGCAACAAAAAACAAGCCTAGCAGCGGCGGGGGCGCCGTGCAACCCGCGCCTGGTTGGGGCAAACAGCCGCACCGCCGGCCGCGTCCATGTTCATCGGCCTGCCCCGGTTGGCGCCTATACTGTGGCACGGCGCCTTGCGCATTGCAGCAACCGGCGTCCACGCAAGTCCCGGCGCGGGCTCGACGCCTGCCCGCAGGGCCGGTACCCTGACCGCTGCGTTGTCCACGGAACATCGTCATGAGTGCTGCCTCGCCTGCCATGTCCGCCATGTCCGAACTTGCCTCGCCCGCCGCGCCGGCGCCGGACAAATACGCCACGCTGCTGGCGCGCTGCGCCGGGCTGCCGCCCATCCCGACCGCGGTGGCGCATCCGTGCGATGCCGCTTCGCTGGGCGGCGCGCTGCAGGCCGCGCAGCTCGGCCTGATCGTGCCGATCCTGGTCGGTCCCGTGGCGCGCATCCGCCAGGTCGCAGCGGAGCACGGCATGGCGCTGGGCGACACCGTCATCATCGACACGCCGCACAGCCATGCCTCGGCCGCGCGCGCGGTCGAGGCGGTGCGCGCCGGCGAGGCCGAACTGCTGATGAAGGGCAGCCTGCATACCGACGAGCTGCTGCACGAGGTCACCGCGTCGGCCAGCGGGCTGCGCACCGGGCGGCGCCTGTCGCATGTGTTCGCGATGGACGTGCCGCGCTACCACAAGCCGCTGTTCATCACCGACGCCGCGGTCAACATCTTCCCCACGCTGAACGAGAAGGCCGATATCTGCCGCAACGCCATCGACCTGCTGCGCACGCTGGGGATCGAACGGCCCAAGGTGGCGATCCTGTCCGCGGTCGAGACCGTCACCGACAAGATCCCGTCGACTATCGACGCCGCCGCGCTGTGCACCATGGCGCGGCGCGGGCAGATCACCGGCGGCGTGCTCGACGGCCCGCTCGCCTTCGACAACGCCATCAGCCGCGAGGCCGCGACCACCAAGGGCATAGATTCCGACGTCGCCGGCGACCCCGACATCCTGCTGGTGCCGGACCTGGAAGCCGGCAACATGCTGGCCAAGCAGCTCACCTTCCTGGCCGGGGCCGAAGCCGCCGGCATCGTGCTGGGCGCACGCGTCCCCGTGGTCCTGACCAGCCGGGCCGACAGCGTGCGCGCGCGCATCGGCAGCTGCGCCATCGCGGTGCTGCTGGCCCACGCGCGCCGCGGCGCCGAAGCCGCGGCCCAGGTCTGACCGACCCGCGCCCTGCGCCCTGACAACGGAGCTTTCCAGCGTGACCACCCTCCATACCGCCGCGCCCGCCGTGATCCTCGTCGTCAACGCAGGCTCGTCCAGCGTCAAGGTCTCGGTCTATGCCGTGCCCGAGGCCGCGCACGGCAATGCCGACATCAACCCGGTGCTGAGCGCGCACGGCCAGATCGAAGGCATCGGCGTCGCGCCGCGGCTGCGCGCCAGCATGGCCGACGGCCGCGTAGTTGCCGACGAGACCTTCCCGCAGGCCCAGGTGGCCGACCACGACGCCGCCTTCCGCCTGGTGCGCCTGGTGCTGAGCGTGGGCCTGCGCGACCACCCGCCGGTGGCGATCGGCCATCGCGTGGTGCATGGCGGCGCCGGCTACGCGCAGGCGGTCTGCATCGACGACACCGTGCTCGAAAACCTGGAGGCGCTGGTGCCGCTGGCGCCGCTGCACCAGCCGCACAACCTGACCGCGATCCGCGCGGTGCGCCAGGCCATGCCGGAACTGCTGCAGGTGGCGTGCTTCGACACCGCCTTCCACGCCGGCCACGACGTGCTGGCGCAACTGATGGCGCTGCCCTATGCGTATTTCGAGCGCGGCATCCGGCGCTATGGCTTCCACGGCCTGTCGTACGAGTACATCGCGCGCCGGCTGCGCCAGGTGGCACCCGACCTGGCCGAAGGCCGCGTGGTGGTGGCGCACCTGGGCAACGGCGCCAGCCTGTGCGCCATGCGCGACGGGCGCAGCGTCGACAGCACCATGGGCCTGACCGCGCTCGACGGCCTGCCGATGGGCACCCGCTGCGGCGCGGTCGATCCGGGCGCGCTGCTGTGGCTGGCGCAGCAAGGCATGAGCGCCGCCGAGATCCAGGCGATGCTGTACCAGGAATCCGGGCTGAAGGGACTGTCCGGCGTCAGCAGCGACATGCGCGCGCTGCTGGCCAGCGATGCGCCGCGCGCGCGGCTGGCGGTGGACTTCTACGCCTACCGCGCGGCGCAGGAAATCGGCAAGCTCGCCACCACGCTGGGAGGGCTCGATGCGCTGGTGTTTACCGCGGGCATCGGCGCCAATTCGCCGCCGGTGCGCGCGCGCATCTGCGAACACCTGGCCGGGCTGTTCGGCATTACGCTCGATGCCGGCGCCAACGGCAACAACAGGCAGCGCATCAGCCGCGACGACAGCCGCGTGCCGGTGCTGGTGCTGCCGACCGACGAAGAAGGGATGATCGCGCTGAGCACCGCGCGCATCCTGCGCGACAGCGGCAAGCTGTGAGGCTTCCGTGAGTCTGCAACTCAGCCGGCCAGGTAGTGCGCGCGCAGCTGCGCGACGTCGACCTGGAGCGCGTCGCACAGGTAGTTGCCGACGCTGCCCCAGCCCGCGTCGATGGCCTGCATCGAGGCCTCGAGATAGCTGGCCCGGACTTCCAGCAGCGGCGTCATCACCGCGGCATCGATGCCGAGCGAGCCCATCTGCGCCAGCGCGGCCGCGTTGAACTGCGCGTTGCGCTGGTTCGATTCCAGGTAGTTGGCCAGGATGTCGTCCTGGCCGACGCCCAGCGCGGCCAGCAACAGCAGCGCGGCAAAGCCGGTGCGGTCCTTGCCCGCGGTGCAGTGGAACAGCAGGGTCTGGCCGCCCTGCACGGTCTGCATGAAGCCGCCGAAAGCCGCGCGGTAGCGCACCGGGAAATCGCGGTACACCTCGAGCATGAAGGCATCCATCTGCGCCGGCGTGCTGGCGCGCAGGCGCGGCATCAGCACATCCATCGCCATGCTGCCTTCCAGCACCGGCACCGCCTGCCAGCGGAAGCGCTGGCCGAAGGCCGCTTCGCCCGCAGATTTCTCGCCGGGCGAGCGGAAGTCCACCACCATGTCGAGCCCGAGCGCCTGCAACCGCTCCAGGTCGGCGTCGCTCGCCAGCGCCGGGTTGCCGCTGCGGTAGAGCCGGCCGTGGCGCACGCGGCGCCCCTCCGCGCCCACCAGTCCGCCCAGGTCGCGCGCGTTGCTGATGCGCTCGAACACCAGGTCCGGCACGTCCGGCGCGATGCCGGTCGCCGCCGGAGTTGGCGGCATGGCCGCGAGGGCATGCGGGCAGGCCGCGCGTTGAAGCCACTTGAGCATTGTTCTTTCCAGTTTGTCGTTACCGGGCGTGCCGGTGCGGGCGCGTCAGCGCTCGCGGTACGCCGGCACGTGCCAGCGCAGGTGGCTGCCGGCGATATAGCGCCGGTCCAGCCGCGCCACCAGCTTCCACACCGTCAGCGCGCCGGCGTCGATGTCGACCCAGGCCCAGGGATGCCGGGGGTCGCCTTCCTCCACCAGCTCCACCGAACGGATCTTCGCATACCGTGCCAGCGCGTTGCGCAGCGCCGCCGGGTCCAGTCCGGCCTTGAGACCGCGTACTAAAACCTTCATGGTCGGCTCCAATTATTTCAGATCACTCCGGCTCGTGCCTCACGCACCCCGGCGCGGCGCCGGTGTCGGATCATGCGGACTGCCGCGCGGGCCTTGTATGGCGAGCCTCTCATTGGTATGACGCGTGCGGCGGCCGGAGAATCCGGCGATCTGCCATCGCCTTGATCTTGCGCATCACGGGCGTAACTATTCCGTCCCGGTCCTCGACATCGCCGGCTGCGCGCCGGAAAATTTCAGACAGGTCGAACTACAAGGAATGTCGGCAATGCCAGAACTTCCCGCCTCCCAGCCGCCTGCCCCGGCCGCGGCCATACCAGCACCCGCAGCCACACCCAAGCCAACCCTGCACTGGGGCCTGTTCGCAGCCGCCGCCGCGCTGATCGCGGTGCTGGCGATCCCGCAGCCCGACGGGCTCACCATTGCGGGCCAGCGCATGCTGGCGATCCTGGCGTTCGCCATCGTGGTGTGGATCACCGAGGCGGTGTCGTACGAAGCCAGCGCCATCATGATCACCTCGCTGATGGCCGGGCTGATCGGTTTTGCCCCGACCGTGAACGACCCCTCGGTCCAGTACGGCACATCGAAGGCGCTGGGCATGGCGCTGGCCGGATTCTCCAATACCGCGCTGGCGCTGGTCGCCGCGGCACTGTTCATCTCCGCCGCGATGACGGTGACCGGGCTCGACCGACGCATCGCGCTGGTGACGCTGTCGGCAATCGGCACCAGCACGCGCCGCATCCTGATTGGCACCATCGCGGTCACCATCGCGCTGAGCCTGGTGGTGCCCAGCGCCACCGCGCGCAGCGCCTGCGTGGTGCCGATCATGATGGGCGTGATCGCCGCGTTCGGCGTCGACAAGAAGTCCAATATCGCCGCCGGCATCATGATCACGGTGGCGCAGGCCACCAGCATCTGGAACGTCGGCATCCAGACCGCCGCCGCGCAGAACCTGCTGACGGTCGGCTTCATGGACAAGCTGCTGGGCGAGCGCATCACCTGGCTGCAATGGCTGATCGCGGGTGCGCCGTGGGCGGTGGCGATGTCGGTGGTGCTCTATGTGCTGGTGCGCTGGCTGCTGCCGGCCGAGACCGAGGCCATTCCCGGTGGCAAGCAGGCGGTGCAGCGCGAGCTGTCAGCGCTCGGCCCGATGAGCAGCCCGCAGAAGCGGCTGGCCGCGGTGTCGCTGGGCCTGCTGCTGTGCTGGGCCACCGAGGGCAAGCTGCACAGCTTCGACACCGCCACGGTGACCTTCGTCGGGCTGGTGATCCTGATGCTGCCGCGCCTGGGCGTGATGGACTGGAAGACCATGCAGCAGCGCACGCCGTGGGGCACGCTGATCGTGTTCGGGGTCGGCATCAGCCTGGGCACGGCGCTGCTGTCGACCCAGGCGGGGCAGTGGCTGGGCCAGTTCGTGGTCACGCATTCGGGCCTGGCGGCGCATGGCGCGCTGCTGGTGTTTGCGATCCTGTCGGCCTTCCTGATCCTGATCCACCTGGGCTTCGCCAGCGCCACCGCGCTGACCGCGGCGCTGCTGCCGATCCTGATCTCGGTGCTGCAGACCCTGCCCGGCGACATCAACCGCGTCGGCATCACCATGCTGCTGGGCTTTACCGTCAGCTTCGGCTTTATCCTGCCGATCAACGCGCCGCAGAACATGGTGTGCCTGGGCACCGAGACCTTCAACGGGCGGCAGTTCGCGCGCATCGGCATCCCGGTCACGATCATCGGCTACGCCATGATGCTGCTGTTCGCCGCGACCTACTGGCGCTGGCTGGGCTGGGTGTAGTCAGACTCGCGCGGGCGGCGCGGCGGCTGGCACAATACGCGCCATGAAACGCCTCTGCTCCGCCCTGCTCAAGCTGCTGCTGCTCGCCGCGATCGGCGGCGCGCTGCTGGCCGCCATCGCCATCCTCGCCGCCAACCGGCAGCTGCCGTCGCTCGACGCCCTCACCGCCTTCCGCGACACGCCGGACTACGTGCCCATCGACAGGATGCCGCGCGCGCTGACCGAGGCGGTGGTGGCGATCGAGGACGAACGCTTCTACCTGCATGACGGCATCGACTATGTCGGTGTGGTCCGCGCCGGCGTCGCCAACCTGTCGGACGAGCTGTCGCAGGGCGCGTCGACCATCACCATGCAGGTCGCGCGCAACTTCTACCTGTCGCGGGAGAAGACCTATACGCGCAAGCTGTACGAGGTGCTGCTGTCCTACCGGATCGAAAAGGCCCTCAGCAAGGACGAGATCCTCGAGCTGTACCTGAACAAGATCTACCTGGGACAGGGCGCCTATGGCTTTGCCGATGCCGCGCGGACCTACTTCGGCAAGCGGCTGGACCAGCTGACGCTGGCCGAATGCGCGATGCTGGCGGGCCTGCCCAAGGCGCCCTCGGCGAACAACCCGGTGGCCAACCCCCGGCGCGCGCGCCAGCGGCAGGTCTATATTCTGCAACGCATGCTGGAGCTGGGGCGGATTTCACGCGGCGAGTACGACGGCGCCCTGCTGGAGCCGTTGCGCTTGCGCTGAGCCGCGCCGGCAAGCGCTGCGCCTGCTACTCGAGCATGGCGCGGTGCCGGCCCAGCGCCTCCCGCACGATCTCCAGCAGCCCGCTGCCGGCATCGGCATCGACATGCCCCAGCAAGGCCCGGCGCATGCGCGGTTCCCAGAAGCGCTTGATATGCCCGGCGATATCCGCGACCGCCTCCTCGCGATCGGGCATGGCTTCAAAGAAGCTGCCGATCTGGTTGGCCATGGTGACAAGGTTATCGATCTTCATGCCAGGCTCTCGTGGGTGCTGCCGTGCTGCAGCCGTTGCGGATGGGCATAGACCACGTGCGCGCCGGCGCGCACGAAGCCGGCCAGGGTAATGCCTGCCTGTTCGGCCAGGCGCACCGCCAGCGCCGTCGGGGCGGACACCGCCGCCAGCACGCCGGCGCCGATCGCGGCGGCCTTCAGCACCATTTCATAGCTGGCGCGGCTGGTCACCAGCACCGCGCCGCCGGCGATGTCCTCGCCGCCGCGGGCCAGCGCGCCGGCCAGCTTGTCGAGCGCATTGTGGCGGCCCACGTCCTCGCGCACCAGCGACACATGGCCGTCGGCGCGCAGCCAGGCGGCGGCGTGGGTCGCTCCGGTATGGCGCTGCAAGGCCTGGCGCAGCTGCAGCTGCACGAAGGCGGCCTGGATCACGTCGGTATGGAAGCTCGCCGTGCTGTGCACGGGCGCCGGCGCGCGCATCACCTGCTCCAGCGATTCGGTGCCGCACAGCCCGCAGCCGGTGCGCCCGGCCAGCGAGCGGCGCCGGTCCTTGAGCCGCATGAAGGCTTCCGAAGCGATCTCCAGCTGCACGGAAATGCCGTGCTCGCGTGTCTCGATCTCGATGTCATAGACGTCGCTGGCGCGGGCCACGATGCCCTCGCTCAGGCTGAACCCAAGCGCGAAATCTTCCAGGTCAGCCGGCGTGGCCAGCATCACCGCGTGCGAGATGCCGTTGTACACCAGCGCGACCGGCACTTCCTCAGCCACCTCATCGGGACTGAGCATCAGCTCGCCGCCGCGCCAGCGGTTGACCGCGAAGGTGCTGTGGGTCGCGGCCGCGGCATCTTCCGCCGCGGCCGGATCGACTTCCGGCGACTGCATGCAGCGCATCATGGCGTGGTCCTCCGCTCAGCCCGCGGCCCGCGCCGGGTCGGCGCTGGCGGCTTCCAGCAATTGCAGCTGCTGGGTGTTGAACTCCCGGTACTCCCGCTGCCACGCCGACGGCTGCGCCACCGGCAGCACCTGCACCGCGGTCACCTTGTACTCCGGGCAGTTGGTGGCCCAGTCGGAGTTGTCGGTGGTGATCACGTTGGCGCCGGATTCCGGGAAGTGGAAGGTGGTGTAGACCACGCCCGGCTGCATGCGCTCGCTGACGATCGCGCGCAGCACGGTGTCGCCGGCACGGCTCTGCACCCCGACCCAGTCGCCGTCCTTGATGCCGCGCTCTTCGGCATCGTGCGGGTGGATCTCCAGCCGGTCCTCGGCGTGCCAGTGGACGTTGTCGGTGCGGCGCGTCTGCGCGCCGACGTTGTACTGCGACAGGATGCGCCCGGTGGTCAGGACCAGCGGGAAGGCGCGCGTGACCTTCTCGGTGGTCGGCACATACTTGGTGATGATGAACTTTCCCTTGCCGCGCACGAAGGCGTCGATATGCATGGTCGGCGTGCCTTCCGGCGCTTCGGCGTTGCACGGCCACTGGATGCTGCCGAGCTGTTCCAGGCGCTGGTAGCTGACGCCGGCGAAGGTCGGCGTCAGCCGCGCGATCTCGTCCATGATTTCCGACGGATGCTTGTAGTCCATCGGATAGCCGAGCGCATTGGCCAGCAGCATGGTGGCCTCCCAGTCGGCATAGCGCGCCTTGGGCGGCATCACCTTGCGCACGCGCGAGATGCGGCGCTCGGCGTTGGTGAAGGTGCCGTCCTTTTCCAGGAACGAAGAGCCCGGCAGGAACACATGCGCGTACTTGGCGGTCTCGTTCAGGAAGATGTCCTGCACCACGATGCATTCCATCGACGACAGCGCCTCGGACACGTGCTGCGTGTTCGGGTCCGACTGCACGATGTCCTCGCCCTGGCAGTACAGGCCCTTGAAGCTGCCCGCCAGCGCGGCCTCGAACATATTGGGAATGCGCAGGCCGGGCTCGGGGCTGATCTCGACATTCCACGCCGATTCGAACAGGCCGCGCACGGTCGAGTCCGACACGTGGCGATAGCCCGGCAGCTCATGCGGGAACGAGCCGATATCGCAGGAGCCCTGCACGTTGTTCTGCCCGCGCAGCGGGTTCACGCCCACGCCCTCGCGGCCGATATTGCCGGTGGCCATGGCGAGGTTGGCGATGCCCATCACGGTGGTGGAGCCTTGCGCGTGCTCGGTCACGCCCAGGCCGTAGTAGATCGCCGCGTTGCCGCCGGTGGCGTACAGGCGCGCCGCGCCGCGCAGCTGCTCGGCGGGGATGCCGGTGACGCTCTCCATGGCCTCGGGCGAGTTCTCCGGCAGCGCGACAAAGTCGCGCCACTGCCCGAACGCGCGGTCCTCGCAGCGCTCGGCGATAAAGGCTTCGTTGAGCAGGCCTTCGGTGACGATCACGTGCGCCAGCGAGGTCACCAGCGCGACGTTGGTGCCCGGGCGCAGCTGCAGGTGGAAGTCGGCGCGGATATGCGGCGAATCGACCAGGTCGATGCGGCGCGGGTCGACCACGATCAGCTTCGCGCCGGCGCGCAGGCGCTTCTTCATGCGCGAGGCGAACACGGGGTGGCCGTCGGTCGGGTTGGCGCCGATCACCATGATCACGTCGGCCTTCTCGACCGACTTGAAGGTTTGCGTGCCGGCCGATTCGCCCAGGGTCTGCTTCAGCCCGTAGCCGGTCGGCGAATGGCACACGCGCGCGCAGGTGTCGACGTTGTTGTTGCCGAACGCGGCGCGCACCAGCTTCTGCACCAGGTAGCCTTCTTCGTTGGTGCAGCGCGACGACACGATGCCGCCGATGGAATCCTTGCCGTGCTGCGCCTGGATGCGCTTGAACTCCGACGCGGCATAGTCGATCGCCTCTTCCCACGATACCTCGCGCCACGGATCGGTGATCTTCGCGCGGATCATCGGCTTGAGGATGCGGTCCTTGTGGGTGGCGTAGCCCCAGGCAAAGCGGCCCTTGACGCAGGCGTGGCCCTCGTTGGCCTTGCCGTCCTTGTACGGCACCATGCGCACCACTTCATTGCCCTTCATCTCGGCCTTGAACGAACAGCCCACGCCGCAATAGGCGCAGGTGGTCACGGTGCTGTGCGAAGGCTGGCCCAGCTTGATGATGGACGTTTCGGTCAGCGTCGCGGTCGGGCAGGCCTGCACGCACGCGCCGCAGGAGACGCAGTCCGATTCCATGAACGACTGGCTGGTGCCGGGCGAGACGCGGGAATCGAAGCCGCGTCCGCTGATGGTCAGCGCGAAGGTGCCTTGCGTTTCCTCGCAGGCGCGCACGCAGCGGTTGCAGACGATGCACTTGGAGGGATCGTAGGTGAAGTAAGGATTGGATTCGTCCTTCTTCATTTGCGTGTGCGTCGCGATCGGCGCAGATTCCGGACCACCGTCGTTGTAGCGCACTTCGCGCAGGCCGACCACGCCGGCCATGTCCTGCAGCTCGCAGTTGCCGTTGGTGGGGCAGGTCAGGCAATCGAGCGGGTGGTCGGAGATATACAGCTCCATCACGCCGCGGCGCAGGTCGGCGAGCTTGTCGCTCTGGGTCTTTACCTTCATGCCGGCTTCCACCGGCGTGGTGCACGAGGCCGGATAGCCGCGCCGCCCCTCGATCTCGACCAGGCACAGCCGGCACGAGCCGAAGGCTTCCAGGCTGTCGGTGGCGCACAGCTTGGGTACGGCAATCTGCGCCTCCATCGCGGCGCGCATCACCGACGTGCCGGCCGGCACGGTGACGCTGACGCCGTCGACCTCCAGGGTGACCATGTCGGTCGAGGGGCTGGCGGGTGTGCCGAAATCAATCTCGTTGCGGGCGTTCATGGCGGTTGGTCTCCCGTGTCTCTGCCTGGCTCAGGCGGCCCTGGCCGGATTGGATGCGAGGCCGAAGTCCTCGGGGAATTCGTTCAGCGCGGACAGCACCGGGTACGGCGTCATGCCGCCCATCGCGCACAGCGAGCCGTTGAGCATGGTGTCGCACAGGTCGCGCACCAGCTGCACATGCCGCACCGGCTGCTCGCCGGCAATAATGCGGTCCATCACTTCGACGCCGCGGGTCGAGCCGATCCGGCACGGCGTGCATTTGCCGCACGATTCGATCGCGCAGAACTCCATCGCGTAGCGCGCCTGCTTTGCCATGTCGACGGTCTCGTCGAACACCACGATGCCGCCGTGGCCGACCACGCCGCCGAACGCGGCATAGGCCTCGTAGTCCAGCGGCACGTCGAAGCGCGACTCGGGCAGGTAGGCGCCCAGCGGCCCGCCCACCTGCACCGCGCGGATCGCGCGGCCGCTGCGGGTGCCGCCGCCGTAGTCGACCAGCAGCTCGCGCAGCGTGACCCCGAACGCCTTCTCCACCAGCCCGCCGTGCCGGATGTTGCCGGCCAGCTGGAACGGCAGCGTGCCGCGCGAGCGGCCCATGCCGAAGTCGCGGTAGAACTGCGCGCCGCGCGCCAGGATCACCGGCACCGTGGCCAGCGAGATCACGTTGTTGATCACCGTGGGCTGGCCGAACAGCCCCTTCAGCGCCGGCAGCGGCGGCTTGGCGCGCACCACGCCGCGGCGGCCTTCCAGGCTCTCCAGCAGCGCGGTTTCCTCGCCGCAGACATAGGCGCCGGCGCCCTTGCGCACTTCAAGGTGGAAGCGCCTGCCGCTGCCGCGGATGTCGTCGCCGAGCCAGCCCGCGGCGCTGGCGATGCCGATCGCGCTTTCCAGCACGGCGATTGCGTGCGGGTATTCGGAGCGGCAGTAGATGTAGCCCTGCTCCGCACCCACCGCCAGGCCGGCGATGGTCATGCCTTCGATCAGCATGAAGGGATCGTCTTCCATCACCATGCGGTCGGAGAAGGTGCCCGAGTCGCCCTCGTCGGCATTGCAGACGATGTACTTGACTGCGGACTGGGCGCCGAGCACCGTCTTCCACTTGATGCCGGTCGGGAAGGCCGCGCCGCCGCGGCCACGCAGGCCCGAGTCGGTGACTTCCTGCACGATCTCGGCGGGCTGCATGGCCAGCGCGCGTTCCAGGCCGGCGTAGCCCTCGTGCGCGCGGTAGTCGTCCAGCGACAGCGGGTCGGTGATGCCGACGCGGGCGAAGGTCAGGCGCTCCTGCCGTTGCAGGAACGGGATCTGGTCGGTCGGGCCGTGCGCCAGCGCGTGCGCACCGCCCTGCAGCAGGCCGGCATCGAACAGGCCCGGCACGTCGGCCGCGCTGACCGGGCCGTAGGCCACGCGGCCGGCGGCGGTCTGCACCTCGACCAGCGGCTCGAGCCAGAACATGCCGCGCGAACCGTTGCGCACGATGCGCACGGTCTCGCCGCGCGCGGCGGCTTCGCTGGCGATGGCGCGCGCGACCTCGTCGGCGCCCAATGCCAGCGCGGTGGAGTCGCGCGGCACGAACAGGGTGGTGACGGTGCTCATGCCTGGGCCTCCGCTTCTGCCGGGGTGGACGACGCGCGCAGCGCGCGCACCAGCGCGTCGAAGCGCGCGCCATCGACATAGCCGTGCAACTGCTCGCCGACCATCACCGCCGGGCCGCAGGCGCACTGGCCCAGGCAATAGACCGGCTCCAGCGTCACCTGCCCGTCCGCGCTGGTTTCATGGAAGCTGCAGCCGAGCGCGCGCTGCGCGTGCTCGGCCAGCGCCTCGGCGCCGACCGCCTGGCACGCCTCGGCGCGGCACACCTGCACCACGTGGCGGCCGGCGGGCTGCTGGCGGAAGTGATGGTAGAAGGTGATCACGCCATGCACCTCGGCGCGCGACAGGTTCAGGGCGCGGGCGATCACGGGCACGGCGGTGTCGGGGATAAAGCCCTGGGTGTCCTGGATCTCGTGCAGGATCGGCAGCAAGGCGCCCGGCATGTGCTGGCGTGCCGCGACGATGGCGGCGATGTGCGCGGCATCGGCTGATGCCGTGGCACCGGGGGCACGGGGTGCGTGGGGGGCGATGTCTGGCATGGCGTCTCCTGTGAGGGCTCGCCAGGACCGGCCGAAGTGCCTGCCGGATCCCGCTTATATGCTATTTTTTTCCTATTTCCGGGCTTGCGGATCGCCGTTTCGCCCGTTAGGCGGACTATATTGGAGTGACAGCGGCCCTTCAATAAGCTATTTTCTACATATGATCCGCATCTCGATCCAACCTCACCTGCAAATCCGGGACGACGCCCGGCCGGGCACCGAGCCGCTGGACGTGTCGCGGCTGGTGGCCCTGCTCGGCCATATCGGGGAATCCGGCAGCATCAGCCAGTCGGCCCAGGCGGTGTCGCTGTCGTACCGCTATGCCTGGGGCATCCTGCGCGACGCCGAGGCGCTGTTCGGCGGTCCGCTGATCGACAAGACCCGCGGGCGCGGCAGCGCGCTGACGCCGCTGGCGCAGCAACTGGTGTGGGCCAGCAAGCGGATCGGCGCGCGGCTGTCGCCGACGCTGGACAGCCTGGCGTCCGAACTGGAGATCGAGCTGAAGAAGCTGATGGCGCAGCCCGAGGCCACGGCGCGGCTGCATGCCAGCCACGGCTTCGCGGTGGCGGCGCTGCGCGACTTCCTCGACGAGCAGCAGGTGCGGCACGACCTGAAGTACTGCGGCAGCGTCGAGGCCGTGGCGGCGCTGGCCGAAGGCGCCTGCGACATCGCCGGCTTTCATGTGCCGGTGGGCGAGTTCGAGCATGGCATGTGGCGCCACTTCACCACCTGGCTCAAGCCCGAGACCCACTGCCTGGTGCACCTGGCGGTGCGCAGCCAGGGCCTGTTCGTGCGGCCGGGCAACCCGCTCGGCATCCATACGCTCGAGGACCTGACCCGGCGCGAAGTGCGCTTCGTCAACCGGCAGGTCGGCTCGGGCACGCGGCTGCTGCTGGACCTGATGCTGACGGCGCGCGGCATCGACGGTGCGCGCATCGAGGGCTACAGCAATGGGGAATTCACCCACGCCGCAGTGGCGGCGTACATCGGCAGCGGCATGGCCGACGTGGGCTTTGGCGTGGAAACCGCGGCGCGGCGTTTCGGGCTGGCCTTCGTGCCGGTAATCAAGGAGCGCTACTTCTTTGCCATCGAGCGCGCCAAGCTACGCAGCGCGGCGCTGGCCGGCGCGGTCGGGGCGCTGACCAGCGAGGCCTTCCGCCAGCGCGTCAATGCCCTGCCCGGCTATGACGGCTCCCTGACCGGCACCGTGCTGACCTTGCCGGAAGCCTTCCCTGATTACCGCGACACACCGCCGCGCTAGCGTTGCAGCAACGACAGCCGGTCAGGATGGCCGGCCCACTGCTCATGGTCCGGCAGCGGTCCCTTCGCCTGCATCAGCGGCAGCCAGTCCGGCCGTCGCGACAGCTCGGCGTTGAGCGCAAGGAAATGGCGCTGGTCTGCCGGCAGGTCATGCTCGGAATAGATCGCGCCCACGGGGCACAACGGCACGCACATCGAGCAGTCGATGCATTGGTCGGGATCTATGGCAAGGAAGTTCGGCCCTTCGTGGAAGCACGACATCGGGCAGACTTCGACGCAGTCGGTATGGCGGCACTGGATGCAGGCATCCGTCACGACAAAGGTCATGGGGCAGCTACGGCACGACAGGAAATCAGTGCGCGATGGTAACGCCCGGCCGGCGCGCGTGGGCGGCACCGGCTTTGTGCGAGTCCTTCAAATCCGCTGAAGCGGCGGGGCGCCGCGCGCGCCCCGCCCTGGCCCGCCGCGTCAGGCGGTCTCGCGCATCAGCGCTTCCTTGCGCGCCGCCATGGCCTGCGCCACGTCGCGCAGGTTGATCTTCTCCTTGATCACGTTCTTGAACAGCTCGCCTTCCTCTTCCTCGATGTGGTGGGAGACATATTCCGACAGCACCGTGTAGTTGGCCTCGAGCATGTCGCCGGCCGGGTCTTCCTCGATCGCCGCGATCAGGTCCTTGGCCACCTGGTGCTCGACCTGGGCCTCGTCCAGCATGTCGTCGATCTCGTCGCTGACGCCCCGCAACGCCGGGTAGAAGATTTCTTCCTCGATGGTGGCGTGCACCGTGAGCTGGTGGCACACGTCCAGCGCGATCGACTCCTTCTCGTCGCGGTCGTCGGTGTCCTTGAACGCCTTGAACTGCTTCTTGACCGCGCGATGGTCGTCCATCAAGGCACCGAGCGCCTCGGCCTGGTCTGCGGGGATCTTCGACTTGTCCACGGTTTTCTCCTGGTGGGGGAGCCGGCACTGCGGCTTCGCCCCGCAACGCAGGCAGGTTCCGTGCCCGCGCAACCTCCAGCGCGGTGGCGCGCGCGCGGGCGGCTGGCCTGCGAGTCATTGCAATTCCTGCGCGAAGCCTTGTAATTGTGCCCGCGGCGGCGCGCGAGGCAACGCCCTGGGTCCCGCATCGCATGGGCGCGCCGGCAGAACGTTGCGCCGCCACAGCCACGAGGCGTAGCGCGCGGCATGAAAGTTGCGGCATGACCCGCAAGCCGGAACAGAGCCGCTGTCCGCAGCGGGCTCTGTCCGAACCGAATCACCAGCGCACGGCGTCCGCGCCGTCCGACACCATCATGCCGACCACCTTCCTCTACTCGAATTGCGCCGATGCACCGTCGGCCGTCCAGGATGAACTGCAGGCCGCCAGCGCCGCCGGCTATGGCGTCGACCCGCAACACGTATTCTGGGAAGTCGCGCCGGCCTCGGTGCCGGCGTTGCAGCGCCCGCGCCTGCGCGCGCTGCAGCACCAGGCGCAGCCCGGCGACGCGGTGGTGGCATTGCGCCTCTGCAGCCTGGGCTGGAGCGTGCCCGAAGTGCTCGCCACGGTCAGGCGCTTCCGCCTGCTGGGCGTGGCGCTGTACTGCGTGCAGCTGTCGCGCGACGACCTGGCCAGCGCCACGCCGCCCGAGGCGGTCGAGGTGTTGCGCGCAGTGGCCGCGCTGGAAGGCGCGACGCGCAGCGTGCGCGTACGCGAGAGCCTGGCCGCGGCCAAGGCCATGGGGCGCCAGGTCGGCCGGCCGCCCAAGCACACGCCCGAGCAGCGCCACGCCATCCTGAGCGCGCTGTCGGCGGGCTATTCGGTCAGCGAGACCGCGCGGCGCTTCAGCACCTCGCGCCAGACCGTGCTGCGCATCCGCGCCGCCGAGCCGATGGCGCAGCGAGCGGCCGCCGTGGCCATCGCCAACGCCGAAGAATCCGCCACCGAAGCGGCGACGGAATGAAACCCGCCGTCGCAACGTGCGGCGCGGCCGTATCGCGCGCGGCCGCATGCCTGGCACCCTTCGGCTGTCTGCCATGACCATGCGCCCACCCGACGCCACGCCCCTGCCCGCGGCGCTGGTCGATACGGCGGCGCCAGCCGTGCCGGCATCGTCCCCTGCGGCAGCCGCGCACGAGCCCGCGCCGCCCGCGCGCTTCGCCCGGCCCACCATGCTGCTTGAAACGCTGCTGGCGACGCGACTGGAATTGCTCAGCCGCGACCACACCTGGCCCCCGCATACGCTGGCGCAGCGGCGTGCCGTGCTGATGCGGCTATGGGAGCAGCGCGCGCCCGGGCTGTTCGAGCAAGGCGGCACCGCCGACAGCATCGCGCGCTGTCTGCAGGCGGCGTTTGCCGAAGCCGCCGAGGGCCGCAGGCTCGAAGCCGCGCTGCAGTTCAAGCGTGCGTACTATCTGGTGTGCTGCACGGCATCGTCAGGCAGCCGCGCGCGGCTGCACGTCGGCAACAACGGCGAGCCGGGCTAGCCGGCGCGTGTTGCGGTCACGCGCAGACCGCGCGCAGCGTCTCGTCCCACTCCGCCACGAAGCGGCCGATGCCGAAGCGCTCGCGCGCCACCCGGCAGCCGCGTTCCCCCCAGACCCGCGCCAGTTCCGGATCGTCGAGCAGTTCGCGCATCACGCTGACCAGCACCTCGATGCGCGTATCGACATAGCCGTTGTTGCCGCTCTGGATCACCGTGGCCAGTTCGGTCGTGGCCAGGCCCACCACCGGCACCCCTAGCATCATCGCCTCCACCACCGCCAGCCCCAGGCTGGTGTAGCGGATCGGGTTGAAGAAGAAGCGATAGCGCGCGACGAACGCCGCCAGGTCGGGGTTGGCCACTTCGCCCAGCCCGCCCGCCTCCTGCGCCGCCATGCCGACCAGGTCCAGCGGCACCTGCTCGCGCACGCGCGCGAACAGGTCCGCGCCGAGGCGGCGGCCGCGCCGCGACAGGTGGTTGACCACGCTGATGCCGCGCGCCAGTTCGCCGCTGTAGCGCACCGCCTCGTCGACCAGCACGCCGTGCTCGATCACGCGGCAGGGCGTGACGCCGCTGTCCCACATCAGCGCGTTGAACGGGGTCACGTGCACCAGCAGCATCGACGGATCCTGCACCGGATGGCGCGTGTTGGTCGGGTGTTCCTGCGGCGGATCGTGTTCCAGGTAGAGCGCCGGCAGCGCGCGCTGCGCGGCGCTGAGCAGGTCTACGCGGTCATGCTCGTAATGGTGGCGGTGCTGGTACAGCACGCAGTCGAAGCGGCCCGCAGGGACCGCGTCGTAAGGCACCTCATGCACGTTGGCGCCCCACGGCAACGCGCCGCCGGCGCCGGCATAGCCGGGGGTGCCGTCATCGCGCGTGACCAGGTACAGCTCGTGCGGGATCTGCGACAGGTAATAGAGGTAGTTCCCGTGCACGTGCCAGGTGAGGATGCGCAGTCGCCTAGCCATGGCCGCGCTCCTGAGCCGCCAGCGCCAGCGCGGCCTCCACCACGCTGGCCACGCTGATATTCGACGCGCACGGGTGCCCGGCGAGCGGGCAGCGCTGGTGCATGCACGGGCGACACGCGGGCTGGTCGGCCAGCACGCGATGCAGCGTGGTGTCGAGCGGCGCCCAGCGCGCGCTGTCGCTGCCGCAGGACACCACCACGCTGGGCGTGCCCAGCGCCGCGGCAATATGCGAGGCGCCGGTGTCATTGCACAGCAGCAGACGCGCATCGCGGATCAGTGCGGCCAGTGTGCCCAGCGCGGTCTGCCCGCACAGGTTGACCACCGGCTTGCCCAGGCGCCGCGCCAGCTGCCCCACCAGCGCGGCCTCGTCGCGGCTGCCGGTCAGTACCACCTTCCAGTGGCGCCGCAGCGCACGCCCGGCCTCGGCAAAGCGCTCCACCGGCCAGCGCCGCGACAGCATGCGCGCGCCGGCGTGCAGGCAGACGTATTCGCCGGCGACCAGGCCGTGCTCGGCGGCCAGCAGCCGCCAGCTGGCATGGTCGAGCGGGCGCAGCGGAAACGCCAGGCCGCGGTCCGCGCACGGATAGCCCAGCGCCTGCATCAGCGCCAGCAGCCGCTCGACCTCGTTGCCCTGCGGCCATGGCACCAGCACGCCGGCGCGGCTGCAGCGCGCCGCCGCGGGGTCCGGACAGAAGCCGGCCATGCGCCGGGCGCCCAGGCGCTGCACCACGGCGTTGGTCAGCGCGCCGCTGCCGTGCAGCTGGATCGCCAGGTCGAAGCGCGCCGCGTGCGCGGCCGCGTAGAACGGTCCCGCCGCCGCTTCGGCGCAAGGTTGCTCGGGCATTCCCGGTGCGCCGGGAAACACCATCAGGTCATCCACCAGCGCACTGAAGCGGGACACGAACTCCTGTGCCCAGGGCAGGCCGATCAGCGTGATGCGGGCATCGGGCTCGCCCGCGCGCAGCGCCCGCAGCGCCGGTACCGCGCACAGCATGTCGCCCAGCTGCAGCGCGCGGAACACGGCGATGCGCCGCACCCGCGCCGGCGCCGCGCGGCGCCGCGCCGCATGCTGCGGATGCCGGGCGAGGGGCAAGGCCGTGAGCGGCTCGACGCATGCGCTCACAGGAACACCACCCGGAAGGCCAGCGCGCCGCGCAGCCGCCAGTACAGCGACAACGGCGGTATCAGCATCGAGGTAAACGCCATCTCGGCCACATGCGCCGGCGTCAGCGCCGCGCCGCGCAGGCGCCGCGCGCAGAATGCCGCGGTAAATCCGAGCCACAGCAGGCCCGCCGCGGCGGCCACGGCGGGCGCGCCCGCCAGCCATGCGATCGGCACGGCCAGCAGCGCCAGCACCGTCACGTAGTAATGCCAGGGCGGCACGCGGCGGATGCGTTGCCGGTACAGGCGCGGATGCTTCTTGTACAGCAGCGCGTCGAAGTACACCTTGGCCTGCGCCGCCACGCTGCTGCCCCAGGCGGCGGGCCGCACCGGGTGCGCCACCACGGCCGCGGGCGCGCGGCCCACCGGGCAGACCTGCTGCATCAGGCGGAACTGCAGGTCCGAATCCTCGCGCCACGCGCGCGTGAAGCGCTCGTCGAAGCCGCCGATGCGCAGCAGCGCGTCGCGCCGGACGAAGCAGTTGGCGGTGACGAACTCGGCGTGCGCAAGGCCGCCGGTATCGCGCTCGTGGTCGGTGGGACGCGCCGGCAGCGGCACGTGCACGGTGCCGGCCACCGCGCAGCACTCCGGCTGGTCCGCAAGCGCGGCGCAGCCCGCTTCGAGCCAGCCCGGATCCGGCACGGTGTCGTCGTCGGTAAAGGCAATCACCGACGCGCGCGCGCGGCGCCAGCCCGCATTGCGCGCGCCCGACGGCCCCTGCGTGCCCGGCACCGGCACATAGCGCAGCGCATGGCGCGGATGCTGCGCGGCCATCAGCGCCACCAGCCGTTCGATGCGGGCCTCGCAGCCATCGTCGGCCACGATGATCTCGTACGCCTGCGCGGGCAGGCGCTGTGCGCACAGCGCCTGCAGGCAGCGCGCCAGCAGCGCCGGCCGGCGCCAGGTGGGCACGACCACCGCGACCCTTGGCTCAGGCCTGTCCATGGGCCCCTCCCGTCTGTCCATAGGCGCCTTCGGCTGAGGGCTTTTCCAGCAGGAACGGGCCGATCACCAGCGCGTCCAGCGGCGAGGTCCAGAAGCACTCGACCGCATCGCGCGGCGTGCACACGATGGGCTCGCCGCGCGTGTTGAACGAGGTGTTGACCAGGATCGGCACCCCGGTGCGTTGCTCGAACGCGGCCAGCAAGTCGTAGTAGGCCGGGTTCTGCTCGCGCCGCACGGTCTGCACGCGCGCGGTGCCGTCGACGTGGCAGACCGCGGGGATGCGCGCCGCCTGCTCGGGGCGCACGTCGTAGATAAACAGCATGAACGGCGCTTCGCCGCGGCCGGGCTTGGCCGCGCTGAACCAGTCCGGCGCGCGCTCCTGCATCACCACGGGCGCCACCGGGCGGAAGTCTTCGCGGTCCTTGATCTGGTTCAGCCGCTGCTGCATGCCGGGATCGATCGGCGAGGCCAGGATCGAGCGCGCGCCCAGCGCGCGCGGGCCGAATTCCATGCGGCCCTGGAACCAGCCGATGATCTTGTTCTGCGCCAGCAGCTCGGCGGTCTGCCCGGCCAGGTCGTCGAGCCGGCGGTAAGGCAGCTTGGCCCAGTCGAGGAAGGCCGCGATCTCGTCCTCGCCATACGCCGGCCCCAGGTAGGCATGTTCCATCGACCATTGCCGCGCCGGACGTCCGCGTTGCAGGAAGTCGATCCACAGCGCCGCGCCCAGCGCGGTGCCGGCATCGCCGGCGGCGGGCTGCACCCAGACCTCGTCGAACGGGCTCTGGTCGCGCACGCGCGCGTTCATCACGCAGTTCAGCGCCACGCCGCCGGCCATGGCCAGCTGCCGTTCGCCGCTGGCCTCGGCCAGCCAGGTGGTCATGCCGACCACGGTTTCCTCCAGCACCTCCTGCAGCGAGCGCGCGATATCGAAATGCGCCGCGCCGAGGGCCTCGCCGCGCTGGCGCGGCGGGCCCAGCAGGGCTTCCAGGTCGGGCTGCGCCACGCGGTAGCCGCCTTCGGCATCGCGCCGGACCATGTCGCGGAACACGCCGAGATGCGCGGGCTTGCCGTAGGAGGCCAGCGCCATCACCTTGTACTCGTCCGACGAATGCAGGAAGCCCAGGTGGCGCGTGACGCGTTCGTACAGCAGGCCGAGCGAGTCCGGCAGGTCGATCTGCTTGATGCGCCGGTATTCCTTGCCGTCGAACACGCCGTAGCTGGTGGTGGCGCGCTCGCCGCGGCCGTCCATGGTCAGCACCGCGCAGCGCCCGAACGGCGCCGCCAGGAAGGCGCTGGCTTCATGCCCCATGTGGTGCTCGACGAAATGCCAGCGGAACGGCCCGTCGTGGCGCACGCCGCGAAAGCGCGCGGCCAGGTGGTGCGGCGCGCCGCTGGCCAGTTGCCGCGGCGCGTTGACCACGTAGGACAGGAACAGCGGATCCCACGGCGACTCGTGCCCGCCGGGCGCGCCTTGCGCCGATGGCTCCAGCGGCAGCGTCACGGTGGCGTCATGCCGGCGCGCACCCAGCATCAGCGCGGGGTCGAAGGCGTAGGCGACATGGTCGACTTCGCGCAGCGCGATGCCGGCTTCGCCCAGGCAATAGTCGATGGCGTGGAACGGCAGCTCCCACGCCGTGAACGGCACCGGGCGCTTGCCGTGCTTGATATGGGTAAAGCGCTCGTCCTCCGCCGCGGCGATGACCGCGCCATCACGCACCAGGCAGGCGGCGGAGTCATGGTAGGCGGCGTTAATGCCAAGGGTGTACATGGTCGGCCTCGTCGTGGGGGATGTGGCGGATGGGATGGCCTTCAGTCATGGCCGGCCCGGCGTCGGACTGCCGGGGCGCCGCGGCGGCGAGCGCGCCCGGCCAGGGCAGCTCGACCGCTGGCATGCTGTCCGGAGCGCCGCCCAGCAGCGCCAGCGCGGCCTGCACCGCGTGCGCGGCCGGCACGTCTTCCAGGCAGCGATGGTGTCCCTGCGGGCACATGCTCTTGTAGCAATAGCGGCACGGCACATCGGCAAACAGCGTGCGGTGCGGCACCTGCCAGGGCGTGTGCTGCGGGTTGGTCAGCGCGTACAGGTCCACCACCGGCGTGCCCAGCGCGGCGGCCAGGTGGACCGGCCCGGTGTTGTTCGACACCAGCAGGTCGGCGGCTTCCAGCAATGCGCCCATTTCGCCCAGGCGCAAGGCGCCGGCGAGCGGCACCACGCGCGCATGGCCGGCGGCGGCGCAGACCGCGCGCACGATGTCGTGCTCGGCGGCATCGCCGGTCACCAGCACGTGCGCGCCGGCCTTCACCGCCAGCGCGTGCGCCACCTGGGCAAAGCGCGCCGGTGGCCAGCGCCGCGACGGCGCGCTGGCGCCGGGATGCACCACTACCACCGGCCCGCTGCGTCCGGCGCGGATCGCGGCCAGGCGCCCCGCGACCGCGGTGCGATCCGACGCCAGCACGCGAAAGCGCAGGCGCGTGTCGCGCGGGATCGCTCCCACCTGCGCCACCAGGTCGAGCTGGCGCTGCGCCTCGTGGCGCGGACGCTGGCCCGGCTGCGTGCCCGGCTCGGTGTCGGGGACCCAGTCGCTCAGCAAGGTGTAGGGGTTCTCGCGGCAGCAGGCCAGCCGCAGCGGAATGCCCGCCAGCGCGCACAACACCGCGGCGGGCAGGGGGCTCTGGCTGTAGACGGTAAAGATCACGGCCGCGTCGAAGCGCAAGCGCGCCAGCCAGCGCGCGCACGCGGCGATCTCCGGCCCGGGCGCCGGTGCCGCCTGGTCCTCGGCATGCCTGGCCCAGGGCGCGTCCCAGGCCAGCACGCGGCTGACCATCGGCAGGTGCGGCGCCAGGGCCGCAGCGCTGTGCGAAGTCAGCAGCGTCAGCCGGCGGCCCGGCAGCGCATCGGCCAGCGCCTGCATCGCCGGCGTGCTCATCAGCACGTCGCCCATGTTGTCGAGGCGCACGCACAGCACGCTGCGCGCGGATTGCCAGTTCATGGCGCCTCCGCACGGCATGGTGACGCGCCCGTCGAGGCTGCCGCGCCGGCATGGTCCGCGCTCCGGGTGCGCGCAACCACCAGGCGCGCGGCGGCGTCAAGCGTGGGCACTACGTAATCGGCCTGGCGCGCGGGCGACAGCTGCCACTCGGTCTCGTTGCCGCAGTCGACCAGCACGGTGGTGCAGCCGGCGCGGTTGCCGGCCTCGACGTCGTTGAGGATGTCGCCGATCATCCAGGACCGCGCCAGGTCGAGCCGCCATGCCGCGGCCGCCTGCAGCAGCAGCCCGGGCATGGGCTTGCGGCACAGGCACGCGCGCGCGTAGGGCGCCACCTGCCCTTGCGGATGATGCGGGCAATACAGGAAGCCGCTCAGCGCCGCGCCATGTTCGGCAAACATGGCCGCCAGCCGTTCGCGCACCGGCACCAGTTCGGCCTCGGTATGCAGTCCATGGGCCACCCCGGGCTGGTTCGTGACCACCAGCAGCGGCAGGCCCAGGCCGCCCAGCAGCCGCAGCGCGGCGGCGGCGCCTGGCGCAAGCCGCATGCGCGCCGGATCGACGTTGTAGGGGACGTCGTGCAGCACCGTGCCGTCCTTGTCCAGCAGCACGGCCGCACGGAGCGCGGGGGCGAGGCTCATGGCCACGAGGTCTCCTTCATGGGCAGCACCATCACCTCGGGGATCACGGTTTCTTCCGGCTGCGTCAGCACGAAGCGCACCGCGTTGGCAACATTGGCCGGATCCTGCAGGTTGCCCTGGTCGATGTCGGGAAAGCGGTCGAGCAGGAACGGCGTACGCATGCCGCCCGCGACGATCGCCGACACCTTGATCCCGTGCGGCCGCAGTTCCGCATGCAGCGCGTGCGAGAAGCCGAGCAGGCCCCACTTGGTGGCGTGGTAGGCCGAGGCATTGGGCCATGCGCGCTTCGACGCGGTCGAGGCGATGTTGACGATATGCCCCCCGCCCTGCGCCTTCAGCACCGGCACGGCGGCATGCGCCATCAGGTAGGGGCCGTACAGGTTGACCATCAGCACCTTGCGCCAGGCCTCGGCATCGACCTCGTCCACCGGCAGCGTGATGTCGATGGCGGCGTTGTTGACGATGCCGTCGAGGCGCCCGCCGCGCGCGCGCAGCGACTCGAAGGCCGCGCGCACGGAAGCGGGGTCGGAGACATCCAGGTGCAGCGGCCACGCATGCGCGCCGGCCTCGGCCAGCTCGCCGGCGCTGTCGTGGGCGAGCTTGTCGTCGATATCGGCCACGATCACGGTCGCGCCGGCCGCGCTCAGCGTGCGGCAAATCGCGGCGCCCAGTCCCCTGCCCGCGCCACTGACGAGATAGGTGCGGTCGAGCAGCGGAACCGTGGTGTCGGGGTGCGCGGCAGGGCGCGGGGGCTGCGAAGTCTGCATGGTTGGCTTCCTTGACGATCGGGTGGTGTGTGGTCGATGGTGATTCGGACAACGCATCGGACATCGGCACGGGTGCGTTGGCGGCATGGGCACGCTGCGTCCCGGACAGGCACCCCCTGGTACGCAGGCTTGCTGCCGGTGCGAAATGTGTGCCAACCGTCAGGCGAACGCGCGGGCGCCGCCATCAGCCAGCCGGCTGTGCCTGCACGCACGCGCCTTGCGCCACGGCCCGCAGCAGCATCGCCACGCAGCCGGCAAAGGCCTCGTCGTACCAGGCATTGGCCCCGCTGACGGCGACCACGATGCCATCGACCACGGCGGCGCCGCCGAGCAGCGTGTCATCGCTTCGCAGCCGGTGCGGGCTGCAGTGGACCACCTGCGCGCTGGTCATGCCGGTGCGCCAGCTAAGGCTCGCCTTGGCGCGCGCATAGCGGCTGTAGTCCGCATCCCAGGCCTCGCGCGATGGCAGCGAATGCTCATAGAGGATCGCTTCCTCGAAGGCGCAATCGCCGGGCTGCAGCGTCGGATCCATCACGACCACATGCATGCAGCCGCTTTCGCCGACGGCCTTGTCGCGCAGCGAGGCCTGCAGCATCGGCAACGCCAGTTCGACTGCGCGCCGCGCCGCGGCGGGATCGCTGAAGCGGCTGGCGCCGGCGTGGGAGGCGCGGGGCGGCTGGCCCGCATCGGGGGTCATTGGCATGGGCAACTCCAATCGATGGTTGAACGGCAGGCCACTGCGGCAGCGCGTGCAGCAAGGCCTGCATGAGCGCCATCGACGCAGCAAACATTGGGCCGGTTGCAACGCTGCGCGACGCGGGTCCACAGATGAAAGATCCGTAAGCGCAAATTACAAAGGGGCGGCGTAAGAATGACCAAAGCGCGGGCGCGCTGCTGGTGCGTCCTCGGCGCTATGCGGTCCCGCATGGCGGGCGAGAACCGCTATATCGCTTCTCCATCGGTTCCCTGTGCGAAGGCGCGGAGGGCATGGCAGCCGGGGGCGCACTGGCACACTAGCTGCAGGGGCCACCACCTCCCCGACCCCTGTCCGCGTGGCAGGCACGAGCGCAAAACACCGGAGGCCCACCATGCGCAAGATCGCGCTGATCAGCGAACATGCCTCGCCACTCGCCAGTGTCGGCAGCACCGACTGCGGCGGGCAGAACATCTATGTGGCGCATCTTGCAAGGCAGCTTGGCAGCCGCGGCTACCAGGTCGATATCTTTACGCGGCGCGACAAGGCGCTGCTGCCCGAGGTGGTGGCCTTCGCACCCAACGTGCGCGTGATCCACGTCACCGCCGGGCCGCCGGTGCAGATCCCGAAGGAACAGCTGCTGCCCTATATGGAGGACTTCGGCGCGTTCCTGGCCGACTTCGTGCGCGGCGATGCCACCGGCTACGACGTGCTTCATGCCAACTTCTTCATGTCCGGGCTGGCAGCGCTGCGCGCGCGCCACACGCTCGGCATCCCGCTGGTGATGACCTTCCATGCGCTGGGCAAGGTGCGCAGGTTGCACCAGGGCAGCACCGACGGCTTCCCGGACGACCGCTTCGGCATCGAGGACACGCTGGTGCGCGAGGCCGACTGCGTGGTGGCGGAATGTCCGCAGGACCTGGACGACCTCGTCAACCTCTACAGCGCCGATCCCGCGCGCGTGCAGACCGTGCCGTGCGGCTTCGACGCGGCCGAGTTCGCGCCGGTGCCGCGCGACGCGGCGCGGCGCGCACTGGGCTGGCCGCAGCACGGCTTCCGCGTGCTGCAGCTGGGCCGGCTGGTGCCGCGCAAGGGCATCGACAACGTGATCCGTGCGCTGGGCTGCCTGCGCCGCGACACCGGTCTCGACGCCACCCTGTACGTGGTCGGCGGCAACGCCGAGCAGCCGAGCGTGCAGGCCACGCCTGAAATCGGCCGGCTGCAGGAGGTGGCCAGCGCCGAGGGCGTGGCCGAACGCGTGGTGTTTACCGGCCGGCGCGGGCGCGACACCCTGCGCCTGTTCTACAGCGCCGCCGATGTCTTCGTGACCACGCCGTGGTACGAGCCGTTCGGCATCACGCCGGTGGAGGCGATGGCGTGCGGCGCGCCGGTGATCGGCGCCGACGTCGGCGGCATTCGCTCCACCGTGCTGGACGGACACACCGGCTTCCTGGTGCCGCCCAAGGCGCCGGCGGCGCTGGCGGCACGGCTGGCACAGCTGGCCGCCAACCCCGCGCTGGCGCGCAGGCTGGGCGAAGCGGGCCGGCGCCGCGCCCAGGCGCATTTCACCTGGGCCGGCGTGGCCCGGCAGATGGAGGCGGTCTATGCGCGCGTCTGCGCCGGCGCGCCGGCGCTGCAGGCCGGGGCCCGCCGTGTCGCGGCCTGATGCGGGCGCGGCGGCCAGCCCGCACGAGCAAGCAATCCAAGGAGAGCGGAAATGAAGGAAAGCGATCGCAAGCGCATCCTGGTCACCGGCGGCGCGGGATTTCTCGGCTCGCACCTGTGCGAGCGGCTGGTGCGCGCCGGGCAGGACGTGCTGTGCGTGGACAACTTCTACACGGGCACCAAGGAGAACATCGCGCACCTGCTGGGCCGGACCAATTTCGAGCTGCTGCGGCACGACGTCACCTTCCCGCTGTATGTGGAAGTCGACGAAATCTACAACCTCGCGTGCCCGGCCTCGCCGGTGCACTACCAGCACGACCCGGTGCAGACCACCAAGACCAGCGTCAACGGCGCCATCAACATGCTGGGACTGGCCAAGCGGCTCAGGGCGCGCATCCTGC
The DNA here is from genome assembly GCF_900094595.1 of Cupriavidus alkaliphilus. Classification (GTDB taxonomy): domain Bacteria; phylum Pseudomonadota; class Gammaproteobacteria; order Burkholderiales; family Burkholderiaceae; genus Cupriavidus; species Cupriavidus alkaliphilus. Next base: position 377,025 of record NZ_FMAD01000002.1, on the reverse strand, counting down.
AGGCCTCCACCAGCGAAGTCTATGGCGACCCCGAGCATCATCCGCAGCAGGAAGGGTACTGGGGCCACGTCAATCCGGTGGGCATCCGCTCCTGCTACGACGAAGGCAAGCGCTGCGCCGAGACCCTGTTCATGGACTACCACCGCCAGCATGGGCTGGACGTGCGCATCGCGCGCATCTTCAACACCTACGGTCCGCGCATGCACCCGGCCGACGGCCGCGTGGTCTCGAACTTCATCACCCAGGCACTGGCCGGGCAGCCGCTGACGGTTTACGGGGACGGCTCACAGACGCGTGCCTTCTGCTATGTCGACGACATGGTCGACGCGCTGATCCGGCTGATGGAAGCCCCCGCCAGCGGCACGCCGGTCAACCTGGGCAACCCGCGCGAGACCACCATGCTCGAGATCGCGCAGGCGGTGCTGCGCGCCACCGGCTCGCAGTCGCGCATCGAGATGCGCCCGCTGCCGGCCGACGACCCGCACCAGCGCTGCCCCGACATCTCGCTGGCGCGCCGGCTGCTGGGCTGGGAGCCCCACACCGCGCTGGAAGACGGCCTGCGCCGCACCGTCGACTACTTTGCCGCGCGGCGCGCCGCGCAGGCGCATGCCGAAGGGGCGCCGGGCAACGTGGTGCCGGTGTCGGCCACCGCGCGCGAAGCGCGTGCCGCGCTCAGTTGACGGCGTGCCGTAGCGCGAGGAGGCGGCATGGGCACGGCGATGGTGGTCGATCTCGCCGCCGCGGTGACCGTGATCTCGCCGCACCTGGACGATGCCGTGTTCAGCTGCGGCGGGCTGATCGCGGCCGCGCGCGCGGCGCGCGTGGTGACCGTGTTCGCGGGCGTGCCGCCGGCGGACATGCCAGCCCCGGACTGGGACCAGGCCGCCGGCTTCGCCAGCGCCGAGCAGGCGGTGCTGTCGCGCCGGCGCGAGGACAACCACGCGCTGACCATGCTAGGCGCGCACGCGGTGTGGCTGGATTTCTGGGACAGCCAGTATGGGCGCCGCTACACCGCCCGACAGCTTGCCGACGCCCTGCGCACCGTGCTGCTGACGCAGACCGAGGGCGTGGTGGTGGCACCGCTGGGACTGTTCCATTCCGACCATGCGCTGGTGCATGACGCCTGCCGGCTGCTGATGCTGGCCGCGCACGCGCATGGCCCCGCCTGGAGCGCGCCGCCTGCCGCCGCGCCAACAGCCGCACCAACCGTCGCACCGCCGCCCGTGCAGTGGCTCTTTTACGAGGACGCGATCTACCGCCGCATGCCCGGCCTGCTGCAGCAGCGGCTGGTGCAATGCCGGGACAGCGGCCTGCTCGCCACGCCCGTGAATTTGCCGGTGGCGCAGTACCTGACGCAGAAGAGCTACGCGCTCAACGCCTACCAGAGCCAGCTGCAGCTGTTCAGCGAAGACCGGCTGTGCGACCTGTGCGCGCCCGAGCGCTACTGGATGCTGCAGCCGGCCGGCGCCGGCCCTGCCTGAGCCATGCCAATCCCCATGCCGATACCAGCCACCGCCTCCCCTGCCCGCCTGTCCCCGCGCGCCCGTCCTTGCGACATCAGCGTGGTGGTGCTGACGCACAACCGGCGCGATTCGGTGCGCACCGCACTGGCGCGCCTGAGCGCGCTGCCGGAGCGCCCGCCCATCGCCGTGGTCGACAACGCCTCGGACGACGGCACCGACGCCATGGTGCGCAGCGAATTCCCGCACGCCGCGCTGCTGCGCAGCGCGCGCAACCTCGGTGCCGCCGGCCGCAACCTGGGCGCGGACTGGGCCCGCACCCGCTACGTCGCCTTCTGCGACGACGACTGCTGGTGGGCCCCCGGATCGCTGTCGGCGGCCTGCGCCATGTTCGAGCGCCATCCGCGCGTCGCCGCGCTGACGGCGCGCATCCTGGTGGGCGAGCACCGCGGCGAAGACCCGACCTGCACGCGCATGGCCGCCAGCCCGCTGCCCTCGGCAATGCTGCCGGGCCGCGCGATCCTGGGCCTGATGGCGGGCGCCACCGCGTTCCGCACCGATGCCTTCCGCCAGGCCGGCGGCTACCATCCGCGCTTCTTCCTCGGCGGCGAGGAAACGCTGCTGGCACTGGACCTGGCCGCGCATGGCTGGCAGCTGGTGTACGCGCCGCAGCTTGTGGTGCACCACCATCCCAGCCCGCTGCGCAATCCCGCGCAGCGCCGCTCGCTGCTGGCGCGCAATGCGATCTGGTCCGCCTGGCTGCGGCTGCCCTGGCATGTGGCGCTGGGCGAGACCGCGGCGGCATTGCCGCAGCTGTGGCGCTGCCAGGGATGGCGCGGCTTGGCCGAGGTGCTGGGCGGCATGCCATGGGTATGGCAGGAGCGGCGCGTGATCCCGGCGGAAGTGCTGAAGCTGCGCCGCCGGCTGCGCGAGCCGCGCGCCTGAGGCGCGGTGCGGTCAAGGTGGCCGCGCTACGCTTGCGGCTCGTCCTGCGTCGAGCGCACCGCCAGCGAACGGATCGCCGCCACCAGCTCGCCCACCCTCACCGGCTTGGACAGGTGCAGCTGGAACCCGGCCATCAGCGCGCGCATGCGGTCCTGCGGCTCGGCGTGCCCGGACAGCGCGATCGCGGTCATGCGCTTGCCCAGCGGCACCTGCATCTGCGCCTCGAGCCGCCGCACCCGGCGCAGCACGGTGTAGCCGTCTTCCTCGTCGAGTGCGAGGTCGCACAGCAGCACCTGCGGCCATTGCCCCGGATGCGTGCCGGCCAGCAGCGCGATCACGTCGTCGCCACGCTGCTGCGCGATGGCATGGGCGCCGTAGTCTTCCAGCGAGGCGCTCAGCACCTCGCGCGTGGGCTCGTCGTCGTCCAGCAGCAGCACGCGCAGGCCCTTGAGCGCCTGCGCATCCGGGGCCTCGGGCGCGGGCGCGGGTCCGGCGCCGGGCGCGGCGGCGGGCGCGCGGCGCGGCTCAAGCTCCTGCACGGCGCGCATCGGCATCAGCAGCTGGTAGGCGTGCGCGGGCCCGTCGGCGCTCAGCGTGACGCCGTGCTCGGCCAGCCATTCGTGCAGGCCCTGCGCATCCGGCAAAGGCAGTTCGCCCGGCGTGGCGGACAGCCGCAGGCCGGCCTGGCCGTCGAGCCGCTCGAGCCGCAGTTCCAGCCGCCCGCCCGGCTCGATGGTGGCGATCATGTGCTGGCACAGCTCCCAGATCGCCTTCTGCAGCACGCCCGGATCGCCGGTGACGCGCAGCTCCGACTCGCTCTGCACCGTGAACAGGTTGATATGGCGCTCGGCGATCAGCTCGCGCAGCCCGTCGACCACGCTGGCCAGCAGGATCTCCAGGCGCACCGGCTGCAGCGCCAGGCGCCGTTCGGCGCGCTCCAGCTCGCGCTGCTGCTGCTGCAACTGCCACATCTGGGTGTAGATGCCGCCGCGCTCCAGCAGCGTGGCGTGGTTGCCGTCTTCGACGATGCGGCCATGCTCCATCACCAGGATGCGGTCGGCATCGACGATGGTCGAGAGCCGGTGCGCGATGATCAGCGCGGTGCGCCCGCGTGCGACCTCGGACAGCTCCTGCTGGATCGCGCGCTCCGAGCGCGTGTCCAGCGCCGAGGTGGCCTCGTCGAAGACCACGATGGGCGGGCGCTTCAGCATCGCGCGCGCAATCGCCACGCGCTGGCGCTCGCCGCCCGACAGGCGCACGCCGCGCTCGCCCACCTGGGTTTCGTAGCCGTCGGGCAGGCGGTCGATGAAGGCGTCGAGCTGAGCCGCGCGCGCCGCGGCGACGATGTCGGCGCGGGTGGCGCCTTCGCGGCCGTAGCCGATGTTGTAGGCGATGGTGTCGTTGAACAGGATGGTGTCCTGCGGCACGATGCCGATCAGTTCGCGCAGGCTGCGCTGGGTCACCAGGCGCAGGTCCTGGCCGTCGATGCTGATGCTGCCGCTGTCGGGCTGGTACAGCCGGAACAGCAGGCGCGCCAGCGTCGACTTGCCCGAGCCGCTGCCGCCCACCACTGCCACGGTCTGGCCGGCGCCGGCGCGGAAGCTGACGTCCCACAGGGTCTGGTGGCTGGGGTCATAGCTGAAGTTGACGCGGTCGAACACGATCTCGCCGCGGCTCACGCGCAGCGGGCGCGCAGCCGGCGCGTCGCTGTCCTCGCCGGGCTTGCCATGTGCGTCGAGCAGTGCGAACAACCGCTCGACGTTGGTCATGGCATCGTTCGACTCGCGGAAGATAAAGCCCAGCGTATTGAGCGGCAGCACCACCTGGATGATGTAGGCATTGATCAGCACCAGGTCGCCCACCGACAGCGAGCCTTGGATCACCCGCTGCGTGGCCAGCAGCATCACCGCGCCGACCCCCACCGCGATGCACAGGCTCTGCCCGATATGCAGGGCCGACAGCGCATACTGGTTTTCCACGCTGATGCCGATCCAGCGCTGCAGCATCTCGGACAGCCGCCGGGTCTCGAACGACTCGCGCGCGAAGAACTTGACGGTGTCGTAGTTGAGCAGGCTGTCCACCACCTTGCTGTTGGTGGTGGCCTCGACCGCATTGACCTGGCGCTGCACGCGCATGCGCCGCTGCGTGAAGACATAGGTAAAGCCGGCGTACAGCACGAACACGCCCAGGATGATGGCGGCGAAGGCCGCGCCATAGGCGCCGATCATGATGGCCAGCACCGACACGATCTCCATCAGCGTGGGCACGATGGTGAAGACCGCCACGCCCAGCAGGAAGCCGATCGCCGCGGTGCCCTTCTCCAGGTCGCGGATCACGCTGCCGGTGGCGCGCTGCGCGTGGAAGCGCGCGCCCAGCGCATGCAGGTGCGCGAAGGCGCGTTCCATGAAGCCCGCCACCGTGCTTTGCGTCACGTAGGCAAAGACCACGTCGCGCAGCTCGCTGAAGGCGTTGCCGAGCAGCCGCAGGATGGCATAGGCCAGCACCAGGAACACCGGCATCGCCACCAGCCCCAGGCGCGCGGCATCGGTGCCGGCCGCGGCCGGCGTGACTTCATCGACCACCAGCTTGAGCAGCAGCGGCACCGCCACCGCGCACGCCTTGGCCAGCAGCAGCAGCGACACCGCGATCAGCACGCGGGCGCGAAAGCGCCAGATCGCGCGGAACAGTTCGGCGGCGATGCGGCGGCGCGAGGCGGGACGGATAGTCTGGGGCATGCGCGCGGTTCAGGCGTCAGTCGTTCGGTACGGCACGGCAAGGCGCGCGGTGGCGTGGCCGGCGCGCGGTCTTGGGAGGAGGCAAATTCCATACCGATCGCAACGCGGCGCCATGGCGCGAAACCTGCAGCGGCTCGGCTGCAGCGCCGGTGCGCGCTGCACCACCGCCATCCGCCATGCCCGAGCGCAACAAGCCGCCTGTCAGCCGCGGCGAACTGAACGAATGCCGGCGCTGCCCGTTGTGGCGCAACGCCACCCAGGGCGTGCCCGGCGCCGGCGCGGCCCACGCGCGCATCATGCTGGTGGGCGAGCAGCCCGGTTCGCAGGAAGACCTGCAAGGCTCGCCCTTTGTCGGGCCGGCCGGGCACTTGCTGGATGAAGCGCTGCAGGCCGCGGGCCTGGACCGCGACAAGCTCTTCATGACCAACGCGGTCAAGCATTTCAAGTTCGAGTGGCGCGGCAAGCGCCGGCTGCACAAATCGCCGGCGCAGCAGGAGATCGAGGCCTGCAACGTGTGGCTGGAGCGGGAGCTGGAGAAAGTGCACCCGACGGTGGTGGTAGCGCTCGGCGCCACCGCGGCGCGCGCGGTGCTGGGCCGCAAGAGCGTCACGCTCGCGGGCATGATGGAGACACCGGTGGAGCATGAGGGGCGGCTGGTCATCGCCACCTACCACCCCTCCTTTGCCCTGCGCCAGCGCAGCGACGAAGCGCGTGCCGCGGCCTTCGACCGCATCGTGCGCAGCCTGCGCGCCGCCGCGCGGCTGGCGCGCGGCGCGCATGCCTGACCGGTCAGGACCGGTTCACGGTCGGCGGTGCGTCGGGATCGCGGCTGCCGGGATCGTGCAGGTCACGCGAACCGACGCCGGGCGGCATTTCGCCCTTGCCGGACTGCCCGCTCGCGGGACGTTTCGGCTCCTGCTTGCGGTGTGACGCGGCATTCTCCCACTCCGCGCGGGCGCGTTCGCGGGCGCGCTGGTTGTCCGCAGCGTTTTCCTTCAGCTCACGGTCATCCAGCCCCTGGCGCTTGTCGAGCGAAGGGTTGTTCGAGGTGTCGTGCTTGCTGTGCTTCATAACGCCTCCGGTAATGCCGGCGACAAGTGCCGGCCAACACCGCAAGCGCGCAACTTCCGTTCCCACCCCTTCCCCCACGCTACGCCGGCATCCGGCTGCTTCCCGGCCACGCATGCTTGTAACAACCGCCGGCGCTTGTAGAAAGTGCTTTGCGCCGGTCAGCCGCCGCGCCGTGCGCGCCAGCGCGCAGGTTGGCCCGGCAAATGCTTTTCCCGTACCACCAGCCTGCGCTTGTCTACCTTTACCAGGAGAATCCCGATGCGATCCACCATCCCCCATGCCGCAGCGCTCGTGCTGCTATCCGCGTTTGCAGGCGCGGCGCTCGCGCAGCCGGCCGATACCGGCGTGCGCACCGACAAAGGCCCCAAGGGCAGCCAGACGATTCCGCCCCCCGGCGCCAGCACCACGCCCGGCAGTACGCCGGGCGCCACCCCGACCAACCCGGGCGGCCTCGCCAAGGATCTCGGCGACGTCCCCAAGGAGCCGCACACCGCGGGCGGCCTGCCCGGCCGCGACAAGCCCAAGCCGGCCTCGGAAAGCGCCGGCAAGGCCGACCGCGACGGCCTGCACGGCAAGCCGCGCACGGGCAGCGGCGGCGCCTCGATCGACCAGACCCGCGTGCCGGACGCCAAGGGGCGCTGATCCGGACGCGCCTTCAGGGCACGAGCACGAAGCGCTGGCGCGCTCCCCGGGCCTGCGCCGCCCACACGCGCCCGACCGCTTCCAGCGGCTCGGCAACGATATCGATCTCCATGCGCCCGGCGGCGGTATGCCGGCACAGTTCGGCGTAGGCCTGTGCCTGCGCCGCGATGGGCGCGTGGTAGTAGGCGAAGCCCATGATGTCGAAGCACGCCTGGCGCGCGGCGGCGCCGGCAAAGGTGATGGTCGGCGCGACCGTGGTGCCGATATGGACCAGCCGGCCGCCGTGGCCGAGCGCCAGCAGCGCGGCCTCGGCGGGCGCGCCGCACAGGTAGTCCAGCACGATATCGACGCTGCCGTCGGCCGCACTGCGATAGGCGTCGAGCAGGTCGCCGGGCTGGTCGAGCGGCACCACGGCGTCGGCGCCCAGGCGGCGCGCACGCTGCAGCGCGTGCACGTCGCGCCCGGCGGCGATGACGCGGCCGGCGCCCAGCAGCTTTGCCGCGGCCACGGCCAGCAGCCCTGAAACGCCGGTCGCCCCCAGCACCAGCACGGTCTCTCCCGGCTGCATGCGTGCGCGCCACGACAATGGCAGCCATGCCGCCAGGCCGGCGTTGCCCAACGCGGCCGCGCGCGCGTCGTCGATGCCGTCAGGCACCGCGAAGGTGAGTGCCGGGTCCACCAGCGCGCGCTGCGCCATCGAACCGTACGGTGCGTGCGGCGCATTGACGTTGAAGTAGACGCGCCGCCCATCGGCGAGGCGCCCAACGCCCTCGCGCCCCACCACGAAGCGGCCCGCGCCCGGCTTGAGGTAGTGGCGCCCTTCGGCAATCGCCATGTCCAGCCGCGTCAGCGCCGCCGCCGCGACCTCGACCACCACCTTGCCCGGCCCTGCGGCCGGCTCGTCGAATTCCTGGTACACCGGCGCCTGGCCGGCCAGCGAAACCGCTGCTTTCATCTCCCTCTCCTTTTGCTGGGCCCGGCCGGCCACGGCTTGGCATGACCGCGCCGGGCAGATTACAATGCAATCGATTGCACGACGAGCGCGAGGCTGCGCGCATCCGGGCCGATTCTAGGAAGCGCCCGTGGCCAGCGTCCAATCCACTTTTTGTCGGTATCCCCATAACCAGGCGGTATGGCGCGGCGCCTGCCCCACGTAGCACATAGCGATGAGCAAGCCCACCATCAAGCAGATTGCCGAAGCGCTCGACGTGCATCCGTCGACCGTGTCGCGCGTGCTCAACCCGCAGACCCGCCACCGCATCGGCGACGAACTGGTCGCGCGCGTGCTGAAGGCGGCGCAGGACCTGCACTACTCGCCCAACCGCATTGCCGCGGCGCTGCGCACGCGGCGCTCCGGCACCATCGGCGTGGTGGTGCCGGACATCGGCAGCCCGGTGTTTCCGCCGATCGTGCTCGGCATTGAAAACGCCTTGTCCCGGCACCGCTATATCCCGATCGTCGCCAACGCCGGCGGCGACAAGGCGCGCCAGACCTTTATCGTCGACCAGCTGCTGGCGCGGCAGGTCGACGGCCTGATCCTGGCCACCGCCGAGCGCAACGACCCGGTGGTGGACCATTGCCTGGCGCAGGGCGTGCCGTTGGTGATGGTGAACCGCAGCGACGATGCCGGGCGTGTATCCAGCATCGTCGGCGACCACCGCCAGGCGATGGCGCTTGCCGTCGGCCACCTGCACGCGCTGGGCCACCGGCGCATCGGGCATGTCGCCGGCCCGTCCAGCCTGTCGACCGGCCATGAACGCGAAGCGGGCTTCCTGCAGGCAGCGGCCGACCTTGGCCTGCCCGTGTCGCACTGTCCGGTGGTGCGGGCGCCGGCCTATACGGAAGCCGCGGGCCAGGCCGCGTGCGCGCAACTGCTGGCGCAGTGCCGGCGCGTCACCGCGGTGGTGGCAGCGAATGATTTCCTGGCGCTGGGCTGCTATGCGGCCGTGCGCGCCGCCGGCGGCAGCTGCCCGTCCGACCTGTCGGTGGTGGGGCACAACGACATGCTGCTGATGCATGCAGTGGCCCCGGCGCTGACCACCATCCGCGTGCCGTTCTACGAGATGGGGACGCGCGCCGCCGCCTTGATGCTGGGCGCGCTGGACGGCAGCATCGCCACCACGGCGCGGACCCTGCTGGCGCCAGAGCTGGTGGTGCGGGCATCGACACAACCTGTGTAAAGCGGGCGGCTCAAAGCGCCCGCTTTTTTCTTGAGAATTATGTGCAATCGATTGCACGCGGACCACGGAAACATCGGCCATGGACCTTCGACAACTTCGCTACTTCAAGGCGCTGGCCACGCTGCAGCACTTCGGCCGCGCCTCGGCCGCGCTGCATATCGCGCAGCCCGCGCTCAGCCGCCAGATCCGGCTGCTCGAGGAAGAACTGGGCGTACGGCTGCTGGAGCGCCACGTGCGCGGCGCCACGCCGACGCCCGAGGGACTGGTGCTGCTGGACCGCGCGTCGTTCCTGCTGCGCTATGCCGACCAGGTCAAGGTGGACATCGCCGACCTCGCTGCCTCGCCGCGCGGGCTGGTGGCGCTGGGGCTGACGCCCGCTTTGGCGCCGCTGCTGTTCATCCCGCTGGCCGAGGCGTTGCGCGGCCAGTATCCGGAGATCCGGCTGCGCCTGGTGGAGAACTTTGCTCCCGCGCTGCAGGATGCGCTGCTGCAAGGCACGCTCGACGTCGCGCTGCTGAGCGGGCCGGTGTCGAGCCCCGGGGTCTCGGTGGTGCCGCTGGTGGCGGAGAGCCTGTGCGCGATCGGCCCGTGGGGCGATGCGGCGCTGGGGGACGGGCCGGTGGACATCGAACAGCTGCGGGGCCTGCCGATGATCCTGACCGGCGTGCCCAAGTCAGGCGTGCGGCTGGCGCTGGAGGCGCTGGCAGCGCGCCAGGGGCTCGAACTGCAGGTCACGATGGAAGTTGAATCGATCGAGGTGGCCAGGCGTCTGGTGGCGCGCGGGTTCGGCTGGACGGTGCATTTTGCCGCGGCGATACGCGAGGAACTGGAGGCGCAGCGTCTGCAGGCCGTGGCGATTCGTGGGTTGGAGTTGCAACGGATGATCGGCTATGCGGCCGCGCGGCCGCCGTCGCGGGCTTCGCTTGCTGTGATGGAGACGTTGAGGGGGGTTGCTACGGCGTTAACGGTGGAGGGGAAATGGCCTCATAGCAGGTTGTTGGGGGAGATGGGGGATGGGTCTTAGTGGGCGTGGCTGATTTGGCTTGCATGGCATGCGATTGGTCGCCGTCCCTGGCGGGCGTGGCTGTTTCGACAGCGTAGCTGGTGGGCTGCTTTTGGTTTTTGGGGGTGGGCGCTGTTGGTGACATGCAGTCGGCTTTTGAACCGCCTGGTTCAACAGCCGACAGCATGTCACCAATCCCGCACTGTGTTTGCCGATCAACGCAACACCCACCCCATCCCCACGACAAACACCTACCGCACCGTGCGCGCAGCAAAACCCCCATCCAAATGCACCACCTTCCCATCGACCATCGTCAAGACCGACCGGATACGGTGAATATCCTCCACCGGCACGGTCAGGTAAGGCTTGTCCAGCACCGCCAGGTCAGCCAACTTCCCAGCCTCCAGCGTGCCACGCGACCCCTCGTCGAACGAAATCCACGCCGCATTGGCGGTGTAAAGCCGCAACGCCTCCAGCCGCGAAAGCCGGAAATCTGCATTACGCCGAACCTCCCTGCCAATCGAATAGCCGCCGACATGGAACTCCAGCGCACGCCAGACGCCCGGGATACCGATGCGCGTGGCATCCGTCCCCCCTGCCACCTTCAGCCCTTGCTGCAGGGCCAGCCGCACCGGCGGCGCGGCTTCGGCCACATGATGGCCATTGGCATGGCCGATGGCGCCGGCCTCGAAGTACGGCCCCATCTGCACCGTGTAGGCCAACCCTAGCGACTTCATGCGCCGGAAGGTCTCGGGCTTGCCGGTGTTCAGGTGGGCCATGGCCCAGCGCAGCTTGCCCAGGTCATGGTGTCTTGCCACTTCCTCGAAGACATCGAGGATCGCGTTGGCGGCATCGTCGGTATAAGCGTGGATCTCCACCGGATAGCCGCGGCTGGCGGCAAAGGTGGCAACCTTGAGCAGCTCCTCGCGATCCTTCGCCGCGGGGCGGAAGCCGGGGCCCATGGTGACGCCGTCGTCCATGCCATGCACCAGCATCTCGCCCGGCCCGAGGAAACGCAGCCTGCCGTCGCCCATGCGCGGCGGCAGGTAGGCCAGCGTATTGCGGAACCACTCGGCCTCGTTGCCCGCGACCAGGGTGGGGATGCGATAGCCGACCCGCACCGACAGCCGGTCTTCGCGCCACAGTGCGAACAGCGGATCGTACGCAGCGCCCGGACCGGCGGTCGGGTCGATCAGCGCGGTGACACCGAGGCGGTTCAACCGGCCGAAGAAGGCCTGCAGGCTGGCCTTGGCATCGACCTGGCTCTGCGCCAGGATGCGCCCGAACAGTGCCGACAGCGGCCGGATCGCGCCGAAGATCCGGCCGGTGAGACGGCCTTCGCTGTCGCGCTCCATGCGGATGCCGGGCGGCAGCGCGTCGGGCTGGTCGAGCCCGAGCACCTCGATCGCCTTGGCGTTGACCAGCGCGTAGTCGTACAGGTACTGCACGTAGGCCGGATTGTCGGGCAGCAGCGCCGTCAGCTCAGCCGGCGTCGGTGCGCGTTTCTCGGTGAACTGGTCGGGGTGCCACGAACCGGTCACGGCCACCCACTTGCCCGGGCCGCGCGCCTGCGCGGTCTGCCGCAGCTGCGCCAGCCCGGCGGCCAGGCTGGTGGTTTCGCCTTCGTACCAGTAGGTCTCGAAGGCATAGCTCTGGCCGCCGCGGATGGCGTGGATATGGGTGTCGATCAGCCCGGGAATCACGGTGCGCCCGCGCAGGTCGATCACCTCGGTAGCCGGACCGGCCAGGCGGCGGATCTGCGGGTTGGCGCCTACTGCGACGATGCGCTCGCCGCGGATGGCAATGGCCTGCGCCACCGTGTCGGCGGCGTCCATGGTGAGCACCGTGCCGTTGACCAGGATCCGGTCCGCATGCGCGGCGGCGGCCTGCGCCGGTGTTCCCCAGGCCGCCATCAGGCAACCAACCGCCATGGCATGCGCCAGGGCCCGTGCAATGCATCGCATAACGGTATTCCGTGTGTGAGTGGAAGCGGCGCCCGGAGAGCGGGCGCCAGCGCCCCCGTGTTACTGGCCAGGCTGCGCGCCCGAGCGCTTGACGATGGGCTCGAGCTTGGCGATGTCGGCGGCGATCAGCCTGTCGAACGCGGCCGGGGTCGATGGCTTGGCCTCGGCGCCTTGCGCCATCAGCTTGTCGCGCGTCGCCGGCGCGCCCAGCGCCTGCTGCATCGCCGTGTTCAGGCGCGCCACGATCTCCTTGGGCGTGCCCGCCGGCGCCAGCACGCCGAACCAGGCATCGAACACATAGCCCGGCACCCCCGCCTCGGCGATGGTGGGCACGTCCGGCAGCGACGGCACCCGCGCCGCCGTGGCTACGCCGAGGATGCGCAGCTTGCCGTCCTTGACGAACTGCAGCGCGGTGATCGACGGGGCGAAGAACATGTCGACGCGTCCGCTGATCACGTCGGTGATCGCGGCCGGCGCGCCCTTGTACGGGATATGCCGGGTCTGCACGCCCGCGGTCACGTCGAACAGCTCGCCGCTCAGGTGCGACGAGCTGCCGCTGCCCGCCGAGCTGTAGGTGACCGAATCCGGCCTGGCGCGCGCGGCGGCCAGCAGGTCCTTGAGCGTGCGGTACGGGCTGGAGGCGCTGACCACCAGCAGGTAGGGCATGGTCGCCACGGTCGAGATGCCCTTCAGGTCGCGCGTGGTGTCGTACGGCAGCTTCGGATAGAGCGTGGGATTGACGGCATGGCCGGCGGACGTCAGCAGCAGCGTGTAGCCGTCAGCGGGCGCCTTGGCCACCACCGCGGTGCCGATGGTGCCGCCGGCGCCGGGCCGGTTGTCGACGACGATCTGCATGTTCGACGAGGCGCTCATCTCGGCGCTGACGATGCGCGCGAGCAGGTCGGTGGCGCTGCCGGCGGCAAACGGCACCACCATGCGGATCGGCTTGTCGGGATAGGCGTCGGCGTGCGCCGCGCCCGGCAGCAGCGACAGGCACAGTGCGGCGGCCAGCGCCGCGTGCAGCATGTGGCGGAATTTCATGTGGGGTCTCCTGGATCCTGGGGATCTTGCTAATGGCCTGGGGCGCAGCGCGTTCAGAACACGTGGCGCATGCCCAGTGCAAAGGTCTGCGGATCGGCGCCGGCGGAAATGCCCAGCTCGTTGATGGCAAAGTCGTAGGTCGCGTTTTTCTTGTTGAAGATGCGGCTGTAGAAGCCGAACACCGAGGTGCGCTTCGACAGGGGGTATTCGTAGCCAAGCGTGGCCTGCACCGCGCCCGTATCCGGACCGCTGCGGAAGAAGCCGACGGTCTCGGTGGCGCTGCCGCGGCCATTGCCGGCAAAGCCGACGCCCGCACGCAGGCTGCCGGTCCACAGCTTCTGCACCACCGAGGCGTAGTAGGCATCGCGCTTGAGGTCGCCGGTGGCGGTGCGGTAGTGCAGCCGCTCGTAGATGGCGGACACCCTGGTGGTCGGGAACTGGTACGACAGGCCGATCTTCATGCCTTCGTCGTCGCGGCCCGCGGCCTGGTAGTTGTTGTGGCGCTCGTAGGCCAGCACCACGTTCAGCGGGCCGTTGTCATAGGCCCCGGCGAACGACCACAGGCTGGGGTTGCGCGGCACCGTGGCGCGCTCTTCATTGACGCCCCAGGTCACGCCGCCGCTGAAGCCGTTCCACTTCGGGCTGCGGTAGTGCAGGCTGTTCTTCTGGCGGCGATCGAAGGCGCTGGTGTCCTGGATGTTGTCGGAAGTCGGCGTCGAGCCATTGCCGATCAGCGCCATGTAGCCCGCGGTGGTCGGATAGAACGGGTCGTAGGAAGACGTGGCTTCCAGGTAGGGCGTGGTCCAGTTGCCCATGAAAAAGCTGCCGGCTGAGCCGGCCAGTCCAAGGCGGGTATTGCGGCTGGCCAGTTGCCCGCTGCCCGTGTCCAGCGAGATATTGCTTTCGATCTGCCAGATCGCCTTGAGGCTGCCATACAGCGCTTCCTCGCCGCGCATGCCGAACACCGAGCGGTTGTTGGTGAGGCGGCCGGTGCCGTCCAGCCTGGTGCCGTCGGTCGCCGTCGACGCATCCGAATATTCCATCGACGTATTCAGCCGGCCATACAGCGTGACGTGGTTCTGCGCCGAAGCGACGGTGCAGCAGGCCGCGAGCGCCGCAAAGGTGGCGCCCGCAAGGGGGTTCTTCATGTTGTCTCCAGTGTCTGTCTTGCGCCTGTCCGAATCGATACGGGGATGCCTGCCCCGCCCCGTGCACGAAATCGCGGGCAGCAGCAACCCCTGCCCGGACTACGGCATCAGCAATTTCTGGATTCTTGATTGCGCTATCTCATGCGGCGGATGTACGCGGCGATGCAGCGTGAGGGGATTCTAGAAATCGGGTATCGCAGCGTCCATTCGCATTTTCTTTTGGTCACCATATCGATTTGTTATCGTGATGGCGGACCCTGCTGGCATGGACATCCGCAGCTTAGGGCGCGGGCGCGGGACCCGGTAGTCGGCGCTGGTGTGTCGCTGTGTTCCAGCCATGGGACGCCGTGAACACAGGCAATGCGGGAAGTGCGCGGAGCGTGCGCGAAGTGCGGAATCGGAGGGCAACAAAAAAGGGCCTGGCGGCCCTTTTTTGATTTCTGCGGTGCGGACGATCCGTGGATCAGCCAGCGAAGTTCTTGCCGGCGAAGTCCCAGTTCACGACATTCCAGAATGCCTCGACGTACTTCGGGCGGGCATTGCGGTAGTCGATGTAGTAGGCGTGTTCCCACACGTCGCAGGTCAGCAGCGGCTTGGCGTCCGTGGTCAGCGGCGTGGCGGCGTTGGAGGTGGACACCAGGTCCAGCGAGCCGTCGGCCTTCTTGACCAGCCAGGCCCAGCCCGAACCGAAGGTGCCGACGGCAACCTTGGTGAACTCTTCCTTGAACTTGTCGAACGAGCCCCACTTGGCGTTGATGGCATCGGCCAGTGCGCCGGTCGGCTGGCCGCCGCCGTTGGGCTTCAGCGAGTCCCAGTAGAAGGTGTGGTTCCACACCTGGGCGGCGTTGTTGAAGATGCCGCCCGACGACTTCTTGACGATCTCTTCCAGGGTCGCGTTCTCGAACTCGGTGCCCTTGATGAGGTTGTTCAGGTTGGTGACGTAGGTCTGGTGGTGCTTGTCATGATGGAACTCCAGGGTCTCCTTGGAGATGTGCGGAGCCAGGGCATCATGCGCGTACGGAAGCGGGGGGAGCTTGTGTTCCATTGTTCTGTCTCTGTGGGTTGGGGTTGTAGGGTCCGGAATTGCCGATTGTAGGGGACTTGCAAGACCCGCGCAAACCGCGGCGCAAAGCCCCCTGCTCCGATGTTAGTTTGTCCGCGCGCGGCTTTCCGGGAGATTTCGGCGCGTCCTTTCGGACCTGTGCCGCACGCGAATGGGAGGCGTTCCCGGCGCCGCGCGGCGGCTCAGAATTCCGGCAGCTTGGCCTGCACGCCGGCGATCGCCAGGTCGGCCACGCCTTCGGCCAGGTGCGCTTCGACCACGCTGCCGGCGCGGATCTCGGCGGGAGCGCGCAGCGCGCGTCCGCGCTGGTCAAGCAGCACCGCATAGCCGCGTTCGAGTGTGCGTTGCGGCGCCAGCAACTCGAGCGCGCCGGCGCTGCGCGCCAGGCGCTGGCCCGCGCGCTCGTGCTGGCGCAGCGCGGCCGCCTGCAGCCGCTGCCAGAGGCGCGCCACGTCGGCGTGGGCCGCGGCGGCGTCGGGGCGGCATGCGCGCCAGCGCATCGCCAGCAACTGGTGGCGATGGCGCTGCGACACCACGGTGTCACGCAATGCCGACCGCAAATGTCGCGCCAGATTGTCGACCTGCGCGCGGCGCTCCTGCAGCTGTGCCTGCGGGCTGCGCACGCGCCGCGCCAGCCAGTCCAGGTGTTGCGCGCGCAGGTCCAGCCCGCGGCGCAGGCATTGCCTGAGCGCATCGCGCGCGCGCAGCGTCTGCGCCAGCAGGTGCGCGCGATCGGGGCTGACCAGCTCGGCCGCGCCGGTGGGCGTCGGCGCGCGCACGTCGGCGACAAAATCGGCGATGGTGAAATCGGTCTCGTGGCCGACGCCGGATACCACCGGCAGCGTGCAGCGCGCGATCGCCTGCGCCACCACCTCTTCATTGAACGACCACAGGTCTTCGATGCTGCCGCCGCCGCGGCACAGGATCAGCACGTCGCATTCGGCGCGTGCGGCCGCCGCGTCGAGCATGTCCGCGATCTTCTGCGCCGCGCCCGTGCCCTGCACCGGCACCGGATAGACCACCACCGGCACATGCGGCGCACGCCGCCGCAGCGTGCTCAGCACATCGCGCAATGCCGCCGCCTGCAATGACGTGATCACGCCGATGGTGCGCGGCTGCGCCGGGATCGGGCGCTTGCGCTCCGGCGCGAACAGGCCGGCCTGCGACAGCTTTTCCTTGAGCCGCAGGAAGGCTTCATAGAGGTTGCCGAGGCCGGCGCGGCGCATGGCCTCGACCCCCAGTTGCAGCTCGCCGCGCGCTTCGTACATCGAGACCACGGCGCGCACTTCGACCGCCTCGCCCTCGCGCGGCTGGAAGTCGACATGCAGGTTGCGCCCGCGGAACATCACGCAGCGGATCTGCGCACGCGCGTCCTTCAGCGAGAAATACCAGTGGCCGCTGGCGGCGCGCGTGAAGTTTGAGATTTCGCCCCGTACCCAGGCGAGCGGGAAACTGCGTTCGAGCACGCGTGCGATCGCGTGGTTGAGTTCGCCGACGGGGATTACCTCGCGGCCGCTGCGCGGCGTAGTGGTGGAAGGGTCACGCGAAAAATTCGGCAAGTCAGACATGGCGAAGCCGCGGGCACGCGGCGTGGATCAGACATGTCCACAGCATAACTGCAATGTCAAGGGGGTATCACTGATGGACGACGGCCACCCTGGAAGCCGCATGGATTCGTGCAAGCCTTTGATTCTTATGTGGTTTATGAACACAACAAAAATTAGGCAATATAACCATTTCTCTTTTGCATCAACCACTTACATGCCCGGCCAAGAGCTTGTTCACAAAGTTATCCACAGCTTCTCTGGATAAAATGCGGCGCATAGGACATTTTCTGGGTAGGCGTGGCGCCTAGTCCGCTTATCGGATGCGCCAAGCGCCTCGCCCTGCGCCCGGCCAACGGGGGCCTGAAACCGGCACCTTCCCGGAACGCTTCTGCTGCATTTGCACATTTTCTCGGCAGCGCCAAAAAACCCTTTGATATTCAACAGCTTGAGTATCTTCTCCCGGATTTGTCCACAAGCCATCCACAGTACTCTCCCTGATCGTTGTGGACAAACCCCGCTTTTGACTACGCCAGCCCGCTACAGCGCCGGCCGGCAGGGAACAAGCCTGTCTGCCTGTTTTTTAGGCAAGGGATTGGAGTGCCTTTGGAATCAATGACTTATGAAACCTCTCAGTCACCTTTCCACAAGCCCTCCACAGTACTGTCCCGCTGCTTTGTGGAAAGTCGCTTCGAAATGTGCGCCTGCGCACCGAAACATGCCCGGACGCCGTGGCAACCGCCGCCTCTGCACGTGCCGGATGCGTCGCAGCCGCTGCCCAGCCTCGTTGCACAAAATTTAAGCAGAATCGGCTTTACCCTTTCCGATCAATGGCTTAGCCAGCTTGTCCGGCAGCTTTCCACAATCGATCCACAACACTGTCCCTGCCGGCTGTGGAAAGCGGCAGCCAGCGCGGCAGGGACACGATGCGCGCCGGAGACAGGCGTGCGTCGTCCCTTGCCGCGCGCCAGGCAGCGGGTTAGAGTGGCGCCTGTTTTTTCAGAGCAATGCCGGAGCGCGCAGCAAGGCATCATGCCCACGCGCCTCAAGGCATGCCGGCTGGTGGTTTGGGGTTTCGTAATTCGGTTGTCGATCCCGGGGGTCCAATTGTTTTCCATCATTCAAGCGGCCGGCTGGCCGATCTGGCCGCTGTTGCTCGCCTCGGTCATCGCCCTGGCGCTGATCGTCGAACGCTTCCTGTCCCTCAAGCGCAGCAAGGTGCTGCCCGCCAAGCTCTATGAAGAGGCGCTGGCGGCCGCGCAGCAGCGCCGCGCCACGCCGGAAGTGGTCAACACGCTGGAACAGAATTCACCGCTGGGGCGCGTGCTGGCCGCGGGGCTGCGCCACGTGGTGCTGCAGCCGCATACCTCGCGCGATGCCGCCAAGGACGTGGTCGAGGAAGCCGGCCGCGTGGTCGCGCACGAGCTCGAGCGCTACCTGAACGCGCTCGGCACGATCGCCTCGGTGGCGCCGCTGATGGGGCTGCTGGGCACGGTGATCGGCATGATCGAGATCTTCGGCAGCCAGGGCGGCACCGGCACCAGCCCCGAGCAGCTGGCGCACGGCATCTCGGTGGCGCTGTACAACACCGCCTTCGGCCTGATCGTGGCGATCCCGGCGCTGATCTTCTGGCGCTACTTCCGCCGCCGCGTCGACGACTACGTGGCCGAACTGGAATTCCGCGCCACCTCGTTCCTCGACGCCATCCTGCCGCAGCGCCGCGCCTGAGCGCCGCACGCACCCCGGACCACCATGCACTTCCGTTCCCGCCAGCGGCGCGAAGAGCCGGAGATCAACCTGATCCCGCTGATCGACGTGCTGCTCGTGATCCTGATCTTCCTGATGATCACGACCACGTACTCGCGCTTTACCGAGCTGCAGATCCAGCTGCCCACCGCCGACGCCGAGCGCGCGCGCCAGCAGCCGCAGGAAATCGTGGTGTCGGTGTCGGCGCGCGGGGTCTACTCGGTCAACAAGCAGGTGATGGAGCACAAGGACGTCACCAGCCTGGCCGACCAGCTGCGCACCGTCGCGGGCGCCGGCGGCCAGCCGCCGGTGGTGATCGTCAATGCCGACGCACAGGCGACGCACCAGGCCGTGGTCAATGTGTTGGAGGCCGCGCGACTGGCCGGGCTGTCGCGCCTGACCTTCGCCACGCAGAGCGCGCAGCCGCGCTGACCCTCGTACGGGCCTGCGCGCCAGCATCGGCGGCGGCCGGCGGGCTTGCCCCATGCGCACGGCAATGCCCATAATGGTTGTGCCGCCCCGAGGGGCGAAGCCGCGAGCGCACTACAATCGCATCCCGACCATCGACTCTCGCCCGCCGCGTCCATGCCCGTTCCCCGCCATGCCCTTGCCGACTTCGTGACCGCCCAGTGGCAACGCCGCGGCTGGTTCGCGTGGGTCATGCTGCCGTTCTCGCTGCTGTTCGGCCTGGTCGCGCGGGTGCGCCGCCATGGCTACCAGCGCGGCTGGTTCAAGTCGACGCGACTGCCGATGCCGGTAGTGGTGGTCGGCAACGTCACCGTGGGCGGCACCGGCAAGACCCCCGCGGTGATCGCGCTGGCGCATGCGCTGACCGAGGCCGGGCTGCGGCCCGGCGTGGTCTCGCGCGGCTACGGCGTGGCGCTTAAGCACCCGCGCCGGGTCAAGCCGACCTCGCAGGCCGGCGACGTCGGCGACGAACCGCTGCTGATCGCGCGCGCCACCGACGTGCCGGTCTGGGTCTTCCCCGACCGCGCGCTGTGCGCGCAGGCCATGCTGGTGTCGCACCCCGGCATCAACGTGCTGCTGCTCGACGACGGCCTGCAGCATTACAAGCTGCAGCGCGATTTCGAGATCGTGATGTTCGACGCGCGCATGGGCGGCAATGGCCTGATGCTGCCGGCGGGTCCGCTGCGCGAGCCGCTCTCGCGCCCGCGCGACGCCACCCTGATCAACGACCCCAACTTCCGCGCCACGCCCGACCGCCCCGGCGTGTACGGCATGCGCCTGGAACTCGATGACGCCTGGCAGCTTGCCGACCCCACCATGGCGCGGCCGCTCAGCGCCTTTGCCGGACGGCGCGTGCTGGCCGCCGCCGGCATCGGCAACCCCGAGCGCTTCTTTGCCAGCCTGCGCGGCGCCGGCCTGGCGCCCAGGACGCTGCCGCTGCCCGATCACTATGACTTCGTCGCCGACCCGTTCGTCGACCATCCCGATGCGCTCGATGCCGACGTGATCCTGATCACCGAGAAGGATGCCGTAAAATGCGAGCGCTTCGACGACCCGCGCATCTGGGTCGTGCCTACCAGGCCCGTGATCGATGCGGGCCTGATCGATAAAATCCGCCGCGCCGTGCAGGCGCAAATCCAACCCGCGCCGACCGCGCCGGCCGCCGCGAGCGGCGCCGCCGGGCGCAACGAGGAACACCGAGATGGACAACCGGCTGCTTGAAATCCTGGTCTGCCCGCTATGCAAGGGCAAGCTGGAATACGACCGCGCCGCGCAGGAGCTGATCTGCCACGCCGACAAGCTGGCCTACCCGATCCGCGACGGCATCCCCGTGATGCTGGCCGACGAGGCCCGCCAGTCGGTGCCGGGCCGCGTCATCGAGCCGGACGCGCCTGCAGGCAACTGAGCAGCGCGGCCATGACCCTCCCCGCATTTACCGTCGTCATTCCCGCGCGACTGGCTTCGACCCGCCTGCCCGACAAGCCCCTGGCCGATATCGGCGGGCGCCCGATGGTGGTGCGCGTGGCCGAGCGCGCGCACGCGTCGTCGGCACAGCGCACCGTGGTCGCCACCGACGCGCCCGCGGTGGCGCAGGCCTGCGCCGCGCACGGCATCGAAGCCGTGCTGACCCGCGCCGACCACCCCTCCGGCACCGACCGCCTGTCCGAGGTCGCCGCGCACCTGGGCCTGCCCGATGACGCCATCGTCGTCAACGTGCAGGGCGACGAGCCGCTGATCGAGCCGGCGCTGATCGACGAAGTCGCGCTGCACCTGGCGCACCACGCGGATTGCGCCATCGCCACCGCGGCCCATCCGCTGCACGACAGCGCCGAGGTATTCAATCCCAACGTGGTCAAGGTGGTGTGCGACGCCGCCGGGCGCGCGCTGTATTTCTCGCGCGCGCCGATTCCGTGGGCGCGCGACGCATGGTCCGGCGTGCCGTCCATGCCCGCCGCGTCGGCCCGGGTGCCGCTGCCGGACATGCCGGTGCTGCGTCATATCGGCCTGTACGCCTATCGTGCCGGATTCCTGCGCCGCTTCCCGACGCTGGCCCCGGCACCGCTGGAGCAGGCCGAGGCGCTGGAGCAGCTGCGCGCCATGTGGCACGGCGAGCGCATTGCCGTGATGCAGACCGCCGCCGCGCCCGCTCCCGGCGTCGACACCCAGGCCGACCTCGAGCGGGTGCGCGCGCTGTGGGCGCAGTCGATGGCACAGGAAGGGCCCTGAGCGGCATCCCCGGGCGTTTGCGCCGGTGCCGGCCGGGCCACCATGCGGGCGCCTGCCCGCTCCGGTCGATTCTGCTGCAACCGAACCGGGGGGCCGAATTCGGGCCGAATCCCCGCTGCCTCATGGCATAATGCTTGCCGATACAGAGCCGCCCCGCTGGCGCGAGCAATCGCGCCGCCGGCCAAGGCTCGGTGGGGAGATAAAGATAGAGCCCGTCCGGTGCGCCGCGCCGCCATCCCCCTGGCAGCCGCCGCCGGCCGTACGCGTGGGTACGCCTGAGCCGTGCCCGCGCTGAACGCAGTCAGCGCGCACCGGGACCGCAGTCAGTCTCGCGTCAAGTTACGGCGTTACCCTCCTTCTGATCTCCCGCCATACCGGATTAAAAACACTGAGGACCCGTAAATGCGTTTGATCCTGTTGGGCGCGCCTGGCGCCGGCAAAGGCACGCAAGCCAAGTTCATCTGCGAGAAGTTCGGCATTCCGCAAATCTCCACGGGCGACATGCTGCGCGCCGCGGTGAAGGCCGGCACGCCGCTGGGCGTGGAAGCCAAGAAGGTCATGGACGCGGGCGGACTGGTGTCGGACGACATCATCATCGGCCTGGTGAAGGACCGCCTGAAGCAGGACGACTGCAAGAGCGGCTACCTGTTCGACGGCTTCCCGCGCACCATTCCGCAAGCCGAGGCGATGAAGGACGCGGGCGTGGCAATCGACTACGTGCTCGAGATCGACGTGCCGTTCGACGCCATCATCGAACGCATGAGCGGGCGCCGCGTGCACGTGGCATCGGGCCGCACCTATCACCTCAAGTACAACCCGCCCAAGGCGGAAGGCGTCGACGACGAGACCGGCGAGCCGCTGATCCAGCGCGACGACGACAAGGAAGAGACCGTCAAGAAGCGCCTCGACGTCTATTCGCAGCAAACCCGCCCGCTGGTCGACTACTACTCGGCATGGGCCGCCAACGGCGACGCCGCGGCCAAGGTGGCGCCGCCGAAGTACCGCAAGATCCTGGGCGTCGGCAACGTGGACGAGATCACGGCGCGGGTGTTCGAGGCGCTGAAGTAACCGGTTCTTCGCCAGTGCACCACGATTGAAAAAGCGGCCTTCCGGCCGCTTTTTCATTTTTAGCCCCGTATACAGCCCACCCGAAACCACCCTTGATACCCCTTGCATGCCACGCCTTGGCCCGTACAATATTGACGTTTACGTAAACGGCAATCACACCGAGGAGACACCATCGTGGAAATCAAGGACAACGTATTCATCATCACCGGCGGCGCGTCCGGCCTTGGCGCCGGCAGCGCCCGCCTGCTGGCCGAATCCGGCGCCAGGGTCGTCATCGCCGACCTGAACGAGGCCGCCGGCCAGGCCCTGGCGGCCGAAACCGGCGGCCGGTTCGTGCGCTGCGACGTGACCTCGGAAGCCGATGGCCAGGCCGCGGTCGCGGCGGCCCAGTCCCTTGGGCGTCTCGCCGGGCTAATCAATTGCGCTGGCATTGCCACCGCCAACAAGACCGTCGGCAAGAACGGCCCGCACCCGCTCGATGCCTTCGACAAGACCATCCGCATCAACCTGATCGGCACCTTCAACATGATCCGCCTGGCCGCCGCGGCGATGGTGCAGAACACCCCCGACAGCGAGGGCGAGCGCGGCGTGATCATCAATACCGCCTCGGTGGCGGCCTTCGACGGGCAGATCGGCCAGGCCGCCTATGCCGCGTCCAAGGGCGGCGTGGTCGGCATGACGCTGGCGATCGCGCGCGACCTGGCGCGCGATGGCGTGCGCTGCATGACCATCGCCCCGGGGCTGTTCGAGACCCCGATGCTGCTGGGCATGCCGCAGGAGGTGCAGGACGCGCTGGGCAAGATGGTGCCGTTCCCGTCGCGGCTGGGGCGGCCCGCCGAATATGCGAAGCTGGCGCGCTCGATCATCGAGAACCCCATGCTCAACGGCGAGGTGATCCGCCTGGACGGGGCGATCCGGATGCAGCCCAAGTAAGCGCCGCCCGCTGCCCGCTCAGCCGGGCAGCAGCATCACCAGCATCAGCCCCGGCGCCGCCGCCGGCACCAGCGTCAGCTGCTCGAACTGCAGCGCGCCCTGGCGTGGATGGCGAAAGCCGCGGCGCCCGCCCTCGCGCTCTTCCACGTCCTGCGACAGCCAGGCGGCGCGGAAGTCCGCGCTCTCCGCCATCAATCCCTCGATCAATGCCCGCGTCGGCGCCGCATCGGCGTGGCGGATGCTGTGCGCGCGGAATTCGGCCACCAGGCGCGCGGCGCGGTGCGGCCAGTCTTGCACCAGTGCCTGCAGCGCCGGCGACAGGAACATCGCGCGCAGCAGGTTGCGCTCGGTGGCGGCGTCGTCGAGCCAGCCGGTGAACAACGCCGCGGCCGCGGCGTTCCAGGCCAGCGCGGTCCATTGACGGTCGAGCAGGTACGCCGGTCCGTCGATGGCATGCACGCTGGCCAGCACCGCGGGCGGCACCGGCTCGCCGGCGGCGTGCTGCGGATCGCGCCGGCCGGCCAGCTCGAACAGGTAGGCGCGCTCGGCGCGCGACAGCCGCAGCGCCGCGGCCAGGCTGGCCAGCGCGCGCGCCGAAAGAGCTACCGGCCGGCCCTGCTCCAGCCATGTCACCCACGTTGTGCTCAGTCCTGCCAGCTGCGCGACTTCCTCGCGGCGCAGCCCCGGCGTGCGCCGGCGCCGGCCTGGCGCCAGCCCCACGTCCGCCGGCGCCATGCGTTCGCGGTGCGCGCGCAGGAAGGCGCCGAGCACGGCTTCGCGCGAGGCTGGCGAGGATGGCGGGTCTTCAGGTCGGGCGGGTGGCGGCATGGCAGGCTGGTGGCGTTTATACCAGGATAAAGCGATGACTTGTACCGGGAAAATGGCCCGCCTACAGTATGCCGAACCCGCCTCGCGGGCAAGTCCCGTCCCCGACAACGACAGCGCCCGCCCGACCTGGCTCGGCCGCGGCCCAAGGAGCCCAGCACCATGCAGCAACAGGAACTCGTCGCCGCCCAGTTCGGCGCCACCGCCAGCGCCTATCTCACCAGCGCGGTCCACGCCAGCGGCGCGGACCTGCAGCAACTGAAGGACGAACTGGCCGCGCTGATTCCCGCGGCCAACCGCGCGCGCAGCCGCGTGCTCGATCTCGGTTGCGGCGCCGGCCATGCCAGCTTTGCCGCCGCGGCGGTGGCGGGCGAGGTGACCGCTTACGATTTGTCGGCCGACATGCTGGCCGTGGTCGAGGCCGCGGCGCGCGAGCGCGGGCTGGCCAACGTGCGCACCCGCCAGGGCGCGGCCGAGCAACTGCCGTTCGACGATGCCAGCTTCTGCGCGGTGGTGTCGCGCATGAGCGCGCACCACTGGCGCGACGTGCCGGCGGCGCTGACCGAGATCCGCCGCGTGCTCAAGCCCGGCGGCAAGGTGGTGCTGATCGACATCGCCGGCGCGCCGGACCCGCTGCGCGATACCTGGCTGCAATCGGTCGAGTTGCTGCGCGACCCTTCGCACGTACGCGACTACACGCCGGCGGGCTGGCGCGCGATGTTCGAAGCCGCGCGTTTTGCCGCGGATGGCATTGCCGTATCGGGGACTTGGCGCATCGGCATCGATTTCGACAGCTGGGTGCAGCGCATGCGCACGCCGGCGGTGGCGGTGGACGCGATCCGGCACCTGTGGCAGGTCGCGCCAGCGGAAGTGCGCGAGCACTATCGCGTGCAGGCAGACGGCAGCTTCGAGCTGGAAGCGGTGATGGTCACCGCGCGCTGACCGGATCTGTCCGGACGCAGGCGCTTCAGCGATTCAGGCCGCGGCGCTGATCGTCGGCGCCTCGGCCCGAACCGTCAGGCGCCGCACCAGCTCCCACACCGCCGCCGCGGCCGGCGACAAGGAGCGGTCCTCGCGCCGCACCATGACGATGCTGCGTTCCTCGCGCGGCACCAGCGGGCGCCACACCAGCGGGGACGCCGCCGGCAGCGGCAGCGAGAACGACGGCAGCACCGACGCGCCGATGCCGGCCTCGACCATGCCGAACACGCTGGCCGAATGGCCCAGCTCCTGCACCACGTGCGGCACCACGCCATGGCGGCCGAACACGCGGTCGATCAGTGGCCGGCTGCCCGAGGCGAAGTCCAGCAGCACCAGCCGCATCCCATGCAGCGCCGACCACGGCACCGATTCCGCCTGCGCCAGCGGATGGTCGCGCCGGCATACGAAGCAGAACGGGTCGGTCGCCACCGGCTCCACCAGCAATCCGTCGCGCACCAGCGGGTCGATCAGCACGCCGAAGTCCACCGCGCCGGCGCGGACCTGCTCCAGCCCGTCGGCCTGGACGTTATCGCGCACGGTCAGGCGGATTTCCGGATATTGCGCGGCGCAGGCGGCCACGTAGAGCGGCATCAGGCGGGCGGAGATGGTCGGTGCACCGGCTATTACTACACGGCCGCGATAGCGCTCACCGAGCTGCCGCGTTTCTTCGAGGGTGTCGTCCAGTTGCCCGAGCAGTCGCTCCAGCGCCGGTGCCAGCGCATGGCCGGCCTCGGTCAGCACCACTTCGCGCGTGGTGCGGTCCAGCAGGCGCACGCCGAGCGCGTCTTCCAGCTCGGCAACGCCCCGGCTGACTGCCGGCTGGGTCAGTCCGACGGCGTCCGCGGCCCGGCTGAAGCCGCCACTGCTGGCCACCGCCAGGAACACACGCAACTGACGCAATGTGTAATTCATGCAACAAGCGGATAAATAGATTCTATAAATGAATTTGCATTCTAGACCCGGCTAGCGTCCAATACTAGGCAAAACCCTAACATCGCAGGATTTCACCGCAGTCATGTCCCGTATTGTCCGCAATCTCAAGAAGCTCTATGACCTGATCGACGGCTTTGTGCTCGTCATGCTGACCGCCATCGCCATCGCGCTCGCCGCGCCCGAACTGGGCACCGGCGACGGCCCGCTGCACCTTGGCGTGGTGACCAGCCTGGGCGTGGCACTGGTGTTCTTCCTGCACGGCGCGGCGCTGTCGCGCGACAAGCTGGTGGCGGGCGCGAAGCACTGGCGCCTGCATGTGTTCGTGCAGGTCTTCACCTACGTGGTGTTCCCGGTGGTGGGCGCGCTGCTGATGCTGTCGCTGCGCAATACGCTGCCGGCCGACCTGCTGCTGGGCGTGTTCTTCCTGTGCGCGCTGCCGTCCACGGTGTCGTCGTCGGTGGCCATGACCTCGATGGCGCGCGGCAATGTCTCGGGCGCGATCTTCAACGCCACCATTTCGGGTCTGATCGGCATGCTGGTGACGCCGCTGCTGATGGGGCTGGTGATCAGCGCCAGCGGCGCCTCGATGCCGCTGGGCAAGGCGCTGACCGGCGTGGCGCTGCAGCTGCTGCTGCCGTTCGCGCTGGGGCAGCTGCTGCGCCCGCTGATCGGCAGCTGGCTCGCCAAAAAGAAGCACATCACCAACAAGATCGACCGCGGCGTGATCGTGCTGATCGTCTACTCGTCGTTCTGCGACGCCACCGCCGAAGGCCTGTGGCACCAGTACCAGTGGCAGACCATCGGCGCGGTGATGGGGATTGCCGCGGTGCTGCTGTTCGTGGTGCTGGGCTTCACCACGCTGACCGCGCGCCGCCTGGGCTTTGCGGTCGAGGACGAGATCACCGCGGTGTTCTGCGGCTCGAAGAAGAGCCTGGCCAACGGCATCCCGATGGCCAAGATCCTGTTTGCCGGCCATCCGGCGCTGGGCTTGCTGGTGCTGCCGCTGATGGTCTACCACCAGCTGCAGCTGATCGTCTGCTCGGTGATCGCGTCGCGCTATGCCAACCGCGATGCGCTGCTGGAGGACCAGGCCACGGCGCGTGCCTGAAGCCCGCCGCCATGAAAAAACCGGGGCATGCCCCGGTTTTTTTGTGCCTGCCGCCCGCGCGGCGGGTCAGACCGACGGATTCTTCGACAGCGGCGGATTGCGCGCGAAGTACGAGCGGATGCCCTTCAGGATGGCATTGGCCAGCTGTTCCTGGTGCGCGTTGTCGTTGAGCTTGCGCTCTTCTTCCGGATTGCTGATGAAGGCGGTCTCGATCAGGATCGAGGGAATATCCGGGGCCTTCAGCACGGCAAACCCGGCTTGTTCGACGTGGGCCTTGTGCAGCTTGTTGATGCCGCCGATCTCGCCCAGCACGGCCTTGCCCACCAGCAGGCTGTCGTTGATCTGCGCGGTGGTCGACAGGTCCAGCAGCACGCGCGCCACCTGCGCATCCTTGTTGCCCATGTTGGCGCCGCCGATCAGGTCGGAGGCGTTTTCCTTGTTGGCCAGCCAGCGCGCCGCGGTACTGGACGCGCCGCGCTCGGACAGCGCGAACACCGACGCGCCGCGCGCCTCGGGCGACAGGAAGGCGTCGGCGTGGATCGACACGAACAGGTCTGCCTGCACGCGGCGCGCCTTCTGCACGCGCACGTTCAGCGGCACGAAGAAATCGGCGTCGCGCGTCATCATCGCGCGCATATTGGGCTGGGCGTCGATCTTGGCGCGCAGCCGGTGCGCGATCTGCAGCACCACGTCTTTCTCGCGCGAGCCGGCCGCGCCGATCGCGCCCGGGTCTTCGCCGCCATGGCCGGGGTCGATCGCCACGGTCAGCAGGCGGCGCATCTTGAACGGCCGCTCGGCGGTGGGATTGTCGCGCGCGACCGGCGGCACCACCGGCGCGTTCGGGGCCGGCACCGGCGGTGCCGACGGCTTCGGCCGGGCCGCGGCCACCGGTGGCGGCAGTGGCGCGGTGGTGGGCGGCATCTCGCCCTTCTCGTCAAAGCGGCGCACCAGCGCGCCGATGGCGTCTTCCTCCGCGCCGGCCGGGGCGCCGGCGATGCCTTCGGCGCCCGGCGCCGGGTCGGATGTCGCAAAGCGGCGCTGCTTTTCCTCGGTGTCGCGCACCAGCTTCCACAGCGGGTCGGGCGGGTTGACCGGGTACAGGTCGAACACCAGCCGGTTGCGGTAGCTGCCGATGGGCGCCAGCGTGAATACCTGCGGCGCCACGTTTTCCTTCAGGTCGAACACCATGCGGACCACGCGCGGGCGGTTCTGGCCGACGCGCACGGTCTGGATATACGGGTCGTTCGGCGTGATCTTGGCCACCAGCTCGCGCAGCGTGGGCGACAGGTCAAGGCCGTCGATGTCCACCACCAGCCGGTCGGGGTCGCGGATCATCTGGTGCACCGCGGCCAGCGGCGTATCGGATTCGATGGTGACGCGGGTGTAGTCCTCCGCCGGCCACACGCGCACCGCGACGATGCCGGCGCCGAACGCGATCTGCGGACCGGCCAGCGTCAGGACGGCGGTGCCCGCGCCCAGCTTCAGTGCCTGCGCCATCCATTTGCGGCGCGCCTGCAGCAGGCCGTCGGGTCCATCGGGGCGGTCGGTGGCAAGTCGCTTGATCAGCATGCGTTCAGCAAGGTAAGTCCAGTGGGAGTATAGGCGCGCATCGTCGCGATCCGCCGCTCGCGGGTGTCATCGGCGCCGGCCATGTCCGATTGGAGCAACACGTGCAGGTCGGGTTCCCCCAGCAGGCGCCCGGCCTTTTCCGGCCACTCGACCAGGTTGAAGGCCGGTTCGGCGAAGCAGTCGCGAAAACCCGCGTCGAGCCACTCTTCGGGATCGGCAAAGCGGTACAGGTCGAAGTGGTAGACCGTCAGCGGCGAGCCGTCGGCGCGAGCGACGTCATAGGGCTCGCACAGCGTATAGGTAGGGCTGCGGACCTTGCCCGCATGGCCCAGCGCGCGCAGCACTGCGCGCGACAGCGTGGTCTTGCCGGCGCCCAGGTCGCCGGACAGCTGCACATGCACCGTGCGCGGCGGCATCGCCTGCACGGCGGCGGCCAGCGCGGCGCCCAGGCGCGCGGTGGCGGCTTCGTCGGGCAGCGTCAGGGTACGTTCTTCGAGCAAGGGCATTGCGTACAATTCAGGAATGATCGACCGAGTCGCCCCGGGGCAGGCGGATGCGCCGCCCACACCAGTACCAGACACCAGCGGCCATGCGGCCGCGGGCCCGGGGGAGCTTGCGGCACTGGCCGCGTCGATCCGCGCATGGGGCGCGGCGCTGGGCTTTGCCTCGGTGCGCATCGCCGATGTCGACCTCGCGCACGCCGAGCCCGGACTGCTGGCCTGGCTGGCGCAGGGCTACCACGGCGACATGGATTATATGGCCAACCACGGCCTGCGGCGCGCCCGTCCGGCGGAACTGGTGCCCGGCACGGTGCGCGCGATCGTGGCGCGCATGCCCTATGTCCCGGTCGCCGGCGCGCACGCGCAGGCCGCCGACTGGCGCCGCCACGAGCTGGCGCGGCTGGACGACCCGGCCACCGCGGTGGTGTCGCTGTACGCACGCGGACGCGACTATCACAAGGTGCTGCGCAGCCGCCTGCAGCAGCTGGCCACCCGGATCGAGGCCGAGATCGGCAAGTTCGGCTACCGCGTCTTTACCGATTCGGCCCCGGTGATGGAAGTGGCGCTGGCCAGCCAGGGCGGACTGGGCTGGCGCGGCAAGCATACGCTGCTGCTGGACCGCGATGGCGGCTCGATGTTCTTCCTCGGCGAGATCCTGGTCGACATCCCGCTGCCCGCCGATCCGCCCGAGTCGGGCCATTGCGGCAGCTGCCACCGCTGCCTGGACATCTGCCCCACGCGCGCCATCGTCGCGCCCTACCGGCTGGATGCGCGCCGCTGCATTTCCTACCTCACCATCGAGCACAAGGGCGCGATCCCGGTGGAATTCCGCGCACCGATGGGCAACCGCGTCTACGGCTGCGACGACTGCCAGCTGGCCTGCCCGTGGAACAAGTTCGCGCACGTGGCCACGGTGCCGGACTTCGACGTGCGCAATGGCCTGGACGCACCCGACATGGTGGCGCTGTTCCAATGGACCGAAGCGGAATTCAACCAGCGCCTCGAGGGCAGCCCGATCCGCCGCATCGGCCACGAGCGCTGGCTGCGCAACCTGGCGGTGGGACTGGGCAACAGCCTGCGCACGGCGCTGTCGGGCATGCGCGCCGAGGACGCGGCACTGGCCGCGCGCATCCGCGCCGCACTGCTGGCGCGGCGCGAGACCGCCACGCCCATGGTGCAGGAACATATCGACTGGGCCCTGGCGCAGGGCGGGCCGCCGGCGCAACCGGGCGGCTGATCTCCAACCGCCCCGCTCGGATCAGCTCACCAGCGCCAGCCACAGCGGCGTGGTGACGATCGCCGCCACCGTCATCAGCGAGATCGTCGCCGCCACCATCGGCCCGTTGCCGCCCATGCGCACGGCCAGGATGTAGGCACTGGAGGCGGTCGGCAGCGAGGCGTACAGCACCACGATCTGGTACTGCAGCGCGGTCAGCGGCAGGTGCCGCCCCACCAGCCATGCCACGCACGGCATCGCCACCAGCTTGACCCCGGTCCACCACGCCACCGGCCCGGCGGTGCCGGTGGCGCCGCTCATCTGCAGCCCGGCGCCCACCGTCATCAGGCCCAGCGCGGTCGACGCCGAGCCCAGCCGGTTCAGCGTCATGCCCAGCACCTCGGGCGCGTGCAGCCCCATCAGGTTGGTCGCCAGGCCGCCGGCGGTGGCCAGGATCAGCGGATTGCGCGCCAGTTCCTTCCACAGCGCGGCCTGGCCATGCCGGGCCAGCGCCCACACCGCGGCCACGTTGCACAGCGGCACGGTACAGCCGACGATCAGCGCCATCAGCGCCAGGCCTTCGGAGCCGCCCAGCCGCGCGGCCAGCGCCAGCCCGATATAGGAATTGAAGCGGAACGCGGTCTGCAGCCCCGAGGCAAAGCTGACCGGGTCCGGGCGCAGCACCCATTTGACGGCGTAGCCGCCGGCCAGGCCAGTAGCCAGCACCAGCAGCGCCAGCCCCAGCATGGCCGAGGTCGACGAGAAATCGAGCACCGCGGTATTGGTCGACTGCAGCAGCAGCGCCGGGAACAGCACGAAGTAGACCAGCCGCTCCACCCCGCCCCAGAAGGCGCGGTCGAAGGGGGAATAGCGCACCAGCAGCCAGCCGATCAGGATCAGGCTGAAGTCCGGGACCAGCAGGAGGGCGGAAGACATCTGGGGTTGTAGTTGTGGTGGCAGTGGCATGGCGCTGCAACTGCCCGCGCAGCCGTCGCACAGAAGCAGCGGCGCGGAGAGATAACGGCAACAAAGCCGGAATGTGCAGACTAGGGCAGATACGGATAGGTATTTTTCCAGATTTCGGGCAGCATGGCATGCCAAGTTGTACGCCTGCCGCCATGTTGTCCCGCATCCGTTCCGCGCGCACGCGCGTGGACACCCTCCTCCGCTCCCGCTTCCGCCCTGGCTTCCGGCCGGGCCGCCGCCTGCGCCTGGCTGTCGTGCTGGCGGCGCTCGGCGCCGTGGCCGTGGTGCATGCCGTGCCGGGGCCGGCGCGCGCGGTCGAGATCGCCGGCGTACGCTTCGACGATGCCGCGCGCGTGGGCGGCAAGGAACTGCAGCTCAATGGCGCGGCGCTGCGCACCGGCTTCCTGACCAAGGGCTACGTGGCCGCGCTGTACCTGGAGGAAAAGGCCCGCAACGCGGCCGTGGTACTGGGCACCTCCGGCGCCAAGCGGCTACAGTTACGCATCCTGCGCGAGACCGAGCCGCCGGCGGTGGTGCGCGCGATCCGCCAGGGCATGCGCGACAACCACAGCGAGGCGCAGATGCAGGGCCTGGCGGCGCGGCTGGTACAGTTCGAGCGCACCCTGGGCGAGATCGGCACCGCGCACAAGGGCGATGTCATCAACCTGGATTTTTCCCCGCAGACGGGGACGGTCGTCGCCATCAACGGCACGCCGCGCGGCCGGCCGATTCCCGGCGAAGACTTTTACCAGGCCCTGCTGCGGGTGTTCCTGGGCGAACGCCCGGTCGACGCCGGCGTCAAGCGCGGCCTGCTGGGCGGCTGACCCAGATTACGCTGCCGACGCACCGCCCGACCTGTGGCACTGCGACGGTTTTTTTGCTTCCGGGCGGCACCCTGCCCGGATTTCTGACGGGAGACATGATCTCATGCAAGCTGGCAAACTCGCACTGACCCTGGCCCTGGCGGCCGCCGCCACCGCGGCGCAAGCCCAGAGCTACCCCACCAAGCCGATCCGCCTGATCATTCCGTTCGCACCCGGCGGCACCACCGACATCGTCGGCCGTGGCGCGGCGGACCAGATGAGCCGCATCCTGGGCCAGCCGGTGGTGGTGGAAAACCGCGCCGGCGGGGGCGGTTCGATCGGCGCCGACGCCATCGCCAAGGCCGCGCCGGACGGCTACACCATCGGCATCTCGACGGTCTCGACCATGGCCGTGAACCCGGCCTGCAACCCCAAGCTGTCGTACGACCCGATCAAGGACTTCAAGCCCATCACCAACCTGGCCAACGTGGCCAACGTGATCGCGGTGAACCCGAGCTTCCCGGCCAAGGACTACAAGGAGTTCCTGGCCGTGCTGAAGGCCAACCCGGGCAAGTATTCGTACGCATCGTCGGGCACCTGCGGCTTCGGCCACATGCTGGGCGAGCAGTTCAAGGTCTCGACCAAGACCTTCATGGTCCATATCCCGTACCGCGGCGCGGGCCCGGCACTGAACGACGTGCTGGCCGGCCAGGTGCCGATCATGGTCGACAACCTGCCGTCGTCGATGCCCTACATCAAGGCCGGCAAGCTGCGCCCGCTGGTAGTGGCCTGGAACAAGCGGCTGGACTCGCTGCCGGACGTGCCGACCTTCGGCGAAATGGGCCTGAAGGAGCCGAACGATCCGGCCTGGTACGGCCTGGTGGCGCCGGCCGGCACGCCTGACGAGGTCATCAAGAAGCTCAACGAAGCCGCGGTCAAGGCCCTGCAGGACAAGGACTTCCAGCAGCGCCTGCGCACCGCCGGCGCCGAGCCGTCGGGCAACACGCCGGCGCAGCACGCGGCCGAGATCAAGAAGGAATTCGACAAGATGAAGAACCTGGTCAAGGTGCAGAACATCAAGCTGGAGCAGTAATCCGGCCGGTGTGACACCAACCGCCAAAGGGCCGCCGCAAGGCGGCCTTTTTTCTGCCCCCGCCAAAAAGCACTAAAATCCAGCATTCGCCCCAGCCTGACCGCCATGCCCGCCACCTACGACGCCATCCTTACCGCCCCGTTCGGCAAGATCGGCGTGCGCACGGACGGCGCGCGCATCCGGGGCATCGTGTACCTTCCCGGGCACGTCGAGGCGCTTGCGCCGGCCGATGCGCTGACGCAGCGGCTCGCGGCGCAGCTGGCGGCCTATTACGACGATCCCGACACCGCCTTCGACGTGCCGCTGGCCGCCGCCGGCAGTGCCTTCCAGCAGCGCGTGTGGCAGGCCATCTGCGCCGTGCCGCGCGGCGCGACCACCACCTACGGCACCATCGCCGAAGCCATCGGCGCGATGCCGCGCGCGGTCGGCCAGGCCTGCGGGCAGAACCCGTTCCCGATCCTGGTGCCATGCCATCGCGTGGTCTCGGCGCGCGGCATCGGCGGGTTCTCGCACCATGCCGAGGACGGCTTCTACCTCGACGTCAAACGCTGGCTGCTGCGCCATGAGGGCGCCATGCTGATATGAGCGGCGCCCCGGCGCCAGCCGAGCTCACCGCCGTCGCCAGCGCTGCCGACGTGGCCCTGGTCAGCCGCTTCTGCGATGCGCTGTGGCTGGAAGACGGGCTCTCGCGCAACACCATCGATGCCTACCGGCGCGACCTGACGCTGCTGGCGCGCTGGCTGCAGCAGGAGCAGCGCGGCGAACTGCTCGGCGCCGACGACGGCGCGCTGTCGGCGTACTTCAGCGCGCGCCATACGCAGACCCGAGCGTCGTCGGCCAACCGGCGCCTGGCGGTGTTCCGCCGCTTCTACCAGTGGGCGCTGCGCGAGCACCTGGTGCAGACCGACCCCTGCCTGCTGCTGCGCCCCGCCAAGCAGCCGCCACGCTACCCCAAGACCCTGACCGAGGCCCAGGTCGACGCGCTGCTGGAGGCGCCCGACACCGAGACCCCGCTGGGCCTGCGCGACCGCACCATGCTCGAGCTGATGTACGCCAGCGGCCTGCGCGTGTCGGAACTGACCCAGATGAAGACCGTCGAGATCGGCCTGAACGAGGGCGTGGCGCGCGTGGTCGGCGGCAAGGGCGACAAGGAGCGCCTGGTGCCGTTCGGCCAGCAGGCCGGCGACTGGCTGCGGCGCTACCTGGCCGGCGCACGTCCGGTGCTGCTGGCCGGGCGCGCCTGCGACGCGCTGTTCGTCACGCAGCGCGGCGAGGGCATGACGCGGCAGGCGTTCTGGCACCTGATCAAGCGCCATGCGCGCGACGCCGGCGTGCATGCCCCGCTGTCGCCGCACACGCTGCGGCATGCCTTTGCCACGCACCTGCTCAACCACGGCGCCGACCTGCGCGTGGTGCAGCTGCTGCTGGGCCACGCCGATATCTCCACCACCCAGATCTATACCCACGTTGCGCGCGAGCGCCTGCGCGAGCTGCACCAGCAGCACCATCCGCGCGGCTGAGCGGCACTGAGCGACCCCATCGCCATGAGCAAGAACAAGCACGTGTCCGAAACCCCTGCCACCCAGTTCCTGCGCAAGCAAGGCGTGGCCTTCGGCGAACACCCCTATGACTACGTCGAGCATGGCGGCACCGGCGAATCGGCGCGCCAGCTGGGCGTGCCCGAGCATGACGTGATCAAGACCCTGATCATGGAAGACGAGCGCGCGCAGCCGCTGGTGGTGCTGATGCACGGCGATTGCTCGGTCTCGACCAAGAACCTGGCGCGCCAGTCCGCGCGCAAGAGCGTGCAGCCGTGCAAGCCCGAGGTGGCGCAGCGGCACAGCGGCTACCTGGTGGGCGGCACCTCGCCGTTCGGCACCAGGAAGCGCATGCCGGTGTTTGTGGAAGCGACCGTGCTGGAGCTGGCGCGCATCTATATCAACGGCGGGCGCCGCGGCTACCTGGTCAGCCTGGATCCGAAGCTGCTGCCCGCGCTGCTCGACGCCCAGCCGGTGCAGTGCGCGCTGCCGGACTGAACTTGCCAGCCGCGTGGCGCCGCTTCAGACCGAAGCAAGCCTCCACGCCAATCCGGGTAGTCACGGTCGTGGCCAGGCCCCCGCCGCGCTACAATCGCGCCAGCCTGAAAACATCCCACTCCACATGGCCAATCTGCTTTTTGCCCTTGCCGCCTACCTGATCGGCTCCGTTTCCTTCGCTGTGGTCGTCAGCAAGCTGATGGGGCTGCCGGATCCGCATTCCTACGGCTCGGGCAACCCCGGCGCCACCAACGTGCTGCGCACCGGCAACAAGAAGGCGGCGATCCTGACGCTGATCGGCGATGCCCTGAAAGGCTGGCTGGCGGTCTGGCTGGCGGCGCGTTTCGGCCCGGCTTACGGCCTCAACGACACCGGCCTGGCCATGGTGGCGCTGGCGGTGTTCCTCGGCCACCTGTTCCCCGTATTCCACCGCTTCGCCGGCGGCAAGGGCGTGGCCACCGCGGCCGGCATCCTGCTGGCGATCAATCCGATCCTGGGCCTGGGCACGCTGGCCACCTGGCTGATCATCGCCTTCTTCTTCCGCTATTCGTCGCTGGCGGCGCTGGTGGCGGCGATCTTCGCGCCGTTCTTCCATGTGCTGATGAACGGCGTCGACGTGATGGCCGGAGCGATCTTCGTCATCAGCGTGCTGCTGATCGCGCGGCACCGGCAGAACATTGCCAAGCTGCTGGCGGGCAAGGAAAGCCGGATCGGGGAGAAGAAGAAGGTTTGAAGAATTGACGCAAACGGCTGCGCGCGACCACATGCGGCCGGTTTGCTCCCCTCTCCCGCACGCGGGAGAGGGAGCAGGCAAGCGATCATCGGGCCACAGCCGCCCGCATCAAGCCGTAGCCGCCCCAAACAGCATCTCCACCCTCAACCCGCCCCCCTCGGCATTCACCAGGTTGAGCTTCCCCCCCGCCTGCCGCACCAGCCGGTCGACGATCGCCAGCCCCAGCCCGGAGTGCGCATTACCGCCGCGCGCCGGGTCGAGCCGCACGAACGGCAGCGTGGCGCGTTCCATGTCGTGGTCGGGAATGCCGTCGCCCTGGTCTTCCACCACCAGCATGTAGCCGTCGGGCGTGCGCGAGGTCGCGATGCAGACCGGCGGCTTGCCATAGGCGTAGGCGTTGTCGACCAGGTTGCCGACGATGCGGTCCAGCTGCGTGGCGATCATGCGGAAGCCCTCGCCCGCGCCCAGCGACAGCACCACCTGGCGCTCCTGCTCGGCCAGCGAGGCGGCCAGCTCGTTGACGCGCCGGTCCACCGGCACCGGCCGCGCGGTGGACTCGCTGGTCTGCGCGAAGCTCAGGAACTGCTCGACGATGGCCGCCATCGAATCGACGTCGCGCGTGACCCCGGCGGCGGCCTTGGGATCGGCCAGCATCTCGGCGCGCAGGCGCAGCCGCGCCAGCGGCGTCTTCAGGTCGTGGGCGATGCCGGCCAGCATGGTGTTGCGTTCCTGGTCGATGCGCGCGAGGTCGGCCACCATGCGGTTGAAGCGCTCGATCAGCTGGCGCAGCTCGTGCGGGCCGCGCTCGCGCAGCGGCGGTACGGCGTGCTGGCGCGACAGCAGCGCGGCCGCGTTGGCCATGTCGCGCACCGGGCGCTGGATCTGCCACGCGATCAGCACGGCGAACACGATCGCCACGCCCACCACCAGCATCACCCCCGGCACCAGCCGGTTGTCCGGCGGCGGGTTGTGGACCCACAGGATCGGCATCGCGATCCAGTCGGCGCGGTCCGGCAGCTTGATCCAGATGCGCGGCGTGGTCTCGTCCTCCAGCCGGATCTCGGTGCCTTGCGGCAGGCGGCTGATGAACTGCTCCACCAGCCGGCGCGAGCGGCCGCCCTTGGGCGCGGTGGCGTGCTCGTCGGCATCGGCGGTGTTGGCGGTTTCCACCAGGCTGGGCAGCTTGGCGGGCGGGCGCGCATCGAGCGCGCGCTCGATGCTGTCGAGCTGGAACAGCATCTGCTCCACCGAATAGTCGACCTGCTGCTGGCGCCGGTCCATGCGCAGGATGGCCAGCCACGAGAAATGGCTGATCACCAGCACCGCGGCGATCAGCAGCGCAATGCGGCCGAACAGGGTATCGATACGTCGCAACTTCATCGGAAAGCAGGTCCTCGCCGGGGGCTATTCGTGGCGCCGGCGCCGGGTTATTCGGGGAGGCCCGCGGGAATCTCTTCCGCTTCGTCGGGCACGAAGGTGTAGCCGCGGCCGCGCACGGTCTGGATATAGCGCGGGCGCTGCGCGTCCTCGTCCAGCAGCCGGCGCAGGCGCCAGATCTGCACGTCGATGCCGCGGTCGCTGATGCCGCTGGCGCTGCCGTACATCAGCTCGACGATGCGCTCGCGCGACAGCACTTCGAGCGGATGCATCAGCAGCAGCTTGAGCAGCGCGAACTCGGTATCGCTGATCGACAGCGCCTGGCCGGCACGCGTCAGCATGCGCTGGCGGAAGTTGACGCGGAACGGCCCGAAGGCCACCGACTCGCGGTCCTCGGGCGCCGCCGCCGGGCGCGCCAGCTTGCGGCGCAGCACGGCGTTGATGCGCGCCAGCAGCTCGCGCGGCGAGAACGGCTTGCCGAGATAGTCGTCGGCGCCGATCTCGAGGCCGACGATGCGGTCGATCTCGTCGCTGCGGGCGGTGAGCAGGATCACCGGGATATCGTCGTTCCGGGCGCGCAGGTTGCGCAGCGCGGTCAGGCCGTCGACCTTGGGCATCATCAGGTCCAGCACGATCAGCGCCGGCCGCTCGCGCTCCAGGCGCGCCTGCAGGCCGTCGCCGTCATGCATCACCGAGACCGCGAAGCCCTGCTGGGTCAGGTATTCACGCAGCAGGTCGCGCAGTTCGGGATCGTCGTCGACGACAAGGATCTGGGTAGGCTGGTTCGTTCGCATAGGCACATGATAGTCAGCCCGGGCGGCGCACACGCCGGATCGGCCGGGCGGTATTGTTTCCGGAGGTTACACCCGGGCCGCTGGTAATCCTCTGTAATAAAAGCGCCGGGCGCCGAAATACGGGCGTCCGCGCCCGCACATTATCCTTGCCGCATGACTTGCCGTCAGCGCCGCCCGATGCGCGCCGCACGGCACGCGCCGGCACGCCGGCGGCCCTTGCGCGCGCTGCCCCGCCGGGCCGGCCGGCGCCCATGGCGATGCGGCATACTGCGGCATCGTCACTTGCCAGCAGAACATGACGGTGCGCCGCGCGCACCGTTTCCAGGATTGCGTACATGTCCAACCCCGAACCAGGCCAACCTAACCCCTCCCCCTCCCCGTCTTCGCGCCCGCCGCGCCGGAACCGGCGCCGGCTCTATGCCGGGCTGCTGGTGCTGTTGCTGGCCGGGGGCGGCTGGTACTGGTATGCGCACCGCGGCGACGCCCCCCGGGGCACCGCGGCGGGCCCGGGCGGTGCCAGCGGGCCCGCGTCGGCAGGCCCTGGCGGCCCCGGCGGTCGTGCCGGCATGCCGCGCTCGCCGGTGGTGGTCGCCACCGTGGCCCAGCGCGACATGGACGTGGTCCTGAACGGGCTCGGCAACGTCACCCCGGTCTCGAACGTGACCGTGCGCGCGCAGGTGTCCGGGCCGCTGCTCAAGGTCCTGTTCAGGGAAGGCCAGATGGTCAAGGCCGGCGACGTGCTGGCCGAGATCGACCCGCGCCCGTTCCAGGCCGCGCTCGACCAGGCCGTGGGGCAGCTGGCGCGCGACCAGGCGCTGCTGCAGAACGCACGGCTGGACCAGCAGCGCTACCGCACGCTGCTGGGCCAGGATTCGATCTCCAAGCAGCAGGTCGATACCCAGGACGCGCTGGTGCGCCAGTACGAGGGCGTGGTCAAGACCGACCAGGGCAATGTCGCCAACGCGCGCCTGCAGCTGGGCTACACCCGGATCGTGGCGCCGGTGTCGGGCCGCATCGGCCTGCGCCAGGTCGATCCCGGCAATATCGTCAATACCAGCGACACCAACGGCATCGCGCTGATCACGCAGATCCAGCCGATCGCGGTGATGTACACCATCCCCGAGGACAACCTGCCCTCGGTGCTGAAAAAGCTCAACGCCGGCGAAAAGCTGCCGGTGCAGGCCTGGGACCGCCAGGTGCGCAACCAGCTCGGCGAAGGCGAGCTGCTGACCACCGACAACCAGATCGACACCACCACCGGCACGGTCAAGCTCAAGGCGGTGTTCCCCAACGCCGACGGCATGCTGTTCCCCAACCAGTTCGTCAACGTGCGCACGCGCGTCGATACGCTCCGGGATGCCACCGTGATCCCGGTGGCGGCGATCCAGCGCGGCCAGCAGGGCACCTTTGTCTACACCGTCGACCAAGCCAGCAAGGTCAAGGTGCAGGTGGTCGAGCTGGGGCCCGGCGACGGCACCCGTACCGCGGTGCTCAAGGGGCTCGAGCCGGGCCAGCGCGTGGTGGTCGACGGCGCCGACCGGCTCAAGGAAGGCATGACGGTCGAAACCGTCGACCCGGCGGCGCGCGCCGCCGCGGTGGTGCCGGCCAGCCAGCCGCGCGCGCGCGGGCGGCGCCATCGAGATGGTGCTGGCGGTGCCAGCGCTGCGCAGGCCGATGCCGGCGCGGCGGGCGCTTCGGCACCGCAAGGCGAACGCCGCCGCCAACGCGAAGCCGGCGCCAGCGCACCGGCCGCGCGCACGCCGCAGCAGTAAGGACGCCGCATGAACCCGTCCCGCCTCTTCATCGAGCGCCCGGTCGCCACGGCGCTGCTGATGCTGGCCATCCTGCTGTCCGGGCTGGTGGCCTACCGGCTGCTGCCGCTGTCGGCGCTGCCCGAGGTCGACTACCCCACCATCCAGGTCACCACGCTCTACCCCGGCGCCAGCCCGGACGTGATGACCTCGTCGGTGACCGCGCCGCTGGAGCGCCAGTTCGGGCAGATGCCGGGCCTGAAGCAGATGTCGTCGTCCTCGTCGGGCGGCGCCTCGGTGATCACGCTGCAGTTCGAGCTGACACTGCCGCTGGACGTGGCCGAGCAGGAGGTGCAGGCCGCCATCAATGCCGGCAGCAACCTGTTGCCTTCGGACCTGCCGATGCCGCCGGTCTACAGCAAGGTCAACCCGGCCGACGCGCCGATCATGACCATCGCCATGACCTCCGACACCATGCCGCTGCCCAAGCTGCAGGACATGGTCGACACGCGCGTGGCGCAGAAGATCTCGCAGATCCAGGGCGTGGGCCTGGTCACCATCAGCGGCGGCCAGCGCCCGGCGGTGCGGATCCAGGCCAACCCGGCCGCGCTGGCATCGCTGGGCATGTCGATCGACGACCTGCGCACCGCGATCGGTTCCGCCAACGTCAACGGCGCCAAGGGCAGCTTCGACGGCCCGCAGCGCGCCTCCACCATCGACGCCAACGACCAGCTGCGCTCCGCCGACGAATACCGCCAGATCATCCTGGGCTACAAGAACGGCGCGCCGATCCGCATCACCGACGTGGCCGAGATCGTCGACGGCCCCGAGAACAGCCGCCTGGCCGCGTGGGCCAACGACAAGCCCGCGATCGTGCTGAACATCCAGCGCCAGCCCGGCGCCAACGTGATCGAGGTGGTCGACCGCATCAAGGCGCTGCTGCCGCAGCTGCAGAACGCGCTGCCGGCGTCGGTCCACGTGCAGCTGCTGACCGACCGCACCACCACCATCCGCGCCTCGGTCGAGGACGTGCAGTTCGAGCTGCTGCTGGCGATCGCGCTGGTGGTGCTGGTGATCTTCCTGTTCCTGCGCAATATCCCCGCCACCATCATCCCGGGCGTTGCGGTGCCGCTGTCGCTGGTCGGCACCTTTGGCGTGATGTACCTGGCCGGCTTCTCGATCAACAACCTGACGCTGATGGCGCTGACCATCGCCACCGGCTTCGTCGTCGATGACGCGATCGTGATGATCGAGAACATCATGCGCTACATCGAGAAGGGCGACTCGCCGATGCAGGCGGCGCTGAAGGGCTCGAAGCAGATCGGCTTCACCATCATCTCGCTGACCTTCTCGCTGGTGGCGGTGCTGATCCCGCTGCTGTTCATGGGCGACGTGGTCGGGCGCCTGTTCCGCGAGTTCGCGATCACACTGGCGGTGTCGATCCTGATCTCGGCGGTGGTGTCGCTGACGCTCACGCCGATGATGTGCGCGCGCCTGCTGCACCATGTGCCGGAAGAAAAGCTGTCGCGCTTCCACCGCGCCACCGGCCGCTTCTTCGACAACGTGATCGAGCGCTACGGCCGCGGGCTGGAGTGGGTGCTCGAGCGCCAGAAGGCGACGCTGGTGGTGGCAGTGGCCACGCTGGCGCTGACCGTGCTGCTGTACCTGCTGGTGCCCAAGGGCTTCTTCCCGGTGCAGGACACCGGCGTGATCCAGGGCATCACCGAAGCGGCGCAGACCACCTCGTTCAGCGCCATGGCGCGCAAGCAGGAGGCGGTGGCCAAGGTGGTGATGCAGGACCCGGCGGTGGCCAGCCTGTCGTCGTTTATCGGCGTGGATGGCAGCAACACCACGCTCAACGCCGGGCGCATGCTGATCAACCTCAAGCCCAAGGGCGAGCGCGACCCGATCGACGTGGTCACGCAGCGCCTGCAGCAGTCGGTGCAGAGCCTCGGCGGCGTGTCGCTGTTCACGCAGCCGGTGCAGGACCTGACCATCGAGGACAAGGTCTCGCGCACGCAGTACCAGTTCACGGTGGAAGATCCGGACCCCGAGACGCTCGCCACCTGGGTGCCGAAACTGGTGGAGCGCCTGCGCCAGGAGCCGGAGCTGCGCGACGTCACCAGCGACCAGCAGAACAACGGCCTGCGCGCGTACGTCGATATCGACCGCGACGCCGCGGCGCGCTTCGGCATCACCACCGCGGTGATCGACAGCGCGCTGTACAGCGCCTTCGGCCAGCGGCTGGTGTCGACCATCTTCACGCAGTCGAGCCAGTACCGCGTGGTGCTCGAGACCATGCCGGAATTCCGCACCAGCCCGCAATCGCTGGCCGAGCTGCGCCTGCCCTCCTCTTCCGGCGGACAGGTGCCGCTGGGCGCGTTCGCGCGCATCACCGAGCGCACCGGGCCGCTGGTGATCAACCACCAGGGGCAGTTCCCGGCGGCGACGATCTCGTTCAACCTGGCACCCGGCGAATCGCTGGGCGCGGCAGTCGACAAGATCACCAAGGTGGAACAGGAACTGGGCCTGCCGATCTCGATGCAGACCAGCTTCCAGGGCGCGGCGCTGGCGTTCCGCGCGTCGCTGTCGAACACGCTGTGGCTGATCCTGGCCGCGGTGGTGACCATGTATATCGTGCTGGGCGTGCTGTATGAAAGCACCATCCACCCGGTCACGATCCTGTCGACGCTGCCGTCGGCCGGCGTCGGCGCGCTGCTGGCGCTGCTGGTGGCGGGGATGGACCTGGGCATCATCGCCATCATCGGCATCATCCTGCTGATCGGCATCGTCAAGAAGAACGCGATCATGATGATCGACTTCGCGCTCGAGGCCGAGCGCGAGCAGGGCATGTCGCCGCGCGACGCGATCTTCCAGGCCTGCCTGCTGCGCTTCCGCCCGATCCTGATGACCACCATGGCCGCGTTGCTGGCGGCGCTGCCGCTGATGCTGGGCTCGGGCATCGGCAGCGAACTGCGCCGGCCGCTGGGCGTGACCATGGTCGGCGGCCTGCTGGTCAGCCAGGTGCTGACGCTGTTCACCACGCCGGTGATCTACCTGGCCTTCGACCGCGTGGCGACGCGCGTGAAGGGCTGGCGCAAGCGCCGCTTCGGCGATCCGGAGGAAGGCGGCACGGGCGAGGAGCCGGTCTGACCATGAACCTTTCGGCCGCCTTTATCCACCGCCCGGTCGCGACCGCGCTGCTCACGCTTGGCATCCTGCTGGCAGGGCTGGCGGCGCTGCGGCTGCTGCCGGTGTCGCCGCTGCCGCAGGTGGACTTCCCCACCATCTCGGTGTCGGCGTCGCTGCCAGGCGCCAGCCCGGAAACCATGGCCGCCACCGTGGCCACGCCGCTGGAGCGCGCGCTCGGCACCATCGCCGGGGTGACCGAGATCACCTCGAGCAGCTCGCTGGGCTCGACCCGGGTGACGCTGCAGTTCGACCTGTCGCGCAATATCGACGGCGCCGCGCGCGACGTGCAGGCCGCCATCAACGCCTCGCGGGCGACGCTGCCGACCAGCCTGCCCAACAACCCGACCTACCGCAAGGTCAACCCGGCCGACGCGCCGATCATGATCATCGCGCTGACCTCGCCGACCATGACGCGCGGGCAGCTCTACGACGCGGCCTCGACCATCCTGGCGCAGAAGCTGTCGCAGGTCGAAGGCGTGGGCCAGGTCACCATCGGCGGCGCCTCGCTGCCGGCGGTGCGGGTCGAACTGAACCCGACCGCGCTGAACAACTACGGCATCTCGCTCGAGGATGTGCGCAACACCATCAGCGCGACCAACGCCAACCGGCCGCTGGGCACGCTGGAAAACGCCCGCAACAACTGGCAGGTCTACGCCAACGACCAGGCCATGAAGGCGGAAGACTACATGCCGCTGATCATCCGCTACGCCACGCCGGGCACGTATTCGTCGGCGTCGGCTGGCGCGCTGATCGCCAGCACCGCCAACGCCACCGCCAGCGGCGGCGTCAGCACCAAGGTGGTCAACGGCGTCACCGTGACCACGCTGACCACCAGCAGCGGCACCACCACCATCACCAGCGGCGCCACCGGCGGCACCAGCGCCACCAGCGGCCCGAATTCGTTCGCTGTGCCGGTGCGCCTGCGCGATGTGGCCAACGTGGTGGATTCGGTGCAGGACATCCGCAACGCCGGCTCGGCCAACGGCAAGCCGTCGGTGCTGCTAGTGCTGAACCGCTCGCCCGGCGCCAACATCATCGAGACCGTCGACCGCGTCAACGAGATGCTGCCGCAGCTGCAGAAGATGATCCCGGCGGCGAT
Source organism: Cupriavidus alkaliphilus (assembly GCF_900094595.1). Taxonomy (GTDB): domain Bacteria; phylum Pseudomonadota; class Gammaproteobacteria; order Burkholderiales; family Burkholderiaceae; genus Cupriavidus; species Cupriavidus alkaliphilus. The sequence continues at coordinate 332,812 of NZ_FMAD01000002.1, read as the reverse complement.
CTCGATGGACGTGATGATGGACCGCACGCCCACCATCCGCGCCTCGCTGCGCGAGGTCGAGCACACGCTGATGATCTCGGTGGCGCTGGTGATCATGGTGGTGTTCGTGTTCCTGCGCAACGTGCGCGCCACCCTGATTCCCAGCGTGGCGGTGCCGGTATCGCTGATCGGCACGTTCTCGGTGATGTACCTGGCCGGGTTCTCGCTCAACAACCTGTCGCTGATGGCGCTGACCATCGCCACCGGCTTCGTCGTCGACGATGCCATCGTCGTGCTTGAGAACATCTCGCGCCATATCGAGGAAGGCATGAAGCCGCTGGCGGCGGCGCTGCGCGGCGCGCGCGAGGTCGGCTTCACGGTGCTGTCGATGAGCCTGTCGCTGATCGCGGTGTTTATCCCGCTGCTGATGATGGGCGGCATCGTCGGCAGGCTGTTCCAGGAATTCGCGATCACGCTGTCGGTGGCGATCCTGGTGTCGCTGGTGGTCTCGCTGACCACCACGCCGATGATGTGCGCGCGCATGCTGCGGCAGGTGGAGCCGGAACGGCAGGGACGCTTCTTCCGCGCCACCGAGCGCATGTTCCAGTGGCTGCATGACGGCTATGCGCGTTCGCTGTCCACGGCGCTGCGGCTCAGCCCGCTGGTATGGCTGGTGCTGCTCGCCACCATCGCGCTCAACGTCTACCTGTATGTGATCGTGCCCAAGGGCTTTTTCCCGCAGCAGGACACCGGGCGGCTGATCGGCTTTATCCGCGCCGACCAGGCCACGTCGTTCCAGGCCATGCGCGGCAAGCTCGACAACTTCATCAAGATCGTCCAGTCCGACCCGGCGGTGGTCAACGTGACCGGCTTTACCGGCGGCTCGCAGCGCAATACCGGGCAGATGTTCGTCACGCTCAAGCCGCTGTCGGAGCGCAAGGAATCGGCCGACGCCATCATTGCGCGGCTGCGCGGCAAGCTGGCCAAGGAGCCCGGCGCCAGCCTGTTCCTGCAGTCGGTGCAGGACATCCGCGTGGGCGGGCGCCAGAGCAGCTCGCAATACCAGTTCACGCTGCAGTCCGACGACCTCGAGGTGCTGCGCGCGTGGGAGCCCAAGGTGCGCGCGGCGCTGTCCAACCTGAAGGGGCTGGAGGATATCGACACCGACACCAACGACAAGGGCCTGCAGACCTCGGTGATCATCGACCGCGACGCGGCCTCGCGCCTGGGCGTGACCGCGCAGCAGGTCGATGCGGTGCTGAACGATGCCTTCGGCCAGCGGCTGGTGTCGACCATCTACCATCCGCTGAACCAGTACCGCGTGGTGATGGAACTGAGCCAGGAATACCTGCAGGGGCCCGATGCGCTCAAGGACATCTATGTCGTCACCGGCAACGGCAACCGCGTGCCGCTGGCCGCGTTCGCGCGCGTGACGCCGAGCAGCACGCCGCTGGGCGTGAACCACCAGGGCCAGTTCGCGGCCTCGACGATCTCGTTCAACCTGGCCGAAGGGACTTCGCTGTCCCAGGCAACCGACGCCATCAACCGCGAGATGGCGCGCATCGGTGCGCCCGAGACCCTGCGCGCCAACTTCCAGGGCGGCGCCAAGGCGTTCCAGGACTCGCTCAAGAGCCAGCCGATCCTGATCCTGGCGGCGCTGATCACGATCTATATCGTGCTGGGCGTGCTGTATGAAAGCTATGTCCACCCGCTCACCATCCTGTCGACGCTGCCGTCGGCCGGCGTGGGCGCGCTGCTGGCGCTGCTGGCCTCGAAGACCGACTTCAGCATCATCGCGCTGATCGGCGTGATCCTGCTGATCGGCATCGTCAAGAAGAACGCGATCATGATGATCGACTTCGCCATCGACGCCGAGCGGCGCGAGGGGCTGTCGCCGCGCGACGCCATCTACCGCGCCTGCCTGCTGCGCTTCCGCCCGATCCTGATGACCACCATGGCCGCGCTGCTGGGCGCGGTGCCGCTGGCACTGGGCCGCGGCGACGGCGCCGAGCTGCGCGCGCCGCTGGGCATTTCCATTGTCGGCGGGCTGGTGGTGAGCCAGCTGCTGACGCTGTACACCACGCCGGTGGTCTACCTGACGCTGGACCGCTGGCGCCTGAAGGTCAAGGCCTGGCGCCAGCGCAGGCGTGGCACCGGCGGCGCCGGCACGCCCGACCAGCCGGCCGCCGTTTAGTAATGCAGAGTTCGCCATGATTGCCATTTCCCGCTTGCTGACCCATGCCCTGCCGGTACCCCTGGCGTGCGCGCTGCTGCTGGCCGGCTGCGCCGTGGGTCCCGACTACCAGCGCCCCGATGCACCGGTGTCCGAATCCTTCAAGGAAGCAGACGCCGCCACGCCCGCCTGGACCGGCGACTGGAAGCCCGCCGAGCCGCAGGATGCGCTGGCGCGCCCCGACTGGTGGACGGTGTTTGGCGATGCGCAGCTCGACGCGCTGATGGCCGAAGTGCAGATCTCGAACCAGAACATCAAGGCCGCCGAGGCCCAGTACCGCCAGGCAGTGGCATCGCTGCAGGCCGCACGCGCCGGCTTCTTCCCGCTGGTCGATGCGCAGGCCGGCGCCTCGCGCGCGCGCAATGCCAGCGGCAACACGCTCAACGGGCAGAACGCCACGCTGGGCGCGACCTGGGAGCTCGACGTGTGGGGCCGGGTGCGGCGCCAGGTCGAAAGCAGCGAGGCCAGCGCGCAGGCGAGCGAGGCCGACCTGGCCTCGACCCTGCTGTCGACGCAGGCCACCCTGGCGCAGAGCTACTTCCTGCTGCGCGTGGCCGATGCACAGAAGGCGCTGCTGGACCGCACCGTGGCCGACTACCAGAAGTCGCTGCAACTGGTGCAGAACCAGTACGCGGCGGGCACCGCGCAACGCTCCGACGTGCTGCAGTCCGAAACCCAGCTCAAGAGCGCGCAGGCGCAACAGATCGACATCCAGATCACGCGCGCGCAGCTGGAACATGCCATCGCCGTGCTGGTGGGCAAGCCTCCGGCGGCGCTGTCGCTGGCCGCCGGCGAGTTCCGTGCCGCGCCGCCACGCGTGCCGGCGGCGGTGCCGTCGCAACTGCTGGAGCGCCGCCCCGACATCGGCGCGGCCGAGCGACGCATGGCGTCGGCCAATGCGCAGATCGGCGTGGCGCAGGCGGCCTACTATCCGACCCTGTCGCTGTCAGCCAGCGGTGGGCTGACCGCCAGCACGCTGGCGCGCTGGATGTCGCTGCCGGACCGGATCTGGTCGATCGGCGGCGGCCTGGCCGGCACGCTGTTCGACGGCGGCGCGCGCCGCGCCGCCAAGGCGCAGGCGGTGGCCGCCTACGACCAGACCGTGGCCAACTACCGCCAGACCGTGCTGGGCGCGTTCCAGGAAGTCGAGGACAACCTCGCCGCGCAGCGGCTGCTGGAACAGGAGGCGGTGGTGCAGAACGACGCGCTGCGCTCGGCGCGCGAGGCGCTGGCGCTGGTGAACAACCGCTACCGCGCCGGCACCGCCGGCCTGCTCGACGTGCTGACGGCGCAGACCAGCGCCTACACCGCCGAGCGCACCGCGCTGTCGATCACCGGCCGCCAGTACACCGCGGCGGTGGTGCTGATCAAGGCGCTGGGCGGCGGCTGGCACGCGCAGCCGGCGGCCGATAGTGGCAGCGGCAGCGCCGGCGGGCCAGCCGCCACGCCCGCCACCGTCGGGCGGCGCTAGGCGCCGCGCTGCGGCGCGCTTGGTAGCGACTGCGCGCAGATGCGCTCGCGCAGCCAGGTGGCGGCCTTGCCCAGCGGCCGCTGCTTGTGCCAGACCAGCTCCATCGCCACCGGCCAGTCCTGCTGCTGGAACGCCAGCGGCGGCGACACCAGCTGCGCCGCGGCAGGCGAATTGGCGACCACGTGCCACGGCACGAAGGCCCAGCCCAGGCCGCGCTTGACCAGCTCGACGATCACCCACTGGCTTTCCACCCACCACACGTCGGCGGCGACGCGCAGGCGCATCTTTTCCTCGCTGTCGGTGCGGGTCGCGACCATCAGCTGGCGGTAGCGCTTGAGCTCTTCCCAGTCGACCCGCTGCGACGCCAGCGGATGGTCGGGCGCGCACAGGATCTGCATCGGCATCCAGCCGAGCGCATGGAAGCCCAGCTCTGGCGGCAGCACCTCCTGGCGCCACATGATGCCGAGGTCGGCACCCCCCGCCAGCACCAGCCGGCTGACGTCCTCCATCAGCGGGAACAGCAGTTCCAGCTCGACCGCCGGGAAGCGCCCGGAAAACTCCACCAGCAGCGCGCCCAGCGTCTCTTCCGGATAGAGCTCGTCGACCGCCAGCACCAGCCGCGTCTCGACGCCCTCGCCCAGGCTCTTGGCCACGCCGCGGAAATGCTCGCAGCGCTCCAGGATCACGCGCGCCTCGGCCAGCAGGCGCTCGCCGGCCGGGGTCAGCACCGGGTAGCGGCCGCTGCGGTCGAACAGCGCGTTGCCGGCATCGATCTCGAGGTTGGACACGGCCGCGCTGACCACCGACTGGGCCTTGCCGAGCCGGCGCGCGGCGGCCGAGAACGAGCCCGTGTCGGCCGCCGCGACAAAGGCCTGCAATTGCTCCAGCGAGAGACTCATTGGTACCTCCGCCCCATCATCTATCTGTTAAACCGATAGTATCCAACTTGGCAATCCCTGCCCAGCAGATAGACTAGGCCCCATCGTGCTTGCCCGCAAGGAGAAACCATGCGCAATACCTGGGACCGGATCCGCCATGCCGTTGGCTTCGAGGTGGTCGGCCTGCTGATCTTCGCCCCGCTGGCGAGCTGGGCCTTCGGCTATGAACTGCACCAGATGGGGCTGATCGGCGCGGTCGCCTCGCTGATCGCCACCGGCTGGAACTACCTGTACAACGTGCTGTTCGACAAGGGCATGCTGCGTTTCACCGGCCAGCTGCGCAAGTCGGTGCCGGTGCGGGTGCTGCACGCGCTGCTGTTTGAACTGGGCCTGTTGGTGGTGTTCCTGCCGTCGCTGGCGTGGTACCTCGATATCAGCCTGGTCGACGCGCTCATCATGGACATCGCCGTGGCAGGCTTCTACATGGTCTACGCGCTGGTGTACAACTGGCTCTACGACATCGTGTTCCCGGTGCCGTCGCTCAAGGCCCCGGCCACCTCCCAAGCCAAGCCGGAAAGCGCCGCGCTGGGCTGAGCGCGGGTTTTTCCCGACCCCGGGTGCCAGTGGCCGGGGTCTTTCCCGTCTTGCCGCCACCGGTCGAATCGTTATACTCCATAACAAATTCGATCCGCCGGCGGCGGCGCCCTGCGCGCGGCCCCCGGCACGACCTGTACGCGGGGAGACACCAATGAAGATCGCAATCGCCGGGGGCGGCATCGGCGGCCTGACGCTGGCGCTGCTGTGCCACCGCCACGGCATCGAGGCCGAGGTCTGGGAGGCCAGCGAAACGCTGCGTCCGCTGGGTGTCGGCATCAACCTGCTGCCGCACGCGGTGCGCGTGCTGTCCGAGCTGGGCCTGCGCGATGCGCTCGCCGCGATCGCGGTCGAGACCTCATCGCTGTCGTACTACAACAAGCTGGGCCAGCGCATCTGGCATGAGCCGCGCGGGCTGGCCGCCGGCTATGACTGGCCGCAGTTCTCGATCCATCGCGGCGAATTCCAGATGCTGCTGCACCGCACCGTGGTCGAGCGCCTGGGCCCCGCTGCGGTCCATACCGGCCACAGCTTCGAGTCCGTGCTGGATACCGGCGCGCAGGGACAGGCGCGCTTCGTGCTGCGCCGCCGCGGCGACAACGCCGAAGTCGAGTCCAGCGCCGACGTGCTGGTCGGCGCCGACGGCATCCATTCGGCGGTGCGCCGCCATTTCTATCCCGCCGGCGACCTGCCGCGCTTCTCGCGCCGGCTGCTGTGGCGCGCGGTGACCGAGGCGCCGCCCTACCTGGATGGCCGCTCGATGTTCATGGCCGGGCACCAGGACCAGAAGTTCGTCGCCTACCCCATCTCCGAACCGCTGCGCCGCCAGGGCCGCTCGCTGGTCAACTGGATCGCCGAGCTGCGCGTGCCCGACAGCGTGCCCGACACCCCGCCGCGCAGCGACTGGAACAAGCAGGTCGATAAATCCGTGTTTCGCGCGCGGTTTGCCGGCTGGCAGTGGGACTGGATCGACCTCCCCGCGCTGATCGACGGCGCCGAAGCCATCTACGAATTCCCGATGGTCGACAAGGATCCGCTGCCGCGCTGGACCTTCGACCGCGTCACGCTGCTGGGCGACGCCGCGCACCCGATGTACCCGATCGGCTCCAACGGCAGCGCCCAGGCCATCCTCGACGCGCGCTACCTGGTCGACAGCCTGCTCGGCACCCGCGACACCGGCTACGCGCTGCGCGAATACGAGGCCGAGCGCCTGCCGCGCACCGCCGGCATCGTGCTGCGCAACCGCATGAACGGGCCCGAGCAGGTGATGCAGCTGGCCGAGGAGCGCGCGCCACAGGGCTTCAGCGATATCGACCAGGTGATCCCGCGCGCGGAGCTGGAAGCGATCTCGCTGCGGTACAAGCAGCTGGCGGGTTTCGACCGGCAGTCGATGCAGGGCAAGGCGTAACCCGAGGGATTACACCGACGGGGATTGAAAACACATAAGATCATTCAGCATCGAGGAGAACTCCCATGGCGTTTCACCCCCCGGCCAGGCTCACCCGCCTCGCACTCGGCATCGCCGTAACCTTCGCCGCCGCCACCGCCCGCGCCGACATCACCGTCGGCGTCAGCCTGTCGACCACCGGCCCGTCCGCTTCGCTGGGCATCCCGCAGAAAAACTCGCTGGCCTACCTGCCGCAGAAGATCGGCGGTGAGCCGGTGCGCTACATCGTGCTGGACGACGCTTCCGATCCCACCCAGGGTGCCAAGGTCGCGCGCCGCTTCGTCGCCGAGGACAAGGTCGACATCATCCTGGGCTCATCCGCGGTGGCGCCGTCGATCGCGATTGCCGAGGTCGCCGACGAAGCCCAGACCGTGCAGCTGGCGTTCTCGCCGATCGAGCTGAAGCCCGGGCGCGGCGCCTGGACCTTCCGGCTGGCGCAGCCGGTGCGGCTGATGGCCAATGCCGTGGCCGCCACCGCCAAGACCCAGGGCGTCAAGACCATCGGCTTCATCGGCTTTGCCGATGCCTACGGCGAGACCTGGCTGAAGGATTTCACCGCCGCCGCCACCGCCAACGGCATCCGCCTGATCGCCACCGAGCGCTACGGCCGCGCCGACACCAGCGTGACCGCGCAGGCGCTCAAGCTGATCGCCGCCAAACCCGATGCGATCCTGATCGCCGGCGCCGGCACCGGCGCGGCGCTGCCGCACACCACGCTGCGCGAGCGCGGCTACGGCGGCACCCTCTACCAGACCCATGGCGCGGCCACCAAAGACCTGATCCGCATCGGCGGGCGCCTGGTCAACGGCGCGATCCTGCCCGCCGGCCCGGTGATCGTGCCGGAGCAACTGCCCGCCGGCGATCCGGTGCGCAAGCCCGGGCTGGACTACGTCACCCGCTATGAAAAGCAGTACGGGGCCGAGACCCGCACGCAGTTCGGCGCCCACGCCTACGATGCCGGGCTGGTGCTGGAGCGCATCGTGCCGGTGGCGCTGAAGCAGGCCCGCCCCGGCACGCCGGCCTTCCGCCAGGCGCTGCGCCACGCGCTGGAAACCGAGCGCGACATCGTGGTCTCGCACGGGGTGCTGAACTTCAGTGCGCAAGACCACTATGGCTTTGACCAGCGTGGTCGGGTTATGGTGACAATAGAGAACGGCAACTGGAAACTGCTCAAATGATTCCCGACGCATCCGCCACATCGCCCGCCACCCCCGCGCGGCGGGCCCGCACCGCCGCAGCCCCCGCGCGGCGCAGGACGCGCGATGCGCTGGCGCCCGACCCGGCCGCCGGCGACGGTGCCGGTGGCGGCTTCGACCCGCATGTGCCGAACATCGACTACGGCGTGCTCGACAACCTGGTCGGCTACGCCATCCGCCGCGCGCAGATCCGCATCTACGAAGACTTCGTGCAGTCGCTGGCGCAGTGGCAGATCACCCCGCCGCGCTTCTCGGCGCTGGTGATCATCTCGCGCAACCCGCACCTGAAGCTGACCGAGCTGGCGCAGATCCTGGGCATCGCGCGCTCCGGCGCGGTGCTGCTGGTGGATGCGCTTGAAGCCATGAAGCTGGTGGCGCGGCGCCCCGCCGCGGCCGACCGGCGCGCCTACAGCCTGGTGCTGACCCCGGCCGGACGCCGCACGCTTGAAGCCGCCACGCAGGCGGTGCTGGCGCACGATGCCCACGTCAGCTCGGCGCTCAGCGAAACCGAGCAGGCCACGCTGAAAGCCCTGCTGGCACGGCTGGCGCCGCCGCGCGCCGGCTGAACCGCCGCGCCGCCGTAACTGTCATCCGCTTGTGGACGGCCATGCGTTAACATGGCCGCCATGCCAAGAACCCTCGCCGCGCCCACCGCAGCGCGACCCGGCGCGCTGCTGCGCCGCCTGTCGCCACTGCTCTCGCCTCTCCTTGCCGCCGTGCTGCTGGCCGGCGGCCCGGCACTGACACCGGCCTACGCCAAGCCGCCTGCCAAGGCGACCAAGGCGACCAAAGCCACCAAGCCCGCCAAAGCGCCGAAAGCCGCCACCAAGGCCGCCGCCGATCCGGCGCTGGTCGGCGCCGGCGTGCCCGCCCCGGTAGCTGCGGCCCTGCGCCGCGCCGGCGTGCCGGCCGCGGCCGCCAGCTTCTACGTGGTGCGGCTGGGCGACACCACCGCGCGCGCCAGCTGGAACGCGCAGCAGCCGATGAACCCGGCCTCGACCATGAAGCTGGTCACCACCTTCGCCGGCCTGCAGCTGCTCGGGCCGGACTACCGCTGGCAGACCTCGCTCTACGCCGACGCGCAGCCAGGCTTCGACGGCACCGTCAACGGCAACGTCTACCTGCGCGGCCACGGCGATCCCAAGCTGGTGCCCGAGGAAATGGCCAAGCTGGTGGCGCGGGCGCGCGCCGCCGGCGCCAGCACCATCAACGGCGACCTGGTGCTCGACCGCAGCTACTTCGCCGATGGCCTGGACAGCAACGGCACCATCGACGGCGAGGTGCAGCGCGCCTACAACGTCGGGCCCGATGCGCTGCTGTACGCGTTCAAGACGCTGTCGTTCACGCTGACGCCGGACCCGGCCTCGCAGACCGTGGCGGTCAGCGTCACGCCGGAGCTGGCGCAGCTCAAGCTGGACAACCGCCTCACCCTGACCAACGGCCGCTGCGGCGACTGGCAGAGCAGCGCCAGCCCGACCGTGCTGCCGCAAGCCGACGGCACCGTGCTGGCCTCGTTCTCGGGCGACTATTCCAGCGACTGTGGCGAGCACGTGCTCAATATCGCCACGCTGTCGCACGCGGAGTTCACCTGGGGCGGCTTTGTCGCCGAGTGGCAGCGCGCCGGCGGGCGCTTTGCCAGGCTGCCCGCGCTGCGCAGCGGCAAGGTGCCGCGCGGCGCGGTGCTGCTGGCGCGCCACTACGGCCTGCCGCTGGCCGATATCGTGCGCGACATCAACAAGTTCTCGAACAACGTGATGGCGCGGCAGCTGTTCCTGACCCTCGGCGCCGAGATGGACCGCGGCGGGCCCGCCAGCACCGGCCGCTCGATCCGCGTGGTGCAGCGCTGGCTGGCGCGTCAGGGGCTGGACATGCCGGGCCTGGTGCTCGACAACGGCTCGGGCCTGTCGCGCGCGGAACGCATCAGCGCCTATGACATGGCGCGGCTGCTGCAGCAGGCCGCGGCCAGCCAGGTCGGGCCGGTGCTGATCGACTCGCTGCCGGTGCTGGGCGTCGACGGCACGCTGCGCAACCGCCTGACCCGCGCCAGCGCAGCCGGCAGCGGCTACCTGAAGACCGGCACGCTGGCCGATGTGCGCGCGCTGGCCGGCTACGTCGACGCCGCCGAAGGCGGCCGCTACGTGGTGGTGAGCATGATCAACCATGCCAACGCCGCGCAGGCGCAGGAGGCGCACGACGCGCTGCTGCAGTGGGTGTACCGCGGGGCGCACTGACGCCGCTGCGGCCGGGCCGCGGCGCGGCGCCGTGGCCTGCCGCCAACGCCGCGGCGGCATTTTGTTAAGCGCTCGCTTACCAGCCCGCCATCCCACCCTATAATGCCAGGGTGCCGGCCGCGTCCTGCGGCGGCAGCCTTCCGGGCCGGCCTTCGGCCCCGGGCCGCATCGCCCCCGCCTTCCTCTGACATGACTTCCCGACAACCCCCGGTGTGGTTGCGCCTCTGGCATCGCTTCGCACCGGCCGAACGCGCCGGTTTTATCGACGGCGCGCGCCGCTTTGCCCCGTCCCTGCCCGCGGTATTTTCGTGGGGCCTGGTGACGGGCGTGGCCATGAGCAAATCCGTGCTGACCGTGCCCGAGGCCATCGGCATGTCGCTGCTGGTCTACGCCGGCTCGGCGCAGCTGGCGGTGCTGCCGCTGTTCGCCGCGGGGCTGCCGCTGTGGACCATCTGGCTGACCGCGGCCATGGTCAACCTGCGCTTCGTCATCTTCAGCGCCGGCATGCAGCCGCATTTCAGCTACCTGACGCTGGCGCGGCGCACGGTGCTGGGGTTCTTCAACGGCGACCTGCATTTCGTCTACTTCCTGCAGAAGTACAGCACGCCCGGCTATGAGCCCGGCAAGGAAGGCTACTTCTGGGGCATGGCGCTGACCAATTTCTGCATGTGGCAGGTGTCGTCGATCATCGGCATCGTGCTGGCCAGCCTGTTCCCCGACAGCTGGGGGCTGGGGCTGGCCGGCACCATGGCGCTGATCCCGGTGATGATCGCCACCATCAATTCGCGCTCGACGCTGATGGCGGTGGTGATTTCGGCGGTGCTGGCGCTGCTGTGCTTCGACCTGCCATACCGGCTCGGACTGGTGGTGGCCGTGGTGGGCGCGATCGCCGCCGGCATGGCCAGCGACGAACTGGCCGCGCGTGCCGCGCTGCGCGGCATCCAGCGGCGCAGGGAGGCACCGCACGCCAAGCCCGCACCCAAGCCGGCACCCGAGCCCGCGGACGTACCCGGAGACCGCGCATGAGCCATACCGAAGTCTGGATCGCGCTCGTCGGCATGGCGGTCGTCACCGTGATCACCCGCGCGCTGTTCCTGATGGCCGGCGAGCACATCACCGTGCCGGACCGCATCCAGCGCGCGCTGCGCTATGCGCCGGCCGCAGCGCTGGCCGCCATCATCCTGCCGGACCTGATGACCTGGCAGGGGCATTTCACCGTGGCGTTTTCGAACTACAAGCTGATGGCGGGCGTGGCGGCGACGGTGTTCTACCTGCTGACGCGCAAGATGGTGGGGATGATCGTGGTGGGGATGGCGGTGTATACGGCGTTGCGGTTGCTGGGGGGGTAATGTCGACGGCAGCGTGCCTGGCATACGCCTGCCCTCACCCCGGCCCTCTCCCGCACGCGGGAGAGGGAGCACACAGGCGGTAAGCGAGAGCAACCGAACTGGCTGACCACTGGGGAGTGCCGGCGTATCGACGAAGTGAGGCGAGCGGCAAGCCGCCGCCCGCCCTACCCGGCGAACGCTGCCGCCGCCCGCTCCAGCCGGTCGCGCACACCGGCCCAGTCCTGTCCCTCGGGCAGCATCTCGAACACCAGCTGCGTATAGCCCTTCTTGTCGAGCGTGCGCAGCAGCCGGTACAGCTCGCGCGCGTAGGTGCTGGCGTCGGCGGGAGCCTGCACCCAGGTGCAGCGCTGGTCCGCCAGCGGCGCGCGCCCGACCCAGGCCACGCGGGCATCCACCGGCAGCGCTTCCAGGCGCGCGGCAGCGGCCTGTGCATCGGCCAGCAGCAGCGGCGTGTGGGGGGCGTAATGGGCCTTCAGGGTGCCCGACGCGCGCGGTGCCGCGGCGTCCGGCGGCAGCGGGGCTTCGCCCAGCACCTGCGCGAGCATCCCCACCGTGACGGCACCGGGGCGCAGCAGCACCGGGCCGATGCCCTGGTCCAGCCGCGACAGGTCGACGATGGTCGATTCGATGCCGACCTCGACGCCATCGCCCTCCAGCACATAGACCGCATCGCCGAATTCATCGCGCACATGCTGCGCGGTGGTCGGGCTGACCTGGCCGAACTTGTTGGCGGAAGGTGCGGCAATGCCGCCGCGGCCGCGCTTGAAGCGCGACAGCAGCGCCTGCGCCACCGGATGCGACGGGCAGCGCAGGCCGATGCTGTCCTGCCCGCCGGCGACGGCGGCGTCGATATGCGCGGCGCGCTTCAGGATCAGCGTCAGCGGGCCGGGCCAGAAGGCATCGATCAGTTGCTGCGCGGCCGCGGGGACGTCGTCGGTCCAGTAGCCGATGTCGGCGCCGTCGACCACGTGCACGATCACCGGATGGTTCGACGGCCTGCCCTTGAGCGCGAAGATGCGGCCGACCGCCGCGGGGTTTTCTGCATCGGCGCCAAGGCCGTAGACGGTCTCGGTCGGGAAGGCGACCAGTTGCCCGGCCTCGAGCAGGCGGACGGCTTCATCCAGTTCGGCGGCCGTGGGCGTGCGCGGCGACATCGTGTTCCTTCAAAGGGTGGCGTGGCGGTCGACGGAAATTCAGAGCGGGATGTGCAGCGCCTGCGCGGCCGCCTGGAACGCGGCGTCGGCGGCTTCGGCATGCTCGCCGATGCAATTGACGTGCCCCATCTTGCGCGACGGGCGCGCATCGCTCTTGCCATACAGGTGCAGCTTGGCGCCGGGTTGCGCCACCACTTCGTCCCAGGCAGGGGTGCGCTCCAGCCCGAACTCGAACCACACGTCGCCCAGCAGGTTCAGCATCTTGCCGGCGGAATGCTGGCGCGTACTGCCCAGCGGTAGCCGCGCCATGGCGCGCACCTGCTGTTCGAACTGGCTGGTCTCGCACGCGTCCATGGTGATGTGGCCGGAATTGTGCGGGCGCGGCGCCATTTCGTTGGCGACCAGCGAACCATCGGTCAGCACGAAGAACTCGATGCAAAGCACGCCGACATAGCCCATTTCGGTGGCAATGGCGGCGGCGGCGGCGCGGGCGCGCTCGGCGATCTCGGGCGAGACGCTGGTCGACGGCATCTCGGTCGAGAACAGGATGCCGTCGCGGTGCACGTTCTCGGCCAGCGGCCAGGTCGCGGTGGCGCCGTCCGCGCCGCGCGCGGCCAGCACCGACACCTCGTACGCCAGCGGCAGCATCTGCTCCAGCACGCACGGCACGTGCTGCATCGCCTTCCACGCGGCGCGCACGTCGTCGCGCGTCTTCACGCGCGCCTGCCCCTTGCCGTCGTAGCCCATGCGCGCGGTCTTGAGGATGCCCGGCAGCACGTGGTCGGGCAGCTGGTCGACGTCGGCGTCGTGCTGGATCACCCAGTGCGGTGCTGTCGGCACGCCGGTGCGCTCGGCGCAGGCGGCAAAGAACTTCTTCTCGCCGATGCGGTTCTGCGCGATCGACACGCAGTAGCCGCGCGGCGCGACGAACGCGCCCAGCTGCTCGAGCCGGTCCAGCGACAGCGACGGCACGTTCTCGAACTCGGTGCTGACCGCCTGGCACAGCTTGCCCATCTCGGCCAGCGCGGCCTCGTCGGTGTACTGCGCGCAGATATGCTTGTCGGCGACCACGCCCGCCGGGCTGTCCTGGTCCGGGTCGAGCACGCACACGCGATAGCCCATCGCCTGCGCCGCATGCGTGAACATGCGGCCGAGCTGGCCGCCGCCCAGCATGCCCAGCCACGCGCCGGGCAGGATGGGCGCGTCGGGACGGTCGACGCCGAACTCGGCGCGCGATTCCGGCGTGTGGGCTTCGGAGAGGTGGGGATGGATATCGGTAGGCATTGCTCGGTTCCGTGTGGGTCCGGAGAGTGGCAGGTTACAGCGGCAGCGTCATCGCGCGCGCGGCTTCGGTCTGCTTCGCGCGGAACGCTTCCAGCGCGCCGGCCAGCGCCTCGTCGGTCGTGGCCAGGGTGGCGATCGCGTGCAGCGCGGCGTTGGCCGCGCCCGCCTCGCCGATGGCGAAGGTGGCCACCGGCACGCCCTTGGGCATCTGCACGATCGACAGCAGCGAGTCCTCGCCGCGCAGGTACTTCGACGGCACCGGCACGCCGAACACCGGCACGATGGTCTTGGCGGCGATCATGCCGGGCAGGTGCGCGGCACCGCCGGCCCCGGCGATGATGGCGCGCAGGCCGCGGCCGCGCGCGCTCTCGGCATACTGGAACATGTCGTCGGCCATGCGGTGCGCGGACACCACCTGGGCTTCGAACGGCACGCCGAAATCCTTCAGCATGGCCACGGCGTGCTGCATCACGTCCCAGTCGGAACTGCTGCCCATGACGACGCCGACCAATGGCTTGTCTTGCTTGCTCACGTTTGATCCTTGCTTGTTTGCTCCCCTCTCCTCATGAGGAGAGGGGAGCAGCGCCGGCTTGCGGGAAGCCGGAGGAAAACTTACTTCAGTTCTTCACCCGTCAGGCGCGTCAGCGCCTCGCGGTACTTCGCCGCGGTCTTCTCGATCACGTCGTCCGGCAGCTGCGGCGCCGGCGCGGTCTTGGGCCACGGCTTGCCGTCGATGCGCACGGCTTCCAGCCAGTCGCGCACGAACTGCTTGTCGAACGACGGCGGGTTGGTGCCCACCTGGTACGAATCGGCCGGCCAGAAGCGCGAGGAGTCGGCGGTCAGCACTTCGTCCATCAGCGTCAGCACGCCGTTGTCGTCCAGGCCGAACTCGAACTTGGTGTCGGCGATGATGATGCCGCGCGTGGCCGCGAACTCGGCCGCTTCCTTGTACAGGCGGATCGAGATCTCGCGCATCTGGCGTGCCAGCGCGATGCCGATGCGGGCCTCGACCTCGGTGAACGAGATGTTCTCGTCGTGCTCGCCCATCTCGGCCTTGGCCGCGGGCGTGAAGATCGGCTCGGGCAGCTTCTGCGCGTTCTGCAGGCCCGGCGGCAACTCGATGCCGCACACCTTGCCGGTGGCCTGGTAGTCCTTCCAGCCGCTGCCGGCAAGGTAGCCGCGCACCACGGCCTCGACCAGGATCGGCTTCAGGCGCTTGACCACCACCGCGCGCCCCTTGACCTGCTCCACTTCATCCGCGGCCACCACGGTCTCGGGCGCGATGCCGGTCTCGTGGTTCGGCACGATGTGGGCGAGCTTGCGGAACCAGAAGTTCGCCATCTGGTTCAGCACGCGGCCCTTGTCGGGGATCGGCTCGCCCATGATGACGTCAAACGCCGACAGGCGGTCGGTGGTGACGATCAGCAGCTTGTCGTTGCCGACGGCGTAGTTGTCGCGCACCTTGCCGTGGCCCAGCAGCGGCAGCGAGTTGATGGAGGACTGGTAGAGAGCGTTGGACATGATGGTTCCGATAAAACGGCGAAGCCGCCGGGCGCTGGAAGCGTGCCGCGGCGGCCGGAACTGCAAGCCGCCTTCCCCTTGCGCGGAAGGCGGACACGGGACATTACTGCACGACCTGCGCCAGCTTGCCCGACTTGTACTGCTGCGCGATCTCGCTCAGCGCCACCGGCTTGATCTTGCCGGCCTGGCCTTCGCAGCCGAACGCGAGGTAGCGCGCCTTGCACACCTGCTTGGCGGCTTCGCGGGCCGGCTTCAGGTATTCGCGCGGGTCGAACTTGCTCGGGTTCTCGACGAAGAAGCGGCGGATCGCGCCGGTCATGGCCAGGCGGATGTCGGTGTCGATGTTGATCTTGCGCACGCCGTACTTGATCGCTTCCTGGATTTCCTCGACCGGCACGCCGTAGGTTTCCTTCATGTCGCCGCCGAACTTGCGGATCTCTTCCAGCAGTTCCTGCGGCACCGACGACGAGCCGTGCATCACCAGGTGGGTGTTGGGGATGCGGGCGTGGATTTCCTTGATGCGGTTGATCGCCAGGATATCGCCGGTGGGCTTGCGGGTGAACTTGTAGGCGCCGTGCGAGGTGCCGATGGCGATGGCCAGCGCGTCGAGCTGGGTGGCCTTGACGAAGTCGGCGGCCTGCTCGGGGTCGGTCAGCAGCATGGAGTGGTCCAGCTTGCCTTCGGCGCCGATGCCGTCTTCCTCGCCGGCTTCACCGGTCTCGAGAGAGCCCAGGCAGCCCAGTTCGCCCTCGACGGTCACGCCGATGGCGTGCGACAGCTGCACCACCTTGCGGGTCACGTCGACGTTGTATTCGTAGTCGGCCGGGGTCTTGCCGTCTTCGCGCAGCGAGCCGTCCATCATCACCGACGAGAAACCCAGGTCGATCGCGGCCTGGCAGATCGCCGGCGACTGGCCGTGGTCCTGGTGCATCACCACCGGGATGTGCGGATAGGCTTCGACCGCGGCTTCGATCAGGTGGCGCAGGAAGTGCTCGCCGGCGTATTTGCGGGCGCCGGCCGAGGCTTGCATGATCACCGGAGCGTTGACCTCGTCGGCCGCCTGCATGATGGCCTGCACTTGCTCGAGGTTGTTCACGTTGAAGGCCGGCAGGCCGTAGCTGTTTTCGGCTGCGTGGTCCAGCAGCTGGCGCATCGAAACGAGTGGCATGTCTAACTCCTAAATGAAAATGGGATGTCTCGGTATTGTTCTGTCGGCGCTCAATGCCCCACCCTGACGATCTTCAGGGTGTTGGTACCGCCCGGCTGCCCCATCGGCTCGCCGATGGTCAGCACGATGAAATCGCCCCGCTGCACCACGCCCTGCGCCAGCAGCAGTTCCTCGGCCTGCTCCAGCGCGGTATCGCGGTCGGTGCTGGACTGCAGCGGCAGCGGCACCACGTTGCGGTAGAGCTGCATCTTGCGCTGCGACGCCAGGTTGGGCGTCATCGCGTAGATCGGCACATGGATGCGGTGCCGGCTCATCCACAGCGCGGTCGCGCCGGAATCGGTCAGCGCCGCGATCGCCTTCACCTGCAAATGATAGGCGGTGAACAACGCCCCCATCGCCACCGACTGGTCGATGCGCGAGAAGGTCTGGTTCAGGAAATCGGTGTCGAGCTGCACCACCTCGGACTTCTCGGCCTCGATGCAGACCGCGGCCATGGCCTCGACGGTTTCCACCGGATAGCGGCCCGCGGCGGTCTCGGCCGACAGCATCACGGCGTCGGTGCCGTCGAGCACGGCGTTGGCCACGTCCGAGACCTCGGCGCGGGTCGGCACCGGGTTGACGATCATGCTTTCCATCATCTGCGTGGCGGTGATGGTGAGCTTGTTGGCCTCGCGCGCCAGCCTGATCATGCGCTTCTGCAGCGCCGGCACGGCGGCGTTGCCGACTTCCACGGCAAGGTCGCCGCGCGCCACCATGATGCCGTCGGAGGCCTGCAGGATTTCTTCCAGCACGCCCGGATGGATGGCCTCGGCGCGCTCGATCTTGGCGATCATGCGGGCCCGGTGGCCATGCGGCTGGCCGGCCACGGCCGCCAGCTGGCGCGCCATTTCCATGTCGGTGGCGTTCTTGGGGAAGCTGACCGCGAGGTAGTCCGCGCCCAGGGCCATGGCGGTCTTGATGTCTTCCATGTCCTTGGCCGTCAGCGCCGGCGCCGACAGCCCGCCGCCCTGGCGGTTGATGCCCTTGTTGTTGGACAGCTCGCCGCCCACGCGCACGGTGGTGAAGATCTCGTTGCCCAGCACGCGGTCGACCACCAGCACGATCAGGCCGTCGTTGAGCAGCAGCAGGTCGCCCGGGCCGACGTCGCGCGGCAGGTCCTGGTAATCCAGGCCGGCGCGCTCTTCATTGCCGAGCTTGCAGCTGGAATCGAGGATAAAGGGCTCGCCCGCCTTGAGCTGGACCTTGCCGTGCTCGAACTTGCCCACGCGGATCTTGGGGCCCTGCAGGTCGGCCATGATGGCGACCTCGCGCCCGCATGCCTGCGCCGCCTCGCGCACCAGCCGGGCGCGGTCGAGATGGTCCTGGGCGGTGCCGTGCGAAAAGTTCAGCCGCACCACGTCGACCCCCGCCGCGATCATGCGCGTCAGGATCTCCAGCGAGCTGGAGGCGGGGCCGATGGTGGCGACGATCTTGGTGGAACGGGTCATGCGGGGTTTCCTGGTTTCAGCGCTCGATGGCCCGACGGCCGGTTGACGCGACCGGCGGGCCGACGGCTCCGCCAGGCGCGGGGCGGATGCGTCAGCCTGCGGCGCGCTGCTCCAGCACTTCGAAGGCGGGCAGCGTCTTGCCTTCCAGGAATTCCAGGAACGCGCCGCCGCCGGTGGAGATATAGCCCACGCGGTCAGCGATGCCGTACTTGGCGATGGCGGCCAGCGTGTCGCCGCCGCCGGCGATCGAGAACGCCTTCGATTCGGCGATGGCCGCGGCCAGCACCCTGGTGCCGTTGCCAAACTGGTCGAACTCGAACACGCCCACCGGGCCGTTCCAGACGATGGTGCCGGCGGCCTTCAGCTGATCGGCCAGCATCGCGGCGGTCTTCGGTCCGATGTCGAGGATCATGTCGTCGTCGGCCACGTCCTTGACGTCCTTGACGGTGGCCGTGGCGGTCGCGCTGAATTCCTTGGCGCAGACCACGTCGACCGGAATCGGCACCGAGGCGCCGCGCCGGGCCATGATGTCGATGATGGCCTTGGCGTCGCCGACCAGGTCGGCTTCGGCCAGCGACTTGCCGATCTTCAGGCCGGCGGCCAGCATGAAGGTGTTGGCGATGCCGCCGCCGACCACGAGGTTGTCGACCTTGTCGGCCAGCGACTTCAGGATGGTCAGCTTGGTCGAGACCTTGGAGCCGGCCACGATCGCCACCAGCGGGCGCGCCGGCTGGCCCAGGGCCTTGCCCAGCGCGTCGATCTCGGCGGCCAGCAGCGGGCCGGCGCAGGCGATGGGGGCGTACCTGGCGATGCCGTGGGTGGTGGCTTCGGCGCGGTGCGCGGTGCCGAAGGCGTCGTTGACGTAGACATCGCACAGCCGGGCCATCTTCTGCGCCAGTTCGTCGCTGTTCTTCTTCTCGCCCTTGTTGACGCGGCAGTTTTCCAGCAGCACCACCTGGCCGGGCGCCACTTCGACGCCGTCGACCCAGTTCTGGACCAGCTTGACCGGCTTGCCAAGCAGTTCGGACAGGCGCGCGGCGATCGGCGCCAGCGAGTCTTCAGGCTTGAACTCGCCCTCGGTCGGGCGGCCCAGGTGGGACGTGACCATCACCGCGGCGCCGGCGCCCAGGCAGGCCTCGATGGCCGGCACGGAGGCGCGGATGCGGGTGTCTTCGGTGATGTTGCCGGCGTCATCCTGCGGCACGTTCAGGTCGGCACGGATGAACACACGCTTGCCGGAGAGTTTGCCTTGGGAAATCAGATCGGAAAGACGCAGGACAGAGGTCATGACGGTGGATGGCGCGAGATTTCGCTGCGGACTCGGGGAAACCGGCATTTTACCTGAACGCGATCGGGGCTTTGCCGAATCCCGACCGGCGCCTGCCATGATGAGCACCGCAAGGCACAAACCGGCCCGCCAGCCAGCGCGGAGGTTCGCCCCGCCTGACCTGACTCCCCACCAAAGAAGGGGCGCTCGCGTTTTCCGCGAGACCCCCAAGTGCGGTAATGTACGCAACGTCTGCTACATCAGACACGCAATCACGCCAGAGCCGGTCTACAAACGGCCAAGACAAGCGGCGGCCGACAAGAGGCTAACAATACGGCCCAATACCAGCAGCCAGAACAACAAAGCATGCCGGGGTGCGAGCGGACGCACCACCGGCGCCGCGCATTATTTTGTCGCGAATGCAAGAGGTAAGTCAGATGAATGAAGCCGACATGCACGGAGCCATCCGCGGCTTGTACGAGGGCATTCTGGATCCGGGGGCCTGGCAGGACAGTCTGCGCGCCCTCACCGGGCTGGCGGGCACGGCGCACGCCTCGATGATGGTGTGGGACACGGTGCGCGACCAGGTCACGGTCAACGAGATCGTCAACCCGGTGGTCGAACTGTTCTCCGAATACGAAGCGGATTACCAGGCCATCGACCCGGCCAAGCAGTTCGCGCCGCGCATGCAGCCGGGCGACTGGTACATCGACGCGCGCGAACTCGGCGAAGGCACCATGGCGCGCCATCCGTTCTACCGCGACTTCTTCCACCGCTATGGCCTGCGCTCCTACGTCGCCTGCCTGGTGGAGCGGCAGCCCCATTACGAAGTCTATTTCTCGATGCAGCGCGCGCGCCGGCAGCCGCTGTTCTCGGCCGCCGACACCAGTGGCCTGGACTGGATCATCCCGCATATGCGCAGCGCCATGGCGATGCGCGACCGCACGCTCGGGCTGACCGTGCTGGCGCGGCTGTCGACGCAACTGGTGGAGCGGCTCGATTTCGCCCTGCTGGTGTTGTCGCCGCAGCGCCACGTGCTGTTGTGCAACCGCGCCGGCGAACGCTGGGCGCGGCGGCTGGACCCGGCCGGCAAGGTTTCGGAGTGGACCCTGTCGCGCTCGTTCGCCGACATGGTCCAGGCCGCCTGCGACCCGCGCCACGCCGTGGCCGCGCAGGCGGCGCGCGCGACCAGCGGCGAGACCAGCGCGCAGGTCATCGTGCTGCCGCTGCCGCCGTCGCACGCCTTTGCCGCGCAGTGGCAGGAACCGGCCGCGCTGGTGATCGTGCACGAGCAGGACCGCGCGCCGCTGCTGCTCGGTCCCGTGCTGCGCGACCTCTACGGGCTGACGCCGGCCGAGACCCGGCTCAGCGTCCAGCTGGCGCACGGCCAGGGCCTGCCCGAAGCCAGCGCGCAGCTGGGCATCCGCCACGAAACCGCGCGCACGCAGCTCAAGGCGGTATTCCACAAGACCGGCTGCAACAGCCAGGCCCAGCTCACGCATCTGCTCTCGCGCCTGGGCGCGGCGCTGGAACAGGGCTGAACACGCAAGCCTTGCGACGTGCCGGCGCCGCGCCGGCGGCACGCGCGCTGCCACGCGAGTAAAGTGCTAAAAATACAAGAAGTAAAAAGAAGGGAAGCCATGAGCGACACACAGATGCACGACACCATTCGCGCGCTGTACGAGGGGATTTTCGACGCCGATGCCTGGCAGCGCAGCCTGAGCGCGCTGTGCCAGGCCAGCGGCAGCAGCCACGCCCACCTGCTCGTGCTCGACACCGTGCACGAGCGCGTGCTGGTGCACCAGGAGGTCAACCCGATGCCCGAGGCCGTGGCGGCCTACCGCGAGCAGTTCGCCGCGATCGATCCGGCCCTGCCGTTCGCGCGGCGCATGGCGGTGGGCAGCTGGTATATCGATTCGCGCGAGCTGGGGCCGCAGGTCATGCGGCAGTCGCCCTTCTACGGCGAGTTCCTGCGGCCGATCGGACAGTCATCGGTGATGGCGTGCCTGATCGAGCGCCAGCCGCATTACGACGTGTTCCTGTCGCTGCAGCGCCCGCACGGCCACGACCATTACTCGCCCGAGGACGCGCGCGCGCTCGACTGGGCCATCCCGCACGTGCGTCAGGCCATGGCGCTGCGCGAGCGCACTCACCAGGTGTCGGCGCTGGCGCATGCGTCGTCGCAGTTGATGGAGCGGCTGCCGTTCGGCGTGATCGTGTTCCGCGACGATGGCAAGCCGCTGCTGGCCAACAGCATCGGCGAAACCTGGGTGCGCCGGCTGCTGCCGGCGGTGGCGATCGAAACCAGCGCCGCGGCGCCGCTTTCTGCGGCGCGCGACGATGGCGGCTGGACCCTGTCGCGTCCGTTCGCCGATGCGCTGCGCGCGGTGGCCAATCCGGCCAGCGCGCTGCCGGCGCAGGCCCTGCGCGCCGTCGACAGCGCCGGCCGGCAGGCGCAGGTGATCCTGCTGCCGCTGCCCCCGGCGCATCACCTGGCGCTGGACTGGCAGCGCCCCAGCGTGCTGGTGGCGATCCATGAACCCGGCGCCGCGCCGATGACGCTACCGGCCGTACTGCGCGACCTCTACGGCCTGACGCCGGCGGAGATCCGGCTGGCGCTGCAATTGTCTTCGGGCATCGGCCTGCCCGAGGCCTGCGAGCTGATCGGCATCCGGCGCGAGACCGGGCGCACCCAGCTCAAGGCGATCTTCACCAAGACCGGCACCGGCACGCAGGCGCAGCTGGCGCACCTGCTGACGCGGCTGGGGGTTCGCGCCTAGCGGCGCAGGCGAGCTCCAGCCGCGCCGGGGCGGATCAGTCGATCGACGCGCCCACGGTCTTGACCACGCCCGCCCACTTCTGGCGGTCGGCCTTCACCGTGGCCTTGAACTGGTCCACGGTCTCGACCCGCGGCGTGTTGCCGGCATCGATCAGCTTCTGGCGGATCGCCGGCGTTTCCAGCGCCACCTTGACCGCGTCATTGACCTTGCGCGCGATCTTCGGGTCCAGCCCCTTCGGCCCGAACAGGCCGAACCAGATGGTGCTGTTGAAGCCGGGCAGGCCGCTTTCGGCAATGGTCGGCACGTCGGCGATCACCTGCACGCGCTGCCTGGTGGTCACACCCAGCAGGCGCACCTTGCCGGCGCGGAACTGCGGCAGCACGCTCTGCACCTGGTTGAAGATGCAGCAGACTTCGCCCTTCACCACCGCCTGCAGCGCGTCCGGGCCGCCCTTGTAGGGCACGTGCACCATGTCCAGCCCGGCGCGCGCATTGAACTCGGCGAACGCCAGGTGCGTGCCGGTGCCGTTGCCGGTGGAGGCAAAGTTGTACTTGCCGGGATTGGCCTTGACCTTCTCGATGAATTCCTTGACCGACTTGACGTCGAGCACCGCCGGGTTGACGGTCAGCACGTTGGAGACCTCGACCAGCGGCGCGATCGGAGTGAAGTCGGCGTCGGCATCGAACGGCAGGGTCTTGTACAGCGCCGGGTTGATGCCGTGCGTGGCGGCGGTGCCGAGCAGCAGCGTGTAGCCGTCCGGCTTGGCATGCGCCACCACCTCGGAGGCAACGTTGCCGCCGGCGCCCGGCCGGTAGTCATAGACGATGGTGGTCTTGAGCGACTTCTGCAGCGATTCCTGCAGCGTGCGGCCGACGATGTCGACGCCGGAGCCGGCGGTGAAGCCCATCAGGATCGTCACCGGCTGCGTCGGCCATTCGCCCTGCGCGTGGGCGGGCAGGCTGGCCGTGCCGGCCACGGCGGCGCACAGCGCGGCCACGCGGGCGGCCAGACGGGCGGCGGAATGGAAGGACAAGCGCGGAAGCAGGCGGGACGAGTTGGGCATGGGGGCACCGTCGGTGAATAACAGCAAAATGCGTCAGCAAGAAAGCGGCCCGGCGCGGCGGGTCGGCGCGATGGCCGGGGTCTGAGCCCCGGGCCAGCGCAACAAGATAGCAAGGTTCCTGCCAAATCCAAACGACTGAGTTTGCCTGAAGGTATGCCGTGCGGGCATATGGCAACAACTCGAGGCGTTTTGCGCTTCAGCGCCGCAGCAGTCCCACCAGTTCATCGACATCCGGCAGCGGCGCGCCGGTGCCGGCGGTGTGGTCGTCGTCGGCCTCCAGCAGGCCGTCGGCGAGCGCGCGCTTGTCGCGGTGCAGCTCGACGATGCGCTCCTCGATGGTGCCCGCGTTGATCAGCCGGTACACCGTGACCGGGCGCTGCTGGCCGATGCGGTGCGCGCGGCCCATGGCCTGGTCTTCGGCGGCGGGGTTCCACCACGGATCGGCAATGATCACGTAGTCGGCCGCGGTCAGGTTCAGGCCGAAGCCGCCGGCCTTCAGGCTGATCAGGAAGACATCGCCCTCGCCCGCCTGGAACGCGGCCACGCGGCGCGTGCGCTCGGCCGCGGGGGTGGCGCCGTCCAGGTATTGCAGCGCCAGCCCGGCGCGCTCCAGCCCCTGGCGCAGCAACTGCAGGAAATCGACGAACTGGCTGAACACCAGGGTCTTGTGGCCGCTGGCGGCCAGTCCGCTGGCCAGCTCGACGAAGGCGCGCACCTTGGCGCCTTCGCTCAGTTGCCCACTCACTTCGGGCGTGACCAGGCGCGGGTCGCAGGCGGCGCGGCGCAGCCGCATCAGCTGCGCCAGCACGTGCAGGCGCGCCTGCGCCTGGTGCTGGGCCTGCGCCCGAGCCCTGGCGCCGGCGGGCGCCTCGCGGGTGGCCTTGCGCGCGGCTTCGACGCGTGCCAGCGCGGCCTCGGCCTCGGTCTGGGCCTGGCGGCGCAGCGCCTCGTAGTGCGCGGCTTCGACCGGCTCGGGCTCGACCCGGATCACCAGCTCGGTACGCGGCGGCAGTTCGTCGAGCACCTGCGCCTTGGTCCGGCGCAGCACGAACGGCGCGATCATGCGGCGCAGCCGCAGGCGCGCCTCGCGGCTGCCGGCGCGTTCGATCGGGTTGGCAAAATGCTCGTTGAAGCGCGCCAGCGAGCCCAGCAGGCCCGGATTGCAGAACCGCATCACCGACCACAGCTCGGCCAGCCGGTTTTCCACCGGGGTGCCGGTCAGCGCCATGCGAAAGTCCGACGGCAGCGCGAACATTGCCTGCGCCCGCCGCGTGACCGCGTTCTTGAAGGCCTGGGCCTCGTCGGCCACCACGGTATGCCAGGCGCGCGCGCAGAAATCGTCGCTGGCCTGCTGCAGCAGCGTGTACGAGACGATCACCAGGTCATGCGGCCCGGCCTGCGCCAGCAGCGCGTCGCGATCGCCCTCGGCATAGACGTGGACGTTGAGCGTGGGCGCGAAGCGCCGCGCCTCGGCGGCCCAGTTGCCGCACACCGAAGTCGGCGCGATCACCAGCGCCGCGCCGCCGGCGGCGCGGGCGACCAGCACGGCCAGCGCCTGCAGGGTCTTGCCCAGGCCCATGTCGTCGGCCAGGCAGGCGCCCAGCCCGGAGGCGGCCAGCGTCATGGCCCAGCGGTAGCCGGCCTCCTGGTAGGGGCGCAGCTCGGCCGCCAGCGTGGCGGGCAGCGCGACCGCGGTCTCGCGCGCGGCGCGCAGCCGGGCGATACGCGCGCGGAAATGCGCATCGGGATCAACGCCCGCGCCGGCCAGCACGTCGTCGAGCCACGGCGTCGCCATCTGCGGCACGCGGATGCCGTCGGGCACCCGTTCGCCCACGCCGGCGAGGTCGCGCAGCCGGCCGCGCAGCATCTGCGTCAGCGCCACGTAGACCCCCTGCCCCATCGGCACGAAGCGCCCGGCATGGCTGCCGGTCCAGTCGATCAGCTTGCCCAGTTCCAGCACCAGTCCCTCGGCCACGCGCAGCTCGCCCGCCAGCTTGTACCACGCGCCGCGGCTTTCGATCTGCACACCCAGCTGCGGCAGGTCGGCGGGCAGCACGCGCAGTGCCTTGCCGCGCGGCCATTCGACCGCCTGCACCGCGGGCAGCGCCGGCAGCGCCTCGACCACCGCGAGCGCATCCTCGGGATCGTCCAGCGTCCAGGTGTATTCGCCGCCAGGCGGCGACAGCGCCACCAGCTGCGGCAGCGTGGCGAAGACTTCGGCCACGCTGGCCAGTTCGGCGTCGAGGTCGCGTTGGGTGGACAGGGTCTCGCCGCGCACCGTCGCCATCAGCCGTTCGCGCCCGGCGCCGGGCGCCAGCCGCGGCCCGAGCGGGCCCAGCGGCGCCACCACCAGCCGCAGCGAGATGCCGCGCCCCACCGGCGCCACTTCGGCACGCAGCCGTGCCTCGGCCTCGACCGCACGCGTGCCGGCCGCGGCATCGGCCTGGATCTGGAACTGGCCGGCCAGCGCGCGCAGGGTCTGGTCGAGCCGGGCGTGGCCTTCCTCGGGAATCGCCAGGCCGTTGCCGATCAGCCGCGCGGCCTCGAACTGCGCCGGGGTATAGCGGATCAGCCGCAGCCGGTGCGGGCCGTCACGCAGCAGCGTAAGCTGGCGCAGCGCCTCGGCCTCCTGCCGCGCGGCGGCGGGCAGCAGCGCCTCCAGCGCGGGCGCCTCGCGCACGGGCGGGAACAGGCGCAGTACATAGCGGCCGGCACTGCGCACCGCCTCCAGCGCGGGCGCGTCCTCGACCACGTCCAGCGTCTGCGTGGGCGCGTGGGCCATCACCACGCCCGGGTGCCCGGCCAGCGCCATCAGCGCCATGGCGCGGTCGAGCACATAGCGCCGGTTGTGCGAGGCATCGCGACGGATAGCGCGCGCCACGCGTGCATCCCACGGCTCGAGCCGGTCGTCCTCGGCGATGCGCGCCAGCGGCACCGGCCGGGGCTTGCCCCAGCCCTTCGGGCCGCGCACCTGCTCGAGCGGCTCGATCGTGCCGGGCGCGCCGTCGGCGTCCAGCGTCAGCGCCCACAGCAGGCGCCGCGCAGGCTGGGCCGCGCCAGCCGCAGCGTCGGGAACAGCGCCGGCAAGGGCGCGCAGCGCGTCCAGCGCCTGCTGCCAGTCAACCTCCGGCGCGCCAGGGGCGTCCGGTAGCGCGTCAGGCTGGCGGTCGGGGCTGGAATGTGGGCTCGGAGGCACGGCTTGCAGGAAGGTCGGCTGGCGGCATGCCGCCGCCAGCGCGGCGACAATGCCCGGAAAAAGCGCATTCTAGACCGCCGCGGCGCCCGCGCTGCGTTGTGACCCATGCCCCCGGGGCTTACAATATCGTTTTTGCTACTTTCACGGCGCAGGGAGAACAGACATGTCGATGGCGGATCGCGACGGCAAGATTTGGATGGACGGCAAGCTGATCGAGTGGCGCGACGCCAAGATCCACGTGCTGACGCATACGCTGCACTACGGCATGGGCGTGTTCGAGGGCGTGCGCGCCTACAAGACCCCCGAAGGCACCGCCATCTTCCGCCTGAAGGAGCACACCCGCCGCCTGTTCAACTCGGCCAAGATCTTCCAGATGGCGATGCCGTTCGACGAGGCCACGCTGGAAGCCGCCACGCGCGAAGTGGTGCGCGCCAACAACCTGGAATCCTGCTACATCCGCCCGATCGTGTGGATCGGCTCGGAAAAGCTGGGCGTCTCGGCCAAGGGCAACACCATCCACGTCGCCATCGCCGCGTGGCCGTGGGGCGCCTACCTGGGCGAGGAAGGCATGGAGCGCGGCATCCGCGTGAAGACCTCGTCGTTCACCCGCCACCACGTCAACGTGTCGCTGGTGCGCGCCAAGGCCAGCGGCTACTACATCAACTCGATCCTGGCCAACCAGGAAGCCACCGGGCTGGGCTACGACGAAGCGCTGCTGCTCGACACCGACGGCTACGTCAGCGAAGGCTCGGGCGAGAACGTCTTTATCGTGCGCAACGGCGTGATCTACACCCCGGACCTGGCCTCGTGCCTGGACGGCATCACCCGCGACGCCACCCTCACCATCGCGCGCGACCTGGGCATCGAAGTGCGCGAGAAGCGCATCACCCGCGACGAGATGTACTGCGCCGACGAAGCCTTCTTCACCGGCACCGCCGCCGAAGTCACGCCGATCCGCGAGCTGGACGACCGCATCATCGGCGAAGGCCGCCGCGGCCCGGTGACCAAGCAGATCCAGGACGCATTCTTTGCCGCCGTCGGCGGCACCGACGAAAAGTACAAGAAGTGGCTGACGCTGGTCTGAGCACCGGCCGGCAGCGCGCGTGCCAGCCGCCCGCCCGTGCGGGCGCGGCACGTCCCTTGTTTTGACGAACGATAAGTTTTATTCCCTGCAACACCATGACGCAAACCGCGACCATCATCGAAATCGGCGCCGAAGACATTCCGCTGCACTGCCCGACCGCAAACACCCCGGCCTGGAATTACCATCCGCGCGTGTTTCTCGACGTGGCCGACACCGGCGAAGCCAAGTGCCCGTACTGCGGTACCGTGTACAAGCTCAAGCCGGGCACCGTGCTGAAGGGCCACCACTGACCCGAGCCGCCTGCCATCGCACCACCCTGACGCTCCGGGCCGCCCACAGGCGCCCCGGAGCGTCGGCGTTGCCGGCGCCCGCGCCGCTGCGCCCGTGCCGGCTCCTTGCGCCCCTTCCATGAAGAAAGCCCTCGTCATCGCCCCCAACTGGATCGGCGACGCCCTGATGGCGCAGCCGCTGTTCGCGCTGCTCAAGGCGCGCCATCCGCGCCTGGTCATCGACGCCCTCGCGCCCAAGTGGGTCGCGCCGGTGCTCGCGCGCATGCCGGAAATCGGCCGCGTGTTCCCGTCGGACCTTGCGCACGGCAAGCTGCAGCTGTCGGCGCGGCTGATGTTCGCGCAGCAGCTGAAGAACGAAGGCTATGACCTCGCCTACGTGCTGCCGAACTCGCTCAAGTCGGCGCTGATCCCGTGGCTGGCCGGCATTCCGCTGCGCATCGGCTATCGCGGCGAAGCGCGCTTCGGCATGCTCAACGTGCGCCACGCCAATCCGCCGCGCGACCACCGCCCGCCGATGGTGGAGCACTACGCCCGCCTGGCGCTCAAGCCCGGCGCGCGCCTGCCCGAGAACCTGAGCGAGCCGCGCCTGCGCGTGGACCCGGCGCGCGTGGCGGCCACCGCCGAGCGCTTCGGCCTGGCGCCGCACACGCGCGTGATCGCGTTCTGTCCGGGCGCCGAATTCGGCCCGGCCAAGCGCTGGCCCGCGGCCCATTTCGCGAAGCTGGCGCAGATGCTGCGGCGCTCCTACCCGTACGCGCAGATGATCACGCTGGGCTCGGCCAAGGATGCCGAGATCGCCGCCGAGATCGTCAGCGAGGCGCCGTTCGTGCGCAACCTGTGCGGCCAGACCTCGCTCGACGACGCGGTCGACCTGCTGGCGCTGTCCGAAGCCGCGGTCTGCAACGATTCGGGCCTGATGCACGTGACCGCGGCGCTGGGCCGGCCCCAGGTGGCGGTGTACGGCTCGAGCGATCCGCGCCACACGCCGCCGCTGTCACAGGCAGCGAGTATCATGTGGCTGCAGCTGGAGTGCAGTCCGTGCTTCAAGCGCGAGTGCCCGCTGGGCCACCTGCGCTGCCTGAAAGAGATCGAACCGGAAATGGTGTTCGTCGAGTTGCGCAAGCTGCTGCACCGGCCCTGACCTACCCGCCCTAGCCACGTCCATTGCCAACATGCCTCGCTTTGCCCGCCTGTTCGATTCCGCCGAAGACATCGTCGACGCTTTCCGCGAAGCGCTGAAGCTGCGTGACGCCGAGGGCGCGCTGCGCCTGTGGCTGGACGAAGACTCGATCACCTGCGTGCTGCCCGACGGGCAGCGCCTGATCGGCCATGAGCAGCTGCGCCAGGCATTCTCGCAGTTGCTGGAAGAGCAGCCGGTGCTGGTCGACGCCATCGAAACCAGCAGCCATGCGTCGATGGCCGTGTCGATCTTCGACGTGACCGAGGCGCTGCGCTTCGGCAGCGACCGCGTCGAGGCCGACCTGTACGTGCACACCACCTACGTGCTGATGCAGAACCACGAAGGCTGGCGCCTGGCCCACATCCACTGCAGCCCGGCCAACGCGGTGCAGGTGGCCGCCGTGGCCGCCACGCCGGGCCAGGCGCTGCACTGAACCCGCGGCCGCGCAGCGGCCTGCTGCAACACAAGCCGGCATGACGCAGCTTCCGCACCACCGACTGCCCTACCCCATCCAGGCAGATCCCGCCAGCGCGCATGGCTATGGCGAGGGCACGCCGATGCCCTGGTGGCTGCGCGGCGGCCACGCCCAGACCATCATTCCCGCGCGTTTCACGCGCCGCCCGCCGCGCGTCGGCTTTCGCCGCGAACGCTGGGCCACGCCCGACCAGGACTTCATCGACCTCGACTGGACCACCCATGAGGTGCAGGCGCAGACGCCGCTGGTGGTGATGTTCCACGGCCTCGAGGGCGACTCCGGCAGCCACTACGCGCAGGCGCTGATGCATGCGCTGTCGCTGCGCGGCTGGCAGGGCGTGATCCCGCATTTCCGCGGCTGCTCGGGCGAACTCAACCTCGCGCCGCGCTTCTACCACTCGGGCGATTCGGCCGAGATCCGCTGGGTGCTCGAGCGCATGCGCCAGCACCACTGCGCCGGCGGGCGCAAGCTGCTGGTGGTGGGGATCTCGCTCGGCGGCAATGCGTTGCTGCGCATGCTGGGCGAAGACGGCAGCGGTGCCGGCTACGTGCACGCGGCCGCGGCGATTTCCGCGCCGCTGGATCTCGCCGCCGGCGGCGCGGCGCTGTCGGCAGGCTTCAACCTGGTCTACACGCGCATGTTCCTGCAGACGCTCAAGCGCAAGTCGCTGGCCAAGCTGGCGCAGTTCCCGGGCCTGTTCGACCGCGACACCATGCTGGCCAGCCGCGACCTGTACGCCTTCGACAACGTCGTTACCGCGCCGCTGCACGGCTTTGCCGATACCGACGACTACTGGCGCCGCGCCGCCAGCAAACCCGTGCTGCGCGACATCGCCGTGCCCACGCTGGTGCTCAACGCGCGCAACGATCCCTTCCTGCCAGGCCAGCACCTGCCCGGACCCGCCGACGTCAGTCCGCAAGTCTGGCTGGAACAGCCCGAGCACGGCGGCCATGTCGGCTTCATGACCCCGCCCGCGGGCTGGCGCCGGCACCTGCCGCTGCAGGCCGACGGACGCTTCGGCGGCCACATCGAATGGCTGCCGGCGCGGATCCTGCAATTTTTCGACAGCATGATGTAAGGCGGGCACCGGTCCGCCGGGAGGCAATGATGGACGACATCGTCAGGCAGGCCATGGCACGCTGGCCCAACGTGCCCAATGCCTATGGCTGGCTCACGCTGGACCGCCGCGGGCAGTGGCGCCTGCGCAATGAATATGCGCAGCAGCACGGGCTCTCGGGCGACCCCATCCGCCATGAGGCGCTGATCGGCTTTATCGAGCGCAACTACCAGTGCGACGAGCGCGGCTGCTGGTACTTCCAGAACGGGCCGCAGCGGGTGTTCGTGTCGCTGGGCTATGCGCCGTGGATCGTGCGGCTGCATGCCGGCGCGTTGCGCACCACCACGCAGCAGGCCTTCACGCTGCAGGCCTGCTACGCCGATGAGCATGGCAACGTGGTGCTGGCAGGTACCGTGGACGGCGTCGATGGCCTGCAGGCAGCCCTGCTGCACGACCACGACCTGGAACAGTTCAGCGGGGCCAGCACCTGGCATGGCGAGGCCTGCGGCGCGGACCTGGGCGTGTTCCACCACGATGGCGTCGACCTTCCTATCGAGCCGATTGCCGAGAGCGAGGTGCCCAAGCGCTTCGGCTTCGTGCGCCAGCCGGCGGCCTGACGCACGCGCCGCCGCGTCAGGAGGCCCTGGAGGCCTTTGCCGCTTCGCCCAACACGTCCGCCGCGGTGCGGATGAACTCGCCGGTGCGCTCGGTGCTCAGCGGGCCGCCGTTCCAGTTCAGCGTGAGGCAGAACGTTACCGGCACCTGGCCGGCCAGCAACTGCCCGGCGAAGCTCAGGCAATGGAAGCTCTCCCAGTCGATGCTGCCGCCCTTGCCGAAGCCCTGGGCGCCGGCCGGCACGGCCATCCATATCGCATCGGCCATGGCCTGGATGCGGCGGAATTCCCTCAACGTCGCCGGCTGCGTGAAGAACCTGCCCGCCAGCGCTTGACGGTACCAGTTCACCATCTCGGTCGCGGTGCTCAACATCGCCTGCTTGTCGTTGATGACATCGGTGCGCGACGTCAGCCCGAGATCCTCGCCGTTGACCATCCTGGCCATGCCGTCCCATCCTAGATCGACGCCGGCCTCGGCCCCCGCCAGGTACGAGAACAGCTTGCGGGTCGAATCCGGAATGCGGGTCTGGACCAGGCCCGCTTCGGCGATCAGCGCGCGCACGCGCTCAGGACCGACTGCGGCCAGCGCGATGTCGGTCCCGGTATTGTCGCTGTGCGTGATCATGGCCTCCAGCGCGCTGCGGTACGTGGTCTTGCCGGTCAGCCCCAGGAATACGGGGCTG
The DNA here is from genome assembly GCF_900094595.1 of Cupriavidus alkaliphilus. Lineage (GTDB taxonomy): Bacteria > Pseudomonadota > Gammaproteobacteria > Burkholderiales > Burkholderiaceae > Cupriavidus > Cupriavidus alkaliphilus. Next base: position 301,131 of record NZ_FMAD01000002.1, on the reverse strand, counting down.
CCGGGGGAACGGAACGTATCGCTGACCTCGCAGGGCAGGCTCTCGCCGAGCCCGCCGCGGCCAGCTTCGGCGTCGCGCAGGAACTGCGCCAGGATGAAGGTCTTGACGGCGCTGCCGACGAATAAATGCCGATCGGGATGGTAGCCGGCCGACCACGCGCCGGCGCCATCGCCGCCCGGCTCGGCATGCACCAGGCAGCTGGCGGTAGCCGGCGCCAACGCGGCAAAACGCGCGATGGCGGCTTCCACGCGCGGCGGCGCCGCGGCTTCGGCGCTGCCCCCACAGGCAGCGATGGCGGGCAATGCCAGGGACGTGGCGGCGAGCTTGAGCGTACGCCGCCTGGCGGGCTGGAAGGCAGACATGCGAAGGTTCCCGTCAAAGACCGGCCGGCGACGCCGGCGCGTTGATATGGCCGGTGCGGCGCGATGTCGCCGCACCGCACGGTCTGGCTGATGTTGGAGCAGCTTATGCCAGAATCAGCCCCGCTCAACGGGCCGCGCAATCAGTTCGGCATGCCCTTGTTGTCCTGCTTGTCCTCGCGGTACTGGCGCTCCAGCTGGTGCAGGCGCGCATCGACCTCGGACAGCGTATAGAAATCGCCGTCGCCGGCCTTGCGCGCGATCTGCAGCTGTTCGATCGCGGCCTGGTAGGCGCCGTCCATCGCATACTTCTCGGCCAGCGCCTGGTGTTGCTGCAGCCGCTTGCCCTGGCCGGCGTAGGCGCGCGCCAGCATCTCCCACCATTCGCTGCGGCCGGTCTCCTGGCGCGTGCGCTCGCGCAGGAAGCGCACGGCTTCGTCATGGCGGCCGGAGCCGATCAGGGTCTCGGCGTAGACCACGGCCACGGCGTGCGACAGCGGGAAGGCCTTCATCGACGCGCTGGCCTGCGACAGCGCCTCGGGCACGCGGCCCTGCGCGCGCGCCAGTTCCACCGCCATCACGTCCAACATCGGGCTGCCCGAGCTGGCGCCGGGGATATTGCCGTACAGGCGGCGGGCTTCGGCCAGTTCCTGTTCGGCGGCCGGATAGCGGCGCAGGCGCTGCTCGACGAACGCCAGCGCGTAGTGCAGCGCCGGCGCGCGCAGCGCGGATGCCCCGGCCAGTTGCGTGCGCAGCGCCGCGCGCAGGTTCTGCAGTTCGCTCGGCGACGCTTCCTGGATCACGCGGGCGCGCATGCGCGCGAACTCGTACTCGGGCGTGTTGGGCACCTTGCGCTGGCTGGCATGGCTGACGCGGTCCTGCATGTCGGCGATGCGCTCGGAGGTCAGCGGGTGGGTGCGCACATAGGACGGCACCGAATTCTCGGCGGTGCCTGAAGCGCGCTGCAGCCGCATGAAGAAATCTGGCATGCCCTGCGGATCGAAACCCGCCGCGGTCAGGATCTGGAAGCCGACCCGGTCGGCCTCGCGCTCCGCGCCGCGCGAGAACGACAGCTGGTTGGCGATGGCGGCGCCCTGCCCGCCCATGGCCAGCGCCGCCGCCGCATCCGGGCTGCGCGTCGCGGCCAGCCCGGCCAGCACCATCGACGCCAGCGCAATCCACATCGACTGGTCCTGCTGGGTGATGCCGCGCGCGATATGCCGCTGCATCACGTGGCCGATTTCATGGCCCAGCACCGAGGCCAGCTCGGACTCGGTATCGGACTGCACCAGCAGCCCGGTATGCACGCCGATATAGCCGCCCGGCAGCGCAAAGGCGTTGATGCTGCGGTCGCGCACCGCGAACAGGTCGAAGCCGGTGGCGAAGGTGCCGGCGCCGGTCGAGCCGGAGATGCTCTGGCGCCGCGCCGCCTGCACCAGCCGGTAGCCAAGCGCGTTCAGGTAATCGGACAGCAGCGGATCGGGCACGTACAGCGGATCGCGCCGGATATCGCGCATGATGCGGTCGCCCAGGCGTTTTTCCATGTCGGGCGACAGCGACGCGGTGGACGGGTCCCCCAGGTCCGGCAGCTGCACGCCGCCGGCCTCCACTACCGCGTTGTTGGTGCGCAGGCCAAACTCGGATTTCTGGCCCGCCTTCACGCTGCGGTTCAGGTTGTCGTAGACCTGGTCCGCTGCCTCGGCCGAGGTGGCGGGCGCCGGCGCACGGGGCGCAGCCACCGGCGTCGCTGGCGCCGCTGCCGTGCGCGGCGTACCCTGTGGCCAGGCCGGTGCCGCGAACGTCAGCGCCAGCAGCGCCGCCAGCGGCCGCCGCCAGGGCGCCCAGGCGCCGCCGGCGCGGCGGTGGCTGCCGGCTTCGCGAAGTGACGCGGAACCCGCAGGAGCGGCATCTGCCACGGCGCCACGGCCATATGCGGCAGACCTGCGAAGCGATGGGTGTTTTGGCATGTTGCTATGATAGCGGCCTCCCGTGGCCGTTCCCATCGGACGCGTCTCCCGCACGCTCCCCGGTGGCTCCATGCACGCAGTTCGCCCGAAGCTCTCGATCATGACCCAGCTCACCCATTTCGACACCGCCGGACAAGCCCACATGGTCGATGTCGGCGACAAGGCCAGCACCCACCGCGTCGCGGTGGCCACCGGCACCATCACCATGCAGCCCGCCACCTTCGCGCTGGTGCGCGACGGCAGCGCCAAGAAAGGCGACGTGATCGGCATCGCCCGCGTGGCAGCGATCATGGCCACCAAGCGCACCGCCGACCTGATCCCGCTGTGCCACCCGATCGGCCTGACCAAGGTGGCGGTCGAGTTCGCGCTGGACGAGGCCACCGCCACCGTCGCCTGCACCGTGCGCACCGAGACCCGCGGCCAGACCGGCGTGGAGATGGAGGCACTGACCGGCGTGCAGGTCGCGCTGCTGACGATCTACGACATGTGCAAGGCGGTGGACCGCGGCATGGTGATCGGCAACGTGAAGCTGCTGGAGAAGCATGGGGGCAAGTCCGGGGATTGGGTGGCGGCCGGTTGATACCTGCCCTCGCGGCACGGCTTACGTGATGCCCGCGGTACGCCCGGCGAAGGCGGACGCGGCCTCTTCTTACGCCATCTTCGTTCCCTGGTAATAAAGGTAACGACGCATTTCCACACGCGCCGTCCCCGGCATCCGCGCGCGACAATTTGGTATTCAATATGATTGCGGGCCGCCGCGGGATCGCGGCCGGCTGACCCTGCCCGCGGCGCGCGCGGGGATGAGGGGGATACCATGAACGGGCGCATGCTCTGCCAGATCGCCCTGGCACTCGCGGCCACGGCCGCCAGCGGCGCCGCCCTGGCCGGGCGGGCCGATCTCCACGATGCCGCCTGGCAGGGCGGCGACCTGCGCGACGGCATGGTCAGGACACGCGCCAGCGTAGGCGTCGGCATCTATCTCGGTCCCGGCGCGTTCTACGGTGGCTATCCCTACGGCTATCCCGCTCCGTACTATTACCCGCCCGCCGTGGTGGCGGTACCTGCCGTGCCCGCGGCGCCGCCGCAATACATCGAGCAGGGGCCCAATGGCCCGGTGCCCGCGCCCGGCCCCGACGGCGTCATGCCGCAGCAGGGCTGGTGGTACCACTGCAACCAGCCTGAAGGCTACTATCCCTACGTGGCGTCCTGCCCCGGCGGCTGGCAACGCGTACCGGCACAGCCGCCGGCCAATTCCTGACACGGGGTGACACCATGCATGCCCTGATCCGCGCCACGCTGGCCGTGGCCACCCTCGCCCTCGGCGCCTGCGCCGTGCTGCCCTCGGGGCCCAGCGTGATGGCGCTGCCCGGCACCGGCAAGAATTTCGACCAGTTCCGTGCCGACGACTACAACTGCCGGCAATTCGCCTTCGGACGCGTCGGCGGCGTGTCTTCGGCACAGGCCGCCAACAATGCCGCGCTCGGCAGCGCCGCGGTGGGGACCGCGCTGGGCGCCGCCGCGGGGGCGGCTTTCAACGGTGGCTCGGGTGCGGCGGTGGGCGCGGGCATCGGCCTGCTTACGGGCGCGGCGGTGGGCGCGGGCAATGCGCAATACGCGGGCTACGGCACGCAGCAGCAATACGACGCCGCCTACGTGCAGTGCATGTACGCCAGCGGAAATCGCGTGCCCGTACCGGGCCGCGTGGCCGCAGTCCCGGCGCCGGCGCCGCGGTACTACTATCCGCCACCCCCGCCGCCGGTCTACTACAGCCCGTACCCGTACTACTAGGTCAGTCCCGGCCCAGTTCCGCAAGGCGGCGCGAGCGATCGGCCACCCAGCCGCAGAACACCTGCGGGCGCTGGTCCGCCTTCACGCCGCGGCATGCCTGCGCGATCGTCGCGTACTGCGCGGCCTCGTCGCCAAGGTAGTACCACCTCAGGCGCTCCATCCACAGCCGGCCTTGCGCGGCATCGCCCGTCAGCGCCAGCAGCCATGCCGTGCGCGCGATCATGGCCGGCGTCGGCAGCAGGTGCACCGCCGCGACATGCGCGGGCAACAGTGCCGCGGCATTCTCCGGCGTGATGGCGGCCTGTCCGGCCGCATCGGCCTGCGCATGCTGGCGGAACCAGAAGCGCGGCATCGGCAGGGCCTGGCGGCCTTCGCTGCTGGCATACTCGCGCGCTTCGGCACGGCGATAGTCCTGCCACATGGTGCCCAGCACCACCGCGGCTACCGCGACCAACGCCAGCGCCAGCCCGCGCGCCACCGGCAACGGCACCCGCCAGCGACCGAAGCCCGACGGCTCCAGCCAGCCCAGCATGAAGCAGAACGGCAGAAAGAAATACAGGTAATGCAGTGGGTATTCCAGCATCGAATGCGCGCACAGCATCGCCAGCCACGTCAGCACCAGCACGGTCTGCCTGCGCTCCTCCCAATCTCCATGCCACAAGCGCACCCGCACCACGCGCCACAGCCACGCCAGCAGGATCACACCCACGCCGGCGGTGCCGACGATGCCGGTCTTCGCCAGCAGGTCGAGAATCGCGTTGTGGGCGTGCAGCGACATCTCCACCTTCACGCCCACCTGGTCCAGTTGCTGGAACTGCGCCCAACCGAACTCGCCCCAGCCGACGCCGAACCACGGATGGGCGCGGAACATGGCGATGGCGTGCGCCCACAGCGCACCGCGCGCCGAAATCTGGTCTTCGGCTTCGAGTTGGGCGATGGTGTCGAACAGGCGCCAGTCAAAGGCCTGCCCCGCCGCCTTGATGGCGGCCTGCAGGGCCAGCAGCATTGCCACCATGGCAACGGCAGCCACCACAAGCCCCACCGGACGCTGCATGGGATCCGGGCCGCGGCGTTCGCCTCGCGCCAGCCACGCCGCAATCAACGCGTAGCACGCGGCAAGGCCGACATGCAACACGCCGGTGCGCGAGCCGGACAGCACGATGCCGCTTTCCAGCAAGGCCACCGCGGCCAGCCACATCGGAAAACGCAGACGGCCACGCGAGGCCAGCCACACTGATGCGACCAGCGCGAGGCCGTGCACGGTGGCCTGATGGTTGGGCTGGTTCAGGTTGCCCCAGAGGCGGCGGTTGGTGTCGTAGAAGTAGGTGGAGACCAGGCCGAAGGAGCGGGGTTCGAGTTGGAACAACTGCACCCATTGCGAAACGGTACCCAGCAGTCCCGCGATCAGGGCCGCAACGGCAAGGGCGTCGCCAGTATCCGATTCGCTGCCAGCCGGCGTATGGCGGTACCACCATGCGGCAGAAGCCACGGCGGCGCCGAGCAGCAGCGTCAGGACAGTCGTCAGGCGGCTGCCGGAAACGTCGGCGTGTCCGAGGCTGGCGAAGATCAGGCTGATGATGACAAGCCAGAGGAACAACAGCGAGATTGACGGCAGGTACGCGGAAGGCGCCGATCTGCTGGTCGCCCGCATGGCAACCGCTGCGACCGCGGCAACGCTACAGAGCGCGGCGGCCCATTCGCCGTAAAACGTCGCTAGCGGCAGCGTGTGCCGGGAGACCAGCAGCGGGATGACGATTGCTGCGATGAGAACAGCCGAAGACAGGTTTGGCCGGGACGGCGGCATTGCGGCGCCTGGGTTGGGAAAAGGCGCATGATAGCTTGGGCGCCAGATAAAGAAAAAGCGCCCGAAGGCGCTTTTTCCGTGGACGACTTAAATTGCATTACACGCCGGTTTGAGCACGAGTGCAAGCCGGTGCAGCCGCAGTTGCGATGGCCCAGTTCAAAACAGCGCTACCCGCAACAGGGTTAGGCGTGAGCGTTACCACGCAGTTGGCTGCGGCCGCATTCCCAGTGATCGTGATAACAGCGTTGCCTGCGACAGCCGCCGTTCCGTTCGGCAGAACCAATGCACCGTTAGCATCTAGTGTTGCTGCCGGGATGTTAATAAGAGCCATGGTGTTGCAACTGGCGGGGGCGCCATTGTTTTCTTGCAAGCATTGAGCAATGGCTTGCTTCACGGCTTGAACGCCAGAGATATTGGAGGCCCACCGACTCCGCGTCACATAGTCCTGATACTGCGGAATCGCAATCGCCGCCAAGATACCAATGATCGCCACCACGATCATCAGTTCGATCAGCGTAAAGCCCTTCTGGACGCGGCGGCCCAGCTTCTTCAGTTGTTGTACCCGTTGCATGATTTGACCCCTCGAAGAGATTTTGGTTAAGCGTTGCACGTCTTCGGTTTCGTGACGCGGGGACGATTGAGCAGCAAGTGTGCCAGGCGCATCCCCCATCGGTAGGGGGTGGAAAGCGACAAATTTCGTCACCCGTCGGGGTGAAGCTCGCCGATTGCGCCAAAAATTGTCACCTGGGACCGCTACCACAGGCACGCGCGACAAAAAGTGCGATCACTCACATGAGTTAGTGGGCATGGGCACCGACACGCCCGTCGCCGTGTCCAAAAAAAAAGGGCGGCCAGTTGGCCGCCCTTCCGCATCCGGCAGATCGACGTCAGGCCGTCTGTGCCGACCGGCGGCTCAGCAGCTTGCCGATGATCACCACCAGGATCGCACCGGCGGCGCCGAAGACCAGGTGGGCGTGCGGCACGTGGACTTCGAACCAGGCGGCGTCGACCGGGTCGCTGACCAGCATTTCACCGGCGAGGTAGCCGAGCAGCGCGGCGCCCAGCACGATGATGACCGGGAAGCGTTCCATGACCTTGAGCAGGATGGTGCTGCCGAACACGATCAGCGGGATCGACAGGCCCAGGCCGATGACCAGCAGCAGCAGCTGGCTGCCCTCGGGCCCCTTCTGCGCGGCGGCGGCCACGGCGACCACGTTGTCCAGCGACATCACCAGGTCGGCGATCAGGATGGTGCGGATGGCGGCCCAGATATTGTCCTTGCCGTCGTGGCCTTCCTCGTCGTCATCGCCGGTCAGCAGTTGCACGCCGATATAGACCAGCAGCACGGCGCCGACGATCTTCAGGTACGGCAGGCTCAGCAGCTTGACCGCGGCCACGGTCAGCACCACGCGCATGATGATGGCGGCGGCGCTGCCCCAGAAGATGGCCTTCTTCTGCTGGGCGGGCGGCAGGTTGCGCGAGGCGAGCGCGATGACCACCGCGTTGTCGCCGGACAGGACGATATTGGTCAGGATGATCGATCCCAACGCAATCCAGAAAGTGGTGGAAGACAGCAGTTCCACGGGGAGGCTCCTCGAGTTTCTATGTGGTGGCGCGCCCCGTCATCCGACGGGATTTTGGATGTCTGAAAGCGCAGACATGACTGTTTAACGCATCAACCTTTCGATTAGATTTCAATTTTGTAATCTTCAGGTCGGACGTACCAGCCAGGCCACTTCGGGAGCCGGAAAAGACAATGCCCCCGCGGGGCGGGGGCATTTCAAGCCGGGGCCTTCTCCGCAACGGCGGAGCAAGGCTGGACTGCCTGTTACAGCATTGCCTTCAGCAGGCGGCCCATTTCCGACGGGTTCTTGGTCACCTTGATGCCGCAGGCTTCCATGATTTCCAGCTTGGCCTGGGCGGTGTCGGCACCGCCCGAGATCAGCGCGCCGGCGTGGCCCATGCGCTTGCCCGGAGGCGCGGTCACGCCAGCGATGAAGCCGACCACCGGCTTCTTCATGTTGTCCTTGATCCAGTGGGCCGCGTTGGCTTCGTCCGGACCGCCGATCTCACCGATCATGACCACGGCGTCCGTGTCCGGATCGTCGTTGAACATCTTCATCACGTCGATGTGCTTCAGGCCGTTGATGGGGTCGCCACCGATGCCGACGGCCGACGACTGGCCCAGGCCCAGCGCGGACAGCTGGCCCACGGCTTCGTACGTCAGCGTGCCCGAGCGCGACACCACGCCGATGCGGCCCTTCTTGTGGATGTGGCCCGGCATGATGCCGATCTTGATTTCGTCCGGCGTGATCAGGCCCGGGCAGTTCGGCCCCAGCAGCAGGGTCTTCTTGTTTTCGCGGCGCATGCGGTCCTTGACTTCCATCATGTCGCGCACGGGAATGCCTTCGGTGATGCAGACCACCAGGTCCAGGTCGGCGTCAACGGCTTCCCAGATCGCGGCAGCGGCGCCTGCGGGCGGCACGTAGATGACCGACACGGTGGCGCCGGTCTGGGCCTTGGCGTCCTTGACGCTGGCGTAGATGGGAATGCCTTCGAAGTCTTCGCCGGCCTTCTTCGGGTTCACGCCGGCGACGAAGGCGTTCTTGCCGTTGGCGTAGTCGCGGCAGCCACGGGTGTGGAACTGGCCGGTCTTGCCGGTGATGCCCTGGGTAATGACTTTGGTGTCTTTGTTGATCAGAATCGACATGCTTTCGTCCTTTGCTTGACTCTGGCAGCGCGGGCAAAGGCCACGCGCGCTGCCGAAGTTCGCTTGTATTGGGTAACGGCGCCTCGGCTTACTTGCCGGCGGCGGCAGCCACGACCTTCTGGGCGGCTTCTTCCATCGTGTCGGCCGAGATGATCGGCAGGCCCGAGTCAGCCAGCATCTTGCGGCCCAGTTCTTCGTTGGTGCCCTTCATGCGCACGACCAGCGGCACCGTCAGGTGCACGGCCTTCGAGGCCGAGATCACGCCTTCGGCGATCACGTCGCAACGCATGATGCCGCCGAAGATGTTGACCAGGATGGCCTGCACGTTCGGGTTCTTCAGCATCAGCTTGAAGGCTTCGGTCACCTTCTCGGTGGTGGCACCGCCGCCCACGTCGAGGAAGTTGGCCGGCTCGCCGCCGAACAGCTTGATGGTGTCCATGGTGGCCATGGCCAGGCCGGCGCCGTTCACCAGGCAGCCGATGTTGCCGTCCAGCGAGATGTAGGCCAGGTCGAACTTCGAGGCTTCGATTTCGTTGGCGTCTTCTTCATCCAGGTCGCGGTAGGCGACGATTTCCGGATGACGGAACAGCGCGTTCGAGTCGAAGTTGAACTTGGCGTCCAGCGCGATCACCTTGCCGTCGCCGGTCAGGATCAGCGGGTTGATTTCGGCCAGCGAGGCGTCGGTTTCATAGAACGCCTTGTACAGGCCTTGCAGGGCCTGGCGGGCTTGCGCCACACTCGCGTCGGGCACGCCGATCTTGCGGGCGATGTCGTCGGCGTCAGCGTCGGTCAGGCCGGTCGACGGCTCGACGATCAGGGTGTGGATCTTTTCCGGGCTGTGGGCGGCGACTTCTTCGATGTCCATGCCGCCTTCGCTCGACGCCATCAGGGCGATCTTCTGCGACACGCGGTCCACCACCAGCGAAACGTACAGTTCCTTCTTGATGTCGGCGCCTTCTTCGATCAGCAGGCGGTTGACCTTCTTGCCTTCCGGACCGGTCTGGTGCGTGACCAGCTGCATGCCCAGGATGTTGGACGCATAGGTCTTGACCTCGTCCATGCTCTTGGCAACCTTGACGCCGCCGCCCTTGCCGCGGCCACCCGCGTGGATCTGCGCCTTGACAACCCACACCGGGCCGCCGAGTTGTTCTGCGGCCTTCAGGGCCTCGTCAACCGAGAACGCGGGGATGCCGCGCGGAACCGGCACATTGTATTTGCGCAGGATTTCCTTGCCTTGATACTCATGGATATTCATGCGTGTTTCCTTTCGGGTAGGCGTAAAAGGTAGAAGGGAAGAATCTGAAAGAAGACGAACTCTCTCGTCGGGCTGGCCGATCCTGAGAATCAGCCGGAGGTGCCGGTCGGCCGGTCGGCCGGGACAGCGTCGTTGCCGTCGATTGCGTGACCACCGCGGTCGCCATTGGCCGCGGGCTGCTGCGCCTGAGGCGCGGATGCGACGGCAGGCGCGGCCTCGGCCCGTACCTTGGGCGTCGGCTGGTGACCATACCAGCGCGGGTAAAACTGACGAACCACCTCGCCGTCGAAACGCAGGGCGTGGCAGCCGTTCAACTGATAGGGCGGCTCCGGATTCGGATCGTCCTCGCCGTTGTCGCGGATACTGATGACCTCGCCGGCAAAGGCCTGGATCGCGGTGCTCGGCAGCACGCCGGCGGCTTCGGTCAGGTGCGAGCAGCCGTGCATGCCGCCCAGGCGCTCGCGCACCGCCTTGCGAAAGCCCTTGCGCAGGTTCAGCCCGATCAGCTTGCGGTAGGCCTCGCCGATCGTGTCGCAATGGGACGGGTACGGCACCCAGTCCGAGCAGGCCTCGGCATCCAGCACCGTCATTTCCTCGTCGATCGTGATGCGCAGCCACAGGTCGTGCAGCGGCTGGCCTTGCGGGCGGATGCGGTCGCCGGCCAGTTCGATGTCACGGGGCTTGGTGTCGGTCAGGCGCACCTCGATGTCCCACAGGCCGTCCTCCCTCTGGTACGCCTCGGCCGCGATGGCGCGACGGTGACGCAGGGAGCGGTTGACGGGCTGGGACAGAGGCATGGCCAGGCTGGGAAACGGACGAGAATACGGAGATACCGGGAATACGGGGGGCTGGGGCACCGTGGTGCCGCGGCACCGAATAACCCGGGGAGTTTAACATGCCATGCCGCGTTGGCCGGGAACATCCTTGTGCGGCAACTGTCGCGCCTGGATTGTCGGCCGACCATGGCACCGTGGCAGGCTGGGTCGCCTTGCCGCAATGCACCAGCAGGCACCGGCTTGCCGGCCGCGACAAACGTCAGGCGCCGGCGGGGCGCGATGACGCAACGCAGCGAAATACACATGACGGCAGCACAGGTACTGCACTAGCCTGCCACGCGACGCCGGCTCAGTCCGCGTCGCCGTAGTCCTCGTCCGCGCCCTGGATGATCCTGCCGACCACCGCGCGCGAAAAGCCGCGTGCCACCATGAAGCGGATCTGCTTCGCCCGCGCCTCGGGCGTTTCGGGCGGCGCGCCGAAGCGCTTGCGCCAGACCTCGCGCGCGCGCTCGGCTTCGGTGGCGCGCAGGCGCTCCTGCAGTTCGCCCAGCTGCTCGCTGTCGAGCTTGTGGGTCTTGGCCTCCTGCATCACGCGCGCGGTGCCGTAGCGGGCGCCGCGGCGATGCACCAGGCTGTCGGCGAAGCGCTGGTTCGACAGCCAGTTCTCGCGCTCCAGCGCATCCAGCAATTGCTCCAGCTGCTCCGGCGACTCGGCATGCGGCGCCAGCTTGCGCGCCAGCTCGGCGCGGCTGTGCTCGCGGCGCGACAGGTAGCCGACGGCGCGGGCCTTCAGCGACAGCGGGGGACGGATTGCCATGGGTGACCGGGGATCAGCGGATGAAGGACCGGCCCTGCGGGCCAAGCAAAAAGGCCGGAGCATCGGCGATGCCCCGGCCTTCGGGATGGCGCAGCGGCCGTCGGCGCGATCAGTCTTCGATCGTTGCGGCCGCGGCTGCGGCCGTCGGGTTCATGGCCACCACGCCCAGCGCCGCGCGCACCTTGTTTTCGATCTCGGCGGCAATGTCGGGATTCTCGCGCAGGTATTCACGGGCGTTGTCCTTGCCCTGGCCGATCTTCTCGCCGTTGTAGCTGTACCAGGCGCCGGACTTCTCGACGATCTTGGCATCGACGCCCAGGTCGATGATCTCGCCCTGGCGCGAGATGCCCTGGCCGTAGAGGATGTCGAAGAAGGCCTCGCGGAACGGCGGCGATACCTTGTTCTTGACCACCTTGACCTTGGTCTCGTTGCCGATCACGTCGTCGCCCTTCTTGATCGAGCCGATGCGGCGGATGTCCAGGCGCACCGAGGCGTAGAACTTCAGCGCATTGCCGCCGGTGGTGGTTTCGGGCGAGCCGAACATCACGCCGATCTTCATGCGGATCTGGTTGATGAAGATCACCAGGCAGTTGGTGCGCTTGATGGTGCCGGTCAGCTTGCGCAGCGCCTGGCTCATCAGGCGGGCCTGCAGGCCGGGCAGCGAATCGCCCATTTCGCCTTCGATTTCGGCCTTCGGCACCAGTGCGGCGACCGAGTCGATGACGATCAGGTCGATCGAGCCCGAGCGCACCAGCGCGTCGGTGATTTCCAGGGCCTGCTCGCCGGTGTCGGGCTGCGAGATCAGCAGGTCGCCGACGCTGACGCCGAGCTTGGAGGCATAGTTGACGTCCAGCGCGTGCTCGGCATCGATAAAGGCGCAGGTGCCGCCCAGCTTCTGCATCTCGGCCACGACCTGCAGCGTCAGCGTGGTCTTGCCCGAGGATTCCGGCCCGTAGATCTCGACCACGCGGCCGCGCGGCAGCCCACCGACGCCAAGCGCGATGTCCAGGCCGAGCGAACCGGTGGAAACCACCTGGATGTCCTTTTCGACCTCGCCGTCGCCCAGGCGCATGATCGAGCCCTTGCCGAACTGCTTCTCGATCTGGGAGAGCGCGGCGGCAAGCGCCTTCTGCTTCTCGGCGCTCACGCCGGCACCTGCCTTCTTGTCGTCCATGGTCGTCCTTGAATCAAATGGTGTATAAATAGGCCGCATGTGGCGCGGCACCGGCATTTGCCGGCATCAGCGCCGGCCCGGCTGTCTGCGCGGCCGCACTCCAGGGGGTCTCCCCGGGCGGCCCCAGCGGAACGTGCGGGTACTGTATAAAAAAACAGTATGCTTGGCAAGCCCCTTCGCGCCCCCGTGCCCGTTGCGCACCGGTGCCGGCTATGCCGGCCAGGGTGGAGACAACCATGCGCATTCTGATCGCCGAAGATGACGACGTGCTGGCCGACGGCCTGACCCGTTCGCTACGCCACTCGGGCTACGCCGTCGACCATGTCGCCAATGGCCTGGAAGCCGATTCGGCCCTGTCGACCCAGACCTTCGACCTGCTGATCCTCGACCTGGGCCTGCCGCGCATGTCGGGGCTGGAGGTGCTCAAGCGCCTGCGCGCGCGCGGCGCGATGCTGCCGGTGCTGATCCTGACCGCCGCCGACAGCGTCGACGAGCGCGTCAAGGGCCTGGACCTCGGCGCCGACGACTACATGGCCAAGCCCTTCGCCCTGACCGAGCTCGAGGCGCGCGTGCGCGCCCTGGTGCGGCGCGGCGCCGGCGGCGGTGCCACGCTGATGCGCCACGGGCCGCTGGCCTACGACCAGGTCGGGCGCATCGCCTACCTGAACGACCAGATGCTGGACCTGTCCGCGCGCGAGATCGGTTTGCTGGAGATCCTGCTCACGCGCAGCGGCCGCCTGGTGTCGAAGGAACAGCTGGTGGACCACCTGTGCGAATGGGGTGAGGAAGTCAGCAACAACGCCATCGAGGTCTATGTGCACCGCCTGCGCAAGAAGATCGAGGTGGGCGGCATCCGCATCGCCACCGTGCGCGGGCTGGGCTACTGCCTGGAGAAATTCCAGCCGGCGGTGGCCGCGCCGCATTGATCCCGTCACCGCAGGCCATGCGACCGACCTGAGCGCAACCTCGCCGACATGAGCCTGCTGCGACTGCCCTGGCGGCGCGTGCCGCGCGCCACGCCCCCTTCCCCCTCCACGCCCGAGGCCACCGACCAGGACCTGGCCGACGCGCTGCCGCACCTGGAGGAAAGCACCGCCCACCCCGCCCCGCGCTCGCTGTTCGGCGAGATCCTGGACTGGATGCTGGCACCGTTGCTGCTGCTCTGGCCGATGAGCATCGCGGTGACCTACCTGGTGGCCAAGTCGATCGCCAACGGTCCCTTCGACCGCGCGCTCGAAGCCAGCGCCATCGTGCTGTCGCAGCAGGTGCGCGAGGTCAACGGCCGCGTCACGCTGCAGCTGCCGCTGTCGGCGCGCGAGATCCTGCGCGCCGACGAGACCGACAACATCTACTACCAGGTGGTCGGCAAGCGCGGCGAGTACATCGCCGGCGACCAGGACCTGCCGCTGCCGTCCGAGGACAACCAGGGCCACGCGGGGCTGGTGTCGCTGCGCGATGACCGCGTGGCCGGCAACGACGTGCGCGTGGCCTACACCTATATCGAGCTCAAGCAGGTCAGCGGCACCCAGCCGGTGCTGGTGCAGGTGGCCGAAACCCTGGACAAGCGCGCCCGGCTGGCCAACGAGATCATCAAGGGCGTGATCCTGCCGCAGTTCGTGATCCTGCCGCTGGCGGTGGTGCTGGTGTGGTTCGGGCTGTCGCGCGGGCTGGCGCCGCTGACCGCGATCCAGCAGCGCATCCGCGCGCGCAACCCGGGCGATACCAGTCCCATCGACGAACGCGCCGCGCCGCAGGAAATCACGCCGCTGGTGGGCTCGTTCAACGATCTGCTGGCGCGGCTGGACCAGTCGGTGCAGACCCAGAAGCGCTTTATCGCCGATGCCGCGCACCAGATGAAGACGCCGCTGGCGGGCCTGCGCATGCAGGCCGAGCTGGCGCAGCGCGAGCAGTCGCCGGAAGAACTGCGGCGCTCGCTGGCGCAGATCGCGGGCAGCTCGGAACGCACCGCGCACCTGGTCACGCAGCTGCTGTCGCTGGCGCGCATGGAAAACCTGGCCGGCACCGGCGGCATGGCCGCGCTCGACCTGGCGGCGCTGGCGCGCGAAGTGGTCAAGGACTGGCTGCCGCGGGCGTGGGCGCGCGACATCGACCTGGGCCTCGATGCCGACGACCATCCGGTGATGGTCCAGGGCAACCGCCTGATGCTGACCGAGATGCTGAACAACCTGCTCGACAACGCCATCCGCTACACGCCGCGCGGCGGCCGCGCCACGGTGCGGGTCAGCGCCGACGCCTTCGAACCGTTCGCCTACCTCGACGTGGAAGACACCGGCCCGGGCATTGCACCGTCAGAGCGCGAGCGCGTGATGGAGCGCTTCTACCGCGTGCTGGGCACCAACACCGAAGGCAGCGGCCTGGGCCTGGCGATCGTGCGCGAAATCGTGCAGCAGCACGGCGGCGACGTCCAGATCTCCGACCACGTCTACCAGCAATCGCCACGACTGGCCGGCGCGCACTTCCGCGTGACGCTGCGCCGCCCCGAAAACTTTCCGCCCGCATGAACGACACCCCTGCCCCCGGCAGCACCGAGGCACGCCATCGCCTTGCCTGGCATCGCAACCTGCGCTGGATCTGCGGCCTGCTCGCGGTCTGGTTCACGGTCACCTTCGTGGTGGCGTGGTTTGCACGCGACCTGCGCTTCAACTTCTTTGGCTGGCCGTTCTCGTTCTGGGTCGGCGCGCAGGGCGCGCTGGTGGTCTATGTGCTGATGGCCGCGCTCTACGCCTGGCGCATGAATCAGGACGATGCCGAAACCGACCGCGCCGAGCCCCCGCCGGCGGCAATGCCATCGCAAGGCGCCTCGCGCGGGCCCGGCGCGGATGCTGCATAGCCGCACGCCCGCAACGCGCACAGCTGTGCGGCGCGCATGCGCCAAGGGCCCGCAGCGCAGCATCCACGGCCCTGTGCGCGCCTAGCGTATACCCCGACGTTTTTTGCTGCAGGTACGCAGGAATCTGTCAGAACGCAGTAAGTTTCGCCACCCACAATCCTCTGCAACTCTGGGCATAGCGGCCAGCCGCGCGGCGCTTTCCGCGCGCCACGCCCGCCCCGGGATCCATTCCAGACGGAGGAGACAAATGGCAAACGTGCAAAACGTTGCGGTGCCCGGAGGGGGCGCGCAGAACGCACCGATGACTGCCGAAGAGCGCAAGGTGATCTTTGCCTCGTCGCTGGGCACGGTGTTCGAGTGGTACGACTTTTACCTGTATGGCTCGCTGGCGGCGATCATCGCCAAGCAGTTCTTTGCCGGGCTGGACCCGACCTCGGCCTTCATCTTCGCGCTGCTCGCGTTTGCCGCCGGCTTTATCGTGCGGCCGTTCGGCGCGCTGGTGTTCGGCCGCCTGGGCGACATGATCGGGCGCAAGTACACCTTCCTGGTGACGATCCTGATCATGGGCGTGTCGACCTTCATCGTCGGCCTGCTGCCCGGCTACGCCACCATCGGCTGGGCCGCGCCGATCATCCTGATCGCGCTGCGCATGCTGCAGGGCCTGGCGCTCGGCGGCGAGTACGGCGGTGCCGCGACCTACGTGGCCGAACACGCCCCCCACGGCAAGCGCGGTGCGTACACCTCGTGGATCCAGACCACCGCCACGCTCGGCCTGTTCCTGTCGCTGATCGTGATTCTGCTGTGCCGCGAGGCGACCGGTCCCAACTTCGAGGTCTGGGGCTGGCGCATCCCGTTCCTGCTGTCGATCCTGCTGCTGGGCGTGTCGGTGTATATCCGGCTGTCGATGAACGAATCGCCGGCGTTCCAGCGCATGAAGGCCGAGGGCAAGACCTCCAAGGCACCGCTGACCGAATCGTTCGGCCAATGGCGCAACCTGAAGATCGTGATCCTGGCGCTGCTGGGCCTGACCGCCGGCCAGGCCGTGGTCTGGTACACCGGCCAGTTCTACGCGCTGTTCTTCCTGACCCAGGTGCTCAAGGTCGATGCCAAGACGGCCAACCTGCTGATTGCCGGCGCACTGGTGATCGGCACGCCGTTCTTCATCTTCTTCGGCGCGCTGTCGGACAAGATCGGCCGCAAGTGGATCATCATGGCGGGCTGCGCGCTGGCCGTGCTGACCTACTTCCCGCTGTTCAAGGCCCTGACCCACTACGCCAACCCGGCGCTGGAGCGCGCCCAGCAAAGCGCCCAGATCGTGGTGACCGCGGATCCGAAGCAGTGCTCGTTCCAGGGCAGCCCGATCGCCCGCGAGATCGACTTCCGCAGCTCGTGCGACATCGCCAAGCGTACCCTGGCCCAGGCCTCGGCAAGCTATGAAGTGGTCGAGGCCCCGGCCGGGACCGTGGCCAGCGTCAAGATCGGCGACAAGGAGATCAAGGCCTTCGATGCCAAGCTGGTGAACGGCCACAGCTTCGACGATGCCAGCAAGCAGCAGATCGCGGCGTTCAAGAAGGAAGTAGGCAGCTCGATGGCCGCGGCCGGTTACCCGACCAAGGCCGACCCGGCGCAGATGAACACGATCATGGTGCTGGTGATCCTGGTCATCCTGGTGATCTACGTCACCATGGTGTACGGGCCGATTGCCGCCATGCTGGTGGAACTGTTCCCGACCCGCATCCGCTACACCTCGATGTCGCTGCCCTACCATATC
Organism: Cupriavidus alkaliphilus; assembly: GCF_900094595.1. Lineage (GTDB taxonomy): Bacteria > Pseudomonadota > Gammaproteobacteria > Burkholderiales > Burkholderiaceae > Cupriavidus > Cupriavidus alkaliphilus. The sequence goes on along the minus strand of NZ_FMAD01000002.1, from coordinate 283,859 downwards.
GGCAACGGCTGGTTCGGCGGCCTGCTGCCCACCATCTCGTTCGCGCTGGTGGCGCAGAACGGCAACATCTACTACGGCCTCTGGTACCCGATCATCATCGCTGCCCTCACCTTCGTGATCGGCGCGCTGTTTATCCGCGAGACCAAGGACGTGAACATCTACGCCAACGACTGAGCGGTCGTGCGGCACTGAGCAGAACGGCAGGCCCGCGGGCCTGCCGTTTTTTTATGCACGGAAGCCCCGTGCAAAATCTTCGCCGGAAGGTGTTGACAGTCGCGAAAGCCCAGGTATAATCGCAGTCTTCGTTGGCGAATTAGCTCAGTCGGTTAGAGCGACGGAATCATAATCCGCAGGTCCGGGGTTCGAGTCCCTGATTCGCCACCATCTATTTGAAAAGCCGCGATCCCGCAAGGGTTCGCGGCTTTTTGCTTTGGTTCTCGCGGACAGACGTTCCGGGCCACGACACCAGGCTGTCCGTGACGGACAGCTCCGCCGGCAACGCTTACCAGTAGCGCACGCGCCCGGTGTCGATATGCACGAACTGGTCGGACTCGTAGTAGCCGACGCCTCCGCCCTGCAATGACTTGGCGGCATCGCGCACATCGGCCAGCGACACGCCGGCCAGCCGGATGTCGATGGCCTTGCCGTCCATATGCAGGCTGTGCTTTGCCACCCCGCCGCTGCGCGAGTTGCGCAGGCGCGAATTGGTGGCCGGGCTGCGATAGCCGGAAATGACCTGGAACGGCTTGTCGGTGCCGAGCTCGCGCCGCACCTGGAACAGCAGGTCGAACAGCTGCGGATCGATGGCGCCGACCTTGCCGGAATAATGGTCGCGCAGGAAGCCGTTGAGCGTCGTCAGCGCCTCGGGCACGAAACGGTCGCCCACGGCATAGACCAGCGACACGCGCTCGCCGGTGTGGGTGTGGTCGAACGCCAGCGTGCGGGCATCCGGCAGGCCGGCCAGCGCCTGGTTGGCGGGCAGGCTTGCCAGCGCGCGGCGCGGTGCGAGCGGCATCAGTCCGGCGGCGAGCGCCAGGGTTCCGGTGGTATGAAGAAAGCGGCGGCGTGCCTTGCGCGTCGCGTCAGTCATGGTACTTCCTCTGAATATGCGGGGTGCGTCGCTTCAATGGATGACGCCGGAGGCGCTTGCCACAGCGCGCTGCTGGGGGCGACCGTTGCGTTGCCGCAGCGCCTTGTCCAGCAATTTGTCGTGACCGTAGATGTCAGGCAGGAAGGATACACGACCATCGGCGCGCGCGATGACCGTGCCGTAAGCCAGCACCACCGGCAACGGCTGCTGCAGGCGCACCGTGTTCGACTTGCCACGTGCCATCGCCTCGCGGATCCGGTTCTCGTCCCAGTCCGGCATATCGTGCAACACGAACTGCGCCAGCGCTACTGGGGCTTCCACGCGGATGCAGCCGTGGCTGAAGTCGCGCCGGTCGCGCTTGAACAGCTGCGGCGAAGGCGTGTGGTGCAGGTAGATGTTCTCGTTGTTGGGGAACACGAACTTGATGTCGCCCAGCGCGTTGAGGGGACCGGGCCGCTGGCGGATGCGCAGGCTGCCGTTCAGCACCGCGTTCAGGTTTTCCTCGGACAGCGTGGTCACGGCCTTGCCGTCGCCGCCGACGAACTCCAGCCCCTGGCGGTTGAAATAGCCCGGATCGCGCTGCAGCCGCGGCACCGTCTCGCGGCGCGCGATCGACGGCGGGATGTTCCAGTACGGGCTGAATTCGATATAGCGCATGTCCTCCTCGAACAGCGGCGTGCGCGTATCGAGCGCCTTGCCGACGATCACCTTCATTTCCAGCTTGATGTCGAGCTTGCCGTCGCGGATTTCATAGGCGCGCAGCATGAACTCCGGCACGTTGACCACGATCATGCGCGGGCCGTCCAGCGGGGTCCAGCGCAGGCGCTCCATGGTCAGTTCGATCTGCCGCACCCGCTCGGCGATGGGCAGGTTCAGCTGCGCCAGCGTGGCCGCGCCGATCACGCCATCGGGCTGCAGCCCATGGCGCGACTGGAACGCCTTGACGCCATCGACCAGCGCGCCCTCATAGCGCGGCGGGGGCTGCGTGCCGGCGGGCAGGTCGCCCAGCGCCACCAGGCGCGCGGCCAGAGCGGCGGTGCCGGCCCACGGCTGGCCCGGCGTCAGCTTGCTGGCCGGCAGTGGCGGCAGCGGCTGCTGCCACACCGGTTGCCGGGCGATGTCGCGGTAGCGGGCCAGGGCCTGGCGCAGCGTGCCGTACAGCGGGAACGTCGGCGCCGCCTGGCGGATGGCATCGGGCAGGCGGTGCTGGGCGACGGCATCGCGCAGCGAGGTGGCGGCATCGAAAGGCCGTTCGGCCGGCGGCGCGAAATTGGCATGGACCGCGCGCGGGTTGATGCGGCCACCGTGCAGGTCGGACAGCATCCGCTCCATGGCGGCGCTCAGCGCCGCGTCGAGCCGGGCCGCGGCATCGGGCGGCAGCGCCGGGCCGTGGGCGGCCTGGGTCACCGCCTGGCGCAGGGCTTCGGCATCGTAGTCGCGCGGGTCGAGGCCATCGGCGGCCACGGCGGCCAGCGCGTCCACCGCCTGGCGCGCCTCCGGCACTGGTCGGCCCTGCACGAACCACATCGGCTCGTTGGCGAAGGCGGGAACGGCGAGCCATGTGGAGCAGGCAATGGCGACGGCGCCGAGGCGGCGCACGACAGCATTCAGGGTCTGGGGCATCGGGCGGATAGCTCGGATTCGTCACAGATGCCCACAGTCTACCCGCGATGGCCGACGGGCGCGGCAGCGCGCGCATGCCGCGGCAAACCCGCCAGGTGACGTTCACCACACCAGCTGGTGCCGGCGCGCGTAGTCCACCATCTCGACCAGCGAGCCCACGTGCAGCTTGGCCATGATATTGGCCTTGTGCGTGCTGACGGTCTTGCTGCTGATCAGCAGCTGCGCGGCGATCGCCTTGTTGGAATGCCCGCGCGCCAGGTATTGCAGGATAGTGATCTCGCGGTTGCTCAGCCGCGGCAGGCCGGTCTGCTGCTGCTCGCCGAGCTGGCGCACCGTCTCCAGCGTCTGCAGCGGAAACACCAGATAGCCGCTGAGCACGCCGCGCACGGCCTGCATCACTTCCTCGACGCCGCGCTGCTTGACCACGAACCCGTGCGCGCCGGCGCGCAGTGCCCGTACCGGCGCCTGGGCGGTGTCGTTGCCGGACAGCACCAGCAGCGGCATGCCGGGCAGTGTGGCGACCACCCTGCGGACGAAGTCGATGCCGGGATTGCCGAAGCGTTCGACGTCGACCAGCACCAGGCCGGGCCGGTGCTCGCGGGCAAGGCGGTATCCCTCCCTGACTCCATCCGTTTCCAGGACCTCGTCGGTGTCAAACTCGGCGGCGAGTTCGGCGCATAACAAGGTGCGGAACCTCGAGGGTTCGTCGACGATCAGCGTTGGGGGCAATTCAGGGCTCCTTAACAACTGGCGGGGAATTGGCCAGGGGACTGGCTATGCCAAGATTAAGGGCCCTGAGGGGCCTTGATGCGCCGAATTCTCACTGCGCGGACGCAGCAGATTCTGCACGAGAGTCAGGCTTTTCCTTCGATGACGCGGCTAGCGTCAAGTGGCTGCAGCGCCGGTTATTCCGTCCCGGCAGGCAGGAAGCGCGGCGCCGGCGCGGAACGCGGCACCTCGCGCTCGCCCTGCTGATAGAGACGATACGTGCCCCGCGCCTGGTTGTGCGGATGGCGCGCGGCCTCGTCCAGCGTCAGCACGCGCGCGAAGCAGACGTCGGTGCCGCCCAGCACGGACTCCCAATGCGTGCTCGGCCTGGCGGCAATCGCCGCGGCGATGCGGGCCTTGACCGCCGGCCATTCGGCGCGGTCGTATTGCGCGGCCGGGTCGATGTCGGTCAGTTCCAGGCGCTCGAGCAGTTCGCGGTAGAACTGAGGCTCCAGCGCACCGAGCGTGATGGCGCGCCCGTCCGCGCACGGGAACACGTCATAGAACGGCGAGTCATGGAACGGACTCGGTTGCGGGCCGCCCAGCGTGCCGGCCGCGCGCGACACCTGCACCAGCGAGCCGAGCATGGCGACGATGTCGGTGATGGCAGCATCGACCACGCAGCCCTCGCCGCTGGCGCGCGCGCTGAGGATGGCGCTGGTAATGCCGAACGCCAGCCCGAGCGCGCCGGTGGCATCGCCCATCACGGTCGGCGGCACCATCGGCAGGCTGCCTTCGCGCGCGGCCATCGACAGCAGGCCGGTCAGCGCGATGTAGTTGAGGTCATGTCCGGCGCTCTGCGACAGCGGACCGGTCTGGCCCCAGCCGGTCATGCGGCCGTAGACCAGGCGGGGATTGCGGGCATGGCAGGCCTTGGGGCCCAGCCCCAGGCGCTCCATCGCGCCGGGACGCAGGCCCTCGATCAGCGCGTCGGCGCCGGCCACCAGCTCGAGCGCGGCGGCCACGTCCGCGGGCGCCTTCAGGTTCAGCTGCACCACGCGCTTGCCGTGCTCCAGCTCCATCTCGGCCGGCACCGACTGGCCGCGCAGGATGCGCCGCGCGTCGGGGGCCACCGGGCGGGTCACCAGCGTAACCTCGGCGCCCAGGCCGGCCAGCATGGCGCCGCACAGCGGGCCGGGGCCGATGCCTTCGAATTCCACGACCTTGATACCGCGCAGGGGCTGCAGGTTGCCACGCTCACTCATGATGGTTGTCTCCGGTTCGCCGCCTGCGCGCGCCGTGGCGGGAGGCGGCTGGTATTTGGTGGTTGGATCGTCTGCCCGTTGCCGCACGGGCGGGCCATGCGGCCCTGGGGCTCGGGAGCATGCTACGCGCCGCCGCGTTGACGGGGCAATGGCCAAATGCATCAGCCGGAATGACGGAATAAATCAACGGACCGGCCAACCGGTTATCGCACCAGGAAATCGGACAATTCCGATCCGACTTGATCTGAATCGCATCCTGGCGGGACACTAGGGGGCATGATGGTTCCAGATGGCGTTGCGGCCACATGGCCGCGGCGCTTCCCTAAAGCCCCCATCCAGGAGATTCCGCCATGACCAATATCGTCCTCGCCACCGACGGCTCGGCCTTCAGCGACGCCGCGGCACGCTTTATCGCCGAAGGCAGGCTGCTGCAGAACGGCTTCACCGTGCATGTCGTCCATGTCGCCCCCGAGGTCAGCGGCCAGGTGCGCGCCTTCGTCAGCAAGGAAACCATCGACGACTGGCACAAGGAAGCCAGCGACAAGGCGATGGCGGCGGTCTGCGATATCCTCGCCGCGGCCAATGTGCCGTTCGAGCGGCACCCGCTGCACGGCTTCGCGCCCGAGCGCATCGTCGCCTACGCGAACTCGGTCGACGCCGCGGCCATCGTGATGGGCACGCACGGGCGCGGGTCGTTCTTCGATGCCGTGATCGGTTCGGTGGCGGGCCGGGTGCTGGCCCAGGCGGACTGTCCGGTGGTGCTGGTCAAGACCCCGGAAAAGAAGGGTTAAGCCCCCAGGTGACGGGCGGTGCCGCAACGGCGCCGCCTTGCGGCAGGCCTCAGGCGCCCCACAGGGGCGCTTCGTCCATCAGCGCGACCTGTTCGCGCAATTCCAGGATCCGGTCCTGCCAGTAGCGCGCGGTGCCGAACCACGGGAAGGCGGCCGGAAAGGCCGGGTCGGCCCAGCGGCTGGCGAGCCACGCGCTGTAGTGCAGCAGCCGCAGCGTGCGCAGCGCTTCCACCAGCCATAGTTCGCGGGTCTGGAACTCCGCAAAATCCTCGTAGCCGGCGACGATGTCGGCAAGCTGGCCTTGCATCGCCGCGCGGTCGCCCTCGAGCAGCATCCAGATGTCCTGGATCGCGGGGGCCATGCGGCTGTCGTCGAAGTCGACAAAATGCGGGCCCGGCTCGCCATGGGCGCCGCCACGGGCATCGTCCTCGTCGATCCACAGCACATTGCCGCGATGGCAGTCGCCATGGACGCGCAATAGCCGCACTTCGCCGGCGCGCTCATAGCAGCGCTGCACGCCGTCCAGCGCCAGCTGCGCCACCGACTGCCAGGCCGGCAGCAGATCGGCGGGAATGCAGCCGCTGGCGAGCAGCCAGTCGCGCGGGGCAATGCCGAAGGTGTCCAGGTCCAGCGCCGGGCGCGCCTGGTAGGGCTGGGCCGCGCCCAGGGCATGGATGCGGCCGATGAACCGGCCGAGCCAGGTCAGCGTATCGGCGCGGTCCAGCGCGGGCTCGCGCCCGCCGCAGCGGGGAAAGACGGCAAAGCGGAAGCCCGCATGATGCAGCAGCGTGCCGGCCTCGCCCGCCGCCAGCGCCATGGCCGGCACGGCGGGAATCTCGGCGTCGGCCAGCTGCTGCACGAACGCGTGTTCTTCCAGGATGGCCGCATCGGTCCAGCGGCCCGGGCGATAGAACTTGGCGATCACCGGCGCGGCGTCCTCGATACCCACCTGCCAGACCCGGTTCTCGTAACTGTTGAGCGCCAGCAGGCGCCCGTCGGGGCGCAGGCCGGCGCCCTCGAGCGCGTCCAGCATCAGCTCCGGCGTCAGGCCGGCATAGGGCACACCGGAGTCGGCGGGGGCGTCGGACGCGTGCATGGTGCCGGCCGGCTCCGCTTTAGCGCGCCGGCTTGCGGCTGCCGCCCAGCAGCGCCGCCTGCGGCGCCGGACGGCGGTTGCGCGCCGGTGCCGGCGCGGCGTCATTGGGCTGGCGTACGGGCTGGGCCGCGGCGCGTGGCGGGCGCGCCGGTTCCTGGCCGTCGCGGCGCGGCGCGGGGTTGCGCGCGCCGGCGGGCTGGGCGGCACGATTGCCGTTGGCGGCGCCGTTGCCGCGCTGGCCCTGGCTTTGGCCCTGGCCCTGGCGCGGCGCGCCCTGCCCCTGGCGCGCCGGACGCTGGCGCTGCGCGCCCTCGCCGTCGCCGGCCGGACGGCCCTCGGCCCGTCCACGGCCCTGGCCCTGGCCGCCGCCACGTTGCTGGCGGCCCTTCTGGATCGGCTCGGGCGCGATGCTGGGGTCGACCTCGAAGCCCGGCAGCACGGTCTGTTCGAGCTTGCGCTTGATCAGGCGCTCGATATCGCGCAGCAGCGCCAGCTCGTCGACGCAAACCAGCGAGATCGCCTCGCCCTCGGCGCCGGCGCGGCCGGTGCGGCCGATGCGGTGGACGTAGTCCTCGGGCACGTTGGGCAGGTCGAAGTTGACCACATGCGGCAACTGGTCGATGTCGATGCCGCGCGCGGCGATATCGGTCGCCACCAGCAGCCGCAGCGTGCCGGCCTTGAATTCCGTCAGTGCCCGGGTGCGTGCCGACTGGCTCTTGTTGCCGTGGATCGCCAGCGCCGACAGGCCGTCCTTGGTCAGCTGCTCGGCCAGGCGGTTGGCGCCATGCTTGGTGCGCGTGAACACCAGCACCTGGTGCCAGTCATGCTGGCGCACCAGGTGGGCCAGCAGTTCGCGCTTGCGTTCGCGATCGACCGGGTAGACGCGCTGGTCGACGGTCTCGGCGGTGGTATTGCGCCGCGCGACTTCGATCGACGCGGGATTGTTCAGCAGGCGGTCGGCCAGCGCGCGGATATCGTCCGAGAACGTCGCCGAGAACAGCAGGTTCTGGCGCTTGGCCGGCAGCACGTTGAGGATCTTGCGGATATCGTGGATGAAGCCCATGTCGAGCATGCGGTCGGCTTCATCGAGCACCAGCAGTTCCACCTGCGACAGGTCGATGGTGCGCTGTGACACATGGTCCAGCAGGCGGCCGGGCGTGGCCACGACGATCTCCACGCCGCGCTTGAGCTGCTCGATCTGCGGGTTGATGCCGACCCCGCCGAACATCACCATCGAGCGCAGGCGCAGGTACTTGCCGTAGTTGCGCACGCTCTCCTCGACCTGCGCCGCCAGTTCGCGCGTGGGCGTCAGCACCAGCGCGCGCACCGCCACGCGGCCGCTGCGCTGGGCGCCGCCGGCCTGGCGCGCCGCGGTTTCGGACAGCAGCTGCAGCATCGGCAGGGTAAAGCCGGCGGTCTTGCCGGTGCCGGTCTGGGCGCCGGCGAGCAGGTCGCCACCCTTGAGGATGGCGGGAATTGCCTGGGCCTGGATGGGAGTCGGGGTGGTGTAGCCCTGTTCGGCTACGGCACGCACAATCTTTTCGGACAAGCCGAGTTCAGAAAAAGACATGAATTGCTGCTTGGGCCATCGCTGCGCGCGCAGTGCGCCAGACGCCGGATGGCTCCTTGTAATCGATCGGAATCGGAACGCGAACGCCGGGAAGCCGGCGTGGCAGGCAACCGGCCCGCCCGCGAAGGAAAGAGCGGTAGTGTACCAGTCCGGCGCGGGCGGGTTATGCACCCCGACCGGCAACCAACCCGCCACGGATGCGCGCCGGCGCACATAGGGTCGGCGCGGGTGGCGCTGCGCTATCATGACGGCCTCGGGCCGCCCGGCCGCCCCGCGCCGGCACGTCGCCCCGCCTGCCCGGAAAGCCGCCATGCGCTTGCGTTTCCTCGAAGACCAGGAAGTCACACTGCTCGCGGCCATCCCGGTCGGGATCGTCGCCGCCATCGCCACCACGCTGTTCGAGGAGGCGCTGGAGGGCGCGGGCGTCGTGCTGTTTTCCAGCCATGCCGACGTGGTCACGGTGTTCGCAACGCTGGCGCTGGCATGGCGCGTGGTGGTGCCGGCCGTCGGCGGCGCGCTCGCGGGCGGCCTGCTGGTGCTGGCCAACCGCCTGGCCAGCACCCATCCCGGCGCCACCGACTATATGGAAGCGGTCGCCAGCGGCAGCGGCCGGCTGCCGGTGCGCATCACCCTGCTGCGCGCGCTGTCTTCTTTCTTCTCGATCGTCAGCGGCAGCTCGGTCGGCAAGGAGGGCGCGATGATCCAGCTGGCGGCGCTGTGCGGATCGCTGTTCCCGTCGACCCGGATCGAGCGCGGCGGCGGCTCCAACATGCGCCGCATGCTGACCGCCTGCGGTGCCGCGGCGGGCCTGGCCACGGTCTACCACACCCCTTTTTCCGCCGCCGTCTTTGTCGCCGAAGTCGTGTTCGGCGCGCTCGCGGTGCAGCGCCTGATGCCGCTGTTCCTGGCCTCGGTCGCCGGCGCCATGGTCAGCCAGTGGCACGGCGGGCTGCAGCCGCTCTACCCCGGCCTCGATATCGCCCCGGACCTGCGCCCGCAGATCCTGCTGGCCGCGGCGGCGCTGGGCGTGGCTGCCGGCATCGCGGGCGCGCTGTTCCTGCGCGCCGCCGGCTTCGCGCGCAGCCGCTTCGCGGCGCTGCCGGGCGGGCCGGTGGCGCGGCTGACGCTGGGCGGTGCGCTGGTCGGCGTGCTGGCGATGGCGGTGCCGGAGGTGGTCGGCAACGGCTTTTCCACCATCCAGACCCTGCTGCAGGAGCAGCCGCTGAGCGTGCCGGTGGCGGTCGTGCTGCTGGCCAAGCTGGCGGCCACGGTGATCAGCATGGGCTCGGGCGCGGTCGGCGGCGTGTTTACGCCGTCGCTGTTCGTCGGCGCGGCGCTGGGCCAGCTGCTGGCGCTGGGCATGCAGGGCGCGGCGGCGGGCGCGGCGCCGCTGCTGCCGCTGGTGGGCATGAGCGCCTTCCTGGCGGCCACCAGCCAGGCGCCGCTGATGTCGGTGCTGATGGTGTTCGAGATGACGCTGGCGCCGGCGCTGCTGCTGCCGTCGATGATCGGCGCGGTGGCGGCGTACTACACGGCGTCGCGCTGCCAGACGCTGTCGCTGTACAGCGTGATCGCCGAGCGCGCGCAGGCGTCGGCGGCCGCCGAGCATGCCCGCACGCTGACGCTGGCCGGCCTGTGCGACCCGACCGACACTGTGCTCGCCCCCAGCGCCACGCTGGCCGCCGCCGCCGACAAGTTCGCCGAGACCGGCACGCGCTACCTCTACCTGGTGCAGGCCGACGGCCGCCTGCTGGGCGCGCTGTCGATCCATGCCTTGCAGCGCGCGCAGCGCGAGGGCGCGCCCGACGACGTGCTGGCGCTGGCGGAACGCGATTTCCCGGCGCTGACGCCGGACTCGCGGCTGCGCGACGCCCTGGCCGTGTTCGCCGAGCACGGCATCAACCGCATCCCGCTGGTGCGCGACCGGGCCGGACGCGAGCTGATGGGCACGGTTTCCAAGCAGCGCGTGCTGCAGGAGGCATCCTGCCTGTTCTGACGCCGCTTGCGTGCCACACCGTCGGCCACACCGGGCAGGCGCCGGCGAGGTAAAATGCGCGGTTGCCCGCCTTTCGGCCACGGCCGCGGGCCATCCACCCACCGCATCGCCCCATTTGCCGGAGTTCCCCATGCCAGCAGGTCGTGATACGCGCCGCCAGGCGCCGGAGTCCATGACATCCAGCCGCCTGCGCAAGCGTTGGGCCGGACTGGCGTGCGGCGCGGCGCTGCTGCTGGGCACGGCGGTCGCCGCGGCCCAGCCGGTGCGCGTGCTTCCGGACGATGCCGCGGCGGCCAGGCTGGTCATCGCCGCGCCGTCGGCGGGCGCGCCGCAGACCGCCACGCTCGACGGCAAGCGCGTAGGCGTGGCGCCGGGCCTGCGCCTGTTCGGCACCGACAACCAGTTGCTGGCCAGCACCGCGGTGGCGGGCCAGAAGCTGCCGGTGCGGTACAAGCTGGACCTGTACGGCCAATTGCTGACAGCGTGGGTGCTGAGCGAGGCCGAACAGCAGGCGCTGAAAAAATAACCACCCCCGAAGTGCGACCGGTGCGCCCCACGCGCCGGCCGTGTTGTTGCCACACCCTGATGCCCCCAGGTCAACCACTGAGATCGGCATATGAAGAAAGTTTTCGTCAAGACGTACGGCTGCCAGATGAACGAGTACGACTCGGACAAGATGGTCGACGTCCTCAACGCCAGCCAGGGGCTGGAAGCCACCGACAACGTCGAAGACGCCGACGTGATCCTGTTCAACACCTGCTCGGTGCGCGAGAAGGCGCAGGAGAAGGTGTTTTCGGAACTGGGCCGGATGAAGGCGCTCAAGGCCGCCAAGCCCGACCTGGTGATCGGCGTGGGCGGCTGCGTGGCGAGCCAGGAAGGCGCCAGCATCGTCTCGCGCGCGCCCTATGTCGACGTGGTGTTCGGCCCGCAGACGCTGCATCGCCTGCCTGACCTGATCGCACGCCGCCAGCGCACCGGCCAGTCGCAGGTGGACATCTCCTTCCCCGAGATCGAGAAGTTCGACCACCTGCCGCCCGCGCGCGTCGAGGGCCCGAGCGCGTTCGTGTCGATCATGGAGGGCTGCTCCAAGTACTGCAGCTACTGCGTGGTGCCGTACACGCGCGGCGAGGAAGTGTCGCGCCCGTTCGAGGACGTGCTGGCCGAAGTGGCGGGCCTGGCCGAACAGGGCGTGCGCGAAGTCACGCTGCTGGGCCAGAACGTCAATGCCTACCGCGGCAAGATGGGCGACACCAGCGAGATCGCCGACTTCGCGCTGCTGATCGAGTACGTGGCCGAGATCCCGGGCATCGAGCGCATCCGCTACACCACCAGCCATCCCAAGGAATTCACCTCGCGCCTGGTCGAGCTGTACGGCCGCTGCGACAAGCTGGTGAACCACCTGCACCTGCCGGTGCAGCATGCGTCCGACCGCATCCTGATGGCGATGAAGCGCGGCTACAGCGTGCTGGAATACAAGAGCATCATCCGCAGGCTGCGCGCGCTGCGCCCGGACATGTCGATGTCGTCCGACTTTATCGTCGGCTTCCCCGGCGAGACCGATGCCGATTTCGACAAGCTGATGGCGATGATCGAGGAGATCGGCTACGACACCTCGTTCTCGTTCATCTTCAGCCCGCGCCCCGGCACGCCAGCGGCCAACCTGCACGACGACACCCCGCGCGAGGTCAAGCTCCAGCGCCTGCAGCGGCTGCAGGCCACGATCGAGGAAAACGTGCAGCGCATCAGCCGGAACATGGTCGGCACGGTCCAGCGCATCCTGGTCGAAGGTCCGGCGCGCAAGGACCCGACCGAGCTGCATGGCCGCACCGAGAACAACCGCGTGGTCAACTTCGCTTTGCCCGGCGTGCCGCAGGCGGGGCGCGACCGGCTGGTCGGCCAGCTGGTCGATGTCAGCATCACGCAGGCGTTCCCGCACTCGCTGCGCGGCGAAATCGTGGTGCGCCAGTAAGGCTCCGACCCATCCACCCCAGCAGCTTCCAGCGAGGCCATCGCCCAACGATGAAAATCCCTTCCGCAGAATTTGTCGCCCCGCGGGACGACAACACCCGGCTGCAGAACCTGTGCGGCCCGCTCGACGAGAACCTGCGCCAGATCGAGCAGGCGCTGGACGTGACCATCCAGCGCCGCGGCCACCGCATGACCATCCGCGGCACCTACGCGCAGGATGCCGCGCTGGCGCTCGAGCGCTTCTACAACCAGGCGCGCACGCCGCTGTCGATCGACGACGTGCAGCTGGGCCTGGTCGAGACGCGCCAGCTCAGCGCGCATGGCAGCTACCTGCCGGGCAACGGCAACGGCGATGACGACGAGGCCGAGCGCGAGGAAGGCGACGAATCGCCGGTGCTGCATACGCGCCGCACCGGCCTGCAGGGCCGCACCGTGGCGCAGCGCGACTACCTGCGCAATATCCTGTCGCACGACCTGACCATGGGCATCGGCCCGGCCGGCACCGGCAAGACCTACCTGGCGGTGGCGTGCGCGGTCGACGCGCTCGAGCGCGACGCGGTCAAGCGCATCGTGCTGACCCGCCCCGCGGTGGAAGCCGGCGAACGGCTCGGCTTCCTCCCCGGCGACCTGGCGCAGAAGGTCGACCCCTACCTGCGGCCGCTGTACGACGCACTGTACGACCTGCTCGGCTTCGATCGCACGCAGAAGATGTTCGAGCGGCAGATGATCGAGATCGCGCCGCTGGCGTACATGCGCGGGCGCACGCTGAACCATGCCTTCATCATCCTGGACGAGGCGCAGAACACCACGCCCGAGCAGATGAAGATGTTCCTGACGCGCATCGGCTTCGGCTCCAAGGCGGTGATCACCGGCGACACCACCCAGATCGACCTGCCCAAGGGCCAGAAGAGCGGCCTGGTCGAAGCGCAGCACGTGCTGCGCGACGTGCGCGGCATCGCCTGCACCCGCTTTACCAGCATCGACGTGGTGCGCCATCCGCTGGTGGCGCGCATCGTCGATGCCTATGACGAATACCACGCCCAGCACAAGGACGCTTAATTGAAATCGCAGAAACCCCAGTCTTCCGGCGTCAGCCTGACCCTGTTCGATGGCGAAGGCCGCGCGCGCAAGAGCGCCGCGCACGCGCTGCGCGTGCAGCTGCCCGACGGGCGCAGCCTGACGCTGGACCTGACGCAGGCCGCCGACGGCGTGATCGCGCTGCTGGCCGAGCACACCGATACCAACCAGCAGGCCGGCCTGCTGGTACGCCCGGACAACCATGACGCGCTGTCGGTGGCGGTGACCGCTGCGCCGCTGACCACCACCACCGGCACCCCGGCCACGCCGCCGGCGCTGGAGCTGGAGGTCCAGCACGGCGACGGCATCGCCAAGGGCAACGGCCTGCCGGCGCGGCGCAAGCTGGAGACCTGGGTCAAGTCGGCGCTGTACGCCGACGCCGCGCTGACCATCCGCTTTGTCGGCGAGGAAGAAGGCCGCACGCTGAACCGTACCTATCGCGGCAAGGACTACGCCACCAATGTGCTGACCTTCGCCTATGCCGAGCGCGAGGAAGACCCGGTCAGCGGCGACATCGTGCTGTGCTGCCCGGTGGTGGAAGCCGAGGCGCGCGCGCAGCGCAAGCCGCTCGAAGCGCACTACGCCCACCTGGTCGTGCATGGCGTGCTGCATGCGCAAGGCTACGAGCACGAGGACGACGCCGAAGCCGAGGAAATGGAAGCGATCGAGACCGAGACGCTGCAGGCCCTCGGCTATGCCGATCCTTACCGGGCGGAGAAGGCCGACCGGGCCGCGTGATGCGGCTGCCGCAGGCGGCGCCGTCGAGCGTCTCCTGCGGCACATCTGAAGTACGGCCGCGGCCCGCCGTCACGGGATCGACAGGCTTTTAGTGTATCCTTCAGACGATCTCCACCACGCGCTCGCCGCGAAATGAACGACCCCTATCCCAGTTCGAAGCCCGCTTACCTGAAGCAGGCCGATCGGCCCAGATCGCTGCTCGAACGCCTGTCAGACCTGATCTCCCCCGAGCCGGACACCCGCGCGGAATTGCTTGAAGTGCTCCAGGAAGCGCATGAGCGCAGCCTGATCGATGCCGATTCCCTGTCGATGATCGAGGGCGTGTTCCAGGTTTCCGAACTGACCGCCGCCGACATCATGGTGCCGCGCGCGCAGATGGATCTGGTCAATATCGCCGACGCGCCGGAGACCTTCATCCCCTTCATGCAGCAGACCGCGCACTCGCGCTTCCCGGTCTACGAAGGCAGCCGCGACAACATCATCGGCATCCTGCTGGCCAAGGACCTGCTGCGCTACTACACCGATCCCGCCTTCGACCTGCGCGAGACCCTGCGCCCGGCGGTGTTCATCCCGGAATCCAAGCGCCTGAACATCCTGCTGCGCGAGTTCCGCATCAACCGCAACCACATCGCCATGGTCGTCGACGAATACGGCGGCGTGGCCGGGCTGGTGACGATCGAGGACGTGCTGGAACAGATCGTCGGCGATATCGAGGACGAATTCGACCTCGACGAAGACCAGGACAATATCCTGCCGATGCCCGACGGCAGCTGGCGCGTGCACGGCCTGACCGAGATCGCGCAGTTCAACGAAGCCTTCGGCACGGCCTTCTCCGACCAAGATGTCGACACCGTCGGCGGGCTGCTGTCCAACCACGTGGGCCACGTGCCCCACCGCGGCGAAATCATCACGCTGCCGCCGATCCGCTTCGAGGTGCTGCGCGCCGACGCGCGCCAGGTGCACCTGCTGCAGGTGCACCGCGAAGCCAACACTGACAGCGCCAGCGCGGCCAGCGCATGAAGCTCCCCGCCCCGCTCCCTGACGGCGCCGCTGCCGACGCCGGCGCCACCGGCGTGCCCGGCACGCGCGCGCCTTCGCGCGCCGCGACGCTGGCGCGGCTGCTGCTGGCGGGCGTGCTCGGCATCGCCCATACCCAGGCCTTCGCCCCACACGACTGGTGGTGGCTGCAGGTCCTGTCGCTGACCGGCCTGGCCGCGCTGATCGCCGATGCGCCGCGCACGCGCGTGGCGGGCGCCATCGGCTATGCCTTCGGGCTGGGCTGGTTCCTGTCCGGCATCTGGTGGCTCTATATCAGCATGCATGTGTACGGCGAGATGCCGTCGTGGATGGCCGCGCTGGCGGTGGTGCTGTTCTCGGGCTTCCTCTCGCTCTACCCCGCGCTGGCCGGCGCGCTCTGGTACCGGCTGACGGCACGCCCGCCCGCGGGCACGCTGCTGGCGCCGCTGGCGTTCGGCGCGGCGTGGGGCCTGAGTGAATGGCTGCGCGGCGTGGTGTTCACCGGCTTCCCGTGGCTGTCGGGCGGTTATGCGCACGCCGACGGCCCGCTGGCGGGGTTCGCGCCGGTGCTGGGCGTGTACGGCATCGGCGCGCTGGCCGCCGCGGTGGCGGCGCTGCTGGCGGCGGCGGTGCGCGGGCTGGGCCGGGGCGAACGGCGCCGCGCGCTGGTTGCGCTGGCGCTGGCCCTGCTGGTGCCCGCCGCCGGCGCGGCGCTGGCGCCGCTGGCCTGGACCACGCCCGCCGGCAAGCCGCTGACGGTGCGGCTACTGCAAGGCAACGTGGCGCAGGACATCAAGTTCGAGCCCGCCGGCATCCAGCGCTCGATCGAGCTGTACCGCGACATGATCACCGCGGCGCCGGCCGACCTGGTGGTGACGCCCGAAACCGCGTTCCCGGTGATCCTGCAGGAATTGCCGGTCGATGTGGCCGTCGCCGTGCGCGACTTCGCGCTGGAGAGCGGCACCACGGTGCTGTTCGGTGCCGCCGGCGCCGATTCCCCGGTCGACTTCACCAACAGCGTGTTCGGCCTGGGTCCGGAAACCGAGCGCCTGTACCGCTACAACAAGCATCACCTGGTCCCGTTCGGCGAATTCATCCCGCTGGGGTTCCGCTGGTTCGTCGACATGATGAAGATGCCGCTGGGCGACTTCCGCCGCGGCGGGCTGGACCAGGCCTCGCTGCCGGTGCGGGGCGTGCGCGTGGCGCCGAACATCTGCTACGAGGATTTGTTTGGCGAAGAAATCGCGCAGACGCTGCGCCAGCAGCCGGCACCGGCCAACCTGCTGGCCAACCTGACCAACCTGGCGTGGTTCGGCGACACCATCGCGCTGGACCAGCACCTGCAGATCTCGCGCATGCGGGCGCTGGAAACGCGCCGGCCGATGCTGCGCTCGACCAATACCGGCATGACCGCGGTGGTACGCCCGGACGGCTCGGTGCAGCACCGCCTGCCCACCTTCACCGTGGGCACGCTGACGGCCGAGGTGCAGGGCATGCAGGGGCTGACGCCCTATATCCGCTGGGGCAACGCGCCGGTGCTGGCGCTGATGGCGCTGGTGCTGGGCACGGCGGCGTGGCGCGCGCGCCGGGCGCGCAAGGCCGGCTGAAGGCGCAAGGCTGGCAGGCGCCGGGCGCAGCGGATTACCGCCGCCGGCCCGGCGCCGGTGGCGCGTCGGTGGCGCGCCGGCAGGTTCAGTTCACCAGTCCGGTCACCACGGACACGGTGGCCGCGGCGATCATGACCGCGATTGCGACCAGATAAGGTTTGCGAGAAAGAAGTGCCATGATCCGAATGTCCCCATCGATAATCAGTGTCTGACAGACGGCTGCCGCGGTACGGCCCGGCACGGCCTGTCAATCGCAACGCTCTGAAACGGGTTGCTTACTCATACTGTATACAAAAACATTATCGGCAAGCAGCGGCGTGACTTGAAATCGGCGTCAGTATTTTCCCGATACGTTGCGCAGGGCCGACATCCGCACAACGCGCCGCAACGCGACGCACCGGCCCGGCCATCGGTGCGTGCCCTATGCAGCCCCGCCAAACGGGGCGCCGCGCCAAAAAGCCGATAGAATTCAGGGTTTGGCAAAATCCGTATGCGGCGGCTCCGGCACGTGCTGCGCGGCCTCGGCTTGCCTCCGCTTGCCTCTACCTAGTCTTCCTATGCTGACCTTCCAACAAATGATTCTGACCCTGCAGGCCTACTGGGACCGGCAGGGCTGCGCGCTGTTGCAACCCATCGATCTGGAGGTCGGCGCCGGCACTTCCCACGTACACACCTTCCTGCGCGCGATCGGCCCCGAGCCCTGGCGGGCGGCCTACGTGCAGCCGTCGCGGCGCCCCAAGGACGGCCGCTACGGCGAGAACCCGAACCGGCTGCAGCACTACTACCAATACCAGGTGGTGCTCAAGCCCGCGCCGGAGAACATCCTGGAGCTGTACCTGGGCTCGCTCGAGGCGCTCGGCCTGGACCTGAAGCAGAACGACATCCGCTTCGTCGAGGACGACTGGGAAAACCCCACGCTGGGCGCGTGGGGCCTGGGCTGGGAAGTCTGGCTCAACGGCATGGAGGTGACCCAGTTCACCTACTTCCAGCAGGTGGGCGGCATCGACTGCAAGCCCATCACCGGCGAAATCACCTACGGCATCGAACGCCTGGCGATGTACCTGCAGAAGGTCGAGAACGTCTACGACCTGGTCTGGACCGAGTGGGTCGAGAACGGCGAGACGCGCCGCCTGACCTACGGCGACGTGTACCACCAGAACGAGGTGGAGCAATCCACCTACAACTTCGAGCACAGCAACACCGAAATCCTGTTCCGCCATTTCGCCGAGCACGAGGGCGAGGCCCGGCGGCTGATGGGCAACGGCGAAGATGCCGACGCCGCCAAGGAAGCCGGCACGCGCCTGGCGCTGCCGGCCTACGAACAGGTGCTCAAGGCCGCGCACACCTTCAACCTGCTCGATGCGCGCGGCGCGATCTCGGTCACCGAGCGCGCGGCGTATATCGGCCGCATCCGCAACCTGTCGCGCCAGGTGGCGCAGGCCTACTACGACTCGCGCGAAGCCCTCGGCTTCCCGATGTGCGGCCAGCGCGGAGCGCGGGCATGAGGCTGCTGGCGCGCAGCGCGCTGGGCTGCGCCCTGGCCCTCGCCGCGCTGGCCGCGGCGGGCAATGCCGCCGGCGCGCGCGCGCAGGCCGCTCCCAGCGCGCAGGTGCTGATGCTGCCGGCCGAACTGAGCAACGTGTGCGAGGCCGACGCGCAGGCGCTGCAGCTGGCGATGGCGCGCCAGTGGCGGCCGTCGCTGAACGCGCTGGACCAGTGGACGCAGCTGGTGCGCTCGTTCTCGTGCGACCTGTCCGGCCAGCGCGACCTGGGCTGGCACCGGGTGCCGCTGCGCGCCTATGAAAGCGCGATCCGCTACCCGCTGACCTGGGTGGAAACCGAGACCCACAACGGCCGCACCCGGCGCAAGGTCAAGACCTACTACTCGGCCTCGCAGCTGCCGCCGAAGATTGATTTCTGGGTGGGCGGGCGCATCGACGAGATCCGCTACGACAAGCGCCTGCGCCGCATCGACGCGCGCTTCCCGGCGGCGGGCAGCCGCGGCGGCAGCAACGGCGCCGCCAGTGCCGCGGCGGCCGCGCAATGCGCCTACACCACGCTGCAATTCCGGCAACAGAACGGCCTGTGGCTGCTGTCCGGAGTCGAACCTAATCTTTCGCCGCGCTGCTGAGCCAAGCGGCGCGCGCTACAACCTGTTGGATACGATTCATGTCGCAACCCATGACCGACTCGCTGCTGATCGAACTGTTCACCGAAGAGCTGCCCCCCAAGGCGCTGGCGCGCCTGGGCGACGCCTTCGCGCAGGGCCTGTTCGCCGGCCTGGGCGAGCGCGACCTGCTTGAGCCGGGCGCCACCGTGACGCCGTTCGCCACCCCGCGCCGACTGGCGGCGCTGGTCAGCGGCGTGCGCCGCAACGCGCCGGACCGCGAGCAGCGCGAGAAGGTCCTGCCGCTGTCGGTGGCACTGGACGCCAACGGCGAACCGACCGCCCCGCTGGCCAAGAAGCTGGCCGCGCTGGCCAAGTCGGTCGGCGTTGCCGAGATCGACTGGCAGTCGCTGGAGCGCGCCTCCGACGGCAAGGCCGAGGCCTTCTTCTACCGCTACACCGCGCGCGGCGCCGAGCTGGCCGCCGGGCTGCAGGCCACGCTGGAAGACACCGTGGCCAGGCTGCCGATCCCCAAGGTCATGAGCTACCAGCGCCCGGACGGCAGCACGGTGCATTTCGTGCGCCCGGCGCACAGCCTGATCGCCCTGTTCGGGGCCGAGATCCTGCCGGTGACGCTGCTGGGGCTGCAGGCCAGCAACCTGACCCAGGGCCACCGCTTCCTGTCGCATGGCGCGATCGAGATCCGCCACGCCAGCGACTATGCGCAGCAGCTGGAATCCGCCGGCCGCGTGGTGGCCAGCTATGCCGAGCGCCGCGAGCGCATGCGCAGCGCGCTGCTGCAGGAGGCCGGCGCCGACCAGGTCATCATGCCCGACTCGCTGCTCGATGAAGTCAACTCGCTGGTGGAATGGCCGGTGGTGTACGCCTGCCATTTCGAGGAAGCCTTCCTGGCGGTGCCGCAGGAATGCCTGATCCTGACCATGCAGACCAACCAGAAGTACTTCGCGCTGACCGATGCCGACGGCCACCTGCGCAACCGCTTCCTGATCGTGTCGAACCTGGCCACCGAGACGCCGCAATCGATCATCAGCGGCAACGAGCGCGTGGTGCGCCCGCGCCTGGCCGACGCCAAGTTCTTCTTCGACCAGGACCGCAAGAAGACCCTGGCCTCGCGCGTGCCGCAACTGGCCAGCGTGGTCTACCACAACAAGATCGGCACGCAGCTGGACCGCGTGCAGCGCCTGCAGCAGATCGCCGGCCATATCGCCGATGCCCTCAACGCCGCCGGCGTGGCCACCGACAAGGCCGCCGCGATGCGCGGCGCCGAACTGGCCAAGGCCGACCTGCTGACCGACATGGTGGGCGAGTTCCCCGAGCTGCAAGGCACCATGGGCACCTACTACGCCCGCCACGACGACGAAGCCGAGGACGTGGCGCTGGCCTGCTCCGAGCACTACCGCCCGCGCTTCGCCGGCGATGCGCTGCCGGCAAGCGCGGTCAGCACCGCGGTGGCGCTGGCCGACAAGCTCGAGACCCTGGTCGGGATCTGGGGCATCGGCCTGCAGCCGACCGGCGAGAAAGACCCGTTCGCGCTGCGCCGCCACGCACTGGGCATCCTGCGCATGCTGATCGAGAAGCCGCTGGCGCTGTCGCTGTCGTCGCTGCTGGCGCAGACCCAGCAAACCTTTGCCGGCATCGCCGCGGTCAAGCCGGCGCCCGAGGCCATCCTCGACTTCCTGTACGACCGCGTGCGCGGCTACCTGAAGGACAAGGGCTACACCACCAATGAAGTCGAGGCCGTGGTCAGCCTGCGCCCGGACCAGCTGCATGACATCCTGGGCCGCATGGAAGCGGTGCGCACCTTCGCCGCGCTGCCCGAGGCCGAGGCCCTGGCCGCCGCCAACAAGCGCATCACCAACATCCTGCGCAAGAACACCGAGCCGGTGGGCGCGGTGAACCCGGCGCTGTTCCAGGAAGACGCCGAAGGCGCGCTGCACGCCGCCATCGAGCGCGTGCGCCCGGCGGTCGAGGCCGCCTTCGCCAGCGGCGACTTCACCGCCGCGCTGCGCGACCTGGCCCAGCTGCGCGACGCCGTCGACCGGTTCTTCAACGACGTGATGGTGATGGCCGAGGATGCGCAGCTGCGCGCCAACCGGCTGGCGCTGCTGGCCTCGCTGCATGCGCTGGCCAACCGCGTGGCCGACATCTCCAAGCTGGCCGCCTGAGCGGTTGCCCCAGACCCCAGCAACCGCCGGAGCCGCACATGCCGCAGACACCTCCCAAGTTTGTCATCCTGGACCGCGACGGGGTGGTCAACCTCGACAGCGACCAGTTCATCAAGACCCCCGATGAATGGGTGCCGATCGACGGCAGCCTGGAAGCCATCGCCGCGCTCAACCAGGCGGGCTACCGCGTGGTCATCGCCAGCAACCAGTCCGGCATCGGCCGCGGCTTGTTCGAGATGAGCGCGCTCAACGCCATGCACGAGAAGATGCATACGGCGCTGGCACGGCTGGGCGGACGCGTCGAAGCGGTGTTCTTCTGCCCCCATACCGCCGCGGACGGCTGCGAATGCCGCAAGCCGCGCTCGGGCATGCTGGAACAGATCAGCGAGCGCTTCGGCATCGAGCTGCGCGGCGTGCCGATCGTTGGCGATTCGCTGCGCGACCTCGAAGCCGGCGTGGCGGTCGGCTGCGCGCCGCACCTGGTGCGCAGCGGCAAGGGCCTGAAGACGCTCGACAAGGGCGGGCTGCCGCCCGGCACGCAGGTGCACGACGATCTGCGCGCCTTTGCCCGCTGGCTGACCGGCAACGACGGCGGGCAGCGCCAGCCTGCCCAGAGTGCCCAGAGCGGCCACGGCGCCGCCGGCTGACCAGGCCCGCGGCTGACCGCCCGCACCCATTCCCTATTTGCGCCCCCCGCATGACGTTCCTTCGTTCCCTGTTGTTCGCGCTGTACCTGCTGGTGCTGACGCCGCCCTACGCCTGCGCCTGCTTCCTGGTGTTCCCGTTCATGAATGCCGACCAGCGCTTCCGCTTCGTGCGCGGCTGGCCGCGGCTGGTCATCGGCGCCGCGCGCATCATCTGCGGCATCCACTACCGCATCCAGGGCCATGAGCACATGGACAGCATGCTGGACAAGCCGGTGGTGCTGCTGTCCAAGCACCAGTCGGCCTGGGAAACCGTGGCCTACGTCGCGCTGATGCCCAAGCCGCTGTGCTTCGTGTTCAAGCGCGAGCTGCTGCTGGTGCCGTTCTTCGGCTGGGCGCTGGGCATGCTGAAGATGGTCCATATCAACCGCAAGGAAGGCACGCGCGCGTTCGCCTCGGCCGCGCGCCAGGGCCGCGAGCGGCTGGCCGAAGGCGCCTGGATCATCATGTTCCCGGAAGGCACGCGCACCCCTTCGGGCCTGGAAAAGACCCGCTACAAGAGCGGTGGCGCGCGCCTGGCGGTGGAGACCGGCGCCTGGGTGCTGCCGATGGCGGTCAACTCGGGTCGGGTCTGGCCGCGCAATTCCTTCCTGAAATATCCCGGCATGGTGACGATCTCGGTCGGCCCGCCGATCGCGTCGGCGAACAAGACCGCCGACCAGCTCAACCAGGAAGTGGCCGACTGGATCGAACGCGACATGCGCCGCATCGACCCGGACAGCTACCGGCCCGCGCAGCAGCGCAGCGAGTCGGCCGCATGAAGCTGCTGCGACCCGCTGCGGAGGCCGACGGCGCGCAGCTGGAGCTGCCGCTGGCGGAACCCGCCCACGCGCCGCAGCCGGCGGCGCCGCTGGCGCCGGAGCTGCCCCATCCGCAGCAACAAGCGCCCGTCTGGCCGGTGCCGCAGCCCAATGCGCGCCTGCTGCAGATCGGCGAGCGGCCGCTGCACTACACCCTCAAGCGCTCTGCGCGCCGCACCATCGGCTTCACCATCGACGACCGCGGCCTGTCGATCACCGCGCCGCGCTGGGTCACGCTGGCCGATGTCGAGGCGGCGATCCTGGAAAAGCAGCGCTGGATCTTCAACAAGCTGGGCGAGTGGCGCCACCGCGAAGCGCGCCGCGTGCTGCCGACGGTCCAGTGGCGCGAGGGCGCTGCCCTGCCCTTCCTCGGCCAGCCGCTGACGCTGGCGCTGGAGTCGCCGATCGGCGCGCTGCTGTTCGATGCCGACCGCCGCGTGCTGCACCTGGCGCTGCCGGCCCATGCCGACGAGCAGCAGATCAAGGACCGCGTGCAGGGCTGGCTGCAGCAGCAGGCGCGCCGCCTGCTGGCCGAACGGCTGGACCTCTATGCCGCCAGGCTGGGCGTGCGCCACACCGGCTTCGCGCTGACCTCGGCCGCGACGCGCTGGGGCAGCTGCACCGCCGACGGCAAGATCCGGCTGAACTGGCGCCTGATGCATTTCCCGCTGTCGATGATCGACTATGTCGCCGCGCATGAACTGGCGCACCTGAAGGAAATGAACCACGGCCCGCGCTTCTGGGAAACCGTGGAGTCGATCTTTCCCGAGTTCCGCGACGCCCGCGCGCAATTGCGCGCGCACCCGCCCGAGCTGCTGCCGACATTCTGAGGGCCGGGAGCGGGCCCGGTGGGTTTCGGCCAAAGGCACTAAAATGGCGCCTTCCTATACCGATAACAGTTGAAGGCCCTCCCATGCGACTCCTCCACACCATGCTGCGCGTCGGCGACATGCAGCGCTCCATCGATTTCTACACCCGCGTGCTCGGCATGCAGCTGCTGCGCCAGAGCGACAACCCCGAGTACAAGTACCGCCTCGCCTTCGTCGGTTATGGCCCCGAGAGCGAAACCGCGGTGCTGGAGCTGACCTACAACTACGGCGTCGACAGCTACGACCTCGGCACCGCCTACGGCCACATCGCGCTGGAGACCGACGATGCCGCGGCCGCCTGCGACCGCATCCGCGCCGCGGGCGGCAAGGTTACGCGCGAGGCCGGCCCGGTCAAGGGCGGCACCACCGTGATTGCCTTCGTCGAAGACCCCGACGGCTACAAGATCGAGCTGATCGAGCGCCATTCCACCCTCGACGCCAGCCGTCCCTGAAGGCCTGGTCCGTGAGCACGCAAGGCGTCGCGCGGCAGCCGCTCGACGGCATCGCCATCGGCCTGATGGTGGTGCTGTGTGCCGCCTGGGGACTGCAGCAGGTGGTGATCAAGGTGACCGCGCCGCTGATGGGCGCGGTGCTGCAGGCCGGCGTGCGCTCGGCGGTGGCGGCGCTGCTGGTATTCGGCTTCGCGGCGTGGCGCGGCACCCCGCTGTGGCGGCGCGACGGCACGCTGAACGCCGGCCTGCTGGCCGGGCTGTTGTTCGGCGCGGAATTCTTCTGCATCTTTGTTGGCCTGGGCCACACCACAGCGTCGCGCATGGCGGTGTTCCTGTACACCGCGCCGATCTTCACCGCGCTGGGACTGCATTTCGCGGTGCCGGGAGAGCGGCTGCGCACCGGGCAATGGCTGGGCGTGGCACTGGCGTTCGCCGGCATGGCGCTGGCCTTTGCCGATGGCATCGCTGCGCCGTCGGCGCAGGGCAGCACGCTGCTGGGCGATGCGCTCGGCATCCTCGCCGGCGCGCTGTGGGCCGCCACCACCGTGGTGGTGCGCGCCAGCCCGCTGGCCGGCGCACCGGCCAGCAAGACGCTGCTGTACCAGCTGGCGGTGTCCGCGGTGATGCTGCTGGCGATGGCGGTGGCCGCAGGCCAGACCATGACGGTACAGCTCGACGGCGTGGTGCTGGCCAGCCTGTTCTACCAGTCGGTGCTGATCGCCTTTGCCAGCTACCTGGCGTGGTTCTGGCTGCTGCAGCGCTACCTGGCGTCGCGGCTGTCGGTGTTTTCCTTCCTGACGCCGCTGTTCGGGGTGGCCTTCGGCGTGGTGCTGATGCACGACGCCGTGGGCCCGCGCTTCGCCGTGGCGGCGGTGCTGGTGCTGGCGGGGATCGTGCTGGTGAATCGAAGGGCGTGAGGGGCGCCACGGTTCGTGGTTGAAAGCCGTTGGCCTTGCTTCGTGTGGCCCGTTGCTAGCCCACCCCTCACCCCTGCCCTCTCCCCATGAGGGGAGAGGGAGAACACCTTGCTCAGGCGAGCTCGGGCGGCTTGGGAGCGCCCAGACCAGTGCCGCCTGGCGGCGTCCCAGATTTAGCGGCGCGCCTCGAACGAGAACATGCCCAGCGCGTCGCGCACCTCTTCCAGCGTTTGCTGGGTCAGCGCGCGCGCCTTCGCGGTGCCCTGGCGCAGGATGTCGAAGACATAGTCCGGATCCTTGGCCAGCGCTTCGCGGCGCTCGCGGATCGGGGCCAGCATGTCCTGCAGCACGCCCTCGATGCGGCGCTTGAGCACCATGTCGCCGAGCCCGCCGCGCTGGTAGTGTTCCTTCAGCGCCTGGACTTCCTCGGCGTTCGGATCGAATGCATCCAGGTAGGTGAACACCACGTTGCCCTCGACCTGGCCGGGATCGGACACGCGCAGGTGGTTGGGGTCGGTGTACATGCTGTGCACAGCGGCCTTGATCTGCTCGGGCGCGGCCCCCAGCGCGATCGCGTTGCCCATCGACTTGCTCATCTTGGCCTTGCCGTCGACGCCGGGCAGGCGGCCGAACTGCGGAATCATCGCCTTGCACTCGGGCAGCACGTCGCGGCCGACCTGGTGGTTGATGCGGCGCACGATTTCGTTGGTCTGCTCGATCAGCGGCGCCTGGTCCTCGCCCACCGGCACCACCTCGGCCTTGAAGGCGGTGATGTCGGCGGCCTGCGAGGCCGGATAGCACAGGAAGCCGGCCGGGATGTCGCGGCCGAAGCCGCGTGCCTGGATCTCTTCCTTGATGGTCGGGTTGCGCTCCAGCCGCGCCACCGTGACGAAGTTCAGGTACATCAGCGTCAGTTCGGCCAGCGCGGGCAGGTGCGACTGCACCGTGATCGTGGTCTTGGCCGGGTCGATGCCGACCGCCAGGTAGTCCAGCGCCACCTCCAGCACGTTGCGGCGCACCTTGTCGGGATCGTGCGCGTTGTCGGTCATGGCCTGGGTGTCGGCCAGCAGCAGGTACTGCTCGTGCGAATCCTGCAGCGCGACGCGGCTCTTGAGCGAGCCGACAAAGTGGCCGAGGTGCAGCGGGCCGGTGGGACGGTCGCCGGTCAGGATCACGGGACGCCGGTTGGTTTGGCTGGTTTGGGCTGTCATGGGACGGTCTTGCACGGAAATAGTCGCGGGAAAATCGGGATGCTTGGGAATGCGGGAAGCCGGCGCGCTCAGGCGGCCTGGCCGGGAGCCTTGTCGCCCAGGCGCCGGGCCAGTTCGACATACTCGCCGACCGGCACTTCCTCGGCGCGCCGGCCCAGGTCGAAGCCCATGGCATCGAAATCGACCTGGTCGCGCAGGAACGACAGCGTGTTGCGCAGCACCTTGCGCCGCTGCGAAAACGCCGCCGTGACCACGTCGCCGAGCACGGTGATGTCGCAATCGGCATGCGGCGAACGCAGCCGGCCGTCGCCGTGGCGCGGCCACGGGATCATGCGGACCACGGCGGAGTCGACCTTGGGCGGCGGATTGAAGGCGCCCGGCGGCACGTCCAGCACGTGTTCCATGTAGTAGCGCACCTGCAGCATGATCGACAGCCGGCCGAAGGCCTTGCTGCCGGGCTCGGCGACCATGCGCTCGACCACCTCCTTCTGCAGCATGAAGTGCTGGTCGTGCACGTGGTCGGCGAACTCCATCAGGTGGAACAGCAGCGGGCTCGAAATGTTGTACGGCAGGTTGCCGACGATGCGCAGCGGGCGGCCCGGCACGGCCAGCTTGTCGAAGTCGAAGTCGAGCGCGTCGCCGGCGTGGACCTGCAGGCGGTCGCCATAGCGGCGGCGCAGGCGCTCGACCAGGTCGCGGTCCAGCTCGACCACCTGCATCTGCGGAATCCGCTCGAGCAGCGGGTCGGTCAGCGCGCCCAGGCCCGGCCCGATCTCGACCAGCACGTCGCCGGCCTGCGGGCTGATGGCATTGACGATGCCGTGGATGATGGTGTCGTCGACCAGGAAGTTCTGCCCGAATCGTTTGCGGGCCACATGGCCCTGGTGCACGTTAGAACGCATGATGTATTAGTCCGGCGTCAGCATGGCGGCTGCGTGCCGGAAGGGGTATGGCCCGGGGCACCGCCGCCGGGCCGGCGGCCGTTGGCATGGCCAGACATGATAACCGCCGTGCGGATGGCCTCGATCATGCTGCCGTGCTCGGCCTGGCCGGTGCCGGCGAGATCGAGCGCGGTGCCATGGTCCACCGACGTGCGGATGAAGGGCAGCCCCAGCGTGATATTCACACCGTGGCCGAAGGTGCCGTACTTGAGCGGCGCCAGCCCCTGGTCATGGTACATCGCCAGCACGCAGTCGGCATCGCGCAGGTGGCGCGGCTGGAACAGCGTGTCGGCCGGGAACGGTCCGCGCGCATCGATGCCGGCATCCTTGGCCTGCGCCAGCGCGGGCGCGATGACGTCGATCTCTTCGCGGCCCATATGACCGCTTTCGCCGGCGTGCGGGTTCAGGCCCGTGACCAGGATGCGCGGCCGCGCGATGCCGAAGCAGCGGCGCAGGTCGGCATCGATGATGGCCAGGGTCTGCACCAGCAGCGGCACCGACAGCGCATCGGGCACCGCGCGCAGCGGCAGGTGGGTGGTGGCCAGCGCCACGCGCAGCATGGCATCGTCGTGCGCCGGCTGCGGGCCGGCCAGCATCATCACCACGCGCGGCGCGCCGGCGCTGTCGGCCAGGTATTCGGTATGGCCGGTGAAGGGCACGCCGGCGTCGTTGATGGTGCTCTTCTGCACCGGCGCCGTGACCATCGCGGCATAGCGGGGCGCGGCGCCGCCCTGCGCACGGCAGCCGTCGATGGCGGCATCAAGCAGCTTCAGCACATAGCGGCCGTTGCGCGCGTCGAGCCGTCCGGCCTCGCACGCCACCGCCAGCGCGATGTCCTCGATCACCACGCCGCCGTCGGCAATGCGCCGCTCCCAGGCATGGGTGACGCCCAGCGCCTCGGCCCGTTCGGCCAGCATGCGGGCATCGCCCAGCACATGGAAGCGGCAGGCCCGGGCCTCGGCGCCATGGTTGGCGCCCGCCAGCTGCAGCAGGGCCCCGATGGTGATATCGGGGCCGATGCCGGCAGGTTCTCCGGTGGAAATGGCCAGGGCTAGCGGGTCGGGCATGTCGGCTTGGCGCTGAGGGGCTGAAGGCGGGCGGACGGGGGCCGGCGCGTCAGCGCTGCCGGTTGACCCGGTACTCCACGTACGCCTGCGAGCGCAGCTGGCGCACCCAGTCATCATAGGCGGCGCGCAGCTTCTGTTCGCGCACTTCGGCACGGGCGAAGTCGCGCTGCTTCTCCGGCGACAGCTCGGTCTCGCGGCGGTTCAGCACCTGGATCAGGTGCACGCCGAACTGCGTGACCACCGGCTCCGAAATCTCGTTCGGGCGCAGCCGGCTCATGGCCTGCTCGAACTCGGGCACCAGCTCGCCCGGCGACACCCAGCCGAGATCGCCGCCGTTCTGCGCCGAGCCATCCTGCGAGAAGCGCTTGGCCGCGTCGGCAAAGTCGCCGCCATGGGTGATGCGGTCGCGCAGCGTGCCGAGCTGGCGGCGCGCCTCGGCCTCGGGCATGTTGGGGCCGGTGCGGATCAGGATGTGGCGCACCTGGGTCTGCGTGATCTTGCCGGCCGCGGCCGGGCCCGAGGCCGGCGCCGCGCGCTTGGCCACCAGCTTGATCACGTGGAAGCCGGCGGCGCTCTCGACCACCTGCGGCGCCACCGCGCCGGGCTGCAGGTCGACCACGGCATTGGCGAACAGCGCCGGCAGGCGGCCGATCTCGCGGAAGCCCATGGCGCCGCCCTGGGCCGCTTCCGGGCCTTCGGAGCTGGCCTGCGCCAGCTGCGCGAAGTCGGCGCCGTCCTGGGCCTGCTTGAGCAGCCCCTCGGCCTTGGCGCGCAGCGCCTGCTTCTGCGCGTCCGAGGCATTCTCGGGCACGCGCACCAGGATCTGCGCCATGTTGTATTCGGTCGGGCCGCCGGCCGCGCCCTGGCCGCCGCGCGCCGCCAGGTAGTTGTCGATCTCGCCGTCGTAGACCTGCACCTTGGAGTCGACCTCGCGCTCGCGCAGGCGGATCACCTGCACCTGCTTGCGCAGCTCATCGCGGTACTTGGTCCAGGTCATGCCGCTGCCCTCGACCCGGCGACGCAGCTCGGCCGCGTTCATCTGGTTCTGCTGCGCCACCGATTCGATCGCGCGGTCGACTTCCTGGTCGGTCACGCGGATGCCGGCGTCCTGCGCGGCCTGGGTCTGCACGCGTTCCATCACCAGGCGCTCGAGCACCTCGCCCAGCAGGTCGGCGCGCGCGGGTACCGGACGGCCGCCGGCACGCAGCTGGCTCTCGATCTCGTCGGCGCGGTCAAGCAGTTCGCGTCGCGTGATCACGCTGTTGTTGACCACCGCCACCACTTCGTCGATCAGCTGCGAGCGCTTCTGGCCGCCGGCCTGCGGCACGCCCAGCTTGGGCTGGCTGGACGGCGCGGTAACGTCGGACGCCTGCGGCACGAAGATGCCGCTGGCGCGCGGCGTGCCGGGCGCCTTCAGTTGCGCGGCGGCGGGCACCGCCATCGCGGCCAGCACGGCCGGCAGCAGCAGCCGGTGCCAGGACGTCAGCAAAAAGGAAAACACGGCGAATTCTTGACGTTTCATCGTAATCCGTCATTCATAGTGATCGAACTGGGTCGTCGGCACCGGCTTGGCCGAGACCGGCTCGTAGCCCGGCACGTTCAGGCGCAGGATGTTCAACGGGTTGGACCCGATCTTGGAAAGGCCACGGAACTCCACCTGCAGGAAGACCCGCCCGGTGTAGCCCTGGGTAGTATTGCGGAAACGCTGGTAGACCACGCGGCCGACCCAGCAGTCCGCGGCGTACTCGACGCCGGCGAGCGCATCGACCATCTGGCTGGCGGTCAGGTCGAAGGCGAAGCGCGCGATGCCGTAGGCCCGGCGCGTGATCGGCCACTGGCTCGACAGCTCGAACTGGTCGATCGCGGTGTTGTCGGTCACCGAGGTGGGCCGGCGGTAGCGGTAGCCGGCGTTGAACACCTTGCGCGACTCGGGGCGGTACGTGAACGCCACGTTGCCGTAGTTGACCCGGTCCGAGTCGGGGTTGTACTGCACCCCCGCATCCAGATAGTAGCCGCGGAACAGCTGGATGGTGGTGGCGGCGAGCAGGTCCGACGAGCCCGATTTGGGATCGGCCAGGGTGCCGTTGAGCTGCACGCGCTGCCCGGTGAAGTCATAGCGCTGGGCAATGGTGCCGCGGAAGCGCTCGATGCCGGTATCGGATTCGATCAGGCGCGTGGTCACGCCACCGGTCAGCTTGTTGTTGTCGGCGATGCGGTCGTAGCCGGTGAACGGGTTTTCGCTGAAGATCTGCCCGTAGCCGAAGTCGGACTGCACCGTGTCGAACAGCGGGAACTGGCTCTGGTCGCGGAACGGCGTGTAGACGTAGAACAGGCGCGGCTCGAGCGTCTGCACGTAGTTGACCCCGAACAGGCGGCTGATGGTCGGCGCATCGCGCTCGAAGGTCATGCCCGAATCCAGGCTGACGGTCGGGATCGCGCGCGACAGGTTGTTCTGCGCGGTCGGCGTGTTGGTGGCCGCTTCCATCTGGTACTGCGCGGCGTTGAACGACACCTTGGGCGTCACGTACCAGCCGGCGCGCACGATCGGGTAGCTGATGCTGGGCTGGAAATACATGCGCTCGCCCTGCGGCTGCTGGAAGCCGGTGGACGTCAGCGGGATGCGGAAGCGGGTGTAGTCGGCTTCCATCTGCACGTCGAAGCCGCCCAGGTCATAGCGGATGTACTTGCCGTTGAGCTGCGGCACGCGCTCGTACGAGGGCTCGCTGGGGCGCAGCGTCTGGAACTTCTGCACCCGCGCCAGCAGGGTGAAATCCTGCCAGTTGTAGGTGACGCCGCCCTCCTGCGTGTACTGCCGCAGCGTCGATTGCGACACGCTGCGGTTGAAGTCGTCCGGGTAGCGGTCATCGGACACCCGGTTCAGGTTCAGGTACGCGGCCAGACCCGGCGCCAGCCGCTGGGTGTGCTGCAGCGAATAGGCCCAGCGGTTCGAGTTGGTCTTCCTGTCGTCCGGCAGGAACTCTGCGCGCACGCGCCCGGAGTAGGTCTCGCTCAGGTAGCGGTATTCGCCGCCGAGCTGCAGGCCGCGCTCGGTCATCAGCCGCGGGTAGATGGTCAGGTCGCGGTTGGGCGCGATATTGACGTAGTACGGCGCGGTGACATCGAAACCCGATTTCGAGCTGTAGCCCATCAGCGGCGGCAGGAAGCCGCTGCGGCGATCGTCGTTCAGCGGGAAGCTGAACGCGGGCGCGGCCGCGACCGGCACGCCGAAGAAGTTCAGCACGCCGCCGTAGGCCACGCCCACCTGGCGGTCGCTGTCCAGGTCGATCCGGTTCGCGCTGAAATACCAGTCGGCATTGTCGGGCGAACAGGTGGTGTACGACGCCTGCCGGGCCGTGCTGCGGTTCTGGTCGAGGAAGTCGATGCGCTCGGCCTTGCCGGTGCCGCCGGTCTGCTGGAAGTAGTAGTCCGGCGACAGCATGTAGCCTTCGTTGGCCTCGACCCTGAGCCGCGCTTCCGGGCCCACCGCC
Organism: Cupriavidus alkaliphilus; assembly: GCF_900094595.1. GTDB lineage: Bacteria > Pseudomonadota > Gammaproteobacteria > Burkholderiales > Burkholderiaceae > Cupriavidus > Cupriavidus alkaliphilus. The sequence goes on along the minus strand of NZ_FMAD01000002.1, from coordinate 252,571 downwards.
AGCGTGCCGGCGCGCGACATGCGCACATTGCCCTGCGCGAAGGCCTCGTCGGTGTCCTGGTCGTAGCTCAGCTTGTCGCCCTTGATCACGCCGCCGTCGCGGCGCAGCTCGGCATGGCCTTCCAGTTCGACGCCGCGTTCGCTGTAGCCGGTCATGCGGTCGGCTTCGATGAAGGTGGGGGCGTCGGGATCGGACTCGCCCCTGGCGGCCGGCTCGGCCAGGCGCGGCACCAGTTCGCCGGACTCCACCGGCAGCGGCGGCGCCGGCGGCGCGGCTTCGAACACCGGCTCGACCTGGTCGAGGTCGGGGATCGCCGAGCCGGTCATCTGCGCATGGGCGCCGGCCGACAGGCCGGCCATGGCCAGCACCAGCGGGCGCAGCGCGCCTGCGTGCAGGCCGCCGGCGCGCCTGGCACGGGCCGGGGCGCGGGGGGAAGCAGGCGAAGGCAAGGCCCTGTTGTTCGGTGATCGTTGTGGTTCGGTCATTCGCACGGGTGGTCAGTCTCGGCACGGGCAGCGGCTCGCCTGCAGGCCGCCAGTCCCCCGCCGGGGCAGGCTGCGGGGCAACGCGGCCCCTCCCGGAGGCCACCGGCGCCCCGGTCTGGTCGGGTATTATACGGGGCAACCCGGGGTGCTCTTGCCGCTTACTTCCGGTTTCATTTCTGGTGTCATCGAGGGCTTTCACTTTCGTTCCGCCCCCGCGCCCCATCCCCACACGTACCTCCGACAAGTACCTGTATGGCAGCTCTTCCCCACGACCCGCGCCTGGACCAGCTCAAGGCCTGGGTGGCCGGACTCGGACCGGCATGGTCCGCCGATCCCGAGTCCTGCGTCCCGGCCTCGGCCGATGCCAGCTTCCGGCGCTATTTCCGCGTCCGCACCGGCCATCACGCGCATCCCACCGCGATCGTGATGGACGCCCCGCCCGCGCATGAAGACTGCCGCCCGTTCATCCATGTCTGCCAACTGTTCGGCGCCGCCGGCGTGACCGTGCCGACGGTGCTGGCGCAAGACCTTGAGCAGGGCTTCCTGCTGCTGGCCGACCTTGGCAGCCAGACCTACCTGTCGAAGCTGGATGATTCCTCCGTGCACGGCCTGTACACCGACGCCGCCGCCGCGCTGGTCCGCATCCAGGCCGCCACGCGCCCCGGCGAACTGCCCGCCTACGACCGCGCGCTGCTGCAGCGCGAGCTCGACCTGTTCCCGCAGTGGTACGTGGCCAGGCATCTCGGCGCCACCCTGACCGAGGCCCAGCAGGCCGACTGGCACGAAGTGACGGAGGCGCTGCTTGCCAACAACCTCGCCCAGCCCCAGGTCTACGTGCACCGCGACTTCCACTCGCGCAACCTGATGGTGCTCGAAGGCGCCGCCAACCCGGGCGTGCTCGACTTCCAGGACGCGGTGGCCGGCCCGATCACCTACGATGCGGTGTCGCTGTGGCGCGACGCCTATATCGAATGGGAGGAAGAGCAGCAGCTCGACTGGCTGATCCGCTACTGGGAACGCGCGCGCAAGGCGGCGCTGCCGGTCAACCCTGACTTCGGCGAGTTCTACCGCGACTTCGAGTGGATGGGACTGCAGCGCCACCTCAAGGTGCTGGGGATCTTCGCCCGCCTGTACCACCGCGACGGCAAGGACGGCTACCTCGCCAACCTGCCGCTGGTGATGAAATACACGCGCCAGGTGGCCGGGCGCTATACCGAACTGCGCAAGCTGATCCGCCTGCTGGACGCGCTCGAAGGCGTGGCCAGCCCGGCCGGCTATACGTTCTGACGCCATGCGCGCCGACCCATCCGGTCCGCACGACAGTGCCGCGCCCGCCATCACCGCCGCCGGCGAATGGCTGGCCGGCGCGCGCGCGCTTGCGCCGATGCTGCTGGGCGTGGTGCCGTTCGGGCTGATCTACGGCGTGCTGGCGGTCGGCGCCGGCATGCCCGCGTGGCTGGCCTGCGCCATGAGCGCGATCGTGTTCGGCGGCGCCTCGCAGATGATCCTGACCCAGCTGTGGACCGCCGGCACCCCGGCGGTAGTGATCACGCTGACGGTGGCCATGGTCAACCTGCGCCACGCGCTGTACTCGGCCACCATCGCGCCGACCCTGGCGCACCTGCCGCGGCGCTGGAAGGCGCTGATCGCCTACCTGCTGACCGACGAGGCCTTTGCCGCGATGACGCACCGGCTGGGCGACACCGGCCCGCGCGCCCGCTACCGCCACTGGTATTACTTTGGCGGCGGCTTCGCGCTGTGGGCCAGCTGGCAGCTCTCGACCCTGGCCGGCGTGCTGGTCGGCGCCCAGGTGCCGCGCCACTGGCCGCTGGATTTCTTCCTGCCACTGACCTTTATCGGCATCATCGTGCCGGGCCTCAAACATCGCTCGCATGTCGCCGCGGCGCTGGCGGCCAGCGCGCTGGCGGTGGCCTGCTTCAGCCTGCCGCACAAGCTTGGCCTGATGGTGGCGGCGCTAGGCGGCATCGCCGTCGGCATGCTGGTGCTGGGACGCGGCAACCGCCCCGGGCCCCGTGCCGCCAGCCACGCCGCGGATGCCAGCACTGCCGGCACCGCTGGCAAGGAGGCCGCATGAGCGCGCTGACGCTGCTGTGGGTGTTCCTGGCCGCGGGCCTGGCCACCTTCCTGATTCGCCTGTCGTTCATCGCCGTCGAAGGGCGGGTGCGGCTGCCGTCGTGGTTTCGCACCGCGCTGCAGTTCGTGCCAGCCGCGATGCTGTCGGCGCTGATCGCCCCCGACCTGCTGATGCAGCAGGGCGAACTCGCCCTGACCCCGACCAACGCCAGGCTGGTGGCCGGCGTGGTCGCCATCCTGATTGCCGCGCGTACCCGCAGCGTGGGCTGGACCATTGCCGGCGGCATGGCCACGCTGCTTGCCCTGGAGGCCCTGTTCCGATGAAGGTGATGATCTTTGCCGCCGGCCGCGGCGACCGCATGCGTCCGCTGACCGATGCCTGCCCCAAGCCGCTGCTGACGGTGGGCGGCAAGCCGCTGATCGTCTGGAAGATCGAGGCGCTGGCGCGCGCGGGACTGCGCGACATCGTCATCAACCACGCCTGGCTGGGCGCGCAGATCGAAGCGGCGCTGGGCGACGGCAGCCGCTTCGGCGTGCGCATCGCCTACTCGGCCGAGGGCGAGGCACTGGAAACCGCCGGCGGCATCGCCAAGGCCCTGCCGCTGCTCTCGCACGACCCGGTCCGCGGCGAGATCTTCCTGGCCGTGTCCGGCGACATCTTCTGCGACTACGATTTCCGCGCGTTGCTGCCGCGCGCGCAGGCGCTGGCGGGCGCGGCCGCACCGCACATGCACCTGGTGATGGTGCCGAACCCGCCGTTCCACCCGCGCGGGGATTTCGCGCTGGACGATCATGGCCGGCTCTCGCTCGAGACCGAGCCGGCCAGCGGCGAGCGCCTCACCTTCGGCAATATCGGGCTGTACGACACCCGGCTGTTCACCGATATCGTGCCGGGCACGCGGCTGGCGATGACGCCGATCTACCACGCCGGCATCGCCGCCGGCACCGCCACCGGCGAGCGCTTCGACGGTCGCTGGGAGAACGTCGGCACGCCGGCGCAGCTGGCCGGCCTGGACGCGATGCTGTCGGCCGCACCAGGGCGCTAGCGCGCGACTTTGGCGCCACTGGCGCAGCGGCGCCGCCAGCGGCGGTAGAATCGGCCTGATCCTTCTTATCCAGGCCAGACCATGTCCGCACCTGATCCCGCCCCCCTCGCCGCCCCCCTCGCCGCTTACCGCGAACGCCGCGCCCGTGTGCTGCAGCACCTGCGCGCCGGCGGCGGCGGCGTGGCCATCCTGCCCACGGCGCCGGAAGCCATGCGCAACCGCGACAGCGACTATCCGTACCGGCACGACAGCTATTTCTATTACCTGAGCGGCTTCACCGAGCCCGAAGCGGTGCTGGTGCTGGTGGCGGGCGCGCCCGGCGAGCCGGCCGAGGCCGACCGCAGCATCCTGTTCTGCCGCCCCAAGCATGAAGAGCGCGAGATCTGGGACGGCTTCCGCTTCGGCCCGGAAGGCGCGCGCGCCGCGTTCGGCTTCGACGAAGCGCATTCGGTCGAAGAGATCGACGCCACGCTGCCGCCGCTGCTGGCCAACCGCGCGCAGCTGGCCTACCCGCTCGCCGATTCGATCCGCACCGACATGCAGATGCGCCGCTGGCTCGACGCGGTGCGCATGCAGGGCCGCGCCGGCGTGGCCGCCCCGTCGGTGGCGCTCGACATCCGCACGCTGCTCGACGAAATGCGGCTGTTCAAGGATGCCGGCGAGCTGGCCGTCATGCGCCGCGCCGCGGCGATTTCCGCCGGCGCCCATGTGCGCGCGATGCAGGCCACCCGCGCCGGCCTGCGCGAATACCACCTCGAGGCCGAGCTGCTCTATGAATTCCGCCGCCATGGCGCGCAGAGCGTGGCCTACAACTCGATCGTCGCCGCCGGCCCGAACGCCTGCGTGCTGCACTACCGCGCCGGCCCGGCCGAACTGAAGGATGGCGACCTGTGCCTGATCGACGCCGGCTGCGAGCTGGATGGCTACGCTTCGGACATCACCCGCACCTTCCCGGTCTCGGGCCGCTTCTCGCCGGCGCAGCGCGAGCTGTATGACCTGGTGGTGGCCGCGCAACAGGCCGCCATCGACGAGACCCGCGCCGGCGTGCCCTACGACGTCCCGCATGACGCCGCCGTGCGCGTGCTGGCCCAGGGCATGCTCGACACCGGCCTGCTCGACCGCAACAAGGAAGGCACGCTCGACGACGTGCTGGCCAGCGGCAGCTACCGCCGCTTCTACATGCACCGCACCGGCCACTGGCTGGGCATGGATGTCCATGACGTCGGCGAATACCGCGTGGCCAGCCACAGCGGCGAGGGCGAGCGGCCATGGCGGCCGCTGCAGCCCGGCATGGTGCTGACCATCGAGCCCGGCATCTACGTGCGCCCGGCCGAGGACGTGCCCGAGCGCTACTGGCACATCGGCATCCGCATCGAGGACGACGCCGTGGTCACCGAGGGCGACTGCGAGCTGATCACGCGCGGCGTGCCGGTGCTGGCCGACGAGATCGAAGCGCTGATGCGCGACCGCGCCCCCGCCGGAGGCCAGCGATGATCGGCTGGCTGCGCAGGATCCTGCCGGGCCAGGGCGGCGCCCGCGACCAGGCCGGCAGTGCCCGGCGACCCGATCCGTCCGAACCGTTCATCGTCAACCTGTACGACGACCGCGTGGTGGTGCACCGCCCCGACGGCCAGCGCGAGGAGCTCGCCTGGAACGTGCTCGAGCGCGTGGTGGTGCGGGTCTCCGACCGCGCGCCATGGGCCGGCAGGGCCTGGCTGATCCTGATCGGCGCGCCGGACTCTGGTCAGGGCTGCGTGGTGCCGTTCGATGCCGCCAACCATGCCGCGCTGCTGGAGCAGCTGCGCGCGCTGCCGGGCTTCAACCAGCAGAAGCTCGACAACGCGCTGCGCGACGTCGCGGCCGGCAAGTCGCGCTCGGACGCGATCTGCTGGAAGCGCGGCACCGAAGCCCGGCCCGGAACCGACGCAGACCAGGCAGGAGACCGTGACAATGGCGGCCCCGCAGCCTGATTTCGACGGCCCGGCCGATATCGCCATCGTCGGCGGCGGCCCGGTCGGACTGGCGCTGGCTTGCCAGCTGTTGCGCACCACCGGCTGGCGCATCGTGCTGGTCGACGCCGCCACGCCGGCGCGCGCGGCGCGCGACCCGCGTGCGATCGCGCTGTCGCACGGCAGCCGCCAGCTGCTCGAGCAGATCGGCGCGTGGCCGGTGCAGGGCAGCCCGATCGAGCATATCCATGTGTCGCAGCGCGGCCGCTTCGGCCATGTCCGCCTGCACCATGACGACTACGGCGTGCCCGCGCTCGGCTACGTGGTGCGCTACGGCGAGCTGTGCAACGTGCTCGAGCGGGCGCTGGCGCAGGCCGCGCAGGCGGCCGGCGCAGACCAGCTTCGGCGGGTCTTCGAAACCCGCATCGAGCGGATCGAGCAGGATCCGGTGCCGCGCGCCGCGGACGTGGCGGACGCCGGCATCGTGCATCTGGAGGGCACGGGCCACGACGGCCAGGCGGCGCGGTTTGCCGCGCGCGTGGCGGTGCAGGCCGAGGGCGGGCTGTTCCATGAACAGGCCGCGCACCAGGGCCGCGGCGCGCGCACGCGCGACTACCGCCAGACCGCGGTGATCGCCCATGTGACCTGCTCGCGCCCGCAGCCCGGCTGGGCCTGGGAGCGCTTTACCGAGGAAGGCCCGCTGGCGCTGCTGCCGCACGAGGAACACGGCACGCCCGGCTACGCGCTGGTGTGGTGCTGCCCGCCGGAACAGGCCGCGCGCCGCATCGCGCTGCCGGACGCGCAGTTTGCCGCGGAGCTGGGCCGCGTCTTCGGCGACCGCATGGGCCAGTTCACGCTGGCGGGCAAGCGCCATGCCTTCCCGCTGGGGCTGAACGCCGCGCCGGTCACGGTCAACGGGCGCGTGGTCGCGGTCGGCAATGCCGCGCAGACGCTGCATCCGGTGGCCGGACAGGGGCTGAACCTGGGCCTGCGCGATGCCTTTGCGCTGGCCGACTCGCTGCGCGGCGCCTGCACCCCGCAAGCGCTGCAGGCGTTCGCGGCCCGCCACCGCCTCGACCGCGCCGTCACCATCGGCGTGACCGACCTGCTGCCGCGCGTGTTCGGCGTGGCCTACCCGCTCGCGGCCCATGCACGGGGCGCGTCGCTGGCGGCGCTGGCATGCCTGCCGCCGCTGCGGCACGCGCTGGCCCGCCACATGATGTTCGGCATGCGCCGTTGAATGGCCGGCCGCGCACCGCCAGTGGCGCTTGCGCCACTGGCGGTGCGGCAGGACACCACGGTCACCGGCGCCCCGCGCCGTGGATGCTCAAATCTTGGGCAACGGCGACCGATTGGCGGTAGAATCCTGCCCTCGCACATGTCCCGATCCACCGCCGGCAGCAGTTTCGGCAGGGACATGTTTTTCCGTTTCGTCTCTGTTTCCCTCCGGCCTCAGGGCAGGCTGTCCCGGTCCGTCGCGGCGCATGGCGTGCCGCGCGCAGCCGGGATTGCCGTGACGGGTCGCCAGGACCGCCCCTTTCACCGCTACAACCGCCACAACCGCGACCACCGCCGTGCAGATCGGACCTCACCAACTCCGCAACAACCTGTTTGTCGCCCCGATGGCGGGCGTGACGGACCGTCCCTTCCGCCAGCTGTGCAAGCAGCTGGGCGCGGGCTACGCGGTGTCGGAAATGGTCGCCTCGAACGCCCAGCTGTGGAAGAGCGAGAAGACCATGCGCCGCGCCAACCACGCCGGCGAGGTCGAACCGATCGCGGTGCAGATCGCCGGCGCCGAGCCGTCGATGATGGCCGAGGCGGCGCGCTACAACGTCGACCGCGGCGCGCAGATCATCGACATCAATATGGGCTGCCCGGCCAAGAAGGTGTGCAACGTCGCCGCCGGCTCGGCCCTGCTGCAGAACGAGCCGCTGGTGGTGCGCATCGTCGAGGCGGTGGTCGCCGCCGTAGGCGAGCGCGTGCCGGTCACGCTCAAGATCCGCACCGGCTGGAACCGCGAAAACCGCAATGCGCTGCGCATCGCGCGCATGGTCGAGGACGCCGGCATCAGCATGCTGACCATCCACGGCCGCACGCGCGCCGACCTGTACCACGGCGACGCCGAGTACGAGACCATTGCCGCGGTCAAGGCAGAGCTGTCGATCCCGGTGGTCGCCAACGGCGACATCACCACGCCGCAGAAGGCCAGCGAGGTGCTGGCGCTGACCGGCGCCGACGCGCTCATGATCGGCCGCGCGGCGCAGGGCCGGCCCTGGCTGTTCCGCGAGATCGAGCATTTCCTGAAGACCGGCGAGATGCTGCCGTCGCCGGAAGTCGCCGAGATCCGCGCCATCATGAACGCGCACCTGGAAGACCACTACGCCTTCTACGGCGAGTTCACCGGCGTGCGCACCGCGCGCAAGCACATTGCCTGGTACACGCGCGGGCTGCGCGGCGCCAACCTGTTCCGCCACCGCATGAACACGCTGGAAAGCACCGCCGAGCAGCTGGCCGCGGTCAATGCTTTCTTTGACGAGCAGGCGCAGATTTCCGACCGGCTGGTGTATGTCGACGACGCGGCGCAAGACAAAGACGAAGCGAACAACAACAAAAACGGGGAGTTGCTTGCCGCATGAGCCGCAACGCTATCGACCAGTGCATCCGGGAAAGCCTGGATACGTACTTTCGCGACCTGGACGGCGAAGAGCCGTCGAACATGTACAACATGGTGCTCGAGGCGGTCGAACGGCCGCTGCTGGAAGCCGTGATGGTGCGCGCCGAGCGCAACCAGTCGCTGGCGGCCGCCTACCTGGGCATCAATCGCAATACGCTGCGCAAGAAGCTGCAGCAGCACGGTTTACTTTGAATTTGAAGCGTTTCCCACTGCCATGATCAAGCAAGCCCTACTCTCCGTTTCCGACAAGACCGGCATCGTCGAATTCGCGCGCGAACTGAACGCGCTCGGCGTGACGCTGCTTTCCACCGGCGGCACCGCCAAGCTGCTGGCCGACAGCGGCCTGCCCGTGACGGAGGTGGCCGACTACACCGGCTTCCCGGAAATGCTCGACGGCCGCGTCAAGACGCTGCACCCCAAGGTCCACGGCGGCATCCTGGCGCGCCGCGACCTGCCCGAGCACATGGCCGCGCTGGCCGAACACAATATCCCCACCATCGACCTGCTGGTGGTGAACCTGTACCCGTTCCAGGAGACCGTGGCCAAGGATGACTGCACGCTGCCGGACGCGATCGAGAACATCGACATCGGCGGCCCGACCATGCTGCGCTCGGCGGCCAAGAACCACCGCGACGTGACCGTGATCGTCGACCCGGCCGACTACGCCGTGGTGCTCGATGAAATGCGCGCCAACGGCAACAGCGTCGGCTACGACACCAACTTCCGCCTGGCCACCAAGGTGTTCGCGCACACCGCGCAGTACGACGGCGCCATCACCAACTACCTGACCAGCCTCGGTGCCGACAAGTCGCACCAGGCCCGCAGCGCCTACCCGCAGACGCTGAACCTGGCCTTCGACAAGGTGCAGGAAATGCGCTACGGCGAGAACCCGCACCAGTCGGCGGCGTTCTACCGCGACCTGAAGGCGGTCGACGGCGCGCTGGCCAACTACGTGCAGCTGCAGGGCAAGGAGCTGTCGTACAACAACATCGCCGACGCCGATGCCGCGTGGGAATGCGTGAAGTCGTTCGACGCCGCCGCGGGCGCCGCCTGCGTCATCATCAAGCACGCCAACCCGTGCGGCGTGGCGCTGGGCGCGAGCGCGCTGGAAGCGTATGACAAGGCCTTCAAGACCGACTCGACCTCGGCCTTCGGCGGCATCATCGCCTTCAACGTCGAGCTGGACGAAGCCGCCGCGCAGGCCGTGGCCAAGCAGTTCGTCGAAGTGCTGATCGCGCCGTCGTTCAGCGCCGCCGCGCGCGCCGTGTTCGCGGCCAAGCAGAACGTGCGCCTGCTCGAGATCCCGCTGGGCAAGGGCATCAACCAGTTTGACTTCAAGCGCGTCGGCGGCGGCCTGCTGGTGCAGAGCCCGGACGCCAAGAACGTGCAGCCGTCCGAGCTGCGCGTGGTGACGCGCCGCCACCCGACGCCGAAGGAAATGGACGACCTGATGTTTGCCTGGCGCGTGGCCAAGTTCGTCAAGTCCAACGCCATCGTGTTCTGCGGCGGCGGCATGACGCTGGGCGTGGGCGCCGGCCAGATGAGCCGCGTCGATTCGGCCCGCATCGCCAGCATCAAGGCGCAGAACGCCGGCCTGACCCTGGCCGGCTCGGCGGTGGCATCGGACGCGTTCTTCCCGTTCCGCGACGGCCTCGACGTGGTGGTCGATGCGGGCGCGACCTGCGTGATCCAGCCGGGCGGCTCGGTGCGCGACGATGAAGTGATTGCCGCCGCCGACGAGCGCGGCATTGCGATGGTGCTGACGGGCACGCGGCATTTCCGCCATTAAGCAGGCCGGCATCCCGCCGGTTTGCTCCCCTCTCCCGCCTGCGGGAGAGGGAGCCTGCAACAGGCCCATTCGAAGGCCCTCTCAGATTCTGCCTCGCCTCAAGGGCTACGCCGCCCAGCCCTCCGCGCAAAAAGCAATACACTAGTCGGCGTCCTCCCTACCCCATCCCCATGCGAATCCTAGGCATCGACCCCGGCCTGCGCACCACCGGCTTCGGCGTGATCGAGAAGCAGGGCAACAAGCTTGCCTACATCGCCTCGGGCACGATCAAGAGCGATGGCAATGCCAACCTGCCGGAGCGGCTGAAGACGCTGTACGACGGCATCAGCGAAGTGTCGCGGACCTATGCACCCGACTGCGCGGCGATCGAGAAGGTCTTCGTCAACGTCAACCCGCAGTCCACGCTGCTGCTCGGCCAGGCCCGCGGCGCGGCGATCTGCGGGCTGGTGGGCTACGGCCTGCCGGTGTTCGAGTACACCGCGCTGCAGCTCAAGGTGGCGGTAGTCGGCTATGGCCGCGCCAACAAGGCGCAGGTGCAGGAAATGGTGACGCGGCTGCTGATGCTGCCCGGCCAGCCCGGCAGCGATGCGGCCGATGCGCTGGGCGTGGCAATCTGCCATGCCAACGGCGGCGATACCCTGGGCACGCTCGCCGGCCTGGCGCCCGAACTGGTGCGCAAGGGCATGCGCGTGCGGCGCGGACGCCTGGTCGGCTGAACACGCCGGCCGCAGCTGCCGTTGCCGCCTGCACGCTTGCGCGTCTTTTACAATCGGGGCTTGGTCCCACCACAGGAACGCTGCATGCCTAGCCAGTCCCGACTGCGCGCGCCGCGCCCGCGCGCCAGCCTCGCCCGTGTCGTTGCCGCCTGCCGCCGCTGGCTGTTGCCGACCGTCGCCGCCGCCGCATGCGCGGCGCTGGCCGCCGGTTGCGCCACGGCGCCGCGCCCCAAGCGCGCCGCACCGCCGGCTGGGCCGGCGCCGGCGCCCGCCGCGAGCGCGCCGGCCGCGGTGGCGGCGCCGCCGCCCAAGCCGCTGGTGATCGCGCACCGCGGTGCCAGCGCGCTGCGTCCGGAACATACGCTGGCCGCCTATGCCAAGGCGATCGAGGACGGCGCCGACGCGATCGAGCCCGACCTCGTCATGACGCGCGACGGCGTGCTGGTGGCGCGCCACGAGAACGACATCACCGGCACCACCAACGTGGCCGAACTGCCGCAGTTCGCCGAGCGCAAGCGCACCAAGGTGATCGACGGCGAGCGCCTGACGGGCTGGTTCACCGAGGACTTTACGCTGGCCGAGCTGAAGACGCTGCGCGCGCGCGAGCGCATCCCGCGCCTGCGCCCGGCCAATGCGCGCCTGAACGACCAGTTCGAGGTGCCGTCCTTCGACGAGATCGTGCGCCTGGCCGAGCAGGCCGCGCTGCGCACCGGCAAACCCGTCGGCATCTATGCAGAGCTGAAGCATCCCAGCTACTTCCGCGGCATCGGCCTGCCGCTCGAGGACAAGCTCGCCGCGGCGGTGCGGGCGCAGCCCTACCTGCGCAGCGCGCCGGTGTTCATCCAGTGTTTCGAGAGCGGCAGCCTGCGCGCGCTGCGCCGCACGCTGGGCAACGGCTTGCCCAACGTCAAGCTGGTCCAGCTGATCGGCAACCCGCGCAAGGGCCCGGCCGACTGGAAGCTGGCCGGCGACGGCCGCACCTTCGGCGACATGCTGAGCACGACCGGCCTGCGCGAAGTCGCGGCCTACGCCGACGGCATCGGCCCCGAGAAAAGCAGCGTCGTACCCCGCGATGCGCAGGGTGCCCTGGGCGCGCCGACCGCGGTGGTACAGCAGGCCCATGCCGCCGGGCTCTTTGTCCACCCATACACCTTCCGCCCGGAAAACAACTTCCTGCCCAAGGCGCTGCAGAGCGGCGGCGACGAGGCCACGCGCAGCCCGGCGGGCATGGAGCGCGAAGTGCAGGCCTTCGTCGCGGCCGGCATCGATGGCTTCTTCACCGACGACCCGGCGCTGGGCCGGCGCGCCGTCGATACGGCGCGCTGAGCCGGCCGGGCGGCCGCCGCGCTACACTGGCGGCCGCCTCTTTCCTGACCTCCTGTTCCCGCACCATGATCGGACGCATCGCCGGCACCCTTATCGAGAAGAATCCCCCGCACCTGCTGGTCGACTGCCACGGCGTCGGCTACGAGGTCGACGTGCCGATGAGCACCTTCTACAACCTGCCCGCGGTGGGCCAGCCAGTGACCCTGCTGACGCAGCTGATCGTGCGCGAGGATGCGCACCTGCTGTACGGCTTCGGCAGCGCGGCCGAGCGCAACACCTTTCGCGAGCTGATCAAGATCACCGGCATCGGCGCGCGCATGGCGCTGGCGGTGCTGTCGGGCATGTCCGTGCCCGAGCTGGCGCAGGCGATCACGCTGCAGGAAGCCGGGCGCCTGACGCGCATCCCCGGCATCGGCAAGAAGACCGCCGAGCGGCTGCTGCTGGAGCTCAAGGGCAAGCTGGGCGCGGAACTGGGCCACGCGCCCGGCGCGGCGGCGGTGCCAGACAGTGCCGTCGACGTGCTCAATGCGCTGCTGGCGCTGGGCTACTCGGAGAAGGAGGCCGCGGCCGCGATCAAGCAGGTGCCGGCCGGCACCGGGGTGTCCGAGGGCATCAAGCTGGCGCTGAAGGCGCTGTCGAAGGGCTGAGCCCGGGGTTGCGCCGCAAAATGGCGCGTAGAATGGCGCATTGTTGCCGCTGTCCGGGCCCCTGACCACCATGATCGAAACAGACAAGCTTGCCGCCCCCTCCCGCGTGATCGCCGCCACCCCCGCCTCGTCGCAGGAGGAGGCGTTCGAGCGCGCACTGCGGCCCAAGCTGCTGGACGAGTATGTCGGCCAGGAAAAGGTGCGCGGCCAGCTGGACATCTTCATGCACGCGGCGCGCAAGCGCCGCGAGGCGCTCGACCACGTGCTGCTGTTCGGCCCGCCCGGGCTGGGCAAGACCACGCTGGCCCACATCATCGCGCGCGAGATGGGGGTCAACCTGCGCCAGACCTCGGGCCCGGTGCTGGAGCGCCCCGGCGATCTCGCCGCGCTGCTGACCAACCTGGAAGCCAACGACGTCCTCTTCATCGACGAGATCCACCGGCTCTCGCCGGTGGTCGAGGAAATCCTGTACCCGGCGCTGGAGGACTACCAGATCGACATCATGATCGGCGAAGGCCCGGCGGCGCGCTCGGTCAAGCTGGACCTGCAGCCGTTCACGCTGGTGGGCGCCACCACGCGCGCCGGCATGCTGACCAACCCGCTGCGCGACCGCTTCGGCATCGTTGCGCGGCTGGAGTTCTACACCGCCGAGGAGCTGGCCCGCATCGTCAGCCGCTCGGCGCAGTTGCTGCACGCCCGCATCGATCCGCAAGGCGCGCTGGAAATCGCCCGGCGCGCGCGCGGCACGCCCCGCATCGCCAACCGGCTGCTGCGCCGGGTGCGCGACTACGCCGAGGTCAAGGGCGACGGCACCATCACGCGCCAGATGGCCGATGCCGCACTGGCCATGCTCGATGTCGACCGCGTCGGCTTCGACCTGATGGACCGCAAGCTGCTCGAGGCGGTGCTGCACAAGTTCGGCGGCGGCCCGGTCGGGGTGGACAACCTTGCCGCCGCCATCGGCGAAGAACGCGACACCATCGAGGACGTGCTCGAGCCCTACCTGATCCAGCAGGGCTATCTGCAGCGCACCCCGCGCGGGCGCGTCGCCACAGCGGCGGCCTACCGGCATTTCGGCCTGGCCAGCCCGCAAGGCATGGCTGGCGACGGCGGCGAACTGTTCGGCGACGCCTGAACCTGGCCGGCGAAGACGTGTGCCATGGCGCACATGTCGCGATCAATTAAACGTTTTAAATTCGCACCCCAAATTTTTTCGAAGTGGATTGCTGGCCGGTGGCCGATTGTCCACAATGGCTTCATCGGCACCTGCCCGGTGCCATGACGGCTGTGTCCGCCCGAGGCACGGCTCCTTTGCAAACCTGTCAAGGAAAGCCATGATCCGCCAGTGTTCCAGCCTGCTCGCCGCCCTTATCGCCCTGACCGCATTCAGCGCCGGCACGGCCAACGCCCAGCGCCCGCCGGGGCCGGTCGGCGTGGCGGAAGAAGCGGTCATCAGCGGCAAGATCGTCGATATCGATCCCGAAACCAAGGCAGTGCTGGTGCAAGGCCCGCGCGGCAATGTGGTGGAACTGGTAGGCGGCGACGAAGTCCGCAATTTCGGCCAGATCCGCAAGGGTGACATCCTCACCGTGGCGCGCGGCGCCGCGCTGGTCGCTGCGCTCGAGCCGGTCGACAGCAAGGCGACGGCACTGGCGGAATCGGTCGACCGCACCACGCGCGCGGCCGAGGGCGGCAAGCCCGGCGTCATGCGCGAGATCACCACCACGGTGACCGCCCAGATCACCAAGATCGACCCGGCCAAGCGCCTGCTCACCTTCCGCGGCCCGCGCGAGACGCTGCGCACGGTCAAGGTGCAAGACCCGGCCATCGACCTGAAGGGCATCAAGCAGGGCCAGATGGCCAAGATCGTCTACCGTGAAGTCGTGGCCATTACGGTCAGGGCGCCAGCGGCAGCCGCAGCAAACTGAGCCACTGAATCAGGCGCGGTACTTTTCCCATCAGGAGGTTACCTATGAATCGTCGCCACTTTGTTACCCGGGTTGCCGGATCGGGCCTGCTCGTCGCCACCGTGATGGCCGCGGGCTGCACCACCACCGGCACCAGCGCCTCGAACGATCCGGCCGCCAAGCGCAAGGAAATCGATGCCGGCGTCGATGGCGCGCTGAACCGGCTGTACTCGTCGGCCAACGGCTCGCGCGAGCTGGCCCAACGCGCGCAGGGCATCCTGGTGTTCCCGCGCGTACTGGCAGGCGGCTTTATCGTGGGCGCCGAATACGGCGAGGGCGCGCTGCGCTCGAAGGGCTCGACGGTCGGCTACTACAGCACGACGCAGGCCTCGGTCGGTCTGACCGCCGGCGGACAATCCAAGGCCGTCATCATCATGTTCATGACGCCCGAGGCTTACAACAAGTTCGTATCCAGCAAGGGCTGGACAGCCGGTGCGGATGCCAACGTGGCGGTCGCGAAGATCGGCGCGGACGGCCGGCTCGACACGCTGACCAGCCAGCAGCCAGTGATTGCCTTTGTGCAGACCAACGCCGGCCTGATGTTCGACGTCTCGGTGAACGGGTCCAAGATCAGCAAGCTGGATATCTGACACCACGGCGATGCCGCTCTGGCAGCGGCCGTCCTCTCTGACACGATTCCCGGCCCAGGCCGGGAATTTTCTTTCTGGGCCCGCGGTGGCTGCGGCGCGCTGCGGCGCCCGGCGTGCGCGAACGCTCCGCCTGCTGGCATAATCGCGCCCAACTCACTGCGCCAGCGCGCACGCGACCGGGAGTCCCCATGCCTGCCACCACCGCCAGCCCGCCCCAGGCCGGCCGCGTCTACCGCTACTACGACTTCGTCATGGTGGCCTTCGTCACCGTGCTGCTGTGCTCGAACCTGATCGGCGCGGCCAAGGCGGCGCAGGTCACTCTGCCGCTGATCGGCACGGTCACCTTCGGCGCGGGCGTGCTGTTTTTCCCGGTCTCATACATCTTCGGCGACGTGCTCACCGAGGTCTACGGCTACGGGCGCGACCGCCGCGTGGTCTGGGCAGGCTTTGCCGCGCTGGCCTTCGCCACCTTCATGAGCGTGGTGGTGCTGAACATGCCGGTCGCGCCGTTCATGGCGGACTACCAGAAGAGCCTGCAGGACGTGTTCGGCAACACCTGGCGCATCGCGCTCGGTTCGCTGATTGCGTTCTGCTGCGGCAGCTTTACCAACAGCTACGTGCTGGCCAAGATGAAACTGTGGACCGGCGGCCGCTGGCTGTGGACGCGCACCATCGGCTCGACGCTGGCCGGCGAGCTGGTGGACTCGTCGCTGTTCTATGTGATCGCCTTCTACGGCATCTGGCCGCTGGAGCAGGTGGTCCAGGTGGCGGTGGCGCAGTACGTGCTGAAGACCGGCTGGGAAGTGGTGATGACACCGGTGACGTACAAGGTGGTGGGCTTCCTGAAGCGGGCCGAGAACGAAGATTATTTCGACCGGCATACCAACTTCACGCCGTTCCGCGTCAGGGTCTAGCGCCGCGGCTACGGCACGCGCCGGTCCACCTCGTCCAGCGCCAGGTTCTCGAGGTGGCTGACGTCGCCCCACTGGGCCAGGGTCAGGTGGGTGCTGTCGCTGCGCAGCCGGTTGACGCTGGCATTGAGCAGCTCGTGCTGGCGTGGCGCTTCCAGCGTCATGCCGGTGGCCTCGCGGTAGAGGCAGTCGAGCACGCCGCCGTGCGCGACCAGCGCGATGCGCTCGCCCGGGTGCCGGCGCGACAGCGCCAGCACCGCATCGACCGCGCGTTCGTGGAAGCCCAGCAGCGACTCGCCCTCGGGCGGCGCGTAATCGGGCACGCGCGCCTGCCAGCGGGCAAAGTCTTCCGGAAGGTGCTCGGCCACCTCGGCGTATGTCTTGCCCTGCAGCGCGCCGTAGCTGCGCTCGCGCAGGCGCGCATCGGCACGCACCTGCAGCCCCAGCGCCTCGGCCAGCGGCGCGGCGGTTTCCATCGCGCGCGACAGGTCGCTGGAATACACCGCATCGATCGGCTCGCCCGCCAGCGCAGTTGCCAGCGCCCGTGCCTGCGCATGGCCGGTGTCGTTCAGCGGAATATCGAGCTGGCCTTGCAGCCGGCGCTCCCGGTTCCAGGCCGTTTCGCCGTGGCGGATCACGATCAGGTGGGTAAAGGCCAGCGAATGCGGCCCGGGGCTTTGCGACATGCCGTTTCCTTCGGGGTTGCTGCGGGTGCTTGCTTGGGGCCATGCCGGCCCGGCACCGCGCAGGACGCGGCACCGGCCCGGCTTCAGGCTGCCGATGCCTTTGCCAGCTTCGGGTTCAGCGTATAGGTGCCGGTCAGGCTGGCCTGCGCCAGCACGTGGCCCTGGATCGCCTCGCGCACCTGGGTGCCGGTAAAGGTGCCTTCCAGCGGCAGCCGGTCGAGGTCGAGCGCATACAGCGTGAACACGTAGTGGTGCAGCAGCGCGTCGTTCCACGGCGGGCACGGGCCGTCATAGCCGTAGTAGTCGCCCTTCATGTCGGCATCGCCGGCGAACCAGCCGGTATAGTCGTTGATGCCGTGGCGCAGGCCGCCCGCGGTGGCAGTGCCGCCGGTGGCCTCCGGGCCCGGCTTGCCGCGCGCGATCACGCCGTCGCTGTGCGAGCCCGCGGCGATCGAGGTCAGGCCGGGCGGGATGTCGACCAGCACCCAGTGGAAGAAGTCCACGCGCGGCAGCGAGGCCGGCACTTCGCGGCCTTCCTGGTTGACGTCGTCACCCTTGCTGGGGACGTCGCGGTCGTGGCAGATCAGCACGAACGAGCGCGTCTCGGCCGGCGCATCTTCCCAGTGCAGGTCGGGATTGCGGTTGTTCGACAGGGCCACGTGGGCGGCGGCGTCGGGCACGCAGAAGGCGAACTCACCGGGGATCGGCGCGTTGTCGTTGAAGGACTTGCTCCAGAGTTTCATTTGTCTCTCCTGTCTTGATGCCGCGCCGTAGACGCGGCAGCTTCGAATCGGTTCAGGCCGGTGCCACGCGCAGCCAGAACGTGACCGGACCGTCGTTGACCAGGCTGACCTGCATCATCGCGCCGAACTCGCCGGTCTGCACCTGCGGATGCGCCGCGCGCGCCCGCGCCACGAAATGCTCGTACAGGCGCCGGCCGTCCTCGGGCGAGGCCGCGGGGGTAAAGCTGGGCCGCGTGCCGCTGTTGGTATCGGCCGCCAGCGTGAACTGCGACACCACCAGCAATCCGCCCGGATTGCCGTTGCCGTCCATGTTCTGCACCGGCAGGTTCATTTTGCCCGCCGCATCGGAAAACACCCGGTACGACAGCATCTTGGCCAGCAGCCGCTCTGCCTGCGCCTCGGTGTCGCCCCGCTCGGCGCAGACCAGCGCCAGCAGGCCGGCGCCGATCTCGCCGGTGGTGCGGCCTGCGACCGTGACGCGGGCCTGGGCCACCCGCTGGATCAGCGCGATCATCGCCGCCTCAGGCCAGCGTCACGCGCGCGAAGCGGCGCTTGCCGACCTGCACGACGTAGGTGCCCGCGGCCACCTTGGTGGCCTTGTCGCTCACGGTGGCGCCGTCGATCTTGACGCCGCCCTGCTCGATATTGCGGTTGGCTTCCGAGGTCGACGGCACCAGGTTGGCCTGCTTGAGCAGCTGCGCGATGCCCAGCGGCGCGCCGGCCAGGCTTACCGCCGGGATATCGTCCGGCACGCCGCCGCGGGCGCGGTGGTTGAAGTCTTCCAGCGCCTTCTCGGCATCGGCCTGGCTGTGGAAGCGCGCCACGATCTCCTGCGCCAGCAGCACCTTGCAGTCGCGCGGGTTGCGGCCGGCGGCGATCTCCTGCTTCATCAGGTCGATCTCGCTCATCGGGCGGAACGACAGCAGCGTGAAGTACTGCCACATCAGGTCGTCGGAGATGCTCATCAGCTTGCCGAACATCTCGTTCGGGGCCTCGGTCACGCCTACGTAGTTGCCCTTGGACTTGGACATCTTCTCGACGCCGTCCAGGCCCACCAGCAGCGGCATGGTCAGGATGCACTGCGGTTCCTGGCCGTATTCCTTCTGCAGCTCGCGCCCCACCAGCAGGTTGAACTTCTGATCGGTGCCGCCCAGTTCCAGGTCGGACTTCAGCGCCACCGAGTCGTAACCCTGCATCAGCGGGTAGAGGAACTCGTGCACGGAAATCGGAATCCCGGAGCGGAAGCGCTTGGTGAAGTCGTCGCGCTCCATCATGCGCGCCACGGTGTACTTGGCGGCGAGCTGGATCATGCCGCGCGCGCCGAGCGGATCGCACCATTCGCTGTTGTAGCGGATCTCGGTGCGGGCCGGGTCGAGCACCAGGCTGGCCTGGCGGTAGTAGGTCTGGGCATTGGCCTCGATCTGCTCGCGCGTGAGCGGCGGGCGCGTGCTGTTGCGGCCCGATGGGTCGCCGATGGTCGAGGTGAAGTCGCCGATCAGGAAAATCACCTGGTGGCCGAGGTCCTGCAGCTGGCGCAGCTTGTTCAGCACCACGGTGTGGCCGATATGGATGTCGGGCGCGGTCGGGTCCAGGCCCAGCTTGATGCGCAGCGGCACGCCGGTGGCCTCGCTGCGCGCCAGCTTCTGCGCCCACTCCGCTTCGATCAGCAGCTCGTCGCAGCCGCGCCTGGAGATTTCCAGGGCCTGCATCACCGAGGGCGTCAGGGGGTATTTGGCCGGTGCGGCCGAGGCAACTTCAGTCATCACGTAAGTCTTTGAAATACTTGAAATTTTAGGAAATCTGCCGACAGCCGCCAGGGCCGGATTTTGGTATAATCCGCGTTTCCGGGCGCCTGCGGAAGCCTTTCCGGTGCGCCACCCGTCACTTTGCACAGCAAGGCAGGCGGCCAAGATTACTGAATACTGACAGCACGCGCCGCACCTCGGGGGAGGAAGGCAGACGAGACACATCGTCCCCGGCAGCGGGCTCAGACCAAGGTTGAATTTTACGTGATGTGGTCCAGACTCCGCGAAGTTTTCGCGCGTGAGCTGGTGGTGCTGGTCGATCCGACCAATCCCCAGCATGCGCGGCGGCGCAAACAACTGACGGCCTCGGTCGGTGCGATCTTCACGCTCGGCATGGCCGCGGCCATGGGTGTCGCGCCCCGCAGCGCCTACGACGATCCGCGCGCGCCCCGCACCCAGCAGGCCCTGCGCATGCCCGACGTGCGCGAACAGCTCGAACAGCTCACCGATACCCAGGCCGTGTACGTGCGCGAAGAGCGCATGCAGCGCGGCGACACCATTGCCAGCCTGCTCAAGCGCCTGGGCGTGGACGATGCCGACGCGCAGGCGTTCATCGTCAAGAACCCCACCGCGCGCGGCCTGTTCAACCTGAACCCGGGCCAGGCGGTGCAGGCGGAAATCGACGAGAGCAACACGCTGGTGTCGCTGCAGGCCAACCTGGGCGGCGACGCCGCGGCCTCGCGCGAGCTGGTGATCGAGCGCGTGCGCGCCGCCAGCGGCGACACCGCCGCCGCCTACAAAGCCAAGGTGCAGCGCGTCGACAACGACGTGCACTACGAGATGGCTTCGGGCGCGATTTCCTCCGGCGGCTTCTTCAAGGCCATGGACGCGGCCAACGTGCCCGACGAAGTGGTGCAGCAGATGCTGTCGATCTTCTCCGGCGTGATCGACTTCCACCATGACATCGCCGCCGGCGACCGCTTCCGCATCATCTATGAGGCGGGCTTCCGCGACGGCACCTTCGTGCGCAACGGCCGCGTGGTCGCGCTCGAACTGATCAACCGCAACCAGCTGCACCAGGCGCTGTGGTTCGCTCCCGAGGGCAGCAAGGACGGCGGGGCCTACTACACCTTCGACGGGCGCAGCATGAAGCGGCCGTTCCTGCGCTCGCCGGTGGAGTTCTCGCGCGTGTCGTCGGGCTTCGGCGGCCGCGAGCATCCGCTGCATCACGACTGGGCCCAGCACAAGGGCGTCGACTTCGCCGCCCCCACCGGCACCAAGGTGCTGGCGACCGGCGACGGCGTGGTCGAGTTCGTCGGCCAGCAGAACGGCTACGGCAACATCATCATCCTGTCGCATCCCAACGGCTACTCCACCTACTACGCGCACCTGTCCGGCTTTGCCGGCATGCGCCAGGGGCAGACGGTGCGTCAGGGCCAGCTGATCGGCTATGTCGGCGCGACCGGCTGGGCCACCGGCCCGCACCTGCACTACGAGTTCCGCTTCAACGACGTGCCGCAGAACCCGCTGACCATCACGCTGATGGAATCGCCCGCGCTGACCGGCAAGTCGCGCCAGGAATTCCTGACCTACACCAGCGGGCTGCTCAGCCGCATCAACGCGCTGCGCACCTACAACGTGCTGACCGCCGCCAACTGACCGCGTCCACCGTGATCCCCGTGCCCGGCAGCGAACGCTATATCGGCATTATGTCCGGCACCAGCATGGACGGTGCCGATGCGGTGCTGGTCGATTTCAGCGGCGCGCGCCCCGCGGTGCTGGCGGCCGCCAGCCAGCCCTTCCCCGACACGCTGCGCGCCGCCTTCGGCGCCCTGCAGCAGCCGGGCGAGGACGAGATCCACCGCGAAGCCCTGGCGGCCAACGCGCTGGCGCAGGTGTACGCCGACTGCGTCGCCGCGCTGTTGCGCGAGGCGCGCATCGATGCCGCCTCGGTCGCCGCCATCGGCGCCCACGGCCAGACCATCCGCCACCGGCCCGGCCTCTACGACGGCATCGGCTATACCCGCCAGAGCCAGCATCCGGCGCGGCTGGCCGAGCTGGCCGGCATCGACGTGGTGGCGGACTTCCGCAGCCGCGACCTCGCCGCCGGCGGACAGGGCGCACCGCTGGTGCCGGCGCTGCACCACGCGCTGTTCGGCAGCGACGCCGAGACCCGCGTGGCCTGCAATATCGGCGGCATCTCCAACATCAGCATCCTGCCGGCTGCGGACGGCCCCGTCAGCGGCTTCGACTGCGGGCCGGGCAATGCGCTGCTCGACTACTGGATCGGCCGCCACCGCGGACTGGCCTTCGACAGCAACGGCGACTGGGCCGCCAGCGGGCGCGTCGACGCCGCGCTGCTGGCGCAGTGCCTGGCCGAGCCCTATTTCAGCGCGGCGCCGCCCAAGAGCACCGGTCGCGACCTGTTTCATCCCGGCTGGCTGGAAGCCCGGCTGACGGCGTTTGCGCAGCTCGCGCCAGCCGACGTGCAGGCCACCCTGGCGGCACTGACCGCCGAGGCCATCGCGCGCGACGTGCGCGCCAGCGCGCCCGCCGCGCGGCGGCTGATCGTCTGCGGCGGCGGCGCGCGCAATGCCTTCGTGATGGCGCGGCTGGCGCAGGCCCTGCCTGGCGTGGCCATCGAGACCTCCGACGACTACGGCGTGCCGGTGTCGCAGGTCGAAGCCATCGCCTTTGCCTGGCTGGCGCGCCAGTGCCTGCTGCGCCTGCCCGGCAACGTCCCCACCGTGACCGGCGCCGCCGGGCCGCGCGTGCTGGGCGCGATCTACCCGCGCTGAACCCCGGCGCCGCCCTCCCCTGCATCGACCCAATCCATGAACGCCTGCGCCAGCGGCGACGCCCGCATGGCCGGCGAATGCGCCAGCACCACACGCTGCGGCGTCACCGGCTCGCGCAGCGGCAGGCAGGCGATCGGCACGCCGTCGTAGCTGTGGTCGCCCGCGGGCCGCGTGCACGACAGCGCCACGCCATAGCCATGCGCCACCAGCCCGCGCTGCATCTCGAAGGTCTGCGTGTACTGGTGCAGCGCCGGGCGCAGCCCATGCGCCCAGAACAATGACAGGAAGTACTCGCGGGTCTGGGGAATGTCTTCGAGGATGAGCCGCTCGCCGGCCAGGTCGGCCAGGCTGACATCGGCGCCGCCTGCCAGCGGATGGGCAGCCGGGATCAACGCGTAGGGCGCCAGCTCTGCCAGCGTACGGCGCTCGGTGCGGGCGTCGAGTCCCAGTTCGTAGGTCAGCGCCAGCTCAGCCTTGCCGGCGTGCAAGGTGCGATGAACGGTGGCGAGGTCGGCCTCGAACAGCGTCACCGAGATGCCGGGGTGGCGCTCGCGCAGTCCCGCAAGCAGGCGCGGCACGAAGTATGGGCCCAGGTCCTGGAAACAGGTCAGCGACAGCTGGCCGCTCAGGCCGCGGCCGGCGCCATCGTCGGCGGCAAGCCCCGCGGCCAGCGCCAGCACGTCGCGGGCCTTGCCCAGCAGGCGCTGCCCGGCCGGGGTCAGCGACAGCCCGCGGCTGACCTGCCGCCTGAACAGCGGCTCGCCCAGCGTGCCCTCCAGCTGGGCGATCGCGGTCGATACCGACGGCTGCGACACATGGCGCGCCCGAGCCGCCGCGCTGATGCTGCCGTGCTCGGCGGCGGCGACAAAATACTCGAGCTGGCGGAATGAGAAGGGGATCATGTTTTCCTATATCGCAACATAGGAAATATATGCTTTTCCTATCCCACGCGCATGGCGATACTGGGCCCATCGCCCCCACACCTATCGCCATGGACATCACCCCGGAACAGATCGACACCTACCAGCGCGACGGCGTACTGGTCTTGCGCGGCGCCTTTACCGACTGGGTCGAGCGCCTGCGTGAAGGCTTCGCGCAGAACCTGGCCGAGCCCGGCCCCTTTGCCATCGAGAACGTGCGCGCCGGGGAGGGTGGGCGCTTCTTCGAGGACTATTGCAACTGGCAGCGCATCGCACCGTTCGCCGCCTTTATCCGCGAGTCGGCCGCGGCCGGCATCGCCGGACGGATCATGCAGTCGCAGGCGGTGCAGGTGTTCCACGAGCACATCCTGGTCAAGGAGCCCGGCACCGCCAAGCCGACCCCATGGCACCAGGACTTGCCCTACTACTGCGTCGACGGCACCCAGACCGCGAGCTACTGGATTCCTCTGGACCCCGTCACGCAGGCCAACACACTGCGCGTGGTGGCCGGCTCGCACCGCTGGCCGCGGCTGGTGCGGCCCAAGCGCTGGGCCAGCAACGAGAACTTCTACGGCGGCGACGACGCCTTCATGGAGATGCCGGACGTGGAGGACGGCAGCCACACGCTGCTGGCCCCGGAACTGGAGCCGGGCGATGCGGTGGTGTTCGACTTCCGCACCGTGCACGGTGCCGCCGGCAATACCGGCACCGGGCGGCGGCGGGCGTTCTCGGCCCGTTTCCTCGGCGACGACGTGCGCTTCATGCAGCGCCCCGGACGCACCTCGCCGCCGTTCCCCGGCATCGGCCAGCAAACCGGCGAGCGCATGCGCGAAGACTGGTTCCCGGTGGTCTGGCGCGCGCCGCGCTAAGCCGGCGCGGACAACAAAAAACGCACCCGAAGGTGCGTTTTTTTGTTGAGACCGGGATCGCTCAGACCGAGAACGACGAGCCGCAACCGCAGGTGGTCGAAGCATTCGGGTTCTTGATCACGAACTGCGCGCCGTTGATGTCTTCCTTGTAGTCGATCTCGGCGCCGACCAGATACTGGTAGCTCATCGAATCGATCAGCAGGGTGACGCCGTTCTTGACCATGGTGGTGTCGTCTTCGTTGACTTCCTCGTCGAAGGTGAAGCCATACTGGAAGCCGGAGCAGCCGCCGCCCTGCACGAACACGCGCAGTTTCAGCTCGGCATTGCCCTCTTCCTCGATCAACTGCTTGACCTTGTCGGCGGCGCTGTCGGTAAAGACGAACGGTGCCGGCACGTCCTCGGTAACGGGTGCCTCTGCGACTGCGTTCATGGGGTGTTCTCCTGTTTAGATACGCCTGTATTCTAAGCGCTACTGGGAAATCGTGCCGAAACCTTGTGTTTTCAAGGGGTTCCGACCAACGAAGTCGCCGCTATGCGGCCTTTGCAGTGGGACTGGCCCCGACCGCGGGAGTTTCGCCTGCGGCGGCCGGTTCGTTATCGGCCGCTTCAGTCGCTTCCGTCACTTCGTCCGCGGGCGCGGCCTCCATCAAGTTCGGCAACGCCTTGACCTCGCCCTGCACCATCGGCATCAGGCGACCTTCGACCAGTGCACCCTGGTGCATTTCGAGCGCAGCATAGCGCACGTCGCCGAGCACCCGTGCCTGCGGCTGCAGCTCCAGCAGGTCGGCGGCCTGCACCGGGCCCTTGACGGTGCCGTTCAGCACCAGGTGGCCGACGCTGATTTCGCCCTCGACCATGCCCTTCTCGCTCACCACCAGCATGCTGGGCTTGCCCGGCGCCGCGGTCACGTTGCCGCGCACGCGTCCGTCCAGGCGCAGGCCGCCGGCAAACACCAGGTCGCCGTCGATGGCGGTGTCCTCGCCAATCAGCGTGTCGATCGAAAGGCCCTTCTTCTTGGAAAACAGCATGACTCTCACTCCTCTCTCGTTCGTGCCAGGCTGGCCTGCCCGTGGCGCAACCGCGCCGGCAAGCCGGACTTGCCGTCGGCGACAGGGCGTGATTGTAGCCGCGTGCGGCCGGATACCCCACAAAAGTATGGCAGACTGCTCACTATGACGGCAGCACGGCGCCGGTTCCGTAGCCCGCGAGCGAAAAAAAACCGCACGGCCAGCGTGCGGTTTTTCTGGTTTCGCAAGATCCGGCACAGGCGGGATCCGCGAAAACGCATCAGCGCTTCGAGAACTGCTTGCGACGACGCGCCTTGTGGAAGCCGACCTTCTTACGCTCGACTTCACGTGCATCGCGCGTGACGTAGCCTGCCTTCGACAGGGCCGACTTCAGGGTCGCGTCGTAGTCGATCAGGGCGCGGGTGATGCCGTGGCGCACTGCGCCGGCCTGGCCGGTTTCGCCGCCGCCGGTGACGTTGACCTTGATGTCGAACGTTTCAGCGTGAGCGGTCAGTTCCAGCGGCTGGCGCACGATCATCAGCGAGGTTTCGCGAGCGAAATACTCTTTGATGGGCTTGCCGTTGACGACGATGTCGCCCTTGCCCGACTTGATGAAGACACGTGCCACAGCGCTCTTGCGGCGGCCAGTACCGTAATTCCAGTTACCGATCATGGATTGGCCTCCTTAGATTTCCAGCGCCTTGGGCTGCTGCGCTTCGTGCGGATGCTCGGCTTCGGCGTAAACCTTCAGCTTCTTGATCATCGCGTAGCCCAGCGGACCCTTCGGCAGCATGCCCTTCACAGCCTTTTCCAGGGCACGGCCCGGGAAACGCTGCTGCATCTTGCCGAACGTCGTTTCGTAGATACCGCCCGGGTAGCCCGAATGGCGATAGTACTTCTTGTCCGTTTCCTTGGTACCCGTGACACGCAGCTTGGCTGCATTGACGATGATGATGTAATCACCCGTGTCGACGTGCGGAGTGAATTCCGGCTTGTGCTTGCCGCGCAGACGGCGTGCCACTTCGCTGGCAACACGGCCGAGGACTTTGTCCGTCGCGTCAATCACGTACCAGTCGCGCTTTACCTCATGAGGCTTGGCGGAAAAGGTCTTCATGATTTTTCCTGACTATTGGTTCGTGCCCGTAATCCGACTCGCGAAGGCTTGTGCTCGCCCCTGCAAGTCTTGTGGCCGCCACGGGGGTGGCCGGGTCCTGCTGTCTTCTTCTTCCGCGGGCATGACGGAAAAGCCCTCGATTATACTGGCGGCCGTGGCGAGCGCACAAGCAAAGACTGAGATTTTCGTCAAGATCGACGCCGATGGACTTTGCTCCCGGGCCGTTCAACGCACTTGTGAGGCCGGCGCGATTGGTTCAGGCGAAAAAAAACCCAAGCGTTCGAGCTTGGGTTTGAATCCACCAAAGGAGGAGGGTGGAGGAGACACCTGGAGATCGACGGAGGGACCTGCGGGCGGTGCGGCGGGCTTGGCCGGGGGCTTCGCTTTCGCACTCTGGCGCGCTGTCTGCGCCGTCGTTCAATGATTGGAATTATACCTAGGGTTTGTCCGGATGCAAGGGAAATTTGCAGTGCGAAATGTGATTTCGTATTACGAAACGTTACCGGGACTGATCCGTTGTGAATCAATTCCTTAAAAATCAACAACTAACAGACCAAACGAACGTATCATCCCGACGACATATTAGAGGAAACCCTCAGGTTTTCTAAGGTTATCGGCGTCGATGCCCCGAACTTGACCTTGCCATATACTGGGAAAAGCAAGATTCGAGATCACGCGCTTGTGATCGCAAACCGACAAAACACAGCACAGGAACGAACAAAATGGAATGCAAAGTAACATGGTTGGGCGCCGACGGCATGAGCTTCGTCGCCCAGACCGGCAGCGGCCATATCGTTGCCATGGACGGCGCCCCCGAAGGTGGTGGCCACAACCTGGCCCCGCGGCCCATGGAAATGGTGCTGCTGGGCACGGGCGGCTGCACCGCCTATGACGTGGTGCTGATCCTCAAGCGCAGCCGCCAGGACGTTACGGGCTGCAGCGTGCAGCTGCAGGCCGAACGCGCCGGCGAAGATCCCAAGGTGTTCACCCGCATCAACTTCCATTTTGTGGTCACCGGCAAGAATCTCAACCCCGCCACGGTCGAGCGCGCGATCAAGCTGTCGCACGAGAAGTACTGCTCGGCGTCGATCATGCTGGCCAAGACGGCCGAGATCACGCACACGCTGGAAATCGTCGAAGGCTGAGGGAAGTTTGGCCGGCCCGGTGCGCCGCGCGGGCGCCGGGTCGTGCCGATGACTGAAGCAAAGCAGGCCGATAAGCCGGATTCTGTGCGCCCCGCCCGCCTTGCGGCGCGCGGCGCGTGACAACCATTCCTCTAGGCCGGCTGTTACCAGCCGGCTCCAGCTCCCTACCCGCAGACTCAGCGGGCCGCTTCATCGCCTGCCTATTTGGGATTGCTCCAGGTGGAGGTTACCGCGTTTCACCCTTCCCGCCGGGCGAACCCGGCGGCAAGACTCGTCTCTGTGGCCCTATTCCGCACGTTACCGTGGATGGCTGTTAGCCAACACCCTGCCCTGTGGAGTCCGGACTTTCCTCCCCCTGCACCTTGCGGTGCAGGCAGCGGTTGCCTGGCCTGCTTTGCGGCCCGCAGTCTAACACCGATTGCGCCCGCCTGCCGGGGCGTCAGCCGGCCTCCCGGTCGCGGCGCCGGCCGGGGCGGAATACGGTGGCATCGGCATAGAAGTCCGGGTCCGCGTTGTCTTCGCACCAGCCCGGGATGCCCATCACCGGCAGCGGCGCAAAGCTGCGTCCGCCCCGCAACGCGCCGGCATCGGCCGCGGACAGCAGTGACCCGGCAAGCACCGCATCGAGCGCAGGATCGCCGGGCACCAGCGGCAGTGGCCAGGCATGCGCCGTCACCGACTTGTACGGCTGCACCAGTTTTTCGAGCAAGGCGTGGCCGAACGGCACCACCGCGCAGTCCATGTCCCATCGGGACCGACCATCGACGAACAGCCGCCCCCACGCAAACCCCCTGAGCGCCGCGGTCATGCCCTGGTCGGTGCCGAGGAACAGCACCGCGTTCTCGTCGAACAGCGTCGCCGCATCGCGCACGCCGCCGCGCGTGGTCGTTACGCCATCGCGGGCGATGACCTCGGCCTGAATCTGGTTGAGGGCGCGTTTGGCCTGCGGGAAATGCAGCCAGACCAGCGCGTTGAAGAAGTCGTGGAGATTGTGGCGGGTAGGGACTTCGCCAGTGGCATGGATATGCGCTTCATAGGCGCTGCCGTCCGGCAAGGCGTGCTCGGCGACAAAGCGCAGCGGCAGCCCGCGCGCATTGCGCAGGTCCAGTGCCGCGGCGCGTGCATCAAGCCCGCTGCGCAGGTCGGCACCGCCCTGCACTGCCGCCGCCAGCGCGGCGCCGTGTGCGGCAAAAGGCTGGAACCACGGCCGGGACCAGTCGATCCCGGCCAGCGCGGCGGCGAAGTGCTCGCCGGCCGCGGTCTGCTGCGTGCGCAAGGCTTCAGCGTGCCTTCCAGCGCAGCGTCTCGCCGCCGCGCAGCGGCACCAGCGTGGCGTCGCCGTAGGGCAGCTCGGCCGGCAGTTCCCAGTCCTCGCGCTCCAGCGTCAGCGTGCCGGTGTTGCGCGGCAGGCCGTAGAATGCCGGGCCGTTGAAGCTGGCGAAGGCTTCCAGCTTGTCGAGCGCGCCGGCGGCGTCGAAGGCTTCGGCATACAGCTCCATCGCATGCAGCGCGGTATAGCAGCCGGCGCAGCCGCAGGCATGTTCCTTCAGGCCACGCGCGTGCGGCGCGCTGTCGGTACCCAGGAAGAAGCGCTCGCTGCCCGAGGTGGCGGCCGCCACCAGCGCCTCGCGGTGGGTTTCGCGCTTGAGCACCGGCAGGCAATAGTAGTGCGGCCGGATGCCGCCGGTGAAGATGGCGTTGCGGTTGTAGAGCAGGTGGTGCGCGGTGATGGTGGCGCCGACCGGGCCGCTCGCGTCGCGCACGTACTGTGCCGCATCCTTGGTGGTGATGTGCTCGAACACCACCTTCAGTTCAGGCATGTCGCGGCGCAGCGGCGTCATCACCCGCTCGATGAACACGGCCTCGCGGTCAAAGATATCGATGGCCGGGTCGGTCACTTCGCCGTGCACCAGCAGCGGCAGGCCTTCGCGTTGCATCGCTTCCAGCGCCGGATAGCAGCGGCGGATATCGGTCACGCCGGCGTCGCTGTTGGTGGTGGCACCTGCCGGGTACAGCTTGACGCCGTGCACGAAGCCGCTGGCCTTGGCCACGGCGATTTCCTCGGCGCTGGTGTTGTCGGTCAGGTACAGCGTCATCAGCGGCTCGAACTGCATGCCGGCCGGCAGCGCCGCCAGGATGCGGGCGCGATAGGCCTGTGCCTGCGCCACCGTGGTTACCGGCGGCTTCAGGTTGGGCATGATGATGGCACGGGCGAACTGGCGGGCGGTGTCGGGCAGCACGGCGGCCAGCGCCGCGCCGTCGCGCAGGTGCAGGTGCCAGTCGTCCGGGCGGGTGATGGTGAGCTTCTGGGTCATGGCTAGCTTGGGGCCGGCCGCGGCGGCGGCCGGCGTTCGTCGAAATCAGAGAATCAGGATGGCGCGGTAGTCGTTGACGTTGGTGCGCGTGGGGCCGGTGACCACGAGGTCGCCGATCGCTTCGAACAGGCCCCAGGCATCGTGCGCGTCTAGCTGGCGCTGGCCGGGCAACCCGGCGGCCTCGGCGCGCGCCAGCGTGGTCGGGTCGGCCAGCGCACCGGCATTGTCTTCCGAGCCGTCTATGCCGTCGGTGTCGGCGGCGATGGCGTACACATCGGGCATGCCTGCCAGTTCGACCGCCAGCGACAGCAGGAACTCCGAGCAGCGCCCGCCGCGCGCCTTGCTGGCGCCGCCGCCGGCCGGCAAAGTGACCGTGCACTCACCTCCGGAAATCAGCGCCACGGGCGTGGCGAACGGCGCATTGTACGCGCGAATCTCGCGCACCAGCGCGGCATAGACGCGGGCCACTTCGCGCGCCTCGCCGGTCACGGTATCGCCCAGCACCACCGGCGTGATGCCGCGCCGGCGGAACAGCGCGGCGGCGGCCTCGAGGCTGCCGTGGGCGGTGGCGATCATGATGTTGTCGACCCGATCGAACAAGGGGTCGCCGGGCTTGGGCGTCTCCGCCACTTCGCCACGCGCGCCGCGTTCCAGGTGCGACTGCACGCTGGCCGGCACCTCGGCGCCGTAGCGGCGCAGGATCTGCAGCGCGTCATCGAACGTGCTCGGGTCCGCCACGGTCGGGCCCGAGGCAATCGCGCTGGGATCGTCGCCGGCCACGTCCGAGACGATCAGCGTGGTCACCGGCGCCTGGCTCGCCTGCGCCAGGCGGCCGCCCTGGATGCGCGAGATATGCTTGCGCACGATATTCATGTCGGTGATCGGCGCGCCACAACGCAGCAATTCCCGGGTGGTCGCCTTCAGGTCGGCCATCGGAATGCCCTCGGCCGGCAGCGACAGCAGGCTCGAGCCGCCGCCCGAGACCAGCACCAGCAGCCGGTCCTGCGGCGTCAGCGATTGCACCGCGGCCAGGATCTCCGCCGCGGCCTGCTCGCCCGACTCGTCGGGCACCGGGTGGCCGGCCTCGATCACGCGGATATGGTCGGTCGGCATGCCGTGCGCGTAGCGCGTGACCACCAGCCCCTCCAGCGTTGCCTTGCCGGCGTAGGCGCGCTCGACCGCCGCGGCCATCGACGCAGCGGCCTTGCCCGCGCCCACCACCAGCGTGCGGCCGCCGGCGTGCGGCGGCGGCAGGTGCTGCGCGACGATCTGCAGCGGGTCGGCCGCCGCCACCGCGGCATGGAAGGTCTCGAGCAGCAGTGCGCGGGCGTCCCCCGCGAACGCGGCGCTCACAGCGCCTCCGCGATGGCGCGGCCCAGGTCGGCGGTACCGGCCTTGCCGCCGATGTCGCGCGTCAGCGGCGCGTGCTCCGGCCCGGCCGCCAGCACCTGCTCGATCGCGCCGAGCACGGCGGCGCCGGCCTCGTCATGGCCCAGGTGCTCCAGCATCATGGCGCCGCACCAGATCTGCCCGATCGGGTTGGCCACGCCGCGCCCGGCGATATCCGGGGCCGAGCCGTGCACCGGCTCGAACAGGCTGGGGAAGGTGCGGTCCGGATTGATGTTGCCCGACGGCGCAATGCCGATGGTGCCGGTGCAGGCCGGCCCGAGAT
Source organism: Cupriavidus alkaliphilus (assembly GCF_900094595.1). Lineage (GTDB taxonomy): Bacteria > Pseudomonadota > Gammaproteobacteria > Burkholderiales > Burkholderiaceae > Cupriavidus > Cupriavidus alkaliphilus. The sequence continues at coordinate 221,363 of NZ_FMAD01000002.1, read as the reverse complement.
CGGACAGGATGTCGCCGAACAGGTTGCTCGCCACCACCACGTCGAACCAGTCCGGATGCTGGACGAAATGCGCGGTCAGGATGTCGATGTGGTACTTGTCGACCTTGATGCCGGGGTAATGCGCCGCCATGGCCTCGACCCGCTCGTCCCAGTACGGCATCGTGATCGAGATACCGTTGGACTTGGTCGCCGAGGTAAGGTGCTTTTTCGGGCGCTTCTGGGCCAGTTCAAAGGCGAACTTCAGGATGCGGTCGACGCCGGTGCGGCTCATCACCGTTTCCTGCACCACGATCTCGCGCTCGGTGCCGGGGAACATGCGGCCGCCGATGCTGGAATACTCGCCTTCGGTGTTCTCGCGCACCACGTAGAAATCGATATCGCCTGGCTGGCGGCCGGCCAGCGGGCTGCGGATGCCCGGCATCAGCCGCACCGGGCGCAGATTCACGTACTGGTCGAAGGAACGGCGGAACTGCAGCAGCGAGCCCCACAGCGAGACGTGATCGGGCACCGTGTCGGGCCAGCCGACCGCGCCGAAGTAGATGGCGTCGTACTTCACCAGCGTGTCGAACCAGTCGTCCGGCAGCATCTTGCCGTGGCGGGCGTAATAGTCGCAGCTGGAAAAATCGAAGTGATCCCACTGGAAGTCGATGCCGAAACGGCGCGCCGCGGCGTCCATCACGCGGATGCCCTCGGGCATGACTTCCGTGCCGATTCCGTCTCCGGGAATCACGGCAATCTTGTATTGGCTCATCGTTCTCGGGATTGCTAGCAGGTATGGTGGCGCCGTGGCTGGCGTCATTGGCACCGCGGGGGAGCGTCCGCGGTTGCTTGGCAGCGGCGCGGGCGCGCGGGATAATGCCTGCATTCTATTGCAAAGCGGCAGCCCCCTGCCGACCGGTGCCCCGACATGTGCCAGCTGCTAGGCATGAACTGCGCCACGCCGACCGACGTGACGTTCTCCTTCACCGGCTTTGCCGCGCGCGGAGGCCTGACCGACCACCACGCCGACGGCTTCGGTGTCGCCTTCTTCGAAGACAAGGCCTGCCGCCTGTTCATCGACAACCAGTCCGCCGGCACCTCGCCGGTGGCGGATTTGATCAAGCGCTATCCGATCAAGTCCAAGAACGTCATCTCGCATATCCGCAAGGCCACGCAGGGCACCGTGCTGCTGGAAAACTGCCACCCCTTCATGCGCGAGCTGTGGGGCCGGCACTGGATCTTTGCCCACAACGGCGACCTGCACGGCTTCACCCCGTTCCTGTCCGGCGTCTACCAGCCGGTGGGCGACACCGACAGCGAACTCGCCTTCTGCACGCTGATGCAGGGCCTGCGCAAGCGCTTCCCGGGCTCGCAGCCGCCGCTGAACGAGCTGGGCCACGCGCTGGCCGACATCACCCGCGAGATCACGCTGCACGGCGTGTTCAATTACCTGCTGTGCAACGGGCAGGCGCTGTTTGCCCACTGCTCGACCCGCCTCTACTACATCGTGCGGCAATGGCCGTTCTCGACCGCGCACCTGATCGACGCCGACCTGTCGATCGACTTCGCGCAGGTGACCACGCCGGACGACCGCGTCGCCGTGATCGCCACCGCGCCGCTGACCGACAACGAGACCTGGACCCAGTTCGCCCCCGGCGAGCTGATCATGTTCGAGCACGGGCGCCCGACCATGACGCTGACCGTGCCGATCCCGCCCGAGGTCCAGGCCAAGAACGCGGCCAATACGGCCTGCACCTGAGCCATCCGGCACAAAGGAAAAAGGGACGCCGAGGCGTCCCTTTTTTTTATATGGCTGCCAGTCGTGGCCGCCAGTCCGTTCAGTGATGCAGGATCTTCGACAGGAACTGCCTGGCGCGCTCCGAGCGGTGCTCGATATCGCCGAAGAACTCTTCCTTGTCGGCATCCTCGACGATCTTGCCCTGGTCCATGAAGATCACGCGGTTGGCCACCTTGCGCGCGAAGCCCATTTCGTGGGTCACGCACATCATGGTCATGCCTTCCTGCGCCAGCTGCACCATCACGTCCAGCACTTCGTTGACCATTTCCGGATCCAGCGCGGAGGTCGGCTCGTCGAACAGCATGCAGATCGGGTCCATCGACAGCGCGCGCGCAATCGCCACGCGCTGCTGCTGCCCGCCCGACAGCTGGCCGGGGTACTTCTCCGCCTGGCTCTTCAGGCCCACGCGCTCCAGGTACTTCATGCCCTTGGCCATGGCCTCGTCCCTGGAGCGGCCAAGCACCTTCATCTGCGCGATGGTCAGGTTCTCGGTGATCGACAGGTGCGGGAACAGCTCGAAGTTCTGGAACACCATGCCCACGCGCGAGCGCAGCTTGGGCAGGTTGGTCTTGGGATTGCCCACCGAGGTGCCGTCGACCAGGATGTCGCCCTTCTGGAACGGCTCGAGCGCGTTGACGGTCTTGATCAGCGTGGACTTGCCCGAGCCCGACGGGCCGCACACCACCACCACTTCCCCCTTGGCAACCTTGGTGGTGCAGTCGGTCAGCACCTGGAAGGAGCCGTACCACTTGGAAACGTTATTAATTTCGATCATACAGCCACCTTTTTCTGATAACGCTTGACCAGCAGCGAAGCGGAGAAACAAATGATGAAGTACACCAGGCCGGCGAACAGCAGCATCTCGACGATGCGGCCATCACGCTCGCCGATGCCGTAGGCCTGGCCGAAGAAGTCCGCCAGCGCGCTCACGTACACCAGCGACGTATCCTGGAACAGGATGATGCCCTGCGTCAGCAACAGCGGCACCATGTTGCGGAACGCCTGCGGCAGGATCACCAGCCGCATCGTCTGCCCGTAGGTCATGCCCAGCGCCTGCGCGGCAAACATCTGCCCGCGCGACACGCTCTGGATCCCCGCCCGGATGATCTCGGAGTAGTAGGCGGCCTCGAACAGCGCGAACGCCACCAGCGCCGAGGTCATGCGCAGGTCGGTCGCCGGCGACAGGTTGAAGATGCCCTGCAATACCTGCGGGATGATCAGGAAGAACCACAACAGCACCATCACCAGCGGGATCGAGCGGAAGATGGTCACGTACCCCTGCGCGAACCAGTTCAGCAGCCGGAACGACGACAGCCGCATCATCGCAAGGATGGTGCCCCAGATGATGCCGACCACCACCGCGGTGACGGTGATCTTGAGCGAGACCATCATGCCCTCGCCCAGCACATGCAGCGTGGCCGGGTTGATCGAGGTGAAATCGAAGGAATAAGCCATGGCGCCCCCTTACTTGCCGCCGATGAAGCCGGGCACGCGCGTGCGGGCCTCGACCCAGCGCATCACCAGCATCACGGTGACGTTGATCAGCGCGTACATCAGCGTGACCGCGATGAACGATTCATACGGACGCGCGGTGTAGTCCACCAGCTGGCGCCCCTGCGCGGCCAGTTCCAGCAGGCCGATGGTCGACGCCACCGCCGAGTTCTTGAAGATATTCAGGAACTCGGAGGTCAGCGGCGGCACGATCACGCGGAACGCCATCGGCAGCAACACGTGGCGGTACGTCTGCGGCAGCGTGAAGCCCATCGCCAGGCCGGCGTTCTTCTGCCCGCGCGCCAGCGAGTTGATGCCGGAGCGCACCTGCTCGCAGACCCGCGCGGCGGTAAACGTGCCCAGGCACAGCATGGCGGCCAGGAACTGCTGCGCGAACGGGTTCATCTGCTTGATCGCCTCGCCGCCGGGCAGCAGCTCGGGCGCGACGAAGTACCAGATAAACAGCTGCACCAGCAGCGGGATGTTGCGGAAAATCTCGACATAGGTGGCGGCGATGCCGGCCAGCCATTTGTTCGGCACCGTGCGCAGCACGCCGAGCACCGAGCCGATGACCAGGGCAATGACCCAGGACGAAAGCCCCAGCGCGAGCGTGACCTTGAGACCAGAGATCATCCAGTCCAGGTAGGTCTCGTTCTGGGCGGCCTGTTCGAGGAAAACTCCCCAATGCCAGTTGTAGTTCATGTTGCGTCCTCAAAAAGAAACGGAAGGACGAGCCTTCCGTTTCGCAGTGCTGTCAACGGCAGGTCAGTCCAGCGCCTTGTCGTTAGGCGCCTTGATCAGCGTCTTCATGTCTTCGGACAGCGGGAAGTCCAGGTTCAGGCCCTTGGGCGGAACCGGTTGCATGAACCACTTGGTGTACAGGGTGTTGACCGAGCCGTCCTTCATCATGCCGGAGATCACGGTGTCGGACAGCTTCTTGAACTGCGGGTCGTCCTTGCGGATCATGCAGCCGTAGGACTCGCGCGATTGCGGCTTGCCCACGACGATCCAGTCGGCCGGGTTCTTGGCCTTGGCGCGCTCGCCGTACAGCAGCGCGTCGTCCATCATGAAGGCGACCGCGCGGCCGGATTCCAGCGTCAGGAACGACTGGCCGTGGTCCTTGGTGCTGATGATGTTCACGCCCAGCTTCTGCTCGTCGTTCATCTTGCGCAGCAGGCGCTCCGACGTGGTGCCGGCGGTGGTGACGACGTTCTTGCCCTTCAGGTCGGCCCAGTCCTTGATGCCGGCGTCCTTCTTCACCATGATGCGCGTGCCGATGATGAAGATGGAGTTGGTGAAGGCGACCTGCTTCTGGCGTTCCAGGTTATTGGTGGTCGAGCCGCACTCGATATCGATGGTGCCGTTCTGCAGCAGCGTGATGCGGTTCTGCGAGGTGATCGGGATTTCCTTGACCTGCAGGTTCGGCAGCTTCAGCTGGTCCTTGATGGCTTCCACGATCTTCATGTTGATATCGTAGGAATAGCCGACCTGGCGCACGCCGCCCAGGTTGTAGTTGAACGGAATCGACGATTCGCGCACGCCGAGCGTGATGACGCCGGTGTCCTTGATCTTCTTCAGCGTGCCCGTCAGTTGTTCGGCTGCCTGTGCCGTCCCGCACATTACGCCCCCGGCAATCATCAGGGCAGCCAACTTGGCGAAATTCATAACATCTCCTTGACCATGAAGAGAAAGCGGGATTCTAAGAATAAAACCCCCACTGGTGAAACAGTATTGCGCAGCATCCGCCGCAATACAACTGGGTTTTCTCCTAGAACCCCACTTCGGGGCAATCCGTGCGCAGCGCGTCCGGATACGACAACGCGGCCTCCGGCGCTTGCCGGAGACCGCGTCTGACGGTCATGAAGCCGGGGTCCGGGGCGATTTATTGCACTGCACCATACGAGTGCCTCGACCCGGGCCTGCCTGCCCCGATCAGGGGTACAGGCCGCGCATTTCGCGCGCCTGCAGGATCCGCGTACAGGCCACGATGAACGCCGCCGTGCGCAGCGTCACCTTGTTTTCCTGTGCCACTTGCCAGATTGCCCGGAAGGCTTCTTGCATGATCCGTACCAGGCGCTGGTTGATCTCTTCCTCGGTCCAGAAAAAGCTGGAGAAATCCTGCACCCATTCGAAGTAGGACACGGTCACGCCGCCGGCGTTGGCGATCACGTCCGGGCAGACCAGGATATTGCGCTCGCGCAGGATGTCGTCGGCCTGCGGCGTGGTCGGGCCGTTGGCGCCCTCGATCACCAGCTTTGCCGTGATCTTCGGCGCGTTTTCGGCGGTAATCTGGCCTTCCAGCGCGGCCGGGATCAGGATGTCGCAGTCGACTTCCCAGAACTGCTCGCTGCGCAGGACTTCGCCGCGGAAACCGTCGATGGTGCCGCTGTGCGAGGCGTATTCCATCATCGCCGGCACGTCCAGGCCGGCCGGGTCGAACAGCGTGGTGCGGTGGTCCTGCACTGCCACCACCTTGGCGCCGGCCTCATGGAACAGCTTGGCGGCCACGGCGCCAACGTTGCCGAAGCCCTGCACCGCCACGCGCGCGCCCTTGACTTCGAGGCCGATATTGCGCGCGGCCTCGGAGCCGACCACGAACACGCCGCGGCCGGTGGCCTCGTGGCGGCCCAGCGAGCCGCCCAGCGAGATCGGCTTGCCGGTCACGACGCCGGTCGAGGTGCTGCCCGAGTTCATCGAATAGGTGTCCATCATCCACGCCATCACCTGTGCGTTGGTGTTGACGTCCGGCGCCGGGATGTCCTTGCTCGGCCCGATGATGATGTTGATTTCGCTGGTGTAGCGGCGCGTCAGGCGTTCCAGCTCGGCCTGCGACAGCGTGCGCGGGTCGACGCGGATGCCGCCCTTGGCACCGCCGTACGGCACGTTCACCGCCGCGTTCTTGACCGACATCCAGGCCGACAGCGCCATCACCTCGGACAGCGTCACGTCCTGGTGGAAGCGCACACCGCCCTTGCCCGGGCCGCGCGACAGGTTGTGCTGCACCCGGTAGCCCTCGAAATGGGCGATGGTGCCGTTATCCAGCTCGATGGGAACGTCGACGATCAGGGCGCGCTTGGGGCGCTTCAGGGTCTCGACCCAGCGCGCCAGCGAGCCCAGGTAGGGCGTGACGCGGTCGACTTGCTGCAGGTAGATACCCCAGGGGCCGAGGTTGTCGGCGTTGAGGTAGGACGGAAGTGCGTGCTTTTGGCCAGCAATGTTGGTCGGTGCTGCGGAAGACATCGGGTGGGTTCCGGGGTGGAAGATGGGCGCAAGCTTAGGCCTGGCGGCCGCTCGGAATCCAATGCCGTTTGTTCATCGGGTTATGCAGGACACGCATAACCTTGGAGCAATCCCTCGCTACGCCGAAGTCAACGTCCCCCACACCTGGTCCACCAGTTGCCGCTTGCGCCGTGCCCCGGCGCGCCGTTCCCCGCCGTTCTCGCCCGGCTTCTCCCGATACAACCGGATTTCCATGTCGATCGACAACGGCAGGCCGCGCGCCGACTCGGCCCGCACCAGCCGTCCCGCCGCGACGTCTTCGCGCACCGCGCTTTCGGGCAGGAAGGCCATGCCGTGGCCGGACAGCGCCATCACCTTGAGCGCCTCGGCCATATCGGTCTCGTAGCACTTGTCGAGCTTGAGCGCCTCGGCGGTTTCGGCCAGCAGCAGGTCGACCATGCGGCCAAGGAAGGCGTTGGGCGTATAGCTGAGGAACGGCACCGGCTTCTTGTCGGTGCCCGGCAGCCGGAACAGGGGCTTGCCGGCGGCGTCCGGCACGCTGTAGGGCGACAGCCGTTCGGTACCGAGCACCAGCATGTCGTACCGCGCCGGATCGAGCTGGATGGCCTGGCGCGCGTGGTGGTAGACCATCACCAGGTCGCAGCCGCCTTCGACCAGCATCAGCACCGCGTCATGGACGTTGAGCGCACGCAGCCGGCACGGCAGCGTGCCGAGCTTGCGCTCCAGCGCCTTGAGCCATTCCGGGAAGAAGGTCAGCGACAGCGTGTGCGGCACCGCGAATTCCAGCACCTGCGCGTTGGCCGAGCGCTGGCCGCGCATCAGCGCGCGGGTCTCGCTGACCTGCGCCAGCATGGCCAGCGCCTGCTCGTAGAACACCTTGCCGGCCGGGGTCAGGCTGGTGGGATAGCTCGAGCGGTCGATCAGCTCGGTGCCGACCCATGCCTCCAGCGACTGGATCCGGCGCGAGAACGCCGGCTGCGTGACATGGCGCAGCTCGGCCGAGCGCGAGAAGCTGTGCGTCTCGGCCAGGCTGACGAAGTCTTCAAGCCATTTGATTTCCATGACGCGGATTATCCACCGGCGCGCGGCGCTTCGCCAGCCACCGCCTCAGCCCCGGTGGGCCCAGCCGGTCATGCGCTTCTCGACCACCGCGAACAGCTCGTACATCGCCATCGCCATCACCGCGATCACCACCAGGCCGGCAAACGCCAGCGGCATCTTCATGGCGGAGCCGGCCGACACCAGCAGGTAGCCGATGCCTTCGTTGGCGGCATTCATCTCCGACACCGTGGTGCCGACAAAGGCCAGCGTGATCGCAACCTTGAGCGAGGCGAAGAAATACGGCAGCGCGCGCGGCAGGCCGACCTTGAACAGCACGTCGCGCCGCTTGGCGCCGAGCACGCGCAGCACGTCTTCCAGTTCCGGCTCGAGCGTGGCCAGCCCGGTGGCGATATTGACCATGATCGGGAAGAACGAGATCAGGAAGGCGGTCAGGATGGCCGGGCCCGCGCCGAGCCCGAACCACACCACCAGGATCGGCACGAAGGCGGCCTTGGGCAGCGCGTTGAAGGCGGTCATCAGCGGGTAGCTGGCGGCGTAGAGCAGCCGCGACGAGCCCATCGCCAGCCCGAGCAGCACGCCCACGCCGATGGCCACGGCAAAACCCACCATGGTGGTCCAGAAGGTGCGCCAGGCATGGCCGGCGATCACGTCGGCGTAGTCCACCAGCGCGGCCACGATCGCGGACGGCGTCGGCAGGATGAAATCGGAGACATCGAAGGCCATGCACGCGCCCTGCCACAGCAGCAGCACCGCAGCCAGCAGCAGCCACGGCGCCACGCGCTGCACGCGGCGCTCCTGCGCGGAAGTCAAAGTCATCATCATCGTCGGGTCTCGGTGTTGGCCTCAGTGTTGGCGCACATGGCCGATCTTCTCGCGCAGCGCGTGCACCAGCTCGGCGAAGGGCTCGGTATAGGTCAGTTCCAGATCACGCGGCCGCGGCAGGCCGATCTCTTTGCGCATCACGATGCGGCCGGGGCGCTGGCTCATCACGTAGACCGTGTCGGCGAGGAACACGGCCTCGCGCAGGTCATGCGTGACCAGGATTACGTTGAAGCGCTGCGCCTGCCACAGGTCGCGCAGCACGCACCACAGTTCCTCGCGGGTGAAAGCGTCGAGCGCGCCGAACGGTTCGTCGAGCAGCAGCATGCGCGGCTGGTGGATCAGCGCGCGGCAGATCGACGCGCGCTGCTGCATGCCGCCGGAGAGCTGCCACGGGTATTTGTCCTCGTAGCCGCCCAGGCCCACGGTATGCAGCAGCCGGCGGGCGCGGTCGACGTACTCGTCGCGGCGCGCGCGCAGGGTCGAGCGGTAGGGCTCGACGATCTCCAGCGGCAGCATCACGTTGTCGAGCGTGGTGCGCCACGGCAGCAGCGTCGGCGCCTGGAACGCCATGCCCACCTGCTTGAGCGGCCCGCTCACCTTCTGCCCGGCAACCTTGACGATGCCGCGCGTGGCGGGTTTCAGGCCGGTGGCCAGCTTCATGAAGGTGGATTTGCCGCAGCCGGACGGGCCGACGATGGCGATGAACTCGCCCGGCGCGGCCTGCAGCGACAGGTCTTCCACCGCGAACTCGCCCTGGCGCGCGAGCGTGTCGTCATAGGCCAGCCAGACCCGGTTGAAATCGACGAAGGGCTCGACGGGCGCGGTCGCGGCAGTCGCGGCAGTCGCGGCGGCCGGCATGGATTCAGCCAGGCGCGCCATCATCGCAGCACATCCAGTTCGGCCGCGCTCGGCAGGTACGCGTCGGTCCACAGCGCATCGGCGTTGATACGGCCCTTGGTGCCGAAGGCATCGGCCACTTGCGAGGCCATCAGCGACAGGCGGGGCTTGCTGATGCGGCCAAAGCCCTCGGCCCTGGCGTCGGGCGACCTGACCACGCTGTCCAGCGCCAGCTTCAGCCGGCGCGTTTCCAGCTTCTCGTCGATGATGCCGTCGCGCACCTTGAGCGCGCGGATGCCCTCTTCCGGACGAGCGATCACGTCGCGCGCCGACTTGCTGAAGGCACGCAGGAATGCCTTCACCGCCTCCGGGTTCTTCTTGATGAATTCCTCCGACGCAATCACGGCGTTGCCGTACAGCTTCACGCCGAACCGCGGGTATGGCAGCACCACGATGTCTTCGTCCTTCACGCCGCGCGCATTCAGGTTCAGGACCGACGTGAACGAAAAGCCGGTGATGGCATCGAGGTCGCCGCGCACCAGCATGGTTTCGCGCAGCGTCGGGTCCATCGCCTGCCAGTTGAACGACGATGCCTGCAGGCCGTTGGCCCGGGCGAAGATCGGGAAGGCGCGGCGACCGGCGTCGAATACCGGCGCGCCCAGGCGCTTGCCGGCCAGGTCCTTCGGCGCGCGGATGCCCGACTTCTTCAGTGCCAGGATGGCCGCGGGCGTGTTGTTGTAGACCATCATCACGGCCACCGGCTTGTTCTTCGCATCCGGATTGTTGCCGTAGAATTCCATCACCGACGACATGTCGGCGAAGCCCATGTCATAGGTGCCCGAGGCCACGCGGTTGACCACGTTGCCCGAGCCATTGCCGGCATCGATCGAGACTTCGAGCTTTTCGGCCTTGTAGTAGCCCTTCTGCTCGCCGAGCAGGAACAGTGCCGCCGGCCCTTCGAAGCGCCAGTCGAGCTGGAACCTGACCTTGGTGGCCGCGGCCTGCGCATGGGCAGCACCGGCGAATTGTGTCGACAGCACCAGGCTGGTGCCGAGCATCGCGCCCAGCTTCAGAAGGCGGCGGCGTGCCGGAGCACGGGACGGACGTGCGGCGGGGTTACTGGCGTTCTCGCTGACAGCCGTAAAAACGTCGGGCGACACTTGCGCAGCGCGGGATTGGGGCATGGCATCTCTCCGTGGATAGTGATTTCGGAGGGATCCGTCCGCAAGGGACATGCCAGCCTTGCAGGCCCCGTTTCAGGGCGTGCCCGCGCGCGATTGTCGAACCAGAAATGGGCGCGGCGATTGCCGCAGCGGCATCGTCGGCAGCGATTGCCGACAATCCGCGCCGCGCCCTGGTGCAAGCCGGCGCGGCGGATAGCGGCTCAGGCGTCCTGGGTGGCGTCGCCCACGTCGAGTGCGAGCGCCTCGCCGCCGACGGCGTCGCCGCCCCTGGCGGCGGCGCGCGCCTGGATGTCCCACATCTCGGCATAGCGCCCGCCCGCGCGCATCAGCTCGGCATGAGTACCGCGCTCGACGATGCGGCCGTGGTCCATCACCAGGATCTGGTCGGCATGGACCACCGTGGAGAGCCGGTGCGCGATCAGCAGCGTGGTGCGGTTCTGCGCCAGGCGCATCAGCTCGGCCTGGATCGCCTGCTCGGTGCGCGAATCCAGCGCGGAAGTGGCCTCGTCGAACACCAGCACCGGCGGGTTCTTCAGCAGCGTGCGCGCGATCGCCACGCGCTGCTTCTCGCCGCCGGACAGCTTCAGGCCGCGCTCGCCTACCGGCGTGTCGTAGCCCTGCGGCAGTTCGCGGATAAAGGCGTCGATCTGCGCCGCCTGCGCCGCGGCGATGACTTCGTCGCGGGTCGCTTCCGGGCGGCCGTAGGCGATGTTGTAGTAGATGCTGTCGTTGAACAGCACGGTGTCCTGCGGCACGATGCCGATGGCGCGGCGCAGGCTGTCCTGGGTGATGGCGCGGATATCCTGCCCGTCGATCTCGATCGCGCCGCTGTTGACGTCGTAGAAGCGGAACAGCAGCCGCGCCAGCGTCGACTTGCCCGAGCCGCTGTGGCCGACCACGGCGGTCGTGGTGCCGGCCGCGATATCGAAATCCACGCCATCCAGGATGGTGCGGTCCGGCTCGTAGCCGAAGCGCACGTCGCGGAACCGCACCTGCGCGCCGTTGACCTTGAGCGGCTGCGCGCCCGCGGAGTCGGCCACCTCCTGGTTGGTGCCCAGCAGCACGAACATCCGGTCCATGTCGGTAGTGGCCTGCTTGATCTCGCGGTAGATCACGCCGAGGAAGTTCAGCGGGATATAGAGCTGGATCATCAGCGTGTTGACCAGCACCAGGTCGCCCAGCGTCAGCTTGCCATCGACCACGCCCACGGTGGCGCGCCACAGGATCAGGATCAGCCCGACCGCGATGATGACCTGCTGGCCGAAGTTCAGGAAAGACAGCGAATTCTGTGAGCGGATCGCCGCGGCGCGGTAGTTGAGCAGGTTCTCGTCGTAGCGCCGGGCTTCGTATTCCTCATTGCCGAAGTACTTGACGGTCTCGAAGTTCAGCAGCGAATCGATCGCCTTCTGGTTGGCGCGCGAGTCCAGCTCGTTCATCTTGCGGCGGAAATGCGTGCGCCATTCCGTCACGACGATGGTGAAGACGATATAGCTGACCAGCGCGCAGCCGGTGATCGCCGCGAACCAGATGTCGTAGTGCAGCACGAAAAAGCCGATCACCAGCGCCATCTCGACCAGCGTGGGCAGGATGCTGTACAGCGAGTACGAGATCAGCGACTGGATGCCGCGCGTGCCGCGCTCGATGTCGCGGCTCATGCCGCCGGTCTGCCGGTCCAGGTGGAAGCGCAGCGACAGCGCATGCAGGTGCCGGAACACCTGCAGCGCGATCTCGCGCACGGCGCTCTGCGTGACCTTGGAGAAGAGGATTTCGCGCAACTCGGTGAACAGCGTCGCCGACAGGCGCAGCATGCCGTAGGCGACGATCAGCCCGACCGGCACCACCAGCAGCGCGCGCGGGTCGCCGGCGGCGATGTTCATGCTGTCGATCAGGCGCTTCATCAGCACCGGCACGCCCAGGTTGGCCACCTTGGCCGCGACCAGGCACGCGAGCGCCAGCATCACGCGCCACTTGTAGTGCCAGACGTATGGCAGCAGGTTGCGGACGGTCTGCCAGTCGCTGCGGGGGGCGCGCTGGCCGGGAAAGAGCTTGACCGAGGCGGGGTCGGGGGCCTGCTCGGCGGTCGTGGAATAGCGGCGCATACGTTAGAATTCGGGCCAATGCGCGATTGTCGCAGGAATCGCATTGCGCGGCAGGCGAAGGGTTTTTCGTCGCGGCCGGCGCCCCTCTTCGGAAGTCCACCCGCATACCGTCATGAACGCTCCCCATACCGTCCCCGCCCTGCCCGCCGGCAAGAATCCCGCCCTGCGCGTGGTGCCGATGCCCGCGGACGCCAACGTACATGGCGACGTGTTCGGCGGCTGGATCATGTCGCAAGTGGATATCGCCGGCTCGATCCCGGCGGTCGAGCGCGCGCAAGGGCGCGTGGCCACCGTCGCGGTCAATTCCTTCCTGTTCAAGCACCCGGTGTTCGTCGGCGACCTGGTAAGTTTCTACGCCGACATCGTCAAGACCGGCCGCACCTCGATCACGGTCGAGGTCGAGGTCTATGCGCAGCGCATGCGGCACAGCAACGAGATCGTCAAGGTGACGGAGGCTACGTTGACGTATGTGGCGACGGACGAGTCGCGGCAGCCGCGGGTGTTGCCGACGGCTTGAGGGTCTGACGGCTCCTGATCGTCGATGGGTGTGCCCCCTCTCCCGCTTGCGGGAGAGGGAGAACACCTTGCTAAGGCAAGCTCGAGCGGCGTGGGCGCATCAGACACCGCTCTCCTCTTCCACTCAGTCGCAGCCACTCACTCAAACTTGGAGAAATCCGGCTTCCGCTTCTCGAAGAACGCGCTGAACGCCTCCTTCGCCTCCGGTGCCACCAGCATGCGCCGGAACACCGCGCCTTCGTCGGCCATCTGCTTTTCCACTTCAGCCACCGCGCCCGATTTCATCAGCCGCTTGGTCTCGCGCAGCGACGAAGCCGGCAGCGCCGCCAGCTTGCGCGCCTGCTGCAGCGCGACGTCGTGCAGTTCCGCCCCCGGCAGCACACGCGTCACCAGGCCGATCTCGAGCGCTTCCTGCGCGCTGAACGCCTCGCCCAGCATCAGCTTCTCGGCGGCGCGCTGGTAACCGACCAGGCGCGGCAACAGCAGGCTCGACGCCGCCTCGGGGCAAAGCCCCAGCTGCACGAACGGCAGCGACAGCTTGGCCGTGTCCGACGCGTAGACCAGGTCGCAATGCAGCAGCATGGTGGTGCCCACGCCGACCGCCGCACCGCTGACCGCCGCGACGATGGGCTTGCTGGCATGGCTGATCTGGTACAGGAACTGGAACACCGGCGCCTGCTCCGCGCCCTCGCCCGCCGTCGGCGGGCGCTGCATGAAGTCTTCCAGGTCATTGCCGGCGGTAAAGATCTCAGGCTTGCCGCGCAGCAGGATCACGCGCACATTGCGGTCGGTCTCGGCCGCGCGCAGCGCGTCGGCCAGCGACTGGTACATCGCCGCGGTGATGGCATTCTTCTTGTCGATGCGGTCGAATTCGAGCGTCAGGATGCCCTGCTCGATGCTGGTACGGATGCTCATGGTGTCCTCGTCTGTGGGATTTATTCGAAAGGTGGCGGCGATGCGGAAAGATAGCTAAGGCCGAATGCCCGCGCACCGACATTCAGCGCCACCGTCAGGCTCATCGGCGCCAGCATCAGCTCGACGCCCTGGCTGCGCGCGACCTGTGCCAGCGACTGGTAGGCCGGCATCGCCCGCACGTCATCGAGGGGCCCGGCGTAACAGACCGAAATCGCCGGCACCAGCAGGTCACCTGCGCGGATACATTGCCCGGCATGCTCCAGCACGCGGCGTGCGCCCTCTTCCGAGCCGCGCGCCCTGGCGATGGCTTCGGTATGGCCGCGATGCATGCGCACCACCGGCCGGATATTGAATGCGCTGCCCATCATGTAGCGGCCCCAGGTGATGCTGCCCTCGCCCTTCTGGCGCGCGCGGGTGTACATGTAAAGCAGTTCGTCCGGCACCAGGAACATGTGGGCGGCATCGCGCAGGCGCGTTTCAACAGCCTCGCTCACTGCCTGCGGGCTGGCGCCGCCGATGGCCATGCGCGCGGCCTCTCGCACGATCAGCGCCTGGCCCGGACCAATGGCACCGGTGTCGATCACGGTCAGGTCGAACAACCCTGAGCGGCCGGCTTGCTTGCGCAACCGCACGCTGCGGGCCACGGTGCCGATCACGGCGCCGCTCGCATGCGCATACAGCTTGCTGCGCGCGCTGGCGATGGTGAGCAGGATGGCGCGGTCGCATTGCGTGACCACATTGCGCAGCAGGTGTTCTTCCAGCTCGCGTTCGAGCAGCGGAATGGATTCGGCGTAGTGGTCCTGGCGGCCGACCAGGTATTGCCGGTAGAGCGTGGGCAGCGCGTCTTCGTCGCGCGTGTCGGCGACAAAGCGTTCGCCCGCGCGGATGCGGAACGGAATGGTGTGGACCTTCAGCGCGGCCATGATGTCGCGCGGCAAATCGCACGCGGCATCGGCCAGGATGGCTGTCTCCTGCATATTGTTGTCTCCTCCCTGCTGGTGACCCGCGCTCGCGGGCGGCAGCCCCCGGTACTGCTCTCTTCACCTGACAGAAGGGCGGGACGGTCCCCCCGGGAAACCGTCCCGCAGGCGCGTTTATACGCGCTCGAAGATGCCTGCGGCGCCCATGCCCGTGCCGACGCACATGGTGACCATGCCGTACTTCAGGTTGTGGCGGCGCAGCGCGTGCACCACCGTGGCCGAGCGGATCGCACCGGTGGCGCCGAGCGGATGGCCCAGCGCGATTGCGCCGCCCATGCGGTTGACCCTGGCGGGATCGAGATCCAGGTCGCGCATCACGGCCAGCGATTGCGCGGCGAAGGCCTCGTTCAGCTCGATCCAGTCGATCTGGTCCTGCGTCAGGCCGGCGGCCTTCAGCGCGGCCGGGATCGCTTCCTTCGGACCGATGCCCATGATCTCGGGCGGCACGCCGCGCACCGCGAACGAGACGAAGCGCGCCAGCGGCACCAGGTTGAACTGCTTGAGGATCTTTTCCGAAACCAGGATCAGCGCGCCGGCACCGTCCGAGGTCTGCGAGCTGTTGCCGGCGGTGACGCTGCCCTTGTTGGCAAACACCGGGCGCAGCTTGCCGAGGCCTTCCAGCGAGGTTTCAGGCCGCGGGCCTTCATCCAGCGAGATGGTGCGCGTCTTCACGCTGACCTGGCCGCTGGCGAGGTCGGGGAAGCGCTCGACGATCTCGATCGGCGTGATCTCGTCCTTGAACTCGCCGGCCTGCTGCGCCGCGATGGCCTTCTGGTGCGAAGCGAGCGAGAACGCGTCCTGGTCCTCGCGGCTGACCTTCCATTGCTGCGCCACCTTCTCGGCGGTCAGGCCCATGCCGTAGGCAATGCCCACGTTCTCGTCGCGCGTAAAGATATCCGGCGACATCGACGGCGAGTTGCCCATCATCGGCACCATGCTCATCGACTCGATACCGGCGGCGATCATCACATCGGATTCGCCCACGCGGATGCGGTCGGCCGCCATCGCCACCGCGCTGACGCCCGAGGCGCAGAAGCGGTTGACGGTGATGCCGCCCACGGTGTTGGGCAGGCCCGAGAGCAGCGCGCCGATACGCGCCACGTTCAGGCCCTGCTGCGCTTCGGGAATGGCGCAGCCGACGATGGCGTCCTCGATCAGCTTCGGGTCCAGGTCCGGCACCTGTGCCACCGCGGACTTCAGGATGGTGGCCAGCAGGTCGTCCGGGCGCGTGTTCTTGAACGCGCCCTTGGGCGCCTTGCCGATCGGCGAGCGGGTGGCCGCAACGATATATGCGTCTTGCAGTTGTTTCATGATCTCGGTTCCTCGCTAGCCTGATTAGTTGCGCACCGGCTTGCCGGTCTGCAGCATGCCCATGATGCGCTCCTGCGTCTTGCCGGTTCCCAGCAGGTCGACGAAGGCCTTGCGCTCCAGCGTCAGCAGCCAGTCTTCGCTGACCAGCGAGCCGGCCTCGACGTCGCCGCCGCACACCACTTCGGCGATGCGGGTGGCGATCAGGAAGTCATGCGCGGAGATAAAGCCACCGTCGCGCATATTGACCAGCGATGCCTTGATGGTGGCGATGCCCGAGCGGCCGGCCACCGGGACCAGCGCCGGCAGCGGCGCGCGGTAACCGGCGTCGGCCAGCGCGCGCACTTCGTTCTGCGCCACGTGCAGCAGCTCATGCACGTTGAAGACGACCTTGTCGGACGGCTGCAGGTAGCCCATCTGGCGCGCTTCCAGTGCCGATGCGGATACCTTGGCCATCGCCGCGCTCTGGAAGCGGCTGGTCAGGAATTGCAGGTAGTTGGTGCTGCCTGCCGCCTGCGCGGCGCGTGCAGCGGCCAGCGCGGCTTCCTTCAGCCCGCCGCCGGCCGGGACCAGGCCCACGCCGACCTCCACCAGGCCGATATACGTTTCGAGCGCGGCCACGCGCGCAGCCGAATGCAGCATCAACTCGCAGCCGCCGCCCAGCGCGATGCCCGACGCCGCCGACACCACCGGCACCGCGGCGTACTTCACGCGCATCATCCCGTCCTGGAATTTCTTCACGAACGGCTCGATGCCCTTGGCGCCGCCCATCATGAAGGCGGGCATCGCCGCTTCCAGGTTGGCGCCGGCCGAGAACGGGCCGCCCGGCGCGCCCAGCTGCAGCGAGGTCGGCTGCCACACCACCAGGCCCTTGTAGCCGGCTTCGGCCAGGTCGATGGCGCGGGTCAGGCCGTCGATCACGTCCGGCCCGATGGTGTTCATCTTGCTCTTGAACGAGACCACCAGCACATCGTCCTGGCCCTCGCCCACCCAGATGCGCACCGCATCGTTCTCTTCGACGGTGCGGCCGGCCTTGCGCGGATCGGCAGCGGCGGTGCCCTGGATCGCGGCGCGGAAGGCCTGGCGCTGGTACACCGGCAGCGTGCTGCGCGCGACGAACGATTGCGTCGCGGGCGACCACGAGCCTGCCGCCGCGTGCACACCCCGGTTGTCGGCAACCGGGCCGGAGAATACCCACGCCGGCAGCGGCGCGCCCGACAGCGCCTTGCCGCCCTCGACGTCTTCCTTGACCCACTCGGCCACCTGCTTCCAGCCGGCCGCCTGCCAGTCCTCGAACGGACCCGAGTTCCAGCCGAAGCCCCAGCGGATCGCCAGGTCGATATCGGCGGCCGAGCCGGCGATCTGCTCCAGGTACACGGCGATGTAGTGGAACACGTCGCGGAACACCGCCCACAGGAACTGCGCCTGCGGGTTGGTCGACTCGCGCAGCAGCCGGATACGCTCGGCCGGTTCCTTCTTCAGCATGCGCACCACGATCTCGTCGGCCTTCTTGCCGGCATCGACGTACTGGCCGGTGCTGGCATCGAGCACCTTGATGGCCTTGCCTTCCTTCTTGTAGAAGCCGGCGCCGGTCTTCTGCCCGAGCGCGCCCGCGTCGACCAGGCCCTTGAGCACCGCCGGGGTCTGGTAGACCGGCGCGAACGGGTCGTCGTGCAGGTTGTCCTGCATGGTCTTGATCACGTGCGCCATGGTGTCGAGACCGACCACGTCCGCGGTGCGGAAGGTGGCGGACTTGGCGCGCCCCAGCTTGGAACCGGTCAGGTCGTCGACCACGTCGAACGGGATGCCGAACTTCTGGGCCTCGGCGAACACCGCCAGGATCGAGAAGATGCCGACACGGTTGGCGATGAAGTTGGGCGTGTCCTTGGCGCGCACCACGCCCTTGCCGAGCGTGGTGGTCAGGAAGGCTTCCAGCTGGTCGAGGATCTGCGGCTGCGTGGTCGCGGTCGGGATCAGCTCGACCAGGTGCATGTAGCGCGGCGGGTTGAAGAAGTGGACGCCGCAGAAGCGCGACTTCAGGTCCGCATCGAACCCGTCGGACAGCGCGGTGATCGACAAGCCAGAAGTGTTGGTCGCAAAGATCGCGTGCGAGGCCAGGTGCGGCGCGACCTTCTTGTACAGGTCGTGCTTCCAGTCCATGCGCTCGGCGATCGCCTCGATCACCAGGTCGCATTCCTTGAGCAGCGCGATATCGTCTTCGTAGTTGGCGGCCTGGATCAGGCCGGCCTCTTCCTTCAGGCCCAGCGGCGCGGGCGACAGCTTCTTCAGGTTCTCGATGGCGCGCAGGGCGATGCCGTTCTTGGGGCCTTCTTTTGCGGGAAGGTCAAACAGCACCACCGGCACGCGCGCGTTGATCAGGTGGGCGGCAATCTGCGCGCCCATGACGCCGGCACCCAGCACGGCGACTTTCTTGACGATGAAATTGGACATGCTCGCTCCTGGATTAGTGAGCGTTAGACAGATGCAAGGCCACCGTTCCCGGGCGGGAACGGCGGATAGAGTCGACTCAGAACAGGTCTGCGTCCAGCGCCATCAGCGACGCCGAACCCGCGCGCGCCTTGCGGATCTCGCCGGCCGTTTCCGGCAGCAGCCTGGCAAAGTAGAAGCGCGCGGTGGCCAGCTTGGCGGTGTAGAACTTGTCGCCGCTGCCCTGCTTCTCCAGCGCGACCTTGGCCATGCGGGCCCAGAAGTAGGCAAACACCAGGTGGCCCACCACGCGCAGGTACGGCACCGCGGCGGCGCCGACTTCGTCGGCGTTGCCCATCGCCTTCATGCCGATTTCCATGGTCAGCTTCTGCACCTTGTCGCCCAGGTCGGCCAGCGGGTTGACGAACTCCTGCATGGCTTCGCTGGTGCCTTCGGCCTCGACGAATTCCTGCACGATCTTGCCGAAGGCCTTCATCCTGGCGCCCATGTCGCCCAGGATCTTGCGGCCCAGCAGGTCCAGCGCCTGGATGGTGTTGGTGCCTTCGTAGATCATGTTGATGCGGGCGTCGCGCACGTATTGCTCCATGCCCCATTCGGAGATGTAGCCGTGGCCGCCGAACACCTGCATGCCCTCATTGGTGGCGGTGAAGGCGTTGTCGGTCAGGAACGCCTTGATCACCGGCGTCAGCAGCGCGACCAGGTCGCCGGCCTGCTTGCGCACGGCCTCGTCCGGGTGCGACAGCTCGCGGTCGATCTGCAGCGCGGTCCAGTAGCTGAAGGCGCGGCCGCCCTCGGCGTAGGCGCGCTGGGTCAGCAGCATGCGGCGCACGTCGGGGTGCACGATGATCGGGTCGGCGGCCTTCTCGGGCGCCTTGGGACCGGTCAGCGCGCGCATCTGCAGGCGGTCCTTGGCGTAGGCGACCGAGTTCTGGTACGCCACCTCGGTCAGGCCCAGGCCCTGCGCGCCCACGCCCAGGCGCGCGGCGTTCATCATCACGAACATGGCGTTCAGGCCCTTGTTGGGCTCGCCCACCATCCAGCCGCGCGCGCCGTCCAGGTTCATCACGCAGGTGGCGTTGCCGTGGATGCCCATCTTGTGCTCGATCGAGCCGCACTGGATGCCGTTGCGCTGGCCCGGGTTGCCGCTGGCATCGGGGATGAACTTGGGCACCACGAACAGCGAAATGCCCTTGGTGCCGGCGGGCGCGTCCGGCAGGCGCGCCAGCACCAGGTGGATGATGTTCTCGGCCAGGTCGTGCTCGCCGGCTGAGATGAAGATCTTGGTGCCCGTGATCAGGTAGGAGCCGTCGGCCTGGGGCTCGGCCTTGCTGCGCAGGATGCCCAGGTCGGTGCCGCAATGCGGCTCGGTCAGGCACATGGTGCCGGTCCACACGCCGGACACCAGCTTGGGCAGGTAGGTCTGCTGCAGCTCGGGGGTGCCGTGTGCGTGCAGGGCCTCATAGGCGCCGTGCGACAGGCCCGGGTACATGGTCCAGGCCTGGTTGGCCGAGTTCAGCATCTCGTAGACCACGTTGTTGACCACGATCGGCAGGCCCTGGCCGCCAAAAGCGGGATCGCACGCCAGCGCCGGCCAGCCGGCCTCGACATACTGCTGGTAGGCTTCCTTGAAGCCGGTGGGCGCCTTGACCACGCCGTCGCCGACGTAGGTGCAGCCTTCGCGGTCGCCCACCTGGTTGAGCGGGAACACCACGTCCGCGCAGAACTTGCCGGCTTCCTCGATGACCTGGTTGATGGTGTCCGCGTCGATGTCCGCGTGCGGCGGCATCGCCTTGAGTTCGGCTTCGGCGCCGAGCAGTTCATGGAGCACGAACTGCATGTCGCGCAACGGTGCGGTGTACTGGCCCATCAGAGACTCCTTGGAGTTGTGCGATGCCGCCACGCCGCCCGTCCCGCTTGCGCGCGACGGCCCGACCGGGCGACCTCAGGTACGGTAAGACTGAATCAGTTTGTTGAGCGCGACCATGGCAAGCTCGGCGCTGTCAGGCAGGCGCAGGAAACGGGCGTCATGATGCAAGCCTAGTTCAAGGCTGTACATCTCGAACAGCATCAGGCGCGGATCGCAGTCCGCGCGCAGATGCCCCTCTTCCTTGGCCTGGTTGATGGCCCGGGTCAACGCTGCCCGCCAGATGGTGACGCTCTTGACCAGCTCGTCACGCACCAGGCTGCCGGCACGGTCGTCGTACTCCACCGCGCCGCTGATGTAGATGCATCCCGTCGTCACTTCCTGGATGCGCTTCTCCATCCAGCGCCGCACCATCGACCACAGCCGGGGCAGTCCGCGCGGCTCCTGCAGCGAGGGATAGAACACCTCCTGCTCGAACCGGCGGTGATACTCCCGCACCACCTCAACCTGCAGGTCCTCGCGCGAACCGAAATGCGCGAAAACGCCGCTCTTGCTCATCTGCATGCGTTCCGCGAGCAGCCCGATGGTCAGACCTTCGAGCCCGTCGCGGGACGACAATTCCAGTGCGGCATCCAGAATCGCCACGCGCGTCATCTCGCCCTTGCGCATGGGCGAGGGTGACGAGGCGGCGGATTCGAGACGGGCTGACTGGTGTCGCATGTTTTTTCTCCGTTCTGCGGGGCCTGTCGCGGCTCCGCGTATGACCCTGACGTTGCATTCATTGCTTGCGGGCGGCCGGCGGATTTGCCGGTGCATACCGCGAATGCACGCAGTCTAAGCCAAAAAAGAACGGTCGTTCAGATTATTCTGGCGCGGCACCTGCCCATCAAGCTTTTAATTAGACCGCTGTTTCTAAACGGACTGCAATGCAGCATGTCCGCCAGCCGCGATGCTGCAACCGGTTTCAGCATTGGCGTTGCCGCATGGCAGCAAACGCACACCGGGCAACGCGGCGTTTCAGTAGCGGCCGGTGACGCCGGCGATGATCACGCCGAGGCGCAGCAGCATATAGGCCGCCCAGTTGCCCAGCCGGTGCAGCGGCGAGCGCCGCGCGTGCACATCGGGCAGCACGCGCACGCTGCGGTGCGCAATGGCCCGCTCCAGCGCTTCGCGCAGTTCAGCGGCGAAGGCCGCATCATAAACGGCAACGTTGGCCTCGCGCGCGAGCAGCAGGCTGAACGGGTCCATGTTGCTCGACCCGACCGTGGCCCAGGCCTCGTCGACCACGCCGACCTTGGCGTGCAAAAAGCTCTCGGCGTACTCGTAGATCTCGACGCCGGCCTCGAGCAACGAGGCATAGAGCGCATGGGTGGCGTAGTGTTGCAGCCGGTATTCGACCATGCCCTGCAGCAGCAGCCGCACGCGCACGCCGCGCTCGCGGCACGCCAGCAAGGCGCGCCGCATCTTGTGGCCGGGCAGGAAGTAGGCGTTGGCGAGGATCACGTCGTGGCGCGCCGCGCCCAGCGCGCGCAGATATTCGCGCTCGATGGTGCGGCGGTTGCGCAGGTTGTCGCGCAGCAGCAGCGCGGCGCGGATGCCGCCGCTCGCTTCGGGGCGCGGCGGCAGGTCGGTCACCAGCGGGTAGTCGGCGACCGTGGCGGCGCGCTCGCTGCCGCGCGCCTCGCGCAGCGACAGCCGCCACCACAGGCGCTCGGACGACAGCGCGATGCGGTCCACCAGCGGCCCGCTGACCTGCACCGCGAAGTCGTAGCGCGGCCCCAGGTTGGCGCCTTCGAAGGGCCCGTGGTTGTGGTCGTCGATGATGTTGATGCCGCCGACAAAGGCGATGTGGCGGTCGATCACGGCGAGCTTGCGGTGCAGCCGGCGCAGGTGGCGCCGCGCCAGGCGGAAGCCGCGCAGGGCACGGTAGACGCGCAGCCGCACGCCGCCCGCGCGCAGCCGCCCGGCCAGCTCGGCGGGCATGTCGCCGGCGCCGAAGCCGTCCACCGTCACGCGCACCGCGACCCCGCGCGCGGCGGCACGGATCAGCGCATCGGCAACGGCGCGGCCGACCTCGTCGTCGGCATAGATATAGGTTTCCAGCATGACCTGGAACGCGGCCTGGTCGATGGCGGCGATCAGCGCCGGGAAGAAGTCCTGGCCGCCGTGCAGCAGCCGCACCGTGTTGCCGGTGGTGGGCCTGCCGCGGCGCCAGGCCCAGCGCAGCATGTGGTGGCGATAGGTCGGCTCGCCGGTGGTGGCGGTGTCGTGCACCGGGGCGTCCTCGGCCTGGGCGGAGTGGGAGATCCGTGACATGCCGTGATTATCGGACAGTTTGCGGCGCGCAAGGCGCCGCCTGCACATTGGCGCGCGGAACTCTGCTATCGTCGATGCCGATGCGCTGCGCCGATACCGGCGTACAGGCAGACTCCCGACGCCCCTACGGAAACCATGGTGAAGGTATTCGGCATTACCGGCTCGTCCGGCAGCGGCAAGACCACGCTGCTGGACCAGCTCATCCCCTGCTTCGTCGGCGCCGGCCTGCGCGTGGCCGGCGTCAAGCACACCCACCACGGCTTCGATCCCGACACGCCCGGCAAGGATTCGTGGCGCATGCGCGCGGCCGGCTGCGCCAACGTCGTGCTGGTCGGCGCGCGCCACCTGACGCTGATGCGCCACTACCCCGAAGCCGTGCCTTCGCCGGAACTAGACGATGCGCTCGCGGTGCTGCCGCCCGATACCGACCTGGTGCTGGTGGAGGGCTACAAGCGCAGCGATTTCCCCAAGCTGGAAGTCTTCCGCCCCGCGCTGGGACGTGCGCCGCTGTGGGACGAGGTGCCGGGCGTGGTGGCGGTCGCAACCGATGACCCCGCCACCGTCGCCGCCATGACCACGCTGCCGGTGCTGGACCTGAACGATGCGCAGGCGGTGTTCGCCTTTATCCGCGACTATTCCCCGCCCGCCGGCGACGGCGGCACCGCCTGACTGCGTGCCGGACCAGGTCCTCACGCAGCCTTGTCGGCGGGCGCGTCCCGCTCCACCATTTCGCCCAGCGGATGGCCCAGTTCCGCCACCAGCGGCACGTGGTCGGAGCGTTGCGCCCAGTCGCGGCCGGTTAGCGCGTGGGCGCGCTCGATCTCGTAGCCGCGCACATAGATGCGGTCGAGCTGCCACCACGGCATATGGCTGGGGAAGGTATGCAGCCGCGCGCCGCGCGCGTGCGACGCTTCGACCGCGCCCAGCGTATTGCAGATCTGCGCATCGAGCCGGTGGTTCCAGTCGTTGAAGTCGCCGGCGATCACCAGCGGCACGCCGGCCGGCACCACGTTCTGCACCCGCTCGACCAGCGCCTCGGCCTGGCGCGCGCGGCTGCGCGCGAACAGGCCGAAATGCACGCAGATGAGGTGGGTCTCGACGCCGTGCACGTCCGCCACCGCGTGCAGCAGGCCGCGCTGCTCGAAGCGGTGATCGGAGATGTCGAGGTTTTCGGACATCAGGATCGGATGACGCGACAGGATCGCGTTGCCGTGATGGCCGTAGTCGTAGACCGCATTGCGGCCGTAGACCGAATGCGGATAGGCGTCGGTGGCGAGGTAGTTGAGCTGGGTGTGCTCCGGATCGAACAGCGCCGCGGCCACCAGGCGGTCGTTGCGGTCCTGCACTTCCTGCAGGAAGACGATGTCGGCGTCCATCGCGTGCAGGCCGGCACGCACGTTCTGGATGCGCGGGCGCCGCGCGATGCCGGTCACTCCCTTGTGGATGTTGTAGGTGACCACGCGCAGCTTCATGGCTGCCCTCCGACGGCCGCGTGGCGGCTGGCATCGCTTTCCGTCGGGCCCGGCGCGCCGGCAACGCCCGCGCGCCACGCCAGCTGGCGGATGGCGTCGGCATTGCTGCTGGAAAAGCATTGCTGCGCCGCCTGTTGCCATGGCAGCCACTTGTATTGCAGGTGCTCGCGTGGCGCCAGCGTCACCGGCAACGCCTCGGCCACGCGCAGGCCGAACCAGTGCTCGGTATTGCGCGTCACGCCTTCGGCGTAGCGGTGGCGCCACTGCGGGTAGATGTCGTACTGGATGGCATGACCCCAGTCGGTCAGCTGATGCTCGCCGGCGATGATGCCGGTTTCCTCGGCGACTTCACGCGCGGCGGTCAGGGCCAGGGGTTCGTCCAGGGTGTCGAGGCTGCCGGTGACGGACTGCCAGAACCCCGGGCGATCGGCGCGTTCCAGCAGCAAGACTTGAAGATCTGGCGTGTAAATCACCACCAGCACGGATTCCGGGATCTTGTAGGACATGGGTCTGGGCCAAAGGACAAACCCAAGGATAGCGCAGGCGCGCGCGCTTGCCACGGGAAAGCGCCGCGGCGCCTGCGCGCGGGCGCCGCAACTTCCGGGCGGATCAGGCGGCGCTGCGCGCGCCCTGCATGCCGTGCGGGGCCAGGTAGGGCTCGGTGCTGCCGTGGCGCTGCCAGGTGTCGAACACCTGCGGCGATTCCCCATGGCCCCAGGCCGCGCGCAGCTGCTCCATCAGCGGCGCCAGCG
Source organism: Cupriavidus alkaliphilus (assembly GCF_900094595.1). Lineage (GTDB taxonomy): Bacteria > Pseudomonadota > Gammaproteobacteria > Burkholderiales > Burkholderiaceae > Cupriavidus > Cupriavidus alkaliphilus. Next base: position 196,280 of record NZ_FMAD01000002.1, on the reverse strand, counting down.
CGTGGCGGTAGCGCTTGGAGGCGGCATGCGCGTGGGTGGCCAGGGCCTCGGCGCGCAGCCGCGCTTCGCCCTGCAGCCGCGTGCGCTCCTGCGCGATTTCCTTCTCGCGCTGGCCCAGCGTGTTGTACTTCTGGATCAGGAAGCGCTGGTAATCGCCGCCATCCATGCCCTGCGCCGCCTGCGCGTTGACCTGCTCGAAGCGCAGCACGATGCTGCCGGTTTCCTGCTCGATATGGGCGACCTCGGCGTCCAGCGCCTGCAGCGCCTCCTGCACGCGCTGGGCGTCGCGGCGCAGGGCCTGCACCTGCGCGGCCTCGTCCTCGAACACGCGCTGCGCATCGAGGTAGGCCTGCACCACCGGTTGCGGCGCCACCACCAGCAGCGGATCGGCGCCGTCGGCGCGCTGGCCGGCAAGCAGGGCGTCGTCGGCCAGGCGCAGGTTGCCGAGCTCGTCCAGCCAGCGCCCGCGCGTCATCACCACGCCGACGGTGTCCAGCGCCAGCCGGCGCAAGGCTTCGGCGCGCTGCATCTCGACCGGTTCGGCCGCCGCCTGGGGCGACGCCGCCTGCACCGCATGGGCGATATCCGGCACGCACGCGGCCACCGTGGTGGCCACCGATTCGGACATGGCCTGCGCCGCGCGGCGCTGGGCGCGGCGCAGCTCGAAACGGGCCAGCAGCATCATGATCAGTCCCGCGGCCAGCCAGGTCAGGATGGTTTCCTGGTGAGCCAGCAGGAACTGGCGGATCAGTTCGGTATCCAGGTTCAGGTTCACGAATTTCCTCCCGAGTGCCGGGAACCTTCATGACAGGGCCCCTCGGCAAATTGCGTGTCGAATTACGGATCAAAGGGAGAAGACCGGCCTGCCGCCCCCATCGTTCCGACCGGTAACAAATCGAAACCAATGCGCCGGGTGCCGGCATTGCGCATAAAGAAAAAAAGCCGCGCAATCGCGCGGCTTTCTTGCGGCCAGAGCCACCCGGGACCGTCAGGCGTTGGGCTTGGGCTCGGCGGCGCGCAGGCGGATATGCAGCTCGCGCAGCTGCTTCTCGTCGACCGAGCTCGGCGCCTGCGTCAGCAGGTCCTGGGCGCGCTGGGTCTTGGGAAAGGCGATCACGTCGCGGATCGAGTCGGCGCCGGCCATCATCGTGACGATGCGATCCAGGCCGAAGGCCAGGCCGCCGTGCGGGGGCGCGCCGTACTGCAGCGCGTCGAGCAGGTAGCCGAACTTGGCGCGGGCTTCCTCGTCGTTGATCTTGAGCGCGCGGAACACCTTGCTCTGGATGTCCGAACGGAAGATCCGCACCGAGCCGCCGCCCATTTCCCAGCCGTTCAGCACCATGTCGTAGGCCTTGGCCAGGCACTTGCCCGGGTCGGTCTCGAGGTATTCCAGGTGCTCGTCCTTGGGGCTGGTGAACGGGTGGTGCATCGCCACCCAGCGCGCGTCTTCCTCGTCGTACTCGAACATCGGGAAGTCCACCACCCACAGCGGCTTCCAGGCGTCCTCGAACAGGCCGTTGGCCTTGCCGAAGTCCGAATGGCCGATCTTCAGGCGCAGCGCGCCGATCGAGTCGTTGACCACCTTGGCCTTGTCGGCGCCGAAGAAGATGATGTCGCCGTCCTGCGCGCCGGTGCGCTTCAGGATCTCGGCAATGGCGGCGTCGTGCAGGTTCTTGACGATCGGCGACTGCAGCCCGTCGCGGCCCTTGGCCACTTCGTTGACCTTGATCCAGGCCAGGCCCTTGGCGCCGTAGATGCCGACGAACTGGGTGTAGGCGTCGATCTCGCCGCGCGAGATGGCGCCGCCGCCCGGCACGCGCAGGCCGACCACGCGGCCGTTGTCGCTGTTGGCGGGGCCCGAGAACACCTTGAAGTCGACGTCCTTCATCACCTCGGTCAGCTCGGTGAATTCCAGCTTGACGCGCAGGTCAGGCTTGTCCGAGCCGAAGCGGGCCATGGCCTCGCGGAACTCCATCACCGGGAACCTGGCGTCGAGGTCGACGTCGATGGCGTTCTTGAACACCGTGCGCATCATGTCCTCGAACAGGTCGCGGATCTCCTGCTCGGTGAGGAACGAGGTCTCGCAGTCGATCTGCGTGAACTCGGGCTGGCGATCGGCGCGCAGGTCTTCGTCGCGGAAGCACTTGGTGATCTGGTAGTAGCGGTCGAAGCCCGACACCATCAGCATCTGCTTGAAGATCTGCGGCGATTGCGGCAGCGCGAAGAAGTGGCCCGGGTTCACCCGCGACGGCACCAGGTAGTCGCGCGCGCCTTCGGGCGTGCTCTTGCCCAGCATCGGGGTCTCGATGTCGATGAAGCCCTGCGCGTCGAGGAACTTGCGCACTTCCATCGCTACCTTGTAGCGCAGGCGCAGGTTGTATTGCATCTGCGGGCGGCGCAGGTCGAGCACGCGGTGCGTCAGGCGGGTGGTTTCCGACAGGTTGTCGTCATCGAGCTGGAACGGCGGCGTGACCGACGGGTTCAGCACCGTCAGCTCGTGGCACAGCACCTCGATCTTGCCCGAGGTCAGGTTGGCGTTCTCGGTGCCGGACGGGCGCGGGCGCACCTTGCCGGTGACGCGGATGCAGAACTCGTTGCGGATCTCTTCCGCGGCCTTGAACATCTCGGGGCGATCCGGGTCGCACACCACCTGCACCAGGCCCTCGCGGTCGCGCAGGTCGATGAAGATCACGCCGCCATGGTCGCGGCGGCGCTGGACCCAGCCGGTCAGGGCCACTTCCTGGCCCGAGAATTGTTCGGTCACCAGACCGCAGTAGTGAGTACGCATGGAGGACATAAGGAGATTCCCGGTAAAACGCGGCTGCCCGATGCGATCGGGCAGCCCGTGATCAGTTTGGAGGCTCAAGGATCGGTCGTCCGGACCGGTTCCTCGCTGCTGGACCTGCCGGCCGGACTGGCCGCACTGGACGGGGCAGCCGGCCGGGGCGCGCTGCCGTTCTTGCGCGGCAATTCCGCCGGTGCCACCACGCCCATCGAGACGATGTACTTGAGCGCGGCGTCGACGGTCATGTCGAGTTCGATGGTGTCGGCCTTGGGCATCATCAGGAAGAAGCCCGAGGTCGGATTGGGGGTGGTCGGCACGTAGACGCTGACGTATTCGCCCTGCAGGTGGTTCTGCACGTCGCCGCCGGGGCGCCCGGTCAGGAAGGCGATGGTCCACGAGCCCTCGCGCGGGTACTGCACCAGCAGCGCCTTGCGGAAGGCATTGCCCGACGACGACAGCAGCGTGTCCGAGACCTGCTTGACGCTGGTGTAGATCGGCCCCACCACCGGGATATGGCCCAGCAGCGCTTCCCACCAGCGCACCAGGCGCTGGCCGATGAAGTTATGCGCCAGCAGCCCGACCAGCAGGATAAACAGCAGCGTCAGGATCGCGCCCAGGCCGGTCACGCGCTTGCCGAACATCAGCCGGTCCGGCCGCCAGGCTTCCGGCAGCAGCGCCAGGCTCTGGTCCATCGTGCCGATGATCAGGCTGAGCACCCACAGCGTGATGCCCAGCGGCACCAGCACCAGCAGCCCGGTCAGGAACCAGGTCTTGAGAGCGGAAGTCTTCTTGGCTACCACGGGCGGGTCCGGCTCAGTGGCAGGCGCAGGCGCTGCCGCAGCCGCCGGCGGCCGGGGCCGAGGTTGCCGCAGCGGTGCCGCCCGACGACGATTCAGCCGCCGCCGGCGCGCTGGCCGCAGCCGCGGCGCCACCGGTCGCCGCGGGCGCGCTGGCGCCGCCGCTGCCGCCGCGGAAGTCGGTCACGTACCAGCCCGAGCCCTTGAGCTGGAAGCCGGCAGCGGTCAGCTGCTTCTTGAACGCGCCGGCGGCGCCGCACGACGGGCAGTCCGTCAGCGGGGCATCGCTCATTTTCTGCAGCACATCGCGCCCGTGGCCGCAGGCGTCGCAACGGTAGGCATAGATCGGCATGGTGTTATTTCGCGAGAAAACTTGGGAATCGGTACCAGGACAGGCATCGCCCCGAGCCGTGGCGGCGGTGCGGGAATATCCCGCGCGGCGATGCAAAGCCTTGAATTATAAACCGTTCCGGGGCTGCCTGATCGGCGGAAATAAGGGGGGTGGCATCCCCCGCGCCGTCAGGCGATATGGACTTCCTTGACCGGCGCGTGATCTGCAATCCACTGCGGCAGCAGTGAACCGATCACCATGCCGCTGATCGAGAACAGCAGCCCCACCATCTGCGGCGGCACCACGGCATCGGCAAAGGCGATCTCGCAAGTCAGCCAGGACGACAGGCCCAGCAGGATGGCCGCCAGCCCGCCCTGGCGGGTGGCATGCTTCCAGAACATGCCGAAGGCCAGCGGCACGAAGGACGACACCAGCGTGACCTTATAGGCATTTTCGACCATATGGAAAATCGACAGGTGCGAATTCAGCGCGAACAGCGTCACCAGCGTGGTGAACACCAGCACCACGGTCTGCATCACGCGCAGGAACTGCTTGTCGTCGAGATGGCGGAAGTACGGGCGCAGGATGTTCTCGGCAAAGGTCACCGACGGTGCCAGCAACGTCGCCGAGGCGCAGCTCTTGATCGCCGACAGCAGCGCGCCGAAGAACATCACCTGGGCGAACATCGGCGCGTGCTGCAGGATCAGCTGCGGCAGGATCAGCTGCGAGTCGGTGTCGATGTACCTGGCCACCATGCCCGGATCGATCAGCGTGGCCGAGTACGCCAGGAACATCGGGATAAAGGCGAAGCCGAAGTACAGCACGCCGCCCAGCACCGAGGCGCGCCCGGCGATCTGCTCGGTGCGCGACGAAGTCACCCGCTGGAACACGTCCTGCTGCGGGATCGACCCCAGCATCATGGTGAACAGCGCCGCGGCAAAGCCGATGATCTGCACGAAGTCAAGCGCCGGCCAGAATTCGAACTTGCCGGCCGCGGCCGCGTGCGACACCACCGCGGTGACGCCGCCGGCCTGGCCGCTGACCTCGTAGCCGATATACATCATGCCGATCACGATGATGATCATCTGGATGAAGTCGGTGATCGCCACCGACCACATGCCGCCGAACAGCGTATAGACCAGCACGCTGGCCGCGCCGATCATCATGCCGGCCTCCTGCGACAGCGCGCCGTCCGACACGGTATAGAACACCAGCCCCAGCGCCTTGATCTGCGCCGCCACCCAGCCCAGGTACGAGACCACGATGCACAGCGTGGTCAGCACCTCGGCCAGCCGGCCATAGCGGTTGTGGTAGTAGTCGCCGATGGTCAGCAGGTTCATCCGGTACAGCGGCCGGGCAAAGAACAGGCCCACCAGGATCAGGCACAGCGATGACCCGAACGGATCGGACACCACGCCGGACAGGCCTTCCTTCAGGAACACGGCGGGGATGCCCAGCACCGTCTCCGAGCCAAACCAGGTGGCGAAGACGGTGGCGGTGACGATGTGGAACGGCAGGCTGCGCCCGGCGACGGCGAAATCGGTGGTGTTGCGCACGCGCAGCGCCGCCCACAGGCCGATGCCGACCGAGATTACCCAGTAGATGATGACAAACCAGATCAGCATGCCGCTGCCCTATGCAGAAGGTGCCCTTGTGGCGAGAAACCGAATGCCGGGCGGCTGGGCGCGGGGTGGCGCACGGGGCCCGGAGTCCAATTCATCGGTCGGGGCCGCATATCGGGGTGCCTGGCGCTGTCCCGACGAGGCGGGCAACGCGGCGGGGGCCCGCGGTCGTAGCCGAATCAAAACGCGGATTATAGCGACGCAGACCGGCACGGGCGAAAAAAATTCCCCGCTGGCGCGAATGCGCCACGCGGGGGCACCGCCTTCGCCACAGGGCGGCCGGCCGGGGATGGCTTCAGACGCCGCGCCGGCGCCATACCTGCCATCGCTCCTGCCCCTGGAACACCGGCAGCGGCGCGGCCGAGAGCCGGTCCTCGATGCGCTCGAAGGCCGGCGCCAGCAGCGCATCGAGCTCCGCCTGGGGCATCGCGAACGGCGGCCCGCCGCGGTTCTCGCCCAGGTAGAAGTAGCCAGCCAGCAGCCCGGCCGGGTGCAGCAGCTCGGCCACGCGCGCACCATAGGCCGCGCGCAGCGCCGGCGGCAGCGCGCACAGGAAGGCGCGCTCGTAGATCAGTTCGCACGCCGGCTGCGGCGTGAAGGCAAAGAAATCGCCCTGATGCACCACCGCCCCGGCCGGCCCGAGCGCGCGCCGCGCCGACGCCACCGCCTGCGGCGAGAAGTCGATCGCCGTCACCGGCCAGCCGCGCTCGAACAGCCAGGCGGCCTCCCAGCCGTTGCCGCAGCCCGGCACCAGCGTGGGACACGGTGCGCGGCCTTCGATAAAGCGGCGGAATTCCTCGGGCACGCCGCCCAGGTCCCAGGGCGTGAAGCCCTCCTTGAAACGTTCGTCCCAGAACGCCGGATCCCCGGCATCGCGCGTGGCGAAGCTGGGCACTGGCCTGGTGGTATCGCTCATGGGTCTGCCTCCGTCCGTTGTTCTATTGACCTGCGCCTACCAGTAGCCCGACCAGCCCAGCACGTGGGTCAGCACGATGCCGGCGACAAAGCCGCCCACCAGCAGCACCGCCGTGCCGAGCAGCCGGTTGGTGCGGCGCTGCTCCAGCACCAGCATCGCCAGCAGCTTGTCCTGCTCGCCGTTGCTGGTGAGCGCGCGCCGCTCCAGGAACTGGTGCGCCAGGCGCGGGAAGTCGGGCAGCATCTTGGCCCACAGCGGCGCCTCTACCTTGATCCGCTCCCACGCGCCCTGCCAGCCGACCTGCTCGTGCATCCATCGTTCCAGGAACGGCTTGGCGGTCTTCCACAGGTCCAGGTCCGGATCGAGCTGGCGGCCCAGGCCTTCGATATTGAGCAGGGTCTTCTGCAGCAGCACCAGCTGCGGCTGGATCTCGACGTTGAAGCGGCGCGAGGTCTGGAACAGCCGCATCAGCACCATGCCCAGCGAGATTTCCTTCAGCGGCTTGTCGAAGTACGGCTCGCAGCAGGCCCGCACCGCGCTTTCCAGTTCTTCGACGCGGGTCTCGGGCGGAACCCAGCCGGACTCCACGTGCAGCAGCGCCACGCGGTGGTAGTCGCGGCGGAAGAAGGCGATGAAGTTCTGCGCCAGGTAGTTCTTGTCGAATTCCGACAGCGCGCCGACGATGCCGAAGTCCAGCGCAATATAGCGGCCGAAGGTCTCGGGCTGCACCGACACCAGGATGTTGCCCGGGTGCATGTCGGCATGGAAGAAGCCGTCGCGGAACACCTGGGTGAAGAAGATCTCGACGCCCTCCTCCGCCAGCTGGTGCATGTCGACGCCGGCGGCCTTGAGCGATTCGGTGCGCGAGATCGGGATGCCGTGCATGCGCTCCATCACGAACACCGTGCTGCTGCACCAGTCCCAGAACACCTCGGGCACCAGCAGCAGGTTGGTATCGGCAAAGTTGCGGCGCAGCTGGCTGGCGTTGGCCGCCTCGATCATCAGGTCGAGCTCGTCGTGCAGGTATTTGTCGAACTCGGCCACCACCTCGCGCGGCTTCAGGCGCTTGCCGTCGGCCCAGAAGCGTTCCAGCCAGGTGGCCATGTCGCGCATCAGCGCCAGGTCGCTGTCGATCACCGGCAGCATGCCGGGGCGCAGCACCTTCACCGCGACTTCGCGCCCGTGGCAGGGGCCGCCCTTGAGCGTGGCGAAGTGCACCTGCGCGATCGAGGCGCTGGCCACCGGCTGGTGCTCGAAGGTCTCGAACAGCTGGTCCAGCGGCCGCCCGAGCGAGCGCTCGATGATCCTGACAGCCACCGCCGAATCGAACGGAGGCACCTGGTCCTGCAGCTTGGCGAGTTCGTCGGCAATGTCCGGCGGCATCAGGTCGCGCCGGGTCGACAGCACCTGGCCGAACTTGACGAAGATCGGGCCCAGCCGCGTCAGCGCCAGCCGCAGCCGCACGCCGCGCGGCATGTCGAGCTTGCGGCCGATGGTGATGACCCGTACCAGGAAGCGGATCCTGCGGCTGCTGAAGCCCGAGAGCACCAGCTCGTCCAGGCCGTAGTAGAGGATGACGAAAAGGATCTTGCCAAGGCGCAGGAGGCGGGTCATTCGGGAGTCTTCACGGGGCCGGGCAGGCAGTCAGGGGAGGATCGGAAGGAAGCGCGGCTGGGCCGGCTCAGCGATGCGGCGACGGCAGCTTGCCGGATGGGCCGGACACGCCCGGCGTGCCGCCCCGCTCCAGGCGCTCCAGCCGCTTCTCCAGCCGCGCCAGGCGGTCGCGCAGCCGGCTTACGTCGGTGCCGAAGTCGTCCAGCGCGGCGTGGCGCACCAGGGTCGGGCGTTCGTCGAGCAGGTAGTCGGTGACGTTGTCCACCAGCGCGCGGCCCACGCGCGTGGCCTGCTCGTGGACCTGGCGCGCGCCGTCGACCACGCGCTGCGCCACGCTGTCGCTGACCGGCCCGCCCAGGATGCCGCGCAGCGCGCGCGACAGGTCCTCGGCGGCATCCCAGCGCAGGTTGCGCGCCAGCGCCGAAACGGTATTGGCCAGCTCGGCGTCGCCCTCGATGCGCACATGGCGCATGGCGGCGGCCTGGCCGCCTTCGGCCACGTCGGCGGCCACCAGCGGCCACTGCTGCACCGGCACGCGCAGCGTCACCGCGGGCGCCTCGGCCGCGGGCGCCAGCTCCGTGCAGCCGTGCTCGGTCACCTTCAGCGACAGCTCGAAGGCGGCGGCATCGAAACGGATCACGCGTCCGGCAAACGGCGCCAGCTGGTTGCGGGCCCACGGCTCCTGCTCGAGCAGGTGGTTCAGTGCCGAGATGGCGGGCGTGGCCAGGGCGGAAGGCAGAGTATTCATGACGGCGCGGTTGGCGGGCAGGCGGCGACGCGCGGGGCTCGCGTCCCAAACAAAAAGGCCCACGCTTTCGCGTGGGCCTCCATTCTAAGCTACTCCCCCCGGCGCATCACCGCCGTGGGGGTGCGGCATCAGGACTCTTGCTGGATCCCGGCCAGCAGCCAGCCGCCGCTGCCCGAGACCGGCTTGGCCAGGTTCCAGACCTCGCCGAACGGCTGCGCCGCCTCGCCCGCCTTCTCGCGGATCATGCCCGAGAAACGCACGCTGGCCAGGTGCTGGGCCGGCGACGACTCGATGCCGAGCAGCTGGGCTTCGAGCGTGACCACGTCGGTCTTGTTGACCTCGGCGCCGCGCTCAGCCAGGTCCATCTTGATCTCGGCGAACATCTCCGGCGTGGTGAACTCGCGGATATCGTCCAGGTTGCCGGCATCCCATGCGGCCTGCAGGCGCACGAAGTGGACCTTGGCGTTGCGCAGGAACGATTCGGCGTCGAAGTCGGCCGGCACGCCCCACGGCTGCTGGGCCACCGCACCGGCGGCAGCGGCGGCGCCAGCGGCGGGCAGAACCGGGCTGCCCGACACATTGCCGGAAACCGGCGTCGGCTCGCCGCGGAACATCGGCTCGGCGTCGCGGCCCAGGTTGGGCGCGCCGCCGGCACCGGCGTAGGCCGGTTGCGCGGTGCGCTTGCTGCCGCGGAACTTGCGGATCAGCCAGATCGCGGCAAATGCCACCAGCGCGATCAGGATCAGGTTGGACAGGAAGGTCAGCGCCGCGCCACCCAGGCCGAAGTGCGACAGCAGCCAGCCGATGCCCAGGCCGGCGGCGATGCCGCCCAGGATGCCGCCCCAGTTGCGCTTGGGCGCCGCGGCCGCGGCCGCGCCGGCTGCGCCGGCGGTGGCCGGTGCCGCCTGCTGTGCAGGTTGCTGCGCCTGTTGCGTGGGCGAAGTGGGCTGGGTCTGCTGGCGCTGGGTCACCGACTCAGACTGCTTGCCAATGCTGCGCGAGCCGCCCATGCGCTTGGCCTCGGCGTCGAAGGCCATGCCGACGGCCAGCGCCGTGACCAGCGACCCCACCAGGAATTTTCCACGAATTGACGACATATGCTGTTATCCCCTCTCAGTTTCACCCATATACGGGCGAGCATGGCGATTTCAAGTGTTCTTTCAAGTGTTCTCAATACTTGCGTCCGACATGGAGCGCCACCACTCCGGCCGTCAGATTGAAGTATTCGACATTTTCCAGGCCCGCATGTTCCATTAAGCGTACAAGCGAAACCTGGTCTGGATGCATTCTGATCGATTCCGCGAGATAGCGATAGCTCGGGGCATCCCCTGCCACGCGCTGGCCCAGCCACGGCAGCACCTTGAAAGAATAGACGTCGTAGGCCTTCTCCAGCGGTTTCCAGACCTTGGAGAATTCCAGCACCATGACCTTGCCGCCCGGCTTGACCACGCGGCGCATCTCGGCCAGCGCGGCGTCCTTGTGCGTCATGTTGCGCAGGCCGAAGGCGACCGTGACCAGGTCGAAGTAATTGTCGGGGAACGGGATCTTCTCGGCGTCGCACAGCGCCACCGGCGTGACGATGCCCTTGTTCAGCAGCCGGTCGCGGCCCACCCGCAGCATCGACTCGTTGATATCGGTCAGCCAGACCTGCCCGGTCGGGCCGGCCTGTTTCGCGAACGCCTTGGCCAGGTCGCCGGTGCCGCCGGCGATGTCCAGCACCTTGTGGCCCGGGCGTACCCCCGCCTGCGCGATGGTGAACATCTTCCACAGCCGGTGCATGCCGCCCGACATCAGGTCGTTCATCACGTCGTACTTGCTGGCCACCGAATGGAACACGCCGGCAACCTTGTCGGCCTTTTCCGTTTCGTCGACCTTTTCGAACCCGAAGTGGGTTTCACTCATCTTTCAAGACTCCAGGATTGTCGGGGGCGGCTCAGTGATGGCCGCAGGCGTGCCCGCCGCCGGCGGCGGGCATCGGGGTGTCGCGATCGGCGCCGGCCGCTTCCAGGCGCTGCAGGTAGTCCTGCCACAGCGCGTCCTGGTTGTCGCCCAGGCGGTACAGCAGGTCCCAGGAATAGATGCCGGTGTCGTGGCCGTCGGAGAAGCGGATCTGGATGGCGTAGTTGCCGACCGGCTCGACCGCCTCGACGCCGACCTCGCGCTTGCCGGTCTGCAGCACTTCCTGGCCCGGGCCGTGGCCCTGGACTTCGGCGGAGGGCGAGTACACGCGCAGCAGCTCGAACGGCAGCCGGAAGCTGCGGCCGTTGTCGAAGCCGATCTCGAGCACGCGCGATTGCGTGTGCACCGTCAGCGCGGTGGGATGGGGGGTGTCTTTTTCCAGGCCTGCCATGGTGATCGCGGCCCGGTGACGGGCGCTTGTGTGGGTGATTGCCGCATGATGCCGCGCCGGCTGCCGCGGCAGCCCCGCATCACGCTTCGCATACGACCCGATAGCTTACCCCAGGCTCGCCGGCTTGCGCAGCCCGGGCCGCGTCGGCGTCCTGCGGCACGTAGCGCAGCCGGCGCTGGTGGAAGGCCGCCACGGTGCTGCGGTGCGCAATGCTGACGATCGCCGTTTGCGGCAGCTGCTCCACCATCAGCTGGTACATGGCGCGTTCGGTGTCTTCATCCAGCGCGCTGGTGGCTTCGTCGAGGAACAGGTAGTCCGGCCGCTGCAGCAGCGCGCGCGCAAAGGCCAGGCGCTGCTGCTCGCCCGGCGACAGCCGCAGCGACCAGTTATCGAACACGTCGAGCTGGTCCGCCAGCGCCGCCAGGCGGGTCTGGCGCAGCGCCGCCTGCAGGACGTCCTTGCTGTGCTCGGTGCCGGCGTCGGGGTAGGCCAGCGCATCGGCCAGCGTGCCGATCGGCAGGTAGCTGCGCTGCGGCAGGAACAGCCGGCGCGCGCCTTCCGGCATGGTCACGATACCGCTGCCGTATGGCCAGATCCCGGCGAGCGCGCGGAACAGCACGCTCTTGCCGCAGCCCGACGGGCCGCTGACCAGCCAGCGCTCGCCCGGCGCCACCGCCAGCGAGAACGGCGCCACCAGCGGCCGCTGCCCCACCGCCGCGCCGCGCGCGGCGCGCACTGGCAAGGCCAGCGCCAGGCTGTCGATGGCGATGCCGTCCTGCGGCTTGCCGTGATACGCCACCTCAATATCGCGGCTGCCGTCCTGCGACGCATCCTGCCGCTCGGCCACGCGGATCGCTTCCTGGAAATCGATCAGGCGGTTGGCCGCCGCCTTCCAGCCCACCAGCGTGGCATAGCTGTCGACGAACCACGACAGCGCGCCCTGCACCTGCCCGAATGCCGAACTGGTCTGCATCAGCCCGCCCAGCGTCATCTTGCCGGCAAAGTAGCGCGGCGCCGCCACCAGGATCGGGAAGATGATGGCGAACTGCGCATAGCCGGAACTGACGAAGGTCAGCCGCCGCGTATAGCGCATCAGCTGGTTCCAGTTGGCGCGGATGCGGTCGAAGCGCGCGCGCAGGCCGGCCTGCTCGGTCGGCTCGCCGCGGTACAGCGCCACCGGCTCGCTGTTCTCGCGCAGGCGCACCAGCGTGAAGCGGAAGTCCGCTTCGTATTGCTCCTGCTGGAAGTTCAGCCCGATCAGCGGGCGGCCGACCACGTGCGCCACCAGCGAGCCGATCACCGCATAGCCGGCCGCGAACCACACCATATAGCCTGGGATGGTCCACTCGGTTCCGCCCAGCGCGAAGCTGATCGGGCCCGACACGGTCCACAGGATGCCGACGAAGGACAGCAGCGTCACCACCGAGTTGAGCAGCCCCAGCGACAGCGACAGCGCGCCGTCGGTGAACAGCCGCAGGTCATCGGCAATCCGCTGGTCGGGGTTGTCGGTGGCGTGGGTCTGTTCGATGCGGTAGTAGGCCTGGTGCCCGAGCCAGTGCCCCATGAAGCGGCCGGTCATCCAGGTACGCCAGCGCATCTGCAGCATCATGGTGTAGTACTGGCGCGAGATCGCCGCGACGATAAAGAACGCCGCGATCCACGAGAAGCGCAGCAGCAGCACCTTGAACGAGGCATAGTCGCGCTGCTCCAGCGCGTTGTAGAACACGCGGTTCCATTCGTTGAGCAGCACGTTGATATAGACGATGCCCAGGTTGAGCACCACCACCAGCGCCAGCAGCCCCAGCCCGGCGAGGCGGTCTTCGGATTTCCAGTAGGGCTTGATCAGCGCCCAGGTCGCGGCCATGCGCAGCCGGCTCTGGATCTTGAGGGCCCGGGCGGGAACGGCCGGGCCCGGTACGGTGACGGAAGTCGGGGTCGAGGACATAGCGGCAGCTTTCTGGCCCGCCAGCGCGCTGCCTGGCCGGGCCTGTTGTTCTGGTGCCGCGGCGCAGGCGCGACCGCGGCGGCATCAGCATTCAGACGGTTGCCTGCCGGCGCGGGTTCCGCGCCCGGCTTCAGGCGTCGCCCGCTTCGACCAGCGCAAGCGCCGTGCGCAGCGCCGGCAGCCGGCTGGCCAGTTCCTGCACGCGCACGGGATCCGCCGCGCGCTGCGGCGCGGCCCAGATCGCCTCGGGGAAATGCGTGTCCCAGCGGTAGCGCGGGATGATGTGCCAGTGCAGGTGCGGCACCATGTTGCCGAACGCCGCCAGGTTGACCTTGTCGGGCGCCATCACCTCGCGCAACACGCGCTCGACGCGCGCCACCAGCCGCATCAGCCAGGCCTGGTCGCCCTCGTCGAGGTCGCTCAGTTCGGCCACATGGTCGTTCCAGACGATGCGGCAGAAGCCGGGAAAGCGGTCATGCTCGACCAGGATCAGGCGGGCGCGGTCGCCCATCCAGACCAGTTCGCCGCCATCGGTTTCGCAGAGGGGGCAGTTCGGGCTCTTGATCATGCGGCGCGTTCCCTTTCGTGCTGCTTCAGCCTTTACACCAGCACCCGCTCGATCCCGCCCGCATTGGCCTTGGCCACATACTCGGGCATCCAGTTCTCGCCCAGCAGGTGCTTCGCCATCTCGATCACGATGTAATCCGCCTGCACCGACGCATCTTCCTTGTAGCGCGACAGGCCCTGCAGGCACGACGGGCAGCTGGTCAGGATCTTGACGTCGCCGGTAAAGCCGTCAGCGCGCAGCTTGTCGGCACCCTTGGTCATCTCTTCTTCCTTGCGGAAGCGGACCTGGGTCGAGATGTCCGGGCGCGTCACCGCCAGCGTGCCCGACTCGCCGCAGCAGCGTTCGTTCTTCTCGATCTTGCCCAGGCCGGCGTTGCCGCCCATCAGGTCGTTGACCAGCTTGGTCGGATCGACCGTCTTGATCGGGGTGTGGCAGGGATCGTGGTACATGTAGCGCGTACCGGTCACGCCCTCCAGCTTGACGCCCTTCTCGAGCAAGTACTCGTGGATGTCGATGATGCGGCAGCCCGGGAAGATCTTGTCGAATTCATAGCCCGCGAGCTGGTCGTAGCAGGTGCCGCAGCTGACCACCACGGTCTTGATGTCGAGGTAGTTCAGCGTATTGGCGACGCGGTGGAACAGCACGCGGTTGTCGGTGACGATCTTCTCGGCCTTGTCGTACTGGCCGTTGCCGCGCTGCGGATAGCCGCAGCACAGGTAGCCCGGCGGCAGCACGGTCTGCACGCCGACATGCCACAGCATCGCCTGCGTCGCCAGCCCCACCTGCGAGAACAGCCGCTCCGAGCCGCAGCCCGGGAAGTAGAACACCGCTTCCGATTCCGGCGTGGTCGCCTTGGGATCGCGGATGATCGGCACGATCTCGTTGTCTTCGATGTCGAGCAGCGCGCGCGCGGTCTTCTTGGGCAGGTTGCCCGGCATCTTCTTGTTGATGAAGTGGATCACCTGCTCGCGCACCGGCGGCTTGCCCACCGTCGCGGGCGGATGCGCGGTCTGCTTCTTGGCGATCTTCTTCAGTACGTCGTTGCCCAGGCGCTGCGCCTTGTAGCCCCAGTCGATCATGACCTTGCGGGTCAGGTTGATGGTCTCGGGGCTGGTGGCGTTGAGGAAGAACATCGACGCCGCGGTGCCGGGGTTGAACTTCTTCTGCCCCATCTTGCGCAGCAGGTTGCGCATGTTCATCGACACGTCGCCGAAGTCGATCTTGACCGGGCACGGCGTCACGCACTTGTGGCACACGGTGCAATGGTCGGCCACGTCGGAGAACTCGTCCCAGTGCTTGACCGAGATGCCGCGGCGGGTCTGCTCCTCGTACAGGAAGGCCTCGACCAGCAGCGAGGTCGCCAGGATCTTGTTGCGCGGGCTGTACAGCAGGTTGGCGCGCGGCACGTGCGTGGCGCACACCGGCTTGCACTTGCCGCAGCGCAGGCAGTCCTTGACGCTCTCGGCGATGGCGCCGATGTCGCTCTGCTGCATGATGATCGACTCGTGTCCCATCAGCCCGAACGACGGCGTGTAGGCGTTGCGCAGGTCGGCGCCGGGCAGCAGCTTGCCCTTGTTGAAGCGGCCCTGCGGGTCGACCTTCTGCTTGTAGGCGCGGAAGTCGCCAATCTCTTCCTCGGTCAGGAATTCCAGCTTGGTGATGCCGATGCCGTGCTCGCCCGAGATCACCCCGTCCAGCGAACGCGCCAGGTCCATGATGCGGGCCACCGCGCGGTGCGCGTCCTGCAGCATGTCGTAGTCGTCGGAGTTGACCGGGATGTTGGTGTGCACGTTGCCG
Source organism: Cupriavidus alkaliphilus (assembly GCF_900094595.1). Lineage (GTDB taxonomy): Bacteria > Pseudomonadota > Gammaproteobacteria > Burkholderiales > Burkholderiaceae > Cupriavidus > Cupriavidus alkaliphilus. The sequence continues at coordinate 180,807 of NZ_FMAD01000002.1, read as the reverse complement.
TCGCCGGCGTGCATGTGCAGCGCCACGAAGACGCGGCCGCGCAGCACCTGCTTGTGGATCTTCTGGGCTTCGTCGAGGATCGGCTTGAACTCGCCGCCGTTGAAGATCTTGCGCAGTTCGGCGCGGATCTCGGTCTTCCACGAGACGCGGATGGTGCGGTCCTGCAGCAGGTGGAACACGTTGGCGTCCGGCTGCTGGTGCAGCCGCGCCTCGAATTCCTGGCCCAGCAGGCCCAGCCCGTGCCCGATCAGCGAGGCCTTGGCCTGCGCCAGCGGCGTGTCGAGATGGGCTTGCAGATAGCGCCAGCGCGCGCGGATCTCGCGCAGCAGCGTCAGCGCGTGCTGCACGCGGTCTTCCAGCAGCTCGGCGCTGGGGATCTCGTTGGCGTCGTCGCTGCGGCCCAGCGGCAGGTTGCCGCGCGCGAAGAACGCTTCCAGCGTGTCGACCAGCTTGAGCTTGCTCTTGATCGACAGCTCGATATTGATGCGCTCGATGCCGTCGGTGTACTCGCCCATGCGGTTGAGCGGGATCACCACGTCTTCGTTGATCTTGAAGGCGTTGGTGTGCTTCGCGATCGCGGCGGTGCGCGAGCGGTCGAGCCAGAACTTCTTGCGCGCCTCGGGGCTGACGGCGATAAAGCCTTCGCCGCTCTTGCCGTTGGCCATGCGGATCACTTCCGAGGTGGCGCGCGCCACGGCGTCTTCATCGTCGCCGACGATATCGCCGATCAGCACCATCTTCGGGAAGGCGTTGCGCTTGCTCTTGGTGGCGTAGCCGACCGCGCGCAGGTAACGCTCGTCCAGGTGCTCGAGGCCGGCCAGGATGGCGCCGCCCGGCTTTTTGGTCTCGGCGTCGAGGAAGTCCTTGATCTCGACGATGCTGGGGATGGCGTCGCGCGCCTGGCCGAAGAACTCCAGGCACACGGTGCGGATGTGCTTGGGCATGCGGTGCAGGATCCAGCGCGCGCTGGTGATGATGCCGTCGCAGCCTTCCTTCTGCACGCCGGGCAGGCCCGCCAGGAACTTGTCGGTGACGTCCTTGCCCAGGCCTTCCTTGCGGAACTTGCGGCCTTCGATGGCGAGCGTCTCGGTGCGCAGCACCTTCTCGCCCGGGGCGCGGTTGCCGTCCGACCACTTCAGCTCGAAGGTGGCCACCGGCACGTCGTGGATCTTGCTCAGGTTGTGGTCCAGCCGGGTGATTTCCAGCCAGTTGCCTTCCGGGTCCACCATGCGCCACCAGGCCAGGTTGTCGAGCGCGGTGCCCCACAGCACGGCCTTCTTGCCGCCGGCGTTCATGGCGACATTGCCGCCGATGCACGAGGCGTCGATCGAAGTCGGGTCGACGGCGAACACCAGGCCGGCGCGGTCGGCCGCGTCGGCGACGCGGCGCGTCACCACGCCGGCGCCGGAGAAGATGGTCGCCACCTTGTGCGACACGCCCGGCAGGTCGGTCTGCTCGACCGGCCCCAGCTGCTCCAGCTTCTCGGTATTGATTACCGCGCTCATCGGCGTCAGCGGCACGGCGCCGCCGGTGTAGCCGGTGCCGCCTCCGCGCGGGATGATGGTCAGGCCGAGTTCGAAGCAGCCCTTGACCAGGCCGGCGATCTCTTCCTCGGTATCCGGGGTCAGCACCACGAACGGATATTCCACCCGCCAGTCAGTGGCATCGGTCACGTGCGACACGCGCGACAGGCCATCGAACTTGATGTTGTCCTTCTGCGTGACGCGGCCGAGCACGCGCTGCGCGCGCTTGCGCAGGTCGTAGGCGGCGGCGAATTCGTTCTTGAAGTCCTCGATCGCCTGCTTGGCGAACGCGACCAGCTGCTCCACGCGGTGCGAGCGGTCCTCGGCGGCGGGCTCGGCGTGCTCGGCACGGTCGGCGGCGCGGCGCTTCTCGATCTCGTTCAGGCGGTGGTGCAGCGCGCTCACCAGCATCTGGCGGCGCTTGGGATTTTCCAGCAGGTCGTCCTGCAGGTAGGGGTTGCGGCGCACCACCCAGATATCGCCCAGCACCTCGTACAGCATGCGGGCGGAGCGGCCGGTGCGGCGCTCGCTGCGCAGCTCGTCCAGGATGCGCCAGGCTTCCTCGCCGAGCAGCCGGATGACAATCTCGCGGTCCGAGAAGGACGTGTAGTTATAGGGGATTTCACGCAGGCGCGGCGGGGCGTCCTGCGCGGCGAGCTTGGCGTCGAGCACGAGTGGGGCGTTCATTGGGGGACCGCTTCCTGCTGCGCACGGGGACAGTGCGCGAATCGTTCATTAAAGGGCGATTGTACTGCAAGCCCTGCTTTCGCCGCACCGCAGCATGACGGAATCCTTGTCGGAACAAGGGATTAGCGTGTGTCCGGGGCGCCGGATGCGCCCCGCATAACGGTCCCGGGCCCCGCCGGAATCAGAACCAGGCCTTTACCGTGTGCGCAATGTTCTGCCAGAAAGTATCCGGAATCCACATCAGCCCGGCGGTCATGACCAGGTAGCGCAGGAACTTGCCGACCGCCATCCAGGCCAGGCTGGGCCAGAACGAGAGGCGCAGCCAGCCCGCCAAAGTGCACAACGGATCACCAACGCCAGGCAGCCACGACAGCAGCAGCGTGGGCGGGCCCAGCCGGCGCATCCAGCGGAAGTAGCGGGCATCGAGCTTGGGCTTGGGCGGCTTGCGCGCGTGGGCGCGGTGCTCCAGGTGCTCGGCCTCGTGCTCGCGCGCGCGGCGCCGCTTGTGGTAGCGCACCAGCGCCAGCTTGGCGGCGTAGCCCAGCCACCAGTCGATCGCGCCGCCGACGGTATTGCCGGCGGTGGCCACCAGGATCGCCGGCCAGAACATCTGCGGATTGAGCTTGACGTAGCCGAACACGGCGGGCTCGGAGCCGAGCGGCAGCAAGGTGGCCGACACCAGGCTGACCACGAAGATCGCGGGCAGGCCTACCTTGGGCAAGGCAATGGTTTCAAACAGCCAGTCGAAAAAGGCTTCCATGTAAGGGGACAGGGCCGGTGGCGCGGCTCATTCTAGCGGGCCCTGCCCCAAACGGGGCGCGGGCAATCCACATGGCACCTGTGCAGGATTTGTGATTAACTGTTAGAGCCTGTCGCGGCCAAACGTTCGCCGGCCGTGCCGATGCGCCGGCCGCAAGGTTCGCTGGCGCACCAACAGCAGTTGCAGCGGCAGCACCAATATCACGAATTAGCCGTCCTATAGCCGTCTTAAGCGGCAGTACCGCGTCGTGGCCAGTCCCGCGCAGTTGCCTTGGGATCTGGGTATTGGTCATGCGCGTCCACCCCACATGGAGACAAGCATGGCGATTCCGATCCGCCTGACGGTCAACGGCAAGCCCGTTGACGCGCAGGTAGAACCCAACACCCTCCTGGTCCAGTTCCTGCGCGAACAGCTGCGCCTGACCGGCACCCACGTCGGCTGCGACACCGCGCAATGCGGCGCCTGCACGGTCCACCTGGACGGCCGCGCGGTCAAGTCGTGCAACCTGCTGGCGCTGCAGGCGGACGGCGCCACCGTGACCACCATCGAAGGACTGGCCGGGACGGTCGGCGACAAGGTCGGCAACGGCCTGCATCCGATGCAGGAGGCCTTCCGCGAATGCCACGGGCTGCAATGCGGCTTCTGCACGCCGGGCATGGTGATGAGCGCCACCGCACTCGTCCAGGAACATCCCGGCGCCGACGCCGCCACCATCCGCAAGCACCTGGAGGGCAACCTGTGCCGCTGCACCGGCTACCACAATATCGTGCGCGCGGTGCAGCAGGGCCAGGCGGGCATGCAGTCCAGCGCTGAATGAGGGAGACCGCCATGAACGCACCCGAGAACCAGCGCCTGGTGGGCGCCTCCGTCAAGCGCAAGGAAGACTATCGCTACCTGACCGGCAACGGCCAGTACACCGACGACATCGTGCTGCCGCAGCAGAGCTACGGGTACTTCCTGCGCTCGCCGCACGCGCACGCGCGCATCCGCGCCATCGACACGAGCGCGGCGCAAGCCGCGCCCGGCGTGATCGCGGTGCTGACCGGCGCCGAGCTCGCCGCCGACAAGGTCGGCGGCCTGCCCTGCGGCTGGCTGATCCACAGCATCGACGGCACGCCGATGAAAGAGCCGCCGCACCCGGTGATCGCCCACGACAAGGTGCGCCACGTCGGCGACCAGGTGGCGCTGGTGATTGCCGAGACCTTGCAGCAGGCGCGCGACGCCGCCGAGCAGATCGACGTCGACTACGAAGAGCTGCCGGCCGTGGTCGGCGCCGCCGATGCCGCGTCGGCGTCGACGCTGGTGCACGACGACGTGCCGGCCAACACCTGCTACACCTGGGGCCACGGCGACAAGGCCGCCACCGACGCCGCCTTCGCCAGGGCCGCGCACGTGACCACGCTGGAGATCGTCAACAACCGCCTGATCCCCAACGCGATCGAGCCGCGCGCGGTCAACGCCAGCTATGCGCGCCAGGACGACAGCTACACCGTCTACGTGGCCAGCCAGAACCCGCATGTCGAGCGCCTGCTGATGGGCGCGTTCGTGCTGGGGCTGCCGGAATCGCGGCTGCGCATCATCGCGCCCGACGTCGGCGGCGGCTTCGGCTCCAAGATCTTCCTGTACCCGGAAGACGTGGCGCTGACCTGGGCCTCGAAGAAGGTGGGGCGGCCGGTCAAGTGGACCGCGGATCGCAGCGAATCCTTCCTGACCGACGCGCATGGCCGCGACCATGTCACCACGGCCGAGCTGGCGCTCGACGCCGACGGCAAGTTCCTGGCGATGCGGGTGCATACCGTGGCCAATATGGGCGCGTACCTGTCGACCTTCGCCAGCAGCGTGCCGACCATCCTCTATGCGACGCTGCTGGCCGGCCAGTACGCCACCCCGGCGATCTATGCGGAGGTCAAGGCGGTGTTCACCAACACCGCGCCGGTCGACGCCTACCGCGGCGCGGGGCGGCCCGAAGCGACCTTCGTGGTCGAGCGCCTGGTCGAAACCGCCGCGCGCGAGCTGAACCTCGATCCGGCCGAACTGCGCCGCAAGAACTTTATCCGCCAGTTCCCGTACGCGACCCCGGTCGGCCTGACCTACGACACCGGCGACTACGAGCCCTGCCTGGCGCGCGCGCAGGAGCTGGCCGACGTCAAGGGCTTCCCGGCGCGGCGCGACGAGGCCAGGCAGCGCGGCAAGCTGCGCGGCCTGGGTTATTCCTGCTATATCGAAGCCTGCGGGCTGGCGCCGTCCAACATCGCCGGCGCGCTCGGCGCGCGCGCGGGCCTGTTCGAGGTGGGCGAGATCCGCGTGCATCCCACCGGCACGGTGACGGTCTTCACCGGCTCGCACAGCCATGGCCAGGGGCACGAGACCACCTTCGCGCAAGTGGTGGCGGACCGCCTCGGGCTGCAGCTCGACCAGGTCGAGATCGTGCATGGCGACACCGGGCGCGTGCCGTTCGGCATGGGCACCTACGGCTCGCGTTCGCTGGCGGTAGGCGGCTCGGCCATCGTCAAGGCGCTCGACAAGATCGAGGCCAAGGCCAAGAAGATCGCCGCCCACCTGCTGGAGGCGTCGGACAGCGACATCGAGTTCAGCAACGGCGTGTTCCGCGTGGCCGGCACCGACCGCACCAAGACCTTCGGCGAGGTCGCGCTGAGCGCCTACGTGCCGCACAACTACCCGCTCGACAAGCTGGAACCGGGCCTGAACGAAAACGCCTTCTACGACCCGACCAACTTCACCTACCCGTCCGGAGCCTATGTATGCGAGGTGGAGGTCGATCCCGACACCGGCGCGTCGCAGGTGGTCAAGTTCACCGCGGTCGACGACTTCGGCAACATCATCAACCCGATGATCGTCGAGGGCCAGGTGCATGGCGGCATCGGCCAGGGGCTGGGCCAGGCCATGCTGGAGCAGTGCGTCTACGACAACGACAGCGGCCAGCTGCTGACCGGCTCGTACATGGACTACGCCATGCCGCGCGCCGGCGACCTGCCTGACTTTACTGTGGAGACCGCCAGCGGCACGCCGTGCACGCACAACCCGCTGGGCGTGAAAGGCTGCGGCGAGGCCGGCGCGATCGGCTCGCCGCCGGCGTTCATCAACGCGCTGGTCGATGCGCTGTCGCCGCTGGGCGTGAAGGACGTGCAGATGCCCGCCACGCCGCATCGCGTGTGGCAGGCGATCCAGGCCGCGCAGCCCCAGCCCTGAGCCACCGCACCGCAAAGGAAACCGACATGTACGCATTCAACTTTGAACGCGCCGCGGATGCCAAGGCGGCAGTGGCCAAACTCAAGGCCGATCCCGACGCCAAGTTCCTCGGCGGCGGCCAGAGCCTGCTGGCGGCGATGAAGCTGCGGCTGGCATCGCCGTCGACGCTGGTCGACGTCGCGCGTATCCCCGGCATGGCCGAGATCCGCGTCGAAGGCAAGGAGATCGTCGTCGGCGCCGCCGCGCGCCATGCCGACGTCGAAGCCAACGCCGAGGTGCGCCAGCGCATCCCGGCGCTGGCGGCGCTGGCCGGCGGCATCGGCGACCGGCAGGTGCGCGCGATGGGCACCATCGGCGGCGCGCTGGCCAATGACGATCCGGCGGCAGACTACCCGGCCGGCGTGCTGGGACTGGGCGCGACCGTGGTCACCGACCGCCGCAGCATCGCGGCCGACGACTTCTTCAAGGGGCTCTATGAGACCGCGCTGGAAGCGGACGAGCTGATCACCGCCGTACGCTTCCCGATACCGGACCAGGCCGCCTACACCAAGTTTGCCAATCCGGCGTCGCGTTTCGCGCTGGTGGGCGTGCTGGTGGCGCGCACCGGCAACGCGGTGCGCGTCGCGGTCACGGGCGCGGCGGACAGCGTGTTTCGTTGCCAGCCGCTGGAGCAGGCGCTGTCGGCGAATTTCACCGCGCAGGCGGCGCGGGGAGTGAAGGTCGATGCGGGACGTCTGAACAGCGACCTGCATGGGTCGGCGGAATACCGGGCGCATTTGATTCCGGTGCTGGCGGCGAGAGCGGTGGAGGCGGCGCTGAAGGGGTAGGGGCGTTTCCCGTTTCCAATTGTGTACTCCCCTCTCCCGCCTTGCGGGAGAGGGGCGCAAACCGCCGGCATGTCGAATGCACCGGCTCGGAAAATCGCCCCATGCTCCCCACCTCCATCGACGACACCCTCGCCCAGCTCGAACACCAGCAATACTTCGCCGACCGCGAAACCGCCACGGTGCTCTACCTTGCCCTGCGCATGCAGCGGCCGCTGTTCCTCGAAGGCGAGCCCGGCGTCGGCAAGACCGCACTGGCCCAGGCGATGGCCGGCGTGCTCGGCACGCGGCTGCTGCGGCTGCAATGCTATGAGGGCCTCGACGCCGCCAGCGCGCTGTATGAATGGGACTACCCGCGCCAGATCATGGCGCTGCGCCTGGCCGAAGCCCGCGGCGAGCGGCCGGAGGCGCAATCGCTGTACCACGACGACTACCTGCTCAAGCGCCCGCTGCTGGAGGCGCTGCTGCCCGACCCGGCCGCGCCGGGGGTGCCGCGCGTGCTGCTGATCGACGAGATCGACCGGGCCGACGAACCCTTCGAAGCCTTCCTGCTGGAGATCCTGTCCGAATTCCAGGTGTCGATCCCGGAAATCGGCGTGATCCGCGCCGAGCGCCCGCCGCTGATCGTGATCACCTCCAACCGCACGCGCGAGGTGCATGACGCGCTCAAGCGCCGCTGCCTGTACCAATGGGTCGGCTATCCGGAGCGCGAGCGCGAGCTGCAGATCGTCGCGGCGCGCGCGCCCGAGGCCGCGGCCGCGCTGCAGGCGCAGGCGATCGATTTCGTGCACCGGCTGCGCGGCATCGACCTGTTCAAGGCGCCCGGCATCGCCGAGGCCATCGACTGGTGCCGCGCGCTGGCCGCGCTGGGCACCACCGAGCTCGATCCGCAGTCCGTGCGCGATACGCTGGGCGTGCTGCTCAAGTACCAGGACGACCTGGCGCGCGTCGACGGCCCCACCGTGGCGGAATTGCTGGCGGGCGCCGCGCCCGGAGGCTGAGCCGTGCCGATGCTGCACGCTGGCGCGCGCAGCGGCGGTCCGCCCGCGGGACTGCCGGTGCTGGCGCGCAACGTCACCCACTTCATGCGCCTGCTGCGCGACGGCGGCTTTGCGCTGTCTCCGGCGCACGCGGTCGATGCCCTGGCCGCGCTGCGGCTGGTCGATATCGGCCAGCGCGACGAGGTGCGCGCCGCGCTGGCGGCGCTGGTGCTGTCCGGCCCCGACCAGCGGCCGCTGTTCGATGCGGCCTTCGACCTGTTCTGGCGCGACCCCGACTGGGAAGGCAAGCTGCGCGCGCTGCTGCTGCCGCGCGTCGACGCGGGCGCGCCGCCGCCCAAACGCAGCAACCGGCTGGCCGATGCGCTGGCCGCGCGCCAGGCGGAAATGCCATCGCGCCCGGCCCAGACCGAGGCCGAACGCATCCACGTGCCGCTGACCTTCTCCGACCAGGAGCGCCTGGCGCAGCGCGATTTCGAGACCCTGACCGCACAGGAATGGCGCGCGCTGCAGCACCTGGTGCGCACCCGCCGCGCCCGCCTGGCGCTGCAGCGCACGCGCCGGCTGCGCGCCGCCACCTGCGGCACCCACGCCGACCTGCGCGCCAGCGCGCGCCTGGCGGTGCGCCAGCACGGCGAGTGGCTGCGCTGGAAATTCCGCAAGCATGCCGAGCGCAAGCCGCCGCTGGTGCTGCTGCTCGATATCTCCGGCTCGATGAGCCAGTACTCGCGCGCGGTGCTGTACTTCTGCCACGCGCTGATGCAGTCGCGCGAACGGCTGGCGGTATTCCTGTTCGGTACGCGGCTGACCAACATCACCCGCTCGCTGCGCGAACGCGACCCGGACGAGGCCGTCGCCGTCATCACCGGCCAGGTGCGCGACTGGGCCGGCGGCACCCGCATCGGCGCGGCGCTGGCGAGCTTCAACCGCCACTGGGCGCGGCGCACGCTGTCCGGGCGCGCCACCGTGCTGCTGGTCACCGACGGCCTCGACCACGAGCAGATCGACCTGCTGGGGGAAGAGATGGCGCGGCTGCGCCGCTTTGCGCACCGCATCGTCTGGCTCAATCCGCTGCTGCGCTACCCCGGCTTCGCGCCGCAGGCGCGTGGCGTGCAGGCCATCCTGCCGCACGTCGACGCGCTGCGCCCGGCCCATAACCTGGACAGCCTGCTGGCGCTCGAGACGCTGCTGTCCGACCACGGCGGCCCGGCCCGGGCCGCCGCTCCCGCCACGCCCCACAAGGAAGCCCCGCCATGGAAATGAACCAGAGCCAGCGCCTGCCGGTCCCGCAGCAGGTGGCATGGGAAGCGCTCAACGACACCGAGCTGCTCAAGCAATGCATCCCCGGATGTGAGAGTATCGAGCCCGACGGCGACCACGCCTACCTGCTGGCCATGACGGCCGCGGTGGGCCCGGTCAAGGCGCGCTTCAAGGGCCGCATGGCGCTGGAAGACATCCAGGCGCCCGACAGCTACACCATCCGTTTCGACGGCCAGGGTGGCGCGGCGGGCTTCGGCAAGGGCAGCGCCCGGGTCCGGCTGGAACCAGACGGCGATGAAACTGTCCTGACCTATACCGTCAACGCGCAGGTGGGGGGCAAGATCGCACAGATCGGCTCGCGGCTGGTGGACGCCGCGGCACGCAAGATGGCTGACACCTTCTTTGCGCGCTTCACCGAAGCCGTCACCCCTGACGCCACAGACAGCACGCCAGCGGCCGAGGGCGCCCCCGCCGCAGCCGCCGGCGATAACGAACCGACAGAGCAAGCGAAGCGGAAACGATCATGGACAGCGTGGATCTCGAAGTCCTGAAGAACAGCGTGCAGTGGCAGCAGCAAGGCCATCGCGTGCTGCTGGTAACGGTAGTGCGCACCTGGGGCTCGTCGCCCCGGCCCGAGGGAGCGATGCTGGCGGTGCGCGACGACGGCCTGGTGGTGGGCTCGGTCTCGGGCGGCTGCATCGAGGACGACATCATCGACCGCGTGCGCCGCCAAGGCATCACCTCGGACCGTCCCGAAGCGATCAAGTACGGCATCAGCGCCGAGGAGGCGCACCGCTTCGGCCTGCCGTGCGGCGGCACCATCGAGCTCGTGGCCGAGCCGCTCAAGCCGGCCAGCGGCATCGCCGAACTGCTCGATGCCGTGGAAAACGGCCGGCTGGTCGCACGCACGCTGGACATGACCACGGGCGTGGCCTCGCTGGGCCCGGCCAACGCCACCGACGGGCTGGCGTTCGACGGCAAGACCCTGCTGACCATCCACGGCCCGCGCTACCGCATGCTGGTGATCGGCGCCGGGCAGCTGTCCAAGTACCTGTGCCAGATCGCCGTCGGCCTGGGCTTCCAGGTCACCGTCTGCGATCCGCGCGAGGAGTACACCGAGACCTGGGACATCCCGGGCGTCACCATGGTGCGCACCATGCCGGACGACACCGTCACCGACATGAAGCTGGACGAGCGCTGCGCGGTGATCGCGCTGACGCACGACCCCAAGCTCGACGACCTGGCGCTGATGGAAGCGCTGCGCACCCGCGCCTTCTATGTGGGCGCGCTGGGGTCACGCCGCAACAACCAGGCGCGCCGCGAACGGCTCAAGGAATTCGACCTCACCGAGCTGCAGCTGGCCCGCCTGCATGGGCCCGTGGGCATCTATATCGGCAGCCGCACGCCGCCGGAGATCGCGATCTCGATCCTGGCCGAGGTGATCGCGGCCAAGAACCATGTCTCGCTGCCCGACATCCTGCAGGTGGAAGGCGCCAAGGCCGCGCGCGAAATGGCCGCCAGCACCGGCAGCAGCTGCGCCGTGGCGCCCGATCCTGCCTGACGACCCCGCGAGTGCCGCCATGACCGCCGCCCCCAACGCTCCCCTGCTCCGCACCGACCTGCCCACCGGCATCCTGCTGGCCGCGGGCTTCGGCCGCCGCTTCGATGCCGCCGGCCAGCGCAACAAGCTGCTCGAGGTCCTGCCCGGCGGCCGCACCGTTGCCTGGCGCAGCGCCCGCACGCTGGCCGCGGCGCTGCCGGAATCGATCGCCGTGATCCGCCCCGGCAACCCCGCGCTGGCGGAAGAACTGCGCCGGGGCGGCTGCCGCGTGCTGGAAGCGCCCGAGGCCGAAGCCGGCATGGGCGCGGCGCTGCGCGCCGCCGTGGCGGCGACGCCGGATGCGCGCGGCTGGGTGGTGGCGCTGGCCGACATGCCGTGGCTGCCGATGGAGCTGATCCGCGCGGTGGCGCTGACCATCACCACGCCCGACACCATCGCCGCACCGTGGCGCAACGGGCAACGCGGCCATCCGGTGGGCTTTGGCGCGGCCTGGCGCGACGCCCTGCTGGCGCTGGACGGCGACGAAGGCGCGCGCGCGCTGCTGCAGGACAAGCCGGTGACGCGGATCCTGACGGAAGACGAGGGGGCGTTCCGGGATATCGATACGCCGGCGGATCTGCGCTGAGGCTGAGGCGATCAACCTGCCGCTTGCGTGCTCCCCTCTCCCGCGAGCGGGAGAGGGAACCGGCTTGCGGTGGTTCAAACGGCAACGCTGCCAGGCAGCTCGGCAGCCGCGGCAGCCTCAGCCGCCCCCGTCCTGCCCCTCGGCCAGCTCCGTAGTCTTCACCGCCATGATGAAATCATTGCGGTGCAAGCCCTTGATCTTCTTGGTGCGCCACGACACCGTCGCATGTCCCCAGCCAAAGCTGATCTCGGGATGATGCCCCTGCGCCTCGGCCAGCTGGCCGACGCCGGTCACGAACGCCAGCGCCTGCGCGAAATTGCCGAAGGTAAAACGCCGTTCGAGCCGCGTCGCGCCATCGGCCAGCTCCCAGCCGGGCGCCTGCTGCAGCAGGGCCTCGGCCTCATCGGGCGTCAGCGGCGGCACGCCGCCGCGGCAAGGCGTGCAGGATTGCGCTGCCAGGTTTTCGCTCATGGTCTTGCTCCCCGACCGGAACGCGCCCTGCCCTATGCAGGAACGCGCCGCGCGCTATGCGCCCTCGGTCTCAGTCAGTGCGCGCAGGTATTCCCGGCTCCACCAGTGCACATCCTGCGCGCGGATGCGCTCCAGCAGTTTCTGGTGGCGCTGCTGGCGCTCGGCCAGCGGCATGTGCAGCGCCTGCTGGATCGCCTGCGCGGTGGCGCGCGTGTCGTAGGGGTTGACCAGCAGCGCCTCGCGCAGTTGCTCGGCGGCGCCGGCAAAGCGCGACAGCACCAGCACGCCCGGATCCTCCGGGTCCTGCGCCGCGATGAATTCCTTGGCCACCAGGTTCATGCCGTCGCGCAGCGGCGTCACCAGCGCCACGCGGCTGGCGCGGCACAGACCGGGCAGCCGCTTGCGCGCGGTGGTGCGGTGGATATAGCGCACCGGCATCCAGTCCAGCTCACCGAATTCGCCGTTGATCGAGCCGCTCAGCTGCTCCATCTCGCGGCGCAGGTCGACGTAGGCGTCGACCGATTCGCGCGAGGGCGCGGCAATCTGCACCAGCGTTGCGCTCGAGCGGTTCTCGGGGTATTCGGCCAGCAGCCGGTAGAACGCCTTGAGCCGCTGCGGCAGGCCCTTGGAATAGTCGAGCCGGTCGATGCCCAGCAGCAGCCGGCGGCGCGCATATTGCGCGCACATCATCTCGTAGGTTTCCTGCGCTTCCTCGCCGCGGCCCAGCTCCATGAACTCGTCGACGTCGATGCCGATCGGGAACGCCTGCGCCCGCACGGTGCGGTGGAAGGCGCGGTAGCGATGCTCGCCCATCGGCTCGGCCTGCGCCTCGGCCTGCACGTAGCGCGAGAAATGCTCGACGTCGGCATGGCTCTGGAAACCGAGCAGGTCGTAGGCAAAGAGCGCGCGCATCAGCCACTCGTGCTGCGGAATCGCGGCCAGGATCAGCGGCGGCGGCAGCGGCACGTGCAGGAAGAAGCCGATCTTCTGCCCGCAGCCGATCGCGCGCAGCTCGGACGCCAGCGGGATCAGGTGGTAGTCGTGGATCCAGATGATGTCGTCGGGCTGCAGCAGCGGCGCCAGCTTGCGCGCGAACAGTTGGTTCACGCGCCGGTAGCCGTTCAAAAAGTTGGAATCGAAATCCGCCAGGTCGAGCCGGTAGTGGAACACCGGCCACAGCACGCCGTTGCTGTAGCCCAGGTAGTAGGCGTCGTGGTCCTCGCGGCTCAGGTCGACGGTGGCCAGCGTGACATTGCCGGCCTGCTGCAAGTGCAGGTCGCCTTCGCCGGGGGTGCCGCCCTGGGCGGTTTCCAGCGCCTTGCCGCTCCAGCCGAACCACAGGCCGCCGGTCTGCCGCAGGGCTTCGGAAAGCGCGACGGCCAGGCCGCCCGCGGCCACGTTGCGGGGATCTGCGACCCGGTTGGATACCGCTACAAGTCTTGGCATAAATCTTTTTCTTGGTCCCTTGTTGTTTGCGCGGTCGCTGCCTGCCGTGCCCGGGCTGCCGCGCCGCGTTCCAGGCTCAGATCACCGTGTCCCACGGCGCCGACAGCCGCATGGCGCCATTGATCAGGCCCACCATCGAATAAGTTTGCGGGAAATTGCCCCACATCTCGCCCGTCACCGGATGGGTATCCTCGGACAGCAGCCCGAGCGGGTTGCGCGCGGCCAGCATGGCCTCGAAGATTGCGCGCGCCTCGTCGCGGCGGCCGATGCGCGCGAGCGCGTCGATGCGCCAGAAGGTGCAGATATTGAACGCGGTCTCGGGCTTGCCGAAGTCGTCCGGGGCCTCGTAGCGGCGCATATAGGGGCCGTCGCACAGCGAGGTCTCCAGCGCCTTGACGGTGGCGATAAAGCGCGGGTCGCGCGGGTCGATGAAGTTGACTTCGGCCATCAGCAGCACGCTGGCGTCCAGTTCGCGCCCGCCGAAGCTCTCGGCGAAAGCCTGGCGCGATTCGCTCCACGACTCGGCCAGGATGCGTTCCTTCATGCGCCCGGCGTGGCCGTGCCAGTAGGCGGCGCGCTCGGGCAGCACCAGCTTCTCGGCCACCTTGGCGAGCCGGTCGCAGGCGGCCCAGCTCATCAGCGCCGACGAGGTATGCACGCGCGCGCGCGTGCGCAGCTCCCACATGCCGGCGTCGGGCGTGCCGAACACCCGCACCGCCTGCTCGCCCACCGCTTCGAGGCGGCCGAACTCGGCCGGACCGCCGCGATGCAGCAGCCGGTGGTCATGGAAGGCCTGCGCCGCGCCCAGCACCACGTTGCCATAGACGTCGTGCTGGAAGTGCTCCTGCGCCTGGTTGCCCACCCGCACCGGCCCCATGCCGCGGTAGCCCGGCAGGTGGTCGAGCATGCTTTCGGGCAGCTCGCGCTCCAGGCCGATGCCATAGAGCGGCTGGATATGGCCGTCCTGCGACTGCATCACCACGTTGGAGAGCCAGCGCAGGTAGTCCTCCATGGTGCCGACCTCGGACAGGCTGTTGAGCGCGCGCACCACGAAAAACGCGTCGCGCAGCCAGCAGAAGCGGTAGTCCCAGTTGCGGCCGCTGCCCGGTGCTTCCGGAATGCTGGTGGTCATGGCCGCGACGATGGCGCCGGTCTCTTCGTACAGCGACATCTTCAGCGTGATGGCGGCGCGGATCACCGCGTCCTGCCATTCGCGCGGCACCGCCAGGCGTCGGCTCCACAGCCGCCAGTAGGCGGTGGTCTCCTGCTCGAAGTCGCGCGCGGTCTCTTCCACGCCGTGCGCCAGGGTCTCGTCCGGGCCGAGGATGAAGTTATGCCCGCGCGTGACCAGGAACGGCGTGTGCGACAGCACGTAGGCAAGCGGTGCGTCGGTGGTCATGCGCAGCGTCATGTCGTCGCCGATGTAGCGCACGTGGCTGCTGCCGCGCGTGACCTGCGGCGCCTTGCGGCCCCATTCGAAGCGCGGCGCTACCACCACGCGCACGCGCGGCGCGCCGCGCACCGGGCGGATGCGGCGAATCAGCGTGGTCGGGCGGAAATAGCGCCCGAGCCGAAAAAAGCGCGGGGCGAAGTCGGTGATCTCCAGGCAGTTGCCGTGGATATCCGTCAGCCGCGTACGCAGCACCGCGGTATTGGGCTCGTACCACTGCCGCGACGAATGGAAGTCCTCGATCTCGATCGAGAAATGGCCGGCGTTCTCGCTCGGGTCCAGCAGCGCATTGAACACCGGGTCGCCGTCGAAGCGCGGCAGGCAGGTCCAGACGATGCGTCCGCGGCAATCGACCAGCGCCGAGATGGCGCAGTTGCCGATCATGCCAAGCGACAGCGACGGGTTGGCGAAGCGCGTGCCGCCGTCGACGGTTCGATTCACGCCTTCGCTCGGCGGCTTGCCCAGCTCGGCCGGGCTGCTCGGGTTGGTCACGGCAGGTTCTCCCTTACGATGTCGTGGGGCGCCGGCCCCGGCCTGGCCCGGCCTCGTGGGGCACGGCGCGCGGTGCGCCGGCGCTGGCCGATGACGCCAGCGCATGCGCCGAGCGGTGCAGCCAGCTGCGCAGCGCCGCCGGCCCGGGCACGCTCACCGCGGCGACGGTCTCGCGCTGGCCCACCAGCACACCCAGTCCGCCCAGCTTGCGCACCGCGGCGAAGCCGGGTTCGTCGGTCATGTCGTCGCCGGCAAAGAGCGGCACGCGCTCGGCAAAAGGCGCGGCCTTCATGAAGGCCGCGATGGCATCGCCCTTGTCGACGCCGGCCGGCTTGATCTCGACCACCATCTTGCCCGGCAGCGCTTCCAGGCCGACGGCATGGCGCAATACGTCAGTGACCGCGGCATCCACGATGCCGGCCAGCTCGGGCGCCTGCCGGTAGTGGATCGCGACCGCGACCGACTTGCGCTCCAGCCGCAGTGCCGGATAGGCGTGCACCAGCGCTTCCAGGTGGGGGATCAGGGGCTCGAGTCCGGGGGCCGGGGTCTTGGTCACCATGCCGCCGTCGGTGCGGAATTCGGCGCCGTGGATGCCGGCCGCGGGCAGTTGCAGCGGCTGCAGGAAGTGGTCGAGTTCGAGGATCGGCCGCCCGGAGATGACGGCCAGCGCGCCGTCCAGCCGCTGGTACAGCGTGCGCAGCGTGCCGACCAGTTCTGGTTCGACCTGCACCAGTTCGGGCCGCGGGGCCAGGTCGGCCAGCGTGCCGTCGAAGTCGAGAAACAGGGCGGTATTGGGTTCGATTAGCGGTAGCTGTGGCATCGCGTTAAACCGTAACACGTCGTTTTGACCGGCGTCCACCGGGCGCCGTCCTACATGGCGCAAGCGCAACCCGGCGACGATGCAAGCCTGGCGCCGGCCCGGCGTGCCGTCCCCACCACGCCCCGAGTGAATGCCGATCCACTCCGCGGCCGCGGCTCACGCCTGGCGGGGGCCAGTACCGGGCGGCGGCTGCGCCGCCCGGTCCGGGTGCGGCAGGCCGGCATCCTTTATCATTGACGGTTTCCGCCAGAATTTCCCGGCTTTTTTGTGCGCCTGCCGCGCGCGCGCCGGCCAGCCCCGAGACCATGACCCGCCAGTCCGCCGCCCGACCCGATTATTTGAAGAAGATCCTGACCGCCAAGGTCTATGACGTGGCGCAGGAGACCGAACTGACCTTTGCGCACCAGCTGTCGGCCCGCACCGGCAACTCGGTCTGGTTCAAGCGCGAGGACACCCAGCCGGTCTTTTCCTTCAAGCTGCGCGGCGCGTACAACAAGATGGCCTCGCTGTCGCCGGAAGAACTGAAGCGCGGCGTGATCGCCGCGTCGGCCGGCAACCACGCGCAAGGCGTGGCGCTGGCCGCGGCCCGGCTGCAATGCAAGGCCATCATCGCCATGCCGGTGACCACGCCGCAGGTGAAGATCGACGCAGTGCGCGAGCGCGGCGGCCAGTGGGTCGAGATCGTGCTGCACGGCGAGTCCTACAGCGACGCGTACACCCACGCCGCGGTGCTGGAGACAAAGCACAAGCTGACCTTCATCCACCCGTTCGACGATCCCGAGGTGATCGCCGGCCAGGGCACCATCGCCATGGAGATCCTGCGCCAGCACCCGGGCCCCATCCACGCCGTGTTCGTCGCCATCGGCGGCGGCGGGCTGATCTCCGGCATCGCCGCGTACATCAAGGCGGTGCGTCCCGAGATCAAGGTCATCGGCGTGCAGACGGTCGATTCGGACGCGATGAAGCGCTCGGTCGATGCCGGCAAGCGCATCGAGCTGAAGGAGGTGGGCCTGTTCTCGGACGGCACCGCGGTCAAGCTGGTCGGCAAGGAGACCTTCCGCATCACGCGCGAACTGGTCGACGACATCATCCTGTGCGATACCGACGCGATCTGCGCGGGCGTGAAGGACGTGTTCCAGGACACCCGCAGCATCCTCGAGCCGGCCGGCGCGCTGGCGGTGGCGGGCCTGAAGGCGTACGCCGAGCGCGAGAAGCTCAAGGGCCAGCACCTGGTGGCGATCGCCTGCGGCGCCAACATGAACTTCGACCGCCTGCGCTTTGTCGCCGAGCGCGCCGAGGTGGGCGAGGCCCGCGAAGGCGTGTTCGCCGTGACCATCCCGGAAGAGCGCGGCAGCTTCAAGCGCTTCTGCGAACTGGTGGGCACGCGCAACGTGACCGAGTTCAACTACCGCATCGCCGACACCAGCATGGCGCATATCTTCGTTGGCGTGCAGATCGCCAGCCGCGCCGAGAACGACAAGATCGCCGCCAGCTTCCGCAAGCATGGCTTCGACACGCTCGACCTGTCCAACGACGAACTCGCCAAGCAGCATATCCGCTACATGGTGGGCGGCCGCTCGGCGCTGGCGCATGACGAACTGCTATACCGCTTCGAGTTCCCGGAGCGGCCGGGCGCGCTGATGAAGTTCCTGTCGAGCATGAGCCCGAACTGGAACATCAGCCTGTTCCACTACCGCAACCAGGGCGCCGACACCTCCAACATCCTGGTCGGCATCCAGGTGCCGAAGAACGAGAAGCGCGCCTTCCGCGCCTTCCTTTCGACGCTGGGTTACGTACACTGGGACGAGACCGACAACCCGGTGTACAAGCTGTTCCTGTCCTGATCCCGCCGAGCGCGCCATGAGCCTTCCTGAACACTCGCCGCTGGGCAAGCCCTCGGCCTACAAGACCGAGTACGACGCCACCCTGCTGTTCCCGATCCCGCGCCAGCCCAAGCGCACCGAGATCGGCCTGCCCGAGGGCCGGCCGGTGCCGTTCTTCGGCGTCGACATCTGGAACGCATACGAGCTGTCGTGGCTGAACCTGAAGGGCAAGCCGCAGGTGGCGCTGGCCACCTTCATCATCCCGTCGGACACGCCCAACATCATCGAGTCCAAGTCGTTCAAGCTCTACCTGAACTCGTTCAACCAGACCCGGATCGCTTCGCCCGAAGCGCTGCAGCAGCTGCTGCACCACGACCTGTCCGAAGCCACCGGCGGCACCGTGCAGGTGCGGCTGGTGACCGAAGCGGAGCTGGGCACGCAGAAGATGGGCGAGCTCGACGGCCTGCTGCTGGACCGCCTCGACATCGAAGTGGACCGCTACGAGCCCGCGCCGGAACTGCTCAGCGCCGACCAGGAAGAAACGCCGGTGGAAGAGACGCTGGTATCGCACCTGCTCAAATCCAACTGCCTGGTCACCGGCCAGCCGGACTGGGGCAGCGTGCAGATCCGCTACGTCGGCGCGCCGATCAACCAGGAAGGCCTGCTCAAGTACCTGATCTCGTTCCGCAATCACAACGAGTTCCACGAGCAATGCGTCGAGCGGATCTTCATGGACGTGATGCGCCAGTGCAAGCCGGTGAAGCTGGCGGTGTATGCGCGCTATACGCGGCGTGGCGGGCTGGACATCAATCCGTTCCGCACCAACTTCAATACGGCATGGCCGGATAACAAGAGGAATGCGCGGCAGTAGCGTTCACCTGCCGCTTGTTTGCTCCCCTCTCCCGCTCGCGGGAGAGGGGCGGGGTGAAGGCGGGCGGTGGCAATAGCGACGGCCTTCACTTCGTTGATGCTCCCGCCCTCACCCTAGCCCTCTCCCGCACGCGGGAGAGGGAACCGCCCTGCGGCATATGGAACGGCAACGTTGCTTGCTGTGCCTCCCCCCTCATATCCCCGAAAGCACAATCCCTCCTGAGGCGCCCACGACGCGCATTCAAGTTGTAACCGTCCTTGAATTAATTAACGAAAAAATTAATATGAGCTGAACACACCCCTGCCGCACAGAAAACAGCCGCCATGCCCCGCACACCCGCCTCTCCCAAGCCTCCCAGGCGCAGTCCGGGCCGACCGGCGGCGGGCCAGCCCGGCCAGCGCGAGCGCATTCTCGACGCGGCCACCGAGCTTTTTTCGCGCCAGGGCGTGGCCGGCACGCCGGTCAAGGCTATCGCGGCGCTGGCCGGCGTCACCCCGGCACTGGTGCACTACTACTTCAGCGATCGCGACCTGCTGCTCGATGCCGTGATCGAAGAGAAGGTGCAGCCGCTGGTGGCCCGCTTCTTTGCCGGCAGCCAGCCCGGCGATGAGCCGCTGGCGATGCTGGTCGGCATCGCCACCCGGCTGATCCGCGCCGTCGCCGACGCCTCGTGGTTTCCGGGACTGTGGATTCGCGAAGTGGCCAGCGACGACGGCGCGCTGCGCGAGCGCGTGCTCAGGCGCTTTGCGCTGGAACGCGCCGGCGCGCTGATGGCGCCGCTGCAGGCGGCGATTGCGCGCGGGCAGCTCAATCCCGGCCTGGAGCCGGCGCTGGTGGTGCCGTCGCTGATCGGGCTGACGCTGTTGCCGCTGGCCACCACGCATATCTGGCGCCGGCTGCCCGGCGCGGAGGCGGTCGATACCGACGCGCTGGTGCGCCATGTCACGGCGCTGCTGACGCATGGGCTGTCCGCGGCGCCGGCCACGGCCGTCCGGACGGCGCCCGCAGGCGCCGCCAAACGGAAGGGCCGCACGGCCCGGCATTTCCCGGAGTCCGCATGAACCACGCTGCTTCCCTCCATCGTCCGCGCCTGCGCACGGCGCTGCGAGGCACCGCCCTGCTCGCCGCCGCATGGCTTGCCGCCGCTTGCGGCAACGCCCGCACCGACACCTGGCAAGGCTACGTCGAAGGCGAATTCGTCAGCGTGGCCTCGCCCTTCGCCGGGCGCCTCGACGCGCTCTCGGTGCAGCGCGGCCAGCAGGTTGGCCAGGGCGCCGCGCTGTTCGCGCTGGAAGCCGACGACGAGCGCGCAGCGCGCCAACAGGCCGAGGACCAGCTGCGCGCCGCCGAAGCCACGCTGCAGGACCTCAAGACCGGCAAGCGTCCGCTCGAGGTCGAGGTCAGCCGGGCCCAGCTTGCGCAGGCGCAGGCCCAGGCCCAGCGCAGCGCCGCGGCCCTGCGGCGCGACCAGCGCCAGTACGAGATCGGCGGCATCGCCCAGGCGCAGCTCGACGAATCGCGCGCGCAGGCCAGCAGCGACGCCGCGCGCGTGCGCGAACTGCAGCGCGATATCGACGTGGCGCGCCTGCCTGGCCGCGATGCGCAGCAGGCAGCCCAGGCCGCACAGGTGGCGGCCGCGCGCGCCGCGCTGGCGCAGGCGCAGTGGAAGCTGTCGCGCAAGACCGTGGCCGCCACGCAGGCCGGGCTGGTCTACGACGTGCCCTACCGCCTGGGCGAATGGGTGCCTGCCGGCAGCCCGGTGGTGCGCATGCTGCCGCCGGGCAACGTCAAGGTGCGCTTCTATGTGCCGGAAACCGTGGTCGGCGCGCTGCGCAACGGCCAGGCGGTGCAGGTGCGCTGCGACGGCTGCGCCGCGCCGGTGGCGGCCACCATCAGCTATGTCGCCAACGAGGCCGAGTACACGCCGCCGGTGATCTACAGCAACGAGACCCGGCGCAAGCTGGTGTTCCTGGTCGAGGCGCGCCCGTCGGCCGCCGATGCGCCCAAGCTGCGGCCCGGGCAGCCGGTGGAAGTGGTGCGGCAATGAACACGACCGCCAACGGCAACGGCCTCGCCATCGACGTGCGCGGCCTGAACAAGCACTTCGGCGACAAGCATGTGGTCAACGACCTCAGCATGCAGGTGGCGCGCGGCGAGATCTTCGGCTTCCTCGGCCCCAACGGCAGCGGCAAGACCACCTCGATCCGCATGATGTGCGGGCTGCTGACGCCGGACTCCGGCACAGGCACCTGCCTGGGCTACGACATCCTGACCGAGTCCGACGAGATCAAGCGCCGCGTCGGCTATATGACGCAGAAGTTCTCGTACTGGGACGACCTGTCGATCCGCGAGAACCTGGACTTCGTCGCGCGCGTGTACGGCATGCCGAACCGGCGCGAGGCGGTCGAGCGCGCGCTCGAAGACCTGGGCCTGGCGACGCGCTCGGCGCAGCTGGCCGGCGCGCTGTCGGGCGGCTGGAAGCAGCGCCTGGCGCTGGCGGCCTGCCTGCTGCACGAGCCCGAGCTGCTGCTGCTCGACGAGCCCACCGCCGGCGTGGATCCCAAGGCGCGGCGCGAGTTCTGGGAGCAGTTGCACCAGCTGGCCGCGCGCGGCATCTCGGTGCTGGTCAGCACGCACTACATGGACGAGGCCGAGCGCTGCCACAAGCTGGCTTATATCGCCTACGGCAGGCTGCTGGCGCAGGGCACCGCCGATGAAGTGGTGGCAAGCCAGCGGCTGTCGACCTGGAGCGTGGAAGGCGACGACCTCGCGACGCTGTCGGCGCAGCTGCAGGGCGCGCCGGGCGTGGAGCAGACCGTGGCCTTCGGCACCGCGCTGCACGTGACCGGGCGCGATGCGCAGGCGCTGGCCGACACCCTCGCGCGCCTGGCAGGCCCGGGCCGGCGCATCGAGCAGGCCCAGACCAGCCTGGAAGACGTGTTCATCCACATGATGAGCGGGGCCGAGGACAACATGGCGCGCAAGAAAAAGGAGGCGTCATGACGACCGCTCCGGCGCGTTTCTCGCTGCAGCGCTGGTGGAGCATCGTGCTGAAGGAGTTCCTGCAGCTGCGGCGCGACCGCGTCACCTTCGGCATGATCGTCGGCCTGCCGATCATGCAGCTGCTGCTGTTCGGCTTTGCCATCAACACCGATCCGCGCCAGCTGCCAACCGCGGTGATCGCCGCGGACCAGAGCGAGTTCACGCGCTCGTTCGTCGCCAGCATGGAGCAATCGACCTACTTCCGGCTGGTCGGCACGCTGCCCGACGAGCGGGCCGGGCGCGAGGCGCTGATGAAGGGCGAAGTGCAGTTCGTGCTGACCATCCCGCCCGACTTCACGCGCCGGCTGCTGCGCGGCGAGCGGCCCGCGCTGCTGGTCGAGGCCGATGCCACCGACCCCGCCGCCACCGGCCAGGCCATCGCCGCGCTGGCGCAGCTGCCCTACCGCGTCGCCGCGCACGATCTGAAGGGAGCGCTGGCGCCGCTGGCCGGCGGCAAGCCGCCGTTCGAGGTGCAGGTGCAGCGGCTCTACAACCCCGAAGGCATCACCCAGTACAACATCATTCCCGGGCTGATGGGCGTGATCCTGTCGATGACCATGGTGATGATGACCGGGCTGGCGATGACGCGCGAACGCGAGCGCGGCACCATGGAGAACCTGCTGGCCACGCCGGTGCGGCCGATCGAAGTGATGACCGGCAAGATCGTGCCGTACATCTTCATCGGCCTGATCCAGTCGACCATCGTGCTGCTGGCCGCGCGCTGGATCTTCAGCGTGCCCTTTGTCGGGTCGGTGCTGGCGGTGTACCTGGCGGCGCTGCTGTTTATCGCGGCCAACCTCACCGTGGGCATCACGCTGTCGTCGCTGGCGCGGAACCAGCTGCAGGCGATGCAGCTGACCTTCTTCTACTTCCTGCCCAACATCCTGCTGTCCGGCTTCATGTTCCCGTTTGCCGGCATGCCGGGCTGGGCGCAGGCGATCGGCAACATCCTGCCGATGACCTACTTCCACCGCATGGTGCGCGGCATCCTGCTCAAGGGCAACGGCTGGTTCGAGCTGTGGCCCAATGTGTGGCCGATGGCGCTGTTTATCGTGGTGGTGATGCTGATCGCGGTGCGCTTCTACCGGCGCACGCTCGATTGAAGGAGCGGGCCATGCAACGACTCACGTCCCTGTTCGCCGCCGCGCTGCTGTGCGGCTGCGCGGTCGGCCCCGATTTCCGCGCGCCGGCGCCGGTGGACGATGCCGGCTACGTGCCGGGTCCGCAGCCGGTGGCCACCGTTGCCGCGGACGGTGCCGGCGCGCCGGGCCAGGCCCACGCGCAGACGCTGGCGGCCGGCGCCGATGTGCCGGCGCAGTGGTGGACGCTGTTCCGCAGCCCGGCGCTCGACGCCACCATCCGCAGTGCGCTGGAGGCCAGCCCGACGCTGGCGCAGGCCCGCGCGCGGCTGCTGGAAGCTCGCGAGAACCTGGCCGCCCGCACCGGCGCGACGCGCTGGCCTGCCATCGACGCGAAGCTGGACACCGCGCGCCAGCAGGTCGATTTCCAGTCGATGGGCATCACCGCCATCCCCAGCCCCGGCCCGTTCACGCTGTACGGCGCGACGGTGCAGGTGTCCTATGCGCTGGACCTGTTCGGCGGCCAGCGGCGCGAGCTGGAGGGCCTGCAGGCCGTGGTGGACTACCAGCGCTACGAGCTCGAGGCCGCGCGCCTGGCGCTGGCCGCCAACGTCGCCACCGCCGCCATCCGCGAAGCCGGCCTGCGCGCGCAGCTGGCCGACACCGCCGCGATGGTGGCGGCGCAGCAGCGCCAGCTTGGCATCACCGAGGCACGCCTGCGCGCGGGCGGCGTGGCACGCGTCGAGGTGCAGCGCCGGCGCGCCGAGCTGGCGCAAACCCAGGCGCTGGTGCCGGCGCTGCAACGCCAGCTCGATGCCACGCGGCACCAGCTTGCGGTCTACACGGGCCAGACCCCGGCCTCGGCCGCGCTGCCCGAGTTCCACCTTGACGCGCTGCACCTGCCCGACACGCTGCCGCTCAGCCTGCCCGCCACGCTGGCGCGCCGCCGGCCCGATATCCGCGCGGCCGAGGCGCTGCTGCACCAGGCCTCGGCCAATATCGGCGTGGCCACCGCCAACCTCTATCCGCAGGTCACGCTGAGCGCCAGCGGCGGCACGCAGGCCACCGCGGCGCGCGACCTGTTCAGCAGCCTCAACGTCTGGAGCCTGGCCGCCGGCCTGGTGCAGCCGGTCTTCCGCGGTGGCGAACTGCAGGCGCGCAAGCGCGCCGCGCAAGCTGCGTATGAGCAGTCGCTGGCCGCGTACCGGCAAGCCGTGCTGCAGGGCCTGCAGGATGTCGCCGACGCGCTGCGCGCGCTCGAGGCCGACGCCGCCGCGCTGCGCGAACGCGCCGACAGCGCGCGCCAGGCGCGCGATACGCTGGCGGTGGTGTCGGAGCAGTACCGCCTCGGCGGCGTCAGCCAGCTGGCGCTGCTGGATGCCGAACGGCAGTCGCGCCAGGCCGCGCTGAAACTGGCGCAGGCGCGCGCCGACCGGCTGGCGGATTCGGCGGCGCTGCTGCAGGCGCTGGGGGGTGGGTGGTGGCAGGAGCCGCCGGACACGAATGCGGCGGCGGTGTCATCACGCTAGCGCGGCAGCGCCGATGGCATTCACTTTTTGTCGGTCTGGGTGTACCAGTAGGTACGCTTGCGCTTGCCGATGCCGGGCGGGGAGATTTTCTGCGCGCCCAGCGACGAAGTATTGTCGCCACCCCCGGGACCGGTCTGATTGCCGCCACCGATCAGCACCGGCACGTTGCTGGTGTTGCCCGACTTGTCCGTGACGGCAACCACGCCGAACACCGGCGACGGCGGCAGGCCACCATTATTGAACACCACGTAGCGGTTATTGTTGATGCCCTTGCCGGTCAGGAACGACACTGCATATCCGCGAGCAGTGCCAAGGTCGGGATAGCAGGCGCCGGGCTTGGGAACGCTTGGCTGGTTGGTCCCGAAGTAGGTATAGCCAGCCACGGTGAGGGGTGCGTTGACCACCTTCTCGCCGGCGCCCAAGGTCAGGTAGAAGCCTTTTGCGGTGGTCGCATCGGCGTATTCGGTGGTGGTGGCGTCGAACAGGCTGCTCTCGGTCAGCGGCGTCCAGGTCGATGGCAAACCGCCGGTGAGTGCGGTGTCCTTCAGCATGTAGAACCGGTTGACGACGTTGTAGGCCAGTCCCGGCGTGGTGCTGGTGGTATATAGCGGATGCTCGCGGTCGCCGCTGCCGATCATCACCGCATCGTAGCCCCCGGTGGTGATGACGTCGGGCGGGTACATGAACTTGCGCGCGTCGTTGGTATCCTGTGCGCCGCCCAGCGCGGCGAACTTGCCCAGCGTCCACGCAGCCGGCCCGGTGCCGGCCGCCGTCTCGAAATCGAGCCGCCAGATATTGCCGCCGACGTCGCCGACATAGCCCTTGTCGACCAGCGCGTCGCCGTTGCGATCGACCACCGCCACGTCGGACGGGATCGCGCGGCTCATGCCGGCCGGCGTACTGCAGACCGTGTCGGCGAGGCCGGAGCAATTCGCCAGCCAGGCGCGCACCACATTGCCTTCGAACGCGTCGAAGACAATGACACCGCGCCCCTGCGCGCCGCTGCCGCCGCCCTTCGACGGCTCCGCGTCCTCGCCCGGATCGTAGCCGGCACCCATCACCACCAGCGGGTTGTCATAACCCTTGACGCGGATCACGCGCGGTTGCGACCAGGTCTGGCCGAGCTCCGCAATCGCGCCACTGTCGGATTTCCACAAGAACTGCGGCGCCATCGGATCGGTCACGTCCAGCGCATAGACCAGCCGCCCGCCGCGACGCGCGGTCAAGTAGATCACCACACGTGGCTTCGACGGGTCGCGCAGGTCCTGGTACACCGTGGTGGTGCCGTCGAAGAAGTAGTCGCGCGGCCTGGCGCCCGAGCCGGTCGGCGAGCCGCTCAGTTGCACCTCCGGCGCGTTGGTATAGAGCCGGCTGAGCTTGCCGTAAAACTCTGGCGGGACGAAGCCCCACAGTTCCCCGCCGGGACGCACCCCGCCAATGCCGCTGGCCTGGTTGCCGTTGACCGCATGGAACACGCCATCGTTGGCGCCGTAGAACACCACCACGCCGGTACTGCCGCCGTAGTTGATCACCACCGGCCGTGAATGCAGTACGTCGCCGTGGACCGAACCGCGCACCGTCACGTCCCCGCCCGGACCCGCCTGGAGTTCCTTGCCGGCCACCGTGCTTTCCTTGAGCGCGTACACGTCGCGGCCGCGCACCCAGTTGATGAGGTTGGCGACATCGGCCGCAGTGCTGTTCAGCGCCGACTGTCCAGCCGCGCCGGTCAGCGCGGCATTGCCGGTATCGAACGACACCAGCGCCTTGCTGGTCTTGCTGCAGCCACCGCTGGGGCAGGTATAGAGCTTGCGCCCCGACTGGTCCCTGACGATCTGCGCACGCAGCATCTCGCCCGCGCCGCCCTTCTCGACGATCTCGCCGTCGCCGCCAACGATGCCGCTGACACCATCGGCCGAATCCAGCGCGCCCGCGGCGCCCGATGGACTATTGACCCAGAAGCCCTTGGCCGGCCACCCCGCCACGGCGCTGCCGGTATAGCTGTTGCCGCTGAACCCCTGGGGCGGCTCGGCGGTCCAGAAGCTCTTGGCATTGGGCGAGATGAAACCCGTGCCGGCGCTGCTGATCGCACTCTGCTGGTTTGGCCCGGGCGGATTGGCGTCCAGTACCACGATCTGGTTCTTGTTGTCGTAGCCGAGCTTGTACTGCTTCAGGTTGCCCATCCACCGCGGCGCCGCGGTGGCGTCGGGCCGGAACATGCCAATGTAGATCTGGTTCAGGTACGAACCCTGCCCGTTGACGCTGACCGGCAGGCTCACCGACGAGAACACGTTGTTGATCGCCTGCATCTCGTTGAAGATCTGCAGCAAGGCGTCGACCATTGCCTGGACATCGCCGAGCTCGACCACATAGCGCTTGCCGCCGGCGTTGTCGGCCATGCTGCGGGTCGATTCGACATAGTCCGGGTTCCTGCCGTCGGTGACCGCAATCGTGTAGGTGATGATGTTCTGGTTGTTGTCGAGATTGCCGTTGATGTCGGTCTCGTACATGAACCGCGCCCACTCATCGCCCCAGTTGCTGGAGTACTTGTCCTTGCCGGCCTCGAGCTTGAGCGGGGTCAGCTGCCTGGTCGTGGCACCCGCCGACACCAGCGCATCGTAGGCCACCGATCCGGTGTCCTGCGGCTTGCCGTTGTTGACCGCGTTGGCGATATAGATGACGAAGTTCTTCTGGCAGGGATTGGTGATGGGCGAGGTGTACTGCGTGCCCGACAAGCCCTTCCTGCCTCCGAAGAAGGCCCATGCCTCCTGCATGCCGGCGCCGACCTGCGAATTGTTGGAGTTGTCGGCCTGGCGATCGATGGTCGTGATGTACTTGAGAAATTCGGCGCCATTCGTGGCATCCATCACCGGCAGCGTGTACGGGGCCGCCGCCGGATGACGGAAACTGCCGCCGACGTTGTTGCCGGTGCCGAACATCATCAGCCCCATATTGATGTTGCCGCTGAGCTGGGGGTTGGTCACCAGCGTGTTGACCGCGCGGTACAGCGCGCACTGGATCGCGCCGACATCGGTGCCCGCGTTGTTGGCGCTGACGACGTTGGGCGTGTCGCAGCCCCTGATGGTCGTGGCGGCATTCCAGGTCGAGGCATTGTCGAGCAGCAACAGGACGTTGGGCTTGGTGCCGGCATTGGTCTGCAGGCCGGTGAACAGGTCAATGTCTTCCGCCCGTGCTCCTTGCCATCCGACGAGGGTCAGCAGCATGGCGAAGCCGGCATGCGTGAAACAGGTGCGCAGGCGAAGGTTCATGTTCGAGACGCAACGGCGGCGGGCAGGGTTCGTCATGCGGGTTCCCGTGCTGGGCATGGTGAAAGGGTGGCGCTGCGGCGTCGACATCACGGGCATGCCGAGCCGGTCGGCATCCGTACCGCCACCCCCTGGTGGACGGTCGCCGCGGCACCCGTGCCGGCGGCGTCATTCACCGTGGCGGCAACGTCCCACTGGGTGGCATTGCACAGCGAATTGCCGGCGTTGTTGCCGGCCGTGACGATGCCAGTGTTCTGCACGTTGCTGCCGACGAAGCAGGACACGTCGTCGGGATCGGCCAGGTCCAGCTCGACGTTCTTCATTGGCTTGCTGGCTACGCACTCCGGCTTGGCCACCTGGGCGACGTAGTCGGCCTTGCCATCGGCGCTGACGTCCACCGGCACGCTGAGCGCCGCCGGTGCCTTGGTGAAGTCGTCCGAGATCACCTGTTCAATGGCCTGCTGCGCAACGTCGCGTGCCTCCATCGCGTTTTGCTGGTTGGCCGCAACCTTGACGTTGATCAGTCCGGAGTTGACCATCGCCACGGCGATCAGCAAGAACAACACCATGAACACCAGCGTCACGACCAGCGTGACCCCGGTTTGCCTGCGGCGCGGCGCCGTGCCGGATGACCTTTTCATTGCATGCCTTGACGATATCGGGTGATGACGGCCTTCGGCCTATTGCTCGCGCAGCCCGGCGACGTTGACCACGCGCGCCACCTGGGCGTAGACATGGCGCTTGTAGCCGTCGTTGAAGGGGCCGCTCGCCAGCGCGCGCCCCAGGTCGTAGGTGCGGTTGTCCGCCTGGCCGCCGGAAGGCCGCAGCGTGCGGGCCAGCACGTCGACACGCACGGTTGTGACGTTGCCCCAGTTGGCGAGCGCATTGGTCCAGTCGTAGCCCGGCACGACCGCACAGGCGGCGGCGTTGTTGGCGCCCGGGTCTTCCACATAGCAGTCGGCGGAACCATTGCTGTCGAGATCCATGCCGTAGCGGATGTGCATATCCTGCACGCCCTGCGCCACGGAGCGCGCCTGGAATGCGCCATTGATCAGCTCAGCCATCTTGAGGGTGGGAATGCCGTCGCCGCCGTTGGTGCAGCGGTCGCAGCCGGCAAGGTAGAAGACGCGCACCACGGCCTGGCGCAGTTCCGCGCGGATGCCGGGATCGCAAGCCTTGGTGAGCAGCGGGAAAGCCGCGGCCGCGCTGGCGTCGAAAACGAAAGACACACTGTCCTCGGGACAGGCGGAGACCTGCAGGTAGGGCACGCCGGGCACCGGCGCAGCCACGGGGGTGGTCGACACGCGCCGTACCACCAGCACTTCCGAATTGGCCGACATATCGGGCAGGCACGGCGCCACCACGCCCGGGGCATAGCCGGCAAGCGCCAGCGGCACGGTGGTGCCCGCAACGAATCCCAATGCCGCTGGATCGGTCGCACACAGCGCCGGACCCGCAAGGGTCGCGCCGCGCGCAATGCTGCCCACCCCGAAGAACCCCGCCAGCTCCACCTCGCGCCGGATCTGCTCCAGCGCGTACCGTCCGTTTTCCACCTGTTCGGCCGATCTGGCGAACTCCGTGCGCGACAGGCTGTTGGCGTAATACAGGCTGGCCAGCGCGGTCAGCAGCACCAGACCGATGGTGATGCCGATCATCAGCTCGATCAGCGAGATGCCGCGCTGGCGGCGCAGGCGCGTGGCGCGGGATGAAGGCACAGGGAAACGCGGCGCGGTCATGACACGGTCCCGAGGGTGCCGATGCGGATCTGGGTGCTGACCGCGCGGCGATAGGCATCGTTGCCGTACTGGTCCTTGCCGCACCCGAGCGCCGGCGCGGCCGTGATGGCCAGGCCCTGCCACGCCACGGTGATGCGGTAGACCTGGTTGACCGCGTCGACGGTCTCGATGCAGCCGCGCGCGCCGATCATCGCGCCCACCGCTTGCGCGGGATCGACCGCGCTGGCGCCCGGACGCATCTCGGCGCTGCCGAGCAAGGCCGCGTTCCAGGCCTGCAGGTCGGCGTTGGCGGTGGCGTTCTGCGCGGCGCTGCCCTGCGTGCATGCGGCCGGCGGCGCGGCCGCGCTGCCCAGCTGCATGCCGGCAGCGCCGTTGGCATAGCACGCTGCCACCTGGCGGTTGGCGTTCAGGCGCGCGGCCATGTCCTGCAGCAGCGCGAGCGCCTGCACGCGCTGGTAGGACTCCATCTCGGTCTGGCCCGAGCGCGCCACCAGTCCGGCGGTACCCAGCAGCGCGACCAGCAGTATCACTACCGCCACCAGCACTTCGATCAGCAGGAAGCCTGCCTGCGCGCGGCGCGCCGGCAGGCGCCGCCGCGATTTAATGATGCGCGTCATGTGCAGGCTCCGGTGGTGGAGGCGATGCGGCCGGTCTCGCTGACCTGCACGCATACGCGCGTGGTGGCCGAGGTCTCGCCGCCGGGCGCGAACTCGAAGGTCATCGCCGCGCCGGTCAGCCGGCCGTCGTTGCCAACTGCCAGGCCGCCGTCCGCACTGGGCGTGATGGTCAGCCCGCCATAGGGCCCGAACGAACGTACCGTCTCGGCGCCCGCGCTCACGGTCCACCCTGCCGTCCAGGCGGCGCCGGCCGGTGCCAGCGAAACCGTGGCATTGCGCTTGACCGCTTCGCTGCGCGCCAGCACCAGCGCCGAAGCCAGGTCGAGCGAGGCGCTGCGCACGCGCTGGCCGGCGATCAGCGTGGCAAAGGAAGGCGCCGCCGCGACCGCCAGGATTGCCAGCACCGACAACGCGCACAGCAACTCGATCAGCGTAAAGCCGCGGCGCGCGGGCCGCCGGCGATCATTCGCGCGCGAAAGGCTGGGCGGCATGGTCAGTTCCAGCAGTCGGTGCCTGCGCCCGACGCGGATTTGGCGCCGGCGCTGGTCAGCGTCAGCGTGCCGCAATCGGTGTCGCTGAGCTGGCTGCCCCTGGGCGTGGCGACGATGCTGTAGCGCGGCGGCGGCGCCGCGGCCGGTGTCACCGTGACGTCGTAGCGCGTGGCCAGCCCGGCGGGCACCGACATGCCGAGCGCGCCGAGGCTGGCGGCATAGGCGCGGTTGTCTACCAGGAAGCGCTCCTGCGCGCTCGAGACCTCCAGCATGAAGGACTCGATCGCCGCGCGGTTCGAGCGCACGACATAACGGCTGTAGTTGGGAATGGCGACGGCGGCAAGAATGGCGATGACCGCCACGGTGATCATCACTTCGATCAGCGTGAAGCCATGCGGCGGCCTGCCCCGGCATGACATGCCGGCAGCCCCCTGAGTCCCGTCAGGCCGGATTCCTGCGTAGGATCCGACCCCCGGGATGACCCTGAATATGACCCGAAACGGCGGGTTGACCCTCCCACCGTGTCGCACTGCCGGGCTTCTGTGTCCCATGCTCGCGCTCCGCTGCTCATTATGTTCCGGACGACCGAATTCCGGAGGTTATGGCGCGGAGTGTAAGTCACGATCTGTTAAGCGGGTAAGGAAAATACGATGCGGATGGACCGGCGTTGTAGCGAAGTGACAGTGGTGTGGCCCGGTGTCATCAGGGGTAAAGATTCCGGTCCGCGCGGACGTTAATCCGCCCGCCTCGCCCGACGCGGTGCGCAGGCGGCCGCACCTGTGCAACAATCGTTACATCCTTGAAGCCGGAGCACCCATGTCGTCCGATCCCCCCGCCTCTTCCCGGCCCGGGACACCAGCGCCGCCATCTTCGCCAGCGCCGCCCCATGACCTGGAGGCATTGCTGGAACTGCTGCGCCGCGGCTTTCCCACCCTCAGCACGCAGTTCCAGGGCGGTGCCCGCTACCTGCTCGACCATCCGCAGGACGTGCCGGTGCTGTCGATGCGCAAGATCGCGGCCAGCGCCGGGGTGCAGCCAGCCACCCTGGTGCGGCTGTCGCAGCACCTGGGCTTCGAGGGCTGGCAGGCCATGCGCGAGCTGTTTGTCGATGCGCTGCGCGGCGGCGCCCAGCCGTATGCGCGGCGCGCGCGCAAGGTGGTGCGCGAAAGCAGCGCCAGCCGCATGCTGGGCGAGATGCTCGAGGCGCAGCACCACAACCTGGACCGGATCGCCGCCAGCAACGAGAAGACCCTGCCGCAAGCCGCCGAGCTGCTGTCGCACGCCGCCTGCGTGCATGTGGCGGGCTTCCGCGCATGCTTCCCGATCGCCTTTACCTTCCACTATGTCTACCGGCTGTTCCGCAGCACCGTGCATTTGATCCGCGCCGATGCCGGCACGCTCGAAATGGAACTGCGCGGCCTGGCGCCCAAGGATGCGGTGGTGGTGGTCAGCTTCGCGCCGTACTCACAGGAAAGCATCCGCGTGGCCGAGGCCGCGCGCGAGTGCGGCTGCAAGGTGATCGCGCTGACCGACAGCACGGTCGCGCCAATCGCGCTGGCCGCGGACTGCACGCTGCTGTTCTCGGTCGAAAGCCCGTCGTTCTTTCCGTCGATCACGGCCGGCGTGGCCGTGGTCGAGGCGCTGGTCGAGCAACTGCTGGCGCGCAAGGGCAAGGGTGCCATCCGCGCGCTGGAGCAGGCCGAGGGCGAATTGCACCGCACCGGCGCCTACGTCACCCCCGGGCACGGCTGAGCGCGCGCAGCGGCGCCAGGCCTGGTCGAAATGCGCGGCCGGGCGGCCTACTACGTGCACTTCTCCCGGTACGCCTGCTGCAGCGACTTCTTCGGCCGGTCCCGTTCCAGCTCCGGCAACTTGCGGCCCTGGGCGGTCTCGATGGCCGGCTCAGTGGCGCGGTACTCGCGCTTGGGCGCCTGCGCGATCTGCTCGGCCAGCGCGCGGCACTCGTCCGACCGGATGCTGGCCGGCGTCGCCGAAGGGTCGGGCCGGTAAGGGGTGGTGCCTTGCTGCACGGCTTCATTGATGGCGGCGGCGGCACCGCCCTGGTCCTGCCTCTGCGCATGCGCGCCGCACGCCACCGCCAGGGCGGCGACGGCGGCAATGCGGGTCAGGATTCGCTGGCGTCTTGGCATGATGCGATGTCTCCTCTGGCTCGACGGTTTCAGGCACGTACCGCGAGCTTAATCGTTCCCGCGCGGCCTGGCACTACCGGCATTTGCGGCACTGGCGACATGACCAGCCTGCTGGTCCTCCCCGGCTTCGGCGCGCTGCGCCGCCTCACGCCAGTCCTGGCGCTGCCGCCGCATCTGTCCCAGCGCCATGCGCGTCATGCTGGCCCACCCGGACGGCCGCGGATCGGCCAGCATGCTGAGCGCGCGGGCGTAATCCAGCGTCAGGCCCGGGGTCCAGGCCATGGTCTTGGCGCGCTTGCGGATCTGCGCCGCCACCCATAGCTCGGGCGTGGTGAGCAGGCGCCACAGCGGCCGCCAGCCGCGGGCCTGGCGCCAGACCCGGGCCGATGCGCCTTCCAGCGCCGCTTCGAGCGCGTGCGAGACCGTGCTGGAGCAATTGCGGTAAGTCAGGTTGTAGGTGGTGTCCTGCCGGTACGCGTCCCAGAAGCGGCGCAGGCGCTCGGGGTCGTAGTTGCGGATGCGCACCTGTACCGTCGACGGGCACCAGGCGCGCGCCTCGGTCTGGTAATCCGGCTGGAACTTGCCCGGCACGTCGTTCTCGCGGGTGGCGCGCAGGATGCGGGTGAAATCATCGGGCGAGCGGTCG
Source organism: Cupriavidus alkaliphilus (assembly GCF_900094595.1). Taxonomy (GTDB): domain Bacteria; phylum Pseudomonadota; class Gammaproteobacteria; order Burkholderiales; family Burkholderiaceae; genus Cupriavidus; species Cupriavidus alkaliphilus. Next base: position 147,433 of record NZ_FMAD01000002.1, on the reverse strand, counting down.
ATCTCTTCGGCCGGATACAGGCTGATGTAGATGCCCTCGGGCGATTCCAGCGCGGCATGGCCGGTGGAGATCACGCCGTCGCGGTCGACCGCGGCGATATAGCGGTCCACCAGCGGCTGCCGGCGCGCCTCGCCTCGGGCGGAGCCGACCGGGGTCCAGACGTGCACCACCAGCGCATGCTCGCCGGGCTCGGGTGGGCCGTCCCACAGCGTCAGGTCGGGCGCGTCGCTGGCCGTGTGCAGCGTCTGCGCGGTCTCGGCCGGCACCGCATCGGCCTGGTCCATGCCGGGGTTATGGTCCAACCGGCGCAAACGCGAGGCCAGCAGCAACAGGTTCCAGCCGCCGAAGATCAGCCCCAGGCCAAGGCAATACGGCACGGTGCCGACATAGTGGGTCGGGTACGGCTGATAGAAGAAGATCGCGACCAGGATCTCGAACACGCCCACGGCCATCGCCAGGCGCCAGGTGCGGAAGCGCACCACCCGCGCCGACACGATCTGCAGCAGCCCGTCGGCCAGGAACAGCGTGGCGAAGATCATCGACAGCACGAAATGGCCGTGATGGTGGCCCGCCAGGATCAGCAACGCGGCAAGGCAGAACGACAAGCCCTTGACCTGGCGCAGCGTGCGCTGCCCGCCGATGCCGCTGCGCGCCACCACCAGCGTGGCCAGCCCTTCGAGCAGCAGCACCACCGCCAGCGGCGTCATCGGGAAGTAGATGGCGTTGTCCAGCGCATCGACGAACGCCACCACGCCCAGCAGCACGCTCACACAGCCCAGCCACAGCAGGCCGCGCCAGCGCGTGCGCAGGTAGTCGACGCCCAGCAGGATCATTACCAGTCTTGCCATGTCCGCTTATCCCCTTTTGTTGTTGGCCCCGGCCGCGGCCCGTGGCTTGAGCGCAGACGCAATGCGCAGAGGAAGGTGGAACGATACCGACAGACACTAGCCCCGGCGATGCTCGCCGCCTTCGTCGCGCTCCAGTTCCCAGTCGCGGCGCATCATGACATAGGTGAACGAGGTGGACCAGCCGATCAGGATCAGGCCGACCAGCGGCTCGATACTGGCGATCAGGCGGCTGGCGCCCACCGGCACGATATCGCCCAGGCTCTGGGTGGTAAAGGTTTCCAGCGCGAAGTAGGCGTAGAGCAGCGCGTCCGGCTGCGCGCGCGCGGCCCCGACCCCGGGCACCGCCACCCCGGCCAGTCCGCCCAGCCCCAGCACGCGGTCGGCAAACCAGAAGCCCGCGGCGAACACCATCGCCTCGAGGCAATGGACCAGGATGATGCAGACGATCAGCACGCCGATATTCATGCGCCCGCTCCAGCGCCGCGGGTGCATCGCGGACAGCAGGCGCAGCGCCTCGTAATGGATGCCGACCACCGTCACGGTCAGCACGGCGGCGCACAGCAGGGCCAGCGAATAATGTTCGGCGGAGGTTTCCATGCGCGGGGGCGCTCCCGTATGACGTCAGTGCAATCGGGATGGTACGGATCGGGCCGGGCAAAAAAATGACGCCCTCCAAAAATAACACCGGAAGGCGTGGGGGAAAACCAGGACGCGCTACGTGGCCCGCGCGCGTCGTGCGCCGGCCGCCCTGGCAGAGGGTGAGGAGGCGGCCTGGCGGCCGCTGTTTTGCTAGGCGCGACGCGGCGCCGTGGTTCAGTTACCGGACTTGCACGACAGGTTCACATACAGCCCGCCGCCCCAGTTGAAGGTGTTGTTGCCGCTGACCTGGACCTGGACCACGTCGTTGGCGGCCACCGGTGTGGTCGCCGGGGTCGAGCAGGTGCGCTCGCTGTTGTCGAGCACACATTGCGACGCGTCGGTGATGGGCAGCACGTCGACCTGGTCCAGCGCCGTGCCGCTGGCGACACGGTGCGCCGTGACGGTGTACGACGCCTTGGCCGGCACCTGTCCCGCCAGGATCGCGGTCAGGGTGAAGCCGCCCTCGCAGGCCACCGGCATCACTGCGCCGAAGTATGGATCGCTGCTCTGCAGCGTCAGCCCGGTACCGGTCATGACATAGGTGCCGACGCCACCCGGCGGCGCCGTGACGGCGAAGTTGGCGGTGTAGACGGTGGCGGCCGTGCCGGGCTCGCCCTGGTCTCCCTTCTCGCCTTGCTCGCCCTGCTCGCCCTTCTCTCCGGCGGGGCCGGGCGCACCATCGGCACCTGCGGGGCCCGCGGGCCCGACCGGGCCGGTCAGGCCGACCACCGAGATCCCCGCCGGCCACCCGTCCGCCGTCTTCGGCCCGAACAGCGTGCTGGTGGTGGTGTTCAGGTAGAAGCTGCCCACCGCGCCGTCCGCCGCGGTCGGATCGGCCGCGCCATGCAGCAGCGTGGCGCCCGGCGCCCCGGCCACGCCTTGCGGGCCGATCAGCGACACGCCCGCGGGCCACTCGCCGCCGGCCTTCGGGCCGTACAGCGTCGAGTTCGAGACATTGAGGTAGAAATCGCCATCGCCCCCCATGTCCGCGGTGGGCGCATTGGTACCGGACAGGATCGTCTTGCCATCGGCGCCGGCGGGGCCAGGCAGGCTGGCGGCCGGGCCAGCTCCGGCGCTGGTGGAATCGCCACCGCCGCCGCATCCGCCGAGCAGGATGGCAAGGCAGGCGAGCGGAATCGCCGCGCGTTTCAGGTCGATCGGTTGCATCGTGGAAGCCCCCCGTTTTCATGGATTGAAGTCCCGGTGCGATGCCGGGTAGCTCCAATTTAGAAAGCGAGGCGACTGCGATAAATCGTGCATTGGCATGGGCTGTTTCAGCCCTGAAGCGCCAGCCAGAACACGGAAAATGCCCTGGCCATTGCCATGCCCGGCAGTTGAGTCAGCCTGCAAAAAGGCCCGTGAAAATGCGGGACCCGACCATGGGGATGGCCCTCGCGGGCCCCGGCGCCGGCTTCGGCCAAATGGTTGAATACCGGATGAATTGCGAACCGCAGGGCCGGTGAAAGGCCGGCGCGGCAGCGTTCAAACGAGAAACAAAACCGCGCCATTTACCCCTTCGAGAGGGTATGTTCCGCGCCGCCGGCCGGCCTGCCGCCGATGGCAGTGCCATGCACTATGCTGAAGACTCCAACCGTCCCGCGTGGAGGCCACCATGCACAAGTTCCTTTCCATCGCCACGGCCATGGTGCTGTGCGGCGCGTCCGGCATGGCATTCGCCCATAACTGTCCCAACGAGATGAAGGCCATCGATGCCAAGCTGTCGACCAACCCCAAGCTCTCGACGGAGGACGCCGCCAAGGTCTCCAAGCTGCGCGCCGACGGCGAGGCCTATCACAAGGCCGGCAAGCACGATGAATCGATGAAGTCGCTGCTCGAGGCGAAAAAGATCCTGGGCATGTGACAGCCGCTGCCGGACACAAAAAAACCGCCACGCGTCAGGCGTGGCGGTTTTTCAATTTCTGGCCTCAGGAGCCTGACCCGACCTGCTGGATCACGCCGTTGGGCGCCACCAGGTAATACTCGGCGCCGACCCCGACCCAGCGCGTACCCTTGCGCGGCGCCGGCAGGTTGTACTGCTTGTAGTCGTCGATCACATACTGGCGGTCGCGGAACTCGGTGGGCAGCCGGTCGCCCTTCTTCCACTGCTGCACCTGCATATAGGGCGAGCTCTGCGCCATCGGCGCGGACGCGGGCATGGATTCGGTCATCGGGCTGGACCTGGCACCGCCCTGCGCCATCGCGAACGGCGCCGCCAGCACGCTTGCCGCCAGCAACAACACTGGCATCGCTTTCTTGGTCTTCATCGTGATCTCCTTGCGTACGGGAAAACCGAACTGCCGGAGGATCCGACAGCATCTACCAGATTAGTCACAAATGCCGGCAAGCGGGCATCCGGCGGCCGCGGCGCCCTGGGCAAGCGCGGGCGCGTGTGTTCACAATTGTTTGCCGGTCCGGCCCCCATTCGGGGGGGCGCCTCAGGCGCCACCCGTGTCTAGAATGCTCGCACAGAAACAATTTGTTACCAGCAGTTGCCGCCCGGCTCATTTGCTGCAGGCCGCGCTGCAGGCCCGTCCGACGGTGCGACTCAGCGCACGCGCGGGCGCATGCCGCTTTCCATGTTCCCTGGCTTGCGCGCTTTGACGCGCTTCGCACCGCGGGCTTCATTCCCTGCCAGAGAACATCAAGACAGGGGACTCTCCGTGTTGCATGATGCCGGTCTATTCCTGGCACTGGTCAATCCCGCCATTGCCTTGCTGCTTGCTCTCAGCTTCCTGTTTGCGTGGCACCACGAGCGCGCGCGGCCCCACCTGCTGCAGATGGGCGCCTGCTATCTGCTGGCCGCCGCGGCCATCGGCCTGCAGGTCTTGTGGCCGCCGCGCGCTGGCGGCGGGACCGCCACCGTCACCGGCGCGCTCTACCTGGGCAGCGCCGTGCTGCTGCTGCGCGGCATGCTGGCCCGGATCGGCGCGCGCCCTGACCGCTGCGCGGCGGTGGCGCTGCCGCTCGCCCTGTTCGGCATGGTGGCATGGTTCGACCTGGTGTATCCGAGCCTGGTCGCGCGCATCTACGTCCTGAATGTCGGGGTCGCGCTGGTCCTGCTGCCGGGGGTCGCGCCGCTGGCCCGGCTGCGCACCGGCCGCACCGTCGACCGGGTGCTGTTCTGGGTGTACCTGGTGTTCGCGCTCCAGTTCCTGCCGCGCACGCTGCTGGCGCTGGCGCCGGCCGCCGGGCACGATGCCGCCGTGCTGGCGCCCACCACGTACTGGCTATGGCTGCAGGCGACGCTGGCCTTGTTGCTGCTGGCGCTCGGGCTGGCACTGCTGGCAGCCACCGCGCAGGACGTGATCGACGGCTTGCGCCATGAACGCGATACCGATCCGCTGACCCAGCTGCACACGCGCCGCAGCCTCGAGGCGCTGGCGGCGCGCCAGATCCCGCCGCGCCCGGGCGAGGCGCTGAGCGTGCTGCTGTGCGACCTGGACTACTTCAAGTTCATCAACGACAACTACGGCCACAGCGCCGGCGATGCGGTGCTGACGCAGGTCGGCCGCGTCATCGCCGCAGGCATCCGCCGCCGCGATATCGCCGCGCGCCTGGGCGGCGAGGAATTCGTCGTGCTGTTGCCCGATACGCCGCACGAAGCGGCGCTGCAACTGGCGGAGCGGCTGCGCGAGACGCTGGCGCAGACCAGCATGGAGGCCTTGCCAGGCATGCACAACGTGACCGCCAGCTTTGGCGTGGCCACGCTACGGCCCGGAGAAGACCTGGAAGCGCTGCTGATGCGCGCGGACAACGTGCTGTATGCGGCCAAGAACAACGGCCGCAATTGCGTCGAGTGGGAGCGCGAGGCCGGCCTGGCGGCGCTGGCCTGAGGCCCGGTCTGGCGCGGCACGCTGGCGCGCCCGCGCCCGAAAAAGCAGAACCCCCGCAGCGCGGGGGTTCCATGGCGATACCGGCGCGCGTCTATCGCGATGCTCAGAACGGTTAGCGGAACGTGCAGCTGTCAAATTGCCACTAATGCCTGACTACATTAAGAGAAAAAGAAGCAAAATGACTGTTCTCAAGTCGGGTGAGGGCCATGCAGAGCGAGTTTCGGGACGACGCGCATCTCAATACAACTTGGCAAATGGGCTTGCTGTTGTTGCCGGCTATTCTCACCGCGACGACACTTGGGTGGATTTTCAGGAGCGTACTCGAACGCTATGCATCGAGGCCCGGCGACATACTGGAAAGCTTCTCAGGACCTGACCTCTGAAGCATCGGTGAGGACCCAGGCCTGGACAAACCTCACCTATCAATTGAGCCACAGCTATCGCGTGAGCGAAGCTCATAATGCACACTTGACTGGGCTCCAGATCGATCCTCAGAACGGTGTTGCCGATGCTGTGCAGCTCGTGATTTGCTGTCGCTGTATCATCAAAGAATGTCCTCAGACCTTGCGCGCACCGAAGCCATTATGCTGGCCAAAGTCGCACATCGGTATTTCGGCTCCGTCATTTCCCGCTGGTTCCGAGAAGGCACCTCAGTGCGGCTTCGCGGCATACTCCCTGTCGGCGGGGCCTCGACCATCCCACTTCGGTAGGGTCTGCCGGCGCCCCGACCTCGACCTTTCACCGATTTATGGCTGTGGTAACGTTTCTGCTTCGCTCAGCCAATATATCTGAGACATGTCGGCCTATGTAAAGCCTCGCTGGATGCGCGATTTACTGCGCTTTCTTCCCCTGAAGAGCCAATTCGTCTTGTCTGGCAATATCCGGGACCTTCAAGCCTGCGAGGTTGCTCCTGGCATCGTGACGGCGCAGCCCTTGACCGCCGCGCTCTGCGACAATCTCCGGGAAGCCGGATACGCTCAGGTGGTCGTTTGGGATCCGATTTCGGGATTTACCGTAGCCGAAGGCAGGACCAGTTTGGTGGTGCCAGCCGAGGACACGCTCCGCAGCCTCGGATTATCGCCCGTTGATGCTGCCGCGCCTGGAGGGATAGACATGCTGGCGGCAGCCTTCGAACGGCTGGTCAGCCTCGCCGGGGAGCCAGTGGCGCTGGTAGTCGATTTTGCATCGCGGCTGACCGTTCGGCCTGAAACGCTCAGCGCTTCCGAACATAATCTGTTCACGCGCGCCCTGGTGCTTGCACATCAAGCCAAACCTCGTCCTGCGGGGGCGCAACGTCGCCCGTTCTTCAATACGATTCTCTGGGTTGTCGATAAGGAAGGAGACCTGCCGGACTGGCTCCTCATCGACAATCCAAGGGTGAGGCACATTCCCGTATCCAAGCCCGACAGCGCGTCCCGGCGCGCCTTGTCTAAAGTACTCCTTCGTGGCGTGCCAGGCGCACAGGAGGCCTCGCCTGATGTCCTGGCGCAAGCCGACGTCGCATTCGTCGATGGCTCCGAGGGACTCCTGCTGGCTGACATGAACGCGATCGCAACGCTCGCTCGCGTTGAGAATGTCCCTGTCGGGAAGATTGCCGATGCGGTGCGTCGGTACAAGGTCGGCGTGACGGAGGACCCGTGGCTGCAGATTGATCGGGAAAAGATTCGGAACGCAGAAGTGTTCGTTCGAAATCGGGTGAAAGGGCAGGCACACGCTGTCACTCATTTGCTTGACTTGGTCAAGAGAGCCATGACCGGCGTGGGATCGCAGCGCAAGGGGAGCCGCCCCCGCGGGATTGCCTTTCTGGCCGGCCCAACCGGCGTGGGTAAGACTGAGCTTGCAAAGACCGTTACCAGTCTCTTGTTCGGCGATGAAAGCGCCTACATCCGCTTCGACATGTCTGAGTTCAGCGCTGAGCACGCCGATCAACGGCTCATTGGCGCGCCGCCCGGGTATGTCGGGTATGACGTCGGCGGCGAACTCACCAACGCCATCCGGGAAAGGCCGTTCAGCGTCGTGCTGTTTGACGAAGTTGAGAAGGCACATCCGCGCATCCTCGACAAATTCCTACAGATTCTTGACGACGGCGTGCTCACCTCAGGCCGGGGGGACAGAGTCTATTTTTCGGAAGCGCTGATCATTTTCACATCCAACCTGGGGATATACCGACAGGACGATACGGGAGAACGCATTGCCAATGTCCAGCCGGGCGACGCCTTCGAGACGATTCAGGAGAGGGTTCTCACCGAGATACAGCGACACTTCAAGTTGGTCCTGAACCGGCCGGAAATTCTTAACCGCATTGGTGAAAATATTATAGTTTTCGATTTCATTCGCGATGATGTCGGTGAAGAAATCTTCGATCAAATGGTGCGTGCCGTGCTCGATGACATCGCCGGCGAGGGAATAACGATCGAACTGGAAAGCGAATCGTTGGCCGCGCTCAGGAAGCGCTGCTTGCATGACCTTTCGAACGGCGGTCGCGGCATTCGCAACCAGATCGAAGCGCATCTCATCAACCCCCTGGCACGGGGACTCTTTGACCAGAATGCGAAGGCCGGTGACCACTTTGTTCTGACCGGCCTGGCGTCCGGGCAGCTCGAGTTACAAAGGCAGTAGGCATGAACCTGTATCTGTCGCGCGTGCATTTCCCCATCAGGAGCCTTGGACCGGGCCGACGCCTGGGGATCTGGTTCCAGGGCTGCGGCATTCGCTGCCCAGGCTGTATCTCAGCTGACACCTGGGCCGGCAATCGCGGCAAGACCACGCTTGAACGGTTGCTGGCGCGCATTGCCGCGTGGCTGCCGGAGGCGGAGGGCATCACCATTTCCGGCGGCGAGCCTTTTGAGCAGCCAGATGCGCTGATCGCCCTGCTCGAGGTCCTGCGCCAGCGGACGAGCGTCGATATCCTGGTCTACAGCGGACATCCGATAGAGGCACTGACGCCAACGCTTGCCAAAGCGTCCACTCTGATCGATGTCTTGATTTCGGATCCGTTTGACCTGGATGCATCACATACCCGCCCTCTGCGCGGCAGCGACAATCAGCGCATGCATCTGCTCACGGCTTTGGGCCGCGAAAGATTTACCCAGTACGACCGCCTCCTGACGGAAGGAGACAAGTCTCTGGATGTCATGTTTGACGAAGCTGGAAGCGTCTGGCTGGCTGGGATACCCAGTCGGGGTGATTTTCTGCGCTTGCAAGGCCTTTTGAACGACGAGGGTCATCTGGTCCAGATCAGCGCCGACAAGGCGCGAAGCCGATAAGACAGGAAATGTCAGCAATGATGCGTTTTTGCACCAATTGCAGGACCGAGCGGTCCGTGCAGGAGTGGTATTGCGAGGGGACCATTGCCGGCGCGCCCTGCCAGTGGGATCTGTCGAATCTTCCCATTCGCGAATGCGGCTGGAGACCACACGAAGTCGTCACTGCCGAGTCGGCGCAGCGCATTGCTGCTGACTCTGGACGCGTAGGCGCCGCACGGTCATTGCTTTGCACGAATGGCCACCCGATGAACGACGGCGACCTTATGTGCCTCGCGTGCGGTGCTGACCCGACCCCCGGGGCCGGGCATGAAGGCCAACCGCAGCGGCCGTCCGGCGATCCGGCTGACACTACGCAGGAAAGCCCGTCTTCGCCGGAGGAAACCCGGATTGAAGGCTGGCGACTGCTAAGGCAGATATCCGGCACGGATGCGACCCGCGAACGATACCTTGCCCAGCATCGCGACGATAACCGGCAGGCGGTACTCACGCTTTACCGCCCGGGTGCCGAGCCAGATCCGTCGATCTACGAGGTGGTTCGTCGGCTTCCGCGCGGACACGTGCCAGAGATCATTACGACCGGGCGTTGGGATGGTCGCGCATACGAAGTGGCAGAAGAGCTGAGCAACGGGACACTCGCAGACATCGGCATTGCGCTCCAGGACATGCCGACTATCCGACATGTGGTCGATGAACTGGGACAAGCGCTGCAAGCATTCTCTGAAGCCGGACTACGTCACCGGGACCTCCGCCCAAGTACGCTGCTGGTGCGCAGCCGCGACCCCATCGACCTGGTCATCAGCGGTTTCGGGTCGGCCCGCTTGTCGGACTTTGACCTTGACATCGTCTCCCCGCTTGAAACGACGCGCTATATGGCACCCGAGGCGATCGCCGGAGGCGTAGCGGCCGCGTCGGACTGGTGGAGTCTGGGGATGATTCTGCTGGAGCAATTGACGCAGGGGGCATGTTTCGAGGGCGTCAACCCGCACGCGTTCCTGATTCACGTGCTCGCGAACGGCGTCACCCTGCCTGACGACCTCGACCCGTCGCTACACCTGTTGCTTCGCGGTTTGCTTGCTCGCGACCGCCATCAACGATGGCAATGGCCCCAGGTGAAAGCGTGGCTTGAGGGCAAGGATGTCGAGGCCCCGTCCGCGAGCACCAAGGAAGGCGACAGTGAGGAAGGTGTCAGCATCGCGCTCGGCAAGCATCGGTATCGCAAGCCGACCGTCTTTGCATTGGCGGCCGCGGAACGCGAAAATTGGGCGGAAGCACTCGACCATCTGCAGCGCGGGGGGCTTGCCACATGGGCCGAAAACGCGGGGCTTTCGGCGAAGGCGCTCGCCGGCATACGCCACGTCACGCAACTCGATGGCGTCGACGACGATGCGCGGCTCATGATCGCACTAAAGCTACTGAATCCGGAAATTCCGCTCATTCTTCGCGGAGACATTGTTACGCCGGGCTGGCTACTTCAAAACCCGCTCGAGGGGTATGACCTGATCACCGGGCCGGTTCCCCCTTTCCTCGAACGGCTTGAAACCGAGACTTGGCTTTCGCGCCTGCGCTTGCGTGCCGAACAGGTGCGAAATCGGGCGCATGGTCATCATATCGAACTCGACGAGAATACGGTCCGTATCCACCTGCTCTCGACCTCGCGTGCACGCCTGGCCGCCATGTGGGAAGAGAGGCGGCTTCTCCTTCCGGATTCGGACCATCCAGGACTGCTGTCCCTGTCGGAGCGGCGTATCATCGGCGAAGAGGACCTGATTGTCCTCCTGGGTGCGTCCATCAGCCAGTTCCGGTCGGTTGATACCATTCTGGAAGAGGCTTCGCGGCTGGCCGAGATGGAACAGATTCTGGCGTTTGATCCCGAAGCGGCGCGCGCGGAACTCGCGTTGTCGCGAAGCGAACTTTTCCGAAAGGTTGACGACCGGATTGCCGGCTTTGCACGCACAGGCAACAAATCGATCGACGGCTGGGCCGAGCACTTCCGGCTTGAGCGTCGCCTGCCGCTCCACCAAGCCATCGTCCTCCTGTCGGTGCCGGTCGAGCAATGGCTGGGACCGCAAAAGCAGCAGTATGTCACTCAAATACTCGACTTCTTCGAGAAAAGGGTAGCGACGGCAGTTCTGCGTGGGCCTCTCGTGCGGATGACGATTGGCAAAACGACGGGCCGCGTCGATATTCACGAATTGAACGCCGATCGACACGCCAGTGCCGCAATACTAGAGCACCTGCTTCAGCGGAACGTGCAGACCGTGGCGATTGATCCGTCGATCTTCGGCACCAGCCCGAGCCTTGAGAGCCGCCTCGCCACGCTGTACCGGCAAACTTCCCTCTATAAAAGGGATACAGGCATTGACGGCCTTTATCTCGGCTTTCCCTTCCTGCTTTGGAAGGACACACGTAGTAACACCAAGCCTCGCATCGCACCGGTGTTGCTATGGCCGGTCAAGCTCCTGACGGAACTAGGTGCGCGCGGTCAGGTAGCGCTTGCCTTCGATGGTGAACGCGAAGAGGTCCGCCTCAACCCGGCGCTGGAGGGCCTGCTCGGTCGCGAGGCCATCAAGGCATGGCGGTCGGCGGCGGAAGACGTCCTTAGCCGCTCCGCCCTGAAGATTGCCGACGTGATCGACGCCTTTGGCATGGTGGCGGCTGCCGCGAGCAGACAGCTCGGGGCATTGCCGTCGGCGAACGTCGAGGTTCGCCCCGGCCAGCAGCAACTGTCTTGCTCCGCCGTGTTATTCCACGTCACGTTCATGGGGCAAGCAATCGGTGAAGACCTGCGTCAGTTGAAATCCCTGTCGCCGTCGGGCACCGCGCTTGAGACCATGCTGCGCCTCAAGGACAAGGCCGAGGCTGAACCTGCACCCGATAGTCACGCGGAAATCGACAGATACCTGACTGTGGCAAGCGATCCGTCGCAGGAGTCCGCCATTTTGCAGGCCCGTCAGGGGCCGGGCCTCCTGGTCGAAGGACCTCCCGGCACAGGAAAGAGCCAGACGATCGTCAACATGGTTGCGGACGCTATCGGGCACGGAAGAAGTCTGCTGATCGTCTGTCAGAAGCACGCGGCGCTGGAGGTGGTTCACAAGCGGCTCGTGGCTGAGGGTCTCGGAGACCGGATTATCATGGTCAACGATGTCAACAAGGATCGGGAACCGACCATACGCGCCGTGCGCGAGCAACTCGACGCCATTTTCAAGGGCTCGTCATTCGACAATGGCTGGACTCGGCAACGAGAGCGGATGGCGGCGCGAATCGAAGCACTCGAAGGAGAGCTAGACCGCCATCACCTGGCACTCCATGCAGTGGATGAAGCCACTGGCCTGAGCTATCGGGTGCTCCTCGGCGAGCTGATACAGCTTGAAACGGGGGAGCCGCCAGTTGACGTACCGCAGTTGCGGAGCAAGCTGTCCACCATGGACATCTCCACGCTGACCACGATCGAAGAGCAATGCTCCCCGCTCGCCCGGTATTGGTTGCCGGCACGGTTCGAAGGCAGCGCGCTTGTCCAGTTGAAGCCATTTGCAACGGATCCGGCGACCATCAAGGAATTTCACACGGCGTTCGCTTCCTTCCTCGAGGCCGAGCAGCTTCGAATAGATGCCATTGCGGCCCATCCCGCTAGATTCGACGTGGACGACCCTGCGCCATATCGCGCGTGGCTGGATGCCAATGCACGCACCCTAGTCGAACTTGACGACATACAGCGCAAACGCCTGGCGCAATGGTTACCGCTGTTCCGCCCGGCGGGCCAGGCCGATTCGCCAGGACACGTACACTACGCGTCGCTCAAGGCGCTGTATCAGGACCTCGTCCAGACGGACAACGGCCCCTTCGACGAACGACTATCTCCCGCCCTTGCCCGACTGCCTGCTTCCGAGCTTGCCCACATCGAAGTCCGCGCCACGCTCGCTACGCGTGCGCCGACATTCTTTGATCGTCTCAACCCGGCAACCTACATTCGGCGCCGTGGCCTATTGAAGTTCGTGGCCGGCCTTGGCGCACCTGACACGAATGAAACCCTTAACCGGCTGCTGGCCGCCGCACGCCTGGAGCTGAGGTGGCGGCCGTTGCGCGAATCCCTGAATACGACGAGCCAATCCCTACGTCTGGAGACCGTTGACCAGGACAGCGGCCCAACGCTTGCCGATGAATGTCTGATACGCCTCCGTCAACTCGAGGAAGTCCGGGAACTGGCGCAACATCTGGCCATTGCCCCGCGCGGTGACGAGTTCGATTCCGCCGTCATGACGGGCGACCGGGCTCCCGTTGAACAGCTCCTTGACGGATTTGAAACAGCGTTCATCCGCTACAACGCACGCAAGCACAGTACGGACGCGCTCTTGTCGCTGACGGACTGGTTCTCCCCGGAGCTCTTCGAAGCCTGCAAAGATGCGGTCGCCCGGAATATCAGCTATCAGGCGCCGCTGAACCGGATTCACGACGCACTGCCAACGTTGCCGGCGTATCAACAGTTCCGTACCCGTGCCCGACATCTGGGCAATGCTGCGCTTGAGATCTTTTCGTTGATGCGCACGCAAGAAGCTTCTCTGACAAGGGTGCGCCCCGAGAATCTGGACTCGGAGGTGCGCCGCCTGATCAACCGCGAAGCACGCTTGGGCTGGAAACGCAAAATGGAGCAGGCATATCCCGAACTGCTGTTGGACCAGAACGAGACAAAGGCAAAAATTGAAGCCTTGGCTGCCGCGGATGAGCAAATGCGCCATCTCAACCGCGACGTACTTCGTGAGGGCGTGGATCGTGGCAAGCTGCGTACGGCGCGCGAGTGGGAAGACGTAACCCGTCTGACAGGGCGCCGTTCCCGGCGCCTTCGGGAATTCATCGAACTCGGCGCCGGGCTCGGGCTGATGACCCTTCGTCCCGTGTGGCTCATGAACCCCGACGTGGCCAGTCGCGTTCTTCCGCTCAAATCGAACCTGTTTGACGCGGTCGTCTATGACGAGGCGTCGCAGATGCCGGTCGAATATGCCCTGCCTACCCTCTTTCGAGCCACCCTTTCGATTGTCAGCGGCGACGAGAAACAAATGCCGCCGACTGCCTTCTTCTCGAGTCGCGCAGAAAGCGACGAAGCGGAACTCTTCGATGGCGAACAGCCGGACGACGACGCGACAGAGGAAGAACGGGAGATTTTCGAAGACACGTGGAACCGGCGCGAGATCAAAGACTGTCCCGATCTGTTGCAGCTAGCCCGAACAACATTGCCGAGCTCGACGCTGCAGATTCACTACCGCTCTGCCTACCGCGAGCTGATTGGCTACTCGAATGCGGCTTTTTATGAGAACAATCTGAGTGTGCCGGTTCGCCATCCGGACGAAACCGTACGCGAGGTGAGACCTCTCGAACTCATTCAGGTCGACGGTCTGTATGAGCAGCAAACCAACGAAGCCGAGGCAGGCCGTGTGGTTGAGTATCTTGCCAAACTCTGGCAACAACCCTTCGACGAGCGGCCTTCCGTGGGCGTTGTGACCTTCAATCGCAAGCAGGCCGACCTGATCGAGGAAAAGCTGGAACTGCGCGCGGAAGAGGACATCCATTTCCGGAATGCATACCGGGAAGAAAGCGATCGTATTGAAGGCGGCGAGGACATGGCTGTCTTTGTCAAGAACGTCGAGAATGTTCAGGGCGACGAGCGCGACGTCATTGTTTTCTCGACGACCTTCGGTCGGAACAGCCAGGGCACGTTCCGTCGCCATTTCGGCGTTCTCGGCCAGAAAGGTGGCGAGCGTCGACTGAACGTTGCGGTCACGCGGGCGCGCAGGAAAGTAATTCTTGTGACATCCATGCCCATTCGCGAAATCTCCGACATGCTCAACACCCATCGCAAGCCGGCCATCCCACGAGACTATCTGCAGGGCTACATGGAGTATGCACGAGCCATGTCGAACGGCGAGCTCCCGAGCGGCCGCGCTCTCCTGGCCAGGATGTCCAATGAACGGGCTCAGGCCAGATCCGAGGAACGCGACAAGATCGACGGCTTCGCGAACGACGTCCTGGCATACATTGGATTGTGTGGCTTCCACGCCGTGCCGGCGCAGGAAGGTGATGCCTTCGGCATGGATTTCGCCATCGCCGATCCCAAAACGGGGCTGTACGCCATCGGGATCGAATGTGACGCTCCGCGACACCCCTTGTTGCGGCGTGCTCGTGCCCGCGAGATCTGGCGTCCGTCGGTTTTGCGGCGTGCGATACCACATCTGCACCGCGTATCTTCTCAAGCGTGGTATCACAACGGCGACGAAGAGCGCGCGCGACTCAAATCCGCCATTGAGGCCGCCCTGGCTATGGAGAGTTCAGCATGAGTGGCCCAAAGGTCGTACGCATTGTGACGCGCGAAGAGATCCTCGCCATCTGTGAGGGACAACTTCGCCAACTGGATCAGGCAATAACGCAATGGACCGCTCAGTGCGGGGAGATGGGAGAGCTTTCCGACGCAGAGGCAAGCGCAACGCGCGAGCGCCGACGTGTGCTCGCTGAGCTGCTGAAACAAGATGCCTTCATAGATTTGCAGAAGAGAGTCCCTGAGGAAATCGCCTTTCTCAAGGCTGACGCGCTTCGGCGTGAACGCTTGGCAATAGAAAGGGCCGCGGCGGCACGGCAGCGGGGGCGCAGGGGAAAGGAGAACGCGGCCACCCTTCTCAACGTGCTCAAAGCATGTGGCAGGAACGTTCCCGATGAGCTGAAAAAGCAACTGGAGTCGATCGCCCGCGGCGAAGGCGCCGATCATGTCGATGCGCTTCTCGCTCAGGGTTTCAATCTGCTGGCTACGGAGCAGAAATCGGCCCTGACCGCCGCACAGCGAGACCTGGCAAATCGGCTTGCCGAGCCCAACGAAGGGCAGAGTTTCGAAGCGTGGAAAGCGAGAAACAAGCCCACATCCCCCGTGGACATGCTGCTCGAGCGCGTGGACGCCCAGATTGCCGAAGCAGAGATCATTCTTGGTCGCGAGGAAACAGCGACGTACCTTACGCGGCTGCGATCGATGGAAAGCGAGCCAAATGAAGCACGAAGGAAGCTGCTGCTCGACAGCCTCATTCTCGACTTGTCAAAGGGAATAGAAACAGCGCGGGCTCGGCGCTCCGCCATTGAGAAACTTGTCGAAATTGCGGTACAAATCGAGCCGTTTACTTCCGAGGCGTCGACATCGCTGCGCGCGCAAGCCGCGGCTTGTACCGGAGCGACGCCCATATCGACGCTCACGGCACTTGTCGAACAGTGCCAGACTTTGCTCGAGAGTGAATTGCGGCGTAAGGCGGCAGAGGCGCGACGGGAAGTCATCCTACAAGGGCTTGCCCAACTTGGCTACGAGGTTCATGAAGGCATGGCCACAGCATGGGCAACAGATGGACGCGTCGTCCTGCGCAAATCTTCCTTGCCAGGCTACGGCGTCGAAATTGGCGGCCAGGCTGAATCGAGTCGCCTTCAGGTTCGTGCTGTTGCACTGACCAGCGATCGCGACACAAACCGCGACAAGGATGTGGAGACGATCTGGTGCGGAGAATTTGCCCGACTGCAGCAACTCGTCACCGAAAATGGAAGTGGCCTGCTTATTGAAAGGGCAATGGGTATCGGGCAGGTGCCCCTCAAGGTTGTTGACGATACCCGTCAGACTTCAGAATCGATCGACAATCGAAAGCTGTCGTCCCGACGCGCCATCTAGCGACAAAAAGTCGGTCGCTTGGCGTCAGTGACTGCGACCCACAAATTCCCGTCTAACCCATTGATTGGACGGGAATTTCAGGGCCTTTCGTTACACTTTTAGCGCAAGTTCCGATTAGAACGGAATGTCGTCGTCCATATCCTCGAAGCCGTTCGAGGCCGGCTGCTGCGGACGGCGCGCGGCGCCGCCCTGCTGGCCACCGCCCTGCGCGCCGCGGCCGCCGCCATAGCCGCCGCCCGAGGCTTCGCGGCTATAGCCACCGCCACCACCGCCGCCGCCGTAGCCGCCTTCATCGCCGCCACCGCCGCCGCCGCCCTGGCGCGAACCCAGCATCTGCATCTGGTCGGCAACGATCTCGGTGGAGTACTTGTCCTGGCCGGACTGGTCCTGCCACTTGCGGGTGCGGATGCGGCCCTCGATATAGACCGACGAGCCCTTGCGCAGATACTGGGCGGCGATTTCGGCCAGCTTGCCGAACATCGCCACGCGGTGCCATTCGGTGGCTTCCTTCATCTCGCCGGACTGCTTGTCCTTGTAGCGGTCGGTGGTAGCCAGGCGCAGGTTGGTGACCGCGTCGCCGCTGGGCATGTAGCGCGTTTCGGGGTCTGCGCCGAGGTTGCCGACGAGAATGACTTTGTTGACCGATGCCATGTGAATGTTCTCCAAAAGCCACGCGCGGTGTTGAAAAGCGTGGCAATACGATGACGGTAAAAGCGGGTTGTGGTGTGACGCCGTAGTTTGACGCGATAGCGCGGCGACGTAAACGGCGACGTAAACGAACATCGCGCCCCCGCCAGAATGCCGGGTGGCGCGATGATGCTAGGCCTCTTTCCGGCCCGAATGCTTTACGAAATGATGCGGAACCAGGCGCCGGCTCAGGCCGCGGTCGCCGGTGCGGCTTCCTGCCCGCGCGCCGGCGGCGCCTTCATGCTCCAGGCGATTATAAGCCACAGCAACAGCACCGCCGCGCAGCCGACGAACACGGCACTGCGGCCCTCGTGCTTGAGCAGCCAGCCACCGGCGGCGCCGCCCAGGAACAGGCCCAGCGCCTGAGTGGTGTTGTAGACCCCGAGCGCCGCGCCGCGCGCGGCCGCGGCGTAGCGCGACACCAGCGAAGGCTGCATCGCCTCCAGCACGTTGAAGGCGACGAAGAACAGCAGCAAGACCCCGACGATGGCCCACAGCCCGTGCACCGCGGCGAACAGCAGCTGCACCGCGGTCATCAGCGCGACCGCGCCCAGCAGCACCGGGCGCACGCGGCCGTAGCGCTCGGCCGCCATCATCGGGCCCAGCATCAGCACGAACGACACCAGCACCACCGGCAGGTAGACCTTCCAGTGCTGGTCCAGCGGCATGCCGGCATCGGCCAGCATCGCCGGCACCACCATAAACATCGCCACCTGCGACGCGTGCAGCGCCAGCACGCCGACATTGAGCCGCGCCAGGTCGCCGTTGAGCAGCACCTTGCGGAACGGCAGCCGCACCGGGTGCGGCGGCGGCGGGGTCGGCACCAGGAACACGGTCACGCCGATGGCGACCAGGCCCAGCACCGACATCAGCCCGAAGATGCCGGACATGCCGATGCTGTGCAGCAGCGGCGAGGCAATCACCAGCGACAGCGCGAAGGTCAGCCCGATGCTGCCGCCCACCATCGCCATGGCCTTGGTGCGATGGCGCTCGCGGGTCAGGTCGGCGATGCAGGCGGTGATGGCGGCGGAGATCGCGCCCATGCCCTGCAGCGCGCGCCCGGCGATGATGCCGGACAGCGTGTCGGAGAACGCAGCCACCAGGCCGCCGGCGATGAACAGCAGCAGGCCGCCCACCATCACCGGCTTGCGTCCGACGCGGTCGGACAGCCAGCCCAGCGGGATGTGCAGGAACGCCTGCATCAGGCCGTAGATGCCCATCGCCAGGCCGACGCGCTGCACGTCTTGCCCGTCGGGCAGGGCCCGGGCGTACTCGGCAAAGACCGGCAGGATCAGGAACAGGCCCAGCATGCGCAGCGCAAAGATGCTGGCCAGCGAGACCGCGGCGCGCAGTTCGGCGCGCGTCATGCGTTCGCGCGCGGGGGCCTGGGATGCGTCGGCGGCACCCGTTTCCGGGGAAGAAGAAGGGATCGACGGCATTGCGATCGTGGGATCGTGTGGATTCGGGGTCGGGCTGGTTGCCGGTGGGCGGCAATGGTCGGGTCCGCTGGTGGCCGGACAACCCCGGAAACCGAAGTTGGGTATATTAACAGGTTTGCTCCTTCGCGCTTCCCGGGTCACCTGGCCATGCCGGCTGCCCCCGAGAGGTGCGCCCGGGCGCGCATTCCGGCCGGGGCGGCCCGCCTGGCGACGACTTTTCGGCATATGGAAGAAATCAAGATCCGTGGGGCGCGTACCCACAACCTGAAGAACATCAATCTCGACCTGCCGCGCAACCGGCTGATCGTGATCACGGGTCTGTCCGGTTCGGGCAAGTCCTCGCTGGCCTTCGACACGCTCTATGCCGAGGGCCAGCGCCGCTACGTGGAATCGCTCTCCGCCTACGCCCGCCAGTTCCTGCAGCTGATGGAGAAGCCGGATGTCGACCTGATCGAAGGGCTGTCGCCGGCGATTTCGATCGAGCAGAAGGCCACCAGCCACAACCCGCGCTCGACCGTCGGCACCGTCACCGAGATCCACGACTACCTGCGCCTGCTGTACGCGCGCGCCGGCACCCCCTACTGCCCCGACCACAACCTGCCGCTGCAGGCGCAGAGCGTGTCGCAGATGGTCGACGCGGCGCTGGCGCTGCCGGAAGACACCAAGCTGATGATCCTGGCGCCGGTGGTGGTCGACCGCAAGGGCGAGCACTCGGACCTGTTCGACAGCATGCAGGCGCAGGGTTTCGTGCGCTTTCGCATCCGCTCGGGCGGCGGCACCGCGCATGAGGCGCAGGCCCGGGTCTACGAGGTCGACGCGCTGCCCAAGCTGAAGAAAACCGAGAAGCACAGCATCGACGTGGTGGTCGACCGCGTCAAGGTGCGCGCCGACATCAAGCAGCGCCTGGCCGAGTCGTTCGAGACTGCGCTGCGGCTGGCCGACGGCCGCGCGCTGGCACTGGAGATGGACAGCGGCAAGGAGCACACCTTCAGCTCGCGCTTTGCCTGCCCGATCTGCTCGTACTCGCTGCAGGAGCTGGAGCCGCGGCTGTTCTCGTTCAACAACCCGATGGGCGCGTGCCCGAGCTGCGACGGGCTGGGGCAGATCACGTTCTTCGATCCGAAGCGCGTGGTGGCATTCCCTAACCTGTCGCTGGCGTCGGGCGCGATCAAGGGCTGGGACCGCCGCAACCAGTTCTACTTCCAGATGCTGCAAAGCCTGGCGGCGTACTACGACTTCGACACCGAGACCGCGTTCGAGGCCCTGCCGGAGAACGTGCAGCAGGTGGTGCTGCACGGCTCGGGCGAGCAGGAAATCCCGTTCACCTACATCAACGAACGCGGCCGCACCACGGTGCGCGAGCATGTGTTCGAAGGGATCATCCCCAACCTGGAACGCCGCTACCGCGAGACCGATTCGGTCGCGGTGCGCGAGGAACTGGCCAAGTACCAGAACAACCAGCCCTGCCCGGCCTGCCACGGCACCCGGCTGCGCACCGAGGCGCGCCATGTCAAGCTGGGCGACGGCGAGCAGGCGCGCGCGATCTTCGAGATCAACGGCTGGCCGCTGCGCGATGCGCTGACCTACTTCCTGACGCTGGACATGCACGGCGCCAAGCGCGAGATCGCCGACAAGATCGTCAAGGAGATCACCGCGCGGCTGAACTTCCTCAACAACGTCGGGCTGGACTACCTGTCGCTGGAGCGCAGCGCCGATACGCTGTCCGGCGGCGAGGCCCAGCGCATCCGGCTGGCGTCGCAGATCGGCTCGGGCCTGACCGGCGTGATGTACGTGCTGGACGAGCCCTCGATCGGCCTGCACCAGCGCGACAACGACCGCCTGATCGGCACGCTCAAGCACCTGCGCGATATCGGCAACTCGGTGCTGGTGGTCGAGCATGATGAAGACATGATCCGCGCCTGCGACTACGTGGTCGACATTGGCCCGGGCGCGGGCGTGCACGGCGGCATGATCGTGGCCGAGGGCACGCCGCGGCAGATCGAGGATTCGCCGGCATCGCTGACCGGGCAGTACCTGTCGGGCCAGCGCCGCATCGAAGTGCCGAAGCAGCGCGCCGCCCCGGATGAAGAGCGGCTGCTGCGTATCGTCAACGCCAGCGGCAACAACCTGCGCAACGTCACCGCCGAGGTGCCGGTGGGCCTGCTGACCTGCATCACCGGCGTGTCCGGCTCGGGCAAGTCGACGCTGATCAACGACACGCTCTACCACGCGGTGGCGCGCCACCTGTACGGCTCGACCCCGGAGCCGGCGGCGCACGACCGCATCGAGGGGCTGGAGCATTTCGACAAGGTCATCAACGTCGACCAGAGCCCGATCGGCCGCACCCCGCGTTCCAACCCGGCCACCTACACCGGCCTGTTCACGCCGATCCGCGAGCTGTTCGCCGGCGTGCCGTCGGCCAAGGAGCGTGGCTACGACCCGGGCCGCTTCTCGTTCAACGTCAAGGGCGGGCGCTGCGAATCGTGCCAGGGCGACGGCGTGCTCAAGGTCGAGATGCACTTCCTGCCCGACGTGTACGTGCCCTGCGACGTCTGCCACGGCAAGCGCTACAACCGCGAGACGCTGGAGGTGCTGTACAAGGGCAAGAACATCTCCGAGGTGCTCGACCTGACCGTCGAGCAGGCGCACGAGTTCTTCAGCGCGGTGCCGGTGGTGCGGCGCAAGCTGCAGACGCTGCTTGACGTGGGCCTGGGCTATATCCGGCTGGGACAATCGGCGACCACGCTGTCCGGCGGCGAAGCGCAGCGCGTCAAGCTGTCGCTGGAGCTGTCCAAGCGCGATACCGGGCGCACGCTCTACATCCTGGACGAGCCCACCACCGGGCTGCACTTCCACGATATCGAACTGCTGCTCAAGGTCATCCACAAGCTGCGCGACCAGGGCAATACCGTCGTCATCATCGAGCACAACCTCGACGTCATCAAGACCGCCGACTGGCTGATCGACATGGGGCCGGAGGGCGGCGCCGGTGGCGGCCAGGTGATCGCGCGGGGCACGCCGGAGGCCGTGGCGAAGAGCAAGGCGAGCTTTACGGGGAAGTATCTGGCGCCGCTGCTCAAGCGTGCGTGAAGCGGGAACCGTCCGGCGGGCCGCGGCTCAATCCAGCCCGGCGGCCGGCAACACGCGCGTGCGCCGCGCCGTCCCACCCAGCGGCAATTCGATCACCACACCCCCTCCGCTGTCGGCACCATGCCCGGTCAGCGCGGTGATCACCACCTGGTGCGTGACCATCAGGTAAGGCCCGCCGCGCGGGTCGAGACCGTCGATCAGCCGCGACAGCTGCGCGACCTGCGCGTCGCGGCGCTGCGCATCCGCGCCGAAGAATGAATTGAGCAGCGGCTGCACCTGCACCGGTCCGAGCCCGATCAGCCGCGCGGTGTCCTGGCAGCGGCACCAGGCGCTGCTCCACACCTGCGTCGGCCGGAAGCCGGCCGCCTTCCAGCTCGCTCCCAGCCGCGCCGCCTGCTCGCGTCCGCGCGCGTCGAGGTTGCGCTGGGTGGCGCAATCCGCCAGCCGGAACCCGGGCGGATCGCCCACGCCCGGCGCGCTGGCATGGCGCAGCACCACCACGACATTCGGGTGCCGCAGTTCGGTCACCGCGATCTCGCGCTGTGATGCCGGAGCGACCTGCGCGGCGGCAAGCGTCGGGGCGATGGCAAGCAGGGCAAGCCATCTGCAAGAGGCGGGCATGGGCGGCTCCTCCGGTGGTGGGCCAACCCATCCGGTATAGCAGGCGCCGGCTTGCTTTCGCTATCTCGCGCCCTACCATGAAGCGGACGGCGACACCCATCGCACAGGAGCCCCGCCATGGAACTGACGGTCGTACCGGTCACCAAGCCGGAAGCCACCAACTTTATCTTCGGCCAGTCGCATTTCATCAAGACCGTGGAAGACCTGCACGAGGCGCTGGTGGGCACGGTCCCCGGCATCCGCTTCGGGCTGGCCTTCTGCGAGGCCTCGGGCAAGCGGCTGGTGCGCTGGTCAGGCACCGACGAGCACCTGATCGACATGGCCTGCGAGAACGCGCGCGCCATCGGCGCGGGCCACAGCTTCCTGATCTTCCTGGGCGACGGCTTCTTCCCGGTGAACGTGCTGGGCGCGGTGCGCGCGGTGCCGGAGGTATGCCGGATCTACTGCGCGACCGCGAACCCGACGCAGGTGATCGTGGCGCAGACCGATGCTGGGCGCGGCGTGGTGGGAGTGATCGACGGCGCTTCGCCGCTGGGGATCGAGACCGAGGCGGATGTGGCGGAACGAAAAGAGCTGTTGCGCAAGTTCGGCTACAAGCTGTAGCCGATCCGCTCAGGGCCGCGCTGCCTCTACGGTCGAGACCGGCGGCACATCGTCTTCCTTCATCCGGCTGCGGTTGAGCACGCCGGCCTGCTCCAGCACCGGATAGGCAGTGGCGCAGAACAGCGAGTTCAGCCGCTTCAGCTCGCTGATCACGTCCAGGTGCAGCGAGCTGGTCTCGATGCTTTCCGCGGTCTGCACCGCCACGCGCTGCAAATGGGTGCGCGCGTACTTGCGCTCCAGTTCGCGGAAGTTGGCCTTCTCCGCCATCAGCGCCTGCGCGCTCTTCAGGTCGCCGTTGAGAAACACCGACAGGCCCAGGCGCAGGTTGGCGACCAGGCGCGCGTGCATCTCGGCGATCTCCTGCATGCCGGCCTCGGAGAACATCAGGTTGTGGGCAATCTTCTTGTCCTTGGTATCGAGCAGGATGCGCTCGATGATATCGCCCGCGTGTTCCAGGTTGATGGTGAGCGAGATAATCTCGGTCCAGCGCTGGCCGTCGCGCTCGTCCAGCGCTTCCAGGCTGATGCGGGTCAGGTAAAGCTTGATCGCGGTGTAGAGGTCGTCGACCTCGTTGTCGATGCGGCAGGTGGCGGTGGCCAGCTTGGCGTCGTTGGTGCGCAGCACGCGCAGCATGTTGTCGAGCATCTGCTCGATGCGGTCGCCGATGCGCAGCACTTCGCGCGCGGCGTTGGACAGCGCCAGCGTGGGCGTCGACAGCGCGGCGGTATCGAGATGGCGCGGCGTGACCTGGCTGTCGCCGGTATTGCGTCCCGGCAGCACTTTTTCGCACAGGCGCGCCAGCGGCGCGGTGGCGCCGAGCAGCAGCACCGCCAGCGCGACGTTGAACAGCAGGTGGAAGTTGACGATCAGCCGTTGCGGCTCATGATCGACCAGCGCCAGCAGTTCCTCGGCCTGGCCCAGCAGAGGCAGCGCGATCAGGCAGCCGAGCAGGCGCGACAGCAGGTTGCCCAGCGTCACGCGCTTGCCCGGCTGGTTGTTGCCCGAGGTGGTCAGCAGCGCCGAGACGCCCGAGCCCAGATTGGCCCCCAGCACCAGCGCCAGCGCCACGTGGATCGACACCACCCCGGCCGAGGCCAGCGCGCCGCAGAACAGCACCACGGCCAGGCTGGAATAGCACAGGATGGTCAGGAACGCGCCCACCAGCATGTCGAGGCCCGAATCGCCGGTCAGCGAGGCGAACAGCACCTTGACGCCGGCGGCCTGCACCACCGGCCGCGTCGCGATCGAGATCAGTTCCAGCGCCAGCGTGATCAGGCCCAGGCCGATCAGCACGCGGCCGACGTGGCCGGGCTTGCTGCCCTTCCAGGTCAGGTGGCAGATCACGCCGACGAAGATCAGCAGGGGCGACAGCCATGACAGGTCCAGCGAGAACACCTGCACCATCAGCGCGGTGCCGACGTTGGCGCCCAGCATGATCGCCAGCGCCGGCGCGACGGCGATCAGGCCCTGGCCGACGAAGGAGCTGACGATGACCGCGGTGGCGTTGCTGCTCTGGACCAGACCGGTAACGCCCAGGCCGGCCAGGAAGGCGGTGAAGCGGTTGGAGACGCTGGTCGACAGCACGTGGCGCAAATTGGCGCCATAGACGCGCAGGATGCCGACCTTGACGATGTTGGTGCCCCAGACGAGCAGGGCAACGCCCGATAACAGGTGAAGGAGAACGCCCATGGTGCGCCTTTGTGTGACCGGTGCCGAATACTGACTGGAGGCTCCGCCCGGTCATCGTGTCGTTGTCAAGGGCTCATTATGCGCCCGGCCCCCGGCACCGGCAACGGCATGGGCCCCGCGCTGCGGGGCGCGGGCAACATGGCAACACCGCCTTCGGCAACCGCCGCGACGATGCGGCAGCGCAGCGCCGGCAGCGCTGCCAGGGTCCGGATCAGGGCAGCGCGACCTTGATGCCGAGCCCGACGAAGATGGCCCCGGCAGCGCGGTCCAGCCAGCGCCCGGTGGCCGGCCGCCGGCGCAGCCACGCGCCCAGCCAACCCGCGCACAGCCCGAACAGCGAGAACACCACCGCGGTCTGCAGCATGAAGACCACGCCCAGCAGCAAGAACTGCAGTCCGGGATGCGCGGCGTCGGCGCGCACGAACTGCGGCAGGAACACCAGGAAGAACAGCGTCACCTTGGGGTTCAGCATGTTGCCCAGCACACTCTGGCGGAATACGCGCGCGAGCGGCACGGCCTCGACCTCGCCGCCCTGCGCCAGCCCGCCCTTCGCACGCACCGCCTGGATGCCGATCCAGATCAGGTAGGCGGCGCCGGCGTACTTGATCAGCTGGAAGGCCAGCGGCGAAGAGCGCAGCACCGCGGCCAGCCCCACCGCGGCAATCACGGTATGGAACAGGCAGCCGACCGAAAAGCCCAGCGCCGCCACCAGCCCCGCGCGACGCCCCTGCGCCATGCCGCGCGCCAGCACCTGCAGGTTGTCCGGCCCCGGGGCCACGGTCACGGCGACGGAGGTCAGCAGGAACAGCAGCAGGTCAGGCATGAAGACTCCTTGCGTGGATCTTTACGCGGGCGCGCATCGCTCAGTGCCCCTCGAACTTGCACACGGTGAACAACGGCAACCCGGCGCCGTGCAGCAGCTTCGATCCGCCCAGCTCGGGCAGGTCGACGATGGCGGCGCCCTCCACCACCGTCGCGCCCAGGCGCTCCAGCAGCTTGCGCCCGGCCATCATGGTGCCGCCGGTGGCGATCAGGTCGTCGACCAGCAGCACGCGGTCGCCGGCCTTGCAGGCGTCGGCGTGGATCTCGACCGTGGCGCTGCCGTATTCCAGTTCGTATTCCTCGGCCACGGTCTGGAACGGCAGCTTGCCCTTCTTGCGGATCGGCACGAAGCCCAGGTTCAGCTCGTACGCGACGATCGCGCCCAGGATAAAGCCGCGCGCATCGATACCCGCGACCAGGTCGAGTTGCGCGTCCATATAGCGGTGCACGAACACGTCGATCAGCACGCGCAGGGTCTTGGGATCCTGCAGCAGCGGCGTGATGTCGCGGAACATCACGCCGGGCTGGGGCCAGTCCGGCACGGTACGGATGCGGTCGCGCAGGTAGCCGGTGACGTCGCCGAGATCGGGGGACTGGATGATGGAATCTGCCATAGGAAGTCGGGAGGATGGGCGCGCGGCGCGCCGGTCAGAAAGCGGTGGCGGCGACATGCGGGCGGCGCGGTAAGCCGGCGTGGTAACCCATTACCACCCGCGCCGCCGGGGTGCCCAGCACAATGGCCCTGCCGGCCGGACGGGCTGCCCGCGCCGGCTTGCCGCGTCCGGCACCCGCCGGACACCCGTAACCATACAGGAGACCACGATGGCAAAAAAGATTCTGATGCTGGTGGGCGACTACGCCGAAGACTACGAAACCATGGTGCCGTTCCAGGCGCTGCAGATGGTCGGCCACACCGTCGATGCCGTGTGTCCCGACAAGCGGGCGGGCGACGCGTGCGCCACCGCGGTCCACGATTTCGAGGGCGACCAGACCTACAGCGAGAAGCGCGGCCACAACTTCACCCTCAATGCCACCTTTGCCGAGATCGACCCGGCCGGCTACGACGCGCTGGTCATCCCCGGCGGCCGCGCCCCCGAATACCTGCGCCTGAACGCGCGCGTGCTGGAGATCGTGCGGCATTTCGCGCAGGCCGGCAAGCCGATTGCCGCGGTGTGCCACGGCGCCCAGCTGCTGGCGGCCGCGGGCGTGCTCGAAGGCAAGACCTGCTCCGCCTACCCGGCCTGCGCGCCGGAAGTGAAGCTGGCCGGCGGCACCTATGCCGAGATCGCCGTCGACCAGGCCCATACCGACGGCAACCTCGTCACCGCCCCGGCCTGGCCGGCGCATCCGGCCTGGCTGGCGCAGTTCCTTGCGGTGCTGGGCACGCGGATCGTACATTAGTGCTTTCCGCACGCGGCGCCCCCACGCGTGATGCATGGCTTGCCGCCCGGCCGGCCATGCACAGCCTGCCGGCCGCGCCGCTCGCCAGGGAGCCTTTCATGTGTGAAATCTTTATCCGCGCCAATCCGGCGTCTTACCAGAGCCAGTCGCGCTCGCTGCGCCTGCATGGCGCGGCCACCAGCATCCGCCTGGAAAGCCTGTTCTGGGAAGTGCTGGAAGAACTGGCGCAGCGCGACGGCATGACCGTCAACCAGCTGATCACGCGCCTGCACGACGAACTGACCGAACACCGCGGCAGCGAGGCAGTGGCGGGCAATTTCTCATCGTTCCTGCGGGTGTGCTGCCTGCGCTACCTGATGCTGCAGGGCGAGGGGCGCATCCCGGCCGATCGCGACGTCCCGATCCGCTCGCTGGACCCGCGCGCGGTGCTCGACAACCTGCCGGAATCCTGGGTCGAGCCGCGCCCACACTGAGGCTTGCTGCGGCGCCAGTTCCGGCGCTCAGCCGTTCAGGATGCGCGTCTCCGCGGCCTCCAGCGCCTCGGGCGGGCCGCGCAGCACAACGATATCGCCGGGCTCCAGCACGGTCTCGGGCTGTGGATCGAAGGCACGGATGCCGCGCCGGCGCACCGCGGTCACCTCGACCCCGATGCGGTCCAGCCCCAGCGCGCCCAGGCGCCTGCCCACCGCGGTGGATTGCGGGCCCAGCGACACCGAATGCAGCCGCACCGAGTCGCGCTCGACCATGTCCTCTTCGTCGTCGCGCCCGTGGAAGTAGCCGCGCAGCAGGCTGTAGCGCGCGTCGCGCGCCTGCTGCACGCCGCGCACCACCCGCCGCATCGGCACGCCCAGCAGCACCAGTGCGTGCGAGGCCAGCATCAGGCTGCCTTCGATGATCTCGGGCACCACCTCGGTGGCGCCGGCCTTCTGCAGCGTGTCGAGTTCGGAATCGTCGACCGTGCGCACGATCACCGGCAGCGCCGGCGCCAGCTCCTGCACATGGTGCAGCACCTTCAGCGCCGACGGCGTGTTGGCGTAGGTCACGATCACCGCGGCGGCGCGGTGCAGGCCCGCGGCGATCAGCGCCTCGCGCCGGCCCGCGTCGCCGTAGACCACGGTGTCGCCGGCGGCGGCGGCCTCGCGCACGCGGTCGGGGTCCAGGTCGAGCGCCACATAGTTGATGCCCTCGCGCTCCAGCATGTGCGCCAGGTTCTGCCCGCTGCGGCCGAAGCCGCAGATGATGGCGTGCTTCTCGGTCTGCAGGCTCTGCGCGGCGATGCGGGTCATGTTCAGCGACTGCATCAGCCATTCGTTGGCGGAAAAGCGCAGCACGATGGCGTCGCTGTACTGGATCAGAAACGGTGCCGCCAGCATCGACAGCAGCATCGACGCGAGGATTACCTGGATCAGCACCGGGTCGACCAGGTTCAGGCCGTCGATCTGGTTCAGCAGCACGAAGCCGAACTCGCCCGCCTGCGCCAGCCCCAGCCCGGTACGGATGGCCACGCCCTGGCGCGAGCCGAACGCGCGCGCCAGCGCCGCGATCAGCACCAGCTTGAACAGCACCGGCACCACCAGCAGCGCCAGCACCAGCCAGATATGGTCGAGCACCACGCGGATATTGAGCAGCATGCCGATGGTGACGAAGAACAGCCCCAGCAGCACGTCGCGGAACGGCTTGATGTCTTCCTCCACCTGGTGGCGGTAGGGCGTCTCGGAGATCAGCATGCCCGCCATGAAGGCGCCCAGCGCCATCGACAGGCCCAGCCGCTCGGTCAGCGCCGCCATGCCCAGCGTGACCAGCAGCAGGTTCAGCATGAACAGTTCCTGCGAGCGGCGCGCCGCCACCACATGGAACCAGCGGCTCATCAGGCGCTGGCCCAGGAAGAAGATCGCGCCCAGCGCCACCACGATCTTGAGCGTGGCCAGGCCTAGCGCCATGACCAGGTCGCCCGGATCGTGCGACAGTGCCGGAATCACGATCAGCAGCGGCACCACCGCCAGGTCCTGGAACAGCAGGATGCTGATGATGTTGCGCCCGTGCTCGCTTTCCAGTTCCATGCGCTCGGACAGCATCTTGGACACGATGGCGGTCGAAGACATGGCCAGGGCCCCGCCCAGCGCCACCGAGGCCTGCCACGACAACGGGAACAGCCAGTTGAAGGCCCAGCTGGCCGGCACCACCGCCAGCATCGACAGCACCACCTGCGAGCCGCCCATGCCGAACACCAGCCGCTTCATCGCGCGCAGCCTGGCCAGGCTGAATTCCAGCCCGATCGAGAACATCAGGAAGACCACGCCGAACTCGGCCAGGTACTTGGTCTGCGCGGTGTCGCTGGCCAGCCCCAGCGCATGCGGTCCGATCAGGATGCCGACGGCCAGGTAGCCCAGCATCGGCGGCAGCTGCAGCATGCGGAACGCGACCACGCCGAACACGGCGGCGGCCAGCAGCACCAGGGTCAGTTCCAGCGGAGAATGCATCAGGCGGTCAGGGTGACCGGCGAGGCGCGCGGCCGACCCGGCACGGGCACCCTGCCGGCGGAAATACGGCGAGCACGGGCGAGCGCGACGCGCGCGTTGGGTCGGCCCAGGTGCGGTCGCATTCGTTGGTATACTTCGTCGCCATGATAGCTAATTTCGATGCGGATCGAGCACTCAGGCTCGCCCGCGACACGCTCCAGACCGAAGCCGATGCGGTTTCCGCACTTTCCGGCCGCCTGAACGGCGACTTTGCCCATGCCGTGCAGCTGATCCTGCAATGCACCGGGCGCGTGGTTGTTTCGGGCATCGGCAAGTCCGGCCATATCGGCCGCAAGGTCGCGGCCACGCTCGCCTCGACCGGCACCCCCGCGTTCTTCGTGCACCCCGCCGAAGCCAGCCATGGCGACCTCGGCATGGTCACGCGCGACGACGTGCTGATCGCCTTCTCCAATTCCGGCGAGACCGGCGAGCTGCTGTCGATCATCCCGATCGTCAAGCGCATCGGCGCGCGCCTGATCTCGGTCACCGGCAATCCGGAATCCAACCTCGCCAAGCTGGCCGACGTCCACCTGGACGCGGCGGTCGAGAAGGAAGCCTGCCCGCTGAACCTGGCCCCGACCGCCAGCACCACCGCCGCGCTGGCGCTGGGCGACGCGCTCGCGGTGGCGGTGCTCGATGCGCGCGGCTTCGGCGAGGAGGACTTCGCCCGCTCGCACCCCGGCGGCGCGCTCGGCCGCAAGCTGCTGACCCACGTGCGCGACGTGATGCGTACCGGCAACGCCGTGCCCGAGGTGCGCGAAAGCACGCCGCTGGCCCAGGCGCTGATGGAAATCACGCGCAAGGGCATGGCCATGACCGCGGTGGTGGATACCGACGGGCGCGCCATCGGCGTGTTCACCGACGGTGACCTGCGCCGCCTGCTGGAAACCCCGCGCGACTGGAAGACCGTGCCGATCGGCGAGGTCATGCACCGCAACCCCCACGTGGTCAACCAGGACCAGCTGGCGGTGGAAGCCGTGCAAGTGATGGAAGCCAACCGCATCAACCAGCTGCTGGTGGTGGACGACGAAGGGCGCCTGACCGGCGCGCTGCATATCCACGACCTGACCCGCGCCAAGGTCATCTGAGCCGGCGCACCACCGACGGCACCAGCAGCACAACGCCAAGGACACCATGCAGGCACTCCTCGCCTCCCTCAGCGGCATCGTCATGCGGCTGCTGCCGCTGCTGCTGATGGCCATCGTGGCGGGCAGCACGTTCTGGCTGGTCCAGATCAACTCCCCCAAGGAAGACCAGGCCGCGCAGACCACCAAGAAGCACGAGCCGGACTACTTCATGGACCGTTTCTCGGCCACCGAGCTTGCGCCCGACGGCAGTACCAAGATCCGCTTCACCGGCGAGCGCATGGTCCATTTCGAGGACGACCAGACCTACGAGGTCACGCGCCCCGCGATGCGCGCCTACGAGCCGGACCGCCCGCCGGTGACCGCGCGCGCCGACATCGGCCGCATGAACGCCGAAGGCACGGTGATCGACCTGTACGGCAATGGCTACGTGCTGCGCCAGCAGGGCAAGGATCCGTCCAAGGATCCGCAGCTGACCGCGGCGTCGAGCTATTTCCAGCTGCTGGTCAATGACGACATCGTCAAGACCGACAAGCCGGTCAAGCTGACGCGCGGCCCTTCGGTCATGACCGCCAACGGACTCATCTTCAACAACGTCACGCGCGAAGTACAATTGCTCGGCAATGTACGCGGCACCATCATCACCGGGCCGTCCCCGGGCCGCGCGCCAGGGTCCTGAAATCCCGGTCCGGCGCAGCCGCGCGCGCGGTGCCGGCCGGCACCGCGCTGCAGCACGCGCCGAAGTCCGCGCAAACCGCACCATCACGCATCCCGACGCCCTTAAGCAACCCTGCCAACATGACCGCTTCCCTGACGACATCGTCCCGTCGACGCACCGCCCCGGCCCTGCTCGCGCTGGCCCTGGCCTTGGGCCTGCTGGCCCAGCCTGCCCTAGCCGAGCGCGCGGACCGCGACAAGCCGATGGTGCTCGAGGCGGACAACGCCAGCTATGACGATGTCAAGCAGATCTATACGCTGACCGGCAACGTGGTGCTGACCAAGGGCACCATGATCCTGAAGTCCGACGCCGCCGAGCTGCGCACCGACCCCGAGGGCTACCAGTTCGCCGTGGCCACCTCGAAGCCGGGCAAGCAGGCCTATATCCGCCAGAAGCGCGAGGGCGTCGATGAATACATCGACGGCTGGGGCGACCGCATCGAATACGACGGCAAGCAGGAATTCTCCAAGCTGATCGGCAATGCCCGCATGGCACGGCTGCAGGGCGCCAAGCTGGTCGACGAGATCCGCGGCGCGGTGCTGACCTATGACAGCCGCAAGGAACTCTATACCGCGGCGGGCGGCGGCAGCGGCGATGCCGCGGCGGCCAACCCGTCAGGCCGCGTGCGCGCGGTGCTGTCGCCGCGCCAGGACCAGAAGTCCGGCACCGCAGGCGGCTCGCCGCTGGACCTGAAGTCGGCGCCCGCGCCCGCCAACAAACCCTGACCGTACTTATGACCGATACCGCCACCATTGCCGACAAGCCTGTCGTCGAAGCCAACTCCGTCCTGCCCGGCGGCAGCACGCTGGTCGTGCGCCACCTGAAGAAGCGCTATGGCTCGCGCACGGTGGTCAAGGACGTCTCGCTCGACGTGAAGAGCGGCGAGGTGGTCGGGCTGCTCGGCCCCAACGGCGCGGGCAAGACCACGTCGTTCTACATGATCGTCGGCCTGGTGGCGCTGGACGAAGGCGACATCGTGCTCGACGGCGACCACATCAGCGGCCTGCCGATCCACGAGCGCGCGCGCATGGGCTTGTCATACCTGCCGCAGGAAGCCTCGGTGTTCCGCAAGCTCAACGTCGAGGAGAACATCCGCGCGGTGCTGGAGCTGCAGCAGGACAAGGGCAAGCCGCTGGCCAAGGCCGAGATCGAGCGCCGCCTGGATGCCCTGCTCGACGACCTGCAGATCGCGCACCTGCGCAACAATCCGGCGCTGTCGCTGTCCGGCGGCGAGCGCCGCCGCGTGGAAATCGCGCGCGCACTGGCGTCATCGCCGCGCTTCATCCTGCTGGACGAGCCCTTTGCCGGCGTGGACCCGATCGCCGTGGGCGAGATCCAGCGCATCGTCAGCTTCCTCAAGGCGCGCAATATCGGCGTGCTGATCACCGACCACAACGTGCGCGAGACGCTCGGCATCTGCGATCACGCCTACATCATCAGCGAAGGCACGGTGCTGGCCGCGGGCCAGCCCGAAGACATCATCGCCAACGACGCCGTGCGGCGCGTCTATCTGGGCGAGAACTTCCGCATGTGACAAGTCGGCGGCCCCGCACGGGCCGCCATGGCCGCATGGCGGGGAGAGCCAGCGGCGATCACGGCGCATCAGCGATAGCAATTTCCGTTCCAACATCGGAGAGATGCGCATAAAATAGGTCGCATGAAACCGTCGCTACAGCTCCGCCTCTCCCAGCACCTGGCACTGACCCCGCAGCTGCAACAGTCGATCCGGCTGCTGCAGCTTTCCACGCTGGAACTGCAGCAGGAAGTCGAACAGGCGCTGACGGAAAACCCGCTGCTCGAGCGGGAGAATGACTGGATCGAAAGCCCGCTGCGCGTGGCGGCCGATGGCTCGGTCAACGTCCAGAGCGCGCCCGCGCCCGCCCCCGCCGAGCCCCAGGGCAATGGCGACGCGCGCGCCGAAGGCGGCGCCGATGACAGCTACGGCGACAACAGCAGCGGCGACGACTACGGCAACGGCGACTGGAGCCTGGATGACTTCGCCCGCCGCCCGCAAGGCGACGAGGACGAAAAGACGCCGATGCAGCTGCGCGATGCCGAGCCCACGCTGCGCGAATACCTGATGGAGCAGCTGACACCGCTGAAGATCTCGGCGCGCGACAAGGGACTCGCCATCTTCCTGATCGAATCGCTCGATGACGATGGCTACCTTAGCGCCTCGCTCGAAGAGATCTGCGCGGAGCTGCCCGAAGAACTCGAGTTCGACCCCGACGAAGTCCACGCCATCCTGACGCTGCTGCAGAGCTTCGATCCGCCCGGCGTGGGCGCGCGCAACGCGGCCGAATGCCTGGCGCTGCAATTGCGCCGCCTGACGCACCCGCAGCGCGAACTCGCGCTGACCATCGTCACCCATCACCTGGAACTGCTTGCGGTACGGGACTACACCCGGCTGAAGAAGGCCCTGCAGGTCGATGAAGTCGCACTCAAGGCCGCGCATGACCTGATCCGCTCGCTGGCGCCCTACCCGGGCCATGCGTACAGCCGTCCGGAGGCCGATTTCGTCGTGCCCGACGTGTTCGTGCGCAAGAGCGGCGGCGGCTGGATCGCGCAACTCAATCCGGATGTGATGCCGAGGCTGCGCATCAACGATATGTATGCACAGATCCTGCGTGGCGCCAAAGGCGAGACCGGTACCGCCGGGCTGCAGCAGAAGCTGCAGGAAGCACGCTGGCTGATCAAGAATATCCAGCAAAGGTTCGACACGATCCTGCGTGTCTCGCAAGCCATTGTCGAGCGTCAAAAGAACTTTTTCACCCACGGTGAAATCGCCATGCGCCCCTTGGTTTTGCGGGAGATTGCCGATACACTGGGTTTACACGAGTCAACCATCTCCCGGGTGACGACCAATAAATATATGGCTACGCCGATGGGTACTTTCGAACTGAAGTACTTCTTCGGCAGCCACGTGTCCACCGAAACCGGTGGCGCGGCTTCATCAACGGCCATCCGCGCCTTGATCAAGCAACTGATAGGAGCCGAAGACCCGAGGAATCCCCTTTCCGACAGTCGCATCGCCGAACTGCTGGGCGAACAGGGCTTCGTTGTCGCACGCCGCACGGTCGCCAAGTATCGTGAAGCCTTGAAAATCCCCGCAGTCAATCTCCGCAAGTCTTTGTAGCCGAGCCCACCGCCTGCCTGGTGAGGCTCTTTCAGAAGGAGAAGCGCTATGAACTTCAAGATCAGTGGACACCACCTGGACATCACGCCCCCTCTGCGTGAGTACGTGGAAACGAAGCTGGAGCGAATCGTCAGGCATTTCGATCAAGTCATTGGCGTTAGCGTGCTGCTCTCTGTCGACAATCACAAGGAAAAGGACCGGCGTCAGTACGCGGAAATCAATCTGCATCTAAAGGGCAAGGACATCTTTGTCGAGGCGCATCACGAAGACCTGTATGCGGCGATCGACGCACTCGTCGACAAGCTGGACCGTCAGGTGATTCGCTACAAGGATCGCGTGCAAGGCCACGACCGCGAAGCGGTCAAGTATCAGATGGCCGCAGCGCAAATGCAGCAATAAACCCGTGCCCGGCAGCCCGCAGAGGGCTGCTGAACCAGGATTCCACAGGCAAGCCGCGCCGCGAAGCGCGGCTTTTTTGCGCCCTGGCGCTGTGCCGGCTGTGGCAGCGGAGCAAACCTTGCCACGCATGGAAGCCCGAAAGGTTCGCAAGCGCAGCGCCAAGGTGTATGCTGCGCCATACAAAGAGAGAGAAATCGTGGCCGCGCCTGCCCGCGCTGCACCGCACAATGCAAGGGTAGTCGCTGCTCTATAATGGGCCGGACGTCTTCCCCCGCGCCGGCAGCGGTCAGGGAGCCAGACGCTGCCCGGCGGAACGATCCGCCCGCTAACTGAAATCCTGCGCATCGCCCATGAATCGTTTGGCCAAATTGCTGCCACCCGGCAACATCACCCTCGACGTCAGCGTCACCAGCAAGAAACGTGTGTTCGAGCAGGCCGGGCTCCTCTTCGAGAACAACCATGGCGTGGCGCGCGCCATCGTCACCGACAACCTGTTCGCGCGCGAGTCGCTGGGCTCGACCGGACTGGGCGCCGGCGTGGCGATCCCGCATGGGCGCATCAAGGGCCTGAAGCAGCCCCTGGCCGCGTTCATGCGACTGGCCGAGCCGATTCCGTTCGAATCGCCGGACGGCAAGCCGGTTTCGCTGCTGATCTTTTTGCTGGTGCCCGAACAGGCCACGCAGCAGCACCTGGAAATCTTGTCCGAGATCGCGCAACTGCTGTCGGATCGCGACATGCGCGAGGGCCTGGCGACCCTCCCCACGCCCGATGCCGTGCACGAACTGCTGATCGCATGGCATCCCTGATCCACTGATTCCCCCGGAGCGGGCCGGCACCAGACCGGGGAAGCGCCACGCGCTTCGAACACCGCCTTACCAGCCATACCGCATGGAACTCACCGGTGTCACCTCCCAGTCAATCTTCGACGACAACGCAGCCGACCTCAAACTCTCGTGGGTCGCTGGCCTGGAGGGCGCGGACCGCGCCTTTGACGTGGAATTTGCCCGCGAAGCGACTTCCGCCGCAGACTTGGTGGGCCACCTTAACCTGATCCACCCGAACCGGATCCAGGTCCTCGGCAAGCCCGAAATCACGTACTACCAGCGCCTCGACGACGAGACCCGCAAGCGCCAGATGGGCGAGCTGATCCTGCTGGAGCCGCCGTTCCTGGTGATCGCCGACGGCATGGAGCCGCCGCCGGACCTGGAACTGCGCTGCACACGCTCGTCGACGCCGCTGTTCACCACGCCGGTGTCGTCCGCCGCGGTGATCGACCACCTGCGCCTGTACCTGTCGCGCATCTCCGCCCCGCGCGTAACCATGCACGGCGTGTTCCTCGACATCCTGGGCATGGGTGTGCTGATCATGGGCGAATCGGGCCTGGGCAAGAGCGAACTGGGCCTGGAACTGATCTCGCGCGGCCACGGGCTGGTGGCGGACGATGCGGTCGACTTCGTGCGGCTGGGGCCGGATTTCATCGAGGGCCGCTGCCCGCCGCTGCTGCAGAACCTGCTGGAAGTGCGCGGCCTGGGGCTGCTCGATATCAAGACCATCTTCGGCGAGACCGCGGTGCGGCGGAAGATGAAGATCAAGCTGGTGGTGCAGCTGGTGCGGCGCAACGACGGCGAGTTCGAGCGGCTGCCGCTGGATTCGCAGTATCTGGATGTGCTCGGTCTTCCCATCCACATGGTCAAGATCCAGGTGGCGGCCGGCCGCAACCTTGCCGTGCTGGTCGAAGCCGCCGTGCGCAACACCATCCTGCGCCTGCGCGGCATCGACACGCTGCGCGACTTCATGGACCGCCAGCGCGCAGCGATGCAGGCCGATGCCGTCTCGCGCGGGCAGGGCCGGCTGCTGTAAGCCCACGTCCGCCGCGGTTTTCAATTGCTTACAACGGCGTGGCAAGCGCTAGTCAACGTTTCTCAGGCATGCTCCGTTTTGTGCTGTAATGGGCATCACGCCCGTTACGGAAGCTGCAACGCCGACCCCGGCACACGCGGCGATAAGGTTGTCCACCCGAGGAGAGCAAGCATGAAGACCCTGATTGCAGTGTGCGCGCTGGTGACCCCGCTGTTCGCAGCCAGCGCCTTTGCGCAGACCGCCACGCCGGCCACCCCTGCTACGCCGGCCAAGCCGTCGGCCGCGGCCCCGGCAACGCCTGCCGTGCCGGCCACGCCTGCTACCCCGGCCAATCCGGACAAGCCCGCGGCCAACACCCAGCAGGACAAGATGAAGGCCTGCAACGCGCAGGCCTCCGGCAAGAAGGGCGACGAACGCAAGGCGTTCATGAAGGAATGCCTGTCGAAGTCCGGCGCGCCCAAGACCCAGCAGGAGAAAATGGCGGCCTGCAGCAAGTCGGGCAAAGGCAAGAAGGGCGACGAATACAAGGCCTACATGAAGGAATGCCTGTCGAAGGAAGCCTGAGCGCCGCCACTGGCGAAATGGCGAACAAGGATGGCGAACCGGGAGGTTCGCCATTTTTGCTGGTGTCAAACTGCTGTCATGACGCAGCCGGCACCTGATGCTATGCTTCAGTTGCTATGCGCATCATCCTCATCACCGGCATATCCGGTTCCGGCAAGTCCGTCGCACTGAACGTCCTCGAAGATGCAGGCTATTACTGCGTGGACAACCTGCCGGCGCAGTTCATCCCTGAACTGACCCGCTACCTCGACGCTCAGGGCTACACGCACCTGGGCGTGGCTACCGACATCCGCAGCCGCGAGTCGCTCGACCAGTTGCCCGACACCGTGCGCGCGCTGGCCGCCGAGCACCAGGTCGAGGTCATTTTCCTGACCGCCAGCACCGATGCCCTGGTGCAGCGCTACTCCGAGACGCGGCGCCGCCATCCGCTGTCGGCCCGCACCGACAGCGCAGCCGGCGGTGGCGGCGCCTTCAACGACACGGCGCTGATGGAAGCGATCGAGATGGAGCGCGCGCTGCTGAGCCCGCTGGCCGAGGCTGCGCACCGGATCGACACCAGCAATGTGCGCACCAATACGCTGCGCAGCTGGATCAAGGAGCTGATCCGCGACGATAGCCAGCGCCTGACACTGCTGTTCGAGTCGTTCGGCTTCAAGCACGGCGTGCCCAGCGATGCCGACATGGTGTTCGACGTGCGCTCGCTGCCCAACCCGTACTACGACCTGGCGCTGCGGCCGCTGACCGGCCGCGACATGCCGGTGATCGACTTCCTGCAGGCACAGCCGATGGTGCTGGCGATGGCCGAGGATATCCGCGCCTACGTGGAAAAGTGGCTGCCAAGCTTCATTGCCGACAACCGCAGCTACCTGACCGTGGCGATCGGCTGCACCGGCGGCCAGCATCGCTCGGTCTATATTGCCGAAAGGCTCGCCAACTATTTCCGGGCACATGGTAATGTGCTGGTCAGACACCGAGAGCTCGCACCGGCGGGCTGACGCACGCGGCATGGCACCCCGGGCTGCACGGGGCATCTGAGCGCGGCGTCGGCCTGGCGGCCCAATGCTGCGCGACCCCAAGCCTGCACCGCATGTCCTCGACCGACCTCTACCGTCCCACAGGGTCCGAAGACCCGCCACGGACGCTCGAAAACCTGCCGCTGTTCCCCCTGCACACGGTGCTGTTTCCCGGTGGACGGCTGCCGTTGCGCGTGTTCGAGGCGCGCTATGTCGACATGGTGCGCAACTGCCTGCGCGACAGCGCGCCGTTCGGCGTCTGCCTGATCGCCAGCGGCGAGGAAGTGGCCCGGCCCAACCAGCCCACCGTGCCCGAACTGGTCGGCTGCCTCGCCGAAATCGTCGACTGCAACATGGAGCAGCTGGGCGTGCTGCTGATCCGCACGCGCGGCCGCGAGCGCTTCCATATCATCAGCCACGAAACCCGCGACGACGGCCTGCTGGTGGCGCGCGCCGAGGTGCTTCCCCCCGACATCATCGACTGCAAGCTGGAACTGCTGGGCGAATGCCTGGACGCGCTGCGCCGCATCGTCACGCGGCTGCACGCCGAGCAGCCCGACCGCATGCCGTTCGACGAGCCCTACCTGTGGGACGACCCGAGCTGGGTCGCCAACCGGCTGTGCGAACTGCTCCCGGTGCCGCTGAAGGCCAAGCAGATGCTGATGGCCTTGCCCGACGCGGGCATGCGCATCGAGATCGTGCACCGCTACATGCGGCAGAACCACATGCTGTAGGGCGGCCTTTCCTCCCCGCCCTGCCCCCGCTTCAGAACAAGCCCGCCCGCGCCTGGTCCTCAAGCAGCCGGCGCACAGGCGCGGGCGTGCCCAGCGCATCGAGATCGTCGAGCGACAGCCAGCGCTGCCCGGCCGGCGTCGCGCTGTCCTGCCGCAGCACGTTCGCCTCCGCGTCGAGGTCGACCCGGATGGCGCGGATCAGCAGGCGGAAGTGCGTGAACATATGGGTCAGCTCGCCGGCCAGCACGGCGCGCGCGGGGCTGCCGAAAGCGCGCGCGTAGTCGAGCGCGCGGACCTCGGCGGCCTCCGCGTCGAAGGGAACGGTGTCGACCGGCATTTCCGGCAGGCTCCACAGGCCGCCCCAGATGCCGCTGTCCGGACGCAGGCGCAGCAGCACTTCACGCTCGCGCCGCACCAGCAGCATCACCGTGCTGCGCTCGGGGATCGCCGCGCGCGGCTTGGGCGCAGGGAGCACGCCGGTCAGGCCGTCGCGGCGCGCGACACAATCGGCGGACAGCGGGCAAGCTGCGGCATCGGCCAGGCAGGCAGGCTTGCCGCGCGAGCACACCGTCGCGCCGAGGTCCATCAGTCCCTGCGTATAGGCGACCATGTCGTCGGCCTGGTGCGGGCCAGGTGCCGGCAAGGCCAGTTCCGCGAGTTGCCACATGCGCGCTTCCACCGCGCGCTCGCCCGGATGGCCATGGATGCCGAAGCAGCGCGCGAACACCCGCTTGACGTTGCCGTCCAGGATCGGCGAACGCACCCCGGCGCTGAACGCCGCAATGGCCGCCGCGGTGGAGCGGCCGATGCCCGGCAACGTGACCAGCACCGCGGGGTCAGTGGGGAAGCGCCCGCCGTGCTCGGTGACCACTTGCATGGCGCAGCGGTGCAGGTTGCGCGCGCGCGAGTAATAGCCCAGCCCGGCCCACAGCGCCATCACCTGGTCGGCAGGCGCGGCCGCCAGATCCTGCACCGTGGGCAGTTGCGCGACGAAGCGCTGGAAGTAGTCGATCACCGCGCTGACCTGGGTCTGTTGCAGCATGATCTCGGACAGCCAGATGCGGTACGGGTCGCGGGTGTTCTGCCAGGGCAGGTCGTGCCGCCCGTGCCGGCGCTGCCACGTGACGACGCGCGCGCCGAAGTCGGGGGGCACGCAGAGGTCGTCAGGCAGGGCGGGAGCGGTACGGAGGGCTGGTTTGCGGGGCATCGGTGTGGCAACGTGGCGCGCTGACATGGGACATCGGCGCGCCAAAGAAAAAGGCGCCGCAAGGCGCGGCGCCACATGATATACCGGCCGACGAAGCCGTCGAAAGCGGCTACGCTACCGCAAGGCTGGCACTGTCCGCATCGCTCCCCGGCCGCATCAGCCGCTGGGCAAAGCCTTCGATCCGTCCGCTGCGTTCGTCCAGCCCGTTCAGCACTTCTTCCAGCTGCGCGATGCGGCTTTCCAGCGTATCGGTGGCCTCATGGATGCGCTCGATCGAATCGACGCGCCGGCGCAGCTGCTTCTGGTGTTCGCGCACCTGCGCTTCCAGCGGCGTCATCACCGACTTGAGCCAGACCTCGATGTCGCGGTTGAGGCCGCGGAAATTCTCCAGCACCCGGCTGGCCATGGTGTTGAACGCGCTTTGCACCAGCTGCGGGCGCGAGCGCGTCAGCATGCTGATCGTGCCGAAATGCGCCTGCACCAGCCGCAGCGTCTCCTGCAGTTCGGCCAGGTAGCGTTCGGCGGTGAACTGCATCGGCGCGGGCAGCGTGAAGCCGTGTTCGGCATTGAAGCGCCGGTACATGCTTTCGATCAGCTGGTGCAGCTGGCCGATCTTGTTGTCGGCATCGCTGACCAGCCCGCTCAACTGCGCGAACAATGCTTCCATGTCCTCGCGCATGCCGCGCGAAAAGAAGCGCTCCTTCATTTGCTCGCGCGCGCTGCGCATGGTGCGGCGCACGTCGCGCAATTGCAGGCTCTTGATGATGTCGGCGCTGTGCCGGCCGAAGACCAGGCGCAGCGCCTGGAACTTGCTGATGCTCTGCTCGAACTCGTCCTTCTCGCCCTGCACCCGCATCAGCATGTGCTTGACCATCGCATGGTTCTTGCCGCGCAGTCCGCGCAGCTCGAACAGCTGCTCGACGATATCGCGGCGGCGGCTCTGCAGCAGCTGCTGCGCGGCGCGCGCCATGTCCTGCACCAGCCGGTAGACTTGGTCCGAGACGATCTCGCGCCGGCGCGGAATCAGCTGGTCCGACAGCACGTGCTCGAACTCCGGCAGGCCGCTGCGCGCGAGCAGGGTGTCGTCGTGCGTGACCTTGGCCACCAGTCCCTTCTGCGCCGACACCGGATACACGCGCGATTGCTCGATGCCCAGCACCTGCGCGGTGGTCGACACCTGCCGCGCGATTTCCTGCGCGATCTCGCCCGGCTGGCGCAGCGGATCCCACAGCCCGTCGATCTTGTTGAGCACCGCCAGGCAGCCGCGCCGGTGCCCGGCGCCGACATGGCTGCGCCACAGCTCCAGGTCGCTCTTGGTCACGCCCGCGTCGGCGGCCAGCACGAACACCACCACGTGCGCATCCGGAATCAGCCGCAGCGTCAGCTCGGGTTCGGTGCCGATCGCGTTCAGCCCCGGCGTGTCGAGGATCACCAGGCCCTGGCGCAGCAGCGGATGCGGAAAATTGATGACGGCGTGGCGCCAGCGCGAGATCTCGACCATGCCCTCGGCATCGACCGCATAGGCGGCATCGGGGTCATTCTCGTGGTACAGCCCCAGCGCCTCGGCCTGCTCGGGCGGCACGCGCATGGTCTGCACCACGTGCTGGAACGCCTCGAGCATGCCCTCGGGCGACGACGGGTCCAGCGGCACCGAATGCCAGTGCGATGCCGAAGTGCCGGCCTCGATGAAGTCTGCGGTGGAGGCGTCCTGCAGGCGCGTCTCGATCGGCAGCAGGCGGATGCTGGGCGGCTCGGCCTCGTCGTAGCGCAGCTCGGTCGGGCACATGGTGGTGCGCCCCGCCGACGACGGCAGGATGCGGCGCCCATAGTCGGCAAAGAAGATGGCGTTGATCAGTTCGCTCTTGCCGCGCGAGAACTCGGCGATGAAGGCGACCTTGAGGCGGTCGCTGCGCAGCACGCTCTGGATGCGCTGCACGCGATCGTCGGCCTGCGCATCGTACAGGTCGTGCTGCTGCAGCCAGGACTGGAATTCGGCCAGTGACTGGAGGACTCCGGTTCTCCAGGCGCCGTATTGTTCGAATTGGTGGGCGAGCGTTGTCATGGACCTGTTGGGCTGGCTGGGTTTTGCCTCGGGGCCAGCCACCCTGTGCGGCATGCCCGTGTTTACGCAATGCCGGTCCGCCCCTGCCGTTCACGCGCGGCCGGCCATTTTGTAACTTTTTATGACTG
Source organism: Cupriavidus alkaliphilus (assembly GCF_900094595.1). Classification (GTDB taxonomy): domain Bacteria; phylum Pseudomonadota; class Gammaproteobacteria; order Burkholderiales; family Burkholderiaceae; genus Cupriavidus; species Cupriavidus alkaliphilus. Next base: position 105,386 of record NZ_FMAD01000002.1, on the reverse strand, counting down.
CGCACACGATACAGGTTTCCACGGCGCTTTTGTGGAATTCGCGTCCCTTGGATGCCAGTGGCCCCGCCAGTGTTGCGCCGAGCCATCGACCCGCGGCAGCGGGCGGTCCCTGAAGCACTCCGCCCCCGGCGATCAGTGCTGGCAGTTGGTGCAATAGAAGGTGGAACGCTGGCCCTGCACGATCTGGCGCACCGGCTTGGCGCACACCTTGCACGGCAGGCCGGCGCGGTCGTAGACAAAGCAATCGAGCTGGAAGTAGCCGCTGGCACCGTCGCTGCCGACAAAGTCGCGCAGCGTGCTGCCGCCGCGCTCGATCGCTTGCGCCAGGGTGTCCCGCACCGCCTGCGCCAGCCGGTCGCAACGCGCGCGGCTCAGGCGCCCGGCCGGGGTGGTCGGGTGGATGCCGGCACGGAACAGGCTTTCGGACGCGTAGATGTTGCCCACCCCGACCACGATCGCGCCGGACAGCAGCACGGTCTTGATCGCGGCACTGCGACCGCGCGTATGGCGGTGCAGCCAGGCGCCGTCGAAGGCGGGATCGAATGGCTCGATGCCCAGGGTGCTCAGCAACGGATGCGACGGCAGCTCCGCCTCCGGCAGCGTGGTCCAGAGGATGGCGCCGAAGCGGCGCGGATCGCGGAAGCGCAGCACGATGGTACCCGGCTGCTGGTCCGGTGCCGCTGCCGACGCTGCGCCGGGCCCGGCTTCGAGCACCAGGTCGAAGTGGTCGTGCACGCCCGGCGGCGGCGCCTCGGGCAGGACCCGCAGCGTGCCCGTCATGCCGAGATGCACCAGCAGCCAGCCGACCGGCTGCGCCGCGTCGGCGCTGACGCATTCGAGCAGCAGATACTTGCCGCGGCGCTCGATGCGGCGCACCAGGCGCTGGGCCAGGCAGGCTTCGAGTCCGGGGTCGACCGGCCAGCGCAGGCCGCGGTGGCGTACCGTGACCGCGGCGATGCGCCGCCCCACCACATGCGGCAGCAAGCCGCGCCGGGTCACCTCGACCTCGGGCAATTCAGGCATCGAACCTCTCCGTTGGTTACCGCTCAAAACTCCTGCAGCGCCTGGCGGCACCGGCCTGCGGCGCCAAGCAGCGCATTGTAGCGGCAGGCTACAATGCCCTTATCAATGCGCAATCTCCCATCCTTCGCCAGCGCGCGCCGGAGCACTCAATACATGTCGGACCTGATGCCGGACCTGATGCCGGACTCCACGTTGCAAGCCACCGCGGGCGGCGGCCTGACCACATCGCCGGGTGCCGGCTCGCGCACGGCGCGCCGTGCCGGCACCCTGGCCCGCTGGTGGCAGGCGCCGCGACGCCATGTGCGCGCACTGGCCGCCGGCGCGCTGCTGGCAGCGGCAAGCGCCAGCTACGCGGCGCCCCCGGTCGGCGCCGGTTCGCTGCCCATGCTGCAACTGGCCGCGGCGGACACCCCGGCGGCCAAGCCCGCGCGCCCGGCACTGCCGTCGCTGGAGCTGACCGACGATATCGTCTATATGGTGCTGGCCGCCGAGATTTCCATCCAGCGCGGCCTGGTCGGCCCGGCCTACCGCACCTACCTGGAACTGGCGCGTCAGACCCGCGACCCGCGCTTCGCCCAGCGTGCCACCGAGATCGCCTTCAACGCGCGCATCCCGCAGCAGGCGCTTGACGCCGCACGTCTGTGGAAGGAAATCACCCCGACCTCGCCGGCCGCCGGCCAGGTGCTGTCGACGCTGCTGGTGCTCAACGGCCGCTGGGACGACGCCCGCCCGCTGCTGCAGCAGCAACTGGCTGCGGTGCCGGCCAGCCAGCGCGGCGATGCCATCCTGCAGCTGCAGCAGCAGCTGTCGCGTACCAGCGATCCGGCCGGCGCGGCCACGCTGCTGCAGGACCTGACCCGCAACGAAATCAAGCTCCCGGAGACCCAGCTGGCACTGGCGCGCGCGCGCGAAGTGGCCGGCGACGAGCCGGGCGCGCTGGCCGCGCTCGACCAGGCCTTGCGGTTGCGGCCGGGCTATGAAGCGGCCGCGCTGATGTCGGCCGAACTGCGCGCCGAGAAGCAGCCCGACGAAGCCGTGGCAGTGCTCAAGCGCTTCCTGGAAAAGTCGCCCGAATCGGTCAACGGCCATATCACGCTGGCGCGGCTGTACCTGCTGAAGAACGACATGCCGGCGGCCCGCCAGGAATTCGAGACGCTGCGCAGGGTGGCGCCCGCCGACCCGCGCGTGCCGCTGGCGCTGGGCCTGACCAGCCTGCAGGCCAAGAACTACGGCGAGGCCGAGCAGTACCTGCAGGAATACCTGCAGCTGGTCGAGAAACAGCCAAGCGCCAATCCCGATATCGCCTACCAATACCTGGCGCAGATCGCCGAGGAGCGCAAGGATTACGCGGGCGCGATCCGCTGGCTCGATCGCATCGAGGACATCCGCCTGGCGCCGGCGGCCACCGCCAAGCGCGCCCAGCTGCTGGCGCGCATGGGCAAGCTCGACGACGCGCAGGCACTGTTCGGCGAGATGCTCAGCGACGCCGAGGACATCTCCGATCCCACCCAGCGCTCGCAGCGCGTGACCGCCATCCGCCAGGCCGAAGTGGCCACGCTGATGGAAACCAAGGCCTACGACCGCGCCCGCAAGGTGCTGAACGACCGCATCGCGGCGGAGCCCGACAACGCCGACTGGATCTACGAGCTGGCCATGCTCGACGAGCGCCAGAAGCGCTACGCCAGCATGGAAACCGGCCTGCGTCGCGTGATTGCGCTGCAGCCGCAGCAGAAGCAGGGCTACAACGCCCTCGGCTATTCGCTGGCGGACCGCAACGAGCGCCTGCCCGAGGCGCTCAAGCTGCTGGAGCGTGCTTCCGAGCTGGGTCCGGACGATCCGTACATCATGGACAGCCTGGCCTGGGTCAAATTCCGCATGGGCGACCTGCAGCCCGCGGCCGCGCTGCTGCGCAACGCCTATGCCAAGGCCCCCGAGGCTGAAATCGGAGCGCACCTCGGCGAGGTGCTGTGGCAGCTCGGCGAACACGACGAGGCCCGCAAGACCTGGACCGAGGCCGTGCGCATCGATCCCGAGAACGAGACCCTGATCGACACGCTGCGCCGCTACAAGGTCAACGTGCAGCCGTCCAAGTAAGCCCGTGCGCCGCGGCCGGCTCGCCCCGCCCGCGGCGCCGGATTCCCGTCAGCCCGGCGGCCGCCGCGCCGCCGTTCTCACGACCATGCCCATGAACCGATCCCGACGCCTGGCGCTGCTTTGGCTTGGCGCGCCCCTGCTGCTGCAGGCGTGCGCCAGCGTGGCGCCGTCGCGCAGCTTCGATGTCGACCAGGACGCCGCGAACCAGCAGTACACCGGCCGCTTTTCCGCGAATTACGTGCGCTACGGGCGCGACGAGGGCGTGCAGGGCAGCTTCCGCTGGGAGGAGCAGGGCCGCAACGTGCGGCTCGACCTGGTCTCGCCGCTCGGCCAGACCCTGGCCGTGGTCACCGCCACGCCGTCGGGCGCCACGCTCGACCTGCCCAACCAGCCGCCGCGCAACGCGCCCGAGGTCGACACGTTGATGGAGGAGGCGCTCGGCTTCGCGCTGCCGGTGGCCGGCATGCGCGACTGGCTGCACGGGCGCCCCACCCAGGGCACGCCGGCGCGCGCCACGCGCGACGAGCAGGGCCGGCTGGCGACGCTGGCGCAGAACGGCTGGACCGTGCGCTACGTCGCCTGGCAGGAGACGCCCGCCAGCGGGACTGCCGCCACCCAGGTGCCGCGCCGAATCGACCTGGCGCGCGACGCCGGCAGCAATCCGCTGTCGGTGCGGCTGGTCATCGATCCTCAGACGCCATGACGGGCGCCGCGCCATCACGCACCATGCCACGCAGCCATCCCCTGCCCCCGCCCGAACTGCGCGACTGCCCCGCGCCGGCCAAGCTCAACCTGTTCCTGCACGTGACCGGCCGCCGCGCCGACGGCTACCACACGCTGCAGACCGTGTTCCAGCTGATCGACTGGTGCGATACGCTGCATTTCCGCCGCCGCGACGACGGCGTGGTCACGCGCGTCACTGACGTGCCCGGCGTGCCGGCCGAGACCGACCTGGTGGTGCGGGCCGCGCGCGCGCTCCAGGCCGCCTCCGGGACCAGCTTCGGCGCCGACATCGCCCTCGACAAGGTGCTGCCGATGGGCGGCGGCATTGGCGGCGGCTCTTCCGACGCCGCCACCACGCTGCTGGCGCTGAACCACCTGTGGGGCCTGGGGCTGACACGCGCCGAGCTGATGCGGATCGGGCTGACGCTGGGCGCCGACGTGCCGGTGTTCGTGCTCGGGCAGAACGCCTTTGCGCAGGGCATCGGCGAGGAACTCACGCCGGTCGAGCTGCCCGACAGCTGGTTCGTGATCATCCATCCGAAACAGCATGTGCCCACCGCTGAAATTTTTTCGGACGAGTGCTTGACAAGGGATACGCCCGTCTCCATAATTGCGGTCTTCGCTGCTCGCACAAACAAATTCGATTTCGGTCGCAACGACCTGGAACCGATAGCAACAGCGAAGTTCGGCGAAGTCGCCCGAGCCCTGGCATGGCTGAAGCAACACAATCAGCATGCCCGGATGACCGGCTCCGGAGCCTGCGTGTTTGCGCGTTTTCCTGACGCAAAAACAGCGCAGCAGGTTTTGGAAAGGTTGCCGCCCGAATGGGATGGCAGGTGTGTGAGAAGTCTGGCACATCACCCGCTCGCGACGTTCGCATAGCAAGTTATCGTTCGGCGCGGTACGGCAGTTTGGTACCACGAAGAACGGCCCGGTTGTGTAGGGGAGTCGCCAAGTTGGTCAAGGCACCGGATTTTGATTCCGGCATTCGAAGGTTCGAATCCTTCTTCCCCTGCCATTACTTCCTATAGTGTCCTAACGGAACACGATATCTCCAAGTCACCGGCTGCGCCGGTGACACCAAGCTCCCCCAGCAGCAAGACAGGTGCCCCGAATGAGCAGCGAAGGCTTGATGGTATTTACCGGCAACGCCAACCCCAAACTCGCGGAGGCTGTCGTACAGCACCTCGGCATTCCGCTGGGCAAGGCTCAGGTTGGCCGTTTCTCCGACGGTGAAGTCCAGGTCGAAATCCAGGAAAACGTTCGCGGCAAGCACGTCATCGTGCTGCAGTCCACCTGCGCGCCGACCAACGACAACCTGATGGAACTGATGGTGATGGTCGATGCGCTCAAGCGCGCCTCGGCACGCAGCATCACAGCCGCCATGCCCTACTTCGGCTATGCCCGCCAGGACCGCCGCCCGCGTTCGGCGCGCGTGGCGATCTCGGCCAAAGTGGTGGCCAACATGCTGGAAGTCGCCGGCGTCGAGCGCGTGCTGACGATGGACCTGCACGCCGACCAGATCCAGGGCTTCTTCGATATCCCGGTCGACAACATCTACGCTTCGCCGGTACTGCTGGGCGACCTGCGCGAGAAGAACTACGGCGACCTGCTGGTGGTCTCGCCGGACGTCGGCGGCGTGGTCCGTGCCCGCGCGCTGGCCAAGGAACTGAACTGCGACCTGGCCATCATCGACAAGCGCCGTCCCAAGGCCAACGTGGCCGAGGTGATGAACATCATCGGTGAAGTCGAAGGCCGCAACTGCGTCATCATGGACGACATGATCGACACCGGCGGCACGCTGTGCAAGGCCGCCCAGGTGCTGAAGGAGCGCGGTGCGCTGAAGGTCTTCGCCTACTGCACGCACCCCGTGCTGTCGGGCGGCGCGGCGGCCCGCATCGCGGATTCGGCGCTGGACGAAGTGGTGGTGTGCGACACCATCCCGCTGTCCGAAGAAGCCGCCAAGTGCACCAAGATCCGTCAGCTCTCGACCGCCCCGCTGCTGGCCGAGACCTTCACCCGCATTATCAAGGGCGACTCGATCATGTCGCTGTTCGCGGGTTCCTGATAGAATATAAGGCTTTACTGCGTTGAGCGCCGCCTGTCTTACGGCAATGCGGCGCCCGGCGTGACTGGATCGGCGCATATATTTGCCTTTGCGCCGCAACGAGGCTGTCTGGTCGCGGACAGCCTTCTTACATTTGGAGTCATCATGAAAGTTGTCGCTTTCGAGCGTAGCGTACAGGGAACGGGTGCGAGCCGCCGCCTGCGCAATTCGGGCAAGACCCCCGGCATCATCTACGGCGGCGCCGCCGAGCCGAAGATGATCGAACTGGATCACAACGCGCTGTGGCACGCCCTGAAGAAGGAAGCGTTCCACTCGTCGATCCTCGACCTGGAAGTCGCTGGCAAGTCGGAAAAGGCGCTGCTGCGCGCATTCCAGATGCACCCGTTCAAGCCGCTGGTGCTGCACGTCGATTTCCAGCGCGTGTCGGCCAACGACAAGATCCACGTCAAGGTGCCCCTGCACTTCATGAACCAGGAAACCGCTCCTGGCGTGAAGCTGGGCCACGGCCTGGTCAACCACATCGTCAACGACCTGGAAGTGTCGTGCCTGCCGGCCGACCTGCCCGAGTTCATCGAAGTCGATGTCGGCGCCATGGAACTGGGCCAGACCCTGCACCTGTCCGACCTGAAGCTGCCGAAGGGCGTGACCGTGATCACCCACGGTGACGACAACCCGGCCATCGCCAGCATCTCGCAACCGGCTGGTGCCGTGTCGGAAGCTGCCGAAGGCGGCGAAGCCGCTGGCGAAACCCCGGCTGCCTAAGCTGTCGCAGCGGTGGCGGCCCGCGGGCCGCGCCACGAAGAAACCGCCGCTCTTGCGGCGGTTTTTTTTCGCCCGGCAGCGGACTGCCGGTTTTTCGGTATCCTTGGCGCCTGTGGCGCAGTCCCGCGCGCCAACGACACAGTCATACGCATGATCAAGCTTATCGTCGGCCTCGGCAATCCCGGTGCGGAGTACGAGGCCACCCGGCACAACGCCGGCTTCTGGCTGGTGGACCAGCTGGCCCGCATGGGCGGCGCCACGCTGCGCGTGGAGGGCCGCTTCCATGGGCTGGCCGCGCGCGCGCGGCTCTGGGACCAGGAGATCTGGCTGCTCAAGCCGTCGACCTTCATGAACCGCTCCGGCCTGGCGGTGGTGTCGCTGGCGCGCTTCTACAAGATCCTGCCCGGCGAGATCGTGGTCGTGCATGACGAGATGGACCTGCCGGCGGGCGCCGCCAAGCTCAAGCGCGGCGGCGGCGCGGGCGGCCACAACGGCCTGAAGGACATTTCGGCCCACCTGACCACGCAGGACTACTGGCGCCTGCGCCTGGGCGTGGGCCATCCGCGCAATGCGCCCGGCGGTGCCGGCGCGGGCCGCGAGGACGTGGTCAATTTCGTGCTCAAGCCACCGCGGCGCGAGGAGCAGGAAGCCATCGATGCCGCGATCGACCGCTGCATCGAGCCGCTCGGCCTGCTGGCGCGCGGCGATACCGAGCGCGCCATGGCGCAGCTGCATACCGCGCGCTGAGCGCCGCACGCCAGCCAGCATATTTCTGCGACAGCAGCATGAAAACGGGCCGCATCCGCGGCCCGTCGTCGTTTGGCCGCACCGGTCTGCAGTTGCAGACATAGTGTCATCAAAGTGCCATGGGCACCACCTAAATTGCGGGGTTTCCAATCGCGTCGGTATCGCATGGTTGCCGATGCGCATGACATCCCACAGGAGGAAAGCCCATGTCGTACCTGACCGACGAAGCGCGCGCCGCAAGCCGCGCCGCCAAGCCCGACGTTGACGTGCCCGGCCAGATGCTCGAGGACATCGTCGCCGCCAACCCGGCCCGCCGCCGGGTGCTGCGCGGCGGCCTGGGCCTGTCGCTGGTGTCGGCATTCGGCAGCGGCCTGCTGGCCGCCTGCGGCGGCGATGACGATCCCGCTCCGGCTCCGGCGCCCGCACCGGCTCCTGCCCCGGCACCCGCTCCGGCCCCGGCGCCGGCCACGCCGAGCTACGAGGTCACCTTCGAGCCGATCGCCAAGTCCACCGCCGATACCGTGGTGGTGCCCAGCGGCTACAGCGTCGACGTGCTGTTCTCCGCCGGCGACCCGGTCGAAGCCGGCGCCACCGGCTATGCCGGCGCCTTCCAGTCGTCGGCCGAGACCGAGCGCCAGGCAGGCGGCAACCACGACGGCATGCACTACTTCGCGCTGCCCGGCGTCGATCCGCAGAAGGGTGGCCTGCTGGCGATCAACCACGAGCTGCCGGACTACAAAATCCTGTTCCCGACCGCCTACGACGCCGCCACCGCGAGCCCGGAGCAAAAGCGCATCGCCCTGTCGGCGGTGGGCATTTCGGTGATCGAAGTGGAACTGGCCGCCAGCGGCAAGTGGCAGGTCAAGCGCGACTCGATCTACAACAAGCGCTACACCGGCAACACGCTGTACCGCGTGGGCGGCCCGGCGGCACCGGTGGTCGGCGCAACCGTGGTCGGCATGCTCAACAACTGCTCGAGCGGCCACACCCCGTGGGGCACCTACCTGACCTGCGAGGAAAGCACCGACAACTACATCGACCCGAGCCAGGCCGACAACGGCTACGGCTGGGTGGTGGAGATCGACCCGTACGGCACGCTGGGCGCGCCGGCCAAGCGCACCGCGATGGGCCGCTTCGACCACGAGAACGTCGCCTACATCACCGATGCCAACAACAACGTGGCCTTCTACATGGGCGACGACGGCACCCCGGGCTGCATCTACAAGTTCGTTCCGAGCAAGGCCTTCGATCCGAACAACCGCGCCGCCAACGCCAACCTGCTGGACACCGGCACGCTGTACGTGGCGAAGTTCAACGCCGACGGCAGCGGCCAGTGGATCGAACTGTCGCAGGGCAAGAACGGCCTGACCGTCGGTGCCTCGGACCCGGGCAACTGGACCCAGTCGGCGGTGTCGCCGGCACCGACCACGGTCGACTTCGCCACCCAGGCCGACGTGCTGATCAACACCAAGTCGGCCGCGCGCGTGGCTGGCGGCACGCTGATGGACCGCCCCGAGTGGATCACCGCGGCACTGGACAACACGCTCTACTGCACGCTGACCAACAACAGCGGCCGCCAGCAGACCGACGCCGCCAACCCGCGCAAGAACAACCTGCACGGCCATATCGTCAAGTGGAATGAAGCCGGCAATTCGCCGCTGGCCACGACCTTCACCTGGAGCATCCTGCTGCAGGCCGGCGACCCGTCGCTGGCCACGGACAACCTGAAGGGCAACATCAACGGCGATACGTTCTCGAGCCCGGACGGCCTGCGCGTCGATCCCAAGGGCCGCCTGTGGGTGCAGACCGATTCGAGCACCAGCGCCACCTACACCGGCACCTTCGGCAACAACAGCATGTACTACATCTCGCCGACGGGCCAGTCCAAGCGTTTCCTGGCGGGCCCGACCGGTTGCGAGATCACCGGCATCGCCTACACGCCGGACCTGACCACCTGCTTCATCAACATCCAGCACCCGACCGGCACGTGGCCGGACCCGACCAAGCCGGCGCGCTCGTCCACCATCGTGGTGCGCCGTGCCGACGGCAAGCCGATCGGTGCCTGACCAGTGCAGTAGGCAGTAACCGTAGTAATTGGGGAAAGGTTAAGCCCCCGTCACCTTGCGGTGCCGGGGGCTTTTTTTGCGCGGCGCAAGCCGGATAAGCGTGAGCGAACCAGGCGCGGGTGAGCGAAGCGTGGCCGGTGTCAGGCCGCGTGCCGGGCCGCGGTCAGCAGCCGGTACCGCTGCATCAGGACCTCATGGGTCTCGGCGCGGTTCGGGTCCTTGGGGATGCATGCAACCGGGCAGACCTGCTGGCATTGCGGCTCGTCGAAGTGGCCGACGCACTCGGTGCACCTGTTGGGGTCGATTTCATAGATCTCGGGCCCCATCGAAATGGCTTCGTTCGGGCACTCGGGTTCACAAACGTCGCAGTTGATGCAGTCGTCGGTGATCATCAGCGCCATGGTGTTTCCTTCCTGCGGACACGCCCGCGCCCGACTGGCCGCGGTCTGACGTGTCTGAAGCCGTATTTTATTCCGGTTTGGCGATTTTCTCTTGCAGCCAGCGTTCCACCGACGGGAACACGAACTTGCTGACGTCGCCGCCCAGCACCGCGATCTCGCGCACGAAGGTGCCGGAGATGAACTGGTACTGGTCCGACGGGGTCAGGAACATGGTCTCGACGTCGGGCAGCAGGTAGCGGTTCATGCCCGCCATCTGGAACTCGTACTCGAAATCGGACACCGCGCGCAGGCCGCGCACGATCACGCGCGCATTGTTCTTGCGCACGAAGTCCTTGAGCAGCCCGGAAAAGCCCTCGACCCGCACGTTGGGATAGTGCCCGAGCACTTCGCGGGCAATGCTGATGCGCTCTTCGAGCGAAAAGAACGGGCGCTTGTTGGGGCTCTGCGCCACGCCGACCACCAGTTCGTCGAAGATGTTCGACGCACGGCGGACCAGATCCTCGTGTCCCCGGGTCATTGGATCGAAGGTGCCGGGATAGACCGCGCTGACCATACTTCCTCCTTGATCTGCCCGCTGCCGGCCGTGGAGGGGCCGCCTCTTGCACCGGCCGGGCCGGCGTGGGTGCTGCGTCGCGAGCGTTGTGACAGCGGCGTAGTGTAACCCTAAATGCCCCGCTTGGAAGTCGCCGCGGGCACCGTTTTGCGGCGGTGCAGCTAAGAATCGGTTCCGCAATCAGGAAGGGTCCCTTCCCCGTTCCGGAACCGCCGCGCCACCGGCCTGGCGGATCAGCCGGCGCCGTTGCCCGGCACGCGGTGCTGCAGCAGGTGGAAATGCACCGCCCCGGCGCGCGCGTGCCGCACGATTTCGAGCGCGGCCGGCACCGGCGCATCGGCGCCGGTCAGCGGGTGGTCGGTCTCGACATAGACCGCCCCGCCCGGGCGCGACAGCCGCGCCGCGTGCGCCAGCGACGGCCCTATCCAGTCCTCGGCGAACGGCGGATCGAGGAACACCACGTCGAAGCTGGCGTCCGGCAACTGCGCGGCAATGGCGAAGGCGTCGCCTTGCAGCACGCGCACCTGCCCGGCATCGAGCCGGGTCACGTTGTCGCGCAATTGCCTGGCCACGCGCGCATTGGACTCGACCAGCGTCACCGCGGCCGCGCCGCGCGAGGCAGCCTCGAAGCCGAGCGCGCCGGAGCCGGCGAACAGGTCCAGGCATTCCACCCCGGACAGGTCCTGGCCCAGCCAGTTGAAGAGGGTCTCGCGCACGCGGTCGGGGGTCGGGCGCAGGCCCTGGGCGTCAGGCACCGGCAGCAGCGTGCGCTTCCAGCGTCCGCCGATGATGCGGACCTGCGCGGGTGCCTGGCGCGGCACGGGAGAGACGGGAGATCGCCCGCGAGGCGCGGGCGAGGGCAATCGGGAACGCGAATTCATGCCGTGATTGTAGAGCCTGCGGCAGGCTCCGCCGCAGGCGATGCCGCCGTCACCGCCGGCATCACTGCCGCGAAGCCGTGGGCGCGGTGCCCACCGGCCCGCCGACGATCACCGTGGCCATGTTGTCCGGGTGCACATGACGCTGGAACGCCGCCCTGACCTGCTCGCGCGTGACCTTGCCGATCTGCGCGGTCCAGGTATCGAGGTAATCGAGCGGCAGCCCGTACCAGCCGATGTTGGCCACGTTGGTCAGCAGCTTGCGGTTGTTGTCGATGCGCAGCGGGAAACCGTTGACCAGGTTGTCCTTGGCCGCGCGCAGTTCCTTCTCGCTCGGGCCTTCGGCGACAAAGCGCGCCAGCACCTGGCGCACCAACGCCAGCGCCTCGTCGGTCTGGGCCTTCTTGGTCTGCAGGCTGATGCCGAACGGCCCCGGCTGCTTGGACGGCGCGAAGTAGCTGTCCACGCCGTAGGTCAGGCCGCGCTTCTCGCGCACTTCGTCGGTCAGGCGCGAGCTGAAGCCGCCGCCACCGAGCACGTAGTTGCCCACCAGCAGCGCGAAATAGTCAGGGTCGCCGCGCGCGATCGCCGGCTGGCCCAGCGCCACGCTGGACTGCTGCGCCGGGTGCGGCAGGCGCTGCTCGCTGGGCGCGATCCTCAGCCGCACCTGCGGCAGCGTGGGGGCGGCACGGCCGGGTGGCAGCCCGCGCGTCAGCTGCTCGGCGATGGCCTCGGCCTGCTTGCGGTCGACCGCGCCGATCAGCGTCACCACCGCGCGCTGCGCGCCATAGTTGTCGCGCCAGAAGCCGACGATGTCGTCGCGCGTGATCGACGCCACGCTGTCCGGGGTCGCGGCAATGCCGTAGGGATGGTCGGGATACATGGCCCGGGCCAGCGCCTTGTCGGCAATCACGCCGGGCTTGGTATCGGCCTCGCGGATGGCGGTGATCAGGCGCTGCTTTTCGCGCCCGACCACGGCATCCGGGTAGGTCGGTGCCTTGATCAGCTGCGCCGCCAGCGCGACCGACTGGTCCAGCTCCGGCTGCGCGGTCAGGGTACGCAACCCGATGCCGCCGCGGTCGCCGCCGGCGGCGCCGCCAAAGGCGGCGCCGGTATCGGCAAAGGCATCGGCGATCTTCGCCTCGTCGCGCGCCGGCTGGCCGTCCTGCGCGGCGGCGCCCTTGTCCAGCAGGGCCGCGGTCAGCGTGGCCAGTCCGGCCTTGCCCTGCGGGTCATAGCGGCTGCCGGCGTCGAAGTCGATATTGATGTCGAGCATCGGGATCGACGGGCTGTGCACGAAGAACACGCGGGCGCCGGTGGACGCGGTCCAGTGTTCGATCGGGATCGCTGCCTGCGCCAGCTGCGCGGCCAGCAGCACCACGGCGCCGAACGCGGCGCCGGCCAGTTTGCGCAGCGGGCGCCGCGCGGAAGTGACGGACTGGGTCATCGCCTTGTTCTCAGTGGCGCAGGCCCGACGGGGCCTGCGACTTGGGCTTGTTCGGATCGATCGGCTGCGGCACCAGGGTGGCCACGGTCAGGTTGTCGTCGTTGAAATACTTCGCGGCGACGGCCTGCACCTGCGCCGGCGTGACGGCCTTGATCTTGTCGAGCATGCGATCGATCTGGCGCCAGGAGATCTCCGAGATCTCGGCCACGCCGATCTCCATGCCCTGCCCGAATACCGAATCGCGCTTGTAGATCTGGCCGGCCACCACCTGCGCCTTGACGCGCTTGAGCTCTTCCGGCGACACGCCTTCGCGCGCGATGCGCTGGATCTCCGCGCGCAGCGCGCGCTCGATCTCGTCGGTGTTGTGGCCCGCCGCCGGCGTGCCGTCGAGCACGAACAGCGACTCGCCGCGATTGATGCTGTCGTAGCCGACATTGACATCGTCGGCCAGGCGCTGCTCGCGCACCAGTTCGCGGGTCAGGCGCGCGTTGTCGTAGCCGTTGAGCACGGCCGCCAGCACCTCGAGCGCATAGGGATCGACGTCTTTCTCGACGTCGCGCAAGCGCGGCACCTTGTAGGCCATCACCATGTACTGGTTCTCGGCGGGCGCCTTGACCCAGATGCGCTTGATGCCCTTCTGCGCCGGCTCTTCCTGGTCCTTGCGCGCCGGCAGCGCGCGTGGCTTGAGCTTGCCGTAGTAGCGCTCGGCCAGCGCGCGCACTTCGTCGGCCCTGACGTCGCCGGTGACGATCACCGTGGCGTTGTTGGGCACATACCAGTGGCGATACCAGTCCTTGACGTCGTCGACGCGCATGTTGACGAGGTCGTCCATCCAGCCGATCACCGGGTGGCGGTAGGCGGCGGCGGTGTAGACCGTGGCCAGCAGCTGCTCGTACACCGTGCCGCGCGCGGAGTCGTCGGTGCGCAGGCGGCGTTCTTCCATCACCACCTTCATCTCGCGCTCGAACTCGTCCTTGGTGATGACCAGATTGGCCATGCGGTCGGCTTCAAGCTCCATCATTTTCGGCAGGTACTGCTTGCCGATCTGCTGGTAGTACATGGTGAAGTCGCGGTTGGTCATGGCGTTCTCGCGCCCGCCCAGGGCCGCCACCTGCTTCGAGAATTCGCCCACGCCGACCTTGGGCGTGCCCTTGAACATCATGTGTTCCAGCATGTGAGCCACGCCGGTAGTGCCGCTGACCTCGTCGATGCCGCCGACGCGGTACCAGACCTGATGTGCCACGGTCGGGGCGCGGTGGTCTTCCTTGACGATCAGCCGCAGTCCGTTGGACAGGCGGTATTCGGTCGTGCCGTGGGCGGTGGCGCCGGCAGGGGCGGTCTGCGCACCCGGCATCGGCGAGGCCACCACGCCCTGCGCCGCCACGGGCTGGGACCAGGGCAGCGCGGCCAGCAGCAGCGCGGGAATGGCACGCCGCGCAAGCCGCGCCGCGCGGGCGGGAAGAATCCGGAAAGGCGGTGCGTGGCGTTGGATGCGCGTTTGGGCGGCGGCGTGACTGCCTGGTGCGCCCGTTGCGGTCATGACAGCGCAATGGTTCATGCGACCCCGTCTGTTAAAATTTTGCCGATCGACTCGCGTGGGCAACGCTGCGCGCGAATCTGCCATGTAGTAAACACGTGTAGCGAACTATACGCAATCGCCGGCCAGGACCACAACGGTTTCTCCCCGGTCCTCGCGAAGCCTGCGTAACCCATTGATTAATCACCGGTTGCCTGCGGCAGTGGCTGCCGCCAGGGTTTCGGCCCCGGTATTGACCCCGTTCCCCAATGTTTAGTTTCTGGAAGAAGCGCAAGGCCGAGCCGACGCCCGTCGAGGCCCCCGTCGAGGCGCCCGTGGCAGCCCCGGCCCCCGCGCCGGAGGTGCCCGCGCCCGCCCCGGCACCGTCCCCGACGCCAACGCCAACGCCCACGCCAGCCCCCGCGCCCGTGCCGGTTCCCGTGCCCGTCCCCGTGCCGGCGCAAGTGCCCCCGCCCGCGCCCGCGCCAGTGGCCGCCGAGGCGCTGGAGCTGGTGCCGCCGCCCGCGCCCAGCGCCGAAGCCCGGCAGGGCTGGATGCAGCGCCTGCGCACCGGCCTGTCCAAGACCAGCCGCAACCTCGGCACGCTGTTCGTCGGCGTCAAGGTCGACGAGGACCTGTTCGAGGAACTGGAAACCGCGCTGCTGATGGCCGACGCCGGCGTCGAGGCCACCGAATACCTGCTCGGCGAACTGCGCAAGCGCGTCAGGTCCGAGCGCATCGAAACCGCCGAGGGCGTCAAGGCGGCGCTGCGCGAGCTGCTGACGCAGCTGCTGCGCCCGCTCGAAAAGACCATGGCGCTGGGCCGCGAGCAGCCGCTGGTGATGATGATTGCGGGCGTCAACGGCGCCGGCAAGACCACCAGCATCGGCAAGCTGTGCAAGCACTTCCAGCGCTATGACCAGAAGGTGCTGCTGGCCGCCGGCGACACCTTCCGCGCCGCCGCGCGCGAGCAGCTCGCGATCTGGGGCGAACGCAACAACGTCACCGTGGTGGCCCAGGAAAGCGGCGACCCGGCTGCGGTGATCTTCGACGCCGTCAACGCCGCCAAGGCGCGCGGCATCGACATCGTCATGGCCGACACCGCCGGGCGCCTGCCGACGCAGCTGCACCTGATGGAAGAGCTGAAGAAGGTCAAGCGCGTGATCAGCAAGGCCATGCCCAGCGCGCCGCACGAGGTGCTGCTGGTGATCGACGCCAATACCGGCCAGAACGCCCTGCAGCAAACCCGCGCCTTTGACGACGCGCTCGGGCTCACCGGCCTGATCGTGACCAAGCTCGACGGCACCGCCAAGGGCGGCATCCTGGCGGCGATCGCGCGCCAGCGCCCGGTGCCGGTCTACTTCATCGGCGTGGGCGAGAAGGTGGAAGACCTGCAGCCGTTCAAGGCCGAGGAGTTCGCCGAGGCGCTGCTGGGGTAGATCCCGCCGTCCTCCAAGACAAAACGCCCCGGCCGTGCCGGGGCGTTTGTGCTTTGCCGGTGCGAAAAACTATTCCGCGTCGGGCTGCGACTTCGGCTCCGCCTTCTGGAACGCCGGCAGCGCCATGCACGCTTCATAGATCTTCGCGATCGCCGGATGGCGCGCCACGTCGATATTGAAGCGCTGCGCGTTGAACACCTGCGGCACCAGGCACACATCGGCCAGCGTGGGCGTGTCGCCAAGGCAGAAACGCCCGGCCTTGCCGCTGCGCTCCAGGTTGGCTTGCAGCGAGGCAAAGCCAAGCTCGATCCAGTGGCGGTACCAGGCGTCCTTGACCTCGTCGGTCACGCCCACCGTGTGCTTCAGGTACTTCAGCACGCGCAGGTTGTTCAGCGGATGGATCTCGCAGGCGATTTCCTGCGCCAGGCCGCGCACATAGGCGCGGTCCAGCGCCGTGCCGGGCAGCAGCTTCGGCTCGGGGTGGACCTCGTCCAGGTACTCGACGATAGCCAGCGATTGCTGCAGCACGTGCTCGCCATCGACCAGCGCCGGCACCAGGCCGTCGGGGTTCACCGCGCGGAACTCCGGCTTGAGTTGCTGGCCGCCCTCCTTGAGCAGGTGCACCGGCACGTAGTCATAGGACAGGCCCTTCAGTTCCAGCGCGATACGCACGCGGAACGAGGCCGAACTGCGGAAATAGCTGTAAAGCTTGAGCATCGGTTCAGACTACCTTGATGGTGAGATCGCCCACGCCGCCGACGTGGCACTGCATGACATCGCCCCTGACCACGGGCCCCACGCCCTCGGGCGTGCCGCTGAAGATCAGGTCGCCGGGCTGCAGCTCGAACAGCTTCGACAAGTACGACACCATCTCCGGCACCGACCAGATCAGGTCCGAGAGATCGCCGCGCTGCTTTTCCACGCCGTTGACCGACAGCGTGACCTCGCCCTTCTCCGGATGGCCGATGGCCGAAACCGGCACGATCGGGCCGATCGGCGCGGAGCGGTCGAAGGCCTTGCCGGTCTCCCACGGGCGGCCGGTCTTCTTCGATTCGTTCTGCAGGTCGCGGCGCGTCATGTCCAGGCCCACGGCATAGCCGAACACATGGCCGGCGGCCTGCTCGACCGGGATGTCGCGGCCGCCCTTGCCGATCGCTACAACCAGTTCCACTTCATAGTGGCAATTGCTGGTGCCCGGCGGGTACGGGAAGGCGCCCTCGGTGCCGTCGGCGACGTAGCTGACCGCATCGGACGGCTTGCAGAAGAAGAACGGCGGCTCGCGGTCGGGGTCCGAACCCATTTCCCGGGCATGGGCGGCGTAGTTGCGGCCGACGCAGTACACGCGCCGGACCGGAAAGCTGGCGTGGCTGCCGCGCACAGGCACGCCGACGGGCGCGGGCGGGGCGAACACGAATTCGGTCATGCATCTCTCCAGATAGTTCTGATCGGTGCTGCGCCGGGACCCGGTGCCGGGCGCAGCAGGGCAACAGGATACACCGCGGGCCGGGGCCTGCGTACGGCCGCATACAATGAATCCAGGCACGCTCGCAGCGCCGCCGCACCGGACTGGGGCGCCATCCCTGGCGCTGCCGGCGCGAATCTTGCATGGCGCACTGCAACAGAGCCAGCCATGACACGACGCCATCCGCCCCCCACGCCCACGCCGTCGACCGCGGCGCCCACCAGCCGGGTGCTGCGCATCCTGCTCGTGCGCGACCCGCTCGACGCCGACCCCCTCAACGTCGAGACCATCCGCAGCGGGCTGGTGAACGCGGGCTTCACCGAGATCCAGATCGTCGACGCCGACCTGCGGCTGCCCGACGTGATCACCGCCAGCCAGCCCGACATGCTGATCATCGCGTCCGAGTCCGCCGCGCGCGACACCATCGAGCACGTGTGCGTCTCGACCCAGCATGCACCGCGCCCGATCGTGCTGTTTACCGACAACGACGACAGCCAGCGCATCAAGGCCGCCCTGAGCGCGGGCATTACCGCCTATATCGTCGACGGCCTGCGCGCGGAGCGCGTCAAGACCGTGCTCGATGTCGCTTATGCGCGCTTCGAGCTGGACCAGCAGCTGCGCGCCGAACTCGACGCCACGCGGCTGAAGCTGGCCGAGCGCAAGGTGGTGGAGCGCGCCAAGGGCCTGCTGATGCAGGCGCGCGGGCTCAGCGAGGAAGACGCCTACAAGCGCCTGCGCAGCATGGCGATGGAACGCGGGCTGAAGCTGGTGGATGCCGCGCAGCGCGTGATCGACGTGATGGGCTGAACGTCCGGGCTGAACGCCCGGCGCCGGCCGTCGCGGTGCAACGCCGCACGCGGCTGGTGCGCTGCACGTTCGTGGCGCCACCCCGCATGCCCGCGTCGCCGGTCCCTTGCCGCAGGACGGCCTCGACGGTGTCCGGACCGCGTCACGTACGCACCGACCTCGCCCATTCCGCTCCCATCCGCGCCCCATTGCGCCCCATTGCGCCCCGTTCCGGGACAACGCTCCCCGAAATGTTGCACCGCACAGTGCTGGCATACGCCTTGCGTCATGCAGGCATCGGCCAACGGCGGCCGATCGACAATTCAGGCGGACACGGCCAATGCGGGCCGCGTCACGCCACGGACAACGGCGTCCCCGCAGCGCACCGGTCTTCTGGCGAAGCCGGCGGTGCCAGGGGACGCTTTTTTCTTGGAGCCATGCAATGCCCTCTCGCCTCAGCCATGCCAGGCCGCTGCACCCGGCCGTCCAGCACTCCGACGCCGCTGCCGACGCGGTACCGGCCAGCAGCGGCCGGCGCCGTGCGCTGGCCACCATCGCCGGTGCCAGCGTGATGACGCTGGTTGATCCGCTGGTGCGCGCCGGCGCCTGGGCCGCCGGCTCGGACGCGCCGGAGAAGACCGAGGTGCGCATCGGCTTTATCCCGCTGACCGACTGCGCCTCGGTGGTGATGGCCGCCGCGCTCGGGCTCGACAAGAAGCACGGCATCAAGATCACACCGACCAAGGAAGCCTCGTGGGCGGGCGTGCGCGACAAGCTGGTCAACGGCGAGCTGGACGCGGCCCACGTGCTCTACGGCCTGGTCTATGGGGTGCAGCTCGGTATCGGCGGGCCGAAGAAAGACATGGCCGTGCTGATGAGCCTGAACCACAACGGCCAGGCCATCACGCTGTCGTCCAAGCTGGCCGAGAAAGGCGTCCGCGACGGCGCCAGCCTGAAGGCGCTGATGACGAAGGAAAAGCGCGACTACACCTTCGCCCAGACCTTCCCGACCGGCACGCACGCGATGTGGCTGTACTACTGGCTGGCGGCCAACGGCATCAACCCGATGCAGGACGCCAAGGCCATCACGGTGCCGCCGCCGCAGATGGTGGCGAACATGCGCGTGGGCAATATGGACGGCTTCTGCGTGGGCGAGCCGTGGGGCGCGCGCGCGATTGCCGACAAGATCGGCTTCACCGCCGAGACCACGCAGGCAATCTGGAAGGACCATCCGGAAAAGACTTTGGGCACCACCGCCGAGTTCGTGCAGAAGCATCCCAACACAGCGCGCGCGATGGTGGCCGCGGTGCTGGAGGCGTCGAAGTTCATCGACGCATCGGCTTCCAACCGCCGCAAGACCGCCGAGACCATCGCCGCCAAGTCCTATGTCAATACCGACATGGACATCATCCTCGACCGGATGCTGGGCCGCTACACCAACGGGCTGGGCAAGACCTGGGACGACCCCGACGCGATGAAGTTCTACCAGGACGGCAACGCGAACTTCCCGTTCCTGTCCGACGGCATGTGGTTCCTGACGCAGCACAAGCGCTGGGGCCTGCTCAAGGCCCACCCGGATTACCTCGCCGTGGCCAGGCAGGTCAATCGCATCGATATCTACAAGCAGGCCGCCGCCGCCGCGCAGGTGCCGCTGCCCAGGAGCGACATGCGCAGCTCGAAGCTGATCGACGGCGTGGTCTGGGACGGCAAGGACCCGAAAGCCTATGCCGACGGTTTCAAGATCAAGGCCGCCAGCTCGCTTGCCGCCTGACCCGCAGTGCCCCTGACCAAAGGAGCCCGACGTGAATGCCATTGCCTCCACCACGCCCGACGCCGCAGCCGATCCCGACACCAAGGAACGGACACGCCGGCGCGAACAGGAAATCTCCGCGCAGGCCCGGCGCGCGGCACGCCGCGACGCCGCCGCCGCGCTGGTGCTCAAGGCGGTGCCGCCGCTGCTGGGCTTCGCCCTGTTCGTGCTGGCCTGGCACGGCATCGCCACCATGATCCCGGCCATCCCCACCCCTGGCGCGACGTGGAACGCCGCGGTGCCGCTGTTCGCCGACCCGTTCTACCGCAACGGGCCCAATGACCAGGGCATCGGCTGGAACGTGCTGGCGTCGCTGGCGCGCGTGGCGGCGGGCTTCGGCCTGGCCGCGCTGGTCGGCATCCCGGCCGGTTTCCTGATCGGGCGCTTCGCCTTTCTGAATGCCATGACCGCGCCGGTGATCAGCCTGCTGCGGCCGGTCTCGCCGCTGGCGTGGCTGCCGATCGGGCTGCTGCTGTTCAAGGCCGCCAATCCCGCCGCGATCTGGGCGATCTTTATCTGCTCGATCTGGCCGATGGTGATCAACACCGCGGTGGGCGTCACGCGCGTGCCGCAGGATTACCTGAACGTGGCGCGCGTGCTCGACCTGTCCGAGTGGAAGGTGTTCACGCGCGTGCTGTTGCCCGCGGTGCTGCCCTACATGCTGACCGGCGTGCGCCTGTCGATCGGCACGGCCTGGCTGGTGATCGTCGCGGCGGAGATGCTGACCGGCGGCACCGGCATCGGCTTCTGGCTGTGGGACGAGTGGAACAACCTGAAGGTGGAGCACATCGTGATCGCCATCTTCGTCATCGGCCTGATCGGCCTGCTGCTGGAACATGCGCTGCTGGCGCTGGCCCGGCGCTTCAGCTACGGCACCCATTGACCGGTACGGGAGAGACGCCATGGACAAGTTCGTCAGCATCGAAAACGTGGGCCAGACCTTCAAGACCCGCAAGGGCCCGTTCGTCGCACTACGGGACATCCAGCTGCAGATTGCCGAGGGCGAGTTCATCACGCTGATCGGCCACTCCGGCTGCGGCAAGTCCACGCTGCTTAACCTGCTGGCGGGGCTGGCCACACCCACCACCGGCGCGCTGATCTGCGCCGGGCGCGAAATCGCCGGGCCCGGGCCGGAGCGCGCGGTGGTGTTCCAGAACCATTCGCTGCTGCCGTGGCTGACCTGCTTCGAGAACGTCTACCTGGGCGTGGAGCGTGTGTTCGCGGCCAGCGAGGACAAGGCGCAGCTCAGGGCGCGCACGCACGACACGCTGGCGCTGGTGGGCCTGAGCCACGCCGAAGGCAAATATCCGCACGAAATCTCCGGCGGCATGAAGCAGCGCGTGGGCATTGCCCGCGCGCTGGCGATGGCGCCCAAGGTGCTGCTGATGGACGAGCCCTTCGGCGCGCTGGATGCGCTCACGCGCGCGCACCTGCAGGACGAGCTGATCAAGATCGTGGCGCGCACGCGCAGCACGGTGGTGATGGTGACGCACGACGTCGACGAGGCCGTGCTGCTGGCCGACCGCATCGTGATGATGACCAATGGTCCGGCCGCCACCATCGGCGAGATCCTCGCGGTGGACCTGCCGCGTCCGCGCGACCGCGTGGCGCTGGCTGAAGACGCGGCCTACCACGGTTGCCGCACCGCGGTGCTGGACTTCCTCTACCGCAAGCAGCGCAATCCGGCGCTGCAGGAAGCGGCTTAGCCCCTAGCCGTGTAGCGGCGCGCCAGGCGGCCATGGGCGCGGCCGCCGCGCTCCGCTATCATGAACCCGGAACACACTACCCCACGCCGCCATGACCACCACCGCCGCCCCATTTCCCGCCGCCCGCTTTATCAAGGAGATCGGCCGCGGCGTCAACGGCGCGCGCGCGCTGCCGCGCGAGGACGCGCAGGCCCTGTTCGACGCCATGCTGGCGGGCCGCGTGTCCGACCTGGAACTGGGCGCCATCCTGATGGCCTATCGCATCAAGGGCGAGGCGCCGCACGAGCTGGCCGGCATGCTGGAGGCCGCCCATGCGCACTGCCAGCCGCTGCCGGCGCCGCCGGACCGGCAGGTGGTGGTGATTCCCAGCTACAACGGCGCGCGCAAGCAGCCCAACCTGGTGCCGCTGCTGGCACTGCTGCTGGCCCGCGAAGGCATCCCCGTCCTGGTGCACGGCACGCGCGAGTTCGAGGGACGCGTGACCAGCATGGCGCTGTTCGAGGCGCTGGGCGTGCCCCTGTGCGCGAGCACCGGCGAAGCGTCGGCAAAGCTGCGGGATGGCGATGCCAATGGCCCGCTGGCGGTGCTGCCGGTGGACGTGCTGTCGCCCGGGCTGTCGCGGCTGCTGGAGCGGCGCACCGTGATCGGCCTGCGCAACTCGTCGCATACGGTGGCCAAGATGCTGCAACCCGTGGGCGAGCACACGCCCGCCGAAGGCCTGCGCCTGTACAGCTACACGCACCCCGAATACCGCGAGACGCTGACCGACTACTTCTCCCACGAACCCGCCAACGTGCTGCTGGCGCGCGGCACCGAGGGCGAGGTGGTGGCCGATGCCCGGCGTACCGGCCGCATCGACTGGCTGCATGAAGGCCACCAGCAGACGCTGGTGGGCCAGGCCGGGGGCTCGATCGGCGACGTGCCGGAGCTGCCGCCGGGCAGCGATGCCGGCCTGACCGTGGCCTGGATCCGGCGCGTGCTCGATGGCGCGGTGCCGGTGCCGGCGCCCATCACCATCCAGATCGAGGCCATCCGCGAATGCCTGCGCCAGGGCACGCGCGTGACCTGGGCCAGCCCGGTCTGAGCCGGCCCGGCGACAACCGTCAGGGCTTGCGCGGGGGCAGCGGAATGCGCTCGCTCTCGCCCGGCACGTGCGGGAACTGGTCGTCTTCCCAGCGCTGGGCCGCGGCCTCGATCGCCACCTTGCTGCTGGCAACGAAGTTCCAGTAGATAAAGCGGTGCCCGTCGGTCGGGTCGCCGCCCAGCAGCATCACCCGCGACGGCGCCGTGGCCGTCAGCGTCGCCGGCTGGCCCGGCGTCAGCACCACCATGTGCTCGGCCGGCAGCGGCTCCCCGTCAAGCGCCACCGCGCCGTCGACCGGATAGACGCCGCGCTCGACGTGCTCGGCGGGAATTTCCACGCTGGCGCCCGCATCCAGCTCGATCGCCACGTACAGGGTGCGGCTGAAGACCTTGACCGGCGAGGTCTGGCCGAACGCATCGCCGGCAATCACCACCATGCGCAGGCCGGGCCGCTCGATGCGCGGCAGGGTCGCGGCGGGATGGTGGAAGAACGACGGCTCGGCGCCCTCATGCTGCTGCGGCAGCGCGACCCAGGTCTGGATGCCATGCAGGCGCGCGCCCTCTGGCCGGACATGCTCCGGCGAACGCTCCGAATGCACGATGCCGTGGCCGGCGGTCATCCAGTTGACGTCGCCGGGACGGATCGCCTGGTCGCTGCCCAGGCTGTCGCGATGGATGATCTCGCCCTCGAACAGGTAGGTGACCGTGGCCAGGCCGATATGGGGATGCGGACGCACATCGGCGCCCTGGCCCGGCGGCAGCTGCACCGGTCCCATATGGTCGAAGAAGATAAACGGCCCGACGGTCTGGGTTGCCGCGGCCGGCAGCAGCCGGCGCACGGTGAAATCGCCCAGGTCGCGCACATGCGGCTTGAGCAAGTGTTCGATAGCAGACATAACTCCTCCGATCCGATAAGAGAGGCTCGCAAGCATGCCAGTGCGCTGCCCGCCGGTCGAGTGTAGCCGGTGGTGGAACAGTGCATTGCAGCGCCCGGCAGAACCCCGTGGGCACCGCAGGCTCTAACTACCAGTGCGCGATGGCAGCGGTATCGTTGCCGTCTCTTTATCATCTACCTGGCTATCCGATCAGGCGGAGCGATACGCGGGAACTATCGGAGTCATCGGAACTCCAATTAGCACTCACCCGGCCAGAGTGCTAAGATGTGTTGCAGTGCCGCCGATCCCCCAAGGGGCCGCGGTGCACCGGCAACCAAACCGCCGGACGCGAAAGGAGCCATTGAGTGAACGCAGTCTTGTCTGCCGACCAAACCCTGACGAATAACCGTCTGCCGACGGTGCCCCG
Organism: Cupriavidus alkaliphilus; assembly: GCF_900094595.1. Classification (GTDB taxonomy): domain Bacteria; phylum Pseudomonadota; class Gammaproteobacteria; order Burkholderiales; family Burkholderiaceae; genus Cupriavidus; species Cupriavidus alkaliphilus. The sequence continues at coordinate 81,520 of NZ_FMAD01000002.1, read as the reverse complement.
GAACACGGGCAGCTTTGCGCTGACCTTTCCGGCGACCGTGGGCAACCTCGACAGCTATATCCAGGCTGTGCACCGCATCCCGCTGCTGACCGCGGAAGAAGAGCAACGCCTGGCGCGCGAGCTGCGCGACCACGATTCCGTCGACGCGGCGCGCCGCCTGGTAATGTCGCACCTGCGGCTGGTGGTGTCGATCGCCCGTCAGTACCTGGGCTACGGGCTGCCCCACGCCGACCTGATCCAGGAAGGCAATATCGGCCTGATGAAGGCCGTGAAGCGTTTCGATCCGGACCAGGGCGTGCGCCTGGTGTCGTACGCGATGCACTGGATCAAGGCCGAAATCCATGAATACGTGCTGAAGAACTGGCGCATGGTCAAGGTGGCCACCACCAAGGCCCAGCGCAAGCTGTTCTTCAACCTGCGCAGCCACAAGCAGGGCGGCCACACGTTCACGCCGGAGCAGGTCGAGGCCGTGGCGCGCGAGCTGAACGTCAAGCCCGAAGAAGTGATGGAGATGGAAACCCGCCTGTCGGGCGGCGACCTGGCGCTCGAAGGGCAGGTCGACGACGGCGAAGAGGAATTCGCCCCCATCGCCTACCTGGCTGACAACCACAACGAGCCGACCCGCGTGATGGAAGCCAAGCGCCACGACCGCATGCAGGTCGAGGGGCTGGAAGAAGCACTGGGCAAGCTCGACGAACGCAGCCGCCGCATCATCGAGGCGCGCTGGCTCAACGTCGAGGACGACGGCTCGGGCGGCGCCACGCTGCATGAGCTGGCCGACGAGTTCGGCGTGTCGGCCGAGCGCATCCGCCAGATCGAGGCGGCGGCGATGAAGAAGATGAAGGGCGCGCTGCAGGCCTTCGCCTGATCCTCACCGCAACCATGCAAAAGGCCGGTCCATGGACCGGCCTTTTTTGTTGCCCGCGAAGCGCTGGTGCGACGTTATGCCGCACCCTTTCGCCGCGGCTGCGTCAGGACAACAGCTGTTTCAGGTCGTGGGCGATGGGCTCCGGGCCCTGGCCGTGGCGGATGAACAGCCGCAGCTTGCCCTGCGGATCGAACACATAGCTGCCGGCCGAGTGATCCACGGTGTAGTTGTTGGGTGAGCTGCCCGGCACCTTGGCGTAGAACACCTTGAAGTCCTTGGCCAGCTTCTGCAGCGCGGCCTCGTCGGCGGGGCGCAGCCCGACGAAGCGCGGATCGAAGGCGGGCACGTACTGCGCCAGCAGCGCCTGCGTATCGCGTTCCGGATCGACCGTGACAAACAGCACCTGCACGCGGTCCGCATCCGGCCCCAGCTGCTCCACGACCGCCTTCAGTTCGGCCATGGTGGTGGGGCAGACATCCGGGCAGTGGGTGTAGCCGAAGAACATCACCACCGCCTTGCCCTTGTAGTCGGCCAGGGTGCGCACCTTGCCGGTGTGGTCGGTCAGCGAGAAGTCCTTGCCGAAGTCGGCGGCGCCGGTGATATCGACATTGCGGAACGACGCCTTCTGCTGCCCGCAGGCGGCGACGGCCAGGGCCAGCGCGGCCAGCAGGGAAAAGCGGCGGAAGGCGGCGAACAGGCCGGAAGCGGAGCTGAGGCGTGGCATGCGGGGGACGGGTCGGGAATGGGAAGGAAACAGCATGCAGTATCGCCGATCATGCTGCCGCGCTCGCGCCGGCGCGGCAAGATGCCGCAGCCGGGGCGCACGCCGGCGCAGGTCAGACCTGCGGCACGAACTTGAAGTAGTGGTCGATCAGCAGCGCGGCAAACAACAGCGACAGGTACAGGATCGAGAAGCGGAAGGTGCGCTGCGCCAGTTCGTCCGAATAGTTGCGGTACAGCTTCCAGGCATAGGCCAGGAAGCCCGCGCCCAGCGCCAGCGCGGCCGCCAGGTAGATGTAGCCGCTCATGCCGTAAACGAAGGGCAGCAGCGTCGCCGCGATCATCACCAGCGTGTACAGCAGGATATGCAGCAGCGTGTAGCGCTCGCCGTGCGTGACCGGCAGCATCGGCAGGCCCGACTTGGCGTAGTCGGCGCGGCGGTACAGCGCCAGCGCCCAGAAGTGCGGCGGGGTCCAGGTGAAGATGATCAGCACCAGGAACCAGGCCTCGGCCGGCACTTCGCCCGCGACCGCGGCCCAGCCCAGCGCCGGCGGCATCGCGCCGGACAGGCCGCCGATGACGATGTTCTGCGGCGTGGCCGGCTTGAGCAGGATGGTGTAGACCACCGCATAGCCCAGGAACGTGGCAAAGGTCAGCCACATGGTCAGGTCGTTGGCGTAGACGTGCAGCAGCCACATGCCCGCTCCGCCCAGGATGGCGGAGAACACCAGCGTCTGCCGCGTGGTGATCTCGCCGGTGGCGGACGGGCGCCAGGCGGTGCGGCGCATCAGCGCATCGATCTTCTGCTCGACCAGGCAATTGATGGCAAAGGCCGCGCCGGCCAGCAGCCAGATGCCGGCGGCGCCGCCGATCAGCACCGGCCACGGCACCATGCCGGGGGTGGCGAGGAACATGCCGATGATGGCGCAGAACACGGCCAGCTGCGTCACGCGCGGCTTGGTCAGGGCGGCATATTGCCGGGCCAGGTGCCGCATACGGCTCAACTTGCCCAGGGAATGGGGATGGGTAGCGGTAACCACGGAAGGGGTCTTGTCTTTCATGTGGCGCGGGCGGCAGTCGGCACGGCAGCGGGGGCGCCGGCGGCCCGGGTCGTCAGCCCGATATTGTAGTGGAGACGGACCAGCAGCAGCAGCAGCACCGCGGCGCCGCCGTTATGCGCGACCGCCGCCACCAGCGGCCAGTCGAACACGATATTCGACAGCCCGGTGGCCAGTTGCAGCACCAGCGTCGCCAGCAGCCAGCCGGCGGCGCGGCTAAGCCCTTCGAGCCGGCGCGCGCGCAGGCCGAACCATGCCAGGTAGCCCAGCACGATCACGGCAAAGCCGCGATGGACCCAGTGAATCGCCACCAGCGCCGCGTGCGGGATGTAGTCGCCGTCCGCGGTCATGCCCAGCTGGCGCCACAGCGTGAAGCCATGGCGGAAGTCCATCTCGGGCACCAGCTGGCCGTTGCACAGCGGGAAATCGGTACAGGCCAGCACCGCGTAGTTGGTGCTGACCCAGCCGCCCAGGAAGATCTGGACCACCAGCAGCAGCAGGCCGATGCGCACCGGCCAGCGCAGCCGCGCCGCCTGCGGCGCGACCGGGTGCGGCGGGTCGTTGCGCGAGCCCAGCTGGATCAGCACCGCCAGCAGCGCCATGCCCAGCATCAGGTGCGTGACGACGATGATCGGCTGCAGCTTGAGGGTCACGGTGAAGGCGCCGAAGGCGCCCTGCACGCACACCAGCAGCAGCACGCCCGTGGCAAACCACGGCGACTGCTTCAGTTCGCGCCGCTTGACCCACGCCAGCACCATCAGCGTGATGATCAGCACGCCGACGGCCATGGCGAAGTAGCGGTGGATCATCTCGATCCACGCCTTGGCCAGCGTCACCGGCCCGCTGGGCATCGCGGTCTCGGCCGCGCGGATCGGCTCCAGCGCCGCATGCGGATTGGAGTGCCCGTAGCAGCCGGGCCAGTCCGGGCAGCCCAGCCCGGAGTCGGTCAGCCGCGTGAAGCTGCCGAACATGATCAGGTCCAGCGTCAGGAACGCCGTGATCCAGGCAAGCTTGCGGTACTTGTTGCGGTCGCCCTTCACCATCACGTAGGACAGCGGGAACAGCGCGATCAGGACGCCGATGATGGCCAGTTGCAGCAGCATGCCGTCCCCTCAACCGATGCGCGAGACCTTGAGCAGCTTCTTCAGGTCGCCGCTCATCTTCTTGGGGTCGGGGTCCTGCGGGAAGCGCATCATCAGGTTGCCCAGCGGGTCGACCAGGAACAAGGTGTCCTCGGCGCGCTTGCCCGGCTCGGCCGGCAGCCACTGCTGCGCGGCCTGGCGGTCGATGCGCAGGAAACGCACGCCCGCGTAGGGCTCGTTGTAGGCGGCGGCCAGGCGCTCGTCGATCTTGCCGTCGTCGGTGACCAGCCACACCGGCACGATGCGCAGGCGGTCCTGGCCCTGCCCGGCGCGGATCTGGCGGATGGTGAACAGCTTCTTCGCGCAGGCCTCGTCACAGGCCGACGGATCGGCGCTGACCAGCAGCCACTTGCCGCGGAACTGCTCCAGCGGTACCGCCTGGCCCTGCTCGTCGGTGACGCGCACCGGCGGCATCGGCCGCTGCGGGTCGACCAGCGCGCCGTAGTTGGTGGCGCCGCCGCGCGGCTTGATCACGTAGTAGGTGAAGTAAGAGGCGATCACCGGCGACGCGCACACCAGCAGCAGCATCAGCATCTGCAGGCGGCCACGGCGCGTGCGCGCGTCGATGCGGGGGTCGCGCGGCGAGGCCGCGGCGGCCGGAGCGGAGTCTTGCTGTGCCATGGAGTACGTCTGTCCTTTGTCTTCGGCAAGCCCATGCACCGGTATGCGGCACATGGACGGTCAATTCATTCGATCAGGGTGCGGCCAGCCGGCGCGCGCGGCGCCAGCCCAGCACGACCACCAGCACCACCGTCAGCGCGGCCAGCCCGAACCACTGAAAGGCATAGCCATAGTGGCGCTCGGCGCCGACGTCGGCAGGCGGCCAGTCTCGCGCCAGGCCGTCGCCGCTATCGTTGCGCTGCTCGATCACCAGCGGGTGCAGGGCCAGGCCGGTTTCGGCGGCATACGGGGCGATCTCGAGGTTCTGGCGGATCCTGCTGCCGGCGGCCTCCTGGCCCAGGCTATAGACCCGCGGCACGCCGGCCAGTGCCGTGCCGGTGATGGTCACCTCGCCCTCGGGCGTCGGAAACGGCGCGATCCGGGTGCGGTCCTGGGCATCGCGCGGCAGCCAGCCGCGCAGCACCAGCACGGCTCGCATGGCGCCGGCCTCGCCCGCCGCCGCGCCGATCAGCAGCGGCGTCACCACCAGGAAGCCCGCGCGGCTGTCGCCGCTGCGACCGCCGGTGCCGTGGGGGCGATTATCCAGCAATACGGTGCGCGATGCGTCGAAGCGCCCGGTCACGCGCACCGCCCGGTCGGTCACAACTTGTGACAGCGGCGCCGTGCCCAGCACCACCGGCGGCTGGGTTGCCAGCGCCTGCAGCCGTGCGGCGCGCACTTCCTTCTCGTGCGCGCGATCGAGCTGCCAGTTGCCCAGCGCACAGGTCACCGCGATCACGACCAGCGCGGCGGCCAGCGGCAACGGGCTGGCGAAGCGGCGCCAGCTCATCGTCCCTGCGGCACTGCTGTGAAGCGCGCCCCGGTGCGATAATGGGCCTGTGCGCCGCACGTCGCGCCGCCCCTGCCCCCAACCCGCCCCGCCATGCGCTTTGTCATCATCATTGCCTTCATCCTGATCATCGCCAGCCTGGCCTCGGCCTTGTTCTTCATGATGCGTGACCGTGGCAAGACGCCCAACATGATGCGCTCGCTGATGCTGCGCGTGGGCTTCTCGGTAGCGCTGTTCCTGTTCATCCTGTTCTCGAGCTGGATGGGCTGGATCCACAGCACGGGCATCCGCATGGCGCCCTGAACCGGCGCACCGCGACGGCCCCATCCGGGGCCCGCAAAAGACAAACGCCGCAGGCTGGCCTGGCCCCCTGCGGCGTTTCTCTTTTGCGCTGGCGCCGGCGGCCCCGGTCAGTCCCGGGGCCGCCGGCCGGTACGGCAACCGGTTACAGCCAGTACACCACGATGTAGAGGAACAGCCACACCACGTCAACGAAGTGCCAGTACCAGGCCGCGCCTTCGAAGGCGAAGTGGTGCTCGGGAGTGAAGTGGCCCTTCAGCACGCGGATCAGCACCACTGCCAGCATGATCGCGCCCATGGTCACGTGGAAGCCGTGGAAGCCGGTCAGCAGGAAGAAGGTCGAGCCGTAGATGCCCGAGCTGAGCTTCAGGTTCAGGTCCGAGTAGGCGTGCATGTACTCGTACACCTGGAAGCCCATGAAGATCGCACCCAGCAGGATGGTCAGCGACAGGCCCTGGATCAGCTGGCTGCGCTTGCCGGCCAGCAGCGCGTGGTGCGCCCAGGTCAGCGTCACGCCCGACATCAGCAGCAAGGCAGTGTTGATGGTCGGGATCGGCCACGGGCCCATGGTCTGGAAGGTTTCCACCACGCCGGCCGGGCCGGTGTTGGGCCATACCGCGGCGAAGTCGGGCCACAGGATCTTGTTGTTCAGGTCGCCCAGCCACGGCATGGCGATGGCGCGGGCATAGAACAGCGCGCCGAAGAACGCGGCGAAGAACATCACCTCGGAGAAGATGAACCAGCCCATCGACCAGCGGAACGACAGGTCGATGTTCTTGCCGTACATGCCGCCTTCGGACTCGCTGATGGCGTCGCCAAACCAGCTCTTGAGCACGAACAGGAACCACAGCAGGCCGAAGCCGCAAACGTACGGCGCCCAGGGCTGCCCGTTTACCCAACCGGCGGCGCCGGCACCCGTCAGCAGCAGGCCGAAGCTTGCGGTGATCGGGTGGCGCGACGGGCCCGGTACGAAGTAGTACGGAGCGTTTGCGCGATTCGCACTCATTCTTTTATCTCCAGCTCAGAGTCTTTGATTCAGTATTCGTTGTCCCGCCTTGGCACTGCAGGCCGCCCGCCTCCTCTGGGCCGGCCCCGCCGCCGCGGTTGCTTTTGTTCTGCGACTGCTTTTGTTGTCTACCCTTCCTGCCCTGCTACGCCGCCGCCTGGCTGACCACCAGGCGCACGATCACGACCAGGATCGCGATGAACACCGCCGCCGCGATCAGTCCGGCGATCACCACATGCACCGGGTTCAGCCGGGCCATGTCGCGTTCGTGCTCCGCGCCCTTGCGCAAGCCGATGAACGACCACAACACCGCGCGCATGGTCTGCGCAAACGACAGCTTGCGCTTGACCGCGTCCTTCATCTCATCCATCGCCCGTCCTCCGCTTGACCGGCTTCAGCCGGGCTCGCGCCGGCGGTCCGCTTCAGCTGCCCTTGCCGGCCGGCGCGGGCTGCGGCGCCAGCTGGCCGTCGGGCGCCTGCGCCACCGGCGTGCCCACCTCGAAGAAGGTGTACGACAGCGTAATGCTCTTCACGTCCTTGGGCAGCGCGGGATCGATCACGAACACTACCGGCATCTCGCGCGCCTCGTTGGCCTTGAGGGTCTGCTGCTTGAAGCAGAAGCACTCCAGCTTCATGAAATACTGGGTCGCCTGCTTGGGCGCGTAGCTCGGGATGGCCTGCGCCGAAATATCGCGCGGCTGCCCGTTGGCCACCTCATAGACGATCGTCGCCATCTCGCCGGGATGCACTTCCATGCTGTTCTTCACCGGCCGGAAGGCAAACGGGCCGCGCGCGTTGGAGTCGAACTCCACCGTGATGGTGCGGCTCTTGTCGATCTGCGTGTTCTTCACCGCGCCATGCAGCTCGCGCGTGGTGATCACGTTGAGGCCGGTGATTTCGCAGATCTTCTTGTACAGCGGCACCAGCGCATAGCCAAAGCCGAACATCACGGCAACGATCACGACCAGCCGCAGCATCATGCCGCGGTTGAACCGCTTGTCTGCTTCCCTGCCCGGCTGCTGCTCGATGCTCATGTCGCTACCCTGCCGCCTCAGCCCAAGAACTTCATCTTGGCGAAGAACCCCAGAAAGAAAACCACCACGATCGACAACAGGATCAGGCCAAGGCGCCGGTTGGCGGCCTTGTGGTCCGGGCGTGACGGGCTTTTGTCTGGAGACTGCATAACGGTCTTGATACCTGCCGGCGCGGAGGGGCGGACGCTTCCGCCCCTCCGCGGCCTGGTTACGCGGGTGCCGCCTTAGCGGACCTGCGGGGGGACTTCAAAGGTGTGGAACGGCGCCGGCGACGGCACGGTCCACTCCAGGCCCTCGGCGCCATCCCAGGGCTTGTCCGTGGCCTGCTGGCCGCCGCGGTACGACGGCAGCACCACGAAGAAGAAGAAATACACCTGCATCAGGCCGAAGCCGAGCGCACCGATCGACGCGATCGCGTTGAAGTCGGCGAACTGGGTCGGGTAGTCGGCATAGCGGCGCGGCATGCCGGCCAGGCCCAGGAAGTGCATCGGGAAGAAGGTCACGTTGAAGAAGATCAGCGAACCCCAGAAGTGGATCTGGCCGCGGGCCTCGTTGTACATGAACCCGCTCCACTTCGGACCCCAGTAGTAGAAGCCCGCGAACAGCGCGAACAGCGAGCCGGCCACCAGCACATAGTGGAAGTGCGCCACGATGAAGTAGGTGTCCTGCAGCTGGATGTCGATCGGGGCCACGGCCGGCATCAGGCCGGTGAAGCCGCCGATGGTGAACACGAAGATAAAGCCGATCGCGAACAGCATCGGGGTCTCGAAGGTCATCGAGCCGCGCCACATGGTGGCGATCCAGTTGAAGATTTTCACGGCGGTGGGCACCGCGATCAGCATGGTCGCGTACATGAAGAACAGCTGGCCGGTCACCGGCATGCCGGTCGTGAACATGTGGTGGGCCCACACGATGAACGACAGGATGGCGATCGAAGCGGTGGCGTACACCATCGAGCTGTAGCCGAACAGGCGCTTGCGCGCGAATGCCGGCACCACGTGCGAGACGATCCCGAATGCCGGCAGGATCATGATGTACACCTCGGGGTGGCCGAAGAACCAGAAGATATGCTGGTACATCACCGGGTCGCCGCCGCCGGCAGCCGAGAAGAAGCTCGTGCCGAAGTGACGGTCGGTCAGCACCATGGTGATGGCGCCGGCCAGCACGGGCATCACGGCGATCAGCAGGTAGGCGGTGATCAGCCAGGTCCAGCAGAACATCGGCATCTTCATCAGCGTCATGCCGGGGGCGCGCATGTTGAGGATGGTCACGATGATGTTGATCGAGCCCATGATCGACGACGCGCCCATGATGTGCATGGCGAAAATGGCCATGTCCATGCCCGGGCCCATCTGCACCGACAGCGGTGCGTACAGGGTCCAGCCCGCGGCGGTGGCGCCGCCCGGCACGAAGAACGAGCCGGCCAGCAGGAGCGCGGCCGGCGGCATCAGCCAGAAGCTGAAGTTGTTCATGCGCGCGAACGCCATGTCCGACGCGCCGATCTGCAGCGGGATCATCCAGTTGGCGAAGCCGACGAAGGCCGGCATGATCGCGCCGAACACCATCACCAGGCCGTGCATGGTGGTGAACTGGTTGAACAGCTCGGGGCGGAAGAACTGCAGGCCCGGCTCGAACAGTTCAAGGCGGATCAGCAGTGCCAGCACGCCGCCCGACAGCAGCATGATGAACGAGAACAGCAGGTACAGCGTACCGATGTCCTTGTGGTTGGTGGCGAACAGCCAGCGGCGCCAGCCATGCGGGTGATCGTGCGCGTGGTCGTCATGCGCGTGATCGTGCGGATGGGCGAGTGCGTCCGGGGTAGCAGTACTCATCGCAAATGCTCCTCTAATCCTGTTCTGTCTTCAGCGGGTCAGCCGGCGACGCGGTCGCCCGCGAGACTGGCCTGCTTGTCAGCCTGAGCCGGCTTGGCCTCGGCCTTCGGCGCTTCGCCGCCGGCCGCGCCGCCGCCTTCGGGGAACTTGCCCGCGCGGGCGCCCACGAATTCGCTCGGCTGGATCACTTCACCCGTCTTGTTGCCCCAGGCGTTGCGCGTATAGGTCATGACCGTGGCGAGCTCGGTGTCCGACAGCTGCTTCCACGACGGCATGCCGCCCTTGCCTTCCAGCAGCATGTGCATCTGGCCTGCCTTCGGGCCGGTCACGATCTTGGAGCCGTCCAGCGCCGGGAACGCGCCGGCGCCCTTGCCGTTGGGCTGGTGGCAGACCGCGCAGTTGGCCGCGTAGATCTTTTCGCCGCGCACCTTGGCTTCGTCCAGGGTCCAGGTCTTGTTGGGATCGTCGGCCTTGGCCGCCAGCTCCTTCTTCTTGCCGTCGACCCACTTGGTGTAGTCGGCGTCGGAGACCACGCGCACCACGATCGGCATGAAGGCGTGTTCCTTGCCGCACAGCTCGGCGCACTGGCCGCGGTACACGCCGATCTTCTCGGCCTTGAACCAGGTGTCGCGCACGAAGCCCGGAATCGCATCCTGCTTGACGCCGAAGGCCGGGATCATCCAGGCGTGGATCACGTCGTTGGCGGTGGTGACGATGCGGATCTTCTTGTTGACCGGCACCACCAGCTCGTTGTCCACCTCCATCAGGTAGGTGTTCGACTTGGCCTGCTCGTTGTTGATCTGCTCGCGCGGGGTGGTCAGGGTCGACACGAAGGAGATGCCCTCGCCTTCGCCCTTCAGGTAGTCATAGCCCCACTTCCACTGGTAGCCGGTGGCCTTGATGGTGACGTCGGAGTTGGTGGTGTCCTTCATCGCGACCACGGTCTTGGTGGCCGGCAGGGCCATCGCGATCACGATCAGGAACGGGACGATGGTCCACACCACCTCGACGGTGATGCTCTCGTGAAAGGAGGCGGGCTTGGCGCCCTTGGCCTTGCGGTGCGTGAAGATGGAATAGAACATCACGCCGAACACCGCGATGAAGATCACCGTGCAGATGATCAGCATCATCCAGTTCAGCCAGTGAATCTGTTCGGCGATCTTGGTAACCGGCTCGGTCAGGTTGAGCTGGCGCACGGCGGGGCCGCCCGGCATGTCGCTGACCGCGGACGCCGCCTGGCTGGCAAGCAGGGACGCGCCGGCCAGACAAACTGCGGATGCCTTCTTCCACATTTTCATTTGTTATCTACCCAATTTACAGATTCAAATCTGTCCCCGCCGCCGCTCCCGCCGCCTCTCAGAGGTGGCGCAAGGCCGCTGCGAGCTCCTGCGCGAACTTGCGTCGCCGGTACGGGTCCACGTAACACCCCACCTGTACCGCACGCCTGCCCGAGCGCAGCGTCACCAGCGCGCGGAACGATTCACCCAGTTCGATCCGCACCCAGCACGGATTGAATTCCTGGCGCGTCACCCGTCCGGCGCTGGCTGTCTCCACGACCAGCGTGCCGTCGGTGATGCTGACGCGCTCATAGTCTGTCGCATGGCGCGCATACACAAGCAGGGCGATGCCCAGCCCGATCAGCTCGATGCTGGCAAAGGGCAGCACGAGCCACGACCCTTGCCAGGCAAAAAACAACGCGATGGCAAGCGAAACCGTGAGGATCGAGAGGTAAAACCAGCCGACCTGGCGTGGACTCAGCGAGCAGTTCCGCTTCATCAGCCAATCGTGGGGCGAGGAGGAAGGTCCGTCGAGATTTCCGCCGGAGTCACCACCTGCCGTCTGGAATGCGATACCCAAGTCTTGCATCGCCAACCACTCTGCATCGGATGCACACCCGGGACGATGGCGTCCGGACCGCACAGTGCGTGCAAACCAGGACGTTCTTGTGCCAGGGGACCACTGCGACAAACTGGCGCATTATAGGGCGCTTCCCATACACGGACAAGGGCGCGCCTTGACCGCGAGGCTTGCGCGCCGCCTGATTCTGTGCATGGGCCGAAATGCGCCCATCGCCCTGCCCGCCGCGCCGGCACTATGTTTGCGGCAATCCGCCGCCGGCGCAAGTTAACTCAGTTTTAACCTGCGCGACGCGGTTTTGCACGGCCGATCTGGTCCAGCGGCACCACCGCGCGGCCTTCGCCGTCGCGCGCCTGGCCACCGCGCGGCGCCAGCTTCCAGGCATGGCCGTAGACGATCTCGAAACTCAGCGGGATCACGCCGTCGGCGTCGCGGCGCCGCTCCAGCGCCTGCGTCAGCGCCTGGTACCAGCGGCGGCCGCGCAGGCCTTGCGGCGGCGCCCCGGCGGGCACGCGCAGGCCACCGAAGGCCTGCACCTCGCGCAGCAGCGTGGCGGGCGACTCGTAGGTCACGGTCAGGGTTTCCATGTCCATCACCGGCGTCGACCAGCCGCTGTGCACGAGCATGTCGCCGATGTCGTGCATGTCGACAAAGCGCAACGTATGGGGCGCGTGGTCGACCTCGGCAAAGGCCGCGCGCAGCTCCTTCAGCGTGTCCGGCCCGAACAGCGAGAACAGCACCAGCCCTTCATCGCGCGCCACCCGGTGCCACTCCGGGAACACGCGGTGCGGCTCCGGATGCCAGTGCAGGGCCAGGTTGGACCAGAGCAGGTCGAAGCTCGCGGGCGCAAAAGGCAGTGTGGCAAGATCGCCCTGGACCAGGTCGAACAGCGGCCGCTTGCCCAGCATGCGGCCAATCCAGCCGGGCCGGCGCTGCGGATCGCGCTGGCCGGCCTCGGCCAGCATCGCGCCGGAGATATCCAGGCCGGCGATCTGCGCATCCGGAAAGCGCGCGCGCAGCCCGGCCAGCCCCTGGCCGTGGCCGCAGCCGATATCCAGCGCGCGCTGCGGCGCCAGGCGGATCACCTCCATGCGCTCCTGCATGCGGCGCCCGATCTCGCCCAGCAGGAAATCGAGCTGGCCGAAGCCGCGGCTGCGCCGGTCGAAGGCGAGCCGGGTCAGGCGCGCGGGCGGCAGGAAGGCATCGGGAGAATCGGCGGCATGCAGGGACACGGGCAGACAGGGCAGCAAGGAAAACAGGAACCGGCGCGCGGGCAGGCTCTGCCCCAGGCGCCGGACGAACAAGGCCGCCGCGCCCGATGGGCCGCGACCGGACGGCAAGTATACGCGCGCGCCGCGCAGGCTGCCGGCGCTGCCGGCCGCGCTTGGTCCAGTGCGCGCGAACAGTTGTTGCCCAGCGCCTGCGCGCTGTGCGGGGCGGTGCAGCGGCAGGTGGTATGCGCGCCCTGCGCCGCCGACCTGCTGCGCCCGGTGCGGCGCTGCCCGGTGTGCGCGCTGGCCCTGGGGCGGCATTGGCACTGCCCGGCCTGCGGCGCCTCGCCCCGCGCCTTCGACCACGCCCATACGCTGGGCGACTACGCCTCGCCGCAGGACCAGCTGGTGCTGGCGCTCAAGTTCGGCCACGCCCTGCCGCTGGCGGCGTGGCTCGCCGCCAGGCTGGCCGAGGGCCTGCCCGGGGCCTGGGCCGCGGCCAGGCATGCCGCACCCGACCTGATCGTGCCGGTGCCGCTGGCGCCGCAACGCCTGGCCGCGCGCGGCTTCAACCAGGCCTGGGAAATCGCGCGGCCGCTGGCGCGCCGCCTGGGCCTGCGCGCCGACCCGGTGCTGCTGCAGCGCCAGCGCGACACCGGCAGCCAGCGTGCGCTGGACCTGGCCGCGCGGCAGGTAAACCTGCGCGGCGCGTTCGCGCCCACGCGCGCCTCGCGGCTCGACGGCCTGCACGTGGCGCTGGTGGACGATGTCATGACTTCCGGCGCGACCCTGCACGAGGCCGCCGCCGCGCTCAAGGCCCGGGGCGCGGGCCGGGTCAGCGTGATCGTCGCGCTGCGCACGCCGTAGTGGGATAACGCGGGGCGGGATGACACGGGCACAGGCGCGCGGTAAGCTGCGCACCGTTCTGACGAAGGGCGCCCGCGCGCCCGCCATCGCCCCGCATCATGTTCAACGTCGTCCTGGTCGAACCGGAAATCCCGCCCAATACCGGCAATGTGATCCGCCTGTGTGCCAACACCGGCGCGCAGCTGCACCTGGTCAAACCCCTGGGATTTCCGCTGGAAGACGCACGCATGCGCCGCGCGGGGCTGGATTACCACGAGTACGCCACCATGCGCGTGCACGACAGCTGGGACGCGCTGATGGCCAGCGAACAACCCGACCCGACGCGCATGTTTGCCCTGACCACGCGCGGCTCCACGCCGTTCGGCCAGGTGGCATTCCGGCCGGGCGACTGGTTCGTGTTCGGCTCCGAGACACGTGGGCTGTCGCCCGAGCGCCGCGAGTGGTTCCCGCCCGCGCAGCGCATCCGGCTGCCGATGCGGCCGGACAACCGCAGCCTGAACCTGTCCAACACGGTCGCCGTGGTGGTGTTCGAGGCCTGGCGGCAGAACGGCTTCGAGGGCGGCAGCTGAAGCTGCCGAGGCGGTTTACTCTGGCTGCACGCCGGCTGCGCGGATCACCTTGTCCCAGCGCGCCTTCTCGCTCGCCATGGTTTGCCGCAGCGACGCCGGCGCGGTCCCGGCTGGCACGAAATACTGCGCGCGCATCTTGTCGCGCACGTCGGCGCTGCCGATGATCGCCACCAGTTCGCGGTAAAGCCGGTCGATCACTGCCTGCGGCGTGCCCGCGGGCGCCAGCACGGCCTGCCAGGAAATCGCCTCGAAGCCGGGGTAGCCCGATTCCGCCACCGTCGGCACCGATGGCAGCACCGCGGTGCGCCCCGTGGTGGTCACGGCCAGCACGCGCAGCTTGCCGGCATTGACCTGCGGCATCGCGATCGCCGGCACCATGAAGGCCGCCTGCACCTGTCCGCCGACCATCGCCGTGGTGATCTGCGGGAAGCCGGGATACGGCACGTGCTGCAGGTCGACGCCCGCCATCGCCTTCAGCTGCTCCATCGCCAGGTGCGAGGCGCTGCCGTTGCCGGGCGAGCCATAGTTCAGTTCACCCGGCCGGGACCGCGCCAGCGCGACGAACTCGCGCAGGTTGTGCACCGGCAGCCGCGCATCGACCACCAGCACGTTGGGCGAGGTCGCCACCAGCGTGACCGGCGCCAGCTGGCGGAACGGGTCGTAGTTGAGGTTGCGCGACAGCGTGGGCGCGGTCACCAGCGGGCCGTTGATGGTGAACAGCAGCGTGTAGCCATCCGGCGCGGCGCGCGCGACCATGCCGGTGCCGATGTTGCCGCCGGCGCCGGGGCGGTTTTCCACCACCACCGGCTGGCCCAGCGCCGTGGCCAGCTTTTCGGTCAGGATGCGCGCGATCAGGTCGGGCGACGAGCCCGGCGGGAACGGCACCACCATGCGCAGCGGCCGCGCCGGCCACGATTGGGCGAAAGCGCTGGCGGAAGCGCCGGCGGCGCAGGCGGCCGCGAGCGCGATCAGCGCTTGGCGTCGTGTGGACATGCGAGGCGAAGGCTCAGGAACAAGGGAAAAACGCGGTCGGTCATTCGTCGCGCGCGTCGCGCTGCAGCAGCTGCGCCACCGCGTCGGCGGCGCTGAGCCCGTCGAACAGCACCGCGCAGACCGCGCGTGCGATCGGCATCTCGATGCCGTGCGTGGCGGCCAGCTCGGCCACCGCCTGCGCACAGCGCACGCCTTCGGCAACGTGCCCCAGGCCCGCCAGGATCTGCTCCAGGCTCTGCCCGGCAGCGAGCTGCTGGCCGACCTTGCGGTTGCGCGACAGGTCGCCGGTGGCGGTCAGGATCAGGTCGCCGACGCCGGCCAGGCCCATGAAGGTCTCGACCCGGCCGCCCAGCGCCAGGCCCAGCCGCGTCATCTCGGCCAGCCCGCGCGTCACCAGCGCGGCGCGCGCGTTCAGCCCCAGGCCCAGCCCGTCGCTGGCGCCGGTGGCGATCGCCAGCACATTCTTGACCGCCCCGCCGACTTCCACGCCGGTCAGGTCGTCGCTGCCATAGATGCGCATGGCGTGGTGGTGGAAGGCCGCCTGCGCACGGTCGGCCAGCGAGGGCTCGGTGCCCGCCACGGTCAGCGCGCAGGGCAGCCCCAGGGCCACCTCGCGGGCAAAGCTGGGACCGGTCAGCACGCCATAGGCAAAGCCCTCGGTGCGCCCGGCGGCGTCGAGCTCGGCCCGCACCATCTGGTGCGGCAGCAGGTGGGTGCCGGCCTCGAAGCCCTTGCACAGCCACAGCATCGAGACCGGCTTGGCGCCCCGCGCGGCCAGCCGGCGCGTCATCTCGCGCAGGCCCGCCACCGGCGTGGCCACCACCACGATGCCGTCCGGATCGTCGGCGGCGTGCGCCACCGCCTGCTCGAAATCCGCCTGCACCGCCAGCCGTTCGGACAGTGTCACGCCGGGCAGGTAGGCAGCGTTTTCGCGCGTAGCCGCGAGCGCCGCGAGCTGCGCCGGGTCGCGTGCCCACAACACCACGTCATTGGTGGCCGCGGCATGGCTGGCGAGGGCGGTGCCCCACGCCCCGGCACCCAGGAAGGTCAGTTTCATGGCAGCTCGAACAGTAGTTGGCGCAAGCGCTCTGGCCGCTTGCGCCAACGATGGTAGCCCAAAGGCAAAACGGGGCCGCAGCCCCGTTTCAGTGGATGGCGCAGGACGCCGGGATCAGTGGCGAGCCTGGCTGCCGTCGGGCATGACGATGCCGCTGTTGCCGCCTTCGGCACCCTGGGCTTCTTCCATGGCGGCTTGCAGGCGTTGCTCATACAGCGCCTGGAAGTTGATTTCCGACAGGTGGATGGCCTGGAAACCGGCGCGCGTGATCACGTCGGCGATATTGCCGCGCAGGTACGGGTAGAGGATGGTGGGGCAGGCAATGCCCAGCAGCGGGTCCAGCTGCTCGACCGGCACATTGCGGATATCGAAGATACCGGCCTGGTGCGCTTCCACCAGGAAGGCTACCTTGTCCTGCACCTTGGTCGTCACGGTACCGGTCACCACCACTTCGAAGATGCCTTCCTGCAGCTGCGAAGCGCCGACGTTCACCTGCACCTCCACCGACGGGGCTTCCGATTCCAGGAAGATGGCCGGCGAGTTGGGCTGCTCCAGCGACATGTCCTTCAGGTAGACGCGCTGGATGTTGAAGAAAGGTTGATCGTCCTGCTGGGTGTTTTGCTGGTCGCTCATGAAAGGCTTCCGGGAGGATGGGCTGGATGCGTGTCGGGTACGGCGGCGGCATCGTGCAAGGCCGGCCGGTGCCCGGTTGGAAAACGCATATGGTACATGACGCGGGTGGCGAATTCACCCGCGCCGGGAGGGATGCCGGGACCGCCCCGCGCAAAATCAGACGATTCTTCGCAGGGCCAGTCCCGGGTCGACTCAGGCGGCCAGCAGCGGCACCAGGCCGCCCTGGCGGTCGAGCGCCGAGAGGTCGTCGAAGCCGCCCACGTGGGTGTCGTCGATGTAGATCTGCGGCACGGTGCGGCGCCCGGTGCGGCTCATCATCTCTTCACGCTTGCCCGGTTCGCGGTCGATCAGGATCTTCTCGATCGTTTCCACGCCGCGGGACTTGAGCAGGCGTTCAGCCATCTGGCAATACGGGCACACCACGGTGCTGTACATGACGACGCGGGCCATGCGGGGTCTCCTTGAATGCAATGGGCGCGCCCCGGCCTGGCCGGGACACGCCGTGACGGTTACGACAGGTTGCCGCGCTTACTTCACCAGCGGCAGGCCCGCCTGCTGCCAGGCGGCAATGCCGCCCTCGAGCGCGTAGATCTCACTGTAACCGGCTTCCTTCAGCGCTGCCTGGGCCTTGCCCGAGCGCTGGCCGGTCTGGCATACCACGATGATGGGGGCGGCCTTGTCCTTTGCAAGCCCGGCGGCGCGCGAGGCCAGGTCGGCCAGCGGCGCGCTCTTGGCCTGCGGCAGGTGGCCCTTGGCATACTCCGCGGGCTCGCGGATGTCGACCACGACGGCGCCGCGCTTGTTGATCAGCTGGGTCGCGGTGGCCGTATTGACCGACTTGCCGCCCGCGCTGCGCGAGATCGCGGGCCAGGCCAGCAGGCCGCCCGACACCACGGCGAGGGCGATCAGGGCGAGGTTGTTGTAGTCGGCGAAGAAATTCACGTTGGCTTTCCGGTAGGTTGGGTCGGCGGCATTATAAAATACGCGGTTTGGCGTCCAGGCCCTGCCGCTGCACGGCCATCCGCCATTGTCGCCTGTCCGAGACATGGGATGCTTACCGAATCCCGTCATGGCCGTTTTTCACGGCCCCTCCAGGTGACGGCGCGGACGCATGCAGGTTACCTACTCTCTGGAAGCAGCAGCATGTACAAGCTCGTCCTCATCCGCCACGGCGAATCCACGTGGAACCTCGAAAACCGCTTTACCGGCTGGGTCGACGTCGACCTGACCGAGACCGGCGCCGCCCAGGCGCGCCAGGCCGGCAAGCTGCTCAAGGAAGCCGGCATGGGCTTCGACGTGGCCTACACCTCGGTGCTCAAGCGCGCCATCCGCACGCTGTGGCACGTTCAGGATGAAATGGACCTGATGTGGATTCCGGTGCGCAACGAATGGCGCCTGAACGAACGCCACTACGGCGCACTGGCCGGCCTGAACAAGTCCGAGACCGCCGCCAAGTTCGGCGACGAACAAGTGCTGGTATGGCGCCGCAGCTACGACACGCCGCCGCCGGCGCTGGAGCCGACCGATCCGCGCGCCTCGTACGACGATCCGCGCTACGCCAATGTGCCGCGCAACGAAATCCCGCTGACCGAGTGCCTGAAGGACACCGTGGCCCGCGTGATGCCGCTGTGGAACGAATCCATCGCCCCCGACATCCAATCCGGCAAGCGCGTGGTGATTGCCGCTCATGGCAACAGCATCCGCGCGCTGGTGAAATACCTGGACCAGATTTCGGATGACGACATCGTCGGCCTCAATATCCCCAACGGCACCCCGCTCGTCTACGAGCTGGACGCCGACCTGCGCCCCCTGCGCCACTACTACCTGGGTGACCAGGACGCCATCGCCGCCTCGCTGGCGGCCGTGGCCAGCCAGGGCAAGGCACGCTGAGATCCGCCCGGGCGGCCGCAGCACGATGTGCGGCCGCCCACCCTGAGCCGGGACGGGACAGGCCCATTTCTCCACTCGCACTTATACTGTCGGACAAACCGCCCGGCGCCGGGCGGCCGCAGCCGGCATAATCCCCATACCGTACACCCGTACTTCGCGTACAAGTTCAGGCAGCCCTCATGCGCAAGACGCTCAAGAACATCAGCCTAGTTTCTGTCGGCCTCGTCGCCGGCGTGCTCGCCACGCTGCAGATTTCGGCGACCGCGCAGAATTCATCGGGGCCCCTGCCGCTGGACCAGTTGCGGCTGATGGCCGATATCTTCGGGCAGATCAAGCGCGAGTACGTGGAGCCGGTCGATGACAAGAAGCTGCTGACCGAGGCCATCAAGGGCATGGTCGCAAGCCTCGACCCGCATTCGTCCTACCTCGACGAGAAGGATTTCAAGGAACTGCAGGAAGGCACGCGCGGGCGCTTTGCCGGCCTGGGCATCGAGATCTCGCAGGAAGAAGGCCTGGTCAAGGTGATCAACCCGATCGAGGACACGCCCGCCTTCCGCGCCGGCATCCAGCCCGGCGACCTGATCACCCGTATCGACGACAAGCCCGTGCGCGGCCTGCCGCTGGAGCAGGCGGTCAAGCGCATGCGCGGCGAGCCCGGCACCAAGGTCACGCTGACGATCTACCGCAAGAGCGAGGAACGCACCTTCCC
Organism: Cupriavidus alkaliphilus; assembly: GCF_900094595.1. Taxonomy (GTDB): domain Bacteria; phylum Pseudomonadota; class Gammaproteobacteria; order Burkholderiales; family Burkholderiaceae; genus Cupriavidus; species Cupriavidus alkaliphilus. The sequence goes on along the minus strand of NZ_FMAD01000002.1, from coordinate 62,324 downwards.
GGTCTCGATCACGCGCGCCGAAATCCGCGTGCAGTCGGTCAAGGCCAAGATGCTGGACAACAATATCGGCTGGATCCGCCTGACCAGCTTCCAGGAACGCACCATTTCCGATCTGGCGCGCAAGCTGACCGAGCTGGCGCAGAAGAACCCCAACATGAAGGGCCTGGTGCTGGACCTGCGCAACAACGGCGGCGGCGTGCTGCAGGGCGCGGTCGGCGTGGCCGCGGCCTTCCTGCCGCAAGACGCCACGGTGGTGTCGACCAACGGCCAGGTGCCTGACGCCAAGCGCGTGTACAAGGCTACGTACAACAACTACCGCCTGTCGTCGCTGGAAGATGATCCGCTCAAGGACCTGCCCGCGCTCTACAAGAAGATCCCGATGGTGGTGCTGACCAACGCCTACTCCGCCTCGGCCTCCGAGATCGTGGCCGGCGCGCTGCAGGACCACCATCGCGCCCAGATCATGGGCAAGACCACCTTTGGCAAGGGCTCGGTGCAGACCGTGCGCCCGCTCACCAACGACACCGGCATCAAGCTGACCATCGCGTATTACTACACGCCGAGCGGCAAGTCGATCCAGGCCAAGGGCATCCGCCCGGATATCCCAGTCGACCAGAACCCCGAAGGCGACCCTGACGACGCGCTGATCACGCGCGAGATCGACACCGAGCGCCACCTGCACAACAAGCAGGAATCGGAAGAACCGGAAATGACCGAGCGCGAGCAGCGCCGTGTCGAGGAACTGCGCCGCCTGGAAGAAGAGAACGCGAAGAAGACCCCGGAAGAGCGCGAAAAAGAGCGCCGCAAGAAGCCGGTGGAATTCGGCTCGACCGACGACTTCATGCTGCAGCAGGCCATCGCCCAGCTCAACGGCCAGCCGGTCAAGCGCTCCAAGTCCAAGCTGGAAACGAACCCGCCGGCCGACAACGGCAAGGCGGCGAAGCCTTCGGGCAAGAGCGGCGCCAGGGGCGCCAGCGCACCGGCCGCCAAGCCGGCGGCACCGGCCCCCGGCAAGCAGCCGCCGGCCAGCGCGCCGATCGGCGAGCCGCTGGGAACGCCGACCGGCAAGGCACCGTGAAGTCCCGAGGCCTTTCAGTGAGCCTGCCGGCATGAACGACGCGATCCACGAAGGCCCGCAAGACGCCCTGTCCGACGGCCTCGACGACGAACAGCTGCTGCGCTATTCGCGCCACATCCTGCTCGACGAGCTGGGCATCGAAGGCCAGCGGCGCCTGCTGGCCGGCCATGCCGTGGTGATCGGTGCCGGCGGCCTCGGCGCCGCGGCCCTGCCCTTCCTGGCCTCGGCCGGCGTCGGCCGCATCACCGTGGTCGACAACGACGAGGTCGACCTGACCAACCTGCAGCGCCAGATCATCCACACCACCGCCAACGTGGGCCGGCCCAAGGTCGACTCCGCCCGCGAAGGCATGCTGCGCATCAACCCCGGCCTGGACATCGTCACCGTGCCGGCACGCGTGGGCGATGCCGAACTGGACCAGCTGGTGGCGTCGGCCAGCGTGGTGCTCGACTGCTGCGACAACTTCGCCACGCGCCAGGCCGTCAATCGCGCCTGCGTGCGCCACAAGGTGCCGCTGGTATCCGGCGCCGCGCTGCGCTTCGACGGCCAGATCAGCGTGTTCGACCGCCGCCAGCCCGACGCCCCCTGCTACGCCTGCCTGTTCCCCCCGGCGGAACCCGCGCCGGAAGTCGCGTGCGCCACCATGGGCGTGTTCGCACCGCTGGTCGGCATGGTCGGCACCGTACAGGCGGCCGAGGCCCTCAAGCTGCTTGCCGGCGTGGGCGACAGCCTCGCCGGCCGGCTGCTGATGGTCAATGCGCTGTCGATGGAATGGACCACGATGCGGCTGGCACGTACGCCGGACTGTCCGGTTTGCGGCGGACACTGAGCCCCGTAGTTCCCCGCTGACGATGCGGCCGGCGCTGACAGGCGCCAGCATGGCCGCGACAACGCTCCCGCTTCGACTCCCCCACCTCTCCCATGCCCCCTGCTCGCGAGTCCATCGTGACTACGGCAGGCGCGGCCGCTGCATGCGCGGAATTTTCTGCTGCCCGGCATTAGCGCACGGCACTAGAATGTGGCGGATATTTTTGACACATTTACCACTTATTCTGCTGGCGCGCCCCACAGCGATTGACGCAGGGAGTTCGGACAGCGAATGGATGCAGCCACCATTTACCAGCACCTCTTCAGTGCGGCCCATCGCTTGTATGCGCTCGAAGGCGACGGTGCGATCCGCGAACTGACGATAGAAGCCTGGACCGGCCGCGAGGCCATCTCTGCGGTGTTCGAATGGCGCATCGTTGCGGTCAGCGCCAATGCCGATATTGCGCTGGATTGCCTGCTCGGCCAGCGCATCACACTGCTGACCACGCTCGCCGGCGGCGGCCAATCCCGCCGCACCGGCCTGATCCGCCAGGCCGAGAAGCTTGGCGCCGACGGCAGCCTCGCGCGTTACCGCCTGACCGTGGTGCCCTGGCTATGGCTGACTACGCAGCAGCGCCACAGCCAAGTGTTCCAGAACCGCAAGCTCGACAGCATCATCGACGCCCTCCTGCAGGACTACGCGCCGTACGCACAGTGGCGCTATGCCGCCGCAGCAGAAGCCCGCATCGCCGCGTTCGGCGAACGCGACCACATCGCGCAATTCCGCGAGACCGACTACCACTTCCTGTCACGCCTGCTGGCCGAGGCCGGGCTGGGCTACACCGTGGTCGAAGACGACGAAGCGCCTTTCGGCCATGTGGTGGTGATCTTTGCCGACAGCGCGCAATTGCCGGAAGACCCCGAGTCAGCCGCTTGCGGCGGCATCCGCTACCACCGCGCGCATAGCCAGGAGTCGGCCGACGCGACCAGCAGTTGATCTGTGAAACCCGTGCCGCGGTGGGCGGCGTCGCAGTCGGCGCCTGGGACCCCGAAGCCAAGCGCACCATCCGCAGCCACGCGCCCGCGCGCTTCGACGTATTTTCAGGCCGGGCAGCCAGCCCCGATCCTTATCTTTCGGTCAGCCTGTCGCTGGCGCCGGACACGGCCAGCGCGCAGCGCGTCGCCGAGCAGGTGATGGAAGCCATCGAAGCGCGTGCGCTGGTGTTCACCGGCAGCGCTTCCGTACGCACGCTGCGCAGCGGCACACGACTGCGCGTCACCGGCTGCCCGCACCTGCCGCCACAGGAAGACGATACGGCGGGGTATCCGCTGCTGCTCGACGCGGTGGAGCACTGTGGCATCAACAACCTCGCAGTGGAGACGCGCGCCGCGCTCGCCGACCGAATGGGGCCGCTGGAAGCGGCACTGCGCTTCGACACGCCGCCGCCGGCGCCGGATGCCGCGGCGACCACCGCCGGCCTGATGCGCAGCTTCCCCGTTGGCCCGGCCGAGCGGCTGGTACCGACCGCCGCCCTGCTGGCGGCGGCTCGGGAACACGGCCATGCGGCGCTCTTTCGTGCCTTCGATGCGCGCCGTCCATGGCGCGCCGCCGTGCTGGAAGGCGATTGTCCGCGCCTCTACAGCCGATCCACGCCGCTGGGCGTCCATACCGCGATCGTGGTCGGCCCGGAGGGACAGACCGAGGCCGGCGGCAACGCCGAACACCACACCAGCCCGCGCGGCCAGATCCGCGTGCGCTTTCCCTGGCAGCGCGGCGAGCGCGACGACGACCGCAGCAGTCGCTGGCTGCGCGTGGCGCAGCGGCAAGCCGGCGCCGGCATGGGCTGGCAATGGCTGCCGCGTATCGGCCAGGAGGTGCTGGTCAAGTTCACGGACAACGATATCGACCAGCCGTTCGTGATCGGCGCGCTGTACAACGGCCAGGGCGAAGCCGGCATCGCGCCCACGCCGGGCGGCAAGTCGATGGCCGCCACTACGTTCTCCCAGCCCTATGACGCCAGCGGCCTCTATGCGATGGGCTCAGACAGCCAGCCGAGCGCACAGGGCAACCTAGCCGGCGGCAACAGCCCGGCGTGGCACGGCATGGGTGCAGATCCGGACGGCCACCGCAACGACGCCGCACTGACCGGGTTCAAGAGCCAGGAGCACGGCGGCAAAGGCTACAACCAGCTGGTGTTCGACGACACCGACGACCAGTTGCGCACGCAACTGGCCACCACCGAACAAGCCACCCAGCTCAATCTGGGCCATGCGATCCACCAGCAGGACAATCGCCGCGGCAGTTTCAGGGGCCAAGGGTTCGAGCTGCGTACCGATGGCTACGCCGTGGTGCGCGGCCGGGCCGGCCTGCTGCTGACAACCTATCGCGATGCCGTCACCGGCCACGTGCTGCCGACCGGCGACAACGCCGCCGGCATCGCGCTGCTGCGGCTGGCGGGCGATCTGGTCAGGACGCTGAGCGATGGCGCGACCACGCATCAAAGCCAGGCTCTGTCGACCGGCAAGGGTGTCGATTCGCCGCTGGCGAAGCAAGCCAAAGCGGCAGCCGGCATGGTCGATAGGCAATCGCTCGAAGCGGCAAGGGCGGATGCGGCTGGCGGCAATACCAGCACGCCGGGAAAGGTGCCGCATCAGGGCGAGCCAATGGCCCACCTCAACGGAAGGGCTGGCGTGGCTATGGTGGCGGGCCAGGATCTGCAAATCGCCAGTGGGGAAAGCGTCGTGATGGCCAGCGGCCAGGACAACAACGTCGCCGTCGCAGGCCAGGCGCGTGTGCATGCGGGTCAGGCGATTGGCGTGGCCGCAGGACTGTCTTCGGCCGGTGAAGGCAACGTCGGCCTGCAACTGACAGCAGGTCAGGGCGATATCGATCTCCAGGCGCAGCACGATTTGCTGAAGCTGGCGGCGCGAGAGGACCTGACCATTGTGTCGGCCAACATGAATGTGGACTTTGCCGCGGCCAAGCGGATTCGCATCGCGACGGCTGGCGGGGCGGCCATCACGATTGAAGGCGGGAATATCACCTTCGAATGTCCCGGCCCGATTACCTACAAGGCGGCGCAGAGGAAGTTCGAAGGACCGACCCATGCTTCGCGGGAGATGAATACGTGGCCCCAGACGCCGTTCGATGACGCCTACCTTTTGAGAGACGAAATCACCGGAGAGCCGCTGCGAAACGTGCAAGTTGAACTGCGCCGGAACGGTGGCGCACGCATCAAACTTGTGACAGACAGCGAGGGGCGCTTGCCGAAGCAGCGAGGCATTTCGATGGAGCATGTTCAGCTGCGCGTACTTGGAAAGTACACGCGTGACCAAAAGGGCTGAGGAGGCAATGCAAAACGAGCGCAATTCGTCCGATCCAGAAGTCGTGATATCGCGCACGCGCGATATCGATGGGCGACCGGTCTTTGACACACACCTGACACCCACCGAGGACACACGAACCAAGGTTATCGAGACCAAGCTGCCCGCAGTGATCCCGATCGTGTTCCTGCCCGGCATCATGGGGACCAACCTGAAGAACAAAAAGACAGGCAATGCTGTCTGGCGGCCACCGAATATGAGCCTGAACCTGGCCGACATACTCGGCGTTGTCGCCGCCTTGGCGACATGGGGCATACGAGGACCAAAGCAACGGCAGCAAATCCTGAAAGCGGAAGATTTGACTGTGGACGACGGAGGCGCTATTGACGTCGGGGAATCGGGACTAGCAAAAGAAACCGCGCGCAAGCGAGGCTGGGGCAGCGTGCTGCGTACCTCCTATAACCCGGTCATGGGGTTACTGGAGGCGCGCACCAGCCGCATCGTTGCCAACCGCACGCTGCAAGGATGGTGGTCGACTGAAGGCCTGCATCCGCCCGGTGACTATGGTGAGGAAACCGGACAGCCGCCTTTGACGGAGCCAGAACTCATGAAAGCAGCACGCTATGACTTCGATGAATGGTGCGCCGGCTACAACTGGCTTCAATCCAACCGAAAGTCCGCCGAAGACGTCAGGCAATACATCGAAAACACGGTGCTGAGGCATTACCGTGAACAGAAGCCGCCAGTACCAGCCGACAAGGTCATCCTGGTTACGCATTCCATGGGCGGGCTCGTGGCGCGCGCGCTTACGAATCTTGTCGGCTATGAGAAGGTGCTAGGTGTGGTCCATGGCGTGCTGCCGGCGACAGGGGCGCCGGCGATTTACCATCACATGCGTGCGGGCTATGAGGGGCCTGAGCAGTTGATTCTGGGCTCCAATGCAGGGGAGGTTACCGCTGTCGTGGCAAATTCAGCTGGCGCCTTGGAGCTATGCCCAACGTTCGATCATCGCGACGGCCAAGCTTGGTTGTTTTTGCAGAGCGAACCTGGCGAGGTGGTCATGGATACAGAAGGCTTACCCTGTGCCTTTCCGCGCGCTGGAAACCCTTATGATGAGATTTACAAAAATCCAGCGTGGTATGGGCTTGTGCCGGAGCCGAACACGAAGTTTCTCAATTTGTCGGAGGACCTGTCCAACTACGAATATGCAAAAGCCGCCTCGCGCAGCACCTTCGAAGAACTGATAGATCAAGTCGCTAGGTTTCATCGTGATCTCGCTGGGCAGTACCATCCTGAAACTTACGTACACTATGGTGCGGATGGTTCAAGGCCAATGCATAGCTGGCAGGATATCGTCTGGCGTGGTAATCCAAATGCATTCCCCACATCTGCTTTTCCGGCGAGCGACGATGGCAATGGCAGCTATCAAGCCTCGAATAACGCCCCCGCCCTAACGGCGGCACGCGGTCAAGGTGACGGGACGGTACCCGCGTTCTCTGGCGAGGCCCCACGTGATGCTGGAGTTGTGGCAAGTTTCCGGCACGGTTCGGATGGTGCAGGTTCCGAGAACGCTGATCGCAAAGGCTACGATCACCAAGGTAGCTACAACGACCCCAGGGCGCGCTGGGCAACGCTATACGGCATTGCCAAAATTTCCCAATTGGCCGACTGGCACTCGAGTGAAAAATGAAGACATCCCGCTCGTTCGTTACGGTAATTGCTGTTTTCCTAACGTTGGCATTTGCAAGCATTAGCTACGGGCAATCGATGACACGGAGCCCTTCGATGGATAAACTTGGCTGGAAGACATACTGCTTTGGGCGCTACCTCGTTGAGCTTCCTCCACAGGCGAAAGTCAGCGCAACCTACAAGATCTGGGGCGACGAAATCGCACCGATGCCCGGACAGACCCCAGGCACGCTTCGGTCAATGATCTACCAGCGGGAAAAGGACTTGAAGGCCGCACATCACGAGACGCAGGGCTCCATGTTTGTCAGCAGAACGATGGTTGGCACCGAATCGGAGGTCTTACTGTCATGGTCATTGCCATACAGCAAGGCTATGCTGCGTGACGATACATACCTTGTCGCAGCGAGTCCGTGGCGCGTTTTTCATTATGGCGGGGGTGTCTCCCCTGGTAGAGAGGCGATAGCCCTCCGACTTGCGAAGACCTTGGCCAACAACATCCGTTCCCGTTCCGAAACCGAAATCCCCACCGGCCCCGGCTTCTGCATCGACCAAGGCTTTATCGCCGGCAACGACTACCGTTCGGAGAGCGTGCAGGTGGGCATCACGCTGCCCCAACATCCCAACGCCTTCATCAGCTTTGACGCCAGCACCGGCGCCGAGGAAGACCGGTTGCTCGAACGCGTTGACAACTTCCTAACCAAGGCAGTACTCGGTCCGCTCGCCGGCCTGAAGGTATTGCGCAAGCGCGAACGCAATGTCGGTGCGATTCCCGCGGAAGAGTATGCAACCGCCGCGACGGGCAATGGCCAGCGTGTTTATGTATTCGCCTGGGAATCCCAAGGAAAAAACAAGTCCTTGTCCGAGCAAAACGTATCCGCGGGCCTGCGCGTGCTCGAGCAGCCGGTGGACAGTCCGCAGACACCGTATCAGCCCGCATTCCAGTCTGATGAAGAGGCGCTGCAACTATGGGATGCCATCATCGAGTCCATTCGGCTGCGGCCCGGCGCAGTTTAGCGCCGCCCTATTCCTCCTGCCGCGCCGTGTGCGCCAGCAGCCAGTCGGTCACGGCAGCGCGGTCGCCGCGGAACACGATGCGCGCCGCGCGCTGGTCGCGCTGGAAGTCATACATCGGATCGTAGTAGTCGCGCAGCAGCACTTCGATCCAGCCGCGGTGCAGTGCTACCTCGCCGCATTCTGCCTGCCGCGCCAGCGCCTGGTCCAGCAGTGCAGACAGCTTGCCGTAGCGTGCGCCCCCAAGCCGCGGCGCGATCGCGGCCATCGCTTCGCGCAGGCGCGTGGCGTAGGCGTCGAAGCCTTCCGCGCTGCCCCTGGTGTCGATGAATTCCGCCGCCAGTCCCTGCACGTAGTCGCGCAGCACGCGCTCGACGCGGGCGTCGAACGGCGCTTCCAGCCATACCAGCGGACTGGCCTGCATGCGCTGCGACAGTGCCTGCGGCACGTCGCGGCTGCCGATGAAGCGGCCTTCGTCTTCCACCGCCAGTGCACGCCAGCCGGCGTCGAGATGCCGCAGCACGTCGATGGCGAGGGCGTTTTCAAAGTCGATTTGCGGCGGCTGCGGCAGCGCGCGGCGGCCGAATGCCGAGCCGCGGTGGCGCGCATGGCCTTCCAGGTCGATCGACGCGGGCACGTCGGCCAGCACGTCGGTCTTGCCGCTGCCGGTCAGCCCGCCCACCACGAACCATGGCTGCGCGGCCGCCGCGGTATCGATGGTCTCGATCAGGAAGCTGCGCATGGCCTTGTAGCCGCCGGTCACGCGCGGATAGTCGACACCGGCATCGTGCAGCCACTGCTGCACCAGCTGCGAACGCAAGCCGCCGCGGAAGCAATACAGGTAGCCGTCCGGATGCGCGCGCGCAAACTCCGCCCAGGCGGCGATGCGCGTCGCCTTGCGCTGGCCGGCCACCAGCTGGTGGCCGAGTTCGATCGCGGCCTGCTGGCCCTTCTGCGCATAGCACAGGCCGACCTCGTGGCGCTCGGCATCGTCCATCAGCGGCAGGTTGACCGCGCCGGGAAAGGCCCCGCGCGCGAACTCCAGCGGCGCGCGCACGTCCAGCATGGCGACGCCACTGAGAAATAGTTTGCGGAAGTCGGCGGTATCTGGACGCATCAGCGGATCTCTACGGCCAGCGCGGCGCGGGCGACCATCTCGCCGATCGGGGCGAGCGCCAGTCCCAGGCGCCGGCATTCGTCAAGGAACTCGGCTTCGCCGGCCGGCTCGACCGCGACCAGCAGGCCGCCGCTGGTCTGGGGGTCGCACAGCAGCGCGCGTTGCGTCTCGGTGAGCGGCGCGATGCGGTGCCCGTAGCTGTCGAAGTTGCGCTGGGTGCCGCCCGGCACGCAACCCTGGCCGATGTAGTCGGTCACGTCATCCAGCACCGGCACCGCGGCATAGTCGATGCGCGCGGTCAGGCCGCTGCCGTCGGCCATTTCGACCAGATGGCCGAGCAGCCCGAAGCCGGTCACGTCGGTCATCGCGCGCACGCCCGACAAGCGCCCGAAGACGCTGCCGGGCCGGTTCAGCACGCACATCCAGTCGCGCGCCAGATGGCGGTTATCGTCGCGCAGGAGTCCCTTCTTCTCGGCCGTGGTCAGCACGCCGATGCCGAGCGGCTTGGTCAGGTACAGCCGGCAGCCAGGCGTGGCCGTGTCGTTGCGCTTCATGTGCGCACGCTCGACCAGCCCCGTGACCGCCAGGCCGAAAATGGGCTCGGGCGCGTCGATCGAGTGACCGCCCGCCAGCGGAATGCCGGCGTCGTCGCAGGCGCGGCGCCCGCCGGCCACCACTTCGCGTGCCACCTCGGGCGGCAGCACGTTCACCGGCCAGCCCAGGATGGCGATGGCCATCAGCGGGTCGCCGCCCATGGCGTAGATGTCGCTGATCGCATTGGTCGCGGCAATGCGTCCGAAGTCGAACGGGTCGTCGACGATGGGCATGAAGAAGTCGGTGGTGGAAACCACCCCGCGCTGGCCGTCCGCGCCATCCAGCGCATACACCGCCGCGTCATCGCGCGAGGCATTGCCAACCCACAGGCGCGGGTCCAGGTGCTGCGCGCCGCTGCCGGCCAGGATCACGTCGAGCACTTTGGGAGAAATCTTGCAGCCGCAGCCGGCACCGTGGCTGTACTGCGTCAGGCGGATGGGACTGGTCATGAACGTGGGCTCCGCGCGGCGCGCCGGCGGGTCAGGAGCCTTGCCCCGCCGGCGCGCCTGGATGAAGAGAGGAATTGGAATGAGAAGGGTTACTGCCTGCAGGCGAGCAACCAGGCGGCGCCGATCGGCGCCGCGCGCTGGGGCGGGCCGCCCACCGAAGCGGCCTCGCCGAAAACGGCGGCTTATTGCTCGCCCGGCTCCATCTGCGACTGCAGGTAGTTCTGCAGCCCGACCTTGTCGATCAGGTCCAGCTGCGTCTCCAGGTATTCGATATGTTCCTCGGTATCGGTGAGGATATCGACCAGAATTTCGCGGCTGACGTAATCGCCAACCGACTCGCAGTAGGCAATGCCTTCCTTGACGGTGGCGTGCGCCGTCTGCTCCAGCTTCAGGTCGCACTTGAGCATCTCGGGCGTGTCTTCGCCGAGCAGCAGCTTGTGCAGGTCCTGCAGGTTGGGCAGGCCGTCCAGCATCAGGATGCGGTCGATCAGGCGGTCGGCGTGCTTCATCTCGCCGATCGATTCCTTGTACTCCACTTCGCCGAGCTTCTTCAGGCCCCAGTGGCGATACATGCGGGCGTGCAGGAAATACTGGTTGATCGCGGTCAGCTCGTTCTTGAGCTGGGCGTTCAGATGCTGGATGACCTTCTTGTCACCTTTCATTGGCGGCTCCTGTTGCATCGGGCCCGCGCAAAAATACGAAACGGCGCCAATGGCGCCGTGCAGTCAGAAAAAAGGAATGCGCAAAAACGCGCCGTGAACTGAAGCTTCAGTTCATGGGCGCGTTCAGGCCACCAGCGCCTTGCGCTGGTCGTTCGCGACTGCCGGGTCCCGAGTGTCCATTATGGTACATGGGCCCGAAGCGGAACAGGAAGAAATCTCCACAACCTGGATGCTGGCGAGGGTCGCCACCGTCACGTTGCGTACCGCGGCCACGCCTTCCTGCAACACCTGCTGCGCGCACTCGCGGCAACGGCCGCAGCACGTGCCGACGCCGAGCGTTTCAGCCAGTTCGTCGAGGGTTTCGACGCCCAGGTGCGCGGCACCGTGAATCTCACGATCGGTGATCTGGTTGCAGATGCAGACGTACACAACTCCCTCCGTTGGGGCGCGGGACACCGGCATGTCCCTGCGAATGAACGTCAGAATATCAGAGATCAATAATGATAACAATTCCCATTAAGCCACATCAACGAAGGTCGGGAAGGCGTCACAGGGCGTAAAAAGAAGGCGGCTGGCGCGGCACTTTTCCGTGTTGGGAAGTGCCGCGCCAGCCGCCTTTTTGCCTCGGAAAACCCTGATTGCGTCAGGGTCGTGCGATTTGCCGCAGGACCGTTGCCTGTTCCTCGGGATCGTATGCCTGCAGCAGCTGGTCGATCAGCGGTTCCAGGTGTTCGCAGTTGGCGTGCAGGATTTCCTGCTTGACCCGCAGTAGCTGCGACGGGTGCATGGAGAATTCGCGCAAGCCCATGCCCAGCAGCAGCCGCGTCATCGACGGGTCGCCCGCCATCTCGCCGCACACCGCCACCGGCACGCCGGCGCGGTTGGCTTCGCGGATGGTGCGCGCCACCAGTTGCAGCACCGCCGGATGCAGCGGGTCGAACAGATGCGCCACGGCGTTGTCGGCGCGGTCGATCGCCAGCGTGTACTGGATCAGGTCGTTGGTGCCGATGGACAGGAAATCCATCTTGCGCAGGAACAGCGGCAGCAGCAGCACCGCCGCGGGGATCTCGATCATGGCACCGACCTTCATGCCCGGGTCGTACGGCTCGCCGCGCTCATCGAGCTGGCGCTTGGCCTTGGCGATCAGCGCCAGGGTCTGGTCGATCTCGCTGGCATGCGCCAGCATCGGCACCAGCAGCCGCACCGGACCGAAGGCCGAGGCGCGCAGCAGCGCGCGCAGCTGGGTCAGGAACATGCCGGGCTCCGACAGCGACCAGCGGATCGCGCGCAGGCCCAGCGCCGGGTTCAGCGCGGTCTCGAAGTCGTCTGCGCGGCCGTCGCCGCGGGCGTCGAGCGGCTTGTCGGCGCCGATGTCGATGGTGCGGATGGTCACCGGCAGCCCGTGCATGGCGTCGACCGCGCCGCGGTACGCCTGGAACTGCTCTTCCTCGCCCGGCAGTTCGTCGCGCCGGTTCATGAACAGGAACTCGGAGCGGAACAGGCCGACGCCGACCGCGCCCGCGGCCAGCGCGGCGCCGGCATCCTCGGCCATTTCGATATTGGCCAGCAGCTCGATCTCGATGCCGTCGAGCGTCACCGCCGGCGTATGGCGCAGGCGCTGCAGGCGCTTCTTCTCCAGCACGCGCTCGCTCTGGCGGTGGCGGTATTCCTCGAGGATGATGGCGGTGGGGTCGACGATCACCAGGCCGGCGTCGCCGTCGATGATGATCCAGTCATCCTGGCGGATCAGCTCGCTCGCGCTCTGCACGCCGACCGCAGCCGGGATGTCGAGGCTGCGCGCGACGATGGCGGTATGCGAAGTGCGCCCGCCCAGGTCGGTGACGAAGCCGTGGAAGACCGTGTGGCGGAACTGCAGCATGTCGGCCGGCGCGATATCGTGGGCCACCACGATCACGCCGGGCGCGGGCTCGCCGTCGGCGGCCAGCGCGGGCACCGGCGCCGGCACCAGCACCGGGGCGCCGGCCAGCGCCTTGAGGATGCGCTCCACCACCTGCTGGATGTCGGCCTTGCGCTCGCGCAGGTATTCGTCCTCGATCTCGTCGAACTGGCGCATCAGCTCTTCGAGGCGCGTCGTCAGGGCCCACTCGGCGTTGTAGCGCCGGCCCCGGATCAGCGCCTCGGGCTCTCGCGCCAGCGCCTCGTCGTCGAGGATCATCGCGTGCACATCGAGGAAGGCGCCCATCTCTTCGGGCGCGTCGCGCGGCAGGTCGCGCTTGAGCGCGGCCAGTTCGGCGCGCACCGCGGCACGCGCGGCGCGCAGCCGTTCCACCTCGGCGTCGAGCTGCTCTTCATCGACCAGGTAGTGCGACACGTCCAGCGCCGCGGGCGCAAGCAGGTGCGCGCGCCCGATGGCGACGCCGCGCGAGACCGGGATGCCGTGCAGGGCGAAAGGCATGTACCGCTCCGTCAGGAACGTTTATCAATTCGGGTCAAGGCCGCCGGCCTCACTCCCCTTCACCAAAACGGTTGGCGATCAGTGCCAGCAGCGCGTCCATCGCCTCCTGTTCGTCGGGACCCTCGGTTTCGATCGTGATGGTCGAGCCGATCCCGGCGGCGAGCATCATCACGCCCATGATGCTCTTGGCATCGACCTGGCGTCCGTTGCGGGACATCTTGACCTGGCTGACGAAGCTGCCGGCGAGCTGGGTCAGCTTGGCGGACGCGCGTGCGTGCAGTCCGAGTTTATTGATGATGGTGGTGTCCCTCTGCAGCATATTTGTCGGGATGATTGGCGGTTTGATTCTGGACGGTGGTGGTGCCGACCTGCAGCACGCCCTGCGAGCCGCCGGCCAGCGCCTTGGTGGCAAGCTGGTCCAGCTTTTCGGCCCGGTAGCAGATGGCGCGGACCAGCATGGGAAGGTTGACGCCGGCCAGCACGCGCACGCGGCCCGGCTCGGCCAGGCGCGCGGCGATATTGGCGGGGGTGGCGCCGAAGATGTCGGTCAGGACCAGCGCGCCGTTGTCTTCGCAGATGGCCTCCAGGCGGCGCCTGGCCTCGGCCAGCACGGCGGCGGGATCGGCATCGGGAAGGACGTCGATGGCTTCCAGCCGCTGCGGCTGGCCACAGTAGACGTGGGCGGCGCAATCGCGCAGGGCTGACGCCAGCGGGGTGTGCGCGATGATCAGGATGCCTGCCATGATGGTGAATCCGTTGGATTGCCCCGATTGTAGCAGGCGCCCCCCGGCGCTCCCGCTGGCCGCCCGGGCCGCCGGGGCTAGCTGCCGGCAGCGCCGACCGCGTGCTCGAGCGCGTCGATGAACATCGCCGCGACATGGAAGCCGGTCTGCTGGGTGATCTCCTGGAAACAGGTCGGGCTCGTCACATTGACCTCGGTCAGGTAGTCACCGATAACGTCCAGGCCGACCAGCAGCAGGCCCTGCTCCCACAGCCCCGGCGCCAGCGCCTCGGCGATCTCGCGGTCGCGCCGGCTCAACTCCTGGGCGCGGCCGGTGCCGCCCGCGGCGAGGTTGCCACGCACTTCGCCGGCCATCGGCACGCGCGCCAGCGAATACGGCACCGGCACGCCGCCGATCAGCAGCACGCGCTTGTCGCCGTCCTTGATCGCCGGGATATAGCGTTGCACCATCAGCGAGCGGGCGCCGTCCTGGCCCAGCGTCTCGACGATCGCAGCGAGGTTCATGCCGTCCGCGCCGACGCGGAACACGCCCATGCCGCCCATGCCGTCGAGCGGCTTGACGATGATGTCGCGATGCTCGGCGTGGAAATCGCGGATCCGCGCCAGGTCGCGCGTGACCAGCGTCGGCGTGATGAATTCCGGGTACTGCGCAATCGCCAGCTTCTCGGAATGGTCGCGGATCGCGCGCGGCTTGTTGAATACGCGCGCGCCCTGCGCCTCGGCCAGTTCCAGCAGCCAGGTGCTGGTCACGTATTCCATGTCGAACGGCGGATCCTTGCGCATCAGCACCGCGTCGAAGGCCGACAGCGGCTCGAGCGCGCTGTTGCCCTCGCGGTACCAGGCGCCGGGCTCTGCGCCATCGTCGCCGGTCAGGTGCAGGCGCGTGGCCACGGTCTCGACCGTGCGGCCGGACAGCGCCAGCTGCGGCTGCAGGCACCAGTACAGCTCATGGCCGCGCGCGGCGGCCTCGGCCATCATGGCGTAGGTGGAGTCCTTGTAGGTCTTGAAGGTCTCCAGCGGATCGGTGATGAAGAGGATGCGCATGGCGGCGTTCAGATGATCGGGTTGGGGTCGGTCTTCTCGAGCTCCAGCGACGCCGCCAGCAAGGCCAGCCGCGCCACCACGCCATACATGTAGAAGCGGTTCGGCACCGCCGCACCGGGCTTGGCGTGGCTGTCCGGGATGCCGTTGGGCGCAAACGCCAGCGGCACGAAATGCATGCCCGGCGCGTTCAGGTTCTCGTCGTTGCCGCGGCCGGTGTGCACGCGGTAGAAGCCGCCCACCACGTAGCGGTCGATCATGTAGACCACCGGCTCGGCCACCGCCTCGTTGACCTTCTCGAAGGTGTGCACGCCCTCCTGGATGATGACGTCGCTGACCTCCAGGCCCTCCTTGACCACGCTCATCTTGTTGCGCTCTTTGCGGTTCAGGCCCTTGATCTCGGACGGGTCGCGCACGGTCATGATGCCCATGCCATAGGTGCCGGCATCGGCCTTGACCACCACGTATGGCGTTTCCTTGATGCCGTACTCGCGGTACTTCTTGGCGATCTTCTTCAGCACCCCCTCGACCGCGTCGGCCAGTTCTTCCTCGCCCACGCGCTCGTGGAAATTCACGCCGGTGGTACGGGCGAAGTACGGGTTGACCATCCACGGGTCGATGTCGATCAGCTTGGCGAACTTCTTCGCCACCTCGTCATAGGCGGAAAAGTGGCTGCTCTTGCGGCGCGTGGACCAGCCGGCGTGCAGCGGCGGCAGCAGGTACTGCTCGTTGATGTTTTCCAGGATCGGCGGAATGCCAGCCGACAGGTCGTTGTTGAGCAGGATCGAACAGGGATCGAAGTCCTTCAGCCCCAGGCGGCGGCCCTTGGTGCCCAGGCGCGCCAGCGGCTCGACCACCAGGGTCTGGCCATCGGGCAGCTCGATCGGGGTCGGTTCGGTGATTTCCTCGGAAAGCGAGCCCAGGCGCACGTTCAGCCCCGCCTGGCGCATGATCAGCGACAGCCGCGCCACGTTCTGCAGGTAGAACATATTGCGGGTGTGGCGCTCCGGAATCAGCAGCAGGTTCTTGGCATCCGGGCAGATCTTCTCGATCGCGGCCATCGCCGCCTGCACCGCCAGCGGCAGCATCTCGGGAGCCAGGTTGTTGAAGCCGCCCGGGAACAGGTTGGTATCGACCGGCGCCAGCTTGAAGCCGGCGTTGCGCAGGTCCACCGAGCAATAGAACGGGGGCGTATGTTCCTGCCATTCCAGCCTGAACCAGCGCTCGATGGACGGCGTCGCGTCCAGGATCTTCTTTTCCAGTTCGAGCAGCGGACCGTTCAGCGCGGTGATGAGATGCGGGACCATATCCATCCTATAGATCGTCTTAATCGTTCGCCCCGATTGTAGAGGAACGGCCAACCAGGCGCTGGCACACCCTTTATAAGGATATGCAGCGCCTGGCATAAGGGATAACCATATGGGGATGGACGGCGCGAAATAAAGAGGCCGCGCCGGCGACGGCGGACGGGCAAAAAAAAAGCGCGGCGATGCCGCGCTTTTAAATGGCCTGACAGATACGGGGAGCGTTCTGCAGGTGGAGGAAACTGCCTCAGTGGCAATGTATGTGCGCCGCACATTAAAGACAATTGAAGCTTTTTAAGATCGGAGTTAAGCACTTTGCGAAAAGCCCGTGCCCGGCGCGGGGGATTGCCGGCTGGCCCGCGCCAGCATTGGGTTCGCCGGTCCGGGCGGCGGTGGGAATGCGCCGCGCGATGGCCTCGTTCACGCCAGCGCGACCTGTCGCCGGGGGTTAAATGTCTGCAACCCCCGTCAACGCGACAAAGAAAAAAGCCCGGCACGCAGCCGGGCAAAACTCCTGAGAGCAGATTCCCAATCAGCCCTCCAGCACAACACCTTTGCGATCAGCCTTCGTAAGCGGTCTCGCCGTGCGAAGTGATATCCAGGCCTTCGCGCTCTTCGTCTTCCGGCACGCGCAGCCCGATCAGCATGTCCACCAGCTTGAAGGCGACGAAGGCCACCACGCCGGACCACACCACGGTGGTCAGCACGCCTTCGAACTGGACCCACAGCTGGCCGGCAATCGAATAGTCGTCGGCGACCTTGTTGGCCACGTAGTCGTAGATGCCGGTGCCGCCCAGGCTGGGCGCGGCGAACACGCCGGTTAGCAGCGCGCCGACGATGCCGCCGACGCCGTGCACGCCGAACACGTCCAGCGAGTCGTCCATGCCCAGCATGCGCTTCAGTCCGGTCACGCCCCACAGGCACAGCAGGCCGGCCACCAGGCCCATCACGATCGAGCCCATCGGGCCGACGAAGCCCGCGGCCGGGGTGATCGCCACCAGGCCGGCGACCGCGCCCGAGGCGCCGCCCAGCATCGACGGCTTGCCCTTGCCGATCCACTCGCCGAAGGTCCACGACAGCACCGCCGCGCAGGTCGCCAGCAGCGTGTTGACGAAGGCCAGCGCGGCCGAGCCGTTGGCTTCCAGCGCCGAACCGGCGTTGAAGCCGAACCAGCCGAACCACAGCAGCGAGGCACCCACCATGGTGAAGGTCAGGCTGTGCGGACGGATCGCCTCGCGGCCGAAGCCGATGCGCTTGCCGAACATGAAGGCCCCGACCAGCCCGGCCACCGCGGCATTGATATGGACCACGGTGCCGCCGGCAAAGTCCAGCGCGCCCTTCTGGAACAGCCAGCCGGCCTTGGCCGTGGCGGCGGTGCCGGCGGCGGCGTCGGTGTAGGCATCAGGGCCCGGCCAGAACCACACCATGTGCGCCACCGGGATGTAGGCGAAGGTGAACCACAGCACCACGAACACCAGCACCGCCGAAAAGCGCGCGCGCTCGGCGAAGGCGCCGATGATCAGGCCGCACGTGATGCAGGCGAAAGCGCACTGGAAGGCGAAGTAGCCCAGTTCCGGCAGCACCACGCCCTTGCTGAAGGTGGCGGCCACGGCGTCGACCGTCAGCCCCTTCATGAACAGCCGGTCGGTGCCGCCGAAGAAGGCGTTGCCCTCGGTGAAGGCAAAGCTGTAGCCGTAGATGGCCCACAGCAGCGCCACCAGCGAAAAGATCACCAGGCACTGCATCAGTACCGACAACATGTTCTTGGAGCGCACCAGGCCGCCATAGAACAGCGCCAGGCCCGGCAGCGTCATCAGGATCACGAACGCGGTCGAGACCAGCAGCCAGGCGGTGTCGCCCTTGTTGGGCACTGGCGCAGCCGGCGCGGCGGCGGCTTCAGCCGGTGCGGCCGCGGCAGGGGCCGCTGCAGGGGCTGCAGGGGCTGCAGGGGCCGCAGCGGGTGTTGCTGCGGTCGCTGCCGCGGCCGGCGCGGAAGTGGCGGCGGCCGAAGCCTCGGCGGCCGGCTTGTCCTGCGCGGCGGCCGGAGCCGACATGCCCATGCCGGCCGTGCCGACGGCCAGCGCCATCGCGCCCGCGGTCAGGAATCGCTTGATCCAGGTTTTCATGGAATTCACCTTTGTCTCTATGCTGTCTTGGGTCACAGGGCATCGCCGCCGGTCTCGCCGGTGCGGATGCGGATGACCTGCTCGATCGGGGCCACGAAGATCTTGCCGTCGCCGATCTTGCCGGTGCGGGCCGACTTCTCGACCGCTTCGATGGCACGCTCGACCACGTCGTCGGGCACCGCCACCTCGATCTTCACCTTGGGCAGGAAGTCGACGATGTACTCGGCGCCGCGGTAGAGCTCGGTATGGCCCTTCTGGCGGCCGAAGCCTTTCACTTCGGTCACGGTGATGCCGGACACGCCCACGTCCGACAGCGCTTCGCGCACCTCGTCGAGCTTGAACGGCTTGATGACTGCGATGATGAGTTTCATCAGGATTCTCCTGGGAGCGGACCGGCATCAGCCCGCCCGGGCTGCGTCAGAGTTAGAAAGTCTTGGTGATCGAGGCCCAGGCCGCGGCCTTGCCCAGGTAGCGGCCGCGGTTGGCACTGGTGTAGGCCACTTCCTTGGCGTTGGTGTCGACATAGGCGACCGCCAGCGCAAAGCCCTTGCCCAGGTCCTTGGTCAGGCCGATCTTCCAGTCGGTGTACGAGGCATCGCTGTTGTGCTTCACGCCCTGGTAGCCGACGTGCGCGTTCAGCGTCAGGTCCCAGAAATTCAGCGGCACGTTGGCGCTCAGGTCGACGTAGTAGCTGTTCTTGCTGTCGGCCCAGCCGAACAGGTTGGTGACCGAGTGCGAGTACTTCAGGAATACCGGGCCCCAGCCCACCCCGGCATACAGTTCCGTGGTGTACGGCCGCGGGTTGTTGTAGCCGCCCGGGTAGTAGTACTCGAGCACGCCCAGGTCATAGGCGAATTCGGTGCCGGCCACCTTGAAGGTGTTCTTGAAGCCGCCGTAGAAATCCATCTCGACCGGCGCCGACACCGCCGGGTTGGCATCCTCGAGCCAGCTGATGCTGGAGTTCCAGTTGCCCAGGTAGAAGCCGCTTTCGTGCGCGTAGTCGAAACCGCCCTGGATGGCCGGGCGCAGGTTGGTCTGGCTGATGCCGCGATAGCGGTAGTCCGTGACCAGCGACACATTGGCCGTGAACGTATGCGGCGAGGCCGGCTCGGCAGCCGGGGCCGCGGCGCCGGTGCTCTGCGCCAGGGCGCCGCCCGCGGCGCTGGCCAGGACCACCGCGCTGACTGCAAGGGCCAACTTCTTCATGGGGTTTTTCTCCTTTTCCTGATGGCTCGGATTTCGTTTAGTTGGATTCCGGTGAAGCTTTGAGGCAGCTCGGCATCACTACTGCAACTGCCGTGCCAACCCACGGTATGCCGCGGTGCGTGCGGCCCCTCGCGCCCCGGCCATGGGCACCGCGCGGGCTTGAATGCGCCTTGCAGCGACGCCAGATGGGGTTAAATGGTGTGAACGGCGCGGCGCCGGTGCTTTCGCGCGCGTGCCGCTGGGGCGATAATCGAGTCTTGACGGGGGCGGCGTAGGGCCCGCGCACCACGGATCGCCCGCATTCAGGGCGCCCAAATCCTGTGCGAAAGCGCGCCATACGCCAGATTCCCGCCCGCATTGGCACCACTCAGGTGCGCAAAGGAGAAACCATGAAACCGACCGACCTCTTCAACGACCTGCAGAACAAGGTCAGCGAGGCGCTGCGCAATTCGCCGGCAAAGGACATCGAGAAAAACGTGCGCAGCATGATGACCCAGGGCTTTGCCCGGCTGGACCTGGTCACGCGCGAGGAGTTCGACGTCCAGTCGCAGGTGCTGGCGCGCACCCGCGCCCGCCTGGAGGAACTGGAAAGCCGCGTGGCCGAACTCGAGCGCCGCGCCGGCATCCCGCCCGGCGCCGGCTCGGTGGACTCGACCGGGGGCGCGTGAGCACGCCGGTCCCCCCGCCACCTTCCCGCCTGTGTGAAGGCCGCCAGTCATGGCGGCCTTTTTCGTTAACAGTTTCGTGCGGTTCGATGCCATGAGCCTTGCCGTCCTACGCAGCCGGGCCCTGACCGGCATCGCCGCGCCGCCGGTGCGGGTCGAGACCCACCTGGCCAACGGCCTGCCGGCCTTCACCATCGTCGGCCTGGCCGACACCGGCGTGCGCGAAAGCCGCGAGCGCGTGCGCGCCGCCATCCTCAACAGCGGCTACGAGTTTCCCAACCGCCGCATCACCGTCAACCTGGCCCCGGCCGACCTGCCCAAGGAGTCCGGCCGTTTCGACCTGGCCATCGCGCTCGGCATCCTGGCCGCCAGCGGCCAGATTCCGGCCGACGCGCTCGACGCGCATGAATTTGCCGCCGAGTTGTCGCTGTCCGGCGAATTGCGTCCGGTGCGCGGCGCGCTGGCCATGGCGATGGGGCTGGCGCGCGACAATGCCGCCCGCGCCGGCTCGGGCGAGACGCCGCGCGCCTTCCTGGTCGCCGCGGGCAACGGCGCCGAAGCCGCGCTGATCGAAGACCTGGCGGTCCATGCCGCCGCCACGCTGCGCCAGGCCTGCGACCACCTCGGCCCCGTGACCGAAGCACGACTACCCCGCGCCATGCCGCCCTTGCTGCCCGCCGCCACCGGGCGCGGCCCCGACATGCGCGACGTGCGCGGCCAGGCGCAGGCGCGCCGCGCCATGGAGGTGGCCGCTGCCGGACAACACTCGGTGTTGCTGGTGGGCCCGCCCGGCACCGGCAAGTCGATGCTGGCACAGCGCCTGCCCGGCCTGCTGCCGCCGATGTCGCTGCAGCAGGCGCTGGAAGCCGCCGCCGTGATGAGCCTGACCCCGGGCGGCTTTCGCGCCGAGGCCTGGGGCGTGCGCCCCTGCCGCGCACCGCACCACACCGCGTCGGGCCCGGCCATGGTCGGCGGCGGCGGCAATCCGCGCCCCGGCGAGATCTCGCTCGCGCACCACGGCGTGCTGTTCCTGGACGAATTGCCCGAGTTCGACCGCCGCGTGCTCGAAGTCCTGCGCGAGCCGCTGGAGTCGGGCCGCATCACCATCGCCCGCGCCAACGGCCACGCCGACTTCCCCGCCTGCTTCCAGTTCGTGGCGGCGATGAACCCGTGCCCGTGCGGCTACCTCGGCCATCCCGACCGGCCGTGCCGCTGCACGCCCGACCAGGTGCGCCGCTACCAGTCGCGCATCTCCGGCCCCATGCTCGACCGCATCGACCTGCAGGTCGAGGTGCCCGCGCAGGACCAGGGCGAAATGCTCGACGGCCCGCCCGGCGAAGCCAGCGCCGCGGTGCGCGCGCGCGCGCTCGCGGCGCGCGAACGGCAACTGGCGCGGCAGGGCAAACCCAACAATGAACTGGGCGGACGCGAGATCGAGCAGCACTGCGTCATGGATCCGCAGGCGCAGGCCTTGCTGCGCGGCGCGATGACGCGGCTGGCATGGTCGGCGCGCTCGTACTTCCGTGTGCTGAAGGTGGCGCGCACGATTGCGGACCTGGCCGGCGCGGACTTGCTGGACGCCGCGCACGTGGGCGAGGCGATCCAGTACCGGCGCGCGCTGCGGATGGCCGGCTAGGGCGATCCGCGCCTCAGGCCTCTTCCGACCACTGCACGCCCTCGCGCGCCATGAACGCCGACGAGGCCGCCGGCCCCCATGTGCCCGCCGTATAGGGCCGCGGGCCTTCGTCCTGGGCGCGCCATGCCTCCAGGATCGGGTCGACCCAGGTCCATGCGGCCTGCAGCTCGTCGCGCCGCACGAACAGCGCCAGCCGTCCGCGGATGACATCGAGCAGCAGGCGCTCGTAGGCCTCGGCGCGGCGCGTGGTGAAGGCCGAGTCGAGGTTCAGCGCCAGGCTCAGCGGCTTGAGCTTCATGCCCTCGCCCGGCTGCTTCACCATCAGCGTCAGCCGCACCGATTCTTCCGGCTGCAGCCGGATCACCATGCGGTTGGGCTGCAGCGTGCTGCCCGGGTCGAAGATCGAATGCGGCACCTCGGCAAAGTGGATCACTACCTCGGTCACGCGCTCCTGCATGCGCTTGCCGGTGCGCAGGTAGAACGGCACCTTATTCCAGCGCCAGGTGCCAAGCTCGGCCCGCATCGCGACAAAGGTCTCGGTGCGGCTGTCGGGCGGAATCCCCTCTTCCTGCAGGTAGCCGCGCACCAGTTCGCCGCCGATGGCGCCGGCGGTGTACTGGCCGCGCACGGTGTTGCGTCGTACGTCCTCGGGCGACATCGGCCGCAGCGAGCGCAGCACCTTGAGCTTTTCATCGCGCACCGCGTCGGAGTTGAGCGATGCCGGCGGTTCCATCGCCAGGATGCTGACCAGCTGCAGCAGGTGGTTCTGCACCATGTCGCGCATGGCGCCGGCTTCGTCGTAGAAGCCGCCGCGCGTGCCCACGCCCACGGTTTCGGCCACCGTGATCTGCACGCTGCGCACGAACGGCGTGCGCCACAGCGGCTCGAAGATCGAATTGCCGAAGCGCAGCGCCATCAGGTTCTGCACCGTCTCCTTGCCGAGGTAGTGGTCGATCCGGTAGGTGCGGTCCTCGCTGAAGTAGCGGCTGACCACCTCGCCGATATCGATGGCCGAAGCCAGGTCCACGCCCAGCGGTTTTTCCAGCACCAGCCGGGTATCGTCGGCAATCAGGCCATAGCTGGCGAGGTTGTCGCAGGTGGCGGCGAACAGCCCCGGCGGCATCGCCATGTAGTAGATCCGCTGCGCATCGCTGCGCAGCTGCGCAGCCAGCGCGGGATAGTCTGCCGCCTGCGCGGCATCGAGATGGACGAAGTCCAGCCGCTGCAGGAAGGCCTGCCATTTGGCAGGTTCGACATAGCGCGCATCGACAAATGGTTGTGCGCTTTCGTCGGCAAAATTGACAAAGGCCTCGCGGTCCCAGCGGTGCCGGCCCACGCCGATGATGCGGGTGCCATCGGGCAGGTTGCCGTCGCGGTGGCACATGTAGAGCGAGGGCAGCAGCTTGCGCGCCGACAGGTCGCCGGCGCCGCCGAAGATGACGAGGTCGAGCGGCCGGGCGTCGGCAGTGCCGAAGGCAGAGACGGTGCGGGTGGTTGGCATGACGGGCTCCTTGCGTGCCGATGGGCGGATGAGGTTGGCCGGGGGCGGGGCAGGCCGGCGTTGTTTGCGTTGTTCGGGCAGTCTGCCGGATCAGCATGTCTCGGTCACGTTGCGCAGCGATTGCGGCTGGCCGGCAAGCACAGCGGCAAACGCCATCGGAGCATCCGCATCATCCGTGCCACCGAACGCGGCCGGTGCAACCGGTCGGGGCACCCGACTCTTGTCCGGTCCAGCGTTACGATGAACGGTTCGCGTCAACGACGATACCGGTGCGAGCCACTTTAACGACGATGTATTGAACTGGTACTCAACGAGGGGGCGCCGCGGCGATATCACGGCCAAGCCGGAAACGAAAGTTCGGTTCCCCACAGAAGAGCGCAAACAGTAGGGTTCCGCCCACACAGTGCACTGCGGCAATGCAGGCCGGGCATGCCCACGCTATGCAGTACCAATTGACGGATACCGTGCGCATGGCATGTGCGTCACCCTCTGCACACGATTCCCCGCAGGGCGATTAAATGTCCTAAAGTGGTATCGCCGACATCAGGCGCTGGTAGCTATGAGGAGTCGCATGGATCAAAGGCTGCAGGCCCTGCGGCCCGACGAGGCGGACGCCACGCCGATCTACCTGCAGGTGGCGCGCAAGCTCACCGCCGCCATCCAGGCAGGGCAATGGCGGGCGGGCGATGCGCTGCCGTCGGAACGCACGCTGGTGGATTCGCTGGGGATTTCGCGTGTCACCGCGCGGCACGCGCTGCAGGTGCTGGCCGAGGAAGGCACCATCACGCGCAACCGCGGCGCGGGCACCTTTATCGCCCCCCGCGCCGAGCCCAGGCCGGCGCGGCTGGACAACTTCAGCGAGCTGGCGCGCCGGCGCGGCATGACGCCGGCGAGCGAACTGGTAGGGTTCGAGCGCCGCCGCGCCACCGCGCAGGAAAGCGCGGAACTGGCCCTGGCCGAGGGCGACGAGATCGTCAGGCTGACGCGGCTGCGCAAGGCTGACGGACAGATCTTCTGGATGGATGTGACCACGCTGGCGCTGGCCGTGGTGCCCGACGCCAGCGCCATCGGCGAATCGCTCTACGCCTACCTGGAGCGGATCGGCAAGCCGGTGCTGCGCGTCACCGAGACGCTGCGCGCGGTCGTCGCCACGGCGGAACTGGCCGCGCGCCTGGGCATCGAGCCGGGCGAGCCGCTGCTGCATATCCGCCGCACCGGCTACACCCATGGCGACAAGCCGGTCGAACTGACCGACGCGTACTGCCTGAACGACTTCTACGAACTGAAGCAATAGCGCCCGGCGGCGCCGGCCACCGGTGGTTCCACCGGCGGCGGGGGCGGGTCGTCCTCGGGCGACAGCGGCACATCGGGCGGCACGCCCGGCGGCGCGGGCTCTTCCACCGGGGGCACGGTATGGCGCGGCTGCAGGCGCGCTCCGGCGAACGGGTTCAGCGAGGCAGGCATGCGGGGACTCCGTGACGGGGTTTCCTCCTCATTGAAGCAAACCCCGACCGCGCGCGCCAGTGCGGTTGCCGCGCCGGTCAGGCCTGCTGGCGGCGTACGAAGAACAGCGCCGCGCCCACCGCCATCAGCACGCTGCCGAAAAACCGGTTCTGCCACAGCACCGCGCGGGCATTGCGGAACAGCCCCTGCATGCGCGACGCCAGCAGCGCGTAGCCATGCATCACCACCAGGTCGACGCCGCACATGGTGGCCGCCAGGATTGCCAGCTGCGGCGCCAGCGGCCGGTTCGGGTCGATGAACTGCGGCAGCACCGCGACCATGAAGATGATGCCCTTGGGGTTGGTCACATTGGTCAGCAAGCCCGTGGCAAAGCGCCGGCGCCGGCTCATCACGGCCACGCGCGCGGGGCCGCCGTCCTGCGCGGCGTCCGCTTCCACGCGGGCACGCCATTGCTGGATGCCGAGATAGATCAGGTACAGCGCGCCGATGGTCTTGACCACCATGAAGGCCTGCTCCGAGGCCAGCAGCAGCGCGCCCAGCCCGCCGCCGGCCACCAGCAGCACGATCACCAGCCCGGCCTGCAGGCCGAAGATGGTGGTGGTGGTCCTGCGCAACCCGTACGACAGGCCATGGCTCATCGACAGCACCGCGCCCGATCCCGGCGACACGGCGATCACCCAGCATGCGGCGAAATAGGCCAACCAGACTTCCCAACGCATTTCGATTCTCCTTTGACTGCAACCATGCCGGGGCGGCGCATCGCCTCGCCGGGCATCTGTACTTCGCTGAGGCGCCGCGGCGCCTCAGAGCGGGTGGAACCCGCCCAGGAACTGCTCCACCTGCTCGGCCTGGCGCGCGTCGCGGGCGGCCTCGCCGGATTCCAGCACCACCGCCTGGAAGGCGCGCGTGCCCACCGCCACCAGACGCGCGCTGAGCCGGCGCGGCGACTGGTCCTGCGGCGACACGCCGCTGGCCTGCAGCTCCAGTCCGGCCAGCGGGCGGCCGGGCCGGTCCGCGCTCATGATGGTGACCGGCCGCGTGCGCGGCTCGCCGGAGAGCGTGCCCAGGTTGGCCAGCAGGCCGGCCTGCATCGCCGCCAGGGCCTCGCGCCGCAGCGCCTCGTCGTCGGCGGGCAGGGTCACCACGCCCACGGCGAAGAGAGTGTCGTCGATGCGCGCGGCCTCCATCGTCATCGGCAGCTTGCGCCCCGCAATGGTCACGTCGCGCGCGGCGCTGGTGGGCTTGCCGGGATAGAGCGCGGCGTAGCCGCCCTCGCCCGACTGGATGGTGCGCCAGTCATAGCGCGGCGAACAGGCGCACAAGGCCAGCGCGAGCAGCGCGGCACAGCATGTCAGGGACCAGCGGGGCGCGGCAGCGGGGCTCAGCGGGGGCGGCACGGGACGCATGGGAAACGGGGCGGAAGCACGGGCTCGGGACGGCGCGCGCGGGCGCGATCGCCGGCGCGCGGAAACCGGTATTATCCCGGAAGCGGCGCGCCAGTGCTTGCCGCGCCGCTTGTCCCACCCGTGCCGCCCCGCGAACCGCCATGCCTGCCTCCCACCTCGCCCGAATTGCCGCCGCCCGCTCTCGCCAGCACTGGCTGGCCGCGGGCGCGCTGCTGGCCGCCATGGCGGCCATGACCGGCGCGTCCGGCGTGTCCGGCGCCCGCACGCCTCACCTGCCGCCGGCCACTGACCTCGCCGCCCACGGCGCCGACGCCGCGCGCCGCGGCGAGCCGCTGGTGGTGCTGGTGTCGATGCCGGGCTGCAGCTATTGCGACGCGGTGCGCCGTAACTACCTGGGCCCGCAGGCTGCCGCCGGCGAGATCGCCGTGCGCGAGCTCGACATGACCGCCGACACGCCGCTGCGCGATGCCGACGGCAGCCAGACCACCGCGCGCGCCTGGGCTCGCGCGCACCAGGTCAGGGTGGCGCCGACGGTGCTGTTCCTGGACCGACAGGGCCGCGCCGCCGCCAGCCCGCTGCGCGGCATGCAGCCCGACTTCTACGGCGCCTACCTGGAACAGGCGCTGGCGCAGGCGCGCGCCGCCGTCGCCGCGCGCAAGTGACGGAAGGGTTCCAGCGCATGGCCGCAAGGCGGTACCGCACAGCGCGCGAACGCCTGCCGCATTAGAATGTCCCACTGCTGACCGGCCCTGCCCGGTCCCTCTGCACTAACGAAGCGGCTCCAGCCGGATTCCCATGACCACTACCCCCGCCTCCAAGACCTCCCGCAAGCCCTGGCCCATCGTCGCCGCCGTGGTGGTGCTGGCGCTGCTGGGCTGGTTCGGCTACCGCGCGCTGTCGCCGTCCGGTACCGCGCCGGCCGCCACCTTCACGCTGCTGTCCGGCGAAAAGGTCAACACCGCCGACCTCAAGGGCAAGGTCTACATGGTCAACTTCTGGGCCACCAGCTGCGCCACCTGCATCAAGGAGATGCCGGACATGGTCAAGACCTACGAACAGTTCAAGGGCAAGGGTCTGGAATTCGTCGCGGTGGCGATGAACTACGATCCGCCCATGTACGTGATGAACTTCGCCCAGACCCGCGGGCTGCCGTTCAAGGTGGCGATGGACAGCGACGGCAGCGCGGCCAAGGCCTTCGGCAATGTGGGCCTGACCCCGACCACCTTCGTGATCGACAAGGAAGGCCGCATCCTGAAACGCTATGTCGGCGAGCCCGAATGGGACGCGCTGCACAAGCTGCTCGACGGCGCGCTGGCCAAGTCGGCCGCATAACGCCCCGGTCCGGCGCTGCAAACAGACGATAAAAGGTGCTCATCGAGCACCTTTTTTTCTTTCCTGCCGCGATCCTGCGCGCGGCGGGTTGCGCGGGCGGGCTGTATGGATATACAGTTGGCGCCAGTCTTTTCCGAGCCCTTCCGCCCCGCCCGCCCGTGACCCTGGACCTTGCCCCCGCCGCCGCAGCCGTAGCAGCCGAAGCCACCGCATCTGACGCCGAAGCGCTCCCCCCCTACCTGTCCCGGCTCAACCCGGAGCAGCGCGCCGCGGTCGAGCACGGCAGCGAGGCGCCGCTGCTGATCATCGCCGGTGCCGGCTCGGGCAAGACCAATACGCTGGCGCACCGGGTCGCGCACCTGGTGCTGGGCGGCGCCGATCCGCGCCGCATCCTGCTGCTGACGTTCTCGCGCCGCGCCGCCGCCGAGATGGGCCGGCGCGTCGAGCGCATCGTCGACCAGGCGCTCGGCACCAGCACCGGCGCGGGGCGCGCCGCGCTGCAGTGGTCCGGCACCTTCCACGCCCTCGGCGCGCGGCTGCTGCGCGAATATGCCGAGACCCTGGGCCTGTCGCCGGCCTTCACCATCAGCGACCGCGGCGATTCCGCCGACCTGATGCACGTGGTGCGCCACGACCTGGGCCTGTCCGAGACCACCAGCCGCTTCCCCAAGAAGGAAACTTGCCTGTCCATCTATTCGCGCGTGGTCAACACCCAGGCGCCGCTGGAAGACGTGCTCAGGCAGCAGTTTCCGCGCTACGCCATGTGGGCCGACGCACTGCGCACGCTGTTCGCCGGCTACGTCGAGGCCAAGCAGAAGCAACACGTGCTCGATTACGACGACCTGCTGCTGTACTGGGCGCAGGCGATGGCCGAGCCCGCCATCGCGCAGGACATGGGGGCGCGCTTCGACCATATCCTGGTCGACGAATACCAGGACACCAACGCGCTGCAGGCGTCGATCCTGCTGGCACTGCGGCCCGATGGCCGCGGCCTGACCGTGGTCGGCGACGACGCGCAGTCGATCTACGCCTTCCGCGGTGCCACCGTGCGCAATATCCTCGATTTCCCCGCGCAGTTCACGCCGCCGGCGCAGCAGGTCACGCTGTCGCAGAACTACCGCTCGACGCAGCCGATCCTGCAGGCCGCCAACGCGGTGATCGGGCTCGCCGCCGAGCGCTATACCAAGGACCTGTGGTCCGAGCGCCAGTCGGCCGAGAAACCGGGCGTGATCGTGGTCAACGACGAGGCCGACCAGGCCCGCTACGTGGTCGAGCAGGTGCTGGCGCGGCGCGAGGCCGGCCTGGCGCTGATGGCGCAGGCGGTGCTGTTCCGCGCCGCCGATCACAGCGCGCAGCTGGAGATCGAGCTGGCGCGGCGCAATATCCCGTTCGTGAAGTTCGGCGGCCTCAAGTTCCTGGAATCGACCCACGTCAAGGACGTGCTGGCGCTGGTGCGCTGGCTGGAGAACCCGCGCGACCGCATGGCGGGCTTCCGCACGCTGCAACTGCTGCCCGGCATCGGCCCCAAGACCGCGGCGCGCGTGCTCGATGCCATGGCGCTGGCGACCGAGCCGCTGTTCTCGCTGCAGGAATTCGAACCGCCTCCAGCCGCCGCGCCCGCGTGGGCCGACCTGCTGGGGCTGGCACGCGCGCTGATGTCGCCGACCTCGCCGTGGCCGTCGGAATTCGAGCAGGTGCTGGCCTGGTACACGCCGCACCTCGAACGCCTGCACGACGATGCCCCCGCGCGCCAGGCCGACCTGCAGCAGCTGGAGCGCATCGCCGCCACCTACGGCGCGCGCGAGCGCTTCCTGACCGAGCTGACGCTGGACCCGCCCAGCGCCTCCAGCGATGAATCCGGCGTGCCATCACGCGACGAGGACTACCTGATCCTGTCGACCATCCATTCGGCCAAGGGCCAGGAGTGGAAGGCGGTGTACGTGCTGAATGCCGTCGACGGCTGCATGCCGAGCGACCTGGCCACGGGCACCACCGAAGAGATCGAGGAAGAGCGACGGCTGCTGTATGTGGCGATGACGCGGGCCAAGGACCACCTCGATGTCGTCGTGCCGCAGCGGTTCTATGTGCATCAGCAGGTGGGCTTCGGCGACCGGCATGTGTATGCGTCGCGCACGCGGTTCTTGCCGAACAAGGTGATGCCAAACTTCTACAGCCGTTCGTGGCCGCCGCCGCCGATGCCTGGGGAAGGCGCGGTGAAGCCGGCGCTGGCGCCGGTGGACCTGGCGAGCCGGATGCGGAATATGTGGCGTTGAGGCTCGCGTCAAAGCTTGCGCGCCTGCCGGTTCGCTCCTCTCCCGCGAAGCGGCAGAGGGCAGAAAACAAGCGGCCGGCCAGCGCCACGACCGCTCATGGATCCAGCCTTACCCCACCTTCTCCAGCAGCAACCCCTTCAGGTATTCCCCTTCCGGGAACGCCGCCAGCATCGGATGATCGGTTCCCGCCGACAGCCTGCGCAGGATGCGCGCATCCGCCCGTGCATCGGTCACCGCGCCGGCGACGATCTTCTGGAACAGCTCCATGCTGATCGCCCCGGAGCACGAGTACGTGAACAGCAGCCCGCCCGGGCGCAGCAGCTGCATGCCGACCAGGTTGATTTCCTTGTAGGCGCGCGCGGCGCGGTCGATATGCTGTGCCGACGGCGCGAACTTGGGCGGGTCCAGCACGATCAGGTCGAACTGGCGGCCCTCGGCGCGGAATTCGCGCAGCATCTTGAACACGTCGGCGTCGAGCCAGGTCGCGCGTTCCGGATCGAAGCCGTTCAGCGTCACGTTGCCCGCGGCAATCTTCAGCGCCTCGCCCGACGAATCGATCGACGTCACCGATTTCGCCCCGCCGCGCAGCGCGGCCAGCGAGAAGCCGCCGGTATAGCAGAAGCAGTTCAGCACCTCGCGCCCGTCGGCGAGATCGCCCACCAGCTTGCGGTTGTCGCGCTGGTCGACATAGAAGCCGGTCTTGTGGCCGTTGCGCACGTCGACGTAATAGCG
Source organism: Cupriavidus alkaliphilus (assembly GCF_900094595.1). Classification (GTDB taxonomy): domain Bacteria; phylum Pseudomonadota; class Gammaproteobacteria; order Burkholderiales; family Burkholderiaceae; genus Cupriavidus; species Cupriavidus alkaliphilus. Next base: position 31,749 of record NZ_FMAD01000002.1, on the reverse strand, counting down.
CACGCCGTGCTCGGTCACCGACAGCGCCGGGTCGGGCTCGGCGCCGGCGAGCACGCCGGTCACCAGCTCCAGCCCCTCGCGCTGGCGCACCGCGGCGTCGGAGCGCTCATAGACGTTGGGACAGCCGGTCTCCTTGACCAGCGCCTGCACGATCGCGGTCTTCCAGTGCTCGACCCCGGCGGAATTGAACTGGCATACCAGCTGGCCCGAGGCGCCGTTGCCGTAGTAGTCGACGATCAGGCCGGGCAACCGGTCCGATTCGCCGAAGATCAGCCGCACCGCGTCGCTGTCTTGCACCCACTGGCGCCGGTAGGCAATGGCCGCGGCCACGCGGCGCTTGAACAGGGCGTGGTCGACCGGCTCGTTCTCGTCGAAGGTCCACACGCGCGCGCGGATCTGCGATTCGGGGCTGTAGGCCGCCTTGGCCAGGAAGCGGCCGTCGGCGGCGCGCACGATCACGGTGGCGCCCGGCTCGCAGCGGCCTTCGGTGGTGGCAATGCCGGTGGCATAGATCCACGGGTGGCGGCGCAGCAGGGATTTTTCCTTGCCGGGTTTCAGGGTGATGGTGTTCATGTCGGTATGGGAAGAAGCTATGCCATGCCCCACGCGCTTAGCACGCTGCGGGAGTGGCTCCCCTCTCCCGCTTGCGGGAGAGGGGTTGGGGGTGAGGGCGGGGGTGTCAACGAAGTGACGCGCGTCGATATTGCCAGCGCCTGCCCTCTCCCCCGGCCCCTCTCCCGCGCGCGGGAGAGGGGAGCAAACAGAGCGGGAAAGGAACGCCAGCGCCTTACAGCACCACCTTCACCATCGGATGCGAAGTCAGCGCCCGGTACAGGTCATCGAGCTGCTCGCGGCTGGTGACCCATACCGTCACGGTCAGGCCCAGGTAGTTACCCTTGCTCGACGGGCGCATTTCCATCTTGCCGGCGTGGAAGTCCGGATCGAACTCCTGCACCAGCGCGACGATGGCTTCGGCAAAGCCGTCCTGCATCGCGCCCATCACCTTGATCGGGAAGTGGCTCGGGTATTCGATCAGCGATTGCTCCGGCGGAATATCGCCGGGCTTGTTGCCGCTGCCTTGGTTGTCGGTCGTCATTTCGGATTCTCCGGCGCGAGGCCGGCGCGCCGCGGGACGCACCGGCTCGCGCGCATTCAGCTCACTTGCGCTTGAACCACAGGCGGATGGTGTCCCACAGGCGGCCGAAGAAGCCGGCCTCGGGCACTTCTTCCAGCGCCACCACCGGGAATTCGGCCACCTTGTTGGTGCCGTCCATCAGCTTGACCATGCCCACCTGCTGCCCCGCCGAGATCGGCGCGATCAGCAGTTCCTGGCGCTCCAGCACCGGCTTCAGGCGCCCGCCGGTACCCTTGGGCACGGTGACGAAGGTTTCGTTCGGCACGCCGATCTTGACCGTGCCGCTCTTGCCCTTGTAGATGTCCGGCGTGGCCAGCACCTGGCCCTTGTCGTACAGGCGCAGCGTGTCGAAGAACTGGAAGCCGTAGTTGAGGATCTTCAGGCTTTCCTGGGTGCGCACCTGTTCGGTGGTGGTGCCGATCACGATCGAGATCAGGCGGCGCGAGCCGTCCGGCACGTTGGCCAGCGGCCGCTTGGCCGACGAGATCAGGCAATAGCCGGCGGACTTGGTGTGGCCGGTCTTGACGCCGTCGACGGTCGAGTCGATGTACAGCAGGCGGTTGCGGTTGGGCTGCCTGATCTTGTTATAGGTGAACTCCTTCTGCGAGTACATGCTGTAGTACTCGGGGAAGTCCTTGATCAGGCGCGTGGTCAGCGTCGCCAGGTCCACCGCGGTGGTGTAGTGGTTGGGGTCGGGGATGCCGTCGGTATTGGTGAAGTGGGTGTTCTTCATGCCCATGCGCTGGGCCTCGCGGTTCATCATCGCGACGAAGCCCTCTTCCGAGCCGCCGACGGCCTCGGCCAGCGCCAGCGCGGCGTCGTTGCCCGACTGCACGATCAGGCCCAGCAGCAGGTCCTGCACCGTGACCGGCTTGTTGGGCTCGATGAACATGCGCGACTCGTCGCTTTTAACCTTGAGCACCAGGTTGGTCGGCACCACCGCCTGGTCCAGCGTCAGGCGCTTCTCCTTGAGTGCCTCGAACGCCAGGTAGGCGGTCATCAGCTTGGTCAGCGAGGCCGGCTCGATGCGCGCATCGGCGTTCTGCGACGCCAGGGCCTGGCCACTGGTGACGTCATACAGCATCCACGACTTGGCTGCGACCTGCGGCATCGGCACGCCCTGCGCCAGCACGGCGGCGGGCGCGGCGGCCAGCACGACGGCGGCGGCGATGGCAGCGGGAGCAAAGGCGGAGCAAAGGCGTGTCGTGGCTCTATTCAGCATGTTTCTGTTTTCCGACAGTAAGAAGGTGGCGCGGGAAGGTTCCGAACTGGCGGCGTGCCGGCCTTACCGGTCCCACGCATTGACGACGAGCTGCTTGATCAGGTGCAGCTTGCGGTGAAAGAAATGGTCGGCGCCGGGGATCACGATCACCGGCAGCTCTTGCGGGCGGGCCCAGTCGAACACGCTGGCCAGCGGCACGGTGTCGTCCTGTTCGCCGTGGATCACGATGGTGTCGGCCGGCACCTGGGCCACTTCCCAGCGGCTGGCGGCGGTGCCCACCAGCACCAGGCGCTGCACGGGCGTGCCGGCCTCGGCCAGGCGGCGCGCCACATGGGTGCTGACGAAGCTGCCGAACGAGAACCCGCCCAGCGCCAGCGGCAGCGTCGCGGCCTGCGCCGACCACGCGGTCTGCTGGCGCATCCAGGCCACCACGGCGAGCAGGTCGTCCTGTTCGCCGATGCCGTTGTCATGCTCGCCGGCGGTCGCGCCGACGCCGCGGAAGTTGGGGCGCACGGTGGCATAGCCGAGCTGCACGAAAGCACGTGCCAGCGTCTGCGCGACCTTGTTGTCCTTGGTGCCGCCGAACAGCGGATGCGGGTGCGCCACCAGCGCCAGGCCGCGCAGCGGGACCTCCGGCAGGTTCTGCGGCAGGTCTACCGAGAGCTCGATCGCACCGGCGGGACCGGCGATGGAAAGTACCTGGGTGTGCGCGTTCATGATGGGCGGTCAGGGTGGCGGTCAAGCAAGCGCCCGGCGCAAAGCCCGGGCAAAAATGAAAAAACCGTCCGGCTGGCGGGCGGCGGGGCATGGCATTGGCGACAGTGGAACAGGGGTAAAGCAACAAGCCGGCATAGGCCGGCTTCGGTTCGTTCAGTGCGCCGCCATCAGCGGTCCACCATCAGCCGCTCGACCGGCTTGCCCTTGAGCAGGTGGCTGTCGATGATTTCATCGATGTCATGCTCGTCGACATAGGTGTACCAGATGGCCTCGGGGTAGACCACCAGCACCGGGCCGAGTTCACAGCGGTTCAGGCAGCCCGCCTTGTTGATGCGCACGCGGCCTTCGCCGCCGGCGATGCCCAGTTCCTTGCAGCGCTTCTTGGCGTATTCCTGCATGGCCTTGGCGTTGTAGTTGGCGCAGCAGTTCTCGCCGGCCTCGCGCTGGTTCAGGCAGAAAAAGACGTGGTGCTGGTAGTAGCTGCGCATGCGTACGGTGTGAAGACGGCCCCGGACGGCGGCACGGCCCGGACGGGATTGAACGGAAGCTTGGAATTATACGGCGTTGCGAGGGCGCGGCCGCGATCTGCGGCAGCTTTGCGCACAGCGCCATGCACCCCGGGCCGCTGCCGGGTGGCGCCTCGCGCACCCCATGCCGACCCGCCATTCCGGATCGCCGGAGCCGCCCCGTCCGGGATTCCGGAATCCCGGAGGCCCGGCGCGCGCCCGCCGCCTGCCTTTCCTTGTGAATCAACCAGTTAGCAATACCGGTTGGACTGGCATGCCGGTTGCGAATTCCCGCCCCTGAACGCGCCGCAAGCGTGACGGCGCGCGCCCGCGCGGACCCGCCCGGGTACGGTCAACACCGAGGACGACATCATGAGGAAACCCTTCTACAAGATCCTGTACGTGCAGGTCCTGTTCGCCATCTGCATCGGCATCCTGCTCGGCCACTTCTGGCCCGACACCGGCGTCGCCATGAAGCCGCTGGGCGATGGCTTCATCAAGCTGATCAAGATGATCATCGGCCCGATCATCTTCTGTACCGTGGTCACCGGCATCGCCGGCATGAGCGACATGAAGAAGGTCGGCCGCGTCGGCGGCAAGGCGCTGCTGTACTTCGAGGTGGTGTCGACCTTCGCGCTGCTGATCGGGCTGGGCGCCGCGCACCTGCTCAAGCCAGGGGTGGGCTTCAACATCGACCCGGCCACGCTCGACACCAAGGCCATCGCCCAGTACGTGTCGAAGGCGCACGGCCAGAGCACGGTCGAGTTCCTGATGCACATCATCCCCGACACCGTGTTCAGCGCCTTCGCCAACGGCGACATCCTGCAGATCCTGCTGGTGTCGCTGTTCTTCGGCGCCGCGCTGGCGGTGCTGGGCGAGCGCGCCCGCATCGTGGTGCAACTGATCGAGCAGGTCTCGAAGGTGTTCTTCCACATCGTCCACGTGATCACCAAGGTGGCCCCGATCGGCGCCTTCGGCGCGATGGCGTTCACCATCGGCAAGTACGGTCTGGGCTCGCTGGTGCCGCTGCTCAAGCTGATCGGCACCTTCTACTTCACCGCCATCGTGTTCGTGCTGGTGGTGCTGGGCACGATCGCGCGCATGACCGGCTTCAGCATCGTGCGCTTTATCTCGTACATCAAGGAAGAACTGCTGATCGTGCTGGGCACCAGCTCGTCCGAGGCGGCGCTGCCGCACATGATGGAAAAGCTGGAGAAACTGGGCTGCTCCAAGTCGGTGGTGGGCCTGGTGGTGCCGACCGGCTACTCGTTCAACCTGGATGGCACCAACATCTACATGACCATGGCGGTGATCTTCATCGCGCAGGCCACCGGCATCGAACTGACGCTGATGCAGCAGCTGACCATCCTGGCGGTGGCGATGATCACCTCCAAGGGCGCCAGCGGCGTGACCGGCTCGGGCTTCATCACGCTGGCGGCGACGCTGGCGGTGGTGCCGACCATCCCGGTGGCGGGCATGGTGCTGATCCTGGGCATCGACCGCTTCATGAGCGAGTGCCGCGCGCTGACCAACATCATCGGCAACGGCGTGGCCACGGTGGTGGTGTCGGCGTGGGAACGCGAGCTGGACCGCAAGCGCCTGGCGCGCGTGCTGCAGCACGGCGCCGGCGACGATGCCGATACGCTTGGCGAAGCCGGCCAGCGCGCCGCCTGAAACGACCGCGCCTGCGGCCGCGCGCCAGCGGGTATCATCGGCGCGACACCCCTCGCGCGCGCCGATGCCCCACTCCGACGACTTTCTCGCCGTGCATGATCCCGCCGCCACCCGGCCGGTGCACGCGCCGGCGGCCGGCAGCGGGCGCTGGTGGGGCTTTGCCGTCGCGCTGGCCGCGGGCCTGCTGCTGCTGTGCGCGCTGACCTGGCTGGTCTCGGTCCAGCGCGGCCTGGCCAGCCTGCAGCAAGGCACCGCGACGCGCGCCGACCGCTACGCCGCCACGCTCGAAAGCACGCTCGACCGCTACGAGTTCCTGCCCGCGCTGGTATCGCTCCATCCCTTCGTGCGCGGGCTGCTCGCCGCCCCCGACGACGCGCAGCGCGTCGCCGCCGCCAACCAGTACCTGGCCGAGGTCAACCGGCGCGCGCATGCGTCGGCGACCTATGTGATCGCGGCCAACGGCATCGCGCTGGCGGCCAGCAACCACGGCCAGCCCGGCAGCTTCGTCGGCACCGACTACCGCTTCCGCCCCTACTTCCAGACCGCCGCGGGCGGCAAGATGGGGCGCTTCTACGCCATCGGCATCACCAGCGACGAACCCGGCTACTACATCGCGCAGCCGATCGAGGCCGGTGGCAAGGTCATCGGCGTGACCGTGGTCAAGCTCAACCTGGAGTGGTTCCAGCGCGCCGGCAGCGGCGCCGAACCGCTGATGGTCAGCGACGACCACGGCGTGATCTTCCTGTCGTCGGTGTCGGCATGGCAGTACCGCACGCTGCGCCCGCTGCCGCCGGCGCTGCGCGCGGAAATCGAGCAGACCCGCCAGTACCACGGGCGCGCGGTGACGCCGCTGCCGCTGGAACCGCTGGCGTCGCCGGTCACGCGCTGGCTGGCCGATACCACGCTGGCGCACGGCGCGCGCCTGGTGCGGGTGCGCGACGAGGCCACGGCCGGGCGCACCACCTTCGCGCCGGACGGCGCCGAACGCGCCGACCGCTACCTGGAGCTGAACCGCACCGTGGGCCCCGCCGGCTGGACCATGCAGGTGATGGCGCCGCTGGACCCGGTGCTGGCCAACGCGCGCAACGCCACCGTGGCCGCGGCGCTGGCCTATGCCTGCATCTGCCTGCTGCTGGTCAACTGGCGCCAGCGCCGCCAGCGCGCGCGCGACATGCAGTACAGCCGCCGTTTGCTGGAAGCCGCCTACGACCAGCTGGAGCGCCGCGTCGAGGCCCGCACCGCCGACCTGATGGCGATCAACGAGAAGCTGGAAGACGAAGTGGCCGAGCGCACCCGCGCCGAAAGCGAGCTGCGCGCGGCGCAGGACGAGCTGGTGCAGGCCAGCAAGCTGGCCGCGCTGGGACAGATGGCGGCCGGCATCACGCATGAGCTGAACCAGCCGCTGGCGGCGCTGCGCACGTTCTCGGACAACACCCGCGTGCTGCTGGCGCGCGGCCAGCTGGACGCGGCCGAGGGCAACCTGACGGCGATTGCCGACCTGACCGAACGCATGGGCAAGATCACCGGCCAGCTCAAGCTGTTTGCCGGCAAGGCGCGTCCGGTGCAGCGGCCGGTGGCGCTGCGCGCGGCCGTCGACCACGTGCTGGCGCTGCTGGCGCCGCGGCTGGGCGCGGTCACGATCGACCTTGCCGGCCTGGATGCCGTGCCGGGCCTCTGCGTGCGCGCTGACGAGCTCAAGCTGGAGCAGGTGCTGCTGAATCTGATCGGCAATGCGCTCGATGCCATCGCCGCGGCCGCGCCGGCGCAGGGCCGCATCGAGCTGGAAGTGCAGGCCGGCGAGCATGCCGTCACCATCGTCGTGCGCGACAACGGCACCGGCATCGCGCCGGAAGCCCTGCCGCGCCTGTTCGAACCCTTTTTCACCACCAAGGAAACCGGCCAGGGACTGGGCCTGGGGCTGGCGATCTCATCGTCGATCGTGCGCGAGTTCGGCGGCCAGCTCAGCGTCGCCAACGTCCCCGGCGGCGGCGCGCAGTTTACGCTGGTGCTGGCGCGCGCGCCCGCCATCGATCCCGCGCCATCGGTTTCCGCGTCACCATGAGTACTGCCATGCAAGACGGTCTGCGTGTCCTGTTTGTCGAAGACGAGCCGCTGGTGCGGCAGGCCACCGCGCAAAGCCTGGAACTGGCCGGCTTCCGCGTGCTGGCGCTGCCGTCGGCCGAGGCCGCGATCCCGCACCTGCACGGCGCCTTTGCCGGCGTTGTCGTGACCGACGTGCGCCTGCCCGGCGCCAGCGGGCTGGACCTGCTGCAGCACTGCCGCAACGCCGCGCCCGGCGTGCCGGTCATCCTGGTGACCGGCCACGGCGACATCACCATGGCGGTGCAGGCGATGCGCGAAGGCGCCTATGACTTCATCGAGAAGCCGTTCGGCGCCGATCGCCTCACCGACACCGTGCGCCGCGCGCTCGAACGGCGCGCGCTGGAACTGGAAAACCAGGCGCTGCGCCGCGAACTGGCCGGGCCGGCCGCCGGCACGCGCATCATCGGCCGCTCGCCCGCGATCGGGCAGGTGCGCGCGCTGGTAGCCAATGTCGCGCCCACCGACGTGCCGGTGATGATCAACGGCGAGACCGGCACCGGCAAGGAACTGGTCGCGCGCAGCCTGCACGCGCTGTCCGCGCGCGCCGAGGGTCCCTTTATCGCGCTGAACTGCGGCGCGGTGCCCGAGGCCATCTTCGAGAGCGAGATGTTCGGGCACGAAGCCGGCGCCTTCACCGGCGCGGGCAAGCGCCGCATCGGCAAGCTCGAGCACGCCTCCGGCGGCACGCTCTTCCTCGACGAGATCGAAAGCATGCCGCTGGCGCTGCAGGTCAAGCTGCTGCGCGTGCTGCAGGAAGGCTCGCTGGAGCGGCTGGGCTCGAACGCGTCGGTGAAGATCGACGTGCGCATCGTCGCGGCGGCCAAGGGCGACATGGACGCGCTGGTGGCGCAAGGCACCTTCCGCGAAGACCTGTATTACCGGCTCAATGTCGTCACCATCGCGCTGCCGCCGCTGCGCGAGCGGCGCGAGGACATCGTGCCGCTGTTCGAGCATTTCTCGCTGGTTTCGGCGGTGCGCTACCAGCGGCCCGCGCCGATCCTGTCCGAGGCCCAGCGCCAGGCGCTGGCCCAGCGCCCGTGGCCGGGCAACGTGCGCGAGTTGCGCAACGCCGCCGACCGCATGGTGCTGGGCGTGCCCGAGGGCGGCCAGGCGGGCGGGCAGGCGGCCGGCCCCGACGAGAGCGCGCCGCTGCGCGAGCGCATGGAGCACTTCGAGCGCGCCGTGATCGCCGACGCGCTGGCGCGCACCGGCGGCGCGGTCAGCCAGGCCGCCGACCTGCTGCAGGTGGGCAAGGCCACGCTCTACGACAAGATCAAGCGCTACGGGCTGTGATGTCATGCGCGGTTCATCGCGCTGCCACGGCGCCGTCACATTGGCGGCCTATCCTTCGTGTGCGGCTGCGGCATTGGCAGGTGCCCGCCGTGTGTATCAGTCTTCGTGGTAATTGATGGCCCCGCGCATGCGGGGCATTTTTTTTGCCGCATCGGCGCCGCCGCGCCGCTTCACACCCGCCACACATTGCCCTCACCCCGGCTGGCCAGACTGGAGCCCTTCGCTATCCGGAAACCGCCATGCCCTCCTTCGACTACGACCTCGTCATCGCCGGCGCCAGCTTTGCCGGCGCCGCCTGCGCCCTGGCCGCCGCGCGCGCGGGCCTGCGCGTGCTGGTGCTGGAACGCAAGACCGATCCGGGCGACAAGCTCCACACCACCGGCATCCTGGTCAAGGAAGCGATCGAGCAGACCTGGCTGGGCCAGGCGCCGGCCGATTGCGTGCATCGCGTCGAGCAGGTGAAGCTGTACTCGCCGCGGCTGCGCAGCCTGAACCTGAGCGCACCCGGCTATTACTTCCACACCACCGACACGCCGCGCCTGATGCGCTGGCTGGCCGCCGAACTGGTGCGCCACCGAGTCGAGCTGCGGCTGGGCCAGGCCTTCGTCGGCGCGGTGCCGCGCCACGGCGGCTGGCATGTCACCGGTGTGGGCCTCGCGCGCTATCTGGTTGGCGCCGATGGCGCGCAGTCGCGCGTGGCGCAATGTGCCGGGCTGGGGCGCGTGCACAGCGTTTTGTATGGCGTGGAGTACGAGTTCCCGGGACTGGCGCTGCCAGAGCCCGGCGCGCTGCACTGCTTCATCACGCGCCGCTTCGCGCCCGGCTATATCGGCTGGATCGCGCAGAACCCCACCGGCGTGCAGGCCGGGCTGGCGCTGCGCTACCTGCCGCGGCGCGGCCGCGCACCGGACCTGGACGGCCTGCTGGCGCATGTGCGCGAGCGCGCCGGCCTGCCGCAGCTGACGCAGCCGGCCGCGACGCGCGCCGGGCTGATCCCGTGCGGCGGCCCGGTGTCGCCGCTGGCGCGCGACGGCGTGATCCTGACCGGCGACGCCGCGGGTATCGTGTCGCCGCTTACTGCGGGCGGCATCCACTATGCCTTTGCCCACGGCGAGTCGGTCGGCCACGCGGTGGCCGCGCACCTGCTGCGCGGCGGGCCGGCACCGGAAGCCGTGGCCAGCGCCAGCGCACCGCGCTTTCGCGCCAAGCGCGCGCTGCGCTGGATGTTCGAGCGCTTCCAGTGCGACTGGCCGTTCGACCTGATGCTGTATTCGCCGCCGCTGCGCCGGGCCGCGGAGCAGGTCTATTTCCACCGGCGCGGCGCGGAACCGGCACCGCCGGCGCGGGCGGCGGCCAGCGCCTGAACGGCTAAAATGCCTGGCATGGAACAACCGCGCATCCTGGTGGTGGAAGACGAGCAGGCCATCGCCGACACCATCCTCTATGCCCTGCGCACCGACGGCATGCTGGCCGAGCACTGCACGGTGGGCGGCGACGCGCTCGCGTGCCTGCGCGCCGCGCGGGCCGACCTGGTGATCCTGGACGTGGGGCTGCCGGACCTGAGCGGCTTCGAGGTCTGCCGCACGCTGCGCACCTTCAGCGATGCGCCGGTGATCTTCCTGACCGCGCGCCACGAAGAGATCGACCGCATCGTCGGACTGGAGATCGGCGCCGACGACTACGTGGTCAAGCCGTTCTCGCCGCGCGAACTGGCCGCGCGCGTGCGCGCCATCCTGCGCCGGGCCCGCGGCGGCGCCACGGCAAAACCCGGCGAGGCGGCCGGCTTCACCCACGACCAGGACGGCGCCCGCCTGGCCTACCACGGCCACTGGCTGGCGCTGACGCGCTACGAATACCTGCTGCTGGCCTGGCTGGTGGCGCATCCGGGCCGCATCTACTCGCGCGCGCAGCTGATGGACGGGGTGTGGGCGGGCGCGCTCGACACCAGCGACCGCACCGTCGACACCCATATCAAGACCCTGCGCGCCAAGCTGCGCGAGGTGTCCGCCGAGGGCGCCGAGCGCATCCGGACCCATCGCGGCATGGGCTATTCGCTGGGGCCCTGAGCGCGCGCCATGCATATCGGCCTGCGCATCTTCTTCGGCTTTTTCCTGATCGTGGGCCTGGCCACGGTGCTGACGCTGCGCGTGTTCGTGCAGGAGGTCAAGCCGGGCGTGCGCCAGGCCATGGAAGACACGCTGATCGATACCGCGCACGTGCTGGCCGCGCTGGCCGCCGACGACCTCAAGGCCGGCCGCATCGCCGACGGCGACTTCGCGCGGCATATGGCGGCACTGCGCGAGGTGCCGGTCAATGCCGAGGTCTCGGGGCTGCACAAGGACAGCATCGGCTACCGCGTCTACGTCACCGATGCCAGCGGCATCGTGCGCTTCGACTCCACCGGTACCGACGTGGGCCGCGACTACTCGCGCTGGAACGACGTCTACCTGACGCTGCGCGGCAAGTACGGCGCGCGCAGCACGCGCGCCGACCCCGCCGACGAGGCCAGCACGGTGATGCACGTGGCCGCGCCGGTGCGCGATGGCGAGCGCATCGTCGGCGTGCTGACCGTGGCCAAGCCCAATGCGGCGATGACGCCGTTCATCGCGCGCAGCCAGCGCAAGATCCTGCTCTACGGCGGCCTGCTGATCGGCACCGCGTGCGTGATCGGGCTGGCCTGCACGCTGTGGCTGATGCATGGATTGAGCCGCCTGCGCGGCTACGCGCGCGCGGTGGCGGCCGGCGAGCGCGCCGAGATGCCGCTGCGCGGCGCGGGCGAACTGGCCGAACTGGGGCGCGCGGTGCAGGGCATGCGCGAGCGCCTGGAGGACAAGCAGTATGTCGAGCACTACATCCACACGCTGACCCACGAGATGAAGAGCCCGCTGGCCGCCATCGGCGGCGCCGCGGAGCTGCTGCAGGAAGAGATGCCGGCGGCCGACCGCCAGCGCTTCGTCGCCAATATCCGGACCCAGTCGGGACGGCTGGAAACCATGATCCGCAAGCTGCTGGCGCTGGCCGAGGTGGAACAGCGCCAGCGTCTGGAGGTGCGCGAGCCGGTGGCGCTGGCGCCGCTGCTGGCGCAGCTGTGCGCCGAGCTGGAGCCGCGCGCGCGACAGCGCGGCGTTGCGCTGCAATGCGAGGCCGAGGCCGGGTCTGGTCCCGCCGCCGGCCACGTCGCCGGCGACCCGTTCCTGCTGCGCCAGGCCATCGCCAACCTGCTCGACAACGCGATCGACTTCGCCCCGCCGGGCACCGCGGTCACGGTGCGGCTGCAACGCCGCGGCGACGCACTGGCCATTGCCGTGGCCGACCACGGTCCCGGCATTCCCGACTACGCGCTGCCGCGCGTGTTCGAGCGCTTCTACTCGCTGCCGCGCCCGCACGGTGCGGACAAGAGCACCGGCCTGGGCCTGTGCTTTGCGCGGGAAGTCGCAACGTTGCATCATGGCGGCGTGACGCTCGCCAACCGCCCGGGCGGCGGCGCGCTGGCCGAACTGGTGCTGCCGGCGGCATAGCGCCACACGCCTGCCTGACCGGCATAGACTTGGGCTTCTAACGTGACCGCGCTGAAACTCCCTATAATCGAACGACCGTTCATTTAGGGCACGACAAGGTGCCCGCCCGTAGTTCAGGAGACCCCATGCCCGCCGCCAAGCAACTGCCCCAGGCCCTGCAGAACCTGGCCCTGCCCGTGATTGCCTCGCCCATGTTCATCGTCAGCTACCCGGAACTGGTGCTGGCGCAGTGCAAGGCCGGCATCGTCGGCTCGTTCCCCGCGCTCAATGCGCGCCCGGCCGAGCTGCTCGACGAGTGGCTGACCCGCATCGGCGACGAACTGGCGGCCTTCAAGGCCGCCAATCCCGGCGCACCCGTAGGCCCGGTCGCGGTCAACCAGATCGTGCACGCCTCCAACGCGCGCCTGGAGCATGACGTCAAGGTCTGCGTGGAGCACAAGGTGCCGATCTTCATCACCTCGCTGCGCGCGCCGCCCCGGGAGCTGATCGACGCGGTGCACAGCTACGGCGGCATCGTGCTGCACGACGTGATCAGCCTGCGCCATGCCGAGAAGGCGATCGAGGCCGGCGTCGACGGCCTGATCCTGGTCGCGGCGGGCGCCGGCGGCCATGCCGGCATGCTGTCGCCGTTCGCGCTGGTGGGCGAGGTGCGCAAGATCTTCGACGGCCCGATCGCGCTGTCGGGCTCGATCGCCACCGGCGAGGCGGTGCTGGCCGCGCAGGCCATGGGCGCCGACTTTGCCTACGTGGGCACGCGCTTCATCGCCTCGCAGGAGGCGCATGCGGCGGAGTCATACAAGCAGTCGATCACCAGCTCGGCCGCCGCCGATATCGTCTACACCAACCTGTTCACCGGGGTGCACGGCAACTACATCCGCGAGAGCATCAGCAACGCGGGCCTGGATCCGGACAATCTGCCGGTGGCCGACAAGACCAAGATGGACTTCTCCAGCGGCGCCTCCAAGGCCAAGGCGTGGAAGGATATCTGGGGCGCCGGCCAGGGCGTGGGCCAGATCCACGACATCCCCGGCGCCGGCGAAATCGTTGCGCGCATGAAGGCGGAGTACGATGCTGCCAAGGCGCGGCTGGGCATCGCGCGCTAACCGATCCCTCACCGGGCCGCTTTGGCGGCCTTTTTCCGACCATTGCCGCCTTCCACTCCCGACCTTTCGCCCGATCCCGATCCCGAAGCCGTGCTGAGCCACCGCCAGCGCGTGCTGCGCGCCGTCTGGGTGGCACTGGGCGGGCTGTGCCTGCTGCTGGGCGTGGTCGGCATCTTCCTGCCGGTGCTGCCGACCACGCCGTTCGTGCTGCTGGCCGCGGCCTGCTTCGCGCGCGGCTCGCAGCGCTTCCATGAATGGCTGCTGGGGCATCCGCGCTTCGGTCCGCTGGTCAGCGACTGGCAGCGGCACCGCAGCATCCCGTTCAAGGCGAAATGCCTGGCGCTGTCGATGATGTGGCTGTCGATGGGGACCACGGCGTGGCTGCTGCGCGGACGGCCGCTGGTGTCGGCGGCGTTGCTGGCGTGCGCGGTGGGGGTCAGTGTGTGGATGGTGCGGTTGCCGACGCGGGGGGAAGGCGGGCGGGAGTCTTGAGGTCGGGGTCTGTCGACGGTCTTTACTTCGTGGAGGCTCAGGCCCTCACCCCCGCCCCTCTCCCGCTTGCGGGAGAGGGGCGGGCTGAGGGCAGGCCCATCCACGAAGTCCTGCGTCAATCGTAGCTGCGCGCGTCCTCGATCAGCCGCCCATCCTGCGGCAACGACCCCGCCGCCACGAACGCCACCTCGCCTCGCAGCCGCATTACCTCGCGCAGCGACTCCGCCACCGCGCGCTGCAGGTCGTCGTCCTGGCGCGTGGCCTCGCAATGCAGCGTCATCACGTCAGCCCCCGGATCGCCCGTCACCACCAGCCGCGCGGCGCGGATTTCGGGATGACGCCGCAGCACGTCGGCCACCTGCCCGGGATGCACGAACATGCCCTTGACCTTGGTCGCCTGGTCGGCGCGCCCCAGCCAGCCCTTGAGCCGGATATTGGTGCGCCCGCACGGGCTGGGCCGCTGCGACGACGCCGGCACCACCGCCGACAGGTCGCCGGTGCCGAAGCGGATCAGCGGGTAGTCGCCGTTGCCCAGCACCGTCACCACCACCTCGCCGGTCTCGCCTTCGGGCATGGGGCGCGAGCCGCCGGGCTCGACGATCTCGACCAGCACGCCCTCGTCCACCACCCAGCCGTCGCCGCCTTCGGTTTCATACGCGATCAGGCCGACATCGGCGGTGCCGTACATCTGCTGCACGCGCACCCCGCGATCCCGGAACCAGTTGCGCAGCGACGGCGGCAGCGCCTCGCCCGAGACCAGCGCCTTGGCCAGGCTGGTGCAGGGCGTGCCGAGTTCATCGCCGCGCTCGAGCAGCAGCTTGAGGAACGACGGCGTGCCGGCATAGGCCGCCGGCTGCAGGCTGGCCAGCGCCTGCACCTGCGAATCGGTCTGTCCCACGCCTGCCGGGAACACGCAGCAGCCCAGCCGGTGCGCGCCGCTTTCCATCATCATGCCGGCCGGCGTGAAGTGGTAGGAGAAGGTGTTGTAGACCAGGTCGCCGGCGCGAAAGCCGGCGGCGTGCATGGCGCGCGCGGTGCGCCACCAGTCGGCGTCGTGGCCGTCGGGCTCGTGGATCGGGCCGGGCGACTGGAACACGTGGCGCAGCTTGCCCAGCGGCGTCGCGTTGAGCCCGCCCAGCGGCGGCAGCGCGCGCTGGCGCGCGCTCAGGTCCGACTTGCGCGTCACCGGCAGTTCGGCCAGCGCCGCGCGCGAGCTCAGCAGGCGCGGATCGACGCCATCCAGCAGTTCGGCAAAGTATGGCGCGTGTTCGCGCGCGTGGGCCACCTGGCGTGCCAGGGCGGCAAGGAGCGCCTGCTCGCGGACTTCCGGCGCGCGGGTTTCGAGCGGATCGAAGTATTCTGGCATGGTGCTGTGCGTCAGGGAATGGGATGCGGCCTGCCCCGCGCCGCCGGGCGCGTGGTGACAAGGCCGGGTGAAAACAGTCGCTTGCTAGGCGAGCCAGCGCTTGCGGCGGCGGTAACTCTTCACGTCGCGGAACGATTTGCGGCCGGGGCCGTCGGCGTCGTTGGCGGCCACGCCCAGGTAGAACTCCTTGACGTCCTCGTTGGTGCGCAGCGACTCGGCGTCGCCGTCCATCACCACGCGGCCGTTCTCGAGGATGTAGCCGTAGTCGGCGTAGCGCAGCGCCACCATGGTGTTCTGCTCGGCCAGCAGGAAGCTGACGTTCTCGCGCGAGTTCAGGCCGCGCACGATCTCGAAGATTTCCTCGACGATCTGCGGCGCCAGCCCCATCGACGGCTCGTCGAGCAGGATCATCGCGGGCTTGGCCATCATGGCCCGGCCGATCGCGCACATCTGCTGCTCGCCGCCGGAGGTATAGCCCGCCTGCGACTTGCGGCGCGTCTTCAGGCGCGGGAAGTATTCGTAGATCTTCTCCAGCTCGTCGCGGGTCTGGCCGCGCGACAGGCCGCGCGTGTAGGCGCCGGTGAGCAGGTTTTCCTCGATGGTCAGGTGCGCGAAGCAGTGGCGCCCTTCCATCACCTGGATCACGCCGCGGCGCACCAGGTCGTTGGGGGTGAGCTGGTCGACGCGGTCGCCGCGGTACTCGATCGAGCCCTTGGTGACATCGCCGCGCTCGGCCTGCAGCAAGTTGGAGATGGCCTTGAGCGTGGTGGTCTTGCCCGCGCCGTTGGCGCCCAGCAGCGCCACGATCTTGCCCTCCGGTACCTCGAGCGAGACGCCCTTGAGCACCAGGATCACGTGATCGTAGATGACTTCGATGTTGTTGACGGATAGGAGGCTCATGGTGCGGCTCGGATTGGTGTTGCGGTTTCAGCTTGCCGATTGGGTTCCCCCTCTCCCTCTGGGAGAGGGTCGGGGTGAGGGTGGGCGCGACAACGAAGTGCTGACCTTCGTCTTGCTGCCAGCGCCCGCCCTCACCCCCTGCCCCTCTCCCGCATGCGGGAGAGGGGAGCAAGCAATCGGGATTCGAGGGCCATCAAGACTTGGAGCACCCCGGCGTAATCCCCTTCTCCTTCGCGTACTGCGCCGCGGTGGCCTTGAACAGCGGGTGGATCAGGCTCTTGTTGCCCTCGATCCAGTCCGACACCACCACCCACTTGCTGCCGTCCCACTGCTGGATCTTCACCTTGCCCGAGCCCTCGTGGTTCTCGCAGCTGGTCTTGATCTCCGGCAGCAGGCCGGTGGCGCCCAGCTGCTGCAGGCGGGCGTTGGTCAGGTTCAGGTTCTCGAAGGCCCAGCGCATCTGCTCGCCGGTCATGGGCTTGCCCTTGCCGAACTTGGCCTGCGCCACGCGCACCGCTTCCACCGTCACCACCGCCGCCGACACGCCGCGGTTGTACAGCACCGAACCGACCTTGTTCTTGTCCTGCATATTGCCCTTGCCGGCGCCGTAGACCACCTTCTCGATATCGGCGATCAGCGGCACGTTCTTGCCGGCAACGTTCCAGGTCGCGCTCATGTAGCCCTTGGAGGCATCGCCGGCCGGCACCGTGTCTTCCTCGGAGCCCGCCCACCAGGAGCCGATCATCTTCTCGCGCGAGAAGCCCACCTTCTGCGCCGCCTTCAGCGCGGTCTGGTTCATCACGCCCCAGCCCCAGAAGATCACGTAGTCAGGGTTCTCCTGGCGGATCTTCAGCCATTGCGCGCCCTGCTCGTTGCCCGGGTGCGCCACCGGGATCTCGACCAGGTTGAACTTGCCCAGTCGCGCCTCGGCCTGCAGCGCCACGATCGGCTCCTTGCCATAGGCGGAGTCGTGGTACAGGTAGACGATCTTCTTGCCGGCCAGCGAGCCGCCGCTCTTGCTGGCCAGGTACTTGACGATGGCCGAGACCTGCATCTGGTACGTGGTCACCAGCGGGAACGCGTACGGGAACACCGAGCCGTCGACCGCGTCGGTGCGGCCGTAGCCCATCATCACCAGCGGCACCTTGTCGGCCGCGGTCTTGTCGACCAGCGCGTACGAAATGCCGGTGGACATGGCGTGGTAAGCCGTGCCCTTGGTGGTCGCGTTCTTCGACTTCAGGCGCTCATAGCACTCCACGCCCTTGGCGTTGTTGTACTCGGTCTCGCACTCTTCCCAGCTCAGCTTGACGCCGTTGACGCCGCCGTCCTTCAGGTTGACATAGTTGAGGTAGTCGATGAAGCCGCCATACCAGGACTGCCCGTTGGCGCCGTAGGGCCCCACGCGATAGCTCGGCAGCGCGATGAACTGCTCGTTGCTTTGCGCCAGTGCCGGCACCGCCGGCGCCAGCAGTGCAGCCGCGGCGCTGACCACCAGGGCGGCGCGTTGCACATTGCGGATCAGGTTGGTCATGACAGTCTCCTTCGCCCTCGGTGGAGCGTTTCGTTATGCGTAAGCTTCAGTACTTCACACAGGAACTGCGGTAAGTCGGATAGGCAAGTCAGGTACGTCAGCAACCCCGCTCCGTCAGTGCGGGAACGGCCACAGCCTCAGCTTCTCCTTGGCGATCTGCCACAGCCGGGCCAGCCCGTGCGGCTCGACGATCAGGAAGAAGATGATCAGCCCGCCGAACACCATCAGCTGGATGTGCGACACGGTGGCATTGGTAAAGGGCAGGTGCAGCAGCGATGCCAGCGGCGGCAGCACGTTGTCCAGGAAGATCGGCAGCAGCAGGATGAAGGCGGCGCCCAGGAACGATCCCAGGATGCTGCCGACGCCGCCGATGATGATCATGAACAGCACGCGGAACGACAGGTCCAGCGAGAAGCCGTCCGGCTCGACCGAGCCCAGGTAGCAGAACGCGTACAGCGCGCCGGCCACGCCGCAGTAGAACGAGCTGACCGCGAACGCCAGCAGCTTGGTGCGCATCAGCGGGATGCCGATGACTTCCGCCGCCACGTCCATGTCGCGCACCGACATCCAGGCGCGGCCGGTGGCCGAGCGCACCATGTTCTTGGCCGCCAGCGCCAGCACCGTGACGATGGCCAGCACGAACAAGTACTTCTTCACGGGGGTGTCGATGGCGTAGCCGAACAGGTCCAGCCGCTGCGCCGTGATCACGCCCGACGAGCTGTTGTTGGAGAACCAGGGGAACTTGGTCAGCGCCCACACCACGAAGAACTGCGCCGCCAGCGTTGCCACCGCGAGATAAAAGCCCTTGATGCGCAGCGACGGCAGGCCGAAGGCCACGCCCACCAGCGCCGCCGACAGCCCCGCCAGCAGGAACGACAGCAGCACGGGAATGCCTTCGATGCGCAGCTGGAAGTTGTACGCCGCGTAGGCGCCCACCGCCATGAAGGCCGCTGTGCCCAGCGACAGCTGCCCGGCATATCCGGTCAGGATATTCAGCCCCAGCGCTGCCAGCGAGAAGATCAGGAACGGGATCAGGATGGCCGAGAACCAGTATTCCGATCCGACGAACGGGATCGCCACGAAGGCCACGGCCATCAGCACGGCAAAGCCGATGCGGTCCTGGCGGATCGGGAAGATCTGGCTGTCGGTAACGTAGCTGGTCTTGAACTGGCCGGCTTCACGATAAAACATGGCAAGTCTCCTGTGCGAAGTCGGTCAGACGCGATCGATGTGTTTCTCGCCGAACAGCCCTTCGGGCCGCACCAGCAGGAACAGCAAGGCAAACACGTACGGGAACCACCCCTCGATGCCGCCGAAATTGCCGCCGAACATCGACTGGAACACCGGCGGGATATAGATCTCGGCCAGCTTCTCCGAGGCGCCGATGATCAGCCCGCCGACGATGGCGCCGGGCACGGAGGTGAAGCCGCCCAGGATCAGCACCGGCAGCGCCTTCAGCGCGGTCAGCGTCAGCGCGAACTGCACGCCATTGCGCGAGCCCCACAGCATGCCCGCCACCAGCGCGACGAAACCCGCCACGCCCCAGACGATGGCCCAGATGTTCTGCAGCGGGATGCCCAGCGACAGCGCGGCCTGGTGGTCGTCGGCGACCGCGCGCAGCGCGCGTCCCACCTTGGTGTACTGGAAGAACAGCGCCAGCGATCCCACCAGCACGCCGGCGATGGCCGCGGCGGCAAGGTCGAACTTGGAGATGACGATGTTGAAGGTGGTCAGGATCGACTCGATCGGCTCGTCGACGATGCCCAGGTGGATCGGGCGCACTTCGTTGCCGAACAGCAGCGGCCCCAGGCCTTCGAGGAAGAACGACAGCCCGATGGTTGCCATGAACAGCGTGATCGGCGGCTGGTTGACCAGCTTGCGCAGCACGAAGCGCTCGGTGCTCATGCCGACCAGGATCATCACCACGAAGGCGCCGATCACCGCGGCCCACATCGGCATGCCTTTGTCCATCAGCCCCACCACCGCCAGCGCGGCAAAGTAGACCATCGCGCCCTGGGCAAAGTTGAACACGCCCGAGGCCTTGTAGATCAGCACGAAGCCCAGCGCCACCAGCGAGTACATCAGTCCCGACAGCAGGCCGCCGAGCAGGATTTCAAAGAAGAACGTCATGGTTCCGACCCTCAGTGCGAAGTGCCCAGGTATGCCTTGATCACGTCAGGGTTGCCCTTGACCTCTTCCGGCGTTCCATCCCCGATCTTCTTGCCGTAGTCCAGCACCACCACCCGGTCGGAGATATCCATCACCACGCCCATGTCGTGCTCGATCAGCACGATGGTGGTGCCGAACTGCCGGTTCACATCGAGGATGAAGCGGCACATGTCCTGCTTCTCTTCCACGTTCATGCCGGCCATGGGCTCGTCGAGCAGCAGCATCGAGGGCTCGGCCGCAAGCGCGCGCGCCAGTTCCACGCGCTTCTGCAGGCCGTACGGCAGGCGCCCCACCGGCGTCTTGCGGATCGACTGGATCTCGAGGAAGTCGATCACCTCTTCCACCTTCTGCCGGTGGCGCATCTCTTCGTTGCGCGCCGGGCCCCACCACAGCGCGTGCGCGAACCAGGAGGTGCGGAACTGCGTGTTGCGTCCGGTCATGATGTTGTCCAGCACCGTCATGCCCTTGAACAACGCGATGTTCTGGAACGTGCGCGCAATGCCCTGGCGCGCCGCGGCGGTCGGGTGCATCTGCTTGCGCTCCTCGCCGCGGAACACGATGCGTCCCTGCTGCGGGTGGTAGACGCCGTTGATCACGTTCAGCATCGAACTCTTGCCGGCGCCGTTCGGTCCGATGATGGCGCGCACCTCGTGCTCGCACACGTCGAACGAAATGTCGGTCAGCGCCTTGACCCCGCCGAACGACAGCGAGATGTGCTGCAGGTCCAGGATCACCTCGCCGCCGGTGCGCGCCTGCTCGCCGGTGCGCTGCGCGTGGCGCGTACCAGGATGCACGCCGCTGTCATCCGCCAGCCCCGCGGGGGGCAGCGGTCCTGCCGGCGCCATCGCCCCGCCACCGCCGGCGCCGCTCGCATCGGTGCGTGCCGCCGCGGTCCATTCGCGCTTGCCGGCGCCTTGCCAGGCCACTTGTGTCATATTGCTGCCTCCACCTGTGCTCTTATGCCGCGCGCGCCGCTACCGGCAGCCGCCTGGCATCCACCAGCTTCAGCGTGGCCGACACGCTGCCCTCGCGCCCGTCTTCGAACTTGACGCGCGTCTCGATGAACTGCTCCGACTTGCCCGCATAGAGCGCGTCGACCAGCACCCCGTACTTCTCCGCGATAAAGCCGCGCCGGACCTTGCGCGTGCGGGTCAGTTCGTCGTCGTCCGGGTCAAGCTCCTTGTGCAGCACCAGGAAGCGCGCCACCTGCGAGCCCGCCAGCATGGGGTCGTTGGCGAGGTCCGCATTCACCTGGTTCACGCACTCGCCGATCATCTCCAGCACGTCCGGCTGCGCGGCCAGGTCGACGTAGCCGGCATACGGCAGGTGGCGGCGCTCGGCCCAGTTGCCCACCGCCTCGAAGTCGATGTTGATAAAGGCGCAGACCTGGTCGCGGCCGTTGCCGAAGGCCACCGCCTCCTTGATGTACGGGAAGAACTTGAGCTTGTTCTCGATGTACTTGGGCGCGAACATCGAGCCATCGGCCAGCTTGCCCACGTCCTTGGCACGGTCGATGATCTTCAGGTGGCCGTCGGCGTCGATCACGCCGGCGTCGCCGGTCATGAAGTAGCCCTCGTCGTTGATGGCCTCGCGCGTCGCATCCTCGCGCTTGTAGTAGGACTTGAGCAGGCCCACGCCACGCACCAGCACCTCGCCGTTGTCGGCGATGCGGATTTCCATGCCCGGCGCGGCGGGTCCCACCGAGTCGAACTTGACCTTGCCGTCGGGCTGCAGGCACACATAGGCGCAGGTCTCGGTCTGGCCGTAGAACTGCTTCAGGTTCACGCCGATCGAGCGGTAGAAGCGGAACAGGTCCGGGCCGATCGCCTCGCCCGCGGTATAGGCCACGCGGATGCGGCTCATGCCCAGCACGTTGCGCAGCGGGCCGTAGACCAGCGCTTCGCCCAGCGCATAGCGCGCGCGCTCGGCGAGCGATACCGGCTGGCCGTCGAGGATGGCAGTGCCGCAGCGGCGCGCCACGTCCATGGCCCAGTGGAACAGCTTGCGCTTGATCCAGCCGGCATCCTCCATGCGGATCATCACCTGCGTCAGCAGCCCCTCGTAGATGCGCGGCGGCGCAAAGTAGTAGGTCGGGCCGATCTCGCGCAGGTCGGTCATCACCGTTTCGCGCGATTCCGGGCAGTTCACCGTAAAGCCCGCCACCATCGCCTGCGCATACGAGAACAGGTTGTCGCCGACCCACGCCATCGGCAGGTAGGACAGCACGTCGTCGGCGGCGCTGAGCTTGTCGAAGGCGCAGCCGTTGCGCGCCGAGCCGATCAGGCCATGGTGCGAATGACACACGCCCTTGGGCTTGCCGGTGGTGCCGGACGTATAGAGAATGATCGCGGTGTCGTCGGGCTGCCCGGCGGCGATGGCCTCGTCAAAGAAGCCCGGATGGGCCTGGTCGAACTCGCGCCCCAGTTCCTGCAGGCGCTCGTACGACATCAGCGACGGATGGTCGTAGTCGAGCAGGCCGCGCGGGTCTTCGAAGATGACGTGGCGCACGGCGCGGCCGGACTCGGCCAGCTGCGCCTCGACTTCGAGCAGCTTGTCCACCTGCTCCTGGTCCTCGACGATGGCGAAGTCGATCTCCGCATCGTTGAGCACATAGACCATCTCGTTGGCGATGGCGTCCTGGTACAGCGGCACCGGCACGCCGCCCAGCGCCTGCGCCGCGGTCATGGCCCAATACAGGCGCGGACGGTTGTCGCCCACCACTGCGAGGTTCATGCCGCGCTTGAAACCGAGCGCGGCCAGACCACATGCCAGCGCCCTCACTTGCTGTGCCGCCTGGGCCCAGCTGTATGTCTGCCAGATGCCGAGATCCTTTTCGCGGTAGGCCGGATGTTCCGGCCGCTGCTGGGCGTGCGCCAGCAGCCATCGCGGAAAGGTCGTCGCCGACGATTCCTGCATCGCTGTCTCCTGTCCCTCCGGCGTGGGGGTCCACGCCCGGTGTCAAGCGCCGGTCCGGTCGTTATACTTGGCTTGCTTTGCCCGGCGGCATCTGCCGCATCGCATCAAGCCAGTCTGTGCCTTGTCTTCAGGGGCCGGGAGAAGCGTCTTCTGCCTTCCCGGCGTGCCCTTGGTGGCACCCGCGGTTCCGTTGTGATCGTACGATAGCCCATGCCAACACCCCCGGTTGTCACGCCGGTGACAATTCCGGGTTAATCCCTACCGGAGCTTTCGCGAGGCCATGCTGAACGATTTTGTCGACCGCTGCGTGTGGGCAGCAGACCTGAGTCCGGAGCAGCGCGAGCGCGTGCGCCGCGCCATGTTCGTGCACGAGTACAGCCAGGGCGACTACGTCTGCCACAAGGGCGACAAGGCTGAGCACTGGCTGGGCGTGCTCGAAGGGATCGTCAAGATCACCACGGTATCGCCGTCGGGCAAGTCGGTTACCTTCACCGGCGTGCCCACCGGCGGCTGGTTCGGCGAAGGCGCGGTGCTGAAGTCGGAGATCCGCAAGTACGACGTGATGGCGCTGCGCCGCTCGACCATCGCCTTCCTGCCGCGCGACACTTTTCAGTGGCTGCTGGATACCAGCCTGCCGTTCACGCGCTTCCTGCTGACGCAGTTCAACGAGCGCCTGGGGCAGTTCATTGCGGCGGTGGAGTATGAACGGCTGCTCGACATCGATTCGCGCGTGGCGCGCGCGGTGTCGTCACTGTTCAACGAGCACCTGTATCCCGGCCTCGGCAAGACGCTGGAGATCTCGCAGGAAGAAATCGGCCTGCTCGCCGGCATCTCGCGCCAGCGCGCCAACCAGGCGCTGAAGGTGCTGGAACAGCAGGGGCTGGTGCGGGTGGACTACGGCGTGATCGAGGTGCTGGACCTCGACGGGCTGCGGCAGTACGGGGAGTAAGGTGGCCAGCGCCATCGACGCCGAGACCCTGCTGGCGTATCGCGAAACGCACTACCGGGTGCTGGGCGACACGCCGATGACCTTGCGCATCGACCAGCCTAGCGCCGCGCTGGCCGCGCTGCACTGCGCGCTGGGCGTGGACTGCAGCGCCTTCATCACCGCGGCCAACCCGTTCAGCCAGCGCTGCGACGATGCGGCCAACGCGCGCCGGCAACAGGCTCTGGCGCAGGATCTCAACGCTCGGGGGCGGCGCGCGATCGAAGCCGCCGGCGAGCATCCCGATAACGGCTGGCCCGCCGAACCGAGCTTCCTGGTGCCCGGGCTGTCGCTGGCCGAGGCGCGGGCACTGGGCCAGGCATACCAGCAGAACGCCGTGGTCTGGAGCGGCGCCGACGCGGTGCCGCGACTGGTGCTGTTGCGCTGACCGGGCGGCCGGACCGGTCAACGCCGGCCGGCAAGGCGATCAGTGCCCGTGGCCGCGATGGCCGTGATGGCCGTGATGACCATGGTGTCCGTGGCCATGGTGGCGATAGTGGTGATGCCGGTGATGATGATGCCGGTAGTGGTGATGCCGGCCGCGCCATTCGTGCCGCCCATACCAGCGCCGGCCGTCCCAGTAACGGTCGCCATGCCAGCCGTGGTAACGCGGCGCGTACACCACGGGAGGCGGCGGCGCCACATAGACCGGCGCCGGCGCGGCATAGACCGGTGTGCCGATATGCACCCCCACATCCACATGCGCCATCGCCGAACGCGCCGCCAGCAGGGACATGACGCCGGCGAGCAGCGCCGCGAAGAGAACCGGATGAGCCATGATGGTGTGTTGTCGTAAACGGAATGGGTGCACTCTACCGCGCATTCCTGTTACCAGATGCGGCGGATTGTTTCGGCATATAACGCGGTGTAAGCGGGATTGAGTGGCACCTGATCCGGGGCCAAAAAAGACAGCGGCCGCCCGAAGGCGGCCGCCAGTACACGCGGCAGAGCCGGTCTACTTACTTGCTATACACGTACACCCCACGCCCCGTCTTTCGCCCCAGATAGCCGGCAGCAACCATCTCGCGCATCAGCATCGCCGGACGATACTTCGGATCGGCAAACTCGGCGTACAGCACCTCCATCACCGCCAGCATGGTGTCCAGGCCGATCATGTCGGCCAGCGCCAGCGGCCCGATCGGGTGGTTGCAGCCCAGCTTCATGCCTTCGTCGATTTCTTCCGGCGAGGCCAGGCCTTCGCCCAGCACGCAGAAGGCTTCATTGATCATCGGGCACAGGATGCGGTTGACGACGAAGCCCGGGCTGTTCTTGACCGTGATCGGATATTTGCCCAGTTCCCTGGCCAGCGCTTCGACGTCGGCGTGCGTGGCGTCGCTGGTCTGCAGGCCGCGGATCAGTTCGACCAGCGCCATCACCGGCACCGGGTTGAAGAAATGCATGCCGATGAAGCGGTCGGCGCGCGAGGTGACGGCGGCCAACTTGGTGATCGAGATCGACGAGGTGTTGGACGCGATGATGACGTTGTCGCCGACGATGCCGTCGATCTGCTTGAGGATCTTGACCTTGAGGTCGTAGTTCTCGGTGGCGGCCTCGATCACGATGTCGGCGGCCTTGAGGTCGTCGTAGGCGGTGCTGCCTTTGATGCGCGCCAGCGCATCGGCCTTCTGCGCCTCGGTCAGCTTTTCCTTCTTGATCAGCCGGTCCAGGCTGCCCGACACCGTGGCCACGCCCTTCTGCACGGCGGCGTCGCTGATATCGACCATCACCACGTTCAGTCCCACGACCGCGCAGGCCTGGGCGATGCCATTGCCCATGGTGCCGGCACCGACGATGCCTACAGTCTTGATTGCCATCTTGTCTTCCTCTGCTTGCTTGGTTGAATGCTTGGATGCGTTGTTCAGGACGCCTGCTCGCGCAGCGCGGCGATGATGCGTTCGGCATGCCCCTTGAGCACTTCCGGCTCTTGCATGTCGCGCGCGTGGCCGCGCAGCGACTGGTCGTTGTAGCGCGGCACGATGTGGAAATGGATGTGCGGCACGGTCTGGCCCGCCGCGGCGCCGTTGAACTGGCCGATCGAGATGCCGTCCGGTTTGAAGGCCGCGCGCACCGCGCGCGCCACGCGCTGGGTGGCGACGATGGCGGCCTGGGCGCCACGCTCCGACAGGTCGAACAGGTTGACCGCGGCTTCCTTGGGCACCACCAGCGTATGGCCGTCGGCCTGCGGCATGATGTCCATGAAGGCGATGGTGTCGTCGTCCTCGTACACCTTGATGCACGGCATTTCGCCGCGCAGGATCTTGGCAAAGATATTGTTCGGGCTGTACTGGGTGTCCATGGTCTTGTGTTGCGGTTGTCTCGGGATTTGTTGCCGCCAGGCGCCGGCTTGCGCTTGCGTGCGCTGACGGTGCGGCGCAGCATCCGAGTGTAACGCAGGGCGGCCCTTCACCGCGGCCGCCCTGCGCGATTACCGGTCAGCGCGTGGATCGGGGTCTACATATTGCGCCGGTATTGCCCGCCGACCTCGAACAGCGCATGCGTGATCTGCCCCAGCGAGCAGACCCGCACCGCATCCATCAGCACCGCGAACACGTTCTGGTTGTCGATCACCGCCTGGCGCAGCCGCTGCAGCATCTCCGGCGCTTCGCCGGCATGCTCCTGCTGGAATGATTGCAGGCGGTCGAGCTGGCTCTGCTTCTCGGCCTCGCTCGAACGCGCCAGCTCCAGCTTCTGCGGCACCGGGTCGCCGTCCGGATTGCGGAAGGTGTTCACGCCGATCAGCGGCAGCGTGCCGTCGTGCTTGAGCTGCTCGTAATAGAGCGATTCCTCCTGGATCTTGCCGCGCTGGTAGCCGGTCTCCATCGCGCCCAGCACGCCGCCGCGCTCGGCGATGCGCTCGAACTCCTGCAGCACCGCCTCTTCCACCAGGTCGGTCAGCTCCTCGATCAGGAAGCTGCCCTGGTTGGGGTTCTCGCATTTGGCCACGCCCCATTCGCGGTTGATGATCAGCTGGATCGCCAGCGCGCGGCGCACCGATTCGCCGGTGGGCGTGGTGATGGCCTCGTCGTAGGCGTTGGTGTGCAGCGAGTTGCAGTTGTCGTAGATGGCGATCAGCGCCTGCAGCGTGGTGCGGATGTCGTTGAAGTCGATCTCCTGCGCATGCAGCGAGCGGCCCGAGGTCTGGATGTGGTACTTCAGCTTCTGGCTGCGCTCGTTGGCGCCGTATTTGTCGCGCATGGTCACGGCCCAGATGCGGCGCGCGACGCGGCCCAGCACGCTGTACTCCGGATCCATGCCGTTGGAGAAGAAGAACGACAGGTTGGGCGCGAAGTCATCGATGTGCATGCCGCGCGCCAGGTAAGCCTCGACATAGGTGAAGCCGTTGGACAGCGTGAAGGCGAGCTGCGAGATCGGGTTGGCGCCGGCCTCGGCGATGTGGTAGCCCGAGATCGATACCGAGTAGAAGTTGCGCACCTGGTGGTGCACGAAATACTCCTGGATATCGCCCATCACCTTGAGCGAGAACTCGGTGGAGAAGATGCAGGTGTTCTGGCCCTGGTCTTCCTTCAGGATATCGGCCTGCACCGTGCCGCGCACGTTCTGCAGCACCCAGGCGCGGATCTTGGCTTCCTCGTCGGCGGTGGGATCGCGGCCGTTGTCGGCGCGGAACTTGTCGAGCTGCTGGTCGATGGCGGTGTTCATGAACATCGCCAGGATGGTCGGCGCAGGGCCGTTGATGGTCATCGACACCGAGGTGCCCGGGCTGGTCAGGTCGAAGCCGTCGTACAGCACCTTCATGTCGTCGAGCGTGGCGATCGACACGCCCGAGTTGCCGACCTTGCCGTAGATGTCGGGGCGCACGTGCGGGTCCTCGCCGTACAGCGTGACCGAGTCGAACGCGGTCGACAGGCGCTTTGCGTCCATGCCCTCGGACACCAGCTTGAAGCGCCGGTTGGTGCGGAAGGCATCGCCTTCGCCGGCGAACATGCGCGTCGGGTCCTCGTTCTCGCGCTTGAAGGCGAACACGCCGGCGGTGTACGGGAAGCTGCCGGGCACGTTCTCGCGCATCAGCCACTTCAGCACCTCGCCGTCGTCCTCGAAGCGCGGCAGCACCACCTTGCGCACCTTGGTGCCCGACAGCGTGGTGGTGACCAGCCCGGTGCGGATCTCCTTGTCGCGGATCTTCACTACGTATTCGTCGCCGCTGTAGGCATCGCGCATCTGCGGCCACATCGCCAGCAGCTTGCGTTCGACCTGGCCCAGCGCGCTGTCGCGCTCCGCGGCCAGTGCGTCGAGCGCGGCGCCGACATCGCCCTGGCCCTGCGCGGCCTGCAGCATGCGTCTGGATTCGCGCAGCTGCTGGCGCTCGCGCGCGATGCGGCTCTGCCCGGCCACGCGGCGGTGGTAGGCGCGCACGGTGTCGGCCAGCTCGGCCAGGTAGCGGCTGCGTGCCGGCGGCACGATCACGTTCTGGCCGGTGGAGATGCGTCCCGCCAGGACCGGGAGCGTGCCCGCCTTCACCTTCAGGCCATGGCCGGTCAGCGCCTCGCGCAGGCCCTGGTACAGCATGGTGACGCCATCGTCGTTGAAGCGCGACGCCTGGGTGCCGTACACCGGCATGTCCTCCGGCTTGCCGTGCCATTGCTCGCGGTTGCGCTGCACCTGCTTGGCCACGTCGCGCCAGGCATCCTGCGCGCCCTTGCGGTCGAACTTGTTGATGGCGACGAAGTCGGCGAAGTCGAGCATGTCGATCTTCTCGAGCTGGCTGGCGGCGCCGAACTCGGGCGTCATCACGTACAGCGACAGGTCCACGTGCGGCACGATCGCGGCGTCGCCCTGGCCGATGCCGGAGGTCTCGACGATTACCAGGTCGAAGCCCGCCACCTTGCACGCGGCGATCGCGTCGGGCAGCGCCTGCGAGATCTCGGAGCCCGCCTCGCGCGTCGCCATCGAGCGCATGAAGATATTGGGGTGGTTGATCGCGTTCATGCGGATGCGGTCGCCCAGCAGCGCGCCACCCGACTTGCGCCGCGACGGGTCGATCGAGATCACGGCGATCGACAGCGCGTCCTGCTGGTCGAGCCGGAAGCGGCGGATCAGCTCGTCGGTCAGCGACGACTTGCCGGCGCCGCCGGTGCCGGTGATGCCGAGCACGGGAATCGATGCCTGCTGCGCCTGCGCATGCATCGCCGCGACCAGCGCCGCATCGGCCTTGCCGTTTTCGAGCGCAGTGATCAGTTGCGCCAGCGCGCGGCGATCGCCGCCGGCGACGGGGTCGAGCGAGGTGGGCGCGTAGCGGCTCAGGTCGAGGTCGCAGCGCTGCACCATGTCGGCAATCATGCCGGCCAGGCCCATGCGCTGGCCGTCCTCGGGGCTGTAGATGCGGGCCACGCCGTAGGCCTGCAGCTCGCGGATCTCGTCGGGCACGATCACGCCGCCGCCGCCGCCGAAGACCTGCACGTGTTCGCCGCCCTTGTCGCGCAGCAGGTCGACCATGTACTTGAAGTACTCGACATGGCCGCCCTGGTAGCTGGAGATGGCAATGCCCTGCGCGTCTTCCTGCAGCGCCGCGGTCACGATCTCTTCGACCGAGCGGTTGTGGCCGAGGTGGACCACCTCGCAGCCATGCGACTGCAGGATGCGGCGCATGATGTTGATCGAGGCGTCGTGGCCGTCGAACAGGGATGCCGCGGTGACGAAGCGCACCTTGTTGGCCGGGCCGGTGCCGGGCTGCACCGGCTTGGGCTGGGGCGCGCCGCGGCGCACATCATGGACATCGGAAAGGTCGGTCATTGTCTCCACCGTGTCGGGGGTTGGCTGCGGCCGCGGCGTCCGCCGGCGCCGTTCTGTGCCGGCCTGGCCGCAAACGCGCGGCCTGCGCCCCGGGGTTGGGGCGGGTCGATTGTATGACGTTGACGTTAACGTTAATCAATGGGGCGGAACCCGGACGGCGGGGTGCCGGCGTCCTTATAGAGTAGGTGTCTGCGGGCTACGGACAAACAAAAGGCCACCTTGTCGGTGGCCTTTGCGCCGCATGCTGGTTTGACTGCCGGCCGACTCACCGGCACAGCGCCCCGATCCGCGGGCACTCGCCGAATGCATCGGTGCTGTGCTCGTCCACCCGATGCCGCAGCGCGCGCAGCCACGCCGCCAGCCGCTGCATCGACCACGGTGCCGGCGTCTGCGCCAGCGCAAAGCGTGCCCCCGTACCGTCGCCGGACAGCCAGACCCGATAGCCCTCCGGCAGCGCCAGCTCCTGGCCCGGTTCCAGCCAGATATCGTTGGGATTGCCTTCCACCGTCACCCACAGCTTGCCCGCCACCGCGCAGACGGTCTGCCCGTAACCGGCGCGCCAGCTCACCGGCAGTCCGGGTTGGTCCAGTTCGAAAGTCCGTAGTTCGCGCATGTTGCACTCCTTGTCAGCCCGGCGGTCATCGCGGGTGCCGGAGCATCCTGGATGGGGATGCCGGCGCCTTCGTCCGCCACGCTTCCATTATTCGCATCCCTCACTACAATCCCATGTACAGTTGTGAACAGTTTTCGATGGACTGTTCAGTAGTTTTTCCTGACAGTTTCCTGCCCACCGCCCTGCCCGGCAGCTCCCTTCATGAAACTCATCTTAGATGCTTCCACCGGAATTCCACTGACCGAGCAGATCGTCGACGGCGTGAAGGCGTGGATCGGCAACCGCGAGGCGCGCCCGGGCGCGCGGCTGCCATCGATCCGGCAACTGGCCGCCGAGAACGGCATCAGCCGCTTCCCGGTGATCGAGGCCTATGACCGGCTGGTGTCGCAGGGACTGCTCGATTCGCGCCAGGGCTCGGGCTTCTATGTGGCGGACAGTCCGCTGGCGGGGCGCTCGGCGCGCGGCTGGTCGGACCCCAGCCTGGCCGAGGACCTGTCCGACCATATCCTGGAGCAGTTCAACCACCCCAGCGGCACGCTCAAGCTGGCGGGCGGCTTCGTCCCGGAGACCTGGCGCGACGTGGAGGGCCTGACGCAGGCGATCCGCGCGATCTCGCGCAACGAGATCGACAGCGTGATTCACTACGCCACCCCGATGGGCCATCCGGAACTGCGCCGCCAGGTGCTGCTGCGCGTGCGCCAGCTGGGCATCGCCGCGGAGTTGCCGCAAGTGCTGATCACCACCGGCGCCAGCCAGGCGCTGGACCTGGTGGTGCGCCACCTGCTCAAGCCGGGCGACACGGTGTTTGTCGAAGACCCCGGCTACTACAACCTGTTCGGCCTGCTGCGGCTGCACGGGGTGCAGCTGGTTGGGGTGCCGCACACGCCCGACGGCCCCGACCCCGACGCCACCGAGGCGCTGCTGCGCCAGCACAAGCCCAAGCTGTTTTTCACCAACAGCGTGCTGCAGAACCCGACCGGCTCGACGCTGGCGCCGCCGGTGGCGTTCCGGCTGCTGGAACTGGCGCGCCGGCACGGCTTCCGCTTTGTCGAGGACGATATCTTCTCGGACTTCCAGACCCACTTCACCGACCGGCTGGCCACGCTCGACCAGCTCGAACACGTGATCTACATCGGCGGCTTTTCCAAGACGGTGTCGGCGTCGCTGCGGATCGGCTACCTGGTGGCCGACAAGGCGCTGGTCAAGGACCTGGTCGACGTGAAGGTGCTGACCAGCGTGGCCGGCTCGCACTTTGCCGAGGCGGTGACCGCGGCGCTGCTGGAGCGCGGCGGCTACCGCAAGTACGTGGAACGGCTGCGGCTGCGCGTGCGCGAGGCCGTCGCCAACGCGGTGCGCCAGCTGCACGGCAACGGCTGGGAGGTGTTCTGCCAGCCCTCCGGCGGCAACTTCCTCTGGGCCCGCCCGCCGGGCATCGAGGATTCGCGCGAACTGGTGACGCTGGGCGAAGAATTTGGCGTGACGCTGGCGCCGGGCAACTACTTCCGCCCGGGCGGCGAGACCTCGGCGTGGATCCGCATCAACGCCGCCTATGCCAACGAGCCGCGCGCGGTGGCGTTCATGAAGGCGGCAGCGGAGCGCGGCGCGCGCTGACGCTCAGCCGCCGTGGTTATGCAGCACGGCATTGCGCCGCGCATAGGCGAAGTAGATCACCAGCCCCAGCGCCAGCCACACCAGGAAGGCGGCCCAGGTCAGCGCCTGCAGGTGTGCCATCAGAAACAGGCAGAAGCCGATCGA
>NZ_FMAD01000019.1 GCF_900094595.1 Cupriavidus alkaliphilus | reverse complement strand
CCATGGCGCGCCGCCGTGCTGGAGGGCGATTGCCCGCGCCTCTATAGC
This sequence comes from Cupriavidus alkaliphilus, assembly GCF_900094595.1. Lineage (GTDB taxonomy): Bacteria > Pseudomonadota > Gammaproteobacteria > Burkholderiales > Burkholderiaceae > Cupriavidus > Cupriavidus alkaliphilus. The sequence continues at coordinate 86,425 of NZ_FMAD01000019.1, read as the reverse complement.
CAATCGACCCCGCTGGGCGTCCATACCGCGATCGTGGTTGGCCCGGATGGGCAGAGCCAAGCTGATGGCAGCGCCGAACACCACGCCAGCCCGTGCGGCCAGATCCGCATGCGCTTCCCGTGGCAGCGCGGCGAGCGCGCCGACGACCGCAGCAGCCGCTGGGTACGCGTGGCGCAGCGGCAAGCCGGCGCCGGCATGGGCTGGCAATGGCTGCCGCGCATTGGCCAGGAGGTGCTGGTCAAGTTTGCGGACAACGATATCGACCAGCCCTTCGTGATCGGCGCGCTGTACAACGGCCAGGGGGAAGCCGGCATCGCGCCCACGCCGGGCGGCAAGTCGATGGCCGCCACCACGTTCTCGCAGCCGTATGACGCCAGCGGCATCTATGCGATGGGCTCCGACAGCCAGCCGAGCGCACAGGGCAACCTTGCCGGCGGCAATGGCCCGGCGTGGCACGGCATGAGTGCCGATCCGGACGGCCACCGCAACGACGCCGCGCTGACCGGGTTCAAGAGCCAGGAGCATGGCGGCAAGGGTTACAACCAGCTGGTGTTCGACGACACCGACGACCAGCTGCGCACGCAACTGGCCACGACCAAACAAGCCACCCAGCTCAATCTGGGCCACGTGATCCACCAGCAGGACAATCGCCGCGGCAGCTTCAGGGGGCAAGGGTTCGATCTGCGCACCGATGGCCACGTCGCGGTACGCGGCCGGGCCGGGCTATTGCTGACGACCTATCGCGATGCCGTCACGGGCCGCGTGCTGCCGACAGGCGACAACGCTGCGGGCATTGCGCTGTTGCGTCAGGCGGGCGATCTGGTCAGGACACTGAGCGATGGCGCGACCACGCACCAGACCCAGGCACTGTCAGCGGGAAAGGACGATGAGGCGCCGCTGGCGAAACAGGCCAAAGCCGCAGCCGGCATGGTCGACGGACAATCCCTCGAAGCCGCCAAAGGCGACGCTGCCAGCGGCAGTACCAGCACGCCAGGCAAGGTGCCGCACCAAAGCGAGCCGATGGTCCATCTCAACGGCAGGGCCGGCCTCGCCGTGGTGGCGGGACAGGACCTGCAACTCGCCAATGGGGAAAGCGTCGTGCTGGCCAGCGGGCAGGACAACAACGTCGCCGTCGCGGGACAGGCTCGCATCCATGCGGGTCACGCGATCGGCATTGCGGCCGGGCTGTCCGCGCCCGGCGAGGGCAACGTCGGCCTGCAATTGACTGCGGGTCAGGATGATATCGATCTCCAGGCGCAGCATGACCTGCTGAAGCTGGCGGCGCGGGAGGATCTAACCATCGTGTCGGCCAATATGAATGTGGATTTTGCTGCGGCCAGGCGCATTCGCATTGCCACCGCGGGCGGGGCTGCCATCACGATCGAGGGCGGCAATATCACCTTTGAATGTCCGGGGCCGATTACCTACAAGGCGGCGCAGAGGAAGTTCGAGGCAGGCGTTCGCCACGACTATCCGCTGCCAATGGCACCGGCGACTCCATGGGAGATACCCGGTTCCTTCCCTTACTCCTGAGCCGGATTGCGCCATGATCATCAGCTATCCCATTCTTACAATGCCACTGGCGGGCAATGCGCTGGAGGAGTCGGAGGACGCCTGGCTGGCGCGGCTGCTGGCCGAATCAGACGACCCGAAGGGCGCGTATCCGGCGCGCATGATCGGCAACACCCACTGCTGGCACGGCGGTATGCATGTCGGCGCCGATACGGCAACGCCGGTTCGCGCCATCGCAGACGGCACCATTGTGGCCTATCGGCTGGCGCCAAAGACCGAAACTTATGAGGGCCAGCCCTATGACACCAGCTTTGTTCTGCTGCGCCATGAGACCGAGACCGGCGCGGCCACGCCCGTGGTGTTCTATTCGCTGTACGTGAACCTGGCCGCCGCCGAGCATTTGCACGGTCGCACCGACACGCTGCCGGCGTGCTATCGAGCCCGTACCAGCCCGGACGCGCGGGTGCCGGACGATCCCAAGAAAGCCAAGGTCTACCGGCGCGACATACTGGGCTATCCCGGAAGCCAGCACCAGACCGGGCGCAGTGGCTTCCATTTCGAGATCTTCTGTACCGACGAGGCACTGGCTGGGTTTTTCCGCGACAGCAGCCTCATCACGGAAAAGGGCAGCGCCGATATCTACGGCGACATTCACTTTGTTATCCCGGAAGGCAAGTCATTTGTAGCGGCGCATCCGCGCTTGCCCAAGGGCAATGGGGTATGGCGGACGTCGGACAAGGATGGCAACCCGATGTTTCCGGCTGGCACAGCGGGGAGCAATATCGGGCAGTGCCTCTATGTCAGCGTGCGGCTGGATAAGGACAAGCGCATTACGACCACACGCATACGCACGGCACAGGGCCAGTACCGCGAAATCGGCCGGATCGTGCAGCCAGGTTATGCCTATGCCATGCTGGCGCTCGCGGAGGCGCTGTATCCGGACAACCCAAGCACCGGCCTGGAGTGGCTTACCTTGGGGCGTGTACTTAGCGAAGAGCGCAGCGGCCACACCGACAATTGGCAAATGGTGCCCTATGCGCCTGGCTCGGCGGGCTATATCGACCTGTCGCAGGCCGGTATCGTCCGGTTGTCTGACGCGGATTTCCCGTATTGGCTGGGCTGGCAGAAGGTTGAAGAAGGCGCGATGCTGAGTCCGGCCGATGCCATCGTCGACGAGCCGGCGACGCTAGAGATGCTGAGCGAAACCAGCCAAGCGGGCAAGGCGGCGCTGCGTCATCTGGTGGTCAAGCATCCGACTGAATGGGATGTCTCTGACCTGGATGAACGCTTTGCGCGCCTGCGCAAGCCGGGCATGCCGTTGGTTTCGGAAGACAGCTGGCAGCGGTTCAAGAAGCAGGCGCAGAAGCTGGCATTCTGGCAGAACACAGGATTGCCGCGTGCAGTATGGCATTTCCACCCGCTGCAGTTCATTCATCATATGCGTCGGGCGCTGTGGCTTAGTGTTGATGAACTCAGGCAGGCTGTGCCGGCGAGGATGTTGCGGGGCCTTGGGGCAGGGATTCCGGAAAAAATAGTTTATGAGCCAGCACAGGGGACGGCCGGGAAATTGATCGCAGAGCACTGCAAGCAATTGAACGTCATGTGGCGCAAATATGGTGTTACTACTCGCAAACGAGTGGCCGCATTCTTAGGAAATTCGGTACAAGAGACAGTCTGGCTGAGTACCTTGATAGAGATCGGTGGGGAGAAAAATTGGTATGCACCGTGGTATGGGCGCGGAGGCCTGCAACTTACGCACCCGGGAAACTACATCGGCTACTGGAAGTTTCGCGGGCGCAGCATAGACGCAAAGCTCAGTTCGCAGCTTTTGGCGGCCCATGAGAAATCCGGCACACTGCGCAGCAACCTTCCGCTATTCGGAGTAGAGCCGAGCATACCGCCCCACGTAAAGCGATGGCGCAATGACATTGCGCGAGAGCCCTACGACGCCGCAGACAGCGCCGGCTACTATTGGCTCGTGAACCGGGCAGATGAGGAGGCCGACAAATATGCCGCCAGCACACAGCGCGCGTTCCACATACATTTCAGTAGTCCGTTACGTAAACGGGAGTCGTTCGTGTTCTACGAGAATGTTTCGTTCCGGCGGGTTGCTTGCATTGTGAACTTGCCCGGCCACCTGTCGCGAGAAAACCCTTCGCTGAACGGCCTAGTGGATAGATACCATGCCTACGCCTATGCCCAGGTTTTGCTTTTCGACCACCCGACTTTCCCGGACCGAGCAGGCGTGCTGCGGCTTAAACCGGACGACTACGAATGGAGGAAATAATGCAGAGAGGCCTCTTGGCCATGGCTGGACGCTGGGCTGGCTTTGCCTTGCTCGCTGTTGCCCTGAGTACTAAGGCGGACGCAGATAGTGATACGCCCCAGTCCAAAGGGATGCAGCGCTATGTAATTCCAATCAAGGATTGCGCGGTGGAGTTCATGGCTAAAGCCGGGGGGTACACTGACATCGTTAGGTCCAGTCCTTTAGCCTCGGGATATTTCCAGCATGACAACTATTATCCCAAGGGTCGCCCCTTACGTGAGATGTCATTTTCAATCAGTTGCCATCCCGGGAACGCGAAGGAGATATGTCCAAAGCTAATGGAAGCATACCGTGGCGTTGAAAAGGGCTACGCCCGGGAGGTACAACTAAGGCGCCTTGGCAAGGTAAACGAGTATTACTACAGCGAAGCGTACATCCAGACATGGAGTGCAGTAGCGCCGCCTCGCCCCAGGACATTGAGTTTTTGCATGGGTGACGAACAGCGTGCAGTGATGACTCAGAACGGCGACTGGCTGTTGGGCTACGACCCGCGCGAGCTCACAGCGGCACGCGGTAAGCCGATCTTGAAACGATCGGAGCATGCACTGCCAGACGTGCTGGCCATCATCCGTTCAATGCGGTTCGTCCCCAACCCATAGCATCTAACGCGACACCAAGCCGCTTCAGTCGACCAGCGTCGCCAACGCCTCCCGCGCCTCCCGCCTCAGCTTCTCCAGATCCAGCCCGACGATCGCGCCATCGCGCACCACGTGGCGCCCACGCACCAGCACATCCCTTACCGGCGTCGGCTCCCCAGCCGCGACCGGGGCCGTGCCGATGTCATGGAACCCATGGAACCGCAGTCCGCTGACGTCATAAATTGCCAGGTCCGCCGATTGCCCCGGCGCAAGCGTGCCGATACCGGGCAGCCCCAAAACCTGAGCCCCGCCAGCAGTGCCCCAATGAATCACTTCCTCGACGCGCGTTTGCGCGGCCCCGCCCAGCGCGCGATGCACCAGCCAAGCGAAGTTGGCCTCGTGCACCATGCTGCCCGACTCGTTGGAAGCGACGCCATCGACGCCGAGTGAAATCGGCACGCCCGCATCCGCCATCGCGCGCACCGGCGCGATGCCGCTGCCCAGCCGCGCATTGCTGACGGGGCAATGCGCCATGCCGGTGTTGGTCACGGCCAGCATGCGGATTTCCTCCGGGTTGACGGTGACGAGGTGCGCGAACCAGACATCCGGTCCCAGCCAGTCGTGGTCGGCGACGAACTGCACCGGCGTGCACTGGTATTTCTCGCGGCAGAACCTGACGTAGTTGTCGGTCTCGGACAGGTGCGAATGCAGGCGCAGGTCCATGCCGCGGCCAAAGGCGGCGAGTTCGCGCAGCAGCGCGGGCGGTAGCGAGAAGGTCGGTGTCGTCGGTGCGACCACCACGCGGCGCAGGCCGTCGGGTGCGGCGTCGTGGTAGCGCGCTTTCAGCCGTTCGATATCGGCAAGCATTTCGTCCAGCGTCTCGGGCACCAGCGCGGTCGCGCGCATGCCGGGATGATCGGAGGCTGACTGGATCGCGCCGCCGCGGCACAGTACCAGGCGCATGCCGAGCTCTTCGGCCACCTCGAACAGCACGTCGCCGGTTTCCGCACCGTGGCCGTGGTGATACAGGTAGTGGTGATCGGCGCAGGTGGTGGTGCCGGACAGCAGCAGTTCCGCCATGCCCAGCCGCACCGCGGTGCGGAAGATCTCGGGGCTGAAGCGCGCCAGGCGCGGGTAGGCGACGGCCGCCAGCCATTGCTCCAGCCCGACGTTCATGCCGCTGGGCACGGCCTTGAGCAGGTTCTGGAACAGGTGGTGATGGGTGTTGACCCAGCCCGGGTAGACCACGCAGCCGCTGGCGTCGAGCACGGCTTCGCCGTCTTGGTGGGCCAGGCTGGCGCCGATCTCGGCGATGCGGCCGTCGCGGATGCGGATGTCGGCGGCGCCCGCGCGCGCGGCGGCGCCCGCGCGCGCGGCGGTGCCGGCGCGGCCGGTCATCACGGCGGCGGCGTTGCGGATCAGCAGGTCGCTGGCGGGCGCGGTGGTGGCGTTGGTGTTGTGCACCATGTTTTCAGACCCCTTGGACGTTGTCGGCACTGGCGGGCAGCTCGTCGGCTTCACGGGCTGGCAGGCCGTTGAGAATCAGGTTGAGGACCACGGAAACCACGCAGGCGATGATCACGCTGCTGTGGACGAAGGGCTGCAGGAAGCCGGGCAGCTTCTCCAGCATGCCGGGCAGCATCACCGGCATCATCGCGCAGCCGAGCGTGATGGAGACGATGGAGAGGTTGTTGGGGTTGCGCTCGTAGTCCACCTCGCCCAGCGTCTTGATGCCGGCGGCAACCACCACGCCGAACATCACCATGGTGGCACCCCCCAGCGCGGCGGCGGGTATCGATGCAAACAGCGCGCCGATCTTGGGCACCAGCGCCACCGCGCACAGCATCACGCCGCAGGTGGCGACCACCCAGCGGCTGCGCACGCCGGTGACGATCACCAGTCCTACGTTCTCCATGAAGGCGATGTACGGGAACGCCGCGAACATGCCGCCGATGGCGCTGGCCAGGCCGTTGGCGCGCAGGCCGCGGGTGGCGTCGCGCTCGGTCAGCGGGCGCTTGACGATGTCTCCGACGGCAACGAACAGGCCCATCGATTCCACCATCTGCACCACCATCACGATCACCATGGTGGTGATCGCACCGATGTTGAAGGTGGGCATGCCGAACGCGAACGGCGTCACCATGGTGAACCACGGCGCGCGCGTGACCTCATCGAAGCTGCCCATGCCCAGCATCCACGCTACCGCGCCACCGACCAGCAGGCCGATCACCACCGACAGGTTGCGCACCAGTTCGCCGCCGTGCCGGTTGATCAGCAGGATCAGCGCCACCACGCCGAAGGCGACCAGGAAAAAGATGGGCGCGCCGAAATCCGGCGCGCCCCTTCCGCCTCCAAACCAGTGAAACGAAACCGGGAACAGCGACAGGCCCACGGCGGTGATGGTGCAGCCGCTCACCACCGGCGGGAAGAAGCGCTTGAGCTTGCCGATCACCGGCGCCAGGAACATCGCGATCACGCCGGCGGCGATGATGGCGCCGCAGACGCCGTTGAAGCCCAGCGTGGGATCGGTGCCGATGGCGATGACCGGGCCCACGGAGCTGAACGCCACGCCCTGCATCAGCGGCAGGCGCACGCCGAATTTCCAGAAGCCGACGGTCTGCAGCAGCGTGGCGATGCCTGAGGTGAACAGCGCGGTGCTGATCAGCATGGTGGTCTGGGCGGGGGTCATCTTGAGCGCGCCCGCCACGATCATTGGCACCGCAATGGCGCCGAGGTAACTGACCAGCATGTGCTGGAAGCCGAGCGACGCCATGGCGCGTGCCGGCAGGATCTGGTCGACGGGGTGAACCGCTGGTTGCATGATGTGGTCTCCTGCCGCGTACTGGGGAAAGTGCGCCATGCCGGCGGCGGCTGGCCCGGTCTGTGGTTGCCGGGCTCGGTCCGTCACGGTGCCATGCGCGGCGCATGGCCCACGCATGCCTTGCACAGTAGTGATGCACGGCATGCCGTCATAGCGTTATTGCGAAGGCCGTGGCACGGGGCCGCAAGCGGGCTTGCAAAATGCGCGCCGGAGGGATCAGGGGTTTCCCTTGGGTTGCGTGCGCCGGGTGGGGGCCATAGGATGGATGGCATATTTTTCGCGGCGCAGGCGCGTCGCGCACCGCGTGTTTGCTCCCCTCTCCCGCTTGCGGGAGAGAGGAGCGTTCACCGCGGCTGTTGGCAGTGGCATGCCTATCGGCAGGCAAGCCTTTGTCTTGTCCAACTTTCCGCCCCCATTGCATATGTCCCCCACCGCAGCCTGGTCCGCCGCAGCCCCGCGCCCGTCAGTCTCTCGTGGCGGCGACCTCGATCGCATCCAGTCGTTGTCCGGCCGCGTGTTCGGCCCGACGCGGCTGCGCGCGGCGGAGGACGATGCGGCGCTCGATGCGCGCATCGATACCAGCACCATCGGCCGGCTCACGCTGGTGACCATTGCCTACAACCAGGCGGTGCAGATCGAGCCGCAGCCGAACAAGGATGAGTTTGTGATCCAGACCGTGCTGGCCGGCACCTGCCGCGTGGAAACGCCGCGTGGCGCGATGCTGATGCCGCCGGGGGCGACCTTTGTGTTCTCGCCCACCGTGCCGACCACGCTGTCGCTGGATCCGGGCTGCGAGCGCTTCAGCGTGGTGATCCGCCGCCAGCTGATCGAAGAGGCGTTCCGCCACCAGTTCAGCTTCGAGCCGCCGGCGCCGATCGAGTTCGACATGCAGCCGGTGGTGGACGATGGCCGCGCCGGGCGCTGGCAGGCGCTGGTGGGCTACCTGCGCGCGGAAACGCGGGTGCGGCGCGAAGGCAGCGGTGTGCCGGCGGTGGATGCCAGCATCGAGCGCATCGTGCTGTCAACGCTGCTGCTCGATCGCTTTGCCGCGGACGGCAATATGCTGCCGCGCCGCTTCGAGGCGGTATTGCCCGACTATGTGCGCCACGCCATCGCCTACCTGCGCGCCAACCTGGACCAGCCGCTGACGCTGGAGCAGATCGCGGCGCATTGCGGGGTGTCGGCGCGCACGCTGCAGCTGGGCTTTCGCAAGAGCAAGGACACCACGCCGATGGAGTACCTGCGCCTGTTGCGCCTGCATGGCGCGCGCGCCGACCTGCAGCGCGCGCCGCAGGAGAAGGGCATGGTCGGCGCGGTCGCGCTGCGGCACGGCTTTACCCACCTGAGCCTGTTCTCGCGCGAGTACCGGCGCGAGTTCGGCGAGCTGCCGTCGCAGACCTTGCGCGCGGCAGCGTCGCAGCGGGACTGACGGCAAGCCAGTCCCGCTGCCGCCGGCGCAATCAGGCGGCTTGCGCCACCGGCAGGCACACCTTCAGCAGCGTCTGCAGCCGCAACTTGTCGAGATGGCGGCCGATGAACACGAACTTGCTTTGCGCTGGTTCCGCGCCCCACGCCTCGGCGGGATGGAAGTCCATCAGCCGGTGCACCGCCTGCAGCACGTAGCGGCGGTCATCGCCCGCCACCGCGACGATACCCTTCATGCGGAACACATCGTCGCCCTGCGCGGCCAGCAGCGCCTTCAGGCCATGCTCGAGGCGCTGGCGGTCGAACGGCTGGTCGAACACCAGCGAGACCGAGGTCACCGACGGATCGTGGCGGTGGCCGTGCGCCTCGTCATCGTGCGCGTGGTCGCAGTGCTCGTCGCAGATGTGGTCGTGGTCGTGATCGTGGTGATCCTCATGGTCGTGCGCATGGGCGTGACCGTGGTGGTCATCGTGCGCGTCAGCCTGGATCGAGCCCGGCGTAAAGCCGCCGATACCCAGGATCTTGCCCAGGTCCACCTGCGCGAAGTTGGAGCGCAGGATCTGCGCGCCCTCGTTCAGGCGGTGGATGCGGGCTTCCAGCCGGTCGAGCTGCGCGGCGTCGACCAGGTCGGTCTTGTTCAGGATCACGCGGTCGGCGGCGACGATCTGGTCGACGGCCTGGTTGTCGAAGCCGGTCAGCTGGGGGTCGTCGAGATGGCTCTCGATATGCACCGCATCGACCAGCGTCAGGATGCCGTCGAGCGTGACCTGCCTGGCGACTTCGTTGTCCATGAAGAAGGTGGCCGCCACCGGGGTCGGGTCGGCCAGGCCGCTGGTCTCTACCAGGATATGGTCGAAGCGCTCGGGGCGTTCCAGCAGCTTCTGCAGGATGCGCACCAGGTCCGTGCGCACATCGACCACGCAGCAGATGCAGCCGTTGGTCATCTGGAAGATCTCTTCGTCAGAGGTCATCACCAGGTCGGAGTCGACGTCGACCTCGCCGAACTCGTTCTCGATCACGGCAATGCGGTGGCCGTGCTTCTGCGTCAGGATGTGGTTGAGCAGCGTCGTCTTGCCCGAGCCGAGGAAGCCGGTAAGGATGGTGACCGGGACGGGCGGCTGTTGTGCGACGGCAGGTGCGTTCATGTTGTCTCCTGATTAGGGTGCTGCGTTCCCCGCGAGCGCGAGGCGGTAGGTCTCTTCAAGCGGTGGCGACGTTGGGGCGCAGGCCTTGCCAGCGTGTCACCAGACCGTCGTGCGGTACGTCGAACAGGTCCAGCACGCGCCCCACGGTGTGGTCGACGATGTCGTCGACCGATTGCGGATGCGCGTAGAAGGCCGGCACCGGCGGCAGCACGATGGCGCCCATCTCGGTCACCGTGGTCATGTTGCGCAGGTGCACCAGGTGGAACGGGGTCTCGCGCGCCAGCAGCACTAGCCGGCGGCGCTCCTTGAGCATTACGTCGGCGGCGCGGGTGACGAGGTTGTCGGCCAGCCCGGTGGCGATGGCGGCCAGCGTGCGCATGGAGCAGGGCGCCACCACCATGCCGTCGCAGCGGAACGAGCCGCTGGCGATGGTGGCGCCGATATCGCGCACGTTGTGCACCACGTCGGCCATGGCCTCGATCTGCGGGCGCTGCAGGCCCAGTTCATGGTGCGCGGTCAGCAGCCCGGACGGCGAGCAGACCAGGTGCGTCTCCCAGCCGTCCAGCGCCGCCAGCGCCTGCAGCATGCGCACGCCGTACACCGCGCCGCTGGCGCCGGTGATGGCGACGACGAGGCGTTGCTTGCGGGTCATGGCTGGCTACCTTCCTGTGCCGCCTTCTCTGCCAGCGCCTGCAGGACTTGTTCAGGCTTGATCGGGTAGTGCCGGAAGCGCACGCCGATGGCATCGAACACCGCATTGGCAATCGCCGGCCCGATCGCGACGATCGGGTCTTCGCCCACGCCCTTGGCGCCGAACGGGCCGCCGGGATCCGGCGCGGCTTCGAGGATCACGGTGCGGATCTCGGGCATATCCATCGCCAGCGGCATCTTGTAGTCGACGAAGTTGGCGTTGAGCGAGCGGCCGGTGCGCATGTCGATCTGATAGTCCTCGTACAGCGTGTGGCCGATGCCCTGCTGGATGCCGCCTTCGATCTGGCCCGCGGCCGCCACCGGATGGATCACCTTGCCGACGTCGTGCACCGGCACCACCTGCCGCACGGTGATGAAGCCGGTCTCGGTGTCGACCGCCACCTCGACAAAATGCGCCGCGAACGAATACGACTTGGTCGGGTGGTAGGTGGTAGTACCCACCAGCTGCGCGGCGGGAATGCCCTTGCGTGGCATCACCGCCTCGCGCACCGTCAGCGTGGGGCCGTCGCGGTCGCGCACGGCGATGACGCCGCCGGCCAGCGTCAGGGCGTCGGGCTCGCACTCCATCAGCTTCGCGGCGCGCTCGAACAGCTGCCGCTTGATCTCGCCCGCCGCCATCTGCGCGGCCTTGCCGACCATGTAGGTGGTGTGGCTGGCAAAGGCGCCGATGTCCCAGGGGACCACGTCGGTGTCGCCGTGTACCACCGATACCGCTTCGAACGGCAACGTCAGTTCTTCCGCCACGATCTGCGCCAGGGCGGTATGCGCGCCGGTCCCCAGCCCCGCCGCGCCGGTCAGCAGCACCACGGTGCCGTCCTCGTTCATCTTGATGATGGCGTTGCCCTGTTCCTTGATGCCGGGATAGGCGCTGCTGCCGTGCATCTCGCAGCCCAGGCCCCAGCCGGTGCGGACCGGGCCGCTGGTGTCGCGCGCGCGGCGGCGCAGCGCGGGCCAGTCGAGCAGGGCCATGCCGTGCGCGATGCAGGCCTCCAGGCCGTGCCCGATCAGCGGATGGTTAGAGGGCGCGATGTCGCCTTCGCGCACGGCGTTCCTGAGCTTGAGTTCGGCGGGGTCCATGCCCAGGTGCGCGGCGGCCTCGTCCATCTGCACGTCGAGCGCGTAGTAGGTCTGCACCACGCCGTAGCCGCGGAATGCGCCGGCGATCGGGCTGTTGGTGTAGACGCAGCGGCCTTCGAGCAGCACGTTGTCGCAGCGGTACAGAGACACCATGGCGGCGGTGCCGACGTTGGTCACGCCAGGGCCGTGCGAGCCATAGGCGCCTGAGTTGAACACCACCCTGGCCTGGCGCGCGGTGATGGTGCCATCGTTGCGGAAGCCCTGCTTCAGCCAGATCCTGGCCGGATGGCGCGTGCGGCCGCCGAGGAAGGTTTCCTCGCGGGTGTATTCCATGCGCACCGGCCGGCGCGTCTCGCGCGCCAGCAGCGCGCACAGGAACTCATGCTGGAACAGGTCCTGCTTGGCGCCGAAGCCGCCGCCCATGTGGTCGACCAGCACGCGCACCTTGTGCAGCGGCAACCCCAGCACCTCGGCCATGATGCCGCGCACCATGAAGGCGGTCTGGGTGGAGATCCACACCGTCAGGTTGCCGTTGCCGTCCCAGCTGCACGTGAGCACGTTGGGCTCCATGTAGGCCGGGGTGGGACGGCCGCCCTCGTAGACGCCTTCGAGGATGAAGTCGGCCTCGGCAAAGCCGGCTTCCACATCGCCGCGCCTGACGATCACCGGCGGCAGCACCAGGTTGCCGCCGGGCTCGCGCTCATGGATGCGCGGCGCGTCGGAGCGCTCCGCGTCTTCGGTGGTGAAGACCGCGGGCAGGGTGTCGTATTCCACTTCGATCAGCTCGAGCGCGCGCTCGGCGATTTCTTCGCTGACCGCCGCCACCGCGGCCACGCCTTCGCCCCAGTAGCGCACCTTGTCGTCCAGGATGTACTGGTCGCAGGTCACCGACGCGGAGCGCGGATGCGGCGAGCCGGCGTGCAGCACGCGCGGCACGTTCTCGTGGGTCAGCACCGCCTTGACCCCGGGCAGCGCCAGCGCGCGCGACGTGTCGATGCGGCGGATGCGGGCGTGGGCGACGTTGCTGCGCTTGATCTTGCCGAACAGCAGGCCGGGGAAGGGCATGTCGGCAACGTAGCGGGCGTTGCCGGTGACCTTGTCGAGCAGGTCAGTGCGCTTGACGCTGTGTCCGATCACGGCGTGGGTCATCATGCCTCCTCGCTGGCGCGGATGCGGTGCGCGCACCCGGCGGGGTCGATGGCCTGGGCGGTCTGCTCGATGGCCTCGATGATCTTGGTGTAGCCGGTGCAGCGGCAGATATTGCCGGCAATGGCGAAGCGGATCTCGTCGCGGGTGGGATGCGGGTTCTCGTCGAGCAGGGCCTTGGCCATCACGATGAAGCCCGGCGTGCAGAAGCCGCATTGCGCGGCGCCGCAGCGCATGAACTGCTCCTGGAGCGGATGCACGGTGTCGGGCGCGGGCTGCACGCCCTCGATGGTGGTGATGTGGCAGCCGTGCGCTTCCGGTGCCAGCACCAGGCAGCTGTTCATCGGCTGGCCGTCGATGATGACGGTGCAGGAGCCGCATTCACCGACGTCGCAGCCCTTCTTGGTGCCGGTCAGGCAGGCGTCGTTGCGCAGCGCGTCGAGCAGCGTGCTGTGCGGTTCCACCGCCAGCTCGCGCGGTTCGCCGTTGATGACGAGTTCGATCATTTTTCGCATGATGCTCCGCGCAGGGCGGCCTCCAGGGCTTGTTCGAGGGCGCGGCGGGTCAGCACGCTGACCATCTGCCGCCGGTAGGCCTCGCTGGCGCGCACGTCGCTGATCGGACGGGCCTCGTCCATGGCGGCGTGCGCGGCCTGCAGGATCAGGGCGTCGGTCAGGCGCTGGCCGCGCAGCACGTGCTCGGCGCGCACCGCGCGCACGGGCGTGGGGCCGACCGCCGCCAGCACGATGCCGGCGTCGGCGCAGCGGCCGTCCTGCACCGTCAGCGAGACCGCCACGCCGACCGTGGCCAGTTCCATCTGCACGCGGCGGCCATGCTTGAGATAAACCTTGCCGGTGCCGGGCCGCGGCGCCGGCACGGTGATGCGGGTGACGATCTCGTCCGGCGCGATGGCGGTCTTGCCGACGCCGGTGACAAAGTCCTCGACGCGCAGCTCGCGCGAGCCGGACATACCGTACAGGTGCACCGAGGCACCGTCGGCCACCAGGGGCGCGATCGAATCCGCCGACGGCGACGCGCGGCAGACATTGCCGACCACGGTGGCGCGATGGCGCACCTGGATCGAGGCAAAGTCCGTCACTGCCCGGGCGAGGCTGGCGTAGTGCCGCTGCACGAAGCCCGAGGTCTCGACCGCGCGCGTGGTCACCAGCGCGCCGATGCGCAGGCCGTTCACGGGGTCGAACGTCAGCACGTCCATGCCCGGGATCTTCTTGATGTTGATGACCTGCTCGGGCTTGCGCACGGACTCCTTGATCTGCACCAGCAGATCGGTGCCCCCCGCAAGCACGCTGGCCTTGCCGCCGCATCGGTGCAGCATGGCCGAGGCTTCGGCCAGCGTCGCCGGTTCGAAATACTCAAACGCTCTCATTGCTCCTCCTGGTCTGTGCCATCGGCGGCGGCTGCCGAACTTGCCGAGGTCGTGTGGGGCGCGCGCCGTTGAATCCATCATGGGCGGCAGCTCTTCATCGGTAAAGGCCCGCAAACGGATTAATTGATCGTGTTACCCTCTGAATCAGACGCGCCGCGAAAGCGCTGGCTTTTCGCCGCGGAGCGCGCACCCCGAGATCCCGGAGGTAGACAACGTGCCCAACCTCAGCAACATGAACGTGTCGCTGCGCCAGCTGCGCGCGTTCATCGCCGTGGCGCAGGAGCGCCACTTCACCCGCGCGGCCGAAAAACTGGACCTGTCGCAGTCGTCGGTCAGCGCGCTGATCCATGAGCTGGAAGCCAACCTCGGCCTGAAGCTGTTCGACCGCCACACGCGCCAGCTGCACATCACGCAAGCCGGCGCCGAGCTGTTGCCGCTGGTGAAGAAGGCCGTGGCCGATATCGACAGCGTGATCGAGAACTCCAGCGAACTTCGCACGCTGGGACGGGGGCGCGTATCGATCGCGGCGTCGTCGATCCAGGCGGCGCTGATGCTGCCGCGCGTGATCCGCGAGTTCTGCGTCAGCCATCCGGGCGTGAAGGTGGAACTGCACGATGTGTCCGAGCACGAAGTGACCAGGATGGTCAGCTCGGGCGAGGTCGATTTCGGCATCGGCACCATCCCGGAGGGCCAGCCCGACCTGAACGCGCAGCGGCTGATGGACGATGCCTTCGTCATCGTGATGCCCGCGCACCATCCGCTGCGCCGGCGCAAGACCCTGCGCTGGGAGGACGTGGCCGGGCTGCCGGTGATCGGGCCGCACAAGGGCAACCCGATCCGCGACTGCCTGGACACCGCGCTGGCCGCGCGCGGCATCACGCTGCAGCGGGTGCACGAGGTGTTCCTGCCGCTGACCATGGTGGGCATGGTCGACGCCGGCCTGGGCATCGCCGTGATGAGCGCGGCGGTCACGCGGCTGACCACCGCGCTGGGGCTGGCGACGGTGATGCCGACCGATCCGGTGATCCACCGCGAGATCTCGCTGCTGGTGCACGCGGACCGGTCGCTGTCGCCGCCGGCCCAGGCCTTCCGCGACTTGCTGATGCGCTACCGCGCCAGGCTGGCCGAAGCCGTCTGACTACCTCTGACCGCGGCTGGCTACGTCATGCCGGTTCCTTGGCCAGGCCGTGGGGCTGGGGGGCCGGCGAACGCGCGTTGAAGAGCAGGTTCAGCAGCACCGCGGTCAGGGTGCCTAGCAGGATGCCGTTCTGGCAGAACTTGGCCAGCAGCTCCGGCATCTGCGCGAAGAACTTGTCCGACACCAGCGGGATCATGCCCAGTGCCACGCTGACGGCGACGATGTAGGCGTTCTTCTTGTTCTCGACAAAGTCCACATGGCCGAGGATGCGCACGCCCGTGGCCGCGACCATGCCGAACATCACCAGCGCCGCGCCGCCCAGCACGTACTGCGGGATCGAGGCCGCGAAGAAGGCCAGCTTGGGCAGGCAGCCCAGCACGACCAGGATGCCGCCGGCAGTGGCGCAGACCCAGCGGCTGCGCACGCCGGTGACCTGGACCAGCCCCACGTTCTGTGCGTAGGAGGTGTAGGTGAAGGTGTTGAACACCGCCCCCACCAATGCCCCGACGCCGTCCGCGCGCAGGCCGCGCGCGAGGTCTTCGGGGCCGACTGGGCGGTCGACGATTTCTCCCAGCGCCAGGAACTGGCCCACGCCCTCGATCATGATCACGATCATCACCACGCACAGCGTGACCGCGGTCATGGCATCGAAGGTGGGCCAGCCGAAGTGGAAGGGCGTGATGAACTCGACCCAGTGCGCGTTATGCAGGCCGTCGAAATTCACCTTGCCCAGCGCCAGCGCGATCACGAAGCCCACCGCAATGCCGATCAGCACCGCCACGTTGCACAGGAAGCCGCGCGCGAACGCTACCAGCGCCAGCACCGTGCACAGCACCGCGGTGGCGATGGCAATGTTCACCGGGAGGCCGAAATTGGGGTTGGGCACGGGGCCGGCCGCGGTGTTGATGGTGGGGTTGCCGCCCGCTGCCCAGTTGATGCCGACCCGCATCAGCGAGACCCCGATCACCAGCACCACGGTGCCGGTCACCACCGGCGGGAACCAGCGCACCATCTTGCCGACATAAGGCGCGGCAAAGTAAGTGAAGATGCCCGCCACCATCACCGCGCCGAACACCGCCGGCAGCCCCAGCGACGGATTGGAGCCGGTGGCGATGATCGGCGCGATCGCGGTAAAGGTGACGCCCATCATCACCGGCAGCCGGATGCCGACCTTCCAGATGCCGATGCTCTGGATCATCGTCACCAGGCCGCAGCAGAACAGGTCGGCGGCAATCAGGAAAGCCACCTGGTCCTTGGGCAGCTTGAGCGCGCCGCCGATGATCATGGGTACGGCAATGGCGCCGGCATACATCACCAGCACATGCTGCAGGCCCAGGGCAAGCAGGCGGGGCGGGGGCAGGACCTCGTCGACGGGATGCACGGGGGCATGCCCTTGCGTAGGCAGGGTGGGGTTCATGCTGTCTCCTTTGGTCGGTATCACGCCGGTTGCGCATTGCGCTAACGTGTCGCCAAGGTCGCCGGCGTTTCCTCTGCGGGATGGTCGTGCCATCCTCTCGTGCGAAGCCCGCGCCAGTCCTGTCTTGTCAGTCCAGCATGACAGCGGCGCAGGGAAGGTACAACGTTCGCGGCGGATTTATCGATCGGGTGAAACGATGAATCCGCCGTTTTCAGCGGGTTATCCCTGAGCCGCGCCTCACGGCACGTGGGATGCCGCACGCTCCAGCCGCGCCAGCAGCGCGGCCGCGCGCGCCATCGCGGCAGGATCGATGCGCGCGCGCATGCCGTCGAAATTCGGTCCGCGCGTCGCATCCAGTCCCATGCGTGACGTGGTGCCGACACCGGATGCCGACGGATCGAGCGCGCTGCCGGGCAGGCCGTCCACCACCACCACGTCCAGGTGCGGCTGCAGGTGCGTGGCCATGGCCCACAGCACTTCCTCGTCGCGCGTGATGTCGACGTCCTCGTCCACCGCGACCACCGTCTTCAGGTACGGGTCCCAGCCGAGCAGGCCCAGCATCACCTGGCGGGCCTCGCCCGGGCGGCTCTGGCGCAGTGCCACGTAGGCGTGGAAATGCGTGCCGGAGCTGGGGTAGTGCACCGCGGTGACGCCGGGGAAGCGCTCGCGGAGTTTCTCCACCATCTCTGACTCGCGCGGGATGCGGCCCAGGTTCAGGTGCTCGGCCGAGTTGCCGCCGACCACGTCGACCAGCCACGCGTCCGTGCGCCGCATCACGCTCTGCACGCGCAGCAGGTTGTTGGTCGAGCGGTCCGACGAGTAGCCGGTGAACTCGCCGAACGGGCCTTCGTCGACGCGCGCCTCGGGATCGATCACGCCTTCGAGCACGATCTCGGCATGCGCCGGCACCAGGATGCCGTGGCGCGGCGTGCGTACCACTTCCAGCGGCGCGCCGAACAGGCCGCCGGCGACATGGCGCTCGTCAACGCCGAACGGCAGCCGCGCGGCGCCGGCCAGCATGAACAACGGATGCGCGCCGATCACCATCGCCACCGGCAGCGCACGGCCCAGTTCGGCGGCGCGCTGCTGCATGCGCCACAGGTGGCCGCGCGAATGCAGGCTGGTGGCGATCTCGGTGGGCGAATGCAGCATCGAGCGGTGGTAGCTGGCGTTGCCGATGCCGCTGTCGGGGTCTTCCGCGATCAGGATCGCGTTGGTGATGTAGGGGCCGCGGTCGGTGGCGAAATGCCGGATCGCCGGGATCGTGCGCAGGTCGATGTGCTGCGTCTCGACGTGGCCGGTGACGGCGCCGCTGTCGAGCACGCGCGGCGCCACCATGCGGCGGCTGCGGGCCTGGTATTCGGCATGGATGCCGGCGGGCGACACGCCGCCGAGCATGCGCCCCACGCGCTCGCGCGAGGCAAAGAGATTGGTCGCGAGCGATGTGCCCAGCCCTTCGACGTGGTCGAACAGCAGGGCCGGATGGCGCCCTTGCGCGGCCAGCGCCCACACCAGCGCGGTCGGGTCCTGGTCGGCGCCGACCGGCTCGCGGATATGCAGCACGTCTTCGGGAAAGGCCTCGCGGTAGGCCGCCAGGAACTGGTGGAAATCCTGCGAGGTATCGTGGAAAGGCTTGTGCGCCGCTGCCGCCGGGGCAAAGGGCGCTGAGGGTGCGTTCATGAGTCGGCTCCTGTGGTCAGGGTGGGCCAGGGCGAAGGCTGCCCCGGCGGCCGGGAAATGCGCCCGGCCGCCGTGCCGTGCCTGCCTGCCGAACTGCTACCGGCTAGCGTGTGCTGGCGTAGGTATCCTTCAGCCGCGCCAGCGCCTCTTCCTGCGTCCTGGGCGGCGCCGTGGGCTCGATGCCGACCAGCCGGGCGATGTTGTTGCCCATGTAGTCCTCGAGCCCGTCCTCGTCCAGGTCCATGCCCTGCGGCGCGGGGCCGCACAGCATTTCCAGCTCGCGCAGCCACATGCCGGGCTCGTTGGGCGGCGTGTCGGTGCCGAACACGATCTTGTCGCGCGGCAGCTGGCGCGCGAACTCGACGATGCGCGACTGGAAGCACCAGCCCGATTCGCAGTACACGTTGGGCGTGTCCATCGCCATCCAGAACGCCTCGAACGAATAGTTGCCGCCGGTCTGGATGCCGAAATGCCCGATGATGAAATTGACCATCGGGAATTCGCGGATGATCGGGTAGAACATGGTCGGGATGGTGTACGGGCCGTCGCCGGTGTGGATCAGCACCACCACGTTGTACTTGGCGCAGACCTTCATCGCCGGGCGCAGCCAGTCGAGCGCGCGGTCGGGCCGGTAGCCGTGCATGTTGGCATGCAGCTTCAGCATCTTGAAGCCGTACTCCTTGACGTGGAATTCCAGCTCCAGCGCGCCTTCTTCCGGGCCCCAGCGCGGGTTGAAGGTGAAGTTGCCGATAAAGCGGTCGGGGTACTTCTGGCACAGCTCGGCGATATACGCCATGTAGTCGCGGATGCCTTCGCGGCCGCGGCGGTTGCCGTCGCGGTAGCCGGTGTTGCCCGGCGGCGGCTGGATAAAGCCCATGTCGATGCGGCGCGGCTTGCCGTTGATCATGTAGGGGCCGTCCATCATCTTGAGCATGCGCTCGCCGTTGAAGGGCTCGCCGGTGTGGCGCCAGGCTTCGTCGACCAGGTTGGTCGGGTGCAGGTGGGTGTCGATAATCATGTCGGGTGCTCCGGAGTCCGTTGTCGTTGGCGCGGGTGCGGGGCTTATGCGGCCAGGCGCGCTTTCGCTTCTTCCAGCGTGCGCGGCACCGGCGTCGGCTCCAGGCCGATCATCCGGGCGACGTTGTTGCCGAGGTAGTCCTCGAGCGTGTCTTCATCCAGGTTCAGGCCCTGGGGCGGCTCGAAGCACAGCACTTCCAGCAGGCGCAGCCACATGCCGGGCTCGTTGGGCGGGGTATCGGAACCGAACAGGATCTTGTGCTTGGGCAGGACCTTGGCGAACTCGACGATGCGCGACTGCAGGCACCAGCCCGATTCGCAGTACACGTTGGGCATGTCCATCGCCATCTGGAACGGCTCGAAGCAGTACACGCCGCCGGTCTGCACGCCGAAGTGGGCCATGATGAAATTCACGGTCGGGAACTCCTTCATCATCGGCACCCATTCGGTCGGGATGCTGTAAGGGCCGTCGCCGGTATGCAGCTTGACCAGCACGCCGAGCTCGGCGCATTTCTGCAGCGCCGGGCGCAGCCAGTCGAGCGCGCGGTCCGGGCGGTAGGCGTGCATGTTGGCCTGGAACTGGACCATCTTGAAGCCCAGCGTCTTCACGTAGTGCTCGATCGCGTTGACGCCGTTCTGCACGCCGCAGCGCGGGTTGTAGACGAAGCAGCCGATAAAACGGTCGGGATACTTCTTGACCATCTCGACCGTGTACGCCATGTACGCGTCGATCGATTCGCTGCCCGACTTCACGCCGTCGGTGTAGGTGTAGATGGTGTTGCCCTGCGGCGGCTGGATAAAGGCCTTGTCGATGCGGCGCGGCTTGCCGTTGATGGTGAATGGGCCGTCCATCATCTGGATCAGGCGCTCGCCGGTGAACGGGTCGCCGTCGTGGCGCCAGGCCAGGTCCACCAGGTTCGTCGGATAACAGCTGGTGTCGATGATCATGGGAGATCCCCTAACAATGACTAGGTTGGACACGCATGCGGCGGGCGCGCGCGAACAACGCCGCGGGGCCGGCCTTGCATGCTGCGATCGGGAGTCTTTGTCAGGGGAGCTGTTGGAGCACTGCGCCACCGACGAAACACTCCGTCAGTGAGCAATCTCCAGTTGAACCTCGCGGCATTGCACCGCTGCTGTCCAATCGACCGCTTCTACCCACGCGCTCTTTATACATAGCGCTTAGGCATGGGTCAAGCGCATCATGTGTTGCGCCGCACGAACAGTGGGGCCGGCCTCCATTCCAGACCAGGCCGCGAATCCGCTACATTGCGGGGAACGCAGCGGCAGGCCCGGCCGCCGCGGCATATCGACAACAGGGCCGATCGCTTCGAACGGGGTTCATCACAGGGAAGGGGGGAAGAACATATGCATGGCAACGATGCGAAGAAGGCAGCGGCGATGCTGTCGGTTGCGCTGAGCCTGGCGCTGGGCGGCTGCGGCGGCGATGGCGGACAGACCGAGATGGTGTCGCCGACGGCCGCGGCCACGACCCGGTACATCAACGAAACTACCACCAGCGCCACCACCCGCTGGGCCCCGGCGCTCACCGACACCTGGCAGATCCAGCTGACCGGCAGGCTCAACACCAGCTATGCGGTGACCGCTTATGACTTCGACCTGTTCGATACCCCGCAGGCCACCATCGACGCGCTCAAGGCGCAGGGCCGGCGCGTGATCTGCTATTTCTCGGCGGGCAGTTCCGAGGACTGGCGACCCGACTTCAACCAGTTCACCGAGGCCGACCAGGGCGCCGCGCTGTCGGGCTGGGCCGGTGAGCGCTGGCTGGATACGCGCTCGGCCAACGTGCGTCGCATCATGCTGGCGCGCATGGACCTGGCGGTCAGCAAGGGCTGCGATGCGGTCGATCCCGACAATGTCGATGGCTATACCAACAGCACCGGCCTGCCGCTGACGGCCGAGACCCAGCTTGACTACAACCGCTTCCTGGCCGCCGAGGCGCATGCGCGCGGGCTGGCAGTCGGTCTGAAGAACGATGTGGGGCAGGTGGCCGAGCTGGCCGCGAGCTTTGACTTCGCCATCAATGAACAGTGCTTCCAGTACCGCGAGTGCGGCGCCTATACCGCGTTCACGGGGCAGGGCAAGCCGGTATTCCAGATCGAATACGCCACCAAGTACCGGGACGCCGCCACGCGTGCCGGGCTGTGCGCCAAGGCCCAGGCGGCCAACCTGCGCACGCTGGTGCTGCCCAGGATGCTGAACGGGTCGTTCCGCTACGCCTGCGACGCCTGAGCGCGCGGATCGATGCCGCCGGCGGGGGCGGCGCGTTCCAGCTCCCGCCAGGCCAGGTAGAGCCGCGTATCGAACTCGAGCTGGTGGTAGCGCGGCTCCATGTATTCGCAGAGCCGGTAGAAGGCCTTGTCGTGCTCGCTTTCCTTCAGGTGGGCAAGCTCGTGCACGACGATCATGCGCAGGAACTCCGGCGGCGCCTCCTTGAACAGCGAGGCGACGCGAATCTCTTTCTTGGCCTTGAGCTTGCCGCCCTGCACGCGCGAGATCGCGGTATGCAGGCCGAGCGCGCGCTGCGCGGAATCCAGGCGCGCATCGAACCCCACCTTGTGCAGCGGCGGCGCGCTGCGCAGGTATTCCTGCTTGATGTCCGTGGTGTATTCGTACAGCGCGCGGTCGGTCTGCACGGTGTGGCGCCCCGGGTAGCGGCGGGCAAGATGATCGCCGAGCCGGCCGGCGGCGACCAGTTCGCGTACCTGCTCCAGCACGCCGGGCGGATAGCCGCCCAAGAAGCGCATCGGGTCCTTGCCGGCGGGACGCCAGGTCTCATTCACCACGGTGGCCGGCTCAGTGGTGGTGGTGATGGTGGTGCATCCAGCTGTTGTCGAGCGAATTGACGAAGGACTCGACCGCGTCCTTGTCGCCGGTGGCGTGGCGCATCATTTCGCCGCACTTGCAGAAACCCTGGTACGGGGTGATGTGCGAGCACGCCGACGTCTTCTGCAGGTACAGCGTGACGGGTTTGGTGCACTTCTTGCACTTGAATTTCAGGGTCAGGGCGGGTTTGCTCATGGCGATGGCTTGAAAAATCAGCGGAAAGACGAACCTGTGATTGTACCGGCGGAGGCCAAAGCTGGCCGGGCCCAGGCTGCGCGTCCCGGCGTGCCTGATACACTCCGCCATTCCCGCACCTACTCCAGCACCATCACCAACACGCACCCATGGCACAGTACGTTTTCACCATGAATCGCGTGGGCAAGATCGTTCCGCCCAAGCGTCACATTTTGAAGGACATCTCGCTGTCGTTCTTCCCGGGCGCCAAGATCGGCGTGCTCGGCCTGAACGGCTCGGGCAAGTCCACGCTGCTCAAGATCATGGCCGGCCTCGACAAGGAAATCGAGGGCGAAGCCACGCCGATGCCGAACCTGAACATCGGCTACCTGCCGCAGGAGCCGCAGCTCAACCCCGAGCAGACCGTGCGCGAGTCGGTGGAAGAGGCCCTGGGCGGTGTGTTCGAGGCGCGCAAGAAGCTCGATGAAATCTACGCCGCGTACGCCGAGCCGGACGCCGACTTCGACGCGCTCGCCGCCGACCAGGCCAAGTACGAAGCCATCCTGGCCGCCAGCGACGGCAACAACGTCGAACTGCAGCTGGAAATCGCCGCCGACGCGCTGCGCCTGCCGCCGTGGGACGCGAAGATCGAACACCTGTCGGGCGGCGAAAAGCGCCGCGTGGCGCTGTGCCGCCTGCTGCTGTCGCGCCCCGACATGCTGCTGCTCGACGAACCCACCAACCACCTCGATGCCGAATCGGTCGACTGGCTGGAGCAGTTCCTGACGCGCTTCCCGGGCACCGTGGTGGCCGTGACCCACGACCGCTACTTCCTCGACAACGCGGCCGAGTGGATCCTGGAACTG
This sequence comes from Cupriavidus alkaliphilus, assembly GCF_900094595.1. Lineage (GTDB taxonomy): Bacteria > Pseudomonadota > Gammaproteobacteria > Burkholderiales > Burkholderiaceae > Cupriavidus > Cupriavidus alkaliphilus. The sequence goes on along the minus strand of NZ_FMAD01000019.1, from coordinate 63,158 downwards.
GACCGCGGCCACGGCATTCCGTGGAAGGGCAACTACAGCTCGTGGCTGGACCAGAAGGAAGCGCGCCTGAAGCAGGAAGAGGCCAGCGAGTCGGCGCGCCAGAAGGCGCTGCACAAGGAACTGGAGTGGGTGCGCCAGAATCCCAAGGGGCGCCAGGCCAAGTCCAAGGCGCGCCTGGCCCGCTTTGACGAGCTGAACAGCCAGGAATACCAGAAGCGCAACGAAACCCAGGAAATCTTCATCCCGGTGGGTGAGCGCCTGGGTAACGAAGTGATCGAGTTCGACAACGTCAGCAAGGGTTTTGGCGACCGCATGCTGATCGAAAACCTGAGCTTCAAGGTGCCGCCCGGGGCGATCGTCGGCATCATCGGCCCGAACGGCGCCGGCAAATCGACGTTCTTCAAGATGCTGACGGGCAAGGAGCAGCCGGACAGCGGCGAGATCAAGATCGGGCCGACCGTGAAGATGGCCTTCGTCGACCAGAGCCGCGACGCGCTCGACGGCACCAAGACCGTGTTCGAGGAAATCTCCGGCGGTGCCGATGTGCTGACCGTTGGCCGCTACGAGACCCCGTCGCGTGCCTATATCGGCCGCTTCAACTTCAAGGGCGGCGACCAGCAGAAGCAGGTCGGCACGCTGTCGGGCGGCGAACGCGGCCGCCTGCACATGGCCAAGACCCTGATCGCCGGCGGCAACGTGCTGCTGCTGGACGAACCGTCCAACGACCTCGACGTGGAAACGCTGCGCGCGCTGGAAGACGCGCTGCTGGAGTTCGCCGGCTGCGTGATGGTGATCTCGCACGACCGCTGGTTCCTGGACCGGATCGCCACGCACATCCTGGCCTTCGAGGGCGACTCGCATGTCGAGTTCTTCCCCGGCAACTACCAGGAGTACGAGGCCGACAAGAAGCGCCGGCTGGGCGAGGAAGGGGCCAAGCCGAAGCGGATCCGGTACAAGCCGATCGCGCGGTGAGGTACTGCTGAGCCAGAAAGAGAACCAGGTCTGCGGGCCTGGTTTTTTTATGGCGCTGGCTGTATGCGCTGTCGAAAATTCTGAATCATGTCGCCGGGCCTTTGGCATTAGGGTGATGCCGGATAGGTTTGGTGGATGCGAAAGTCAATCCACCTCTTAGTTCTAAAACGGCTACCTGGGCGTCACGGAGGAAGGCTGCCATGCGAGGTCCGGCAGGATCGTGAACACCCTTTGCCAGCGACGGTCGGGTCGCCATATTTCCTCTATCGGTCCGATGCCGAACTCAAGGCGCATCCGAGCTACAAGGCCGCCAAAGCCGGTAGCACCGAAGCGGCAATACAGCTGATTGTCGACCTTGCTCCGCGGCTGGTGGAAAGGTTGCGCGACGAAGGGCTCCCACGTTCATGCATCTTCGTCGCGCCGCATGCGAAAGAAGCCGCAGGCGAGAACGCCATCCCACAAGTGCTGGCGATGTATCTGCACCATATCCTGGACGGATCGGTCGACGAATCCATTGTGCAGACAGCAAAGGTATTCCACACCGGCGCAGACCCAATGGAGCGGCTGAATCTGCGCGCTAGTTTCTCCGGGCATGTCGTGCCAGATGGGCGCTATGTGCTAGTCGACGACGTTACTACGATGGGGGGCACGCTTGCCGAGCTTGCCAACTATATTCAATGTCACCGTGGCGGGGTGATCGCTGCAGTCATCCTGGTTTGCGCAGGACGCTCTGGTAGACTGGTGGCGCCCCGCAGCGTAATTCGTGAACTGGAAAGGAGGTATGGCGATGAAATCCGCAAGATCTTCGGCATTGCCACCCACGCCCTCACCGCGGATGAAGCGGGCTACCTCATCGGTTTCCGTACAACTGACGAAATCCGAAATCGCCGAGCTAAGGCGAAACAAGAAACGCATCTCCGACTTGGCGCGAAAGGCATTCAGCTCGATGGACCTGAAGGGCAAGTAAAGCTCCGAGGCCCCGGCCGCCGGCAGCGATGAGCACGCAGAATTCGTGCTACAAGCAAAAGCCCCGACTCAACTGAGCGGGGCTTTTTGCTGCGCCATGCTCGCGAAAAGACTTCGTCTTTTACGGCAGCTTCCTAGCCGGCGCGCACCAACCGCACCCGCGTAATCTCCGACGGCGCCCCAAACCGCTTCGGCGGTCCCCAATAGCCGGTACCGCGGCTGATATAGACCCACAGCGAGCCATGCCGCACCAGCCCTGCGGTGTACGGCTGCTGCATCGGCACGAACAGGTTCCACGGCCAGAACTGGCCGCCGTGGGTATGGCCCGACAGCTGCAGGTCGAAACCGGCTTGCGCCGCCGCCGGCGCGGTGCGGGGCTGGTGGGCCAGCAGCACGCGCACGCTGGCATCGGCGGGGGCGCCGGCGATGGCGCGCTGCGGGTCGCTGCGGTGGCTGTCGTGGAAGCGGCCGGCGGAATAGTCGGTCACCCCGCCCAGCACCAGCGTGCCGCCGTCATGCTGCAGCACCACGTGCTCGTTCAACAGCACACGCAGGCCCAGCCGGCGCAGTTCGTCGATCCAGGGCTCGGCGCCGGCGTAGTACTCGTGGTTGCCGGTGACGAAGTAGGCGCCGTGGCGCGCGCGCAGCCGGGCCAGCGGCGCGGTGTGGGCAGACAGCTCGGGCACGGTGCCGTCGACGAGGTCGCCGGTGATGGCGACGGCATCGGCCTGCAGGCTGTTGACGCGCTCGACGATGCGCTCGAGGTAAGGCCGCTTGATGGTGGGGCCGACATGGATGTCGCTGATCTGGGCGATGGTGAAGCCGTGCAGCGCCTCCGGCAGGCCGCGCACCGGCACCTCGACCTCGACCACGCGCGCCAGCCGGCGCGCGTTGACATAACCCGCCAGCGTGACCAGCAATGCCAGCAGCGGCACCGCCAGGGCGCTGCCGGCGGCCAGCCCCGGTGCGCGCCAGCCGAGCAGCAGCCCCGCCAGCCAGGCGGCGGCCAGGGCCACGTCGCGGACCAGCGTCAGCACCAGCAGCGAGGAGAAGAAGCCCATGGCGAGCATGCCGATCCACGACACCCGGTCCGACCACGGCTGGCTGACGCGCCGGGCCAGCAGTCCGGCGGGCAGCAGGGCGCAGGACAGGGCCAGCCAGACCGCTGCCAGGGCCTTGACCGCTACCGGCACCGGCATCGCCGGCAACAGGCGCAGCCCGATATAGCCATGCAGCAGCGCCGTGATGAGGGCCGCGGTCAGGATGGTGGTGCGTGGAGGCATGGGCGGGAGCCGGGATGGAGTGTTCAGAGATGAGGGCCACGACGGCCGGCTTCAAGGTCCGGGGTGGCGGCACCGGGCCATGCAAGATGCACACCCGCTGCGCCGACGCGCGCCGCAACGGCGCATTGCGGCTTGACGCCGCCGCGCCGTGACCCAATGCCTGTCTTGTTGGCGAGCCCTGCTTCCCTCGGGGCGGGGCGGCTGATCTGTCCGTTTTCTGACGGATCCTGAATGTTTTCAAATCGGATTGTTCCCATTGGCGGCCTACTCTAGATTCGCGAAATGGGCCGCCTGTTGTGCAGCATCGTGCCCGCGAGTGCCGGCCAGCCGGCGCAGGCGGCGCCCTCCCGGAGATACCCATGTCGTTTCGGATAAAGCAGACCAGCGCGCTGATCGCAGCGGCCTGGCTTGCGCTGGTCCCGCTCGCTCCTCAGGCCGCCACGCCGCCCAAGGCGTCGTCGGCGGTGGCCGTGGCGCCCCTGACCTGGCCGCGCAATTTTGATGCAGCCACCGACCATGTCGAGCTGTACCAGCCCCAGATCGAGAACTGGGAAGGCACTCGACTGTCCGGGCGCGCCGCGGTGGCGGTAGGCGACAAGGCGGGCTCGCCGACCTACGGGGTGGTTCACTTCTCGGCCACTGGCGATATCGACAAGCCCTCCGGGCTGGTACAGCTGAGCCGGATCACGATCGACAGCGTCGAAGTGCCGACCCGCCCCGACGCCGCCGACCGCGTGCGCCAGGCGCTGGTGTCGCGCCTGCCCGCCAACGGGCTGACGGTGCCCCTGGACCAGTTGCAGGCCAGCTACGCAGTGTCGCAGCAACTGGCGAAAGCCGGCCGCGTCGCGGTGCGCAATGACGCGCCGCAGATCTTGTTCGCCACCACGCCCACATTGCTGGTGCTGGTCGATGGCGAGCCCGCCTGGCGCACCGTGCCGGGCACATCGTACGAACGCGCGCTGAACAGCCGCGCGCTGCTGTTGCGCGCGCCGGGCGGCGAACTGTTCCTGAAGGCGGCCGGCTACTGGTACCGATCGGAATCGGCCGGCGGCGCCTGGGAGGTGCAGACCACCGTGCCCAAGGCACTGGAGAGCGCAGCCGCCAAGGCGGCGGCCGGCATGAAGCCCGATGCGATGCTGCCCGCCGACGGCAAGCGTCCGGCGCGGGCCCCGGCCATCCTGTTCGCGACGCAGCCGACCGAGCTGGTGGTGACCAGCGGCGCCCCGCAGATGGCGCCGGTCAGCGGGGTCGGCCTGCTGACCATGGCCAACGCCGACCACGCGGTCTTTGTCGATCCGGCCGCCAACCAGTATTACGTGCTGGTCTCGGGGCGCTGGTTCCGCGCGCCGATGCTGACCGGCCCGTGGCAGTACGTGCCTGGCAGCCGGCTGCCGGCGGACTTCGCCCGCATCCCGCCGACCGATCCCAAGGCCAACGTGCTGGTGTCGGTGCCCGGCACGCCGCAGGCGCGCGAGGCCGAGATCGCCGCCACCATCCCCCAGACCGCCACCGTGTCGCGCAGCAAGGCCAGCCTGACGGTGGCATATGACGGCGCGCCGCGCTTCGTGCCGATCACCGGCACCTCGCTCAGTTACGCAGTCAATACCGGCACCCCCGTGATTGAGGTCGACGCCAGCCATTACTACGCGGTGGCCAACGGCGTCTGGTTTGCGGCGCCGGCGCCGACGGGCCCCTGGCAGGTCGCCACCGAGGTGCCGTCGGCGATCTACACCATCCCGCCGACCTCGCCGGTGTACTACGTCACCTACGTGCGCATCTACGCCGTCACGCCACAGACCGTGGTGGTGGGCTACACCCCCGGCTACATGGGCGTGGTGGTCAGCGCCGACGGCACGGTGGTCTATGGCACGGGCTATGTCTATCCGCCCTACGTGGGCGCGGTCTACTACGGCTATCCGGCCACCTACGGCTACGGCGCGGGCTTCGGCATCGGCCTGGCTGAAGGCTTTGCCTTCGGCTTCGCCGCGGGCGCGTTCTGGGGCGCAGCCTCGCCGTACTGGGGCCCGTACTGGTGGGGCGGCCCGTACAACTGGAACTACGTCAACGTCAACCAGGCCAACTTCTACGGCCGCTGGGGCCAGGGCACGGTCACCCACGCGCAGGGCTGGAACGCCTGGACCGGTACCGAATGGCGCGGTACCGCGGCCGCCGGCTACAACCCGGCCACCGGCGCGCGCTACCAGGGCAGCCGCGGCGCCGCGTTCAATCCCTATTCCGGCGACTACGCTGCCGGCCGCCAGGGCAGCTTCGCCAACCCGTCGACCGGGCGCGAAGGCGCGGCGCGCGGCGGCGTGGCCGGCAACGCCTACACCGGCGACTATGCCGCGGGGCGGCAGGCGGCGGGCTACAACGCCCAGACCGGCCGTGTCGGCGCGGCCGAGGCCGGCATCGCCGGCAATACGCAGAGCGGCGAGCACACTGCCGGCAGCCGCGGCTTTGTCGCCAACCCGGCCAAGGACAACGCGGTGGTATGGAACAACGGCAACGTCTATGCCGGCCACGACGGCTCGGTCTACCAGCACACCGACCAGGGCTGGCAGAAGCACACGCCCGGCGGGTGGGAGCCGGTGCAGCCGGGCAACGACGCCACCGCCAGGCTGGAGCAACAGCGCCAGGCACGCGAGATCGGCCAGCAGCGCCTGCAGGGCACGGCGGGCGCCTGGCAGGGGCGCGGCCCTGGCGGCGGCTTCGGCGCGAGGGCCGGCGGCCTGCGCGGAGGCGGCTTCCATGGCGGCTTTCGCCGTTAAGGCAGCGCAACCCTGGCGCCGACCGGGCGGTCTCGAAAGCAGTAAAGACGTCAACAAAAGAATTGAATTGGCGCCGGCCGGGCGCGGGCCTTAACCTGCCGGAGAAAACGGGAGCGCGGCCGGCGGACCGGCGCGGCGGAGCCTGGCCAGTCCGGTGTCCGCACGCAGCCGTCGCATGCAAAACCATGACGGGAGGGGAATCCGTGAACCATGCATTTCATTGGCGCGGCGCGCTGTGGCTGGCGTGCGCCATGACGCTGGCCGCCTGCGGCAACGACAAGCCGGCAGCCCACGCGCCGCCCGCGGCCGAGGTCAGCGTGATGACGGTGGCGCTGCGCGATGTACCCATCGTCTACGACTTTGTCGGCCAGACCCAGAGCTCGCAGCAGGTGGAGATCCGCGCGCGGGTCAATGGCTTTCTCGATCAGCGCGTCTATACCGAGGGCGCGGTGGTCAAGGCCGGCCAGACCATGTTCGTGATGGATCCGAAGCCGTTTGCCGCGGCGCTGGACGCGGCCAACGCCGAGCTGGCGCAGCAGGTGGCGCGGCTCAAGACCGCGAATGCCGACCTGGCGCGGGTGCGCCCGCTGGCCGAGCGCAACGCGCTGAGCCAGCGCGACCTGGACGACGCGACCGGCAAGCAGCAGTCCGCCGCGGCCGCGGTCGAGGCGGCCCGCGCCAACGTCACCAACGCCAAGCTCAACCTGGGCTACACCACCATCAAGTCGCCGGTCACCGGGGTGTCCAGCTTTGCCAAGAAGCAGGCGGGCAGCTATATCGATCCGTCCAACAGCCTGCTGACCTACGTCGCCAAGCTCGACCCGATGTGGGTCAACTTCAGCCTGTCCGAGAACGAGGTGTTGTCCGCGCGCACCGGGCAGGAGTCCGGCGCGCTCAGGTTCCCGGCGCAGGGCGCTTTCGACGTGGTGATCGTGCTGGCCGACGGCAGCCAGTTCCCGCATCACGGCAAGATCACCTTTGCCGATGCCGCCTTCAACGCGGAAACCGGCACCTACATGATCCGCGCCGAGGTCGCGAATCCCGAAGGCACGCTGCGCCCCGGCCAGTTCGTGCGCGTGAAGCTGCATGGCGCCGAGCGCAGGCAGGCCATCGCGGTGCCGCAGGAAGCCATCATCCAGGGCCCGCGCGGCCAGCAGGTATGGGTGGTCGGCCCCGACAACAAGGCGCAGCAGCGCGTGGTCGAGGCCGGCCAGTGGAGCGGCGACAACTGGATCGTCAGCACCGGCCTGAAGGCCGGTGAGCGCGTGGTGGTCAGCGGCATGTTGCGGCTCGCGCCCGGCGTCCCGGTGCGGCCGGTGGAAGCCACCGCGGCGCGGCCCGCGCCCGCTGCCGCGTCCGGCGCGTTTGCGGCCGCCGCGCCGCCATCCCAGCCCCAGGCTGCCGCCGGCGCCGGGGGCAAGCCATGAAGCTATCCCACTTCTTTATCGACCGGCCGATCTTTGCCTCGGTGCTGTCCATCATCATCGTGGTGGGCGGCCTGGTGGCGCTGACCAGGCTGCCGATCGCACAGTTCCCCGAAATCACGCCGCCGTCGATCACGGTCAGCACCAAGTATCCGGGCGCCAGCGCCGAGGTGGTGGCGCAGAACGTCGCCGCGCCGATCGAGCAGCAGGTCAACGGCGCCGACAACATGATGTACATGAACTCGTCGAGCTCCTCCACCGGGGACATGACGCTGAACGTGTATTTCGAGATCGGCACCGACCCGCAGCTGGCGCAGGTGGACGTGCAGAACCGCGTCAACCTGGCGCTGCCGACCTTGCCGGATGCGGTCACGTCGCAGGGCGTGTCGGTGCAGAAGCGGTCGTCGGCGTTCATGATGGTGATCGCGCTGTATTCGCCCGACAACAGCTACGACCAGACCTTTGTCGGCAACTACGCCAACATCTATGTGCTGGACGCGCTCAAGCGCATTCCCGGCGCCAACCAGGCGTCGATCTTCGGCAGCCCCGACTACGCCATGCGCATCTGGCTGCGGCCGGACCGGATGGCGTCGCTCGGCATCACCGTGGAAGACGTCAAGAATGCGGTCAGCGCGCAGAACCAGCAGTATTCCGCCGGGCGCATCGGGCAGTCGCCCACCGACGGCGAAGTCAAGCTGACCTTCCCGATCGCCACCAAGGGCCGCATGACCGAGCCCGCCGAGTTCGAGAACATGATCCTGCGCGCCCAGTCGGGCGACGCCGCGCTGGTGCGCCTGAAGGACGTGGGCCGGGTCGAGCTGGGCCAGAAGGACTACTCTCTGCGCAGCCGCTACAAAGGCAAGACCGCGACGCTGATGGCGGTCTACCAGCAGCCCGGCGCCAATGCGCTGGACGTGGCCAAGCAGGTACGCGGCACGCTGGCCGAGCTGAAGAAGTCGTTCCCGCCCGGACTGGAGTATGAGGTGGCGCTGGACACCACCGAGTTCGTGCAGGAGTCCATCGGCGAAGTGGTGCACACGCTGCGCGACGCGGTGATCCTGGTGATCCTGGTGGTGTACCTGTTCCTGCAGAGTTTCCGCGCCACGCTGGTGCCGATCCTGGCGGTGCCGGTGTCGATCATCGGCGCCTTCGTCGGCATGAGCATGTTCGGCTTCTCGGTCAACATGCTGACACTGTTCGGCATGGTGCTGGCGATCGGCATCGTGGTCGACGACGCCATCGTGGTGATCGAGAACGTCGAGCGCAACATGACCGAGTTCAACCTGCCGCCCAAGGAAGCCGCCAAGCGCGCCATGGACGAGGTCAGCGGACCGGTTGTGGCGATCGTGCTGGTGCTGCTGGCGGTGTTTATCCCGGTGGCGTTCCTGTCGGGCATCACCGGGCAGCTGTACAAGCAGTTCGCGGTGACGCTGGCGGTATCGGTGGTGCTGTCCGGCGTGGTGGCGCTGACGCTGTCGCCGGCGCTGGCGGCGATCCTGCTCAAGCCCGGCGAGCAGAAGAAAAACCGTTTCTTCCGCTGGTTCAACGCCAAGTTCGACCGCCTGATCGATCGCTATGACGCTGCCAACCAGGCAATCATCCGGCGCACGGTGGTGTCGCTGGGGGTGATCGTGGCGATGCTGGCGGCGATCGGGCTGATGTTCGCGCGCATCCCGTCGTCGTTCCTGCCGGTGGAGGACCAGGGCTATCTGCTGGGTGCGGTGATCATGCCGGATGCGGCCAGCCTGGACCGCACCCAGGCGCTGTCGCGCCGCGCCGAGGACTGGTTCGCCAAACAGCCGGGGGTGGCCGCGGTGGCCGCGCCGACCGGCTTCAGCCTGATCGATTCGCAGAACAAGTCCAACGCCGGCACGCTCTTTGTCTCGCTCAAGGGCTTCAGTGAGCGCGGCGACGGCGAAAGCGCGGCCGACCTCATCGCCAACGCCAAGAAGGAGTTCTCCACCTACCGGGACGGCGTGGTGATCCCGATCAACCCGCCTTCCATCCCGGGCCTGGGCAGTACCGGCGGCTTCGAGTTCTGGCTGCAGAGCACCGGCGACGGCACCTACCAGCAGTTGGAGGGCAAGGTGCGCGCCTTCATCGCCAAGGCGCACGAGCGGCCCGAGCTGAGCGGCGTGAACTCCACCATCAACACGCGCTCGCGCCAGCTCATGGTGGAGGTCGACCGCGAGCGCTCCGAGACCCAGGGCGTGCCGGTGGAGCAGGTCTACTCGGCGCTGCAGACCATGTTCGGTTCGCTCTACGTCAGCCAGTTCCCGAAGAACAGCCGGCTGTTCCAGGTGATCCTGCAGGCCGAGCCCGACTACCGCTCGCGCCCGGAGGATATCGACAAGGTCTACGTGCGCAACCGCAACGGCGAGATGGTGCCGATCAAGGCCGTCACTACCGTCAAATACGTGCCCGGCGCCGACATCGTTACGCGCTTCAACAACTTCCCGGCCGCCAAGATCATGGGCGACGCCGCGCCCGGCTACAGCTCGGGCCAGGCGCTGCAGGCGATGGAAGACATCGCGAAGGAAGTGCTGGGCGAAGGCTACAGCTACTCCTGGAGCGGCCAGGCGTACGAGGAGAAGAGCGCGGGCTCGACCGCGATCTATGTGTTCGCCTTTGCCTTGCTGATGGTGTTCCTGATCCTGGCGGCGCAATACGAGAAGTGGTCGCTGCCGATCGGCGTGCTGCTGGCGGTGCCGTTCGCGCTGTTCGGCGCGCTGCTGGCGATCCTGATGCGCGGCATGCAGAACGATGTGTACTTCCAGATCGGCCTGACGGTACTGATTGCGCTGGCGGCCAAGAACGCCATCCTGATCTTCGAGTTCGCGGTGGAGATGCGCCACAAGGAAGGCCTGAGCGCCTACGACGCCGCGCTGCACGCGGCCAGGCTGCGGCTGCGGCCCATCATCATGACCTCGCTGGCGTTCATCCTCGGCTGCGTGCCGCTGGCGATTGCCAGCGGCGCCTCGGCGGCGAGCCGGCAGTCGCTCGGCACCGGCGTGATCGGCGGCATGCTCGGCGCTACGGTGATCGCGCTGTTCTTTATCCCGCTGTTCTTCTGGGGCCTGGAGACGATGTCCGAGCGCAAGCCCAAGCCCAAGGGCGCCGCGCCGACACCAACTGCACCACCCACAACGCCACCGGCCACGCCGCCGACGGGAGAGCCGTCATGAGCGCGCGCCGCAAGCTGGCCGGCGCCTGCGTGGCCGCGCTGCTGGGCGGCTGCGCCATCGGCCCCAACTACCAGCGCCCCGAGACTCCTGACCCGGCGCAATACCGCCTCGACACCGGCGTGCTGACGGTGGCCGCCGACAGCGCCTGGTGGGACAGCTTTGGCGACCCGGTGCTCAATGCGCTGGTGGAAGCGGCGCTGCGCAGCAACTACGACGTGCGCATCGCCGCGGCCCGCATCGACGAGTTCCGCGGCCAGCTGATGGTGGCGCGCAGCGGCTTCTTCCCGCAGCTGGGGCTGTCCGCGTCGGCGGCGCGCCAGCGTGCCGGCACCTTCAACGGCACGCCGTTCGCCGGGCTCGACGGGCCGCGCAATTCGTACCAGCTGCTGGCCAATGCCAGCTGGGAACTGGACCTGTGGGGCCGCATCCGGCGCCAGGCCGAGGCGGCCGAAGCCGAGCTGTGGAATGCCGAGTACGGGCGCCGCGGCGTGGTGCTGGCGCTGGCGGCGTCGGTGGTGCAGGGTTATGCCACGCTGCGCGGGCTCGACGCGCAGCTGGAGATCGCGCAGCAGACGCTGGCGTCGCGCGCCAGCGGGCTGGATATCTTCCGCCAGCGCTACGAAGGCGGCGTGATCTCGCAGGTGGAACTGGCGCAGGCGGAAAACGACTACTACTCGACCGAGGCGTCGATCCCGCCGCTGCGCACCGCCATCGCCCAGACCGAGAACGCGCTGTCTTTGCTGCTGGGGCGCGAGCCTGGTGCGGTCGAGCGCGGCAAGCCCGTGCACGACCTGCTGCCGCCGCCGGCGGGCGCCGACCTGCCGGCGGCGCTGCTGTCGCGCCGCCCCGACGTGCTGCAGGCCGAGCAAGCCGCCATCGCCGCCAACGCGCAGCTGGGCGCGGCGCAGGCGCTGTACCTGCCGGCGGTGAACCTGAGCGGACTGTTCGGCGCCATTGCCAGCACGCCCGGCGCGCTGTGGCACAGCGCCTCGCAGGTGTGGGGCATCGGCGCCGGGCTGACCCAGCCGGTCTTCCAGGGCGGCGCCATCCGCGGCCAGGTGCAGAGCGCCGCGGCGCAGCGCCAGCAGGCCATGCTGGCCTACCAGGGCACGGTGCTGGCGGCGCTGGCCGACGTCAACAGCGCGCTCGCCAACAGCATCGAGACCCGCAAGCGGCTGGTCAGCCTGCGCCAGCAGGAGAAAAGCCTGCTGGTCTATGCCGACCAGTCCAGCGCGCGCTACGAGGGCGGCTATTCCAGCTACCTGGAAGTGACCACCGCGCAGGAGAAGCTGTTTGCCACGCAGCTGGCGGCGGTGCAGGGCCAGGTCGATGTGCTGACCGGCGCCGCGGCGCTGTACAAGTCGCTCGGCGGCGGCTGGCCCGCGGTGCCGCAGGATGTGCGCGAAGCGGGCATGCAGGGAGACGCGAAGGTGCTGACGCGGTAGCGCGCCGCCCGAACTTGCCACCGCCTCGTCGCATACGCTCCCCTCTCGCGCGAAGTGGATGAGGGGGAGCAAACCGGCGGTGTTTCAGCGCGTTATCGCGCCGACCATTCCCCCTGCCTGACGCCCAGCGCCGTGACCACGCCATACGCCGTGATCCCCAGCGCCACGCCCAGGAAATGCCCGTCCAGCCCCATGCCGAACGTATTGGCCAGCACCCAGCCGCCGCCCGCGGCCAGCGCGATCCGGCACAGCCCGGCCGCCACCGGCCAGCGCATGCGGCCCGCGCCCATCGAGGCGAAGTACAGCGCCATGCCGAGCCCGAAGCCGCCGAATGCCGGCCCCACCCATGACAGCGCCCGCGCGGCGATGGCGATCACTTCCGGGTCATGGGTGAACAGGCTGGCAAAGCGCACCGGCGCCAGGCCGACAGCGGCGCCCGCGCTGCCGGCGATGCCCAGCGCCAGCAGTGCGCCCACCCACGCCGTGCGCCGCGCCGTATGCCAGTCGCCGGCGCCCACGGCGCGGCCGACCAGCGCCGTCAGCGCCGAGCCCACGCCGAAGGCCAGCGGGATCATCAGGAATTCCAGCCGCGCCGAGATGCCGTAGGCCGCCACCGCGGCGGTGCCATGGTGACGCAGCTGCGCGGTGACCAGGATGGTGGTCAGGTTGGCGACCGAGGCCAGCGCGCACGCCACCAGCCCCACCGACAGGATGCGCGCGAACAGCGGCCACGACAGCCGCACCCGCAGCACCGGCACGAAGCCCGCGCCGCCGCGCGCGACCACGATCGCCATCGCCAGCGCCGCGGCCCACGACACCGCCGCCAGCGCCGCGCCGATGCCGGCCAGGCCCATGCCGGCGGGCTCGGCCAGCAGCCACGACAGCGCCGGGAATGCGATCCACATCAACGCCAGCACGCGCGCCGCCAGCGCATGGCGGCCGCCGCCGCGCAGCACCGACGCCAGCGTGTTGGCCAGCCAGGCCGGGATCGCGCCGGCGCCGAACAGCCAGATCGCATAGGTGGCGGCCGCTTCGGCGGCGGTGGCGCCCGCCACCGCGCCCAGCACCGCGCGCGGGAACCCGGCCAGCGCCACGGCAAACGCCAGGCCGGCGATCACGGCGATCCACAGCGCATGCATCACCAGCGCCGAGGCATCGTCACGCTTGTTGGCGCCCAGCGCGCGCGCGATGGCCGCGACCACGCCGCCGCCCATGGCGCCGGTCGACATCTGCTGCAGCAGCAGCGCAAACGGCAGCACCACGGCCCAGCCGGCCAGCGCCGCGGTGCCCTGGCGCGCGGCCAGCCAGGTTTCGATCAGCTGGGCGGCCGCCTGCAGCAGCGCGATCAGCGCGGTGGGGCCGGCCAGCTTGCCGATGCGGCGGGCGATTTCGGTGGCCGGCACCGCGTCGGCCGGCAGGCTGCCCGCGGGCAAGGCGCGCGTGTCAGTCATGGCCGCGCTCCGGTCCGCCCGCCGCGGCTTCGGCGTCGCCGAAGCGACGGCGCAGGAAGCGGCCGGCACCCGGGCCCGGCAGCACGCGCACATCGTCCAGCGTGATCGCGCTGCCGTCGGCGCGCGTCAGCGCGGGCTCGGCGATTTCCGTGCCGGTGCGGCGGTCCTGCAGCAGCGTCAGCGGCCCCTTTTCGTCGGTCATCCAGCGGTCGGCCCAGGCCTTGAGCGCCACATAGGCCGGAAAGAAGTCGCGGCCCTTGTCGGTCAGCTGGTAGACATGGCGGGCGCCGCCGTCGGGCGCGACGCGCGCCAGCAGCCCGTGCGCCACCAGCGTCTTCAGGCGCGCGCTCAGGATGTTGGAGGCGATGCCCAGGTTGCGTTCGAACTCGTCGAAGCGGGTGCTGCCGTAGAAGGCCTCGCGCAACACGAGGATGGCCCAGCGCTCGCCCAGCACGGCCATCGAGCGGGCCACGGGGCAGGGCATCGCGGTGAAATCGGTAGGGGGCATGGGTCTCCGCCGTTATGTGCTGCTTGCTTTCAGTTTGCAAGCTGGCTGCAGCATAGCTTGCAAATCGAAAGTTCGCAGGCGGGCCGCTTCCATGACCCGGCAAAAGCGTGCGTTCACCGGTCAGCGGTGCCGGCTACTTCACGGCGTCGCGAAATACCTCGAGTTTCTCCAGTTCCTCGCGCAGGAAGCCGATCAGCGCGCGCGTCGCCATCGACGGATGCAGGTTGGGCGTGGTGATGATGAACAGCTTGTTGCCCAGCCCCTCCGGACGCCAGTCGGGCAGCACCGGCACCAGGTGGCCGGCGCGCACTTCTTCCCAGCCGATATAGACCGGCAGCATGCCGATGCCATGGCCTTCGCGCACGGCGCGCGCCAGGAACAGGAAGTGTTCGGACTGCAGCGCGGGCGTCAGCGCCACGTCCACGCGCTGGCCGTCGCGGTACAACGACAGCGGGAACTGCCGGGGCGGGTAGGGCGGGCACAGGAAGCTGCAGCCGGCGAGGTCCGGCGGCACCTGCACCGGCGCAATCCGCGCGAGATATTGCGGTGATGCATACAGTTGCCAGCGGATATCGCAGATTTCACGCGCCACGTGGTCCAGCGGCGGCGCCGAGGTGACCTTCAGCGCCACGTCGATCTCGGCCGCGATCAGGTCGTTGACGCGGTTGGCAAAGAACACGCGCAGGGTGATGCCGGGATGCTTGTGCGCGAACTGCAGCAGCATCGGCGCGATATAGGCGTCGCCCAGCCCGGTGGGCACGCTGACGCGCACATGGCCGCGCAGCGTCTTGCCCAGGCTGTCGATCTCGGCCTGGGCCGAGGCGACTTCCAGCAGCATGCGCACCCCGTGCTGGTACAGCGCATGGCCGGGTTCGGTCAGCTCCAGGCGGCGCGTGGTCCGGCGCAGCAACTGCGCGCCTGCCTGGTGTTCCAGCTCGCGCAGCTGGCGGCTGACCTGCGAGCGCGTAACGCCGCGCCGGCGCCCGGCTTCGGCGAGGTTGCCGGCATCGACGATGTCGACGAAGGCCTGGATCAGGTTAAGGTCCATCGGGGATTGCCTGCAGCATTGTCACGTCTGGCGCAACATTGTGATTCCGCCCGGCCTGATTGTCGATACGGGGCTACGCCGATACAGTGGTCGGCTGACATAACCCGGCAAGGAGACAGCGGATGGCCACGGACCTTTGGTATCAAGACCTGCACCGCAGCGGCGAGGACTTGCTGGCGCGCGGAGCCCGCCTGGGTGGCGGCCTGCGCGCGCTCGGCGTGCAGGAGGGCGACGTGATCGCGGTACTGCTGCGCAACGATCCGGTGTATGCCGACGTGGTCCATGCCTGCCGCATCGCCGGCTGCTACTACTGCCCCATCAACTGGCACTTCACCGCCGAGGAAGTGCGCTTCCTGCTGAGCGACAGCGGTGCCAAGGTGCTGCTGGTCCAGGACGACCTGCTGCCCGCGGTGCGCGACGCGGTCCCGGCCGGCATGCCGGTGCTGTCGGTGGGCGGTCCCGCCGCAGGCGCGACTGAATATGAAGCGTGGCTCGCGCAGCAGCCCGCCTATGACGGCCCGCGCGTGGCGCCGCGCGGCCATATGGCGTACACCTCGGGTACCACCGGCCGGCCCAAGGGCGTGGTGCGCCAGGCGCTGCCGCTGGACGGGCTCGAACAACAGCTTGCGCGCATGCGTTCGGTGGTGCGGCAGACCTACGGGCTGGAGCCGGGCTGCCGCGCGCTGATGTCGGCGCCGCTGTACCACAGCGCGCCGGGCTCGTTTATCCAGAACGCGCTGCAGATGGCCGAGCGCCTGGTGCTGACGCCGCGCTTCGACGCCGAGCAGGTGCTGGCGCTGGTGGAGAAGCACCGCATCGACGTGCTCTACCTGGTGCCGATCATGTACGTGCGCCTGCTCAAGCTGCCGGCCGAGGTGCGCGCCAGGTACGACCTGTCTTCGATCCGCTTCGTCGCCTCCACCGGGTCCCCGTGCGCGCCCGAGGTCAAGCGCGCGATGCTGGAGTGGCTGGGCCCGGTGATCCATGAAACCTATGCCTCCAGCGAAGCCGGCATGATCACCGTGGCCACGCCGGCCGACGCCGCCGCGCGCCCGGGCACCGCCGGTAGGCCGGTCGACGACGCGCAGCTGCGCATCCTCGACGAACACGGCCGCGAGTGCGCGCCGGGCGAAATCGGCCTGGTCTATGTGCGCCAGCCCGCTTACCCCGACTTCAGCTACCGCAACAATGAGGCCGCGCGCGCCGCCATCGACCGCGACGGGCTGGTGACGCTGGGCGACATGGGCTATGTCGATGCCGACGGCTACCTGTTCATCTGCGACCGCGCCTCGGACATGGTGATTTCCGGCGGCGTCAACATCTACCCGGCGGAGATCGAGCACGAGCTGGTGCGCTATCCCGGGGTGGCCGATTGCGTCGTGTTCGGCATTCCCGACGCGGAATACGGCGAGCGCCTGCTGGCCATGGTGCAGCCGATGCCGGGCGCCGAGATCCGCGAGGCCGAGGTGATCGACTGGCTGCGCGAGCGGCTGTCCGGATTCAAGGTGCCGCGCAGCATCGTGGTCGAGGCGCAACTGCCGCGCGATGAAACCGGCAAGCTGGCCAAGCGCCGGCTGCGCGACCGATACTGGGAAGGCCGCCAGCGCCGCGTCTGAGCGCACCGGTGGGACTGCACCAGGCACAAGCCGATAACGACAGGAGGAGACGCGATGCAGAACAAACCGACCAGGACAACCGGTCTCAAGCCAAGGCGCGCCTGGCTCGCCGCGATCGCAGCCGGCGCGGGATGCGCGCTGGCGCTCTGGGGCGGCGCCGCGCAGGCGGCCTATCCCGACCGCCCGCTCAAGCTGGTGGTGCCGTACACGCCGGGCGGCTCGACCGACCAGTTCGGCCGCGCGCTGGCCGACGGCATGTCGCGCCAGCTCGGCCAGACCGTGGTGGTGGAAAACCGCCCCGGCGCGGCCACCATGATCGGCACCACCAGCGTGGCGCGCGCGCCGGCCGACGGCTACACCATGGTGCTGGCGACCAACGGCAGCATGGTGCTCAACCCGATGCTGTACAAGAAGATCCAGTACGATCCGCCCAAGGATTTCCGCATCTTCAGCATCGGCGCCGAGGCGCCGCTGGTGGTGGTCACCAACACCCGGGTGCCGGCCGGCAATATCCGCGAGTTCGCGGCCTACGCCAAGGCCGAGGGCGGCAAGCTCAACTATGCCTCGGTGGGGCTGGGCAACGCGCTGCAGCTGGCCACCGAGATGCTCAAGACCGAACTGGGCATCGGCGTCACGCACGTGCCCTACAACGGCAGCGCCCCGGCGCTGGCGGCGCTGCTGGCCAACGACGTGCAGCTGATGGTGGATGTGGTCAGCACCTCGCTGCCGCATATCAAGGCGGGCAAGCTCAAGGCGCTGGCGGTCACCGGGCGCCGCCGCCTGGAAGTGCTGCCCGATGTGCCGACCGTGGCCGAGAGCGGCTATCCCAACTTCCAGGCCGCCACCTGGTTCGGCCTGGCCGTGCCCGCGCAGACGCCGCCCGAAGCGGTGGCCAGGCTGCAGGCCGCCGCCGACCACGTGCTGAAGGACCCGCAGTTCCGCGCCACCTTCAGCGCCCTGGGGCTGCTGGTGCAACCGCCGCGCACGCAGGCCGAGATCGACCGCTATCTCGAGGCCGACCGCGCGCACTGGGGCAAGGTGATCAAGGCGAACAACATCTCGCTGGACTGATGGCCTGCATTCATCCGCCGATCACCGGCCGCGCGCCGGTCATCGCATCGACGATGGGGGTATAGTCGACGCCATCCACGCGCCACGCCCCCGTCATGACCGATCGCGAGCCCAACGATCCCACGCCTCCTGGTTCGGCTGCCGATAACCCGGGCGCCCACCCGGACAGCGGACGTGACCCGCAGGCGGCGTCCGACGCCGGCGCGCCGCCGCTCGATCCCCGCCTGCTGAACCAGCTCAGCCGCCGCGCGCGCGTGGCGGCGTGGCGCAAGTCGCGCCAGGCTGGGCGCATCTCGCGCACCACGCTGCGCTATGCCGCGTTCATGTTCGGCGCGGGTTGCGTCGGGCTGTTCTCGCTGGTGTTCGCGTGGATCGCCGAAGTGGCGCTGCGCTGGAACCACCAGCTGACCCAGGCCACGCCATGGCTGGCGTTCGTGATGCTGCCGTTCGGACTGGCCGCGCTGCGCTGGCTGACCATCCGGCTGGCGCCGCAGGCGCGCGGCAGCGGCATTCCGCAGGTGATCGCGGCGGTGACCTTGCCGCCGTCGGGCCCGGCACAGACGCTGCTGGTGTCGTTGCGCCAGTCGATGTGGAAGGTGGTGCTGACCGCCGCCGCGCTGCTGGCGGGCGCCTCGGTCGGGCGCGAGGGCCCGTCGGTGCAGGTCGGTGCGGCGGCGATGCTGGCCTGGGGTCGCTGGTGCCAGGAGAAGCTGCGCTTTCGCATCGGCTTTCATCCCAATGCGCTGATCGCCGCCGGCGCGGCCGGCGGACTGGCGGCGGCATTCAATACGCCGCTGGCCGGGGTGGTGTTCGCCATCGAGGAGCTGGGCCGCGGCACCGCGGTGCGCTGGGACCGCCTGGTGCTGTCGGGCGTGCTGACCGCGGGTTTCCTGTCGCTGGCGGTGCTGGGCAACAACCCGTATTTCGTGGTCAAGGTGCCGATGCTGGGCCTGCATGAGGCCTGGGGCCCGGTGCTGCTGTGCGCGGTGGTCACCGGCGTGCTGGGCGGCGTATTCGCCAAGGCGCTCAAGGGCGGCGTGCCGGCGCTGCTGCCGGCCGCGTGGCGCGACTGGCCGGGGCGGCATCCGGTGTGGACGGCGTTCGGCTGCGGGCTGGTGGTGGCGATCATCGGCTGGGCCACCGCGGGCGCGACCTTCGGCACCGGCTATGAGCAGGCCGCGGCGCTGATCAATGGCGAATCGCATGCCACGCTGTGGTTCGGCCTGGCCAAGCTGGTGGCGACGGTGGTGTCGTACTTCGCCGGCATTCCCGGCGGGATCTTCACGCCCGCGCTGGCGATCGGCGCGGGCATCGGCGAAAACGTCGCGCACTTCGTCAGCGGCATGGCCGAGCCGCGCGTACTGGCGCTGGTGTCGATGGCCGCGTTCCTGGCCGCGGCCACGCAGGCGCCGATCACCGCCAGCGTGATCGTGATGGAAATGACGCGCACGCAGGACCTGACGGTGTTCCTGCTGGCGGCGTCGCTGCTGGCATCGTTCATCTCGCGGCAGTTCTCGCCGCACCCGTTCTACCACCAGGTCGGCCACACCTTCCGGCGCGAAGCCCTGGCGCTGACGCGCAAGGCGCCGGCGGGGTAATGCCGGCGCGGCGCGCAAGTGGCGGCGCCGCCGGCGCCATCGGGTAAGCTAGCGCACGCCCCCTTGTCACCCTTGCCGTGCGCGGCCGCAAGTGAAGCGCTCGCCACGATCTCGCGCCGCGCAGGAACAACCCGGCGGGGGCGGGCTCCAACCCGGAGCCTTTCACCAGGAGTCCGTCTTGAAATTCCCCGTTGCCGGGCTGGCGCTTGCCGGCCTGCTGGGCGCCGCCGGCGCGAATGCCGCCCCCGCCGCCCCTGCCGCCACCCCCGCCTCCGCACCGTCCGCCAGGCCCTCGGCCCAGGCCGAAAACAGCGCGCTGGCGCCGCTGCTGGCCATGCTGGAAATCGGCAACCCGCTGCCGGCGCTGCCCGACTGCGCCGACAAGCGCTCGCCCGACGGCCGCGATGTCACCGGCTTTTGCGTCGAACTGAAGGGCGATGGCCTGATGCGCCAGGTCGGCGTGCCGCGGGCGCAGCGCCCGGCGTTCATGGATGGCCCCTATGTGGTGGCCTTTGTCGATCGCAATGCGCTGGTCGGCCTGATGGTGCCGACCGCCGGCGCCAATTCGCAGCAGGCCGCGGCCGACAGCATCAGCGCGCTGTACGGCAAGCCCTTCCGCCAGGAGCAGGAGGACATGCCCGACAAGGCCGGCAAGACCGTCAAGACGCTGCATGCCGGCTGGATCCACCGGCCGCTGACGGTGGAGCTGTATGCGATGCCGGAAGATCCCAACACCGGCACCATCGAGATGCTGCTGCCGCAGGCGCGCGCGCTGATGGCGGACAAGGATGCCGAGGTCGACAAGCAGCTCAATCCGCCCCCGGCACCGGCGGCCAAGGGCGGCAAGGCCGCCGCGGCCAAGCCCGCGCCGAAGACGCCGGCCAAGCCGGAAAAGCCCGGCAGCTGGTAACGGCACAGGCCGGCGGCGCACCGCACGCGTGCGCCGCCGGCTGCCTCACAGTCCTTCCATTACCTTGTCCAGCCCCCGCACCACGCCGCGCACGGTGTGGACCTTGCGGATCGCCAGCAGTGCGCCGGCAACATAGGGCTTGGAGCCGTCGCCGGCCTCGTGCTTCAGGTGCAGGCGCTGGCCGTCGGCGCCGAAGATCACTTCCACGCCCAGCTGGTAGCCGGGCAGCCGCACCGCATGCACCTGCGTGCCGGACATGGTGGCGCCGCGGGTTTCCCTGGGGCCGTTGACCTGGTCGAGCGGCACCGCCTGCGCGGCGGCCTTGACCTGGCCGAGCCGGTACGCCAGCTCGCGCACCGTGCCGGAGGGCACGTCGATCTTGCCGGCCTTGGCGTAGTCGATGATCTCCCAGTGTTCCAGGTGGCGCGCCGCCATCTCGGCAAACTTCTGCAGCAGCACCACCGTGATGGCGAAATTGCCGCAGGCGAGCACGCCGCGCTCGGCCTGGCGCGCGGCCGCGTCGATCTCGGCATAGTCGTCGTCGGTCAGCCCGGAGGTGCCGACCACCACGTGCGCACCGTGCGCCAGCGCCTGCAGGATGTTGTGCTTGGCGATCCCGGGCCTGGTGTATTCGACGTAGACGTCGTACGGCGTCTCGCCCAGCACTTCGATACTGGCGGCGGCCACGCCCGGGGTACCGGCATGGCCGGTCAGCTGCGCCAGGGTCTGGCCGGCGGCGCCGCGCGACAGGCCGGCCACCAGGGTCATGTCGGCCGCATGGGCCACGCCGCGCGCCAGTTCGCCGCCGGCCCAGCCGGTCACGCCGCCCACGGCGACACGGATCGGATTGTTCATGTTCTGTTGCTCCGCAAAAGCTGATGGGTCTGGCAGCATACCGCGTCAGCCGGCGGCGCGCCGGCGGTCGAGCTTGCGCGCCAGCACGATCGAGGTGGTGGTGTGGTTGACGCCGTCGAGCATGCCGATCTCGTCGAGCAGCCGGTCGAGCCGGTCATGCGTGTCGCAGCGGATCGCCACCAGGTAGTCGACCGGGCCGCTGACGGAATTGACCTCTTCGATCTCGGGCAGCCGCTGCAGCGCGCGCAGGATCGCGGGCGCGGCCTTGGGCTGCACCGACAGGCCGCAATAGGCGAGGATGGCGTTGTCTTCCATGCGCTGGCCCAGCCGCACGCCGTAGCCGGCGATCACGCCGCTGCGCTCCAGCCGCGCAATGCGCGCGACCACGGTGGTGCGGGCGATTCCCAGGTGCCGGGCCAGGTTGGCGGCGCTTTCGCGCGCGTTGGCCTGCAGCAGCGACAGCAGGTGGCGGTCGGTGGTGTCGAGTTCGGTCATTACGTCGGGATGCCTCGTCGTTTCGTTCGATTATGGCGGTTTTTCGTCGTTCTTGTGCCTTCATTATGTCGGCCGGGCTATCCATACTCCAGTCAACGGAATCCTTTTTCTTGTGGACGGAGACATCATGCAAGCCTCGAATCTCGGCCGGCAGGCACCGCGCGACCTGCCCAGGGCCGACCGCCCGCTGCACGTGACGGTGCTGGGCGCCGGCAAGATCGGCCGCACCATTGCGGCCATGCTGCACGACAGCGGCGACTACCGCGTCAGCGTGGTCGACCATGACGGGCGCCGCCTCGATGGCCTGCCGCGCGGCGTGCTGGCGCGCGCTGGCGATCCCACCGAGCCCGGCACCTGTGCCGCGCTGCTGGCCGGCGCCGACGCCGTGCTCAACGCGCTGCCGTTCCATGCCGCGATCAGCGTGGCCTCGGTGGCGGCGCGCCTCGGCGTGCATTACTTCGACCTGACCGAGGACGTCGCCGCGACCCAGGCCATCCGCCAGCTGGCGCAGGGCGCGCGCTCGGTGCTGATGCCGCAATGCGGGCTGGCGCCGGGCTTTATCGGCGTGGTCGGGCACGACCTCGCGCAGCGCTTCTTGCGCGGCGGCGGCGAACTGCTGGACCTGCAGATGCGGGTGGGGGCGCTGCCGCGCTACCCGAGCAACGCGCTCAAGTACAACCTCACCTGGAGCACCGAGGGACTGATCAACGAGTACTGCAACCCGTGCGAGGCCATCGTCGACGGCCGTCGCGTGGAACTGACGGCGCTGGAGGGGCTGGAGAGCTTTGCGCTGGACGGCATCGAGTACGAAGCCTTTAATACATCGGGCGGGCTGGGCACGCTGCCCGAGACGCTGGCCGGACGGGCGCGCCATGTCGATTACAAGTCGATCCGCTATCCCGGCCACTGCGCGCTGATGAAGCTGCTGCTCAACGACCTGCGCCTGCGCGAACGCCGCGACTGGCTGCGCGATATCTTCGATCGCGCCATCCCGGTGACCGAGCAGGACGTGGTGATCGTGTTCGCCACCGCCACCGGCTATCCCGCCGGCGGCGAACGCGGGCGCGGGCCGCTGACGCAGGCTTCGTTCTCGGCCCGCATCGGCGGGGTCGACGGCGCGGGCGGGCATGTCAATGCGATCCAGCTGACCACTGCCGCCGGCATCTGCACCGCGCTGGACATGGTGGCCACCGGCGCGCTGCCGCAGGCCGGCTTCGTACGGCAGGAGTCGATGCCGCTGGAGGCCTTCCTGGCCAACCGCTTCGGTCGCCATTACACGCAGCATCCGCTCCAGGAGAGCCTCGTATGAAAGCACAAGAATTTGCTGCCTGCTGGGATTCGCTGGGCCTGCCGCGGCCATGGCGGGAAGGGACGCCGGCCGGCGCCGTGACGGTGCGCTCGCCGGTCGACGGCGACGCCATCGGCCACGTGCCGCCCTGCACGCCGGCGCAGGCCGACGCGCTGATCGCGCGCGCGCACGCGGCGCAGAGCACCTGGGCGCTGCTGCCGGCGCCGGCGCGCGGCGAGATCGTGCGGCGCTTCGGCGAGGTGCTGCGCGAACACAAGGCAGCGCTGGGGCGGCTGGTGTCGCTCGAATCCGGCAAGATCCTGCAGGAAGGGCTGGGCGAGGTGCAGGAGATGATCGACATCTGCGACTTCGCGGTCGGCCTGTCGCGCCAGCTGCACGGGCTGACCATCGCCTCCGAGCGCCCGCAGCACGCGATGCGCGAGACCTGGCACCCGTACGGTCTGTGCGGCGTGATTTCGGCGTTCAACTTCCCGGTGGCGGTGTGGGCGTGGAATGCGGCGCTGGCGCTGGTATGCGGCAACGGCGTGATCTGGAAGCCGTCGGAGAAGGTGTCGCTGTGCGCGCTGGCCGCGCACGGCCTGCTGGAGCGCGTGCTGGCCGCGGCGGCGCCGCAGCACAGTGGCATCTCGGCGGTGCTGCCGGGCGGGCGCACCCTGGGTACCCACCTGGTCGCGCACCCTGCGGTGCGGCTGGTCAGCGCCACCGGCTCGACCCGCATGGGCCGCGAGGTCGGCATCGCCTGCGCCGGGCACTTCAAGCGCTGCATCCTGGAGCTGGGCGGCAACAACGCTGCCATCGTCGCGCCCTCGGCCGATATCGAACTGGCGGTGCGGGCCATCACCTTTGCCGCGGCCGGCACCGCGGGGCAGCGCTGCACCACGCTGCGCCGCTGCTTTATCCATGCCGACCTGATGGACACCATGGCGAGCCGGCTGATCACCGTGTTCGACCGGCTGCCGGTCGGCGATCCGCTGCAAGACGGCACGCTGGTCGGCCCGCTGATCGACACCGCCGCCGGCGACGCCATGGCCAACGCGCTGGCGGCGTGCCGCGCGCAGGGCAATATCGTGACCGGCGGCGAGCGGCTGCTGGCCGACCGCTATCCGCATGCGCACTACGTGCGGCCCGCGCTGGTGATGACCGACGCGCAGCACGACACCATGCTGACCGAAACCTTCGCCCCGATCCTGTACCTGATGCCGTACACCACGCTGGACGAGGCCATCGCGCTGAACAATGCCGCGGCACATGGGCTATCGTCGTGCATCTTCACCGAATCGATGCGCGAGGCCGAGCGCTTCCTGTCGTCGGCGGGCAGCGACTGCGGCATCGCCAATGTGAATATCGGCACCAGCGGCGCGGAAATCGGCGGCGCCTTCGGCGGCGAGAAGGCGACGGGGGGCGGCCGCGAGTCAGGCTCCGATGCGTGGAAGGGCTATATGCGCCGCGCCACCAACACCATCAACTACGGCGATTCGCTGCCGCTGGCGCAGGGGATACGGTTCGAGATCTGACGGCATCCCGGGGTGGGCGGCAGGGCGCGTAGGGAACGGTAACAAGCGTTACACGGCTTTGACGCCGTATTACGCGTTCCGCCCGTATAACGTCAGCAAGGCAGGCACATGCCCGTTGCGACCCAAGGATGAAATGATGAGAATGCTGACGATTGGACTGGCTGCATCGGTGACCCTGCTGGGCGGCTGCGCCGTCTATCCCACGCCCGCCGGCCCGGCGGTCGGTCCGGCGCCGGTGTACGTGGCGCCCGCGCCGGTGGTGGTGGCGCCGCGTCCGTACTACTACGGCGGCTACGGCTACTATGGCCGCGGCTATCGCCGCTGGTAATCGTTCCCGGTAAGCGCGGCGGCGCGGCTCAGTTCCCGGCCGCGTCGCCGGCGCGGGGGTTCAGCCCGCCCCAGCTTGGCGCCAGGGCTTGCCCGATCTGCGGTAGGTCCACCAGGTCCAGCATGCGCCCGACCGTATGATCGACCAGTTCGGCAATGCTCTGCGGCTTCTGGTAGAAGCCCGGCACCGGCGGGAACACGATCCCGCCCATTTCCGTCACCGCAGTCATGTTGCGCAGGTGCGCTAGGTTCAGCGGCGTTTCCCTGACCATCAGCACCAGCTTGCGGCGCTCTTTCAGCGTGACGTCGGCGGCGCGCGTGATCAGGTTGTCCGAGAAACCATGCGCGATCGCCGCCAGCGTGCGCATCGAGCACGGCGCCACCACCATGGCGTGCGCGCGGAACGAGCCGCTGGCGATGGTGGCGCCGATGTCGCGCACGTTGTGCACGACGCTGGCCAGCGCTTCGACCTCGGCGCGGCCGATGTCCAGCTCGTGCTGCAGGTTCATCACGCCGGCCGGCGAAATCAGCAGGTGGGTTTCCACCGCGGGCGCCGCGCGCAGCACCTGCAGCAGGCGCACGCCGTAGATGGCCCCGGTGGCGCCGGTGATGGCGACGATCAGCCGTTGCGGTGTGCCGCCAGCCCCGGACATGGCGAGACTCAGCCCTTCAGCAGGGTTTGCAGTTCGCCGTTCTGGTACATCTCCATCATGATGTCCGAGCCGCCGATGAACTCGCCGTTCACGTAGAGCTGGGGAATGGTCGGCCAGTTGGCGTATTCCTTGATGCCCTGGCGGATGCCTTCGTCGTCCAGCACGTTGACCGTGGTCGGCGCGTCGACGCCGCAGGCCTTCAGGATCTGGATGGCGCGTCCCGAGAAGCCGCACATCGGGAATTGCGCGGTGCCCTTCATGAACAGGACTACGGGGTTGCCCTTGACGATCTGGTCGATCTGTTGCTGCACGTCGCTCATGGTTTGCTTTTCAGTGGGGCGAGGCCGTGTCGCGGGCGCCGCCTGGGGAGAACGGAATACCGCGCGGCCGGGCCGCACGGCGGGAATCTGATGGCAATTTTACCGGAATCGCCGCGGCGCTTCAGGGTGCCGCGGCGGTACCGGCGGGCTGCGCGCCCGGCCAGCGTCCGCCGGTGCAGCGCTCCAGCCCGGCCAGGTCACGCGCGGTGAAGACCTCGTCGAAGCCGCTGGCTTGCAGCAGCTGGCGCGTGGCCGCGGCCTGGTCATAGCCGTGTTCCATCAGCAGCCAGCCGCCGGGCAGCAATCGCGCGCCGGCGCCGCCGACGATGGCGCGCAGGTCGGAGAGGCCGTCGTCGTGGTCGGTCAGCGCGTCGATCGGCTCGAAGCGCAGGTCGCCTTCAGCCAGGTGCGGGTCGCCCGCGGCGATATAGGGCGGGTTGCTGACGATCAGGTGGAAGCGCAGCTCCGGCGGCAGCGCCGCGTACCAGTCCGAGACCAGGAACGCGATGCGCTCGGCGCCCAGCGCGCGGGCGTTGTCCTGCGCCACCATCAGCGCGCCGGGCGAGATGTCGGTGGCCCAGACCTGCGCGTCGCGCCGCTCGCGCGCCAGCGTCACGGCGAGGATGCCGGAGCCCGTGCCGAGGTCAAGCACGTTGGGCTGCGGCACCGTGGCCAGCCGCGCCAGCGCGGCTTCCGCAGCCACCTCGGTATCGGGGCGCGGGATCAGTACGTCCGGCGTGACGCGGAACTTGCGGCCGAAGAATTCACGCTCGCCGATCAGGTAGGCCATCGGCTCGCCCGCCAGGCGCCGCGCCAGCAGCGTGGCAAACGCGTCGCGCTGGGCGATAGTGAGCACGTCGGTGTCGCGCGTGATCAGCTGCGTGCGGCTCAGGCCGGTGACGTGGGTCAGCAGCATGCGCGCTTCCAGCGCAGGCAGCCCGGCCATGGCGGCGAGGGTCTGCGCCTCGCGCAGCGTGGGTGTTGCCGGCAGCGCGGTGGAGTCGGGGGTGGACATCGCGTGGGTAAAAGACGGTTCTGGTGCCGGCTATAAAAAACCCCACCGGTGCGGGACCTGGCGGGGCTTTGGGGCGGTGCTCTGGTGAAACTTCCGGCTTCGTGCCAGTGTACCGCTCATCGGCGGCGGCGGGCGCAATGACCCCGCCGGGCGATTACTTATTGACGGCGTCCTTGGCCTTGTCGGCGCCGGCGTTGACGGCATCCTTGGCGGCCTGCTTGGCGTTCTCCATGGCGTTGCCGGCGTCTTCCTTGGCCTTCTCGGCGGCGGCGGAAGCGTTCGAGGCGGCGTCGCTGGCGGCAGCCTTGGCGGCATCTGCGGCGTTGCTGGCGGCAGCGGCGGCATCGCTTGCGGCGGCCTTGGCGGATTCCGCGGCGCTCTGCATCGCGCTCTCGGCGTTCGAGGCGGCGGGCGGCGCTTCTTCCTTCTTGCTGCAAGCGGCCATGGCCGCGGTGATCATCAACAGCGCGAGCAGTTTTTTCATGATTTCGTCCTAGATATGTTCTCGGGAGTGACTACCCGGCACCATTCTCCGTTTGCCGGTCGAAGTCGATTATAGACAGCGACCTTACCCCTGCCAGTGCTGTTTCAAGCATTTACAACAAATACAAAGATATCGGCGACTTTACGCGGTGTTCATCGCCGAAGCCTTGGCTACGACGCGCCAAGTGGCGCTCAGGCGTCTTCGCCCAGCGCCGCCAGCTGGTCCGCCTGGTGCTCGGCGGACAGCGCTGACAGCAGCTCGTCCATGTCGCCGTCCATGATCATGTCGATCTTGTACAGCGTCAGGTTGATGCGGTGGTCGGTCACGCGGCCCTGCGGGAAGTTGTAGGTGCGGATGCGGTCGCTGCGGTCGCCCGAGCCGATCAGGTTGCGCCGGGTGCTGGCCTCGCGCGCCTGCGCGGCGCGCGCCTGCATGTCCTTGATGCGGGCGGCGAGCACCTTCATCGCCTTGTCCTTGTTGCGGTGCTGGCTGCGGTCGTCCTGGCACTCGACCACGATGCCGGTGGGCAGGTGGGTCAGGCGCACCGCGGAATCGGTCTTGTTGACGTGCTGGCCGCCGGCGCCGGAGGCGCGGAAGGTGTCGATGCGCAGGTCGGCCGGGTTGATCTCGACCTCGCCAACCTCGTCGGCCTCGGGCATCACGGCAACCGTGCAGGCAGAGGTATGGATGCGGCCCTGCGCCTCGGTGGCCGGCACGCGCTGCACGCGGTGGCCGCCGGATTCGAACTTCAGCCGCGAAAACGCGGCATCGCCGGCGATCCGGATGATGACTTCCTTGTAGCCACCCAGGTCCGATTCCGACTCGCTCATCACCTCGACCTGCCAGCGCTGCCGCTCGGCATAACGCGTGTACATCCGCAGCAGATCGGCGGCGAACAGCGCGCTTTCCTCGCCGCCGGTGCCGGCGCGGATTTCCAGCAGCAGGTTGCGGTCGTCGTTGGGGTCCCTGGGCAGCAGCAGGCGCTGCAGGCTGGCCTGCAGCGCTTCCAGCCGGTCGCGCGCGGCGGCGATCTCGTCGGCGGCGAAGTCCTTCATCTCCGGATCGTCGAGCAGCGCCTGCGCGGTGGCGAGGTCGTCCTGGGCCTGGCGGTACTGGCCGTATTGCTCGGCCACGGGCGACAGCTCGGCATGCTCGCGGCTGAGCTTGCGGTACTGGTCGATATTGGCGGTCGCGTCTTCGCGCGCGAGCAGGGCGTTGACTTCGTCGAGTCGCTCGGCCAGTTGGTCGAGCTTGGCAAGCATGCTGGCTTTCATCGGGGCGGACAGGGAATCGGGTGGGCCGGGCCACGCCCACAAGGACGGGGCGGCGAGGGCGTGACGGCGCGGCGCGCCGGCGAGGCAAGCGCGGCTAGCGCTCGGAATGGCTGCTGTGGCGGAACAGGCCCGGCACCAGGCGCAGCAGCGCCTCGCGGTCCTCGCCCTGGGTGTGGTTGAGCGCGTGGGTGGGGCCGTGCAGGAACTTGCGCGTGAGCGCGCCGGAGAGCGCCTCGAGCACGGCCTGCGGATCGTCGCCGCGCGCCAGCATGCGGCGCGCGCGCTCCAGCTCGGCCTGGCGGATGGCTTCGCCGCTGCTCTGCAGTTCGCGGATGACCGGCACCACGCTGCGGGTTTCCAGCCAGTGCATGAAGTTCTGCACGCGGCTTTCGATGATGGCTTCGGCCTGCGCCACCGCGGCCTGGCGCAGGGCGTTGCCCTCGCGCACGACCGCGCCGAGGTCGTCGACGGTATAGAGGAAGACGTCGTCCAGGCGCGAGACTTCGGGCTCGACGTCGCGCGGCACGGCCAGGTCGACCATCATGATGGGACGGTGCTTGCGCCGCTTGACCGCGCGCTCCACCGCGCCCAGGCCGATGATCGGCAGCGAGCTTGCGGTGCACGACACCACGATGTCGAACTCATGCAGGCGCTCGCCCAGGTCCGACAGGCGGATCGCATTGGCGGTCAGGCCCTGGCCGCTGAGCTGCTCGGCCAGCTTCTCGCCGCGCTCGACGGTGCGGTTGGCGACCACGATCTGGCGCGGCTGCTGCGCGGCAAAGTGGGTTGCGCACAGTTCGATCATTTCGCCCGCGCCGATAAACAGCACGCGCTGGGTCGAGACGCTTTCGAAGATCCGCTGCGCCAGCCGCACCGCGGCCGCGGCCATCGACACCGAATGCGCGCCGATCTCGGTCTGGCCGCGCACTTCCTTGGCCACCGCGAAGGTCCGCTGGAACAGCTGGTTCAGGTACGTGCCGAGCGAGCCGGCTTCGCCGGCGGTGCGCACCGCGTCCTTGAGCTGGCCCAAGATCTGGGTCTCGCCCAGCACCATCGAATCGAGCCCGCTGGCCACGCGGAAGGCGTGCCGCACGGCTTCGGACTGCGGCAGCGCGTACAGGTGCGGCGCCAGCTCCGTGGCCGGCACGTTGTGATGCTGCGACAGCCAGCGCAGGGTGTGCTCGAATCCGTCCGTGCCCGGCGTCAGCACGTCGGTGGCGCAGTAGATCTCGGTGCGGTTGCAGGTGGACAGGATGGCGGCTTCGGTGCCGCTGCGCCCCGACAGGTGGGAGCGCAGCGCGCCCAGCGCCGGCTTGATCTGCTCGAGCGGAAACGCCACCCGCTCGCGCAGCGAGACGGGTGCCGTAGTGTGATTGATGCCGATCGCGAGCAGTTGCATTGTTGGGGACTGGTACGATCCGGAGCGCGGCCGGACCGGATGTCATTATACCGCCGGGACCGATCATTGCAGTCGTCCGCCGCGGTGGGTGGCAGGGCCGTAGGATTGCAGTATCGTTACGCCGCGGCCGCATGCGGCTGTGATGCAGACAACACAGGAGAAGCGGATGCTGGGCACCTTGATCGTGGGTTTGCTGGTCGGACTGGCGGCACGCCGGCTGCATCCGGCAGGGCGCGTGGTGACCCTGCCGGCCGCGCTGGTGCTGGGCGCGGCGGGTGCGGCGGCGGCCTTCTACACCGGCCGCGCGCTGCATTGGTTTGTCGACGGCCAGCTCGGCAGCTGGCTCGCGGTGATCGCCGGGTCGGCGCTGCTGGTCGGGTTCTGGGGCACGGTGCGGCCGCGCGGACGGTAACGACTGAACCGACTTTCCGGTCAGGAATCTGCACGGGGCTTGATCCCGGTCAGACGGCCGCGAAGGCTGGCGTCAGGCGCGCGCCGCCAGCAGACGGCGCAGTACGCCGCTGGAATAGTGGCTGGCCACGTCGGTCAGGAATGCCGAAAAATCCACATGCGCGGTGTCGTCGGCGCGGTCGGAGATGGTCCGCATCACCGCGTAAGGCACGCCATATTCATGGCAGACCTGTGCCACCGCGGCGCCTTCCATCTCCACTGCCAGCAAGCCCGGCAGCCGCTCGCGCAGCTCCGCTACCGCGGCGGGCGAGCCGATAAACTGGTCGCCGCTGGCGATCATGCCCCGGTGCAGGGTCGGCGCCGCGACGCCGAACTTTTCGCGCACCGCGCGCGGCACGTCGACGGCGAGGTCGTCGCGCAGGAAGTCCGCCGCGGCGGCATGCAGCTCGGCCGTCAGCGCCGCATCGGCGGGGAATTCGGCGCGCTCCAGCAGCGGCACCTCATGGCGGCCGAAGAACGGGCGCGCGTCCAGGTCATGCTGCAGGGTGCGGTCGGCGATGACGATGTCGCCCACCTGCGTGGCCGCGCCGATGCCGCCGGCCAGTCCGGTAAAGACGATCTGCGTGGCGCCCAGCTCCCGGATCAGCGTGACCGTGGTCGCCGACGCCGCCACCTTGCCCATGCGCGCCAGCACCAGCACGCACGGCTGCCCGTACAAATGGCCGGCGTAGTAGTCGCGCATGCCGATGGTGCGTACCGTGGCGCGGCTGTCGTCATGGCGCATGGCGGCGACGAGCCCGTCGACTTCATCGTGGATGGCGGCAAGGATTCCGAGGGTCATGGGGCGTGGGTAAACGTGACAAGGGCCACAGCATACCGGCCCGCGCAGGCAGGGCCTAGATGGCGCGCGACCGCACACCCCCTCCCACGCAACAGGTGCGGCCCACGTATCACTTTGCTAAAGTCGCCGTCATTCCAGCACGCAAGGGCGAGCATGCAAGCAACCCGCATCGGAGCAAATGGCCCGGACCGCGAAGCCGTTGGCGAGCGGCGCGCCATCCGCCAGGCACTGGCCCACTGGCGCGCGCTTGGCCGCCTGGGGCCAGCCGCGGTCGCCGCCCCGTGGGCGCGCACCGAACCGGTCGCAGCGGACTGGCGCCGCTGGCTCGACACCGCGCTGATGGCGCTGGGCACCGCGCTGCTGTGCGCCGGCGTGATCGTGTTCTTTGCCTTCAACTGGCAGGACCTGCACAAGTTTGCCCGGTTCGGCCTGCTCGCCGGCGCGATCACGCTGCTGGCCGGCTTTGCCTGGCTGCGACCGGCGGGCGATGCCGCCGGACGGGCCGCGCTCGGCGGCGCGCAGGTGATGGCGGGCGTGCTGCTGGCGGTGATCGGCCAGACCTACCAGACCGGCGCCGATCCCTGGCAGCTGTTCGCGCTGTGGGCGCTGCTGGCGCTGCCGTGGGCGCTGGCGGCGGGCGCGGCGCCGCACTGGTGGCTGGTGATCGTGGTCGGCAACCTGGCGCTGCTGCGCTATTTCAGCCTGCGCTTCGGCGTTGACGGCGTGTTCTCGCTGCTGTTCGATTCTCGCCACGTGCGCACCGCCACGCTGGCGTTGCTGGGCGCGGTGGCGCTGCAGCTGGTGCTGTGGCAGTTGCTGTGCGCGAGGGCGCCGTCGCTCGGCTTCCGCGGGCTCACCGGTGGCCGCATGCTGGCCGCGCTGGCGTGCCTGCATGCCGGCTCGCTCGGGCTGGCCAGCCTGCTGCGCAGCGACTTCGACGGCGCCGCCTTCGCGCTGGCGGTGCTGGCGCTGGCCGCGCTGGTCTGGTGGTTCCGCTGGCATGCCTTCGATATCGTGGTGCTGAGCCTGGCCTGCCTGACCGGCATCGTGCTGGCCGTGGCCGCGATCGCCAAGGTGCTGTTCGAGGGCAAGGACGATTTCGGCGCGTTCCTGTTGCTCGGCCTGCTGACCATCGGCCTGGCCGCCGCCGCGGCCGCCTGGCTGATGCGGGCCTGGCGCAGCCAGCTGGAGCAGGCATGAGCAACGTACTGCAGACCGAGCAACGGCTCTGGCAACAACTCGCCGCACGCGGCGAGGTACAGGGCGAGCCTCCCGCGCATCCCCATACGCCGTGGGCGGTGCGCTGCCTGATGGGCGCGGCGGGCTGGCTCGGCGCCTTGTTCTTCCAGTTCTTCCTGGTCGGCACGGTCTTCGTTGCCGCGCGCGAGAACGGCGTGGCGATGGCCGTCACCGGGCTGGCCATGATCGCGCTGGCGGCGCTGCTGTACTGGCGCGGCGGCGGCATCGCCGCGGGGCAGTTCGCGCTGGCGGTCAGCCTGAGCGGGCAGGGCATGGCCGTGTTTGGCCTGACCGAGGCGTTCGGCTTCACGCGCGTGGCCGAGAGCGTCGGCTTCTGGGCCGCGCTGGCGCTGTTCGAGGCCGCGCTGGCCTGGCTGGTGCCCAACCGGCTGCACCGGCTGCTGTGCGGGCTGGGCGCGTGGATCGGCCTGGCCGGCGCGGTGCATCTCGCCATCGCCGGCGGCAAGCCGGAGGACTGGCTGATGCTGACGTGGTCGCTGGGCTGGCTGGTGCCGCTCGGCGCCGCCCTGGCGGCCGGCTTCACGCTGGCCGAGGCACGCCTGTGCGCGGACGGCCGCCATGCGCTGCTGGAACCGCTGGCCGACGCGACCCTGCTGTTCACGCTGGCGGCGGCGCTGGTCGTCACCGGCATGAGCCATCCGCTGGCCTGGCTGGAGGGCCCGCAAGCGGCGCACATCCCGCTGGCGCACTGGGCCGCGGGGGGATTGACCACGCTGATGCTGGCCGGTTTCGCGCTGGCCGAATGCCGCCGCCTGGCGCTCGGGCCGGCGATGCAAGGCGGCGTGCTGGGCGGGCTGGTGGCGTTCGGCGCGCTGATGGCGGCCGCGCCCGCAGTGGTGGCCGGCGCGCTCGCGCTGGGGCTGGCGCTACGCCGGGCCTCGATGCCGTGGCTGGGCCTGGGCGTTACCAGCATCGCCATCGGTTTTATCTGGTACTACTCGGCGCTGCACTGGACCTTGGTGGCCAAGTCGGCCACGCTCGCCGCGGCCGGCGTGCTGCTGCTGGCCGGGCGCCACTGGCTGCTGCGCCGCGCACAGATGGAGGCCGCATGAAGGAGGCCGCATGAAACGCTGGATCCTGATCGCCTGGGCGCTGACGCTGGCGCTGGCCGCCGTCGGCATCGTCGGCAAGGAGCGCCTGCTGGCGCGCGGCGATACCGTCTTCCTCAAACTCGCGCCGGTCGATCCGCGCTCGCTGATGCAGGGCGACTACATGGCGCTGAACTTCGACATCGGCAACCAGATCCGCGCCGCGCGGGCGCAAGACCGGCGGCTTCCGCGCGACGGCGTCGCCGTGATCCGGCGCGACCCGCAAGGCATTGCCAGCTTCGTGCGCGTGCACGACGCCGAGCCGCTGGCGGCGGGCGAGCAACTGCTGCGCTACCAGACCGCGCGCTCGCGCTGGGGCGGGATGCAGGTGCAGGTGTCGACCGATGCGTATTTCTTCCAGGAGGGGCAGGGCAAGCGCTTCGCCGAGGCCGAATACGGCGAATTCCGCGTGGGGGCGGACGGGCAGGCGCTGCTGGTGGGCTTGCGCGGCAAGGGGATGGAGAAGCTGTGAGGCGGGCGCGGGTCACGCCGCACCTGTGAAAAAGCCCGCATCGGCGGGCTTTTTTTGATGTGGTCTGGCGGGAATCAGACGTTGAACAGGAAGTTCATTACATCGCCGTCCTTCACAACGTATTCCTTGCCTTCGGCGCGCATCTTGCCGGCTTCCTTGGCGCCGGTCTCACCCTTGAAGGCGATGAAGTCGTCATAGGCGATGGTCTGCGCGCGGATGAAGCCGCGTTCGAAGTCGGTGTGGATCACGCCGGCGGCCTTGGGGGCGGTGTCGCCCACGTGGATGGTCCAGGCGCGCACTTCCTTGACCCCGGCGGTGAAGTAAGTCTGCAGGCCCAGCAGCTTGAAGCCGGCGCGGATCACGCGGTCCAGGCCCGGCTCTTCCATGCCCAGGTCGGCCAGGAACTCGGCCTTGTCGGCGTCGTCGAGGTCGGCGATCTCGGCTTCGATGGCCGCGCAGACGGCGACCACGGGGGAATCGGTCTGCTTGGCGTATTCGCGCACCGCGTCCAGGTGCGGGTTGTTGTCGAAGCCGTCTTCACGCACGTTGGCCACGTACATGGTCGGCTTGGCGGTGATCAGGCAGAACGGGCGGATCGCATCCCACTCTTCCGGCGCCAGGTCCAGCGTGCGCACGGCCTTGGCCTGGTCGAGCACGGACTGGGCCTTTTCCAGCACCGCGACCAGGCGCTGGGCTTCCTTGTCGCCGGCGCGGGCCGGCTTGACGTAGCGCGCCAGCGCCTTCTCGACGGTGGCCAGGTCGGCCAGCGCCAGTTCGGTGTTGATGACTTCGATATCCGACAGCGGGTCCACGCGGCCGGCCACGTGGATCACGTTGTCGTCCTCGAAGCAGCGCACCACGTGGGTGATGGCGTCGCATTCGCGGATATTGGCCAGGAACTGGTTGCCCAGGCCTTCACCCTTGGAGGCGCCCGCCACCAGCCCGGCGATGTCGACGAACTCGACCGTGGCCGGCAGGATGCGCTCCGGCTTGACGATGTCGGCCAGCTTCGCAAGCCTCGGATCCGGCACTTCCACCACGCCCACATTGGGCTCGATGGTGCAGAACGGATAGTTTTCGGCGGCGATGCCGGCCTTGGTCAGGGCATTGAACAGCGTGGACTTGCCGACGTTGGGCAGGCCGACGATGCCGCATTTGAGGCTCATGGTGTGGTCTTCGGAATCAATGGGTTGCGTGATGCCACCGGTGCCGGCAGAGCCGTGGCGGCCGCGCACCGCGCGCTACCGCCGGAACTGCATCGGGACGCGACAAAGACATCACATCGCGCTGGCTCGGCGAAGTTGCACGCGTTGCCACGGAAAACCGCGATTGTAACCTTTCGGGGGGGCGGAGCGGTGTCAGGGCAGAAGCGACGCCCTGGCAAAGAAAACGGCCAGGGTGTCAGCCTGGCCGTGCATCGTGGTCTGGTGCCGGATCGCGATGGTCGCGATCAGGCGCCGTCGGTGAACTGGTCCCGCATATCCGAGGTTTTCGCGCCGTCCGTGAACGTGTCGCGGGTTCCGCTGGTGCGGGCGCCGTCGGTGTAGACATCAAACTTCGACACCTTCGCGCCATCGGTGTAGACATCGAACTTCGAACCTTTCGCGCCATCCGTATAGACATCGCGAAGTCCGGTACCCCCGAATGCCGTGCCCATGGCCCCTGCGGTAACGACGGCAATCAATAGTGATTGTTTGAGCATTGTTCCACCTCCCTTCAGGTGGTGAGTTCCCCGGGTCAGAAATATTCGTTTCAATATAAGCCCGGGCATGGCCCAGGGCGCAAGCGCCAACCCTATTGTTTTGTTCTAAGGCTTATGACGTTCAGCTATAAGGATCGGCCGAAGCGGGGCGCGCAGAGCCGGACGCTTGTCAGGGCTGCACCAGGCGCCGCCTGGCGCGGACGGGCCCCGGAGTGACGTGGCTATAATCCAGCCATGACCCGATCCCACGCGTCCGCGCGACCCGCCGCGCGCAAATCCTCCGCTTTCCAGGTTGCCGTCGTCGGCGGCGGCATCGTCGGCAAGTCTTGCGCGCTGCTGCTGGCCCAGCAGGGCATGGACGTCGCGCTGATCGCGCCGAAGCCGGCGCGCGCCACGGCCAGCGCCGGGCCGGACGACTGGGACAGCCGCATCTACGCCTTCTCCGCCAGTTCGCAGGCGCTGCTCGAGCGCATGCGCGTGTGGGAGGCGCTGGATCCGGCACGGATCCAGCCGGTGCGCGACATGCGGGTTTTCGGCGATGTCAGCGCCGCCGAGACCTCGCCCAGCTTCGACGGCGACCTGCATTTCTCGGCGTATGCCGCGGCGGTGCCGCAGCTGGCCTGGATCATCGAGTCGCGCCTGGTCGAGCGCGCGCTCGACACCGCGCTCGGCTTCCAGCACCAGGTGACGTGGCACGATGGCACCGCCGGCGTGTGCGAACGCGACCCCGACGGCATTACCCTGACGCTGGACAACGGCAGCAAGGTGCGCACCGCGCTGGCGATCGGCGCCGACGGCGCGCGCTCGTGGCTGCGCCAGCAATGTCATATCGGCGTCAGCACGCGCAAGTACCGCCAGCTTGGCGTGGTGGCCAACTTTGCCTGCGAGCGGCCGCACCATGAAACCGCCTGGCAGTGGTTCCTGGGCGCGCCGGAAAAGCTCATGGCCGACGAGGAACCCGCCAACGGCGAAGTGCTGGCGCTGCTGCCGCTGCCGGGCAACCATGTGTCGATGGTGTGGTCCGCCGACGAGGCCCACGCGCGCGAGCTGCTGGCACTGTCGCCCGAGGCGCTCGCCGCCACCGTGATGCAGGGCGCCAGCGGCGCGGTCGGCGCGCAGTTCGGCGCGCTGCGCTGCGTGACCCCCGCGCAGGGCTTCCCGCTGGTGCTGCAGCGTGCCGACCAGTTCGTGCAGCCGCACGTGGCGCTGGTGGGCGACGCCGCCCACGTGGTGCATCCGCTGGCCGGCCAGGGCATGAACCTGGGCCTGCGCGACGTCGCGGAACTTGGCCGCGTGATGGCCGACAAAGAACCTTTCCGCAGCGAGGGCGACCTGCGCCTGCTGCGCCGCTACGAGCGCGCGCGCGCCACCGACCTGTTGTCGCTGACCGCCGCCACCGACGGGCTGCACCGGCTGTTCTCGCTGCCCGGCAGCCTGGCGCGGGTGGTGCGCAATACCGGCATGCGCGCGGTCGGCGGCCAGTCCCTGCTCAAGCGCATGCTGATCGGGCGCGCGCTTGGCTAGGTCCGCACGCACCGTCCGCCCCCTTACCGAATTCCTGGAATCCACATGTTCCCATCCCTGCGCCGCCGTCCCGCCGTCTACGCCACCATCACCGCGATCGCAGGCGGTCTGGCCGCGGCCGGCTTCGCGCTGCACGCCATCGCCGCGGGCGAGCCTGGCACCGAGCGCATCAAGGAGTCGCTGCAGAAGATGCTGGGCGGCCGCGCCGAAGTGAAGAGCGTCGGCAAGACCCCGGTGCCTGGCCTGTTCGAAGCCAATATCGGCGGCCAGGTGGTGTACACCGACGCCACCGGCCGCTACATCCTGAACGGCGAGATGATCGACACCCGCACCGGCACCAACCTGACCGAGGAGCGGCTCGCCGAGATCAACCGCATCAAGTGGTCGGACCTGCCGCTGGCGCGCGCGATCAAGTGGACCAAGGGCGACGGCAGCCGCCAGGTGGCGGTGTTCTCCGATCCCAACTGCGGCTACTGCAAGCGCATCGAGCAGACCTTCCAGCAGATGGACAACATCACCGTGTATACCTTCCTGTACCCGGTGCTGTCGCCGGATTCGGAGACCAAGTCCAGGCAGGTCTGGTGCGCGGCCGACCGCACCAAGGCCTGGCGCGACTGGATGCTCAAGCAGGTGGCGCTGACCGGCAACGGCAGCTGCAAGACCCCGCTCGAAGAGAACCTGGCCTTGGGCCAGAGCATGAACGTGACCGGCACCCCGGCGGTGTTCTTCACCGACGGCACCCGCATCCCCGGCGCGGCGGACGTCGCCACGCTGGAGCGCAAGCTCGCCAGCATCAAGAAATAAGCGCGCGCCGGACCTGTCCCGGCTCGAACGACGGCCGGACCTGTCCGGCCGTTGTGCTTTCTGCCTTTCCCACCATTGCATGCGATCGCCGCCAGGCGACCAAGGAGACACCATGACTTTCCAGGCAGTGCTGCTGACCCAGGCCGACGGCGCCACCCAGGCCAACCTCGCCACCCTCGACGAGGCCCAGTTGCCCGCCGACGGCGACGTGCTGGTTGCCGTCGATTACTCCACCATCAATTTCAAGGACGGCCTGGCCATCACGGGCCGCTCGCCGGTGGTGCGCAAGTGGCCGATGGTGGCGGGCATCGACGGCGCCGGCACGGTGCTGGAGTCCGCGCATCCGCGCTGGAAAGCCGGCGACAAGGTGGTGCTGAACGGCTACGGCGTGGGCGAGACCCATTGGGGCTGCCTGGCGCAGCGCGCGCGCCTGAAGGGCGATTGGCTGGTGCCGCTGCCCGCCGCCTTTACCACGCGCCAGGCCATGGCGATCGGCACCGCGGGCTATACCGCGATGCTGTCGGTGCTGGCGCTCGAGCGCGGCGGCGTCAACGGCCCGGTGCGCCCGGGCGACGGCGAGGTGCTGGTGACCGGGGCCTCGGGCGGGGTCGGCTCGGTGGCGATCGCGCTGCTGAGCAAGCTGGGCTACAAGGTGGTGGCGTCGACCGGCAAGACGCGCGAGGCGGATTTCCTCAAGGCGCTGGGCGCCGACGACGTGATCGACCGTGCCGAGCTGGGCGTGCCCGGCAAGCCGCTGCAGAAGGAGCGCTGGGCCGCGGTGATCGATTCGGTGGGCTCGCACACGCTGGTCAATGCGTGCGCGCAGGTGCGCTACGGCGGCGTGGTGACGGCGTGCGGGCTGGCGCAGGGGCTGGACTTCCCCGGCTCGGTCGCGCCCTTCATCCTGCGCGGCATCACGCTGCACGGCATCGACAGCGTGATGGCGGCGATGCCGCTGCGCGAACAGGCCTGGCAGCGCCTGGCCAGCGACCTGGAGCTGGACCGGCTCAATGCGCTGACGCGCGAGATCGGCCTGGGCGAGGCCATCGAGGCCGGTCGCAGGATCATGGAAGGCGCCATGCGCGGGCGCGTGGTGGTGGATGTGAATCGCGGCTGAGCAGCACCAGGCCGTCACGCCGCGCCTGCCCGTGTCGGCGCTGCGTGCAGGCGCCGACGTTACAATCCTGCCCATGACGCCGATCCGCTACGCCATCGCCCCGCTTCAGCCTGAAGCGCACCTGTTTGCCGTTACCGTCACCGTGAGCGAGCCCGATCCGGCCGGGCAGTGTTTCTCGCTGCCGGCGTGGATTCCCGGCAGCTACATGATCCGCGACTTCGCCCGCAATATCGTGCGCATCCGCGCCGACGCGGGCGGGCGCGAGGTCGCGCTGACCAAGCTCGACAAGCAGCGCTGGCAGGCCGCGCCGGTCGCCCTGGCCGACGGCCCGCTGACGCTCAGCTACGAGGTCTACGCGTGGGACCTGTCGGTGCGCGCCGCGCACCTGGACACGACCCATGGCTTCTTCAACGGCAGTTCGGTGTTCCTGTGCGTGGAGGGACAGGCCGAGCGGACGTGCACCGTCGACATCCATGCCCCCGCGGGCGAGGCCTACCGCGACTGGCGCGTGGCCACCGCCATGCGCGAGGCGCCCGGCCGCGACGGCGCCAGGCGCTACGGCTTCGGCCGCTACCAGGTGGCCGACTACGACGAGCTGGTCGATCATCCGGTCGAGATGGGCAACTTCCAGCTGGCCAGCTTCCGCGCCTGCGGCGCGCAGCACGACGTGGTCTTCACCGGCCGCGTGCCGCAGCTGGACCTCGAGCGCGTGTGCCGCGACCTGAAGCGCATCTGCGAGACCCAGATCCGGCTGTTCGAGCCCCGCACCGCGCAGGCGCCATTCCTGGACAGCAACCGGCGCTACGTGTTCATGACCATGGTCACCAGTGACGGCTACGGCGGCCTGGAACATCGCGCCAGCACCGCGCTGATCTGCTCGCGCAATGATTTGCCGGTGCGCGGCAACAGCGAAACCAGCGAGGGCTATCGCACCTTCCTCGGGCTGTGCAGCCACGAGTATTTCCACACCTGGAACGTCAAGCGCATCAAGCCGGCCGCGTTCGTGCCGTACCGGCTGGCGCAGGAAACCTACACCCCGCTGCTGTGGCTGTTCGAGGGCTTCACCAGCTACTACGACGACCTGGTGCTGGTGCGCTCGGGCTGCGTCACCGAGGCGCAGTATGTCGAGATGCTGGCCAAGACCTGGAACGGCGTGCTGCGCGGCAACGGCCGCACCAAGCAGAGCGTGGCCGAGAGCTCGTTCGACGCCTGGACCAAGTACTACCGCCAGGACGAGAACGCGCCCAACGCCATCGTCAGCTACTACACCAAGGGCGCGCTGGTGGCGCTGGCGCTGGACCTGACCATCCGCGACAAGACCCGCGGGCGGCGCTCGCTCGACGATGTCATGCGCGCGCTGTGGCGCGGCTATGGCCGCGGCTTCTATGCGCCGGACGCGGTGCAGCGCGGTGTCACCGAGGCCGAGGTCCATGCGCTGTTCGATGAGGTCACGGGCCTGCGCCTGGGGCCGCTGCTGCGCACGCTGACCGAAGGCACCGGCGAGCTGCCGCTGCCGGCACTGTTCAAGGCGTTCGGGATCAAGGCCGAGGCGCAGAAGCCGGCGCGCACCGCCGCGCTGGGGATCAAGGTCAAGACCGAGGACGGCTGGGTGCGCGTGACCCAGGTGCTCGATGGCGGCGCCGCGCAGGCCGCGGGCCTGTCCGCCGGCGACCTGCTGGTGGCCGTCGACGGCCTGCGCGCGGCGCCGGGCCAGCTCGACAAGCTGCTGGCGCGCTACCGCACCGGCGACCGCATCGAGGTGCACGCATTCCGCCATGACGAGCTGCAAGTCTTGCCGGTGACGCTGGCGCGCGAGCCGGCGGCGCAGTTCAAGCTCAAGCCGGAGGGCGGACGCCACGCGGCGCGCTCGCGCTGGCTGGGCCAGTGAGCTAGTCTTCTTCCGCGACACCAGCCACCGCCACCGCAGTCCACCGCCCCCGCTGCATGCAATACG
Organism: Cupriavidus alkaliphilus; assembly: GCF_900094595.1. Taxonomy (GTDB): domain Bacteria; phylum Pseudomonadota; class Gammaproteobacteria; order Burkholderiales; family Burkholderiaceae; genus Cupriavidus; species Cupriavidus alkaliphilus. The sequence goes on along the minus strand of NZ_FMAD01000019.1, from coordinate 22,095 downwards.
CGCACGATCCCCGCACCTTCCTGTATTCGCACTATGTCTACCGGGGGCTGCGCTCGGCCACGGGCGTGATCGGCGCGACGCTGATCGCGCTGCACTTCAGCGACCTGCCCACCGCGATGGTGGTATCGATGGGCGCGCTGTGCACCAGCCTGATGGACCTGCCCAGCCCGCTGAACCACAAGTTCAACGAGATGCTGGCCAGCGTGCTGCTGTGCAGCGTGGTCACGCTGGTGGTGGCGCTGGCCACGCCGTTCCCGCGCGTGATGCCGTTCCTGCTGGTGCTGGTGACGTTCCTGGCCGGCATGATGACGGTGTACGGCAACAAGACACTGCCGCTGCAGTTCGCCGCGCTGTTCGTGATGACGCTCACCATCAACGAAGACTTCCTGGTGCGGCGCGCGCTGGAGCATGCGGCGCTGTTCAGCATCGGCGCGGTCGCCTACCTGGGCTACGCGATGCTGGTGAGCTGGATCACCGAGCGCCGCACCCGGCAGCAGGTGCTGGCCGAATCGCTGTACGAGCTGGCGGGCTACCTCGAGATCAAGGCCGGCTTCTACGACGCCGGCAATGACTTCGAGGCCCAGTTCAACCAGCTGGTGCGCCAGCAGATCGTGGTGGCCGAGCGCCAGCAGGCCGCGCGCGACCTGGTGCTGCGCGGCAACCGCACCCCGCACGACGGGCTGCTGGTGCAGGTGCACCTGCGCATGCTCGACCTGTACGAGTACATCCTGTCGACCAACACCGACTATCCGATGCTGCGCCAGACTTTCGCCGGCACGCCGGTGCTGGACCAGCTGCGCGGGCTGGTGATGCAGATGTGCAAGGACGTGGAAGAGATCGCCTACGAGGTCACGCGCGGGCGGGGCTCGTACGCCACGGTGGAATACCGCCAGGGCCTGCGCGCGGTCGAGGCGGAGATCGCGCAGCTGCGCCACCACCATATCAACCCGGCGGCGATGACGGCGCTGGTCGAGACCCTCGACATGATGCGCGGCGCGATCACGCTGATCGGCCAGCTGCACGAGGCCTCGCGCACCCCGGTGGAACCGGCCAAGGTGCTGCCCGGCTCGGACATGACGCCGTTCCTGACGCGCCAGAAGTACGAGCTGAGCGTGCTGCGCGACAACCTGAAGTGGCGCTCGCCGGCGTTCCGTTTTGCGCTGCGCGTCTCGATGGCGGTGGCGCTGGGGCTGTGGATCGCCGAGCGCCTGCCTTACGTGTCGCACAGCTACTGGATCCTGCTGACCATCATCGTCATCCTGAAGCCCAACTTCAGCATGACCAAGCAGCGCTACAACGACCGCGTGATCGGCACGCTGATCGGCTGCGTGGTTTCGGTCGCGATCCTGAAGGTGGTGCACCAGCCGCTGATCCTGCTGGGCGTGCTGTTCCTGTCGCTGGTGGCCAGCGCCGCGTTCGTCACCATCAAGTACCGCTACACCGCGATCGCCGCCTGCATCCAGGTGCTGATCCAGATCCACCTGCTGATGCCGGGGAGCCCCACCGTGGCGGGCGAGCGCCTGGTGGATACGGTGATCGGCGGCATCATCGCGTCGCTGTTCAGCTTCGTGCTGCCGAGCTGGGAGTACCGCGCCATCCCCAAGCTGGTGGAGAACGTGCTGCAGGCCAACCGCCGCTATATCGCCGCCACGCGCGACCTGCTGCTGCGCCGGGCCAAGGATGACTTTGCCTACCGCGTGCAGCGCAAGCAGTTCATGGACAACCTGTCGGCGCTGATCTCGTCGTTCCAGCGCATGCTGGACGAGCCCAAGAGCCGGCACCGCGCGGTGGACAACCTGAACCGCTTCATCGTGCAGAACTACCTGGTGGCCGCGCACGTGGCGGCGGCGCGCATCCAGGTGCGCCAGCACTACGACGAACTCGATCTCCCGGCCGCCGAAGCCGCGATCGAGCAGGCCACCGAGGCCGCCAGCCACAGCCTGCAGGTGGCCAGCGAACGGCTGCACGCCGACGAGCGCGGTGGCGGCCGCGGCGCCGGCTTTATCCGCAGCGCCAAGGCGCCGGTGGAGCGCAAGGAAACCGTGCCCGCGGATGCGGGCCAGCCGGTTGCCGTTGCCGCAGAGGCGGTGCCGGAAGCGGCTGCCGAAGCGGCCCCTGAAGCCGTCGTCGAAACCGTCAGCGCCGAAGCGGCCGAAGCCGCGGAAGACGCCGCCGCCGAACGCCGCGCGCGCCTGGCCGATTCCGCCGACAAGCGCCGCACCGACACGCTGGTGCAGGCTGCCGCGGCGGGCGAGTCGAGCGAACAGGCAGGGGCGACATCCAGCTCCACCGGCCGCCCCGCCAACGCGGTGCTGGAACGCCGGCTGCGCGCGCTGCGCGAGGATGCGGCCAAGATCGCGCTGCGGACAGGGGCGATCGGGCGGGCGATGCGGGCGCGGTCGTAGCAGCCCGATCCCGAGGGGCAGGCCTTATCTAAACGCCGTGCCCCGCCGTCCCCTCATCCTCGGGCAGCGTCAACCTCCCGCTGTTGTAGCTGTACTCGAAGATTTCCCCATAGCGCCCCCATCCGATCGCCACGCTCAGCACCCGTTCGGCCTCCGCCGGCTTGAGGAACTGCTCCAGTTCCTCCAGCACCTGTTCCTCGCCGATCTCGCCCGCTTCACTCGCCACCAGCTCGCGCCGCACATGCGCGGCCAGCGCGACGTTGGCAAGCAGTTGCCGGCCGAAGATGGCCTTGCGCTGCTGCGGCCCGGCAGCGTAGTAAGCGCGGCCCGCGTCGGTCGCGGTGATGTCGCCGGCCTCGATCGACACCAGCTGCACCAGTTGCAGCGCCTCGCAGGCCGGCAGCAGTTCGTCGTCGGTCAGGCCAGCCTCGTCGGCCAGGTGGGGCAGGTCGGCGCGGCAGTGGAAGGGCGCCTCGCACAGCAGGTCCAGGATGGCCTCCATCTGGCTGATATCGGCGTCCGGCAGGCGGTAGCCGATCTCGCGCGCCGGCGCGGGCACGCGCGCTTCGACCGCCGGCGCCGTCATCAGCGCGTAGATCTGGTCGACCAGCGCGCGCACCTGGGCGCTGTCGCGGTTGCGCGGGCGCGGCAGCGCCACCGGCACCTCGGCGCGGATGCGGCCGGGGTCGCTCGACAGGATCACGATGCGATCGGCCATCATCACCGCTTCTTCGATATTGTGCGAAACGATCAGGATGCTCTTGATGTTGGCGCGCCCGCCTTCCCACAGCGCCAGCATCTCGTCGCGCAGGGTCTCGCCGGTCAGCACGTCCAGCGCCGAGAACGCTTCATCCATCAGCAGCAGGTCGGGCTCGGTTACCAGCGCGCGCGCAATGCCCACGCGCTGGCGCATGCCGCCCGACAGCTCGCGCGGCAGCGCGCTGTTGAAGCCGGCCAGGCCGATCATGTCGATCGCGGCCTCGGCGCGGCGCTCGCGCTCGGCCCGGGGCACGCCCTGTGCCTCCAGCCCCAGCTCGACGTTCTGCTGCACCGTCAGCCACGGGAACAGCGCGAACGACTGGAACACCATGGCGATGCCTTCGGCGGTGCCGGCCAGGCGCTGGCCGCGAAAACGCACCTCGCCGCGGTCGGCGCCGACCAGTCCCGCCATGATGCGCAGCAGCGTGGACTTGCCCGAGCCGGACTTGCCCAGCATGGCGACGATCTCGCCCTCGCGCAGGGTCAGGTCCACGCCCTCGAGCACGGCGCGGTCGCTCTGGCTGGCGGTGCGGAAGATCTTGCCGACGCCGCGCAGTTCGATCACCGCCGCGGCGGTGGGGGGTGCAATGTTCTCTGCCATCGTTGCCTTGCCTTACAGGCGTGTGCGCTCCTGCGCAAGTTGGTACAGGCGGTTCCACAACAGCCGGTTGAAGCCCACCACGAACAGCGCCATCACGCCGATGCCCAGCGCGATGCGCGGGAAGTCGCCGCGCGCGGTGGTCTCGGCGATATAGCTGCCGAGCCCGGTGGCGATGATGGTGCGGTCGCCCCAGGTCACGTATTCGGACACGATGCTGGCGTTCCACGAACCGCCCGCGGCCGTGACCAGGCCGGTCAGCAGGCTGGGGAAGACCGCCGGAATCAGGAAGCGCTTCCACAGCAGCCAGCCGCGCAGGCCGAAGTTGCGCGCGGCAAGCTTCAGCTCGGTGGGGATGCCCGACGCACCCGCGATCACGTTGAACAGGATGTACCACTGGGTGCCGAAGATCAGCAGCGGGCTCAGCCAGATCTCGGGGTTCAGCCCGAAGCGCGCAATCAGCATCACCGCCAGCGGAAACATCAGGTTGGCCGGGAACGCCGCCAGGAACTGCGCGATTGGTTGCGCGATGCGCGCCAGGTCCGGGTTCAGGCCGATGCGGATGCCGATCGGCACCCACACCAGCGCCGCCAGCGCAATCAGCACGATCACCCGCGCCATGGTCAGCGTGCCGAGCCACAGCACATGGACGACTTCGGCCCAGCCCACCTCGCTGTGGACGAAATAGCCCACGCGCAGCAGTGCGGCCAGCGCGACCAGCACGATCGCGGCGTCGCGCGCCCGGCCGAGCCATAGCGCCCGGCGCGGATTGGCCGGTCGGGCCGGTGCCGGCGCGCCAGGGCGCGCGCCCCACGCCAGCGTGCGCGAGGCCAGCGCCGCGGCCTGCGCCAGCAGCGCGCCCACCCACGCCGAGCGGCGCAGCAGGTCCAGCAGCCACGACTGCGGCAGCTTGTCCTGCGCCAGGGTCTCGAAGCGGAAGCGGTCGGCCCATGCCACCAGCGGGCGGAACAGCAACTGGTCGTACAGCAGGATGCCCACCAGCATCGCCACGATGGCCCAGCCGATCGCGGCCAGGTCCTGCTGCTGGATCGCCAGCGCGATATAGGAGCCGATGCCGGGCAGCCGGATATCTTGGCCCGACACCGAGATCGCTTCGGACGCGACCACGAAGAACCAGCCGCCGGACATCGACATCATCATGTTCCACAGCAGTCCGGGCATGGCGTACGGCACTTCCAGCCGCCAGAAGCGCTGCCACGCCGACAGCCGGAACATGGCCGCGGCCTCCAGCAGATCGCCCGGGATGGTGCGGAACGACTGGTACAGGCTGAACGCCATGTTCCAGGCCTGCGACGTGAAGATGGCAAAGATCGCCGCGCACTCCACCCCCGCCAGGTTGCCCGGAAAAAGCGCAATGAAGCCGGTCACGGTGATCGACAGGAAGCCCAGCACCGGGATCGACTGCAGGATGTCCAGCGCCGGCACCAGTACCTTCTCGGCGGTGCGGCTCTTGGACGCCAGCGCGGCAAAGGCCAGCGAGAACAGCAGCGACGCCGCCAGCGCGGCCAGCATGCGGATGCTGGTGCGCATCAGGTAGTAGGGCAGGTAAGCCACGTCCAGGTGTACCGCCAGCGGCTGGTCGGGACGGAACGGGACATTCATCTGCTGCGCGGCGAACGCGACCATCACGATCACGGCCAGGATGATCGGCAGCAGCGCCAGGTCGAAGCGATTGGGCGGGGCGCGCAGCAGCTGGCTGTCGAAGCCAGGGGCTGGCTGGGCCGCGTTGCGGTCGGCGGGTGGCATCATGGGCGCTTGTCAGGCTGTGTCGAGCTGGCAGGGCGCAGGCTTGTGGCCTGCCCCGGGTTCGCGGCCCCGGCGGACAATGGCAGAGCCCGCATGCCGCCGGCTTCATGCTGATCACGCCGGGCGGCGCGCATCCCCTGGTAACGCCCGGCATGGCGGTCTAGTTTACTTGGTGTCGATGACACAACGCGCACGCGTCGCGTGCGCTCGCGGGGAACCCACCATGAACAAGGCAACATGGCGCCTGGTCGCGCACGGGCGCGTGCAGGGCGTGGGCTATCGCGCCGCCTGCGCCGACGCCGCGGACGAACTCGGCCTGGGCGGCTGGGTGCGCAACCGGGCCGACGGCACCGTCGAGGTGATGGCGCACGGCACGCTCAGGCAGCTGGAAGCGCTGCAGGCGTGGATGGAGACGGGCCCGCCGGCGGCGCAGGTGACCTTTGTCGAGGTCGGGCGCGGGGAAGGGGAGTTTGCCGGCTTCGAGTTCCGGCCTACGGTCTAGCGGCCCGGTGGGCTAGGCAGCGGTCCAGTCGATCGCCGTGCGGCCATGGGTTTCGAGCCAGCGGTTGGCTTCGCGGAAGTGGCCGCAGCCGAGGAAGCCCCGGTGTGCCGACAACGGCGACGGGTGCGGCGCTTCCAGCACGCAGTGGCCCGCGCCCAGCAGCGGCTTCTTGGCCTGTGCATGGCTGCCCCAAAGCATGAATACCAGGTTCGGCCGGCTGGCGGCGAGGTGCTGGATCAGGCAATCGGTGACGGCTTCCCAGCCGCGCCGCGCGTGGCTGGCGGCCTGGCCCTGCTCGACCGTCAGCACCGTATTGAGCAGCAGCACGCCCTGGCGCGCCCAGCCTTCCAGGTTGCCGGAGCTGCGCGGCTGGCACTTGCCAACGGCGCCGAATTCCGCGGCGATTTCCTTGAAGATGTTGCGCAGGCTGGGCGGCACCTTGATGCCTGCCGGCACCGAGAAGGCGAGACCGTGCGCCTGCGGCAGCTCGACGCCGCCGACCGTGCCGGTGCCGTGATAAGGGTCCTGGCCCAGGATCACCACCTTGACCGCATCGGGCGGCGTCAGGTGCAGCGCGTGGAAGACATGGTGCGGGAACACCGCCTTGCCGGCGGCGCGTTCGCCGTCGACAAAGGCGGCCAGCTCGCGCCACGCCGGCACGGCGATGCAGGGCTCGAGCAAGGCGCGCCAGGCGGCGGGCAGGGCATCGGCCTGCGCTTGCAGGCTGGCGGCGGGAGAGGGTTCGCCGGGGGCGCGAGGCGCTTCGGCAAAGAGATAGGCTTGCATGCTGGAAATGCGCGGCGGGAAAACCGCGATTATGACGCCTTGCCCTCGGCGATTCCGGCCAGGCGATAGCCGCGCGCCGCCTTGCTCAGGTCCGAGGGCGCCAGTGACACCACGGCGGCAAGCCGTGCGGCGAAGGCGCGCAGCGCATCGGCGGCGTGCGCGGCATCGCCATCGAGCCATTCCAGCTCGAGTTCCTGGATGCGCTCCTGCGCGGCACTGGCCGGCGCGGTGATGGTGCCGGTGTCGAGCGCGGCTTCGATGCGCGCGCCGTCCTGCGTGACGATCCAGCTGCGGCGGACGAAGTCGGTGCGGAACACCGGCGTCAGGCTGCCGGTCATCGGCGCCAGCACGGCTTGTGCCTCGGCCGGAAAAGCTTGCAGCTCGATGGCATCGCCGGCGATGGCGGTCTCCCATTCATGCCGCGTAGCCAGTCCGCCCTGGCTGCTGCCGGCGGTCTTCAGCGTCTGCAGCCACTGCGCGCCCTTGCGGCGCAGGCGCAGCGCGGCGCGCGCCTGCGCCAGGTCGCGCCCGGGCGTGTCGAGGTAGACATTGAGCAGCGTGGCCTCGCCTTGCGGCTGGCCGTTGGCGTCGAGCCAGGCGGCCAGCGGGGCAAGGGCGGCGTCGGTGACGGCGAGCTTGAGTTCGATTTCCTGGGGCATGGCGGTTGGGAATCAGCCGAACAACCGCGCCAGCTCCACTCCCGGATCCTTCGCCCGCATGAACGCCTCGCCCACCAGGAACGCGTGCACATCCGCGTCGCGCATGCGCTGCACATCGCCGGGGCCGAGGATGCCGGACTCGGTCACCACCAGCTTGTCGGCCGGCATCCGCGGCAGCAGCTCGAGGGTGTTGTCCAGCGAGACCTCGAAGGTGCGCAGGTTGCGGTTGTTCACGCCCAGCAGCGGCGTCTTCAGCCGCAGCGCCACGTCGAGTTCGTCGCCGCCATGGACTTCCACCAGCACGTCCATGCCAAGCTCGTGCGCGCAGGCTTCCAGGTCGGCCATCAGTCCCGGATCCAGCGCCGCGACGATCAGCAGGATGCAGTCGGCGCCCCAGGTGCGCGCTTCATAGACCTGGTACAGGTCGACCATGAAGTCCTTGCGCAGCGCCGGCAGCGGGCAGGCGCCGCGGGCGCGCCTCAGGTAGTCGGCGTGGCCCTGGAAGAAATGCTCGTCGGTCAGCACCGACAGGCAGGCTGCGCCGTGGGCGGCGTAGCTCTCGGCGATGGCCTCGGGCAGGAACTGCTCGCGCAGCACGCCCTTGGACGGCGAGGCCTTCTTGATCTCGGCGATCACGCCGGCGTGGCCGGCGGCGATCTTGTCGCGCAGCGCGCGCTCGAAGCCGCGCGGCGCGAAGCCGGCCTCGGTGCGCAGGCTTTCGGCCTCGGCGCGCAGGCTGGGCAGGTCGCGCCGCTTGCGCGCGGCGGCGACTTCGTCGGCCTTTACAGCCAGGATTTTCTGCAGGATGTCGGACATATCGGCGTCTCTTACTTGAACTGCTGCGTGGCCCGCACGAAGGTGTCGAGCTTCTGCCGGGCCGCGCCGCTGGCGATGGCTTCGCGCGCGCGGCGGATGCCGTCCTCGACCGAGTCCGCCACGTTGGCAGCGTACAGCGCGGTGCCTGCGTTCAGCGTCACGATCTCGCGCGGCGTGCCGGGCGCGTTGGACAGCGCCTCGAGCAGCATGTCCTTCGACTCGGCGGCATCGGCGACCTTCAGGCCGCGGTTGGAGATCATCGACAGGCCGAAGTCCTCGGGGTGGATCTCGTACTCGCGCACTTCGCCGTCCTTCAGTTCGCCCACCAGCGTCGCGGCACCGAGCGAGACCTCGTCCATGCCGTCCTTGCCGTACACCACGATGGCGTGCTGCGCGCCCAGGCGCTGCATCACCCGCACCTGGATGCCGACCAGGTCGGGATGGAACACGCCCATCAGAATGTTGGGCGCATCGGCCGGATTGGTCAGCGGCCCCAGGATATTGAAGATCGTGCGCACGCCCATTTCCTTGCGGATCGGCGCGACGTTCTTCATTGCCGGGTGGTGCGTGGGCGCGAACATGAAGCCGATACCGGTCTCTTCGATGCACTGGCCGACCTGCTCGGGCGTCAGCATGATGTTCACGCCCAGCGCCTCCAGCACGTCGGCGCTGCCCGACTTGGAGCTGACGCCGCGGTTGCCGTGCTTGGCGATCTTCGCCCCGGCGGCGGCGGCAACGAACATCGACGCGGTCGAGATATTGAAGGTGTGCGAGCCGTCGCCGCCGGTGCCGACGATATCGACGAAGTTCCCGCGATCCTTCACCGGCACCTTGTTGGCGAACTCGCGCATCACCTGCGCGGCCGCGGAGATCTCGCCGATGGTTTCCTTCTTGACGCGCAGCCCGGTCAGGATCGCCGCGGCCATCACCGGCGAGATCTGGCCCTGCATGATCTGCCGCATCAGGTGCAGCATCTCGTCATGGAAGATTTCGCGGTGTTCGATGCAGCGCGTCAGGGCTTCTTGCGGCGTGATCATGGCGTTCTCGTTGGCAGTCTGCGGGATGGGTGCGGTGGCGTGATGGGGGCTGGCAGGCGCGGAATCGAGCAGTCTCATCGCGGCGCCTTGACGAAGTTGGCCAGCATCGCATGGCCGTGCTCGGACAGGATCGACTCGGGATGGAACTGCACGCCTTCGACGGCGAGCGTCTTGTGGCGCACGCCCATGATCTCGCCGTCCGGGGTCCAGGCGGTGATCTCCAGGCAATCGGGCAGGGTCTCGCGCTCGATCGCCAGCGAATGATAGCGCGTCACGTCGAAGTGCCTGGGCAGCCCGCTGAACACGCCTTGCTGCGTGGTCTCGATGGTGCTGACCTTGCCGTGCATCACCTGCTTGGCGCGGATCACCTTGCCGCCAAAGGCTTCGCCGATGGCCTGGTGGCCCAGGCACACGCCGAGCATGGGGATCTTGCCGGCGAAGTGCTGCAGCGCCGCCACCGAAATGCCGGCCTCCTTGGGGCTGCACGGGCCGGGCGACACGCAGATATGGTCGGGCTTCAGTGCCTCGATTTCCTCGATGGTGATCTCGTCGTTGCGATAGGTGCGCACGTCCACGCCCAGTTCGCCGAAGTACTGGACCAGGTTGTAGGTGAACGAATCGTAGTTGTCGATCATCAGCAGCATGGCGTCTGTCTCCTGTTCTCTCAGATGTCGGAGTCCAGGCCATCCTGGACCTGCTCGGCGGCGCGGATCACGGCGCGCGCCTTGGCCTCGGTTTCCCTCCATTCGGCTTCGGGGTCCGAATCGGCGACGATGCCGGCGGCGGCCTGCACATAGAGGTTGCCGTCCTTGACGATGCCGGTGCGGATGGCGATGGCCAGGTCCATCTCGCCGCCGAACGACAGGTAGCCCACCGCGCCGCCATAGATGCCGCGCTTGCGCGGCTCGAGCTCGTCGATGATCTCCATCGCATGGACCTTGGGCGCGCCCGACAGCGTGCCGGCCGGGAAGGTCGCGCGCAACACGTCGAGGTTGCTCATGCCCTCGCGCAGCGTGCCCTCGACCGAGCTCACGATATGCTGCACGTGCGAGTATTTCTCGATCACCATCTTGTCGGTGACCTTGACCGAACCGGTCTCGGCAATGCGGCCGATGTCATTGCGCGCCAGGTCGATCAGCATCACGTGCTCGGCGATCTCCTTCGGGTCGTTGAGCAGTTCGGTCGCCAGCTGCGCGTCCTTGTCCGGCGTATTGCCGCGCGGGCGCGTGCCGGCCAGCGGGCGGATGGTGACGATGTGTTCGCTGCGGGTGTCGCCGCCGTTTTCGCCATTGGTGCCGACCTTGCGCTCTTCCTGGCGCACCAGGATTTCGGGCGAGGCGCCCACCACCTGGAAGTCGCCGAAGTTGTAGAAGTACATGTACGGCGACGGATTCAGCGAGCGCAGCGCGCGGTACAGCGACAGCGGCGCATCGCGGTAGGGCTTGACCAGGCGCTGGCCGATCTGCACCTGCATCATGTCGCCGGCCATGATGTATTCCTTGGCCTTGTGCACCGCGGCCAGGTAGTCGGCCTTGGCGAACTCGCGGTAGACCTCGGTCTGCACCGACGGGCTGGTCACCGGCACGTCGACCGGCTGGCGCAGCTTCATGCGCAGCTCGCGCAGGCGCTGGCGCGCGCGGGAATAGGCCTCGGGCGTGGTCGGGTCGGCGTAGACGATCAGGTAGAGCTTGCCCGACAGGTTGTCGATCACCGCCAGCTCTTCGCACAGCAGCAGCTGGATGTCGGGCAGGTTGAGGTCGTCGGGCTTCTGTGTGTTGGCGAGCTTCTTCTCGATATAGCGCACCGCGTCGTAGCCGAAGTAGCCCGCCAGGCCGCCGCAGAAGCGGGGCAGGCCGGGGCGCAGCGCCACCTTGAAGCGCTTTTCGAACGCGGCGATGAAGTCCAGCGGATTGCCTTCGTGGGTTTCCACCACCTTGCCGTCGGTCACCACCTCGGTGCGGGTGCCGAAGGCGCGCAGCAGCGTGCGGGCATGCAGGCCGATGAAGGAATAGCGCCCGAAGCGCTCGCCGCCGACCACCGATTCCAGCAGGAAGGTGTTGACCCCGCGGGTCTGCGACTGGGCCAGCTTCAGGTACAGCGACAGCGGCGTTTCCAGGTCGGCAAAGGCTTCGGCGATCAGCGGGATGCGGTTGTAGCCCTGGTCGGCCAGCGATTTGAATTCCAGTTCGGTCATGTCGGTCCTCTTGTTCGGCCCGCGCCGCAGGCGATGGCAGGCGCGGTGCCGCTTGTCGGCAGAGTTGGCTGGAGCGTATGGGAATTCCGCCCCGGTTGCGGACCGTGATGCAGCCAGCTTGCGGACAAGGCTGCACACGGCCGGAAGGAGGGCGTGCGGCGCGTTCTTGAGCTAAACGTAGCAGAGAAATCAGACTACGCTGGCTTTTGGCGGGTTTGGGTAGTGATGCCCGGCATGGCTGGTCGCCTGGGCCGGTGGTGGCAACGCCTTCGGATCGAAGGCGTGTCAGCAGACTCGCGAACGCACTTTACGCCTGTTGGGAGGCGCGCCAGCGACGCCAGGGCCAGGCCTGCCGATCACTGCCAGAAGAGATGCGTTTGCGGTTGAGAAACATTGAAGGTTCAGGATTTGGTCGGGATCGACGGACTATCGATGACCGGCCCAGTGTGCGGCAAAAAGCGCTGCGGCATGGGCAATGGAGTCGACTATACCATCGGCGTCGACGCCTTGTACAGGGTTGCCATGGTTGTAGCCATAGGGCACCAGCAGCACTCCCATGCCGGCCGCGCGGGCTGCCTGCGCGTCGTTTTCGGAGTCGCCCAGCGCTGCCATCGCCGACGGCTCCAGGCCGAAGGCGTCGGCCACTTTCAGCAGCGGGAACGGGTCGGGCTTGCGCAGGGGGAAGGCATCGCCGCCATAGACCAGTTCGAAGTACTGGGCCAGGCCGGTCTTGGCCAGCAGCGGCTCGGTGAAGCTGTAAGGCTTGTTGGTCACGCAGGCCAGGCGCAGCCCGGCCGCCTTCATCGCCGCCAGGCCTTCGCGCACGCCCGGGTAGACCTGCGAGAACTGGCCGTTGATGCGGATGTACTCGCGGTCGTACAGCGCGTAGGCATCGGCAAAGAGGCCGTTGGCGTGCAGCGGCGAAAAGCGTGCGTCGAGCACCCGCCGGATCAGGTTTTCCGAGCCCTTGCCGACGTAGCTGACGATCTCCTGCTCTGACATCGGTGCCACCGGCCCCAGGTTGGGGTGCTGGCGGCCCAGCGTCAGCAGCATGGCGTTAATCGATGCATGGAAGTCGCCCGCGGTGTCGACCATGGTGCCGTCCAGGTCGACGATCACGCCTTCGATGCCGCGCCAGTCGGCGCGGCGCAGCGCCACGCCCCCGGTCATCGGGCGGCCTTGGCCAGTTCGCCGCGCAGCGCCGAGATGATGCCGCGGTAGCCGCCGTCGGCGTCCGGCTTGCCGAATACTGCCGAGCCGGCCACGAAGGTGTCGGCGCCGGCCGCGGCGATCTCGGCAATGTTGTCGACCTTCACGCCGCCGTCCACTTCCAGCAGGATGGTGCGGCCGGTGCGCGCGGTGTAGGCGTCGATGCGCTGGCGCACGGCGCGCAGCTTGTTCAGCGTCTCGGGGATGAACGACTGGCCGCCGAAGCCCGGGTTGACCGACATCAGCAGGATCACGTCCAGGCGGTCCATCACGTGGTCCAGGTGGTGCAGCGGCGTGGCCGGGTTGAACACCAGGCCGGCCTGGCAGCCGTGGTCGCGGATCAGCGCGAGCGAGCGGTCGACGTGTTCGCTGGCCTCGGGGTGGAAGGTGATGATGTTGGCGCCGGCCTTGGCAAAGTCCGGGATGATCCGGTCCACCGGGCGCACCATCAGGTGCACGTCGATGGGGGCGGTCACGTGGGGGCGGATCGCCTCGCACACCAGCGGACCCACGGTCAGGTTGGGCACGTAATGGTTGTCCATCACGTCGAAGTGGATCCAGTCGGCGCCAGCCTCGGTCACGCGGCGCACTTCCTCGCCCAGGCGGGCAAAGTCGGCGGACAGGATGGAAGGGGCGATGCGGAAGGTGGGCTGGGTCATGGTGGCGCGCGGTGAATGCAGGGAATGCTGTTATCGCCGCTGGCAGCGGGCCGCGGGCGCCGCCGCCAGGCCGCGAACACCAGCTGGGCGGCAAGTGCGGCAAGGGCGGCCGGGGCCACGGCGGGCGGCACGGCGTTGAAAGACCGCTATTCTACGCCCGCCCGGGGCGATCGCGTCCGGCCGGCGCCGGACCCGCGCTCTTGCCCGTCCCGCGCCCATCCCGCACAATGCGGCTACCCATTTCCCTGCCGGCCGGTCCCGCCGCCGGCCCTGCCCAAATGAGCGAGTACGCCTTCTCCGTGTCGGTGCGCACCCAGTACCTGCCGGACCAGTCCGACCCCGAGCGCGGGCGCCATGCCTTCGCCTACACCATCACCATCCACAACACCGGCGAGGTCGCGGCGCAGCTGATCTCGCGCCACTGGATCATCACCGACAGCGACAACGGCACGCAGGAAGTCGCCGGGCTGGGGGTGGTCGGCCACCAGCCGCTGCTCAAGCCGGGCGAGCATTTCGAGTACACCAGCTGGGCCACGATCTCGACCCCGGTGGGCTCGATGAAGGGCGAATACTTCTGCGTGGCCGAGGACGGCCACCGCTTCGAGGTGCCGATTCCTGAATTCGCGCTGGTGCTGCCGCGCATGCTGCACTGAACGTGCCGGGAACCTACGGCCGCGGTGCGCTGTCCTGATCCTGCTGCGGCGCTGGCGGCTCTCCCTGCGCCGGCTGCTGGCGCGACGGATGTTCCGACGGCGCGCGGGTGGGGCGCGGATGCTTTTTTGCCGTGCCCATGGTCCAGACCACGATAAAGATCAGCAGGAACAGCGCCACGCCGGCTTCCAGGGCGAACAGCAGCATGGGATGGGCTTCGAAGAACTTGCTCATGGCAGATGCAGCGCGGCCCGCGGGGGCGCAGGCGGTGGTTGACGGATGACGGTGGCATTGTAGGGGCAATCCGGCGCCATGCGGCGCCCCAGGCTGCGCCCCCGAGAACTTTGAACAATAGCAAGATGGCATACGCGGACGCTTTCCCGACTCCCCAGGTTTCCCAGGTTTCTTCTCCGCCGGCGCGCCGCCTGCGCGGCTGGCTCGCGCTGGCCGGCGCCGCGGTGCTGCTGGCCGGCTGCATGAGCGGCCCGCCGCCGCGCATCGAGACCACCCCGTCCGGCACCGCGCCGCCGACGGCGTCGTCGCAAAAGGGCCGGCTGCAGGCGGCCAGCTGGGCCGAGATCGGCGGCTGGGCCCAGGATGATGTGCGCGCCGCCTGGCCGGCGCTGCAGCAAAGCTGCCAGGCGCTGAAGAAGCGCGCGGAATGGAGCCGCGCCTGCGCCGCCGGCATGATGGTCAATGCCGGCGACATCAACGCCATGCGCGCGTACTTCGAAAGCAACTTCCAGCCCTACCGCGTGGTCAACGGCGACGGCACCGACAGCGGCCTGATCACCGGCTACTACGAGCCGATCCTGCATGGCTCGCGCACGCGCCAGGGCAGGTTCCAGGTGCCGCTGTACCGCAAGCCGGCGCAGTTCGGCAACCGCGCGCTGCCGGCGCGCGCCGAGCTGCTGCAGAGCCCGGCCATGCGCGGCAACGAACTGGTCTGGGTCGACGACGCGGTCGAGGCCGCCTTCCTGCAGATCCAGGGCTCGGGCCGCATCCGCATGGCGGATGGCAGCATGATGCGCGTGGGTTTTGGCGGCACCAACGACCAGCCGTTTCGCTCGTTCGGCAAGTGGCTGCTGGACCGCGGCGAGATCACCCCGGCGCAGGCCACCATGCAGGGCATCAAGGCCTGGGCGCGGGCCAACCCGGGCCGCGTCGAAGAGATGCTGAACATCAACCCGCGCTTTGTCTTCTTCCGCGAGCTGCCGCCGAACAATGACGGCCCGGTGGGCGCGCTGGGCGTGCCGCTGACCGCGGAGCGCTCGATCGCGGTCGACCCGGCCACGATCCCGCTGGGCGTGCCGGTGTTCCTGTCGACCACGCGCCCGCTGTCGACCGAGCCGATCCAGCGCCTGATGTTCGCTCAGGATACCGGCAGCGCCATCAAGGGCGGCGTGCGTGCGGACTTCTTCTGGGGCGCCGGCGATGCCGCCGGCGAGACCGCCGGACGGATGAAGCAGGGCGGCAGGATGTGGGTGCTGATGCCGCGCAGCTAGCGGAAGGCAGTGGGGGAAGGCAGTGGGTTTCCCCTCGCCCGCAAGCGGGCGGCGAGCACAACGGCGGCTTCAGCGCTTGCGCTGATCCACGATTCGCTTCGCTTTCCCCACTGACCGCTCGATCCCGCCCTCAGGCAGCACCTCGATCCCGGCGGTCACGCCGATATAAGACTTGATCTCGTGCGCCAGCTGCTCGCGCGCGCTGTGCGCCCGCGGCGTGTCGCTGCCATGCGCGCATTCCACCCGCACCGTCAGCGTATCGAGGTGGCCTTCCTTGGCCAGCACGCACTGGTAGTGCGGCGCCAGCTCGGCGTGCCTGAGGATCAGTTCCTCGATCTGCGACGGAAACACGTTGACGCCGCGCACGATCATCATGTCGTCGGTCCGGCCGGTGACCTTCTCCATGCGGCGAAAAGCCGCGCGTGCCGTGCCCGGCAGCAACCGGGTCAGGTCGCGCGTACGGTAGCGCACCACCGGCATGGCTTCCTTGGTCAGCGAGGTGAACACCAGTTCGCCGAACTCGCCGTCGGGCAGCACCGCGCCGGTGTCGGGGTCGATGATCTCCGGGTAGAAATGGTCTTCCCAGATGGTGGGGCCGTCCTTGGTCTCGGCGCATTCGTTGGCCACGCCCGGCCCCATCACTTCCGACAGGCCATAGATATCAACCGCGGAAATGCCCATGCGCTTCTCGATCGCCAGCCGCATCTCCGGCGTCCACGGCTCGGCGCCGAAGATGCCCACGCGCAGCGAGGTGCTGGCCGGGTCGATGCCCTGGCGCTCGAATTCGTCGGCGATTGCCAGCATGTAGCTGGGGGTCACCATGATCACTTCCGGCTTGAAGTCCTGGATCAGTTGCACCTGCCGCTCGGTCTGCCCGCCGCCGAACGGGATCGCGGTCAGGCCGGCCTTCTCGACCCCGTAGTGCGCGCCCAGTCCGCCGGTGAAGAGTCCGTAGCCGTAGCTGATATGCACCTTGTCGCCGCGCCGCGCGCCCGAGGCGCGGATCGAGCGCGCCATCACGGTAGCCCAGTTGTCGATGTCCTGCAGCGTGTAGCCGACCACGGTCGGCTTGCCGGTGGTGCCCGAGGAGGCATGGATGCGCGCCACCCGGTCCTGCGGCACCGCGAACATGCCGAACGGGTAGTTGTCGCGCAGGTCCTGCTTGCTGGTGAACGGAAAGCGGGCCAGGTCGGCCAGCGATTGCAGCTGGTCCGGGTGCACGCCGGCCTCGTCGAACTTGCGCCGGTAGACCGGCGAATTGGCGTAGGCGTGGTGGAGCGACCATCTCAGGCGCTCCAGCTGCAACGCCTGCAGCTCGGCGCGGCTGGCGGTCTCGATCGGGTCCAGGGGCAGGTCGGTCAGGCGCGTGCTCATGGGGTCTCCTGCATGGGGGCGTTGGTATTCAGTATCTTGCCGGGGCTGGCTCAGGCGCCTTCGGTTGCGTCGGGCGGCGGCACCACGTGTCCCTTGATTTGCGCGGACTTGCCGCGGAACATCGCCACCACCTGGCCCGCGGCGTTGGTCACGCGGATATCGTAGATGCCGTGCCGGCCGGACAAAACCTGCTCGGTGGCCTCGGCGGTGAGCACGTCGCCGCCGTGCACGGGCCGCAGGAACTCGATGCTGCAGCCCGCCGCCACGGTGTTGATGTTATGGCTGTTGCAGGCAAAAGCGAAGGTCGAATCGGCCAGCGTGAACATCAGGCCGCCATGGCAGATGCCGTGACCGTTGAGGAATTCCTTGCGCACCGGCATGGTCAGCCGCGCAAAGCCCGGCCGCACCGCGTCGACCGTGATGCCAAGCCAGCGGCTGCAGGTGTCGGCTTCATACATCGCGGCCGCGGCGGCTTCCGCGAGGGCCTGGGGGTCCTGTTTCAAGCTGGTCTCCTGTCAGGGAATGCGGGGCGGGCCCGCGGTCTACTTGCCGGTGAAGTGCGGGGCGCGCTTGGCGAGGAAGGCGTTGACCCCCTCGGCATAGTCGGCGGACTGGCCAAGCTCCCGCTGCAGGTCGCGTTCGAGGTCGAGCTGGGCGTCGAGCGTGGCCGTGGCGCTGGCATACATGGCGCGCTTGATCGCGGCCAGCGCGCGCGTCGGCTGCGCGGCCAGGTGCGTGGCCAGTGCCAGCGCCTGTTCCGGCAGCAGCGGGTCGTCCATGGTCTGCCACACCAGGCCCCAGGTTTCGGCCTCCTCGGCGCTCAGGCGCTCGCCGGTCATGGCCAGGCCCAGTGCGCGCGCCATGCCGATGCGCTGCGGCAGCAGCCAGGTGCCGCCCGAATCCGGTACCAGCCCGATCTTGACGAAGGCCTGGATAAAGCTGGCGGAGCGCGCCGCCAGCACCATGTCGCAGGCCAGCGCCAGGTTGGCGCCGGCACCGGCCGCGGTGCCGTTGACCGCCGCTACCACCGGCAGCGGCAGGGCCTGCAGGCGTCGGATCAGCGGATTGAACCAGGTGTCGATCAGTTCGCCGAGGTCGGTCATGTGCCCAGGCGTGAAATCCAGGTCGGCCAGGTCCTGGCCGGCGCAGAAACCGCGGCCCGCGCCCGTCAGCAGCAGGGCACGGGCGCCGCCGGCCTCGACATGGTCGAGCGCCTGCTGCAGCGCCTGGTGCATGGCGCGGGTGAAGCTGTTGAGCTTGTCGGGACGATTGAGCGTGATGACCGCGACCGGACCCTGCCATGCCAGCAGGATGGGGCCGCTCTCGATGCTGACCGGCTGGCCAGCGGGCGTGGACGTCGGGGGCATTGTTGTCTCCTGCCGGATGGAATCGAGGACTCCGGAACTCGCGGTCGGTGCGGTCGATACGGGCTCAGGCCTCTAAAATAAACCGACCAGTCGGTCGGGCAATGTTAGCACTACTTTCTACTCGCTGGCGAGGCGGGATGGGCGCGAATGCCGGCCAGCCCGCAATGCCGGCCTGCGGCACCGCTCTATAATCGCGCTGCCAACAACAATCTGAAAACCCGCCGGCCGGCGCAAGCGAAGCCTGGCGAGCTCTCCCATCGCATTGGAAATCCTATGAAGAAGTTTGCCGCATTGCTCCTGATTTCGTCCGTCGCGCTGTTCGCCGCGTGCGGCAAGAAAGAATCCGCCCCCGCGCCGGCTGCCGGCACGGAAACGGCTGCCAAGATCATCGTAGGCCTGGACGACAATTTCCCGCCGATGGGTTTTCGCGATGCCAACAATGAACTGGTCGGCTTCGACATCGACATGGCCAAGGAGGCCAGCCGCCGCCTGGGCATGACGGTCGAGTTCAAGCCGATCGACTGGAGCGCCAAGGAGGCGGAGCTGAACGGCAAGCGCGTCGATGTGCTGTGGAACGGGCTGACCATCACCGAAGAGCGCAAGAAGAACATCAGCTTTACCGCGCCCTACATGACCAACCACCAGATCGTCATCGTCGGCGCCCAGTCGCCAGTGAAGGCCAAGGCCGACCTGGCTGGCCGCACCGTCGGCGCGCAGGACGGCAGCAGCGCGGTGGATGCCATCAAGAAGGAAAGCCAGATTGCCGCGAGCCTGAAGGAGCTCAAGACCTTCGGCGATAACGTGACGGCGCTGATGGACCTGTCGGCGGGCCGCCTCGACGCGATCGTGGTCGATGAAGTGGTGGGCCGCTACCTGATCAGCAAGCGTGCCGGCGAATACCGCGTGCTGGAGGAAAACTTCGGCACCGAGGACTACGGCGTCGGCGTGCGCAAGGATGACGCCGAACTGCTCGGCAAGCTCGACCAGACCCTGGCGTCGATGAAGCAGGACGGCACCGCGGCGCGTATCGCCACCCAGTGGTTTGGTGCCGACATCACCAAGTAATCCAGACCTGGCGTGACACCCCTCGCGGTTGAGGCGAGGGGCACGCCAACTCCGGACCCGTTTGCCGGGATTCCCGGAGGCCTTACCTCCTTCTGTACGCGCGAGCATGGATTACGTCTTATCTCTTCTGCTGCCGCTGGCGCAGGGTGCCAAAGTCACGCTGTCGCTGTTCGCCATCACGCTCGCCCTGTCGGTGCCGCTCGGGCTTGCGCTGGCACTGGCACGCATTTCGTCATGGCCGCTGCTGAGCGGCCTGGTCAACGGCTATATCTGGCTGATGCGCGGTACGCCGCTGATGCTGCAGATGCTGTTTATCTATTTCGCGCTGCCGTTCGTGCCGGTCATCGGCGTGCGGCTGCCTGATTTTCCCGCGGCAGTGGTGGCCTTCGCGCTCAACTACGCCGCGTACTTCGCGGAAATCTTCCGCGCCGGGATCAAGTCCGTCGACCGCGGCCAGTACGAGGCCAGCAAGGCGCTGGGCATGACCTACTTCCAGACCATGCGGCGCGTCGTGCTGCCGCAGATGGTCAGCCGCGTGCTGCCGCCGGTCAGCAATGAAACCATTACGCTGATCAAGGACACCTCGCTGATCTACGTGCTGGCGCTCAACGACATTCTGCGCACCGCGCGCGGCATCGTGCAGCGCGATTTCACCACCACGCCTTTCCTCGTCGCCGCGCTTTTCTACCTGGTGATGACGCTGATTCTGACCTGGTTCTTCCAGAATCTAGAAAAACGCTATGCCAAACATGATGACTAACCCGAACGGCGCCCCTTCCCACGATGCGTCCGGCGTCATGATCGCGGCACGGGACATCTATAAGTCGTTCGGGCCGTTGCAGGTCTTGCGCGGCGTTTCGCTGACCTTGCGCAAGGGCGATGTCACCGCGGTGATCGGCCCGTCGGGCTCGGGCAAGAGCACCTTGCTGCGCTGCCTGAACCATCTCGAGGTGATCGACCGCGGCACCCTGCACATCGAGGGCGAAACGCTGGCCGCCGCCGGCCCCGACGGTGCCGCCCGCTATGTGGCGGACGCCGAAGTGCGCCGCATCTGCCGCAAGATGGGCATGGTGTTCCAGTCGTTCAACCTGTTTCCGCACATGACGGTGCTGCAGAACATCATCGAGGCGCCCGTGACCGTCAAGGGGCTGCGGCGCGATGCGGTGATTCCAAAGGCAGAGGAGCTGCTCCGCAAGGTCGGCCTGCTGGCCAAGCGGGACAGCTATCCGGCGCGGCTGTCCGGCGGCCAGAAGCAGCGCGTGGCGATCGCGCGCGCACTGGCGATGGAACCGGACATCATGCTGTTCGACGAGCCGACCTCGGCGCTGGATCCGGAACTGACCGGCGAGGTGCTGCGCACCATGCGGCAGCTGGCGGAGGAGCATATGACCATGCTCGTCGTCACCCATGAAATGGGGTTTGCGCGGGAAGTGGCGAACCACGTCGTGTTCATGGACGAGGGCCGGATTCTGGAGGAAGGCCCTCCCAGCGACGTGTTCGGAGCGCCGGCCCACGCGCGCACCCGCGAATTCCTGGCGCACATGCTCTAGCCGGCGCCGCCACGCCGCAACCGATGGCAGAATAGCCCGCAGCCGGTGGCGACATGCCATCCGCCTGACCACACATAGATAGGAGAAGACATGCCGTACGAAAACATCCTGGTCGAGACCCGCGGCCGCGTTGGCCTGGTCACGCTGAACCGTCCGAAGGCCCTGAATGCGCTCAATGATGCGCTGATGGATGAACTGGGCGCCGCGCTGACCGCCTTCGATCAGGATGACGGTATCGGCGCCATCGTCATCACCGGCAGCGAGCGTGCCTTCGCCGCCGGCGCCGATATCGGCATGATGGCCAAGTACTCCTTCATGGACGTCTACAAGGGCGACTACATCACCCGCAACTGGGAAACCATCCGCAAGATCCGCAAGCCGGTCATCGCGGGCGTGGCCGGTTATGCGCTGGGCGGCGGCTGCGAGCTGGCGATGATGTGCGACATCATCATCGCCGCGGACTCGGCCAAGTTCGGCCAGCCCGAGGTCAAGCTCGGCACCATGCCCGGCGCGGGCGGCACGCAGCGCCTGCCGCGCGCGGTTTCCAAGGCGAAGGCGATGGACCTGTGCCTGACCTCGCGCATGATGGACGCCGCCGAAGCCGAGCGCTCCGGCCTGGTGTCGCGCGTGGTGCCGGCCGACAAGCTGCTGGAAGAAGTGCTGGCGGCGGCAGAGACCATCGCCGGGTTCTCGCTGCCGGTGGTCATGATGATCAAGGAATCGGTCAACGCGGCCTACGAGACCACGCTGGCAGAGGGCGTTCACTTCGAGCGACGCCTGTTCCACGCCACCTTCGCCACCGAAGACCAGAAGGAGGGCATGGCCGCCTTTGTGGAGAAGCGCAGCCCGGATTTCCAGCACCGTTAAGCGCTGGGATCAGGGAATACCCGTGGAACAAGCAGGGGTATTGCCTCGTTTTGATCACGTGTCGGGGCGATTTTCCGTTGCCGTTCAAGGCTTTACGCGAGAACCGCGGGAACGTTTAGCGCATCGTCGTGACAAAGGTGTTGCAAGGGCGGCGAAACCGGCCTACTATTCGCCCCCTCGCAACACAACGCGGCCCCTGCAAGGCAGGCGCAGCAAGGGTTGCGGGGTTAGCCGGGAGGTTGGCGCAGCGAGGTTTGCAGCGCTGACGGCAGCAAAAAAGATTGCTGCGAACGGTTGACGAAACGAAGAAAGCTCTGCATAATCT
>NZ_FMAD01000008.1 GCF_900094595.1 Cupriavidus alkaliphilus | reverse complement strand
TCGTAGATGCCCTCCATGCTCATGTGGCGGTCGGGGTAGGCCGCGGCGCCGACGATCTCGGACAGGAACTGCTCGGAGGCGGCGTCGCCGTGCAGTACGCAGTTCTCGCCGCCTTCTTCGTAGTTGAGCACGAACTGCAGCGCCACGCGCGCGCCGCCCGGCCAGCGGGCGTGCGGCGGACGGGCGCCGTAACCGATCAGATCGCGGGGATAGCGGGACTGGAGCATGGTGGTGGAAGCGGACAAAGTGCGGGAAGACATAGGGTTCAGTTCAGGGCATAGGGGGCCAGCATGCCGGCATAGGCCTTGGGCAGCGGCCGCGCCCAGTCGCCGCGCTTGCTGGTGCCCAGGCGCACCGAGACCAGCGCCTCGGCCAGCTTGACCGCGCACGACACGCCGTCGATCACCGGCGCGCCGATGGCGTCGGCGATCTCGTCGCACAGGTCGGTCATGCCGGCGCAGCCCAGCACGATGCATTCGCTGCGGTCTTCGGCCAGGGCCACCCGGCAGGCCTCGGTGATGATGCGGCGCGCATCGGACCCGGGGCGCTCCAGCTCCAGCACCGGCAGGTCGCAGGCGCGCACGTTGTTGCAGAAGCGCTTCATGCCGTAGCGCTCGGCCAGGTGCCAGGCGATATTGCAGGTGCGCGCCAGCGTGGTGACCACGCTGAAGCTGCTGCCGACCACGCTGGCCATGTGCATGGCGGCCTCGGCGATGCCGATCACCGGCCCGCGCGCCACTTCGCGCGCGGCATACAGGCCCGGGTCGCCGAAGCAGGCGATGACGTAGCCGTCCACGCCTTCCTGTTCGCCGGCCAGGATCTCGTCGAGGATGCCCGGCACCGACAGGGCTTCGTCATAGTGGCTTTCGATCGAAGCCGGGCCCATGCGCGGGCTGACCGCGCTGATGCGCGTGCCGGGCGCCGCCACGGCGGCGGCGCACTGCCCGATCTTGTCGGTCATGCTCTGGGTGGTATTGGGGTTGATGATCTTCAGCTTCATGGACACGGCTCGGTTCGGTGCGGTCGTAATCGTGGGTCGGTTCAAGGAAGGGCGGCGTCACGCGTGGGTGGCGGCGCGGCTGCCCAGGTGCCCGGGCATCATGCGGGGAGCCAGCTGCCGGTACAGCACCAGCGCAATGCCCATGCCGATGAACCAGCTGTAGTTGGCGGCCGCCTGCCAGGCCGGCACCACCACGCACAGGATCGGGATGATGGCCGCGGGAATCATGGTGGCCACCGCCGCCGGGTTGAAGCCGTTGCGGTACCAGTAGCGGCCGCGCGGGTTCAGCGTGTACAGGTCATCCACCTCGACATGCTGGCGTCGCACCAGGTAGTAGTCGGCAATCAGGATGCCGAACAGCGGGCCGATGAAGGCGCCCAGCACGTCCAGCGTGTAGTGGATCACCTGCGGGTTGTTGTACAGGTTCCAGGGCGTGATGAAGATCGAAGCCACCGCAGCGATCATGCCGCCGGTGCGCCAGCTGATGTGCTTGGGCGACACGTTGGAGAAGTCGAACGCCGGCGAGACGAAGTTGGCGACGATATTGATGCCGATGGTCGCGGTCATGAAGGTGAAGGCGCCAAGCAGCATGGCGAAGGTGCTGTCGATATGGCTGACCGTCTCCACCGGGTCGGTGATCAGCTTGCCGAACACTGGCAGCGTGGCCGAGGTGGTGATCACGGTCAGCAGCGAGAAGCCCAGGAAGTTGACCGGCAGGCCCCAGAAGTTGCCGCGCTTCACCGACTTGAAATCCTTGGCATAGCGCGAGAAGTCGCCGAAGTTGAGCATCGGGCCGGAGAAGTACGACACCACCAGCGCGATCGCGCTCAGCATCACCGGCACCGCTTCCCAGCCGGTGTACTTGACGAAGCTCAGCGTGAAGTTGACGTTCTCCCAGCCGGCCTTGTTCACCAGCCAGACCGCCAGCGCGATCATCACCACGTACACCGCCGGGCCGGCCCAGTCGATGAACTTGCGGATGGTCTCCATGCCGGTCCAGAACACCAGCGCCTGCAGCACCCACAACACCATGAACGACGCCCAGCCCAGTGTCGACAGCCCGGCGAAGCCATGCAGCTTGAGGTCGGCATACGGCGCCAGCGCCGGGAAGAAGTGCAGCGCCAGCACCAGGAAGGCACTCGACGCCAGGTAGGTCTGGATCCCGTACCACGCCACCGCGATCAGCCCGCGGATGATGGCCGGGATATTGGCGCCGAGCACGCCGAACGAGGCCCGGCAGATCACCGGGTAAGGCGTGCCGGTCACCTGGCTGGGCTTGGCCACCAGGTTGCAGAAATACTGCACGATCACGATGCCCACCAGCAGCGACACCAGCACCTGCCAGCTGGTCAGGCCCAGCGCGAACAGGCTGCCGGCGGTGATATAGCCGCCGACGCTGTGCACGTCGGACATCCAGAACGCAAAGATGTTGTAGGTGCCCCAGGTCTGCTTGCGCAACGGGGCGAGGTCCTCATTGGTGAGGCGTTCGTCATAGCTGGGCTTGATCAGGGCATTGCCGTGTGCGGCATGCCCGCCCTGCGCCTGCGCTGCGTCGGCGGGTGTGGCGGTGGTTTGCATCATCTGAGTCTCCTGGCAGATGTGTGTCTTGACGATAGGCGACGCGCGGCCCTTCGGGGCTCTTTGCGGTGCGCCAGGGGAGGGTGTTTATGTGTCTACTAAATTGTCTACAAAATTGATTGAGTGTGTAGACGATGTTGTAGATCATGGGTTTGTGATTGTCAACATTCGTTTTCCCTGAAGATGCGAGCGGGTCGTCCGTGGGGGAAAAGTCACTCCGTGGTGGGCGTCAAAATTCTGGGAACTGTGGTTGGTTTGTCGTGCTTGGCGGGCGTGGCTGTTTCGCCGGCGTAGCCGGCGACCTACTTCTTGTCCGAGCGACAAGAAGTAGGCAAGAAGCGCGTCGCCTGAGCGGCTGGCTAAGGCGACGTTGGTGGTTCCAGCGGTGGTGACTTGCGGTCAGGCGGTTGGTGGTTCGACCCTGCTGGCGCTACCTGGATGTGCCTGGCGTTCAAGGTCGGATGGACGAACCCGACTTTAGGTCGGTGGCCGCCTGCTAACCGCGTTATTGGTGGGACGCCTTCGGCTGCGCTGCGCGCGCTCCCTATCTCAGGTTTTGTGCACTGGCACGGAGTGCGTCGCTGCGCTCGCACGCGTTGTCGCGGGCGATCCCAAAGGATTTTCTCTTCCGCTTGTTTTCTCCCCTCTCCCGCTTGCGGGAGAGGGGCGGGGGTGAGGGCCGGCGCATCCACGAAGTCAACCGCATCAATCCGCGCACCTATGTCATTCCCGCGAGTTCTGCGACGAATAAAAAAAACCCGCTCCGGAGAGCGGGTGTCGGTGCGGGCGTGTGGTGGCCTTCAGTACGCAATCTTCGCCGTCAGGCTGATGCTGCGCGGGTCCGCCGGCTGGATGTAGTTCTCGTACTGGAAGCCCCAGTAGCGCTTGTTGGTCACGTTGTTCAGCGCGGCGCGCAGCGTCAGGTCCTTGCCGGCAACGCGGGTGCTGTAGCTGGCGCCGAGGTTGAACACCGTGTAGCCGCCGGCGTCGAGCGTATTGCCGGCGTTGAGCTTGGTGCTGCCGGTGTATTTGCCATCGACGCCAAGGCGCAGGCCCGGCACGAACGGCACGCGGTAGCTGACGCGGCCGGCCATGATGAAGCCGGGCGCGCCGGCGACGCGGTTGCCGCTGTTGGCTACGCCCTTGTCGTAATACGAATCGAGATACATCGCGCTGGCGCCGAACTCCCACTGCGAACCCAGGCGGTACACGCCCGCCAGTTCCAGGCCCTGGTAGATCGAGGTGCCATCCTGCTGGCGCGTCGGCACGCCGCCGCTGATGCTGTCGTACTCGGCCCCGCGCTCGATGCGGAAGGCGGCCGCGGTCGCGCTCCACGCGGCCTGGTCTGCCTTGACGCCAATTTCGTACTGCTTGCTGCGGATCGGGCTGAGCAGCTGGCGCGCGTTGGTGTAGCCGTCCGGCACGATCGAGCCGGGCTCCAGCGCCTCGACATAGCTGGCATAGACCGTGGCGGCGGGCACCGGCTTGAACATCAGCGCCAGCGTCGGCGTGACCACGCCGGTCTTGCTGTAGCTGGAGGTGACCGGCACATAGCCGTTCTGCTCGAAGTTGGTCACGCGCAGGCCGGCCAGCACCGACCAGCGCTCGCTCAGCTGAACGGTATCGCTGGCGAACACCGACTTCTGCGTGATGTCGCTGTTGCGCACCTTGTTGAAAGCGGTCGAGCTGTAATAGGTGTTGGTGTTCGGCGCGAAGATGTTGCCGGTGCCGATGACCGCGCCGAAACCGTTGTTGTCATAGCGGTCGATCTGCTTCTGCCACGACAGGCCCGCCACCAGCTGGTGCCCGAACGGGCCGGTGCGGAACTTGCCTTCCAGCATCGCCTGCCATTGCCCCACCTGCTGGTTCTGCGCGGTGTCGTAGCGCTGGTCGATGTAATCGCCGGCCTGGTTCAGCAGGTTGTAGGTGCTTTCATTGCGGCTGCGGTTGACCTTGGTGAAGCTGTAGCTGGTGCTGACCGCCCAGTCCGGATTGATCTGGTAGCGCACGCCGGTGCTGTACAGCTGCAGGTTGGTGTTCAGGTGCTGGTCGGCGCCGGCGAAGTTGCGGATGCGCCCGGACACCGCGCCCGGCAGCGCCGTATCGCCATAGCTCCACAGGCTGAACGAGGGCATCTGGCCGGTGGCGCGACGGTCCTGGTAGATCGAATCGAAGGTCCAGGTCAGGTCCTTGGTCAGGCGCGCGTCCAGGCCCAGCGACACGCTGTCGCGCCGGATATTGCGCGCGTTGTAGGGGGTGCCTTCTTCATGCGTCGCGTTCAGGCGGTAGCCGAACATATTGTCGGGGCCGGCGCGGCCGCCCAGGTCGATGTGCTCGCTCCACACATTGGCGGCACGGTAGCCCAGCTCGAACGACGCCGTGAAGGTGTCGGTCGGCTTCTTGGTGACGTAGTTGACGATGCCGCCCGGCGTGGCGAAGCCGTACATGAAGCCCGGCAGGCCCTTGAGCAGCTCCACCTGCTCCATGTGCTCGTACGGCAGCGTGATGCCGTAGGCCACGAACGGCAGGCCGTTGATCTTAAAGCCGTTCTGCCAGTCGATCTGCAGGCCGCGCACGCTCAGGTAGCTGGACCAGCTGTTGTAGCCGTTGCCGTTGTCGCTGACCGACGCATCCATGGTGAACACGTCGCCGAGCTTGGCCACCTGGCGCTCGGCCAGGTCTTCGCCGGTGACGATGGTGGTCGAGTAGGGCGTGTCCAGCTGCGTGCGCGAACCCAGCGCGCCGGTGCTGGCCTTTTTCTCAAGCTGCAGGCCGGAATCGTCCACCGCCGACGCGCTCACGGTCACCGCCGGCAGCGACGCCGCATCGGCCGGCGCCGCCGCTTGCTGCGCCAGCGCGGCCGTCGCCGGAAAGCCGGCGAGCACGGCAAGTTGCGCCAGCACGGCGAGATGGCGGGGTTGGGGTGCGCGCGCACGCGCGGCGCAGGGGACTTGGCGGCTCATGATGGAACAGCAGAAGACAGGCAGGCCTGTAGGTGAATGTCAATACAAATGCGAATAATTCGCATTTAGGAAAAGACCGAATGATGCCTATCCCGTGGCTGCGGCGTCAAGGCGCAAGGTTGGGCTTTGTGGTGAAAGCAACGGCGGATTGGTGATGGCGCCAGGCGCCCCACCGCCGGTTGCTGCGCGCGTACCGCACGTCTGGCACCCGGATCCCGGTCCGGCACACGCGGTCTGCCGGCGCAAAACCCGATACCGGATTGTTATGGCGCCCGGCAAAAAATGATGTTGGACGTGCCTGTTGGCGGTTCATAAAGTTGCACGAACAGAGGCGAACGCCCTCTCGTTTTTCCCAACTTCATGACACCGAGGAAGCAATATGGATCCGACCCCGCAGGAAATGGAAGCCACCCGCATCGCGCGCTGGGGCAAGGTCAAGCCTTACGGCGAGACCTTCATCGAAAGCCGCCTGCCCGGGATGAAGAAGAACATCTACAAGATCATGAATCGCGGGGTGCTCGAGAACAAAGGCGTCGAGCCCGCGATCCCCGGCAACCACCGCTTCGGCGTGACCTTCATCGAAATCCCGGTCGGACAAGGCGCCAGCCTGCACGCGCACAAGACCGAGGAAGTGTTCTGCCCGCTGAATGGCCAGATGGAGGTCATCTGGGGCGAGAAGGGTCAGTATTCGCTGATGCTGAACCAGTGGGATGTGATCTCCTGCCCGATCGGCGTGATGCGCGGATTCCGCAACCCCAACGACCACGCGCTGGTGGTCTACTCTGTGGTGGGCGGCACCGACGAGGAATGCGGCCGCATCGCCTGGCACCCGGACGTGGTCAAGGCGGCCGCGTCCACCGGCCTGGTCTACGGCGACGACGGCTACATCAAGGAAGGCGGGGCGGACACGGCGCAGCCGCGCACAGAAGGCTGACGACGTCCGCGGCGACCCGGACGCGTGGTCAACGCGCAGGCGCCTGCGGCATCGGGCGGGGCGTCATTTTGACGCCCCGCTCCGCGCCAGATTCCATCCCCACTTTCCACAAGAGCTGACCACACTATGACTTCTGCTTCCGTAGCCCGCGCCAGCGCCGCTTCCGCCGCGGCCCCGCAATCGATTCCCGCCACCCCCGAGGCGCTGCTGGAAGCCGTGCTCAAGGCCAACGCCGGCACCGCCGATGCGCGTACCCGCACCGTTCTCGATGCCCTGATCCGGCATGCGCATGCGTTCGCGTCCGAGGTGCAGCTGACCTATGAGGAACTCCACGCCGGCCTGGATTTCATGGTCCGCATCGGCCAGGCCACAGGGCCGAAGAAGCATGAGGGCATCCTGCTCGCCGATATCCTCGGGCTGGCCACGCTGGTGCTGCTGATGGACGCCAAGGCAGTGCTGGCCGCCGGCGGCACCGAGCCCGCGCTGATCGGCCCGTTCTGGCGCGCCAACCAGCCGGTCCGCCCCAACGGCGCGCATATCGCCACCCCTGACACCACCGGCGACCCGCTGTCCGTGCAGGGGCGCGTCGTGTCGATCGACGGCACGCCCATCGCCGGCGCGCGCATCGAAACCTGGCAGGCCGCGCCGAGCGGCCTCTACGAGAACCAGGACGAACACCAGGAAGACATGAACCTGCGCGCGGTGTTCGAGACCGACGCCGACGGGCGCTTCTGGTTCGACAGCGTGCGGCCGTCGGGCTATGGCGTGCCGATCGACGGGCCCTGCGGCGAACTGCTGAAGCTGCAGAACCGCGACCATATGCGTCCGGCGCACCTGCACTTCATCGCCATCGCACCGGGCCACAAGGTGCTGACCACGCAGATCTTCGATGCGCTCGATCCCTATGCCTTCAGCGACGCGGCGTTTGGCGCGGTCGGGTCGCTGCTGCGCGATTTCGAACCCGACGGCAAGGGCGGCTTCCGCCTCGATGTGGAACTGAAACTGGAGCCGGGCGAGACGCGCCTGCCCAAGCCGCCATTGCCGTGAGGGCGGTACTGTCGGACGGTGCAGGACCGCCGACAAAGCGGTGATGGGGAGGGGCATCGAAGTTTCCGGCTCGCCGCAGGTGCCGTGCGACAATTCCGCAGGCGCTCGTGCACCGCACCCGTTGACCGTGCCGCAGCGGGGACCCGCAAGCCCTCCACGCCCTACACCATGAACCGACCAGCCTCTCTCTCATGCTCCGACTGGGTGCGGCACGCCAGGCCGATGGACGGCGTCGACCGAATCGAAGCGTGGTTTCACGGCAAGGCGTACGCGATGCACCGCCACGACACCTACGCGATCGGCCGCACGCTCGCTGGCGTGCAGCGTTTCAGTTATCGGCGCAGCCAGCGAGACAGCCTGCCTGGCAACACCATCGTGCTGCATCCCGACGAGCCTCACGATGGTCAGGCAGGCACCGATGAAGGCTTCCGCTACCGGATGATCTACGTCGAGCCGGTGCTGTTCCAGAACGTGCTGGGCGGGCGCGCGCTGCCGTTCCTCGAAGGCGGCGTCACGACCGATCCACGCCTCGCGGCGGCCACCGAGGCGCTGCTGCAGCATGTCGGCTGCACGCTCGAGCCGCTCGAGCAGAGCGATGCACTGGCCGACCTGGCGCATGCGCTGGCCGCCGTCGCCGGCACACCCGCGCGGCGCTCCCGGGGCGACTATCTGGCCGCGTACCGTGCACGCGAGTATCTGCAAGCCAACTGCACGCGCGTGGTCACGCTCGACGAGCTCGAGGTGGCGACGGGGCGCGACCGCTGGAGCCTGTCGCATGACTTCCGCACCTTCTACGGCACCAGCCCCTATCGCTATCTGACCATGCGCCGCCTCGACGCGGTGCGCCACCTGCTGCTCGCGGGCAGGTCGCTGGCCGACGCGGCCGCGGCGGCGGGTTTCGCCGACCAGAGCCACATGACACGGCACTTCGCCAAGACCTTCGGGCTGACGCCGGGGCGCTGGCTGCAAGTGGCGGGCAACATCCGGGGCGGCTGAGAATCTCCCACGATCGTTCAATACGACCGCAAGGCGCATGCGTATCCTCAACCCGTCAACTTGTGAACGGAGAGAACGATGTCCCAATCCGCTAGTTATTCCCGCGCACCGGCCGGCCGCGGCCAGTGCCAGAGCATTGACCTGGTCGGCAAGATCGCGCAGATCGACGGGCACTGGCAACCGCGCGTCGTCGCGGAAATGAACGACTACCAGTTCAAGGTGGTGAAGGTGGAAGGCGAGTTCGAGTGGCACCGGCATGCCGACACCGACGAAACCTTCATCGTCCTGGAAGGCGAGTTGCGCATCGATTTCCGGCAGGGGCCTGCGGGCGACGGTTCGATCGTGCTCGGGGCCGGGCAGATGGCGGTGGTGCCGAAGGGCGTCGAGCACAAGCCCCGTGCTGACGCGGAAGTGAAGCTGCTGCTGATCGAGCCGCGCGGCGTGGTGAACACGGGCGACGGTCCGGCGGGCGAGCGTACCGTTGAGAACGACCAGTGGATTTGAGGTGTGCCCCCGAACAGCGATTTCCTTCCCGCCTGTTTTCTCCCCTCTCCCGCTTGCGGGAGAGGGGCGGGGGTGAGGGCCGGCGCATCCACGAAGTCAACCGCATCAATTCGTGCGCACCTGCATCACCCCTGGAACTCGGCGGTGCGCTACCGCTTGCTTACCGCTTGCCGTCCTTCACGTAAACACGTTCTCCGGCCACCCACGTCTCCAGCACCTGCGTCTTCCAGATATCGGCAGGCTTGACCTTGAACAGGTCCTGGTCGACCAGGATAAAGTCCGCCCACTTGCCCGGCTCGAGCGAGCCCAGCGTCTTCTCCTGGTGCTCGGCGTAGGCCGCGTCCAGCGTGAAGGCGCGGAAGGCCTGCGGCAGGGTCATGGCTTCTTCCGCATGCCAGCCCTTGATCGGGCGGCCTTCATGGTCGGTGCGGGTGACCGCCGCGTGCAGGCCGTAGAACGGGTTGGCCGATTCCACCGGGAAGTCCGAACCGCCCGCGATCACGGTGCCCTGGCGCAGCAGCGTCTGCCAGGCGTAGGCGCCCTTGATGCGGTCCTTGCCGACGCGGTCTTCTGCCATGTTCATGTCGCTGGTCGCGTGCGTGGGCTGCATCGACGCGATCAGGTCCAGGGACTTGAAGCGCGGGATGTCCGGCAGCGCGATCACCTGTGCGTGCTCGACGCGGTTGCGCAGCTCGCGTCCGCCCACATCCTTGTACGCCGCTTCCATGGCGTCCAGCACCTGGTGGTTGGTGGCGTCGCCGATGGCGTGGATGTTGACCTGGTAGCCGGCCTTGATCGCGGTCTTGACCGCGGTCTGCATGGCGGCATCGCTCATGAACAGCAGGCCGCTGTGCACGTGGTCGTCCGAGTACGGTGCCATCAGCGCCGCACCGCGGCTGCCGAGCGCGCCGTCGCCGTACAGCTTGACCGCGCGCAGGTAGTAGCGGTCATTGCCGTAGCCCGACAGCGGCCCCTTGGCCGACAGCGCCTTGAAGTCGTCGCCGGTGTCGCGGATCATGCCGTAGATGCGGGTGGTCAGCTTGCCCTGGTCGGCGAACTCGCGGTAGATGCGGTCTTCGGCGACGGTCACGCCGGCGTCGCCCGCCGCGGTCAGGCCGAGCGCGTTCATGTGCGCCAGCGCGGCGGCCAGCGCGGCGCGGCGGTCGTCGTCGCTGTACGGCGGGATCACGTTGTTGACCAGCGCCATGGCCTTGTCGACCAGCACGCCGGTGGGGTTGCCGCTGGCATCGCGCTCGATGCGCCCGCCGGCCGGGTTCCTGGTGTCGCGCGTGATGCCGGCGGCCTGCAGCGCCTTGGTGTTCAGCCACGCGGCGTGGCCGTCGACGCGCACCAGCCGCACCGGCCGGTCCGACACCGCGGCGTCGAGCTCCGCCGCGGTCGGGAAGCGGCCCAGCTTCCAGTTCACCTGGTTCCAGCCATAGCCCAGCAGCCACTTGCGCTGCGGGTTCTTGTCGCCATAGGCGCGGATCATGCCCTGCGCCTCGGCCAGCGTGCGCGTGCCCGACAGCGAGATCTCGGTGGTCTTGAAGCCCAGGCGGAACACGTGGCCGTGGGCATCGATCAGGCCCGGCAGCAGGGTCTTGCCCTGGCCGTCGATGCGCTGCGCGCCCGGATACTGCGCGCGCAGGGCGGCAGCGTCCCCGGTGGCCAGCACCTTGCCCTGGTCGAATACCAGCCCGGTGAAGCGGGTGACCTTGTCCTGCTGCAGGGTATAGCCCTGCACCGATTCCACCAGGGTGGGCGCGGCGTGCGCGGGCAGGCCCAGGGCCATGCCGGCGCCAAGCGCCAGCAGGCTGATGCGGATTGCTTTCTTCAAAGCGATGCTCCTTGTTGTTGTGCTTTTTTACTTGTTACTGCGGATTGCCAGGCGCCCGGGAACGGCGCCTATTCACTGGCCACCGGCACGGCGGTGCGCGTTACGGCGGCATCGCGGGCCGGCAGCGCGGGGAATTCCATCTCGGCATAGGGCACGAAGCGCGTCTTGCGCGCGATGCGGTAGCCCAGCCAGATCAGCAGGAAGATCGGAATGCCGATATAGGTGGCGGCCACGCTGACCCAGTCGATCTTGCCGCTGGTAAAGGCCTGGTAGTTCTGGCCCAGCGTCACCACCAGGCACAGCCCGAAGGCAAAGATCGGCCCGTAGGGAAAGAACGGCGAGCGATAGGGCAGGCGGTCCAGGTCATGCCCCTGGGCGACAAAGCCCTTGCGGAAGCGGTAATGGCTGACGGCGATGCCGAGCCAGGCAATGAAGCCGGTCATGCCCGACAGGTTCAGCAGCCACAGGTACACCGACTTGCTTTCGAACAGCGAGGTCAGGAAGCACAGCGCGCCGACCGCGGTGGTGGCCAGCAGCGCCACCAGCGGCACGCCGTTGCGCGTCAGCCGGGCAAACACGCGCGGCGCGCGGCCCTCGGTGGCCAGGTTGTACAGCATGCGGGTCGACGCATACATGCCGGAGTTGCCCGCCGACAGCACCGCCGTCAGGATCACCGCGTTCATCACGCCGGCGGCAAAGGCCAGGCCCGCATGACGGAACACCAGCGTGAACGGGCTCACGCCCACGGTCTGCACATCGCTCTTGAGCAGGCTGGGGTCGGTGTAGGGAATCAGGATGCCGATGATCAGGATCGCCAGCACGTAGAACAGCAGGATGCGCCAGAACACCTGGCGCACCGCGCGCGGGATGTTCTTCGCCGGATCGGCCGATTCGCCGGCGGCGACGCCGATCAGCTCGGTGCCCTGGAACGAGAAGCCGGCAATCATGGCCACGCCGATCAGCGCGGGCAGCCCGCCGACAAAGGGTGCGTCGCCGGTGGTCAGGTTGGCCAGGCCGTGGCTGGCCGCCATGTCGCCACGCAGGATGCCGAAGATCATCAGCGTGCCGATGCCGATAAAGGCGACCACGGTCACCACCTTGACCAGCGCGCACCAGTATTCGGCCTCGCCGAAGCCGCGCACCGAGATCGCATTGAGCGCGAACATCAGGCCGAGAAACAGCGCGCTCCACAGCACGCCGGGCGTGTCGGGGAACCAGTACTGCATCACCAGCTGCGCCGCGGCCAGTTCCACCGCGATCGTCACCGCCCAGTTGTACCAGTAGTTCCAGCCCAGCGCGAAGCCGAAGCCCTCGTCGACATAGCGCGCGCCATAGGTGGCGAACGAGCCCGACACTGGCATGTAGGCGGCCAGTTCGCCCAGGCTGGTCATCAGGAAATAGACCATCGCGCCGATCAGGATATAGGCGGCCAGCGCGCCGCCGGGCCCGGCTTGCGCGATGGTGGCCCCGGAGGCCACGAACAGCCCCGTGCCGATCGAGCCGCCGATGGCGATCATGGTGAGATGGCGCGCGCGCAGGGTGCGGCGCAAGGCGGGCGCGGATGCGCCGGCGGAGGGAGTCTGGGAAGGTTGGGTCGACATCGGGATCCGGTCTGGGCGCGCGCCGTGCGGTGCAAGGCAAACGGCCGCGAAGGCGCGCAACTATGCCGGCATCCCCGGGCGGCCGCAAGCTGCGCCAGGGCGCCGGCCGCACGGGCGGCGACACCTGCCGCAGGGCCTCCTCCCGGTGCTACCGGCCGGTATATTGGGCGGCATCATAAGAGAAATCGCTGTGCAGGGAAAGCCGCTGCCCGCCCGCGCGGGCCGGTGCCCCGGTGCGAAGTGCCGCACTCGCCGCCAGACCCTGGCGCGCTGGCCGGGACCGTTTGCGGTGTAGGACAAACTCCCCGCGCGGACAGGAATGGCACCGCTGCCGATGCCGGCGCGCGCGGTATATCTTGCGAAGTAGCAGGCGCTGCACGCCGGCCGGTGTGAGGAACCGGCCCATCCCCGTTCCTTCATTTACTGGTGCAGGGAGACTGACGGATGTTCCAGACGCACAGCGATGTTCCGTTCGACGCCCGCAGGCCAATGACCGCGGGGTGCGCCGGCGCAGGCTGGTGCCGGCGAGCCGTCCGGCTGGCCGCCATCGCGCTGGCCGGCCTGGTCGGCACCGCGCTGCTGGGCGGCTGCGCCAGCCTGCCGGCGCAGGCGGAGCGCACGCCATCGACCGCGCCGGCCAATACCAGCGACACGCCGCTGGGCAAGGTGCTGGCGCCGCGCCTGGCCAAGCGCCCGGGCGAGTCGCTGTTCTACCCGCTGCAATCCGGCCCCGACGCGCTGGCCGCGCGGCTGGCGATGGCGCGCGCGGCGCAGCGCAGCCTGGACCTGCAGACCTATATCTTCGAGCCCACCGGTACCGGCGCGGCCGTGCTGGGCGACATCCTGGACGCGGCCGACCGCGGCGTGCGCGTGCGCATGCTGCTCGACGACCTGCATACCGGCGGCCTCGACAAGGTCCTGTCGGCGATCGATTCGCATCCCAATATCGAAGTGCGCCTGTTCAACCCGTTCGCCAACCGCAGCGTGCGTTGGCTGGAACTGCTCGCGGGCTTTAAGCGCCTGGACCGGCGCATGCACAACAAGTCGATGACGGTGGACAACCAGATCACGCTGCTGGGCGGGCGCAATGTCGGCGACGCGTATTTTTCGGCGCGCACCGACATGGACTTCAGCGACCTCGACGTGCTGGTGGCCGGGCCGGCGGTGCCGCAGGTGTCCGCGGTGTTCGACGAATACTGGAACGACGCGTCTTCCTATCCCGTGGTGGCGCTGATCCCCGCCGGCAAGGAGGCGCCGGTGGAAATGCGCAGCCTGCGCAAGCGGCTGGAGGCGCGCGGCGACCAGGCCGTGGCCAGCCCCTACGTGCAAGAGCTGCTGGACTCGGGCCTGGCCAGGGGCATCGAAAGCGGCCACATGCCCGGCTACTACGGCAAGGCCGTGGTGGTCTCCGACAAGGCGGCCAAGATCACCCACCAGACCCATGACGACCCGGGCCACGCCACCGCCCGGCTGGAGAAGATGATCAGCAGCGCGCAGAAAGAGGTGCTGCTGATCTCGCCCTACTTCGTGCCCGACGACGACGGCGAAGCCTGGCTGATCGCGCTGGCGCGGCGCGGCATCCGCGTGCGCATCCTGACCAACTCGTTCGCAGCCACCGACGTCAGCCCGGTGCACGCGGGCTACGCGCCGCACCGCCAGGCGCTGGTCGCCGCCGGCGTGGAGCTGTACGAGCTCAAGCCGAGCGCCTATGCCGAGCTGGCCAACCGCGGCAAGGCCGCGCGCGGCTCGCGCTCGCGCGCCTGGCTGTCGTCCAGCCGCGCCAGCCTGCACGCCAAGAACTACATCGTCGACCGGCGCCTGGTCTTTATCGGCTCGCTCAACATGGACCCGCGCTCGGCCAGGCTGAATACCGAGATGGGCGTGGTGCTCGACAGCCCGACGCTGGCCGAGCGCATGACCCGGTCCACCGAGGACGGCCTGCTCGACATGGCCTACCGCGTCGGGCTGCAGACCGATGGCGACGGCAGCAATCCGCGCCTGACCTGGACCACGCGCGAGAAAGGCCAGCTGGTGGTCTACGACCGCGAGCCCGGCATGGGCCCGCTGCAACATCTGGGGATCGGCGTGCTGCGCGTGCTCCCGATCAAGCAAGAGCTTTAAAGCGGGTCCGGCGGGCTGCCCGCGGCTTTCCTGAACCTCTGTTTGGGGGTATTTTTCCCGGCACCATAGCTCCCCTCCGGAGGAAACCCATGAAAGCTGCAGTGCTGCATCAACCCAGGACGCCGCTGGTGATCGAAGACGTGGCCATCGGCAAGCCCGGGCCGCGCGAAGTGCTGGTGCGCACCGCCGCCGTCGGCGTGTGCCATTCAGACCTGCACTTCGTGGATGGCGCCTACCCGCATCCCGTCCCCACCATTCCGGGCCACGAAGCCGCGGGCGTGGTCGAGCAGGTCGGCGCGGAAGTCCGCACGGTCGAGCCCGGCGACCACGTCATCACCTGCCTGTCGGCCTACTGCGGCCATTGCGAGCATTGCCTGACCGGCCACCTGTCGCTGTGCACCGAGCCCGATACCCGCCGCCGCGAAGACGAGGAGCCGCGGTTGCGGGCAACCCATGGCAACGCCATGCACCAGTTCCTGAACCTGTCGGCCTTCGCCGAGCAGATGCTGATCCATGAGCACGCGCTGGTGGCGATCCGGCGCGACATGCCGCTGGACCGCGCCGCGCTGATCGGCTGCGCGGTCACCACCGGCATGGGCGCGGTAATCCATACCGCCCGGGTGCAACCGGGCGAGACAGTCGCCGTGATCGGCTGCGGCGGCATCGGGCTTGCCACGGTCAACAGCGCCGCCATTGCCGGCGCGGGCCGCATCATCGCCATCGACAGGGTGCCCGGCAAGCTGGAACTGGCCCGCAAGTTCGGCGCAACCGACGTGATCGACGCCAGCGAGGGCAATGTGCTTGACGCGGTGCGCACGCTTACCGGCGGTGGCGTGCACCATGCCTTCGAGGCCATCGGCCTGAAAGAGACCACCGAGCAGGCCTTTGCCATGCTGCGCCGCGGCGGCACCGCCACGGTCATCGGCATGATCGCGCCGGGCGTCAAGATTGAGCTGAAGGGCAGCGACTTCCTGGGCGAGAAGCGCATCCAGGGCTCGCTGATGGGCTCCAACCGCTTCCCGGTGGACATGCCGCGCATGGTGGACTTTTACATGGCCGGCCGCCTCCACCTGGACGAACTGATTGCGCAGCGGTTGCCGCTGGACCGCATCAACGACGCCTTCGACGAACTGCGCCGCGGCGAACTGGCGCGCTCGGTGATCTTGTTCGACTAGGCGCGCAGGCGGGCCGGTTGGGGGCGGTGCGGGGCCGGTAACCCCGCCGGCCGGCGTTCAATAAGGCTGGTCCGCGGGCCGCACCTCGAAGCGCAGGATCTCGGCCAGGTCCAGCATCTCTTCGTCATCCTCGCTGCGCGTGATCCAGCCGGCGTAGGCGTCGCCGCCGGTATCCCAGTTCCATAGCGTATAGCCGGCCACGCGCAGCTGGTTGTGCGCCAGCTCCATCAGTTCCGGCACGCTGGTGCTCTCCAGGAAGGCCTCGTCCTCGGGATCGTCGGTGCCCCAGTCGAGCTCCAGGTCCATGCGTTCGCACAGCTGGGTCAGGCAGCCGATAAAGGACGGCGTGTCCTTCCAGTCGACAAAGAACCCGGACTGCCAGTCGATGACCTCGCGGATCACCCACAGCAGTTCCGGCCCGTCGGTGTCGTCGTCCTCGGCCTCGAGCAGCGCATCCTCGAACATCGCGAGTTGCGCCGAGGTCTGGGCGCTGTCGTCAAGATTGATCAGGGCGAAGAAACGCGCGATCGCGTCCTGCGTGTCGTCGTCCAGCGGTGTAGCCATCTTCTTTCTCCAGTTGCCGCGGCACGCTAGGCCGCGATGCGGATGATCTCGCGTTGGCCCGCCGGTGTCACGCGCAGCGCGCGCGAGGTGCGCGTCGGCTCGACCCAGCCGCGCGCCAGCAGGCTGCCCAGCAGCGCCGCGCCCAGCGCGCCGCCCAGGTGCGGCTTGCGCTCGCTCCAGTCCGGACAGGTGCAGGCAAACTGCCGCCGCTTGCGGCGCGCCGCGTCCACATCCACGCTCAGCCGCGCCAGCGCCTGCGCGCCGTCGCCGCTGAGCTCCACGCGCTGGCCGTCCAGCATCAGCCAGCGCGACTGCGTCATGCGTTCGAACAGGCCCACGGCAAGCTCCCCCGCCAGGTGGTCATAGCAGGTGCGCGCCTGGCGCAACGCCGGCGGTGCCGTGCGCGACACCGGCACCGCGCGCAGCCGCGGCGGCTGGCTCGCCAGCGACGCCGAGGCCAGCGCCTCGATCGCCACGCCGATCTCCGGTGCCGCCAGCCGGTAATAACGGTTGCGCCCGCGCGTCTCCGCCACCAGCAGGCCACCTTCGGACAAGCGCGCCAGGTGCCCGCTGGTGGAAGACGCCGACAGGCCGGCGATCAGCGCCAGCTCGCCGGCCGGGCGGGCGCTGCCGTCCATCAGCGCCCACAGCATGGCGGCACGGCCGGGATCGGCGAGCAGGCTGGCGAGGTGGCTGATGCCGGGGGTGTAATCCATGGTTTGGCTCCGCATGAAAGGTGCAATGCGGAGTATAGGAAATCAGGCGGGGCTCAGTCCGGCAGGCACGCGGACAGTTCGACCTGCGTCCGGCAACCGCGGCCGATCCTGGAGCCCGGCGCCCCGGATCGCGTGGACGACCGCTTGCCGCACGTCTTCGACGGCAATGAGGCTCATCGGGCTTGGCTGCAGCGCCGTCGTCACCGCTGCGGCATCCGCCGGCAACCGGATCACCTTGTGCAACGCCTGGTCCTGGTAAGGACCGGTCTTCGTCGGGCAAGCCGTGGCAAACAGGCTGACGGTTCTGACTTTGAGCGCGATCGCCAGATGCAGCGGACCGGTGTCGCCGCTGACAAGGACCGCCATGCCTTGAATGGCGCCGAGCAGCTCAGGCAAGCTGGTTCGACCGACGTAGTTGATAACGCGTTGTCTTTCCGGCTCCGTCAGGGCAGCCAGCAAGTGGTTTGCCAGCAAGCTTTCCTTATCGGAGCCGATTAGCGCAATCCCGGTTTCATCGCTTTCAGCCAGCAGACTCCTCGCAAGCTGGACAAAATGCCCGACCGGCCAGCAGCGGACCGGCTGCGATGCGCCCAGCTGGAATCCGATGATGGTTTTCCGCGGTGAACTGGCGCTGGCAGGACGAACAGGCACGAACATCTCGGCGTTGGTCGTGTTGCAGCCAAGCTGCCCCACCAGGTTCAGCTTGCTCTGGATCAGGTGACCCGCATCGCATGTCCGTGTCGCCCCGGCCAGCCACCGTTCCAGACCCGGCTGCTCATCGTCATAGATATTCTTGAAGACATAAGTGCAGCCGGCCAGGGTCGCAGCGACGACATCATAGGGCGCATTTCGAATGCAGAATCATCGCCAGTTCCGGTCGGCGCCGGCGGAGGCTGCGGATGGTCGCGACAAGACTCTTGGCCTTGTGGTCCCAATAAATCACGTCGTCGACGAAGTGGCAGCCACTCACCAGGTCCCGGTTCCTGGGATTCGCGACCAGCGTGATGCGGGCGTTGGGAAACTTCTCTCGCAGGGCACGGATGGCAGGCGTGTTGAACATGAAATCGCCCAGGGCCGTGGTCGAAAATACGACGATACGGCTGAATGACTGGCTTGGGACGGAGGCACGGGGTTTGGGGCAAAGCGCCCGGTAGAGGCCAATGCAGAGATTTGCCAGCCATACCTTCCACTGCTTCGACATATTTGCTGCTCACTACCGAGAATACGGGCCGCTTGAATCGAAGTTACGCGGCACGACGTGAATTAGATGGCGGTCTGGAGTTTGCCAGGCGGGAAACTCGCAAAAATCGGAATAACTCTCCGATAAGCCTGTGGCCTGCTTGCGGGCCGATGCGGACAATCTTCGCTATTCCGTGCCCGGTTGGCCTTCAGAAAAGTTCGGAAGTTTACCGAAAATATCGATAAATACCGACCCGGCCTTTCGGGGGTGCATTTCGCTGCGCTGCAGCCGTCCACACCCGTGGCCGTCCAGGCCGACAAGGCCCTCCCGCGGTGTCACTCCGAGTGGCGCAAACGTCTTTCCGTATGTAATATACAAAATATCAACGTGCTGGAGCCGTCATGATCGACCCTTCGCTGCTCGGCCGGCTGTCTTTTACGACAGGCCCTCCCACCGGTGCACCGCTGCCGCCGGGGCACCATGCGATCGAAATGCGGGAAGGTCGCGATGCCGTGCTGTTCGTCCCGGACGGGTTGGCAGCCCATGAGCCGGCGCCGCTGATGGTCATGTTCCACGGCGCCGGCGGCTTCCCCGAAAAAGTCCTGCCGCATCTCGAAGCGCACGCGCAGCGGCACAAATTCCTGGT
The DNA here is from genome assembly GCF_900094595.1 of Cupriavidus alkaliphilus. Lineage (GTDB taxonomy): Bacteria > Pseudomonadota > Gammaproteobacteria > Burkholderiales > Burkholderiaceae > Cupriavidus > Cupriavidus alkaliphilus. Next base: position 286,645 of record NZ_FMAD01000008.1, on the reverse strand, counting down.
GCTGGCCCCGCATTCGCTCTATCCCACCTGGGACATCGTCATCGGCGGCAACGGGCCGGACCTGCAGCGGCTGCACCAGGCGCTGACCGCGGTGACCAGCCGCCACCGGATCGATCCGCGGCGGCTGGCCTTTGCCGGATTCTCGGATGGCGCGAGCTATGCGCTGTCGCTGGGCCTTACCAATGGCGATATCGCCAGCCATGTGATCGCGTTATCCGGCGGCTTCATGTCGGTGTTCATGCAGACCGGCATTCCCAAGGTATTTGTCGCGCATGGACTGGCCGATGAGCAATTGCCGATTGCCAGCGGACGCGCGCATGCGGCCAAACTGCGCGCCGCGGGCTATGACGTGGAGTACGTCGAGTTCGACGGGCCGCATGTCATCCATGCGCCCGTGGTCGAGCGCGCGATCGATTTCTTCCTGCAGTGAAACCCTGGCCGCTGGCCGGGCGCGGCCACGCCATTGAACGGGAGTGCGGTACATGGATTTCGAGATTCCGGAGGCGCTGATCCATCCCCTGCTGGCGATGATCGAGACCGGTTCGCCGCTGGCCCGGCAGCTGCAGCAGCATGGCGTGTGCCACGGCAATATGCTGGTGTCGAGCAAGCTGTTCGACGCGCATGCGCTCAGTTCGCTCTATACGCTCAGCAAGACGCAGAACGAGCGCGCGCTGATGTTCCAGATGCTGGCGCTGGACAACATCTACAACGCGCCGCAGGCACGCGTGATTCCGGGACTGGACCAGCTGGTGGCGGGGCTGGCCGCCTACCTGTCGCGCGATGCCATCGATGGCTGGCTGTACCAGCGCAACCGCGACGGCGTGCTGCTGCCCTGGCTGGTACGCCGCATGCGGCACGTATTGCCCGAGCAGGGCATGCCGTACGTGGTGGTGGACCTGCTCGCCAACACGATGCAGTCGGCCAACTCCGCGCTGACCGACCACCACCTGCGCCGCTCCGGCATGACCACGTCGATGGTGATCACGCGCGACGATATTGCCAACCGCACCATCCCTGAGTTGCTGGCCGAGTTCGGCTTCTACAAGGAGTGCGCGGAATTCCGCCAGGAATATGAGCAGCACGCGCAGCGCTTCGCGCGCTGCCAGCGCGGCTTCGGCGCGCAGTTCGTGGCGACGCGCGCGGCGTTCTCGGTCGATGCCAAGGGCGCGGCGGAGCTGATCCCGATTGCCGAGGTCGCGGGCGCGCGCTGCGTGAACGACGAGGAGCGTCTGGAGCGCCGTTTCGAGATGACCTGCGACCCGTCGTTCTGGCGCGAGGCGGGCATCCTGGACGGCTTCGAGCGGGTGCCGCTGCATGGCTACGTGCACCTGTTCCACCTGGAATGGCACCGCAATATCTGGGTCCACGTGCAGCACCTGGCCGAGTATCGCTACCAGCCCGCGCTGCGCGACAAGCTGGTGCTGCCCGCGCACCACCGCGACCTGATCGACATCCTGACCTCGCACATGGACATGCTGGCGCCGGATTTCGTGCCGGGCAAGTCGGGCGGCACCACCATCCTGTGCCAGGGCGCGCCAGGCCTGGGCAAGACGCTGACCGCCGAGGTCTATGCCGAGGTGGTCGGCAAGCCGCTGTACCGCGTGCACTCGGGGCAGCTGGGCACCACCGCGGCGTCGGTGGGGGCGACGCTGATGACCATCCTGCGCCGCGCCATGCGCTGGAATGCGATCCTGCTGCTGGACGAGGCCGACGTCTATATCCGCCGCCGCGACAACGACCTCGAGCACAACGCCATCGTCGCCGAGTTCCTGCGCACGCTGGAGTACTTCAGCGGCCTGCTGTTCATGACCACCAACCGCATCGGCGACGTCGACGATGCCATCCTGTCGCGCTGCATCGCCACCATCCACTACACCACGCCGTGCCGCGAGGATGCCGTGCGGCTGTGGCAGCTGCAGGCGGCGCAGTTCGGCGCCGAACTGGACGATGGGCTGATCGATGCGCTGATTAACGCCTACCCCACCGCGAGCGGGCGCGACATCAAGGAGCTGCTGAAGCTGGCGACGCGCTACGGCAAGGCCAAGGGAATCCCGCTGTCGATGGACGTGTTCCGCCTGTGCGGGCAGTTCCGCGGGATCGGCTGACCACCGCGGCATACCGGCGAAGGGGAGGCGGGTATGATGGCGCATCCGTCCAGGCAACCGCCCCCGATCCCCGATGAGCCTCGACCCCGCCGAACTGCAGGCGCTACGCCCCTACCTGTTGCGCTTCGCGCGCCTGCAGCTGCGCGACGAGGCGGTGGCCGAGGATGCCGTCTCGGAAACCCTGCTGGCGGCGCTCGAGCATCCGGAACGCTTTGCCGGCCAGTCCGCGCTGCGCACCTATCTGGTCGGCATCCTGAAGCACAAGATCATCGACGCGCTGCGCAGCGGCAGGCGCGAGCTCAGGCTGGCGCTGGCCACCGACGGCGATGGCCAGCCGCAGTCCGACGACGACGCCTTCGACGCCCTGTTCACGCGCAACGGCCACTACCAGGATCCGCCTTCCGACTGGGGCGACCCGGAGCGCGCGTTCGAGCGCCGCGAGTTCTTCGAGATCCTGCAGCTATGTGTAGACCGCCTGCCGGCGCGCACCGGCCGCATCTTCATGATGCGCGAATGGCTGGAGCTGGACACCGAGGAAATCTGTCAGCATTTGCAGATCAGCGCGACCAATGCCTGGGCGATGCTGTACCGGGCCCGCATGCGCCTGCGCGAATGCCTGGAGCTGCACTGGTTCGGCCAGCGCGGCCGGCCCGGCAAGGCAGGCTGAGCCCGCCGACGCCCACGCCAGCGAACCGTCACGGACAAAGATGCCGGAAACCCCACCCTCCCGCCCGCCGCGCCGGCTGCTGCCGGATTGCGAAGAGGTCCACCACCTGACCATGAAGAGCCTGGACCTGCCGCTGTCCTGGACGGAGCGGCTGCGCGTGCGCTCGCACCTGGCGATCTGCGATGCCTGCACCCGCTTCAGCGCGCAGATGCGCACGCTGCGCGAAGCCATGCACCGGCTCGGGCGCGACGAATGACAACAGGCCAGCGCTTGCGCTGGCCCGCTTGCTGGTTTTCACGCTGGCGTGAGGCGTTGGCCGCTCAGGCGCGGGCGCCTTCGTTGTAGGGATCGAACTTGCCGGCGCGGCTGCCTTCGGTAAAGGCGTCGAAGCTGCGGCCCGGGGTGGCCGACACGCCGCTGCGGTCCAGGCCGGCCACGGTGCGGGCACCGTCGGTGAAGGGGTCGGCCTTGCCGGTGCGGGCACCGTCGCTGAAGGGATCGGCCTTGCCGGCGCGGGCGCCGTCGGTGAAGGCGTCGTGGCTGCGGAATTCATAACCATACTTGTCTCCCGCCACGGTGCTGCGGAAGCTGTAGCCGTACTTGTCGCCGGGCAGCGCGTCGGCGGCCGTGGCGGCTTGCGCGGCGCCCAGCGCGGCCAGGGACAGGAACAGGGCGGAAGCGATGCGAGCGGTCTTGGTCATGGTGGTTTCTCCGTTAGCTTGTTGAATTTGTCAGAAGGCGTTGCGTTGTGTGCGTGCCGTTCATGTACGGAACTATAGGAGTCCATGAGCAAGGCTAGTAGGCGCTTTGGCGGACGAGTTGTTCAAAAATATTGAATTATGGCGCGCGGCCCTGCGTGCCGAGGCCATGACGCAAATGTAATGACCCCGTTGCCCGAATGCCGGCCACGCCTCGGTTAAACTTGCGGCTCGCTGTCGGCGCCCCGGTTGTCATGCCGGCCGCTGCTCTCACGATTCATGCAACGGCTCCTCCTCATCCTCCTTGCGCTCGTCCTGCCGCTCCAGTTCGCCTGGGCGGGAGCCGCCGCGTATTGCGGGCACGAGGTCGCGGCGTCGGCCAAGGCCCATTTCGGCCACCACGAGCACCGGCACCAGGCCGGCAGCGGCAAGCAGGAGCAGCAAGCCGATCCTGCGCAGGACCAGGCCAAGCTGAACCTGGCGGATCCCGACTGCGGCGTCTGCCATATCGCCTCGCTGCCCTTCGCGCCGGCCGATGCGCAGGAGGTGCCTGCGCTGCGCCGGGTGGAGCTGGCGCCGCCGGTGCCGCAGTCCAGCTTCTCCTCGCACAGCGCGCGGGCGCCCGACCGCCCGCAGTGGCCGCGTCTCGCTTAGCCGGCGAGACGACGCTTCCCCGCTATCCCGATCCCTTGCGATCGCCTCCTGGCGTCATGACCGCATGACGCCGCGCGTCTCGCCGAATTTCCCCGGTTTTCTTCTGGTGCAATTCGATGCGAAGACTTTTGCTGCCGCTCGGGCTGGCGGCCGTGCTCTCCAGCCCTTTCCCCGGCGTTGCGCAGACGCCGCCCGCCGCCGTGGCGCTGCCACCGGCTGCCGCGCCGGCCGGCGCACCACAGCAGGCCGGGACACCGACCCAGACCCTGACCCTCGATGCCGCGCTGGCGCTCGCGGAAGCCGGCAGCTTCACGCTGTCCGCCGCCGGCAAGGAGCTTGACGCCACCGCAGGCGACCTGATCCAGTCGCGCGTGCTGCCCAACCCGGAGCTGGCGGTGTCGATGGAGGACACGCGCAAGGCCTCGCGCTCGACCACCGGCCAGGTCAACCTGCCGATCGAGCTGGGCGGCAAGCGCGCCGCGCGCATCGGCCTGGCCGAGCGCGGGCGCGAGCTGGCGCAGGCCGAGCTGGGCAGCACCCGCGCCGAGCTGCGCGCCGCGGTGATCGCGCGCTTCTTCGGCGTACTGGTGGCGCAGGAGCGCGTCCGGCTGGCCGAGGGCTCGGTCGGCATTGCCAGCCAGGCCGCCGACGCCGCCGGGCGGCGCGTGGCGGCCGGCAAGGTCGCACCGCTTGAAGCCACGCGCGCCAGGGTGGAGCAGGCCAACGCCGAGCTGGAGCTGGCCGAGGCCACCGGCGCGCTGCAGTCCGCGCGGCAGTCGCTGGCGGCGCTGTGGGGCGACAGCGTGCCGCGCTTTGCGCAGGCGCAGGGCGATCTCGATGCGTTGCCGTCGCGGCCCGCGCCGGCCGCGTTGCAGGCGGCGCTGGAAGACTCGCCGCTGCTGGCGGCAAGCCGACTGGCGGCGGAGCGCAGCCGTGCCGAAGTGGCGGTGCAGCGCAGCCGCCAGTATCCCGACGTGACCGTGAGCCTGGGCGCCAAGCGCGACAACGAGGCCAACCGCAACATGGCGGTGCTGGGCGTGGCGATTCCGCTGCCGCTGTTCGACCGCAACCAGGGCAACCTGTACGCGGCGCTGCGCCGTGCCGACGGCGCGCAGGATGCGCATGCCGCCACGCGCGTGCGTTTGCAGGGCGAACTGCAGCAGGCGTCGACGCAGTTGTCGGTGTCGCGCGCCGCGGCGCAGACGCTGCAGGCCTCGGTGCTGCCCGCGGCCGAGCAGGCCTACGCCGCCGCCTCGCGCGGGTTCGAGGCCGGCAAGTTCAATTTCCTCGACGTGCTGGACGCCCAGCGCACGCTGTTCCAGGCGCGCATCCGCTACCTGGACGTGCTGGCCCGCACCTATGACGCGGCGGCCAGCATCGACCGCATTCTCGGACACTGATACGGAAGCTCCAACATGGCAATGAGCAAGCAACAACGGGCCGCCGTGGTGGCCATCCTGGTCGCGGGGCTGCTGGGCGGCGCGGCGATCCTGTTCACCGGCAAGGGTGGCAGCGCCACCGGCGAGGCCGCGCACGGGCATGCCGAACATGGCGACGAGCACGGGCACGAGCACGGCAAGGAAGGGGACAAGGCGGGGGCGCATGCCGACGCGAGCGCGCCGGCGGCGCAACCGCAAGCCGAGGGCAAGCCGCACGTGATCGCGCTGACGCCCGCGCAGATCGAACAGGCGGGCATCGGCATGGCTACCGCCGCCGCCGCGGCGCTGCGCAGCAGCGTCGATTTCCCCGGCGAGATCCGCTTCAACGACGACCGCACCGCGCACGTGGTGCCGCGCGTCGCGGGCGTGGCGCAGGCGGTGCCGGCCAACCTCGGCCAGGCGGTGCGCAAGGGCGAGGTGCTGGCGCTGATTGCCAGCACCACTGTGGCGGAGCAGCGCAGCGAACTGCTGGCCGCGCAGAAGCGCGAGGCACTGGCGCGGGCCACCTATGCGCGCGAGAAGACGCTGTGGCAGGAGAAGATCTCCGCCGAGCAGGACTACCAGCAGGCGCGCACCGCGCTGGAAGAGGCGCAGATCGCGGTGCAGAACGCGCGCCAGAAGCTCACCGCGATCGGCGCGGCCGAGCGCGGCGGGGCCGCCGGCGGCGCGCTGAACCAGTTCGCGCTGCGCGCGCCGTTCGACGGCATCGTGGTCGAGAAGCACCTGTCGCTGGGCGAAGCGGTCAAGGAAGACGCCAGCGTCTTCACGGTCTCGGACCTGAGTTCGGTGTGGGCCGAGTTCGTGGTGTCCGCGCGCGACCTGGACCGCGTGCGCGTGGGCGAGGCGGTCACGGTGCGCTCCAGCGCCTCCGCCACGCAGGCCGAAGGCAAGGTGTCCTACGTCGGCGCCTTGCTGGGCGAGCAGACCCGCACCGCCAAGGCGCGCGTGACGCTGGCCAACCCGGGTACGGCATGGCGCCCGGGGCTGTTCGTCACGGTCAGCGTGCTGGGCGCGCCGGTGCAGGTGCCGGTGACGGTAGCGGCCGACGCGCTACAGCAGGTCGATGGCCAGAGCGTGGTGTTCGTCGCGGTGCCGGACGGGTTTGCGGTGCAGCCGGTCAAGACCGGGCGTACCGACGGCAAGCTGGTGGAGGTGACCCAGGGCCTGCAGGCCGGCGCGCGCTACGCCGCGGCCAACAGCTTTATCCTCAAGTCCGAGCTGGGCAAAGCCAGCGCCGGACATGAGCACTGAGCGGGAGGCGCGCATGTTCGAACGCCTGATCCGCTTTGCCATTGCGCAACGCTGGCTGGTGCTGCTGGCGGTGCTGGGCATGGCCGCGCTGGGCCTGTATAGCTACACCCGGCTGCCGATCGACGCGGTGCCCGACATCACCAACGTGCAGGTGCAGATCAACACCGCCGCGCCGGGCTATTCGCCGCTGGAGACCGAGCAGCGCATCACGTATCCCGTCGAGACCGTGATGGCGGGCCTGCCCGGGCTGGAGCAGACCCGCTCGCTGTCGCGCTACGGGCTGTCGCAGGTGACGGTGATCTTCCGCGACGGCACCGATATCCACTTTGCGCGCCAGCTGGTCAACCAGCGCATCCAGGAGGCGCGCGACCAGCTGCCCCCCGGCATCACGCCCGCGATGGGACCGATTTCGACCGGGCTGGGCGAGATCTACCTGTGGACCGTCGAAGCCGACCCCGGCGCGCGCAAGCCCGATGGCACCGCTTACACGCTGTCCGACCTGCGCGAGATCCAGGACTGGGTGATCCGGCCGCAGCTGCGCAACGTGCCGGGCGTGACCGAGGTCAATGCCATCGGCGGCCATGCGCGCGCCTACGTGGTGGCGCCCGACCTGGAACGCATGGCCTCGTACGGGCTGGCGCTGGCCGATGTGGTGGGCGCGCTGGAGAAGAACAACGACAACGTCGGCGCGGGCTATATCGAGCGCCGCGGCGAGCAGTACCTGGTGCGCGTGCCGGGCCAGGTGCGCTCGCTCGACGAAATCGGCGACGTGATCGTCGGCAGCGCGCAGGGCCAGCCGATCCGCGTGCGCGACGTGGCCACGGTGCAGACCGGCGGCGAGCTGCGCACCGGCGCGGCCACCGAGAACGGCCGCGAGGTGGTGCTGGGCACGGTGTTCATGCTGATCGGCGAGAACAGCCGCGCGGTGTCGCAGGCGGTCGACCGCAAGATGGCCGAGATCAACCGCACGCTGCCGGCGGGGGTGAAGGCCGTCACCGTGTACGACCGCACCACGCTGGTCGACAAGGCCATCGCCACGGTCAAGAAGAACCTGCTGGAGGGGGCGGTGCTGGTGATCGCCATCCTGTTCCTGTTCCTGGGCAACCTGCGCGCGGCGCTGATCACCGCGCTGGTGATCCCGCTGTCGATGCTGTTCACGTTCACGGGGATGGTGCACTACCGCATCAGCGCCAACCTGATGAGCCTGGGCGCGCTGGACTTCGGCATCATCGTCGACGGCGCGGTGGTGATCGTCGAGAACTGCGTGCGCCGGCTGGCGCATGCGCAGGCCAGCCAGGGACGCGCGCTGACGCGCGACGAGCGCCTGCAGGAAGTCTTTGCCGCCGCGCGCGAGGCGCGCCGGCCGCTGCTGTACGGCCAGCTGATCATCATGGTGGTGTACCTGCCGATCTTTGCGCTCACTGGCGTCGAGGGCAAGATGTTCCATCCGATGGCCTTTACCGTGGTGCTGGCGCTGCTGGGGGCGATGGTGCTGTCGGTGACCTTCGTGCCCGCGGCGGTGGCGCTGTTTATCGGCAACCGCGTGGCCGAGCGCGAGAGCCGGTTGATGGCGTGGGCGCGCCGCCGCTACGCGGTGCTGCTGGAGCGCGTGCTGGCTTCGACGCCGGTGGTGCTGGCCGGTGCCGGCGTGGCCGTGGTGTTGTGCCTGGCGATTGCCACGCGCCTGGGCAGCGAATTCGTGCCCAGCCTCAACGAAGGCGACCTCGCGGTGCAGGCGCTGCGCATCCCCGGCACCAGCCTGACGCAATCGGTGGCGATGCAGCAGCAGGTGGAAACCGCGCTGAAGGCCAGGTTCCCGGAGATCGAGCGCATCTTTGCCCGCACCGGCACCGCGGAGATTGCCTCGGATCCGATGCCGCCGAATATCTCCGACGGCTACATCATGCTCAAGCCCGAGTCGCAATGGCCCGAGCCGCGCCGCACGCGCGACGCGCTGATCGCCGCGATCCGCGCCGAAGTAGGCAAGCTGCCGGGCAACAACTATGAGTTCTCGCAACCGATCCAGCTGCGCTTCAACGAGCTGATCTCGGGGGTGCGCTCGGACGTGGCGGTCAAGGTGTTCGGCGACGACAACGCCGTGCTGGAGCAGACCGCCAACCGCATCGCCGCGGTGCTGCAGGGCATTCCCGGCGCGGCCGAGGTCAAGGTCGAGCAGACCACCGGGCTGCCGATGCTGACGGTGCAGATCGACCGCAACCAGGCCGCGCGCTACGGCCTGAACCTGAGCGAGATCCAGGACGCGGTGTCGATCGGCATCGGCGGCAAGGTGTCCGGCACGTTCTTCAGCGGCGACCGGCGCTTCGATATCGTGGTGCGCCTGCCCGAGGCCGTGCGTGCCGACGTCGACGCGCTGCGGCGCCTGCCGGTGGCGCTTCCCAAAGACGCCGGCGCACGCACCAGCTATATCCCGCTGAGCGAAGTCGCCAGCGTGGAGATGGCACCGGGCCCCAACCAGGTTTCGCGCGAGAACGGCAAGCGCCGCATCGTGATCAGCGCCAATGTGCGCGGGCGCGATATCGGCAGCTTCGTGCCCGAGGCCGAGGCCGCCATCCGCGCGCGCGTGGCGATTCCCGCCGGCTACTGGACCAGCTGGGGCGGCACCTTCGAGCAATTGCAGTCCGCCACCGCGCGGCTGCGCGTGGTGGTGCCGCTGGCGCTGGGGCTGGTGTTCGTGCTGCTGTTCGCCATGTTCGGCAACGTCAAGGATGGGCTGCTGGTCTTCACCGGCGTTCCGTTCGCGCTGACCGGCGGCATCCTGGCGCTGTGGCTGCGCGGCATTCCTTTGTCGATCTCGGCGGCGGTGGGCTTTATCGCGCTGTGCGGCGTCGCGGTGCTCAACGGGCTGGTGATGCTCTCGTTCATCCGCTCGCTGCGCGAGGCCGGCCACGGCCTGGACCATGCCATCCGCGAGGGCGCGCTGACGCGCCTGCGCCCGGTGCTGATGACAGCGCTGGTGGCCTCGCTCGGCTTCGTGCCGATGGCGCTGGCCACCGGCACCGGTGCCGAGGTGCAGCGGCCGCTGGCGACGGTGGTGATCGGCGGCATCCTGTCGTCGACGGCGCTGACGCTGCTGGTGCTGCCGGTGCTGTACCGGCTGGCGCATCGCAATGACGCGCCGCTGGCGGCGGCGGTGCGCGGCGAAGGCCAGGTGGTGTGAGTGGCTGCGGGACCAGCGCTGCCGGCGGCCTAGTGTGGCCCACCCGCTGGCCCACTCGGCTGCGCACCCGCCGGCGCACCGGGCAGCGCGCCGGGTGTCAGCATGCTCCATCCCGAGACCCCGCTCGAGGTGCTCCGGCTCTGGCTTCTGAGGACACTGTTCTGGTCGAATTCGAACAACACCGTCGAAGACCGGATCGCGCCGCCGGCAAACAGCGGCCCGATGAACGGAATGAAGCTTTCCGGATGGGGCTGGGACGTGGCAAACGAATAGACCAGGATGGTGGACCCGTCGCGCAGCGTCGCGTGCGACGACGGGGGGCCCAGCTGCGCGGTGACTTCGTCGAGGGTGGAGAAGCCGGGCAGGAAGTTCGACAGGTGCTCGGGCTTCACGTCGACGCCCGTCGACACGCATGCCGACAACAGGATGCCAGCCACAACCAGTGCGTGAACCCGCTTCATGTCGCCACCGCCGTACTTGGTCCGGCGTGGTCTGACAACGTGGGGGAGGCCATGGTGCCAGCGTCGCCGCCCGTGGGCGTGGCACGCCGTGCCTGAAGCATACAACCATTTGCCGGCACGCATTCGACAGTTCACGCCGCCATGAATCTTTGCCAGGCCGGCGCGCGGCATGATGCGCATGTGCGCCGGACATCGCGGCGCGCAGATCGCCGCTGCCGCGGCACCTACCGTTCGCGCCACCATGAACCAGACTCGCATTGCAGCGCTGGCAGAGACCGCCGGGATCGACCCGCTCAGCGCCGTCACCCATCCCGATCCGTACCCGTATTACCGGGAACTGGCCGCCAGCCGGCCGTTCTTCCGCGATGCCCGGCTGGGCTTGTGGGTTGCGGCCGGCCCGCGTGAAGTCGCGGCCGTGCTGGCACACGCCGACTGCCGCGTGCGGCCGCCCGCGCAGCCGGTGCCACCCGCGCTGGCCGGCACCGCTGCCGGTGACCTGTTTGGCCGGCTGGTCCGGATGAACGATGGCGCCGCGCATGCGCCGCTGAAGGCGCTGCTGGTGCCGATGCTGGCGGCGGTGGATCCGGTCCAGGCCGCGCAGCAGGCCGCCGCGATGGCGCAGGTGCTGGATGCCGGCGACGGCGCGCGCACTGCCATGCCGGCCGCGTCGGTCAACCGCTGGCTCTTTGCCTTGCCGGTCGTTGCGTTGGCATCCGTGCTCGGCCTGCCGGTGGCGCGCGATCGCGACACCGCGGTCGAGGTCGCGCAACAGGTTGCCGCGTTTGCCGCCGCCCAGTCGCCGCTGGCGGACACGGACACCGTGCACGCCGGCGCCGAGGCTGCGCGGTGGCTGGGCACGTGGCTGGCCTCGTCGCTCGCCTGCGGCGTAGCGGCTGATGGCCCGCTGCCGGCGCTGCAACATGCGGCACTTGCCGCCGGCATCGAGGCGCAGGCGGTCGCCGCCAATATCATCGGCTTGCTGGTCCAGGCCTGCGAAGCGACAGCGGGGCTCGCGGGCAATACTCTGCTGTGGCTGGGCCGCGATCCATCCTCCGGCGGTATGCCGTTGCAAGGCGTGGTGGCGCGTGTCGCGCAGGACGATCCGCCGGTGCAGAATACGCGCCGATTTCTTGCCGCGGATACCGAGCTTTGCGGCCATGCCGTCAAGGCCGGCGACACGGTGCTGGTGCTGCTGGCCGCGGCCTCATGCAGCGGCCTTGCCGACGATGCGCGGGCCTGGACCTTCGGCCATGGCCGCCATGCCTGCCCCGGCGACCGGCTGGCGCAGGCGCTGGCCGCCGCCACGGTGGCGGCGCTGCGTGCGCGTGGCGCCGAGCCGGCTGCGCTGGCGCGCGCCTTCCGCTATCGTCCGTCGCTGAACGCGCGCATTGCGCATTTCCTTTGATCTCACGGAGACAACCATGATCGCCGTCATCTTCGAAGTCGAGCCCGCGCCGGGCCGGCAGGACACCTACCTCGACATCGCCGCGCACCTGCGTCCGCAACTCGAGGCCATCGATGGCTTTATCTCGGTGGAGCGATTCCAGAGCCTGACCAACCCCGGCAAGCTGCTGTCGCTGTCGTTCTTCCGCGACGAGGCCGCGGTGATCGCGTGGCGCAATACGCTGGCGCATCGCCAGGCGCAGGCGGCCGGGCGCGGCGGCGTGTTTGCCGGCTACCGGCTGCGCGTGGCGCAGGTGCTGCGCGACTACGGGCTCGATGCGCGCGATGAGGCGCCGGCGGACAGCCGCGCGGTGCACGACCGCGCCGCGGACTGAAGGCGCGGCGATGACGATGGAATCGATCGGCGCGCAGGCCGCGTTTATCGGCCTGACCTTCCTGCTGGCGGGCTTTGTCAAGGGCGTGGTCGGGCTGGGCTTGCCCACGGTCGCGGTGGGCATGCTGGGGCTGGTGATGCCGCCCGCGCAGGCGGCGGCGCTGCTGGTGGCGCCGTCGATGGTGACCAACGTGGTGCAGCTGTTCAGCGGCCCGCGCTTCGGCCTGCTGGTGCGGCGGCTGTGGCCGATGCTGGCGGCGATCTGCGCCGGCACCTGGCTGTGCGCGGCACTGGTGCCGGCCGGCATGATGACGCACGCGACTTCCGCGCTGGGCGTGGCGCTGGTGCTGTACGCGGTGGTGGGGCTGGCGGCGGTAAAGCTGACGGTGCCCGCCGGCGCGGAGCGCTGGCTCGGGCCGCTGGTCGGGCTGGTCACCGGCGGCATCACCGCGGTCACGGGCGTGTTCGTGATTCCGGCCGTGCCCTACCTGCAGGGACTGGGGCTGGACAAGGAAAGCCTGGTGCAGGCGCTGGGCCTGTCGTTCACGGTGTCGACCATCGCGCTGGCGGTCAGCCTGGCGCTGGGCGGGGCGCTGCTGCATCTGCCGGTGCTGGGCGCGTCGGCCCTGGCGCTGGTGCCTGCGCTGGGCGGGATGTTCCTGGGCCAGTGGCTGCGCCACCGGATCAGTGCGGAGCGCTTTCGGAAGTTGTTTTTTTGCGGGCTGCTGGTGTTGGGTGGGGAACTGGCGATGCGGGGGTTGGGGTGAGGGGCGTTGAGTTTCTTTGCTTGCGGTCGGTTTTCTCCCCTCTCCCGCGAGCGGGAGAGGGAGTACCCAAGCGGGGTTGAGAGTCTTTCAGCTCTACAAGATCCCTCAGCGGCTCGCCTGTACCGTCCGGCCATTCAGCGGCTGCACCGGCCGCGCATTCATCGGGTACAGCCGGCGGAATGCCGCCAGCTGCGCCGGCGAGACTTCCACGGGGGTCTTGAGCACCTGCCAGCGCACGTCCTCACTGCATGGCGGCGTCGTCAGCGAACCGGTGAAGGACCAGTAGGCCTGCTGCGCGGGCAGCATGGCCGCCACGTCCAGCGGCGCGGCGAGTTCGCGCGACTCCCCGGCGCTGGCCGGCAGGCTGGCAAAGACCGGCTTGAGCGCGGCGTTCTCGCGGCCCGACTTGAACAGCACGGCCACCACCGCCAGCTTGCCTTCGGCATTCTGGTGCACCAGGTGCGCCACCAGCGGATAGGTCTTGCCGTTGACCTTCTCTTCGCTGGGCGTATGGAAGTGGAACTGCAACAGCTTGTAGGGCACGCCGTCCAGTTCCATCTGTCCCGCCGCCGGCAGGTTGACCTGCACGGTATGGCCGTTGTTGACCACGGTGCCGGTCGCCGCGGCGTAGCCGAAGCCGATCGGCTTCAGGTCGGCGGGGCGCGCCTTGCCGGTGCGGATGTCGATGGGCGACTGGTGCTTGCCCAGCGCGCAGGTCTGGTAGGCCTGGTCCAGCTTGGCCCAGTGGCTGGTGCCGGTGGGGCCGGTGTAGCTCCAGTGCGGTTCGTTGCCGGCCCATGCGGCCGGTGCGAGCAAGGCGGCGCAGAGGGTGAAAAGCGGCAGCTTGGTGTTCATGTGTCGATGCGTCCTCGTGTTGGTAAACCCCTTGTTTTCCGACGTGGTGTTATCGATCTGTCCCAGTCTTGAGTGCCGGGTCCGGGCCCGGGCCGGAAATCATGCAGCAAAACTGCCGGCCGGCGAATAAGGCATTGCTGAATTCCGGTCTGCACTGCGCTTAACGCGAGTAAGGGCTGCATGCCGGTGCGCGATTGATGCGTGTTGCTCATGCTGTCACGCAAGCGACATCAAGCCGACATATCGGCCTACCACCATGGCGCATTGCCCAACTCCAGGAACCTGCAATGCGCCTGAGCGTCTTCCCTTCGCGCCGGACCCGCGCGGCACTGGCCAGCGCCGCGGTGGCGGCATCGCTGCTGGCGGCATGCGGCGGCGACGATAACGACAGCGACAACGGCACGCCCGCGGTCACCGCGCCCACGCTGGTGGGCCGCGCCGTGCTGCCCGCCGCCACTTTTGCCAGCGGGCCGCAGTCGGGGCGCTACGTCACCGGCGATCTCAACGGGCAGACCGCGCCGTTCGCTTCGCAGCCGGTGCAGGGCTTCTCGGCGGTGCTGCGCAACCCGGACGGCAGCTTCATGGTGATGGCCGACAACGGCTACGGTTCGCTGGAGAACTCGGCTGACTTCAACCTGCGCGTCTACACGGTGGCGCCCACGTTCAAGACCGCGACCGGCGGCGCGGGCAGCGTCGCGGTGCGCAGCTTTATCGAGCTGAAGGACCCGAACCGGCATGTCAAGTTCGCGATCGCGAACCAGTTCACCACCGAGCGCGTGCTGACCGGCGCCGACTTCGATATCGAGAGCATGCAGCGCGCCAGCGACGGCACGCTGTGGTTTGGCGATGAGTTCGGCCCGTTCCTGCTGCATACCGATGCCAACGGCGTGCTGCTGGAAGCGCCGATCCCGCTGCCGGATTTCGAGAATGCCGGCAAGGAGATCCGCTCGCCGCAGAACCCGTTCAACGAAGAGGCCACGCCGGTGCGCATCATGAACGCGGTGCGCGCGCATGCCTTCGCGCACGGCGGCACCCGCGCGCCGGTGTTCGCGCCGTATTACGTGCAGCTCAAGTACGACGTCAACGGTGTCAAGTCGAGCCCCGACGCGCACTACGCGCGCGGCAGCAACCCGCAGCCGGGGCTGGTGCCGGCTGCGTCCGACACGCTCGACGTGGCCTCGGTCAAGGCCGCCGGCTACAGCGTGGTGACCTGGACCGTCAACGACAGCGCGAAGATGACCGAGCTGCTGAAGGCCGGCGTCAACGGCATCATCTCGGACCGTCCCGACCTGCTCTACGCGGCCGTCGCCGCCTACGATGCCAACGGCGACGGCAAGGCCGGCGACTACCTGACCGCCGACGGCCTGATCGATGCCGCCAGGTTCGACGCCCAGGGCCACCGCGGCGCGCGCGACCTGCGCCCGGAGAACACCCTGCCGGCGATGGAGGCCGCGCTGGACAACCTGATGACCACGCTGGAGACCGATGTCGGCATTACCGCCGACGGCGTCGCGGTGCTCAAGCACGATCCCTATATCGAGTCGGTCAAGTGCCGCCGCGCCGATGGCGCGCCCTACGGCACCGCCGACGAAGTGCTGATCAAGAACCTGACCGCGGCGCAGATCCAGTCCACCTACATCTGTGACAAGCTGTTCCGCGGCCCGAGCCAGCGCAACGATGCCGCGCTGTCGCCAGTGTCGGCGGCGGTGGCGGCCGGCAAGGGCTACGCCAGCCCGTACGTGGTGCCGCGCGCGCAGGACGTGTTCGACCTGGTCAGCGCCTATGTCGCGTACTACAGCACCGGCGCCGGCCAGGGCCATCCGCAGGCGGCGCAGCGCGTGAAGAACGCGCAGGCGGTGCGCTTCAATCTCGAGACCAAGCTCAACCCGCGCAGCGACAAGGACGGCAAGGGCAACGTCTACAAGGACCGCACCGTCGGCGCCGAGCAGATGGCCGACACGCTGGCGGGCGTGATCAGTGCCGCCGGCATGGCCCAGCGCGCCGATATCCAGAGCTTCGATTTCCGCACGCTGCTGCGCGTGCAGGAGAAGTTCCCGGCGATCCGCACGGTGTACCTGTTCGGCGACTTCCCGATCTATGGCGACCCGGCCAACAGCGACGACGGCACCAACATGCAGGACGAGGCCGGCGCCAACACGCCGTGGATGGCGGGCCTGTACTGGCCGTACCGCGCCACCGTGACGTCGAACCCGCTGCGCGCGAAGCGCTCGGGCGGCTTCGAGGGCATGGCGATCAGCCCGGATGGCAAGAAGCTCTATCCGCTCTTGGAACTGCCGCTGGCCGGCCACGACGGCAAGACGCTGCTGATCTCGGAGTTCGACATCGCCACGCGCCGGTACACCGGGGTGCAATACAAGTACCGGCTCGACGACAAGGGCACCAATATCGGCGATTTCATCCTGTTCAACGCCAGCGAGGGCATTATCATCGAGCGCGACGGCTCGCAGGGCGACCTGAACGGCTTCAAGAAGCTGTTCCAGGTGACGCTGGGCAAGCCGGGCGACTACGTCGCCAAGTCAGAACTGGCCAACCTGATGGCGCTGCGCGACCCGTCCGGCATCAGCGCCGGCGGTGCCCCGGGCGACGTGGCGCTGGGCGATCCGTTCGGCATGCCGTTCAACACCATCGAAGACGTGCTGGTGCTGGATGCGACCACGCTGCTGGTGATCGACGACAACAACTTCCCGTTCAGCGTGGGGCGGCATGTCGGCAGCAAGATGCCGGATGACAGCGAGTTCATCCAGATCCGGCTGCCCAAGGCGCTCAACCTTGGCGGCTAGGACGCCAGGCTGCGCAAGACGCTGCGCGCTGGCATCCCCGCCAGGGTGGGGATGTCAGCGGGAGCGGGCGCCCGCGTGCTGCCGTTCCAGCTGCGCGCGCACCGCCGAGATATGATCGCCGGCCTGGTCGATGGCGTTTTCCAGGTCGCTGGTGCTGCAGCCAAGCTCCCTGCACCAGTACTGCACTTCGAGCGGATCCGTCAGGTTGACGCGGCCCGGATCCAGGGGCCTGAACTCGCTGGTCACATCACTCATGCTTGCCTCCGGTTCGTGTCTGGGAACGACACGGTCCTTGCATTGTAGGCAGACATCAGGCGCGCGTTGCATGCAAGTCGCGCCGGCCGCAGCGCATATCATGTGGCGGTGATCCCTTGCACAGGAAGCCGCATGCCCCGCTCACCCGGCGCGAAACTCTGGTCCACGCTGAACAAGACCGCGTCCCGACATGCGCGCCAGATGCAGCGCGCCGTCAACAAGAACCTCACCAAGCCGATGACCGAGGCCATCGTGCGCAACGCGGTGAAGCAATCCGCTGCAGTCACGGCGGCCACGCAGCGCGCCTTGTCCGGCGTGGTGTCGCCGGTGGCGGCGCCGCAGAGCCGTGGCAGCGGGCGCTGGGAAGAGGGCGCGTGGGGCGCGCCGCTGGCGCCGCGCCGCTACCGTGTGTTCGTGCCGGCCGGCGCCACCGCGTCGCGGCGCGCGCCGATGCTGGTGCTGCTGCACGGCTGCGGCCAGGACGCCGCCAGCTTTGCCGCGGTCACGCGCGCGGCCGCGGTGGCGCGCGAATCCGGCTGGGTGGTGTTGCTGCCCGAGCAGAGTTCGCAGGCCAATGCGCAGCGTTGCTGGAACTGGTTCCGGCCCGCCGCGCAGGGCGCCATCGAAGCCGGGCTGCTGATGACGCTGATCGACCAGGCCTGCCGCCGCCATCCGGTGGCGGCGGACCGCATCAGCGTATTCGGCCTGTCCGCCGGCGGTGCGATGGCGCTGACGCTGGGGCTGCGCTATCCGTCGCGCTTCGCCGCGGTGGGCTCGCACTCCGGCGCGGTGCCCTGGAGTGCCGGCAACGCCGCGCAGGCCACGCGCGCCATGCGCGGACAGCGCGGGCCCGACGCCAAGACCATGCAGGCGCTGCGCTTCGGCCTGGCGGGGCGCCGCCCGCCACCGTTGCTGCTGCTGCATGGCGATGCCGACCACGTGGTCGACTTCAGCAACGCCACCGCCGCCGCCGGCATGTGGATGCACCTGCAGCCCGAAGGTACCCCGCCGCTGGCAGGCGTGCCGTCCCGGCGCATCCAGCGCGGCATGCGCCACGCCATCGATGTATTCGACTGGTACGAGGGCAGGTCGCCCTACCTGCGGCTGGTGCGCGTGGAAGGCCTGGGCCACGCCTGGAGCGGCGGCGCCGGCGGGCATGCCTTCTCGGATCCGGCGGGGCCGGACGGGTTGAAGCTGGCGTTGGGGTTTTTTCTGGCGGTTGGGGGGTAAGGCGGGCTTGACGCCTTAGGGCGATCGCGTTGTCATCCGGTGAACGCACAGTTTGTGCGGTGTCTGGCCATGCGAATCATCGATATCGAAGAGGTGAAAAAGCATCTTGAACGACTGGTCGAGGAGGCTGCGCACGGCAATTCATTCATCATTGCCAAGGCGGGCCCCGAGCGCACAGCCGGCCAAGCGCCACCTCGGCTTCATGAAACCGCTGATGGCGGCGACCAAGCCGGATAAAAGTGTCGACTAGTCCCTTCTGAGCCCTACCCCAGACTGGCAGGCTCAAACACCACATCACTCGCCGGGCAAGCCACGCACGGCAAGATCCACCCCTCGTCCTTCTCGTCCGGACTCAGTCCTGGCCATTGCACCCGGTAGCGGACGGTGCCGGCATGCAGCCGGCTGGCGCAGGCGCGGCAGGTGCCATTGCGGCAGGAGCTGGGCAGCGCGACGCCTTCGAGCAGCGCCGCTTCCAGCAGGCTCAGCGTCGCCGGCGCCGGGAAGCGGACAGATCCCGGCAATACTTGTGCGGTGAACTCGGCGCTTTCGTCCGGGGCGCCCGGATCAGCCATGGGCGTCATCCTCGGCCTGGGGAAACTGCGCGCGCCCATGGGTGGCGTCGCGCAACGCGTCGCGTGCGGCGTCGCGCTGGGTTGCGGGCATGCGCAGCACCAGCGTGGCGAGCGCGCCGTAGGCGGTCTCGGCGAGCGTGCAGCCGGGGGGCGCTTCGTAGTCCAGCCAGCGGCGCACGCGCGGCTCGTCGGCATAGTCGACAGCGACGGCCAGCGTGCCATAGGCGATGCGCTCGACCCGTTCGGCGGCTTTCAGGGCCGCGGCGATGGCATCGGTGTAAGCGCGCACCAACCCGCCGGCCCCCAGCTTGACGCCACCGTAGTAACGCACCACCGCCGCCAGCACGCCGTCGAGGTCGTGGTGGCGCAGCACTTCCAGGATCGGCCGGCCGGCGGTGCCGGAGGGCTCGCCGTCGTCGGACATGCCCGAGGCGCCGCCGGCCAGCAGCGCCCAGCACACGTGGGTGGCAGTGGGGTGTTCGGCGCGCAATGCCTGCAGCGCGGCCATGGCGGCGTCGCGGTCGGCGACCGGCAGCGCCAGCGCCAGGAAGCGGCTCTTGCGGATCTCGATCTCGGCGTGGACGGGCGTGGCTAGCGTGTAGGTGGGCAAGGGCAGGCAGCGCGGAACGGGTACGGGAATCCGCGCCGGCCGGGCCGCGGAATCAAGGCGGCAGTGTACCGCAGCGGGCCTGGCTGGCCCGAAGGCCGCAACGCTTTGTGTTGCATCGTCAACTTGGTGTCACAAACGGCGCCTACGATCCGCCCCGGACGTGCGCGATGACGCCCGCCGCCGCCTGTGCAACAGGTGCCTGGTCCCGCCCCCGGGACTGGCGCAAACATGCAGTGAACCATCCCTTTCCTTTCCCCGGATCGAAAACATGCTTGAACAACCCAATGCTGGCCGTCGCAAGGCCCTGAAGCTATTGGCCGGCGCGCCCATGTTGCCGCTCGGCTTCGCCTCCACCGGCCTGCTGGCAGGCTGCGGCGGCGGCGATGACGCCGCCGTTGCGCCGGCTCCGGCGCCCGCGCCCGGCCCGGCCGCCACCTTCACCACCGCCGAGTTCGTGCCGATGAGCGCGCCGACGCTGGCCACGCCCGAGGCCATGGCAACCACCACGGTCGGCTCCAGCCTCAAGGTTTCCTTCAGCGACGGCAGCAGCCAGACCTACAAGCTGGCCTACCAGCCCTTCTTCGTCACCGGCGACACGCTGCCCGACGGCAAGGGCGGCACCGTCGTGGCGGGCGGCTATTACGACATCAACAACCAGCCGATCATCGATACCTCGGTTGCCGGCAAGGAACGCCAGTTCTTTTCCGACGCACCGGACGGCAGCTCGCTGCTGACGCTGGCCAACCCGACCGTGCCGGGCGTCAAGGGCAACACCGTGTTCGCGGTGGTGCAGTTCGAATACACCACGCGCAACCAGGGCAATGCCAGCATGTACGGGCTGCTGCCGTCGCCGATCGCGGTGCTGACGCTGGACCAGGACCCGGCCACCGGCAAGCTGACCCCGGTCAAGTACCACAACGTCGACACCTCCGGCGTCAACGGCCTGTGGATCACCTGCGGCGCCAGCCTGTCGCCGTGGAACACGCACCTGTCGAGCGAGGAGTACGAGACCGACCTGATGGACGCCAATGCGGTCACGCAGCTGCAGGGCTACAGCCGCAACCTGTACGGCGACCCGGCCCGCGCCAATGCCTACAACTACGGCCACCTGCCGGAAGTCACGGTGCACCCGGACGGCACCGGCACCATCAAGAAGCACTACTGCCTGGGCCGCATCTCGCACGAGCTGGTGCAGGTCATGCCGGACGAACGCACCGTGCTGATGGGCGACGATGCCACCAACGGCGGCCTGTTCCTGTTTATCGCCGACCAGGCGCGCGACCTGTCCGCCGGCACGCTGTACGTGGCCAAGTGGCACCAGACCTCGGGCACGGGCCCCGGCAGCGCGACGCTGTCGTGGATCCGCCTGGGCAGGGCCACCAGCGCCGAGGTCCGCGCGCTGGTCGACGGCGGCATCCGGCTGGCCGACATCATGGACGTCAAGACCGCCGACCCGGCCGATGCCAGCTACACCCGCATCATCTACAACGGCAAGCCCAACTGGGTGAAGCTGGTGCCCGGCATGGAAAAGGCCGCGGCGTTCCTGGAAACCCACCGCTATGCCGCGCTGGTCGGCGGCAGCCTGGGCTTTACCAAGATGGAAGGCACCACCGTCAACATCAAGGACAAGAAGGCCTATTCGGCGATGTCGCGCATCGAGTCGAGCATGCTGGCGGGCAACGCCGCCAATGCCGGCGACATCCAGGTGGAAGGCCCGTATTCCGGCGCGGTCTATGAGCTCAACCTGAAGGGCGGCCAGGCCGACAAGACCGGCACGGCGATGGCGAGCGAATGGGTGCCGGTCGACATGGCCGCGGTGCCGGCGCTGGTCAGCGAAGACCTCGGCGGCGGCAAGATGAAGCAGCAGGATGCGCTGGGCAACTTTGCCAACCCCGACAAGGTCGCCACGCCGGACAACCTGAAGTTCTCGGAAAAGCTGCGCACGCTGTTCGTCGGCGAGGACAGCAACACCCACGTCAACAATTTCCTGTGGGCGTACAACGTCGACACCAAGGTGCTCAGCCGCGTGCTGTCGTGCCCGGCCGGCGCCGAGTCCACCGGCCTGCATGCGGTGGACGAGATCAACGGCTGGACCTACGTGATGAGCAACTTCCAGCATGTCGGCGACTGGGAATCCCCGCTGCACGACAAGGTGAAGGCGCAGCTCGATCCGCTGGTGCGCGCCAACTACAAGGACCGTTTCGGCGCGGCGGTCGGCTACCTGACCGGCGATCCGACCGGCGTCAGGCTGGCCAAGGCCTGACGCGCGGCGACGCGCGGTAATGCAGACGGCGGGCTTCGGCCCGCCGTTTGCATTGGGGCGTGGCTGTCTGTGATCGCCTGCGGATCCGCTAGCACGCACGAACGGTTCAGGCGAGCCGGGGCTAACCCGCATCCGTTGCAACGGCCCCAGCGCGTCGAGGATGGCCTCCATGCGGCTTGCGCCACCGTGTCCTACAGTGGTGGGGGCGCCCGCCACGGCACTTCGCCGGCGCGCCATCCGCCCAGGACAACAAGATCCGCATAACAAAGGAGACCAGGCATGAAACGAGCTGTCGGGAAAGCCGCGATGCTGTGCCTCGCCGCCACGCTGCTGTACGGCTGCGGCGGTGACGACGACGAACCGGCGCAGACCCCGCCGCCGCAGGCCGAAGAAAAGCGCCCGCAGGACGACCGCACCTTCACCATGGACGCCGCCACGCTGCCGTTCGCGGCGCTGGCCGGCGCGCCCGAGGCCGACCGCTGGTGGGGCGTGCAGGATGGCGCCGGCTACCGCATCGAGGTGCCGAAGAACTGGAACGGCCGGCTGGTGATGTATGCCCACGGCTATGCCGGCACCGGCGCGGCACTGTCGGTCACCCTGCCCAGCATCCGCCGGCATCTGCTGGCGAACGGCTACGCCTGGGCCGCGTCCAGCTATGCCAGGAACTACTATGACGTGCGCGCCGGCCTGGAAGACACCAATGCCCTGGCGCTGGCCTTCACCCGCATTGCCGCGCAGAACGGGCGCACGCTGGCGGCGCCGGCGCGGCTGTATATCGTCGGCCATTCCATGGGCGGCCATGTCTCGGCCGCGGCGGTCGATGAAGAGAACATCCAGGCCGCCAACCACAAGGTGCGCTACCACGGCGCGGTGCCGATGTGCGGCGTGCTCGGCGATACCGAGCTGTTCAACTACTTCGGCGCCTATCAGACCGCCGCGCAGCAGCTCGCCGGCTTTCCGGTGACGGCGTGGCCGGCGGCCAACTGGGCGCAGATCGCGCCGGCGGTGCGCGCGGCGCTGTTCACCACCTACCCCGGCCAGACCACGGCGCAGGGCGATACCCTCAAGGCGATCGTGCGCAACCTGACCGGCGGGCAGCGGCCGCTGTTCGACTGGGGCTTCGGCGGCCCGGGCGCGCAGGGGCTGCAGGACGCGGTGTGGAGCACCTTTGGCCAGGATGGCTCGGTCAACGGCATCCTGACGCAGAACGTGGTCAACACCACCGGCATCACCTTCCAGTTCGACAACGACCCGGCGCAGTCGGTGGCGGAGCAGTCGTTCAACGCGGGCATCTTCCGCGTTACCGGCAGCGCCGAGGCCAACCGCGCGCGCAGCGACGGCCTGCGCTGGATCCCCAGGACCAATGCGCGCATCGGCGTGCCGGTGGTGACGCTGCATACGCTGGGCGACATGTACGTGCCGTTCAGCATGGAGCAGATCTACAAGCGCCGCGCCGATGCCAACGGCACCGCGCAATGGCTGGTGCAGCGCGCCATCCGCGGCGTCAGCCATTGCGACTTCACCGTGGCCGAACAGGCCCGGGCCTTCGACGACATGGTCAACTGGGAACAGAACGGCGTAAAGCCGGCCGGCGACGAGGTACTGGACGCCGCCACCGTGGCCAGCCCGGCCTACGGCTGCAAGTTCACCGACAACACGCTGGCGAGCGGCGACGAAAGCCCGACCACGGCGGCGCTGCGGCCGTCGGTGGCGCAGGCGTTCCCGTGCGCGCCGGGCTGATCGGCGCGTTGGGCTAGTCGAGCCAGTTGGGCTGGTTGGGCTGGTTGGGCTGATCGGCGCGCGGTCCGCGCGCCGATTCTGCTACGCTAGGCCTGTTCCCTTGCCTGCGCCTGCACATCCATCATGACCGGCTCGACCCACGACCCCGACGCGCGCCGCATGGCGCCCGCCACCGAGCGCAACCGCGAGCCCATTCTCGCCGTGCTGCGCCAGGTACTGCCCGCCAGCGGCACGGTGCTGGAAATCGCCAGCGGCACCGGCCAGCACGCGGTGCACTTTGCCGCGGCGCTGCCGGGGCTGACCTGGCAGCCGAGCGATCCGGACCCCGCCGCGCGCGCGTCGATCGCGGCCTGGACCGCGCACGCGGGCCTGGCCAATGTGCGTGCGCCGCTGGCGCTGGATGTCTGCCACCAGCCGTGGGGTATCGATGCCGCCGATGCGGTGGTCTGCATCAACATGATCCATATCGCCCCGTGGGCCGCGGCCGAGGCGCTGTTCGCGGGCGCCGGCAAGCTGCTGGGGCCTGGTGGCGTGCTGTTCCTGTACGGCCCTTACCGTCGCGGCGGCGCGCACACCGCGCCCAGCAACGCCGCCTTCGACGCGCAGCTGCGCGCCGCCGACGCTGACTGGGGCGTGCGCGACATGGAGGCCGTGATCGCACTGGGCGCGGCGCAGGGCCTGCGCTGCGACGAGCCGGTGCCGATGCCGGCCAACAACTTCTGCCTGGTGCTGCGCAAGTAGGACGCCGCGTGCGCGCTACGCAGGATCCGGCAGGATTCGCCGATTCAGCCGCGCACCAGCATCACCACTGCGGTGGCGATCAGGCACACCGCAAACAATGCGCGCAGGCGGCGCTCGGGCATCCGGTGCGCCAGCGCCACGCCCCACGAGATGGTCAGCATGCCGCCCAGCGACAGCGGAATGCCGCTGGCCCAGTCGACCTGGCCGGCATGGGCATAGGTGGCCAGCGCCACCACGGCGCCGGGCGTGACCAGCGCCAGCGCCAGGCCCTGCGCGGCGGCCTGGCGCAGCCCGAACAGGCCGACCAGCGCCGGCGCGGCGACCACGCCGCCGCCCACGCTGAAGAAGCCCGAGAACAAGCCGCCGACCACGCCCACCAGCGGGATCCAGCGCGCCGACACACGCGCCTGCGGCGCCGTCACCGCGCGCCCCGGCAGCAGCCGCCACAGGAAGTACAGCGCCATGCCGATCATGAACAGCGCGAAGCTCCGCCGCAGCAGCTGCGCATCCATTGCGGTGGCCGCGCGCGCCGACAGCCAGGTCGCCAGCACCGCGGACAAGCCCAGCACCACCGCCGTGCGCAGCGCAATGTCGGCGCGCTTGCGGTATTGCCAGAAGCCGATCAGCACGTTGGGCGCGATCATCACCAGCGCGGTGCCTTGCGCCAGCTGCTGGTCCATGCCGAACAGCAGGCCCAGCGCCGGAATCGCGATCAGCCCGCCGCCGATGCCGAACAGCCCGCCGACCGCGCCGAGCAAACCACCGAGTCCGAAGATCAGCAGGGAGGACAGCAGCAGGTGGTCAGGCATCGGTGCAAGGGGGGCAATGCGGGGATTTGAGGCCGGATTCCGGAGAAAGCGGGGGCAAGGCGCGGCGGCCTCAATCATACGCGAGCGGCCCGGCGGGCGCTTTGCACTAGAATCGGCGAGGTCATTCGATCCCCGCGCTGCGCGGCCTGCCGGCTTGCCGCATCGCACCCCGCCACGGAGAACACGATGAAGGTACAGAACATCCTGCAGACGATCGGCAATACCCCGCATATCCGCATCAACCGGCTGTTCGGCAACGGCCACGAGGTCTGGATCAAGTCCGAACGCAGCAACCCGGGCGCCTCGATCAAGGACCGCATCGCGCTGGCGATGGTGGAAGACGCCGAACGCCGCGGCGTGCTCAAGCCCGGCGGCACCATCATCGAGCCGACCTCGGGCAACACCGGCATCGGCCTGGCCATGGTGGCCGCGGTCAAGGGCTACAAGCTGGTGCTGGTGATGCCGGACAGCATGTCGGTGGAGCGCCGCCGCCTGATGCTGGCCTATGGCGCCACCTTCGACCTGACCCCGCGCGAGAAGGGCATGAAGGGCGCGATCGCGCGCGCCGAAGAACTGGTCGCGGCCACCCCCGGCGCGTGGATGCCGCAGCAGTTCGAGAATCCGGCCAACGCCGACGTGCATGCGCGCACCACCGCGCAGGAAATCCTGAACGATTTCCCCGAGGGGCTCGACGCGCTGATCACCGGCGTCGGCACCGGCGGCCACCTGACCGGTTGCGCACGGGTGCTGAAGGAAAAATGGCCGGGGCTGAAGGTGTTCGGGGTCGAGCCGGTGGCCTCGCCGGTGATCTCCGGCGGCGCGCCGGCGCCGCACCCGATCCAGGGCATCGGCGCAGGATTTATCCCGAAGAACCTCGACACCGCCTTGCTCGATGGCGTGATCCAGGTCGACGCCGAGCCCGCGCGCGAGATGGCGCGCCGCTGCGCACGCGAGGAAGGCATCCTGGTCGGGATCTCGTCGGGCGCCACCCTGGCGGCGATCGCGCAGAAGCTGCCTGAGCTGCCCGCCAACGCGCGCGTGCTGGGCTTCAACTACGACACCGGCGAGCGCTACCTGACGGTCGAAGGCTTCCTGCCGGCGTAAGGGACGGCGGCGTTCTGAGCGCCCCGGCCCGCGCGCTCAGAACGCTTCGTTGATCTGGAAGCAGGCGCCGCGCGTGCGCCGGCCGAAGCCGGAACGTTCATATCGCGCGCGCCCGGTTCAGCGCGACAGCAGGCCGTGCCGCTTGTGCCAGTCGGCCAGCGATTCCTCCGGCCATGTGTCGCAGTGCAAATGGCCCTTGCCGCGCGGCACGTCGACCCACGGCGCGACGGAATCCAGCGAGGCTTCCACCACCTCGGGCGGGCGCGGCAGCGGCGTGTCGATGGCCGAGGCATGGGGATACAGCATCTCTGGCCAGCGCGGGTCCCACAGCCACAACGCGCTGCCGCACTTCACGCAGAAATGCCGCTGCGCCGGCGATCTCCGCGCGCGCTTGCCAGGCTCGCGCAGCACGGCATGGTAGACGCCCAGGTGCTTGCGCCCGCGTACGCGCAGCGTGGCGGCATCGCCGCCGATGTTGATGGCATAGCCGCCACCGCCCGCCGTCTTGCGGCAGATCGAGCAATGGCAATGCATGTAAGGGCAGGGCGAATCGGACTCGAGCGAGAAGTGGACCGCGCCGCAATGGCAGGAGCCGTCGAGATGCATGGGAAGGACCTTTGCACGGTGGCGTTCGGGACAGTCCATAGACTGTAGAAAACAGCCGGCAAAGTGCCAAGCCCGGGCAGGCGCCTACCGCGCCTTGCGAAACGTCAGGTTGATGCGCAGCGGCCCCAGCAGCGGATGATCGCCATCGGCCAGCGGCGCCACGCCGTGGAACGCCAGCCGCGACGGCCCGCCCCACACCACCACGTCGCCGTGCGCCAGCCGTACGCGCTGCGGCTTGTCGGCACGGCGCATGCCGCCGAACAGGAACACCGCCGGCAGCCCCAGCGACACCGAGACGATCGGCGCGGTGAAATCGCGCTCGTCGCGGTCCTGGTGCAGCGACAGGCGGGTGCCCGGCACATAGCGGTTGATCAGGCAGGCATCCGGCGCGAAGCCGGCAAAGCCCGCCTGCTCCGCCGCGCTGGCGGCCAGCTCGCGGAAACTCGCGGGCATGTCGGGCCACGCTTGTCCGCTCAGCGGATCGGCCGCGTCATAGCGATAGCCACGCGCGTCGGAGACCCAGCCGCAGGCGCCGCAGTTGGTCATTGCCACCGACATCTTCAGGCCGCCGGGGGTGACCATGTGCCGCCAGGGGGCCCGTGCGACGATGGCCTGCACGTCGGCGAGCAGCACTTCGGCATCTGCCCGCGCTACGCCACGCAGGACGACGGCGCCGTCCGCGAGGGGTTCGATGGCGGGGGTGGCGGCGCTGTCTTCGGGCAGGTCGTCGAACAGGTCGAACGTCATGGTGGGGAGGGTGCCGCCATGGCCTGGTGTGCTCAGGCGACCTTCAGTTCCAGGCGCTTTCCCAGCGCCCGGAACGCGGCCTCGATCGTGTCGATCTTGGTCGCATGATCGAGGTTGACGATGCGCTGGACTTCTTGCTTGCGGGTATGCAGCCGGCGTGCCAGCTCGGCCTGCGTCACACCCTGCGCGATCATCTCGTTGAGCAGCAGCACCTTTGCCGACATGCTTGCCGGCAGTTCGACCAGGTGTTGGCCGCGCACGGCCTTCGACGGCAGCGGCACCGGGCGGCCGTCTTCGAAATAGAACTCCATGGCCGTGGCCAGCGCATCAGCGGCCATCTCCTGGGCGTGCTCGATAGTATCGCCGCTGGTCAGGGCTTCCGGGATATCGGGAAACGAGACCGCAAAGCCGTCGCCGTCGGGGACGATGTTGGCGGGAAAACGCAGCATATTTGAACTCCTTTTGGCGACGAGGGCAGGATACGTCCAGACTTGCAGCTCACCCCAAGCCAAGTTGCTTGAGGATCGCCTTGCGCAGTCCCTCACCGATCTCATGGCTGGGATGACGGGGCAAGGTCGATTGCCTGCCGTTGAGATACACCCTGACATGCTTCGCGCCTTCAATGAAGGTCGCGCCTTGTCCTGCGAGCCATCGCCGAAATTCACTCTGCTTCACCCAAACTCTCCTGCCGCTCAGTGGTGAATAGGGTAAGCAAAAATGTTTACGTATTCTAGCAGTAAAACGGCCAATCTTGTTGCAGCAAGGTGTCCGGCTTCCGTGCGCGGTCCTATGCGGACATGACAAGGCCGCCCTTGAGGCGGCCTTGATCTCTTGTCCGGGCGCGGTCGAGTCCGCGCGGCGGAGTCCTTCAAGCAAACGTATCAATCTCCCCCAGCCCCAGCACGCGCGCGGACCGTACCGCTGCACTGGCCGTTGGCACCGGATCTGCCGCCGCCACCGCAGCGCCACCAAAGCCGGCTTGTGTGCGCCCGTGCCCAGGCCCCTGCTGTTGCTGCCCATTGCCGTTGCCGGCCTGGCTGGCAAAGCCATCGGCGCCGACCGAGGTGTGGCCCAGCTGGATGCCGTTTTCCGACAGCGCGGTGCGCAGGTGCGGCAGCGCGGCTTCGACCGCGGCGCGCACGGCCTGGTGGGGCGAGACGAATTGCGCCTGGGCCTGGTCGTTGACCACGTTGAGCACCACCTTCAGCGGCCCCAGGTCAGGCGGGTTCAGCTGCAGTTCGGCGCTTTGCTGGCCTTGCGTGCCCAGGCGGATCATCTGCTGGCTCAGGGCCTGGGGCCACTGGCTATCGTACAGCGGCGGGGCGACCACGGGCCGGCTGGCTGCAGCGGCGGCAGCGGCCGGAGTGGGTTGTCCGGCCAGCGTGGCGGCCACGGCAGGGGTGCTGTCGGGAGTGGCCGCTGCGGTCTCGCCGGCGCGCGCGGCAGCTTGCGCGGCAGCGAACTGGCCGGCGGCGGGCCGGGCATCGGGCGCGGCAGGATTGGCGGCGAGGGGATCGGCGCGATGCTGGCCGAGACCGCTGTCAGGGCGATGCCCCGATCCGCCCGCGGAGGCGCCGGTATCCTGGCCTGGCAGATCCGCTTGGCGGACTGCCAGCACGTCGCCCGCAACCGCCGGTGTGGCACCGGCTTTTGCATCGGTGCCGGCGCTGCCGCCGGGCTGCATCGCCGCGCGTTGCGAGGCGATGGTGGCCAGCGTGTCGGCGGCCGACGGCTGCGCCGGTCGCGCTTCGGCGGTGACCGCCTGCAACGGGTCGGCCAATGCGGTGCCGTCGGCAGGGCTTGCCGCGGTGCCGGTTGCGACCTGGGTTTGCGCGGTGGCGTTCGGCACGGTGTTGCTGAGCGCCGCCTGCAAGGCCGCGGCACTGCCGGTGTCGGCCATACCGGCGACAGCGGCGCCTGCCGCGCCGGCTGGCATGGTCGTGGGGTTCGCTGGCGCTGCGGCGGGAAGCATCAGCGCCAATGCGGCCGCCGCGGCGGCGGCATCCGTCGGTGTTGCGGCGGCGTCGTCTTCCTTGTCCTGATCCTTCTCGCCGGCAGCGGCCTTCTTGCCGGTGGCGGCGGTGTGTTGCGGCTTGCCGGCGTCGGCCTGTGCCGCCGCCGGCCGCGCCGCGGGCTTGTCGCGCGCGGCCGGCTCCTTGGCGGCGGGCGCCGGAGCGGCGGCCTTGTGGCTGTCGCGGGCCTGCGAGAGCGCGTCGCGGAAGCCGTTGGTGGCGGCGTCGGCGCTCGCGCGCCGGGCGCCTTCCACCGCGTTGGCGGCGCTGCTGACAATCTGGCTGATATCGATCATGGGGATTCGCTACGGTATGGCCCGGCGGGTTGTTACCGCCCAGGCATCGTTCAGGCTTCGCTCAGGCGGCTGGCCGCGGTGCGGGCCAGGCGGGCGGCGTATTCGTCGTTGGCGCGCTGCTCGCGGCGCGCGGCCACCTGCTCTTGCTTCGCTTCCGCGCGCGCGATCAGCGTGTCGAAGGAGTTCAGGCGGCGCTTCTGGTGCTGCCAGCGGTTGCGGCCGGCCAGCAGGTCGGCCTCGGCCTTGGCCAGGGCCGCGCCCTGCTGGCGGATGGCCTGGTCCAGCGAATCGAGGAAGCGCGAAAAGTCCTGCCAGCGGCTGGAGGTGATGCCCTGCGCCGCCACCACCTGCATGCGCTCGCGGTATTCCTGGCGGTATTGCGTGAGCTGGTTGAGCTGCAGCTCCGCCTGCGTGCGCAAGCCCTGCAGCCGGCCGAGCTCGCGCGCGGCGGCATCGGTGTCGGTCTGGGCCAGGTCAGCCAGCGTGTTGAGCGGTGAATGCTTGAGCATGTTCACTCCTGTCGAAGAGGCTGTGCAGCGCGGCGATGGCGTCGGCGTAGCCGGCGCGTTCGTGGATGTCCTGCTGCAGGAAGGCTTCCATGCGCGGATGCAGCTGGATCGCCAGGTCCAGTTCCGGGTCGTTGCCGGGCACGTAGGCGCCCACGCTGATCAGGTCGCGGTTGCGCTGGTAGCGCGACATCAGCTGCTTGAAGCGGCGCACCGAGCCGAACTGCTCGTGCGGGATCAGCGCGGTCATGGCGCGGCTGATCGAGGCCTCGACGTCGATGGCCGGATAGTGGCCGGCTTCGGCCAGGCTGCGCGACAGCACGATATGGCCGTCCAGGATGGCGCGCGCGGAATCGGCGATCGGGTCCTGCTGGTCGTCGCCCTCGGTCAGCACGGTGTAGAACGCGGTGATCGAGCCGCCGCCTTCGGGGCCGTTGCCGGTGCGCTCGACCAGCGTCGGCAGCTTGGCGAAGACCGAGGGCGGATAGCCCTTGGTGGCGGGCGGCTCGCCGATTGCCAGCGCGATCTCGCGCTGGGCCATGGCGTAGCGCGTCAGCGAGTCCATGATCAGCAGCACGTGCTGGCCCTGGTCGCGGAAATACTCGGCCAGCCGCGTCGCATAGGCGGCGCCCTGCATGCGCAGCAGCGGCGAGCAGTCGGCCGGCGCGGCCACCACCACCGAGCGGCGGCGGCCCTCCGGCCCCAGGATGTTCTCGATGAATTCCTTCACTTCGCGGCCGCGTTCGCCGATCAGGCCGACCACGATCACGTCGGCGCTGGTGTAGCGCGCCATCATGCCCAGCAGCACGCTCTTGCCGACGCCCGAGCCCGCGAACAGACCCATGCGCTGGCCCCGGCCGACGGTCAGCATGCCGTTGATGGCGCGCACGCCGGTGTCGAGCACGGTTTCGATCGGCGCGCGCATCAGCGGGTTGATCTGCTCGCCGGCCAGCGGCACTTCCATCGCCGCGGCAAGCGGGCCGAGCCCGTCCAGCGGGCGGCCGGCCGCATCCAGCACGCGGCCCAGCAGGCCCGGGCCGACCGGCAGGCGCTTGGAGCCCGGCTCGCGCGGCGCGGTGGCACCGGCCGGTTGCGGCGACGGCTCCAGGGGATAGACACGCGCGCCGGGCAGCAGCCCGACCACGTCGGACTGCGGCATCAGGTAGAGGCGGTCGGCGCCAAAGCCGACCACTTCGGCTTCGGCGGTGCGCGGGGCGTTGCTGTCGGTGGTGAACTGTCCGGCGGGCAGCTCGATCAGGCAATCGCTGCCCACCGGCAAGCGCAGGCCCACGGCTTCCAGCACCAGCCCCGCCGCGCGCGTCAGGCGGCCACAGCTGCGCTTGCTGTCGAGCCCGGCGATGCCGGCCGCGGCGCCGTTCAGCGCATCGATCCAGCGCTGCGCGTGGTCGTGCGCCGCGTCGGGCGCGGGCGCGGCGGCGCGGGTGTCCTGCGCGGTGTCAGGCATGCGGCGGCTCCCACGGGTCGTCGCGGCCCAGCGCCCGCACCACGCGGGTCCAGCGGGTGGGCAGCGTGGCGTCGCGCTCGCCGCTGGCGGCGCTGGCGATGCAGCCGCCGCGCGCCACGGACGGATCGGCGCGCACGGTCCAGCCGGCGGCGGCGAGTTCCCCATGCAGGTGGGTCTCGACCAGCACCACGTCGTCGGGGTGCAGCAGCAGGCTGGGCGATCCGGACAGCGCGGGTTCGCTGGTCAGCAGTTCGCGCACCGCCGGCAGCAAGGCCGCGGGGTCTTGCGCCAGCGTCGAGCGCACCAGTTGTCGCGCCACGTCCAGCGCCAGCGACACCAGCGCGCGCGCGACCTGCTCATCGACGCTGCCGAGCGCGCCGCGCAGGTTGCCTGCCAGCGCTTGCAGCTGCGCGGCCTCGTTGCGGGCGGCTTCCAGGCCGCGCGCATAGCCTTCGCGATGGCCGTCGCCGTAGCCCTGGGTCTGGCCCTGGGTGTAGCCCTGGGCGTAGCCTTCCTTGCGCGCGCCTTCGCGCATCGCGTCGAGGGCGGCGAAGTCGATCGGCGGCGGCGCGGGTTCGGCCGGCACGGCGGCCAGCGTCTCGAGCGGTTCGGCATGCCGGGGATCGAGCGAGCCCATCTGCCAGCGCTGCCAGCCGGCCGCACCGCCACGCGCGCGGCGCGGCGGCTCGAACGGCGCGAAGGCGCCGGCGCCGGCGGCGCCGTTGCCGCCCAGCGACGAAAACGGGTCGGCGCCCAGGCCGCGGCGCCCGGCCCCGCGCTCGGGGTCAGCCTCAGACATAGGCATCGTCGCCTCCGCCGATCTGCACTTCGCCCGCATCCGCCAGGCGCCTTACCACCTGCAGGATGGCCTTCTGCTCGGCCTCGACCTGCGACACGCGCACCGGGCCCAGCGCCTCCAGGTCCTCGCGCAGCATCTCGCCGGCGCGGGTGGACATGTTGCGGATGAACTTGTCGCGCAGCTCCTGCGGCGCGCCCTTGAGCGCGACGATAAGCGATTCGGTGGCGATTTCCTTGAGCACGCGCTGGATGCCGCGGTCGTCGACCTCGAGCAGGTTCTCGAACAGGAACATCTCGTCGATGATCTTCTGCGCGAGGTCGCCGTCGTGCAGGCGCACGCCGTCGATGACCGCTTCCTCGTGCGCGGTGCTCATCAGGTTGATGATCTCGGCCGCGGTGCGCACGCCGCCCATGCGGCTGCGCTTCAGGCTCTGGCCCGCCAGCAGCTTGGTCAGCACGTCGGTCAGTTCCTGCAGCGCGCCCGGCTGCACGCCGCCGAAGGTGGCGATGCGCAGGATCACGTCGTTGCGCAGGCGGTCGGTGAACAGCCCCAGCACTTCGGACGACTTCTGGCGGTCCAGGTGGATCAGGATGGTGGCGATGATCTGCGGATGCTCGTCGCGGATCAGCTCGGCGATGGCGGTGGCATCCATCCAGTTCAGCGAGTCGATGCCGCCGCCCGGATCGCGCGATTCCAGGATGTCCTCGATCACCGACTGCGCGCGCTCCTCGCCCAGCGCCTTGTTCAGCACGCTGCGGATAAACGCGCTGGAGTCGACGTTCAGCGCCAGGTACTGCTCGGTCTCGGCGCGGAACTCGCCCAGCACCTCGGCCATTTCCTCGCGGGTGACCGAGCTGAGCGTGGCCATGGCCGAACCCAGCTCCTGCACTTCGCGCTGCGACAGGTGCTTGAACACCTCGGCCGCGGCATCCTCGCCGATCGCCATCATCAGCACCGCGCTCTTCTGCAGGCCGGATTCAGAGATGCCCTTAGCGGTTGTCATTGCTAATCCAGTTCTTGATCACGCTGGCGACCAGGCGGGGGTCGCGCTGGGCGGCGTCGCGCACCAGCGCGAGGTCGCTTTCATACTTCGCGGCAAGCCGCAGGACTTCCGGATTGGCCGGCTCTTCCGGCGGCAGCAGCACCGCCTCGGTCTCGTCCCTGGGCTCCGGTGCCGGCAACGGCGGCGCGGTGTAGCGGCGCAGGATCGGGCGCGCCACCTTGAACCACACGAACAGCGCCAGCAGTGCCAGCAGCAGGTAGCCGGCCAGGCTCTTGCCCAGTGCAATCATGTCGGGCTGCTTCCACAGCGGCAGTTCGGGCTCGGCCTTCTCGCGCTCGGCGGTGAAGGGGCTGTTGACCACGTTGATGGAGTCGCCGCGGTCGGCCGAGAACCCCATCGCTTCCTTGGTCAGGTTCTGGATCTGCGCCAGCAGCGCCGGCGGCAGCGGCTCGGCCACGAGCTTGCCCTTGGCATCGGCCTGCTGGCGGTAGTTGACCACCACCGCCACCGACAGCCGGCGCACGCCGCCCGGGGCCTGCTGCACGTGGCGCACCGAGCGGTCCAGTTCATAGTTGACGGTAGAGTCGCGGCGATTGCTGCTCGGGCCGCTGGACGCGGTGGCGGTGGCGCCCTGCGCCGCCTGGCCAGGCTGGCCAGGCTGGCCGGGTTGCCCCGCTGCCGGTGCGCCGGCCTGGCCCGGCGCCTGGCCCGCGCGCGGCGTCTGCGGCGTGGTCACGGGCGCGGCGGCGGCAGCGGGCGGCTGGTTCGACAGCGCGCCGGGCACGCCGCCCGGCGGGGTTGCGCCCTGCTGGGTCGATTCGCTGGTCTGCTGGCTGCGGATCGCCGAGCGGGTCGGGTCCTGGTTGGGCTTGTAGCTTTCGTCGGTGTGCTCGACGATGGAGAAGTCGACGTCGGCGGTGACCTGCGCGCGCACGTTGTCCTTGCCGACGATCGGCGTCAGGATCGCCTCGATGCGCTTCAGGTAGTTCTGCTCCAGCGCCTGTACATACTTGAGCTGGGTGGCGTCGAGCATGCGCTCGTTGCCGGTGTTCGACAGCAGGTTGCCGTGCTGGTCGACGATCGAGATCGACTTGGGCGTCAGCTCCGGCACGCTCGACGACACCAGGTGGCTGATCGCAGCCACCTGGCCTTCATCGATGGCGCGGCCCGGGTACAGCTGCAGCACGATCGAGGCGGTCGGCTTCTGGCGCTCGCGCACGAACAGCGTCGGCTTGGGAATCGCCAGGTGCACGCGCGCGGACTGCACCGCGGCGATCGATTCGATCGAGCGCGCCAGTTCGCCCTCCAGCCCGCGCTGGTAGTTGACCTGCTCGGCAAACTGGCTGATGCCGAACTTCTGGTTGTCCATCAGCTCCATGCCGGCGGTGCCGCTCTTGGGCAGGCCCTGCGAGGCCAGCCGCAGGCGCGTCTCGTGCACCTTCTCGGCCGGCACCATCACGGCGCCGCCGCCTTCGGCGAACTTGTACGGCACGTTCATCTGCTGCAGCGACTGCAGCACCGCGCCGCCGTCGCGCTCGGACAGGTTGCTGTACAGCACCTTGTAGTCCGGGCCGCGCGACCACAGCACGCCCACCGCGATCGCGGCGGCCAGGGCCGCTCCGCCCAGCATCAGCGGCAGCTTCGGGTTGGCCTTCAGGCGCTCCAGCACTTCGGCCGGACGCCCGGGCAGTGCCACTGCCGCGGTCATGCGCGTGCTCCGGATCCGGCGCCGCGACGCTCGCGACGGCACGGGCGATGCTGACCGCCTTGGTCGTCGGCACGGCTCACGGCACGGCTCACATTACGCTGCAGAGAAAACACGCGTACTCCCGAATGGATGGTTGTCTGGTGATTGCCGGCACCCGCACGGGACCACGGCCCGCGCTCTTCCGGCACGGTGGCAATGATCGGCCAGACTTGAGCGAGACAATCCGGTGAATAGACCGGGTTTTCCGGCCGATTTCGGTCCATCGGGCGAGGGGGGCGGCGGGTACGCTGCGAGGGCTGAAACTGGCTGCGGATCCGCCCGGCGCGGGCCTGTGGCAGGCCGGGTACCGGCCAACCGGCGCCAACGGCGCGCCCTACGACCAACCGGGCCGGACATCCGGCCGATCACGACCCATGACCACTATCTCTTCCATCGAGGGCATGCTGCAGCAACTGCGCGGGATGTCCCAGGTTGCCTCCGGCAACCCAGCCGGGCAGGCCGCGGCGCCGGTCGGCGGCGGCTTCGCCGGCGAGCTGCAGCGCTCGCTCGGCCGCATCAACGCCGCGCAGGAGCGCGCCTACGGCCAGGCCGAGGCGTTCGAACTGGGCAAGCCCGGCGTGGCGCTCAACGACGTGATGATCGACCTGCAGAAGGCCAATGTGTCATTCCAGACCGGGGTGCAGGTGCGCAACCGGCTGGTGGCGGCTTATCAGGAGATGATGAATATGCCGGTGTAAGGCGAATGCCTTGACTGGAACAGAAAGCCCCCGGGACGCGCAAGCGGCCGGGGGCTTTTTCCGTCGGGCCCGCGCTCAGGCCGGACCCGGCGCGTCGGGATCCAGTCCGGATTCCAGTCGATAGATCCACGCCAGCAGTTCGGCCACCGCCACATAGAGCTGCGGCGGCACGTGGCTGTCGAGGTCGACCTGCATCAGCAGGTTCACCAGCGTCGGCGAGTCGTGGACGTAGACGTTGGCCTCGCGCGCGCGGGCGATGATGGCTTCGGCGACCACGCCATAGCCCTTGGCGACCACGCGCGGCGCCTTGTCGCTGTGCTGCTACGACAGCGCGATCGCTGCGCCGCGTTCGTGTGCTGCGTCGCTCATTGCGTTGCGCCTTGCGCCAGGCTGTCCTGCGTCTGCACGCTCAGGCGCTGCACGGCAATGCCATGCGCCTCGAGCTGGCTGCGCAGCTGCGGCCGCGCCGCGATGAAGCGCGCCGCCACGTCGGTTTCGGGCGTGGCTACGCGGGCGTCGAGACCGCCAGGGCCGAGGGTGAGTACCGCTTCGACCACGCCCAGGTTGGGCAACTGCAGCCGCAGGCGGCTCGACCACGGCCGCGCGGCTTCGCCGTGGGCGGCGGCGTCGGCCTCCGCGCGCAGCAGTTCCCATTCCATCGGCACGCCAGGCCAGGCTTCGCCGGCAAAGCGAAACTGCTGCGTGGCGAGCAACTCCAGCTGCTGGCGGACCACGCCTTCGGTGGCGGGATGGATGGCCGGGCCGGCGGCCGGCGCTGGCCGGCCGGCATCCGCCGGAGCGGATGGCGTAGCGCCATCCGATGCGCGCGCCGGTTGGCTGGCCAGGCTGTCGAGCGCGGCCAGGCGCGCGCCAGCTTCGGCTGTCGATTGGTAGGCCTGCGTCGCCAGCGTTGCCGCTGACGGGCGCTGCGCGGCCGGTTCGGCGGCGGCACCGCGGCTGTAGGCCGCCGTGGTCGCGGTGCCTTGCCGCAACGCCTGCTCGGCCGCCGCATGGCTGTGGGCCACGCGCGGATTGCCGGCCGAGGCCAGCGCTTCGGCCAGCACCTGCGAGGCCGGCAACAGCGGCGGCATGGACGGCCGCGCCGGTTCCGCCCCTGCGCCGCTGCCGGCATAGGCCAGCTGCAGCGACGGCGGCGCGGCAGCGGCGCCCTGGCTGGCACCGGCCGGGACAAAGGGCCGGCCCGGCACCGGAACCTGCGCCTGCGGCTCCTGCCGCAGGCTCGCCAGCCCGCGCGCGCCGGCCACCCACTGCGCCAGGTGCGATTCATAGAACAGGCCGCTGTGGCCGACCGCATTGGCCAGCGCCGCGGCGGTGGCCTGCGCCGACGCTGCCGTCGGCGCCGCCGGCAGCAACGAGGCATTGCTGCGCACCGGCTGGGCTTCGGCACCGTCCATCACGGCCAGGATGGCCCGCGCCGCCGCACTCAGCGATTCCTGCGTCGACGCGCCCGGCAGCAGGGCGCCCTGGCCTGCCATGGCATTGGGGCCGCTTGCCAGCGCGCTGTGGCGGATGGCCTGGCCGGTGGCGTTCTGGACGTTCGACTCGGTGGCCTCGGCCACCGGCTGCAGCGCCGCGACCTGGTCGACGGCGATGGCGGTGCGCAGGGCCTGCGGGTCGGGGGCCTGACCGGGTGCCAGGCCTGGCGGCAGGTGGATGCCGGTCATACGGGTCGCATGGATCAGGGTCGGCGGCGGGTGCGGCCTGCCGGTGGGAAAGGAGCGCGGCCTTCAGGCCGCCTCAGGTGGTGGCGCCGGTCGTGGCGCCCGTCGTCGCACCATAGGCGGCGCTCAGCTCGAACTGCCGGCGCGAGCTGGTCAGCATGTCGCCGAGCCGCTTGAGCTGCGGCAGCGCCAGGTCGCGGATGCGGGCGTCGTAGGTCAGGATGCGGTCCAGCAGCTGGTAGCGCCGCATGCGCTCGGCATCGGAGAAGGGAGCGTCGTGGTCGAGCTGGCGCAGGCGTTCCACCTGGGCCAGGTAGGCTTGCTGCAGGGTGGTGACGGTGTCCCAGTCGGCGCCCTGCGCCGCCTCATGCATGCGCGCGGACAGGGCGAGGATTTCCTCGTAGCAGGCCACGATCGGCGAAAACACTGGAGGGAAAGCCATGTCAGTTGTCCTGTAAGGCGGGTTGCCGCTCCGCCCCGGCGGCCGCGTCATCGATCTGCGCCCACGCCGAGGCCAGGCTTTCCAGCAGCGCGTCGACCTCGGTCAGCAGCGCTGCGTCGCTGCGCAGGTTGGCCAGCATCAGCCGGCGCACCATGTATTCGTACAGCGCTTCGAGGTTGGCCGAGATCTCGCCGCCGGCGTCGTGGTCGAGCACGGCGCGCAGGCCGTTGTCGATGATGTCGATGGCCTTGGAGATGGCGTTGCCGCGCTCGGCGACGTTGCCGCCTTCCAGGTGGAACCTGGCCCGCGCGATCGCGGCGCGGGCGCCGTCGTACAGCATGGCGATCAGCTTGTGCGGGCTGGCGCTCATGGCACCGGTCTGGACGCCGACCTGGGCGTAGGCGTTGGCGGATGCGCGGGCGAACATGGCTGGGTTCCTCGTGGCGGTGGGATGCGGCGGGTTATTTCTTGATGCTGCTGTTGAGCGCGTTGAACTGCTGCGTCAGGTAGCTGCTGGTGCGGTTCATCTGCGCCACCACCAGATCCAGCTGCGTGAACTGGGCCTTGTAGCGGTCGATGGTGGCGGTGACGCGGTCCTGGACGCGGTCATAGTCGTCTTCCAGGTCCTTCAGCGTCTTGGTGATGCCGTCCTGCGCCACCTTCAGCGCGCCGTCGGTCTTGCTCAGGCCTTCGATATAGGTGGTGGCGCGCTTGCCGATGCCGCCCTCGCCGGTGGTGCTGGAGAACAGCGAGGTGACGCCGCCGAGGTTGTCGTTCAGCGCCTTGGTCAGCTTGGCATCGTCCAGCTTCATGGTGCCGTCCTTCTGGAACGTGATGCCGACGTCGATCAGCGTGATCTTGCCGCCGTTGCCATCGTCCATGGCGCCGCCCAGCATCGAGCGCAGGCTCGACTGGATCGAGCGCAGCGTGCCATCGCCGGTCAGCGCCGCCGAGGTGCCCGCGTCGGCATCGAATGCCGTCAGCGACTTGGCGGTGCTCTTGATATTGTTGTACGCGGTGACGAAGGCCTGAATCGAGGCCTTGATCGCATCGTT
This sequence comes from Cupriavidus alkaliphilus, assembly GCF_900094595.1. GTDB lineage: Bacteria > Pseudomonadota > Gammaproteobacteria > Burkholderiales > Burkholderiaceae > Cupriavidus > Cupriavidus alkaliphilus. Next base: position 247,610 of record NZ_FMAD01000008.1, on the reverse strand, counting down.
GTCGCGCGTTACCACCAGCGAGGTGGTGCCGGTCTTGGACAGGTTCATGGTCACGCCCTGCGCGGCGTCCACCACCGAGTTGCTCTGGCTGACCACGTCGATGCCGTTGATCTTCAGCGTCGCGTTGGCCGGCGGCACCTTCTGTTCCATCTTGTTGGCGGCGGGCGCCGCGGCCGGGTCGAAGGCGACCACGTTGTTCAGCGCCGGGTCCGTCGACGACACGCGCATGGTGGCCTGCGTGCCGGTCTTGTCCGAGGTCAGCACCAGGCGATACGGGCTGGCGCTGCCGTCGTTGACGATGCTGGCGGTCACGCCGATGCCGGCCTTGTTGATGGCGTCGCGCATGCCTTCCAGCGACGAGCCCGCCGGGATGGTGACCTTCTTGGTGCTGGCGGGGGCGCCGCCGGTGGCCAGCGCCGCGCCGAAGTCGAACACCAGCTCGCCGCCGCCGATCGCGGCCTTCTGGTCGGCCACGTTGCCGCTCACCAGCGATTGCGCCGTTGCCAGCGTGTTGACGGTGATGGTGTAGTTGCCCGGCACGGCATTGGCCGCGGTGGTGACCGACATCACGTCCGGCGTGCCGACCGTGGCCTTGACCGCGCCGAAGGTGGCGGCGTTCGACAGCTTCGTGGCCGCGGCCTTGTACGCGTCGAGCACGCTCTGCACCTGGCTGAAGGCGGACAGCTTGGTCTGGTAGCTCTTGGCCTGCGTGTTGATGGCGTCCAGTGGCAGTTGCTCGGCCTTCTGCAGCTGGTCCAGCAGGCTGCTCAGGTCCAGGTTGGAGCCGATACCGATGGAGGAGATCGTTGCCATGTGATTGTTCTCGTCTTCAACTGATGATCAGGTCTCAGGCTGCCTGGCTGACGAACAGCCCCTGCAGCTTGTCGATCGCGCGGGCGATGCGCAGCACCTCTTCGGTGGGCATCTGCCGGATCAGGTCGCCGGTTTCCTTGTCGACCACCTTGGTGATGACGCGGTGCGTGGCTTCATCGATCTCGAAGCGCAGGCCGATCGAGGTGGTCTTGAACGCTTCGACCAGCTCGCCGATCGCGGCGGAGGCGGCGCCGGACTGTACCGGGCCCTTGGCGACGTCTTCGTCCGGCGCGCGCAGGCCGGCGCGTGCGGGGCTTGCCGTCGTGCCGTGGGCCGGCATCTCGGACGGCAGGCGCACTGCGGTCGGGTTCACGGTAGGAAGAAGCGCCATGCTGTGCTCCGTGGGTGTGTGGCGGGTTCAGGTTGAAACGCTTGGCGGGCAGCGGTCTGCCTGCGAAACGCTCCAGCGTGTTCCTGGGCGTTGGCAAAAAGGCCGGGCCTTGCGGCCCAGCCTCGTATGCCAGTGTGCGGGTGCGGATTAACGCAGCAGCGACAGCACGTTTTGCGTGGTCTGGTTGGCTTGTGCCAGGACCGAGGTGCCAGCCTGTTGCAGGATCTGCGCGCGGGTCATGTTCGACACTTCCGTGGCGTAGTCAGCGTCCTGGATGCGCGAGCGCGACGAGGACAGGTTGGTCACGGTCGTGCCCAGGTTGGCGATGGTCGAGTCGAAGCGGTTCTGCACGGCACCCAGCGAGCTGCGCAGGTCGTCAACGATCTTCAGGGCCGCGTCGATCTTCTTCAGCGGGTCAACGGTCGACGCGCCGGCGAATTCGGCCGTGGCGCCAGCGCCGCTCAGGACGATGTCGGTGCCGGTGTTGTCGAAGTCGGTCGGGGCGGCGCCACCGTTGGCCAGCGCGCCTGCGCCGACGGCGAAGTTGCGGCCCTGGATCGTGGCGAAGGCGGTCACGGCGCCGGTGCTGTCGGCACCGACCTTGACCAGCTGGTTAGCCAGCGCGGTCGCGGTGGTCACGCCGTTGGACGGATCGGTGAACTCGAGGTCGGCACGGTTCAGTACGACGTTGCCGGTGGCATCGTCCACCGAAGCGGCGTAGTAGTCGTCGCCCGACTTGACCACGAAGTTGGCGGTGGGGGCGCCGGCGGCGTCCTTGACGTTGTGCAGGCTCAGGCTGCTGGCGGCAACGCCCAGCGAGGTCGCGGCGGACGACAGGTCGACAGCTTCCGGCGTACCGTCGGTGTTGGTCTGCGTGATGGCTTCGCTGACGTTCAGGGCGTTGCTGCTCAGGCTGAAGCCCTTCAGGCCCAGCGTCGACGAATCGATCTGCTTCAGGTCGATGGTGATGGTCTCGCCATCGTTGGCGCCAACCTGGATGGTCAGCGGCTTGGCGTTGCCCGACAGGACCTTCACGCCGTTGAAGTCGGTCTGCTGCGAGGTGCGGTCGATTTCCGACAGGCGCTGCGAGATTTCGTCCTGGATCGACTTCAGGTCCGAAGCCGAGTTCGAGCCGTTGGCGGCCTGCACGCTCAGTTCACGGATACGCTGCAGGTTGTTGTTGACTTCGGTCAGCGCGCCTTCGGTGGTCTGCGCCAGCGAGATGCCGTCGTTGGCGTTGCGCTGGGCTTGCGTCAGGCCGCGGATGTTGGCGGTGAAGCGGTTCGCAATGGCCTGGCCAGCGGCGTCGTCCTTGGCGCTGTTGATGCGCAGGCCCGACGACAGGCGCTGGATCGCCGTGTTCAGCGACGATTGCGAAGCGTTCATGTTGTTCTGAGTCATCAGAGACAACGAATTGGTGTTAATGACTTGCGCCATGGTACGACTCCTATATGCAAAGTTTTGGGCATTCCGGCTAGTGCCGTAACGTTGGCGGCCTGCTTTGCAGGGCGTAGAGTGCCTCCGTTGCTTGGGTTATCGACCGGGCAAGGCAAAGGTTTAGAGTGATCTCCGCGATAGTTTCGCGGGGTGGTGGCGGGACGTGGGACGCGCCGTACGGCGACGGGCGGCGAGGTCTGGACGGGTGCCGGTCCGGTCGCCGGCCTAGCGGCGCTTGCGGGTGCGCGGGATAAAAAGCGGCACGAAATCCGGCGCGGCCATCGTTTCCGGCGCGACCCCGATCACCTCCGGTGCATCGGCCGGCGTCACCAGGCAGATGGCGCGCTTGTAGACCACGGTAGGCTGGATATCGTCGGGCCCGCGGCCGAGCAGCAGCACGAAATCGTCGGCGGCCAGCACCAGCCCGTGCAGCCGGGCGCCGTTGGACAGGTGCACGATCACCGGGGACTGGGTAATGCGGTACGCGGCGAATTGCTGGGACTGCAGTTGCCGTCGGCTGGCTTGCCTGGGCCGGATTTCCTTCTTCTTCACAACGACTCCGGAAGAGCCCGCAAGGGTTCTGGCGGCTGATAACGGTCCGTTGGCCGGCGGCCTGGGGTGCGGCACGGCCTGGGCGGCGGGGGAAACATCCGCTCTCGGTAACGGCGACCGGACTGGCCGCCTGGATTGCGTCGAGCCCCGGCCCTGCATGCGGGTACCGCGATGTCGTGCAATGGCCGGCGGTTGGCGCTGCCAGAAGAGAAGGGGAATACTTCAGGGGTGAGAGTAACAAAGTTTTACAAGCGTTGACGGACGGTACGGCGCTCGTGATCTAGAGGCAATGCTCTACTAATTTGATTGCTTTTTACTCTAGATTCATGTAGGAAGTTGCGCCACGACGGTGCGTGGCAACACGCGCCCCTGGCCGGCAAGGCCAGGCGGGCATTGGGCTGGCGGGAATTTGCCAGCCTTTGCAAGAAGTGTCCTGAAAATGATTTCAGGGGCAAAAATGCCAGAAAAGCGCAAAGGTGCGCGTTTCGCGCTAGGGGAATCCCCTGATAGAAGCGGGATTTACACCTCATGTAAGCGCGTTTATATTCGTAACAAGAGCTGTTTGGCTCGAGCAGTCCTGGAAAGCCTACGAGCACCCCGCGCGTGGGCTTCTTTTTTGCCCGCGTCGTTTGGATCGCGCTCTGCGGCGCAGTGGCCGGGCGGTCGAATAACCTGACCGGCCGTTCGGAATGCCGAGCCACATTTAACGCCACTTCACCGACGCCCGATTCCCTGAAATGCGGGGGAATCTGGTGCTATTTCCGCTTTGCTCGCCGGAAGCGTTCGCTGATCGGCCCTGATCGGCCTGATCGGCTGCAGCGCACGTCGTTCGCAGGGCTGTCCGGCCTGAATCCCTCAACCCGTCTGAGGGTCCGTGCCGCGCGCTACGCGCCGCCGGGCCCGAGCCGCCAGGCCGGCGCCAAGCGCCCAGCGCAGTGCCGGCGCCAGCACGTGCATGCCGGCCAGCGCCGCGGAGCGGCGGATCGAAGGCCCGTCCAGGTCGAGCTGGCGGCGCGCCCATGGCGGCAGCAGCGCGATGCCCGCGTCGGTCATGATGCTGACCGCCGGCTGCAGCAAGGGATTGGCCACCGGCATCTTCCTGACCAGCCGCACCACTTCGCGGGTGCGCTCGCTGGCCAGCAGCGCGGGCCGCATGGATTCGAGATAGGCGTCCACTTCGGCGCGCGAGCGCGGCACCTCGGCCGCGCCGAGCAACTCCGCGATGCGGGCCACCTCGGCGTAATAGCGGTCCTGCTCGGCGGCGCCGAGGGGGCCCACATAGCGCAGGTAGCCCGCCAGGAAGCTCGATACCTCGGCCACGTGCACCCAGGTCAGCAGCGCGGGGTCCGATGCCGCGTAGGGTCGTCCGTCCGGCGCCACGCCGGACACGCCGGTATGGATGCGCCGCACGCGTTCGATCAGCGCCATCGCGTCGGCGCGGCTGCCATAGGTGGTGCCCGCGATGAACTGCGCGGTGCGGCCCAGGCGCCCCTGCATGTCGGTGCGGAAACTGGAGTGGTCCCATACTCCCGCCAATGCCAGCGGATGCAGGGTCTGCAGCAGCAGTGCGCTGACGCCGCCGGCCAGCATCGCCGGGAAATCCGCATGTACACGCCAGCAGACCGCTTCCGGACCGAACAGGCCAGGGTCGCCGGGCGGGTTGTCATAGTCCAGGCGCAGGCCGGAGTTGCTGCGGGTCAGCGCGCGCACGTGCGCACCGGCCTGCTCCCGCAGTCTTGCGGAGAGCTGATGCAGCGGGCCGCGGCGCTGCGGCGTGGCGCTGCCCGGGGCGGGGTCAGTGACGCTGGACAAGGCGGGAACTGCCTGGAACGAAAAGGGATGGGGTCAGGGCCAGCATACACGGGATGCGACCTGCGCGCGCAACGCGCCGCCGCACCCCACCCGTAAAAAGGGCCGGAGCCCCGTTCAGGGTTCCGGCCTGCCAATCTCCGGCGTATGCCCCTGCGTCAGCACCGCATGTTGCTCACGCACATACCCGGATAGCTGCCTTGTTGTCGCGGCTGGGTGTTACTGCTGGCGTTGTCCGCCTTGTCCGCCTTGTCCACCCTGCTGACCACCCTGGCCGCCTTGCTGGCCGCTGCGCTGGCCGCTTTGCTGGCCAGGCTGCGAGCTGCCGCGGTCTTGCTGCTGCTGTTGGTCCTGCATGCGGTCCTTGTCACCCATTTGCCCGCCGCCTTGTTGTCCCGGTTGCTGCTGGCTGCCGCGTTGGCCAGTTTGCGATTGTTCCTGCTGCTTCTGGCCCGATTGCGATTGGCCCGACTGCGATTGACCCGGCTGTTGCTGCTGTCCCATTGCTAGCTCCTTGACGCGGCGAACTGCCGCAGACCTTGCTTCGCAATCGCCATGCCAAGCACGACAGCGCCGCCACGCCGCCTGGGCCGGCTCGATGCGCGCAAAGCGCCACGCGCGCGCCGCGGCGCTTTTACAACGCGTGGCCCGTTTTACACAGCGGCCGGCTCGGTGCGGCGGCCTTGGCAAGGGCGGCCAGGGCAGGTATGGAGCTTGCTGAAAAATGCCTTACCCGTGGCGCTGGCTGCCAGCCCGGCAGCGGAGCCCGCCGGGCCATCAAGGAGGACGCCATGCAATTTTCCCTAACCACCGCGCGCGCTCTGCGCAGGGCCTGGCTGGCGGCGGCACTGGCAGCGGCCGCCGGTAGCGCGCTGGCACTCGACAAGAGCGGACTGATATTCGCCGCGACGGACAATGCGCCGGTGGCACCGGTCAACTCGGCGCCGGGCATGCCCGGTCGGCCCGACCCGGACACCAGCGCGGTGACCGGGGTCGGCGAGGCCCGGCAAAGCATCGAGGACAGCGCCATCACCACGAAGATCAAGACCCGGCTGCTCGGCACCAAGGACCTCAAGTCCACCGGCATTCATGTGAAGACGCAGCAGGGCGCGGTGGAAGTCAGCGGCACGGTGCCGACCCAGCAGCAGCATGACCTGGCGTTGAAGACGATTCGCAGCGTCGAGGGGGTGACGTCGGTGAATGACAATCTGAAGGTGTCGACGCGGTGAGTGAGTGAGCGGGGATTGCTCTCACGGCTGTGAGGGCAGCCGTTGACATCTTCGACGCTTCACTTCGTTGAGGCTCCCGCCCTCATCCCGGCCCTCTCCCGCAAGCAGGAGAGGGAGTACCCAGGCGGGATTCTTCTTGCCGCAGTGTCGCCACGCCCCGGGAAAACGGGTCAGGCCGCGCGCTTCTTGCCGGTCGTGCCGGCGCTCTTGCGCGCGGCGGGGGCATGCGACGCGCGCCTGGCGGGCGCGCGTTTGGTGCCGGCAGTCTTTGCGCCGGTGCTGCCCGCGCGCTTGGCCGGTGTCGCGCTGGCGCGCTTTGCGGCCGGCTGCTTGCGCGCCGCGGCGTGCCGCGCAGGGGTCTTGCGGGGGGCGGGCTCTGCTTCTGCCTCGCTCTCGTCTTCCTGCTTGCCCTTGCCGCGCTTGCCCAGGCTTTGGCGCAACAGCGCCACCATGTCGATGACCTTGGCGCCCTGGCGCGGCGCTTCTTCCTCTTGCGCGGGCGGGGTCAGCTGGTGGGTCTTGCCGGATTCGATCTTTTCCTCGATGCGCGCCATCAGGTCGTCGCGGTAGGTGTCGCGGTATTGCTCCGGGGCCCAGTCTTCGGTCATGTCGTCGACCAGCTTGGTGGCCATCTCGAGCTCGCGCGCGTGCGCGCCGGTGGGCTTGCCGCTGGCGGCCTTGGGCAGGCGCAGCTCGGCGATCGGCAGCACCTCGTCGGCGAAGCGCATGGTGTTCAGCACCAGCGCATCGTCGTGCACCAGCATCGCCGCCAGGTGCTGGCGCGCGCGCAGCACCACCAGCGCCAGCGCGGCCTTGCCGGTGCGGCGCATGGTTTCGTGCAGCAGCGCATAGCCGCGTTCGCCGCGCTTGTCGGGCTCAAGGTAATACGGGGTGTCGAAGTAGTACGGCGGAATGCTCTCGGCATCGACAAAGCTGACGATGTCCACGGTCTGCGTGGCCTCGACATTGGCCCGGCGGAAATCCTCCTCGTTGAGCAGCACATACTCGTCCTTGGCGTACTGGTAGCCCTTGACGATATGCTCCTTGTCGACCGGCTTGCCGGTGCTCTTGTTGATGCGCTGGTAGCCCACCGGGGCCATGTCGCGCACGTCTAGCAGGTCCAGGTCCAGCGACTGGCTGCGCGACGCGGGGCGCAGGACGACGGGGATGTTGACGAGGCCGAAGGCAATGGCGCCTTTCCAGATGATGCGAGACACTTGATCGCTCCTTTGCCACGCGCGCCGGCGCGTTGTGGCGGCGGTGGCGGCATGTCGCCCGGAGGCGGGTCTTCCACGGGTTGGGGCGGGCCCGGCGGCGGCTCCGGCGGCGGGACTTCGGGGTCGCGGGGAGGGATGTCGGGATCGGGCGTGGTATGCACGGATAGCTCCTTGTTGAATGCTTGGGTGAAGGCTTCGGCCGGCGCAGGCAGGGCGCTAGGCCTGCTGCTGGTCCAGCTCATCCAACAGCCGCGTCAGCGCGTCCAGGTCGGCGGGCTTGACCAGGTGCTGGTCGAATCCCGCGGCCAGTGCGCGGCGGCGGTCCTCGGGCTGGCCGAATCCGGTCAGCGCGACCAGTCTGGCGCCGCGCAGTTCGGGCAACGCGCGCAGCCGGCGCACGGTTTCGAAACCGTCCATGGCCGGCATGCCGAGATCCAGCAGCACCAGGTCCGGGCGCGCATCGATGGCGCGCGCCAGCGCGCTGGGGCCGTCGGGCGCGGTCACCACGGTATGTCCCATGGCCTGCAGCGCCATCGTCATGGCCTCGAGCGCGTCGACGTTGTCGTCCACCACCAGGATGCGGCGCGGCACGCTGCGCCGCGGCCCGGCCTTGCCTGAACCGGGATGCCAGTTCTGCCACGGCTCGACCGGCAACGTCACGGTGAAGGTGCTGCCCTGGCCGGGGCCGGCGCTGAAGGCGCGGATGGTGCCGCCGTGCAGCTGCACCAGCTTTTGCACCAGCGTCAGGCCGATGCCCGGCCCGTCGTGCGGGAAGGCACTGCTCCGGGCGTGCGCGCCGATGTCGCTCTCCCCGGTGCGGGCAGCCGGGGCGGCCGGGTCAGGCGGGGCAAGCGGATCGAACAGTTGCCGCTGCAGGGCTTCCGACAGGCCGGTGCCGTTGTCGCGCACGCGCACCGTGACCTGTCCGCCCGAGACGGCATCCGGAATGGTTTCCGGCGCGCTGTCGTCGAAGCCGGCTTCGACCGAGATCACGCCGCCGGCGGGGGTGTAGGCGGCCGCGTTCTGCAGCAGGTTGCTGAAGATCTGCGTCAGGCGCACCAGGTCGCCGCGCACCGGCAGCGGCTGTTCGGGCAGCGACAGCCGCAGCGTGTGGCGGTAGCCATCGAGTACGGGGCGCACCGCTTCCACGGCGGTATTGAGCGCGGTGCGCAGCTCCACCAGGTCTTGCCGCAGCGTGATGCGGCCCTGGTTGAAGCGCGCGATATCGAGCAACTCGTCGACCAGGCGGGTCAGGTGATGGACTTGCCGGCCGATGATGTCGCGCGCGCGGAACATGTCCTCGCGCGTGGGCGCGAGCTGCTGCAGCAGGTCCGCGGCGCTGCGCAACGGCGCCAGCGGGTTGCGCAGTTCATGCGCCAGCATCGCCAGGAACTGATCCTTGCGCCGTTCCTCGTCGTGCAGCGCGCGCCCGGCGCGGTTCTGCAGCGTCACGTCCTGGCAGATCCCGGCAATGCGCAGCGGCGGACTGCCCGCGGCAGCCTGCGCGCTGTCGGTGCCGTCGGCGCTGCCATGGCTGCGCACGGGAAAGGCACGCGCGCGCACTTCACGCGGCTCGCCGCTGGGCAGGGTCAGCCCGAACTCGATGTCCATGCTGCCGTCGCGCAGCATATTCTGCACGGCGGCTTCCACGCGCGCGCGGTCGGCCGGGGTCACACGCTCCAGGCACAGGCGCGGGTCCTCCATCAGTTGCTCGGCGGAGTGTCCGCACACCGTCGCCAGTGACGAACTGGCAAACAGCAGCCGCCGGGTCGCCGGATCCAGGATCCACACCACGTCGGCGAGCGATTCGGCGAGCTGGCGGAACATGTCCTCATGCTCGTGCAGGGCCCGCGAAGTGCGGTGGTAGGCGTCCTCGGCACCGCGCAGGCGCAGCAGCGCCTGGATGCTGGACAGCAGCTCCTCGGGTTCGGCGGGTTCCACCAGGTAGCCATCGGCGCCGCAATTCAACGCCTCGACCCGCTGCCGCGACTGGGCCAGCCCGGGCGAGGTCAGCAGCACCAGCGTGCGCGCCGTCTGCGGGTCCTCTTTCAGCAGGCGGCACACTTCCAGGCCGCTGATATCGGGCAGCTTTGCCGACAGCAGCACCAGCGATGGCGCGTGCTGGCGCACGAGCGACAACGCCGAGTGGCCGGTGACGGCCTCGATCACGGAAAAGCCGCCGCGATGGAGTATGCGGCTCTTGACGTAGCGCGGTCCTTCGCGATCCTCGACATTCAGGATCAACGGGGTGCGGTTGGCTTGCGGCTTCATGACTGCACCTTGCGGGGTACACCGTTGCCCACCCGCACTGACGGGCAGTGCAGGGCCGCCGCGCCGTGTAAAAGCGCGCTGGGCCGCGCCCGACGCGTGTAAGAGTTACCACGGTGGCCCGCACTGCCTTTGAAAATCCTGCAATCCCCCATCCCCCAGATCATCGCCGTCCCCCTTGTTGATCCGCATGGCCGCGGTGTTTTACGCGGGCCGTCCCGCTTCGCAGTGGCAAGACGCGTGCCGGCTGGGCAACGTCGCGGACAGCGGGGCAGGGCACGCCGGACCGGCGGCGTGCGAGGCTAGCGGCGCGCCGCCTCGCCGCTGTGGGCCTCGGCGCTGGGCGAGGTGCCGCCTTGCGGGCCGGCGGAGCGCGGCGCTTCGGCGGCCTTCTGCGGGATCTTGCCCGGCTCGGTCCAGCCCTTGTAGTCGGTGCCCTTGCCAAAGCGCGCGGCGATGCGGTCCTGCACCACGGCCAGCGCGTCGGCTTGCTGCTTGGCGGTTTCGGCTTCTTTGGCCTTTTTGGCTTCGGCGGCCTGCTGCTGCTCAGGCGTGGGCGGGGGCAGCTTGGCTTGCACCGGTGCTGCCGCGCAGGAAAGCATGGCGCAGGACACCAGCAGGCGGCGCAGGCCGCGGCGGTTGTGCGGGGCCGCGCCGGTGGTGCCGGCGGCGCGCAGGTTCGCGACAATCTTGAGTGGGGGCATGGTCTGTCTCCGTAGGGTGTTGCCGCCCCGGCGTGCGTGCTGCGCGGTTTGCTACGTGGATAACGCCGGGACGCGCTCGCCACCAAGGGGCAAGAAATGTGCCGCCGGCCATGGCCACGACAGCCCGGCGGGGCAGGGGCCAGCCGGACTATCCGGCCCGCGCCAGCCGTGCCGCGGCGCGCGTGATGGCCTGCCGGGTACCAGCGTAGTCGGCCCACGGGTCAGCCGCCTCCAGCGCGTCCAGCCGCGCTTCGACGTTGGCGACGGTCCACTGCGCGGCGCTGGTCAATGTGTCCAGTTCCTCCCACGCCACCGGAATCGATACGCCCAGCCCGGGCCGCGCGCGCGCCGAGAACGCCGCCACCGTGGTGGCGCCCATGCCGTTGCGCAGGTAATCGATGAAAATCTTGCCGACCCGGTTGCGCGCGCCGCTCTTGGCGACAAAGCGCTGCGGCAGCGTCGCGGCCACATGCAGCACCACGTCGCGCGCGAAATCCTTCAGCTCGTCCCAGCCCGCGCGCGGCGTCACCGGCACCACCACGTGCAGGCCCTTGCCGCCGCTGGTCTTGAGGAAGCTGGCCAGCCCCAGTTCGTCCAGCAGCGCCTTCACCAGCGCGGCCGCTTCCTGCACCTGTGTCCACGGCACGCCCTCGCCGGGGTCGAGGTCGAAGATGATGCGGTTAGGCCGGTCGATGCTGCGCTTGCTCGCGTTCCAGGTATGGAACTCGACCACGTTGAGTTGCGCGGCCGCGACCAGCGCCTCGGCCGAGGCGATTTCAAGCAATGCGGGGTGTCCCGGCCACAGGCCGGGGTCCAGCACGTTGAGCCCGTCCACGCGCAGCGTGTCGCTGTGGCGCTGGAAGAACTGCTCGCCGCCCACGCCCGATGGCGCCCGCACCATCGCGATCGGGCGCCCGCGCAAATGCGGCAGCATCAGCGGCGCGGCGCGTTCGTAGTAGCGCACCAGTTCCCCCTTGGTCAGGCCCGACTCGGCATCGATCACGCGCTCGGCGTTGCTGATCGAGACCTTGCCGCCCACCGCGGTCTGGCGCTTTGCCGCGCCCGCCTTTGAGCCGGGCGCCGGCCTGCTTGCTGGCTTGTCCCGCGTCGTGGCTGCCGCCTTGCCTTTGCCGGCTGGCGCCGCCGCCTGCTCCACCGAGACCGCGGCGGCGGGCTTGTCGGTGCGCAGGCCATGGAACACTGCATGGCGCACCCGGCCTTCGCGAGTCCAGCTGCCGAACGAAACCTCGGCCACCAGCCTGGGCTTGACCCAATGCCCGCGCACGCCGGCCGGCACCGTGTGGAAGGGCGACGCATCGGCACGCAGCGCATCGAGTTGCGCGCGCAGCTCGTCGAGCGTGCGGGTGTCGAAGCCGGTGCCGACATTGCCCGCATAGCGCAGGCGCCCGCCGCTGTCGTGCACGCCCAGCAGCAGCGAGCCGATGCCATTGCGGCTGCCCTTGGGATCGGTGAAGCCCGCCACCACGAATTCCTGGCGCAGGGTGCATTTGAGCTTGATCCAGGTATTGCTGCGCGCGCTGATGTAGCCCGAGTCCACGCGCTTGCCGATCACGCCTTCCAGCTTCATGCGGCACGCCGCGTCCAGCATGTCGCCCGCGCTGGCTTCAAAGTCTTCGCTGAACTGCAGGCGCGGCGAGGCGTTGTGCTCGAAGATCCGGCGCAGCAGCGCGCGGCGCTCGACCAGCGGCACCTTGCGCAGGTCATGGCCGGCGAAGTAGGGCAGGTCGAAGGCAAAGTACTGGATGGCCTCGACGCGCGCGGTATCGAACGCGTTCTGCAAGGCCTGGAAGTCAGTCTCGCCATGCTTGCCGAGCACCACGATCTCGCCGTCGAGCCAGCCGTCGGGCAGGCCCAGCGCCCCGACATCGCGCGCCAGTGCGCGCAGCTTGCTGGTCCAGTCATGGCCCTGGCGCGTGAACAGCCGCACGTCCTTGCCGTCGACGCGCGCCAGCAGCCGGTAGCCGTCGAACTTGATTTCGTAGCGCCAGGCCGCGGCGTCGGGCGGCGGTTTTTCGACCAGCGTCGCCAGTTGCGGCGCCAGCGCCAGCGGCAGCGCCGCGCGCGTTGCGCCGGGCGGCGGCTTCAGCGCGCGAATGGCATCGTGCGTGGCCGGTGTAGCCGCTTCGGCCGCGGCGGCGGCCTTGGCGGCCTTGGCGGCGCCGGCGCGTTTGGCCGCGGGCTTGCGCTGCGTGCCGCCCAGCACGCTGTCGGGCAGGGCCTCGACCACGTCGAACTCCGACGCCGGCACCGCGGCGTCGTCGCGTTCCTTGATCAGCAGCCACGCGTCCTGCTCCTTCTGCCGGCTGCCGTGCATGCGCACCAGGGTCCAGTGCCCGTGCAGCTTTTCGCCGCGCAACTCGAACTTGAGCTTGCCGCTGCGGTAGCCTGCCTCGGGGTCGCCCACCGGGACCCAGGTGCCGCGGTCCCAGACGATCACCGTGCCGGCGCCATAGTGCCCGGCTGGAATCACGCCCTCGAAGCCGGCGTAGTCCATCGGATGGTCTTCCACATGGACCGCCATGCGCTTGTCGGCGGGATCCAGGCTCGGTCCCTTGGGCACTGCCCAGCTCTTCAGCGTGCCGCCCAGCTCCAGCCGGAAATCGTAGTGCAGCCGCCGTGCCGCATGCTTCTGGATCACGAACGACAACGCCGCGGCGCGCTTGCGCGGCGCGGTGCGGGCGGCGGCACCGCTGGGCTCGGGCGTGGCGCCGAAGTCGCGCATGCGGCGGTATTTTTCGAGTGCCGTGGGCATGCCCGGGGCCGGCGTCGAGCCGCGCGCCGCCGGGCGGGCGCTCGCGGCGCGCTGGGTTGCCGGCTTCGCGGGCTTTGCCGCGGGCGTCTTGGCGGGCTTGCTGCCCGTCCTGGCGGCAGGCTTCGCCGCGCGCTTGCCAGCGGCGCGCGGCGCGCGCGAGTCCTGCGAAGTGGTCTTGGCCATGGCGGTCGCCGGTTGCGTGGATGCATCCAGCTTAGGCAGCACCTGGCCGGGCTGAAATCGGCGCCCGTCCTACATACCGCATCGTCCGCACCAGCCGGGGCGGCACGGCAGGCCAGACGCGATGCGCCCCCGGCGCCATGTGGTTCTTACCAGGCGTTGTAAATCTGCCGTGGACGTCATGCCCCGCCGCCGCGGTCAGGGCGGGTCCGCGACGGGAACGCTCCTTGCGACTTGCCACCGATACGCCCGGCGCCGGGCCGGGCCTCCCCACTGGAGGAAGCGGCAGATGAAACCCACCTTGAAGAAAATCAGCTCGCAGGTCATTGTGCTGACCGGCGCCAGCAGCGGCGTTGGGCTGGTCACCGCGCGCAAGGCGGCGCAGCAGGGCGCACGCCTGGTGCTGGTGGCGCGCAGCGAGGGGTCGCTGCACCAGTTGGCGGAAGAGTTGCGCGAGCAGGGCACAGAAGTGATCACCGTGGTCGCTGACGTCGGCCGGCACGATGAGATCGGCAAGGTGGCGCATGCCGCGATCGAGCGCTTCGGCGGCTTCGACACCTGGATCAACAACGCCGGCGTGACCATCTTCGGGCGCCATTGCGACGTGCCGCTGGAAGACCAGCGGCGGCTGTTCGATACCAACTACTGGGGCACCGTCCACGGCTCGCTGGCGGCCGCGGCGCACCTGCGAGAGCATGGTGGCGCCATCATCAACATGGGCAGCGAGGCCGCCGACGGCCCGATGCCGCTGCAGAGCGCCTACTCGGCCTCGCAGCATGCGATCAAGGGCTTCACCGATTCGCTGCGGCTGGAGCTGGAGCAGGAGCAGGCGCCGGTGAGCGTGACGCTGATCAAGCCCGCCGGCCTGGAAACCCCGCTGGCCATGCACGCCAAGAACTTCCTCGACGTCGAGCCGCGCCTGCCGCCGCCGCTGTATGACCCGGCCCTGGCTGCCGACGCGATCCTGTTCGCCGCGGAAAACCCGCGCCGCGAACTGTTCGTCGGCGCCGCGGCAAAGGCCTTCTCGGCTGCCGCGTACCATGCGCCGCACACCTTCGACCGCTTCATGCGCCGCTTCATGGGCCGCGCCCAGCAGACCCGCCATCCGGCCGGCCCGCTCGAGGATAACGCGCTCTACGGCAGCGGCAGCGGCCTGCAGGAGCGCACCGGCGCCCACGCCGCGCTGCATTCCTGCCCGTACACCACCACCGCGCGCTACCCCATGCTGACCACCGCGCTGGTGGTCGGGGCCTCGGCCGCGGTCGCGGCGATGGTCCAGCTGCGCCGCCGCTAGCGCCCACCCGCGCCCGCGCCGCGCGCTGCCCGAGACGGCATGCGTGCGGCCGGCCGCCAAACTCCTTCCGCCAGGGCGCGAGCTGCGCGCACTGCGCCACCATATCGGGTGGCGCATGGGCCGCGAGCGCCTATCATTGACTGGGATGCCCGCACTCGCGGGCATTTGGCCCTGTGCGGCGGCCCGGGCCGCCGGCGGCGTGCCGCACCGGCCAGGTCGCCCTTCGATCCAACCTCTATCCAAGGTCCTCATGTCCGGGCTGCACGCGGCAAGCGAAGTTCGCTCGACCTCCCTGGAAGCCCGCGACGGCGTGCCGCCGCAGGGCGATGCTGCGCAGGTGCAACGGTATCGGCGCCTGCTCGACGCGGTACAGGACTGCGCGGTGTTCGAGCTCGACGCGCGCGGCGTGATCGTGGCGTGGCCCGAACCGGCGCGCCGGCTGTTCGGCTACAGCGCCGCGGAGATCGCGGGCAGCCATCTGTCGCGGCTGCACCGTCCCGAGGATGTTGCCGCCGGCCTGCCGCAGCAATGGCTCGATGCGGCCGCGCAGGCCGGCGAGGCGCGCGACGAAGGCTGGCGCGTGCGCCGCGACGGCAGCCTGCTGCGCGCCAGCTGCGAGCTGCGGCGCATCGACGCGGCCGGCCTGCCCGCCGCTGTGCCGGGCGCTGCGGGCACCTCAGCCGACAGCGCATCGGGTGCAGGCTTTATCGTGTCGTGCCGCGATACCACGGTGCAGCAGGCCGCCGCCGACCATGCGCACCTGGCCGCCGACAAGCTGCGCCTGTTAGTCGACAACCTGCCCTGCACCGCGGTCTGCGAACTCTCGCTCGACGGCACCATCCGCAGCTGGAACGCCGGCGCGCGTGCGCTTGCCGGCCACACCGCCGAAGAGGCGGCGGGCCAGCCGCTGGCTTGGCTTTATACCCGCCAGGATGCCGCCGCGGGCCGCCCCCAGGCCGCGCTGGAGGCGGCGCGGGCCTGCGGCCATTGGGCCGGCGAAGAACGCCTGGCGCGCAAGGACGGCTCGGTGGTACGCTGCGCCACGCGCATGGTGCTGGTGCGCGACGCGGCCGGGTGCCCCGAAGGCTTGCTGTGGACCGCGCGCGACCTCAGCGATGCGCTGCGGCTGGAAATGCTCGATGCCGGCAACCGCCGCCTGCAGTCCTTCCTCGCCATCCTCGCCCATGAGCTGCGCAACCCGCTGGCGCCGGTGCGCAATGCCGTCGAAGTGATCGTGCTGACCCCCGACACCGGCCCGCGCGTGCGCCGCTGCGCCGAGATCATCGACCGCCAGCTGCACCAGGTGGAGCGGCTGGTCAACGACCTGCTCGACGTGGGCCGCGTGACCGCCGGCAAGCTCAAGATGGAGCTGACGCCGACGTCCTACAACGACGTGGTCACCACCAGCCTGGAAGCGATCCGTCCCACGCTGGAAGCGTCTGGCCAGCAACTGGTGGTGGCGCTGCCGGAGGTCTCGCCCTTTGTGCGGGCCGATGCCGCGCGGCTCGGGCAGGTGCTGCTGAACCTGCTCAGCAATGCGGCCAAGTACACGCCGCGCGGGGGGACCGTCAGCGTGCATGTCAGCGTGGAGGCGGAGCGCGTGATCACCGCGGTGTCGGATACCGGCCGCGGGCTGGAACCCGCGGCGATGGACCGGATCTTCAACCTGTTCACGCAGGAGAGCGATGCCGGCAGCCACAGCGGGCTGGGCATCGGCCTGGCGCTGGCCAAGGCCATCCTCGAAGCGCATGGCGGCGCGATCCAGGCCGACAGCGCTGGCGCGGGCAAGGGCAGCACCTTCACCGTGATCCTGCCGCGCGCCAGCGCGCGTCCGGCCTTGCCCGCCACGCTGGCGCCGGGCAAGGCGCCGCGCCGGCGCGTGCTGGTGGTGGATGACAATGCCGACTCGGCCGACAGCATGGCCGAACTGCTGACCCTGCTTGGCCACGAGGCCCAGGCGGTGCACAGCGGCCAGCAGGCTGTGGGCGTGGCTGTGGCGTTCCGGCCCGACTGTGTGCTGCTGGACCTGCAGATGCCTGACATGTCGGGCTATGAAGTCCTGGAGGCGCTGCGAAAGGACCTGCGCGGCCGCACGGTGCGGTTCCTTGCGCTGTCGGGGCGGGGCACCGCCGAGGACCAGCACCGCAGCCGGCAGGCCGGCTTCGATGCGCACCTGACCAAGCCGCTGTCGATCGAGACCCTGTCGCGTGCCCTGGCCGAGCCGGTGCCGGCACGACCCGCGGGCCCGCCGCCTCACAAGGAGCGGTAGGCGTCGAGGCGGTTGTAGAGCGTCTTCAGGCTGATGCCGAGGGCGCGCGCGGCCTGGCGCTTGTCGCCGTCGAAGCGCGCCAGCGTCGCCATGATGATCTCGCGCTGGGTGTCGGCAAGCGTGGTGCCGACGCGCACGTTGACCACGCCGTCGACGGTGGTCGGCCGCGGCGCCTGCGTGGCGAGGTTGGGGTTGCCGATTTCCACCACCTTGTCGGCGAGGATAAAGGCGCGGTAGACCGCGTTCTTCAGCTCGCGCACATTGCCGGGCCAGTCGTAGCGCACCAGGCGGTCCAGCGAACCCGCCGAGAAGCTCTTGTCGGTGCGCTCCATGGCGTTGTACTCGGCTAGGAAGTGGCGTGCCAGCGGCACGATATCGTCGGGCCGCTCGCGCAGCGGCGGGATATGCAAGGGGAACACCGCCAGCCGGTACAGCAGGTCCTCGCGCAGCTGGCCGCCGCGCACGGCTTCCACCGGGTCGCGGTTGGTGGCCGCGAGGATGCGCACGTCGGTGGCGATCAGCGTGTCGCCGCCGACGCGGTGGAAGGTGCGGCCCTCCAGCACCCGCAGCAGCTTGATCTGCATCTCCAGCGGCATCTCGGTGACTTCGTCGAGAAACAGCGTGCCGCCCTGGGCCTGCTCGAAGTAGCCCGCCTTCTGCTCGATGGCGCCGGTAAAGCCACCCTTTTCATGGCCGAACAGTTCGGATTCGATCAGCGTGGGCTGGATCGCGCCGCAGTTGACGGCAATGAAGGGGCCGTTGCGGCGGGCGCTGCGTTCATGCACCGCGCGCGCCACGACTTCCTTGCCCGAGCCGCTTTCCCCGACGGCCAGCATGGTGACATCGGTGGGCGCCACGCGCTCGATCTGCGCCAGCAGGCGCTGCATCGCGGGCGCGGTGCTTTCCCAGAGCAGCGACACCTGCGACGGCACGGCGCGGCGCGGCGCCGGCTCGCTGGCCGGCGCGGTGCCGGCAGCGTGGCTGGCGGCGTGGCTGGAAGAGGCGGCGTTGCTGCGCCGCGAAGTGCTGGCGGTCACTGGCACGGGGTCGCTGGCCCGAAATCGGCCGATCGAGGGTTGCAGGTGGCGGGTTGCCGGGAGAAGTTCCTATGCTAGCCTTTGGCGTGGGGGCTTGCCATAGCGGCGCGCGCCTGCGCGGCAACTTCCGACAGCTGTGTCAGACGGACACCGGCAACGACCGTGCCTGCCCGGGCTTAGACTGGCATTACGCAGTGTGGAACCGCCCCCGCGGACCAGAATCCGCAATCAGGGCCGTGCCCTCCTGTGCCTGCCATGGCTGCCGTACGCGCCACGCATGAGGCGCGCCGGCGGAGTTCCGCCGACCCAGATGCCGGTCGGCGTTGCGGTTGCGGAAGGCGGCGCCCGGGGGTTTGCCTTGAGTTCCCATTAGGTCTCACTGACGGATCGTATGCCCCACATCCTGATTGTCGATGACGACGAAAACGCATGCGCCGCTCTGGCCGAGATCGTAGCCATGGAAGGCTTCACCTCCGCCACCGCCGGCACGCTGCGTGAAGCGCGGCTGCAGATCGGCTGGCGCATGCCGGAGGCCATCGTCGCCGACCTGCGACTGCCCGACGGCAACGGCATGGAACTGTTCGAGGAGGTCGGCGCCTCCGGCGTCGAGGTGATCCTGACCACCGGCTACGCCAGCGTGGAAAGCGCGGTGGAAGCGCTGCGCGCCGGCGCCACCGATTACCTGGTCAAGCCCATCAACGTCGCGCGCCTGCAGACCGTGCTCAAGCGCCTTGCCACCACCGGCGAGCTGCGCGCCGAGATCCATTCGCTGCGTGGCGAATTGCGCCGCTACGGCCGCTTCGGGCGCCTGATGGGCAGCTCCGAGGTGATGCAGGCGGTGTACGACCAGCTTGCACGCGTGGCGCCCACCGAGGCCACCGTGCTGCTGATCGGCGAAAGCGGCACCGGCAAGGAACTGGCCGCGCAGACCGTGCACGAGCTGTCGGCGCGCCGGCGCCAGCCGTTCCTGGCGGTCAACTGCGGCGCGATCTCGCCCACCCTGATCGAAAGCGAAATGTTCGGCCACGAGCGCGGCAGCTTTACCGGCGCCGACCGCCAGCACAAGGGCTATTTCGAGCGCGCCGACGGCGGCACGCTGTTCCTGGACGAGATCACCGAGATGCCCGCCGAGCTGCAGGTCAAGCTGCTGCGGGTGCTCGAGACCGGCACCTTCATGCGGGTGGGCACCAACCGCGAATGCCATGCCGACGTGCGCGTGCTGGCCGCCACCAACCGCAACCCCGAGGAAGCGGTCGCCGACGGCAAGCTGCGTGCCGACCTGTTTCACCGGCTCAACGTATTTCCGGTGGAATTGCCGCCGCTGCGCGCGCGCGGCGACGACGTGATCCAGATCGCCAACATGATGCTGGACCAGCTCAATGCCGAGCAGGGCCTGCAGCGCCGCTTCGCGCCCAATGTGCTCGACAGCCTGCGCCTGCATGCATGGCCCGGCAACGTGCGCGAGCTGCGCAACTTCGTGCAGCGCGCCTTCATCATGGCCGACGACGACCTCATTACCGAAGCCCAGGTGCCGCTGCAGGTCGCGGCCACGCAGGCGCCGGGCGCGGCGGTGGTGTCGGTGCCGGTGGGCATGTCGCTGGCCGACGCCGACCGCCAGCTGATCTTCGCTACGCTCGAGCAGTGCGCGGGGGTCAAGAAGCACGCGGCGGAGATCCTCGGCATCAGCCTGAAGACTTTGTACAACCGGCTGGAAGATTATGCCGCCCGTGGCGAATTGCCAGAGTGGCTGCGGGCCTCGCGCAACGACTCGGGCCCGTCCGCAACCGGATGACGGCGTGCACCAGTGCTTGGGACCACGGGGATGGCGGGCATGCGCGGCGTGCGCGCTGCCGGCCGGGACGCGCGCAGCACGTTTCTTGCTTCCGAGCAGGGCAACGTCCCCGGCCGATCCGGCCTGCCATGTCCACTGCCCCCTGCGGCCGACTAGCACATGACGCAGTTATTTCCGCCGTCCGGCTTGCCGGGCACCCCTGAGCCAGATTCCGCGCGGTCGCCTGCTCCGCAGGCGTCGAACGCGCAGCTGGCCGGCAGCGGCAGCGCCCAGCCGGTGCGCAGCGTGCAGGAGGTCAGCACGCTGATCGAGCAGTCCGCGCATGACCTGCGCTCGTCGCTGAACGCCATCCAGAGTTGGGCCTACGTGCTGGACCGCGCTTTCGATACCACGCCGGCGCCGGCGCAGCGCGCGCTCGACGGCATCCGCTCGGGCATGCAGCAGCAGCTGGCGTTGATCGAGGAAATGGAAGAGGGGGTGCGGCTGCTTGCCGACGAGGCCCCGCCCCGCTGGCAGCAGCTGGACCTGCGCACGCTGGCGCTGCAGGCGATCGCCGACCGGCGCCATGCGGCCGAGGCGCGCGGCGTGCTGCTGTCGCCGCTGAGCGCGGACGGCTCCGCGATATGGTCGGAGGCTGCCGCCCCATCGAGCGCGCCGGGCGCCGCTGCGGACACGGCGGACGCCGCCACCTACCGGATCGACGGGGATGCCATGCGGCTGGCGCCGTTGCTGCGGCACCTGCTGGTGCACTGCATCTGGCGCGCACCGACGGGCGGCGCGGTCAGCGTGCACCTGTTCAGCGAGCCCGACTACGTCAAGCTGCGCATTACCGAAAGCCCGCCGCTGGATTCGCAGCGCAGCGCCAGCCGGCTGACGGCGCTGACCGACTTCTTCGGCCGCCGTCCGCCGCAGGGCGGCGAGACGCCGTCCCGGCAAAGCAGCGCACTGCTGCTGACGCGGCGCATGGTGGAAATGCACGGCGCCGTGCTGAGCGCGGAGAGCGATGGCTGCGACAGCGACAAGGTCAGCGTTTGCATCGCGGTCCGCTTCCCGCGCCATATGCGGCTGACATGACGGCGGACGTGCTGCCCACGTCGATGTAGTTTTTACCAGGCTGGCGCCAACGCTACGCGTACCACTTGCCCGCGACGCCATCGCGCGGCGGCCGCGCGCCCGCAGTAACACAGCGTTCACACCCGCGCTGCAGCGCCTGCCTGCATGCAGGGCTGCTGACAAGCTTCTGGCCCGCCCCTTGCATGGATCAGACAACCCTAAACCAAGGAGGGAACAACCATGCCCAACGCCAGCCGCAAGTCCGCCCAGGCCGAGCAGGTTGCACAGAAGCCGTCCCGGGCGAAGTCCGCGACCGCTACGCGGTCCGCGCAGTCCACCAGGGCCACGCCATCGGCGCGTGCCGGCACCGCGCCGGCCACCCGCAGCAGCGGCCCGTCCGCGGGCAAGGGCGCAGCCGGCAAGCCGGCCGCGGGCACCCGGCCACGCGCCAAGGAAACCAAGACCTACCAGGGCGCCGTCGACGATTCGCTGGAGATGACCTTCCCGGCCAGCGATCCGATCTCGCCCAGCGCTGCCATGCACGCCGAGAGGAAGATGCAGACCGCGCGCGACGACGTCGACTGGAAGCTGAGAGAGGGCAGCCAGGAGCAGCCGGTAGGCGCGAAGCCGGCCGGCCAGCGCAAGGGCGCAGCCGCGGAGCCGGGGCGCTCGGCCAAGCCAGCAGCGAAGATGGGCGCGAAGGAGACGGGCGCGAAGGCGGGCGCCAAGCCAGCCGCCAAGCCCGCTGCGAAGATGGCTGGGAAGACGGCCGGGAAGACGGCGACCAGGACTGCTGCCAAGTCCATGGGCAGCTCCGCGACGGCCAAGCCTGCTGCCAAGTCCGCTACCAAGCCCGCTGCAAAGCCCGCTGCCAAGCGCACAGCCAGGCCTGCCGCAAAGACCGGCGCAGCGGCCGGGGGCAAGGCCGGGGCCAGGACGGCGTCCAGGTCCGCCAAGCCGGGCAAGTCGGCCAAGCGCTGAGGAGCGTGCCCGCCCCCTTTAGTCCACCTTGAGTCCAAGCGCCGCGGCGTGGCTGCGAGCAGCCCCGCCGCGGTTCCGAACACATCGATGAACGAAAAGGAGCCACCATGTCCGCCATCATCGCTGGCCGTTTCGACAGCTTCTCCACCGCCGAAACCGCGGCGAGCCGCTTGCGCGCGCAGGGGTTTGCCGACCAGGACCTGAACCTGTTCTACGTGAACCCGCCCGGGCAGCATGCCGCCTATGCCATCGGCGGCGACCACGCCGCAGATGCCGGCGCGCGCAAGTCTGGCGTGGGTGCCATCAGCGGGGTGCTGATCGGCGCTGCCGTCGGCGCCGCGGTGGGCGCGGCGCTGGTGGCCGCGCTGGGGGCAACGCCACCGCTGTCGATCCTGGTGCTGGTATTCGCGGTCGGGCTCGGTGCCTACCTGGGCTCGCTTGCGGGCGCGCTGGCGCTGGCACGTCATGCCGGGCGCAATCCGCGCACCGGCCAGCCCGCGGTGCGCAATGCCGGCGTCGTGCTGGCGGCGCACCTGACCAGCACCGACACCGCCACGGCGGACACGGTCGCCAGCGTGCTGCGCCAGGGCGGCGCCAAGGATGTCGAGCGCGCCGACGGCCAGTGGGTCGATGGCCGCTGGGCCGACTTCGATCCGCTGGTGCCGCCGGTGCCGGCCGACACGCGCGAACGCCGCTAGCGCGCCACGCTTCGCATTTCGCTCCAATCCGCTACCCCAGCAGCCAAAAGGAGGCATCCATGAATCCAGTCCAACCTGAAACGCCCGGCGCCGAGCATCCGCACGGCGCCTCGATCGTAGGCGGCATCGACCGCAATTCCCCGGGACCCGGCCCGTTCGTGATGGCGGCCGACACGCTCGAGGGCAACAAGGTGGTTGATCCGGCCGGCGACGACATCGGCACCATCGACCACATCATGATCGACGTGCTCGGCGGCCGCGTCGCCTATGCCGTGCTGGCCATGGGCGGCTTCCTTGGCATCGGCGAAAAGCTGTTCGCGCTGCCGTGGTCCGCGCTGACGCTGGACACGCGGCGCAAGTGCTTCGTGCTCGGCGTCGAGAAGGACCGGCTCAAGGCCGCGCCGGGGTTCGACAAGGACCACTGGCCGACCATGGCCGACTCGCAATGGGCCACCAGCATCCACCAGTACTACGGCATCTCGCCGTACTGGGAAGCCGACCGTTATGACCCCTGGGGCTGAGCGCGGCTCGTCCGGCCATTAGCACGTCGCATACGCGAAGGCGCCGGAGATAACCTCCGGCGCCTTGTCGTTCAGCGTGCCGCTCAGACTTTGTGGTTTACCTGCCCGGCGGGCTTGTCGGCCGGGTCGGCGTGCCTGCCGCTGCCTTCGGGCTGGCCCTGCGGCTCGGGCGCAGGCGGCGCAGGCGGTTGCCGCGTCGACAGCGCGTTATGCACGCCCAGCACGCCGGGACTGACCGCGGCGGCCTTCTCCACGCGCTGCGCGGTGTCGACGTCTTCCACGCAGCCGCGCACGGTCACGCGCCGGTCGCTCACCTCGAGCGTCACGCCGTCGGGAAAGCGGCCATCGAAGGCCGCGGCAATTTCGGCGCGTACGGCCACGCGCAGGGCTTCGTCATCGGCGGAAGAGATTGCGCTCATCGCGGCTCCTGGTCGATGCGGCTTCAGCGCGCGGGCGCCGAAGGCGTGGAGATCGATGCCAGCGTCTCGCCGGACTCGCGCGTATCGCCACCCTTGCTGGCGAAGTCGCCCAGCGACACGATGCCCACCAGGGTGTGGTCGTGGTCGAGCACCGGCAGGCGCCGCACCTGCGCGGCTTCCATCTTGTGCTGCGCGTCCTCGAGCGATTCGTCTTCGAGGCACCATTCCACTTGCGGCGACATGGCATCGGCCACGCGCGTGGCCTGCGGCGCGTGTCCGCCAGCGGTGGCGCGCACGGTGATGTCGCGGTCGGTCAGCATGCCGACCAGGCGCCGGCCGTCGCATACCGGCAGCGAGCCGACGTGCAGGTCCGCCATCAGCTGCGCGGCATGCTGGATGGTTTCATCGGGGGTGATATAGGCCGGCTGGCGCGTCATGATGTCGACGACGCGCCGCGGCGCGCGGGGTTGCGTGGCAGGGGACTGGAACATGGCTGGCTCCGTTTGCGGTGGGACCGATATCGCGTGCGCATCGGGCCCTGGTCATCAGGGCGGCGACTGGCCACCGGCGCACCGGGAGTCGCCGCTTCGTCATGGAATGCGGCGCAAGAAGCGTTCCCGTGGCCCGCGCGCGCGTGGCGCGCAGGAATGCGGCCACGCCGCCGGCAAGATTTATCTCCCGATGTAGAAACGAAACGTGCAGGACGCGGCAAGTGCTGCGCCCGTTGTAGGACTGCGCCCGCTGCACATTGGCCATGCGCTCCATACAATGAAATCAGCATGCCGCCCAGGCCAGCACCATTCTCGGCGGCCAATCCGGCGATTTATCCGTGGGAGTGCAACGATGCGCAAATCCAGCCCAATCCTGCCCGGCGTTGGCCATCGCTCCGGCGCCGGCAAACGTGCCACCGTACTGCACCTGTTCGACCGCTTTGCCGGCGGCGCCACGCGCCATGCCGGGTCGCCGACCGCCTTCGTGCTGGCCGTCGGCGTGGTGGTGGCGTGGGCCCTCACCGGCCCGATGTTCGGGTACTCCGAGACCTGGCAGCTGGTCATCAACACCGGCACCACCATCGTCACCTTCCTGATGGTGTTCCTGATCCAGCAGAGCCAGAACAAGGATGCGGTCGCGGTCCACCTGAAGCTCAACGAGCTGCTGGCCTCCCACCGCGAGGCCAGCAACATGCTGGTGTCGATCGAGGACCTCGATGAAGAAGAGCTGCGT
The DNA here is from genome assembly GCF_900094595.1 of Cupriavidus alkaliphilus. Taxonomy (GTDB): domain Bacteria; phylum Pseudomonadota; class Gammaproteobacteria; order Burkholderiales; family Burkholderiaceae; genus Cupriavidus; species Cupriavidus alkaliphilus. Next base: position 222,949 of record NZ_FMAD01000008.1, on the reverse strand, counting down.
CAGCTGGTCACCTTCTACCGCCAGCTGGCCGAGCTGGCCGACCAGGAGGACGGCATCAAGACCAGCCATTCGCTCGACGAAGCGCGCGAAAACCACGCCGCCAAGCGCCACGCGCGGGCCGCGCGGGGACGCCAGCCCGAAGCGAACGCCGCCGATGCCGGCAGCGCGCCCGCCACCTCCGCCTCGGCAGCCTCGTAGCTTGCCGGCCCGCGGCCCCCTTGCGCAGGACCCATGCGACAAAACCGAGACAGGAGCCGGCCGTGACCGCATCCAGCAACGCAAGCAAGCGAAAACCGGCGCTGCCGGGCGCAGGTCCGGCAGCCGCGCAGCAGGGCAGCCGCCCGGTGGTGGCCTACGGCTGCGAGACCCTGGACGAGGGCGACAGCCACCATGGCATGACCCTTGCCAATATTGCGCGCAAGGTTGCCTGGATTGCCGGCCTGCCGTTCGCCGGCGGGTACGCCGCGCCCGCGGCGGGACGGCCCGCGCCGTACCTGGTGCCGGCACAGACCCTGGTCGGCCGCGAACTGGCGGCGACCCTGGGCGTGCAGGGCGAGGACGATCTCTTCGGCGGCGTGGTGCCGTATGCGTTCGTCGCCACCAAGGCGATCACGCACGGGCTGGTCGAGCCCGGTGCCGCGGCGCCGCGGGGCTGGTCCGAGGCCTTCGTGCGGCGCGTGGTGGGCGCCACGCTGCCGGGCTTTACCGCGTTCAGCCTTGGCGATGCGCGTACTGCGGCGCTGCGGCTGCTGACGCTGGGGCCGGTGCGGCTCAAGGATACCGGCGGTGTCGGCGGGCTGGGCCAGCGCGTGGTCGACGGCGAAGCCGCGCTGGAAGAAGCGCTGGCCGCGCTTGCCCCGGAGGAAGTCGAGCGCGACGGCCTGGTGGTGGAGCGCGACCTGCGCGCGCCGCAGACCTACAGCGTCGGCAAGGTCGTGCTGGCGGGACTGGAAGCGAGCTATTGCGGCACGCAGGGGCTGACCGAGAACAACCGGGGCCAGAAGGTCTACGGCGGCTCGACGCTGACCGTGGTGCGTGGCGGCTTTGACGCGCTGCTGCAGCATCCGTTCGACGCCCGCATCCTTGCCGCGGTGCGCGCGGCGATGGTGTACCACGAAGCCGCGCTGGCCTGCTATGGCGAGGGCGGCGGCATGGTGCTGTCGCGCTGCAACTACGACGTCGCCTTCGGCGCGCCGGCCGGCAGCGCCGATGGCGGGCAGATGTTCTGCGGCGTGCTGGAGCAGTCCTGGCGCGTGGGCGGCGCGACCGGTGCCGAACTGGTGGCGCTGACGGCGCTGCGCGACGATCCGGAGCGCACGCGCGTGGTCGCGTCCACGCGCGAAGTCTACGGCAACGACGTGCGCGTGCCGGAAGACGCCGAGATCTACTACCAGGGCGAAGATCGCCATGTCGGTCCCCTGACCAAGTACGCACGACTGGAGCCTGAATCCGATGGCAACGCATGAAGAACTGCTGCAGATCGAAAGCGAAGGCGGCACCATCGCCGGTACCCTGATCAGCCCGGAAACCAAATTGCCGGGGGTGTTGTTCGTGCATGGCTGGGGCGGCAGCCAGCAGCAATACCTGGCGCGCGCGCGCAAGGTGACGGGGCTGGGCTGCGTCTGCCTGACCTTCGACCTGACCGGCCATGCCGGCACGCGCGCGCAGTACGAGACCGTCAGCCGCACGCGCAATCTCGCCGACGTGGTGGCGGCCTACGATGTGCTGGTGCGCCAGCCCGAGGTCGACCGCAACGCGATCGCGGTGGTGGGCAGCAGCTATGGCGGATACCTGGCCGCGCTGCTCAGCGGCCTGCGCCAGGTGCGCTGGCTGGCGTTCCGGGCCCCGGCGCTGTACATGGATTCAGGCTGGGACCTGCCCAAGCGCCAGCTGCACCGCGAGCAGGACCTGGTGACCTACCGGCGCAGCATGGTGCCGCCCGCCAGCAATCGCGCGCTGCGCGCGTGCACGGCGTTTACCGGCGACGTGCTGGTGATCGAATCCGAGCACGACCAGATCGTGCCCCATGCCGTCGTGATGAGCTATGTCGACTCCTGCATCCATGCCAACTCGCTGACCTACCGCGTGATCAAGGGCGCCGACCATGGCCTGAGCGACGAAGAATTCCAGCGCACCTACAGCAGCATGCTGGTCAACTGGCTGCGCGAAATGGTCACCGTGGCCCGCGCCGGCCCGGTCACCGCCGAACGCGCGGTGGCGCCCGCGCCGAAGCCTGCGCCAAAGCCCGCACCGCCGGCGCCCGACGCCGGGCTCGAAACCCCGCAGCCCGAGTCCGCCGGCGCGCCGGGCGCCGGCTGAACCCGCGGCCCATGGACAGCACGCTGCCCGGCACCGAAGCCCCCGCCGCGCTCGACACGGTGTTGCGCGACGCGGGGCTGCGCTATGTCGACGACGGCAGCCCGGGCATCACGCGCCGGCGCCATGGCAGCGGCTTCAGCTATACCGGCCCGGACGGCAAGCGCGTGACCGATGCCGCCACGCTGGCGCGCATCTCGACGCTGGCCATCCCGCCGGCCTACGAGTCGGTGTGGATCTGCCCGGACCCGCGCGGGCACCTGCAGGCCACCGGGCGCGATGCGCGCGGGCGCAAGCAGTATGTCTACCACCCGCAATGGGCCACGCTGCGCGATACCGACAAATATGCGCGGCTGGCGGCGTTCGGGGCCGCGCTGCCGCGCCTGCGCGCGCGCGTGGCGCGCGACCTGCGCCGCAACGGCATGCCGCGCGAGAAGGTGGTGGGTGCGGTGGTGCTGCTGCTCGACGCCACGCTGGTGCGCGTCGGCTCGCCGCGCTACGCGCGCCAGAACCGCACCTACGGCCTGACCACGCTGCGCCGCCGCCATGTGACCGTGCGCGGCAGCCGGCTGCGCTTCCAGTTCACCGGCAAGAGCGGCATCACGCACGACGTCTCGGTCAACGACCCGCGCCTCGCGCGCATCGTGCGCAACTGCGCCGACCTGCCGGGCCAGTGCCTGTTCAAGTACCGCGACAGCGATGGCGAGATCCGCGAGATCGGCTCGGCCGATGTCAACGCCTACCTGCAGGAAGTGACCGGCGGCGACTTTACCGCCAAGGACTTCCGCACCTGGGCCGGCAGCGTGCATGCGCTGGCGATCCTGCGCAAGCTGCCGGAAGCGTCCAGCGAGACCGCGCGCCGCAAGGCCGTGACCGATGCCATCCGCGAAGTCGCGAACCAGTTGCGCAACACCGTCGCGGTGTGCCGCAAATGCTATGTGCACCCCGACGTCATCGATGCCTACCTGGCCGGCGTGCTGCGGGCGGGCGGCCGCGCGCCCGCCATGACGCGGCTGCGCGCGGACGAGGCGCGGCTGCTGCAATTGCTGGCGGGGCAGTCCCCGCCAGCGAATGGCAAGAAAGGCAAGGGCGGATGATCATGCCCGGCGCGTCGCTCAGCACCCCAGCGCGCCGATATAGCCGGGCAGGTCCTTGGCCTCGCGCGAGTGCGCCAGCCTGAACGCGCTCGCCACCGCGAAGGCAAAGTGATGCGGCGTGTCGAACGGCCCGGGCACGTGGCGCCGGAAAAAGTCCGCCCAGCGGAAGTCCGGGTAGGCGGTCTTGACCTTGCGATAGCCGCCCGCCAGCTGCACAAAGGCCTCCAGGCTGCGGTACGGGTCGTCGCGCATATCGTGGATGGCGTCGGGCAGTTCGGTCAGCGGCCGCCGGCGGCCATGCTCGTCATAGGGGTGCACCAGGTGATTGGCGACCATGTAGCGCCAGAACGCGGGCACGTCCAGGTCGCTCAGGTCGGCGCGGACGATGCCGGGCACATGCGTAAGCCCCAGGTCATGCCAGGCGCGCACCCAATGGTGATGGTCGACCACATAGAGCACCTGCTCCGGCCCGATCACCAGGTGCACGCGGTGCCGGTCCAGAAACGCCGCGCGCGCTTCAGGCGCTACGCGCCGCGTGGTGTGCACCTTCTGCGCCACGTGGTAGCCGCCCACGGTGATCTGCGTGGGATGCAGCGCGTCCAGCGGCACCAGCAGCTTGCTGTCAGGCGCCAGCTTGCGCGGCGCCCGCCGCGGGGCGGGCGCCGTGCGCGCGGGGGCCTGGCCGGAGCGCAAGGCTCAGCTCTTGTTGAGCGTGCGATCCGGCGAAGTGCCGCCGGCCGACGCCGTGTCGCTGCTGCCGCTGGAGGTGTCGCCGCCCACCTCGGAGCCTGCCGCCCACGAGCTGCCTTGCTGGCGCTGCACGCGCAGGCGGTTGTCGACCTCGGTGACGCCGAACACCGCGTCGGCGATCTCCTCGACCACGTATTTCTCGCGGCGCTCGCTGACGGTGCCGTCCAGCGTCACGACACCATTCGCGACCTCGACGCTGACCTCGCCGACGTCGATGTACGGGTTCATCGCCAGGCGTTCGCACACATCCTCGCGCACGCGCTCGTCAGAGCGGCGATAACCCTTGGGACCGGTGGCGCGGCGGCCGGCATGCTGCCCGCCCTGCGCACCGGAGGCGCTGGCCTGGCCGGCGTAGGGGGTGCGGCGCCGGTAGCCCGGATCGTCAGGGTAGACGCGCTGTCCGCCGCTGAACGACTGGCCGCCACGGCCCGCATCGCCGAAGTAGCCGCCGCCATAGCTGGGCTGTCCGCCGCGCTGGGCGCGGTCGCGCTCGCTGCCTTCCTGCCAATGCATGGCGCGGCCGCCTTCACTGCGGCCCTGTTCGGTGCCCCAGCCGCCCTGGCTGCGCCGGCTGCGTTGGTCGCGTTCCTCGCGCTCGCTGCGTTCCCCGCGCCCGCTCGCTTCGCTGCGGCGCCCGCGCGGACCGAAGCGGTCTTCGTCGCGATAGCCATAGCCCGATTCGCGTTCCCCGCTGCGATAGCCGCTGTCCTGCTGCGATGGCCGGTAGCCGCCATAGGCGCTGCTGTACGGATGGCCGCTGCCCCCGACATCGGCGGCGCCGTAGCCGCTCTCGCCCCAGCTGCCGCGGCGCTGGCCGGCGGGCGTGTCCTGCTGATACCACGGGCCGCCGTGGCGCGAGGATTCGCGCTCGCTGCCCATGCCGCGGCCCTGGCCGCGACTTTCGTTGCGCTGTTCCTGGCGACGCTCGTCGCGATCTTCGTCGCGGCGGTTTTCTTCCCAGCGCTGGCGGCTTTCATAGCCATGGCCGCCATACTCGCCCCGGCGCTGGCTGCTCTCGCCGCGCCAGTCCTCGCCCCATTCCTGCCCCCAGTCCTCCGAGCCGCGGCCCTCGCTCTCATCGCGCATCCTTTGCTCGGGGCCGCGGTCGCGGCGTTGCGCTTCGGGCCGGCCGCGGCTGCCGCGGTCATTGCGGAAGTTGAACATATCTGCCTCCTGGCGGTGAGGCTCCGCGCGCCGGCACTGCCCGCAGGCATGTGCGGCAGGCGCCGGAAGCCGTTGACGTTTCGGATATGGAGAAAGCCGCAAAATCCGTGCCCCGGCGCGTAGACGAAGCGGCGCAGTGCCGCATACGCGCGCGCTGTAAGGATTGCCGTGCGATGTAAGGGTTACGGGCAGCACCGCCGGGCCGATGCCCCCGCGCGTGGCAGCATGCGGGCTCGCGCCTTGCGCTTTGCGGCATGGAACTTGCGCGCCACCCTGGCATCTTGCATGGCCGCGGCGCGCCGTCACGCCGGCGTCGCATGGCGCGGCCACCACGACAGGAGACTGCCATGTCCACACCCAAGAGCGTCCCGCCCCAGCACCAGTCGCGCCAGCCCGGCCTGGAAGCCCCGATGCGCCCGCAGCCGGACAGCGGCGCGGACGATTACGTCGGCAGCGGCCGGCTCAGCGGACGCGTCGCGCTGGTCACCGGCGGCGACAGCGGCATCGGCCGAGCCATTGCGGTGGCGTTTGCGCGTGAAGGCGCCGATGTCGCCATCGCCTACCTGAACGAACATGCCGACGCGCGCGAGACCGTCAACCTGGTCGAGCAGGCCGGGCGCAAATGCCTGGCCATCGCCGGCGACCTCGCCGACTGCGACCACGCCGAGGCGGTCGCGCGGCAGACGCTGCAGCAGTACGGCAGGCTCGACATCCTGGTCAACAATGCCGCCGAGCAGCATCCCAAGGAATCGCTCGAGGAAGTCGAGGCCAGCCAGGTCGAGGCCACCTTCCGCACCAACGTGTTTGCGATGTTCCACCTGACGCGCGCGGTGCTGCCGCACCTGAAGGCAGGCGCATCGATCCTGAACACCACTTCGGTCACCGCCTATCGCGGCAGCAAGCACCTGCTGGACTATTCCGCGACCAAGGGCGCGATCGTGTCGTTCACGCGCTCGCTCGCGCTGCAGGTGGTGGAGCGCGGCATCCGTGTCAACGGCGTGGCCCCGGGCCCGATCTGGACGCCGCTGATTCCATCCACCTTCAGCCCCGAGGAAGTGGCGCAGTTCGGCAAGAAGACGCCCATGGGCCGCCCCGGGCAACCGTTCGAGGTCGCCGGGGGCTATGTGTTCCTGGCCTCGGATGCGGCCAGCTATATCACCGGGCAGATCCTGCACATCAATGGCGGGGAGGTCGTGAACGGCTGATCGACCGGGCTTGCGCCATGCACGCGCATGTAGTTCGGAGCCGCGTTTGCAAATATTGCATGCAGCGGTCCCGCCGGCTGGCGTGCCGTGCAGATCCTGCGCGGGCGTGGCTCTTGCAATACGGGTGAGATCAGCCGACCGCCATCGCCAATCTCTGGGAGGCATCATGTCATCGATCATCGCGGGACGTTTCGATTCGATTGCCAGCGCCGAGGATGCCGCGCGCACGCTGTTCGCGCGCGGGTTCTCGGTGTGGGATGTATCCATCGTGTCAGTGCGGGGCCCTGCCAGTCAGCAGGACGACGCCGCCGCGCAGCAGCCGGCCGACAACGTCATGCTGGCCGCGTGCGTCAACAACGGGCTGGGTTCGGTGGTCATCGACGTACTGCGCGAAACCGGCGCCAGCCAGCTCGAGCGCGCGCAGGGCACCTGGGAATGCGGGCAGTGGACCGATTTCGATCCGGCCCGGCACGGCGAGCCGGTGCGCGAGGGCGAGGGCGAATACTGGCCGCGGCCGCTGGCCAGCGACGCCACCGCCGAGGAGAGCACCGGCAACGAAGACCCCGGCAGCGAGCTAGAGCACTTCGTCAACCAGAAACGTGTCGAGCACGACTGAACGCCCCGCCGAGCCGGCCGAGCCGGGCTCCGGCGCCGAGCCGGTGGTGGCGCCGGTGGTGGCGCCGCGCTGCCCGCGCGGCAAGGCCGTCGCCGAACTGGCACGGCTGCGCCCGACGCAACTGACGCTGGGCTACATCCATGTCCACCACAAGATGGAAGTCACGCAGCGCCACGCCGATCCGGAAGACCGCGAGGTGCTGCGGCGCTTTATGCGCCGGCATCGCATCAAGACCGTCGCGGGGCCGGGTGGCGAACTCTATATCGTCGACCACCACCACTGGGCGCGCGCATGGCTGGATCTCGGCTACCAGCTCGCGCCGGTGCAGGTGCTGGAAGACTTCAGCCATCTGGACGGCGCCGCGTTCTGGAAGCGCATGCGCCAGCTGGGCCACGTCCATCCCTACGATGAACACGGCAAGCGTCAGGGGCCCAGGGCCTTGCCCTCGACCGTGCGCAGCATGCGCGACGACCCGTACCGCAGCCTGGCGGCCTTTGCCCGCGAAGCGGGGGCGTACCGCAAGCCGGACAGCGCCTACGGCGACTTCTGCTGGGCCGGGTTCCTGCGCAAGCGGGTGGAGCAGGACCTTGACAGCATTGCCGGGTTCGGCCTGGCGCTGGCGGAATCGATCAAGCTCGCCCGCAGCCCGCGGGCCAGGCGGCTGCCCGGCTATTGCGGCGGCCCGCTCGAGGGCAAGACGGGCCGGCCCGCTAAGCCATCGAAGACGGGCAAGGGAAAAAACGGCAGGGCCGGATAGCAACAGGGCAGGCGCGCGCCTGCCCTGTGCTGGTATGCCGCCGCGCTGGCAGCGCGGCCAGGCCTCATGTGCAAGGCCGTTGCGTACCGGTCAGCGTTCCGACTTGTGCTTCGGCATGCCCTTGGTCTTGGTCGAAGCCATCTTGTCGAGTTCCTTCTCGCTCATCGACTTGTACATCGAGCGCGAAGGTCCCTTGAGCGAACCGGCCTTCTTTTCGCCGCGCTTTGCGGAGAGCGCCGCTCCGGCGGCCTGTTGTTGCGCCTTGGATTTTGCTGGCATCTGAGTCTCCTTGCGAAAGGTGAAAAGGTTGAAAGGACCGGGCGCGCGCTGACGCGCGGGCCCGCGCTTCGTTATAGGTGCCAGGCGCGGCCGCGACAAGCGCGGCCGGCGCGCAATGCTGCTTGCGCGCGCTGTGCCGCGGTTCGCTGCCCGCCGGACGCTAGATCCGGCCCAGCACCACCAGCAGCACCACGATCAGGACGATCAGTCCCAGGCCGCCGCTCGGCCAGTAGCCCCAGCCGGAACTGTAAGGCCAGGCCGGCAGGGCGCCGATCAGCAGCAGGACGAGGATGATCAGAAGGATGGTGCCGATGCCCATGGCGTGCTCCTTGTTCGTGGATCGGGGAAGCCGCGCGGCTTCCGCTCCGAGGCGGCTCCGCAGAGCCATCCGCTTACCGTTCAGCGTAGAACAAGGGGTGCGGGCATCCCTCCGGGCAGGGACTGATATCGGTGTAGGAATCGGACGACGCCCAAGTGCGGGCAAGGCGACCCGCGCGCGGCCAGCGCTGGCGGCGCCGCGCCGGTGCGGTGCAAAAAAAGCCCCTGTGCAAAAGCGCTGCACAGGCAGCCGTGCGCGCCGCTCAGGCGGTGTTCAGACCGTGTTCCACCGCATAGACCGCAACCTGCACGCGGCTGGCCAGGTTCAGCTTCTTCAGGATGTTCTGCACGTGGATCTTCACCGTGCTTTCGGCCACGCCCAGGTCGCGCGCGATCTCCTTGTTGCTTTCGCCGCGGGCCAGGCCCTGCACGATCTCGCGCTCGCGCGCGGTCAGCCGCGGCGTTTCTCCCTGGCGCGGCGCAGCCACGGGCGCGGGCGCGCGGAACTGGGCCACCAGCTTGGCGGTCATGCTGTCGGAGATCACCGGCTCGCCGGCGGCGGCGCGGCGGATGCCGGCGATCAGCGCCTCGGTCTCGATGTTCTTGATCAGGTAGCCGCGCGCGCCGCCGCGCAGCGCGGCGGCCAGCTCCTCGGCCTCCTCGGACACCGTCAGCACGATCACCGCGGTCTGCGGCAGGTCTTCGACCAGCAGTTGCAGGGCCTCGAGTCCGGATAGCCCCGGCATGTTCAGGTCCAGCAGGATCACGTCGGGGCGGTGCTGCTTGGCGCGCTTGATGCCTTCCACCCCGTCGGCGGCTTCGTCGACGATCTCGAAGTCGGCCTGGCGCTGCAACAGCGCGCGGATGCCCGAGCGGAACAGGGTGTGGTCGTCGATCAGCAGGATGCGGATGGTCATGGCTGGGTCTCGCTCGGGAGGATCAGGCTGCTAAGGCTGGTGATGGGGTTGGTGCTGCGATCGCGCCGGGCGGCGCCCTGGCTGCCGGCGGGCAGCACCAGTTCGATGCGCACGCCGCTGCCGGGGCTGGCCTGCACCTGCAGCCGGGCCCCCAGCCGCGCGGCGCGCTCGCGCATGATGCTCAGGCCGATATGGGCGTCGGCGCGGGTGGCCAGCTCGTCGGGATCGAAGCCTTCGCCGTCGTCCTGCACCACCAGGCGGAAGTCGGGGCCATGGCTGAGCCCCACCGCCACGTGCGCCGCCATGGCGTGCTTGCGCACGTTGGAAAGCGCCTCCTGCAGGATGAACAGCACCTGCAGCTGCTGCTCGGGCGACAGCGGCCAGGCGCCGCCGCGTTCGTCGATGGCCAGCGTGGCCTCGGTGCGGCATTGCCGGCGAAAGCGCTCAACGGTCTCTTCCGCCGCTGGGCGCAGCTCGCCGGTGCCCAGCCGCGAGCGGAAGTTGTTGAGCAGCTCGCGCACGTCCTGGTAGCTCTCTTCCACGCCATGTCGCAGCATCGGCACCAGCTCGCGGGTCTCGGCCAGGTCGTCGCGCGCGACTGCGTCGTCGAGCAGCTGCACCTGCAGGTTCAGGTAGTTCAGCCCCTGGGCGATGCTGTCGTGCAGCCCTTGCGCCACCAGGTTGCGCTCTTCGACCACCGCGAGCTGGCGCGCGGTGGCGGACAGGCGCAGGTGTTCCAGCGCGGTGCCCAGGTGCTGCGCCAGCGTCTGCAGCAGTTGCCGGTCCGACGGCGGCAGCTTGCGCGGCGTGCGGAAGTGCAGCGCGAACATGCCGGTGGCGCCGCGCTGGCTTTCGATGCGGAACGCCGCCAGCGACTGGAAGCCGTCGCGGCCGCACGGTGTCTCGTCGGCCGCGCCGGCACGCGCCGCCCCGCGCAGGTCGACGATGGCGATCACGGCCTCGCGCGTGGCATCGCCGCAATGGCAGCCGTTGGCCGACGCGCAGGAATCGGCCTCGGCCAGCGCCGCCGGCAGGCCCGCGGCGGCCAGCAGGTGCATGCGGCCGTGGCGGCTGTCGAGCGCGCGCACGCTGCCGCCATCGGCATCGAACTGGCGCATCACCCGCGCCAGGAAGCCCTGCGCCATGGCCTCGGCGTCGGCGGCCTGGTTGAGGAAGGCGGCCATCTCGTACAGCGTTTCCAGGTCGCGGTTGTGGCGCTCCAGCTCGGCGGTCTTCTGCGCCACGCGGGCCTCGAGGTCGTGGTACAGGCCCTGCAGCTCGTCCGCCATGCGGTTGAAGCCTTCGCTGAGCGTGCCGAACTCGTCGCGGCTTTCCACCGGCAGGCGCAGCGAGAATTCGCGCGCGGCCATGCGCCGCAGGCCGTCCTGCAGGCGCAGCACCGGCAGGATGATCCATAGGTAGAGCAGGTAGATCACCGCGACCGTGCCGATGCAGGCCATCAGCGCCAGCGCTGTCTGCGACAGGCGCAGCAGGTCGGTCTTGCGTGCGCTGTCGTGTTCGATCATGCCGACCAGGCGGTCGGCCTGGGCGACGAAACCCGGCAGCGCGGCAATGTATGCGGCCGGCGCCGGGCCGGCGCCGGCCAGCGGCCGCAGCCGCTGTTGCCAGTCATGGGTGACGCGCGCCAGTTGCGTATGGATGGCGGGCTCGTCCGGCAGAAACAGCGGCCGCGCCGCGTCGCCCTTTTTCAGCAGCGCCAGCGTGGTGTCCAGCGCCTGCATCTGCGCGGCCAGGTCATTGGCGCGGCCCGCGTGCGCCAGCGCCAGCTCGATCGCCACGCGGTTGGCGCGCATGCGCAGGCTGCCGGCATCGTTGATGGCGGCGCCGGCGCCTTCCAGCTTCCAGGACAGCCACAGCGTGCCGGAGATCATGCCCAGCACCACCAGCAGCACGGCCAGCGACAGCGAGATGATGCGCGTGGAAAGGCGATGGCGCAGCGCCGGCAAGGCGGACGCAGCCGTGGCGGCAGGAGGATCGGTATCAGGCATGGCGGTATCGGGGGCTACCAGTGGGACCTGTCGCGGGCTTGTCGCAGGGGCCGGGCAACGGCCCGACGGCCATGGCAACAGGGTCACGCAGGGGTCGGAAGCGATTTTCCCCGCGCGACCGGCAGTGCTATCTGCGTCAGATCAAGGAAACCCGGCTTTGGCGCGCGTATGTGCGGGCAGCGGCGCATCGCGGGCATGGCGTGTGGCGCCAGGGCCGGTTCCGTCACGCAGGGATCTTTCATGGCGGCCCGGACTTGGCCCTGGTCAAGTCCTTGCGCGGCGCGGCGGCCTAGCATCGGGCCTTTTGTCAGGACTGGTGAGAAGGAGCGATGGCCGTATCCACTTCAACCGGCGCACGAATGCGTCACCGCCGTCACGCCGCGGGGCGCGCATGAAAGGCGCGGATCTCGACTACGCGCGCGCGCCGCGGCCGGCGCTGGTGTTCGGGTGCCTGCTGCCGGCGCCATGGCTGGGCGCGGCCGCGGGGCTGTTGCTGGCTGCGGGGCCGGCGGCGGGTCTGCCTGACCGCTTCGCGCCGCTGGCGCTGGCGGCGGTGCATGCGCTCGCGCTGGGCATGCTGCTGCCGGTGATGGTCGGCGCGCTGTTCCAGATGATGCCGGTGGTGGCGCGCGTGGACGTTCCCGGTGCAGGGCGGCTGGCGCCGTTCATGGCCGCGACCGGCGCGGCGGTGGCGGCCGCGCTCGGTTTCGGCTTGCTGGGCGGTGAGCCGGTGGCGATGCGGGTTGCCGCTGCCCTTGGCGCGGTGCTGCTGCTGGCGGGCGCGGTGCTGCTCGCCGCGGGCCGGCGCGTGGCCGCGGTGGACGCCACCACGCGCACGCTGGCCGGCATCGGCGCGCCGCTGATGGTAGCGATGATCGCCGGCATCGCGCTGGCGGGCACCTTCGGCGGGCTGTGGCGCGTGCCGGTGGCGCAGGCGCTTGGCCTGCATATGGCGTGGGCCCTGGGCGGCTGGATGGCGGCGCTGGTCAGCGGGGTCGCGGCCACGGTGCTGCCGATGTTCTGGCAGACGCCGCGCGCGCCGGCGGCGCTGGCCCGCTGGCTGCCGTTGGGGCATTGGGGGCCGCTGGCGGTGTTCAGCGCCGCGCTGGTGCTGTGGCCCGGGGAACCAGTGCTGGCACGGGCCGCGCTGGTGGTGTGGCTGTCGTTCGTCGCGGTGATGGGCGCATGCGGGCTGGCCGGCACGCTGCGTGCGCGGCGGCGCCACGATCCGCTGTGGGTGTTGTGGCCGGTCGCGAGCGCCAGCATGCTCGGCGCGGCGGTGCTGGGGACGGCGGCCGTGGTGCTGCCCGGGGTGGCGCTGCCGCTGGCGTGGTGGGCCGGCACGATGGCGCTGGTCGGCGTGGGCGTGCTGCCGGTGACGGCGATGCTGGGCAAGATCGTGCCGTTCCTGGTCTGGCTGCACCTGCGCCGGCTGCTGCCGCGCAGGGCGCGCGTGCCGGCAATGCAGGCCATCGTCGCGCCGGGCCGTCAGCGCGGGCAGGCGTGGCTGCTGCTGGCGGCCTACGCGGTGCTGTTGGCGCTGCCGCTGGCGCCGGCGCTGCTGGCCCGCATCGGCGGGCTGCTGCTGGCGGGGGCCAATGCGTGGCTGGGATGGCAATTGCTCGCGGCGCTGCGGTGCATGCGGCAGATGAGGAAGTGTGGAGGGTTGCCGCCGCGCGGGCGCCCCTGGCCCGGTGGCGGAACCGGTGCAGACCGGCCTGGATAGCCTCCGGATCATTGCGCGCGGCCATCCGCGCTCAGAACTTGTGCGTATAGCCGATCGTGTACCACTGCGAGCGCGCTGAGATATTTGTTCCCGTGCTCGGTCCCGTACCGATGACAGTCCTCGGAAGGTCATACTCGATGGCCATCGTCACCGCGTTCTTTCTGTCGAAGTTGTAGGTCAGGCCAGCCGTCACCGACGCCCTGGTGATCCCGTTCGCATAGAAATTGGCCGCGGTATGGTCCGAGTCGATGAACGAGTTGGCGACGCTGTAGCCCAGCCGGATCGTCCATTGCGGATTGATGACGTAAGCGGCACCGATGCGGAAAACGTCCTGGTCGTGCCAGTTGAACGAGGGCGAGTTATAGCCGTCGGCCCCACTCCACAAGATGCGCAGATAGTCGGCGCCCAGCGTCAGGCCGCCAATAGGCCTGATGGCAATGCCTGCGCCATATCTGGAGGGGCTGTTCAGACGGCCGTCGCTCGATGCCAATACATCCTCGTGGTATCCGCCAAGCCTGCTGAACCAGGTTTTGGTGAAATACGACGCGCCAACGCTTACCATCGGGAGCGGGCTCCACAGCACGCCAACCCCGGCGCCGATGCCGGCGGCGTAGGCATTTCCGTGCGTAGGCAGGACCACTACACCGTCTGGCCCGGGAGCGACCACACCATTGGCGCGGAATTGCTGGGCGCCAAGCACCAACGATGCGCCGACGGCAAGGTTCGACAACGGCTTGTATGTCACCGTGGGGCTGGCCCGTATCACCATCAGGCTGGATCTGGCATCGGCCGCGCCAGGCAGTGGGAGTGCAGGGGAACTGTATTTGGAACCGAGCCCCGCTCCGGTTATCGACACGCCGAAGGTCCACTTCGGATCGATCTGGACATTGAACCCTACGCCGGGTACGGGCTGAATGATCCTGGAGTCGTGCTGGTTGGACGGGGAGCCAAATGAGGCGTCCACCGCCGCCGCCACCACTACGCCATACAAGTCGAGGCGGGTACCGACCTCTGCCATGCCGGCGGGATTGTCGGCGGCAGCGGTGGCGCCCTGGGGGACGGCAATCCCAACGCCACCCATGCCGGCAGCCATGGCACCATTTGCCGAGAGCTCCGAACCATTGTTGGCCCATGCAGCGGAAGGCGCGAGGCCGGCGCCGAGGAACAGCAATGCAGCCATTGCCTGGCTGCCAAAACGATGGCCCATCTGTGTGTCTCCAGGTGGTTCTTGTGCGTCCCCACGCAGGTGGCGAGCGCGTGGGTTGGCGCCGACGCTAACGTCGTTGATGCCGACGCGAAGCAGGTTGCGACGGCATGCACATGGTGTGTGGCGTGCGTAGCGTCAGGCCTTATCGTTTCTTGCCAGCGCTGGCCCCTTCCTCGCGCTGTACAACGTTTTCGATGGCGCCGATGCCATCGATCTCGACGCGCACGCGGTCACCGCTGTGCAGCGCGCGCGTCGGCTTGTCTGCCCAGCCGACGCCGCCTGGCGTGCCGGTCAGAACCAGGTCACCCGGCTCCAGTGTCATGACTTTGGAGAGGTGCTCGAGCTGCGCGAAGCAGTCGAATACCAGGTGGCGCGTATTGGAGTTCTGACGCAGTTCGCCATTGACGAAGCACCGGATCGGAAGGCGATGCGGATCCGGGATCTCGTCCGCGGTGACGATCCACGGTCCGAACGGTGCATGCGTATCGAAGGACTTGCCCAGCAAGAACTGGGAAGTATGAAACTGCCAGTCGCGCACCGTGACATCGTTTGCCGCGCAGTAGCCAAAGATGTATCTGTGCGCATCCTCGCGCGATACATGACGGCAACGGCGGCCGATGACAAAGGCGAGCTCCGCCTCATAGTCCAGCGCGTCCGAGACCAGCGGCAGGTCGATGGCGGCAAACGGCCCGTTGGCGGCGGTTGGCATCTTGGCGAACCAGAGTTGCGCTGGCGGCGGCGCCATACCAGATTCGGCCACATGGTCCGCATAGTTCAGGCCGATCCCCAGGATCTTGCCTGGACGCGGCACCGGTGCCAGCAGGGTCACCGATGCCAGCTGCAGGTCCGCCTGGTTGCGGCTGGCAAGCCCGGCGAGCGCTTCCTGCCAATCGGTCCAGGTGGCGATCAGCGAGAGGTTGTCGGCTGGCGTGCCGGGGAGGTGGCGGGCGATGTCGATGATCCCGCCCGCGGCAATCAGCCCGATGCGAGGGTGTCCCGGGCTGGTTTCAAAGGTGGCAAGCTTCATGGTCTTGGTCCGTTGGACATGGGCGGGGCGTAGTGCTGCCGTTATGCGTGGCTTGCGCTCAGCATTGCCACGGTGCGCTGGCTTGCACGGCGATGCCGTAGCGCTCAATCGCTTCGGTGCGCAAGGCCGGGTCAATGCGGCCTTCCTCGGCCAGCGCTTGCAGGGCTGCCAGCACGATGTGGTGCCGGTCTACTTCGAAGAAGCTGCGCAAGGCGCTGCGCGTATCGCTGCGCCCAAAGCCATCGGTGCCAAGCGCCATGAAGCGCGCATCGAGATAAGGCGCAATCAGTTGCGGCCAGGCGCGGACATAGTCGGTAGCTGCGATCACCGGCACGGCGCCATCGAGCGACTCCTGCACATGGCTCTTGCGCGGCTCGGCTTGGGGATGCAGCCGGTTCCATCGCTCCACCTCACGCGCTTCGCGTGCCAGTTCACTGAAGCTCGTTGCGCTCCAGATTTCGGCGTCGATCTGCCAGTCCCGGGACAGCAAATCCGCGGCGGCGATCACCTCCCTCAGGATGGCGCCCGAGCCGACCAGGCGTACCCGCCCGCGCGACTGGCTGGCCCGCTGCTCGCCATACTGGTAGAGGCCGCGGATGATCCCGGCCGCGGCACCTTCCGGCAGCGACGGTTGTGCATAGTTCTCGTTCATCAGCGTGACGTAGAAGAACACGTCTTGCTGGTGCTCGAGCATCTGGCGCATGCCGTGATCGAGAATGACGGCGAACTCGCCGGCGAAGGCCGGGTCGTAGGCGCGGCAGTTGGGGACCATCGATGCCGTGACCAGGCTGCTGCCGTCCTGGTGCTGCAGGCCCTCGCCGCCCAGGGTGGTGCGGCCCGCCGTGGCGCCAAGCAGAAATCCGCGTGCCCGCTGGTCGGCCGCTGCCCAGATCAGGTCGCCGATGCGCTGGAAGCCGAACATCGAGTAGTAGATATAGAACGGCAGCATGGCCAGGCCGTGCACGCTGTAGCTGGTCGCCGCCGCTACCCACGAACTGATTGCGCCCGCTTCACTGATGCCTTCTTCGAGGATCTGCCCGTCGCTGGCTTCGCGGTAGCTCAGGATCGAGCCAATGTCTTCCGGCTCGTAGCGCTGGCCCACGCTGGAATAGATGCCGATCTGCCGGAACAGGTTTGCCATGCCGAAGGTGCGCGCTTCATCGGCGACGATGGGTACGAGCCTGCGGCCGAATGACTTGTCCTTCAGCAGGTTGCCCAGCATGCGCACGAAAGCCATCGTCGTCGACATTTCCTTTTCGTCGGCCTGGGTCGCAAAGCTGGCATAGCCGTCAAGGGGCGGCACTTCCACTGGGGCAGCCTGCGTGCCGCGAGACGGCACATAGCCGCCAAGCGCCTGCCGGCGTGCGTGCAGGTAGCGCATTTCGTCGCTGTCGTCGGCCGGCTTGTAGAACTGGAGGGATTCGGTTTGCGCATCCGTCAGCGGCAGCTGGAAGCGGTTGCGAAAACCGAGCAGGGCGTCGCGATCGAGCTTCTTCTGCTGGTGCGTGGTCATCTTGCCCTGGCCGGCTTCGCCCATGCCGAAGCCCTTCTTCGTCTGCGCCAGGATGACAGTCGGACGCCCGCGGTGCCGAAGCGCCGCATGGTAGGCCGCGTAGATCTTGACCAGGTCATGGCCGCCGCGCTTCAGGCGATCGATCTGCTCGTCCGTCAGGCCCTGTGCAAGCTGGGAGAGCGCGGCGTTCTGGCCGAAGAAGTGGTCGCGGTTGTAGCGGCCGTCTTTGGCGGCAAAGGTCTGGAATTGCCCGTCGACGGTTTGTGAGAAGGCCTGGATCAGTGCGCCTTCCTGGTCCCGTGCGAACAGGCCGTCCCAGTCAGAGCCCCAGACCAGCTTGATTACATGCCATCCGGCGCCGCTGAACAGTTGTTCCAGTTCATCGATGATGCGGCCGTTGCCTCGCACCGGGCCGTCAAGGCGCTGCAGGTTGCAGTTGACCACCCATACCAGGTTGTCCAGGCCTTCGCGAGCCGCGAGCGTGAGCGCGGACATGCTCTCCGGTTCATCCATCTCGCCATCGCCGAACACGCCCCAGACAGTGCGATGCTCGGTGTTCAGCAAGCCACGATGCTGCAGATAGCGCATGAAGCGGGCCTGATAGATGGAACTGATCGGGCCAATTCCCATGGAACCCGTGGGAAACTGCCAGAAGTCCGGCATCAGCCAGGGGTGGGGATAGCTGCACAGGCCTTGTGCGCCGTTCCTGGGGGCTGTGATTTCCTGCCGGTAATGTGCCAGGTCCTGTTCCGCAAGGCGTCCCTCCAGGAACGCTCGAGCATAGACCCCTGGCGCCGAGTGGGCCTGGTAGAAGACCAGGTCACCGCCGGACGCATCGGTGCGGGCGCGGAAGAAGTGGTTGAAGCCCACTTCGAAGAGGTCGGCGGCGCTAGCGTAGCTGGCGATATGCCCACCCAACTCGCCGTATGCCTGGTTGGCGCGTACCACCATTGCCAGGGCGTTCCAGCGCACCATGGAAGCGATGCGCTCCTCCAGCGCCAGGTCGCCGGGGAAGGGCGGCTGCCGATCGACGGAAATGGTGTTGATATAGGGGGTGCCGCGCACAGGCTCCCAGCCAATGGAGGGATGCCTGCCCACGGTGGCGAGCATGTCGAGGATAAAGCGGGCGCGATCGCGACCGACGGCTTTGACGAGCGACAGCAGCGCGTCGCGCCATTCCGCGGTTTCTTCCGGATCGCTATCGATCGGTCCTTGGGGGTCCGGCTCAAGCGCGATGAACTGAAAGTTTCGGTCGTTCATAGGAGTCGTTCATGGGGTTCTGGCTGCGTTCGTGGAGCGTGCCGGCGAACAGCGCGTGGTTTGGCGGCGGCGCGCGCGGCGACGTCGGGCGGACAGCTACCTGTCTTGCTGAAGCATGCCCGCTGCGGGCAGTGGCAGCTCGCCGAATCGTGCGGTACTTGAGGATTCTTGCGCTGGAAGTCAGGCAGGCCTGGCGTTACCGGACTGCGTGCCCGGCCGGACGAGGGCGCGGCCCGTAATCGATGGCAATCGATCCGCAATTCCGCATGGTTCCATCAATGTGCCCGCCCGCCGTCGACATACTGGTTTCTCCCCCCGTAGAGAGAGAGAGCGTCGACATGAGCCAAACAATGATTGATCCGAAGGCCTGGGTTGCAATCTCCCAGGCGATTGCAGACCACGTCTGGTTGATTGACAACAAGCTGGCCGATCGGGCGATCGATCTGTTCGCGGAGAATCCGCGGCTTGAGTTTGCGCAGGGCTCGCCGGTGCCAGCTGTTTACGAAGGACGGCAGGCAGTGGACGCCTTCCTGCAGGCCAGGGCGGCAATGCGCGACATCGCCAGCCGCCATGTGGTGTCGAATATCCGGATGATGTGCGAGGACGATGGCAGCATCCGGGTGACGTCCTGCGTGATGCTGTTCCGGGCCGGAGCGGGTGAGACCGGGACGAACGCAGCGCTAATCGCCGACGTGACCGAACGCTACGTGCTGGAGGCCGATGGCATCTGGCGTATCGGCGAACGTATCGTGGCGCCGGTGTTCAAGGCAAGCGCGAAGTAGTCCCGCGAAGTGGCCGTGAGAGAGCCGGGAGAGCGCCGGGAGATGCTTTCGATGGCCTCGGGTGAGGCATTGCAGCGGCGCTGCGCCTTGCAGGCGTTCCCGGCGCTTACCGGTTCACCAGCCTGAAATCACGCGGCGTGCAATTCATGACTTGCCGGAACGCCCTCGCGAACTCGCTTGGGCATGAGAACCCGACTTCCAGCGCGATCGTAGTAACAGGCATCTGGCTGGACCTTAGCAAGTCCGCTGCTTTGCGGATCCTCAGGTTCAGCAAGTATCGGTAGGGTGGCATGCCAAAGGAGGTCTTGAATGCGCGCGTGAAATGGAACCGGCTAAGGCCTACCTGCGCGGCCAAGGTTTCCAGGTCAATCTTCTGGTCCAGGTTCTGCGCCAGAAAATCGCGCGTGATCCGACGCGCGCGCGCGGAGAGTCCGCCGGCACAGCGCCCCGGCCGATGCGCCACGTCATGCTGCACTTGCCTGATTTCGAGCACGAGCAGGTCGATCAGCGCCTCGAGGTGGAGGCGATCCAGGTAGCGGGCGTCATCCCGGCACAGCTCGCGCAGCTTGTCCGCGAGCGGAAGCAGAAGGCCCCCGCCCAGGTTGACGGCGGGGTGGAGAGCGGGGCGGGAACCGTTGCTGTCGTCGATCGCAGCGCACGGGCGCTCGCCCACTGATATCAGGATGCACTCCACGTTGCTGCCTGGTCCGGCAAGCCCGTGGAAATCCTGGTCCGCGGGGACGACGTCGATCCCCTGGTCAAGCGGACCCGAGGGGGCCGGCTGAAGACCGGCAATTCGTCTTTCGCCATCGACAAAGCTGCCGCGGTCGAAGACCATCAGGGTATGGCATCGGCGGCGAAAGCGTGCCGAGTGCGGAGTTTCTCTGCCGGATACCCGGTGGACCGCGTACGACGGGCCATCAAACAACGTGGCAATGGGAACCTGCAGGGCATCCGCCGTCTCGGAACCGGTATGCCAGGACCATTGAAGGTCTTCGCCCAGCGCTTGGTGAGTCGCCTGCGGCGCTATCGGTGCCATCTATGTCTCCAGTGGGCGGGCGACTTGGAGTCGGCTCTCGTTTCCTGTAAATTTATACATTAATAAAAATAGTTGAAACGAGTGAAAACCCGAGTCCAGGGCTGGAAGCGGCAGCCCCGTGTGGGCGGTTGTGGCGGATCATGCATGTCGGGTGGCCGCCGGAATCCGTCGCGACTCGAAACAAGGGGAAGCAGCGTGAAGAAGACCACGGGCGAGGTGCGGCGCAAAGCGCCGCGCACAGCGTTGACAGCGGCAGGCAACCAGCCCGCCAGCGAACGTGTGGATACCACCACGCGGATGCAGATCCTGACGTCTGCCATGCGCTGGTTCGCAAGGCGCGGCTTCGATGGCGCATCCGTGACCCTGATTGCGTCGGATGCCGGTGTCCCGCAGCCGCTGATCAACTACCACTTCGGGAACAAGCGCAAGCTGTGGCTGGCCGTGGTCGACTTCCTGTTCGAGGAATGGACCACGGCGCTGGCAATCCATAGCGCGTCGCTGAAAGACCTAGAGCCCGTGGACGCGCTCAAGGTCACCCTGCGGCGTCACGTAGACTTCGTGGCCAGGCGGCCTGAGTTCTTCATGCTTGCGATTGTCGAGGGTCGGGAAGAAACCGACCGTCTGCAGTATCTGATGGAGCGGTATATCAATCCCCTGAACCAGGCCATCGAAACCCTGCTCGTTGCCGCACAGAAAAAGCGGCAAATCAGGCAGGTGCCCGTGCTGAACCTGCTTGAAATCATGATTGGCTCGACGATCATTCTTTTCGGGCAATCCGCCTCCTTTCGTTTCTCTGATGCGTTCACTGAGGAACACCGGCGACTGGCGGAGCGGCATGCGGACGTCGTGATCGGCGTGCTGTTCGATGGCATGGCCGTCAGGCCGTTGCACGAGTAGCCGCGGCTTCGCGGTTACGCGCACTCCGCCAGCCCCAACACCCTGACGCGGCAACCATCCTGAGGGTCCGGGCCCGTTGACGGGGCCCGCCGCGGCCTCCTGTCGCCAATCCACAGCCTGCGGCGCGCGCTCCCTGCCCCCGGGGAAGCGCATTAATCCCACAATCGATCCGCAAAACAGCAAGGTTCGCAAAGTGCCGGGCGCGGACGCCGCCAATACTGTCTCCAACAAGGAAACAAGCTGAGCCGCGCGCATCAGCAACCCAAGCCAGGAGACAACCATGCAAATAATGGAGAAGCAAACGCCGCCGACCAAGCTCGCGCACTTTGTCTTGCGTACGTCGCGCTACCGGGAAGTGGTGGACTACTACCAGACGCTGCTGTGCGCGCGTCCGTCCTTTGCCAACGAGGTGCTGACGTTCCTTACCTACGACGAGGAACACCACCGCATTGCCGTGCTTAACGTCCCGGCACTGGGGGCACAGCAGGCAGGCGTGGCCGGCGTCCATCACGTCGCGTTTACATATGGCTCGCTGGCCGACCTGGTCGCGAACTACGAGCACGCCAAGCGCAAAGGCATCGAGCCGGTCTGGTGCACCAACCACGGTCCCACCACATCGCTCTACTACCGCGATCCGGACGGCAACCAGCTCGAACTCCAGGTGGAGAACTTCGACACCATCGAGGAATCCACGCAGTTCTTCTTCTCGCCTGCGTTTGCCGAGAACCCGATCGGCGTGGATTTCGATCCCGCGGAGCTGGCTCGCCGCTTCCACGCTGGTGAGCCCGAAGCCGAACTGAAGAGACGCCCGGATTCCGGCCCGCGGAGTCTCGACGCCACGGTGAGACTTGTCTGATGCCTAGCAGAGGTGATTCATCCATGATCAATGTTCCCGTACTTATCGCCGGTGGTGGCCCAGTCGGCCTGACGCTCTCGCTGGAGTTGGCCCATCAAGGCATCCGCAGCATCGTGGCGGAGCGTAATCCCACCACGACGCGCCATCCCAAGATGGACCTGACCAATGGACGGAGCAT
Organism: Cupriavidus alkaliphilus; assembly: GCF_900094595.1. Lineage (GTDB taxonomy): Bacteria > Pseudomonadota > Gammaproteobacteria > Burkholderiales > Burkholderiaceae > Cupriavidus > Cupriavidus alkaliphilus. The sequence continues at coordinate 201,036 of NZ_FMAD01000008.1, read as the reverse complement.
GGAGTTGTACCGCCGCATCGGCATGGCCGACCGGCTGCGCAAGGTGGGCGTGCCGGAGCAAAGCCCGTTCGACATCGTATGGGTAGACCGCCTGGCCAGCCACGAACTGTGCCGCTTCCCCTATCCCTCCAGCGCGCAAGCGAAGCAGATCCGACAACAGCGGAACGATGGCACGCTGACGCTGGAGGCGCCCATGCGGGTCAGCCAGATCGTCATTGAGCCGGCCCTCAAGGCCGCGGCCGACGAAAGTCCGCTGGCCGAAACCTGGTTTGGCTGGAACGTGGAAGCCTTCAGCCAGGACCCCTACGGCGTGACCACGCAGCTACGCCATGGCGCAACCGGCGAGACGCGCGAGGTCCGTTCCCAGTACCTGGTGGGGTGCGATGGCGGCAACAGCACGGTCCGCCGCCAGCTCGGGATTGAACTGCAAGGAGCCAGCAACGCAGCCAATGCCTTCATGGTGCATTTCCGCTCCGATGCCCGCGAGCTGTTGCAGCGCTTCGGGGTTGCCTGGCATATCCAGACCGGCGGCGGCACCCTGATTGCGCAGAACGACAAGGACATCTGGACCTTGCAGGCCTTCTTGCTCCCCGGTGTAACGGGTGAAGACCTGGATCCGCACACCGTGTTGCGAGACTGGATCGGCACGGATTTCGACTACGAAATCTTGCAGGCCAATCCGTGGCGGGCGCACTTCCTGGTCGCAGATAGCTACCGCAAGGATCGGGTCTTTATCGCGGGCGATGCCTGCCATCAGTGGATGCCTACCGGTGGCTACGGCATGAACTGCGGCGTTGCCGATGCCGCGAACCTCGGATGGAAGCTGGCGGCTGCCGTGCAAAGGTGGGGCGGCGAAGCGCTGCTCGATTCCTATGAGCAGGAACGCCGTCCGGTCGCGCAGATGTCACTGCAGACTTCCCGGCGCCACCTCGACGTGCGCGGGCAGCTTGCGCAGGCTTATGCGAGTGCCGGCGATCTGTCCGGCGACAGCCCGCAAGCCGCCGCCCGCCGCGCCGGACTGGGACGCAGGATCCTGGAGCTTGGCAACGCCGAGAACGAGGGCTGGGGTGCTGAGCACGGCTACCGCTATGACTCGGCGATCAACGCCCGCGAGCCCGGCGAGCCGCCCGCGTTCGATCCGCTGAGCTATACGCCGTCGACCTGGCCGGGCAGCCGCCTGCCACATGTTTTCCTGGCGGACGGCACGGCGGTGTATGACCGGCTGGGCGCCTGGTTCACGCTGCTGGTGCTGAACGGTATGGATGTCACGCAATTCCAGCGGGCGGCCAGCCAGGCAGGTGTGCCGGTCCAGGTGCTGTCCATTGCCGATGACACCGCGTCGCGCATCTATGGATCGCCGCTGTTGCTGGTCCGGCCAGACCAGCATGTCGCGTGGCGTGGAAAGACCCTGCCTGCCGACAGCGCGGCGCTGTTGTCACGGGTAGCGGGCCAGGTCGTGGAGAAAGTGCCGGCCACCGCCTGAAGCGGGGAAGGAACCCGGAACGGAGCCAGTGCGGCGCGGCCCGGGCCTCCAATCCGCTGGCGGCAGCGCGCGGACGCAGCGCAACCGCCGCCGCAAGCGTGGCGGATCACTACAAAGCTGGAGACAAAGATGAATGAACCGAAAAGCCCTGTTTCGCGCTGTCCGTTTTCGGCCGCGGCAAAGAACTTCGACCCCTTCGATCCTGAGTTCCTGCAGCAGCCGTTCCCGACGCTGAAAGAACTGCGCGAGGCCGAACCCATCTTCTTCGACGAAAAGCTTGGCTACTGGGTGGTGTCGCGCATCGACGATGCCAAGGCCATCCTGCGCAATGCCAAGGACTTCTCGGCCGACATCGTGCTCGACCCGATCGTCCCGCTCTATGCGTCGACCATCGAGAACTTCATGCGCTCGGGTTTCAGTGGCGGCGGTGGCTCGCTGGTCAACGACGTGAATCCGGAGCACGACGAACGCCGCAAATGGCTGGCCAAGAGCCTGACACCGCAACGGGTGAAAGAACTCGAACCGTTTGTGCGCGAGGCCGTGGCCCGATGCATCGACAGTTTCGTCCGGGATGGGGAAGCGGATCTGGCACAGCAGCTTGGCAACCAGGTGCCGGCGGTGGTCCTGTTGCACTTCCTTGCCATTCCGCAGGAAGACATCGAGCGCGTCAAATCCTGGGCGGAACCCACCATCCTGTTCAGCTGGGGCCGCCCCACGGAGGCGGACCAGAACCGCATGGCCGACAGGCTCGGCGAATTCTGGCACTACTGCAAGGCGCATATCGCCAGGCTGCGTGCCAACCCGGGCAATGACGTCGTCAGCGAGGCCATCCGCGGGCAACAGGAAAAGAAGCTGTGGACTGACGAAGAACTGACCCGGATGGTGCTGAACTTCGCCTTTGCCGGCCATGACACCACGATCAACGCGGCTGCCAATATGTTTCTGACGCTGATGCAACACCCGCAGGCCTGGGAGGCACTGTGTCGTGACCCGTTATTGATCCCGAACGCCGTGGAGGAATGCATCCGCTATTCCCCGTCCGTGATCTCTCACCGGCGTCGCGCGGTGAACAAGGTAATAGTGGGTGGCGCCGAGATCGAGCCGGACGACAAGGTGCTGATCTACTTCGCGGCAGCCAACCGGGATGAGTCCACTTTCCGGGATGGGGAGCGTTTCGATATCCACCGCGACGGGCCGAACCGGCATGTCACCTTCGGCTTTGGCTGGCATGCCTGCTACGGCGCGCCGCTGGCCCGCCTCGAACTGAAGCTCATGCTGGAGGAAATGACCAGGCGTCTGCCTGGCATCCGGCTCAAGCCCGACCAGCGTTTCAGCTACGCCCCCATCAACACCACCATGCGCGGACCGGGCCGTGTGCTTGTCCAGTGGGATCCGGCGACGAACCCGTTGCCGGCTGACAGGCCGGAACGGTGAGGGGCCAGCGCGGGGGCGCCGGCCGGTGCGGCGCTTCGCAGCAGCCAGGTGCCGCGCGGATTGCGCTGTTGCAGCTGCCGTGCCGCCATGACGCGGCTCGTGTCAGCCACGCCTTTGTCTAGTGAGCAAGCCATGATTGATCCAAACGATGTAATGGAAGTGCGCGTAGCGCGCCGGACTGAAGAGGCCGAGGGCATCGTCAGCTTCGAACTCGCGCATGCGTGCGGTGCAGACCTGCCGCCATTTCAGCCGGGCGCACATATCGATGTTCATATCCCCGGCGGGTACGTTCGGCAGTATTCACTGTGCAACCCTGCCAACGAAACCAGACGGTATGTGATTGCGGTACTGCGCGATGCGCAGTCGCGTGGCGGTTCGGCAGCGTTGCACGACTGCGTCGTGGAGGGTGACGCCTTGCGCATCTCCGTGCCGCGCAATCATTTCCGGCTGCACCCCGGCGCCAACCACAGCCTGCTTTTTGCCGGCGGCATCGGCGTGACGCCGATGTTGTGCATGGCCGAGCAACTGCACCGGGAAGGCCGGCCGTTTACGTTGCACTACTGTGCGCGCAGCTGGGGCCGGATGGCATTTCATGACGCCATCTCGGGCAGCGACTGGGCCGGCCATGTGCAACTCCATTTTGATGATGGCGCACCGGGACAAAAGCTGGACCTGCAGCTGGCTCTCGACACAGCCTGTGCGGATACGCATCTCTATGTCTGTGGTCCACGGGGCTATATGGATACCGTTCTCGGGCAAGCGCGCGCCGGGGGCTGGTCGGCGGACCGTCTGCATTACGAGTATTTCAAGGCCGAGCCGGTTCACAAGGAGAGCGATGGTGCCTTCGAAGTAGAGATTGCCAGCACCGGGACGGTGGTGATGGTTCCGGCCGACAAGAGTATCGCCATGGTGCTGAACGAGCATGGATTCAACGTGTCCATGTCGTGCGAACAGGGTGTTTGTGGCACCTGCGTGACCAGGGTGCTATCTGGCCTGCCCGACCACCGGGACGCCTTCCTGACGACCGAGGAGCGCGAGGCGAACGACCAGATGACGCCATGCTGCTCCCGCTCAAAGTCGCCGCGCCTTGTGGTCGATCTGTAATGCCGGACCCGGTGACCGCGGCCGCAGCGACGCATGCCTGCCTGCCTTTCCTGCCATCAAGATCAGTAGTGGTGGGGCGCGGGGGTCCCGTTCCGGGCGGCTCGCGATGACAGTCCCGGAGCGCGTGATGCCAGCGCGCTCGGGCGGCCTTGTATTCAATGCATCACGCATCAATGATCAGGCCGGCTGGATGGCGCTGCTGGCGGCGGGCCTGCTTTGCCTTATGCTGGAGAGAGGCGCAACCTGACACTGGATAGGTCTCCTGCCCGGGTCGAATCGCCGGTGCCCGGCTGTGCACGCACGTCTCGATGTCTCTACGCGCGCGAGGTGACGTATGTCGACCGTCCATTCGCCGGATTCGGACTCGACGCGGCATTGCGTGGGCAATGTCTTGCTGTCGCCGACTGACGATCCCCAGTCCCGTCGCTACAAGCTCGCACGCATCATCCTGGATGAGATGTACCAGTTCGTGGGCTTGCTGGATGTAAACGGCAATATCGTCGAAAGCAACCGGGAGTCCCTGGAGGCCGTGGGGCTTCAGGCCGACGACGTCATAGGAAAGCCGTTCTGGGAGACGCGTTGGTGGAATGTTTCGCCCAAGACTCAGGCCACCTTGCGGGAACTGATCCGGCGCGCCAGCGCGGGAGAGTTTGTGCGATGCGACATCGAAATATTCGGCCAGGCCAAGGGGGAAGAGACCATCATTGTCGACTTCTCGGTACGTCCCATCAGAAATCAGAACGGCGAGGTCGTGTTCCTGCTGCCGGAAGGCCGCAATATCACCGAGAAGAAACGGGCTGAGGCCGAGATCGCACGGAAGAACGCGGAATTGCGGGCGAGCCGGGACTTGATTCGTCGCCAGCGGGACGAACTCCAGTCCCTGTACGACAAGGTCATCGCGGAACAGGAACTCTCGGATCGACTACTTCTCAATCTGCTCCCCCATACGATCGCCGAGCGGCTGAAAGTGCGCCCAGAGTTGATGGCGAACAGTATTCCGGAAGTCATTGCTGACCGCTTCCCGGAAGTCACCGTGCTGTTCGCGGACCTGGTGGCGTTCAGCCGGCTTGCTTCGGGCATGGACCCCGAACGGCTGGTCGGCCTGCTGAATGAAATCTTCACCGAGTTCGACAGCATTGCCGACAGGCGGGGGCTCGAAAAGATCAAGACGATCGGCGATTCATACATGGCTGCGGCGGGGCTGCCAGAGCCGGCCCCGGACCACGCAGTGCGCGCCGCGCATATGGCACTGGACATGATTGACGCACTCGATCGGCTCAATCATCGCAACGGCTATGGCCTGCGAATGCGCATTGGCATCAACAGCGGCCCAGTGGTGGCCGGCGTCATTGGCAAGCGCAAGTTCATCTACGATTTGTGGGGAGACGTGGTCAATGTGGCCAGTCGCATGGAGTCCGAAGGCGTCGCCGGGCGCGTCCAGGTCGCGGAAGCGACCTGGCGACGGCTCGGGCCGTCTTTCATGCTCGAAGAACGTGGCAGGATCACGGCAAAGGGGATCGGAACGTTGCGCACCTGGCTTCTTGTCGGCAGAGCCCGGCTGTGACCATTTGATTGCGGGCGGATCGGGGGCCAGCACTGCGCGGGTTCCGTTCCGGCCAGTGTCGCGGCCTGCCCGCGGCGTTCAGACTGCGTCCGCCGCCACGCCCGGCGCCCGTGCCGCCGCCAGCCCCGCCGGCTTTTCCCCCGTCAGCAGATAGTGCATCAGCTCGGCCACCGGCCGGATGGCCTCGCCAAACGGCAGCGCGCCGCGGCCGCGGAAAAACAGGCCGCGTTCCACGTCGCCGCGCACGGCCTGCGCCAGCTTCAGGTCGATGCAGAACTGGCCGATGCGCGAGATGCCGTCGCGCAGCCCGCAGGCCTGCAGGCAATCGAATCCTTCCAGGCATTCGCGCACGCGCGCGCGGCGCTGCAGGCGCGCTTCGCTCGACAGGTAGCGCTGCAGCCATGGCGTCAGCACCGCGCGCGCGGGCAGGCCGGCCACGCTGGTGAATTCGCGCAGGGTTTCGGGCCGCGCGGTGGCCAGCACTTGCTTGAAGGCCGGGTGCGCATCGCATTCCTCGGTCACGGCGAAGGCCGTGCCCAGCTGCACCGCGGCGGCGCCTTCGCCCAGCCAGTGGCGCACCTTGGCGTGGCTGTCGACGCCGCCGGCCAGGATCAGCGGGATGCTGTCCCAGGCCAGGCCCAGCTGCGCGAACAGCTCGCGGCATTCGCTCAGCACGCGCGAGAACGAGAAGCGTGGCTCGGACAGGTCCTGGATGGTTGCCGCACCCAGGTGGCCGCCGGCGTGCGCCGGGTGTTCGACCACGATGGCGTCGGGCAGCCGGCCCTTCTTCATCCAGCGGCGCAGCACCAGGCCGATGCCGCGCGCCTCGGACAGGATCGGGATCAGCGCCACCTTGGGGTGGCCGGCGGTCAGTTCCGGCAGGTCCAGCGGCAGGCCGGCGCCCATGACGATGGCATCGGCGCCGCTTTCGCAGGCTTGCCGCACCAGCGCCGCGTGCGAGCCGACGGCCTTCATCACGTTGACGGCGATCAGGCCGCGGCCCTCGGACGCGGTGCGCGCGGCGCGGATCTCGCGGTCCAGCGCCTCGAGGTTGGCGGCTTCGATGGCGGGCTTGTCGCGGCTGCCGCGGATGCGCGCCATCAGGTCGGGGTGGTGGTGGCGCAGGTCGATGCTGGCGATGGTGCCGACGCCGTTCTCGCGCGCAACGGCGCCGGCCAGCCGGTGGGCCGAGATGCCGATGCCCATGCCGCCCTGCACGATCGGCAGCAGGCGGCGGCCGCCCAGCTTGAGCCAGGGGTGATTCATAAACGGGTCTCCGGAAGAGGATGGACGCCGGGCCGCACGGCGGCCCCGGCGCAGGGATGACGCGCAAGCGTGGCACAGCGGCACGGGCCCGCGTTTGCCGCAGGTCAAGCCTGGCCGGGTGGCCTGCCATCGGCCTACGCCGACCGGCATAGCCCGTCGCGGCCGGGGTGCCGTTGGCGTGGGTTTGCGCACGGTCAAGCCCCGGGCGCTGGCGCTTGGCTAGCATCGGCCGCTGTCTTCCTTCCCCCGCGCCGCTGCCGGCGCCATTACCGATGACCAGTTCCACCCCCGCCCGATCCGACGCCCCGTCGGCCGCCGCGTGCGCGCCGCGCCGCCCGCAGCTGGTCGCGCCCGCCGGCTCGCTGGCGGCGCTGCGCATGGCCTTGCAGCACGGCGCCGACGCGGTCTACCTGGGCCTGCGCGATGCCACCAACGCGCGCAACTTCGGCGGGCTGAATTTCACCGAGGCCGATATCCGCACCGGCGTGGCCGAAGCCCATGCGCGCGGCGCCGAGGTGCTGTTTGCGATCAACACCTTCGCCCAGATGGGCGCGGTGGCGCAGTGGCACCGCGCCGTCGATGCGGCCGCGGACCTTGGCGCCGATGCCGTGATCATGGCCGACGCGGGCCTGATGGGCTATGCCTGCGCGCGTCATCCCGGATTAAGACTGCACCTGTCGGTGCAGGGCTCGGCCACGCACGCCGACGCCATCGAACTGATGCGCGAACGCTTCAATATCCGCCGCGTGGTGCTGCCGCGCGTGCTGTCGCTGGCGCAGATCGGCAAGCTGTCGCGCCAGACCAGCGTCGAGCTGGAGGTGTTCGGCTTCGGCAGCCTGTGCGTGATGGCAGAGGGGCGCTGCCTGCTGTCGTCGTATGCCACCGGCGATTCGCCCAACAACAAGGGGGTGTGCTCGCCCGCGCATGCGGTGCGCTGGACGGAGCAGGACGGCACCATGCAGGCGCGGCTGTCGGGCATCCTGATCGACAGCTATGCGCCCGGCGAGCCGGCCGGCTATCCGACGCTGTGCAAGGGCCGCTTCGAGGTCGAGGGCGAGCGCGGCTACGTGCTGGAGGAGCCGACCAGCCTGAATGCGCTGTCGCTGCTGCCGGCGCTGATCGACATGGGCATCGCCGCGATCAAGATCGAAGGGCGCCAGCGCAGCCCGCGCTACGTGGGCGATGTGGTCGGCGTGCTGCGCGCGGCCATCGACGCCGCCTGCGCCGATCCGGCCCGCTTCGCGCCGCGCCAGGAGTGGCAGGGCACGCTGGGGCGCCATGCCGAAGGCGACCAGGTCACGCAGGGCGCCTACGACCGCCCCTGGCGCTGACACCATGACATCCACCTGCCTGTATCCGGACATGCGGGACATGCCGGCCACGATGGAGCTTTCCATGCCTTACACCGCCGCGGCCGCGATGCCGCACGCCGCGATGCCCGGCTTCGGCATCGCCCTCGGTCCGCTGCTGTACTACTGGCCGCGCGAGGCCGTGCTGCAGTTCTATGCGTCGGTCGCCGACGCGCCGGTCGACCGCGTCTACCTGGGCGAAACCGTCTGCACGCGCCGCCATGAAATCCGCCATGCGCAATGGCTGGAGATTGCGCAGATGCTGCGCGCTGCCGGCAAGGAGGTGGTGCTGTCCACGCCGGTGCTGGTCGAGTCCGATACCGATATCGCGTGGATGCGGCGCGTGTGCGCGCAGGACGATTACCTGGTCGAGGCCAACGATCCCGGCGCGGTGCGTTGCATGGGCGGGCGGCCCTTCGTCGGCGGCCCGCATTTGAACGCCTACCATGCCGATACGCTGGCATGGCTCGCCGGACTGGGCGCGGTGGGCTGCGTCGCGCCGGTGGAGATGGACGGCGCCACGCTGGCCGCGCTGGCGGCGGCGCGGCCCGCCGGCACGCAGCTGGAAGCCTTTGTCTGGGGCCGCCTGCCGCTGGCATTCTCGGCGCGCTGCTTTACCGCGCGCCACCATCGCCTGCGCAAGGACAGCTGCGAATTCCGCTGCATGGACTATCCCGATGGCCTGGTCGCCGCGACCGGCGAAGGGCAAGCGTTTTTCACGCTGAACGGGGTGCAGACGCAGAGCGCCACCTGCCTGGACCTGTGCGCCGAGGCGCTGGAAATGGCCCGGATGGGCGTGGGAATGCTGCGCGTCAGCCCGCATTCGTCAGGCACCCTCGCGGTAGTGCAGCAGCTGGCGGCGATCCGCGCCGGGCAACGCGCGCCCGCCGCCAGCGGCATCACGCCGGCGGGTGCCGAGCCATGCAATGGCTACTGGCACGGCCGGGCCGGCATCGCTTGGGAGGCCCCGGCATGAGCGCGCTGCGCAAGCTGATGGCCGGCGTGCACCGGCGCCTGCCGGCACGCGCGCGGGCGCTGCCGCTGGTCGCCGCGCTGGAGCTGGCGCGCCGCGCCGGCTGGCTGGAGCCGCCCGCGGCACTGGACGGGCATGACTTCCTGCTGACGGTGCAGGACCTGGAACTGGCCGTGCCGTTCCGCTGCGAAGGCGGGCGCTTCCGTGCCGGCAGCACCGACGCCGAGCCTGCGCTGACGCTGCGTGCGTGCGCGGTGGACTACCTGCGCCTGCTGGGCGGCGAGGCCGACACCGACACGCTCTTCTTCCAGCGCCGGCTGGTCATCAGCGGCGATACCGCGCTGGGGCTGGAGGTCAAGTACTGGCTCGATGCCGCGCCGCGGCCCGCGTGGGTCAGCCAGGCCGCGGCACGGCTGGTGGCGCTGCACGGTGCCACCGTGGGACGGGCCGGCGCCGCATCCTGAGCACGGCTCAGGCGTCGCCGTCCAGCATGAAGCGGTTGCGGCCGGCGCGCTTGGCGCGGTACATCGCGCTGTCGGCGCGGTGCAGCAGCGGCTCCAGCCGCGGTGCTTCGGGCACGGCCCAGACCGCGCCCACGCTGATGGTCACCACCGGCTGCACCGGCGTGCCCTGGTGCGCGATGCCCAGCTCGCGCACCGCCGCCACCATGCGGCGCCCGATCTCGCGGGTCTCGTCACGGCTCGCGCCGGGCAGCACCGCGGCGAACTCCTCGCCGCCCAGCCGCGCGCAGAACTGCTCGCCGTGCAGCACGCCGCTGAGGGCGCCGGCGATCTGCCGCAGGCAATCGTCGCCGGCCATGTGGCCGTGCAGGTCGTTGTATTGCTTGAACTGGTCCACGTCCAGGATCAGCAGCCCGAGCGGCTGGCCGCGCTCGCACGCGCGCGTCACGGCGGCGATCGATTCGCGCTGGAAGTAGCGCCGGTTACGGATGCCGGTCAGGGCGTCGATGTCCAGGTCCGCCTGCACCTGCCACAGCTGCTCTTCGGTCTGGCCCAGCCGCGCGCTCAGCGCCAGCTCGCGCGACTGGAAGCGGCTGATGTCGCGCAGGAACAGCAGGCTGCCCATCTGCCTGCCGTCCAGGCGCGCGACGCGTTCGCCGGTCAGCTCGAACGGCGCGCCCGGCGGGACGAAGGGCACGGCCGCGCCGTCGGCCGGTGGCTCGCCAGGAGAACGCCGCAGCGCTGTGTCCCAGCCTGCGGGCAGCGGATCGCCGCGACGCAGCGCCGGCCACAGCTGCGCCGCGGCGGGATTGAATTCGACGATGGTGCCATGGCCGTCGACGATGACGCAGCCCTCGCTGAGCGCATCGAACACGCGCAGCCGCGCGTAGTGGCCGATATCGTCCAGGTGCGTGCGCAGCCCGCAGAACCACACCAGCGCCGCCATCAGCGAAAACGTCGCCGGGGTCAGGTCACCGCCCAGCGGCCCGGTCCAGCGGTTGAGATAGGCGACATTGGCCACCAGCGGCAGGGCCAGGCCCGCGCCCAGGATCGCGCGCCCGCGGCGCGACAAGGTGCCGTTGGGCACCTCGGCCGTGACCAGGAAATACAGGCTCAGCGCCAGCAGCAGGTACGACCACGCCGCCACCACGGCATAGCCGATGCCATGGTCGAACACCGCGCCGGGCAGCACGCCGGGCGGCATCAGCGTGATGCGCGGCCACACCAGGCCGTGGCGCTCGTTGGTAAAGACCATCACCACCGTGACCACCGCCGCCAGCACCGGCAGCCACAGCCGGGACCACGGCACCACGTAGCGCGGGCGGCTCAGGTGCACCATCGCCACCAGCCAGCCGATCGGCACGGCGACGATGCCGAGGTACTGGATCTTGGCCCACAGGATGCGCCCCTCGAGGTCGGTCGAGCTGATCTCGAGCAGGCGGCCGCCGCTCCAGGTGGCCGCACCGGCGGCCAGCACCAGGAAGGCCTGCACGGTCGGATCGTCGCGCCGCGGCCAGGTGGCGATGGCCATGCCGATGCAGGCAACCACGGCGACGGTAAGCAGGAGAACCAGCGAATATGAGGGCATTGAAGGCGGCGCGCGTCTTCGAGACCCGGGCATTGGTGCCGCCGCCCGGCCAGGCGCACGCCGGTTGCGTGCGCTCCGCGATCTCGTCAGCCAGCATGATACCGGGCGGCATCGCCGGCTTGTCAGCGGGTGCGCCGATGCAACAGCGGCCGCGCGGCCGCCGCCGGGTCAGTCGCGCCGCAACCGTAGCAGGAGCCGGTCAGGCCCGTCCGGAGGTTTCCCGCACCAGCCAGAACGGGATGTCGACAACGTCCTGCTGCAGGCCCGGCCACTCGAACCCCATGCCGCGCGTCAGCAGGTGGCCCCAGCCGTCGATCCATTTCTGCTGCGCGCGCGCATACAGCTCCAGCATGGACGAGGCGTAATGCAGCGAAGCGCCGAGCAGCGGCACCTCGCTGGCGATTTCGCGCGCGTAGCGGGCTTCGGGGTCAGGCTCCATCATCGTGCCCATGGCGTCGAACTGGATGTTCTCGAACAGGGTGCGGGTGAAGTCCAGGTTGAGTTCGGCCATGCGGTGCCAGATCCCGGCCAGGTCGGACTGCATGGAATCCAGCTGTGGCGCGCCGGCGTAGACGGCGGGAAAGGGCCAGAACACCGGCGGCCAGAAGATTTGCGTTGCGGTCATCATCACGGGGATTCTCCAGTGGCGGGCCGTGCGCGCAGTGAGCGGCAGTTGCTGCACACGACGATGGCGCCCGGCGTGGGCATCCGGATCAGCTTATGCGGTAATGGCGCGACTTGCCATGCCGCAGCACCCGGACCCCGTTCCGGTGCACTTCACTTGCATCCCAGCCGCCTGGCCAGCTTGTGCAGGTTGCTGGCGTCGATGCCGAGCTGGCGCGCCGCCTGCGCCCAGTTGCCGCCGTGGTCGCGCAGGGCCTGCGCGATGCAGGCGCGCTGGGTGTGCTCGACGGCATCGCGCAGCGTGATGCCCGCGGCCGGCGCCGGCGTGGCGGGCGCGCTGGCCGCGCCGGAGCCGGTCTGCGCGGCCGGCGGCAGCTCCAGGCCGTCGAGGTCGAGCAGCTCCGGCTCCAGCGTCACGATGTCATTGCGGCCCGCGCCGCGGCTGACCGCACGCAGCGCGGCGCGGCTGATCACGTGTTCCAGCTCGCGCACGTTGCCGGGCCAGCGGTAGTGGCGCAGCGCGTCCTGCGCGCCGCCCGACAGCCGCAGGCTGCGCAGGCCCAGGCGGGCACGGTTCAGCTCGAGGAAGCGCCCGGCCAGCAGCAGCACGTCGTTGCCGCGCTCGCGCAGCGGCGGGATCGGGATCGGGTAGACCGACAGGCGGTGGTACAGGTCGGCGCGGAACGAGCCGTCGCGCACATGCTCGCGCAGGTTGCGGTTGGTGGCGGCGATCACGCGCACATTGACGCGGCGCGGGCGGTCCGAGCCCAGCCGCTGGATCTCGCCGTTCTGCAGCGTGCGCAGCAGCTTGGCCTGGATCGCCAGCGGCAGCTCGCCCACCTCGTCGAGAAACAGGGTGCCGCCGTCGGCGGCCTCGAAGCGCCCCGGGCGCTCGCCGGTGGCGCCGGAGAAGGCGCCGCGCGCGTGGCCGAACAGCTCGCTCTCGGCCAGCGATTCCGGCAGCGCGGCACAGTTGACATGCACCAGCGGCTGCGCGCGCCGTCGCGACTGGCGGTGCAGGCGGTGCGCGAACAGCTCCTTGCCGACCCCGGTCTCGCCCAGCAGCAGCACCGGCAGGTCGGTGTCGGCCACCACTTCCAGTTCATGCAGCAGGTTGGAGATGGCCTCGCTCTGGCCGATGATCTCGGCGCCGATGTCGTGCGGGGCCGTTCCTTCCTCGGACTCCGGCGTGCCGCGCGCGAGCTGCAGCGCGCGGATCTCGCCCTCCAGCCGGGTGGTGCGGATGGCGGCCTCCACGATTACCGTCAGCCGCTGCAATTCGGCCTGGGCCGCGCCGTCGAAGGTGCCCACCGTCAGCGCATCCAGCGTCAGCGCGCCCCACGGCTGACCGTCTACTTCAAGCCGGGTGCCCATGCAGTCATGCACCGGCAGCGGCTCGCCCACATGCTCGTCGATCAGGCCGTCGTACGGGTCCGGCAGCATGCTGTCGTGATGGAAGCAGGTCACGCCGCGGCGCGCCAGGATCGCGGCCAGGCGCGGATGCAGGCCCACCGCGAAGCGCCGGCCCAGCGCATCGCGCACCAGGCCGTCGACCGCCACCGGGCGCAGGTGGTCTTCCTCCAGCCGCAGCAGCGCCACCGCGCCGCAACGGAAATGCATGCGCAACGCGCTGACCAGCCGCTGCAGGCGCACCGCGTGCGGCAAATCGATGACGAGGTCGGCCAGGAGGTCGGGGTACATGGCGGCGGGGAGCATGGTGGAAAACACCGTTCAGGGTAATTGGTACCGTGACAAGTATAGGGTAATTAATACCCGCAATATTACAAGTCCTTGATTAAAGGAGGTTTTTTTCTGGCACGTTGCTCGCGTATGTCAGGGGGTCATCACTTCCACACGGAGAAACCGCCATGACGTTGCAAGACCACTCGCTGGGCCAGCTGGCCCGCCAGATTCCCGGTGCCACCCGCATCTTCCACGACCACGGGCTGGACTTCTGCTGCGGGGGCAAGCAGACCCTGCGCGACGCCGCGCAGCAGAAGGGGCTCGATGCCGCTGCCGTGGCCGCCATCGCCGCACAGCTGCACGTGCTGCAGGACGAGGCCGATCCGTCGGCGCAAGACTGGAACACGGCCGCGCCCGCGGCGCTGATCGAGCATATCCTGGTGCGCTTCCACGCCCGCCATCGCGAGCAGTTGCCCGAGCTGATCCGGCTGGCACGGCGGGTCGAGCAGGTCCACGGCGAACGGTCGGAGTGCCCGCTGGGCCTGGCCGACCACCTGAGCGAGATGCTGGGCGAGCTGGAATCGCACATGCAGAAGGAGGAGCAGGTGCTGTTCCCGATGCTGCTGCGCGGCCTGCACGCCGCCGCGAGCCGCCCGATCGCGGTGATGCGCGCCGAGCACGACGACCATGGCGTGGCCCTGCAGCGGCTGGCCGATCTGACCGATGACATCACGCTGCCGCGCGCGGCCTGCAATACCTGGCGCGCGCTCTACCTGGGCCTGCGCACGCTGCGCCAAGACCTGATGGAACACATCCACCTGGAAAACAACGTGCTGTTCGAAGGCGCGGCGGCCACCGCTTCCGCGACCGCGCCGACACCGGCGCAGGCCAACGGCTGCGGCTGCTCGGCGCACGCCTGAGCCCGCCCGACACCACCCCTAACGACTTCGCATCATGGGTCCCTACCGCAAACTCTGGTTCCTGCTGATCGCCGTGCTGGCGGTCACGTTCTCCCTGCTCGGCTACTACGGCGTCGAGGTGTACCGGCAGGCCCCGCCCATTCCGGCCAAGGTGGTCACGGCCGAGGGCCGCATGCTGTTCAGCGGCGACGACATCCTCGACGGCCAGACCGCATGGCAGTCCGTCGGCGGCATGCAGCTCGGCTCGATCTGGGGCCATGGCGCCTACCAGGCGCCGGACTGGACCGCCGACTGGCTGCACCGCGAACTGACCGCGTGGCTGGAGCTGGCCGCGCAGGATGGCCACGGCCGCGCCTTCGCACAGCTCGAGGCACCGGCGCAGGCCGCCTTGCGCGAGCAATTGCGCACCGAGTACCGCGGCAATGCCGCCGATCCGGACAGCAACGTGCTGACCGTGTCGAAGCGCCGCGCGCAGGCCATCGCCGATACCGCCGCCTACTACGACCAGCTCTTCTCCGACGCGCCGGCGCTGCACACCACGCGCGAGCACTACGCAATGAAGGAGAACACGCTGCCGAGCGCCGAGCGCCGCCAGCAGCTGACGCACTTCTTCTTCTGGACCGCGTGGGCCGCATCGACCGCGCGCCCGGGCCATGAGGCCACCTACACCAACAACTGGCCGCACGAGCCGCTGATCGGCAACCAGCCCACCAGCGAAAACGTGGTGTGGTCGGTGATCAGCGTGGTGGTGCTGCTGGCCGGCGTCGGCTTCCTGGTGTGGGCGTGGGCCTTCCTGCGCGGCAAGGAAGAAACGCCGCCGCAGGCGCCGGCGCGCGACCCGCTGCTGTCGGTGGCGCTGACGCCGTCGCAACGCGCGCTGGGCAAATACCTGTTCCTGGTGGTGGCGCTGTTCGTGTTCCAGGTGTTCCTGGGCGGCTTCACCGCGCACTACACCGTCGAAGGCCAGAAGTTCTACGGCATCGATGTGTCGCAGTGGTTCCCGTACGCGCTGGTGCGCACCTGGCATATCCAGAGCGCGCTGTTCTGGATCGCCACCGGCTTCCTCGCCGCGGGGCTATTCCTGGCGCCGCTGATCAACGGCGGCAAGGATCCGAAGTTCCAGCGGCTGGGTGTCGACATCCTGTTCTGGGCGCTGGTGGTCGTGGTGGTGGGCTCGTTTACCGGCAACTACCTGGCCATCGCGCAGAAGCTGCCGGCTCATCTGAACTTCTGGCTCGGACACCAGGGCTACGAGTATGTCGACCTGGGCCGGCTGTGGCAGATCGGCAAGTTCGCCGGCATCGTGATCTGGCTGGTGCTGATGATGCGCGGCATCCTGCCGGCGCTGCGCGCGCGCGGCACCGACCGCAACCTGCTGGCGCTGCTGACCTCGTCGGTGGTGGCGATCGGCCTGTTCTATGGCGCCGGCCTGGCCTATGGCGAGCGCACCAGCCTGACGGTGATGGAGTACTGGCGCTGGTGGGTGGTGCACCTGTGGGTGGAGGGCTTCTTCGAGGTCTTCGCCACCACGGCGCTGGCCTTCATCTTCTCCACGCTCGGCCTGGTGTCGCGCCCGATGGCCACCGCGGCCAGCCTGGCGTCGGCCTCGCTGTTCATGCTGGGCGGGATTCCCGGCACCTTCCACCACCTGTATTTTGCCGGCACCACCACGCCGGTGATGGCGGTGGGCGCCGCCTTCAGCGCGCTTGAAGTGGTGCCGCTGATCGTGCTGGGCCATGAAGCCTGGGAGAACTGGAGCCTGAAGCGGCGCGCGCCGTGGATGGCCGACCTGAAGTGGCCGCTGATGTGCTTTGTCGCGGTGGCGTTCTGGAACATGCTGGGCGCGGGCGTGTTCGGCTTCATGATCAACCCGCCGATCGCGCTGTACTACATCCAGGGCCAGAACACCACGCCGGTCCATGCCCATGCCGCGCTGTTCGGCGTCTACGGCTTCCTGGCGCTGGGCTTCACGTTGCTGGTGCTGCGCTACGTGCGTCCGGCCTACCGTCTCAGCCCGACGCTGATGAAGACCGCGTTCTGGGGCCTGAACGTCGGCCTGGTGCTGATGATCGGCACCAGTCTGTTGCCGATCGGCATCATCCAGTTCCTGGCCAGCGTCGAGCATGGCACCTGGTACGCGCGCAGCGAGGCCTTCATGCAGCAGCCCATCCTGCAGACGCTGCGCTGGGTGCGCACCTTCGGCGACGTGGTGTTTATCGTCGGCGCGGTGTCGTTCGCCTGGCAGGTAGTGCTGGGGCTGGCCACGCGCGCGCCGCGCGCGGCCGATGCCGTGACTATCGGGATGAAGCCCGTGGCGCGCTGACCGGTTGCCGCGCCACAGCACAGTGGCCCGCCCGGGATCCCGGGCGGGCCACTTGCCTTGGCGGGCGGGCAACGCAGCTAGCCTTGCGCCTTCCGGGCTTCGGCAGCGATATCGCGGATGGCCTGCTCGAAGGCCTCGACCGGCTGGCCCCCGGTCACGAGGTAGCGGTCGTTGAAGATGATCGACGGCACCGACTGGATGCCCATGCGCTGGTATGCCTCGATTTCCGCGCGCACCGCGTCGGCATAGTCGTCGCCCGCCAGCACCTTGCGCGCCGTGGCCGCATCGAGGCCGACGGATTGGGCCGCGTCGACCAGCACGTCATGGTTGCTCGGGTCCTTGCCGTCCGCATGGTAGGCGCGCAGCAGCGCCTGCTTCAGCGGCAGCTGCTTGCCTTCAAGCCCGGCCCAGTGCAGCAGGCGGTGGGCGTCGAAGGTGTTGTAGACATGGGTGCGCGGGCCAAAGGCAAAGCCCACGGCGGCGCCGCGTTCGCGGATCATTGCCTGGGTTTCGGCGATCTGCGCCGGCGTGCGGCCGTATTTGCGGCCGAGATAGTCGACGATGGCCTCGCCTTCCGGGCGCATGCCGGGGTTCAGCTCGAAGGGATGCACGACGATCTCGGCGTCGACCGCATCGCCCACGCGCTGCAGCGCCAGCTGCAGCGAAGACAGGCCGATGGCGCACCAGGGGCAGGCGATGTCGGAGACAAAGTCGATCTTGAGGGGTTGTGGCATGGCTGCTCCTGGGCATGGACGGGGCGAAGCCATGGC
Source organism: Cupriavidus alkaliphilus (assembly GCF_900094595.1). GTDB lineage: Bacteria > Pseudomonadota > Gammaproteobacteria > Burkholderiales > Burkholderiaceae > Cupriavidus > Cupriavidus alkaliphilus. The sequence goes on along the minus strand of NZ_FMAD01000008.1, from coordinate 183,494 downwards.
CCCGGCCCGGATTGGAAATTGCCGACAGGGTAGCCTGACTGGCGAAACCTTGCAGGCGGACGCTTCAGCCGGTGGCCGCGCGTCCGCCCGCCGCGCCATGGCGGGGCTCAGTCCCAGCGGCGCCCGTGGCCGCGGCCGTGGTCATCGTGGTCGCCATGGCGGTGTGCCCACTCGCGCCCGCGCCATTCGCGGCGGTTGTCGTGGTAGCCGTCGCGGTAGCCTTGGCGATAGTCGCCCCGATAGGCGCCCCGATAGTCGCCGCGATAATAGGCGCGACGATAGCCGCGGTCATAGTCGTAGCGTACCGGCGCCACCACCACGGGGCGCGGCGCCACCACGACCGGGCGCGGCGCGTAGGCCACGGGTGCGGGCGCATACACCGGCGCCGGCGCATAGACCGGGGCCGGATGGTAGACCGGCGCCGGCTGCGCCACCACCACGCCAGGCACGCCGATGCCGATATCGATATTCACACCGGCGTAAGCACCAGCGCTGGCCACCAGCATTGCACCACCTGCTACCGCCATTGCGATGATTCGTTTCATGGCTGCCTCCCAAGGGGCGTTGGACATGGGCTCACTGTAGGGGGGCGGGCTGTAATATGGGGCGCGCGAAGTGTTGCAAGTGTGACGTGGTGTAACCCCTGGTCGGGCTGCCGCGTGCCGGCGCGTACCGGCGCGGCCTGTATCATGCCAACCCTGCCCCAAGGTATTTCCCATCCAAGCTGCACATGCGCCGTAACGCCGCCATCCTGCTGGCACTGATCGCTTCCACCGCCATTCCCTCCGCTGCCGCCGCCGCCGATCTCCAGGCCGGCAAGGCCTTGTTTGCGACGCGCTGCGCCTCGTGCCACCACGTCGGGCGCAATGCGCGCGCGGGCTTTGGTCCGCAGCTGAACGGGATCTTCGGCCGCACGGCCGGCAGCACGACGGATTTCCAGTATTCGGACGCGATGCGCGCCTCGAAGGTGGTGTGGTCGCATGACACGCTGCGCGCCTTCGTCCGTTCGCCCGGCAAGGTCGTGCCGGGCACGAAGATGCGGTTCTGGGGACTGGGCGACGATCAGCAGATCACCGATCTGCTGGCGTACCTCGAGACCTTCAAGTAAGCCGGCACGGCTGCGGCCGAGCGGCCTCAGTCCGCAAAATGCGGCCCCGGCCCTTCGCCCGCCAGCGCGTCATGCGGATTGCGTAACGGACACGCCTTCAGCGACAGGCAGCCGCAGCCGATGCACCCGTCCAGCTGGTCGCGCAATTGCGTCAGCGTGCGGATCCGTTGGTCGAGGTCGTCGCGCCAGCTGGCGGACAGCTTGCGCCAGTCCGCCACGGTCGGCGCGCGGCCATCGGGCAGCTTGCGCATGGCGTCGGCGATCACCGCCAGCGGCAGACCCATGCGCTGCGCCACGCGAATCACCGCCAGGCGCCGCAGCACGGCACGCGCATAGCGGCGCTGGTTGCCGCCGCTGCGGGTGCTGGCGATCAGGCCGCGGGCTTCATAGAAATGCAGGGCGGACACCGCAATGCCGGTGCGCGCCGAGACTTCACCGACGGAGAGCAGTTCTTCCGCGGGCGCGGGGCGGCGCCGGCGCGGCGTGGCGGGCGGTTGCTTGGAAGCCATGGCGAAAGGCAGGCAGTGCTGGAACGCAGGAATGCCCATGCTACCACCAAGGCCGCGCTTGACCTTAACCTAACTTGAGGTTTGATACTGGCGGCTCCTCTGTCCGAGATGCCTTCCACAAGCCGATGACCATGTTTCCGTTCTCGCCCTCGTCCCTGCGCTCGCCTGCCATGCCCGCCTTGCCGGTGGCGCCGGCCGTGCCCTTCGCCCGTCCCAATGACTCGCTGAGCCTGCTCAATCCCGACGGCCTGTATGACCCGCGGCCCAACGGCTATTCGCACGTGGCCCTGGTCGAAGGCCCGGTCCGCATCGTCTATGTCTCGGGGCAGGGCGGCGAGGACGCGGCGGGCTGCCTGCCGCTCGATTTTCCGCGCCAGGTGGCGCGCGCCATGCACAACCTGCGCATTGCGCTGCAGGCGGCCGGTGCCGACGTCGGCGACGTGGCCAAGCTTACGGTGCTGGTGGTGGACCATTCGCACGACCGCCTGCGCACCTTCGGCGCGGCGCTGCGCGAGATGTGGGGCGACCGGCCGACGCCGGCGTGCACACTGATCCCGGTGCCGCGGCTGGCGCTGGACAACATGCTGTTCGAGATCGAAGCGACAGCGGTGTTGCCCGCCTGAGCCGCGGCAGCCCCGGGGATGTCGTCCGGACTCAGCGCGCCGCGGCGCTGAAGGTCTTGTTGACGATCTTCCAGACCCCGTCGATCTCGAGCAGCGTCATATAGTCGGTGAAGGTCACGCCCGGGTATTCCAGCACCACCTTGGCCACGCCGGCATTGCCCACCACGTCGAACTGCGTGATGAAGCGCTTGCGCTGCGCTTCGTCCGCGGCCGGATGGCCGGGGCAGCGCGCCGTGGCGAATTCCTCCACCGTCAGCGAGTGCAGCTTGCCGTCGCGGAACGAGACGATGCGCGCGTCAGCGGCGAAAGCCTTGTACATGAATTCGGCCTTGCCGGTGATATGGCCCTGCAGGTAGTCCTCGATCGGCGCGAGCGCGGCCACGTGGCGGGACGTCAGGCCGGTTTCCGAAAACGTCATGATCTCCTCCAAAACTGGGGCGGCTGGGGCTTGGCCAGGCCGCAACGTTGAAAGCGTTGATTGTATTCCAGTTTTGTATGCAAAACGAGATGACGGCGGCCCTTACACCGATGTGGCGATGTGTTCACGCAGCCATCGGTGCGCCGGATCGCGATGCACGCGCTCGGGCCACAGCATCGACATCTCGTAGCCGGGCACCTCGACCGGCGGCGCCACCGCGCGCAATGCCGGGGCGCCACGCACCAGCCGTTCGGGCAGCATTGCCACCAGGTCGGTGCTGGCCAGCGCCGCCGTGACAAACAGGAAGTGCGGCACCGACAGCACCACGCGCCGCTGCATCCCGGACCGGGCCAGTGCCTCGTCAGTGACGCCGTGGAAGCCGCCGCCGTCCGGCGACACGATCACGTGCTCGAGCGCGCAGAACTGCGCCAGCGTGGGCCGCCGCTTCAGCCGCGGATGGCCGGCGCGGCCCACCAGCACATAGCGTTCGGTGAACAGCGCGCGCCGGTGCAGCGCCGGCGGCGAGCCGTCGGTGGTGTGGAAGGCCAGGTCCAGCTCGGCGCGCTCGGCCTGCCGGGCGATGCGCGTCGGCACCATCTCGACCACGGCCAGCCGCGCGCCGGGCGCGGCCTTGCGTAGCCCCTGCAGCGCGGGCAGCACGATGGTCGATTCGCCATAGTCGGTCGCCGCCACGCGCCAGGTATGGGTCGACGTGGCGGGGTTGAACGGTGTGTCGGCGGAAACCGCCTGCGCCAGTGCGGCCAGCGCTTCGCGCAATGGTTCGCGCAGCGCTTCCGCCCTGGCGGTAGGGCGCATGCCGCGCGGCCCCGGCAGCAGCAGCGGATCGCCGAAGTGGTCGCGCAGCCGGGCCAGGTGGACGCTGACCGAAGGCTGCGACAGATGCAGCCGCTCGGCCGCGCGGGTCACGTTGTGCTCGGACAGCAGCACGTCGAGCGTTAGCAGCAGGTTCAGGTCGAGCCGCCTCAGGCTGGTCGCGGAATTAGTCATGACAATACCTGGAATATAGGATATTCATTTCTAATATACCGGACCAGGGCCTATGCTGGCTTCACCCAGAACTTGTGAAGCCACCGACATGAAAGTACTGCTGGTCTATGCCCACCCCGAACCGCGCTCGCTCAACGGCGCCATCCGCGACTTTGCCGTGCAGCGCTTGCGCGACGCCGGCCACGAAGTCCAGCTTTCGGACCTGTATGCGATGCAATGGAAGCCGCAGCTCGACGCCTCGGATTCGAAGGTTCCCAAGGCCGACGCGCCATTCCACCCGTCGCTGGATTCGAAGCATGCCTTCGACAACGGGCTGCAGAGCGATGACATCGCACGCGAGCAGGACAAGCTGCGCTGGGCCGACGCCGTGATCCTGCAGTTTCCGCTGTGGTGGTTTTCGATGCCCGCCATCCTGAAGGGCTGGGTCGAGCGCGTCTATGCCTACGGCTTTGCCTACGGCGTCGGCGAGCACTCGGACCAGCGCTGGGGCGACCGCTATGGCGAAGGCACGCTCGCCGGCAAGCGCGCAATGCTGATCGTCACCGCCGGGGGCTGGGAGTCGCACTACAGCGCGCGCGGCATCAACGGCCCGATCGACGACATCCTGTTCCCGATCCACCACGGCATCCTGCACTACCCCGGCTTCGACGTGCTGCCGCCGTACCTGGTGTACCGCACCGGCAAGGTCGATGCGGCGCGCTTTGCGCAGATTCGCGAGGAGCTGGGGGAGCGGCTGGATGCGCTGGGGACGACCCCGCCGATTCCGTTCCGGCGGCAGAACGGCGGGGACTACCTGATTCCGCAGCTCACGCTGCGCGAGGAAGTGGCGCCGCAAGCCGTGGGCTTCACGGCGCACGTGGACGGCGTGCGGCTCTGAGCGCGCGCGGCGGGGCCTATTCCGCGCGGATATCCGCCCGCGCCGCCACCGCCCGCATCTCCGGCAGCTCCTTTTCCACCCGTGCCTTCACCGCGGCCCCATTGCCATAAGCTGGCGTCAACGCCAGCTCGACCATGCGCGCCTTCGTGGCCGGGGCGTTGGCGACGTCGGCCAGCGCCTTTTCCAGCTTCTGCTGCACCGGCGCGGGCAGGCCCGCGGGCGCCAACAGCGCGAACCAGGTGCCCATCTGGAAGCCGGGATAGCCGCTTTCGGCAACGGTCGGCACTTGCGGCAGGGCCGGCAGGCGCTGCGGCGACAGCACCGCCAGCGGCCGGATCTTGCCGCCCTTGATCAGCGGCAGGGTCGCCACCACGGTATCGACGGCCACCTGCACCTGCCCGCCCGCGAGCGCGGTCAGGCTGGGGGCGCTGCCGTTGAACGGCACGTGCACCATGCGGATGCCGGTGGCGGTCTTGAGCATCTCCGCGCCGAAGTGGACCGAGGAACCTGCGCCGAACGAGCCGTAGGAGAACTTGTCAGGGTTGGCCTTCGCCTGCGTCACCAGGTCCTTCAGCGACGCGATCTGCGTGTCGGGATTGGCGACCAGCACCAGGCTCATATCGGCCACCAGGCCTAGCGGGGTGAAGCTCTTAATGGGGTCGTAGCCTAGCTGCTGGCGGATCGCGGGGTTCAGCGTCAGCGTGGTGCTGGCCGCCAGCAGCAGCGTGTAGCCGTCGGGCGCGGCCTTGGCCACCTGGGTGGCGCCGATCACAGTGCTGGCGCCGGGCTTGTTCTCGACCACCACCGACTGGCCGAGCTTTTCGCCCAGGCCGACCGCCAGCAGGCGACCCAGGACGTCGGTGGCGCCGCCCGCGGCGAACGGCACCACCAGCCGCAGCGGGCGCTCCGGCCACGTTTGCGCCTGGGCGGCGGGCGCGGCGGACAGCGCCGCGGCCAGGGCGGTGGCGCAGGCGAGAAACAGCTTCGGGGGCATTGCAGTCATCGTGGCACTCCTGCGGCAGTTATAGGAATGTGAGGCAATCGGAATCGACCAGCAGCGGGGATCAGCCGAGCCAGGGGCTGCGCACGTGCGAGAAGCCGCCGGCCTGGTCGTAGGCATGGCCCAGTTGCAGCACCGCGGCGTCGGCCTGCGCCGGGCCGATGATCTGCAGGCCGGCGGGCAGGCCCTGCGGGCCGAAGCCGGCGGGCGCGGCCAGTGCCGGCAGCCCGGCCATGGTGGCTGGCACCACTGCCTGCATCCAGCGGTGGTAGGTGTCCATGTCGCGGCCGTCGATGGCATGCGGCCAGTCCCAGCCGGCATCGAACGGGAACACCTGCGCGGCCGGCAGCACCAGGTAGTCGAAGCGCTCGAACAGCGCACGCAGCGCCTGGTACCACGCGCTGCGTTCGGCCATGGCCTCGTACACGCGCGTGCCCGGCAGCGCCAGGCCGCGTTCGATCTCCCAGACCGCCTCGGGCTTGAGCAGCGCGCGCTTGGCCGGGTCGCGGTACAGCGCCGCGTTGGCGCCCGCCACCGAGAAGCTGCGCAGGTCGATCCAGGCACGCCACAGCCGTTCCAGGTCGAAGTCGGGCAGCGCCGCGTCGATGCTGCAGCCGAGCGTACGCAGGTGCGCCAGGGCCTGCACGCAGGTGTCGAGCAGGCCCGCTTCGGTGGGCAGGTGCCCGCCCAGGTCGCCGAGCCAGCCGATGCGCACGCCGGTCCAGTCGCGTTCTGGCGGCAGCGCAAAGGTGCCGGGCGCCTCGTTGCGGCGCGTCAGCGGCAGGCGCGCATCGAAGCCGGCCTGCACCGACAGCAGCAGCGCCAGGTCCGGCACGTTGCGTGCCATCGGCCCGGCCACGCTGAACTGCTGGAAGAACACTTCGTCGCCCGGGCCGTGCGGCACGCAGCCGACCGAGGTGCGCAGCCCATAGACATGGTTGAACGCCGCGGGCGTGCGCAGCGACCCCATCATGTCCGAGCCGTCGGCCACCGGCAGCATGTGCAGCGCCACCGCCACCGCGGCGCCGCCGCTGCTGCCGCCGGCGGAGCGGCCGGGATCGAAGGCGTTGCGGGTGGTGCCGTAGACGGGGTTGTAGGTATGGCCGCCGAGGCCGAATTCGGGCGAGTTGGTGCGCCCGATGAAGAGGGCGCCGCCGGCGCGCATGCGCTCGAAGATGACGGCATCGGCGTCGCTGACCTGGCCGGCGAAGATCGGCGAGCCCTTGGTGGTGACCATGCCAGCGGCCGGGCTGATGTCCTTGGGCGCCTGCGGGAACCCGTGCAGCGGGCCGCGGCTGGCGCCGCGCGCGAGTTCGTCGTCGAGTCCGCGCGCCTGCCGGCGCAGCGTATCGCGGTCCACCGGGGCGACGATGGCGTTGACGCGGGGGTTGTGGCGGTCGATCTGGCCGAGGAAGGCATCGAGCACTTCCACGCAGGAGACCTCGCGAGCATGGATGGCGCCGGACAGCGCGACCGCATCGAGGTCGGTGATCGGATTGGTGATCGGATTGGTGATCGTGTCGGTGGGAGCAGCGGGGGTCTGGGCAGTCGCCATGGCGCGGGGTCTCCGGTGTTGTCGTGAAACAGCATACGGGCGACGCGTGCTTTCCCGCAATCGACGATTTTTTCAAATATCCTTGCGTAAAACGCAAACCGGCCGGAGCCCGCCCCCATGTTGTCGCATCGCCTGCAGGACACCTCGCTGCGCTATTTCCTGGAAGTGGTCCGCAGCGGCTCGCTCACCGAGGCGGCGCAACGGCTCAACGTCACCGTGTCGGCGGTGAGCCGGCAGGTCGCCGCGCTCGAGGCCCTGCTCGGCGTGCCGTTGTTCGATCGCCGCCCGCGCGGCATGGTGGCCAGTGCGGCCGGCGAGCTGCTGGCGGCCTACGCACTGCGCGGCGCGCTGGAAGCCGACCGCGTGGTGTCCGAGATCGCCGCGCTGCAGGGCCTGCGCCGCGGCCGGGTGCGCGTGGCCAGTTCCGCCGGGTTTGCGATCGACTTCCTGCCGCGCATCATCGCCGAGTTCCGCCAGCGCTATCCGGGCCTGCAGTTCCACGTGCGCGTGGCGCCGCCGGCGGATGTGACCGGCATCGTGCTGCATGGCGACGCGGATATCGGCATCACTTACAGCCGCGCCGCCGAGCAGGGCATCCGCATCGCGCACCGGCAGGCGGCGCCGGTGATCGCCATCATGCGTCCCGACCATCCGCTGGCACGCTTTCGCAGCGTCACGCTGGCGCAGATGCAGCCGTACCCGCTGGCGCTCCCCGAGGGCGACAACACCGTGCGCCAGCTGTTCGACCTGGCCTGCGGCGAGCGCGGCATGGTGTTCGAGCCGGTGCTGGTGACCAACCACTTCGAGACCCTGACCAGCTTCGTGCTGCACGGCGGCGGCCTGTCGATCTCGGGCAGCGTGACCGTGGGCGACCGCTTGCGCCGCGGCGAGCTGCATGCCGCGACCATCCGCGAACGCGGCATGCGCAGCCGGGCGATCGAACTGCAGACGCTGGCGGGCCGCACGCTGCCCGAGGGCGTGCGCGCTTTCCTGGGCTTTATCCGCGACAAGCTGGTGGCGGAGGCCGCGGGCTAGCCCGCCCGCTTGCGCCGCGCCGCCGGGCCCAGCAACACCCACGCCGGTGCATGGTCGCTGGGGTGGTCTTCGCCTCGCACCCAGCGGTCGACGCCGGCGTCGCGCAGCCGCGGCGCCAGCTCGGCGCTCAGCAGCAGGTGGTCGATGCGCAGGCCGGAGTTGGTCTGCCAGTGCCGGCGGAAGTAATCCCAGAAGGTGTAGATGGGCGCATCGGGGTGCTGCTGGCGCAGCGCATCGGTCCAGCCCTGCGCCAGCAGGCGCGCGTATGCCTCGCGGCTTTCCGGCTGCAGCAGGGCGTCCTTGCGCCACGAGCGCGGGTTGTAGATGTCCTGGTCGGTCGGCACCACGTTGTAGTCGCCGGCCAGCACCACCGGGTGGCCACTGTCGAACAGTTCCTGCGCATGCGCGATCAGCCGTTCGAACCAGGCCAGCTTGTAGTCGAACTTGGGGCCGGGCTGCGGGTTGCCGTTCGGCAGGTAGAGGCAGCCGATCACCATGCCGGAAACCGCCGCTTCCAGATAGCGGCTGTGGCTGTCGTCGGGATCGCCGGGCAGGCCGCGGCGCACTTCCACGGGCTCCGCCCCGCGCGCCAGGATGGCCACGCCGTTCCAGGACTTCTGGCCGTGCCAGATCGCGCCATAGCCGGCGTCGCGGATCTCCCGCGCCGGAAAGCTCTCGTCGGCGGTCTTCAGTTCCTGCAGGCAGACGATGTCCGGCGCTTCGCGCGCGAGCCAGTGGCACAGCGCGCCCACGCGGCTGCGAATGCCGTTGATGTTGAAGGTTGCAATCTTCAGCCTGGACGCGGGCATGCGAGGCGGGCGGTGTGGGCGGTGTGGGCGGTGGCGGGATCGACAAAAAAGCCGGCGGAAGCTTCCGCCGGCTACTGAGTGTTATGCGCGCCAGGTGCTGCCCGTCGTGGTGCCGGCGGCACTGCCGCCCGTGGTGGCGCTCGCGCTGCCCGCGCTGCCCGTGCTTGCCGAGCTGCTTGCGCTGCCCGCACTGCGCGCGCTGCTGGACGACTCGCCAGGGCGGTCGCTGTCGCGGCGCACGCGGATGTCGTTGTTGACTTCCTTGACGCCGTAGGTGCCGTCGGCCATGTCTTCGATGTAGTACTTCTGGCCGCGGTCGCGCACGGTGCCGGTCAGCGACACCACGCCGTCGCTGACATCGACGCTGACATCGCTCACGTCGACGCCGCGCGCGTAGCTGAGCCGCTCGCAGATCTGGTCGCGGATGCGCTCGTCGCTGCGCTGGTAGCCGCGCGGGCCAGAGCGCTGTTCGCGCTCGTCGGGCGTACCGAACCAGTCGCCCACCACCTCGCCGATGCGGCGGCCAAGGTTATAAAGCACGCCGTGGTCGCGGTCGTCGTCGCGCTCGTCATCGCGCGCCTGGTCAGTCTCCCAGCCGCGCCGCTCAGCGTATTGGCGGTAACCAGGACTGTGCTGTGCCGCGTAGCGGCGCGCTTCGTCTTCGTCGTCGTCCGCTTCGGTCCAGTAGCGGGTGTCGCTGCGCAGGTCGCTGAAGTAGCGCTCGCGGCCTTCATCGCGCGACGAGCCGCGGGTTTCATAGCGCTCGCGCCCTTCATACCGCTCGCGCGGTTCGCGCGCGCGCTCGGTACTCTGGCGCCACTGCCGTTCCGCGTATTCATCGTCGCGTTCCCACGCCTGCGGATCACGCCATTCGCTGGCGCGCTCCCAGCCGTAGCCGCCGTTCAGACCATAGCGCAGGTCGCTGCCATAGCGCCCTTCGCGCGGATAGTCGGGGTAGCGTCCGGCGCCATACTGCTCATTGAATTCCCGGGCCGGGCGGGCAGGGCCGCCGTAGCTGGTCTGGCCAGGGGTCATTTGCTGGCGTCTGCGTTGTGCCTGCCAGCGGTCGCGTTCCGATTCCGGCTGCCAGTCATCGTCGTCCCATGCCTGGCGGCGTTGGCGCTGGTCGCGCGCTTCACGCTCATCGTAGTAGTAGCCCATGCTGATTTCCTGACTAGGTAAAACGCCATGTGCGGAAACCGGCGCAAAGTCGCGGCCGGCACCGCGGGCGGATAACAGCCCAGGGGCAAGATTCGTACCGTGCGGCGGATGGCCCCCAGGGCCCCGGCAGACGGGAGCCGGGCGGCTGGGCGTCCGTGCAACGGTTTCAGAGCGTGTAAGGGATGCAGCCTTGGCGGCCGCGTGTGGCGTGGCCCGCACGCGGCGTAGCAGGCACAGGGGCAGTGGCTGCGGCCGGCTTATGCCGGCCGCCGGCGCGCATTACGCGCGGGCCTGCTTACTTCTTGCTGGTCTTGGTCGATTTCGACTTGGTGCTGGTGGCGGCTTTCGACGGCGCTGCCGCGCTTGGCGGCGCCGCTTCGATCTTCGACTTGGCGAAGGCGAAATAGCATTCCTTGTTGCTGCTGTTGTACGACTCGGAATCGCTGGTCGCCAGCACGCCGGTCACGTTGATCTTGTCCCCGGTCTGCAGGTTGCTGATCTTCTTCTGGTTGACCAGCATCGCATCGCGCATCAGCGCCTTGCCGGTGCACTGCGGATTGACCGAATCCTTGAAGTAGACCGCGATGGTGTCGTCCGTGATGCTCAGGCCGTCGACCTTGGTGATGCGCGAGACCGTGCCCGACACCAGGATGGCCTGCGCGTCCCACTTCTTCTTCGCCGTGATTTCGTTCTTCTTCCAGTCGGCCCAGATGTCGCCCAGCGAAGCCGGCTTGGGGTCGGCCAGCATGCGGAAGTCGCCGCTGAGCACGTCGCCGGTGCCGTCGAGCACGCCGCTGATGGAAGACATTGCGCCATCCATGGATTCACAACCGGCCAGCAACCCGGCCAGGACCAGCCCTGCCATCAGTTTTCCCGTCTGCATTTTGCTTCTTCTCCAGGTCCGCCAGCTCTATCGGCTGACGCCGGGGCATTGTATGCGTACATCTTGCAAAATCCAACAGAACTGCCAAAAGCGCTGCAACGGTCGAAAAGAGCGGGCGGTTATCCCCCGAACGGGGCTTGGCGGCTAGGGTCCGAACGGCAGCGCCAGCAGCTCGCTGCGCAGGACCGCGTTGGCGCGTTCGCGCCCGGATTCGACCGGTTCGGCCGGCCAGGGCGACGGATTGGCCACGCCGCCGTGCTCGCCATCGAAGGCGGAATGCTCGCGGCCCCAGGCCAGCGAGCAGTCGCCCTGGCGACCTTGCAGCAGCGCGGCGCGCGGCTTGCCGGCGGCGGCGGGGCTGAATTGCACCGCCGGCTGGGCCAGCGGGGCGGCCAGCGCCTCGATGTAGATGATTTTGGGCAGGGACGCCCAGTAGCGGGTATCGGCCTCGGCATTGGCGGCGCTGGAGAGCGCCCCGGCGGCGAGGCTGAGCAGCGAGCCGGCCGCGCCGGCGGCACCCAGGCCCTGGGCCAGGCCCGCGTTACCGCCCCCCACTCCCGACAGCGCCGCCTGCGCAAGCCCTGACGACAGCGCCCCGGCGGTGTCCGCCAGCGTGGCGGTGTTTTCCTTGAACACCGCCTTGCCGTCCAGGATGCCCTGGATCGGCCGTCCGCCACGGGTCAGCGCGACCCGGTCCAGGTCGGCGGCGGCGCCCGCGGCCAGCGGCTTTACCTGCGCGGCGTAGCCGATCCGTGGCGCGCCCGCGGCCGGGCCTTGCGGCAGGAAGCCGAGCAGGCTTCTGGTATCGCCCAGCGTGACCTTCTCCGGCCCGAGGCCGGCCTCGAACAGGCTCAGGTGCCGCGGCAGCACGCCCCGGGTTTGCGCGTAGAACGGCTCGGCCGCGCCGGCCGCACGGGCCGCCAGCTCGGCCGCGCGCGCGGAATCGCCGGCGCACTGCGAGGCCCATGCCGCCAGCCATGCCATCAGCGCAAAGCTGCCGTGGCCGCTGTCAGGGCGTTCGTATTGCCCGAAGGCGTTCTGGATGTCGGCCTGCAGGAAGGCGGCGCGGGCGTTCTGGTAGTCGCCGGCGTGCGCATAGAGCAGGCCGCGGTAGTAGAACGTCATGGCCCGTTCGTACGGTTCGCCCTTCCAGTCCTTGACGCTTTCGGCGGACCACAGCGAGCGCGCCTGCCGGGCGTGGGGATCGTCGGCATAGACGCGCAGGATGCGTGCCGCGGCCATGTCGAAGGCGCGCTCGGCCAGGCGCGGCCGGCCGGACTCGATCGCGGCCAGGCCGAGCAGGTCGAGGTTGAGCACCGCATTCCATTCACCCTCCATGTACAGCGTATGCAGGATGCGCTGGAGCTCGGCGGGCTTGTCGGCGACAAAGCGGTCCGCCTCGGCCGCCAGGCGTTTCTCGTCGCCGTTGAACCAGGCCGCCACGCCGGGTAGCGGCGTGGCCAGCGCCAGCGCCAGCAGCGCCGCGCCGGCGCGCCGCCATACCCCGGCCGTGTCGGGAATCCGCACGGGCGCCCCTTACTGCTGCCGGGCCAGCGGCGCGGCGGTTTCGCGCAGGTCGGCCAGTTCTGCTTCGCCCGGCAGCTGGTAGCGCACGTGCATGGTGAAGCCGACGGCCTGGCCGGGTTCCAGCACCAGCCGCTGGAAAGTGAACTTCTGCACCTGGTCCAGCCGTTCATGCCGCATCGGCACGGCTTCGTCGGAGCGCGAATAGTTGTCCATGGCCAGTGTCACCAGCGACAGGAACGGCAGCCCGCTCAGCACGCCCTTGACCATGGTCTGGTCGGTGTACTTGCTGGCGCTGCCCAGCTTTACCAGGTCCAGCTCGGCGGGCAGCAGGTCATAGACCGTCAGGTCGCCGCGAAAGGCCTTGTCGCCGCGGTTGAAGGCGAGGAAGTGGATGGTGCGGTTGAACTCGTCCGGGTCCTTGCTGTGCAGGTCCAGCAGGATCTCGCGGCGGATGAAGTCGCCGCGGTGCAGCTCGCCCTTGATGAATTCGATCCGAGGCGCGTCCTTGCGGTTGACGGCGAGTTGCCGCTTGACCTCGGCCTGCGTCACCATGCCGTCTTCATACAGGGTGTAGACCAGCGGGGTCGAAGCCACCACGACCTTGTTGTTGCCGGGCGACACGGCGACGGTATCGCCCACGTTCAGGCCCGACAGGTCAGCCTTGCCGGCCACGTCGGCGCGCACCACGGGCGAGTTGTCGCCGCCGGTGCGGGTGGATTTCAGCGCCATCGGCGGCGCGGCGCAGCCGGCGGCAAGGAGGGCGGCCAGCAGCGTGGCGAGCGAAGCGAAGCGTGGCATGAAGTGGACAAGGGTCATGACCGGGGGCATGAAGAAGCGTTGGGGAAGGTCTGTGCTGCCGGCAGGGCGGTCACGGCCGCGCGGGCCCGGGCAGTACCGGATAGTGTTGTCCCGGCCGGTAGGGCTGCTGCGCGTGCTGGGCGTCCAGGATTTCCAGCGCGGCCGGCACGGAACCGGCCATGACGGCATGCTCGGCGTAGTCGACCTGCGTGCGCGGCGGCAACACCAGCGTGCGCCAGGCGCTGGGCGGCTCAGTCGCTGCAGCCGGCTGCGTCGCGCGAAAGCGCGTGCGCACCAGCAACGCGACGTCGAATTCGGTGCAGTTGTGCAGGCCGGCGTGGACCGCGCCCGCTCCGGAGGCGGAGGGCGCGGTGACGGCTTCCGGCACCGCCACCATGGCGGCCAGCTCCGGCGACAGGAACGAGACCGGCAGGGCCGGGCGCGCGTGCTGCTGCTGCCACGGCGTGCAGCCGGTATGGGCGGGCGGCGTGGCGGCGCAGCCGGCCAGCAGCCATGCCGCGGCGATCCCGGCGCAGCGCCTAGCGATAGACCACATCGTCGGCCGCGGCGCGCTGGAATGCATAGATGTTGCTCCAGACCAGTTCGCCGGTTTCCACCTCGACCAGCTCGAACGAGATCTGCATATAGCGCTGCACCATGCCGGTGGCGGCGCTGCGGCTGTCGAGCGAACCGATGCGGCCCGACAGGCTGTAGTCGGCGCCCAGGCGCGCGCGGGCCAGCCCCAGCGTGCCGGCGTCGGTGGCGCCGCTGCGCTTGGCCTGGCGTTCGCGCTCGACCAGCGCGGTCTGCGTGCTGACAAACTGGATGCGCGCCTGCGCGGCGCGGTTCAGGCTGACGCGCAGCCGCTCCACGATCAGCTGGCGGTCCAGCGGCTGGGCACTGTCGTTGATGAAGTTGGCGCCGTCCATGGCAATGCGCGGTCGCTTGCCGTCGCGGCCGGGCGCGAAGCGCGGCTGCGCCAGGATGTCGCGCATCATCTGGTCGGCCATGGCGACAATGTCGTGGCCCTCCAGGCCCACGCCGGACACCGCGCCCTTGCGGCCGGTGTCCAGTTCCATTGCGGACACGCCGGCGGCGTTCGGCGCGGTGGCAAGGCATCCCGCCAGCAGCGCCGCCAGCCCGCCTGCCGCCATCCCGCCAGCCAGCCGCAGCGCGGCCGTCGGCGGGATGTTGCGCGCGGCTTTCCCCCTTGCTTCCCCGATTTCCCGTGCGGCCGGTGTGCCGGCTGTCTTCTCTGTCACGGTCATGCTCCCCGTATTCCCGTCATGGTTTTGTTGCCCGCGCTGGCGGCCGTCATGCGGACGGGCGGGGCTGTTTTGCCGCGATCATAGGAGCAGGCCCGGCGCGCCGCCTCCCCTGAATATGGGATGGGCAACGCCGTGCGGCCGTGCGATGGGTACGGGCGGCGGCGTTTACCCTGAACGGGCCCGCCGGGCCGTCCGCGCGCGGGCGGGATATGTCAGAATCCGCCGTCGTGCCGGCGCACCGCGTGGCAACACAGGGGGCGCACCGCGCGTGGCTCGGGAATACAGGCATGGCAAGCACAACAAGAGTCCTCATCGTCGAAGACGACCCCCTGGCGCTGCGCCGGCTGGTGCAGGCCGTCGACCTGCATGCGGCGGATGCCGCGGTGGCGGGCAGCGCCTCGACCGTGGCAGAGGCGCTGGCGTGGCTGGCGCAGCACCAGCCCGACGTGCTGCTGTGCGACCTCGGCCTGCCCGACGGCAGCGGCATCGACGTGATCCGCAACGCGCGCGAGCGCTATCCCGCCTGCGACTGCATGGTCGTGACGGTGTTCGGCGACGACCAGCATGTGCTGGCCAGCATCGAGGCCGGCGCCATCGGCTACCTGCTCAAGGATGAAACTTCCGACCGCATCGCCGCCTCGATCGGCGAACTGCGCGCGGGCGGCTCGCCGATGAGCCCGCTGATCGCGCGCCAGGTGGTGAACCGGCTGCGCGGCGCGCCGCCGGAGGCGGCGGCGCGCGATGCGGGCGCTGGCGCGGGTTCCGCCCCGGCTTGCGGCGCGGTAACGCTGTCGGTGCGCGAGAACGAGATCCTGGACCTGATCTCGCGCGGCTACACCTATGCCGAAACCGCCCGCTACCTGGGGCTGAGCGTGCATACCGTGCAATCGCATATCAAGAACATCTACGGCAAGCTGGCGGTGCGCTCGCGCGGCGAGGCCGTGTTCGAGGCGGCCAAGCTCGGCCTGCTCAAGTCCCTGTAAGCGCGCCATGCCGTCCTGGCCGCCATTTCTGCGCACCGCGCTGGCTCTGCTGCTGGCGTGGGCCGGCCTGCTGCTGCCCGGCATGGCGGCGGCGGACACCATGGCGCTGGCGGGTGCCACGCGCTCGGCCACGCTCGCCGACGGCACCGTGCTGCCGGCGCGCGCGCTGACGCTGCCCGACTACTGGGACCGGGTGATGCCGGGGAAGTCCGGCACCGTGGTCTACGAACTGCGCTTCGACCGCAACTGGCCCGCAACGGCCCCCGGCGGGCTATTCGTGCCATGGGCCGGCGGCAGCTACGAGGTGCGCCTCAACGGCGTGCTGCTCGCCGCCGGCGGGCGCCTGGACGCGCCGGCGTCGGCCCTGGCCAAGCGTCCCTATTACGTGGCGGTGCCGCCCGAACTGGCGAACACGCACGGCAACCTGCTGCGCATCACCGTGGCCGCGCGCGCCTATGCGCGCTCCGGCCTGCTGCCGGTGACGGTGGGCCCGGCCGCCGAGGTGCGCGCGCAGTATGAGCGGGCCTTCCTGCTGCGCGTGGTCGGCCCGCTGATCGCGGCGGTGCTCAGCGTCGTGCTGGGCGGGCTGGCGCTGCTGATCTGGTGGCGCCAGCGCGATCCGCTGTTCGGACTGTACGGGCTGGCCGAGGTTGCCTGGAGCGTGCGCCTGCTCGACTACTTCGTCGATGACCTCGCCATCCCGGCGGAACTGCGCGGCTATATCGTCGCCGCCGCGCGCGAAGTGTTCCTGGGCGCCATCGCCAGGTTCTGCCTGCTGGTGATCCGGGTGCCGTGGCGCTGGCTGCATCGCACCCTCAACGCCTACCTGTGGCTGGCGCTGCCGGTGCTTGCGCCGCTGGCTGCCATCTCCAGCCATCCGCTGGTGTTCCCGCTGAGCTGGCTGGTCAAGGTCGGCATCATCCTGACCGTGGCCGGCGCGATGGTGTGGGGCGCGTTGCGCCGGCCCAGCCGCGAGGCGACGCTGCTGGCCGTCACCGTCGGTGTGTCGGCGGTGCTGTTCCTGGCGGACTGGATCAAGGTCTGGCTGACCGGCGACTATTACTGGGTCCATTCGATGACCCGCTACGTCTCGGTGCCGTTCAGCGTGGTGATGGCGTGGATGCTGGTGGAACGCTACACCAGCGCGGTGCAGAGCCTGCAGAACGCCAACCAGGTGCTGACCGAGCGCGTCGCGCAGCGCGAGGCGCAGCTGCGCGCGGCCTTTGCGCGCACGCAGAAGATTGCCGCCGAGGAAACCGCGCTGCGCGAGCGCGGGCGCATCCTGCGCGACATGCACGACGGGCTGGGCAGCCAGCTGGTCACGACCTTGTCGATGCTGGAGTCGGGCAAGGCGAGCGGCCCGGAGGTGGCCACGCAGGTGCGGCATGCGCTGGATTCGCTCAAGCTTTCCATCGATGCGATGCAGGACACCGGCGGCGACCTGGCCGCGGTGCTGGGCAACCTGCGCTACCGGCTGGGGCCGCGCATCGCCGATGCCGGGCTGGAGATCCGCTGGGAAGTCGAACGCCTGCCGGCGCTGCCGCATTTCTCCGCGCGCAAGGTGCAGGAGCTGCAATACCTGCTGCTGGAAGGCATCACCAACGTGCTGCAGCACGCGGCGGCGCGCACGCTGACCGTGACCGCCCAGGCCGACGCGCAGGCGATCCGCATCACGCTGGCCGACGACGGCCGCGGCTTCGATGCCGAAGCCACGCGCGGCGGGCGCGGGCTGCGCAATATGCAGGTGCGCGCCGCGGCGATCGGCGGCCGGCTGCAGATCCGCTCGGCGCCTGGCGGCACGGCGCTGACGGTGGCGGTGCCGCTGGCGCCGGCGCAGGGCGATGAGGCGGGCACGCCCGGGGAAGGGGCCGCGCCCGCGGCATAGGGCTGGTTGCGGCTTACTGCGCTGCGCGCTTCGGCAGCAGCCGCACCGCCAGTGCGCACAGCGCCGCGGCGGTGGCGAGCGCGGCCACGCCGGTCCAGCCGAAGCGCGCCAGCACCAGGCTGCCGAGGGCCGCGCCGGCGGCCATGCCGGTGAACATGCAGACGAACAGCACGGCATTCAGGCGGCTGCGCGCGCCCGGGTCGATGCCATAGACGATGGTCTGGTGCGCCACCAGCGCCACCTGCACGCCCAGGTCGAAGCCGATGGCGCTGGCGCCGATCAGCCACAGCTGCGCCTGCGGCGCCAGCAGCGGGGTCAGCAGCATGGCGGCGAACGACAGCGCCGCCAGCGCCGCGCCCGCGCGGGTCACCCGTTCCGGACCGCCGCGGTCGGCCAGGCGGCCGGCCAGCGGCGCGCCCAGCGCGCCGGCGGCCCCGGCCAGGCCGAACGCGCCGGCGGCCTCGCTGCCCAGGTGGAACGGCGCGCCATGCAGCATCACCGCCAGCGTCGACCAGAACGCGCTGAAGCCCACCGATAGCAGCCCCTGCGCCAGCGCCGCGCGACGCAGCGCGCCATGCTCGCGCCACAGTGCCGCCAGCGAGGCCAGCAGGGCGCGATACGGCAGCGTCGTGGCCGGGCTAAAGCGCGGCAGCTGGCGCCGTGCCACCAGCGCCACCGCCGCGATGCTGGCCGCCGCCAGCACGAACATCGCGCGCCAGCCGAAGTGCGCGGCGACGAAGCCGCTGACCACCCGCGACAGCAGGATGCCCAGCAGCAGCCCGGTCATCACGGTGCCGACCACCTTGCCGCGCTGCGCGGCCGGGGCCAGCGCCGCCGCGGCCGGCACGATGTCCTGCGCCAGCGTTGCGGACAGGCCCACCACCAGGCTCGACACCAGCAGCATGCCGATGCCCGGCGCCAGGCCCGCCAGCAGCAGCGCGCCGACCAGCGCCACTGCCTTGGCCACGATGATATGGCGGCGGTCATAGCGGTCGCCCAGCGGCGCCAGCAGCAGGATGCCCAGCGCATAGCCGAGCTGCGTCAGGGTGGGGATGGCGCCGGCGGTGGCGTCGCTGGCGTGCAGGTCGGGGGCCATCACGCCGAGCATGGGCTGGCTGTAGTACAGCGACGCCACCGCCAGGCCGGCGCCGGTGGCGAGCAGCAGCACCAGGCGCCCTGGCACGGCAGGGTCGGCCAGCGTGGCGGCGGGGGAGGTTGCGGGAGCAGGGGACATGGCGGGTTTGCGCGGTTCGCAAAGCGGTTGAGATGGACCGAAGTGTTGTCCACGCGCGCCGATTCTGGTAGACGTGCGGGGTGAACAATGGCTATACGAGACGCGTATGAAAGGCCAGCCAGCCACTAACCCGAGCGCCGCCCCCGCCGCTACCCGCGGCGCGCCCGGCGCCGACCGGATCGACCTGATGCAGACCTTCGTGCGCATCGTCGAGGCCGGCAGCCTGTCGCTGGCCGCCGCGCAGCTGCAGACCACCCAGCCCACCATCAGCCGGCGCCTGCAGACGCTGGAGCGGCTGCTGGGCGTGCGCCTGCTGCAGCGTTCCACGCATGCGATGAAGCTGACCGAAGACGGCGCGCGCTGCTACGAGCGCGCGCGCGAACTGGTGGCCGACTGGGCCCGCTTCGAGGCCGACGTGCGCGGCGTGGGCCGCGCCCCCAGCGGCACGCTGCGCGTGGTGGTGCCGCACGCGTTCGGGCAGCAGGTGCTGGTGGGTCCGCTGGCGGACTACCTGCGGCAATATCCGCAGGTCGCGGTGGAATGGCTGCTGCACGACCGGACCCCGGATTTCATCGCCGAAGCGATTGATTGCGCGATCCATGTGGGCGAGGTGCATGAACCCGGCCTGGTGGCCGTGCGCCTGGCGGAAGTGCCGCGCGCGGTCATCGCCGCGCCGTCGCTGTTCGACGGCAAGCCGCTGCCGCGCCGCCCGCAAGACCTGGAAAGCCTGCCCTGGCTGGCGCTGCGTACGTTCTACCGCAACGAGATCGTGCTGCAGCACCGGCAGACGCAGGCGCGCCAGGCCCTGGCCTTCGCGCCGCGCATGAGCACCGACAGCCTGTACGCGCTGCATGCGGCGGCCCGGCTCGGGCTGGGCGTCGCGGTGGGCTCGTCGTGGATTTTTGCCGACGACATTGCCAGCGGCAGGCTGTTGCACCTGCTGCCGCAATGGCAGGCCGACCCGCTGCCGATCTACCTGGTCTATCCGCATGCGCGCTTCTATCCGGCCAGGCTGCGCCTGTTCGCCGACGCCATGCGGCAAGCGATCCCGGCCGCCGGCATGGTCGAACGGGCGCGCGTGCCGCGCGGGATGACACAAGCGCGCCGATAACGCCTATCCTGTATCGGCCATTACCTCCGCCGCGGGCAACCCCGCGCCCCGACCTCATGGTGCCTGCGTGATCCGCCGCGTCTTTCCCAGGTTTCGAACAAGGGGCCGCATGTTCGCGTTTGCCGCCGCCATCGTGTTGCTTGCCCTGGCGGGCATCGTCGCCTACAACCTGGTCGGCGGCGAGAAGCGCATCGAGCGCCGCCTCGACCGCGTCTACAGCCTGGAAGATCCGCAGTTCGCGCGCGAGCTGGGGGTGTTGCTGGGCCCGCCCGTGGTCGACGGCAACCGCTACCGCGTGCTCCGTAACGGCGACGAGATCTTTCCGGCGATGCTGGGCGCGATCCGCGCCGCGCAGAAGACCATCAACTTCGAGTCGTATATCTACTGGTCGGGCGATATCGGCCATGATTTCGCACAGGCACTGGCCGAGCGCGCCAGGGCCGGCGTGAGCGTCAAGGTGTTGCTGGACGCGGTCGGCAGTTCCAAGATCGACAAGGCAGCGCTCGCGCTGATGACGAGTGCCGGCGTGGATGTGCGCCGCTACCATCCGGTGCGCTGGTACACCATCGGCAAGCTCAACAACCGCACCCACCGCAAGGTGCTGGTGGTCGACGGCCGCATCGGCTTTACCGGCGGCGTCGGCATCGCGCCGGAGTGGACCGGCCATGCGCAGGACCCCGAGCACTGGCGCGATACGCATTTCGAGGTGGAAGGCCCGGTGGTCGGCCAGATGCAGTCGGTGTTCCTGGACAACTGGATCAAGGTCAGCGGCGCGGTGCCGCACGGCCCCGACTACTTTCCCGAACTGGTGCCGGTCGGCAATGGCCGGGCGCAGATGTTCAGCAGCTCGCCGACGGGCGGCAGCGAGAGCATGGCGCTGATGTACCACCTGGCGATCACCGCGGCGGCGCGCACCATCGACCTTTCGGCAGCGTATTTCGTGCCGGACGCGCTGACCGAGAAGGCGTTGCTGGCGGCGCTGGCACGAGGCGTGAGGGTGCGGGTGATCGTGCCGGGCGAACATATCGACTCGGAAACCGTGCGCTCGGCGTCGCGCGCCCGCTGGGGCGAGCTGCTGAAGGCCGGCGCACTGATCGCCGAGTACGCGCCGACCATGTACCACTGCAAGGTGCTGATCGTCGACGACCTGCTGGTCTCGGTCGGCTCCACCAACTTCGACAACCGCTCGTTCCGCCTCAATGACGAGGCCACGCTCAATATCCTCGACGCGGCATTTGCCGCGCAGCAGACCCGGATCTTCGAGGAAGACCTGAAGCTGTCGCGCCCGATAACCTATGAGGCGTGGGTCAACCGCCCATGGCGGGAACGATTGCGCGACCGCCTGGCCTCGCTGATCGGCGCGCAACTCTGAGCGGAGCGGCGATGGCGGCAAGGCGGCCCGCAAACAGGGCGCCATGCCCCTGAGCAGCGCGCGGTTTGCCCTACTTCAGCGCTTTTGTCGCACCGCATTTGCGCATCGTCAAAAACCCGTACATCTGCGCTTCAGCACCGCCAAACCGGGCCGATAGCAGGGGGAAACCTAGCCCCTCTGCGACGATCCATGCCCGCCCTGTTCCTTCCCGCCGAGCGCCTGATGGCGCGCCTGAATATCCGCCGCAAGCTGGCACTGATTGCCGTGCTGTTCTTGGTGCCCCTGGTCGGCGCGCTGTCCGTGGCGCTGCGCGACGCGGCGCAAGCGCGCAGCATCACCAGCCAGGAAATCCGCGGGCTGGCGGTGGTCGGGCACGCGCTCGACTTCATGCGCGAGACCCAGGTCCGGCGTGGCGCCGCGCATGCGGTGCTGTCGGGCAATGCCGCCTTCCGCGCCACCTTCGACCAGGCGGACGAAAAGGCGGCGGCCAACCTTACCGCACTGGCGCGCAGCATCGCGCAGAACCCCGGCTTTGAACTCGCGGCCGGCATGCGCCAGCTGGAGCAGGGCTGGCAGCAAGTGCGCGGGCCTGGCCTGGACACCACGGCGGGGCCGCTGTTCGAGCGCCACAGCGCACTGGTGCGGCAGACGCAGGCGTATATCGCCGACGTCGCCGAGCGCTCGCGCCTGGCGCTGGACAGCGAGGCCGGCTCCTACTACCTGGTCAGCCTGCTGACGGGCCCGATGCCGCAACTGGCCGAACAGAGCGCGCTGGCGCGCGGCCGCGGCGCGGGCATCATTGCACGGGGCGGCTATGCGGATGCGGCGCAGCAGGCGGGACTGGGCGCGCTGGCCGAGCAGATCCGCGCAGGGCTGGACGCGATACGGCGCGACATCGCTCGCGTCGGCAGGGCTGCACCCGCTTACCGCACGCGCATCGATGCCGCGCTGGCACGGCTGGACGCGATGGACCGTTTCCATCGCACGCTGCAGGTGCGCATGCTGGGCGCGGCCGGCATCGATATCGAGGCCAAAGCCTATTTCGACGAAGCCACCGCCGCCATCGATGGCGTGGCGGAAGCCAGCCGCGAATTCGCCGCGATCGCCGCCGGGATGCTGGCGCAGCGTGCCGCGGCGCAGGCCCGGCAATTTGCCTGGCTGGCCGGCATTGCGTTGGTGACGGTAAGCGCCGCGTTCTACCTGTTCATCGGCTTCAGCCGCGCCATGCGCGCCGACGTGAGCGAGGTCGCCGCGATGGTCGCGCGCATCAATGCCGGCGACCTGACCGTGGGGCTTGCGGTGCGCGGGCGCGACGAGCTGAGCGAGGTCAAGCGGCACCTGCTGGCGCTGGCCGCCGGCTGGCGCGCGCTGATCGGTGACACCAAGGCCGGCGCGCAAAACGTGCTGGCCGCGGCCGCCGATATCGCGCAAGGCAATATCGACCTGTCGCAGCGCACCGAGGAACAGGCGGCGTCGCTGGAGCAGACCGCGGCCAGCATGGAGCAGCTGACCGCGACCGTGCAGCAGAATGCCGGCAACGCCGGGCAGGCCAGCGCGCTGGCGCGCGAGGCGTCGGCAGCGGCGCGTGCCGGCGGCGACGCGGTCGGCCGCATGCAGCAGACCATGCAGGCGATCGACGCCGACTCGCGGCGCATCGCCGACATCATCGCGGTGATCGACGGCATTGCCTTCCAGACCAATATCCTGGCGCTGAACGCGGCGGTGGAAGCGGCGCGCGCGGGCGAGGCCGGCCGCGGCTTCGCGGTGGTGGCCAGCGAAGTGCGCGGGCTGGCGCAGCGCGCCGGCGCCGCGGCCAAGGAGATCCGCCTGCTGATCTCGCAATCCGGCGAGCGCGTGGCCGCGGGCAATACGTTGGCGCTCGATGTCGCTGCGACCATGGCAGGCACCGTCGCCGCCATCGGCCGGGTCGCGGCGATGATGGATGACATCAGCCAGGCCTCGCGCGAGCAGAGCACCGGCATCGGCCAGGTCAACCAGGCGATGGCGCAGATGGACCAGGTCACGCAGCAGAACGCCGCGCTGGTCGAGCAGGCCGCGGCCGCGGCGCAGTCCTTGCGGGAGCAGGCGCTGCAGATGCAGCGGGCGGTGGCGGTGTTCCGGACTGAGGCGCACGCGGCCTGAAGCCGCTGGCGCGGGATCAGCGCCGGATCAGCGCCGCAACAGCCAGATCACGACCGAAACCACCACCGACACCAGGATGCAGGTCGTGATCGGCAGGTAGAAGCTGAAGCCGTCGCGGACGATATGGATATCGCCGGGCAGGCGGCCTAGGCGGTCGAACGGCAGCCTGGACAGCCAGGGCCAGGCGGCGCCGGCGGCAAGCAGCAGGCAGCCCAGGATGATAAGCAGACGTTGCATGATCGGCGATGGCGCGTGAGCGGTTGCGGTCCTGATGCGTTGGACCGCTATCGGTCCGCGGGATTCCTCAGCGCCCCGCGTCCGCTCATCCCGCCGCCTGGTGCGCTGCAGTGCACAGCGTGGCGGCTTCGGCCAGAAATACGGGGTCGCTCTCCAGCACCGGCAGCAGCGCGTTCGCGTCGCCGACCACCGCGCCCACCACGATCACCGCCGGGCTTGCCAGCCCGGCCGCCAGCGCTTGCGCCAGCGTGCCAAGCGATCCGGTCCAGCTGCGCGCGTGCTCGCTGCCGGCGTGCATCACCACCGCCGCCGGCGTGCCGGCCGCCATGCCGGCGGCGAGCAGGCCGTCGCGGATCGCGGCGATGCGGCTCATGCCCATGTAGATCACCAGCGTGGTGCCGCCGCGCGCCAGCGCGTGCCAGTCGGGCGAGCCGTGGGCACTGGTATGGCCGGTGACGAAGGTCACGCCGTGGCAGTGCGCGCGATGCGTCAGCGCAATGCCCAGCGCCTGCGCGGCGGCCATGCCGCTGCTGATGCCGTTGACGATCTCGACCTGCAGCCCGTGGCCGCGCAGGAACGCGGCTTCTTCGCCGCCGCGCCCGAACAGCAGCGGATCGCCGCCCTTGACGCGTGCCACCGTGCGGCCGGCCAGCGCATGCTGCAGCGTCAGCTGCTGGATGCGCTGCTGGCTCACCGAGCAGCGCCCGCCGCGCTTGCCGACCCACTCCACGTGGGTGCCGGGGCTGGCATAGCTGGCCATTTCCGGCGAGACCAGGTCATCGACCAGCCAGACTTCCGCGGCGGCCAGCGCGCGCATGGCGCGTACCGTGACCAGGTCCGGGCTGCCGGGGCCGACGCCGACCAGCCAGACCTTGCCGGGCTTCAGCGGTGCTTGCATGTTGGACTCCTGCAATGGGATTGCGCCACGGCTCAGTGGCTGGTGCCGGCCGAGCGCGTGGTCTTGTTGAAGACGTTGTACTTGCCGATGGGCTTGTCCATCGGCAGGCGCCTGACTTCCTGCAACGTGGCGGTGTCATACACCACGATGGCACCGTCGCGCTCCATCAGGCTGACCAGCGCGTAGCGCCCGTCGCGCGTGAACTCGACGTGCGCGGCGGTGCGGCCGGGGCTGGGGGTGACGCTGCCGACCACGCGCAGGCTTTGCTTGTCGATGACCTGCAGGGTGTCGCGCCGGGCGCTCATCATGGCGTCGGCCCAGGCGTAGGGCGTGCGCTCATGGCTGCGCAGGAAGAAGCCCGGGCCGTTGGTCGGCACGGTGGCGACGGTGTGCCAGTCCTGCATGTCGATCACCGTGATGCGCCCCTGGCCGAGGTCGGGCGAGGCCATCACTTCACGGCCATCGCGCTGCCAGGTGATGCCGCTGCCCAGGTGCGGCATGCCGCCCAGCGCCAGCGGCGCCACCTTGCGCCCGCGCTGCAGGTCTATCACCTGCCCGCCGCCCTGGCGCGAGCCGCCCAGGATATGGCGATAGGGCTGGTCGAAGAAAAAGTCGTCGAGCACCTCGTCCAGTTCGATCGCGCGCGGCTGCAGCAGCGCCGAAGGCGGCAGCGGCGCGCCCGCGGCGTCGGCATACGGGATCTCCCAGACCTCGGGGATGTCTTTCAGCGCGGCGATAAAGCTGTGGCGCGGCGCGGCATCGTAGACCGCGGAGACGCGCGAACGCTCGCCGTTGCGCCCGGCGACGTCGATCACCCGTGCCAGCGACAGGTCGTCGGCATCCAACAGCACCAGCGTGCGCGGCAGCGTGTTGCCGGCCAGTACCCAGCGCCCGTCATCGCTGACGGCCACGTTGCGCGTGTTCACGCCGACCCGGATCTCGGCCACATACGCCAGGTTCCACAGGTCGTACTTGCTGACCCAGCCGTCGCGGCTGGCCATGTAGACATAGCGGCCGTCGCGGCTGAACTTGGGCCCGCCATGCAGCGCGAAGCGCGTGGCAAAGCGATGCACCGGCGCCAGGCGGTCGCCGTCGAGCACGGTCATGTGATGGCTGCCGGCCTCGACCACGACGAACAGGTTCTGCGGGTCGGCGCGGAACACCGGCCGTGCCGGCAGGCTGCCGGGCGCGTGGTGGACGACATGGCTGGCGCGGATGGCCTGGTCGTCCCACTGCGGCGCGGCGGCGGGCGCGGTGCGCAGCCAGCGTGCCAGCGCCTGCAGCTCGGCCGCGGCCAGCGTGCCCGCGAACGCCGGCATCTGCGTGGCGGCGCGGCCGTCGCGCAGCACCGCGTCGAGTTCGCCGGCGCGCAGGCGCTCCAGGCTTTCCGGCAGCAGCGCGGGCCCCATGGCGCCGAGGCGGTCGGCGCCATGGCAGGCGGCGCAGTGCTGGCCATAGAGCGCGGCCGGGTCGGCCGCCGTCGCGGCTTGCGCGACGCAGGCGAGCGCAAGCATGCACAACCATCGGATCAGCGCTGTCATGCCGTGACCTCCGCGCCTGGCGCGTGCGCGATCTCGGCATCGCTCAGGTAGCAGCCCGGGTCCTCGGCCCACGGGTTGCCCGTCAGCGCAAAGGCGCGCACGCGTGTATTGCCGTTGCAGATGGCGCGGTACGCGCAGCCGGCGCAGCGCCCCTGCAACGGACGCGGCGTGCTGGCCAGGCCCGCCATCAGCGGATCGGCGCGGTCGGCCCAGATCTCGCCGAACGGACGCTGGCGCACATTGCCCAGCGTCACGTGCCACCACATCGTGTCGGGATGGACATTGCCCAGGTTGTCGATATTGGCTACGCCAACGCCGGTGGCGTTGCCGCCCCAGCGCTCCAGCCGCTGGCGCATGTCGGCGACGCGGTGCGGAAAGCGGCTGGCGATCCAGTACAGCAGGTACACGCCGTCGGCATCGTTGTTGCCGGTGACGAAGTCGCCCGCATGCCCCTGGCGCGCGCGCTGCCATACGTGGTCGAACAGCCAGTCCAGCGCGGCGCGGGTGCGGGCGTGGCGCGCGTCCTCGGCGCGGTGGCTGCGCGCGCGGCCGGCATAGTTGAAGTGCGACAGGTAGAACTTGTCGATGCCCTCGCGCTCGGCCAGCGCCACCAGCTCGGGCAGCTGTGCCGCGTTCGCTTCGGTCAGGGTCATGCGCACGCCCACGCGCAGCCCGGCCGCGCGTGCCGTGCGCAGGCCTGCCAGCGCCCGCGCGAAGGCGCCGTCGCTGCGGCGGAAGCGGTCATGCGTGGCGGGCAGGCCGTCGAGGCTGACGCCGACGTAGTCGAAGCCAGCCGCCGCCAGCCGCGCCGCGTGGCCGGCATCGAGCAGCGTGCCGTTGGACGACAGCGACAGGTGGAAGCCGAGCGCGCGCGCGTGCCCGGCAATCTCGTACAGGTCCGGCCGCAGCAGCGGCTCGCCGCCGGACAGGATCAGCGCCGGCACGCGCGCCGCGCGCAACTGGCCCAGCACGTCCAGCGCTTCGGCGGTATCGAGCTCGCCCTTGAAGTCGGTGTCGGCCGAGGTAGCGTAGCAGTGCCGGCAGTTCAGGTTGCAGCGGCGGATCAGGTTCCAGATCACCACCGGGCCGGCGGGCTGGCGCGGAGGCGGCACCGGGCCGTCATCGCGCAGGGCTTCCATGAAGCGGGACAGGCGGAACATGGTTGGGGCTTCCTGTTGGTGTGTTCGGTCCGGGTGTGTTCAGTCCGGGTGTGTTCAGTCCGGGTGTGTTCGTTCCGGGCCGGGGTCCGGCGGGGTGTGGGCATCGGCTGGCGCGAGCCGCAGCCCGGTCTTCTTCAGCACGCGGGTGGACCACAGCACGTCGTGCGCGCGGCAGGCGTCGCCCAGCAGCGCCGCGATCGCGGCGATCTGGGGCGCGGCCTCTTCGCGCGAACGGGCGTGGACCATCGCGAACAGGTTGTAGCGCCAGTGCGGCAAGCGGCGCGGTCGCCGATAGCAATGGCTGACGAAAGGCAGGGCACCGATGCGCGCGCCCAGCCCATCGATGTCGGCATCGTCGACGTCCCACACGGTCATGCCGTTGGCGCGCCAGCCGATCCGGTAGTGGTTGGGCACGGCGGCGATGCGGCGCAGCACGCCGCGCGCCTGCATCGCCGCCAGGCGTGCGATCACTTGCGCCTCGGTCAGGCCCAGTTCCGCGGCGACCGCGGCGTACGGGGCCGATACCAGCGGCAGGCCGGCCTGGGTGGCGCGGATCAGCGCCAGGTCAGTGGGATCGGCGGCGTCGGCAGTGGTTGGCATCAGGCGGGCAGATAGAGGTTGACGAAGAACTCCCGTTCCTTGGGGAACGGCAACACCTCGACCCCGGCCGCCGCGGCGATGCGCGCGAGCACCGGCGCAACCTGCTCCGGCCGTACGACGGCCACTACGAACCACAGGTTCAGGTGATGCGTGCGCGCGTAGTGGTGCGCGACTTCAGGGTGGGCGTTGATGGCGGCTATGACGGCTTCCAGTCGCGCCGCCGGCGCATGGCAGGCGCACAGCACGAAGCGGCCGCCGGCGCGCTCCACCTGGTACAGCGGACCGAAGCGCGTCAGCACGCCGGCGGCAAGCAGCGCGCGCAGCCGCGCCAGCAGCACGGCCTCGTTGATGCCGAGCGCCGCGGCGGCTTCGGCGTACGGGCGCGGCACCAGCGGCAGGCCGCGCTGCAGGGCGTTGATGATGCGGCGGTCGAGCGCGTCGAGCGCATCGAAGGGATCGGGACGATCGGCTGGATCGATGGCGTCGCACGACGCGGCGGCGCCGTTCATGCCGGCACCTGGATGGCGTAGCGCGTGCCGCGCTGCTTGTAGCAATGCGTCCCGACCAGCACCGAGCCCGGCACCTGCTCCAGGCCGGCGGCGGCGCGGATCCGGGCCAGCGCGGGCTGCAGGTCCTGCGCGCTGCGGGCATGGATCATCGCGAACAGGTTGTAGGGCCAGTCAGGGAGCCGGCGCTCGCGGCGGTAGCACAGGGTCACGCGCGGCTGCCGCGCCAGCCGCGTGCCGATGGCGTCGACACGGCCGTCGGGCACGTCCCACACGCACATGGCGTTGTGGCGGTAGCCGAAGCGCCCGTGGCGCAACACCACCCCCATGCGCCGGATCACGCCTTGCGCGGACCATTGCGCCAGCCGCTCGAGCACCTGCGGTACGCCCAGGCGCGCCTGTGTGGCCAGCGCATGGAACGGGCGCGGCGTCAGCGGCAGGCCGGCTTCCAGCGCCGCGACCAGGCGCCAGTCATCGTCGTCCAGCGCCACGGCGGCGGCGGGCGCCGCCAGCCCGGCGGGCCGGCGCGGGCGGGTACCGTGCTGGCGCGCCAGCGGAAAGCTTAGGTCGATGTGGTATTCGCGCGTCATCGGCAGGACCAGCGGCGCCTGGCCGGTGAGCTCGCCGATCGACGCGAGCGTGGCATCGAGCATGCCGCGCTCGCGCGCGCCCGCGACGAACCACAGGTTGTACCGGTGGCCGCTGCGCGCGTAGTTGTGGCTGACCGCCGCGCAGGCGCTGACGCGCGCCGCCACGCGGTCCAGTTGCGCGGGGGGCACCGACAAGGCGCCCAGCGTGCTGACGCCGATCACGTTCGGCGCGAACACGGCGCCGACGCGGCTGATGCGCCCGCTGCCGAGATCGCGCGCCAGCAAGCTCAGCAGCGCGTGCTCGCACAGTCCGGCTTTCGCGGCCAGCGCCTGGTAGGGCCGGGGCAGCAGCGGGAAGCCGCGCTGCAGCTGGTCGTAGAGGCTTTGCTCGTTGAACATGGCGTGCCCTACATGCCGAAGCGCTGCGCGCGCGCGGTGAAGAAGATGCCGCTGGGATTGTCGGCCGGCAGCGTGGCCAGGCGTTCCAGCGTGGCGGTGTCGTAAACCTCGACGCGGTTGTCGTCGCGGCAGGACAGCCACAGCGCCTCGCCCTTGGGCGTGAATTCCATGTGCAGCACGCCGCGGCAGGGTTGCAGCGTGCGCACCATCTGGCGCGTGGCGGTGTCGATCACCTGCACGGTGTCGTTATGCGGGAAGGCGAAATTGACCCAGACCTGGCGCCCGTCGGGCCGCGCCATGGCGAATACCGGCTGGCCCGCCAGCGCCACGCGCGCCGCTTCGCGCCAGCCGTTGGCCGGATCGGCCACCAGTACTTCATGGCGCCCGATCGCCGGCAGCCATGCCATGCCCTGCGCCATGGCCCAGCCGCGCAGGTGCGGCATCTTGTAGACCGGCAGCGGCGCGTTGCCGCGGCCGTAGCCGGACAGGATGCGCCGCGTCTGAGGGGGAACCTGCCACAGGTCGACCAGCGCCAGCCCGTCTTCGCCGAACAGGCCGGCCAGGTACCAGCGGCCGTCGGGCGTGACCAGCCCGTCGTAAGGCTCGTGGCCGGCGGGCAGCCGGGTCACCTGCGGGTGGCGCGGGTCGCCGGCATCGATGATCCAGATTTCGCCGGATTCGAACAGGCTGGCGGCGAAGCGCCGGCCGGGCAGGTCGGCCAGTCCGACTACCTTGGCGCGGCGTCCGTCGCTGCCGATGGCGGGAAGCTCCGCCAGCGGTTCCAGCGTCTGGGCATCGAACAGGCGGATACCCCCCGGCGTGTAGTTCTGCGCCGCCACCACCCGGCCGTCCTGCGAGATGGCGCCGCCAATGCTGTTGCCTGCCTGCAGCACGCGGTGGGTAATGCGGGCGCCGAGCAGGTCGACGCGCGTCAGGCCGCCATCGCGGCCGAAGACATAGGCGTAGCGCGCATCGCGCGAGAACACCACGCTGGCGTGCGACAGGTCGCCCAGTCCCTCGACCGTGGCCAGGCGGGTCGTGCCGGTGGTCTCCACGATCTGCAGCCGGCCCGCGGCGCGCTCCACTACCACGCCCAGGTCGCCGGTGCCGCGCACGCTGGCGGCGCAACCAGCGGCCAGCACGGCCACCAGCACCGCGCACGCCGCCGCAGCCAGGCCGCGCATCAGTTGCCTGGCGGCAAGACGGCCGGCGGCTGGCCGGCCTGCAGTCGATCGATCAGCCATCGGGCTTCATCCTGCGTCATGAATGGTTTCCAGGGCGGCATCGCCGTGCCGGGCCGGCCGTACAGCACGGTGGCGACCAGGCCGTCAGGCGGCTTGCCGGCCAGGCCCGCCGGCGTCAGCGGCGGGCCCAGTCCGCCGCGTAGGGTCATGCCGTGGCAGGCGCCGCAGTCATCGCGCAGCCAGTGCGCCAGTTGTGCCTGCCGCGCCGGCGCGGGCGGATCGACGGTGGCCAGCGCGCGTGCGCCCGGCGTGGCGAACAGCGTGGCGACCAGCGCGGCAGCAGCGGCGCGGCGCCACGCGGTGCGGTTCAGAGGGACAGGATCCATTTGGCCAGCGTGTTGGCGTCGGCCTGGCTGACGGCGTTGGCCGGCATCGGCACCGGGCCCCAGCGGCCGCTGCTGCCTTTCAGGATGGACTGGACCATCTGCGCCTGCCCGTCCTTGCGGCCGGTGTACTTGCCCTTGATGTCCTGGAAGGCTGGCCCGACCATTTTCTTGTCGAGGCTGTGGCACGCCAGGCAGGCCTTGCTCGATGCCAGGGCCTGGCTGGCGTGTGCCGGCATGGCGGCGCCGAGCGCCAGCAGGCAGCCGAACGCTGCCGCCAGCGCTGTCAGCGCGTGTTGGGTTCGCATGATTCAATCTCCGTGCAAAGTGCGTGGGGACGATGACGGCCCTCGCTGCGCCGCGGCGCAGCGAGGGCGCGGCCTCAGTAGACGTCGTGCTGCGTGTTGTAGGCGTTGAACTTGCCGGTCGGCGTGATCAGGCGCTTGTCCTTGATCACGGTCTTGAGTGCGCGGGTCTTGTCGTCGACCACCACCAGCGCGGATTCACCGTCCTTGGTGCCCCAGACCGAGAACCAGACTTCGTCGCCGGCCTTGTTGTATTCGGCCTGCACCACCCGCTTGGCGCCGCTGCCCTTCAGGTCGGCCCACTCGGCGATGGGCAGCACCTTGAAGCCGGCTTCGAGGTTGCGCGTGTCGAACACCGCGACCGACTGGTTGAGCTTGGCATCCGGATTCAGCGGGGTATCGACCCACAGGTTGGACGACTTGGGATGGGTCTTGATAAAGAGCGAGCCGCCGCCCTGGCCCTTGACCGTCTGCACCACCTTCCACGCTTGCGCGGGGTGGCCGGCGGGGTCGGTGCCGATCAGGCTGATGGTCTCGTCGCCCAGGTGGCTGGTGGCCCAGACCGGGCCGAACTGCGGATGCGTGAAATTGGCGCCGCGGCCAGGGTGCGGGGTCTTGCCGACGTTGACCAGCGCGGCCAGCTTGTCTTCCTTGGTGTCGACCACGGCGATCTTGTCGGAGGCATTGGCCGCCACCAGGAAGTAGCGCCCGGTCGAATCGAAGCCGCCGTCATGCAGGAACTTGGCCGAGTCGATGGTGGTGGTCTTCAGGTTGGCCAGGTCCGAGTAGTTGACCATCAGGATTTTGCCGGTCTCCTTGGCGTTGATCACGAATTCCGGATGGAAATGGCTGGCGACGATCGACGCCACACGCGGCTCGGGATGGTATTCGTTGTCCACGGTCATGCCGCGCGTGGACACCACCTTCAGCGGCTTGAGGGTGTCGCCCTCCATGATCACGTACTGCGGCGGCCAATAGGAGCCGGCCACCGCGTACTTGTCCTCGTAGCCCTTGTACTTGGAGGTCTCGACCGAGCGCGCCTCCATGCCGATCTTCACCTCGGCGACGATATCGGGCTTGGGCAGCCACAGGTCGATCAGGTCCAGCCGCGCGTCGCGACCGATCACGTACAGGTAGCGCCCCGACGCCGACATGCGCGAGATATGCACCGCATAGCCGGTCTTGACGATATTGATGATCTGCTTGCTGTCGCCGTCGATCAGCGCCACCTCGCCGGCGTCGCGCAGCGTGACCGAGAACAGGTTGTCCAGGTTGTACTGGTTCATCTTCTGCGTCGGGCGCTTGGCGACGGGCAGGATGTCCTTGCGGCTTTTCTCGATATCGGCCAGCGAGAACTCGGGCGGGGTCGGCGGATCGAGCTGGATGTAGCGCGCCATCAGGTCGACTTCCTTGTCGGTGAGGTCGCCCGAGGTGCCCCAGTTGGGCATGCCGGCAGGGCTGCCGTACTTGATGAAGGTCTTCAAGTATTCGGTGCCGCGCGCGCGGGTGATGTCGGGCGTCAGCGCCTTGCCGGTAGCACCCTTGCGCAGCACGCCGTGGCAGCCGGCGCAGCGTTCGAAGTAGATTTGCCGCGCATGGTCGAATTCGGCGGTGGTCAGGGTGGGGATGGCGGCCTTCTGTTCGGTCTTTGCTTCAGGCTTCTGCGCGGTCCTTGCGGTGTTGGTGGCTGCCTGGGGAAGACCCAGCCAGAGCGAGAGCGGCAGTGCCGCGAATGCGGGATAAAGCCATTTTCTTGCTTTCATGGTGCCGTGGTTCAGCGGGTTGTGGAAAGCTGTTGTCGCGGTGCTTGTGGGGTGCGAACTGGGCACCAGGCGCTTGCAGTGATGATGCGGACACACTGCGAGAAGGGGCTTGACTGGCATCAAACCGTGCGGGATGTCACGCAACGGTTTTTTTTCGGTGTTCGCCGGTTGGCGCAGAGATGACGGAATGCGCTTTGGCGCGTTGTGGTGGAACGAACGTGCCGATCGGGTACTCCCTCTCCCGCTTGCGGGAGAGGGAGCGAAGCGCGTTGCGGGACGCGCCGCTAATGCTTGATCAGCAGCACAGGGCAGTGCGCATGGGCGAGGACCCGTCTTGCCACCGACCCGACGATGGCATCGAGGAAGCCGCCGCGGCCATGCGAGCCCATCACGATCAGGCTGGCACCGATCTGGCGCGCATACTCGACGATGCGGGCGGGCGCGAAGCCCGTGAGGCCCTGGCGCTCGAATGCGATCCCGGCCTCGCCGAGGATGGTGGTCGCCGAGGCCATCGCCTTCTCGTTCTGTTCGCGATGCCAGTCCTCGAGCGTGCCGCGATCGATGAACGTCTTGATGTCGCCGGGCACATCCGGTTCGCAATGCACCACATGCACCACGAGGTCTCGGGTCAGCAGGGGGCTTTGCGCCAGGAAGCGCGCGGCCGCATCGCTATAGGACGACCCGTCGGTCGCCAGCAGGATCTTGTTCATGGCTTGCTCCTCATGTGCGCCGGTTCCCGGCCCCGCGACCGCGCGGTGCGCCGCTGCGGCCCGGCTGATCGCCCGCTGCGGCGGCTCGCCTGGTCCTGGCCTGGCTGAGCAGGACGGAGACGAACAGCGTCATCGCGACCGCGCACAGCGACCAGTGCACCGGTACGTGGAACCACGGCTCGACCAGCATCTTGGCGCCGATAAAGGCGAGCACGATGGCGAGTCCGTACTTCAGGTACTGGAAATGCGCCGCCAGGTTGGCGAGCAGGAAATACAGGGCCCGCAGGCCCATGATCGCGAAGATGTTGGAAGTGAAGACAATGAACGGATCGGTGGTCACGGCGAAGATCGCCGGGATGCTGTCGACCGCGAACACCAGGTCGGTAGCCTCGACCATCAGCACCACCACGAACATCGGGGTGGCATGACGCAGCCCGTCGATGCGCACGAAGAAGCGTTCGCCGTGGTACGACGAGGTGATCCGCATATGCGCGCACAGGAAGCGCACGATGGGATTGCGCGAGAGGTCGGGCGCGTGCCTGGAAATAAACAGCATCTTGATGCCGGTGATGACGAGGAACGCGCCGAACACATAGAGGATCCAGGCGAACTGGCTGATCAGCCATACCCCCACCAGGATCATGGCGGCGCGCATCAGGATGGCGCCAAGCACGCCAAGCAGCAGCACGCGGCGCTGCAGTTCCGGCGGCACGGCGAAATAGCTGAAGATCATCGCAAACACGAACATGTTGTCGACCGACAGCGACAGCTCGATCAGGTAGCCGGTGTAGAACTCCAGCACCTTGCGATAGGCCGCGTCGTGCCCGGCGTCCTCGGCCACCACCCACCACAGCGCCAGGCCGAACAGCGTGGCCAGCGTCATCCAGGTCAGGGTCCATCCCAGCGCCTCGCGCGAGGAGACCCGGTGCGCGCGCCGCCCGCCAAGCACAAATATGTCCACCAGCAGCGTGCCCAGCACCAGGACGAAAAATCCAGCCCACATCGGGGCGGTGGCAAAGGTCTCCATTGCCTTATGGTGAGACGGCGAGTGAGACGGCGGGTGGGATGGCCGGCGGCGGGCGCCGGGTCCGGCCGGCGGGGATCATGGCAGCGGCCGCGCGAGGCGCCGCGCGAACTGCGCCTTCACGCGCAGCGCGTCGGGTTCGCCGCAGTAGTGCAGGATTTCAGCGCGGGCCGCATTGCGCAGCCGCATTGCGGCCGACCAGTCGTGCCCGTCAGGCGGCAGGGGCCGGCCGATGACGACGCTGACCGGTCCCCGGCGCGGCAGCCACTGGCCGTCGCGCAGCACCGAGCGGGTGCCCCGCAGCGCAACGGGAACCACCGGGGCGCCGGCACGGGCGGCGGCGACGAAGGCGCCCGAGCGGAAACGTTGCAGCCCGGACTCGCGACCAAAGGTGCCTTCCGGGAACAGCAGCACCGAGCGCCCGGCGCCCACCGCCGCGACCAGCCGCTCGATGGCCTCGGATTCACGCACGTTGTCGAAGCGGTCGATAAAGTCGGCCCCGATGCTGGACAGGTAGGCGGCCGGGATGCGTTGCGTTTGCAGCTCGCGCTTGGCCACGACACACACCGGCAGCGGGAGTGCGGCAACCAGCACGATGCCGTCCAGGTAGCTGGCATGGTTCGATACCAGCACGCAGGCGCGATGGCGCGGCAGGTGCTCCAGCCCCTGCACGAACCATGGCACCGCGGCCAGCCGCAGCAGCAGCCGGGCGGCGTGGTGGCTGAGCGCCCATCCCATGGCTGGCCGGTGCATTGCCACCGATGCCAGGCACGTCACGGGCGCCATCGCGGCGAACAACAGCCACGCATACAGCGAATAAGACAGGCCGGCAGCGGCATGCCGGCCGCGCCGCAGCTGCGGCAGCAGCGCCTGCCAGCCGAAGCGCGCGATCTGCAGCCACGGTGCGGCTTGGCCATGGCCGGTGCCGCCATGCTCGAACCGCTCGCGGCAAGCGGCGCGCCGGATCTTGCCGCTCGACGTCTTCAGGATGGTGTGTGGCGGCACCAGCACGACATGGTCAGGCGGCATGCCGAGTATATCGAGCGCGGTCTTCAGCGCCTGCCGTTGCAGCGCGCTGCGCGCGGCCTGGTCCGTTGCCGAGGTTTCCGCCATCACGACGATATGCTCGGTGCCGCTGTCCGGATCGGGGCTGCCGAACACCGCGACGCAGCCCTTGCGGATCCCGGGAATGGCGCCGATGGCCTGCTCCACTTCGTAGGGATAGAGATTGCGGCCGCCGCGAACGATGGTTTCCTTGGCGCGCCCGGTGACGTAGAGCTCGCCGTCGGCGATATAGCCATAGTCGCCGGTGTTGAGCCAGCCATGGTCGAAGAGCTTGCGCGTCTGCACCGGGTTGCGGAAATAGCCGCTGGTGGCCGAGGGCCCGCGGAACTGCAGCAGGCCCTCCCGCCGCTCGGGCAGTTCGCAGCCGCTGGCGTCGACGATGCGGATATCGTGGCCGGGCAGTGGCCGGCCGCACGAAGGGATCTCCAGCACATCGCGTTCGGCTGCCACGTCCTGCCGGTCCGCCGCGGCGGGAATGGCGCGCGATGTGTGTACGAATGCGGCGCGGTCGATGCGGTCGGCAGTCAAGGCGCGTCCCGGCGGCGGGAACGTCAGGCCCACCGATGCCTCCGCCAGCCCGTAGACCGGCGCCGCCGCCTCTGCGCGCAGGCCGTGCGGGGCAAAGCGCGCTGCGAACTTGCGCATGGTCTGCAGGCTCACGGGCTCGGCGCCGTTGAAGGCGAAACGCCAGCTCGACAGGTCCAGCCCCGCCAGGTCCGCGTGTGCCAGCCTGTGCAGGCACAGTTCATATGCGAAATTGGGCCCGCCCGACAGCGTGCCCCGGTACTTGTGGATCGCCCAAAGCCAGCGCTCGGGCCGTGCCAGGAACGTGAGCGGCGACATCACCACCAACGGGAAAGCGTAGTACAGGCTGCCCAGCCAGGCGCCGATCAGGCCCATATCGTGATACAGGGGCAGCCAGCTGACAAAGACGTCGCGCGAGTCGACCGACAGCGCCAGGCCCATGGCGCGCAGATTGGCCAGCAGGTTGGCATGCGTCAGCACCACACCCTTGGGCGAGCCGGTGCTGCCGGAGGTGTACTGCAGCAGCGCGATGTCATGCGCGCCCGGCATTGCATGGACCGGCGCGGCGGCGGTGTCCTCGACCTCTTGAGGCGTCAGCACGCTTTGCAGTGTGCCGGTGCTGGCCTTGAGCAGGGTGGCCAGAGGCCGGGCTTCGGCCACCGTGATCAGGATGGGAGCCTGCGCATTGGCGAGGATGCCGGCGTGGCGTTGCAGGTGATCGCCGATCTGCGCCAGCCGCGCCGGCGGGTAGAGCGGCACGGGAATCCCGCTTGCCATCAGGACGCCGGTAAAGCAGTAGAAGTACTCGGCGCTGGTCGGCAGCATCAGCGCCACGGTCGTACCGGCGCGCACGCCACGCGCGGCCAGGCCGGCGGCAACGCTACAGGCGTGCCGGTGCAGTTGCGCAAAGGTGATCGGCGTATCCGCGCCTTCGCCGCCATGCAGGATGATGTGAGCATGGTCGGGGTGGCGGTGCAGGTGCCAGCGCAGCACCTCGGTCACCGTGGCGGCGCCTTCCGGCGCCTGCGCCGCGGACTCCGCCGATGCCGGGCTGGCCGGCAGTGCGGGCCCCTCCTCTGCGCCGGGCGGCAGGTCCCTGGCGGCCAGCACGGCGCGCAGCAGCGCGCGCGGCGTATCCGCCTGAACCAGTACCTGCTCCGGCAAGCTGACGCTGAAACGCTGCTCGATGCGGGTCAGCAGTTCGGCGCGCGTCAGGCTGTCGAAGCCCAGTTCCGCTTCGAGCGCGCTGTCCATCGAGGGGGCGGCCGGCGCACCGGATTCGGCCTGCGGCCGCATAGCGGTAGACATCTCCCCCACGATGCCGAGCAAGGCATCCTCGTAGTTCTGCCGCGGGGGCGAGTCCTCGTTCATTCGCTGTTGGCTTGTGTCCCCGCGAATCGGTGCTGCCGCTTGCCGCGCCGGGGCAGGCGGCAGCACCCACGGCGACGGTACTGGCACCCTAAAGATAGGCGGCGTGCGGAAATTGTCGAGTCGGGTGGCGGGGCGGGCACTGGCGTGGGCGCGGCGGTGAAAATTCAGGCGCGGCATCCGGCACATGCCGCCGGGAAACGCCCTCAGATGGCGATCATCTCCATCGCTTTGAGGAAAGCGCCAGGGTCGAGCGGATCCGCCTGGGTGCGGTCGCGCAGGGCGAGGATGAACCGCCCCACTTGCGCGGTATGGTCCAGCGGCAGGCAGGGCAGCAAGGTGTCGAGCCGCGCATCGGTAGCCACCGCAACGATCGAAGGATCGCAGGGATAGTAGGGTGCACGTCCATGCGCTGGGCGATACACCTCGATGCGCGGAATATCCTCGCTGCGGAAGCCTTCGACCAGCGTGATGTCCGCGGGCCGCAGCCGCGCCACCTGCTCGGCAAGCGTCGGCTCGGCTTCATTGGCCAGCTCGCGCACGATGGCGTAGCGATAGGGCGAGGCCACCATTACTTCCGTGGCACCGGCTGCGCGAAAGCGCGCGCTGTCCTTGCCGGGGGGCTCGAGTTCCAGCGGATGATGGCTGTGCTTGATCACGTTGACGGTCAGGCCGTGGGTGCGAAACCACGGCAGCAGCGCGGTAATCAGCGTGGTCTTGCCGCTGCCCGAGGTGCCGGCGATGCCGAAGATAAAGGGAGTCATGTTGTGACGGATTCGGTTGGTGCGGCGGGTGCGGCGCTGGCTGGCAAAGGACATACCAGCGGCAGGAAGGCATCGGCGCGCTGCGAATAGGCCAGCAGCGCGCCGGCCTGGAGATCGAAATACCAGCCGTGCAGCGTCAGCGCGCCGGCTTCCAGGGCGCGCCGCACGAACGGGAAGGTCTGCAGGTTGCGCAGCGACACCAGGATCGCCGCCTGCTCGCAGGCGCGCTGGCGCTGCGCGGCGCTGGCCCCGCCCAGGGTTTCCTCCACCTGCCGCCGCGCCGGCGCGGCGATGCGGACCCACGCGCCGAGGTAGTCCGGATCCTCGCCCTCGTCGGGCGCATGGTCGCCGGCGTCGGCCGGCTGCGCCAGCAGCGCGCGGATGCCGCCGCAGCCGCCATGGCCCATCACGATGATGCGGGCCACGCGCAGCTGCTGCACCGCGAACTGGATCGCCGCGGACACGCCGTGCAGGCTGCCCTCGTGGCGGCCGGTGCAAGGGGGCACCAGGTTGCCGATATTGCGCACGGTAAACAGCTCGCCCGGATCGCAGCCGAGCAGCAGGCCGGGGTCGACGCGCGAGTCGCAGCAGCCGATCAGCAGCGTCGGCGGACGCTGGCCGGTGCGCAGGCTGTCGAACAGCCCGGGCTCGTCGTCGAAATAGCGTTGCTGGAAGCGTTCGAAACCCTTGAGCAGATGTTCGATGTGATGCACGGTCGCCTCCGCTCGCTATTGCACCAGCGGGCTGTCGGCGCCCTCGAGCTCGATGCCTTCGATGCGCGCGCGGCCGATCAGCAGGCTGGCGTACTGCTTCCAGGCGCGGTCACGCGCCGCGGCGCCGAGGGCGCGCGCGATCTCGCCGCGCACCGCCTCGAACGGCAGGCGCGTGCCCGGGCAACGCTCGAGGATGCGCACGATATGCAGGCCATAACGGGTTTCAAGCAACTGCGGCAGCACGCCGTCCTGCTGCGCCGCGAACAGTGCGCGCTCGAACTCCGGCGCGGTTTCGCCGCGGAACACGCGGCCCAGCCGGCCGCCGTTGGCGCCGCTGGGGCAGTTGGACAGCGCGCTGGCATGATGAGCAAAGCTCGAGGGATCGCCGCGCACCAGCGCCAGCGTCTGCGCCGCGACCTCGCGCAGCGCGTCCAGCGGCACCCGCGGCGTGATCTGGAACAGGATATGGTCGGCCTCCACCCATTCGCCTTCGCGGAAGCGCTCGGGGTGGCTGTCGTAGTGGCGGCGGCAGCTGGCTTCGTCGGCTTCGGGCGTGGCGGCCTCGCGCGCCAGCAGCGCCTGCGCCAGCGCGTCGTCATCCATGGCTTCGGCGTCCAGGCCGGTGCGCGTGGCTTCGGCCCGCATCAGCAGGCGCAGGATCGCCGAGATGGTGGCCAGCCGCGCCGGGTTGGCGGCGTCGTGATGGTGGTCCAGTTCGCGCTCGATATCGGCGTCGCGCAGTTCCACGCCGTTGACGGTGACAGGCATCGGATTCTCCTTGTGCGCTTGCGGCGCTCAGCGGCTGCGCACCAGCTGCCAGGCGCGGCCGAGGTAGCCGAGCGAGGCAAAGCCGCTCCACACATGCACCAGCCGCGTGAACGGGAAGATCACGAACAGGGTCATGCCCATGAACAGGTGCGCCTTGAACAGCAGCGGGGCGTCGGCGATAAAGCCGGCGGCGTCGCCGCGCAGCGTGACGATGTGCTGTGCCCAGTTCATCAGCTGCACCATCATGTGGCCGTCCATATGGCCAGCCGACTCGAAGATGGTGGACAGGCCCAGCAGCAGCGTCACCAGCAGCCACAGCAGCAGCACCTTGTCGCCGGTGCGGGTCACCGCGGACACGCGTGCGTTGCTCAGCCGGCGGTGCAGCAGGATCAGCAGGCCGGCCAGGCACATGGTGCCCATCACGCCGCCGGCGACCATCGCCACGCCCTGCTTGAAGCCGTGCGAGACGCCCAGCGCGTCCCACACCGCCACCGGGGTCAGCAGGCCCACCAGGTGGCCGAAGAACAGGCCCAGGATGCCGACATGGAACAGGATGTTGCCGGTGCGCAGGTTGCCGCGGTACAGCACCTGCGAGCTGTCGGTCTTCCAGGTGTATTGCTCGCGCTCGAAGCGGGCCAGGCTGCCGAACAGGAAAATGGCAAGCGCGATGTACGGGTAGATGCCGAAGAGGAATTGGTGGAGGGTTGCCATGGTGTGAGCTCGTTGAGAGGATTGGGCTGGCTGGGCGCCGTCTATGCCTACTGTTTTCCCCTCTCCCCTCAGGGGAGAGAGTAGGGTGAGGGGTGGTTTAAGCACCGGCGCTTCGTTGAAGCTTTCGCCCTCACCCCCGCACCTCTCCCGCACGCGGGAGAGGGGAGCAAACAGTCGGCTCGCGTAAGCACTTCAGCAAGGCGCCGGCACCGGCGCCGTGCCACGCGGGTAGAACTTCACCGCCTGCGGCCCGGTGTGCGGGGCCAGCAGCGGCTCCACGCCATCGGCGCCCGGGCCGAAGGTTTCCAGCGCCTCGTCCATGTCCCGCACCGGCGGCTCCTGCTGCGCTTGCGGCTGCACGTCGGTGAGCGTGCGCAGCACGGCGAACACGCCGGCGTAGGGACTCTGGTTGCGCGCGAGCCGGTCGCCGATCGCGGCCAGCACGTGGATGGCTTCGCCCAGCAGCTGCTCGGCGCGTGCCTCGTTGCTGTCGCCCGCAAGCGCGCCGAGGAACTCCAGGAACAGCGGCACGTAGTCGGGCAGCTCGGACGCCGCGGGCTCGAAGCCCGCG
Organism: Cupriavidus alkaliphilus; assembly: GCF_900094595.1. Lineage (GTDB taxonomy): Bacteria > Pseudomonadota > Gammaproteobacteria > Burkholderiales > Burkholderiaceae > Cupriavidus > Cupriavidus alkaliphilus. The sequence goes on along the minus strand of NZ_FMAD01000008.1, from coordinate 142,403 downwards.
CGCCGGTACTCGTCGATCAGGTCGACCATGGCCTGGCCGCGGTCGCGGCTTTCGCCGTGCACGTGCTCGAACAGGTGCAGCGAGTGCGCCGGGTTGCGGTCGAAGGTGGCGACATAGTTTTCCTGCAGCGTGATCAGCGTCTCGCTGCGCAGCAGGCCGGTCACCGGCGCCAGCAGCGCGCGCGCCTGCGGCCATTCGCCCAGCGCGGTGTCGATCTCGGGCAGCGCGTCGAGCAGTTCCTGCTCGGGATAGCCGAGCAGCGCGCTGAGGATGGGATAGAGGGGCATGTTGTTCTCCGGTTCGTTCGCGGGCGTTCAGCTCATCACGGCCTTCTTGCGCGACCTGGGCATGTCGACGAAATGCACGCTGCCCTGCGGCTTCTTGCCGAACAGCGCGCCGTCCGAAGTGCCGCCCGAGCAGCCGTTGCCGAAGGTGAAGCCGCAGCTGGCCTTGTCGTTGAAGCTGTCCTCGACCATCTCCTTGTGCGAGGACGGGATCACGAAGCGGTCCTCGTAGTTGGCGATGGCCATGGTCTTGTACATGTCCTCGACCTGCGCGGGCGTCAGGCCCACCTGCTTCAGCACGTCGAGGTCCTGCACGCCGTCCACCACCTGCGAGCGCTTGTAGGCACGCATCGCCAGCATGCGGTCCAGCGCCGACAGCACCGGCATCACGTCGCCCGCGGTCAGCAGGTTGGCCAGGTACTTGACCGGGATGCGCAGGCTCTTGACGTCGGGGATGATGCCGTTCATGCCCATGTGGCCCGCTTCGGCCGCCGACTGGATCGGCGACAGCGGCGGGATGTACCAGACCATCGGCAGCGTGCGGTACTCGGGGTGCAGCGGGAAGGCGACCTTCCACTCGCACGCCATCTTGTAGACCGGCGACTTGCGCGCGGCGTCGAGCCAGCTTTGCGGGATGCCCTGGCGCAGCGCCTCGGCCTGCACTGCCGGGTCGTGCGGATCGAGGAAGACGTCGAGCTGCGACTGGTACAGGTCGCGCTCGTCGGCCACCGACGCGGCCTGCTCGATGCGGTCGGCGTCGTACAGCATCACGCCGAGGTAGCGGATGCGGCCGACGCAGGTCTCGGAGCAGACCGTAGGCTGGCCGGCCTCGATGCGCGGATAGCAGAACAGGCATTTCTCGGCCTTGCCGCTCTGCCAGTTGAAATAGATCTTCTTGTACGGGCAGCCCGAGATGCACATGCGCCAGCCGCGGCACTTGTCCTGGTCGACCAGCACGATGCCGTCGTCCTCGCGCTTGTAGATCGAGCCCGACGGGCACGAGGCCACGCAGGCCGGGTTCAGGCAGTGCTCGCACAGGCGCGGCAGGTACATCATGAAGGTGTTCTCGAAGGTCGAGTACATCTCCTTCTGCACGTCGTCGAAGAGCTTGTCGCGGCCGCGCGAGCTGAACTCGCCGCCGAGGTCGTCTTCCCAGTTCGGGCCCCACTCGATCTTTTCCATCTTGCGGCCGGTCAGCACTGAGACCGGGCGCGCGGTGGGCGGAGTCTGCGACAGCGGCGCCTTCTGCAGGTGCTCGTAGTCGAAAGTGAAGGGCTCGTAGTACTCGTCGATCGCCGGCAGGTTGGGATTGGCGAACAGGTTCGCCAGGATCTTCAGCTTGCCGCCCTGGCGCGGCTCGAGCGTGCCGTCGGCATTGCGCTTCCAGCCGCCCTGCCACTTGTCCTGGTTCTCCCATTCCTTGGGATAGCCGATGCCGGGCTTGGTCTCGACGTTGTTGAACCACGCGTACTCGACGCCGTCGCGGCTGGTCCACACGTTCTTGCAGGTCACGGAGCAGGTATGGCAGCCGATGCACTTGTCGAGGTTCAGCACCATGGCTACCTGGGCGCGGATCTTCATTGCGTTGCTCCTTCCTTGTTCGATTCCACGAGCGGCCCTTCGAGCCAGTCGACCTTCTTCATCTTGCGCAGGATCACGAACTCGTCGCGGTTGCTGCCGACGGTGCCGTAGTAGTTGAAGCCGTAGGCCAGCTGCGCGTAGCCGCCGATCATGTGCGTGGGCTTGGTCACGGCGCGCGTGACCGAGTTGTGGATGCCGCCACGCATGCCGCTGGTTTCGGCGCCCGGCACATTCACGATCTTTTCCTGGGCGTGGTACATCAAACACATGCCCTTGGGCACGCGCTGCGACACCACCACGCGCGCCGTCAGCGTGCCGTTGACGTTGAAGACCTCGACCCAGTCGTTGTCGCGGATGCCGTTGGCCTTGGCCTCGGCTTCCGAGATCCATACGTGCGGGCCGCCGCGCGACAGCGTCAGCATGCGCAGGTTGTCGGAATAGGTGGAGTGGATGCCCCACTTCTGGTGCGGCGTGATCCAGTTCAGCACCAGCTCCGGATTGCCGTTGGGCTTCTTGCCCAGCATCGGCGCCACGGTCTTGGTGTCGATGGCCGGCTTGTACACGCACGCGCCTTCGCCGAAGTCCAGCATCCAGCGATGGTCCTGCCAGAACTGCTGGCGGCCGGTCAGCGTGCGCCAGGGGATCAGCTCGTGCACGTTGGTGTAGCCGGCGTTGTAGCTGACCTCTTCCGATTCCAGCCCCGACCACGTCGGCGCGGAGATGATCTTGCGCGGCTGCGCCTGCACGTCGCGGAAGCGGATCTTGTCGTGCTCGCGCCCTTCGGCGAGATGGGTGTGGTCGCGGCCGGTGATCTTCGACAGCGCTTCCCACGCCTTGACGGCGACGTGGCCGTTGGTTTCGGGAGCGAAGGTCAGGATCATCTCGGCGGCGTCGATGGCCGTTTCGAGCTTCGGGCGGCCCTGGCTCACGCCGGGCTCCGTTACCGTGTGGCTCAGGTCGCCGATTTCCTTCACCTCATGCTGGGTGTTCCAGTTGATGCCCTTGCCGCCATTGCCGAGCTTGTCCAGCAGCGGGCCGATCGAGGTGAATTTCTTGTAGATGTCGGCGTAGTTGCGCTCGACCACCGTCATCGACGGCGCGGTCTTGCCCGGGATCAGGTCGCACTCGCCGGCCTTCCAGTCCTTCGGCTCGAATGGCTGGCCGAGTTCGCCCGGGGTGTCGTGCAGCAGCGGCGTGCAGACCAGGTCTTTGCGCGTGCCGAGGTACGGGCCGGCGATCTCGCTGAATTTCTTCGCAATGGCCTTGTAGATCTCCCAGTCGGTCTTGCTTTCCCACAGCGGCTGCACGGCTTCGGACAGCGGGTGGATGAAGGGGTGCATGTCGGACGTGTTGAGGTCGTCCTTCTCGTACCACGTTGCCGTCGGCAGCACGATGTCGCCGTACAGGCAGGTGGTGCTCATGCGGAAGTCGAGCACGGTCAGCAGGTCGAGCTTGCCTTCGGCGGCCGGGCGCACGTTGACTTCGCTCGGCGTGATCGCGTCGGCTTCGTCGCCGAACACGGCGTTCTGTGTGCCCAGCAGGTACTTCAGGAAATACTCATGTCCCTTGCCCGAGCTGCCCAGGATGTTGGAGCGCCACACGAACATATTGCGCGGGAAGTTGGCCGGGTTGTCGGGATCGTCGCAGGCGAACTGCAGCGCGCCCGACTTCAGTTGCTCGACCGTGTAGGCCACCGGATCCTTGCCGGCCCGTTCGGCCGCGTCGACCACGTCGAGCGGATTGGTGCCGAGCTGAGGCGCCGACGGCAGCCAGCCCATGCGCTCGGACCTGGCGTTCAGGTCCAGCAGCGACAGGCCGTCATAGCGCTTGCGGTCGGCGGTCGGCGACAGGATCTCGTCGACGGCCAGCTTCTCGTGGCGCCACTGGCTGGTGTGGTTGTAGAAGAACGAGGTGCCGTTCATCTGGCGCGGCGGGCGCGACCAGTCCAGGCCGAAGGCCAGCGGGGCCCAGCCGAACTGCGGGCGCAGCTTCTCCTGGCCGACATAGTGGGCCCAGCCGCCGCCGCTCTTGCCGATGCAGCCGCACATCATCAGCAGGTTGATGATGCCGCGGTAGATCATGTCGTTGTGGTACCAGTGGTTCAGCGCGGCACCGACGATCACCATGCTCTTGCCTTGCGTGCGATCGGCGTTGTCGGCGAACTCGCGCGCAACCTGTGTCACCAGGCGGGCCGGCACCGAGGTGTGCTTTTCCTGCCAGGCCGGGGTGTAGGGCACGTCGTCCTCATACGACGACGCCACGTTGGGACCGCCCAGGCCCTGGTCGACACCGTAGTTGGCCATCTGCAGGTCGTACACGGTCGCCACCAGCGCGCTGCTGCCGTCGGCCAGCGTGATGCGGCGCGCCGGCACGCGGCGGCGCAGCAGCTCGTCGTGCTCGCCGCCGAAGTAGGGGAAGCCGACCTCGACCACTTCGTCACCGTGGCCGAGCAGCGACAGGCGCGGCTCGACCGCGCGGCCGCTGCCGCCGTCCTTCAGTTCCAGGTTCCAGCGGCCCACCTTTGCGCCGTCGTTGTGCGCGGCTTCGCCCCAGCGGAAGCCGATCGAGCCGTTGGGCGCGACGATCTCGCCGGTGGCGTCGTCGACCAGCAGCGTCTTCCATTCCGGATGGTTGGCTTCGCCGAGGTTGTCGGCCAGGTGCGAGGCACGCAGGAAGTGGTCGGGCACCAGCGTGTCGCCATGCTCGCGCAGCAGCACCAGCATCGGCATGTCGGTGTACTGCTTCACATAGTCGCGGAAGTACGCGGACTTGCCGCTGGCATGGAATTCCTTGAGCACCACGTGGCCCATCGCCATGGCCAGCGCGGCATCGGTGCCTTGCTTCGGCGCCAGCCAGATATCGCCGAACTTGACCATCTCGCCGAAGTCGGAAGAGACCGCGACGGTCTTGGTGCCCTTGTAGCGCACCTCGGTGTAGAAGTGGGCGTCGGGGGTGCGCGTCTGCGGCACGTTTGAGCCCCACACCATCAGGTAGGTGGAGTTGTACCAGTCGGCCGATTCGGGCACGTCGGTCTGCTCGCCCCAGATCTGCGGGCTGGCCGGCGGCAGGTCGCAGTACCAGTCATAGAACGACAGGCAGGCGCCGCCGAGCAGGCTCAGGTAGCGCGCGCCCGCGGCATAGGACACCATCGACATCGCCGGGATCGGCGAGAAGCCGATCACGCGGTCCGGGCCGAACTTCTTCACGGTAAAGGCGTTGGCCGCGGCGATCATCTCGGTGGCGGTGTTCCAGTCGGCGCGCACGAAGCCGCCCTGGCCGCGCACGCTCTTGTACCGTGCCGCCTTCTTCGGATCCTGGCTGATCGATTCCCAGGCTGCGATCGGGTCCATGGTCTTGCGGGCCTCGCGCCACATTTCCATCAGCCGGCCGCGGATCATCGGGTACTTGACGCGCTGCGCGGAGTAGACGTACCAGCTGTACGAGGCGCCGCGCGGGCAGCCGCGCGGTTCATGGTTGGGCAGGTCCGGGCGCGTGCGCGGGTAGTCGGTCTGCTGCGTTTCCCAGGTGATCAGGCCGTTCTTGACGTAGACCTTCCAGGAGCACGAGCCGGTGCAGTTCACGCCGTGGGTGGAGCGCACGATCTTGTCGTGCTGCCAGCGGCTGCGGTAGCCGTCTTCCCACTTGCGGTCTTCGTTCACCACCGCGCCGTGGCCGTCCGCATAGGTGGACTTGACGCGCGACATGAACTTCAGTCGATCCAGGAAATGACTCATTTGCTTGTTCTCCGCGAGGCTATTCTGCGGGGCTCCGACGGTTGCCCGGGAGCATTTGCAGGGACACCTCGAGCTTATGGGGGAGCGGGGCGGCGGCCAATTCGCTGGTGGAACAGCCGCCGGGTGGCGATCGGGGGAGGTGTCCGGCGCGGGCCTAGTTCCGAAGAACTAGTCCGGCCGGCAGGGCGTTCAGCAGGGCATGGGGGCGTTGCGGCGCGCGTAATGCCACCACGTCACCAGCACGCAGCTGACATAGAAGGCGATAAAGCAGTACAGCGCGGCGTCGGGCGCACCGGTCAGCTCCAGCGAGGTGCCGAAGCTCTTGGGGATGAAGAAGCCGCCGTAGGCGCCGATCGCGCCCGAAAAGCCCAGCACCGCGGCGGATTCCTTGCCGGCGTCCTGCAGCGCCTGGCGTTGCGCGGCGTCGCCCTTGCCCTTCGCGGCGCGCTGGCGCTCGGTCAGGAAGATCACCGGGATCATGCGGAAGGTCGAGCCGTTGCCGATGCCGGTCAGCGCAAACAATGCGATGAAGGCCGCGAGGAAGTACGTGAAGTTGCCGCCGGCGCCGTCGTGCGGCAGCGCCGCCAGCACCGCGAACACCGCCGCGATCATGCCGACGAAGGTCCACAGCGTGACGCGCGCGCCGCCGAGCTTGTCGGAGATCCAGCCGCCCACGGGACGCGTCAGCGCCCCGACCAGCGGCCCCAGGAAGGCATAGGCGGTGGGGTTCACGCCCGGGAACTGCGACTTGGTCAGCAGCGCCAGCCCGGCCGAGAAGCCGATGAACGAGCCGAAAGTGCCCACGTAGAGCCAGCACATCAGCCAGTTGTGCTTGCGCTTGAAGATCACGGCCTGTTCGGCGAACGAGGCCTTGGCGTCGGCGATGTCATGCATGCCAAACCACGCGGCCAGTGCCGACACCACGATGAACGGCACCCAGATAAAGCCGGCGTTCTGCAGCCACAGGTTCTGCGTGGCGCCGTTGGCCTGGTATTGCTGCGGCTCGCCGCCGAGCGCGCCGAACACCGCCAGCGACACCACCAGCGGCGTGACGAACTGCACCACCGACACGCCCAGGTTGCCGATGCCGGCATTCAGCCCGGTGGCCAGCCCCTTCTTCGCCTTGGGGAAGAAGAAGCTGATATTGGCCATCGACGAACTGAAGTTGGCGCCGCCCAGCCCGCACAGCAGCGCCAGCACCAGCAGCGTGGGATAGCCGGTGGACGGGTCGCGCAGCGCGAAGCCCATGCCCAGCGCGGGGATCAGCAGCAGCACGGTGGAGATCGCGGTGAAGCGGCGCCCGCCGAACACCGGCACCAGGAACGAGTAGAAGATGCGCAGCGTGGCGCCCGACAGCGCCGGCAGCGCGGTCAGCCAGAACAGCTGGTTCTTGGTGAACTGGAAGCCGGCGCGGTCGAGGTTGACCGCGACCACGCTCCACAGCATCCAGACCACGAAGGCCAGCATCAGCGCCGGGATCGAGATCCACAGGTTGCGGTAGGCGATGCGCTCGCCCTCGCTTTGCCAGAACGCCGCGTTCTCGGGCTCCCAGCGGGTGAGTACGGATGAGGTCATGATCAGTGTGCCTTGAGGAAGAATGCGCGCAGGCGCAGGGTGGTCAGTGCCGCGTCAGGCCGCCTGGGTCAGGCCCACGGCCTGGGCCTTGCGCTGGCGTTCGGCGCGGTGGCTGTAATGCATCCACACCAGGCTCACGCACACGGTGCCGTACATCAGCATGAAACAGCTGCTGCGCACGCCGGTCAGGTCGGCCAGCATGCCGAACAGGATCGGCAGCACGAAGCCGCCCAGGCCGCCGGCCAGGCCCACCACGCCGGAAACCGCGCCGATGTTGTGGGTGAAGTCGTTGGAAATGAACTTGAACACCGAGGCCTTGCCGATGGCGAAGGCGATGCCGACCACGAACAGCAGGATGGTGAAGAGCGTGGGCGTCAGCGCGATGCGGAAGGCCTGCGGGCCGCTGGTGGTCTGGACGATGAAATCGGTCTGCGGATAGCTGAGCAGGAAGAAGCCGACCCAGCTCACCCACATCACCCACCAGGTGGTGCGATGGGCACCGTAGCGGTCCGAGATCCAGCCGCCGATCGCGCGCAGCACGCCGCCCGGCAGCGAGAAGCAGGCGGCGAGGAAGGCCGCCACCTTGATGTCGAAGCCGTATTCGCCGATGTAGTACTTGGTCATCCACAGCGACAGGCCGACATAGCCACCGAACACCACCGAGTAGTACTGCGAGTAGCGCCACACGCGCGGGTCGCGCATCACCGCCAGCTGCTCGCGCCAGCCGACGCTGGACTTGACCATGTGCGCCGGGTTGCTGCGCGAGAACACCCAGAACAGCAGCGCGGTGACCAGCATCGCCACCGAATACACGCGCGGCACCACGGTCCAGGTGCCGGCCGCCAGGATCAGCGCCGGCGCGACGAACTTGGTCAGCGCCGCGCCCGAGTTGCCGGCGCCGAAGATGCCCATCGCCAGCCCCTGGCGCGAGCGCGGGAACCAGCGCGCCACGTAGGGCGTGCCGACCGAGAACGAGCCGCCCGCCAGGCCGACGAACAGGCCCAGCACCAGCAGCTGCCACAGCGTGGTCGCGTACGAGATCAGCCAGATCGGGATCACGGTGGCCAGCATCAGCACGAAGAACACGATGCGGCCGCCGAAGCGGTCGGTCCACAGCCCCAGCGGCACGCGGATCAGCGAGCCGCTCAGCACCGGGGTGGCGGCGAGCAGGCCGAATTCGGTGTCGTTGAGGCCGAGCTGTTGCTTGAGGGGAATGCCGAGGACCGCGAACAGCATCCACACGGCAAAACAGATGGTGAAGGCAAAAGTACTGGACGCCAGTGTTATTGCGGCGCCGGGCGGGATCGGCTCCGGCGCGCGGGGTTGGGTGGCCATGGCCATGCTCCTGTGTCAACTTTGGCGGGGGTGATGCCAGAGTAGGGGCGGGCGCTGGTGCTGCCTATTCGCCGGCCGCACAGCGCAGGCGCGGGCGCTGACTGCCTTTGGAAGTAGTTCTACCGGGGGAGGTCGCCGGCGCGGCGGCGGTGCTATCGTGGGGACGACTTGCGGCGCATCACGTTGCGCCGCCGCGGCGAAACCCGCGCCGCATCCTCATTGCGCTCTCCAGTCATGGACACCATTCCCATCCTTCCCGCGCGGCGCATGCCGCCTTCCGGCAAGGCCCCTGCGGGCCCGCCGCCACGTGGCTTTGCCCTGTTTGCGCTGGGCTTCCGCCCGTTCTATCTGGGCGGCGCGGTGTTTGCCGCGCTGGCGATCGCGGCGTGGTCGGCAATGCTGGCCGGCGTGCACGCGTTCGCGCCGGCACCGGCGCTGCCGGCGATGTTCTGGCATGCGCACGAAATGGTGTTCGGCTTTGGCGCGGCGATCGTGGTGGGTTTCCTGTTCACGGCGGGACGGGCCTGGACCGGGCAGCCCACGCCGACCGGCGCGGCACTGGCCGTGCTGTTCGGGCTGTGGCTGGCCGGACGCGTGGGCCTGTGGGTGGCGCCGGGCACCGTTGCCTTCGCCATCGAAGCCGCGTTCCTGCCGCTGGCGGCGCTGGCCTTTACGCGCACGCTGGTGCGCGGCGGCAATCGCCGCAACTATCCGCTGGCGCTCGCGCTATGGCTGCTGGCGCTGGCCGATATCGCCAGCCTGTGGCTGCAGGCGCGCGGCCATGACGCAGGCGCGATGCTGGCCTGCCGCGCCGGCGTGGCGCTGGTGACGCTGTTCGTGGTGGTGATCGGCGGGCGCGTGATCCCGATGTTCACCACCAATGCGATTCCCGGCTTCCGGTTGCGCCAGAACCGGCAGGTGGATCGGCTGGTGATTCCCGCTGCGGTGCTCGGGCTGGCGGCGGGCCTGCTGCCCGTGCCCGGATGGCTGGTGGCGGCGCTGTCATTGCTGGCGGCGCTGGTGCTGGGTGCGCGCGTGGCGGGGTGGCGCGGCCATGCGGTCGGCAACCGGCCGATCCTGTGGGTGCTGCACCTGGCCTACGCGTGGCTGCCGGTGGCGCTGCTGCTGCAGGCGCTCGGTGCGCTGGGCCTGGTGATGGCCGGGCTGGCGACGCACGCGTTCACCGTGGGCGTGCTCGGCGTGGCGATCATCGCCATGATTACCCGCACCGCGCTGGGCCACACCGGCCGCATGCTGGTGGCCGGCCGCACCGAGACCGCGGCGTACTGGCTGGTGGCCGCGGCGGCGGTGTTGCGCGTATTCGGGCCGATGGCCTGGCCCGCCGGCTACCTGCACTGGGTATGGGGCGCGGGCGCGTGCTGGGTGGCGGGCTTCGGACTTTATGCGCTGACGTATGCACCGCGGCTGGCGCGTCCGCGGGTGGACGGCAAGCCGGGCTGACGATATCGCGCGGGGGCTCAGGGGCAGGCCGCCATCGGCGCGCGGGCGCGCGCGCCTTGTTCCCGCTTCACGCTCAGCCACGCCACCGCCAGCGCCGCCATCGGCGCCAGTGCCGCAACCCAGGGCAGTGCCGCCAGCCCCGGGCCGTGGTCGACCACCACTCCGCCCATCCACGCGCCCAGGCCGTTGCCGAGGTTGAACGCGGCGATATTGAAGCTCGATGCCAGGTTCTCGCCGGCGCCGTGGGCGTGGCGCAGCACGCGCAGCTGCAGCGGCGACACCGTGGCAAAGGCTGCGACGCCGAGGATACCGACGAAGGCCACCACCAGCACCTGGCTGTGGATGGCCAGCGTCATCGCCGCCAGCACCAGCGTCAGCGCCGCCAGCGTAGTCAGCACGGCGCGCGTCGGGGCGCGGTCGGCAAAGCGGCCGCCCAGCACGTTGCCGATGATCATGCCGGCGCCGAACAGCAGCAGGATCGGCGATACCGCCGCCTCGCCAAAGCCCGACACGCGTGTCAGCAGCGGCTGCACGTAGGTGATCACGGCGAAGATCCCCATCGACTGCAGCACCGTCATCAACAGCCCCAGCAGCACCTGCGGGCGGCCGATGGTGGCCAGCTCGTCGCGCAGCGCCACGCGCGCGCCGTGGTCCTGGCTCTTCTGCACCAGCAGCGCGATCACCGCCAGCGACAGCAGCCCGACCAGCGTCATGGCCCAGAAGGTCGAGCGCCAGCCCAGGTGCAGGCCCAGCCAGGCGCCGGCGGGCATGCCCAGCAGCGTGGCCAGGGTCAGGCCCGAAAACATCACGGAAATCGCCGAGGCACGGCGGTCCTCCGGCACCAGCCCGGTCGCGACCACGGCGCCGACGCCGAAGAAGGTGCCATGCGTGAGCGAGGTCAGCACGCGCGCGATCATCAGCGTGGTGTAGTCGGGCGCCAGCGCGCAGGCGGCGTTGCCGACGGTATAGATCACCATCAGCGCCAGCAGCACCGCCTTGCGCGGCATGCGGCGCGTCAGCAGCGTCAGCACCGGCGCGCCGGCGAACACCCCCAGCGCGTAGCCGGACACCAGCATGCCGGCGGCGGCGATGGTCACCTGCAGGTCAGCCGCAACCTGCAGCAGCAGGCCCATGATCACGAATTCGGCGCAGCCGATGCCGAAGGAACCGGCCGTCAGCGCGTACAACGCCATCGGGAGCCGGGCCCGGGCGGGAGCGGCGAGGGTGGAAGGGGAGGAAGCCATGGTCGAAGAGGGTCGCAAGGGAGTACGAAGCCCGCAGTCTGGCCCTTTCCGGCTTCAGCAAAAACCGGCATGATCCATAATCAGTTTCAATAAACCATTGAGAATCATGGACCGCATCGGCGATATCGGCCTGTTTCTGCGCGTGCTCGACCTGGGCTCGATCAGTGCCGCGGCGCGCAGCCTGGACCTGTCGGTGGCGGTGGCCAGCCAGCGCTTGCAGCGGCTGGAACGCGAGCTGGGCGTGCGCCTGCTGCATCGCACCACGCGGCGGCTGCACGCGACCCCCGAGGGCGCAGTGCTGGCCGAGCAGGGGCGCGCGCTGGTAGACGACCTGGAGGCGCTGGGGGCGTCGTTGCGGCAGGCCGGCACCGGCATCACCGGCACCTTGCGGGTGACGACGTCGTCGTCGTTCGGGCGGCTTTACGTCTCGCCGCTGCTGCCGGAATTCCTGGTGCGGCATCCCGGGGTATCGCTCAGCGTCAACCTGAGCGACCACGTGCTCGACCTGGTCAGCGCGGGCTTCGACCTGGCGATCCGCATCGGCGCGCTCGACGACTCGGCGCTGGTCGCGCGCCGCTTGGCCAACAACCGTCGGCTGCTGTGCGCGTCGCCCGACTACCTGCGCCGGCGCGGCACGCCGCGCACGCCGCAGGACCTGGCGCGGCACGATTGCCTGCTGCTGGTGGGCAGCCAGGGTCGGCAGGATGTCTGGCGGCTGGGCGATGGCGCCGGCGGCGAGATTGCCGTGCGCGTACGCGGCCGGATCGAGGCCAATACCGGCGAGCTGCTGTCCGACGCGGCGCTGGCGGGCTTTGGCATCGCACTGCATTCGGCCTGGCATGTCTGTGCCGACCTGCAGGCCGGCCGGCTGGTGCAGGTGTTGCCCGATTACCCGCTGGCCGACACCGGCATCTATGCGGTGATGCCGCAGCGGCGGCTGGTGCCGCCGCGCGTGCGCGCCTTCGTCGATTTCCTGGCCGAGCGCTTTGGCGACAACCCGCCGTGGGAGCGGCCCCGCGGCGGGTGAGCCAGGTCCCTCGCTATGCCGGCGGCTGGGCCGCGGGCATGGCGTGGCGCCGGTAGTCGCCCGGCGTCATGCCGGTCCAGCGGCGGAACGCGCGGAAGAACGAGTTGGCATCGTCGAAGCCGAGCCGGAACGCGATCTCGCCGAGCGACAGCGCGCCTTCGCTCAGGTAGTGGCCGGCCAGCTCGCGCCGCGCGTCTTCGCATAGCGTGCGGAAGCTGGTGCCGGCGGCCATCAGCCGGCGCTGCAGCGTGCGCTCGCTGATGTCGAGGTGGCGTGCCACCGCGGCCAGGCTCAGGGCGCGGTCGCCGGCCAGCTGCTGCAGGGCGCTGCGCACATCGTAGAGCGAGGCCGCTGCCGGCCGCAGGTCGCGGCTGGCGGGCGGTGCCGCGGGGCTGGAGCGGTCGCGCGCCATCAGCCGCAGCGCCAGGTCGCGGCGGCCGAACACGATCGCGTCTTCGGGCTCGCCGAAGCGCACCGGGCAGTCGAAGGCCTCGGTATAGCGCAGGTGCCAGGCCGGCTGGCCGATGCGCAGCGATACCCGCAGCGGATGCAGCGGCTTGCGCGTGAAGCGCCGGCCGAAGGCCAGCAGCGAGCACAGCTCCATGTCGATGCGCGGCCGGCTGTCGGGCGCCTCGGGATCGCTCGGGCGGATGCAGACCCAGGCTTCGTCGCCCTGGCGGCGCAGCTCCACGCGGTCGCCGGCGAGCAGCTTCTGGTAGCGCGCGATGCGCCGCAGGGCCGTGCCCAATGACGGGCCGGCCATGGCGGGCAGGCCGGCCAGGCCGAGCAGGTCGGGCGGCATCCGGCTGCCCAGCCACAATCCGATGGCGGGGTCGCCGGTGGCGTGATAGACGGCCAGCAGCAGGTGGATGGCCTGTTGCGGGTCGGCCGCGTGCGCGGCGGGTTGGTGGTCGCAGGAGTCGGAGTCGGTGTCGGATTCCGGGGCAGGCGCGAGTGCCGATACGTCGTAACCGCCTTCACGCAGTGCGTGCAGCAGGTCACGAGGCAACGGCCCGGCCTGGATAGGCTCTTGTTGTGGCATCGTCGTTTTCTGGCTGGCAAAGTGGCGCAAATGCGCCCGTGCAGCCCCCGGTACGAAAGAGATTACGCGGTGACGATGGGCCCTTCAAGGGTGCGGGGCGGCCGGAAGTGTGGGCCAGGCAGCTTAACGGACGCTCACGCAGGCGTGTTTGGATGCCAGGCGACAGTGAGGCCCGCGTCGCGGCTGGCTTGGCGGGTCGCTGCAACCCGTTGCTTAAATTTTGGGCAGTCCGGTGCGGTGGCGCACAGACCGCGGTTTTCGGACAGTGCGCGGCAGGATATCCACAGATTCTGTGGATATCACGTCGGAGTTTTCAACATGGGTTTGTGCGGCTGCCAGTGGGCCGTGGAAGCGGGTATGCTGGGTGGCTTTGGCGGCATGGCGGGACAGCTCCGGCACCAGCGGCCGCCGACGGTTGGGTGGGCCGCAGCGCGATCCGACGGCATCCATGGCCCATTTTGCGTCATCGTGCCGCCAACGCTGTACCCAGCCCGGCATCCACATTCCGCGACTCAATCTGCCCGCCGCCATGCGCCATGACCGGTCGTTCGCCTTCCCGCGCCGCCTTGCCGTGTTGCCATTGCTTGCCACCGCCGCGGCGGTGTCGGGTTGCGTGGCGCAATACCGGGTACCTGCCGGTGCGCCGTCCGCCAGCGTGCGGCTGGTGACCAGCACCGACGAAAACACCTCGTTCACCATCGTCGATCCGGCCGGGTGTCCGGATCCGGCCCGGCCGCTGGTGCTGGCGGGGATGGGCAGGCAGTTGTCGGCGATGGGAAGGGAGCGCGGCCTCGACATGGCCGGGCGTTCGCCGGAGCCGGCCGCGCGCACCCGTGAACGGCTGGTCGAGGCGGGCCGGCGCATCTATGTGGCGGTAACTTCGGCGGCCGCGCCGCCGCTGCCCGAGATGCGCTGCGCCGCGGGCGTGTCGTTCGTGCCGGTGGCTGGCGCGCAGTACGAGATCCGCTACCAGCGGGACGAGACCGCCAGCCAGTGTTCGGCGCGGATCTTGCGCCTGCAGCCGCTGGCCGACGGCGGCGCGCGCCTGGCGGCCGAGCCGACGCAGCAGGGCTTCAGGGCGCTGCGCAAGGATTATGTCTGTCAGGCGTTGTGAAACCCGTCCGGGCCCCCCGGCTGCGGACGGGTTTGCGGGGCAGCGGGCAACCGGATCGGTCCGCTGAGCCCCGGGGCAGGACTGGTTTACTGCTCGATCAGGAAGCGCTCCGGGCGCTTGCCCAGCCAGGCCGGGGCACGGCCGCGGCCCGACCAGGTCTTGCCGGTCTTGGGGTCCATGTACTTCGGGGGCAGGGCGGCGGCAGTCTTGCGCGCGCTGCTGCCGGCAGGACGGCCACGCTTGCGCCGGGGCAGGATGTCTTCCGCGGTCAGGCCATATTCGGTCATCAGGTCGCGGATTTTATCGATCACGCCCGCTACTTCGGTCGCGCGCACTTCATTCAGCTTGGCTTCCAGCGCTTCCTTCTCAGCCAGGAGTTGCTTGTATGTCGCCATTTATATCCCCTTTCTGCAATTAGGCCGCTGCATGGTACTAGAAATTCCGGTGACAGAGCACCTGGAAAAATTTTACAAAAAATAACGCAGATTGCACGGACAGATTGTCGGGCGGCTTGTCGCTATGATTGTCACGCCCAATGCGGGAACGATTGGCGCGTCCATGGCCGCGACATTGCCCCCTCAATGACGGTTTTGCTGCGCCGGGCTTCCTATTTTTTTCCCTCATTTAGGGCCAATCGAATTACGCGCGCCGCCTGGCTTTAGCGCCTAGACTGTTTGTCTGCGCCCCGCGCAGTGCCAAGCCACGACTACCGGAGCCCCCTATGAGTCAGCAGATCTTTCTCAATTTACCCGTGCGCGACCTGCAAAAGTCGATTGCCTTCTTTACCCAGCTGGGCTTTACCTTCAATCCGCAATTTACCGACGATACCGGCACCTGCATGATCGTCGGCGAGAACATTTTCGTGATGCTGCTCACCGAAGCCAAGTTCCGCACGTTCTCGCCCAATGACATCTGCGATGCGCGCAAAGCCACCGAAGTGCTGGTTTGCCTGTCGATGGAAACCCGGGCCCGCGTCGATGAAATGGTCAATGCCGCGGTGCTGGCGGGCGGCAATACCTACAAGCCGCCAATGGACCTGGGCTTTATGTATGGCCACGGCTTCCAGGACCTGGACGGCCATGTCTGGGAGCTGGTGTACATGGATATGGCGGCAATGCAGGCGTCGCAATGAAGGTGCCATCGCGCCCGGCCAGCGCCAAAAAAAACAGCCCGGGAAAGCAGGAAGCCCGGGCTTGAAATCCACCTGGATCGCGGTGGAGGAGACATCTGGTTGTCAGCGTCCCGGCAGCAGCCGGGACGCGGTCATGCGCGGCGGCGTCAGATCGCCCAGCCGCCGGCGTAGAACGCAGCCAGCACCACCGCGATCGCCACGGTGCCGAGATTGAGCTTGCGCCATTCGCCGGCCACGACGCGGCCCACCACCAGGGTGCAGAAGCCGAGCATGATGCCGGTGACGATATTGCAGGTCAGCACGATGAACACGGCGCAGACCAGGCCGGCCAGTGCGTCGACCAGGTCATCCATGTGCAGGCGGCTGACGCTCGACAGCATCAGCAGGCCGACGTACATCAGCGCGGGCGCGGTGGCGTACGACGGCACCAGCGCGGCCAGCGGCGAGAAGAACATCACCGCGACGAACAGCAGGCCCACCACCACCGCGGTCAGGCCGGTCTTGGCGCCGGCGGCGACGCCGACGGTCGACTCGATATAGGCCGCGGCCGGGGCGCCGCCGAACATGCCCGAGAAGATCGAGCTGACCGAGTCCGCGGTCAGCGCGCGTCCGCCGTTGTGGATATGGCCGGCGGCATTGAGCTGCCCGGCCTGCCCGGCGACGGCGCGGATGGTGCCGGTGGCGTCGAACACCGCGGTCATCACCAGTGCCAGCACGCTCGGCAGCACGGCGGCGGTCAGCGCGCCGCGCACGTCCATGGCGCCGATCAGCGACTCGTGGCCCGGTGCGCTCAGCGACGGCAGCGCGAACACGCCGGTGAACTTCACCGCCGGATCGAAGGCCAGGCCCAGCGCCGAGATGGCGATGATCACCAGCAGGATCCCGCCCGGCACCTTGCGGCGCTCCAGCCCGAAGATCGCGGCCAGGCCCAGCACCGACATCACCACCGGGAACGAGGTGATCTTGCCCAGCGCCACCGGCAGGCCGGCATGCGTGTTCTTGACCACCAGCCCGACTTCATTCGAGGCGATCAGCAGCAGGAACAGGCCGATGCCGATGCCGGTGCCGTGCGCCACGCCGGCCGGCAGGTTGCGCAGGATCCAGCTGCGCACGCCGGTGACCGAGATCGCGGTGAAGATCAGGCCCATCAGGAACACCGCGCCGAGCGCGACCGCCGGCGACAGGCCCTGGCCCAGCACCAGGCCGAAGGCCATGAACGCGGTCAGCGAGATGGCGCAGCCGATGGCGATCGGCAGCTTGGCCCACAGGCCCATCAGCAGCGAGCCGAAGGCCGTGGTCAGGCACACCGCGACAAAGACCGCGCTGGTGTCGAAGCCGGCCTTGCCGAGCATGCCCGGCACGACGAAGACGGCGTAGACCATGGCCATGAAGGTGGTGACGCCGGCCACCACTTCCTGGCGCTGGGTGCTGCCGCGCGCGGTGATCTCGAAGAACGCGTCGAGCCGGCCTTTGACTTCCGGAACATGGGGGACGTGGGGGCGTGCGGGATCGGCCTCCGCCGCGGACGACGGATAGGGTTGTTCGATCATGATGAGCTGTCTCCTTGCGGGCGCTGCAACGTCCGTCGTGCGGAACGTCGTCAGGCGGTCTCACGTGGTTCTGGTCTGGGCTGGAGGCGGAAATCCTGGCCAACCCCGCTGTTATCGGTGTGCCGCTTGTCGGTGCCTTCTGTGGGCGTGATCCGGGCAAGGCTGAAGGCTAGGTGAGGCGGCGCGTGCCATCATCACCGACGCTCAATGCGCGGCATGTGCGACGGAGAATATCGAATGTGATGCATGGGTATCTCCAGATGTCGCGGCCGCTGCAGGTGGCGTTTTCGGCGGCTGCCGTTATCAGGCGATGCATATACGGCCTATAGGGAATGACCCGGATGCCCGGCGGTCGACTTCTCTATACTAGGGATAACCCTGAATCGTCTCGCGACCCAGGCCGAATCCCGGCCAGAAGTGCTTCACGAGACACTAAACCTGTTTCCGACCGAAAAAGGAAAATCGCCATGCAAGCACTCGCCGACACCCTCTATCGCCAGCCCGCACAGCCGAAGGCCTCGCAGCCCGTGGCGGCGCAGCCGACGCGCGATGTCGCCTATTACGCCCGCATGGGCGGCGGCCAGTCGCTGGCCGCGCGCGTGCGCGCTTACTTTGCGCAGGGCTGGACGCTGTACGCGGCCAATGCCCGCGAGGCCGCGCCGATCCGCTGGCTGTAAGCCAACCGCGCTGCGTCAGTACATGCCGGTGCGGGCCATGAACGCCTCCAGCGTCCAGCCGCGGCCGAGCAGCAGCATCCGCGTATGCAGCCCATCGCGCGTGGCGGCATCGACGGCTTCGCCGAGCCACGTCAGCGTCTTGCTGCGCAAATCGACATAGCCCATGGCGTAGTCGGGGGCCAGCGCCAGCCATAGCGCGTGGGCGCCGGCCGATTGCCGCGCGCCGCTCAGAAGGCATAGCCCGCCGTCCAGCGCCCAGCGATAGAGCGCCCGGGCCAGGCCGCGGCGCTGGTAAGCGGGCGCAAACTTGCTATGCGGCGCCCGCACCCACGGATCGGCCCGGCGGCCGACCTCGATCAGCCGGTTGAAGACGGTATAACCGGCCAGCCGGCGCTGCATCACGTCCTCCACATACACGTAGTACTCGCCGTCCGCCTCGCGGTAGCGCAGGCGCAGGCCGGGCGCGCCTGCCGGCAGGGCAGGCATCGCATGGAGGCGGTCGCCCGGCCGGCCGATGCGGCCGTGCAGGGCGTCGAGTTCGCGCTCGATCTCGGCGGGTGCCAGGTCAACGTCGATGCGCAGTTCGAGCGCGCGCGGCAGCGCCGGCACCGGCAGGCGCGGGGCATGAAAATTCGCCATGGCAGTCTCCCACCCGCTCAGGAATTGAGGAGCAGGTAGAGGGCGGCGAGCGCCACCATGGCGCAGAAGGTATGGCGGTAGAGCGGTGACATGTCTGGCTTTCTCCTGGCTGCATGATCGAGCGGGTGCCGGATGGCATCCGCGACATGGGCCGTGCGGGAAAGCTCAGGGCTGGAGGGTGGCGCCCCGAACTGCCCGCACGGCCAGGAAAAGCACGGCGCGACGGACCTGGTTGCAGGCGGGGAAGAGCCTGGCCAGGCCAAGGGCAAAGCCTTGCCGCGCGGTGCGCACGCGCGCGCCTGCCGCCGGCTGGGCCGGGCGGTTCAGGGTGGCGAAACGGGCGAAGCAAGGCATGGAGGCTGGGGGCGCAAGGGTGCGAAGGAACATTGCTTATGCCACACTTTATCGGTAATGTCCAGCCAAGTTGCGGGCTTCGGCAGTGAACTCCGTTCTACTTCTGTTGCCCGCGGGCGCGTGCAAGGGGGCTGGCACGGGCCGTCGTGATCGTTCATTGTGAACACTGTCTACATGTACTAGACTCGGAAACATCGTTCACCGGCCTTCTTGCAGGAGCCAAGATGACGACTTCCCCCATTCCTGAATCTGCTGGCCACGGCGCGGATACCGGCCCGGTCCGCCTGCTGGTGGCCACCACCAAGGGCGCCTGGTTCCTGACCAGCGACCCCGCGCGCCGCAGCTGGCAAATCGACGGCCCGACCTTCCTCGGCCATACCATCCACCATATCGTGCAGGACCCGCGCGACCCGTCGCGCGTGCTGATGGCGGCGCGCACCGGCCACCTGGGGCCGACCGTGTTCCGCTCCACCGACGGCGGCCGCAACTGGACCGAGGCGGCGCGCCCGCCCGCCTTCGACAAGGTGCCCGAGGGCGAGACCGGCCGCGTCGTCGACCACGTGTTCTGGCTCACCCCCGGCCATGCCAGCGAACCCGGCACCTGGTACGCCGGCACCTCGCCGCAGGGGCTGTTCCGCAGTGCCGACCATGGCGCGACCTGGGAGCCGGTGTCCGGCTTCAATGACCATCCGATGTGGCGCAGCTGGACCGGCGGCGAGCAGGACGGCACCCCCGACGGTCCCAAGCTGCATTCCGTGCTGGTCGACCCGCGCGATGCGCGCCACCTGTATATCGGCATGTCCAGCGGCGGCGTGTTCGAGAGCACCGACGCCGGCGCCGACTGGAAGCCGCTGAACCGCGGCAGCATCGCCAACTTCCTGCCCGATCCCAACCCGGAATACGGCCAGGACCCGCACTGCATGCTGCAGCATCCTGCCAACCCCGACATCCTGTACCAGCAGAACCATTGCGGCATCTACCGGATGGACCGCCGCGAAGGCGTGTGGAAGCGCATCGGCGAGGCGATGCCGGCCGAAGTCGGCGACATCGGCTTCCCGATCGTGGCGCACCGGCGCGACCCGCGCACGGTGTGGGTGTTCCCGATGGATGGCAGCGATGTGTGGCCGCGCGTCAGCCCGGGCGGCCGGCCCGCCGCCTATGTCACGCGCGACGGCGGCGAGACCTGGCAGCGGCAGGACCGCGGCCTGCCCGCCGAACAGGGCTGGTTCACGGTCAAGCGGCAGGCCATGGCAACCGACGGCCACGCACCGGTGGGCGTGTACTTCGGCACCACCGGCGGCGAGCTGTGGGCCAGCGCCGATGAAGGCGAGGCCTGGCAATGCATCGCCCGCAACCTGCCGCAGATCTACGCGGTCAGCGTGGCGCGTCCGGCCTGATCGCTGCTGCCGCGCCGGAGGATTTCCCATGCAGGTCCGTATCGCGACGCCGCTGTTCTCCTATACCGGACAGCGCGAATATGTCGAGGCCCGCGGTGCCAGCATTGCCGAGCTGCTCGACGACCTCGAGCGCCAGTTTCCCGGCATGCGTTTTCGCATCGTCGACGAGCAGGGCAAGCTGCGCCCGTATATCCGCGTCTTCGTCAACCGCACCCAGCTGATGCGCCTCGATGCGCCGCTGCAGGAGACCGACGAGGTCCATATCCTGCAGGCACTGGCCGGGGGCTAGCCCCCGGCCGCGGCGCCGCTCAACTCCCCGTGCCCCCGGCCGATATCCAGTCATGAACCCTGCCGTGCGCCATCCGCCGCGGCCGCAGGCAGATGACAACGATGGCGGCAACACACCACAAGCACGGCACGGGAGCGACGCATGAGCAGTTCCATGAGGGACATCGACGAACGGACTAACCTCACCAACAACAACCAGTTCGAGCTGCTGCTGTTCCGGCTCGGCGAGGCGGAACATTCCGGCCAGTCGGAGCTGTTCGGCATCAACGTCTTCAAGGTGCGCGAGATCCTGGTGATGCCCCCGGTGACGACCGTGGTCGGCGCCGACCCGTCGATCCTGGGCATGGCTGACATCCGCGGCCAGGTGATCCCGGTGATCGACCTGCCGCGGCTGGTCGGCTGCAAGCCGCGCGGCGGCCTGGGCATCCTGCTGGTCACCGAATACGCCCGCTCGACCCAGGGCTTTGCGGTCGAAGCCGTCGAGGAAATCGTGCGGCTGGAATGGAACCAGGTGCATTCGGCCGAGGCCAGCGTGCGCACCGGCCATGTGACCAGCATCGCCAAGCTGGAAGGCGGCGCGGACGGGGCCGAGGGCGGTGCCGAAGGGGCGCGCCTGGTGCAGGTGCTCGACGTCGAGCAGATCCTGCGCGACGTGCTGCCGACGCGCCAGCCTGACGTGGATCCGGGCGAGGTCGGTCCGCAGCTGCACTTGCGCCCCGGCGCCAAAGTGATCGCCGCCGACGACTCCGCGCTGGCGCGCGGGCTGATCGAGCAGGGCCTGAAGGCGCTGGGCGCGCCGGTGGTGATGACCAAGTCGGGCAAGGAGGCCTGGGAACTGCTCGACCGTATCGCGGCCGAGGCCGCCAGCCATGGCCGATCGGTGCAGGACGACGTCGCGCTGGTCCTGACCGACCTGGAAATGCCCGAGATGGACGGCTTTACGCTGACCCGCAAGATCAAGGCCGACAGCCGGCTGAAATCGCTGCCGGTGGTGATTCACTCGTCACTGTCGGGCGAGGCCAGCGAAGAACATGTGCGCAAGGTGGGCGCCGACGCCTATGTGGCCAAGTTTGTCGCCAAGGAACTTGCCGACACCATCCGCGCGGTGCTGACCCCGCGGTGCTGACTCGTCAAGCACGCCGCCGCGGGTACAGACGGCAGGCACAAAATGCAAGCGCCCGCAACCATTCCCGTACGCCGGTCGGTTGCCTATAAAACGGGCACTCCAGCGCGTTCCAGCGCGGGCGCGCCCTTTGCGGTTGTCAAGAGGGGGGATATCCACTGATCCTGTGGATATTTCCTGTGGACAAGTCGGGCCCGCCGGTGCGCTCCCGGCCGGCATCACGCGATGCCGGCCGGGAAGCCCCGACCGCGGCCTGGCGCGGGCTTCCGCGCCGCCGCGCTCCCTGGCGCCGCCGCTCCTCGCTCTCCCCTCTCCCTGTCCGCGCCCGTCCTTCGCCGTTGCGCTACTTGGGCTGTGCCACCGTGCGCAGGTAGGGCTTGTGCGTCTTGAAGCCCTGCGGGTATTTCTTGTTGGCTTCCTCGTCCGAGACCGAGGTCGGGATGATGACGTCCTCGCCCGGCTTCCAGTTCACCGGCGTGGCCACGGTGTGCTTCGCGTTGAGCTGCAGCGAATCCAGCAGCCGCAGCACCTCGTCGAAATTGCGTCCCGCGCTCATCGGGTACACCAGCATCGCCTTCACCTTCTTGTCCGGGCCGATGATGAACACCGAGCGGATGGTGGCGTTGTCCACCGCGGTGCGCGGCCCGCTGCCGCTGGCCTCGGGGTGGATCATGTCGTAGAGCTTGGCAACCTTCAGGTCGGCATCGCCGATCATCGGATAGTTGACGGTACAGCCCTGCGTTTCCTCGATGTCCTTGACCCAGCGCTGGTGGTCGCCCACCGGATCGATGCTCAGTCCGATGATCTTGGTATTGCGCTTGTCGAACTCGGGCTTGAGCCGGGCCATGTAGCCCAGCTCGGTGGTGCACACCGGCGTGAAGTCCTTGGGATGCGAGAACAGGATGGCCCAGCCGTCGCCGATCCACTCATGGAAATTGATCTGGCCTTCCGTGGTCTCGGCGGTGAAATCAGGGGCTTGCTCGCCCAGTCGAATCGCCATGGTTGCGCTCCTTGCAGTTGGCTTGGTTTGGAATCGCGCGTTGCCGCGCACGCTTGCCCGCTATCCCGGCTGTCCCTCTGTCCCGCCATCGCCCGGTCCGCCGCTAGCGGAACACCAGCACCGGGATCGTGCTGTGGGTCAGCACCTTGTGTGTCTCGCTGCCGATCAGCAGGGCCTGCAGCCCGCGCTTGCCATGCGACGACATCACGATCAGGTCGCACTCGCGCTGCTGCGCGCACGCGATGATGGCCTGCCAGGGATGGTCGTCGGTGGCGGTGATGGTCTCGCAAGGCACGCCGGCCTGCGTCGCGGTGTGGCTGAGCGCGGCGAGGAAGGTGTCGGCGTGGCGCGCGGCTTCGGCCGCGAAGTTGCTCTTGGGGTCTTGCAGGCTGGTGAGCCGGTAGGTCAGCACGTGGTACTCGGGAAGCACATGCAGCCCGGTCACGCGGGCGCCGATGCGGCTGGCGAATGCCATCGCGCGGTCCACCATGGCATCGGCGCGCGCGGAGCCGTCGGTCGGTACTAGCAGGTGCCTGTACATGATGAGCCTCCGCTTGCAGAGAGATGCCGCGCCAGCCTGGCGCGTCCGCGCACCGGCGGGCGAGCCAATCCAGTATAGGAATTGCGCGCCATAAGGAACAGGACACCGGGCCAGCGCGGCGCTGCCGCGATCCACAGCCGGGGGCGCGGGCAAACATTAACATCCTGTTATCATCCGATGCACCTTTACCCCCGCACCGATGGAAGGGACCGACGCATGATTGCGCTGCGCGAAGCTTGGCTGGCCGGATTGTTCCGCCGCGGCAACTGGCTGCCGAACCTGGTGTCGGGCGTGATCGTGGGGGTGGTGGCGCTGCCGCTGGCGATGGCGTTCGCGATAGCCTCGGGCGCCAAGCCGGAGCAGGGCCTGTACACGGCCATCGTCGCCGGGCTGGCGGTGTCGCTGTTCGGCGGCAGCCGGCTGCAGATCGCCGGGCCCACCGGCGCCTTCATCGTGGTGCTGTCCGCGGTGACGGCGCGCCACGGCATCGACGGCCTGCAGATCGCCACGCTGATGGCGGGCCTGATCCTGCTGGCGATGGGGCTGAGCCGGCTGGGCAGCGTGATCCGCTACATTCCCGCGCCGGTGATCGTCGGCTTTACCGCGGGCATTGGCGTGATCATCTTTGTCGGCCAGTGGCGCGACTTCTTCGGGCTGCCGCCGGTGGCCGGGACGCATTTCCACGAAAAGCTCTGGCACCTGCTGCAGGCCCTGCCGCAATCGCACCCGGCTACCACCGCGCTGGCGCTGGGCAGCCTGGCGCTGGTGGTGGGCGCGCCCCGCGTGCGCTGGCTGCGGCGCGTGCCGGGGCCGCTGGTGGCGCTGGTGGCCGCCACCGCGGCGCAGGCGCTGTTCCGTTTCGACGGCGTGGCCACTATCGGCTCGGCCTTCGGCGGCCTGCCGCGCGGCCTGCCGGTGCCGGCCTTGCCGGACATCACGCTGGCGCGGGTGCTGGAGCTGGCCGGACCCGCCTTCACCATCGCCATGCTCGGCGCGATCGAGTCCTTGCTGTCGGCGGTGGTGGCCGACGGCATGGCCGGCACCCGGCACGACTCCAACCAGGAACTGGTGGGACAGGGCATCGCCAATGTGCTGGCGCCGCTGTGCGGCGGGTTTGCCGCCACCGGCGCGATCGCGCGCACCGCCACCAATATCCGCAACGGCGGCAACAGCCCGCTCGCAGGCGTGGTGCACGCGCTCACGCTGGTGCTGGTGCTGCTGTTCCTGGCGCCGCTCGCGGCCAGCGTGCCGCTGGCCGCGCTGGCGGCGATCCTGTTCGTGGTGGCGTACAACATGAGCGAGATGCGCCAGTTCGCGCGCATGGTGCGGCGCGCGCCGCGCGCCGATGTCGCGATCCTGCTGATCACCTTTACGCTGACGGTGCTGACCGACGTGGTGGTGGCGGTCAATATCGGCGTGATCCTGGCCATGCTGCAGTTCCTGCGGCGCATGTCGGCATCGGTCGAGGTGGCACCGCAGGCCGCCGAGGCCGTGGCGCGCGAGCTTGGCGATGCGGGCACCGGCGCGGCGGCGCCGATGCCGCCGGGCGTGCTGGTCTATGTCATCGACGGCCCGTTCTTCTTCGGTGCGGTCGAAGCATGCGAGCGTGCGCTGGTGCAGACCCATACCGAGCCGCGCGTGCTGCTGATCCGCCTGGGCCGCGTGCCCTTCATGGACATGACCGGCCTGCAGACGCTCGAGGCGGTGATCGTCACGTTGCAGAAGCGCGGCGTCGCAGTGGTGCTGGCCGAAGCCAACGCGCGGGTCAGGGAAAAGCTGGCGCGCGCGGGCGTGCTGGCGGCGCTGGGCGAGGACAACTACGCGGATTCGCTGGCGCAGGCGGCGCAGCGCTGCGCCGTGCTGGCCGGTGACGAACCAGGCGCGGGCAACGCCCCGCGCTGAGCTACTTCTTCTGGCGCGTGCTGCCCGCGGGCCTGGGCTTGGTGGCGTAATCCACGCCATGCTGCGCCAGGTAATCGCGGATCAGCTGGCGCACGACCTGCGACGGCGTCAGGTCCTGCGCGGCGCACAGCGTTTCAAAGGCCTTCTTCTTGACCGGGTCGATCAGGATGGTCAGGCGGGCGGTCTTGGATTCCATGAGGATGTGCGGCGGTCCGGGCCGGTGATGGCGGCGGCGGTTGGATGGGCATTATATACAGCCCACCGCGGCTACCGAAGGCGGCTGGCACGCGGACGGTTTGCTCCCCTCTCCCGCGTGCGGGAGAGGGGCGGGGGTGAGGGCGGGCGCGTGGCAAGCGCGAGGCGTTCGAACTTCGTGGAAGCTCCCGCCCTCACCCCAACCCTCTCCCGCAAGCGGGAGAGGGAGTACGCAGCTAGTGCTGGAAAAGCCTGTCGTACTTCGTCGGGCCGCACCTTTTGCCAGCCAGCCCTATTCCGCCATCTCCAGATCCGCGATCACCGCCGCCAGGAAGCGCGCGGCTTCCCCGCCCGTGACCACGCGATGGTCGAAGGTCAGGCTCAGCGGCATTACCCGGTGCACCGCGGGCGCGCCGGCGGCCGCGACCACTTCGTCGCGCACGCGTCCGGCGCCCAGGATCGCCACGGTGGGCGGCACCACGATCGGCGCCGCATAGCGCCCCGCGATCATGCCGAAGTTGGACAGCGTGATGGTGTTGCCGCGCATCTCCTCGGGGGCGATGGTGCGTGCGCGGATGTCGGCGCGCATGCGGTCGAGCCCGTGGCGCAGGTCGGCCGCGTCGCGGTTGCCCACGTCGCGCAGCACCGGCACGAACAGGCCCTCGGGCAGGTCGGCGGCAATGCCGACGTCGATCTTCTTCAGCACGTGGCGGCGCCCGGTCTGGCCTTCATACCAGGCATTGAGCCCGGGCTCGGCGCGGCATCCGGCCACCAGCGCGCGCACCAGCCGGATGGTGACGTCGGCGCCGGCTTGCCAGGCGTGGATGTCGGCGTCGTCCATCACGGTGGCGGCGGCCACTTCCGCCTGCGCGCGCGCCATGTTCTGCGCCATCGCGCGGCGCACGCCGCGCAGTTCCTCGGGCGCGCCCAGCTCGGCCAGCGTGCTGGCGACGCGTTCCACGTCGGCGGCGGTGACCACGCCTTCGGGGCCGGAGGCGGTGGCCATCGCCAGGTCCACGCCCAGCCGGCGCGCCAGCGCCCGCACCGCGGGCGTGGCCTTGACGCGCGCGGCCATGCCCGCCGCGGGTGCCGCGGTGCCGGGCGGAGCGGCTTCGCTGGCCACGTGCGTGCCGACCTGGACCGAGCCCACCACGGTGCCGGCGTCGGCGTCCTCGCCGGCGCCCTCGAAGCCGACCAGCGGCGCTCCCAGGTGCACGATGTCGCCGGGCTGCGCGAACAGCTTGCCGATGCTGCCCGCATAGGGCGACGGAATTTCGACGATCGCCTTGGCCGTCTCCACCGACAGCAGCGGCTGGTCCGCCGCCACCGTATCACCGGTCTTGACGTGCCAGGCCACGATCTCGGCCTCCTGCAGGCCTTCGCCCAGGTCGGGCAGCTTGAAGACTCTCATCGGTCCTCCTTGGCAGGCGTGAACGGTGTGCGCACTGGCCGGCGCCTACGCCGCCAGGGCCCTGCGCGCGGCATCGACGATGCGCGCCACGCCGGGCAGGTAGGTGTATTCCAGCCGCGCCAGCGGCACCACGGTATCGAAGCCGGTCACGCGCTGCACCGGCGCGGCCAGCGAATACAGCCCCGCATCGGCCAGCTGCGCCGCGATCTCGGCGCCGAAGCCGGCGGTGCGCGGCGCCTCGTGCACGATCACGCAGCGGCCGGTGCGCGTGACCGCGTCCAGGATGGTCTGCATGTCGAGCGGCTTGAGCGTGGCCACGTCGATGACGGTCGCGGTGATGCCTTCCGCGGCCAGCGCGTCGGCGGCGGCCAGCGTTTCCTGCACCATCGCGCCCCAGCTCACCAGCGTAAGATCGCTGCCTTCGCGCAGCGTGAAGCAGGTATCGAGCGGCAGCGCCGCGCCGTCGTCGGCCACTTCCTGGCGGAACAGCCGGTACAGCCGCGTGGGCTCGAGGAAGATCACCGGGTCCGGGTCGGCGATCGCCGCCAGCAGCAACCCGTAGGCGCGCGCCGGCGATGACGGCACCACCACGCGGATGCCCGGCATATGCGCGAACATCGCCTCGGGGCTTTCGGAATGGTGCTCGGGCGCGTGGATGCCCGCGCCGCACGGCGAGCGCACCACCAGCGGGCAGGCCAGGCGCCCGCGGGTGCGGTGCCGCATGCGCCCGGCGTGGTTGATGATGTGGTCGACCGCCGGGTAGATAAAGCCGGTGAACTGGATCTCGGCCACGGGCTTGAGCCCCATCGCCGCCATGCCGATCGCCGCGCCGACGATGCCGCCTTCGGCCAGCGGCGTATCCATGACGCGCGCGGCGCCGAAGCGCGCCTGCAGGCCCACGGTGGCGCGGAACACGCCGCCGTTGACGCCGATGTCCTCGCCCAGCAGCAGCACATCGGGATCGTGCTCCAGCGCATGGGCCAGTGCCAAGTTGACTGCTTCGACCAGATTGATTTCCGCCATGGTTCGCTCGCTGTGGGCCGGTTCGATGGAGGCGTGCGCGCGCAGTGCCGGCAGCGCTCGCAGCGGCGGCTAGCCGTGCTGCGCCGGGAAGCGCCGCGCGATCTCCAGCTGCGCCTGCAGTTCGGCCGGCATGGCCGCGTACAGGCAGTCGAACATTGCGGCCGGATCCGGCGGCGGCATCGCCAGGTAGGTTTCGACCGCCTGCGCCACCTGCTGCGAACAGGCCCTGACCAGCGCCTCTTCACGCGCCGCGTCCCAGGCGTGCAGGGCCAGCAGGTGGGTGCGCAGCCGCAGCAGCGGCTCGTGCTGCCAATGCGCCTTGACGCTGGCCTCGTCGCGGTAGCGCGAGGCATCGTCGGCGGTGGTGTGGTCGCCCAGCCGGTAGGTGATGGCCTCGATCAGCGCGGGACCGCCGCCGTCGCGCGCGCGCGCGATCGCTTCGCCGACGCGGTGGCGCACCGCGACCACGTCGTTGCCGTCGACCTGCTCGCCCGGGATGCCCGCGGCAATGGCCTTCTGCGCCAGCGTCTGCGCCGCGGTCTGGCCGCTGCGCGGCATGGAGATCGCCCACTGGTTGTTGTTGATCACGATCACCAGCGGCGCGCGCCAGGCGCCGGCCATGTTCATGCCTTCATAGAAGTCGCCCTTGGAGGTGCCGCCGTCGCCCAGCAGGCAGACCGCCACGCGCGGCTCGCCGCGCAGCTGGAAGGCGTAGGCGGCGCCGGCCGCGTGGCATACCTGGGTGCCGATCGGCACGCAGTTGGCAAAGTCGTGCGGCGCCGCGGCAAAGCCGCTGCCGCGCTCGTCGCCGCCCCAGTAGAGCAGGCTCTCGGTCATCGTGACGCCGCGCACAAACTGCGCCGCGTGGTCGCGGTAAGAGGGCACCAGCACATCCTCGGGCCGCATGGCGTAGGCCACGCCCACGCCGATCGCCTCCTGGCCCAGCGCCGACGCAAAGGTGCCGATCTTGCCGGTGCGCTGCAGCGCGATCGCCTTCAGGTCGAACTGGCGCGTCAGCACCATCGCCTGGTACAGCGGCACCAGCGCGTCGGGGTCGGTGGCGAATGGTGGAGGGGAAGCAGTGGGAGGAGTGGTGTCGCCCGGCGGGGCAAGGTAGCGGGTATAGCCGATCTCAAAGCGCGCAACCGTGGACATGGCAGGTCTCTCGATGCGGTTGTCTCGACAGGATCCGCGCGGACCGGGGCGAGGATCTTCGCGCCCTCCGCGGCAATGATCGCGTTGTGATCCCTGCCGTGCTTTTTGGGCGCGGGGGACTTGAGCTTGAGTGTAGGGCATTTGCGCGGCCGGCGCGGCGCGAAATTGTCTTGCTGCGCACAATGCGGCGATGCCCCGCGCCGGCCGCCGCTCAGCCTTCCAGGTGCGGCTGCATCAGCGCGCGGAACCACTCCAGGAACACCGCGAGCCGTGCCGAGCGCTGGCGGCGGTGCGGATAGAGCAGCGACACCGGCATGCTCGCCGGGCGCCAGTCGGGCATGACTTCCAGCAGCTGTCCGGAGTCGAGCAGGTGCTGCACGTCGAAGCGCGGAATCTGGATCAGCCCGATTCCGGCGAGACAGCAGGCGATATAGCTCTCGGCATTGTTGACCGAGACACGGGTTGCCACGTCGGCCTCGCGCCCGCTGCCATCGGCATCCAGGAATTCCCATGGCAAGTCGCGGCCGGTGCGGGGGCTGGCGTAGCCCACCGCGAGGTGGCCGCGGCGCAGGTCGGCCGGATCACGGGGCTCGCCGTGTTCGCGCAGATAGGCGGGGCTGGCACAGTTGACCAGCGCGATCCGGCCCAGCGGCCGCACTACCAGGCTGCTGTCGGCCAGCACGCCGAAGCGCACCGCGCAGTCCACGCCCTCCTGCACCAGGTCGATGGCGCGGTCGCTGGAACCAAGCGACAGCTGCAGCCGCGGATGGCGGCGCAGCAAGGCGGGCAGCGCGGGTGCCACCAGCCGGCGCGCGATGCGGCTCGGCATATCGACGTTCAGGCGGCCGCTGGCCTGGCGCTGCCCGGCCTGGAACAGCTGGTCGATATCCTCGACCTCGGCCAGCAGCGGGCGCAATCGTTCAAGCAATTGCGCGCCATCGGCGCTCAGCCGCACCTGCCGCGTGGTCCGGTGCAGCAGGCGCGCGCCCACCTGGGCCTCCAGCTCCTGCACCGCCGCCGACACCGACGCGCGCGGCAGCCCGAGCGCATGGGCGGCCTTGATGAAGCTGCCCATCTCGGCCACCTGCAGGAATACGCGGTACTGGTCGAATCTGTCCATGCGCCTCGCCCGTCGATGGCGCAAGCATACCTGCAATGCGCGCGCGCGCCGCAGCGGTGGCCTGCCTGGTGGCCTATTTGGTCGTGTACCCGCCGTTGATGAGGATGGTCTGGCCGGTGATCCACCAGCCGTCGCTGACCAGATGGCGGATAAAGGGCACCACATCCTCGATATGCGTCAGTCCCGTCGGCGAGAACGGCGACAGCGCCGCCGCGCTCTTGTGATAGGCCACGGCGTCGTCGCCTTCCTGGCCGTAGAAGAAGGGCGTATCCATCGGGCCGGGTCCTACCGCGGTCACCGAGATGCCGCGCGCACCGAACTCCTTGGCCGCGGCGCGGGTAAAGTGTTCGACCGGCGCCTTGGTGCCGGCATAGGCGGCATAGAAGGGCGTGAACGCACCCAGCAGCGAGGTCACCAGCGTCACGATCTTGCCGTGGTCGTTGACGTGGCGGCCGGCTTCCTTCAGGAAGAAGAAGGCGCTCTTGGCGTTGACGGCCGACATCTCGTCGTACTCGGCCTCGCTGATCTCGGCGAACGGCTTCTTCAGCACCTTGCCGACCGTGTTGACGGCGATATCGGGACGGCCCACCGCGGCCACGGCATCGGCAAACAGCCGCTCGACCGCGCCCGCGCTGGTCAGGTCCGCCTGCAGTGCCACCGCCTGTGCGCCGCTTGCCTGGAGCGCCCGGACCGTGGCCTCGGCGTCGGCGCGCGAGGCCGCGCTGTTGTAGTGGATGGCGATGGCCCGCGCGCCCTGGGCGGCCAGGTCGCGCGCGATCAGCCCGCCCAGGTTCTTGGCGCCGCCGGTGATCAGCGCGACCTTGCCGCGGATGGAATGGTCAGCCATGGAAACTCTCCTGTGGATGCGTCGAAGGAGGCTTCAGCTTAGGCGGCCGGGACTGTGGAATAAATCGGCGGCGACTGGATAGATCATCCAGGAAACCAGAACAATACGCCCGGGGACTCAGCGCTGGTACGGCGGCGGCACGAAGCCGGCAAAGCGCTGTTGCGTCACCGACTTGAATTCGGCGGACTGATAGGCCTCGCGGATGTCCCTGACGAAGGGCTTGTTCAGGTCGGCGGTCTTCACCGCGACCAGGTTCATGTAGTAGTCCGGAATCTTCTCCAGCGCCAGCGCGGAGGTCAGCTTCAGGCCCGAGGCCAGTGCATAGTTGCCGTTGACGAAGGCATAGTCGACATCGTCGAGCGAGCGCGGCAGCTGCGCGGCTTCCAGCTGGATCAGCTTGAGCTTGTGCGGATTGGCGTCGATATCGCGTTCGCTGGCGCGGATCGGGTCGGTGCCGGGCTTGAGCGTGACCCAGCCGATCTGCTGCAGGATGGCGATAGCGCGCGCAAGGTTGGTCGGGTCGTTGGGCAGCGACACGGTGTTGCCCGCCTTCACCTCGGCCAGCGCCTTGTGCTTGCGGCTGTAGATCCCGATCGGCGCGGTCGGCACCTGGATCACGTCGCTCAGCGCCAGCTTGCGGTCGGCCGAGAACTTCTTCAGGTAGGCCACGTGCTGGAAGGCGTTGGCGTCGATGGCGCCGTCGGCCAGCGCCAGGTTGGGCTGCACGTAATCGCTGAACTCGACGATGGTGACCTTGTAGCCGCGCTGTTCCAGCACCGGCTTGACGCCATAGCGGATCTGGTCGGCATACGGGCCGGCGGTAGCGCCGAAGCGGATTTCCTTCTTGTCCGGATCGGCCGCGCCGACGCCTTGTACCACGCCCAGCGCCAGCACGGCTGCCGCCAGCCGCGCGGCCAGGCCGAATTTCCCGTATTGCATCGGATGCTCCCCTTTGATGTGGTGGTGTGCCCGCGGCGTCGCGCCGTGGCATCGGGCCATTGTATGGAAAAGCAGCCAATGGACGAACGAGCGTTTACTCATGGCGATATGCCGGTGCGGAATAAGGAATAAAGCCTACGCTGTAGGAACGCGTCACGCGTCACGCGTCACGCGTCACGCCTTTGCCAAGCCATGGGAGGCCGCCATGCCCGAACAACTGACCAAGCATCCCGACGTCACGATCCAGGTGCTGCGCAGCGCCGGCGCCCGCTGCGGCGAGGGCGAGGCGCAAGCCATCCTGCGCAGCTGTCCGCCGGCGCGCTTTTGCAAGCTGCCGGGCGGAGAGGTCTGCGTGTACGGCCTGGATGGCGCGCCCGCGATGACGCAGTTCACCGCCGCCGACTGGCAGTCGCTCGCGCCGCTGGCGCGGGGCGGTGCCGACCATGCTGGCGCGGGCGCCGCGGCGGGCGCTTGGGGCGGCATGGCGGGGGCGACCTTCATTGCGGGGTTGGTTGCCGGTGCGCTGGCTGCCGCAGTGCTGGCGCGCTGGCGGCGCGGCCGTCGCCGGGGTTAGCCGTGGCTGGCGTGGGGCTTTTGCTGGCATGGTGTTTGCGGCGATTCGCCGGCCATGACACCGCTGCCATCCGCTTCCGACCACTTCCGCCTGCTGGAGAACGGCGAGGAGTATTTTCCGTGCGTGTTCGACGCCATTGCGCGCGCGCGCGAAAGCGTACTGCTGGAAACTTTTATCCTGTTTGAAGACGAGGTAGGCCACAAATTGCACGCGGCACTGCTCGCGGCCGCGCGCCGCGGCGTGCGTGTGGCGCTGACGGTGGACGGCTTCGGCTCGCATGACCTGTCGCCGGCCTTTATCGCCGGGCTGGTCGATGCAGGCGTGCAGTTCTGCACATTCTCTCCGCGGCCGCGGCTGTTCGGCGTGCGCACGCATATCTTCCGGCGCATGCACCGCAAGCTGATCGCCGTCGATGCCGAGGTGGCGTTCGTCGGCGGCCTTAACTTCTCGGCGGAGCACCTGTACCAGTTCGGGCCGCTGGCCAAGCAGGACTATGCGGTGGAAATACGCGGGCCCTTTGCACGCCAGGTGCACGACTTCCTGGTGCGCGCGATGCCTGGCGCGTGTCCGCCGGCGCCCATGCCCGAGCCTGTGGCCGAACGCGAGGCGCCGGATCCGCGCATGCAGGCCGCACGCGCGATCCTGGTCACGCGCGACAACCACCGCCACCGCAACGACATCGAGTTTGCCTACCTGGACGCGATCCGCGCGGCGCGGCGCGAGGTCATTATCGCCAACGCTTACTTCCTGCCGGGCTACCGGCTGCTGCATGCGCTGTGCGAGGCTGCCGCGCGTGGCGTGCGGGTGCGGCTGCTGCTGCAGGGCAAGCCCGACATGCCGTGGGTGGCGCGCGCCGGCGGCCTGCTCTATGCGCACCTGCAGGACGCCGGGGTGCAAATCCTCGAATACGTCGAACGGCCCTTCCATGGCAAGGTCGCGGTGGTGGACGGCAACTGGGCCACGGTCGGCTCCAGCAACCTCGATCCGCTGAGCCTGTCGCTGAACCTCGAGGCCAATCTGGTGATACGCGATGAAGCCTTCGCGAGCCACCTGCGTGGCCGGCTCGAAGCGCTGATCGGCGCGCGCTGCCGCGCCGTGGCGCCCGGGCAGAAGTCGCCGCGCAGCCGCCTCGACGCGCTGGGCGCGACGGTGATGTTCCACTTCCTGCGGCGCTTCCCGGCCTGGGCGGGCTGGCTGCCGGCGCATGCGCCCCGGCTGGTGCAACCGATGCCGGGGCGACGCAACGCGCGGCGCGTGGTGGTGTTGCGCGGAGGCGCGGAATGACCGGCGCCGAGGCCTTGACCGCCATCCGCCAGCATGCGCACTGGCCGGCCTGGCGCCGTGCCATCGGCATCCTCTTCATTGCCGCCGTGCTGGCGCTGATCGCGCGCAAGCTGGGCACCATCGACTGGGACGCGGTGCTGGAAGCGCTGCGCGGCTTCAACGCGCGCACGCTGCTGCCGGCGGCGGGCTTCGTGGCACTGAGCGGGCTGCTGTACAGCCAGTTCGACGTGCTGGGCTGCCGCTATGCCGGGCACCCGCTGCCGCTGCGCCGCGTGATGGCGATCTCCTATGTCAGCTACACGCTCAGCCTCAACCTGGGCGCCACGCTGGGCGGCGCGGGCGTGCGCTACCGGCTGTACTCGCGCGCGGGGTTGAGTGCGCCGCAGATCTGGAGCCTGTTCGTGGTGGTGGTCACGACCAACTGGCTTGGCTATGCCGTGCTGGCGGGCGCCATCCTCGCCGGCGAACTGGTGGTGCTGCCGGCGGAGTGGGGCATTCCCGCGACGTTGACGCGGGTGTTGGGCGTGCTGATGCTGGCGGTGCCGGCCGGCTACGTGGCCGCGTGCGCGCTCTGGCATGGCCGCCACCGCACCGTGCGCGACCATGACATCTATATGCCCACGGTGCGCTTTGCAGCGTTGCAATGCGCGCTGTCGGCGGCCCACTGGATGTCGATGGCGGCGATCCTGTATGCGCTGCTGCATACGCATGCCACCTACTTCACGGTGCTTGGCGTGCTACTGGCGTCGGGGCTGGCGGGCGTAGTGGTGCGCATCCCTGGCGGGCTGGGCGTGATCGAGACGGTGTTCCTGACAATGCTGGGCGACCAGGTGCCGCACGGGCTGCTGCTCGCGGCGCTGATCGCTTACCGCGCGCTGTACTACCTGATCCCGCTGATGATTGGCGCGATCGGCTATTTCGTGCTGGAGGCGCGCGGCAAGCGGGATGGCGGGGAGGGAGTGGGGTGAGGTGAGCGGCTGGTGCGAGCGCCGGTCCTCTCCCCCGGCCCCTCTCCCCCGCCCCCTCTCCCGCGGGCGGGAGAGGGGAGCAAACCAGCGGTATTGAATCGGGGCCGGCGCTCAGGCTGCGGCCAGCGCGCGGTCCAGGTCCTCGATCAGGTCGTCGATATGCTCGATGCCAATCGACAGCCGCACCATGTCTTCGCTGACGCCGGCCGCCTGCAGTTCTTCGGCGTTGAGCTGGCGGTGCGTGGTCGACGCCGGGTGGGTGGCCAGCGACTTGGCATCGCCGATATTGACCAGCCGCGTGAACAGCTGCAGCGCATCGAGGAAGCGCGCGCCGCCCTCGCGGCCGCCCTGCTTCAGGCCGAACGACAGGATGCCGGGGCCGCGCCCGCCCAGGTATTGCTGCACCAGCGCGTGATCGGCGTGGTCGGGCAAGCCGGCAAAATTGACCCACGCCACCTTGGCGTGCTGCTGCAGGTGGCGTGCGATCGCCAGCGCATTGTCGGTGATGCGGTCCAGCCGCAGCGCCAGGGTCTCGATGCCCTGCAGGATCAGGAACGCGTTGAACGGCGACAGCGCGGCGCCGGTATTGCGCAACGGCACCACGCGCGCGCGGCCGATATAGGCGGCCGGCCCCAGCGCTTCGGTATAGACCACGCCGTGGTACGACACGTCCGGCTCGTTCAGGCGGCGGAAGCGCTCCTTGAGCTGCGCCCACGGGAACTTGCCGCTGTCGACGATGGCGCCGCCGACGCTGTTGCCGTGGCCGCCCAGGTACTTCGTCAGCGAATGCACGACGATATCGGCGCCATGCTCGAACGGCCGGCACAGGTAGGGCGACGGCACGGTGTTATCGACGATCAGCGGCACGCCGTCGTTGTGCGCCACGCGCGCGATCGCGGCGATATCGACCACGTTGCCAAGCGGGTTGCCCACCGACTCGACAAACACGGCCTTGGTGCGTGCATCGATCAGGTCGCCGAAGCTGGACGGATTGCGGCCATCCGCAAAGCGGGTCTCGATGCCGGACTGCGGCAGCGTGTGCGCCAGCAGGTTGTAGGTGCCGCCGTAGAGCTGGCTGGACGAGACGATGTTGTCGCCGGCCTCGGCGATGGTCTGGATCGCATAGGTGATCGCCGCCATGCCGGACGCCAGCGCCAGCGCGCCCACGCCGCCCTCGAGCGCGGCCAGGCGCTGCTCGAGCACGTCGTTGGTCGGGTTCATGATGCGGCTGTAGATGTTGCCGGCCACCTTCAGGTCGAACAGGTCCGCGCCATGCTGCGCGTTATCGAAGGCGTAGGCTACGGTCTGGTAGATGGGCACGGCCACCGCGCGCGTGGTGGGATCTGGCGAATAGCCGCCATGGACGGCCAGGGTTTCGAGTCTCATCGTGTTCTCTCTGTTGTGTGCCGGACCGGCGCGTCGGGGAGGCCCCGCTGCGGCGCCGGGCATGCCGGGCGGTGCGCCCGCACGGGCGTACCAGGCTGTGCGATGGTACCAGCGCCGTAGCGGGCATCGCCGCCATCGTCGCCGACTGCCGGTGCGCGCGGCAAGGAACGTTATTGCATGTGGTTATGCGCAGCATGGCGCGAAGGTCGAGTCCGGTCGTGCGCACCGCGATATGCGATAAGCGGATAAGCGTCGGCGCTTTGATTCGTTGACCATGCCAGCAGCGGCTCCCTACAGTGCGAGCTTGCACGCGGCATCCCCTGCAACGAGCAAGGGGCCGCGCCGGCCTTCTTCCTATGCCCGAGCCTGCCATGACGACCGCAACCGCCCCCGCCAGTGTTTCGCGCCAGCACAGCGCCCCGCATCCTGCCGTCCACGCTTGCGACGCAGGCCGCTTCGAGATCCGCCCGCTCGCTGCGCCGCTCGGCGCCGAAGTGATCGGGCTGGACCTGTCACAACCGCTGACGCAAGCGGATTTCGCGCGCATCCATCGCGCCCACCTCGACCACCACGTGCTGGTGATCCGCGACCAGCGCATCACGCCCTCGCAGCAGATTGCCTTCAGTCGCCGCTTCGGCCCGTTGCAGGTCCACGTGCTGCACCAGTTCCAGCTGCCCGGCCATCCGGAGGTGCTGGTGGTCTCCAACGTGGTCGAGAACGGCAAACCGATCGGGCTGGGCGATGCCGGACACTTCTGGCATTCGGACCTGTCGTACAAGGAACGGCCCAGCCTTGGCTCGCTGCTGCATGCGCGCGAGCTGCCCGCCGAGGGCGGCGATACGCTGTTCGCCAACATGCACCTGGCGTGGGATACGCTGCCGGCCGCGCTGCAGCGTGCCGTCGATGGCCGGCAAGCCGAACACACCTACCTGGCCCGCTACGCCGAGCTGCAGCAGCGCAGCCCGTGGCGGCCCGACCTGACGCCCGAGCAGGTGGCGCAGGTCCGGCCGGTGCTGCAGCCGGTGGTACGGACCCATCCGGAAACCGGGCGCAAGGCGCTGTTCGTCAGCGAACACTTCACCACCCGCATCGTCGGCCTGCCCGAGGACGAAAGCCGCGCGCTGCTGGACCAGCTGTTTGCGCACAGCGTCAGGCCCGCGCATATCTATCGCCACCGCTGGCAGCCGCACGACCTGGTGTTCTGGGACAACCGCTCGCTGCTGCATCTTGCGGCCGGCTGTCCGCCGCATCTGCGGCGCGTGATGTACCGCACCACGATTGAAGGCGACGTGCCGCGCTGACCGCGCAGCGCGATCGCCGGCCATCCCGTAGCGCTCGCTTGCGCGAGTGCCAGTCCAACGCATCCCCGGAGTCCGGAACATGTTTTCTCGTCTTTCCCGCAGGCTCGGCCTGCTGGCGCTCAGCGCCGGCCTGGCCCTCACCGGCACCGCGCACGCCGAAGGCCGGCTGCGCATTGCCGAACAATTCGGCGTGGTCTACCTGTTGCTCAACGTAGCGCGCGACCAGCAACTGATCGAAAAGCACGGCCGCCAGCAGGGCGTCGATATCAAGGTCGAATGGACCCAGCTGTCCGGCGGCGCCGCGGTCAATGACGCGCTGCTGTCGGGCGCCATCGATATTGCCGGCGCCGGCGTGGGGCCGCTGCTGACGCTGTGGGACCGAACCCATGGCAAGCAGAACGTGCGCGGCGTCGCCTCGCTGGGCAACTTCCCCTACTACCTGGTCAGCAACAATCCCAGGGTCCGGACCATTGCCGATTTCACTGACAAGGACCGCATCGCGCTGCCGGCGGTCGGCGTCTCGGTGCAGTCGCGCGTGCTGCAGCTGGCCGCGGCCAGACAGTGGGGCGACAAGGAATACAACCGCCTCGACAAGTGGACCGTCGCGGTGCCGCATCCGGATGCGGCGGCGGCCATCATTGCCGGCGGCACCGAGATCACCGGCCACTTCGGCAACCCGCCGTTCCAGGAGCAGGAGCTGGCCGGCAACCCGAACGCGCGCATCGTGCTGAACTCGTACGACGTGCTGGGCGGACCGAGCTCGTCCACGGTGCTGTACGCCACCGAGAAGTTCCGGAATGACAACCCGAAGACCTATCGCGCCTTCGTCGACGCGCTGGCCGAGGCCGCCGCCTTCGCCACCGCCAATCCCGAGGCCGCCGCCGACATCTACCTGCGCCAGAGCAAGGCCCGCACCGACCGCGCGCTGCTGCTGCGCGTGTTGAAGAATCCGCAGGTGCAGTTCCGCGTCGCCCCGCAGAACACCTTCGCGCTGGCGTCGTTCATGCATCGCGTCGGCGCGATCCGCAACCAGCCCAAGTCCTGGCAGGACTATTTCTTCCCGGACCCGGTCACCGCGCAAGGGAGCTGAGCATGGCCAGCCACAACCTGCGCGTGGTCTCGGACCGCGCCGCGCCGCTGCTGCAGGTGGACGGCGTGTCGCTGGAGTACCGCACCCCCGAACGCATCGTGCGCGCCACGCACCGCGTCAGCTTCGACGTGCACGCGGGCGACCGCTTCGTGCTGCTGGGCCCGTCGGGCTGCGGCAAGTCCACGCTGCTGAAGGCGGTGGCGGGCTTCGTCGCACCCAGCGAGGGCGAGATCCGGCTCGAAGGCCGGCGCGTGCAGCAGCCCGGCCCGGACCGCATCGTGGTGTTCCAGGAGTTCGACCAGCTGCCGCCGTGGAAGACCGTGCTGCAGAACGTGATGTTTCCGCTGCGGCACGCGCGTGGCCTGTCGCGCGCCGCCGCGCGCGAACTGGCGCTCGATAGCCTGCGCAAGGTAGGCCTGGCCGAATTTGCCGGCGCCTATCCGCATACCCTGTCGGGCGGCATGAAGCAGCGCGTGGCGATCGCGCGCGCGCTGGCGATGCGGCCCAAGGTGCTGCTGATGGACGAACCCTTTGCCGCGCTGGACGCACTGACGCGCCGGCGCATGCAGGAGGAACTGCTGGCGCTGTGCGATGGCGCCGCGCTGACGCTGCTGTTCGTCACCCATTCGATCGAAGAGGCGCTGGTGGTGG
Source organism: Cupriavidus alkaliphilus (assembly GCF_900094595.1). Classification (GTDB taxonomy): domain Bacteria; phylum Pseudomonadota; class Gammaproteobacteria; order Burkholderiales; family Burkholderiaceae; genus Cupriavidus; species Cupriavidus alkaliphilus. The sequence continues at coordinate 103,459 of NZ_FMAD01000008.1, read as the reverse complement.
GCAGCCGCATCCTGCTGCTGTCGCCGCATCCGGGACGCGTGCGCGCGGAGCTCGACAGCCACCAGTTCAACCTGGCGAGCCAGGGCAGCGCCGAATTCCAGGCCGCGGCGCAGCGCATCCATGGCCTGCTGTTCGACGCGCCAGGCACCACGGACCTGCCGCAGGCGCGCAGCGCGGCGGCACGCTGAAACCGACATTGCATCATGACCCAACCCTCCCTTAGCCTGGCCGACCCGCTGCGGCCGGAATACGAGCGCGAGCCCGAGCCCTTCACCGAAGCCCCGCTGGCACGCCCACTGCCGTGGCACCAGCGCGCGTGGCAGCAGGACTGGCTGCGCAAGGCGCTGATCCTGCTGGCGCTGGGACTGATCTGGGAAGCGGTGGCGCGCATCCAGGACAACGACCTGCTGCTGCCGTCCTGCCTGGCCACGCTGCGCGCCTTTGGCGCGGCGGTGGGGAGCGGCGAGCTGCCGGGCAAGGCGGCGATCTCGCTGTCGGTGCTGCTGCGCGGCTACGCCGCCGGCATCGTGCTGGCGTTCGTGCTGACCTCGCTGGCGGTATCGACGCGCCTCGGACGCGACCTGCTGGACACGCTCACCGCCATGTTCAACCCGCTGCCGGCGATTGCGCTGTTGCCGCTGGCGCTGCTGTGGTTCGGGCTTGGCACCGGCAGCCTGGTGTTCGTGCTGATCCATTCGGTGCTGTGGCCGCTGGCACTGAACATGTACGCCGGCTTCCGCGCGGTGCCGCCGACGCTGCGCATGGCCGGACGCAACTACGGGTTGCGCGGCCTGCGCTATGTCGCGCTGGTGCTGGTGCCGGCGGCGCTGCCCGCGATCCTGTCCGGGCTGAAAATCGGCTGGGCCTTTGCCTGGCGCACGCTGATCGCAGCCGAACTGGTGTTCGGCGCGTCGTCAGGGCAGGGCGGGCTGGGCTGGTTCATCTTCCAGAACCGCAATGAACTCTATACCGACCGCGTATTCGCGGGGCTGGCCGCGGTGATCCTGATCGGCCTGCTGGTCGAGGGGCTGGTGTTCACCACGCTCGAGCGGCTGACGGTGCGCCGCTGGGGCATGCAGCACTAGCCTTGTCCGATGGGGCGCGCGCGCGTAGGCTACGGCTGCGGTAGCCAACCGGAGCCTGCCCATGACCATCATCCATCAAGCCGCCGCCATGGGGTTCGCCCGCCAGGCCGATACCTACGCACGCGGTCGACCCGAATACCCCGCCGAAATCGACACGTGGCTGCGCGGCGCGCTTGGCTTGCATGCGGGCCGCGTGGTGCTCGATCTCGGGGCCGGCACCGGAAAGTTCACGCGCCGGCTGGTGCAGACCGGCGCCACGGTGATTGCGGTGGAGCCGGTGGCGCAGATGCGGGCGCAACTGGCGGCCGCGGTGGGGCCGGTGCAAGTCCTGGAGGGCAGCGCCGAGGTGATCCCGCTGGCAGAGGCCGGCGTCGACGCCGTGGTCTGCGCACAGGCGTTCCACTGGTTTGCCAACGCGCGGGCACTTGCGGAGATTCGCCGCGTGCTGCGCCCCGGCGGCCGGCTCGGACTGGTATGGAACGTCAGGGATGAAAGCGTGGACTGGGTGGCGCAGCTGACGGCCATCATGGCGCCGTATGAAGGCGACGCCCCGCGCTTCTACAAGGGTGACTGGAGGCAGGTGTTTCCCGCCGAGGGCTTCGGGCCGCTGGTGTTGCAGAGTCTGCCCTACGCGCATGTAGCACCCCCGCAGCAGGTGATCGTGGATCGCGTCATGTCGGTAAGCTTCATTGCGTCGCTGCCAGAACCGGAGCAGGCGATCGTGCGCGCGCGCCTGCACGTGCTCATCGACCAGCATCCGGCGCTGTCGGCGCGCGCCGAGGTTGCCTTCCCGTACCGCACCGAGGCCTATCACTGCGTACGGCTCGCCTGAGCCTACATGGTCGCCTGCCGCACCCAGAATGCCGCGCCAACGCGCACCGCGCAGCGCTCGCGCTGCCGCTCCGCTTCTGCACGGCGCCGCGCGCGGGTGCTGGCCTGGACCTGCTCCCAGATATCAAGCATGGCGCTGATCTTGGGCAAGGCATTGAACCCGGCCGCGGTCGGCAGCCAGCCCGTCCCGCAAGGCTGGAACAGCGGCATGCCGAGCGCGGCCTCGAGCTGGCGCAGCTGGTAATGGAGCCGCTGGGGCTGGATGCCGAGCGCCTGGGCGGCGCGGGCGGCGTCGCGATGCTGCATCAGCGCGACAAAGACACGCAGGGAGAGAAAGGAGACGCGCCGGTTGATGAGTCGGTAAGCCATGCCCATGTCATGGCCGGGGGGCGGTGTCGCGCTCGCGCGCTGCTACGGGTCCCCGGCGGATCGAAGTGGATCGATCGTAGCGGGGCGGCGCGGGGCAGGTGAGCAGCCGGATTCAGAAATGCAGCGCGGAATCTTCCGGCGAGGCGTGCGGCAGTTGCGCAGTCAGTGCATCGGCCTCAGTGCATCGGCAACTGGCCGATCGCGGTCAGTGCCAGCACCACGTCCGGCGACAGGCGGCGCTCGCTGCACGGCACGCCCGCGGTCTCGAGCGTGGTCCACAGGTCTGCGTCGCCGGTGACGATGCGTTGCCGCAGCTGGGCCAGGTATGCATATTCCGCGGAGGTCAGCGGGCGCGGAGCGCTGCGCAGGTCGTCCAGGATGGCACTAAGCGAGAGTGCGGGAACGGTCATACCAAGGTCGGGAATAGCACGGCGATGAGACATTGCGGCGGAAACAGCAGGATGGTGCGGAGTTGAGCAACGCATGATTCTATCCATCCGGTGCAGCGGCCGCTAAAGCAAAAGCCGGGGCAATTTACCCCGCTGATTCCGCTTGCAAAGCCAGGAGTGGCGAATAGGCTAAGCGCGCGGCGCGCGATGTGGCGCATGCGTCCGTCCAGAGGGCGCAGAAGGCGCTTGCGCGGGCCGGCAATGCCGTCGGGCAGCAGCCAGGGTGTTGCAGAAAAACGCCACCATGCGAGCTTGCGCGCGTCGGGGCCGCGGCACACGGCCCGCCGGGAACGCGGATTGACAACCCCCACAGCGTTCTATACGGTGGCGCATCGTTTCGACCCAACGCCGCCAAGGTTCATCCCCGCCCCCCGCCATGCCACGCAAAGCCGCACAGGTTTCCGAAGCCGACAAGCACGCCGCCGCCGGCGGCGCCATCGCCGTGGACCGGGCCTTGTTCGTGCTGTCGGTGTTCCGCCTGGGCGATGGGGCGCTGGCGCTGGCCGAACTGGCGCAGCGCAGCGGCCTCTACAAGAGCACGCTGCTGCGCTTGCTGGCATCGCTCGAACACGCCGGGCTGGTGCTGCGCCATGCCGACGGCCGCTATGGGCTGGGGCCGGAGGTGGCGCGGCTGCACGCGGTCTATGCCGCGTCGTTCTCGCTCGAGGCGGTGGTGATGCCGGCCCTGCGCGAACTGGTCAACGTGACGCGCGAAAGCGCGGCCTTTCATGTCGAGCAGGGCGAACACCGGTTGTGCCTGTACCGCGTGGATTCGCCGCAGCCGGTGCGCGACCACGTGCGCGCGGGCGAGCTGCTGCCGCGCGACCGCGGCGCCGGCGCGCGCGTGCTGCGGGCCTTCGCCGGCGAGCCCGGCGAGCTCTATGACCGGATCCGGCAAGACGGCGTGGCGGCGCTGGTCGGCGACCGCAGTCCCGATCTGGCCGGCGTGTCCGCGCCGGTATTCGGCCCGGACGGCGTACTGGCCGGTGCGCTGACGCTGACCTGCCCGGCGGCGCGCTACCGCGACGGTTTCCGCGACGATGTGCTGCAGGCGGCGCGCTCGCTGACGCGCGCGCTCGGCGGCACGGCGCCGCACGGCACCCCGGGACCGGCCGTCCCGGACTGACGGTAAACCGCGGCCGGGTGCAGCGCACCCGACCCGGCTTGCAGGGGGTGCCAAGCTGGCGCCGGCACGGGCTATCATGCGGCTGGCATGAAAAACAGCGCACGTCACATCTGGTGAAATCAGCGCCCGCATGCCTCCCGTCGCGCCCCGTAGCCTGATGCCCGCCGATCGGTATTGACGGCAGGCGGACGGCATCCTTGAGGAAATCCCTTGCACCTGGACCAGCAGACCATTGCGGTGGTGATGATGGTGTTTTTCTGCGGCACGCTGATCATTGCGGCGGGGCTGGTGTTCGCGTTGCGCGCGAGCATGGCGGGGCGGCTATGGGCGTTTGGCCATGTGCTGGTGTCGGCCGCGGGCCTGGCGCTGGCGGTCAGCGCGGCCAGCGGCACCGGCCAGCTCGGCACGCTGGGCGCGTTCGCCTTCGTCGCCGGCTGGCTGCTGATCTACCGCGGCGTGCGGGTCTACTACGGCGTGCCCGCGCATCCCGGCGCGCTGGCAGGGGCGGGCGCGATCGTGCTGGGCCTGATGGCGGCCTCGAGCGGCCTGCCTGAAGGCCCGCAGCTGGTGCTGCGCATTGTCTATGGCGTGCTGGCGCTGGTGTCGCTGGCCACCTTCGCCACGCTGGCGCGCGCCGGGCGCGGGCGCCGCAGCATCGGGGCGCCGCTGGTGCTGGTGGCCAGCCTGGTGCAGCTGGCCACGCAGCTGGCGGGCTTCAGCCACGCCACGAGCCTGCCCGCGGGCGGCACGGCTGCCGGCGCTGCCGCGGCGCCGCTGACCCTGTTCTTCGCCGGCCCGGCCGATTCGGCCTGGGTGCTGGCGCCGCTGATCGCCACGCTGCTGGGGCTGTTCGGCTTCACCGTGATGGCGATGGAGCAGATCGTCGCGCACAACGAAAGCGGCGCGCGCATCGACGCCCTGACCGGGCTGCTCAACCGCGGCGCGCTGGAGATGTCGGCGCTGTCGCTGGTGGCGCGCTGGCAGCGCGACGGCCAGCCGCTGTCGTGCCTGGTGATCGATATCGACTACTTCAAGCAGGTCAACGACAGCTGCGGCCACCACGCCGGCGACGCGGTGCTGCGCGAAGTGGCGCAGGCGCTGGACAACTCGCGCCGCGCCTCGGACGTGGCCGGGCGCTATGGCGGCGAAGAGTTCTGCGTGCTGTGCCCGCATACCGACGAGCAGCAGGCCTCGGCACTGGCCAACCGCGTGCTGCGCAAGGTGCATGGGATCGCCTTGCCTGCCGGGCGCGGCCATGCCAGCGTCAGCATCGGCGTGGCGCAGCTGCGCGGCGGCGCGGGCAGCAGGGAGGCGCTGTGGCGGACCCTGTTCGCCGATGCCGACCGCGCGCTCTACCATGCCAAGGCGCAAGGGCGCGACCGCTATGTGCTGGCATCGTCGATGGCGGAGCCCGCCGCCGGCGCGGCGGCTGCGCCGCTGCTGGAGCCGGCACCCGACCTGGCCGCCTGAGCGCGCGATCCGGTCTGCCGCGGGTGTTGCCGCTTATGCGGACGAATCCGGCGCCGGCACGTCGCGCGCCGGCGCGCCGTCATAGCGCCACAGGAACTGGCGCGGCATCGGGCCCTTGTTGCGCCCGCCCTCGCACTGCTGCTCCCACGCGTGCGCGAGGATGCCGACCGAGCGCGACAGGCAGAACAGCCCGCGCGCCAGCGGCGCGGCAAAGCCCAGTTCGGCGTAGATCACCGCGGTGGCGCCATCGATGTTCATCGGGATCGGCTTGCCGCGCCCGGCGCCGAGCGCGGCCTCGACCGCGCGCGCGATGGCCGCGTAGCGGCCGCTTACCACGCCGTCTTTCGCCGCCTGCGCGACCAGCGCCAGCAGCCGCGGCGCGCGCGGATCGACCGGATGGAAGCGGTGGCCGAATCCGGCAATGTACTTGCCGTGCAGGTCGCGGTAGCGCTGCAGCGCGTCTTCGACGGCCAGCGCCATCGTGTTGCCGGCGTCCAGCCGCTGCGCCACGTCCTGGTACAGCGCCACCGCCTGCTCGCCCGCGCCGCCATGCACGTCGCCCAGCACGTTGACGGCCGACGCCATGGCATTGTTCAGCCCCACGCCGCAAGTCGCGGCCATGCGCGCGATGGCGATGCTGGGTGCCTGCGGGCCATGGTCGACGGCAGCCATCAGCGCCGCGTCCAGCAGTTCGCCCTGGCCCGGGCCGGGCAGCTCGCCACGCAGCATCAGCCAGATCATCTGCGCGAACGACACCCGGCCGATCAGCTGTTCGATCGGGTAGCCACGGTAGCGGATCTCGCCCGGGCGCATGTCGATGATGCCGGTGCGCCACCAGTCCTGCGACAGGCGCTGGCCGGCGTCCATGCCGTCGTCGTGTGTGGGGCTGCCGCTCATATCGCACCCTCCCGGTTCAGTTCATCGATGTCCGCATCGCTGTAGCCCAGGCTGCCCAGCACCTGGCGCGTATGCTGGCCAAGTTGCGGCGGCGGCGTGTCGACCGCCGGCGCTTCGCGGTTGAGCTTGAAGCCGGTGCGAACCACGCGGATGTCGCGGTCCACGCCGGGGGCATCGGCAAACTCGCCGATCATGCCGCGCTCGCTGACCTGTGGATGGGCCAGCGTCTGCGGCACGGCCAGCACCGGGCCCGCCGGCACGCCGGCCGCGGTCAGCAGCGGCCACCACTCGGCGGCCGGCCTGGTTGCCAGTTCGGCTTCGAGCGCCTGCGTCAGCGCGGCCCGGTTGGCCAGCCGCGCCTGCCGCTGCGCGAAGCGCGCATCGTCAGCCAGCGCCGGGCGCCCCACTACGCGGCACAGCGCTTCGAACTGTTCCTGCTTGTTGGCGGCGATATTGAGCAGGCCGTCGGCGGTGCGGAAGGTGCCGGACGGGCTCGCGGTCATGTTCTCGTTGCCCATCGGCGTGGGCGCCCGGCCTGCGATCAGGTGGTTGGATACCGCCCAGCCCATCGTCGCCAGCGTCGCCTCCAGCATCGATACGTCGATGAAATAGCCCTCGGTGCGCGCGGTATCGGCCAGCGCCGCCGACACCGCCAGCGCCGCGGTCAGCCCGCCGATGGTGTCGGACACCGGATAGCCCACCCGCAGCGGCGCGCTGTGGGCGTCGCCGGTGATCTGCATCACGCCGGCCATGCCCTGGATGATCTGGTCATAGGCGGGCAGCCCGGCAAGCGGCCCGTCCTGGCCGAAGCCCGAGATCGCGCAGTAGATCAGCCGCGGGTTGTCCTGCTTCAGGGTTTCATAGCCCAGTCCCAGGCGCGCCATCACGCCCGGCCTGAAGTTCTCGACCACCACGTCGGCGCTTTGCACCAGCTTGCGGAACACGGCCTTGCCCCTGGCGTGCTTCAGGTTCAGGGTGACCGACTGCTTGCCGGGGTTCTGCGCCAGGAACGACACGCCCATCAGGCGCTGGTTCAGCTCCGGGTCTGCGCCCAGCTGGCGCGCCAGGTCGCCGCTGCCGGGAGTTTCGACCTTGATCACTTCGGCGCCGAGGTGGGCCAGCTGGTGGCAGCAGAACGGCCCGGCCAGCACGTTGGTGAGGTCGAGCACGCGGATATGGCGTAAAGGTTTTTGCATGGCTGGGGTCAGATCTCCGTTGCTCGATGTGTTCTGTACAACAGAACAATGATCTTTGGTAAAGAACAAACGCAGCATAGGAGCCGCCCCGCATCCCTGTCAAGATTGCCCTCAGCGGCCCCGCCGGCATGGCGGCGAAGTCCGACAGGCACGGACCCGGCCGCTGCCCTACAATAGCGCCCCCGCCCGCGCCCCCCTTGTGTCGCGCGGACCACTTTGCTGGCAGGAAAATGAAATCGAAGATGTCAAACGCATGCGGCCTGGATTTCGGCACGTCCAACTCGACGGTGGGCTGGAGCCGCCCCGGCAGCGCGCCCGCGCTGCTGCCGCTGGAGGATGGCAAGGCGACGCTGCCGTCGGTGATCTTTTTCCATGCCGAGGATCCGCTGGTCAGCTACGGCCGCGCCGCGCTGGGCGATTACCTGGCGGGATACGAGGGCCGGCTGATGCGGTCGCTCAAGAGCCTGCTGGGCACCTCGATGATGGACGACAGCACCGAGGTGATGGGCCAGGCCATGCCGTTCCGCAAGCTGCTGGCGCATTTCATCGGCGAGCTGAAGACGCGCGCCGAGCAGGCCGCGGGGACCGGCTTCTCGCGCGCGGTGCTGGGGCGCCCGGTGTTCTTTATCGACGAGGACCCGGTGGCCGACCAGCTGGCCGAAGACACCCTGGCCGGGATCGCGCGCGACGCGGGCTTCAGCGAGATCGCCTTCCAGTATGAGCCGATCGCGGCGGCGTTCGACTACGAGGCCGGCATCACGCGCGAGGAACTGGTGCTGGTCGCCGATATTGGCGGCGGCACCTCGGACTTCTCGCTGGTGCGGCTGTCGCCCGAGCGCGCCGCGCGCAGCGACCGGCGCGACGACATCCTGGCCAACGGCGGCGTGCACATCGGTGGCACCGACTTCGACCGCGCGCTCAGCCTGGCGCGCGCGATGCCGCTGCTGGGCCTGGGCAGCGCGCTGCGCAACGGCAAGGCGATGCCGTCGAGCCAGTATTTCGACCTGGCCAGCTGGCACACCATCAACCTGCTCTATACGCGCAAGGCGTGGTCGCTGGTGATGGACAACTATCGCGACGCCGCCGACACGGTCAAGCTCGACCGCCTGGTGCGGCTGATCCGCGAGCGCGCCGGGCACTGGCTGGCGATCCAGGTCGAAGCCGCCAAGATTGCGCTGTCGGACTCGGGCAGCACCGAGGTGGATCTGCACCGGCTGGAACCGGACCTGTCGCTGACCATCACGCGCGAGGAGTTCGACGACTCGATCGACAAGCTGGTGACGAAGACCGAGCAGACCGTGCACAAGCTGCTGGCCGACGCCGGCGTGGCCGGTTCGGCGGTCGATACCATCTTCTTTACTGGCGGCTCCAGCAGCGTGCCGCTGCTGCGCCAGCGGCTGGCAGCGTTGCTGCCCGAGGCGCGCTGCGTCGAAGGGGACCGGTTCGGCAGCATCGGCAGCGGGCTGGCGCTGGATGCGGTGAGGAAGTTTGGGTGAGGGGGCGCGGGCCTGTAGCACGCTGGGGGTTTGCTCCCCTCTCCCGCTTGCGGGAGAGGGAGTACGCAAGCGGGAGTTGCAAGGCTTGAGGCAATGATGCTGCTGCGGGTTTGCTCCCACTGCCGCAAGCGGAGAGAGGGAGTACCCCTACCAGCCGTTCAAAAATCAGCTTGCTGCGAGCGCATATCCCGCAAGCCAAAGGCATCCCCCAGCGCCAGCCGCGCCGCGCGTAGCGCCCCCCGCGCGGCCGCGGCGTCGCCGGCCAGGCGCAGCAGCGCCGGCAGTTCCCGCGGCGCACGCAGCAGCCCGCCCAGCACCGCGGCCACATCGGTCTTGCCGTCATCGCCCATGCCCGCCGCGGCGGCTGCCGGCACGGCACGGGAAGCCGGATCGATGACCACCCGGCAAGCCGCGAACGGCAGCCGGCACGCCGCCGCCATGCGCGCCGACAGATGCGATTCCATGTCGACGCACAGCGCTCCCGTGGCCCGCTGCAGCGATGCCTTGGCCGCCACCGACAGGACCGGCTGGTCGGCCCCGGCCGCGGTCCCGATGCGCGCGTGCGGCAGCGCCGCGTGCATGGCGCGCAGCCAGGTGGTATCGGTGTCGTAGCGCTCGCCGGGCGCGCACACCGCATCCGCCAGCACCACATCGCCCGGCGCCAGCGTCGGCTCCAGCCCGCCCGCCACGCCAAAGCTCAGGATGCCCATGCACTGCCGGCTGGCCATGGCCGACACCTCTTGCTCCAGCGCCAGCCCGCGCACGCCGTGCACCACGCGGCAGTGCGGCCCGGCCGCGATGCGCGCCTCGAACGCCATGCCGGTGACGACCAGCACGAACGGCGCCGTCACAGACCCCACGACACTTGGCCGCTCTGGCCGCTCTGGCCGCTCTGGCCGCTCTGGCCGCTCTGGCCCATCTGCCCGCGCCGCAGGTTGCGGTAGCGCGCCAGGGCCCACAGCGGAAAGTAGCGCGCATAGCCGTGATAGCGCAGGTAGAACACGCGCGGGAAGCCCACCGCGGTAAAGCGTGGCTCATGCCACAGCCCCCCGGGCTGCTGCGTGCGCAGCAGGTAGTCGATGCCGCGTGCCACCGCCGGATGCTGCGCGGCGCCCGCAGCCATCAGCGCCAGCAGCGCCCACGCGGTTTGCGAGGCCACGCTGGGCGCGGGCTCGTAGCCGCGGTAGTCGAGCCGGTAGCTGCTGCCGTCCTCGCCCCAGCCGCCGTCGGCGTTCTGGATCCGCGCCAGCCACGCCACCGCGCGCTGCAGCTCGGGCGCGGCAGGGGGCAGGCCGGCGGCGTTCAGCGCGCACAGCGCGCTCCAGGTGCCGTAGATGTAGTTGGTGCCCCAGCGGCCGAACCAGCTGCCGTCGGGCATCTGCTCTGCCAGCAGGTAGCGCAGCGCGCGCGCGGCGGGCTCGCTCTTGCCGGGGGTGGCGCCGGTCTGGCACAGCATCGACAGGCAGCGCGCCGACACGTCCGCGGTGGGCGGGTCCAGCAGCGCGCCGTGGTCGGCGAAGGGGATGTTGTTCAGGTACAGGTGCGTGTTCTCGGGCTCGAACGCGCCCCAGCCACCGTTGCCGCTCTGCATGCCGACGATCCACTCGGTGGCGCGCGCCACCGCTTCGCCATAGCGGCCCGGCGCATGGTGCGCGCGCATGAAGCGGTCCATGGCGGCGGCCACCACCGCGGTGTCGTCGACGTCGGGGTAGTAGGCGTTGGCGTACTGGAAGGCCCAGCCGCCGGGGCGCACCAGCGGGCGGCGCACCGCCCAGTCGCCGCGCAGGTCCAGCACCTGCAGCGGCCTGAGCCAGTCCAGCGCGCGCCCGGCGGCCTGCGCCGCGCGCGCATCGCCGGTTTCCAGCAGCGCGTGCGTGGCCAGCGCGGTGTCCCACACCGGCGACAGGCAGGGCTGGCAATAGGCCTCGTCGCCGTGCTCGACCAGCAGGCGCTCGAGCGAACGCCGCGCCACCGCGCGCGCCGGATCGTCGGGCGGCACGCCCAGCACGTCGAACATCATCACGCTGTTGGCCATCGCCGGGAAGATCGCGCCCAGGCCGTCCTCGCCGTTGAGGCGCTCGCTCACGAAGCGCTGTGCCGCGGCAATGGCACGCCGGCGCAGCGTGCGCGGGAACAGCGGCTCGGCCACGCGCAGCAGTGCATCGAGCCCGCGGAACACCGTGTACCAGCCGGCATGCTGGTGGGGCGCGCGCGGCGGCAGGCCCACCGTGTGGCAGTTGCCGACGAAGAGTTCGTTGATGCCGACGCCGCGCGGGTTGCGCGCCTGGGGGCGCAGGCTGTTCAGCACCAGCAGCGGCACGATCACCGTGCGGGCCCAGTACGAAACCTTGGACAGGTGGAACGGGAACCAGCGCGGCAGCAGCATGATCTCGACCGGCATCATCGGCACCGCCTTCCATGGCAGCACGCCGTACAGCGCCAGCAGCGTGCGCGTGAACACGTTGCTGGCCTCGGCGCCGCCCATGGCGTGGATGGCCTGGCGCGCGCGCTGCATCGGCGCGGACTGCGGATCGTCGCCCGCCATCTTCAGTGCGAAATACGCCTTGACGCTGGCACTGACGTCGGAGCGTCCCTGATGGAACAGCGGCCAGCCGCCGTCCGGGTTCTGGATGCGGCGCAGGTAGCGTGCCATGCGCGCTTCCAGGTCGAGGTCAGGCGCTTCGCCGAGGTAGTGCACCATCAGCACGTATTCGGCGGGGATGGTGGCGTCGGCTTCGAGTTCGTAGACCCAGTGGCCATCGGGGCGCTGCTGGCGCAGCAGCGTGTCGAGCGCCCGGTCGATGCCGTGGTCGAGCGCCGGCGCGGGCAGGCGCGTGGCCGGCGCTTGCTGCGGGCCGGCCGGCTGGCGCGGCGCGGAATCGACCTGCGGCGCGGCGTTGGCAAAGGCGGTCTCGTTCAACGACATGCAGCCTCCTTGTGCCGGCGCCCGGCGTGGCCCGGGCCCGGCTTGCATGGGCTCGCCGCGCTCAGCCAATGGCGTGGCGCAGCACGATCCAGAGCAATTGCGCGCGCGGCAGGCGCACGCGCTGGCGCGGCGCCCGCCAGCCCTGCGCGCACAGCCGCGCCAGGATGCGGTGGTAGACCTCGGCCATGATGCGCGGCGAACGCACCTGGCGTGCCGGGCAGCGCGCCATGATGGCCCCGGCCTGGTCGTAGTGGGCCTGGGCCTCGCGCGCCACGGCGGCGCACGCCTGGCCCAGTGCCGGGTGCGCGGCGACTGCCGCGGGCGTGGACGCGATGTCGGCCGCAATGCCGGCCGCCGCCAGCGCCTCGGCCGGCAGGTAGAGCCGGCCAAGGGCGGCATCCTCGTCGATATCGCGCAGGATATTGGTCAGCTGCAGCGCGCGGCCCAGGTGGTGCGCCAGCGCAATCCCGCAATCCGTCTCCATACCGAACACCCGCACCGCCAGCCGGCCTACCGCGCTGGCCACGCGGTCGCAGTACAGGTCGAGGGTGGCGGCGTCGGGCGCGCGGATATCCTGCACCACGTCCATGGTCATGCCGTCGATCACGGCGAGGAAGTCGGCCTGCTGCAAGTCGAAGGCGCGGATCTGCGCGCACAGCGGCTGCAGCGGCGCGGGCGGGTTGCCGGCGTAGCAGGCGGCGAGGTCGCGGCGCCAGGCGTCGAGCGCGGCCAGGCGCCCGGCATGCGGTGCATCGCCGTCGGCGATATCGTCGACGGCGCGGCAGAACGCGTAGATCTCGAACATGGCCTGGCGCTGTGCCGCCGGCAGGATGCGCAGCGCGGCATGGAAGGAACTGCCCGACGAGGCGGCGGGACCAGCCTGGCCGCCGATGGCGGCACGGCTGTCTGAAGCTGCGATCTGAGTACCGGCCACGTAACTCCTCGACACGCTGCTTACCGTCCCGCGCCGGCCGCGCGGCGTTGGCGCGCACCCGCACGGGAGGTGGTTGTGGGTCGGGCGATTATAGCAATTTCACCTGCAACGGCGCGGGCGCAACCGTGCTGCAGCATGGTTGCGCCAAAACAAAAAGCCCCGCACTTCTGCGGGGCTTTCGTGCCGGCCGGCCCTTCGGGCCAGCCCGGACTTCACCGGTATCAGAGGGCCTGGATCTTGGTGGCTTGCTCGCCCTTCTGGCCCATGGCCTTGACGTAGCGCACCTTCTGGCCTTCCTTCAACGACTTGAAGCCCGAGCCTTCGATGGCGGAGAAGTGCGCGAACAGGTCATTGCCGCCTTCGTCCGGCGTGATGAAGCCGAAGCCCTTGGCGTCGTTGAACCACTTAACGGTACCGGTTTCCATATCTATCTCAACCTTGAATTTCAAAATGAGCGAAGACGCTCGTTATACACCGTGTGCAACGCACCCAGCGGATCTTTTATGTTCCCCGCCAGCGCATTCCATATGACTTCGATATGTCGCTGTCGTGACAACCGAAAGCGTCACGGAACGACAACACCAAATGACACACCGAATGGGCGCTGCACAAGTGGGAATCATTCTGCCGAATTTTCCCAGTGTGTCAATCAGGCTAAGCGCCTAATCATGATGAGAGGTTCCGACAGGAGATATTAGCGTTTTCTACTTCAGTACCGATTCAGTGAATTCCCTGATTTTTTATTGTCGCGTTTGCCTGTGCGTGCACCGCTGTCGGGCCGCGTGCCATGTTGTCGTGCATAATGGGCTGCCGCCCGCTACAAGCTGGTGCCATCTTTTTTACAAATTTTTACGGCACCGTTCGTACCGCGTTCGGGTGAGGTCGGTCCGGCGCGGATATAACATTATGCGGATAAACCACAACACCCGTGACCGCGGGCAGGTTATGCATGCCAATACATGAGCCAATGGCCTGCATGCGCGTCCATACATAAGAGAATGAGAGCAAGGATTTCAGGTGGTGGGAAACCGGGCTGTCCGGAAATCGGTAACGGACACTGACGTCGCCGGGCGTAGCGAGGATCGATCTTCCCCAGGCTGGCTGAGCCGGTGGACCAACCATCGGCCGACGCCGGCCGCCGTTAACGTGCAAGCCGGCTCCATGTCTCCTTTTCGGGACAATTGTTGACAATACGGCCCCGGCGCCTGCTCTAGCATGCGGATGCCGGATACCATCGGACTTTTCCGAAGTAACGGTCAGAACCAGGCGCCATGCGGTCGCGAACCGCCCTAAAATGTCTGGCACCGTGCACTTCGGGTGCGTAAAAAATTAAGGGAAGCACGCTGTGAATCGACTGGGGGAAGCGCAAGGCAGCCGGCGCGGCCGGGGTGGCCGCACGCCATGCCGGCCGGGATGGATAGCCTGGATGGGCCATCTTGCGCAGCGTGCCGCGCTGGGCCTGGCGGCTACTTTTTCCCTCAGTGCGGCGGGGGCCGCCGTGGCACAGCCGGTGACCGCCGCTGCGGCACCCGCGCCGGCCATGCCGTCGATCGCGCTGCACTACGGCGCCAAGCCGCCGGTTGACGCGCTGCAGGCCTTTGATATCGCCGTGGTCGAGCCCGACAGCGGCTTCGACCCGCGCCAGGTCGCCACCCCCGCGACCGCCTGGTTTGCCTATGTCAGCGTGGGCGAGGTGCTGGAAGGCCGCCCATATTTCAAGGACATTCCCAAGAGCTGGTTTGTCGGCCGCAACGATGCGTGGAACGCGCCGGTGATCGACCAGGCGGCCGACGGCTGGCCCGCCTTCTATGTCGACAAGGTGATCGCGCCGCTGTGGGCGCGGGGTTTTCGCGGCTTTTTCCTCGATACCCTGGACTCGTACCAGCTCGCCGCCAGGACCGACGCCGAGCGCGCGCGGCAGGAAGCCGGCCTGGTGCGCGTGGTGCGCGCGATCAAGGCGCGCTACCCCGACGCCCGGCTGATCTTCAACCGTGGCTTCGAGATTCTGCCGCAGGTGCACAGCCTGGCGTATGCCGTCGCCTTCGAGTCGCTGTTCCGCGGCTGGAACCAGGCCCAGGGCCGCTATGTCGAGGTGCCGCAGGCCGACCGCGACTGGCTGCTGGCGCAGGCGCGCACCATCCGCGAGCAATACCGGCTGCCGGTGGTGTCGATCGACTACTGCCCGCCGGCGGACCGCCGCTGCGCGCGCGACACCGCGCGCCGCATCCGCGCGCTGGGCATCACCCCCTATGTTGCCGATCCCGGCCTGCAGACCATCGGCATCGGCAAGGTCGAAGTGCTGCCGCGGCGCGTGCTGGTGGTGCAGGAGCGCGGCCCGGGCGTGGCGATCGACCAGTCCGAGGGCGTGCGCTTCGTCTCGATGCCGCTCAACTACCTGGGCTACCGCGTCGAGTTTGCCGACACCAGCGAGGAACTGCCCGAGATCGGGCCGGACCGCTATGCCGGCGTGGTGATGTACCTGACGGGCAAGGTCACGGCGCAGCCGGCCCGCTTCCACGCCTGGGTGCAGGCGCGCATGGCGCAAGGCATGCCGGTGGTGTTCCTGAACGACTTCGGCACCAGCGTCAGTGGCGCGGTGGCGCGCGGCTTCGGCCTGAAGGCGGTCAGGGGGCGCGTGTCGGGGCCGGTCGAGGTGCTGGCCAAGGACCCGATGATGGGCTTCGAGATGCCGGTGGCGCCTGACCGCAACCAGGCCGAGGCGATCCAGGTGCCCGACGGCGACGGCTTCCGCACGCTGCTGCGCCTGCGTTCCGGCACGCTGACCTATGACGCCGCGGCCATCACGCCGTGGGGCGGCTATGTGCTGGGGCCGTACGCGGTGCACGAGAGCGGCATCGGCACCGCCGACAGCCGCTGGGTGGTGCAGCCGCTGGACTTCCTGCGCGAGGCGCTGCGCCTGCCCGCGATGCCGGTGCCTGACGTCACTACCGAGAACGGCCGCCGCCTGCTGACCATCCATATCGATGGCGACGGCTTTGCCTCGCGCGCCGAGATTCCCGGCGGCGGCTTCTCCGGCGAGGTGCTGTTCCGCGAGATCTTCGACCGCTACCGGTTGCCGATGACCATGTCGGTGATCCAGGGCGAGGTCAGCCGCGACGGCATGTACCCGAAGCTCGCCGCCGAGCTCGAGCCGATCGCGCGCAAGATCTTTGCCCAGCCCTATGTCGAAGTGGCCAGCCACACCTTCTCGCACCCGTTCGAGTGGGCGCGCACGGTGCCGGCACAGCCGGCCCAGCCGGCCCAGGGCGGCAACGCCGCGGCGGGCGCGGGCGACAAGCCCTTCCACCTCAACATCCCCGGCTACACCATGGACCTGAACCGCGAGATCGGCGGTTCCATCGACTACATCAACCGCAGCCTGGCACCCGCCGGCAAGCCGGTCAGCCTGCTGCTGTGGTCGGGCGACTGCCAGCCGCCGGCCGAGGCGCTGAGGCTGACCGAGCAGGCGCGCGTGCTCAACATGAACGGTGGCGACACGCTGATCACGCGCAGCAATCCCAGCTGGACCGCGATCGCGCCGCTGGGCATCAATAAGCCCGGCGGCACCTTCCAGGTGTTCGCGCCCAACCAGAACGAGAACGTCTACACCAACCTGTGGCACGGCCCGTTCTACGGCTTCGAGCGCGTGATCGAGACCTTCGAGCTGACCGACCGGCCGTATCGCTTCAAGCCCGTGAACATCTACTACCACAGCTACTCCGGCACCAAGCCGGCGTCGTTGAAGGCGCTGCGCAAGGTCTATGACTACGTGCTGGCGCAGCCGCTGCTGCCGCTGCATTCGACCGACTACGTGCGCAAGGTGCTCGACTGGCAAGAGATGGCGGTGGCGCGCGAAGTGGGCGACGGCAGCAGCGGCACGCAATGGATCGTGCGCGGCGACGGCAACCTGCGCAACCTGCGCTGGAGCGGCGCGGGCCTGCCCGACGTTGCCGCGGCGAAGGGCGTGACCGGAACCTCGCCGGCGCCCGGCGGCGGTGTCTACCTGCACCTGGACGGCGGCGACGCGCGCTTTAACTTGCGCGAAGCCGCGGCCCCGGCGTCGGCCACGCCGCAGCTGGCGGAAGCCAGCGGCATCGTGCGCGACTGGTCGCAGCGCGACGGCGTCACCCGTTTTGCCTTCAGTGGCTACTTCAAGCCGTTCTTCCGCCTGGCCAACGCCGGCCACTGCCGCGTCAGCGTCGATGGCAAGGCGGTGCCGGCCGTGCGCGAGCGCAACACGCTGCGCGTCGATACCGCACCCGTGACCGACCCCAATCATGTCAGGCAACAAGTCGAAGTCCGCTGCGCCGGCTGAGCGCGAGCGGCTGCTGCCGCCGACGCTGGTGCTGACCTTTACCGCGATCGTGGGCATCGGCCTGGCGCTGATGTTCCCGCGCGAAACCCTGCGTGAACGGCTGCTGGGGCAGGGCCGCACCATCGACGGGGTGACCATGGCCTACCTGGAAGCCTGGTGGAAGGTCACGCCCGACGATCCCGCCTTCATGGGTGTGCTGGCCGAGCAGTACGCGCGCACCGGCCGCCTGGAAGAGGCGCAGGCGATGCTGGAGCGGATGCAGGCGGTGCAGGGCACCGACCTCTCGGGCCAGGTGCTGCGCACGCGCATCGAGATCGCGCAGCAGCGCGCCTGGGCCGCGCTGCCGGAAACGGCCGAACGCGAACAGAACCTGGTGCTGCTGCGCCGCTTGCTTGACCAGGCCGCCGGCCGCCGCTGGAGCGTGGCGGACCTGCAGGCGCTGGCCACGCAGGCGCGCCAGGCCGGCGCGGATGAGGCGATGCGCCGGTTCTATAGCGCGCTGGCGAGCCAGGACCGCAACAACGCGGCGTTCTGGAACCGCCAGCTGGCGGAGATGGCGATTGCCGGCGGCGACTACCGCGACGCTGCCAACGCACTGTTCGCGCAGCAGGCTGCCGCGACCACGCTGGCCGAGCGGCGCGCGCTGTTCCTGAAGGCGGTGCAGACCCTGCAGTCAGGCAACCTGCTGGACGAGGCGCTGGCGCAGGCCGAGCGCCACGGCGGCAAGCTGCTCGACGACCCCGAGGTGCTGCGCTACCTGACCCGGCTGGCGCTGGCAGCCAACAAGCCTGAGCAGGCCAGCCGCTATGTCGAGCGGCTGCTGAAGGTATCGGCGCGGCTGCGCGATGCCGGCCATGCGGCCCCGGCCGCGCTGGCTGCCCTGGGCGCCCGCGAGGCCGAGGTGCGGCGCATCGCCGCCAGCCAGCCGTGGCACGAGCGCGGCGTGGTGTTTCTCGACGGGCCGCGCGGCCTGGCCCTGCGCGAGGCGCTGGCCGCTTCCGGCCAGCTGGGCGTGCGCAAGATCGCGGCACAGGAGACCGCGGCGCCGCAGCCGGACGACACGAAATTCAATGCCGACGACTACGAGCTGGCCTATCGCGTCTTCCTCGCCGCGGGCAAGCTCGACCAGGCCCAGCGCGTGGCCGAGACCGCGGTGCGCCGGCTGCCGGGCGAGCCAGTCTGGCGCGAGCGGCTGGCGCAGGTGGCGGAATGGAACCGCCAGCCGGCCGTGGCGCTGAAGAGCTGGCTCGACTATGCCCGCGCCACCAACGACGAGCGCGCGTGGGACGCGGTCTTGCGGCTGGCGCCGGGGCTGTCCGACGATCGCGCCTACCTGGCCGCGCTGCGCCACCGCGCGGGCGGGTCGGACCTGAAGACGGTGGACGAGGTGGTGGCCACCTACGAACGCCTGGGCGAGCCGGAAGAGGCCATGCGCTTCCTGGAAGGCCTGAGCCGGGGTCCGAAGGCGCGCGACATCATCGAGCGCCACGCCGCGCTGGCCGAGCGCGCCGGCAAGGACGAGCGCGCCTTCCAGCTCTATACGCAGCTGCAGCAGCGCTTCGGCCCGCGTCCGGCCTATGCGCTCAAGCTGGCCAACCTGCTCTATGTGCGCGGCCGGCTGCCCCAGGCGCTGGACGCGATGCTGCCCGCGCGCGCCGCCGCGGGTCCGCGCGACCCGCTGTTCTGGCGCACGTTCACTGAGCTGGCCCGGCTCAATCAGCGCGACGACCTGCTGCAGGACGGCTATCGGCATCTGATGATGGCGGCCGCGCAGACCCGCGACGAACACTGCCTGCAGCTGCCGGCGGGCCCGGCGCGCAACGACTGCGTGGACGAGGTCCGCGCCACGCAGGAAGCGGACTTCTCCAACCTGATCGCCTACTACGACAAGACCCCGATCGACGCCGGCCGCATCGCCGAGGCCGACTGGCGCCGCAGCGCCAGCCCGGCCTCGCTGGAGCTGGCGCTGTACTACTACACGCGCGCCCACGCCTACCGTCGCATCGAGCGGCTGCTGCAGGACATGAGCGCGGAGCAGCGCCGCGCCGCCTGGCAGTCGAGCCGCTTCCTGATGCGGCGCGCCGAGTATTACCGCGTGACGGGCCAGCGCGAGCAGGCCCTGGCCGACCTGCGCCATGCCGCGGGCCTGCCGGACGCCGACAGCGAAACGCTGGCGGCGCTGCTGTGGACGCTGGTCGACCAGGGCAGCGATACCGAGGTGCGCGCGGTGATGCGCCGCCTGCAGGACCAGGCCGAGGACAGTCCCGACCTGTGGGGCGCCTTTGCCGCTGGCCATATGCGCTTCCACGACGGGCGCGCGGCGCTGCATTACCTGCGCAAGCTCAACGACGGCAAGAGCGCTGATCCGCTCTGGCTGAGCCTGCTGGCCGACGCCTATGAAGCCGTCGGCCAGACCGACATGGCCTGGCGCGTGCGCCGCCAGGCGTGGATCGACCTGCATCGTGGCTGGGCGCGGCGCGGCGCAGGCGCTGCGCGCATGGGCCCGGACCATGCCGATGGCGACGAGGAGCGCGAGAACGCCTCGGGCGCGCCGTCGCGCGCGGACCTGCGCCGCCAGACCGTGGCGCTGGGGCAGATCTTTGCCTCGGGCGATGTCTCGCGCGCACTGGTGATCCAGATGCTGCGCGCCGACCGCGCTTCCACGGCGGCGCGCGAACTGAATTCGCCAGCCGCCGCGGCGCCGTCGCAGCTGGGCGAGATCGAAGGGCTGCCGCCGCTGCGCGAGCCCGTCCCCGCCGAGGTCGTGCGCGACACGGCGCGGCGCGAGGCCGCATTGTCCGCAGCTGGCCGCGATGCGGCGCTGGCGTGGGCGCTGTCGGCGGAATCGAACGAACTGGCGCGCGGCTGGCTGGCACGCCAGTACGCGAGCCGGCTGCAGCGCCCGGCGTATGCCGAGGTGGCGATCGCGCTGGACCGGCAGGACCTGAACAGCCTGGACCGCATCCTCGAGCGCCAGGCGGGCCGCGTGCCGGTGGCGAGCCAGATCGAGGCCAACCAGCGGCTGGACCGTCTTGGCGCGGCGCAGACGCTGGCCTTCGAGACCCAGGAGCGCGCGCGCTCCGACGACGCGCTGCAGGAAACCCTGCGCGAAGCGCTGCTGTTCAACGCCCAGGCGATCGAGCCGCGCGTGCGCTTCATGCACCAGAAGCCGCTGGAGTTCACCGAAGGCAGCCTGGCCGGCGGGGTGCGGTTGTGGGATGGCTATGACCTGAACCTGCGCGGCACCTGGCGCGACCAGCGCAGCACCGATCCGCAGCAGCTGGCCAACGTGCCGTCGTCGGACCGGCGCGCCGACCTGTCGCTGGGCTATCGCGACAGCAATCAGCGCTGGCGCGCCACCGCGGGTTACCGCGAGGGCCTCGACACCATGGCCACGGCGCGCTTCTTCGGCGAGTGGAATCAGCAGGGCCGGCTGCAGTTCAGCACGCTGGCCGGGCTCAACCAGCCGGCAGACGAGTCCGCGCCGCTGCGCGTGGGGGGCGCCAAGGACGTGCTGGGGCTGGGCGCGACGTGGCGCTTCGGCCTGCGCGAGTTCGTCGGCGCGCGCATCGAGTACAGCCGCTTCCGCGGCCAGGACCGCAGCACGCTGGGCCACGGCATGGTCTATGACGTCGAGGCCGGCTACAAGATCCGCACCGCGTATCCGGACTACACCGTGCGCGTGGTCGCGACGCATGCCAGCTACAGCACCCAGGGCGGCAGCCTGACGCCGCGCCAGGCCGCGCTGGTGCCCGCCGGCGAAGCCGCGACGCCGGCGTTCTACATGCCGCAGGGCTTCACGCAGGCTGGCGTGCTGTTCGGCTTCGGCACCGAGCTGCTGGACGAATACACCCGCAAGTGGCGGCCGTTCGGCGAGATCGGGCTGTTGCACGACACCCGCGCGCGGCAGAACTTCCGCGTGCAGGGCGGCGTGGCGGGCTCGGTATTCGGCAACGACCACCTGGCGCTCTATGTCTCGCACGAGACCGCGGCGCGCAACGGCGGGCGGCCGATGACGGAACTGGGATTGCGCTACCGCTGGTTGTACTGAGCGCGGCGGGGCAGGCAGCGGCAGGACATCGACAGGACATGGCAATACGGAAAACAAGGGGATGAACATGAACAAGCAAACGGGCATGACGGGCAAGGCGGGCAGGACGGTAGCAGCGCGGCTGGCCGCATGGTGCGGCGCACTGGGCGCGGCGCTGTGGCTGGCGGGCTGCGCGGTGACGGACGTCGGGCGCGCGCCGGCGCTGGCGCGCGGCGAGACCATCGCGGTGCTGCCGATCGTCAACTACACCGAGACGCCGCAGGCCGGCCTGCGCGCCGAAGCCATCGCCGAGAGCCTGTTGAAGACCGGCGGCGTGGCCAGCCTGAAGCGCTATCCTGCCGCGCTGAACCCGGAAACACTGTTCGAGCCGGCCGAGCGCGAGGCGGTGGGCAAGGCGCTGGAATGGGCGCGCGCCGAGAAGGCCCGCTATGCGCTGACCGGCGCGGTGCAGGAATGGCGCTACAAGGTGGGCGTGGACGGCGAGCCGGCGGTCGGCATCTCGCTGCAGCTGCTCGACGTGAACAGCGGCGAAGTGGTGTGGTCCGCCACCGGCAGCGACAGCGGCTGGAGCCGCGCCTCCCTGTCGGGCACCGCGCAGAAGCTGCTGCGCCGCCTGCTGGCGCCGCTGATGCAGGGTTGAGGCCGGGGTGGCGTTTATCGGCACGGCGCCGCGCCAGCGCGGCGATGGATGGTTGAAGCAAGGGGATGAGCGTGGCCAAGACGGCTGACAACACCTATCGCGCGCGGCAGGGACAGGGCATCGGCCTGGGCGGGCGCTATGCGCGCCTGCTCGCGCCCGCGGTCACCGGACCGGCCGCCGTGGTGGAACTGGTAGTGGCGATGCTGGCCGCGCTGGCGCTGGCCTGGCTGGTGCTGCCGCAGAACCCGTTGCTGCTGGGCATGGGCTTTCCGTGGGCCTGGCTGCTGCCGGTGATCCTGGCGCTGCGCTACGGCACGCTGATCGGCGTGGGCAGCGTGCTGATGCTGCTGGGCGCGTGGTACCTGTATCACCAGACCGGCGTGATGCCCGGCCCGTTCCCGCGCCTGTTCTTCCTGGGCGGCCTGCTGCTGGTGCTGGTGGCGGGGCAGTTCGGCGATATCTGGGGCACGCGCCTGGCGCGGGCGCGCGCCGTGAACCGCTACCTGGACGAGCGCCTGGCGGCGCTGACCAAGAACCACTACCTGCTGCGCATCTCCCACTCGCGGCTGGAAAACGACCTGCTGGCGCGGCCCACCACGCTGCGCGACACCCTGTCGCAGCTTCGCGGCGTGGCGCTGGAAGAGGCCGCTCGCGGCGGCCACGTGCTGGCCGGAGCGCAGCCGGTGCTGCAGGTGGTGGCGCAGGCCTGCCAGGTCGAGGCGGCCGCGCTCTACGCCTGCGATGGCGAGCGCGTCGACGCCGAGCCCGCGGCCAGCATCGGCCCGGCCTTCACGCTGGACCCCAACGATCCGCTGGTGCGCCACTGCCTCGACACGCGCCAGCTCGCGCACCTGCGCGCCGAAGGCCTGCAGCACGACGCGCGCACCCGTTACGTGGCAGTGGCACCGGTGCTGGCGGGCTCCGACCACCTGATCGGCCTGCTGGTGGTCGAGCGCATGCCGTTCCTGTCGCTGAACTATGAAAACCTGCAGATGCTGATGGTGCTGCTGGGCTACTATGCCGACGGTGTCGAGCATGCCGGCGCCACCCGCACCATCCTGGCGGCGCTGCCGGCGTGCCCGTATCCGTTTGCGCTGGACTATGCGCGCCTGTCGCGGCTGCAGCGCGAGACCGGCATCGACAGCTCGGTGGTAGCGCTGGTGTTCGACACCGATCCCGAGCGCGATGCGCTGTTCGAGCAGGTGGTGCGCAGCCGGCGCGCGCTGGACGTGGCCTGGCCGCTGGTCAATCCCCATCACCGCGCCATGCTGACGCTGATGCCGCTGTCCGATGCGCAGGCCGTGGCGGCCTACCTGGTGCGCATCGAAGATATGCTGCGCGCGCAGTTCGGCACCGATTTCACCAGCGCCGGCATCGGCGTCTACTCGCTGGCGGTGCCCGCGACCGGCGCGGAAGAGGCGCTGGTCAAGCTGCTGCGCCGGGCCCAGGTAGACGGCACGGCGGCGCGGTCGAAACCGGCGGCCGGGGAAGCGCCCCATGTTTAAACTTGGCGCCGGCGGCCTGGCCGCCCAGATCGCCGCGCTGGCGCTGCTGGCGCGCGCCGGCAACAGCACCGCGCTGCTGCTGGCGTTCTTCGGCATGCAGGCCGTGGCCGCGGCGCTGACGGCGTTGCTGCTGTGGCGCCTGCTGCCGCGGCGCTTGCGCGTACCGTTCGCATGGAGCTACGGTTTCCTGGCGCTGTTCTGCTTCTTCGTGCCGCTCGGCGGCGCGCTGGTGTGCGTGGGCAGCTACCTGCTGTCGAAACTGTTCCCGCGCCGCATCGATACCAGCGGCATCGGCACCGTGGGCCTGCCCGAATTCGTCACGCACCTGATGTCGCGCGTCACGCATGGCGGCGGCGCGCGGCTGCGTGCACAGCTGGGCAATGCGCGCGCGCCGCTGCCGGAGCGCATGACCGCGCTGGTGGCGATGCAGTCGATGCCGGCGCGCACCGTCAGCCCGGTGCTGCGCGAACTGCTGGCCGACAGCGCCGACGATATCCGGTTGCTGGCCTACGGCATGCTGGATGGCGCCGAGAAGCAGCTGACCCAGCAGATCCTGGCCGAACTGCCACGGCTGGAAACCGCCTACAGCCCGAGCGAGCGCGCCGAGATCAGCAAGCGCCTGGCCGACCTGTACTGGGAACTGATCTACCAGAACCTGGTGCAGGGCGACGTCTACCGCTATACCGCCAGCCAGGTCGAGCGCTACGCCAGCGCGGCGCTGTCGCACGATGACAGCATTGCCTCGCTCTGGTACATGCGCGGACGCCTGGCGCTGGCGCGCAACGCCCCGCGCGAGGCGCGCGCCTGGCTGCAGCGCGCCGAGGCGCTCGGCTTCGCGCGCGAGCGCGTGCTGCCGCACCTGGCCGAAGCCGCCTACCTGGAACGCGACTACGCCGCGGTGCGCCAGCTGATGGCATCGTTTGACAGCCCCTCGCCGCTCCCGCTGGTGCGGCCCCTGCTGCGGTACTGGCAATCATGAGCGAGATACTCTTGAAAGCGGCGTCGGCCGACGTCATGCTGCTGCTCGAAGGCACCTTCCCGTACGTGAGCGGCGGCGTCTCGAGCTGGGTCAACCAGATGATCCGCGCGTTTCCGGAGCTGCGCTTCGGCATCGTCTTCATCGGCAGCCGGCGCGAGGACTATGGCGACATGGCCTACCAGCTGCCGGCCAACGTGGTTCACCTGGAAACGCACTACCTCTATGACTTCCCGCCGCCGCCGCTGGCGCAGGGCCGCGGCGGCGACGCGAAGGCGTTCGATGCCGCCGACCGCCTGCACGACCTGCTGCGCGAGCCGGGACGCGAGGCCGAGGCCGGCGCGATGATCCGCGAACTGATGCCGGCGCTGCGCGAGGGCGGCGCGCTGGGCGAGGATGCGTTCCTGTACAGCCGCCGTGCCTGGCAGACGATCACCGACCAATACCGGCGCTTCTGCACCGACCCGTCCTTCACCGATTACTTCTGGACCGTGCGCATCATGCACAAGCCGCTGTGGCAGCTGGTGCGGATTGCCGACGGGCTGATCCCGGCGCGCGTCTACCATACGGTCTCAACTGGCTATGCGGGCTTTCTCGGCGCGCTGCTGCGCCACCGCAACCAGCGCCCGCTGCTGGTGTCGGAGCACGGCATCTATACCAAGGAACGCAAGATCGACCTGTTCCAGAGCCAGTGGATCCGCGACAACCGCAATGTGTTCGAGCGCGACATCTCCCAGATCAGCTATTTCCGCGAGCTGTGGGTGCGCTTTTTCGAAACCCTGGGCAGGGTCTGCTATGACGCCGGCGACGACATCGTCGCGCTGTACGAGGGCAATCGCCGCCGCCAGGTGCAGGACGGCGCGCCCGAGGCGCGCACGCGCAGCATCCCCAACGGCATCGACCTGCCGCGCCTGGCGCCGCTGCGCGCGCGGCGCCAGCCGGGCGTGCCGCCGGTGCTGTGCCTGATCGGCCGGGTGGTGCCGATCAAGGACGTCAAGACCTTTATCCGCGCGATGCTGACGGTGGTGCGCGAATACCCCGAGGCCGAAGGCTGGATCGCCGGCCCGGAGGACGAAGACCCCGAATACGCGCGCGAATGCCGCAGCCTGGCCGAAAGCCTGGGCCTGGGCCGGAAGGTGAAATTCCTCGGCTTCCAGCGCATCGACGCGCTGCTGCCGCAGGTGGGCGTGCTGGTGCTCAGCTCGATCAGCGAAGCGCTGCCGCTGGTGGTGCTGGAAGGCTTTGCCGCCGGCGTGCCGTGCGTGACCACCGACGTGGGCTCGTGCCGCGAGCTGCTGTTCGGCCTGCCCGGCGAGGACGCCGCGCTCGGCCCGGCGGGCGAGGTGGTGCGCATTGCCGACCCCGCCGCGCTGGCCGCGGCCGCGCTCGGGCTGCTGCGCGAGCCGGCGCGCTGGCAGGCGGCGCAAGCCGCGGGCGTGGCGCGCGTGGAGCGCTACTACACCCAGGAGCGCATGGTCGGCAGCTATCGCGAACTGTATCAACGGCTGATGGCGCAGGCCGACGGCACCGCGCCTGACGCAGCCCGGCACGGCGGCAATCCCGCGCGCTGCCCGGTCCACGGAGGAGCCTGAGCATGGCTGGCATTGGATTCGAGCTGCGCAAGATGCTGCGGCGGGACAACCTGTCCGGCATGCTGAGCGCCTATGCGTATGCCGGCATCATCAGCTCGGGCCCGTGGATCCTGTCGATCGTCGGCATCCTGCTGATCGGCATGCTGAGCCTGCCGTTCGTGGTGCCGGGGACGCTGATCACGCAGTTCCAGGTCTCGGTGACCTACCTGATCGCTGGCAGCCTGATCCTGACCGGGCCGATGCAGCTGTCGTTCACGCGCTTTACCTCCGACCGGCTGTTCGAAAAGCGCGACCACCTGATCCTCAGCAACTACCACGCCGTGGCGCTGCTGGCCACGGTGCTGTCGGGCGGCATCGGCGTGGCGTGCGCGCTGTTCAGCTTCGGCGAGCAGTCGGTGCTGTACCGGCTGCTGATGGTGGCGGGCTTCGTGGTGCTGAGCAATATCTGGATCGCCGCGATCTTCCTGTCGAGCATGAAGCAGTACAAGGCCATCGTCTGGACCTTCCTGCTGGGCTACGCGGTCTCGGTGGCGGCCGCGCTGGGGCTGCGCGGCTACGGCATGGAAGGGCTGCTGGGCGGGTTCGTCGCGGGCCAGCTGTGCCTGCTCACCGGCATGGTGACGCTGATCTACCGCAACTACACCAGCCGCCAGTTCATCTCGTTCGAGGTGTTCCGGCGCCGCTATGCCTACCCCAGCCTGGTGGCGATCGGGCTGCTCTACAACCTGGGCATCTGGATCGACAAGTTCATGTTCTGGTACGCGCCGTCCACCGGCCACCAGGTGATCGGGCCGCTGCGCGCCTCGATCATCTACGACATCCCGGTGTTCCTGGCCTACCTCGCCATCATTCCCGGCATGGCGGTGTTTCTGGTGCGCATCGAGACCGATTTCGTCGAATACTACGACGCGTTCTACGATGCGGTGCGCGGCGGCAGCTCGCTCGAGCATATCGAGGACATGCGCAATACCATGGTCCAGACCATCCGGCTGGGCCTGTACGAGATCGTCAAGGTGCAGGCGATCGCAGCGCTGCTGCTGTTCGCGGTGGGCGTGTGGGTGCTGCGGCTGCTGGGTATTTCCGAACTGTACCTGCCGCTGTTGTATGTGGACGTGATCGGCGCCAGCCTGCAGGTAGTGCTGCTGGGCGTGCTCAACATCTACTTCTACCTCGACCGGCGCCGCGAGGTGTTGCTGCTGACCGCGCTGTTCGTAGTGCTGAACTGCGCCCTGACGCTGGTGACGCTGCAGCTGGGGCCGGCCTGGTACGGCTATGGCTTCGCGGTGTCGCTGCTGGTGGTGGTGGCGCTGGCGCTGGCCATGCTCGACCACAAGCTGGAGCGGCTGGAGTACGAGACCTACATGCTGCAATAGCGTCCGGGAGCACGCCGGCGCACCCCCCGTCGGGGCGTCTCGACGGAATGGGCCGCGATTGGGTAACATTGCGGCAGCCGGCGGGCTTCGGCCTGGCCCGCCGGTTCAGATCGACGGCCGCGCCCCCTTGCCAGGGTGAATACAAAGAATGACTTGCCGGCCGAGCCGTCGACACGCCGTGGCAGAGACCGCAGTTGCAGTCGGAAGCTGGCAGAAGGGTGTAGAGGTATGCGAATTGCATCCGTGGAGGATGATCCGGATCAGGCCGAACTGATCCGGCAGATTTTGGGCGAAGCCGGTTTCGAATGCGAATCCTTCGCCAACGGGGCCGACTTGCTGCGCGCGCTGCGCGAGCGCGCCTACGACCTGCTGCTGGTCGACTGGCAGTTGCCGGGCACCAGCGGCTATGAACTGGTCAGCTGGGTGCGGCAGAAGTCCGGCAACATGCCGCCGATCCTGTTCGTCACCAGCCGCACCGCCGAAGCCGACATCGTCGACGGCCTGACGGTGGGCGCCGACGACTACATGCTCAAGCCCATCCGCGCCGGCGAGCTGGTCGCGCGCGTGCGCTCGCTGCTGCGTCGCGCCTATCCCGAGGCCGCGCAGGAAGTCGAGCTGATCCGGCGCGGCAGCTACACCGTCGATACCCACGCGCGCACCATCACCGTCGGCGGCGAAGCCGCGGTGCTGTCGCCGCGCGAATACGAGCTGGCCCTGTTCCTGTTCCGCAATACCGGGCGCCTGCTGGCGCGCGAGGTGATGGAGCAGGCGGTGTGGGGCCGCGCCATGGGGGCGGGCTCGCGCACGCTCGACACGCATATTTCCCGCTTGCGCCTGAAGCTGGCGCTGCGCCCCGAGAACGGCGTGCGGCTGACCTCGGTGTATTCGCACGGTTATCGTTTCGAAGAGGTTTCCGCGGCCGAAGCGCAGGCGGATGAGGACCGCGATGCGTAGGGTCGTGCGTGGTATCGCGCTGGCCGTGCTGGCCGGTGCCGCAGTGCCGGCGCATGCCGGGCCCGCGGGCGCGCAGGGCGCCGACTTTATCTACGTGGTGGAACCGGGCGATACGCTGATCGGGCTGGCCTCACGCTACATGGCATCCGAGCAGGGCTGGCGCACACTGCAGCGCCTGAACGGCGTGGCCGATCCATACCGGCTGGTGCCGGGATCGCGCGTGCGCATCCCGCTGAGCCAGATCCCGGAACAGGCGGCCTCCGCGCGCGTGGTCTACGTCAGCGGCGAGGTGCGCGCCAACGGCCGGCCGGTGCAGGTCGGCATGACCCTGGACGAGGCCGCGCGCATCGAGACCCCGGCCGGCGGCTCGGCCACGCTCGAGTTGCCGGACCGCACCCGCGTCACCTTGCCGCCCGCGACCGCCGTGGCGGTGAACCGGCTGCGCACCTTCACGCGCAGCGGCCTGGTCGACAGCGTGATCCGTATCGACAAGGGCGCGGCCGAGACCCGCGTGGCGCCCGGGGGCGGAGGGGTCGGCCGCTTCGAGATGCATACGCCCATGATGGTGACCGGCGTGCGCGGCACCCGTTACCGCGTTTCGGCCGACGCCGGCGGCAGCCGCAGCGAGGTGCTGCAAGGCCGTGTCGGCGTCAGCGCCGCGCGCGCGAGAACGGCAGCGGCACCGGAGCGCGCGATGACCGCGGCGGCGTCGCTCGAGGCCGGCTACGGCATCGGCGTGTCGGCGGGCGGCCGGCTGTCGCAACCGGTGGCGCTGCTGCCGGCGCCGGCCTTGCTGCCGCCCGCTGAAACCGTGCTGGGGCCGTCGTTCGAGGCGGCCTGGCAACCGGTGCCGGGCGCCGTGGGCTACCGTGTGCGGGTGGCGCGCGATGCGGCGCTGAGCGAGCTGGTCTGGACCGGCATCGCCAGCGGCGCCGATGCCGCCCGGGTGCGGGTCGATGGCCTGCCGGAAGGCACGCTGTACCTGAGCGTCAGCGCCATCGACCGGCACCGGCTGACCGGCCATGACGCGCAGGCGCCGGTCTCGGTGCGGCTGAACCCGCCGGCACCGTTCACGCAGCAGCCCGCCGCGGATGCAGTACGCTATGCCGATGCCGTGAGCTTCGAATGGGCCACCGTGCCGAGCGCGGCCAGCTATGAGCTCGCGCTCGCCACCGATGCCGCCTTTACCCGCGACGCCGCCGTCCACGCTGCCGCCGCGTCGCCCGCCGCGCAGGCGCTGGCGCCGGGCCGCTGGTGGTGGCGCGTGCGCAGCGTCGATGCGGCGGGCCTGCCGGGCCCGTGGTCGGACGCGGTGCCGTTCCGCGTCGAGCCCAAGCCGCCGGTGCCGACCCTGCAGGACGACGGCGGCGCGCTGCACATCGGCTGGCCCGATGGCGGCGGCGGCCCCGGCTACCGTGTGCAGCTGGCGGGCGATGCGGGCTTTGCCACGCTGCTGGCGGACGAGCACACCGTCACCAACGCCATCGACCTGCCGCGCCCCGCGCCGGGCGTCTATTTCATCCGCGTGGCACGCGCCGCGCCCGGCGTGGCGCCCGACCCGGCCGCGTTCTCGGTGCCGCAGCGCATTGAAGTCATCGCCATGCTGCGCGATGGGCAGGGCGGCGCAATCGGTTCGGGCGACCGGCCGGACGGCGGTGGCCGCATCCGGCTCCGCTGACGCAACCGCCGCGCCCGGCGCGCGCGCGCAGCCGCCTGCGGCGGGGCGCGCCTTCGGCCGGCGCACGCTGCTCGAATGGTGCCTGCTGGCCGCCGCGGTACTGGCGCTGGTGATGCTGGCGGCGCGCCAGGGCTGGACCGAACGCGCCGACCTGGCCGCCTACGACATCGCCATCGGCACCCAGCATCATCCCGCCCGCCACGACATCGTCATCGTCGGCATCGACGACGCCAGCATCACCGCCATCGGCCGCTGGCCGTGGCGGCGCGCGGTGCTGGCGCAGCTGATCGAACGCATAGCCGCCGGCGGCCCGCGCGTGATCGGCGTCGACGTGATCCTGTCCGAGCGCGATACCCGCTACCCGCAAGACGACGCCGTGCTGGCGCGCAGCATGGCGCTGGCCGGCAACGTGGTGCTGCCGGTGCTGGCCGAGCCCGGCCCCGCCGGGATGCTGGTGCGCTACCCGCTGGCCGGGCTGGGCGCCGCCGTCGGCCATATCAACATGGTGGTCGATACCGACGGCGTGGCGCGCCAGGTCTACCTGCGCGAAGGCCCGCACCCGGTGGCCGCCGCCGGCGTGCCGCACCTGGCCGCGGTGATGGCGGGCTTCGGCCGCGCCGGCGCGCTGCCCGAGGGCGCGCGCCACGAGCCGGCCGTGGTCGCCGAAGCCAATGGCTGGGAACGCAGCGGCCGCCTGCGCATCCCGTATGCCGGCCCGCCCGGCACCTTCGCCCGCGTGTCGGTGCGCGACGTGCTGGAGCGCCGCATCGACCCGGCCATGTTTGCCGGCAAGGCGGTGCTGATCGGCGCGCTCGCCACCGGCATGGGCGACGTGCTGCCGACGCCGGTCTCGCGCGATGGCCGCGGCATGAGCGGCGTTGAGATTCTGGCCAACACGGTGCAGGCGGTGACCGACGGCGATGCCATTGTCGCGGTGTCGCCGGCATGGCAGGCCGGCGGCACGCTGCTGGCGGTGCTGCTGGCCGCGCTGGCCGCGCTGCGGCTGCCGCCGCGTGGCGCGCTGGTCGCCACCGGGCTGCTGCTGGCGGGCCTGCTGCTGGGGTCGCTGGCGCTGCTGGCACTGGCCCGGCTATGGTTTGCGCCAGCCGCCGCGGTGCTGGGCTGCGTGCTGTTCTATCCGTTGTGGAGCTGGCTGCGCCAGGAAGCGGCGCTGCGCTTCCTGACCGACGAGCTGGCGCGGCTGGAGCGCGAGCCCGGCGTGATGGCCGCGCCGCGCCACCCCGGCGCCACGCTCGACAGCCGCATGCGCGCGGTCTACGGCATGAGCGCGCAACTGCGCGGCCTGCGCCGTTTCCTAGCCGATGGGCTGGAAAGCCTGCCCGATGCCACCGCCATCTGCGACCTGGACGGCGGCGTGCTGCTGGCCAACCGGCGCTGCGTGGCGCTGGCCCCGGCGGTGCTGGCGCGCGTACCGGAAGGATCCGCGGAGCCGGGCCTGCCGCGCCCCGGCATCCGCGCGCTGATCGAGGCGGTGTGCCCGGCGCCGGCACCGGCGCTGGCGTACTGGCAGGCCCTGCATGACGGCCATGCCGGCGCGCCCGCGGCGCGGACCCAGGCTTCGGCGCCGGTGCCCGAGGGCGGCATCGAAGTGTCCGGGCGCGGCGACCGCCGCTACCTGCTGCATGGCGCGCCGCTGCATGGCGAATCCGGCGCCGTGGCCGGCCTGATCGTCAGCGTGATCGACATCACCGCGATCCGCCTGGCGGAGCGCCAGCGCGAGCAGATGCTGCGCTTCCTGTCGCACGACATGCGCTCGCCGCAGGCGTCGATCCTGGCGCTGATCGAACTGGAGCAGCGGCGCGCGCAGCAGGCGGGCACCAGCGCCGGCGATGCCGCCGCGGACAGCGGGGTGCTGGCCCGCATCGCGGCGCATGCGCGCCGCACCCTGACGCTGGCCGACGATTTCATCAGCGTTGCGCGCGCGGAGTCGAAGGCGCTGGCGTTCATGGAAGTAGAGCTTGGCGGACTGGTGCTCGACGCCACCGATCAGCTGTGGGCGCTGGCCAAGGCCCGCGAGGTGTCCTTGCAGATCGACCTGCCCGACGACCCCGCGGTGCTGCAGGGCGAACCCGCGTTGCTGGTGCGCGCCATCGCCAACCTGGTCAGCAATGCGATCAAGTTCAGCCCGGCGGGCGGGACCGTGACGGTGTCGCTGACGCGCGCGGCCGAGCGTTTCGTGGTGGCCGTGCAGGACCATGGGCCAGGCATTGCCGTGGCCGACCAGGCCCGGCTGTTCGAGCCGTTCGCGCGGCTGCACGAGGGCCAGCAGGGCGCGCCGGAAGGGACCGGGCTGGGCCTGGTGCTGGTGCGCGCAGTCGCCGAGCGGCATGGCGGCCAGGCCAGCGTGCGCAGCCAGCCCGGCATGGGTGCGGTGTTCCGCATCGAGCTGCCGTTTTCCCCGACCTCGCAGCCCGCCTCGGTATGACGTGAGCACAGCCCGGGACGCGTTTCGGGGCACTGCCTGTTACGGCCGCCGACACAATTGTTGGCAGTCGCAGACGGGGGATTTGCGTAGCATCGGATCACCGCTGGAGCCGCATCCGGTGGTCTTCACGCCCACGCCAGCTCCCCCACGGCTGTAACTGGCGTGGGCGGCTTTTTTGCCCCGGCGAGAAACTAGGCGCGAAACGTCAGGATAAAGCGCGTCTTGCCTGCCTCGGACGACACGCCGATTGCGCCACCGTGCGCGGCGACGATGGCCTGCGTGATCGCCAGCCCCAGCCCCAGTCCCGCGCCATCGGACTCGGGCCGCGCGCGCGACTTGTCGGCGCGGAAGAAGCGGTCGAACAGCGCGGGCAACAACTCCGGCCGGATGGTCTCGCCTTCGTTCTCCACCACCACCTGCACCGCGTCGGCACCCGGCGTGATTTCCACCACGATGCCCTTGCCCGCGGGCGTATGCCGCAGCGCATTCGACAACAGGTTGCTCAGCGCCCGGCGCAGCATCAGCCGGTCGCCGGTGATGCGGCCGCGGCCGCGCAGCGTGAGCCGCACGCCCTTGTCCTCGGCGAGGGCATCGTAGAAATCGAACAGCGCCTCGACTTCATCCGCCACCTCGATCGGTTCCGCGCTGGGCAGCGTGATGCCATGCTCGGTCTTGGCCAGGTACAGCATGTCCGAGACCATGCGCGACAGCCGCTGCAGTTCTTCCACGTTCGAGGCCAGCACGTCGCGGTAGCGCGCCGCGTCGCGCGGCTGCGACAGCACCACCTGGGTCTGCGTCATCAGGTTGGTGATCGGCGTGCGCAGCTCGTGCGCGAGGTCCGACGAGAATTCCGACAGGCGGGCGAAGTCGCGCTGCAGGCGCTCCAGCATCGCGTTGAGGGTGGCGGCCAGGTCCGCCATTTCCACCGGCACGGTCTCGACCGGCATGCGCTCGTCCAGCTTGTGCGCGGTGACGGTGCGTGCGCGCGAGGCCATGGTGCGCAGCGGCGACAGCCCGCGGCGCGCCGCCCACCAGCCCAGCAGCCCGCTCGCCAGCGCCGCCAGCGTGCCGTAGAACGCCAGCGTGTTGCGGAACGCGTGCAGGAAGTGGTCATGCAGCGCCGTGTCCATGCCGACCAGCACCTGCAGCGCGTCCGGCTGGCCGCCGGCGGGCGCCACCGCCAGCTGCGCGCGCAGGCCGCGATAGGTCTGGCCCTGCTGTTCCCAGGCAAAGGCGTCGTTTCCTGCCGGCGCCTGCGCGGCGGCCGCCAGCGCCGGGCGGAAATCGAAATCCCGCGTGGCGTACAGGCGCTTGCCATCGGTGCCACGCACTTCGGCGACGAAGCCGGCATGGTGTTCCAGCGCCGGGCCCAGCCGTTGCGGCAGCGACGCCGCCGGGCCGTCGGCCGCGATCTTTTCGATCAGCCGCACGTTGTCGGCCAGCACGGCGTAGTCCTCGTCGGCGAAATGATCGTCGATCGCCAGCCAGATCAGCACGCCCAGTCCCAGCAGCACCGCCGCCGACGACAGCGAGAACAGGATGGTGAGCCGTGCCGTCAGCGACAGCCGGGGCTTCATGTGGGCTGCCCGTCGTTTGCCGGCGGCGCGTCTGCCGCGTCGGCGGCTTCGGGCGCCTCCAGCACATAGCCCATGCCGCGCACGGTCTGGATCAGGCGGGCCTCGAAGCCGTCGTCGATCTTGGCGCGCAGGCGCCGGATGGCGACGTCGATGACATTGCTGTCGCTGTCGAAGTTCATGTCCCACACCTGCGAGGCGATCAGCGAGCGCGGCAGCACCTCGCCGCGGCGGCGCGCCAGCAGTTCCAGCAGCGCGAACTCCTTGCTGGTCAGCGTGATGCGGCGTCCGGCGCGCGTGGCGCGGCGTCGCGTCAGGTCCAGCACCAGGTCGGCCACCTGGATGCGGTCCAGCGTCATCTGCGCGGTGCCCCGGCGCAGCAGCGTGCGTACGCGGGCCAGCAGTTCAGAGAAGGCGAACGGCTTGACCAGGTAGTCGTCGGCCCCCAGCTCCAGCCCCTTGACGCGGTCGGCCACGCTGTCGCGCGCGGTCAGGAACAGCACCGGCACGGGGTTCTGCCCCGCGCGCAGCGCCTGCACGATGCGCCAGCCGTCCACGTCCGGCAGCATCACGTCCAGGATGATCAGGTCGTAGGGCTCGGTCATGGCCATATGCTGGCCGTCCAGTCCGTTGCGCACCAGGTCGACGACGAAGCCCGCCTCGGTCAGCCCCTGGCGCAGGTATTCGCCGGTCTTGGATTCGTCCTCCACCACAAGCAGTTTCATCAGCACTTTCCTTACGCATCGGGCCCGCCGATCGCCCTGCAGATTGCTCTTCATTACGGCCAGGCAACTCTACGCCGGCGTTGCCGGCGCCAACATGACCGCAAGATTACCGGATTGTCATGTTCCGGTCAGACCTCGGTAGGGTGGCGCTGGCTACGCTTGGCGTGCCGACTAACCGAACCGACGTGACATGCGACGCCATCCAAGCCCCGGCCGCCCAGCGCTGCCCCATTTGCTGCCTGATCCGCTCTCCGGATTGCCGGACCTGCGGCGCCGCCGCTTCGTGCAGGGGCTGGCTGCCGGCGGCGTGGTCGCCGGCCTGGCGGGGTTTGGCGGCAGCGCCTGGGCGCAGCATGCCGGGCACGGCGGCGGCGCGCGCGACGGGCAGCCTGCCCCGGCGGGCAGCGGTGCCGGCCCGGTGCTGCGCGGCACCGAGTTCGACCTGGTGATCGGCGAATCGCTGGTCAACTACACCGGCAAGCCGACCATTGCCACCACCATCAACGGCATGCTGCCCGGCCCGACGCTGCGCTGGCGCGAGGGCGACACCGTCACCATCCGCGTGACCAACCGCCTGCGCGAGGACACCTCGATCCACTGGCACGGCATCATCCTGCCTTACCAGATGGACGGCGTGCCCGGCATCAGCTTCCCGGGCATCCCGCCCGGCGAAACCTTCACCTACCGCTTCAAGGTCACGCAGACCGGCAGCTACTGGTATCACTCGCACTCCGGCTTCCAGGAGATGACCGGCGTGTACGGCGGCATCGTCATCGACCCGGCCTCCGGGCACGAGCGCGCGCACGCCGACCGCGACCATACCGTGCTGCTGTCGGACTGGACCGACGAAGACCCGATGCGGGTGCTGAACAAGCTCAAGATCCAGGGCGATTACTACAACTACAACCAGCCCACGGTGGTCGACTTCTTCCGCGACGTGTCGCGCGACGGCCTGAAGCAGGCGCTGGACAAGCGCCGCATGTGGAACCAGATGCGGATGAGCCCGACCGACCTGGCGGACTTGTCCAGCGCCACCCTGACCCACCTGGCCAACGGCGTCACGCCGGCCGGCAACTGGACCGGCCTGTTCCGCCGCGGCGAGACCGTGCGCCTGCGCTTTATCAACGGCTCGGGCAACACCTTCTACGACGTGCGCATCCCCGGCCTCGAGCTGCGCGTGGTGCAGGTCGACGGGCAGGACATCGAGCCCGTCACCGTCGACGAATTCCGCTTTGGTCCCGGCGAGACCTGCGACGCCATCGTGACCCCGCGCGACGACGCCTACACCCTGTTCGCGCAGTCGATGGACCGCACCGGCTATGCGCGCGGCACGCTGGCGGTCCGCGAAGGCCTGTCGGCGCCGGTGCCCGCGCTGGACCGCGCCGAATGGCTGACCATGACCGACATGATGGGCGCGATGACGGGACATGGCGGCCACGGAGGACATGGCGGACATGGCGGACATGGCGGACACGGCGGACACGGCGGACACGGCGGACACGGCGGACACGCCGGCCATGGTGCGATGCCGATGGCCGGCATGGACCACGCCGGCATGGACCACAGCCAGCACGCGATGGCGCCCGCCGATGCGCTGCGGGTGCCCAGCAAGACCGCACGCCATGCCCGCACCGAATACGGGGCCAGCACCGACATGCGCGTCGACATGGCCCGCACCAACCTCGACGACCCCGGCATCGGCCTGCGCAACAACGGCAGGCGCGTGCTGACGCTGGCCGACCAGCACACCATTGGCGGGGCCATGGATGCGCGCGGGCCGGGGCGCGAGGTCGAACTGCACCTGACCGGCAATATGGAGCGCTATACGTGGTCGTTCGACGGCGTCGAGTTCGGCAAGTCCACGCCGATCTACTTCAAGCATGGAGAACGGCTGCGCGTGATCCTGCACAACGACACCATGATGACCCACCCCATGCACCTGCATGGTATGTGGAGCGAGCTGGAGGCGCCCGACGGCAGCTTCCAGGCGCGGCGCCACACCATTCCGGTGCAGCCGGCGCAGCGCATCAGCTTCCTGGTCACGGCCGATGCCCTGGGGCGCTGGGCCTGGCATTGCCACCTGATGCTGCATATGGATGCGGGCATGTTCCGCGAAGTGGTGGTGGCGTGATGATGCGAGCCGAACTCTCGATGCCGATGCCCGGATACAAGAAGACCATGCTGGCCGCGGCGCTTGCGCTGGGCGCCATGAGCGCAGCCTTTGCGCAGGACCCGCATGCCGGCCATGCGCACGGCCCCGGTCAACAGGCCGCGCCCGCTGCGCCCTCCACCATGCAGGGCATGGACCATAGCCAGATGCAGGGGATGGATCACGGCCAGGTGCAAGGCATGGACCAACCGGAGATCCAGACCATGGACGGCGCCAGTGCGCCGCCGCAAGAGGCGGCCCCGGCCATGGACCATGACGACATGAAGATGCAGGGCGGCAGCGCGCCGCCCGACGCGCGCGATCCGCACGCCTATTCCGGCGGCTACCAGCTCGGTGTCGGCCAGTACGCGCTGGGCGACAAGCGCCAGCTGGTGATGGCCGACGAGCACCTGTTCGCGTCGGTGCTGGTCGACCGCCTGGAGTGGGCACATGCCAACGGCCACAATGCCGCCGCCTACGAGGCGCAGGCGTGGTTCGGCAACAGCTTCGACAAGCTGGTGCTCAAGGCCGAGGGCGAGGCCTCCAAAGGCAAGCTGCATGAAGCCCGCACCGAGCTGCTCTGGGGCCATGCCGTGGCCAGCTACTGGGACACCCAGCTGGGCCTGCGCAACGACGCCGGCAGCGGGCGCCCGGCGCGCAACTGGCTGGCGTTCGGCGTGCAGGGGCTGGCGCCGTACTGGTTCGAGGTCGACGCCACCGCCTATGTCGGCACCAGCGGGCGCACCGCGCTGCGGCTGTCGGCGGAGTATGAACTGCTGCTGACGCAGCGCCTGATCCTGCAGCCGCGCATCGAGGCCAATCTCTATGGCAAGAACGATCCGGAAGTGGGCATCGGCAGCGGCTTGTCCAACGGCACCGTGGGGCTGCGGCTGCGCTATGAGTTCAGCCGGCAGTTCGCCCCGTATATCGGCGTCGAGCGCTACCAGACCTTCGGCAATACCGCGCACATGATCCGCACCGCCGGCGGCAAGTCGGGCGAAACGCGCTTCGTCGCCGGCGTCCGCGTGTGGTTCTGACGCGGTCGCCTGGACCATCACACTTCTACATCCCTCAGCGGAGACCATCATGCATGCCAATCGCCCCCTGATCCACGCCATGACTGCGGCCATCGCCGCGCTGGCCAGCAGCCTTGCCTTCGCGCATCCCAGGCTGGAATCGTCGACGCCCGCCGACAAGGCCGAGGTGCCCGCGCCGCAGAAGATCGAGCTGCGCTTCTCCGAGACTCTCGTCACCCAGTTTTCCGGCGCCAACCTGGTGATGACCGGGATGCCGGGCATGGCCAACCATGCACCGATGAAGATGGCGGTGAAGGTCTCGGGCAGCGATGACCCCAAGACCATGGTCATCACCCCCACCCAGCCGCTGCCACCGGGCAGCTACCGGGTGGACTGGCGCGCGGTCTCGTCCGACACCCATCCCGTCAACGGCAACGTCACGTTCACGGTGAAGTAATTGGCGCAGCCGGAATGGCTGGCCGCCGGGCTGCGCCTGGCGCTTTATCTGGACCTCGCCCTGGTGTTCGGGCTGCCGCTGTTCTGCCTCTACGCACTGCAACGGCACGAACGCGCCGGCCGCTTCGCGCGCCGTTGCCGCGCGCTGGCGCTGGGTGGCGCCGGCGTGGGCATCGCCCTGTCGCTGCTGGCCCTGGTGGAGATGGCACGCGCCATGACCGGGGCGACGGACTATGCCGCCCTGCAGGCCCATGTGCTGGCGATGATCGTCACCGGGACCGATTTTGGCGTGGCCTGGTGCGTGCGCATGGCGGCCCTGCTGTTGTTCGTGCTGGCCGGCATGAACCTGCGCCGCTTGCACCGCTTGCGCGCACCCTGCGCCGTGCTGGCCGCGTTTGGCGGCGTGGCGCTGGCCACGCTGGCGTGGGGCGGGCATGGCGCGATGCACGAAGGCGCGGTGCGCTACCTGCACCTGGCGTCGGACGTCGCCCACCTGCTGGCCGCGGGCGCATGGGTGGGAGCGCTGGCGGCGTTCCTGCTGCTGGCGTGGCCCGGGCCGACGCCGCACGGCCGGGCGCTTGCGCTGCTGAGCCGCAGCGCCAACGGCTTCGCGCGCATAGGCACGCGCATCGTGGCCCTGCTGGTGATGACCGGCATGCTCAATTACTGGCTCATCGCCGGGCCGGTGATGCCTGAATTCGCGCCGATGTCCTACGGCGGGCTGCTGGCGGCCAAGCTTGCGTTGTTTGCCGCCATGCTCGGGCTGGCGGCGGCGAACCGGTTTGCGCTGGCGCCGCGGCTGGAAGCGGCCGCGCGCACGGGCGAGCGGGGCCCGGCGCTGCAGGCAGTGCGGGCGCTGCGGCGCAGCCTGCTGTTCGAAGCCGGCACCGCCACGCTGGTGCTGGCGCTGGTGGCGGTGCTGGGCATGCTGTCGCCGACGCCGGCATGACTGCCGCGCTGCCGGGCGGGTGGGCAACCCTCAGCGCTCGCGCAAGGCCTCGGCGGCGCGGCGCAGCGGCTTGAGCAGGTAATCCAGCACGGTGCGCCGGCCGGTGCGGATCTCGGCCGTGGCGACCATGCCGGGCAGGATCGGGTGGCGCTTGCCGTCGCTGGTTTCCAGGTAGGCGTGGTCGGTCAGCACGTAGACGCGGTAGTAGTAGATGCGCTTGTCGACCTGGTCTTCGATGGTGTCGGGCG
Source organism: Cupriavidus alkaliphilus (assembly GCF_900094595.1). Taxonomy (GTDB): domain Bacteria; phylum Pseudomonadota; class Gammaproteobacteria; order Burkholderiales; family Burkholderiaceae; genus Cupriavidus; species Cupriavidus alkaliphilus. The sequence goes on along the minus strand of NZ_FMAD01000008.1, from coordinate 64,033 downwards.
AGATCCGGTCGACGCGGGCTGGCAGCGTGCCGTAGATCGACGGCTCGAACGCCGTGATCTTGACCGTGGCCGGCTGCGCCGGATGGATGAAGGCGATGTCGCGCGGGCTCAGCCGCGCCTCGATCAGCAACTGGTCCCCCAGCGGCACGATTTCCATCAGCACGCCGCCGGGGCCTACCACGCCGCCGATGGTGGAGACGCGGATGTCCTTGACGATGCCGCGCGCCGGGGAATTGATGGCGGTGCGGCGCAACTGGTCGGCACGGCCTTCGCGCACCTTCAGCAGCGGGCCCAGGTCGGCCATGGTGGTGGCGTAGTCGGCCTTCAGCGCCACGTAGTATTCGCTCTGCGTGGCGGCAAGCTTGGTCGAGAACTCGGCCACCTTCTGCCGTAGCCGCAGCACCTCGACTTCATTGGTGGCGCCGGTGCGCAGCAGCGGGATGGCGATCTGCAACTCGTTCTCGGCCAGCCGCAGCTGCTCGCGCAGATTGCCGACATTCTCGCGGAAGGCACGACGGTTGGCGGTGAAGAGCTGGCGCTCGCGATCAACCACCGCGGCGTTGCCCGCCAGCTCGGCGGGGAAGGCGACATTGGCGGCATCGTTCATTTCCGCGTGCAGCCGCGCCGCGCGCGCCTGCAGCGCCGCGATCCGCTCCAGCGTCTCTTCCATCGAAGCGCGCGCCTGCACCGGGTCGAGCGTGGCCAGCTGCTGCCCGGCTTCGACCACGTCGCCCTCGCGCACCGCCAGCTCGGCCAGGATGCCGCCCTCCAGGCTCTGGATGATCTGGCCCTTGGACGCCGGCGTGACGCGGCCCTCGCCGATTGCCACTTCATCCAGCCCGGCCAGCGCCGCCCATAGCAGGAACAGCGTCAGCGCGGCCACGATCACCCACAGCAGGTAGCGCGGGCCCGTGGGCTCTGCGCCGATGCGAATCCAGTCCGCGGCCGCTTTCGTGTCCATCCCCGTGCCCATGTTCAGCCTCCTGCCGCATCCGGCGCGCCCGTGGCCTGCGCGCCCTTGCCGCGCAGCGCGGCCAGCACCGCATCCCTGGGGCCGTCGCGCACGATGCGCCCGTTGTCGACGACGATAATGCGATCGACCAGCGCCAGCACCGCGTAGCGGTGCGTGGCGACCACCAGCGTGCGCTGGCCCAGCCAGGGCCGCAGCCGCCCGATCACGGCCTGCTCGGTAGCCTCGTCCAGCGACGCGGTGGGCTCGTCCAGCAGCAGTACGCTGGGCGCGCGCAGCAGCGTGCGCGCCAGGATCAGCGCCTGCTTCTGGCCGCCGGACAGGCCCACGCCGTTCTCGCGGATGGTCAGGTCCAGCCCGTGCACCTGGTTCAGCAGCAGCCGGTCGGCGCACGCCAGCCGCAGCGCCTGCAGCATGGCCTCGTCGGTGGCGAGCGGATCGGCCACCAGCAGGTTGTCGCGCAAGGTGCCGTAGAACAGGCTGGATTCCTGCATCACCATGCCGACGTCGCGACGCACGTCGGCTGGATCGATCAGCGGCAAGGGCGTGTCGTTGAACAGGATGCGGCCCTGCACCGGCGTCGCCAGCCCGCCCAGCAGGCGCAGCAGCGTCGACTTGCCGGCGCCGACGCGGCCCAGCACCGCAATGCGCTCGCCGGGCGCGATCTGCAGCTGCGGGATGTTGAGCACCGGCTTCTCCTGTGGGTCGAAGCCGTACACCACCTGCTCGAAGCGATAGCGCCCCACCAGCGCGGGCCGGTGGTAGGCGTCGCGCGCGGGGTCGTGGTCCAGCGGCAGGCTCAGCAGCGCGTCCAGTCCCTGCTTGCCGACGCGCGCGTTCTGGATGCGCCCCAGCACCGCGGGGATCTGCGACAGCGGCGCGATGGTGCGGCTGGTCAGGATCGAGCAGGCCAGCACCGCGCCGAACGACAGGCCGCCGTCAAGGATGCCATGCACGCCTGCCACCAGCACTCCGACATAGGCCAGCTGCTGCACCGTCTGCGACAGGTTCAGCAGCAGCCCGGCGATAAAGCGCTGCTTCAGGCCGATCTCGCCGTTGACCGCGTTGACCTGGTCCCACAGCTTGCGAAAGCGCGGCTCGGCCTGCAGCGTCTTGATATCCTCGGCCCGGTAGATCGATTCCATCAGGATCGCGTTGCGCAGCGCGGCCTCGCTCATGCCCTGCTGCGACAGCCGCGCCAGCGGAATCTGCGCCACCAGGCCGGGCAGCACCAGCAGCGGGATCGCCACCAGCGGCACCAGCACCAGCCAGCCGCCCAGCAGCCAGATGATGACCAGGAAGCCGGCGACGAAGGGCAGGTCGATCAGCACCCCGAGCGTGCTCGAGGTGAGCAGCTCGCGCAGTTGCTCCAGGTCGCGCAGCTGCGCCACCAGCGTGCCGGGCGAGCGCGGGCGCGCGTCGTTGCGGATATCCAGCACGCGCGCGAAGAACATCGCCGACAGCCGCTGGTCGACCTGCTTGCCGAAATGATCGGCGATCGACACGCGCACGGTGCGGATCAGCAGCTCCAGCACCAGTGCCAGCGCCACGCCGCTGGCCAGCACCCACAGCGTATGCAGCGAGCGCGCCGGCACCACGCGGTCCCACACCTGCATCGCGAACAGCGAGGTACCGACCGCCAGCAGGTTGCCGAACAGCGAGCCCGCGCCCAGCTCCACCAGCGTGCGCCAGTTGGCGGTGAAGATGCTGCCGAGCCAGCCTTCCGCGCGCGCAGCCAGGTAGGCGTCGAGACGGCCGCTGCGCGGCGCCACCCGCTCGCGCACCAGCAGCAGGCGCACGGTGCCGTCGCCGTCCTGCGGCGCCAGCGCCGCCAGCGCGGGAGTGCGTTCGATGGTGCCGGCGTCGGTGGGCAGCTGCAGCACCGCCTTGCCGTCGGCGATGCCCGTCAGCAGGCCGATCCGGGCCCCATCCAGCACCACCAGCGCGGGCAGCAGCAGCGGCGACAGCGCGGCCGCGGGCAAGTCGGCAAACTGGGCCGACAAGCCCGCGGCGGCGGCCATCTCGACCACGGCGCGGTCGGCGTCGGCGCGGTCGGTCCAGGCGGCCGCGCCGCGCACCAGTTCCGGCGAAGGCGACAGCCCGAGCTGGCGGGCGGCCAGCAGCAGGGCCTCGGCCCAGGCCAATGCCGGCTGCGCCGAGTGCGCGGGCTGCGCCGGCGCGCCGCCAGCGTGGGGTTTGGCGCCGGCCGGCGTAGTGCCGGCACTCGGCGTGTCAAGGGTGGCTTGCACTGTCGTGCTCCCGCAGCAAGGCCACGAACCTGCCGGTGGCGGCGTGCGCCTTGATGCGCGCCAGCATGCCGTCGGCGACCGCGCCGATCCATTCCTGCTCGGCCAGGAAGATCTCGCGCTCGGGATTGAGCACGTCGGTCAGGGTTCGCTTGTTGAGGATATATTCCTGCCAGTACAGGTCGCGCGAAGCGCGCAGCAGCGCGATCATCTGCGCGTAGCTCTGCGTGCGCGCCGCGGCGCCGGCCGCCTCGGTGGCGGCGGAATGCAGCGTGGTGCGGGCCAGCAGCCGCTCGTTGTCCAGCGCCTGCTGGGCCGCGCGCTGGCCGGCGCGGGCGGCGTCGATGCGGTGCCGGTTCAGCCCGCCCAGCGAGAAGTCGCCGGCGATCGCGACGCCGATCCAGGTGTCGTCGTTGGCATTGGCGCGCCCGGTCGACACCGAGCGGCTGACGCCGACGCTGACCGACGGGAAGCGCTCGGCCTCGGCCAGCGTTACGCGCGCGTGCGCGGCCTCGGCCGCGGCCGCGGCGGCCAGCACCTTGGGCGTGTGCTCGATGTCGTCGCCCTCGTCGCCCAGGCTGCGGACTTCATCTTCGGTACGCGCCAGTTCGGCCACGCGCTCGGGCCGTACCCCGATCAGCTCGGCCAGGCGCGACGCCGCCACGTCGAATCGGGTGCGCGCGCGCAGCGTCTCGGTGCGGGCACGCTGGATCGCGACGTCGGCCATGGTGCCGTCCGAGCTGACCGACAGCCCCGCGCGCACGCGCTGGCCGATCTTGTCGCGCGTGACCGCCAGCGTTTCGAGCTGGCGTTGCGCGGCCGCCATCACCGCCTGGCTCGCGGCCAGCTCGATGTAGATCGAGGCGGTGTTGTAGGCGATCTGCTCGACCGTGTCGGACAGCTCATGGCGGCGCTGCACCAGCGAGGCGTCCGCGGCCGAGATCTTGCTGGCGGTGCGGCCGAAGTCGTACAGCAGCTGGCTCACGCCCACCGATGCGCGCGCGCCCATGTCGTTGCCGCCGCTGCCGAAGCTGCCGCCGTAGCCCGGACGCACGCCATATTCCAGCTTGGGATACCAGGCCGAACGCGCCACCGCGATTTCGGCCTCGCTCTGCGCCACCACCGCGTTGGCGCGGCCGATATCGGGATGCCGCGAGATGGCGATCCCGACGGCCTCGTGCAAGGCCATGCCCGCCAGCGGGATGCGCAAGGCCGCCCGCACACCGTCCGCTGCGGCGGCACCCGGCACCGGCGCGGGGGCCAGCGGGGCCGTGGCGGCCAGCGCCGGCACGCCGGCTGGCGCTGGCACGGGCGCGGCGGCAGCCGGCCCGGCCATCAGCGTGGTCGCCAGCAGTGTGGCGAGGAAAGGTCTTGCCGCGCGCGAGGCGGAGGAACCGGGTAACAAACCGAGGCCGAAGCCGGGGCCGGCGCTCGCGCCGGCGTCAAGGGTCAGTCTGACTGTGAACAAGATGGCGATGCCGTCCGGATTGTGTCGATTGCGCCGGCATGCATGCACGCAAGCCGGTGCCACGGCCGGCCCGGCTGCTCGCGCATGCCGCCGGGCCGGGGGGCTGCAGGGTCAGACCAGGATCTGTTGGTTGGCCAGCAAGGTCTCCAGGTTGGTGGTCACGTTGGTCAGCGTCGCCAGCGTTTGCGCGCTGTAGTTCGTGCCGGCGCCGTCGCGGTCGATGGCGATCACGGTGTCGGCGCCCTGCTGCGTGGCACTGAGGTACTGCCCGATGTTGTCGCCCGCGTCGATGGTGGCCACGCCATTCTGGTAGTGGGCGGGGCCGTTGGCGTCGGCGGCGTAGCCGACCAGCAGCGCGGACACATCGAGTACGTCGTTGCCGGCCTGCCCCGGCGCGGTGCCCACGGTGAAATCCGTGATCAGGTCGCTGCCGTTGCCGCCGGTGCCGTCGGTGCCGCGCGCCTCCCACAGGAACACGTCGGTGCCGGTGCCGCCGCTCATGGTGTCGTTGCCGGCGCCGCCGATCAGCACGTCGTTGCCGGCCTCGCCATTGAGCGTGTCGTCGCCCGCGCCGCCGCGCACCAGGTCGTTGCCGGCGCCGGCATTGATGGTGTCGTTGCCATCGTAGCCATAGAGCCGGTCATTGTCGGCGCTGCCCGTGAGCGTATTGCCCGTGGCATCGCCTTCGATGATCGCCGACGGCTGGCTGGCGCCGAGCAGGTTGGTCAGCACGCCGGCGCTGACCAGCTGGCTGCCGCTCGACGTGGTGGTCATGCCGGTGGTGTCGGTGGCGGTGATCGTCATGGCGTCGAGCAGGCTCAGGCTGACGCCCAGCAGGCCGCCTTCCAGCGTGATCGAACCGAGCAGTTCGTTCAGGCTCAGGTTGTCGATCGGCCCGCCGCCGATGGCGGAGATAGACAGCGTCGACGATGGGCCGATGAGGCCCAGGACGCCCGGGTCGTTCACCACGTTGAAGGTCAGCCCCAGCTCCGCCGCCAGCGCCAGGCTGGCGTCGAGCCGCTGCATGCCAACGCCCAGCAGGCCGCCATACTCGATCACCACGCTGTTGATGTTCTCGTTGTAGTCGCTGGCGGTGAAGAACTGCTGCGCGCTCAGGTCGATCAGCCCCAGCAGGTTGGCATCGGCAATGCCGAGCAAGCCGCCGGCTTCATTGACCGCAGCTTCGGGCGCCACCTGTTGCGCCACCGTGAAGGTCTGGGTGGTGACCGCGCCGATGTTGCCGGCGCTGTCGATCACGTGCGTGGTGATGGTGTAGGTGCCGTCCGCGAGCTGGCCCGGCGGGAACCATTGCCACGTGGTGCCGGTGACCACGGCATTGGTCCAGGTGGCGCCGCCGTCGAGGCTGACTTGCAGCGTCTCGTTGGCGGCCAGCGCCGCGCTGAGCGTGCCGCTGACGACGGGCGTCGTGTCGCCGGTAATCCAGTCGCCGGCGGTACCGGTGTCGTCGGTCAGCGCGGTGACCGTCGCCGTGGCGGTCGGTGCGACCGTATCGACCGTCAGGTTGAACGCGGCGGTCGGGCCGCTGACATTGCCCGCCGTATCGGTGGCGGTGGCGGTCAGCGCGTAGGGACCATCGATCAGCGGCGTGGTCGGCGTGAAGGTCCACGCGCCGGTGGTGGGGTCGGCAACCGTGGTGCCGAGCAGCGTGGTGCCGTTGTAGACGCTGATGGTGCTGCCGGCATCGGCGGTGCCGGTAAGCGTCGGCGTGGCGTCGTTGGTGCTGTCGCCGGAGTTCAGCGGGCTGGCCACCGGGTTGTCGTCGGTGGCGCCGGTGATTGCCGGGATCGCGGGCGGCACCGCGTCGATGGTCACCGTCGCGGGCCCGCTGGTATTGCCGGCGGCATCCGTGGCGGTGACGCTGGCAACCGCGCCATCAGGCAGCCCGCCCACGGGCGAGTAGGTCCAGGCGCCAGTGGTGGCATCGGCCGTGACCGTGCCTTCCGGATTGCCGTCGCCGTCCAGGTCGATATCGACGGTGCTGCCGGGCTCGGCGGTGCCGGCCAGGGTGGTACCGTTGGCAACGGTGATGCTGGGGTCAGCGGGCGGCGCCGTATCGACCGTCAGGTTGAAGGCGGCGGTCGGGCCGCTGACATTGCCCGCCGTATCCGTGGCGGTGGCGGTCAGCGCGTAGGGACCATCGATCAGCGGCGTGGTCGGCGTGAAGGTCCACGCGCCGGTGGTGGGATCGGCAACCGTGGTGCCGAGCAGCGTGGTGCCGTTGTAGACGCTGATGGTGCTGCCGGCATCGGCGGTGCCGGTAAGCGTCGGCGTGGCGTCGTTGGTGCTGTCGCCGGAGTTCAGCGGGCTGGCCACCGGGTTGTCGTCGGTGGCGCCGGTGATTGCCGGGATCGCGGGCGGCACCGCGTCGATGGTCACCGTCGCGGGTCCGCTGGTATTGCCGGCGGCGTCCGTGGCGGTGACGCTGGCAACCGCGCCATCAGGCAGCCCGCCCACGGGCGAGTAGGTCCAGGCGCCAGTGGTGGCATCGGCCGTGACCGTGCCTTCCGGATTGCCGTCGCCGTCCAGGTCGATATCGACGGTGCTGCCGGGCTCGGCGGTGCCGGCCAGGGTGGTGCCGTTGGCAACGGTGATGCTGGGGTCAGCGGGCGGCGCCGTGTCGACCGTCAGGTTGAAGGCGGCGGTCGGTGCGCTGACGTTGCCCGATGTATCGGTAGCAGTGGCGGTCAGCGCATAGGGGCCATCGGTCAGCGGCGTGGTCGGCGTGAAGCTCCACGCGCCGGTGGTGGCGTCGGCGGTGGTTGTGCCGATCAGCGTGGTGCCGTTGTAGATGCTGATCGTGCTGCCCGCTTCGGCGGTGCCCGTCAAGGTAGGCGTGGAATCGTTGGTGCTGTCGCCCGAGTTCAGCGGGCTGGCGACGGGGTTGTCGTCGGTGACGCTGGTGATGGCCGGCGCGGACGGCGCGAGGGCATCGACGGTAGCGGTTGCCGGTGCGCTGGTGTTGCCGGCGGCATCGGTGGCGGTGACGCTGATCGCGGTGCCGTCGGGCAGCGGCGTGCCGGGCGAGTAAGTCCAGGTGCCGGTGGTAGCGTCGGCCGTGACCGTGGCGTCAGGTGTGCCATCGCCATCGAGATCGATATCGACCGTGCTGCCGGCTTCCGCTGTACCGGAGATCGTGGTGCCGCTGGCCTGCGTGATGACCGGGTCGGCGGGCGGCGCCGTATCGACCGTCAGGTTGAAGGCAGCGGTCGGTGCGCTGACGTTACCCGATGTATCGGTAGCAGTGGCGGTCAGCGCATAGGGGCCATCGGTCAGCGGCGTGGTCGGCGTGAAGCTCCACGCGCCGGTGGTGGCGTCGGCAACCGTGGTGCCGATCAGCGTGGCGCCATTGTAGATGCTGATGGTGCTGCCGGCTTCGGCGGTGCCGGCGAGCGTCGGGGTGGAGTCGTTGGTGCTGTCGCCGGAGTTCAGCGGGGTGCTGACCGGATTGTCATCCGTAACGCCGGTGATGGCCGGGATCGCCGGCGGCGTGGCATCCAGCGTCAGCGTGAAGGCGGTGCTGGGTGCGCTGGTATTGCCCGCGGCGTCGGTAGCGGTGACGGTCAGGCTCACGGCGCCGTCGGGCAGCGGTGACGTGGGCGTGAAGGTCCAGGCGCCGGTGGTGGCGTCTGCGGTGGTGGTGCCGATCAGCGTGGCGCCGTTGTAGATGTTGATGGTGCTGCCGGCTTCGGCGGTGCCCGTCAGGGTAGGCGTGGAGTCGTTGGTGCCGTCGCCGTCGGCGAGCGGTCCGGTCGACGGGGTGGCGTCGTCCGTGACGCTGCCGATCACCGGCGCGGCCGGTGCGCTGGTATCGATGGTGGCGGTGGCCGGCGCACTGGTGTTGCCAGCGGCGTCGGTGGCGGTGACAGTGACCACGGCGCCGTCGCCCAGTGCCGGGGACGGCGTGTAGGTCCAGTTGCCGCTGTCGTTGGCGGCGACGGTGGCATCGGGCGCGCCGTCGCCGTTCAGGTCGATATGGATGGTGTTGCCGGGCTCGGCGGTGCCGGCGATCACGCTGCCGTCGCTGGGCGTGATCGTGGGCGCCGCCGGCGCTGCGGTATCGACCGTCAGCAGGAACGGCGCGCTTGCCGGGCCGGTATTGCCGACCGCGTCGGTGGCGGTGACGGTCAGCGCATGGTTGCCGTCGGCCAGGCTCGACGGCGGCGTGAAGCTCCAGCGGCCGTTCGCGTTGGCGATGGCGGTGCCGAGCAGGGTGGTGCCGCTGTAGATGCTGACGGTGCTGCCCGCCTCGGCGCTGCCGGAAAGCGTGGGTGTGGCGTCGCTGGTGCTGCCTCCGGCAACGATCCCCGTGCCCGCATCGTTGCTGACCGCGTTGATCGCGGGCGCTGCCGGGGCCGCGCCATCGACGGTCACCGTGGCCGGCGCGCTGGTGTTGCCGGAGCTGTCAGTGGCGGTCACGCTGACCACGGTGCCGTCGGCCAGCGGCTGCGCCGGCGTATAGGTCCAGTTGCCCGCAGCGTCGGCGGTGACGGTGGCGTCGGCCTTGCCGTCGCCGTTGAAGTCGAGGCCGACCGTGCTGCCGGCCGGGGCCGTGCCGGACAGCGTGGCGCCGTTGGTGGCCGCCACCTTGGGCGCGGCCAGCGGGGTGCCGCCGCCGGAGGACCCGTCACCGCCGCCGCCACCGCTGGCAGCGGCCGCGATGATGCCGGCACCGGCCGCGGCGCCCAGCAGCCCCAGCAGCAATGCCGTGGAAGCGCTGTCGCCGATCGGCTCGAACAGCATCGCCGCCTCGGCCACGCCATCGCCCTGCGCGCCCAGCGCCTGGCTGAAGTCGGCCAGCCATTGGCCGTCTTCCTGCACGAACACCAGGTTGTTGTACTGCGCCCCGTTGGTGAAGAAGCCCTGGATGCGCAGCGTGCTGCCATCCCGCATGGTCAGCAGCAGGTCGTTGCCTTCGCGCGCGAAGTTGGCGACGCTGTCGCGCTGCGCCGCGATCAGGAAATTGGCGGGGCCGTCAGGTGAGGCAACGGTGCGGGTGCCGGGGGCGACAGGAACATCCGTGTGGTTGAGCAGAACGCCTGACGAAGCCATGCTGAGTCTCCTTCATCCTGAGTGACCGGTAGGTAGTGCATGCACAGTATTCGCGCGCACACACATTCGTCCATGCGTGATCTGTTTCAGATTCGATACAGTGCGCCGGTTTGATAGGTGCTGCGCAATCCCGATAGCGGCAGGCCCGGTGCGGTGCGCGCGTGGCTCAGCCGGGCATGCCGCCGCGGCTGGCGAAGGCCTCGTCGTTCGACGCGCCCTGGCGCGTGCGCCGCGTTTCCGACGGTGTTTCGCCGAAGGCCATGCGATAGTCGTGGGCGAACTGGCCGAGGTGGCTGAAGCCCCATTGCCGCGCGATCTGCGCCACCGAATGCTCGAGCTCACCGCCGCGCAAGGCGCTGTAGACGCCCTCGAGCCGCACGCGCTTGGCATACTGCATCGGCGAGCAGCCCTGGAAGCGCGCGAAGCCGGCCTGCAGCGTGCGCACGCTGACGCGCGCCGCGCGGGCAATGTCGTCCAGCGCCAGCACGGCGCGGGCATTGGCATGGATATAGTCGATCGCGCGCTTGACATGGCGCGGCGACGGGCCCGCGTGGCGCTGCTCCAGCAGCAGCGAGTAGTTGTGCGGGATATCGTCCAGCACGGCGTAGGCGAGGGCATCGGCCAGGCTTAGCGCCAGCTCCGCCGCGCACGCGCGCATGCGCGCGTCGTCGCGCCGCAGGCCAGGCGCGGCGCCGGCCAGTGCGCGCGCCAGCTGCAGCGCCGGAGCATCGGCCGGGATCGACTGGTGGAATTTCACGCGCTGCACCAGCGGCCGTTCCAGCAGGTGCCGCAGCCGGTTGTGCAGGCGCGCGCCGTCGATCATGACCATGTCGTAGCTGCCCGGCTGCCAGCGCCAGACCCCGACCTGCTGCATGTCGAGCACAAAGGATGGCGGCATGGGCGTCAGCGGTGCGGACGGCGTCTTGCCGGTCTCGAGCCCGGCGCCTTGCGCGGCGGTCAGCAGCAGGTAGCCGTCAAGACGCTGCACCAGGTCGAGCCGGATCGCCGTGGTGGTCGACAGCCGGATCACCGCCAGTTCGCCGAACTGCTGCTGCTGCAGTTCGAACTCCAGTGCTGGCGACGCCGTGTGCACGGCAACCCCGGGATAGAGCTGCGACAGCGCTGCGCGGATCTGGTCCGGGCTGTTCCCCGCGACGCGCGCGGTCTGGATCGTGGCTTTGGTCATGTGCCGATGCCTTTCCTGGGTGATGGCCGAAGCCGGCCTGGCGGCGCGGATGCGCCGCCAGGATTCCCCCACGAAAATCACGGCAAGGCCGTGATGGCAAACCGGACCTCATGATGACCCCGCGCCCTTGCCGGTCAACGCCATGCAAAGGGGTTCCCCATGCGCCGCGGCATACGGACCTGCCTGCAAGGCTCGCCGCGGCCCAATGACAGGCCGCATCCGCGGGAGCCAGGTATTGCCAGGCAAGACCGTCGCCGGTCTTTTTATCTGCAAACCAGATTTAAGTAAAAATAATATCTGGTATCAAAACTAACATTTACGGCAATATGTATCACTTTAATCGAATATTGGAATTGTGAATACATTGTGCTTGCCGGCAAATCCGCCGGGGATTGGCGTTTACGCGCAGTCGGCCAGGCCAGGCAGGGTCATGGTTGGCGGCGGCGTGCCGCTTCACACATAGGCGATCAGCCGTCCGGCGCAGATCACCAGCAGCCAGGTGGCCATGGACAGGATCGCATTCAGGCGTGCGCTTGCTGGTGGCGCTGCGCCGGCATCCCAGCCGCGCTCGCGGTCATGCAGGCTGCGGCCGGGGCCGGCGTGGAACCACAGCACGTTGCCGAGCGCCAGTACGATCAGGCCCAGCTTGGCGAGGAACGCGGGATTGGCGGCCAGCTCGTCGGCATGGGCCACGAACAGCAACGCGCCGCTGGCCGCGACTGCGATGAAGGCGCCGACGGTGAAGGGCAGCGCATGGCGCAGCAGCAGGCTGACCGGCAACCGCCGGCCAAGCCCTGCCAGTCGCATGTCGACCACGAAGATGGAGCCGAACAGCAGCGCCATGCCGGCGAGGTGGACGATCTCCACCGCGGGATAGGCCCAGGCCGAACTGCGCAGCGCAGTCGCGAACGGCAGCCGCGCCAGCGTGCCGGCCCATTCGGTCCATGCGGTGAAGAGCGCCGGCATGCGGCGTGCGGGCTCAGCGCAGCTCGACCGTCTTGCCGTCCACGGTGATGCGCTCGGCGCGCAGTTCGTCCGGCTTTTCCTTGCTGGCGTAGCCGACCAGCGTGACCTCGCGGCCCACCGCGACCTTGTCCGAGGTCGCGCCGCGCGCTTCCATGCGCGACACGGGGGCCAGCACCGCGAGCCAGCGCTTGCCGCCGGCGTCGATGCGGATGTGCGCGTGCGGGTTCTCGTAATGGCTTTCGACAATCTTGCCGGTCAGCGTCAGGGGCCTGGTCTCGTCATAGGTGGACCAGCCATGGTGGGCGATGGCCGGCACGGCCGCCATGGCCAGGGCGGCGGCGCTCAGGGCGGGGAGGAACAGGGCGGGGCGGAACAGGGCGCGGATGCTGGGCATGGCGGGTCTCCGGTCAGGACTCGTGCAGTATAGGCGCCGATTCCTGACCTTGCCGCCGCGCCGGCCCTGTGTTTTCAGGGTTGCGCGCGGCAGGTGTCGGCGCGCTGCACCAGCCGGCGCAGGCTGGCGCTGACGGGCTTGAGCGCGGCGCGCTCGGCCGTGAGCGCGAGCGCCAGGTTGCCGCTGCCGCTGCGCAGCGCCGCTTCGAGCAGAGTCAGGCCGATCACGTCGCGCTGCGCGTGGCTGCCGCCGAAGCGGTGGGCCACCAGGCGCACCGGCATCAGCAGCTCGATGGCGGTGGCGTAATCGCCCTGCGCGAATGCGATCAGGCCATCGGCCACCGGCAGCCCCACCTCGCGCGACATCATCGCATTGGTGCCATTGCCAAGCGCGGCCCGCTCCAGCGCGGCGCGCACCTGGTCGGCCGCCGCGGGGCGTTGCGCGCCCAGGCTGGCCATCACCGCATGCACGTCGTTGAAGGCGTAATAGCCGGCCGCGCCGCGGCCGAGCCAGTCATCCGCCACTGCATGCCAGCGCCGGCCCACGTCCACGCCGCGCAGGTGCAGCCGCCACAGCAGCGCGGAGGCATCGACCAGGTCCAGCGCGATCGCCGGCGCGGGCCGGCTGATGGCCCGGTCGTACAGCGCCAGCACCTCTTCGGTCCGGCCGTCTTCCAGCAGGAACAGCGCCAGGTGCCACCAGTTATGCACCGCCAGCATGTTGTCGTCGGCCCAGTCCTGGCGCCGGCCTTCGAGCCAGGCAATGCCGTCGGCGAGCCGGCCCTGCATCTCCATCACGTGCGCCACCGCGTGCACCGCCCACGGATCGCGCGGCTGGCATTCCAGCGCGCGCCGTCCGGCTTCCTCGGCACGCTCGTAGAGGTGGGTCTCTTCCAGGCCGAACGCGTGCATGCCGAGCACGTAGCCGTAGCCGGGCATGCCGGCATCCCAGTGCGGCAGCGCCTGCGCCACGCGGTCGCGCAGCATGGTCGACTGGCCCAGCAGGAAGTCGCCCAGGTGCGCGGTCTGCAGCGCCAGCAGGTCGCGTGGATAATCGATCACGATGTCGCCATAGCACCGCACGGCGCGCTCGAAATCGCCGTCGAGCCAGGCACGCGCCGCGGCGATATGGCGGCGCTCGCGCTCGTTGGCGCGGGCGTGCAGCGCTTCGCCGGCCTCGACGCTCTGGCGCAGCATGGGCTCGGCGGTGCCGTCGCCGGAGGTCACCATCAGCGCGGCCCGCAGCGCGTGGCCCATGGCGAAGCCGGGGTCGTCGGCCAGCGCCGCGTCGATCACGGCGAGCGGGTCGCCGTAATAGCCGTTCAGCAGGCGCAGGGCGGTCTCGTACTGCGCCACCGAGCGCGTGTTCAAGGTCGAGACCGCGAGGTCCCTGGAATCCGTCAGTGCCATGACCATCTCCGTGCGCCCGCGCGGCAGCGGGCTGTCACGAACCATCGTAGACGGCAAAACGCCCGGTGTAACGGTTGCGGCTCGGTGCGGCGCACCATGCCTGCGGGCGGCGCGGCCGCGGTGCGCGATATGCCGCCGCCGCCATACCGGCGGCGCGCGTCGGTTAAACTGCCGCATCCCCAATCACGACCTCGAGAGCAGGCCTTCCATGAAAACACTCGCGCTTTTCCTTGGCACCCTGACCCTTGCCGGCGCTGCCTGCGCTGCCGGGCCGGCCGCTTCGGCGCCTGCCGCCGCGGCGTCGGCGCCGCAGACGCTGGCGTCGGGCATGGCCATCCAGCACCTGATCAAGGGCACCGGCGCCTCGCCCAAGGCCACCGACACGGTACAGGTGCACTACCGCGGCACGCTTGCGGACGGCACCGAATTCGACAGCTCGTACAAGCGCGGCCAGCCCATCTCGTTTCCGCTCAATCGCGTGATCCCGTGCTGGACCGAGGGCGTGCAGGCCATGCAGGTGGGGGGCAAGGCCCGCCTGACCTGCCCGCCGGGCACCGCCTACGGTGCGCGCGGCGTGCCGGGCACGATCCCGCCGAACGCCACGCTGACCTTCGAGGTGGTGCTGCTGGGTATCGGTAGCTAAGCGCCTCGGCGCGGCGCCTGCGGCTGCGCGGGCGCCGGCGTTCCGGCGGGGGCTGCAGGTGCTGCCGGCACCGGTTCCGCGCCGGCGTCCTCGTCATCCCCGTAGTCTGGCAGCGCGGTGTTCTGGCCGAGCAGGTAGCGCCGCCGCTGCAGGTACGCGTCGCGCACAAAGGCGTACTTGTCCAGCGCCGCCAGCCGGAGCAGGTCGGTCGCGCCCAGCAGGTTGGTGCGCACGTCGACCACGTTCATCCCGTAGAGCGAGTTGCGTACCGCCGGCTCGGCATAGGTGGCGGGATCGAACCAGAAATTCACATACAGGCCCGCGCCGTCGCGCAACGAGCTGGGGCCGAACAGCGGCAGCACCAGGTAGGGCCCTGACGGCACGCCCCATGTGCCCAGCGTCAGCCCGAAGTCCTGCGAGTGCTTCGATAGCCCGGCGGGCGTGGCGATATCGATCAGCCCACCGATGCCCAGCACGGAATTCATCGCCACCCGCATAAAACTCTCCGCCGCCGCCACGCCCTTGCCCTGCAGCAGGTTGTTGGCGAAGTTGCCGATGTCCGCGAGGTTCGAATAGAAATTGCTGACCGCCGCGCGCACCGGCTCTGGCGTGACCGCCTTGTAGCCCTTGGCCACCGGCACCGCCACATACTGGTCCAGCTTGTCGTTGACGGTGAAGATGGCGCGGTTCATCGGCTCCAGCGGATCGTCCGGACTGGCTTGCGGGCCGGTGGCGCAGCCCGCGAGCAGGGTCGCGGCGATGGCGGTCGTGGCGAGTGTCGGAAAGCGAAGCGCAGCGGGCATCGAGACAAGGAGGGTCGGTCGCGCGGACGGCAAGCGCGTTCAGGGCCGGGCGGGCTGGTCTGGTCCGAGAGGGTCATCCGCGCGCGGACGGCCCATCAGGATCGGCTGGAAGAACACCGCGCCGACCAGCGTGCAGGCCAGCGCCAGCGCCAGCAACTTGCCCATGCTGGCGGTACCGGGATGCTGTGACAGCCACAGGCTGCCGAAGGCGACGGCGGTGGTCGCGGCGCTGTACAGCACGGCGTGCGTCAGGCTGGACTGCAGCAACTGGGTCTTGCCGTGCCGCCACGCAATCACGTAGTAGATCTTGAAGGCGACGCCCACGCCCAGCAGCAGCGGCAGCGCGATCACGTTGGCGAAGTTCAGCGCAATGCCGAACACCACGCACAGCTCCAGCGTGACGATGGCCGATACCAGCAGCGGGATCAGCGTGCGCAGCACGTCGCCGAAGCGGCGCAGCGTGATCCACAGCAGGATGGTGATCGACAGCACCGCCCAGGCACCTGCCTGCGCAAACGCGGTCATGATGGTATCGGCCGAGCCGCGGATCGAGATCGGTCCGCCCGTGGCGGCGGGCGCCACGCGCTGCACCGCGGCGATAAAGCGTGCCAGCGCGGCTTCGCGCTGTGCGCTGGCGGGCGGCGGCAGCCGGGGGCTGACGTTGACCAGCGCGCGCCCGTCCGGGGCAATCCAGTCGCGCACCAGCTCGGGCGGCAGCGTCTGCTGGCTGACCGCTTGCGGCGTCAGCGCCAGCTTCAGTTTTGCCAGTGCCAGCTGCAGCGGCAACGCGATGGCGCGCTCGGCGCGGTCGCGCGTAGGCGCATCCGTGCTGGCCAGCTTTTTCAGCGTGGCGGACAGGTGCGCCGCTTCGGCGGCGCCCGGTCCGGGATGTTCGTCAGCGGCGATGGCCAGTTGCCGCGCGGCGTTGCGCAGCGCATTGACGCGCGCGCCGTCGGTGGCGGGCGCCGCGGCGGGCTGCGTCAGCGCCGGCAGCAGCGCGGCCGAGGCCTGGGCGATGGCCTGCAGCTTGGGCGGCTGGTCGTCGGGAATAAAGCTCTGCAGCGTGATCGCGCGCGCGACTTCGGGCAGCGCGGCAAGCTGGCCCGCAAGCGCGTGCGCGGCCGGCAGCGACGGCGCCAGCACGCTGACATCGTCGGTGCCGGCCTGCGGCGCGTCCTGGAGCGACAGCAGCGTGGCCATCGATTCGGACTGCGGGTCCTTCAGGTGCAGCGGGTCGAAGTCGAAGCGCAGGTGCGGCAGCAGCGGCGCGCCCGCCAGGATGGCGAGCAGCGTCACCAGCAGCACCGGCTTGCGGTAGCGGTCGAAGAAGCGGTCCGCCGGCGCCAGCCAGGCAAAGCCGGGCGACGCGGATTCGCCGCCGGGCCTGAGCACCGCGATCAGCGCCGGCAGCAACGTGAAGGTGGTGGCGAACGCCACCATCATGCCGACGCCGGCAATCAGGCCCAGCTCGGCCACGCCGCGGTAGTCGGTGGGCAGGAAGCAGAAGAACGCCGCCGCCGTGGCCGCGGCGGCCAGCGCTAGCGGCGCGCCGACGGCGCGCGCGGCCAGGCCCAGGGCATCGACGATATGGTCGCGGTCATGGCGCTCGGCGCGGTAGCGCACGCCGAACTGGATGCCGAAGTCCACCCCCAGCCCGACGAACAGCACCGCGAAGGCCACCGAGATCATGTTCAGCGCGCCCACCATGGCCAGCCCCAGCGCGGCAGTGATCAGCAGCCCGGCGAACAGGCTCGCCAGCACCGCCACGATCAGCCGCGCCGAACGCAGCGCCAGCCACAGGATCAGCACCACGGCCAGCACCGTCAGCACGCCGTTGAGCGCGGCACCGTCGCTGACCGAGGCGAACTCATCGTCGGCCAGCGCCTGCGGCCCGGTCAGGCGCACCGACGCCTGGTAGCGCTGCGCCAGCTGCAGCTCGTCCGCGGCGTGGCGGATCGCGCGCGCGGCCGCGGCGCCGGCCTTGAGGTCGCTGTAGTCGAGGACGGGGCTGAGCGCGACGTAGCGGTAGACCTGGCCGTCGGGGCCGGGCTTGAGGCTGTCGTCGAGCAGCCCCGCCCACGACAGCGCGGCCGGCTTGCCGGCCAGCACCTGGTCCAGCGTGCGCGCGCTGCTGCCCATCAGCCCTGCCATGTCGCCCAGCTTGACCTGCCCCATCTGCAGCGGCAGCGCCAGCGTGGTGGTGAGCACATCCGACAGTCCGCGCAGCGTCGGGTCGTGCGCGAGGGCGTTGAGCAGCGGGCGCGCCTGCGTCAGTTGCTGCGTCAGCTGGTTGACTTCATCGGTGCCGGCGAACAGCAGGCCGTTGCGCGCGAAGAAGGCGCCGCCGCCGGGCTGGCTGACCGCGGTGAAGCGCGCCGGCTGCCGGCGCAAGGCTTCGGCCAGCGCATCGGCGGCGGCATCGGCGAGCTCGGCGGCCGGCGCCTGCACCACCGCAAGGATCAGCTGGCCGCGCTGGGGAAAAGCCTTGGCGATGGCCTCGTCGCGCAGCGCCCACGGCGCGTCGGAATCCAGCAGGCGGCCGATGTCGGTGTTGATGGCAAAGTTGCGGGCCACGTAGATGCCGCTGGCCGCCGTCAGCAGTGCCGCCAGCAGGATGACGCGCCACGGCCAGGCGGTGGCAAGCCGGACGATGCGTGTCAGCAGCGAAGTCAGCATGGACGGATCCGGAAGGAGCACGAACCGCGAGTATATCGGCTGGCGCGGTGCCGCATGCGCCATGCGGCGCCGGCGCGGCCGCGATGCGGGCGGATCCGCTATACACTGTCAGCCGGCGCCGGCCAGGTAGCGCGGCGCCGCCGCTTCACCGTCTTCCGTTGTTTCCCCGCTCTTGCATCCATGACGATTCACCGTTTGCTTTCCGTGGCACCGCTGGCGGCGATGGCCATGGCATCCGTCGTGCACGCTCAGGCAGTCCAGCCCGGCGACCTGCGCGCCAGCCCCGAGCGGCTGGTGCAGGCCGCGGTGGAGGGCGTGATCGGCACCATCCAGTCCCAGCCCGAGACCCGTGCCGGCGACCTCGGCAAGATCACCGCGGTCGTGCAGAAGCAATTCCTGCCCTATACCGATTTCCAGCGCACCACGCGGCTGGCGCTGGGCGGCGCCTGGCGCACGGCCACCCCCGAGCAGCAGCAACAACTTTACGAGCAGTTCCAGACGCTGCTGGTGCGCAGCTACGCGGTCTCGCTGGCGCAACTGCGCGAGCAGAACGTCAGGTTCCGCTACCAGCCGGCCAGGGCCGCCGGCGGCGCCGCCGACGTGGTGGTGCAGACGCGCGTGATCAACAACGCCGACGAGATGCAGATCGACTACCGGCTGCAGCGCACCGCGAGCGGCTGGAAGATCTATGACATCAACATGATGGGGGCGTGGCTGATCGAGGTGTACCGCAAGCAGTTTGCCGACATCGTCGCGCGCAACGGGGTCGACGGCCTGGTGAAGTACCTGACCACGCACAACGCGCGGCAGGCGTCGGAGATCTGAGCGGGCTGCTGACGTGGGCGCGCTAGGGCGCGCGCTGTTCGCGATCCCCGCCGCGATCCCCGCCACGCCGCCAGCGGCGCAGTTCCACCCACTGCCATGACAGCAGCGCCGGCACCCCGAACAGGATCTCGCGCGCGCGCTTGACCAGCGCCAGCGCCAACGCCACCTCCGCGCTCATCCCCAGCACCTGGCCCAGCAGCATCACCACCGCGTCCTGCACGCCCAGCCCGGCCGGCACGAAGAACGCCACGTGGCGCGCGGCCTGCGTCAGCGACTCGATCGCCAGCGCCTGCCAGAACGGCACCGGATGGCCCAGCAGCCACAGCGCCAGCCAGATCTCCAGCGTGCCGCTGAGCAGCCCCGCCAGTTGCCAGCCCAGGGCCTTCGCCAGTTCGCGGTGGCGCCGGTTGAGCGCGCGGATATGCGCGTCCAGCCGCGCGCCGTCGATCAGCGCGACGACGCGGTGGTCGGCGCCGAATAACCGGCGCGCGGCGCCTTCGAGCTTCTCGAACAAGGCGGCGTGGCGCAGCGATAGCGCGAACAGCACCGGCACCGGCAGCGACAGCAGCAGGCCGGCCAGGATGATCCAAACACCGGCGCGCTGCTGCAGCGCGGCCACCAGCATCAGCACGCCGGTGGCCGCGAACAGGTATTGCGAGAACATCGTCACCATCACTTCGACCACCACGCTGGCGGTGACCGCGGTGGTGTCGTGGATGCGCAGCCGCGTCAGGCGGATGCCGACCAGCTCGCCGCCCACGCCGACCGTGGGCAGCAGGCGGCCCACCGCTTCGCGCACCGCGGCGACCCACCACAGGAAGCCGACGCCGGCCCGTTCGTCGGGATCGGCGGAGGTCAGCAGCACGCGCCAGCCCTGCGCGTCGAGCAGCAGCGGCAGCGCGTGCAGCGGCACCAGCAGCAACAGCGGCCAGCCGCCCCGGGCCATCACGGCGGCGATATCGCTGGCGCCCTGGTGGATCACCAGCGCGGTCAGCGCCAGCAGCCCCAGCAGTCCGGTCAGGTAAGCCAGGCGTTTCATCGGCAATCGTCAGCAGAGTGTCCTGCCGCCCAGCACATCGGCAAAGCCGCCGCGCCGGTGGGCCGCCCGCTCCAGCGCGGCGCGCACGCGCGGCGACAGCAGCGCGGCGAGTTCGTCGGCGTGACGGTAGCCGTGCATCGACGCAGCGATGGCCGCGCCGGAAACCATCGCCGGATGCAGGTAGATCTCGCCCACGCCCGCGGGCAGTTGCGCCAGCGCTTGCAGCAGCGCGGCCTCGTCCATCTGGCCGCTGCGCGCGATGCCGACCACGTAGTCATTGTGCGCAATGCCGGCGCGGTCCAGCCGGCGGCGCAGCATCGCCAGCCATGGGCGCAGCAGCCAGGGCGCGCCCGCCTCGCGCGGCAGCCGCATCGCGCGCAGCCCGTACTCGCGCCCGATCGAGAGGATCAGCGACAGCACGGTCGGATGCAGATGGAAATGCTTGTGCGTATTGACGTGGTCCAGCGTCAGGCCGGTGGCGGCGAAGGCCTCGAACTGCGCGCGGATTTCGGCCGCGAGCTGGCGGCGCACCGCGGGCAGGAAGAAGAAGCGGCAGCCGTCCCGCGCCATGGCCGAGCCGAAACGGCCGTGCGCATCGACCAGCGCGGGAATGCGCGCACGCGGCAGGGTGGCGGGGCCGTCGGCCAGCACCACGTGCAGGCCCACGCGCAACGCCGGCAGCCGGCGCGCGCGCGCGACCGCATCCGCCACCGCGGGCGCGCCCACCATCAGGCTGGCGGCGTTGAGCACGCCGTCGCGGTGCGCCAGTTCCACCGCCTCGTTGACGGCCGGGTGCAGCCCGAAGTCGTCGGCGGTGACGATCAGCGCGCGTTGCGCCGCAGCGGAAAGCGCCCGGGCCAGGATCAGGCCTCGTGCGAGCGCAGGAAGCGGAAGAACTCCACGCCTTCGCGCAGGCGCCGCTTCATCATGTCCCAGCTGCCGAGCATCTCGCGCACGATTTCCCAGATCTTGCCGGGGCGGAAGTAGAAGCGCTTGTAGAAGGTCTCCACGCCGTGGTAGATCTCCTCCTTTGACAAGTGCGGATAGCTGATCGCCGCCAGCTGCACGCCCTGGTCGTTGACCAGGTTGATGACCTTGTTCTCCTCGAGCCAGCCGTTTTCCACCGCCTGGCGGTACAGCGTGGTGCCGGGATAGGGCGCGGCCAGCGAGACCTGGATGGTGTGCGGGTTGATTTCCTTGGCGTACTCGATGGTCTTTTCGATGGTCTCGCGCGTCTCGCCCGGCAGGCCCAGGATGAAGGTGCCGTGGATCTGGATGCCCAGCTTGCGGCAGTCTTCGGTAAAGCGGCGCGCGATGTCGGTGCGCAGGCCCTTCTTGATGTTCAGCAGGATCTGGTCGTCGCCGGACTCGTAGCCCACCAGCAGCAGGCGCAGCCCGTTTTCCTTCATGATCTTGAGCGTGCTGTACGGCACGTTGGCCTTGGCGTTGCACGACCACGTCACCCCCAGCTGGCCCAGTCCGCGCGCGATCTCTTCCACGCGCGGCTTGAAGTCGGTGAAGGTATCGTCGTCGAACATGATCTCCCTGACCTCGGGCATGTTCTCCTTGATCCATTTCACCTCGGCGATCACGCTTGCGGCCGAGCGGGTACGGTAGCGGTGCCCGCCCACGGTCTGCGGCCACAGGCAGAAGGTGCAGCGCGAACGGCAGCCGCGGCCGGTGTAGATCGACACGTAAGGATGCTTCAGGTAGCCGATGAAGTAGTTCTCGATCTTCAGGTCGCGCTGGTAGACCGGCGCGACGAACGGCAGCGCGTCCATGTCCTCGATCATCGGCCGCTGGCCGTTGTGTTCGAGCGAGCCGTCCGGCAGGCGATAGCTGAGCCCCAGGATGTCCCTGAGCGGCTTGCCCGCGGCCACGTCCTGGCAGGTATAGTCGAATTCCTCGCGGCAGACGAAGTCGATGGCGTCGCTCGCGCCCAGCGTGCCGCCGGGATCGACCGCGGGCTTGGCGCCGACCATGCCGATCATCACGCCGGGATGGCGCTGCTTCAGCGCCTCGGCGAACCTGGCGTCGGTGGGGAACGACGGCGTGCTGGTGTGGATGATCACCAGTTCATAGTCCGCCGCGATGTCCAGCGTCTGCTGCACGGTGAGGCCGTCGGCCGGGGCATCGAGCACGCGGCTGCCGGGCACCAGCGCGGCCGGCTGCGCCAGCCAGGTGGGGTACCAGAACGACTTGATCTCGCGCTTGGCCTGGTAGCGCGACCCGGCGCCGCCATCGAAGCCGTCGAAGGACGGGGCCTGCAGGAACAGGGTTTTTTTCATAGCGGCCTCTTGGTCTGGATGCCGGTGAAAGCCCGGGTGTCGGGAGCGGGCTTCGCCTGTTTTCTCCCCTCTCCCGCTTGCGGGAGAGGGGCGGGGGAGAGCGCCGGCGCTCGACCGGAGTGCTGCCCTGCACCTGCCGACAGCACCTGCTCCCGCCACCACACCCGCTTGCCAGCCAACGCCAGCGCCCAGCACGCCAGCAACAACCCATCGCGCAACGGCGCCCGCAATGCCGCCGCGGCGCTGCCCGCCAGCACACTGCGCGCCACCACGCCGGCGACCGCCGCAGTAGTCACCAGCGGCAGCGGCGCCAGCCACATGCCCAACGCCAGCATCGGCCAGGTGAAGGTGACGAAGCTGAACGCATAGCCCGTCGGGTTCAGCGAAGCGATCGTGCGCATCCAGCGCAGTTCATGCCGCCACAGCAGCGTGAAGCCGTCTTCGATGATGTCGGTCGTCACCACCACCTCCGACAACACCGTGCGCAAGCCCAGCCGCCGCGTCAGCTCGCCCAGCCAGAAATCGTCCGCCAGCCGGTCGCGCAATGCCCCGAAACCGCCGATGGCCGCCAGCGCGTCGCGGCGCAGCGCGATGGTCGCGCCAAAGGCAAAGCGCCGCGAGCCGCCCGCGTGGGCAATGCGCACCGCCGGCACAAACCAGTCGTCGATGAACTGCGCGCCGAGGCGCGACCAGAAGCCGCCGATGGCATGCCCACGGTACAGGCAGGTCACCACGCCGACGTTGGCTTCAGCCAGCGGCGCGGTCACGCGCGCCAGGTAGTCCGGCGCCACCGCGACGTCGCTGTCGGCGATGACCAGCGCATCGTGCGTGGCCGCGCCGGACAGGTTGATCAGGTTGCTGACTTTGAGGTTGCTGCCGTGCACCCGCGGGTCGATCACCAGTGCGATGTCGCAGGCCGGGAAGTCGCGCCGCAGCCGCTCCACTACCGCGATGGCGGGATCGTCCGCGGCGCGCACGCCGAATACCAGCTGGAAGCACGGATGCCGCTGCCGGCAGAAGGTTGCCAGGTTGGCATAGAGCCGGGGTTCTGCGCCGCACAGCGGCTTGAGCACGCTGACCGGCGTGGCGGCCATGGCGCCGCGTGGCGCGGGCTTGCGTCGCGACAGCCAGGCCGCGGCCAGTGCATAGCCAGCCGCCGCGCACACCAGCGCTGCGCCGGGCAGGATGCTGGCAAGTCCGGCGGCCATGGCAATGGCTTCAGTGCGTGGCGGCGCCGGCAGGCGCCTCGGCCGCTCGTGGCTGCCGCGCGGGCGGCCGGGTGCGCTGGATTTCCTCGAGCTTGATCTCGACGTGGCGCGAGAACACGTATTCGGCCGGCCGCTGCCGGTCCAGCGCAATGTCCGGCGCCATCGGGCCGCTGGTGCGCACGCCGCGCAGGCTGACGCCGAGTGCCTTGAGCGGATGGGCAAAGGTGTCGGCCACGGCGGTGGCTTCGTAGCCGCTGTGCACCATGCAGTCGGCGCATTTCTCGTAGTTGCCGGTGCCGTAGGCGTCCCAGTCGGTCTCGTCCATCAGTTCGCGGAAGGTCGCGGCATAGCCTTCGCCCACCAGGTAGCACGGGCGCTGCCAGCCGAACACCGTGCGCGCCGGGTTGCCCCACGGGGTGCAGTGGTAGGTCTGGTTGCCGGCGAGGAAGTCCAGGAACAGCGTCGACTGGCTGAACGCCCAGTTCTTGCCCGCGCGGCCGCGGCTGAGGATGTCGCGGAACAGCTGGCGGGTCTTGCCGCGGTTCAGGAAGTGCTGCTGGTCCGGCGCGCGCTCATAGGCATAGCCCGGCGACACGGTGATGCCATCGACGCCCAGCGCCTTGACCGAGTCGAAGAACCTCGCCACGCGCTCGGGCTGCGCGTCGTTGAACAGCGTGCAATTGATATTGACGCGGAAGCCGCGCGCCTTGGCGGCGCGGATCGCCTCGACGCAGCGGTCGTACACGCCTTCCTGGCACACCGAGCGGTCGTGCATCTCGCGGTCGCCGTCCAGGTGCACCGACCAGATGAAATATGGACTGGGCTGGTACTGGTCCAGCTTCTTTTCCATCAGCAGCGCATTGGTGCACAGGTAGACAAACTTGCGCCGCTGGATGATGCCTTGCACGATCTGCGGCATGTCCTTGTGCAGCAGCGGCTCGCCGCCGGCGATCGACACCACCGGGGCGCCGCACTCATCCACCGCCTCCAGGCATTGCTGCACCGACAGGCGCTGGTTCAGGATGGGGTCGGGGTAATCGATCTTGCCGCAGCCCGAGCACGCCAGGTTGCAGCGGAACAGCGGTTCCAGCATCAGCGCAAGCGGGTAGCGTTTTTGCCGCGACAGGTGCTTGCCGACGATATAGGCGCCCACGCGGGCGACCTGCAGGAGCGGAATGGCCACGACAGCTTCCTCTGGTTGGTTCAGCCTGCAATGTTCTCGTTGGCGGGGGCCGGCGCGGCGCCCGTGCCGGACTGGAGCGATGCCGCGGGCGGCTTCACGTCGGCCAGCTCGGCCGGCAGCCGGAACTCGGCATGCTCTTCGCGCCCGGCCATGGTGCTGACCTCGACCGGTCCCAGCCGGCGCAGTGCCGCGATCACGTCTTCGACCATGGCCTCGGGGGCCGAGGCGCCGGCGGTGATGCCCACCACGTTGGCGTCGCGTACCCAGGCCGGGTCGAGCTCGCTGCCTTCGGCGATCAGGTAGCTGGGCACGCCGCTTTCGGTGCCGATCTCGCGCAGGCGGTTGGAGTTCGAACTGTTGGTCGCGCCGATCACCAGGATCACGTCGGCCAGCTTGCACAGGTCGCGCACCGCGCTCTGGCGGTTCTGCGTGGCATAGCAGATGTCGCGCGTATCGGGGCCGACCAGGTTGCTGAAGCGCCGTCCGAGCGCGGCGATGATGTTGCGGGTGTCGTCCACGCTCAGCGTGGTCTGGGTGACGTAGGCGACCGGGGTGTCGTCGGGCAGGTCGAGCTTGCCGACATCGGCCTCGCTCTGCACCAGGATTACCTTGCCCGGAATCTGGCCCATGGTGCCTTCGACCTCGGGGTGGCCGGCATGGCCGATCAGGATCACGGTGCGGCCGCTGGCGGCGTACTGGCGGCCCTGGGTGTGGACCTTGATCACCAGCGGGCAGGTGGCGTCAATGGCATGTAGCTGACGCTGGCGGGCATCGTCGACGACTTCGCGCGACACCCCGTGCGCGCTGAAGATGGTCACCGCGCCGGCCGGCACTTCGTCCAGTTCTTCGACGAAACGCGCGCCCTTGTCCTTCAGTCCCTGTACGACGTGCTTGTTATGCACGATCTCATGCCGCACGAACACCGGCGCACCATGCTTTACGAGGGCGCGGTCGACGATCTCGATCGCGCGCACCACGCCGGCACAGAAGCCCCGGGGCTGAGCAAGAATCACCTGCATGGAGTAGGCCCCCGACCCTTTTGCTACGGGTTTCAGTGTTTGGGATCGCGCAACGGAAAACGATGCCCCGGCGATGCCCGGTATCGAGCCAGACCCACCGGAGATCCGCCGCGGATCACATTTTCCTCGCACGGTGGTTACTATATACCCGACACGCCGGCTTTGTCTGGCGCCGCCACGATCGGCGCAGGGCCGGCCCTGCCGACGCCGCCTTACGGGGAAACGGGCTGATGACCAAAAACGATGACGTGCTGGTGACAGGAGCCGCGGGTTTCCTGGGATCGGCGGTGGCGCGCCAGGCGCTGGCGCGCGGCTGGCGCGTGCGCGTGCTGGTGCGCCCGCACAGCCCGCGCACCAATCTGGCCGGGCTGCCGGTGACCGTGGCGCAGGGCGACATGCGCGATGCCGCCGCCGTGGCCGCGGCGCTGCAGGGCGTGCGGTACCTGTTCCACGTGGCCGCCGACTACCGGCTGTGGGCGCGCGATCCGGAAGACATCGTGCGCACCAACGTCGACGGCACCCTGGCGGTGATGGAAGCCGCGCAGCGGGCCGGCGTCGAGCGCGTCGTCTATACCAGCAGCGTGGCGACGCTGCGCGTCGCCGGCGCGCAGGCACCGGTGGACGAGACCGCGGCGATGCGCCCGCATGAAGCCATCGGCGCGTACAAGCGCAGCAAGGTGCTGGCCGAGCGCGTGGTCGAACAACGGGTCGCCGAACACGGCCTGCCCGCGGTCATCGTCAACCCGTCCACCCCCATCGGGCCGCGCGACGTGCGGCCCACGCCGACCGGCCGCATCATCGTCGAGGCCGCCACCGGCAAGATCCCGGCCTTTGTCGATACCGGGCTGAACCTGGCCCACGTCGACGACGTCGCCAACGGGCATTTGCTGGCGCTGGAGCGCGGCCGCACCGGCGAGCGCTACATCCTGGGTGGCCAGGACGTGATGCTGCAGCAGATGCTGCGGGATATCGCCCAGTTGTGCGGCCGGCGCCCGCCGACCCTGCAGCTGCCGCGCTGGCCGCTGTACCCGCTGGCCTACGGCGCGGAAGCGGCGGCGCGGCTGACCGGCAAGGAGCCGTTCCTGACTGTCGATGGACTCAATATGTCCCGCTACCGGATGTTCTTTACCTCGGACAAGGCGCGCAAGGAACTGGGGTATCAGCCGCGCCCGTACCAGGAGGGGCTGCGCGACGCGCTGGCATGGTTCCGCGCGCACGGGTACCTCGGCCATCCCTGAGCCGCCAGCTCAGCGGCGCAGCGGGGCCTGGTTGCGGCCCTTCCACTGGCCGCCGCGCCGCAGCCGGTAGCGCCGGGCGGAGTCGAGCGTCGCTCCCAGGTAGAACAGCGCCGTCACCGGCAGCAGCGGCGCCAGCCACCACGGCTGCCGGTACTCACGCAGCATCGGCAGGTAGGCCAGCGCCATCGCGGCCCAGGCCAGCCATGCCGGCCACGCCCCCCAGCCCAGCGCCAGCACCGGCGGCACCAGATAGGTCAGCACCATGCCGGCGACCGCGCCCGCCAGCCACAGCGGCGAATGGCGCAGCTGCGTGTAGGCGCTGCGCGCGATCATGTCCCACAGGCTGCGCCAGTGGTCATACGGGCGCAGCGACACACTGTCGTCGGCCAGGTCCAGCCGGATGGGGCCGCCGGGTTTGATGCGCGCGGCCAGGCTGCAGTCGTCGATCAGCTCGCCGCGGATCGCGGCAAAGCCGCCGATGCGCGCCAGCGCCGCGCGGCGCGCCAGCATGCAGCCGCCGGCCGCGGCGGCAACGCGGCTGCGCGGATCGCGCACGCGGGCAAAGGGATAGAGCTTGGCGAAGAAAAAGACAAAGGCCGGCACCACCAGCCGTTCCCACGCCGAGGCACAGCGCAGCCGCACCATCAGCGAGACCAGGTCGCGCCGCTCCGCCTCGGCGCGCGCCACCAGGCCGGCCAGCACGCCCGCTCCGTGGCGGATGTCGGCATCGGTCAGCCAGACATAGCGCGCCTGCGGCGCGACACGGTCGGCGGCGGCCAGGCCTTCGGACTGCGCCCAGACCTTGCCGCTCCAGCCGGTCGGCAGTTCGCGCGCGCCGATGACGGTGAGCGCATGCGGGCGCGCGGTGGTGGCCGCGGCGGCGCGGGCGATATCGGCGGTGCCGTCCGCGCTGTGGTCGTCCACCACCACCAGCGCCAGCGGGCCCGGGTAGCGCTGGCCCAGCACTGCGGCCACCGCGCTGCCGATGACCTCGGCCTCGTCGCGCGCGGGGATGATGGCGACCACTTCCGGCCAATGCGCCGGCGCCGGTGCGGCCGGTGGCCGGTGCACACGCCAGAAGCCGGCGCGCCCGAACAGCAGCACGGCCCAGATCGCGAGCGACAGCAGCGACAGCGCCATGGCGGCGCCGGGCACGGTGGTCTCAGTCATGCGGCCCCCTGCGGTGGCATGGTTCGGGGGCCATTTTAGGCGATGGCCAGCCGGCGGGCGCGGGCCCGCCGGTGGTTCAGGCGCGGTAGCTCACCGGCCCGCGCGAGCGCATGTCGAGCGCGTAGTAGCAGATCGTCAGGAGCACCAGCCAGCCCGGCCCCACGTACAGCGCCACGCGCGTATCGGGGAAGTAGGCCATCAGCGCCACCACCAGCGCCAGGAACGCCAGCGCGATATACGAGCCATACGGCCAGAACGGCATGCGGAACGCCAGCGCCTGGCGCGCCGCCGGGGCCAGCCCGCGGCGGAACTGGATCTGCGTGACCAGGATGATGGCCCAGGTCCAGACCGCGCCGAAGGTGGAGATCGCGGTCACCCAGACGAACACCTTCTCCGGCACCAGGTAGTTGAGCAGCACGCCGGCCAGCAGCGCGGCGATCGACACCAGCAGCGCGCGGCGCGGCACGCCGTTGCGGTCGACCTTGGCGAAGGCCGCCGGCGCCTGGCCCTGCAGCGACAGGTTGTACAGCATGCGCCCGGTGCTGAAGATGCCGCCGTTGCACGACGACAGCGCCGCGGTCAGCACCACGAAGTTGATGATGCCGGCGGCGGTCTTGATGCCCAGGCGCTCGAAGGTCAGCACGAACGGGCTGCCCTGCGCGCCGATCTCGTTCCACGGGTACAGCGCCAGGATCACGAACAGCGCGCCGACGTAGAAGATCAGGATGCGCCAGAACACCGAGTTGATCGCATCCGGAATCGATTTCTTCGGATTGCGCGCCTCGCCGGCGGTCAGGCCGATCATCTCGACCCCCAGGTAGGCGAACATCACCATCTGCAGCGACATCAGCACGCCCGAGGCGCCGTTGGGCATGAAGCCGCCGTGCGCCCACAGGTTGGAGATGCCGGTGGCAACGCCGCCGTTACCGAAGCCGAACACGATCATCGCGCCGCCGCCGATCAGCATCAGCACGATGGTGACGATCTTGATCATGGCGAACCAGAACTCGAACTCGCCATAGGCCTTGACCGCCATCAGGTTGACCGAGCCCATCGCCGCCAGCGCTGCCAGCGCCCAGATCCAGCGCGGCACGTCGGGGAACCACATGCCCATGTAGATGGCCACGGCCGTAATCTCGGCCACGCACGTCACCAGCCACAGGAACCAGTAGTTCCAGCCGGTCAGGTAGCCCGCCAGCGGACCCATGTGGTCCTGCGCATAGCGGCAGAACGAGCCTGCCACCGGGTTGTGCACGGCCATCTCGCCCAGCGCGCGCATGATCAGGAAGATCACCGCGCCGCCGATCAGGTAGGCCAGCATGATGGCAGGGCCAGCCATCTTGATGGCATTGCCGGCGCCCAGGAACAGGCCGACGCCGATGGCCGATCCCAGCGCCATCAGCCGGATATGGCGTTCGCCCAGGCCGCGTTGCAGATGTTCTGCGCTTGCACTCATTCTTCGTTGTCTCCGTGTGATCTGAATGGCCGCGCCAGTCCTTGTGAGGCTGGCGGGGGCAGCGGACTTTTGCGTTTGCGACGCACGCAAACGGAAAAGAGCGGGCAGGTTAATCAGATAACGGGGATATTTGTTGCTGAATTCGTACTGAAATGCAGGAAAAATTGCTGGCCACGCCGGATGTAGGTGGCTGCGCGCAATGACATGGCCGCGGTCGTCATAGCAGCCGGAGTTCGGTCGCCGCCAGCGCGGCAATTCGTAACCGGGTGTCAGGCGAGAGCCCGTCTTCCATCATCCATAGCGCCGAAAGGCACGACCAGGCCAGCGTCCACTGCAGCAGCCTGTGGCGATCAAGCCCCGCCGCTTCCACCAGGATGGCGACGCGCTGGTGGAATCGGCCTACTGCGATCCTGCGGGACGGGTTGCACAGCAGATTCGCGTAATCGAAGGCGCGCTCACCGACAAGCCCCTTCGGATCGATGGCAAGCCAGCCCTGCGCGCCGAAATGGAGGATGTTGCCGTGGTGCATATCGCCGTGAAGCACAACCGGATCGATGGCGCCAGCCGACAACAGATCTTTCGCCACCAGAGCGGACAACCGGAGAATGTTGCCGTGGGGCCAGGATGGGTTCGTCAACGGCGCAAACCAGTCGCCCAAGGAGACGACGGGCGGTGGGTCAGGCGCGGTATGAGCGTGCAACCTGCCCAGCACTGCGCAGGCGATCCGCATGGCGTCATCGTCCCGTCCAGTCCTCGAAAGATCCGCGAGCGAGCCCGCGGATTGTGGGCGCTCCATGACGACGGCGTCGTCATACTGAGCCAGTATCCGAGCAGCCGCTCCGCTGCCGTTCCACCATGCCATGACGGCATTGCCACGCCGTTCTTCGTCGCACATGGCAAGTTTGAGGATGGCCGGCTGGCCCCGGTATGACACCGGCTGCAGGCAACTGGTCGGTGTCAGGACGGGTTCGGCGTCCGGCACAAGTGCCCATCGGCGCAGATACCTGGCGAGCGCGGCAGCAATGGTCTGGGGCAACATCCTGGTGCTTTCCACTGATCAGGTCCGATCCTGTCCGACGTGCGCGCCGGTCTGCGCGATGCATTCGGAGAAGTTCGCGTCCGGGTTACTGCGGAGAATGATATCTCCTCGCTTGGTCACGGCGCGTGCCGCCGGGAGATGTGCCGCGCTTCCAGGCAGGCGCGCGATGTCCCGGCTCCTCAACCGCCGGGGCTATGGCCGCCGACGTCGATATGGAGGCTGGGAAAGGCCTCCGCTGCGGCGGCGACCGCTTCTTGCCGGGTGGAGAAGGTTTCGGTCAACGAGACGATATAGCCTTCGGTCAGCATCCGGACGTGCCATCCGCCGTCGTCTTCGCGCATGACCAGGACAAACGGGGGCCGAGGAGGAGCGGCATCGGGCATCATGAAGCGGACATTCATACGATATTGCGAGCGGGCGCATACGGTCGCGGGACGCAGGCGGGACCAGCGCACGGCAATCCGGCTGGAAAAAAAGGGCTGGCCCGCGGCCAGCCCTTCCCACTGCAAGCTACACCTACCAGGTGACGATCAGATCCAGACCAGGTCCGAGGTCGACAGGCTGCCCAGCTGGTTCGCCGCGCCGAGCAGCGCGACTTCATGCTCGGCCTGCACGAAGGCCTGGGCGCCGTTGTTCACCGTGAAGTCGAGCGGGTTGAACGCCTGGCCTTCGGTGTTGAACAGCAACTGCAGGTCGGTGCCGTTGGCGTTGTAGTTGAACGAACCGTCCTCGTTGTACGTACCCACGCGGATCACGACGTTGACCGGGTCCAGGCCTTCGCCGATGTGGTAGCCGAAGGCCGGGAAGCCGTTGCCCCCCGGGGCGTTCGTCACGTACATGGCGTAGTCGCCCTGGGCCAGCGGGTTGGCCACATCGACCAGGATGGTGTCCTCGGCAACCTTGAAGTCGCTGATGACGTCCTGCTTGGCCGCGGCGCCCGGGTTGGTCGACTTGCCGGCTTCGGCCAGGTGGTTCTGGTCGAAGTTGAAGTAGAACGAGTCCGCGCCCGCGCCACCGGTCAGCACGTCCGCGTGGAGGCCGCCGGCGATGAAGTCATCGCCCGCGCCGCCGTCGACCGTGTCATTGCCTTCGCCGCCGTACAGGGCGTCGTTGCCAGCGCCGCCGTTGACGATATCCGCACCGCCGTTGGCGTAGATCACATCGTCGCCCGCGCCGCCGCTCAGGTTGTCAGCGCTGTTCGAGGCGTAGACGCGGTCGTTCTGGCCCGAGCCGATGAAGGTGAACGCGGCTGCGTCGGACGGATCTTCCATCACGATCGTCACGCCGCTGCCCTTCAGGGCCGAGGCATCGATGGTGGCGAAGTTGTTGTCCTCGAAAGCGAAGCCGGTGACCTCGCCGGCGCCCGACAGGATCAGCTTGCTGTCCGCGCCGGCCTGTTCGTCCAGGTCCAGGCGCACCAGGTTGGAGTAGGCGGCCGGGATATCGAGGCCACCCAGGCCTTGACCATTCGCCCACACCGTGCCGCTGGCGTCGCCGTTCACCGACGCGCCTGCGGCCACGTCGACCTTCATCAGGTTGACCGATGCCGCTTGCAGCCATTCGCCGCCTTCGAAGCCGCCGAGCAGGTGCATATGGCCCGAAGCCGCGGCAGCAATGTCGATGCTGGTGATGGTGGCGCGCTTGTCGGCGCCGGCGGCATCGATGCCCCACGAGGTGAACTCGGTGCTGACGCCGGTGCTGAGCTTCACGGTTTCGAGGTCGCCGGCGGCACGGGCATCACCCACGCGGCCGATCTCGATGTCGCTGTCGGTGGCGCCTTCCACGACCAGGTGCTGCAGGTTGGTCGCTTCATCCATCAGGCTCTCGAACTGGCTGCCCAGCGACAGATCGCCCAGGCCGGTCGACTTGATGGTCAGGCGCTGCACGGTGTCGCCGTCGAGGATGACGCTGTCCGTGAAGTTGTTGCCAGCGATGGTAAGGTCACCTGCCGAGTTGTTGGTGATCGACAGGTCGGTGGTGTAGCGGCCCGAGAACGAGTCATCCACCTGCAGGCCACGCGAAATCACCACGCTCTCGCTGCCGTTGTGGCTCAGCGCCACCTTGTCGGCGTTGATGACGCGGATGCCCGACGGATTGCCGGCGTTGCCGATCACGCTGGTGGTGCCTTCGATGTTGATATCGAGCGTGGTCAGCGCCTGGCCGTCGTAGTCCACCTCAACGCCCTGTGCCAGGTTGCCCTGGATGTTCAGCGTCTTCAGCGTGCTGTCGAAGTTGTTGAAGTCGGCACGGCCGCTCGAGGCCTTCAGGTTGATGGTGGCGAGGTCGTTGATGTTGGTGCCGTCCAGATGGACCGCGTTCAGGAACGTGGCGTCCAGCGTCTCGACGCGGCTCATGGTCGGTGCACGGTTGGCTTCGGCGACCGTGGCGTTGGCGTCGAACACGGCAACGACCTTGTCGGCACCGGCGCCGCCGTCGATCACGTCACCCGTGCGCAGCGAGTCGCCGACGTTCAGCACGTCGTTGCCCGAGCCCAGCTTGACGTTGACCTGCTGGTCGGATTCCGAGATGTTCAGGCTCAGGTTGGCCAGCGCGCCCGACGCGTCGATGGTGGTCAGGGTCGAGTCCAGCGCACCCTTGATGCCGAAGTCGAGGCCGGCCTGGCCGCCCTTGATGTTCAGCGTCTTGGTGCCATCGCCGATCAGGTCGGTCAGGTTCGACTCGAAGCCAGCCTTGTCGTCGTTGATGGTCAGGTTGATGGTCTCGACGTCGAAGCCGGCATCGGTGTTGATCTCCACCGTCGCGTTGACTTCCTTGACCGAGACGTTGGCTTCCTTGCCCTGGATCTGCTGGCCGTCGAAGTTCAGCGTGATCTTGTCTTCGGCCTGGATCGCGTCGACGAGGTCATACTGCGTGGCGGCGCCCTGCAGGTCTTCGAGGCTCACGTCGCCCTTGACCTTCTCGACCACGACCTGCTGGATGTCGGTCCAGTTCTTGGTAGTGACGGCCACATCGCCGGTGGGCTGGATGGTGACCTTGCTCGCGCCGGCGATGGTGGTGCCGGAGTAGAGGTCCTGCTTGGCAGCCAGGCTCAGGACAACCTTGCCCGGGCCGCTGATCGAGTCGCCCTGGGTCAGGGTTTCGGTGCCGCCGGTCACGGTGTCGGCGGCGCCGAGCGTGATGGTGTCGATGGCGGTGGTCAGCACCTTGCTGCCCGGCTGCGGCGCCGGACCGGCGACGATCTTGTCGATCACGGCTTGCGGATTGGAGCCCTCGCCGGCCTGGTCGACCGGCTTCAGCCAGTCACGTGCCTGCTGCGCGGCCCAGTCGCCGCTGTACTTCAGGATCTCGGCCGTGGTGTTCAGCGCGGCGGTAAAGCCTTCGGCGGCGGCCAGCTTGGCTTCGATAGCGACCTTGTCGCTGCCTTGCGCGCCGTTGACGATGTCCAGCGCGATGCTGGCCAGGGTTGCCTTGGGCGGGTTCGCGGCGAGCAGGCCCGTATAGAAGGCGAGACCGGCGGGCTCGGCGTCGCGGCCGAACATCTGCTGGTAAATGGCGTTGATCTTCTCGCCGTGGGTCTGGCCGCCATAAAGCGCGGTCGACTCGGCCGAGTTGCCAAAGGCGTCGATGATCGCGTTCAGATTGCCACCGACACCGTCCAGCTTGGTGGCCCAGAACTCCAGGCCCGTCGGATCGGCCGGGCGGCCGTAGTAGGCGACGTAGACCTTCTGTACCTGATCGTAGTAGGCAGATGCTGCCATAGTGTTCTCCTGGGAATAAAAACAAGCGATCTGGACTTCGGCCTGCCATCCCGCGCCGCGGGCCAGTAGGAAATCCGGATCTCGCTTCCGTTGCAGCCTGCACTGCCAACAGCATTGGCAGTGCAGGCTGCGACACGCTGCATAACGCGTCGGGGGCAGTATCCGGAAATGCGCAAACCGAAACAGTGACTGGGGCCACAAAAACGCGCAAAGCGGTGGCCGTGCAACGGTGCGACGAAGCGCTTGCGATGGAGCCTGGTGTCAACGCGCCGTCGGCGTGACGCGCTACCTGTCGCCGTGGTTGGTTGCCAGCGCGCAGACCGGGATGTCCAGTTCATGCGCAAGCCGTTGCAGCAAGTGTGCGGCGGGCCGGCGCCGGCCCGTCTCGATCATCGAGATATAGGCCCGCGTTACGCCGACACGTTTGGCCAGCTGGGCACTGGGCAAGCCACGGAAGCGGCGCCATGCGCGCAGTTCCGAACTGCCGGCCGCAATTGCGGCCTGCACGAGCAGTGGCGGGGCGAACGATGAGGCCATGCCTGAACCATTGCCGGTTTCCGCCAGCAGTCGCTGGATGCCCCCTTTGATGTCCTTCCATGTCCGTTCTGGAATTAATACGAAGCGCCGGCCTTCGTGCTCGATGAACTCCACGTCATGCATCTTTTTCTTAGCCCTGAGTAGCGCACCCGGTATTGCGTGCCTGTCGAAAGGCAAGGCTAGCCGATGGAATGCGTGCAGGGGTGTGACAGGTGTCACAGCATTGCTGCGGCAGTCCCCTTTGGTGGGGT
The DNA here is from genome assembly GCF_900094595.1 of Cupriavidus alkaliphilus. Classification (GTDB taxonomy): domain Bacteria; phylum Pseudomonadota; class Gammaproteobacteria; order Burkholderiales; family Burkholderiaceae; genus Cupriavidus; species Cupriavidus alkaliphilus. The sequence continues at coordinate 29,230 of NZ_FMAD01000008.1, read as the reverse complement.
GTCTGTCGACCCGGCCGAAAGTTGTCTTGCTTTCTAACGGAATGACTTTAATAATTCCGTTGCGTTGTTGTTGCGATTTTGGTGATTGTGGCAAAGATGCCAGGTCCATGCCGTTTTTCAGGATCGCTCAGGCAACCCATGTTTGGGTGATGAGTGGATGCCCGAATAAGGGCACCATAGACCCGCAGTGTCCGAAAGGAACGGTCCCGGAACAAGGGGCCGCCGACAGGAATATTGGTTCGATCCATGCATTGAGCTTTTGGCTTTACCAATGAAAATAGACCGTGATGCAAAGCACGGCTCGACGGGGAATGAAGGTGGTTGAACGAATAACAATAGTGGTTCGTACGGAAACGGGTTGGGCGATCGAGCAGCATGTCGGAGAGTTTGCCGTCGTCTTCAATGGGGAGTACCTGAGCTGCACCCAGGCCAAAGAGGCCGCGGAGCGGCTCTTCCCGAATCAGCACGTCACGGTCGCGCCAGTCAGCCGGCATCCACATGCCGGGTCGGCCGCCAAGCCAAGGCCTACGCGACGAATACGGAGGGGTTCACATTGAGTCGGGGCCGGGCGCATTACTTCGTTGATGCGCCGGCCCCCGCACCCGCCCCCGGTACCACAGGCATTTCCAACACCAGTTGTGTACTACCTCTGCCGCTTGCGCGAGAGAGGAGAAAACACGCGGGCAGGGCACCAAAAAAAGATGCCAGGCGTGCGGGGGCAGCCTGGCGATAACGGGAAAGTTGGCGGGGTCATTGCGCCAACAGGTCCAACTATAGAAGCTCGCGATCCACCCGGCTGTGATCGGCATCACAAGCCGCCGCGGGCGTCCGCACGCGCGGCGGTGCCGGGTGGATTTCCATGTCCTGCAATGCGATACCGCTTCGCAGGCCTTCGTCAGAGTCGCGCACAAAGAAAGAAGGCCGCTGCTTTTGCGCGTCATAGACGCGTGCCAGATAGATGGCCAGCACACCTACCGCAAGCAGCAACAGGCTGCTGAACGCCGCCTGCGCAATGATCACGGTGGTAAAACCGTCCAGCGCATTACCGGCGAGGTATCGCGCCACGGTTTGCAAGATCAGCAGGAAGCTCAGCACCACCCCTGCAAAGCCAGCCATGGCGACTGCCTGTAGCGGCAGCGAGGAAAATGCCACCAGGCTGCGTAGCGAATAGCGCAGCAGGCCAGCCGCCGACCATGAAGAATGCCCAGCTTCCCGGGGCGCCACATCGAAGGGAATATCGACCTGGCGAAATCCGACCCATGCCACCAGCCCCCGAAAAAAGCGGTCCCGCTCTGGACACCGCAGCAAGGCATCGGCCACCTGGCGGTCGAGCAGCTTGTAATCGCTGGCCCCTTCGACGGCAAAGCCCGTGGCGCGTTCAAACATCCGGTAGAACAGGCGCGACGCCGCGGCATAGGCGACATGTTCCTCGCCGCGATGGCGCTTGCGCGCATTGACCACGTCGGCGCCGGCGCGCCAGGCGCTGACCATCTGCGGGATCAGGGCGGGTGGGTGCTGCAGGTCCGCGTCGATAAAGAGCAGGCCACGCCCGCGGGCGTACGCCAGCCCCGCTTCCAGCGCAGCCTCCTTGCCGAAGTTGCGGGAAAAATGGATGGCACGCACGCAGCGGTGGCGCCGTGCGAGTTCGTCGGCAACCGCCGCGGTCTGGTCGGTGGAACCGTCATTCACGATGACGATCTCGAAGCGCGACACGACCTGAGCAAGTTCGCTGACGATGCGCGGCAGCGCCAGCGGCAGGCTGGCCGCTTCGTTGTGCGCGGGGATGATGACGGACAGCTCCGTCGGTTCGCTGGCATTCATGGGGATCACCTGGTGCCGGAGCTACAGAAATGCAGGCCATGCCGGGCCAGGCAATAGGCTGTCCACCCGCGCCCGGCGATGTACTGCGCGTCATACGGCGGGCCGAGCACGACCAGCACGCCCGGTGCGAGCGCCTGTCGGGACAGGTCTGCCGCGATGCGCGTGCAGTCGGTGTCCTGGCGTGCGCCCGAGAGGCTGTTGATGGCGAGGCCGCCGCGTGCGGCCAGCAGCTGCAGGGCAAAGCCGCCATGCATCGCGGCACGGTCGTCCGAGCAGCCAACCGGAGGATGGATTTCGACCGCGGCATGGCGCCCGACCAGCGCGCCGACGAGCGGATCCGACGACACCGGGTCCATCGGCTTTTCGGTGACCACGACCGTACGCAGCACCGCGGTGTCGAGCCATTGCAGCGTCGCGACCGCCACCATCAACGCGGCGGCCGTGCGCGGGCGGTAGCAGCGTGACAGTCCATAGAGCACGAAGGCAGCAATGGCATAGCCCACCGGCCAGAAGAAGCGGCCCGAGGCACGGAAGGTTGCGGTGAGGCCCCGCAGGCCCCCCGGCCAGTCGTAGCGCAACAGCCGATAGCCACCGGCATACACGGTGGTGGACAGTGCGTAAAGCGTCAGGCCGGCCAGCAACACCAGCAGCGGCCAGTGCCGCCGGGCCGCGGCGCGCAGCGGCGCCGCGCGCCCCGCGCAGGCGGCGCCCGCCACCAGCAGCAGGCCAGCCAGCACACCCAGCCCGAGGTAGTTGAACCCCTCCATCTGGCCGGGCGTGCCGCGTGCGAAGTGCCCGCTGCCCGGCAGCAGGCCGCTCTTGCCCATCGCCCCGAACGGGGCGAGCAGATTCATCGAGTAGATGGCGAAGCCCTCGCTGCCGCGCACCAGCCCGTTGCCGAGGTAGCCACCGAGCCAGAGCGCAATGCCGAGCACGCCCAGGGCCAGGCCAACGGCGGCCAGCGCACTGCGCGGCGCGCCCGTCATCCGAGTGGACGCGCAGCGTGTCGCGCTCAGCAGGAAGAAGGGCAGGCTCATGGCGAGCAGGTAGGGATGGATGCCGAGGGCCACCACCAGCAGCGCGGGCCACCGCCAGTCCAGCGGGGCCCGCACCATGGCTTCGGGCGGGCGCAGTGCCAGAGCCAAGGCCAGGATCAGTACAAAGTGGCCACATAGCGCGAGATGCCACATCCAGTACCGGAACAGCAGGGCAGGCATGACCAGCGCCAGCACGGTGCCGGCGGCAACCTGAATGGCATGGCGCAGGCCCAGTTGATCCAGCAGCAACGTCATGGCCCAGGCCTGCCCGAACACGCAGATCCACAGCCAGGCCGGCGTCAGCTCCAGCGCTGCGCCGCCCAGCCGGTACCACAGCTTGCCGGCCAGGGCGAACAGCGGAATGCTGTCGGTGAAGATCACGCTGCGCAGGGCCTCGATGCCGGGCACGCGCATCGAGAACAGCGGAAGCCGCCAGCTATCGGTGTAGTAATACCAGGCGCCGGCCAGTGCCTGCGCCTGGTCTCCCTGCGGAAAGCGCAACGCGGGATCCGTGCCCAGCATGACCGCCGGAGACCATGCCGCGGGGGCAAGGACCAGCGCCAGCAGCAGCGCAAGGGCAACGCGCGGGCCGAGTGGCAGGTCGGTCGCCGCATGCCGGACCGCCACGCGCAAGACGCTCGCCATCATGGCGTAGCGGCCGAGCGCGGCTGCGAACGGAACAGCCAGCGCATCGCAATGAAGTTGAGGCCGGCCAGCACGACCTCCGCGGCCAGCTTGGCGACCAGCAAGCGCTCGCCACAGAGCCGCAGTGCCAGGGCGAGGATGAAAGGTGAAAGTGCCACGCCGGCGAGCGTCAGCGCGCCGTAGCCGCTGCCTTGGGAAAGGAGGCCGCGCGCATCCATGCCGCCGTGCCGAAAGGAATAGCGCTTGTGCGCAATGAAGCCGATGATCGCGCCGGCGCCGCGGCTCGCCGCCTGCGCTACCGTGGGTGCGATGCCGGCATGCGTAAGCGAAAGGAACAGTGCAAGATCCGCCAGCAACAGGGCGCAGCCCGTCAGCACGTAACGGCCGAACGCCGTGCGCACCGGCAGCGTTTGCGCGCCGCCGTGGCCGCGCTGACCCGTCATGGGCAATCCCCGGCGGCATGCAGATGCTCGCGCAGGACCACCACCGGCGGTGCCGCGCCCTGCAGGAAGCGCAAGCGCGCGGCGTGCTGGAGCCGTTCCAGCGCGGCATCGATGTCCGCCGCCGGCGCGCCGGCCGAACGGCGCGCCTGCGAGCCGGCTTCAGCGGAAGCCGTGCAGGGAATGCGGAACCCGTCCACGACGATGTCGAACTGAATGGCGTGGCTCATGCTCTGGCTGCCTTGCTTTCTCACAGGATCAAAGCGGAAAGCGTAGCCGGCCGGCTGCTCTCGTTCCGTGACGGCTGTCACATTCCTCCGCCTGCCGTCACCCGCGCCCGGCACGGAGCAATTCGCCGTAAACATCGAGCGTTTCGCGCGCGCAGCGCTGCCAGCTGAAGCCGGCGGCGCGGCGCAGGGCAAGTGCGCCGACGGCCGTGCGCCAGCAAGAGTCTTCACAGGCGCGCAGCATTGCCGCGCTGAAGCCATCGATATCGTCTGGGTCCAGCAATACGCCGCCGTCGCCGACCACGCCGGGCAGCGCCGAGCGGTCCGAGCAGATCACCGGTACGCCGCAGGCCATGGCTTCAAGCGGCGGCAGGCCGAAGCCTTCGTAGATGGACGGGTAGACCATGGCGCAGGCGCCGGCGACGACGCTCGGCAGGTCTGCGTCGGCTATGTAGCCCGCCACCCGCACCTCGCCCCGCGCTACGGCGGGCGCCATCTCGCGCTCCAGCTCGCTGGTCAGCCAGCCCTTGATGCCGGCCAGTACCAGCGGCACATGGCGCCGCAGCGCGGCGGGCAAGCGCTGGTGCGCGCGCAGTGCGGTCGATAGCCGCTTGCGCGGCTCCAGCGTGCCCAGTGCCAGCAGATAGCGGCCGGGCAGCAGCCCATGGCGTGCGAGTACCGGCCGCAGCGCGTCGGCGGGGCGGGGCTGGAACGCCGGCGCGACGCCGTTGTGGACCACGCGAATCTTGCCGGGATCGACCTCGCACAGCGCCAGCAGTTCTGCGCGCACGAAGTCCGACACCACGATCACGCGGTCGGCCCGGGCCAGCGCGCGCGGAAAGTGCCGGTGCAGCAGGCTCACCCGCGCAGCGGGATGGGTCTCCGGATGGCGCAGCCACGACAGGTCGTGCGCGGTGAGCACGGTGGGAAGCGCGCCATAGCAGAACGGCAGGAAATTGGTTTCATGGTAGAGCGCCGCATCTCGAGGCAAGCCGGCGCGGAATCTGTGCGCCTGCCACGCGCGCGAGGCGAGGTGGGCCAGCCCGGACCGCCGCAACAGGCCTCGCGCCGCGGTGCGCCATGCCGGCGCGCGCCCGGCGTGGCACGACCCCGGGCCATCGGCCGAGGGTTGTGCGCCGGCTGCCGGTGGCTCGCTCCAGCCTGCGCCCAGGAAGCAGTGCGGCGCAGCCCCCAGCATCGCCAGCTCGCGCACCAGGTGACGCGTGTACTGGCCGATCCCGGTCAGCGGGGATGACAGCGAAACGGCGCCTACCGCAACGCGTAGTGGCTCGGCCAGGAGGAAGGAGGACTCGGACATGAGGCGCAACCATAGCGAGCCCGCGCCCTGCGTTCTGTGACGGCCATCACACTCCGCTCGCGCGTGCCACGAGAGACTCTGCCACCAGCGCCGACCAGGCCGGATGCCAAGCCACGCACTGCCATGCATATCCTTCACGTCTTCAAGGTGTATTACCCGGACTCATATGGGGGCATCGAACAGGTTATCCGCCAGCTGGCGCGTAGTCAGCCCCATGGCCTGACGCACGAGGTGTTCACGCTCAGCCGGCACGGCTATGGCGCGCAGCGCGAACTGGAGATCGACGGAGTCCGCATCACGCGCGCGCGTACGCACCTGGCGCCGGCCTCGACGCCGATCTCGTTCAGTGCGCTGGCGCATTTCCGGCGCGCGGTGGCGCGGGCCGATGTCGTGCAGTACCACTTCCCGTGGCCGTTCGGCGACGTGCTGCATTTTGCCGCCGGCGTGCGCGTGCCGGCGATCGTGACCTATCACTCGGACATCGTGCGCCAGCGCCTGCTGATGCCCGTGTACGCGCCGCTGATGCATCGCTTCCTGGACAGCATGCATGCCATCGTCGCCACCTCGCCCAATTACCTCGACACCAGCGACGTACTTCGCCGCCATCGCGCGCGCGTGCACACCATCCCGATCGGGATCGACGCGACCGAGTGCGAAGTCGACCCCGCGCGCGTCGCGATGTGGCGCGAGCGGGTGGGGGAGGGATTCTTCCTGTTCGTCGGCGTGATCCGCTACTACAAGGGCCTGCATATCCTGATGCAGGCATGCCGCGATGCCGCATTCCGCGTTGTCATCCTCGGTACCGGGCCGCAGGAAGAGGCTTTGCGGCAGCAGGCCGCCGCACTGAGGCTGGACAACGTGACCTTCCTCGGTGTGCTGCCCGACGCCGACAAGCATGCGCTGCTGTCGCTTTGCCGGGGTGTCGTCTTTCCCTCGCACCTGCGCGCGGAAGCGTTCGGCGTCACGCTGCTCGAAGGCGCGATGTTCGGCAAGCCGCTGGTGTCTTCCGAGATCGGTACCGGCAGCAGCTACGTCAACCTGCACGGCCACACCGGCTACGTGGTGCCACCGGCCGATCCGCGCGCCTTGCGCGCCGCCCTGGTGCGCTTGCATGCCGATGCCGCGCTGGCCGAAACCCTCGGCCGCAATGCCCGCGCCCGCTTTGTCGAAAAGTTCAGCGCAAGCACGATGCGGCGGCGCTACCACGCGCTCTACGAGAGCGTCCTGCGCAACGGCGCCGTCGCCGCACCGGTAGGAGAGCCGGAGTTCCGGCGCTGGTGAGCGCGCGGATGCGGCGTGAGCGCAGATTGCGACCAGCACGCGTCAACTGACGAATTGGGATGGCGAAGTCCCTGGGGATATTGGTGCCGGCGGGGCCGACATCTGTTCTGAAATGGAGGCTCTCGGAGAAGAAGCAGGTCGCCGGCTACGCCGGCGAAACTGCCACGCGCGCCAAACGGCAGCAATCCGCATGGCCTAAGGAGTACCAGACACCCACCAGGACAAAACCAACCGTGACCCACCTCACACACTTTTGTGATGGACGTCACAAGCACGGCCCCGGCCCTAATCCAGAATTCGCACCTGCTTTGTGACACCGCGTCACAACGCGACCCGCCTCGGCAGGTGACATTCTCAGCAGTGCTTAAGGTGTATCCGTATATCCATATGAGTCAATCCGCGCATCCCGGCAGTGAAATCCTGACAGCCTTGCGCGCGCATAAGAGCGCCTTGCGCAATATCGGCGTGTTCAGTGCCGTGATCAACCTGCTGATGCTGGTCCCGTCGCTCTACATGCTGCAGGTCTACGACCGGGTACTGCAGAGCCGCAGCGAGACCACGCTGTGGATGCTGAGCGCCATCACGCTGGGCCTGTTTGCCCTGATCTCCGTGCTGGAGTATGTGCGCAGCCAGGTCGCCATCCATGTCGGTGCGCAGCTCGACGCCCAGCTCAACCGGCGTATCTATACCGCCGCCTTCGAGACCAACCTGCGCCAGGGTGGCTACATCGCCGGCCAGGCACTCAACGACCTGACCACGCTGCGTCAGTTCATTTCCGGCTCGACGCTGTTTGCATTCTTCGACGCGCCGTGGTTCCCGCTCTATCTGGGCGTGATCTTCCTGTTCGACTTCCATCTCGGGCTGTTCGCGCTGTGCGGCGCTGCCGTGCTGATCGCGCTGGCGGTGGTCAACGAGCGCATCTCGCGCCAGCCGCTCGACGAGGCGGGTCGCCTGTCGCTGCGTTCGGCCGAGTCGGCCACGGTGACGCTGCGCAATGCCGAAGCGATCGAGGCGATGGGCATGCTGGGCCCGTTGCAGGCGCGCTGGCTGCGCATTCATGAAGCCTTTCTCGGCAAGCAAGGCGAGGCGAGCGAGAAGGCGTCGATGGTCGGCGCATGGACCCGCTTCGCTCGCATCGCGTTGCAGTCGATGGTGCTGGGGGTTGGCGCCCTGCTGGTGCTGGACAACCAGATCACCGCCGGGATGATGATCGCGGCCTCGATCCTGATGGGCAAGACCCTGAGCCCGGTCGAAGGCGTGATCGGGGGGTGGAAGCAGTGGAGCGCGGTGCGCGCGGCCCACGAGCGCCTGCACAAGCTGCTGGCGGCGAATCCGGCGCGGCGCGGCGCGATGTCGCTGCCGCGCCCGCGCGGGCAGCTCGCCGTGTCGCGCCTTGTGGCCGGAGCGCCGGGCACGGCGCCGGTGCTGAAGAACGTGAACTTCGCGCTGCCGCCGGGCGAGGTGCTTGGCGTGATCGGTCCCAGCGCCTCGGGCAAATCCACGCTCGCGCGCCTGCTGGTTGGGGTCTGGCCGCCATTGGCGGGCGAGGTGCGGCTCGACGGTGCCGATGTCTGGCAATGGAACAAGGATGAACTGGGACCGTTCGTCGGCTACCTGCCGCAGGACATCGAACTGTTCGCGGGGACGGTGGCGGAGAACATTGCACGCTTCGGCGAGGTCGATGCCGAGACGGTGGTCGAAGCCGCGCGCCTGGCCGGTGTGCACGACATGGTGCTGAAGCTGCCCAAGGGGTATGGCACCGAGCTTGGCCCGGATGGCGCGGGGCTGTCGGGCGGGCAGAAGCAGCGGATCGCGCTGGCGCGTGCGCTGTATGGATCGCCGGCGCTGGTCGTGCTCGACGAACCGAACTCCAACCTGGACGAAGCTGGCGAGGCGGCGCTGGCGCGCGCGATCACGCTGTGCCGCGAACGCGGCGCCACCGTCGTCATCGTCAGTCATCGCAGCAACATCCTGGCCGTGACCACGCGGCTGCTGGTGCTTCAGGACGGCACCTCGCACGCATTCGGCCCGACGCAAGAGGTGCTGCGCGCGATGCAACAGCGGGCGCAGCCGCAACACGCGGGCAAGCCAGCTGCGGCGGCGCAGGGCGAGCCCGCGCGCGCAACCGGCACACATTCCTGATCTGAATCGCTATGTCTTCCAACCATGCATCGTCGCTGCCGCCGCTCGCCGCCGCGCAGCCATCCACGCCCGCGGCGCCGGCACGCCGCTACAGCCGCATCGGCTGGACCGTGATTGCCGGAGGCCTCGGCGGCTTTGTGCTGTGGGCGGCGCTGGCGCCGCTGGACAAAGGCGTGCCGGTGGCCGGCACGGTCATTGTCTCTGGCAATCGCAAGGCGGTGCAGCACCCGAGCGGCGGCATCGTCGAGAAGATCCTGGTCAAGGACGGCGACAAGGTAACGGCGGGGCAAGTCCTCGTCACCATGAACCATACGCAGGCGCGTGCCCAGGCCGAGGCGACGCGGGCGCAGCTGCTTACCACGCTTGCCGTCGAGGCGCGCCTGCTGGCCGAGCGCGACGGTCTTGCCGACATCGACTTCGGCGAGGTCGAACGCGAGGCCGCATCCGATCCCGGCGTGGCCGAGGTGCTCACCGTGCAGCGGCAGCTCTTTGCCTCGCGCCGGCAGGCATTGCAGAAGGAGCTGGGTACCATCGCCGAGGGCATCGCGGGCCTGCAATCCCAGCTCAACGGACTGCGCGATGCGCGCCAGAACAAGCAGCAGCAGCTGGCCGCGCTGCGCGAGCAGTTGCAGAACATGCGTGAGCTGGCGCGCGAAGGCTACATGCCACGCAACCGCCTGCTCGACACGGAACGCCTCTATGCGCAGGTCAACGGCGAGATCTCGGCGGACCTGGGTACCATCGGCCGCACCCAGAGCCAGCTTACCGAACTGCGCATCCGCGCCGGCCTGCGCCGCGAGCAGGAACAGAAGGAAGTGCGAACCCTGCTGGGCGAAGCGCAACGCGATGTGCGCATGTTGCGCAGCCGCCTGGAGGGGCTCGACTTCGACGTGGCGAACACGCAGGTGCGTGCGCCGGTGTCCGGCTCGGTGGTGGGACTTGCCATCTTTACCCAGGGTGGCGTGGTCTCGCCCGGCGCCAGGCTGATGGATGTGGTGCCTGACGGCGAGCCGCTCGAAGTCGAAGCCCGGGTGCCGGTCAACCTGATCGACAAGGTCAACAGCGGCCTGCCGGTGGAGCTGATGTTCACGGCGTTCAACCAGAGTCGCACGCCGCGCATCCCGGCAGCGGTCTCGGTCGTGTCGGCGGACCGCCTGACCGAGGAAGAGGGCGCGCCCTACTACAAGATCCGCGCGCAAGTGACGCCCGACGGCATGAACCGGCTTGCCGGCCACCAGGTACGGCCCGGCATGCCGGTGGAGGTCTTTATCAAGACCGGCGAGCGCACCATGCTCAGCTACCTGTTCAAGCCGGTAGCCGATCGCGCGAGAACGGCGCTGACGGAGGAATGATGCGGGCCGTTCGTGCTGGAGCCGGCGTGTTCGCCACGCTCGCCGCCGCATGCCTGATGGGAGCGCCGGGGCTTGCCGCGGCGCAGGCCATGACGCTGCTCGACGCCTATCACCTGGCCCTCGCGCAGGATCCCCGGTACCGCGCGGCCGTTGAAGAGGCCGCCGCCGGCGAGCAGTACCGGGTGATCGGGCGCTCCTTCCTGTTGCCGCAGATCCAGTTCACCTACAACTGGGCGCGCAACCGTTCGGACATCACCCGCTACGCCGGCCCCCGCCTCGGCGACCAGACCACCACCGAGTTCTATCGCAGCTACAGCGGCGCGGTGCAGTTGCGCCAGCCGCTGTTCAACTGGGACTACTGGTCGCGCTTCCGCCAGGGCGAGGCCCAGTCGCAGGCCAGCGCGGCATTGTTCGACAGCCGCCGCCAGGAGCTGGCCTTGCGCGTGACCACGGCCTTCACCGAGGTGCTCGAGGCCCATGACGTGATCGTGCTGGCCGAGGCCGAGCGCGATGCGCTGCAAGAGCAGCTGAAACAGAACTGGCGCTTCTTCGACAAGGGCGAGGGGACCCGCACCGACATCGTCGAAACGCAGGCCCGGCTCGACCTCGCCGTGGCGCAGGTGATCGAGGCGCGCGACGGCCTGACGGCGGCGCGCAAGCGCCTGGAGGCGATGCTGGGTGCCGGCCAGGCGGACCGGGACCTGGTACTGGCGACGTTGTCGCCGGCGTTCCACGCGCAGGGTCCGGTGCCAGGCGATCTCGGCTACTGGACCGATGCCGCCTTTGCCAACAATCCCGAATTGCAGTCGCGCGAGCACGGCGTGGAGGCGGCGCGGCAGGATATCGGCCGCGCGCGCGCCGGGCACCTGCCCCGGGTCGACCTGGTGGCCAGCTACGGTGCGAACAAGTCGGAGACCGTCAACACGCTGAACACCAAGTACGACACCGCGTACGTCGGCCTGCAGGTGGCCGTGCCGCTGTACAGCGGCGGCTCCGCGAGCGCGCAGGTCAGCCAGGCGGAAGCCAACTACCGCAAGGCGATGGCCGAGTTCGACGGGCGCCGCACCGAGGTCGTGGATGAAGTGCGCAAGCAGTTCGACCTGGCCCTCTCCAGCGTGGTCAAGGTCGGCGCGTACGAGCGGGCGGAACAGGCGGCCCGGGAATTGCTGCACGCGACGCGCCTGAGCATCGCGGCGGGCATGCGCGTCAACCTGGATCTGCTCAATGCGCAGCAGCAGTTCCATACCGCACGCCGCAACCTGGCCCGGGCCCGCTACACCAACATCGTCACGCGGCTGCGGCTGCGGTTTGCGGCGGGCCTGCTCACGGAGCAGGACATGCGCGACGCCAGTGCGCAGTTTTCGGGCGATGCCGCGGTGGCTCAGCCGGAGCGGCCCGGGCGGCGCGAGCGCGTGGCCGCGAGCCGGTTCCCGGACGTGTCAGCAGGAATGAAGCCCTTTGGAGAATCCAGACATGGACAACACTGACCTGCCGGTACTGGTCCCGGTGGTGATTTCCGGCGGCGCCGGCACGCGGCTCTGGCCGGTGTCGCGCGAGACCTTCCCCAAGCCGATGATGACGCTGACCGATGGCGAGAGCCTGCTGCAGAAGACTTTCAATCGTGTCGCGGCGCTGCCTGGCGTGCGCGAGGTGGTGACCGTCATCAACCGCGATATCTATTTTCTCGCACGCGACATTCTCGCCCGCAGCGCCGCGCGGGCCATGCCGTGCAGCTTCCTGCTCGAGCCGGTGGGCCGCAACACCGCCGCCGCGATCGCCGCGGCGGCGAGCTGGGTCGCGCGCCGCCATGGCGACAATGCCCTGATGCTGGTGCTGCCCGCCGACCACCTGATCGAGCCGCTGGAGAGTTTCGTCGAAGCCGTGGCGGCGGCCGCGGCGGTTGCGCGGCAGGGATGGCTGGCAACCTTCGGGGTGGCGCCTACCGCGCCGGAAACAGGCTACGGCTACATCCAGGCCGGGCCGCGCATCGGCGCGGCGAGCGAGCTGGCGCACCTGGCGTGCCGCTTCGTCGAGAAGCCCGCGCTGGAGCTGGCCAAGACCTATCTCGCCAGTGGCGACTACCTGTGGAATTCCGGCATGTTCTGCTTCTCGGCCGGCGCCGTGCTGGCTGAGCTGCAGCGCTATGCCTCGGATATCGCCGACCAGGCCGCCGGCAGCGTCAGCAGCGGCCGCGAACTGCGCGCCGGCGACCAGCTGTCGCTCGAGCTCGACCCGGCGGCGTTCGAGGCCGTGCGTGCGCAGTCGCTGGATTTTGCCTTGATGGAGCGCTCCCAGCGCGTCGCCGTGGTGCGCAACACTATGCGCTGGAGCGACGTCGGCTCGTGGTCGAGCGTAAGCGCGCTGCTGCCGCAGGATGGCGACGGCAACAGCGTGAGCGGCGACGCCGTGCTGCACAACACCCGCCGCTGCTATATCCGCAGCGAGCGCATGGTTGGCGCCGTCGGCCTGGACAACCTGATGATCGTCGACACCGAGGACGCGCTGCTGGTGGCGCACCGCGAGCATGCCGAGGACGTGCGCCACATCGTCGCGGCGCTGCAGCGCAAGGGGCACGACGCCTACCGGCACCATCGGACCGTCAGGCGGCCCTGGGGCGCCTATTCCGTGCTGGTGGAGGGCGAGCGCTTCAAGGTCAAGCGCATCGTGGTCGCGCCTGGCCAGGCGCTGTCGCTGCAGCTGCATGCGCATCGCTACGAGCACTGGATCGTGGTGTCGGGGGAGGCGCTGGTCGAGAACGGCACGCAGCGCGCGCGGCTGCTGGCGAACCAGTCCACCTATATTCCGGCAGGGCAGAAGCACCGGCTGCACAACCCCGGCAGTGGCGAACTGGTGCTGATCGAAGTGCAGTGCGGCAACTATCTCGGCGAAGACGACATCGTGCGCTTCGAAGACAACTATGGCCGTGCGCCGGCGCCGGCGGTCGCCGCACAGGCGTCGGCGCGCCATGCCTGACGTGGCCAGTGGCAGACGAGGGAACCCATACCATGGCTAGGGGCCAGGCACTTTCGACGATGCTGCTGTTCGCGCGGCAGGAGCTGGTGGATCGCCAGCAGGGGCAGCTGTTCGGCATGGCCTGGCTGATCATCCACCCGCTGTGCCTGATCGTCGTGTTCAGCACCGTGTTCTCGCATTTGATGCGGGCGCGGCTTGGCAACGACGGCAGCCCCTACGCCTATACCGTGTACCTGATCGGCGGGATGCTGGCATGGAATCTGTTCGCCAACACGCTGTCGCGCCTGTCCACGGTCTACACCGCCAAGGCGCACCTGATCCGCAAGGTCCCGGTAAGCCTGGGGCTGATGCCGCTGCACGTGGTCGCGGTGGAGCTGGCGGTGTACGGCATATCGATGGCGCTCTATGCCGCGTACCTGGCCGTGATCGGCTTTCCCTTCAACCCGGCGTGGCTGGCGCTGCCGTCCGTGATCGGCCTGCTGGGCGCCTTCGCCTACGGCGCCGGCATCGTGCTGGGCATGCTCGAGGTGTTCCTGCCGGACGTGCGCAATATCGTCGCCGTCGCGCTGCAGTTCGGGTTCTGGATGACACCGGTGGTCTACCTGCCCGAGATCCTGCCGCCGTGGGCGCGCGGGTTGCTCTCGCTCAACCCGGCGTACTGGGCCATCGACGCGGTCCACGTCATCATCCTTGACGCCCGGCTGCCGGCACCGGCCCCGCTGGCGGCGCTGGCGCTGCTGGCGGCTGCGCTGCTGCTGGGCGCGCGCTGGATGAAGCGGCGGCTGGAACGCGAACTACGGGACTTGCTCTGACATGCCAGGCATTGCATCCACCGCGCCGCTGCTCGCGCTGACGCGCGTCAGCAAGGCGTTCCGTCTCTACGCATCGCCCGCGGACCGGCTCAGGGAGGCGCTGCTGCGCCGAGCCTGCCATCGCGACCACCAGGCGCTCGACGGCGTCAGTCTGGAAGTCAGGCCCGGCGACGCGGTCGGCGTGATCGGGCGCAATGGCGCTGGCAAGTCAACGCTGCTCAAGCTGGTGACCGGAGTGCTGCTGCCCGATGCTGGCACGATCCGGTATGCGGGCCGCGTCACCGGCTTGCTGGAGTTGGGCACGGGTTTCGACCCCAACCTGTCGGGACGCGACAACATCGACGTCAACGCCAGGCTGCTGGGCATGGGCGCGGCGGAAGTGCGTCGCAAGCTCGACGCCATCATCGCGTTCTCCGAGCTGGGGCCATTCATCGATGCGCCTGTGCGCACGTATTCGTCGGGCATGACGATGCGGCTCGGCTTTGCCATCGCCATCCACGCCGACCCCGATTGCTTTGTCGTCGACGAAGCGCTGTCGGTCGGCGACGCCCGCTTCCAGCAAAAGTGCATCGCCAGGATCCGCGAGTTTCGGGAACAGGGGGGCGGCATCCTCTTTGTCTCGCACGATGTCAATGCGGTCAAGCTGGTCTGCAACCGGGCGGTGGTGCTGGAGGGCGGTCGGCTGCTGTTCGATGGCCCGCCCGAGCAGGCCGTGAGCCGCTATTTCCGCCTGATTGCCGGGGTTCCCGCCGGCATGCAGAGGTCCATGCGCGAGGGCGATGGCGACGGCGACTACGGGCAACGGCGCACGCGCATCGTGGCTGCGGCGCTGCATGACGGGCAAGGGCGGGAAACGCGCAAGTTCGTCTGCGGCGATGCGGTCAGCCTGCGGCTTGCCGTCGCCTCGGACGACGACGTGGCGCTCAATGTCGGCTTCCTGCTGCGCGACCGGTTCGGCCAGGACATCTTCGGCACCAATACCGGCCTGCTGGGGCACCGTGTCGGGTTCAGCCGTGGCACGGTATCTGAATGCTGTTTCGATTTCCCGGTGCGGCTGGCGCCGGGCAGCTATTCGGTCACGCTCGCGGTCCACTCGGAGCTGACCCACCTTCACAACTGCCAGCACTGGCTGGACAACGCGCTCGAATTCGAGGTGTCGGCATTTGGCACCTGCGCCTTCGCGGGGGTGTGCGAGCTGCCGGTCAGCTTCAGCGCGACGCCGCAGCGCGCGCGTGCCGGTGCCGACGCCGACAAGGAGATTCCCTTTGCCTCATGAGCATCATGCGTTATCCGAGCCGTCCGAACCGCGCGCGCCAGCAGGGCTCGCGCATGCGGCGAGCGACGCCGACTCTGGGCAGGCGCACGCGGCGCTGGAGGCCCTGGTCGCGCGCGTGCGCGCCGAGGCCGCCGCGGCTGACGGCAAGGCAAGCGCGCTCGATCCGCTGTCCGCGGACTACCTGAGCCTGCCCGAGCCGGCGCTGCCCGAACTGACCTATGCCGGCGCGGACGGTGCGCTGCATCCGGTCCACCTGTTGTCGATACCGCGTGCCGAGTTTGTCGCGCATGCCTACCGCATGCTGCTGGGACGCGAGCCGGACGACGCCGGCGCGGCCCACTACGCCGCAGTGCTGGCGCTCACCGGCAGCCGGCTGTGGGTCGCGGCACAGCTGCTCGGCTCGGCCGAGGGCCGCCGCCGCGGCGTACGCCTGGCCGGCGGCAGTGGACTGCTGGCACGGTACCTGGCGGCGCGTCTGGCGATGCGGCTGGGGCTGGGCGCGATGGCGCGGCATGCCTTTGGCCGCTACGAACGGCGCCTGGCGCGGCGCGAGGCGGCAGGTGTCTGGCTCGCCGATGCGCTGCGGCGGCAACGCGACGGCATGCTGCGTGCGCAGCGTGGCTGGCGCAAGCCGATCGAGGCCATCGCGGGCAGCGTGCTGAATGCGCTGCGCGAACAGCGCGACGCGCGCGCGCGTATCGACGCGCTGGAAGAGCAGCTCGAAAAGCTCTCCGCCGAGCTGACCCACGACCGGCTGTCGCGCATGGGCGAGCGCCGTACCGCGCCGCCGGCGCCGGGCCTGCTGTCCCACCACGGCGCCGGCGCCGACGCACGGGGCGAGGCCGCATCCGGCGCGGACCTGCGCGTGCAGATCGAGGCCTATTACATGGCATTCGAGGACGCGAACCGGGGATCGCGCGAGGAGATTCGCCGCAAGCTGTGCGCCTATGACGGCTGGATCGAGGCGCTGCGCGAGGCGGCACCCGGGCCGGTGCTCGATATCGGCTGCGGACGGGGCGAATGGCTGGAGTTGCTGGCCGAACGCGGCATTCCCGCGCGCGGCGTCGATCTCAACAGCGCGATGGTCGCGTTCTGCCGCGGCCGCGGATTGGAGGTGGACGCCTGCGATGGCGTCGATGCCCTGGCCCGCCTGCCGGCCGCCGCGCTGGGCGCGGTCACTGCCTTCCATGTGGTCGAGCACCTGCCTTTCGAAGTGCTGTACGCGATGATCGCCAATGCGGCGCGGGTGCTGGCGCCGGGCGGTTCGATCCTGATCGAGACGCCGAATCCGGAGAACCTGCTGGTGGGCAGCCATACCTTCTATCACGACTTCTCGCACCGCAATCCGGTCACGCCGACGTCGCTGTCGTTCCTGCTGGCGTTCCATGGCTTCGAGGCCCCCGAGGTGATGCGGCTCAATCCCTATCCGGCCTCGGCCAAGGTGCCCGGCGACGACCCCTTGACGGAGCGCGTCAACGGCCACCTGTGCGGACCGCAGGACTATGCGCTGATCGCGCGCAAGCCGCTGGTGCCGCCGCCAGCTTCGCCGGCGCCGCTGCCCGAAGCCGCCGCATCGTGAAGATCCTGCTGACCGCAAACCTGGTGCCGTTCATGCGCGGCGGCGCCGAGTACCACATAGCCAATCTCGCCGCCGCGTTGCGCGAAGCCGGCCACGCGCTCGAGGTGCTGCGGCTGCCGTTCCGCTTTGGGCCGGACGATGCCGTGGAGCAGGCCATGGCGCACGCCGCGGCGCTCGACATGCACCGCCCCAACGGCGTGGAGATCGATCGGGTGATCAGCCTGCAGTTTCCCGGCTGGGGGGTGGCGCACCCGGAGCACCACGTGTGGGTGATGCACCAGCATCGCACCGTGTACGACCTGTACGCCGAAGCCGCGGCCACGCCCTCGCTGCGGCGCCTGCGCGAGCGCGTGATCGCCTTCGACAACGCTTGCCTGGGCCGCGCGCGCCGGCGCTTTGCCAACTCGCAGCGCGTGGCGCAGCGGCTGTGGCAGTACAACCAGATCGAGGCCGAGCCGCTCTATCACCCGCCGCCGCTGGTGGGGCAGTTCCGCTGCGAAGCGGCGCTGCCGTTCATCTTCATGCCGAGCCGGCTCGAGACCCTCAAGCGTCAGGCGCTGCTGGTCGAGGCCGCGGCGCGGTTGCGCGCCGGCCTGTCGATCGTGCTGGCCGGCACCGGCGGGCAGATGGAGGTACTGCGCCAGCGGATCGAGGCGCTGGGTGTCGGCCACCGCGTGGCGCTGCTGGGCGAGATCAGCGAACAGGAAAAGCTGCACTTCTACGCGCGCGCTCTGGCCGTGTGTTTCCCCGCGCGGGACGAAGACTACGGCTATGTGCCGCTCGAGGCGATGCTCTCGTCCAAGCCCGTGGTGGTCTGCAGCGACGGCGGCGGGCCGCTCGAATTTGTGCGGCATGGCGAGAACGGCTGGGTGGTGCCGCCGGATCCGGACGCGCTCGCCGCGACGCTGGAAGCCATCGCGGCCCGCCCGGCGCAGGCCGCCGAGATGGGCGTGGCGGGCCGGCAAATGCTGCTGGCGCGCGGCATCGGCTGGGAACACGTGGTCGCGACGCTGACGTCGTGAGCGGCGCCTCGCGAAGACAACTGACCACATCATGGTAGAGCGGAACACATGAGAGTAGCGATCGTGGCGCCGAGTCCGGTGCCTTTTATCATCGGCGGCGCCGAGAACCTGTGGTGGGGCATGCTGCGCGAACTGAACCGGCGCGCGGGCGTGGTGGCCGAGCTGATCAAGCTGCCAAGCCCGGAGCGCAACCTGATCGAGCTGATCGGCAGCTACCGCAGGTTCGCACGCCTGGACCTGAGCCACTTCGACCTGGTCATCAGCACGAAGTACCCGGCGTGGATGGTCCGGCACCCTAACCACATGGTCTATCTGCAGCACAAGCTGCGCGGCCTCTATGACACCTGTCCGGCGCACCTGGCGCAGCCCCCGGACGCCGCCGCGGTGGCGCGCCTGCGCTTGCCGCCGGCGCTCGAGGCCGCGCTGCTGGAGGGCCGCGGCGGCGAAAGCCTCGATGCCGCCGAGGTGGCCGATATCCTGCTGGCCGCGCTGGCGCGCGCCGATGCACCGCCGGACCTGTTGCATTTTCCCGGGACGTTCGCGCGCGCGGTGGTCCACCTGCTCGACCGCATCGGCATGCAGCCCGGCCATATCCGGCGCTACGCGGCGATCTCGCGCACGGTGCGGGATCGTGCCGCGCATTTTCCCGCCGGCTGCCAGGTTGAGGTGTGCCATCACCCGACCGGGCTGGAGGGCCTGGCGCCGGCCCCGCTGCCGGACGACACCGGCATCTTCACCGCGAGCCGGCTGGTGGGCGCCAAGCGCATCGACTTGCTGATCGACGCCTACAGGTGCAGCGGCGCGGCCATGCCGCTGCGCATCGCCGGCGCCGGCCCCGAAGAGAAGGCCCTGCGCGCGCGCGCGGCGCGCCACGACGGTATCCAGTTCCTTGGCCGGCTGACCGACGCGGAACTGGCCCAGGCGTACGCCCGCGCGGCCTTCGTCCCGTTCGTGCCATACCAGGAGGACTACGGCCTGATCACGCTGGAGGCGATGCTGTGCGGCCGGCCGGTGCTGACCGTCAGCGACAGCGGCGGACCGACCGAACTGATCGAAGACGGGGTCAATGGCGTGGTCGCGGCACCCGACGCGCGGTCGCTGGGTGCGGCCATCGCCCGGCTTGCGGCCGACCCGGCCGGTGTCGCCGCGATGGGCCTGCGCGCGCGCGAACGTGCGGCGGCGATCCACTGGCAGGCCTTTGGCGACTGGCTGCTGTGCGGTGCCGCCCCGGTCGCCGCATCGGCGTCCGCACCGGCTCCCGCCGCGCCGCATGTGGCGCGTCCGGCCAGGCCGCGCGTCGTGGTCGTCAATACGTTTGCCGTCGAACCGGTGGTCAGCGGTGGCAAGCTGCGGCTGTTTGGCCTCTACCGTCACCTGGCACAGGCTTTTGATGTGCGCTTCGTCAACCTGGCGGATACCGCGATGCCGCGCCATGCCAGGCCGCTGGCGCCAGGCGTAGTGGAGGAGGTGGTGCCGGTGACGCCGCGCCTGCGCGATCATGCCCGGGATCTCGAACAGAAGCTCGGCGTGTCCGCGGGCGACCTGGCCGCCGCGATGCATCCGGACAGCGTGCCGCAGTGGCTTGAGGCGCTGCGCGAGCAGCTGCGCAGCGCGCAACTGGCGGTTTGCGCGCATCCGTACGGCTTCCCCGCCTTGCAGGCTGCCGGCGAGCCGCGTCCGCACCTGTACGAGGCGCACAACGTGGAATACGACCTGAAGGCGGGCATGTATGGCCGGCACGCCTGGGCGGCCCAGCTGGTCCGGCATTACGAGCGCCAGTGCGCCGAACAGGCGCGTGGCGTGACGGCTTGCAGCGAACAGGATGCCGAGCGGCTGCGCCAGTTGTACCAGCTCGCCGGGACGCCGGTGGCCGTGCTGGCCAACGGCATCGAGATCGCCGAGACGCCGTTCGTGGCGGCCGCCGAGCGCAAGACACGAGGGCGCCGCCTGGGCAAGGAGCGGCCGCTGGCCTTGTTCATGGGCAGCGCGCACGGGCCCAATCTCGAAGCCGCCGCGCTGGTGCTGGCGGCGGCGGCACGCAGCCCGGCGCTGGACTTTGCCATCATGGGCTCGGTCTGCGGCATGCTCGACGCCGAGCCCCGCCCCGGCAACGTCGCCATGCTCGGCGTAGTCGATGCCGCCGAGAAGTCGCTGTGGCTGGGCCTGGCCGACTATGGCCTCAATCCCGTGCTGGCCGGCTCCGGCACCAACCTGAAGCTGGCCGAGTACACGGCCAGCGGCCTGCTGGTGCTGAGCACGGTGTTCGGCGCGCGCGGCAGCGGCCTGACGGCGTGGGAAGACTTCGTGCCGATCGAGGCCGACGACCTTGCCGGCGCCCTGTGCGCCGCGCGCGAGCTCGACACCGCCCGTCATGACGCGCTGGTCGGGTCGGCGCGCGCCAAGGTCGCCGCCAACGGCGACTGGCGCAAGATCGGCGAACGCTACGCCGCCTTTGCCTCGGGCTTCTTGCGTACCTGAATCTCGGCTTCGCCCTTGGCCAGCTTTTCCAGAATGACGGGCTCGCGCACGATCAGGCGGCGCAAGTCCTTCTGGACGATGCCGGTGCTGACCAGGGCGTGGATGGCGCGCGACACGGTTTCGCGGCTTACATTGGCCATGATCGCGATACCTTGCTGATTGGGCAGGTTCTCGATCGTGACGAGGTTGCCGGTCGGGTTGCGCGCGGCGCTCATCAGGATCGCATAGACGCGCGAATAGGCCCGGTTCATGCCCAGCATCGAACGGTAGCTGGAAGCCTGGCGGATCGTGTTGCACAGCTTCTGCAGCAGTGTCTCGACCACGCTAGGGTGGTTATAGAACAGCCACTTCGCCTTCTGCCGGGGCAGGAAGCCGACGAGGGAATCGACGCTGGCAACGATGGATGCCGAGCGGGGCAGGCCATCGATGATGGACAGCTCGCCGAAATAATCGCCGGGTTCGACGAAATCGAGCCCGACTTCCCGCCCGTCCTCGGCCAGTGCGATGACCTGGAGCCGGCCGCTTAGCAGCATCATCAGCGAATCGCCGGCGGCGCCGTGGTGGACGACAAATTCCCGCTTGCGAAACCGCTGGATCCTGATCTCGGCCTGCAGCTCGAGCAGCGTTTCGTCATCCAGGCCGGCCAGGAGACGTTGTCGCCTGAGCAGGTCAAGCGGCTTCATTGCTGAAATTCTAGACATGGACGTTACATAGCTGTCACCCCACGTCCAAGCTAACACGTCCGCGTTGGCCAAGTTTGTGACTCCTGTCACAAAGCGCCGGGCGTGGCTCGGTCATCATCGTCGCCAGCCTGTCGACGATGCGGGAGCCCTCTGGGCGACCTGCACAGGGCCGGGCGTGCGGCCCTTGCGCTGCACTGAAGTCAGAAGGGGTTGCAATGGAATCGATAATCCGGGGAATGCTGGTCGGCGTGCTGTCGATCGGCTGGGCGGGGCTGGCCTGGGCGCAAGGACCGGCCGAGGTGGGCAAGATCGCCGTGGTGGCCGGCAGCGCCTGGATCGAGTTGCACGGCGAGCGCCAGCCTCTGCAGGCCGGCAGCGCCCTGCACGAGGGCGTGACGCTGCAGACCGGCAGCGACGGCTACGTGTACGTCAACACGGTAGACCGCGGCTTTGTCAGCCTGCGTCCGAACTCCAGCCTCACCATCGAGGCCTACGTCTACGACGGCGCCGCGCCCGCCAACACCCAGATCAAGCTGCGCCTGAACCGCGGCGTGGTGCGTACCATCTCAGGTGAGGGCGCACAGGCTGCGCGCGAGCGTTTCCGCATGAATACCCCGGTGGCCGCGATCGGCATCCGCGGCACCGACTTCTCTGTCTTCACTGACGCGCGGACCACGCGCGTCAGTGTGCGCGCGGGTGGCATCGTGATGTCGCCGTTCCTTGGCGGCTGCCGACCCGCAGGCATGGGCCCGTGCGAAGGCGGCACGGGACTGTCGAGCCAGGCGGGGGGCAGCATCCTGCAGCTGCGCCATGGCGAGACCCAGCCGACGCTGCTTGGGCCGCAGTTCCAGCACCTGTCGCCGGAGGCAGTGGCTCCGCCGGGCAAGGACGAGGGCAGCGCTGCCGGCGGGCCGGTCAGGACCTCCGCGGTCAGCGCACCGGCGGTCGTCACTGCCAACGAGATCGAAATACTCGGCGACGCCGCCAGGTTGTTGCCTGAGCCGCGTCCCGCCCCGCCGCCCGTGCCCGAGACGCCGGTGGTGCGCCCGCCGCCTCCCCCGCCGCCGCCGGAGGCGCAGAAGCTGTTCTGGGGCCGCTACCAGGCCCTGGCCAACCTGCCGGCGGACACCACCCTGGAGGCACTGCGCGCAGGCGTGCATGACATCGTTGCCATGGGCGGTTTCGGTCCGTTCGCCCTGTTGCGCGATACGCGCGAGCCGATGACGATGCCGGTCAAGGGCGTGTTCGGCTTCCAGTTGAAGGGCGCCGAGGCCTACGTCGTGGGCAATGGGAAGGCGACCGCGGCGACGGTGGCGGATCCTTCGCTCGTGGTCGACTTCGGCAAGCGCCGCTTCGACACGAGTCTTACCGTCAGCACCGGCCAGCTCAGCCATCAGATGCGCGCGCAAGGCTCGGTGACCTCCGACGGCATGATGCGCAGCGACCAGGCCGCGGGCAATGCCACGGTGCGCGGTGCGCTGGCCGGCACTGAAGCGACGCAGGCCGGCTACGTATTCAGCAGCGAAATCGGCGCCTCCGGGCAGACCGCTGTCGGGGCGACAAATTGGGGGCGCTAGGCGCGGCCACGCCGCGCGACTGGCTGCGCCCGGGCCTGTTCGCCCTGGTCCTGGGCGCCTGCGCCTTGCTTGGCAGCGGCACGTGGTCGCCGCGCTGGTTTCACCGCCTGGAGGACCTGGTGGCCGACCTGCGCTGGCGGCTGGGCCCGTCCGCCGGCCAGTCGGCGCATGTCGCGGTGATCGAGATCGACGAGGCCAGCCTGGATGTCGTCGGGCCCTGGCCGTGGCCGCGCGAAGTCGTGGCCGGGCTGGCCGGTGAACTCTTCGCGCGGCATAGGGCCCGCGTGGTTGCCCTGGACATGGTGTTTCCGGAACCCCGGGACGCCGCCGCCGACGCCGCCTTGCTTGCGCTCTCCAGGCGGCACCGGATGGTGTTTTCGCAGGCCTTTTACCTGACGCCGGACGCGGTGCGGACAGGTCATCCCGGTGGCGCGCTGCCGGCTCCTGCCAATCCCGCGGCGCCCGGCATGATGGCCGACGTGCCGGCGGCGACGGGCCATCTCGGCAATTTTTTCGCCGCAGCCCCCGGCGACTGCGTCGGCCATATCACCCCCCAGGTGGATGCCGACGGGGTGGTACGGCGCATGGCGCCGGTGATCGGCTATGCGGGGCGGCATTATCCGATGCTGGCGGCGGCGGCCCTGCTGTGCGCCAGGCCCGGCCTGCCCGCGGCGCTGCCCTGGACCGCATTGGCGCCGCTGATGGCGGCAGCGAAGGAGGCCGATGGCTTCGTGCTCATTCCGTGGCGCCATGCGAGCGCGGGGTTTCCGGTATTCAGCGCGGTCGACGTGCTGGCCCGGCGCGTGCCGGCGCAGGCGCTGGCCGGACGCTATGTGCTGGTCGGCGCGTCGGCGCTCGGCCTGTCGGACCATGTCGTCAGCCCGCACGATCCACGCCTGCCGGGCGTGATGGCGCATGCCGAGATGCTCGACTGGCTGCTGGCGGAAGCCGCTGCGCCTTCGGCGCGGCTGGTGCTGCCGTGGCTGGGCTGGGCCTGGACCCTGGCTACGGTGCTCGGGCTCGCGTGGCTGTCGCGCGGCGGCAACCTGCTGGCGACCTATGGCGCCCTGACCGGCATGGCCGGGCTATGGCTGCTGGTGCTGCTGGGCTTGCCGCCGGGCGCGGCCGGGCGGGCGGCGGTGCTGCCCGTGGTGGCCGCGCTCATGCTGCTGCTGTTGCAGGCGCCGGCGGAGTGGGCGCTGGCGCGCGCGCAGGCGCGGCAGTTCCAGCGCCGTTTCCGCCGCTATCTGCCGCCGGCGGTGATGGAAGCCCTGCTGCGCGAGCGCGGCTACGAGGCGATGCTGCCCATGCGCCGGACGCTGACCGTGCTGTTCGCCGACATGGAGGGCTACACCGCGCTGGCCGAGACCATGGCGCCGGAGCGGCTGGTCAAGGTGACGGAGATCGTCCTGGAAGCGCTGACCGCGCAGATCCACGCCGCTGGCGGCACCGTGGACAAGTACATGGGGGACGCGGTGATGGCGTTCTGGAACGCCCCGCTCGATCAGCCCGACCATGCGGATCGCGGCCTGGCGTGCGCCTGCGCCATCCTGTCCGGCATGCCGGCGCTCAACGCGCGGCTGCAGGCGGAATGCCCGTGGCTGGCGCCGGTGCGCATCTGCATCGGATTGCACAGCGGCGACGCCGTGGTCGGCGAGATCGGCTCGCCGCTGCGCAAGAGCTACACGGCCATCGGCGATACGGTCAATATCGCGTCGCGCCTGCAGGACCTGTGCAAGGCGGTCTCGGCCGACCTGCTGGTGGGCGAGGGGACCGCGGCGCTCGCGCTGCGTCACGTGCTAAAGCCGGTCGGCCGCGCGCGCTTGCGCGGGCGCAGCCGGGCCGAGCAGATCTACGCGGTTCGCGGCCGGCCATGCCCGCAGCCTTTCGACCTGTCGGAGCCGGCTGTTGCCTGATGCGCGTGCCCGGTGCACGCGGGCGAGTCTGTGCGCAATGCTGATGTGTGCTGCCGGTGCGGCGCAATGGGCGCACTCGGCCCAGCCGGTACTCCCCGCCCGGCCAGCCATGCCGGATCTGGTGGCGCCGCATCAGCCGGGATCCCCGGGTGGCATCGTCGCAGAATTGCCCGCCGCGGCTTTCGACGCCGGCGGGGCTTACGAATCCTTCTACCAGCGCGTTCATGGCGCGATGCGCGACGGCGACTTCGACGCGGCGCGGCAGCTGCTGCTCGATGTCGAGCGGCTGCCGCTGCCGCACGCCGGCGCACGGCTAGACATCGCCATTGCCCTGTGCGAGCTGGGCGAGCGCGAGCGCGCCTTCACGCAGTTTTCCCAACTGCAGGGCGGCGCCGATGTGCCGCCCGCAATCCGCGTGCTGATCGACTCCTATGTCCGGGGGGGATGCACGCGCCCTGACCCGCGTTTGCGCGGGCAGCTATCGTTGCAGGCCGGCTACACCACCAACGCCAACTATGGCCCGCGCAATCCGGTGGTGCCGCTGGCCCCCGGGGCATCGGTGCCATACCTGTTGCTGCAGCCGTCACAGCTGGCGCAGGCGGACCGCTTTGCCGGCATGGACGGCAGCGTGAACTGGGGCACCGGCGGCGTCGAAGGGTTGAACGTCTCCGCGGGCGCCTCGATCCGCCAATACGCCCGGCGCCACGACTATAGCCAGTACGGCACAAGCCTGGCCGTCCACTACGGCAGCGAGACCCGCGTCGGGCTGGTGGAGGGGCAGGCCGCGCTCGGCTACACATGGCTGGGCGGCCGACCGTACCAGTATGGCGGCAGCATGCTGCTGGGGTACTGGTTGCCGGAGCGCCAGCTGGCAGGCAAGCTTTACCGGGTCGGTATCGACACCAGCATGGCGCTCGACCGCTATCCCGATGGCCATGCCTTCGACGCGCGCCGCCACGACCTGCGCTTGCGCGGGCGGCTGGACCTCGCGCCCAACATGCAGGTGTCGGCCGCGGTCGGTGTCATCCGCGACCTGGCCCGCAACGAGCGCGCGGGTGGCGACCGCGATGGCTACGCCATCCTTGCGAACCTGACATGGCTGCCGCATCCGCGCCATCTGGTGGTGGCGCTCGCCCAGCGGCAGGAATTGCGCGATCGCCAGCCGTACTTCCGCGCATTGTTCGGCGACACGCGCCGACGCCAGGTGCTCAGCCAGGTGCTGCTGCGCTACACCTATCGCCATGCGACTGATCTCTCGTTCTATGTCCAGGGCCTGTACCAGCAATCCGACGATTCCATCCCGCTGTTCCGCTACCGCGCCGGCAGCGTCAGCACCGGCGTGCTGATGGAGTTCTGAGCCGTGCGACGGACTGCGCGATTGTGCCGGCGGGCACAGTATCGTGCGGCAGGCGCTGCCACAATCGCCTGCTGCGCCTGACATGGCAACTTTGCGCTTCTCATGGATTGGGAAAAACTGACCAACGGCGGCCTGGGCGAATTCCATCGCTATCCGCGGCGAGACCGCCGCAATCGCACCGTGCCTATCCTGCTTGTGCTGGCCATTGCCGTGGCGCTGGCTGTCGGCTACTGGATGCGCTGAGCCGGACGCTGCCTTGCGCTTGCCGGCGTGGCTGACCCGGGTTCCATCCACCGGAGCCGGCTCGTGGCGAAGCACGCAAAAAATGCCGCCAGTGCCCGGGGAGCAACTGGCGGAAAATGCGGGGATTAACGGCCGTGAAGACGACCGTTACGCGGCATTCTAGGCAAGCACGCCGGTCACGTCGGTGATGCCTGTCACACCATCAGCCAGTTGTGGGCGAGATCCCACCAAGGTGGGGGTCAGCCGCGGCATCGGCGGTTGCATGGCCGTCGCGCCATCCACGGCCCGCATCGCCTGGCCCAGCATCGCACCAGCCAGGCGGATGCCATTGGCGCACGCTTTCCAGCCGCCACAGAATCATCCGCCCAGGTCCCACATCCCGCGCGACGGCAGGCGCCCGGCATTCCGGTGTGCGACCAGCTTCTTGTATAGCGCCGCCCGGCTGATGCCGATGGCCGCCGCGGCACGGGCCACGTGGCCTGAACTGGCCGTCAGCGCCCGGACCAGGTAGGCGGCTTCGAACCTGGCCATGGCTTCGGCGTAGCCGGGCTCCGCTGCTTGTCCGGCAGCGCCCGCCGGTGCAGCCTGCGGCGGCGGCACGTCAGCCGGTGCCGGGCCGGCCTTGATGCCGAGCAGGGATGCCAGCGTGCTGCCGTCGACCTCGCCGGAGTCGTGCATCATCACCAGTCGCTCGAGGATGTTGCGCAACTGGCGCACGTTGCCGGGCCAGTGGTATTCGGCCAGCAGTTTCAGCGCGTCCTGCGTCAGCACCGGGGCATCGCGCTCAGCGCGCGCGCAGATTTCTTCCAGCGTGGCATAGACCAGCGGCAGAACGTCGGGCTGGCGCTGACGTAGCGGGGGCAGGCAGATCGGCAGCACGTTGAGCCGGTAATACAGGTCCGCGCGAAATTTGCCGGCTTCCACCAGGGCCGGCAGGTCAGCGGAGGTGGCGGCGATGATGCGCACGTCGGCGCGGATGATGCGGTTCGAGCCAATGGGCTCGATCTCCTTCTCCTGCAGGGCGCGCAGCAGCTTGCTTTGCAGCATCAGCGGCATGTCGCCGATTTCGTCCAGGAACAGCGTGCCGCCGTCGGCCAGTTCGAACTTGCCCATGCGGCCCTTGCGCTCGGCGCCGGTGTACGCGCCCGGCGCCGCGCCGAAGAACTCGACTTCAAGCAAGGTTTCGGGAATGGCCGCCATGTTCAGGGTCACCAGCGGCCGTCCCGCGCGTGCAGAGGCCGCGTGGATGGCGTGGGCCAGCAGTTCCTTGCCGGTGCCGGTATCGCCCAGAAGCAATACCGGCGCATCGGCCTGCGCGGCCCGGCGCGCCAGCCGCTTGACCTCGAGCGTGGCGGGGCAGTTGCCGACGAAGCTGGCAAAGGTGTACTTGGCACGCCGTGTCTGCTCCAGCGTACGGCGCGTGGCGACCAGCTCTTCGCGCACGCGGGTGTAGTGCGTAAACAGCGGCGTCAGCGACTTGAGTTCGTCGAACAGGGCAAAGCCGACCGCGCCGATGGTATTGCCATCGTTGTCCTTGATCGGCAGGCGCATCACGATCATCGGATCCTGCGGGGTTTCAAGGATATCGAGCAGGATCGGCTTGCCGGTCTCGACCACCTGGCGCATCAGGCTGGTCGGGATCACCCGCTCGCACTCCAGCCCGATTGCCGCCTGCGGGTCCTCGAAGCCGAAACGCGCGGCATACCGCTTGTTGATCCAGACCACGCGCGCGTGCGCGTCGACCACGATGGTGCCCTCGCTGAAATTCTCGAAGGTACGGAACAGCGATTCCATCGCGCGCCGGGCGACGGCGTCGTAATTGCCCAGCATGCCGCCGTCTTCGGTCTCGCGAAGTTCATTCATCGTGGTGTCTCCATGGCGAGACGGATTCTCACATGAAGGATCGCATTTTGCCAAATGATCTCGATAGCGAGAATTCAGGTGCCAATGCGCGCTGTTTTGCGAGGTGTAAGTCATATTTTGACCTGGCACGAACGCTGCAATGATGCCGGGCCCCCGCACTCGCGCTTGCGCACGCGGGGAAACGTGCATGCGCGGTCGGCCGCGCCCGCCATGACACGCCAGCCCAAAAATAGATACAGATTCCTATGACAATCCTGAACGGAAAAACCGCGCTCGTTACCGGCTCGACCAGCGGCATCGGACTGGGCATCGCGCAGGCGGTGGCCCGGGCTGGCGCCAATCTCGTGCTCAATGGCTTTGGCGACGCCGAGGCCGCTGTCGCCGCCATCCGGGCGACCGGCGCCGCGGTCATCCACCATCCCGCCGACATGCGCAGTCCGCAAGAGATTGAAGCCATGTTCGCCATGGCGCAGGAGCGCTTCGGTGCGGTAGATGTGCTGGTGAACAACGCCGGCATCCAGCACGTGGCGCCGATCGATAGCTTCGATGTTCGCAAGTGGGACGACATCCTCGCCATCAACCTGAGCTCGGGGTTCCATACAACCCGACAGGCACTGCCTGGCATGCGCGCGCGCAACTGGGGCCGGATCATCAACATTGCCTCGGTGCATGGCCTGGTCGGCTCCGCCGGCAAGTCGGCCTACGTCGCCGCCAAGCACGGGCTGGTAGGGCTGACCAAGGTCACCGCGCTGGAGACGGCGCGCACGGGCGTGACCTGCAACGCCATCTGTCCGGGCTTCGTGTTGACCCCGCTGGTGCAGCAGCAGATCGACGACCTTGCCGCTCGGGAAGGGCTGAGCGCGGACGATGCGCGCGCGCGCTTGCTGGGCGAAAAGCAGCCGTCGGGCCGGTTCGTGACGCCCGAGGAGCTCGGCAACCTTGCGCTGATGCTGTGCTCGCCCCAGGCGGCCGAGGTGCGCGGCGCGACGTGGGTCGCCGACGGCGGCTGGACCGCGCAGTAGACGCTTTCAAACCAGCAAAACAGAACAGACCAGGCAGGAGACAAATGCACCAACACGAAACCATTCTTCAGACGCGGAACCTCACCAAGGAGTTCAAGGGGTTCACGGCGGTGAGCGACGTCAACCTGCGGGTGCGCCGCGGCTCGATCCATGCGTTGATCGGCCC
>NZ_FMAD01000004.1 GCF_900094595.1 Cupriavidus alkaliphilus | reverse complement strand
CCTACGGCTTCGGCGTGGCGCTGGCCGCGTTTGCCGGCGTGCTGGCCGCGCCGGTGATCCAGATCTCGCCGCTGATGGGGCAGAACCTGATCATCGTCGTGTTCGCGGTGGTGGTGATCGGCGGCATGGGTTCGATCATGGGCTCGATCCTGACCGGCCTCGGGCTGGGCGTGATCGAAGGCCTGACCAAGGTGTTCTATCCGGAAGCATCGTCGACCGTGGTGTTCTTCATCATGGTGATCGTGCTGCTGCTGCGCCCGGCCGGGCTGTTCGGAAAGGAGAAGTGATGACTGTATCCACATCGTCGACGCCGACGACGCAGAGTGCGCCTGCCTGCCCCGCAGGACTGGCACACCACCGCACCGGCGTGCCGCGCAAGCTGCTGTACGGATTGCTGCTGCTGGCATTGCTGGCGGCGCCGCTGGCCGGGGCGTACCCGGTGTTCGTGCTCAAGGTGCTGTGCTTCGCGCTGTTCGCGTGCGCCTTCAACCTGCTGATCGGCTACACCGGGCTGCTGTCGTTCGGCCATGCGGCCTTCTTCGGCGGTGCCGGCTACGCCGCCGGCCACGCCATGAAGGTGTGGGGCGTGACGCCCGAGATCGGCCTGATCCTGGGCACCGGCACAGGCGCGCTGATCGGCTACGTGGTCGGATCGCTGGCGATCCGGCGCCAGGGCATCTACTTCTCGATGATCACGCTGGCGCTGGCGCAGATGCTGTTCTTCATCTGCCTGCAGGCGCCGTTCACCGGCGGCGAGGACGGGCTGCAGGGCATTCCGCGCGGCAAGCTGTTCGGCGTGCTGCCGTTGTCGGATGACCTGACGCTGTACTACGTGGCGCTGGTGATCATCGTCGCGGCGTTCGCGCTGATCGTGCGCACGGTGCATTCGCCGTTCGGCCAGATCCTGAAGGCGATCAAGGAGAACGAGCCGCGCGCGGTGTCGCTGGGCTATGACGTCGACCGCTTCAAGCTGACCGCGTTCGTGCTGTCGGCGGCGCTGTCGGGGCTGGCCGGCTCGATCAAGGCGCTGGTGCTGGGCTTCGAGACCCTGACCGATGTGCACTGGTCGATGTCGGGCTCAGTGATCCTGATGACGCTGGTCGGCGGTCTCGGTACTTTGTCGGGCCCGATCGTCGGCGCGATCGTGATCGTCGCGCTCGAGAACAAACTGGGCGACATCGGCGCCTTCCTCGCCTCGGCGACGGGGGTGGGCTGGTTCGATACGCTCGGCGAGTCCGTCACCATGGTGATCGGAGCGATCTTCGTCGTCTGCGTGCTGAGCTTCCGCCGTGGCGTGATGGGCGAGCTGTCCGCGCGCTTCGAACGCAAGCGGGAATAATCGCCGCAGCGGCATTTCAAAGCCGGTCCCGCCCGAAGGTGTTGCCCGCAGCGGGGCGGGATTCCCCGGGCACCCGGGTTCCATCGCTGTCATCGTGTTTCGTGCCATATCGCAGGGTGCGCCGCACTCATGGACAGACGCGCCTTGTTTCCAATGAACTACAAGACGAGGAGACGTTCCCATGCAGTGTCCTGCTATGCAATCTGCGCAAGGCCGCCGTCGCGCGACCCTGCTGGTCATGTGTACCACGCTGCTGGCGACGTTCTCGCTGCATGCGGCCACCGCGGGCCCCGGAACCTGGAGCAGCCAGCAGACGTGGGCGGCCGATACCGTCAACGGCGGCAACCTGACCGGCTACTTCTACTGGCCGGCGAGCCAGCCGACCACGCCCAACGGCAAGCGAGCACTCGTGCTGGTGCTGCACGGCTGCCAGCAGACCGCCTCCGGCGACGTGATCAACGGCGCCAGTGGCGGCGGATTCAACTGGAAATCGATTGCCGATCAGTACGGCGCGGTCCTTGTTGCGCCCAATGCCACCGGCAACGTGTACAGCAATCATTGCTGGGACTACGCCAATGCGTCGCCAAGCCGTACTGCCGGCCACGTGGGAGTCCTGCTGGACGTGGTCAACCGCTTTGTCTCCAATACGCAGTATGCGATCGATCCCAACCAGGTGTACGTGGCAGGCCTGTCCTCGGGCGGCGGCATGACCATGGCGCTGGGGTGCATCGCTCCCGACGTCTTTGCCGGCGTGGGGATCAACGCCGGTCCGCCTCCGGGCACCACAACCGCGCAGATCGGATACGTCCCCGCAGGCTTTACCGCGACCACGGCGGCGAACAAGTGCAAGCAGTGGGCTGGCTCCAACGCTGGCAAGTTCACCAGCCAGATTGCAGGCACCGTATGGGGGACGTCTGACTACACCGTCGCGCAGGCCTATGGGCCGATGGCGGCCGCGGCGTTTCGCTCGATCTACGGCGGCAGCTTTACGCAGGGAGCCCAAGCGTTGATTCCCGGCGGCGGCACCAACACGCCCTACACCGACAGCAATGGCAAGGTGCGCACGCATGAGATCGCTGTCTCCGGCATGGCGCATGCATGGCCGGCCGGAACCGGCGGCAACAACACCCACTATGTGGATGCCACGCATATCCACTATCCGGCCTTCGTCATGGACTTCTGGGTGAAGAACAACCTGCGTGCCGGAAGCGGGGCCGGACAGCCCGGCACCGCGCCCACCGGACTGTCGGTGTCAGGGACGACTGTCACTTCCATCACGCTGGCATGGAACGCCGTGGCAAACGCCACCGGCTACAACGTCTACCGAAACGGCACCAGGGCGGGTGGCAGCGCATCGACCGGCTTTACCGACTCGGGCCTGATCGCCGGTACGACATACAGCTACACCGTGACGGCGATCGACCCGGCGGCCGGGGAGAGCCAGCAATCCGCTGCCATGTCGGCAACGACAAAGACCAGCTATTCCTGTACCGCTACCACGGCAACCAACTATGCGCACGTGCAAGCCAGTCGTGCCCATGACGTGGGGGGCGTTGCCTACGCAAATGGCTCGAACCAGAGTATGGGGCTGAACAACCTGTTCTACACCACCACGCTGGCAGAGACCGCGACGGGATACTACGTAGTGGGCAATTGCCCGTAAGGCGCGATCCGACTGGACGTTCGGTGCCGGCAGAGCGCTTGCGAGGGCGCTGCCGGGCACCTTGCGAGGCTGCTGAAGCCACGCGCTCCATCACCACGGCGTTTCGCTCCAAGCCAGTATTGGCGCAGGCATGGGTCGAGCTCTGCAGCGATAGTGTCGGGCAACATCCCGGTGCTCTCCGTTGCCATGGCCATATCGCGGGCGGGCCAGGCCTCCTGTGCCTTGCCGCGCCTAGCGTGCCGAAGGCCGCAACGCCCGCATCCCGGCCTTCACCACGCCTACCGCCGCCAGCACCAGCCCGCCGGCGACGATGCCGGCAATGCCGTCCAGCAACACCGGCGCCAGCACAGCGAGCACACCGCCGATTGCCGGCACGCCTGCCGCCGCCAGCGCCGCGGCTTCGGTCACGTGGTGCATCGCCGGGATGCCGTGCATCAGGATGCCGCCGCCCACCAGGAACATCGCCGCCGTCCCGGCAAACGACAAG
This sequence comes from Cupriavidus alkaliphilus, assembly GCF_900094595.1. Lineage (GTDB taxonomy): Bacteria > Pseudomonadota > Gammaproteobacteria > Burkholderiales > Burkholderiaceae > Cupriavidus > Cupriavidus alkaliphilus. Next base: position 573,386 of record NZ_FMAD01000004.1, on the reverse strand, counting down.
GTCTTCATCAGCAGCGGTGCCAGCCGGAGCAGGCCCTGCCCCAGCCAGCGGAGTCCCGCCGATGCTTGCTTGCTCAGGTAGAGGCCAGCGTCATCGAGCTTGACGATGCCGGCCACCAGGCCATAGACGCCGACCGTCATGATGACCGCGATCGCGCACAGGACAGCGAGCCGCTGGCCAAAGGGAGCGTTGGCGACGGTGCCCAGCGAGATCACAATGATTTCCGCCGAAAGTATGAAGTCGGTGCGGACCGCGCCCTTGATCTTCTCTTTCTCGAAGGCAACCATGTCGACGGCCGGGTCCGCCACCGCCTGGACTTCGCGCGCGTGGTGTGCGGCATCCTCGGCCTTGCTGTGCAGGAACCGGTGTGCCAGTTTTTCAAACCCTTCGTAGCAAAGAAACGCACCGCCGATCATCAGCAACGGCACCACGGCCCAGGGAGCCCAGGCGCTGATCGCCAGCGCCGCCGGCACCAGGATCACCTTGTTGCGGATCGACCCCATGGCGACGGCCCATACCACGGGCAGCTCGCGCTCGGCCTTCACGCCGCTGACCTGTTGCGCGTTCAACGCCAGGTCATCGCCCAGCACGCCAGCGGTCTTCTTGGCCGCCATTTTGCTCATGACGGCGACATCGTCCAGGATGGTGGCGATATCGTCGATCAATACCAGCAAGCTTGAACCCGCCATGTCAGGGCCTCCGCGCGCGGCAAAGCTGCCGCTGATGCAGCCAGATTGTCATTCGGTCATGCTCCTTGATGTGGTTGGTCCGCGCAAGCAGGTTTCGTACCGGCCGCTGGGCGGGTTTCAGGTGCAGCCGGCGAGATTGTAAAACATGGCGGTCCCGGCCGACTGAGACGGCGGCAGCCTGGTCGCCTCTGTATTGACCGTCGAGGACGATTGTCCTAGTATCATTCGGGATTAGGATGAATGTCCTAATCAGGGGGGTATTAACCGTCCGCAGTAAGCCCGACCGGAATGTAGCAATGACTGATGTAACCACACGCGACCGAATCGTTGCGGAGGCCGACAAGCTGTTCTACGAGCGGGGCTTTGAGCACACCTCGTTTGCCGACATTGCCGATGCCGTTGGCATCTCGCGCGGCAACTTTTACCATCACTTCAAGAGCAAGGACGCGATCCTGGATGCGGTCATCGACGCGCGCGCGGCCCGCACCCGGCAGATGCTTGAAAGGTGGGACGCCGCAAGCAGCAGCCCGCTCGGGCGTATCCGCAGCTTCATCCGCATCGTGGTTACGAATCAGGCCAGCATCATGCGCCACGGTTGTCCGGTCGGCACGCTCTGCACCGAGCTGGCCAAGGTCGGACACCCCGCGCAGCCGCAAGCCAGCCAGCTCTTTACCTTGTTCCGAACCTGGCTTCGCCGGCAGTTCACGCTGCTGGGGCGCAAGGCCGACGCCGACGCGCTGGCCATGCACGTGCTGGCTTTCAGCCAGGGCGTCGCGGTGTTGGCCCACGCCTTCCACGACAAACGATTCGTCCAGCAAGAAGTCGAGCGCATGTGTGCCTGGCTCGATGGCATCGCGGCCGATGCGGCGCGGGTGTCGGGCGATTGACCTTTACCCATCATTTCACGGGAGGTATCTGATGTTTATTGTGTTTCTCAGGTTTTCCGCCGAACGGGGTCAGGCCGGCCGGCTGATGCAGGCACACAAGGACTGGCTGCAACGTGGCTTCGACGACGGTGTGTTCCTGCTGGCTGGCACTATCCAGCCGCAAGCGGGTGGCGCGATTCTGGCGCATGGCGTCTCGCAAGGCGAACTCGAGGAACGGGTGAGCCGCGACCCCTTCGTGATCGAGGATGTGGTGCGGGCCGAGATCGTCGAGGTGTCGCCATCGAAGACCGATGGCCGACTGGATTTCCTGATCGACTGAGCCGGTCTCCGTCAGCGCATGGAGACGCGCCCCCGTGGGCACGACGATCGCGGCGAACCCCATGGCCGGCGGCACTGCCGCTGGTGCGCGCCAGCGCCGAAGTTCTTCGACTACCGCGATACGGCATGGGGCTACCCGGGGAGAAGACCAGGAGGGGTCCCAGCGCTGCCACGGTACCGCCACCGACACCGCCTCAGTCAATACTCGCCCCCGACGCCCGCACCAGCTTCGCCCACTTGTCCGTATCGCGGCGGATCAGCACCGAGAACTGCTCCGGGGTCGATGTCAGCGGCGCGGCCCCGGCCTGCACCAGTTTGTCCCGCATCGCCTTGTCCTGCGCGATACGCGTGATTTCCTGCGACAAGCGGCTGGAGACCTCAGGCGGCAATCCGCGGGGACCTACCACGCCGAACCAGACATCGGCCTCATAGCCCGCAATGCCGGCCTCGGCCATGGTCGGTACGTCGGGCAGTGCCGGCGAGCGCGTGGCGCTGGTCACGGCCAGTGCGCGCAGCCGGCCGGCCTTCACATGCGGCAGCGAGCCCGGCAGGTTGTCGAACATCAGTTGTACCTGGTTGGCAAGCAGGTCGGCCATCGCCGGGCCGCTGCCCTTGTAAGGCACGTGCACGATCTCGACGCTCGCCATCGACTTGAACAGCTCGCCCGACAGATGGTTGGTGGTGCCGTTACCGGCCGAGCCCATATTGAGCTTGCCGGGATTGGCCCGGGCATAGCCGACAAGCTCGCGCACGTTCTTCGCCGGGACGTTCGGATTGACCACCAGGATGTTGGGCACGCCGGCGAATAATGCCACCGGCGAGAAATCCTTCTGCGGATCGAAGGGCAGCTTTTTGTAGAGGGTCGCGTTGATCGATTGTGTGCCCACCGTGCCGAACATCAGCGTGTAGCCATCGGCCGGCGACTTGGCCACGAGGTCGGAGCCGATGGTGCCGCCGGCGCCCGGCCGGTTGTCCACCACCACCTGCTGGCCGAGGGTTTCGGACAAGCGGGTGGCCAGGACGCGGCCGAGCAGGTCGGTGGTGCCGCCTGGCGGGAAGGGAACCACCATGCGGATGGGTTTGTCGGGGTAGGGGCCGGCCATGGCGAGGCTCGTCGCCAGCGTCAGACATGTGGCAGCCAGGGCATGTGCGATGGTTTTCATGGGGGCAGGGTCTCCGTGGGACAAGGATAAGGGCAATGCCGGCTGCAATGTGCGGCGCGGCTCAGCTTTGTGATGCGAGGTGGTTGACCGAGCGCTTCAGCGCCGCGCGCGCGGCGTCAAGGCGGGCCCGGGTGGCGTCAAGGCGGGCCCGCGCGTGGTGGGTGGCGCCGCTCTGGACGGCGACGTTGTCGCGGACCAGTACCGGCGCCGGCCCGCCGGCGGCCATGCGCGCGGCGACGCCTTGTTCGGGATCCAGGCAGCGGGCGACCGCCGCGGCATCCAGTCCGGCCGCGCGGCCGGTGACGCGCATCGCGGCGGCATCGATCATGTCGGCGCTGATCTCGTCGGCGGGCAAATGCTGATCCAGCGCGTCGCGCACCACGGCACCAACGATGTGATGCGCCTGGCGAAACGACATGCCGGCCTCGCGCACCAGCGTATCGGCGAGGTCGGTCGCGGTGGAGAAATCGCGGCGCGCGCGCGCCAGCATGCCGGCGCGCTGTGGCGTGGCGTTGGCGATCACCAGCCGCAGCAGCGCCAGGCAGCGCAGGCATTCCTCGCCGGCCTCCCAGAAGCCGCGCATGCTCTCGCGGTTGCCGTCGCCCGAGTGCGTGAAATGGCTGGTCTTGAGCGCCGCCAGCGCACCGGTCAGCAGGCCGATCATGTGGCCGCCCTTGCCCTTCAGGTATTCCAGCACGACCGGGTTTTTCTTCTGCGGCATGATGCTGGAGGTGCCCGCGATGCTGTCCGGGAAGTCGATCAGGCCGAACTCGGGCGTGGCCCAGACGTACAGGTCCTGCGCCACGCGGCCCCAGCTCACCGCAGCCACGGTGATCGCCGCCAGCATTTCCCAGGCAAAGTCGCGCGAGGCCACGGCGTCGAGCGAATTCGGCGCATGGGTGGAGAAGCCCAGCCACTGCGCCGTCGCGGCGCGGTCGATCGCAAACGCGGTGCCGGCCAGCGCGCCGGCGCCGAGCGGGCAGGCATCCAGACGCGCCAGCGCCTGCTCCATGCGCGCGATATCGCGGCCGAGCGACTCGGCGAAGCCGGCGAGGTAGTAGCCATAAGTGATCGGCTGAGCGGCCTGCAAGTGCGTATAGCCGGGCATCACCACCGCGGCATGTGCGTCGGCCTGCTCCAGTGCCACCGTGCGCACCACCAGCATCGCTTCCAGGATATCCAGCGCCAGGTCGCGTGCACGCAGCCGGTCATGGGTGGCCAGGATGTCGTTGCGGCTGCGCGCGACATGCAACCTGCCGCCAGCGTCGGCACCGGCCATCTGCATCAGGTGCGCTTCGTAGTTGAAGTAGGCGTCCTCGCGCGCAGGATCCAGCTGCACCGCGCCAGGACCCTCGGCTTCGATGCGCAGCAGCGACTGCGCCAGCACCGCGGCCACGTCCGCCGGGATCAGCCCGGTGCCATGAAGCATCAGCAGGTGGGCCTGGTTGATATCGGTCAGGTAGCGAAAGCCGCTGCCGAATTCGCGCATCAGGCGCGGCAGGTAGATGTGCTCGCATACCTCGGCGGCGGTGGGCTGGGTCAGGCGTCGGCTGACTTTGGATTCCATGCTGTGTGATCTCCGAAACGATGGAGCCAGTATGGAAATCCGCTGCATATATCGTCAAATCAGTAATTTTGCCCTGCCTATACGGATTTGATATGCTGCGCGCAAGCCCGCTGACCCCAACCGTCGCCAGCCATGAACTACAAGCAGATCGAAGCATTCCGGGCCGTCATGCTGACGCGCTCGATGACCGAAGCCGCCGCACAGCTACATACCTCGCAGCCCAACATCAGCCGCGTGATCGGGCAGCTGGAACAAGAGGCGGGCTTCCGGCTGTTCGAGCGCGTTGGCAACCGGCTCGCGCCGACGGACGAGGCCGAAGCCTTGTTTCTCGACGTGGAGCGATCCTTCGTCGGCCTCGACAGCCTGCGCGCATCGGCCCGGTCGATCCGTGAATCCGGCGTGGGCACGCTGCGCATCGGCACCGTGCCGTCGATCGCGATGAGCGTGATGCCGCAGGCAATCCTGGCCTTCCGGGAGCGCTATCCGGACGTGCCGATCGCCGTCCATACCAATGATTCGCCCACGGTGGCCAAATGGACCGCGGCGCGCTTCTGCGATATCGGGCTGGTGTCGTACATGGCCGAGACCACCGGCATCCGCAGCGAGTTGCTGCGCCGCGAGGACGGCGTATGCATCGTGCCGGCAACGCACCGGCTGGCGCGCAAGCGCCGCCTCAACGCCAGCGACCTCGATGGCGAGCGCTTTATCTCGCTGACGCATGGCGACGGCACCCGCACCACGGTCGACGCCGCGTTCGTGCCGGCAGACCGGCGCGTGCTGACGCTGGAGACCCCATACGCGGCCACCATTTGCACGATGGTGGGCATGGGGTTGGGGGTCAGCGTGGTCAACCCGCTGGTGGTGCGCAGCCTGAAGCCGGCGGGTGTGAAGGCAATTCCGTTCGAGCCGGTCATCGCCTTCGAGAGCCACATCCTGTTCAATCCGCAGCGGCCGGTGCCGGCACTGGCGCAGTGGTTCCTGGCGTGCTTGCGGAGAGCATCCGGTCGTAGAAGCAGGCTCTAGTCGCCCGCGCCACTCCTGCTTGCTTGCCGCCACAGAGAAATTAGCATCTCTGGGTCCGCGGGATAGGTCTCGAATTGCGCCACGGAGTCTGGAATAAGAAACCAGGATTGCTTGCTACGTGTGTAGACGTGGGCAACCGGTTCGAAGCGACGCTGATCGTACAGGTTACCCGGCCTGAGTATCGAGATGTTGGGCTTGTCCAAGGGTTCTGCCCAAAGCCGCGTGTCACAACGCGGACATATTCGGCTACGCCGTCGATGCTTTTCATTGACTTCGAACTCTACTAGAGGAGCCTCGCCCGAAAGAATACGCAGATGCGTTCTGGGGACCAACATGACAGGTAGCGCCGCACCCCCGGTTCGACGTTGGCATACGGTGCAGTGACATACATAGAATGTCAGAGGTTCACCAGTAAGTTGAAACTCCACTTGCCCGCAAAGGCAGGCCCCCTTATACGACGACGCGCACTGATTCATTGGGAGTCTCGAAGACTTATGAAATTTGTGGTTCCGCGCATCTTACGCCTTGCGCCACCCGCGGCCTTGTCGGGACATTTTCTTTGGAATTCAAATATGCGAAGCGGGGGCTTTACTCGGCGAGTATGTAGCGCTGCCAAGCTGACCTGAGCGGAGCGGCGTCCCTATTTCAATCGCAAGCCGTGCGGCCCGCGCTCCAGGATCTTGTACAGATGCGAGCGGGAGATCCCCAGTTGCTCGGCCGCGCGTTTCTTGTTGCCACCGTGGCGCGCGACGGCGTCCATCACCGCGGCATAGGCCAGCTCCCGCATGTCCGCGGCGGGCTCGGCAGGTGAGCGGTGTGCGGGAGGGGGGGATGGCACGTCTTCCGTCGCGGCAATCTCGTATGGATACGCATCTTCGGGGGCATGCACAGCGGGCTGGCTTTGCAGTCCCGATAGTCCGCGCGCCGACTCGCCGCGCGCAAGATCCGCCACGCGCAGCGTCCTGCCATCGCAGAACACCAGTGCCTCCTCGATGCGCTGGCGCAGCTGGCGCACATTGCCGGGCCATGGCTGGCCGGCGAGGTAACGCGCTACCTCGTGGTCGATGCCTGGCGCCGGCATGGCGTTGCGCGTGCAGAAGGCGTCGACGAAATGCTGCAGCAGCGCTGGAATGTCCTCGCGCCGCTGGCTCAGCGCGGGGATGCGCAGCACCACGCCGCTGAGCCGGTAGTACAGGTCAAGGCGAAAACGCCCGGCGTCGATCAGTTCAGGAATGTCGCGGTTGGTGGCGGTGACCAGCCGGAAGTCGACCCGCTGCGCGCGGCGGCTGCCAAGGCGCTCGACCATGTGGTCTTCCAGCACGCGCAACAGCTTGACCTGCATTTCCAGCGGGATGTCGGCGACCTCGTCGAGAAAGACCGTGCCGCCCGCCGCCAGTTCGAGCTTGCCCGCCTGTCCCTGGCGCTGGCTCCCGGTGAAGGCGCCGGGTGCGTGGCCGAACAACTCCGACTCGATCAGTGTGGCGGGCAGGGCCGCGAGGTTCAGGCTGACCAGCGGGCGCGCGCTGGCCGGCTCGGCGCCGGCGCTGTGGATCGCTCGGGCTACCAGCTCCTTGCCCGTGCCGCTTTCGCCCAGGATCAGCACCGGCACGTCAAGGCGGGCCACGGTCTGGATTTCCCGGCGCAGGCGCTGCATCGGCGCGCTTTCGCCGATCAGGCCGAACGTCGGTTGCCGTTCGTGCAGGCCGTGGCGAAGACCATCGACCTCGCGCTGGTAGCGCGCCACCTCGGAGCGCAAGTCAACCAGTTCCTTGTGCATGCGAACAAGCGCTTCTGGCCCCTTGAACATGACCTGCCCGATGGCGCCCACCACCTCGCCGTCCTGGCGGATCGGCATGCGGTTGACCACACGGGTGGCACCGTCAAGCTGCTGCAACTGGCCGATCTCGGCCTTCCCGCTGGCCACCACCTGCGGCAGCCGCGAATTGGGGATGACTTCGGCCGCCGGACGGCCGATGCCGGCGCCGGTGTCGAGTCCCAGGAATTTCTCATGGACGGGACTGATGAAGCGCACCCGTCCCACCTTGTCGACCACGGTGATGGCCTGGTACGGGTCGTTCAGGAAGTAATCCAGGATCGCGCCGGCGAAGGGCACCGCGACGAGGAAGTCGAGCAGCACGGCCTGGGTATCGGCGCGATGCAGAACGATCAGCTGGCGGTCGCCGTCGTCCAGGGACAGGCCGATGAATCGCCGGTCGGCTGCGTCGACGGGAAACAGCCTGCGTGCCGAACCGGTTGCGCCGGCGCGCGCGGATGCAGCGAACGCCGCGTCGGCGATGGCGGGGTCGGTACAGGCGCCGAGTGCTGCTTCGCGGGCCCCGTCGCGCGCACAGACGAGCACGCCAAGCGCGACTTTGTCTGCGTCGTATGTCGTCGCTGAGGACATTCTGTGTCTCCGTGCGTGCCTTCTATGTGGACACATCGTGTAGTCATTGGAGACATCGTAATGGCGACCAAGAAATTATTCAATGAAATCAATGCATAGCTGCGTTGTGGCAGGCTGGCATGGCTCCTGCGAGCTGTTGGCAATACATGTATCGCACACAGACACAGGAGAAGACCGTGAGCTGGCAGCCTGAAATCGATGAACTGGCCCACCGTCGTCGGCTCGCCGCCCGGATGGGGGGCGAAGGCAAGGTGGAGCGCCATAAGGCAGCCGGCAAGCTGACGGTGCGTGAGCGGATCGACGCCTTGGCGGACCCCGGCTCGTTCCAGGAGGTCGGGGGCCTGACCGGTAGCGGCCGCTACGACAGCAACGGGCGGCTGGTGGACCTGGTTCCATCGAACCTGGTGATGGGCCGTGCGCAGGTCGGCGGCCGGCCGGCGGTCCTGGTGGGCGACGATTTCACCGTGCGCGGCGGTGCCAACGAGGGCGCCGTGGGGGACAAGCTGGTCCACGCCGAGAAGATGGCGCATGACCTGCGGCTGCCGATGATCCGGCTGGTCGACGGTACCGGCGGCGGCGGATCGGTGCGCAATATCGAGATCAAGGGTCATACCCTGATCCCGACCATGAAGGTCTGGCAACACGTGGTGGAGAACATGTCGGTGGTGCCGGTGGTGTCGCTGGCGTTGGGCTCGGTGGCGGGCATGGGCGCGGCGCGCGTGGCCGCCAGCCACTATTCGGTGATGGTCAGGGAAACCTCGCAACTGTTCAGCGAGGGGCCGCCGTCGGTCGTGGCCCGCGTGGGCGAGGCCCTGAGCAAGAACGAGCTGGGCGGCAGCCAGATCCACACCCGCAACGGCGTGGTCGACGATGAGGTCGCCACCGAGCAGGAGGCCTTCGCGCGCGCGCGCCGGTTCCTGTCCTATCTGCCGCCCTCCGTCTTTGAACTGCCGCCGCGCAGCGCGCCCGAGGACGATGCCGCGCGCCGCGATGAATGGCTGCTGTCGGCGATTCCACGGGACAGCCGAGTGGATTACCAGATCCGTCCGATCTTGCAGGCCCTGGTGGATGCCGATTCCTGCTTTGAGACCGGCAGGCACTGGGGCTGCGCCGTCATCACCGCGCTGGCCCGCCTGGATGGCTGGCCGGTGGCGGTGATCGCCAGCGACCCGTCCTTCCATGGCGGCAGCTGGGACAGCGACAGCGCCGAGAAATTCACGCGCTTCGTCGACATGGCCCAGGCCTTCCACCTGCCGGTGGTCAACCTGGTCGATACGGCCGGCTTCCAGGTAGGCCTGGAGGCCGAAAGAGCCGGGATCATGCGCTATGGCGTGCGCGCGCTGTCTGCGCTCTACCAGGCCACCGTGCCGTGGTGCTCGGTGATCCTGCGCCGCGCCTATGGCGTGTCGGCGGCCGCCCACCAGCACATGGGGCGCTTCAATTTCCGCTATGCCTGGCCCTCCGCCAACTGGGGTGCATTGCCGCTCGAAGGCGGCCTGGACGTCGCCTACAAGGCCGAGATCGAAGGCGCCGACGATCCGGTGCAGAAGCGCGCCGAGATCGAGCTGCGCGTGCGCAGCCTGACGTCGCCGTTCCGCAGCGCGGAAGCCTTCGTCATCGAGGACATCATCGACCCGCGCGACACCCGCACGCTGCTGTGCGAGTTCGCCAACCTGGCGGCGCCGCTGCGCGAAGCGGGGATCAGCCGCTTTGGCATCCGGCCCTGAGCGGCCGGGCCAGGCATCACGGGCACGCCGCCGACATCGAATTACAGAGAGGAGACTGCATTGAAGAAGCTGTTGATCGCCAATCGAGGGGAGATCGCGCTGCGCGTGCTGCGCGCCGCACGCGATCTCGAAATCGGGACCGTCTCGGTCTATTCGCACGACGACCAGGGCGCGCTGCACCGGATCCTGGCGGACGAGGCCGTTGCCCTCGACGGCGCCGGGCCGGCGGCGTACCTCGACATGGCAGGCATCGTCGCCGCGGCGAAAGCTGCCGGCTGCGATGCGATCCATCCGGGCTATGGCTTCCTCAGCGAACGGGCCGACTTTGCCCAGGCGTGCCACGACGCCGGCATCCGTTTTATCGGCCCCACCGTCGAGCAGCTCGCGCTGTTCGGCGACAAGGGGCGGGCGCTTGAACTGGCGGCCGATAGCGACGTGCCGGTCATGCCAGCGACGCGCGGCGCGGCGTCGCTGGAGGAAATCGCCAGCTTCTTCGACCAGCAAGCCGGCGCGGGCGTGGTGATCAAGGCGGTCGGCGGTGGCGGCGGCCGCGGCATGCGCGTGGTCCGACGGCGCGAAGACCTGGCCGAAGCGTATGCGCGCTGCCGTTCCGAGGCCAGCTCGGCTTTTGGCATCGATGCCGTCTACGCCGAGCGGCTGGTTGCGCGTGCGCGCCATATCGAAGTGCAGATCGCCGGCGACGGCGCACACGTGATTGCCCTCGGCGAACGCGACTGCACCCTGCAGCGCCGCTTTCAGAAACTGGTCGAGATCGCCCCCAGCCCGGTACTGAAGCCGCAACTGCGCGAGCAGATCATCAAGGCGGCGCTCAGGCTGGCGCGCCGCGTCAACTACCAGAGCCTGGGCACGTTCGAGTTCCTGGTCGAGGAAACCGAATCCGGTGAGCAGAAGGACTTTGTCTTCATCGAAGCCAATCCGCGCTTGCAGGTCGAGCACACCATCACCGAGCAGGTCACCGGCGTCGACCTGGTCGCGCTGCAGATCGGGATCGCCGCGGGGCAGACGCTGTCCGATCTCGGCCTGGATCCCGCCGCGCCGCCGCAAGCCCGCGGATATGCCATCCAGGTGCGCATCAACGCCGAAATGACCGATGCGCAAGGCCTGGCGCGTCCCGCACACGGCCGCCTGGAGCGCTTCGACCCGCCTTCGGGCCCGGACGTTCGGGTCGATTCCCATGGCTACACCGGCTATGAACCGTCGCCCAATTTCGACACCCTGCTGGCCAAGCTGATCGTCACCAGCGCAGCGTCGAAGTTCGACGCGGCTGTGCGGCGCCTGCAGCGCAGCCTGGCGGAGTTCCGCATCGCCGGCGTGCCGACCAACCTCAACCTCCTGCGCGCGCTGGTGCAGCGCGCCGATTTCCTCGCGCAGGACGTCCATACCCGGCACTTCGAGGCGATCGCGCAGGAGCTGACCGCAGCGGCGGAGGCGATTGCGCAGGCCGGACGCGCGCACGAAGCCCTGCTGGGCGGCGCGACCCCTCCTTCGCAGGCGCTGGCGCCGCGCCCCGCCGATCCGGAAGCGGAAATCGGCGAGGGCCTGGTGGCTGTCCGTGCGCCGCTGACGGGCAGGGTGGTGGAGCTTGGCGTCGCGCTGGACGAAGTCGTCAAGCCCGGCCAGACGGTTGCGGTGCTCGACGCCATGAAGATGGAGCACGCCATCGTCGCCGAATGCGGCGGGCGCGTGGTCGACCTGCGCCTGGAGCCGGGCGCGTTGGCCTCGGAAAACCAGGTGCTGATGGTGCTGGAGCAGCTCCAGGCCGATGGCATCGCCGTGGCCGCCGCGCAGCAGGCCGACCCCGATGCGATCCGCGCGGACCTGCAGCGCGTGCTGGACCGGCATGCCTACCTGGATGATGCCGCGCGCCCCGATGCCGTCGCGCGGCGCCGCGCGCGCGGCCAGCGCACCGCGCGCGAAAACGTCGCCGACCTGTGCGATCCGGAGACCTTCGTCGAGTACGGCGCGCTCGCGCTCGCGGCGCAGGCGTCGCGCCGCAGCCAGCAGGACCTGATCGTCAACACACCCGCCGATGGCCTGATCACCGGCATCGGCAACATCAACGGCGAACTGGTCGGCAAGGAGCGGGCACGCAGCGCGGTGATGGCCTACGACGCCACGGTGATGGCCGGCACGCAGGGCAAGCGCAACCACATCAAGACCGACCGCATCGTCGAGGTGGCGCTGCGCGACGAGCTGCCCCTGGTGCTGTTCGGCGAAGGCGGTGGCGGCCGGCCCGGGGACGTGGATTTCCCTTCGGTGTCCGGGCTGTACCAGCCGTCGTTTGCCGCCTTTGCCGAGCTGAGCGGCAATGTGCCGGTGGTGGGCATTGTCTCGGGGCGCTGCTTTGCCGGCAACGCGGCCTTCCTCGGCTGCTGCGACGTCATCATTGCCGACAAGTCAGCCAATATCGGTATGGCGGGACCGGCCATGATCGAAGGCGGCGGCCTCGGCATCTTCCGCCCGGAGGAAGTCGGTCCCGCATCGGTGCAGGTTGCCAACGGCGTGGTCGATATCCTGGTCGACAACGAGGCCCAAGCCGTGCAGGCGGCGAAGCACTACCTGTCCATGTTCCAGGGGCGCGTGGCGCACTGGAGCGCGCCGGAAGCGCTGGCGTTACGTCATGTCGTGCCCGCGAACCGGCTGCGCGTGTACGACACCCGCAAGGCCATCGAGGGCATCGCCGACGCCGGCAGCGTGCTGATGCTGCGCGCCGGCTTCGGCGCGGGCATCCACACCGCGCTGGCCCGCGTGGAAGGCCAGCCCGTCGGCATCATGGCCAATAACCCGTATCACCTTGGCGGCGCCATCGATGCGGACGCCGCGGACAAGGCGTCGCGCTTCATGCAGCTGTGCGATGCACATGGCCTGCCGATCATCTCGCTGATCGACACGCCGGGGTTCATGGTGGGGCCGGAATGCGAGGCCCGGGCCCAGGTGCGGCACGTGTCGCGCATGTTCCTGACAGCGGCCAAGTTGCGTGTCGCGCTGCTGGCGGTGACGCTGCGCAAGGGCTACGGCCTGGGCGCGATGGCCATGGCGGGCGGTGGCTTCCGCTCGGCAAGCTTTACCGTGTCGTGGCCGACCGGCGAATTCGGGCCGATGGGTCTCGAGGGCGCGGTCAGGCTGGGCTTCAAGAAGGAGCTCGAGGCCGTGCCGGATGGCCCCGAGCGCAAGGCGCTGTTCGACAGGCTGGTGGCCCAGTCCTACGAGCGCGGCCATGCGATCAACACCGCGGCCGCGGTCGAGATCGATGCGGTGATCGACCCCGCGCAGACACGGAAGTGGATCGCGCAGGGCATTGCCTCGGCCGAGTTGCGCGGACGCAGGGAGCGCCGCGGATTCATCGATGCGTGGTAAGCGCCGTGCCCGTCGAATCCCTACACAGAGCCAAGAGGTTTCCATGATCAAGCATGGGTTTGACCCGGCGCAGCTGGCGCTGGACGGCTTGCGCGTGCTCGAGGTCGGCAGCGGCGCGGCGCTGGCGTACGCGGGCAAGCTGTTCTCCGACTTCGGCGCCGAAGTCATCAAGGTGGAGAGCCCGGCGGGCGACGCGTGGCGGCGGATGCCGCCGCTGGTCAGCGCACCGGGCGCCGCGCATCCGGAAAGCGCGCTGTTTGCGTGGCTGAACACCAACAAGCGCAGCGTTACCGCCGATGACCGGAAGGCCGAGGACGGCGCCTGGCTGGCACAGTTGGCGCTGACGTGCGACGTGGTGCTGGACGCCCGTGCGCTGGATGCAGGCCCGGACATTCTCGGCACCCCGGTCTGGCAGCGGGCGGCCGATGACGCGCCATGGCATGAGCCGATCGAGGTGGCACTCACCTGGTTCGGCGAGAGCGGGCCATACAGCCATTACGCCGGCGCCGAGGCCGTGTGCCGCGGGCTTGCCGGCGCCGTGCACGGCAGCGGCCCCGCGGATGGGCCGCCGCACATGCCGCACGACGTGCAGTCGGCGATCGTGGTCGGGCTGAGCGCATTCTCGGCCGCCGTCGCGGCGCTGATCGGAAGCGCGCAGGGCAGCCGCCGCTATGTGCTGAGCGCCCACGAAGCGGTCTTCGGCGTGGTCGAGATGGAAGCGGGCATGGTGCAGGACCAACGCCATCCGCTGCAGCGCCTTGGCGTCAACCGGTTCTGCGGCACGCATCCGACCGGCATCTACCAGACCGCCGAAGGGTGGATCGGCATCTTTACGCACACCCTGCCGCAGTGGAAGGGCCTGTGCGAGGCCATCGGCCGTCCGGACCTTGGCAGCGATCCACGCTACGCAAGCGGCCCGGAACGGATGGAACGGGCGGACGAGATCGACGCGCTGCTGTCGCCTGCCTTCCTGGCGCGCACGGCGCGGCAGTGGTTCGAGTTCCTGGGCGACAAGAAGCATCCGGCCGTGATCGTGCCGACCATGGAGACCCTGCTTGGCCAGGCGGTGCACCGGCAGCGCGGCGCCTTCGTGCCGGTCGGCGTGGGCGGCGCTTCGTTCGAAGGCCCGGTGGTGCCGCTGCGCCTCGATGAGGCGGGGCCGCTGCCCGGGGGCATTGCGCCGGCAAAGGGCGCGCATGACCTGCACTACCGCGCGGCGGGACTGGATCATCGCCCGCGACTGACGCTGAAGCGAACGGCCGGCGAGCGCCTGCCGCTCGAGGGCATTCGCGTCGTCGACCTGACGATGGGCTGGGCGGGGCCGCTGGCGGCGCGGACGCTGGCCGACTTTGGCGCGGAGATCATCAAGGTCGAGAGCACCGGCTATCCCGACTGGTGGCGCGGTGCCAATTTCACCGAGGCATTCTATCGGGACAGGCTGTACGAGAAGAACGCGAACTTTAACCTGATGAACCGCAACAAGCTGGGGATCACGCTGGACCTGACACGGCCCGAAGGCAGGCAGTTGCTGCTGCAGCTGGTCGAAGGTGCCGACGCGGTCATCGAGAATTACTCCGCAGAGGTCCTGCCAAAGCTCGGCCTGGACTACGAAACCCTGCGTGCCAGCAATGAACGGCTGGTGATGCTGTCAATGCCGGCCTTCGGGCTCGGCAACGCGTGGAGCAATACCCGCGCGTACGGCGGCACGCTCGAGCAGGCCAGCGGGCTGCCGCTATACACGGGGCACCCCGATGGTCCGCCTGCCATGACCTCGTACGCCTATGGCGATCCCATCGGCGGCCTGAACGGCGGCGCGGCGATCCTGCTTGCGCTGTTTGCCCAGCAGGCGACGGGGCAGGGGCGGCACATCAACCTGTCGCAGGTAGAGGCCATGTTGCCGATGGCCGCACCGTTCATGCTGGAGCAATCCGTTGCCGGCGCCGTGTCGCCGCGGCAGGGCAATCGCCATCCGATGCATGCCCCGCATGGGTGCTTCCGTTGCGCAGGCGACGATGCGTGGATCGTGCTGACCGTGACCGACGCGGACTGGCCCGCGCTGTGCCGGGTGATCGGCCGGACGGACCTCGCGGCCGATCCCAGGCTGGCGCAGGCCTCCGGACGGCGCGCCGAGGAGGACAGGATCGAACGGGCGATCAAGTCCTGGTGCGTGGTCCGCGACGCCGAAGCGGCAATGCAGCAGCTGCAACAGGCCGGCATCGCCGCCGGCGTGGCGCGGCGCATGTCGCAGGTGCTGCAGGACCCCCATCTATGTGCGCGCGGATTCTGGCGCCAGGTCGAGCGCGCCCACGTCGGCACCTACACATCCAGCACCGCATGGTTCAGGACCGGGCCGGACCCCGTGCCCATCCGCCGTGTCGCGCCGACGTTGGGCGAACACACCGATGCCGTGCTGCGTCGCGTGCTTGGGCTCAGCGCAGACCAGATCGCAAGCCTGGAACAACGGGGCATCACCGGCACCGTCGCGAAGCCAAAGCAGGCGAAGCAAGTGCCATGAGCCCTGCAAGTATTCAGCAACACCACTATTAAGATACGGAGACGACATGAACCAACCGACATGGATCCAGCGCTGCCAGGCAGGCGCAAAGGCCGGCAAACTCAGCATGGCGGCAGCCGCGCTTGGCATCGTGGCCGCGACCATGGCCGCGCCGGCCGCGGCCCAGAATACCGGCTGGCCCAGCAAGCCGATACGGATGATTGTTCCCTTTCCTGCGGGATCATTCACGGATACTGTGGCCCGGGTGCTTTCCGAGCGCCTGACCAAGTCTCTCGGCCAGCCTGTGGTGGTGGAAAACAAGGCCGGCGCGAACGGACTGATCGGCGTCGGCGAGGCTGCCAGGGCCGCGTCCGACGGGTATACCTTGCTGGTCACCAACTCCAGCAGCATCACCATCAACCCGCAGATCTACAAGAAGGGCACCTACTCGCCAAAAGACTTCACGCCGGTCACCCTGGTCCTGGAGGCCCCTTTCATCCTCGTCACCAACCCTGACTGGTCGCAGAAGAACGCGATCGGTTCGGTGCCGGAGCTGGTGCGCTACGCGACGCAGCATCCCGGCAAGGTCAGCTATGGATCAGCCGGGCCGGGCAATATCGCGCATCTCAGTTTCGCCATGCTGAACAACCGGACCAAAATCAAGACCACGCACATTCCGTACAAGTCCGCGGCACAGGCGCAACTGGCCGTGATCAGCGGCGAGCTGGATACCGCCTTCGACACGTGGACGGCGCTGCCGCAGATAAAAGCGGGCAAGCTGAAGCCTCTCGCCGTTAGCGCACCGAAGCGCATGGCGCAGTTGCCGGATGTGCCAACGCTGGAGGAGCTTGGCATCTCGCCCTTTGACGTGACTTTCTGGATCGGCATGCTGGTACCGGCCGGCACGCCCCCGCAGATCGTCCAGAAGCTTCATTCGGTCGCGCAAGGGCTTCTCGAGGACAGCAAGGCGAAGACAGCGCTGGGCCAGCAAGGCGATGTCGTGATGATCGATCCGCCCAACTTCGCGAAGCGCGTGGCACGGGAGGAGAGCAATTGGACGTCGGTGATCCAGCGCGAAGCCATCACGCTCGATTGAGCCGGCAGACGGCGCGGCGAGCGTCGCGAATTCCGCGGGGCATGTGTAATCAGGCGGACGTTGCTTGATAGCGCCAGGCGGCCGGTATGCGGCAGACTGGGGCCCCCTTGCGGACTATCGATAGTCCCCCAGCACTGTCGCCCGCGTGAACTCCTCGATATTGTCCAGCAGCGCGTCGAGCGCAGCGCCGGCGCCGTCAACCTCGCCGCGCGCGATGGCCGAGGCCACGGCGGCGTGCAGCTTCGACATGGTGGGCAGGTCCGCGGCTTCCTTGGAGTGCAGGTACCAGAAACGGCGCGACAGGCCGTGCATCAGCCGCATGGCGCCCTCGGCAAATTCATTGCGCGCCGCCACCAGGCAGAGTTCGTTGAATTCGCGATCGGCGCGGACGAAGGCGACATCGTCGCCGTTGCGTGAGGACTGTTCGAATTCCTTGGCCAGCCGCTTGAAATGATCGCGCTGCTCGGGCGTCGCGCGCCGCGCGGCGCTGCGGCAGATCAGGCGTTCCACCTCGCGGCGGGTCTCGAGCAGACGCAACTGCCTGCCGACGTCGATCGGCGCGATCAGCAAGCCCCGCTGCGGCAGCACCATGATCAGGTGCTCGCGCGCCAGCCGCTGGATCGCTTCGCGAATGGGCGTGCGCCCGATGCCGGTCATTTCGCTCAGCTGCAGCTCGGATACCGAGCTGCCCGGCGCCAGCTGCAGGGTCACGATGGCCTCCTCGATCTGCTCGTAAGCCAGGTCGGTCAGCTTGCCGCGCTGGCTGGCGGCCTCTTCAGGCTCTGGCGCGGTCGCGGCGCGCGGGCGGGTGGTGGTTCTTGCGTTCATGGCCAAGGGTCGGGGAGCACGGAAAGTCCATTGTATATGAGCCGTACGCAGCTTTTGTACACAGCACCGCGCAAGCTTGCGCATACGCTGTTTTCTGCTATTATCCGACTAATATATTAGATGTGTGCGGAGACGGCATGGCAGGCGAGGACGTACTGGTCGTAGGGCAGGGCCCGGTGACGGTGGTCGCCATGCATGGCATCCAGGGCACGCGGGGCGCCTGGGTGCCGTTGGCGGAACAGCTGGCCGATCGCTGTACGTTCGTCATGCCCAACCTGCCCGGGCGCGGCAAGGCGATGCCGCCGCCCGATGCGCAGGCTTGCTCGCTCGATGCCGGCGCCGAAGTGCTGCGCCGCACGCTCTGCAACTACGTGCGCGGCCCGTTCGTGCTGGCCGGATGGAGCATGGGCGTATCCGTGGCGCTGGCTTATGTTGCCGGTGCGCGCAAGCACCCGAAACAGCCGGTGCCTGCAGAGCTGTTGCTGGTTTCCGGCACACCGCAGCTGAACGCGGTGCGATGGTTTGGACCCGCGCTACCCGGCGCGTTGCTGGAAGCCATTGCCGTGCGCGAACGGCGGCTGGGACTGCGCGAGGCAGCAGACCATCGCACGGTGGCGTGGACGTGGGAGTCGATCCGCCACACTGACCAGCGTGCGGCGCTGGCACAGGTGCGTTGCCCGACGCTCGTCATCCACGGGAGTGAAGACGACGATTGCCCGCTTGGCCACGGCGAAATGCTGGCCAACGGCATTGCCGATGCCGAACTGCTCGTGCTCGAGGGCGCCGGCCATGGCGTGCTGACACAAAGCATGCGGGAGATCGCCCAACATCTGCGTGCGCGCTGGCCCGCGCAGCTGGCCTAGTCCTGACACGCCGAAATCACCCCACAGGAGACAGCATGAGAGTGGAAGACCTCGTATATTTCTGCGCGCCGGCGCGGCTGGTCATGGGGGCTGGATGCCGTGCGCAGCTGCCCGCGCTGTTGCGCCGGCTCGGCTATCGCCGCGGCCTGCTGGTGACGGATACGTTCTTCACCGGCGCCACGCCGTGGGTGGAGGAACTCGTCGCCGGCGCCCGCGCGCACGGCGTCGAGCTGCTTGTCTATGACGGCGGCGTGCCCGATCCGACCACCACGTTGTGCGACGCGGCCACGGCGGCAGTGCGCGAACGCCTGGGTAGTGTGGCGGTCGACCATGTCATCGCGCTGGGCGGCGGCAGCAATATCGACCTGGCCAAGGCGCTGTGCCTGACCCTGCCCGACGGCAAGCCTGTGCGCGCGTTCCTTGGCAGCATCGGTGCCGCCACCCCCATCCTGCCGCTGGTCGCGATGCCCACCACAGCCGGCACCGGGTCGGAGGCAACGCCCGGCGCGATCCTGGTCGATCCCGACAACGCGACCAAGGTGGCGGTGATGGACAACCGGCTGCGCCCGGCGGTGGCGCTGGTCGATCCCGAATTCACCTACACCTGTCCGCCGCGGGTCACCGCGGATGCCGGCATCGACGCGCTGACCCATGCGATCGAGTCCTACCTGACGCTCGATTCCGCCAGCTTTGACCGCGGCGGCGAAGCGGACCCCGGCTACAGCGGCCGCAACGCGCTGACGATGCTGTTTGCGCACGAATCGATCCGCCTGTGCGGCCGATACCTGTTGCGCAGCTGCCAGCACGGCACTGACCGCGAAGCGCGCATCGGCATGAGCTACGCCAGCGTCTATGCGGCGCTGTCATACGGCAGCGCGGGACTCAACGCCGTGCATGGCATTGCCTATGCCGTCGCGGGGCAGACGCACCTGTCGCATGGCACCACCAACGCGGTGATGCTGCCGTATGTGCTCGATGCACTGGGCGACGTGCGCCGCGAGGAGTTGCTGGCCATCGCCCGCTTGCTGGACGTCGGCGACGGCGATCCGGACATCGCGGTGGCACGCGTGCCCGGGGCGGTGCGCAGCCTGGTGGCGGCCGTCGGCCTGCCAACCACCCTCCAGGCTTGCGGCATCCCAGCGGGCGACGTCGACGCGCTGGTGCGCGATGCCCTGGCGGTCACCCGGCTGGCCAAAGCCTTTCCCGTGCCCGACGTTTCCGCGCGCTACGACGCCATTGTCCGCAACGCGTGGGCGGGCACGCTGTCCGCCGAAGCGCACGCCCCGGCGCAACCACGCCGGGTCGCATAGGGCGCGGGCAGGGCGCTTTCCCGACGCATTCCCCGCTGCGCTTGCGCTGGCCGCAGGCCGGGCTCGCGGTAAACCATTACTTGAACATTAGCGATGTGCAACTAATATATTACAAAAGCGCGCCACCAAAGAGCGCGTCTCATTGACACAGGAGACAACCATGGATATGTCTGCAGGCGCCCTCAAGCTGGAGGCGGGTATTGCGGCGCGGCTGGAACGATTGCCGATGACCGGCTACCAGCGCTCGCTGTTCGGCATCATCGCCACGGCGTGGTTTTTCGATTCGATGGATCTGGGCCTGATGACCTTCGTGCTGGGCTCGATCAAGGCCGAGTTCGGCCTGAGCGCGACGCAGGCCGGGCTGCTGGCCAGTTCCAGCTTCCTCGGGATGTTCCTGGGCGCGGCCATCGCAGGCCTGCTGGCCGACCGCTTCGGCCGCAAGCCGGTGTTCCAGGTCAGCATGATCTTCTGGGGCGTGGGCAGCCTGATGTGCGGGCTGGCGGACAGCGTGACCTCGCTGATGATCTATCGCGTGCTGCTCGGCTTCGGCATGGGCATGGAGTTTCCGATCGGCCTGTCGATGGTGTCGGAGATCGTGCCCGCGAAGAGCCGCGGCAAGTATGTCGCGATCCTGGAGGGCTTCTGGCCAATCGGCTTTATCGCGGCCGGCGCGCTGACCTACCTGCTGCTGCCCGTGATCGGCTGGCGCGGTATCTTTATCGCGCTGGCGGTGCCGGCCGTGTTCGTGTTCGTGGTGCGCCGCATGGTGCCGGAGTCGCCGCGCTGGCTGGAGGACGTCGGGCGCAAGTCCGAGGCCGACAGCGTCATGGCCGGCATAGAACAGCGCGTGGAACGCGCCTCCGGCCGACCGCTGCCGGCGGTTTCCGCCACCTTCGGCGGCACCCAGGCGCCGAGCCGCAAGGCGCGCTTCATGGAACTGTGGAGCGGCCCCTATGCGCGTCGCACCATCATGCTGTGGTCAGTCTGGTTCTTTGCGCTGCTGGGCTACTACGGGCTGACCACGTGGCTCGGTGCGCTGCTGCAGCAGGCTGGCTATGCCGTGACCAAGTCGGTGCTCTACACGGTCTATATCTCGCTGGCAGGCATCCCGGGATTCATCTTCTCGGCATGGCTGCTGGAAAAGTGGGGCCGCAAGCCGACCTGCGCGCTCATGCTGATCGGCAGCGCCGTGGCTGCGTATGCCTATGGCCAGGCGGCGGTGCACCGGCTGCCGGTGGAGCAGCTGATCGCCGCAGGCCTGTGCATGCAGTTCTTCCTGTTCGGCATGTGGTCCGTGCTCTATGCCTATACGCCGGAGCTGTACCCCACGCGCTCCCGCGCGACCGGCGCCGGCTTTGCCTCGTCCGTCGGCCGCATCGGCTCGCTGGCCGGACCCTACCTGGTTGGCGTGCTGCTGCCGGTGGCGGGGCAGGGCGGTGTCTTCACGCTCGGGGCCTTGTCCTTTGCGGTGGCCGCGGCGGCGGTCCTGCTGCTGGGCGTCGAAACCCGCGGCAAGGCGCTGGAGGAAGTCTCGCATTAACGGTTCGCCGCGCGGCGTCCGGCCGCGCCTGTATTGGCGCCCCTGGGCCACCGGGGGCATTTTTTGGCACGCCGCACTTTTATATCCATCTAATATGTTAGTGCGGCGCAGCTTTTCGGAGATGCAATCATGATGACCGAACGTCAACGCAAGTTCAGGGAGCAATACAAGGCCGATATCAGCCCGCTCTACAACGGCTTGCTGCATATCGCAGTGATCTACGGCGTGGGCACCGGCGCGCTGTGGTGGGCCATCCAGCGGCTGCACAACGTAACCTGGGAGTGGGCGCTGATCCTGCCGGTATTCCTGGCCGGCAACTTCGTGGAATGGTTCCTGCACAGCTATGTCATGCACCGCCGCATCAACGTCTTTGCGCTGCGCGCCATCTACGAGCGCCACACGCGCCAGCATCACCAGTACTTCACCGACCAGGAGCCCACCATCGATACCACGCGCGAATTCCGCATCGTGTTCTTCCCGTGGCGCGTGCTGGCGACGCTTGGCGTCGGCGGCGGCGGCCTGGGCTATTTGGCCTCGCTGATCTTCAACGCCAACGCCGGCTACTTTGTCTTCATCACCATGGTGGCGCAATACCTCATCTACGAGACCTTCCACTATTGCTGCCACGTGCATGACAACTGGTTCGTGCGCAACATGCCCTTCATCAACACGATCCGCCGCCACCACACCGCGCATCACAACATGGGCATCATGATGAAGTACAACATGAACCTCACGTTCCCGATCGCCGACTACATCATGGGGACTTCCGACCTGCGTCGCGGCCTGCTGGGGCACCTGTTCAACGGCTACAGCGAAGCCCACGTCAAGGAAGAGCTGAAGCCGGTCATCCGGAAATTCCGCACCGACCATTCGCGCGTGACGCTGGACGGCCCCGTGCTCGACGAAGAGGAGCGCCGGGCGATGGCCGCCTAGCCGGGATACGCTCCCGCCAGTCGCCCGCCGCCTACTGAACCGATTCGGACACCTCGTCCAGCTCTTCACCCAGGAAGCCGCCGCTCTGGTGCCGCCACAGCCCGCGCCGGAGCGGCCCACCACCCCGATGTTCTCGCCGGGACGCAAGGTCAAGCTGAGGCCGCCGAGTTCCACTTCGCCGCGCCTGATCTGCAGGGCGGGCGCGCCCGGCGCATCCTGCACCCTGGCCACGTGCGTCAGGGTAGCCCTTCGGCCCGCCGCTTGCCGTCTTCGCGAAATTCCGCAGCGACTGCCGCGCGCCCACCAAGGCGAGCCAGATTTTCCAATTCCACGAGTTCCGCAATCAGGCGAGGGATTGGCGCTGCGCGAACAACATGCTGTTTCTCCGCGCTTGCCTAGTGCCTGATAAGGATGACGTCTAGGATTCAACGCAACCCGTCAAGTATCGATTCATCGGTCCGTTGCGATGGCGGTGGGGGCGATGCCAGCCCATTTTCTTGACCCAATCACGTCGCCATTCATTCATCCAGTGGAAGACGAGGGCGCTGCTTTATCCGTTCATTTCGTTTGCACGAACTAAGAAAGGTCTTAATGCCATGAAACCTGCATCTACCTCGCTGTCTGTCCCCGGGGGAGTCACCCGCCGCCAACTGCTCTCACTCGGAACGGGGGCCGCAGTCGCTGCGTCCTTGCCTATCGCGGCTATGGCCGCTTCGAAGACGTCCACCGCGCCGAACAGCGCGGCAACCTCACAGAGGAATTTCGCCATGAACTATGTCACGACCAAGGACGGAGTCCAGATATTCTTTAAGGACTGGGGCCCCGCCGATGCGACGCCGATCGTTTTCTCTCACGGATGGCCGCTGAGTTCCGACGATTGGGATGCCCAGATGATGTTCTTTCTAGCCAAGGGCTATCGCGTCATTGCCCATGATCGGCGCGGCCATGGCCGCTCGTCGCAGGTTTGGGAAGGGCACGATATGGACCACTACGCCGACGACCTGGCAGCAGTGGTAACGCATCTTGACCTCAAGGGCGCCATCCACGTGGGCCACTCCACTGGCGGTGGCGAAGTTGTGCGCTACCTGGCGCGACACGGCGAGAAGCGGGCCTCGAAAGCCTGCCTGATTGCGGCGGTTCCGCCGCTCATGGTCAAGACGTCATCCCATCCGGGCGGTCTGCCGAGGGAGGTGTTTGACGGCCTGCAACTGCAGACGGCCACCAATCGGGCACAGTTTTTCCGGGACCTTCCCGCGGGGCCGTTCTATGGTTTCAACCGGCCGGGCGCAAAGCCTCAGGAAGGCGTTATCCAGAACTGGTGGCGGCAAGCAATGATGGGTAGCGCGAAGGCGCATTACGACGGTATCGTGGCGTTCTCGCAGACCGACTTTACCGAGGATCTGAAGAAGATCAATCTACCCGTGCTGGTGATGCACGGCGATGACGATCAAATCGTGCCCTACTCAGAATCCGGACCCTTGTCGGCCAAGCTCTTGAAGAAGGGCATCTTGAAGACGTACAAAGGCTTCCCGCATGGAATGCCGACGACGCAGGCGGAGGTCATCAACGCCGATCTCGCGGCCTTCCTCAAGGCCTGATCGGCCGAAGCCGGAGACAACTGCCTGGTCTGCCTCGAAGCGGACAAGGAATAGTTGCCCCCTGGCCCATGCCGGGGGGTGATCGATGGCATCAATACATTGTCACCCACATCAGAGCTCGCATCGACGCGCGCTCGTCCTGTACCGCAATGCCTCAGGTCCCTTGGCCGCGATGGCGATTCCTGCCACGATAAGTATGCTGGCCAGGAAGACTGTCGACCAGTCTCGCTCCGTCACCCGGCCGGCCAAAGCCAGGCAGAGCATCGACAGTACGGGCGTGGCGTAGCCGAGAATGCCGACCTGAGCGGCATTGCCGCCGCGCATGGCAACGTCCCAAAGCACGAAGGCGACGCCGAGCGGTCCCAGGCCGATCGCCAATACCCAGCCCATGTCGGCGGCGGAGATTGCGGTGCGTGGTTCGAATGCAAGGTGGCTGGCGAGGGCCAGTAAGCCGGCGCCCAGGCAGAAGCCGCCGGTCGCCCACGATGAAAACGGAGGCAACCAGCGCGTGCCCAGCGAATAGACGGCCCATACGAAGGCTGCGAGCAATGCGAGGGCATAGCCGGTGGCGTGGTCGCTGCTGAACGCCACTGCGCCCGAGCCGGAGGTGATGGCAATGACGCAGCCGGCAAAGGCCAGCAGGGCGCCAAGCAGCCTGGCCGCGCCTTCTGTTCCGCGCCAGGCCGTTGTGCCCAGCAATACCAGGATCAGCGGCCACAGATAGTTGATGAGGTTCGCCTCGACGATCGGTGCCAACCGGAAGGCCATGACGAGGCCGGCGTTATAGATGAACAGGCACCCCACGCCGAATGCGAGCGTGCGAAACGGCACGCGCCAGGCGCGCACGCGATGCAGGCAGGTGAGGCTTCCCGCCGAAAGTGCCAGCCCGGTGAGCAGCAGCGGCGGCAAGTCTGGCGCGTACGACACCAGCGTGGCGAACGACGCCCAGAGCAGAATCGCGCCGGTCGCGCAGATCCAGGCCATCATGCTCATGCCGCTGCTCCCGTCATGCGAATTGTCGGTGAGGGCGCTGAAAGCGGTTCGAAGGTTTCGCCGTTGAAATTCGTCATGAAGTCGATACCGAGAGCGCGGATCTGGGCAGTCATGAAGTCGATAAACACGCGTATACGCGTGGGAAGGTGCTGGCGGCTCAGGTAGCAGATATAGTGGCCGCGATCGTCTGGCGCGTGCCGTGCCAAGGCGATTCCGAGTTCATGGTTTGCGACATGATCCCGGATCTGGTAGCCTGCCATTTGTGCGATCCCCCATCCTTGCAGCACTGCGTGCAGCACGAGGTCCGCATCGTTGAATGTCATACGCGCCTTGGGCAGGACCTTGCGTACGATGCCGTCGACCTTGAACTCCCATTCGAAGATGCGTCCGCTGGAGAAGCGGAAGTTGATGCATTCGTGGTGTGCGAGGTCGTCCAGTGTCTCCGGCAGTCCGTGCCGCGCTACATACGACGGCGCCGCGCACAGTGCCATCTGCATCGGGATCAGTTGCTTGGCGATGATGCTGGAATCCTCGATCCGCCCATTGCGAAATGCGACATCGATCTGCGCCGATGCGAAGTCCGTCGGCCGGTCATCCAGCAGCAGGTCGATGGCAATGTCCGGATAGGCTTTGACGAAGCTGTCGAGCAACGGTGCCACGACCTTTCGGCCAAAACCCACGGTGGCACTGATGCGCAGCTGGCCACGCGGGGGGCCCTCGCGCAACTCCAGCATGTCGTTCATGGCTTCTACGATATGCGTGACGCCCTTGTGGCAGTTCTCGAAGAAGCGCTGACCTTCGCGCGTGAGCTGTGTCGCGCGTGTGGTGCGCAGGAAGAGTCGGGTGCTCAACTGTGTTTCCAGCTTTTGCACGTTGCGGCTCACGGCTGACCGTCCGATGCCCAGGCGCTCGCCGGCTTTGGCGAAGCTGCCTTCGCTGGCCACGGCCATGAATGCCATGATCCCCGCGTAGCTCGCGGCAAAGCTTGTCGACAGCGCGTCAGCGCGATTCGGCTGGCCGATCCGGAAATTGCGGTCCAATACGTCCGCCTGTTGCGTCGATTCCATGTGTTCTTCCCCCAATGCATTGCGCTGCCTGGTGTCGGCTTTCTTGCGAGCGGCGCTCAACGGCCGCCGGAGCCTGGCGGGGCAGGCGCACGGCAAAGCGTGCGCCGCCACAGGGGCGGCATTCCGCACGGGATGCCGCCGCCGTGGCCGTTCACGATGCACTGGCAGATTGCCCGTCTCATCCCCATCCCTTCATCCCTGATCGCATAGAACGCATCGAACAGGGGTAGCACGGCGTCGCCAACAAAGCCGCAGCTACGGTCGCCGACCGCCACGACGGCGTCGTGCATGTCGGCGGCCAAATGTATGATCATTTGGCGTATCTGCCATGGCGTGTCTGCCATGGTAATGAGCGCTTAATAGACCGTAAATGACAGCGCTCCCAGTTTTTCTGCCAGACTGCCAGCCGTCCGGACCACGTCATGAGAATGTCATCCGGCATTGGTGCATTCCGGGAAACGGCGCTGCGCTCCGGACCCTCTTGTGACGCACCCACGCGCGCACTAGACTCGCCGCCACATTGCCCTGTCGCGACGACGCCCGCCGAGCTGACCGGCGCGGGACGCCTGGCCGATGCCTGAGAGTCGTGCGATGCCACTGGATGTGACATACGGAAGCCGATGATGACAGCACTATCAATACCCGAGCCCGTCGGGCGACAGGGATGTACCGGGGAGATTGCCGTCGTGCAGCAGCGCCCGCTGGCCGTCCTGTTACGGTTGGGGCACAGGCTTGCGCGGGATTGCCCTATTGACATAGCATCGCTCGATGCCCGCGATTCCTCTTATGGTTCAACATCAGTCACTCCCCGCCTCAGAGAACATTGAAGACATGCCGCGCAACATCCTGTTCGTGGCGTATCCCGATGTCAGCCTGCTCGATCTCGCCGGACCCCAGACCGTGTTCTGGGCCGCCTCCAACTACGCGCGGGCGCGCGGGATGGCGGGTTACCGGTGCCACACCACCAGCTTCTCCGGTGGAATGGTTGCAACGGTGGAGGGCACCGCAATGAGTTCGGTGTCCCTGGCGTCGTTCGACCTGCGGCTCGTCGACACCGTGATCGTACCGGGGTCACCCACGATCCTTGAGGTGGCGAAGAACGAGACGGCGCTGATCGACTGGCTGGGGACGGCGTCGGGCAAGATCCGGCGCATGGCCTCTGTGTGCAGCGGCGCATTCCTGCTGGCATTCGCGGGCTTGCTGGACGGCAAGCGCGCCACCACGCACTGGGCCATGCTGGACCGGTTCCGCGAATTGTTCCCCACCGTAGACCTCGATCCCGATGCGATCTTCGTGCAGCAGCAGAACCTCTGGACGTCGGCCGGGGTGACCACCGGCATCGACCTGGCCCTGGCGATGGTGGAAGCCGACTACGGACACGAGGTCGCGCTCAATTCCGCCAAGGAACTGGCGGTTTACATGAAACGCCCCGGGGCCCAGCCGCAGTTGAGCGAGATCCTGATCTCCCAGAGCCGGCAGGTGCCAGTGTTTGAGTCGCTGCATTTGTGGATCCTGCAGAGCCTCTCCACGCAGGAGTTGTCCGTCGAACAGCTTGCCGACTACGTCGGCATGAGTCCGCGTAATTTCGCGCGCATATACAAGGAAAAGACGGGGCGCACGCCGGCCAAGGGCGTGGAGCATTTCAGGCTCGAAGCGGCGCGGCGGCAGTTGCAGGATCCGGGCCGGCCCATCGACGTCATCGCGCGCGAGTGCGGTTTCGGCAGCGAAGAGCGGATGCGCGTGGCGTTCCAGCGCCACTTTGGAATGTCTCCAAGTGAGTACCGGCTGAAGGTCAACCGCTAGGATCGCTCGCCACGCTCCCGGATCTGATTGATGCGAAAAAGGAAACACCGTGGGCCACGCACCGGTCTGGTGCCGGCCCACGGCCACACGTAGCATGCACGTACTGTGGCAAGGCTCTAGCTGTAGCCGATGCCGCACTGGTGGCCCCGATCATGGCATGGTCGACATCGCCGTCCCCGAACGCTTCCGCCTGAGCGACCTCGTGCAGCGCTACCTGCAGGCGACCGGCGACAAGCGCGCCATCGTGGCAGATCCGGCGGCGCTCTGCTTCGGCAGCACGTCAGGAAGGCACGCTTGTGCCGGAAGGCAAGGCACGGCTTGGACACATCCACTGCGGGAAGGGATGCGTCAGACAAAATAGGCGGAGACGATGATGGATAGCGAGCGGTTGCAGCCTCCGCCATTGACCTTGCTCGACAGATATCGGGGACAGGGATTCTTGGCGCTGTACACCACGACCGTCACGGTGTCCGGAGGCGAGGCCGCGCATGGCCGGGCGTCCGGCGTGGCAAGGTCCGACGATGGCAATCTTATCCTCGAGTTGCGCCTGCCTGCGGCGATGGGCGGGCCCGGCAGCGGCACCAATCCGGAGCAGCTTTTCGCGGCAGGCTATGCCGCCTGCTTTCACGGGGCACTGAGTCTTCTTGCCCAGCGCGCGCAGGTCGACACGACCCGGGCTACGGTGGCGGTCGAGGTGTCTTTCGGCCGCGATCCCGTTGATGGGGGCTACGCGCTGATTGCCGAAATTCGCGTCCGCATGCCGGGCGTGGAGCGCCGCCAGGCCGAGGAACTGGTACGCAACACCGAGCGTCTTTGCCCTTACGCCAAGATGGCTCGCGGGGGCATTCACAGCATCGTGAGCGTGATCGACTGACTGCACTACGCCCTGGCAGTCCTGGCCAGCGCAACCAGGTCTTCCCAGCCGACATCCCCCAATGGATAGCTGCCTATTGACGGGCAGAGTCTGCCCGGCGTTCGGACTGGCCGGCAAGCTCCGTTGCGACAAAGTCCACCAGTACGCGTACGCGCGCTGGGATACGTCGACCGAATCCGTGCAGCACCTGCAGCGGTACCGCGAGTAGCGCCAGGGCGGGCATTACGCGCTGCAGCCGGCCGGCATCGAGGTCAGCCTGCACGGCGAGCTGCAGCAGTTGCGCGATACCGAGGCCGTTGAGCGCTGCCGTGCGCATCGCAGCGCCATTGTCGGCATCGAACGATCCCTTTGTCTGCAGCCGCGTGCCGTCGGCAAGCGTGACTGGCATGACTTGTCCGGCCAGCCGGTAACGCACATGGCGATGGTGCAGCAGGTCCGCCGCCGTGCGAGGCTCCCCGTAACTTTCCAGGTATGCAGGCGACGCCACCAGCACCAGAGGAAGGTTTGTCAGGTGCCGTGCATGCAGGCCGCTGTCAGTTGCGTGGCCGGCGCGAAAGGCCACGTCGAACCCCTCGCGGATCAGATCGGCGTGCTGGTCGCTGAAGCTGACGTCCAGCGACAGAC
The DNA here is from genome assembly GCF_900094595.1 of Cupriavidus alkaliphilus. Taxonomy (GTDB): domain Bacteria; phylum Pseudomonadota; class Gammaproteobacteria; order Burkholderiales; family Burkholderiaceae; genus Cupriavidus; species Cupriavidus alkaliphilus. The sequence goes on along the minus strand of NZ_FMAD01000004.1, from coordinate 544,204 downwards.
GCGGATGGCGCGGCATCAGTTTCGCCGCGATCGCGGCCAGCAATGTAGTGCCAAGATCGCCCGGCATGCTGATGCGAAGATGACCTGCCACCGCCATCTCCGACGGCGCGACCAACCCCTCGCTTGCTTCTTCGAGTCCCCGTACCAGCGGCGCGACGCGTCGGTAGAAGACGGTCCCTTCGTCGGTCAATGCGAAGGCGCGGGTGGATCGGTGAAAGAGCTTCACGCCTAACCTGGCTTCAAGTCGCGACACGCTCTTCGAAATGGCCGAAGGCGTAGTGCCGAGGAGCCTGGCGGCACCGGTGAACGAACCCGCTTCCACCGCACGGACAAAGGCTGAAAGGCCATGGAGACGTTCTATCGACATAGAAGACAATTTGGCACAAGTAATGCGTCCATTGTAGGGCTGCCCCGCTTGCGACGGATCCTTTAGATTCAACCTCATCCAACAGGAATGTCGAGGTACACGATGAGCAAGCTTGAAGGAAAGGTCGCGGTCATTACGGGTGGCAACAGCGGCATAGGATTGGCGATGGCAAGGCGGTTCGTCAACGAGGGGGCCCAGGTGGTCATCGTTGGCCGGCGTAGTGACGCCGTTGACGCGGCGGTAGCCGAACTGGGGCCGCGGGCGATGGGCATGACAGGCGATATCGCCGATCTGTCCACGCATGATCGTGTGGCGGCGGCGGTCACCACGCGGTTTGGCGGGGCCGACATCTACGTAGCCAACGCGGGCATAAACCAGATCAGGCCGTCCGGCCAGGTCGGCATCGACGAATACGACGCACAGTTCGCCACCAACACGCGAGGTGTGTTCTTCGGCGTGCAGAAGATCGTGCCGGTGTTACGCGACGGCGGCTCCATCCTCCTTGTCAGTTCGATTGCCAGCGCCAAGGTGCTCGATGGACACGCCGTCTATGCAGGTACCAAGGCGGCGATTGAAGCGTTTGCGCAGAGCTGGGCGCTCGAGTTCAAGGCGCGTGGCATCCGGGTGAACGTAATCAGCCCGGGTCCCATCGATACGCCGATCTTGTCCAAGCTCGGCGTTGCCGAGGGTGACAGGCCAGCCTTCGAGGCAGGCGTGGCAAGTGCCATTCCGCTTGGTCGCCTTGGGCGTGCCGACGAGATTGCCTCTGCGGCACTGATGCTGACCAGTGGGGAAGGCAGCTTCATCACCGGCGTGAACCTGCGCGTCGATGGCGGGATCGCGCTGACCTGACATGGCTGACTGCAAACGGCCTGGCGTCATCCGGAAATTCCGCACCGACCCTTCGCGCGTGACGCTCGACGGGCCCGTGCTCGACGAAGAAGAGCGCCGGGCGATCGCCGCCTAGCCGGGATACGCTCCCGCCAGTCGCCCGCCGGCTACTGAACCGATTCGGACACCTCGTCCTGCTCTTCACCCAGGAAGCCGCCGCTCTGGTGCCGCCACAGTCGCGCATAGGTGCCGTTCTTCGCCAGCAATTCGGCGTGCGTGCCCTGCTCGATGATGCGCCCCTGGTCCATCACGATCAGGCGGTCCATGGCGGCGATGGTGGAGAGGCGGTGGGCGATCGCGATCACGGTCTTGCCTTCCATCATTTCGTCCAGGCTTTCCTGGATGGCGGCCTCGACTTCGGAATCCAGCGCGCTGGTGGCTTCATCCAGCAGCAGGATCGGCGCGTTCTTGAGCATCACGCGGGCAATCGCGATGCGCTGGCGCTGGCCGCCCGAGAGCTTGACGCCGCGTTCGCCGACCAGCGTGTCGTAGCCGGTGTGGCCGTGCTGGTCGCTCAGCTGGCGGATGAAGTCATCGGCCTGGGCGTGCACGGCGGCGTTGCGGATCTCGGCATCGGTGGCGTTGGGGCGGCCGTAGGCGATGTTGTCGCGGATCGAGCGATGCAGCAGCGAGGTGTCCTGCGTGACCATGCCGATGGCGCCGCGCAGGCTGTCCTGCGTCACCCTGGCGATGTCCTGCCCGTCGATGCGGATGCGGCCGCTGTCCACGTCGTAGAAACGCAGCAGCAGGTTGATCAGCGTGGACTTGCCCGCGCCGGAGCGGCCCACCAGCCCGATCTTCTCGCCCGGACGCACGGTCAGGCTGAGGCCGTCGAGCACCTGGCGTTCTCCGTTGTAGTTGAAGCGGACCTGGTCGAATTCCACTTCGCCGCGCCGGATCTGCAGCGCGGGCGCGCCGGGCGCGTCCTGCACCTTGGCCACGTGCGTGAGCGTGGCAATACCGTCCTGCACCGTGCCGATGTTCTCGAACAACGAGGCCATCTGCCACATGATCCAGTGCGACATGCCGTTGATGCGCAGCGCCATGGCGGTAACCGCGGCCACCGCGCCGGTGCCGATCTCGGCCCCATGCCACAGCCACAGCGCATAGCCGCCCGCCCCGAGGATCAATCCCACCACCAGGGCCTGGTTGACGACCTCGAACTGGCTGACGAGGCGCATCTGCCGGAACCCGGTTTCCTTGAAATCCTCCATCGCCGCGCGCGCGAAGTGGGCCTCGCGCCGGGTGTGCGAGAACAGCTTGACGGTGGTGATGTTGGTGTAGGCGTCGGTGACGCGCCCGGTCATAGACGAGCGGGCGTGCGCCTGCTCCTGCCCGACCTTGCCCAGGCGCGGCACGAAGTACAGCATGGCCAGGCCGAACAGCACGATCCAGCCGATGAAGGGCAGCATCAGCCGGAAATCGAAGCCGCCCGCCAGCGCGATGATGGTGATGAAGTACACGCCGATGGCGAGCACGATCTCGATGAAGGTGAACAGCACCTCGCGCACGGCCAGCGCGGTCTGCATGACCTTGGTTGTGACCCGTCCGGCGAACTCGTCGGAGAAAAACGACAGGCTCTGCCTGAGCATCAGCCGGTGGAAATCCCAGCGCAGCCGCAGTGGCAGGTTGATCGCCAGCACCTGGTGCTGCACCATGGTGCGCAGCGCCACCAGGCCGATGCTGGTGACCAGCACGATGCCGATCCCCCACAGCACGCGTTGCTCCTGTGCCGAAGCTTGCCGGTTACCCTGCCACGCCGCCAGCAGATCCACCACTTGGCCGAGGAAGGAGAACAGCCACGCTTCGTAGATCGACACGCCGGCACTCAGCAGCGCCAGCGCGACGAAGTATCGGCGTGTGCCGCGGGTGCAGGCCCACAGGAAGGCCGCCAGGCCCTTGGGCGGCGGCGGTGCCTCGTCGGGCGGGAATGGATCAAGCAGACGTTCGAACGCGCGCAGCAAGGGGACCTCCGAAACGACAGAAGGCCCGCCATTCAGCCGGCATGCGGATTGGACGGCCCTCTTCGGTGTGAGCCGCAGATTCTACCCCCGGAAGCGCGGCGGTGCAGGGCCCCGGTCGGCCGGCACGGCATTCCCAGGTCGAGCTCCCGCACTGCATCCAGGCACAAGGTGCCGCCATTGCCGGCCTTGATCAGCCCTTCCTGCTTGCCTATCGCGTCGGTGAACGCTCCGCGTTCTGGCCGAACAACTCGGACTGCAGCAGCTGGCCCGCCATTGCCGCGCAATTGATGTCGATGAACTCGGCGTCCGCGCGGCTGGATTGCTGGTGCAGCAGGCGCAGGGTGGCCGCGTGACGGCGGCATTCGCCAGTCGCGACTTGTGCGCACGCAAACCGCGTGGACACTGAACTCTGAGATTAGCGTCTTTTAAATCCCCGCACGCTGCAGCGTGCGCTACACGGATACCCTGCCGGCTGTCCGCACCCTACTTACAGAACGCGCCAAATCCCTCTATGCTGTATCCGGATGACGGCGCGGCCTTGCGCTGCGGGTCCCGTTCTCACGACGACCCGGCATGGCCAGAGCATCCGGCGTGGTGACCAAAGAAGAATAACGCCAGCACAGAACGAAAGCATGACAACAGAACAGCCCGGTCGGTCCATCAGGTTGCTTGTGGTTGCGTACGTGCTGGTGGGATTGGCGTACCTCGCCTGGCGCGTCGACACGATCAATGTCGCGGCGCCGCTGTTTTCCTTCCCGCTCTATGCGGCGGAAGTCTACGGCTATATCAGTGGCCTGCTCTTTGTGCTGATGACGTACCGGCTTTCGGTGCGGGAGGCACCGCCGCCTGAACCGGGCCTGAGCGTCGATGTTTTCGTGCCGACCTATAACGAGTCGGTCGAGCTGATTCGCCGTACGCTGCTGGCGGTGATACGCATGGATTATCCGCATGCCACCTGGCTGCTTGACGACGGCCGCCGGGAATCGATGCGGGCGCTCGCGCAGGAGCTGGGTTGCCGCTATCTCGCGCGTGGCGACAACGCCCACGCCAAGGCCGGCAACCTGAATCACGCGCTGCTGCACAGCACCGGCGAATTCATTGCGATCTTTGACGCCGACCACGCGCCGCGCAAGGATTTCCTGGTCAGGACGCTGGGTTATTTCCGCAACGAGCGGGTCGCATTCGTGCAGACACCGCAGGACTTCTTCAACATCGACTCCTTCAACCACCGGCTGGGCAAGAAGCGGGTGTGGGATGAACAGGCGCTGTTCTTCAAGGTAATCCAGCGCGGCAAGGATGCGCTCAATGCCGCCTTCTTCTGCGGCAGTTGTGCCGTGATCCGGCGCGCCGCGGTGGCACGGATCGGCGGCTTTGCGACGGAAACCGTGACCGAGGACGTGCACACCGCGATCCGCATGCACAAGCTCGGCTACCAGTCCGTGTACCACGCCGAGTCGCTGGCGTTCGGCCTTGCGCCGCACAGCATCGATACCTACCTGAAGCAGCGCATGCGCTGGGGCATGGGATCGATGCAGGTATTCCGGCGGGAGAACATCCTGTTCGCGCGCGGGCTCACCATCGGGCAGCGCCTCAATTATCTGGCCTCGGCACTGTTCTTCTTCGAAGGCTGGCAGAAGCTGGTCTTCTTCCTGACGCCGCCCGTGGTGTTCCTGACCGGCGTACTGCCGATCATCTCGCCGCTGAACACGTTCCTGCTGCTGTTCTGCCTCTATTACCTGCTTTCGATCCTGGTCCACCTGGAACTCGGGCGCGGCTACAACTCGCTGTTCCTGAGCGAGCAGTACGCCATGGCACGGTTCTTTGCCTTCATGTCGACCAGTGTCGGCCTGTTCCGCAAGAATATTCCGTTTGCCGTCACCGACAAGCAGATGTCCCAGACCGGCAAGATGTGGCTATGGCTGTCGCCGTTGCTGGTGCTCTGCGGCCTGGCCGCCGCGAGCATACCGGTCGGCCTGTATCGCATTTACACGGGCAGCCTCGCGCTTGGCGCGGGCCTTGTGACGCTCTTCTGGACGGTGATGACACTTGGGTGCGCCATTGCGGTGGCGGCCTATGCCCACAAGCACTCGCGCAACCGCCGCACCGAATACCGCTTTCCGCTGCGCGTGCCGACCACGCTGACCGTCAACGACAAGACGTATCTCGGACTGACCGCCGACCTGTCACCGAACGGCGCGCTGTACCTGGGCGAAGCGATGCCGGGCCTGGCGCTGGGCGACGTGGTCGGCGTTGCGGTGCATCTGCCCAACCTCATTGTCCGCGACACCGCGATCGCCACCTTCGTCAAGGCGTCGCGGCCCGGCGTCTCCCACGGCATGTCGGTCGGCCTGCGCTTCAACTGGACGGCGGATGGCAACACCGGCGCGCTGGAAACATTCCTGTTCGGCAGCCGGCTCCAGCTGGAAATGGGTGCGCTGCGCGAGACAGAAACGCCGCCGCTGACGCGTCTTGCCGAGATACTCCGGCGTGACGAGGGCCGGTCCTCGGCCGCGTATATCTGGGCCGCGGCGTTACTGATGCAGCCGTTGCGCGTCGATATGCTGCCGGTTGCCATCGCCACTATCGAAGGCGCGGCACCGCTGCTGTTCAGCAGCATCGAACTGGACCTGAATGCCGGTGCCACCCTGCGCCAGCCGCAGGCCGTCCACGCGGGCGCCGCCCATGAACAGGCCATCCGCCTCACGCCAACGGGGCGGGTGACCACGCCGACCGGTGACTTCCACCTGTACAACATTGCACCGCATAGCGCGGCTTAACCTGGGAAACTTCATGATGGCGTACAGAGGCCATGGCGCAGCGTGCCGGCGGCTTGCAGCGATCCTCCGCGGCGGCTTATTGCCGCTGGCCCTGCTGCTGGCCTCGCTGCCGGCGGCCGCGGGCCCCTTTCTGTTCGGCGGCGCAAGCCTTGCCGGCGGCGGCGAGCGCAGCGAATACGCCGGCATTACCGGCAATCTCCTGCCTGTGCCATTCCTGACGCAGAAGCTCGTGGTCAGCGATTACCACTACAAGTATGGTGCGAACGGTACCACCGTGTCGGTAAACGGCCAGTCCGCCGAGGCTGCGCTGGGCGTGCAGAAGGGCTGGGCAACCGGCTGGGCCGAGGCCTCGGTCGGGGCTCGCTACCGCTACAACCGGGTATCGCCCGAGGGCGCGGACAACCGGTCCGACGGCGGCGAATGGGGTGTCGCGCTGACCGTGCTGGGGCAACAGGAATTTGCGCGGAACTGGGCAGTCAACGGCATCGCCAGCTACAACTTTGGACCCAAGGCCTACTGGGCGCGCGGCCGCCTGCTCTACAAGGTCTTTGGCGAGGCCTGGGCAGGCGTGGAATTCATCAAGCACGGCGACCCGTTCTACCACGCCACGCAAGGTGGCCTGGTCGTGACCGGTATTGCCATCGGCAAGGGCGTGAACCTGGGATTCTTCGGCGGCGCCAAGAAGACAGCGGGCGAGCCGCGTGCCTTCTATGGCGGGCTGGAGCTGAGCAAGGCGTTCTGAGGACACCCCGGATGCGCCGGCGCCGACCGCGCCGGCAATCGAGGGGCGGAATCGCAAGCTGGTCCGCCCGCTTCGGCAAGGCGGGCCCGATGCCGGACCGTCAGGAGGTCATTTTCATCATCACGAGTCCGCTGACAATCAGTCCCGCCGCCAGGATCCTGGGCGCGCTGGCCGGTTCGCCCAGCACGAACAGCCCCACCAGGAACGCGCCCACGGCGCCGATGCCGGTCCAGATGGTGTAGGCCGTGCCGAGCGGCAGGGTTTTCATTGACAGGGATAGCAGGGCGAAGCTGGCAATCATGGCCACGATGGTGATGGCCGAGTAGCCGGGGCGCGAAAAGCCTTCGGACAGCTTCATGGAGTATGCCCAAAGCACCTCGAGCACTCCGGCGATGACGAGATATATCCAAGCCATGATGGCTCCTTGATCAAGAGCCGGGCCGTCCCGGACATTCATACCCGGTGCGGGCGAGGTCGTCCTCGAAAGCAGGGCATTGTACCGGATCGCCGGGGCAGGGGTGGGCCGTGGCGATGGGCAGCATGGTATCGTCGGCATGTCATGGTCATGCCCTGGGACGTCCAGAATCGGGGGAAATAATGAGAATGCGGTCGGTGCTGTGGTTTGTCGCGATGGTGTTGCTCTTGCCGCGGTTGGCGCTGGCCAGCGAATTCGGCAGCAAGGGCGGGCCGGAGCCCGCCAACCTCGATCAGATCGCGTCACGGCTGCGCGAAGACCCGTATGACCTGGAGCTGCTGATCAGCTTCGGCACCTCCAAGGGCGGATCCGCCGGCCATATCGCGCTGGCACTGCGCGATGATGCGGCGGGCGAAGAGCGGGTGTACTCGGCCAACTTCTACGCGGACCGCGACCCCGCCCACGCTGGCGGCCGCTACACCACCGATCTGATGATCGCTATCCCCAAGCAGGAATATCTGTTCAAGACCGTATCCACGGTCGCCGATACCGCATCGTTCGGGCTCGACTTCGGCGAAATCTACAAGCGCTCGGTCATCGGGGTGCGGGTCTATGGCGTGCCGGCGGCGGACAAGGCGGCGCTGGCCGCTTATTTCCGCCGCATCAACGACGACTATCACCAGCAACGCAGCAATACCGAATATCACCACGGGCCGATCCGCTACGACTACCTGCGCCTGAACTGCGCCAAGACCATCGGCGCCGCTTTCAAGTATGGCGCCGGCTACCGCGACCTGGCAGTGACCGGCGCGACGCTGTTTTCAGGGCAGCGCATGGTCGCGGCAGCCACCGCCAATATCCCGACCGAGATGGCGATGAAGCTGATCCGGGAATGGGGCCAGCGCAGCTATGGCATGGACGTGGTGCTGTACAAGAAGTACCGCGGCTCGACCTATGTCGATCCGCAAGAGGAAGAAAAAATCGCCTTCAAGGACCTGCCTGACCGCTTTCCCTCGGTGCTGTCGCTCGACTTTCGCCGCGAAGCCGGGGCTTACCAGGACTATGACAACCTGCTGGCGATGTACCTGCTGTTCAATCTCGGCAAGTACAGCGTGCGGGTCAACGAACAGACCTTGCTGCTGGAAATCGAGACATCGAAGGACCCCATGCCCTATGCCGGGGCGCTGCGGGCCGCCGAGCGCGACGCCCGGGCCGACAGCGAAAAATTCCAGCGCCATATCGAATTCCGTCCGAGCGGCGAGGGCATCAGCGAGGCGCCGGACAATACGCACCTTTATCACTTTACCGGGGATGCGGCGGGGAAGATGACGCGCTAGGCTGCGGCCCTTTCAGCCAAGCGACAGCCCACCCTGCGCCAGCAACCGCCGAAACACCGCCAGGCGCGCATCGCCCGTTTGCGCCAGCCGGTCGCACACGTGGAGGTATTCGGACATATCGCTGTGTCCGCGCAACGCATCCTTGCACTCCCGCTCCGAAATCTCCAGGTGGACCCCGCTCAGCAGCGCGCGGCCCTTGCCGACCTGTGCGCTGACGATGGCGGGCGGCGTGCCGGGGATGCCCGCGTAGACGGCCAGGACCTCGGTCCCGGGGCCGGGGGTGTCGGCGAAGTCGAAGCGGCAGCCGCCGTGGTAATGCGTGTAGACCGACAGCGGGACTTCGGTCAGCTTGTCGGTGGTCCGCAGTTCCACCGCGGCCGTGGTGCGCGGGGTGCCGTCATAGAGCTTGCCGCCGGTCAGTTCTGGCAGCGAGCCGACGGCCACCGCATCCACCAGCCGCAGTTCGCGCGGGCCGCAGATTGCACCGCGGGTGCCGGCATGGAATGCCAGTTCGCGGCATGCGTAGTAGGCGCCCGCGCATATCCCCAGGTAGGCGCCGCCCTGTTCGATAAATTGCCGGATGCGCGCGTTCGGCGCGCCATTCAGCAAGGCGCAATAGGGCAGGTCGGCGCCGCCCGGCATGACGAACATCACCGCATCGTCGAACAGCGTGGCGTCGTGCCGGATCTCGCTTGCCATCACCGCGCGGATTTCATAGGCCCCTGCAGGCAGCTGATGGCCGATGGTTCGCATCAGGCATGCGGTCCAGTCCGACGCGCCGGCGTCGACATAGGTAAGAATCTGGGGCTTGGGCATGGCCGCGTCCGTGTCTTGTCGTCTCCGACTCTAGCCGTTTGGTATCGAAAGCGCCATGCCGTCATCGGCTGGAAAGCAAAGCGGAACCAACCTGCTATGCTGAAACAGCCGAAGCCGGCGCTGTCTGCGCTATCCCCGCATGCGGTCAATGCAATTTGCGCCGCGGCACTGGCTCCGATCCCGCAGCTACCGGGTTAAGGAAGGAGGCAGCCATGCGTATCTCGCCTGTTCTGTGCGGTTTTGTTGTGGCGGCGGTGCTGGGGCTTGCCGGTTGCGCAACGCCGGATCGTGCCAAGCCTGCCACGACTTCGTCGTTATATGACCGGCTTGGCGGCATGCAGGCCATTACCGCGGTGGTCGACGACTTTGTCGGCAACGTGGCGACCGACACGCGCATCAATGCCAAGTTCGCCAATGCCAATATTCCGCGGCTGAAGACCAGGCTGGTCGAACAGATCTGCGCGGGTTCCGGCGGGCCCTGCACCTATTCGGGACGCGATATGAGAACCGCCCATGCCGGCATGGCCATCAGCAACGACGAGTTCGATGCGCTGGTCGACGACCTGGTGAAATCGCTCAACAAGTTCAAGGTGCCGGCGCGCGAGCAGAAGGAGTTGCTGGGTATTCTGGGGCCGATGCGCAAGGATATTGTCTCGCGGTAATCCGGTCGCGCAAGGCGGCCAGCACCCTCGTTGTTACCTGCGCGCGGCCGCCCGCCATGCCCCCGGCGGCAGCCCGAAGCGCCGCGTGAAGCTGCGCGTGAACGTGGTCTGGTCCGGATAGCCTGACATCAGCGCGATCTCGGCCAGCGGCAGCCGGGAGTTCGACAGCCACAGCAGCGCACGATCCAGCCGGAGGCGGGTCTGGTAGCGGTGCGGGGTATCGCCGAAAGCCTCGGCGAACAGGGTCTGGAAGCGCCGCACGCTCCAGCCGAAATGCGCGGCCAGTTCCGGCACGCGCAGCGGCGCGGCCAGGTTGGCGCGCAGGTAGGCATCGACGGCCATCAGCGGAAAGACATCGCGGTCCGCGGGCATGCCGAGGCTGTCGGCCAGCGTCGCGGCCAGGGTTGCCGCGACCTGCCAGTCTGCCTGCGGCGCGCGTGCCGCGCACGCCGTGCGCCCCGCCGCCAGGGCCCGCACCCGGTTGCCAAAGGCGCCCTCCAGCGCGAACGCGCGCGGACGCGCCATCAGCCGCGCGGGCAGCGCCACCGATTGCGCGGGGAAGTCCGCGACCAGCTGCAGGTTCCCCTGGTAGCCCATGTAGTCATGATGGCTGCCGGCCGGCACGATCAGGCCGGTGCGGTCGTTAACGCGGTAGAGATGGCCGTCGAGCTCCAGTTCGGAGGCGCCGGCCAGGCCGAACAGCAGCTGGTGGTAGCCGTGCTGGTGGCCCTCCGGCTGCGGCCGGTAGCGCCGGTGCTCCACCAGCGGCGCGGCGCGCGCTTCAGCGGGCTTCGGCATGCCGCATCCTGCCACGGGTCTGGCACAGCCAGACGCCGGCCCCTGCCACCGCCATGCCAAATATCTGCACTGCACCGAGGCGCTCGCCGAACAGCAGCCAGGCCTGAACCGCCGCCAGCGGTGGCGCCAGGAACATCAGCGCCGCGGCATTGGCGGCCTGGCCGCGCCGCACCAGGCTCACCAGCAGCCAGGTGCCGGCGCCGGACAGGCCGATGGCGGCCCAGGCCAGCCCGGCCCACAGAGCCGGGCCGCCGTGCCAGTGCAGCGGCGCGCTGGCTGCCTGGATCGCCACCATCGCGGCGGCGACCAGCATGGCGCCCAGGTTCTGCCACGCCGAGCTGGCGCGCAGGTCACAGGCGGCGATGGCGGTTTTCTGCAACAGGGTTCCCATGGTGATGGAGACAATGGCCAGCACGCCCAGCAACACCGTCGCCGGCGATACCGAACTGGCCGCGCCGTGCGGGCCGGCCTGCAACGCAGGGGCGACCACCAGTGCAACGCCGAGCGCACCCAGCGCCAGGCCGTGCCAGGTCCGCCTGGAAGGTAGCTCTTTCAGCAGGGGGATGGCAAGCAGCGCGGTCAGCAGCGGCTGCAGCGCGCCCAGCAGGGCCATGATCGCCGGCGGCAGGCCCCTGGCGACGGCGCCGTAGCCGGCGCACAGGTAGAGGCCCTGCATCAGCGCCCCGGCCAGCAGGTGGCGCGGCGCTTCGCGCAGCGGCGGCCATGCCGCGCGCGCGGCCAGCGACCACGCCGCGAACATCAGCCCGGCGACGGCAAAGCGGCCCAGCAGGAACAGGCTGGTGTCGGCCAGCGGCACGATCGCCTTGCCGACGATAAAGCCGGTGGACCAGATCAGGACGAAGGCCATGGCGGGCAGCCAGGCGACAGTGGACAGGGGGCGCGACATGCGGTCAGGCGTTTCCGCTCCGGGAGCGGAAAGGGCAGAAAAGGGCAAGGCTAGCGAGGCGCGGCGCCGCTGTCTTGGCAAATCCGGCAATCTCGCACTGAAAGCATTGGTAACACTCGCGTGGCGTCGCCGCGTCAACCGCTCCGGGCTTGCCACGTAACATGGTGATGGGGATCGAACCGGAAGAGGTGAACCACATGGATCCAGTGCAGCATGCAAGACCACCTGGCCGCGGACGAGTTGCCGCCTGGCGCGCCGCCGCCGCGCTGGCGCTGGCCGCGTGCCTGGCAGGCTGTGCCGGGCTGCAGGCGGGGCCGGGCAACGGTGACGGCCATGGCGCCACGGCGGCCGCCGACCTGCGCTGGCTCAATACCGTCACCTACGGCGCCGACCAGGCCTCGCTGGACGCGCTGCGCCGGCTGGGCCGCAAGGACTTTCTCGCGCAGCAGCTGGCGATGCCGCTGGCCGATCCGCCCGAGCTGGCGGCCGCCATCGCCGCCTTGCCCAACCTGCGCGACGGCGCCGCCGCGCAGGTCCAGGCCGCGCGCGAGGCGCGCCAGCGTATCGACGCCCTGCCGGACGACGCCAGCCGGCAGCAGGCGCGCCAGGCGCTCAACATGCAGGGCCGCGAGATCGTGGCCGATGTGGCGCGGCGCCACTTGCTGCGCGCGCTGTATTCGCCGGCGCAGCTGCGCGAGCAGATGACATGGTTCTGGATGAACCATTTCAACGTCTACGCGGGCAAGGGCCAGGTCGGGCTGCTGCTGGCCGATTACGAAGAGCGCGCCATCCGGCCGCATGCGCTCGGCCGTTTCCGCGACCTGCTGATGGCGACGGTGACCGCGCCGGCGATGCTGGTCTATCTCGACAATGCCCAGAGCAGCGCCAACCGCGTCAATGAGAACTACGCGCGCGAGCTGATGGAGCTGCATACGCTGGGCGTCTCCGGTGGGCCCAGCGGCTCGCGCTATACGCAGCAGGACGTGCAGGAGCTGGCGCGCGTGCTGACCGGCGTAGGCGTGAACCTGCGCGGCACACCGCCGCCGAAGCTGCCCCCCGCGCGCGCAAGCCTGTACCGCAGCGACGGCTTGTTCGAGTTCAACCCCGCGCGCCACGACTTCGGCGCCAAGCTGCTGCTGGGCCAGCGCATCGAGCCGTCCGGTTTCGACGAAGTGGCGCGGGCGGTGTCGATGCTGGCGCGCGAGCCGGCCACGGCGCGCTTTGTCAGTGCCAGGATGGCGGCTCACTTCATCGCCGACGACCCGCCTGCCGCGCTGGTCGAGCGCATGGCGCAGACCTTCATGCGCACCGACGGCGATATCGCCGCGGTGCTGCGCACCATGCTGCTGGCGCCCGAACTGGACCGGCAGGCGGCCGCGTCGCCGCGCAAGTTCAAGGACCCGATGGTCTACGTGGTGTCGTCGCTGCGGCTGGCGTATGAAGGCCGGCAGGTAGCCAACCTGCGCCCGGTGATGAACTGGCTGAACCAGCTGGGCGAGCCGCTGTACGGCCACGTGGCGCCCGACGGCTATCCGTCGGCCGAAAGCGCTTGGGCCAGTTCGGGGCAGATGGTGCGGCGCTTCGAGATCGCGCGCGCGATCGGCTCGGGGCCGGCGGGATTATTCGCGGGCGATGGCGCCACGCCGCGCGGGGCGCGCTTCCCGACCATCGGCAACAAGCTCTACTACGACGCGATCGAAGCCACCCTTGGCCCCGCCACGCGCACCGCGCTGAGTCAGGCCGAGTCGCAGGCGGAATGGAACACCCTGCTGCTGGCTTCGCCCGAATGGATGCAGCGCTGAAGGCAACGGAGAGCACCATGCAACGCCGACAATGGCTCAAGACGATGGGTGGCGCCGCATTGGGGCTGGCGCTGCCCGCCATCGCCTCGCGCGTCTACGCGCTGCCCGCGCAGGCCGACGCGCGCTTCCTGCTGGTATTCCTGCGCGGCGGCTATGACGCCGCCAGCGTGCTGGTGCCGGCTGGCAGCGATTTCTACTACGCGGCGCGGCCCAATATCGCCATCCGCCGTCCACCCGCGCCGGGTGCCGACGCGGATCCCGACGCCGCGGTGGCGCTGGCGTCCGCCTTTAACGCCGACAGCGCCGCGCGCGGCATTGGCGACTGGGCCCTGCACCCGGCCCTGTCCCCGACCCTGCTGCCATTGTGGCAACAGGGCCAGCTGGCCTTTGTGCCGTTCGCCGGCACGCACGACCTGTCGCGCAGCCACTTCGAGACCCAGGACGGTATCGAGGCCGGCCTGCCCGGCCATGACGAAAGCCGCCAGGCCGCGGCTGCGCTGCGCGGCAGCGGCTTCCTCAACCGGCTGGCCCAGGCCATGGGCGGCCAGGCTGCGCCGGTGGCGTTCACCGACGGGCTGCCGCTGGTGCTGTCCGGCCCGCGCGACGTGCCCAACGTCTCGCTCAAGGGCAGCGGCCGCGCCCCGTTCGATGCGCGCCAGGCGAAGCTGCTGGCGCAGATGTATCGCGGCACGCGCTTCGAGTCACTGATCGACGAGGGCTTCGAGCTGCGCGAGACCGTCGCGCGCCAGGCGCAGGCGCAAGCGCCGAAGGACGGCATGGCTGGCTCTGGCCCGGCCACGATGGCGCCGCGCCAGCAGGAGATGCAGGCTGCCAGCCGCCGCGCGCTCAGCGCGCGCGGCTTCGAGCTCGAGGCCCGGCGCATGGCGGGGCTGATGCGCGAGCGCTTCAACCTGGGCTTTATCGACGTGGGCGGCTGGGACACCCACGTCAACCAGGGCGCCGCGCAGGGCCAGCTGGCCGGGCTGCTCGACAACCTGGGCCGCGGCTTGTCGGCCTTTGCCGCGGAGATGGGTCCCGCATGGAGCAAGACCACCGTGGTGGTGCTGTCCGAGTTCGGCCGCACCTTCCGCGAGAACGGCACGCGCGGCACCGACCACGGTCACGGCACGGTCTACTGGGTGCTGGGCGGCAGCGTGCGCGGTGGCCGCATCGCGGGCGAACAGGTCGCGCTGGAGCCGGCCACGCTCAACCAGAATCGCGACTGGCCGGTGCGCAACGAGTACCGGGCGCTGCTGGGCGGGCTGTTCCGCAGGCTGTACGGGCTGGATCCGGAGCGGCTGGCGCAGGTGTTTCCGGGCGTCGCGGCGCGGGATATCGGATTGGTATGAGCCGCGTCCCGGCGGACGAAACGCCTGGTTCAGCGACTATCGTTGGCCGGCGGGGGTGATGATGGTGGGTGCGAGCGGCGTGATCGGTGCCGCGGGCGTTGGCGTCGGAGTAGGTGTTGGCGCCGGAGCCGGAGCCGGCGGGGTCGCTGGCGTGGGGGAGGCCGGGGGCAGGTTGGCTGGCGGGGCCGGTTCAGGCGCCGGGGGCGGCGCAACCGGCGCGCTGCCCGCGTTGAGGTCCGGCGGCGGCACCGCTATCACCGTTTCCCCCCGGTCCAGCGCCAGGCTGGACTCATCGTGGTCACTGTCCGCCGCCACGGCCGAGGCCGCGCCCGCCGGCGGCGGCAGTTCGGCTTCCTGCGCCGGCAACGCCGGCCGGCGCGGCGCCGGGCGCGGGGTCGTGGTCTCGCTGGCCTTGTCGCGCGTGAACAGCTGGCTGAACCAGCCGCGCAGCTGCGTGCCCAGCGAGGCGAACACGTGCGTTTCCTCATGCTCGGCAAAGCGCGCGCGGCCATCGATGATGCGCGCGCGCAGGGCGCGCTGGTAAAAGTCGCCCACCATCGGCAGCGCGCTGTGCGCGCCCTGGCCCCAGTAGTCGCTGCGCAGCGTGATGCGGCTGTCGTTGAAGCCCACCCAGGCGCCCGCCACCAGCTCCGGATGCATCAGGATGAACCAGCCGTCGGCATTGTCCTGGGTGGTGCCGGTCTTGCCGGCGACGTCGGCGCGGATGCCGAAGCGCGAGCGGATGCCGGCGCCGGTGCCGCGGTCGATCACGTCGCGCATCACGTCGAGCAGGGTTTGCGTGGCGGCGGCGGGCAGCGCGTGCTCGGCGCGCGCGGGGCGGAACACCTGCAGCACATTGCCCCGGCGGTCTTCGATGCGCGTCACCATGGTCGGCGCGATGTAGTCGCCGGCATTGGCGATGGTGCCGTAGGCGGCCACCATTTCCTTCAGCGTGACCGGGCTGGTGCCCAGCGCCAGCGACGGCACCACGTCGAGCTGGCTGTCGCGCACGCCCATGTTGCGCGCCAGCCGCGCCACGCGCGCGGGGCCCACTTCCTGCATCAGCTGCGCGGTGATGGTGTTGCGCGAATAGACCAGGCCGTCGCGCAGCGTCATGGCGCGGCCGGTGGGGCGGCCTTCGTCGCTGGGGCGCCAGACTTCGCCGCCGGCCAGCTCGATTTCCACCGGCTGGTCCACCAGCGTATCGTCGGGGGTCTTGCCCTCGTCGAAGGCCGCGCCGTAGACGAAGGGCTTGAAGGTCGAACCCGGCTGGCGGCGCGCCTGCTGCACGTGGTCGAACGCGTCCTGGGTGTAGTCGCGGCTGCCGACCCAGGCGCGGATCTCGCCGTTGCGCGGGTCGATGGCCAGGAAGCCGGCCTGGATCCGGGTCTTGCTCTGGTGCAGCGCGCGCAGGAAGGCGCTGTCGGCCATCAGGTGGCGCAGTGCCTCTTCGGGCGCCGTGCCGGCGGCGACGGCGGTGCGGTACTCCGGGGTCTCGCGCACGAAAGCCTGCACCAGCGGCTTGTTGGCGGCCCAGCCCGCGCGCGGCGCCCAGGCGGCGTTGGCAACTGCCTGCAGCCGGTTGCCCTGCTGCGCCACGGCCTGCGTGGCCATGGCCTGCAGGCGCGCGTCGATGGTGGTGTGGACCACCAGGCCGTCGGCGTAGATGTCGTAGCCGTTGCGGTCGGCCCAGCCGATCAGCCACTTGCGCAGTTGCTGCGCAAAGTGCGGCGCGGGACCGGGCGGCTCGGTCTGCCGCTCGAAGTCGATGCGCAGCGGGCGCTTCTTCAGCTGCTCGTAGCGCGCCGCGTCGAGCTTGCCGCGCTTGACCATCTGCCCCAGCACGGTATTGCGCCGGTCCAGCGCGCGCTCGGGGTTGAGCACCGGGTTGTAGTAGCTGTTGCCCTTGAGCATGCCGATCAGCGTGGCGCTCTGCAGCACGTCGAGCGAGCGGGCGGGGCGGTCGAAGTAGGTGCGCGCCGCCATCTCGATGCCGAAGGCGTTGTACAGGAACGGCACCGTGTTGAGATAGGTCTCGAGGATCTCGTCCTTGGTGTAGAGCGCCTCGATCTTCAGTGCGGTGATCGCTTCCTTGAGCTTGCGCGTCAGCGTGGGGGCGCGGCCGATCTCGTCGGGATAGAGGTTGCGCGCCAGCTGCTGGGTGATGGTGGATCCGCCCTGGCGGTCACCGGAAAACGTATGCAGCGCGGCCGAGGCGATGCGGCGCCAGTCCAGGCCATGGTGCTGGTAGAAGCGGTGGTCCTCGGTGGAGATCAGCGCCGCCACCACGTGGGGCGAGATCTGCTTGAGCGGCACCCAGTCGCGGTTGGCCCACTTGAACACCGCCAGCTCCTTGCCGTCGGCGGACAGCACCTGGGCCGGCTGCTCGGACTTGGCCTTGCGGATATCGCTGATGCCCGGCGTGAACGGGATCAGCACCAGCACATAGAGCAGCAGCGCCGCAGGAATCGCGGCCAGGCCGAACAGCAGGCCGCGCCGGGTGGGGCGCAGCGTGCCGGGGCGGGTCAGGCCGGCGCGCGCGGTGCGGGCCGCCAGCCGGGACAGGCCTCGCCGCAGGGGAGCAGGCAGTGAAGCCGGGAACGAGGCAAGCAGCGGGGCAAGCCGGGTCTTGATCTCAGCCAGCTTCATGAGGCGAAGCGGTCGAGGCACAGGCGCGGGGCGGCACGGAACACTGGCATTACCGTCGTCGGAAAAGCCTGCATCCTACCAAAACGTTCCCACCCGTTACAGGGAAAACCCCCAGCCGGGCGAGATGCGCCACTTCCTGCTGCGTATCATGGGTCACAAAGCTTTCATATTGCGCCGCCACAATGCCGGGGCCGCCACTCGTGCGGACGATGCGCCGTTGCCGGGTTGCCCGGCTGGGCCGGTTCGCCATGACGCTCCATGACGATCGGGCCCTGGGTCCGGTGCGGTGTCGTGCCTCAAACAGAACACAGAGAAACTACAGTGAAGAAAGCTCTCCTTGCAATGACGGCAGCAGCGGCCGCGTCGGCCGCATCCGGGGTGGCGTCGGCCCAATCCACGTCCAACGTGACGCTCTACGGCATCGTCGATGCCGGCGTCGAAGTGATCAGCAACGTGCCGGGCAGCGGCGGCGCCGAAGGCACGGCCGCGCGCCTGAACTCGGGCAACCTGTCCGGTTCGCGCTGGGGCCTGCGCGGCACCGAAGACCTGGGCGGCGGCCTGAAGGGCATCTTCGTGCTGGAAAGCGGCTTCGACGTCGACACCGGCACCTCGGGCCAGGGCAACCGCCTGTTCGGCCGCCAGGCCTACGTTGGCTTGCAGGGCGGCTGGGGCGCGGTCACGCTGGGCCGCCAGCAGAACGCGCTGTACGACCTGTTCGGCGCCTTCGACCCGATGGGCGTGGGCCCGCGCTACTCGCTCAACAGCGTCGACTCCGCCTTCAACGGCCGCGCCGACAACGCCGTCAAGTACACCGGCAAGTTCGGCGGCCTGACCGCCACCGGCTTCTACAGCTTCGGCCGCGACAACAACGAAATCCCGGGCGAGACCAAGGTCGGGCGCAACTTCGGCGGCGGCCTGTCGTATGCGGCGGGCGGCTTCTCGGTCGGCGCGGCCTACGACCAGTTCCAGGGCGGCACGGTGGCGCTGCAGGACCGCGCCGCCAAGCGCGCGGCCGTGGGCGCGGCCTACGCCTTCGGCGGCGCCAAGGTGTTCGCGGGCTACCGCTGGCTGCGCGACGACGGCGTGTCCAGCGCCACCGCGGCCGCGACCCGCAGCAACGTCTACTGGGCCGGCGCCCAGTACCGCTTCACGCCGGCGTTCCAGCTGACCGGCGCGGCGTACTACAACGACACCCGCAACAGCGATGCGGATCCGTGGATGTTCGTGCTGTCGGCGGACTACTCGCTGTCCAAGCGCACCGACGTGTACCTGAACGTGGGCTACTCGAAGAACAAGTCGGGCTCGGCGCTGGGCCTGAACGGCGTGGGCACCGTAGTCGCGGGCGAGAACCAGACCGGCGCCACCATCGGCCTGCGTCACCGCTTCTGAGTATTGCCATCTGATGCCCGCAGGCGCCCATGCCTGCACGGGCGGGTGCTTAACTCTCATATCGACACCTGCGGCTGGTTTTGCGGGGTTCGTTGGGCCGGTTGCCTTGATCGGCCCTTTTTTCCTTTGGCCGGGTGCTTCGTTGCTCCGTCCGCGCCATTGCTCCGCAGCCTGCCCGCGATCCCTACCGATACCCCGCCGCGCCAATAAACTGCCCGAACCGCTCGCACCAGATCACCACCGCCGCATACCGGGACGGGTCTACCCCGGCCGGCAAGTCCACGGTGAAATTGCCGAAGGTCTTCAGTTCAGCCACCTGCAGGGACTGGTCTTTGATCCGCAGGAAGGCTTCCTTGTTGTCGACGAACGCCGGCGCCAGGTAGATCCGGTAATCCGGACCCGGTGCCACGCTGCCTTCGAAGGCGAGCGCGCTGGCCGAGACATGGAGCCGGCCGCTGGCCCAGTGCAGCGCATCACTGCCGGCCAGGTCCTTGCGAAAGGTGCCGGTATAGCGCGCCTGTTGCGATACCGCCTGCACCTGGCCGGCGCTGGCGCCAGGCTGCGCCGTCAGGATCGGCAGCACATAGATGCCGGCGGCGAAGCCGACCGCCAGCATGGCGAGGTGGGTCACGACGAGGATGGCGGGCCGGGCAGGCATGGCTGGCTCCAGTAGGCACGATGATGCCGGTATGTCGGCGCTGGTGCAGGAACCTGACAGCGCCGTGGCATGTCGGCGGCCTTGGCACATTCGCAACGGTTTCACCAATCCAACACATGGAAGTGGTTATGATCTGGTAGTTGCCCTGTCGAGAAGCTGCCTATGACCCTCCACGTCACGATCCGCACCATCCGTACCGGCACGATGCAATCCGCGCGCTACCAGGCGCGCGTCTACCTGACCACCGATGCCGAGGCCCTGCCGTTGCTGGCAACGGATTGGAGCGAGCGCGAGGCCGAAGCCTTCCGTACCGCACAGTTCTGGGCGCAGCGCCACGCTTATGTGGTGTCTAATCCACGCGCAGGAACGTTCTACGGCGTATCGGGCCGGCGCTGAAGCCGGCCAGCGCATCCCGCATCCCCTATCTCACCGGCGTCCCGGACGCTGCCGGCGGCGGAGCGGGCCTTGCCGCGCCCGGCGCGGCGCCGGCCGGGCCCATGGCGTCCAGTGCCTTGGCCGCTGCCAGATGCTGCGGAATCATCAGCCCCTGGCGCGCCGTGGCCACCGCGATCTGGCCGCCCTGGGCGCTGCCGCGCGCGACCAGGTCGCGCCCGTTGCGGTAGACCAGCCGCGTCAGGTCGGCCACTTCGGCGTCGGACAGGTCCGGGCCGGTCACCAGCACGGCCGCGGTGGCGATCGTGCGCACCGGCGCGCTCAGGCCGGGATAGGTGCCCGGCGCAATCGATGCGCGGAAATAGCCCGCCTTGCGGCCCACCAGCGCGGCGATGGCCTTTTCGTCGAGCGGCAGCAGCCGCAGCGGCATTTCCGCGAGCGCATCGCGGATGCTGTCGGCGGGCACGCCGATCACCTGGATCACGGCGTCGACCTGGTTCTGGCGCAGCGCCACCAGGCCGGTGCCCAGCCCCACTTCCTCGGCCTTGAAGTCCTTGTCTGCCAGCCCGTGCGCAGCCAGCACGCGCAGCGCGGTGCCGCGCGAGGCCGAACCGCGCTCGCCCACCGCGATGCGCTTGCCGCGCAGGTCTGACACCGAGCGCGCCGGATCGCCGTCGCGCACCAGTACATGTACGGGTTCCGGATAGAGGCTGCCGATGGCGCGCAGCGAGGCCTGCGGGCCGTCGTCGGCAAAGGCGTCCTTGCCCTCGTAGGCGTCGAGCGCGGCATCGCCCTGCGCCAGCGCCACCGAGACCTTGCCCGCGCGCAGCAGGCGCAGGTTCTCTTCGCCGCCGTGCGTGACCAGCGGCATCGCGCGCACGCGCGTGCCGGCCACCAGCGCTTGCGCAAAGCGCAGGTACTGGCCGTGCTCGGCGCCGGCGGCAATGGCATAGCCTTCGTTGACCCGCGCCAGCCGCGCGCGGATATTGGCGTGCGCGGTGGTCAGTTCCTGCTCGATCACCGCGCGCTGCGCCGGCGAGGCATCCTTCTGCACCGAGTCGATCACCTTGCGCATCGCGTCGAGGATCGCCGCCGGACCGGTCTGGGCATTGGTGGCGACGGTCGGGGCCTCGGCGGGGCGGTAGCCGGCCGGCAGCACGCCGACCCAGCGCTCGCCGTCGCGCCGATACAGCGCGGTGCCGTGGGCGCGGATGATGTCGCCGGCCTTGTTGCCGCCGCTGGTGATACCGGTGATGCCGCGCGGCCCCGCGCCCAGCGCCGACACCAGGCCGGCCACGCCGGGCGAATCCCAGGCGCCGAAGTCATAGTCGCGCAGCAGCTTCAGTCGGGCGTCGAAATAGACGATGCGGCGCGTCTCGCCCGCCGGGGCCTTGGTATCGGCCTGCGAGCCGCGGCGCTCCAGCTCCACCACCTGCACCGTGCCCGGCGGCAGCGCCAGCGCCAGCCGCTCTTCGACGCCGGCGCGAATGCCGTCGGCGGCCGGGCCGCCGCCGCATCCCGCCAGCCAGGCGCTGGCCAGCACGGCGAACAGCAGGGTCAATAGGGCGCGGCGCCGCATCTTAGCCCCCATCTCAGCCCCCGATCAGCGGCAGCGCCAGCATCATGGTCAGCACGAACGCATTCATCAGGTCGACGAAGAACGCGCCGGCCAGCGGCGTGATCAGGTAGCTGGTGGGCGCCGGCCCGTAGCGCGCGGTGATGGCGCGCATATTGGCCATGGCGGTGGCGGTCGAGCCCATGTTGAAGCCGATGAACGCGGCCGAGCTGACCGCGGCCTCGTAGTCGCGCCCCATGAAGCGGAAGCACACCAGCACCACGTAGAGGATGATGAACACCACCTGCATGGCGATGATCAGCAGGAACGGACCCGCGGACATCGCCACGTCGGCCAGGTCCAGCGCCATCATCGTCATCACCAGGAACAGCGACAGGCAGACATTGGTGATCAGGTCGGTGGCGCGGTCGTCGAAGCGCATGCCGGCAAAGGGCAGCAGGTTGCGGATGGCGATGCCGAGCATCATGCACCAGAGGAAGCCCGGGATGGTGATGGCGCCGGTCGGCATCTGCGCGGCGATCCAGCGTCCGCCGATCACCGCGGCCAGGATGCCCGCCAGCGACGCCAGCGCGCCCACGGTGGTGATGGGCGAGACCGCCGCCGCTTCGTCCTCGGTGTCGCCGGCCTCGCGCGCGGTCGAGCGCAGCCGGTAGCGCGAGATCAGGTATTGCGCCACCGGTCCGCCGATGATGCCGCCGACGACCAGGCCGACGGTGGCCACCGTCATCGACAAATCCATCACCGCCTGCAGGTTGTTGACCTCGGCAAAGCGCTCGGCATAGGCGGCGCCGGTGCCGTGCCCGCCCACCAGCGTGATGGAGCCGCTCACCAGGCCGAAGATCGGATGCAGGTCCAGCACCCGCGCCATGGCCACGCCCACCACGTTCTGCACCACGATATATGGCAGCAGGATAACCAGGAAGATCACCAGCGCCTTGCCGCCGCGCCGAAGCATGCGCAGGTCGGCGCAGAGGCCGACGCCGCCGAAGAACATCAGCAGCAGCACCGGCTTCATGCCGGGGTCGATCACCACGCGGAAGTTCACCGCCGCCATCGCCGTCGACGCCACGATCGCAAACAGCAGGCCTCCGGTGACGGGATCAGGGATGTTGTAGCGCGACAGCACGCCGACGCTGCGGTTGACCAGCGTACCGATCAACAGCACCACCACGGCAGTCAGCAATGAGGCCAGCAGGTCAAGGTTCATCGGGGGCGTCCTGACGCGTAGCATGCATCACTACGGGTTGTAGTCGGACACCGGGGAGAAGGCAAGGAAAGGATGGCGCCGCGCCGGGCACGGTGTTCTCCCTCTCCCCTCATGGGGAGAGGGGAGCAAACCAGCGGGAGACGTCGCCTCAACGCGCCCGCAGCGCGTCCACGATATTCATCCGCGCCGCCCGCACCGCCGGCAGGAATCCCCCCACCAGCCCCATTGCCATCGAGAACGCCAGGGTCTGCAGCGCAATGGCCGGGGTCAGGATAAAGCGGAACGACAGGTCGGCGAAGGTCTGGAAGTTGGTGGTCGAGAACGAGGCAAACTGCATCAGCGCCGCGCACGCCAGGCCCGCGGCGCCGCCGACCAGGCCCAGCAGCGCCGCTTCGGCCAGGAACGCGGCCAGCACGCTGGCGCGCTGGAATCCGAGCGCGCGCAGCGTGCCGATCTCCGCCACGCGGTTGGCCACCGAGGCGTACATGGTGATCATGGCGCCGATCATTGCCGCGACCGAGAAGATGGTAGAGAGCGTGAAGCCCAGGATATTGATAAAGCCGGACAGGGCCTTGGACTGGTCGCTGTAAAACGCCTGCTCGCGCTTGGCCTCGTCGGCAAGGCGCGGATCGACGTCGAGATCGGCGCGAAAGCGCTCGAACAGCGCGGAATCGGCCAGCCTGACCACCATCGACGAATACGAATTGCGCCGGAACGATTGCATCAGCTGGTCCACGTCGCCCCAGATCTCGGAGTCAAAGCCGCTGCCGCCGGCGTCGAAGTGGCCGACCACGGTCCAGTCGCGTTGCGCAAAGCGCAGGTGCTCGCCGAGCTGCACGCCGGCAAAGCCGCCGGCGATGCTGCTGCCGACGATGATCTCGGACGAGCCCGGCCGGAACATGCGCCCGGCCACCAGCCGCACCTGCGGGCGCAGGTCCATGCCGGGCGGCGAGATGCCGCGGATCACCACGTTGGACGGCTGGCCGGTGCTGGCCTTGGTCAGCGAGATCAGCACCACGGCCTCGCGCGACGCCAGCGGCCGGCCGGCGCCGCTCATGGCCACGGCGGGGTGCATCTCGATGATGCTCGCCTGGTCGCGGTTGACCGCGCTCTGGATCTCGGTCTCGGCGCCCTTGCGGATCACCACCACGTTGTCGTGTTCGCCAGTGGTGACCAGGGTCTTCTTCAGGCCGGCGTCGAGCATCAGCATGGTGGCGAAGACGAACACCACCAGCGCCAGGCCGGCCGCGGTGAGCGCGGTGGTCAGGCGGCGGGCCCACAGGTTGCGCGCGATATAGGTCAGCGGGATGGCCATGGCGGTCCCCTCGCGCTAGCCGATGGCCCGCAGGCCCTCGACGATGCGCACGCGCGCCGCCTGCACCGCCGGCACGATGCCGGCAAAGATGCCCACCGCCAGCGCGCACGCCGCCTGCAACTGCATGGTCTGGGGCGATACCGTGAACACCGGGAACACGCCGCCCACCGCCTGCTTGAAGGCGGCGGCCACCGGCGGCGTGGCCAGCATGCCGAGCGCGCCGCCGGCCACGCACAGGGCCAGCGATTCGCCAAATACCAGCAGCGCCAGGAAGCCGGGGCCGAAGCCCAGCGCCTTGAGCGTGGCGTATTCCACGGTGCGCTCGCGCGCGCTCATCGCCATGGCATTGGCCATCACCGCCATGATGATCACGATCACCACGTACGACACCACGCGGATCGCCGCGATGATCTGGTTGGACATCGCGACAAAGCCGAGCTGGAAGGCCTGTTCGGTTTCGGTCAGGGTTTCGGCCAGCGAGTTGCGGAACACGCCGTCGACCTGGCGCGAGATCGCCGCGGTGTTGTCGGGGTTGCCGACGCCCAATATATAGACGCCGACCTGGTCGGCCTGGCGCGGAGTGCGCTTGCGCACGGTCTCGTTCAGGTATTCCCAGTGGAACACCATCTGGCGTGTGATGGTGCTCTCGTCGCGCCCGTCCATGATGCCGCGCACCACGAATTCCCAGGTGCCGGGGTAGATGGTGCCCTTGATGGGGATCACGTCGCCGATTTTGAAGCCGAACTGGTCGGCCAGCTGGCGTCCCACCAGCGCGCCCTTGCGGTCGCGCTGGTAGTCGGCGCGCTGCGCGTCCGGGACGATGAATTCAGGGTAGAGGTCGAGGTAGTTGTCGGAGACCGCGAACTGCGCGAAGAAATTCTTGGGATCGCGATAGACCCCGCCGAACCAGTTGGAGCGCGCCACCATCGTCACGCCGTCGATCCCTTTGATGCGGCTTTCGTAGCTGAGCGGCAGCGGAAACACCAGCGAGATGGCATTGCGCGTGACCAGCCGCGCGCTGGAGGCGGCCGAGGCGCCGGCATACCAGGCGTCGATCACGGTCTGCAGCAGCCCGAACGCCAGCACCGCGATCACCAGCCCGAACACCGTCAGCGTGGTGCGCAGCTTGTGCCGCAGCGCATTGCGGGCGATCAGCTTGAGCGCGTACATGGTGAATGGAGGCTACGCCGGCTCGCCACGGATCAGCTCCCCTTTCTCCAGGTGCACCAGCGAGCCGGCCGCGGCGGCGGCGTGCGCGTCGTGCGTGACCATGATGATGGTCTTGCCGGCATCGGCATTGAGCCGCTGCATCATCGCCAGGATCTCGGCCGCCGAGGTGCGGTCGAGGTCGCCGGTAGGCTCGTCGGCGACGATCAGCGCGGGGTCGGTGATCAGCGCGCGCGCGATCGCCACGCGCTGCTGCTGGCCGCCCGACAACTCCGACGGATAGTGGCTCATGCGGTCGGCCAGGTTGACCATGTCCAGCACCAGTTCCACGCGCGCGCGCCGCTCCGCGCGCGGCAGGCGCGTCAGCATTAGCGGCAGCTCGACGTTCTCGAATGCGGTCAGCACCGGCATCAGGTTGTAGAACTGGAAGATAAAGCCGACATTGGCGGCGCGCCAGTCGGCCAATGCCGCTTCGGGCAGTTGCGTGATATCCAGCCCGGCGACACGCAGCGTGCCGCGGTCCGGCCGGTCGATGCCGGCAATCAGGTTCAGCAACGTGCTCTTGCCGGAGCCGGACGGCCCCATCAGCGCGACAAAGTCGCCTTCGCCGATTTCCAGCGAGATATCGGTCAGCACCGGCACGGTCTGCACGCCGCGCCGGTACGACTTGGCAACGTGGTCGATCTGCACCAGCGGGGCGGCGCTCATGCGGCCCTCCTCATGGCTTGACGGTGCTGACGCGGCTGCCGTCGCCGATCTGGTCGCCTGGCGACAGCACCACCACGTCGCCAGGCTTGACGCCCTGTACGGCGACCAGCTCGCCCAGCTTGTCGCCGGTCTTGACCGTCATCTCGTGCGCCTTGCCGTCCCTGACCACGTAGACCACCTGGCGGCCGTCGCGCGTGGCGATCGCGGCCGGCTGCACCGCAACCACTGGCTGGCGGTCCTGCGCGGTGGCCGCGCGCGACAGGAAGGCAATCTTGGCGCTCATGTCCGGCAGCACGCGCGCATCGCGGTCGACGAAGCGCACCTTGACCAGCACGGTGGCCTTGGAGCGGTCCACCGTCGGCACGATGCGCGAGACCTGCCCGGCCAGGCGCAGGCCGGGCAGGGCGTCGAGCAGCAGCTCGCAGGGCTGGTCGACGCGGATCCTGGCGATATTGGCTTCGGCGACATCGGCTTCGACCTCCAGCGTTTCCATGTCGGCGATGGTGACGATGGCGCCCTTGGTGTCGGCCGCGGCCGAGAAGGGCGTGATGTTGTCGCCCACGTTGGCATGCTTGACCAGTACCACGCCGTCGAACGGCGCGCGCACCACGGTCTGCTCGACCGCGACCTCGGCCGCGCGCGCATTGGCCCGCGCCGACGCCACCGAGGCGCGCGAACTGTTCACCGACGCCCGTGCCTTGTCGAAGCGCGCCACGTCGGCGTCGTACTGTGTGCGCGAGATCGCGTTCGGCACGATCAGCACCCTGGAGCGGCGCAGGTTCACCTCGGCGTCCTTCAGCTCGGCCTGCTGCAGCGCCAGGTTGGCCTGCGCCACCTGGACCTGCGCCTGCGCCTGCGCGAACGACGCGGCCACGTCCTTGCTTTCCAGCCGCGCGATCACCTCGTCCTTCTTCACGCGCGAGCCTTCGAGCACGCCCAGCCATTCCAGCCGGCCCTGCGCCTTCGACGCGACCGCCGCCTTGCGCTGCGGCACGACATAGCCGGTGGCGTTCAGCAGCGTGAAGTTCTGCGTGGGGTAGGCGGAGGTAACGGTGGCGGTCTGCACCGGCCGCGGGCCGGCCAGCCGGATGGCAATGCCGGCCAGCGCCAGCAGCACCACCGCGACGGCCGCGTAGCGCAACCATCGGCGCCGCGGGCGGATATGGACGCCGGACGCGGCGGCTTGCCGGTCGATCTTGAGCCTGGACAGGTCGTGGTCAGCCACTGCGCGCTTCCTTTCGCTGGAATGGGCGGGGGGCTGTCAGTATAGCGGTGATGCGAGGGACCACGTGACCGGCGAGGCAGCGAAACGACGCTTGTTTGCTCCCTCTCCCGCTTGAGGGAGAGGGTTGGGGAGAGGGTGGGAGCATCCACAAGCGGGAGAGGGAGCAAGCGGGCGAGGGAGCCAACCGGCTAATGCTCGCCCTCCACCGCCAGCTTCAGCTTGCCCAGCGCAAACTCCCACTGCCGCCCGATCGCTTCCAGCGACCGGCGCGCGGCATCGAGCTGGCCGGGCTCGAACTGCCACAGGCGCTCGCGTCCGGCGCGGCTGTCGTGCACCAGCCCGGCCTGCGCCAGCACCTGCAGGTGCTTGGTCACCGCCTGCCGCGTCATCGCACTGCCCGCCGTCAGTTGCGCGATCGACATCGCGCCGCCGGCGCACAGCGCCGCCACCAGCCGCAGCCGGGTTTCGTCGCCAAGCGCGGCAAACACCGTGGCCGACTGCCGCAGCCCCTGCGCGTCCGGCAGCGCCTCAGGCAGTGCCGGCAACATGCTCGCGGATATTGTTGACCTGCGCGTCCCAGCCGCCGCTGTTGATGCGGAAGGCTTCCTGGCGGCGTTCGGGCGGGATCCGGTCAAAGCCGGACTCGACCAGTGTCAGCATGGTCCCGCCTTCCACCTCGCGCAGCGTGAATTCCACCAGCGTGGCCGGCTCGTCCGAGTAATCGCGCCCGCGCTCCAGCGGCGCCGGATGCCAGCGCCACGACAGCAGCCGTTCCGGCTCCATGCGTTCGACGTGGACGTCGAACTTCAGGTATTCGTAACCCGGATAGGTGATGCTGCCCACCACGCGCTCGCCCGGGGCGAAGGTGGCGCCGTCGAAGCGGACGCCGAACCAGCTGCCGAAGGTATCGGCATCGGTCAGCGCGTGCCAGACGCGCGCGACGGGGGCTTCGATCAGGATGCTGCGTTCGATGCGGTCGGTTTCTGTGGGCATGTCCGGTCTCCTGTGCAAGGCGTTGCGTGCAACGCCGTGGTTGCATGTTAGGAGACCGGCGCGGAAAGCGCAACCAAATGGTTGCTTTTCGTCCCGGGCAGCGGTGCTTACAGATCGAGCACCAGCCTTTGTCCCCTGCAGCGCGATACGCACGCAGGCCTTGGACGGCAGGTATTGCCGCCCTGTTTCGTTGTGGCGGGCCGTTCCCGTTCCCCGCCACCATGAAAATATCGTTTGTTTCAGTGTAAACCATGCTGGAACGTTTGTTTCATTGCCGGCTATGATGGCATCTCCTGGCGCCGGCCCCCCGCGCGCCTGTACACCGGAGGAGAATCCATCATGTCCCTGGCCAAGCCAGCCATGCCCCAGGCGCCGGGCCACGCCGGCGCGCTGCCGGACGCCGCCGACACGGCGCTCGCCAAGGTCACGCGCCGCATCGTGCCGTTCATCGTGCTGTGCTATTTCTTCAGCTACCTCGACCGCGTCAACGTGGGGTTTGCCAAGCTGCAGATGCAGCAGGCGCTGGGGCTCAGCGACGTGGTCTACGGCCTGGGCGCAGGCATCTTCTTCTGGGGCTACATGCTGTGCCAGGTGCCCTGCAGCCTGCTGATCTACCGCTTCGGCATGCGCCGCTGCATGGCGGCCATCATGATCTTGTGGGGGCTGGTCTCGGCCGCCACCATGTTCGTGACCACGCCGGTGGAGTTCTACGCCGCGCGCTTCCTGCTGGGCGTGACCGAGGCCGGCTTCTTCCCGGCCGCGGTGATGTACCTGAACAAGTGGTACCCGGCCGACCGCCAGTCGCGCATCATGTCGATCCTGTTCCTGGCAATGCCGCTGGGCATGGTGCTGGGCGGGCCGTTGTCCGGCGCGCTGATGTCGGGCACGCATGCCCTGCACGGGCTCGACGGCTGGCAGTGGATGTTCCTGATCGAGGCGCTGCCGGCCATCCTGCTGGGCCTGCTGCTGTTGCGCATGCTGCCCGAAGCGCCGGAGACCGCGTCCTGGCTCACGCCGGCCGAGGCCGCCACCATCACCCGCACGCTCAGCACCGAGAACGCGAAGAAGAACACCCGCTTTACCGCCGCGCTGAAGTCGCCGATCCTGTGGGTGCTGATGGCGATCTGCCTGCTGTTCAATATCGGCAACTACGGCCTGGTGTTCTGGCTGCCGACCATCATCCAGTCCACGGGCATGTCGTCGCCGCTGGAGATCGCCATGCTGACCGCGATCCCTTACGCGGTGGCCTGCGTTGTCATGAATCTCAATGCCGCGCATGCCGAGCGCACCGGCGAGCGGCGCCTGCATTCCGCGCTGCCGCTGCTGGTGGCTGCCGTCGGCATGTGGGCCAGCACGCTGTTCCCGCACGACACGGTGCTGGCGATGGTGTTCCTGACCATCGGCATCTCCGGCCTGATGGCCACCCTGTCGATGTTCTGGGGCCTGCCTGGCCGCGTGCTGGCCGGCACCGCCGCGGCCGGCGGCATCGCCATGATCAACAGCGCCGCCAGCCTGGCCGGCCTGATCGGCCCGGTGCTGATGGGCGGCATCAAGCAGAGCACCGGCAGCATTTCGCTGGGCGTGCTGGCGCTGGCCGGGCTGATGCTGGCCGCGGCGGTGCTGATTCTGGCGATCCCGCGCCAGCTGATGCAATCGCGGAGCTGAACCATGGCGAATGGCTATGGCGACGATCCCGCCGGCCTGGCCGCGCAAGCCGCGGCCAACCTGAAGGGGCCGGTCGCGCCGCACGATTGCGAGCAGGCCGCGGCGCTGCTGGCCGGCATGGCGGCGATGGTGGCGGGCCTGCGCGACGCGCTGGCGCGCGAGGAGGGGCAGCATGGCGGCTGACATCCTGAGCGCGGTGGCCATGGCGGCGCAAGTGCGCAGCGGCGAGCGGCCTGCCACCGCTCTGGTGCGCGACGCCTTGCAGCGCGCCGAAGCCGCCGCGCCGCTCAACGCCTGCTCGGCGCTGCTGGCGCACAGCGCGCTGGCACAGGCCGCGGCGCTGGACCGCCGGCGCGGCGGGGGCCAGCCGATGCCGCCGCTTGCCGGCGTGCCGTTCGTGGTGAAGAACCTGCTGGACGTGCGTGGCCATGCCACCCTGGCCGGGGCCGAGCCGCGCGCGCAGGAGCCGCCGGCCACGCGCCATGCGGATGCCGTCGAGGCGCTGGTGGCGGCGGGCGCGGTGCCGGTCGCGCTGGCGGCGATGGACGAATACGCGTGCGGCGCCACCGGCGAGAACGTGATCGGCGGCCCGGTGCGCAACCCGCTCGACCCCTCGCGCATCACCGGCGGTTCGTCGGCGGGCACCGCGGCGCTGGTGGCGGCCGGCGTGGTGCCGTTCGGGCTGGGCTCGGACACCAATGGCTCGATCCGCGCGCCGGCCGCGTTCTGCGGCATCTGGGGGCTGCGCCCCACCACGGGCCGGCTATCGCTGCGGGGATGCGTGCCGTATGCGCAGAGCCTGGATACGGTCGGACCGATGGCGGGTAGCGCCGCTGACCTCGCGCTGGCCTACGCGGCCATGCTCGGCGTTGATGCGCCGGAGGCTGCGCAGCACCCTGGCCGCCCGACCACGTTGCGCGTCGGCGTGCTCGGCCGAGGCTTTGCCGATTTTGCCGAGCCCGCGGTGCAGTCCGCCGTGCTGCGCGTCGCCTCAGCCTTCGGCGCGGTGCGCACCATCGACCTGCCCGACGCGGATGCTGCGCGCAACGCGGCCTCGGTGATCTCCGCCTATGAAGTCGGACGCAACCACCAGGCAATGGGTTTTTCGACGCGCCATGGCGGCTACAGCGCCTTCGTGCGCCAGCGCATCCTGGCCGGGCTGGCCATGCCGCGGGACTGGTATGACATGGCGTGCCGGTACCAGTCGTCGTGGCGACAGCGGTTGCTGGCGCTGTTCGATGAGGTCGACCTGCTGCTGGCTCCTTCGACGCCCTATGCGGCAACGCCGATCGGCGCTGATGTTGTCGAAGGTGTTGGGCGCACCTACCGGCCACGTGCCGATGCCGGCCACATGACGCGGCCGTTGTCGCTGGCGGGCCTGCCGGTGGTGGCCGCGCCTTGCGTGGGCGAAGGCTTGCCGGTGGGCATCCAGATCGTGGCACCGCCGTGGCGGGAAAGCCTGGCGCTGGCGGCAGGGCATTTCCTCGAGGCGCAAGGCCTGTGCAGCAGGGCTGTGCCTCGATCGCTGTAACGTTTGTTTCATTAAGAATGAGCGTCACGGGAAGCACTCTGGTCGCGAATGCGTGCCCGGTTTGTTTCGTTCCTATGATGAAAGAAACAAATGTTGCATTGATCGCGGTCGTGCACCTATACTGCAAGCGCATCACCGCGCCAACCCAGCTACTGAACGGGATATCGACATGCAAAAACAAAGACAGCAACGGAGGCGGTCGCTGGCTACCCTGTTGTGGCTGGGCGCGGCAGTCCTGACTGGCCCCGCTGCGGCAGACAACTATCCCGCGCGTCCGGTCCGGCTGGTGGTGCCGTCGGCGGCGGGGGGAAGTCCGGACGTGCTGATGCGCGCGCTCGGCGCCGAGGCCGCCAAGTCGCTCGGCCAGTCGTTCGTGATCGACAACAAGCCCGGCGCTTCGGGCGTGATCGGCATCTCGGAGCTGGAGCGCGCCACGCCCGACGGCTACACGCTCGGCTACGCCAACAACGTCACGCTGTCGATCAACAAGAGCACCTTCCGCAAGCTGCCGTACCGGCCCGATGCCTTTGTGCCGGTAGTGCTGCTGTTCAAGGTGCCGAACGTGATCGCCGTCCGTCCGGACATGCCGGTGAAGACCTTTGCCGAACTGGTGGCCCACATCAAGGCCAACCCGGACAAGGTCACCTACGCTTCGCCCGGGCAGGGCACGTCCGGCCATCTCACCGGGCAGCTGCTGGCCGACAAGGCGGGGCTTGCCTGGACCCATGTCGGCTACAAGGGCAGCCCGCAGGCGGCCACCGATGTGGTGGGCGGCCAGGTCAACGTGCTGATCGACAACATGCCGACCATCCTGCCGCTGATCAAGGCCGGCAAGCTCAGGCCGCTGGCCGTGACCAGCCTGGCACGTGCGCCGCTGCTGCCGGCGCTGCCCACCATCGCCGAGTCCGGCGTGCCCGGCTTCGAGGGCGTGGCGTGGGGCGGTCTGGTGGCGCCGCAAGGCACCACCGCCGACGTGGTGGCCAGGCTCAACGGCGCCTTCAACCGCGCGCTGGCGGATCCGGCCATTCGCGGAAAATTCGCCGCACTGGGCGCCGAGCCGGTCGGCGGCACGCCGCAGGCGCTGGCCGGCTATGCCGCGCAAGAAACCGACAAGTGGGCGGCGGTTGTCAAACAGGCCGGCATCGCGCCGCAATGAGCCCGCCAGCAAGACAAGGATTGACCATGGCATCACAACCCGCCGCGCCCCGGCGCGCCGACCTGATCTTCCGCAACGCCACGGTCGTGGACGGTACCGGGGCCGACCGCCGCCTGGCCGATGTCGCCGTCGCGGGCGACCGCATCGTTGCCGTGGGCGACTGCGGCGGCATCGCCGCGGACCATAGCGTCGACGCCACCGGCCGCGTGCTGGCGCCGGGCTTTATCGACGCGCATACGCATGATGACGGCTACCTGCTGGTGCACCGGGACATGACGCCCAAGGTGTCGCAGGGCATCACCACGGTGGTGACCGGCAACTGCGGCATCAGCGTGGCGCCGCTGGTCAGCGGCGCGCCGCCGCAGCCGCTGGACCTGCTGGGCCCGCCCGCTCTGTTCCGCTTCGATACCTTTGCGCAGTGGCTCGACGCGCTGCGCGCGGCGCCCGCGAATGTCAACGTGGTGCCCTTGCTGGGGCACTCCACGCTGCGCGTGCGTGCGATGCCGGAACTGGACCGACCCGCCAATGACGCGGAGATTGCCGCGATGCGCGAGGAGGTCGGGCTGGCGGTGGAGGCGGGCGCCTTCGGGGTGTCGACCGGCACTTTCTATCCACCGGCAGCTGCGGCCACCGAAGCGGAAATCATCGCCGTGTGCGAGCCGGTCCGCAGCCATGGCGGGGTGTACTCCACCCATCTGCGCGACGAGACCGATGCCATCGTGCCGTCGATCGAGGAGGCGCTGCGCATCGGCCGCGCGCTGGACTGTCCGGTGGTGTTCTCGCACCACAAGGTAGCGGGCAAGCGCAACCATGGCCGCTCGGCCGAAACGCTGGGCCTGCTGGCCGAGGCCGCGCGGCTGCAGCCGTTGTGCCTGGACTGCCATCCCTATCCCGCGACCTCGACCATGCTGCGGCTGGACCGCGTGCGCCAGTCCACCCGCACGCTGATCACCTGGTCAACCGGCTATCCCGCGGCGGGCGGCCGTGACTTCCATGAGCTGATGCTGGAGTTCGGGCTGGATGAGGAAGCGCTGCTCGCCAGGCTGCGTCCCGCAGCGGCCATCTACTTCATCATGGATGAGCGCGACGTCGCGCGCATCGCGCAGTTCCCGCTGACTATCTTCGGCTCCGATGGCCTGCCGTTCGATCCGCGCCCGCATCCGCGCCAGTGGGGCACCTTCCCGCGCATCCTGGCGCGCATGGTGCGCGAAGACCAGCTGCTGACGCTCGAGGCCGCGATCCACAAGATGTCCGGACTGGCCGCGCAGCAATACGGCCTGCAAGACCGCGGCCGGATCGCCGTTGGCGCGTTTGCCGACCTGGTGCTGTTCGATGCGCAGCGCGTGCAGGACCGCGCCACCTTTGAAGACCCGCTGCAGCTCAGCACCGGCATCGACGGGGTCTGGGTCAACGGCGCGCAGGTCTGGCAACAGTCCGCCGGCGGCGAAGACAGCACCGGCAATGCGCTGCCCGCTTTCTCCGGCCGCGTGCTGCGGCGCGTTGCCACCCACAATCCTTCCGCCGCGCGCCGCTGACGCGCGGCGGGCACTGCCACCACCCTCTCATCATGACCCACGTATTCCATCGCAATCCGCGCCAGCCGTTGCCCGTTGCCGTTGCCGGGCAGGGCATCGAACTGATCGACAGCACCGGCCGGCGCTACCTGGACGCCTCCGGCGGCGCCGCCGTGTCGTGCCTCGGGCACGGCCATCCGCGCGTGATCGAGGCGATCAAGGCGCAGCTCGACACCATCGCTTACGCGCATACCTCGTTCTTCACCACCGAGGTGTCGGAGACGCTCGCCGAAACCCTGGCGCAGGCCGCACCCGGCGATCTCGATCATGTCTACTTCGTCTCGGGCGGCTCCGAGGCGGTGGAATCGGCGCTGAAGCTGGCGCGCCAGTATTTCGTCGAGATCGGGCAGCCGGCACGCCGCCACTTTATCGCGCGCCGCCAGAGCTACCACGGCAATACGCTGGGCGCGCTGGCGATCGGCGGCAACGCCTGGCGGCGCGAGCCGTTCCTGCCGCTGCTGGTGCCGGCGCACCACGTGTCGCCGTGCTATGCGTACCGCGACCGGCTCGCGGGCGAGACCGACGCGCAATACGCCCAGCGCCTGGCCGACGAACTGGAAGCGATGATCCTGAACCTGGGGCCGGAAACCGTGGCGGCGTTCGTCGCCGAAACCGTGGTGGGCGCCACCGCCGGCGCGGTGCCGCCGGTGGGCGACTACCTGAAGCGCATCCGCGCCGTATGCGACAAGTACGGCGTATTGCTGATTCTCGATGAAGTGATGTCAGGCATGGGCCGCACCGGCTACCTGTTCGCGTGCGAAGAGGACGGCGTGGTGCCTGACATCGTCACCATTGCCAAGGGCCTCGGCGCCGGTTACCAGCCCATCGGCGCGATGCTGTCGACGCGCCGGATCTATGACGCCATCGTCGGCGGCAGCGGCTTCTTCCAGCACGGACACACCTATATCGGCCATGCCACGGCCTGCGCGGCGGCCCTGGCAGTGCAGCGCACCATCGCCGAGGACAAGCTGCTGGCCAACGTGCTGGCCCGCGGCGAGCAACTGCGTACCCGGCTGCGCGAGGCGCTGGGCGGCCACCCCAACCTGGGCGATGTGCGCGGACGCGGCCTGTTCGTCGGCGTGGAGTTCGTCGCCGATCGCGACAGCAAGGCCACGCTCGATCCCGCGCTGAAGACGCACGCGCGGCTGAAATCCGCCGCGATGCAGAACGGGCTGCTGGTTTATCCGATGGGCGGCACCGTCGACGGTGTACATGGCGACCACGTGCTGTTCGCACCGCCGTTCATTTGCACGCCGCGGGATATCGACAACATCGTCGACCGCTTTGTCGCGGCGGTGGGGGCGGTGCTGCCGGCGAGCGTTGCGGCCTGATTCACTGAAAGGCTGCCCTTGCTGCTGGTTTGCTCCCCTCTACCGCTTGCGGGAGAGGGGCAGGGGGGTGAGGGTAGGCGGTGGCATACCGCAGGCCTCGCTTCGTAGAAACTCCGGCCCTCGCACCAACCCTCTCCCGCAAGCGGGAGAGGGAGCACACAATCGGTCGTGATGCTGGAGCGGCCTGCTCCATCAGCGCCGCGTTCTGCGGCGTCACGGTATTCATATGCGCCAGCTCCCCTGACCTGCGCGATGCGATCTGGTAGCGCGGCACCGCGCCTGACCGTGCAGAAAATTCTTCGACTCTAATCGACTGATCCTGCTGTTTGAGCCCCCGCTATAGACCCAGCGCTGGCCCCCCACCTTACAGCCTGAACTCCCCCACCACCTGCTGCAACTCCGTCGCCCGTCCCGCCAGTGCCTGCGACGCACTGGCTGCCTGCTCCACCAGGGCCGCATTCTGCTGCGTCACGCTGTCCATCTGCGCCACCGCCTCGTTGACCTGCGCGATGCCGGCGCTTTGCTGTTCGGATGCTGCGGTGATTTCACCCAGCAGGCCGGTGACGCTGGCCACCGCCTGGACGATCTCCTGCATGGTTGCGCCGGCCTGGCCCACCAGCGCCGAGCCGCTGTCCACTTGCTGCACGGAATCGTCGATCAACTGCTTGATCTCGCGCGCCGCGGCGGCGCTGCGCTGCGCGAGCGTGCGCACCTCGCCCGCGACCACGGCGAAGCCGCGGCCCTGTTCGCCCGCGCGCGCGGCTTCCACGGCGGCGTTCAGTGCCAGGATATTGGTCTGGAAGGCGATGCCCTCGATCACTTCGATGATGTCGGTGACCTTGCGCGAACTGGCGCTGATCGCCGACATGGTCTGCACCACGTTGCCCACCACTTCGCCGCCGCGCGCGGCGATGCCCGAGGCGCTGGCCGCCATGCCGTTGGCGGCGCGGGCGCGTTCGGTGTTCTGCTGCACCATCGCGGTCAGCTCGCCCATGCTCGACGCGGTTTGCTGCAGCGCCGCGGCCTGCTCTTCGGTGCGTTGCGACAGGTCGGTATTGCCGGCGGCAATCTGGTGCGAAGCGTCGGTAATGGAGTCGGTGGCGGTGCGGATGCGTGTCACCAGGTCGGTCAGCATGTCTTCCATCTCGCCCAGGCCGCCCAGCAGCCGGCCGAACTCGCCGCCGCGTTCGGTGTTGAACTCCTGGCTGAGGTCCCCCGCGGCCACGGTTTCGGCGATGTGGACGGCTTCGGACAGCGGCGCCTCGATGCCGCGCGCCAGCGCCCAGACCCCGCCCACCGCCACGCACAGGGCTGCAGCGGCCAGCGCGATCAGCAAGCGCCGGGCATCGGCGGCTTCCTGCATGCGCGGCAAGGCCACCGCGATCCCGATCGCCATCAGCGACCACATGGCGCCAAACGCCGCGCCCAGGCGTATGCGAATCCCCAGGTTCTGCATGTCAGTCTCCCGTCTCCGTCCCACTGCGACCCCATTGTTTAACGGCCGGGAAGGGCGAGGGCTTTAGGGTTGGAAGCGCGCGCTCCGCTTACATTTGCAATTGAGTTGCGTTATGATGGCGCCCGTCGATTCCGCCAGCGCCACCTGCAATGCGTCAGCATGCGAACCTCGTACGTCTCGCCTGGGCCATGCTCCTGCTCGTTCTCGTGCAGGCGTGGGCGGCGGCGACGCACGTGCATGCGGTGCCTGAGCCAGGCTCGCAAGCCATGATGGCCAGCCCGTCCGCCACCGCGGCAGCGGACATACTTGACACCTCCGGCGCCGTCGATACCGACCGCGCGCCCGCCGACGGCGAGACCGAGTGCGATTGCCTGTGGTGTTCGCCCAGGCTGCATCTGTTCCTGGGCATCGCCATCGCGGCGCAGCTGCTTGGCGTAATCCGCCGCTTGCTCTCGCGCACGCGGCCGGTCGATGTCGCCGCGCCGCCGTGGCGTACCCGCTTCCTGTCTCCACCCACCTTGCGCGCGCCCCCGGCGCTGCCCCGCGCCGCCGGCTGACCGCCACGGCGCCACTCTCCCTTTACGTCTGATTCCGCGCCCGCGCCATCGCAGGCGGGCGGCTTCCTTACGTCTGGATTGGTACGGCCAGCCCGGTGCCCGCAGCGGCTACCGTTCGCGCTGCCGCAAGGTTTCATGCACAACAACGAATACACGGGTACCGCGCGCGCCCTCGCTTGCGCGCTGTTGCCGCTGGCGTCCGGCGGCCTCAGCCAGGCCGCTACGGCCGAGACCGGACACGCGATACTGCCGCAAGTCAGCGTGGTGGCGACACAGGATGACCGCCCGCATGACCAGCGCGGCGTCGTCACCACAGACAGCGCCGGCCTGCCGGCCGCGGTGTCGGTGGTGACGGCCGACGAACTGGCCACCATCAATATCGGCCGGGACATCTCCAACATGTTCCGCCGGGTGCCGGGCGTGGTGGCCAACAACATCGACCAGGGCGACACCGGCAATGGTTTGCGCATGCGCGGTTTTGCCACGCAGGGCACGCACGGCGCCGACACCGCGGTCTATGTCGACGGGGTGCCGCAGAACATGCCGTCCAGCCAGGCGGGTGCCGGGCATGGACCGGCGTTCCTGGAATGGCTGACGCCGGACATGATCGGGCAGATCGACGTCATCAAGGGGCCGGTGTCGGCGCTGTACGGCGACCAGAACCGGGCGGGCGCGGTGCCGATCCAGACCCAGTCTGGCGACGTGCCCTCGAGCATCGGCATCGGGCTGGACCGCTACGACGGCAGGCGCGCCACCCTGGTGCTGTCGGGCAGCCATGCGTTGCGGCCGGAAGCGGAACCGATCCGGTCGCTGTTCGTCGCCGACCTCTACCGCACCCACAGCTATCGCTACGATGGCAGCACCGATCGCGACAACCTGTTCTGGAAATTGTCCACCAGGATCGGCGAGGGCAGGTACAGCCTGCGCCTGAATCACTATCGCGCGGAATCGACGGCCGCCGGCTACCTGCTGCTGAGCGACCTGCAATCGGGCAAGGTGGACCCGCGCTCGACGCAGTACGGCCTGCCGGGCTTCGGCAGCGGCAAGCGCACGATGTTCGCGCTGAACCGGGCGCCGGCGCATGGCGAAGAAGGCTGGTACGCGACCGTGTACGGCGAGGCGTTCGAGCGCGAGCGCGGGATCGCCACCAGCAGCGTGCAGCATACCGTGGGCTCCGACGACCGGAATATCTTCGGTGGCCGGCTGGCCGGCAATGTCACCTTCGCCGACCGGGCCGCGCTCATGGCCGGCCTGGAGGTGCGCCGCGACCGCGGCGACGCACAGCGCCAGATCTGGCTGCGCGGCGCGCCGACCGCGAACTATGTCAATGCCCAGCAGCTCAGCCTGCTGACCTACGGGCTGTTCGTACAGGGGCAGTTCAAGCCGGTCGAGTCGATCAAGCTGAGCGCCGGCCTGCGGCGCGACTGGTTCGACTACGACATCGTCAATCGCAAGCTGCCGGCTGCCAGCACGCACTATTTCGACGGCGTCACCACGCCGAAGATCGGCGTGGCCTGGACCGTGCTGCCCGGGCTTGACCTGTTCGCCAACGTCGCCCAGGGCTTCCGTTCGCCTGCCGCGGAGCAGATCAGCAGCAGCGGCGCGACCGGGCCGCTGGGCGCGCCCGGCGGGACGGTTTATGACGTCTCGCCGTCGAAGGTGAAATCCTACGACGTGGGTTTCACCGCAACCCCGGCCCGCAACCTGACGGTCACCGCCGCGGCGTATTACACGCTGAACGAGGACGAGATCGTCGGACAGGCGGACGGATCGTTCCGCTCGGTGGGGGACACCACCCGCAAGGGCTATGAGGTCGAGGCCCGCTGGCGGCCGGTGCGGCCGGTGTCGGTCTATGCCAGCTACGGGCACATCATCCAGGCCGAAGCCAACAACCCGCTGCCCAACACCGGGGCACGGCTGTCGGTGCCCCGGCACCAGCTCAAGGTGGGGGCGGAGTACCGGCAGCGGCTGCAAGGTGCGCAGCTGACGCTCAATGCCGACGCCTACCTGACCACCGGCATCCCGTACTACATGGGCACGCCGCAGACCCAGCTGCGCTTCATGCCGGCCTACACGCGCTTCGACCTGCGCGGAGTACTCGACTGGAAGCAATACCAGCTGTCGCTGTTCGCGGTGCTGCAGCCGCACCGGTTCTCGACCGAGGCCGCCTATGGATCGGCGGCCGGGCTGCTGGTGGCCCCCCAGCCGACATGGCAGTTCGGCATGGCGGCGCGCTACTTCTTCTGACCTGCCCGACGGAGACAACACATGCTTGAAATTCGTGACCTGGTAGTGCTGCGCGACGGGCGTCGGGTGGTCGACGGCCTCCGTCTCCGCGTGCCCAGGGGCTGCGTCTATGCCTTGCTGGGCGGCAACGGCGCGGGCAAGACCACCACCATCGACGCGATCCTGGGCTTTGTGCCGCCGGCCGCCGGCGTGGTACGCGTGGACGGGCTGTCGCCGCTGGCCGAACCGATCGCGGTCAGGCGGCGCGTGGCCTATCTGCCCGAGAATGTCGCCCTGTATCCCTACCTGTCCGGTGTTGAGAACCTGGACTACTTTTGCGCGATGGCCGGCATTGCCCTGTCGCGCACCGAGGCCGCCGCGCTGCTGGACGGCGCGGGGCTGGCGCGCGAGGCGCAGGACCGGCGGGTCGGCGCCTACTCGAAGGGGATGCGCCAGAAGGTCGGGCTGGCCATTGCCGAGGCCAGGTCGGCGTCGCTGCTGCTGCTCGACGAGCCCACCTCGGGGCTGGACCCGGCGGCCGCCGATGACATGGCGCAGCGCGTGCGCAAGGCCGCCGACGCGGGCATGGCGGTGCTGATGGCCACGCACGACCTGTTCCACGCCAGGCAGCTCGCCGACCGTATCGGCATCCTGCGCGCCGGCGTGCTGGTGGCCGAGTTCGACGCGGCCACGCTCGACCACCTGACCCTGACCGCCGCCTACCTGGCGCATGCGCGCGCACCGGGGAGCGCGTCATGATCGGCGCGGTGTTTCGCAAGGAAATGAAGGCGATGGCCCGGGAAGGACGGATCGCCGCGCTGCTGGCCCTCGGTGCGGTGGTACTGGCCATCGCCTTGCTGGTGTCGCTGCAGCGGCATGCCACCGTCGCCAGCGAGTTGGCGCAGGCCGCCGCCGCGACGCGGCAGCAGTGGGACGACCAGGGCGACAAGCATCCGCATCGCGGTGCGCACTTCGGTCTGTACGCGTTCCGGCCAGCTTCGCCGCTCACCGCGATCGAGCCGGGACTGGGCGATTACTTCGGCCAGGCGCTGTGGCTGGAGCCGCACCGGCGCAATCTCGCGCGCTTCGAGCCTGCGCAGGACGCGCTGCCATCGGCGCGCTTCGGCGACCTGAGCGCCGGCTTCGTATTCGCGGCGCTGTTGCCGTTGCTGGTGCTTGCCGTCAGCTTCGATGCCGTCAGCGGCGAGCGCCAGCGCGGCACGCTGCGGATGCTGCACGGGGCCGGCATGGCCCCTGCCAGCCTGCTGGCCGGCAAGTTCCTCGCGCTGGCCGCGGGCTTCGCCGGTTTTTCGTTTGCGCTGGCGGCGGCGCCGGTGGTGGCCAGCTATGCCGACGGCTCGCTCGATGCCGCGATGTGGTGGCGCGCCGGGGGACTGGGTGCCGGCTATCTGCTGTACACGGCCATCCTGGCGGGCCTGGGGCTGGCGGTTTCGGCATGGATGGCCAACGGCAGGAGCGCGCTGCTGACGCTGGCCGGGCTGTGGCTGGCCTTTGTCTTCGTGATCCCCGGCGTCGGTGCGGCGCTGGCACGGCAGGCCGTGCCGCTGCCTTCGGCGCAAGCCTTCTGGGCCGCGATCGGGCACGACTACACGGAAGGGCTGCCGGGCGACGGCAACCTGGCCGCCCGCACCGCGCGCCATGACGCCGCGCTGCTGGCGCGCTACGGCGTGTCCCGGCTGGCGGACCTGCCAGTGGGCGCGGCGCCGCTGCGCCGGCTGCAGCGCGATGCCTACGCCGACCGGGTCCACGCCTTGCATTTCGATGCGCTGTGGCAGCGCTACGCGGCGCAGGAGAACGTGATGCGCGTGGCCGCGCTGCTCAGCCCGACGCTGGCGATCCGCAATTTCGCCATGAAGATGGCCGGCACCGATCTCGCGCACCAGCGCCACTACGAGACCGCCGCGGAACGCTATCGGCAAACGGTCAATACCGCCATCGATGCCTGGGATGCCAGCCACACCCGCGGGCTGACGTCGTTCGAGGAAAAATATGCGGGCGCATCGCTGTGGCGGGCGATCCGGCCCTTTGCCTACACCATGCCGCCGGCGGGCTTCGCGCTGCGCGCGGCGTGGCCCGAGATCGCGTGCCTGCTCTGGTGGTGCGTGCTGGTCGTGGCCGCACTGTACGGTTCCCTGCGGAGGATGCAGCCATGAATGTCATCGACGAGAGCGGGCGCATGCTGCGCGCCCAATGGCGCGCGCTGTGCGCCGCGCGGGGCGCCCGCTGGGCGCTGCTGCTGTTCGCCATCGCGCTGTGCGCCTGCGCGCTTGCCTCGGGGCTCGGCGCGCGCGCCTGGCATGACCGGTTCCAGCAACTGGAAGCCAGCGCCGAGGCCGCCTTGCGCCAGGCCGGGACGCACGCATTGCCCGCTGCGCCGGACGAGGCCGCCATGGCCGCATTCCGCTTTGCCCGGGCGCACGCGCCGGCGGCGCTGCTGCCCGCGGCCGGCGGCCGGGCGCTGACCAGCGGCATGCTCGAGCTGCTGCCGCCAGCCATCCGCGTCACCGTGGAAAGCCGCCATACCGACGCACGCAACGAGGAGAAGCTGGGCAACCCGCTGTTGCAGCGCTACGGCATGGTGGATCTGGCCACGGCGGTTGCGTTGCTGGTGCCGCTGATGCTGGTGTGCCTG
The DNA here is from genome assembly GCF_900094595.1 of Cupriavidus alkaliphilus. Taxonomy (GTDB): domain Bacteria; phylum Pseudomonadota; class Gammaproteobacteria; order Burkholderiales; family Burkholderiaceae; genus Cupriavidus; species Cupriavidus alkaliphilus. The sequence goes on along the minus strand of NZ_FMAD01000004.1, from coordinate 501,948 downwards.
GGCGCAGGCATTGTCCAGGGCGAGCGCGAGCAGGGCACGTGGCGGATGTCGCTGGCGCAGGGCGCGGCCGGCTGGCGCCTGCTGCTTGCCGCGATGGCGGTGCGGGCGGGCGCGGTGTGGATGGTGGCGGTGCTCGCTTCGCTGCTGGCGTTCCTGCTGGATCCGGCGGCGACGCTGCGCGCCTTCGCGGCGTGGGTGTTCTGCCTCACCGCGTTCGTCGTGTTCTGGAGTGCGGCCAGCGCATGGCTGAACTTGCTGGCGGGTTCCGCCGCCACGGCGGTGCTGGCTGGCCTGGGCCTGTGGGCGGTCATCACCTTCGGCGCGCCCGCCGTGATCGCGGCCGCGACTGATCGCGTGGCGCCGATGCCCTCGCGGCTGGCCGCGATCGTGCAGATGCGCGCCGCCCAGCAGGCGGCCGAAGCCGCCACGACGGAACTGGTGCAGGCATGGTATCGCGCCAACCTGCAATGGACCCCCGCCGTGCAGCGCCAGCACACCTGGCCGGTGTCGTTCATGCCGCGTTACCTCGAACAGGCCGCGCGGATCGAGCCGATCGCGGCTGCTTTCGAGAACGTGCGCGCGCAGCGGTTCGAGCACGCGGAAGTTTGGGGATGGCTGTCGCCGCCGCTGTCACTGCTGCTGGCGGCGGACCGGCTGGCGGGGCACGACGCCCCGCGCTATGCCCGCTACATGGCGCAGGTGAACCGCTTTGAAGCCGAGTGGCGTGCCTTCTTCGTCCCGCGCATCATGAGCTATCGCGGCGTGCTACCGCACGACTACGCCAACGCGCCGCGCTTCGCCTGGGCGGACCGCTTCCCATGGCATGCGGTGTGGCGTGCCGGCCTGCAGCAACTGGCACTGGCCGCTGCGCTGCTGGCCCTGCTGTGGCGGTGCCGGGCCCGGCTGGCCCGGCCCTGACGTGCGGCTCAGGCAGCTTCCTTCAGTGCCGCCAGCGCCTGCCGCCCTGCCACCAGCTGCTGCGCCACTTCGGCCACGCGCGCGCCCAGGTGCTCGGCGGTACGCAGGTCCGCCGGCGGCGGGGCCACCTCGGCGCTGACATCCGCATCCGACTGCGCGGCCGCGCCCAGGAAGAACCCGTGGCGGTTCAGCGAATCCTCGGTCGACTTCGAGTTGTTGTGGCCCGGAGGCAGGCCCAGGTTGACCCAGTGCATGCCGTGCTGCGCCGCGAAGATGGCGATCTGCTGCAGCGTGGCCAGCTTGTCGCCGGAGCGCGAGGCTGCGTTGGTAAAGCCGGCGGCTACCTTGTTGGCCCACTTGCCACCCTTGGCGAACACGTTGCGCGAGGTCGCGTCCATAAAGCCCTTGAACTGGGCCGAGGCGCTGCCCATGTAGGTCGGCGCGCCGAAGATGATGGCATCGACCTGTTCCAGGGTATCCCAGTGCTGGTCGATGTCTTCGACCGGGATCAGCAGGCTTTCGGCGCCCGCCACACGGCCTGCGCCGCGCGCGACGGCCTGGGCCTGCCTGGCGGTGTGGCCGTAGCCGCTGTGATAGACGATGGCAACGCGGGTGGAGGCGGTAGTCATGATATCGGGTCCTTTTAATTCCGAAAATCTGAATAAGCTTGTGCTGCATCGATTCCTTGTTTTGATGGGCGATGCGGCGGCTGGTGAGGGAAGTGTAGGGGGATGGAACACCTCTGGCAGGGGCGCTCCTGCAATCAGTTGTTGAAATTTTCTGAATATCCGTCCGAGGGGCGGTTCCGCCAGCCGATCCACGGGTTTTCCCGGCGGCGCCGCGCGTAGCCAGCATGGCGTCGGCCGGGATAAAGTTGCGCTATATCCGCTCACGCCCGGCGCTGCCCGGCTCCGCGCCCCAACCCGCAACCGCTTCCGATTCCCATGAACCCAGGCGGCAGGCAGATCCCGGCGGTGCGGCCACAGCGCCGTCCCCCCTCTCGTTTCCTTGCCGTGCGCACGCTGGCGTGCGCGGCGCTGGCGCTGGCCGGCGCGGCGCGGGCCGCGGATGCGCCCGGCACGGCCGTTGCCGCGGCCACCGGCGAGACCCTGCCCGACGTGGTGGTCAGCGCCACCCGCAGCGAGCAGCGCCGCTTCGACGCGCCCGCCGCGATCGACAGCGTGCCGGTCGATCCGCTGCGCAGCGCCACGCCGCTGGTCAACCTGTCGGAGGTGCTCGCCGGCGTGCCCGGCGTGGCGGTGCGCGACCGGCAGAACTATTCGCAGGACCTGCAACTGTCGGTGCGCGGCTTCGGCACGCGCTCGACCTTCGGCGTGCGCGGCGTGCGGCTGTATGTCGACGGCATTCCCGCCACCATGCCGGACGGGCAGGGGCAGGCTTCGACGGCGGACCTGGCCAATGCCAGCCGGGTCGAAGTGCTGCGCGGCCCGTTCGCGCAGCTGTATGGCAATGCCTCGGGCGGAGTGGTGCAGGTGTTCACGCCCGATCCGCCCACGGATGGGTTCACCGGGCGCGTCTCGACCGGCTTCGGCGCCGACGGCCAGTGGCAGGCCGGGGTGGCGCTGGCCGGCGGCAATGACCGGCTCGGCGGCTCGCTCGATGCGTGGACCTACCAGACCGACGGCTATCGCGAGCACAGCGCGGCGCGCCGCTACCAGCTCAATGCCAAAGTGGTGGCGCAGCCGGCCAGCGGCACGCGCGTGACCGGGCAGTTCAATTACTTCAACCAGCCGCTGGCGCAGGACCCGCTCGGCCTGACCCGCGCGCAGGCCGATGCCGACCCGCGCCAGGCGGTGGCCGCGGCCACCCAGTTCGATACCGGCAAGACCGTCGAGCAGGCGCAGGCCGGGGTGGTGGTGGACCACCAGGTCAGCGGCACCGACAGCCTGTCGGCACGGCTGTACGGCGGCACGCGCAACCTGTACCAGCGGCTGGGCTTCAGCGGCGCCGCGCCGACGTCGTCCGGCGGCATCGTCGACCTCGACCGCACGTTCGGCGGTGCCGCGCTGTCCTGGAACCGGCGCACCACCACTGCCGCGGGTCTGCCCTTGCTGTGGAGCGCCGGGCTCGAAGCCAACGGCATGCGCGACGGCCGCAACGGCTACGTCAACCAGAACGGCAGCCAGGGGGCGCTGCGCCGCGACGAAACCAATACCGCGACCGACCTCGGCGCCTTCGCGCAGTTCGACTGGAGCTTCCATCCGGCCTGGCAACTGGTGGGCGGGGCGCGCGCCAGCCGGGTGCGGCTGGGCATCGACGACCATTTCATCACCGCGGCCAGCCCCGACGACAGTGGCCACGCCAGCTACAGCAATGTCAGTCCGGTGCTTGGCGTGGTCTGGCACGCGCTGGATTCCCTCAACGTCTACGCCAACCTCGGCCGCGGCTTCGAAACCCCGACGCTGACCGAGGTCGCCTACGGTCCCGGCGGCGTCGGCAGCAACCTCGGTTTGCAGGCATCGACCAGCCGCCAGGGCGAGATCGGCATCAAGTGGCAAGGGTCGGGGCAGCGCCTGGAAGCTGCGCTGTTCGATGCCGACAGCCATGACGAGGTGGTGCCGCAATCGAACAATGCCGGGCGCACCGTCTTCCAGAATGTCAGCGGCGTGCGCCGGCGCGGGCTGGAGCTGGGCTGGCGCGGCGGCTTTCTCGGGCAGGTCGGCACCCCGGGCCAGGGCGGCGGCAGCCGGATCGAAGCGGGGCTGGCCTATACCTGGCTCGATGCGTACTTTGGTGATGGCTTTATCAATGCGCAGGGCCAGGCGGTGGCGGCCGGCAACCGCCTGCCCGGCACCGCGCGCCACAGCCTGGCCGCCGACCTGTCGTGGCGACCCGTCGCCCCGCTGACACTGGGCGCCGAGCTGCGCGTCGACAGCCGCGTCTATGCCGACGACCTCAACACCCAGGCGGCGCCGGGCTATGCCGTGTTAAACCTGCGCGCGGGCTATGCCTTCCGGATCGGGCCGACGCGTTTCTACCTGTTCGGCCGCATCGACAACCTAGCCGACCGGCGCTACATCGGCTCGGTGATCGTCAACGAGGCCAACGGACGCTACTTCGAGCCGGCACCGGGCCGGCGCTTCTTCATCGGGCTGCGGGCCGCGCTGTAAGCGCCGCGCCGATTGCCTCGGCCGTGGTTGCCCTTTAAGGTGTTGGCTTTGGCCGGCGCGCACCGGGTCACGGCGGCGGCGGCCGGACCCGGAGCCGTACCATGACCTCGCCCGCGCCCGACGACCGCACCCGCCGCATCATGCTGTGGGTGGTGGCGGTCGGCTTCTTCATGCAGACGCTGGACTCGACCATCGTCAACACCGCGCTGCCGTCGATGGCGCACAGCCTGGGCGAGAGCCCGCTGCGGATGCAGTCGGTGGTGATCGCCTACTCGCTGACCATGGCGGTGATCATCCCGGCCTCGGGCTGGCTGGCCGACCGCTTCGGCACCCGCACCATCTTCCAGACCGCGATCGCGCTGTTCGTGGCCGGCTCGCTGCTGTGCGCCTACGCGCCGACGCTGAACTTCCTGATCGGCGCGCGCGTGGTGCAGGGCGTGGGCGGCGCGATGCTGCTGCCGGTGGGGCGGCTCTCGGTGCTGCGCACCTTCCCGCGCGAGCAGTATCTGCAGGCGCTGAGCTTTGTCGCCATCCCCGGCATGATCGGCCCGCTGATCGGGCCCACGCTGGGGGGCTGGCTGACCCAGGCGCTGTCCTGGCACTGGATCTTCCTGATCAACGTGCCGGTCGGCGTGCTGGGCGCGCTGGCCACCGTGCGCTACATGCCCAATGCGCGGCTCGCTGGCGTCGGCCGCTTCGATCTCGCGGGCTACCTGCTGCTGGCGACCGCCATGCTGGCGCTGTCGTTCTCGCTCGATGGCCTGGCCGGGCTGGGCTTCCAGCACGCCACCGTGCTGATGCTGCTGATCGGCAGCATGGCCGCGCTGACGGCCTACGGTTTGCACGCCAACCGTCGCAAGCAACCGCTGTTCCCGTTGCGGCTGTTCCGCATCCACAGCTTCAGTGTCGGGCTGCTGGGCAACCTGTTCGCGCGTATCGGCAATGGCTCGATGCCGTTCCTGATCCCGCTGACGCTGCAGGTCAGCCTGGGCTATGCGCCGCTGGACGCCGGCCTGATGATGCTGCCGGTCACAGCGGCCGGCATGGCGTCCAAGCGGCTCGCCACGCGGCTGATCCAGCGCCATGGCTACCGCCGCGTGCTGGTGTCGAACACCTTCGTGGTGGGGTTGGTGATGGCGGCCTTCGCGCTGATCACGCCGCAGCTGCCGCTGTGGCTGCTGGTGCCGCTGCTGGCCGTGTTCGGCATGGTCAATTCGATCCAGTTCACGGCGATGAACACGGTCACGCTGAAGGACCTCAGCGGCGCCGGTGCCAGCAGCGGCAACAGCATGCTGTCGATGGTGCAGATGCTGTCGATGAGCCTGGCCGTGACGGCGGCAGGGGCGTTGCTGGCGACTTTCCAGCACCGCTTTGGCGGGGATCCCGCCGCGGTGCTGCCGGCCTTCCATGCCACCTTTATCTGCATGGGGCTGATCACCTGCGCGTCGGCCTGGATCTTCATGCAACTGGGCGTGCGCGAGGCCGCGCCGGCGATCCCGGTGCAGCACGGCGAAAAGGAGGTGTAGCGCGCGCAGCGTTTCGGCCTGGGCGTGGCACATGCGGCGCTTTGCGCCGCGGCGGCGAACTTACCGTGCGCTTTGCGGCTCCTATTTCTATCCCATTGGAGCCGGCCGTTGCCGGTACAAGGAGGCGTCCATGCGGCCGACCGGCAAGCCCGATTCCGAAACCGTGGTGCCACCGCCGCCCGGCACCGCCACCAGCGGCAGCACGGTGCCGAGCAGCGCCCCGGCCACGCCCGACGGGGCCGGCGCCGTGGCCGGGCCCGCCGCGGCGCCCGGCCAGATCCATGTGGCGGCGCGCCCGGGATTGATCACACACCGCGACTGCCCGCCGCCGCATGCGCTGCCAGGCTGCGCGTGCGCCGACATGCTGTCGCCCGCGGCACGCTATTGCGAACTGTTCGTCGACGTCCAGCACAGCGGCCTGTTCGCCGACAGCAAGACTTTCCCGGACTGCATTCCCAACTGCGACCCCGACCTGATCGTGGCGCGCTATCGCGAGACCCGCGACACGCCCGGCTTTTCGCTGGCGGATTTCGTGCAGGCGTATTTCACCCGCGCCACGGTGCCGGAAAGCCACTACGTGTCTGACCCGGCCAGCACCTTGCGCGAGCACATCGACGGCCTGTGGCCGGTGCTGACGCGCGAGCCCATGGCCCATCCGCCGCTGTCGTCGCTGTTGCCGCTGCCGCACCGCTACGTGGTGCCGGGCGGGCGCTTCGGTGAACTCTATTACTGGGATTCCTACTTCACCATGGAAGGGCTGGCCCGCAGCGGGCACGGCGACCTGATGGTGGAGATGACGCGGAATTTCGCCTACCTGATCGATCACTACGGCCTGGTGCCCAATGGCACCCGCAACTACTACCTGAGCCGCTCGCAGCCGCCGGTGTTTGCGTTGATGGTGGACTTGCTCGAACGCGAGCAACTGGCCAGCGCGCAGGACTTCCTGCCGCAGCTGCGCCGCGAATATGCCTTCTGGATGGACGGCGCCGACGGCCTGTGTCCCGGCCATGCGCACCGCCGCGTAGTCTGCCTGCCCGGCGGCGCGCTGCTCAACCGTTATTGGGACGACCGCCCATGGCCGCGCGAAGAGGCTTTCCTGGAAGACATGGAGACCGCGCTGCGCAGCGGCCGCCCGCACCATATGGTGTTCCGCGACCTGCGCGCCGCGGCGGAGTCGGGCTGGGACTTCAGCTCGCGCTGGCTCGATGCGCCCGACCCGGCCGCCGGCCAGCCCGCTGACCTGGCCACCATCCGCACCACGGCGATGCTGCCGGTCGATCTCAATGCGCTGCTGTGGCACCTGGAAACACGGCTTGCCGCGCTGTGCGAGCGCGCCGGCGATGCCGCGGCAGAGGCTTACCGCGCTGCGGCGCAGCGGCGCGAGGCCGCCATCCTGCAGTACCTGTGGGACGAGGCCGCGGGCGTCTTCATCGACTACGACTGGTGCCGCGGCGCACCGCGCCGGTTTCTCACCGCCGCCACCGTGATGCCGCTCTATCTCGGCCTGGCCAGTCCGGCGCAGGCGCAAGCGGTGGCGCAGGCGGTGCAGGAGCGGCTGCTGGTCGACGGCGGCCTGGCCACCACGGAGTGCACCTCGGGACAGCAATGGGACCATCCCAATGGCTGGGCGCCGCTGCAGTGGCTGGCGGTATGCGGCCTGGAGCGCTATGGCCACGCGGCCCTCGCGCGCGAGATTGCGCGGCGCTGGCTGGCCACCGTGGCCAGCCTGTACACCCACGAATGCAAGCTGGTCGAGAAATACCGCATCCGGCATATCGAAGGGGCCGCCCAGGGCGGGGGCGGCGGCGAGTATCCGCTGCAGGACGGCTTTGGCTGGACCAATGCGATCGCCGGTGCGCTGATGGCGCGCTACGGCGAGGTGCCGGCTACGTGCCGCGCGGATGGCGCGGCGAGCTGAGCCGCGCGTGCCTTGCGGTCAGTGTTGCCGCGCGAGCGCGTCGGCGATCTGCTTCACGTTGTCCTGCATGGCGCCCAGCCCGGCGCCGCCGAGCAGGTACCAGTTGGCGGGATCGAGGTACAGCACCTGGCCGCGCTGCCAGGCGCGCCCGCCCTGCAGCGGCGCCACGTCGAGCAGTTCCTTGGCCGAGGGGCCGGCGCGGCCGATGGCGGCATCCCGGTCGATCACCAGCAGCCAGTCCGGATCGGCCTGGCGGATCTCCGCCGGCGTCATCGGCATGCCGCGCGCGTCGGCTTCCGGCGCGGTGGCAAGCGCCGGGCGCAGGCCGAACGCCGCATGGATCACGCCAAAGCGCGTGCCCGGTGGCTGTGCGCTGATCTTGCCGCCGGTGGTCAGCACCACTAGCGCGGTACCGGCGCCCGCCGCCTGCGCCTGCAGGCGCGCCACCGCGGCGCGCAGCGCCGCAACCTGCTGCGCGGCCCGGGCCTGGCGGCCGGTCAGCTGGCCCAGCAGTTCCGCCTGCGCGGCGACGCTGCCGACCAGGTCATCGCGAGACGGGCTCAGGTCCAGCGTGGGGGCCAGCTTGGCCATCGCTTCATACTTCGATGCCGAACGCCCGCCGACCACGATCAGCTGCGGCGCCAGCGCGCGCAGGGCGTCGACGTTGGGCGCGCTGGCCGACCCGAGCCGGGTGTAGCGCGCGTCCTGGTAGATGCCGAGCTTGCCGGGCAGCTTGCCGTCGGGCACGCCGGCCACCGGGGCGTCCAGCACGCGCAGGGTGTCGAGCGTGGCCAGGTCGAACACCGCGATCCGGGCGGGATGCCGGGGCACTTCGGTGATGCCCTGCGCATGCCTGACCGGCAGCGCCAGCGCGGGAAGGACGGGTGCAAGCATTGCCGCCGCGCAGGCCGCCAGCAGGCGCCGCCGGGTGGGTTGGTACTTCATCATCGGGATTCCTCTGGGAGATGAATGCGCCCGGCCGGACCGCACGGGCGCCGGGACGCACGACAACAGCGGGGCTCAGAACTTGACCGCCACGCTCATCCAGTAGCGCCGGCCGTCCTCGACATAGCCGTAGTCGGTGTAGTTCACCTGCTTGTCGAACAGGTTGTAGATGCCGGCGAACAGCGACACGTTCTTGGTCACGGCGTAAGTCGCGCCCAGGTCGACGAAGGTGTATGACGGCGCCACCACGGTGCTGGAAGACGGCCCGGTGATCGGCTGGCTTTCCTTGCCGCGGTAGTTGACGCGGGCCCAGGCGTTGAGCTTTTCCGACGGGCGCCAGTTCAGCGTGGCCACCAGCAGATGCATCGGCAGCTGGTTCAGCGGCTGGCCCTGGTACTGGCCGGTCTTCTGTTCCGAGCGGGTGTAGGTATAGCTGCCGGTCAGCGACCACGCCTGCGCGATGGGCCAGCGCAGGCTGGCTTCCACGCCGCGCGAGTAGGCGCGGTCCACGTTCATGTACGTGGTCGGTGCGGCGCCGAACTGGTTGGGACCGTCGGTGCATTGCGTGAGTGGGCAGGCCACGCGCGTGATCTTGTCCTTGAAGTCATTGTTGAACAACGTCACGCCGGCCTGCAGGCCGTTGCCCTTGTCGTAGAGCAGGCCCAGTTCCTGCGACACCATGGTCTCGGGCTTCAGATCCGGGTTGCCGTACATGTTGCCGCCGCGGCTGGTCTGGCCCCAGCCGGCCACGGTCTGGCGCAGGTCCGGCGCGCGGAAGCCGGTCGACACCCCGCCCTTGACGGTCCACCGCTGCGCCGCGTGCCAGACGCCGTACAGGCGCGGGCTGTAGTGCTGGCCGAAGTTCTGGTCATGGTCCATGCGCACGCCGCCGGTCAGTGCAAAGCTCTGCGCCAGGCGCCATTCGTCCTCGGCAAACAGCGCCCACTGGTAGCGCTCGACCCGGTTCGGGCCGCCCGCGATCTGGTTGCCGGTCTGGTCGTTCAGGCGCTGGTTCAGGTATTCGGCGCCGACCGACAGCATGTGGTTGCCCAGCGGCATGGCCCAGCTGGTGCGCGCATCCAGGTTCTTGATCTTCATCCGGCGGCTGCGATTGTCGAACTCCTCCTGCTGGATATAGCTGTCGGAGACGCCGAAGCCCCAGCGGCCGGTGTGCGACAACGCGTACTTCTCGCTGCGGTAGTCGGTCTCGGACGAGGTGGGGCAGCCGGTGCGCGGGCACGGCGTGCCTGGCGGCAGCGGCGGCACGGTCTTGCCCACGGTCTCGCTGCGTTGCTGGCGCATGCCGGTGGCCTCGAACACGATGTCGTGCTGGCGCGTGGGCGTCAGCGCCAGCTTGGCGGTCAGGCTCTCGGCACGGCGGCCGCGCAAGCCGTAGTCGATCTCGTCCTCGACGCGGTGCGTGCTCTGGCCGTACAGCTGCAGCCCCAGCAGGTCGCTCTTGAGCGGCCCGGCCAGGTAGAAGTTGCCCTGGTACTGGTTGCCCGAGTCGCTGTGCTGCTGCAGCGTGGCGTCGCCGCGCAGCTCGCCGGTCCATTGCTTCGGCACCTTGCGCGTGATGATGTTGACCACGCCGCCCATGGCATCGGACCCATACAGCGACGACATCGGGCCGCGCACCACCTCGATCCTCTCGATCGCGGCCAGCGGCGGGGTCCAGCTGCTCTCGACGCCGGACGAGTCGGAGTTGGTGCGGGTCTCGCGCGAACTCTGGCGCTTGCCGTCGATCAGCACCTGGGTGTACTTGGCGCCCATGCCGCGCAGGCTGATATCGGTGCGGTCGCCGCCGCCGCTGACGATCACGCCCGGCACTTCGACCAGCGCGTCGTTGATGTCGCGGTAAGCCTTGTTTTCCAGTTCCGAACGGGTGACCACGCTGATCGACGCGGGCGCATCGCGGATATCCTGCGCGCTGCCCGCCGCCGTCACCACCACGGTGGCGAGGGTGGCGTCCGCCTTGGGTTCCTGCGCCTGGGCCCAGGCCCCCGTCATGCCCGAGGCCGCGCAGACCGCCGCCAGCCCCTTCGTCCATTGGGCCCGCGACATGCCGCCCGGTGATGCCGTCCCAACGACTGCCCGTGCTGCCGCCTTCAATGCCAACCCGCTTCCGGCGGCCTGCCTGTCCTTCATTATTTTCCCCGCTGTATGCAAATAACAATCATTCTCATATTAGAATCGGAGGGCAAATTGCTAACCAGTCACTTTGGAAAGCTTTTGTTTTCTTGACGTTTCTTGACGGAACCGGAGGCCGGCGGCCCGCTCCTCGCCCGCCAGGGCCCCGGCAAGCTGCATGCTGATGTGCTCTCACACGCCGCCCGCGCGCGTGCTGCTGATCGACGACGACCTGGAACTGGCGCAGATGCTGCGCGAATACCTGGAGCCCGACCACTGCACCGTCACGCTGGCGCACACCCGCGAGCAGGGTGAGATCCTGCTGGCCCGCAATGACTACGATGTCGCGCTGCTGGACCTGATGCTGCCCGACGGCAACGGCCTGGAGCTGCTGCGGCTGCACCGCGCGCGCTCGCAGCGCCCGGTGATCATGTTTACCGCGCATGGCGACGAGACCGACCGCGTGCTCGGGCTGGAGCTCGGTGCCGACGACTACCTGAGCAAGCCCTTCAGCCCGCGCGAACTGCGCGCGCGCATGCACGCGGTGCTGCGCCGGTTCCAGTGCGCCACGCCGGCCACCGGCGCCAACCCATGGCTGGAGGCCGGCGCGCTGCGCCTGAACCTGGCATCCGGCGAAGCCATGCACGGACCGGCGCTGGCCACGCTGACCGGCGCCGAACAGCGCGTGCTGGAAATCCTGATGCGCTCGGCGGGCCGGGTGGTCGCGCGCGAGGAAATCGGGCGCTTCGCACTGGGACGCGCTCCCGAGCGCTATGACCGCAGCCTCGACACCCACGTCAGCGCGCTGCGCCGCAAGCTGGCGCTCGACGGCACCTCGTCGCCGCTGCGCATCCGCAACCTGCGCGGTCAGGGCTACCTGCTGGTGCAGGCGCCGTGACCGGCTGGCGCCGCGTGCGCGCGCTGTTTCCGCTGCCGCTGTTCTGGCGCAACTTCCTGGCGTTCTGGCTGGGCATGGCCGCGATCGTCGGCATCGGCATGGCGCTGACGGCAGCGGTGGCCTGGTACCGCTTCGAGGCGCTCGACGGCCTGAGCCCCGCCGCGCTCACCCAGGACGCGGTCGAGGTGGCGCGGACACAGGGGCGTCCCGGACTGCGGCGCTGGCTGCGGGCGATGGATTCGCATGCGTCGGCGCTGGACGTCTATATCGTCGACCACGCGCTGCAGGACATGCTGGGCCGGCAGCTGCCGGCGCGGCTGCGCAACCATCTGGCCGACCGCATCGTGCCGATGTGGCGCGCGGGCATGATCGGCCATGCGGTCGCCCACGTGCCGCGGCCCGGCGCGCGCGTGTCATGGTGGGACCCGCAACCGATCGCGCTGCCGGACGGCGGCGAGGTGCTGCTGCTGTTCCTGCCGTTCGATTCGTCGCGCTGGGAGGTCCTGCACCTGTCGCCGGTGGCGCTGGCGCTCGGCCTGTTCGCCCTGGCGGTGTCGGCGCCGCTGTGCTGGGCCCTGACGCGACACGTGACCGGCCCGGTGCGGCGCCTGCGCGAAGCCACGCAGGCCCTCGCCCACGGCGAGCTGGCCACGCGCACGCCGCCGGTGCTGGCCCGCCGCGCCGACGAGCTTGGCCAGCTGGCGCGCGATTTCGATGCCATGGCCGGCCAACTGCAGCGCCTGGTGGACTGGCGCGAGCAATTGCTGCGCAATATTGCGCATGAGCTGCGCTCGCCGCTGGGGCGGCTGCGCCTGTCGCTGGAGCTGGCGCGCCGCCGCGATGCCACGCTCGCGCTGCAGTTCGATCGCATCGAGCGCGAGACCGAGCGGCTCGATGCCCTGGTCGAGCGCACGCTGCAGCTGGCGCGGCTGCATGCGATGGCGCCGGTGCGCAGCCCCATCGACCTCGCCGGACTGGTCGACGTGATCGTCGCCGATGCCCGCTTCGAGGCCGCGGCCCGCGGCGTGGCGATCCACTGGAGCGCGCCGGACGAGCTGATCTTCGACGCCGATGCCGCGGCGCTGGGCAGCGCCATCGAGAACATCCTGCGCAATGCCATGCGGTACACCGACCCGGCCGCGCCGGTGAGCGTGACGCTGCAGGCCGACGCGCACGAGATCCGCCTCGATATCGTCGACGGTGGCCCCGGCGTGCCGGCTGAAGCGCTGGCAAGCCTGTTCGAACCGTTCTATCGCGTGCGCAGCGGTCCGGGCCATCCGGCCGGCGCAGGGCTCGGGCTCAGCATCGCGCATGCGGGCATCGCCGCGCATGGCGGTACGGTGTCGGCCCGCAATGCCCAGCCGCGTGGGCTTGCGGTGTCGGTGTCACTGCCGCGCCTGGCCTGAGGCGCGCAGCGGCGGCCCAGCAACAGGGCGGCCCGAGGGGTGCAGACCCACGCCGGCCCCCCGGTGGTGTCAACGCATCATGGCGTGACCCTGGTATGTCAAAGGGGAAAATTCCGAACAAGATCTAAGGCTTGCCTGATTGGTGGCATTAAGCACCATCCCTATATTCCACTTGTCCCCGGGGCGGCCGGCAACTGCACAACCTGATCGGCAGTTGCACGCGGCACGGGGCAAGGCGGGATCCGCCGGATCCGCATGCCATTGACCTACCAACCTCTGAATCACCCATCATGACCAATAACAAGCTTCTCGCCGCTCTGATCGTCGCCGGTACCGCCATGGGCGCGCAGTTTGCCCATGCCGCCGATGGCACCATCACTTTCAATGGCAACATCACCGCCCAGACCTGCACCATCAACGGCAACGGCACCGGCTCGCACGACTTTACCGTGCAGCTGCCGACGGTTTCGGCCTCGACCCTGAACGGGATCGGCAAGGTCGCTGGACAGACGCCCTTCAACATCGCGCTGACCGAGTGCACGCCAGACACCGGCAACGTGCATACGTTCTTCGAGGCTGGCCCGACCACCGACCTCACCACCGGCAACCTGATCCTGAACGCGGGCGGCGCCCAGAACGTGCAGATCCGCCTGCTGAACGGCGGCACCGCCAACACGCCGATCAAGGCCGGCGCCACCAATGCGGCGCAGAACTCGAATTCGGTGCCGCTCACCAACGGCGCGGCCACGCTGTCGTACTACGCGCAGTACTACGCCACCGGCGCGGCAACTGCCGGTGCCGCCAACTCCAGCGTGATGTACTCCATCGCCTACGAGTAAGCCTTGTGCCCGAGGGTGCGGAGCGTGTTACCGGTGCGCTCCGCGCCTTGCACTACCCGATGTGCGCCGGTAAACCCATTTGGCGGTCCATCCGGTTGCCGGTTCATCCGAACCATGGGTCCCGCTGCCATCATGAACATGACAATCAAGTCCCTGATTTCCGCCGGCGTTGTTGCGCTGGGACTCTTTAGTGCTGTGCACGCGCAGGCCTCCGTGGTCATCGCCGGTACGCGGGTCATCTATCGCGCCCAGGAGACCGAGGCCACCATCAAGCTGACCAACGAAGGCAAGGCGCCGGCCCTGACGCAGGTGTGGATCGACAAGGGCGATCCCAAGGCAGCGCCGGCGGCCATCGAAGTCCCGTTCACCGTAACCCCGCCGGTGTCGCGTGTCGATCCAGGCAAGGGCCAGACGCTGCGCATCCTATACACCGGCGAGCCGCTGGCGCAGGACCGCGAATCGGTGTTCTGGCTCAATGTGCTCGAAATCCCGCCCAAGCCATCGGCGGAAGAAGCCGATACCAACAAGCTGCAACTGGCGTTTCGCTCGCGCATCAAGCTGTTCTTTCGTCCCGCGGGGCTGAAGGGCACGGCGGAGGAGGCACCGGGCATGATCCACTGGCGCGTCGTCCAGGCGGGCGGCAAGCCTGCGCTGGAAGGCAGCAACCCGAGTGCGTATCACGTTTCCTTCGCCAAGATTGAACTGGTCGGCGGCGGCAAGACCGCCCGCTTTGAAGAGGGCGGCATGATCGCGCCGGGCGAAAGCCGAAGCTTCCCGCTGACCGGCGAGGTTGCGCAGGGCCCCGACGCCAGAGTTCGCTTCAACACCATCAATGATTACGGCGGCGCCGCGCGCGGTGAAGCCGCGCTCGACGGCGCCAGCACCCAGGCCGTTTCGCGCTGATCTTGCGCCGGGCGCCGCCCGGCGAACCTCCAGGCTGAATCCTCCGATTGACGATGCCGCGCAGGCGGCAGGGGCAAGTCTTGCCCGCGCAGTGCCAGACATCCGGCATAAACCATGAAAACCCAGAAGACCTCGTCGTTCCCGTCGCGGCTGCGCCCGGCCAGTGCGGTGGTGTTGTCCTTGTTTGCCAGCATGAGTGCGTGGGGAGCGCCCGGCAGTTCCCGTGGTTCAACGTTGCTCGCCGAAGTCGAATTCAACGATACCTTCCTGCAACAGCCAGGCGGGGTCCGCATCGACGTGAGCCGCTTCAACAAGGGCAACGTGGCCCTGCCGGGCAACTATCGCGCCGAGCTCTACGTGAACGACGTCTGGCTGGGCCGGACCGAGGTGACGCTGCGCCAGGTCGGCGACGATACGCGCAACGTTCAGCCCTGCTTCGACCGCGCCGGGGTCGAGCGCATCGGGATCGATCTGTCGAAACTCTCCCCCGAGGCCTCGGCCAGACTGGTGGCGGGCTGCGTGACGTTGCCCGAGCTGGTGCCAGATGCCACCGCCAGCTTCGACAACGGCGAGCAGCGGCTGGACGTGTCGGTGCCGCAGATGGCCCTGTCGCGCACGGCACGCGGTTATGTCGATCCCAAGTACTGGGACGAGGGCGTCACCGCGGCGCGGCTGCAGTACAACGCCAACGTCTACCACTCGGACGCTGGCGGGCTGTCGACCACGCAGAGCTACGTCGGCCTGAACGCCGGCTTCAATTTCGGCGGCTGGCGCTTCCGTCATGTGGGCAACCTGACCCATGGCGATTTCGAGGGAAGTCGCTACCAGAGCGTGCAGACCAGCCTGCAGCGCTCGCTGGCGCCGATCCGCAGCCAGCTGGTCATCGGCGAGGCCTATACGGATGGGGCGCTGTTCGACAGCTTTGGGTTTCGCGGCGTACAGGTCGCCAGCGACGACCGCATGTACCCCGAATCGCAACGCGGCTATGCACCCGTCGTGCGCGGCATTGCCAACAGCAATGCCCGGGTGCAGGTGCGCCAGAGCGGCAACATCATCTACGAAACCACGGTCGCGCCCGGCGCGTTCGAGATCACCGACCTGTATCCGACCGGGTACGGGGGCGACCTCGAACTGGTGATCACCGAAGCCGACGGCAGCGTGCGCACCTCGCGCCTGCCCTTTGCCGCGGCCGTCAATGCGCTGCGCCCCGGCATCACGCGCTACAGCATGACCGTGGGGCAGTACCGCAATGTCGCGCTCCAGAGCCGGCCGATGATGATGCAGGGCACGGTCCAGCACGGCATCAGCAATATGGTGACCGGCTACGGCGGCTTTATCGTGGCGCAGGACTACACCGCGGTGAT
Source organism: Cupriavidus alkaliphilus (assembly GCF_900094595.1). Classification (GTDB taxonomy): domain Bacteria; phylum Pseudomonadota; class Gammaproteobacteria; order Burkholderiales; family Burkholderiaceae; genus Cupriavidus; species Cupriavidus alkaliphilus. The sequence goes on along the minus strand of NZ_FMAD01000004.1, from coordinate 485,970 downwards.
GGGCGGCGGGGCGCTGAACACGGACCTGGGCGCCTTCGGCGCCGACATCACGCAAGCCTGGACCGACCTGCAGAATGCCGGCGGGCGCGACGGCCAGAGCGTGCGGCTGTCGTACAGCAAGCTGGTGGCGCCGACCAACACCAACCTGACCCTCGCCGCCTACCGCTACTCCAGCAGCGGCTACCTCAGCATGGCCGATGCCATGGCGCTGCGCGACCTGGAACAGCGCGGCATGGCCGCTGGCATGTTCATGGGCGGAATCCAGCGCGGCCGGCTGCAGGTGACCATCAACCAGATGCTGCCGCAGGGCTACGGCTCGTTCTACCTGACCGGGTCCACGCAGAACTACTGGAACCGCAGCGGCAGCGACACCCAGTTCCAGGCCGGCTACAACAACAGCTACAAGCGCATCAGCTATGGGATTTCGGCATCGCGCCAGTTCAACGTCAACGCCGGCAAATGGGATAACCGGGTGATGCTGACGGTGGGCATCCCGCTCGGCACCGGCCAGCATGCACCGCACTCGATGACCAGCCTGTCGCACGACTCCAGCGGCGGCACCTCGCTGCAGGAATCGGTGACCGGCACGCTCGGCGACGACAACGCCTTCACCTACGGCATCAACGCCGGCTACACCGGCGGCGGCAACAACACCGACACCGCCACCGTCGGCGCCAACGTCGGCTATGTGTCGCCCTTTGCCACCGTCACCGCCAGCGCCAGCAAGGGCCGCAATTACTCGCAGGCCGGGTTTGGCATCAGCGGCGGCATCGTCGCCTATGCCGGCGGCGTGGCGTTCACGCCGATGCCGGGGGACACCATGGCCATCGTCGAGGCCGCGGACGCCGCCGGCGCGCGCGTGACCAATGGCAGCGGCCTGCGCGTGGATCCGTGGGGCCACGCCATCGTGTCGAGCCTGACGCCGTTCTCGACCAACCAGATCGAGATCGATCCCAAGGGGCTGCCGATCAGCGTGGCGCTGAAGACCACGCAGCAGAACACGGCACCCACCGCCGGCGCCATCGTGAAGATGAAGTTCGAGACCGACAACCCCGGGCGCGCCGCGATCCTGCGGGTCATGGGCCCCGATGGGGCGCCGCTGCCATTCGGCGCCGAGGTCACCGACGCGCAGGGCCAGGCGGCCGGCACCGTGGGACAGGGCGGGCGCATCATCGTGCGCGGGCTGAAGCAGGACAGCGGCGAGCTGCTTGTCAAATGGGGCAGCGATGCGAAATCCTCGTGCGCGCTGCGCTATGCGCTCCCCCCGGAAACGGCGCGCCCGGCCAACCCGTTCGCGGTGCTTGACGCGGCGTGCGTGGCATCGGCGGCGCGCTGACCCGGGACCATGACATCGTCCATGGCACGCCAGCCGTCGCGACACGGCTGCGTGCCGGGAAGAGCCGGGATGTTGATGCATAATCCATAGGCAATTCCCCAGCCATCGGGCGCCGGACGACGCCCGGTTCCCGAGCAGCGTCAGGCAGGTCGCTGAGAAGGAGCTTCGCCAATGCCCAATTGGCTGTCTCGCGCAAACAAGCAGTTTCCCGGTCGCCTTCTCGCCGTCGTTGCCGCCCTGCTGATCGTGGTCATCAGCGGATGCCTCGCCTTGTTTCTGCATAACCGGTTCCAGCGCGTCGTATGGGAGCAGGCGTGGGCCGCGCGCCAGCACTTTGTCGCCGTGATGGCGGCCAAGGCCACCCATGAGTACTTTATCCGGCGCATGGCCGAGATCACCGGGCCCGAGTACCGGCTGGTGCGCAACGACCGGCCCGCTACCCAGCTGGAAGCCACGCTCATGGACGTGCCCGCGGGCAGTGCGCGCGCCGTCGACTTGCCCGGACTGATCAATCCCGCGACCCTGATGCGCGGCGCACCGGTGCCTGGCGCGGACCGGTCCGCGGCGGTGTCGCACATCATCCGCTTTGCCATCTTCGAGCGCGCGTACTGGGGCACGGCGCCGCAGGGCGTGCGCTCGGTGTTTCTGATGGCCGACGGCAGCGAGGCGCTGGTGACCCCCGCGCTGCCGGCGGCGCTGCCGCTGAGCGGGCCGCGGGTTGCCGATGCCGTCAGCAACTGGGCCAAGGCGCTGGCGCGCCGGTCCGGCGAGGCGCGCGCCTCGACGCCGGCAGGCACGCCGTTGTGGGCCGGGCCCTATCCGGGCCTCATCGGGCAGGAACCGATGCTGAGCTGCTACCTGCCCGTGCGCAACGCCACGGGAACGCTGCTCGGCTATGCCGCGACCGCCATTCCGATCCATGCCCTGATGGGCGATGTCAGCCTGCCGGGCGCCACGCAAGCGGCGCAGCGGGTATCGGGCAAGCGCGCCGTGTTTTTCGATGAGCGCGGCAAGCTGCTGTTCCAGGGCCGCGGCGCCGGCTGGCTGCGCACGCAGGCCCTGGGCGAGCGGGTTGCGCGCGAGCTGGTCCCCGGCGAGCAGGGCGTGGCCTACTGGTTCGAGCAAGGCAGCCTGATGATAGGCAGCATGGCGCGCGACCAGGGCTGGCGTGCGGCCTATGCCTACCCGCTGTCGCAAGGCCTGGCCGACCACGGGCTGGCGCTGGGGGTGGCGCTGCTGCTCTACGGGCTTGGCATCGCCGCGGTGCTGCAAGGCGCGCGCATGGTCCGGCGCCGGGTCGTGGTGCCGATGCAGCGCAATGCAGAACGCATCGAGGACAGCGAGCGCTTCAACCGCACCGTGATGCAGGCCGCGCCGGTGGGCCTGCGGGTGGTGCGCATCGCCGATGCGCATGTGCGAGTCGAGAACGCGCTGGCCGCGCAATGGCTGCCGCTCGATGCGCGCACGCAAGGCCGGCCATGGCTGGATGCCATCCTGGCGCGGCGCGGCGAAACCCCCGTGCGGCTCGAGGTGCGGGTACCGGCGGGCGCCGGCGGCGCGCGCGACGTGCTGGTGGTCGGCCGCCGTACCCGCTTCGAGGGCGAGGACGTGTTGCTGTGCGCGATCCATGACGTGACGGAAGAACGCGAGGCGCACCGCAAGCTGGCCCGCGCGCGCCAGCTTGCGGACGAAGCCAGCGCCGCCAAGCTGCGCTTCCTGGCCACCATGAGCCATGAGATCCGCACGCCGTTGTACGGCATGCTGGGCACGCTGGAATTGCTGTCGCTGACCAGCCTTGCGCACAGCCAGCGCGAGATGCTGTCGACCATCCAGTCTTCGTCGCAGGTGCTGCTGCAGATCCTGGACGACCTGCTTGACTACTCGCGCGCGGAAGCGGGCCAGATGCAATTGGACAGCGTGCCGTTCGACCCGGTCGACCTGCTCGAGTCGACGGTGCGGGCGCACGCGCCGATCGCCCTGCAGAAGGGGATTGCGCTGTCGTGCTATCCGGAGCCGGGCCTGCCGTGCCTTTGCGGCGACCCCGTGCGCGTGCGCCAGATCATCGGCAACCTGGTCGGCAATGCGCTGAAGTTCACCGCCACAGGCCATGTCATCGTGCGCCTGGGCCGAGCGCCGCAGGGTGAGGTGGCCGCTGTACCGGAGACCGCCGATGCGGCTGGCAGGATCACGATCCAGCTCGAGGTGGCGGATACCGGGCCCGGCATCGCGCCCGAGGTCCAGGAAAAACTGTTCGAGCCATTCGTGCAGGCCGACCCGTCCACCGCCAGGCGGTATGGCGGCACGGGCCTGGGCTTGTCGATCTGCCGGCGGCTGGCGGCGCTGATGGACGGCAGCGTTTCCGTGCACAGCGAACCCGGCAAGGGCAGCGTGTTCCGGGTCTTGCTGCGCATGCCGCAGGCGGGGCCGCGCACGGCGCTGGAACCGTTGCTGCCGCCGGTGGCCGTGCTGACCGAGGACGACGAGATCCGCAACCATGCCATCGACACGCTGCGTGCGGTCGGGTGCAAGGCGATCGCCTGCGACGGGCCGGCGCCGGAACCCGGCATGGTGCTGTTCGTCGCCACCCGCCGTATCGCGGCGATTCCGCAGGGCTATGCCGGCGTGGTGTTCGGACGTGCCGATGGCCCGGCCGAACCGCAGCTCGTCGGGGGCAGCTGGCTGGTCAGCGCTTATCACCAGGCTGGCATCCTGCGCGCACTGTGCCTGGCCGCCGGCATGACGCCGATGAGCGCGCCGCCAGCGGCGACGGCCGCCGATCCCGTGCCGCAGCTGGGCCTGGAGATCCTGGTGGTCGACGACCACCCCTACAACCGGCTGCTGATGCAGCAGCAGCTCGACCGCCTTGGCTGCCGCGCCACGCTGGCGAGCGGTGGCGAGGAAGCGCTGGCGCTGTGGCGGCAGCGCAAGTTCGACCTGGTGCTCACCGACGTCCACATGCCCGGCATGGACGGCAACGAACTCTGCCGCAGGCTGCGCGCGCAAGGCGTGGCCGTGCCGATCGTCGGGCTGACCGCCAGCATCGCGCAGGGCGAGGCGGAGCGCTGCCTGGAAGCCGGCATGGACCGTTACTTGTCCAAGCCCGTCTTGCTCGGTCCCCTGGCCGAGTGCCTGCGGGCAGTGCTGCCGGAGCATGCGGCCGGGCCGAAGCGGCCGGCCGACGTCGAAGCCGGGTTGCCGCGGATCCCCGACAGCGCCGCCAGCCTGGCGCTGCTGGCGCATACCATGCGCGAGGACTTCGCGGCGCTGTCCGCCGCCGCGCGCAGCGGGGAATGGAAGGCTATACGCCACCACGCCCATCGCATGCGCGGCGCCATGGCATTGGCCGAAGACGGCGAGGAAATCGTCGCATTGTGCCGGGAACTGGAACTGGATGTGGCGCAGGCGCAGGAGGCCGTGCAGGCCCATGTCGACAACCTGGCCTTGTATCTTGCAGCGTACTTTGACGCGTCCGGCGATCCCGCAGGCGAACAGAACGGCAGCCAGAACGACAGCAAAAGCGGCAGCAACAGCGGCAGCCGGAATGGCCATCCTGGCGATTGGCGGAGTACTATTTAAGGAATACCTTAATTCGGGTTTTTCGGAAGACTCCTAATATTAAGTCAGCGAAGATGACCGGTATTGAATACCGGCTCAGTTCCGCGGCGCACCAGTGCGTGGCCCACGGAACCGAAAAATCAGGGGGTAAGAATGATCAAAATAATCATCGCCGATGACCACCCCGTCGTCCTGGACGGCATGAGCCGTGTGCTCGCCCTTGAAGTGGGCATGCAGGTTGTCGGCAGCGCCACCAATTCGACGCAACTGGTCGCCTTGCTCGAAAGCACCGACTGCGACGTCATCGTCACCGATTACTCCATGCCCGGCGGGCAGTTTGGCGATGGCCTGCCGATGCTGCAGATGCTGCGGCGCCGCTATCCCACCACGCGCGTCGTGGTCATGACCATGCTGGATAATCCGGCGCTGATCCGCAATATCCAGAAAGTCGGCATTTCGGTGATCCTCAACAAGACCGATCCGGTGCAGGAACTGATTCCCGCGGTGCGGGCCGCGTTCAGCGGCCTGAGCTACCAGCCGGCCTCGGTGCGCGCCATCCTCGCCTCGGGCGGGCTCGATGAACTGTCGCGCCGGCCGATCCTGACGCGCCGGGAACTCGAAGTGATCCGCCAGTGCGCGGCCGGCGTGCCAGTCATCGAGATTGCGCGCCAGGCCAATCGCAGCAGCAAGACCATCAGCGCGCAAAAAAGCATCGCCATGAAGAAGCTGGGCCTGGCAAACGATTATGAGCTTTACGAATATGCCCGCACCAATGGCCTGCTTGGGGGCGCCTGATAATCGCGGCCGCATTGCGGCCGCGGCTGCGTGAGCGCCCGGGCTTCAGCTTCCCTTCCTTCGCTTTCTCCTTCTCTTTCTCACTGCCGATTTCCGCGCGGGCGCTGACCCGCGACGTTATGGCCGGTCTGCGCTCGACCGCGCGTCCCCTCGGCAACTGCTGATCAGAAAATACCGCAGACATTTCAGGCTTGGCTGATTTCGAAAGCCGGGCGCATGGCCCATCCTGAAACCGGGACAACGCTGGAGCGAAAAGCGGTCATGGAAAAGATCCGGGTGATCGTCGCGGACTCGCAACCCGTGATGCGGCGGCTGTTGGGCCGGCGGCTCGCGGCCAGCGCCTGCATCGAACTGGCAGGCCTGGTCGCCGACGAGCGCGGCCTGGTGCAGGCGCTGGGGCAAGGCGCTTGCGATGTGGTGGCGCTGCGGTTCCCGCTCGGCAACGGCAACGATGCGCGTTTCGGCAGCTACGCGCGCCTGGGTGCGCGGCTGGCCACGCTGGGGCGGCAACGCGTGGTCGCCATCGCCAACATCGCGGACCGCGCCGGCGTGCTGCAGCTGATCAAGGATGGCTGCCGCAATGTCGTGACCGCCCGCGACCACGCCGATGAGGTCGTGAAGGCAGTGCGGATGGCACACCTGGATCTCGCCTCGGTGTCGGAAATCGCTTGTGACCTGATCTGGGGCCGGCGCTGCCGCGGCCTGGGCGATTTCGACGACTGGGCCGAATTGCTCACCACCCGCGAAAGCGAAGTGCTGCGGCTCTATCTGTCCGGCCTGTCCGTGACCGAAATCGCGGTGCGGACCGGGCGCACCGTCAAGACCATCAGTACCCAGAAGCAGAGCGTCATGCGCAAGGTCGGCGCCGACAACGACGTCGAGCTCGCCGCCTTCGCCATCCAGCGCGGCATGTTGTGAGTCACCCGGCGCCACGCGCGCCCGGGCGGTTCGCGGTGAATACGAGGTAATCCATGAAAAGGCTGATGCCGGCCGACAGCAGCGCCGCATTGCCGTTGAGCATTCGCCAGATCCGCTATCTGGTTTATCTGTTCTCGGCCTGCGTGGTGGGCCTGACCGTATTGTCCTGGGGCGTGCTGCTCCATTACCGGCTGCGCGAGGCGATCGACCGCCAGGGCATGGTGCTGCGCGCGCAGTCCGAGCAGCTGCAGTCGACGCTGCATCGTGCCGAGGCGCTGACCGTGCGCGCGCAGGGATCGCTGGCACGGCTGTCCGATATCGGCCTCGCCAACGATGTCACGGCGGTCCGCGACGCGCAATGGACCGACCGCCTGGAGCGCCGCGGCGACCGCCAGTACATCGCGTTGCTGGTCGCGCCTGCGCACGCCAGCCCGCCGGCCAAGCGCCTGAAGGATCTGGTCGACGTGATGACGTTCACCTTCCGCGTCAACAACCTGCAGTACCGGGACGTGCAGAACGCTTACCTGATCGATCTGGAGGCCGACCAGCTATATGTCATTCCGCGCCGGCTCAGCCCCGCGCGCACGCTGTTGCAACGTGACGACGCGCGCCAGAACTTCCTGCACGACACCCTGCAGCGGCTGCGCAACGATGCGCTGCTGGCACGCCTGCGCGCGCATCCGGCCCAGGCGGTGATGCTGCCGCCGGCACAGGACTGGATCAGCGGCATCCGCACCGTCACCTTTGCCACCCTCGTGCAGGACGGCGGCGAGCCCGCCGCGGTGCTGGCGATGGAGTTCCCGCTGTCGCCGATGCTGCCCGACGGGCAGGCCCTGGACAGCGACTTCATGCTGCTGACCGATGCCGGCATGGTGCTGACTGCCGGCGGCATGCCCGGCGGCCCGCTTGCAGCGCCCGTCGCCGCGGCGCTCGCCGCCGCAGGCGCGCGGCCGGGGACGGTGCGGTCATCGCTGGTGCGGCATGGGCTGCTGCAGCATGAGCTGGTGCTGGAGTATCCGCTCGATGCCTGGGGCTGGCGCACCGTTGCCGTGGTCGAGGTGGGCCGCGTGTGGCGTCAGTTCCGCGAGAATACTTTTTGGATGCTGGGCCTGACCGGTTCGCTGTCGCTGATGGTCTTTGCGTGGATCTGGTTCATCGACCGGCGCATCATGCGGCCGGCGCAGCGCCAGTCCCTGCGCCTGCAGGAAAGCGACGCGCTGGGGCGCTTCGTGATCGAGGTGGCTGGCGTGGCCCTGATGATCGTCGAGCGCAGCACGCGCCAGGTGCTGCTGGCCAATGCCGCGGCCCAGTCGCTGATCGGCCAGGCCACCCCCGCCGGGCTGGCGCAGTTGCAGGACGCATGCGAAGCGCGCCTGGCCAGCGGCGACGCCAGCGCCGAGGGGCCGCCGCAGGTGCTGCCTTGCTTCGATGTCGACATGGCCTGCGGCAACGGCGAGACGCGCTACCTGGAAGTCCGCCTGGTGCAGATCACCTACGAGGTCCGCGCCGCGCTGCTGTGCGCCCTCAACGACGTCACCGAGGCGCGGCGCAGCGAGGCGCGCCTGCGCGAGGCGATCCGCGCGGCGGATGCCGCCAACCGGGCCAAGTCCGCGTTCCTGGCAACCATGAGCCATGAAATCCGCACGCCCCTCAACGGCATGCTGGGCAGCATCGAACTGCTGAGCCTGACCCGGCTCGAGCCGCGCCAGCGCGACCAGCTGGCCGTGATGCAGCACGCCTCGCAATCGCTGATCGACATCATCAACGACGTGCTCGACTTCAGCAAGATCGAGGCCGGACAGATGTCGCTGCAGCCGCGGCCGTGCCGGCTCGACGAGGTGGTGGAGGAAGTGACCCGGGGCTTTGCCGCCGAAGCCGCGCGCAAGCACCTGCGCCTGCTGTGCATCAACGATCCGTCGCTGTCCGAGCCGGTGATGGCCGACGTGCTCAAGCTGGAGCAGATCCTGAACAACCTGGTCAGCAATGCGGTCAAGTTCACCGAACAGGGCAAGGTGATCGTCACGGCCCGGCGCATACGGTCTGCGCAGGGCGGCGGCGCCGAAGGCGTCGAGATCCGCGTGGTCGATACCGGTATCGGCATTGCGGCGCACGACCAGCGCCGCCTGTTCGAGCCATTCGTGCAGGCCGGGCAACCGGATACGCGCCACTATGGCGGCACCGGGCTGGGGTTGTCGATCTGCAGGCGGCTGGTCGAGCTGATGCGCGGCGAGATCCGCGTGGTCAGCGAACCGGGCCTGGGCAGCTGCTTTATCGTCGGCCTGCCGCTGGCCAGTGCCGGCATCCCGGCGCCCGCGGAGCCCTGGCCGCAGACCGCGCTGCGCGGCCTGACCGTTGGCCTGAACGTCACCTTGCAGGAGCTCTACCAGGGCGTCGAGCAACTGCTGCGGTACTACGGCGCACGCGCGGTCAGGTACGATCCCGGCGCGCCCCCGGTGACGCCGGTCGACGTGCTGGTCTGCGACGAAGAGGCGCTGTCGGCCTGCGCCGATGCCGATGTGGTGATTTCCGCGCTGGCACCGATCGCGCCGGACCTCACCCAGACCCCCGTGGTGGCCTCGCCTTATTCCTGGCAGGGCCTGGTCGCGGCAATCGCGGCCGCCGCGGGCGCGGAGGTGGAGGCGGTGCCCGCCACCGCGCCCGCGCGCGCCGAGGCGCCCGCTGCGCAACTGGCCTTGCTGCTGGTGGAAGACCACCCCATCAACCAGGTGGTCATGCGCGAGCAGCTGGAGAGCCTGGGGCAATCGGTCGACCTGGCCGGCGACGGTCCCGAGGCCCTGTCGCTGGCGTCGGGCCGGCACTACGACCTGATCCTGACCGACCTGCAGATGCCGGGCATGGACGGCTTCACGCTGGCGCGGCGCCTGCGCGAGGCGGGACACGCCATGCCCATCGTCGCCATCACGGCGAGCGTGGGACCCGATGTGGCCGAGCGCTGCCGGCATGCCGGCATCGACCGCTGCCTGACCAAGCCGGTCGGCCTGGCCACGCTGCGCGAGCTGCTCGGGGATTTCTCCGGCGCCCGCGTGACCGCACGCACCGCGCCCGACCGGCATGCCGGCGGCGGCGCCGTGCTGCATGCCGATGCGCTGCGCAGCGACCAGCGCGCGCTGGCCGAGGCGCTGCGCGCGGGCGATGCCGACACCTTCGCCCAGCGCCTGCATGGGCTGGCCGGCGCACTGTCGGTGATGGGCCATCCGGTGCAAAGCCAGGCCTGCCGCTGGCTGGAGCAGACCGTGCGGCGCGCCGGGCTGGGCGCCGTCGGCAGCGACTGGCAAGCCATCCGCGCCGAACTGGAGCAACTGGCGGAGCGGCTGGAAGCGCAGTGCGGCAGCCACGCCGCCTGAGCAAGTCAACGCAGCCGTGCCTCCATTACTGCAGATCGGCCAGGCGCTGGCGGCACAGGCTGACGAACTGCTGTGCCGCAGTGGATTGTCCCAGGCTCGGATGGAAGGCCAGGATGGCGCGGAATCGAATCGGAGCGGTCAGGGGTACGCTGCGCAGCCCGAGCGCCACATAGGTGCGGGCGACCAGGGGATTGGTGATCGCCAGGCCGGCACCGGCCAGGGCCAGTGAGCATTGCGTATGGCTGTACGGGGTCGTCGCCACGAAGCGCGGCGCGATGCCGAGTTCGGCAAAGCACGCCTGCAGCCGGCGTTGCGCCGGATCCGCGGCGTCCAGGCCGATCAGCGGTACGTCGACCAGGTCCTCGATGCCGACCTTCGCGCGCGCCGCGAACGGATGCGTTGCCGGCGCGACGCAGACGGCCTGCACCGCGTAGAACTCGGAAGCGGTCAGGCCGCTGGTGTCGGCTTCGTCGCCCATGAAGGCGATATCGAGTTCGCGTTGGAGCAAGCGCTCGCGCAGGCCGCGGGAGCTGTCGACCTCCAGCTGGCAACGCACGCGCGGATAGCGATGGACAAAGTCTGCCACCGCCGCCGGCATCACGCTGGACGCCATGGCGTGCAACACCCCCACGCGCAGCACCGTATCCTCATGCGCGCGCAATTGATCGATCCGGCGTTGCACGGCGTCGAGGCCGACATAGACCCGCTCGACCTCGTCCAGCAGCGACGCCGCCTCGGGCGTCGGCACCATGCGCCCCTTGCTGCGGTCGAACAGCCTCAGCCGCGCCGCCTTTTCAAGCTGCAGCACGATCTGTGTCACGGCGGGCTGGCTGATATGCAGGGCTTCGGCGGCGCGGCGCGCCGATCCCAGGCGCATGACCATGCGGAACACCTCGACCTGCCGGGCGCTGATGCCTGAATCGGCGGCTGTCTCCATCTCTACCCTATAAGTTTTACTTAAGTCGATCATCGGCACGCCTGCGCCGCGGGGTCGTCGCCTGGCATAGACTCGAACCACTTTCACTCCGGCCTTTACCATGCGCGCCAGCGGCAATCCGCCTCCGACCAAACCGCTCATCAACCCGGCCATGCAAGGGCTGCGATGCATCACCTGCCACGCCCGTTATCCGCTCGGCGACATGCCGGAAGGCTGCCCGGCCTGCGCGGCCGCGGGTCATCCCAGCAGCCTTGAAGCCGTCTACGACGCCCAGGCACTGGATTTTGCACCGAAAAGCGGAAGTTATACATGGGGCCATTGGCAGCCCTACCTGGATGGCGTGTCACTGGGAGAGGGCGCCACGCCATGCATTCCAGTGCCAGCTCTGGCGTCGCTGGCCGACGTGGCGTCGGTCTGGATCAAGAACGAAGGCGCGAACCCGACCGGCTCGCACAAGGACCGCATGTCGGCGCAGGCCGTCAGCCGCGCCCTCGATATTGGCGCGCGCGAGGTGGTGCTGGCATCCAGCGGCAACGCCGCGGTTTCGGCCGCGGCCTATTGCGCCGCCGCCGGGCTGGACTGCGAGGTCGCGACCTACCAGGCGCTGCCCGCCGTATTCGACGCGGCGTTGCGCCATTACGGCGCACGGCGCGTGGTTTGCGATAGCGGTCATGCGCGCTGGGCGCATGTGCGCCGGCGCGTCCGCGAGGAGGGCGCCTTCGCGCTGACCAACTACAGCGTGCCGGCGGTGGGCAGCCCCGTTTTCGGCGTGGAAGGCTACCGGGCCGTTGCGTTGGAGTGGGTGGCGCAAGGGTGCCGGCCCGACCATGTCATCGTGCCGACCGCGCGCGGAGACCTGTTGTGGGGCATCTACAGCGCACTGCGGGATCTGGTCGCGCTGGGGCACCTGCCGAAGCTGCCGCGCCTCTGGGCGGTCGAGCCGTTTCCACGGCTGTCGCGGGTGCTGGCGGGCGCGTCGCAGCAGGCCGACTTCGCCGGCACGACGCTTCAGTTCTCCACCGCCGGCTCTACCGTGACCGCCCAGCAAGTCTTTGCCGTCAGGCGCTCGGGCGGCGGCGCGGTGGTTGTCGACGACGCCGCGGCACGCGACGGCACCGGCCATCTCGCAGCCGCGGGATTCTGGGTCGAACTATGCGCCGGCGCGGGCCTTGCCGCGGCGCAGCGGCTACGCGCCGACGGCCGCATCGACCGGACCGAAGCCGTGATGCTGATGCTGACCGCGCGCGGCGACCGCGATCCGGGCCAGGCATGATTTCAAACACCTTGGGGAGACACTCATGACGTTGCGTTACCTGCTGACTGCCATCACCTGCTGCCTCGCGGCCCATATGCCGGCGGCGCTGGCTGCCTATCCGGAAAAGCCGATCCGGCTGATCGTGCCGTGGGCCGCCGGCGGCAGCACCGATGCGCTGGCGCGCGCGGTCGCGCAGCGCATGAGCGAATCGATGGGTCAGCCCGTGGTGGTCGACAACCGTGCCGGTGCCTCCGGCCGCATCGGCGCCGACACGCTGGCCAAGTCCGCGCCGGACGGCTACACGCTGGGCGTCATCGAACTGGCGCACACCGTTGCGCCGTCCGTTTTCCGCCAGATGCCCTACGATGTGTTGCGCGACTTCACGCCGGTTTCACTGCTCGGCGAGGCGCCGCTGGTGCTGTTCGCGGACAGCACGCAATACCGCGCCGGAGAGATCCAGCGCTTCCTGGCGGACTCGCGCAAGGCGGGAACGCCGCTGCAGCTTGCCACCAGCGGCAACGGCTCGATCAGCCATCTGGCCGCCAAGATGCTGGAAAGCCAGGCGGGTATTCCAGTCGACCCGGTGCCGTATCGCGGTTCCGCCCCGGCGCTGACCGATGTCTCCGCGCAACTGGTCAAGGGACATTTCGCCACGCTGGCAAGCGGCAGCAGCCTGCTTGGCGGCAACAAGATCTCGGCGCTGATGGTGACCGGCCCGGCGCGCGTGGCCGCGCTTCCCGGCGTGCCGACCGCCGCCGAAGCCAAACTGCCCGGCATGCAGGTCAGCCAGTGGTGGGCCCTGGTCGCGCCGGCGCGGACACCGACGGCGGTGGTGAACAAGCTTGCTGACGAAGTCCGCGCGGCGCTGGCCAGTCCGCAGACCAAAGCCCGGCTCGACAGCCAGGGCATCGACCTCAAGGCTTCGACCCCCGCCCAGCTGGGTGATCGGCTGCGCACGGAGGTAGACCGCTGGGGGAGCCTGGTGAAGCAATCGGGTATCCAACCGGAATAATCCGAGGGCCGGCGGGCCCTTGCGACGATCCATATCGACTGCCGATTATCCGGAAATCCACACTGCAAGCGCGCTTGTGGCCGTGGATTGTCGATCGACATTAATTACCGTCGGCAATTATTCAAGGAGATCTTGCGAATTCGCTTTGTGGAAAGAGGGATTGCGATAATGCTTGCGCAAAAAACATGGCTACCGTGGCAAGCAATTCGTGCAGGGGATTATTTGCGGGTGCCGGAGAACCGAAAATATTCTTTAGATCGCGCATAAGAAACATTCAATGCGAACGCGCGTTTCAATAAGCATATTATCGGTCTGCTCCTGAAAACGCAGAATAAAAACGCCCCTGGGAGATTCAACTTGGCCAGACACCTTGTCTATGCGTCGCTGCTGGCAGCGTCCGCATTCCATTGCGAGGCATACAGTGCCTGCGTCACCACCACCGGTCTCGGCGACCCCTACAACCCGGCTCCCGGCGAGAGCGTCTCCTGCAGCAGCGCGGCACCCAACCCCGACCCACAGCGGATCGACGCCGTGGCGGGCAGCAGCAATGTCAGCGTCAGCGTGGCGCAAGGCGCCGCGCTCAGCGTCGCCGGCGCCGATGCGGTGCGGCTGCGCAATACCAGCACGCTGACCAACGCCGGCCAGATATCCGCGGCCGCGGGATTTGCCGGCGTGTCGCTGGCCGGCAACGGCAATACGCTGACCAATACCGGCACGATCACGGGCGGCACCGGCGTGCTCGGCGCCGGCAGCGGCAACGCGGTGGTCAACCGCGGCACCATCACCGGCACCGCGGGCGCCGGTGTGTCGCTGACCGGCGGCGACAGCAGCCTGGTCAACAGCGGCAGCATTGCCGGCAGCGGCGCCACCGCGGTGCAGTTCGGCGCCGGCGCGGACAGCTTCACCATGGAGGGCGGCACCATCCAGGGAGCGGTCAGCCAGGGCGACGGCCGCAACCGCGCGGCCATCAGCGGCGGCACCATCACCGGTGCGGTGACGCAGGGCAATATGTCGGACGATTTCCGCATGACCGGCGGGCAGATCGGCTCGCTGGCGCAGGGGGATACGCGCGACACCTTCTTCATGTCCGGCGGCACCATCGTCGGTGCGTTCGAAGACGGCGACGTCGCCACCATGACCGGCGGCACCATCGGCCGGGTCGACATGAAGCTCGACAACAACATCTTCGACATGTCGGGCGGCGCCATCCGCGGCAACCTGGTGGCGGGCTTCGGCAACGACACCATCCGCCTGTCGGACGGCGTGATCGGCGGCAATATCAGCGTAAGCGGCGGCACGGACAGCCTCACCATCACCGGGGGGCGGCTGGAGGGCTCGGCGTTGATGAGCTTCGGCAGCGACACGCTGAGCTGGGATGGCGGCGGCACCGTGCTGGGCCGCATCGACATGGGCCCGGACAGCGACACCGCGACGCTGCGCAACCTCGGCGCCACGCAGCTGGCGCCGACTGCGTCCTTCGACGGCGGCCTCGGCACGGATACGCTGACGCTGGACAACACGCAGGCCGGCGGCGTGGCCCGCTTCGCCAACTGGGAATCGGTGGCGCTGCAGCGCGGCTCGGGCCTGGCGATGGACGGCGACCTGGTGCTGGGCGACAGCGGCACCGGTACCGGCGCGCTGACGCTCGACGCGACCAGCACGCTCAAGGCGGTGCCGGGCACGGCGGCGGCCATTCGCGCGATGACGGCGGGGCAGCTTGCCAGCGTGACCAACGCCGGCACCATCGACCTGACCGGGGGAGGCGCCGCCAACCGGCTCACCATCGCCGGCAACTACACCGGCAACGGCGGCACGCTGAAGGTGGATGCGGTGCTGGCCGGCGACGGTGCCGCGGCCGACCGGCTGATCGTGTCGCAGGGGCGCATCGGCGGCCAGTCGCTGCTGTCGGTCAACAACCTTGGCGGTGCCGGGTCGGCGACGGTCACCGACGGCATCATGGTGGTCCAGGCCACCAACGGCGCCACCAGCGATGCCGCGGCGTTCAGCATGCCGCAGACGGTCAAGGCCGGCCCGTACCAGTATTTCCTGTACAAGGGGGGCGTCAGTGCCGGCTCGCAGGAAAACTGGTACCTGCGCTCGACCATTCCGGTGGTCGCACCGCCGGCAGTGCCCGGCGAACCGCAGCAGCCGGTGCCGGAGCAGGCGCCGGGCGCTCCGGTGGTGCTGCCCCCCGCGATCGTGCTGGCGCAACCGCAGGCAACGCCGGCGGAAGTGCCGATCTATCGCCCCGAGGTGGCGGTGCAGGGCGCGGTGGTGGCTACATCGCGGCAGCTGGCCATGACCACGCTCGATACCTTCCACCAGCGCCAGGGCGAGCAGTCGCTGCTGACCGGCAAGGGCCGCTGGACCGGCAGCTGGGGCCGGATCTTTGGCGAGAGCGTCGACAACCGCTACAGCGGCGGCGCCGCGCCGCAGTTCGACGGCCATATCGCCGGCTTCCAGCTGGGGCAGGATCTCTACACCTGGCAGCGCGACAACAAGCACCAGGACCGCATCGGCTTGCTGGCCAGCTATGCGCGGGCCAAGGGTGACGTGCGCGGCTTCACGCTGGCGCAGTCAGGCGCGCTCAGCGGCTCGCTCGATATCGATGGCTACAGCCTGGGCGCCTACTGGACGCACGTCGGGCCCACCAACTGGTACACCGACGCCGTGGCCATGGTCACCTGGCTGTCGGCCGACATGAAGTCGCGCGACGGCATGGACCGCAGCACCCGCGGCACCGCCACCACGCTGTCGCTCGAAGGCGGCTATCCGCTGCCGCTGGGCAGCCGGCTGACGCTGGAGCCGCAGGCACAGTTGATCGCGCAGTTCGTGTCGATGAACGGCTTCAACGACGGCGTGGCGCAGGTCAGCTTCAATGAATCGAACGCCTATGTGGGGCGGCTCGGGCTGCGGCTGAAGAGCACCTTCGAATCCGGCGGCCGCCTGGTGGAACCCTACCTGCGCGCCAACCTGTGGCGCGAGTTCTCCGGTACCGACCAGACCGTGTACGACGGCGCCGCTGCCGTGCCCACGCGCTTCGGCTCGACCTCGCTGCAGTTCGGCATGGGCGTGGCGGCGCGCGTGCAGGAGCGTGTCAGCCTGTATGCGGAGGTGGACTACCTGACCGATGTGTCCGGCGACTATCGCCAGGCCTGGACCGGGAATCTCGGCATGCGGATCCGGTGGTAGCCGCGTAAGGCAAGGACATCGCTCGAGACGGCCGTCACGCCACGAAACTGGCGACGACGGTCGGCCAGCGATGGCACATCACAAGGCTGTGGGTGGCCGAACGCACATGCTTGCGCAGGTCCCGTCTTGACTTCCCCTTGCTGCACACTAGATTCAAGCCAGACTGCCCATCGTGCGGGGACGATAAGCAGGCGCTTAAGACGTCAAGCGCAAGGAGAACTGCCATGACCCCCTGGGAAATCCAAGGCACCGAGCTGATCAACTGCAATTGCTCGTACGGTTGCCCATGCCAATTCAACGCGCTGCCAAGCAATGGCTTTTGCGAAGCAATGGGCGCGATCTCGATCAGCGCCGGCCATTACGGCGAGGTGCGACTCGACGGCCTCAACATCGCGGTGGTGTTCCAGTGGCCCGGCCCCATCCACGAAGGGAGGGGCAAGTGCCAGCCGATCGTCGATGAACGGGCCGCCCCGGAGCAGCGCGAAGCTCTTCTGAAGATCATGACAGGGCAGGACACCGAGCCGTTCGCAACGATGTTCGCGGTATTCGCGTCGACGCTCGAGCAAGCCTTCGATCCGATCTTCACGAAGATCGACTTCGAAGCCGATGTCGATGCCCGCCGCGGCCGCATCCATGTCGAAGGCGTGTTCGACACCGTCGCCGAACCGATCCGCAACCTGGTGACCGGCGATGAACATCGGGTCCGTATCGATCTGCCGCACGGCTTCGAGTACGAGCTTGCCGAGATCGGCTCCGGCACCAGCCGCTCGCAAGGCAATATCGCCCTGGATCTCAACGGCACCTACGCGCAATTCGCGCGATTGCACATGAACAACAAGGGGCTGATCCGGCATCGCACTGCCGCATGAGCGGCCTCGAATACGTCCTCGGACGCGAGCGCGTCATCACGTCGCTCGGCATCGTCGTCATTGTCGCGTTGTCGTGGGCTTATCTGTGGACGGGGGCCGGCACCGGCATGTCTGCGCTCGACATGACGGCAGTCACGCTTTTTCCGCATCGGCTGCCGGGCGGCATGGGCGGCATGGATACGCCGTTGTCCACCGTCATCCTGATGTGGTGGGTGATGATGGTCGCCATGATGACGCCCAGCGCGGCGCCGGTCGTCCTGCTGTATCGGCGGGTATTGCGGCATCACGACGCTTCCGGTGGCGGGTCTGCCACGTCGATGTTTCTCCTGGCCGGCTACCTCACTGCATGGCTGGCGTTCGCCATCGGTGCGGCAGCGCTGCAACTGGCGCTGCAGCCGAGCGGCCTTATTTCGGCAATGATGCTGTGGTCGAAGAGCGCTCTCCTTTCCGCGACCGTGCTGCTCGCGGCGGGCATCTATCAGTTTCTGCCGCTCAAGCGTGCCTGCCTGGCACAGTGCCGCTCGCCGGCAGCGTTCCTGGTCGCGCACTGGCGTCCCGGCGTCGCCGGCAGCTTCCTGCTCGGCCTGCGCCACGGCGCCTACTGCGTGGGCTGCTGCTGGATGCTGATGGCTTTGCTGTTT
Source organism: Cupriavidus alkaliphilus (assembly GCF_900094595.1). Classification (GTDB taxonomy): domain Bacteria; phylum Pseudomonadota; class Gammaproteobacteria; order Burkholderiales; family Burkholderiaceae; genus Cupriavidus; species Cupriavidus alkaliphilus. Next base: position 468,095 of record NZ_FMAD01000004.1, on the reverse strand, counting down.
GTCGGCGGCATCATGAACATCGTTTGGATCGCCGCGCTGTCCCTGGTGGTCTTCGTTGAAAAGATCCTGCCCGGCGGCGAGCGTGCCGGCCGAGTGCTGGGTGTCCTGTTGATCGTCTGGGCCGGCGCAACCTTGTTGGTGGAGTGAGGCTTCCGCCCGCTCATGGCGGGGGCGCCGGCATGGCAACCGTGTCTGAAACGGCAAGGCAAGGCCGTGGAAGTTGCCCTATAATTCTTGACAATGCAACGATTGATCGAGCAATAAAATGACCCCCGAACCACATAGTCCCCAGCCGGCCGGCCAGGTCCTGCCGTTTCGCGAGTCGCTGCTGGCCATGCTGGGCGTGGCCTTCGTGGTGATGCTGGTGGCGCTGGACCAGACCGTGGTGGGGACGGCGCTGCCCACGGTGGTGGCGGAGCTGCAGGGCTTCGAGTACTACGCATGGGTGGCCACGGCCTACCTGCTGACCTCGGTGATCACCGTGCCGGTGTTCGGCCGTCTGGGTGACTATTACGGGCGCAAGCCCTTCGTGCTGGCCTCGATCGTGGTGTTCTCGATAGCCTCGGCGCTGTGTGGCATGGCGCCGAACATGCCGTTCCTGGTGGCGGCGCGCGCGCTGCAGGGCATCGGCGGCGGCATGCTGGTCGGTACGGCCTTTGCCTGCATCGCCGACCTGTTTCCGGATTCGCACGTGCGGCTGCGCTGGCAGGTGATGCTGAGCGCGGCGTTCGGCGTTGCCAATGCGGTAGGTCCGTCGCTGGGTGGCCTGCTGACGGAGTGGTACGGCTGGCGCGCGGTGTTCTACGTCAACCTGCCGGTGGGCGTGCTGGGACTGTGGTTCGCCTGGCGCTACCTGCCGCATCTGCGCCAGCAGGCGCATCGCGGACCGATTCGCGTCGACTGGCTGGGGGCGCTGCTGATCGCGGCCGGGCTCGGCAGCTTGCAGATGAGCGTGGAATTGTTGCCGGCGCGTGGCCTTGACGCCTATACCGCGGGGCTGCTCGTGCTGGCGGCGGTGGCACTGGTGGCGCTGTGGCAGTGGGAGCGGCGCTGCGCCAATCCGATCCTGCCGGTCGAGATGTTCCGCGATCCGGGGCTGGCACCGCTGTTCAAGCTCTCGGTGTTCGCCGGTTTCACCATGTTTGCGCTGCTGCTGTATGCGCCGCTGCTGTTCCAGGGCGGCTTCGGCTACTCGCCGAAGGAGGCCGGGGTATTGATCACGCCGCTGGTGGTCTGCATCACCGTCGGCAGCATCCTGAACGGCCGCATCGTGACGCGCATCCGCCGGCCCAACACCATGCTTTACGCCGGCTTCGGCATGCTGGCGCTGTCGTGCCTGGGGTTGTCGCAGGCCACGCGCGGCATGCCGCACGGCGTGCTGATGGCCATCATGCTGGTCGGCGGCCTGGGCCTTGGCTTTATCATGCCGAACCTGACGGTGTTCGCGCAGCAGACCGCGGGGCGCGAGCACCTTGGCATCGCCACGGCCATGCTGCAGTCGCTGCGCATGGTGGGCGGCATGGTCGGCACCGCGATCGTGGGCACGCTGGTGACGCGCAGCTATACCGGTGGCGTCGAACAGGCGCTGTCCGGCGCCAATGCCACCCAGTGGGCATCGCGCATGGCGGACCCGCAGGTGCTGATCGACAAGGCGTCGCAGCTGGCGCTGCTCGGCCAGCTGGAGCAGGCCGGGCACAATGGCGCATTGCTGCTGGAGCAGGCGCGCGTGTCGCTGGTGGGGTCCATCCACCTCGGCCTGGTGGTGGCGGGTGCGGCGGCCGCGCTGGGCGTGTGGTGCGCGCGCCAGGTGCCGTCGATCAAGCTGACCCGCGCCGCCGCGCCGGCGATGGCGGCGGACTGAAGCCCGGCGGCAACTTACCCTGAGGAGAACGGATGGAACTGGAGCGACAGAGCGTGGCCGTATTGCAGCAGTTCGGCCGAACCTACCGCGCCTATGCGGGGGCGTTCGAGCAGCGCATGGGACTGCCCTTGCCGCGCTGGCGCATCCTGCATGCGCTGCATCACCAGGAGGGCGCCATCGGCCAGAAGGCGCTGGCCGACCTCGTCGTCATGGACCCCGGCGCGCTGACGCGCCAGCTCAAGGCCATGCAGGAACTGGGCTGGGTCGAGCGCACGACGTCCGAGCGCGACAACCGCGTGACCCATGTCACGCTGTCGCCGGCCGGGCGCGAGGTGGTGGCACGCGCCATGCCGCTGCGCTCGGCCTTTCTTGAGGACGTGCTGTCCGAGGTGTCGCCCACGACCATGCGCGAATTGTCGCGCGGCCTGGCGCGTCTGGAGGCGGGCATTGCCCATGCGCAGGCCCGCGCGGCGGAGCCGGCCGACGCGGCCTGATGGCTCGGTGCCCGCGGCGGTGCGCGGCACTGCGCTCAGCCGCTCAGCAGCAGGCCGTTGAGCGCGGCAAACTCGAACAGCTCGCGGTCGTTGGTCACGCCGAGCTTCTGCATGGCGCAGTTCTTCTGCCGGCTGATGGTCTTGACGCTGCGGCACAGCTGGATGGCGATTTCGCTGACCGAGCGCCCGGTCAGGTATAGCCGCAAGACTTCCATTTCCCGCCGCGACAGGCGTTCCGCGCCGGCCCGGCCCGCACCTGCCAGGCTGCCCGGGTCGGCCTGCGACAGGACTTCCATGGCCGACTTGCCGATGTAGTGAAAGCCGCGCTGGATGCGGTACACCACCGTGACCAGTTCGGTCAGCGGCGCGTCCTTCAGCACCAGTCCATGCACCTGGGTATCGAGAATGGAGCGCAGTACCAGCGGGTTGGTGATCATGGTCAGCACGATCACCGCCATCGACGGATGGCGCCGCCGCAGGCTTGCCAGCAGCCGCAGGCCGTCGCTGTTGCGTTCGCCCTGCGCGGGCATGTGGTAGTCCGTGATGACGACATCGGGGCGCAGGCTGTCGATACTGTTGAGCAGCGCCGTCGCGCTGGTGACGCTGCCGCAGACTTCCCAGCCGGTCTGGGTGTGCAGGCGGTCGGCGACGGCCGCCGCGACCAGCGGGTGGTCGTCGGCAAGCAGGATCCTCAATGCCATCGGGTTGCTCCTCGATTCTCGTTCAGGCGGCGCAGCCTTCGGCGAACGTCAAGAAAACGCCGCACGCCAAGAGGACGTGCGGCGCAAAAATGACGCCAGACAAGGAGGCGCCGGACAACTGCTCGCATCGCCGCCGGTCCGGGCCAGACGGGAGACGGCCGGACTGCGGCAATGCCATGGCAGCATAGCGGCGAGTGGGTCCGGCGGAACTAGGAGGATTCGTAAATCAGGGCGCGAAAAGATCCTTGCGCCTGCCAGCGCGTGCGAGCGCAGGCGGGCCGGCAATTCGGAAAGCCATCTCGGGAAGAGGATGAACGGCGCGGGTGTCGCCGATCCGTGACAACGATCGGTGACAACGATCCGTGACAACGATCCGTGACACGAAAGGGCGCAGCCGCCTTGCGGCGGACAGCGCCCGTTTGTACCCTGGCTATCGCGCCTGGCGTCAGGTCGTGGCGGCTTCGACCGGGATTGCCGGACGGCCGTTGCGGCGCCCGTCAATGGCCTTGAGCGGGTCGCGCAGCACGGCGCTGCCGACCTCCATCACGTCGTGCAGCACGCCCTGGTCGCGGCTGCGCTCCGGCCCCCAGAAATGCACGGCGGCCCATTCCGGGAAGGTGCTTGGCGGCGCCAGCAGCCGGGTCTTGCGCTCGCGCGTGACCAGCGGCACGTTGAAATCCAGTACCGGGCAGACGCCGCCTGCGGAATGCAGCAGCGTGATCTGCGTATGCCAGGACGGCACTACCGTCTCGCGATGGCCGGGTGTGCTGGCCTGGCGGCTCAGGAAGACACGCAGCGGGCTGCCGGCCTCGCTGTCTTCCTGCAACAGGATCCACGCACTCTCGCTCTCCTGGCTGCCGCCGCGCGTGGCGCTGACCAGCCGGCGCGGCGTCGCCATGATGTTGTGCTGGCGCACGTGTTCCGGATCATGCCCGCTGTCGACGACGAAAGCGCAGTCCAGTTCGCCGTCGCCCAGCTGGCCGGCAAGCGCAGCGTCGGCAATTACCGGGCGCGTGACAAAGGTATCTTGCGGAAACTGCTCGCACAGCGCGGCCAGAATCTCGGTGATGACGGGATCGCCGATCGATGAGGAAAAGCCGATGGAGACACGCCGGCCGCCGTCGCGGCGCTTGTTCAGGCCTGGTTCGCCGGGCCGCACCAGGTGGTTCCATTTCGCCAGGATCTGGCGCGCCGTCTGTTCCAGCCGCAGCGCATGCGGCGTGGGCTCGAGCATGCCGTTGCGCTTGACGAACAATGGATCGCCGGTGATCTCGCGCAAGCGCGCCAGGCTGTAGGCCACGGTGGGCACGCGTCCCTGGGTGCAGGCGGCAACCGCGCTCAGGTCACGGTACTCCATGACGAGAACAAAGACATGCAACAACTTCGTGCTGACATGACGCATTCCGACTTCTCCTGATACACAGCTTCGCTTTCTTGTTCTTTTTGTCTGTCCGACCCAAACAGCGATGCGCCTGTCATGGCGCGCATGAAACCAGGGCGCTCCGCGGCGCGTTGGCCATGCCGCGCGAGCCAAGGGGTCAGGCATGAAGTCCCGCACGCAAGGCGTCGGCAGGATGTTTCACCACACGCGTGACACGCCAGTGTCCACGCAGCTCAGACCCACAGCTTAGCGACTCTTTGATCCATCAAATCCGGCGCATGCCGACGGCCGGGATGGCTACCGGCATGCGGGGCGACTTCTGGGTAGTGCGCTGCCGGGCCGCACTTCTGCCGGCGCCGCAGGGGCGCCGTGCGAAGGCGTGTGAAATTTAGTTATGCCGAGGAATCTTAATACATGCTTAGCAAAAGTCATAGAAACTTGAATTGATGACTGACCTGTCAATTCTTTTTTGATGCTTTTGTATCGCTCCGAATACATGGCTTGCCATCAGCGTTTAAGGGCCGATCTGGCGCCAAATACCGGTTCTGGACACGGTATTTCATCCCCCGCTTGGGTGACATTTGCATGCAATCAGTCCATGCAATTTCCAAATTGGAATAACGAAATTTGGTGGCGCATGCCAATGGCTGCTACCGGTGCACCGCGATAATTTTCTTAACTCGCATTGCGAAGACACTGAATTGCCTTTTGCGGCGGCCCTGGGCTAACTTAGGGCGAGAGTCGGCACGGTTGGCGTCGCGGCTGTGCGACGCCTGGGCCCCGCCGTTGCGAAGCGGAGAGATTCGTGAACAGACGGTATTCGGAAGAACAGATCCGCGGATATCTGGCCGAGGCGGCCAGCGGCGTGCCCGTGCGCGAGTTGTGCGCGCGCTATGGCTTCAGCGATGCATCGTTCTACGGATGGCGCACCCGCTATGGCCAGCCCGGCAACGGCGAGGCGCGCGACGGGCGCAAGCTGCGCGAGCTGCAGGAAGAGAATGCCCGGCTGAAGAGTATGCTTGCGGATGCGCTGCTCAAGCTTGAGTTGATGCGCAATCGTACCGGCCGTCGCGGCGGCAACAGCAAGGACCGCTAGCGGCGGACGGTTCCCGCAACATGCCCACGGCAGACGACACGCCGTGGATGGCTCTGGAGTGATGGGTTTGACGAAGTTTCTGATCAAGGCGGGCATGCTGGCATGCGGCGCCATGGTGGCTGCCCCGATGTGGGCAGCTGGCAATGCCAGCGCGGCTGCGGCCGCTTCGGCGGCCGGTACGCCGATGGTGGCGCCGCCACCGCCGCGCATGCTGGATGAGGCCACGGCGGTGGTGGAAGGGCCTGGCGGCACGCTTTCGGCGTCGCAGCGGCAGCACTGCCAGGGCTTGCTCGACCAGATCAACGCACTGCCCGGCGGGCCGCAGTGGTCCACCGGCAAAGGTTCGGTCACCACGGCTGACGGGCGCACCTACCCGACACTGGAACGCCAGGCGGATCGCAAGCGCCTGGAAGAAGCGTATCGCCAGCAGTGCGCGCAGGAGCGCCGCTGAGCGGCGCACTGCGGGCGGCCGCTGTCACTTGCGGACTTGTGGAGCGTCAACATGCATCGTCTTCAACAGCTTTTCGCATGGTGCCTGGCACTGATGCTGATGGCGCCGCTGCAGCCCGCGCTGGCGCAAGCCACGCTGAGCCAGGCGCAGCTGGACCAGCTGACCGCACCGGTGGCGCTGTATCCGGATGCGCTGCTGTCCCAGGTGCTTATGGCCGCCACGTATCCGGCCGACGTGGCCGCGGCGGCGCAGTGGTCCAAGGCCAATCCCAGCCTGTCGGGCGATGCCGCGACCAAGGCGGTGGCCGGCCAGAACTGGGATCCCAGCGTGCAGTCCCTGGCTGCCTTCCCGTCGGTGCTCGACATGATGGGGCGCCAGCCGCAGTGGGTGCAGTCGATCGGCGATGCGTTCCTGGCGCAGCCCAACGACGTGATGGACTCGGTGCAGCGGCTGCGCTCGCAAGCGCAGAAAGCGGGCACGCTCAAGACCACTGAGCAACAGAAGGTGGTGACCCAGAGTTCGGGCGGTACCACCATCGTGCAGATCGAGCCGGCCAATCCGCAAGTGGTCTACGTGCCGACTTATAACCCGACCACGGTCTACGGCACCTGGCCGTATCCGGCCTATCCGCCGGCGTATTATCCGCCGCCGCCAGGCTCGGTGTTCGCCACGGCGCTGGTGTCCGGCATCGGCTTCGGGCTGGGCGTGGCCGCGGTCGACGCGATGTGGGGCGGGTTCGACTGGCACGACCACGATGTCAATATCAACGTCAACCGCTACAACAACATCAACGTCAACCAGCGCCTGGACGTGAATCGTGCCAACGTGAACTGGCAGCACAATCCGGCCCAGCGCGGTAATGTGCCCTACAACAATGCGGCCGTGCGCGGCCGCTATGACCAGCAGCGCCAGGCCGGCCTGGCCAATCGCCAGGCGGGGGCGCAGCCGGGCCAGCGCGTCGGCGGCGCCGGGGCGGTGCAGCGCGAACCGTCCGCGCGCGACCAGGCACGCGATCGCGCCGCGCGCTCGTTCGAAGGGCGTACCGGCCAGGCCATTCCCGGCCATGCCGGCGGCGTTGCCGGCCGCACCGAAGGCACGCGGCCCGGCGCGGGCGACGCCGGCGCGCGCAATCCGCGCCCCGCGGGTGCCGAGCACCAGCGCGCGGACCAGGCCGCGGCGCGCGACCGCGCCCGCAATGCCAATCGCGACAGTGCGCTGCGCGACGCCGGCAACGGCGAACGCATGCGCCAGCAGACCCAGCGCGCCGGCTTGTCCCAGCAGCAGGTGCGTCCGGCCGCGCACAACGCTGGCGGCATGCATCAAGGCGGCGGGCTGGGGGGCGGGGGCCGGCGGGGCGGCGGCGAACATTTTGGCCATGGCCGGAGGTAAAGCATGATGCGCAAGACCGGTAACCTGATCTCCGCCGTCGCCTTGGTCCGCGGTGCGCGCGTGCTGCCTGCGGTGGCTGCAGCCCTGGCATTGACGCTGGCCGTCCCCGCCGCGGCTCAGCAGGTCTATCCGAACCCCGAAGCGGCGGCCGATGCGCTCGGCGATGCCATCGCGCGCAGCGATGGCGAGGCGCTGAAGCGCGTGCTTGGCCGGCAATACCAGTCGCTGGTGCCACAGGGCTCGATCGACCAGGATGACGTCTATGACTTCCTGGGCGCATGGGCGCGCCACCACGCCGTGCAGCCCGAAGGCGACAACCGCGCGCGCATTGCGGTGGGAGAGAGCGGCTGGACCTTCCCCGTGCCGCTGGCCCGGCAGAACGGCGGCTGGCAGTTCGACCTGCCCGCCGGCAAGCAGGAAGTGCGCCGCCGCCGCCTTGGTCGCAATGAGCTGGTCACCATGGAAACCCTGCTGCAGCTGGCAGACGCCCAGCAGCGCTATGCGGATCAGATAGGGCAGGGCCGCTTCGCCCGGCGCCTGATCAGCTCGCCCGGCAAGACCGACGGACTCTACTGGCCCGCCGCCAGCGATCAGGACGCCAGCCCGCTCGGTCCCGACGCGCTGGCAATGGGTCCCGAAACGCCCGCCGCCGACGCCTTCTATGGCTATCACTACCGCATCCTGCCGGTGGGCAAGGGCAGCGAGGCCTCGTACGGCCTGATCGCGTGGCCCGCCCGCTATGGCGATAGCGGTGTCAATACCTTCATGCTCGGCAGCGACCGTGTGTTCTACGAACGGGACTTCGGACCCGGCACGGCCGCGCGCGCGCGGGCCATACGCAGCTTCTCGCCCGAAGGCTGGAAGCGCGTGGCCGATCGCTGACATCTTCCGCTTGCGCCGCCCGGCGGTGATGGGCCGCCGGCGGGCCACGGCATCGCCAAGGTTTCGTTTCGTTTTTCCGACGCATAGCCGCCCATGGCGGGTGGACGGCTCACGCCTGTGGTATGCTGCAACGCAACAATAAAGGCATAGGGGGAGATTCCGTCACAAAGGAGTCCTCATGACGAAGAGCCTTGCAGCAGACTGGCATGCCCGCATGCGGCGTTTGAGCCGCGTGCAGACCCGCACGGAAGCCCAGGTGAAATCCTGGCTCCGGCGCATGGATTCGCTGAATCCACTTACACCGACGCACCTGCCCGACCCGCCCCGGCCTGCCCGGCCTGCGCGCCCGCTCGCCGATCCCGGCATCCTGCCCGGCACCTGGCAGGCCCACCGCCTGCGCCTGGCACCCATGCCGGGCGAACTGGTGCCGCAACTGTCATATCACCTCTACATCCCGTCGAAGGCCCATCGCGGCCCGCTGCCGGTGGTGGTGGTCCTGCACGGCTGTCGCCAGACGCCGGATGACCTGGCCGCGGGCACGCGCCTGAATGCGCTGGCCGAACGCGAGGGCTTTATCGTCGCCTACCCGCAGCAGCCATTGCGCCGCCAGGTGCAGCGCTGCTGGCAGTGGTTCGACCTGAGCGCGGCCGACGGCGGACGCGAGGCGCAGGCGGTGGCCGCGCTGGTCGACGCGCTGGCGGCCCGCCATGACGTGCGCGAACGCGAGATCTACCTGGCGGGCATGTCCGCGGGCGCGGCCATGGCCGCGGTGGTGGCGTTGCGCTATCCGGACAAGGCGGCGGCCGTGGCGCTCCATTCGGGCGTGGTCATCGGCGCGGCCGCCAACCCGCGTGCCGGCTTGCGCGCGATGCAGGCGGGCTCCGAGGCCGAGCCCGCCTGGCTGCTCGATGCCGCCGGCGTGACGCCGGGCGGCCCGGAGATGCCCGCGCTGGTGATCCATGGACTGGCCGATGACGCGGTGCATCCGGTCAACGGACGGCTGCTGGCGCGACAGTTCCTGGCCTACAACGGCCTGGAAGACCGCCTCGCCGGCCGCCCCGCGCGCTTCGAGCCGGATGGCAATGTCCCGGGCCGGTCGCATGAATACCGCTTCGGCCGCTGGCACCGCGACCTGGTGACGCTGGTCGAGGTGGAGGGACTGGGCCACGCCTGGAGCGGTGGCGACGACCGCTACAGCTACCACAGCGATGTCGGGCCCGATGCCAGCATGATGATGTGGCAGTTTTTCCGGCAGCACCGGCGCTAAGGCGAGCCCGCGGGCGACGCAAGAAAAGCCACCCCCGGCTCCCCGCTAGCCACTGGATTCAGTGTCCACGGCATCGTGCAGCACGACCGCCACCGCTTCCACCTCGACCTTCAAGCCGAAGTGAAGCGCACCCGTCGGCACCACGGCCCGCGCGGGACGTGCCGCTCCCGCCCACGCGGCATAGATGTGGTTGAAGGCGGGCCAGTTCTCGATGTTGTCGACATAGACGCGCACCTGGGTCAGTCCCTCGATGCCACTGCCCGCGGCAACCAGTGCTGCCTCCACGTTGGCCAGCGCCTGTCGCGCCTGCCCTTCGAACGATGCGTCGACAAGCTTGCGCCCGTCCGATGCAAGCGGGAGCTGGCCGGAGACGAACACCATACCGTTGGCGACCGTGGCGTGGCTGTAGTGGCCCCCTGGCGCCGCCAGCGTGGTGGGATGAATGGCGCGTACCGCGCCATCTCGTGCGTTGCGCTTACCATCCATGCAAGCGGCTCCATTCGGTGATTTCACCCGTCTCGGCGAGAGCGTGGTACGTGGGGAACTGCGCACCGGTGGCGCAGGCGTGGTTGGGCAGGATGCGCAGCAGCGTGCCGATCGGGAAGTGCTTGGCGATGTCGGAGTCCATGCCGCCTTCGCGCGACAGGATGCCGTGTTCCTGGTTGGCGCCGCTCAGGATGTAGCCCGGAATCACCGCGCCGTCGATTCCGCACACCTGGCCATAGCCGAAGTCGTGCTTCTGTTTCTGCGTGCCGCGGTCGCGGCTCATGGCCATCCAGCCGGCGTCGACGATGGCCCAGCCTTTTTCGGCCTGGTGGCCGATCACGGTGGTCAGCACGCTGAGCGCTACGTCCTCGGTCGAGCAGACCCCCACGTTGCGCATCACCAGGTCGAAGAACACATAAACGCCGGCGCGCACTTCGGTGACCGCCTGCAAGCTGTTCGCGGAGAGGGCCGTGGGCGTTGAGCCCACGCTGACCACCGGGCAGGGCAGGCCGGCTTCGCGCAGCCGCTCGGCGGCGAGCGCGCAGCCGGCCCGTTCCTGCTCGGCCATCGCGGCCAGTGCCTCGGGGGTATCCAGGTCATAGCTGGAACCGGCGTGCGTCATCACGCCGCCGAGGCGCGCGCCACCCTCATGGAGTACGGTTGCGACATCGAACAGCGCCGGCTCGTCCGGGCGAATGCCGGAGCGGTGGCCGTCGGTATCGATCTCGATCCAGACCTCGAACGCTTCGCCATGCTCCGCGCCGAAGGCGGCGATGGCACGCGCGGAGTCCACGTTGTCGGTCACGATCTTGAGATCACAGCCCCGGCGGCGCAGCGCCAATGCTTGTGGCAGCTTGCTTGCCACCATGCCCACGCCGTAGAGGATGTCGGTGATGCCGTCGTCAAAGCATTGCGCGGCTTCTTTCAGCGTCGAGACCGTGATGCCGCTGGCGCCCGCCAAGATCTGCGCGCGCACGACCTCAGAACACTTGCTGGTCTTGACGTGCGGGCGGAAGCGCACGCCAAGCGCGTCCATGCGCGCCTGCATGCGGCGGATGTTTCGCTGCATGCGCACGGTGTCGATGATTGCTGCGGGGGTTTCCAGGCTTGTCAGCGAGGCGGCGGAATCGGTCATATCGTCCTTGATGGGTTCAGTCCAGGAATTGGCGCTTTGCCTTCAGCGCCGGCACGTTATCGCGCAGGCCGCGCAAGATCAGGCCCGACACCACGCCGGGCGCAGGCAGGTCGATGCCAACCGCCTGCATTTGCCGGCGCAGCTGCGGGTCCGCGGCGGCGTTTGCCATTGTTAGGGTGTGTCCCAGGAAGGCGACGCTCTGTGCCATCGCCTGCGTTGCCATCGGCCACAAGGCCACCGCGGTCATCGTCCAAAGGCGGTTCATCCTGCAAGGCATGCCGGTCATAGCGGATCTCCCTGGCGGTTGGCAGCGTGAAAGGACCGCACCCACGGCAGCGCCAACGCCAGCGTCGAAGACTCGGCTTCCGGCGCCGGCGCGCCCGCGGGCAAGGCCAGGCCGACGCGGTTATGCCAATACGTGCGCAACCTCACCGCCGAGGTGCCGAACATGTCGTAGCCGGAGCCTGCGATAAAGGCGGCATCCGCTGCCTGCGTGCCGAGCTGCGCCAGGGCGAGCTGGTAGGGGCGCGGATCCGGCTTGTAGTAACCGGCCGCTTCGGAGGTGACCACGGCATCCCAGTCGATGTCCAGCAAGGCTGCAGCACGGCGACCCAGGTGCTCGGAGCAGTTGGTCACGACTGCCAGTTTGCAGTGCGGCCGCAGCGCGTGCAGCAACTCGCGGGCGCCGTCCCAAGCAGGCAATTCGTCCCAGTGCGCTTCCAGCGCCTGCGGTGCGCTCGCGGGCAGGCCGACCTGGCCGGCAGCTTCCCGCACCAGCTGTTCATAGCCCACGTAGGCGCCACAGCCGTAAGTCCTGCGCAGGTACTCGGCGCGCCAGGCCCGGCCCGCGGCCTCGGAACCGGCGGCCGCGTTCCAGACAGTCCAGGAATCCAGTAATGCGGTGAGAAGGTCGAAAAGCACGGCACGGGGCCAGGCGGGCGACGTGTGGGGAGCGGGCTTGTCCATGAGATCCTTTGGCGAGGTGGCTTGCGCAGGGCTGTCAGAGGTTCCCAATGTAGAAACGATATGGTGACTTGTGGTTAAATTTCCGAACATCAATCGTTAAGCTGAAGTGAATGATCCAGATCGAGGACCTGCGCCTGGTCGAGGCGCTGGCTCAGTCGCCTTCGCTCAGTGCCGCGGCGCGCGCCCTGAATGTGACGCCGCCGGCCTTGTCCGCGCGCCTGCGCAAGCTGGAGTCGACCCTGGGCCTCGCGCTGGCCACCCGCACTGCCCGGCGGCTGAGCCTGACACCCGAAGGCGAACGCTTCGCGCGGGAGGGCGCGGCGCTGCTGGCCCAGCTCAACGCACTGCCCGAATCTTTCCGGCGCGAGGACAGCCGGCTCACAGGCACGCTGCGCATTGCCGCCCCCTTCGGCTACGGACGGCAACATATCGCGCCGCTGCTGGCGCGCTTTGCGCAGGCCCACACTGGCTTGCGCCTGCAGCTTGACCTGCGCGAAACGCCCTGGCCTGACCGGCACGACTCGGATGCCGTGATCCACATTGGCGCCGTGCGCGACTCATCGTGGATCGCCCGCACGCTGGCGCCCAATGCACGCTGGCTGTGCGCCAGCCCGGCTTATCTGCGCCAGCACGGCACGCCCGCCGAGCCGCGCGACCTGCTCGCGCACGCGTGCATCTGCATCCGCGAGAACGACGAAGACGTGACGCTGTGGCGCTTTCGGCGGCCCGGTACCGGCGCCGGGCGGCGCTCGTCGGCGCGCGAGACCGTGCGGGTAACGCCCGCCTACACCAGCAACGACGGCAGCGTTGCGCGCCAGTGGGCGGAGCAGGGCCTGGGGCTGGTGCTGCGTTCGGAATGGGATACGGCCGACGCTGTCGCGCACGGCAGGCTGGTGCGGGTGCTGGCCGACTGGGAGATCGACAGCGCGCCCGTGACGTTGCTGGTGCCGACGCGGCGCGGACGTACCGCCCGCGTGCAGGCCCTGATGCAGTTCCTGGAAGAGGCGCTCGGAGGCGAGAAGCGGGACAAGGCGCGCAGGGACAGGCCCGGACCATGACGCGCATAAGGGAAATTTATGAGGGCGGCGATGCCCTTCGTTGTAGGCTAGGCCCCTGAGCCTTCGCCTAGCTACCTATGCAACTGAATCCCCGCCAACTCGAAGCCTTCCGTAGCGTGATGGCCTCCGGCAGCATGACGGTGGCCGCCGAGCGGCTGAAGATCAGTCAGCCCGCGGTCAGCGCACTCATCAGGGATCTCGAGAAGAGACTGGAAATTCGCCTGTTCAGGCGGGAAGGCAATCGCCTGATTCCGGGGGCGGAAGCCCAGCGGTTGTTCCGCGAGGTGGACCGGTTCTACCAGGGCATCGAGCAGATCGAACGCGTGGCAATGGATCTCAAGTCAGCGCGCATCGGCACGCTGCGTGTGGCCTCCATGCATACGTTGGGGTTGAGCTTGCTCAGCGAAGGCGTCAGGCAGTTTTCTCTCTCCCGCCCCGAGGTGGCGATCTCGCTGGATGTGCGCAACTCTCTGGGCGTGCTGGAGCTCGCCGCTGCGCACCAGATCGATATCGGATTCGTTCAGATGTCTGGCGACGAATACCCGGGGGTCGATGTCTTCCCGCTACCAAGCGTCGCGGCGGTCTGCGTGCTCCCGCGCGGCCATGCTTTGGCGCGCAAGAGATCATTGAAGATTACCGACCTGCAAGACGAGTCGCTGATCTCCCTGAACAGCAATAGCCCGGTGCGCATGCGACTGGAGATGGAACTCGACGCCGCCGGCGTGACGTGCAAACGGTCGGTGGTCACATCGCTTGGCCACGTGGCATGCAGTCTGGTTTCAGGCGGTCTTGGCCTGGCGGTCGTCGATCCCTTCACCGCTCGCAGAGTGCGGGATCCGGGCGTGGTCTGGCGCCCGTTGTCGCCAGCCGTGCTGTTTCATTTCTCCATGGTCTTGCCCGCCCATCAACCGCGATCGAAGGTGGTCGAGGACTTTATCAAGGTGGTCAGGGAACTCTTCAAGGCGAGCGTCGACTTGCCTTAGTCCGCGGCAAGCAGCGCTGAAACTGCGCCGGCGCAGAAGATTTTCTTATATGCGTCCAACCCTGCCTGTAGTTGTGCCCGCGGGCCCGGAAATTCATCATCCAGTCATGGAATCGGACCAGCAGCACTGACCGCGGCGCGGTCTTTCGGCGAAGGTTCATTCCGATCGTTCGCTCCGCGCGACCTGCTTGCAGCGCGCCCGGCGAGGCCCCCGTCTGAACCGTTTTATGCTGGGTAGAGAAGCGCCGCCGCATGGCCGGGCGTCATTTGCCTCGCTCGTTACCATGACTACGACTTCCCACGAAACATTACTCGCCGAGGCCCGGCTAAGTTCGCCTCCCGCCGCCCGGCTGACCAAGCACTACGCCTTGCCGGGACTCGAACGCGAACGCAAGCAGTTTCACGAGTTCGTTGCCGTCGATCTGGCCCATGTCACCATGCTTGTCGAAGAAGGCATTGTTTCCGGGGAGACCGGCCGCGCCATCCTGCGGCAATTGCTGACCATCCGCCAGATGCAGCCTTCCGAGTTTCCAGTGGATGCGCGCAAAGGCAGCTTTCTGCTGCAGGTCGAGTCGTATCTGTTCAACGCTGTCGGTGAGGACGTGGGTGGCCAGATGCATACCGGCCGCAGCCGGATTGACCAGGGTGCCACGGTACGTCGCCTGTACAAGCGCAACCGCATCCTGGACGTGATGGACCAACTGAACGCGTTCCAGGATGCGCTTGCCGAGCAGGCGCGCCGTCATGCGCACACCATCATGCCCGGCTACACGCATATGCAGCAGGCCCAGCCCTGGGTGTTCGGACATTATCTGCTGAGCTTCAGTTCGCGCCTGCATGACAGCTTTGAGCGCCTGGCTCAAGCCTATGGACGCGTGAATCGCAATCCATTGGGAACGGTCGGCCTTGTCGGTACCTCGTGGCCGCTCAACCGCGCGCGCACCACGGAGCTGCTCGGGTTCGATGGCCAGGTCGAAAACTCAAAACTTGGCCGTGAAGCGTTTGATGCGGCGGATGCCATCTGCGCGCTGTCGTTCATCATGGCCGATCTGAACGATCTGGCTACCGACCTGCATATCTGGTCCAGCACCGAGTTCGGACTGGTGGAATCCGACGATAGCTACAGCGGTACGAGCAGCATTTTTCCGCAAAAGAAGAACCCGGTCGCCCTGGAAACCATCAGGAGGGCCGCCGGCCCGGCCGTGACGTGGCTGGGAGCTGCCCTGGCTACGTTCCGCGCGGAGGGAACGGGCGATCAGGCCATGCGCAGCGTCTCTCATATCGATGAAGCCCTGGCAACGACCGAGAGCATGCTGGATCTGTTCACCGGCGTCATCGAAACGTTGATCGTGCACCAGGATCGCATGTCCGAATCGCTCAAGGGGAGCTGGTGCACGTCGAGCAATCTTGCGGATCTGATCGTGCGTGAGCGACGCCTGTCCTTCCGCCAGGTGCACCACATCGTCGCCCGCGCAGTGCGCAACTGCGTGGCGCAAGCATTGCGCGCCGATCAACTGACCAGTGCGCGTCTGGACGAAGCTGCGCTCGAAACGGTTGGTGTCGCATTGAATCTGGGCGACACCGCGGTACGCGACGCGCTCGACCCGGTTCGCTTTGTCGAAACCCGGATTACAGATGGCAGCGTAGGGCCGCACCAGGTTGCAAGACTGCTGGCGCGCGCGGCGCAGGAGCGTGCGGCGGATCAACAATGGGTACGTGACGCACGCCACCGCTTGAGCCGGGCGCAACTCGCACTCGACGAAGCCGTGGGCAAGCTGGTGGCCTAAGAGCAAGTACTCAAGAAGAGATACTGAAGGAGACGCAGGTTATGTTGAAATCAAAGTGTATCGCCTTGTTCATGTCCGTCTCGGCGCTCTCCCTGAGCGTTCGCGCAGAGACCTATCCGTCCAGACCGATCACGCTGGTGGTGCCTTTTGCCGCGGGCGGTACGGTGAACATGATGGGGCGTCTGGTGGCCGAGCATATGGGAGAAAAACTCGGCCAGCCGGTTGTCGTCGACAACAAGGCCGGCGCCGGTGGCGCGATCGGCGCCGGATTCGTCGCCAAGGCCGCCCCGGACGGATATACGCTGCTGCTGGGGTCGATGGGTCAAGCCGTTCAGTCGCTGCTGACCAGGCGGCTACCGTACGATCCCAAGAAGCTGGTCCCGGTCGCGCTGTTCTCGACCGTGTCGAATGTGCTGGCCGTCTCCGCCACCGCTCCCGCGAAAAGCGTCACGGACCTGATCGGCTATTCGAAGGCGAACCCCGGCAAGCTGAACATGGCATCGGCCGGCGTGGGCTCGATCAATCATCTGATCGGTGAACTGTTCATGTCCAGAACCGGAGCCAGCTTCGTGCACGTGCCGTACAAGGGCGCAGGCCCGGCCGGCGTTGATCTGCTCTCGGGACAGGTACAACTGATCTTCGCGAACCTGCCGAACGTGCTGCCTTATGCCAAGGCAGGAAAGGTCCGTCTGCTCGCAGTCGCCAGCGAAAGGCGTGACCCCGCCATTCCCGACGTCCCAACCTTTGCCGAGGCAGGTGTAAAAGATGCGGTGGTCGAATCGTGGTACGGCTTGATGGCGCCTGCCGGTACCAAACCAGAGGTCGTCAAGCAGCTGCAGGATACCTTGCTGACCGTGACCAGGGACAAGCGATTCATTTCCCAGCTGGCGGAGCAGGGCGCACGACCGTACCCCGGATCCGGCGCGGACATGGCCCAGCTCATGGAAAAGGAAGGAACACGCTGGCGCGAGGTGATCGACCAGGCCAGGATCTCGCTGGACTGAATCGTTACGCTGCCGGGCAGAGGCGGCGCGCCGCGGTGCAGTGTCATCGATACTTCATCGCACAGAGAGACACATCAGCCGACACGCTGGATATCCGGCAGCTTCCAGGACTTGTCGAACCAGGGCTGCAGCGGACCGTACAGGCGGAAAATCGTAAACCAACTCTTGCCCGGAACCGTCTGCACCCAGTTTTCAACATTAGCGGGTCGCTCAGGGCTGAAGTAGACATCCACGCTGCCGTCCGGATTCGACTTCGGTCTGGTCTGGCTGGAGAGGCTGGGGAACCGCTGGTCCGTTTGCAGCATGGAGCGCGTCTGTGTGTCATATAGGACAACCGACCAGAAATCCTTGACCGGCACCTTGGCGGGTACGCGCAAACGATAGGTCTTTGCACCATCGAACGGCTGGCCGCTCGCATCCAGATTGGCCGTTGCGTATTGTGAACCGACCCCCGGCATCGCCACGGCCATTGCCGGTGTGTTGACCGTGGCCGCATAGAAGAACAGGGTCCGCGCGTCGAAATTGCGGGCCCCGCCCCTGGTCAGCCATTCGTAGCTGCCGCCGATGAACGGTGTATTCCAGTGGGCATCCGGATAGATCTTCGCTTCCTTGGCGCGGTTGCGAAAATCAATCGAACGGGCAATGGCGTTCCCGGTGGCGACTGCGTCGGTGAGGATTTTCTTCATGCGGGCATCGGGCGCAAAGGGCTGGCCCTTGACCAGTCCGATGGCATTAAAGATGCCCATCATGTCGGGGCCGTAGGAATCCTCCGGTTCTTCCTGGATGATCTGGTCAACCTCGGAAAAGAAGCTGAAATCGTTGGCGTGCACCGTATTCATTTCCCGGCCAGAAAGCTCGACGAATTTTGGCGCGTGCGGCCGGCCAGCCTCGGCGAGCGGGTAGACGCGCATGTGTTGCCGGATGCTGTCCACTGCCGCCCGGGTCGACCCGTCCTTCATAAAGCCGCGACCCAGCACCAGGTTGCCGTAGGTCGGGGATTTGAAGGTGAAATAGCCTTTCGGCACGGTACCCTTGTAATCCGGCGGCAGGATCAGGTACTTCCCGCCCTTGCCCTTGTCAGGGCCGGCATTGCCCAGGTCGGCAACATAGCGGAACCAGAAGTCATTAACCACGCCCAGCACGCCAGGCGGACTCTCGATGACGATGGGTCCGTTCCTGAGGTCAATCCAGGTTGCGTAGTAAATGCTTTCGGTATTGGCCGTCAGGTACAGCGACCTTGAATCCATCAGGTCCTGAAAGATGCCGATGGTCCCGTTGACTGCGCCGACGGCACGACTGCCGGTGCGCAGGGCCACCATGGAGGCGCCGGGAATACCGTTGAGAAAGGCTTCGATGCCGCGGCTGAAATCCAGCTGGTCATAGACCCTGGTTGCGGTTTCCTCGGTCGGCACACCGTCGAAGAAGCGCAGCGTGCCGATGCGTGTTTCAACCTTGTCCGGCGTCGTGATCTGCGGCGGAATCGGCGTCGTCATCTTGTACGTTCGCTGCTCGGCCCGGGCGGGCACGGTGGCGAGCATGGCTATCGCGACGGCCAATACGGCCCTCTTCAGTACTCTCGGGGTGCGGTGCGGGCCGTTCGACATGAACTCCTCCTTGCGCAAATCGTTTCCGGATCGGCGGCTTCGGGCCTTTTGCCAGAAAATCCTGCCCGGGACTGGGACGCGGGCGACCCCGAGGAGCCATCCCAGGGGTATACGTCTGTCACGGCACATTGGCACAACGACGTTACGGATCATCCCTTAAGGATCTTTTGTTCGGCAATTGAAAGATTTAGTGTTGCGAAGTAAAAGATCCCTCAGCAAGGTATTGCGGGGCGCGATCGCATTTGATGCGTGAATTCGGCGCAATCAAGCGTTATTTGGTGCTGTCGGTCTGCAGGGCAGGTGGGTGCCCGTCGGTCCGCGCAAAAAAAGGAGGGCGCCCGCCCTCCCTTCTTGCCTGTCGCAACGGCGGTATCACCCCCGCGACCGGTCCTTGACGAACAGCGCCGTCACCATGCCAAGCACGCACAGCGCCACCACATAGTGCGCGGGCGCCAGCGGATCGTTCTTCAGCATCAGCGTCACCACCATCGGCGTCAGGCCGCCGAAGATCGCATAGGACACGTTGTAGGAGAACGATAGCCCCGAGAACCGCACCTGCGCGGGGAACGCGTTGACCAGCACGAACGGCACCGCGCCGATGGTGCCGACCAGGAAGCCCGCCAGCGCATAGAGCGGCAGCAGCAGGTCGGGGCGGGTGAAGATGGTGGTGTAGAACGCGTAGGCGCAGACCGCCAGCAGCAGGCCGCCGAAGAACAGCGTGCGGCGCGCGCCGATGCGGTCGGCCAGCGCGCCCGAGACGATGCAGCCGAACGTCAGGCACAGCGTGGCCACGCTGTTGGCGACCAGCGCCGTGCGCGCGTCGAAGCCATACAGCTTCTGCAGGAAGGTGGGCGTCATCAGGATCACCACCACGATGCCGGCCGACAACATCCAGGTCAGCAGCATCGATACCGCGACGCTGCCGCCGTGGTCGCGCATCACCGACTTCAGCGGCATTTCGGCAGCCAGCGCCTTGCGCTGCTGCAATTCGGCAAAGACCGGCGTCTCATGCAGCCAGCGCCGCAGGTACATCGAGGCGATGCCGAACACGCCGCCGATCAGGAACGGCACCCGCCAGCCGTAGTCGGCCAGTTCGGACGGGGTGAACACCGTATTGATGCCGGTTGCCACCAGCGAGCCCAGCAGGATGCCGGCGGTCAGCCCCGCCGTCAGCGTGCCGCAGGCATAGCCGACATGGCGCGCCGGCACGTGCTCTGAGACGAAGACCCAGGCGCCCGGCACTTCGCCGCCGACGGCCGCGCCTTGCAGGATGCGCAGCACCAGCAGCAGCACCGGCGCGGCCAGCCCGATCGACTGGTAGGTCGGCATCAGCCCCATCAGCAGCGTGGGCACGGACATCAGCAGGATCGACAGCGTGAACATCTTCTTGCGGCCGAGCAGGTCGCCGAAGTGCGCCATGATGATGCCGCCCAGCGGCCGCGCCAGGTAACCGGCCGCGAAAATGCCGAAGGTCTGCAGCTGGCGCAGCCAGTCGGGCACTGACGGCGGGAAGAACAGCTGCCCGATCACCGTCGCGAAGAAGACGAAGATGATGAAGTCGTAGAATTCGAGCGCGCCGCCCAGGGCGGCAAGGGAAAGGGTCTTGTAATCCTGGCCGGTGAGCGCGCGCGCGCCGGCGCGCGGCGTGCCGACACCCGCGGCGGTACTGCTGGTGGTAGACATGGAATGGACTCGCAT
Organism: Cupriavidus alkaliphilus; assembly: GCF_900094595.1. Taxonomy (GTDB): domain Bacteria; phylum Pseudomonadota; class Gammaproteobacteria; order Burkholderiales; family Burkholderiaceae; genus Cupriavidus; species Cupriavidus alkaliphilus. Next base: position 447,853 of record NZ_FMAD01000004.1, on the reverse strand, counting down.
GGAAGAGAACGCATGCGAAGCGCGCAGCACGGAATAACGTGATGGGTGTGGCCGGAGGGTACAGCGCAGGGGAGGCAGGCACGACGCGGCGGGTAAGCCACAGGCTTGCGACGGGACGCTTCGCAAAGGACGTAAAGATACCAGATCGGCGCACGGGCCGTTGAGCGGTCAAAACCGGCGCCGACCAGCGGCAGTCACGCGCGAGAGCCGCGCCGGGCCCAATTTCTTTGCTTTGTCCTGAACCGTTGCCATAATGTCGAAAAATGTGAAATCCGGGGCACAAAGCAGCGTGCAGCGCCGGGTTGCGGGGTCGGAATTTCTGGAACGTCATGGCATTCAAGCAATCCATCCAGGTGGCAGCCACGGTGGCTGCCACGCCGCGCGGCCGGCTGGCCGTGCGCATTGCGGGCGGCGTGGCGGCGGCGCTGGCGGTGTTCGGGCTGGCGGGGTATTTCGGCGGCCCGCCGCTGATCAAGTACCTGGTCGAAAAGAACGCGACCGAGGCGCTCGGGCGCAAGGTCACGCTGGGGCAGGCGCATGTGCGGCCGTTCGAACTGGCGGCCACGCTGACCGACCTGACCATTTACGAGCGCGATGGCAAAACGCCGGCGCTGACGCTGGGCGAGGCGCAGGCCAATACCTCGCTGGCCTCCATCTGGCATCTGGCACCGGTGGTGGACAACCTGCATGTCGACCGCCTGGCCGTGCACGTTGTGCGCGGCGCCGACGGGCGCATGAGCTTTGCCGATGTGCAGGAGAAGTTCGCGGCGCTGCCGCCCAAGCCGGCCGATGCCGAGCCGGCGCGCTTCTCGGTGAACAACATCGCGGTTACGGGCAGCAGCCTGCGCTATGACGACAAGCTGCTCGACACCACGCTGCGCGTCGACAACCTGACGCTGACGCTGCCGTTCCTTTCCAACCTGCCGCACGACGTCGAGATCGTGACCCGCCCCACGCTGAGCGCCAAGGTCAACGGCACGCCGCTGGCACTGGACGGCGAGGTGCTGCCCTTTGCCGATTCACGCCAGACCCGGCTCAACGTCAACCTGGACGGGCTCGAGGTGGCGCGGATGATGGCGTTTGCGCCGGCTTTGCGCGATGCCGAGGTCAAGTCCGGCAAGCTCGATACGCGGCTGACGGTGGCGTTCCGCCAGCAAAAGGACACGCAGGAGATGGTGGTGATGGGCACCGCCGCGCTGCGCGATGCCGACGTGCGCACGCACGCCGGCCAGCCGCTGGTCCGCAGCGGCAAGCTGGCGGTCGATATCGCCAGGCTGGAGCCGCTGGCGCATCGCGCGCAGCTGCGCAGCGTCGAGATCGAAGGACTGGCGGTGGAGGCGGCGCGGCGCGCGGACGGCTCGCTGAACCTGGCCACGGCTTTCCTGCCGCAGGCGGTGAGCCGGTCCACCGATGGCGTGGCGCCGGCACCCGCGCCGGCCTCGGCCCCGGCTGCCGCTTCGGCCGCACCGGCCGCCCCGGCGACGGCCGCGTCCAAGGAAGTGCCGTGGCGCTACGCCGTCGACCGCATCGTCCTCAGGCAGGCCCGGCTGGGCTTCGAGGACGCGCTGGCGCCGTCGGGGCCCGGCAAGCTCGCGCTCGGGCCGCTCGATGCCGAGGTCAAGGGCTTTGCCGGCACCGACGGCGACAAGCCCGTGCGCGTCGAGGCCACGCTTGCGGTGGCCGACGGCCAGACTCTGCACCACACCGGCGACCTGCTGCTGCGCGACGGCTCGATGGCCGGCACCCTGGAAACCACCGGCTTGCGCCCGCAGGGGTTTGCCGCCTGGTGGCCGCGCGAGCTGCGCAGCCAGTTCGGCACCACCGCGGTCAATGCGGAACTGCACTACCGCATGGCGTGGGGCACGCCGCAGTTCCAGTTCGTGCTGGAAAAATCGAGGCTGGAGCTGGCACCGCTGTACCTCGCCACGCGCGACCCGGTGGTGATGCCGGCGGCCGCCGCGCCGCGCGGCAGCGAAGCCAACGCGCATGCCGGAGACAGGCCGCAGGGCGCCGGCCGCAGCACGCGTGAGCGCGCCGGCGACCGCAGCAGTGGCCGGGATGGTGCCGCGCTGCCGCTGCTGCAGGCGCAGAAGCTGGTGCTGGACGATATCCAGTTCGACCTCGCCAAACAGACCTTTGCCACCAGCCAGGTCACGCTGGCGCAGCCGCAGATCGCCGCCACGCGCGACCATCGCGGCGAACTGCTCGAGATGGCGCGGCTGTGGGCGAGCGAATCCGCGCAGCAGGCGCGCGCCGCGCCGCGGCGCACGGCCCCGGCCAGCGCCAATGGTGCCAACGGCGCTGCTGCCGGCGGCGGCTGGAAGGCCAATATCGGCAAGGTCGTGGTGGAAGGCGGCAGCGCCCGCCTGGCGGACTACCAGCCGGCGCAGGCCAACCGCGGCCGCCCGGTGATCCACCAGTTCCGCAATATCGGGCTGAGCACCGGCGCCGTGGCCTGGCCGCTGACGCCGGCGGCGGTGCCGGTCAAGCTGCATGCCGAATCCGGCCGCCGCGGCGTGATCGGCCTCGATGGCACCGTGCTGCCGGCGCTGCCGGCCAGCCGGCTGCAGCTGGACCTGCGCCAGGTCGACGTGAGCCCGTTGCAGCCTTACCTGGCCGACCGCTTCAACGCCGCGCTGCGCAGCGGCACGCTCACGGTCAAGGGCCGGCTCAATGTCGATGCGCCCGCCGGCAAGCCGCTTGCCGCGCATTTCAACGGCAATGTGCAGACCGGCAATGTGCGCACGGTGGACCGCGTCAGCGGCGACGACTTCCTGCGCTGGCGCTCGCTGGCAGTGTCGGGAATCGACTTTGCGATGGACGAGAGCAAGGGCCCGATGCGCGTCAGCCTGGGCAATATTGCGCTGTCCGACTTCTACGCCCGCGTGATCCTGAACGCAAACGGGCGCCTGAACCTGCAAGACGTGCTGGCCGGCGGCGCGGAGAAGGGCGAGGCCGCACCGTCGACCAGCCTGACCCAGGCCAACCCGGCCTCGGCGCCGGCCTCGGCGTCGGCCGCGCCGGTGCAGGTCGGCGACACACGTACCGCCCAGGTCGAGCAGAAGCCGGGCGGGCCCAAGCCGCAGATCCGCATTGGCGGGGTCTCGGTCGACAAGGGCAACATCAATTTCTCGGACTTCTTCGTCAAGCCCAACTACACCGCCAACCTGACCGGCATGAAGGGCTCGGTGTCCAAGGTGTCGTCGGGCGATCCCACGCCGGCCGACCTGGTGCTGGACGGCCGCATCGACGACGATGCGCCGGTCAATATCAGCGGCAAGCTCAATCCGCTGGGCGAGCAGTTGTTCCTCGATATCGCCGCCAAGGCCGCGGGCGTGGAACTGACGCGGCTCACCCCCTATGCCGCCAAGTACGCAGGCTATCCCATTACCAAGGGCAAGCTGACCGTCGACCTGGCCTACAAGATCGAGAACGGCAAGCTCGATGCGCGCAACCACCTGTTCCTCGACCAGCTGACCTTCGGCGAGCGCGTCGACAGCCCCGATGCGACCAAGCTGCCGGTGCTGCTGGCGGTGTCGCTGCTCAAGGACCGCAACGGCGTGATCGACGTGAACCTGCCGGTGTCGGGCTCGCTGTCGGATCCGGAGTTCAGCATCGGCGGCGTGATCGTGCGCGTGATCGTCAACCTGCTGACCAAGGCGATCACGTCGCCGTTCTCGCTGATCGCCTCGGCCTTCGGCGGCAGCGGCGAGGAGCTGGGCTATGTCGAGTTCGCGCCCGGCACCGCCACCCTGACCCCGGCGGCGAAGGACAAGATCGCCAAGCTGGGCCAGGCGCTCAATGACCGGCCCTCGCTGCGGCTGGAAATCAGCGGCCGCATCGATCCCGCCACCGACGAGGCCGGCGCGCGCCGCGCCTGGCTGGATGCGCGCGTGGCCGAGCAGAAGCGCCGCGACCTGCGCGACAACGCGCAGGCCGGCGCCGAGGCCGGCGACGACGAAGCCGGCGAACAGGGCGCCGAGGTCAAGGTATCGAAGGCCGAATACCCGAAATACCTGGAGCAGGTCTACAAGCGCACTTCGATGAAGAAGCCGCGCAACTTCGTCGGCTTTGCCAAGACCCTGCCGCCCGAGGAGATGGAAAAGCTGCTGATGGCCAACGCCACCGTGACCGAGGCCGACCTGAAGCGCCTGGCCGAGCAGCGCGCGCTGGTGGTCAAGCAGGCGCTCGAACGCGAAGGCAAGGTGCCGGAAAGCCGGCTGTTCCTGACCGCGCCCAAGCTCAGCGCCGAGGGCCTCAAGGACAAGGGCACGCCCAACCGCGTGGACTTTTCCGTCCGCGGCTAGTCCGGGTGGCGGCGCCGCAACCTGCGGCGCCGCCACGGGCCCAGCGCCGAAAACCGGTATGATTCGGCCCGGACAATCCGTTACATCGCCGAACCAGGAGTGAATTTTGCAGCAGGAGCCAATGGAAGCCGCCGTCGCCTACAAGACGTGGGTGTGCGTGATCTGTGGCTGGGTGTACGACGAAGAGCAGGGCTGGCCGGAAGACGGCATCGCCCCCGGCACGCGCTGGGAGGACATCCCCGATGACTGGCGTTGCCCGGAATGCGACGTTGGCAAGGGCGAATTCGCCATGATCGAGCTGTAACGCGGCAGGCACTTCTTAGTTGTGATTTTCTGGCGGGCTTACCACTGAGCCTGGGCCACCATAACCACAAACAGCACGGTGGTGGCGGGCCGGGCGTCCTCGATCTCGTTGTGGCTCATGCCGTCCTTGCACGGCACGAAGATCATCGCCGTCGGCTGCGAGTTCCGAAGGGCGCAAGCGTGACTCCCGGACGCCGCGGGGGCGCTGGTCGCTCAGCCGTGCCTGCGCGGCGCGTGCCGGCTCAACCCCGCGCGCTGACGCTGCGCCATGCAGCGCCGATACCGCATCGTATGCGGACGGCTGCAGCGCCACAGCGCCCAGAATACGGTAATGCACAGCAACGCCGCCATCATGACGGCAAGCAGGCCGATCGACATGGCGGCCCTCCTCCCGGCTGGGTGTCGAGCAGACCCCAGCGGAGTCAGATCAGCAGCGGTAATGCCTCCAGCACCAGCACCGCGACCAGTGCGCCGATCAGCGCGCCCATGGTGCGGCAACTGATGCGCAGGAACTTGGCGGTCACCGGGATCGAGCCCATGGCGATCACGCCTACCAGCGCCATCGGAATCAGGAATACAAGATCATGCGCGGTGAAGTGCATGGCGGTCTCCTGTCTCTCTCTTTTGTGATTCCAGTATAGGCAGTGTGTGCCGTATGGATGGTGTGCGCATCGGGATTGTCCCCGATGCGGCGCTTGTCCTTGTCCCGGCAGGTATCGGAGCCCGCACTTGCACGGGCCGGGCCGTTGCGCGACGTACGCAATCCGAGCCTTTTTTCGGCTTGCCGCTCTCGAAGCGCTGAACCCGTGTCCTATGCTGAGCAGAGACGCGGGGCGTGTTTCCCCTTTCGTGCGATGCCCCGCCGACGAGAGACGGAGGTGGTTATGGAACTTCACATGCGATCGCACCACTACGTGCGGCGCCTGCCGGACTGGACCGCGGCAGCGGTTTCGGGCCTGGCGGCGGGCGCGTTGCTGCTGGTGCTGGAACTGTTCTGGTCGTCGATGGTGTCGGGCGTGAACCCCTGGGTGGCGACGCGCATGATCGCGGCGATCGTGATGGGGCCTGAGGTGCTGCAGACCTCGCTGTTCAGCGTCGGCACCGTGGCCGCGGCGCTGGTGATCCACTTCGTGCTGGGCGCCGTGCTGGGCATGATCCTGGCGGCAATCCTGGCGCCGTTCACGCTCGATTCCAGCCTGGGCCTGGCCATGCTGGCGGGCGCGGTGTTCGGGGTGGTGGTCTACGTCTTCAATTTCTATGTGATGACGCGGGCGTTCCCGTGGTTTGTCGAGGTGCGCGGCTGGCATACCTTGGTCGGACACCTGATTTTCGGCATCGCGGCGGCGGCGTGTTACTGGAAGCTGGAAAGCAAGGACGTGTCGCACTGAGCCGAAGCCGGCCGGATGCGGCCGATACGCGGCCAGTACACGGCCGGGCACAAAGCGCCGCAGCGGCGGCGGGGATCACGGGTTCCCGCCGCCGCTTTTTCCTTGCGCGCGCGCTTGTGCAGTGCGACACCGATGCGCCGGCGTGTCGCCTTGCAGTGACCTGACGGCATGCACTAGTCTTATCTCTACCTGCGTGACTTGCGCATCCCTCGCCGCGCGCGAGGAGGAGGGTGGATATGGCGATGGCCATCGCACTCGTCGTCATGGTTGCCGCATCGGTGCTCTTCCATTTCCTGAGCCCGTGGTGGGCAACGCCGCTGGCGTCCAACTGGAAACAGATGGACGACACGCTGACCATTACCCTCGTCATCACCGGCATCTTCTTTATCGGCATCAACCTGTTCGTCGGCTACATCGTCTGGCGCTTCCGCCATGATGCGCCGCATCCCAACGGCGGCAGCGGCCACCGAGCGTCCTATCACCCCGAAAACAGCAGGCTGGAACTGTGGCTGATCGGCGGCACCACGCTGGGCGTGATCTTGCTGCTGGCGCCGGGTTTGTTCGTCTACGCCGACTACGTGCGCCCGCCGCGCGAGGCGATGGTGATGGAAGTGGTCGGGCAGCAGTGGTCGTGGGCCTTCCGCTTTCCCGGCAAGAGCGGGCAGCTGGGCGCTTCCGACGCGCGCTTCGTCACCGGCGCCAATCCGCTCGGGCTGGACCCGGACGATCCGCGCGGGCTCGACAACATCGTTATCGTCGGCCCGGAGGTGCACCTGCCGCTGAACCAGCCGGTCAAGGTGCTGCTGCGCTCCAAGGACGTGCTGCATGACTTCTACGTGCCGCCGTTCCGCGCGCGCATGAATATGGTGCCGGGCATGGTGACGTCATTCTGGTTCACGCCGACGCAGACGGGACGCTTCGACATCCTGTGCGCGCAGCTGTGCGGCGTGGGGCATTACAACATGCGCGGCACGGTGGTGGTGGAAGAGCCGGCCGCGTTCGAGGCGTGGCTGGCAAAGCAGCAGACCTTTGCCATGACGCTGGCGAAGGCCGCGGCGCCACCCGCTGCGATGGCCGCGGCAGCGCCAGGTGCCGCGGGCGCGGCCGGCACCATCGAGAAGGGCCGCGCGCTGGCGCAGAGCAAGGGCTGCGTCGGCTGCCACAGCATCGACGGCAATCCGGGCGTGGGGCCGACCTGGAAGGGACTGTACGGCAAGACCGAAAGCTTTGCCGACGGCAGCAGCGCCAGGGTGGACGATGCCTTCCTGCACAAGGAGATTGCGGACCCGCATGCGCGGCTGGTCAAGGGCTACGGTCCGGTGATGCCGAAGGTGCCGATCAGCGACGACGAGGTCGCGGCGCTGACCGCGTATATCAAGTCGGTCAGCAGCGGCGCGGCCGACGCCGGCACGGTGGCGCCGGTCGCTCCCGCGGACGTGCCGCCGGGGCCAGCAGCCGCCACCAGCGCCGCCACGACCGCGGCGGCGGGTTCGGCAGCACCCGCGGCCACGGCCGGCGCCGCGTCCGGCACCTATACCACTTCGACGGCCGTCGCGGTGCCGCCCACGGCTGCGCCCGCGCCGCCGCGCCAGTGAGGAGACCCGCATGGCCTACGCCGATGACGCCGCCCATCATGCGCCGCAGAGCTTCTGGACGCGCTATGTCTGGAGCCAGGACCACAAGGTCATCGCCGTGCAATACACCATCGTGGCGATCGTGGTGGGCCTGGTGGGCGTGGCGCTGTCGAACCTGATGCGCATGCAGCTGGGCTTCCCGGGCCGCTTCGAGTTTATCGACGTCAACCGCTACTACCAGTTCGTCACCATGCACGGCATGATCATGGTGATCTACCTGCTGACCGCGCTGTTCCTGGGCGGTTTCGGCAACTACCTGATCCCGCTGATGGTGGGGGCACGCGACATGGTGTTCCCCTTCCTCAACATGCTCAGCTTCTGGGTCTACCTGCTGTCGGTGATCGTGCTGCTGGCCAGCTTCTTCGTGCCGGGCGGGCCCACCGGCGCGGGCTGGACGCTGTATCCGCCGCAGGCCATCCTGCCCGGCACGCCGGGGCACGACTGGGGCATCATCCTGATGCTGGTATCGCTGGCGATCTTCATTGTCGCGGCGACGATGGGCGGGCTCAACTACGTCACCACCGTGCTGCAGGCGCGCACCGAGGGCATGACGCTGCTGCGCATGCCGCTGTCGGTGTGGGGCATCTTCATGGCGACCATCCTCGCGCTGCTGGCGTTTCCGGCGCTGTTCGTGTCGGCGGTGATGATGCTGCTCGACAAGACCATGGGCACCAGCTTCTTCATGCCGGCGATGGTGTCGATGGGGCAGCAGCTGCAGTACAAGGGCGGCAGCCCGCTGCTGTTCCAGCACCTGTTCTGGTTCTTCGGCCACCCCGAGGTCTATATCGTCGCGCTGCCGGCCTTCGGCATCGTCTCGGACCTGATCAGCGTGCATTCGCGCAAGAGCATCTTCGGCTACCGCACCATGGTCTGGGCGATCCTGGCGATCGGCGTGCTGTCGGTGGTGGTGTGGGCGCACCATATGTTCGTCAGCGGCATGAACCCGTATTTCGGCTTCTTCTTCGCCACCACCACGCTGATCATCGCGATCCCGACCGCGATCAAGGTCTACAACTGGGTCATCACGCTATGGCGCGGCGATATCCATTTCACCGTGCCGATGCTGTTCGCCATCGCCTTCATCAGCACTTTCATCATCGGCGGGCTGACCGGGCTGTTCCTGGGCAACGTCAGCGTCGATATCCCGCTGTCGAATACCTACTTCGTGGTGGCGCACTTCCACATGGTGATGGGCGTGTCGCCGATCCTGGTGGTGTTCGGCGGGCTCTACCACTGGTATCCCAAGGTGACGGGGCGGATGCTGGACGACAGGATGGGCAACATCCACTTCTGGGTGACCTTCGTCGGCACCTATGCCATCTTCTTCCCGATGCACTACCTGGGCGTGCTCGGCATGCCGCGGCGCTACTACGCCTGGGAGAACTACGCCTTTATCCCGGAATCCGCGCATGTGATGAACATGTATATCTCGGTGGCCGCGTTCGTGGTCGCCACGGCGCAGCTGATCTTTGTCTTCAACCTGTTCTGGAGCCTGCGGCACGGGCGCAAGGCCGATGGCAACCCGTGGCGCGCGGCCTCGCTGGAATGGCAGACGCCGCAGACCCCGCCCGCGCACGGCAACTGGGGCCCGCACCTGCCGGTGGTGTACCGCTGGGCCTATGCCTACAGCGTGCCGGGCGCGCGCGACGACTTTATCGCCCAGAACGCGCCGCCGGAAGAAGGCGGGCCGGAGCCTGAACCGCACGCCAGCCGTGGAGCCGTAGCATGAACGCCGACGCCGTCTACAAGGTCAGCCGCGACGACTTCGGCGGCAACCCGTCCGGCGAGAACGCCGCCAACCGCCATCCGCAGCGCCGCGCACCCGCCAGCATCGGCCTGTGGGTGTTCATGGGCGTGGTCACGTCGCTGTTCGCGCTGTTCCTGACGGCCTACGCGCTGCGCATGGACAGCCCCGACTGGCACCGCATCGCGCTGCCGTGGCAGGTATGGCTGTCGACCGCGCTGCTGGCCGCGGGCAGTGTGGCGATGGCGGTGGCCTCGCGCGCGGCGGGCCGGGGCGAGATGGCCGCGGCCAGGCGCGCGCTGCGCCTGGGCGGGCTGGGGGCGGCCGCTTTCGTCGCCTCGCAGCTGTGGGCATGGCAGGCGCTCGGCGCGATGCAGGTGATGCCGGCCGGCAATCCGGCCGGCAGCTTCTTCTACCTGCTGACCGCGATGCACGGGCTGCACGTGCTGGGCGGCCTGGCTGGCTGGGGCTTCGCCATGACGGCGCGCGGCAGCGGCGAGGCCGCGGTGCTGCGCCTGCGGCTGTGCGCGCGCTACTGGCATTTCCTGCTGGCGGTGTGGGCGGTGCTGCTGGCGGCGCTGGGATGGCTCACGCCCGAACTGGTGCGCTACATCTGCGGCACGGCCTAGCGCCGGCGGCAAGGAGGACCGGCATGTCCACGCAACTGTCTTCACCATCGGCCGCCCCCGCGGTCGCGCCCGCGCCGCCCGCGCCGCCGCTCGGCGGCGTGCGCGGCATGCTGGCCGACTGGTCGGCGGACCAGCAGGCCTTCAAGGTGTCGTGGGGCAAGGCGATGATGTGGATCTTCCTGCTGTCCGACACCTTCGTCTTCAGCTGCTTCCTGACCGGCTACATGACCGTGCGCATGTCGACCACGGTGCCGTGGCCCAACCCGAGCGAGGTGTTCGCGCTGCACGTGGGCGGCGCCGACATCCCGCTGCTGCTGATCGCCATCATGACCTTCGTGCTGATCACCAGCAGCGGCACCATGGCGATGGCGGTCAACTTTGCCTACCGCCGCGCGCGCCGCGAATGCGCGACGCTGATGTTCATCACCGCGGCGTTCGGCGCGCTGTTCGTCGGCATGCAGGCCTTCGAATGGACCAAGCTGATCGTCGACGAGGGCGTGCGGCCGTGGGGCAACCCGATGGGGGCGGCGCAGTTCGGCTCCACCTTCTTCATGATCACGGGCTTCCACGGCCTGCATGTGTCATGCGGCGTGATCTACCTGCTGGTGGTGGCCACGCGCGTGCTGCGCGGGCGCTACGAAGCGACCGGCAACTACCAGATCGTCGAGATTGCCGGCCTGTACTGGCACTTCGTCGACCTGGTATGGGTGTTCATCTTTGCGCTGTTCTATCTCTGGTGAGGGTGGCCATGGCATCGAACCCTGCAACCCCCGCGGCGCCTGCAACGCCTGCGCATGCCGCTGGCGGGGACGCCGCGCACCACGGCCAGCAGCATCCGATCGGGCTGTACCTGAAGATCTGGCTGCTGCTGTTCGTGCTGTCCGCGCTGTCGTACATGGTCGATTACTTCCATGTCAGCGGCTACCTGCGCTGGACCCTGATCCTGCTGTTCATGTCGCTGAAGGCCGGGTTGATCGTGGCGGTGTTCATGCACATGGCATGGGAGCGCATGGCGCTGATCTGCGCCATCCTGATCCCGCCGCTGTGCCTGCTGGTGCTGGTCTGGCTGATGGCGGAAGAAGCGAATCATACGTTCCTGACGCGCGGCATCTTCTTCCGCTGACGGGGAGGCGCCGCCGGCCCCGGGGAGGGAGCCGGCGGCACGCCGCCTTGGACGGTGCCCGGGCGCTCAGGCCTGGGTGATGAACTTGGTCACCAGGTAGCCGTCGAAGGTCTCCAGGCCGCCTTCGCTGCCGATGCCCGAATCCTTGATGCCGCCGAACGGGGTCTCGGCCAGCGCCATGCCGAAGTGGTTGATGTTGACCATGCCGGCTTCGAGGCCATTCGACACCTCGGTCGCGGTCTTCAGCGAGTTGGTGAACACATACGATGCCAGGCCGAAGGGCAGGCTGTTGGCGCGGCGCAGCACCTCGGCGGTGTCCTTGAAGCGCGTCACCGGCGCTACCGGGCCGAACGGCTCGTCGGTCATCAGGCGCGAGTCGTCGGGCAGGTCGGTGACCACGGTGGGGGCGAAGAAGTATCCCTTGTCACCCAGGCGCGAGCCGCCCGCCACCACCTTGCCGCCACGCTGGCTGGCATCGTCGAGGAACTGCTCCATCGACAGCACGCGGCGCTCATGCGCCAGCGGGCCCATCTGGGTGCCGTCTTCCAGGCCGTTGCCGACCTTGATCGAGCCGATCACCTCGGTAAAGCGCGCCAGGAAGCGGTCATAGGCCTTCTCCTGGACGTAGAAGCGCGTGGGCGACACGCACACCTGGCCGGCGTTGCGCAGCTTGAAGCGCGCCAGCATCTCGGCGGCCGGGTCGATGTCGGCATCGTCGAACACCAGCACCGGCGAATGCCCGCCCAGCTCCATGGTCACGCGCTTCATGTGCGCGCCGGCCAGCGCCGCCAGCTGCTTGCCCACCGGCACCGAGCCGGTGAAGGAGATCTTGCGCACGATCGGCGATTCGATCAGGTAGGTCGAGACCTCGGCCGGCACGCCCCAGACGATGTTGAGCACGCCCGGGGGCAGGCCGGCATCGTGAAACAGCTGCGCCAGCGCCACCACCGCGCTGGGCGAGTCCTCCGGTCCCTTCAGGATCAGCGTGCAGCCCGCGCCCACCGCGGCGACGATCTTGCGGATGGCCTGGTTGAAGGGGAAATTCCACGGCGTGAACGCGGCGCAGACGCCGATCGGCTCGCGCACCACCAGCTGGCGCACATTGGGCTGGCGCGGCGGGATCACGCGGCCGTAGATGCGGCGGCATTCCTCCGCGTGCCAGTCGGCGTGCTCGGCGCAGACCATGATCTCGCCGACTGCCTCAGCCAGCGGCTTGCCCTGGTCCAGCGTGATATTGCGGCCGATGTCGCGGGCGCGCTCACGGGCGAGCTCGCCGACGCGGCGCAGAATCTTGCCGCGCTCCAGCGGCGAGGTCTTCTTCCAGGTTTCGAAGGCGCGCTGCGCGGCGGCCAGGGCGCGGTCCAGGTCGGCGCGCGTGGCGTGCGGCAGCTGGCCCAGCACTTCCTGCGTGGCCGGGTTGATGACCTCCTGCTCGCGCCGGTCGCCTCCCTTGATGAATTCCCCGTCGATATAGAGGGCGAGATCCTGGTACATGCGTGTTCTCCTGGTGGGCGGTGAAACCGCAAGCTTAACCCGGCCGCCGCGTTCATGCAGCGCGCCGGGTGCCGGCCCGCCAGGAATGTGCGGGAACGGGCGCGCTGGGCGCCGGCCCGTTCGTCCGCGGTCAGGCGGAATCGCGGGTGCGTGCCATGGCGGGGGTTCCGGCCACGGCGCCGGTGCGCGTGGCCTCCACCACCAGGATCACCAGCAGCGTGATCAGGCTCAGCCCGAACACCGCATAGCCGATGCTGTCGCCCTCGATCGCAAACAGGCTGGGCGCGTAGGTCGGGCTGGTGCAGATCATGGTGCCGGCCGACATGCCGGTGTAGTGCATGCCGCAGACTGCCACTCCCATCACCACGGCCGCCGCCAGCTGCTTGCCGCCGGTCTTCACCGTGACGGCCAGCCACAGCGCCACCACCGACACCACCACCGCGATCACCACCGACAGCCCGATGATGGCGAGATCCCAGTCGAAGCGGGTATTGGAGCGGATCGCCGCCATGCCGGTGTAGTGCATCGCCACCACGCCCAGTCCGGTCAGTACGCCGCCCTGCACCACGTTGCCGGTACGGCTGCCGCGCGGCCGCGACGCGATTGCCAGGCCCGCGCCGGCCAGCACCATCACCACCAGCAGCGAGGCCAGCGTGGTGAACAGCCCGAACTCGCGGTGGGTCGGGGTCTGGTAGGCGACCATGCCGATGAAATGCATCGACCAGACCGCGCCGCCGCCCAGCGCCACGCTGGCGCACAGCAGCCGGTCGACGTCCAGGCGCCCGTCGGGCTGTCGCACCCGGCGCGACCAGCGCAGGCCGACGTAGGCGCCGCACACCGAGATCAGGAAAGACAGGCCCACCATCGGCCAGTCATAGGCAAACGGCACCAGGGCGCCGGCAACAGGCTCGAAACCGACAAACATGACCCCACCTCCTTGTTTTGACAGCGACGGAAGGCGCTCGCGCAGGTCGGATCCATCCGGATAAGCCCGAACAATCCCGGATATCACCGTCCGGCAGCCGGCCCGGGACGCGCTGGTCCCTTGCGGAGTATGGGGTCGCCGGCCATCGCCGGAAAATAACTCATTCAGGTAAAAAACGGCGCGAGACGCAGCCTGGCGTGCTTGAAGCGCCCTGTAGGCAGGCATAGACTGGGCGGATTTCCGCCAGCCGACGCCCCATGAAGCCCGATGCCAGACTGACCACCGGCCCGATCGGCCGGACCTTGCTGCTGTTCTCGCTGCCGGTGCTCGGCAGCAACATCCTGCAGTCGCTGAACGCCTCGATCAACTCGGTCTGGGTCGGGCGCTTCCTGGGCGAGGCCGCGCTGACCGCCACCTCCAACGCCAACATCATCCTGTTCTTCCTGCTCGGCGTGGTGTTCGGCATCAGCATGGCCAACACCATCATGATCGGCCAGGCCGTCGGCGCGCGCGACGTCGACGAGGCGCGCCGCGTGGTGGGTACCAGCACCACTTTCTTCGTCGCGCTGTCGGTGCTGGCCTCGGCGTTCGGCTATTTCTACACCCCCGACATCCTGGCAGCGATGCGGACCCCGCCCGACGCCGCGCCGCTGGCGGTGGCCTATCTGCGCATCATTTTCCTGGCGCTGCCGTTCATGTACTTCTACAACTTCGTGATGATGACGCTGCGCGGCGCCGGCGATTCGCGCACGCCGTTCTGGTTCATGCTGCTGTCGGTGGTGCTGGACGTGGTGCTCAACCCGGTGCTGATCTTCGGCGTGGGCCCGATCCCCGCCATGGGCATCGCCGGCTCGGCGCTGGCCACGCTGATCGCCCAGCTCGCGAGCCTGGCGGCGATGATGGCGCTGCTGTACCGGCGTCGGCATTTCCTGCTGCTGCATCGCGGCCAGCTGGCGCTGCTGGTGCCGGCCCCGGCGATCCTGCGCGCGCTGGTGGTCAAGGGCCTGCCGATGGGCCTGCAGATGGTGGTGATCTCGTCGTCCGCGATCGTGATGATGGCGCTGGTCAACGCCTATGGCTCGCAGACCACCGCCGCATATGGCGTGGCGTCGCAGCTGTGGACCTATGTGCAGATGCCCGCGCTGGCGGTGGGCGCCAGCGTGTCGTCGATGGTGGCGCAGAACGTCGGCGCCGGGCTGTGGCAGCGCGTGGCGCGCATCACGCGCATGGGGCTGCTGTTCAACGTGGCCATGACCGGCGCGCTGGTGGCGCTGATCTACCTGTTCAACCGCCATTCGCTGGGCCTGTTCCTCGGCACCGACGGCGTCGCCATCGGCATCGCCCAGCATATCAACGTGGTGGTGCTGTGGTCGTTCATCCTGTTCGGCTTCACCATCGTCATCTTCGGCACGGTGCGCGCCACCGGCGCGGTGATGGCGCCGCTGGTGATCCTGTTCCTGTCGATGTGGGTGATCCGGCTGCCGTTCGCGTGGGCGCTGGGCCCGCGCATCGGCGCCGACGCGATCTGGTGGAGCTTCCCGCTCGGCTCGGTGGTGTCGCTGGCGCTGGCGCTCGGCTACTACCGCTTCGGCAACTGGCGTGGCAGCCAGATCCTGCCCGCCGTGGCGCATCCCGCGGAGGCGGTGGGGCAGGCGCCCGATACCAGCATGGGCACGCCCTGTGAAGACGCCGGCGAGGTTGTCGATGCGGCGAGCAGCGCCAGGCCAGCTGCCGAAGCCGCTCGCTGATTGCTCTGCGACGTCCGCATTGAAAGCCTTCCGAAAGATCGATGTGTCATCGTGTCATCGCTGGCACTCCCTCCCAGCGCGCGCGTGCCCGCCGACCCGGCAGCGGCGCGCGTCTTTGCGGCCGCACCCTTGCGTCGATGCAAGGGTGCGCGCCGTCTTGTTTCGCCTGACGTTCCTGTCGAGTCTCCGTTCGGATTCCTTGCGTCCAAATACATCACAACGTGATGTATTTGCGCATGCGCCATCGCCGGATTTGCCTTGTTTTAAGGGGTTATTGGTAAATACCCCTAAAACCGGACAAATGAAAGGCACCTGAAAGATCACGTCTCTAAGGTTCGGGTCAACCGTCGGGAAGCATGCCGTCCTGCATGCGCGGCGCGCCTGAGCCAGTGCGCCCCCGGCACGGCATTTCGTGAACTTTGAGGAGAATCGTTTTGCGCATACGCAGCCAAAAGGACTTTGCCTCCGGCCTGATGTTCATCCTGGTCGGGCTGGGCTTTTCCTGGGTCGCTCGCGGCTATTCCATGGGGACGGCCGCCAAGATGGGACCCGGATATTTTCCATTCCTGCTGGGCCTGGTGCTTGCCGTGCTGGGCGCGGTGGTGTTGCTGACTTCGATGTCGCCGAAGGGCGAGCAAGACCATCTGGCGCGCTGGGACCTGAAGACCCTGCTGTGGATCCTGGGCTCGGTGGTGCTGTTCGGCCTGCTGCTCAAGCCGCTGGGCATGGTGCTGTCGGTGTTCGTGCTGGTGCTGGTGTCGTCGATGGCGAGCCATGAGTTCAGCTGGAAGGGCGCGCTGCTCAACGCGGTGGTGCTGGTGCTGATCAGCCTGGGCGCGTTCGTGTACGGCATCAACCTGCAGATGCCGGTGTGGCCGGCCTTCATCACCGGTTAAGGAGCGCCGCATCATGGAATTGTTTGAACACCTCGCGCTGGGCTTCTCCACGGCGCTGTCGCTGCAGAACCTGGCCTATGCCTTCCTGGGCTGCGTGCTGGGGACACTGATCGGCGTACTGCCGGGCCTGGGGCCGCTGGCCACCATCGCCATGCTGCTGCCGATCACCTACACGCTGCCGCCGGTGGCCGCGCTGATCATGCTGGCCGGCATCTACTACGGTGCGCAGTATGGTGGCTCGACCACCGCCATCCTGGTGAACCTGCCCGGTGAATCGTCGTCGGTGGTGACCACCATCGACGGCTACCAGATGGCGCGGCGGGGACGAGCGGGGGTGGCGCTGGCGACAGCGGGTCTGGGCTCGTTCTTCGCCGGCTGCGTGGCCACGCTGATCCTGGCCGCCTTCGCCACGCCGCTGTCGGAAATCGCCTTCAAGTTCGGCCCGGCCGAATACTTCTCGCTGATGGTGCTGGGGCTGATCGGTGCCGTGGTGCTGGCTTCCGGCTCGCTGCCCAAGGCGATCGCGATGATCGTGCTGGGCCTGCTGCTGGGCCTGATCGGCACCGACGTCAACTCGGGCGCCGCGCGCTTCTCGTTCGACGTGCCGGAGCTGACCGACGGCATCGACTTCGTGGCGCTGGCGATGGGCATGTTCGGCTTTGCCGAGATCATCGCCAACCTGGAGCAGAAGGAAGCCCGCGAGACCTTCACCAACAAGGTCACCAACCTGTTCCCGACCCGCGAAGACTTCAAGCGCATGATCCCGGCCGTGCTGCGCGGCACCGCGCTGGGTTCGGCGCTGGGCATCCTGCCGGGCGGCGGCGCTTCGCTGGCTTCGTTCGCGGCGTACTCGCTCGAGAAGAAGACGTCCAAGAACGCGCACGAATTCGGCAAGGGCGCGATCGAAGGCGTGGCCGGTCCGGAATCGGCCAACAACGCCGCGGCGCAGACCTCGTTCATCCCGCTGCTGACGCTGGGCATCCCGCCCAACGCGGTGATGGCGCTGATGGTGGGGGCGATGACTATCCACAACATCCAGCCCGGCCCGCAGGTGATGACCAGCAACCCGTCGCTGTTCTGGGGCCTGATCGCCTCGATGTGGATCGGCAACCTGATGCTGATCATCCTGAACCTGCCGATGATCGGCATCTGGGTGAAGCTGCTGACCGTGCCGTACCGCTTCCTGTACCCGGCGATCCTGGTGTTCTGCGGCATCGGCGTGTACTCGGTCAACAACCAGACCTTCGACGTGTTCATGGCCGCCGGCTTCGGCGTGATCGGCTACCTGTTCCTGAAGCTGAAGTGCGAACCCGCGCCGCTGCTGCTCGGCTTCGTGCTCGGGCCGATGATGGAAGAAAACTTCCGCCGCACGCTGCTGCTGTCGCGTGGCGACTTCAGCGTGTTCGTGACCCGGCCGCTGTCGGTGGGCCTGCTGATCGCAGCCGCCGCGCTGGTGGCAGTGGTGGCGCTGCCGTCGATCAAGGCCAAGCGCGAGGAAGCGTTCCAGGAAGACTAGCGCCAGCGCGCGCCCCGGAATGGCGCCGGCGCCTTGACCGCGACCGGCGTACGCAATGCAAGCATTCGGGGTGCCTTCGCGCACCCCGTTTTCTTTTGCGGACGCGCCGCGCATCCGCGCCCTTATTCCCAGAGAGTGCCCGACTGCGGCAGCAGTCATGGACTGCGCATGATGATCAGGATTCCGCACCATCCGGTGCGCCGACAGCGCCCATGAAACCGCCTACCCTTGACCGGTTTTTCTCCAGAATCTATGTGCTCAAGCTGGTCCAGTCCAGCCCGTCGACGGTGCTCAGCCTGGTCGACCGGCTGCGCGAGCGCGGCATCGACAAGAACATCCGCTCGCTGCGGCCGATCCTGCGCAGCCTGATGATGGCCCGCGCCATTACCGCGGAGCTGGTCGAAGGCAGCGGCCGCGTGTATTGCATCACCGCGCAGGGGCGGGCGGAGCTGGAGTCTTATATCTCGCACCTGGCCGTGCTGAAGGCGGAGCTGGAACCTGCCGACGAAGCGCTGGGGCGAGCCGATGCCCAAGTCTGAACCGATGGTGCAGCCCCGGCAGGTGGAACGCCGCAGCAGTTCGCCGCGCTGATCGGCCGGAAAGTGAAGACCCGGAGCGGTCGTAGCCAGGCTCGGCATCAAGGCTGACTAATCGCAAGAAGGGGTGGGCGCATCCGACGCCAGCCCTATAACTGTCAGTCAGATTCCATATTGGAATTTGTGCGACGGCCTCGGTAGAGTGGACTGGCCAAGGAACAGCAGTTCGCTGTCCTTGCGTGAACACTAAGGAGACCAGCTCATGGCAAGCAATACGGAACAGAAAGCCCTCCCAACATCCCATGCGCACATCCAGTCGAGCGTAGTACGAAGATATGACGTGCCGCGCTCAGCATCGATTTCGATCGAGGTCTATGAGTTGGGTACCGGTCCGACTATTGTGTTGTTGCCATCGCTCGGGCGCGGCGCTACCGACATGCTGGAACTTGCTGAGCCGCTGTCGTCCGCCGGATACCGGGTTCTCTGCCCGGAGCCGCGCGGCAATGGCCGCAGCACGGGCCCGCTGGCCGACAAGACGTTGCACGATTGGGCTGAGGATATCGCGGCGGTGATCGAGCACGCAGGCCAGGCCCCAGTCGTGATCGTCGGGCACGCACATGGCAACTGGATCGCGCGCACCGTAGCGAGCGATCGACCGGACCTGGTGCGCGCGCTGGTATTGCTGGCGGGCTCGGCAGGGAAGGTGCCGAAGGGCGTAGATGCCGTGCCGATTCCACCGGAAGTGCGCGCCCAGATCGAGCGTTGCGGGGATACAGCCTTGCCGGATCCGGTACGTCTGGAAAGCCTGCGAGCGGTGTTCTTCGCGCCCGGTAACGACCCTGAACCATGGCTGCACGGCTGGAATACGGAGTTGATGACCATGCAGACGCTTGCACAGAAGCGCACGCCAGTCGATGACTTCTTTGCCGGCGGCAACGTACCGATCCTGAACGTGCAGGCCGAGTTTGACGTCATCGCGCCGCAACGCTATGCCGGCGTGCTCAGGGAGTACCTGGGCGATCGTGTCACCAACCTCACGATCCGCGGTGCCGCGCATGCCTTGCTACCGGAGCGGCCCGATGAGGTGGTGAGTGCCATCCTCAGCTATCTGACCGCGCTGGCGCCTAGGGAAAGCGTGGCCGCATGACGCGCTATTCCGCGATCGGCTCGCTCATCACCTCATCCAGGACTCGCTGGACCAGGTCGCTGGGCGCCTGTTCTCGCCAGATTGCATAGAGCTGGATATGGCCGGCGGTCTGTCCGATCTCGCGGAACACCACACCCGGTAGTCCAGCCCGTGCGTAGGAGCGAGGCACCAGGGCCACGCCCAAGCCGAGCTTCACCATCTGGAAGGTGGTCAGCGGGTTCCGTGCCGTATGGGCAATGACGGGACTGAAACCCGCATGCAGGCATGAGGCAATCATGCCGTCAAACAGTGCTGGCGCATGCTCGCGCGAGAACGCGACTAACGGTATGCCTTCCAGATCCCTGAGCG
This sequence comes from Cupriavidus alkaliphilus, assembly GCF_900094595.1. GTDB lineage: Bacteria > Pseudomonadota > Gammaproteobacteria > Burkholderiales > Burkholderiaceae > Cupriavidus > Cupriavidus alkaliphilus. Next base: position 428,115 of record NZ_FMAD01000004.1, on the reverse strand, counting down.
TCAGATCAGGCTTCGTTGCCAGCGCATGGCCTTCCGGCACGACGACCGTGAAATGCTCGGTGAAAATGGGGGCCTTGCCCAGTCCACCTCGCGTGGGGACCGAATGCACGATGCCGATATCGAGCTTGCCCTGTAGTACGGCATGCGCCTGATCTGCCGAGCCCATGTCGGTCACGGCAATGTGCAAGCCGGGGAAGCGCTCCGCCATGCGCGTCAAGATGGTCGGCAGCACATGGAAGATTCCCGATGTCACCATCCCGATCTGCAGCGTGCCGATCTCTCCGGCCGCGGTGCGCTGCGCTTTAGTCACAGCCACGCGGACTTGTTCGAGCATGGCCCGGCAATCCGCCTGGAATGCGCGACCCGCATCGGTCAGGCGTACTTCCCGACGGTTCCGGACGAGCAGTTCGACACCCATCTCGTCCTCCAGCGCCTTGATCTGCTGAGAAAGCGGCGGCTGCGACATGTGCAGGCGCACGGCGGCCTTGCTGAAGTTCAGTTCATCCGCGACGGTGACGAAGTAAAGCAGTTGTCGGAGTTCCATGCCGTTGATATTTCATGCGTGACGGGCCACTAGGATAGCCGCAACGCGCTTGCACAGGTCCCGCGCTGCGTCATACGCGAGCCCTATAACTCATGGTGCGAAACAGTATTGGACGGCATCCATGCCCGTCCCTACAGTGCCCTGCATAGCGCGGCGCGATGACCGCGCGGCGACCCAAGGAGACAGGCATGGAAAGGAAAGTTGGTATGCGGCGCCGCGCGGCGCTTGGCGCTATTGGCGCGGTGGCGATGATGGCCGGGTGGAACCCGGTCGCATTTGCAGCCGACGCGTATCCCAATCGCCCGATCAAGATGATCATCCCCTACACCCCAGGAGGGTCGATCGACACGGTGGGTCGCCTGGTCGCTGCGCAACTGCAACGGCAGATGGGGCAGGCAATTGTGATCGAAAATCGGCCCGGCGCATCGGGAATGATCGGATCTGAAGCCGTGGCAAAGGCGCCGGCCGATGGCTATACGCTACTCTTCAATGCCTCCAGCCAGGTCTACTTGCCGCTGGTTGCGAAAAACGCACCGTACGACGCGATCAAGGACTTCACGCCGATTGCGCAAGTGGGCCACGTGCCGCTGATCGTCGTGGCCAACACCAACCTTCCTTTCAATTCTCTGCGCGACCTGGTCAAGCTGGCGAAGGCCAAGCCGCGGACCTACACCTGGGCCACCTCGGGCCTTGGCACCACGAGCCATCTCGCGGAAGAGATGATTCGCCATGCATTCAAGCTGGACATGGATATCGTGTCCTACAAGGGCGCCGTGCCGCAGTTGAACGACGTGATGGGCGGGCACGTATCGGCGGCGGTGTCGCCGATGCCGGGCGCCTATCCGTTCGTCAAGGCCGGACGCCTGAAGGTTCTGGCGGTCACCAGCAGCAAGCGAATTCCGCAGCTCCCCGGCGTGCCGACGGTAGCCGAAAGCGGCCTGCCAGGGTTCGAACTGCTCTCCTGGTACGGGCTCTGGGGTCCCGCCAACCTGCCGGCTGAGATCACCCGCAAGCTGTCGCAGGAGGTCAACAAGGCAGTGCGGGAAGCCAGCATGAAGTCGCGCTTCGACGACCTGGCGTTCGAAACGGTGCAGTCCACGCCGGAACAATTCAAGGTGGTGATCAAGGACGAGATCGACAAGGTTGCCGGCATCGTCAAGTCAGCCAATATCCGGATCGATTGAGAAGGCGTCGACGCTAATCATGCATCAGCAAACGAAATCGATGGCCATCACGCGCGATATCGCCGGATGGATCGCAGGGATACGCAATACCGATCTGCCAGACGCGGTGCGCCAGGCGGTTGGCGAACTCTCGCTGGATACGTTCGGCGCCGGGCTGACCGGGCATGATGAGCCTTGGTCGCTAGCTATCAGCGGTTGGGCGAGCGAGGGCTACGCCGCTCCGTGCGGCGTCGGGGCCCGGGCATGGGGCAGGCGTGGGAGGCGATACCGCGCCGCAGACGCGGCACTGGTGAACGGCGCCGCGGCACACGCCTACGAACTGGACGACTTCCATAACGCCAAGGTCCATCTGGGTGCGGTGGTATTGCCTGCGGTATTCGCGCTGGCGGAGACGCTGGACGCGCCGCCCGGACGGGTAGAGACCGCCATCGCAGTCGGCTACGAAACGATGATCCGCTGCTCGCTGGCGCTGCAGCCGGCGCGGGCGCGGATGAAGGGGTGGCATATGACGGCCGTGTGCGCGCCGATCGGCGCGGCAGCGGCCTCGGCAGTGATGCTCGGCCTCGATGCCGAGCGTACCGCCTGGGCCCTGGGCCTCGCCGGCACCCAGTCCGGCGGCCTCTTTGCCTTCGCCTGTGACGGCACTGATTCCAAGCGCTTTCATCCGGGACGCGGTGCACAGGCAGGTGTCATGGCTGCGGAACTCGCAGCGCGGGGCCTTTCCGGCCCGACCCAACTATTCGAAACCGCGGACGGTGGCTGGCTCAAGGCCTTCTCCGAGTCCCCCAGGGCGGAGGAGTTGCTGAACGGGTTGGGTAGCGAGTGGCATATGCCCAGGACCAACTTCAAGCCCTATGCCTGCTGCGGCAGTGCGCACGCCCATGTCGATTGCGCGCTGCGGCTCCGTGGCGACTGGGCGGGTACTGGACCCATCCGCGTCGGCATGCCCACCGTGGTCGATGTGCAATGCGGTTATCGCTACGTGCCGGGCAGCGTGCTCAACGCGCAGATGAGCGCCCGCTACGCGCTGGCGGTGGCCCTGCTGGACGGGGAGGTGCTGCCCGCGCAGTTCGCTGCAGGCCGCTTGTCGGATCCTGAGATCGTCGGACTCGCCAACGCGATCGAAATCGTGCGGGATCCAGAGCTCGACGCACTGTACCCGGCCAGCTTTTGTGGCTGGGTGGAACTGCAGTCGAGGAGCGGTGTGCCACTTCGCGAGGACCAGACCAACCCTTCGGGGTCGGCCGAGAATCCGGTCCGCACGCACTCGATCCAGCAAAAGTTCCGTGCGCTGACTGCGGGCGTGCTGGTCGCCGATCAGGCGCAAGCGCTGATCAACGCATTTGGCAACCTGGCGACAACACCCGTATGCCAGATCCTGGACACCGCGGAACCCGTCGCCTGACCTGGCTTACCTGTGTGGCACGCCGAGCGAGCGCAGCGCTCAGCAATGGCGGGCTCCCGGTGATGTCGCGCAGGGCCACTCCGGGGAGTGATGCCTTGCCCAGCGTAGCCGGTACCAAAGCGATTCCGCGGCCCAGGCCAGCCAGGCTGACCACGGACAGCAAGTGTTTGGCGTAGTGGCGGATATGCGGGCCGAAACCTGCCTGGATGCAGGTGGACGTGAGGGGCCAGTGGCGGTCGTTCGGACAGGTTGCGACTTATTCTAGAACGGAATCAGTCTCTTCCGAAATCTGTATTGGACGCTATCGCCGACGCCGACCAGAATACCCTTCATCAAACCAACAATGAAGCGGAGACAGCGCAGCCGATCTCGTCGGACGGCGCTCGAGCGGTGCCATGGCGCGCGCCCCGTTTCCGAACTCAAGACGGAGCGCAAGCGACAGATGGAACGTCTCAAGCCACTGAAACCCGAAGAACTGACACCCGAGCAGCAGGAAGTCCATGCTGCGATCGCTTCCGGTCCACGCGGGCAGGTTCGCGGTCCGCTTGCGATGTGGTTGCACCGTCCGGGGCTGGCAAACCGTGCCCAGGCGCTGGGCCAGTACTGCCGTTATGACTCATCGTTGCCGCCCCGGCTGTCGGAGCTCGCCATTCTGGTGATGGCGCGCACGTGGATGTCGGAATTTGAATGGTGGGCGCATAAGCCCATCGCCCTGAAGGCCGGGGTAGCCGAAGAGGTGGTGGAGGCGATCCGGACGGGACAGGAGCCGGTGTTTGGCAACGAAGACGAGCAGGTGATCTACGAATTCCTGACGGTATTGCACGCCACCCGCAATGTCCCGGATGCGCTGTACCAGCGCGCAATGGTGGTGCTGGGCAAGGACCGAGTGGTGGATCTCGTCGGCCTGGCCGGCTACTACACGCTGATTTCCATGACCATCAATGTCTTTGGCGTTGTGCCGCCCGATGGCAGCGCGCCCGAGCTCGCGCAAGCCTGAACCCCACAAACCACCCATTATCCGCAGCAAGGAAGGATTCCGTATGTCTCGCCGTCTCGAAGGAAAGGTCGTCATTGTCACTGGCGCTGGATGCGTTGGCCCAGGCTGGGGCAATGGTCGTGCGGTTGCCGTGCGCTTTGCGCAGGAAGGCGCCAGGATTTTCGCGGTCGACAAGAGCGGCGACGCGATGCGTGAAACGCTGGAGCGGCTAGAGGCCACCGGCGCCGAGTATGCCTCCCATCTGTGCGACGTGACGGACTCGGCTGCGGTCAAGGGCATGGTCGAAGCCTGCGTGGCGCGATTCGGGCGGGTGGATGTATTGGTCAACAACGTGGGTGGATCGGCCAAGGGCGGCCCGGTCCAACTCAGTGAAGCGGACTGGGACCGGCAGCTCAACTTCAACCTGAAGAGCGTCTTCCTCGCCTGCAAGCATGTTCTCCCCTATATGGAGCAGCAAGGCGGAGGGGCCATTGTCAACACGGCATCGACCTCCGGCATCCGCTGGACTGGCTCTTCGCAGGTCGGCTACGCGTCGGCCAAGGCGGGGATCATCCAGCTCTCGCGCGTGGTCGCCGTGGAATATGCCAAGAAGAACATCCGCGTCAACACGGTCATTCCCGGCCAGATGCACACACCAATGGTGGAAGTGCGCCTCGCAGGCCAACGTTCAGGCGGCGACGTGGAAGCGCTGCTGGCGCAGCGCCAGGCCCGCATTCCTCTTGGCTTCATGGGCGACGGCCGCGATACCGCCAACGCGGCGCTGTTTCTCGCGTCCGACGAAGCACGCTTCGTAACAGGCGCGGAGATCGTGGTGGATGGCGGCATGAGCGTGCGCTGCGATTGATCGACATCGCCACACGCACTAGCAGGTAGAGATCCGGAGTTTCAAATGAAGTCTTTCCATAGCAGCCGCCGCCAGGCCCTGGCCATGATCGCCGGCGCATTCCCGGACAAGCCAATCCGGCTGGTTGTCGCCTTCTCCGCCGGCGGTCCGACCGACATCATTGCCCGCGTGATCGCAAGGGACATGGGCACGCGGCTGGGGCAGCAGATCATCGTTGACAACCGGCCTGGCGCAGGCGGCAATATTGCTGCCGAGTTCGTGGCAAAAGCCCCGGCGGACGGCTACACACTGTTGTACAACAGCTCGTCGATCGCGATTTCGCCGGCCTTGTTCAATAACACCAGGCTCAATCCCGATCAGATCTTCGCGCCTGTTGCGTAACCTTCCCGGCAAAACGATGAGAATCACGGAATCCACTCTTGCACCGGCCGACCCGGTGCGTTATCCGGATGCGCGCGTCCAGGCACTGAGTCCGCGCTTCGACAAATACCACTTGCCTCTGGCAGCGATCGACCGCATCGCCACCGGCAGCCGCTGGAGCGAAGGGCCGGTCTGGTTCGGCGACGGCCGCTACCTGCTGTGGAGCGATATCCCGAACAACCGGATACTGCGGTGGGACGAAGAAAGCGGGCACACCACGGTGTTCCGCAGTCCCTCCAATCATGCCAACGGCAATACCCGTGACCGGCAAGGGCGGCTGATTTCCTGCGAGCATGGTGGCCGGCGGGTCACGCGCACGGAGTACGACGGCGGCATCACGGTGTTGGCGGACGGCTTTGGCGGCAAGCCGTTGAACTCTCCCAACGACGTGGTCGTGAAGTCAGACGGCTCGATCTGGTTCACCGACCCGCCATTCGGCATCGCCGGCTATTACCAGGGCGAGAAGGCGCAGCCAGAACTGCCCGAGCGGATCTATCGCATCGATCCCGACACGGGTCGACTGGATGTGGTTGCCGACGACGTCAGTGGTCCCAATGGCCTGGCCTTCTCTCCCGACGAAGAAGTGCTCTACGTGATCGAGTCCCGTACCCGCCCGCGGCGGATTCGCGCCTTCCAGGTTAGTAACGGTGGCAAGGCACTGGGCGAAAGTCGCGTGCTGGCAGATGCCGGCCCAGGGACCCCGGATGGCTTTCGGGTCGATGTCGACGGCAACCTGTGGTGCGGCTGGGGCATGGGTACGCCCGAGCTGGATGGCGTGCGAGTCTTCGCGCCGGATGGCGAACCGATCGGGCATATCAGCTTACCCGAGCGATGCGCCAACCTGTGCTTCGGCGGGCGACACCGCAACCGGTTGTTCATGGCGTCGTGTACATCGATCTATGCGCTGTATGTCAATACGCAGGGCGCACCAGGCGGCTGAGGGCGGCTGAGGGCGGCTAAGGGCGGATATCCGCACGAGTGAGGAGTTGCAGTATGAGCAGGGCTTTCCTGAAGGGATCGCTGGCAGCGCTGGTGGCGATGTCGTTCGGCCAGGCAGCCATCGCCGGCGACGTGGCGCGGATGGTGGTGGCATTCCCCGCCGGCGGGCCGGCCGATGCGCTGGCGCGTGCCATCTCCAGGCAGTTGGAGACGGAACTGAAACGCACCGTGATCATCGACAATCGGCCGGGTGCCAACGGCGCCATCGCGATCAGTGCCGTGACAAAAGGCCCGGCAGATGGCTCGGTGTTCTTCCTGACCAGCGCTGGAGCTATCGTTATCAACCCTGCGCTGTATAAGAACCTGTCCTACCGTCCGGAGCGTGACCTGGTGCCGGTATCCATGGTGGTCACGACGCCCCAGGTCCTGGTGGTGCCCCTTCAGTCCAAGGTGAACTCCGCCAAGGACCTCGTGGCCCAGAGCCGCGCGGGCGGTTCGGTGTCGCTGGCATCGTCAGGGATTGGCAGTATGCCGCACATGGCGATCGAATTGCTCAAGGCCGCGACCTCGGCTGAATTCTTGCATGTGGCGTACAAGGGCGCAGCGCCGGCCATCACCGACACGATTGGCGGGCAGGTCGACGCATTCTTTGGCGATGCGTCGGGCCTTGTGCCGTTCATCGAGGGAAAAAAACTGAAGCCTGTCGGGGTGACCACGTCCGGGCGGCTACCTTACCTGCCGGACGTGCCGACGCTGGACGAAAGCGGCATCAAGGGTGTCTATGCCGAAAACTGGTACGGTCTGATGGTCCCCGCTGGTACACCTCCCAAGATTGTGCAGGCGCTGAATGGCGCTGTCCGAAGAACACTGGAAAACAAGGACGTCAGGGCCAGTCTCGCGAAGATGGGATTGACGCCGGCACCGTCCACCGCGGCGGAGTTCTCCGATCGGATCCGCGCGGACGGGGGAAAGTGGTCCAGGTTGATTGCGGAGCGGAACGTCAAGCCCGAGTAAGGTGTTGGCCGGATCTTCCTCGGGCGTCTGATTAGAGGTCCTCAAGCTTCGGACTGGCGTTCTGGGACCGGTCTGGAGAGGGCGTGGGCCCGGCAGAGTTTGTGCGCTCTGCCGGGCTTTTTTTCGTTCCGGCGCTTTGTCGGTACATGCAAATTCCATGTAGTGGAATTGCGGGGGTGAATGTCAACGTGACAAGGCCTAAGCTGTCTCCAACAAATAAGACGCACGCGGCGTAGTTTGGCGAGTAAGCCGGCAGCGTTCCTATCCTTCCAGGAGACACTCCATGCATTCGATCCGTACCGGATTCTTCCGCCAGCTTGCCAAGGCTGCCATCCCCTTCATGATGGTCACCGCCGTGCCGCTCCCTGTACTGGCAGCTTTCCCCGACAAGCCGATTCGCCTGGTGGTGCCGTTCGCCCCCGGTGGCGGCACCGACCTGGTGGCGCGGGCAATGGGCATCACCATGGGCGAGGATCTGGGCCAGCCGGTCATCGTCGAGAACAAGCCCGGCGGCAGCACCATCATCGGGACCGACGCGGTGGCCAAGAGCGCCCCCGATGGCTACACGCTGGTCATGGCGACCATGGCCCACGCCGTTAACCCGAGCCTGCACAAGAAGCTGCCATTCGATACCGACAAGGCCTTTTCGCCGGTCATGCTGGTGGGGCGCTCACCCAATGTTCTCGTAGTGAAGCCGGACAGCCCGATCAAGACCGTGCAGGACCTGATCGTCGCTGCCAGGGCCAAGCCGGGCAAGCTGAACTACGCATCGCAGGGCGCGGGTACCTCCGCGCACCTGGCAGGCGAGCTGTTCAAGAAGCTGGCGAAGGTCGAGATCAACCACATCCCGTACCGTGGCGCCGGCCCGGCCATTACGGATCTGCTCGGCGGACAGGTTGATGTGATGTTCGCCACGGCGGCTGCGGTGGCGCCACACCTGGAGAGCGGCAAGCTGCGCGCGGTGGCGGTCACGACCGCGCAGCGTTCACAGGCGCCCGCGCTGAGCAAGGTGCCGACAATCGCCGAAGGCGGCGTGCCCAACTACGTGGCCGACAGCTGGTATGGCCTGTTTGTGCCGGCGGGTACGCCGCCGGCGGTGATCACGCGCCTGAACGCGGCGGCGAAGAAAGCCGTGCATACCGAGGCATTCCGCAAGCGCGCCGAGCAAGAGGGCCTCGCCGTGAGTGGCGGCACGCCGGACGAATTTGGCCGCTACGTCAAGGCCGAGAGCCAGCGCTGGAGCAAGATCATCAAGGAAGCCAACATCACCGCCGACTGAGCGCGGCGCCAACGACAGAACACATCAGATACACCGGACCGGATCAATTCATGGACAACTATTCCCTGATCGAACTGAAGATCGAAGCGGGCATCGCGATGCTCGCCTTCAACCGCCCCGACAAGCGTAATGCCATGAGTGATGACATGCGTACGGAATTCATCGATGCGCTGGAGCGCGTCGCGGCCGACAAGGCAATCCGCGCGCTGGTGCTCACCGGCAATGGCAAGGGCTTCTGCGCCGGCGGCGACGTGGCGGGGATGCAGCGCCGCATGGAAGCGCCGCAGGGTGAAGTTGGCTTTAACGGGTGGAGCCGCCAGCAGCGGGTGCACCACACCATCAAGTTGCTGCATACCATGCCGAAGCCCACGATTGCGGCGGTCAATGGCGCCGCGGCGGGCCTGGGAGCCGATACGGCGCTATGCTGCGATTTCGTCGTGGCCTCCGAATCGGCCTCGTTCTCGTGGTCGTATATCAACCGCGGGCTGATCCCGGATGGCGGCGGCATGTATTTCCTGCCGCGCCGCGTGGGCTTGTCGACGGCGAAGGAGCTGGTCTTCACCGGCCGAAAAGTCGAGGCGGAGGAAGCCAAGGCGTTGGGCATTGCAGACCGCCTGAGCAAGCCCGAAACGCTGATCGGCGATGCGCTGGCGTGGGCGGCAGAGCTGAGCCAGGGCTCGGCCACCGCCATCGCGCTGGGCAAGAGCATCATGAATCAGTCGTTCGAACTTCCCGCCGACCAGGTATTTGCGCAAGGCAGCCAGGCGCAGGGCATCTGCTACACCAGCACCGAGCATCGCGAGTCCGTGCTGGCTTTCCTCAATAAAGCCGCTAGCAAGGCCTGACCATGAACGCCATCCAACGACTTGTCACGCCGCGCAGTGTCGCCGTGATCGGGGCTTCCGCCGATCCCGCCAAAACCGCCGGCCGTCCGGTGTCCTACTTGCGCAAGCACGGTTTCAGCGGGGCGATCTACCCGGTCAACCCCAAGGTCAAATCGATCGATGGCCTGCGCTGCTATCCCGACATCGCGTCGTTGCCGGAAGTGCCGGATGTCGGCATCGTGCTGCTGGGCGCCGAGCGCGCCCACCTGGCGGTGCGCGACCTGGCGGCTCGCGGTGCGGGAGCTGCCATCGTGCTGGCCAGCGGCTATACCGAGACCGGCGCGGAGGGCGCCCGGCGCCAGGCCGAGCTGATCGAGGCAGCCGGCAGCATGCGCCTGCTGGGCCCCAACACCATCGGGCTGGTCAACCTGACCGACAATATTCCGTTGTCGGCCAGCGGCGCGCTGGAGATGGACCAGTTCCCGGCTGGCAGCATTGGCGTGGTCTCGCAGAGCGGCGGTATCCTCGGCGCCCTCCTGTCACGCGCCGCGGCGCGGGGTATCGGCCTGAGCAAGCTGATTTCCACCAGCAATGAAGTCGACCTGGACCTGGCCGATTTCATCGACTACCTCGCCGACGACGAGGCCACCCGCGTGATCGCGCTCTATGTCGAGAGCGTGCGCAACCCTGACACGTTCCGCCGCGCCGCGCTGAAGGCGGCGCGCGCCGGCAAGCCCGTGGTGGCGTTCAAGATCGGCCGCTCCGAAAGCGGGGCACGCGCCGCGGTCTCCCACACCGGCGCACTGGCCGGCGCCGACCGTATGTACGACGCTCTGTTCGAGCAAGTCGGCGTGATCCGCGCGCAAACCTTCTCCGACCTGCTCGACATGCCTGCGGCACTGGCAACGGGCCGCAAGCTGCGCGGCAAGCGCATCGCCATCCTGACCTCGACCGGCGGCGCGGGTACGCTGGTCTCCGACAGCCTGGGTGTGGCCGGCTTCGAGACACCGGCACCGGACGAAGAGACCGCGGCGAAGCTGCGGGCATTGCAGAAGGGTGACCATGCAGCGCTGGACCGCAACCCGATCGATGTGACCCTGGCTGGGCTGCAGCCCGACCTGCTGCGTGCCGCAATCCGGATCCTGCTCGAAAGCCCGAGCTATGACGCGGTATCGGTGATCGTGGGTTCGTCAAGCCTGGCAATGCCGGACCTGATGGCCGATGCGATCCGTGACTGCCTGCCCGACAGCGACAAGCCGGTGATCGCCTACGTCAGCCCGCATGCGCCGGAAGTCGCATCGCTGCTCAGTCGCCGCGGCGTGCCGGCATTCTCGGCGCCAGAGGCATGCACGGTAGCATTCGATGCGATGCTCCGCGCGAGCGAAATCGGGGCGGACGAAGAAGCGGGGACTGCCTCGCTGCCGCTGCCGGATCTGCACCCCTTTGGCACCGGCCCGCTTGACGAAGCCGCGGCAAAGACGCTGTTCGCCGGCTTTGATGTGCCGGTTGCGAAAGAGATTGTGGTCACCAGCGGCGACCAGGCGCGGGCGGCCGCGCAGGGCTTCGGCGGCAATGTCGTGCTGAAGGTGCTATCGGCCGAGATCACGCACAAGAGCGATGTCGGCGGCGTGGCCGTCAATGTTTCGCCCGCCGAGGTGGCGGAACGGCTCGCGAAGATGGCTTCGGACGTACAGTCCGCCACGGGAATCGTGCCTCGGCGTTACCTGGTGCAGGAGATGGTCAAGGGCGGGGTGGAGGTGATTCTCGGCATGCACCGGGATGCGCTGGGTACCGCCATCCTCCTTGGCATGGGTGGGGTTACCGCAGAGCTGTTCAGTGATACCACGCTGCGGCTGTTGCCCAGCGGCCACGGCCTGACGCGCCAGGCCGCACTGGAAATGATCCAGCGGCTGAAGACGGCTCCCCTGCTGCAGGGCTACCGCGGCCGGCCCAGGGCGGACGTGGATGCGCTGGCCGACGCCATTGTCGCCTTCTCGCGGATGGTGGCCACGCTGGGCGACAGGCTGATCGAGGCCGAGATCAATCCTGTGTTCGTACTACCGGAAGGGCAGGGCGTCGTGGCCGCAGACGGCGTGGCGGTACTGGCCGACGGCGGCAATCGCTAATGAGGCAACGGCATGCGCGGTGAGCGGGAGAGTGCCCTGGTGACTTCTGTCGACGGCTGCGAGGTCGTCTGGCGAAGCTTTGGCACCGGACCGACTACCGTCATGCTCCACGGCGGTCACGGAAACTGGCAGCATTGGGCGCGCAATATCGAGCCGCTTTCCCGGACACGCCGGCTGCTGGTGCCCGACATGCCGGGTTTTGGCGAGGCAGGGCCGGCACCATGCCCGGATTTGCCGGGCTTCGTCGATGTCCTGGCCCGCTCGCTGACGCAGTTGCCGCTGGATTGCGTTGACCTGGTGGGCTTCTCGTTTGGGGCGCTGGTGGCAGCACACCTGGCAACCCATGCGGGCCTGGTTCAGGTGAGCGTCGATCGTCTGGCGCTGATCGGGCCGGCTGGCCATGGCGGGCCACGGCGCATGACACAGGCGCTCGTCGACTGGCGCCGCTGTGAAAGCCCTGCGGCGCTGGCCAATGCAATGCGTCACAACTTGGCGGCATTCATGATTGCAGATCCAGCCGGGATCGATGACGAGGCCGTGGCTATCCATACCGAGGCTTGCCGTGCGACGCGTTTCCGCAGCAAGGCGATTTCGCGTGCCGGTGGTTTGCAAGACGTACTTGCCCGCTTCGCAGGACCAATACTGATGATCTGGGGCGAGAAGGACGTGACCATGTCACCTGAATCGCTCGCGGAAGTCGCCCGTAACGCTCGCGCAGGGGCGCCGGCAGGAGCGCACCCAGTCAGCGTCCAACTGGTCCCGCACGCCGGGCATTGGGTGCAATACGAGGCCCACCAGCAAGTCAACACGATGCTGAACGCGTGGCTGCGGCAGCGCGCTCAGACAATGACATAAGCCGGCCAGGGCCGGCTGAGAGGAACATCCATGTACGCAACAGAGGCTTTCGGGCCATTCTTCAGCACCGTCAAAGCTGGACCGCTGCCCGTCGAGGTACTTCACCATGCGAAGCGCGCGCTGATCGACTGGCATGCAGCACTGTTCCCGGGCCTTGACACGGAGGCGATACAGCGACTCCGCGGCGCACTGGAAGAGGAGTTCGGCCGGGGCAATGCCAGGCTGCCTGACGGGCAACATGTCACGGCGCGCGTTGCGGCGTTGCTCAATGGCGCCGCCGCTCACGCTGCCGAAATCGACGACAGCTTTCGCGACGCGATGTATCACCCCGGTGCTCCCACCATTGCCGCCGCGATCGCTGCCGCGCAGGACGCAGGCGCCACCGGTGAGCTGCTGCTGAAGGGGATCGTGGTTGGCTATGAAGTGTCGACCCGCATCGGCGTGGTACTGGGCCGCGCGCATTATCGCTACTGGCATAGCACCGCCACCGTCGGCACCTTCGGCGCGGCGGCGGCGGCCGCGTTTATCTATGGCGCGACCGAGGAGCAGCTTGCGCACGCGCTGGCAACCGCGGCAACCTTCGCTGCCGGCCTGCAGCAGGCATTCCGCATGGACTCGATGTCCAAGCCCCTGCACGTGGGCCGCGCGGCAGAGGGAGGCGTGCTGGCTGCCCGTGCTGCCGTTGCCGGTATCACCGGTTCGCTGGATGTGCTCGACGGCGAGACGGGACTTGGCCGTGCCATGTCTGACGGCCCGGAATGGGGCGCGTTGGCCACGACACTGGGCAAGGATTTCCATATCTGCCGACTGACCTTCAAGAACCACATCGGCTGCGGCCACACGTTTGCGGCCATTGACGGCGCGCTCGCCCTGAAGGCGAAGCTGGGCATCGACACCTCGCAGATCCGGCGCATTCACGTTGCTACCTACCGTCCTGCACTGGAGATCGCCTGTTACCTCGATCCCAGGACGGAGAACGAGGCCAAGTTCAGTCTCAAGTACATCGTCGCTACCGCCCTGGTGCACGGCAGCGTACGCCTGTCGGCCTACGCACCGGAGCGGCTGCGGGACGATGAGACGCGCCGGCTGATGGATTGCATGACAATCGAGGCCGATGCCGAGATCGATGGGTGGTTTCCCGGCAAGCGCGCAGCCAGGGTGGAGATCGAAACCCTGGACGGCGCCACGGCCGACTACCTTCAGCCAAACCGGAAGGGCGATCCCGAGGATCCGTTGTTGGACGCGGATCTCGACGGCAAGCTGATGGAACTGGCGTCCCCGATTGTGGGCGTTGATGCCGCACGTCGGCTGGCAGGGCGAATTTGGCATGTTGAATCCGAAAGTATCCGCGAACTGTTTGCGTGAAGGGGCTCCGGCCTTGCTTCCCGGCTACACCAGAGAGGCCGGCCGATGGGAGCAGGTGATGAAGGACAAGGAGATCCGCATCGAGTAGCATTCCCTGGAGTCACGCCAGCTACCGTCCGGACGGTCTGGCGAGCCTTGGATAGCTTTCATGTCAAACAGCACGCTCAGCATTGAACGGATAAAACCAGGTCGGGGCAAGGCAACGCCAAATCGCTCGCTCGAACGTGGCATTGCCGTGCTGCGCGCCTTCCGTGCCGGTTCCTCGATGCTGGGCAACAGTGAGATTGCGGAGCGCACCGGTTTGTCCCGGTCGACCGTCAGCCGGCTGACGCAGTCGCTGATCGAGACAGGTATGCTCGAATACATCCCGCAGTTTCGAGCCTATCGCCTTGCTGTGCCGGTGCTCAGCATGGCGCACGCCATGCGAGACAGCTCGCAGGTCCTCAAAGTCGCGGCGCCAATGATGGTTGAGGTCGCGATGCGACACAAGATTAACGTCGGCCTGGCGGCGCCCGACGGGGATGAGATGGTCTATCTCGAGTCGTTTCGCTACAACCGGCGACAGTCATTACGAACGGTGGTGAGCGGGCAGCGTATCCCGATGGCATTGACTTCGCTGGGCCGTGCCTACCTTGCGACGCTAGCACCCGAGGCGTTCAGCGCGACGCTTTTGGCGCTCGCTGAAAAACACCAGGGCCGCGGCTGGCGGAGCTTGCGGCGGGAAATCGAGGTCGCAGTCCTTTCGGTGCGAGAAAAGGGCTACTGCGCTGCTTCATGGCAGCCGCAGGTCATGGCGATGGCGACGCCATTACAGATCGGCGGCTATGGGGTCCATGCCTTGAACGTGAGTGTATCGACCCAGGAAGATGCCGAGGCTGTCGAGGCTGCTTTGGCAGAGCCACTGATGGACCTTGCGGCGGCGATACAGGCGCGGATGCGACGGCTGGAAAGTGAGATGTCCGGCGGCTCTTGAAGATCCTCCTGCGGAATGGATGGCGTTCCGTGGTCGCGTGCCGGCGATGAACCAAAAAAAGAGGCCAGTCCTTCCGGACCGGCCTCCCGCACGCTGCCCGCCTGCCACGGGCAACCGCGGCAGCGGTTATTGCGTCACCAGTTCCAGACCGGCTTGCGACTCGTCGTCGCCACGCGCCACCAGTACCTTGATCTTGTTCGGCGTCAGGCCGGCGATGCCATCCGACGGGATGGTGGTGATCAGCCAGTCAGCGTTATTCGCCAGCGTCAGCGCGCCTGAGTCGAAGATCACGGTCTTGGTGCCGGCAGTGGTAATGCGCAGGCGATAGGTGGTGTTGCCGTCCAGGTCGATCGAGTCCTGGCCCGAGGCCGGCGAGGCCTGCTTGTAGCCCACCGCGGCGAAGGTCGGGCCGACCGAGTTCAGGTCAATGGCGGGCATGGTCACGTAGATGTCGACGTTCTGCGCATTGAACGATGCGTTCAGCGCACGCACGCGCGCCTTGTTCGACAGCAGGCCCTTGCCGAACGGATCATCGATCGTCACCGTTTCCGCGGTTGCCGCCCCCGGCAGCGCCACCACGGTGTACTTGTGGCCGGTGGCCGCCACCAGGCTGGAGCGGGCCAGTTCGGTCTGCGTGCCGGCGGCGTTGAACGAGATCAGCTGGTTGCCGGTTTCGACGTTGAAATAGGTCGAAACAAACTTGTAGGGCTTGTTGACCATGCTGGTGAGCGCGCCGTTCTGCAGCACGTCGACGTTAGGGCCACCGGTGACGGCGTGGATCACGCGCACGCTTGGCTTGCTCAGGCCGATGCGGTCGTCGATGCCGTCATCGCCGCCGCCGCACGCTGTCAGCACTGCGGTCGCGGCCAGCGCGAGGCCGAGGAAAAGGGTCTTGGATCGAAGCATGGGTCACCTCTTGCTGTTAGAGTCAGAGACGAGCTGGCCCATGCCGGCGCGGGTCGCGGCGGCCCCGTGGCCAGTTGCTATCTGGTATGCAGGCGCGGGATCACGCTTGCCGTGATGCAACGATAGGTTTGAAGCGATAGGCCAGACAGGCGCGACGCTCCGAATTCAGTGTCGGACGATTCCGACAGGAGGTGATGCGGGCGCGCGGGGGCGGGGCGGCGCGCCTTGGCAGCGCAAGCGCGGCGGCGCGACGGGCCGCGGCCGCAGGCGGCCACGCCGCCTGCACAGATGTGTAACCGGTTGTTGCCACCGGACGTTGCGAGGGTTGGCCGGCACCCGCGTGCGGGTGCCGGCGCGGCTTAGCCCGGCGACATCGTGACCTGGTTGCGGCCATTGCGCTTGGCCTGGTAGAGGCCCGCGTCGGCCGCTTCCACCAGCTGGCCTGGCTGTGTGCCGGGCTGTGGCACCAGTACCGCGCCGCCGATGCTGACCGTGACGCAGTCCAGGGTGGGCGAGCCGCTGTGGGCGATGGCCAGCCCCTGCACTGCGCGCCGCACCTTTTCAGCCAGCAGCCGCGCGCCGCCCGGCGACGTCGCCGGCAGCACCATGGCGAACTCTTCGCCGCCGAAGCGCGCGGGCAGGTCGGTGGCACGCGCGCAATTGTCGCGGATCACCGTGGCGACGCGGCGCAACACCTCGTCGCCCGCAACGTGGCCATAGGTGTCGTTGTAGGCCTTGAAGGCGTCGACATCGATCATCAGCAGCGCCAGCTCGGTCTGCTCGCGCAGCGCGCGGCGCCATTCCGCCCCCAGGTATTCGTCGAAATAACGCCGGTTGGACAAGCCGGTCAGGCCGTCCGAGTTGGTCAGGCGCTGCAGCTCCAGGTTGGTTTCCAGCAGTTGCTGCTGGCTTTGCCGCAGTGCACGATAGGCTTCGTCGCGCTGCAGCTGGTTCACGTAGGAGCGCGAGTGATAGCGGATCCGCGCGATCAGCTCGATGCTGTCCGGCAGCTTGACCAGGTAGTCGTTGGCGCCGGCGGCAAACGCCGCGCCCTTGGTCGCGGCCTCTTCCTTGGTCGACAGCACGATGATCGGGATATCGCGCGTGGCGGGGTTGTCGCGATAGCGCTGCACCAGCGTCAGGCCGTCCACGCCCGGCATCACCAGGTCCTGCAGGATCACGGTGGGCTTGGTGCGCTGCGCCACGGCCACCGCTTCATCCGGCTGCGAGCAGTAATGGAAGTCGATATCCGGCTCGCTGGCCAGCGCGCGGCGCACCGCTTCGCCGACCATGGCCTGGTCGTCCACCAGCAGCACCATGGCCAGGTACTCCTGCTTGTCGGTGGCGGGCGCCGGCGCGGGCACGGCGGAGGGGTTGGAGGATTCGGGTTGCATATTCAATTCCTGTTCTCGCGGTCCCGGCGCGGCCGGGATCCGCTGCATGCTTTCACGCGGGCGGCGCGGGCCATGGCAGTGCCGCGGGGCCACACGCCTGCACCAGCCGCGGCGCGATGCGCGGCAGCGGCAGGATCTCGGCGGCGGCGCCGAGCGCGGCGGCGGCCTTGGGCATGCCGTAGACGGCGCTGGTGGCACGGTCCTGGGCGATGGTCAGGAAACCGCGGTCGCGCATTGCTTTCAGTCCCAGCGCGCCGTCGCGGCCCATGCCGGTCAGCAGCACGCCGATCACGTCGCCGCGCCAGTGTTCCACCACGCTTTCGAAGAACACATCGATGGAGGGGCGATAGAGGTAGTCGCAGGGTTGTTCGGTGTAGGCCAGCCGGTTCGGGCCGGCCAGGCGCAGGTGGTCGTTGGTGCCGGCCAGCAGCACGGTGCCGGCCTGCGGGGTTTCGCCGGCGCGCGCAATGCGCACCGGCAGCGCGCACTGCCCGTCGAGCCACTCGGCCATGCCGGCGGCAAAGGCCTCGTCGACATGCTGCACGGTGACCACCGCGGCGCCGAAGTCGGCCGGCAGCGCGCCCAGCAGCGCGGCCAGCGCGGCCGGGCCGCCAGCCGAGGCGCCGATCGCCACCAGCCGCGGCGCGCTGCCGGCGCGCGGCGCCACCGCCAGCGTGTGCTGCGGTGCCACGCGCCCGGCCAGCAGGCGCGCGATATTGCGCAGCTTGCGCAGCAGCGGCCCGGCGGCAAGCTGCGCGTCGGCCTCGGCCAGCGTGGGGGTGTCGACCGCGTCGATGGCGCCATGGCCCATGGCGTCGAACACCTGCGTGGCGTTGCGGCCCAGGTCCATGGTCACCACCACGATGGCGCAGGGCGTGGCGGCCATGATCCGGCGCGTGGCCTCGACCCCGTCCATGACCGGCATCAGCAGGTCCATCAGGATCAGGTCCGGGGTCTGGCGCGCCGCCATCTGCACCGCCTGGGCGCCGTCGCCGGCAATCCACGCGATCTCGAACGACGGATCCAGCGCCAGCGCGCGGCGCAGCGCGGCCACCGCTAGCGCGGAATCATTGACGATGCCGATGTTCATGGACGTGCCTCGCCGATCAGGTCCTGGACCGCGTCGAGCAACGCGGCGTCGTGGAAACTGCCCTTGGCCAGATAATAATCCGCGCCGGCCTCCAGGCCGCGCTGGCGGTCCTGTTCGCGGTCCTTGTACGAAACCACCATCACCGGCAACTGGCGCAGCGCGGCGTCCTGGCGGATCCGGCGCACCAGCTCGATACCGTCCATGCGCGGCATGTCGATGTCGGTGATGACCAGGTCGAACGGCTCGGCGCGCAACACGTTCCAGCCGTCCATGCCGTCGACCGCCACCGTCACGTCGTAGCCGCGACCGGCCAGCAGCTTGCGCTGCAGCTCACGCACGGTGAGCGAGTCGTCCACCACCAGCACCCGGCGCGCGCGCGCCTGCAGGCTCGCCGCCGCGGCCTGGCGCACGCCTTCGATGCGGCCTTCGGAGACCAGCTTCTCGACCGAGCGGATCATGTCCTCGACATCGAAGATCAGCACCGGCGTGCCGTCGTCGGTCAGGCTGCCGGCGGCGATGTCGCGGACCTTGCCCAGTGCCGCGGGCAGCGGCTGCACCACCAGCAGGCGCTCGCCCAGCATGCGGTCGACGGCAATGCCGTAAGTGCGCTCGCCCTCGCCGATGACCACCACCGGTACCTGCTCGCGCGCCGGGGCGGCATCGGCGCCGGCGCGCTGCAGCATCTGCGCCGCGCTGACCAGCCCGATGGCGCGGCCCTCGTGGCGGAAATGCTGGTGGCCTTCGGTCTGCTCGATCTCGCCGCGCGCCACCGAGGTCGCGCGCAGCACGCGGCCCAGCGGGAAGGCATAGGCTTCGCCGGCCACGTCCACCAGCAGCGTGCGCACCACTGACAGTGTCAGCGGCAGCTCCAGGCTGAAGTGCAGGCCGTGACCGGGTTGCTGCGTCAGGCGCAGGCTGCCGCGCACGCGGCGCACCATCTCCTGCACCGCGTCGAGGCCGACGCCGCGCCCGGACACTTCGGAAACGGTGTCGCGCATGCTGAAGCCGGGCAGCAGCAGGAAGTCGAGCAGCTCCGCCTGCGACAGCCGCGCCGCCGTGTCTTCGGAGGCCAGCCGCCGGCGCACGATGGCGCGCCGCAGCGCATCCAGGTCGACCCCGGCGCCGTCGTCAGTGATCTCGATCTGCAGCCGGCCGGCGTTGTGGCGCGCGTGCAGCGTCACCCGGCCCTCCGCCGGCTTGCCCTGGGCCTGGCGCACCGCCGGCGCCTCGATGCCATGGTCCACGGCATTGCGCAGCAGGTGCGCCAGCGGCGCGTCCAGCGCCTCGAGGATGTCGCGGTCCACCTGCGTGCCGGCCCCGGACAGTTCCAGGTGCACGGACTTGCCCAGCGAGCGGCCAAGGTCGCGCACCATGCGCGCGTAGCCGGCCAGTCCGTCGGACAGCGGACGCATGCGCGACGCCAGTGCGCTGTCATAGAGCCGGCGTGCCAGCCGCGTGGCGCGATGGTCGTACTGCTCGAACTCGTCCAGCCGCGCCGCCAGTTGCTGCTGGCCATCGTCGAGCAACTGGCGCAGCTCGGCCAGCGCCGCCTGGGCGACCGATAACGCATGCGCGCCGGCGCCATCCTGCGTTTCGCGCAAGACTTGCTGCAGGGCGTCGGCAGCGCGCAGCGCGCGCGCCTGCTGGCGCCGCGCCTTTTGCAGCGACTCGCCGAATGGCCGCAGCCAGTGCGATTCGACCATGGCCTCGCCCGACAGCGCCAGCAGCTGGTCCAGCGCATCGGCGTTGATGCGCAGCATGCGCTCGTGGCCGTCGGCGGCATGCGCGGCTACCGGTGCCGGCGGTGCCGGTTCGGGGTCGAGGGCAGGCGTGGGCGAGGGGGCGGGTGTACCAACCGGCCTCGCGGCGGCGGCGGGCGCGTGCGCAGCGGCGGGCTGCGCTGGCGCGCCGCCGCCATCGAGCGAACTCAGCCGCTGCACCACCGCGTCGATCTCGGCACGGCCGGCGTGTTCGGACCAGTCCG
This sequence comes from Cupriavidus alkaliphilus, assembly GCF_900094595.1. GTDB lineage: Bacteria > Pseudomonadota > Gammaproteobacteria > Burkholderiales > Burkholderiaceae > Cupriavidus > Cupriavidus alkaliphilus. Next base: position 407,972 of record NZ_FMAD01000004.1, on the reverse strand, counting down.
GATCGCCGCCAGGCGGATGGCCGATGCGCAGCAAAAGGTCGGTGCCCTGCAGCAGCGCATCGATATGCGCGGCTGCCAGCGGCATGCCGCCCTGTGCGGCGACCAGGCAGTCTTCCATGGCATGCGCCAGCCGCACGCCGCCGTCGAGCCCGACGATGCGGGCCGCGCCCTTGAGCGAATGGGCCGCGCGCATGCACGCCTCGAGCTGCTCGGGCGCGCCCGGGTTGCGCTCAAGCGCCAGCAGGCCGGCGTTGAGGATTTCGGCCTGGGCGTCGGCTTCGAGCGCAAACAGTTCCAGCAGCGAGGCGTCGCGCAATTGTTCGGGATTCATGCCAGGCTCCGTGCCAGGGCCTGGCGTACCTGCGCGGCATCGAGCAGGCCGACGCTGCGGCCCTGGTCGACGAAGAGCGCCTGGGTATAGCGGGCCGAGGCGCGCGCCAGCGTGGCGGGCAGCGGTAGCAGGGCGGCGTGCCGCACCCGCACGATGCCGGCGACCTCGGCCACCGGCAGTGCGATCGCGGCGCGGCCCTGCCCAAGGATCAGGAAGCGGCTGCCCGCGGCGTCGAGCTCGGCGCGGGCTGCGCCCGCGTCGAACACATGCGCCAGCGACAGGCAGGCCAGCAGGTTGCCGCGCACCGCGGCCAGCCCGAGCACGGCGGCATCGCGCCGGTGCGGCAGCGAATGGACCGGGGCTGGCGCGGTGACTTCACCCAGCGCGGCGGTCGGCAGCGCCAGCCATTCATCGCCGATGCGGAACACCAGGCAGGCCATTGCGGTGCCGGCGTCGTCGCTATCGTCACTATCGTCGCCGTCGTGGCCCGCGCCGCCGCCGGCAAGGCTGGCGGCATCGGGCAAGCCCTGCAGATCCTGCTCCAGCTGCTGGGCGTCCAGCAACATGGCCGCGGCCTGCGCGTAGGTCGGGCAGTTGCGGCAGTGGGCGTGCTCGGCCAGCGCCGGGCAGCTGCCGTCGCCGCGCACGCCGATGCGGCGCCAGCAGTCGTCCACGCCTTCGGCGCGCACCACGGTGGCAAAGGTACGGTCGCGGGTTTCAGCCATGGTGCTTGCGGGTGTGGCGCTGCGCGCGCTGGCGCAAGCGGGTGGCGCCGTCGTGGTCGCCTTCGGTGTCGAGCAACGCGGCCAGGTGATACAGGCTTTCCTGGTGCGAAGGATCCAGGTAGAGCGCCTTGCGGTAGGCCGCATGCGCCTGGGCGACACGGCCGGCGGCGTCGTGCAGCACGCCGAGCATGCCATAGGCATCGGCCAGCGCGGCGCCATCGGCATCCGGCGCGGCGCGCTCGAGCAGCGCCACGCATGCAGCCGTGGCGGCGTCCAGCTCGCCGCGGTCGGCCATCGCCGCGATGGCGGCCAGCTCTGCGGCGCGCGCATCGGCAGCGGGCGGTGCGGGCGGCGGTGCAGCCGGCGCAAATGCCCGCGGCGCCGGCGGACGCATGGTCGCGGGCGGGCGCGGCAGCCGCGGCGGCGCCGCCATGCGGGGTGGCTGGGTGGCGTGGACCGGCGGGTGGGACGGGGCCCGCGCACGCTGCGTTGCGGCCGCCGGCTTGCGGAAGGCAAAGGTCAGCGGGACACCGACCGGCTCCAGCCCCTGCGCGCTCAGCACGCTCGCCTCGGCCGGCCCGACGAAGAGCAGGCCGTCGGCCATGGTCAGGCGCACCAGCGTCTGTACCGCCTGCCGCTGTCCGGCGGCGTCGAAGTAGATCAGCAGGTTGCGGCAGAACACAAAGTCATAGGGCGCCTCGCCCGCCAGCAGGCCGGGCTCGACCAGGTTGCCCTGCAGCAGCCGCACCTGCGCGCGCACGCGCGCGTCCAGCACGTAACCCATGGGCGTGGCGCTGAAATAGCGGTCGCGGAAGTCGAGCGGCGCGCTGCGGAAGGCATTGGCGCCGTATTGCGCCTGGCGCGCGCGGGCGAGTGCGCGCGCGCTGATGTCGACCGCGTCAATATAGAAGCGCCCCGGCGGCACGCCGGCATCGAGCAGCGCCATGGCGATCGAATACGGCTCTTCGCCGGTGGAGCAGGGCAGGCTGAGCAGCCGCAGTGTGCGCCTGCCGTCGGCAAAGGCGCGTTCGGCGGCAAAACGGCCCAGTGCCAGCAAGGCTTCGCGGTGCCGGAAGAACCAGGTCTCGGGCACCACCACGGCTTCGATCAGCGCCTGGAATTCGTCGGCGGTGCCCTGCAGCAGCTGCCAGTAGGCCTCGGTATCGGGCGCGTGCCGTGCCTGCTGGCGCTCGCGCACGGCGCGTGCCACCGCGCCGCTGCCGATGGCGCCGGCGTCCAGGCCGATGCGGGCCTTGAGCAAGGCTTCGATATGCGCGGCGGTGCTCACGCGGCGGTCTCCCCGGCAGCGTCGGCGAACAGCATGGCGTGGACCTCGTCCGGCAGCAGGGCGCCGACCCTGACCCATTGCACCAGGCCGCGCGCGTCATGCCGCACCGGGCCAAGGTAGCGCGGGCTGGCGCCAGCCACGCCGGCGTCGACGAACGATTCCGCCGGACAGCGCAGGGTCTGGGTGGCCGCTTCCAGGCGCAGGCCGAGCAGCCGCGCCGGTTCGCTTTCGGCGCGGCGGTAATGGACCAGCACCGTGCGCGTGCTGGTGCGCGGCGCCGCGGGCACGCCGGTGGCGAGCGCGGGCAGGTCGATCACCGGCACCGGCTGGCCGCGCCGCTCCATCAGGCCGGCCACCCAGGCCGGCGCGCCGGGAATCTGCTTCAGCCGCGTCAGCGGCAGCACTTCCGCGATCTCGGTGGCATCGAGCGCGTAGTGGTCGGCGCCAAGGCGGAACAGCAGGAAGAGTTTCATGGCGGCGGCGCGCGACGGCCCGGTGCGGGAACCGGCAGCCTAGACCTTGAAGCGCGACACGCCGCTGCGCAGGTCGTTGGCGACCAGCGTCAGCTCGTCGATCGCCTGGCTCGACTGGCGCAGCGATTCCACGGTCTGCTGCGCGGCCTCGGACAGTTGCATCAGCGCCTGGTTGATCTGCTCGGCACCGCCGGCCTGGGCCTGCATGCCTTCATTGACCATCAGCACGCGCGGCGCGAGCGACTGCACCTGGGCGATGATCTGCGACAGCTGGTCGCCCACCTGGGTCACTTCGGACATGCCGCGGCGCACTTCCTCCGAGAACTTGTCCATGCCCATCACGCCGGCCGACACCGCCGACTGGATCTCGCGCACCATCTGCTCGATGTCATAGGTGGCCACCGCTGTCTGGTCGGCCAGGCGGCGGATCTCGGTGGCTACCACGGCAAAGCCGCGGCCGTATTCACCGGCCTTCTCGGCTTCGATCGCGGCGTTCAGCGACAACAGGTTGGTCTGGTCGGCCACCTTGGCGATGGTGGTCACCACCTGGTTGATGTTGCCGGCCTTCTCGTTGAGCGTGGTCAGCTTGGCGTTGACCGAGCCGGCGGCATCCATCACATGCTGCATGGTGCCTTCCATGCGCGACAGCCCGACCTGCCCGGTACCGGCCAGCGTCGCGGCCTGTTCGGCGGCGCTGGAGACTTCGTGGATGGTGCGCACCAGGTCGCGCGCGGTGGCCGAGATCTCGCGCGAGGTCGCGCCGATCTGCGTGGTGGTGGCGGCGGTTTCGGTGGCGGTGGCCTGCTGCTGGCGCGCCGTGGCCGCGATCTCGTTGACCGAGGTGGTGACCTGGATCGCGGTGCGCTGGGCCTGGCCCACCAGCGACGTCAGCTCGCCGGTCATCTGGTTGAAGCCTTCCTCCACTTCCTGGAACTCGTCCTTGCGGCGCAGTGCCATGCGCAGGCGCAGGTCGCCGCCGCGGATGCCAGCCAGCAGGCCGACGATCGACTGCATCGGCACCGTGATCGCGCGCAGCAGCAGGTAGCCGCAGACCAGCGCCACCGCCACCGCCACGATCAGCGCGGCTTCGATGCCGATCTTCGCGGCATTGACGGCATCGTCGATGCCCTGCGCGGCGCGCGCGCTGACCGCGCTGTTGTCGTCGACCAGGCGCTGGGTCGCCTTGCGCGCGTCGAGCCAGCGGTCATGCGCCTCGCCGCGCAGCGCCGTCGCGGCGGCGGCGCCGTTCCACTCGGCCTGGCCCGACAGGACCTGGGTCGCCTGATCATAGCGGGCGCGCATGTCGCGATAGGCCTGGAACGCAGTCCGGTCTTCCGCGCGCGTGATGGTGGTTTCGTATTGCTGCTCCAGCTTGTCGAGGCGGCCGACCGCCTCGCTGGCTTGCTGCTGGAAGCGCTGGCGGTCAGCCTGGTCGGTGGCGTTGATGGTCTGCCAGGCCAGCACATAGCGCTCGCCCCAGATGCCGCGGATGCCGGTGCTGTAGTTCAGGCCGGGCAGGGCGTCGTGCAGCATCAGCGCGGTTTCGCGCTCGATCGCGACCAGGCGGGTATAGGCGACCACGCCCATCAGTGCCATGACCAGCAGGATCAGCGAAAAGCTTGCCAGGATGCGCGTGCGGATGGTCCATTCATTCACGGTGAGATCCCGGTGATGTTCTTGTTCAGGGCGCGGCCCGGGCCAGACTGAAGGGGGGCAGGGCGCCGATGCGCGGTAGGGTACTGTATGCGGCCGCCCGATTCAACGCGCAGCACGGTCCGCGCAGGCCCGGCGTTGCGCCGGCGCCTAGGGGTTTTGGCGTGTATCGGAACTGCTTGATTTTTTCCAAGTTTTCGTCACACTTGCTAAATTGCTAGCAGGTAACAATGTCGACAATCACAGATGGGGCAGGGATGGTGGCCAAGTCGGGGGCGAAGTCGGCTGGCGCCTCGCCAGGCTCGGATCTCGATCCGCTGACCGGCGTTGACAATCGCCAGGGCTTTCTGGAACGGCTGGAGGCACGCCTGCATAGCGAGGCTGTGCCACGCTGTGCATTGCTGCTGATCGGCATTGACGACTTCCGCGCCTTCAACGACATGCATGGCCATGCCGAAGGCGACGTCATTCTGCAGCGCGTGGCCCGGCGCCTGCGCGATGCCTCGCCCCGCGACGCCATCATCGGCCGCATCGGCAGCGACGAATTCAGCGTGCTGCTGCCGTCCATTGCCGATCCCACGCTGGTGCGCCATGTCAGCGCCGCGATCCTGTCGATGCTGTCCTCTCCCCACGAGCATGCCGGGCGCCGCCATCACGTGCTGGCCAGCATCGGCGCGTGCGTCGCGCCCGCGGCCGGCGAACAGGCCTCGGACATGCTGGCGGCGGCCAGCCTGGCGCTGGCCCGGGCCAAGCACGACGGCGGCCGCACCATCCGTTTCTTCAAGCCGCAGATGCGCTCGGACGTGACCACGCGGCTGTCGCTGGTGCAGGCCCTGCACGAGGCCTACGCACAGCGCCAGTTCGAGCTGCTGTACCAGCCGCAGGTCGACCTGCGCGACGGCCGGGTCCATGGCGCCGAGGCCCTGATGCGCTGGCGCCATCCCACCCGCGGGCTGCTGTCGCCGGCCGCGTTCATCGACGCGCTGGCCGGCAGCAGCATCGCCAGCGATGTCGGCATGTGGCTGCTGCAGACTGCGTGCGCCCAGGCCCGTGCCTGGGCGCTGGCGTTTCCGCGGCCGCCGCGGGTGGCGATCAACCTGTTCGCGGCCCAGCTCTCCGAAAGCCGGCTGCTGACCGAGGTCCGCCACGTGCTGCGGGCGCTGGAGCTGGCGCCTGACTGCCTTGAGATCGAGATCACCGAGACCATCGCCCTGCAGCAGGGCGACGAAGTCTCGGACCAGCTGCAGGCGCTGCGCCGCGACGGCATCACGCTGACCTGCGATGACTTCGGCACGGGCTATGCCTCGCTCAGTTTCCTGAAGTCGTTCCCGGTGGACCGGCTCAAGATCGACCAGTCCTTTATCCGCAACGTGACCGTAGACCCGGTCGACGCGGCCATCGTGCGCTCGGTGATCAACGTGGGCGCCAGCCTGCACATCGGCGTGGTGGCCGAAGGCGTGGAAACCCCCGAACAGCGCGACTTCCTGCTCGCCAACGGCTGCCATGAGGCGCAGGGCTACCTGTACGGGCGCCCGATGCCGGCCGAGCGGCTGACCGAGATGCTGCGCCAGCAATCCGGCCGCTAAGCGGCATCCGGCCCGGGCCAGCCTGTCCGGCGCACCGAAGTTGTTTCCACCTTTGACGGCTGGTCCGCCGTGGCCACGGCGGCGTCGCCCGCCGGCCCGCCCGCAGCCTGCCGCGCGCACCGGCCGCGCCGCCCGGCGCCGGCGCCGGGCGAAATACGAGCTTACAAACTGTGCCGCGCCGAACGCGCCGCCGCACCCCGGGGCCATGTATGGTGACAATAGGGTGGCCGCCGGCGTGGGCCGGCCTGCCCGCCGACCCGTGTCGGGTCCCGCTCCTCCCTTCCATGTCTGATTCTTTCCAATCCGCTGGCCGCTTTACGGGCCGCCCTGGCGGCCGCATGGTGCTGACTGCGCTGGCGGCCGCAGCCGGCCTTGCAGTGGCGGCTGCTGCACTGGCGCAGGTGCCCGGCGCGCCGGGCGAACCCTACCTCGATGCCCCGGTGGCCGACGCCGCGCAGCAGCAGGCCGATCCTTCCTCGCGCATCGCCACGCTGACCGCGGTCGACGGCAACCTCAGCTTTGCCCCCGCCGGCTCGGACGCCTGGGCCGCGGCCGGGCTGAACCGGCCGGTCACCACCGGCGACCGGCTCTGGCTGGAACCCGGCGGACGCGCCGAGCTGCACGCCGGCACGGTGGCGCTGCGCATGGGCGGCGCCACCGCGGCCAGCATCCTGAACCTCGACGACAGCACCACGCAGGTCAAGCTGACGCAGGGCACGCTGCAGGTGCGCGTGCGCGCGTTGCCGCCGGGCCAGACGGTCGAGGTCGATACCCCGAACCTGGCCTTCGTGCCGCGCGAGCCCGGCGACTACCGCCTGGACGTGGCGCCCGACGGCAGCACCACCACCGTCACGCTGCGCCATGGCAGCGCGGTGGTCTATGGCGACAGCCGCACCATCGAACTGCAGCGCGGCGACCGCATGCGCTTTGCCGGCACCGACCTGGCCGATGCAGGCGGCGGCCCGGTGGCCGAAGACGGGTTCGATCGCTGGACCGCGGCGCGCGACGCGCGCGAGGATGCTTCGCAGTCGGCGCGCTACGTGCCGCGCGAGATGCCGGGCTACGCCGCGCTGGACGGCTATGGCGACTGGCAGGAAGACCCGGGCTACGGCGCGATCTGGTTCCCGCGCGCGGTCAGCGCGGGATGGGTGCCGTACAGCACCGGCCACTGGGCCTGGATCGCGCCGTGGGGCTGGACCTGGATCGACGACGCGCCGTGGGGCTTCGCGCCCTCGCACTATGGCCGCTGGGCCTATGTGGGCTCGCGCTGGGGCTGGGTTCCCGGGCCGCGCGTGCGCCCGTGCTATGCCCCGGCGCTGGTGGCCTTTGTCGGCGCCGCCGGGCCCAACTGGAGCGTGCGCGTCGGCAGCGGACCGGGCGTGGCCTGGTATCCGCTGGGTCCGCGCGATGCCTACCGGCCGGTCTATCGCGCCAGCCCGACTTACGTCGCCCGCATCAACCGGGTTACGGTCAACAACTTCGTGATGGGCGACCGCCGCCCGCCGCCTTACGTCAACCGCACCGTGCCCGGCGCCATCACCGGCATGCCGGCGCGCAACTTTGTCGAAGGACGCCCCGCGCGCGGCCTGCACCGCCCCGAATGGCGCAACGTGCCGGCGGGCGAGGCCCACGGCGCGCCGCCGGTGGCGCCGGTCAAGGGCAGCCTGGTAGGCGCGGCGCCGCCGCGCCCGCTGCCGCCGCAGGCCCGCCACGGCTTCGAACGCCAGGCCATCGCCGCGCGCCCGCCCGGGCGACCGGCCACGGACGACCTGGCCCGGCGCTTTGCGCGCGAGGGCGGGGTCGTGCCCGGTGCCGGCCCGGCCTGGCGCGGCGGCAACGAGCGCCGGCCCGGCCGCGACGCACGGCCGGTGCCGGACGTGCGCATGAGCCAGGCCGCGATCGCATCGCGCGACCACGCTCCAGTCCAGCCGCGCCCCGGGCGTATCGATGCCGACGGCGACGGCCGCGCGGATCGCAACGATGCCCAGCCTCGGGGCGAGCCCTGGCGCGGCCCTGGGCGGGGCCAGAGCACCCGGCCCGACGAGGCGCGCGGCTTTGCCGGGCAGCCGGGCGTGCCAGGGGATGCCCAGCGGCAGCAACAGGCCATGCAGCGTGAGCAGCAGCGCCAGCAGATCGAGCAGCAACGTGCCCTGCGCGAGCAGCAACGGCAACTGGACGAGCAGCGCCAGCAGGGCATGCCGCCCCGCCAGTGGGCCGATGGTCAGGAGCGCCCCGACCCGGCGCGGCAATCGCAGGAAATGCAGCGCCAGCGCTTCGAGCAGCAGCGTGCCCTGCGCGAGCAGCAACGGCAACTGGACGAGCAGCGCCAGCAGGGCATGCCGCCCCGCCAGTGGGCCGATGGTCAGGAGCGCCCCGATCCGGCCCGGCAATCGCAGGAAATGCAGCGCCAGCGCTTCGAGCAGCAGCGGCAGAGGGAGGAAGGGCAGCAGCGCCAGGCCGAACAGCAGCAGCGGCAGATGCAGGACCAGCAGCGTGCGGCGCAGGAGCAGCAACGACAGCAGGCCATGCAGCGGCAAGCGGATCAGCAGCGCCAGATGCAGGACCAGCAGCGCGCGGCGCAGGAGCAGCAGCGCCAGCAAGCCATGCAGCGGCAAGCGGATCAGCAGCGGCAGATGCAGGACCAGCAGCGCGCGGCGCAGGAGCAGCAACGGCAGCAGGCCATGCAGCGCCAGGCCGAGCAGCAGCGCCATATGCAGGAGCAGCAACGGGCCATGCAGGAGCAGCAACGCCAGCAGGCCATGCAGCGGCAGGCCGAACAGCAGCAGCGCCATATGCAGGAACAGCAACGCGCGATGCAGGAACAGCAGCGGGCGATGCATGAGCAGCAGCGCCAGCAGGCCATGCAGCGCCAGGCCGAACAGCAGCAACGGCAGATGCACGAGCAGCAACGGCAGATGCAGGAGCGCCAGCGCCAGCAAATGGACCAGCAGCGGCAGATGCAACAGCAGCAACGCGCGCAGCAGGAGCGTGGCCAGATGGAAGCGCGCCAGGGCCGCGACGGCGATCGCCGCTAGTCACGCCCGCCCGCCGCAATGAAAAAACCCCGGCATGCCTGGCGACATGCCGGGGTTTGTGCTGCCGGTGCCGAGCCGGCAGCTTGTCTCGCGTTACTTCGCCAGTTCCGACAAGCGGACCTGCGAGATCTTGCCGTTCTGCACCCAGCCGACCACGGTGTCGGCCATCGATCCGCCCTTGGCGTCGATGCCGTCGACTTCGTTGGGATTGACTTCCTTGGCCAGGCCCTTGACCGCATCCGGCATCTTCGCGCGGATCGCCGCCGCATCGCTGGTGGTGCCGGCCAGCTTCATTGCCCCGGCCAGCGCATACACCATGGTGTAGTTCAGCGACATCTCGGTGGTGGCATCGCGCCCGTCGTGCAGCTTCTTGTAGCGGGCGTTGAAGGCCTGCGCGGCGGGACGGCTGTCGTTGACCAGCGGCAGCACGCCGATCGAGCCCTCCAGCATGCCCAGGCCGTTGGTGACGCGCGCCATCTCGTCCATCTTGGCCTGGTCCATCACGATAAAGCCGCCCTTGAAGCCCAGTTCGCGCGCCTGCTTGACCACCAGCGCGGTCGGCTCCGACGGGCCGCCGACGAACATCACGTCCGGCTTCTCGCTGATGGCGCGCGACACGCCGCTGTAGAAGTCGGTGGCCTTGGTGTACGACATCGGGTTGTTCGCCACCACCTTGCCGCCGGCGGCTTCCCAAGCCGGCAGGAAGGCCTGCACCCAGGCCTTGGCGTAGTCGTGGTCGGCCGGCGCCAGCGCCACGTTCTTGCCGTAGCGCTTCATCTGCGCCTTGATGAACGGCTCGATATAACCGGTGTAGGCCGGCGGGATGCGGATGGTCAGCTTGTTGCCGGCATCGGTGATGCGCGGCACGCTGGAGTAGGCCATCACCAGGAATTTCTCCTGCTCGTTGAAGGCCTGCAGCGCGAAGATGCCGCCCGAATGCGGCACGAACACCGCCGGGGTCTTGTGCTGCTGCACCAGGCGGCGCCCGTTGATCGCGGCCTCGGCGGGCGAGTATTTGTCGTCCAGCGCCACCACCTCCAGCTTGACCTTCTTGCCCTTGACCTCCAGGCCCGAGGCATTGATCTCGTCGACGGCCATCTGCACGCCCGACAGCACGTTCTTGCCATACAGCGCGGCGCCGCCGGAAAGCGGGCCGGTGTAGCCGATCTTGACCACTTCCTGCGCCAGCGCGGCGCCCGAGGCCAGCATCGCGGCCACGGCGGTGGCGGCCAGCGGGAAGATGCGGCGCATGAGGTTGTTTTGCATGGTGTTGTCTCCTGAAAGTACGGCTTGTCAGTTCCGGTTGTCTTCAATGACCCCTCGGTTTTTTTCCCTCTCCCGCGTGCGGGAGAGGAAGTACGTAATCGGTAGTGGTGGCCTTTCGGATTCAGCCCCCGATATACGCCTTGCGAATCCCCTCATCCTTCAGCAACGCATCCCGGTCTCCTTCCATCACGATTCTTCCGCTCTCGATCACATAGGCGCGATGCGCAATCCCCAGCGCCGCGTAGGCGTTCTGCTCGGCCAGCAGCACCGTCGTGCCCGCGCGGTTGATGCGCTGGATGATCTCGAACATCTGCTTGACCACCAGCGGTGCCAGGCCCAGCGACGGTTCGTCGAGCAGCAGCGCGCGCGGGCGGCTCATCAGGGCGCGTCCCAGCGCCACCATCTGCTGCTGCCCGCCGGACAGCGAGCCGGCCGCATCGTCCTTTTTCTGCCGCAGGATCGGGAACAGTTCATAGACCTCGTCCAGCGTCTTGCGGATGCCCGCGCCGTCGCGCCGATGCACATACGCGCCCAGCACCAGGTTCTTCTCCACGCTCATGGCCGGGAACAGCTTGCGTCCCTCCGGGCAGTGCACCAGCCCCGCCTGCACGATCTGCGACGGCTTCATGCCGGACAGCTCGCGCCCGTCGAAGCGCATGCTGCCGCCGCTGATGCGGTGGATCGCGCTCATCGCCAGGAAGATCGAGCTCTTGCCGGCGCCGTTGGCGCCCAGCAGCACCACCAGCTCGCCGGCGCCGGCGTGCAGGGTGATGTTGTCCAGCGCGCGGAAGCTGCCGTACGACAGCGAGACGCGTTCAAGCTGCAACATGGTCGGCTCCCAGATAGGCCTCGATGACATGCGGATCCTGCTGGATCTGCGCGGGCGTGCCTTCGGCGATCTTCTCGCCGTAGTTCAGCACCATGATCTTGTCGGCCAGCCGCATGATCATGTCCATCTTGTGTTCGATCAGGCAGACCGTCTTGCCATGGCGCACCATCTTGCGGATCAGCTCGGCCAGGCCGACGGTCTCTTCCGGGTTGACGCCGCCGGCCGGCTCGTCGAGCAGCAGCAGCTCCGGGTCCGTCGCCAGCGCCAGCGCGAAGGCCACGCGCTTGCGTGCCTCCTGCGTGATGTCGGCCGCAATCTCGTGCGCCAGGTGCGACAGGCCGACGAAGTCCAGCGCGGCCTCGGCCTTGTCGCGGCACAGCCGCTCCTCCTCGCGCAGGCGCCGGGTGTTGAACAGCACGTCGCCCAGCCCGGAACGCGTACGCAGGCGGTGGCCGACGATTAGGTTGTCGAGCACGGTGGCGCGGTCGAACAGCGCCGTCGCCTGGAAGGTGCGGGCCACGCCCAGGCGCGCGATCTGGTCGGCGCGCAGGCCGGCGATGTCCTGGCCCTTGAACAGGATCTGGCCGGAGGAGGGCGCATGGGTGCCCGCGACCAGGTTGAAGAAGGTGGTCTTGCCGGCGCCGTTGGGGCCGATGATGGCGTTGATATGGCCCTGCTCGAAGGTCACCGAGACATCGTGCACGGCGGTCAGGCCGCCGAATTTCTTGGTCAGGTTGCGGATCTCAAGCATGGTCGGCTCCGGCGCGGGTGGTCGGTACAGAGGCGGTGTTGCTCGCGGCGGCGGGCTGGGCCAGCTTGCCGCGCCGCTCGGCGGCGGCCTTGCGCGCCTGCTTCTTCAGGTAAGAGCCGACGATGCCGTCGGGCACGAAGATGATCAGCAGGACCAGCACCGGCCCGAACACCAGCATGCGGTAGTCCTGCATGAACTGCAGCGACTGCGTGATCCACGGCACCAGCACCGCGCCCAGCAGCGGCCCGAAGATGGTGCCGATGCCGCCCACCAGCATCGACATCACCATGTCGAAGGTCAGGTCGGTGCGGGCGATGTCCGGGCCCAGGAAGCGCACCTGCCCCGCGTACAGCGCGCCCGCAAAGCCGGCGTAGCCCACCGACAGCACGAACGACAGCACCTTGGTGCGCATCAGGTTGAGGCCCAGCGCCTCGGCCAGCGCGTCGCTGTTGCGCACGGCCATGAAGCTGCGCCCCAGCAGCGAGGTGACGATGCGGTGCATCAGGAATACGCCGACCGCCAGGAAGGCCAGCACCAGGTAATACTGCGCCTGCACGCTGTCGAAGCCGATCGGCCCGATCGCCGCCGGCACCGGGATGCCGATCAGGCCCACCGTGCCGTGCGTCAGGCTCTCCCACTTCTCGATCAGCAGGTAGATGATGTAGCCCACGCACATGGTGAAGATCGAGAAGTAATGGCCCTTCAGGCGCAGCGACACCACGCCGACCACATAGCCCAGCACCATGCACAGCACCCCGGCCAGCACGAAGGCCAGCCAGAACGGCACCTGGTAGTCCACGGTCAGGATCCCCAGCGTGTAGGCGCCGATGGCCATGAAACCGCCGTGCGCCAGGTTCAGCTGCCCGGTATAGCCGGTGATCAGGTTCAGTCCGAGCGTGGCGATGGCATAGATGAAGGCCAGCGTCATCACGGTCAGGTAGTAGCTGTTGGGCGTGACCAGCGGGAAGGCGATGGCGCAGGCCAGCAGCAGCATCCAGCCGGTCTTTCCTTGCAGTGCTTTCATGTCGTACTCCTCAGGCTGCCTTGCCGGCAAACAGGCCCTGCGGCCGGATCGACAGGATCACCACCAGCAGCACGAACGCGATGATGTCCTTGTAGTCGGTGGAAACGTAGAAGCCGCCGAAGCTCTCGGCCATGCCGATGATCAGCCCGCCGACGATGGCGCCGGGGATGCTGCCCATGCCGCCGAGGATGATGATGACGAAGGCCTTGGTGATCACCAGGTTGCCCATGCTCGGGTAGACCAGGTTGATCGGCGCGTACAGCGTGGCGGCGATCGCGGCCAGCGCGCCGGAGATGGCGAACACCAGCAGGGTCACGCGCGTGGCGTCGATGCCGACCAGCGCCGCGCCTTCGCGGTTCTGCGCCATCGCCATGATGGTGGCGCCGGTCATGGTGCGGGTCAGGAACAGGTGCAGCAGCACCATCAGCGCAAAGGCGGCGCCGATGATCAGCAGGCGCTGCAGCGGCGCGGTCAGGCCGAACACGTCGACGATCTGACCATACGGCGTGGGCATGCGGTGGAAGTCCGCACCCCACAGCGCCTGCGCGCCGGCTTCCAGAAACAGCAGGATGCCGATGGCGGCGATCATGTCGTGCAGCTCGGGCGAATTGCGCAGCGGGTGGAACACCAGCCGGTCGGCCAGCATCGACAGCACCGCCACCACCAGCGCCGCGCCCAGCATCGCCAGCCAGTAATTCACGCCCAGCGCGGTCATCAGGTAGTGCGACACGTAGGCGCCGGCCATGTAGAAGGCGCCGTGCGCGAAATTGGGCACGTGCAGGATGCCGTAGACCAGCGTCAGGCCAAGCGCCACCAGGCTGTACACGCCGCCCAGCGTCAGGCCGTTCAGGAACTGTTGAAGGAACAATGCCACGGGGGTACCTCTTACGGTTCAGAAAACCAGGCACGCGCCGGCAATGGCCGTGCGTGTTCCGTCGCGGCGGCGACAAGCGCGGCCGCGCAGATGAAATCGGGGCGCGGTGGGTCAGGCCGGCGGCAGCGCGGGCTGTCGTGCCGGAATGCGTGCGGCAGTGGGTGCGTTGCTGCGCGGGGGCGCCGGGTCCACCTGCGGGACGAGGCAATGGCGGTGCGCAATGCGGTGCTGCGGATACTGCATGGCGGTGTCTCCTGTGCGATGCGGCGCGAGGGCCGCCCGGCAAGCCGGACGGTGTTGCCGCCCGGTGACGCCGTGTCGGGAAAGCGTTCCCGCACGATCGTTCGTTTTCGCCGACTTTTGCATAGGCCCGCGGGCACCGTCAAGGAAAGCGGCCCGCTATTCCGCACCGCGAAATAGCAGCGGCCGCGCCTCCGGGTAAGCCCTGACGAAGCGGGCCGCCACCATCGCTGCGCTACATGGTTGACATGCCGCGCCTGCATGGTCCGGACCAGCTTGAAAAAGCCGCCGCCGCTTTCTATGGTGCCTTCATCAGCCCAGGCACTGTCGCGGCAATCCACCCTGCAGTTTGCTGATGACCAGGGGGGAGAGCCGATGAAGATTGCGCAGATTGCACCACTCGCCGAACGCTGCCCGCCCAGCCTGTATGGCGGCACCGAGCGCATCGTTTCGTACCTGACGGAAGAACTGGTGCGCCAGGGCCACGAGGTCACGCTGTTCGCCAGCGGCGACTCGGTCACCGGCGCCGAACTGGTGCCGTGCTGCGACATGGCACTGCGCCTCGATGCGGACGTCGGCGACCATCTGCCTTACTACGTGATGATGCTGGACCGCGTGATGGCCGCCGCCACGTGCTTCGATGTCCTGCATTTCCATATCGACATGCTGCAATGCCCGCTGCTGCGGCGCCTGCCGGTGCGCGCGGTGACCACCTTGCACGGGCGGCTGGACCTGCGGGAGCTGCAGCCCTTTTATGCGCATTTCCCGCAATTCCCGCTGGTGTCGGTCTCTGACGCGCAGCGCGCGCCGATGCCGCCGGTAAACTGGGTGGGCACGGTCTACCACGGCATCCCGGCGACGCTGCTGGACTACTGCGCCAATCCGGCGGGCGACTACCTGGCGTTCCTGGGCCGCATCTCGCCGGAAAAGCGTCCCGACCATGCCATCGAGGTGGCCGCGCGCGCGGGTTTGCCGCTGAAGATGGCGGCCAAGGTCGACCGGGTCGACCGCACCTATTGGCAGGAAGTGATCCGCCCGCTGGTGGCCGCGCACGCCGAAGTCGAATACATCGGCGAGATCGACGAGTCCGCGAAGTCGGCGTTCCTGGGCAATGCGCGTGCGCTGTTGTTCCCGATCGCGTGGCCCGAGCCATTCGGCCTGGTGATGATCGAGGCCATGGCCTGTGGCACGCCGGTGATTGCGTTCGACTGCGGTTCGGTGCCCGAGGTGATCGAGCCGGGCATCAGCGGCTATATCGTGCACAGCGTCGACGAAGCAGTGGCAGCCGTCGCCCGCGTGGCCACGCTGCCGCGCGCCGGCGTGCGCGCCGCGTTCGACGCGCGATTTACCGCGGAGCGGATGGCGCGCGACTACGTGCGCATCTACCAGGGCTTGCCGACCCCCGGCGACGCGGGCGAGGCACACGGCGAGGCCGACGGACTCGCGCTCGCATAACCGCACACGACCACTGCTGGAGAGACCCCCTCATGCCTGCAGAATCCACGGAACATTCCAACCGCTCGGTGGCGGTCGCCGGCGCCGGCGACGTCGCGCAGTTCTATATCCCCGCGGCGGCGTCGCTGCAGGAGCGGCGCCCGCGCACGCTCAAGCATGGCGACACCTTCGCGCTGTTCGACCATAACGGCGATGCGATCGGTGCGCCGGGCAGCCCAGAGGGGCTGTTCCATTTCGACACGCGCCACCTGTCCTTCCTGCGGCTGACGGTGGAAGGGCAGCGCCCGATGCTGTTGTCGTCAACGCTGCGCGACGACAATGCCGCGCTGACCTGCGACCTGACCAATCCGGACCTGTTCGACCAGGAGGGCGGCCTGTGGCTCGAGCACGACCTGATCCACCTGCGCCGGTCGCGCTTCCTGTGGAACGGCGCCTGCTATGAACGCCTGAGCGTGCGCAACTTCGACGACCGGCCGCGGCGCGTGTGCATCGACATCGCCTTCGATGCGGACTTTGCCGACCTGTTCGAAGTACGCGGCACGCAGCGGCTGCGCCGCGGCACCATGCACCCGCCGCAAGTCGACGGCGCCGCGGTCACGCTGAGCTATACCGGCCTGGACCAGGCGCGGCGCGAAACCCGGCTGTCGTTCGATCCGCCGCCGCAGGCCCTGAGCGGCACCCGCGCCAGCTTCACGCTGCAGCTCAAGCCGTCGTGCATGCAGCTGCTGCGCATGGAGATCCGCTGCAAGTCGGTGGACCACGAGGAGCGCGAGGCCCAGTCCTTTCTGGGCGCGCTGCTGCAGTCGCGGCGCGAGCTGCGGCGCTCGTCCGGGCGCGCCGCGTCGATCACCACCTCGAACGAGCTGTTCAACGAAGTCGCGCGGCGCAGCATCTCCGACCTGTACATGCTGCTGACCAACACCGTGCACGGACCTTACCCGTATGCCGGCATCCCGTGGTTCAGCACGGTATTCGGCCGGGATGCGCTGATCACCGCGTTGCAGACGCTATGGCTTGATCCCGAGATCGCGCGCGGCGTGCTGCAGTACCTCGCCGCGATGCAGGCCGAGACGGTCGACCCCGGCGCCGATGCCGAGCCCGGCAAGATCCTGCACGAGATGCGCCATGGCGAAATGGCGCGCCTGGGCGAGGTGCCGTTCGCGCTTTACTACGGCAGCGTCGACGCCACGCCGCTGTTCGTGCTGCTGGCGGGCGCCTACCTGCGGCGCACCGGCGATGTCGACACCGTGCGCGCGCTGTGGCCCAGGCTGCAGGCCGCGCTGGACTGGATCAGCGAATACGGCGACCGCGACGGCGACCTGTTCGTCGAATATGGCCGGCAGTCGCCCGAGGGCCTGATCAACCAGGGCTGGAAAGACAGCCGCGATTCGGTGTTCCACGAGGACGGGCGGCTTGCCGCCGGTCCGATCGCGCTGGCCGAGGTCCAGGCCTACACCTACGGCGCCTGGCAGGCCGCGGCGCAGATCCGCGCGGCGCTGGACGACAGCGAAGGCGCCGCCCGCTATGCCGCCAGGGCGGAAGTGCTGCGCGACGCCTTCGACAAGCACTTCTATGACCCCGCGCTGGGTACTTATGTGCTGGCGCTGGATGGCAAGAAGCAGCCGTGCCGCATCCGCGCCTCCAACGCGGGCCATACGCTGTTTACCGGCATCGCGCTGCCGCAGCGCGCGCCGTCCGTCGTAGGCACGCTGATGCAGAGCACTTCCTTCTGTGGCTGGGGCATCCGCACCGTCGCCGCGGACGCGGCGCGCTTCAACCCGATGAGCTACCACAACGGCTCGGTATGGCCGCACGACAATGCGTTGATCGCGGCAGGCATGGCGCGCTACGGCTACCACCCCGAAGCCAGCCGCATCTTCGAGGGCCTGTTCGCGGCATCGAGCTATATCGACCTGCGCCGCCTGCCCGAACTGTTCTGCGGCTTCGCGCGCCAGCGCAGCCAGGGCCCGACCTTCTATCCGGTGGCGTGCGCGCCGCAGGCCTGGGCCGCCGCCGCGCCGCTGCTGATGCTGCAGGCCTGCCTGGGGCTGGACTTCGACACGCAGGAGCCGGCGATCACGTTCGAGAACCCGTCGCTGCCACCGTTCCTGGACGAGGTGGTGTTCCGCAACCTCGGGGTCGGCGGCGGCAGCGCCGACGTCGCGGTGCGGCGCTCCGGCGAGCGCGTGGTGGTCGACGTGCTGGAGCGGCGCGGGCCGGTGCGGGTGCTGACGCGGAATTAGTGCCTGGCGGTGAGCGGGTGCGGGCCTTTCCCGCACGCGTGCCGCGGGCTAGGTGAGGTCTGCCGGCAGCGCGCGCAGGCAGGCTACCAGCGCCGCCACCACATCGTCTTCCACCGGCTGGCGCCGCCACATCACGCCCACCGGCGGCAGGTCCCAGCTCAGCGCATGGGGCAGGGCCACCGCGCCCCTGGCCTCGACCAGTTCGTTGGCGACCGCCCTGGGCACGATGGTCGTCGCCGCCGGATGCCTGCGCATCAGCGTGGCCATGGTCTTGATCGAATAGGTCTCGACCATCGGCGTGGGCTGCGCCACGCCCGCCACCGCGAAGATGGTGTTGATGGTGCGCCGGATCGGCGTGTTGGGCGGCGGCAGGATCCAGTCGCGTTCGGCCAGCCGGTGCCAGTCGAGCGCGCCGCGCGCCAGCCGCGCCGCGGCCGCGATGGGCACGACCAGCGCGGGCTCTTCGCGATACAGCGGCTGCTGCACGATGTCCGCGCCCGGTGCAAAGAAGGTGCGCGCGATGACGCAGTCCAGCTCATGCTCGCGCAGCGCGCTGACCAGCTCGTCGGTGGTGCCTTCGCGCACCAGCACCGACACCCGCGGGGTCTGCGCCATGCCGAAGGTGCAGGCCGTATCGAGCACCCCGCGGCTGATGTAGGGAATCACGCCCAGGCGCAGCCGCCCCGACAGCCCCGCTTCGATTGCCGCCAGTTCGCGCCCCAGCGCATCGGCATCGGCCAGTGTCAGCCTGGCATGTGCCAGCACCGCCAGGCCGGTGGGCGTGGGCTCCAGTCCGCGCCGGGTGCGGGTGAACAGCGGCACCATGAAGATGTCTTCGATCTCGCGCAGGGTCTTGGTGACGGCGGGCTGCGACAGGTTGAGCTCGGCCGCCACGCGCGACACCGAGCGCTGCCGCGCCAGCGCGAGCAGCAGCGGCAGGTGCCGCAGGCGCAGCCGCGATACCAGGTTGTGGACCAGTTTGTCGGGGGCGATGGACATGGTGCCTGCCGCCATGGGGCGGTCTGGTTGTATGACCGAATGGTAATACCACAATAACCAATCAGGCGCTGCCGGTTATCCGGCAAACCTATACTGGCCGGCATCACAGGAGCGTCGAACATGTTCACCACCCGTCCCGAGATCGTTGGCACCTTTGGCGTTGCGTCGTCCACGCACTGGCTGGCCACGCAGACCGCCATGGGCGTGCTGGAGCGCGGCGGCAACGCCTTCGATGCCGCGGCCGCCGCGGGCTTTGTGCTGCAGGTGGTCGAGCCGCACCTGAACGGCCCCGGCGGCGAAGTGCCGATCCTGTACTGGAGCGAGCGCGAGCGCGCCATGCGCTCGGTGTGCGGGCAGGGCCCGGCGCCGGCGCTGGCAGATCCTGCCGCGCTGCGCGCCATGGGCCTGGACCTGGTGCCCGGCATCGGTCTGATCCCGGCCGCCGTGCCCGGTGCCTTCGGCGCATGGCTGACGATGCTGCGCGAGCATGGCAGCTGGTCACTCGCCGAGGTGCTGGCGCCCGCCATCGGCTATGCGCGCGACGGTTTTCCGCTGGTGCCGCGCATCGCGCGCGCGATCCTGGCGGTGCAGGCACTGTTCCGCGACGAATGGCACAGCTCGGCCCAGACCTGGCTGCCCGACGGCAAGGTGCCGCGCCCCGGCAGCCTGCACACGCTGCCGGTGCTGGCGGCCACCTATACCCGCATCGTCGAAGAGGCGCAGCGCCGCAGCGATACCCGCACCGGCCAGATCGATGCCGCGCTGGACTGCTGGTACCGCGGCTTCGTCGCGCAGGAAATCGATGCGTATTGCCGCCATACGCCCGTGCGCGACACCACCGGCGACCAGCACGCCGGCCTGCTGCGCCTTGACGACATGGCAAGCTGGACGCCCGAGATCGAGGCGCCCGCGACCCTGGACTTTGGCCGCTATACCGTGGCCAAGTGCGGCATCTGGAGCCAGGGGCCGGTGTTCCTGCAGCAGCTCGGCATGTTGCGCCATGCCGGCCTCGAGCAACATGCGCCGGATTCGCCCGAGTTCGTGCACCGCATTGCCGAGGCCGCCAAGCTCGCCATGGCCGACCGGCTGGCGTGGTACGGCGATCCGCGCTTCGCCGCGAGCCCGCTGGCGGGTTTGCTGGACGATGCCTACCTGGCCGCGCGCGCGCAGCGCATCGGCGCGCAGGCGGCGCTGTCGCTCGAGCCCGGCACGGTCAACGGCATTGCGCCGCGCCTGCCCGACCTGGCCGCGGCCACGCGCACGCTGCAGCGCGCCGACGTGCGCTTCGGCGTGGGCGAGCCCACCTTTGCCGAACTGCCGCCGGTGGCCGAATGGGCCGAACAGGAGATCTTTGTCGGCGATACCTGCCATATCGATGTGATCGACCGCCACGGCAACATGGTCGCGGCGACGCCGTCGGGCGGCTGGCTGTCGTCGAGCCCGACCATCCCGGCGCTCGGCTTCGCCCTCAATACCCGCCTGCAGATGACATGGCTGGAACCCGGCCTGCCCAATACGCTCGCGCCCGGCAAGCGGCCCTGCACCACGCTGTCGCCGTCGCTGGCGCTGCGCGACGGCGAGCCCTACATGGTGTTCGGCACGCCCGGCGGCGACCAGCAGGACCAGTGGTCGCTGGCGTTCTTCCTGCGCCATGCCGTGCATGGCATGAACCTGCAGGAGGCGATCGACGCACCGGCCTGGCATGTCGACCATTTCCCGGCTTCGTTCTGGCCGCGCCAGACCGTGCTCAACCGCATCAGCATCGAATCGCGCTTCCCGGAAAGCACGCTCGCGGCGCTGCGCGAGCGTGGCCACGACGTGCGCGTGGGCGAGCCGTGGTCCGAGGGCCGCATGTCGGCCTGCTCGCGCCAGTTCGACGCCCGCGGCCGGCTGGTGCTGCGCGCCGGCGCCAATCCGCGCGGCATGCAGGGCTATGCCGCCGGACGCTGACGCTGCACCGGAGCGCAACCCACGAATAAACAGACACGGCGGGCCGCATCGTGCGCCCGTCCCGAAAGAGGAGGAATCACACCATGCGATGGATGACCAAAACCCTGCTGGGCGGCATGGCCGCGCTGGCCATGTGCCTAGGCGGTGCCGCACACGCCGCCGACAACTGGCCGCAGAAGCCGGTCACGCTGATCGTGCCGTGGGCCGCCGGCGGCTCGACCGATATCCTGGCGCGCGTGCTGTCCGAACACCTGACGCGCTCGCTCGGCCAGCCGGTGATCGTCGACAACAAGCCCGGGGCCTCGGGCAATATCGGCTCGGCCATGGTCGCGCGTGCCAGGCCCGACGGCTACACGCTGCTGGTCGGTTCGATGAGTACGCACGCGATGAACCCGGCGCTGATGCCGAACATGCCGTTCCGCGGCGTGGAGGACTTTACGCCGCTGGGCCTGCTGGCCTACGTCACCAACACGCTGGTGGTGCACCCGTCGGTGCCGGCGCAGAACGTCAAGGAGCTGGTTGCCTACGCCAGGGCCAACCCGGGCAAGCTGGCCTACGCCAGCGCCGGTCCGGGCTCGACCAACCACCTGAGCGCGGTGCTGTTCGAGAAGATGGCCGGGGTGCAGATGCTGCACGTGCCGTACAAGGGCGGCGCACCCGCGGTAGTCGATACCGTGGCCGGCCAGACCCAGCTGCTGTTCTCGGCGGGCACGCAGACGCTGCCGCATGTGAAGGGTGGCAAGCTGCGCCTGCTGGCCGTCACGGAGAGCAAACGCTCGCCGCTGCTGCCCAACGTGCCGACCGTGGCCGAGGCCGTGCCCGGTTATGAACTGGCGGTCTGGTATGGCGCCTTCGGTCCGAAGGGCATGCCGGCGGATCTGGCCGCACGCCTGAACCGCGAGATCAACGCGGTGATGTCGCTGCCCGAGGTCAAGTCCAAGATGAACGCGATTGGCGTCGAGACCGCGACCTCCACGCCGCAGCAGTTCGGCACCATCCTGCAGCGCGACGCCGACCGCTACGGCAAGCTGATCCGCGAACTCGGCATCAAGGGGGAATGACGTGAGCCAACTGCGCACGGCCGCGCTGGTGGCCACCGTCAATGCGCTGTGCGACCGGCTGCAGCAGGCCGGCGAGCCGGCCATGGCGTTCGAGGCCATCGGCGCCGCCACGCTGCAGGCCATGGGGCCGGGCCTGCTGACCATCAACGCCTGGCACGCCGGGCCGGCCCAGATCGAGCGCCTGTGGTCTTCCAACCCGTCCGCGTACCCGGTCGGCGGACGCAAGTCGAAGGGCGACAGCGCATGGCGGCGCCAGTTGCTCGAACGCGGCGAAGTCTTTGTCGGCGAGGGCGATGCCGCGCTGGCAGCGGTGTTCGACGACGTGCAGGTGATTCGCGGGCTGGGCTGCACGGCGGTGGTCAATGTGCCGCTGTGCTACCAGTCGCGCGTGATAGGCACCTTCAACTACCTTGCGGACCGATCGGCATGGCCGGTAGCGGAGCTGGCGGCGTTGCGTGTGCTCGCGGCGCTGGCCACGCCTGCCGTGCACGCCTTGCTGGCCGCGCGAGGCTGACCGCCGGATTTTCGCGGCCGCAGCGGTGGCGGCGCGTTTCCTGCCACTCAACCCAGCCTGGTACCGGTGGCACGCGCCAGTTCGGCCAGCAACGCGTCCTGGAAGCGGATATCGTTGACAGCGGGATGCGGCCGCTGGCGCTGCTGGTGGTACCAGTAGCCGCCGCTTGTCAGCGCCGCGGGGTCGTCGCTGGTGGCGAGCCACTCCTGCGTCAGGTGCCCTAGCCGGAGGTTGTCCGGCGCGTCCGGGCCACCCATCTTCGTCGGCACCCAGCCCGGGTCGACGGCGTTGCTGATCACGTCGGGCCACAGCCGCGCAACGGCTGCGGCGAGGGTAGTGATGAAGAGCTTGCTCTCCGAGTAGCCGCCCGTGTCCGTGCGGCCCGTCCAGTCCATCCCGGCAAGCGTGGCGCGTGCGCCCCGGTGCATGCTGCTGCTCAGGTAGATCAGGCGTCGGGGGCGCTGGACCAGGACCGTGAGCAGGTACGGTGCCACGACGTTGATCACCATCAGTTTCGCACCGGAGATGACGGCGGCGTTGTGGATGACAGCGTCCATCCTGCCAATCGCATTGACCTGGCGGGCGAGATCGCGGATCTGCGCAACGTCCGACAGGTCGCCGATCGTGGCGATGGCCCCCTGGTCCACCAGTGCTTTCACGGCGGGCAGCCGGGCCTGCGAGCGGACGTGCACCACCACCTGATGGCCGTCGGCAAGCAGCGTCCGGGCAGCGGCATGGCCCAGTCCGTCGGACGAGCCGGTGATGAACACGCGGGCCTTGCGGCCGGTGCCCCGCCGGGCGTTTGGCATGGAGGGCTGCGTGCGGGGATCCGTGGGCGTCTGCGCCCGGGAGGTCGTGGCGGCGATGAGCGATCCCGCGGCCAGGGCCGGACCCAGTCCGGCGCCTGCGGCAAGAAACTTTCTGCGATCCATGGGCATGTCCTCCTGTCCCGCAATACAGGGAATCGGGTGCTGGGCGTGCTGGTGGTCCTGAAGAACTGCCCAACCTGTTCAATCCGTTTTTTACCACCAAGAAGCACATGGTAACCGGCCTCGGCCTGTCGATCAGCTACGCGCCGGTCGAGCGCCATGGCGGCCGCATTACCGCGGAAAGCACGGTCGGGCAGGGTGCGGAATCTATCGTCAGGCTGCGCGAAGACAGGTCCGCGGCAGGGACAGGGCCGGATGTCCAGCTCTCATAACGCTTCCGCCTCAGGACGCAACGCCTCCGCTATCTGATCCACCTGCATTTTGATCATCGCCAGCAGGCAGTGGACGCCGTGGCATCCCTCCGACCGTTCGCTTTCCACTTCCAGCAGCGACAGGACGCTGCCCAGGCCGGCCTGGATCCGCTCGAGCGATTCCAGGGTTTCTGCCGGAATGCCGATGAAGATGGTTTCGTGCTGGGGATGGGGTTGCTCTTGCATTGCGTTCTCCTGAAGAAGGGTGGAGACCCGCCTGATGCAAAACAGTAGAGGGTGGCGGGCCAGACAGCGGGGGTCGCAATACCGGCTCGCAGACGAACAACCGGCCAGCCTATTGGCTGCCCCGCCCGGCCCGCCATGGTGAAGCGACGCGCGCGTGCGTTTGGAGATGGTCGCCTGAGCGACCATCCGTCCACGAAAAGCGGGTTGCGACACCCGATCACCGTTGTTTCGGTGATGGCCTTAGTTTTGCCTTTTCAGTGGGGGATGGCGATCAGACGATTCGCAATTTTGGGGCGCTTCGTCAGACGACGTTCGTGAGGGGCATCGGCCGGCGGCTTACGACCCATAGCGGCCATCGAAGCTTCCCGAATGCGGACGTTTGTTCGGCGACAGCTATCAGGGCCATACAAAAGACTCGGTCCTTGTCGCGATCCGCTGCGGCCTGTTCGGCGCGACTGCCTGGCTTGCCGCGCCGTCTGGGAAGCGATGTTTGATCCGATCGAGCGATCCGTACAGGGAGGGGACTGGAAGGCCGTTAAATGGTCTTCGATTTCAGGATATGCCGCACGTCGGCACGCTTGCCGTGGACGTAGGGCTAGATGCGGAAGCACTCGGCGATGGCGAATATCCGCTGACAATGTGACCGAGCCGTTACGGACCTGCATCGCCTAATCAAGTGTCCGTTGCGCGTTCCGGACCGGCTGCTACCGTTGCCGTGGCTAATCCCGCGAAGATGCGTTTTTTCGCCGAAGGGCCGGAGGGTGGCTCCGCCCCGCATGGACTCACGTGGCCGTTACTCCGCCGAAATCTTCGCCCGCTTGACCACCTCGCCATAGCGCTGCAGCCTATCAGCCATCATGCGCTCGAATGCGGCCGGTGCCATGTCTTCCGGCGGCACCACGCCGCGTGAGCGCAGTGTGGCCTGCATGGCGGGATCTGTGGCGGCCTTGCGCACGGCCTGGTAGATCTTCTGCACAACCGGCTGAGGCGTGCCGGCCGGTGCCGCGAGGCCGGTCCAAGAGCTCAGGTTCAGTTCCGGATGGCCGAGTTCGGCCAGCGTAGGCACGTCGGGCAGTTGTTCGAGCCGTTGTTCTGAGGCTACCGCCAGGGCGCGTACCTTTCCGTCCTTGATGTGCGGGAGCATGATGACGACGTTGTCGAGAATGAACTGCACCTCGCTGCTCAGCACCGCGGTAATCAACTGCGAGCCACCGCGGTATGGGATATGTGTGGCAACAGCACCCGTGCTTGCCTTGAACATCTCGACATTGAGCTGGCCCATGCTGCCGGCACCGCCGCTGCCGTAGTCCAGCTTGCCAGGGTTCTTCTTCGAATAGGCGATGAACTCGGCAAAAGTGCGGACCGGGAGGCTGGCATGTACAACAAGCGCGTTAGGCTGGCGACCGAGAATGGCGATGTTCTCGAAGTCCTTGATCGGATCGTAGCCGATGCGCGGCTGCGTCAGCGGATTGGCAAGGTGGCTGCTTTGCGACGAGACCACTAGCGTATAGCCGTCTGGCTTGCTGCGGGCGACCGCTTGCGTCGCGACCGAGCCGCCCGCACCCGGACGGTTATCGACAACGACCGGCACGCCGAGAATGCGCGATAGCGGCTCCGAATACTGCCGCGCCATGATGTCGACCGAACCACCAGGCGGAAACGGGACCACCAGCGTGATGGGCCGGGCAGGCCAGCTGTCCTGTGCCATGGCGCCAATCGGTGCGGCGGCGGCAAGAGTGGCGGCGCTCAGGCCAAAAGCAATGATGCTACGGCGGGAAAAGGGCAGGTTCTGCATGATGGCAAAGGCTGGATGGATCAGGGATTCCGGCGATGGCGGGACATGCCGCTCATTGCATGCCGAGGATGGCGAGCGCCAGGGCCTGCGCCCGCGGCACGAAGGTTGAAAGCTCGCAGTACTCGCGCTCGGTATGGGGATGGCCGCCCACCGGGCCGGTTCCGCACAGCGTAGGCGTGCCGACGGAGCTGGTCAGGCCGCTGTCGGCCGCGCCCCCGGTGAATTCGCCGGCGACCGCAAAGCCAACCCGCTCGGCGCTGCGCTGGTAGAGCGCCAGCAGCGCGTCCGGGGTAGTCGCCATCGGCATGGTCCGGCGCATATCGGTGATGCTGCCGCGCGTACGAGGGATCGATTCGGCTTCGATGATCTCGCGGATGCGGCCATACAGCGCCTCCATATCGGTTTCGGCGGTGAAGCGCACGTCGAGCTGCGCCTTCGCGTGTGGCGCCACCATGTTCGGCACGATCCCACCTTGCACGCAACCGACATTGGTCGTGACGCCCGATGCGGCATCGGTCAGCGCGTGCAGTGCCAGGACCTTGCGCGCCAACGCGTCGATTGCGCTGGCGCCATGGGCGTGATTGATGCCCGAATGCGCGGCCACGCCCTCGACCTCGAACTCGACCACCATCGAGCCTTTGCGGCCCGTCACGAGATTTCCGCTGACGCGGCCCGGCTCGGCATTGAAGACCGCGCGCACTTCCCGTGCGACCGTCATGATGCGGTCGCGTGTGGCGGGCGAGCCGATCTCCTCGTCGCACGAGAAGAATAGCCGCACAGGAGGCGCGTTCCGGCCCAGCCGTACGAGCGCTTCAGCAACGAACACATTGAGCACCAGGCCGGATTTCATGTCGGCCACGCCGGGGCCATAGGCACGCCCGCCTTCAACGCGGAACGGGCGCTCGGCCGCCGTACCCACGGGATGCACCGTATCCATATGCCCCATCAACAAGACCGGCAGGCCGTCACCAGAACCGGGGACTTGTGCGTCGAGGCAAACGCCGTATCCAGGGACTGTATGGAAGCGCACAGGAACGCCCGCGGCTTCCAGGTGGGTACCAAGCGTCTCGGCCACGGCTTGCACGCCGGCTTCATGGCGGCTGCTGCTGTCGATATCCACGATTTGCTGCAGCAAATCCTGCATTGCCTGATTCTGGCTCTGCAGCCAGTCGAGCAGCGCATCGGTGCCGGGGGCAGTTTCTTCAAGTTGCATAGGTTTCCTCTTCCCAACCAGGGAGGAACGATGGACTGCAGTGAAACGGCGATGAAATCAATATTGCAGTGATGATATAATCATGCAATGAGCATTGCACGGTGTCAACATGACGAATACCCGCAACGAAACTGTCGGCGACACGCTGCTCGACCGACTGGCGCGCGAAGCCGCTACGCTGACGGCACGCGAGCGCGAACTGGCCGATGCTTTGACGCGAGGCTATCCGCACGTGCTG
Organism: Cupriavidus alkaliphilus; assembly: GCF_900094595.1. Lineage (GTDB taxonomy): Bacteria > Pseudomonadota > Gammaproteobacteria > Burkholderiales > Burkholderiaceae > Cupriavidus > Cupriavidus alkaliphilus. Next base: position 381,003 of record NZ_FMAD01000004.1, on the reverse strand, counting down.
CTGGAATCCGCAACGGCACTGGCCGCACAGCACGGCACCAGCGCGTCGACGGTGGTAAGGTTGTTTGCCAAGCTGGGCTATGCAAGCTATGCAGAGGCTCAGCGCGAGGCACGAGCCAACGTAACCGCGACGCTGCCGACTGCGGGCCAGCGCGCGCCGGCGCTGATTGGAGGCAAGCGCGACATGCGCGCCTGCCTCGACGACGCCTTCATGCACGACCAGCACAACCTGACGGCGACGCACGAATCGCTGGATTTCGCCGCCTTTGAGGCGATTGCGCGCCTGTTGGCCGGCGGAAAAGGGCGGGTGTTTATCCTCGCCCAAAAGAACAGCGCTCCAGTCAGCGCCTGGTTGGCCCTGCATCTGAACATGTGCCGGCCGAACGTCCAGGAACTAGGCGCAGGCGCCGTGACGGCCACCGACGCCATGTTATGGGTCGAGCCGGAAGACGTGTTGCTGACGTTCAGCATTCGCCGCTATTCCAGTGCGCCGGTCGCCATCGCAAGGGCATTTCGAGAGATGGGCGCCCGCGTCGTGGCCATCTGCGACAGCCCTGCCGCACCGCTCGTGCCACTGGCAAATCACCACCTGCTGGTGCGCACGACCAATGCGTCGCCGTTCGATTCCTACACTGCGTCGTTTTTCCTGTGCAATGCGCTGGTGTCGGCGGTCGCACAACTCCGCCAGCCGGCCGTTATTGATGCCTTGCAGCGCCGCGATGCGCTATGGCAGGCATTTGAGACGGATCCGATAGACGGATTGCGCAAGAAATAATCTGCCTGGGTGGAATGGACTCGAGGCTCGCAGATGGGCCGCCGCGGTCAATGATGGTCGGTCTCGGCCCTCCTTCTGTCGGGAAGCGGCCTTCCTGGCGTCAAGGGCAACTACCGACCCTTCTCTGTCGTTCCACGTGGGCCGCAGTAGCGGCCGCTATCGTGTGTAAAGCGGCCTTTGCCTACCCCGCGCGGACGGCTTTTGCGTTCATGCAATGGCCTTGCCCATCAGTCGTCCACGCATCATCCATAGGTTGCTCAGGGCGAGCGAACAGCGCATGCACCTGCTGCGTGTTTTTCATCGTGCGCGGCGATGAACATGGCGACGGCCGACCGGCAATAGGATTCGATTTCGTTGTCGTCCTCTGCTCTCGCCTCGTCGAAGCGGGCGATAAGCAGGAGATCGGATCCTTTGAAAAGCGCGGCAAACAAGCGGGCCGACTGGCGAGCATCGGGTACGTTCAGAATCGCTTTCGCGTGCAACTGACGCAACACCGCCTCGATTTGGGCGATGACATGGGCGGGCCCTGCTTCGTAATGGAGCTTGCTTAACGACTTTTGGTTCGTCTTGTCGGCCAAAACCATGGCTTCGACACTGCGGACGTCCGGGCTCAACAGCGTGCGAAGCAGGGATGACCCCACCGCCATGAGCTGATCTTCGGCTGAACCGTCGACGCCTTCAAAAAGAGCCTGCGGTGCAAACTGCTCGCAGCGGGCCGTCATGGCCGCGCTGAACAGCGCCTCCTTGTTCTCGAAGTGCCGATAGATGCTTAGCTTGGATATCTTCGCCCGCTGGGCGACCTTGTCCATGGTCGTCGCTTGAAAACCCAGTTCCACGAAGAGTTCGCAGGCGGTGTCGACTATCGTTTGGCGAAGCGCCTCGTTGGCGGGCCGACCGCGCCGGCTCTGGCTGTTTTCGGTCACGTCAATTCCAGTACTTGACAGTATTCAAATTCTTGTACTACGATACCACGGAGTATCGTAAATGTGCAAGCCAAGGGTAGGTTCCAACCGGTTGTCCAATTCAGCTTTCCCCTGGCCGCCTTGCGATAACGAATGCGGCATTGTCCGGCCGGTCAATAGCCATGGGCAACAATCCCGCCAATGCCGAAGCCTTGCTCGCTGACCGTCTCAAGCGCTTATCTCCGGACGTTCTTGCGCACTAGGCCCAGTCACTTCTCCATCTACAACACGGAGCCCAGCACCATGAATGACGTCATCATCATCGGCGGCAGCTTTGCCGGCCTCGCCGCCGCCCTGCAGCTGGGCCGTGCCCGCCGCAAAGTCACCGTTCTCGATACCGGCCGGCCGCGCAACCGCTTTGCCGGCCACTCGCATGGCCTGCTCGGCCACGATCACAAGCCGCCGATGGACATCCTAGTCGAGGCGCGGCAGCAGCTCGCGCGCTATCCAACGATCAGCCTGGTCAATGCTCGGGCCGAGAGCGTGTCTGGCGCCATCGGCGATTTCTGCGTCGTCACTGACGATAACGAAAGCCTTGGGGCGCGCCGCCTGATCCTGAGCTATGGCATCGCCGACCAGATGCCTGATGTTCCGGGCTTTGCCGAAAGCTGGGGCACATCCATCGTGCCCTGCCCCTATTGCGACGGTTTTGAAGTCGCCGGCCAGCATTGGGGCCTCGTCTGGTCCGGCCCACAGTCGCACCAGTCTGCCAGGCTGTTCCGCGATTGGACTGACAAGTTGACTGTCTTCGCCGATGGTCATGACATTGCGGCCGATATCCAGGCCGATCTGGCCCGCCGCAACATACCTGTCGTCGATGGCCGGATCGTCGAGATCGCCCATCACAAGGGCCATATCACCACGGTCAATCTCGATACCCGCCGCAATGTCGCGGTCGACGTCCTGTTCGCCCATCCGCGCAACCAACCGTCAGCAAGCCTGCATGAATCATTGGGTCTTGCCACGGTCGATACGCCCACTGGCATCGTCCTCAAAGTCGACGAGCGCCGCCAAACCAGCATCCCCGGCATCTACGCCGCTGGCGACCTCGCCACGCCCTTCTTGCCCTCGGTCACCCAAGCATCATCGCAGGGCGCGATGGCGGGTATCTTCGCCCAGCAGTCGATGGTTGTTTGAGAGCACAGACTCCTTTCTCCCGTTTGCGTCGTCGCCTTCGAAAAGGTTGGCGTAGATCGGCGCGGTGAAGGACGAATCGTCGAGTCAAGGAGATGACATGGCAGAGCAAAGTGCCGATCAGGTCGGTGGCTGGAACGGTCAAAGCGCGGAACGCTGGGTTGCCAACCAGGCCCGGCTCGACGCTATGGTGGCGGTGTTCGGCCAGGCCGCGATGGAAGCCGCCGCACCTGCGACGGGTGAGCGCGTGCTGGACATCGGCTGCGGCGCGGGCGCGTCGAGTCTGGCTCTCGCAGCCCGCGTCGGCGCAGGGGGCCAAGTGCTGGGCGTGGATATATCCGAACCGCTGATCGGCCGGGCGCGCGCGCTTGCGCAACGGGATACGCCGGCCCTGTTTCAGGTGGCCGACGCCAGCAGCGCAGAGCTGCCCGAGGCCGCGTTCGACATCCTGTTCTCGCGTTTCGGGGTGATGTTCTTCGACGACCCGATAGCGGCGTTCGCACACATGCGACGCGCGCTCCGGCCCGGCGGGCGGGTCGCTTTCGTCTGCTGGCGCGGCGCGGCCGAGAACGATTGGGTGCGCCTGCCGATGGGCGCGCTCAAGGGCATCGTCCCGCCGATCGCGCTGCCCGATCCCGAAGCGCCCGGCCCGTTTTCCTTCGGCGACCCGGGGCGCGTGGCACGCATCCTGACGGCGGCTGGCTTCACCGATATTGCTATCGACCCCTTCGACGCTGCCGTCCCGTTCGGCGAGGGCGGGACGCGGGACGCTGCGATCGACGACGCGGTGACGATGACACTCGAGGTCGGCCCGTTGTCGCGTGCGCTCGCTGATCAGCCCGACGACATCCGCGCCCGCGCCTCGGCCGCAGTTCGTGCCGCCTTCGCGGGCCTCCCCGGCGAGCGGTCGGTGATGATCAACGGCGCGGCGTGGATCGTCATGGCACGCAATCCGGTAAGCTGACAGGGATTAAACAGGGAGACGCCCCCGCTCGGTGGAGTGGGGCGTTTTTGGCCGGCCAAATTGATGTCCCTGCAAGCTTGGAAGCCACCATTAGTGAGCTAGAGGCTCGATGGCACGGTACAGGCCGCTTTTGGCCGGTCTCGACCCGCTGGTCATTTGGGGCCGGACTCTGCAGCGCCAGAAGAGACTTCCGACCCGTCTCTGCCGTCCAGCGACTCAACGCCGAACTGCCGGAGTGGCAATCACGCCGGTGCGTGGCTCCATCGCCATCCCTTTATTGTTATTCGACTTCGCCGCTATCGGTATCGCCAACTTCAGCGTCCTTCTCGTGGCGCATCGCCGCGGTGGTCAAGGCGGCCACTTCCGCTGGCGCGGCGTCCTTGCGCTCGCTGTAGCGGTCCGTCAGGTAGTCACTGCGATCTCGCACCAGCAGCGTGAACTTGTACAGTTCCTCCATGACGTCGACCACTCGGTCATAGTAGGACGATGGCTTCATGCGGCCATTCGCGTCAAATTCCTGGTATGCCTTGGCGACTGACGACTGGTTCGGGATCGTCACCATGCGCATCCATCGCCCAAGCACGCGCAGTGCATTTACCGCGTTGAAGGATTGAGAGCCACCGCAGACTTGCATCACAGCGAGCGTGCGTCCCTGTGTCGGCCGAATGCTGCCCATTTCCAACGGTAGCCAGTCGATCTGGTTCTTGAAGACTGCAGTTAGCGTTCCGTGTCGCTCGGGGCTGCACCACACCTGGCCTTCAGACCACTGCGAGAGCTTGCGCAACTCGACCACCTTGGGATGGTCCGCCGGAACACTGTCGCACATTGGCAGGCCATGTGGATCGAACACGCGGGTCTGCGCGCCGAAATGCTGCAGTATCCGTTCGGCTTCGTGCACGAGCAGGCGGCTGTATGATGACTCTCGCAGCGACCCATAGAGCAGCAAGATACGTGGCGGATGCGTGCTGATCCGTGGCGGCTCCAGCTTGGTCAGGTCCGGTGTGTCGAGCACTGCGGAGACGACATTGGGCAAGTCCACGGTCATTCGACCCTCCGGCCTTGTGCGTCGACGACGATCTCGCCATCCTCTTTGGAAAATGCGCGTTGCTGTGGCGAAGGCAGAATCTCGAGCACGACTTCCGAGGGCCGGCACAGCCGTACGCCAAGCTCCGTTTTGACAAACGGCCGGTTGATCAGGATCGGCTGAGCCAGCATCGCATCGAGTAATTGATCATCGCTGAACGCCGGATCGGAGAGACCCAGTTCGCTGAACGGTGTGCCCTTCTCGCGGATGGCCTGGCGAACCGTGAGCCGGGCTTGGCGGATCATGTCCTGCAATTCGGCGCGAGAGGGAGGGTTGGTCAGGTATTCGATGACTAGTGGCTCGATTCCGGCATTGCGGATCATCGCCAGCGTGTTGCGGGATGTGCCGCACTCAGGATTGTGGTAGATGGTGATGGACATAGTGTTTCTCGGGTGCTCTGCCTCAGAATCAGTCGACCTGATGCTCACCAGAAGACTCAATCACATTGGGATGATCACGGCGCACGCGGCGTGGCTCGAGCATCCGATGCAGCATGAGTCCGATCGCGGCACCTGCGCATTGAGCCAGCACGAATCCCGGTACGCTGCCCGGTACAATACCGGCGAAGCTGTCGCTGAACATCCGCCCAAACGCCGCCGCCGGATTGGCAAACGACGTGGACGCGGTGAACCAGTAGGCAGCACCGATATACGCCGCCACCATGGCGGAAGCCCGACCGTTCGGTGCGCGCAGGATCACCAGAAGGAGACCGGCGGTTGCAACGGTCTCTGCAATCCATTGCCCCGGACCACTACGGACCTTGGCGGAGAACTGCAGGATTGTCATGTCGAACATGGCATGAGCCAGCCACGCTCCCAGGACCGCGCCGATAAGTTGTGCGGCGATATACGGAACCAGTGCGGCGCCAGGCAGTTCTCCTTGCACCACCATGACCGAACTGACCACCGGGTTGAAATGGGCGCCGCTGATCGGACCGAAGACTTCAATCAGGATGTACAGGCCACCGACGGTTGCCGCCGTATTGGCCAGGAGTGCCACAGCGACATTGCCGCCTGCAAGCCGCTCGGCCATGATGCCCGAGCCGATGACGATGGCAAGCAGCAGGGCTGTTCCAAGCGTTTCGGCGGCCAATCTGTTGCGTAAATCGATCATGGCCTCAGCTCTTCGAGATACGGTCGAGGTGCTCCCGCAACTCGGCGTTGCTCATCGAGTCCAGCGGCAGCATCAGCAGTTGCATCATCCGATAGCCGATGGCCTGCCGCGTCAACTCGAAGGCTTGGCGCTTCCCTTCATCACCGCCTGGCGCATTGGAGGGATCGACATATCCCCAATGCACCTTGACTGGGCTTCCCGGCCAGTACGGGCATTCTTCGGCCGCCGCGCTGTCGCAGACAGTGATGACAATGCGCATCTCAGGGGCACCGTCGCCAGTGAACTCATCCCAGCTCTTGCTGCGATAACCGCTGACGTCCACGCCGGCGTTGCCAAGCGCCTCGATGGCTAACGGGTTGATCCGTCCGCTGGGGGCGCTTCCGGCACTATAGGCGCGCACGTCTCGGCCGAATTGTTGGGCCAGATGGTTCAACATCCCTTCGCTCAGCACGCTGCGGGCTGAATTATGGGTACAGAGGATCAATACGTTCGTCGTCATGGGGCGCTGCGAAACAAGAATGAATGCGGATTGGAAAACGTGTCAGCGCTTTCCGATGTCCTGGACAGCCTTCTGAAGCGCGACTGCGTCCAGCTTGGGAAAAGGCAATGACAGGAATAGTTCGATACGGCGCTTGAGCGAAATGGTTGCGTCGTTGATGGCCTGCTGCTTCTGGGCTTCCGTTCCCTCGCAGGCAGCCGGATCGGGGACGCCCCAATGCGCTGTCATGGGCTGGCCAGGCCACACGGGGCAGACCTCACCTGCTGCCTTGTCACATACCGTGAAGACGAAATCGAGTTGTGGCGCACCGTCCTGCGAGAATTCATCCCAGCTCTTGCTGCGAAAAGCCGTTGTATCCAGTCCGTGTCGCGCCAGCGCCGCCAACGCCAGCGGATTTACCACGCCGGTCGGATGGCTACCGGCGGAATACGCCCGGAAGCGCCCCTTGCCCAGATGGTTCATCAGCCCTTCCGACAAAATCGAACGTGCCGAATTGCCCGTGCAGATGAACAGCACATCGCTCATGGAGCACCATTAGCAGCAGGAGGACTTCGAGTTGACCGCAATGCCGAGCGGCTTGCCCTTCGGAGCACGAGGGGCGCAACAGGCCGATTCCTGACCAGACGCGTCGGCTTTTCGGGATTCGCCGTACACCGCCACATTGCCGAGGGTGTGAAAGTGCTCCCATGCAATGCCTTGCGGATCCGTGACCCAGTACTTCTCGCTTCGCGCATAGCAGCAGGTGGTTTCGCCCTCGTCGAGCAGCGCCATGTCGGCGGTTTCGGCGCGCTGCTTCAGTTCGGCCAACTCGCCTGCATCGTCTGTTTGAAACCCGAGATGGTCGACGCCGGTCTCCGCACCGCGCGCCGAAATCGCGAAATTCACGCGAGGATCCTCCAGCATCCATTTCGCGTAGTCTTCTTTCACGACAGTGGGTTCGGCTGCGAAGAGGGCCGAGTAATAGCGGATGCTCGCGGTCAGGTCGGCGACGCTGACGTGGACATGGAAGCGTTTCATGATTTTGGCTCGGAGGCGACGGAGCAGTTGGACACAGGAGAGCACGGATTGCCGCTGCAGCAGTTCTCCGTGAGATAACCCAGCAATGCGTTCATGGTCTCGAACCGAGCCGTATAGATGATGGAGCGTCCAACCTGGCGGCTGGAAAGCAGGCCCGCGCGGTGCAATTCTTTGAGGTGGAAGGACAGCGAGGACGCCGGCATGTCCATCAGTTCGGCGACCCGACCAGCCGGCAGTCCTTGCGGACCGGCCTGGACCAGCATCCTGAACACGGATAAGCGGATCGAATGAGCGAGCGCGGCAAGCGCTTCAAGGGCGTGATTGGTTTCCATGATTCGAATATAGTCGAATCATGGAACTCTGAGAAGTGAATTCTTTATGACAAGTACGAGGGAATATGTGATTTTATCGACACATTGCGTGGTAGAGTGGCAATGACTGGTGCGTGGCAGAGACTCGGCCGAATGCGGTCGTTGCGAGACCGTTTCCCCGATGGCAGAAGTCGGCCGGCAAGCGACCGCTCGCCGGCCGTGATGTCATCAAACTTCGGTCTGCTCCGCCATCTCAAGAGCGTCGTCGACCTCGATGCCAAGATACCAATTTATGACCATAGCGGACGTCTGCGTCAGGTTGTTGTTTTGCTGGAGCGCTTGAAGAGGTGAAGGACCTCGTTTTGTTCGTTCCCGACGATAACTGTCCAGCCCAGCAAAGTCCCCTTGTTACACAGCCATTAGTTGAGGGCGCGCATTCCAGCCGAGCCAAGTTTTGCAAGCATCTTCAGATTCTCCCATCGTCCTCTTGGTCGCTGGGATTCAAGAAGAGGTCGGCCGCCTTCCTGCATTGGGCTACATTTTCCCCCTTGCATGACAATGAATTCTTGATTGCGCGCGAAAAGGCCGTCACACGTTTCTAAGAAATCAGCATCTTCATAATGCACGCTGAACTCGGCACTGGCTTTCACGTTAGCTCCAGGAACTAGGCGCTCCTGATTGTCATCGCAACAAACTTCGGCCATGGTGGTGGAGAGCGGACGCCTATCGACCGGCGATGCCGAAGACGAGCATCGATATCATCCACCGTGCCTCAGCCGCCATGGTGCGACCCTACTTGCAATGACTTTGAATAACGTGCCGGACATTGCGACGACGTGAGTTCGAGGGCGGTTCATCCAAACGGCATACTGCGGCGACCTGCCGCTCCCCAGCCCCTCCAGAAGCGCCGTCGAACCGGGCGTGGAACTCGGGCCTGGATCTGGTCTGACAGGGCGGCCGATACCTGTTCGGGTGCTGATTGAGACCCATGGCGCCTAAAGTTCTGGCAAGGCAGCCGTTTGTTCGCGACGCCCGCCATCAGCCCGCTGCGCCAGCGCATGATTGAAGACATGCGGATGCGCAAGCCCCAGTTCACCGCCGGAACCACAGCAGCGACAGACCGCAGGCCAGGACCAGCAGTGGGACCGAGGCCGCTGCCAGCAAGGCACTGATCTCGATTTCCTTGCGCTCCAGCGCGAAACGGGCGCTCAGTTGGCGATACACCTGCGTCAGGTCCGCAGCCGAGCCAGCCTGGAAGTACTCGCCGTCAGTGAGCGTCGCGACCTCGCGCAACGTGGGTTCATCCAGGGAGTCAGAGAGGCTCGACACTGCCGCACCCTCGTCCCGCGGCGTACCAAAGCCCACGGTATAGACGCGCACACCGCGCTGGGCGGCCATGCGCGCGGCGTCCAGAGGGTCCGGACCAGTGGTGCGGCGACCATCGCTGAGCAGGATCACTGCACCGTGCCGATAAGAACCGGGCTGCGCCGACGGCTGCTCCTGCTCGCGCTTGCGGACGGCCGCCGCCGCGGCGGCCTCTGTCCGGGATCTGCCGCCGGGCCCGGGGGCGAGCGACTCGCCGCTGAAGAGGATTGCTTCCAGGTCGATGCCATCGTCGGGGAACAACACCGCCAGCGCCTGGATCAATCCGCTGCCGGTCGCCGTGCCGTGCTGGAGTTGGAAGCGATCGATCGCGTCGAGCATGTCGTGCCGGTTGTCGGTGGGGGGAAGCACCACGGTCGCCGTGGCGGCAAAAGAGACAATGCCCAGGCGCACGCTGGCCGGCAGGCCGAGGATGAGATCCCGCGCAGCCTGCTGGGCGGCGCTGATCCGGGCGGGCGCGACATCGGTCGCCGCCATGCTGCGGGAGGTATCCATGGCCAGTACCAATGTGACAGTGTCGGTCGGCAGCGTGATGGTCGCGATAGGACGGGCGCAAGCCAGCAGGGCTGCGCCCAGCGCGAGCAGGAAGAGTAGCGGCGGGATGTGACGCCGCAGTCGTTGATTGCGACCCAGCACGGCGCGCGGCAGCGCAAGACTGGCATACAACAGGGCGATTTTCTTGCGCCGCGCAATCAGGTACAGGTAAGCGGCTGCCAGCAGGGGAAGCGAGAGCAGCAGCCAGAGCATTTGCGGCCAGAGAAACTGCATGCCCTGCTCCTTGGCGTGTGGTAAGCCGACGGTACTGCATTTTCCATGTCGGGACGGGACCTCGAGGGCTGCGATGAGATGGGGAGAGCCCGGTTCACGCCTGTAGTTTAGCTACGGCGTACCGGGCTGATGCCTATGGCGTGAGGACGACGCTGCGGAATTGCTTGCGGGCGGGCGGCACATCCTTGCACACGCGCTTGCCGTACCGCACGTCGCCGTCGTCAGAGAGGATGCGGACAGCCGTCGTGCCCGACAGCTCAAACATGCCCTCGGGCTTCACATCGGCGATGGCGTCCGTACCGAATGCCACGGGCGTATCCGTGCTGGCGCCAGATCACCGGTACAGCGCAAACGTCCCATCGTCGGCCACCGGCCCGGCGGCGATCACGTATTCCTTGCCCACCCGCTCGATTCCGTGCCCGGTCTGCTAACCCTGCCCTGTGCCCGCCCACCCCGATTAGCAGCGGACGACGACGGGCCTCCATCCTCCAACTGGCGCGAGCGGCTACCGAACGGCCGGATGCCGGCACCCCCGCATGATGCTTCCGGCCATACCTGGCATCATCCCGACGCCGTGCTGTTCGCGATTACCAAGAATGGGCTGGTAGCCGGGGTGACGGCTCCGGAGGGGTATGTCAGCGATATGCCGGCATTCGGGCAATTGCTGTCCGACCAAGACATCGTCGCCGTGCTGGCGTATATCAAAAGTACCTGGCCTCGGAAAATGGCTGCGGCGCAGCGGGAAGTTACGGAAGCGCAAGGCCGTTGATGCCCGTCGGCAGTGCAGCGATGGGCTGGACGTGGGAAGCGGGGTCTCGGCCACAGGTTGGTCAAGGCTGCAGGTGCACTTGGTCGGTTGCTGTGATGTGCTTGTCGATCGGCCGAGATCACTCGACTGTTGCCACTCGGTCTAGAAAGGAGATGACCGGAAACGGCGCGCAAGACCTGACGACGTTTCGTAAGCTAGCCAAGCGATGGATCAGACAAGCGGAGCCGGTTCCTTTCGGGCCACTGCATCGTCTGCATCGGATGTGAACATGCGGCTGCCCCTTTCACCAACACTTTCCCATGACCCTCGTCCGCCTTCCCAAAAACATACTTGCGCTAGCTGCGGTCTGCCTGACCTCGCTGATGTTTGGTCTCGAAATATCCAGTGTCCCCACGGCCCTCTCGACCATTGAAAATGTGCTGAACACCGATTTCAGCCAGATTCAATGGATCATGAACGCCTATACACTTGCCTGCACCACGGTGCTGATGGCGACTGGGGCGCTGGCGGACCGCTTCGGACGCAAGCGCATTTATGTGGCCAGCATCGTGCTGTTCGGGCTCACGTCCCTGGGCTGCGGGCTCGCGCAAAGCGCGCCGGTCCTGATCGCCAGTCGGTTTCTTCAGGGAATTGCCGGCGGCGCCATGCTGATCTGCCAAGTGGCAGTGCTTTCGCATCAATTCCCGGAAGGGACGGAACGCAGCAAGGCATTCGGCGCCTGGGGAATCATCTTCGGCATTGGCCTTGGCTTTGGTCCGATTATCGGCGGCCTGATCGTCGCAGTTGCCAACTGGCAGTGGGTCTTCCTGGTTCATTCGCCGGTTGCTATCGTTGCACTGGCTCTGGTCCTGGCCGGCGTACAGGAATCCTGCGACCCAAATGCGCAACATCTGGACGTTCTTGGCATCCTGACTCTTTCCGTGTCGTGTTTCGGGCTCGTCTACTTCATCACGCAAGGCCCGGATCTCGGATATTCCAGTCCCACCGCATTGAGTATCGTCTCCGCGACGGTATTGAGCTTCATTGCATTTGTCTTTGTCGAGATGCGCAGCTCTCGACCCATGTTCGACTTTTCGGTGTTCCAGATCCGCTCGTTCTCGGGCGCGCTGTTCGGATCAATCGGCATGAACTTCAGCTACTGGCCGTTCATGATCTACCTGCCGATCTATTTTCAGGACGCCCTTGGCTATACGAGCGTGACCGCCGGACTGTCGCTGCTCGCCTATACGGTACCGACGCTTGTCGTGCCACCGGTTGCAGAGCGACTTGCATTCAGGTTTGAGGCGCGCAGGGTCATTCCGCTCGGCATGTTCACCATCGGCCTTGGCTTCCTGCTGATGATGTTTGGCGCACGCGCGGAGGACGCTAGTTGGCTCACAATGCTGCCGGGTTGCCTGTTGTGCGGAACGGGGCTGGGCCTGACCAATACACCGGTCACCAATACAGCCATGGGTTCAGTCTCGCCAAACCGCGCAGGCATGGCGTCGGGTATTGATATGAGCGCGAGACTGATCAGCCTGGCGATCAATATCGCGCTGATGGGCCTTATTCTTCTCGAGGGCGTGCATGCGTATCTCACGCGCGCACTTTCCAGTTTTCTAGAAACGTCATCGCTTCGTTTGCTCGCAGCACAGGTAGCCGGAGGCAATATCGGGCATCTGGCGCAGAGCGGTGCTGAAATTGCGGCAGTCGACCCGCACGGTGTGATCGTTCATGAGGCTCTCGTACACGGCTTCGGGTTCGTGATGCTGTACGGGGCGATCGGTGCGTGGGCTTTCGCCCTGCTCAGTGTCGCAGTGTTTGACGCTGGCACGCGCGCACATCGCCAGGCACCTGCAGTGGATAACGGTTTCCGCCATCCCAGCCCGTAGAGCAATCATCGGAGCGGAGAAGGTCAGCGGCTCACCAGCAAGTTCAAACTTCACTTGCCCGCAAAGGCAGGCCCCCTGGTACGACGACGCTCGCCGATTCATTTGGAGTCACGAAGACTTACATGAATAGTGGTTCCGCGCATCGCTCATCCTGCAGAGGCTGGTCAACCCAAATCCCTCGCGTCGCTGGCGAAAGACCGGACTGCGCGTAAGTCTTGATGGGCGAACTGGCGGGCACGACGAGGACCAGAGGCGACTGCAGCATCACGCTTATCGGCGTCAGCTTCTGCGGATCGACGATGCCAAGCTTGGTATAGACGATTGCGGAGCTTACGGCGTAGGCTACTGTGCGCACACAGTAACCTACGCAACCGCGCTCGGAACGCACGGCATCCGGGTTGCAGAGAGGCCTAGCGCACGGTCTTGAAGGCCGCGCGCAGTTCCTCGGCGAACAGTTGCGGTTGTTCCCATGCCGCGAAATGCCCGCCCTTGGACACCTGGTTGTAGTAGTAGAGCGACGGGTAGGCCTGCTTGCTCCAGGTTTCGGGCGCACGGTAGATCTCATGCGGGAACACTGTAATCGCTACCGGCACCTTGATGTCGCGCGTTTTCTGGGCTTCGGCGCTGAAGTTATTGTTGTTGTTCTCCCAATAGAACCGAGACGACGATGCGCCGGTGTTCGTCAGCCAGTACAGCGTGATGTCGTTCAGGATCGCGTCGCGCGTCAGCACGCGCTCGGGCATGCCGTCACTGTCGCTCCACTGGGCGATCTTTTCGTATGTCCATGCGGCCAGGCCCGACGGAGAGTCCGACAACGAATAGCCGATGGTCTGCGGACGCGTGACCATCATCGCGCCGTATGCGGCATTGCGGCCGAAGAACGTGCTCAGCGATTGGTAGGCGTCGCGTTCAGCGGGCGTCAGTTCCGTCGGCGCCGGGTCGCCGGCCAGGATCGACTTCATGAGACCGCCGGGCACGGTGGCAGGCATGTTGAGGTGGATCGCACGCAGGCCCGCCGGTGCCTGACGGGCGAGGGCGTCGGAGATCACCGAGCCGTGATCGCCGCCTTGCGATACGTAGTGCGTATAGCCGAGGCGCTTCATCAGGACATCCCATGCGCGGGCGGTGCGGTCGGGGTTCCAGCCGAGCTCTGTGGGCCGGCCCGAGAAACCATAGCCGGGAATCGACGGGATGATGACGTCGAACGCGTCCTCCGCCTTGCCGCCATATTTCTCGGGATCAGTCAGCGGCCCGATCGTATTGACGAACTCAAAGATGGAACCGGGCCAGCCGTGCGTCAGGATCACGGGCAAGGCGTTGGGGTTGCGAGAACGCACGTGGATGAAGTGGATATCGACGCCATCGATCTTCGTGACGAACTGCGGCAGCGCATTGAGCTGTGCCTCGGCCTTGCGCCAGTCGTACTTGGTGCCCCAGTAGCGGACCAGTTCGCGGACCTGCGTGGTCTGAACGCCCTGCGAATCGTCGTTGACGATTTCCTTGTCGGGCCAGCGCGTGGCGGCGATGCGCTTGCGCAGGTCGTTCAGCTGGGCCTGCGGTACGTGGGCCTTGAAGGGGCGGATGCTGTCGTCGGCGTTGGTGGATTTTGCGGCCACCGCTTTCGGGGCGGCATCGACCGCCCTGGCGGGTTGTACGTATCCGGCAAAGGCGAGCGATGCGGTAGCGGCCGCGATAGCGAACGGGAAGCGTGGGAGGCTGCGGATGACTGCGTTTGACACTTTGGTTCTCCTTGTTGATTTCGTCAATTTACAGGTACGTTTGTGCAACCCTACGGAGTCTATCGATCCCATTCGAGCCAAGGTTGTCAGCCGGGAGTGGGTTTTGCATCGAGACGTATCGTTGGGCGATGCAGATACAGAGCGATACACAATGCCGGGCCAGTGGCGTTCGTTCCGCGAGGAAATGAGGGCGGTGCGAATCGTCTCGCAATGCGTGGTCCGGATCCACAGGGGGCATCGATGCATGGACGCGACGCACTGGGAGGCGCAGCGGTTGGGTGCATTTCATTGCCGGGCGGCTACCGGAACGCCAGGCACCGGGAAGTTACCGCGCCGGTACGGTCTTGCTCGCCGCAAGCAATCTCTGAATTTCAGCTTCCGTTTCCTTGTACCGTCCCTCGCCATAGTGCTGATAGACGATGCGGCCGGTGGTATCGATCAGGTATGTGGCGGGCCAGTATTGGTTACGATACGCCGACCACGTGCCGTACATGTTGTCCTGCGCCACCGGATAGCGGATATCGAACCGCTTGAGCGCGGCCTGCACATTGGCCGTCGATTTCTCGAATGGGAACTCGGGCGTGTGCACGCCCACCACCACCAGGCCCTGGTCCTTGTATTTTTCGTACCACTGCTTCACGTATGGCAACGTGTTCACGCAGTTGATGCACGAGTACGTCCAGAAATCCACCAGCACCACCTTGCCGCGCAGTTGCTGCATCGTCAGCGGCTCGGAATTCAGCCAATGGTCGATATTCACGAATTCCGGTGCCTTGCCCTGATCGCCCACCTTGGGGCTCTCAGCGATGGCACCCGTGCCGAACGTATAGATGGCAGCGATGGCTGAGGCCGCCAGGAAGACGCGGATGAGGTTGCGCATGATTCGGGTGTCCGCAGGGAAATGAAGTCGGAAGTGATGTCCCTCATCCGCCCATGGAGGACGAGGGACACATGGGTCAGACCAGCACGGTCTCGATGTGGATGTTGCCGTGCAGCGCCTTCGAGTACGGACACGTACGGTGCGCGGTGTCCACCAGCGATTGGGCCACTTCGCGGTCGATGCCGGGGATGACCGTGGATTGGCGATGGTTGGGCGACGTGCCGGACTCAGGCGTAGGCGCCATCGAGGTACGGATCGACCGAGCGGGCGGGATCGGCCGACACCCCGGTGCGGTCCGTGCCCGCAACGGTGTGTGCGCCGTCATGGTACGGATCCACGGTGCGCGCGCCGTCGAAGTACGGGCTGCGCTGGTCCTGCACGGCACGGGCGCCGTCGCTGAACACGTCGTGGGTATCCTGGATGGTGCGGGCGCCATCTGAATACGGGTCACGGGCACCGAGGACGGAAGCCTGCGCGCCGGCAGCGGCGGCAGCGAGGGACAGAGCGAGGACGAGGCGCTTGGCGAAGTTCTTGGACATGATCGTTATCCTTTGCGTTGAATGAGGTTGCGTGGTTTGCGTGGTGTGTTGCCGGTAAGCTGAAGCAGCGTTTTCGCTTTGTCTGTTGTGCGTTGCGCTGCCACGGAACGTATTTAAGGCGTCCCACGTATCGCGCTCGTAGCGCCTTTGGGGTCCTTATGTCAGGGCACGTATCGGTGCGACGGCCTGATACAAGGGCATACAAAAAGCCGGGGGTGGGAAAGCGTTTGGAAAACCTGGAAGGGCGGGAGCGTGCAGCGCGAGGTGGCGCCAAAACGACATGGCCGCACCGGAAACCGGCGCGGCCACAATAGGGAAGGCAAAGAGGCGACTGCGATGGCCGAAAGGGGCCAGAAGAAGATTGCGAGGTCAGGCGATGCGAATCTCGGCCACCAGGCCGCCGCTTTCACGATTGCGCAGCTTAAGCGAGCCACCCACGGCCACGGCAAGCTGGTGAGCGATGGCCAGGCCCAGGCCCGTGCCGCCGGTTTCGCGGTTGCGCGATTCCTCCAGCCTGACAAATGGCTGCCTGTGGTCGCTGGGAGTCTGATGCCAAAACTCCGTCATTCCGAGCGCAGTCCCTGAAACCGGTGAGGGCACCGCCGTCGCGTGATGCAGTGAACGCACAGCGATTCCGGCTGTAGTCCCTGCTTGTTGCAGCGCCTACGGCGTCTCATTCGCTTGGTCCTTAAGCCATTGTCGAAAGACCTGCAGCGATGGTAATTGCGCGGACTCTTCCGGGTACACCAAATAGTAGCCTTTTGGGTAGCGCCACATACGACGCGACAGGCGTTTCAATCGTCCGAGCGCAATCATGTCGTCGGTCATGTAGGGGGGGAGTAGCGCTACGCCCATTCCGGCAACGGACGCATTTAGCGCCATCGACATGATCTCGTAGCGAGGACCTTCGCGCGTGGCGTCGCCCTCGATGCCTTCGAGCCTGAACCATTCGTCCCATGCGCCAGGCAAGGTCTGATGGTGAATCAGCGCCGAACGGGGCGTATCCGGGTTGATCGCCTTGCCATGCCTGCGGATCCATTCCGGTGCGGCGTAGGGCGAAAGCATTAGCGGCAGCACAAATTCATTGTGAAGTCCTTCGCGCTGTCCATCGCCAAACTCCAGCGATGCGTCCACAGCCGTGGTGCGGAAGTCCACTGGCCCGACACGCGTGCCGAGATTCAGTGTGATCTCGCCGTGGTCTCTCGTGAAGCCGGGCAGGCGCGGAATCAGCCAGTAGGTGCCAACGGATGCGCCGGCCGATAGCGAAAGCGCTCCGCCTCGCCCTTTCAGCGCAATAACATTGGCCGTCGCGCGTTCCAGCCTTTGCAGCAGCGGCGCAATCTCGTTCAGGTAGTAGCGGCCGGCGTCGGTCAGCACCAGCGCATCGCGCCGGCGCGTGAACAGTCTGACCCCGAGCCTGTCTTCCAGTGTCTGGATCTGCCGGCTTACCGCCCCCTGCGTGAGCCGCAGTTCCTTTGCCGCCGCCGTGAACGAATGCAGCCGGGCGCTGGCTTCCAGGCACAACAGGGACATCGTGGAGGGGGCGCGTACGTTGAAGTTCATTGGGGGCAGGAGCGTGCGCGTTGGATTCGGTACCGGCATCCATGAGGAAATCTCATACTAGCCTCAGGAAACATGGTTTGTCCAACACCCGCTGCGAATCTACGATCCGTGGGGTATATGGGGTGTTTCCAACGACAAGAGAGGCAGGAGAAAGGCCAATGACCACCAGACGCTTAACACGGCGCGAGATGATGAAACTGGGGCTCGCCGCCGCATCACTGGGCCTGCCGGGCGTGTCACGGGCCGCCGGCTGGCCCGCCCGCCCGGTTCGGCTCGTCTTGCCGTCCGCCGCGGGCGGCTCGCCGGATGCCCTGTGCCGGATCCTGGCCGAAGAGCTTTCGGTGTCACTGGGGCAGCCGTTCATCGTCGACAATAAGCCCGGCGGGGCAGGGAACGTGGGCATGGTGGACCTGGTCAACGCTGCCGCGGATGGTTACACGATCGGTTACGGCAACGTCGGCACGCTCGCCATCAACAAGTCGCTGTTCCGGAAGCTGCCCTACGATCCGGACAAGCAGCTCGTGCCCGTGGCCCTGCTTGGCTATGTCCAAAACGCATTGGTGGTGCGCAAGGACCTGGGTGTGAACAGTGTCCAGGCGCTCGTCGCGCTGGCCAAGGCCAAGCCCGGCACGCTGACGATGGGGTCCGCGGGCAACGGCACAACTGGGCATCTGAGCGGAGAACTGTTCAAGAGCATGACCGGGGCGTCGATGACCCACGTGCCCTATCGCGGCAGCCCGCAAGCGATTCAGGACCTGATGGGCGGGCAGGTCGATCTGATGTTCGACAATCTCAGCTCCATTTCGCCGCACATCAAGGCGGGCCGGCTCAAGGCGCTGGCGGTGACCGGCGCACAGCGCAGCGGCCTGTTCCCCGACATTCCGACGCTAACCGAATCGGGCGTGCCTGGCTACGACATCGTGGCCTGGGGCGGCATCGTGGCGCCCGCCAAAACGCCGTCAGACATCGTCGCCCGGCTGAACAGTGCCATCAATGCCAGCCTAACCAAGCCGGCCGTGCGTGACCGCTATGCCGCCATCGGCTTCGAGACACTGACCGGCCCGCCCGCGCGGCTGACCGAGCGTGTGGCGCGCGAAACGCCACTTTGGGCTGGCGTCATCAGGCGCTCCGGCGCGCAAGTGGACTGACCTTTCAAACATTTCCCCTCAGATCGCATCATGAAGACTTCCATTCGCGCATGCCTGGCGTGGCTCGCCCTGGCGCCGATGTTCGCACTACCCTCGGCTGCCCAGCAGGCCAAAGGGCAGCCTGAGCCGTCCGGCAATACCCGCAAGCCCGGTGTTGTCATCCTCGCAACTGGCGGCACGATCGTCAGCTCGACGCGCTCGCCCACGGACATGGCCAACTACAGCGGCGCCCTGGCCGGCGTCGATTCGCTGTTGAAGGCGGTGCCGCAGATTCACGACTATGCCAACGTGCGGGCCGAGCAGATTGTCAACGTCGGCAGCAACGTCATCAGCAGCGAAAACATTCTCAACCTTGCCAAGCGGGTGAACGCCGTACTGGCGGAACCCGATGTGGCGGGCGTCGTCGTGACGCACGGCACGGACACGATGGAGGAAACGGCATATTTCCTAAGCCTCGCCACGCGGTCGAGCAAGCCGGTTGTCATCACAGGGTCGATGCGGCCTGCCACGTCGCTGAGCGCGGATGGCCCGGTCAACCTGCTAAACGCGGTCATGGTAGCGGCCGATCCGGGCTCGCGTGACCGTGGCGTCATGGTCGTGATGAACGACCGCATCAGCGCGGCACGGTACGTGACAAAGATGAACACGCTGAACGTGGACACGATGGGCGCGCTGGAGCAAGGCTACCTTGGCGCCATTGCCGGCGAGCGCGTGCTCTATTACTTCGAGCCGGCACGCGCCAAGGGAGAGCTGTACTTCGACGTTTCTTCCGTCACGAAGCTGCCGCTGGTGGAGCTGGTCTATCGCTACCAGGGGCAGGAAATGCAGCTCGTGCGCGATGCGGTGAAGGAGGGTGCGCAGGGCGTGGTCATCGGGTTCACCGGCAATGGAAACGCCAGTCCCGACCACGAGGCGATGATTCGGGAGTTCGGCAGCAAGGGGATTCCGATTGTGCGAAGCTCCCGCGCGGTGAGCGGCATCGTGACGCCCAAGGTATCGGGCAGCATGGCCACCGGCAGCCTGTCCGCGCAGAAGGCACGCATCCTACTGATGCTTGCGCTGACCCGGACAAGGGATCTGGGGCAGATCTCAGAGTTCTTCGCGCAACAATGAATGCCGGGGCAAGCGCATGACTACGACGCTGGATCTGATTATCGAAGGCGGCACCGTCATCGACGGCACTGGCGCGCCCCGTCGCCGCCTGGACGTGGGTATCGCGGGGGACCGCATCGTTCGCCTCGGGGACCTGTCGGGTGTCCCGGCAGCCAGGCGCTTCGATGCGTCCGGGCGCATCGTCGCCCCAGGCTTTATCGACGTACATACGCATGATGACCGGCTCCTGCTCGATGCGCCGGAGGGGCCGCATCCAAAGCTGTCGCAAGGCGTGACAACGGTCATCACCGGTAATTGCGGCATCAGCCTGGCGCCGCTGCAATTGGCGGGGGCGCCCCCCGCGCCGCTCGACCTGCTTGGCACAGGCGCCTGGCGATACGAGAATTTCGGCGACTATCTGGACGACCTTGAGGCGGCCCGGCCGGCGGTCAATGCCGCCTGTCTGGTCGGCCATTCGACGCTGCGGGTAAGGCGCATGGACCGGCTCGACCGGGTTGCCACGGCCGGCGAGCAGCGCTTGATGGCGGCCGATCTCGACGCTGCGCTGGCAGCGGGCGCCATCGGCATGTCCACCGGGCTTTATTACCCGCCCGCCAGGGCGGCGGACGCTGCCGAAGTGATCGCGGTCGGCGCGCCGCTGACCAATGCCCAGGGCATCATCACGATGCATATGCGGGATGAGGGCGACGCCATCGTCGACGCGTTGACCGAGTCGCTGCAGATCGGCTACGCGCTCGGCATCGAAATCGTGCTGTCACACCATAAGCTGGTGGGCAAGGCCAATCATGGGCGATCCGTGGAAACGCTGGCCATGATCGAAGCTGCCGGCAGGAAGCAGTCGGTCTGCCTGGACTGCTACCCCTACAACGCGTCATCAACCATGCTGCTACCGGCGCGTATCGCCCAGTCCGACGACGTCCGTGTGACGTGGTCGAAGGCCGATCCCAGCGCCGCAGGCCAGTCACTGTTCGCATTGGCCCGGGAGCGTGGCACGTCGCCCGAGGCGCTTGCCGAGGCGCTGCAGCCAGCGGGCGCCATCTACTTCGCCATGAACGAAGACGATGTGAGCCGCATCCTGCAGTACCCGGCGACGATGGTTGGCTCCGATGGCCTGGCGCACGACGTGAGTCCACATCCCCGGCTCTGGGGCACCTTTCCCCGTGTGCTGGGGCACTATGCGCGCGATCGCGGGCTGTTCCCGCTGGAAACTGCCGTTCACAAGATGACGGGGTTGAGCGCCAGCCGCTTTGCCCTCGCAGGGCGGGGCGTTGTCGCCGAAAACCATTTCGCCGACATCGTCGTGTTCGACGCACAGACGGTGAGCGATGCGGCCACGTTTGACCACCCCACGGCGGTCAGCACCGGTATCAAGGCGGTGTTCGTCAACGGCAAGCTTGCTTGCCAGGACGGGCAATCCATGAATGTGCACGCGGGCAGCGTGCTGCGCCACCGGCGCGCAACATAGAACGTGTCCGTCCAAGGTCCGCAGCACGCGGCCCGGTCCCCATGACATGGGATCTCAAGCGCTGACGCCGTAGCGAGGAGGCCACGCAAAGAGCAGGCGAAATTTAAGTCGGTGGCAGTCTCCGGCGCGCGAGTGATGGATCTCCTATCGCAACGGTGACACTTGTAATTCGGTCTACGCCCTGTGGCTCCCTCACCCTCCATGCCAACCGCTTGAGGCGGTCACTTTGCCGCTTGGGAGGAACCAGAGCTGTTCAGCGCCGAGTCGCGCTCCGGGTTTCGATCACTACGCAATGTGTAAGAATCTGCGTCGCTCGCCGACCAACAGCCCGGGCCGCCCTCGTCAAATCGGACGACCGAGATTGCGCGTGATTCGGCCAGTCGATAGGCACTCGACTACTGGCCGGAACTGGCCGATCTCGGTCGTCAGCGGCCCTTGCTGCGTGCCGCGTGGCGTAGTGGCGGCGACCGACCCTTCTCGGCCGTTCAATTGACAGAGTGCCAATGGCCGTTTAGGTGCTCAGTAGCTCAGTAGCGGGCCTTTCGCGCGCTGTATGAGTTTCGTGGACCGAAAAAAAAGTGGCCAGCTATCGCTGGCCATCTTCCTACCCATGCGGCCTCATCATTGCAGGCTCTGCAGCTCCTGCGTGTACACCTTCATGAAAGTCGCATTCGAGAAGCCAGCGGCGTAGCCGTAGTTGGATACCCATTTCACCATGCGGCCGAGTTCCGGAGACCACCAGCTGGTGATCGTTTCCGAGTACGTGGCGGTACCGAGATTGCCGTTAGGCAATTGAGTGTCGTTCGAGTTCGTGTACGTGATCACGTAGTTGATGCGCAGCGCGTTGAACGTGCCGGCGGCCGTCGTGATGGGCTCGTAGCCCGCCACATTGGCCTGGACGTTACCTGTTTCATGATAGCCGGCCGCGCAGCTGTAGTTCCACGAATCGGTCCACGTCTTGCCGACGTACAGCGGGAAACTGTAGAGATTGCGCTTGGGCGCGTACGTGCACACGTTGTTATTGCTCAGGTACGTGCGCGTCAGGCGGTTGCGGTCCTGATCCTGCGTGTAGCTTTGGTACGGCGTGTTGGTGTCGACGTTGAGACCGGTGACCGAAGCAATGCCGTTGTAGACCGCCGTCGTCGTGTAGGCGATGTGCTGCGTACCACTGCCGCCACCGAGACGTTGCGATGTTTCGGCGAACGTGGCCACTTCGCCAACCTTGTGGGCAGGTGCAGCGTAGCGCTGCGGCGCCACGGTCAGATTCAGCTTGAACACCTTGCTGGCATCGCTCGCCAGCGTTGCCGTCAACTGGATGGTGTCGCCTGTCGGGCTGATTAGATTGCCGGACCAGTTGGTGTCGTTCAGTGTCTGGTTGGCTACCGTGGTCAGGTTGCTGGTGATGACCGCCTGCCACCTGACCGGTGCACTCGTCCGCAGCGCGATGTAGTCACCCGACTGCACGTTGAGCGTCGCGGCTTGGCCGGTACCGACCGACGTTCCTTGCGTAGTGCTGCCCGACGCGCTGACGTTCAGCGTGCCGCCGCCGCCATCGTCCCCGCCACCGCCACCGCCGCACGCACAAAGCATCGCGGCCAGCGCGCAGCTGGCCATCCATTTACCCATTCCCTTCATGATTTCCCCTAACGACTCTTTTCAGTTTTCTAGGGCTTGGGATCCTTATTCGCATTCCAAAGCCGGGGCAAATTTTAGAAGGGAGTGATGTGCGCGACGCTCCCGACCGAAGAGGGGCTTGACTCCGTGTGCCTGAATGACCGGTCGTAACTCATCAACGAACTGTCTTTATGCCGATCCCCGGCGGCTGCTCATGGCCGATCTCGGCCCTCCGCCTACCCCGACGGGAGCTGGCTGGCGCCAAAGGCGACGACCGACTCATAGCGCAAATTCGCCTTGTCACAAAGCTGCCGTTCAACGAGCAAGCTCAGCCGCGCCGACGTACCGGCGGCGGCTGCAGCGGTTCGTTAGGCATCACGCTGCAACGAAGGACGAGCAGGCTTTGAGCAAGGTGGCCACCACTTACAAAGGTTGAGGATGACCGCTTACTGACTGGAATCCATGTCAATGAAAAAGGTACTCGCGGGAGAGTGTCATTGATCGCCGACCCTGCCCGTCAACTCTCGGGGTCATCCCCGAACTCGCGGAGTTCCTGCGAGCAGCGGCACGCTTTGGCAATCTTCGCAGCCCACAGGATGGCGGCTTCGCGCGATGGGAGCTGCAGGATACAGAAGCCGCCGTCGAACTCCTTGGTCTGGGGATAAGTTTCGTTTGTGACCGTGCCGTCTGAGGCGACCATGAGCGGTGCGACATCCGCGTTGATACCACCACCGAACACGTACACGCCTGCAGCCTTCGCCTCGCGTACGACCTGGCGCGCAGCTTCGCCCACGGCGTCAAGCGACTCGGCGGGAACTTTCATCGCCGTTGCAGGAAAGGAGATAAGGTATTTCGTCATCGTGCTGTCCTCCGGTTGAGGTCGGTGATGTTTGTGAGGCGTGACGGGTGATGGGGCGATGTGGGGCGCACCTGGTACGGATGATCGCACGCTCCTGTGAAGGCATGACGATCACTGGGGGCTGTCAGCGTTTTTGTGTTCAGAGCACTTAAAGGCTCACCGTCAACTTAGCCGGTGGGCCAGCATTATCTCAGCGATGCGGGTGGGTGAAGCGTTCCTCATAGAGAATCGCAAACTGGTTCATGGCAGCCTTCCAGTCATGCGTTGAACTGCCCCACTTGCAGGTGATGTTGCGCAGGGCCAGCCATAGCAGTTTGGTTGCAGCCTCGTCGCTAGGGAAGTGCCCGCGCGTCTTGATGATCTTGCGCAGTTGCGCATTGATGCTCTCAATGGCGTTGGTCGTGTAGATGATCTTGCGGATTGCCGGTGGGAACGTAAAGAACGGGATCACCTGTTCCCAGGCGCGACGCCAGGCCGCGGCGATCGGCGGGTACTTCTGAGCCCATTCGCTCTGCTCGAAGACCGCCAGTTCGGCCAGCGCCGACTCAACAGTGGGCGCGGTGTACACGGGCTTGAGCGCTGCCGCGACGGTGCGGCGCTCTTTCCAACCGGCGTAGTTCACGCTGTTTCGGATCAGGTGCACGATGCAAGTCTGCAGCGTCGTGTCCGGGAACACCGCGTTCAAAGCCTGTTCCATGCCCTTGAGGCCATCCGTGACCGCGATCAGGATGTCCTGCGTGCCACGGGTCTTCAGGTCGTTGAACACCTTCATCCAGAACTTGGCGCCTTCGGTGCTCTCGATCCACAGGCCCAGGATGTCGCGCGTGCCGTCGGGCAGCACACCCAAGGCCAGATAGACGGCCTTGTTGCGCACCACGCCGTCCTCGCGCATCTTGACCCGCAGCGCGTCGAAGAAGACCACCGGGTACATCGCCTCCAGCGGGCGGGCTTGCCAGGTGGTGACCTCGTCCATGACCGCATCGGTGACCGAACTGATGAACTCGGGCGAGACCTCGGTGCCGTACTGTTCGGCCAGAAACGCCTGGATCTCGCGCACAGTCATGCCCCGGGCGTACATGGCGATGATCTTGTCGTCGAACCCGGTGAAGCGCCGCTCGTGCTTGGGGATCAGAATCGGATCGAAACTGCCGTCGCGGTCGCGCGGGATGTCCACTCGCAACGGACCATCCTCGGTCAAGACCGTCTTAGCGCTCTTGCCATTGCGTTGATTGGCCGTGCCGGCTGGGCGTTCAGCGCCAGCCGGGTAGCCCAGATGATGGCCGAGCTCGGCGCCCAAGGCCCGCTCGATGAGGGCCTTCCTGAACGCCATTGAGGCGTCCTGAACGGCCTCGGCAGTCATTGGGCCCTTACGAAATGGGCGATCAGATCCTCGGGAATGGTCGGCAGCTCACGATCGGCGGCCTGGCTCGTCTTGTTTCTACGTGGCATGACATGCTCCTTGGCGACATGTTATGCCCTAAACACAAAATTTCTGACAGGCTCGATCACTGCCCCACGCGCCTCCACGGCAACAACCGCTAAATTCCTTCTAATCCGAAGACTTCCGCCGTGTGCTCCACAAGATTAAGCCAGACAGCTCTCCCGCAGGACTGCGACCGGCGCCCGGAGCCAGCCAGCCGATTGGTGTCCATAAACACCGTTTCTATGGCACATGCTTTCCCTACATAGCGCCCCCGGCCAGCCGCCTTTGCTGCAATCTAATGTGCTCGCCCCGACCGCCTGCCGATGAAACGCACCACCACCATTCCCACGCCGCCGCCCGATGCCGCGCACCTGCCGGTGCCGGCCGACGCGCCGGCGGGCAATGGCTGCGCCGATGACCGCAACTTCGTCACGGCGCTGGCGCGCGGCATGGAACTGCTGCGGGCGTTCGGGCCGCAGGACGATTACCTGGGCAATGCCGAGTTGTCGCGGCGCACGGGCATTCCGCGTCCCACGGTGTCGCGGCTGACCTATACGCTGGCCACGCTTGGCTACCTTACTTATATCGAAGCCACCGAGAAATACCGGCTGGGGCAGGGCGCGATGGTGCTGGGGCATCGCTATGTCGGTGGCGCCGGCATCCGCGAGATCGCGCAGCCGCTGATGCAGTCGCTGGCGTTTGCGACCGATTGCACGGTGGCGCTGGCGATGCCGGACCGCCATGCCATGGTCTACCTGGAAAGCTGCCAGCCGCGCGGCGCGCTGGTGATCCGGCTGGCGCCGGGAGCGCGCCTGCCGATGGCCACCTCGGCGATCGGGCGGGCGTGGCTGGCGGGATTGGATGGCGACCACCGGGACGCGGCGCTGGCGGAGCTGGCGCGCCACTACGGTGCGCGCTGGCCGGCGGTGCGCGTGGGCGTGGAGCGCGCGCTGCGCGACCATGCGCGGCGCGGCTTCTGCGTGGCGCATGCGGAATGGGACCGCACCGTCAGCGGCGCGGCGGCGCCGCTGCGGCTGGCGGGCAGCAGCGAGGTGCTGGCGCTGAACATCGGCGGCGCCGCGGCGCGGCTGTCGCCGGAAATCCTGGAAGCCAACCTGGGCCCGCGCGTACGCGAGCTGGCGCAGACCCTGCAGGCGCGGCTGTGGCAGCCTGGCGGCGCGCGCGCCACTGCGCGCTTTGCTTCGGCGCAGCCGGAACCCGGGCCCGAGCCCGGCGCGGTGAAGCGCGCCTGACGTATCCGGCGCGATGCACCGTCCGCAGACGCCGGCATTCGAATTCAACGAGGAGACCACCCATGGAAGTACGCAACAAGACCGTCGTGGTGACCGGCGCCGCTACCGGCATCGGCCGCGCGCTGGCCCTGGCCTTTGCGCAGGCCGGCGCGCGCGGCGTGGCCGTGGCTGACCTGAACGCAGCCGGCGCCGACACGGTGGCGGCCGAGGTCCAGGCCGCCGTGCCCGGATGCCAGGTCTTTGCCCAGCCGGTCGACGTGGCCGACGCGGACGCGGTGCAGGGGCTGGCCGACATGGCCACGCAGCGCTTCGGCCAGGTCGACATTTTCTGCTCCAACGCCGGCATCATCCTGCGCAAGGGCCTGGACGCCAGCGCCGACGACTGGCAGCGCATCTGGGACATCAACGTGATGGCGCACATCCATGCGGCCAAGGCAGTGCTGCCGCAGATGCTGGAGCGCGGCGACGGCTACTTCGTCAACACGGTGTCGGCGGCGGGCTTGCTGTCGCAGATCGGCTCGGCGCCTTACGCGGTGACCAAGCATGCCGCCATCGGCTTTGCCGAGTGGCTGTCGATCACCTACGGCGACCGCAGCATCAAGGTCAGCTGCATCTGCCCGCAGGGCGTGCAGACCAATATGCTGTTCGGCGAGAACGGCGAGCGCAAGGGCTTCCTGCAGGAAGGCTCGGTCACCGCCGAGCATGTCGCCGCGGTGACGCTGGAGGGCGTGGCCGACGAGCGCTTCCTGATCTTGCCGCACCCCGAAGTGCTTGAGTACTATCGCCGCAAGGGCCAGGATTACGACCGCTGGCTGCGCGGCATGCGCCGCCTGCACGACAAGGTGATGCAGGAGTTCGGCGGCATCGCGGTCTGAGGCAGCAGGCAGCCTGGCAGGTTCCGGCGGCGGCATTGCCGCCGCCTTCACAATGCGCGCGGCCACGCAGCCGCGCGCGACCGGAGGAGCATCCCATGCGTTTCGGTACCGTTGCCGCGGCGGCAGTGCTTGCCGCATCCATCCTGGCCAGCCCCATCGCCGCGCAGGCACAGGGCTACCCCGCCAAGCCCATCCGCATCGTGGTCGGCTTCCCCACCGGGGGCGCGCCCGACACGCTGGCGCGCATCGTCTCGGAGAAGATCTCGCCCGCCTGGGGCCAGCCCGTGGTGGTCGACAACAAGCCCGGCGCGGGCGGCAATATCGGCGCCGAGGCCGTGGCGCACGCGCCGGCGGACGGCCATACGCTGGCGCTCGGCACCGTCGGCACGCATTCGATCAACGGCGCGCTGTATAGCAAGATGCCGTACGACATGGTTAAGGACTTCGCGCCGGTCATGCTGATCGCTTCGACGCCCAATGTGCTGGTGGTCAACCCCGGCGTGCCGGCGAAGAACGTGGCGGAACTGATCGCGCTGGCCAAGGCCAAGCCGGGCGGCCTGACCTTCGGCACGCCGGGCATCGGCACCTCGCCGCATGTGGCCGGGGAAATGTTCAATGCGATGGCGGAGGTCAAGATCACGCATGTCCCCTACAAGGGCCGCGCCATGGCCATTCCCGACCTGCTCGGCGGCCATATCACCATGATGTTCGATAACCTGCCGTCGGCCCTGCCGGTGGTGCGCGAGGGCAAGCTGCGCGCGCTGGGCATCACCAGCGCGAAGCGCTCGGCCTCGGCACCGGATATCCCGACGCTGGCCGAGCAGGGCCTGCCGGGCTTCGAGGCGGATTCGTGGTTCGCGGTATTCGCGCCGGCGAACACGCCGAAGGAGG
Source organism: Cupriavidus alkaliphilus (assembly GCF_900094595.1). GTDB lineage: Bacteria > Pseudomonadota > Gammaproteobacteria > Burkholderiales > Burkholderiaceae > Cupriavidus > Cupriavidus alkaliphilus. The sequence continues at coordinate 352,992 of NZ_FMAD01000004.1, read as the reverse complement.
TGGTGGCCAGACTGAATGCCGAGCTCAACCGCATCTTCACGCTGCCCGAGGTGCAGGCAAAGCTGAAGACGCTGGGGCTGGACCCGGTGCTGGGCACGCCGGAAAAACTGGCCGCGTACCAGCGCCAGGAAATCGCCAAGTGGGCGAGGGTGGTGAAGGAGTCAGGGGCCAAGGCGGAGTAGGTTCATTGCCGCCGGCGCCTTTCAAATCCCGATTGGTTACTCCCTCTCCCGCTTGCGGGAGAGGGGCGCAAACAAGCGGTGTCGGAACAGTCAGTGGTGCCGCTTGCCCCCCATCACCTGCAACCCGAATGATCACGCATCCGGCTCCACCGCCTCCCGCCCCACCGTCTCGCCACTGGCATCGCGCAAGCGGCTCAGGCTGATCATCGCCCCCACCGCCGCCACGGCCGCCGCCACATACAGCGCCATGCGCGCCGCGCCCGCCGGCGACAGGCTGAACATCAGCGCCACCAGTGCCGTGCCGGTGGTCTGCCCCAGCAGCCGCGTGGTCGCCTGCGCGCCACTGGCGCCGCCGCTGCGTTCCGCCGGCGTGGCGCCGATCATGGCGCGGTTGTTAGGGGACTGGAAGAAGCCGAAGCCGGTGCCGCACATGGCCATGCGCCAGGCGATGTCGAAGCTGCCGGCGTCCGGGCCCAGCGTGGCCAGGCCGACCAGTCCGCCGCCGAGCATGGCCAGCCCGATGCCGGCGAGGATGCTGGCCGGATAGCGGTCCGACAGCCGGCCCGAAACCGCGGCCATTACCGCCACCATCAGCGGCCACGGCGTGATCAGCAGGCCGGTCTCCTGCAGCGACCGTCCGAGCTGGTACTCGAGGAAGAACGGCAGCGCGATAAAGGCCAGCATCTGCGTCATGAACGAGCAAAATGAAGTCCCCACCGCCAGCGTGAACGAGCGGCTCGCGAACAGGTCCACTGGCACCAGCGGCGCGGCGCGGCCGCGCTGGCGGCGCACCAGCAGCCAGCCCAGCCCGACCGCCAGCGCCACGCCCGCGCAGCCGGCCAGGCGCCAGCGGGGGTGGCCGAGGCCGTCGACGCTCAGGATAAACATGCCGAACACCAGCGCCGACAGCAGCGCGCTGGGGTAGTCGAAACCGCGCGGCTGCGGCGGCGTATCTGGCAGCGCGGTGCGGCTCAGCGCCAGCGCGGCGATGGCCACCGGCACATTGACCGCGAACAGCCAGGGCCAGCTGGCCACCGCCAGGATCAGTGCACCCAGCGACGGCCCCACGGCGATGGTCACGCCCACCACCAGCGCATTGAGACCGATGCCGCGGCCCAGCCGCGTGGGCGGGTAGATAAAGCGCACCAGCGCGGTGTTGACACTCATGATGCCGGCGCCGCCGATGCCCTGCAGCACGCGCGCGGCCACCAGCATCGGCAGGTTGACCGACAGCGCGCACAGCAGCGATCCTGCCAGGAAGGTCGCAAGCCCGGCGCGGTAGACCCGCTTGTAGCCCAGGATGTCGCCCAGCGACGACAGCGGCAGCAGGCATACGGTCACCGTCAGCTGGTAGGCGTTGACGACCCAGATGGTGCTGGCGGGATCGGCCTGCAGTTCGCGCGAGATCGACGGCAGCGCGATATTGGCGATCGAGCCGTCGAGCACGGCCATGATCAGGCCGAAGAAAACGGTGAGGATGGCCCAGGTGCGCTGGGGCTGGGGCAAGCCTTGTTCTGGCGGCATGGGGGAGACATTGGAGACAATGCCGCGCCCGGGTCGGATCGGCCAGGCGGGCCACGGCGCGGCGTTGCCATTATGGTCGCGCGTGGGGCTGCTCGCAAATCCGCCAATTGTGGTAATGCGGTGCTGTCAGCGGTCACGGACTCGCCGCGGCGCCCAGCGCATAGCGCTGCAGCCGCTTGTACAAGAGGTCTGCCGCTTCGGCCATGGCCGGGACCCAGCCGGGGGCCGCCTCGCACAGTGCCTCGAGGTCCCGGCATTCCCTGACGATGGACTGGCGCCGCACGATCATGAAGGCGCCCGCCGCGGCATGCACCCAGTGGCGCAGGCCGGCCGGGTCCTGCTGCGCGAGGACGCGGGCCAGCGCCGGCAGGTCTTGCTGCAGCTGCCGGCGCAGCATGTCTTCGTAGCGGCGGCGCGGGGCCTCCACCGCGGTGGCCGGGTCGCGCGGTTGCGCGCAGGCGCCGGCATCGGTGGCGGCATCGGTGGCGGCGCCAGGCAGGCCGCGCAGGCACGCGTCCAGGTCCTGCAGCGAGGCGGGCTTGGCCAGGTAACCAGAGAAGCCGCGCAGGCGCCAGTCGTGCTCGGGGTCGCTGCATGCCACGGCGCTGAAGGCGATGACCGGCAGTCCCGGATACTTCGCCTGCACGGCGTGCAGCAAAGCGTGGCCGTCCATTTCCGGCATATGCAGGTCGGTCAGCAGCGCGTCGACGCGCGTGCGCGCCAGCACCGCCAGTGCCTGCCTGCCATTGCCCGTGACGATGGGGTGGCAGCCGATTGCCTGCAGTTGCTCTGCCACCAGCGACTGGTTCAGCGCATTGTCTTCGGCGACCAGGATGGTCAGGGGCGCCGCCGCGGGCGCGGGCAGCGCAGCCGGTGCGGGGGCGGGCATGGGCAGCGTCGCCTGCTGCGTTGCGCCGGCGGCGGCCGCCACGGCGTCGAGCAGTGCGCGATGGCTGAAGGCCGAGGCCTCCAGCATGCCGGGGCTGTGCTGCCGCGGGCGATGCGGGCCGTCGGCCGTCAGCCACACCAGCGGCGCGGACTGGCGCAGCGCATCCAGCGCCGCTGGCGCAAAGTCTTCGGTCGCGACCACGGCAGCGGGCGCGTTGCGCTGCACGCTTTCCTGCGCCGTGGCGATGGAGGCCGCCGCCTCGGTGTGCCAGCCCGCGGACTTGAGCCAGGCTTCGATCGACGCGCCGGTGCGTGGGTCCGGCGACAGCACCAGCACATGGCCGCCGTGCGTCACGCGGGCCGCCGCTGGCGCATACGGCTCGGTATCGGCCGGCGCCAGCGGCACCGACACCGTGAACGCGCTGCCGACGTCCGGCACGCTGTTGACGGCGATGCTGCCGCCCATCAGCTCGCACAGCCTGGCGCAGATCGACAACCCCAGCCCGGTGCCGCCATAGCGGCTGTCGGCGGCGGCATCGCCCTGCACGAACGGCTGGAACACGCGCGCCGCCAGTGCCGGTGTCATGCCGATGCCGGAATCGCTGACGCGGCAGAACAGCCGCTGCGTGCCATGCGCATCGGCCTGCAGTTCGCCGCTCAGCGTGATGCGGCCGCTGTCGGTGAACTTGAAGGCGTTGTTCAGCAGGTTGTTGAAGACCTGCGCCAGCCGCGTGCGATCGCCCACGACTTCCGTGTCCAGCGTCGGCGACAGCTGCAGGCAAAAGCGCAGCGGGCGGCCTGCGACCATGGGCGCATAGGCCAGCGCCAGGCTCTCCAGGGCCTCGACGGGACGGAACGGCGCATTGACGAGCGCCAGCTGCCCCGCGTCGATCTTGGAGAAGTCCAGCACATCGTTGACGATGCGGCGCAGCGAGCCGGCGGCGGTCTCCAGCGCGCGCAGCCGCGCCGCGTGCGGCTCCATGCCGCCGCTGCGCGCCAGCAGTTCGAGGTTGCCGAGCAGCGCGTTCAGCGGCGTGCGGATTTCGTGGCTCATCGCGGCAAAGAAGGTCGAGCGCACCCGCAGCATCGCCTCGGTGGCCTGCTGGGCGGAGCGCAGCTGCTGCTGCAGTGCCTCTTGCGCGGTGCAGTCCTGGACCGCGCAGAACAGCACGGCTTCATCGCGGTAGCGCGCCGGGGCATAGGTAAGCTGCAGGAAGCGCGGTGTCGCTTCAGCCGGGCCGGGCGCTTCCGGGGCCGCGACGGTGATGCTGCAGACCGATGCGGGGCCGCCGCCGGCGCCGCATGGCTGCCGTGACAGCGCCCCGGCCACCGCGGCGGACAGCGGTTGGTGCAGTCGCGCTGGCAGCAGCGATGCCGCCAGCGGATTGCAGGCCAGCACGGCGTAGTCGTGCTGGCGCACGATGCACAGGCCGACCGGCGTGGCACTGACCAGCACCTGGTTCATCAGCTCGCTTTCCAGCGCGCGCCGGGCTTCGGCATGCGAACGCCGCAGCAGGTGCCGGCTCCAGTAGTGCGCCGCGAGCACGATGGCGCCGGTCAGCAGCAGCATGGCGGCGCCGATCACCGCCAGTTCGGCCGCCAGCGCGTTGAACAGCAGCCGGTATGGCAGGTGGTAGACCAGCAGGCCGAAGCCGGGCTGCAGCGGCTGCACCAGCACCACGCCCGAGCGCGTCAGGCGCAACGCGTTGTGCGGCAGGCCGCGGACCCGCGCAGCGATGTCGCGGGCGCTGGCCGAGGTCAGCGTGCCGGCATGCGGCCACACGTCGATCAGGCGGTCCGCGTCATCGAGCAGCGCCAGGCCGGCGTGGTCCCGGGGCGGCGGCAGGCCGGCCAGGAACGCCTGCACCGGCACGCAGGCGGCCACCAGCATGGTGGGTGCGTCGCCGGCATAGGCGGCGCCGGCCAGGACCATGATGGGGCTGTCGTCAACGGGGTCGCGCAGCGGCCCCAGCCAGACGGGGTGGTCGCGCGCCGGCACGGCATGGCCGGTGCGGTCCAGCAGCGCGCGGGTCAGCTGCGCGCGCAGGCGCGGGATCAGCGCCGGATCCAGCGCCAGCGGCGCGTGCTCCTCGGGTTTGCGGATCACGACCGCGCTGTCCTCGTACAGCGAGACCGCGTAGGCGCCATGGTCCAGGTCGAAGGCCTGCTGCGTGGCCACCGCGGCCAGCGCGACCTGCCGCAGCCGCGCGAACTCGGTCGGCAGGCGCGCGCCCCAGGCCTGCCGCGTGGCATCGGCGGCCAGCAGATGGTAGTCCTTGTGCACGGCCTCGACATGGACGCCGGCCGCGCCGGTGCGGCGCAAGGCCTCGACGTCAGGGTCGCGCGACGGGGCCGCGACGGCGGCGCGGAGATGGTAGCGGATGCTGAGCGCGGTACGGCGCACGAACGAGGCTTCGTTCTGCAGCCGCTGCGACACCGTGCCGACATAATGCGCGACCTGGCTGCGCCGATAGTCCAGGTGCTGGTCCGCCGCCAGCCCGGCCAGCAGCGTGCCCGAGCACAGCACGATGGCGATCAGCGCCGCGATGGTCACCGAGTACAGGTGCTGCTGCCGCCGGGCGTGGTCGGCAAGCGCATCGAAGGTGCTGGCGAGGGTGTCGCGGGTGCGGTCGGGGTCTTGCTGCATGGCCCTGGGCGGTCAGATCAACCCGCTTTCATAGGCGTAGCGGATCAGGCCGGTATTGGTCTGCACGCCGAGCTTGCGCATGGCCACGGTCTTCTGGCTGGAAATGGTGCTGACCGAGCGGCCCAGCTTGGCGGCGATCTCGGTCAGCTGCGCGCCTTGCGCATAGAGCCGGATGACTTCGAGCTCGCGCTGGGTCGGCTCCCGCGCGGGCGTGGCGGGCAGCGCCGCGCGCTGCAGCACCGCTTGCACCGCGGGCGAGCAGAAGCAGCCCCTGCCGAACGCCGCGTGGGCGCAGGCGCGCACCACTTCCTCCAGCGGATCCTCCTTGCTGACGAAGCCGCGCACGCCCAGCTTCATCGCGCGGCGGACGATGGCGGCATTGGAGCGGGCGCTGATCACCACCACCCGCGTCGCCGGATGGCGCCGCGCCAGCCGGCTGAGCAGGTTGAAGCCGTCCAGCGAGGCATCGCCGTGGCCCATGCAGAAATCGGTGATGGCGATATCGGCGGGATGCCGCGCCAGCGTGCCGAGCAGCTCGGTGCCGTTGCGGCATTCGGCGCTGATCTGGACGCGCGCGCTGCGCTGCAGGCAGTCGCGCAGCGCGGCCATCACCAGCGGGTGGTCGTCGGCCAGCGCAACGCGCAGGACTTGGTCGTTCATGGGCAATCTCCGGGTGGGACGGCAACCGGCTTCCGGCTGGTGTCGCCGTGCGGTGGCGTCATCACAAGACTCGGATTCTGGCCAGATTCCGCGCCTCGCTGAATCGGAATTCGGCTAGTTCGCGGATGCCGCTGGATCGCGCGGAGGACCGGATCCGGCCAATGCAATGACATCTCTGGAAGATAAGCGGCATGCCGCGCGGCTTGACTTGGGTTTGCGCAGGATTGCGGCGCTTGTCTTGCGATACAGCCATTGCGGGAGATCAATGCACGGCAAAGTGCCGCTGTGGCGACATCGCCGGCCACACGTGCCAGCCACATGCCGGCGGCCGCGGCATTTTGGCGCTTGGCGGCGCGGACCGCTGTCCTAGAATGAAGCTGACACGCGCCCCGCGGCGTGTGCACCGCGTGGGGGAATGCCATGCCCGTCTATCAATACCGCTGCGAGAAGTGCGGCCATGTGTTCGAAAAAACCGAACATCTCGCGGAACATGCCTCTGCCCATCCACCATGCCCGAATTGCGGCAGCCAGTCCGTGCAGCACGCACCGGCGCCGTTCGTGGCGGTGACCCAGCGCAAGAGCTGAGTCGCGAACAACAAGATCCCAGGAGGGTGCGGACGCGCCGCCGGCCGGATGCCGGCAGCGCGTGCCGCTTCATGCGTGGCGCCTGCGGTGTCACGCGCGTTCGCGCTGCGCGCAAGCGGCGATCTCAACCTTGACGGAGGATGCCATGGCAACGAGACCGTTCACTGAATTTCCCGCCGACGAGCAGCAGCAGGTCGTGGACGCGTGCAGGCATGTCGGGCTGGCGGCGGAGATGTTCGACATTACCGACGAGGGCGACGGCGACGGCGACGCCGCGCGGCGCGTCAGCGTACGCCGGGTCGGCACCGACAAGACCAGCGTCTATGAAGCCGGCGCCGGGACCGCCTGGATGGAAGAGTTCGAGAGCGACCTGGAGTGCGGCCTGTACGGGCCGGTCACGGTCTAGCGGTGCGCGGGCGCGGCTCAGTGCCGTCCGCGCTCGCCGGTGCGCGACACCACCGACGCGCCGGCGATCAGCTCCTTGAGCAGCGCCAGCGAGGCCGCGCCGCCGGTGCGGTAGGGATCGAGCTCGGCGCGCGCGGAGAACTTGAGCAGGGTGGCGGTATTGAGCCGCGCCGCATTGACCTGCCCCATCGCCCAGCCGGCAAAGTCGCGCGTGCAGGTTTCCTCGAAATGCAGCAGGGTCACGTCGTGGTGGCGCGGATCGCGCGCGATCGACTGGAACAGCTGCGAGACCTCCTGCCGGTCGCCTTCCAGCGCCTGCAGGAAGATGCCGTTGCCATGGCACAGCACGCCGGTGATGCCGTGGCGCGGATTGCGTTCCAGGCTGGCGGCCAGGATGGCATCGAGCAGGGCGGCATCGATGGCCTGGCGGGCACGGCTGGCATAGAGCAGGCGGACTAGCATGGTCGTGGCGCTCCGGTAATGGCGCTCCGTGTGGCGGCCGGCTCGCTGCCCGCTAGCCGCGGTTATTGTTCAGCAGCGTGAGGAATTCGCGGCGCAGGCTGTCGTCCTTCAGAAACGAGCCGCGCATCACGCTGTTGGTCATCTTGGCGTCGGTGTCGCGCACGCCGCGCCAGTGCATGCAGAAGTGCTCGGCCTCCATCACGATGGCGAGACCGTCGGGACTCATCTTTTCCTGCAGCAGGTCGGCCACCTGCGCCACCGCCTCTTCCTGGATCTGCGGACGGCACATGATCCATTCGGCCAGACGCGCATACTTGGACAGGCCGATCAGGTTGGAATGCTGGTTCGGCATCACCCCGATCCACAGCTTGCCGATGATCGGGCACAGGTGGTGCGAGCAGGCGCTGCGCACGCGCAGCGGGCCCACGATCATCAGCTCGTTGAGCTGGCCGACGTTGGGGAATTCCGTCACCGGCGGGGCCTTGGCATAGCGGCCGGCAAAGATCTCCTTCAAATACATCTTGGCCACCCGGCGCGCGGTTTCCTGCGTGTTGTGGTCGTTGTCGACGTCGATCACCAGCGCCCGCAGCACGTCCTGCAGCCGGGCCTGGACTTCGGCCTGCAGCTGTTCCATTTCACCGGGCTCGATATAGCGGGCGATATTGTCGTTGGCGTGGAAGCGCCCCTGCGCGGCCTCCAGCCGCGCGCGGATGCGGGCCGAGACGCTGCCGGCGGGATGGCCGGCCCGTTCGCCGCCCGTGTGGCCGCCGGTGTCGCCGGCGTTGCTGTCCTTTGCGCGGTGCGCTGCGTCCTTGCTGTTCATGGATGGGGGTGGTGATGGCGTGAATGGCTGCGCAGCGGGTGTGTGCCGGATTCACTATATGGCAGATGCCGTGGCCTCACAACCCGCGCAGTGGCTGGGAAAGGACGTTGCGGTGGGCCGGATACGCCACAACCGATGCGCTTTCCATGAAGAGTTCGTGACATCGCTCAAGCCCGCCACGCAGGGCGCCGACAAGCCCACATAATGTCTGCACAACACCAGGCAGCCCGTCGCAGGCTGCCGGCACCCGGCCGCGGCCAAGCGCGGCCTGACGCTTTGTCGGGATCCACCTCATCATGCCGATCGCCTTTCCGTGCAGCAGCCTGATGTTGCTCCATGTGGTGACAGTGCCGGTACCGGCCACGCCGGTGGAAACCGGTGTCGCGGAACACCATGCCAGCGCCGTGCGCCACGGCGCGGGCGGACTGCGCCGGCCATTGTCGCCGGCGCCGCGCAGCCCGGCGGCGGACGTCCCCGCCAACGGTTGAGGCCGACGGCCTAAAGCAACAGCAGCGCCAGTGCCGGCAGCATTGCCGCCGGCATCACCACGGCGCCCACGCGCAGGAACTGGCCGGCGCTGACCTGCAGCCCTTCGCGGCGCAGCGCCGTCAGCCACAGCAGTGTGGCGAGCGAGCCGGTGACGGACAGGTTGGGGCCCAGGTCGATGCCGACCAGCACCGCGCCGCTGACTGCGTGCGACGCGTGTCCGGCGTCGAGCGCAGACGCCGCGATCAGACCGGCCGGCAGGTTGTTGGCCACGTTGCCCGCCAGTGCCACCACCGCGCCCACGCCCAGCAGCGCCAGCGCGCCGCCGTCGCGCGAGGCCGCCGCGACTGCGTCGGCAAGATGGCGGATCACCGCGGTCTGCTCCAGCGCCGCCACCAGCACGAACAGCCCGGCCACCATCGGCAGCACGCCCCACGACACCTCGCGCAGCGTCGGCCACAGCAGCTCGCGCCGGGTGGCGCAAACCAGCAGCAGCGTGGCCACGCCCGCGGCGCAGGTGGGCAAGCCCAGCGCGTTGCCGCGCAGCGACGCCACCAGCAGCCCCAGCCCGGTCAGCACGATGCCCAGCGCGCTCATCCACGCCTGCCGCGACAGCGGCGGCACCGGCACGTCATCGGCAATGGGCTCGGCCAGCGCTGCGCGCTGGGTCCACCACAGCGCCGCCAGCGTGGCCACGATCGCGGCCAGCGACGGCAGCGCGAAGCTCGCCAGCCATCCGGCCAGCGGCGGCATGCGCTCGCCGAAGATCACCAGGTTGGCCGGGTTGGAGATCGGCAGCACGAAGCTGGCCGCGTTGGCGATAAAGGCGCAGGCGTACAGGTAGGGCAGCGGCTGGCGCACGCGCGCGGCGCGGGTCGCGGCCAGCACGGCGGGCGTCAGCACCACGGCGGTGGCGTCGTTGGACATGAACGCCGTTACCAGCGTGCCGAAGCCGTACACCAGCAGAAACAGCCGCGGCGCCGAGCCGCGCGCCTGGCGCACGGCGAGCGCGGCAACGTGGTCGAACAGCCCGGTCTTGCGGGCCAGTTCCGCGATCAGCATCATGCCGGCCAGGAACAGGTACACGTCGTAGCCGCGCAGCACCGCGGCGAAGGCCTCGGGCAGCGCCATCAGGCCGGTGGCGCACAGCAGCAGGGCGCCACCGGCAGCCCAGAAGGCTTCGGGCAGGCGGAAGGGGCGGAACAGGACGCCAGCGGTGGTCAGCGCGGCGACCGACCAGATCAGCAGCGGGCTGTGGCTGGACATCGGGTTCGGGACGGAAATCGGGAAAGCCGCAAGTCTACAGCGGGTTTGCGGTTGGCGCTGCCGGCGTGGCGGCGCCTGGCTCCGCGCTGGTGACGGGGGTGGGCGCGGCCGGAACCGCGGGGGACGCCTGGGAGGGGCTGCCGGGGTTGCTCGCGACCGGATCCGCGAGCGGCTGGCTGGCCGGCGCCGTGGCGGGAGCCGGCGGCGGGAAGCCGATCGCGGCGATGCCCTGGCTGCCGTCGGCATTCTCCGCGTACATCCAGTCGCCGCCCGCCTGCACGAGGCCGGCGGGCGCCTGCACGCCGGCCTCCGGCACGCCGGCCAGGCGGCCTTCCATGTAGGCGGCCCACACCGGCAGCGCGGTGGTGGCGCCGAACTCATGCTCGCCCAGGCTGCGGTTGTCGTCATAGCCCATCCACGCCACCGTGACCACGCCGCCGCCATAGCCGGCGAACCAGCCGTCGACCGAGTCGTTGGTAGTGCCGGTCTTGCCGGCCACGTCGTCGCGGCGCAGGTAGCGGCGCACGCCGGTGCCGGTGCCGGTGTCGACCACGCTGCGCAGCAGGCTGTCCATCACGAAGGCGTTGCGCTTGCTGATCACGGGCGGCGGCGCGGGGCGTTCCTGCGCGTCCTGCGCGGCGCTGAACAGCACGTTGCCGTCGCTGTCGGTGATGCGCTCGATCAGGTAGGGCTCGAGGCGGTGGCCGCCGTTGGCGAATACGCCATAGGCCGCGGCCAGGCGCAGCGGCGAGGTGGTGCCGGTGCCCAGCGCCAGCGGCAGGTAACGCGGCAGCCGCCTGGGAGAGAAGCCGAAGCGGCTGGCGAATTCCACCGCATAGGGGATGCCGATCGCCTGCAGCGTGCGGATCGCGGGCAGGTTGCGCGATTCGGCCAGCGCCTGGCGCACGCTGATGGGGCCGACAAAGCGCCCGTCGTCGTTGGACGGCTGCCAGCGCGAACCCGTCGGCAGCGGCGCGTCGTTGATCAGCGTGCCGGGCGACACACCACGCTCCAGCGCCGCGGCATAGACGAAGGGTTTGAAGGTCGAGCCCGGCTGGCGCAGCGCCTGGGTGGCATGGTTGAAGCGGCTGGCGGCGAAATCGGCGCCGCCGACCATGGCCTCGATCGCGCCGGTGCTGGTGTCGAGCGACACCAGCGCGGCCTGCGGCCCTTGCGACAGGTCCTTGACGAACTTGCGGTGGCGGCGCGCGTAGCGCTCCAGCCCGCCGTGCACGGCATCGTAGGCCAGGGTCTGGCGCACCGACGACACCGTGGTGTAGACGTTCAGGCCGCGCGTGTAGGCCTCGTCGCCAAAGCGCTCGCGCGCGAGCTGGCGCGCCAGCTCGGCCACGTACTCCGCATGGCCGGCAAAGCTGCCGGGGCTGTCGTCGCTGACGACCAGGCGCGCGGCGCGGGCTTCGCGGTAATCGTCCTGGCTGATCATGCCCAGCGCCAGCATGCGCCCCAGCACATACTCCTGGCGCCGCTTGGCGCGCGCGAAATTGACCACCGGGTTCACCGCCGAAGGCGCCTTCGGCAGGCCAGCCAGCATCGCGGTCTCGGCCAGCGACAGCGACGCCAGCGGCTTGCCGAAGTAGGCGTGCGCGGCGCTGCCGAAGCCATAGGCATGCTCGCCCAGGTAGACCTGGTTCATGTACAGCTCGAGGATGCGGTCCTTGGGCAGCGCATGGTCGATGCGCCAGGCCAGCAGCATCTCGTACCATTTGCGCGCCAGCGTCTTCTCGCGCGACAGGTAGAAGGCGCGCGCCACCTGCATGGTGATGGTGGAAGCGCCCTGGGCGTAGCCCTGGCCGAGGTTGGCCAGCGCGGCGCGCAACACGCCGGGGATGTCGATGCCCTGGTGCTCGTAGAACTGGTCGTCCTCGGCCGCGAGCAGCGCCTGCACCATGTGTCGCGGGATCTGCTCGAAGGGAATGAACTCGCGGTGCTCGCTGCCGAACTCGCCGATCTGGACGTTGTCGCTGGTGTAGATGCGCAGCGGCACATCGGGCCGGTAGTCGCGCAGCGCATCGACGGGGGGAAGCTGCCGCAGGCTGACCACCGCGGCAAAACCGGCCAGCAAGGCACCGGCGGCAGCCAGCGCCAGTGCGGCGCCGCCTGCCTTGACTGCGAACTTTTTCATGGGCCGCATTTTACCCGCTGCCACCGGCCGGACCTCCGGCCGGCTCAGCGGCTGGCCGCCAGCGGCAGCGGATTGCCCAGCTCGTCATGGTCGACCGGCTGCGGCGCGGGCGCACTCGGCGGTGCCGGCCGCGGCACTGGCTGTGCCGGCGCTGGCTCCGGCTGGACCGCGGCGACGCGCAGGCGCGCCTGGCTGTGCTGGCGCGCGAATTCGCACAGCGCGAGCCAGGTCTCCTCGCGTTCGATGATGGTGAAGTGATCGGTATCCGGCACGGTCTGCAGCGCCACCGGGCCGGGCCACGCTGCCATCAGCCGTTCCGAGCAGGCATGCGGCACCACTTCGTCAGTGGCGGCCAACAGCACCTTGGTGCTCTGTACGACCTTTTTGCAATGCGAGATCGAGTCGAAGTGGTGGCGCATCAGCTGGCGCAGCGGCACCAGCGGAAAGCGCTTGCGCACCAGCTCGAGCAGCGAATCGTAGGGGGTGATCAGCTGCAGGCTCTCGAAATCCTGCAGGTCCGCCAGCTGGATCGCCACGCCGGTGCCCAGGCTGCGCCCCACCACGTGCACGCGGGCGTCGGGGAACACGCGCCGCACATGCAACAGGAACTGGCTGGCGTCGGCCACCGCCGCGCCCTCGGACGGGCGCCCGTCGGAGTGGCCCAGTCCGCGGTAATCGTAGGTGGCGAAGCCCATGCCGGCAGGCAGCCAGCGCGCGTATTGCAGCGTTTCCAGCACATCTTCGCCGCGGCCCGGCAGGTAGAACAGCAGGTCGCGCACGGTGTCGCCGGGCGCGTGGTAGATGTAGCCCCGCACCACGCCGCCGGGGATCAGGTGCGAATAGCCGATGATGCCGTCGGGCAGGTCGCGCGGGGGGCGCCGGCGCGCGTCGAACAGCAGCCGGTCCTGGTTCAGCGTCAGGTAGGTCCAGTAGCAGGCAAAGCCGCTGGCGGTCATCAGCGCGGCCGCCAGCGCGCGGCGGGTGGTCAATGGCATGGCATTCGTCAGTGGCCGCGGCCAGGCGTGGCGCGTATGCGCCGGCCTTGCCGCCCAGCCGCGCAGCCTACCTTATTTTTGCCGGCGGCGTGGCCGCGGCGCAAGCCGGCCGGCGCAGTTCTTGTACGATATGCCTCATTCGGGCGCGCGCACCCCACCGAGACGACGCGCCTTCAGGGAGCCAACCGGCATGAGCGAACAGAAACACGAGCAATACCGCGCCGAAGAGGCGCAGGCGATGGAACGCGTGGTTGCGGCCACGCGGCAGGTGCAGGTCGCCTTCACGGCGCTGCAGGCCCACTATCCGCCGCAGGGCAGCGGCAAGCCGTCGAAACTGGCGCTGCAGACCTTCGACGCGGCACTGCAGGCGCTGGAGGACGCGCAGGCGACCTTCGACGAGATCCTGAACGACCTGCTCGACGAGAAACGCTGAGCCGCCGGGCCTTTTCTGACCGCACTTTGCTTCCAGGCGCTACGTAGTACGCGGCGGCTCCGCGGAGAAGAATCCCGGCGCTTGGTCGCCGGATAAGGCAACGCGATCGAAGATTGCGGTGGCCGGGCCCCTCGCTCGTTCGAGCTTCAGCGGTTCCATATCCGCCGCAGCGGATCAAAGCATGTTGGCGATGGCTGGCCGGTGAGCGTGCCATCGTCGTAGCGCTTGATCATGGCTCCGGAGCGGCCGCCCAACGGACGGAATGCGAGGTTTGCAGGTTCCAGCGCGGGAAAGGACAGGCCGCGCGGGCATCAGTCCGCATTGTGTTCCCCAACCCCCGCCACAAAATCGTCCCCCGCCGGCAACCCCAACGAAAACTTCACCGGAAAACTCACCGCAATTCCACCCTCGACCCGCCGCACCACCTCCCGCGCCCGCACATGCGCATCCTCGAACAACTCGCCAGCCCCCAGCACCGGCGAGAACGGAATATCGAGCGGCGCAAAGAAGTCCTCCCATTCCGCCAGGTCCCGCGTGCGAAACACCGCCGCCAGCAGGTCATTGACCTCCACCTTGTGCGCACCGCGCCCGGCGCGCGTGGCGAAGCGCGGATCGCGCAGGGCCGGGAACGCGTCGCCCAGCGCCGCGCACAGGTTGTCCCAGAACTTGTTTTCCAGGATGCCCATCGCCAGGTGCCGCCGGTCGCGGGTTTCGAACAGGTCGTTCTCCGGCATCACGGTGGATGAGGCCCGGGGTGAATCCTCGTGCGCGCGCGCCGTCCAGGCACCATGGGCGGTCCACGACAGCACCGCATCGTGGATCGACACATCGAGATGCTGCCCCTGTCCGTTCTGCCGCGCGCTCATGATCGCGACGGCCAGCGATAACGCGGCGTAGCCCGACGCTGCGTAGTCCGACACCCGCACGCGCGGGCGCGAGACCACGTCGTGCACCTGCACCGGCGTGGCCCAGTACCCGGCCAGCGCCAGGTAGTTCAGGTCATGCCCGGCGTGGCTGGCATACGGCCCGGTCTGGCCGAAGCCGGAGACGGAACACAGCACGATGGCCGGATTGACCGCCGCCAGCGCGTCATAGCCCAAGCCCAGGCGCGCCATCACGCCGGGGCGGAAGCCTTCGACCACGGCGTCGGCATCGCGTACCAGGTCCAGGAAGGCCGCGCGGCCGGCGTCCGATTTCAGGTCCAGCGCCACCGAGCGCTTGCCGCGGTTGAACTGCGCATACACATGCGCGCCCAGTTGGCGCGCGGTGTCGCCGCTGCCGGGCTGCTCGACCTTGATCACCTCAGCGCCAAGCTGGCGCAGCAGGCTGCAGGCGTGCGGGCCGGGCAGCAACTGGCTGACGTCGATGATGGTGACGTCCTTCAGGCAAGACCATGCTGGCTTCATGCGGAGCCTCTGGCAGAAGGGAGGAAACACAGGCGCCGCACGCGCGGGATGGCGTGCGGCGCAAGGGGCGGGGCAGTTGTATCAGCCCAGGTCGCCGGTCATGCCGATCGACTTCATCAGGTCGCCATAGCGCGCGTTGTCGCTGGCGACCATGGTGCCGAATTGCGCCGGCGACGCGCTGCGGCGCAGCTCGCCGGCATTGGCCTTGATCTGTGCGTCGAACACGCCGGCGGTCTGCAGCGCGCGCACCGCGGCGTGCAGCTTCTGCGCCAGCTCGGGCGGGAAGTTGGCCGGCGCAAACAGGCCGCTCCAGTTGTCGATGACAAAGCCGGGCGGCAGCGCTTCGGCCATGGTCGGCACGTCGGGGAAGTACGGGGAGCGGGCGGCGGCGGTGACGGCCAGCACCCTGACCTGGTTGTTGCGCACGTACTGCGTTGCGGTGCCCAGCACCGGCATGCCGAACTGGGTCTGCCCGGTCACCATCGAGGTGATGATTTCCGGCGCGCCCTTGTAGGGAATATGCACCGCGTCGCACCCGGTCTGGTGCAGCATGGTTTCCACGGCCAGATGGGCGATGCTGCCCTTGCCGCCGGAGCCGTAGTTGAACTTGCCCGGCTCCTTCTTCATCGCCGCGACCAGCTCGGCCGCGCTCTTGTAGGGCGAGGAGGTTGGCACCACCAGCGCCGACGGCCCGCCCGACAACGCCGTGATCGGCGTGAAGTCCTGGGTCGGGTCGTACGGCATCTTGCGGTACATGTGCACGTTGATGACGTGCGAGTTGGCCAGGATGCCCAGCGTGTAGCCATCGGGCGCGGCACGGCGCAGCGCGCCCGCGCCGATGATGCCGCCGGCGCCGGGCATGTTCTCGACCACCAGCGGCTGGCCAAGCTTCTTGCCCAACTCTGCCGACAGCGTGCGCGCAATGTTGTCCGGCGTGCTGCCGGCGATAAACGGCACGATCAGGCGGATCGGGCGGCTGGGGTAGGGGGATGAGGCGCTGGCGGCGCGGGCCGGCAGCAGCAGGCTGCCCAGCGCGGCGGCGCCGGCGGTGGCAAGCCAGTTTCGGCGGTTCATGCTTGGTCTCCGTGGTCTTGTCGTATTGTGCTGTGGGCGGGGCCCGATGCCGGCGGCGACCGTGCCGCCGGCACGGTCAGCCTTGCTGCTGCTGCGGTTCCAGAATAGCCCGCGCGATGGTGTTGCGCTGGATCTCGCTGGTGCCGGTAAAGATGCGGAACATGCGCAGCTTGCGGAAGGTCTGCTCGACCGGATGGCCGCGCGTGACGCCGACATTGCCGTGGATCTGCACGGCCTTGTCCGCCACCTCGAAGCAGCGCTCCGAGACAAAGAGCTTGCACGCCGCGGCCTTCATGCGCAGGTCGGCGCCGGCGTCCGCGAGCGCGGCGGTGTGCGCGATCATGCTTTCGCTGGCCCACAGCGCCGCGGCCATGTCGGCCAGCATGTGCTGGATCGCCTGGAAGCGCGCGATCGGGCCGCCGAACTGGCGGCGCTGGCCGGCATATTCCACCGACGATTGATAGGCCCGCATGGCCAGCCCCAGCATGCTGGGGCAGTGCAGCAGGCGGTTCACGTTGATGCGCGACATGCCCAGCCTGAAGCCGTTGCCCTCGCCGCCGAAGATATTGGCGCGCGGCACGCGCACGTTGTCGAAGCGGATATCGCCATCGATATGCTGGCCCGACATCGGCACGTACTCGTTGGTCACGGTCACGCCCGGCAGATCCAGGTCGACCAGCACCGCGGTGATGGCCGGCGGCGTGGCGGTGGCGTCGGTCACGCACATGACGATGGCGAAGTCGGCAAACGGCGCGCCGCTGATGTAGTGCTTGCCGCCGTTGATGACCAGCTCGTCGCCGTCGGCCACGGCCGAGGTCTTGATGCTTTGCGCATCGGAGCCGGAATGCGTTTCCGTCAGCGCGAAGCAGGTCGATTTCTCGCCGCGGATCACCGGCTTGAAATACCGCTCGAGCTGCCCGGGCGTGGCGTATTTCAGCATGTTGCCCACGCGCGGCGGGCCGCCCAGGTCGCCCAGCACGTGCGCGGCCAGCGTCGAGCCGCTCGCGGCCAGGTCGGCCTTGAGCGCGCATTGCTCCTGGATGTTCAGGCCCTTGCCGCCGAGCGCGGTGGGCAGGCAGGCGGCGTAGAAGCCCAGCTCGCTGGAGCGCCGCCAGACCTGGCGCAGGGTCTCGCGCGGCCACGGGTCCTCGGAACCCAGGCCGAGTTCCTGTTCGAGCGGGCGCAGCTCTTCGTCGATAAAGCGGCGGATGCCGGCGCGGGTTTCCAGCAGGACGGGGTTGGTCAGGTGATCGAACATGGCGGTTTCCTCGGTGCGGTTCCGGGTTCAGTTGACGCGGCGTCCGACGCCTTGCCAGTAGCGTTCGCGCACGATCTTGCGGGCCAGCTTGCCGCTGGCGTTCTTGGGCAGCTCGGCGACAAAGTCCACCGAGCGCGGCGACTTGTAGTCGGCAATGCGCTCGCGGCAGTGCGCGATCAGCTGCTGCGCGGTGGCCTCGCGCCCGGGGCGCAGCGTGACCACGGCCTTGACGCTTTCGCCCCAGGTGTCGTCCGGCACGCTGATGACGCAGGCCTCGAGCACGTCGGGATGCTGGTACAGCGTGGCCTCGACCTCGGTCGGGTAGACGTTGAAGCCGCCGGAGATGATCATGTCCTTCTTGCGGTCGACCAGGTACAGGTAGCCGGCCTCGTCCACGCGCGCCATGTCGCCGGTGTGCAGCCAGCCGTCGACCAGGGTCTCGCGCGTCAGCTCGGGCGCGTTCCAGTAGCCGTGGAACACGTCTTCGCCACGGATCACCAGTTCGCCGATCTCGCCCACGGCCACTTCCTTGCCGTGCTCGTCGACCACGCGCACTTCGGTCTCGCCGAGCGCGCGGCCGCACGAGGCCAGGCGTTCCGGATGGCGGGCGATGGCCTCGGCATGGTCATGGGTGGACAGCCGCGTGACGCCCGAGGTCGATTCGCTCGCGCCATAGCCCTGCGACAGGATCGGGCCGATGCGCCCCCAGGCCTCGCGGATGCGTGCCGGCGCCATCGGCGCGGCGCCGTAGGCCAGCGTCTTCAGGCTCGACAGGTCGGCCTGCGCCAGCGTGGGCTCGGCCAGCAGCATGTTGATCATGGCCGGCACCATGAACACGTGCGTGATGCGCAGCCGCGCCACCTCGGCCAGGAAGTGCGCCGGCTCGAATTTCTCGAACAGCACCAGCGTCGCGCCGACGTACAGGTAAGGCTGCATCAGCATGCCGGAGGCGTGCGTGACCGGGCCGATCAGCGCCAGCCGGTCGCCGGGGCGGGCGGGGCGGTCCATGCCCGACACCACCTTGCGCAGCGCCGCCAGGCGGTTGCCGTAGCTCTGCATGGCCGCCTTGATCTTGCCGGTGGAGCCCGATGAAAAGTGCAGCACCGCCAGATCGTCGGCGGCCGGGGTGATGTCGGGCGGCGTGGTGCCGGCGTTGGCCAGCAGCGCCTCGTATTCGACGTAGCCGGCGGGCGCCGCGCCGATGGCGATAAAGGTCTCGATGCTGCCGAAGCCCGTCGTGGTGCGGTCATAGCCGGTATAGCCAGGGCCCGCGATCAGCACGCGCGGGGTGCAGTTCTCGACCACGTCGCTGGCCTCGGCCGCGGTAAAGCGCGGGTTGAGCGCGGCCTTGACCAGGCCGGCCTTGTACAGCGCGCATTCCAGTTCGACCAGCTCGGGCCGGTTGCGCGACTGCACCGCGACGCGGTCGCCGGGACGCAGGCCCAGCGCCAGCAGCGCATTGGCCAGCCGCGTCGAGCGTTCGTCGAGCTGGCGATAGGTCACGACCTGGTCCTGGTAGAGGATGGCGGGCTGGTCGCCCCAGTAACGCGCGGCGCGGCGCAGGAAATACGCGAAACCCATGCTGTCTCCGTGTAGGCTGAGTGATGTTGCTGCACGCTCGGTGGTGTGCTCGTGCGCTGTAGTCTGTAAGATGGCAGGCATCACCACAATGACGCGATGGCTATAAAGCCATAACCGTCGGGAATGTGAGGCAATGGAGACGCGCGATATCGAATACATCCTCGCCGTGGCGGCGCACGGCGGCATCGGCCGCGCCGCCGAGGCGCTGGGGATCAGCCAGCCGGCGCTGACCAAGGCGGTGCAACGGGTCGAGACGCAGGCGGGGCTGCCGCTGTTCGAGCGCACCGCCAACGGCATGGCCGCCACCTACGCCGGCACCCGCTTCCTCGAGCGCGCGCGGCGCATCCAGCTGGAGTACCAGGACGGCATCAAGGAGATGCTGGGCATCCGCACCGGCGAGCAGGGCATCCTGCGCGTGGGCTATTCACCGTCGATCCCGGGCGATGTGGTGCTCGGCGCTTGCCAGCAGCTGGTGCGCGAGCGCCCGGTGGCGCGGCTGCGGCTGCGCCGCCGGCTTGCGCGCGACCTGCTGGACCTGCTGGCGGCCGGGGAACTGGACATGGCGGTGGCGCCCACCCCGTCCGGCGCTCTGGCGGACACCTTCGCCGTGCAGCCGCTGTTCGACGACCGGCTGGTGGTGGTGGCTGACCAGGGCCACGCGCTGCTGCGGCGGCGCAAGCTGCGCCTGGCCGACCTTGCCGACCAGGAATGGCTGCTGCCGGAACGGCATATCACGCTGCGCCAGCAGGTCGATGCGGCGTTCCGCCAGCGCGGCCTGCCGGAGCCGCAGCCACGCATCGAGATCGACTTCGGCAGCAGCTCGCTGTTCGCGCTGATGCAGGGCACGCAGATGCTGAGCATCGCCAATGCCAGCGGCGACGCCATGCAGCGCGGCCTGCGCGTGCTGCCGCTGGGCGTGGAAGAGCTGGACCTGCGCCGGCGCATCGGCGTGGTCACGCGCGAAGGCGCCTACCTGTCGCCGCTGGCGCAGCGCCTGACGGTGCTGCTGCGCGAGCATAGCGGCTAGCGGGGCGCGCTTACTGCAGCGGGATCTTCGCCACTGCCGCGAGCCGCTTCCAGCGCTGGATCTCGTCCTTCTGGTACTGCCGCATCTCGGCCGGCGACGACAGGATCAGCCGGGTCGACTGGCGCGAGTAGTACTCGCGCACGTCCGCGGCATTGCCGGCCTGCGTGAACAGGTCCTGCAACCGCTTCACCACCGCCGGCGGCGTCTTGGCCGATACCGCCGCCGCAACCCAGTTGTAGGCCAGGAAGTCCGGCAGGCCGGCTTCGACGATGGACGGCACGTCCGGCAGCAGCGGCGAGCGCTGCGGCGCGGTGTAGGCCAGCGCGCGCACCTTGCCGCCGCGGGCCAGCTCGATCGCGCCGGTGGCGTCGACCACCGCGAAATCGACATTGGCCGCCATCACGCCATTGATGGCATCGCCGGCGCCCTTGTACGGTACCGCCGTGGTCTTGATGCGGGCCAGTTCGTTGAGCCATTCCGAATACAGTGTGTACGAGATCGAGCCGGTGCCGTAGTTCAGCGCGCCGGGACGCTTGCGCGCGTCGTCCAGCAGCTCGGACAGCGTGCGGTAGGGCGAGCCGGCCGGCACGATGATCACGCACGGCCCGCGCGACAGCAGCGTGATCGGCGCGAAGTCCGTCAACGGGTTGTACGGCAGCTTGCGGAAGGTGGCGGCATTGGTCGACAGCGTGGAATTGCTGCCGATAAAGACGGTGTAGCCGTCGGCTGGCGCGTTCAGCGCGGTCTGCACCCCGATAAAGCCGTTGCCGCCGGGCTTGTTTTCCACCGCCACGCCCTGGCCAGTCAGCTCGCCGATCTTCTTGGCGAACATGCGCGCGGTGGTGTCAGTACCGCTGCCCGAAGGGAAGGGCACGATGAAGCGCAGCGGCCGCGACGGAAAGGCGTCGGCCTCGGCGGCATGCGCCGCCGGCGCGGCGGCGCCCAGCAGCGCCAGTGCGGCCGGAAAGAGTCCGAGGAAGCGGCGACGGGGACGGAAAGCCTGTTGCATGGTGGTCTCCTGACGGTGGAATGCCCGGCGTGTTTCCGCCGGTGCAAGGGATCGATGCGGGCCTAACGGCGCAGGCCGAGCAGGTCGCGCGCAATGACCCAGCGGTGCACTTCGCTGGGGCCTTCGTAGATGCGCATCAGCCGGGTCTCGTTGGCCATCTGCTGCAGCGGCAGCTCCTTGGTCATGCCCATCGCGCCGAAGGTCTGCATGGCCTGGTCGATCACGTCCCAGGCCATTTCGGTGGCAAACACCTTGATCATCGACACCTGCGTGCGGGCTTCTTGCCCGGCGTCGATGCGGGTGGCGGCTTCGTAGGTCATCAGGCGGCAGGCGTGGATGCGCGTGGCGGCGTCGGCCACCCACCACTGGATTGCCTGGCGCTGCGCCAGCGGCGCGCCAAAGGTCTGGCGCTGCGGGGCGTACTCGCAGATCATGTCCAGCGCGCGCTGGGCCCGCCCGATGCACCAGGCGGCCATCTGCACGCGCCGCGTCGACAGCCGCGCCTGCATCGGCGCAAAGCCTTGTCCCTCGGCGCCGAGCAGCTGCGTGGCGGGGATGCGGCAGTCTTCCAGCACCACTTCATAGGTCGACGCGCCGCCGATCATCGGGATGCGCCGCTCGACCCGCAGCCCCGGCGTGCCGCGCTCGACGATAAAGGCCGAGATGCCGCCGCGCGCGCCGCGGGCCTTGTCGGTCACGGCCATGACGATGGTCCAGTCGGCGCGCGCCGCGCGGCTGATCCAGATCTTGCGCCCGTTCAGCACCCAGTGGTCGCCGTCGCGCTCGGCGCGCGTGGCCATCATGGCGGGATCGCCGCCGGCGCCGGGCTCGGAGATGGCGATGGCCGAGACCGTCTCTCCGCGCGCATACGGCGCCAGGTAGCGCTCGCGCTGGGCCTCGCTCGCGGTCAGCATCAGCATGCGCAGGTTGGGCGAATCCGGCGGCAGGTCATAGGGCGTGATGGTCTTGCCGAGTTCTTCGTTGACGCCCACCATCGCCACCGTGGGCAGGTCGGAGCCGCCCATTTCCGCCGGGGCATCCAGTCCCCACAGGCCCAGCTCCCGCGACATGGCGTCAAGGCGCGCATGCTCCTCGGGCAGCAGCGCCATCTGGCCGCCGGCGGCTTCGCGCGCCAGCACCGTCGGTTCCAGCGGGACCAGCTGCTCGCGTACGAAACGCGCGACCAGGTCCTTGAGCATCCGGTGTTCTTCGTCAAGTTCAAAATGCATGGGGGTGTTCTCGGCTGTTTATCGGGATTGGCGCGGATCCGGCGCGCGGGGCAGTTCGCGCAGGACCTCCTCGGTGTGCTCGCCCAGCGCCGGCGCATGGCGGCGCAGCGACAGCGGCGTGGCCGAGAAGCGCGCGGCCGGGCGCAGTTCGCGCACGGTGCCTTCGGTGGGGTGCTGCGTTTGCTGGAACAGGCCGACCGCGCGCAGGTGCGGGTGGTCGACCAGCGCATCGAGGCCGTAGATGGGCGTGGCGGGAATGTCGAGCGACTCGAACAGCTGCATCCATTCGACCGTAGTGCGCGCCGGCGTGAGTTCCGCCAGATGGCCGTACAGCGCACGGATGTTGGCGTTGCGCTGCGCGCGGTCGGCCACGTCATAGCGCTCGGCCAGGTCGTCGCGGCCCACCGCGCGGAAGAAGGCCTGCCAGTGGCGCTCGGTGTAGGGCAGCGCGCAGATCCAGCCGTCGCGGGTCGGCGCGGGGCGCCGCCCGCCTTGCAGCAGGCGGGCGTACCCGGCGCCGGCCGGTGGCGGGTCGAAGGTCAGGCCGCCCAGATGCTCGGTCATCACGAAGGCGGTCATGGTTTCCAGCATCGGCACCTCCACCATCTGGCCCACGCCGTGGCGCTCGCGGTACAGCAGCGCGGCCAGCACGGCGTTGGCCAGCGCCAGTCCGGTGGTCTTGTCGGCGAGCAGGCTGGGCACGTATTGCGGACGCTCGCCGCCGGCGGAGCCCAGCGCGACCAGGCCGCAGCCGGCCTGGATGATGTCGTCGAAGGCCGGCTTGTCGCGGTGCGGGCCGTCCTGGCCGAAGCCGGTGGCCATGCAGTAGACGATGCGCGGGTTGATGCGCGCCACCTCGGCATAGCCGAAGCCCAGCCGCTCGATCGCGGCGACGCGCATGTTGTGCACCAGCACGTCGGCGCCGGCAATCAGGCCGCGCAGCGCCGCCGCGCCCTCGGCGGTCTTCAGGTCGAGCACGACCGAGCGCTTGTTGCGGTTCAGCGCCAGGTAGATCGAGCTCATGCCGGCATGCTGCGACACGCCATTGGCGCGCATCAGGTCGCCCTCCGGGCCTTCGACCTTGATCACGTCGGCGCCGAAGTCGGCCAGCACCTGCGTTGCCAGCGGGCCGAGCACGACCGCGGTCAGGTCGAGCACGCGGATGCCATCGAGCGGGCCGGCCGGCGCCGCGCGCTTGTCTGCTTCGCTCATCGATGCCTCCTTCAACGGCGCCGGAACACGGGGGCGCGGCGCGCGGCCATGGCGGCGACGCCCTCGCGGAAATCCTCGCTGCGGAACTGGTCGCGCTGGATCGCGAGTTCGCGCCGGTTGACCTCGGCAATGCGGTCCGCCAGCCCGTCGCGCAGCGTGGCGCGCGTGGTTTCCACCGCCAGCGGCGCCGAGGCAGCGATCTCCTGCGCCAGCGCCATGGCACGGGCCTCGACCTCGTCCCTGGCGACCAGCTCGTCGGCCAGGCCGATGCCGGCTGCCTCGGTCCCGCTGATGCGCCGGCCGGTGTAGAACAGCAGCGCTGCCTGCTGCTGGCCCACCAGTTGCGGCAGCGTCAGGCTCAGGCCGAAGCCGGGGTGGAAGCCGAGCCGGTTGAAGTTGGCGCTGAAGCGGGCCTCGGCGCAGGTCACGCGGAAATCGGCCACCAGCGCCAGGCCGAGCCCCGCGCCGATGGCGGCGCCTGCCACCGCGGCGACGATGGGCTTGCGGTTGCGGTACAGCTTCATCGCATGCACGTAGAAGGCGGCGGGGTCGCTGGCGACTTCGCCCTGGCCGGCGCCGCTGAAGTCGGCACCGGCGCAGAACGCGCCGACGCCCGAGGCCAGCACGATGGCGCGGCAATGGTGGTCGTCGTCGAGCGCCAGCAGGGTATCGGCCAGGCGCCGCATCACCTCGGCGTCGACAAAGTTGTGCGGCGGGCGGGACAGCACCACGCGGGCCACGTGGCCGTCGCGGGTGACATGGATGTCGGCATCGGTTGACATGCGGGGTTGCTCCTGTGGGGGCGGCCGGCTCGGGGCCGCGTGTCCACAGTATTCGCGCGGTGCCGCCGCGCCGCTATACTCGAATTTCACTTACTGAAATTGAGTGCGATGCCTGACGCCATCCCGCCGCCCGACTCCACGCGCAGCGTGACCCATCGGACCGGCCGCTTTACCCGCGAGACCGCGGGCAGCCAGTCGCTGGAGCGCGGGCTGGTGCTGCTGCGCGCCTTCCGCGTCGGCACCACCAGCCTGACCAACGCGGAACTGGCCGCGCGCACCGGCCTGCCGCGCCCGACCGTGAGCCGGCTGACGCGCTCGCTGGTCGATGCCGGCTTCCTGCGCTACGACGTCAACGAGCGCGCCTACCGGCTGGCGCCGGTGGTGCTGAGCCTGGCGGATGCCTTCCACCAGTCCAGCCGCGCGCCGGAGATAGCGCTGCCGCTGATGCGCAGGGTAGCCGAGGCCGGCAAGGTCAACGTGGGGCTGGCGGTGGGGGACCAGCTGGAGATGGTGTACCTGGCATCGATCCGGCACAGCCGCGACAGCGTGTCGCGCACGCGGCGCGTGGTGCCGGGATCGCGCGTGCCGATGGAGCTGACGGCGATCGGCCTGTCATGGCTGGCGGCGCAGCCCGAGGAGGTGCGCAGGGACCTGCTGGCCGGCATCGCCGCCCGCCAGGGGGAGGCCTGGTCCGGCATGCGCGCGCGCGTGCTGCGCGGCATCGCGCAGGCTCAGCGGCACGGCCATTGCACCGCGGCCTACCAGCCGGGGCATCTGCTGGCCGTGGGCGCGGCTTTTTCAGGCCCGGACCAGCAGCTGTACGGGCTCAACATCAGCTACCCGTTCAACGACGCCGAGCGCCGTCGCGACCACGCGCGCTATGCCGCGCAGCTGACGCGGCTGGTGGCCGAGATCCAGCAAGCCTGGCGGCGCGCCGCCGGCTAGAGCCGCGTCAGTACACCGACGGCATGCCTTCCGGGCGGTTCTTGAAGCGCCGGTGGATCCAGTAATACTGCTCCGGCATGGTGGCGATCTGGGTTTCGAGGAAGGCGTTCATGCGGCGCGAGTCCTCTTCGACGCTGCCAGAGGGAAAGCCCTCCAGCGGGTCGAACACGCGCAGCCGGTAGCCGCGATAGTCGGGCAGCACTTCAGTGGTGAACGGCACCACGCGCGCGCCGGTCATGCTGGCCAGGCGCGAGGCCGAGGTCAGCGTGCACGCCGGCACGCCGAAGAACGGCACGAACACCGAATCGTTGATGCCGAAGTCCATGTCCGCCGCCAGCATCACCGGGCAGCCGGCGCGCAGCGTGCGCACTACCTGCTTGCCGCTGCCGTTGCGCGGGATCATCTCGGCGCCGAAGCGCCCGCGCTGGGTGCGCGAGATCTGCTCCAGCAGCGGGCTCGACATGCGCGTGTACAGCGATGCCACCGGGTGGCGCATCGAATAGAACATGCAGCCGGCCTCGATGCCGACGAAATGAAAGCCCATGAAGATGGTCGGATGCTCGGCGCACGAGGCCAGGTCGATGCGCGAATCCAGTTCGACCAGCTTGCCCAGCCGCTCGGCGTTGCCGAACCACTGCACGCCGCGCTCCAGGTAGCTGCGCAGCACATGGCCGAAGTGGTTGCGCGCCAGCCGCTCGCGCTCGGCCGGATCCATGTCCGGGAAGCACAGCGCCAGGTTGGTATGGACGATGCGCCGGCGGCGGCTGGGGATGCGGTACAGCAGCTTGCCGAGGGCGTCGCCCAGCCGGGCGGTCACGCCGTATGGCAAGGCGGCAAAGAGCTTGAAGGCTGCGATGGTGAGCGCAGCCTGGAGCTGGTGCGTCATGAAGATCCTGGGGGCGGCAGCGACGTCCGGGGCGGCCCCGGGAGCAGGCGGCTGCGCGGCAATGGTTCGGCGCCACGCGGGTGGCGGGCGGCGGGCGCGGGGAAGGCGCGAAGAGCAAGGGCCGGCTCCCGGCACATGCCGGCGCCTGGTGCGCACCGTGTGCGCGTCGGGGCGACAAAGCGGGGAAGCCACGCTGGCGCGCCATCCCGTGCGGCAGCCTGTTGCGGGCCGCTGGAGTGCGCTATGCGTCGCTGCGCAGCTTTGTGCTGAGGGCGCACTGTAGCACGATGGCAGGGGGCCAGGAACGGCAGTTACGACCGGTATCAAACCGGCAACAGATGCCGGTTGCGCAACCCCATGGCGCAGGATAGCGAGGGGCTGGTGAGGGCACGGCGCGGCCTGGCAGCAAAAACCGCCCGAGGCAACGCGCAGGGCGCGGTGCCGTCAGCGTTGTTTCAGCTCGCCGAGGTAGTAATTGACCTCGGCCAGCAGCGCCGTGTGGAATTCGGCCGGCAGCACGTGGTCGTCGGTCAGCGACAGCAACTGGTCGATGCGCTGCCGGAACTGCCGCTGGGCGCTGGCGCGCGCATCGGGCGGCAGCGCCACGGCCATGGCGCACAGCATCTCGCGCATCACCAGCAGCCGGGCGCCGTACTGGATCATGGCGTCGCCCTGGGTCTTGAGGTTCTGCGCAAGCTGTTCCGGCATGCCCTTGCGCGGCGCGCCGGTGCCGGGCGGGGCGGGTGGTGGCTCGGCGCGGGCCTTGCCGCTGGCCTCGGGCGCGGGGGTGCCCAGCATCTTGCCGAGCATGGGGATCTTGAACATGGCGAGGCTCCGGATGCGCCGGGGGCGGGGTGGTCGGGTGCATCCATCATGGAAGGGTGCGGATGGCCGGACTGTGCGGCAGCAGACAATGGAGCCGCTGCGGCACCGGCGTTCATGCGCCGGCGGCCCGGGGTTTGCGACACTTGCCCGCGCGTGCCGGCGGCAGGCACAGGCCGCAGGTATAGCGCTGGCGCGCATCGTGGGCGCCCACCACGAACTCGCCGCGGCAACCCTGGCAGCGCGCCAGCCGCAGCATGCCGCGCTCATAGAAGCGGACCAGCATCCAGGCGCGGGTAAAGCTGAGCTGCGCGGCCTCGCCGGTGACGCTCAGGTGTTCGCGATACATGCGAAAGCCGGCCAGCGTGGCTCGGATGCCGTCCAGGTGGCCGGCACGGATCATGAAGCAGTACGCGCCGAGCAGCATCGAGGCATGGGCGTTGGGGCGCCAGCCCAGGAACCAGTCGGTCGAGAACGGCAGCATTCCCTTGGGCGGAGGCGCCCCGCAAAGCTCCTTGTATAGGCGGGCCAGCCGCTCGCGCGGCAGCGACACCTCCGCCTCCAGCACCTGCAGGCGCGCGCCCAGGCCGATCATCTCGATCGCGAGCCGGGTTTGTTCCAGGTCGTGCAGCACGCTCTTGCGGGCGGGGGCAGGTAAAGGGCGGGAAGCTGCCGCAGCGGGGTCGCCAACGGCGGCGTGAGGGTGTGGGTCCATGGTCTCCTCCTGCCCGGGGCGGGTCACGGTGCGGCGCTGTCCGCATGCGTCCCGGGTCCGGCTTTGCGTGATGGAGGACGATTCTTCGATCGCAGCCGGCTTATATCCGTGATTCTTGTCAACAATCGCAATTCCACGATCGACGGCATCAAATTTGCCCGGTCTGTTGTTGGCGCAATTTGTCGGTGTCCGGCACGCCATCCAGGACGACTGTAGGAGAAGCGCCCACACGCTATCGGACAGACGCCGATTTAACGGTTCTACCCATGGGCTACGCTGCAAGAACACCAACGACAGGGAGCAACCCATGGCTGCAAACTTCCTGATCAGGCAGACCGCGCAGGGCTGGGAACTGACGGTCGAAAGCGCGCGCAAGGGCCTGGTCCAATGCGACGACCGCGACGTCGCCGTCAACATCGGCATGGCCGCGGCCAAGCGGCGCGGTGTCGTGTTGATCGTGCATGAAGAAGAGGACGATGCCCCGCACGGCCTCACTTCCCTGGCCGCCTGACGCGGCAACCCGGTTGCGTGACAACGGCGGGCGCCCTTTATCGGTGGCGCCCGCCTTTGCTTTGGTGCGGGGCGCGCGGCATGCGTGCCGCCCTCCATGCCCGCCAATGGTATGGAACTTGCGCCCCGGTGACTGGCTGCGCGGCCCGCCGGGCCGCGCCGGAAGCTCAACCCTTGGAGACAGCGATGCATCCATTCCGAAATGAAGGCGGCGGCTCCTGGTGGCGCGAGGACCGCGACGCCGATGAATCGCGCCGCAATCGCGGCGACAACCCGCGCGGCTACGGCGAGGGGCGCTATGGCCAGCGCGGCGGCCCCGCGCGCGACTACGGCGAAGGCCGCTATGAAGGCCGCCAGCGGCACGACAGCGACGTGCGCGAGTCCGGCTACTACGGCGGCCGCTCCAGCCCGGCGCAGCGGGTCTGGGAAACCTCCGCCCGGCGCCCGCCGTGGGAAGAGGATGAAGCCTGGCGCCGCGGCAGCGAAGTGCGCGACGAATGGGGCGACAGCCGCGGCAATGCGTCGCGCGACATGCCACGCGGGCGCGACCGCGTCGGCCCCAAGGGCTATCAGCGCAGCGACGAGCGCATCCGCGAGGACATCTGCGAACGGCTCGCGCACGCGCGCCATGTCGATGTGCGCGACGTGGAAGTCGAAGTGCAGGGCGGCGTGGTGCGCCTGACCGGCAACGTGCGCGACCGGCGCCAGAAATACTGCATCGAGGACATCGTCGACGATGTCTTCGGCGTGCAGGAAATCCATAACGCGGTGCGCCTGGGCGCGCCGGGCGCGTTCGGCGTATCGGGGATCACCGAAGGGGCGCAGTCTGGCGGGCAGTCGGGAGCGCAGTCCGGCGGCTCCGGCCAGGGACACATCAGCGGCGTCAGCAGTTCAGGCAGTGCCACCGGCTCCAGCGCCAGCAGCTATGGGGGCGGCATGGAAACCGGCAGCGGTGGTCCCGGCCAGGGACGCGACAGCACCGGCGGCACCACGCGCATGGGCTGATGCGGAGTTACGGCGCCGGCGGCTTGTCCGCCGGCGCTGCCGGGGCGCTCCCCGATGCGTCCTGCGCCTCGGCCATGCGGCGATGCTGCTCGGCCAGCACGTCGGCGGGCGTCACCATGGCGATGGCGGCGCGCAGCTTGTTCTGCCAGCCCGGCACCACCTCGCCCTCGCCGCGCATCATGGCATCGAAGCCGATCCGCGCCACCTCGGCGGGATCGGCCTTTTTCTGCTGGCCGAGGCGGGTATCGAGCAGGTCCGCGCGTTCGAAGAAATCGGTTTCGGTGGCCCCCGGCATCAGGCAGGTGACGGACACGCCGGTGTGCTGCAGCTCATGCCGCAGCGCGTAGGAGAAAGAATCCAGGAAGGCCTTGGTCGCGTTGTACACGGCCTGGCAGGTGCCGCGAACGAAGCCGGCGATCGATCCCGTGATCAGGATGCGCCCCTCGTGCTGGGCGCGCATGATCTGCCCCACCCGGTGCAGCAGGTGCAGGGTGCCGGTCACGTTGGTCTCCACCACGCGCTGGATGGCTGCGAAGTCCTGGTCCAGGAAGGCATGGCCCAGCCCGCGGCCGGCATTGGCGCACAGCACGTCGACGCGGCGGCTGCCGAGCGCGGCGCATACCTGTTCGACGCCGTCGGGCGTGGACAGGTCCGCCAGCAGCGCCGTCACTTCGGCGCCTTCGTCGCGCAGTTGCCTGCCGGCGATTTCGATCTGCGGTTCGTCCGCGGCAATCACCAGGTCATAGCCGCGCCGCACGCAGCAGCGCGCCAGCTCGTAGCCGATACCGGAGGACGCTCCGGTGACGACGGCTAGCAGGCCGGTACGGCGAAGCGAAGTGTCAGGCACCGAATCTCCTCGGGGTTTGTGGCGAGTTTTTACTGTGGCGTTGTAAGGATTAGCGACGCATCACCCTACGCGCCGCCAGGTGCGCACGCCCATCCAGACCCCCAGCAGCGCCACCAGCGTGACCACTACCGCCAGCGTCACCGCGGTGCCGGGGCCGAGCCCGCCGAACCACGCATAGGCATCGGAACGGCGCCACAGCGCCCAGGCGAGGGTGGCGGTGGCGACCACCAGCGCCGTCTGCGTCAGCGCGTCGACCACGCGCATCACGCCGCGCGCGGTGCCGGCAAGCGGATCGCGCCGGGCTTCTGAAGCGGAAATTTCGGGGTCGTCCATGGCAAGGGGCCGCAAAGGAATGCCTGGGACGTGCAAGTCCCGTTCCCGGTCCGCGCCCTGGTTGTGCGATGGCCGGGAGGGCCTCAGAACACCCCCAGGCCCAGTCCCGCGGCCAGCCCCTCGCCAAGCTCGGCGCACCGCGCCAGGTCGGCGGCTTCGATCTGCTTGGGGGCGAGGATGCGCTCCGGCGTCTGGGCATGCGTACAGACGATCAGCCCGGGCGCGACGCGGTTCAGGCGCCAGCCGGTGGCGATGCGCTCGAGCTGGCGCAGCGCATTCTGGCCATCGCTGCCGGCGCAGATCATGGCGGCGTAGGGCCGGCCGTTGATGCGGTCCAGCGCGGGGTAATAGCAGCGGTCGAAGAAGTCCTTCATCATGCCCGCGAGCGCGGCAAGGTTTTCCGGGCTGGCAAACAGGTAGCCGTCGGCGGCCAGCACATCGTCGGGGCCGGCCTCGGCGGCGGTCTTGAGCACGACCGTGACGCCGGGCTGCCGGCGTGCTGCATCCGCGGCGGCGGCGGCCATCTGGCGCGTGCCGCCGGTCATGGTGTGGTAGACGATCAGCAGCGTTTTCATGCGTGCGGGGGGCATGCGCGGCCGGGTGCCGCGTCTCGGGCACTGTATCACGCGGCTGCCGCCGCCCTCAGTCCAGCGTCACGCCCGTATCCGCGGTCAGCTTCAGCACTACCGGCAGGTAGGCCTTGTAGGCCGCCTCGGCCTGCGCCGGCGTGGTGCCCAGCGGTTCCGCGCCCATGTCCACGATGCGCCGCTGCATGTCGGCGCTGGCAATCAGGCTGGCGGTCTCGCGGCCGAGGCGGTCGATGATGTCCGGCGGGGTCTTTGCCGGCGCCATCAGCGTGATGGGACCGGTCAGCCGGAACGGCTCGTCGGCGTAGCCGGCTTCGGTGAAGGTGGGCACGTCCGGCAGCGCCTGTGCGCGCCGCGTGCCGGTGACCGCCAGCGGACGCAGCTTGCCGGTGGCGAAATGCTGCTTGAGCGCGGTCACCGAGCCCACCGTCACGTTGACCTGGCCGGCCAGCAGGTCGGTCACCATCGGCCCTTCGCCGCGGTAGGGCACGTGCAGCATGTCGACCTGGTATTGCCTGGCGAAATAGGTCTGGATGGTATGCGGCTGCGTGCCCGCGCCCCATGAACCCATGCGCAGCTTGCCGGGCGAGGCCTTGGCATAGGCCAGCAGCTCGGCGACGGTCTTGGCCGGCACGCTGCTGTTGACCGCCAGCACGGTGCGCGCGGTGGCAATGTCGGAGACCGGGCGCAGGTCGGTGCGGGGATCGTAGGGCAGCTTCTTGTACAGCGCCAGGTTGGAAGTGATCGGGCCCGGAATGGTCATCAGCAGGGTGTAGCCGTCCGGCGCCGCCTTGGCGACATAGTCGGTGCCGATGATGCCCCCGGCGCCGCCCTTGTTCTCGACCACCACGGTCTTGCCGAGCTGGCGCGACAGGCCGTCGCCGACGGCGCGCGCCAGCGTGTCGGTCAGGCCGCCCGGCGGATAGGCGACGATCAGGTGGATGGGCTTGGCCGGGTAGGCGCCCTGTGCCGGCGCGGCGACGGGTGCGACGGCGAGCGCCGCGACGCCGAGCCAGGGCAGAGTGGCCTGCAGCAGCGTGCCGCGCAGCCACGGCGAAAAACGGGCAACGGTCTTCATGATGGCGAGGTCTCCAGTTGATGCGATGTCACGGTTTGCCTTGCGCGGACGCCGTGCGCCCGTACGCTAGTCCAGCTTGATGCCGCGGGCCTGGATCAGCTTGCCCCACTTGCCGATCTCCTGGTCGATGAAGGCCGAGAACGCGCTGCCGCGCTCGGGATGCGGCTCCAGGCCCAGGCCAAGCAGCTTGCTGCGGGTTTGCGCATCCGCCAGGACGGCCGACGCCTCGCGGTTCAGCCGCTCGGTGACGGCGGGCGGCGTGCCGGCCGGCGCGACCAGCCCGAACCAGCCGTAGCCGACCGTGCCCGGATAGCCCTGTTCGGCGAAGGTGGGCGCATCCGGATAGACCGGCGTGCGCTGTTCCGAGGCCACTGCCAGCACGCGCAGCTTGCCGGCCTTGATGAAGGGCAGCGCCGAGGTAATGGCGGTCAGCGTGGCATCGGCTCGGCCCGCCAGCAGTTCGGTGTAGGCGGTGGCGTCGCCGCGGTAGTGGACGCTCAGCAGCTTGAACTTGCCGACCTGCCCGAACAGCTCGGCGGTCAGGTGCGGACCGGAGCCCGCGCCCGGCGAGGCCACCGTCACGCCGTCCGGCTTTTCCCTGGCCATGCGTACGAAGTCCGCCACCGTGCGCGCCGGCGAATTGGCATTGACGATCAGGAAGATCGGCCCCAGCACGCGCGGTCCCACCGCGACGAAGTGCTTGTGCACATCGTAGCGCTGCGCAATGCCGGCGGCGGTGTTGATGGCAAAGGGCGCGGCCGCCCACAGCAGCGTATAGCCGTCCGGCGCGGCGTGCGCCACGTGCTCCGTGGCCAGGCGCGTGCCGGCGCCGGGCTTGTTCTCGACCACCACCTGCTGGCCGAGCTTGCTGCCCAGCGCGTCGGCGAGGATACGCGCCGAGATATCGTTGGAGCCGCCCGCGCCGTAGGGCGACACCAGCTTGACCGGCCGCGACGGATAGGTTTGCGCCTGCGCCTGGCCGCCCAGGCACAGCACGGCCACGCTGGCCGTCAGCACGGCCCGGGCGAAGACTGCGGTTCGGTTCATGACGCTTCCTTGATGCGGCGGATGGCGGGGTAGCGGAAGGTGCGATCCAGGTGCGCGCTGCCGGGGACGTACAGGCGCAACGCCACGTAGAACGGTTCGGGCGGCGCAGGCAGCCAGTTGCCGGCGTCCGCGGGGTCCGCCGGGCCGCGCGCGCCCAGCACGATGCGCAGGCTGCCATCGGGCGCCGCGCGCAGGCCTGGCGAGCGGTCGCCCAGCGAATAGCGCTGCAGCGGGTTTTCCGCCAGCATGCAGTCCGCCTTGCGATACAGGGTCAGCGACCAGAACGCGCCCACCTGCGGCAAGCCGTGCGCGGGGAACACCAGCTCGTACTGGTGGGTGCCGTCCAGCGGCAGGCCGTCGGCATCGCAATCGGCCATCAGGTACATGGCTTCCTCGATGCCCAGCGCGCCGATGTAGTTGCGCGCCACCTCGGCGCGCAGCGCGTAATGCGAGCCGAACGAGGTGCCGATTTCCACCGGCAGCGACCAGCCGCCGCCCAGCGCGGAAGCCCTGGGCGCGGCCAGTTCTGCATCGACCTGCGCCAGTGCCGCAGCCAGCGCGGTGCGTTGCGCCTGCGTCAGCGGCGTTGCGCTGCCGATGCCGGCGGCGGCGAAGCTGCGCACCAGGTCCGCTTCGGCGGCGGGCGGCGGGTTGTCGGCCAGCATGCGCCCGACGATGGCGGCGTAGCGGTCGGGATCGCCCGGCCGCTCGCCGGCGTGCATGCCGGCGTCGATCACGCTGGCGGCAGCGGTGCCGTCGGGGCGGCGCAGGCGGATGCCGTCCTGCAAGGCATGCGCGCCGGCCAGGTCGGCTTCGCCGTCGGCCAGGATACGGCCGATGATCCAGACCGCATCGGTGGGGCAGGGCAGCGGCGTGGCGCCGGCGGGCACTTCGCCGCGCCAGGCCGGCCCGTGCAGCAGCCAGGTGCCGCCTTGGGTGCCGGTGGTGCGGGTGCCGATGTAGCCGAACGGGTTGGTATAGGCGTCGAGCAGCCCCAGCACGTAGTAGCGGCCGTGACAGTCGGGCACGTCCAGCAGCAGCGGGCCGCGCGACAGGTCGAGCCAGGCGTTGGTGTAAAGCGTGTCGTTGTTCGGCGTGACGACCTGCCGGTGCTGCGGGCCGAGCAGCGCGCGCACGTGCGTGACGGTGTTGATCCAGCGCAGCGTGGAATCGGGGCCGTCCCCGGCAAAGGTGCCGGCGCTGTCGCGGCGCGGACAGGTGGCGGCGCGCATGCGCGCCATTTCGTACAGCGGCAGCGTGTAGCGCACCGCGTCGCGGGCAAGCGCGTCGAGGGCAATGTCATGGGTTGCCATGGGCGGGCTCCTTCAGGCGATGCGCCGCAGCGGCGGGATTACGTAGTCGCCGGCGATGAAGCCGTCGGTGGGGTGGTACAGGCGCAGGATCAGGTAGAACGGGGCGTCCGGCGCCGGCAGCCAGTTGTCCTGTGCCTGCCCGGGGCGCTGGTGCGAGATAGTCAGCGTGAGCCCGCCATCGGCGTCGTATTGCAGCCCCGGGCTGCGGTCGCCCAGCGCATAGCGGCCGATCGCGTTGTCGGTGAAGAAGCGGTCGGCGCCGTAGAGCGAGACCGACCAGAACGCCTGCGCCGGCGGCAGGTGTCCGGCCGGGAAGTGCAGCGTGTAGGTGTGGCGCCCATGCAGCAGCTCGCCGTCGGCATCGTAGTCGGCGGCGGCGTAGACGGCTTCGTCGGCGCGCAGCGCGCCCAGGCCCTTCATCGCGGTCACGGCGCGCTGCATCCAGTCGTCGCCATAGCGGCCCAGCAGCAGGCTGTAGGTCCAGCTCTTGCGCGCATGGCTGCGGGTATTGGCTTCGATCAGCGCCATGCCCTCGCGCCAGGCGCGCACCAGGCCCTGCTGCACCGCGGGCCGCAGTGCGCCCACGTCGACCGGCTCGCCCGCACGGATGCCGCACTTGCGCAGCAGCGACAGCAGGCCCGCCGTGGAAGGCTCGGCCGGATACTCACGCAGCGCGTTGAAGACGTTGGCGAAGAAGTCGAGCGCCGGCTCGCCGCTGTCCTGCCAGTCGCGCACGCAGGCGGGCTGCCGTGCATTGCCGCCGGACAGGCGGAAGCCCTGCTCGAAGGCGCTGGCGGCCGGCAGGTCGTCGGAGCCGGTCACCAGCACGCGACCCAGCAGCCAGACCAGCGAGGTGGGGCAATGCACCACGTGCGCGCCGTCGGCGTGCTGGCCCGGGCCGGCCAGCACGATGTCGGCGCCCGCGGCGGGCACGTTGCGCGGGCCCAGGTTCTCGAAGTTGTTGGTCCAGGCGTCGAGCAGTTCCACCACGTAGTAGCGGCGCGCATCCGGCAGCGCGGGCACGCGCAGCGTGACCGGCCCGTCGGCCAGGTTGACCCAGGCGCAGAAGTAGAGCAGGTCATTGGCCGGGGTGACGATGTCGCGGTCGCGGTGCGTCCACGGCTGGGTGCTGGCCGACAGCGTGTTGACCGGCGCGCGCCCGTAGCCGGTGGCCTGCGCCACCGAGGTCTGCAGCCGGCAGGTGCGCAAACTTTCAAACAGCGGATACGTGGCCAGCACCAGCGGCACAGCCGCCGCGGCGGTCAGTGCTTCCTGCGGGGTGTCGACGGGAGCGCCGGCAAGGAAGGGCGCAGCGGGTTGGTTCATCGGGTGGTCTCCTGGTTTGGTCCGTTCTTGTGGCTGTCGGGGTCCGCCGCATGCAGGGTCACCACGGCATCGGCGGCGACCACGCCGCGCGCGGTGACGATCAGCGGGTTGATTTCGAGTGTGTCCAGCCCCGGCCCCAGCGCCGCCGCGGCCTGCGAGACGCGCACCAGCACCTCGGCCACGGCCTCGGCATCGATCGCGGGATGGCCGCGGTGGCCCGACAGCAGTGCCTCGGCACGGCTCGCGCGCAGCATGGTGCGCGCACGGCCATGGCTCAGCGGTGCCAGGCCGAACGCAGTCTGGCGGAAGATTTCCACCGCGGTGCCGCCGATGCCGGCCAGCGCCACCAGGCCGAACACCGGGTCACGCCGCACGCCTACCATCAGTTCGCCCCAGCCGCGCACCATGCCGGCGACCAGCGCCCCGTCAAAGCGCGCGGAGGTGCCGTGGCTGGCCGCGGCGGCATGCACCTGGGCAAAGGCCGCGCGTGCCGCCCGGGCGTCGGCCACGTTCAGCACCACGCCGCCGACATCGCTCTTGTGCAGGATGTCGGGCGAGCACAGCTTGATCGCAACCGGATAGCCGATGGTTTCGGCGATGCGCACGGCCTCGTCGGCATCGCGCGCCAGGCCGTGCGGCGCGGTGGGGATGCCGCACGCGGCCAGCCACTGCATGGCTTCGAACTCGGACAAGTCGGTGGTGCCGGGCGGGACATTGGGAACGGGCAGGCTGTCCGCGGCGGCCGATACGGAGACGGGCGCCTGTGCCGCCGCAGCTTGCGCCGCGGCACGGGCCAGCACGGCCACGGCCTGCACCGCGTGCGCCGGTTCGCGGAACACCAGCGCGCCGCGCGCTTCGAGCCAGCGGCGCTTGTCGTCATCGGCGAGGCCGCTGAACAGCAATGGCGCCGCGGTGCCGCTGCGGTACAGGGCGTCGACGGTGTCCTGCAGGCCGGGCCAGATCCGCGGCGAGCCTGCGCCGCCGGCCAGGAAGGCCACCACGCTGCCGTAGTCCGGGCTTTGTGCCGCGGCGGCAATGGCGCCCAGCAAGACTTCGGGCTGCGCCACCACCTGGCCGGTGACGTCGATGGGGTTGGCGGTGCTGGCGAACGGAATTGCGCTGCGCAGCGCCGCGGCCGGAGCTTCGGGCATCGGCGGCAGTGGCACGTCCAGCGCCTCGGCCTGGTCGGCCATCATGATGCCGACGCCGCCGGAGACGGTGACCAGCGCGACCGGGGTGACGGCATTGGCCGGCTCCTTCGCCGAAGGCTGCCAGCGCGTCGGCCGGCGCCCGCGCGACAGCACGTAGCCGAGCCGGAAGAATTCCTCCAGCGTATCGGCGCGGAACACGCCGTACTCGTCGAACACCGCCTGGTAGACCGCGTCTTCGCCAGCGAGGCTGGCGGTATGCGATTGCGCGGAGCGCGCCCCGGCTGCGGTGGTGCCGACCTTGGTCACCACCACCGGCTTGCCCGCGGCCCGCGCGGCCGCCAGCGCGCGGCGCAGGCGGGCGCCGTCGCGGCAGCCTTCCAGGTAGGCGAGGATCACGCGCGTGGCCTCGTCGCGGGCCAGCCATTCGATCACGTCGGCCACATGCAGGCCGGCTTCGTTGCCGGTGGTGACCCAGTGGCTCAGGCCCAGTGCGGCCTCGCGCGCCAGCGCGAAGGCATAGGCCCCGAACGCGCCGCTCTGGCTGACCAGTCCGACATCGCCGACCGGCGGCAGCCCGCTGAGCGGGATCGGCGAGAAGGTGGCGAACACGCGCTCGCGCAGGTTCATCGCGCCCAGGCAGTTGGGACCCAGCAGCGTGATGCCATGGGCCTGCGCCAGCGCCGCCAGTTCGGCCTGGAGCGCGGTGCCATCGCCGCCGGTCTCGGCAAAGCCGGAGGTGAAGAACACCGCGGCGCGCGTGCCGTTGCGCGCCAGCTGGCGCATCGCGTCAAGACTGGCACTGACCGGCAGCGCCACGATGGCGAGGTCGGCCGGCGTATCCAGCGCGTCCAGCGTCGGCACCGCCGCCAGCCCCTGCACTTCGCTGGCGCTTGCGTGGACCGGGACGATGCGGCCGGTGTAGCCCAGCTCGCTCAGCAGCCGCACCGGCATGCCGCCTACCTTGTCGGGCTGGGTGGATGCGCCGATCACGGCGATGGTGCGCGGTTGCAGCAATGCGCTCAGGTCTGGCATCGGTGTCTCCGTATGCGTGCGCCGTCACGTAGGGCCCTTGCGGGCGGGCGCCGCTGGTCTTGTCATGGATGATGCCGGCCGATGTTGTCATAACATGTTATGATGAGTCAACGTTGTTATGATAAGTAGATGCCCGCATGGGCCGTCCCCATGAATCCCGCGAATCTCGTGACAACCAGTTCATTGCCCCGCTTCAAGCAGATCGAAGGCGCGCTGCGCCAGCGCATCGTCAACAACGAATGGACGCCGGGCATCAAGCTGCCGTCGGAGGCCGAGCTGATGGCGGAGTTCGGCGTCAGCCGCATCACCGTGCGCCAGTCGCTGGCATCGCTGCTGGCGGAGGGGCTGATCGAGACGGTCCACGGCAAGGGCAGCTTTGTCAGCCGCCCCGCCGGGCAGGCCGACCTGGGACCGCTGACCGGCTTCTACGACTACATGCGCGCCCGTGGCCACGAAGCGCACGGCAAGCTGCTGTCGACGCGGCTGATTACGGCGCCGGCCATCGCCGCCGATGCGCTGCGCATGCCGCCCGGCAGCAAGCTGCTGAGCGTGACCACGCTCAAGTCCGTGGGCGGCACGCCGGTGGCGGTCGGCATGACCATGGCGCCTGAAGCGCTGATGCGCGCGATCCTCGAGCACGACCTGGAAAACAACGACGCGCTGATGATCGTGGAGGCCCGGCTCGGCTATCGCCTCAAGTACCTGCACACGGAAAGCGCGGCGATCCCCGCCACCGCGGAAAGCGCGCGCCGGCTCCAGGTCGCGCCGGGCGAGCCGCTGCTGCGCATCCGCTTCACGCCGCACGACATCGACGACCGGCCGCTGGCGTTTTCGGAATTCATGTTCCGCGGCGACAAGTTCACCTACAAGGCCTGCGTGCGGCGTTAGGGCCGCTGGCTGTGGCGGCAAGGGAACTTTCGCATGCGCGCCGTGGCCTGATCTGCATCGGCGCCGGCGCCAGGTGGTGCGGTTCGGCGCCGCCAGTCGCAGGAGTCCAGGATGTTCTCGCCGCTTTCCCCACGTTTGCTGTCTACCGCGCTTGCGGTAGCGTTGTCCGCGGGCGTGCCGGCCGCGCTGGCCGCGGCCCAGCAGGACGCATCGCGTCCATCGGCCAAGGAGGGCGCGCCCGAGGCCGCCTGCAAGCACGCGGTCAAGGCCGCGCTGCCCAATCCCGGCAGCTTCAAGTGGGTGGCCGCCACCGCGCGCCAGATCGACAAGGACAACTACAGCGTGGTGGCCGATGTCGAATACCTGGCCCAGGACGGCGCCGTGCGCGAGGCCAAGGTCCAGTGCGACGTACGCCGCGCCCAGGGCAACCGCTTCGCCGTGCCCAAGCTGCGGCTGCCGCATTAACCCCAGACTGATCGCCCAAGCCGGCTGTTGCAATTTAATGTGGACACTGTCCATTTGGTTTGCTAGTCTATGTGTACAGCATCCACAAATGCTCGCGGCAATCGCCGCACCCCGGCCGTTACCCACTCACTGGAGACCGAAAATGCAAATCGAAGCACAAAAGGAACACCGCTGGCTGCAACGTCTGGTTGGCAACTGGATGGCGGAGGGCGAAGCCGTCATGGGACCGGACCAGCCGGTGCAGACCTGGCAGACTCCGGAGCGGGTCAGCGCGATCGGCGACGTCTGGGTGCAGTGCGTGGCCGAGGGCGACATGCCCGGCTGCGGCCAGGCCTCGACGGTCATGACGCTGGGCTACGACCCGGCGCGCAAGCACTTTGTCGGCACCTTCATCGGCTCGATGATGACCCACCTGTGGGTGTATGAGGGCGATCTCGACGCGGGCGGCCAGCAGCTGACGCTGCGCGCCGAAGGGCCGGACTGCTCGGGCAACGGCCGCATGGTGCAGTACCGCGACGTGATCACGTTCCGCGACGACAACCACCGCGAACTGACTTCGTACATGCAGGGCGAAAACGGCGAATGGACGCAGATCGTGAAGGCTACCTACCGCCGCCAGTCGTGAGCTTCAGGAACGCTCCCGGCCATCCGCGCCAGCCGCGACAAGCGCGAGCCGGGGCCGGGCGGATCGTCGTGGCGGCCGCCGCGCGACCGCTGCGCATTGCGCCGGCGCCGGCGGCGCAGCAACAGCAACAGCGAGGCGGGCACCAGCAGCACCAGTACCAGCAGCGCAAAGGTGACCAGGCCCGGTTCGCGCGCCGCGGCGGCGACCCGGTCCACCAGCAAGGCACTGACCACGATGCCCGGCAACATCCCCAGCGCAGTGCCGATCAGGCAATCGCGCAGGCTGATGCGCGAGGCCCCCACCACCAGGTTGACCAGCGAGAACGGTGCGATCGGCACCAGCCTCAGCACCACCATGGCGACGATGCCGTGTTTGCCCAGCTGGTGGCTGACGCGGTTCAGCCGCCTGCCGCCGAAGCGGCGCACGGCGTTGCGACCCAGCAGCCGGCCGGCCAGGTAGCCCGCGCCGGTGCTGAGCACCGTGCCGCACAGGGCCAGCACGGCGCCGTAGAGCGGGCCGAACACCACCACGGTGACCAGGATCAGCAGGGTCACCGGCAGCAGTGTTACCGCACCGGCCAGATAGACCCCCATCATGGCCAGCGGGGCCAGCGGCATCTCGTCCACCCGCTCGATTGCCCCCAGCAGGGCTCGGAAGTCCGCCCACTCGCGCAGCGGCGTATAGCGCCACGCAAAGGCCAGCCCCGCCACCAGCAGCGCCAGCACCACCATCACCCCCACGCGCCCGAGCACGCGCGGGCGCGCCTCGTGGCTGACGAACTCGGCCAGCACCTGGTCGCTGTCGATCGGCTCGATCGGGTCCAGCAGGTTGGCGGCCGGTGACGCCGCATCGACATCGTCGGGCAGCGGCGGCACATAGTCTTCCAGTGAGCGCCCGTCGCTGCGCTGCAGGTTGCGGATCGCGCCGAGCACGCTGCGCGTGGCGGCCACCTCGGCCTGGAACGCCTCGGGCGCCACCTCCAGGTGTTCGCCCAGCAGCCGCGCGCGCATGGCGGCGATCGCCGCCTGGATGCGCGGCTCGCCGCCCGAGACCACCACGATATTGCACTCGGTGTCGAGTCCCAGCGAACGATTGCTGAGGTTGGAGGAGCCAATGGTGAGGAAGTCGTCGTCGATCACCGTCACCTTGCTGTGGACGTTGACGCATTCGGGCAGCAGGCCGGGAATCGTCGGGCAGTAAAGGCGAAAGCGATCGAAGCGGTCGGCCGCGCGCAACTGCCGGTACAGGCGTGCGCGCAGCACGCCCATGCTGTGTGCCTCGAGCCAGCCGCTTTCATTGCGGCGCGACACCAGCACGATATCCGGGCCGTCCTCGTGCCCCAGGCGCGCGGCCAGCGCCTTGGCGATCTCGCCCGAGCTGAAGTACTGGTTCTCCATGTAGATGCTGTGCCGGGCCGAGGCGATGGCATCTTGCAGCAGCATGCGGATCTCGCTGACGCCGGGCTCGTCCTCGCATGTGGGCATGGTGCGGGCGATGCCCACGCGCACGTCGGTCAGTTCGGGCGCCAGACTTGGCGGCCACGGATCCGACGAGGTCGGCGCCACCGGCCGCGGCTGGCTGCCGCTGGCGCGCAGCCAGCGTTGCGCGCACAGCTTGCCCAGCGCCGCGGCGGCGCTGCCGTCGACCACGCACTGCACGTCATGGAAGGGCGCGTAGGGCCGGCCTTCGGCCATGCGCAGGGGCGCGCCGGGCGCGTGCTGGTTGTCGTCCCAGCGGCGCAACGTCAGGTCCAGCCCGCCGACGAAGGCGACCTTGTTGTCGAGCACCACCACTTTCTGGTGGTGCGAAGCGCCGGGAGGATGATTGCCGTCCAGCAGGAACGACAGATGCCGGTGCGCCTGCCAGTGCGCGCTGGCCGAGGGCAGCCATTCGCGCTCCATCGCCATCACCATGGCGTAGTCCCAGCTCAGGATGTAGATGCGCAGGTTGGGGCGGCGGTCGGCCAACGCGCACAGGAAGTCGCGCAGCCCGGGCGGCAGGCCATCCTGCGCGCCGGCCGGGACCAGTTCCATGCGACTGTCGATGTCCCAGCCCAGGATGAAGATGGTGTGCTCGGCCAGCGGCAGCGCCTCGCGCAGTGCGCGGAAATAGGCGTCGGCGTCGACCAGCATGGCAAAGCGCCGGCAAGCTTCGACGCGCCAGCAGTTGCGCCCGGGTTTGAGCTGGAAGCCGGGCGGCGAGGCGGGATCATGCGGTGGCGGCGACGCCGGGGGCGCTGGGGACGCCGTGGTGCCGGGCGGATTGTATTGCCTCATTGCGTACGCTCAGGGGAAGCGAAAGCCATAGCCTGAAGCGTCGCGCAAGTTCCGTACCCTGCGCAGGCGCCCGCTGCTGCCGCGCCGGGCCCGGCTTTTGCGTGTGCGCCTTACATGCCTTTGTAAGAACGGCACGCGCGAGCCGGCGTGCCGGAGGGCGTGGAGCGAGTCAGGAAGCGTGTCCGCGCCGCATCGTGGCGGGCCGGGCGATGCCCCAGACGTCCAGCAGCGGCTCGAAGTGCGGGGTGTTGTCGCGCGGCGCGGGCGTGACGCGCCTTGGCGGCGGCAACGGCCGGCCGGTCAGCACCAGCGGAGTTTCGGCCTCGGGCGGCAGCTCGGGCTCGCCCTCGTAGGCCACGACGCCCATCTGGCGGGCGGATTTGAGCGCGCGGGTCAGTTCGGCGGCGCTCAGGCGGCTGGCGGTGGCGAGCCGGTGCCGGGGCATGGGCCCATTGGCACGCAGGCTGGAAATCAACGCCATCACGCATTCCCGGGTGGTTCGATTCATGTCGCTGCGTCAGAAAAATGGTGCGGCAGCGAACCCGCCGATCGGGTTCCTTGCCTGCGGATAACCATTCTTCAGCAGGGGTCATGGTCTTGCCAACCCGATATGACACTTGTTCACATTCCTGCAAGAGAAGGCAACGAAATCACCATGGTGCGTCAGTGCCGTGTTTTCGGGTCGCCGGTGGGAAAGCTGGGCGGCGCGCCGTCATGCCGGGCCAGCATGGAGCCATGCCGGCGCCACTTGCGGGCGTGGCGATCCTGGATGTCTTCGGCAAGATCGTGCAATTCCGCCACCCTGGCGTCGAGCGGGTCGGGGTAAATGTCCAGCGGACGGTATCGGAGAAGAAAACGCATGACGGGTCTCGGTGGTCCTGGTCGTCGGCCTGTGGCCTGACTCCAGTATTGGCGGTGAACCCGAGGTTTTCAGCAGAAGATGCGCGTCACTTTGATGCGACTCAATGCATCTCGCGCAATGAACTGTTGCGGCCCGCTGTGTCAGCGGGCATGCGAGGCAATGATGGCGAGGCAGCCGGCGCCGCGGCGGGCGGGCCGGCCGAGACGGCGCTAGCGGCCGAGGCGGGCATTGCCGCGGGCATCGCGGCAGTAGATCTTGCGTTCACGCACCAGGCCGTCGCGGCCATGGATGCACAGCGGCACGCCGTCCTCGCGGGCACGCATCCAGCCGGCGGCAATGGCGGCTTCCTGCGTCGGGAAGTGCAGTGCCGCGTCGTCGGGGCCGCTTTCCAGGCCCTCGATGGTAAGCGCCCATTGCTCCTCGCTGGCGTATTCGGAGTCGCCGGTCGAGGCGGGAAGCACGTGGATGCTGCGTGACGTCATGGTGTTCTCCGTGATGGCTGGCAGTGACATTGGGGTTTTAAAGGATCCCGCGGCCGCGGGCTATCGGTCGCAGTCCTACAAGCATTTTCGGGACCAGCCGGCACGCCGGGCGCGGCACCGCCGTAGTGCGGCATGCCGTATGACATGTCGCGCGTTCTGCTGACATCGCGGTAGGACGAATGCCGACTTTTCGTACCGCCACGGATTGCTACGATCCAATTGCCGGTTGGGCAACAGGCTGCCCGGTCAAGCCATTCCGAGCTCTTCCATCCTGGCGGCGCATGCCGCATCCACACGAAGCAAGGAGATCATCATGAGAAAGCTATACGCACTGTTTGCCCTCGCTGGCATGCTGCTGGTCACGGGTTGCAACACCATGGCCGGTGCCGGCAAGGATATCGAGCGCGGCGGCGAGAAGGTGCAGGGCGCGGCGGAAAGCACCAAGCAGAAGATGTAAGACACTGACGGCCACACGGTGGCAGTCGACGGCCCGTGCCTCCAGGCGCGGGCCGTTTTCATTTACGGGTGGTTCATGCGTGCGCCGCTTCGGTGCAATTGCGCCGCCAGCTGGCCGGCGGCAGCCCGAACTCGCGCTTGAAGGCGCGGCTGAAGGCGGCCTCGGAGTCATAGCCGACCGCGCCGGCGACCTCGCTGATGGAGCGGTTGCCGGTGCGCAGCTCGGCCGCGGCGGTGCGCAGGCGCCAGTGCGCGAGGTACTGCATCGGCGGCTGCCCCAGCAGGTCGGTGAAGCGCTGCGCCAAAGCCGAGCGCGACAGCCCCACGTTTCCGGCCAGTTCGTCGACGGTCCACGGATAGGCCGGCCGCGCATGCATGCGCGACAGCGCACGCGCCACGTAGCGGTCGCGCAGCGCGGCGAGCCAGCCGCTTTCATTGGCCGGCAGGGTGTCGATGCAGCGTCGCACCGCCTGCACGAAGAGCAGTTCCGACAGCTTGGCCAGCACGGTGGCGCTGCCGGCGCGCGGTTCCGCCGCCTCCGAGGTGGCGAAGGCCAGCGCCGAGGCCAGCCACGCGGATTCCAGCCCGCTGCCCAGCCCCACCTTGAACAGCCGCGGCAGCGACGTCAGCAGCGGATTGCCCATGGTGTCGTCGAAACCGAGGAAGCCGCAGACCATGCGCGTGTGTTCGCCGCCGCCGCCGTACGAGACCCGCATGACTTCGCCCGGGCTGTTGCGCAACAGGTCATACACCAGAGGCGCCGATGGCAAGGGCTGCAGATGGAGGTCGCTGCCGAGCACATGCGGCTCGCCCTGCGGCACCACCAGCAGCTCGCCGGCTTCCACGCGCACCCCGGGGCCGGTGTCGTCGACCAGGCGCGCCCAGCAGACGCCTTCCGTGATCAGGTGGTACGAGACCACGCGGTCGGCGCGCGGCAGGAACGCGGCGCGCAACTCAGCATCGGCTTCACTGATCAGGCACCACGGTGATTTGAATTCGCCGTTCAGGAACACGGCACCGCTCAGC
The DNA here is from genome assembly GCF_900094595.1 of Cupriavidus alkaliphilus. Taxonomy (GTDB): domain Bacteria; phylum Pseudomonadota; class Gammaproteobacteria; order Burkholderiales; family Burkholderiaceae; genus Cupriavidus; species Cupriavidus alkaliphilus. Next base: position 308,238 of record NZ_FMAD01000004.1, on the reverse strand, counting down.
TGCACGGCGCGCAAGAGGTCGGACAAGGCATCCATGGCCACATTCCTCCAGATCCGGGGTTTCGCGCAAGAAAGCCGGACGCCCGATCATACGGGCGAGGGGACCGGGCTCCGATACTAGCACCGTGCCCGTGGCCGTACAACGGCGCGGGACACGCCACCTGACTGGACGGAGACAACACCATGGAAACCCTTTCCGCAGCGGATGCCAGCGCCGGCGCGCAGGCCGACTGGATCGGCCTTGCCGCCACGCTGGGCCGCACCTTCGATGGCCGCGCGCCCGAGATCGACGCGAGCGAACAGTTCGTCAGCGCCAACTATGACGACCTGCGCGCGCACCGCTTCTTTGCCGCGGCGGTGCCGCAGGAGCTGGGCGGCGCCGGGCTGTCGCACCAGCAGCTTGGCGCGGTGCTGCGCGAACTGGGCAAGTATTGCGGCTCGACCGCGCTGGCCTTTGCCATGCATACGCATCCGGTGGCCACGGCGGCATGGCGCTGGCGCAATCAGCAAGCGCCGGTGGAGGGCCTGCTCAAGCGCGTCGGCGCCGAGCAGCTGGTGTTGCTCGGCAGCGGCGGCTCCGACTGGCTGCAGGGCAGCGGCAAGGCCACGCGCGTGGACGGCGGATATCGCGTCGAGGCGCGCAAGATCTTCGCCAGCGGCGCGCCGGTGGCGGACCTGTTCATGACCTGCGCGGTGTATGACGACCCGGAGGCCGGCCCCACTGTGCTGCATTTCGCGCTGCCGATGAAGACGCCGGGCGTACGCGTGCTGTCGAACTGGCACACGCTGGGCATGCGCGGCACCGGCTCGCACGATGTCATGCTGGAAGGCGTGCTGGTGCCCGACACCGCCGTTGCCGCGCGCCGGCCGCAAGGCGTGTGGCATCCGATGATGCATACGGTGGCGATGATCGCGTTGCCGCTGATCTACGCCGTCTACGTCGGCATCGCCGAGGCCGCGCGGGATATCGCGCTGCAGCTGGCCCGCCAGCGGCGCCTGAACGCACATGCGGTCGACGCCGCGGGACGCCTGTGCAATGAAGCGGATGCCGCGCGGCTGGCGCTCGATGCGATGTTTGCTGCCGCGGCCGGCCAGGCACCCGGCGCGATCACCACCAACCGCATCATGAGCGCCCGCACGCTGGCGGCGCGCGCGGTGCTGGCGACCGTGGAGGCGGCGATGGACCTGGCCGGCGGCGCGGGTTTCTATCGCGATGCCGGACTGGAGCGGCGCTTCCGCGATGCGCAGGGCGCGCGCTTCCATCCCTTGCAGGCCGCGGCCCAGCAGGAGTACGCCGGACGCATGGCGCTGGGGCTGGATGTCGATGCGCCGACCGGCGAGGTGCGCACGGCAGCGCAATGATGTCCGCCCTGGCCCAGCTTTCCTACGACACCGAGGCCTGCAACGACAGCGGCCAGGGTGAAGACGCCTGCGCCATCGGCCACGATGGCGCGGCGCGCCGCGCCTTGCGCGACGCGCTGGGGCAGTTTGCCACCGGCGTGACCGTGGTCACGGCCGCCGGCGCCGATGGCCGCCCGGTCGGCGTGACGATCAATGCGTTCGCTTCCGTGTCGCTGGCGCCGCCGCTGCTGCTGTGGTGCCTGGCGCGAAGCTCCGGCAGCCTGCCGGTGTTGCGCGCCGCGCCCTGTCACGCGATCAACGTGCTGGGCAGCGCCCAGCTGGAGGTGTGCCGGCGCTTTGCGTCGCGTGCCGGCGATCGCTTCGCCGGCATCGGCCATCGCCCCGGCCCGTGCGGCACGGTCCTGATTGAGGGCACGCTGGCTTACTTTATCTGCCGGCACCGCTCGGTGCGCACGGTGGGGGACCATGTGCTGTTCGTCGTGGAAGTGGTGGCCTATGGCGCGGCGCCGGGCTCGCCGCTGGTGTTCCATGGCGGCGGCTTTGCCGACGCGCGCGAACCCTGCGCCGGCTAGGCGCGCTCGGCCCGCTTGCCCAGGATCACCAGCGCGATGCCGCCCAGCACCGCCGCCGCGCTCAGCGCCAGGCGCAAGGTCAGGGCCTCGCCGAGCCACGCGGTGCCGCCTGCCGCGGCGATGACCGGCACGCTCAGCTGGACGGTGGCCGCGGTAGCCGCGCGCAGGCGCGGCACCGCGGCGTACCAGATCACATAGCCAAGCCCCGAGGTGATCGCGCCGGACACCACCGCATAGGCGAGCCCGGTGCCATCCATCGAACGCTGCGCCTGGATCGCGGCACCGAGCGCCAGCGCCATGGGCACGGCGCGCACGAAGTTGCCCGCGGTGGTCTCGACCGGATCCGCGGCGCGCTTGCCACGCAGCGAATAAACGCCCCAGGCGATGCCCGCCGCAATCATCAGCAGCGATGAGGCCAGCGGTGGCGTCGCCAGGCTCGGCAGCATCAGCCACACCAGGCCGGTCAGCGCCAGCGCCAGGCCCACCCACTGCTGCGCGCGCAGCGGCTCGCCGGTGTAGAGCCCGTAGCCGGTCATGGTGGCCTGCACCGCGGCGAACAGCAGCAGCGCGCCGGTGCCGGCGCTCAGGCGCTCATACGCGAACGAGAACGCCGCGGCATAGCAGAACAGCGCGAGCGCCGATACCCAGTTGCCGCCCAGCGTCATGGCGCCCGTGCCGTGGCGTCCGGCCTGCCGCCGCGCCATCACGATCAGCCACAACACCGCCGCCGCGGCCGCGACGCGCGCCAGCGTGAAGGTGCCGGCGTCGATGGTGGTGCCTTTCAGGGCCAGCCGGCACAGCAGCGAATTGCCGGCGAAGGCCAGCATCGCCAGCGCGGTCAGCAGCGCGGTGTTTGCGGGCGGCATGCGGGCCGGCCTTGCGCTTAGCCGGCGGGCCGCTCGTCGCCCGTGTCGCCGATGGCGTACGAGGACAAATGTTCGATCGCCCGGACCAGCCCGGAATGGTCCCAGGCCGCGCCGCCCAGCCCGTTGCAGACATTGAACAGTTGCTGGCACGACGCCGTATTGGGCAGGCCCACGCCAAGCTCGCGCGCGGTCGAGAGCGCCAGCTCCAGGTCCTTCTGGTGCAGCGCGATGCGAAAGCCCGGGTCGAAGGTGCGGCGGATCATCCGTTCGCCATGCACTTCCAGGATGCGCGAGCTGGCAAAGCCGCCCATCAACGCTTCGCGCACGCGGGCCGGGTCGGCGCCGGCGCGGGCCGCCAGCACCAGGGCCTCGCCGACCGCCTCGATGGTCAGCGCCACGATCACCTGGTTGGCCACCTTCGCCACCTGGCCGTCGCCGGCGGCACCCACGCGCGTGATGTTCTTGCCCATCAGCTGCAGGATGGGCAGCACGCGGTCGAACACCTCCTGCTTGCCGCCGGCCATGATCGACAAGGTGCCGGCCCTGGCGCCGACTTCGCCGCCCGACACCGGCGCGTCGACATAGTCCGCGCCGATGGCCTCGATGCAGCGCGCGAACTCGCGCGTGGCGATCGGCGAGATCGAGCTCATGTCGATCACCGTGACGCCGCCCGCGGTATCGGCCAGGCCATCGGCGACGCCGCGCTCGCCGAACAGCACCTTTTCCACGTCGGGCGTGTCGGGCAGCATCAGGATGATGGTTTCCGACTGCCGCGCCACCTCCTCGGCGCTGGCGCAGGCGTTCACGCCGGCATCCTGCAGGTCTTGCGGCACGCCGCTGCGGCTGTGGGCGAACACCGTATGCCCGCCGTCGACCAGGTGCCGCACCATGGGCTTGCCCATCACGCCAAGCCCGATAAAGCCGATCTTGCTCATGTCAGTGTCCGGTTGGGTGGTGCGCCGTGCCGGCGCCTATCCAGATGATAGACCGCATTGCCGGCATCCCCGCTTCTGCGCGGCCACGCCGCGCTCGCGGCGGGCGCGCGGCCAAAGGCGGGCCCGTCGCCAATATCTTTGCTTCGGCTGCAAAAGCATTAGGCAGTGCGAAGGTCTTATCGCCCGCCGCAGCGGCCCATATTATTGGATCGGCAAAAAGCGGCCTCTCATCTTTGCTCAGAAAGCAATAGGTGAGATGTGTCCGCCGAAAAACAAACCAATGCAAACCGAGGTGAAGCAAATGGAGACGGCATCTGTACGCAAGCAACGTTTCATGGTCCGCCGGGTGGCCCCGCTGGCGCCGGGCATCCGGTGGCTGGCCCCGGTGCTGGTTGCCCAGGCGCTGGCGCTGCCCGCCGCTGCGGCCGCGGCCGAGACTTGGCCGACCAGGCCGGTCACGCTGATCGTGCCGTTTCCCGCTGGCGGCGTGGTCGACAAGGTCGCGCGTCAGATGCAGGAGGGACTACGCAAGCGATTGGACCAGTCGGTGATCATCGACAACCGCCCCGGCGCCAGCGGCACCATTGGCACGGCTCAGATCGCGCGCAGCCAGCCGGACGGGTACACCATCGGCATGGTGTTCGACAGCTTTGCCACCGAGCGCCACTTCTATCCGAAGCTGCCGTATGACGCGCATAAGGACCTGGCCGGCGTCTCGTACATGGTACGCGCGCCGATGGTGCTGGTCGTGCCCGCTGCTTCGCCCTACAAGACCGTGCAGGAATACGTGGCCGCTGCGCGCACGCCCGGCAAGGTGTCGTACGCGTCGGTCGGGTCCGGCAGCTCCAACCAGCTGGTGGCCGAGGCTTTCCACGAGGCGGCCCGCACCAGCGGCGTCCATACTCCCTACAAGGGCGGCGGCCCGGCTATCAATGACCTGCTCGGCGGCCACGTCGATTCGATGATCGCCAGCCTGGCGCTGTGCCTGCCGTATGTGCAGGCCGGCAAGCTGCGCGCGCTGGCGATCACGTCGACGCAACGCGACGCCCGGCTGCCGGGCGTGCCGGCCGTGGCGGAGCTTTACAAGGGCTTCGAGGCGTACTCGTGGGTCGCCATGATCGCACCGGCGAAGACGCCGCCCGCGGTCCTCGCCAGGCTTGGGACGGCGGTGACCGCAACGCTGCGCGACCCGGCCGTGGCGAGACAACTGACCGATGGCGGCTTCGACATCGTGGCTGGCGACGGCGCTCAGGCAAACCAACTGGTCCAGCAGGAATCGGCGCGCTGGGGCCGGCTGATCAAGTCGCGCAATATCGTTGCCGAATAGTTCGTCGGCTTTAACCTGTCAACCATTCCAGCATGCAGAACAAGCTCTTTATCAACGGGCGCTTCGTCGACGCACTGAGCGGCGTCACCATCGAAGTATTGAACCCGCACGACGGCAGTGTCATCACCCACATCGCGGCAGCGGAAGCGGCCGATGTCGACCTGGCGGTGGAAGCCGCCGCGCGCGCTTTCCCGGCGTGGTCCCGCATGGCGGCCGCGCAGCGCGGGCGCCTGCTGCTCAGGCTGGCGGATGCCATCGAAGCCAACGCCGAAGAGCTGGCACGGCTCGAATCGCTGGACACCGGCCATCCGATCCGCGACTCCCGCGCCCTCGATGTGCCGCGCACGGCCGCCTGCTTCCGCTACTTCGGCGGCATGGCCGACAAGCTCGAAGGCGCGGTGGTGCCGGTGGAGCCGGGTTTCCTCAACTACGTGCAGCGGGCGCCGATCGGCGTGGTCGGCCAGATCGTGCCGTGGAACTTCCCGCTGATGTTCACCAGCTGGAAGATGGGCCCGGCGCTGGCGGCGGGCAATACGGTGGTGATCAAGCCGTCCGAGCTGACGCCGCTGTCGTCGCTGCGCATTGCGGAACTGATGGCCGAGGTCGGCTTTCCGGACGGCGTGGTCAACGTGGTGCCCGGATACGGGCATACGGCGGGCCAGCGCCTTGCCGAGCATCCGCGCGTCGGCAAGATCGCCTTTACGGGCTCGACCGCCACGGGGCGCAGCATTGTCGAGGCCTCGCAGGGCAACCTGAAACGCGTGCAGCTCGAGCTTGGCGGCAAAGGTGCCAACATCGTCTTTGACGATGCCGATCTGGATGCCGCGGTCAACGGCGCGGCCTGGGCCATTTTCCATAACCAGGGCCAGGCCTGCATCGCCGGATCGCGCCTTGTGCTGCACGAGCGCATTGCCGATGCGTTTTTGGACCGGTTCAGCGCGCTGGCGGCTTCGATCCGGCTCGGCAACCCGCTGGACCCGGAGACGGAGATGGGGCCTCTCACTTCGGCGCAGCATCGCGACCGGGTGCTGTCTTACGTGGATGTCGCGCGCGAGCAGGGCGGTCAGCTGCTGGCGGGGGGCAAGGCGCCCGCAGCCGCGTCGCTGGCGCAAGGCTACTACGTCGAGCCGACCATCGTGCAGGCGCGGCCCGACGACCGCGTGGCGCAGGAAGAGGTGTTCGGCCCGTTCGTCACCGTGCTGCGCTTTGGCAGCGATGAGCAGGCGCTGGCCATTGCCAACGGCACGCCGTACGGGCTCGGCAGCGGCCTGTGGACCCGCGACCTGTCACGGGCGCACAAGCTGGCCGGGGCGATGCAGGCCGGGATGTGCTGGATCAACTGCTACAAGCGTGTCAGCCCCGGCAGCCCGTTTGGCGGCGTCGGACAGTCGGGCTACGGTCGCGAGATGGGCTTCGAAGCCATGCGCGACTACACCGAGGCACGCTCGGTGTGGGTGAATGTCGACGCGCAGATCGCGCCACACTACCGCCGCTGAGGCGGCGGGCGTCTCGCGCCCCGGCCGCGTGTCAGGTGCGCGGCGGCCGCCCCGCGAAGGCATCCTCGAGCAGTTGCCGGATGCCTTCCGGTTCGAGCGGCCGCGGGTTCGGATACTGGTCGCGCAGCGCCAGCGCGCAGACCCGGTCGAGATCGGTCGCCGCCATGCCCAGTTGCCGCAGCGAGCTCGGCGCGCCCAGCCGAAGGGACAGGTCGAAGACGGCGCGCGCGCCGCAAGCCTGCGGAGCGCCCACCGCCTGCGCGATGGCCTGCATGGCTTGCGGCGCGGCAGCGGCATTGTAGGCCAGCGCATGCGGCAGCACCACCGTGTGCACTTCGGCGTGCGGCAGGTTCAGCGTGCCGCCCAGCGTGTGGCACAACTTGTGATGCAGCCCCACCGTGACGCTGCCGAGCACGGCGCCGCACAGCCAGGCCCCATACAGCGCATCGCCGCGCGCCACATGCAGGGCCTCGGTCGGCGACGCCGCGTCGGCAATGACCGGCAAGGCCCGGCTCATTGCCGCGATGCCTTCGCGCGACATCCAAGCGCTGACCGGGTTGCGGTCCGCGGCATAGAGTCCCTCGGCCGCGTGGGCGATCGCATTGATGCCGCTGGTCACGCTGATCGCGGCGGGCAGCGCCTGCGACAGCTCGGGGTCGTAGATGACCGTGCGCGGCAGCACGCGGGCATCGCGGCCGGTGCGCTTCAGGCCGGCATCGGTCAGGCCGTAGATCGGGGTCATTTCGGAGCCGGCGTAGGTCGACGGCACGGCAATCACCGGCAGATCCGATTCGAGCGCGATGGCCTTGCCCAGGCCGACGGTCGAGCCGCCGCCGATGGCGACCACCGCGCTGGCGCCGCAGCGCGCGGCGGCGTCGCGCGCGCGGCGTGCCTGTTCGATCGGGACGTGCATGACCGCGCCATCGAAGATGCCGGCGCTGCGTGGCCCCAGCAGCGCGGCGGCACGTTCGGCAAGCCCGCGCTGGCCGGGGGTGCACAGTACCAGCACGCGACCGGCGCCGAGTGCGTCGGCTTCATCGGGAAGCCGTGCCAGGGTGCCATGGCCGAACACGACACGCTGGGGCAAGGTCTGGTAGGAAAAGGGATGCATTGAAAGATTCGCGTCGGATAACGGGGCCGGCCTTAGCGCTTTGCATGGCGTGCAAAGACTTGTCGCCGACCTGAATGACACCGATACTACGGGCAGCATGATGGCTGCGAGAAGCCGTTGCCGCTGCGCAATGCCTTTGCGAAGGAAGCACAAATGGAATTTGTCCGCTTTGCCGAAAACCTGGCCACCTTTGTCGACGTCGCGCGTACCGGCAGCTTTTCCGCCGTGGCGCGCCAGCGCGGACAGGTGGCGTCGTCGGTGGCGCGCCAGATCGACGCGCTCGAACGCGAAATGGGCGTGGCGCTGTTCACGCGCTCGACCCGGGCGCTGGCGCGCACCGACGCGGGCGACCTCTTGTATGAGCGCGCCGCGCGCATCCTGCAGGACCTGAGCGAAACCCGCGATGCGGTGGCGGCGCTGGAGCAGGGCGTCGCCGGACGGCTGCGTGTCGCCTGCCTGCCGGCGTTCGCCCGCCGCCATGTGGTGCCTCAACTGGGCAGCCTCTACGCGCAGTACCCCGGCCTGTCGGTCGAACTGGAGCTGACCGAGCGCGTGGTCGACCCGGTGGTAGAGCGCTTTGACCTGGTGATCCGCGTGGGCCAGCAGGCCGACAGCAACCTGATCGCCCGTTCGATCGCCACGCAGCGCTATGTCGTTTGCGCAACGCCGGACTATCTGAGGATGCATGGGCGTCCAACCCATGTCGATGACCTGGTGCGGCATCGGCTGATCGACCGTGCGCACAGCACCAGCATGCGCGGCTGGCGCGAGCTGCTGACACCGGCCCATGCCGCGCGCGTGGCATTCGCGGTCGAGTGCGACGATTGCGATGCTCGGCGCCTGTCGGTGCTGCAGGGACTGGGCATCGCGCTGATGCCGGACTGGTCCGTGGGCGAGGACATCGGCGCCGGGCGCCTCGAAGAACTGTTGCTCGAAGGCACCTTGCCGCAGCCGCAAAGCAATATCTACCTGCTGCGCGCGGCACCGCGCGCCACGGCGAAGGTCAAGGCGTTCTGCGCCCATCTTGCGCACGGCATTGGCTCGCCGCCGAGCTGGCAACTGGCAATGGTGCCGGCGCGCGAGCGCGCACGGCGCAACCCGGCCGCACCGTTGCCGGAAGGCCCGCGGCGCGCGCCGGCGCCCAACGCCGGAAGCAGGACGACCGCGCGGCAAGCGCGGGCATGACGACGCGGGGCAGGACCAGGGGATGTCGCCGGGGCGGTCCTGCCCTGGCGCATCAGGATGATTCAGAACCGGCGCCAGGCGCCGCATCGAAGTGAACTGGGACGATACTCGAATTTTCCTCGCGCTCCAGCGCGAGCGCACGCTGCGCCAGGCTGCCCGTGTGGCCGGTGTCGACCAGGCGACGGTAGGGCGCCGGCTGGCGGCACTTGAGCATGCCCTTGGGGCCACGCTGTTCCTGCGGACTTCCGAAGGCTATGTGCTGACGCCCGCCGGCGAGAATGCACTGCGCTCGGCCGAAAAGATGGAGAAGTTCGCCCATGACCTGGTCAGGCAGGCACAGGGCGCGGACAGCCGGCTGGCCGGGGAGGTCAAGGTGACCACTACCGATTCGCTGGCGCTCGAGTTCGTGATCCCGGCCATCGCGCGCGTGCATGCCGAGCATCCGGATGTGCGCGTCATGCTGAATACTTCGACGCAGATGCTGAACCTGGCGCGCCGCGAGGCGGATATCGCGATACGCAACATGAAGCCCGAGAATCCGGACCTGGTGGCGCGCCGGCTCGCGCATTGGCCAGTCGGCCTGTTTGCGTCACCTGGATACCTCGCGCGGCGCGGCACGCCTGCGCAGGCCGATGCCTTCGCGGGCCATGACCTGGTGATGTACCAGCCGTTCCTGCACGGCAGTGCCGCGCCGACGCTCGTCGGCGAGCCGATCCACACGGGCAGGCTGGTGGCGACGGCCAATTCCAGCCTGATGCTGCGTAGCATGATCCGGACCGGCATGGCCATCGGCGAGGTGCCGGTGCCGCTGGCCGAGCGCGACGGGCTGGTGCGGATCTGGCCTGAGCGCGAGCGTGCCGGCCGCTACGAGGTCTGGCTGGTCACGCACCAGGACCTGCGGCATACCGCGCGGGTCAGAGCGATGATCGACAGCATCGTCGACGCTTTCCAGCCTCGCGGCAGCTAGCGGCGGCCGCAGCCGGGGTGCTGCAGACCTGCACCGCTGACCGAGGCCCATTGGTTCTCTGCTTCGAACGTGGTGTTGCTGGGATCGGATGCTGTTTGGCATCGCCCTGGGGGCGCTGGTGATCGCGATCGCTTCGGGTCTCGCGAGCGCTGAAGTATGGCTGGCACGCGCGGACCTCGCACAGCGGTAACCCGGTGGGGCCGGCGGCATCTGATGCCTGCCGGCCCTCGCCGCTACGCGGCGCCGTGGTGGTTCACGGCGAGCACGATCTTGCCCAGGTTCTGGTTGGACTCCATGCGCCGGTGGGCTTCGGCGGCACGTTCCAGCGGCACCACGCTGTCGACCACCGGCTTCAGTCCTCTGGCCTGGAAGTCCGCCAGCCAATGCGCGCTGAAGCGATTGACCATCGCGTGCTTCTCCGCTGGCGTGCGCGACTTCATCACCGTGCCGAGGATCCTGAGGTGGCCGTACAGAATGCGTTCCAGCGGCACGCTGGCGCCGGTGCCGCCGCCGAGGAGGCCGACCTGGACCAGGCGGCCGCCATTGGCGAGCGACAAAATATTGCGCTCGAAATACGGGGCGCCGATAAAGTCGACGATGACATCGACACCACCTCCCGCGGTGGTTTGCTCGACGACGGCCTGGAAGTCTTCGCGCTGGTAATCGATCAGCACGCTTGCGCCGAGTGCGTTCAGTTGATCCAGCTTGTGGCCGCTGGCCGTCGCAAAGACCTGCGCCCCGCACGCTGCCGCCAGCTGCACCGCGGCGGAGCCCACGCCGCTTGCCGCGGCGTGAATCAGCACGCGCTCGGCGGGGCGGAGCTGGCCAAGGTGGAGCAGGGCCTCGTGCGCGGTGACATAGGCTTCCGGGATGGCTGCGGCTTCCACGTAAGCCAGTCCCGCCGGGACCGGCATGGCCATGCGATAGTCGATCCGTGCCAGTTCCGCATAGGCACCCCCGCCGACGATGCCCATGACGCGGTCGCCCGGAGCGAAGCCCTGTACCGCGTCGCCAACGGCCAGGACCTCGCCGGCGATCTCGAGGCCCATGAGCGCGGAGTCGCCAAAGTCGGTGCGGCCATAGGCGCCCTGCCGCTGGTTGACGTCGGCGCGGTTCACGCCGGCGGCGTGGTTGCGCACCAGCAGGTCGTGGGGGCGTAACACGGGATCGGGGACCTCGGCCAGTTGCAGGACATCGGCATCGCCGAAGGACGGGAGGGTGATGGCTTTCACTTGGGCTCCTGGAGTGGCCTGCGCGGGAGGGAGGGCGCGCAAGCCGAGAAGGGGGGCCCAGTATAGGTTGGCGGTTTCTCGGAAAATGCAGGGATTTTTCCCTTGGTGCCATGCAATTCTGCAGCGGTCCGCCAACAGCGGCGGTTCGCCCAGGTCTTCACGAAGTCCGCAGGTGAAGTCAACCTCCGAAAACTCGCGCACGCTCGCATACTGGCCTGGCAAGGACGGTGGCGAGCCTTGCGCGAGCCCCCATTCAGTCGCACGCCAGCGCAGACAGCGGACCGGGCGCCGCATGGGTGCCGGCCCGCGCCGCCGCCACGCGCGCCGCGGCGTCGTCCAGTTGCGCCAGCGTGCCGGCATCGATCGGGATCCGCTGCGCGCGGGCGGCGCGGAATGCGCGCTCCGGTTCGCCGGGCAGCTGGATGCCGGTCTGCCCGGGTTGCAACCGCGCGCTTTTCATCCAGTCGACGAAGGCCGCGACTTCATGCCCGAACGAGGTACTGGTGCCGAGCCGCGCGGGATCGAACACGATCGCCAGCATGTTGTTCCAGACCGCGTGCTCATGCCGCAGCGTTTCCGGGCGGATGGTATGGCCGCCCGTGACGGCGGCGCCGAGCAGTTCGCACATCACCGCCAGCACGTGGCCCTTGTGCTCGGCGAAGGGCCGCAAGGCGCCTTGCGGCGTGTCGGCGGGCGGGTACATCACGGCGGCATCGGTGGTGGGCTCGCCCTGCGCATCGAGCAGGCAGCCGGCCCTCACCGGCACGCCCTTGTTATGGGCCACGCGCACCTTGCCCAGCGCGATGGCGCTGGTGGCGAAGTCCAGCACCAGCGGCGGCGCGCCGGCCATCGGCACGCCGATGGTGAACGGATTGGTGCCGTAGCGCGCGTCGTAGCCGCCGTGGGGCGCCACGATCGGCTTGGAAAGCACGTTGACGAAGTGGATCGAGATCATGCCGGCGGCTGTGGCTTGCTCGGCCCAATGGCCGACGCGCCCGAGGTGGTGCGACTGGCGCAGGCCCATCACGCAGACGCCGTGCTCGCGGGCGCGGCCGATGGCCATCTCCATGGCCTGCGCCGTTACCGCCTGCCCCATGCCGCGGTTGCCGTCCAGGCTGAGCAGGCTGCCGCCGTCCTGCAGCACGCTGACCTGACGGTTCAGCTGCAGCTCGTCGGCCTGCCACGCCAGCACATAGCGCGGGATCATGCCGACGCCGTGGGAGTCATGTCCGCTCAGGTTGGCGCTGACCAGGTGGTCGGCCGTCAGTTGCGCTTCCTGGGTGCCGCTGCCGGCGGCAAGCCAGAGATCGGTGACCCACTGGTGCAGCGCGCGGGTGGGAATGCGGAGTTCGCTCATGTCGGCCTTGGAGGGAGGAATACGTTGCGAAACACAAAGCCCCGTTGCCGTGTGACGGCAACGGGGCTTTCATGATACGTCCGGCGCGCGCGCGACGGTCCGCGCCTGGCCGGTGATCGGCAAATGCCTACTGGCGCTGGGCTTCCTGCGCCGGGGCTTTTGCCAGGATTTCCCTGATGCGGGCCAGGTAGCTGTCGCCCACCGCGCGGTGGATGCGCGCTGTCTCCGCGGCAAACTGGCGCCGGCTCGGCGGGCGGATGCCCAGGCTGCGGCAGAGCGTGGACAGGTAGGGCTTGCGCGGGCCTCCCAGGCGATGCACGGCGCTCTGCAGCGCGGCGTCGCCGATGCGGCCGCGCAGCCACGCCAGCACCTGGCGGTCATAGTCGTTTTGCACGCGGATCAGGTGTTCCATGCCGGGACTCCACTGTTCATCCATACAGGTACTGTAAATATATACAGTATCGGCGTGGAGGCAAGAAAAATCCGGCCCGGGTACGGCAAAAGGTTGCCTCGAAACTACGCGTGCGTCGCGTTCAGAAGATTCCTGGTGCCAGCGGCGTCGCCCGACACCAGCGGCAGCACCGCGTCGCGCTTCTCCAGCAAGTGGCGCTTCAGTACCGCCGCCAGGCGCTTGCCGTCGCGGGCTTCCAGCGCCTGGATCATCTCTTCATGGTCCTCGACCGCCTCGTCCCACTTGCCGCTTTGCTGGTTGGAGCGAAAACGCAGGGCCTGCAGGCGGCGATTGATCGACTGGTAGGTCTGCCGTAGCGCCCCGTTGCGCGCGGCCTCGTTGATGCGGTCGTGGATCTCCTGGTTGCGGCTGTAGTAGCCCGGCAGGTCGTTCTGGGCGCGGCAGGCCAGCATCGCGTAGTGCAGCGCCTTGATCTGCGCGAGTTCCGCCGCGGTGATGCGCTCGCAGGCCAGCTCTCCGGAAAACGCCTCCAGCCCGCTCATCAGCTCGAAGCTCTCCCTGACTTCGGCCTCGCTCATGCGCGAGATGCTGGCGCCGCGGTTGGGCAGAAGGTCGATCAGGCCTTCGGCCGCCAGCACCTTGAGCGCCTCGCGCAGCGGCGTCCGCGAGATGCCCAGGGTTTCGCACAGCTCGCGTTCATTGAGCTTGGTGCCCGGCGCGAATACGCCTTCGACGATGAACTGGCGCAGGTGCTCGACCACGGTGTCGTGCAGGCGCGGACGTGCCAGGCGCGGCAGCGAGGGCGGCGGAACGTGCTCCGCTAAGCCTGCCGCTCGGTCATCGTTATATGAGTTTTGCATTCAATGTCCTCTATTCACTTGACGTGGATTCTACTGCATCCCGCTTCCTGACCTCAAATCGCGGGTTAACCACGACAAATTACCGCAAATTTCATCTTGGGCCGCCTCGATCGCTCTGCTATAGTCGATTGCATTCAAAATTCATAAAACAACAAGGAGGCACGATTTCCATGGTTCACCTCGATTTCCATCCTTCTGGCCGCCACTTCCTGCAGATCCCGGGCCCGAGCCCGGTGCCGGACCGGATCCTGCGTGCCATGAGCTATCCGACCATAGATCACCGTGGCCCGGAGTTCGGCGCACTCGGCCGCAAGGTGCTGGCGGGCATCAAGGAAATCTTCAAGACCAGGCACCCGGTGATCATCTATCCGGCGTCGGGCACCGGCGCCTGGGAAGCGGCGCTGACCAACACGCTCAGCCCGGGCGACCATGTGCTGATGTTCGAGACCGGGCATTTCGCCACCCTGTGGAAGAAGATGGCCGAGGCGCTCGGCCTGCGCCCGGAATTCCTGGGCCTGCCCGGCATCGAAGGCTGGCGCCGCGGAGTGCAGGCGGACATGATCGAGGCGCGCTTGCGCAAGGACAGCGGCCACACCATTCGCGCCGTCTGCGTGGTGCACAACGAAACCTCGACCGGCGTGACCTCCGATATCGCCGCGGTGCGCCGCGCCATCGATGCCGCCGGGCACCCGGCGCTGCTGCTGGTGGACACGATCTCGGGTCTGGGTTCGGCCGACTATCGCCATGACGAGTGGGGCGTCGACGTGACCGTGTCCGGCTCGCAGAAGGGCCTGATGCTGCCGCCGGGGATCAGCTTCAACGCGCTGTCGCCCAGGGCGATCGCCGCCAGCCAGAACGCTACGCTGCCGCGCGCGTTCTGGGGCTGGGCCGAGATCATCGAAGCCAACAAGAACGGCTACTGGCCGTACACGCCCAACACCAACCTGCTGTATGGCCTGTCCGAAGCGCTCGACATGATCCTGGGCGAGGGGCTGGAGCAGGTCTTCGCCCGCCACCAGCGGCTGGCGGAGGCGACACGCCAGGCCGTGCGCGCTTGGGGCCTGCAGATCCAGTGCGCAGACCCGGCGGTGTACAGCCCGGTGCTGACCGGCGTGATGATGCCCGACGGCGTCGACGCGGATGCGGTGCGCAAGCTGATCTATGAGCGCTTCGACATGTCGCTGGGGCAGGCGCTGGGCAAGATGCGCGGGCGCATGTTCCGCATCGGCCATCTCGGCGATTGCAATGACCTGACCCTGATGGCAACGCTGGCCGGTTGCGAGATGGGACTGAAGCTGGCAGGCGTGCCGCTTGCCGGCAGCGGCGTGGCCGCGGCCATGGCGTCGCTCGCCGCGCACGCCGACAAGCCGGTGCTCAAGGCCGCCGCCTGAGCACAGCCGACTGAGCGCAGCCGACTGAGCCGCGCAGGCCAGGGCGGGCGCGGCACGGTCCGCCGCCTGCCTGACTTTCCTGCCGGAGCATCACCACGACATGCGCCCACCGCAGGCGGCCGCATGCATCGCCGTGGGCGCGCAGCCCTTGTTTCTTGCATGCCATGAACATGACTTCGTCCTCCCTGCTGGTCAAGCCGATCCACCTGGTGCCAGCGCAGCACCGGGCCATCTCGCCGCTGTCGGCGCTGCTGCGCAAGGAACTGCGCGGCGACGTGCTGTTCGACCGCGCCGCCCGCGGCCGCTATGCCACCGACGCCTCCATCTACCAGATCACGCCGGTCGGCGTGGTGGTGCCGCGCGACCAGGCCGACCTGGTGCGCGCGCTCGACATCGCGCGCGACCAGCGCGTGCCGGTGCTGGCCCGCGGCGCCGGCACCAGCCAGTGCGGTCAGACCGTGGGCGAGGCGCTGGTGATCGACACCAGCAAGTGGCTCAACAACGTGGTCGCCTTCGATGCCGAGGCGCGCACGGTGACGGTGGAGCCCGGCATCGTGCTGGACCACCTGAACGCCTGGCTCAGGCCGCACGGGCTGTGGTTCCCGGTGGACGTTTCCACCGGGGCGCAATGCACCATCGGCGGCATGGCCGGCAACAACTCGTGCGGCTCGCGCTCGATCGCCTACGGCAACATGGTGCATAACGTGCTGGCCATCGATGCGGTGCTGGCGGACGGCAGCGATTGCCACTTCGGTTCGCTGGCGCAACCGGTGGCGGCAGGGCGCGCCGAGGGCATCCTTCATGGGCTGCAGCGCATCGCCACGCGCGAGCGCGGCGAGATCGCCGAGCGCATGCCCAAGGTGCTGCGCCGCGTGGCCGGCTACAACATCGACCTGTTCGACTGCCAGAATCCGCGCGCCTATACCGACGACGGCCACGCCAACCTGGCGCATATCCTGGTTGGTTCGGAGGGCACGCTGGCCTGCAGCCGCCAGCTCACGCTGAAGCTGGCGCCGCTGCCGGCGCACAAGGTGCTGGGCGTGGTCAACTTCCCCACCTTCTACCAGGCGATGGACCTGACGCAGCATATCGTCACGCTGCAACCGGTGGCGGTGGAACTGGTCGATCGCACCATGATCGACCTGTCGATGGAAAACCCCGCCTTCCGCCCGGTGGTCGAGCGCGCGCTGGCCGGCGATCCACAGGCCATCCTGCTGGTGGAATTCGCCGGCGACGACCGCCAGGCGCTGCTGGCGCAACTGGACCGGCTTGCCGAACTGATGGCCGACCTGGGCCTGCCGGGCTCGGTGGTGAAGATGCCGGAGGAGAAGGCGCAGAAGGCGCTGTGGGACGTGCGCAAGGCCGGCCTGAACATCATGATGAGCATGAAGGGCGACGGCAAGCCGGTCTCGTTCATCGAGGATTGCGCGGTTCCGCTCGAACACCTGGCCGAGTACACGCGCCGGCTCACCGAGGTCTTCCACAAGCACGAGACCGAGGGCACGTGGTACGCCCATGCCAGCGTCGGCACGCTGCACGTGCGGCCGATCCTGGACATGCGCCGCGACGGCGCGCTGCGCATGCGCGAGATCGCGCAAGAGGCGGCGGAGCTGGTGCGCGAATACAAGGGCGCCTATTCCGGCGAGCACGGCGACGGCCTGTGCCGCGGCGAATGGGTGGCCTGGCAATACGGCCCGCGCATCAACGCCGCGTTCAGCGAGATCAAGGCGCTGTTCGATCCGGACAACCGCTTCAACCCCGACAAGATCGTGCGCCCGCCCCGCATGGATGCGCGCGAGAACTTCCGCTTCGCGCCCGGCTACGCCGCGTTGCCGCTGACGCCGGCGCTGGACTGGTCGGCCTGGAACGTGCGGCGCGATCCGATGACGGGCGCCGAGACCGCGCCGGGCACGGGCAACGATACCGCCACGCATGGCCTCGCCTCGGCCGTGGAGATGTGCAACAACAACGGCCACTGCCGCAAGTTCGACGCCGGCACCATGTGCCCCAGCTATCGCGTGACCAAGGACGAGCAGCACGTCACGCGCGGCCGCGCCAACACGCTGCGGCTGGCGCTGACCGGACAGCTCGGCGGCGACGGGCTGGCCAGCGCGGAAGTGAAGGAGGCGCTGGACCTGTGCGTCTCGTGCAAGGGCTGCAAGCGCGACTGCCCGACCGGCGTCGACATGGCGAAGTTCAAGATCGAGGCGCGCCACGCGTGGACCAGCCGGCACGGCATCAGCCTGCGCGAGCGCATGGTCGCATTCCTGCCGCGCTACGCACCGGCGGCCAGCCGCGTGCCGGGCCTGCTGGCGCTGGCCGACAGCCTGCCCGGGGTTTCCGGCTGGATCAAGCGCGCGCTCGGGTTTGCCCCGCAGCGGTCGCTGCCGCGCTTCGCCGCGCCGTTCCTGGCGGGCCGCCGCGGCACAGCCAGCGATGCCGGCAGCAACGCCGATGGCCGCGAAGTGCTGCTCTTCGTCGATACCTTCAGCAACTACATGGAGCCCGACAATGCGCGCGCCGCGCAGGCCGTGCTGGAAGCCGCAGGCTATACCGTGCACTTCAACACCCGCGCAGGCGAACGTCCGCTGTGCTGCGGCCGGACCTTCCTCGCCGCGGGCCTGGTTGACGAGGCGAAGGCCGAGGCGCGGCGCCTGCTCGACACACTGCGTCCCTTCGTCGAGCGCGGCGTGCCGGTGGTCGGCCTGGAGCCATCGTGCCTGCTGTCGCTGCGCGACGAGTTCCTGGGCTACGGCTATGGCGACGAGGCGCGCCAGCTGGCCAGCCTGTCGTTCCTGTTCGAGGAGTTCCTGGTGCGCGAGCGCCAGGCGGGCCGGCTGGCGTTGCCGCTGCGGCCGCTGCAGGTCTCCGAGGCCATTGTGCACGGGCACTGCCACCAGAAGGCGTTCGATGCCTTCACGCCGGTGCAGACCGTGCTGGGATGGATTCCGGGCCTGAAGGTGGCACCGGTGGAGTCGTCGTGCTGCGGCATGGCCGGCAGCTTCGGCTATGAGGCCGAGCACTTCGAAGCATCGCAGGCGATGGCCGAACTGTCGCTGCTGCCGGCGGTGCGCCGGCGCGGCGCCGATGCCGTCGTGGTCGCGGACGGCACCAGTTGCCGCCACCAGATCCGCGACGGCGCGCAGGCCGAGGCGATGCATGTGGCAAGAGTGCTGGCGATGGCGCTGGAGGGCGGCCGCCATGACTGAGCCGATGCGCAATCCCGTCCACGCCCGTGCCCGCCTGCAGCTGCCGGCGCCGGCAAAGATCGGCGATCGCGTCGAGGACGTCGGCACGCCGGCGCTGCTGGTCGACCTCGATGCTTTCGACCAGAACGTAGCCCGGATGCAGTCGCTTGCCGATGCCGGCGGTGTGGCGCTGCGCCCGCATGCCAAGGCGCACAAGTCGGTCGCGATCGCGCAGCGGCAGATCGCCGCCGGCGCGGTGGGCATCTGCTGCCAGAAGCTCAGCGAGGCTTATCCGTTTGCCGCCGCCGGCATCGCCAGCGTCCATATCAGCAACGAGTTCGTCGGCGCCGACAAGCTGGCGATGGCGGTGGAGCTGGCCCGGCATGTCGACCTGAGCGTTTGCGTGGACGACCTGCGCCAGGTATCCGCGATCGCCGCCGCCGCGACGGCCGGCGGCGTGCGCATCACCGTGCTGGCGGAAGCCGATGTCGGGCAGGGGCGATGCGGTGTCGACAGCCCCGAAGCGCTGAGCCGGCTGGCCGATGCGATCGGCGAGGCGCCGTCGCTGCATTTCGGCGGGCTGCAGGCGTATCACGGCGGCGCCCAGCACCTGGCGCACTGGACGCAGCGCCGCGACGCGGCCCGGCGCGCCGCCGAGCAGGCGGGCGCCTACGTGGCGCACCTGCGTGCCCGCGGCATCGCCTGCCCGGTCATCACCGGCGGCGGCAGCGGCACCGCGGAGTTCGATTGCGAGAGCGGCGTCTATACCGAGATCCAGCCCGGCAGCTACGTGTTCCTGGACGGCCACTATGGCGCCAGCGAATGGCCCGGGCGCTTCCAGCCGCGGCACGGCCTGTTCCTGGCGACCACGGTGATGAGCACCGCGCGCGCCGGCGTGGCGGTGTGCGATGCGGGCCTGAAGTCGCTCGCGGTGGATTCCGGCCTGCCGCGCCTGTGGTCCGGCCCCGGGAGCGAGTGGCTGCGCTATATCGCGGCCAACGACGAGCACGGCGTGCTGCAGGTGCTGGACGAAGGCGGCCAGGCCCTGCTGGGCAGCAAGCTCTGGCTGGTGCCCGGCCATTGCGACCCCACCGCGAACCTGCACGCGCAATACGTGTGCTGCCGCGACGGGCATGTGGCCGAGCTGTGGGACATCGCGGCGCGCGGCCTGAGCCGCTGACGCCGCGCGGCAGCGCAGATAAAGAGAAGAGAAAAGAGCCGCAACAAGCGGCACCGGGTAGTCAAAGCCAAAGGAGACCAACGATGCAACGCAACACAGTCAGGAAGACCCTGGCGGCCGTGGTGGGTGCCACGGCCTGCCTGAGCGCATGGGCATGGGAGCCGGCCAAGCCGGTCGAGATCGTGGTGCCGTTCAGCGCCGGTGGCGCCTCGGACCAGATGGCACGGTCGATCCAGGGCATCATCGCCCGGCACAAGCTGATGAGCCAGCCGGTGATCGTGCTGAACAAGGCGGGCGCCAGCGGTGCCGAAGGGCTGATGGACACCAAGGCCTCGCAAGGCAACCCGCACAAGCTGCTGGTGGCTTCGTCGGCGCTCTACACGGTGCCGATGGTGAGCCACCTGCCGTTCAGCTGGCGCGACCTCACGCCGGTGGCGATGATTGCCCAGGACGAGTTCGTGCTGTGGACCAATGCCGCGGCACCGTACAAGTCCGTCGCGCAGTTCATCGACGCGTCCAAGGCCAGCGCGGGCAAGATCAAGGTCGGCGGCACCAGCTCCAAGCGCGAAGACCAGATCATCAGCGCGCTGGTGCAGAAGAAGGCCGGCACCCGCTTTATCTATGTGCCGTACAAGGGCGGCGGCGAGGCCGCCACGCAGCTGTCGGGCCAGCATATCGACGCCAACGTGAACAACCCGTCCGAATCGATCGGCCAGTGGCGCGCCGGCGAGCATCGCGCGCTGTGCGTGTTCGCGCCGGAGCGCATGGCCTACAACGGCAAGGTCACGCAGACCCAGAGCTGGCATGACGTGCCGACCTGCAAGGAGCAGGGCCTCGACGTGCAATACCAGATGCTGCGCGTGTTCATGATGCCGGGCGGCGTGACCCCGGAACAGCAGAAGTACTACGTGGACCTGATGCAGAAGATCGTGGCCACCCCCGAGTGGAAGGAATACCTGGAGAAGAACGCGCTGAAGAACGAGTTCCTGACCGGCAAGGCGCTGACCGACTTCCTGGCGCGCGACGAAGCCGCGCACCGCGACATCATCAAGGAGGCGGGCTTCGTCGCCGCGCGCTGACGCTGGCACGGATCACCAACGGGCTGCGCCGCGCGGCGCAGCCGATGACCTGAAGCAAGGCAGGGGACAACATGGATTCACAACAGGAAACGGCGCATGCGGGCGCCGGCATCTCGGTCAAGGCGGTTGAACTGGCAGTGGCGCTATGCCTGCTGGCCGGCGCGCTGGTGGTGATCTGGAGCAACCATGCCATCGGCGCCGGCTGGGCGCCGGACGGGCCCGAAGCGGGCTATTTCCCGATGCGGGTCGGGATCATCATCCTGGTCTGCAGCGTGCTGGTGGGCGTGCAGGCGCTGCGCGGGGACCGCGCCGCCGTGTTTGCGACATGGCAGCAACTGCGGCAGGTCGGCGTGATCCTGGTGCCGCTGACCGTGTATGTCGGGTTGATCGGGCTGCTCGGCATCTACGTCGCGTCGGCGGCCTTCATCGCCGGCTTCATGGTGTGGGTGGGCAAGGCGGCGTGGTGGAAGGCCGCGCTGATCGGCGTCGGCGTCAATGCCTTGCTGTTCTGGATCTTCGAGATCCAGTTCCGCGTACCGTTGCCCAAGGGCCCGCTCGAAGCGGCGCTGGGCTACTAGGGAGGGGCCGGTCATGGATGAACTCAATGCATTGATGGGCGGCTTCGCCGTGGCGCTGTCATGGCAGAACGTCGGCCTGATGTTCGTCGGCATCCTGCTTGGCATCGTGGTGGGCGTGCTGCCCGGCCTGGGCGGCCCCAATGGCGTGGCGATCCTGCTGCCGCTGACGTTTTCGATGGACCCGGTGTCGGCCATCATCATGCTGTCCTGCATCTATTGGGGCGCATTGTTCGGCGGGGCGATCACCTCGATCCTGTTCAATATTCCGGGCGAGGCCTGGTCGGTGGCCACCACCTTCGACGGCTACCCGATGGCGCAGCGCGGCGAGGCCGGCAAGGCGCTGACCTCGGCCTTCACCGGTTCGTGCCTGGGTGCGCTGGCCGGCGTGCTGCTGATCACCTTCCTGGCGCCGCTGGTGGCAAAGTTCGCGCTGCGCTTTGGCCCGCCCGAGTTCTTCGCGGTGTACCTGCTGACCTTCTGCAGCTTCGTCGGCATGGGCAAGGAGTCCAAGCCCAAGATCCTGATCGCGATGTGCCTGGGCTTCGTGCTGGCGGCGGTCGGCATGGACACGGTATCGGGCACGCTGCGCATGACCTTCGGCTCGACCGAGCTGCTGCGCGGCTTCGACTTCCTGGTGGCGGTGATCGGCCTGTTCGGCATCAGCGAGATCCTGATGACGATGGAGGAGGGCGTGGCCTTCCGCGGCAAGCAGGCTCGCATCGACCTGAAGGTGGTGCTGAAGACCTGGGCCGAGTTGCCGCGCTACTGGCTGACCGTGGTGCGCTCGTCGGTGATCGGCTGCTGGCTGGGCATCACCCCGGGCGGCGCCACCGCGGCGTCGTTCATGGGCTATGGCGTGGCCAAGCGCATGGCCAGGGATCCCGATTCGTTCGGGCAGGGCAACGTCGAAGGGGTGGTCGCACCCGAGACCGCCGCGCATGCGGCCGGCACCAGCGCGCTGCTGCCGATGCTGGCACTGGGCATTCCCGGTTCCGCCACCGCGGCGGTGCTGCTGGGCGGCCTGATGATCTGGGGCCTGCAGCCGGGGCCGCTGCTGTTCGCCGAGCAGGGGCCGTTCGTATGGGGGCTGATCGCCAGCATGTACCTGGGCAATATCGTCGGGCTGATCGTGGTGCTGTCGACGGTGCCGCTGTTCGCCGCGATCCTGCGCATTCCGTTCTCGATCATCGCGCCGCTGATCCTGGTGATCTGCGCGATCGGCGCGTACACCGTGAACGGCGCGTTGTTCGACGTCTGGCTGATGCTGGGCTTCGGCGTGGTGGGCTATGTGCTGAAGAAGCTGGATTACCCGTTGGCGCCGATGGTGCTGGCGCTGGTGCTGGGCGACCGGGCCGAGGACGCGTTCCGGCAAACGATGCTGGTGTCGTCCGGGGCGTTGGATGTGTTCTGGTCGAATGGGCTGGTGGGGACGATCATGGGGCTGGCCGTGTTTGTGCTGGTGTGGCCGGTGGTCAGTGATTTGAGGATGCGGGCGAAGCGGGTTGCGTGAGGAACGGGCGGTCGTGACTGGCCGCCTTCTTCAGCAGGGATCCCCCGCAAGACCCCAGGGACACCGCCGGCGCCGCACACAACAATGCACTCATCTGCGACAACTCCCGCAGGATATCCAGATGCAACGCACTGGTCTCCACGCTCGGCGCAAGCCGCTGCGCCACACGCGCAATATGGCGCGCGGTGAAGCGCTCGGCGCGTCCCTGGAACTCGGCAGCGCAATCGCGCAGCAATGCCGCGGCGACGCGGTCGTTGGCAACGAACAGCGACAGCCTGGTGCGCAGGTGGGCCACCAGCAGGTCGCACAGGTCGAGCAGCTCGGCGCTGCCTGCGTCCGAGAAACGGAGGTTGCGGCTGAGCTTGCGCTGGTCCAGGTCCAGCAGCACCCGCTCGACGATGTCGCCGACATACTCGAGATTGATGTTGACCAGCATGATGTCATCCCAGCGCGCGGCGTCCTGTTCGCCAAGGCGCGTGGCCGCGACGTCGGTCAGGTACAGCTTGACCGACGAGTACAGTTCATCGATGCGGTCGTCGAGGGCGCGGCAGCGGGCATTCAGGGCGCGGTCGTTGCCGGCGATCGCCAGCTTCATGCCCTGCAGCATTTCTTCGATGACGTCGCCGATGCGCACCACCTCGCGCGCCGCATTGCCGAGCGCGACCGACGGGTGCTGCAGGTCGCCCTGGCTCAGGTAACGGGCCCCGGGGGGCTCGGCATCGTGCCGCGCATCGGGCAGCCAGCGCATGCACAGCGCCGCCACCGGGTTGACGAACCAGACCAGCGTCGCCGCCAGCGCCAGGTTGAAGGCCAGGTGGAAATCGATCGCCATGGTGCCGGCCTGGCTGCCAAGGCGCGCCAGTAACGATGGCACGGCATCGAGCAGCGGCAGGCAGGCCAGTACGCCGATGATGCGGAACAGCAGGTTGGCCAGCGACACCCGGCGCGCGGCCGGTGCGCCGCCGGCATTGGCCAGGCACGCAATCAGGCCGCTGCCCAGGTTGGCGCCGAGCACCAGCGGCAGCGCGGTGGCAGGTGCAATCACGCCGGCCATGGCCAGCGTGGCGGTGAGCAGCACTGCCGCCAGGCTGGAATAGGCGAGCAGGGTCACCAGCGCGCCCACCACCACCGCCAGCAGGGCGTCGCTGCCAAGGGCGTTAAACATGGCGCGCACGATGTCGGCATGCAGCAGCGGGGCGGTATAGAGCCGGATCAGCTGCAGCGCCAGCGTGATCAGCCCGAGTCCGACCACGACTTCGCCGGCCTGCCCGCGCACGCTGGCCTTGCCCGACAGGCGCAGGCCGATGCCGGCGACCAGCAGCAGCGGCGACAGCCACGCGATGTCGACCGCCAGCAGGCGCGCCATCACGCTGGTGCCGACATCGGCGCCCAGCACGATCGGCAGCGCCGCAGGCAGCGAGACCAGCCCGCCGGCGACGAAGGCGCTGGTCATCAGCGCGGTCGCGCTGCTGCTCTGGATCAGCGCGGTGACACCCAGGCCCGCCAGGAAGCCGCGCAGCGGGCTGGCGGTGCCGGCGGCCAGCACCAGGCGCAGGCGCGGCCCCAGTACCTCCAGCATGCCGTGGCGCGTGACGTGCGTGCCCCAGATCAGCAGGGCGACACCGGACATCAGGGATAGCAGGATCTGCATGGCGCCTCGCGTATGTGTGGCCGGTTGTGCCCGGTCGCGGCCGGCCTGGCCGGGCTTCAGTCGGCGTGGTTCAGCGCCAGCCGCAGGATGTCGAAGTTGCGCAGCCGCTGCCCGGGCGGCACGCTGAGCTTGCGGTTGAACAGCAGCGGCACCTTCTGCTCGGACAGGCCGCCGTGCGAGCGCAGCGGCGCATCGAGGCCGCTCAGGTCGTGGCGCGCCGGCGTGGTGCCCAGCACCGTCAGGCGCTCGCTGACTACGACCAGGTCGCCGATGCGGTCGGGCGGGAGTTCGAAGCGCGCGCTGGCGGCGCGCCGGTCCAGTACCAGCTCGATGCCGGGCAGCGCCGCGATCGCGTCATGCACCGCGCGCGGGTCGGTGCCGGCCGGCAGGTACACGGTGGCGTACGAACCCAGCGCGCCGTGATGGGCGACATAGGGGTCGGTGATCGGCAGCAGCACGCGGGTGGTATCGGTGCCGAAGCGCTGGTCCAGCACCTGCTGCAGGAACACGATGTTCGGCGTGCCTAGCGCGTCGGTCTTGGCGTTCATGCCGTGGTCGGCGGTGACGCCAATGACCGCGCCGAGCGCATCCAGCCGCTGCAGATAGCGATCGATCATCGCGTAGAAGGCGTTGGCCTGCGGCGTGCCCGGCGCGTGCTTGTGCTGGACATAGTCGGTGGTCGACAGGTACATCAGGTCCGGCCGCACGCTTTCCAGCAGCGCCACGCCGGCGGCGAACACGAACTCGGACAGTCCGGCGCTGTAGACCGACGGCAGCGGCATGCCGACCTTGCGCAGCACGTCGTCGATGCCGTTTTCAGCGAGGGTGGCCTGGTCGGCTTTCTCCGCCGAGAAGCAGATGCCCTGAAGGCCATGGCCCAGCAGCGCGCGCAGCTTGTCCTTGGCGGTGACCACGGCGACCCTGGCGCCGGCTTGTGCCGCGGCGGCCAGCACGGTGGGCGCGCGCAGGTAGCGGGCGTCGTTCATCAGCACCTCGGCGCCGGCTTCGCTGTCGTAGAAGAAGTTGCCGCAGATGCCGTGTACCGACGGCGGCACGCCGGTCACGATCGACAGGTTGTTGGGGTTGGTGAACGACGGCACCACGCAGTCGCCGCTCAGCACGGTGCCGCGCCGGGCCAGGCTGGCGAAGAACGGCGTGGCGCCCGCCTGCGCCGCAAGGTTGATGTATTCCTGCTCGCAGCCGTCGATGCAGACGATGACGGTGGGACGGGCGGGAAACTGGTAACTGTGGCCGTTGGCCTGGATCGGGGTGCTCATGGGGTCTCTTGGGGCGGGATTTGAGAAGGGATTTGCCTGAGACCCATGCTAAGTTAGGCGATAAACTCTCACAAACGAGTTTATTTTCCAGGTTCTGTCAGGAAATCTCACAATGCCGCACAAGCTGCCCCCGCTCAACGCCCTGCGCATCTTCGAGGTGGCCGCCCGCGCCGGCAGCTATTCGGCCGCCGCGCGCGAACTGCACCTGACCCATGGCGCGGTCAGCCGGCAGATCGAGATCCTGGAGCAATGGCTGGGGCAGCCGCTGTTTATCCGCCAGGGCCAGCGCATGGTGCCGACCGTGCACGCGCAGGCGTTCGCGCGCGAGATCAGCACGGCGTTCGACCAGATCGGCGCCGCGTCCGAGCGCTATGGCCGCATCGCCACGCGCAAGGTGGTGCGCGTCAACGCGCCGGCCACCTTTGCCATGCGCTGGCTGATCCCGCGGCTGGATGATTTCCGGCGCCTGCAGCCGGAGGTCGACGTGCGGGTCTCGACCGCCTTCAGCAACGAGGCGGGCTTCAACGGCACCTTCGACGTGGCGATACGGCGCACGCTGGAGCGCGGCGAGCAGTTCGAGTCGATGCCGGTCTTTGCCGAATACCAGACCGTGATCGCCAGCCCGGCGTTGCTGCGGCAGTTGCCGCTGCAAGGGGTGGAAGACCTAGTGGAGGGCGTGTTCCTCTATACGGAAACGCGGCCGGGCAGTTGGGAGTCATGGCTGCAGCAGGCCGGGCATGCGTCGCTGCTGCCGGTGCGCACGCTGCGCTTCGACCATTTCTTTGTCACGCTGCAGGCGGTGGCGGACAGCCTGGGCTTTGCCATCGGCACCTTTCCGACGCTGGAGGCGGACCGCGCCGGCGGGCGCATCGCCACGCCGTTCGGCGCGATCCGCGCGCCGGGCAACACCTACCATGCGCTGGTGCCGCGCGATGCCGACAAGCCGCTGCACCTGCGCGCCTTCCTGGAATGGCTGCAGCAGCAGGGCGCGGCCGCCGGGGAAGAGTGAAGAGGTGCGCCCGCGAGTTACGTGTGTCGGGATGAGGGGGTGCATGGCGCGGCCCGCGCGCTGCGGGCCCGCGCCGGCCGGCGCTCAGGCGCCGTCGAGGAAGGTGCTGCGCTGGCCCACGCGCGTGCCGAGCGCATCGGGCGCCAGGCTCATGCTGGCGGGATCCACCGCCGACACCGTGCCGCCTGCCAGCGACGGATCGGCGGGCACCGGCGCCATGCCCGGCTGGGCTGGCGGCACGGGCGCCTGAGCATAACTGCCAGCGGCGCCCGGGGCCACCGGAGCCATCTGGGCCGAGGCGGCCGACGGCGCCGCGGGCATCGCCTGCACCGGCTGCGCGGCTTGCGTCGGCGGGGTGGACGGCATCGGCTGCATCGGCTGGGTCATCGGCATCGGCTGGCCTGGCTGCAGCGGCTGGGCCTGCTGCGCGAACAGCGGATAGGACGCGATCATCGCGCCGGCCATGACCAGGGATTTCGCCAGATGTTGCTTCATTCGTGTACCTCCTAGAAACGCCTACAGGCAGGGAATGACCACTGTAGCGCCGGGGCACCTGACATTCTGTTTGTTTTTGCAACGGTCGTTAACCAGTCTTGCCATCGCGGCCAAGGCAGGTTATTTGCGCACGCGGGTGGCCGTGCGCGGCGTCGTCATCGCCTGGCAAGGCGCTTCAGCGCGGCCGGGTCCAGCAGTTCGATCTGGCGGTAGGCGCGCCGGATCAGCCCGGCGTCCTGCCACGCCTGCAGTGTCTTGGCGACGGTCTGGCGCGAGCGGCTGACCATGTCGCCCAGCTCTTCGGCGCTGATGCGCACGACATGGTCGGTGCGGTCGGCCAGCTCCAGCAGGCGCGCCGCCATGCGCGCGTCGACCGGGGCCTGCGCCGCGCTTTGCGCATGGTCGAAGGCTACCCGCAGGCGCGCGCAGATCTGCTGCACGATCAGCTGCATGCCCTCCGGATGCGTGGCCAGGATGCGGTGGAAATCGCGCTGGCCGAGCACCAGCAGCTCGGTGTTGCCGACGGCGAAGGCGTCATGCGTGCGCGGCTTGCCGTCGAGCAGCGAGATTTCGCCGAACCAGCGCCCGCGCCCGATCACCGAGTACACCGACTCGCGCCCGCCGCTGCTGACCCGGCTCATGCGCACGCGCCCGGACACCACCATGCAGAAATACGTGGGCGGGTCGCCGCGCGCGAAGATCATCGCGCCGTCGCCGAAGCGCTGGCGGCGTGCGGCCTGCGCCACGGCGTCCAGCACGCGTGGCGGCGCGTTGCGCAGCCAGCCGCTGGCCAGCACGCCGCGCGGCAGCGCGCGCACCGGTTCGTCCGCATTCAACGCATGCTTCACCTTAGCCTTCACCTGACGCCCCACATCGCCCTCCTTGCCGGAGCCGAGATTGTCTAACACTTAACAGACTTTGGCCCGGGGCGCCGGGACAATGCAGCGGTTCAACGACTCACTCAAATGCCCCCGGGAGGCCGCACATGGCGCAAGTCCAGCTTGTCGAAGCCGTAAAAGGCTCCGTAGAAGACTCCGTAAAAGACCGCGTCTCCGACGCCGAATGGCAGATGCGCGTCGACCTGGCCGCCGCGTACCGGCTGGTGGCCCACTTCGGCTGGGACGACCTGATCTTCACGCATATCTCGGCGCGCGCGCCGGACGCGCCGGACCAGTTCCTGATCAACCCGTACGGCATGATGTTCGACGAGATCACGGCCTCGAGCCTGGTGAAGGTGGACCACCACGGCGAGCCCGTGCTGGATACGCCGTATGACGTCAACCCGGCCGGCTTCATCATCCACAGCGCCGTGCACGAGGCGCGTCCGGAGGTCGGCTGCGTGATGCACACGCATACCGCGCACGGCGTCGCCGTGTCCGCGCAGCAGGACGGGCTGCTGCCGATCTCGCAGCAGGCGATGTTCGCGCTGACCGGGCTGGCTTATCACGACTATGAAGGCGTGGCGCTGCGCGAGGACGAGAAAGCGCGGCTGGTGGCCGACCTTGGCCGCTGCAAGCAGATGATCCTGCGCAACCACGGCCTGCTTACCTGCGGGCGCACGGTGGCGGATGCGTTCCTGACCATGTACACGCTGGAGTCGGCGTGCCGCATCCAGATCCTGGCGCAAAGCGGCGGCACGGCGCTGACGCGGGTGCCGGACGCCGCCAGCACCAACATGGGCCAGCAGGCGCGCCAGGCCACCAAGGGCAAGGGCTCCAGCCTGGCCTGGCCCGGCCTGCTGCGCCGCCTCGACCGCATCGACCCCGACTACCGCAACTGACCATGGCCATCCTCGTCCACCTGCCGTCGTTCATGGCGGTTCCCATCACCGCGCTGCTGCGCGAGGCGGCGCCTGACGTCACCGTGTGGAACGGCCGCGAGGCCGCCGTCGCGGAACAGGTCGAGGCCATCATCGCGTGGGGCCTGAAGCCCGGCGTGGTGCCGGCCTATCCCAACCTGCGGCTGGTATGCGCCGCCACCGCCGGCGTCGACAAGCTGCTGGCCGCGCCCGACCTGCCCGCGCACCTCCCGGTGACGCGCATCGTCGATCCCGGCCAGCAGGCCGGCATCGCCCGCTTCGTACTGGCGATGGCGCTGCGCCATACCCGCGCGCTGGGCCTCTACGCCGAGCAGCAGCGCCGCGGTGAATGGAAGCGCCATGCGGGGCGCGATGCCGCGCAGTGCCGCGTGGGCGTGCTGGGGCTGGGCGAAATCGGCAGCGAGGTGGCGCGCATGTTCGTCGCCATCGGCTACCCGGTCAGCGGCTGGAGTCGCGCCGCCAAGCACCTGCCAGGCGTCACCGACTTCACCGGCGACGACGGCCTCGACGCCATGCTGGCGCAGAGCGACATCCTGGTCTGCACGCTGCCGCTGACGCCGCGCACCGAGGGGCTGCTCGACCGGCGCACCTTGTCGCGCCTGCCGCGGGGCGCCTACCTGATCAACGTTGGCCGGGGCGAGCATGTGGTCGAACCGGACCTGGTCGCCCTGATCGATGAAGGCCACCTCGCGGGCGCGGCGCTGGACGTGTTCGCCAAGGAACCGCCGGCGGCGGATGACCCGGTCTGGAACCATCCGCGCATCGAGGCCACGCCGCATATCGCGGCCGATCCGTCGTACCCGCTGGTGGCCCGGCAATGCCTCGACAACCTGCGGCGCGCGCGCGCGGGGCGCGCGCTGCTGAACCTGGTGGACCGGCAGGCCGGCTACTAACTCACGCTCACTAGGTCACGGTCACATCGGCCGTGCCTGCCGCCACTTCCAGCAAGCGCGTGCTGGCAGTGGCCGGCAGCGCCGGCGCCGCGCCGCCCGCGACCGGCTTCAGCGTGTGGAAGGTGCAGCTCAGCTTCTGCGGCGTCAGCGTGACCAGCGCGTAGCCCTCGGCATTGGTGTCGGCATGCCGCAGCCACGGATTGAAGGCGCGCAGCGTGGCATCGAAGGTATTGACGAGGGTGCCGCCCACGTTGCTGTAGATCAGCTCGCGCAGCGCGGCAAAGGCCGGGTCGGTATCGACCACGGTGCGGAAGGAGCTGAGCAGCGTGTTGCTCGACAGCCCGGCCGTGACCAGATCCACCATTACGGGCGCCGGCGCCGCGGCATCGTAGTCGTCCATCACCTGTCCGCCGAAGAAGGCGTGGATATCCCCGCTCAGCGCCACCACGTTGCGGATGCCGTTGGTCTTCAGGAACGCCATCAGGTTCTTGCGCTCGGCGTTGAAGCCGTCCCACTGGTCCGCATTGAGGATAAAGCGTTCAAGCAGCGTGATCGCCGGCAGCCGGGCTTCGATCAGCGGCTTGATCGTGGCGTCGAAGTTGGCGCTGTCGATGCCGGCCTGCACCAGTACGTTGCGCAGCGCGGTATAGGCCAGGTTGGCATAGGTGCCGGCGGTGCGCGCCGCGCGCAGGTCGTCGGCCAGCGCATTGGCGATCGCGGTCTCGAGCGAGGCCAGCGCGTTGTTGGCCACCACCAGCGCCCGTGCGATCAGCCGGGCCACCGCCAGCGGCACGTCGACCTGCATGCGCAGCAGCGACAGCTGGTTGCCCCACAGCTTCCAGGTGGTGGCATCGGCGCCGATGCGGTCCTGCCACCATGCGCGCTGGGTATCGCCCAGCATCGATACCGGCGTCAGCGCGTTGCCGGCGGCCGCGATCTTCTGCGCCTCGGCCGCGGCCAGCGTTGCCGTCGGCACGAAGTACAGGCTGCCGATCGAGCGCCCGACCGAGGCCTCGGGAATGATGTGGTCGGCGCGGTACAGGCGCTCGTCGGTCATCAGCAGCGTGGCGAGATTGCCGAAGGTGAAAGCGCGGTAGATCTGTATGTTCTGGAACGACGGGTTGTCCGGGTCCAGCGTCACGTCGGCCGGCATGAATTCGAACCACGCCTGGTTGGCGGCGCGGCGGCGCGCGGTGCGCGGGGTCTGGTCGTCGGTGATGTTGTAAGTCTGGCGGTCCTGCCAGCAGTTGTCCGAGAACTCGTGGTCGTCCCAGATCGCGATCATCGGGAATGCCGCATGCAGCGCCTGCAGGCGTGCGTCGCTGCGGTAGCTGCGGTACAGGTAGCGGTAGTCGTCCAGCGTGGTGGCGTAGATGCTGCCATCCGGCAGCGCGGTGCCGTTGGGCAGCTGCAGCACGGTGTGGCGGTCCTCGACGTTGCCGGCGCGCGAGCCGCCGGGCACGGCTTCGTAGATGTAGTCGCCGACATGGACGATAAAGTCCAGGTCCTGCTGCACCAGCTCTTCCATGCCGGCCCAGTGGTTGGCATTCCAGTCCTGGCAGCTGACAAAGGCAAAGCGCAGCTGCGACAGCGGGGTGCCCGCGGCGGCGGCAGTGCGCGTGCGGCCGGTGATGCTGGGGCGGTTGCCCAGCAGGAAGCGGTAGAAGTAGCGGGTGCCGGGGCTCAGGCCCGTGACCTTGTTGCGGATGGTGTAGTCCCAGTCCGGCAGCGCCATCAGCGGTTGATTCACCAACAGCGTGGGCGGGTCGAAATCCTGCTGCGTCGACACCTGCAGCCGCACCACCACCGGGCGCCTGCCGTTGCTGCCTTCCACGCGCGTCCACACGATCACGCTGTCGGGACGGGGGTCGCCCGACGCCACGCCATGCACGAAGTTGAAGTTCTCGGGGTTGCCGGTATCCGGTTCCGGCGCCGGGTCATCGTCGCCGCCGCCGCAGGCGCTGAGCCCGCCGGTGGCAACGGTGACAGTCAGGAAACTCCCCCACTTGAGAAACTGGCGGCGGTCCATGGTGCTCCTCCTGTTGTTGCTGTTGACCATGCAGCGCGCAGCCGCGCCCGGATGCCGCTTGCGGCACCAGGCTGTCGTGGGGCGTGCTGTTTTTCTGCATCGATACTAGTGGCTGGGTCGGGCATGCGCTGTCGGTGAGGGTCCGACATCGATATAGGAAGAAGTCGACTGGCTCGCGGCGCTGTCGCCTCACGGCAGCGCGGCACGCCAGCGCCACCATGGCGCTGCCAAGCCACGGTGCATAGGCGAGCGCGCCGCGGTCCAACAGCCACGGCGAGGCCGTGGCCAGCGGCAATACCGCCATCGACACGCAGAACGCCGCCGGGTAATGCCGTTCGGTTAACCACCGTCGTTCCCGCGTAGGCGGGAACCCGGCGTCTTTCACGTCCTCTTCGGGGATAAAGTCAGGTTCATCGCCGAATTCCGGGGATGATGTGGGTACAGGGGATTGGTGCGGTTGACTGCGTGGATTCGCCGGCCCTCACCCCGGCCCCTCTCCCGCAAGCGGGAGAGGGGAGCAAACCAGCGGAAGAGAAAAGCCTTTGGGCTGGCCCGCGACAACGCGTGCCAGCGCAGCGACGCACTCCGTGCCCGAGCCCAAGGCTGAGATCGGGTTGGCGGGAGCCAGGGCAGGCGCCGCGCGCCGGCATCAGTCGACGGTGATGTGGTTGGCCTGGATCAGCCTGCCCCACGTGCCCACGTCGGCGCGCACGGTCTGCGCGAACTGTTCCGGGGTCCTGGGCGGCGCCATGCCCATGTTCAGCTGCAGGAAGCGCTCGCGCATGGCGGCGTCCGCCAGCAGGCGGTTCACCTCGGCATTGAGCCGCTGCACGATCGCGGCGCCGGTGCCGGCCGGCACGAACAGGCCATACCAGCTGTCGGTGTCGAACGGATAGCCTTGCTCGGTCATGGTCGGCACGTCGGGCGTGGCCGGGGCGCGGCGCGTGCCGCTGACCGCCAGCGCGCGCAGCTTGCCGGCGCGGATCAGCGGCAGCGACGACGAGGTATCGACGAAGGCCGCCTTGATCACGCCGCCCTGCAGGTCGGCGAGGATCGGTGCCACGCCCTTGTATGGCACGTGGCGCAGCTTCATGCCGGTCTGCATCCTGAGCGCTTCCATGGTCAGGTGGCCGCCCGAGCCGATGCCCCATGAGCCGTAGTCGTAGGCATCGGGGCGCTTGAGGACATGGGCGACGAATTCCCTGAGCGTGCGCGCGGGGACGTCCGGCGTCACCACCAGGAAATTGCCGCCCGCGCCGATCTGGGCCACCGGCACCAGGTCGCGCAGGCCGTCATACGGCAGCTTCGGCTGCAGGGTCTGGTTGATCACCACGGCGGCGGCATAGGTGAACAGCAGCGTGTAGCCGTCGGGACTGGCCTTGGCCACGGCATCGTTGCCGATGATGCCGGTCGCGCCCGGCTTGTTGTCGACCACCATGGTCTGGCCCAGCGCCTTGCCCAGCGCTGCCGCCAGCGTGCGCGCGAACAGGTCGGTGCCGCCGCCCGGCGGCGCCGGCACCACCAGCCGGATCGGCCGCGCCGGCCAGGCGTTGCCGGCGTAAAGGCGGCCCGCCGTGGCGCCCAGGCCGAGCGCGGCGAGGCTGCGCAGCAGCGCGCGCCGGCGCGCATCCGTCAGCCGGGTGGGCGCGCCCGCAAGGGGGGTGCGTGGCACGGTGTCTTTCATGGTGTCTCCCTAGTGCAGGCCGAAGTTGTCCGCCGCTTCGCTCTCGAGCGCGTCGGCGGCCGCGCCATACAGGCTGCGCGACACATAGCTGCGCACCTGCGTGGCGCGCTGGCGCAGCCATGCCGCCTTGAGCCGGCGCGCCTCGCGCACGGTGGGGGTTTCATCCGGCGCCAGCGCCAGCACGTCGATTACGTGCAGGGCCAGTTGCGTATCGCCGCGCTCGGCCAGCGCCTGCGCGTGGCGGATCAGCGCGCCGTGGTCGGCCACGGCGGCGGCGATCTCCGCTGCGGCCTGCTGCGGCGGCGCCGGGTGCAGCGTGGTCGCGTTGCGGTCCCACCAGCCGTTCTCCGAGCGGTAGATGTCGCGCGCGATATAGCTGGGGTCGCCGTACGTGGGCCGCATCCAGGGCTGGTCGAACAGCGCCGCGGGCGGCTGCAGCGCGGCCAGCATCTGGCGTTCGTTGCAGCCCGCGTTCATCAGCCGTACCACCTCGGCGCGCAGCCAGCGCAGGGCGCGCGCGGTTTCGCCCAGCACGCGCTGGCATTCGGCTTCGCCCTGCACGGTGGCGCCGAACTCGCGCACCACGGAGCGCGGCTGCAGCGCCGCCAGGCGTTCCAGCGTGTCGGCCCAGCGCACGGTGTCGCGCATGGTGCGGAACGGGGTGCCGATGTTGGGGATCGAGTCGATCACCGCCGGGCCGCCGTAGAGCAGGCGCCGGCCGGGCAGCCAGACCGCCACGGCGTCGTCGGTTTCCGACGGCGCCCACAGGATTTCCGCGCGGCGCTCGCCATGGCCCAGGGTCAGGCCGTCGGCAAAGGTTTCGGTGGGTTCGACATGGACCAGCTTGCCCGCCAGCGCGCCGGCCGGCTGGCGGAACTGGATCTCGGCCATGCGCTCCTGCATGCGCTGGGTCTCGCGGTAGCGTGCCTGGCGCGCCAGCACGTTGACGTGGGCCAGCACGCGCGGCGCGGGCTCGCCGCGCGCGGCGGCGTGGTCCAGCCATTGCTGCAGGCCGGCGTTGTAGCCCATGTGGCCGTGGCTGTAGCAGATCGCCAGCACCGGCAAACCGGTCTGCGTGCGCAGTGCCTCGATCATGCCGCGCGTGATGCGCCCGCCGGGGCCGCTGTCGACCACCAGCAGGCCGTTGCCCACATCGGCGACAAGGCTCTGGCCTTGCCCGTGCAGCAGCCACACGCCGTCGCCGGCGCTGTCGATCCCCGTGCCCGTGACCAGCGCCGACGGCCGCTCTTCGATGTCCTGCATGCTTGCCTCCCTGTGTTCCGCTGAATGTCGGCATCACTGTCAGGCAAAAGGGCGCGGGGCAGCGATTGGGGAATATCCCGCCGCACTGCGGCATGCCGCCCGCAAACGCAGCGCCGGCGCGGCAACAGGGCGGTTCAGGAACTTCAGGTGTAAACCGCTGGTTAGCACCGTGCCGCTGCTGGCAGTTCCCGCGCGCCGCGCGCTGCGGTAACGCGCGCTCAGGCGGGGCGGCGCAGCGGGCTGTCGGGCAGGTGGGTCAGGTAGTGCACTTCGCGCCGCAGCTGCGTGGCAAATTGCGCGGCGACCGGCGTCATCGGCGAATCGGCGCGGTAGATCAGGCTGACCCGGTGGCTGGGGAGCCGGTCTTCGATCGGCAAGGGCACCAGCCCGGCGGCGGCGAGCTGCCCCGGCACCAGCTGGCGCGGCAGCATGCACAGCAGATGGCGGTCCTGCAGCAGCGACTGGATCATGCCGATGGTGTCGCAGCGCACCGCCACGCGCGGCAGCGGCAGGTTGTGCTCGCGAAAGGCGTCGAGGATGGCCGCGCCCGGGCCCTGCATGCGCTGGCCGGTCAGCACCCAGTCCGAGCCCACCAGTTCGTGCAGGCGGCGCGCATGCCGCAGCGGGTGCTCGCGGTGCGCCACCACCACCGAATCGTTGTTGTAGAGCGGCTCGCAGGTGAACTCGCGCTCGATGCCCTCGTCCGGCACCGGGCTCACCGCCATGTCCATCACGCCCGCGCGCAGGTCGTCGAGGTGCATCGGATAGACGCCGCTGTCGATGCAGACCAGCACGTCCGGGTGCTGGGCGCGGAAGCGCGTCAGCACCGCCGGCAGCAGCAGGTGTGCCGGGCCGCCGGTGGCGCCCACGCGCACCACGCCGTTGCGCGCGCCCAGCATCTGCGCCATTTCCTCGCTGGCCTTGCGGGCCTCGGTGGCGATCAGCCGCGCGCGCCGCAGGAAGGCTTCGCCGAAGCGCGACAGCACCACGCCGCGGGTGGTGCGGGTCAGCAGCGGCACATGCAGCTCCTCTTCCAGCTGGCGGATGCTCTTGGTCAGTGCCGGCGCCGACACGTCGCGGGCGCGCGCGCCGGCGCGGATGCTGCCGTGCTCGGCCACGGCGATGAAGTCCTGGACTTGGCTCAGACGCATGGATTTGGCTCCACTCAGACGACGCACTGGGCGCACAGCATAGCGGCAATCCGCGGGCTTCGGGATAACCCGAGGGTGCTAACCAACGGTTTGCACCGCAGCCGTTTTGGCATCTGCCGCAAGGCACGGTGCTAACGCATGATCGCTCCACATCGACGCCAACCGCCGGCCGCGCCGGCTTCTTCGGGGAGTGAAACCGCATGGCAAACCGGCAAGACCTGCCGCTGGCAGGCATACGCGTGGCGGAGTTCGGGCAGTTCATCGCGGCGCCGGGCGCGGCCATGATGCTGGCCGACCTGGGCGCGGACGTGGTCAAGGTGGAAGCGCTGCGCGGCGACAGCGCGCGGCGCTTTGACGGCACCAGCCCGCAAAGCCCGATGTTCCTGGCCTACAACCGCGGCAAGCGCGGCATCGCGCTGGACCTGCGCACGCCCGGCGGGCTGGATGCGGCGCGGCGGCTGGCGCTGGCCAGCGACGTGGTGCTGCACAACACCCGCGCCGGCGTGATGGAAGCGCTGGGGCTGGACGCCGCCACGCTGCGCGCCGCGCGTCCCGGCCTGATCCACGCTTCCATCAGCGGCTTCGGCACGCGCGGGCCGTCGCGCACGCGGCCCGGGCTCGACATTGCGGCACAGGCGGAGAGCGGCATGATGTCGGTCACCGGCGAGGCCGGCGGGCAACCGCTCAAGGCCGGCTTCGCGCTGATCGACGCGGCCACCGCGCTGGCGGCCGGCAACGCCATCCTGGCCGCGCTGTTCCGGCGCGAGCGCACCGGCGCCGGCGAGACCATCGAGACCTCGCTGCTGTCGGTGGGCGTGCAGCTGCAGGCCCAGCTATGGGCCGAGTACCAGTGCTCCGGCGCGCTGCCGGTGCGCAGCGGCAACAGCCAGCCCAAGGCCGCGCCGGCGGCCGACGTGATCGCGGTGGCCGACGGCCATATCGTGCTGTCGGCCTACCTGGACGAGCACTGGGAGCGGCTGTGCCAGGCCATCGGCCAGCCCGCGCTGGCGCACGACCCGCGCTTTGCCAGCAACGCGCTGCGGGTCCAGCACCGCGCCGCGCTGCTGGCAATCCTGCACGATGCCCTGCGCCACCTGAGCGGCGATGCGGCGCGCGCGCTGCTGGAGCGCCACCAGGTGGTGGTGGGCGTGGTGCGCGACTACCACCAGGTCAAGGCCAGCGCCGACGTGCATGCCAGCGGCATCCTGCGGCCCGTCGACGACGGCGAGGGCGGCCGGCTGGAATTGCCCGGGCTGCCGTTCACCATGGCCGGCCTGCCCGCGGGCGGCCTGCCCGCGGTGCCGCGGCTTGGCCAGCATACCGCCGAGGTGCTGGCGGAACTGGGCTACGGCGCTGCGGATATCGACGCCATGGCGCGGGCCGGCAATATCGGCGTGGAAGCCGCGCAGCAGGAGGCAGCATGAACGCGCCCGCGTCTCCCGTCCTGCTGCAGCGCCACGCCGGCTGGGCCGAGCTGGTGCTGAACCGCCCGGCGCGCCGCAATGCCATCGACATGGCGCTGGCGCGCGCGCTGGGCGACGCGATCGAAACCCTGGCCGCCGACGACAGCGTGCGCGCGGTGCTGCTGCGCGGCGCCGACGGCGGCTTCTGTTCCGGCCTGGACTTGCAGGCGCTGCAGGCCGAAGCCGGCGGGCTGGCGGCGTTCGCGCCGGTGTGGGAGCGCGTGCACCAGGGCCTGCGGCAAAGCCGCAAGGCCTGGGTGGTGGCGCTCGAGCGCCATGCCATCAATGGCGGCGCGGCGCTGGCGCTGGCTGGCGACCTGCTGGTGTGCGGCGCCGGCGCCTTCCTGCAGATCGGCGAGATCCGCCTGGGCATGGCCGCGCCGCGAAATGCCGAGTGGCTGGCGCTGCGCCATGCGGAAGCCGTGGCCGCGCGCCTGTGCCTGCTGGGCGACCGCGTGCCCGCGCCTGAGTTGCTGCGCCTGGGCATCGCCACCGAAATGGTCGACGACACCCAGGTGCTGGACCGCGCGCGCGGGCTGGCCGCCACCATCGGCGGTTTTCCGGCGGACGGCGTGGCCGCGATCAAGGGCGGCATGCGCGCGGCCTCCGTCGCGCGCGCCAGCAACGCTTGAAGGCAGATACCATGACCGAATCCCTAATCAACGATGACGAGGCCTCGCTGCAGGCCTTCCGCGGCGAGGTGCGCGAGTTCGTCGCGCGCGCGTTGCCCCATGCCGTGCGCGAGAAGGTCCGCCTCGGGCTGGAAGTCAGCAAGCAGGAGCTGGTCGACTGGCAGCACCGGCTGGCCGAGCGCGGCTGGCTGGTGCCGCACTGGCCCGCCGCATGGCAGGGCTGCGACTGGAGCCCGGAGCGCCGCGCCGTGTTCCAGGAAGAACTGGTGCTGGCGCACGCGCCCGAGAGCGGCGGCATCACCTTCGAGATGATCGGGCCGATCCTGATCCGCTACGGCACGCCGGCGCAGCAGCAGTATTTCCTGCCGCGCATCCTGAACCAGGAGCACTGGTGGTGCCAGGGCTATTCCGAGCCCAACGCCGGCTCGGACCTGGCCTCGCTGAAAACGCGCGCGGTGCGCAAGACCCGGCCCGACGGCAGCGAGGTCTACGTGGTCAGCGGCAGCAAGATCTGGACCTCGTACGCGCAGTACGCCGACTGGATCTTCTGCCTGGTGCGCACCGATACCGAAGCGCGCGCGCAGCAGGGCATCAGCTTCCTGCTGATCGACATGCGCAGCCCCGGCGTGAGCGTGCGGCCGCTGGTCGGCATCCATGGCTGGCACCTGTTCAACCAGGTGTTCTTCGACGAGGTGGAAGTGCCGGTGGAACACCGCGTCGGCGACGAGAACGCCGGCTGGGCCATCGCCAAGTCGCTGCTCGAGCATGAGCGGCTGAACCTGGCGCGCGTGGCCGAGAACCGCCGCCGCCTGGCCAAGGTGCGCGCCATCGGCGCGGAGCTTGAGGAGGGCGGCCAGCCGCTGCTGCAGCGCCCGTGGTTTGCGCGCCGGCTGCGCGCGCTGGAGGTGCGGCTCGAGGCGCTGGCGGCCACCGTGCTGCGCTTTCGCCGGCAGGCGCGCGCGGGCCAGGCGCTGGGGCCCGAGACCGGCATGCTCAAGCTGCTGGGCAGCCGGCTGATCCAGGACATCGAGAACCTGGCGGTCGATGCGCTGGGCCCGGACACGCTGGCCTATGACCGCGCCGCGCATTTCGAACCGGCGCTGCCGCCACCGGGCCAGTCCCCCTACGCCGCCGCGGCCTCGGCGCGCCGCTTCGTCACGCGCGGCTACACCATCGCCGGCGGCTCCAGCGAGATCCAGCACGAGCTGCTGGCCAAGCAGGTGCTGGGCCTGTAGCACGGCCACGGTGGCTGCAACCTCTGCATAAGGACACGAACAGATGAGCGATGCAACGGACGATCGCCGCATGCTGCGCGACAGCGTGCGGCGCTATGTCGAACGCGGCTACGGCTTCGAGCAGCGCCGCGCCGCGCTGGCCGAGCCTGATGGGTTCTCGCGCACGCACTGGCGGGCGTTTGCCGACATGGGCTGGCTTGCGCTGGGTTTGCCGGAAGCCTGCGGCGGCCTGGGCGACGCCACGGACCAGGCGCTGCTGGCGGAAGAACTGGGCCGCGCCCAGCCTGCCGAGCCGTGGCTGGCCAATGCCGCGCTGTGCGCGCCGCTGCTGGCTGCCTGCGGCGATCCCGCGCACGTGGCCGCCGCGGCGGCGATGGCCGAAGGCGGCGCCATGCTGGCGCTGGCCGCCTGGGAAACGCAGGGGCGCTATGACGCCTTCGATATCAGCACCACCGCGCAGGCCCACGCCCCGGGGCAATGGACGCTGGACGGCCGCAAGACGCTGGTGCTGGGCGGCGGCAGCGCCAGCCTGCTGCTGGTGCTGGCGCGCACCGGCGGCCAGCGCCGCGACCGCCATGGCCTGACCCTGTTCGCGGTGCCGGCGGATACGCGCGGCGTCAGCGTCGAAGCGCTGCCGACCTACGACGGCCGCCAGACCGCCAGCGTGACGCTGCGCCGCGCCGTGGTGCCGGACAGCGCGCGTATCGGCGCGCGCGACGGCGCCTGGCCGCTGGTGGAGGCCGCCATCGACCGCGCCACCGTGATGGCCTGCGCCGAAGCCGTCGGCACCATGTCGCGCGCCTTCGACCTGACCCGCGACTACCTGGCGACGCGCGAGCAGTTCGGCCGGCCGCTGACCGCCAGCCAGGTGATCCGGCACCGGCTGGTGGACCTCTATGTCAGCGTCGAGCAGGCGCGCGCCATCACCGAAGCCGCGGCCGACGCGCTGCAGGGCGATGCGGTGGCGCGCATGCGCGCGGTCTCGCATGCCAAGGCCTTTGTCTCGGATGCCGGGCGCGCGCTGGGCGAGGACGCGGTGCAGCTGCACGGCGCCGTCGGCATGACCGACGAGGTCGAAGTCGGCCACTGCTACAAGCGCCTGGCGGCGCACGCCAACCTGTTCGGCGATGCCGACTGGCACTACGAGCGGCTGGCGGCACTCGATCACGCGGCGCAGGCGCAGGCCTGAGCCGGTTCAGCGCGGGCGCCCGGGCCAGCCGGCGCGCCCGCTGACGACACGCCGGCAATGTACCGGCATGCGCGGCCACTGCGCCGCAACGGAGACAGCAATATGAGCAGCCAGCACACTGGCGCCCGCAGGACGCGCGCCACGCGCGCGGCCCTGGCCGCGGCGCTGATCCTGGCGGGCGCCGCCAGCGCGCACGCCGAGGCCACTTACCCCAGCAAGCCGATCCGCATGGTGCTGCCGTCGGGCGCGGGCACCGTGACCGACCAGACCGCGCGGCTGGTGGCCGAGCGCCTGACCGCGGGGCTGAAGCAGCCGGTGGTGGTCGACAACCGCCCCGGCGCCAACGGCATCATCGCCAGCGAGACCGTGGCGCGTGCCGCGCCCGACGGCTACACGCTGCTGTTCACCTATGCCGCGACCATGACGGTGAACCCGTGGACCACGCCGTCGCTGCCGTACGACCCGGTCAGGGACTTCACGCCGATCGCGCGGCCGAGCCAGCCCGGCGGCAACCTGCTGGCGGTCAGCGCCGACGTGCCGGTGCGCAGCCTGCAGGAACTGATCGCCTACGCCAAGGCCAGCAAGACGGAACTGGCCTATTGCTCGTGGGGCGTCGGCTCCGGCGGCCACCTGGCGATGGAATACCTGAAGGCCAAGGCCGGCATCCACCTGCGCCACATCCCGTACAAGACCGCGACCCAGTGCAGCAACGACCTCGCCGCGGGCCACGTCACCATCGGCATTACCGATGCCATTTCTTCGGTGCCGCACCTGAAGTCCGGCCGCATCCGCGGCATTGCGGTGTCCGGCCCGGAGCGCCTGCTGACCGCGCCGGACGTGCCGACCATGTCGCAGCAGGGCGTGCCGTTCCAGCAGGCCAGCTGGGTCGCGATCTTCGGGCCCAGGGGCGTGCCCGCGCCGATCGTCGAGCGGCTCAACGCCGAGGTCAACCGCATCCTGCAGACCCCGGCCGACCGCGCCAAGTTTGCCGCGATGAACCTGCAGCCGGCCGCGCCGTCGAGTCCGGCCGACCTCGGCAAGCTGCTCAGCGCCGACCTGGCCGCATGGGGCGAAGTGGTGAAGGTGGCGGGGCTGCAGGCGAAGTAGGGCAGACACACAACAACGAGGACGGGAGACAGAGAGCGTGAAGGCAACACAGTGGATGGCGATGGGCGTGGCCCTGGCCGCGGGCAATGCCGCGGCCGGCACCATGCAGTTGTTCGGCGTGGTCGATGCATCGATCGAATACGCCAAGGGCTCGGACAGCGTGGTGCGCATGCGCGAAGGCCAGCAGGCCGCGTCGCGCTGGGGCATCCGCGGCATCGAAGACCTTGGCGGCGGACTCAAGGCCAACTTCCTGGTCGAGTCGGGCTTCAATATCGATACCGGCACCGAGTTCTTCGGCAACAACCGGCTGTTCGGGCGGCAGGCCTACCTGGGCCTGTCAGGCAGCTGGGGCGAGTTCCGGCTGGGGCGGCAGTACACGCCGTCGTTCTATGCGCTGCTGCGGCTGGACCCGTTCCTGCTAAACGGCGCGGTGTCGCCGTTCAACCTGCTGAGCGCAACCGCCTCGCAGGGGACCGGCCACGTGGCTTACGGCGCGCGCTTCGACAACGCGGTGCAGTACTTCTCGCCCAAGTGGGGCGGCTTTGGCTTCGGCGCCGCGGTGGCGCCGGGCGAGGTGCCGGGGTCGGCGCGCTCGGGACTGAACTTCGGCATGAACGCGACCTGGGAGGCGGGCAACGCCTATGCGTTCTACAGCTACCAGGGGATGTATTCGGGCGCCAACTTGCAGGTGGAGCCGACGCTGACGTCGAACCATTTCGTCGGCGGCTCGTACCGCTTCAAGCCGGTGGAGATCGGCCTGCTGTTCAGCGCGGCCAGCAGCGAGCGGCCCGAGACCCGCTCGGCGCGCCACTACGGCGTGACCTTCAGCTGGGCCGTGACCCAGCGCGACACCTTCAAGGCCGCCGCGCTCAAGCGCCAGATCCTCGGCGGCGGCCAGCGGCCGCTGGCAGTCACGCTGGGCTGGGACCACGACCTGAGCAAGCGCACCACGGCCTACGTGCGCGCGGTGCTGGTGCACAACAGCGCCGGCGGCAGCGTCAGCAACAACAGCATCGTGATCGATCCGGGCAGCGGGGATGATGCGAAGTCGGTGAGCGTGGGGTTGCGGCACCGGTTTTGAATGGCGGGCGCGTAGCACCGGGAGCAGCGGCATCATTGCCTCAAGCTTGCCAACTGCCGCTTGTGTACTCCCTCTCCCGCTGGCGGGAGAGGGCCGGGGTGAGGGCGGGAGCGTCGACGAAGTGAAGGCCGTCGCTATTGCACGCGCCTACTTCAACTGCTGCGCAAACTCCTCCAGCTGGGTAATGCAGATCCCCCAGCCCTCATAAAACCCCATCTCCTCATGCTGCTTGCGCGTGGCCTCGTCCGGATGCATCACGCGCGCGATGTAGCGGGTGCCGTCGCCCTCGTCGGCCATGGTGATGACCGCGGTCATCGACAGCCACGGCGTGCCGGGCCGATACCCGGCGACCAGCGCCGAGGTGGAGACGATCTTCTCCATCGGCACGATCTCGAGGAAGCAGCCGGGGTTGTCGCTGGTGCCGCCATCGGGGCCTTGCATGAAGGTATGGAAGGCGCCGCCGGGGCGCATGTCGAAGGCGCGCACCTCGGTGGTCCAGGGCTTGGGGCACCACCATTGCTTGAGCAGCTGCGGATCGCTCCAGGCGCGCCAGACCTTGGCGCGCGGGGCCTTGAGCAGGCGCGAGATAACCAGGTCCTGGCTTTCGGTGCCGGCGGCGTTTTCATTCGTCATTGGACTGCTCCTCTTGGTGAAGGGCTTCGACAAAAGCCGCCAGGCGGTCGGTACGAGCCTCCCACAGGGCGCGCTGGTCGGCCAGCCATTGCTGCGCGTCGGACAGCGGTTGCGGCACCAGTTCGCAGGTGCGCACGCGCCCCGTCTTGCGCGAGCGGATCAGGCCGCTGCGCTCCAGCACCTGCAGGTGCTTCATGAACGAGGGCAGCGCCATCGCGAACGGTGCCGCCAGCGCCGAAACCGTTTCGGGCCCGCGCCCGAGCGTGCTGACGATGGCGCGGCGGGTCGGGTCCGCCAGCGCGTAGAACACGCCGGACAGCGGGGAAAGATCGACAGCCTGGGACACGTCTGCAAACTCGGCACAATGGTTAGCCACGCGGCTAAGTATAGGGGGCCAGCCAGAACTTGCAAGCCCGACATGCAAGACGCCCCGGACCAGCCGGGGCGCCTTGCAGCCAGGGCAGTGCGTTCGCGCCTATTGCTGGCGGACGTAGGCCGCCAGGGCCTTCACTTCCTCCGGCTTCAGGCTGGCGAACGGCGGCATCGGCACCGCGCCCCATTTGCCGCTGCTGCCGCCGCGGATGCTGGCTTCCAGCTTGGCCTGCGCCTGCGCATCGCCCTTGTAGCGGGTGGCAACCTCGTGATAGGCCGGTCCGACCAGCTTCTGCGTCACGCCATGGCAGCTCAGGCAGGCATTCTTTGCCAGCAGGCCCTGCACGTCCACGGTCGTGGCAGCGGCTTCCGAGGCCGCCGGCTTGCCGGCCTTCTGCGCGATCGCCACGATCTCGGGGTCCTTGATTTTTGCCGAGCCGTAGGCCACCGCGAGGTAGGCGCCGAGCTGCTCGACCTCGCCATCGTCGATCGGCGCGCCGTAGGCCTGCTGCATCTTCTTCATCTCGGCGGTCCACTGCGCCAGCGTCAGCCCGGGCGGCTGGTAGGAGACGTAG
Organism: Cupriavidus alkaliphilus; assembly: GCF_900094595.1. Classification (GTDB taxonomy): domain Bacteria; phylum Pseudomonadota; class Gammaproteobacteria; order Burkholderiales; family Burkholderiaceae; genus Cupriavidus; species Cupriavidus alkaliphilus. The sequence goes on along the minus strand of NZ_FMAD01000004.1, from coordinate 264,073 downwards.
TCGGCCGAATGGCAGATCGCGCATTTCTGCATGGCGATGCCGTAGCCGGGGAGCTTTGCCGGCTTGAGCTTGACGTTCTCCGCCGGCAGCCTGATGTCCTGCGGCGCGGCGCCGGCATGGCCGGCACCGAGCAGGGCGAGCGCCAGCAGCGCGGGGGCGATGGTTGCTTTCATGGCGCTTTCCTCAGGCGATGGTGACCGGCGTGGCTTCGATGACATTGCGGCGATAGCCGGCGGGATTCCAGTTGGCCCTGGTGGGCTGGGTCTCGCCGTTGTTGCTGGTGGCGCGCACCATCAGCACCGCCGGGCCCTTGAGCGCGAACTTCACCGGCAGGTGCCACGCGCGGAAGGAGAACCGGCCCAGGTCTTCGCCCAGCTGCGCGGCCTGCCAGTTCTGTCCGCCGTCGACGGAAACCTCGACCGCGCGGATGCCGGAGCCGCCGTCGAAGGCCATGCCCTTCAGTTCGACGGCGCGGCCGGCCGGCAGCCTGCCGCCGCTTTCGACACTGGTGATGAAGCTGCGCACGGCCAGCGTCGAGATCGGCCGCGTCTTCGCCGCCGGCGTGCCGGGGGCCACGCACTGGCAATCGTTGTCCGGCACGCGGTAGCCCTTGGTCATGAAGAACGCATCATGGCCTTCGAACGGGTGGTCCAGTACCTCGATCTCGTGCAGGTGCTTGATCCAGTAGGTGCCGAAGTAGCCCGGCACCACCAGCTTGAGCGGGTAGCCGTTGAGCAGCGGCAGGTCTTCACCGTTCATGCCCCAGGCCAGCAGCGGCTCGCCGTTCATGGCGTGGGCGATATCGAGCGACTTGCGGAAGTCTGGCGTGCTCGGCAGCACCGGCGTGTCCATGCCGTTGAAGGTCACCACCTTGGCGCCGGCCTTGACGCCCGCATGCTCAAGCACCTTGCGCAGCGGCACGCCGGTCCAGCGCGCATTGCCCATGGCGCCGTTGGCCAGCTGCGCGCCGAACACGCGCGGCTCGGAGAAGCCGCGGCTGTTGCCCGAGCACTGGTTCACGGCGACGACGTGCACCGGTTCGGCCAGCCGCTTCAGTTCATCGAGCGACAGCTGCAGCGGCTTGCCGACGTGGCCGCCGACGCTCAGGCGATAGGTGGCGAGATCCACCGACAGCGGCATGTTGGCCAGGTGGTAGCGCACGAAGAAGGCGTCGTTGGCGGTGATCGGCCCTTCATTGAACGCGGAGAAAGGCGTCTCCAGGTGCGGCGGACGGGTGTGGACGCGCACCAGCGGGCGCTTGCCGGGATAGCGCACCAGTGGACGCGGGCCGTCGGCCAGCGTGACGCCGTCGGCCGCGCGCGCAGCCTGGGCGGCCAGCGCGCCGAGCGGCGAGGCGCCCAGCGCCAGCAGGCCGGCACCCTGCACCAGGCGGCGCCGGGCTGGTAGTGGCCGGTCGTGGTCGGCGGATTGCGCCGGACGGTTCTTGTCTCGCATGGGGGCGTCTCCTTCGGGGCGTGTTGTGGCGCGCAAGGCGCTGTGGCGGGTACTTTGACGCCGCCTCTTCAAGTTGTGAAACGGGTTTTCCCACTAGCCGTTATCGATTTATTCGATATAGGGGAAGACCACGGCCGCGGCCCCTGCAAAACCTCTTGCATCGCAATTTGGGTTTCCCTACACTTACCAAAACGTTTTTGTTAGCGGAAATCGATAATATCTGCGGCGAACTGCGCACAGACGCAGCCAGTGGCCGATTGGCCACCGGCATAACGCCCGACACACCAAACGAGGAGCAAAAGCATGTCCCACCCCGTCCCCGCGCCGGTGGATGAACGGCTGCCATGGCGGCGCCTGTTCGTCTTCGGGCTTCAACACGTACTGGTCATGGCCGCGTCGCCGATCGCGTCGGTCTTCCTGATGAGCAAGGCGCTGAACTTCCCGCCCGCGCTGGCGGTGCAGCTGCTCAGCGCCACCTTTGTGATCTGCGGCCTGGGCACGCTGCTGCAGTCGCTGGGCAAGCGCGGCATCGGCGCGCGCCTGCCGTTCGTGATGCTGCCCGGCGGCGCGCCGATCGTGCTGTTTATCCTGATCGCGCAGCAGACTGACGTGCAGACCGCTGCCGGCGCGGTGATCCTGACCGGGGTGTTCTACTTCCTGGTGCTGCCGGTGTTCCGGCGCTGCCTGCGGTACTTCCCGCCGGTGGTGGTGGGCACCATGCTGCTGCTGGTGGCGATCAACCTGGCGCAGGTGTCGGGCAAGCTGGTGGCCGGCCATCCCGCCGCGGGCAGCGCGGTGGATCCGCTCAACCTGCTGCTGGCCTTTGCCACCATTGCCTGCACCGTGGCGGCGTCGCGCTGGCTGAGCGGCATGCTGGCGCAGCTGGCGATCCTGCTCGGACTGCTGGGCGGCGCGGTGGTGGCGGGGCTGACCGGCGCGTTCCACCTCGGCCAGGTGTCGATGTCGCCGGTGCTGGCGCTGCCCACGCCGTTCCCGTTCGGCTGGTCGACCTTCGACGTGGCGGCCGCGATCCCGCTGATGGTGTTTGCCGTGATCTCGATGGTGGAGGCCACCGGGCAGACCCTGGCGATCAGCGACGCCGTGGGCCGGCCGGTGGACCAGCAGCGCGACGTGCCGCGCACCATCCGCGCCGATGCGCTGACCTCGCTGCTGGGCGGGATGTTCGGCACCTCGCTGATCATCACCAGCGGCGAGAACATCGGCATCGTGCGTGCCACCGGCGTGCGTTCGCGCTTCGTCACGGCGATGTCGGGCGCGATCCTGGTGGCGTTCGGCCTGCTGGTGCCGGTGTCGGCGCTGATCAGCGCGATCCCCGAAGCGGTGGTCGGCGGCACCGGCCTGGTGGTGTTCTGCATCGTCGGCACCATGGGCATCGACATGCTGCGCAAGGTAGACCTGCGCGACCACGCCAACATGTACGTGGTGGCCGTGGCACTGGCCGTGGGCCTGCTGCCGATCCTGGTGCCCGGCATCTATGGCGGCCTGCCGTCCAACCTGCGCATCCTGGTGGGCAATGGCGTGGCGATGGGCGCCATCACCGCGGCACTGCTCAACTTCCTGTTTTTCCACACGGGCCTGCGCACCGCGGCCGCAAGCGCCATCGCGCGCGATGATGCCGCCGCCACGCACTGACCCCGCTTCCTGCATTGCAATGACGCAACCTTACGACTCGACGCCGGCCTGGCCCGGCGACATCAACCCGCCCCTGGCGCCGGACAGCTTCGAGCGCCCGCGCATCCTGCTGCCGGAATGGACGCTGCTGCGCCAGGGCGCGGTACGCGGCCACGCGGTGGTGGTGGAGGGCGGCCGCTTTACCGCCGTCGGCCCCGCCGCGGACGTCTGCGCGCGCTTCCCCGAACTGGAGACCCTGCCGCTGCCGCGCATGCTGCTGATGCCGGGCATGATCGACACCCACCACCACCTGACCCAATCGTTCGGCAAGTCGCTGGTGTTCGGCGAGCCGTCGGAGATCTTCCGGCGCGTGTGGGTGCCGCTCGAGGGCAGCCTGAAGGCCGAGCACCTGTACCTGTCTTCCAAGCTGGCGGCGTTGGAAGCGCTGCGCGGCGGCTTCACCACCGTGGTCGATGCCGGCACGCGCAGCGAGGCCGGGCTCGACGCGGTGGCGCGCGCGGTCAGCGATGCCGGCGTGCGCTGCGTGCTGGGGCTGATCTGCAACGACAAGCCCGGTGCCGAAACGCTAGACGCCGCGCCCATCCTGCGCCGCGCCGCCGCGCACCTGGACCGCTACGCCGGCGATGCGCTGGTGGCGCCGTCGCTGGCGATCTCGATCCCCGAGGTGGCCTCGGACGCGATGCTGCATCACGTCTACCAGCTGTGCGCCGAGTCCGGCCGCATCTTCCAGACCCATGCCAACGAGCACCTGGTGGCGGTGGAGCGCTCGCTCAACGCCTGCGGGCGCCGGCCGATCGAGCATCTCGCCGCGATCGGCGCGCTCGGCCCGGCGGCCTTGCTCGCGCATGCCACGCTGGTGACGCCGCAGGAAATCCGGCTGCTGGCCGACAGCGGCGCCGCGGTCGCCTACAATCCCGTGGCCAGCGCCTGGAAGGGCAACGCCGTGGCCCCGGCCGAGACCATGGCCACCTTCGGCGTGCGCCTGGGCCTGGGCACCGACGGCACCCGCAGCGACGGCTTCCGCCTGCTCGACTATGCCGAGGCCGCGCAGCGCTTCGCCTTCGGCATCGGCGTGGGCGATTCGTCCTGCGGCGCGGGCTGGCGCTGGGTCGACATGGCCACGCACGACGCGGCCGACGTCGCCGGCCTGGGTGCGCTCACCGGCGAGATCGCCGCCGGCAAGCGCGCCGACTTCCTGCTGGTAGACCTCGACGTGCCGGAACTGACGCCGTCGTGGGACCTGACCTGGGAGCTGGTGCGCCTGGCCAACCGCGACCAGATCCGCGCGGTCTTTGTCGACGGCAGCCTGCGCCTGTGGCAGGGCTGGCCCACCGACTGGGACGCGCGCGCGCTGATGCGCGACATCCATGCCATGGCCGAGCACACCGTCGCCGGCGCGCCGATCCGCAAGCTGCATGACGCCGCGGACGTGCACCGCGCCCGCCATGCCGGCACGGAGGCCGCATGAGCATGGACATGACCTTGTTCAGCGTCGGCGTGGCGGTCTTTACCGGCGCGCTGATCCAGGGCGCCACCGGCATGGGCTTTGCGCTGATCGTGGTGCCGGTGCTGGCGCTGGCCGCGCCGGCGATGCTGCCCGGCGCGCTGTTGCTGGCGATGCTGCCGCTCAACGCCTACGTGGCCTGGCGCGAGCGCCATGCCATCGACATGCGCGGCGCCGGCTGGATCAGCGCCGGACGGGTGGCCGGCACCTTCGGCGGCCTGTGGGTGCTGGTGGCGATGCCGATGGCGTGGCTCAACGCGCTGGTCGGCGGCAGCACCATCGCCGCGGCGGTGGTGTCGTTGCTGGCGCCGGCATTTACGCCGGGGCGGCTGACCTTTGCTTCCACCGGCCTGATCACCGGCGTCACCGAGACCGCCACCGGCGTCGGCGGCCCGCCGCTGGCGCTGGCCTACCAGCACGCGCCGGTGGCGACGCTGCGCGCCACCGTGGCGCTGTGCTTCCTGGTGGGCGAGGTGATCTCGCTGGTGGTGCTGGCGCTGGGCGGCCGGCTCGGCATGGAGCAGGTGTTCTATGCCGTGGGGCTGCTGCCGGTGCTGGGCGTCGGCATGGTCGCCAGCCACCTGGTGCACAAGCGCATCAACCAGCGCATGCTGCGCATCGGCGTGCTGGTGTTCGCGCTGGTGTCCGGCGCCGTGGTGCTGCTGCGCGGCTAGGCGTTCGGCGTCGACGAGGCCCGCACCACCAGTTCGGGCGCGGGGCCGGCAATCACGCTGCGGCTGCGCTCGCCCGACAGGTGCGCGAACAGCAGTTCCACCGCCAGCGACGCCACCCGCTCCAGGTGCAGGTTGACCGCGGTCAGCGGCGGCTGCGCGCTGCGCGCGCGGATGCCGTCGTAGCGCGTCACCACCAGCACGTCGTCGGGCACGCGCCTGCCCAGCCCTTGCAGGTGCGCCATGGCGCCGACTGCGAAGGCATCGACCGGCGCGCACAGCGCATCCAGCCCCGGCATCTTCGCCAGCAGCTGCGCGCAGGCGTCAGCGCCCGCGGCCTCGCCGTGTTCCTCGGCTGCCTTGACGACATGGCAGGGCAGCCCCAGCGCCTGCGTGAACTCGCGGTAGGCGCGTTCCGTTTCCACATACGACTGCCGCGGCGCCGCGCCGATCATCAGGCCGATCTGCCGCCGCCCGTGGCCGTGCAGGTGCGCCAGCAGCAGGCGCGCGGTCTCGGCCGATTGCAGGTCGACGCACGGCACCGGGGTTTCGGTCAGCGGCTCGCGCCCGATCGATACGATGCTGACGCCGCGCTCGCGCAGCCGCGCGATATGCGGGTCGCCGGCGATCGGCTCGATCACGATGGCACCGTCGATATCGAGCGTATCGAGCAGGCCGCCGGCGCCTTCCAGCGGCGGCACCAGCACCACGCCCAGCCCGCGCCCCATGGCCGCCTCGGCCGCGATCGCCGCCACCTCCATCATGAAGCCCAGGCGCGAGGTGCCGCCCGCCACCGCGAACGGCATCGACGACAGCAGCGCGATGCAGTTGGCACGGCCCGACTGCAGTCGCTGCGCCCGCACGCTGGGCCGGTAGCCCAGCTCCGCGGCGACGCGCTTGACGCGCGCGCGCGTGGCCGGGTCCAGCACGCCGCGGTCGTTGAGCGCGTGCGACACCGTGGTCAGCGAGACCCCGGCGGCGCGGGCAACGTCGTGGATGGTGATGCGGCGGGGGCGGTCGGGCGTGGCTTCGGTCATGCGGGACAAGGGCGATGGCTCAGGAGGGAGCATACCGCAGCGGCTGCTCAGCGGCGCCGGTTGCCGCCGCCGGCTTCGGACGACAGCGCCTTCCAGTGCTCGCGCGTGAACCGGTACAGCACCTCCAGCGCCGGCGACAGCGAGCGCGCCGCCATGCGCGCCATGCCGTAGCGCCCGCAGCGGCGCGCATCGGGCGGCATCGGCACTTCGGCCATCAGCCCGGCGGCGCGCTCCTGCCGCGTGATCGAGAGCACGCCGAACAACAGCGTATCGCTCGCCAGGGTCACGCTGCGCAGCATGTCGAGGTTGTCGCAATGCAGGGTGAAGAGCCGCTCCGGCGCGGCGTCCGGCCCCCACAGTTCCGCCAGCTGCCGGCTGACCACGGTGCTCAGCGTGGTGGTGGCGACGGGGTAAGCGCGGACGGTGTCGATATCGATGCGGCGCTTGCGCAGGATCGGGTGCCCGGCGCGGCAGACCAGCCCCGCGCGCAGTTCTCCGAGCGGCTCCACGTCGACGTCGTCGGCCGCGCGCAGCACGTAGGCGTCGCCGACGATGGCGTCGATGGTCTCGTTGCGCAGGGCCTCGAGCAAGGCGCTGGTCGCACCGGTCTCGGTGCGCACCTTGATGCGCGGGTGGGCCTGCGCCATGTGGATCAGGAACGGCGTCAGCAACAGCGCCGCCGGCGCCGGCGCCACGCCGATCGCGAGCGAGCCTTCCTCGCCGCCGCGCAGCAGTTCCAGGTCGCGCCGCAGCTGGCGTTCTTCCAGGCGCATGCGGCGCGCGCGCTCGGCCACCAGCTCGCCGAACACGGTCAGCGTGGCGCGTCGCGCGCCGCGGTCGAACAGCGGCGCCTTCAGCTCGTCTTCGAGCGCGCGGATGCTGCGGCTCAGCGCCGGCTGGGTCAGGTGCACGGCGCGGGCCGCCTCGGAGAAGGTGCCGTGTTCGACCACCGCGAGCAGATGCAGAAGTTTCTGGGTGTCCATGCGGAAAACCATGCGCTTTGGTTATGGGAGCGGTTCAACATTTGCATTTGAATCATACCCTGGCGCTTCCTATGATGAGCGGAACAAAAAAGCGGGGCCCGCCCGGGAGACCGCAACCACGTCCATCGGACATCGGAGACAAAGATGCTCAAGCTGTTGATCGGCCTAGGCCTGCCGTATATCGGCGTGATCGGGATGCTGCCGTGGGTGGCATCGGTGGAGCGCTTCGTGCTCGGCGTGCCCTTCATCTACGCGTGGATCTTCGCGTGGTTCGTGCTGACCTCGGGCTGCATGCTGGCGTGCTGGCTGCTGTTCGACCGCCACGGCGCCGACGCGGCCTCCGAAGCCTGACGCGAGGAGCCGGCCATGACCACAGCGGTATTCCTCGGCTTCATCGTGTACTCGCTCTACCTCGCCATCCGCTCCGGCAAGGGCCACGGCGCGCAGAGCATGCATGACTTCTTCGTCGCGTCGCGGCAGTTCGGCGCGTTCCTGGTGTTCTTCCTGGCCGCCGGCGAGATCTACAGCATCGGCACCATGGTGGGCTTTCCCGGCGGCATCTATGCCAAGGGGCCGACCTACGGCGTGTGGTTCCTCGGCTATATCCTGCTGGCCTATCCGCTCGGCTACTTCCTGGGCCCGAAGATCTGGCAGGCCGGCGCGCGCTACAACGCGATCACGCTGCCGGACCTGTTCAAGGGCCACTACGGCAACCGCGCGCTGGAGCTGATCGTGGCGGGTTCGTCGATCCTGTTCCTGCTGCCGTGGGGCCAGCTGCAGTTCACCGGGCTGGTGGCGGCGCTCAAGGGGCTGGGCTGGGACTTCGACCCGATGTACCTGGTGATGATTTCCGCGGCGCTGGCCTTCACCTACATCGCCATTTCCGGCGTGCGCGCCTCGGCCTATATCGCCATCCTCAAGGACATCCTGATGGTGGTGGCGATCGTCGCCACCGGCGTTGCGGTGGGCTGGAAGGCGGGCGTGGGCGACGTGTTCCACGCCGCCAGCCTGCAGGTCAGCAACCACATGAGCGAGACCCAGCTGCGCTTCTCGATGAGCACCATGCTGTTCCAGGCGCTGGGCTTCTACGTGATGCCGTTCGCGGTGCAGAACTTCTTTACGGCCAAGAGCGCCGACACCATCCGGCGCACGCAGGTGGCGATGCCGCTGTACATGCTGATGTACCCGTTTCTGGTGCTGGCGTCGTACTACGCCATCAGCCAGAACCTGCAGCTGGCGTCGCCCAACGAGGCCTTCTTCGCCGCGGCGGTGCGGCTGCTGCCGGGCTGGCTGCTGGGCCTGGTGGCGGCGGGCGCGGCGCTGTCGGGCCTGCTGGTGCTGGCTGGCATCTGCCTGGCGATCGGCCCCATCGTCACGCGCAACCTGCTGCCGGGCCTGCCCGAGCCGCGCCAGAAGCAGGGCGCCAAGGTGGTGATCGTGATCTACCTGGTGCTGTCGATCGCGATGACGCTGGCCACGCCCAACCTGATGCTGACGCTGATCAACACCACCTACTACGGCGTGACGCAGTTTTTCCCCGGCGTGATGGTGATCCTGTTCTCGCTCAAGGTGCGGCCGCTGGCGATTGCGCTGAGCATCGTCACCGGCCAGTTGCTGGCGATCACCTTGTACGTGCAGCAGGCCGACTTCGGCGGCTTCAACCTCGGCCTGATCAGCCTGGGCGTGAACCTGCTGGTGACCGCGCTGGTGCACTACGCCCCCCGCCTGGACCGCGTGCCGGCGGCCTGAAGACCTGAACCTGTTCAATCGATGACACCATACGACACCGCGCGCACGCAGATCCTTGTCGCGCGCAAGATCCTGACGATGGAGGCGGACCGGCCCGAAGCCACCCACGTCGCGGTGCGCGACGGCGAGATCCTTGCCGTCGGCGGCCCCGCCGACATGGCTGCCTGGCCGGACGCAGCGCAGCTCGACACCTTGCGCGACAAGGTGCTGATGCCGGGGCTGGTCGAGGGCCACTGCCACCTGATGGAGGGCGCGATGTGGGAAGCGGTCTACGTTGGCTACTTCGACCGCCGCGATCCGGATGGCCGGCTTTGGCGCGGCCTGCGCACGCTGGAGCAGGTAATCGATCGCCTCGCCAGCGCCGCCAGCCAGCTGCGCGACGCCGATGCGCCGCTGCTGGCGTGGGGGTTCGACCCGATCTACTTCGGCGCCAGCCGGCTGTCGGTGCGCGAGCTGGACCGCGTGTCGGCAACGCGCCCGATCGTGGTGATGCATGCCAGCGTGCACCTGATGAACGTGAATTCGGCGATGCTGGCGCAGGCCGGCATCGATGCGGACACCGATATCGACGGCGTGCACAAGGACGCGCAGGGCCAGCCCACCGGCGAACTGCAGGAGTTCGCGGCGATGTTCCCGGTCCAGCGCGTGCTGGGCAGCGCCTTGTCGCTGGCCGCCGCCGAGAACGGCGAGGCGGTGCGCCGCTTCGGCCGCGTGGCGCACCTGGCGGGGGTGACCACGGCCACCGACCTGGTCAACGACCTCTCGCCCAAGGGGCTGGAGACGCTGCGCGCGGTCACGGCCGAAGCGGATTTCCCGCTGCGCATCGTTCCCGCGTTTTCACCGCAGCGCAATGCGCAGGGCGGCCCGGCGCGCGTGCAGGCGGCCGCGGCCGCGGGCACCGACAAGCTGCACTTCGGCCCGGTCAAGTTCATCGTCGACGGCTCGATCCAGGGCTTTACCGCGCGCCTGCGCGCACCGGGCTATGCCGGCGGCCAGCCTGACGGCCTGTGGCTGATCCCGCCGCAGCAGTTGCTCGATGCCTTCACGCCGTTCCACCTGGCCGGCCTGCCGCTGCATATCCACACCAATGGCGACGAGGCCACCGAAGTGGTGCTGGACGTGCTGGAAGCGATGTTGTCGCGCCACCCACGCGCAGACCATCGCCATACGCTGCAGCATTGCCAGCTGGCCGACGCCGCGCAGCTGGCGCGCGCCGCGCGGCTGGGCCTGTGCATCAACTTCTTCTCGAACCACCTGTACTACTGGGGCGACGCGCACGTCGAGCAGACCGTGGGGCCGGCGCGGGCCGCGCGCATGAACCCGGCCGGCACGGCGCGGCGGCTGGGTATTCCGTTCGCGATCCATTCCGATGCCCCGATCACGCCGCTGAATCCGCTGTTCACGGCATGGTGCGCAATGCAACGCCAGACCGCTTCCGGACGCGTGCTGGGCGAAGCCGAACGGCTGACGCTGGCCGACGCGCTCTATGCCATCACCATGGGCGCGGCCTATACGCTGAAGCTGGAGCACCGCATCGGCAGCATCGCGCCCGGCAAGCTGGCCGACTTCGCCGTGCTGGAGGACGACCCCACCGCGATGGCGCCCGCAAGCCTGAAGGACGTGCGCGTCTGGGGCACGGTGCTGGGCGGGCGCGTATTCCCGGCGCCGGCACGATGAACGCGCGCGCGCCGATTGCGCTGGTGGTGGTGGGCGGCTACCTTGGCGCCGGCAAGACCACCTTGCTCAACCGCCTGCTCGCCACCGCGCAGGGGTGCCGCATCGCGGTGCTGGTCAATGATTTCGGCTCGGTCAATATCGACGCCGCGCTGGTGCGCGCGCGCAGCGACGACGTGATCGAGCTGGAGAACGGCTGCATCTGCTGCTCGATCGGCGGCCGGCTGGCCGAGGCGCTGGTGGCCATCGCCGGGCGCGCGCAGCGGCCGGAGCTGCTGGTGATCGAGGCCAGCGGTGTCTCCGACCCGCAGCGAATCGCGCAGGTCGGGCTGCTGGACCCGGCGTTCCGGCTCAATGCGGTGCTGGTCGCGGTGGACGCGACCGGCGTGCACGACAGCCTGCGCGATCCGCTGGTCGGCGACATGGTGCGGCGGCAAGTCATGGGCGCGTCGGTGGTGGCGCTGACCAAGGCCGACCGGGCCGGGGCCGAAGCCGTGGCGCGCGCCGGGGCCACGGCAGCCGGCCTGGCGCCGCACGCCACCGTGCTGACGGCGCGCTCGGGTGAGCTGCCGCTGTCAGTGTTTCTCGATGCAGGCGTGCTGCCCGCGCCCGGCAGCGCGGCGCTGCTGAATGGATCGGGCTGGCAGCGCGGCGGGGTGGATGGCGGTCATGCCGGCATCCGCAGCATGGCCTACCAGACCCCCCGCAGCTTCGACAAGGCGCGCCTGCGGCAGGCGCTGGCGACCGTGCCGGTGCGGCTGTTGCGTGCCAAGGGACTGGTCCGGCTCGACGCCGACCCACGGCTGCACGAGGTCCACCTCGTCGCTGGCCGGATGCGGCTGCGGCCGGCGCAAAGCGCAGGCTTCCAGCACTCGGCGCTGGTCTTCATCGGTGCCTTCGACGCGCAGGCGGAAGCGCGCCTGCGTGCCTGCATGGAAGCGGCGCTGGCCTGAGCCGCGCGTGGCCGACGCCTTCGGCTCAGGTATGAAATTCCTCCGTCCGGCCGGCGCGCCCCGGCAGCTTGTGCCAGGCGCCGCGCTCGAATTCCGCGATCACTTGCGCGCCGAGCAGCAGCAGCGTCGCCGCGATTTCCAGACTCAGCAGCACCACGATCGCCGTGGTCAGCGAGCCATAGACCCGTCCGACCTGCGACAGGCTGGTGAAGTACCACACCAGCACGTGGCGCGAGATCTCCCACAGCACCGCGGCGATCACCGCGCCGGTAAGCGCGTGGCGCAGCGAGAGCCGGCCGACCGGCATCACCAGGTAGATCGAGGTCAGCATCAGCACCTCGCCGATAAAGCCGAGCAGGTAGAGCAGGCCGGTGGAGAGGCGATCCAGCGACCAGTCGCGGCCCAGCACCTCGACGTGCCGTTCGCCGATCGCCAGCAGCGCGCCGGAGACCACGGTGACCAGCAGCAGGCCGATGCTGAGCACGGCGATATAGCAATAGGGCAGCAGCGCCGAGACCAGGAAATGGCGGCGCCGGATCGCCACGCGGTGCTCGAAGATGACTGACATGGCGTTCTCCAGCACGGTGAAGGCGAGCGAACTGAAGAACAGCATGGTGCCCAGCAGCACCCAGCCGATGGTGCCGCGGTTGCGCAGGAAGCCGGCCAGCTCGGTGACCAGGGCCCGCGCCTGGCCGGGCACGATCCACTCGAGATAGCGCGCCAGCGTCGACAGCAGCAGCTCGGGCTCGATCACGTGCGACAGCGCGATCACCATCAGGATCAGCAGCGGCACGATCGACAGCAGCGCGTAGTAGGCGACCGCGCCGGCCAGCAGCAGGCCCTGGTTGGCGCGGAACTGGCGCAGCGTGTGCCCGGCAAAGCGCAGCGGATGGCGCAGCAGGTCGCTGAGGCGGGCGTGGGCAAGGTGCATGGCGGGCACCGGAAGTGGCGGTTGACGAGATTATGCTGCGCGTTAGGCGGGGTTGGCAGCAGGCGCCTGGGCCACGCCCGCCGCCGCCCTCAGGCAGTCCAGCATCGCCGCCACCGCCGCGCGCGACTCGCCATCCGCGCGCCAGTACATCGACACCGAGCCGAACCCCGCCAGCCGCAGCGGCACGATGCGCAGCGCGCCCAGTTCTTCCAGCCGGCGCGCGGTGCGGTGCGAGGCCAGCCCGACCATGTCGCTGTTGTTGAACAGGGTCAGGTTCAGCACGGTGGAATTGCTCTCCACGCAGTCCGCCGGCAGCGCGCGCCCGGCGCTGGCGAGCGCGCCCTCCAGGGCATTGCGGATCGGCGTGCCGCGCGGCCATACCACCCAGCGGTGGCGGTACAGGTCGTCCCACGCCACCTTGCCGCCCTGCACCAGCGGGTGCCGCGGCCGGGCGACGAAGTGGATCGGCTCCATGTAGAGCGATTCGGTGCGCAGCTGCGCGTCCTGCAGTTCCGGCGCCGAGCGGCCCACCACGATATCCAGCTCGCTGCGCGCGAGCTGGGTCATGAGCCGGTCCATGGTGGTTTCCTGCAGCCGCACGCTGGCGCGGGGCATGCGCTGCATCAGCTGCAGCGCGGCCAGCGGCACGGTGTCCGCCGCCGACGCGCCCGAGGTGCCCACCACCACGATGCCGCTGCCGCCGTCGCGCATGGCCTGCAGGTCGTCGCGGGCGGTATCGAGCTGGGCTTCGATCCGGCGCGCGTGCTCGATCAGCGACTCGCCGTAGGGCGTGGGCCGCAGGCCGCGCGCCTGGCGCTCGAACAGCGGCAGGCCGATGTCGTCCTCGAGGTCCTTCAGCCACTTGGAAAGCCCGGGCTGGGTGGTGTTCAGCATGGCGGCGGACTGGCTCATGTTGCCGGTCTCGGCCAGGCTCAGCAGCATCTGCAGGTTGCGCAGGCGCAGTCTCTGGGTCCAATCCATGGGCGTGACCTATACGGTGAATCGTATCGATAAGATGAAAACTTCATTTCAGATCTTATAGGGCGGGGCGTATAACGACAACACAGACGGTGCGCAGCAAACAGGCACCCGCACAAAGCGCTCTCGAAACGCCTTGCACCAAGTTACGGAGACAGCATGTCCGAGCACACCCCAGACCCGGCCCGCGTGGCCTACTACGAAGAAATCGGCCGCAGCCACATGACCCCGCTGTGGGAGTCGCTGCACGCCCTGGTGCCGCCGCAGCCGCGGCCGCGGATCGTTCCCGCGATCTGGAAATACGCGCAGATCCGCCCGCTGGTGATGCAGGCCGGCGGCGTCATCAGCGCCGAGGAGGCGGTGCGCCGCGTGCTGGTGCTGGAGAATCCCGGCATCCCCGGCAAGTCCAGCATCACTTCCACGCTGTATGCGGGCCTGCAGCTGATCCTGCCGGGCGAGATCGCGCCCAGCCACCGCCATACGCAGTCGGCGCTGCGCTTTATCGTCGAAGGCAAGGGCGCGTGGACCGCCGTCAATGGCGAACGTGCCACCATGCATCCCGGCGATTTCATCATCACGCCGTCGTGGACCTGGCATGACCATGGCAACCCTTCGGTCGAGGAGGGCGGCGAGCCGGTGGTGTGGCTGGACGGCCTCGACATCCCGCTGGTGCAGCAGTTCGACGCCGGCTTTGCCGAGAACTACCCCGAGGCGCAGCAGCCCGTGACCCGCGCCGAAGGCGACAGCTTTGCCCGCTTCGGCCACAACATGGTGCCGGTGCGGCACCGCGTGACCGATCCCACTTCGCCGGTCTTCAGCTACCCGTACGCGCGGTCGCGCGAGGCGCTGGACCAGCTCTACCGCAACGGCGAGCTCGATCCCTGGGACGGCGTCAAGCTGCGCTACGTCAACCCGGCCACCGGCGGCTGGCCGATGCCGACCATCGCCACCTTCATGCAGTACCTGCCGGCGGGGTTCCAGGGCAAGACCTATCGCAGCACCGACGCCACCGTGTACAGCGTGGTGGAAGGGCGCGGCACGGTGCGCATTGGCGATGCGCAGTTCCAGTTCGAGCCGCGCGACGTGTTCGTGGCGCCGTCGTGGGCGCCGGTGCAGCTCGGCGCGCTGGAAGACGCGGTGCTGTTCAGCTATTCCGACCGGCCGGTGCTGTCCGCGCTGAACCTGCTGCGCGAAGCGCGCACCTGAGCCCCGCCAACCCCTGACAACAGCCGCCGCGCGCGGTGCCGGCCGGCACCGCCGGGCCGGCGCTCACCTGACAGATCCCTGGAAACCTTGACCATGTCCTACGTCTTCACGCCCCCCGCCACCGTTGCCATCCCCGTTGCCGGCAGCGATGACCGGTTCGCCGTGCGCCGCGTCTACTGCGTCGGCCGCAACTACGCCGCGCACGCCCGCGAAATGGGCTTCGATCCCGAGCGCGAGCCGCCGTTCTTCTTCTGCAAGCCAGCGGACGCCATTGTCCCGGTGCAGGCCGGCACCACGCTCGAGCTGCCGTACCCCGCGCAGACGCAGAACTACCACTACGAGGCCGAACTGGTCGCCGTGATCGGCAAGGGCGGCTCGGATATCCCGGTCGGGCAGGCGCTCGAACACGTGTGGGGCTACGCCGTCGGCCTCGACATGACCCGCCGCGACCTGCAGATGAAGATGCGCGAAATGGGCCGCCCGTGGGAAATCGGCAAGGCCTTCGACGCCTCGGCGCCGGTCGGCCCGATCCATCGCGCCAGCGACATCGGCCATCCGCAGCAGGCCGCCCTCTGGCTGACCGTCAACGGCGAAACCAAACAGCGCAGCACTGTGGCGCACCTGATCTGGTCGGTTGCCGAGACCGTGGCCTACCTGTCGCAGTTCTTCCGCCTGGAACCGGGCGATGTCATCTTCACCGGCACGCCCGAGGGCGTGGGCCCGGTCAAGGCCGGCGACACCATGGTCACGGGCGTCGACGGCCTGGGCGAACTGGCCGTGCGCGTGGTCTGAACCCAGGCAAGCCGAACCATGCAGCTCTACAGCTTCTTCAACAGTTCGACGTCGTACCGCGTGCGCATCGCGCTGGCCCTCAAGGGTCTGCCGTACGACTACCTGGGCGTCAATATCCGCACCGGGCAGCATCGGCATGCGGAATACGTCGACGGCATCAACCCGTCCGCGTCCGTGCCCGCGCTGGTCGATGGCGATTTCACGCTGGGGCAGTCGTTCGCGATCATCGACTACCTGGACGCGCGCCATCCCGAGCCGCGCCTGCTGCCCCCGGATCCGGAGCAGCGCGCGCGCGTGCTGGAGCTGTCGATGCTGGTCGGCTGCGACATCCATCCCGTCAACAACCTGCGCGTGCTGCGCTACCTGCAGGACACGCTGAAGCTCACGCCGGAGCAGAAGGACGCCTGGTACCGCCACTGGATCGACGAAGGCATGGCCGGCGTCGAGCGGCTGCTGGCGCGCCATGGCCATGGCAAGTGGTGCTTCGGCAATGCACCCACGCTGGCCGATGTCGCGCTGGTGCCGCAGGTGGCCAATGCGCTGCGCATGGGTTGCGAGCTGGATCGCTACCCGCGCGCGATGGCCGTCTTCGCCCATGCCAGTGCCCATCCCGCCTTCGCCCAGGCCGCGCCCACGCGCCAGCCAGACTACAACGCCTAAGCACCGCTAAGCACCCCTAAGCACCGCCTGACGCTAGCGGCGCAGGCCAGGAGACAGACATGAGCAGCACCCAAAACGAGACCCACAATGCCACCGGCAAGGTCCTGATCATCGGCGGCGGCATCGGCGGCCTGGCCGCGGCGCTGGCGCTGGCGCGCCAGGGCATCCGCGTCGAACTGCTGGAGCAGGCCGAGCAGATCGGCGAGATCGGCGCCGGCATCCAGCTGGCCGCCAATGCCTTTGCCGCGCTCGACGCGCTGGGCGTGGGCGAGGCCGCGCGCGGCCGCACGGTCTTTACCGACTTCCTCAGCCTGCGCGATGCCGTTGACACCAGCGTGATCGCGCAAGTCGATGTCGGGCCGGCGTATCGCGAGCGTTTCGGCAATCCCTATGGCGTGATCCACCGCGTCGATATCCACCTCTCGATCCTGGAGGCCGTGCAGGACCATCCGCTGATCACGATGCGCACCAGCACGCGCGTGGAGCAGCTGCTGCAGGACCAGCACGGCGTGACCGTGATCGACCAGCATGGCGAGCACCACCGCGGCGATGCGGTGATCGGCTGCGACGGCGTCAAGTCCGCGATCCGCCAGGCGCTGATCGGCGACGAGCCGCGCGTGACCGGGCACGTGGTCTACCGCGCCGTGGTCGACGTGGCCAATATGCCGCAGGACCTGCAGGTCAACGCGCCGGTGGTGTGGGCCGGCCCGCACTGCCACCTGGTGCACTACCCGCTGCGCGGCGGCCAGCAGTACAACCTGGTGGTGACCTTCCACAGCCGCGAAACGGAAACCTGGGGCGTGCGCGAGGGCAGCAAGGAAGAAGTGCTGTCGTACTTCGAGGGCATCCACCCGCTGCCGCACCAGATGCTGGACCGCCCGACCTCATGGAAGCGCTGGGCCACCGCCGACCGCGACCCGGTCGAGCGCTGGAGCTTCGGCCGCGCCACCCTGCTCGGCGATGCCGCGCACCCGATGACCCAGTACGTGGCGCAGGGCGCCTGCCAGGCGCTGGAAGACGCGGTCACGCTGGGCGCCGCGGTGCAGGCTGCCGATGGTGACTACGCCGCGGCCTTCAGGCTGTACGAGCAGGCCCGCATCCCGCGCACCGCGCGCGTGCTCTATGCCGCGCGCGACATGGGCCGCGTCTACCACGCCCGGGGTGTCGACCGCCTGGTGCGCAACAGCCTGTGGACCGGCCGCACGCAGGCGCAGTTCTACGACGCGCTGCAATGGCTGCATGGCTGGCGCGCCGACAAGTGCCTGAGCGCCACGCCCTGGCTGTAGAGCACTGAACGCAGCGTTCTTTCCGCGCTGAAAACCCTCGCGATGTAAACCTCGCGTTGCAAGCCCTGACAGCGAGCTGCGGCCGATGAAGCCGCCGGCCCTCTCTCGCCCTAAACCTGGCAACCAGGAGGAGACACCATGCCTGCCAGCCAACCGCTCAACGTCACCGCGTTCATCGACCGCCAGCCGCTGTCGGCGTTCCAGGTGACCATCGTCGTACTTTGCTTCCTGATCGTCGCCGTCGACGGCTTCGACACCGCCGCGATCGGCTTTATCGCGCCCGCCATCCGCGCCGAATGGCAGCTGACGCCGGCACAGCTGGCGCCGCTGTTCGGCGCGGGACTGGGCGGCCTGATGGCCGGCGCCTTCCTGTTCGGCCCGCTGGCGGACCGGTTCGGCCGCAAGGGGGTGCTGGTGCTTTCCGTGCTGTGCTTCGGCGCGGCCAGCCTGGCGTCGGCGTGGTCGCCGGACCTGTGGACGCTGGTGCTGCTGCGCTTTGTCACCGGCCTCGGGCTGGGCGGGGCCATGCCCAATGCCATCACGCTGACCTCGGAGTTCTGCCCGGAGAAGCGGCGCTCGTTCCTGGTCACCACCATGTTCTGCGGCTTCACGCTGGGCTCGGCGCTCGGCGGCCTGGCCTCGGCCGGGCTGATCGACGCCTTCGGCTGGCGTTCGGTGCTGGTCGCCGGCGGCGTGCTGCCGCTGGTGCTGGCGGTGGCGCTGGTGTGGCTGCTGCCGGAATCGGTACGTTACCTGGTGATGACGGGCAAGTCGCGCGAGCGCATCGTCGCCACGCTGCGCAAGATCGCGCCGCATGAAGACCTGCGCGGCGCCAGCTTCGCCGTCAGCGAGCAGCGTGCCACCAGCTCGCCGGTGCGGCACCTGTTCCGGCCGGCGCTGCTGCGCGGCACGCTGCTGTTCTGGCTGACGTTCTTCATGAGCCTGCTGGTGATCTACCTGCTGTCGAGCTGGCTGCCGACGCTGCTGCGCGGCACCGGCCATTCGCTGCGCACCGCGGCGCTGGTGACGACCATGTTCCAGGTGGGCGGCACGGTCGGCGCGATCGCGCTGGGATGGTTGATGGACCGGTTCAATCCGCACCATGTGCTGGCCACCAGCTATGCGCTGGCGGCGCTGGGCATCGCCGCGGTGGGCAGCGTTGCCGCCGAGCCGGTGGCTGCGGGCGTGGCGGTCTTTGTCGCGGGCTTCTGCATCTCGGGCTCGCAGGTGGGCGCCAATGCGCTGTCGGCCAGCTTCTATCCGACCGACTGCCGCGCCACCGGCGTCAGCTGGGCCAATGGCGTGGGCCGGATGGGCTCGGTGGTGGGCTCGGTCGGCGGCGCGACCATGCTGTCGATGGGCCTGGGCATGCCGGCGTTGTTCGCGTGGATCGGCGTGCCGGCACTGCTTGCCGGGCTGTCGATGTTTTCGCTGGGCCTGGTCAGGCGGGAGCGGCCGCAAGCGCGCCTGGCGGTCTGAAGGCGGCTGCTGCGCCGACATTCCCAAGGGTTATGGCTCTATTCCGAACAGAGGATTGTGGCCATGGCCGCAGGCCTGCAACATGGCGCACGCGGCCTGCCCCGGCAGGCTGGCAACGCATCACAGAAGGCGGCGCGCGGACGGTGCAGCCGCCTCGACGGCCATGGAGACAGCATGCAGGTACAAGCGAAGTCGCGCGGGACGGGGTTCCGGCGCAGTCGGGGGTGGTGGCGGGTGGCGCCGCTGCTGGCATTGATGGCGGTGCCGGCCGGCGTGGCGCTGGCGCAGGGCGCAGGCCAGCTCGCGGCGGTGGCCGAGAGCGAAGTCATGCAGGGTTTCCCGCCGTCGCCGGACCGACAGGTCAGTCGCGGCACCGGCCTGCGTCCGCCTTATATGCGATGGGCCTTCCGGCACGCGCGCGAGATGTCGCCCACCGTCGGCATCCGGCATGCGAGCCAGCCGCTGGCGCTGCCGGGCCAGTCGGCCGCGGAGCTGGACGCGGTCAGCTTTACCGTCGCGGGCCAGACCGTGCGGGTGGCGGACTACCTGCGCGACACCCACACCGATGGCTTTATCGTTTTGCACCAGGGCCGGATCGTGTACGAGCGCTACCTTGCCGGCTTCGGCCCGCACCAGCCGCATATCTGGGCGTCGATGACCAAGTCCCTGACCGGGCTGCTGGCGGCGATGCTGGTCGAAGAGGGCAAGCTCGATCCGCAGGCCAGGCTGGCGCAGTATGTGCCCGAACTGGCCGGTAATCCATTCGGCGAGGCCACGGTGCAGCAGAACCTGGACATGGAGGTGCCGGTAGGCTATCCGCAGGCACTGCCGCCTGACCTTGGGCTGTTCGGCGCGGTGGGCATCGTGCCGCGCAAGGCCGATGCGCCCGACACCATCTATGACTTCCTCAAGGTCGTGCACGCCACCGGCACCGCCGGCGAGGGCCCGGACGGCGGCGTGTGGTACTACCAGAACGGCTCGCCGGAAGCGGTGGCGTGGGCGCTGCGCCGCATCACCGGCAAGCGCTGGGCGGACCTCGTCACCGAGCGGCTGTGGTCGCGCTTTGCCGACGACGACGCCTACACCCAGGTGGACCGCCAGGGCACGGAAATGGCCAGCGGCGGCATGAACTCGACGCTGCGCGATGCCGCCCGCTTTGCCGAGACCGTACGCCGCGCCGCGGCCGGCGATGCCACGCTCGGCATTTCACCGCAGGCGGTGCGGATCGCGCTGCAGCCCGCAGGCAACCAGGCCCGCTTCGCGCGCGGCAACACCACCGCGGGCCGCGACGGCTACGGCTATCGCAACTACTGGTTCCAGCGCAACGACGGCGACGGCAGCATCGAGGCCAGCGGCCGCTTCGGCCAGAAGCTCTACATCAATCCCGCCAGGGGGCTGACCGTGGTGAAGTTCTCCGCCAGCCCCGACGGCGCCGCGCGCGCGACCAGCGCCGCCGCCGTGCGCAAGCGCGACGACCCGGCGCGCGCGCTGGAATCCGCCGAGGCCATGGTGGCCGCGGCGCACGCCATCGTCGGCGCGGCCAGCCGCTGAAGCCCGCGCCCTGCGGCGCGGGCCCCGGCCCGGTCAGGCCACTGGCAGCTTCAGCACCTGCTCGGTGGTCAGGATATCGCCGAAGGTGTCGTCGAGCGCGGCCAGCGCGGCGCGGTGCAGGTCCTGGTGCGACACCGTGCCGGCCGCGGTATCCAGGTCGCGCGTGGCGGAGGCGTCGGCCGCCACGATCACGCCGTATCCCAGCGGCACCGCGTCGCGCGCCGCGCCGGTGACGCAGGCGTGGGTCATCAGCCCGGTGATGATCAGGGTCTTGATGCCGGCCGCCTTGAGGCGCTGGTCCAGGTCGGTGGTCGGGAAGGCGCTGACCGAGCTCTTTTGCACGACGGTGTGGTGTGGCGCCGGCTGCAGGTCGCCGTGGAATGCCACGGTGGCGCCGTGTTCGGCGAAGACCGGGCTGCCCGCCGGGGTGACATGCTGGATGTGGAACACGGGCATGCCGGCGGCATCCGCGTGGTCGACCAGGCGCCGCGCGTTGCCAAGGGCGGCCGGGCCGTCGGGGATCGGCAGCTTGCCGCTGAAATACTCGTTCTGGAAGTCGATGACCAGCACGGCGGTGCTGGCGGCGTCGATGGCGGTGCGGGCCGGCGCGCCGGCGATGCTGCGTAGGGTCGGATGGTGCATGATGGTCCTCGTCGACAGGGAAGTAGGTGGACGGCGCCGGTGGCAGCCGCTGCGTTCGCCGCAGGCGCGGCATGGAGCGTAGTTTCCGGCGCCGCCGGCAGGGCCGGAAGTGGCCCGATGGACAACATCCGATAGAATCGGGCCAAGCCATGGCAATGTGGCCATGCCCAGCCATCAAACCGCCCCCAACCCAGCGAGATTGCGATGCACACCGTCGCGGTGATTGCCTTCGAAGGCATCAGCCCCTTCCACCTGTCCGTGCCCTGCATTGTCTTTGGCGACGACCTCGACCGCCTCGGCGTGCCGCGTTACCGCTTGCTGATCTGCGGGGAGACGCCGGGAATGATTGCCACCATGTCAGGTTTCCGCATCGAGGTGGAACACGACCTGTCCGTGCTGGCGCAGGCCGATACCGTGATCATGCCCGCGTGGCGGGATCCGGGCGAGCGCGCGCCGCAAGCGCTGCTCGATGCGCTGCGGGCCGCCAGCGCGCGCGGCGCGCGCATTGCCGGCCTGTGCCTGGGCACCTTCGTGGTGGCCGAGGCCGGCCTGCTGGACGGCCGCACCGCCGCTACCCACTGGGCCTGGGCTGACGATTTCGCGCAGCGTTACCCGCGGGTGCGGCTCGACCGCGATTCGCTCTATATCGACGATGGCGCGATCCTGACCTCGGCCGGCACCGCCGCCGCGCTGGACTGCTGCCTGCACCTGGTGCGGCGCGACCATGGCGCCGAGGTGGCCAACCGGGTGGCGCGCCGCATGGTGGTGGCCCCGCACCGGCACGGCGGCCAGGCGCAATACATCGAGCATCCGCTGCCCCGGGCGGACGGCGCCGACCGGCTCAGCCTGACGCTGGACTGGGCCATCGCGCACCTGGCCGAGCCGCTGACGCTCGATACGCTGGCCGAGAAGGCGGGCATGAGCCGGCGCAATTTCACCCGGCGCTTCAAGGAGAAGACCGGCACCACCGTGACGCAGTGGCTGCTGAACCACCGCCTGACCGCGGCGCGGCGCCTGCTGGAGACCACCGACAAGGGCGTCGACCTCGTGGCCGGGCTGGTCGGCTTCGGCTCGGCGGTTTCGCTGCGCCAGCACTTCACCCAGGCGCTGGCGGTGTCGCCGTCGGCCTACCGCAAGCAGTTCGGCACCGCGGTGCCGCGCCGGCGCGCCGGCTGAGCCGCCAGTCTTCCCGGCGCGCCGGGGGCGCGCCAGCGCCGGCTCACATGTCGCGATGATGCCGGTGCGAACCGCCGAACAGCCGCGCGCCCAGCACCACCCCTATCCCCAGCGCCATCCCGAGCGCGCGCACGGGGTTGGCATGGACGAACGTTTCCGTGCGCTCCAGTCCGGTTTCCCACTCGCTCTTGACGCGTCCCTTCACGCGCCGGGCAACGTCCGCGGATTTCGCCGCGATTTCCGTCGCCGCGCTGCCCGACTTCGCGGCAAGTTCGACGAACTCCGCCTTGGCCTGCTCGAGGTTGTCGCCGGACAATGTCGGCAGGCGATCGATCAGGCGGTCGAGCTCGCGCGCCAGGTCTTGCGATGCCGATGATCGTTCCGGCGTATCCCGCCACGACGCGCCGCTGCGCGTCTCCGAACCTGATGCCGAAGACATGCGTGTCTCCTGCTGCCGCAGGCCCGATGTGCTGGTGGGGGTGCTTGTCGTTTCCGTTTGTTCCATGGTGCGCCTCCGCAGTGAAGTATCCGGGCGCACAGGGGCGGCCCCAGTGCGCCACGGGTGGCCGGTGCACCTTTCGTGCCCGGCGATGACTGTTCGCGCGACGCGCCGCGCGCCATGCCGGAGGTGGCGCCACCGCGGCGCACCGGCAGCGCGCCCGCGTGCCGCATTACAAAGTCAGGCAGATTTGCGCGCCGAGATTGCGCGGGGGTGCAGCCGGCGCATGGTGGCGCGGCCGGTGGGATCGCTCGCGCGCACAAAGCCGCGTGCCGCGGGTTGGCATGGCGGTTGCATCGTCAGGGGTGTCGCACTTTGCAAGCAGGAGGGCATCATGGCACATCAGATTCCACGGCCGGATGAGGGGCCGAACCTACCCGAGGTGCCGCCGGCAAATCCCTCGCGTGAAAGCGAAGAGCAGCTGCCGCCCCGGCACGATGACGATCTCGGCAAGCCGCCGCGCCAGCCGGGCCAGGAAGACTTGCGCCGGCGCCAGTCGTCGTGGTCGATGCAGCAATAGCGTCTATAGCCATAGCGTCTATGCTTGACCGGGTGTGCGGCGCGCCCTGCCTGAAGGAGCGTGGCGCGCGCCACCCGGCGCGCGCGTGTTGCCACACATGCACCTGAGGAGACATGTCGATGCGTGTAATGGTGATCGTCAAGGCAACCACCGATTCGGAAGCGGGCAAGATGCCCGGCACCGAGCTGCTGGCAGCGATGGGCAACTTCAACGAAGAACTGGTCAAGGCCGGCATCATGCTGGCGGGCGAGGGGCTGCAGCCCAGCGCAAAGGGCAAGCGCGTGCGCTTCGCGGGCAGCCAGCGCACCGTGACCGATGGGCCCTTCGCGCAGCCGGAAGAGCTCGTTGCCGGTTTCTGGCTGTGGCAAGTCAAGTCGATGGACGAGGCGGTGGAATGGGTCAAGCGTTGTCCCAATCCCATGGAAGGCGAATCCGACATCGAGATCCGGCCATTGTTCGAGCTTGAGGACTTTGGCGCGGAACTGACGCCGGAGCTCCGGGAGCAGGAAGAGCGGCTGCGCGAGCAGGCCGCGCGCGCGGCCCGGTCCCAGCAAGGCTGAATCAGCGTTACGCGGAACCAGACGGCGGATCACACGCGTGTGTGATCCGCCGTTTGTGCTGGATGGACCTCGCAGCGATGCAAACATGCGGCCATCCGCCGGAACATCCGCCGGAACGATTCGCGCCGCGCGGGAACGAAACAGGACAGGCGTGTGTAGCGGTCATCGCCGCATGGCGAGGGCCGCGCCCCCGGCACGCGATTTTCCAGGAGGACTGACATGAACACCACGGCAAAGCTGGTTCCGTCGACCGAACTGGCCCGGCAGAATCCCGTCCATTTTCCCAATGAGAGCGCGGCGTACCGCGAGGCGCGCAACGCCTTGCTGGCGGAAGAAATCGAATTGCGGCGGCACATCGAACGCGTGGCCGCACAGCGCCGCGCCTTGCCACCCGGCGGCGAAGTGACGAAGCGTTATACGTTCCAGGGCGAGCACGGGCCGGTAACGCTCGAAGACCTGTTCGCCGGCAAGGATACGCTGGTGGTCTACAGCTATATGTTCGGGCCGCAACGGCAGCAGCCTTGTCCGATGTGCACGTCCATCATGGCCGGCTGGGACCACAAGGTTGCGGATATCGAGCAGCGCGCGGCACTGGCGATGGTGGCGCGCTCGCCGATCGATCGACTGGTCGCGGCCAAGCGGGCGCGGGGTTGGACGCAGCTAAAGGTGTATGCGGATGTGGATGGCGATTTCACTCGCGACTACGTGAGCGCGGAGGACGCGGACGTGCCGGGATATACGGTCTTTTCGCGGCGTGATGGCAAGGTCCGGCATTTCTGGAGTAGCGAGATGTATGCGTTGACGTGCGATCCGGGGCAGGATCCGCGCGGGGCGCCGGACCTGGATGCGTTGTGGACGTTGCTGGATACCACGCCGGAGGGAAGGGGCGATTGGTATCCGGAGTTGGAGTATGGGGAGTAATTTTGATTGTGGTGTGCGGCTGGGTGTTGTGCTTGGCAGGCGTGGCTGTTTCGCCGGCGCAGCCGGCGACCTACTTTTTGGCCGATTGGCAGTAATGGGTTTCCCGTATTTCGGATCAAGCTGGCCGGACCGACAGCGATAATTTTCATGCGGGAGGATGGTGGTGAGTTCAGACCTAGACTTCGTTGATGCGCCGGCCCTCACCCCCGCCCCTCTCCCGCAAGCAGGACAGGGGAGCAAACAAGCGAGAGAGAAGGACCCTTGGGCTCGCACGCGACAACGCCATGCGAGCGCAGCGACGCACTCCGTGCCAGTGCCCAAGACCTGAGATAGGGAGCGCGCGCAGCGCAGCCGAAGGCGTCCCACCGATAGCGCCAGCAGCAGGCTGCCTACACCCTGTTGGGATCGTTCAAAAGTGGGTGATCGAAGGCACCGCCCCTGACTCACATAGCGTTAGCAGGTTCGAACGAGCACCCACGCCAAACGGAAATCACCACCGCTCGAACCACCCACGCCGCGGAATTGATTGCCAGCCGCACAGGCGACGCGTTTCTTGCCTACTTCTTGGCGCTCGGCCAAGAAGTAGGTCGCCGGCTACGCCGGCGAAACAGCCCCGCCCGCCAAGCACGACACCCAACCGCACGTGCCAACGGCCTCAAGCGAGATCCGCCATCTACGCAGCCAGGGGCCCTTCTGCCATCAACGCATCCAACTTAGCCTTCACCAACTCCAGCAGACAAAGGGCGCTAAAGCAGGCATCCGACCGAACACTCTGCTGCTCCAGCAATACCAGCACGCCCTCTATCCCGGCGCGCACTTCGTTCAGACACACATTGGCTTCGATCGCATCGACCGTCATGATTGACTCCTTCCAGGTTAAGCCACACCCACACAATTGAAAGTGAGGGTGGCGGGCCATACAGCGAGGGTGGAAACCCGGCGAGATCAAGGAAGAACCCGGCCAGCCTTGCGGCTGCCTCGCGTGGCCCGCCATGGAAGTCAGCCTGTCCATGCGAGCACAGGCGTTGTCGTGTGAAAGCACAACGCCTGTCCTTGATCTGCTCCGCGGGTTTCCACGCCCGGTCACCGGCAACCCGATGACGTACCCAGTATTCCCTTCCGAAGTCAGGCAGGCGATAAGACTTGTCGCATTCCGAACAGGCGGGCGAAGCTTGCCGCAAACGCTGGTGCGTGGGAAATCGCTGAACCCCGAAATGCGATGGCAACAGCGATCCGACCTGCTTGCAACTCCCCACGCCATCGCCGCATCACAGTTCCGGCTGCGCCGCCAGCCACGCCGCCTCTGCGTCGCTGAACAGCTCGGAGCGCGTCAGGAACCGTTTGCCCGTGCGCCCCTCCAGCGAGAACATCCCGCCCGCGCCCGGCACCACGTCGATCACCAGCCGCGTGTGGCGCCAGTACTCGAACTGCGCGCGCGTCATGTAGAACGCGGCGCCGCCGATCTGGCCCAGGCAGACATCGCCCGGGCCCACCAGCAGCTCGCCGGCGGGATAGCACATCGGCGCGCTGCCGTCGCAGCAGCCGCCCGACTGGTGGAACATCAGCGCGCCGTGCCGCGCGGCCAGCTCGGCAATCAGCGCCAGCGCGGCCGGCGTTGCCACCACGCGCTCGACCGGCGGCGCGGCCGGCGCGGTGCCCGGGTTTGCCATGGTCAGAAGAACCCGAGCGCGTTGGGGCTGTAGCTCACCAGCAGGTTCTTGGTCTGCTGGTAGTGGTCGAGCATCATGCGGTGATTCTCGCGGCCGATGCCGGACTGCTTGTAGCCGCCGAACGCGGCATGGGCCGGATAGGCGTGGTAGCAGTTGGTCCACACACGCCCGGCCTGGATGCCGCGGCCCATGCGGAACGCGCGTGCGCCGTCGCGCGTCCAGACCCCGGCGCCGAGGCCATAGAGCGTGTCGTTGGCAATGGCCAGCGCCTCTTCCTCATCCTTGAAGGTGGTGACCGAGACCACCGGGCCGAAGATCTCTTCCTGGAAGATGCGCATCTTGTTGTGGCCCGCGAACACGGTCGGCTTGACGTAGTAGCCGCCGGACAGGTCGCCGTCGAGCACGTTGCGCTCGCCGCCGGCAAGGCACTGCGCGCCTTCCTTGCGGCCCAGGTCGATGTACGACAGGATCTTCTCCAGCTGCTCGGCCGACGCCTGCGCGCCGATCATGGTGCCGGTGTCGAGCGGATGGCCCTGGCGGATCGCGGCGACGCGCTTGAGCGCGCGTTCCATGAAGCGGTCGTAGATCGATTCCTGGATCAGCGCGCGCGACGGGCAGGTGCAGACCTCGCCCTGGTTCAGCGCGAACATGGCGAAGCCTTCCAGCGCCTTGTCGAAGAAGGCGTCGTCGGCGGCGAGCACGTCTTCGAAGAAGATGTTGGGCGACTTGCCGCCCAGTTCCAGCGTGACCGGGATCAGGTTCTGCGAGGCGTACTGCATGATCAGCCGGCCGGTGGTGGTCTCGCCGGTGAATGCCACCTTGCTGATGCGCGGGCTCGATGCCAGCGGCTTGCCGGCCTCCAGGCCGAAGCCGTTGATCACGTTGACCACTCCCGGCGGCAGCAGGTCGCCGATCACCTCCATCAGCACCAGGATCGACGCCGGCGTCTGCTCGGCCGGCTTCAGCACCACGCAGTTGCCGGCAGCCAGCGCCGGCGCCAGCTTCCAGGTAGCCATCAGCAGCGGGAAGTTCCACGGGATGATCTGGCCGACTACGCCCAGCGGTTCATGGAAATGGTAAGCGATGGTGTCGCCGTCGATCTCGGAAATGCCGCCTTCCTGCGCGCGGATGCAGCCCGCGAAGTAGCGGAAGTGGTCCACCGCCAGCGGCAGGTCGGCGGCGGTGGTCTCGCGCACCGGCTTGCCGTTGTCGATGCTCTCCGCCACGGCCAGCAGCTTGAGGTTGGCCTCGATGCGATCCGCGATGCGGTTCAGGATATTGGCGCGCTCGGTGGTGGAGGTGCGCGCCCACGCGGCCTTGGCGGCGTGCGCGGCGTCCAGCGCGGCGTCGACGTCCTGCTGGTTCGAGCGCGGCACGCGCGTGAACGGCTTGCCGGTGATCGGCGTGATGGACTCGAAGTATTCGCCCCCGGCGGGCGGCACCCACTGGCCGCCGATGTAGTTGTCGTACTGCTGCTTGTAGGGGTTGCTGACGCCCAGCTGGGCGATTTCCGCCATGTTCATGTCTCGCTCCGTTCGATTGATCTGTGTGGTGCCGTCACGGCGTGGGCCGTGCGCACGGGAGCAGATCGCAAGAGGTGTGCCGGGATGTGCCGGGGTGCGAAAAAGGCGGAAAAGCGGGGAGGGGCCCGAAGATCTGGCCGCGGAGTCGGGTGAGGTGTGCCAGCGCGTGACAGCGGGTGTCCCAGATTGGAACAGTCGGGGGACGAGGTTTGTTAAGCGACAGCGTTGGCGCTTGCTGTCAGCCTTCGCAATCGCTCCCCTCTCCCGCGAAGTGGGAGAGGGGAGCAAACCGGCGGATGATTGGGCGCCGCAGGCAGGCCTTAATGCCCCGGACCGGCCGCGCGCAGCGCCTTCACATCGCCCGGCTTCACATCGGCCGGCTGCCCACCCCACGTCGCACGCAGGTAGTTGGCCAGCTGCGCCAGCTCCTCGTCGCTCATGCGGTCGGCAAAGCCCGGCATTTCCTGCATCGCCTCCACGCCCGGAAAGCGCTGCGCCCCGATCCCATCGAGCATCGACACGATCAGGTTGCGCGCGTCGGCGTTGCGCACCGTCGAGTTGCCGGCCATCGACACCGCCACGTGCGGCTTGCCTTCACCCTCGCGGCCGTGGCAGCCGGCGCAGACGGCGACGTAGTGGCGGCGGCCCGGTGCCAGTTGCGCGGCGTCGGCGCTCACGGCCTTGACCGGCTGCGGCGCGGGCGGCTGGTCGCCGAGCAGGTAGGTGGTCATCGCGGCCAGGTCGGCCTGGTTCAGGTACTGGCTGCTCAGATGCACCACCGGGTACATCTCGCCGAAAGCCGAGCCTTGCGGCGCGATGCCGGTGGCGAAGAACTGCTGCAGGTCGGCGGCGGTCCAGCCGCGCGCGGCCAGGCCGGCGGGCGTGATGTCCGGCGCGCCGACGCGCGCCAGCGCGGAGCCGGCCAGCGGCTTCGACAGGTCCAGCCGGCCGAAGGCCGCGCGCGGCGTGTGGCATTCGGCGCAGTGGCCCAGCGCGTTGGACAGGTAGCGGCCGCGTTGCCACGATGCCGAATTCCCCTTGGAAGCATCCGGCAGCTTGTCCTCGAGGAACAGCAGGTTCCAGCCCGCCAGCGCGAAGCGCAGGTTGTACGGGAACTGCAGGTCGTGCGGGCGGTTGGGCACCGCGGCCGGCTTCACCTGCATCAGGTAGGCGTACATGGCATCCGAATCCGCGCGCGACAGGCCGCGGTACGAGGTGTACGGCATCGCCGGGTAGAGCTGCTTGCCCGGCGCCTTGCCGTCATGCAGCGCCTTGTAGAAGTCGTCTGCGCTCCAGTTGCCGATGCCGTGGATCTTGTCCGGCGTGATGTTGGTGCCGTAGAAGGTGCCGAAGGGCGAGGCCAGTTCCACGCCGCCGGCGAACGGCGCACCCTGCGGCGCGGTATGGCAGGCGGCGCAGTCGGCGGCGCGCACCAGGTAGCGGCCGCGCGCGATCTGCTCGGCGGCTGACAGCTGCGCCTTGGGGGCGTGGTCGGCGGCGGGGGCAATGGCTTCGGTGCGGCTGCCGCAGCCGGCCATGACCGCGGCCGCGGTCAGCGCTGCCAGCGCGGCGCGCGTGGCGATCATCAGGGGCGTGCGCTGCATCACTTTTCGCTCCCGCTGTCCAGCACCAGGCCCGGCGTGCTGGTGATCACGGCCTTGACCGCCTCGTAGTAGCGCACGTAGCCGGTGCAGCGACAGATATGGCCGTCCAGCGCCTGGGTGATGGTGGCCTCGACCTGGTCCTTCGGCACCGGCTTGCGCTTGAGCTGCTCCACCAGGATGGTGGCGCCGTTGACAAAGCCCGGCGTGCAGTAGCCGCACTGGAAACTGAAATGCTCCAGGAACTTCTGCTGCACCGGCGTCAGCTCGACCACCTCGCCTTGCTCGTTGCGCTTGCCGTGGCCTTCCACGGTGCGCACCTTGCGGCCGTTGAACCAGTGCGCGCCGGTGATGCAGCTGCGCACTTCCTCGCTGGTGCCGTCCGGCTTGTCGTGGATGACCACGCAGGCGTGGCAGATACCCTGGCCACAGCCCAGGCGCGAGCCGGTCAGATCCAGGTATTCGTGCAGGAAATCGATCATCATCAGGCCTTCGGGCACGTCGACGGGGCCGACGTCCTTGCCGTTGATGTTGAGCGTGATGGGTTGGGTGGCGATGCTCATGCGAGTACCTCCTGGATCTTGTCCGCCGTCACCGGCAGGTCGGTGAAGCGGTGGCCGATGGCATGCGCGATGCCGTTGACGATGGCGCCCACCACCGGGATCATCACCACCTCGGCGATGCCCTTGGGCGGGTCGGTTTCCGTGACCGGCGGCAGCACCGTGCCGGTCTGGCGCCACACCGCCACGTCGCTGGCGCGCGGCAGGTGGTAGCGGTTGAAGTTCCAGGTGCCGTTGCCGGGGCCGTCCTCGTACAGCGGCAGGTATTCATGCAGCGCGTGGCCGATACCCATGGCAATGCCGCCCTGCAGCTGGCCCGACACCAGCTGGGGCGACAGCTGCGTGCCGCATTCCATGATCGAGTGGTGCGACAGGATTTCCACCTTGCCGCTGGCCTCGTGCACCGACAGCTCGACGAAGGTGCCCACCGCGCTGTAGTAGGTCACCGCGGCGTTGTTGCGCTGCGTGGACGCGATATAGACCTTGTTGCGATCGAGCACATGCCAGCCGCCGGGGGTGCGCATGCGCGCCTTGCGCGCGAGATCGATGCCATTGGCGCCATCGCCGTAGCGCACCGACAAGCCGTCCACCGGCAGGCGCGTGGCGTGTCCGTTGATGTCGAAATCGGCTTCGCTCCATTGCCAGCGGTTGAAGGCGTGCACGGTGGCGCCGGTCACCAGCCCCAGCTCGTGCGCCTTGCTTGCGAGCTGCTCGAACGGCAGCGCCTGCAGGCCGCCGGCGCTGAGCTTGCCGTCGACCCAGCGCGCGTCTTCCACGCGCACCACCAGCGAGGCCGCCTGGCCGCCGCCGATGCCCTGGCTCCAGATCGCCATCGCCGCCGGCCACAGGCCGTGCAGGAACACCACGCGGGCGGCCTCGCGCGTGCTGTGCGTGAAGTAGTAAGCCGAGTTGGTGGCGCTGGCGGGCGACGCATAGGCCGGCGACCAGCGGGGATTGGCCGACAGCCTGTCCTGCTCGGCCTGGCTCATCAGGTAGGGGTCGCCGGAGGTGGTCACCGGCAGGTCGGTCCAGTCGGTGACGGAGGTGCGCACCTCGCCCGCCGGCTTGCCCAGCCAGCGCGCCACCGCGGCGGCCTGCGAGGTCGACATGCCGGTGCCGATCTCGGCGCCGGAGTGATGCAGCACGATGCTGCCGTCGGCCTTCAGCTCGACCTTGGCGAACGACGCTTCCGCGCCGGTGCCGAAGTCCTTCTGCACGCAGGCAAAGCCCACGCCATAGCGGCGGCCGGGGTTGGCGGCTTCATACTCCGCCTTCTTGCCGGCGCGGTTGGTCCACAGCGGATAGGCCTTCGCCGCCTCCAGCACCTCGTCGACGCGGATCGCGCCGGCGGGGATCGCGCCCTGCGTGTTCTTCATCCCCGAGCGCAGCGCGTTCTTCAGACGGAACTCGATCGGGTCGAGCTTGAGCTGCTCGGCGAACTCGTCGACCATCATCTCGGTCGCGGCCATGCTCTGCAGCGTGCCGTAGCCGCGCGCCGAGCCCGCGTCGACGGCGCGCGAGGCGATCGCCACGGCGGTGAGGTCGTTGTTCGGGAAGTAATAGATCGATTGCGCCGCCGTGGCGCCGACCATCGCCACCGACGGCGAAAAGTTGGAGCGCCCGCCGCCGTTGGCCTGCAGGTCGCCCTGGAAGGCCTGGAACAGGCCGGTCTTGCGGTCTACGGCAATGCGGTAGCGCATCCTGAAGGCGTGGCGCTTGATCGAGGTCTGGAACTGCTCGTAGCGGTCGTTGGCCAGCCGCACCGGCTTGCCGTCGGCGTACAGCGCCGCGACCAGGCCATAGAACGGGAAGTTGTAGTGGTCCTTGGAGCCGTAGCCGACCGTGTAGCACGGGTGCAGGAATACCTGCTTCACCGGGAACGCGCCCCTGGCCTTCGCCAGCAACTCGGCCACGCTTTCGGCGACCTCGTTCGGCCCTTGCGTCGGCACCACCATGTGCAGCGCCTGCGCGGCGGCGTCGTACCAGCAGTTGGCGTTGTCGGGCTCGAGCGCGGCGGTGTCGGCCGACTGCGAGTTGTACTCGCGCTCCAGCACCAGCCAGTCGTCGGACGGCTTTGCCAGTTGCGCGCGGATCCGCGCGGCGTGGTGCATGCCCTGTTCGCCGAGCTGGCCGTGGTCCTTGCCGTCCGGCCAGACCGGCTCGTGCTTGCGCATCATGCTGGGGAACACCAGCGCATGCTTCAGGCTGGAGAACACGTCGTCCGCGTAGGGTGTGGCGCCGCCCACGCGCACGAAGCGGAAGGTGCCCCACGGATCGCGCTCCAGCGGGCCGGTCTTCGCGCCATAGCGGATCACGTCGTCGCGGAACTTGAGCTTGTCCTTGGCAAAGCGGAAGCGCGCGAAGTCGTGGTAGATCAGGATCGCTACCGCATGGCCCAGGTAGGCCGGCGTCTTGCCGGCGGGCAGCAGCATGTCGTCGCCGTAGAAGGCGGGGAAGGCGACGCCGTCGCGGGCCAGGTCGTCGGCGGTGACGACGCGGTCGGGCTTGAGTTCGTCGCCCAGCACGCCGAGGTCGAAGCCGGTATAGAGGCGGTCGGCCTGGGTTGCGCGCAGGATAAAGGCGTGCGACTGCTGTTGCGGCCAGTGCGGCATGTCGCGCGAGCGGATATCGCGCGCAAACACCTTGGCGCCGGTGACCTTGGCGATGCCGTCGATGCGGAACCTGGGGGCGCCGGCCTTGGCGTCCCACTGCACGGGGGTCAGGATCTTGTCTTCGAACAAGGCCGCGAAAGCCTTGCCGCCGATGGGTGCGATATAGACCGACACCCCGGCCACGACGCTGGCTTTGAGAAAGGTGCGTCGTGAAGGGTTGAAGCTGGGCATGGATTTCCTTGGGGATTGCGCAAGATGTCGCGGCAAGGGGGCAGCCATCCGCGGGCCAGCCCCTGGGGCTGGCGCGGATACGGTTCAGGTGTTCAGGGAGCGCGGCCGCGATGGTGCGGCCGCTGCAGGGCATGGCGAGCCGCCAGTCACTACGGCTGCGGCGCGGGTGAATCGGGGCGGGGCATGGTTGTCATGGTCCTGGCGCTGAACGGCTGCGCTGACCCCGCGATTGTCGCCGTGGCCTAGGGTTTACCTCAAGGCAGGGCCTTGAATAGTGGTTATCAGCCGGCGCGAATAGTCCCTGCCGGCTTTTCGTTCGGGCCCCTTGCGTTCAGGCCTTCGGGCGCGCCGAGGCCGGATCGTAGGGCGCGCGCAGGTGCACGCGCGCGGGCAGCAGGGCGCCGGCGAGGTCGACGTGGTAGCTGCCGGCTTCCAGCCATGCCGCATCGGCCGGCCCGTCCTCGCGCGCCAGCAGCGCCATGCCGACCGGGCAGCCGAGCGTATGGCCGAAGGCGGCGGAACTGAGCGATCCCACCGCGCGCACGCTGCCGTCGGGGCCGGTGCGCAGCACGGCCTCGCCGCCCCACAGCATGGCGTCGCTGGCGCCATCCACCGTCACCACCACCATGCGTCGCGTGGGCGCGCCCGCCTGGCGCAGTTGCAGCAGCGCTTCACGCCCGCGGAAGTCGATGCCGCTGGCCAGCTTGCAGGCGAACGACAGTCCCGCCTCGAACGGGTTGACCGACGGCGACAGCTCGCGGCCCCAGGCGCGGTAGCCCTTTTCCAGCCGCAGCGACTCGATCGCGTAGTAGCCGGCGTTGACCAGGCCGAGCGTGCGGCCGGCCTCATGCAGGGTCTCGTACACGCCCACCGCGAATTCCACCGGCACGTATAGTTCCCACCCCAGCTCGCCGACGTAGGTCAGCCGCGTCGCGCGCACGGTGGCGTAGCCGAGGTCGATCTCGCGCGAACTGCCGAAGGGAAAGCCCTGGTTGGAGAAATCCGCGCGCGACACCTTCTGCAGCAGCTCGCGCGAGCGCGGCCCCATTACCGCCAGCACCGCGTACTGGCCGGTGACGTCGACGATCACGCAGCGCTGGTCCCCGGGGATCAGCCGCTCGATATAGCTGAAGTCGCGCGTGGTCTGCGCCGACCCGGTCACCACCAGGTACTGGTCGCGCGCCAGCCGCGTCACGGTCAGGTCGGACTCATAGGTGCCGCGCTCGTTGAGCATCGCGGTGTAGACGCTCTGTCCGGGCGGCACCGCCACGTCGTTGCTCATCACGGACTGCAGCACCGCCTCGGCATCGGCGCCCTTGACCAGGTACTTGGAGAACGAGCTCATGTCGAACAGCGCCACGCCCTCGCGGCAGG
Organism: Cupriavidus alkaliphilus; assembly: GCF_900094595.1. Classification (GTDB taxonomy): domain Bacteria; phylum Pseudomonadota; class Gammaproteobacteria; order Burkholderiales; family Burkholderiaceae; genus Cupriavidus; species Cupriavidus alkaliphilus. Next base: position 229,622 of record NZ_FMAD01000004.1, on the reverse strand, counting down.
CACGGTGCTCGGCGCCGCTCCACGGCAGCCAGTTCTGCTGGCCGAAGGCGTATTCGATCTGCGGCGATGTGCCCGGCGGCGCGAAGAAGTTGGGCCGCTCCCAGCCCATCTTGCTGCCGAAATTGGCGCCGGCGTCGCGCAGGTGCGCATACAGCGGGGAACGGCGGAACGGCCGCGCGGTCTCCAGTTCGCGGTTCGGCCACGGCATCGCGTAATGCAGCCCGAGCGTTTCCTTGACGCGGTCGTGCAGCCAGCTCTGGTTGCCGTTGAAGCCGGCGAAGCGGCGGATATCGACCGGCCACAGGTCCATGGTGGGCTCGCCCGCGACGATCCATTCGGCCAGCGCCATGCCGGCGCCGCCGGCCGAGGCGATGCCCATCGAGTTGAAGCCCGCGCCGACGTAGAAATTGCGCAGCTCCGGCGCCTCGCCCAGGATGAAGTTGTTGTCCGGGGTGAACGATTCGGGGCCGTTGTAGAACTGCTTGACCTGCGCCGTTTCCAGCGCCGGCACGCGCACCAGAGCGTTTTCCATCAGGATCTGGAACTGGTCCCAGTCATCCGGCAGCAGCTGGAATTCGAACGGCTCGGGAATGCCCTGCATGCCCCAGGGCTTGGCGTCCGGCTCGAAGCCGCCCATCACCAGCCCGCCGACTTCCTCCTTGAAGTAGATGAAGCCATCGGGGTCGCGCATCACCGGCAGGTCGGGGTGTACGCCGGCAATGCGCTCGGTGACGATGTAGTAGTGCTCGGCCGAATGCAGCGGCACGGTCACGCCGCACATCTGCCCCACCTGCCGTGCCCACTGCCCCGCGCAATTGACCACGATCTCGGCTTCGATGCGGCCTTCGTCGCCGGCCTTGTTGCGCCAGCTGACGCCGGTGGCGCGGCCATCGCGGGCATGGACCGCGGTGATCCTGGTGTCCTGCGCAATCCTTGCGCCGCGGCTGCGCGCGCCGCGCGCCAGCGCCTGGGTCAGGTCGGTCGGGTTGGCCTTGCCGTCGCCCGGCAGCCAGACCGCGCCGAGCAGGTCGTCGGTGCGCATCACCGGCCAGAGCTCGCCGGCCTGCGCGGGCGAGATCACCTCGCATTCCACCCCATAGGCGCGCGCCACCGCGGCGGTGCGGCGCAATTGCGTCATGCGCTCGGCGGTGCGCGCGACCGACAGCGAGCCGCATTGCTTCCAGCCGGTGCCGAGGCCGGTTTCCGCTTCCAGTTCGCTGTAGAGCTGGGTGGAATAGCGGATCAGCCGGGTCATGCTTTCCTGCGAGCGCAGCTGGCCGACCAGCCCGGCGGCGTGCCAGGTGGTGCCGCACGACAGCTGGCCTTGCTCCAGCAGCACCACGTCGGTCCAGCCGAGCCGGGTCAGGTGGTAGGCAACGCTGCAGCCGATGATGCCGCCGCCGATGATGACGACGCGGGTTTGGGACGGGATGGACATGGTGTTCAACGCGCGGGGCGAGGGCGGTGGGGGATACCTGCCATGGTATGCCACAAAACGCCAATAAACAACGCAAAATGCAACAGTTCCGTCAGTGCTCAGCGCGCCAGTTGCAGCGTGACGATGCCCAGCAGCACCAGCGCGGTCGCCACCACGCGGCGCCGGTCGAAGGCCTCGCGCAGCAGGAAGTGCCCCAGCAGCGCGGCGAAGATCACGCTCGACTCGCGCAGCGCCGCCAGCTTGGCCACCGGCGCCATGGTCATGGCCCACAGCATCAGCGCATACGAGCCCACGCGATTGATGCCGCCGATGCCGGCGCGCTTCCATTCCGTGCGCAGCAGCGCCAGCAGTGCCGTGCCGCGGCGGGCAAAGGCATAGCCGGGCATGAACACATGCGACATCGCCTGCAGCCAGACGATGTAGGTCAGGACCTCGCCATGGCGCTTGACCGCGGTGCCGTCGATCACGGTGCCGCCCGCCAGGCAGGCCCCCGCCAGCAGCGCGAAGCCGAGCAGGTCGGGCGCCTGCCGGCGCCAGTGCACCAGGCTGACCAGCCCGCAGCAGATCAGCGCGATGCCGGCATAGCCGCCCGGCCCCAGCCGTTCGCTGCCGGTCAGCAACAGCAGGATGGCCACCATCATCGGCGCCGAGCCGCGCATCAGCGGATAGGCCTGGCTGAAGTCGCCGCGGTTGTAGGCGGCCACCAGCGACAGCTTGTAGACCACCTCGAGCGCCACCGTGGCCAGCAGGAACGGCCATACCTGCGGTGCCGGCACGGGCACCAGGAACAGGAAGGGCAGCGCCACCAGCAGGCAGAAGGTGTCGATCAGCGCCATCGACGACAGCCGGTCGCCGCCGATCTTGACGATGGCGTTCCACGACGCATGCATCAGCGCCGACAGCATCACGGCGGCAAAGGCGAGGCCGTGGAAATCGGGGGGGAGGGACATGAAAAGAGGTTGTTCTTGTGGTCTGCTGGTGCGCGAGGGTGTTTCCCGAACCCGCTTCTTTGCTCCCCTCTCCCGCAGGCGGGAGAGGGGAGCTTGCTGCCGGGCGTTGAAGGGAATTGACCTACGCCGCCTCCGCCAGCTGCGCCTGCATGTCGATCCCCATCTCGCGCAGCACCTCGCCGATCGCCGTCACCACGTTGCGCATCTCGTTGTCGTCGATGGCGCCGATGCAGCCCACGCGGAAGGTCTCCACCTGGGTCAGCTTGCCCGGATAAAGGATGTAGCCGCGCTCGCGCACCTTGCCGTAGAAGGTCTTGAAGTCATAGCGCGCATCCGCCGGCGCATGGAAGGTGACGATGATCGGTGCCTGCACCGCTGCCGGCAGGAAGGCGCGGAAGCCCAGTGCCGCCATGCCCTGCACCAGCGTGTCGCAGTTGCGGCGATAGCGCGCGCCGCGCACCGGCTGGCCGCCTTCTTCCAGGAACTGGTCCAGCGCGGCCCGGAATGCCGCCACCACGTGCGTCGGCGGCGTGAAGCGCCACTGCGTGGTCTTCTGCATGTAGACGTACTGGTCATAGAGGTCCAGCGCCAGCGAGTGGCTGTTGCCCTGGCTGGCTTCCAGCACGTCTTTCTTCACCAGCACGAAGCCCATGCCGGGCACGCCCTCGATGCACTTGCCGGTGGCGGCCACCAGCGCGTCGAACGGCATGGTGCGCGCGTCGATCTCGAGCGCGCCGAACGAACTCATGGCATCGACGATCAGGCCCTTGCCCAGGCGCTGGCACAGCAGGGCGATGTCCTGCAGCGGGTTGAGCACGCCGGCGCCGGTCTCGCAGTGCACCTGCGCCACGTGCGTGATCGACGGGTCGCGCCGCAGCGCTTCCTCGACCAGCGCGGCGCTGGCGGGCTGGTCTTCCGGAATCGGCAGTTCCACGCTGGCGCGCCCGAGCACCTTGCAGATCTTCAGGATGCGCTGGCAGTAGGCGCCGTTCTGCGGCACCAGCACCTTGCCGTCGCGCGGCACCACGTTGGCGATCGCCGCTTCCACCGAGAAGGTGCCGCTGCCCTGCATCGGCACGCAGACGTGGGTGCCTTCGCCGTGGACGATGCGCACCAGGTCGTCGCACAGGCTGCGCGTGATGGTGTTGAAGGCGGCGTCCCACGAGCCCCAGTCGCGCAGCATGGCCTGCTTGGTGGCGAGCGAGGTGGTCAGGGGGCCGGGGGTCAGAAGGATCGGGTCATTGCCGCGAATCATGTTGAGCTCCTGATTGGGAAGGAGTGGAAATGGAAAGTCAGTCGTTGCCTTGGCCCTGGCGCCAGGCCTGGGTCTTGCAATCGAGCACGCGTTGCAGCAGGTAATAGAGCAGGCAGGCGCCGGCCGAGGTCAGCACCACCAGCGTGGCCATGGCCGCGGCCGGGCCGATGTCGCCGGACTCGTCCAGGTTGACGATCTCGACCGAGGCCAGCTTGGTGTCGGCGCCGTACAGGAACACCACCGCCGAGACCGTGGTCATCGCATTGATGAACAGGTAGCGCGAGATCTCCAGGATGGCGGGCAGGCAGGCCGGTACCGTGACCTTGAAGAAGGTCTTGTAGAACGGCACCTTGAGCGATGCGGACACGGCCTCGAACTCGCTGTCGAGCTGCTTGAGCGCGGTCACGGCGGTCAGGTGGCACGATGCGTAGTAGTGGACGATGGTCACCAGCACCAGGATGCCCAGGGTCTGGTACAGCCCGTGCAGCGGGTTGGCCTGCGGCACGAAGAAGAAGATGTAGCCCAGCCCCAGCACCAGCCCCGGCACGCCCATCGGCAGCACCGCCATCAGCCGCACGAAGCTGCGCAGCCAGTCCATGCCGCGGGTCTTCTCCAGCAGGTAGGCGGTGGCGAAAATGAACACCGGTCCGATCACCGCGGCCAGGCCCGCCATGCGCAGGCTGTTCAGGTAGGAATCGACCACGCCGCCCTCGATCAGCCCGACCCGGTAGTGGTTCAGCGACAGCGAGAAGTTGTACGGCCACAGCTTGACGAAGGACGCGTACACCGCCATGCCCATCACCGCCAGCATCAGCGCCGCCATCGACCAGCAGAACACCGCCATGGCCAGGTCGAAGCGCGGGCTGCGCCGCGGCACGTAGGGCACCGAGCGCGCCGACATCAGCGCCATCTGGCGGCGCTGCACGCGCGCGTCGACGCAGTAGGTCACGGCCACCGGCACCAGCAGCATCAGCGACACCACCGCGCCCTGCGAGAAGTCCTGCATGCCGATCACCAGCTTGTAGATATCGGTCGCCAGCATGTGGAAGTTGCCGCCGATCACCTTGGGGATGCCGAAGTCCGAGATCGCATAGGTGAACACCACCATGGCGGCGCTGACCAGCCCGTAGCGCGCACCCGGCACGGTGATGGTGAAGAACTTGCGCACGGTCGAGGTGCCCAGCGCGTCGGCGGCTTCATACAGCCGCGCATCCGTCAGCGACAGCGCCGTGATCAGGATCATCAGCGCATGCGGAAAGGTGGCGAACACCAGCGACGCGACGATGCCCAGCGGCCCGTAGATCTGCGTGCTGCCCATCCACGGCTTGAACAGCCCCTGGTTGCCGAACCAGAAGATGAACGAGATCGCCGCCAGCAGCGAGGGCGCCAGCAGCGGGATCAGCGCCAGGTTGCGCAGCAGGCCCTTGCAGGCAATGCGGCTGCGCGTCAGCGCATAGGCAAAGCCGAACGCCAGCGGCACCGTGATGCAGGTGGCCAGCGCCGAGACCCACACGCTGTTCCATACCGAGCGCAGCAGCGCGGGAGACTCGAAGTAGGCGCGGAAGTGCGCGATGCCGGCCAGGGTGCCGTCGCGGTTCTGCACGCTCTTGGCCAGGATCATCACGATCGGCGCCAGCACGAAGCAGGCCAGCGCCAGCGCGGCCAGGGCCAGCAGCGCGTAGGCGAGGCGGTCGGTCCAGTGCGCGCGCACCGAGGTGGCGACCAGCGCCGGCGATGCCGGCGGCGAGGGCTGCGCGCCAGGGTTGGCGGGCCCCGCCGGCGCGCTGGCCGGGGCGGGGGAGAGGGTATCGGTAGCCGGCATGGTGGCAGACGTGGTGGCCGGCGCCGCAGTGAGGCTCATGCGCATGCGTGGCGGAAGATTCGGATACGGTCAGCGGGAATGGCCAGACGCAGCCGGTCGCCGGTGTGCGGGCGCAGCTCGTGCAGGTCATTGAGCGAAAGGTCGGCATACAGCGCGCTGCCAAGCGCGCCGGCGCCGCCCGGTGCCGCCGGCGCGGCGTCGGGCAGCCGCAGCGTCAGCCGCGAGAAGGCGCCGAGGAACTCGATCTTGTCGACGGTGGCCTCCAGCACATTGGGGCCATGCTGTTCGATGCCGCGCACGCAGACGTCTTCCGGGCGGAAGAACACCTGCACGTCCTCGTCGGGGCAGCAGCCCGCGGGCGCGGCGCAGCGCATGCGCACGCCGCCCAGGTGCAGCTCGCCGTTGCCGCAGACGCGCGCGCCCAGCATGTTGGTCTTGCCGACGAAGTCCGCCGCGAACGGCGTGGCCGGGCGCTGGTAGACCTGCGCCGGGGTGCCGACCTGCTCGATCGCACCCTGGTTCATCACCACGATGCGATCCGCCATCGACAGTGCCTCTTCCTGGTCGTGCGTGACCAGGATGGTGGTGATGTTCAGCCGCTGCTGCAGCGCGCGGATCTCGCTGCGCAGGCGCACCCGCACGCGCGCATCGAGCGCCGACAGCGGTTCGTCCAGCAGCAGCAGCCCGGGCGAAGTGGCCAGCGCGCGCGCGATCGCCACGCGCTGCTGCTGGCCGCCCGACAGCTGCGCCGGATACTGGTTGCCGCGATCGGGCAGCCCCACCAGCGTCAGCAGTTCCGCCACGCGCGCGCGGCGCTGGTCGCGCGGCATGCGCCGGTTGACCAGGCCGTAGGCGACGTTGTCGGCCACGGTCAGGTTGGGGAACAGCGCATAGGACTGGAACACGATGCCGTAGTCGCGCTCCATCGGCGGCAGCGTGGAGATATCGCGCCCGCCCTGGTGGATGGTGCCGGCATTCTGCGATTCCAGCCCGGCGATGATGCGCAGCAACGTGGTCTTGCCGCAGCCCGACGGGCCCAGGAAGCACAGCAGCTCGCCCTGGCGCACGTCCAGGTCGATATGTTGGAGCGCGACGAAGGCGCTGCCGCTGCCGCCGAAGCGCTTGTGGATGCCTTTCAGGCTGAGGTAGGTCTCGGCCGTGGATGTGGAGGTCTGCATGGCGTGGGGCCTGTGTTCTGTTGGGGGAGCCCGGCGCCGCCTGCCCGCGAGACAGGCCGGCGGCGCCGGTACAGGACGGCGCTCAGGCGCTCAGGGCTGCTTTTCCGACTTGCTGGCGTAGCGCTTCTGCCATTCGGTCAGCACGCGCTCGCGGTTCTTGGCGATGTAGCCGAAATCGTTCTTGACCAGCATCTGCTCGTAGTTGGCCGGGATGGTTTCCACCTTCCGCGCCACGCCCGGGTAAGCCACGATGGCCCAGTCCTTGGCGAACAGCTGGTTGGCCTCCTTGCTGGCGAGCCAGTCCAGGTAGCGTTGGGCGGCCTCCATCTTCTTCGTGCCCTTGACGATGCCGGCGGCCTCGATGTCGTAGCCCAGGCCCTCCTTGGGGAAGATCATCTCGATCGGCGCGCCCGCCGCCAGCGTCTTGTGCGCGCGCAGCTCGAACGAGATGCCGATCGGGAACTCGCCGGAGCCGGCCTGCTTGCAGGGCTTGGAGCCGGAGTGCGTGTATTGGGCGATGTTCTCGTGCAGCGCGTCCATGTACTTCCAGCCTTCCTGCTCGCCGTAGAGCTGCAGCCAGGCGGTCACGTCAAGGAAGCCGGTGCCGGACGAGGCCGGGTTGGGCATCACGATGGTGCCCTTGTAGACCGGCTTGGCCAGGTCCTTCCAGGTTTCGGGGCGCGGCAGGTTGCGCTTCTTGGCCTCGATGGTGTTGAAGCAGATGGTGGCGCCCCACACGTCCAGCCCTACCCACGACGGCGGTGTGGCCTTGTCGCTGTAGTCGCGCGTCAGCTTCTCGAAGCCCTTGGGGGTGTACGGCACGAGCATGCCTTCCTGCTTGAGCAGTTCCAGGCTCGACGCCGCCAGCCCGGCGATCACGTCGGCCTGCGGATTGGCTTTCTCGGCCAGCGCCTTGGCGGTGATCACGCCGGTGGAATCGCGCACGTATTTCAGTTCGATATCGGGCGCCACCTTGGCAAAGCCCTCGGCATAGGGCTTGAGGGTCTCGGTCTCCCACGCCGTATAGACGGTCAGCGTGGTCTTCTGGGCCAGCGCGGTGCCGGAGGCGGCTAGCGCAAGCAGGGCGGCGGCGGTGCGCAGGGTGGTGGTGAAGGACGGTTGCATGGGGACTCCTTCCGGCATTGTAGGTGGAGAAATGTGTCAATGTGGTGAATATGTTGCAATGCCGTGGGGCGTGCTGCACAACATTGAATCACCGTGAAACCCTTGTGCTACAACACTTGCAAGACATATGCCCAACTTCTGGCGCGTTGCGTTGTCACCCGTGGATCTGCGCCGATGTCTTGATTGTTGACAATATACAAACCGCTTGCTTTAATGGCAATAAGGATTTTCGATATTGCTGAATCCGTCACAAACGGGAGTTTTCATGTCACGCCAAGCGCCGCTGGCGAGCGAAATCACCATCCTGCAGAGCCAGTCCCTGACTACGCTGGTGCAGCGGGAGCTGGAGTTGCGGATCATGTCCGGCGAGCTGGCGCCGGGCGCCAAGCTCAACGAGATCGAAGTCGCCGGGCAGCTCAATGTGTCGCGCGGTCCGGTGCGCGAGGCATTCCGTGCGCTGGAGCAGGCCGGCCTGCTGCGCACCGAGAAGAACCGCGGTGTGTTCGTGCGTGCCATCTCGGTGGAGGAAGCCGATGAGATCTATGAACTGCGTGCCGTGCTGGATGAGTTCATCGGCCGGCAGCTGGCCGCCCGCATCACGCCCGCGGACCTGCGCGAACTGCGCGCACTGGTGGAGGCGCTTGACGCGGCGAGCCAGGCGCGGGACGTCGATGAATACACGCGGCTGAACCTGTCGTTCCACGACCGCATGGTCGAGCTGGCCGGCAACCGCAAGCTGCTGGAGACCTATCGGCGCCTGGTCAAGGAGCTGACGCTGTTCCGGCGCGAAGCGCTGTCGCGCAGCCACGCCGCCATGCCCGATTCCACCCGCGAGCACCGCGCCATCGTCTCGGCGATTGCCGCGCGCGACGGCGAGCTGGCCGCGCGCCTGATGCGCGAGCACGTCGAGCGCGGCCGCGCGCGCATGCATGCCGCGGTGGCCCCGTCGGCTACCAGCGCTGGCGCCAGCACCGGCACCGATGCCGCCGCCTGAATCTGAATCCACTGCAGCTACCGCCTTACCGACCGCGATCCCGCACAGGAACCGACCATGCCCGATACCAATGCCCGCACCATTACCGTCAACCAGCGCACCTATCGCTGGATGCAGCAGCCCGTCGTGGTGGTCTGCGTCGACGGCTGCGAGTTCGATTACCTTGAAGCCGCCGCGGCCAGCGGCCGCGCGCCGTACCTGAAGCGGCTGCTGGACGCCGGTTCTGCCTTCCGCGGCGCCTGCGTGGTGCCGACCTTCACCAACCCCAACAACCTTTCCATCGTCTGCGGCGCGCCGCCCGCGGTGCACGGCATCTGCGGCAACTACTTCTTCGACCGCAGCGCCAACGGCGGGCGCGGCGAGGAAGTGATGATGAACGACCCCAAGTACCTGCGCGCCGGCACCATCCTTGCCGCCTTTGCCGAGGCCGGCGCCAGCGTCGCGGTGGTCACCGCCAAGGACAAGCTGCGCCGGCTGCTGGGCCATGGCATGCAGGGCATCTGCTTCTCGTCGGAGAAGGCCGACCAGGCCACGGTGGCGGAGAACGGCATCGACGGCGTGCTCGAGCTGGTGGGCATGCCGGTGCCGGACGTCTATAGCGCCGAGCTGTCCGAATTTGTCTTCGCCGCCGGCGTGCGCCTGATGGAAACGCGCCGCCCGGACCTGATGTACCTGTCCACCACCGACTATATCCAGCACAAGTTCGCGCCCGGCTCGGACGGCGCCAATGCCTTCTACGCCATGATGGACAAGTACCTGGCGCGGCTGGATGAACTCGGCTGCGTGGTGGCGCTGACCGCCGACCACGGCATGAACGCCAAGCACGACGAGGCCACCAAGGCGCCCAATGTGATCTACCTGCAGGACCAGCTGGACGCCTGGCTGGGCCGCGGCGTGGAAGAGGGCGGCGCGCGCGTGATCCTGCCGATCACCGATCCGTACGTGGTCCACCATGGCGCGCTGGGTTCCTACGCCACTATCTACCTGCCCGACGATGCCGACGCCGCCGCGATCCAGGCGCGACTGTCCGATTTGCAAGGCGTGGAGAGCGTGCTGACCAATGCCGAGGCCTGCGCGCGCTTCGAGCTGCCGTCCGACCGCGTCGGCGACCTCGTGGTCACCAGCGACAAGCACGTGGTGCTGGGCACCAGCCGCAGCCGCCACGACCTGTCCGGCCTGGACGCGCCGCTGCGCTCGCACGGCGGCGTATCGGAGCAGACCGTGCCGCTGGTGTTCAACCGCGCCACCGCCGGCATTCCCGGCAAGACCGTGTTGCGCAACTTCGACATCTTCGATGTCGCGCTGAACCACCTGCACTGAACGCCCGGATGGTATCGGCCGGTTCGGGCGCGCAGCCTGACTCTGCTGTCCGAGCCGCAATTTGAGCCTGTATTGAACGGAGGAGACCCATGAACGCCCCCCAATTTCCCGCTGGCGCCGTCAGCCCCCATTTCCGTGCCGAGGCCTTGCGCATCGACGGCCAGAAGATCGTGCGCGAGCGCGTGATCGAAGTGCGCAATCCGTTCGACGGCGCGCTGGTGGGCACCGTGCCCAAGGCCACCGTCGACGACGTGCGCCGCGCCTTCGAGGTGGGCCAGGCCTACCGCGCCACGCTGACGCGCTACGAGCGCGCCGCCATCCTCAACCGCGCCGCGGCCCTGCTGCGCGAGCGCACCGAGGAAGCGTCGGACCTGATCACGCTGGAATCCGGCCTGTCCAAGAAGGACTCGCTGTACGAGATCGGCCGCGTCGCCGACGTGCTGGGCTTTGCCGCCACCGAGGCGCTGCGCGACGACGGCCAGCTGTTCTCGTGCGACCTGACGCCGCACGGCAAGAAGCGCCGCGTGATGACGCAGCGCGAGCCGCTGATGGGCGTGATCAGCGCGATCACGCCGTTCAATCACCCGATGAACCAGGTTGCGCACAAGGTGGCGCCGTCGATCGCCACCAACAACCGCATGGTGCTCAAGCCGTCGGAAAAGGTGCCGCTGTCGGCGTTCTACCTGGCCGACCTGCTGTACGAAGCCGGCCTGCCGCCGCAGATGTTCCAGGTGGTCACCGGCGACCCGCGCGAGATCGCCGACGAGCTGATCACGCACCCGGCAGTGGACCTGGTCACCTTTACCGGCGGCGTGGCGATCGGCAAGTACATCGCCAGCAAGGCCGGCTACAAGCGCGTGGTGCTGGAGCTGGGCGGCAACGACCCGCTGATCGTGCTGGACGACGCCGACCTGGACCGTGCCTCCGACCTGGCGGTGCAAGGCTCGTACAAGAACTCCGGCCAGCGCTGCACCGCGGTCAAGCGCATGCTGGTGCACCAGGCCGTGGCGGCGCGCTTTACCGAACTGGTGGTGGAGAAGACCCGCGCCTGGAAGTACGGCGACCCGATGGACCGCGGCGTCGACATGGGCACCGTCATCGACGAGCAGGCCGCGCAGCTGTTCGAGGCCCGCGTCAACGAGGCGGTGGCGCAGGGCGCGCGGCTGCTGGCCGGCAACCAGCGCAACGGCGCCAGCTACGCGCCCACCGTGATCGACCGCGTCGACCCGTCGATGACGGTGGTGCGCGAGGAAACCTTCGGTCCGGTCTCGCCCATCATCACCTTCCGCGATGTGGACGATGCCATCCGGATCTCCAACGGCACCGCGTTCGGGCTGTCGTCGGGGGTGTGCACCAACAATATCGAGGCCTTCACCAAAATCGCCAATTCGCTGCACGTGGGCACGGTCAACCTGTGGGAAGTGCCTGGCTACCGGATCGAGCTGACGCCGTTCGGCGGGATCAAGGATTCGGGGCTGGGGTACAAGGAGGGGGTGCAGGAGGCGGCGAAGAGTTTTACGAATTTGAAGACGATTACGCTGCCTTGGGGGTGAAGCACGGCTGAAACCGGCTGCGGGTTGGCTCGCCTCTCCCGCGCGCGGGAGAGGGAGCACGCAGTCGGTCATGGGAAAGTCTATGGCAGTTGGGCGCCAGGTCGCTCGGGGTGACCCCGCTGCGCTAGAATCAGCCCCCAAGTCCCCGATCCTCCCGGAGTCCCCGTGCTCGCCGAACAACGGCAGAAATACATCCTCGATCAGCTTTCCGCGACCGGCGCGCTGGCCATCAGCGAGCTGGTGAGCGAACTCGACGTTTCGCGCGAGACCATCCGGCGCGACCTCAACGCGCTGGCCACCCGCGGGCTACTGGTGCTGACCCACGGCGGCGCGCTGGCGCCGGACCGGACCGAGCCCGATACCCAGACCCGCGCGCAGGTCAATGCCGAGGGCAAGCGCGCCATCGGCGTGCGCGCGGCCGAGCTGGTGCGCGACGGCGCCTCGCTGATCCTGGACTACGGCACCACCACGCATGCGGTGGCGCAGGCGCTGCACGGGCACCACAACCTGCTGGTCTACACCAACGACCTGGCCATTGCCCAGCTGCTGGGGCGGCGCAACGGCAACCGCGTGATCGTGCTGGGCGGCGAGCTGCAGGACAACGAAGACGCCACCCACGGCTGGGACACCATCGAGCAGCTGTCGCGCTACCACACCGACTTCGCCTTTATCGGCATCGGCGGCATCACGCCGCGCGGCGAAATCTGCGACTTCTCGCGCGCCGCGGCCGAGCTGCGCAGCCGCATGCTGCTGGCCGCCGACGTGGCCTGCGTGGTCGCCGACCACACCAAGTTCGGCCGCAACACCGGCGTCACCATCAAGCATGCCGAACTGGCGGCCTGGGTGATTACTGACATGGCGCCGGAACCTGAGTTGGGCGCGGCCCTGAAGGAGCGGGGCAACAAGCTGCTGATTGCCTGACGGCCTCGCCTTGGTCTCGGCCGGGCGGCCGCCATGTCCGCTGATCGCACGCAAATCCGGCCGGCCGCGCACCAAAATGCGGCTTTGACGCCGCTGTCACAGGTGTTTTGACTCCCGTGTGCCCCATGGCGGTGCTAAAGTGCTGGGTTGTCGAACCGGCATGGCTAGCCGTGCCCGTCCGATAACCGGAGGCGACCCACCTTCCATCGGCGCAACGCCAGACGGCACCGCAGACCGGCATCCAGCCGGCAAGGCTGCCGGATCCTGCCACTCCAGCACAGCAAGAGACATCCGTGAATTCTCCTTCCCGCACTTCCCTTGAAGCATTTCTGGCGGGGGTTGCCCGCCGCGACCCCAATCAACCCGAATTCCTCCAGGCCGTGAAGGAAGTCATGATGACGCTGTGGCCGTTCGTCGAGCGCAACCCGCGCTACGCCGACCAGGCCCTGCTCGAGCGGCTGGTGGAGCCCGAGCGCGTGATCCAGTTCCGCGTGGCATGGACCGACGACCAGAACCGCGTCCAGGTCAACCGCGCCTTCCGCGTGCAGCACAGCTCGGCCATCGGCCCGTACAAGGGCGGCATGCGCTTCCACCCGACCGTGAACCTGTCGGTGCTGAAGTTCCTGGGCTTCGAGCAGACCTTCAAGAATGCGCTGACCACGCTGCCCATGGGCGGCGGCAAGGGCGGCTCGGACTTCGATCCCAAGGGCAAGTCCGACGCCGAAGTGATGCGCTTCTGCCAGGCGCTGGTGACCGAGCTGTACCGCCACCTGGGCCCGGATACCGACATCCCGGCCGGCGACATCGGCGTGGGCGCGCGCGAGGTCGGCTTCATGGCCGGCATGATGAAAAAGCTGTCGAACCAGTCGGCCTGCGTGTTTACCGGCAAGGGCCTGGCCTACGGCGGCAGCCTGATGCGCCCTGAAGCGACCGGCTACGGCACTGTCTACTTCGCCCAGGAAATGCTGCACCGTCGCGGGCGCGGCTTCGACGGGCTGCGCGTGCTGATCTCCGGCTCGGGCAACGTGGCGCAGTACGCGGCCGAGAAGGCGATCGAACTGGGCGCCAAGGTGCTGACGCTGTCCGACTCCGGCGGCGTGCTGCACTACCCGCAGGGCATGACCACCGAGCAGCTGGCCGAAGTCATGGCCTTCAAGAACGAAGAGCGTGGCCGCCTGTCCGACTTTGCCGCCCGCCGCGGCATGACCTTCGAAGCCGGCCGCACGCCCTGGCACGTGCCCGCCGACGTGGCGCTGCCGTGCGCCACCCAGAACGAACTTGACGGCAACGACGCCGAAACCCTGCTGGGCAACGGCGTGATCTGCGTGGCCGAAGGCGCCAACATGCCGTCGACGCTGGAGGCGGTGGACCGCTTTGTCGAGGCGAAGATCCTGTACGCGCCGGGCAAGGCCAGCAACGCCGGCGGCGTGGCCACCTCGGGCCTGGAGATGTCGCAGAACGCGATGCGCCTGTCCTGGCACCACGCCGAGGTCGACGAGAAGCTGCACGCGATCATGAAGGACATCCACCAGAACTGCATCCACCACGGCCAGAAGGCGGATGGCTACATCAACTACGTCGAAGGCGCGAACATCGCCGGCTTCGTCAAGGTGGCCGACGCCATGCTGGCGCAAGGCGTGATCTGACGGGAAAAAGCGGCCGGCGCGATGCCGGCCGCGCCGAATCCGGCTACGATGGCGGTCCCGAACCGCTTATCCAGAAAAGGAGCGACGCGCCATGCTGGAACTCAGACCAGGCTGCGAACACTGCAACAAGCCCCTGCCGCCGGATTCCGCCGAAGCGCGCATCTGCTCGTACGAATGCACCTTCTGCGCGGGCTGCGTCGACCTGCTCGGCAATGTCTGCCCGAACTGCGGCGGCGGTTTCGCGCCGCGGCCGGTACGGCCGGCGCGGGACTGGAAGAACGGCAACTACCTGGGCAACAACCCGGCCAGTACCAAGGTCAAGCACCGGCCGGTGGACCTGGCCGCGCATGCCCGCCTGGTCGAGGCGGTGGGCCAGGTTCTGCCTGAGCGGCGCTAGCCGCGGGGTTTCGTTTTCGGCTGGAGCATTTCGCCAGCCTCCTTCACGTTCTGTTCGGCGCGCTTGCTGATCACGGCAAGCGCCTCGGCTTGCGCCTTCTGCGCGGTCTCGGCCAGCGCGCGCATATTCTCCAGCGCCTGGTGCAGCTGCTGTTGCACGAACTCGCTGTGCCTGGCCATGGCCTCGGCCGGGTTGCCCGCCGTGCCGTACTGCTGCGCGGCCGCCTGCAGCTGCTGCATGGTCTGGGCGAAGATTTCCTGCTGCTTCTTCACGATGGCCTGCATGCCTTCATAGGCCAGCCGGTTGGCCTCGGTCAGGGCCTCGATGTCCTTGCGGCGCGCTTCGATCACCGCGCTCATGTCCACGCCCGGCAGGCGGAACTGTTCCATCATCCTGGTGAAATCGGCAAAGGGATTGGGAGGCGTGGCCATGCTGGGTCTCCTGGAAGGACTGGCAGGTCGGCCGGCGGCGGGGATGGCGTGCCCTTTGGCCGGGATCCTGTCCACTATAGCCGGTATCCGCACACTTCTGGCCGTCAATCGAGGAAGACCCTAAAGTTACCGCCGCCCCTGCCGTTGGCATCCATAGCCCGCCTGTGCGTCGGCCCGACCCGGCCCGCCCGCGGACGATGAGAGCGAAGAGCGTTGCGCCGAGCCATTTCGGGGCGCGGCAGCACTTCGCCATGACCAATGCTAATCAGGTAGAAGAAATGAAGAATCTAGGTATCGGGGTTCGCCTCGGCATCGGCTTTGGGGTGGTATTGCTGCTTGCGGCGCTGACGACGGGATTGGGCATGCTGCGGCTGCAGCAGGTGGCCGAGCGCACGCACGCAATGATGCAGCAGCCGCTGACCAAGGAGCGGCTGGTCAGCGACTGGTATCGCCTCATGCACACCAGCGTGCGCCGTACCACCGCGGTGGCGCGCAGCGCCGACCCTTCGCTGGGCCAGTTCTTTGCCGCCGAGACCAAGGCATCGATCGAAGGCATTGCGCAGCTGCGCGACAAGCTGCAGCCGATGCTGAACTCCGAAGAGGAAAAGGCCGCGTTCCAGAAGATCCTGAGCGTGCGCGACCCGTACAACAACGGCCGCGACAAGATCACCAAGCTCAAGCAGGAAGGCCTGACCGAGGAAGCCAACCAGGTGCTGGAGCAGGAGTTCGTGCCCGCCGGCGACGCCTACCTGGCCGAGATCCAGAAGCTGCTCGACATCCAGCGCGCCAGCATCGACGCCACCGCGCGCGAGATCAACGCCATCTACGTCAATGCGCGCAACAGCCTGATCGGGCTGGGCGTGGTGGTGCTGGGGATCGGCATCGCGTTCGCGTTCTGGCTCACCCGCGGCATCACGCGTCCGCTGCATCGCGCCGTGGCGGTGGCACGCACCGTGGCCTCGGGCGACCTGACCAGCCGCATCGACGTCGACAGCCGCGACGAAACCGGCCAGCTGCTGCAGGCACTGGCTGACATGAACGCCAATATCCTGCGCATCGTGCGCCAGGTGCGCGCCGGGACCGAGTCGATCGTGTCGGGCACCAGCCAGATCGCGGCCGGCAACACCGACCTGTCGCAGCGCACCGAGGAACAGGCCTCGTCGCTGCAGCAGACCGCGGCCAGCATGGAGGAGCTGACCAGCATCGTGCGCCAGAACGCCGACAACGCGCGCCAGGCCAGCACGCTCGCGGTCAACGCCTCGGATATCGCCGCCAAGGGCGGCGAAGTCGCGGGCCAGGTGGCCGAGACCATGGAAGAGATCAACGGCGCGTCGAAGAAGGTGGTCGACATTATCGCCGTGATCGAGGGCATTGCGTTCCAGACCAATATCCTGGCGCTCAACGCCGCGGTGGAAGCCGCGCGCGCCGGCGAGCAGGGCCGCGGCTTTGCGGTGGTGGCGGGCGAAGTGCGCACGCTGGCGCAGCGCAGCGCGACCGCGGCCAAGGAGATCAAGGCGCTGATCGGCGATTCGGTCGACCGCGTCGAAAAGGGCTCCATGCTGGTGACGCAGTCGGGCCAGACCATGGAAGAGATCGTCGCCGCGGTCAAGCGCGTGACCGACATCATGGGCGAGATCAGCGCCGCGTCGGCCGAGCAGAGCTCGGGCATCGAGCAGGTGAACCAGGCGGTGACGCAGATGGACACGGTGACGCAGCAGAACGCGGCGCTGGTGGAAGAGGCTGCTGCGGCGGCGGGTTCGCTGGAGGAGCAGGCGCAGCGGCTGAAGGAGGCGGTGGCGACGTTCAGGCTGGCGGCCTGACGGCCGGGCAGCGCTTGCCTTCTTCCGCCAGCCGTAAGAAGGGCGCCCTGCCCGGTACGGCCGCCGTCACGGCGGCACGCCGGCACTACGGGCGTCCGCCCGGACGCTTCCAGCTCATGGCCCATCCGTACAGCGCGATGCATCCCGATACCATCACGGTCGGCCCCAATACAAAGGACAGCAACGGCATCATCAGCAGCGAGCAGCATGACAGGATGTACAGGTGCAACGCCAGTTGCAACGGTACGGCGACGACCACGAACGCCAGGGTCAGCAGCGTCAGCGATATCTTCTTCCACCACGCAAAGCCGAAGATGTAGTACGTCAGCGCATGGGCCCACGGCAGCAGCCAGAGAAAGCCGCAGGAGGTCTTGAGGCCGTTGTCAATGTAGCTGCTTGCGCTATACGGAAAACTATGTGGGGCCACCGCGAAGAACAGCAGCGCGGTAGACTGCACGAACACCGCGAACAATATGAAATAGCGCAGCGGCAGGTAGTGGTCGCGCAGGCGCAGCGCCAGCAGCGCGGCCGCCAGTGTGCCAGCCAGCGTCAGCCACCACGTCAGCGTGTCGGGCATCGCGACGGAGACACTGACGTACGGAAGGGGCAGGTCGAACCAGCCTAGCGGCGCGGTCCGCTCGGACACGGTACCCTCCAGGCGCAGCTTGTCGATCCAGAAGGCCAGCACGGCGGCCCATGCCGCGCTGAGCTTGCCGCGCAGCATCCATTCGGCGGCGTTGAAGGCGAGCGCAACCAGCGGGATCGCGGCAAGCGTGGGCAGGCTCAGTATCAGGCGGTCCAGCGATCGCTGCCGTGCATGGTACAGCGTTGCCAGGCCGAGTGCATCGCCCTTGTCGCGTGCGGCGGGTGGCTCGGCAGTGCGATCGCAGGCCTGGCGCGGCATGGTCAGAACTCGACGAAGAAGCCGATCTCCGCTTGCTTGCGCCGGTACGACGGGTTCTCGTAATAGATCGCGCGCAGGTTCATGCCGTAACGTTTGTTGAACCACTTGCGCCACGTCAGCGTGACCTCATGGCTGGTAAAGTCGCTCAGCAGCGACTGCGCGCCGGTCAGCTGATAGGCTTCGCGGCCGCCGTCGTACTTGAGGGTGATGTACTGGTCTTTGTCGCGGCCGTAGGTGATGGCGGCCACGCCGCGGTTGGAGCGGACGTTGCCCGGGTCGCTGCGGTTCAGGCGCGCGCCGAGCTGCACGATCCACGGTGCGTCGAAATAGTAGGTCAGGCCGAGTAGCAGTGTCTTGTCGGTATAGATTTCCTTGGCGCGGTAGTAAGTGAAGCCCGCACTGGCCACCAGGTTTCTCTTCTCGAGAAATTTGCGGAACAGCATGCCGTCGACGCGGAACTCTGGCAGGAAAAAGCCGCCGGCGCTGGTGCCGACGCTCAGGAAGCCGTACCAGTCCGGATTGAAGGTGCGGGTGTAGCCCAGGCCGAAGAATGTGCCCTGGTCGTCAAAGTGCCGCTGGTGGCTGATTTCGCCGGTGACGTAGTCAGCGGCGGACAGGTGCACTCCGCCGCGCAGATACTGGTCGTTCCAGCTGGCGTTGTTGCCGGTCAGGCTGGCGTGACCCAGGCCGCCTTCGATAAAGCCCGTCAGCGACGGGGCGAACGTCCGGGGGGCGGTGGCCTCGGCCTGGGCCCGGGCGTGGGGACAAGCCGCCAGTGCCAGCACGCCGAGCAGGCAGGCAAGGGACTGTGCGCCGAAGCATCTGGCGTCCGGTAGCTTCACATTGCCTCCTGTCGTGCTTATGGGTATTTCCGGGGACGGCCGGTGCAGACCGCCTGATGTGGCAGCAGCGCTTGCACCATACACCGGGGCGGGGCGATGCGTCGATCCGCCATGCCTCGTCATTTTGGTGGTGTGTTGCATCTCTGAAATGCTGGCCAGGCGTGCCGGTCGGTTGCCTTGGCCCCGCGCCCCTGCGTTACCGGGCTATCGGCAGCGCAGGCTGGCCGGCGGTGGCGCGAGCGCCTGCGCCGGCGTGAGCCTGGCCTCGAAGGCCAGGAACAGCGCCTCTTCCAGGACGTTCCAGTGATGGCCGTGGCGGAACTGGTTCGAGCGCACGCGCCAGCAGGTGATCGCGTCGGCGTCGCCCATCTTGTCGGCCACCAGCGCGACCAGCCCCCACGGGAAGTCCACCTCTGTCATTTGCAGCCACGCGAAGCGATGCGTTGTCATCCACGCCTGGTAGGCACTGGCGTGCGGATGGCCGGGAGGCTGGATATCGGCCAGGATGGGGAAGATCTGCGCCACCGCATCGGGATAGAACTCGCTGCGCTCGCGCGGCTGGGTGCTGACCAGGAAGCCGCCTTTGCGCCAGAACACGCGCAGGATGGCTTGGTCGAGCTGTTCGGCCTGGCGTGCCCAGGCCGCGGCGCCGCTGCTGTCGCCCAGCCGCTGGCGGTAGGCGCTGACTGCCTTGAACGCGCTGGATACCTCGACATTGTCCATCAGCAGCGCCACCGGCAGTGTGGAGGAAATCTGGTAGACACCGGTGCGGCGGTCGCGCAGCGTGTCGAGGTAGCGGGCTGCCTTGTCGAAGCTGGCCTGCCACGCGGGCGGCATGCCCTTGGCCGGGGCGGTGCGGACCAGCAGTTCCATCCAGGCCGCCATCAGCGCGTCGTCGGCATCCGCGGCCTGGCAGGCGGCAAAGTGTTGCCCCGTGAGGCAATAGCGGTCGAAGCGGCCGTCGCCGTGCTGGCGTGGCAGTTGCCACGCGATCCACTTGCCGGCCGCGGTGGTGGTGGCCATGCCGGCATCCTGTGCCGCCAGCAGGGCCTTGGCCGCGAAGTAAGGGTCGATCGAGTCGCCACCGAAGTATGTCGTGATGGCGCCGTCGGACCGTTGGTAGCCCGGCAGCGCAAGCTCGGCGGCGGCCGCGGGGACGGCCAGGGTGGTGGCGAGGGCCATCAGCAGGGTGAACAGGGCTTTCAGGGCGGGCATGGATGATCCTTGGTGGTGGCAGCGTCGCAATCCGGTTCGACGCGCCCATGCTCCAGGGCCGAGGCGGCGCCGTGTACCGTGGCGCCGACGCGCGCGCGCAACACCGGTGCCACCACGGTGGTGTGCCGCTGCGGCGAGCCGATCACGCAGGATGGGGCCAGCCGGATCTCGCGCTCGGCGGCGACCGGCCCGCCGATGGCGCAGCCGCGCTCCACCGAGATGTCAGCCCCGGCAATCAGGGCGCCATCGATGCCGGCGCCGGCTTCCAGGCGGATGCTGCCGCTCGCCTTGACACTGCCGGCAATGTGGGCGCCGGTGCCGATCCACAGGTTGCCATGGACCACCAAGTCGCCGCGATACAGTCTGTTGGCGGGGAAGGTGAAGTCTTGCGGCACCAGCCAGCGACCATCCTTCGCTTCGGCGGGCGCGAGCTCGCCCGCCGGCGCACCGGCGCAGGGGCCGGCCGCGGTGCCGTCGGCGATGCCGGCAGCGTCGCCGGCACGACCGAAACGGACCACGGGCGCATTGACCGACGCGAAGCGGCAGCCTGCCTCCAGCCGGATCGACTGCAGCGCGGCCACCGGACCCAGCAGGCGGCAGCTTTCGCTCACGTACACGCGGCTGGCGTGGGCCCATCGCTGCAGCTCGCTGCCTGCGGCGATGACTATGGCGCCGTCGGAAAGCAGTCCCTGCAGGCGGTTGCGCTGTCCGGTGCGGATGCTGCGCCGGCCATAGATGTCGCGGGCGAAGGCGTAATCGTCGGGCAGCTGCACGGCTTCGGCAGCCACGATGGTGCGGGCGCACAGCCCGGCTGCCGCCTCGGCCGGGCTCGGCACGAAGGCGCCGTCCACGCGTACCAGCGGCTCCAGCGAAAGCTCGGGCGTGGCTCTGCCCACTTGCCCCGGCGACTCCGGCTGCGCGACCAGCCGCGCCCGAAAGCCGGCTGCCACCGCACCAACATCCAGGGTGTGTTCGCCATCGATGGGCAGTGGCCCGATATCGCGTTGCCTGCGCCATTCCAGCAGTGCCGGCGTCAACGGCAGCGCCAGCACCAGCAAGGTCAGGAACGCAAGGGTGAGGGGCCACACGGTCAGCTCCGCTGTCGGTAGCGCGTGGTCTTGTCCCAGCGCATCTCGCGGCGCAGCAGCGGATCCAGCACCATCTGGTCGGCGATCGCCCGCGATACGGCCAGTACGCTCACCAGGAAGCCGAAGTAATTCAGCGGCAGCAGGCAGATGCGAGCGCGGCTGCCGTCCAGGTACACCGCCGCGGCAATCTCGAAGAACGCGGCAAAGTTGCCCAGCGTCCCGTACGAGATCAGGGCGAACAGGACCAGCGCCTCTCCCAGCGACGGCAGTCCGCCGGCATAGAACAGCAGGATTGCCAGCAGCCAGCCGGCCAGCATCACCGGCGCCATCATGTAGATGCCCAGCAGCGCCAGGCCGTCGATCTTCTCGAGCAGGCCGTGATCGCGGCAGCGCGCCATGTTCCATGCGTGCCGGTACAGCGCCTGGTTGTGCCCCTTGGTCCAGCGCTTGATCTGCCGAACCCGCACGGGCCAGCTCTCGGGAACTTCCTCATAGCATTCGGACCAGTTCTGGTAGACGGTCTTCCAGTTGGCCAGCAGCAGGCGGTAGGTCAGGTCGGTGTCTTCGGCCAGCACGTCGTCGTGCCAGCCGCCGGCGCTGCGCAGCGCACGCATGCGGATGCCGCCCACGGTGCCGCCGTATTGAGGCACAAGGTTCAGGTTCATGCGCGCCTGCTGGTCGACCTGGTAGCCGCCGGAGCGCTCGAGATCCAGCAGCCGCGTCAGCAGGTTGCTGCTCAGGTTCATCGGCACCACCCGCCCCATGGTGGCACCCACTTCCGGATCGAAGAACGGTGCCACCAGTTGCTTGAGCAAGCCGATCGGCGGCAGGTAGTCGGCGTCGAAGACGACGATGATCTCGCTGGTCACGGTCTCGCACGCGTCCTTCAGGGCCGCGGCCTTGCCCGGTTTGCCGCCGGTACGGTGGAACGGCGTGATGCGGCCCGGGTGCTGTGCCACGATCGCGTCGATGATGTCGCGGGTGCGGTCGGTGGAGCGGTCGTTGACCGGCATGATGGTGAGGCGGTCTTCCGGATAGTCGGCCCGCAGCAGGCATGCCAGCGAACCGGCGATCACGGCTTCTTCGTTATGCGCGGCGACCATCACTGTCAGCCTCGGCCAGTCGGCGATATCGATGTCGAGGTAGGGGTGGCGTTGCTTGCCGAACAAGCGGTTCAGTGTGAACACGTAGTGCCGCACCGCGTAGAACACCACCAGTGCGACGATCAGCGTCAGCATGCTGGTGAGCAGCGTGACCATGGCGTGCCCGTCTGCCGGCATGGGCGGCTGGCCCGGCGGTGCAGGCGGCCACGTCCGTGCGGGCGGCTTGGGGGGCTCCAGCGAATCGGCGGGCAGCGTATCGACGAAAGCCAGCTCCAGTGCCACGGTTTGCGCGCCCGGGTCGGGGATGCTGCCCGCCATGGCCTGGGTCGCAGGCGCGGGCATGGGCTGCGCCGCGGCCGCTTCGCGGACCAGGGTATCGCCGCGAAGCGGCAGGTCGGCCGCCTGCAGCGGCACGACGATGCTGCCCGCGAGCAATCCGCACAGCGGCAGCAACCAGCGATGGGCCAGGCGCATGGGCGACAACCCTCAAGTGTGTGGTGGGCGCGGCAGGCCGCCGCGCTCGCGCATCAGAGCTTGCTGGCGATAAACGTCAGCGATGTCCCTCCCAGCGCGGTCACGATCCAGTTGTTGGCATCGAATGTCACGAGCCCGAGGCCGCCGGTGACCACCGGCTGAATGAAGCCCGTGCGCGGCAGTACCCATGTCATGTCGGTCATGTCGGTCGGATGCGCGGCCTGGAATACCCAGGTGAGGCCGTTGTCGGTGGCCTGCCAGCTAACCAGGTCACGCCGCTGCTCGAACCTGGCCAGCGTGTCCATGGTGTACCAGCTGAACTGTCCGCTCAGCGCCAGCGTCGCGGCGCGGCTGAACAGCGCATTCAACACCGTCGGGTACTCCTCGGCGCCGAGCGGGTGCATGTAGATCAGCCGGCTGGTGCGGTTCTTGACCACGAAGTCGATCAGTTGCCGGTACCAGGCGGTGACGCTGCCCGCGGGCACGTTGAATTCATCGAACTCTTCGAACGTCGCGTACTGGCCGAACGGCATGACCGGGAAGGCGCGGATGCGCTGGTTGGTCAGCACGCCGTGGCGATAGCTGCGCGTTGGCGCCATGCCGGTATGGCCCAGGAAGTAATAGCCGGTGTTGCCGTTGGCTTCCAGCCAGTCCACCGACCATTGCGGGGTGTTCCCTTCCGGCGCCGCATACTCCGTCGCGGGCCGCCCGGTCACGGCTTCCACGCTTTGCTTGTTCAGCTCAAGATACTGCTGGAACGTGGACTGGTTGGTTTCGCTGGCATTGGCGCCCCAGTAGTCGTGGATCCATCCGCCATGGCTGCCGATCTTGTGGCCCTTGGATTGCAGAAACAGCAGCAACTGCTGCGCGGTGGCATTCTGCGGCAGCTTGATGCCGAGGCCATCGCCAAAGGTGATCTGGTCCGGACCGGCAGTCACGGAAACCGAGAATGGTCCGTGGTTGAAGATGCCCCAGTTCTTGAGCTTGAGTGCCGGGGCGATCTGGTCGCCGGCGCAGAAATGCATGTTCAGCACCAGCCCGGCGCGCCCCTTCGGCTGTGCCGACAGCCGCGGCAGCTTCATCAGGTTGACGGCAAAGTAGCGCAGGAAGCCGTGCATCAGCATGCCGTCGGTCTGGCCCTTCAGGTACGACAGCGGCAGGTTGACGAACAGCACGCTGCCGGAGCCGAAATTGCGCAGCCCGGCCACCAGGCCGAAGTTCGGCGACGTCAGCAGCGCTGATCCGGTATAGCTGCCTTGCGTGACAAAGCTGGGATAGGTCAGGAAGCCATAGACATAGCCCGAAATGCCCTCCACCGGGTCGGTGGTGCCATTGGTGGACCACAACATCGACTTGCCTGGCGGCACCTGGATGTTCCGCAGCGTACTGCCCAGGCCCGTGACCGGCCCCAGTCCGATCATATTGCCGAGCAGGGAGTCGTAGAGCACGTAGTCGACGCCGGCAAGGTTGCTGAGCCGGCTTCGCTGCGGCGCGTAGAAGCCGGTGGTGGTCAGCGCGCCGAAGTCATACACCAGCATGACCTTGCCGCCTAGGCTGGTGTAGTTCTCCAGCGCGGCGATCAGGTTCTCGCTGGCATGCACATGCACCTGGTCTGGCAGGATGACGCCAGGGAACTGTGCCGGGGTGATGCCCTGCTGCAACTGGGTATCGCTGATGACGGTCAGCTTCAACCCTTCTTCGCGCGCGGCGTCTTCCCACGCCGAGACGCGTGCGTCGGGCAGCGCCATGCCGTCCGGCACAAGCAGCGCGATCTGGTTGGTGGCGGCGCGGCTCACCGCTGGCATGGCTAGCGACAGCGCCGCCACGACCAACAACAGCATGGCGCGGTGCTTTCGCAGCCGTTGCAGCAGGGCGTACAGTGGGTTTGGCATGGTCTTCTCCGGGTGCGATCAAGTAGGCCGGTGTTGCCGTGCGCAGCCGCGCGGCCGCCGCACGGGGCGTGATGCCGCGTGGGCGGCGACGCGTCGTTGCAATGAAGGGAAGCCTCAGTCCGGCTCGGCCGCTGGCGCCGGCGACAGCGTGTAGGCGCCGCTGCGCACCTTCGGGCCCGCTACGGCATTGTTCAGGAGCTTCTTGGTCAGCCTGTCCTTCAGCGCCTTGTTCTTGCTTGGCGCATGCGCTTCGAAAGCGAAATCGAGTTGGGCGCCATGCTCATAGCCTTTCAGCCCGCCGGGATTGGCGGGGCTGGCCGGAAGATAGAGCGGGCTTGCCGCCAGGGCCGCGGTGGCTTCCGCGGTCAGCGCGGCCCTGGCGGTTGGCAGCGCCAGGGCCGCCGCGAGTGCAACGGCAGTTGCCATTCCAATACGTGAGCGCTTCATTGCGATGCTCCTGCGGTGAGCGACCAGGCCGGCCGCGGCTGTAGCGTGGTGCGAGGGATGCGAGGTGTGCTTGTCGGGGGGGCGGGTTGTGCGTGTCGTGCGCGCAGGACCTGTGCCGGCTAGTGCGTGGTGACGCCGGCGCCCATGCCGGCGGGCGCGCCGCAATACTCGGCGGCGCGGCCCTCCAACGCGAGAACGATGCGTTCGCTGGCACGGCCATCGCCAAATGGGTTGTGCGCCCGCGACATGCACGCATACTCGTCGGCGTCATTGAGCAACTGCTCCGCCGCGGCAATCAGGCGCTCGGGATCAGAACCGACCAGCCGCGCCGTGCCTGCGGCGACGGCCTCGGGCCGTTCCGTGGTTTCGCGCGTAACCAGCACAGGCTTGCCGAGTGCCGGCGCTTCTTCCTGGATACCGCCGGAGTCCGTGACGATCAGGTGCGCCCGCGACATCAGGAACACAAAAGGCAGGTACTCCTGTGGTTCGATCAGGTGGATGTCCGGATGCCCGCCCAGGATGGCATGCACGGGCGCGCGCACGCGCGGGTTCAGGTGCACCGGATAGACGAACTGCAGATCGCGATTGCGGTCAGCGAGCGTGCGCAGTGCCGTGAACAGGCGCTCGAATGGCGCGCCGAAGTTCTCGCGCCGGTGTCCTGTCACCAGCACCAGCCGGCGCGAGCTGTCCAGGAAGGGGTAGTTCCCCGCCAGCTGCTGGTGCATCACCACGTCGCGGTCCAGCCGGGCCTTGACCTGCAGCAGCGCGTCGATGCCGGTGTTGCCGGTCAGGCTGACCCGGATCGGGTCCACGCCCTCGCGCAGCAGGGTTTCCTGCGCCTGCTGCGTTGGCGCGAAGTGCCAGGCGGCCATCACGTCGGTGACGCGGCGGTTCATCTCCTCGGGCCAGGGGGCACTGAGGTCGCCGGTGCGCAGTCCCGCCTCGACATGCCCGACTGCGACATTGCGGTAAAAGGCGGCGAGGGTCGCTGCCAGGGTGGTGGTGGTGTCGCCATGGACCAGCACCGCATCGGGCAGGTATTGACCGAGCAGGGCATGCACGCCCGCAAGCACGCGCGTGGTGATGTCGCTCAGGCTCTGGCCCTGGCTGATGATGTTGAGATCGTAATCGGGTTCGATCTCGAACAGCCGCAGCACCTGGTCGAGCATCTCGCGATGCTGTCCGGTCACGCAGACCCGCAACTCGAAGCGGTCGGAGGCCTTCAGGCGATGAATCAGCGGCGCCATCTTGATGGCTTCCGGGCGGGTTCCGAATACAGCCAGGACTTTCTTCGGCATGTCGGTCTCTTTGGTGTGGTCGGCAGATGCCGCCCGCTGTTTTTTTCAAGAGAGGCGGTGTCGCTCGCTGGCATCGCGCTATCCACCGGGACAGCGCCAATCCGGCTGGATCGGTCCGCGCGGGTCGGCGGATACGCGTGCCCATCCTGCGCGAGGGCATAGCGATGGCTGTGCCAGCGGGCTGCAACCCTTGACCCGTGAGGACCCGGGGGTCACACCTGGCCAGCCGCCCGACTTGCCGGTCCTTCCGGGTTGCACGGCTGAAACAAAATGCAGTAAGAAATACACCCGCTTGCCTGGCGCGCGGGCTGGCAGAACCGGGCTCGCCGTCCGGATTTGAAGCAAAAAGTGGCAACTTAATGCTTTGTGGTTCGCTTTTTGTCAGATACGACGTTTCCGCTGTGAAACGTCAGCCCGTGTTCCGGATTGCTCCAGGCTTGTGGTGCCTAGCATGGCGGAGCACGGCGGCGCCGCGGGCCATCACGACGCTGGGGCATGGTCGAAATGTGGGCGATTCGGCGCACGCGCCGAGGCAAATGGCGGATAGACGCGATGGCTCCCGCGTGCGCATGGAACGCCCTCTCGTTCTTTTGGCGTAAGAGAGCGCTGGTGGAGCACGCCTGCATTGGGTTGCTAGGATGAAACTGCTCGCAAATCAGATATAAGTATCATTTACAACATGTGCCTTGGGCATTGGGATGTCGACAATGACGACGAAGCGCGTTGTGGAGCGGACTACCGGCGCCCAGGCGTGAGCGGAAAGGGCTTGACGGCGTAGATTTTCAGTCTCCTGAAAGGAAACTGAGGCAGAATTCTATTTTTCGCCGACTGTGCTGCCCGCTGTGACCCAGCGGGCAGACGACCCACCACCCCGTTAGAGGATCTGAGAGAAGCAATGAGTACCCAGCAACCCACCATCATCTACACGCTGACCGACGAAGCCCCGCTGCTGGCGACCAGTGCGTTCCTCCCGATCATCCAGACCTTCACCAAGCCGGCCGGCATCAACGTGACCACCAGCGATATCTCGGTGGCGGGCCGTATCCTGGGCGAGTTCCCCGAATTCCTGACCGAGGCCCAGCGCGTGCCGGACAACCTGGCCGAGCTGGGCAAGCTGACGCAGCTGCCCGACACCAACATCATCAAGCTGCCGAACATCTCGGCCTCGGTGCACCAGCTGGTCAGCGCCATCCGCGAACTGCAAGGCAAGGGCTACAAGGTGCCCGACTATCCGGAAGATCCCAAGACCGACGAAGAGAAGGCGATCCAGAAGCGCTATTCCAAGTGCCTGGGCTCGGCGGTGAACCCGGTCCTGCGCGAAGGCAATTCCGACCGCCGCGCCCCGGCCGCGGTCAAGAACTACGCGCGCAAGCACCCGCACAGCATGGGCGAGTGGAGCATGGCCTCGCGCACGCACGTGGCGCACATGAAGCACGGCGACTTCTACCACGGCGAAAAGTCGCTGACGCTGGACCGCGCGCGCGACGTCAAGATGGAGCTGATCACCAAGAGCGGCAAGACCATCGTGCTCAAGCCCAAGGTGTCGCTGCAGGATGGCGAGATCATCGACAGCATGTTCATGAGCAAGAAGGCCCTGTGCGCCTTCTATGAAGAGCAGTTCGAAGACGCGCGCAAGACCGGCGTGATGCTGTCGCTGCACGTCAAGGCGACCATGATGAAGGTGTCGCACCCGATCGTGTTCGGCCACGCCGTCAAGATCTTCTACAAGGAAGCCTTCGCCAAGCACGGCGCGCTGTTCGACGAGCTGGGCGTCAACGTCAACAACGGCCTGGTCAACCTGTACGAGAAGATCGAGTCGCTGCCCAGCTCCAAGCGCGAAGAGATCATCCGCGACCTGCACGCCTGCCACGAGCATCGCCCGGAACTGGCGATGGTGGACTCGGCCAAGGGCATCTCCAACCTGCACGCACCCAACGACGTGATCGTCGATGCCTCGATGCCGGCCATGATCCGCATCGGCGGCAAGATGTGGGGCGCCGACGGCCGTCCGAAGGACACCAAGGCGGTGATCCCGGAAAGCACCTTCGCCCGGATCTACCAGGAAATCATCAACTTCTGCAAGACCAACGGCAACTTCGACCCGACCTCCATGGGCACCGTGCCCAACGTCGGCCTGATGGCGCAGAAGGCCGAGGAATACGGCTCGCACGACAAGACCTTCGAGATCGCCGAAGACGGCGTCGCCAACATCGTCGACCTGGCCACCGGTGAAGTGCTGCTGACGCAGAACGTCGAGCAGGGCGACATCTGGCGCATGTGCCAGGTCAAGGATGCGCCGATCCGCGACTGGGTCAAGCTGGCCGTCACGCGCGCGCGCAATTCGGGCATGCCGGCGGTGTTCTGGCTGGACCCGTACCGTCCGCACGAGGCCGAGCTGATCAAGAAGGTAGAAACGTACCTGAAGGACCACGACACCAGCGGCCTCGACATCCAGATCATGTCGCAGGTGCGCGCGATGCGTTATACGCTGGAACGCGTGATCCGCGGCCTGGACACCATCTCGGTGACCGGCAACATCCTGCGCGACTACCTGACCGACCTGTTCCCGATCATGGAGCTGGGCACCAGCGCCAAGATGCTGTCGATCGTGCCGCTGATGGCCGGCGGCGGCATGTATGAAACCGGCGCGGGCGGCTCGGCGCCCAAGCACGTCAAGCAGCTGGTGGAAGAAAACCACCTGCGCTGGGATTCGCTGGGCGAGTTCCTGGCGCTGGCGGTGTCGCTGGAAGACGTCGGCATCAAGACCGGCAATGCCCGTGCCAAGATCCTGGCCAAGACGCTGGATGCCGCCACCGGCAAGCTGCTCGACAACAACAAGAGCCCGTCGCCCAAGACCGGCGAGCTGGACAACCGCGGCAGCCAGTTCTACCTGGCGATGTACTGGGCCCAGGAACTGGCCGCGCAGTCGGACGACGCGGAACTGGCCGCCAGGTTCGCGCCGCTGGCCAAGACCCTGACCGACAACGAGCAGAAGATCGTTGGCGAGCTCGCCGCGGTGCAGGGCCAGCCGGTGGACATCGGCGGTTACTACCAGCCGGACGCCGCCAAGCTCAGCGCCGCGATGCGCCCGAGCCAGACGCTGAACGCCGCGCTGGCCTCGGTCGCAGCCTGATTGCGCCCGGCCCACGCGGTGGGCCGGCTGCTGGCAAGAGCCCCGGACTTCGGTCCGGGGTTTTTTCATGGCGGCGCAGGTTCGCCTATTGCGGCGGCGTTGGCGCGGGCAGGTCCCAGCCTTGTTCCGGACCGCTCTTCTGGTCGCGGTAGGTCCACAGGGCACCGCAATCCTGGCAGACGAAGCTGCTGATGGTGACGGCCGCCGAGCGCGGCGGCTTGATGCGGCGGGTGTCGGTGATGCGCAGTGCGGCGTGCCCGGGGGCGCCGCGCACATGGCGTTCAATGGCCTGGCAGGCAGTGCAGAGTGTCATCCGTGGTGTTCCCTTCGATGGGCCACTGTAGCATGCATGCCGCATGCAGGACGCGAAGACCCGCAAGCCGCACTTTGCGCACGATTCCGCGGCGATCCGGAGAAGTTCGTTGACTTGGCAGGGGGTGACCTGTATAAGGGTGGATGCAGGATCTTTCAAGCAGCAACCTCGAAGTCCAGGTGCTTGCCCGTACGGCGCCACTTTTTCTCCTTGTGTCTTCCTTGATCGTCATGCCTTGCCGGCGCTTTTACCGGTGAGAACAAACTTATTGAGGAATCCAACATGGAAACCGGTACCGTCAAGTGGTTCAACGATTCGAAGGGTTTTGGCTTCATTACGCCTGATGCAGGCGGCAACGACCTGTTCGCGCACTTCTCCGAAATCCAGGGCAGCGGCTTCAAGTCGCTGGCAGAAGGCCAGAAGGTGCGTTACGTCGCCGGCGTCGGCCAGAAGGGCCCGGCCGCGACCAAGATCGAGCCGATCTGAATTGCACCGCACCCATTAAGCTGAGCGCCACGGCGCCAGTTCGATGAGAAAAAGCTCCGCCACGGCGGAGCTTTTTTTGTTTTGGCCGGCATGCTGCCCGCCGATGACGAAATAAAGCCACTGCGCGGCCGTCAACAGGCGTAGAGTGGGGGCAAGACCACCATCTCCGGCGGAGACTGCCATGGATATCTATCCAGCTGCGACATACAAGGGGTATGACCTCTACCCGCTGGTGTACAAGCACACCATCACGCGCGTATGGCCGGAACCGCGACCCGATCGCTCGTTCGATGCGGCGGTGGTGATCTGCCTCGAGGGCGAGTCGCCGGAGGGCGCGCAGGCGCGCACGTTCCGCCTGGAAGCCACGCCGTGGGACAACGTCGGCGGTGCACGCCGTGGTGCGCTGCGCTATGCCGAGGCCATCATCAACGGCGCGGTGCCAGGGCTTTCGGTGGCATCGACCGGTTTGCCGGCGTCCTGATCCAACCTGGGCGCCGGTCCTGGATGTCTTCCCCATCAACGCGGCACGATGCCGCATGGAGCCGTCGTGAGCGACAGCAGTCCCAGCCGCAGTCCCGGCAACAATGTTCCCGGCAGCACGCCCTTTGCCAGCTACAAGGGTTTTGACCTGTACCCCCTGGTTTACCGCCACCGGCCTCAGCAGGCGTGGCCGCGCACCAAGCCCGACAACAGTTTCCTGGCTTCCATCGTGATTTGTCGCGAGGGCTATCGCCCTGGCGAAGACCATGCGCGCGTGTTCCCCGTCGGCCAGTCGCGCTGGGAGAACATCGGCTCGGCGCGCCGCGGCGCGCTGCAGTTCGGCGAAGACATCATCAACGGGCTGGTTGCCGGCGAATCGGTGGCGTCGCTGTAGGCGTTGCCCCAGGCGTTATCCGTCAGACTGCAAGGAGTCCTTTCATGGACATGCGTACGGGATCATCCGGTTTTCTGTGCACGTTGCCCGGCGAGGGCAAAGGCATCACCTATCACGTGGCGGTCTGCTTCATCGATGCCGAGCATCCTACCGGCGTGCTGTTCACCAGCTTCGTGGGGGTGGGGCGGCGCTCGTTCGGCGTGCTGACCGACCCTGCCGCATTGCAGGGCCAGCTTGCCACCAGCGGCGAGGCGTTGTGCCGCCTGGCCATCGGCCAGGTGGTGCGCGACCAGCTGCATGACAAGGCGCGCGAGGGCGACTACGTGCTGGACCTGGCCGCCGCCCCCTGGGACGGTGAGTTGCGCTCGGTCGGCGCCGGGCTCAGGACGGCCCGGCCGCATGTGCGCGTGCTGGGCTGAGGTGCCGGCGTGCCCGCGGCACCGCGGGTGCTAGTGCACGGGCACGCAGCGCGTCGCGCACAGCTCGTGGGGCACTGCAATCAGATCTGGAACACGGGGTCGCCGTGGCGCTCCAGCAGCGCTTCGATCAGCGCCATGTCGGTGATCTCCGGGGTGCGGTCTTCCACTGCGCGCGAGGGCCCGCAATAGGTGGCCGTCACGTGGCGCCTGACCGTCAGCACGCCCGCCGCCGGCGGCGCGATCTCCACGGCTTGCCACGGCGCATGCCGGTAGCTGCCGGCTTGCCAGCCTTCAGGCGTCAGATGCAGGGCTTCCCATTCTTCGATGACGGACATGATCGGTTCTCCTTGATTGAGGGATAAGGCGTTGAGGGATGGCATGCGCCGCTGCGGCGCATGCCATGGCGCAGGGCGCGTCCGGCTACGACTTGTGCCGGTAGTTGATGCGTCCCTTGGTCAGGTCGTAGGGCGACATTTCCAGCGTGACGCGATCACCCGCCAGCACGCGGATGCGGTTCTTCTTCAGTCGACCGGACGAATACGCCCAGACTTCAAAGCCGTTTTCCAGGATCACGCGAAAGCGGTTGTCGGGCAGCACTTCCGACACCTTGCCGCCAAATTCGACCAGTTCTTCTTTTGCCAAGGGAACTCCTTGCTGTAGCCGCGCAGCTTGTGCGCGGGCTTGGGGTGGCGGCCAGCCGCTGACGGCGGACCGAGGGGAGGGGGCTGACTGCGGCCTGACTGCGGCCTGCCGCGGCTTACTGCTGGCGCAGCCGGGCTGCGGCATGTTCGCCCGCGCGGCGGGCAGCCTGCCTGGCGCGGGCTTCGGAGCGGTGGGTGTCGTGGCGCATGGCCACGTTGGCCACGATGCGTTCGGCGCCATTGCGGTATTCCGCAATCATGTAGGTCGCGAACCAGACGCCGGGTTCCTGCTGAATCGGGTAGACGGAAACGGTATAAGAGCTGTGTTGGATAGGGTTGACTCGATTCAATGTGTTGCCTGTTCATGGGCGCGGCCGTGGGCGGCGCGGGGCATCGGCATGCCGATGCGGCGCGTGGCGCGGTGGCGGCCGTCAGCCGTTGCGGTGTGCCAGCATCTGGCCCGGGCGACAGCACGGGCGTTGCATCTGGCGTGAAATGGACCATGCCTGCGCAAGCCGATACGCCGGCGTACCAGGGTGCAGGGATGCAGCGGTACGGGTGATCGTTGCGGAGCGGACCAGCCGCTGGTCGGAAAAGGGTGATGGGCCGTCCGGCCCGAAGACGCGCCGGGGATCGATGGATCGGTCCGGGTTTGCGCCTGATATGCCGCTGCTGAAGTGCTTCCAGTGGACAGAGGACTGCGGCAGATGCGCAGCAGTCGGGCGTTGCCGGTCTGGTCTGCACATAGGATCCCGGATGATACCACTTCCGCGCCAGGCCTGCTCGTGTGACGGGCGATACCTGTGGCGCGCCTGCGCTGCATCGCTCAGGATTCGTCGATCTGCGCAAAACGCTGCGACAGGAACTCGATCAGTTCGCGCACTGACGGCAGCAGCCCGCGCCTTGACGGAAACACGGCGTGAATCACGCCGCCCTTGACCGACCATTCCGGCAGCACCTTCACCAGACGGCCATCGCGCAACTCCTCGGTCATCATCATCACCGGCAATTGCACGATGCCGGCACCGGCCACCGCCGCCGTGCGCAGCATGATCATGTCGTCGGTGACCAGCCGCGGCTTGTGGTGCAGGTCGGCGCTGGCGCCGCCGGGTCCGTACAGCGACCAGGTGTGCGAGGGGCGGGGCGGGCCCAGGTCGAGCGTGGGCAGGGCGTTCAGGTCCGCCGGCGCCAGCAGCGGTCCGTGATTGGCCAGCAGCGCCGGGCTGGCGACAAAGCACCACGCGCGCTGGGCCAGCTTCCGCATCACCAGGTCGCTGTCTTCCAGCGGCGGCACGCGCACCCGCACGGCCAGGTCGATGCCCTCGGCGACCACGTCGACGCGCCGGTTGGTGGCCTCCAGGTGCACGATGACCTTGGGATTGGCCGCCATGAAGTCGGCCACCATCTCGCCAACGCGCGCATGCAGCAGGGCTACGGGACAAGTCATGCGCACCAGGCCGCTGGGCTCGGCGCGGCTTTGCTCGATCGCGCTCTCGGCGGCCTCGGCCTCGACCAGCATGGCCTTGCAGTGGGCGTAATAGGTCTGTCCCAGTTCGGTTACGGAGAAGCGCCGCGTCGAGCGCTGGATCAGGCGCACGCCCAGGCGCTCTTCCAGCAATGCCACGCGCCGGCTGAGCTTGGACTTGGGAATGCCCAGCACGCGGCCGGCCGGGGCGAAGCCCTGGTGGTCGACCACCAGCGCGAAGTAGTACAGGTCATTGAGGTCCGGATGCAACGGCGGCTCCTGTCGTCCTGCCAGTAGGACGCTGAGGGCAGATTTTGTTGTCTACCGGTGGGATTTGCCAAGTCCTATGCTTTCGCAACACGGTCGGTTCCGGATGGTCCGGTCCGCCGGTTTTGCCAACCGCATAGGAGAATGCCAAATGACCACACCCGCCAATTTCAACGGCAAGCGTCCGGCCATCGATCCCGCCGATACGGCAATGCTGCTGATCGACCACCAGAGTGGCCTGTTCCAGACCGTGGGCGACATGCCGATGCCCGAACTGCGCCTGCGCGCAGCCGCACTGGCCAGGATGGCGACGCTGTGCAAGCTGCCCGTGATCACCACCGCATCGGTGCCGCAAGGCCCCAACGGCCCGCTGATCCCCGAGATCCACGAGAACGCCCCGCATGCCAAATACGTCGCCCGCAAAGGCGAGATCAATGCCTGGGACAACCCTGACTTTGTCGCCGCCGTGCGCGAGACTGGCAAGAAGACCCTGATCATCGCCGGCACCATCACCAGCGTATGCATGGCGTTCCCGTCGATCAGCGCGGTCGCCGACGGCTACAAGGTGTTCGCGGTGGTCGACGCCTCGGGCACCTATTCCAAGATGGCGCAGGAAATCACCCTGGCGCGCATCGTCCAGGCCGGCGTGGTGCCGATGGACACCGCCGCGGTGGCTTCGGAGCTGCAGCAGAGCTGGAACCGCCCGGACGCGCAGCAATGGGCCGAGGTCTACACCAAGATCTTCCCCGCCTACCAGCTGCTGATCGAAAGCTACATGAAGGCGCAGGAAGTCGAGAAGAAGCACGAGGTGCTGGACTCCCAGCGTTAAGTTCCTGACGCTAGGCACTGCTGCAGGTGGAAACATAGCGGGCGCGGCAAGGGATCCCTTGCCGCGCCCGCAACGTTTCCACCGGAGCAATTGCCCTCAGGCTTCGCGCACAACCGCGCGCACCGGCGCCGCTGCGGCTTCGGCCTGCGCCGAGGCCGAGCGCCGGTGGTTGATCATCGACACCGCCCCCACCGCGATGACCGCCGGAATCGCCATCGCCATGAAGTTCTGCTGCAGCGGCATCGACATTCCCACCAGCACGCCAATCACGATCGGCGCCAGGATGGCACCGCTGCGCCCCACGCCCGAAGCCCAGCCGATGCCGGTGCCGCGCACCGCCATCGGGTAGAACTGGCCCGCGTAGGCATAGGTAACGATCTGCGTGCCGATGGTGGAGGCGCCCGCCAGGCCCACTACCACGAACAGCGCGGCGCTGGGCATCGGATAGCCCAGCAGCGTGATCGACACCGCCGCGAGCGTGTACATGCCGATCAGCACATGCTTGATCGGCAGGCGATCGGCCAGCCAGCCGCCGCCGATGGCGCCCAGCATCGCGCCGAAGTTCAGCACCAGCACGAAGGTCAGCGCCGAGCCCAGGCTGTAGCCCGCGCCCGCCATCAGCTTGGTCAGCCACGAGCTGAGCGCGTACACCATGAACAGGCACATGAAGAACGCGACCCAGAACATCACCGTGCTGACGCCGCGGCCGTCCTGGAACAGGCGGCGGATGGGCGCGCTTGCGGCGGCGCCGGCCGCACCCTCGTCCGCGGGCAGGACAAAGACATCGCCGGCCTGCGGGCGATGCGAGGGCGCCAGCCGCGATACCACCGACTGCAGCGCGGCGGTCTGGCCGGTGCGGAGCAGGTAGGGCATCGACTCCGGCAGCGCGCGCAGCACCAGCGGGATCAGCACCACCGGCAGGCCGGCGGCGAGGAACACCGACTGCCAGCCGTAGCTTTCGATCAGTCCCTTGCCCAGCAGGGCGGCCAGCATGCCGCCGACCGAATAGCCGCTGAACATCAGCGTCACCAGCGTGCCGCGCAGCTTGCGCGGCGAGTACTCGGTCATCTGCGCCACCACGTTGGGCATGACCCCGCCGATGCCCAGCCCCGCCAGGAAGCGCGTCACGCTGAAGCTGACCGGATCGCTGGTCAGGCCCGCCGCCGCGGTGAACACGCTGAACAGCGCCACGCAGATGGCGATGGCGTGCCGGCGCCCGATGCGGTCGGCCACGGTGCCGAGAAAGATCGCGCCGAACATCATGCCGAACAGCGCCGAGCTGACCATGAAGCCTGCGCTGGTGGCGGTCACGCCCATCTCCTTCATGATCGACGGTAGCGCGATGCCGGCCACGGCGAGGTCATAGCCGTCGAAGATGATGATCAGCGCGCACCAGAACAGGATGAGCGCATGGAAGCGGTTGAAGCGGGCCGTGTCGGCCAGCTGGTGGACATCGATCTGACGCATGGTTTGTCTCCGGATGGTTGGGGTGGCGGCAGGGCGGCGTTGCCGCTCACGCCACCGCGGCGGCACGCTCTGCGGCGGCCTGCAGTTCTCGTTCGCGCAACAGGAAGCGCTGGATCTTGCCGGTGGCGGTCTTGGGCAGCGCCTCGACGAAGGCGATCGCGCGCGGGTACTTGAAGGCGGCCAGCCGGTTTTTGACGAAGGCCTTCAGTTCGTCCTCGCCCAGCTGCGCGCCGGCCTTCAGCACCACGAAGGCCTTGGTCTTGAGCAGCCCGTCGTGGTCGGGCACGCCGACCACGGCGGCTTCGAGCACCGCGGGGTGCTGCACCAGCGTGGCCTCGACCTCGAACGGCGACACGTAGATGCCGCTGACCTTGAGCATGTCGTCGCTGCGCCCGGCGTAGCTGTAAGTGCCGTCGGCGTTGCGCACGTACTTGTCGCCGCTCTTGGTCCAGCCGCCGCGGAAGGTCTCGCGCGACTTCTCGCGGTTGGCCCAGTACATCATCGCGGCGCTGGGGCCCTGGATATACAGGTCGCCGATCTCGCCGTCGGGCACCGCGCGGCCGTCCTCGTCGCGCAGCTCGATGGTGTAGCCCGGCACCGGCCAGCCGGTAGTGCCGTAGCGCACCTGGCCGGGACGATTGGACAGGAAGATGTGCAGCATCTCGGTGGAGCCGATGCCGTCGATGATCTCGCAGCCGAAATGCGAGGTGAAACGCTCACCGATCTCCGCCGGCAGCGCTTCGCCGGCCGACGAGCACAGCCGCAGCGCCACCTCGGCGCGAGCCGGCAGCGCCGGCGACGCGAGCAGGCCGGCATAGCCGGTCGGCGCGCCGAAGAACACCGTCGGCTGGTGCTTCAGCCAGCGGCGGAAGGTGGCATCGGGCGTGGGCCGCTCGGCCATCAGCACCACCGTGGCGCCGACGCTGAGCGGAAAGCTCAGGCCGTTGCCGAGCCCGTAGGCGAAATACAGCTTGGCCGCGGAGAAGCACACATCCTGCTCGTTCAGGCCCAGCACCGGCCCGGCGTAGAGGGCCGCAGTCCAGTAGGGGTTGCCGTGGCTGTGCACCACGCCCTTGGGCTGGCCGGTCGAGCCCGACGAGTAGAGCCAGAAGCCGGGATCGTCGCAACCGGTGGCGGCGGGCGCCGGCAGCGGAGCCTGCGCGGCCAGCGCCGTTTCCAGCGCCGCCACGCCATCGGGCAATGCTTCTTGCGCACGCGACACCAGCACCTGCCGCACCTCATGCCCGGGTCGCGCCAGCGCTTCCTGCAGTACCGGCAGCAGCGCGGCCGATACCAGCACCGCCTGGGCGCGGCTGTGCTGCAGCATGTAGGCGTAGTCGTCGGCGGTCAGCAAGGTGTTGACGGCAACGGGGACGATGCCGGCGTACATCGCGCCGAGAAAGCACACTGGCCAGTCGGTGCAGTCGTGCATCAGCAGCAGCACGCGCTCTTCGCGGCGGATGCCGGCGCCGAGCAGCGCCGCGGCCAGGCGCCGCACCCGCTGGTCGAGTTCGCCATAAGTGAGCTGGCCGTCGTCGTCGACATAGGCCACCTTGCCGGCGCGCGCGAGATTGCAGTCGAGCAGGTGCGCGGCAAAGTTGAAGGGGGTGCCGGGTGGCCGGACCGGTGGCGCTGCGGGCGTGGCGTTCATGGGTTGTCTCCCCTGTTGCTGGTGTACGGTGTGCCGCGCGCCGCCATGCGGATGTGGCGGCGCGGGAAAGCGGTGGGCCGGATGGCTCAGCCCAAGGTGCCGAGCACCGCGGTGCTGGCCTGGATCGCGCTGCGGCGGTGATAGAAGTGCAGGGCGCGCAGGCCGCCCAGCTCTTCGCCGCCGCCGGCGCGGCCCGGGCCGCCGTGCAGCGATTGCGGCATCACGTTGCCGTGGCCGGTGTGCAGCTGCGCCACGTCGAGCGAAATCACATGCACGCGGCCATGGCTGTCTGCCAGCTCCAGCGCGGCGGCGCCGAGCGCGGCCGCGTCGCTGCCATAGAGCGAGGCCACCAGCGAGCCCTGGCCGCGGCGCACCAGGTCGAGGGCATGGGCCGTATCCCGGTAGGGCAGCAGCGTGGCGACCGGGCCGAACACTTCGGTGTCATGCACCGCGGCGGCCGCGTCGGCATCGGTCACGCCCAGCAGCGTCGGGCCAAGGCAGCACGCCACCGCCGGGTCGGCATCGACCAGCGGCTGGCGCGCGCCGTCATGCAGCACTTGCGCGTGCGCGCGCAAACCGGACAGCCCCGCTTGCACGGCGTCGAACTGCGCGCGGCTGACCAGTGCGCCCATGCGCACCGAGTCGTGGCGCGGGTTGCCCACGGTCACCTTGGACAGCCGCGCGCCGATGGCCTCGGCGGCCTCGGCGTACAGCGCCTCGGGCACGAATATGCGCCGGATCGCGGTGCATTTCTGGCCGGACTTGACCGTCATCTCGCGCACCACTTCCTTTGCCAGCAGGTCGAAGGCGGCACTGCCGGCGCCGTCCTGTGGCAGCAGCACGGCGGAATTGATGCTGTCCGCTTCGATGTTCACGCGCACCGAGCGCCGGGCGATCGCCGCATGCGAGCGGATCACCGCCGCGGTGTCGGCCGAACCGGTGAACGACACCACGTCGAACGGCCGCAGCGCGTCCAGCAGGCCCGCGGCGCTGCCGCACACCACCGACAGCGCGCCGGCCGGCAGGATGCCGGCCTCGACCACGTCGCGCACCATGCGCTGGGTCAGCCAGGCCGTCGCGGTGGCGGGTTTGACGATCACCGGCACGCCCGCCAGCAGCGCCGGCGCGGCCTTCTCCCACAGGCCCCAGGCCGGGAAATTGAAGGCATTGATAAACAGCGCCACCCCGCGCGTGGGCACCAGCACATGCTGCGACTGGAACAGCGGATCCTTGCCCAGCCGCACCGCTTCGCCGTCGGGCAGGTAATGGCGGTCGCCAAGCGCGTCGCCCAACCTGGCGTAAGTGCCCAGGGTGAAGATGCCGCCGTCGATGTCGACCGCGGAATCGTTGCGCACGGTGCCGCTGTTGGCGGTGGCGATGTCGTAATAGGCATCGCGATTGGCCTGCAGCACCTTCACCACCTCGCCCAGCAGCGCCGCGCGTTGCCGGTAGGTCAGCGCGCGTAACGCGGCGCCGCCTTGCTCGCGGGCGAACGCGAAGCCGGCTGCAAGGTCCAGGCCGGCGGCGTCGACGCGCACCAGTTCGTTGCCGAGCACCGGATCGAACAGCGGGGAGCCGGCGCCGCCGCCGCGTTGCCAGGTGCCGCCGAGGTAATTGGAGAGCAGTTCAGTCATGGGGAGGCCTCAGCGCGTAAAGTCGATGCGGCCTTGCGGCAGCAGGTACAGCACCAGCGCGCGGCCGTTGCTGACGGTGGGGCGATGGGCGCTGCCCGGCGGGCACACCAGCCAGCCGGCGGGGCGGCCGTCGAAGCGCGCGTCGCCGTCGAGCGGCATGATCAGGTCGATCTCGCCTTCGGGATGGCTGTGGTGCGGGCCGGCAATGTCCTGCATGTCGACCACGTCGACCGAAAATCCGTGCAGGTCGTCTGCGGGCCTGAAGATGCGGCCATAGCGGATGCCGCCGCCTTCGCGGTCGCACAGCCAACCATCGGCGACACCAGCCTGGCATGACGCCATCAGTTGCTGGTAAGTGGGGCTGCCCGCGCCGTGCTCGGCGTTAAGCCAGTCATCGAGCGCGGCATCGAGCGGGCGGCCGGCCAGTTGCGCGGTGAGCCGGGCAATCTGGCTGCGAAATTCAGTGGGGGTCATAGGAAGGGGGCTCCGTCTGATGCGCCGGTTGCCTTCACCGACGTCATGCATTATTGTGCATGTATGAAAAATAGAGCCGCAGGGAAATCATGTCAAGCACTATATTGCATGAATCTGGGTTAACCCCCGAGGCGGAACTGCAGCATGGTTCAAGCGGCGCGGCCGCCAACGGGCCGGAAAAGAACCCCTTCCTGGTGTCGCTGGGCGAGCGCGTACGAGCGCAGCGAGCGTGCCGCGGCCTGACCCGCAAGGCCGCCGCGCAGGCAGCCGGCGTCTCCGAGCGTCACCTCGCCAACCTGGAATACGGCAGCGGCAACGCCTCCATCCTGGTGCTGCAGCACGTGGCCGAGGCGCTGCAGTGCACGCTGGCCGGGCTGCTGGGCGACGTCACCACCTCGTCGCCGGAATGGATCCTGTTGCGCGAGCTGCTGGAGCACCGTGACGAAGCCACGCTGCGCCGCGTGCGCATTGCCGTGGGCGAGATGCTGGGCACCGGCGGCGAGAACTCGGCCCAGGCCGCGCGCAGTCCGCGCGTGGCGCTGATCGGGCTGCGCGGCGCGGGCAAGACCACGCTGGGCGGGATGCTGGCCGAGGACCTGGATTTCCCGTTCGTCGAGCTGAGTCGCGAGATCGAGAAATTCGCCGGCTGCAGCATTTCCGAGATCCAGGGCCTGTACGGCATGAACGCCTATCGCCGCTACGAGCGGCGCGCGCTGGAGGAGGCCATCCAGATCTATCCCGAGGCCGTGATCGCCACGCCGGGCGGCCTGGTGTCTGACCCGGCCACCTTCAACCTGCTGCTGGCCCACTGCACCACGGTGTGGCTGCAGGCCGAGCCGGAAGACCATATGGAGCGGGTGCGGGCGCAGGGCGACTTCCGCCCCATGGCCGCCAGCAAGGAGGCCATGGAAGACCTGCGCCAGATCCTGGCCGGCCGCGCCGCCTTTTACTCCAAGGCGGAGTTCTCGCTGGACACCAGCGCGCAGCCGCTTGACGCCACCTTTGCCGGCCTGCGGGGGCTGGTGCGGGAGGCGTTGCGCATGCCGGTGTGACGGCGCTGCCCCTGCAAGCCGAACTGGAGGGCACTCCCGGTCACGCCCCCTGAAATCTGCACAATAGTGCTTGCCGAGGATCTGTTTGATGAACTATAGTTCGTTCAAGCCAGATACCCGTTGATGCACGATAGTGCAGTTTCGCAGAGGAGACCCCGCCGTGACCACCGCCCCCCGCGTCGACTACCAGACCGATCCTTCCCACTACAAGCACCTGAAGCTGGCATTCGACGGTCCCGTCGCCACGCTGGCGGTGGACATCGACGAGAACGCCGGACTGCGCCCCGGCTACAAGCTCAAGCTCAACAGCTACGACCTCGGCGTCGACATCGAACTGAACGACGCGCTCAACCGGGTCCGCTTCGAGCATCCGGAAGTGCGCACCGTGGTCATCACCAGCGGCAAGGACAAGGTGTTCTGCTCCGGGGCCAATATCTTTATGCTCGGCGTCAGCAGCCATGCGTGGAAGGTCAACTTCTGCAAGTTCACCAACGAGACCCGCAACGGCATCGAGGATTCCTCGGCGCACAGCGGCCTCAAGTTCCTGGCCGCGGTCAACGGCGCCTGCGCCGGCGGCGGCTATGAACTGGCGCTGGCGTGCGACGAGATCCTGCTGGTCGACGACCGCTCGTCGGCGGTGAGCCTGCCGGAAGTGCCGCTGCTGGGCGTGCTGCCGGGCACCGGCGGCCTGACCCGCGTCACCGACAAGCGCCATGTGCGCCATGACCTTGCGGATATCTTCTGCACCACCACCGAAGGTGTGCGCGGCCAGCGCGCCAAGGACTGGCGCCTGGTCGACGATATCGCCAAGCCCGCGGTGTTTGCGCAGAAGGTGCGGGAACGCGCGCTGGCGCTGGCCGCGCAGAGCGATCGCCCGGCCGATGCGCAGGGCGTCGCGCTCGCGCCGATCGAGCGCGTGATCGAAGCGGATGCGCTGCGCTATGCGCACGTCACGGTCGAGATCGACCGGGCCGGCCGCACCGCCACCTTTACGGTGAAGGCACCGACCGGCGCGCAGCCGCAGGACATCGACGCGATCATGCAGGCCGGCGCCGGCTGGTATCCGCTGCAGCTGGCGCGCGAACTGGAAGACGCGATCCTGTCGATGCGCACCAACGAGCTGGATATCGGCACCTGGCTGATCAAGACCAGCGGCGACGCCGCCGCGGTGCTGGGCACCGACGCCACGCTGCTAGCCCACCAGGACCACTGGCTGGTGCGCGAGACCATCGGCCTGCTGCGCCGCACGCTGAGCCGGCTGGACGTGTCGTCGCGCAGCCTGTTCGCGCTGATCGAGCCGGATTCGTGCTTTGCCGGCACCTTCCTGGAGTTGGCGCTGGCGTGCGACCGCAGCTACCACCTGGCGCTGCCTGACGACGAGGCGCGCGCGCCGAAGATCACCGTGGCGGACGTCAACTTCGGCCTGTACCCGATGGCCACCGGCCAGAGCCGCCTGGGACGCCGCTTCTACGACGAACAGCCCGCGCTCGATGCCGTGCGCGCCAGGGCAGGGCAGCCGCTCGATGCCGACGCCGCCTGGGCGCTGGGCCTGGTCACCGCCAACCCGGACGACATCGACTGGACCGATGAAGTCCGCATCGCGTTGGAAGAGCGCGTGGCGATGTCGCCCGATGCGCTCACCGGCATGGAAGCCAACCTGCGCTTCAACGGCCAGGAAAACATGTTCACCCGCATCTTCGGCCGCCTGACCGCGTGGCAGAACTGGATCTTCCAGCGCCCCAACGCCGTCGGCGACAGGGGTGCGCTCAAGGTCTACGGCAAGGGCGACAAGGCTGCCTTCGACTGGAACCGCGTCTGATCCAGCACCTAACGACAACCGAATCGTCCTCCCAGGAGACCACCATGTCCGGCATCAACTACAGCGACAAGATCCCCAACAACGTCAACCTCAGCGAAGACCGCACCCTGCAGCGCGCGCTCGAGCAATGGCAGCCCAACTACCTGAGCTGGTGGAACGACATGGGCCCGGAGGGCTCGCACAGCCATGACATCTACCTGCGCACCGCGATCAGCGTCGATCCGCAGGGCTGGGCCCACTTCGGCCACGTCAAGATGCCGGACTACCGCTGGGGCATCTTCCTGAACCCCGCCGAGGCCAACCGCAAGATCCACTTCGGCGACCACAAGGGCGAGGACGCGTGGCAGGACATTCCCGGGGAATATCGCGCCAACCTGCGCCGCATCATCGTGACGCAGGGCGATACCGAGCCCGCGTCGGTCGAGCAGCAGCGCCACCTTGGCCTGACCGCGCCCAGCATGTACGACCTGCGCAACCTGTTCCAGGTAAACGTGGAAGAGGGCCGCCACCTGTGGGCCATGGTCTACCTGCTGCACAAGTACTTCGGCCGCGACGGCCGGGAAGAGGGCGAAGCACTGCTGGAGCGCCGCAGCGGCCAGCAGGACAACCCGCGCATCCTGCAGGCGTTCAACGAGCAGACGCCCGACTGGCTGTCGTTCTTCATGTTCACCTACTTCACCGACCGCGACGGCAAGTTCCAGCTGTGCGCGCTGGCCGAGAGCGCGTTCGACCCGCTGGCACGGACCACCAAATTCATGCTGACCGAGGAAGCGCACCACATGTTCGTCGGCGAATCGGGCGTGTCGCGCGTGATCCAGCGCACCTGCCAGGTGATGAACGAGCTGAAGACTGACGATCCGGCGAAGCTGCGCGCGGCCGGCGTGATCGACCTGCCGACCATCCAGCGCTACCTGAACTTCCACTACAGCGTCA
This sequence comes from Cupriavidus alkaliphilus, assembly GCF_900094595.1. GTDB lineage: Bacteria > Pseudomonadota > Gammaproteobacteria > Burkholderiales > Burkholderiaceae > Cupriavidus > Cupriavidus alkaliphilus. The sequence continues at coordinate 186,052 of NZ_FMAD01000004.1, read as the reverse complement.
CCATCGACCTGTTCGGCGCGGATGAGTCGAGCAACGCCGCCACCTTCTACAGCACCGGCCTGAAGGGCCGCTACGAAGAAGGCAAGCGCATGGACGACCACGTGCTCAAGGGCCAGACCTACCGCATCCTGCAGGCGCAGAACGGCCAGCTGACCGAGAAGGAAGTGCCGATGCTCAACGCGCTCAACGAAGTCCTGCGCGATGACTACATCAAGGACAGCATGGCCGGCGTCGAGCGCTGGAACAAGGTGATCGAGAAGGCCGGGATCCCGTTCCGCCTGAAGGTGCCGCACAAGGCGTTCCACCGCAACATCGGCGCGCTCGCCGGCGTGAAGGTATCGCCGGACGGCCGCGTGATTTCCGACGCCGAATGGCGCGACTTCCGCGACCAGTGGCTGCCCACCGAAGGCGACCGCGCCTTCGTCGCCAGCCTGATGGGCCGCGTGGTCGAGCCCGGCAAGTTCGCCAACTGGATCGCGCCGCCGGTGATGGGCATCAACCGCCAGCCGGTGGATTTCGAGTACGTGCGGTTTAACTGATCGACATGGCTGCTTCCGTGCCGCCGGTTTTCTCCCCTCTCCACTGAGGGGAGAGGGGAACACCGATGGCACGGGATGCATGCCCGGAAGTCCTCTGATTTGTGGAGACCGCCATGGACATGGCAGAAATTCAAGTCATCAAGCAGCACTTGATCGATCCCGAGATCTGCATCCGCTGCAATACCTGCGAAGCCACCTGCCCGGTGGGTGCGATCACGCACGACTCGCGCAACTACGTGGTCGATGCCGACAAGTGCAACCTGTGCATGGCCTGCATTGCCCCGTGTCCGACCGGATCGATCGACAACTGGCGCGACATGCCGAAACTGCGCGCCTACAGCATTGAGGAACAGCTCACGTGGGACACGCTGCCGGAAGCACTGTCGCCCGAACAGCTGGCCGACCTGGCGCCAGGCGCCGACCTGCAGACCGCCGCGCCGGAACTTCCCGCGGCGTCGCCACTGTCCGGCACTGCCGAGGAAGCCTTCAACAGCGCCCGCTACGGCGCCACCGTGCCGCCGTGGTCCGCCGCGCATGCCTACACTAACCTCTATGGCGCCAAGTCCGCGCAGAAGACCATCACTGCCACGGTGACCGGCAACGTGCGCGTGACCGAGGTCGGCCGCGAATACGACACGCACCACATCGTGCTGGACTTCGGCACGACGCCGTTCCCGGTGCTCGAAGGCCAGTCTATCGGCATCGTGCCGCCCGGCACCGACGCCGGCGGCCGCCCGCACCATGCGCGCCAGTACTCCATCGCCAGCGCGCGCAACGGCGAGCGGCCGGGCTACAACAACCTGTCGCTGACGATCAAGCGCGTGCTGCAGGACCACGACGGCAACCCCGTGCGCGGCGTGGGCTCGAACTACATGTGCGACCTGAAGGTGGGCGACAAGGTAGAAGTGATCGGCCCGTTCGGCGCCAGCTTCCTGATGCCGAATCACCCGCGCTCGAACATCGTGATGATCTGCACGGGCACCGGCAGCGCGCCGATGCGGGCGATGACAGAATGGCGCAGGCGGCTGCGCAAGGCCGGCAAGTTCGATGGCGGCAAGCTGATGCTGTTCTTCGGCGCGCGCAGCAAGGAAGAGCTGCCGTACTTCGGGCCGCTGCAGAACCTGCCGAAGGATTTCATCGACATCAACCTGGCGTTCTCGCGCACGCCGGGGCAGCCCAAGCGTTACGTGCAGGACCTGATGCGCGAGCGCGCGGCGGACCTGGCGGCGCTGCTGGCATCACCGGATACGTACTTCTATGTCTGCGGGCTGAAGAGCATGGAGGAGGGCGTGGTGCTGGCGCTGCGCGAGGTGGCACAGCAGGCGGGACTGCATTGGGAGGCGCTGGCGGAAGGGTTGAAGCGGGACGGGAGGTTGCACTTGGAGACGTATTGAGGGCCTGTCCATCGACGCGAAGCATTATCTATTCCCCCGGGCGTGCTCCCTCTCCCGCTTGCGGGAGAGGGTTGGGGTGAGGGCCGGCGCATGCAAGGGCGCCGGCCCTCACTTCGTGGGGGTGCCTGCCCTCACCCCCGGCCCCTCTCCCGCAGGCGGGAGAGGGGAGCAAACAAGCGCGGGCTGACGTGTTCAGCCATGCATGAACCGCCTGCGCAGCACCCTTTCCGCATGCATCAACGACCCCTCCGCCACCTCCACCGTGCGCTGCAGGTAATCCTCGCTCGCCGCCAGCAGCGAACCATACATCGCGCTGCACATCTCCCGCGCCGTGCGCCCGGGCCAGTCCTGCGGCAGCAGCGCCTCCGGCAGGTTGGGATCGCGCAGCAGCACGCGCCGGTATTCATGTACCAGCAGCGTCCGCACGAAATAGGCGTCGGCCGGCGGTAGTTGCGCCGCCTCTTGCGCCAGCGGTGAAAACCGTTTCAACAGCGCCTGCCACGCGTCCGCCACGTCGCCCAGCTTGAAGGTCTGGTGCATCAGCGCCTGCAGCGGCTGGATCGGGAACGCTTCCAGGCTGCTTGCCTCCATCACCGCGACGTACTCCTGCGCGCGCGCCGCGCCGATGATCTCGCGCAGCGACCCCAGGTCTGCATTGGGATGCGCCATCACCCCCGGCGCGATCGCGCCAAAGCCCTCCCACAGCAATTCGCGCTTCAGCTTTTGCCGCACCGTTGCGCGTACGTCACCGCGCACCATCACCATGGTCCAGCGGCCATCCCATTCCTGCGCTTCGCCCGCATAGATGCGCTTGCCGGCGTGGAGCACGCGCTGCAGTCCGGCTTCCGACAGCCCGTAGTAGCTGCGCCGTCCGATCCTGGTGGCGCTCAGCCAGTCGTCCGCGGTCAGCCGGAAGGTGGCCGTGCGCACCAGCCGGTCGTTGATGCCGAACGGTGCCGCGAGGCGGATCAGGCTCCCCAGCCACACCGCCTGCGGCCGTGGCGCGACCACGTCGCCGAACAGCGTCACCAGCAAGGAATTGGCCCCCAGCTTGAGCCCGCGCGCCAGCCGGCCAAGGCGCGCGGAGGGTTGTTCCGGATCAGGTGAAGTCGCCATCGCAGTCCCTTGAAGTGATACACATTCGTCGATTGCTTGAATCAAATTGTATCACTACCATGCATTGCAACTGACGCAATTGACGTAAATCAAGACCCCGAGCGGGCCTCAACAAAAGCCGGAGCAGGCATGTACGCACAGCTGGTGGAGACAGGAGCAACAAGGCTCCGCGCGATGGAAGAGATGGACCCGCAGGAGCGCGCGTTCCAGTCCCGTGTGGATGATGGCATCAAGATCGAGGCCAAGGACTGGATGCCCGAGGCCTATCGCAAGACCCTGGTCCGCCAAATCTCGCAGCATGCGCATTCGGAGATCGTCGGCCAGCTGCCGGAAGGCAACTGGGTGACCCGAGCCCCTACGCTGGAGCGCAAGGCGGTGCTGCTGGCCAAGATCCAGGATGAAGCCGGCCACGGCCTGTACCTGTACAGCGCCGCCGAAACGCTGGGCGTGTCGCGCGACCAGATGCTGGGCGACCTGCATTCGGGCAAGGCCAAGTATTCCAGCATCTTCAACTACCCCACGCTGTCCTGGGCCGACATCGGCATGATCGGCTGGCTGGTCGACGGCTCGGCCATCATCAACCAGGTGCCGCTGTGCCGCTGCTCGTACGGCCCGTATGCGCGCGCCATGGTGCGCGTATGCAAGGAAGAGTCGTTCCACCAGCGCCAGGGCTACGACATCCTGCTGAAGCTGTGCAACGGCACGGCCGAGCAGAAGCAGATGGCGCAGGACGCGCTCGATCGCTGGTGGTGGCCTGCGCTGATGATGTTCGGCCCGTCCGACGGCGATTCGCCCAACAGCGCGCAGTCGATGCAATGGCGCATCAAGCTGTTCTCCAACGACGAGCTGCGCCAGAAGATGGTCGACCAGACCGTGCCGCAGGCCGAGTACCTGGGCCTGACCATTCCCGATCCGGAACTCAAGTGGAACGACGAACGCGGCCACTATGACTTCGGTGAAATCGACTGGTCCGAGTTCTACAACGTGATCCAGGGCAACGGCCCGTGCAACCGCGACCGCCTGCGCACCCGCGTCAAGGCCTGGGACGACGGCGCATGGTTCCGCGACGCGCTGGTGGCGCATGCGGAAAAGCAGGCCGGCCAGCAGGCGCAGCAAGCCGCGGCCTGACCCATGCGGCGCAGCGCGCCGCTCCCCACATCGAATCGCTTTACACAGGAGGTTGCCATGAAAGAGTGGCCGCTTTGGGAGATCTTTATCCGCAGCCAGCACGGCCTGGCCCACAAGCACGTGGGCAGCCTGCACGCACCGGATGGCGAAATGGCGATCAACAACGCCCGCGACGTCTACACGCGCCGCAACGAAGGCGTCAGCGTCTGGGTGGTGAAGGCCAGCGACGTGATGGCGAGCAGCCCCGGCGACAAGGGCCCGCTGTTCGAGCCCGCCAACAGCAAGGTCTACCGCCACCCGACGTTCTTCCCGATGCCGGAAGCGGTCAAGCACATCTGAGACGGCCCGGACCATGGACAACCACAAGCTCGCTCATCTCCACGAGTATCTGCTGCGCCTCGGCGATTCCACGCTGGTGCTCGGCCAGCGCCTGTCGGAATGGTGCGGCCGCGGCCCGGCGCTGGAAGAGGACATTGCGCTGACCAACGTCGCGCTCGACCTGATCGGCCAGACCCGCCTGTGGCTCGGCTATGCCGCCGAAGTGGAGGGCGCCGGGCGCACCGCCGACCAGCTGGCATTCCTGCGCGATGTGCACCAGTTCCGCAACCTGCTGCTGGCGGAACAGCCCAACGGCAGCTATGCCGATACGCTGGCGCGCCAGTTCCTGTTCGATACGTGGCACTACTTCCAGCTCGAAGCGCTGCAGCGCTCGACCGACGCGCGCATCGCCGAGATTGCCGCCAAGTCGCTAAAGGAAGTGACCTACCACGTGCGCCGCAGCGCCGACCTGGTGGTGCGGCTGGGCGATGGCAGCGAGGAAAGCCATCGCCGCATGCAGGAGGCGTTCGACGAGCTGTGGATGTTCACCGGCGAACTGTTTGAAGCCGATGCGGCCGAAGCCGCGCTGGCGCGCGACGGCGTGATCCCCGATCCCGCCACGCTGGCCGAGCCCTGGCAACGCCACGTCAGCGAGGTGCTGGAAGAAGCCACGCTGCGCGTGCCCGCCGGCCAGTGGGCGCAGCGCGGCGGCCGCCACGGCCGTCATACCGAACACCTTGGCTACCTGCTGGCCGAGATGCAGTTCCTGCAGCGCGCCTATCCCGGCGCACAGTGGTGAGCATCATGACCGCGCAAGCGCTGGATCGTGCCGCCGTGGAGCAGGTCTGGACCTGGCTCGACACGGTGCCCGACCCCGAAATCCCCGTGATCTCCGTGGTGGATCTCGGCATCGTGCGCGACGTGGCATGGGAAGGCGATGCCTGCGTCGTCACCATCACGCCAACGTATTCCGGCTGCCCGGCCATGACCGTGATCCGCGAGGGTATCGAAAGCGCGCTCGCCGCGCAGGGCGTGGACAAGGTCCGCGTGCAGACCCGGCTGGCGCCGGCCTGGACCACCGACTGGATGACCCCGCGCGGCAAGGCCAGCCTCGCCGGCTACGGCATCGCGCCGCCGGCGCAGCAGGTGATCGATATCAGCGGCATCAGCCGCAAGGGGGGTGGGGGACCGGCCGCGCTGGTGGTGGCCTGCCCGCACTGCGGCTCGCGCCATACGCGGCTGGTCAGCCAGTTCGGCTCGACCGCGTGCAAGGCGCTGTACCGCTGCGGCGACTGCAAAGAGCCGTTCGACTACTTCAAGGCTCACTGAGAAGGAAAAGTGGGGAGATGAGCAAATTCCATGAATTGACGGTGGCCTCGGTCACGCGCGAGACCCGCGATGCGGTAGCCGTGACCTTCGCCGTGCCGGACGAACTGGCCGACACCTACCGCTACGTCCAGGGCCAGCACCTGACGCTGCGCACCGGCATCGATGGCGAGGACGTGCGCCGCTCTTACTCGATCTGCTCCGCGGTGCAGGACGCGCAGCTGCGCGTGGCGATCAAGCGCGTCGACGGCGGGCTGTTCTCCAACTGGGCCAACGAGCAGCTGCAGCCCGGCATGAAGCTGGAAGTGATGCCGCCGTCCGGCCATTTCCACGTGCCGCTGTCCGCCACGCACGCGAAGCACTATGTCGCCTTCGCCGCCGGCAGCGGCATCACGCCGATGCTGTCGATCATCAAGACCACGTTGCAGGCGGAGCCGGACAGCCGCTTTACGCTGTTCTACGGCAACCGCGCCTCGTCGTCGGTGCTGTTCAAGGAAGAGCTGGAAGACCTGAAGGATACCTACCTGCAGCGCTTCAACCTGGTGTTTGTGCTCAGCCGCGAGCAGCTCGACATCGACCTGTTCAACGGCCGCATCGACGGCGCCAAGGCCAATGCGCTGCTGCAGCATTGGGTCAGGCCGCAGGACATCGACGTCGCCTTTATCTGCGGCCCGCATTCGATGATGGAAGAGGTCTCGCAGGCGCTGCTCGATAACGGCGTCGACAAGACCCGCATCAAGCGCGAGCTGTTTGCCACCAGCATCCCGTCGGCGCGGCCCGCCGCGCATGCGCACAAGCAGGTCGGCCAGCAGCAGTGCGAAGTGACCGTGATCCAGGATGGCCGTACCCGTTCCTTCACGCTGGAGAAGAACAAGGAAACGGTGCTCGACGCCGCGCTGGCGCAGGGCATCGAACTGCCGTACTCATGCAAGGGCGGCGTCTGCTCGACCTGCCGCTGCAAGCGCATCGAAGGCGAGGTCGACATGGACGTCAACTTCGCGCTGGAAGACTACGAGGTCGCGCGCGGCTTCATCCTGAGCTGCCAGAGCTACGCCGTCAGCGACAGGCTGGTGATCAATTTCGATCAGGAAACCTGAAGCGTTCTCCTGCCATCCCAAATACCCAGATTCAATTTCGCCCCCGGAGCAAGCCGTGTCCCATCCGTTTTTCGAACGCCATCAGGCGCTGCTGGAACAAGCCACCCAAGCCATCGCCACGCGCGGCTACTGGAGCCCGTTCGCCGAAATGCCGAGCCCCAAGGTCTATGGCGAGACCGCCAACGCCGACGGCAAGGCTGCCTTCGAGGCACGCCTGAACCAGCCGTTCGCGCTGTCGCAGCCGGGCACCGTCGGCCAGGCCGGCAAGGAAGTCTCTCCGTACGGCGCGGAACTGGGTGTCACCTATCCCAAGCCAGACCTCGACCAGCTCTTTGCCGGCGTGGCCAAGGGCATGCCAGCATGGCGCAAGGCTGGGCCGGAAGCGTGGGTGGGCGTGTCGCTGGAAATCCTGCAGCGCCTGAACCGACGCAGCTTCGAGATTGCCTACGCGGTCATGCACACCACCGGCCAGGCCTTCATGATGGCGTTCCAGGCCGGCGGCCCGCACGCGCAGGACCGCGGCCTGGAAGCCGTGGCCTACGCGTGGGACGAACTGCGCCGCATCCCGAAGCAGGCCACGTGGGAGAAGCCGCAGGGCAAGAACGAGCCGCTGCGCATGGAAAAGCGCTACACCGTGGTGCCGCGCGGCGTGGGCCTGGTGATTGGCTGCTGCACTTTCCCGACGTGGAACGGCTATCCGGGCCTGTTCGCCAGCCTGGCGACCGGCAATGCGGTGGTGGTCAAGCCGCACCCGGGCGCGATCCTGCCGCTGGCGATCACCGTCGAGGTGGCGCGCGAAGTGCTGCAGGAAGCCGGCTTCGACCCGAATATCGTCATGCTGGTGGCCAACGACCCGAGCGAGCGCATGGCGTCGAAGCTGGCGCTGCGCCCCGAAGTGCGCCTGATCGACTTCACCGGCAGCACTGCCAACGGCGACTGGCTGGAGCGCAACGCGCACCAGGCGCAGGTGTACACGGAGAAGGCTGGCGTCAACCAGATCGTGATCGACTCCACCGCCGACTTCAAGGGGATGGTGCGCAATATCGCTTTCTCGCTGTCGCTGTACTCGGGCCAGATGTGCACGGCGCCGCAGAACATCTACGTGCCGAAGGACGGCATCGATACGCCGGAAGGGCGCATCGGCTTCGACCACGTTGCCGCGGCGATCGGCGAAGCCGTCAGCAAGCTGACAGGCGATCCGGCCAAGGCGGTGGAACTGATCGGTGCGATCCAGAACGACGGCGTGGTCGAACGGATCGAAGCGTCGCGTGCGCTGGGCGAGATCGTTGCCGACAGCCGCGCGCTGGCGCATCCGGAGTTTCCGGATGCCCGCATCCGCACGCCGCTGGTGCTGAAGGTCGATGCCAGCGACGAAGCGAAGATCATGCAGGAACTGTTCGGCCCGATCTCCTTCGTCGTGGCGACCGACAGCACCGCGCACAGCATCGAACTGGCGCACCGCGGCGCGAAGACGCACGGCGCGCTGACGCTGTCGGCCTACACCATCGATGCCGGCGTGACCGAAAGCATCCGCGACGCCGCTGAAGATGCGGGCGTGGCGCTGTCGCTCAACCTGACCGGCGGCGTGTTCGTCAACCAGTCGGCCGCGTTCAGCGATTTCCACGCCACCGGCGCCAATCCGGCAGCCAATGCTTCGCTGTCCGATGCGGCCTTCGTCGCCAACCGCTTCCGCGTGGTCCAGAGCCGCTCGCATATCTGATCGCAATACCTGCAGTACCCCGGCGCCGGCCCCCCTTCGCACGCGGCGCCATCATAACGAGATGGAGTAGACAATGGTGCAACGCAACCCCAACCCTGACGAGCTGGAGCCGATCGAGCGCGCCAGCCGCGACCAACTGCAGGCGCTGCAGCTGCAACGGCTCAAATGGAGCGTGCGCCATGCCTATGACAACGTCCCGCACTACCGCAAGGCGTTTGCGGCGGCGGGGGTGCATCCGGACGACCTGAAGTCGCTGTCGGACCTGTCGAAGTTTCCGTTCCTGACCAAGCAGGATCTGCGCGACAACTATCCCTTCGGCATGTTCGCGGTGCCGCGCGAGCAGGTGGCACGCGTGCATGCGTCGAGCGGCACCACCGGCAAGCCGACCGTGGTCGGCTATACCGCGAAGGATATCGATACCTGGGCCAGCGTGGTGGCGCGCTCGATCCGCGCCGCGGGCGGGCGCGCCGGGGATCTGGTGCATGTCAGCTATGGCTACGGGCTGTTCACCGGCGGACTGGGCGCGCACTACGGCGCCGAGAAGGCGGGTTGCACGGTGATCCCGATGTCGGGCGGGCAGACCGAGAAACAGGTACAGCTGATCCGCGAGTTCCAGCCCAACATCATCATGGTGACGCCGTCGTACATGCTGAACCTGATCGAAGAAATGGAGCGCCAGGGCATGGACCCGTCGGAAAGCTCGCTGAAGGTCGGCATCTTCGGCGCCGAGCCGTGGACCGACGCGATGCGCGCGGAGATCGAGGCGCGCGCCGGCATCGACGCGGTGGACATCTATGGCCTGTCCGAGGTGATGGGGCCGGGCGTGGCGTGCGAATGCATCGAGAGCAAGGATGGCCCGGTGATCTGGGAAGACCATTTCTATGCCGAGATCATCGACCCGGTGACCGGCGAGGTGTTGCCCGATGGCTCAGAGGGCGAGCTGGTGTTCACCTCTCTGACCAAGGAAGCGCTGCCGGTGATCCGCTACCGCACGCGCGACCTGACGCGTCTGCTGCCGCCGACTTCCCGTTCGATGCGCCGCATCGGCAAGATCACCGGACGCTCGGACGACATGTTGATTATCCGTGGCGTCAACGTATTCCCGTCGCAGATCGAGGAACTGATCCTGAAGGCGCCGGCGCTGGCGCCGCAGTACCAGCTGGTGGTGACGCGCGACGGGCACCTCGACAAGCTGGAGGTGCGGGTCGAGGCGCGGCCGGAGCGGTCTTCGTCGCTGTCGGCGGATGACCGGGCGGCGCTGGAGCGGAATCTGAAGGACCAGATCAAGACCTATGTCGGCGTGACCACGCGGGTGCAGGTGGTGGCGGCCGAGGGGATCGAGCGCACCACGGTCGGCAAGGCACGGCGCGTGCTGGACATGCGGCCGAAGGTCACGCACGAACAGCCGGTCGGCGCGATCTGACAGCGCTGCTTTTCACCCACACCCCTGGCAAGGGCTCCCCTCTCCCGCTTGCGGGAGAGGGGAGCAAACCGGCGGCATTCAAGACATAACGAACGAAATCCAACTGATGGCAGCCACCCAGAGCCGCCACATCCCCCCTGCGCCAAAGGAGACAACCATGGACGCACAACAACTGGAAGCCATCCAGAACCACCCCGACTTTATCCGCCTGACCCACGGGCGCACGCGCCTGGGCTGGTCGCTGACGCTGATCATGCTGGCGGTCTACTTCGGCTTCATCCTGCTGCTGGCCTTCTCGCCCGCCACGCTCGGCACGCCGGTCGCCGGAGGCGTGATGACGGTCGGGATCCCAGTCGGCGTGGCGGTGATCGTGGCCGCCGTGCTGCTGACCGCCATCTACGTCCACCGCGCCAACCGCGACCTGGACCCACTCAACGAACGCGTGCGCAAGGAGTGCGAAGCATGAAGCCGGTACACCGTTTCCTCGGCGCCGCCCTGTGCGGGCTGGTAGCCACTGCTGCGACCGCGGCCCCCGCGATCCAGGGCGAAGCCGCGCAGCGGCCGCTGAACTGGAGCGCCATCGTGATGTTCCTGCTGTTCGTGCTGTTCACCCTCGGCATCACCCGCTGGGCCGCGCGGCGCACGCGCTCGGCGTCGGACTTCTATGCGGCCGGCGGCGGCCTCACCGGCTTCCAGAATGGCCTGGCGATCGCCGGCGACATGGTGTCGGCCGCGTCGTTCCTCGGCATCTCGGCCATGATGTTCGACAAGGGCTACGATGGACTGATCTACGCGCTCGGCGTGGTGGCCGGATGGCCGATCATCCTGTTCATCGTCGCCGAACGCCTGCGCAACCTCGGTCGCTACACCTTTGCCGACGTGGTCTCGTACCGCCTCTCGCAGAAGCCGGTGCGCATCACCGCCGCATGCGGCACGCTGACGGTCGTGATCATGTATCTGGTCGCGCAGATGGTCGGCGCCGGCAAGCTGATCGAGCTGCTGTTCGGCACCAGCTATGAATCGGCGGTGGTCATCGTCGGCGCGCTGATGGTGCTGTACGTGATGTTCGGCGGCATGCTGGCGACGACCTGGGTGCAGATCATCAAGGCGGTGCTGCTGCTCGGTGGCGTGACCTTCATGGCGGTGATGGTGCTGGCCTATTTCGGCTTCAGCCCCGAAGCCATGTTTGCCAGCGCGGCCAAGGTGCATGACAAGGGCGCAGCGATCCTGTCGCCGGGCGGTTTGGTGTCCAACCCGATCGATGCGATCTCGCTGGGCGTCGGCATGATGTTCGGCACCGCCGGCCTGCCGCACATCCTGATGCGCTTCTTCACCGTGGCGGATGCGAGGGAAGCGCGCAAGTCCGTGCTCTACGCCACCGGCTTCATCGGCTACTTCTACGTGCTGATCCTGGTGGTAGGCTTCGGGGCGATCGTGATGGTGGGCGCCGATCCGGCCTATCGCGATGCCGCGGGCAAGCTGATCGGCGGCAGCAACATGGTGGCCGTGCACCTGTCGCACGTGATCGGCGGCGACCTGTTCCTCGGCTTTATCTCGGCGGTGGCGTTCGCGACCATCCTGGCGGTGGTGGCGGGGCTGGCGCTGTCGGGCGCGTCGGCGGTGTCGCATGACCTCTACGCCAACGTGTTCCGCCGCGGGCAGGCCAGCGAGAAAGACGAGATCCGCGTGTCGAAGATCGCCACGCTGGTGATCGGCCTGCTGGCGATGGTGCTGGGTGTGATGTTCGAGAAGCAGAACATCGCCTTCCTGTCCGGGCTGGTGCTGGCGATTGCCGCGTCGGTCAACTTCCCGGTGCTGTTCCTGTCGATGTTCTGGAAGGGTCTGACCACGCGCGGCGCGGTGGCGGGTAGCCTGGCGGGGCTGGTGTCGGCGGTGGTGCTGCTGGTGCTGGGCCCGACGGTGTGGGTGGGAATTCTCAAGCACCAGCAGGCGATCTTCCCGTACGCCAACCCGGCGCTGTTCTCGATGACGCTGGCCTTCGCCGCCGCCTGGCTGGCATCGGTGCTGGACCGCTCGGCGCAGGCGAGCGCCGAGCGGCAGCGCTACGGCGCGCAGTTCGTGCGCGCCATGACCGGCATCGGCGCGGCCGGTGCCAGCCAGCACTGAGCCAGCCGCCAGCTCACTCGGTGTCCTGCTGCGCCTTGTGGCGGGACGCCATCTTCTCCTGCTGCGCCGGCGGCACGTTGTCGTAATGGCTGAACTGGATGGTGTAGCTGCCATGCCCGCCGGTGATGCTGTTCAGCCGTGACTGGTAGTCGTTCAGCTCCGACAGCGGCACCTGCCCGGCGACGATCACCGTATTGCCGGCCGCGGTGCGCGTGCCATGGACCTGGCCGCGCTTGGTCGAGAGGTCGCCGATGATATCGCCCATGGCGTTGCCCGGTGCCGTGACCTCGATATCGACGATCGGTTCGAGCACGCTCGGCCTGGCCTTGAGCACCGCGTCGATAAAGGCCTTGCGTCCCGCGGTGGCGAACGCGACTTCCTTGGAATCGACCGGGTGGCTCTTGCCGTCGTACACGGTCACGCGCACGTCCTGCATCGGAAACCCCGCCAGCGGGCCGCTGTCCAGCGCCTGCCGGATGCCTTTCTCGACCGCCGGGATGAACTGCCCGGGAATCGCGCCGCCCTTGACCGCATCGACGAAATCGAAACCCGCGCCGCGTGCCAGCGGCTCGATGCGCAGCATCACTTCGCCGAACTGGCCGGCGCCGCCGGTCTGCTTCTTGTGCCGGTGATGGCCTTCGGCCCTGGCGCCGATGGTTTCGCGATAGGCGATCTTGGGCGGGCGCGTCGCCACGTCCAGCTTGTACTGCTCGGTCAGCCGCTCCAGCGCGCAGCGCAGGTGGAACTCGCCCAGGCCGAACACCACGGTCTCGTTGGTGCCGGCCGGGTGCTCGACGCGCAGGCACGGGTCTTCCGCGCTGAGCTTGTGCAGCACCTCGGCCAGGCGCTGCTCGTTGCCGCGCCGCGCCGGCTCGATCGCCAGGCCATAGATCGGCGTGGGGAATTCCAGCGGGGTCAGGTGGATGTTGCCGTCCTCGGTGGCATCGTGCAGCACTGCGTCGAAGCCAAGTTCATCGACCTTGGCCACCGCGCAGATATCGCCCGGGCCGGCACGCGGCACTTCCTGGGTCTCCTTGCCCTGCAGCCGCAGCAGGTGCGCCACCTTGAACGGCTGGCGTCCTTCGCCGATATAGAGCTGGCTGTCGCGCGTGACCGTGCCCTGATGGATGCGGAATATCGCCAGCTTGCCGACATAGGGATCGATCACCACCTTGAACACGTGCGCCAGCACATGCTTGTCCGGGACGGGCTCGGCGCGCACCGCCTGGCGCTGTTCCGTGCCCTCGGCATCCGCGCCGGTGGAGCGGTAGAACAGCGGCGGGTTGCCTTCGGTGGGGTTGGGCAGCAGCCGCACGAATACGTCCAGCAACGCTTCGATGCCGGCGCCGGTGACGGCCGAGGTAAAGCAGATCGGCACCAGGTGGCCTTCGCGCAGCGCGCGCTCGAACGGCGCGTGCAGTTGCTCCGGGGTGATGGCTTCGCCTTGCTCCAGGTACAGCTCCATCAGCTCGGGGTCGATCTCGATCACCTGGTCGATCAGCGCGTCGTGCGCGGACGCCACCGATAAAAAATCCGACTCGCCGGCCGGATTGAAGAAGCAGTCGACCACCTTGCCGCCGTGGTCGGCCGGCAGGTTGATGGGCAGGCATTCCTTGCCGAAGGCCTCCTGGATCTCCGCCAGCAGCGCGGGCAGGTCGACCTTCTCGCCGTCGATGCCGTTGATGATGATCATCCGGCACAACTGGCGCGCCTGCGCCCAGGCCATGGCGCGGCGCGTGGTCATCTCGATGCCGGTCTGCGCATTGATGACGATGGCCGCGGTTTCCACCGCGGCCAGCGCACTGATGGCGTGCCCGGAGAAGTCCGGGTAGCCGGGGGTGTCGATCAGGTAGATGCGGGTGTCGCGGTACTCCAGGTGCGCGACCGCGGCGCTGAGCGAGCGCTTGTACTTGCGCTCGAGCGGATCGTTGTCGCACACGGTGGATCCGCGCTCGACGCTGCCAGGCGTGTGCACCGCACCGCCCTTGTGCAGCAGCGCCTCGACCAGCGAGGTCTTGCCGCTTCCTGCGTGCCCGAGCAGGGCGACAGTGCGGATGGCATCGGGACTCTCGTGCATGGTGGCTCTCGGTTCGTCCGGCAATGACTCTCTGGGCATTATTGGCGAAATTCGGCGGAAGCGACATATATGCGTGCCGATACCGTGCAATGCCCGACGCAAGTGCCCCTGCAAGTGGTGAGGCCGGCGCTCCGCCGGCCTCCTGTAGAGAGGCGCCCGGCTTGGCTGCAGTGCAGCAAACCGTGCGCGGCGCAGGCTCACGCGTGCGCGTCGGCGTGGTCGGTCGACACCGCCAGCGCGTGCCACGCGGCCAGCTCGCTTTCCACCTTGCGGTGCTTGTCGGCGATGCGGGCGACCGTGTCGGAACCCAGCGGCAGCCGCACCGGCGGCGTGTCGCTGTCGGCAAGCGCGAGCAGGGCCGCGGCCAGCCGGGCCGGGTCGCCGGGCTGCTGGTGGTTGGCCGAGGCCATGTGCGTGCGCATGGCGCCGACCGTCTGCGCGTATTCGCCGATCTCCGTGCCGACGCGCACCAGCGAACTGGCATCGAGGAAATCGGTGCGGAAGAAGCCGGGCTCGACCACCGTGGCGTGGATGCCCAGCGGCGCCAGTTCGGCCGACAGCGCTTCGGTCAGTCCTTCGACCGCGAACTTGGTGGCACCGTAGACGCCCCAGCCCGGATAGGCCGCATAGCCGCCGATCGACGAGATATTGACGATATGGCCGCTGCGCTGGCGGCGCATCTGCGGCAGCACCGCGCGCGTCACCGCCAGCACGCCGAACACGTTGGTGGCGAACTGCTGTTCGACCTCCCTGGCCGACGCTTCTTCCACCGCGCCCAGCAGGCCGTAGCCAGCGTTGTTGACCAGCACGTCGATGCGACCGAAGCGCGCCACCGCGGCCTCGGCGGCGGCGATGGCCTGGGCTTCGCTGGTCACGTCCAGCGCCACGGCGAGCAGGTGATCATGCCCGCCCACGGCGCCGATCACGGCCTGCGGGTTGCGCGCCGTGGCGACGACGCGGTCGCCGCGGGCCAGCGCGGCGCGGGTCAGCTCGAGGCCGAAGCCGCGCGAGGCGCCGGTGATGAACCACACCTTGCCGGTGGCGTTGGTGGCGTTGGCGAAGGTGTTGGCAGTGATGGTGGTGTTGGCGGACATGGTGAATCTCCTTGACGTAGTGCTCGGTTTGACTTCGAGGTTTGATGGCGGGGGCCACGGAGACAAATTTAGGCTGGCGCAGCCAGCAACACTAGCCACCACAATGGCGTTTTAATGGCAACCAGGAGTTGCTAATTACCGTCGTGTCTGCTTCGATTGAGCAAACCTCAACCGTATGGCAGACTCGCCGGCATGGACAAACTGCCCCCGCTGAACGCGTTGCGCGCCTTCGAGGCGGCGGCGCGGCATCTCAGCATCACCGTCGCGGCCGAAGAGCTGCACGTCACGCCTGGCGCCGTCAGCCGCCAGATCCGCGCGCTGGAGCTGGGCCTGGGCGTGCAGTTGCTGCATCGTGGCCACCGGCAGATCTCCCTGACCCGCACCGGCGAGGACTACTACCGCGCCGTGACGCGGGCGATGGACGACCTGCGCGAAGCCACGCGCCGGCTGAGCAAGCGCGCCCGGCGCAGGCAGCTCAAGGTGCGCGCCTATACCACCTTCGCCATGCGCTGGCTGATCCCGCGGCTGTCGAGCTTCCATGCGGCCAATCCCGGCATCGAGGTGCTGCTGACCGCGTCGCTGGACCCGGTCGATTTCCGCAAGGAAGACATCGACGGCGCGATCCGTCTCGGCGACGGCAAGTGGAGCGGCGTGAATACCCACCGGCTGGTGTCCAACATCCTGGTGCCGGTGTGCAGCCCTGGCGTTGCCGCCGGCAGCCCGAAGGTGAAGAAGCCTGCCGACCTGCAGCACCAGACGCTGCTGCATTCGATCGCGCGTCCGGACGACTGGGCGCACTGGCTTAAGGCCGCGCGGGCCGACGCGCAGGTCGATGCGCGCAGCGGCATGACCTTCCAGAGCTCGGCCATGGCATACGCGGCGGCCATGGAAGGGCAGGGCTTCGCCATCGCCCAGCGCTTCCTTGTCGCGACCGACCTGGAGGCCGGGCGGCTGGTCGCGCCGTTCCGCCAGACCGTCGACATGGGCGATTTCACCTACTACCTGGTGACGCCGGCGGACCGCAAGGAAAGCGCCAGCATGGCGGTGTTCCGCGAGTGGCTGCTGGCGCAATGCGAGACGCAGGGCTAGCGCCCGTGCACGCCAGTCAGGCCGTGGAGGTGGCAAGCGGCTGAACCTCGGCGCAGTGGATCGCGCCCCGCGTCTGCAGCGCGGCAATCTGTGCGCGGGTGTAGCCGAAATCAGCCAGTACCGCTCGCGTGTGCTGCCCGCACGCCGGCGCCGGCCGCGCCGGCAGCGCGTTTTCCTGGGCACTGTTGATCGGGAAGCCGGGCATGCGGACCTCGCCCAGCGCCTCGTGCGGGATGCGCTGCACCATGCGGTTGGCCGCCACCTGCGGGTGTGCCATCAGGTCTTCATAGGTGGCGACGCGGGCGCACAGGATGTCGGCGTCCTGCAGCAACGCCAGCCACGCGTCGGTGGAGCGGGTCACGAACACGCTGGTCAGTGCCTCGACCATTGCTGCACGGTTGGCCACGCGCAGCGGCGAAGTGGCGAAGCGCGGATCGTCGGCGAGCGTCGGCAGGCCCAGCACGTCGCACAGCCGGCGCCAGCGCTCGGGCATGTAGGCGGCCACCATGATCCATCCGTCCGCAGTGCGGAAGGCCTGGTTGGGCGCAGAGTAGGGCGCCGCGCTGCCAGCGCGTTCCGGCAGCTGTCCGTCGGCGCAATAGCTGGTGAGCGACGATTGCTGCAGCGCCAGCGCGGCGTTGAGCAGGCTGACGTCGAGATGCCCGCCCTGGCCGTCGCGCGCCCGTTGCGCCAGCTTGCCCAGGATGCCGACGCAGGCGACATAGCCGGTCATCACGTCGACCACCGGCGCCTGCACCTTGCACGGCTCGCCGTCGGGCAGGCCGATCAGGCTCATCAGCCCGGAATCGGCCTGGATGATGCCGTCGACGCCGGCACGGCCGGCATACGGGCCTTCCTGGCCATAGGCGGAGATGGAGCAGTAGACCAGCGACGGGTTCAGCGCCGACAGCTCGGCATGGCCCAGCCCGAGGCGCTCCATTACGCCGGGGCGCATGCTCTCTACCACGATGTCGGCGTCCGAGACCATCCGGCGCGCCACCGCGAGTCCGTCGGGGGATTTCAGGTCCAGCGCCACGCCCAGCTTGTTGCGGTTGAAGCCGTGGAACAGCGCGCTGTCGTCGCCCAGCCAGCCGGGGCCGAGCCCGCGGCCCAGTTCGCCGCCGGGCGGCTCTGCCTTGATGACCCTGGCGCCCATGTCGGCCAGCAGCATGGTGCAGGTCGGGCCGGCGCCGATCTGGGTGAAGTCGATGACGGTCAGGCCGTCCAGTGCGTCGCGCAGCATGTCAGGCCTCCGGAAGGATGCGGGATCGTTTGAACGTGCCTTGCGCCGTGGCGACCAGCACGCCAGCATCGGTGGCCAGTTCGGCCGAGGCAAAGTACAGGCTCTTGCCGGCGCGGCTCACCGTGGCAGTAGCGCGCAGCCGGCCCGCGCTCGCCTTGCTGAGGTAGCTGATGGCCAGCATCACCGTCACGGCGTGGCCGAGGGCGCCATCGACGCCGGTCGGCAGGCCGGCGTAACCGCACGCGGCGTCGAGCAGCGTGGCGGTCACGCCGCCCTGCACGTTGCCCTGCCGGTTCAGGTGGCGCGGTTCGATGTCGAGCTCGAAGGTGCAGCGGCCGTCGCCGACGCTGGCCAGGCGGATGCCAAGGTAGTCCAGCAGCGGGTTGTCGGTGGGCGGCAGCATGGCGCGGTCGGCGGGCTCGACGCGATCGACGAGGGCGGCGGGCGCGTTCACAGCGCCACCTTGATGTTGTTGTCCTGGATCACGCGCTGCCAGCGCGACATCTCCTTGCCGATATACGCCTTCAGTTCGTCCGGCGTGGAGGCCTGCGGCTCGAAGCCCTGCTTTGCCAGCTGCACGGCAACGTCGGGCGACTTCAGCGCAGCCACCAGTGCGGCGTTGACCTTGTCGACCACGGCCCTGGGCGTGCGTGCCGGCGCCAGCAGGCTGTACCAGAGCTCCGCGTCGTAGCCAACGATGCCGGCTTCGGCAAAGGTCGGCAGGTCTGGCATCAGCGCGCTGCGCTTCTTGCCGGCGATGCCGAGCGCGCGCAGCTTGCCGGCGCGCACGAACTGGATCGACGAAGCAAAGGTGGCGAACGAGATCTGCACCTGGCCGCCCATCAGGTCGCTGATCGACGGGCCGGTGCCGCGGTAAGGCACGTGCAGCAGCTCGGTCTTGTTCAGCTTGGCGAAGACCTCGCCCGCCAGGTGCTGCGGGGTGCCGGGTCCCGGGCTGCTGTAGCTGAGCTTGCCCGGGTTGGCGCGGGTGTACTGGATGAATTCCTGCAGCGTGCGGAAGGGTTGGTCGGGATTGGCAACCAGCATGATCGGTACCGACGCGATCCGGCCGACCGGCTCGAAGTCGCGCTCGACCTGGAACGGGACCTTCATGCCGAGGAACGGGTTCATCGTGATCTGGCTCGACGCGATTACCAGCGTATAGCCATCCGCCGCGGCATGCGCCACGTAATCGGCGCCCAGGTTGCCGCCGGCGCCGGGCTTGTTCTCGATCACGATGGTCTGGCCCAGCAGCTGGCCCATCTTCGGCGCGATGGCGCGTGCCAGGATGTCGTTGCCACCGCCCGGCGCGAACGGCACGACCAGCGTGATCGGCTTCTGCGTGGGATAGGGTGACTGTGCTGCCGCGCCCAGCGCGGTGGCTGCCAGCACGCCGGCCATTGCCGCGCGCATGATTCGAAGGATTTCTGCCATGGTTGTCTCCTGCGTGGTTGTTGTCGGGCCGCTCAGCGGCCTGTGTAGTGGGGCTGGCGCTTTTCGGCGAAGGCCTGGCGGCCTTCAACGCGGTCGGCGGTGTCGCGCAGCACGCCCCAGTAGAGTTCGGTGAGCTGCTGCGCGTCGGTTTCGCTGAGGTGGCTGGTCTGGCGCGACAGCTTCCTGACCGCCTGCACCGCGAGCGGCGCGTTGGCGGCGATGCGCACGGCCAGCGCCAGCGCGCGGCCGGGCAAGGCGTCGGGCGCCATGGTCTCGGTGACCAGGCCGATGCGCGCGGCGTGCGCGGCATCGATGCGTTCGCCGGTCAGCACCATCTGCATCGCATGCGCCGCGGGCACGGCCTTGAGCAGCCGGTGCAGGCCGGACACCGCCGGGATCGAGCCGACCGCGACTTCGGGCAGGCCGAAGGTGGCCTGCGTCGACGCAATCCGCAAGTCGCACTGCAGCGCGATCTCCAGCCCCGCGCCGAGGCAGTGTCCGTTGACCGCCGCGACCAGCGGCTTGCCGAGGCCGAGGTCGCTAAGGTCCATCAGCCGGATATAGAGCCCCAGGTCCGCGGCCTGCTCCGGCGCGCGGAACAGCGCCTCGGGGTAGGTGGCGGATGAGGTGCGCGTGCCCTTCAGGTCCGCCCCGGCGCAGAAGGCGCGCGTGCCGGCGCCGGTCAGCACCGCGACGCGCAGGTCGTCGCGGTCGCGCACCTCGGCCAGGTGCGCGCGCAGTTCGCGCAGCGTGGTCACGTCGAGCGCATTGAGCGCGTCGGGCCGGTCGATGGTCAGCACCGCGACCGCGCCTTCGATATGGCGTTGGATGGTCATGATGGCCTCCTTACACGCTGGGCGACGACAGGCTGCGCCCGCCGCAGACGTAGAGCGTCTGGCCGGTCACGTACGACGACTGCGGGTCGAGGAAGAAGCTGACCGCATTGGCGATATCGTCAGCGGTGCCGATACGCTGCACCGGCACCGATTTCTGCAACCGCGCCTGCACCTCCGGCGCAAAGCCGCGGAACAGCGGCGTATCGACAATGCCGGGCGCGACCGCGTTGACGGTGATGCCCTTGGCCGCGAACTCGATCGCCAGCGAGCGCGTCAGGCTGACCACGCCACCCTTGGCCGCGGAGTAGTTGGCCTGTCCGAAGCCGCCCAGCCAGGCCCGCGACGAGATATTGACCACGCGCCCGTAGCCACGCCCGACCATGCCGGGCAGCGCCGCGCGGCAGCACAGGAACTGCGAGCGCAGGTTGGTATCGATGACCAGGTCCCAGTCGTCGTCGCTCATCTTCAGGAAGCGCATGTCGCGCACGGCCCCCGCGTTGTTGACGAGGTAGTCGACGCGGCCGGCGCGTGCCGCGACTTGCGCAAAGGCGTCGTTGACCGCGGCGGAATCGGTCAGGTCGGCGGTGGCGCCAAAGGCATTCAGCCCTGCGGCGGCGAGCGTGCCGACGGCCTCGTCCAGCGCACCGCCATCGCGGTCCAGCAGCGCCACGGTCAGTCCTTGCCGCGCGAGTTGCGTGGCGATACCCAGGCCGATGCCGCGCGCGGCACCGGTGACCACCGCCACATGGGTGGGATCGAATCGTTGCGTACTCATTTCAGACTCCCAGCAGGTGGACGGAAGACGCGGCGTGGTCGACGCCCGCGATGCCGCCGCCGGTGCATTGCGTCAGGCCCACGCGCGCGTTGTCGACCTGGCGCTCGCCGGCGCGCCCTTGCAGGTGCCACAGGATCTCCACCATCTGCGCCACGCCGGTGGCGCCGAGCGGGTGACCCTTGGCCAGCAGGCCGCCACTGGGGTTGACCGGCACGCGGCCGCCCAGCCGGGTCGCGCCGGACTTCAGCAGCGACACCGCTTCGCCTTGTGAGGCGAGGCCCAGCGCTTCGTAGTAGAGCAGTTCGGCGATGGTGAAGGCGTCGTGCAGCTCGACCACGTCGACGTCCTGCGGCCCCAGCCCGGCCTGTTCATAGGCCTGGCGCGCGGCACGCGCGGTGATTTCGGCATCGAGGATGTCGTCATCGGCCTCCTCGCGCAGGCCGGACACCACCACCGACGACAGTACCTTGACCGGACGCGCCTGCGCTGCGCGGCGCGTGCTCAGCACCACCGCGGCGGCGCCATCGACCTGCGACGGGCAGCACTGCAGCAGCGTCAGGGGGTCGGCGATCATGCGCGAGCCGAGCACTTCTTCCACGGTGGTGGCCTTGCGCTGCTGCGCATATGGGTTGAGCGAGCCGTTGTAGCGGTTCTTGACCGCCACTTCCGCTAGCTCGGCGGGCGACGCGTCGCGCTCGTACAGGAAGCGCGTGCCCCGCATCGCGTAGACCGCGGGCAGCACCATGCCGGATCTGGCATAGAGCTCGGTCTTGTGGTCATTGCGCTGCAGCGGGATGGTGCCGCCGCCGAGCGCGGTGAGCTGCTCGATGCCGAACACCAGCACCGTGTCGTATTGCCCGGCCAGCAGCGCGTGCCGCGCCAGGTGCACGCCGGTGGCGCCGCTGGCGCAGGCGTTCTCGACGTTGTAGACCGGGATGCCCTTGAGCCCCAGGTCGCGCACGACGAGCTGGCCGAGGATCATGCCGCCCAGCACGTTGGCGCAGTAAACCGCCTGGATGCGGCCGGCCGGCACGTCGGCGTCGGCCAGTGCCTTCAGGATGGCCTGTTGCGCCAGCTCCGGCGCCAGCACGCCGGGATAGCGGCCGAACGGCGTCATCGCGCCGCCGTGGATGTAGATGTCCTGCATGGTGCTTACCTTTTCCCTTCTTGCGATCGTTCAGGCCGTGACGGCTTCGAACACATAGCCAAGTTCGGCGTCATGCCGCGGCGCGTAGCGCGCGCCGATGACTGGGCGCGCCGCGCCCTGCAGGCGGCCGAAGATGCGCACCGGGCCGACGAAATCGACATAGCCGAGCGCGTAAGGCGGCTGCCCGGTCTTGGGCGCGGGGTGGATCACGGTATAGCTGTAGAGCGTGCCCGTGCCAGCGATGGCGACGGCCTCATAGCTCTCGGCCAGCGGCGAGTCGGCGGGCAGCGCCGGGAAGATCCAGGCGCCGGTGGCGCGCTCGCGCGAGGCAAGCAGATGGGGGACGGGGTCCGCGCTCCAGAGCGGATAGGGCTGGTCTGACATGGCTGTCTCCTGCGGTTGGGCCTGGTGTAATGGTTGTCGCCGGCGTGCCGCGCGACAAACGATATTTCAGGCGCTTTCGGTTGAGAAAAAGTCAAGCGAAAGGCAACGGAAAGAGGGATGGGCGTGGCAGTCAGGCCCGGGAGGACGACAGGCCGTTTCTGGCCCCTGATGCATGCGGGAGGGTAATCGCGCCGGCTACTGGCGCCGTGGCACCAGCCGGTGACGGGTGTCTCAGTCCACCACCCCCACCAGCCGCGACAACGACTGCTCCGCGCCGCGCGAGGCCGCCACCACGAAGTCGATGAAGCGCCGGACCCGCACCGGCATCTGGCTGCGGTGCGGGTAGTACATGTACAGCCCGACCTGGCTGCTGCTGTATCCGGTCAGGATTGCGCTGAGCCGTCCGCTGACCAGGTCGGCATGGACCATGTAGGCAGGCAGCTGGCCGATGCCGATGCCGGCGCGTACCGCCTCGACCTCGGTTTCCACATCGTTGAAGCTGGCCACCGCGGGCAGCTCCTGGTACACGAGGTTGCCGTCCACCTGCAGTTCCCACGGCACCATGCGGCCGGTGGCGGGGCGGCGGAAGCCGGTGCACTGGTGCCGCAGCAGGTCGTCGAGCGTGGCCGGCTCGCCGTGCCGCGCCAGGTACTCCGGCGCGGCGCAGATCACCAGCGGCAGGTCGCACAGGCGCCGCGCCACCAGGTTCTGGCCGGGGCTGGTGCCGACGCGGAAGCCCACGTCGATCCTGGCTTCGACCAGGTCGGTGAAGAGGTCGCTCAGCACCACGTCGAAGCCGATGCCGGGATGCTGCTCGCGGAAGCCCTTGACCAGCGGCACCAGCACGCGGCTGCCGAGCGACGGCGGCGCGGTCAGGCGGATCAGCCCGTCGTCGTCGCCGCGGCTGGCGCGGACCTGCTCGAGCGCTTCGTCGAGCTGGCGCATGCCGGGCGCGGTCAGTTCGAACAGGCGCGCGCCTTCCTCGGTCAGGCTGAGCTTGCGCGTGGTCCGGTGCAGCAGGCGCACGCCCAGATGGGCCTCGAGCGTGCGCACCGCCTTGCTCGCCGCCTGCGGCGTGACCCCGGCCTCGACCGCGGCGCGCCGGAAGCTGCCGGCGCGCACCACGCCGAGGAAGAGGGTGAGGACCCGGGCCTTGTCCATGACTGGCAACCAGAGGATGGGGAGGCGGCCATCATAGCGCCACTCATGACCGATCGAGGGCAAGGCCCCGGTGCGCCATCGGGTGCCCGATCCGAAGGACGCGCCCGCATTGCGGTGCGCAGGATGGAGCGCAGCACGACGGACCACTCCGCTGGACAACGCATTGCCGCGCCTGTCATGCGTTTGTAATTAAGGCGCTGGCTGTCTTTGTAATCCATGGACTGGTGGCGCCAGCGGTAGGTGCGCTGGCCGGGAGCGGCCACCGATGCGCCGCCCGAGGCACCGGTAAACCAAGGCACGAATGTTGCGGCAAGTCCTGACAGCGATGGGTATATCGCTGGCCCGAGAGTCATGTGACCGGGTCGACCATCCACCCGCCACAAGGCGTCGGTAGAGGCCGCGTCGGGACCTTTGGGACAAGGAGAGCTGTCATGAATATCGTCTGGCTTGTTGGAGCCGTAGTCATCATTCTCGCGGTACTCAGCTTCTTCGGCTTGCGCTAGGCCACATCGCGTAGCGTACCGCGCAGCGCCACGGCACGGCCGTCGGGGCATGCGCGTACCGCGGGCATCGCATGATGCCCTTGCTGCAGTGCGGCGTGGCAGCGCCACGCCCGCTTTCCTGTTTTCTTTCCGCAGAGCAAATTTCATCTGTTCCGACGACGAGCCTTCGCGCGTGTCCTGCCAACAATGTCCTGCCAAGACAGCGACAAACCATCCGAGGAGACAGACATGAGCACGCATCCGTTCGACCTGACCGGCAAGGTGGCACTGGTGACCGGCGGTAATGGCGGCATCGGCCTGGGCATTGCCGAAGGGCTGGCCGCGGCCGGTGCCGATATCGCGATCTGGGGCACCAGCGCGGACAAGAACGCCGCCGCGGCGGACCGGCTGGGCCGGCACGGGCGCAAGGTGCATACGGAGCTTTGCGATGTGGGCGACGAGCAGGCGGTCGACGCCGCGATGGCGCGCACCGCGGCGGCGCTCGGCCGCATCGACGGCTGCTTTGCCAACGCCGGCGTCGGCAGCGGCAGCAAGGCACCGTTTGACCAGCTCGAGACCGAAGCCTGGCGCCGGACCCTGCGCGTCAACCTCGACGGCGCTTTCTTTACGCTGCGCGCGGCGGTGCGGCAGATGCTGGCGCAGGGCGACGGCGGCGTGCTGTGCAGCACGGCCTCGGTCGCCGCCATCGAAGGCGCGCCGCGCGCCGAGCACTACGCCGCCACCAAGGGCGGCGTGATCTCGATGATGCGCGGGCTCGCGGTCGAGTATGCGCGCAAGGGCATCCGCGCCCATTCGATCCTGCCGGGCTGGATCAAGACCGAGATGACCAGCGCGGCGCAGGGCAACGATGCCTTCCAGGAGATGGTGCACAAGCGCGTGCCGATGCGCCGCTGGGGCGAGGGCAGCGACTTCGCCGGCATCGCGGTCTACCTGATGAGCCCGGCCTCGGCCTACCACACCGGCGATACCTTCGTCATCGACGGCGGCTATACGCTGTTCTGACGCGCCGGGCCCACCGGCCAGACCCTGCCGCCGCCGACCACATAGGCGCGCTCGTCGGCCTGCGGCCGCACCGTGGCATGGCCGGTGAAGGCGCCGAACGCAGGCAGGATGGCACCGCGCGGCCCGAACAGGAAGCAGGGCAGGCGCAGGCTGTCGGCGCCGCTGCCGCGCAGGCGGCAGGCCGGATGCAGGTGGCCCGCCAGCACATAGCCCAGCGGCGAGGTGCCGGGCATATGGCAGAGCGCGAACGGGCCCGCCAGCGCGGGCTCGGACACCACGGCAATGCCAAGCGACGCGGGCGGATCACCCGCGCGCGCGTCGTGGTTGCCGCGCACCAGCGTGCAGCGCAACGGCGCGGGCAGGTCCTGGCGCCAGTCGTACAAGGCCTGCAGCACCGCTGGCGTGCGCGAGGCGCGCGCGTGCAGGAAGTCGCCGAGGAATACCAGTTCATCGACCGGCAGTTGCCGCACCAGACGGGTCAGGACTGACAGGTTGTCGCCGGTGGTGCCGTGCGGCACCGGCTGCCCCAGCGCGCGGAACGCCGCGGCCTTGCCGAAGTGGACGTCGGCCACCATCAGCATGCCGGCCGCCGGCCACCACAGCGCGTGTTCGGGCAGCAGCCACAGGGTCTCGCCGGCGGCCGCCACCGCCATCGCGCCACCCTGCTCCAAAGTGCGGGCGTCGGGATTCATAGCAGCGGCAACGGCTTCGACGGCTTGCGCGGGCGCCGCGGCCGGCGCGCGGTGCGGGCCGACGGGCCGGCATGGTCGGCCATGCCGAAGCGCGCGGCTTCGGCCACGGCATCGGCCATGATCTCGGCCGGCATGCCGGCGGCTTCGCCGGGCTCGGGCCCGGCCGCCAGTTCCAGGTCGGCCAGCATCCGTGCGATGCGGTCGGCGAGCTTTTCGGTGCTGAGCTTCTCGCGCAGGAATTCGACCACCAGCGGGAACGACAGCGGCGTGGGCCGCTTCAGCGCGTGCAGGTCCAGCTTCAGCGCGGACAGGCGCTCCAGCGTCGCGGCGAGCCGGTGCGCGTCCAGCTCCTGCATCAGCACTTCGCGTTCGGCCTGGCCCAGCAGCAGGTTGCCGGGGTCGTGCTTGCGGAAGACCTCGTAGAACAGGCTGGACGACGCCTGCAGCTGGCGCGCGCTCTTGGGCGCGCCGGGGTAGCCCTGGAAGATCAGCCCCGCGATGCGGGCAATCTCGCGAAAACGCCGCAACGACAGTTCGCCCGCATTCAGGCTGCCCAGCACGTCGGCGGCCAGGTCGCGCCGGCGCTCGTCGGCCAATACCTGCGGCAGCCAGCGGCCCCAGTCCACTGGCGCCGACGCCAGCAGTTCCAGCCCGTAGTCGTTGACCGCCACCGAGAACGTGGCCGGCACCTGTTGTCCCAGCCGCCATGCCAGCAGGCTGCCCAGGCCAAGATGGACCGAGCGCCCGGCGAACGGATAGAGGAACAGGTGCCAGCCCTCGCGCGAATGCAGCGATTCGGCGAGCAGGGTATGGCGCGAGGGCAGCGCGGACCACTGCGCCTGCAGGTCCACCAGCGGCTGGATCAGCGGCAGCTCGGGGGTGTCGCGCGGATCCAGCCGGCCCACCGCGGCGGCGGCGAGCGTGTCGATCACGGCCTCGGCCAGTTCGGTCGACATCGGCATCTTGCCGCCGTTCCAGCGCGGCACCACCGGGCGCCTGCCGGTGGCGCGGCGCACGAACGCGGTCATCTCCTGCACGCGTACCAGCTCCAGCAGCCGGCCGCCGAACAGGAAGCAGTCGTCGGGCGCCAGCCGCGCGATAAAGCCTTCTTCCACCGAGCCCAGCGAGGCGCCGCCGGTGCCCGCGCGGCTCCAGTAGCGCACCTGCATGGTGGCATCGCTGACGATGGTGCCCACGCTCATGCGGTGGCGCCGTGCCAGCCCCGCGTCCGGCACGCGCCAGACGCCTTCGTCGTCGGGCACCGCGCGGCGGAAGTCCGGGTATGCCGACAGCGTGGCCCCGCCCTGGCGCACGAAGTCCAGGCACCACTGCCATTCCTCGCCGCTCAGGCCGCGGTAGGCCCAGGCGGAGCGCACCTCGGCCAGCAACGCTTCGGGCCGGAAGCCGCCGCCCAGCGCCACCGTCACCAGGTGCTGCACCAGCACGTCGAGCGGTTTGTCGGGCGACTCGCGCGCCTCGATCCGTCCTGCCTGCACCGCATGCCGCGCGGCCACGGCCTCGACCAGTTCCAGGCTGTGCGTGGGCACCACCGTCACGCGCGAGGCGCGGCCCGGCGCATGGCCGGAACGCCCCGCGCGCTGCAGCAGGCGCGCCACCCCCTTGGGCGATCCGACCTGCAGCACGCGCTCCACCGGCAGGAAATCGACGCCAAGGTCCAGGCTGGAGGTGCACACCACCGCGCGCAGCGCGCCGTTCTTGAGGTTCAGCTCGACCCATTCGCGCACCGCGCGGTCGAGCGAGCCGTGGTGCAGGGCGATCTCGCCCGCCCACTCCGGGCGCGCGTCGAGCAGCGCCTGGTACCACAGCTCGGCCTGCGAGCGGGTATTGAGGAACACCAGCGTGGTGCCGCCGTGCGCCAGTTCTTCCACCACGTGGGGCAGCATCGACAGGCCCAGGTGGCCGGCAAACGGAAAGCGGCTGGCGTTGTCGGGCAGCAGCGTGTCGATCACCAGGGTCTTCGGCGTATGGCCGTGCACCAGCGTGCGCCGCTCGCCGGGCACGCCGCTCAGCAGCACCTCGGCCGCGTGCGGCAGGTTGCCGAGCGTGGCCGACAACCCCCACACCATCAGCGCGGGCTGCCATTGCCGCAGCCGTGCCAGTGCCAGCTGCACCTGCACGCCGCGCTTGTTGCCGAGCAGCTCGTGCCATTCGTCGACCACCACCATGCGCACGCGCCGCAGGGTGTCGTGCGCGTCGGCGCGGGTCAGCATCAGCGTCAGGCTTTCGGGCGTGGTCACCAGTGCGGTCGGCAAGCGCCGCTGCTGCGCCGCGCGCTCGGCGCTGCCGGTGTCGCCGGTGCGCAGCGCGACGGTCCAGTCGAGGTCGAGCTCGGCCAGCGGCGCCTGCAGCGCGCGCGTGGTGTCGGCCGCCAGCGCGCGCATCGGCGTCAGCCACAGCACGGTCAGCGGCGGCGCGGGCTTGTCGTGCGACGGCGCCGCGCGCGGCGTGGCGAATGCCATCAGCGCGCCGAGCCACGCCGCATAGGTCTTGCCGGTGCCGGTGGTGGCATGCAGCAGTCCGCTCTGGCCGCGCGCGATCGCGGTCCAGACTTCGCGCTGGAAGGCGAAGGGCTGCCAGCCGCGCGCGTCGAACAGCGCCTGCATGCCCTGGGCAACGGTCAATGGGGCTGGGGTGGGCGCCGGATCGATCGCGGGCCGGCGCGCGCCGCGCGGCGGGCTCATGCCGCATCCTCCCGCGCCGCGCCGGTGGCCGGCAGCATCGCTTCGAGCGTGGCCAGCGTGTCGGCCTCGTCGATCGGCTTGTCGGTGCGCCAGCGCAGCATGCGCGGAAAGCGCACGGCGATGCCGCTCTTGTGGCGGCCGCTGCGGGCAATGCCTTCGAAGCCGAGCTCGAACACCTGGGTCGGTTCGACGCTGCGCACCGGCCCGAACTTCTCGACCGTGGTGCGGCGGACGATGGCGTCGACCGCGCGCATCTCGGCGTCGGTCAGGCCGGAATAGGCCTTGGCGAAGGGCACCAGCGCGCGGTCCGGCGTACCGGGCGGGCCGTTCCAGACCGCGAAGGTGAAATCGGTGTAGAGGCTGGCGCGGCGGCCGTGGCCGCGCTGCGCGTAGACCAGCACGGCATCGACCGAGTACGGGTCGATCTTCCACTTCCACCAGACCCCGACATCCTTGGTGCGGCCCGCGCCGTAGGCCGCGCCGGCGGCCTTCAGCATGAAGCCCTCGACCCCCAGCTCGCGCGACGCGTCGCGCAGGCGGGCATAGTGCTCCCAGTCGCCGGCTTCCACCAGCGGGCTCAGTTCCAGCGCGGGGTGGACGTGAGCCGCCACCACCTGCTCCAGCCGGGCGCGCCGTTCGGCCTGCGGGCGGGTACGCCAGTCCTCGCCCTGCCACTCGAGCAGGTCATAGGCCATCAGGATCGCCGGCGCCTCGCGCAGCAGCTTTGCGCTCAGCGTCTTGCGGCCGATGCGCTGCTGCAGCAACGCGAACGGCTGCACGCGGCCCTGCTGCCAGATCACGATCTCGCCGTCGAGCACGGTGCCGTCCGGCAGCGGCGCGGCGGCCTGCAGCAGTTCCGGGAAGCGCTCGGTGATCAGTTCCTCGCCACGCGACCACAGCCAGGTCTGGCCGCCGCGCCGCACCAGTTGCGCGCGGATGCCGTCCCACTTCCACTCGACCAGCCACGCGCCGGGCGCGCCCAGCACGGTGTCGAACTGTTCCACCGGAGCCTGCAGCGGATGGGCCAGGAAGAACGGATACGGCTGGCCGCCGGCGCGCAGCGCGCGGTCGTCTTGGTCCTCGGGCGCCAGCAGGGCGAGGAAGCGCGCCGCGTCGGGCCGGGCCGACAGGTCGGTGTAGCCGACCATGCGCTCGGCCACGCGCTTGGGATCGATGCCGGCCACCTCGCCCAGCGCGCGCGTGACCAGCAGGCGCGACACGCCCACGCGGAAGGCACCGGTGATCAGCTTGAACAACACCAGCCGGCCGTGCGCGTCGAGCGGGCGCCATAGCGCGTCGAGGCGCGGCAGCAGCGTTTCCGGCGCCAGCCCGCGCAACGGCAGCAGGCGCTGCTCGACCCATTCGGCCAGGCCGGCGTGGTCGGCATCCCGCGGGTCCGGCAGCAGCAGCGCGATGGTTTCGGCGAGATCGCCGACGGCCTGGTAGCTCTCTTCGAAGAGCCAGTCGGGCAGGTCGGCGGCCTGCCGTGCGAGGTCGCGCAGCAGCGATACCGGCACGATCTGGCGCGGCTTGCCGCCCGCCAGGAAATAGACGGCCCAGGCGGCATCCGCGGGCGGCGTGATGCGCAGGTAATCGACCAGCGCGGCCAGGCGGGCCTTGGTCGAGGTGGTGCCGTCCAGCGCGGCGTAGAGATCGGCGAAGGCCTTCATGGCGCAGCCTCTTCCTGGCCCGCTTCGGCGGGCACCGCCGGGTCCGGGTGCGCGGCTTCATCGTCGTCGCCGTACTCGGTGTCGAACGCCTGCGCCAGCCAGCCGCGCTCGCTCAGATAGCGCACCATCACCGGCACGTTGCCATGGGTCACGATGATGCGGCCCGCGCCGGTGGCGCTGATCGCCTGCAGCAGCCCCGGCCAGTCGGCATGGTCGGACAGCGCAAAGCCGCGGTCGACGCCGCGCCGCCGGCGCGTGCCGCGCAGCTGCATCCAGCCGCTGGCGAAGGCGTCGGAGGCATCGCCGAAACGCCGCAGCCACGGCGAGCGCTGTGCCGACGGCGGCGCCACCACCAGCGCCTGGCGCAGCAGCGGGCTGCGCGCCGGCAGATCCGAGACCAGTGCCGTGGGCGGCAGCGCGACGCCGGCCCCGGCATAGGCGGCGTTGAGCTGCGTCAGCGCGCCATGCACGATCACCGGGCCGGGCATGCCATCGGCGCCGGCATGCCGCAGCAGGCCGTGCAGGATGCGCTGCGCCTTGCCGAAGGTATAGGCGTAGACGACGCTGGCGCGCCCGGCACGGGCATTGGCCTGCCACCAGTCGAAGATCTCGGCCATCAGCGTCGCCTGCGGCGGCCACCGGTAGATCGGCAGGCCGAACGTGCTTTCGGTGATGAAGGTGTCGCAGGGCACCGGCTCGAACGGGTCGCAGGTGCCGTCTGCTTCCAGCTTGTAGTCGCCCGAGGCCACCCAGACCTGCCCGCCGTGCTCCAGCCGCACCTGCGCGGAACCGAGCACGTGGCCGGCCGGATGCAGGCTCAGCGTGACGCCGTGGTGCGTGATGCGCTCGCCGTAGCGCAGCGTGTTCAGGTGGATCCCGGGCAGCCGCGCCAGCAGCACGCCGCGGCCGGGCTCAGCGCACAGGTAGTGCGCGTGCCCGAAGCGCGCGTGATCGGAATGGGCATGGGTGATGACGGCGCGTTCGACCGGGCGCCACGGATCGATGTAGAAGTCGCCGGGCGGGCAATAGAGGCCTTCCGGCCGGGCGACGATGAGGTCGCCGGGGCGGGCGGGTTCGGACGGGAGCGGTCGGATCGGGTCCAAGCGTGCCTCCTGATGCACTGCGGCCGGGGCGTGGCCGCGATGCTCCCGCGGAGGGAGACCTGGGCATCATACTGCGGCGTTGCGCAGGGTGTGGAGGCGGTGAGGGCTGGTTCGGGTGTCGGTGAGGGTCCGACAAGAAGCTTGCGAGAGGCGGCGGGTTTGCTCCCCTCTCCCGCCTGCGGGAGAGGGAGCGCCCAGGCGGCGTTGGCGAGCTCAAGCATGGCCGGCAAGCAGTACCGCGCCACCCTCAAAACACATCATCCTTCCAGTGGTACCAGTGGTACAGCACCCGCTGCCCCATCCGCCGGAACGGCGCGAACATCTGCGATTCCACCATCTCGCGCACATTCGGGAACGGCAGCGGCGAGCGGAAGATCGGCAGTTCCGGCAGCCCCGACGACTTGCCGGCGATCAGCGCGGCCAGGCGCTTGCCGGCCTGGGCGGAGTACATCACGCCGTTGCCGCCGTAGCCCATGGCGTAGTAGATCGACTGCGCCGGGTCGGGCTGGGTGATGCGCGGCATCATGTCGTGGCTGACGTCGACCCAGCCCCACCACGAATAGTCGATCTGGATGCCCTGCAGCGCCGGGAATTTGCGGTGCATGTCGGCAATCAGCTTCTGCTTGTACTGGTCCTGCGGCGCGTCGTTGCCGGTGATGGCGCTGCGGCTGCCGATCTGCAGGCGGCCGTCGGGCATCAGCCGGTAGTAGTGGCGCAGGATGCGGGTGTCGGTGATGACCTGGGTGGTGCGGAAGTTGCACGCTGCCAGTTCGTCGGCGGTGAGCGGACGCGTGACGATGGAGTTCGACAGGATCGGGAACAGCCGGTTCTTCAGCTCGCGGTGCAGGGATTGCGAGGTGTAGCCGCCGGTGGCCACGCCCACGGCGCGGGCGCGCACGATGCCGCCGGGGGTGCGCAGGTAGTGCACGCCGTTGCGCGTTTCCCAGCCCGTCACGGGGCTCGACGGATGCACCTTCGCGCCCAGTGCGCGCGCGCGGCGCAGGTAGCCGAAGGCGAGCTTGCCGGCATGGATGCCGATGCCTTCGGGCTCGTGCATGGCGCCCGCGGCTTCCTTGTCGTCGACGTATTCGCGCCGCACGGTGTCGGCGTCGAGGATGCGCGCGTCGTAGTTGAACACTTCGCGCAGGATCTTCGCCTCCTTCTCCAGGGCGGGCATCACCTTGTCGCGGTGCGCGATATAGAGGTGGCCGCCGGGCTGCGGATCGCAGTCGATGTCCTTGATCAGCCCCTTGAAGGTCTCCATGCCGTCGCAGACCTCCTGGTGCAGGCGCAGCGCGGTATCGAGCCCGTAGCGCTGGATCCACTGCGAGCGCTTGAGCCGGCCCGACGCGCATTGCGCCTGGCCGCCATTGCGCGTGCTGCAGCCCCAGCTGACGCGGTTGGCCTCGAGCACGGTGGCCTTGATGCCGTATTCCTGCGCCAGGAAGATGGCGCAGGTCAGGCCGGTAAAGCCAGAGCCGATGATGGCCACGTCGACGTCGATATCGTGCGTGATCGGGCCGTCGTCGGCGGGCGGCTCGCCCGCGGTGCCGATCCAGTAGGTCGGGGCGTACTCCCGGCCGTGGCCGGGCGTGGGCGTGTGCAGGGGGTCGTAGGCGGGGTCGTACGGCCGGGTCGGCGCGGTCGACTGCTCGCCGGCCAGGAGGCTGCTGCGGGGAGCTACGGCTTGCATGGCGCGTCTCCTCGCTTCAGGCTGCGGCCACCACCGGCGGGCGGTCCTTGCGGTAGGCGTTCTTCACCGCGATCTTGCCGCCGCGGAAGGTGAACACGTCGACCATGCGCGCCTCGATGCGGGCGCCGTCGGCGCGGGTGCCGCGGAAGGTGGATTCGCTGACGCCGCGGTCGCCGACGACGAAGTGGTCGCCATCGACCCATTGCGCATCGGGGAAGGTCTGCCAGGCCAGCTGGAAGCCTTCGCGCACCGCCTCGCGGCCGACGAAGCTGCGGCCCAGCAGGTCGGGGCCGGCCACGCCATGGAACACGCAGTCGTCGGCCATGCAGGCCATCAGCGCGTCGATGTCGTGGCGGTTCCAGGCGTCGTTGAAGGCTTGCAGCAGTTCAATGCCGGCGGCGGTGTTGTCCTTGGACATGGCTTGGTCTCCGTGAGTGTTGTGTGCCGGTCCGTGGGGAACCGGCCATGACTCGAGGATAGGGAAACCGGCCGCGGCGCTGTAGCGCCAGTTCGGGACTATCGCTTGGGCCAGCGGCGCAGGCGCAGCGGTGGCCCCGCTCAGGCGGCGGGGCGGGCCCGGGAAGTGATGGCGGCGGGGGCCTTTGCGCTGCCGGCGGTGGCCTGCAGTTCACGCGCGACGCCGGCCAGCACGCGGATGCCGGGCTCGATGCGGTCCAGCGAGATCGACGAGTAGCCCAGCCGGAAGCCGTTGCGCGGCGCGGGCTCGGCCATGAAGAAGACGCTGCCGGGCTCGATCAGCACGCCCTGCAGTTCCGCCAGCCGCGCCAGCGCATCGGCGTCGAGCCAGGACGGCCCTTCGATCCAGCAGGAGGCGCCGCCGGCGATCGGCACCGCGCGGAAGTCAGGCATATGCGTGGCCAATGCCGCCAGCACCGCTTCGGCGCGCTCGCGGTGCGCGGCGGCGAGCCGGCGCAGGTGCGCGTCATAGTGGCCGAGCGACAGGAACAGCGAGAACGCGCGCTGGATATACGCCGACGGGTGCCGCAGCATCAGCCGGCGCGCGCCGCGCAGTTCGGCGATCAGCGCCGCGGGGCCGACGATGTAGCCGATGCGCAGCCCCGGCGCCAGGCTCTTGGACAGGCTGCCGACGTAGATCACGCGGTTGCTGCGGTCCAGGCTCTTGAGCGTGGGCGTGGGATCGCCCTCGAAGCGGCTCTCGGCCTCGTAGTCGTCCTCGATCAGCACGAAGTCGGCTTCCTCGGCCTGCCGCAGCAGCGCCTGGCGGCGCGCCAGCGGCATGGTGACGGTGGTCGGGCACTGGTGGCCGGGAGTCACGTAGACGTAGTCGCACGCGCGCTGCGCGTCGGACAGCGTCAGGCCCTGCTCATCGACCGGCAGCGGCACCAGGTTCGACGTGTGCGAGCCGAAGATATTGCGCGCGTCCGGGTAGCCGGGGTCCTCGATGCCCACCGGCGTGTCGGGGCTGACCAGCAGGTCGGCCAGCAGGTACAGCGCCTGCTGCGCGCCCACCGTGATCACGATCTCGTCGGTGCCGGCCCAGACGCCGCGGCGCGGCAGCACACGGGTGCGGATCTGCTGCACCAGCGACTCGTCGTCGCGCAGGATCATGTCCTGGGCCCAGTCATGGATGTCGAGCACGCTCAGCGCCTTCAGGCAGCATTCGCGCCAATCCGCGGTGGGGAACAGCGCCGGGTCGTACTGGCCGTAGATAAAGGGGTAGGGATAGTCGCGCCAGTTGGCGCGCTTGACGATATTGCGCTGCTGCGTGGGGCGGAACACGAAGCGCCGTTCCCAGTCGGGCTCGCCCGCGCGCGCCGGCACCGGCTCGCCGCGCAGCGAGGCCACGCCGCTGACGCGGGTGCCGAGGATCTCGGGGTTGACGAAGTAGCCGCTGCGCTCGCGCGCTACCAGGTAGCCTTCGTCGACCAGCTGCTGGTACGCCAGCACCACCGTGTTGCGCGCCACCCGCAGCTGCGCCGACAGCTCGCGGCTGCTGGGCAGCGGCTCGCCTTGCGGCAGCTGCTCGTCGAGGATGGCCGAGACCAGCATCTGCCGGATCTTGCCCTGCAGGCTCAGGCCCGAATGCACATGCTGCTGGAACAGCTGCGACCAGAGGGTGGTGGGAGACTTCAGGCTCATGGGACCGGGGGCGTTTCCTGAACGGCGAAGCGCGCCAGCATACCGCACCGGCGCGCCCCGTCAGTCATGGTTCAGTTGCTTCTGGCATCTCGACGCCAGTCATCGCTTGCGCGCTTCAGTACTTGCGCAGGTCGCGGCGCGGCAGTTCCGCCAGCGGTACTACTGGATCCACGCCACGCCGAAACAACTGGCGCGCCGCGTAGGCCAGCAGCAGGATCGCCAGGCTCACCACGCCCAGCGCCAGGGGCGTGCGCTGGTCGGGAATGAAGGCCATCGCCACCACGATGCCGAGCATGCCGAGGATCGCCACATAGGTGAGGTACGGATAGCACCACATGCGCACGCGCAGCTGGCCCGGCGCCTCGCGCTCCAGCCGCGAGCGCAGGCGCAGCTGCGAGATCGCGATCAGGATGTAGACGAAGATCGCCACCGTGCCGTACGAGTTCACCAGGAAGGCGAACACGGTATCGGGCGAGACATAGGACATCACCACCGCGCCATAGCCGAACAGCGTCGCCACCAGGATCGCGCGCACCGGCACGCCGTTGCGGCTGACGCGGGCCAGCGACTGCGGCGCGTCGCCACGGCGGGTCAGCGCAAACAGCATGCGCGACGAGGCGTACAGGCCCGAGTTGAGTGCCGACAGCACCGCGGTCAGCACGATCGCGTTCATGATCTGCGCGGCCGCCGGCACGCCCATCACGTTCAGCGCGCTGACGTACGGCGTGGCGATGCTGGTGGAGTTCCACGGCACCAGGCACACCACCAGCAGGATCGAGCCGACATAGAACACCAGCACGCGCGTGATCACCGAGCTGGTGGCCTTGGCCACGGCCTTCTGCGGTTCGGCGGTCTCGGCGGCGGCGATGGTGACGATTTCGGCGCCGAAGTAGAAGCCGGTGGCCGCTACCGCGCCGGTCAGCACCGGCACGATGCCGTTGGGCATGAAGCCGCCGTTGGCGGTCAGGTTGGCCACTTCCATGCCGTGCGACCCGGGAGCCAGGCCCAGCACGTAGACGCCGGCGACGAACAGGAACACCATGATCGCGGCCACCTTGATCGAGGCGAACCAGAATTCGAACTCGCCGAATGACTTGACCGATACCAGGTTGGTCAGGGTCAGCATCACCAGCAGCACCAGGCTGATGATCCAGTTGGGCACGTCCGGCAGCCAGTAGCGCACCAGGTCCGCGCCCGCCACCGCTTCCAGCGCCACCACGATGACCCAGAAGTACCAGTACATCCAGCCGGTCAGGAAGCCGGCCAGGTTGCCGACCGCGGGGCGATCGCGCCAAGCTTCGCGTGCATACTCGTAGAAGCCGCCGCCGCCGGGCATGGCGCAGGCCATCTCGCCCAGCATGCGCATCACCAGCACCACGAGAAGGCCGGTGATCAGGAAGGAAAGGACCGCGGCCGGACCGGCCGACTTGATGACGACGCCGCTGCCGACAAAGAGCCCCGCGCCGATCACGCCGCCGAGGGCGATCATGGTCATGTGGCGTTGCTTGAGGCCGTGGGATAGTCCGTTGCCGGACGGTGATTGTTGGATCATGTTGTGTCTCCTGTGCTGCGCTTGCTGTCGGCACTGCGTTGCAAGCAGTCCAGCGTTTAAGGCAGGCGCCACGGCTTCTCTTCGGTATAGGCGGCAGGGCAGTAAATGCCAGCCTGGGCCGTGGTCGTTCAGTAATTGCAATCCCCGGGAGAGGATGGCTTATCCGTACATGTCGACTTGTCTCCGGTGTTCGCTTAAAAAATGGAACCAGAAGTTCCAAAAAATTATGGTTTAACCGGAATGTAGGCCGTTGGAGCCGGAAGGTCAACCAGAAGTTTCGATAATTGATATGATTTGACTCTGAAAATGAAACTTACCTATGATGGAGCCAGGCATGAACGATATGCGCCTCGCCAAAAGTGAAGCCAGGCCGGACGGAGACACGCCGGCGCTGCGCTTGTTCGGCCTGCTCGAGGTCATCGCGGAGAAGGACCAGTCCTTCAACCTGCAGGCGCTGGTGGAAGAGACCGGCCTGCCCAAGCCCACGCTGCACCGCATGCTGCAGCAGCTCGAGGCGGCCGGACTGATCCAGCGCAACGGCGACGGGCGGCAATACGGCACCGGCCTGCGGCTGCGCCGGCTGGCGGAGAACCTGTTGCTCAACAGCACCTCGCACGGCGCGCGCCACATGGTGCTGCGCCGGCTGGTGGAAGAGGTGGGCGAGAGCTGCAACCTGACCGCGTTTTCCGGCGGCGAGGTGCTGTACCTGGATCGCGTCGAGACCGCGGCGCCGCTGCGCTTCTACCTGCATCCGGGTTCGCGCGTGCCGGCGCACTGCTCGGCCACCGGCAAGCTGTTCCTGGCGCAGCTGGCGCCGGCGCAGCGGCAGCGGCTGCTGGCCAACGTGGAGCTGGAGCGCTACACGCAGAACACGCTGACCGACCATGCGCAGCTGGAGTCGGAGCTGGAGCGCGTCAAGCGCGACGGCTACGCCATGGACTACGAGGAATTCCTGCCGGGGCTGGTCTGCATCGGCGTGCTGGTGCCGGCCGCCGACGGCGGCAAGTCCAACCTGGGGCTGGCGCTGCAGGCCCCGGTGATGCGGGTGTCGCGCGACAAGGCGGTGCAGCTGCTGCCCGCGCTGCAGCGCGCGGCGGCGGCGCTGGCGGCGATCGAGGCCGACAGCGCGGGCAGCTGGCAGGGCGGCGCCGAGGCCCCGGACGCGGCGGAAGAGGACGAATAGCAGGCACGGCGTTACGCGGAACCGCTCCGCTTGCCGCCGTGCCGATGGCATGGCATGGCCGAAGCAATGAGGCAGCGAGGCAACGAGGAGCACAAGGTGACGCAAGAGCAGTTTGGCAAGCCGGACCGGATGATTCCGGTGCGCAGCGTGTTTGGCATCGATTCCGGCCTGATGGTGCCGGCCTTCAGCCAGCGCGACGACCATGTGCCGGAGATCGATCCGGCCTACCGCTTCCAGCCGGAGGTGACGCTGGCGATCCTGTCGGGCTTCATGCGCGACCGGCGCGTGATGGTGCAGGGCCTGCACGGCAGCGGCAAGTCGACCCATATCGAACAGGTGGCCGCGCGGCTGAACTGGCCCTGCGTGCGCGTCAACCTGGACGGCCACATCAGCCGGCTCGACCTGGTCGGCAAGGATGCCATCGTGGTGCGCGACGGCCGCCAGGTCACCGAGTTCCAGGAAGGCATCGTGCCGTGGGCGCTGCAGCGCCCGGTGGCGCTGATCTTCGACGAATACGACGCGGGCCGGCCCGACGTGATGTTCGTGATCCAGCGCATCCTGGAGCGCGATGGCAAGTTCACGCTGCTGGACCAGAACCGCGTGATCCGTCCCCATCCTTCGTTCCGTCTCTTTGCCACCTCCAACACCGTGGGGCTGGGCAACGTCAACGGGCTCTATCACGGCACGCAGCTGCTCAACCACGCGCAGATCGACCGCTGGAACGTGGTGGCGACGCTGGACTACCTGCCGCACGACGAAGAGGCCGGCATCGTGCTGGCACGCGTGCCCGAGCTGGATCACGCGGACGGGCGCGCGCTGGTCGATGCCATGGTGGCGCTGGCCGGCCTGACCCGGCGCGGCTTTGCCGCGGGCGATGTGTCGGCGCTGATGTCGCCGCGCACCGTGATCAGCTGGGCCGAGAACTGCCAGATCTTCCGCGACCCCGCGCTCGCGTTCCGGCTGACCTTCCTGAACAAGTGCGAAGAGGCCGAGCGCCCGGTGGTGGCGGAGTACTACCAGCGTTGCTTCGGCCACCTGCCGGGCGAGGCGGCCGGCGTCAGCGCGGCGTCGGAGCCGGCGCAATGAATGCGGCGGCGCTCGCCCTGCGCTTGCGCCGGCGCCAGCGGCAGGATGAGCTGTCCGGCGCGGCCGTGCGCGCGCTCACCGGCGATGCGGCGCTGCATTTCCGCGATGGCCAGCTCTGGCGCGCGCTGCGCCCGGTGCCGCAACGTGCGCCGCACCTGCGCACCGACCTCGACACCGACAGCGCCACCTGCCTGCGCGGCGCCGCCGATGGCGCCGCGCTGCGCCAGGCGCATTCCGACGCCGCGCTGCATCGGCGGCTGTGCCCGGCCGACGCGGTCGAGCGCCTGGTGTTCGAGCTGCTCGAACAGTTGCGCTGCGAAACGCGCCTGCCGCGCGGCATGGCTGGCGTCGAGGCCAACCTGCGCCATCGCTTCCTGGCGTGGTCGCAAGCCTTCCATCGATCCGGGCTGACCGACGGGCATCTCGGCATCCTGCTCTATACCGTGGCGCAGGTGGCGTGGTCTCGCCTGAGCGGCGAGCCGGTGCTGGAAGAAACCGAAGACCTGATCGAGGCCACGCGCGCTGCCATCGTGCCGATGCTGGGCGCCCAGCTGGCGGGGCTGCGCGCGCAACGCCACGACCAGGCTGCGTACGCCGTGCACGCGCTGGCGCTGGCGCATGCGGTGGCGCAGATGATCCGCACCGAAGCGCCCCGGGCCGGCGAAGACGACGATAATGCCGCCTCGGCCGCGCGCGCCGGGTTTGCGCTGTGGCTCGACTTCGACGAACCGCCCGCGGAGGATTTCGCCCTGGCCGACAGCGGCCATAGCCGCGTGCTTGCCGACGCCACCGACGGCTACCGCATCTACACCACCCGCTACGACCGCGAAGTGCGCGCCGCCACGCTGGTGCGCCGCGCCTTGCTGGACGAGTACCGCACGCGGCTGGACGCGCGCATCGCGCGCGCGGGCGTGAACGTTGCCCGGCTGGCGCGCCGGCTGCGCGCCGCGCTGTCGCAGCCGCGCGTGGACGGCTGGTCGTTCGGCGAGGAAAGCGGCCGTATCGACGGCCGCCGCCTGGCGCAGCTGGTCAGCTCGCCCGCCGAGCGCCGGCTGTTCCGGCAGGAAGCGCACAAGGCCCATGCCGATTGCGTGGTCGGCTTCCTGATCGACTGCTCCGGCTCGATGAAGGCGCAGGCCGAGCCGCTGACCCTGCTGGTCGACCTGCTTGCCCGCGCGCTGGACCAGGCCGGCGTCGCCACCGAGGTGCTGGGCTTTACCACCAACGCGTGGAACGGCGGCCGCGCGCGCAGCGACTGGCTCGCGCGCGGCCGCCCGCAGCATCCTGGCCGGCTCAACGAAACCTGCCACATGGTGTTCAAGGACGCGCAGCGCAGCTGGCGCCGCGCCCGCACCGAGATCACGGCGTTGCTGAAGGCCGACCTGTTCCGCGAAGGCGTCGACGGCGAGGCGGTCGAGTGGGCCTGCGCGCGCCTGCATGCCAGCGGCAAGGCGCGCCGCATCCTGGTGGTGGTGTCCGACGGCAGCCCGATGGATACCGCGACCGGGCAGGCCAACGACGCCTGCTACCTCGACAACCACCTGAAGGCCGTGGTGGCGCGGCACGAGGCGCTGCGGGATGTCGAAATACTAGGGCTGGGAGTCGGCCTGGACCTGAGCCCGTATTACCGGCACACGCTCGCCCTGGACCTGTCGCAGCCGGTGGATATGGCGATGCTGGACGAGGTGGCGGGGCTGGTGGGGGCGAGGCGGCGCTAGCGGCACCGCGCGCCTAGTCGCCGCTGGCGGCGGCCGGCTGCGGCCGCCCGGCCGTCGCCTTCGGCTGCCACGAGACCGCGACATCGCCGGCCATGAAAGTCTGGCATGCCAGCCGGAAGCCATCGGCCAGTTCCGCTTCCGTCAGCAGCTTCCGTTCCTTCGGCTTGACCGCATCGGTATGCTCGCGGCCTTGCTCGATGCGGCATTTGCAGGTGCCGCACAGGCCGCCGCCGCATTTGAACGGGATGCCACCCTGTTCGCGCAGCGACACGCGCAGCAGGTTGCTGTTGACCGGTGCAGTGACGGTCTTGCCGTGGTTGGTGAGGAAGGTGATCTGGATCATGGCGATAGATGCCTGGCGTTGCAGGCGTGAGGCTTCAGGAGCGGCCGTCCACGGTGACCGGCGCGGGCACCAGGGCGATGTCCATGCTGCCGAAGCTGGCCAGCTGGTGCAGCGCGTCGCGGGCGGCTTCGAGCGTGGCGTACTTGTCGAGGAAACGCGTCGAGACCAGGTTGACGATGCCGGGCGGCGTTTCCTCCCGGATGCGGACCCTGGTCTCCGCGGCCAGCTCGGCAATGACGAAGCGGGCGGTGGCCTTGCCGTAGAAGAGGTAGTCGTAGGCCTCGACGGCGGTCAGGCCGTCGGTGGGCTCGGTACGGAACTGGCCGGGGCGGCTGGTCAGCAGCACGAACATGTCAGGCCCCCGCGCTTGCCCCGGCCAGCGCGGCCGCGGCCGGCACATCGTCCTGGGCCAGTTCGACGTCATGCTCGATCCACAGCTGGCAGGCCAGCCGGTAGCCTTGTTCGAGCCGTTCGCCAAGCTGCTTCTTTTCCTTCCAGTTGGGCGGCGGCAGGTGCTCCGCGCCGGCGATCACGCGGCACGCGCACTTCGAGCATTTGCCCATGCCGCATTCGTAGCGCAGGTTGGGGTAGGGGAACTGCCGGATGCCGGCGCGGACCACCAGGTTGGTGCTGGGGCCGACCTCGCCGGTAAAGGTCTGGCCGGACTTGTGCAGGATGACTTTTGGCATCGTTGGTCTGGGCAAGGATCACGAAATCAGGGCAGGGAAAACGTCGCGGTGCTGCGTCCGCCTACGACCACAGCACCATCGCCGCCACGGTGGAGCAGGCCAGCCCGATCAGCACCGGGATCAGCAGCGCGCGCACCGCTTCGAGCACCGGCACGCGGGCAAAGCCGGCCACCGCGATCAGAGACGACCACGCCACCAGCGTGCCGCCGCCGGTCCAGACCGCGCCCATCTGGCCGACCGCCGCCAGCGTTGCGGGGTCGAAGCCGACCACCGGGCCCAGTGCGCCGGCCAGCGTGCCGGTCAGCGGCAGGCCGGCGAAGCCGGAGCCGTCGATGCCGGTGATCATGCCGACCAGCAGCACGCCGAAGGCGACCAGCATGTGGTTGTCGGGGATCAGGTGCTGGTAGGCCTGGATCAGCTCGAACAGCA
The DNA here is from genome assembly GCF_900094595.1 of Cupriavidus alkaliphilus. GTDB lineage: Bacteria > Pseudomonadota > Gammaproteobacteria > Burkholderiales > Burkholderiaceae > Cupriavidus > Cupriavidus alkaliphilus. The sequence continues at coordinate 144,138 of NZ_FMAD01000004.1, read as the reverse complement.
GGCTGGGCGCCTTGCCCGGCGGCAGGCCAAGGATGTGCGCCGCGGTCTCGCCGGCGCCGACGAAGAAGAAGCCCGCGATCGGCAGCACCGACCCCATGGCCTTGAAGGCAAAGACAAAGCCGTCGGTGATGTGCTCGGGGCAGACATCCAGCATGCGGCGCGGGCCTTCCGCGGCCAGCGTCGCCAGCATCATCAGCACCGCGGCGACCCCGCCCACCAGCGCGGCGGCCTCGCCGCCCTTCAGGTCCTGCACCCCGGCGCCGAGCTTGGGCAGCACCATCACGGCGACCACCGCAAGAAAGGCCAGCGGCGTCACGATGGCAAAGCACTTGGACCACTTCACCCGCCGCCGCGCGACCATCGACAGGCTGGCTTCGATATTGCTGTCGGTGGCGAGCGGTTCGGCGTGGGCGGTGCCCTTCGCGATCTCGGCCTTGTCGAAGGTGATGCCGCCATCGATGGCTTCGGCGCTGCCGCCGGCGCGCGCCTGCCAGCGATCGAGCAGGGTGCCGCAGGCCGGCACGATGTGCTTGCGCATCGACAGGTAGGCCAGGCACAGCGCAATGCCGCCGGTGATCAGCGACAACGCCAGCGCGCGGTCGGCCACCACCGCCGCGCTGACCGCCGCGCCGGCGGCCTTGGCGCTGATGCCTGGCGCGACGCCGATCACATAGTCCGACGACAGCGCCATGCCCTGCCCGGCGATGGCAATCGCCATCGCGCCCGCCAGCGGCGGCAGCCCGGCAGCGATCGCGGCCGGCAGCAGGATGGCCGACACCAGCGGCACCGCCGGCGTTGGCCAGAAGAACAGCGAGATCAGGTAGGTGATGCCGGCCAGGATAAAGAACGCGGAATGCCCGTTCTTCATCACCACGCGGAAGGGCTCGACCATGCGGATGTCGGAGCGCAGCGTCTTGAGCGCATTGAGCAGCGCCGTCATGAAGGCGATCACCAGGAAGATGTTGAACAGCTCCCGCGCGGCGACCAGGCTGGCCGAAAACACCCCGGCCAGCGCCGACACCGGGCTGCCGGTCAGCGCAAACACGACCAGCGCGGTGCCGACGATCGACGGGACGACGACATTGGCGCGCAGGATCATCGTCAGCACGATGACTGCTACCCCTGACAGATAGATCCAGTGCGCGGCACCGATCACGACGTGTTGTGACATGAAGACTCCCTGGGGGCGGAGGGGTTGGGGGCGATTTCACCGGACTGCGTTGGTCCGTGACGGTATACTATATTCCAGCGTAGTTCCGCGCCAAGCGATTTTTCGTCCGGACTTACGCGGACTCCGGTTCGGTGCAATGTGGCTGTAGGCCGCACATTTACGGGGATTAACCGGTCGTCGAGGGCTTTTCGATGGTGCATCGGTTGCCCCGGAAGTTGCCTACGGTCATGTCAATAAGTAGACTGTATACAGATTAGGTCCACTGAAAACCGGTGATGCACTCCCGCCGCCCCGCCGCCATGTTGTTCCCCTGCCCATGACCGACGCCATGCCCGCCGCCTTGCTGACGTTGCTGCCTCCAGGTCTTTCTGCTCCGGACTACCTGTGGATGGGCGCGCTCATCCTGGCCGGCGCCTGCCTGCAGGGGGTAGGCGGGATCGGCTTTGCGATGCTGTGCGCGCCGCTGGGCGCGATCTTTTTTCCGGAACTGGTGCCTGGGCCGCTGCTGGCGATGGGGTGCTGCCTGTCGCTGATGGGGGCGCTGCGCGAGCGCGAAGCCATCGTCTGGCCGGTGGCGGGCTTTGCCCTGGTGGGGCGGGCAGTCGGCGGCGCGGCCGCGGTGCTGACCATGGCCTGGCTGGCGCCGGGGCCGCTGGCGGTGCTGTTCTCGCTGTCGATCCTGGCCGCGGTGGCGCTGAGCCTGCTCGGCTGGCGGCTGCTGCCGGGTGCCCGCAACGTGGTGATCGCCGGCACGCTGTCCGGCTTCATGGGGACCATTACCTCGGCCGGCGCGCCGCCGTTCGCGCTCGTCATGCAGCACATGCCGCCCGCGCCGATGCGCGCGACCATGGGCTGCATCCTGTCGGGCGGCGCCGTGCTGTCGCTGGCCATGCTGACGCTGGCCGGGCGCTTCGGCACGCCGCAGCTTTTACTGGCGCTGGCGCTCGCGCCGTTCCTGCTGGCCGGTTTCGCGCTGTCGAACCGGCTGCGCGGGCGCGTTTCCGCCCACACCGTGCGCCGCTTGCTGCTGGGCCTGTGCGCGGCCGGCGCGCTGGGCGTGCTCGGCCGCGCGGCGTTTGCCTGAGGCGGCGTGCCCACGCGGATTTCCTGGCTTTCCCAACCAACCCACCAGCGGAGTTTCCATGCAGCACATCACAGACGCCATGATCGACGCCCATGTCACCCCGGAAGCTGCCCTCGAGGTCATGGCGTCCGCGTTTTCCAGCTTCGGGCGCGGCGATGCCGCGATGCAGGCGCGGATCCGCACCGAGGCGGGCGGCGTCAAGCTGTCGACGCTGGGCGCGGTGATCCCGCAGCAGGGCGTGGCCGGCGCCAAGGTCTACACCACCATCAACGGCCAGTTTTCCTTCGTCATCCTGATCTTCTCGTCCGCAGACGGTCGCCCGCTCGCTTCGCTCGACGCCGGCGCCATCACGCGGCTGCGCACCGCGGCCTGCACCACGCTGGCGGCGCAACGGCTGGCCTGCGCCGGCGCACGCACGCTGGCCTTGTTCGGTGCCGGCACGCAGGGCGCGCAGCACGCGCGCCAGCTCAGCGCCGCACTCGGACTCGCGCGCATCCTGGTGTCCGATCCGCATGCCGACGCCGGCATGCCGGAACGGCTGTCGGCGCAGTGCGGCATTCCCGTTGCGCTGGCCGAGCCCGATGCCGCGGTGGCCGAGGCCGACATCATCGTCACGGCCTCGCGCGCCACCACGCCGCTGTTCTCCGGTGCGGCGATCCGGCCAGGCGCGTTCGTCGCCGCGATCGGCTCGAGCCTGCCCCACACGCGCGAGCTCGACGACACCGCGCTGCGCCGCGCCGCCGCCGTGGTGGTGGAGTGGCGGCCGCAATCGACCCGCGAGGCCGGCGATATCGTGCTGGCCGGTCCCGGCGCGCTGCCGCCGGAAAAAATCGTCGAACTGGCCGACGTGGTGCTCAGCAAGGTGTCGCCGCGGCAGCGCGATGACGACATCGTGATCTACAAGTCGGTCGGCGTGGGACTGGAAGACGTCGCACTGGCGGGATACGCATGGTCGCGCATCGCGGGCGGGGCGGTTCGCCGCGCCGACTGACGCTCGCGGCGCCGACGCTCTCGGGTAAACACTGACGTGACGAGTCAACAGAGCCCTTGTCGGCGTTGATCAACTGTATATAGTATACAACCATGCCGGGACGGCATCGAAGCAGGCTTTTCCGGCATCCCACCCACTCGCATCGCCCCACACCGACAACCAGGAGCCCGTCATGGCCGAACTGATGAACCGCGAAGCATTCCGTGCCGCCCTCGAACAAGCGATCAAAGGCAAGAGCGCCAACCAGGCGCCGTTCAGCGTGGCCTGGGCCAGCGGCAAGCTGACCCGCGCCCATCTCGCGCGCTGGGCCGAGAACCACTACCACTACGTCGGGCCGTTCGCGGATTACCTTGGCTACATCTATGCGCGCACGCCGGACCGCTATACCGAAGCCAAGGACTTCCTGCTGGCCAATATGTACGAGGAAGAGATCGGCGGCGACCGCCACACCGACCTGCTGATCCGCTTTGCCGAAGCCTGCGGCACCACGCGCGAACGCGTGATCGACCCGGACAATATGTCGCCTACCACGCGCGGCCTGCAGAGCTGGTGCTACGCGGTGGCGATGCGCGAGGACCCGATCGTGGCCGTGGCCGGCCTGGTGGTGGGGCTGGAATCGCAGGTGCCGTCGATCTACCGCAAGCAGACGCCGACGCTGCGCGACAAGTACCAGTTCACCGACGAAGAGGTCGAGTTCTTCGACCTGCATATCGTCTCGGATGAGATCCACGGCGAGCGCGGCTACCAGATCGTGCTGGAGCACGCCAATACGCCGGAACTGCAGCAGCGCTGCCTGAAGATCTGCGAGATCGGCGCGCAGATGCGCCTGCTGTACACGACCGCGCTCTATCACGACTACGTCGAGCAGGAGCTGCCGCTGCCCGAACTGGACATGGCGGCCTGAGCGGCGCCACGCAACGGGATCGACGATGACTGTGTTCCTCAACCATATCGACGGCGAATGGACGGCCTGCCAGTCGGGCCGGACCTTCGACAACGTCAACCCGGCCGACACCGCCGACATCGTGGGCCGCTTCCAGGCGTCGTCCGCGGTGGACGCGCAGGCGGCCGTGGCGGCCGCGGCAGCGGCCTTTGCCGGCTGGAAGAAGACGCCGGTCGGCAAGCGCGCGGCCATGCTCAACCGCGCCGCGGACCACCTCGAAGCCAATGCCGACAGCATCGCGGCCGAACTGACGCGCGAGGAAGGCAAGGCGCTGGCGCTGGCGCGCGACGAGGTGCTGCGCTCGGCCCAGACGCTGCGCTTCTATGCCGTGGAAGGGCAGACCTTCACCGGCGAGGTGTATCCCAACGACGATCCCGACCAACTGGTCTACAGCCAGCGCGAGCCGCTCGGGGTGGTGACGGTGATCGCGCCGTGGAACTTCCCGGTGTCGATTCCCGCGCGCAAGATCGCGCCGGCGCTGATTACCGGCAACACGGTGGTGTTCAAGCCGTCGTCCGAGGCGCCGCTGTCGGGCTATCGCCTGGCCGAGGCGCTGGTCCAGGCCGGGCTGCCCAAGGGCGTGCTCAACTTCATCACCGGCAGCGCCGGCGAGATCGGCGCCGCCATCACCGAGGCGCCTGCGGTGCGCGCGATCTCGTTCACCGGCTCGTCGCGCGCGGGCGAGCAGATCCACCGGGCGGTGCCGCTGACCACGCGCACACAGATGGAACTGGGCGGCAAGAACCCGCTGATCGTGATGGAGGATGCCGACCTCGACCGCGCGGTCGACCTGACCATCAAGGGCGGCTTCTCGCTGTCGGGGCAGGCGTGCACCGGCACCAGCCGCGTGCTGGTGGCCGAAGCCGTGAAGGCGGCGTACACCGAACGCCTGCTGGCGAAAGTCGCCACGCTCAAGCTCGGCAGCGGCATGACGCCGGGGATGGATCTCGGGCCGCTGGCCTCGCACAAGCAGCTGGAAACGGTGCTGCGCTACATAGACATCGGCAAGGCCGAGGCGACGTTGTTGTGCGGCGGCGCGCGGCTGAGCGGCGGCGACTACGACAAGGGCTACTACGTCGCGCCGACCGTGTTTGCCGACGTGACCCCGCGGATGCGGATCGCGCGCGAGGAGATCTTCGGCCCGGTGATCGCCATCCTCGGGTTCACTGACTATGCCGACGCCATCGCCAAGGCCAACGATACCGAATACGGCCTGGCTGCCGCCATCGTCACCAGCAACCCGCGCTACATCCACCACTTCGCCAACGACATCGAGGCGGGCACGGTCAAGATCAACCGCACCACTACCGGCAACCTGGTCAACGCGCCGTTCGGCGGGCTGAAGCGGTCGAGCACGTCGACCTTCCGCGAATCGGGCCGCACCGGGCTGGAGTTCTATACGCAGGTCAAGACCGTCTACCGGGGCGCATGAGCCCGTCCCGCAGCAAGGAGTCATCGTCATGAAGAAAGCCATCAAGCTGGAACTGCGCGAAGCGCGCCATATGGTTGCCGCCGCGATCCGGCGCTCGGAAGAGATCGGCGTGCTGGAGTCGATCTGCGTGGTCGACGAGGGCGGCTATCCGCTCGCGCTCGAGCGCATGGACGGCGCCCGCATCACCGGTCCGCAGATCGCGTGGAACAAGGCGTTCACCGCCGCCGGCCACAAGCGCTCGACGCACCTGTTCACCACGCCGCCGAACGGGCCGGCGCTGCCCGGCAACGAGGCCTTCGGTATCCAGTGGAGCTTCGAGGGCAAGTTCGCCGCCTTTGTCGGCGGCTTCCCGATCGTGGTTAACGACGAAGTGATCGGCGGCATCGGCCTGTCCGGCGGCAACGGCGAGCAGGACACGCAGGCCGGCCTGGCCGCGCTGCAGGCGCTGGCCGAACTGCTGGCAGCGCAGGACCTGCGCGTGCTGGTGCAGGCCGACATCAAGAAATAAGCACGCTTGCCGGGGAGGTTCCATGTCGTACCGCATCCAGGTCGCCGAAACGGAGCAGGTCTTCTTTGTCGAGCGCGGCGAGACGCTGCTGCAGGCCGCGCAGCGCGCCGGCGTTGCCTTGCGCCACGACTGCCAGCTGGGCGGCTGCGGCACCTGCCGCATCCGCCTGCTCGACGGACAGGTGCGCTACGACGAGGAACCGTTCGGCCTGGCCCCCGACGAGGCCGCTGCCGGCTTCGCGCTGGCATGCCAGGCGCAGCCGCAGGCCGACCTGGTCATCAGCACGGCGCGCGACGACGAAGCCTGCGCCGAACCGGCACGCCATCGCGCGGTGGTGCGGGCGGTGCGCCAGCTGTCGGCCGACGTCATGCACGTCGCGCTCGAGGTGCCTGGCGCGGGTGCGCTGGACTACCGACCTGGCCAGTATCTGAAGCTGTTGAGCGGCGAAGGACTCGCGCGCAGCTTCTCGATGGCTTCGCTGCCGCGCGACGGGCGCATCGACCTGCACGTGCGGCGCATTCCCGGCGGCGCCTTTACCGATGGCATCCTGCCGCGCATGCGCGCCGGCGATGCGATCGAGGTGGAGTTGCCGCTGGGCGCCTTCTTCTACCGCGCGAGCGACTACCGGCCGCTGCTGATGGTGGCCACCGGCACCGGGCTGGCACCGATCAAGGCTATCCTGGAATCGCTGATGGACGATCCCGACTGTCCGCCGGTGTCGTTGTACTGGGGCATGCGGCAGGCGCAGGACCTGTACCTGGACCGCGAGATCGCGGCCTGGGGCGAGCGGCTCTACGAGTTCCGTTACGCGCCGGTGCTGTCGCGCGCCGGCGCGGACTGGCAGGGCCGGCGCGGCTATGTGCACGACGCGGCGCTGGCCGACCTGGGCGACCTGAGCGAATACGCGATCTACCTGTGCGGCTCGCCCGACATGATCCGTGACGCGCGTGCCGCCTTTCTCGCGCATGGGGCCAGTCCCGGCCACCTGTACGCCGACAGCTTTACGTTCCAGCACCCTTGTTAAGACATGGCGGTAGGCATAAACGGCTGGTATACAATGACGCCAGCCTCTCCGCTTACGCCTCTGCCGACCCATGTCCCTCACTCCGCCTCCTGCCGCGCACGCCGAGCCGCTGAGCCTCGGTGCCAGCCACTCGCCGTTGTTCGCCCTTGTCACCGACAAGCTGCGCGAAGGCATCCTGAACGGCAAATACGCCCCGGGCGAACGGCTGGTGGAGAACAAGCTTTCGGCGGAGCTGGGCGTATCGCGCATCCCGGTGCGCGAGGCGCTGCGCGCGCTCGCCAGCGAAGGGCTGGTGGTGATCGAGCCGCGCCGCGGCGCGACCGTGGCCAGCCTGTCGCCGGTGATTGCGCGCGAGATGGTCGAAGTACGCGCCACGCTGGAGGGGCTTAACGCCAAGCTCGCCGCGCAGCGGCGCGACCCGGCGCTGGTGGCGGAGCTGGAAACCGTGTTGCGGCAGGGCATGGAGGCCGCGGCCCAGGGCCGCGCGGATGAGCTGCTGGCGCTCAATACGCGCTTCCACGAGGTGCTCGGCACCATCGCGGCCAACAGCGTGCTGCAGGAAATGATGCGTTCGCTGCGCGAGCGCACCGCAGTGCTGTTCGGCCCGGCCAACGTGGTGCGCGCGCGCCAGAACTGGGACGAGCACGCGCAGATCCTGCAGGCGGTGATCGCCGGCGACGCCGACCTCGCGGCACTGCTGGCCGCGCGCCACGTCTACAGTGCCGCCAAGGCTGCTGACCTGCCGGTGGAAGGGCAGGGCAGCGCGGCGCAGGCGGCCTGAGCGCGCCGGCTGCCTTCTCTCGGCCGCTCCGTCGTTGCCCCGGCAGCCCGGCCGTATCCCGGACCTGCATGCATGGATGCCCTTGAGCAGGGCATGACGTGCCCCGATATGACGCACTGCACCAATTAAGTGTATACTGTAGTCATTCAAGGTCATGAGATTTGCCATGCAGTCGTCCGAACAACGCTACCTTTCGCAACCCGTCGGCCAGCAGTTGCTCGGCCACTTTGCCGCGCGCGATGCGGTGCGCCATGCCACCCCGCTGGTGCCGCTGCGGCTGCGCGATATCGGCCGCTTTTTCCTTGCGCTGGGCGGCCGTGCGCCTCGCCGCGGCCATTGCTGACCCTTGCTGAATGACGCGCGGCGGAGCCCCGCCGCGCGCCCTGGCTGTTCCCGCCTTCCTCCCTGGCACGCGTCCTGCGGGCCATTTGTTCCGGTCATCCCAAAACCTTCGCACGCCGCCCGCGCGGTGTCCGCTCGCGCATTGTCCTTGCACTGCGCGCGATACGGAATATAGTATACCAACGAAGACGAAGCACGCCTGAGCCCCTGACATGCCCCCCACCGCGCCGCGCGAGCGCGGATCACGACAAGGAGCCGATGTGAACTTGCCGGACTGGACGACTGGCGGCTTTCCGCCGCTATGGGAGGTGGCACAGCGGCTTGCCGCTGGCACGGTGTCGTCGGAGCATCTGGTGGATGCCTGCGAGGCGGCGCAGCGGCAATGGCACGGCACCATCAATGCGCTGGTGCTATCGGATTTCGATGCGGCCCGCGCGGCCGCGCGCGACAGCGACCAGCGCCGCCGTGCCGGGCACGCGCGCGGCATGCTCGACGGCGTGCCGTTCTCGGTCAAGGAGTCGTTCGACGTCGCGGGCTGGCCCACCACCTGCGGCAATCCGGCCCTGCGCAATCAGGTGCCCGGGCGCGACGCGGTGGTAGTGCAGCGGCTGCGCGACGCCGGCGCGATCTTGCTCGGCAAGACCAACGTCCCGCTCGGCCTGCGCGACTGGCAGAGCTATAACGCGATCTACGGCACCACCCGCAACCCGCACGATCCGACCCGCACGCCGGGCGGCTCGTCGGGCGGCAGCGCCGCGGCGGTCTGCGCCGGCCTGTCGTTCTTCGACGTGGGTTCCGACATCGGTTCCTCGCTGCGCAATCCGGCGCACTACTGCGGCATTTTTTCGCTCAAGCCGAGCCACGGGCTGGTGCCGCTGGCCGGCCACGGCACCGGTGACGCGCGCTTCGGCGAGCAGGACATCAATGTCGCCGGCCCGCTGGCGCGCAGCGCGCGCGACCTGGAACCGGTATTGCGCGTGATCGCGGGCCCGGACGGTGACGACGCGCTGCCATACCGCCTGCAGTGGCCGGAATGCCCGCACCGCCGGCTCGCCGATTTCCGCATCGCCGTGCTGCCCACCCATGCCCAGGCCGAAGCGGACCGCGAGGTCGCCGCGCAGATCGAGCAGCTGGGCCACTGGCTGGCGGAGCAAGGTGCCCATGTCGGCTGGCATGAACGGCCAGACTTCGACCCCGGCGAGTTGTGGCATGCCTACGTGACGCTGCTGCGCGCCACCACCTCGGTGCACATGGACGACGCGGCCTTCGCCGATGCGCTGGCCCGCAGTGCCACCGCCACCGCCGGCGATCATGACTACGCGACCCTGCAGTACACCGGCGCGACGCTGCGCCACCGCGACTGGCTGCGCCTGCAGGTGGCGCGCGAACGCTTTGCCGCCGCATGGCGCAGCTTCTTCACCCGCTATGACGTGCTGCTGTGCCCGGCCGCCGCCACCACGGCGTTTGCGCTCGACGAGGCCGGCGAGCCGTGGCAACGCACGCTCACCGTCAACGGCCGCCCGCAGCGGATGACCACGCAGTTGTTCTGGGCCGGCCACTCCGGGCTTTGCGGATTGCCCTCCGCCGTGGCGCCGATCGGGCCCGGTGCCGGCGGGCTGCCGGTCGGGGTGCAGATCGTCGCCGGCCGCTACCAGGATCTCACCGCCTTGCGCTTTGCCTGCCTGCTGGAGGAAGCAGGCTATGCGTACCGGCCGCCAGTGCCGCCGCAGTCAGCGGCGGACCACAACTGACCACAACCAACCACAACACATCACACACCACAGGGGAGGGGATCATGTTCGATTGGTTCCGTGATTTGTCGCGCATGGAGCGCAAGGGATTCTATGGCGCGTTCCTGGGGCATGCGGTCGACGTGTTCGACTTCATGATCTATTCCTTCCTCATCTCCACGCTGCTGGGGCAGTGGGGCATGAGCAAATCGACGGCCGGGGCGATCGTCACCTGGACGCTGGTGTCGTCGCTGGTCGGGGCTATCGGCGCCGGCATCCTGGCCGATCGCTACGGCCGCGTGCGCGTGCTGCGCTGGACCATCATCGTGTTCGCGGGCGCCTGCTTCCTGTGCGGGCTGGCGCAGTCGCCGGAGCAGCTGATGGTATTCCGCATGATCCAGGGGTTGGGGTTCGGCGGTGAGTCGTCGCTGTGCATGGTGCTGGTGACCGAGATGATTCGCAACCCGGCGCACCGCGGCAAATACTCGGGCTTTACCGCGAGCAGCTATTCCTTCGGCTGGGGTGCGGCGGCGATCGTGTATGCGATCACGTTCAGCGTGCTGCCGGCGGAGACGGCATGGCGCGTCTGCTTCTTCCTCGGCATCCTGCCGGCGCTGGTCGTGATCTACCTGCGCCGCAACCTCGAAGAGCCCGAGATCTTCCTGAAGAGCCGCGCCGCCGGCAACCAGGGTTCGGCGCTGGCGGGGCTGGGCCGGCTGTTCCGCGGGCCTCTGCTGGCCAAGACGCTGCTGTGCAGCCTGCTGTCCGGCGGCATGCTGGGGGCGTACTACGCCATCGCCACGTGGCTGCCAACCTTCCTCAAGACCGAGCGCGGGCTGTCGGTGTTCGGCACCAGTTCCTACCTGACCGTCACCATCATCGGCTCGCTGGCCGGCTACGTGGCGGGCGCCTATGCCACCGACCGCTGGGGCCGGCGGCTGACCTACATCGTATTCGCCGCGGGCGCGTTCATCGCCGCGCTGGTCTACATGGTGATCCCGGTGTCCAATACCTCCATGCTGTTCCTCGGCTTCCCGCTGGGTGTGCTGATGCAGGGCGTGTTTGCCGGCATCGGCGCAACCATTGCCGAGTCCTATCCCAACGATATCCGCGCGACCGGGTATGGCGTCTCGTACAACGCGGGCCGCGTGATCGGCTCGCTGTTCCCGCTGTCGGTGGGATGGCTCAGTTCGGGGCACACCTCGCTGCCGACCGCGATCGCGATCGTCGCGGGGATCGGCTATGCGATGGTGGTGGTGGCCGCGGCGCTGCTGCCCGAAACCACTGGCATGGACCTGGAGCAGGCGGGCGGCAGCGGCGGCAAGGAAGACGCCGCGCCGCTGGCGCGGCCGGCGGGGACGGTGGCCTGAACCAGCACTTGGCTGAAGGTGCCGGCAAGGCCGATCGGCTGCAGGTCGCGCGCTGAAGCGCGCGGCCGCATGGCTTGCCACACGCATTTCGAGATGGCCGGCAGCAGCACCAAGCTGACCCGCAAAAGGCGACGTTCCAGCAGCGTCGAACCGGTCGCCCATGAACGCGTGTCGCGTTGGGCCCGGAAGTTCGTACGCAAACGGCAGGTCCTGTATGATTATTAGATAATGTACGCGTAACGCGTACTACGCTAAAAATCAAACGTCTTTCATGTGATGTATACGACGCCTGCAGACAACGAAATCCTGCTTCATGCTGCCGCCAGCGCTTTCCGTACCGCGACTGCGCTGCACGCGGAGGCCGTGCCGGCATCGATGCGCGTCGACCAGCAGGACGGCTCGATGCGTTTCGATTTGGGCGCAGGCGGCAGCTGCACTTTGCCGGTCATGGTGCGGCGCGTGGTGGATCGTTTCGCCGCCGTGACCCCGATCGTGGAATTGCAGCATCGGCTTGGGCAGAAGGTGCTGCTTGTCACGTCATACGTGTCCCCCGACATGGCCGAGCGCCTGCGCAGCCATGACATCCCCTTCATCGATACCGCGGGCAACGTTTCCCTGCGCTTGCCCAGTGCATTGCTGTACGTGGTGGGCCGCCGCGCGCCGGCTGGCGGCGTGCCGCAGCGACGCGCACGGACTGCCAGCCCCAAGCAGCTGGCAGTCCTGTTTGCACTGATCGCGAACCCTGGGTTGCTGAACGCTCCGTACCGGTCCATCGCCAACGCGGCCGGCGTTGCGCTGAGCACCGTCAATCTTGCACTGGACGACCTGCTCAAACGCAGCCTGGTAGGGGCCGGCGATGACGGCAAGCGTCGCTTCATTGACTGGGCGCGTGTCGTCGACGAATGGGCGACGCTTTATCCGTTGCGGCTCCGGCCGAAACTCGCGAGCAAGCGATTTAGCGCAACGCGGCCCGATTGGTGGCAGGGCATCGACCTTCAACGATACGACGCCGTCCTTGGAAGCGAGGCGGCAGCAGAGAAGCTCGCGCATAATCTGCGGGCCGAGCGCATCACGCTGTACGCGGGTTCGGCGACACCTCGCGAACTCATCCTCGACGCGAGGCTGAAGGCAGACCCTGGCGGCGAGGTGGAGATCGTGCAGCGCTTCTGGCCAGCGGGGCTTGCGCTGGCGACGGAAGTGGCGCCCACCGTTGGGCACCCGGTGCTCGTGTATGCCGACCTGCTCGAGACCGGAGAATCGCGTAATGTCGAGGCCGCGCGACAGATAAGAGAACAGTACCTTGCCTATCCTCCATGAAATTCCGGCGGCGCGGCCGATCGACGCCGAAAGCAAGGCTTTGCTGGGCGACCTGGACGCCGTCGCGCGACAGCTTGGCATCTCCTACTTCGTTGGTGGTGCGACCGCCAGGCAAGTGATCCTCGAGAATGTCTTCGGCAACCGGCCGGCGCGGCGCACATATGACATCGACATTGGGATCTGCATTGCCGACTGGGCCGAGCACGAAGCGCTGCGACGGCAACTGGTCGCTACCGGCCGATTTCAAACGGTCGACAAGAACGCCCACAAACTGACCTATCACCTCGGCGGCGAACGTGTAATGGTGCTCGATATCATTCCGTTCGGGGCCATAGAGAGGCCCGCTGCGAGCATCGCGTGGCCGCCGGCCATGGATACCGTGATGAACGTCGCAGGCTTTCGCCAGGCCTTTGATGCGGCGATTCACATCGTTGTCGATGACGGACTGACTGTCGCGTTTGTCTCGCTGCCGGGGCTGGCAATGCTCAAGCTGCTTGCATGGCACGACCGTCATCGTGACGACAGGCGCGACGCCACGGACCTGTTGACCTTGTTATGCAGCTATGAAGCAGCCGGCAACCAGGACCGGCTATACCAGCAGGAAGCTGCCCTGCTGGAGCAATATGGCTTCGACCTCGACATCGCCGCAGCAGGGCTGCTTGCGCGCGATGCCGCTGCACTGGCTCGCGGCGACGTCGCAGTGACGAGGCAACTTGTTGCCATGCTCGGCGACGACATTGTCTTTAGTCGGCTGCTCGAGCACATGGCGTTTGGCGACCACCAGCCAGTGCACGGCGACAGCCTGGACCCGAAGCGGGTCTATCCGCGCATGCACGCGTTCCGGGCGGAGTTCTTGTCAATGCTGGGATCCAATCTGTCCTGACCGCAGGCGCAGCCGGAGGCGAGGGCGGCTTTCCTCAGCGCGCCCACGAAGTCAACGCCGGCAGCATCAAACTGACCCCGATCCCGATCAGCACCCCGAACGCGACACGCCGCGTCGTGGTGGGCGAGAACGGCGGCGGAAAGCGCCGGCCCAGCAGTGTGGCAATCACTACCACCGGCACCCCGAGAGCGGCCTGCAGCCAGATCGTGGCATCGAGTTGCCCTTGCCAGGCCGAGAACAGCGTGCGCACGGACGAGGTCACGGTGAACACCAGGATCAGCGCGCAGCGGATCTCCACCGGCTTCATCGGCTGCCGGTAGAACTGGAAGATCAGCGGCGGGCCGGAAACGCCGAACATGCCGCTCAGCAAGCCGCCGAAGACGCCGCTCATGAAGAAGCTGCCGTCGCCGGAGCGTTGCGGCAGCGGCTCGGGTTTGAAGGCGGCGCTGAGGCCGCCGTACAGGATCACCGCGCCAAGCAGCAGTTGTAGTAGCGTGGCGGCGGTGCTGCTCAGGTATTCCAGCACCAGCACGCCGACCAGCACCGAAGGGAGGATGCCGATCGCCGCCGCGCCCACGGCGCGCCAGTCGATGTGCTGGAACTTGCCGGGCAGCGCGCAGGCGCTGTTGGCCAGCGTCACCAGGCTGACCACGGCGGCGACGGTGGCAACCGGCGCCAGACCTAGCCCGCTGGTGGCGCCCATCACGATCATGCCGAGGCCAAAGCCGGTCACCGTCTGGAAATAGGTGCCGGCACCGAGCAAGGCCTGCAGGCCCAGCAGCGGCAACAACAGTTCTGCCTTCATGCCGCCGCCTGCTCGCCTTTGGGGGCCTGCGCCGCGGTGGCTTGCGCCTGGACCACGGTGACGGCGATGACATGGAACACGTCGTCGGCGCTGCAGCCGCGCGAGAGATCGTTGGCCGGCTTGTTCAGGCCCTGCAGCATCGGGCCGATGGCCTTGGCGCCGCCGACGCGCTCGGCCAGCTTGTAGCCGATATTGCCGGCTTCGAGGCTGGGGAACACCAGCACGTTGGCGTGGCCGTTGACCTGCGAATGCGCGACCTTGCGCGCCGCGATCTCGGCGACGATGGCGGCATCGAGCTGCACGTCGCCGTCGATGGCCAGGCCGGGGCGCTGCGCGCGCACGCGCTCGGTCGCGGCCACGACCTTGTCCACCGCGGCGTGGTGGGCGCTGCCGCTGGTCGAGAACGACAGCATCGCCACGCGCGGCTCGTCGTTCAGCAGGGCGCGCGCGCTGTCGGCGGCGGCCATGGCGATATCGGCCAGGGCCTCGGCATCCGGGTCGACCACCAGTCCGCAGTCAGAGAAGATCAGCCCGCCCTTGAGCGTGTGGAACGGCTCGCACAGCATCATCAGGAAGAAGCTCGACACCAGCCGGAAGCCCGGCGCCAATCCGATCAGCTGGATCGCGTTGCGCACCACGTCGGCGGTGGTGTGGGCGGCGCCAGCGACCGAACCATCGGCATGGCCCAGGCGCACCATCAGGTTGGCGAAGCACAGCGGATCCAGTACGGCGCGTTTGGCTTCGTCAAGCGTCATGCCCTTTTTCTGGCGCAGGGCAAAGAGCTGCTGCGCGAAGGCGGGCGTCAGCGCGGAGGTGGCGGGGTCGACCAGCGTCATGCCATCGAGCGCGATGCCGTGGATGGCCGCGGCGGCGTTGATCTGGCGCGGGTTGCCAACCAGCACGATGCGCGCGATGCCTTCCTGCGTGGCGCGTTGCGCGGCCAGCAGGATGCGCGGGTCTTCGGCCTCGCACAGCACGATGCGGCGGGGGGCGGCGCGGGCGCGGTCGATGATGCGGAGGATGGGTTTCATGGTGGTTGGCTCGGTAAAACTGAAAAAAGGGCCGTAGCCCTTGTGATGCTGGTGGTTGGCTCCCTCTCCCGCAAGCGGGAGAGGGAGCACACCGTCGCAAGCGAGGGTTGTGCAAGCTCAGGATCAGACGTAATCCTTGTACTTGTCCAGGTAACGCACCGGCTTGGCCAGCGCATCGCGGCGGAACGGGTCGCCCAGTTCGCGGGTGCACATGATCTCGATGATGGTGGTCTTGCCGTGGTTCATCTGCAGGTCGATGGCGCGCTTCAGTGCCGGGCCCACGTCTTCCAGTCGGTCCACCACGATGCCTTCGGCGCCCATGGCCTTGGCGATCTCGGCGAAGCTCTGGTTGTCGAGCTCGCCCGCGACGAAGCGGCGGTTGTAGAAGTCCACCTGGTTCTTCTTCTCCGCGCCCCACTGGCGGTTGTGGAACACCACTGCGGTCACCGGGATGTTGTGGCGCACGCAGGTCATGGTTTCCATCAGGCTCATGCCCCAGGCGCCGTCACCGGCGTACGACACGGCCGGGCGGTGCGGTGCCGCGACCTTGGCGCCGATGATGGTGGGGAAGGCGTAGCCGCAGTTGCCCCAGCTCATTGCCGCGAAGAAGCTGCGCGGCTTTTCGAAGCGCAGATAGCTGTTGGCCACCGAGTTGATGTTGCCGATGTCGGTGGACACCATCACGTCTTCCGGCATGGCCTTTTCCAGCTCGCGCAGCACCTGGCGCGGGTGCAGGTAGTGGCCGCCGGTGGGCGTGCGCTCGTTCTTCTGCTCTTCGATCATGTCCAGGCTGTACGGGTCGCGCTCGTGCGTCCAGTCGTCCAGCTCCTTCTCCCACGCCGCCTTCTCGTTGGCGATGTCGGTGGCGCGGCCGTCGCGGGTGGCGTCGCAGGCGAGCGTGCGGCCGGCCAGGCGCTGGGTCAGCGCGATCGCGGCGGCCTTGGCGTCGCCGCAGATGCCCACCGAGATCTTCTTCACCAGGCCCAGCATCTTGTGGTCGGCATCGATCTGGATGATCTTGGCGGTCTTGGGCCAGTAGTCCATACCGTGTTGCGGCAGCGTGCCGAACGGCCCCAGGCGCGAGCCCAGCGCCACCACCACGTCGGCGCGCGAGATCAGCTTCATCGCCGCCTTCGAGCCCTGGTAGCCCAGCGGGCCGCACCACAGCGGGTGGCTGGCGGGGAACGAGTCGTTGTGCAGGTAGCTGTTGACCACCGGCGCGCCCAGGCGCTCGGCCAGGGCCTTGCATTCTTCGATGGCATCGGCCATCACCACGCCGCCGCCGGAGATGATCACCGGGAACTTGGCGTTGGCCAGCAGTTCGGCCGCTTCGTTCAGGCTCTGCTCGCCGCCGGGGCCGCGATCAAGGTTCTGCGGCTTCGGGATCTCGGCGGTGATCTTGCCGTAGAAGTGGTCGCGCGGGATGTTCAGCTGGGTCGGGCCCATTTCGGCCTTGGCGCGGTCGAAGCAGCGCGCGGTGAACTCGGCCATGCGCGCCGGGTTGGTGACGTGGCCCTGGTACTTGGTGAACTCCTGGAACATCGGCAGCTGGTTGGCCTCCTGGAAGCCGCCCAGGCCGATGCCCATGGTGCCGGCCTCGGGGGTGACGATCACCACGGGGCTGTGGGCCCAGTACGCGGCCGCGATGGAGGTCACGCAGTTGGAAATGCCGGGGCCGTTCTGGCCGATCACCACGCCGTGGCGGCCCGACACGCGGGCGTAGCCGTCGGCCATGTGGCCGGCGCCCTGCTCGTGCACCACCGGGATCAGGCGGATGCCGGCGGGCGCGAAGATGTCCATCGCGTCCATGAAGGCCGAGCCCATGATGCCGAACATGTCGGTCACGCCGTTGGCGGCCAGCGTTTCGACAAAGGCTTCGGACGGGGTCATGGTCTGCGGGCCGGCCGGCACCTGGCTGTCCTTCGCGGCGGCCGAGCCACCGGAAACGGCGGGATTCGAGGTGGTTTCGAGGTCGCGCATGGCGTTGTCTCCTGATGAGGTGTTATAAAGTGGAACAAGGCGTTCCGGAAAATTGCTTGTTGGGGGAAATGTAGGCGCAAGACTTCCGTTGGTCAATAGGAAGTTTTGGTTTACGGAATGAAATTGATAAAAAAATGAGACAGAAGGCCTTTATGGGTGCCTTATGCAGCATTTATTGGGGGGTGAAGCGCCAGCGACCGAAGCGCGGCAGCCACCGGCAGGCAAGACGCCCAGCGGTGGCGGCTAAGAAATCGGGATGTCGCTGAGGCGGACCGCACGCGGATCGGTGCGGGCTGGTGGCGGCAGTTCAGTGAATGAAGCCGCCCTTGACGAAGCGCACCGGCTCGGCGTCCATGCGCAGCAGCAGCGCGGTCAGCCCGTCGGCCGCAGGCGAGGGCGAGCGTGGCATGCCGGTGGTCGGACCCGACACGCACACCAGGTCTGCGTCGGACCATGGCCGGCCAGGCGTGCCGCGCGCGCGCAGCCAGCCGGCGCGGTCGGCCAACAGCTGGGTGCCGGCCAGCTGCGCAAGGGGTTGGCCAGAGATGGCCGCGATCACCTGCCAGGCCTGCGCGGAGGCCGCGGTGCAGCCGGCGCGGAAGGCCGGCACCTGCGCCGGCGGGCGGCCGTCGGGCGTGACCAGCACGGTCAGGAAGCGGGGATCGTCGTATGGCAGCGCAGTGGCGCCATCGACCGCCACCAGCCGCACGCGCTGCCCGCCGCGCCATACGGACAGCGCTATCGGCGCGGCACCGGCGCAGCGGACCGCCATCTCCGGCAGCTGCAGCGGTACGGGCCAGTTGCCGGCGCTGTCGCTGCCGGCGGATAGCGCCTTCATGTAATCGATCACGGCCCAGGCCTCATGATCGCCAAGCCGGTCGCGGAAGGCGGGCATGGTGGGCCGGCCGCGCCGGTCGCGCATGCCGGCCAGCACGTGCCAGAACAGCTCGCCGTCGGCGCGTCGCGCCAGCAGCGGGCCGGCCAGCGTGGGCGGCCACACCGCCAGGCCGGCGGCGAGCGGCCCTTCGCCGCGTCCGTCCGTGCCGTGGCAGCTGGCGCAATGCTGCGCATAGACGCGCGCGCCCAGGGCAATGGTGTCGACCGAAAAACGCGCCGGGCTGGCGTGGAAGCTGGTCGGTGCGGCCGGCACGAACAGCAGCGATGTGCTGGGCCACGGCGCCGCCACCAGTGCCAGCGCGCCGGCTGCAAGCAGCACGCCGCGGCGGCGCCAGGCCAGCGCCAACGCCACGGCCAGCACCGCAACCGCCAGGGCGCACAGGGTCAGGCCGAGCTGGCGTGCCAGGCCCAGGTCGATCAGCAGGGTCTCGCCGGCCACGCGCCGCGCCCACGGCCATGCGGGCTGGCCGTGGCTGTCGCCGGTCAGGCCCAGCGCATGCCAGAGCGACAGCAGGCCGCGCTGCAGCGCCTCGACCAGCACCAGCAGCGCATTCAGCCAGGCCTGCGGCGGCGGGCCGCTCATCGGGCGGCCCGCGCGGGGAAGTACGGCGCCATGCGTGTCATTACCAGCTGGCGTCGAGCCCCAGGTGGCGCAGCGCTTGATGGCGCAACGCGGTCAGGCGCGGATCGCCGCGATGGCGGGGATAGGGCAGGTCGACCCGGAGCTCGGCCGCGATGCGCGCCGGACGCTGGCTGAACACGATGACGCGCTGCGCCAGGAACAGCGCCTCTTCCACGTCGTGCGTGACCAGCAGCGCCGAGAAGCGCGAGCGCTGCCACAGCTCGACCAGGTCGCTCTGCATGGCCAGCCGCGTCAGCGAATCCAGCTTGCCCAGCGGCTCGTCCAGCACCAGCAGCCGCGGCTCGTTGACCAGCGCGCGCGCCAGCGCCACGCGCTGCGCCATGCCGCCGGACAGCTGGTGCGGGAAGGCGCGCGCGAACGATTCCAGCCCTACGCGGCGCAACGCGTCGTCAACGCGATGGCGCTGCCGGGCGAGGATGCCCTGCGCCTGCAGCCCGAGCGCAACGTTGTCCCAGACACGGCGCCACGGGTACAGCGTGGGATCCTGGAACACCACGATGCGCGACGGATCCGGCTCGGTAATCGGTGCGCCGTCCTGCAGGATGTCGCCCGACGAGGGCTGCTCCAGGCCCGCGACCAGCCGCAGCAGCGTGGACTTGCCGCAGCCGCTGGGGCCGAGCAGGGCGACGAATTCGCCCGGCGCCACGGCGAGGTCGACGTTGTCGAGTACCTGCAGCCGGTCGGCGCCGCTGCCGAACCAGTGGCTGACCTGGCGGATGTCGATGCGGGCGCCGGTCCGTGCTGTCGAGTCATCAACTGCCGCCGCGTTAACTCCCCTCTCCCGCGCGCGGGAGAGGGGAGCTTTCTTCACGCGCGGGAAAGATCCCGACGCTTTCAACCGCTCGACCACGCTCACCATTTCACCGTCCCCTTCTGCCACGACAACACGCGGTCGCGCGCGGCGAACAGCAGCGTGATCACGCCCGAGAACAGCAGCGCCATCACGATCAGCGCCGCATACATGTTGACGTACGAGGCCCAGCCCTGGGCCCAGGTCAGGTACCAGCCCAGGCCGGACTTCACGCCCATCATTTCCGCGGTGACCAGCACCGAGAAGGAAGCGCCGAGCCCCATGAACAGGCCGACAAACACCTGCGGCAGCGCCGCCGGGATCGCCACCCGCAGCACCAGGAACCAGCCCGAGGCGCCCAGCGTGCGCGCGACGTCGTAATAGCTCTTGCTGACGCCGGCCACGCCCGACCAGGTCAGCACCGCCACCGGGAAGGCCGTGGCCAGCGCAATCAGGAACACCGCCGCGGCATAGCTCGACGGGAACAAGTAGAAGGTCAGCGGCAGCAGCGCGGTCGACGGCAGCGGCCCCAGCACGCGCAGCACCGGATGCACCCAGTAGCCGATGCGTCGCGACCAGCCGATCGACACGCCCACCAGGAAGCCCGCGAGACCGCCATATGCGACGCCCAGCCCGAGCAGCTTCAGCGTGTTCAGCGCACTCTCGCCCAGCCGCGGCCAGTCGTCCGCATACACCTCGATCAGTGCCTGCGGCGGCGCGAAGAACGGCGTGGGCAGGATCGCGGTCTTGGCGGTCAGGATTTCCCAGGCCGACAGCGCGACGGGCAGCGCCACCAGCCACGGCCCGGCGGCGCGCAACGCCGCCAGCGGGCGTTGCGCGGCCGGCGCCCGCTGCCCGGCCAGCGCCACCACGGCCAGCAAGGCCGCGCCGGCCAGCGCCGCGATGCCCAGTTCCGCGGTATAGGCCCAGTCGCTAAAGCCCGCTGCCTGGTTGGGCCATTGCCATGTCAGCACACCGAACGCGGCCCACGCCAGCGCGGCGAGGATGCCGGTGGCCCAGATCGGGCCGGCGTGGCGGGATGCGGTTGCGTGCGGTGCGTGCAGTGCGTGCGGTGCGTGCGGCGCGGAGGGCTGGTGCCCGAGGCCTGGCTCGAACGCGCTTTGGCTGGTGGTCATGGCATTACCCCAGTACGTTGGCGTAGACATGCTGCGCCAGGCGTTTGGCATCGGTGGACTTCTTGAGCACGCCGATGCGGCGGAAATCGTCGGCGTAGAACGCGATCTCGTCGCGCAGGTCGACACCGGTCGGGTGGTGGGTATAGGTCAGCGTGGCGTAGAGCTTGCGCAGGTCTTCCGGGTTGATCTTGGGCGAGTACCTGGCGAACACCCGGGCCGCCTCGTTGGGATTCTCGTTGACATAGTCGGTGGCCTGCACGATGGCGCGCGCCAGCGACGTTGCCGCGGGGCGGTCGTTGCGCACCAGTTCGCCGCGCGCGCCGACCACGCAGCACACCTTGCGCGCGTACTCGCCGGTCAGGTTGGTGGCCAGTTCCACGTAGGCGCCGTTGGTGCGCTTTTCCAGCAGGTAGAGATTGGGGTCGCCGTCGGCGATGGCCTGGATCTCGCCCTTGTCGACCGCCACGCCCAGCAGGTCGGCCGGGTACTGGCGCCAGGTGACGTCCTTGTCGGGGTCGATGCCGTGCTTGGCCAGCAGGATGGTGAAGAAGTGCTTGCCCGGCGCCGCCAGGTCGCTGACGCCGACGGTCTTGCCCTTCAGTTGCTGCAGCGTGGTGACGCCCGCGGCCTTCGATCCCACCAGCCGCACGCAGCCGCCGTGCGAGCTGCCGATGATCTTGACGTCGAAGCCGGCTTCGAGCGGCTTGAGCCAGCGGTGGATCATGCCCACCGCGGCATCGGCCTTGCCGGTGGCGATCGATTCCAGCAGCTGGTCGGTCGAGCCGCTGTAGTTGATCAGGTCGACCTGCAGGCCGTTCTTCTCGAAGAAGCCTTTCTCCTGCGCCACCACGACCGGAGTCAGGCAAAAGGAATTCTGGTTCCAGGCAAAGGTCAGCTTGCGCGGGGCGGACCAGGCCTGCCGGCCCAGGATCAGCGCGGGCGCGGCCACGGCCGCGGCGCCGGCAAGCCGCAGCACGCGGCGTCGGCGTGGGTCGGCATGGTTGCTGTGGTTCTGGCTCATGTGGGATTCCCGTCTTCGTGGTGTGGTGTGGTGGGTTGGTGCGCTCAGGCGGCCTGGCGCTGCGTCGCGTGTGCGGCGTCGTGCTGCACCACCAGGGCACGCACGCGCGGGATCAGTTCGCGGCCGTAGTCGATGGCGTCTTCCAGCGGATCGAAGCCGCGGATCAGGAAGGTGGTGACGCCCAGCTCGTAGTAGGCCAGCAGCGCTTGCGCGACCTGCTCGGGCGTGCCGACCAGCGCGGTGGAGTTGGAGCGCCCGCCGGTCTCGCGCGCGATCGCGGTCCACAGGCGCTGGTCGACGCGGTCGCCTTGCCCGGCCGCCGCCAGCAGGCGGCGTGCGCCCTCGCTCTGCTGCGGGCCGCCGCGGCTGTAGCCGGCCTGCACGCGCAGCGCGCGGGTGCGCTCTAGGATGCGGTCGGCGCGGGCCCAGGCCTTGTCTTCGGTGTCGGCCAGGATCGGGCGGAACGATACCGAGAAGCGCACCGTGCGGCCGTGCCGCGCGGCTTCGGCGCGCACCCGGGCGGTCAGTTCGCGTACCTGGTCGAGCGACTCGCCCCACAGCGCGTAGACATCGGCATGCTTGCCGGCGACGGCCAGCGCGGCGGCCGAGGCGCCACCGAAATAGATCGGCACATGCGGCTGCTGCGCGGGCTTGACCTCGGAGAAGCCCTGGGTAAAGCGGTAGAACTCTCCGGCGTGGTCGAACGGCGTGGCCTCGGTCCAGATGCGGCGCAGGATGTGCAGGTATTCGTCGGTGCGTGCATAGCGCTGGTCATGGTCGAGGAAGTCGCCGTCGCGCTGCTGCTCGCTGTCCGAACCGCCGGAGATGAAATGCACGCCCAGGCGGCCGCCGCTGAACTGGTCGAGCGTGGCGATCTGGCGCGCGGCCAGCGTCGGCGCGGTAAAGCCGGGGCGATGCGCCAGCATGAAATGGATGCGCTCGGTCACGCTGGCGGCATAGGCAATGGTCAGCGTTGCCGACGGGCCGGTGGAGTGGTGCGGCACCAGGATGCGGTCGAAGCCGGCCTGTTCATGCGCCTGCGCAAACGCGCGCACGTAGTCGCGATCGATCACCGGACCGGACGGGGGATGGATCTCTGACTGCTTCTGGCTCTGGATCATGCCGATGAAATCGACGCTCATGTGCGCTCTCCTGGAAGTCGGTGTCGGGTTGGTTTAGGGCTGAGGCAGAAAGTACGACAGCGGCGCGCCTGCGCTAACGAATAAAAACGACGCTCCATATTCAATAAGCATCGTTCTCGCCGGACAGCGGCGGCGCTACGCTGGGCGGCATTCGGTGCGCACCGCGCGCTCATCTTTCTCCCGGAGTTCTGTTCCATGTCCCTGACGTCTGCCCTGCGCCGGCTGCCCGGCAGCGATGCGCGCCTTGGCGAGGTGCTGGCGGCGCTGTCCGCGCGCTTTGCCGGCGATGCCGGCGCGCACGATGCCGCGGCGAGCTTCCCGCACGACAACTTTGCGCAGCTGCACGCCCATGGCCTGATTGCGCAGGTGGTGCCGCGCGCGCACGGCGGCGGCGGGGCGGGCCTGGCGCAGGCGCGCCGCATCGTGGCCGCGCTGGCCGGCGGCGACGCCGCGACCGCGCTGGTGCTGACCATGACCTACCTGCAGCACCGCGCGCTCGCCCGCGCCGACTCGCACTGGCCAGCGGTGCTGCGCGAGCAGGTCTTTGCCAGCGCGGTGCAGGAGGGCGCGCTGATCAATTCGCTGCGCGTCGAACCGCAGCTGGGCTCGCCCGCACGCGGCGGCCTGCCGGCCACGGTGGCGACACGCGTGGCCGACGGCTGGCGCATCAGCGGCCGCAAGCTGTACAGCACCGGCATTCCTGCCTTGCGCTGGCTCGCGGTGTGGGCCCGCACCGACGAGCCGCAGCCGCGCGTGGGTGTGTTCCTGGTGCCGGGCCCCGCGTCGGGTATCGCCGGCGTGCGCATCGTGGAGAACTGGAACCACCTTGGCCTGCGTGCCTCGGGCAGCCACGAGACCGTGCTCGACAATGTCTGGATTCCTCCGGACCACGCTGTCGATATCCGTGGGCCATCGGCGTGGGCGCCGGCCGGCGCCAGCCAGGCGGATCTCGATGCCAACGCCGACCAGCAAGCCTGGATGGTGGTGCTGCTGGGCAGCCTCTATGACGCGGTGGCGCGCGCGGCGTCGGCCTGGCTCAACGACTTCGTGCGCGAGCGTGCGCCCGGCAGCCTGGGCGCGCCGCTGGCCACGCTGCCGCGCGTGCAGGAAGCTGTCGGCGAGATCGCCGCGCTGCTGCGCGTCAACCAGGTGCTGCTCGACGACGCCGCGGCGCGCACCGATGCGGGCGCTCCGCCGGCAATGGCCGACAGCGGCCTGCTGAAATTCACCGTGACGGGCAACGCCATCCGCGCGGCGGAGCTGGCGCTGCAGCTGTCGGGCAACCACGGGCTGAGCCGCAACCATCCGCTCGAGCGCCACTATCGCGACGTGCTGTGCAGCCGCATCCATACGCCGCAGAACGATTCGATCCTGCTCGCCGCCGGGCGCGCGCAGCTGGGCCTGTAAGCGCTGCCGCGCCTGCCGTGCTATGTTTGCGGGGCCAGCGCCCCGCTAGAGGGCCGCGCGGCCGGCCCCGGCGGCCGGCAACCACAACGAGACACTCCGGAGCACTCCCATGGGCAGTTCCCCCGATCCCAACGCGCTGGCGCCGCTGCGCGATTTCATCACCGGCCTGGCCGCGCTGCTCGACCAGCATCCCGACGAGTCCCGCATCCTGCGCGAAGGCGGGGCCCTGCTGGCAACGCTGGTCGCGCGCGATGACTGGCTGCCCGAAGCGTGGGCCCGGCCACACCCCGAGTACTACCAGCAGCACCTGCTGCATTGCGATTCCGCCGAGCGTTTTTCCATCGTCAGCTTTGTCTGGGGACCGGGCCAGCGCACGCCGATCCACGACCACACCGTATGGGGCCTGATCGGCATGCTGCGCGGCGCGGAAGATGCGCAGCCGTTTGCACTCGACACCGCCGGCCGGCCGGTTGCCAGCGGCCCGAGCGTGCGCCTGCTGCCCGGCCAGGTCGAAGCCGTGTCGCCGGCGGTCGGCGATATCCATCGCGTCAACAACGTCTACGACGACCGCGTCTCGGTCAGCATCCACGTCTACGGCGCCAATATCGGCGCGGTGCGCCGCTCGGTCTACGCCGAGGACGGCACCCGCAAGCCCTTTGTCTCCGGCTACTCCAACCAGACCCTGCCCAACCTGTGGGACCGCTCCCGCGAACTTGCCCAGTCATGACCAACGTTTCCGCCACGCCGGCCGCGCCAGCCACGCCGGCCTTTCCCACGGTTTCTGCCGAAGCCGTGCGCAGCGCCCTGCGCAACCGCGACGAGATCGCGCTGATCGACGTGCGCGAGGAAGATCCCTTTGCGCAGCAGCATCCGCTGTGGGCCGCCAATTTCCCGCTGTCCCGCCTGGAACTGGACGCGTGGGCGCGCATTCCGCGCCGCGATACGCGCATCGTGGTCTATGGCGACCATGCCGGCGCTGACCTGGCGCCGCGCGCGGCGGCGGTGCTGCAAGGCCTGGGCTATACCCAGGTGCAGCTGCTGGAAGGCGGGCTGCGCGCATGGATCGATGGCGGCGGCGAGGTGTTCCGCGACGTCAACGTGCCGAGCAAGTCGTTCGGTGAAGTGGTCGAAGCCGCCCGCCATACGCCGTCGCTGGCGGCCGAGGAAGTGCAGGCACTGATCGACAGCCGGGCCGATGTGGTGATCGTCGACGCGCGCCGCTTCGACGAGTACCAGACCATGAGCATCCCCACCGCCACCAGCGTGCCGGGCGCCGAGCTGGTGCTGCGCGTGCGCGAGCTCGCCCCTGATCCGCGCACGCGCGTGATCGTCAATTGCGCGGGCCGCACGCGCAGCATCATCGGCACGCAATCGCTGGTGAACGCGGGGATCCCGAACCCGGTGGCGGCGCTGCGCAACGGCACCATTGGCTGGACCCTGGCCGGCCAGCAACTGGACCATGGCGCCAGCCGCCGCGCCCCGGCCGCGGTCAGCGACGCCAACCGCGACAGCGCCCGCCGTGGCGCGCGCGAGATCGCCGACCGCGCCGGCGTGCGGCGCATCGCGCTGGCGCAGTTGGACACGCTGCACTCGCCCGGGCGCACGGTGTACCGCTTCGATGTGCGCACGCCCGAGGAATTCGCCGACGGCCACCTGCCGGGCTTCGTCAATGCGCCGGGCGGGCAGCTGGTGCAAGAAACCGACCACAGCGCGCCGGTGCGCGGCGCGCGCATCGTGCTGGCGGACGACGATGACGTGCGGGCCGGCATGACGGGATCCTGGCTGGCGCAGATGGGCTGGGAGGTCTGGGTGGTGGAACCGGTGGCCGCCTCTGCACGCAGCGAGACCGGGCCGGTCGCCGCGCCGGTGCCGACGCCGGCGCCCGTAGCCAGCGTCGGCACGGCGCAGCTGGCCGCATGGCTGGAGGCCGGCGACGACAGCACCGCCGTGCTGGATTTCACCACCAGCGCCAACTACGTCAAGCGTCATATCCCGGGCGCGTATTTTGTCATTCGCGCCCAGCTGGCCGACGCGCTGGCCCGCATCCCGCGGCCGCGGCGTTATGTCCTCACCTGCGGCACCAGCCTGCTGGCGCGCTTTGCCGCCGCCGACCTGCGGCGCCTGAGCGATGCGGAAGTGTTCGTGCTGGAAGGCGGCACCCAGGCCTGGATCGCCGCGGGGCTGCCGCTGGAGAGCGGCGAGACGCGCCTGGCCTCAGGCCGCACCGACCGCTATCGCCGCCCCTATGAAGGCACCGACAACCCGCGCGAAGCGATGCAGGGCTACCTGGATTGGGAATTCGGCCTGATCGCGCAGCTGGAGCGCGACGGCACGCATGGGTTCAGGGTGGTGTAGGGCGTGGTGTTGTGCTAAGGCTTCAGCATGCCGGGAAAGTGCTCGCGCAGCCAGTGCGACGTGTCGTCGAGTATGCGCCTGGCGTGTTCCAGGGCCAGGCGCATGTCAGGCGCCCTGACGGTGGCAAATCCCGTGTACTTTTCATTGCGGATGGACAGCAGGCCGTCCAACTCGTCCAG
Source organism: Cupriavidus alkaliphilus (assembly GCF_900094595.1). Taxonomy (GTDB): domain Bacteria; phylum Pseudomonadota; class Gammaproteobacteria; order Burkholderiales; family Burkholderiaceae; genus Cupriavidus; species Cupriavidus alkaliphilus. Next base: position 117,176 of record NZ_FMAD01000004.1, on the reverse strand, counting down.
CAGGAGTTGGCTGCCACCGATGGACCCGACAAGCCCTTCCAGTGCGATGCGGTGGTGCCCTTGCGCCGCCGTGATCCGGTAGCCTTGTGCGGCAAAGACGGCCAGCGCTGCGAACAGGATTGCATCGTAGGCGGCTTCGAACTTTGTTGGGTCCGACACTCCCTGCACCGTTGTGTCCTGGAACTTCTGCACGGCCGCGCGCAGCAATTCCTGCACCATCTGTTTGTTCTGCATGCGCTCCAGGCGGACGGCCTGAGGCTCATCCAATGTCAGTTGTGCCGGCTTGCGCGCTGCCATAGGCAAAGTCTCCTTTCAAGGCGATAACTGGCTGACCCACCACACCCAGCGCGAAGCTGTTTCCCTCTGCCAGCATCTGCTCAAACTCGGACCTCGAGAATACTGAGGCATGGATTTCCCGTCCGTGCTCGCGCCCGACCGGTTTCAACGCCGCATTGACGCGTACGGCGCTAAGTTCTTCGCCCAGCACCAGCACGTCCAGGTCAGAAGTCGCCTGTTCTTCGCCGCGGGCGACCGATCCGAATATCACGGCGATCTCCACCTCTTCTGGTAGCGCATTCCTGACATCCTCCAGCCCGGCGTCACTGCGGCGGACGATGTCGGTCAGGCCTGCCAGCAAGGGCGAATCGGAGGCGCTATACCGAATGTTTCGGCCGTCCTGCGACCGAATGGCCAGCCCGACCTCGGTCCAGCGCTTAAGCCAATGCGTTACATTTCCCGTGTTGGATCCCGACATTCTGGCCAGTTCGGTGAGCGCGTACTGCTTGCCCGGAGTGAGATAGAGGGCACGCAAAAGTGCCAGGCGCTTTTCGCCACCGAAAAGTTCACCAAGAAGTACGTTGTGCACGGTAAGCCTCCTTTTGCTGCATGATCTACAGCGTTGCTGCATATTATGCACTGACGCTGCAGATCATGCACTGTCACTGCATTTTATGCAGGAGGCTTTGGGCGGGGCGTTTAAGCCGCTTGGTTTCAGGTGAAGATCGTACAAACCAGGGGCTTCGCTGCAGAGCAGATCCTTCTCAAAAGGCGCCAAAGACGCAGGTTCTCTCTACAGCAAGGGAACGAACGTAACGATTCCCTGTCAATCGTAATCGTTCAGTTACAATGCTGTCCTGCAGCATCCCTGGCGGCCGCGAAACACCCCTGGCCCCAGCCGATGCCGCCAAAGCCCCCGACCCAATGCGACTGTTGTTCCTGCTGCTGACTGCCATGTGCCTGTCGCTGCTCTCCTTTGGAGCAGCGGCGGACGCGCGCGCGGCGTTGCCGGGGCCGCAGCAGGCGGGGGTGGACCTGATCGACATGGCGGCGGCCCAGCCTGTCGACGATCTGGGCCGCATCGTGGTGCCCGGCGACGACGGCCTGCACGACGACGATATCTGCGATGACCCGCCCCCCGGGTACTGCAATATCTGGTCGGCCGACCTGCTCGATCCGCTCGACCTGCTCGACGAGATCGAAGAATCCAGCGCGCTCTTTGCGTTGCCGCCAGTGAAGTTCCTGCTGCCTAGCGGCGACGTGGCCCAGCACCCGCCAGGCCGCGCCGAGCCGCCGCCTTCCGCCTTTTTCCGGCCGCCCATAGCCCTGGCCTGACCGCTTTCCTGCGCCCGCACCGTGCGCGCTGCCGCATGCAGCCGCCCAGCCGCGGGCCGCGCCCCTTTGCCTGATATCGCCAGCCTGCCTGCCGCCTGACCGCGCGGGCATGCCGCCGCCGTTGTGCGCCCTGCCGTGATTGCGTCCCCGTGACGGCGTCACCCGGGGCGGGCGGCAGCGTGGCGAGAGGCAGACGTATCGCTTGCTTTCCCGACTCATGACAACAACCAAGCTGACCCTGATCGCGTCGCTTTCGCTGATGGCGCTTGCCGCGGCCCCGGCCCAGGCCGGCGCCCAAGGCGCGACCTCCGCGAAGGCGACAGACCTGGCCGGTGCCGCGCCCGCGGCCCGCGCACCGCTGTCCAAGCCGGCTGCCGCGCCGCTGCCGGGCGCCGCCATCCTGGCGGCCGCCGCCGTACCGAAGACCGCCCCGGCCGGCGCCGCTGCCGCCGGACCCGCTTACTCGCTGCCCCAGCTGCTCGACCTGGCCCAGTCCACCAACAAGGGCGTGGCCGCCGCCGAAGCCAATGTCGACGCGGCCAGCGCCGCCATCAGCAGCGCCCGCGCCTATCCCAATCCGCAGGTCGAAGTGATGTATGGACGCATGTCCGGCAAGCAGCCGGGCGTGGCCAGCGGCAATGCGCCCAGCTACGCGGTGGTGCAGAAGTTCGACTACCCGCACCAGCGCAGCCTGCGCGAAGCCATGGCGACCCGCGGGCTGGAATCGTCGCAGGCGGTGCGGCAGGGCTTCCGCGCCGACCTGGCCGCGCGCGTGAAGACCGCCTATTACGACGTGCTGCGCCGCGAGAGCGAGCTGCACGCCGCCGAGGAAGACCTGGCGATGATGCGGCAGATCCACTCGCGCGCGCGCCTGCGCGTGGAAGTGGGCGAGGCCCCGCGCTACGAGCTGATCAAGGCCGAGACCGAATTGCTGGCCTCGCAAAAGAGCCAGCAGACCGCCGAGCTGCGCGTCAACCAGGCCAAGGCCGCGCTGCGCCAGCAGGTCGGCGGCGCCATGCCGGGGCAGTTTTCGCTGGCGGGCACGCTGGGCCAGTCGCCGGACGTGCCGCCGCTGCCGGCGCTGCGCGACACCATGACCGCCGGCAACGCCGAACTGGTCCAGCGCCGCATGGAGCTGGAGCGCGCGCAGCTGGGTGTCGATTACCAGAAGTCGCTGCGCTGGCCGGAAGTGGCGCTGCGCGCCAGCACCGACCGCCAGCCTGACAACAACGTCTCGCAGATCGGCCTGATCCTGACCATCCCGCTGTGGGACCGCCGCAGCGGCCCGGTGGGCGAAGCCACCGCGCAGGCCACGCAGGCGCGCAGCGCGCTGGAGATGCGCGAGTTCGAGCTGACCCAGGAACTGGAAGCAGCCTACCGCCAGTACGAGATCAACCAGGCCCAGGTGACGGCGCTGGAGTCGGGCATCGTGCGCGAGGCCGAGTCGGCGCTGGGCGTGGCCGAGGCCGCCTACCGCTTCGGCGAGCGCGGCATCCTGGACTACCTCGATGCCCAGCGCGTGCTGCGTGGCGCGCGCAATGAGCTGATCGCCGCGCAGTATGACCTGCAGCTGGCCGCGATCCAGATCGAAAAGCTTATGTCGACCGCCCCTGGCGCCACCGCTGCCCCCGGCCTGCAGCCGACGTCCAACATCGAACAGAAATAACCATGCGTCCCAATTTCCTGCTTTCGCTGACGGCCGCCGCCGTCCTGACGTTCAGCCTGGCGGCCTGTTCCGACAAACCTGAGCCCGTCGCCGAGGCGCCCAAGCTCCCGCCCGGCGTGATCCAGCCCGAGGGCAACCTGCAGAAGGGCCTGAAGGTGGCCCCGGTGGCCAGCTCCCCGTTCAGCGAGATGCTGCGCGTGGCCGGCCGCATCGATTTCGACGAGCAGCGCGTGTCGCGCATCGGCGCCAGCGTGACCGGCCGCGTGACTGACCTCTATGCCACGCTGGGCCAGGAAGTGAAGGCCGGCCAGGTGCTGGCGCGGCTGCACAGCAGCGAGCTGGGCGCGGCGCAGATGGCGTTCCTGAAGAGCGAGGCGCAGACCGAGCTGCAGGGCCGCAACGCCGAGCGCGCGCGCCAGCTGTTTGCCGCCGACGTGATCGGCCGCGGCGAGCTGCAGCGCCGCGAGAGCGAACTGGCGATTGCCTCGGCCGAGATGCGCGCCTACCGCGATCAGCTGCGCGTGCTGGGCATGTCGGCAACCTCGATCGCGCAGCTGGCCAAGAGCGGCAGCATCAATTCGCACTCGCCGGTGTATTCCAGCATCAGCGGCACCGTGGTCGAGCGTAACGTGGCGCAGGGCCAGGTGGTGCAGCCCGCCGACGCGCTCTACACCGTGGCCGACCTGTCGCGCGTATGGGTGGTGGCCGAGGTGCCCGAGCAGCAGGCCGCGCAGGTGGCCGAAGGCCAGAGCGTGGAGATCGAGGTGCCATCGCTGGCCAACGGCGCCGGACGCCAGACCATTACCGGCAAGCTGATCTACGTGGGCCGCACGGTCAGCCCGCAATCGCGCACGGTGCTGGTCCGCACCGAGCTGGAAAACCGCGATGGCCGGCTCAAGCCCGCCATGCTGGCCAGCATGCTGATTGCCGGCAAGCCGGTCGACCAGCTGGTGGTGCCGGCGGCGGCGGTGGTGCGCGACGGCAATGACGAGCTGGTCTATGTCGAGATGCCGGGCAACAAGTACCGCCTGACCCGCGTCAAGCTGGGCGCCGAGAGCGACGGCATGCGCGTGGTCCAGAACGGCGTGAAGGCCGGCGACCGCATCGTGGTCGAGGGCGCCTTCCACCTGGACAACGAGCGCAAGCGCCTCGAACAAGGGTAATCGACCATGATGAAATCCCTAGTCGAAGCCGCCATCAAGCAGCGGCTGGTGGTGTGCGTCCTTGCCGTGGTGCTGTTCTTCTTCGGCCTGCGCGCTGCCACCAAGCTGTCGGTGGATGCGTTCCCGGACGTGACCAACGTGCAGGTGCAGATCGCCACCGAGGCCGCGGGCCGCTCGCCCGAGGAAGTGGAGCGCTTTGTCACCGTGCCGGTGGAAATGGCCATGACCGGCCTGCCCGGGCTGGAAGAGATGCGCTCGCTGAACAAGGCGGGCCTGTCGCTGATCACGCTGGTGTTCACCGATGCCACCGACGTGTACTTCGCGCGCCAGCTGGTGATGGAGCGCCTGATCGAAGTGGGCGGGCGCATGCCCGAGGGCGTCACGCCCGTGCTGGGGCCGGTCTCGACCGGCCTGGGCGAGGTCTACCAGTACACGCTGGACCGCGCCGACGACGGCAACCGCGAACTGACCCAGGAAGAGCTGGCCGAGCGCCGCATCGCCCAGGACTGGGTGGTGCGTCCGCTGCTGCGCTCGATTCCCGGCGTGGCCGAGATCAACTCGCAGGGCGGCTACGTGCGCCAGTACCAGGCGCTGGTCAACCCGGAGCGCATGCGCCATTACGGTGTGTCGATCCAGCAGGTCTACGAGGCGCTGGCGCGCAACAACGCCAACTCCGGCGGCGGCGTGCTGCCGCACTACGCCGAGCAGTACCTGATCCGCGGCGTCGGCCTGGCCAAGGGCGTCGACGACCTCGGCAGCATCGTGCTGAAGGAAGTCAACGGTACGCCGGTCTACCTGCGCGACGTGGCCAACGTCACCATCGGCCATGAGGTGCGCCAGGGCGCGCTGGTCAAGAACGGCCAGACCGAGGCGGTCGGCGGCATCGTCATGATGATGCGCGGCGGCAATGCCAAGGAAGTGGTCAGCCGCGTCAAGGCCCGCGTGGCCGAGATCAACGAGCGCGGCATGCTGCCGGGCAAGCTGCAGATCGTGCCGTACTACGACCGCAGCGAACTGGTCGACGCGGCCCTGTGGACCGTGACCAAGGTGCTGCTCGAAGGCGTGGTGCTGGTGGTGATCGTGCTGTTCCTGTTCCTGGGCGACGTGCGTTCGTCGATCATCGTGCTGGCCACGCTGGTGCTGACGCCATTGCTGACCTTCATGGTGATGAACGAGGCGGGGCTGTCGGCCAACCTGATGTCACTGGGGGGGCTGGCGATCGCCATCGGCCTGATGGTCGACGGCTCGGTGGTGGTGGTCGAGAACGCGTTCGAGCGGCTCGGCCACAAGGAGCCCGGACTGACCAAGACCGAGATCCTGGTCAAGGCAGTGCAGGAAGTGGCCACGCCGGTGATCGTGGGCGTGGGCATCATCATCCTGGTGTTCCTGCCGCTGATGACGCTGTCGGGCATGGAAGGCAAGATGTTCGCGCCGCTGGCGTTCACCATCTCGATTGCGCTGGCGATCTCGCTGTTCCTGTCGCTGACGCTGTCGCCGGTGCTGTCGTCGTACCTGCTCAAGGGCGGGGCCGAGCATGACACCTTCCTGATCGCCTTCATGAAGCGCCATTACCTGCGCCTGCTGCACTGGGCGTTGGGCAACAGCCGCAAGACCGTGCTCAGCGCGGTCGGCGCCTTCGTCGCCACGCTGCTGATCGTGCCGCTGCTCGGTACCTCGTTCATTCCGGAGATGAAGGAAGGCTCGATCGTGCCCGCGATCGACCGCGTGCCGAACATCTCGCTGGAAGAGTCGATCAAGCTGGAGAAGGAGGCCAACAAGCTGGTGCTGGGCGTGCCGGGCGTGAAGTCGGTGGTGTCGGGCGTGGGCCGCGGCGAAAGCCCGGCGGACCCGCAGGGCCAGAACGAATCGACCCCGATCGCCAGCCTGAAGGACCGCGACGAGTGGCCCGACGGCTGGACCCAGGACGATATCGCCAATGCCATCCGCGAAAAGCTCAAGGCCATTCCGGGCGTGCAGATCGTGATGGCGCAGCCGATCTCGGACCGCGTTGACGAAATGGTGAGTGGCGTGCGCTCCGACGTGGCGGTGAAGGTGTTCGGCGACGACCTGGACAAGCTGCGCGAGCTGGCGGGCGAGATCGCCCGCGTCGCCGGCGGCATCCAGGGCTCGCAGGATATCCGCATCGAGCGCGTGTCGGGCCAGCAGTACCTGTCGATCGAGATCGACCGCCAGGCGATTGCGCGCTACGGCCTCAACGTGTCGGATATCCACGACGTGATCGAGATCGCCATCGGCGGCAAGCGCGCCACCGACATCTTCGAGGGCGAGCGCCGCTTTGCCGCCGCCGTGCGCCTGCCGGAAGACTTCCGCAACAACGTGCAGGCCATCCGCCAGCTGCTGGTGAACACGCCCGACGGCATGCAGGTGCCGCTGCAGAGCGTGGCGCGCATCGAGGTCAACGACGGTCCCGCGCAGATCAGCCGCGAAATGGCCAAGCGCCGCGTGGTGGTGATGATCAACGTGAAGGACCGCGACCTCGGCGGCTTCGTCGCCGAGCTGCAGCAGGCCGCCGACGCCAAGGTCAAGCTGCCCGAAGGCTACTACCTCGAGTGGGGCGGCCAGTTCCAGAACATGGAACGCGCCATGGGCCACCTGAAGATCATCGTGCCGGTCACCATCGCCGCGATCTTCTTCCTGCTGTTCCTGCTGTTCAACTCGCTGCGCTTCGCCACGCTGATCATCACGGTGCTGCCGTTCGCATCGATCGGCGGCATCATCGGGCTGTTCGTCACCGGCGAGTACCTGTCGGTGCCGGCGTCGGTGGGCTTTATCGCGCTGTGGGGCATGGCGGTGCTGAACGGGGTGGTGCTGGTGTCGTATATCCGCACGCTGCGCGATTCGGGCCTGTCGCTCGACGAGGCGGTGGTGCAGGGCGCGACCCAGCGTTTCCGCCCGGTGATGATGACCGCGACCATCGCCATGCTGGGCCTGGTGCCGTTCCTGTTCTCGACCGGCCCCGGCTCTGAAGTCCAGCGGCCGCTGGCGGTGGTGGTGATCGGGGGGCTGATCACGTCGACGCTGCTGACGCTGGTGATGGTGCCGACCCTGTACCGCTGGTTTGATGACCGCAAGCCGGATCCGACGCGGGATGTGCCGGTGTAAGGCAGCGATTGCCTTCACCTTCCCGCGGGTTTGCTCCTCTCTCCCGCAAGCGGGAGAGGGAGTACCCCGGCGGTCGATCAAGGACCGGTGTGCCTGGGAACGGCGCCAAAGACAACGCCCCATGCAAGTCGCTACTTGCATGGGGCGTTTTTTCTTTTCCCGTCGACGCGACCGCCTACGCCAGCCGCATCTCCAGCTGCCGCGTCCACAGTTCCAGCACGAAATCCGGCTCCTCGTGCCGGATATGCCGGTACAGCCCGCGCTGCGCGCCGATCGCGTCATGCACCGCCTGGGCGGTAATCTGCTGCTCGGCGAACGGATGCCGGAAATGGCAGGCGACGATGACGCCGTCATCGGCCAGCGCGCGCGCGGCCATGGCCGCGACCTCGTGCCAGTCAGGCTTGGGAAAGTAGTAGCCCAGTTCGGAGAACACCATCAGGTCGAAGCTGCCCTCCGGCCACTGCTGCGGCAACTCGCCGGTCAGCACACGTGCGTGCGGGAACGGGGCCAGTCGTTGCCGCGCCTGCTCGGCTGCGCTCTCGGCCAGTTCCATTGCCACCAGCGCATCGCAGCGCGGCGCCAGCGCCACGCTCAGGTGGCCGCCGCCGCAGCCGGGCTCGAAGGCGCGGGCGAAGCGCTCGCGCGGCAGCGTGGCCAGCAGCAGGGCGCGCTTGCGCGCTTCGTACCAGCGCGTGCCGATGCCCCAGGGATCCTCGTTGCGGCCGTACAGGCCGGCGAAATAGTCGCGGTCGACCGGCATCGCGGCAGGTCTCAGTAGCCGTAGTACGGCGCCTCGCGGTAGTAGCCGGAAGGCTGCGGTCCGCACGGCACGTAGGCGCGGTCGTAGTCGCTGTAGCAATAGCCCGGCGGCACCGCCGGCGCCGCGTACGAGACCGGCGCGGGGGCGTAGGTGACGGGCGGCGGCGCCACCGGTGCCGCCACCACCGGTCCCGAGGCCAGCATGGCGCCCAGCGCCAGGCCGGCCAGCGCGCCGACCGCCAGCACGGCGCCGGCGTTGGAGCCGCCATGGTGGTGGTGCCGGCCGCGCGCGGAGGCGGAACCGGCGGCTACCAGGGTCGCGGCCAGGACCGCCGCGGCGACGATGCGGGTGGAGGGGCGCATTTCGGACTCCTTGTCATGCACAGCTTGTGTTCCTGAATGATGGACGCAAAGCGGCGATCAAGGTGTTTCCGGCCCCGGGTCGACTTGTTAGCTTTGTAACCGCGGCTTTTAAGACCCGCCTTTTTTAACCTGGTGTAAGACGCGCTAAGACGACCGTGTCCGAAACCGCTTATCCGAGTGTTTCGGCCAGCTCCCCCAGCCCGCGCGCGCTGGCGGCGAGTTCACTCGCCAGCGCGGCGACCAGCTCCGCCGCCGGCAGTGCCCGGGCCAGCGGCACCGCCTGGCCGGCCCACTGCGCGGCAAAGTCGGCGCTGCCGCGCGCCTTGGCGGCGGCGTGCAAGGCCTTGCCGGCGTCGTAGGCGGTCGGATAGTCAGGCGTGGCGGGCGCGCCGGCTGCCGCACCCAGCTCGGTGAAGCGGTTGGCCAGGCCGCGGGCATGGCGGCCGGAAATGGCCCGCGTCAGCACGGTCGGACGCTTGCGCGCCTGCAGCAGCGCCTCGCGGTAGGGGCCGTCGGCCACGGTCTCGGGGCAGGCAATAAACGCGGTGCCGAGCTGCGCCGCATGCGCGCCGAGCGCCAGCGCCGCGGCGATGCCGGCGCCGTCCATGATGCCGCCCGCGGCGATCACCGGCAGGCGGGTCTGGGTCGCCAGCATGCGCACCAGCGCGAAGGTGCCCAGTCCCTCGTCGACGGCGGACGGGTCGAACACGCCGCGATGGCCGCCGGCCTCGATGCCCTGCGCGACGATCGCGTCGATGCCCGCCGCCTCGATCGCGCGCGCCTCATCGAGCGAGGTGGCGCTGGCCAGCAGCACGATGCCGGCGTCGCGCAGCGCGCGGATCCGGCCCGCATCGGGCAGTCCGAAATGGAAGCTGACCACTGCCGGGCGTTCTTCCAGCAGCATCGCGTGCATGGCATCGTCAGTGACGTAGCTGCGGTAGATCTCGCGCAGCGCCGCCGGCGGGGTGGCGCCGAATTCGGCAAAGCGTGGCGCAAGGTAGGCCAGCCACGCCTGCTCGCGCGCGGCATCGGCGACGGCCGGCGCATGGCAGAACACGTTGACGTTGAACGGGCCGCTGGTCAGTGCGCGGGTCTCGCGGATGGCCTTGCGCGCGGCTTCGGCATCCATGGCGCCAACGCCGAGCGAACCCAGTCCGCCGGCATTGGTGACGGCCGCGGCCAGCGCGGGTGTGCTGACACCGGCCATGGGTGCCTGGATGATCGGGGTGCGGATGCCAAGCCTGCGCAACAGCGGCAGCCGGTCAGCGATTGGGGTGGTCTGGGTCAATTTGGCGCTCCTTGGCAAGATTCGATGGCGATGGTGCGGCGAGGAGGAACGGCAGGGTCAGCCGTCGCGCAGTTCGCGCACGAAGGCGTCGAAGGCGTGCGTGGCATAGCCGGCACGCTTGACGATATAGGTGTGCACCGCGCGCACCGGCACGGTCTGCACGTCGACCGCGTCGCGGTGCAGCGCCAGCAGCGAGCGGGGCAGGATCGCCATCGCGGTGCCGGCGCTGACGCAGGCCAGCATGGCGTGGTACGACGGCATCTCGGTGATGGCCAGGCGCTGGCGCATGTCGTCGCTGCCCTGCGCCAGCCAGGCTTCGGCGCACTGGCGGTAGGTGCAGCCCTTCGGGAAGGCGGCGAGGCGGCGCAACGCCACGTCCTGCGGCCCGCGCGCCTTGGGATGGCTGCCGGGCAGCACCAGTTGCAGGTGTTCGGTGAACAGGTAGGTGCCTTCCAGGCCGGGAGCGAGTTCATCCATGTCGGCCGCGCGCGCCGGCCCTTCGCCCGGGTGCGCGACCACGGCGCAGTCCAGCCGGTGGTCGAGCACGGCATCGACCAGCGCGCGCGTGGTGCCGGTGCGGATCTCGATTTCCACGCCGGGCCAGGCCGCGTGGAAGCGCGCCAGCGGCATCGGCAGGCGGTTGGCGGCGGCGCTTTCCATGGTGCCGATGCGCAGCCGGCCCGACGGCGCGGCGCCCTGCACCGACTGCCGCGCTTCTTCGGCCAGCGCCAGCATCTGGTTGGCATAGGCGAGCAGCCGGTGACCCTCGGGCGTCAGCAGCATGCGCTTGCTGTCGCGCTGGAACAGCGCCACGCCGAGCGCTTCTTCCAGCTGCTTGACGCGCGTGGTGACGTTGGACTGCACCCGGTCCAGCAGGCGCGCGGCGCGGGTAATGCTTTGCTCGGTGGCTACGGCGCGGAAGATTTCGAGTTCAGCCAGTTCCATCGGCGTTCGGGCGCGGCAGGCGGAAAAGAGGTCAGTTGGATATTCTCGTTCGGAGAATATAACAAAACAAACAATCTTTCCAAGAGAATAGCCAGTACAGCCGCGCCGTGCGCCGGCGGCGTCGCTTCAGGCCGGCGCCAGTGCCGCGAACGGGTCATGGCCAAGGAGGCCGGCCTCGCGGCGGGCCTGACGGCGCAGGAAGAGCAGGTGATTCGCCGCTGGCTGGTGGCGCTGGCGGTGGACGCCGCCGCCGCGGGGGAGCCCGCGTTGTAGCGGCGATGATTGGCAGGGCGGCACTGCCGCCGGCCATCAGCCGGTCGCCAGCGCGCGCTCCGGTTCCGGCCCGAGCGGCGGCATGTTCTCCAGCCGCAGCGACTGCGGCACCGACAGCGAGATGCCCGCGGCGCGCAGTCGCTTGAGGATCTCGAACAGCAGGTCGCTGCGAGTATTCGCGGCGATGCGCGGGCTGCCGACATAGCCGGTCACCGACAGCGTGATGCCGTTGGGCGCCAGCTGGCTGAACATCACCGAGGGGGCGGGCACATCGAGGATGCTTTCGTTCTCGCGGTAGACGTCGAGCAGCAGGTCGCGCAGCTGCTCGGGGTCGGTGTTCAGCGGGAAGGTGAGCTGCAGCGAGGCGACCCCCTGGGTGCTGTTGCTCATGGTGACGTTGCGCAGGTTCTGCGAGATCAGCTGCGAGTTGGGCACGATCACCGTGGAGCGGTCGCCCAGCTGGATCTCGGTGGCGCGCACGTTGATGCGGCGGATGTCGCCCTCGACGCCGGCGATGCTGACCATGTCGCCCACCTTGACCGGACGCTCGGTCAGCAGGATCAGCCCCGACACGAAGTTCTTCACGATCTCCTGCAGGCCGAAGCCGATGCCGACCGACAGCGCACTGACGATCCACGCCAGGTTGTCCCAGCGCACGCCCAGCAGCGACAGCGTCAGCAGCACCAGCAGCACGTAGCCGACATTGCTGAACAGCGTGATCAGCGACGCGCGCAGCCCGGGCTCCATGCACAGCTTGGGCAGCAGCTCCGCATCCAGCCAGCGCCGCACCGTGCGCAGCAGCCAGATGCCCACCCCCAGCGCGACCAGCGCATTGAGGATGCGCTCGGGCATGATGTTCAGGCTGCGCAGCTTTTCGCCGCCCAGCACGGTGACCAGGCTGTCGACCAGGTCGGCGGGGGTGGTGCCGAAGCCGCCGGTCAGCAGCGCCACCACGGCCAGCAGCAGCAACAGGCTGGCGCCGATGCCGGACAGGATGGTGGCGGCCTGCTCCAGGCGCGCATCGTCGACGCCGAACAGCTGCTTGATCACCTGGCCGCTGGTGTGCTGGGTCGAGAACAGGCTTTCGAACAGGTCGCGCGTGACCTGGGTCAGCAGGTACAGGCTGCACAGCACGATGTCGAACCAGACCAGCTCATAGGTCAGGAAGCGCGCAAAACTGATATAGCCCGCCAGCAGCGCCACCATCGACACGATCACGATCAGCGTGACGCCGGCGTGGATCAGGCCCGCCAGCGTGGCGCGCGCCTCGGGCTGCTCGCCGGCGGCGGCCAGCTCGTTGCGCACGCGGTTGGCGCGCAGCAGCGCCGCGCCGATGGTCAGCACCACTACCAGCGAGACCAGGCCGCGCCCCAGCAGCGTGACCTGCACGCTGGTATCGGCAATGCGGTTGAGCTGTTCCAGCGTGCCGGCCAGCAGCAACAGCCCGGCCAGCACCGCGGGGAACGGCTTCATCGCCCGCGCCACGGGATCGGCCAGCGCGGGCAGCCGCCAGGACGGGTGGCGCGTGCACAGCAGCGCGCGCCCGAGGCCCGCGATCAGGGCGCTGGTCAGGGTCAGCTTGACCAGCCCGCCGTACAGCGTCATCAGGTCCGGCGGCAGTTCATAGTTGCGGGTGAAGGCGTTGTAGACGATCTGCACCGCCAGCCCCGTGGTCGCCACCGTCGCGATGGTGGTGGCCAGCGCCAGCGCACTGCGCCGCAGCCGGGTCGGGGGCAGCTTGTTCAGGCAGAACCAGGCCAGCGCGCGTTCGGCCAGGCGCTTGCCCAGCAGCCACACGCCCAGCGCGAGCAGCAGCAGGGCGATGGTGGCGGCGCGCTGCGACGGCTGCCAGGCCAGCTGCACCATCGGCACCACCTGGTCCAGGAACGCCGCCATGCGCGCGCGGTCCTCGGCGGCGGGGCTGACCATCGGCTTCCAGAACTGCGGGTTCAGGATGCTGTCGGAGCGCAGCGCCAGCTGGTCTTTCATCTGGCTGCGCTGCAGCCGTGCGATCTGGCCGTTCAGGTTGGCGATGTTCTCTTTGCTCTCGGCCGCCTGCTTGAGCTGCGCATCGAGCTGCAGGCGCCGCGCGTTCAGTTCGGCGCGCTGCCGCACCACCGCCGGGGCCTCCTTGGTGATGCCATCCGACGGCGGCGGGCCCAGCACGTCGAGCTGCGCCTGCAGCTGGTTGCGCTGCGGCGCCAGCGCGGCACTCAGGCTGTCGACGTCGGCATCGAGCTTGTGCAGGTCGTGGTCGAGCTCGTCCAGCTTGGTGGTGCCGTCGGGGTCGGAGGCCTGCTGCTTGATGCGGTCCTGCTCAGTCTGCAGGCGCTTGAGTTCGGCGGTGGCTTCGGCGTGCGTGAGGGCGGGGGGCTGCTGTGCCTCGGTGGCGGAGGCGGCCTCGGATGCCGGCGCCGCGATCGCGGCCGGCAGGGTGGCTGGCATCAGGTGGCATAGCGCTGCGAGCGCAAGGCCCAGTGCGAGCCGTGAAACGTTGCTCATGGCGGAATCTCGTCGGACGGTGACGGCTTGCGGCGCTCCGGCATCGACATGCGGGATCGCCTGTCGCGCCGGCATCAGCCAGGATGCGGCGCGGCGACCGGATGCGGGAACGGCCGGGACACCGGCAATGAACAGGCGAGGGGATTGCCGCTCGCTGGCGATCCTCTCGGCGTATTGTCCGGCCAGGCCCGATGCGCCCACGCGAGGGCACCGGCAGCTGGCCGCGGGTGACGGGACCGGTGCAACCGGCCCTGCCGCGATTCGCGAAATTATAGGAAAGCGCTTCCGCCACACCGGCGGATGCAGCGGCGGATCGGGCACACTGTGACAAATTGATACGCATCCATGCCCGTGGCGCCGGCGCGGCCGCCGTCGGCATGCTCGCCGTCATCGCAGTAACATCACGGGCTTCGGGCCATGCGCGGCCCGCATTGCCTTGGTTACTAAACATCGTCACTCAACATCTTCTGGAGAACGCATGGCGGTTGCGTCAGGCACCGAAAAGACCAGGCTCGACGGCGACGCCGGGCCGATTGAAATGCTGGTCGACCGACCAAAAGGCGATCCGCTCGGCATTGCCGTGGTGGGCCACCCGCATCCGTTGCTGGGCGGCTCGGCCACGCACAAGGTGCCGCACCAGCTGGCCAAGGCGCTGGTGGCGCGCGGCTACCTGGCCGTGCGGCCGAATTTCCGTGGCGTGGAGGGCTCGGGCGGCGCCCATGACCAGGGCCGGGGCGAGGCGCAGGACATGCTGGCGGTGATCGCGCACCTGCGCGCGTCGCATCCCGGCCTGCCGCTGGCGCTGGCAGGGTTCTCCTTCGGTGCCTTCGTCATGACCCATGTGGCCGCGGCACTGGTGGCTCAGTCCGTGCCGATCCGCCACCTGGTGCTGGCAGGCACCCCCTACGGCGTGGTGAAAGGCCATCGCAGCTATGACACCCCGGCCGTGCCGGCCGATTGCCTGGTGGTCCATGGCGAGCACGACGAGCGCGCGCAACTGGCCGCGCTGTTCGACTGGGCCCGGCCGCAGGCGTTGCCGGTAGTGGTGGTGCCGGGCGCGGATCACTTCTTCACCGGCAAGCTGCCGCTGCTGGTGCGCATCGTCGGCGGCTACCTCGACCGGCCCGGGTCCGGCACAACCGTGTAAAAACTTCGATTCTGCCCGCGCTCGCGCGGCACGGCGGCGGTCTGGCCGGCGTCGTGCCGCGTGTTGTAGCCGAGTGCCGCCAGGCACGGCGCGAGGCATGGATGATGCTACCGATAGCAGACACGGCGCACGACACGCGTCCAGATCGGAGGCAATCCATGAAAGACTATCCACCGTCGGAAATCAGGGAAACGTGGCGCAACCGCGGCTATGGCGAGCCCGGCGACAGCCGCCAGGCACACCACTGGCGCAGCGGCAATCCGGGCGGCGCGGGCTTTGGCTACGGGCAGGCCCGCTATGGCACGGAAGACGGCGAGGGTCCGGAAGACCAGTACCGTCCCGGCATCCCGGCGCGGACCGCATCGCGCCGCCTGCCCAAGAACTACCACCGCACCGACACGCGCATCCGCGACGACCTGTGCGAACGGCTGGCGCACGCCGACGACGACGTCTCGGACGTCACCGTCGACGTCGGCTCGGGCATCGTCACGCTGACCGGCACCGTGGCCGACCGCGGCATCAAGTACCGCATTGAAGAGCTGGCCGAAGACGTGCTGGGCGTCAATGAGGTGCGCAACAACCTGCATGTGGCGCGCCGCGCGGGCGGCACGGACGACGGGCAGCAGGACACCGCCGCCGGCAGCGTGCCCGGACAGCGGCGCCTGGGCCAGGCTGCCGGCTGGCGCCAGCCGGTGGGAGAGGTTGGGGCGGACGTGCTGTATATCGTCCAGTCTCGCGACGGGCGCTTCCTCGGCGCGGAATCCGGCGAGGCCGTGCTGGTGCCGGGAATTGCCCAGGCCGGCTTGTTCGACGATCCGGATGAAGCCCGCGCCGCGGCGCAGGAGCATTGCAGCCGCGGTTACCGCATCCTGGCGACGCGGCGCTGACCAGACGCCGCGCTCAGGCGTTGGGCACGGCAGGCGCGCTGGCCGGATCCGGGTGGATCTGCATCACCGCGGCGCGCTTCTCCAGCAGGTGCTGGCGCAGGATCGACGCCAGCCGCTTGCCGTCGCGGGCTTCCAGCGCCCGGATCATTTCTTCGTGGTCGTGCACCGCGCGGTCCCACTTGTCGGTCTGGTGGTTGGAGCGGAAGCGCATCGCCTTGAGCCGCCGGTTCAGCGTCAGGTAGGTCTGCAGCAGGGTCTGGTTGCGCGCCGCCGCGGCGATGCGGTCGTGGATTTCCTGGTTGCGGCTGTAGTAGCCGGGCAGGTCATTGCGCGCATGGCAGGCCAGCATGGCGTAATGCAGCGCCTTGATCTCGGCCAGTTCCGGCCCGGTGATGCGCTCGCAAGCCAGCTCGCCGGCAAAGGCCTCCAGGCCGCTCATGAGCTCGAACGCCTCCCACGCCTCGGCCTCGCTCATGCGCGAGACGCTGGCGCCGCGGTTGGGCGAGATCTCGATCAGCCCCTCGGCGGCGAGCACCTTGAGCGCCTCGCGCAGCGGCGTGCGCGAGATCCCCAGCGTTTCGCACAGTTCGCGCTCGTTCAGCTTCATGCCGGGCGCCAGCACCCCTTCGACGATGAAGTTGCGCAGGTGGTCGACCACGGTGTCGTGCAGCCGCTGGCGCACCACCTTGGGCAGAAGCGGGGCGGCAGGAGTGCCGGTGCCGCCGGTGCCGTCCGAAGGTTGCATGCAATGTCCCTGTCATTAGCGTGGTGCCATTCTAAGACATTGCCGGCCTGCCGCAACGGCGGCCGCCGCCCTTGCGCTCAGCGCGCCGGGCCGCGCAGCGGCACGCCGCTTTCGCGCGGCGCCCGGGCGCCCGCGCCTCGCCCGATCAGCGCCACCGACAGCGCCGACACCACCCCCGCGAACGCGACGTAGGCGCAGATCTGCCACGGTTGTCCGCCGCCCGACTTGAGCAGCGCCGTGGCGATGATGGGCGTGATGCCGGAAGCGAAGATGCCCGAGAACTGGTAGACGAACGAGATCCCGGTGTAGCGCACCTTGGCATCGAACAGCTCGCAGAACAGCGCCGCCTCCGGCCCGTAGACCGCGGCGTAGAGAATGCCGAACGGCACCACGATCGCCAGCCACAGCAGCATGGTGTTGCCGCCGCTGTTCAGCATCAGCCAGAACGCGGGGAAGGCCGACAGCGCGGTGATCAGCGCACCCCAGAAATACACCCGCGTGCGGCCGATGCGGTCGGACAGGTGGCCGAACAACGGGATGAAGAAGCACATCGCGATCGCAGCCGCCATCACCCCGACCAGCGCCTGCGTGCGGCTGATATTGACGGTCTGCGTCAGGTAGGTGATCGAGAACACGCCGAAGATGTTGAAGAAGACGCCGTCGATATAGCGCGCGCCCATGCCCTTGACGATATTGCCGGGGTAGCGCCGCATCATGTCGACAAAGGGAATCTGCGTTTCGGCATTGCGCTGCTTGACCTCGGCGAATTCCGGCGTTTCCTTCACGTTGAGCCGGATATACATGCCGACGAACACCATCGCCGCCGAGATCAGGAACGCCACGCGCCAGCCCCAGGCCAGGAACTGCGCATCCGACAGGGTCAGCGACAGCAGCGCCACCACGCCGGAGGCCAGGCACAGCCCGATCGCCAGCCCGATCTGCGGCAGCGACGCGTAGAAGCCCTTCCGGTGCGGCGGCGCGTACTCGTACGCCATCAGCACCGCGCCGCCCCATTCGCCGCCCAGGCCGATGCCCTGCAGCACGCGCAGCAGCAGCAACAGCACCGGCGCCAGGATGCCGATGCTGTCATAGGTGGGCACCAGGCCGATCAGGAAGGTGGAGACGCCCATGATCATCAGCGTCATCACCAGCATGCTCTTGCGCCCGACCTTGTCGCCGAAGTGGCCGAAGATCACGCCGCCGAGCGGGCGCGTGACAAAGCCCACGGCGAAGGTGGTGTAGGCCAGCATGGTGGCCACCAGCGGGTCATCGCCGGGGAAGTACAGCTTGTTGAAGACCAGGCCGGCGACCACGCCGTACAGGAAGAAGTCATACCACTCGATGGTGGCGCCGATCACGGACGCCAGCGCGACCTTGCGGATCGCCTGTTCGTTGGGGCTAGTCATGCTTGTCTCCTCTGGTGGTGGGCGGCGTCCTCTGGAAGGATGGTTATGGACGCCGATGCGCTGCGAGGCCAGGCCGGGTGGTTATCGATGCCTGGCCCCGCCGGTTTGCCGCTTCAGGTTGCTTCGGCTTCAGGCTGCCGCGGCCATCGGGGCCGCAACGTCGGCGTGGTGGATCTCGCGCCGCGCGTCTTCACGGATCAGGTCTGCCGCGCGCTCGGCCATCATCACCACCGGCACGTTGGTGTTGCCCGATACCAGCGTGGGCATCACCGAGCAGTCCACCACGCGCAGCCCGCCAACGCCATGCACGCGCAGGCGCGCATCGACCACCGCCAGCGGATCGGCGGCCAGGCCCATTTTTGCCGTACCCGACGGATGGAAGATGGTGGCGCCGTACTCGCGGCAGAAGTGCAGGATCTCGTCGTCGCTGCGCACCTCGTCGCCCGGCCGGAACTCGCGCTTCATCAGGCCGCGCATCGGCTCGGTCTGCGCCACGCGCCGGGCGTAGCGCACCGCCGCGACGGTGCAGCGCCGGTCGAGTTCGGCCGACAGGTAGTTGGGCTGCATCGACGGCGGCTCGAACGGGTCGGTCGAGCGGATGCGCACGGTGCCGCGCGACGCCGGGCGCAACTGGCACACGGAATAGGTGCAGCCCGAGAACGGATGCACTGTACCGCCGGCCATGTCGGCCGACAGCGTCGAGAAATGGAACTGCGTGTCCGGCGTGGCGCTTTCGTGCGGCAGGGCGCGGCAGAACATCGCGCCCTGGTTGATGCCGATCGCCAGCGGGCCCTTGCGCAGCAGCAGCCATTCCAGGCCCATGCGCGCCTTGCCGGCCAGCGTGCGCAGCTGGTCGTTGGTGGTGATGGGTTTGGTTACCTCGTAGATCAGCCGGACCTGCAGGTGGTCCTGCAGGTTTTCGCCGACGCCGGGCAGCGCATGCACCACCGGTACGCCCAACTCCTGCAGCAGCGGCGCCGGCCCGACGCCTGACAACTGCAGCAGCTGCGGCGACTGCAGCGCGCCGGCGCACAGGATCACTTCGCGCCGTGCCCGCAGGATATAGGGCTGGCCATGCTGGGTGTAGCGCACGCCCACGGCGCGCTTGCCTTCGAACAGGATCCCGGTGGTATGCGCGTCGGTCTCCACGCGCAGGTTGGCGCGCCCCCGCGCAGGGCGCAGGTAGGCCACCGCGGTGGAGCAGCGCCAGCCGTTGCGGGTGGTCAGCTGGTAGTAGCCCACGCCCTCCTGGTCGCCGCCGTTGAAGTCGGTCTGGCGCGGCAGGCCCAGCGCCTGGCCGGCGGCGATGAAGGCATCGACCAGCGCATGGCGCCGGTCGATCGAGGTGGCATTGAGCGGGCCTTCGGTACCGCGCGTCGGCCCGGCGCCGAGGTCGTTGTTCTCGAGCTTGCGGAAGTAGGGCAGGCAGTCGTCCCAGCCCCAGCCCGGATTGCCCAGCGCGGCCCAGTGGTCATAGTCCTCGCGCTGGCCGCGTACGTAGATCAGGCCGTTGATGGCGCTGCTGCCGCCCAGCGTGCGCCCGCGCGGCCAGTAGATGCGGCGGTTCAGCATGTTGGGATCGGGATCGGTATAGAAGCCCCAGTTCACCTGCTTGTGGAACATGGTCTTGCCGTAGCCGATCGGGATATGGATCCACGGGTAGCGGTCGGGCGGTCCCGCCTCGAGCAGGCAGACCGAATGGCGGCCGTCCTCGCTGAGCCGGTTGGCCAGCACGCATCCGGCCGAGCCGGCGCCTACCACGATGTAGTCAACGGTTTGCGACATCGTCGCTGTCTCCTGTTTCTGGCCGGCGAGCACATGGCCCGTCGGCTTGGATTTATAATTTGAAACGTTCTGTTCCGGATTTTATTTTTCGGGCCCGGAATGGGAAGCCCAATCGCGAGGAGACGCCGGTTGTGAAACAGAACATGACAATGCCGTTTCAGAATCGCACTGCAGCAGAAGACGGGGTGCCGGAAGAGGATGCCCGCAGCCTGCGCGTGCTGGCGGTGCTGTCCAGCCTGGCGCGGGCGCAGCAGCCGCAGACGCTGTCCCAGCTGTCGCAGCGCCTGCATGTGCCCAAGGCGACGCTGATGCGCCTGCTGGCGGCGATGGAGCGCAGCGGCTTCGTGGTGCGGATGCCGGCCGAGCGCGGTTATGTGCCCGGGCCGGCCGCGGCGGCGTTGTCGCTGCAGACGCTGCGCAGCCCGCCGCTGCTGCGCGAATGCCGCGGCATCCTGGCCCGGCTGGTGGCGCGGCTGGGCGAAACCTGCAACCTGACCGCGCTCGACGGCGACCGCGTGCTGTACGTGGAGCGCGTGGAAACCCACGAGCCGCTGCGGCTGCAGCTGTCGCCCGGCATCCATGTGCCGCTGCATTGCACTGCCAGCGGCAAGCTGTTCCTGTCAGCGATGAACCGGCTGGAACGCCAGCAGACACTGCGGCGCGTGGACCTCGCCGCGCACACGCCGCGCACGCTGTCCGACCTGCCCGCACTCAATGCCGAGCTGGACCGGCTGGGTGCGCGCGGCATCGGTGTCGATCACGAGGAATTCGTGCGCGGCATGTGCGCGGTGGCGGTGCCGGTGCGCGAACCGGACGGCGCCGGATCGGGCCGGGTGGTGGCCGCGATCGCCTGTCACGCGCCGACGGCGCGGGCCTCGCTGGAAGCGCTGCTGCAGGCGGTGCCGACGCTGCAGGGTGCGGCGCAGGAGATGGCGGCGGTGCTGTGCGGGCAGTGAGCCGGGCTATGGCGCTGCGCGTTCAGCCGGATGCCTTTCCATGCGGCAGGATCCGCGCAACCCGCTCGCTTAACATCGGCAACACCTCGCTCTCGAACCAGGGATGCTGCTTGAACCACGGCTGGTTGCGCGGCGATGGGTGCGGCAGCGGTATGAAGCCGGGCGCGTAGTCCTGCCATGCCCTGACGGTTTCGGTCAGCGTGGACTTGCGCCGCGCCCCCAGGAAATGGCGTTGCGCGTACTGGCCGACCAGCAGTGTCAGCGCGATCGAGGGCAGTTGCGCCAGCAAGCGGTCCATCCACAAGGGAGCGCATTCGGGGCGCGGCGGGTTGTCGCCACCCTTGCCGCGGCCCGGATAGCACAAGCCCATCGGGATGATGGCGAATTGCGAGGCATCGCAGAAGGTGGCGTCGTCGACGCCGAGCCACTGCCGCAGCCGCTCGCCGCTGGCGTCGTTCCATGGAATGCCGGTCTCGTGCACGCGCGTTCCCGGCGCCTGGCCGACGATCAGGATGCGCGCGCCGGCGCCGACGCGCACCACCGGACGCGGGCCCAGCGGCAGGTGCTGCGCGCAGGCGCGGCAGGCGCGTACCTCGGTCAGCAAGGATTCAAGCGCGGCGGGTTGGTGACGCCGGGGTTTGTCAGGCGGGGGCGGCTTGGCTGGCATCGCTCAGGTTGTCCGGAATGCGCGCTTTCGAGCGGATCTGCAGTGTTTGGCCGATGCTGCGCGCATGACGTATTTTACAAGGGCAAGGCGCCCCTGCTGCCGGCAGGCGGTGCCCCGGCCGTCACAGGAGCCCGCCATGCCCGACGCATTCCGACACGCGCTTCGCCGATTCGCCATCGCCTGTTGCCTGGGACTTGCAGCCTGCGGAGGCGGTGGTGGCGGAGGCGAAAGCGTCGGCGCAGGCGGCGGTGGTGGCGGGGGTGGCGGTGGGGGTGGCGGTGGTGGCGGCAACGGTTCGCTGACGCTGGCGATCTCGGGCCTGCCGTCCGGAACCCCGGCTGCCGTCACGGTATCGGGGCCGGGCCAGTTCCGCCAGGCCGTGGTCCAGTCAACCACGTTGTCCAACCTGCCGCCCGGCAGCTATACCGTCGCCGCCGCCGGCGTGCTGACTGGCAGCGCGCTGCGCCGCCCGCAGCCGCCGACGCAGGTGGTCGCGGTAGCCGCGGGCACGGGCGCTGCAGCCAGCGTGGCCTACGGTGCGCCGGAATCGATGCAATTGTCGTTGACGCAGATGCCCGGCGATTACTCCGCGCCGATCTTCCTGACCGCCCCCGCCGGCGATGCGCGCCTGTTCGTGGTGGAGCGCGCCGGCCGTATCCGCGTCGTGCGCGACGGAGCGCTGCTGGCCACGCCGTTTCTCGATATTGAGGCGCTGACCACCACCGACGGCGAGCGCGGACTGCTGTCGATGGCGTTCGATCCGGACTATGCGGCCAACGGCCGCTTCTACGTCTATTACACCGACACCGGCGGCGCCATCACCATCGCCCGCTACAACGTCTCGGCCGCGAATCCGGACGTCGCCGATGCCTCGGGCACGGTGCTGCTGTCGATCCCGCATCCGACCTTCTCCAACCATAACGGCGGCCAGCTCGCGTTCGGCCCCGACCGCATGCTCTACATCGGCACGGGCGACGGCGGCGGTGGCGGCGATCCGGCAGGCAATGCCCAGAACGCCGCCACGCTGCTCGGCAAGATGCTGCGCATCGATGTCAGCGGCGCGACGGGCTATGGTGTGCCGGCCGGCAACCCGTTGCTCGGCCAGTCCGGCAGCCGCGGCGAGATCTGGGCGCTCGGGCTGCGCAACCCGTGGCGGTTCTCGTTCGACGCCGCGTCGTTGTATATCGCCGATGTCGGCCAGGAGCAGCGCGAGGAAGTCGACGTGGCACCGTCGACCAGCGCGGGCCTGAACTACGGCTGGAACCTGACCGAAGGCACCGCGTGCGTGGGCGCCGCTACCTGCGACAAGAGCGGGCTGACCATGCCCGTGTTCGAGTACGGCCACGAGGCAGGCGGCTGTGCCATCGTCGGCGGCTACGTGTATCGCGGCAGCGCCAGCCCGGCGCTGCAGGGGCGCTACTTCTACTCCGATCTGTGCACCGGCAAGCTGCAGAGCTTCGTGTACCGCGATGGCGCCGCCACCGAGCCGGTCGACTGGAACGTCACGGTGCCGGGCAGCGTGTTCTCGTTCGGCGTGGATGGCGCGCAGGCGCTCTATGTGCTGGCCGATCCGGGCACGTCCGCGACCAGCGGGCGGGTCTACCGGATCGATGCCTCGGGCGGCACGCCTTGATGCCTTGCCGCCGCGCGTCGCTGCGCCTCAGGCCGCGTTGGTCTTGCGACCGACGCCCTGGATCAGCTTGTTGACGCGCGCCAGGTACTGCTCGAACATCCGGTTGGCCTGTTCCTGGCTGTCGATCGGCTGCAGCACGGTGCGGCCCTCCGCTTCAAGCTTCGCGCGGATCTCCGGCTTGGCCAGCGCTTCGCCGATGGCCTTGCGCAGCACCGCCACGCGCTCTGCCGGCGTGCCTTGCCTGACGAAATAGCCGCCGCCGATGGTGTATTCGAAATCCGGCACCAGCTTGCTCTGCGAAATCAGCGGGACCGACTTGAGCGCGGGCGGCAAGGCCCGCGAGAAGCTGGTCAGAATCTTCAGCCGGCCCTGCTGCTGCATGCTGTCGAAGCTGGACTGGTAGGGCAGGATGGCAAAGTCGACCTCGCCGCCGGCCAGTCCCTGCAGCGCCGGGGCGCCGCCCTTGTAGGGCACGTGCAGGAACGGCACGCCCAGGCGCGCGGCCAGCGCATCGCCCATCAGGTGATAGATCGAGTCGATGCCGACGGTGGCGTAGGTCAGCGACTTGCCCTTGCCCTGCCGTGCGAACTCGATGAACTTGTCCAGGCTGTCCACGGCGATGCCGTTGCGCACCATCAGCACGATATTGGCGTCGCTGATCGGCGCGGCCAGCAGAAAGTCCTGCGGCTTGTAGCGCGCCGCGGGGTTCAGCAATGGCGCCAGGAACACCTCGTTGATCGAGCCATGGAAGAAGGTGTAGCCGTCGGCCGGCGCGGCCAGCACCTTGTTGGCGCCGATCAGCCCGGTGCCGCCGCCGTAGTTCTCCACCACCACCTGCTGGCGCACGCTCTTGCTGATCGATTCGCCGAAGATGCGCGCCGACGCGTCGCTGGCGCCGCCGGCGGGATAAGGCACGACCAGCGACAGGGCCTTGGCGGGAAAGGCATCGGCCGCAAACGCCGGCAGACCCGACAGTACGGAAGCACCGGCGGCAAGGCCGGCGTGTTGCAGGAAGCGGCGGCGGTTCAGGGTAGCCATGGGGTTGTCTCCTCGGTTTCTTTTTCAGGCCAGATAGCTTTGCGCCAGGTGCGCCCAGAAGGCGGCGCCGACCGGCAGGGCCTTGTCGTTGAAGTCGTACAGCGGGTTGTGCACCATGCAGCCGCCGTCTTCGCCCAGGCCGTTGCCCAGCCGGATATAGGTGCCGGGGCGATGCTCGAGCAGGTAGGCGAAGTCTTCGCTGCCCATCACCGGCGGGCGTTCGACCACGTTGTCGGCGCCCACCAGCCGGATTGCGGCCTGGCGCGCGAATTCGGTCTGCGCGGCGTGGTTGACCAGCACCGGATACTTGCGCTCGTAGACCACCTCGGCCTGCAGGCGGAAGCTCTGCGCCTGGGCCGTGACGAAGGCCTGGATGCGCTCTTCGACCAGCGTGCGCACGCGCGGGTCGAGCGTGCGCACGCCGATCTTGATGGTCGCGGTGTCGGGCACCACGTTGTAGGTGCTGCCGGCCTGCAGCGCGCCCACGGTGATGACCGCCGACTTGAGCGCGTCGATTTCGCGGCTGACGATCGATTGCAGCCCCAGCACCATGCTGGCCGCGCCCTGCATCACGTCGATGCCGTGGTGCGGCATGGCGCCGTGCGCGCCGCGTCCGCGCAGCGTCACCGTGGCGCGGTCGAACGACGCCATGGCGGGGCCGGTGATGACGCCGATCTGTCCCACCGGCATTCCCGGCGAGTTGTGCAGCGCGTACACCTCGTCGCACGGGAAGCGCTCGAACAGCCCGTCCTCCAGCATGCGCAGCGCGCCGCCTTCGTTTTCTTCGGCCGGCTGGAAGATGAGGTTCAGCGTGCCGTTGAAATCGACCGACTCGGCCAGATAGCGCGCGGCACACAGCAGGATCGCGGTGTGGCCGTCATGGCCGCATGCATGCATCTTGCCCGCGATGGTGCTGGCATAGTCCAGGCCGGTCTGTTCCTGGATCGGCAGCGCATCCATGTCGGCGCGGATGCCCAGTGCCTTGCTGCCGTGGCCTTTGCGCAGCGTGCCGACCACGCCGGTGGTGCCCAGGCCGCGATGCACGGCGTAGCCCCATGCCGCAAGCTGCTCGGCGACCAGGTTGCTGGTCTGGCGCTCTTCGAAGGCCAGCTCCGGATGCGCGTGGATCTTGCGCCGGATCGCGACGAACTCCGGCGCGAGGGTCTGGATGGATCGCTGCAGGTCGGCGGGCAGGGTGCGGGTCATGGGGGCAGGGGAACGTGGTGGTTCACCGCATTCTCTCCGCAGCCGGGCGCCGAAACCATGACAACGGTAGCGACAAATCGTTGTATAAAATGCAACGATAAAAGAACGCGCGGCGCGGTGCGGCACCGTTGCACGCCGCCGCAGGGGGACCAAGCCATGGAAGACGTGCTGGACCGCAAGCGGGCGCTGTGCCTGCTGCAGATCATCGAAACCGGCTCGGTGCGCGGCGCCGCCGAAGTACTGGAACTGGACCCCTCGGTGGTCAGCCGTGCCGTGGCCAAGCTGGAGCAGGACACCGGGCTGACGCTGCTGGAGCGGCGCGGGCGCGGCGTGGTGGCCACCGACGCGGGACGGCTGCTGGCGCTGTTTGCCCGGCGCCAGCAAGACCTGCAGGACACCTTCGTGGCCGAGGTGAACAACCTGAAGAACGCCCAGCGCGGCCATGTCGAACTGTCCTTCGGCGAGGGCTTTGTCGATCTTGTGCTGGAACCCGTGCTGCAGGGCTTCCTGCGCAAGCATCCCGACGTCACCTGCAGCATCCAGGTGGCGGGCACCGACGAGACCGTGCGCCTGCTGCTCGAGGACCTGGCCCATATCGGCTTCGTGTTCCAGCCGCCCGACGATGCGCGGCTGCACTCGCACTACTCGCGGCTGTCGCCGATCCGCGCGCACGTGCACAAGGACCATCCGCTGGCGCGGCGCCGCCGCGCGCTGACGCTGGCGGACCTGGCGCAGCACCAGGGCGCGTTCCTGGCGGGTTCGTTCGGCGTGCGCAAGCATGTGCAGGCGGCCGAACTCGACGAACACATCACGCTCAAGCCGATGCTGGTCACCAACTCCTTCAAGGTGCTGTGGGAGTACGCGGCGATGGGACTTGGCTATATCCTGACGGCGCGCTCGGTGCCGCTGAAGGAACCGCAGTTGCGGCAGCTGGTGTCGCTGCCGCTGGCCAATCCCATCCTGAACAACAGCCGCATCCATATCCTGACGCGTGCCGGCCGGCACTTGTCGCCGGTCGCGGACGGCCTGCTGCGGCACCTGGTCAAGGCGTTTCCGGCGGCCTGAACCGGCACCGGCATGCGGCGGCGGCGAACGGAGTGTTCGGGAATGGCAGAGGCGCGCGCGCCGGATTGCGGCGATCATGCAGTCTGATCCTGTCCGCCAATCGCGATCCGCCATGCATGTCCATCTGCAGTCTTCCATGCACGCCAGCCTGCAGCAGCTGTGGCTGGCGTTTCCGCTGTCGGTCGGCGCCGAGCGCGGCAGGGTGGTGGTCAGGCGGCGCGGCTACGAGCGGGTGCTGCTGGCCCGCCAGCAGGCCATCATCGATCCGTTCGAAGCATTTGCGCTGCGCCTGGATGGCAGCAGCGCGCAGCCGGCGGCATGCACGCTCGAAATGCGGGGGCTGGCCCCGGCACAACCGTCGGAATGCCTGCACCACCGCATTGCCAAGCGCGTGTTCCTGCAGCCGCAGTACGCCTGGAACGCGGCCTTTATCGCGGAGCGGCTCGGCATGTCCGCGGCGCAGCTGCGCCGCGCGTTGTTCGCGCAGGGGACCGCGCTGACCGACCTGTGCCGCACGCAACGGCTGATGCGGCTGCTGTTCGATGTGATGGCGGGCGAGGCGGCGCTGGGCGAGGCCAGGCGGCGTGTCGGGTGGCCGGCCAACAGTGATGTCGATAGCGCATTCTATGACCGCTTCGGCGTCTCGCTGGAGGCCGCGCGGCGGCTGGCCGGCGCGCACGCGATGCCGCGGCAGCGCTCGGTGGCATGACGCGTGCGGCGCGGTTTGCGAGATAATCCGGCGAGCTAGGCCGCCGTTGTGCCCGGGAATGATGTCATGCGCTTTGATCTGGTCGACCTGAAACTGTTCACGCATATCGCGGAGGCACAGAGCCTGACCGGCGGTGCGCAGCGCTCGCACCTGTCGCTGGCCGCCGCCAGCACGCGCATCAAGAATCTGGAGGAGCACGTCGGGGTCAAGCTGCTGAGCCGCAGCAGCCAGGGCGTGAAGGTGACCGGGGCGGGCGAGACCCTGCTGGCCCATGCGCGCCGCGTGCTGCGCCAGCTGGAGCAGCTCAGCGGCGACCTGCAGGAATACGCGGCGGGCGTCAAAGGCCATGTGCGCGTCTTCGCCAACACCACCGCCATGAGCGAGTTCCTGCCGGCGGTGCTGCGCAGCTACCTGGTCAGCCATCCGGACGTGACCATCGACATGCACGAACGGCTCAGCCCGGACATCGTGCGCGCGGTCCAGGAAGGCATCGTCGACATCGGCATCATCGCCGGCAACGTGCGCACCGAAGGGCTGGAGGTCATGCCATACCGGCGCGACCGGCTGGTGCTGGCGACCGCGCTGAGCCATCCGCTGGCCGAGCGCGGCCGCGTGGATTTCATCGATACGCTCGACTACGACTTCATCGGCCTGCCCGAAGACAGCGCCATCCACAATTTCCTGAAGCGGGCCGCGGCGGACCTGCAGCGCAGTCTGCGCTGGCGCGTGCAGGTCAGCAATTTCGAGACCGCCTGTCGCATGATCGAGGCCAACGTAGGCGTCGGGGTGTTGCCCGAGACCACCGCGCGCCGCCATGCCAGGGCCATGTCGCTGCGCATCGTGCAGCTCGACGACGAGTGGGCAGAGCGCCAGCTGCAGATCTGCGTGGCCGATCTCGACGCCTTGCCGCTGTTCGCGCGCAAGCTGGTGGACCTGCTGGTGGAAGACGGGCAAGGGCGCCAGGACTGAAGCAGCACCGCCGCTCGGCTGCGTCCTACGCCTGGCCCGCGAGCGTCTGCCGCAACTGGTGCTTGAGCAGCTTGCCGCTGGCCGTGGTCGGCATCGCCGCCACGCGCACGATGCGCTCGGGTCGCTTGTAGGGCGACAGGCGCCCGACCAGGTAGTCATGCAACGCCGGCGCGTCGAAGCGTTCGCCTTCGCGGATTTCGACGAATGCGATCACCTCCTCGTTGCCATCCGCGGCGGGCTGGCCGATCACGGCCGACACGCGTACCGACGGATGCGTGTTGAGCACCGATTCGACCTCGATCGGGTAGACGGTGAAACCCGAACGGATGATCAGGTCCTTGGTGCGGCCGACGATAAACAAGGCGCCGTCGGCGTCGAGCCGCCCGATATCGCCGGTGTTGAGCCAGCCGCCGGGGCGCAGCGCTTCGGCGCTCAGGTCCGGCGCGCGGTAGTAGCCGCGCATCACGCCCGGCCCGCGGATCCAGAGCTCGCCGGGCTGTCCCGGCGGCACCGGCTTGCCGTCCGGCCCGACCACCTGCAGGTCGGCGCCCGCGACGATCTCGCCCGCGGCGCAATCGGCGCGCGGCCGCTCCATGCGCGTCACGAACATCGATCCCGCGTACTCGGTCATGCCGTAGCCATGGTGCAGCGGCTGGCCGAAGGCGGCTTCGACATCGCGCTTGAGCGTGGCGTCGAGCGGGCCGCCGCCGGTGTAGAGATAGCGCAGGCGCGGCGACGGCTGCAATGGCGCACCGGTGGCCCGCACGTGGGCCAGGATGCGGCTGAACATGGTCGGCACGCCCTGCAGCAGCGTGATCGCGCCAGCGCGGATCGCCGTGGCCAGGTCCGCCGCGTTGAAGCGCGCGCACAGGTACAGGCTGGCGCCGGCGTGCAAGGTCGAGATCAGCAGGGTGCCCAGCCCGAACACGTGCGACATCGGCATCACCGCGTAGGCGCAGTCGTCCGGCTGCATGCGGCGCGAGGCCACGGTGACCTCGGCAAAGTGGAGCAGGCCCTGGTGGGTGACCATCACCCCCTTGGGCTGTGCGGTGGTGCCGGAGGTGTAGATCAGCGCGGCCACGTCGCGCGCCAGCGCTTCGGGCTCGCGCGCGGCGGTCTCGTCGACGGCGCTGGCCATCAGCGGCCCCAGGCCGGCCGGGGCAATTTCCCGGGCCCGGCAGCGCACGCCGTGGCGCAGCGCATCCGGCGACGCCGCGTGGGTGAACAGCATCAGGCGCGGGTGGCAGTGGGCGCGGATCACCTCGATCTCGCGCTCGGACAGGCGCGCGTTGACGACCACCGGCCATGCGCCCAGCTCTGCCAGGGCAAACACCAGCGTGATCACCGCCAGGCAGTTCTCGGCCACCACCAGCACGCGGTCGCCGGTGCCCACGCCCTGCGACTGCAGGTAGCGCTGCGCGTCCTCGATGCCGGCCCACAGCTGCGCATAAGAGGTGGTCCGGCCGTCTTCGAACACGGCGACATGGCCGGGCGTGTGCGCGGCCCAGTGGCGCGGGATGTCGCTGATGCGGGTGAGGGGGACTCGGTCCGGTGGCATGGTTCAGGCGTCGTTGTGCGGGGCAAAGCGTGCGGCGCGCGTGCGGCAAGCAGCGGGCCGCACGCCGCCGCTGCGGCATCAATAGCGTTCGAACACCGCGGCAATGCCCTGGCCGCCGCCGATGCACATGGTTTCCAGGCCGTAGCGGCCGCCGCGGCGCTGCAGTTCGTGCAGCAGCGTGGCCAGGATGCGCACGCCGGTGGCGCCGATCGGATGGCCCAGCGAGATCCCCGAGCCGTTGACGTTGAGCTTCTGCTCGATTGCGTCCTGATCCTGCCAGTCCCAGCCCTTGAGCACGGCCAGCACCTGGCAGGCGAAGGCCTCGTTCAGCTCGACCAGGTCCATCTGGTCCAGCGTCAGGTTCAGGCGCGCCAGCAGCTTCTTCACCGCCGGCACCGGGCCGATGCCCATGTGCGAGGGCTCGCAGCCGGCAGCGGCCCAGCCCACCAGCGAGGCCATCGGGGTCAGGCCGAGTTCGGCGAGCTTGTCCTCGGCCACGATCAGGCACGCGGCCGAGGCATCGTTCTGCTGGCTCGCATTGCCCGCGGTGACGGTGCCGTTCGGCATCAGCACGCGCAGCTTGGCCAGGATGTCCAGCGTGGTCTGCGGGCGGAAGCCTTCGTCGCGCGTAAATGCCACCGGCTCGCCCTTGCGCTGCGGCACCTGCACCGGGACGATCTCGGCGTCGAAGCGCCCGGCTTCCCAGGCGGCCGCGGCGCGCTGATGGCTGCGCACGGCAAAGGCATCGGCGTCCTCGCGGCTGATGCCGTAGTCGCGCGCCAGGTTCTCGGCGGTCTCGATCATGCCGGAGATCTTGCCGAAGCGCTCCACCGGCTGCGAGCGTTCACGGCCGCGGTCGAGACGGTCGAAGAAGCGCACGTTGCCGGAGCGCGCGCCCCAGCGCATATCGGTGGTGTAGTACTCGATATTGCTCATGCTCTCGACGCCGCCGGCGATCACCACGTCGGCCGCGCCGCTCTGCACCATCATCGATGCCGTGACGATGGCCTGCAGGCCGCCGCCGCAGCGGCGATCGAGCTGCATGCCCGGCACTTCCACCGGCAGGCCGGCCTGCAGCGCGGCCCAGCGGCCCACGCACGGCACTTCGCTGTTGGCGTAGGACTGGGCGAAGACGACGTCGTCGATGCGCGCCGGGTCGATGCCGCTGCGTTCCACCACCGCGCGCACGGCGGTCGCGGCCAGTTCCTCGACCGGAACCGGACGCAGGCTGCCGCCGAAGGTGCCGACGGGGGTGCGAAGGGGGGTGACGATTGCAGCTCTGCGCATGGAAGTCTCCTTGGAATCTGGTATCGGGTGAACCATCAAGTTAGTCGGTGGGCGCCGTCCCGGAAAGGGCGACGAAGGCCGCGCCGCACTGGCGCAGCAGCGCATGGGCCTGGCGCTCCAGGCCGGCGCGGTGTTCGGGGGCAGCGATGTCCAGCATGCGGCGCACGCGCTGCGACAGGGTCTGGCCGCGCAGGTCGGCCACGCCATGCTCGGTCACGATCAGGCCGGCATCGGCGCGCGGCGTGCTGACCGGGCCGGACAATTGCCCGACGATGCGGCTCGCCCCTTTGGCGGTGGCGGGCAGCGCCACGATCGGCAGGCCGCCGCGGCTGCGCGCGGCGCCGCGCAGGAAATCCACCGCGCCGCCGACCGCGCCGACATAGACGCCCGCTGCCACTTCGGCATTGACCTGGCCGGTCAGGTCGACCTCGATCGCCGAATTGATCGCTGTCAGCTTGTCCACGCTTGCGAGCACTTCGGGATGGTGGGTATAGGCGGTTTCGCGCAGCTGCAGCCGCGGATTGCGATGCGCCCAGCGCCGCAGCCGCTCGCTGCCCATCAGGATGCCGCCGATGCCGATGCCCGTATCGATGCTCTTGCGTGCGTTGGTCAGCACACCGGCCTCTGCCAGCGCGGCAATGCCGTCGCCGACCGCGCCGCTGTGCAGCCCCAGGTCGCGGCGGTCATGCAGCGCCGCCACCACGGCCTCGGGCAGGTTGCCGATGCCCATCTGCAGGGTCGCGCCGTCTTCGACCCAGCCGGCGATATGGCGGGCAATGGCCTGTTCGGCCGCACCGGGAGCGCCGCGCTCCAGGCTGATCGGCGGGTACAGCGCCTCGACCCGCAGGTCGATCTGGTCGGCGCCGAGATAGCGGCTGCCGTGGGTCCACGGCACCTCGGGGTTCACTTCGGCAATGATCACGCGGGCCCGGTCGAGCGCGGCGGGCAGGTACTCATGCACCAGGCCCAGGCTGTGGCGGCCCTGTTCATCGGCCGGCGACACCTGCACCAGCACCACGTCGGCGCGCAGCGTGCCGTGCCGGATCAGCCCAGGCAGGTGCGAATAATGGCTCGGCACGATGTCCAGTACGCCCGCGCCGGCCAGCCGGCGGTGCGGCCCGCTGGCGGCATAGCCGAAAAAATCGATCACGTCGGCCTGTTCCGGCTGCAGCGTGTCCGACTGGCCGATGCCGACGAAGACGCTGAAGCGCCCGCCGCGCGCGATGGCATGGCGGTGTGCCACCAGCGCGCGCGTCAGCGTCAGCGGCTCGGCGGTGGCTTGTCCCCACCAGAGGTGGTCGCCTGGGCGGATCAGGGATTGCAGTCGGGAGGCCAGGTCGTGCATGTCCACGGGAAAGCGTTGGGCAGCCCAGAGCATGTCGCCAAAGCCGCGTTTGCGCTATTCGACAATGCCAATGGCCGGCTTTGGCGATTGCGAAACGGACGACAGGCTGAAAGAGGCGCCGGCTGCGCCGACTTAAGCCGCGTGGAAGGCGCGCTTTCGGAAAGGCTGATTGTCCCGCCGGCCGAACGCCGCGACCATGGCGGCTATCACGCGGCGTCGGCCACCGGCCACGCCTGCCATAGAACGATCATTACAGACCGATCACCACAGACAGGACCGACCGCAAGGCAGCGCCATGATCGAACAGACCCTCTCGAACAATTTCCACGAAATCCGCGATGCCATCCGTGCGCTGTGCGCCGAGTTTCCCGACGAGTACTTCCGCAAGGTCGATGAACAGCGCGCCTATCCCGAGGCCTTCGTCAACGCGCTGACCGCGGCGGGCTGGCTGGCGGCGCTGATTCCGCAGGAATACGGCGGCTCCGGCCTGGGACTGACCGAAGCGTCGGTCATCATGGAGGAGATCAATCGTTGCGGCGGCAATTCCGGCGCCTGCCATGGCCAGATGTACAACATGGGCACGCTGCTGCGGCACGGCTCCACGGCGCAGAAGGAAAAGTACCTGCCGAAGATCGCCTCGGGCGAATGGCGCCTGCAGTCGATGGGGGTGACCGAGCCCACCACCGGCACCGACACCACCAAGATCAAGACCTCGGCGGTGAAGAAAGACGGCCGCTACGTCGTCAACGGCCAGAAGGTATGGATCAGCCGCGTGCAGCACAGCGACTTCATGATCCTGCTGGCGCGCACCACGCCGCTGGCCGAGGTCAGGAAGAAGAGCGAGGGCATGTCGATCTTCATGGTCGACCTGCACGAGGCGCAGAAGAAGGGCCTGACGGTGCGGCCCATCCCCAACATGGTCAACCACGAGACCAACGAGCTGTTCTTCGAGGACCTGGAGATCCCCGAGGAGAACCTGATCGGCGAAGAGGGCAAGGGCTTCAAGTACATCCTCGATGGCCTCAATGCCGAGCGCACGCTGATCGCCGCCGAGTGCATCGGCGACGGCTACTGGTTTATGGACCGGGTCACGAAGTACGTGAAGGAACGCGAAGTGTTCGGCCGCCCCATCGGCCAGAACCAGGGCGTGCAGTTCCCCATCGCCGAGTCGTTCATCGAACTCGAGGCGGCCAACCTGATGCGCTGGAAGGCCTGCGAGCTGTTCGACAAGCACGAGTCCATGGGCGCGCAGGCCAACATGGCCAAGTACCTGGCCGCCAAGGCCAGCTGGGAGGCCGGCAATGCCTGCCTGCAGTTCCACGGCGGCTTCGGCTTTGCCTGCGAATACGATGTCGAGCGCAAGTTCCGCGAGACGCGCCTGTACCAGGTGGCGCCGATCTCGACCAACCTGATCTATTCCTTCGTCGCCGAACACGTGCTGGGCCTGCCGCGCTCGTTCTGAGCGGAACGCCCGCCTGGCGGCCATGCTGCGGGCGGTGTTCCGCCTTCCTGCCCGGACGGGCCAGCATGGTCCGGCATCCAAAAAAAATAACTAAATTGGCAGGCAAGAAACAGTAAATTGATTTTTGGCGTTCTGCTGGTGCAAGCTACAAGTGGCAAATGCGGAGCCTCGGCTCCGCGCCGCCGGCCGATTTCCGGCACCGATCCCAGCGTTGATTCGCCGGTCTGGCGGGCCCCCCTCCACCGGCGCTATCCGTTTCGGGACACTGTAGCGTCCGTCGAGGATAAGCACTATGTCGCAGGAGCAGAATCGCCCTGGCATTGCCCGCAAGCGTGACGCCGGCACGCAGTTGCGGCTGACGCCGCTCGCAGGCGTGGTCGCAGGGCTCGTGTACGCCGGCGGCGTGCAGGCGCAATCGAATGCCACGCCGTCGGGCACCTACGGGCCTGGCTCCTATGGCTCCGCGTTCCAGTTCTTCGGCACGGACGGTGTCATCCAGGGCAGCACTACGATCTACCCGAAGCCGCCATATCCCCCGCAGTTCGGCGGGGCCGGCGTGTCCGTGGCCTCGCAGGGATCGGCGACCATCAATCCTGATCTCGGGCCATTGCCGGGTGACATCGTCATCGAATCCGACTATCGGTCGGGCGCGCCCAACACGGCACTCTATGTGGCCAACGGCACGCTGACCGTAGTGGGCAGCAGCGCTCCGGGCCGCCTGACCTATGCCCGCGGCCACGGCCAGTCGGCGCACGGGGTTTATGTCCCCGGCGATGCCAACTCCTCGGTCTTTACCGGTGCGGGCATGGTCATGTCGGCCGACGGCCCGGATGCCAACGCGATCCGCGCCTATGGCGGGTTTGCGTTGGCGGACGTGAGGAACTCCACGCTGCTGACCACCGGCGCCGGGCATGGCGTGCTTGCCTGGAACAATGCATCGGTGAAACTCGCCAACACCGATGTGACAGTGCAGGCGGCGGACGTCTACGGCATCTATGCGTTCAGCGGCGCCAGGATCGAAACCAGCGGCGGCAATGTGAACACCAGCCTGAGCGGGGCTCGCGGTGTCGTCCTGAGCGGCGCGTCGGGTGTGTTGGCCGGCACCAATGTGACCACGCAAGGCACCAGCGCGTATGGGGTCCAAGCCATCGGCTCGACCCTGTCCGTCACGGGGGGAACCCTCCGCACCCAGGGCAATAACGCCTACGGCCTCTACCTGTATGGCAATACGGCCACCACGCTCGACGGTGCCACGGTGACGACCGGCGGGACCAGCGCCCACGGCATCTTTGTCAGCAGCGGCACCCTGAACGCGCAGGGCGCCACGGTGACGGCCACGGGCCCCAGTGCCCGTGGCCTGTACGTTGCCGGGGGCGCCACCGTGGTGGCGAATCAGAGCCAGTTCGCCGCGCAGGGCGACGCCGGTATGGGGACCTGGATCAACGGCGCCGGATCGTCGCTGACGATGACGGGAGGCGGGCTCAGCGGCGCCCTCGCCAACGGCCACGGCGCCTATGTCAGCGCCGGGGGGAGCCTGCGCACCACCGATACGGCGATATCGAGCGCCGCCGCGGTGGGCCTGTATGCCGTGGGCACAACCGTGGAATTGACCCGCGGCACGGTGTACGGCGGCACCTATGGGGTCTATCTGAGCGAGGGCGCAACGCTGCGCGCTAGCGGCACGGCAATCACGGCCGGAAGCGGCGCCACACGCGGCGTGCAGGCGGTGGCATCGGCGCTGGACCTGACCGATGTCTCGATCAGTACCGCATCCGCGGAAGACCATGCCATCTACGCGTACAGCGGCTCGACCCTGCAGGCGCGCAACCTCACGCTGGCTACCCAGGGCCAGAGTGCTTATGGCTTGCGGCTGATCGGGGCGCCGGCGGCGCAAATCGACGGCATGGTGGTGCGCACGGCAGGCGCCGGCGCGCATGGTGCCGTGTTCGAAGGCGGGACCAGCGTCTACACCGGCAGCCATTTCGATATCGGGACCAGCGGCGGCGGCATCGGCATCTATGCCTGGCAAGGCACTGCATTGCGCCTGGCGGGCGGCCGGGTCGATACCGGTGCCGCGGCCAATGCCCACGGCATCTATATCAACGATGCCACTGTCGAGCTGAACCCGGACGCGCAGGGCGCGGGCGTCACCGTCAACACGGGCGGCGCCGGGGCGCATGCGGTCCGGATCAGTTCGGGCGGCCGCTTCAGCGCCACGGGCACAGCGTTGCATGCCGCCGGCGCCGATGCGGCGGGCATCTATTTGGTCGGTGTCGCGGACGCGGCGTCCGCCAGCGCCGTCGCCAACGCAGCGCCGGCACCGGGTCCGGTGGCGCCGCCCAACGATGATGGCTCGCCGGCGCCGGTTTTGCCGGCACCGCCGGTGCCGTCGCTGGGGCAGGCGTTGAATACCACCGAAACCGTGACCCTGGCGAACAGCTCGGTCGTGTCGGACGCCGGCGCGGCAATCAGCGTCGCGGGCGGCTCCGCCACCATCGCGGCGACCAACACCACCATTCAAGGCGTGGCGGCGTTGCAGGTGCTGGGCCGTCAGGATTCGTCCGGCGGTTCGCCGGTCAATGTTCCGGGCGTGGCGACGCTGAATGCCAGCGCGTCGACGCTGACCGGCGCCGCGGTGACCGGCAGCGACAGCCAGTCGACCCTGAACCTGTCGCAGGGCAGCCGCTGGAACGTGACGGCCAGTTCGGTGCTGACGCATCTCGGCAATGACAGCAGCGTGATCGACGTGCAGGCGGCGCCAGGCCTGCCGCTGGGCCGGCGGCGCTCGCTGCGGGCAAGCCCGATCCCCGGCAATGCATACCACACCGTTACCGCCCGGGGCGACTATGGCGGCAGCGGCGGCGTGGTGGCCCTGAACACCTTCCTTGATCAGGGCGGCAGCCTGGCGCAGCAGTTCACCGATCGTCTGCTGGTCCATGGCACGGCCAGCGGCACGACCGCCATCCAGATCAAGCCCGTTGCCACCAGCCCGGGCGCGATCACCTCGCCCACGGGCGTGGTTAATGCCACCGAAGGCATCTCGGTGGTCCAGGTGGCCGGCACCTCCACTCCGGATGCTTTCACGCTGAAGGGCGGCTATGTCACGGCGGCCAATTCGCCCTATGCCTACCGGTTGTACGCCTATGGCCCGGGGTCGTCGATCAGTGCCGCCGATCCCAATGCGTCGCTGGTCGGCAATGCGTCGTCGTACTGGGACTACCGTCTGCAAAGCGCCTATGTCGAGCCTGACGGCCCGGTGGTGCCGGACCCGGACCAGCCGATCCCGCCCGATGCCCGGCCCGGGGTGGCGCCGCAGGTGGCGTCCTATGTCACCGCGCCGGCCGCATTCCTGCACGCGGGCATGCTCGACCTCGACAGCCTGCACCGCCGCCTGGGAGAAGTGCGCGACGACCGTGCGCTGGCGCGCGACCAGGGCCCGGGCGAGATGTTCTTCCGCGCCTATGGCGGCAATTTCCGCTACACCAGCAACCAGTCGTTCGAACGGTACGGCTACGATGCCAGCGGCGATTACGCGGCCATCCACCTTGGCGGCAACCTGTTCCGCCAGGAAGACGAGACCGGGCTCTGGCGCTTCGGTCTGGCCGGTTCGATCGGCTGGCTCCACTTTACGCCGCATGCTGCCGACGGGCCCAGCAGCACGCGCGCGACCATCTACCGCATCAGCGGCTACGGCACCTATCAGAGCAACCAGGGCTGGTACGTCGACGGCATCCTGTCAGGCGGATGGTTCGACGGCGATGTCTCGACGCAGGCGCGCGGCCGGGCCAGTTCAATGGACGGCGGCCTGTTTGCCGCGTCGATCGAAGCCGGCTACCCGTTGGCCATGCCATACGGCCTGAACCTGGAGCCGCAGCTGCAGCTGATCGGGCAGCACGTGAGCTTCCGCAACAACATCGACGTCGACGAACTGGAGGTCAACATCGGCTCGCAGAACCAACTGGTGGGCCGTGCCGGCGTGCGCCTGACACGGCCGGTTGCGATCGCCGGGGGCCGGCTGACGCCATACCTGGGCTTCGACCTGTTCCATGCGTTCACCGGCGGGACCAACGTGCACGTCGGCGAAGTGCAGTTCGAATCCGGCAAGCTGGGCGACGCCTTCCAGTTGTCGCTGGGGCTCAACGGAATGCCGACGGGGCGGCTGTCGCTCTATGGCCGGATCTCGTACCAGCATGCGATGGGGCGGGGCGGCATCCAGGGTTGGCTGTTCAATGCCGGCGCCCGCTATCTGTTCTAGGTTTCGGCCCGGGCGACGCTTACGGCATTCGGCGCCGCGGTCTCGCGCCGGTGCCGGCAGGTCGGGTAGAATCCCGCCCTATGTCGCGCATGATTGCCTTGCTCCTGATGCTGATCCTGCCGCTGCAGGCATTGGCCGCGGCGCAGCGGCAGCTCGCGCACGCCGCCGGCTTTCCGCCGGACCACATGGCCGCGCACGCCGAGCACATTCCGCATCACCATGATGAGGACGGAGAGATCGCCTTCGACGATTCCACCGCCTCCGCGTCGCACCAGCTCGACTTCGACTACGGCACCCACTTCCAGGCGCCATTGCCGGCCGGCATGGTGCCGCCACTGACGCTGCAAACGCAGCGCGAGCCGTTGTTCCTGGGCGGCCGCATCCCTGACCCTGGCTGCAGTCCCCCGTTACGCCCCCCTCACGCGCCCGCCTGACGGCGGGGCACTGATCTGCTGATTGCCTGCCGTGGCGCCATGTCTTTGCGCCGCGCCCCGCCGCATTGCCGTTGTTGTCGCAATCTGCGTTGGGGATTCCATGCACAAGTTCTTCATCTCCGTGGTGGCGTCGGCGTTGCTGATGCCCGCGGCCCATGGCCAGTCCGCACCCGCCGATCTGCGCGCGCTGTTCGATGCCGCCTGGGAGCGCTCCGTCGCCTTCCAGGCCACCGAGGGGCGGCGCCTGGAGGCGGCGGCCAGCCGGGTCCAGGCCGACGCACCGATCGCCGGGCCGCCCACGCTCGGCCTGCTGCACCGTGACGACCGCTGGACCGAACGGCGTGGCCTGCGCGAGAGCGAGGTCCAGCTGGGCGTGCCGGTGTGGCTGCCGGGCCAGCGCGCGGCACGCGGCGACCTCGCCGATGCCCAGGCGGCCGAGGCCGAGGCTGGCGCCGCGCTGGCGCGGCTGAATCTGGCCGCCGAAGTCCGCGAGCGCGTCTGGCAGCTGGCGGCCGTGGAAGGCGAGCGCGAAGTGATGCGGCGCCGCGCCGGCATTGCCGCGTCGCTGCGCGACGATGTACGCCGCCGCGTCAGTGCCGGCGACCTCGCGCGCACCGACCTGCTGCTGGCGCAGCAGGATGACCTGGCGGCACAGGGCCTGCTTGCCGAAAACGAGGCCCGCGTGGTCGAGGCGAAGGCGCGGCTGCTGCAGGTCACCGGTGTCTCCGCGCTGCCGCTACGGTACGACGAATCGGCGGCGCCGGCGGCAGACCCTGCCGCCCATGCCGCGAGCCATCCGCGCCGGGAAGCGGCGCAGCAGGCCGTGCTGCGCGGCGAACGCCAGCTGGGCTACCTGCGCAAATCGCGCCGCGACCCGCCCGAAGTCGGCGTGATGTACCGCAACGACCGGGCCGGCGGCGGCATGCCCGGCGACCAGACCGTCGGCCTGTTCGTCAGGATCCCGTTCGCCACGGATGCGCGCAACCTGCCGCGCGAAACCGCCGCGCAGACCGAGCTGATGACAGCGCGGGCCGAACTCGAGCGCACTGAGCGCAACGTCCGCGCCGAGATCGACGCGGCGCAGGCCGCGCTGCGGCTGGCCGAACAGCAGCTCGGCCTTACGCAAGAACGCAGCGCCGCGCTGTCCGAACGGGCGGCGCTGCTGCGCAAGACCTTCAATGCCGGCGAGATTGGCTTGCCGGAAGTGCTGCGCGCACAAAACCAGGCGCTGGAAGCCGAAGCCGACCTCGCGCGCCAGCGTGCCCGCCGCGGCATCGCCATTGCCACCCTCAACCAGGCGCTCG
Organism: Cupriavidus alkaliphilus; assembly: GCF_900094595.1. Classification (GTDB taxonomy): domain Bacteria; phylum Pseudomonadota; class Gammaproteobacteria; order Burkholderiales; family Burkholderiaceae; genus Cupriavidus; species Cupriavidus alkaliphilus. The sequence continues at coordinate 77,625 of NZ_FMAD01000004.1, read as the reverse complement.
GAGTCCTGCCATGATCCGCCAGTTGTTTCTTGTCCTGTTCCTGACGCTCGCGATCGCGCTGCCGGCGGCGCACGCGGGCCCCGGTGCCCATGGCCCCAATGGCGAGCACCTGGACGCGCCCGCCGACACCGGCGCGGCGGCACACGCCCAGCCGACCATCGAAGCCAATACGGAGGCGTTCGAACTGGTGGGCACCCTCGCCACGGACGAACTCTCCGTCATGGTCGACCGCTACGTCACCAACGAGCCGGTGCTCGACGGCACGCTCGAGGTCGAGTTCAACGGCATCAAGGCCCAGGGCAAGCCGCACGCCGATGCCGGCGACTATGCCTTTACCGACGAGAAGCTGCTGCAGGCGCTGCGCCGGCCCGGCCAGCATGCGCTGGTGTTTACGCTCGTCACCGGCAACGAGTCGGACCTGATCGAAGGCACCCTGAACGTTGCCGCGGACGAACACGAGCACGGCATGGCGTGGTGGCAGGCGCGCTGGCCGTGGCTGGTCCTGCTTGCGGCGGTCGTTGCCGCCGGCGCCTGGCGCGTGCAGCGCCGCGTTGGCAAAAGGAATGGAGGCACGGCGTGATGATGACCACCCATATCGCAACCCTGGCGGTCGCGCTGGCCGCCTGGGCAACCATGCCGGCGCTGGCCGGGCCCGGCGCGCACGGCCCGAATGGCGAACACCTCGATACACCGGCCGCGGTGTCGGGCAGTGGCCTGGCCCGGCTGCCAGACGGCAGCGTCCTGGTGCCCAAGCTGGCCCAGCGCCGCATGGGCATACGGACCGCGATGCCGCAGCCGGCCGCGCACCCGATGACCGTTGAACTGAACGCCGTGGTGGCGATTGATCCGAACGCCGGCGGGCGCCTGCAGGCGGGCCACCCGGGCTGGATCGACCCGCCGCCGGGCGGCTTCCCGGTGCTCGGGCAGCGCGTCAGCAAGGGCCAGGCGCTGGCCGTGCTGCGCCACAAGAGCGAGCCTTTTGACATCGGCAACCAGCAGGCGCAGTTCGCCAACCTCAGCGCCAGCCTGAAGCTGGCGCGGCAGCGGCTGCAGCGGCTGGAATCGCTGACGGACAGCATCCCGCGCAAGGAGATCGAAGCGGCCCGCGCCGAGGTCCAGAGCCTTTCCGGCCAGCGCGATGCGGTCGGCAAGAGCCTGCACCAGACCGATACGCTGACCGCGCCGGCCAGCGGCGTGATCGCCAGCGCCAACGTGCTGGCGGGGCAGGTGGTTGCCGCCGGGGACGTGCTGTACGAGGTGGTCGATCCCGCCCGCCTGCTGATCGAGGCCAGCACCGCGGACAGTTCGCTGGCCAACCGCATCAAGGGCGGCGCCCTGGCCAGCGGCACCGGCGGCAAGCTGGAATTCGTCGGCGCCGGCCGCAGCCTGAAGAACGGCGCGGTGCCGCTGACGTTCCGGCTGACCGGCAGCGACGTGCCGCTGGCCGTGGGCCAGCCCGTGACCGTGGTCGCGACGCTGAGCGATACCTTGCGCGGCATCGCGCTGCCCAGCGAGGCGCTGGTGCGCAACGCCAGCAACCTGCCGGTGGTGTGGATCAAGTCCGGCACGCAGCGCTTTATCGCGCAGCCGGTCGAGGCGCGCGTGCTCGATGCGCGCACCGTGGTCGTGGTCGGCGGACTGTCGCCGGAGAACCGGGTGGTGGTGTCCGGCGCGGCGCTGATCAACCAGATCCGCTGAGGGGCGCGCATGTTCAACTGGATCGTTCGCGCCAGCCTCGGCAACCGGCTGCTGGTACTGGCCTTTGCCCTGATCCTGATGGTCTACGGGGGGCTCACCGCATGGCGCACGCCGGTCGATGTGTTCCCGGACCTGAACAAGCCGCTGGTGACCGTGATCACCGAAGCGGGGGGCATGGCGCCGCAGGAAGTCGAACTGCTGGTGTCGTTCCCGATCGAGACCGCGCTGAACGGCATGCCCGGCGTTACGCGGGTGCGCTCGGTGTCCGGCGTCGGCCTGTCCATCGTCTACGCCGAGTTCGACTGGGGCAGCGATATCTACCGCAACCGCCAGCTCGTGTCGGAACGGCTGGCGCTGGTGAAGGAGCAGTTGCCCGGCGGGCTCGCGCCCATCCTCGGGCCGGTCTCGTCGATCATGGGCGAGATCATGCTGATTGCGTTGCCGATCGATCCGGCCCGGGCCAGCCCGATGCAGGCGCGCGAGTATGCCGACTTCGTGCTGCGACCGAGCCTGCTGTCGGTGCCCGGGGTGTCGCAGGTGATCCCGATCGGCGGCGAGGTGCGGCAATTGCGGGTCGAGCCGGATACCGCGCGCATGGCGCAATTCGGCGTGGCGCTGGCACAGGTGCAGGGTGCCCTGCGCGACTTCGCCGCCAATACCAGTGGCGGCTTCATCGACCTGAACGGCCGCGAATACCTGATCCGCAATCTCGGCCGCACCAACCGGATCGACGACCTCAAGGGCGTTGCGGTCGCCTACAAGGACGGCGCGCCGGTGCTGCTGGAGCAGGTGGCCGGCGTGCGCTACGCCGCTGCGCTCAAGCGCGGCGACGCCGGCTTCAACGGCAAGCCCGCGGTGATCGTCAGCGTGCAGAAGCAGCCCGCCGCCGACACCGTGCGCCTGACGCGCGACCTGGAAGCCGCCCTTGGCGAACTCAGGCAGGGGCTGCCGCAGGGTTTGTCCGCGCCGCAGGTGCTGTTCCGCCAGGCCGACTTTATCGAGGCCTCGCTCGGCAACGTGGTCGAGGCGCTGCGCGACGGCGCCATCATGGTGACGGTGATCCTGTTCGCCTTCCTGCTGAGCGCGCGCACCACCGCGATCTCGCTGGTGGCGATACCGCTGTCGCTGGCTGTCTCGGCGCTGGCGTTCCAGCTGCTGGGCCAGTCGATCAACGTGATGACGCTGGGCGGCCTGGCCATCGCCATCGGCGAACTGGTTGACGATGCCATTGTCGACGTCGAGAACATCCAGCGCCGGCTGCGGCAGCGCGCCGCCATGGACGACCCGCCATCGGTGCTGGAGACGATCTGGCGCGCCAGCGTCGAAGTGCGCTCCGGCATCGTCTATGCCACGCTGGTGGTGGTGCTGGTGTTCGTGCCGCTGTTTGCGCTGCCGGGGATCGAAGGGCGGCTGTTCGCGCCGCTGGGGATCGCCTACATCGTGTCGATCCTGGCATCGATGCTGGTGTCGATGACGGTGACGCCGGTGCTGTCGTACTACCTGCTGCCGCGGATGAAGCGGCTCGAACATCCCGACAGCCCGCTGGTGGCGTGGCTCAAGCGGGTCGATGCCCGCATCCTGGACTGGTCGTTCCCGCGCGCGCGGGCAGTGCTGTCAGTGGCCGCGGTCGCGGTGGTGCTGGCGGCCGCCACCGTGCCGTGGCTGCCGCGTGCCTTCTTGCCGGGCTTCAACGAGGGTTCGATGGTGATGTCGCTGATGCTCAACCCCGGCACTTCGCTGGCCGAAGCCAACCGCATCGGCGCGCTGGCGGAAACGCTGATCCGGCAGGTGCCGGAAGTGACACGGGTGGGCCGCCGCACCGGCCGCGCCGAACTGGACGAACATGCCGAGGGCGTGCATGCCTCCGAGATCGACATCGACCTGAAGCCTTCCGTCCGCAGCCGCGAGCAGGTGATGGCCGCCATCCGCGCGCAGCTTGCCGGCCTGCCGGCGTCGGTGGCGATCGGCCAGCCGATTTCGCATCGGCTGGATCACCTGCTGTCCGGGGTGCGGGCGCAGATCGCGCTGAAGATCTATGGCGATGACCTCGATACGCTGCGCGGCCTGGCGGAGAACGTGCGCGGGCGCCTGGCAACGATCCCGGGCCTCGTCGATATCACGGTCGAGCGCCAAGTGCTGATTCCGCAGGTCAATGTGCGGCTCGACTATCGCAAGGCGGCGCAGTACGGCATCCCGGCCGGCGAGGCGCTGAAGGCGCTGCAGACCTTGTCCGACGGCACGCGCGTCACGCAGCTGATCGACGGCGTGCGCCGCCACGACCTGGTGGTGCGCCTGCCCGATACCGGCCGCGCGCCGCAGGACCTGTCGCGGGTCATGCTGGACTCGCCGCGCGGCGCGGTGCCGCTGTCCGCCATCGCCAGCGTGGAGGAGGGCGACGGCCCCAACCAGATCGGGCGCGAGAACGGCCGGCGCCGCATCGTGGTCTATGCCAATACCGACGGCTCCGACATGTCGCGGATCGTCGGCGCAGTGCGCGAAGCGGCGGCGCGTGCCGGACTGCCCGCTGGCTATTTCGTCAGCATCGAGGGCCAGTTCCAGGCGCAGGAGCAGGCCACGCGGCGCATCGTGTTGCTGTCGCTGGTGTCGCTGGCGCTGATCTACCTGGTCCTCTACTCGCGCTACCGCTCCGCGACCCTGACGCTGGTGATCATGGCCAATATCCCGTTCGCCTTGATCGGCAGCGTGATCGCGATGTGGCTGGCGGGGCTGAGCCTGTCGGTGGCGTCGATGGTCGGCTTTATCACGCTGACCGGCATTGCCACGCGCAACGGCATCCTGAAGGTCAGCCACTATATCAACCTGTGCCGCTTCGAAGGCGAGACCTTCGGCATCCCGATGATCGTGCGCGGTTCGCTCGAGCGGCTGACACCGGTGCTGATGACCGCGCTGGTCGCGGCGTTCGCGCTGGTGCCCTTGCTGGTGTCGGCCGATGCGCCCGGCAAGGAAATCCTGCACCCGGTGGCGGTGGTGATCTTCGGCGGGTTGGTCAGTTCGACCCTGCTCGATTCCATGCTGACGCCGCTGGCGTTCTGGCTGTGGGGGCGCCGCCCGCTGCAGCGCATCCTGTCGCAGCGGCCGGAAGACACGTATTGAATCAGGGCTTTGGCAGCGGCGCCCCCAAGCCGCTGCAGCAACGGAGTTATGCGATGAAGAAACAGTTCTCGGCCATGGTGCTTGCCGGCAGTCTCGCACTGTCCGGCCTTTCCGGACTGGCCATGGCCCACGGCGCCAAGCCTGCGCAATATGGGGGCATCGTGCAGGTCGCCAGCGACCTGCAGTTCGAACTGGTGAACCGGGATGGCGCGGTCACGATTTATGTCGACGACCATGACAGGAAGCTGCCCGTGGCCGGTGCCAGCGGCAAGCTGACGGTGCTGACCGGCACCCGCAAGACCGAAACGGCGCTGAACCCCGGCGCGGACAATGCACTGGTCGCGGCCGACAAGCTGCAACTGCAGGCCGGCTCCAAGCTGGTCGCGACGATCCGGTTTGTAGACGGCAAGACTGTCACGGCGCGCTTCGTGGCGAAGTGACGGGCGCTCCATGCTGGCAGGGTTCGATCCTGCGTCGCTGCAACAAAAAAAGCCGCTGCTATAGCAGCGGTTTTTTTGTGCCTTCGGCGCGTCATAGGAGGCTGGTGGGTGGTCAATTTATTTCTATTTCGCGGACGCGCTCATTGATAAGTAATTCATCCGACACAGTTTGTGGTGTCCCGGCATACGTACTTTCACCTAATGCTGCATTGCGACAATTCTTTTGCTACAATCAGGGAAAACCCCATAAGGGTAATCCCGAAGGAAGGACGCCATGAACACCCAATCCGATATCAAGCTGACCGATCAACTGGAACGCCAACTCATCGAGCGCGAGCTCGGTACGCAAAGCCTGGGCTTCGCCCACGACGTCAAGCGTGCCATCGCCACCGTGCAGTCGGTGATCGAACGCCTGCAAAGCCAGGCCCGCAAGGCCAAGGTGGTTTACGCCAACGGCTGATCGCTGGCACCAGCAGTACGGTAGTTGCGGCCCGTCCGGGCTGCGTTGAAGAACCGGCCATACGTGCGCCTGCCCAGGCGAACGCGGCCGGTTTTGTTTTGCCTGCGGCGCTGGAGTGCTTTGTGAGCAACGTTCACAAGACTTGCCAGCGCTTTTCGTTTTGCCGCGGCGGCGGACACGGCTATCTTGGATGCCTTTCCCGCACCTCGTCCGCCCCTGCGCCCCATGTCCCCGCTTGTACTGCTGTGCCTGTCGATCACCTATGTGGTCTGGGGCACGACCTACCTGGCGATCCGCTTTACGCTGGAGAGCTTTCCGCCGCTGTTCATGATGGGCACGCGCTTCCTGTGCGCGGGCCTGCTGCTGGCCGCGTGGCTGGCATGGCGCGGCACGCCGATGCCGTCGGCGCGGCAATTGCGCCATTGCGCGGTGCCGGCGCTGTTTCTGCTGGTGGGCGGCATGGGTCTCACTGCGATTGCGGAGCAGACGATCTCCTCTGGCGCCACCACGGTGATGATCGGGTCGATGCCGATCTTCGCGCTGATCTGGGGCGCGTGCTTCGGCAACCGGCCGAAGTGGTATGAGTATGTGGCAATTGCGATCGGCAGCGCCGGCATCCTGGTGCTGACCGCGGGGGCGGAGTTCCAGGTCAGCACCGGCGGCGTGGTGGCGCTGCTGCTGGCGGTGGCGAGCTGGTCCTTCGGCTCGCAGCTGGCGCGCCGGCTGGACCTGCCGCCCGGGGCGGCGGCGTTTGCCGCCGAGATGGTGATCGGCGGCGCGGTGCTGATGGCACTGTCGCTGCTGCGGCAGGAGCCGTGGCCGTCTTCCGTCAGCGCACAGGCCGGCTGGGCCTGGGTCTACCTGGTGGTGGCGGGGTCGCTGGTGGCGTTCTCCGCCTACATGTACCTGGTCTCGACGGTCAGCCAGACCCTGGCGGCGAGCTATGTCTACGTGAACCCGCCGGTGGCGCTGGCCATGGGCGCGTGGCTGGGCGGCGAACAGATCGCGCCGCAGACGCTGGGCGCGGTGGTACTGATCCTGGCGGCGCTGCTCGTGCTTAGCCTGGGCACGCTGCGCACAGCACGGACCCAGGCGGCCTGACGGCGCCGTGCGGGCGGGGCCTCAGCGGCCCGACTGCTCCTGGATCCACAGCGACAGCCGCACCTTGTACGCCTGCTGGATATGCCGGCGCGCGATCTGCTCGGCCAGCGTCGGATCGCGCTGTTCCAGCGCTTCCACCAGCGAGATATGCTCTTCGTACGAGCTGCGCGCGCGCCCCGGCACCGCCAGCGTGGTGCGGCCCAGCAGCGCCATGGATTCATGCAGCGAGCGCAGCGTCTTCAGCAGGTAGCGGTTGTGGGCGCAACGGTGCAGGGTTTCATGGAACAGCCGGTTGTTCAGCGCGAGCCGGTCGGGATCGTCAGCGATGGCAAGGTCTCGCTCGACGATATCGCGCAGCAGAGAGATCTCGACGTCGGTGGCGTGGCGCGCGGCCAGCGCGGCGGCGGTGCCTTCCAGCACTTCGCGCATGACGTACAGCTCGCTGACCATGCTGGCGTCGAGCTGCGTCACCATCATGCCGCGATTGGGCTCGTTGACGACCAGGCCCTCGGATTCCAGCCTGGACAGCGCTTCACGCACCGGCGTGCGCGACAATCCCAGCGATTCGGCCAGTTCCACCTCGCGCAGCCGGGTGCCGGGGGAAAGCTGGCCGGCCTGGATGGCGGCACGCAGCTGCTGGTAGGCACGCTCCGAGCGCGGGAGCGATGCAGCCTGGCCGCTCTCGGCGGCGCCGGCGAACTCTTGAGAAATCATGTGAGGCTGGCGGATGCAGTGGAACAGTCGTAGCCAGCCATCATACCCGCTCGCGCCCGCCTGACATCACGGTGTCGCAATAAGGTGTAAAGGGGCTGGCGCGGCGCCAGCCCCGCGCGCAGGGCGTCAGCCCGCCGGCGACTGGAACGGGTGGTACTGGTACAGCCAGGTTTCGGAGAGCGGCTTGCCGTTCAGGCGCAGGAACAGCCGCAGGTCGACCGGCTGGGTGCCTTCGGTGGTCAGGTCGAACTGGGCGCGCCAGTGCCCGGCCACGCCGTTGGGCACGGCTTCGGTGAAGACATAGGAAAAGCTGCCGCGCGATGCGGTCAGCACCGCTTCGGGCTTGACGCCGAAGGGCAGCTTCTCCAGCGGTGCGCCCTTGAACTCGACCATGAACTTGCGCACGCCCTTGGGCCGCGGCTGGCCCGGCTGGCCGCCGTTGCCGAGGCGCGTGGCCACGCAGCGCGCCAGCGGGGTCGGGTAGGGCTCGTCGGCCGCCCAGTGCAGCCGGTAGCGCAGGCGGTAGGTGCTGCCGGCCTTGGCCGGCGCCTTCGGCACCCACATGGCGACGATGTTGTCGTGGATCTCGTCGTCGGTGCGCAGCTCCACCAGCTGGACCGAGCCGGCGCCCCAGCCATCGCGCGGTTCCACCCACAGGCTCGGACGGCGCTCGTAGTTGACGCCATCCTGGTAATGGTCGAACAGGCGGTCGCGCTGCAGCAGCCCGAAGCCCTTCGGGTTGTCGTCCGAGAAGGCCGAGGCCGTGGTCTGCGGCGGGTTGTTCAGCGGGCGCCAGATATGCTCGCCCGCGCCGTTCCACAGCGCCAGGCCGTCGGAGTCGTGCACTTCGGGGCGCCAGTCGACAGCGGTGCCCTTGATGCTTTCCGAGAACCAGTACATCGAGGTCAGCGGCGCCAGCCCCAGCCGGGCCACGTCCTTGCGCAGGAACAGCACGCATTCGACGTCCATGATCACGGCCTTGGCCCGCTGCATGACGAAGCGGTAGGCGCCGGAAATGCTGGGTCCGTCCAGCAGCGCGTAGACCGTGACGGTGTCGCTGTTGCCCTCGGGGGTTTCGAACCAGAAGTGGGTGAAGGCGGGGAATTCTTCCTGCTTGCCGGCTTCGGCCACGTCGATGGCGATGCCGCGCGCGGACAGGCCGTACTGGTAGAGCTCGCCGATGGCGCGGAAATACGAGGCGCCCAGGAACGCCACCCAGTCATTCTTGCGCCAGTCTCGGGTTTTCTGGTCGCCCAGGCGGCTTTCCTGGAAGCGGAAGCCGGCAAAGCCGCTGCCCGGCGGCAACTTGTGCGCGGGGCTGTCGGCCGGCATGTCGAAGTAGGCATCGTCATAGACGATCTCGCGGGCCTTGCCGGTACCGCCTTTGGCGCGCTCGATCACATGCATGCGCACCGGGCTGCGGAAGTAGGTGCCGAGGTGGAAGAACGTGACCGGGAACTGGCCCGGGCCGCTGGCAAAGAGCGCGTCCTCGGTGCGGAAGCGGATCTTGCCGTGGGCGTCGTAGTCGATGCGTGACAGCACATCCGCCGGCGGCGCGGGCGGCGGCGCGTACGGCTTGCCGGCCAGGGCGCGGGCGCGCTCGATCAAAGCGTCGAAGCCGAACGGCTGGGCTTCGCCTAGCTTGATCCGGCTGGCTGCCAGCACCGATGGGGTAATGCCGAGGGCGGCAAGCGCGGCAGAGGCGGTGGCGGAAACCAGCAGGGTTCGGCGATTCATCATGTGGTGAAAGCGTCCTTTTATTGTCCGGGATTGTGCAGAACTGTAAAAGACGCCGGCGCCGCGGAAAAGTTCGGACACCCTCTGTTACAGCGGGTGGCGCCAGCGCCTCACCGTGCTTCGCTTGGCTCGCGCGCGGCGCGGCGCAGCCGGCGCCGTTGCCGTGCCAGCATGTTCAGCCCCTCGACCGAGGCCGAGAACGCCATCGCCGTATAGATGTAGCCCTTGGGCACGTGCGTACCCAGGCCTTCGGCGATCAGCGTCATGCCGATCATCATCAGGAAGGCCAGCGCCAGCATCACGATGGTCGGGTTGCGGTTGATGAAGTTGGCCAGCGGCGTCGCAGCGAACAGCATCGCCATCACCGCCGCGATCACCGCCACGAACATGATCTGGACGTGCTCCGTCATGCCGACCGCGGTAATGATGCTGTCGATCGAAAACACCAGGTCCAGCACCAGGATCTGGCCGATGGCGGCGGCAAAGCTGTGCACCGCCTTGGTGGTGCCGCCGTCCTCGCCTTCTTCGGCGGCAGTGACGTGGTGATGGATTTCGCGCGTGGCTTTCCACACCAGGAAGCCGCCGCCCGCGATCAGGATCAGGTCGCGCCACGACAGGCCGTGGCCCAGCACGGTAAAGAGCGGCTGGGTCAGCGTGACGATGAAGGCGATGGTTGCCAGCAGGCCCAGACGCATCAACAGCGCCAGGCTGATGCCGATCTTGCGGGCTTTTTCCCGCATCTCCAGGGGCAGCTTGTTGGTCAGGATCGAGATGAAGATCAGGTTGTCGATCCCCAGCACGATTTCCATGGCCACCAGCGTGGCCAGTGCCGCCCAGGCGGCGGGATCCTGCAGCAATGCCAACGACGCTTCCATGAGAGCTCCGGAGTGATGGGAGGGCGCATGCAGGCTTCATGTTAGCGCAGCGTCGCTTGGCCGCGCAGCCTGTCACATAAAGATAAAGGCGGGTCGACGGGATTACGGTGCAGGTTGCCATGTGCCGGCATGGAATATAGTATGTGATATATCAAAAGATCCAATCGAGCCATCAAGGAGGCAGCATATGAAAGTCTGTATCTACGGCGCCGGTGCCATCGGCGGCTATGTCGGGGCGCAGCTGGCGCGCGCGGGGGCCGAGGTCAGCTTCGTCGCGCGCGGACCCCACCTCGCGGCGATGCGGGAGCATGGCGTCAAGCTGCTGATTGATGGCGAGGAGCGTGTGGAGAAGGTGCGCTGCACCAGCGATCCGCGTGAACTCGGGCCGCAGGACTACGTGTTCATCACCCTCAAGGCGCATTCGGTGCCCGGCGTGGTGGACCAGATGCAGCCGCTGCTGGGGCCGGATACCGCGATCGTGACCGGTGTCAATGGCATTCCTTACTGGTACTTCTACAAGCATGGCGGCGAGCTGGCCGGCCGCACGCTGGAAAGCGTCGATCCCGGCGGGCGCCAGTGGCAGCGCCTGGGGCCGGAGCGGGCCATCGGCTGCGTGGTCTATCCCGCCGCCGAAATCGTCGCGCCGGGCGTGATCAAGCATGTCTATGGCAAGAAGTTCCCGCTGGGGGAGCCGGACGGCAGCCGCTCGGCGCGCGTGACCCGGCTCAGCGAAATCATGATGGCCGCCGACCTCGACGCGCCCGTGCGCGAGAACATCCGCGACGAGATCTGGCTCAAGCTGTGGGGCAACCTGTGCTTCAACCCGATCAGCGCGCTGACCCACGCCACCCTCGACGTGATCACCGCCGACCCCGCCACGCGCGCGCTGTCGCGCCAGATGATGGTGGAGGCGCAGGGCATCGCCGAGCGCTTCGGGGTGAAATTCCGCGTCGACGTGGAGCGGCGCATCGACGGCGCCGGCGCCGTGGGCGCGCACAAGACCTCGATGCTGCAGGACCTGGAGGCGGGGCGGGCCATGGAAATCGATCCGCTGCTGACGGTGGTGCAGGAAATGGGGCGGCTGGTGGGCGAGCCGACGCCGATGTGCGATGCCGTGCTCGGGCTGATCAAGCAACGCGACGCGATGGCCAAGCTTGCCGCCTGAGGAGCCGGGGGGACGCCATCGGTCAGGCGTCCTCGGAAGGGCGGGCCGGGCACGCGGGGTGACGCTTTCCCGGCTCGCGAAGTCGTAAGGCAGGGCGATTGTGATATACCATATACGACAGGCCGCGCACCGCTTTTGTGCCGATGCATGTGGAGCGCGCATCGTTTGATGCGTTTTCATAATGGGTCGGGCGTTTTTGCTAAGCTGTGCAGCAATGCGGCGGGCAGCCATTCCGGCCGTCCGGCCGCCGGTCTCACACGAGCACATTCATGTCTGCGCAAAGCCAATCCATCGTCCAGCCCAACGGGCTGTCCCTGTCGGTACAACCGATCAACGCCGGCGCCAGCCTGCGCGACCAGGCCTACGCCATGCTGCGCCAGGCCATCGCCGACGCCGACATCTATCAGTCGCGCGACGAGATCCGGCTGGATGAGCGGGTGCTGAGCGAGGCCATGGGCGTCAGCCGCACGCCGATCCGCGAGGCCATGACGCTGCTGGAGCAGGAAGGCTTCCTGCGCACCGTGCCGCGGCGCGGCATCTACATCATGCGCAAGACCAAGCGCGAGATCGTCGAGATGATCCAGATGTGGGCCGCGCTCGAAAGCATGGCGGCCCGGCTGGCCACCGAGAATGCCACCGACGCCGAGATCGCGCAGTTGCGCAGCATGTTCGACAGCTTCCGCGACTCCACCCCGGCCGAGCATATCGAAGAGTATTCCGACGCCAATATCGCGTTCCACCAGGCGATCGTGCAGTTGTCCAAGTCGCAGATCATCATGGACACGATCCGCAACATCTTTATCCACGTGCGCGCGATCCGGAAGATGACGATCTCGCAGAGCGACCGCGCGGCGCGCTCGATCGTCGACCACCTGCGCATCATCGAGGCGCTGGAGAGGCGGGACACCGAACTGGCAGAGCGGCTGGTGCGGCAGCACTCGCTGGACCTCGCGGACTACGTGGAAAAGCACTGCGATTTCCTGGACTGAAGCAGCCAGGAACGAGGTTAAGCAAAGCGGCGGACTTCGGTCCGCCGCTTTGCTTTGGGGCCTGGCCGCGCATGCGAAGGGCATTTCGCTAAATGGTGTGTGATATATCAATGTGAAAAGCGCTTGGGCCTTTATGTCGCCTTAGCACTGAAAGCTTCCGTTCTTATGCCTTCCTTCACTGGATAGGCGCCGGGTGCTGCGTCGCATCGTCGATATTTGCCCCGGAAGCGCCAAACTCCTCTTGCTCTCTTCTGATATATCACATACCGTATGTCATCAGAGACTACAAATAGCGGAAAGAGGAGACCCTTCGCAATGGAAACCAAAGCCCTGCAAGGTGTGCGCATCCTGGACATGACCCACGTCCAGGCGGGCCCGTCGGCGACGCAGTTGATGGCGTGGCTGGGCGCGGACGTGATCAAGGTGGAGATGCCGGGACGCGGCGACATCACGCGCAGCCAGCTGCGCGACGTGCCGAACGCCGACAGCCTCTACTTCACCATGCTCAACTCGAACAAGCGCAGCCTGACGCTGAACATGAAGACGCCCGAAGGCAAGGCGCTGCTCGAAGACCTGATCCAGCGCAGCGACGTGCTGATCGAGAACTTCGGGCCCGGCGTGCTGGCGCGCGCGGGTTTCGACTGGGACCACATGCAGGACCTGAACCCGCGCCTGGTCTATGCCTCGATCAAGGGCTTCGGCCCGGGCCCGTACGCGGACTGCAAGGCCTATGAGAACGTGGCGCAGTGCATGGGCGGCTCGGCCTCCACTACCGGCGAGGCCGACGGCGTGCCCACCGTGACCGGTGCGCAGATCGGCGATTCCGGCACCGGCGTGCATGCCGTGGTCGGCATCCTGGCCGCGCTGCTGCACCGGGAGCACACCGGCCGCGGCCAGCGCGTGGAAGTGGCGATGCAGGACGCGGTGCTGAACCTGTGCCGGGTCAAGCTGCGCGACCAGCAGCGGCTGGCCAACGGTCCGCTGCGTGAATATCCCAACGAGGAATTCGGCGACCACGTGCCGCGCGCGGGCAATGCCTCGGGCGGCGGGCAGCCGGGCGCGGCGCTGCGTTGCGCGCCGGGCGGCCCCAACGACTATGTCTACGTCATCATCCAGCCGCAGGGCTGGGAGCCGCTGATGCGCCTGTGCGGGCGCGAGGACCTGATCACCAACCCGGACTACGCCACGCCGGAAGCGCGCCTCAAGCACCTGGCCGACTGCTTCGCCGTCATCGAGAAATGGACGCGCGGCATCAGCAAGTTCGAGGTGATGGCGGCGCTGAACGAGGTCGATGTGCCGTGTGGCCCGATCCTGTCGATGAAGGACCTGATCGAGGACGAGTCGCTGTACCAGCGCGGCTACCTGGTCGAGCTGGAGCATCCGCAGCGCGGCAACTACGTGCAGCTGGGCTGCCCGATCACGCTGTCGGCCTCGCCGGTGCAGGTGGAACGCTCGCCGCTGCTGGGCGAGCATACCGAGGAGATCCTCGAGTGGCTGGGCCGCACGCCCGCGCAGATCGCCGCGATGAAGCTGGCCGGCGCGGTATGAGGCTGGCCTGATGCGATGGCCGCCGTCATTCCCGCCAGCGCGGGAATGACGAGCGCGCCGCGCCGTCCTGCTTTTCCTCCCTTTCCAAGATCCCTGCAACCGACATCGGCGCAGGCGGGGCCTTCCTTTGCCTGCGCAAGGAGCATGCTGTGCAAACCTGGATACGTTTTCGCCGCGCCGACGGCAGCATCGGCCATGGCCGTATCGATCCGGCCGCCCCCAACCGCGTCGTCGAATATGACCGCGACGGCTTCGACAATCCCAGCCCCACCGGCGCCGTGCACGACCGGGGCGCGCTGACCCTGCTCGCGCCGTGCACGCCGGGCAAGGTGGTGGCGCTGTGGAACAATTTCCACGCGCTGGCGCGCAAGCTGGAAAAGCCGGTGCCGACGCACCCGCTGTTCCTGATCAAGCCGGCGTCGTCGCTGGCCGGTCCAAACGACGCCGTGCAGCGCCCCAAGAGCTACGACGGCAAGATCGTCTACGAGGGCGAGCTGGGCATCGTCATCGGCAAGAAGGCGCGCAACGTGACGGTGGCGGAGGCCGGTGCCCATATCTTCGGCTACACCATCGTCAACGACGTGACCGCGGCCGAGCTGATCACGGCCGATCCTAATTTCCCGCAGTGGACCCGCGCCAAGGGCTTCGACACCTTCGGCTGCATCGGCCCGGCCATCGTCACCGGCTTCCCCTGGAAAACCGCCAGCGTGGTCACGCGGCTGGACGGCGTGGAGCGGCAAAACTACCCCCTGTCGGACATGATCTTCTCGCCCGAGGAACAGGTCAGCCGGATTTCGCAGGACCTGACGCTGATGCCGGGCGACGTGATCGCGGTGGGTACCTCGCTGGGGGTGGGTTCGATGAAGGACGGCGCCGTGGTCGAGGTGTCGATCGCCGGCATCGGCTCGCTGGTCAACCACGTGCGCGGCTGAGCCGGCGCCAGATCCCTTTCCTGAAACGGTGAATGCCATGCCAATGACGATCGGTGTGCCGCGCGAGGTCCACCCGGGCGAGCGGCGCGTTGCCGCGACCCCGGACTCGGTCAAGGAACTGCTCAAGCTCGGTTACCAGGTAGTGGTGGAGACCGGTGCCGGGCTGGAAGCGTCGTTCTCGGACGACGACTACCGCGCCGCCGGCGCGGCCATTGTCGACGCGGCCAGCCTGTGGGCCTCGGTCGATGTGGTGGTCAAGGTGCGCCCGCCGCAGGTCCATCCCAGCCTGGGGGTGGAAGAGGCGGCGCTGCTGAAGAAGCATGCCACGCTGATCGGCTTTGTCTGGCCGGCGCAGCAGATGGCTATGCTGGAGCGGCTGGCGCAGCGCGGCGCCACGGTGCTGGCGATGGACTGCGTGCCGCGCATCTCGCGCGCGCAGAAGCTGGATGCGCTCAGCTCGATGGCCAATATGGCCGGCTATCGCGCGGTCATCGAAGCCGCGCACGCCTTCGGCCGGCCCTTCGCCGGGCAGATCACCGCCGCGGGCAAGATCCCGCCGGCGCGCGTGCTGGTGATCGGCGCGGGCGTGGCGGGGCTGGCGGCGATCGGCGCGGCGCGCAGCCTGGGCGCGGTGGTGCGCGCCTTCGATACGCGGCCGGTGGTGCGCCAGCAGATCGAGAGCCTGGGCGCGGAATTCCTCACCGTCGAGATCGAAGAGGACGGCAGCGGCAGCGGCGGCTACGCCAAGGAGATGAGCCCGGCCTTTATCGAGGCTGAGATGCGGCTCTTTGCCGAGCAGGCGCGCCAGGTCGACATCATCATCACCACCGCGCTGATCCCCGGCAAGCCGGCGCCCAAGCTGCTGGAGGCCGGCACCGTCGGGCTGATGCGCGCCGGCAGCGTGGTGGTGGACCTGGCCGCCGAGCAGGGCGGCAACTGCGTGCTGACCGTGCCGGGCGAAAGCGTGCGCCGCGACGGCGTCACCATCATCGGCTACACCGACCTGCCCAGCCGCATGGCGGCGCAGGCGAGCCAGCTCTATGGCACCAATATCCGCCACCTGTTGAGCGAGCTGACGCCGGGCAAGGACGGCCAGCTGGTGGTGAACATGGACGACGAGATGATCCGCGGCGCGACCGTGCTGCACCAGGGCGCGGTGACCTGGCCGCCACCGCCGCTGACCGTGGCGGTACCGCAGCAGCAGGCGCCGGCCGAGGTGCCGGTGCCGGCCGAAGCCGCGCCGCCGCGCCGCCGCACCGGCACGACGCTGATTGCACTGGCGCTGGCGGCCGCTGCGCTGCTGGGACTGGGGGCGGTCGCGCCACCCGCTTTCATGGCGCATTTCACGGTGTTCGTGCTGGCGATCTTCGTCGGCTACCAGGTGGTGTGGAACGTCACCGCGGCGCTGCACACGCCGCTGATGAGCGTGACCAATGCCATCAGCGGGATCATCGTGGTGGGGGCGCTGGTGCAGCTGGGCAAGCCGTCGCTGCTGACGGCGGTGATCGCGGGCTGCGCGGTGCTGGTGGCCACCATCAATATCGCCGGGGGCTTCCTGGTGACGCAGCGCATGCTGAAGATGTTCCAGCGCGACTAAGGCCAGGGAGAGAACCATGCCATCCGGAATCAGCAATATCGCTTACCTCGCCGCCAGCGCGCTGTTCATCCTCAGCCTGAGCGGACTGAGCCATCCCGCCACCGCCCGGCGCGGCAACATGCTCGGCATCGCCGGCATGGTGATCGCGGTCATGACCACGGTGCTGGCGGGCAGCCCCGACGGCATCGCCATCATCATCGGGGCGATGGTGGTGGGGGGCATTGCCGGGGCCATGCTGGCGCGGCGCGTCGAGATGACGCAGATGCCGCAGCTGGTGGCGGTGCTGCACAGCTTCGTCGGCCTGGCCGCGGTGCTGGTCGGCTACGCCAGCTACCTGGAGCCGACCACGCTCAGCGGCGCCGAGAAGGCGATCCATGAGGTCGAGACCTACCTCGGCATCCTGATCGGCGCGGTCACCTTCACCGGGTCGATCATCGCCTTCCTCAAGCTGCAGGGCACCATGGGCGGCAAGCCGATGCTGCTGCCGGGGCGCCACGTGCTCAACGCCGGCGCGCTGCTGTTGTGCGTGTGGCTGGGCTATGCCTTCCTGGCCGCGCCGGATCCGCAGCAGGGGCTGGTGCCGCTGGCGGCGATGACGGTGATCGCGCTGCTGGTCGGCGCCCACCTGGTGCTGGCCATCGGCGGCGCCGACATGCCGGTGGTGGTGTCGATGCTGAACAGCTATTCGGGCTGGGCGGCGGCGGCGACCGGCTTCATGCTGGGCAACGACCTGCTGATCATCACCGGCGCGCTGGTGGGCTCGAGCGGTGCCATCCTCAGCTACATCATGTGCAAGGCGATGAACCGCAAGTTCCTGTCGGTGATCCTGGGCGGCTTCGGCGCGGTGCAGGCGCAGGGCGCGGCGACCGAGCAGGGCGAGGTGCTGCCGGTGTCGAGCGAGGAAGTCAGCAGCCTGCTCAAGGACGCCAACGAAGTCATCATCGTGCCGGGCTACGGCATGGCGGTGGCGCAGGCGCAGGGCACCGTCAGCGAGATTGCGCGGCGCTTGCGGGCGCAGGGCGTCAACGTGCGCTTCGGCATCCACCCGGTGGCCGGCCGCCTGCCGGGGCACATGAACGTGCTGCTGGCCGAGGCGCGGGTGCCGTACGACATCGTGCTGGAAATGGAAGAGATCAACGACGACTTCGAGAAGGCCGACGTGGTGCTGGTGGTCGGCGCCAACGACATCGTCAACCCGGGTGCGCTGGAAGACCCCGCCAGCCCGATTGCCGGCATGCCGGTGCTGGAGGTGTGGAAGGCCAAGACCGTGGTGGTGTCAAAGCGCAGCATGGCGGCGGGTTACGCGGGCGTCGACAACCCGCTGTTCTACAAGGACAACACGCGCATGTGGTTTGGCGACGCCAAGGGCAGCGTCGATGCGTTGCTGCGGCAGCTGGAAGAGGTAGCTGCCTGACCGTATCGAAGCTGCGCGGTCGGTCGCTCGAACGTTGTATGTGATATATCTGCGATCCGAAATTGCCTTTTAAGGCGATTTCGGATCGACCGCCTGCATTGGTGCGAAATGCGAATAAATGGCGTGGATTGAGGAATTGCGCTGATTTACGCGCAGATCCAGCCAGGTTTGCTGCAGTGCACTGACGAAAGTTGGTCACAGAGATGGAAAATAGCTTGCCGTTCTCTGATATATCACATACCGTATGTCATCAAGACCGGTCGAAACGGAACCGGCACCGACCGCAGCAGGGCACAGCGCCCGCGCACCACGAACACAAGTCGAAAAGGAGACCAAGCATGTCGGAAGTCGTAGCGAAGCGGGCCCCAGGCACTCCCGCGGCAGCCTGAGTCACAAAAATTCCCACCCCAGTCAAATTTGCATAGAAGGAAGCAACCATGGCAGAAGTCGGAAACGAGCTGCAGCGTCACGCCGCGGAAGAGCAGCAGGCACAAACCGATGGTTTCCATCTGGTCATCGACGCGCTGAAGCTGAACGGCATCGAAAACATCTACGGCCTGCCCGGCATCCCGGTCACCGATCTGGCCCGTCTGGCGCAGGCCAACGGCATGCGCGTCATCAGCTTCCGCCACGAGCAGAACGCCGGCAACGCCGCGGCCATTGCGGGCTTCCTGACGCAGAAGCCGGGCGTTTGCCTGACTGTTTCCGCGCCGGGGTTCCTGAACGGGCTGACGGCGCTGGCGCACGCCACCACCAACTGCTTCCCGATGATCCTGATCAGCGGCTCGAGCGAGCGCGAGATCGTCGACCTGCAGCAGGGTGACTACGAAGAGATGGACCAGCTGGCCATCGCCCGTCCGCACGCCAAGGCTGCGTTCCGCGTGCTGCACGCCGAAGACATCGGTGTCGGTGTCGCCCGTGCCATCCGCGCCGCCGTGTCGGGCCGTCCGGGCGGTGTGTACCTGGACCTGCCGGCCAAGCTGCTGGGCCAGTCGCTGGAAGCCGAAAAGGGCAAGCAGTCGCTGATCAAGGTGGTGGACCCGGCGCCGCGCCAGCTGCCCGCACCGGACTCGGTCGACCGCGCCGTCGCGCTGCTGAAGACCGCCAAGCGCCCGCTGATCCTGATCGGCAAGGGCGCCGCGTACGCACGCGCCGAGACGGACCTGCGCAAGCTGGTCGAGAAGACGGGCATCCCGTACCTGCCGATGTCGATGGCCAAGGGCCTGCTGCCCGATACCCATCCGCAGTCGGCGTCGGCGGCGCGCTCCTATGTGCTGGCGGAAGCCGACGTGGTGCTGCTGGTCGGCGCCCGCCTGAACTGGCTGCTGTCGCACGGCAAGGGCAAGACCTGGGGCAAGCCCAAGCAGTTCATCCAGGTCGACATCGCGCCGACCGAGATGGACAGCAACGTCGCCATCGCCGCGCCGGTTGTGGGCGACATCGGCTCGTGCGTAACGGCGCTGCTCGACAAGATCGGCAATGACTTCGCCAAGCCGGGCGCCGACTGGCTGAACGCGGTGGCGGACCGCAGGGACACCAACCTGGCGAAGATGGCCGAGACCCTGGCCAGGGCCAAGGATGCCGCGCCGATGAACTTCCATGGTGCGCTGGGCGTGCTCAAGGACGTGGTCAAGGCCAACCCGGGCATCTCGTTCGTCAACGAGGGCGCCAACACGCTGGACTACGCCCGCGCCGTGATCGACATGTACGAGCCGCGCAAGCGCCTGGACGTTGGCACCTGGGGCGTGATGGGCGTGGGCATGGGCTACGCGGTGGCAGCGGCGGTCGAGACCGGCAAGCCGGTGCTGGCGCTGTGCGGCGACAGCGCATTCGGTTTCTCGGGCATGGAAGTCGAGACCATCTGCCGCTACAACCTGCCGGTCTGCATCGTCATCTTCAACAACAACGGCGTCTACAAGGGCATCGACAAGAACCCCACCGGCGGCACCGACCCGGCGGTCACGACCTTCGTCCCGGGCGCCCGCTACGACAAGATGATGGAAGCGTTCGGAGGCGTCGGCGCCAATGTCACCACGCCGGCGGAACTCGAAGCCGCCGTGAACGAAGCGCTGCGCTCGGGCAGGCCGACGCTGGTCAACGCCGTCATCGACCCGGCTGCCGGCACCGAAAGCGGCCGCCTGACCAACCTCAATCCGCAAAGCTCGGCCAAGAAGTAATTCACCCGATTTCACCCCCTAATCCAATAGGAGACGAACGTGAACCTCCCACTCAACGGCATCAAGATCATCGACTTCACGCACGTCCAGGCGGGTCCCGCCTGCACCCAGCTGCTGGCATGGTTCGGCGCCGACGTGATCAAGGTCGAGCGCCCGGGTTCCGGCGACGTGACGCGCACCCAGCTGCGCGACATCCCGGATGTCGACGCGCTGTACTTCACCATGCTCAACTCCAACAAGCGCAGCCTGACGCTTGACACCAAGAAGCCGGAAGGCAAGAAGATCCTGGAGCAGCTGATCCGCGAGTCGGACGTGCTGGTCGAGAACTTCGGGCCGGGCGCGCTGGACCGCATGGGCTTCTCGTGGGAACGCATCAACGAGCTGAACCCCAAGATGATCGTGGCTTCGGTCAAGGGCTTCAGCGACGGCCACCACTATGAAGACCTGAAGGTGTATGAGAACGTGGCCCAGTGCGCGGGGGGCGCGGCCTCGACCACCGGCTTCTGGGACGGCCCGCCCACGGTCTCCGCCGCGGCGCTGGGCGATTCCAACACCGGCATGCACCTGGCGATCGGCATCCTGACCGCGCTGATCGGCC
The DNA here is from genome assembly GCF_900094595.1 of Cupriavidus alkaliphilus. Taxonomy (GTDB): domain Bacteria; phylum Pseudomonadota; class Gammaproteobacteria; order Burkholderiales; family Burkholderiaceae; genus Cupriavidus; species Cupriavidus alkaliphilus. Next base: position 57,066 of record NZ_FMAD01000004.1, on the reverse strand, counting down.
GCGACAAGACCGGCAAGGGCCAGAAGGTGGCGGTGTCGATGCAGGATGCGGTGCTGAACCTGTGCCGCGTCAAGCTGCGCGACCAGCAGCGCCTGGACCGCCTGGGCTACCTGGAAGAGTACCCGCAGTATCCGCATGGCACCTTCAGCGACGTGGTGCCGCGCGGCGGCAACGCCGGCGGCGGCGGCCAGCCGGGCTGGGTGCTGAAGTGCAAGGGCTGGGAGACCGATCCCAACGCTTATATCTACTTCACCATCCAGGGCCATGCCTGGGAGCCGATCTGCAAGGCGCTGGGCAAGCCGGAATGGATCGACGATCCCAACTACGCCACCGCCAAGGCACGCCAGCCGCATATTTTCGATATCTTCAACACCATCGAGGCATGGCTGGCCGACAAGACCAAGTACGAGGCGGTCGACATCCTGCGCAAGTTCGACATCCCGTGCTCGCCGGTGCTGTCGATGAAGGAGATTGCCGCCGATCCGTCGCTGCGTGCCAGCGGCAGCATCACCGAGGTGCCGCACAAGGAGCGCGGCAGCTACCTGACGGTGGGCAGCCCGATCAAGTTCTCCGACCTGAAGCCGGAGATCACCGGCTCGCCGCTGCTGGGCGAGCATAGCGAAGAAGTGCTGGCCGGCCTGGGCTACGGTGCGGAAGACATCAAGCGCCTGCGCGAGTCCCAGGTGATCTGACGCCGACCGCCGGCATCGTGCCGGCGCCGACGCCGGGGCCGCGCGTACAGCGGGCTCCGGCGTTTTTGCTTGTGACGCCGCGATGTGGCACGCTACCTTGATGGCACCGGCGCGCCCCCGGCCGCTGCCGTTTGCAGATGACGAGAGAGGGAATCCCCATGACAGAGCAGATCGACTACGCGCAACTGGTGTCCGCCATCGGCGACGCCATCATCATCTCCGACGCCAAGGGCGCCATCACGCTGTGGAATCCGGCCGCCGAGCGCATGTTCGGCTTCACCCAGGCCGAAGCCATGGGCCAGTCGCTGGACCTGATCATCCCCGAGCGGCTGCGCGGGCGGCACTGGGAGGGCTACGACAAGACCATGGCGACCGGCATCACGCGCTACGGCCATGACTTGCTCAAGGTGCCGGCGGTCGACAAGGACGGCAAGACGATGTCGATCGCCTTCACCGTGGCGCTGCTCAAGGACGCCGCCGGCGCCGTCACCGGCATCGTCGCCGTGATCCGCGACGAGACCGTGCGCTTCCAGGAAGAGCGGGCGCTGAAGAAGCGGCTGGTGGAACTGGAGAGCCAGGTCAAGGAACAGGCCTGAGTGCGCGCTTGCATGACTCCGGCACCGGTGTACTTCACCTCGTCTTAACCCGGCCTTTGCGGTACCAAAAGCGTTGACGTGGTGCCGGACGGCCGCCAACATTGGGAGCCTGACCAGAACAAGACAGGGAGACAACATGGCCCGTCAGGCTTCGGCGGCTTCGGTCGTCCACGGCGGCGCGACCGTCGGCCAGCTCTATACCGCGGCGCTGCGTGCACGGCCTGGCGTACCCGCCGTCGTCGGCGACGACGTCACGCTGAGCTACGAGGCGTTGGCCCGGCAAAGCGCGCGCATCGCGCGGCTGTTCGCTGCCCGCGGCCTCGCGCGCCAGCACGCCGTGGCCTTCCTGGTGGGCAATCGCGCCGAGGCGGTCGCGGCCATCATCGCCGCACAACTGGCCGGGCTGAAGGCCGTGTCCCTGCACCCGATGGCGGCGCAGGCCGACCATGCTTTCGTGCTGGAAGACGCGGGCGTGCAGGCGCTGGTGGTCGACAACGCCCGCTTCACCGAGCGGGCGCGCGCGCTCGCCGCCAGCACCCGGCTGCAGGTGCTGCCGCTCGACGATGGCGAGTTCGGCCCCGGCCTGGCCCGCGCCGCGGCGGACTTCGACGACGCGCCCGTGGTCCCCGGCGATGACCCGACCGAGATCAGCAAGCTGTCGTACACCGGCGGCACCACCGGACGTTCGAAGGGCATCCTGCATACCCACCGGACCACGGTCACGATGCTGCAGTACATGCTGGCCACCTATGAGTGGCCGGCGCAGGTGCGTTACCTGGTGACCACGCCGATCTCGCATGCGTCCGGCAGCCTGTTCCTGCCCACGCTGCTGCGCGGCGGCACCATTTACCTGTGCGACAAGTTCAGCCCGGCGGACTTCCTGCGCCGCGTCGCCGAGCACCGCATCAACCTGACCTTCCTGGTACCCACGCAGATCTACGGGCTGCTGGATTGCGATGGCCTGGACACGGCCGACCTCTCCAGCCTGGAACTGGTGCTCTACGGCGCGGCGCCGATCGCGCCGGTGCGCCTGGCCGACGCGCTGCGCCGCATCGGCCCGGTGTTCGGGCAGATCTACGGTCAGGCCGAAGCGCCCATGTGCATCAGTTACCTGAGCCCGCGCGACCATGATCCGGACCACCCCGAGCGCCTGCGCTCGTGCGGCAAGGTGATCCCCGGCAACCAGGTCAGGCTGCTCGACGCGCAGATGCGGGGCGTCGCGCCGGGCGAGGTGGGCGAGCTGTGCGTGCGCGGCCCGCTGGTGATGGAGGGCTACCTGAACCGGCCGGAAGAAGATGCCAGGGTCTTTGCCGGCGACTGGCTTCATACCGGCGACATGGCGCGCTGCGACAGCGAAGGGTTCCTGTACCTGGTCGACCGCGCCAAGGACATGATCATCAGCGGCGGCTTCAACGTGTACCCGAGTGAAGTCGAGCATTGCCTGGCGCTGCATCCGGCCATCGCCATGTCCGCGGTGTTCGGCGTGCCCGATCCCAAGTGGGGCGAAGCCGTGACGGCCGTAGTGGTGGCCCGCCCCGGCACTGACCTGACCGAGGCCGACGTGATCGCCCACGTGACCCGGCACAAGGGCGTGGTCAACGCACCCAAGCAGGTGGTGTTCGCCGATGCGCTGCCGCTGACGGCGCTGGGCAAAATCGACCGCAAGGCCATCCGCGGCCGTTACTGGGGCGGCCAGGATCGGCAGGTGGCCTGAGCGCGGCCTGCCGACCGGCTCGGCGGCCGACGGGTTCGCAGGGCCGGGAGCGGAATGCTGCGACGATTCCCGCACGCGCTGCAGCACAACGCTGGGGGGGCGGTGGCGTGGAGCTTGCACGGCTGGTGCAGCGCGTTGCCGGGCACAACGCGAAGGCCCGCCCTGGCGCGGCGGAAACGGTAAAAGCGGGAGTGCCGTGTGAAAATTACTGGCGCGGCGTGCAGCAACACCGGCCCATGCGGCGGGCGCGGGCCGGATTCAAACGCGCTTTCCGGCGTGCCGCAGCACCATCGCGCCCAGCGGCAGCGCCAGCCCGAAGGCGACGTAGACCAGCGCCAGCATGCCGGGCGACAGCCGGCGCTCGAAGCCAGGGGTGAGGCGATGCGGCGTGCACTTCAGGTCGACGAAGCACGCAATGCCGGCAATCGCCAGGCCGCCGAGCACGCGCGTCGGCGCCGTGGGGTATGCGGCAGGACGCGTGCTGGGGTGGACATCGCCATGTGTGGCGCCGACGGCCATCGCGCCTTCGTAGAACGCCGCCCAGAACACCGACATCGCATGATGGATGACATAGCCCAGCACGGTATGCCGCACCGAGGGCCGGTTGGCATGCACGGCACGTTCGCCCCAGACCCAATGGCTGACGGCGTTGACCGGCGCGAAGGCGCTGCCGCAGTCGACGCTGCCGCCGCAGGCCAGCATGCCGGTGGAGAGCAGGCTGGCGCAGGTGCCCGAGACCACGGCGCGGCGCAGCACCGTGGCCCCATCCACCGGGTGCTGGTGCTCGGCGCCAGCGGCTTTATCGGCCGCCATGCCTGCGCCGCAATGCTGGCTGGAGGATTCCATGTGATAGCGGGCGTGCGGCGCGTGCCCGCGCACGATGCACCCGAAGCGCCGCACAGCGGCCATGCCTGCACGGCAAGCGAATTCCGTGCCGTCGATTTCGCGCGGATGACCGCGGCAGCGGACTGGGCGCCGCTGCTGGCCGATGTCGACGCGGTGGTCAACCTGGTCGGCATCTTCCGCGAGACCGCGACGCAGCGCTTCGACGTGCTGCACCGCGCCGCGCCGCAGGCGCTGTTCGATGCCTGCCAGCGCCAGCGCGTGCGGCTGGTGGTGCAGATGTCGGCGCTGGGTGCCGACGAACACGCGCTGACCGATTTCCATCGCAGCAAGCGCACCGCCGACCAGCACCTGCTCGGGCTCGGCATCGATGCCGTGGTGTTGCAGCCGTCGCTGGTGTTCGGTGCCGACGGCACCAGTGCGCAGTTGTTCTGCGCGCTGGCGACGCTGCCCTGCCTGGCGCTGCCGGGCGGCGGCAGGCAGCCGGTGCAGCCGGTCCATGTCGACGACGTGGCGCAGGCCATCGTGGCATTGCTGGCCGAATGGGGCGGCACAGTGCCATGGCGCTCCGGCCGGCTCGCGCTGGTGGGCCCGGCGCCAATGCCGCTGGCCGGCTACCTGCAGGCGTTGCGCCATGGCCTGGGTTTGCGCGGCAAGGCCTGGCTGTTGCCGCTGCCGCGCGCGCTGGCCCGCGCCGTGATGCCGCTGGCCGAACGCGCCACCGGCGGCGTGCTGGGGCGCGATGCGCTGACCATGCTGGACCAGGGCAGCGTGGCGGAGCCGTCCGGCCTTGCCCGCGTGCTCGGGCGGACGCCGCTCGCGGTGCCCGACTTCATACCGCCGGGACTGCGCGGCGCGTTGCGCGCGCAGGCGCTGCAGCGCTGGATCCATCCGCTGCTGCGCTGGAGCCTGGCCTTGGTGTGGATCGTTACCGCGGCGGTTTCGCTGGGGCTGTACCCGGTGGCCGACAGCTATGCCTTGCTTGCGCGCGCGGGCGTGCCGCCGGCGCTGCAGCCGCTGGCACTGTATGGCGCCGCGCTGCTCGACCTCGCCTTCGGCGTGCTGTGCGTGCTGCCGCGGCGCCCGCGCTGGCTGTGGCTGGCGCAGATCGCGCTGATCCTGGGCTACACGGCGATCATCAGCGTGCGCCTGCCGGAATACTGGCTGCATCCGTATGGCCCGCTCAGCAAGAACGTGCCGATGCTGGCCGTGCTGTGGTGGCTGCACCTGACCGAGGAGCGGGCATGGACTACGTCACGCTGAAATGGCTGCATATCCTGTCGGCCACCTTCCTGTTCGGCACCGGCGTGGGCAGCGCCTTCTACCTGGTCGGCGCGACGCTCACGCGCAATGTCCGCACGGTTGCCGCCACCGCGCGCATGGTGGTGATCGCCGATTGGATCTTCACCGCTTCGACGGCAATACTGCAGCCGCTGACCGGCTATGCGCTGGTGAAGATGGCCGGGTTCTCGTGGTCGGTGCCGTGGCTGAAGTGGTCGGTGGTCCTTTATGCCGTCGCCATTGCCTGCTGGCTGCCGGTGGTCTGGCTGCAGAAGCGCATGCGCGACGTGGCGCTGGACTGCACCGGGCCCCAGCTGCCGCGCGCCTACTGGCGCCTGTTCTGGTGGTGGTTCGGGCTGGGGTTTCCGGCGCTGCTCTCGTTCCTGGCCATCTTCTACCTGATGGTGGCCAAGGTCAGTTGAACAAAAAACGGCGAGGCCGCTGTCGCGCGCCTCGCCGTGAACCGATCGGACCCGCTCAGTTGAGGTGGCCGACCGCGCGCAGGTACTCGTTCTTTTTCTCGAAGATCAGCCCGCTCAGGAACGCGGCGTCGTAGGCGGCCAGCAGGTGAGGGTGGTGTTCCTCGATATAGCGGGCCACCCGTCCTTTTTCGCATTCGATGCCGCACAGCCATTCATACATGGCGGCGTCCCAGCGAAAGCGCAGCCCCAGTTCGATGAAGGCCGCGTTATACGCCGCGAGCTGGGTCTCGCGCGGGATCGGCTGGTTGTCGGCGCCGACCGTGATCGCGGCGTGGCGGCTTTCCTGCTGGGCTGGGTTCATGCTGGTCTCCTCGGATGCGCGCTGGCAGTTGGGTTGAGACAAGCATAGGGAGGGCGAAGGATTTACGATAATTAAAGTTTCATAGTAAAACCATAAGTTATCGTTTATACAACTGTTCAGGCATCCTGGCGGATCAAGCCTTCCACCCCCGTGATGGTCTGGATCAGGTCGGCGCCTTCTTCCATCAGGAACTGCTTGAACGCCAGCGCCACCGGCGGCAGCCGCTTGTTCTTGCGGTGCACCACGTACCAGTTGAGCATCACCGGAAAGCCTTCGATATCGAGCACGGCAAGCTTGCCTGCCTGCAGTTCCAGGCCCACCGTATGCGCCGACAGGAAGGCGATGCCCATATTGGCGATCACGGCCTGCTTGATGGTCTCGGTGCTCTTGATTTCCATGGCGATGCGCAGGTTCGACAGCCGGCCGGCAAAGCCCTCCTGCATCGAGTTCCAGGTGTCCGAGCCCTTCTCGCGCGAGACAAAGGCCTCGTCGGCCAGTGCGGCCAGCGGGATCTTGCGCTTGCCCACCAGCGGGTGGCTGGGCGCGGCGACGATCACGTAGGGGTGCGGGGCAAAGGCCTCATTGATGGTATCCATGCCCTCGGGCGGGCGCACCATCACGGCAAGGTCGGTCAGGTTGCCGGCCAGCTGGTGCAGCAGTTCTTCGCGGTTATGCACGGCCAGGTTCAGCGTCACGCCCGCGTGGCGGTCCATGAATTCCGCCAGCAGCCGTGGAAAGAAGTAATCGCCGGCGCTGATCACCGCGACATTGAGGCGCCCGCCGGAGATGCCCTTGAGCTGCGACATGGCGTCTTCGGCCTCGCGGAACTGCTGGATGATGCTGCGGCTGTAATGCAGCATTTCATGGCCCGCCGGGGTCAGGTAGATCTTCTTGCCGAGTTGCTCGAACAGCGGCAGCCCCACGTGGTGTTCCAGTTGCCGCACCTGTGTCGACACCGCGGGCTGGGTCAGGTGCAGTTCCTCGGCGGCGCGGGAAAAGCTCATATGGCGGGCAACGGTCTCGAAGACCTTCAGCTGCCGCAGGGTGGCGTTCTTCATCCGGCTCCCGTCCTATAAACGATCCGCTATATAAACGATAAAAAACTTTATGCATTACTGATCTTAGATTCAAGTAGCATCAATCGTCAGCTTTTCCATGACCCGCCCGAATCCGGCACTCCGGCAGGAGCCCGCCGCCGGCCACCAGCACGGCCGATAACAACGATGGCTGCCGACAGCCACGCCAAACACCAAGGAGACTACCGTGACCGGACCGAACGCAACCGCGCGTGCCCCGCGGCGCCGTGCCATGCCTGAAGACAACAGGCTTAGCCCCAGCCAGGCCGGCATGGGGCAGGGGAGCAGGCCATGAATATCTCGCTCCCGCAACTGAAGGCGTTTGCCGCCGTGGCGCGGCACAAGAGCTTTACCCGCGCCGCGGTCGAATTGGGCCTGACGCAATCCGCGGTCAGCCGCAGCGTGCGCGAGCTGGAAGAAGAGATCGACCAGCGGCTGTTCGACCGCACCACGCGCCAGGTGGAACTGACCGACGCGGGCCAGCACCTGTCCCAGCGCATCTGCCACCTGATCGAAGAGGTGGAGCAGACCTTGCGCGACAGCCAGAGCGCCAGCCGCCCGTGCCAGGGCCTGGTGCAGATCGCGTCGGACCCGGTGCTGAGCTCGATGTCGCTGCCGACCTGGCTTGCCGGGTGCCGGCAGGCGTGGCCGGCAATCGCCATCCACCTGAAGGACCGTCCGCAGGAATCGGTGCTGCAGAGCGTGCGCAGCGGCGAGGTCGACTTCGGCATCGCCACCGATCCGCGCGCCGGCGATGACCTGTATTGCGAGCCGTTGTGCGTTGACCCCTATTACGCCGTCCTGCCCGCCAAGCACCCGCTGGCCCAGCACGACACGGTAGGGTGGGGCGACCTGTGCGATGCCAGTGTACTGACGCTGGACCAGCAGTGCGGCGTGCAGCCCGTGGTGGAAAAGGCGCTCAGCAGCTATCACGTGCGCGCCGGTTCGCTGCAGTTGCTGGGCCATTTCGCGGCGGTGTTCGGCATGGTGGCGCTGGGGCTGGGCATTGGCGTGGTGCCGTCGCGGGCGCAGGCCGGTGGCATGCATCCGGCCGCCGTGATGCGGCCGCTGCGCCCGCAAGTGACATCGACAGTGATGCTGGTGCGGCGCAAGAGCCGGTCGCTCAAGCCCAACGCCGCCGCGATCTGGGACACCTTGCGTGGCCAGGAGTACCAGGAGCCGCCTGTTCGCAGGCGCGAAGCGACGACGGTGTAAGCAGGAGGGCCCGGCAACGGGTGGAGTTGGATTAGTGCAAAACCTCTATTGATATATTACATACAGGATATTTACACATAGTGCGGCGCAGCATATAATGAAAACTCCTGATCACAACGTTCGGAGTTTTCAAAATGGAAGTCGCTCTTCTCGTCGCCCTTGGCCTGGCCCTGATTGCTGTCGGTGTGGGCGTGACCACGCTGCTGGCCACGCGCCTGCCCATGGATGTTCTGGTAACCGCGCAGGATCACGGCCGCTTTGCCGGCCTGGGCTCGAACCAGCACAGCGACGGCGTGGGCCGCACCAGCGCGTCGCGCATCGTGCCGGCCGCTGGCGAACTCGCCTATGCCTGAAGCACGCCGGCGCGCAGCGCTTTCGCGCTGAAGCGCCGTTGGCAAGGGCTGTAGCGGCCGGCATCCCTTGCGACCATTACGGCGAGCACGGCCGCCACTCTCCTCATCCCTCCTTATCTTCCTCTCAGTTCGCTATAGCGAACGCCCTGGCGCCTCTTCGCGCGCGTTTCTGGTCTCGCCATCGGCGCTGTGTGTGCCAGGACCCGAGTGGATTCAACGACCTGCCATATCGAAACGGACACGGCCAGGCATCCATGTCTGCATCTAGGGACTTTCCCGAACTGATCGTTTTCCCGGTTTTTCGATGGCGCGATCCCCGGCATGCTTGCGGATGCCGTGCGTTGGCCGATTTATGATCCAACGCGAGGTAACTGCTTGATTTCCAATGACTCTTGATGTCGCCGGAACCGACATTGATGCTGCGTGCACACCAGTCGCACGCACGCAGTGACGGTTAAGGCGCCAGGTAACGCGGCTGAATGCTGCACAGCCGCGACGAATACGCTTGACTTACCTGATATATCACATACCGTATAGCACTAGAACGGCTCAGCTGTTCTTCGACCGAGAGTCAACGCAGAGGCGTCTACAGGCGCCCATCTTCCACCTTGGCGGTTCGCCGCTATAAGGAGACATCATGGAATTGCAGCAGACGGAGTCCACGTCGCGCTTTGCGTCGCCGTGGGTGCAACTGGTATTCGGCGTGATCTGCATGGCGATGATCGCCAACATGCAGTATGGCTGGACCCTGTTCGTCAACCCGATCGACGACAAATACGGCTGGGGCCGTACCGCGATCCAGGTCGCATTCACCATCTTCGTTGTGACCGAAACCTGGCTGGTGCCGATCGAGGGCTACCTGGTCGACAAGTACGGCCCGCGCCCGGTGGTGGTGGGCGGCGGCCTGCTGTGCGCGGTGGCCTGGGCGCTCAACTCGGTGGCGTCCTCGCTGCCCATGCTTTACGTCGCGGCGGCCATCGGCGGCCTGGGCGCGGGCGCGGTGTATGGCACCTGCGTGGGCAATGCGCTGAAGTGGTTCCCGAATCGCCGCGGCCTGGCGGCGGGGATTACCGCGGCGGGCTTCGGCGCCGGCTCGGCACTCACCGTGGTGCCGATCGCCAACATGATCAAGACCTCGGGCTATGAAGCGGCATTCCTGTGGTTCGGCCTGGGCCAGGGGCTGGTGGTATTCATCCTCGGCATGGCCCTGTACCCGCCGTCGGCCAAGATCCTGAGCGAGGTCAAGACCACGCTGAAGACTGCCGCCACCTACAACGCGTCGCCGCGCGAGGTGCTGAAGTCGCCGATCTTCTGGGTCATGTACGCGATGTTCGTGATGATGGCCGCCGGCGGCCTGATGGCCACCGCGCAGCTGGGCCCGATCGCCAAGGACTTCGGCCTGCACGAGGCGCCGATCTCCATCCTCGGCCTGACGCTGCCGGCGCTGACCTTCGCGCTGACCATCGACCGCGTGCTCAATGGCCTGACGCGTCCGTTCTTCGGCTGGATCTCCGACCATATCGGGCGTGAACGCACCATGTTCTTCGCCTTCGCGGTCGAGGCCGTCGGCATCCTGCTGCTATCGAAGTACGGCCACCATCCGGTTGCCTTCGTGGTGCTGACGGGCGTGGTGTTCTTCGCCTGGGGCGAGATCTACAGCCTGTTCCCGGCCACCTGCGGCGACACCTTCGGGCCCAAGTTTGCCGCCACCAATGCCGGCCTGCTGTACACCGCCAAGGGCACGGCCGCGTTGCTGGTGCCGTTCTCCAGCGTGATCACCGCCGCCACCGGCAGCTGGCATGCGGTGTTCATGGTGGCCGCTGGCATGGCGGCGCTGACCGCGGCGATGGCGCTGTTCGTGCTCAAGCCCATGCGCGAGGCCCATGCCCGCAAGTACGTGCATGCCAACACGGCGGCGCCGATGGGCTACCGTACCGTGCCCGAAGACCTGACCTGATGAAGAAAGCAGTACGGCACCCACCGGCGCCGGCAGTACCCGGGCGCGTGCGGCTGCGATGCCTGCACAGCCGCCGCGCGCGGTAGCACAATACGACAACAACAAGGCACGACAGGAGGGCGGCCCGCCGGGCGCCTTCCTGATCGCGCAGCGCATACCCCACAATCAACATCCAGGCACGCCATGAACCAGGTTGTCATTCCCCTCGAGGCGACGGGCCTCAGCCGGCAGCGCAAGCGCCGCCAGCCCAAGGGCCGGCAGGTCGACGCGGCCGCGCTGGCCGAAGTGCGCGTGGCGCTGGGCGACATGCCCCGCCGGCGCGACCTGCTGATCGAACACCTGCACTGCATCAACGACCGCTACGGCCAGCTCGCCATGCCGCACCTGGTGGCGCTGGCCAGCGAGCTGCGGCTGTCGATGACAGAGGTCTACGAGGTCGCCACCTTCTACCACCACTTCGACGTAGTGCGCGAGGATGCCGACGGCCAGATCGCGCCGCCGCCCGCGCTGACCGTGCGCGTATGCGAAGGCATTGCCTGCGAGCTGGCCGGTGCGCAGGCGCTGATCGACAAGCTGCCGGCGCTGCTCGGCACCGAGGTGCGCGTGATCGCCGCCCCCTGCATCGGCCGCTGCGAGAAGGCGCCCGCCGCGCTGGTCGGGCAGAACCCGGTCGACCATGCAAGCGCCGAGGCGATCGGCACCGCCGTGCAGGCCAAAGCGGTGCGCCATGCGCCCGAACCCCATATCGACTACGACGCTTACCGGCGCGACGGCGGCTATGCCTTGCTGAAGGACCTGGCCGGCGGCGGGGTCGATCCGGCCGCGGTACTCGCCACGATGGAAGATTCCGGCCTGCGCGGCCTGGGCGGCGCGGGCTTCCCGACCGGGCGCAAATGGCGCATCGTGCGTGGCGAAGCCGCGCCGCGGCTGATGGCGGTCAATATCGACGAAGGCGAGCCCGGCACCTTCAAGGACCGCGTCTACCTGGAACGCGATCCGCACCGCTTCCTCGAGGGCATGCTGATCGCGGCGCGCGTGGTCGACGTGGCGGCGATCTACATCTACCTGCGCGACGAGTACGCCGGCTGCCGCGCGCTGCTGGCCGAAGCCTTGCGGCAACTGCAGCAGGACCCGCCGGTTCCGGGCCTGCCGCGCATCGAGCTGCGTCGTGGCGCGGGCGCGTATATCTGCGGCGAAGAATCGGCGATGATCGAATCGATCGAAGGCAAGCGTGGCATGCCGCGGCTGCGCCCGCCCTATGTGGCACAGGTGGGCCTGTTCGGCCGGCCGACGCTCGAGCACAACTTCGAAACCCTGTACTGGGTGCGCGACATCATCGAGAAGGGCGCCGAGTGGTTTGCCTCGCAGGGGCGCAACGGGCGCAAGGGGCTGCGTTCGTTCTCGGTCTCTGGCCGGGTCAAACGACCTGGCGTGCACCTGGCGCCGGCCGGGATCACGGTGCGCGAGCTGATCGACGAATACTGCGGCGGCATGCTCGACGGCCATGCGTTCTACGGCTACCTGCCGGGCGGCGCGTCGGGTGGCATCCTGCCGGCGGCGCTGGGCAATATCCCGCTGGACTTCGACACGCTGCAGCCCTACGGCTGCTTTATCGGCTCGGCCGCGATCGTGATCCTGTCCGACCACGACAGCGCCACGCAGGCGGCGCGCAATCTGATGCATTTCTTCAAGCATGAGTCGTGCGGGCAATGCACGCCGTGCCGCACCGGCACGGCCAAGGCGCTGGACCTGATCCGCCAGCCGAAGTGGGACCTGGCGGCGCTGGATGACCTGTCCGCGGTGATGCGCGATGCCTCGATCTGCGGCCTGGGACAGGCCGCGCCGAACCCCGTCGACTGCGTGATCAAGTACTTCCCGCACGAACTGGCCTGATGCTGGCCCGAGCCTGAGAGACAGACATGAATGCACTGACCCGCGCCGAACGCGCGCTAGTCGAATCCGCCGAGCCAGCCGTCACCTTTACGCTCAACGGCCGTGAAGTCAGCGCGCAGCCCGGCGAAAGCCTGCTGAAGGTGGCGCAGCGCGAAGGCTTCGACGTGCCGCACCTGTGCTACAAGGACGGCCTCGAGCCTGCCGGCAATTGCCGCGCCTGCATGGTCGAGATCCAGGGCGAGCGCGTGCTGGCGCCGTCCTGCTGCCGCTATCCCGCCGCAGGCATGCAGGTGCAGACCGAATCCGAGCGCGCCCGGCGCGCCCAGCGCACCGTGCTGGAGCTGCTGCAGTCGGACATGCCGGAAGCGGAATACACGCGCAACAACGAGCTTGACCAATGGGCGGCGAAGCTGGAAGTCGGCAAGCCGCGCTTCGCCCCGCGCGAGCGCGTGGCGGCGGACCTGTCGCATCCTGCCATCGCGGTCAACCTGGATGCCTGCATCCAGTGCACCCGCTGCCTGCGCGCCTGCCGCGACGAACAGGTCAACGACGTGATCGGCCTGGCGCTGCGCGGCGACGATGCGCGCATCGTGTTCGACATGGACGACCCGATGGGCGCCTCCACCTGCGTCGCCTGCGGCGAATGCGTGCAGGCCTGCCCGACCGGCGCGCTGATGCCCGCGCGCGATGCCGCGCTGGCGGTGCCGGACAAGCAGGTGGAATCGGTGTGCCCGTACTGCGGCGTCGGCTGCCAGCTGACCTACAACGTCAAGGACAACCGCATCCTGTTCGTGGAAGGGCGCGACGGCCCGGCCAACCACCAGCGCCTGTGCGTGAAAGGCCGTTACGGCTTTGACTACGTCCAGCATCCGCAGCGGCTGACGGTGCCGCTGGTGCGCCGCGACGGCGTGCCCAAGCAGGGCGATTTCGTCATGGATCCCGACCATGTGATGGACGTGTTCCGCGAAGCCAGCTGGGAAGAGGCGCTGGCGCTGGCCGGCGGCAAGCTCGCGCAGATCCGCGACACCCATGGCAAGCGCGCGCTGGCCGGGTTTGGCTCGGCCAAGGGCAGCAATGAAGAGGCCTACCTGTTCCAGAAGCTGGTGCGCACCGGCTTCGGCAGCAACAACGTCGATCACTGCACGCGGCTGTGCCATGCGTCGTCGGTGGCGGCGCTGCTGGAAGGGATCGGCTCGGGCGCGGTGTCGAACCCGGTGATGGACGTCGACAAGGCCGAGGTGGTGATCGTGATCGGCGCCAACCCGACCGTGAACCACCCGGTCGCGGCCAGCTGGATCAAGAACGCGGTGAAGAACGGCACCAAACTGATCGTGGCCGATCCGCGCCGCTCCGACCTGGCGCGCTTCGCCTGGCGCTTCCTGCAGTTCAAGCCCGATGCCGACGTGGCGCTGCTCAACGCGATGATGCATGTGATCGTCAACGAGGGCCTGGTTGACCGGGATTTCATCGACAGCCGCACCATCGGCTTCGACGAGCTGCAGCGCAATGTGGCCGCGTACAGCCCCGAGCTGATGGCACCCATCTGCGGCATCGATGCCGAGACCATCCGCGAGGTCGCGCGCGTCTATGCCACCTCGAAGGGTTCGATGATCCTGTGGGGCATGGGCGTCTCGCAGCACGTACATGGCACCGACAACGCGCGCTGCCTGATCGCGCTGGCGCTGATGACGGGCCAGATCGGCCGGCCCGGCACCGGCCTGCATCCGCTGCGCGGGCAGAATAACGTGCAGGGCGCTTCCGACGCGGGGCTGATCCCGATGATGTACCCGGACTACCGGCGCGTCGACGACCCGCTGGCGATCGCCAGCTTCGAGGCGCTGTGGGGCATGCCGCTGGACCGCCAGCCGGGCCTGACCGTGGTCGAGGTGATGCAGGCGATCGAGCGTGGCGAAGTGCGCGGCATGTACATCATGGGCGAGAACCCGGCGATGTCCGATCCCGACGCCGAGCATGCGCGCGAAGCGCTGGCCTCGCTCGACCACCTGGTGGTGCAGGACATCTTCCTGACCGAGACGGCGTACCTGGCGGACGTGGTGCTGCCGGCCTCGGCCTTCCCCGAGAAGACCGGCACCTTCACCAACACCGACCGCACCGTGCAGCTCGGCCGGCAGGCGCTGAATCCGCCGGGGCAGGCGCGCCAGGACCTGTGGATCATCCAGCAGATGGCGGCGCAGCTGGGGCTGGACTGGCGCTACGACAGCGTGGAGGACGTGTTCAACGAGATGCGCCAGGCAATGCCGAGCATCGGCGGCATGACCTGGGAGCGCCTGGAGCGCGAGCACGCCGTGACCTATCCATGCATGGAAGAGGGCGATCCGGGCGAGCCGGTGATTTTCACGGACAGCTTCCCGACCGCCACCGGCCGGGGCCGCTTTGTCCCCGCCGACATCATTCCGGCCGCGGAGCGTCCCGATGCGGACTATCCGATGGTGCTAATCACCGGGCGCCAGCTGGAGCACTGGCATACCGGCAGCATGACGCGCCGTGCCGGCGTGCTCGACGCGCTCGAACCCGATCCGGTGGCGCTGGTGCATCCGCTGGACCTCGACGCGCTGGGCGGCACGCCGGGCGGCGTGGTCACGCTGTCGTCGCGGCGCGGCGAGGTCACGCTGTATGCGCGCGCCGATGCCGGCACGCCGCGCGGCGCGGTGTTCGTGCCGTTCTGCTACTACGAGGCGGCGATCAACAAGCTGACCAACGCGGCGCTGGACCCGTTCGGCAAGATTCCCGAGTTCAAGTATTGCGCGATCAGGATGACGGCGGGCGGCGCGGTGCCGGTGCAATCAAGCTATGGCGGCGGGCAGATCCTGGAGCCCGCTTCGGCCTAGCCGCGCGGACCGGTGGTGTTTCGCATCGCACGCGGGACACCACCTCGACCTCAATAATTCATCGTCACATTGAGCATGGCGACGCGCGGATTGCCCACCGGCAGCACGTTGTTGTTCAGGCCGCCCGCGTAGTACATCTTGTCGAACACGTTCTTGACGTTGAATGCCGCGCGCCAGTGCGAGGCGACGTAGCCGACGGCAAGATCGGCGACGGCGTAGCCCGGCACGGTGTAGTTGAAGCTGTAGCCGCGCTTGGCGCTCTCGCCCCGCACGCCGGCACCGACATACCAGCCGGCCAGCGCGCCACGCAGGCGATACTGGCTCCAGACCGAGAAGCTGTGCCGGGGCACGCTGTTCAATGGCTTGCCGACGTTGGCGGCGGTGGTGTCCTCGGTGACTTCGCTGGCGATATAGGCGTAGGCCGCCGACACGCTGAGGCCGTTGCCGAGATCCTGCGTCAGTTCCACTTCCAGCCCGCGCGAGCGCTGTTCGCCCACGGCCACGCTGAATCCCGTATTGACCGGATCGCTGCTGAGCACATTGGTGCGCGTCAGGTCGAACGCGGCCAGCGTCAGCAGGCCGGTCTTGTCCGGCATGTCGAACTTGACGCCCACCTCGTACTGGCGGCCCTTCTCGGGCTTGAAGGTGGCGCCGCTGGCATCGGTGCCGGCGTTCGGCAGGAACGACGTGGCGAAGCTTGCGTACGGCCGCGCCCAGTTCGTCAGGTCGTACATTACGCCCGCGCTGCCGGTGACGGCGTTGCTGTCGTTGGTGTTGCGCGATGATGCCAGCCGGTCCGTCGTGCCGGTCCGCGCCGATTCGTAGCGCACGCCGCCGGTCACGGTCCAGCGCTCGGCCAGGCGCACCTGGTCGCGCAGGTAAAGGCCGAGCGCATCCAGCGTATCGGTTGCATCCAGGTTATAGGCGGGCGGGCAGTTGATGCTGGCGCCGTAGACCGGGTGGTAGACGTTCAGCGCGGCGACGCGGCACGTCTTCTGCAGGCGGTCTTCCTTCGTATGCCGGTAGTCGATGCCGAAGGTCACGCTGTGGGCGTGCCCCGTGAATGCAAAGGTCCGCTGCACGTTGGTGTCGACGCCGAACGAATTTCCCGAAAAGCTCTGCTGCGTGCCGCTGCGGTTCATCGACTGGCTGTTGAGCGCCATGGTGCCGGCCGAGACCAGCGTACCAGTCAGCGACGATGTCTGGTAGCGCAGGTTCTGGTTCAGGGTCCAGCCGGAGTCGAACCGGTGCGTCAACGCGTAGCCGATGCGGTTCTGCTCGCCGTCATAGGACGGCGCATGCGGTTCGCCGATAAAGCGGTTGGCCGGCACCACGCCATTGCGGTTCGGCACCAGGGTGCCATTCACGGGCAGGCCCTGCTGGCGCACGTAGTTGCGCTGGTTGTGGCTGGCCAGGATGGTGAAGTCCGTGCGCGCGCCAAGGTCGAGCGTCAGCGACGGCGCGATCCAGCGGTTGCGATACCAGACAAAGTCGGTCGGATCGTCGCTGTTCATCAACAGCCCGTTCAGGCGGAACGCCGCCTTGCTGTCGTTGGCCAGCGGCGTGCCCACGTCGACCGTCATCTGCCGGAAGCCGTAGTTGCCGACGGTCAACCCCAGTTCGCCGAACAGTTCCGCGCGCGGGCGCTTGCTGACCATGTTGACCAGGCCGCCGGGCTGCACCGCGCCGAACAGTATCGAGGCCGGCCCCTTGAGCACTTCCACGCGCTCCACGCCGAACAGCTCTTGCGCCACGCGGTTGTTGCTGTCGACCAGCAGGCCGTCGGCAAAGACTGATTCCGAGGCACGCTGGCCGCGGATGATGAAGTCGTCCCAGCCGCGCCGACCATAGGTGTTGGTGACCACGCCGGCCGAGTTCTGCAGCGCGTCGCCGAGGTTCTGTGCCTGCTGGCTGTCGAGCAGGTCGCGCGTGATCACGGTGATCGATTGCGCGGCGTCGGCCGCGGCTTCGCCCGACTTGGTCACGCCGGCCGCCCGGCGCGTGGCGAAACCGACGTCGGCCTGCCCCTCACCGGCGGCGCTGACCGTCACGGACGGCAGCGTGGCAAGTTCTTCGGCGGCGTGGGAGACAACGGCAGGCAGCAGCAGCGAACTGGCGGCGGCAGGTATGGCAAGACGGCGGAAGAGCATGACGGCCCGGGACAAAAGCAAAGGCCGAATAATAAATGAGAATAATTCGCGTTTCTAGAGGTTTTGTCCATGCGGGTTCAGTTGCTTCGTCAACACGCTAAAGACGGCGAGATGGCGAAATGGCGCCGCGGTCGCTCACATGGTCTCGTCGCGATCCTCGATCACCGAAATATCCCAGCACGACATAAACAGCGCGGCAAGCAGCGGGCCTATCACAAAGCCGTTGATGCCAAACACGGACATGCCGCCCAGGGTCGAGATCAGCACGACCCAGTCCGGCAGCTTGGTGTCCTTGCCGACCAGGATTGGGCGCAGCAGGTTGTCCACGGCGCCAATGACAAGGGTACCGATGGCAATCAGCGCGATACCTTTCCAGACCGGGCCGGCCAGCAAGAAATACACTGCGGCCGGACCCCAGACCAGCGCGGCGCCAATGGCCGGCAGCAGGGAGAGGAACGCCATCAGCGTGCCCCACAGCAACGCTCCATTGATGCCCAGCAGCAGGAAGGCCAGCCCACCCAGGATTCCCTGAACCGCCGCCACCACGACGTTGCCCTTGACCGTGGCGCGCACGACGGTGGTGAACCGGCCCACCAGCCGGCGGGTGTGGGCGTCGCTCAGCGGGATCGCCTCGCGGAAGCGATGGGCAATGACCGTACCGTCCCGCAGCAGGAAAAACACCAGATACAGCATGACGCCGAGGCCCACGGCGAACTGCAGCGTGTTCTGGCCAATGGCGACAGCCTGAGCCGCCATGAACTGGCTGATGCGGGCGGCACCTTCAGTCAGTTTCGCTTGCAATCCCGCTACGTCGGCCAATCCGACTTCATTCAGCCATGCCTCGACGGAATCGGGCAGGGCCTGTACGGCCGTCTGGAAGTACTGGGCGAAATCCCATTTGCCGGTCTTGATCTGGTTGTAGGCAAGGGCCACTTCCTGCGCGAGCGTGGCAATCATCAGGAACACCGGGACAATGGCCATCAGCACGCAGACCAGCAGCGTGGTCAACGCTGCGAGATTTTCCCGGTTGCGCAAGCGCACCGTCAGCTTGCGGTGCATGGGGTGAAACAGGATGGCGAGGATGGTGCCCCAGAGGATCGCGCTGTAGAAGGGCAGCAGTATCCAGATGAACGCAATGGTGACGGCGACCAGAAGGATGTAAAAGCCTTTCAGATTGCGCATCGCATTGTCGATGAGTAGATGTGCCCCGGGAACGATGCCGATGATACTCTGACACTACCCTTCGGCGTCAGCGGGAGCGCTTCCGAACGAGTTTCGCTCCATGATCTGGTGATCCCTGCCGTGGATCAGCAGCTCGACCTTTGCGCGCCTGGCTTTTTCCATGCCGGTAGCGATCGCATGGTCCATCGAAGTGAAGCGCTGCTGGTTGCCGGAGCGGCCCTCCGCTTCGACTGCCCAGCCATTATGGGTTGGCACGACATGGATATTCTTGCCTGGCATGGCGCTCTCCCGGAGTTGGCAGTACGAGTGTCTGCGGTGTGCAGCCGGCCAGCTATCGGGCATCGTCTGACAACACCGTCGGACTGACGGAAGAATCACGCAAGCCAGGCGCGACAACGCCCGCCTGGTGCCGTGGCGGGCGTTCTTCGGTGACAAGGGCAGTGCCAGGGCGGCTCAGCTCATCTTGTCGAGGATCCCCTGCATCTCGTCGACGTCGAAGGCGCGCAGCGTCTGCGTGCGCACGTTGCCCAGCGCGCCGACCGCCAGCCCGAACGCGGTCATGCTGGCGTCATCCTGGGCCTCGACGGTCAGCACGATGTCATATTTGCCCAGGGTCCAGTAGATGTCTTTCATCTGCACCCCGAAGCGCGCGCCCATCTCGCGCACCGCGGCGGCGCGCTTGGTGGTGTCCTTGACGGCGCGGATGCCCTGGTCGGTGAAGCTGGCTAGCACGATATAGCGGGTCATGGCGGGATCTCCGGTAAGGATCGATCGAACGCCGTCCCGGCTGCGCGCACGCGACCGATCGCAGCAAGCCGGGGCAGTGGTTCAGGGCGTCCCGGCGCAGCACCGGGGGAACCTGAGCAACCCCACAGCGATGCATATCGCGCGCCAGCCGACGTGGCGCGCCGCGCAGCGGGAGATGCCACGGCGCCGGACCACGCGGCGCGGCACGCGGTGTATCAGTCCTGATACAGCGGCTGCCTTAGTCCTGTGCCGGCCCGGTGTCGCCACCCTCCGGCGCGTCCAGTGCGCGCATGTTGTCCAGCAGCTTCAGCAGGTAATGCAGCGTGTGGGTCAGGTCGTTGGTGGAGAAGCCGTCCAGCGCCTGCTCGTAGTACTGCCGGATCTTCGGCTGCGCCTGGTGCAGCCAGACCTCGCGGCCCGGCTCGCTCATCCGCACCAGCCGCGAGCGGCGGTCGCGCCCGTCAGGCGCCAGCGTGACGTGGCCGTCCCGTTCCATCCGGCCGACCAGCCCGGACAGGTTCTGGCGGCTCACCATCAGGTACCGCGCCAGATCCCCGACGCTCATGCCATCAGCGGCCTCCGGCCGCGACAGCGCGCCCAGAACTGCCCACTGCTGCGTCGTCAGGCCTTCCGCTTCGACGGCTCGCGACCCCGTTTTATGCAACATGTTTGCGCATTGGTAGAGGCGGAAGAACAGCCGGTTGGCCAATTCCATGCGGGCGGTGGTGGGGAGTTCGCCTCCCTGTTCGGGGTTAACCATAGTCATGTCCAAAGATTCGATGCCTTGCGAACAGGGCCGACCGCACCTATTATACGTCAATATATTTACGTAAGGGATGGGGCATGTGGCGGCGGCACCGCCGGCACGATAGCACCGGAACCCTGAAAGGAGAACGGCTGTGCAAGGACTCGAAGGCAAGACGGTCATCGTGACCGGCGGTGGCGGCGGTATCGGTGGCGCAACCTGTTTGCGTTTTGCGCGTGCGGGCGCGGCTGTCGGCGTGCTCGACCTGAACCCGGAGGCAAGCGAACGCGTGGCGGCGCAGATCCGCGATGCGCGCGGCCGCGCATTGTCCGTGCGCTGCGACATCACCGATCGCGCCAGCGTCGACGCTGCGCTAGCAGCGGTGGAGCAGGAGCTGGGCCCCATCGACGTGCTGGTCAATAACGCCGGCTGGGACGTGTTCCGACCGTTCGTCAAGACCGAGCCGGCGCAGTGGGAGCGGCTGATTGCCATCAACCTGACCGGCGCGCTGCACATGCACCACGCGGTGCTGCCGGGCATGGTGGCGCGCCAGCGCGGGCGCATCGTCAATGTCGCCTCCGACGCCGCGCGCGTGGGCTCGTCCGGCGAGGCCGTGTATGCCGCGTGCAAGGGCGGGCTGGTGTCGTTCTCCAAGACCATCGCGCGCGAGCATGCGCGCCACGGCATCACCGTGAACGTGGTGTGCCCGGGCCCGACCGAGACGGCGCTGTTCGACGCCTACAAGCAGGGCGCGGGCAACCCCGACAAGCTGGTGGAAGCCTTCACCCGATCGATCCCGCTGGGCCGCATCGGCCAGCCCGACGACCTGCCCGGCGCGGTGCTGTTCTTCGCCGGCGACGACGCCGCCTTTATCACCGGACAGGTGCTGAGCGTGTCGGGCGGCCTGACCATGAACGGCTGAGTGCAACCCACTGCCAGACAGACAACGGGGACGACCATGCAATACGAAGACATCCGCTATGAAGTGCGCAACGGCGCGGCCTGGATCATCATCAACCGCCCGGAAAAGATGAACGCCTTCCGCGGCCGCACCTGCGACGAACTGATCCACGCCATCAACCGCGCCGGCTATGACCGCGAGATCGGCGCCATCGTGCTGGCCGGCGCCGGCGACAAGGCCTTCTGCACCGGCGGCGACCAGTCCGCGCACGAAGGCCAGTACGACGGCCGCGGCACCATCGGCCTGCCGATGGAAGAACTGCACAACGCCATCCGCGACGTGCCCAAGCCGGTGATCGCACGCGTGCAGGGCTATGCCATCGGCGGCGGCAACGTGCTGTGCACGATCTGCGATTTCACCATCGCCTCGGACAAGGCCGTGTTCGGGCAGGTCGGGCCCAAGGTTGGCTCGGTCGATCCCGGCTATGGCACCGCCTTCCTCGCACGCGTGGTCGGCGAAAAGAAGGCGCGTGAGATCTGGTACCTGTGCCGCCGCTACTCCGCCGCCGAAGCGCTGGCGATGGGGCTGGTCAACGCCGTGGTGCCGCACGAGCAGCTCGACGCCGAAGTGCAGAAGTGGTGCGACGAGATCCTGGACAAGAGCCCGACCGCGATCGCCATCGCCAAGCGCTCGTTCAACATGGACACGGCGCACCAGGGCGGCATCGCCGGCATGGGCATGTACGCGCTCAAGCTCTATTACGACACCGAGGAATCGCGCGAGGGCGTGCGCGCCTTCCAGGAAAAGCGCAAGCCGGACTTCCGCAAGTACGCGAAGTAAGCCGACCGGACCGCGCGGAGACGACCATGACTCCCTACCTAGACGAAGACCTGATGGCGCTGGCGGAACACGCGCGCCGCTTTGCCGATGCGCGCGTCGCGCCCGGCTGCCTGGAGCGCGACCGGACCCGCGTGCTGGACCGCGCGCTGATGCGCGAGATGGGCGAGATGGGCTTTATCGCGCCCGAGTTGCCGGAGCAGTATGGCGGGCAGGCCATGGGCTCGCTCGCGGCGGGCGTGATCCACGAAGCGGTGGCGCGCGCCGACCTGAGCCTGTCGTATATCAACCTGCTGGCTTCGCTGAACGGGCAGATCCTCGCGCACCACGCGCGGCCGCAAATCGCCGGCCCGTGGCTGCAGCGCCTGACGCGCGGCGAAGCACTGCTGGCGATCGCGCTGACCGAGCCGCGCGGCGGCTCCGACGCCGCCAACCTGCGCCTGCGCATGGAACGCGACGGCGACGCCTACGTGCTCAACGGCGAGAAGACTTCGATCTCCGCCGCCGACCAGGCCGACGCCGCGGTGGTATTCGCGCGCAGCGGTTCGGTGGAGTCGGGGGCGCGCGGCGTGTCGGCGCTGCTGGTGCCGATGGACCTGCCGGGCATCACCCGCAACCGCTTCGACTGCCATGGCCAGCGCGCCATCGGGCGCGGCTCGGTCTTTTTCGAGAACGTGCGCGTGCCGGCCAGCCACCTGCTGGGCCGGGATGGCGAGGGCTTCGTGCAGGTGATGCAGGGCTTCGATTTCTCGCGCGCGCTGATCGGGCTGCAGGTGCTGGCGGTGGCCCAGGCCGCGCTGGACGAAACCTGGGCCTATGTGGCGCAACGCCAGGCCTTCGGCAAGCCGCTGTCGGCGTTCCAGGGCGTGTCGCACCCGCTTGCCGATTTCCAGACCCAGGTGACCGCGGCGCGCCTGCTGTGCCTGCAGACGCTGTGGCTGAAGGACCATGGCTTGCCGCATACCGCGGAGGCCGCGATGTGCAAGTGGTGGGCGCCCAAGCTGGCTTACGACGCGGTGCACCAGTGCCTGCTGTGCTTCGGCCATGGCGGCTACGACCGCGGCGTGATGGAGCAGCGCCTGCGCGACGTGCTCGGCTTCCAGATCGGCGACGGCACCGCGCAGATCATGAAGACCATCATCGCGCGCACCCGCGCGGGGCGCGAGGCGGTACCGGCCTGACCCGCCGTCCGCGCCACGACTGGCAGCACACAACAACGAGGAGACCGCCTTGGATTTCGACGCCGTATTGATCGCGCCGCGCCGTGCCGCCAGTGTTGCCGCCGGGCACTGGCAGGACCGTACCATCAACGACTATCTTGCCGCATGCGTGCGGGACCGGCCCGACGCAACCGCGTTGACGGCGCTCAGCATCGAGCGTGAAGACGTGACGCGCTTCACCTGGCGGGAGCTGGCCCGCATGGCCGATCGTGTGGCGGTAGGCCTTTCGCGCCTAAGCATCGTTGCCGGCGACGTGGTCTCATGCCAGTTGCCCAACGGCTGGCACCTGAGCGTGCTGTACCTGGCCTGCGCGCGGCTGGGCGCGGTGCTCAACCCGGTCATGCCGATCTTCCGCGAGCGCGAGCTATCGTTCATGCTGGCGCACGCGCAAAGCAAGGTGGTGGTCGTGCCGAACGCGTTCCGCGGCTTCGATCATGCGCAGATGCTGCGGGGTTTGCGCGATGCGCTGCCCGCGCTGCGTCATGTCGTCGTGATGGATGGCGATGGCGACGACAGCTTCGAGGCGCTGCTGAGCGGCCCGGCCTGGGAAGACCACGCCGATGCCGCCGCCATCCTGCTGCGCAGCTGCCCCGGTCCGGATGACGTCACGCAGCTGATCTACACCTCCGGCACCACCGGCGAACCCAAGGGCGTGATGCATAGCGCCAACACGCTGTTCTCCAACATCGTCGCCTATGCAGGCCGGCTGCGACTCACCTGCGACGACGTGGTGCTGATGGCCTCGCCGATGGCGCACCAGACCGGCTTCATGTACGGCCTGATGATGCCGGTGATGCTGGGTGCGCATGCGGTGCTGCAGGACATCTGGGACCCCGCGCGCGCCGCCGCGCTGATCCGCGACGAGGGCGTGACCTTTACCATGGGTTCCACGCCATTCCTGACCGACCTGGCGCGCGTGGTGGCCGAGTCCGGCGTGCCAGTGCCGAGCCTGCGGATCTTCCTGTGCGCGGGCGCGCCGATTCCGGGCGCGCTGGTCGAGCAGGCACGGCAGGCGCTGGGTGCGAAGATCGTGTCGGCATGGGGCATGACCGAGAACGGCGCGGTCACCACGACGCTGCCCGAGGACAGCGACGAGCGCGCGTCGACCACCGACGGCCGCCCGTTGCCCGGCGTGGCGATCCGCGTGGTCGACGGTACCGGTGCGGAGGTGCCGGTGGGCGCGACCGGCCGGCTGCTGGTGCGCGCCTGTTCCAACTTCGGCGGCTACCTGAAGCGCCCGCAACTGAACGGCACCGATGCCGACGGCTGGTTCGACACCGGCGACCTGGCCCGGCTGAACGCGGACGGTTACCTGCGCATCGCCGGCCGCAGCAAGGACGTGATCATCCGCGGCGGCGAGAACATCCCCGTGCTGGAAGTCGAGACCCTGCTGTACCGGCATCCCGCGGTGGCGCAGGTGGCGATCGTGGCCTATCCCGATGCGCGCCTCGGCGAGCGTGCATGCGCCTTCGTCGTGCCCCGGGCGGGGCAGTCCATCGACCTGGCGGCCATGGTCGACTGGCTCAAGCAGCAGAAGATGGCGCTGCAATACATTCCGGAGAAACTGGTGGTGCGGGACGCACTACCGGCAACGCCTGCCGGCAAGATCCAGAAGTTCCGGCTGCGCGAGATGCTGCTTGGCGAGGCTGGCTGACGCTGCGCCGGCCGATATCCCGCGCGCGGGCGCAAGGCCAGCGACTTTTTGTTCAATTGCAATTGCGCAATTAACCGCCATGACCCACACCCGTCCGCCAACGCGCCGGCGCGACAAGCGAGCAAGGCCTGTCGGCGGATGGCCGACGGGGTAACGGCCAGAGCCAGGTGACTCGGGTCAGCGGCCGGCGCCGGTATAGCCCTGGCTGCGCGGGCCCAGCCAGCGCCATAGCCGCTGTCGCCATGCGTCGGGAACGGGATCGGGCGCTGTCTTGCAGCGGGTGACGTGCAAGGAGGCGGCGGTGATCGCATACAGCTCGACATGGCCGGCATCGGACAAGGTAAAGCACTCGCTTGCCGTCAACGCCGTGTCCTTCGGATCGCCATCGCGGATCAGCCACAGCTCGCCCGCGGTGCAGCGCACCGCCACCCGTTCGCCGGGCCCGGCGACCAGCCGCAGCGAGCTGCGGGCGGGCAGGGTGGCGGTCATATCGTTGCTTACCAGGTACATGATGGTCTCCTGGTTCAGGTCACGGCCAGGCCGGCGGGTACCGGCTTCTCGCGTGGCGCGGATGGCGGCCGGATGAATTCGGCGATGCGCTGGATCACGGCGGGATCGCGCAGGATGCGGCGGTGCCCGAGGCCGGTGGTGGTTTCCAGCCGCGCGCCAGGCCAGGCGCCGGCGATGGCCGCGCCGTCTTCCCAGCGCACCTCCTTGTCGTCGCGGTCATGGATCACCAGGGTCGGCGGCACCGCGCGGGCGCGGCCCAGGTCCGGCACGTTGAAGGCCGACCATGGCATGCCCAGCCAGCGTTCGCTGTGACGCTGCATGCGGCCCAGCACCGCCGGCGCCACGCCCAGTTGCCACGCCAGCGCGGCGCATGCCGCGCGCATGTCGGCGGGCGCGCCCAGCAGCACCGCGGCGCTCGCCGGCAGGCCTTCGCGCAGCGCCAGCGCCGTCGCCGCGCCGCCCAGCGAATGTGCCACCACGGCGTGGACGGGGCCGGCATGCCATGCTGCCGCCAGCAGCGAGCGCGACATCTCCAGCACCGAAGTCTGCGCGGCGCCGCGCGCGCCGGCATCGGAGGCGCCGTGCGACAGCGCATCGAATGCCACGACCCGCATGCCCGCCGCCAACAAGCCGTCGATCACCGCATGCCACTGGCCCGCATGGCCGCCCCACCCATGGGCGAGCAGCACCACCGGCCCGGCGCTGCCCCAGCGGTAGACCCGCACCCGCCGGCTAGGTCCATGGCCGGTCACGAGGGCCCAGTCGGCGCGCGCACCGTCCAGCGCGTGCAGGGCGGCGGAGGTGGCGGCGCCCCGCGGCGGGCTGAACCAGATGCGCTCGAGCCGGCGCGCCGTCGCCGCGGGCATCAGCACGCTGCCCGCTTGCCAGCGCAAGCGCTGCAACCCCATCAGGGCACGCTGCACGGTGCCGTCGCGGCTGGCGGGCGCCGACGCATCGGGGTTGCGCAAGGCCGTCGCCGCCGCGGCGGGAGAAGGGGAAACCGGGGAAGGAGAAGAGACTGCTTGCGTCACGACCTGCACCTCCAATGGGTTCTGGATTGCGCGGCGTCATCGGAACCGGGCTGGCCGGAGGCGTCTCGCGCTTCTTAAAAGACCGACCAGTCGTGCTTTTTTCGGTACAAAAAAAGCCCGCCGGAGCGGTTTGCTGCCCGCCGGCGGGATAGCGCCGGCGCCGATGTCAGGTCCCCGCGGGATGGGGCGCGTCTGCCGCCGCGCGCGCAACCAGGGCCGCAAAGGCGTTCCGCGCCATCGCTTCCGCATCCTGGCGCCCCAGCAGCTTGAACGATTGCTGGAAGGCCATGCCGATGCCGGACAACTCGAAGGCGAACTGGCGCGGGTCGACTTTCGGCCCGAACTGGCCCTCTTCGATGGCGTCCCCCACCACCCGCGCGATGGTGCTGTGCCAGTCCTTCAACGACTGCACCACCAGGTCGCGGATCGAGCCGGGGCGGTCGCGATACTCCTGCCCCAGCGCGGTAAACAGGCACCGCCCCTGCGTCACCGTGCCGCCCAGCCATTCCAGGTAGCCTTCGAACAGCGCCTGCAAGCGCGGCATGCCGCGTGGCTGGCGCATCGCCGGCCGGATCACGATGTCGCCGAAACGCTCCACTGCCAAGTCCAGCACCGCCTGTTGCAGCATCTCCTTGGACTTGAAGTGCGCATACAGGCCGCTCTTGGACATATTGGTGTCGGCCGCCAGGGTGGCCAGCGACAACTGCTCGAAGCCGACCTTGGCGGCGGCGTCCAGCGCCTGCTCGATGATGGCTTTGCGGGTGAGGTGTCCTTTCTGCATGCAGCGAAGAATAGCACGACCGGTCGGTTTGTCAACGAAACCGGATGCATGGTAGTTGCCCCGACTTGCGTTGTTGTGTCCGGGAGGCCATAACGTCATACAGCTATGCATGTGACGTCAACGCAAATTCCGAGGGCCCGTTACTGTCAAGGCGGCGCGAAGGCGTTGTGCTCTGTCCGACGCTTGGATGGGCGCCTTCGGGTAGATGCCGGCGCAAGATGACGGGCCAGCAAGAAATCTGCACAAAGTGTTTCGGCGGTTACATACGGAACGCTTTGCGTGCTCTATACTCGAATGCACGTCCGCGCACTTTTTTTCACTGGTGACTGGAGACCGACATGAACAGTACAGCCGTGCCGAGAGGCGCTAGCGAACCGTTCCGGCAACTGCGGGCGCTGCGCCGCGCGCGCAAGCTCAAGCAGGAGGACGTCGCCCGCAAGGCGGGCATTTCCCGGGAGGCCTACCTCCGGGCAGAATCAGGCCAGGCCGACCCCCGCATGTCGACCTTCCTGGCGGCCTGCGAGGCCCTGGGCCTGGAAGTGGTGCTGGCGCCGCAGCACCTTGCCGCCGACGTCAACGCTTTCATTGCCAGCCGCAACGGCGGCGTGACCGCTGCCTCGATAGCCGGCCAGCCCGCTGGCAGCGCGCCGGCACCGGCCGCGACACCGGCCTCCGGCGGCGGTTTCGGCCCGGGTACCGGCGAGGGCCACAAACCGGTCTGATCCGCCTTCTGCCTGGCCGCGCGCATGCTTGTGCGGGCCGGTCCGGCAGCAGGCCTCCAGGCCACCCTCCGCAAGCGGCGCGTGCCCTCTGGCGCGCGCCGAGCCGCTTTTGTCCCGAGAGCCGTTTCTGGCACCGGACAGCCATGACGCCGCAGGCCTGACTGCCTGAGCCGGCGCTTTCAAGCCTTTTCTTCCTGCCGCTCTGGCGCCCGCCAGCGGCACCTTCCCAATTTCCCGCTTCGCCGCCTACAACTGCAAGTGCGCCGTGTGCTGCCCGTGCGCATCCGCGGTTTGACACGCCCGGTTCCGATGATTACGATATGGTAAATTCATTGAACAATACGTAATTCAAGCGCCGTGCGGCCAGCGCTGCGCTGATGGACCCTCCCGGAGACGCAAACAACACCATGGACCTCACGCATACCCAGCTTGCCGAGCACGGCTATATGTCCGGCTTCGCCAACGAATTCGCCACCGAGGCACTGCCAGGCGCGCTACCGGTGGGCCAGAACTCGCCCCAACGCGCGCCCTATGGCCTGTATGCCGAGCAGTTGTCGGGCACGGCGTTCACGGCGCCGCGCGCGCACAACCGCCGTTCATGGCTGTACCGCATCCGCCCGGCGGCGATGCACAAGCCGTTCACGCTGATCGAACAGTCGCGTTTCCTGAGCCGCTTCGACCAGGTGCCGCCGTCGCCGAACCAGATGCGCTGGAGCCCGCCGGCAATGCCGTCGGTGCCGACCGATTTTGTCGATGGCATCGTCACCATGGCCGGCAATGGCGGCCCGGAAGCGATGACCGGCTGCGGCATCCACCTGTACCTGGCCAACCGCTCGATGCAGGACCGCTTTTTCTATAACGCCGACGGCGAGATGCTGATCGTGCCGCAGCAGGGCCGGCTGCTGATGGTGACCGAACTCGGCCGCCTGGAAGTCGAGCCGCACGAAATCGTGGTGATCCCGCGCGGGGTGCGCTTCCGCGTGGAGCTGCCTGACGGCGAGGCGCGCGGCTATATCTGCGAGAACTACGGCGCGCTGTTTCGCCTGCCTGACTTGGGCGTGATCGGCTCGAACGGCCTGGCCAACCCGCGCGACTTCCTCTCGCCGGTGGCCGGCTATGAAGACCGCGAGGGCAGCTTCGAGCTGGTGGCCAAGTTCCAGGGCAATCTGTGGCGCGCCGACATTGGCCACTCGCCGCTCGACGTGGTGGCCTGGCACGGCAACTACGCGCCGTACAAGTATGACCTGCGCCGCTTCAACACCATCGGCTCGATCAGTTACGACCATCCGGATCCGTCGATCTTCCTGGTGCTGCAGTCGCCGTCGGATACGCCGGGCGTCGACACCATTGACTTCGTCATCTTCGGGCCGCGCTGGCTGGCCATGCAGGACTCGTTCCGCCCGCCCTGGTTCCACCGCAATATCGCCAGCGAATTCATGGGCCTGATCGCGGGCGTCTATGACGCCAAGGCCGAAGGCTTCGCGCCCGGCGGTGCCAGCCTGCACAACTGCATGAGCGGCCACGGCCCGGATGCCGAGACGTTCGAGAAGGCCAGCGTGGCCGACACCTCGACGCCGCACCACATCGAAAACACCATGGCGTTCATGTTCGAAACGCCGGGCGTGATCCGCCCGACGCCGTATGCCGCGCAGTCGGCGTCGCTGCAGCAGGAGTACTACACCTGCTGGCAAGGCCTGAAGAAGCATTTCAACCCGAACGTCCGCTAACGCGCTGGTGCCTGCCATCCCGCCGGTCTTTTCTCCCGCTCGCGGGAGCGGGCCGGCGAGAGGCCAGGCTGCCATAAGGCAAGACAACTGCCGGCACGCCAAGCGTGCCCGCCAAACTTTCCGGAGTACCCGATGACCGCCCCCCAAACCAGCTGGATCGCCAGCGCCAACGACGGCAACACCCATTTTCCGCTGCAGAACCTGCCCTACGGCGTGTTTTCCACCAAAGGCCAGGCGCCCCGTGTCGGCGTCGCCATCGGCGACCAGGTCCTGGACCTCGCCGCACTGGACCAGGCGGGCCTGCTGCCTGAAGCGGCCCGGGGCACTTTTGCCGCGGCCAGCCTGAACCGCTTCATCGCGCTGGGCCAGCCGGTATGGAGCGAAACGCGCCGGCGCCTGACGGCACTGCTGTCCGGTGCGGACGCCGCGTTGCGCGACAACGCCGCCTTGCGCGACCAGGCGCTGGTGCCGATGTCGGCCGCGACCCTGCACCTGCCGGTCGAGATCCCGGGCTACACGGACTTCTATTCGTCGAAGGAGCACGCTACCAATGTCGGCCGCATGTTCCGCGATCCGGACAACGCGCTGCTGCCGAACTGGCTGGAAATCCCGATCGGCTACAACGGCCGCGCCAGCTCGGTGGTGGTGAGCGGCACGCCGCTGCATCGCCCCAACGGCCAGATCAAGCTGCCGAACGAGGCGCGCCCGGTTTTCAGCGCCTGCCGCAAGCTGGATTTCGAGCTGGAGATGGGCTTTATCGTCGGCAAGCCCTCGGCCCTGGGCGAGCCCGTCAGCACCGCCGACGCGCCGGCGCATATGTTCGGCATGGTGCTGCTCAACGACTGGAGCGCGCGCGATATCCAGCAATGGGAATACGTGCCGCTGGGGCCGTTCAACAGCAAGGGCTTCGGGACCTCGATCTCGCCGTGGGTGGTCACCATGGAAGCGCTCGAGCCGTTCCGCCGCGACAATCCCGCGCAATCGCCCGAGCCGCTGTCGTACCTGCAGCAGCAGGGCAAGAACGCCTACGACATCGCACTCGAAGTCGCACTGCAGCCCGCCGGCGCAACGGCCCCCAGCACCATCTGCCGCACCAACTTCAAGGCGATGTACTGGACCATGGCGCAGCAGCTGGCGCACCACACCGTGTCGGGCTGCAACGTGCGCGTGGGCGATCTGATGGGCTCGGGCACGATCAGCGGCACTACGCCGGACTCTTACGGCAGCCTGCTCGAGCTGACCCGCAACGGCGCCGAGCCGCTGACCCTGGCCGATGGCAGCCAGCGCAGCTTCCTGCAGGACGGCGACGACGTGATCATGACCGGCTACTGCCAGGGCGACGGCTACCGCGTCGGCTTCGGTACGGTGTCGGGCAAGATCCTGCCGGCGCGTTAAAGCGAGGGCGCTGGCCGGCAGGTTTCAGCCGGCGTCAGCGCCAAGCGCGGCGGCATCCAGGATGACCGCCGCGCGGCCGGACAGCAGCGTACGTCCCGCGGCACTGACGACAAAGGCATAGAGCACGGTGGCCCCTTCGCCGCTGATGCGCTCAGCCGTGACTTCCAGCGGCGCCGGGATATCGTCGAGCCGTTCCACCTGCAGCACCAGCTTGCGCACGCTCGCAAGATAGCCCGTTCGCGGGCGCTGCTGCGCGCCGCCTGCCTGCACGGCCTCGGCCAGCAGGGCGCCATGCACGGCCATGGCCTGCGCGGCATATTCGATCCCGCACACCGCTGCCAGCCGGTCCTGCGCGCGCAGCGGATTCTCCGCGTGCGTGTGGCTGGTTGCCGTGCAGCGGATCGATGCCGCGTCCCACGCCGCCACGCCGTCGAGCAGGCACATGCTGCCCTGGTGCGGAATGCGCGCCGCGATCCAGGCGCGGTCCCGGATCGCCTCAGGCATGGGCCTGGCTGCCGAGACTGGTGACTTCGGCTTCGATCCGCAGCGTATCCAGATAATCCAGTACCACCGTGCCGGTCTCGCCGCGGGCGATGGCGGCGAGGAGCGGCAGCACGCGCGCGGCCGGGGCCGAGTTGCGCAGCGCTTCAAGCGCCGTGTCCGGCATCACGGTGGCCGGCGCCTGTGTCAGCGCCACCCCGATGCGCGCCAGCGAGCGCGCGCTCGGTTGCGGCGTCAGCAGCAGCGCCACGCCGAACGGGTCGGGAATCGGCCGGCAGCTGTGCAGCGGCTCCGGATAGCCGGTGTCATAGGCGACCAGCAGGCACGGCTGCGCATCGGCGGTGGCCTGCAGCGCGCCTTCCAGCAGACCCGCGCCAAAGCTGCCATCCATCGCGCACAGCACGTTGGAGGCGCGCATCGCGCCGGTGGCGATCGACCAGTAGCCGGCGGTCGCGTTGTGCACGGAGTTGTGGAAGCGCGTGGGCGACATCAGCGGCTCGGGCTGCGCCAGCGCTTCGCAGATGGCATGGAAGTTGTGGCCATCGCTGCTGGACGAGGTGAAGATCGTCGGCAGTTGCGCGGCATCGCAGCCGCTGGCCGCCACCGCCTGCTGGCCCACGCCCAGCGCCAACCGGACGGTGGGCCCGGTGCGGCGGCGCTCGGCCGGGGGCAGGCCCGACGGCAGCGGCAGCTCGGTGGCCGCGTGCGCGTACGGCGTGCGTCCCGCGAGCACGGCACTGGCCTGCTGCCAGCCGCTCAGGCCGGGGCCGAGCAGGCCGATGCTTTCGAGATAGACGGGCTGTGGCATGGCGCTGGCTCAGTGAGCAACCGCGTCCGCACGGGCGAACAGCAGGCTGCAGTTGGATCCACCGAAACCGAACGCATTGCTCATCGCGTAGCGCAACGGCGTGTCCTGGTTGGCGAGCTGGTAGTTCACGCCGAGCGCGGGGTCGACCTGCGTGGTGTTGATGCCGGCCGGCACCAGGCCGTGGCGCAGCGCCAGCGCGCAGATCACCGCCTCGAGCGCGCCGGCCGCGCCCAGCGCATGGCCGGTGGCGCCCTTGGTCGAGCTGCACGGCGTGCCGGGCAGCACCGCGGCCATGGCCAGCGCTTCGGCGGCGTCGTTGCTGCGCGTGGCGGTGCCGTGCAGGTTGACGTAGCCGACCTGCTCCGGCGCGATGCCTGCGCCGGCCAGCGCCTGCGCCATCGCCATGCGCGCGCCCAGCCCCTGCGGGTGTGGCGTCGACATATGGTGGGCGTCGCTCGATTCGCCGATGCCTGCGAGCAGGATGGCATCGTCCGCCACCGTGCCGGTCACGCGTTCGAGCAGGCCGAATACCGCGCCTTCGCCGATCGAGATGCCGTTGCGGGCCACGTCGTAGGGCCGGCACGGCTGGCGCGACAACAACTCCAGCGCATTGAAGCCGTACAGCGTGGTGTGGCACAGCGAGTCGACGCCGCCTACCACCGCCGCATCGATCAGCCCGGCCTCCAGCATGCGCCGCGCCGAGCTGAACACCTTGGCTCCGGACGAGCACGCCGACGACACCGCTGCCGCCGGCCCTGTCAGGCCCAGCTGCTGGCGCAGGAACGCCGGCAGCGAGTAGGGGTTGTGCGTGCCGCCGTAGTGGAAGTCCGACGGCAGCGCGCCACTGGCCGGGTCGCGCTGGCGGTAGCCCAGTTCCGTCTGCAGCACGCCTGCGGTGCTGGTGCCGAGAAAGACACCGATGCGGTGGGCGCCGTAGCGCGCCGCCGCCTCGCGCACCCGCGCGGCGAAGCCATCCTGCTCCAGCGCCAGCTGCGCCAGCCGGTTGTTGCGGCAGTCGAACACGGCCAGCGCGGCCGGCAGCGTGACGGCGTCGAGGCCGGCGACTTCGCCGACATAGGTATCGAGGGCGACGTCGCCGAAGCGGCAGGGCGCCAGGCCACCGCGCTGCGCGCGCAGCGCCCCCAGCGTGGCGTCAAGGCCGGCGCCGAGGCAGCTGGTGGCGGTGAAATGCGAGAACAGGAGCGGGGACACAGCTTCGGTGAGGCGAATGGAAGGAATCTCTGAAGGCAGCGGCAATTGTAACAAGCCGCGGCGGCTCAGCCCGGCGGCACCACGGCGCGCAGCGTCACGCAGCGCAGTCCGGCGCGATCGATCGCGGCCAGCAGGCCCGGCAGCACGGTGGTGCAATGGGGATGGCCGGCAGGGTCCAGGCCGGGGTTGCCGTCGTGCAGCAGCAGGATGTCGCGCCCGGCCAGCCCGCCGGCCAGGCGCCGCGCCACGTGCGCGGCGTTGTTGCCGCCGAGGGTATCGAAGCCGCGCCGGGTCCAGGCCGCCAGGTGCAGCCCGAGCCGGCACAGCACCGGCTCCAGGAAGGGATTGCGCAGACCCGCCGGGGCGCGGAAGAAGCGCGGCGCCTGGCCGGTGATCTCAGTCAGCACCTGCTGCGCGGCGGCGATATCGCGCTGCATGCGCGCGGGCCCGAAGAGCGAGAAGTGCAGCCGGTGGTACATGCTGTGGTTCTCCACGGCATGGCCGCGGCGCACGATCTCGCGCACCAGTTCGGGATGCGCCGCGGCGCGCTCGCCGATGCAGAAAAACGTCGCGCTGGCACCGTGCTGGTCCAGCAAGTCGAGCACCCGCGGCGTCAGGTCCGGGTTGGGGCCGTCGTCGAAGGTCAGCGCCACGCAGCCCTCGGCCGATGGCGGCAGGCGCACCAGGTTGGGCCCGAGCCAGGTACTGCGCGGCCACAGGCCGGCCGCGCACATCGCCGCATGGGTCGCGCCGATGCCTGCCACGGCCCAGCCCACGCCCTGTGGATAGGCAAGCAGCGCGCCGACGGCGCCCACATGGACCGCGGCGGCGCCATACAACAGCGGGGTGGGCCGCCAGCGACGGCTGGGGGAACCTTCGGGCAGGACAACGCCCGGTGCGGATAGCGGCTTCATGTTGCACTCCCGGCCTTCCCCGCCGCCGCCGACGGCGCGGGCGCGAGGATGGCCGAAAACCACAGCGCCAGCACGGCGCCGGGGCCGACCGTCAGGCCGAATGCCTGCAGCAGCGGCAGGCTCGACAGCGACAGCAGGCCGAACGCGGCGACCGTGGTCAGGTTGGCCAGCAGCAGCGACACCAGCGTGTGCGGGGAAGCGCCAGCCGCCTGGCCGTCTGCCGCCGGGCCATTAAAGAATAGTGCGTAGTTGGAGCCGACCGCGGCCAGCAGCAACAGGCCCACCAGGTGCAGCAGCGTCAACGGCTGGCCCAGCGCCGCCAGTCCGCCCAACACCACCACCGCGGCGGCGGCCAGCGGCAGTACCGTCGCCAGCACCCGCCGCGGCGAGCGCAGCGCCACTGCCAGCAGGGCGATGATCGCCAGCAGTCCGGCCAGCGACAGCAGCAGGGCCTCGCGCAGGTAGCTGGCATAGAGCCGGTCGGATTCGCCCTTGAGATCGACGAACAGGGTATCGGGCACGCCCGCCCGCCGGATCGCGGCGCGCACCGCGGCGCTGTCGACACCGTCGGCCACGCTGGCATGGTTCGGCGCATGCACCGGCGCGCGCAGCGGCAGGGTGGCGCTCCAGCGGCCTTCGCGCTGCACCAGCAGGGCGTCGACCGCCAGCGCCATCGAGGTGCCGCGCAAGCTCTCGCGCTGCAGCAGGGGCCCGGTGCGGGCGGCTTCGGCCTGCGCCAGGAAGGGGGCGAACACCGAGGCGCGCACCGGCTGGCCGGCGATGGCGGCATGCAGCCGCTGCGCCAGCACATCGGGCTGCGGCAGGCTGGCCTGGCGCTCGCGCTGGGTGGCGGCGCTGGGCAGGTAGCGCGCCGGGCTCTCGTAGCCGCCGATGAAGTTCTGCGCCACCAGCGGTTCCAGCTCGTGCGCGACGCGCTCCGCGCCCTGCAGCACGGACTCCTGGTCCGGGCCCGACACCACCACCAGGTAGCGCACGTCGGGTGCCCCGAGGTTCTCGCGCAGCGAGGTGTCGAGCGCCTGGTCGCTGGCCGATACCGGGCTCAGCGCCTGCAGTTCCCGCCCCCACAGCTTGCCGCGATGCTGGACCAGCACCACGCAGGCGGCCACTACAAGCAGCACCACCAGCCAGCGCAGCCGGGGCGCGCGCTCCGTCAGCCATTGCAGCCTGCGGCCCAGTGGTGCGACGTCGCGCAGCTGCAGCGTGGCCGGCACCAGCTGCGGCAGCACGAAGCGTGTGACCAGCGCGGCGGTGGCAAGCCCCGCGATCGAATACAGCCCCAGCTGCGCCAGCCCCGGGAAACCCGACAGCAGCAGCGACGCAAAGCCGCAGACCGAAGTCAGCACCCCCAGGCGCACCGTCGGCCAGAAGCCGCCCAGCCAGGCGCGCTCGTCGCGCTGGCCATTGCGCGTGTACTGCGCGGACTGCACGAACAGGTAGATGGAATAGTCGACCGCTTCGCCGATCAGCGTGGTGCCAAAGCCCAGCGTCAGGCCATGCACGGCACCGCCGAAGCCCAGGCTGACCGCGGCGATGCCCGCCAGCGCGCCGCTGAGTACGGGCACCAGCCCAAGCACCAGCAGCGGCACCGAGCGGTACACCGCCAGCAGCAGCGTGACGATGATGGCCAGCCCGATGGCGGAGAGCCGCTCGACATCGTGCCGGATGGTGTCGCGCGCCTTGACCGAGAACACCCCCGGGCCTGTCATCACCAGTTGGTAGGGCCCGGCCGCGGCGGCGCTGTCAAACGCTTGCTGCACGGCTGCCATCGCCGCTGCCTGCGCATCGGTATCCGAGCCCGCGCCGGCGGTCTGCGCCAGCAGCAGCGCGCGCTTGCCGTCGCGCGAGGCCCAAGCGCCCGCATGCATCGGCACGCGCTGGCCGGCATCGAGCTGCGCCAGCATCGCCGCGACCTCGCCGGTGGGATCGCGCGGCAGCAATGACTTGGTGAAGAGCCCGGCGGAAGAGGCCAGCAGCGCGAACGAATCATTCACCGCCTGGGCCAGCCCGTGCTCGCTGAACCGCTCCGGCGTCACCGCGGGGCTGAGCAGGTAGCGGTGCGCGAACACGTATTCGCGGTCCGCCGCCTGGTTGACCGGCTCGCCGTTCTGCACCGAGGCGAAGCGCCGGTCGCCGCGCAGTTGCGCCGCCATCGCGCGCGAAACCCTGGCGCGGCCATCGGCATCGCCGCCTTCGATGCCCACCAGGATCAGGCGCGATACCAGCCCGTCGCGCAGCTGGTTCACCAGCAACTGCTGTTCGGCGCTGGGCAGCCGCGGCAAAAAGGCGGACAGGTCGGCGGTGAAGCTGGTGCGGCTGATGACCGCGGCGCAGGCCAGCAGTGCCAGCACCCACAGCGCCAGCGCCAGGCGGCGCGGTGCCGCCCTCATCGGCTCGCGGCCGGCCGGATCTTCATCACCGAGCGGTCACCGTCGGCCTGCCGGATCTCGATCTGCTCCAGCGCATCCTGCCTGCCGTCGATGCGCACCTGGCTGACGGCCGCGGCCATGCGCGAGTCCGCCGGCGTCAGTGTCAGCGTCCAGCGGCTGGCGCGGCCCTCCACGCCGAGCTTGTAGTAGCGCTCCAGCGCATCGCGGTTGCCGGCCAGCGTGGCGCGGATGCTCTCGATAAAGGCGGCGATCTCGGGGTAGTTCTGCAGCGGCATGGTGTAGCGCTTGCCGTCGCGCTCGATGGTCAGCATGTCGCCGTCGAGCACCAGGTTTTCCGCCTTGGGCGAGAGCGTGCGCTTTTCCAGGTGGTCGGGCGCGGTGAAGCGCAGTTCGCCCGAGGACTGCACCGGCTTGTCGAGCAGCGCCAGGTACTTGGTTTCGGTAAACAGCACGCGCCCGGACTTGCGCTGCGCCAGCGTGGACATCAGCTGGTCGACCCCGAACGCGGCGGTGGCTGCGGTGGCGGCCGGGGCGGCGGGTGCTGCCGTGGCCGCCTGCGGTGCAAGCGCGAGCAGAGCGCTTGCCAGCAGAGCCGACAACGAATAGCGGAAAGGGCGCGCGAAGCAGAACATCAGTGGCGGGCTCACGGGTTAGGGCTCGTTCCCCGGCGGCGGCTGCTCGGACAGCGGCGGGCCGGCGTGCCAAAAGTCATAGAAGTTGAACCAGTTGTATGGGGCGCTGCGGCTGAACCGCTCCAGCAGCCCGACGTAGTCCGCCAGCGCCGCCTGCACCGCTGTTTCGCGCTGGCCGCGCGCGGTTTCGGTGAAGTCCGCCAGCGGCACGAAGTGAACATCGTAGCGGTTGCCGCCGCGGTACAGGCCGGTGATGAAGAACACCGGCCGCCGCAGCATGGCCGCCATGCGCAGCGGGCCGGTGGGGAAGCCGGTCGGCGCGCCGAGGAATTCGCACTGCTGCACCGGGTCGGTGGCGCGCTGCGACAGCGTGCGGTCGGCCAGCATGCCGATCATATAGCCGCGGTCCAGGTAGTCGCGCACGCGCAGCATGGTGTCGAAGCGGCCCAGCGCAATCACGTCCTGGCGCATCGCCGGGTTGATCGACTGCAGCACGTCGTTGAGCTTGTGCGCGTTCTCTTCGTACATGGTGATCGCGACCTCCATGTCCGGATGGCGCCGACCGAGCGCGCGCACCACCTCGAAGCTGCCCAGGTGCGCGCCCAGCAGGATGGCGCCGCGGCCGCGCGCCATCGCCGCTTCGAGCAGGTGTTCGCCATGCAGGCGGATGTCGAACAGGTCGAAGCGGCCGTTGAGCAGGTAGATGCGGTCGTGGATGGTCGAGGCGAACGTGAACACATGGCGGTAGCCGTCGCTCCAGCTGGCCTGCCGTCCGAGCACGCGGTCCAGGTACGCGCGCGAGGCATGGCGCGCGGCCGGCGCGAACAGCATGAAGTAGGCGGCAATCGCGCGCAGCACCACGCGCCCGGCGGGCCGGCCCAGCGCCAGCGAGATCCACGTCATGACCCGCAGCAGCGTGATGCTGCCGCGCTCTTCGCGGCGCGACCATTCCGTATCCAGCGGCGCCTGGCGCCGCCACAGCCAGCTCAGCATGGCATGGCTCCCACATGCGGCGTGCTGGCGCGCACCTGCAGCGTGCCGCTGGCGACATCGCGCCCGGCGCTGCGCAGCGTGAAGCGGATGGTCTCGGCGCCATCGGCTGTCGCCTCGGACTGGTGCAGCACCTCCACGCGCTCGCCCGGGCGCACCGGGCTCAGGAACTTCAGCATGCTCGCCTGCGCGACGGCTAGCGGGCGGCGCAGCGCGGTGCCGAGCGCCAGCACGGCATGGTCCAGCAGCACCACGCCCGGTACGATCGGATGGCCCGGGAAATGGCCGGCCATGGCAGGGTGGGCGGCGTCGATGACAAAGCCCGGCGGCGGCACGGCATGGCGATGCTGGGTGCCGGACAGGGTCGCCACCAGCGCGGCAAGCGCCTCGCGCGGCAGCTTGCCGGCGGCATTGCGCGGCAGGCAGTCGGCAAAATACAGAGGGCGCGGCATGAAGGCAGGGTCGATCCGTTCGCGCAGCGCCTGCTGCAACCGGGCCGGCGCCACGCCCGGCGCCACCACCACGGCGACCAGGCGCACCACGTGCCCTTCCGTGTCGCCCTCATGCGCGTCGTCGGGCATGAAGAACGCGCCGTCGCGCACGCCGTCAATGGCGGTGAGCTGGTGATTCAGGTAGCCCAGCGAAGTCCGCTTGCCGGCGATGTTGAGCAGGTCGGCCTTGCGCCCATGCAGCAGGAAGCGCTGCGCGTCAAGCGGGGCGATCGCGTCGCCCAGCGGCACCGGCTGCTCGATATGGCCACCCTCGGCCCAGGTCTCGGTATCGTCGCCGGCGGTGTTGGGGCGGGCTTGCAGCCGCACTCCGGGCACCAGTGTCCACGTGTCTTCCTGTGCGGTGCGGCGGGTGGCCAGCTGGCCGGTCTCGGTGCTGCCGTAGATCTCGCACAGCGGCGCGGCGAACAGCGCCTCGGTCTCGGCGGCCAGCTGGCGGCCAAGCGGCGCGGTGGCGCACAGTACCAGGTCGGCCGCCGGCATCGCCTGGCCGGATTGCACCAGCGTGCGCAGGTGCACGGGAGAGCTGACCAGCGCGCGCGGCGCCGGCACCGCGGCCAGTGCCGCACTGACATCGGCCGGATAGAACGCCGGCGCGGCCACCAGCGCCGCGCGGCCCTGCAGCACCAGCATCACGGTGGCTTCGAGCCCGAACATATGCTGCGGCGGCACCGTGCCCGCCAGCGTCCACGCGCGTCCGTCGAGCAAGCCGAGCCGTTGCGCCGCGGCGCGCGCGCTGCCGGCCATGGCGCCCCAGGTCTTGCGGTGCGGCACCGGTGTGCCGGTCGATCCGGACGTGAACACGTAGGCCATGACCTGCGCCGCCGGAATCCGCGGGATCTCGACGGGGCCGTCGGCGGCGCTGGCGGCCAGGCCATCGTGGTAGTGCAGCGCCGGCATGTCGAAGGCCGCATCGGCCTGGTCATGCAGGCAGAAGGCGTCGGGCGCGAAGGCCAGCAGCTGGCGCACCGTCTCGGGCGTATGCGACGGCGGCAGCAGCGTGGGCTTGCGCGCCAGCAGCGCCGCGCACAGGCCGACGGTAAAGCGGTAGCGGTCGGTGCAGGCGTTGAAGACATGGCCGCCGGCGGGCAGGGCCGTTGCCAGGCGGGTCGCATCGGCCAGGAACTGCCGCACGGCGACAGGCCGGCCGTGCACCCAGGCGATGACGTCATCGGGCGCGGCGTGGGCAACGATGGGGAGCGAGGTCATGGACGGAGCCTGTGCCTGTTGCGCGGGGCAGGGGCCGGATGGCGGCGCGTCAGCGCGGCAGCCCGGGCCGGGCCGCGCGGACCGTCATCAGCGCGCGGTAGCCGTGCACCGCGTCGAGCAGGCCGCGGTGGCGCATGCCCGGAAACGCGATGCGGCGGTACACGGCCTCGCCCGCGAACATCAGCGCGATCAGCAGCGGCGTGGCCAGGTTGGCGAAGCTGGACCAGGCCGCCACCGGCGCAAGCACGAACAGCAGCGTCGACACCCCCACCATCGCCGCGAAGAACAGCGTCCAGGCCTGGGTCACGCGCACCGTGTAGCGCGCATGCGCGGCGGACAGCGGGCCGTGGATGGCAGTGGCGATCTGCGTGCACAGCGGGGTGCGGCCGCGGCGCAGGCTGAGCGCGAACATCGCGCCCAGTGCGGCATTGGCGCCGGCATGCTGCAGGTAGTAGGTCCAGCCGAAATGGCCGGACAGCGGCGCGCGCCACAGCCACAGCGCCGCGCACGCGGCGAGCAGCGCCAGCAGGGCCGGGACCGCGCCGGCCAGCCGGCGGCAGGCGACGAAGCCGATCAGCAGGAACGGCGCCGCGCCGAGCCACAGCGCGGCCACCTCGGCGCCGGGCTGGTGGGCCGCGCGATGCAGCGCCGACTCGTAGACCACGAAGGCCGCCACCGCGCCGATCCAGGCATGGCGCCGCCACCATGGGGCGGCGGCGTCTGCCGCGGACAGGGGCGCGGCGGCGGGCGGGGAAAGGCGGTCGACGGACTGGCTCGAAGGCATCGGTGGGAGCTGGATGTGTTGCGTAAGGCGCTTGGCGCGCGGTGGGCCCGAAAGGCGCCTAGCGGCATGCGAAGCGAACGCTTTATACCCCAAAAGACCCTCCGGACGCGATCATGATTCCCCAATAGGTTGTTGATGTTGTTACTAAACTTCTCTCGAGTGGCCCGGGATTGCCCCGTTTGATAGCATTCGGGTGCCCGACGCCCGCACCGGGATCGACTTGCCCGGCACGGGCGGCGCAGCGGCGTTCCAGCCATCTAGCAACATGACCGAACTCGAAACCGAACTTGCCCGCCTGATCCTCGACGAACTCGACATCGCCGAACTGCGGCTGGAGGACATCACCGCCGCGACCCCGCTCTATGGAGAAGGCTTCGGGCTGGATTCGATCGACATCCTCGAGATCGCCCTGCTGGTATCGCGCAAGTACGGCGTCGAGCTGCGCTCGGACAATCCCGACAACAAGACCATCTTCACTTCACTGGGCAGCCTGGCCGCCTACCTGGCGCAACACCGCACGCGCTAGCCCGGCCACCGTTTCCCCTCAGCCAGGACAGGAACACGACATGCCGCAGCAAGCCACGCCCGCGCCGGCGCTGGTGGAAGGCGGCGCGCCGCCTTCGGCGACCCACCTGGTGCTGATCCCCAGCTATAACCCCGGCGTGCGCCTGCAGGAGGTGCTGTGCGGCGCGCGCGCGGCCTGGACTCCGGTGTGGGTGGTGGTCGACGGCAGCACCGACGGCAGCACGCAATGGCTGCAGGCGCAGGCCGCTACCGACCCCGGGCTGCAGGTGCTGGTGCTGCCGAGCAACCAGGGCAAGGGCGCCGCGGTGCTGCACGGCATCGAACGGGCCGCGGCGGCAGGCTACACGCATGTGCTGGTGATGGATTCCGACGGCCAGCATCCGGCCCACCTGATCCCCGAATTCATGGCGGTGTCGCAGCGCGACCCCGGCGCGTTGGTGCTGGGCCGTCCGCGCTTCGACGCCAGCGCCCCGCGCGAGCGGGTCTACTGGCGGCGCATGTCCAATTTCTGGGTGGATGTGGAGACGCTGTGGGCCGGCATCGGCGATTCGCTGTTCGGCTTTCGCGTCTACCCGATCGCGCCGCTGCGTGCGGTGATGCAGGACAGCCGCTGGATGCGGCGCTTCGATTTCGATCCCGAGGTGGCGGTGCGGCTGTGCTGGCGCGGCGTGCGTCCCATCAACCTCGACGCCCCGGTGCGCTACTTCGACCGGCGCGAGGGCGGCGTCTCCCACTTCCGCTACCTGCGCGACAACCTGCTGCTGACCGGCATGCACCTGCGGCTGCTGGCCGGCTTGGTGGTGCGGCTGCCGATGCTGCTGTGGCGGCGCTTGCGCCGGCGCGCAAGCCACCCGGCGTAGCCACGGCGAAAACAAGCCAGGCCGCGCGCAGCGGCCTGGTTTTCGGTCGGACCGACCGGCCCGTCAGTCGCTGAGCTCGTGGCCGATCACACCACCCACCACGGCGCCGCCGATGGTGCCGGCGGCACTGCCGTCGGTCAGTTCATGCCCGGCGACACCGCCGGCCACCGCGCCCGCCGCCGTACAGCCGGCGAGCGCCATGCTTGCGCCTACCAGAAGCGCGCCTGCGAGTTTCCACATGATGGTCTCCTGCCTCGTGGCCGGGCCCGCCGCACGACGTCTGGGGAAGACATCGCAGCGGCCGTGCCCTCATGCGTCCACTTTAGGCGTGTGACGCGGCGCGGCCCTTCCGTGAAGCGCCGATTGCCCTGTAGGAATCGGACGACGGCGCGGGTGGCGCGCCCGTCGCCTCAGCCCTTGCCGCTATGCTGGCGCAGCCGCTTGATCAGCGACGAGGTGTCGGCGCGGCCACAGCCCATCTGCTGCAGGTCGGCGTAGAACTGGTCCACCAGCGCCGTGACCGGCAGGCCGGCGCCGTTGCGGCGGGCTTCGTCCAGGCACAGGCCAAGGTCCTTGCGCATCCAGTCCACCGCGAAGCCGAAGTCGAACTTGTTGTCGATCATGGTGGGGCCGCGGTTTTCCAGCTGCCAGGAACCGGCCGCGCCCTTGCTGATGACGTCCAGCACCAGGCGCATGTCCAGGCCCGCGCGCTCGCCGAAGGCGATGGCCTCGGACAGGCCCTGGATCAGGCCCGCGATGCTGATCTGGTTGACCATCTTGGCCAGCTGCCCGGCTCCGGATTCGCCGATGCGGGTGACGGCGCACGCGTAGGCGGCGATGACCGGCTCGGCGCGCGCAAAGGCGTCGGCGTCGCCGCCGCACATGATGGTCAGGATGCCTTTTTCCGCGCCCACTTCGCCACCCGAGACCGGGCCGTCGACAAAGTGCAGGCCGCGCTCGCCGGCCGCGGCGTAGAGTTCGCGCGCGACGTTGGCGCTGGCGGTGGTGTGGTCGACGAAGATGCAACCGCTGGGCGCGCCGAAGAAGGCGCCGTCGCGCCCGGTCAGCACCGCGCGCAGGTCGTCGTCGTTGCCGACGCAGGAGCAGACCACCTGCGCATCGCCCACCGCCTGCGCGGGGGTGGCGGCGGCCTTGCCGCCGAAGCGCTCGACCCAGGCCTGCGCCTTGGCCGCGGTGCGGTTATAGACCGTGACCTCGTGGCCCTTGGCGGCCAGGTGGCCGGCCATATGGAAACCCATGACGCCCAGTCCGAGGAATGCGACACGCATGCTGCTGCTCCGTTGCTTGTTTGAGGTTCGGGATCGGTGCGGCGCGGGCGCGCCGGTCCCTGAGTATACGGGCCGGGTGGCGCCGCGGACAGATACAGAACCGAGGGCGCTGTGGCATCACAGGCAGGGCCGCAAAGGACCTGACAAGTCACAAGCGGGTCAGAACCCGCCTACGCCAGCATCCGCCCTTGTCCTATCCCTTGCGCCGCCCACGCTGCCTACATTGAACACAGGTTGCACCCCCGAAGGAGCCGACTCATGTCATTCGCGCTATATCTCATCGGCCTGCTGGTCCTGGTGGGCGGCATTGCCTGGGGCCTGTCGACGGCCGGGCTGGCGCCGGTCTATATCGGCATTGCCTGCCTGATCGTGCTCGGCATCGGCATCATGGCGGCCGTCTCGCGTACCCGCACCAAAGACCCTTCCTGAACCCCCGCCTGTTGCGCCGCCTTGCGGCTGCGGGCCTGGCGCCTCGCCGGGCCCGGCCGCTGGTTCCGTCACGCCGCGCAGCGGCGGGCGCACCAGGCTGGCGTTCCACGCCTGCTGGATCACCTGGGCGATCTGGTTGAAGGCTTCCTTGGAAATC
This sequence comes from Cupriavidus alkaliphilus, assembly GCF_900094595.1. Lineage (GTDB taxonomy): Bacteria > Pseudomonadota > Gammaproteobacteria > Burkholderiales > Burkholderiaceae > Cupriavidus > Cupriavidus alkaliphilus. The sequence continues at coordinate 12,985 of NZ_FMAD01000004.1, read as the reverse complement.
ACCGCCTCCTCGCGCATCGCTTCCAGCGACAGCCGGCCCTTGCGCAGCGCGAACAGCATCAGCAGGCGCCGCTCCAGCGCCACGGTATAGGCGCCGAACTTGCCGCGCATGTCGGCCAGGCCTTCGGCGGCGGCGCGCGAGCGGTCTTCCAGCACCCCGTCGAGCACGGTCGCCATGCGCGCGCCGAACACCGGCGTCAGCATCGAGCGGTTGTAGCGGCGCAGACGGTCGAGCACGGTCTGGCGGCAGATCAGCAGTTCAAAGCGGTCGGCCAGCGCGCGCGCCAGCGGGCGGTCGATGCCGAGCCGGCGATGCAGGAACAGCGCCACCCTGAAACCCAGGTGATAGTCCAGGATATGCCGCGCGGCGCGGTTGTAGCCGATGCGCCCTTGCTCGCGCGCCGCGTCGATCATCTGCGCGGTGTTGCGCATCATCGCGTCGAGGTTGGCCACCGAGATCACGCCGTCGCCGTACTCGGGAATCAGCTCGCGCTCGCGCGTGGCCAGCGTGACCAGGCCGATACTGAGGCGGTCGCGCTCGGACAGGGCGGTGTCGAAGTCGAATTCCGCCGAGCCCAGCTCGATGCCATGCCGGTACTTCTGCGCCGCCTCGCGCGCGATCGCCGGGGGCAGGTCGAACGAGTCGGCCACGCGCGCCATCATTGCCTCGACTTCCTCGGTGGAGAGGCGGATTGCCTGCAGCTGCAACGCGCGCTCCTGCGGCGAAAGCTGGTCCAGGCCGAGCCGGTGAATCAGCGCGCGTAGCGTGGTGCCGTTGAGCAGCAGGCTGACCAGCACGAAGCCGGTCGCCAGGATGGCGACGAAATGGCGCGTTTCATAGGGCAGGTCACTGTTCTCGGCGATGCCCAGCGCCAGCACCAGGGTGACCGCGCCGCGCAGCCCGCCCCAGGCGATGGCGAGCTTGAAGGCGCCGTCGATGGGCGCGCTCAGCCGCAGCCACGACAGCAGCGGCAGCAGCCCGAACAGCGTCAGCAGGCGGGCCGCCAGCGCCGCGAGCACCAGCGCCAGCAACAGCCAGCCGTGATGCCCGGTCACGCCCGCCAGCATCGACGGCACGCGCACCGCCGCCAGCAGGAACACCACGGCGCCGGCGATCCCGGCGAACTGCTCCCACATCATGCGCAGGTGGCGCCAGTTGGGCGGCGCCAGCCGCGTCGGACCGAGCGCGCTGACCATCAGGCCGGCGCACACCACGGCGACCACGCCCGACACGCCCAGCAGTTGCTCGGCCAGCAGGTAGAGCGGGTAGGGCAGCGCCAGGGTCAGCGCGCTTTCCGCCATGGCCAGGCCCGCCAGCCGCGGCAGCAGGTCGGACACCAGCCGCCCGGCCAGCGCGCCGCACAGCACCCCGCCGACAAAGGCCCACGCCAGTTCGCGCAGGCCCGCCGCCAGCGTCGCCTGCGCGCCATGCCCGGTCAGCATCGCCACCAGCACGCCGACGATGGCGATGGCGGCGGCGTCGTTGAGCAGGCTTTCGCCCTCTACCAGCCGGATCAGCCGCGCCGGCGCGCCCACGTCGCGGAAGATCGCGATCACCGCGGCCGGGTCGGTGGTGGCCACCACCGCGCCCAGCAGCAGGCACACCGCGAGCGGCATGCCGCTGGCCGCCGCGGTGGCCACGCCGATGACACCGGTGGCCACCACCACGGCCACCACCGCCAGCAGCAGGATCGGCGCCGCGTCGGGCAGCATGCCGCGCACGTCGGCGGTCAGCGCGGCGTGGAACAGCAGCGGCGGCAGGAAGATCCACAGGTAGGCCTCGGGCGGCAAGGCCGGGTCGATCAGCGGATGCAGGAAGTGGCGGGCGAAGTCGGGGTGGGCGGCGTCGATCGCCACATAGCCAGCGCCGATGGCGATGCCGATGGCCGACAGCAGCGTGGATTCCGGCAGCACCAGCCGCGCCGCGGCCACCTGCACCACGGCGACGATGGCCAGCAGCACGCCGGCCAGGATCAGGATATCGACGATGATGCTCATGCGCCGGCCTCCGGGGCCGCCGACGCCGCATTCGGCGGCGGCGGGCTTGCCAGCCGCGCGCGCACGGCCGCCGCCAGCTCCGCCGCCGCCGGCGACAGGCTGCGGTTGCGCGCGGTGACCAGGCCGATCGAGCGCTCGGTCACCGGCGCGGTCAGCAAGCGCTCGACAATGCCGGGCTGGCGCACCGTGCCCGCGGCGATCTCGGGCAGCGCGGCCACGCCGAAGCCGCATTCGACCATGGCGGCGATGGTGGCCAGGCGTTCGGCCTCGAATACCGGCTGGAAGCGGATGCGGTTCTGCAGGAAGGCCCATTCGGCGTACTGCCGCACGCTGCTGGGGTGGGTCATCGACACATGCGGCGCGGCGGCGGTGTCCGCCCAGCGCAGCGGGCCCGGGCTGCGCGCCAGCGGGTGCGCCGACGGGATCAGCAGCACGAAGCGGTCCGACAGCAGCGGCTCGTATTGCAGGTCCGCCTGCTGCGGGTTGGCGGCGGTCAGCGCGAAATCCACATCGCCGGCGCGCACCAGGTCGAAAGCCGGCCCGGACAAGGTGTCGAACACCTTCAGCGCGACCTCGGGGCGCGCCTGGTGGTAGGCCATCAGCACGCGCGGCAGCACCCGCGCCGCCAGCGACGGCAGCGCGGCCACCGCCACCTGGCCGCGCTCGGCGCTGGCGATGCCGGTCACGGCGTCGATGGCGCCGCGGAACGCCGCCTGCAGCAGCGCGGCCTGCTGCATGAAGACCTGGCCCGCGGCGGTCAGGCGCACGGTGCGGGTGGTGCGGTCGAACAGGCGCACGCCCAGCGATTCCTCGATGCGCAGGATCTGCGTGGACAGGGCGGATTGCGACAAGTGCAGCTGGCTGGCGGCCTGGCGGAAGTTCAGCGTGCGGCCCAGCACCAGCGTGGTTTCGATGTCGCGCATCGACAGGTTGATGTTCATGGGAGCGGCGCTCCGGCAGCATCCGGCGGCCGGAACGTTAAGGCGATTGATCTGATTTGGTGATCATTTTATCCAGAGAATCGACTTCTTCAATCAAAGCGGGTTCTCTACACTGGCGGGATGCCAGGAGAAACCATGCCCAATCCAAGCCCCGACTCCAGCCCCGACTCCAGCCCCGACGCCAGCCCCGCGCCCACGCCATCGGTGCCGGGCCGGCCAGGCGCCGCCCATGCCGTGGTGGTGGGCGGCGGCACCATGGGCGCCGATGTCGCCGTGGTGCTGACGCGCGCGCTGTGCCGCACCACCATTGTCGAACCCGATCCCGGGCGTGCCGGCGCGCTGCCCGCGCGCGTGCGCGCCAACCTCGCCATGATCGGCCGCGACGCGGGCGCGCAACGCCTCGCGGTGGTGGCGACGCTCGACGCCGTGGACTGGACATCGGTCGACCTGGTGATCGAATGCATTCCCGAGGACCTGGCGCTGAAGCAGGCGCTGTTTGCCGAGCTGGTGGCGCGGGCGCGCCCGCACACGCTGCTGGCCAGCAACAGCTCCAGCTTCCCGATCAGCGCGATCGGCGCCGGCCTGGACACGCGTGAACGCATGCTCGGCCTGCACTTCTTCATGCCGGCGCACCTGGTGCCGCTGGTCGAGGTGGTGATGGGAGAGGCCAGCGCCGAGGGCCATGCCGACGCGCTGGCCGCGTTCATGCGCCGCTGCGGCATGGTGCCGGTGAAGGTGCGCAAGGACCTGCCCGGCTTCCTCGCCAACCGGCTGCAGCATGCGCTGTCGCGCGAGGCCTTCAATTTGATCGACCGCGGCATTGCCTCGCCCGAGGACGTCGATGCGGCGGTGCGCTTCGGCTTCGGTTTTCGCTTCCTGGCGGCGGGACCGGTGCTGCAGCGCGACCACGCCGGCATCGACGTGCATGCCGCCGCCGGCGCCACCATGTACCCCACCTTCTGCAACGACGACCATCCCGCGCGCTGCCTGTCCGAGCGCGCCGCCGACGGCCGCCACGGCATGAAGCGCGGCGAAGGCTTTTACGCATGGACGCCCGAAACCATCGCCGCCGAGCGCGCGCGCTATGACCACCTGCTGCGCGCCGGCCTGGCGCTGATCGCGCCCGAACTGCCCGAGATCCAGCCATGACCGATACCCCATCCCAGGCCGCCACCCAGCCTGCCCCGCAGCGCGCCGCCCTGGCCGAATCGCCGCTGATCGTCACCGTGGCGCCCAACGGCGCCTACAAGCGCGCCAGCGACCATCCCGCGGTGCCGCTGACCGCGGCGGCGCTGGCGGCGGAAGCGCGTGCCTGCCTGGATGCCGGCGCCGCCATGATGCATATGCACGTGCGCGATGCCGAGGGCCGCCATTCGCTCGATGTGCAGACCTACCGCGACGCGCTGGCGGCGGTCAGGCAGGCGGTCGGCGACGCGCTGCTGGTGCAGGTGACCAGCGAGGCCGCCGGCGTGTACCAGGCCGCCGAGCAGATGGCGATGGTGCGCGCGCTGCGCCCCGAGGCGGTTTCGGTCGGCCTGCGCGAAGTGGCGGTGCCGGAGATTGCGGACAGCGAGCTGGCGGCGTTCTTCGCGTGGCTGGCGCGCGAGCGCGTGATGACGCAGGTGATCCTGTATGACGCGGCCGACGTGCGCCGCTGGCAGCAACTGCGCGCGCGCGGCATGGTGCCGCCGGGCGCGTGGTCGGTGCTGTATGTGCTGGGACGCTATGCGGCGGGACAGGTGTCGTCGCCGCACGACCTGCTGCCGTTCCTGCAGGCCGCGGCCGAGGGCGGCGATGCGCTGCCGTGGGCGATCTGCGCGTTCGGTCGCGAGGAGAATGCCTGCGTGACCGCGGCCGCCGCGTTCGGCGGCCATGTGCGGGTGGGCTTCGAGAACAACCTGCTGTTGCGCGACGGCAGCCGTGCGCCCGGCAACCACGCGCTGGTGGCGCAGGCGGTGCAGGGCGGGCTGACGCTGGGCCGGCCGATTGCGGACGCGGCCGATGCGCGCCGCATCTACGGCGAGGTGCGCTGAAGCGGGCGCGCCGCGCGGCGCTTCAAGGGACCGTCAGGAGCCCTCAGTGGCCATCGGCGGCCATCAGGCGCCGTCGCTGAAGCTGTCGCGCGGGCCGTTGGGGTTGTGGGCACCGTCGGCGAACGGGTTGCGCGCACCGGTGGCGGTGTGCGCGCCGTCGGCAAAGCTGCTGCGGGTGCCGGTGGCGGCGTTGGCACCGTCGCTGAACGGGCTGCGCGTGCTGGTGATGCCGTGCGCGCCATCGCTGAACGGATCGACGCTGCGGGGCGCGGCTTGCGCGGCGCCGGCAACGCCGGCAATAAGGGCGGTGGCGACAAAGACTTGCCTGAGTGCATGCATGGATCGCTTCTCCGTAAGGTTGCCGGCCCGGATTGGGCGGCGGTGTGGCTAGTCTAGGTGTCGGCCACCCACACGAGCATGACCGCCACATGACAATGCCGTCATCCCGCGGGCATTAGTCGGCACCGCAAGCACGCCGGAGAAGCTGTCGCCGGGCAAAGGCTGTAGAATCATGGCTGTCCGACCGGCCTGTGGTTCCATCGCCGGTTTTTCATTGCCCGCGGAAATGCAGCGGGCCTCTCACAAGAGTCATGTCCGAGTCTGATTCAGCCAAACTCGCTGCGGTGGCGTGGATCCGCGAGCAAATGGACCGTCATGCCCTGACCCTCGACGACCTCGTCGAGGCCGGGTGCTTCGACAACGTCGCGACGGCATCGGCGGGCGCCGAAGAAACCGCGCCGCCGGCGGCCACCGCCGCGGCGCCGAAACCCGCGGGCGCGCGCCCGCTGTACCGCAATGCCTTGGGCCAGAGCTGGGACGGGCAGGGCGAATATCCGGACTGGTTGCAGCGGGCGGTCAACGCCGGGCAGTCGATCGAATTCTTCCGCGTCGATTAAGGCGCGGTTAAATCCCCTTTAAATCCCTGCGAAGCGTCGCGCTCAGCAGTGCGGGGGCAGCAGCCGCAGCACCGGCAGCATCGGCAGGATGCCGGTGAATGCCGCCGGCGTGGCCATGGGCGCCACATGAGAGCGGTGCACGAAGACCTCGGGCGGCAGCTCGCGCAGCACGTCGGCAGACTGCGGGGCGCTGTCCGCGGCAGTGTCCTGCGGGACATCCGGCTCGCCCAGCTGCAACGGCGCGCCGGCGCCGGCGGGTTCGGCCATCACGCGCACCGCGCTGCCGCCGCAGCCTGCGTCGGCAGCGCCATCCAGCGACGCTTCCGCTGCCAGCTTGGCCGCGACGTGCCGGTCCGGCAGCGACAGGCCAGCCGCCTGCACCGCGCCGGACATCCGGCTGTCCGCCGCCGCGCCGCCCGCTGCGGGCAGCGCAAGCAGGGCAAGAGACAGCAACAAGGAATCAGGCAGGCGTTTCATCGCAGGGAAACCGGCAGAATGGGAGACGATGCGCGCGGGCCAGTCGCGCGCGGGAGGTGAGCGCGCATTCTACCGGGGATTGCCGGGGATTTGCGCGGCCATGCCGTGGCAATGCGTTGGCATGGCGATGACATTTGTGCAATCTTTACCCATTTGCCGCCATCCTCGGCTAGCGTTACGCCATGGCGGCACTGGGCCGCCCGAAAGTGACTGAATCATGCGTATCCTGATTGTCGAGGACGAACCCAAGGCAGGCGACTACCTGCACAAGGGGCTGACCGAATCCGGCTTCGTGGTGGACCTGGCCCGCGACGGCGCGGATGGCCTGGCCCACGCGCGCGAGCATCCCTATGACCTGATCGTGCTGGACGTGATGCTGCCCGGCCTGGACGGCTGGGAGGTGCTGCGCGAACTGCGCCGCGAGCGCGACACGCCGGTGCTGTTCCTGACCGCGCGCGACGAGCTGTCGGACCGCCTCAAGGGCCTCGAGCTCGGCGCTGACGACTACATGGTCAAGCCCTTTGCCTTTGCGGAACTGGTGCTGCGCATCCGCACCATCCTGCGCCGCGGCCCGCTGCGCGAGAGCGAATTCATCGAAGTGGCCGACCTGCAGATCGACGCCATCCGCCGCCGCGTGGTGCGCGCCGGCCAGAAGATCGACCTGACCTCGAAGGAGTTCGCGTTGCTGTACCTGCTGGCGCGCCGGCGCGGCGAGGTGCTGTCGCGTTCGCTGATCGCCTCGCAGGTGTGGGATGTCAATTTCGACAGCAACACCAATGTGGTCGACGTGTCGATCCGGCGCCTGCGCGCCAAGGTCGACGACCCGTTCCCGCGCAAGCTGATCCATACGCGCCGCGGCATGGGCTATGTGCTGGACGACGGCGATGAGCGGGTGCAGGACGCATGATGCGGCTGCCGTCTTCGCTTACCACGCGGCTGGCGCTGGCCTACGGGCTGGCCACCGCGGCGATCCTCGCCAGCGTGGCGGCGTACCTGTCGAGCGCGCTGTCGGCCCAGCTTGAAGGACGCGACGAGAGCGAGCTGGTGGGCGAGGTGCTGCTGGTGCGCCACCTGCTGCGCGAGGTGCGCAGCGAGGCCGAGATCCGTGCCGATACCCACCGCTTTGCCGATATCGCGATGGGCCACGAGGGCCTGATCCTGGTGGTGCGCACGCGCCAGGGCGAGCCGCTGGTGACGCTGAACCCGCGCAACGAGATCGTGCCGCCGCTGCGCGTGCTGCCCGCCACCACGCAACCCGAGAAGGGCATGCTGCAGACCTGGCGGCCAAAGAACGGCGTGCCCTCGCGCGGCATTGCCGCGCTCGGCCAGCTGGGCGACTCGGACAAGGCCGTCGAAATCGTGGTGCTGCGCGATGCCGGCTATCGCGTGGCGCTGATCCGCGAGTATCGCCACCAGCTGCTGTGGGCCACGCTGTGCGGCGCCGCGGTCGCCGCCGGGCTGGGCTTTGCGCTGGCGCGGCGCGCGCTGCGGCCGCTGCGGCGCATGGCCGCCGACGCCGCCGCGGTCACCACCAGCCGCCTGGCCACGCGGCTCGACGTGGGCAGCGCGCCGGCGGAGCTGCGCGAACTGGCGGCCGCGCTCAACGACATGCTGGCGCGGCTGCAGGACAGCTTTTCACGGCTGTCCGAGTTCTCGGCCGACCTCGCCCATGACTTCCGCACACCCATCAGCAACCTGATCGGCCAGACCCAGGTCACGCTGGCGCAGAGCCGCAAGACCGCCGAGTACGAGGCGCTGCTCGAGTCCAACCTGGAAGAATACGAGCGCCTGGCCCGCATGATCGAGAACATGCTGTTCCTGGCGCGTGCCGACCATGCGCAGGTGGCGCTGGACGTGCGCACGCTGGACGCGCGCGAAGAGCTCGACAAGATGGCCGAATACTTCGAAGCCGTGGCGGCGGACCGCGAGGTGGTGCTGACGGTATCCGGCTCGGCCCCGGTGGAGGCCGACCAGACGCTGTTGCGGCGCGCGGTGACCAACCTGCTCGACAACGCGCTGCGCCATGCGCCGGCGGGCAGCACGGTGCGGGTCGACGTCGCGCGCGCGCCCACGGCCGCGGGCACCGGCACCGGCACCAGCATCCGGGTCAGCAACCCGGGCCCGGCGATCCCGCCGGAGACGCTGCCGCATATCTTCGGCCGCTTCTACCGCGCCGATCCGTCGCGGCGCAACTCGGCCGCATCGACGGGGCTGGGGCTGGCCATCGTCGACACCATCATGCGGCTGCACGGCGGCAGCGTGACGGTGCGCAGCGTCGACGGCCTGACCGTGTTCACGCTGCAGTTCCCGGCCGAGCCGATGCCGGTGCCTATCGCCCCCGCCGCCATATCCTGAACTCGCGCTTGCACTGGCCCGGTGCGCGCGCATAATGGCGCGCGTGCCGGCCGCATCCATTTCCGGAGCGCCCGGCAGTTCCATGTCACGCAACCCGATGGACAACCAGGAGAGCAACATGCAGGTGCAACCGTATCTGGATTTCGGCGGCCGCTTCGACGAGGCGGTGGCCTTTTACGGCAAGGTGCTGGGTGCGCAGGTCACGTTTGCGATGCGCTACAAGGAAGCGCCGCAGGAACCGGGCATGGCGGTGCCCGATGACTGGAAGGACAAGGTGATGCACGCCAATCTGCAGATTGGCGAGAACCAGGTGATGGCCTCCGACGGCCGTCCCGGCGAACGCCCGGCGTTCAGCGGCTTCAGCCTGTCGGTGGGCGGGGTCAGCCGCGACGAAGGCCAGCGCATCTTCGAAGGCCTGAGCGAAGGCGGCCAGGTGGTGGTGCCGTACCAGAAGACCTTCTGGGCCGAAGGCTTCGGCATGCTGGTGGACCGCTTCGGCATGTCGTGGATGGTCAACTGCGAGCACTAGCGGCCCGCCGCGGCATGGCCGGCATCACCACGGCCATGCCGCTTGACTCTGTAGCCACTACAGGGTCTTCAATGTCATCAGGTCAAACCAGCGCGAACAACAAGACATGGCTCGCACGTCACCTGAAGACACACTTCCACACGATCACGCCGTCCAGCACGATGGGTCGCATGGCGCCTGCCATGCGCATGATCACGATCACCACGGTCACGCCCACGCCCACGCTCCTGAACCAGCGCCGGCGCCTGCCGCATGTTGCGGCGGCGGGTGCGCTTCCACCGTCGCGCTGACGCCGCCGGCACCGGTGGAGGTCCCGTCCGGCGCCACCACCGTTGCCTGGCGCATCGACGCCATGGACTGCCCCACCGAGGAAACGCTGATCCGCAACAAGCTGGGCGGCATGGCCGGCATCGCCGCGCTGGAATTCAACCTGATCCAGCGCGTGCTGACGGTGCACCACACGCTGCCGTCGGCGGAGCCGGTGGCCCGCGCGATCGAAAGCCTGGGCATGCGGCCGGTGCCGCTCAGCGCCGAAGCCGCGCAGCAAGTGCTGCCCGAAACCGCCGCGCGCAAGCCCTGGTGGCCGCTGGCGCTGGCCGGTGCCGCAGCGCTGGGGGCCGAGGCGGCGGAATGGCTGGGCCTGGGGCTGCCGTGGCTGCCGGCGGTGCTGGCGCTGGCCGCGGTGGCGCTGGGCGGGCTTACCACCTACCGCAAGGGCTGGATCGCGCTGCGCAACGGCAACCTGAACATCAACGCGCTCATGAGCATCGCCGTGACCGGCGCGCTGCTGCTGCGCCAGTGGCCCGAAGCGGCGATGGTCATGGTGCTGTTCGCGCTGGCCGAGCGCATCGAGGCGGCGTCGCTGGACCGCGCCCGCAATGCCATCCGCGGCCTGATGGCGATGGCGCCGGAGCTGGCCACGGTGCGCCGCGCCGATGGCGGCTGGGACACCGTGCCGGCTGCCGGCGTGGCCGTCGGCACGCTGGTGCGCCTGCGCCCGGGCGAGCGCGTGGCGCTCGACGGCAAGGTCGTGCGTGGCCAGTCGGCGCTGGACCAGGCGCCCATCACCGGCGAAAGCGTGCCGGTCGACAAGGCCGAGGGCGATGCCCTCTACGCGGGCTCGATCAACCAGTCCGGCGAACTCGAGTACACCGTGACCGCGCCCGCCAGCGACTCGACGCTGGCGCGCATCATCCACGCCGTTGAGGCCGCGCAGGGCAGCCGCGCACCCACGCAGCGCTTTGTCGACCAGTTCGCGCGCATCTACACGCCCACGGTGTTCGCGATCGCGCTGGCGGTGGCGGTCGTGCCGCCGCTGCTGGCCGGCGGCGGCTGGGTGGACTGGATCTACAAGGCGCTGGTGCTGCTGGTGATCGCCTGCCCGTGCGCGCTGGTGATCTCCACCCCGGTCACGATCGTCAGCGGGCTGGCCGCGGCCGCGCGGCGCGGCATCCTGGTCAAGGGCGGGGTCTACCTGGAGCAGGGCCGCGAGCTGGCCTGGGTGGCGCTGGACAAGACCGGCACCATCACGCACGGCAAGCCCGCGCAGACCGACCATGCGCTGCTGGCCGACGAGGTCCCGCATGCGCGCGCCATTGCCGCCAGCCTGGCGGCGCGCTCCGACCATCCGGTCTCGCGCGCGGTGGCCACGGCGGCGCAGGCCGACGGCATCGCCACGCTGCCGGTGGAGGCGTTCGAGGCGCTGGCCGGGCGCGGCACGCGCGGCACGGTGCAGGGCGTGGAATACCGGCTCGGCAACCACCGGCTGGTGCATGAGATGGGCGCGTGCTCGCCGGCGCTGGAAGCGCGGCTGGAAGCGCTGGAGCGCGAGGGCAAGACCGTGGTGCTGCTGGCGCGCGTAGACGGCCGCGGTGCGGCCACGGCGCTGGCGCTGTTCGCGGTGGCCGACACCGTGCGCGACACCAGCCGCCAGGCGATTGCCGAGCTGCACGCGCTGGGCGTCAAGACGCTGATGCTGTCCGGCGATAACCCGCACACGGCACAGGCGATCGCGGCGCAGGTCGGTATCGACGAAGCGCGCGGCAATCAGCTGCCGCAGGACAAGGCCGATGCCATCGCCGCGCTGGCCGACGCCGCGCATGCCCGCGGCGGCCGCATCGGCATGGTCGGCGACGGCATCAACGACGCCCCGGCGCTGGCGCGTGCCGACGTGGGCTTCGCCATGGGCGCCGCCGGCACCGATACCGCGATCGAAACCGCCGACGTGGCGCTGATGGACGACGACCTGCGCAAGATCCCGGCCTTCGTCCGGCTGTCGCGCCGCACCGCCAGCATCCTCAGGCAGAACATCGCGCTGGCGCTGGGCATCAAGGCCGTGTTCCTGGTGTTGACGGTGCTGGGGATGGGGACGATGTGGATGGCGGTGTTCGCCGATATGGGGGCGAGCTTGCTGGTGGTGTTCAATGGGCTGCGGGTGGGGGCGCGGCGCCAAGGCTGACCACTACGATGGTTTGCTCCCTTCTCCCGCATGCGGGAGAGGGAGCACACAGTCGGCCGGTGGAACGGCTTGTCAGCCTGCTGCTGGCTGCACAATCAACTCCCCGCTCCGCCCCGGAATCTCCCCCCACGTCACCGGCAGGCGCGGCAGCGCCGCGCAATCCAGCCCGCGATACCACATGCCCATCGACACCAGCTCGTGCCCCTGCGCACGCCAGCCCGCCAGCAGCCGTTCGAACACGGGCGCCAGCTTGCCGCCTTCCAGCTCGGCATGCAGCGTGAACACATGGTCGCGCGAGCCGTTGGTCAGCTTCAGCAGGGCCGTGTGGACGTTGTCCTCGGTCAGGCCGTCGGTGCCGATCAGCTCGTCCAGTGTCGGCAGCGTGGTCGGCATCTGCACGTGGCGGCAGGGCACGCCGCCGATGGTGGGGATATAGGGCGCGCTGCCACGGCCGTCCGAGGCGTAGGCCATGTCCCAGATGTCGATCTGCCGGAACGCGGCCTCGTTCATCTGCCAGCCGGCGGCGCCGTGCGTGGCCGGGGGCTCGCCGAAGATCTCGCGAAAGCGTGCGAAGGCGCGCTGCATCTGGTCGCGGGTCCAGGCGGCATCGCGCTCGCGCACGTTGTCCTGCCAGTAGACGTGGTCCCAGGTGTGGATGCCGCATTCGTGCCCGGCGGCGCGCGCCGCGCGCATCTCGGCGGCGCCCTTGCGGCCGATGTCCGGGCCGGGCAGCAGCACGCCGTACATCAGCGTGCGCAGGCCGTAGTTCGACACCACCGAGGTGCGCGACACCTTGCGCAGGAAACCGGGGCGGAACACGCGCCGCAGCGCCCAGCCGGTATGGTCCGGGCCCAGGCTGAACAGGAAGGTGGCCTGCGCCTGCGCGGCCGCCAGCAGCGACAGCAGCCGGGGTACGCCCTGGCGCGTGCCGCGCAGCGTGTCGACGTCGACCTTCAGTGCGATCCGTGCCATGTGCGTGCGCGCTCAGTTGCCGGAATCGACCAGCGTGCGGGCCTCGACCACCTTGCCCCGGTACGCCTCGAAGATGCGTCGCAGCGCCGCTTCCATGCCGATCTCGGGGCGCCAGCCCAGTTCCTCGATGGTGTTGTCGATCTTCGGCACGCGGTGCTGCACGTCCTGGTAGCCCTTGCCGTAGAAGTCGCCCGACGAGGTTTCGACGATCCGGGTGTGGCGCGCTTCCTGCGCGTATTCCGGGTAGTCGGCGGCCATCTTCAGCATCATCTCGGCGAGCTCGCGCACCGAGTGGATATTGCCCGGGTTGCCGATGTTGTAGATCTT
>NZ_FMAD01000026.1 GCF_900094595.1 Cupriavidus alkaliphilus | reverse complement strand
CTGGACGTGAAGCTGGACAGCAATGCACGCGGCAGCACGCTGATCTACGCCGACCAGGCCGCGCCCTTTGCCTATACCTGCCAGGCCGACGACCTTCGCGTCAACCTCGGCACGCGGCGCGCGCACGGACAGGTCCACCTGGATGGCGACGAGTTCCACGTGTTCCACGGCGGCCGCCACGCCACCCTGGCCTGGCTCGATCCGCTCGCGCATGCCGGCGAGGCCGAAGGAGAGGGCGGCAAGCTGACCGCGCCGATGCCGGGCAAGGTCATCGCCGTGATGGTCGAGGCCGGCAGCACGGTCGCGCGCGGCGCGCCGCTGCTGGTGATGGAGGCGATGAAGATGGAACACACCATCTGCGCCCCCGCCGACGGTGTCGTCAGCGAGGTGCTCTACGGCATCGGCGAGCAGGTCGCCGAAGGCGCGCAACTGCTCGCGTTCAGCGACTGACCGCGCCGGGTCGGTGCTATCCTGCTGCCTCGAATCCATTGGGCCGAGGCCGGGAGGAACGTATGACCATGACGCTTTACTACAACCCCCAGAGCCGCGCGTCGGTGGCGCGCTGGATGCTGGAGGAGGTTGGCGCCGACTACGCGTTGCAGCACATCGATATCGCCAAGGGGGAAAGCCGGGAGCCGGCTTTCCTGGCGATCAATCCGATGGGCAAGATTCCCACGCTGGTGCTGGATGACGGCACCGTGCTGACCGAGAACGGCGCGATCATCGCCTGGCTCGCCGATGCCTATCCGAAAGCCGGGCTGATGCCGCCGCCGGGCTCGTCCGCGCGCGGCACGGTGCTGCGGTGGCTGTTCTTCTGCGGCAGCTGCTTCGAGCCGGCGCTGACCGACCGCATGATGCGTGCCCAGGCGCCGCTGCCCAAGCAGACCGTCGGCTGGGGCGACTACGACGAAGTCATCGACGCCATCGAGAAAGCCCTTTCCCCGGGACCCTTCGTGCTCGGCGACAGCTTCAGCGCCGCCGATGTCTATCTGGGCGCGTCGCTGGCTTGGGCGGGACAGTTCGGTGCGCCGCGCATTCGCGAAAGCCGCTGCATCCAGGACTACGTCGAGCGCATCACCGCACGCGATGCCTTCGTGCGCGCCGCCAAAGGCCAGTGAAGCCGCCGTGCCTTCGGGGCTGCATGCCGGCGGGCTTCCGGTCCATGTGACGCCGCCACGGCCTGCATTGCCCCCCGGAGTATGAGACATTGGAGTCCCGGCCAGCGGCGCCGGTCGCATTGGCACGCTGGTCCACCCGGCGCCGGATTTCCGGCGCCGTGCCTTCAAGGAGACGCAACATGCCGAGCAAGAACACGATCTGCTTGTGGTACGACCGCGATGCGCTGGAGGCGGCGAATTTCTATGCCAAGACCATTCCCGACAGCGCGGTCGGCGCCGTGATGCGCGCACCGGGCGACTATCCGGATGGCAAGGAGGGCGATGTGCTGACGGTCGAGTTCACTGTCGCCGGCATTCCGTGTGTCGGGTTGAACGGAGGGCCGCACTTCAAGCACAGCGAGGCCTTCTCGTTCCAGATCGCGACCGACGACCAGGCCGAGACCGACCGGCTCTGGGACGCCATTGTCAGCAACGGTGGCCAGGAAAGCGAATGCGGCTGGTGCAAGGACCGATGGGGCCTGTCGTGGCAGATCACGCCGCGCGCACTGCTGGCGGCGGTCACCGACCCGGACCGCGCCGCGGCCAAGCGCGCGTTCGATGCGATGATGACGATGCGCAAGATCGACATCGCCACCATCGAGGCAGCGCGGCGGGGCGCAGCGCCGGGTTGATGCAGCCCCGGGTTGACGGGATGCGCGACGCCAGCCGGCCCGCATCCACCGGCAGCAAGCGCATTTCCATTCCTGATCCTGTAACGTGGCACTTCAGCAAGGCTTCATCCTGACGCGGCACTGGCGCGATACGCCAGGCGGGACCGAAGTCGAATTCTGGCTGGCGACGGATGACGGGCCGCGCCGGCTGCGGCTGGCGCCGCAGCCATCGGTTGCCTTTGTGCCGCAGGTGCAGCGCGAGCGTGCCGAGGCACTGCTGTCGCGCGAGCGCGGGGTCGAGCTGCGCCCGCTGGCGCTGCGCGATTTCCAGCGCAGGCCCGTGCTGGGGCTGTACTGCGCCCAGCACCGGCAGCTGATCCAGCTCGCCAGGACGCTGCGCGATGCCGGCGTCGACGTGTATGAAGCCGATATCCGCCCGCCGGAGCGCTACCTGATGGAGCGCTTTATCACCGCGCCGGTGTGGTTCGACGGCGAGCCGGATGGCGCCGGCGTGCTGCGCAACGCGCAGATGAAGCCGTCGGCCGACTACCGGCCGGCGCTGCGCCTGGTGTCGCTCGATATCGAAACCAGCGCGTCGGGCGAGCTCTATTCGATCGCGCTCGAAGGGTGCGGTCAGCGCCAGGTTTACGTGCTTGGGCCGGCGCCGCAAACGCCCGTCGACGTCGATTTCTCGCTGACCTACTGCGCCACCCGGCCCGAATTGCTGCACCGGCTTAACCAGTGGCTGGCCGACCACGATCCCGATGCGATCATTGGCTGGAACCTGGTGCAGTTCGACCTGCGCGTGTTGCAGGAGCAGGCGCGCCGGTTCCAGGTGCCACTGCGGCTGGGGCGCGGCGGCACCGAAATGGAATGGCGAGAGCACAACGTGCAGCAGCACTTCTTCGCCAGCGCGCCGGGGCGCCTGATCCTCGACGGCATCGAGGCGCTGCGCTCCGCGACGTGGAGCTTTCCGTCGTTCAGCCTCGAAGCGGTGGCGCAGGCGCTGCTCGGCGAGGGCAAGGCAATCGACAATCCGTACGACCGCATGGACGCCATCGACCGCATGTTTGCCCATGACAAGCCGGCGCTGGCGCGCTATAACCTGCGCGACTGCGAACTTGTGACGCGGATCTTCGGCAAGGCCGAGCTGTTGCCGTTCCTGCTCGAGCGCGCCACCGTCACGGGCTTGCCGGCCGACCGCAGCGGCGGTTCGGTGGCGGCATTCACGCATCTCTACATGCCGCTGATGCATCGCCAGGGCCTGGTCGCGCCCAACCTCGGCGAGAAAGCGCCCGAGGCCAGCCCGGGGGGCTTCGTCATGGATTCGCGCCCCGGGTTGTATGAATCCGTGCTGGTGCTGGACTACAAGAGCCTGTACCCGTCGATCATCCGGACCTTCCTGATCGATCCGGTCGGCCTGGTCGAAGGGCTGGCGCATCCGGACGATGCCGATACGGTGCCGGGGTTCCGCGGGGCGCGCTTTTCGCGGACGAAACATTGCCTGCCGGCCATCGTGGCACGGGTGTGGCAAGGCCGCGAGGCCGCCAAGCGCGACGGCAACAAGCCGCTGGCGCAGGCGCTCAAGATCATCATGAACGCGTTCTACGGGGTGCTCGGCTCCAGCGGCTGCCGCTTCTTCGACGCGCGGCTGGCGTCGTCGATCACCATGCGCGGGCACGAGATCATGCGGCAGACCCGTGCGCTGATCGAGGCGCGCGGCTACGAGGTGATCTACGGCGACACCGACTCTACCTTCGTCTGGCTGCGCCGCGCGCGCACGGAAGCCGACGCCGCGCAGATCGGGCACAGCCTGGTTGCCTATGTCAACGATTGGTGGCGCGACCACCTGTGGCAGGCCTATGGGCTGGAGAGCGCGCTGGAGTTGCAGTTCGAGACGCACTTCCGGCGCTTCCTGATGCCGACCATCCGCGGCGCCGAGCTGGGCAGCAAGAAGCGCTACGCCGGCCAGGTGGAGCGTCCCGACGGCACGCGCGAGATGGTGTTCAAGGGGCTGGAGACGGTGCGCACCGACTGGTCGCCGCTGGCGCAGGGCTTCCAGCAGACGCTCTACGAAAAGGTCTTCAACCGCGAGCCATATGCGGACTATGTGCGCGACATCGTGCGCCGCACCCTGGCCGGCGAACTCGACTCCGAGCTGGTCTACCGCAAGCGGCTGCGGCGCCGGCTCGAAGAGTACCAGCGCAACGTGCCGCCGCATGTGCGCGCCGCGCGACTTGCCGACGACTATAACGCGCGCCACGGCAGGCCGCGCCAGTACCAGCACGGCGGCTGGATCAGCTACGTGATGACCGTGGCCGGCCCCGAGCCGCTCGAAGCGCGGTCGGCGC
Source organism: Cupriavidus alkaliphilus (assembly GCF_900094595.1). Lineage (GTDB taxonomy): Bacteria > Pseudomonadota > Gammaproteobacteria > Burkholderiales > Burkholderiaceae > Cupriavidus > Cupriavidus alkaliphilus. The sequence goes on along the minus strand of NZ_FMAD01000026.1, from coordinate 651 downwards.
CGATCGACTATGCCCATTATGTGACCCGGCAACTGCAACCGATTGCCGACGCGATCCTGCCGTTTCTGGACGATGAGTTCGAGACGCTGTTGTCGGGGCAGATGGCGCTGTTTCCGTAAGTGCCGCAACCGGCTCTTTCCTTATTCTCGAGAAAAGTGCTTGCCAGGCCGACGCCGAAGGTATTAAGATTCGCCCCCTCGTTGGCAAGGCATCGCGCAACGGGAAAGGAACGGCGCGCAAGAATTAACTCGAAAGAGGGCGTGCAGCGCAATAAAGAATTTTTCGAAACCAGTTGCTTAATCGAAAAAAACTCTTTAAAGTCTCGTTCCTCGCTGCTGACAACGCAGCGCGCTGAACGGCAAAGCCGGGCGGCGAAGTTCTTTAACAAACAAACAACCGATAAGTGTGGGCGCTTGATAGCGGATGCGAAAGACTTCGGTCTTTTAGCTTAAAAGTTATCAGTGCTCGCACAGCAAAACGTGACTGGGTCTTCGGATCTGGTCAGTCAGTTTTCTGAGAGTGAGCGACCGCTCGAAAGAGCGAGGTTCTTCGGAACCACACAGAGATTGAACTGAAGAGTTTGATCCTGGCTCAGATTGAACGCTGGCGGCATGCCTTACACATGCAAGTCGAACGGCAGCGCGGGCTTCG
>NZ_FMAD01000007.1 GCF_900094595.1 Cupriavidus alkaliphilus | reverse complement strand
TCGTAGATGCCCTCCATGCTCATGTGGCGGTCGGGGTAGGCCGCGGCGCCGACGATCTCGGACAGGAACTGCTCGGAGGCGGCGTCGCCGTGCAGCACGCAGTTCTCGCCGCCTTCTTCGTAGTTGAGCACGAACTGCAGCGCCACGCGCGCGCCGCCCGGCCAGCGGGCGTGCGGCGGGCGGGCGCCGTAACCGATGAGATCGCGTGGATAGTTATCGTTTGTCATGTGTCGTTGCTTGCTTCAGGAAACCACCCGGCACCGCCGTCCCGCCGCAGGCGCCGATCGTCATGCAATGAACATGCCAGTCGTGCCGGCGGCGGCGCCGGTCTGCAACCCGGGGGCCGGACCCTTGCGGGGCCGGCCCTGCGTTGCCGGTACTTCGATTACTCGGTGCCGTGCGAGTTGGCCGCGGCGTTGCGCATGGCCTCTTCGCGCGACTGGATGCCGTTGTAGAACAGGTTCAGCGTCACGGCCACGATCGTGCCGAGCACGATGCCGCTGTGCGTGAACGGGTCGGTCCACTTGGGCAGGTACTGGAAGAACGTCGGCGCCAGCGTCGGGATCATGCCGAAGCCGATCGAGATGGCGACGATGAACAGGTTGTGGCGGTTGCGGTTGAAATCGCACGAGCCCAGGATGCGGATGCCGGTGGCGGCCACCATGCCGAACATCACGATGCCGGCGCCGCCCAGCACGAACTGCGGCACCGAGGCCACTACGTGGGCCATCTTGGGGAACAGGCCGAAGGCGATCAGGATAAGGCCGCCAGCCGCCGCCACGTAGCGCGAGCGCACGCCGGTCACCGTCACCAGGCCCACGTTCTGCGAGAACGAGGTGTAGGGGAAGGTGTTGAAGATGCCGCCGATCACCGTGCCCAGGCCGTCGGCGCGCAGGCCGCGGGTCAGGTCCTCGTTGCTCAGCTTCTTGCCGGTGATGTCCGACAGCGCCAGGAACATGCCGGTCGACTCCACCAGCGTGATCAGCATGACGATGCACATCGACAGGATCGCGGTCACTTCGAAGGTCGGCATGCCGAAGTGCAGCGGCGTGATGACGGCGACGAAGCTGGCTTCATCCAGGCCTTCGAACGACACCTTGCCCAGCGCCATCGCCACCAGCGTGCCGGCGATGATGCCCAGCAGCACCGCGCAGTTGGCCACCAGGCCGCGGCCGTACTTGGTCAGCAGCAGGATGATGACCAGCGTCAGGCCCGCGATGCCGAGGTTGGCCAGGTCGCCATAGGCGAGGTTGGGCACCTCCTTGGCGACGCCGTCGATGACAGCGCGCGTGGTGGGCTGGCCGCCAGCCGACCAGTTGATGGCCACGCGCATCAGCGACACGCCGATCAGCGTGATCACCGTGCCGGTCACCACCGGCGGGAACAGCCCGAGCATGCGTCCCATCATCGGCGAGATCAGGATGCCGAAGATCCCTGACGCAATCACCGCGCCGTAGATGCCGAGCAGGCCGACGTTGGGATCGGTGCCGATGGCGATCATCGGCGCCACCGAGGCAAAGGTCACGCCCATCATCACCGGCAGCCGGATGCCGAACTTCCAGAAGCCGATGGCCTGGATCAGCGTGGCCAGGCCGGCGGCGAACAGGTCGGCGTTGATCAGGAACGCCAGCTGGTCCTTGGGCAGCTTGAGCGCGCCACCCACGATCAGTGGCACGGCAACCGTGCCGGCGTACATCACCAGAACGTGCTGCAACCCGAGCGCGAGCAGGCGCCCGGAAGGCAAACGCTCGTTGGTGAGGTCCGTCGGGACCGTGGTGCTTGCGGAATTCATTGGTGCGTCTCCTCTCCTTTGGTTTGATGGGAACGCCACGTCCGTGCCGGCAGTTTGGTCGGTGTTGTTATGGGCCCGCCGTCGCCGCGCTCTCGTTTGCACTGCCTGGGCGCGGTACTGACGACGGGCCTGCTGCCTTCTTCTTGCGGGGGCGTGACGGGAACACCGTGCTAGGTGGAGCGGCCTAGTACGCTGCGAAGATCGAAGCTGCCCGGTTCGTCCGGCTGCACGCGGTCGGCGCAGGCGCCAAGGTGGTGCGCCATGCGCGACTGGGCCAGTGCGGCATTGCCCTGTTCCAGGGCGTCGAGGATTTCTTCGTGCTCGTCGAACGAGCAGGCGTTGTTGCCCGGCGCTTCCACGCTGGCGATCATCAGCGTGGTGCGCGACACCAGGCGGCGCATCATGTTGACCAGCAGCGCATTGCCCGACAGTTCCGCCAGCGCGGTGTGGAATTCGGCGGACAGGCGGATCCACTTGGGACGGTCGTGCGTCAGGAAGGCCTGGCGCTCATCGGCGACCATCTGGCGCAGCGGCGCGATCACGGCCTTGACGTCGGGCATGCCGGCCAGCTTTTCCAGCACCGCGCGCTCCAGCATCTGGCGCAGCTCGAACATGTCGTGCGCCTCGTCGGTCGACGGGCTGGCGATAAAGGCGCCGCGGTTGGGCTCGAGGTCGACCATGCCGTCCGCCGCCAGGTGCGACAGCACCTTGCGCACGGTGTGGCGCGCGGTGGCATAGATCTCGCAAAGCGAATGCTCGGTGAGCTTGGTGCGCGGCGGCAGCCGGTGCTCCATGATCGCGTCGTAGATCTCGTGGTACATGCGCTCCTCGACCGAGCCCTTGCGCGCGGGCTTGGCGGGCTTGCCCGGGATCTCGGTCGGTTCGCCGAGCTCGCCGATCTTGGATTCGGCCTTTGATTCGGCGTTGGCGGCAATCAGCTTCAGGCTCTTGGACATCGTGGCACCAGCAGGTCAGGCGGGGCACCGTGAATCCTGCTTATCAGGGTACGGTGATCCAAAAATTGTTGACAATTATTTGGTTACGGCCTCAATATTGTCAACAAAACCAACTCAGGTTTTCGACAACTCAGGGAAATCCCTGAATTGCCAACGGGGAAGTGCAGGCGCATTGTCGCCACGCACCAACCCAGCGCCGGGATGCGTTACCAGACGTACCGAGCGGGCACCATTCCCACACATGGTGCTAGTGAAGGCAGCGGCGCCCCTCACAACCCAATCGCAAAAGGACAAATACGATGGGACGCTTGACCACCCATGTTCTCGACACCGCTGCGGGCACGCCCGGGCAGGGCATGTCGATTACTCTCCATAAAATTGTCGACAATCGTCGCGAAACCCTCAAGACCGTGGTCACCAACCACGACGGCCGCTGCGACCAGCCGCTGCTGGAGGGCGCCGACCTCGCCGCTGGCGTGTACGAGCTGGAATTCGCCGCCGGCGACTATTTCCGCGCCCAGGGCGTGAAGCTGCCCGAGCCGGCCTTCCTGGACGTGGTGCCGCTGCGCTTCGGCATTGCCGACGTCAACGCGCACTATCACGTGCCCCTCCTGGTTTCGCCCTGGTCGTACTCGACCTACCGCGGCAGCTGAAGCGGTGGCATAGGGAAACAGGAGACAAGACATGGAAGGCTATATCCTCGACTGGGCCAACATGCTGCTGCGGTGGGTGCACGTCATCACCGCCATCGCATGGATCGGCTCTTCGTTCTATTTCGTGTGGCTGGACAACAGCCTGACCAAGCCCACCGCGCCGGACCTGAAGGAGAAGGGTGTCGACGGCGAACTGTGGGCCGTGCACGGCGGCGGCTTCTACAACCCGCAGAAGTACCTGACCGCGCCCAAGTCGCTGCCGGAGAACCTGCACTGGTTCTACTGGGAGTCGTATTCGACCTGGATGAGCGGCTTTGCGCTGCTGGTGGTGCTGTACCTGTTCAACGCCAGCACGTTCCTGATCGACAAGAACGTGTTCGACATGTCGCCGGGCGCGGCGGTCGGCTTCGCGGTGTCGTACCTGCTGATCGGCTGGATCGTCTATGACAGCATCTGCCGCCTGTTCAACAAGAATGACCGCCTGGTCGGCATCCTGGTGGCGATCTACATCGCCGCGGCGGCCTACGTTGCGTGCCACATTTTCTCCGGCCGCGCTGCGTTCCTGCTGACGGGCGCGATGGTCGCGACGATCATGAGCGCGAACGTGCTGGCATGGATCATCCCGGGCCAGCGCAAGGTGGTCGCGGCACTGAAGGCCGGCCAGCCGGTGGACCCGATCCACGGCAAGCGCGGCAAGCAGCGCAGCGTGCACAACACCTACTTCACGCTGCCGGTGCTGTTCGCGATGCTGTCGAACCACTACAGCATGACCTACGCCCACAAGTACAACTGGGTGGTGCTGATCCTGATCATGCTGTCGGGCGTGCTGATCCGCCAGTTCTTCATCCTGAAGCACAAGGGCAAGATCAATGTGCTGTGGCCTGCAGCCGGCGTCGCCGCGCTGGGGGTTGTCGCCGTGATGATCGCGCCGCAGCCGCGCCCGGCCGTGGCCAAGGTCGATGGCGAGGCAGCCGCGACCGTCAGCTTCGCCAAGGTGCAGGAAGTGATGAACGCGCGCTGCGTGCAGTGCCACGCCGAGCAGCCGAAGATGATGCCGACCGCGGCCAAGGGCATCAAGCTCGAGACGCCCGAGGACATCAAGGCCCACGCCCAGCTGATCTACCAGCAGGCGGTGCAGCAGAAGGCGATGCCGCTGGGCAACGTGACGCAGATCACCGACGACGAGCGCGCGCTGCTGGGGCAGTGGTTCGAAGGCGGTGCCAAGACTACGAATTAACGCGTTCTGAGCTGCAATGCATTGAGGCCGGCTCTTGCAGAGCCGGCCCGGGAAATCCGAGCATCGGTGATCGACGGTCCGGAGGGTTGAGTAGTTGGCAACCGGCAGTACCGGACCGGCGAGGGTTTGGACGGGGCCTACGGGTCCCGTTTTTTTTATTGGTGTTTCTTGTTTTTGTTTGGGTGGTCGCAGTTGGTGACATGCTGTCGGCTGTTGAACCGCGTGGTTCCGCCCTCCTGGGCGGGTCACTTTTTGGCCGAGCGCCAAAAAGTAACCAAAAAGCGCGTTTACTGCCCTGCGGGCGGCATGTCTTATCGTAGTGTGCGTTGGGGTTTTCGTACGGGGCTTTGCTTCCTCACATAGCTGGACTGCCTGCCGCGGTGGTGCACTACGGTGGCAGGGGCGTTGGAGTGGTGTTTGAACGAGCCCAGAGCGCTCGGTGGCTGCCTGCTGCGGGTCTTGTCGTAGGAACGCCTACGGCTGCTGCGCCGGCAGTATCGCAGTCCGTGGGCTATGGCACGGAACGCGTCGCTGCGCTCGCTTGGCTTTCGGGGCGCGCACGATTCGCTTCCGCGCAGGGGGCCTCCGGAGGGGCGCGTACGCGCCGCAACAGCGCGTGTGAGCGCAGCGACGCACTCCGTGCCAGAGCAGTAGACCTGAGATAGGGAGCGCGCGCAGCGCAGCCGTAGGCGTCCCACCAATAACGCGGTTAGCAGGCTGCCACCGACCTAAGGTCGGGTTCGTCCATCCGACCTTGAACGCCAGGCACCTCCAGGTAGCGCCAGCAGGGTCGAACCACCAACCGCCTGACCGCAAGTCACCATCGCTGGAACCACCAACGTCGCCTTAGCCAGCCGCTTAGGCGACGCGCTTTTTGGTTACTTTTTGGCGCTCGGCCAAAAAGTGACCCGCCCAGGAGGGCGGAACCAGGCGGTTCAACAGCCGACAGCATGTCACCAGCGGCGCCCACCACCTTCAATGTCGCGACAGCATGTCACCAACAGCGCCCAGCCCCTTCAATGCCCCGACAGCATGTCACCAACCAACCGCGCCCACCAACCAAATCACCCCCCAACCTTCACCAACACCAGCACCCCCAGCACCAGGAAAATCCCCGCCGCAATCTTATGCACCAGCCCGATCGGCATCTTGTTGGCAAACCTGTCGCCCAGCAAGACAGCCGGCGCATTGGCGATCATCATGCCGAAGGTCGTGCCCATGACCACCGCCAGCACGGCGTCGCTGAAGCGCGCTGCCAGCGCCACCGTGGCGATCTGGGTCTTGTCGCCCATCTCGGCAAAGAAGAAGGCGACGAGGGTGGTGCCCAGGATGCCGATGAACCCCTTGACCGGACGCGCCTGCTCGGCGTCGTCGAGCTTGTCGGGGATCAGCATCCACGCGGCCATCGCGATAAAGCCCAGGCCGAGGATCCAGCGCAGCAGGCTTTCGCCGACGACGTGCGTGATCCAGCCGCCGAGCGCGCCGGCAAAGCCATGATTGAACAGCGTGGCGATCAGGATGCCGAGGATGATGGGCACCGGCTTGCGATAGCGCGCGGCCAGTACCAGCGACAACAATTGCGTCTTGTCGCCCATTTCTGCGAGGGCGACGATGCCTGTGGAGACGAGGAAGGCTTCCATATTGATCTTGTGGGGTAACCGGGCCGCAATGCATCGCGAGATGCCAATGACGCAACCCTTTCCCGGCCCGGCCAGAAAGGGATGGTCATCGGTCTCGCCAGGCATGGACGCTGCCTGGGCCGGTCTGGCCAGGCGGGTCCGGAGCTGCGCACGCCATAACCGCAAGCGGTCAAGTCTGTTGACGTACGCCCCTGTCTGCCGAAGTCCGCATTGCGCGGCGCGGTGAGAGCAGGGCGGCTACTCCCCAATGGAAGCGGCGATTATAACCGCGGCGGCGGGGGCTCGTCCACCCGCCGCCGCGCGGCGGGCGGTGCTCAGGCCGGCACCGGGGCGTTGTCGCTGGTCTGGCGGCCGCGGAAATCGGTCCAGCACAGCGCCTTGAAGTCATAGAGCTTGCAGCGGCGCGCGGTGTCGAAATACCAGCGCCACGAGAAGTTCTCGATGATGATGCGGCCCGGCAGCGCGTGTTCCAGCAGCGCCTGCGCGCGCTTGAGGCGGTACAGCGGCACGCTCATGTCGACGTGGTGCGCGGTGTGTTCCATGATGTGGTGCAGCGCTGCGCCGATGCCGTGGCGGAAGCGCAGGTGCACGGTGGTCGAGACGAACGGCTGGGCCCGGGCCCACATCGTCTTGGTGTCGTACCAGGCGACGCTGGTGTGGGTATGGTGCACGTACAGCACGAAGCCGACGGTGATGTTCCACACCAGGAAGGGCAGCACGAAGCCGGCGCCGATCAGCATCCAGACGGACTGCTGCGTGGCCAGCGCCAGCGCTGCCAGCGCGCCGATCCAGGCCAGACCGAACGCCGCCACCAGCACGCAGTCGCCGGTGAAGATCGGGCGGCGCGTGGCCATCTGGCGCTTGCTGGGGAAGAACAGCTTGCCCCACCAGATCTCGACCAGGTAATACAGCCCCGGGCCGAAGCCGGTGCGGTAGATGCGCTCCATCACGCGGCGCCAGCGCGGCAGCGCGTTGAATTCTTCGAGCGAATAGGGCGCCCAGACGAAGTCGAAGCCCTTCAGGTTGGTGTAGCCGTGATGGACCACGTTATGGCCGACTTCCCACAGGCTGTACGGCGTCAGCGAAGGCAGGAAGGTCAGCCGGCCCAGCCACTTGTTCAGGCCGCGGCGCGGGGTCAGGCTCTGGTGGCAGGCATCGTGGCCGATGATAAACAGGCGCGCGATCACCAGCCCCGCCAGCATCCCCAGCGCCAGCTTGGCGGCCCAGTGGGGCGCCAGCACCACGCCGGCCAGCACGGCGCCGAACAGCAGGTAATCGAAGGCGAACAGCATCAGCGCGCGCGGCGTGCTGCGCTGGCCCAGCGGGATCAGCCAGCCGCGGATGATCTTGCGCGACGGCAGCGGCGCGTCCGGCGCGATCGGTTCAGGAAGCGGCGCCTGGTGCGGGGCATGGGCGCGCGCGCCGGCGTGCGCCCGGGCGTGCCCGGGGGCGGGGTCAACGGATTGATATGCGGTCATGCAGAACCTTCTGATTGCGGTCGATGGATATCTGTGCGCGGCAAGGCAGAGTGGCCGCGGCGGAACCGCAAGGTTAGAAGGCTTTGTCGAAGGCAGTCTTGACGGTCGTCAAGCCGGTGGGACGGCGGAAGCGGTAAGGGCGCGCCCGCCGCGAGAGCGGCGGGCCACGGATGCGGAAGTGTGGCGGATCAGGCTGCCGGGACGCTGGCCGGCTCGCCCATCACATAGACGCTGTCGATCACGCGGTCGTCGCCCAGCATGGCAAAGGCGAACAGCTCTTCCTCGAGCGTTTCCGAGCGGTTGCTGCGGCGCGCGATCAGCGGCGTGGCCTTGGGGTCGAGCACGATGAAGTCGGCCTCGCAGCCCTCGCTGAAGCTGCCGACGCGGCCGGTCCAGCCCAGCGCCTCCGCCGCGGCGCGGGTGGCCAGGTAGAACATGCGCAGCGCGGTCAGGTAGTAGCCGCCCATGCGCGCCACCTTGTGCGCGGCGTTCATGGTGCGGAACATCGAGAACGAGGTGCCGCCGCCCACGTCGGTGGCCAGCGTCACGTTCAGGCGGTTGGCATCGGACTGGTGGAAGTCATAGAAGCCGCTGCCGAGGAACAGGTTCGAAGTCGGGCAGTGCGCCACCGCGGCGCCGCTGTCGGCCAGCCGGCGGCGGTCGTCCTGGTCCAGGTAGATGGCGTGGCCGTACATCGCGCCGGGACGCAGCAGGCCATAGCGGTCGTAGACGTCGAGGTAGCTGCGCGCGTCCGGGAACAGCTCGGCCACCCATTTGACCTCGTCGCGGTTCTCCGCCACGTGGGTCTGGATAAAGGCGTCCGGATAGGCGCGCGCCAGTTCGCCGCAGGCGGCCAGCTGCGCCTCGGTCGAGGTCGGCGCGAAGCGCGGCGTGATCGCGTACGACAGCCGTCCCTTGTTATGCCAGCGCGACAGCAGGTCGGCGGAATCCCGCGCGCCGCTTTCGGCGGTGTCGCGCAGGAATTCGGGGCAGTTGCGGTCCATCATCACCTTGCCCGTGACCATGCGCAGGTTGCGCGCCTCGCTCTCGGCGAAGAGGGCGTCGGCCGAGGCCTTGTGCACCGTGCTCCAGACCACCGCGCTGGTGGTGCCGTTGCGCAGCAGTTCCTCGGTGAAGAAGCCGGCCACGCCACGCGCGTAGTCGGGATCGGCGAAGCGGCGCTCTTCAGGGAAGGTGTAGGTGTCGAGCCAGTGCAGCAGGCCCGGCGACGGCGACGCGATCATGTCGGTCTGCGGGTAATGCACGTGGGTGTCGATAAAACCGGGCACGATCAGCTTGCCGCGGTGGTCGATGACCTCGGCGCCGGCCGGGATGCGCTCGGCCAGCTGGGCATAGTCGCCGGCGGCGGCGATGCGCCCGTCGGTGACGATCAGCACCCCGTCGTCCCAATACTGATACGCGTCCTCATGGAATTGCGGGTCGCGCAGGAAATGCAGCACGCGGCCGCGGATGGCGCGGGTACGGGAGTCAGTGGTGGGGTGGGTCGTCATGGTTTGTCTCTCGTGGCCGGCCCGCGCGGCACCGCATGGTGCAAGCAGCAGGCCGGGTTATTGGCGTGCGCCGTGCTCAGGCCGCGGGGGCCGTCGCGGGCGGGGACTTGGGCGGGGCGGACCAGAAGTGGTCGACTTCCGCCAGGAACTCGGCCTTCTGCATGGCAGGCAGGAAGGACGCTTCAAAACTGTTGCGGGCCAGCTTGTGCGCGTCGGCAGCGTCCAGCGGCAGCGCGTCGAAGGTGGCTTCCCAGTTCGCATTCATATAGCCGCCGAAGTAGGCCGGGTCGTCCGAATGCAGCGTGATCGCCACGCCCGCATCCAGCATGCGCTTGAGCGGGTGGTCGCGCAGGTCGGGGTAGACCTTGAGCTTGAGGTTCGACAGCGGGCACACCGTCAGCGCCACGCGCTCGCGCGCCAGGCGCTCGACCAGCGCGGCATCGTCGATGGCGCGCACGCCGTGGTCGATGCGTTCCGCTTTCAGGATGTCGAGCGCATCGGTCACGTACTGCGCCGGGCCTTCCTCGCCCGCGTGCGCCACCAGGTGCAGGCCGAGCTCGCGCGCCCGGGCGAACACGCGCGCGAATTTCTCGGGCGGGTTGCCTTTCTCCGACGAATCGAGCCCGACACCGACGAAGCGGTCGCGATAGGGCAGCGCCGCCTCCAGCGTGGCGAACGCGTCTTCCTCCGACAGGTGGCGCAGGAAGCACAGGATCAGGCTGCTCGAGAAGTCGTACTCGGTGCGGGCCTGGGCCAGGGCATCGGCAATGCCGTCGATCACCACGCCGATCGGCACGCCGCGCGCGGTATGGGTCTGCGGATCGAAGAAGATCTCGGCGTGGCGGACGTTGTCGGCGACGGCGCGCTTGACGTAGTCCATGGTCATGTCGAAGAAATCTAACTCGGTCAGCAGCACGCTGGCGCCGGCGTAGTAGATGTCCAGGAACGACTGCAGGTCGGTGAAGGCGTAGGCGGCGCGCAGCGCGTCGACGCTGGGGTAGGGCAGCGCCACCTGGTTGCGCTGCGCCAGCCGGAAGATCAGTTCCGGCTCAAGCGTGCCTTCGATATGCACATGCAGTTCGGCCTTGGGGGTGCGGCGGATCTGTTCCGCGAGCGCGGCATCGATGGTCATGGGGGCCTCGTTTCTGGGCTTTTCTGTACCGGCCGGCAGCGCCGGCGGCACGGGTTCAGGGATGCACCGCCTCCGTGCGGCCCGCACGCAGCGCGGCAAGGCGCTGTTCGCGGACCTGGAGCAGCTGGGCGACGATGGCAACCGCAATCATAGCCGGAGCCTTGTCGGTGATCCCGGGAACCCCCATGGGGCATGTCATTTCCGCAAACCGGGCCGGGTCGATGCCGTGCTCGGCCATGCGGTGTTCAAAGCGCGCGCGCTTGGTCTTGGAACCGATCAGGCCGAAGTAGGCGAAATCGGTGCGCTTGAGGATTTCCTCGCACAGGGTCTGGTCGAGCGCATGGCTGTGCGTCATCACCAGGAAGTAGCTGCCCGCCGGCGCCTGCGCGACCACGGCCTCGGGCGTGTCGCTGGCCTCGGCCTCGACGTTGTCGGGCAGCCCGCCGGGGAACAGCGTGTCGCGCTCGTCGACCCAGTGCACGCGGCACGGCAGCGTGGCCAGCACCTTGACCAGCGCATGGCCGACATGGCCGGCGCCGAACAGCACCACGTGCATGGTGTCGGGCACCAGCGTGTCGGTCCAGCTGCCGTCGGGCTGCAGGTCCACGCCGGGGAGCACGGCGCGGCTGTCGGCAAAGGTGACCGCGCCGCGCGCGGGAACGTGCCGCTGCAGCGAGCAGTGGGCGGCGAACTTCCGCTCCACGGCATCCAGCCACGCCAGGTCGGCTTCGCCAAGCACCTCGAACGCCAGCTGCACCACGCCGCCACAGCACTGTCCCAGCGCGGGACCCAGGGGGATGCGCTCGATCCGGCGCGGCTCGCCGCGCACCAGCATCTCGCGTGCGATGTCCATGCCGCGCCATTCCAGGTGACCACCGCCGATGGTGCCGACCAGGTCGTCGGCGCTGACCAGCATGCGGATGCCGGCCTCGCGGGGCGCCGAGCCCTTGACCTCGACGATGGTGACCATCGCCACCGGCACGCCCGCGCGCACCATGCGGGCGGCGTCGGCGAAGCGGAAGGGTTTGAGCGGTGCGTCCTGCATGGTGGGGGCCTCGGGAGATGCGGGTGTTGACCGGTGTTGCTGTGGCGCTAATGGCGGTGCTGGTGGTGGCGCGCGCCTGCTTCTTCCGCCGGCCCCTCGCCTGTCAAGGCAGTCGAGGGGGGAAAGTCCGGGGCGTCCGCAGGCGCGCGCTTCCTTGCCACCGTTCAGGCTGCCTGCGCAGCCCCTTGCGCCGCCGCCGCGCGCACGGCCTCGACGGCGTCGAGGATGGCCTCGCTGGTGGCCGGGGCCTTCAGCGGCGGGTTGATGCGGTAGTCGCCCAGCGCGGCCACGGCGTCGCGGATCGCGAAGAACACCGAGAACGGCAGCAGCAGCGGCGGCTCGCCCACTGCCTTGGAGCGGTGGATGCTGTCCTCGACGTTGCGGTTCTGGAACAGGCGCACGTTGAAGGCTTCCGGGCAGTCATTGACCGTCGGGATCTTGTAGGTGGACGGGGCGTGCGTCATCAGCTTGCCGTCCTTGTTCCACCACAATTCCTCGGTGGTCAGCCAGCCCATGCCCTGGATAAAGGCGCCTTCGACCTGGCCGATGTCCAGCGCCGGGTTCAGCGAGCGGCCCGCGTCGTGCAGCGCGTCGGCGCGCAGCAGCTTCCATTCGCCGGTGAGCGTGTCCACCAGCACCTCGGAGCATGCGGCGCCGTAGGCGAAGTAGTAGAACGGGCGGCCCTGCAGCGCCTTCTGGTCCCAGTGCAGCTTGGGCGTGGTGTAGAAGCCGTCGGACCACAGCTGCACGCGCGCCACGTAGGCTTCGCGCGCCAGCTCGCCGAACGACAGGCGCAGCTCGCCGGCGCTGACCAGGTCATCGTTGAAGCGCACTTCCGAAGGTTCCACCCCGGCCTTGCGCGCGGCAAACGCGGCCAGGCGCTCGCGGATCTGGCGCGCGGCGTCCTGCGCGGCCTTGCCGTTCAGGTCCGCGCCGGTCGACGCCGCGGTGGCGGAGGTATTGGCCACCTTGCTGGTGTCGGTCGCGGTCACGCGCACGCGTTCCATGCGGATGCCGAGCTCGTGCGCCACCACCATCGCCACCTTGGTGTTCAGGCCCTGGCCCATTTCGGTGCCGCCGTGGTTCACCAGCACCGAGCCGTCGTTGTAGACGTGCACCAGCGCGCCGGCCTGGTTGAAGTGGGCCACGTTGAACGAGATGCCGAACTTCACCGGGGTGATGGCGATGCCCTTCTTCAGCACCGGGCTGGTGGCGTTGAACGCGCGCGTGGCCTCGCGGCGGGCGCGGTATTCGCTGCTGGCCACCAGTTCGTCGATCAGCTCGTGGATGACATTGTCTTCCACGGTCTGGCCGTAGGGCGTGACGTTGTTCTCGCTCTTGCCGTAGAAGTTGGCGCGGCGCACGTCGAGCGAATCCTTGCCGACCGTGCGGGCGACATTGTCGAGGATGTACTCGACCGCGAACGCGCCCTGCGGGCCGCCGAAGCCGCGGAAGGCGGTGTTGCTCTGCGTGTTGGTCTTGCCGCAGTAGCCGTCGATCTGCACGTTGGGCAGCCAGTAGGCATTATCGAAGTGGCAGATCGCGCGGGTCATCACCGGGCCCGACAGGTCGGCCGAGAAGCCGGCGCGCGACACCATCTCGACCTTCACGCCTTCGATATGGCCTTCGTCGTCGTGGCCGACGTTGTAGTCGAACACGAAGTCATGGCGCTTGCCGGTGATCATCATGTCGTCGTCGCGGTCCGGGCGCAGCTTGACCGGGCACATCAGCTTCCACGCCGCCAGCGCGGCGCAGCAGGCGAACAGCGCCGACTGCGATTCCTTGCCGCCGAAGCCGCCGCCCATGCGGCGGCATTCGACCAGCACCTGGTGCGCATGCCAGCCCAGCATATGCGCGACGGCGTGCTGCATTTCGGTCGGGTGCTGGGTCGAGCACCACACGTGCATGCCGTCGTTCTCGCGCGGCGCGGCGTACGAGATCTGGCCTTCGAGGTAGAACTGCTCCTGGCCGCCCAGGTGGATCGTGCCGCTGTCCTGGTGGGTCGCGCCGGCAATGCGCGCGGCGGGCTCGCCGCGTGTCAGGTGCATCGGCGGCAGCACATAGCTGCCGGCCTCGTGCGCGGCCTGCGGCGACAGCACCGGCGGCAGGTCTTCATAGTCGATCACGCCCAGGCGGGCGGCGCGGCGGGCCGCGTCATGCGAGGTCGCCACCACGATAAAGACCGGCTGGCCGACGAACTGCACCACGCCGCGCGCCAGGATCGGGTCGTCATGGATGATGGGGCCGCAGTCGTTGGTGCCGGGGATGTCGTCCACCGTCAGCACGTCGACCACGCCCGGCGCGGCGCGCACCTTGTCGAGCGAGACCGACTTGATGCGCGCGTGCGCGCGGGTGCTCATGCCGAGCGCGGCGTGCAGCGTGCCGGCCAGCTCGGGGATGTCGTCGGTGTAGGTCGCGGTGCCGGCCACGTGCAGGTGGGCGGATTCGTGCGGACGCGAGATGCCGACCTGCGGTACCTGTTCGGCGGCGGCGTCGAGCAGGAAGGGTTCGGTTTGCTTGTTCATGCCGATTTCGTTCCTTGTTCTCCGGCTCAGGCCGTGGCGGTTTCGTTGATGCCGGCGCCGGGGGCGCGGACATTGACGGCTGCGGCGGGCAGCGCGTCGGCGTTGGTTTCCAGCCAGAACCGGTACAGCAGGTTGGCGGCACCGCGGCTGCGGTACGACGCGGTCGCGCGCATGTCGGTGAGCGGCGTGTAGTCCTGCGCCAGCGCGGCCATGCCGGCGCGCGCGGTGGCTTCGTTCCAGGGCTGGCCGTTCAGCGCCGCCTCGGTCGCGGCGGCGCGCTTGGGCGTCGCCGCCATGCCGCCGAAGGCGATGCGGGCCTGTGTGACGATGCCGTCCTGCACGGTGATGCCGAACGCGGCACACACGGCGGAAATATCCTCGTCAAAGCGTTTGGACAGCTTGTAGGTGCGGAAGTGCTGCGGGCCGGCCACCGGCACGCGCAGCGCAGCAACGAACTCGCCCGGCTGCATCGCGGTCTTCTGGTACGCCAGGTACAAGTCTTCCAGCGGGAGCGTGCGGCGCGTCTCGCCGTGCTGCAGTACCACTTCGGCGCCCAGCGCGATCAGCGCGGGCATCGAGTCGCCGATCGGCGAGCCGTTGGCGATATTGCCGCCCAGCGTGCCGGCATTGCGGATCGGCAGCGAGGCGAAGCGCTTCCACAGTTCTTCCAGCTCCGGGTGTGCGGCGTTGAGTGCGGCGTAGGCCTTTTCCAGCGTCACGGCGGCGCCGATCTCGATCATGCCGTCGCGCTGCTCGACCTGGTTCAGGTCTTCGACCTGGCCTACGTAGAGCAGGCTGCCCAGCTCGCGGAACTGCTTGGTGACCCACAGGCCGACATCGGTGCTGCCGGCCAGGATGCGGATATCGGGCTGCGCCGCCTTGATCGCGCCGAACTCGGCCGCGGTGCGCGGGGCGAAGAAGTCCTGGCCCTGCGCGCGGTAGCGGAAGGTTTCCCCGCGCTTCAGGTTGCGCAGCGTGTCGGCGATCTGGCGCGGATTGAGCTTGTCCGCGGTGGGGGCGGGCAGGGCCATCATGCGTTCGCCGGCGTCGATGATCGGGCGGTAGCCGGTGCAGCGGCACAGGTTGCCGGTCAGCGCGTCGCAGATGGTCTGGCGCGAGGGCGCCTCGCCGCCCGGCGTGTGCTGCTGGTACAGCGCCCACAGCGACATCACGAACCCGGGGGTGCAGAAGCCGCACTGCGAGCCGTGGCACTCGACCATGGCTTCCTGCACCGGGTGCAGGTTGCCGTCGGCCTGGCGCAGGTCCTCGACCGTGATCAGGGCCTTGCCGTCGAGCGTGGGCAGGAACTGGATGCAGGCGTTGACTGCCTTGAATTCGACGTCGCCGCCGTCCTGCAGCTCGCCGACCACGACGGTGCAGGCGCCGCAGTCGCCTTCGGCGCAGCCTTCCTTGGTGCCGGTGCAGCGCGCGTCTTCACGCAGGTACTGCAGCACGGTGCGGGTAATGGGGGCGTCGGATACTTCCTTGACCTGGCCGCGATGGAAAAAGCGGATGGTTTGCGTCTCCATGGTCTTCTCTCTCTTGGTGATGGCGGAAACATAGCACCCGGGCCTTTCCAGCAATATTCGGCCCAGGTGATATGCCCCATCAGCGGGCACCGCGGACGTGCGCCGCCGCACCAGGCGGCGCCCCTCGGGAGAGGGTGATTTGACCGATCGTGGGGTGCCTGTCATACACTATGCGCCGTTCCCATCCCCCACGCCACCCATCCGGCCCCCGCCGGAGGGCCGCCATCGCCATGCACGGACGCGACCATCTCGATACCTATTTGCTGCGGGTGCTCCACACCCTGCTCACCGAGCAGAGCGTGACCCGCACCGCCGTGCGTCTAGGCCAGTCCCAGCCGGCCATCAGCAATACCCTGAAGCGCCTGCGCGAGATCACCGGCGACGCCATTTTGGTGCGGGGCAAAAACGGCATGGTGCCCACCGAGCGCGGCCGCGAGCTGCTGGCGCTGGCCGAGCAGAGCCTGGCGGCGATGGACCGCATCGCGCGCCCGCCGCAGCAGTTCGACCCGGCCACCACCACGCGCACCTTCCACCTGGGCGCGCCCGACTACCTGGACGCCTTCTTCCTGCCAAATATCGTCGAGCGCGTGCGCCGGCTGGCGCCGGGCGCCAAGCTGTTTGTGCACCCGATGACATCGTCGTCGGATTTCCTTGACGATCTCGAGCAGGGACAGCTGGATATCGTGGTCGGCAACTGGCTGTCGCCGCCGGAGCACCTGCATATCTCGCCGCTGTTCGACGACGAGGTGGTGTGCATGCTGGGCGCGCAGCACCCGCTGGCGCGCAAGGGACTGACGCTCAAGCACTACCTGGAAATGCCGCACCTGGCGCCCGCGCCCTACGCGTCGATGCAGCGCAGCATGATCGACCAGGCACTCGCCGAGCAGGGCTACAAGCGCAATATCCAGGTCACGCTGCCGTATTTCGGGCTGGTGCCGTATGTGCTGATGAAGACCGACATGGTCTTCACCACCGGCCGGCAGTTCGCCGCGCACTATGCGCAGTACTTGCCGATCCGCATGGTGCCGTCGCCGGTGGCGTTCCCGCGCATGCGCTTCTACCAGCTGTGGCACGAACGCTGCCATGCCGCGCCGGACGTGATGTGGATCCGGCGCATGATCGCGGAGGTGGCGGCGGATCTGCCGCAGCTGCCGAGGCTGGAGGCCGAGGCGGGTTGAGGCTGATCCCGCTCAAATCGACTGATGCTGCCCCGTTCAGGCCACAGAGGCTGAAAAGGTTCAGGTAGTGCTTGGAAAATTGCAATTGCCGCAGTAGGAATGGGGTCGTAGATTGTGCGACGCGCCCCGGTATCCTCGACGCGGAGATCGTAAAATGCTGGAAGCTCAGCTGGAAGTAAATCAGGCGACCCTGGTCACGATACAGGAAATCCGGCATCTGGCAGGGATGTTGCCTGCTTCAATTGACGTGGATGTATATCGGCAGCATGAGAAGGCTTGGCTCGTTGAGTTCCAAATGGGTGAGCGACACTTCGTCCTTTCAACCGTACGAGGTTCAGTGCGCCGTTGGCGTCAACTCGAGCCGATCTTGGACTTCCTCTGCAGACACCGCGAGAATCTGCGGAATATTCGTGTTCACGTCATGGTGCGACTGCCCGGGGTGAGAGAGGTAGAGGCGGACTTTGTTCTCGAGCGAAGAGGCAATGACGGCTGAGAGTATTTAAAACGTCAAGTACGGTGTATCTGGGTACATATTACAGTTGCTCACATCTTGGAAATTAGCCCTTTGTCCAACAGGCCCTCAATTGCCTTGATGGTCGCCGCTGTGTTAGGTCCGTGTTTTGGATTGAACGATTGAATATCTTTCAGTGTGCTGGGAGCTTTGTGAGAAAGCCGCTTTAGTACTTCATGCTCCAACTCGCTAATGCAATGTTTCCGCCCTAAAGCCGAGATCGTACGTGTTGCGAGTCGTTTGTCGTTGTGCAATGTTATGAAGGTGTATGGCAAACGAATGAAGGAATCTCCAGGTGTCACCCGGTTAAGATGGGGGAATGCGGGGTTAATTCTTCGCGCAGAGTGCCGGGCGTAGTATTCATTCAGAAAGGTTGATACGGTGTCACATCCTATTTCAGTATGAAGGAAGTCGGCGCAGATGGCGGCAACCGTGCTCGGATCATCATCGCTGCGGATATCCTGAAAAGGAATGCTGTAGCGATGTTTTGTCAATAGCCATCTGATAAAGTCGGACATCGTTGGAAAGACGATACTGATGGTGACGTGAAGGCTTGGCGCGTTGAGTGCCGATACGTCGTGCCAGGTTCCCTTGGGCACAAACAATACGTCGCCTTCTTGCATCAATACGCAGTCGCCCTTTTCCGCTGTTCCGGGAGCAGCTAAGTCATCCACCTTAGCCTTGTCTAGAGAGGGGGAAGTACGAAAGAACTGCCAGTGCTTCTGACCGCAGAATTGAATAACGATTACATCATGGTCATCGTTATGTGGCCCAAAGCCTGAGGACGAGCCAAAAGAAAAAAAGGCGTTGGCTGAAGAGCGCGCTTGGAGCCTGGTACTGATCTCGGATGTCAGTACTTCAAGCGGAGGAACCAGTTCCTGGGTCGCTTCCAAAACGCCAGTAACCCCGCATCCCATAAGTTGATGCAGCGCGCTGATGGAAAGAATGTCTGTCGGCCGCCCGAACTGGTCTCGGCCCGGCCGAAAGGCCACCATATTTGCTGTCTTGTAGTCATCCGCTAGAGAAAGGCGCAAACGATCGTTGGTGATTCTGTGAGTGGCAAGCAATTCGTTGAGACGGTGCCAAGAAAAGATGGATTGCAGCTTCACGGGATCAATTCTGCCTTTCCAGAAATTTCTATTCCGGTAGCTTCGCAGGAGGTCCTCTGAGCCGAGAATGGCTTCCACTAAATATGAGTCTTTCATAGCTAGCTCCTAATGTCTGATTTCTACTATCACTTTGTGCTGGCTAAGATTCCGCAAGACGTCATTGATTGCTTTGGTATTGGCGGCGTCAAGGTTTGCATCCCATTCATCGAGAAGCAGGTACTTTGCATCGGGATGCTCGGAAATCTCCAGCAAATGTCCAACCGCCCGTTCGCCCGTTGATTTTTCAATGCCGGTGGCGCGCCAGCGCAGTTTGCCGTTGTGGCTCGGAACCAAAATAGCATCGCCAGATAAGGCTTGCTTGAGCACCTGCAGAAGCGTAGATTTTCCAGCGCCGTTGGCGCCTTGTATCGTAAAGCGCCCATGGCTGCAGCTTCGCACAATTTCCACCACCGATTTGTATTCATGTATCGGGGCACCATTGAGATAAATCTCTCCCCGCGGCTTGTCAGGAAAATGAGACGGATCGTCAAATTTTAGTTCCGGGCTCATCATCACCCGTATACGTGCATTCATCGCTGAAAAATCCAGAATCTGATTGACTAGGCCGCTTAGGGAGTTGAGGATATGAAAGATCCGCGTCAGATTAACAACAATTGCAGCGATCAGAATTGGCTCCGCTGATTTGCTCTGAACAGCAACGAGGATGAGATAGGTGGTTGGTGCCAAAGAGATAAGCGCGAGTGCCAGATTTCCGGCTTGCTTCAAGAACTGCAGTTTGTTCGACTGTCGATAATATTTCGACGCGAGTTGTTCCCGATAATTATTCCATAGTTCAAAGTTGTACCTATTTCCTAGCACAGAGTTATCCCAGACCTGTGAGAGTGCATCTCCATAGGAGATGAGGGCGGTTTCAGTCTTTGTTGATAGTGAATGAACGCCCGGCCGCAGCAGCAGGATCAACGTCATCGAAGCGAGGACACTCACCATATATCCCTCCAAGAGATTCGCCGGCAGCAGCAAAGCCAAAACGACGATGCTAAGCACGCTGTTCAAGCACAGGGTGGCAAACTGATGCACGAACGTCAGATAGTCCTTCAATGCCGCGAATGAATTCCTCGAATAGGCAGCCTCGGTGGCTTCCCGGAGAGCATTGTCGTTGTGCTTGCCTGTATGTCCGAAAATGGCCTCCGGAAGGCGTGCTGAGAATCTACGGTGAGCTTGGTTGATCCAGGCCTGCAGGGCGACGAGGGATGCGCAACCGGGCAAATAGGGAAGCACCATGGCCAAAAGGTATTCGAATAGGTAGGACCGATAGTCGGTCCCCGCCTGGAATGCTTCGATCAACCGTGTCAGGAAATACGATGAGGCAGCAATGACTCCCTGGTGGATCAGGATAAGAATAAGCGTCCAACCTGCCGCCGAAAGCAGGAAGAGGTCCTTCCACTGGCGTGATTTAAGCTCAGCCAGGCGTCTGACTCCCTGTTCCCTCATGGGCGTCTATCTCCGTGAAAACTATCTAATGCAGCGCTGCGGCGCGAGGGCAATGCAAGAGCGTGGTATAGCTTCGCTTTACGCTTTCGAAAATTTCAAAAGCGCGGTCAAGAAAGATCCCACTGCTCAACGATTTGCTATGAAGCACCGCATCCATTGAAGCTAAGGACTCACCCACATAACTCATTAGCTTCAGCGTCGGTGGGTGAATTGCTGGTCGAATGGGGTGGCCAAGGATCTGCTCGCGCAGCAGTAGTATTTCAGTTGCAACCACTGCACTATGCAGAACTTTATCGAGTGGGCGTGGGACATGAAGAATCGCCGATCGAGCCCACGTTCGCTTGTCGAGCATGGCCTTGTAGTCATAGTGTGCATGACGCAGTTCGTCCAAGAACATCTCGTGATGTGTGAGTTCATGCACGAGCATCTCAATGACATCATGCAGGCTATATTGGATTTTTGGATTTGCCCATATCACGCCCAATGCGTTGGATGTCGAGCCTGCTCTCGCGATTTCCGATGGCAGAATGAATATGTCAGTGATGACTGTGTCGAAGAGAATTCGATGTTCATTGGAGTAGAGTGCTAGCTCCTTTAGCGCACGCTTGAGCAGGGATCTCTTCTCCGTTGCTTGCACATCCTTGCGCGCCCTGATAACTCCGGATTGCATTTTGTCATCAAGCAATGAATCATTTGTGAACACCGAGCGGAATTGATTTGCTTCTATTGCGCTTGTGATAATTCGAGTCACACCAGGCGCCCCGCTTGGGCGTCGCTTTTGTAGATGCTCGATGAAACTGTGATAGGCGCGTTGGATGTCCCCAATGGAGGTAA
This sequence comes from Cupriavidus alkaliphilus, assembly GCF_900094595.1. Classification (GTDB taxonomy): domain Bacteria; phylum Pseudomonadota; class Gammaproteobacteria; order Burkholderiales; family Burkholderiaceae; genus Cupriavidus; species Cupriavidus alkaliphilus. The sequence goes on along the minus strand of NZ_FMAD01000007.1, from coordinate 363,045 downwards.
GAGAGCGGGCGGCAGACGGATCTTGGGCGCCAATCAGGGTCACCAAGTTGCTGATTTGAGACTGGATTCCAAATTGCAGAAGCATGATCCACTCCTTCTTGGAAGTGACGACGCCCCAATGGGGCGCCGCTTCGGCTGATGTCAGCTTTGGTCTTCGTATGCAATCATATTGAGGGGCTGGTTCATGTTCCAAGCTCGGCCTTGGATCTGACGCTCAATTTCTCGCGCGGCCTTGTCAATGTCCTGATCCGTGGTTTCCGCGGCGGATGATTGAACGATGGGATCGATGTCTGTATTTTGCATGACGACTCCTTGAGGTTAAACCATTTTAAAATGGCGATCAAATTCTGGACATTTGATGGGAAATTTCCTGGGGTGATTTCCTAAGAAAAATACCGGCGTAGAGTGAGTAGATAAAATATCTGCGCCACTTTTTGCCCAGAAGTCCCGCAAAGAAGCTGATTTTTGTGCGATAAAAATCAGGCCTTTGCCTGACAGATGGTAGGAAATGAGCTGGGATGATTCAATGCCAGCGCCGGCGTTTTATTAGGTATTCGATATTTGATGCTCATATCCGGGATTTGAACGGTGAATTCAAACATTGTCCCGCCTTGGCAGTGGCCTGAGTCCTATGAGTCTTTCTGGCGAGGGATGAGGCCTTGTCTGAGGACCGCAGAAGCTGCGGGTGGCAGCAACGCTTAGAGACAGGCAACGAGTCGGCTGCAGACCGAAAGTCGTTCCGCGAAGGCCGTATCGCGGCTAGATGCCGGTGTTAGAGGTTGACCTAGATAGTTGCTCCCACTTGCCGAGCGTCCAGTGGCCGGACACGCCCATGAACCTGAAGGCCGAACGCCTGAGCGAATACTGGCGACGCGAAGACGCCATCCGTGACTACGGCGCGGTGCAAGCGAAGCCCGGCGCGTTAGCGGTCAAGGGTGATGGATATAAAAGGCACGCGAGATGCTGCGCTAGCGAACCTGGCGGCGCTCAATGTGCGCCGCCAGGAACCGGTGGACGACGCGCTGCTGCTATCGGGTATGAGTGATACCAGCCATGCAGGTGTCGCGCGAGACTTGCGCCGGGAGCTCGGCGAATAGCCCGGCGGGAACTAATGTCTGTGCGCGGCGAGGAAGGCCCCCTCGATAGTGGCGGACCCCCCCGCCACGGGTTGATGTGATCGAATACACCGTGCATTACTGGGGTGACGCAAGATCGGTGAGGGGAGCCTCTGGCTGAGTGTTATTTCGTACCGTAGTTGGGAAAGAACAGCTGTTCGCCCTCAACCTTATACCCCGCAATCGCCTCCTGTCCTTCCCTTGACGTGATCCATTCGACCAGCTTCATCGCATCCTTGTAGTTGATACCCGGATGCCTGGCCGGGTTGACCGCGATGATCCCGTACGGATTGAACATCTTCGGGTCGCCTTCGATGGCGATCATGAGCCCGGTTTTTGCCCGGTAAGCGCCGTAGGTGGCGCGGTCCGACAGCGTATAGGCGGGCATCTGCGCCGCCATGGTCAGCACCTCGCCCATGCCCAGGCCGGCGTTGACGTACCACGGCTGGCCCTTGGGTTCGATGCCGAGCTGCTTCCAGTAATCCTTCTCCATCACGTCGGTGCCGGAGTTGTCGCCGCGCGAGATGAACTTGCTGCCGCTGGCGGCGAGCTTGCGCAGGCCGGCCAGCACATCCTTGCCGCCTTTGACCCCAGCCGGGTCGCTGGCCGGGCCGACCAAGATGAAGTCGTTGTACATCACGTCGCGCCGGTTGATGCCGTAGCCGGCGGCGACGAACGCGTCTTCCATCTTGCGCGCATGCACCAGCAGCACGTCGACATCGCCCATCTCCCCCATCTTCATGGCCTTGCCCGAGCCCACCGCGATCACCTTCACGGTGACGCCCGACGTTTTCTCGAAACGCGGCAGCAGGTGCTTGAGCAGGCCCGAGTTCTCGGTGCTGGTGGTGGTGGCCAGCTTGATCTCGCCGCCATGCGCCGCCGGCAGCAGGGCGATGCAGAGTAGCGGGGCGGCGAGGCGGCGCAAGGCCTGGGCGCGGCGGGACATACGGTATCTCCTTGTTATTATGTTTTTGTCGACATAATTGCATTTGCCAATGGATCTCAGTGAGAATGCGGCAAAACAACATAAGAATGGGGTATTCATTGTGGTGCAGCCGAGATCGACAAGTAAATATGTAGCGGAGAACCTATGACTTTCCGCTTCGACCTGTTTCCCGTGGTCGCCCCCGACGACAATCCGCGCGCCAATGCCAAGGTGTTCCAGCTGCTCAAGGCGGTGCGCGAAACCGGGTCGCTGCATCGCGCCGCGCGCGAGATCGGGCTGTCGTACCGCCACGCCTGGGGCGTGATGCGGTCTTGGGAAGAGATGCTTGGCCGCAGCATGCTGGATATGGAACGCGGGCGCGGCGCGTCGCTGACGCGCTTCGGCGAGCGCCTGCTGCGCGCCGAGCTGCGCCTGCGCGAGTCGATCGAGCCGGCGGTGCGGCGCGCCATGGCGGAGTTCATTGCCGACCTGGACGACGCCCAGCAGCCGCAGTCGTGCGTGCATTTCACCGGCAGCCATGATCCGGCGGTGGAAGTGCTGGCCGCCGCGCTGGGCACGGCCGGCAGTCCGCTGCAGCTCGACACGGTGTTCTGCGGCAGCGTGGAAGGGCTGATCTGCCTGCAGGAACGCCAGTCGGAGCTGGCCGGGTTCTATGTCTCGCCGGTGCAGACCGCGGGTTCGGTGGCGCATGTGACCCTGCGCAAGTGGCTGCGGCCTGGCGCCGTGCGGCTGCTGCGGCTGGCGTGGCGCGAGCAGGGGCTGATCCTGGCGCCGGAGCTGGCGCGCGAGGTGCACGACCTGCGCGGCCTGGCGCGCAGCCAGGCGCGCTTCGTCAACCGGCAGCGCAGCTCGGGCACGCGCATGCTGTTCGACCAGCTGCTGGCCGCCGAGGGGTTGTATCCGGACCAGATCGCCGGCTACGACGAAACCGAATTCAGCAACGAAAAAGTGGCGGAAGCCGTGCATGGCGGCCGGGCCCAGGCCGGGTTCGGGCTGCGCATGAACGCCGAGGCCCACGGGCTGGCGTTCGTGCCGCTCACGCGCGAGGCCTACTACCTGGCGCTGCGCAAGAACGACCAGACCGCCGGGTGGATGGCCGCGCTGCTGGCACAACTGGCCGATCCCGCCTTTGCCCGGCGCATCGAAGCGCTGCCCGGCTACACCATGGCCGAGCCGGCTGGCATCCTGACGCCGCAAGAGGCGTTGCCCTGGTTCGGGGCGGACGGCAAGGAAGACGGCTGAGGGCCTGGCCTGCCCCGACCGCAGACGTTCGGGCGCACCGCGCGCGGGTCCGTATTACACTCCCTGCCAGGGCGCGCCGATGTCTGCACCGGCCCGCGCCGGACCCTTGCAAGGAGCGCCATGCTGGAAACCGCCGCGCTGGCCGCGGGCATGTCCTGGGCCAGCGGCTTTCGCCTCTATCTGGCCGTGCTGGCCGCCGGAGTGCTGGCGCGGCTGGGCTGGCTGGAACTGCCGCCCGGGCTGCAGCCACTGGAATCCTGGTGGGTGATCGGCGTGGCCGCGGTGCTGGCAGTGGCCGAGTTCGTCGCCGACAAGGTGCCGGCGTTCGACACCGTCTGGGACGGCATCCACACCTTCATCCGCATTCCGGCCGGGGCGATCCTGGCGGCCGCCGCGTTCGGCCAGCTGGATCCCCAGTGGGTGGTAGCCGCGGGCCTGGTCGGCGGCACGCTGGCCGGCACCGCGCATGCGGTCAAGGCCGGCACGCGCGCGCTGATCAACGTGTCGCCGGAACCGTTTTCCAACTGGACGGCCTCATTCACTGAGGATCTGACCGCCACCGGCAGCCTGCTGCTGGCGTTTTTCGTGCCGGTGCTGTTCCTGGTGCTGCTGGCGGTGTTCCTGGTGGGCTCGGTGTGGCTGCTGCCGAAGCTGTGGCGCGGGGTGCGCCGCGTCCATGCCAGCCTGCGCGGCGGGACCCGGCACGACGCACCACGCTAGCGTCGCGGCCGTTCCCGCCGGCTCTTTGCATTGCCTGACTGACCCGAGGCGCACCGGCGCCAGCAACCAAGAACCAACCAACCGATGCCCTCCGAGTCCGCCATCAACGTCCCTGCGACTGCCGCCCAACCCGCTGGACTGCACACTGCCACCGGCGGCAGATTTTCCGCCTGGCGCCAGGCGCTGCGCATGGCCCGGCGCGACTGGCTGGCAGGCGAGCTCTACCTGCTGCTGTTTGCGCTGGTGCTGGCCGTGGCCGCGCTGACCAGCGTGGGCTTCATGGCCGACCGCATGCGGCTGGGCCTTGAGCGCGACGCGCGCCAGATGATTGCCTCGGATGTGCTGCTGGTGGCCGACCAGCCATTCGACGCCGCGTTCGCGCAGCGTGCCCGGGCAGCCGGCCTGGCGGTGGCGCAGACCGTTACCTTCCCGAGCATGGCCACTGCCGAGGGCAAGGCCCAGGCCGGCGCCGAGCCGCCCAGCCAGCTGGCCGCGCTCAAGGCGGTGACCGACGGCTATCCGCTGCGCGGCCGGCTCAAGGTGACCGGCGCGCCGGGCGGGCCGGACGCGCCCGCGGACGGCATTCCCGCGCCGGGCACGGTATGGGTCGACGAGGCGCTGCTGGGCGCGCTGGGCGTGGCGGTGGGCGACAGCCTGCGGCTGGGCAGCCGCAGCTTCCGCATCGACCGCATCATCACGCAGGAACTCGATCGCGGCACCGGCTTCATGAACTTTGCGCCGCGCGTGCTGATGCCGCTGTCGGACCTGGACAGCACCGGGCTGATCGGCTGGGGCAGCCGCGTCACCTACCGGCTGCTGGTGGCAGGTCCGGATGCCGCCGGCGCGGCCTTCCAGAAATGGGCGCAGGACGAGATCGAACGCCGCCAGTTGCGCAATACGCGGGTCGAGTCGCTGGAATCCGGCCAGCCGCAGATGCGCGCCACGCTGGACCGCGCCGAGCGCTTCCTGTCGCTGGTGGCGGTGCTGTCGTCGATGATCGCGGCAGTGGCGATCGCGATGTCGGCGCGCCGCTACATGCAGCGCCACACCGATGCCTGCGCGGTCTACAAGTGCCTGGGGCTGTCGCGCGGGCAGATCCTGCGGGCCTTCGGGCTGGAATTCCTGCTGGTCGGCGCGGGCGGCGCGCTGGCCGGCGTGCTGCTCGGCTACCTGGCGCACTATGGCCTGCTGCTGTCGCTGGGCGGGCTGCTCAAGGTGTCGCTGCCGCAGCCGTCGCTGCTGCCGGCGTTGGTGGGGGTGCTGGCCGGGCTGGTGCTGCTGGCCGGGTTTGCGCTGCCGCCGCTGCTGGCGCTGACGCGGGTCGCGCCGCTGCGGGTGCTGCGGCGCGATATCGGGCTGCCGCCGGTGTCGGCCTGGGTGGCCTATGCGCTGGGGCTTGGCGCTTTTGTCGCGCTGCTGCTGGTGGCCGCGCGCGACCTGCGGCTGGGCCTGACCACCGCCGGCGGCTTTGTCGCCGCGGGGGTGGTGTTCGGCGTGCTGGCGCTGGGCCTGCTGACGCTGCTGTCGCGGCTGCTGCGCGGACGCCTGCGCGGGCGCGCGGCGATGGGGTGGCGCTTTGCGCTGGCGGTGCTGGAGCGCCGTCGCGCGGTCACGGTGCTGCAGACCGTGGCGCTGGCGGTGGGGCTGATGGCGCTGCTGCTGCTCGGCATGACCCGCAACGACCTGGTCGATTCCTGGCGCAGCGCCACGCCGGCGGACGCGCCCAACCGCTTCATCATCAATATCCAGCCGGACCAGCGCGAGCCGCTGCGCCAGATGCTGGCCGGCGCCGGCATCACCGACCTGCTTTACCCGATGGTGCGCGGGCGCCTGACCCATATCGGCGCGCGCACCATCCGCGGCGACAGCTTCGAGGACGGGCGCGCGCGCAACCTGGTCGAGCGCGAGTTCAACCTGTCCTACACCGATGCGCTGCCGGAGGGCAACCGCGTGATCGCCGGGCGCTGGTCGAACGGCTCGGACGGCGACGAGGCGGGCGCGTCGGTGGAAGAGGGCATCGCCAAGACCCTGGGCATCCGTCTCGGCGACACGCTGCGCTTCGACGTGGCCGGCCAGCCGGTGCAGGCGCGCGTGACCTCGCTGCGCAAGCTCGACTGGGGCTCGATGCGGGTCAACTTCTTCGTGATCCTGCCGCCGCGGGCGATGCAGGGCATGCCCGAGACCTACATCACCTCGTTCCACCTGCCGCCCGCCAGCGCCGCGCTGGGCAACCGGCTGATCGCGGCCTTTCCCAACATCACCGTGGTCAATACCGACATGATCCTGCGCCAGATCCAGGACATCCTGGACCAGGTGATTGCGGCGGTGGAGTTCCTGTTCGTGTTCACGCTGGCCGCCGGGGTGACGGTGCTGTACGCGGCCTTGTCCGGCGCGCGCGACGAGCGCAAGCGCGACGCGGGCCTGCTCAAGGCGCTGGGTGCGTCTGCCGCACTGGTGCGGCAGACCCAGTATGCCGAGTTCCTGGTGGTGGGCGGCCTCGCCGGCCTGCTGGCCAGCCTCGGCGCGATCGCGGTGGGCTGGGGGCTGTCGCAGTTCGTATTCGATTTCCCGTACCGCTTCAATGCGTGGATCGTGCCGGTCGGCGTGGTTTCTGGCATGCTGTGCGCTTTTGCCGGCGGCTGGCTGGGCCTGCGCGAAGTGCTGCGCCAGCCAGCGCTGGCGACCTTGCGCGATGCCTGAGCCAGCGTGCCGGCGCCGCGCAGACCGAGTGTGTGATGAGTACTGAATCCGATGACAAGCCCGGCAATGCCGAGGTCACTGCCTTTGAACTGGTGGGCGGCGAGGCGCGCGTGCGCGAACTGGTCGACCGTTTCTACGACCTGATGGACCTGGAGCCGCAATTCGCCGCGCTGCGCGCGCTGCATCCGCCGTCGCTCGAGGGCTCGCGCGACAAGCTGTTCTGGTTTTTGTGCGGCTGGCTGGGCGGCCCCAACCACTTTATCGAGCGCTTCGGCCATCCGCGCCTGCGCGCGCGGCATCTGCCGTTCGAGATCGGCGTCAGCGAGCGCGACCAGTGGATGCGCTGCATGGCGCTGGCGATGCAGGACATCGGCCTGCCCGAAGACCTGCAGCTGCGCCTGATGCAGGCCTTCTTCCAGACCGCCGACTGGATGCGCAATGTGGCGCGCTGAGGCGCCAGCGCTGCCGTTTCTAACCCGAAAGGTTTTTCCTGCCGATGACAGCCCAACTGCCTGAAGACGCCCTGCGTGTGCTGGATTTCTGGTTCGACCAGCCCGGTTCGGCCGCCTGGAATACGGTGCGCCCGCAATGGTTCACCAAGTCGGATGCATTCGATGCGCAGATTCGCGCGAACTTCCTGTCTGACTGGGAGGTCGCCTGCGACGGGGCGCCTGACGACTGGTCGGTCACGCCCGAGGGCGCGTGCGCGCGCGTGGTGCTGCTGGACCAGTTCCCGCGCAATATGTTCCGCAACGATCCGCGCAGCTTCGGCACCGATGCGCAGGCGCTGGCACTGGCCCGGCGCATCGTCGCCAGCGGCATGGACCGCGCGCTGCCGACCGACTACCACCGCATGTTCTGCTACATGCCGTTCGAGCATTCCGAGGCGCTGGAAGACCAGGACGAGGCGGTGCGCCTGATGACGCAGCTGCGCGAAGCCAGCGGCGGGGCGGTGGATGCCGTCGAGTGGGCCGAGAAGCACCGCGTGATCATCGCGCGCTTTGGCCGCTTCCCGCACCGCAATGCGGTACTGGGCCGGCAGAGTACGGCCGAGGAACTGGCGTTCCTGCAGCAGCCGGGCTCTTCCTTCTGAACCCGGGCCGGAAGCTGGCGCGCGCTCAGGTCTGGTCGCGCGCCTCCTGCCACTTGTCGACTCGCACGCGCGGCGCGGCCGCCAGTTGCGCCAGCAGGCCGGCGGGCGTGTCGCCCACGTGCAGCAGCTCGGCGTGCACCTGCTTCAGGAAGCCTTCGCGCACCGCGTGCGACAGGAAGCCCAGCATGCCGTCGTAGAACCCGGCCAGGTTCAGCAGGCCTACCGGCTTGGCGTGGTAGCCCAGCTGCAGCCAGGTGAAGGTCTCGAACAGCTCTTCGAAGGTACCCACGCCACCGGGCATGGCGACAAAGGCGTCGGCGCGGTCGGCCATCATCTGCTTGCGTTCGTGCATGTTGCGCACCACGTGCAGCTCGGTCAGGCCGCGGTGGCCGACTTCCTTCTGCATCAGCGCTTCGGGGATGATGCCGATGGCACGGCCGCCATGTTCGAGCACGGCGTCGGCGACGATGCCCATCAGGCCCACCTTGCCGCCGCCGTACACCAGCGTCAGGCCGCTTTCGGCCAGGGTGCGGCCGAGCAGGCGCGCGCCTTGGGCATATTCGGGACGGTTGCCGGGACTGGACCCGCAATACACGCAGACGGCTTTCACTTCGTTTCCTTTGCCGCAGCGGCGGCGGCCTTGGCTGCCGCGTAGTCGCGCGCCAGCTGGTCGAATGCCTCCCGTGCCCGGCCGCGCAGATAGGGTGCCAGGATCGAGAAGATGTGGTAGCTCGAGCCGTGCAGGTAACCGCGGATCTGCTCGGGATCGTTGTACTGGCGCGGATGCTGCACGAACTGGAACGACAGCCAGTAGGTGGCGACCACCACCATGTTGGTGCAGATGGCCTCGACCTGCTCGGGCGTGGCTTCCATCTCGCCGTCCTCGATGAACTGGCGGCAGATCTCGTGCGCAAAGCGCTGCTTCTGCTCGACGATGCGCTTAAAGTTGGTCTCCAGCATCCGGTTGCGCGCCAGCAGGTCGTTGATGTCGCGGTACAGGAAGCGGTAGTTCCACAGGAACTCGGACATGTACTGCAGGTAGCCCCAGCTTTCGTCGAGCGTGGCCTTGTGGTCGTCCGGCATCTTCAGGCGGCGCTCCATCTCCTGCTCGAAGCGCACGAAGATCGAGTTGATGATGTCGTCCTTGTTGCGGAAGTGGTAGTAGAGATTGCCGGGGCTGATCTCCATCGCTTCCGCGATCGTGGTGGTGGTGACGTTGGGCTCGCCGACTTCGTTGAACAGGCGCAGCGAGACGTCGAGGATGCGGTCCCTGGTGCGGCGGGGTCCGGTTTGCGGTTTCGGTTCCATGGGCGTCCGGGCGATCGGTGCGATCGGTAAGTCGGGGGCAGGGTTGCGATTATAAGCAATCGGCCTGCCTTGCCCATGCTGCGCCCCCCGCCGCGCCGCGCCCGGACACGTCTGTTCCGGGCCGGCTCAGCCCGCCAGCGCCTGCACCCACCGCACCACATGCGGCCCGGCGATGGTGATCCAGGTGCCGCCGCACAGCACCAGCGCCAGCATCACCGCGGCGCTGCCGAAGTCCTTGGCGCGCTTGGACAGGCTGTGCCGCTCCAGCGAGATGCGGTCGACCGCGGCCTCGACGCTGGAGTTGAGCAGCTCCACGATCAGCACCACCAGCAGCGTGCCCAGCAGCAAGATGCGCTCGACCGCCGTCACCGGCACCAGGAAGGCGCACGGCGTCAGGATCACCACCAGGGTCAGCTCCTGGCGGAACGCGCTCTCCTCCAGCACTGCATAGCGCAGCCCCGACAGCGAATTGATGGCCGCATGCCAGGCGCGCGCCAGGCCCCGGTTGCCCTTGTGCGGATTCTGGTCGACGGAGTAGTCAGCGCTCTGCATTGCCGGCGGCGGCCTCTGCATTGGCGGGTCGGACGGCAGTTCCGGATGCGGTTTCGGCATGGGTTTGCGGGGCGGAAGGCGTGGGTGTGGCGGGTGAGGCCGCTGCGCCGCCTCGCCCTGGCCTGGCAGCGGCGAACGGCCGCAGGTGGGCCAGGAACTGCTCGGACGCGGCGCGCCACGAGAAGCGCTCGGCGTGGGCCCGGGCCGTGGCGCGGTCAATGCGCAGCGCCTCCAGGCAGGCCTCGCGCAGGTCTTCGTGCATGACGCCGGCGGGGCTGTCGCCCAGCACGTCGATCGGGCCCGTGACCGGGTACGCGGCCACCGGCAGGCCGCTGGCCAGCGCTTCCAGCAGCACCAGCCCGAAGGTGTCGGTGCGGCTCGGGAACACGAACACGTCAGCGGAAGCATACACCCGCGCCAGCTCGGGCTGGCTCAGCACACCCAGGTAGTTGGCGCCGGGGTAGCGGGCGCGCAGCGCCGGCAGCGCCGGGCCGTCGCCGACCACCCATTTGGAGCCGGGCAGGTCCAGCGCCAGGAACGCCTCGACGTTCTTCTCCACCGCCACGCGGCCAACGTACAGGAAGATCGGGTGGGCGGTGTTGAGCACATTGGCGCGCTGGGGCGTGAACACGTCCAGGTCCACGCCGCGCGTCCACAGCACGGCATTGGTGATGCCGTAGCGCCGCAGGTCGTCCAGCACCACCGGCGTCGGCGCCATCACCGCCTGGGCGGGGCCATGGAACCAGCCCAGGAAGCGGTAGGTCCACGCCAGCGGAATGCCGAAGCGCGCCTGCACATATTCCGGGAAGCGGGTGTGGTAGGCGGTGGTGAAGGGCAGCTTGCGGCGCAGCGCATGGCTGCGCGCGGCCAGCCCGAGCGGGCCCTCGGTGGCGATGTGCAGGGCGTCGGGGGCGAAGGCCTCGATGCGCCGCCAAACGCGCGCGCCCGGCAGCAGCGACAGCCGGATCTCGGGATAGGTCGGGCATGGCACCGTGCGGAATTCCAGCGGCGTGATCATGTCGACCGTGTGGCCCATCGCCTCCAGTTCGCGGCGCGTGGACTTGAGCGTGCGCACCACGCCATTGACCTGCGGTTCCCAGGCATCGGTGACGATCAGGATCTTCATGCAGCCTCCTTGGGCGCGGTGGAAGGGCAATGCGGATGGCGGGGGGGCGGATGGAGCCATGCGAAATAAGCGCGACCGTCCCGGCTCAGCCGGCCACGGCAGCGCGGCGGCGGCGGCGCATGGCGGGTGCGGGGGCGTCGAGCAGCGTGGTCCAGTAGACGATCTTCAGTTCGCCTTCCAGGGTTTCGACCAGCGCCGACAGGCTTTCGACCCAGTCGCCGTCGTTGCAGTAGAGCTGGCCGTTGACCTCGCGGATTTCGGCCTTGTGGATATGGCCGCAGACCACGCCGTCGCAGCCGCGGCGGCGCGCCTCGTCCACCATCGCACTCTCGAACGCGCCGATGTAGTTGACCGCGTTCTTGACCTGGTGCTTCAGGTACTGCGACAGCGACCAGTACGGAAAACCCAGGCGCGCGCGCAGCCGGTTGAAGTGCCGGTTGAGCGCCAGGATCATGGTGTAGAGCGAATCGCCCAGGTAGGCCAGCCAGCGCGCGTGCTGCACCACGCCGTCGAAGAGGTCCCCGTGCACCACCCACAGGCGGCGCCCGGTGGCGGTGACGTGGATCGCCTCTTCGCGCACGGTGATGTCGCCGAAGGCCATGCCGTCGAACTGGCGCGCGGCTTCGTCGTGGTTGCCGGGGACATAGATCACCTCGGTGCCCTTGCGCGCCTTGCGCAGCAGCTTCTGCACCACGTCGTTGTGGCTTTGCGGCCAGTACCAGCCGCGGCGCAGCTGCCAGCCGTCAATGATGTCGCCGACCAGGTAGAGCTGGTCGGACTCGTTGTGCTTGAGGAAATCCAGCAGGTAGTCGGCCTGGCAGCCGGGTGTCCCCAGGTGGATGTCCGACAGCCAGATGGCGCGGTAGCGCTGGATCGGGTGCGGTTCGGGGGGATAGGTTTCCTGCGCTTCGCGCGGCGGCGCCAGCGCAGCGCCATCGAGCGCCGGCGCCATGAAGGCGGTCACCGGCGCGGCGGCGCCGCTGTCAGCGCTGCGGCGCAGCCATGGCGCCAGTTGCGAGGCCTTCGACAGATACCCGCGGGCAGATCGGATTGCTTGCACCATGCCAGTCCCGGTTGCGGCGATGGCTGCATTCAGCCAGCCCGCGGTGACGCCACGGTGACGAAAACATGACTGACATATGAATCGTTGCGGCCGCGGGACAGCCGCCGCCGCGGCCGGCTCAGCGGCCGCGCGCGGACAGTTCGGCCAGGGCGTCGAGTACGGCGCGCACCGCGGCGGGATGGCGCAGCAGCGACACATGGCCGATGCCGGACAGCGGGATATGGCCGGCGCCGTCGAGCCACCCGGTGCACGGCGGGCCCGCGATCGAATCGTGCCAGCTGAAGATCGAGATCATGCGCGCGCGCAGGCGCGGCGTTTCGGCGGCCGCGAGCGCGCGCAGCCACGGGCTGCCGCAGCGCATCTGGCGCGCATTGTGGCCGCCGCCAAACCGCGCCAGCGCGCTGCCGTGGTGCGGGCTGCCCAGCGTCACGATGCCGGCGCACAGGTCTTCATCGCCGGCCAGCCGCAGCGCGGCGCGCGCAACCAGGCCGCCCATGCTGTGGCAGAGCAGCAGGGGCGCGCGCCCGCTTTCGGCGCGGATGCGCCGCATCGCCGCCAGCAGCGCGTGCGCGTAGTCGTCGATGTCGCCGAACACGGGTTCGAGGTCGATCCCGTGGCAGCGGTAGCCGGCGGCGGCCAGCGCCGGCTGCATGTCGAGCCAGATGGCCTGGCCGCAGGCATAGCCATGGACCAGCAGCACCGGCGGGGCATCGCGGCCGGGCCGGGCATGGTTGGCCGGCGCAAACGGTGCCCGCGCGCGGAAGGGTTGCAGCCAGTCGAACATGCGCAGTACCGCCAGGCATTCGGTTGCGTAGCAGCGCAACGCCTGCGCCAGCCGCAGCGGCCTGCGGGTGGCTGCAAGTTCGGCAGGCGGCGCGGGCGGGTGATCGCAGCGTGCGACCCACAGGCCGCGTCCGCTCAGCGCGAAGGCGATGGCAATGCCGCAGGCGAAGCCGCCCAGGATCAGCCCGGCCCCGGCGGCGAGCGCGCCGGGCCACGGCCAGGCCGCCGTGCGTACCAGCGCCGCGGCAATGCCCAGCGCTGCGGCCGCCTGCACGGTCACCGCGACGCGGCGGATGCCGGCGGCGCCAAGGCTCATGGCTTGGTGCGCAGGTCGGTCAGGCGCGTGCCGGCCAGGCGGTCATGCAGGAACTGGCGGCGCGGGTCCAGCCAGGCCAGCAGGATCCAGATCAGCAGGCCGGCGCACAGCACGCCGACGAACGGGCCCTTGACCAGCCCGAGCAGATGGCCGACCGCGGCCGAGGGCGGCAACCACAGCCACGTCAGCACGTAGCGCAGCGCCGCCTGCGGCCAGCGCGGCGGCACGCCCGCGGCGTTTTCGACGCGCATGCGCCAGGTCTGCATCGCCAGGGTCTGGCCGTTGCGCTGCCAGAACCACGTGAAATAGAGCCCCATCACCAGGAAGCTCCACAGCTGGATCGCCAGCGGCCCGTCCACGCCCAGCTTCTGCAGCAGCGGACGCACCAGCAGGTAGGCGGCGGTCGAGGCGCTCAACACGCCGAACAGCAGCACGCCTTCATAAAGCATGCAGGCGATGCGGCGGCGCAGCGGCGGGGCGGCCGGCGCGGACGCGGCAGGGGGTACGGGGTCGAGGGTGGCAGCGGGCATCGATGGCATTCTGGACAGGGCGCCGGCGCGCGGCATGCGGATGCCGGTGCGGGCCTGGCGAAGCTGGCCCAGGTGCGCCGGCCGGCCTCAAACGGCCATTATGCCAAATGGCCTGCGAATTACTGGCGCACGGTGGCGTCGGACGCCGCGGCCGTTGCTTCGGTGGCAGCCTGGGCCGCCGCGGCAGCCGGCACTGCGGCCGCGGGCAGCGCTGCGCTTGCGGGCGCCGCGGGGGTGGCAACGGCAGGGGCGGACGCCGCGGCAGCTGCCGCGGCGGCGGGGGCTGCGGGCAGCGCCGCGCCCGCGCTGGCCGGCGTGCCGGCCGGGTGGGCAGCGTGGCCCGCGCCCGCCTTGTGTTCATGGCGCAGCTGGCGGCTGGTGTCGCTGGGCAGGCGCTTGCCGCTGGGCAGCGCGCTGACGGCGCCGGGGCGGCGCGGCACTTGGTCGGTGGCGGCCAGCTTCTTCTTCTGCTCTTCGGGCAACTGCTGGTACTTGTCCCAGGCCTCGGCCTTCTTTTCGGTCGGCAGCGAGCGGGTGATCTGGTAGTTTTCGCGCGCCAGACGGCGTTGCTGCGGAGTCATCCTGACCCACTCCGCCATGCGTGCCTGCAGCCGGGCCTGTTCGGCCGGCGAATACTTCGGATAGCGCGCGGCGATGCGCAGCCACTTGTGGCGGTTCAGCTCCGGCAGGGTGTCCCACAGCGGCTGCAGCGGCGCCAGGATGCGCTGGTTGACCGGGCTGAGGTCGGCCCAGGCGGGCTTGGCGCTGACCGGCTGGGCGGCCTGGGAGGCAGGGGCTCCGTCCGCCGCGGAAGCCCCCTGCGCCTGCGCCGGGGCGGGCAACAGCGCCCAGCAGGTGGCCGCGCCGGCCAGCAGGGCGGCCAGCCGGCGGCGCGGGGCGTCGGGGTGGGGAAGCGGGGGCGCCATGCTATTGCCCGTGCTTCAGGAACACGTGGAAGCCCTCGTCGGCGTAGGCCGTGGGCGGCAGGTCGTCGAGCAGCATGGCGGCGTCGATATCGGCCAGTTCCTCGATGCGCTTCTGTTCCTGCCAGTGGTAGATGCCCACCAGGCCGGCGCCCAGCGCGACCAGCGTCCAGACCAGCCCCAGCCGGCGCAGCCAGGCGCCGGCGCGGTGCAGCGGCGAGGCGTCGTCGTCGAACAGCGGCGCCTGCGCGCCCGGCATGGCCAGCTGCGGCACCAGCACGGGCGCCTCGGCCTTCTTGCGGGCGACCGCCATCCGGCGCGCGGCGGCGAGCCGTTCGGAAATGTCGGCCGGCAAGGCGTCGGCGCCGGCGTCAAGTGCCGCGCGAACCTCATGCGCAAACCGGCGCTCGCGGATTTCTTTGTCGTTTCTGCTCATAGTCGGACCCCCCGTGCGCGCAGGGCCTGCGCAAGCGTGTGCGTGGCACGGGAACAGTGCGTCTTGACGCTGCCTTCGGAGCAGCCCATCACGGCCGCGGTTTCGGCGACGTCCATATCTTCCCAGTAACGCATCAGGAATGCCTGGCGTTGACGCGTGGGCAGGCGCTGGATCTCCTGCTCGATGATGTGCATGACCTGGGCGCGCTCGACCTTGTCGGCGCTGCTTTCGGCCGACTCCGAGCCGACCTGTGCCTCGAGCGTCTCCAGCAGGTCGCTGTCGTCGCCGTCGCCACGGTCGTCGCGCAGGCTGGAAAACAGCGAGACCCAGGTATTGCGCACCTTCTGGCGCCGGAACCAGTCGTGGATGGTGTTCTGCAGGATGCGCTGGAACAGCGGCGCGAGTTCCGCGGCGCTCTTGTCGCCATATTTTTCGGCCAGCTTGATCATGGCGTCCTGGACGATGTCCAGCGCGGCCTCGTCGTCGCGCACGGCGAACACGGCCTGCTTGAAGGCGCGCCGCTCGACGCTGGCAAGAAATGCGGACAGTTCCTGGTCGGTGGCCATTCAGGCGGTTGGGGCTTGTTGCGCCGGGACCCGGGCCCGGTTCTGGTGAATGTGCTGCGAAGGGCGCGCGGCGCCCCAATGTGCTGGGATGCTAGCAAAATTTGGCCGCGCTGTACCGTTTTGTCTGGCGGGAAATACATGGCGCTGCGCAAAAGTTTTTGCCAATCCGGGGAACTTGCCGATGCCGGCGGCGTAAACAACCGTAGACCGCGCTGGTGCATTGCAGTATCATCGACGGTTCACACGACATCAGTGGTTGTCTCATCCGGCCGCTTATGAGGCGGTCTTCCATGCAGACGCGCACCGCTTGAACCCGAGCCACAAGTTCGGCAGAGAGCATCCAAACAATTTTTTGCCGAAAATTGCAAAGGACTGAAATGAACATGCCCAGCGCGGAATTCTCCCACGCCGACAGCAATTCATCTGCCGCGCCCGAAATGATCGGGGCGGAAATTCTCGTTCACGCACTTGCCGAAGAAGGCGTCGAGTACGTCTGGGGCTACCCCGGCGGCGCAGTGCTGTACATCTACGACGAGCTCCACAAGCAAACCAAGTTCGAGCACATCCTGGTGCGCCACGAGCAGGCCGCGGTCCATGCCGCGGATGGCTACGCACGCGCAACGGGCAAGGTGGGCGTCGCCCTGGTGACCTCCGGTCCCGGCGTGACCAATGCCGTCACCGGCATCGCCACCGCGTACCTCGACTCGATCCCGATGGTGGTGATCACCGGCAACGTGCCGACCCACGCCATCGGCCAGGACGCCTTCCAGGAGTGCGACACCGTCGGCATCACCCGCCCGATCGTCAAGCACAACTTCCTGGTGAAGGACGTGCGCGACCTCGCCGCGACCATCAAGAAGGCGTTCTTCATTGCCTCGACCGGCCGTCCCGGCCCGGTGGTGGTGGACATCCCCAAGGATGTCTCGCGCAATGCCTGCAAGTACGAGTACCCCAAGTCGATCGACATGCGCTCGTACAACCCGGTCAACAAGGGCCACTCGGGCCAGATCCGCAAGGCCGTGGCGCTGCTGCAGAACGCCGAGCGCCCGTACATCTACAGCGGCGGCGGCGTGGTGCTGGCCAATGCCAGCGACGAGCTGCGCCAGCTGGCGGCGCTGACCGGCCACCCGGTGACCAACACGCTGATGGGCCTGGGTGCGTTCCCCGGCACCCACAAGCAGTTCGTCGGCATGCTCGGCATGCACGGCACGTATGAAGCCAACATGGCCATGCAGAACTGCGACGTGCTGATCGCCATCGGCGCCCGTTTCGACGACCGCGTGATCGGCAACCCGTCGCATTTCACCTCGCAGGCGCGCAAGATCATCCATATCGACATCGATCCGTCGTCGATTTCCAAGCGCGTCAAGGTCGATATCCCCATCGTCGGCAACGTCAAGGACGTGCTGCAGGAACTGATCGCCCAGATCAAGGCCAGCGACATCAAGCCCAAGCGCGAGGCGCTGGCCAGGTGGTGGGAGCAGATCGAGCAATGGCGCTCGGTCGACTGCCTGAAGTACGACCGCAGCTCCGAGATCATCAAGCCGCAGTACGTGGTGGAAAAGATCTGGGAACTGACCCACGGCGACGCCTTCATCTGCTCCGACGTCGGCCAGCACCAGATGTGGGCCGCGCAGTTCTACAAGTTCAACGAGCCGCGCCGCTGGATCAATTCCGGCGGCCTGGGCACAATGGGCGTGGGCCTGCCGTATGCGATGGGCATCAAGAAGGCGTTCCCGGAAAAGGAAGTCGTCACCATCACCGGCGAAGGCTCGATCCAGATGTGCATCCAGGAGCTGTCGACCTGCCTGCAGTACGACACCCCGGTGAAGATCTGCTCGCTCAACAACGGCTATCTCGGCATGGTGCGCCAGTGGCAGGAGATCGAGTACGACAACCGCTACTCGCATTCCTACATGGACGCGCTGCCCGATTTCGTCAAGCTGGCCGAAGCCTACGGGCATATCGGCATGCGCGTCGAAAAGACGTCGGACGTCGAGCCGGCGCTGCGCGAGGCGTTCCGCCTGAAGGACCGTACCGTGTTCCTGGACTTCCAGACCGATCCCACCGAAAACGTCTGGCCGATGGTCCAGGCGGGCAAGGGCATTTCCGAAATGCTGCTCGGCGCGGAGGACCTGTAAATGCGACACATCATTTCGGTCCTGCTGGAAAACGAAGCCGGTGCGCTGTCGCGCGTGGTGGGCCTGTTCTCGGCCCGCGGCTACAACATCGAGACGCTGACCGTGGCGCCGACCGAGGACTCCTCGCTGTCGCGCATGACCATCGTCACCACCGGTTCGGACGACGTGATCGAGCAGATCACCAAGCACCTGAACCGCCTGGTGGAAGTGGTCAAGGTGGTCGACCTGACCGAAGGCGCGCACATCGAGCGCGAGCTGATGCTCGTCAAGGTGCGCGCGGTCGGCAAGGAGCGCGAGGAAATGAAGCGCACCGCCGACATCTTCCGCGGCCGCATCATCGATGTCACCGAGAAGACCTACACCATCGAGCTGACCGGCAACGGCGTCAAGCTCGATGCGTTCCTGGACGCGATCGACCGTACCGCCATCCTGGAGACCGTCCGTACCGGCGGCTCGGGCATCGGCCGCGGCGAACGCATCCTGAAAGTCTGATCCAGCGCCGCTCGCACAGGTTCAAGCAGTATCCCCGGGCGGCGCGATCCGTGCGCACACGATGCACACGAGGATGCCGCCCCCCTCATATAAAAGACAGAGATTGAAGGATTTATCATGAAAGTGTTTTACGACAAGGACGCCGACCTCTCGCTGATCAAGGGCAAGAACGTCACCATCATCGGTTACGGCTCGCAGGGCCACGCCCACGCGCTGAACCTGAAGGATTCGGGCGTCAACGTGACGGTCGGCCTGCGCAAGAGCGGCGCGTCGTGGAACAAGGCCGCCAACGCCGGCCTGCAAGTCAAGGAAGTGGCCGAGGCGGTCAAGGGCGCCGACGTAGTCATGATCCTGCTGCCGGACGAGCAGATCGCCGACGTGTACAAGAACGAAGTGCACGCCAACATCAAGGAAGGCGCCGCGCTGGCCTTCGCCCACGGCTTCAACGTGCACTACGGTGCCGTGATCCCGCGCGCCGACCTGGACGTGATCATGATCGCGCCGAAGGCCCCGGGCCACACCGTGCGCGCCACCTACACGCAAGGTGGCGGCGTGCCGCACCTGATCGCCGTGCACCAGAACAAGTCCGGCGCCGCCCGTGACATCGCCCTGTCGTACGCCACCGCCAACGGCGGCGGCCGTGCCGGCATCATCGAGACCAACTTCCGCGAAGAAACCGAAACCGACCTGTTCGGCGAGCAGGCCGTGCTGTGCGGCGGTACCGTCGAGCTGATCAAGGCTGGCTTCGAGACCCTGGTGGAAGCCGGCTATGCGCCGGAAATGGCCTACTTCGAGTGCCTGCACGAACTGAAGCTGATCGTCGACCTGATCTACGAAGGCGGCATCGCCAACATGAACTATTCGATCTCCAATAACGCCGAATATGGTGAGTACGTCACCGGCCCGCGCGTGGTGACCGAAGAGACCAAGAAGGCGATGAAGCAGTGCCTGAAGGACATCCAGACCGGCGAATACGCCAAGAGCTTCCTGCTGGAGAACAAGGCCGGCGCCCCGACCCTGATCTCGCGCCGCCGCCTGAACGCCGAGCACGAAATCGAAGTGGTGGGCGAGAAGCTGCGCGCAATGATGCCGTGGATCGCCAAGAACAAGATGGTCGACCAGTCGAAGAACTGATTCACAGCGCTGCCTGATGGCTCGCGCCGCACGGCGGCGGGCCGAAGCCGTTCAGCGTTCCGTGCCTTGCCCTTCTATCATCGGAAGGGGATTGCCGGGACCTGAACGGCTTTTTGTTATCCTTGTCGAACTTTTCGGGCACGGCGTGCCGGATGCTGCTCGCGCGGCGGCCGGCAGGGCGCGCGGCACCTGCGTGCCGCGGCCAGGCCGCCTTGCCTTGGCCTGACTCCATCGAAACACGTACTGCATGAAC
The DNA here is from genome assembly GCF_900094595.1 of Cupriavidus alkaliphilus. Classification (GTDB taxonomy): domain Bacteria; phylum Pseudomonadota; class Gammaproteobacteria; order Burkholderiales; family Burkholderiaceae; genus Cupriavidus; species Cupriavidus alkaliphilus. The sequence continues at coordinate 343,606 of NZ_FMAD01000007.1, read as the reverse complement.
TATCCTCATCCGCTGATCGCCCGTGAAGGCTGGCCGTTCCTGGCCGGCGCCTTTGTCATCTCGCTGCTGGTGCACGCCAGCGCGGGCTTCTGGTGGGCGCTGCCGCTGTGGATCATCACGGTATTCGTGCTGCAGTTCTTCCGCGACCCGCCGCGTCCGATCCCGTCGCAGCCCAATGCCGTGCTGGCCCCGGCCGACGGCCGCATCGTCGTGGTCGAGAAGACCATGGACCCGTACGCCAAGCGCGAGGCGCTGAAGATCAGCGTCTTCATGAACGTCTTCAACGTGCACTCGAACCGGGTCTCGGTCGACGGCGCGGTGGAGAAGGTCGAATATTTTCCCGGCAAGTTCGTCAATGCCGACTTGGACAAGGCCTCGACCGAAAACGAGCGCAACGCGGTGCTGATCCGGCGCGCGGCCGACGGCCAGCTGGTCACGCTGGTGCAGGTGGCGGGCCTGGTGGCGCGCCGCATCCTGTGCTACACCAAGGCCGGCGACAACCTCTCGCGCGGCCAGCGCTACGGCTTTATCCGCTTCGGCTCGCGCGTCGACGTGTACCTGCCGCTCGACGCACGCCCGCGCGTGACCATCGGCGAGAAGGTGTCGGCCTCGTCGACCATCCTCGCCGAACTCGACGTGCAGTGAGCGGCGGCCTGACCGGAGGACAGTGATGGTTGCCTTCCATCGACGTAACAAGCGCAGCAGCAGCGGCAACGTGACCCACCTGCGGCCGTTCCGCCACAACCAGCTGCGCGGCGCCGACGACGACTTCGACGACGAAGCCGCCGACGACCACGACATCGCCTACCAGCGTCCGCGCCGGCGCGGCATCTACCTGCTGCCCAACGCCTTCACCACCGCGGCGCTGTTCGCCGGCTTCTTCGCCATCGTGCAGGCGATGAACATGCGCTTCGACGCCGCCGCCATCGCCATCTTCGCGGCCATGGTGCTCGATGGCATGGACGGGCGCGTGGCGCGCATCACCAATACGCAAAGCGCGTTCGGCGAGCAGTATGACTCGCTCTCGGACATGACCTCGTTCGGCGTCGCGCCGGCGCTGGTGATGTACGAATGGATCCTGCATGACCTGGGCAAGTGGGGCTGGATTGCCGCCTTCGTCTACTGCACCTGCGCGGCGCTGCGGCTGGCGCGCTTCAACGCCAACATCGGCGTCATCGACAAGCGCTTCTTCCAGGGCCTCCCGAGTCCGGCCGCGGCGGCGCTGGTGGCCGGCTTTGTCTGGCTGGTGATCGACAACAAGCTGCCGGTCAAGGAGCTGTGGATGCCGTGGGTGGCGTTCGGCATCACGCTGTACGCGGGGCTGTCGATGGTGTCCAATGCGCCGTTCTACAGCGGCAAGGCGCTCGACGTGCGCTACCGCGTGCCGTTCGGCATGATGGTGCTGGTCCTGGTGCTGTTCGTGGTGGTCTCGACCGATCCGCCGGTGGCGCTGTTCGGGCTGTTCGTGGCCTACGCGATTTCGGGCTATGTGCTGTGGGCCTGGCGGGCCATGCATGGCAAGCCGGCGATCGAGAAGAAGCCGCGGGAATAAATCGCAGAAGGGCGCTCAGGCGCCCTTCATGCATTGCGGGATTCACAATTGTTTTCGTGCCGCGGCCATCCGGGCGTGGCACTCTGCAGTGTTTTCCACCCACCGTCAGGAGGATGTCATGGGCATGTTCGACTTCATCAAGGAAGCGGGAGAAAAGCTGTTCGGCACCGGCGAGGCCAAGGCCGCGCAGGCAGCGGCCGCGGCGGATGCATCGGCGGAGAAGGTCGATGCCGCCAATCGCGCCGCGGGCGACGCGATCGAGGCATATATCAGGAAGATGGGGCTGGACGCTACCGGGCTGATGGTGCAGGTCGACGGCTCGCAGGGTCTCGTCACCGTGTTCGGCGTGGCACCCGACCAGGCCACGCGCGAGAAGATCATCCTGTGCGCAGGCAATGTCGAGGGCGTGGACAAGGTCGAGGACAAGATGTCGGTCAACGTCGAGTCCGCGGAATCGGGCTGGCACACCGTGGTCAAGGGCGACACACTGTGGGCGATCGCGCAGGCCGCCTATGGCAACGGCGCCGATTACAACAAGATCTTCGAGGCCAACAAGCCGATGCTGAGCCACCCGGACAAGATCTATCCGGGCCAGAAGCTGCGCATCCCGCCCAAGGGCTGAGGCCTCTGCGGGCGGCGCGTGCGGCAAAACCCTGTGTTGCGCGTGCGCGCCAAGTCGGCTATAGTCGCAGCCATGATTTCGCGCCAAGTCCTAATCGCCCGCACCACCCTAGGTGGCCTACTAGGCCATCAGGTCGGGACGCGCGCGCGCTAAGGACGGACTTACCCCTTAGCGCGAAATCCGCAAGGAATTTTCCAACGCCCCGGCCTGCTTCATGCACGCCGGGGCGTTTTGCATTCCACAGCCGTGGAGCGCGGAACAGGCGGTAAAGCCCCGGACGCAGCATGCCGGGGACAGCACACGATAAGCAATCAGGAGCTCCACACCATGTCTGACAAACTCATCATTTTCGACACCACCTTGCGTGACGGCGAGCAGTCGCCCGGCGCCTCGATGACCCGCGAGGAAAAGATCCGCATCGCGCGCCAGCTGGAACGCCTGAAGGTCGATGTGATCGAGGCCGGTTTCGCCGCGAGCTCCAACGGCGACTTCGAAGCGATCCGCTCGATCGCGCAGGTGGTCAAGGACTCCACCATCTGCTCGCTGGCCCGCGCCAACGACAAGGACATTGCCCGGGCGGCCGAGGCGCTCAAGCCGGCCAACTCGTTCCGCATCCACACCTTCATCGCCACCTCCGCGCTGCACATGGAGAAGAAGCTGCGCATGACGCCGGACGAGGTCTACCAGCAGGCGCGCCTGGCGGTGCGCTTCGCGCGCCAGTTCACCGACGATATCGAGTTCTCGCCGGAAGACGGCAGCCGCTCGGACATGGACTTCCTGTGCCGCGTGCTCGAAGGCGTGATCGCCGAGGGCGCGACCACCATCAACCTGCCCGATACCGTCGGCTACGCCGTGCCGGAAGGCTATGCCGAGCTGATCCGCTCGGTGCGCGAACGCATTCCCAACTCGGACAAGGCGGTCTGGTCGGTGCACTGCCATAACGACCTCGGCATGGCTGTGGCCAACTCGCTGGCGGCGGTCAAGATGGCCGGCGCGCGCCAGATCGAATGCACCATCAACGGCCTCGGCGAACGTGCCGGCAACACCAGCCTCGAAGAAGTGGTGATGGCGGTGAAGACCCGCCGCGACTACTTCAACCTGGACCTTGGCATCGACACCACGCAGATCGTGCCGGCGTCCAAGCTGGTGTCGCAGATCACCGGCTTCGCGGTGCAGCCGAACAAGGCCGTGGTCGGCGCCAACGCCTTCGCGCATGCCTCGGGCATCCACCAGGATGGCGTGCTCAAGGCGCGCGACACCTACGAGATCATGCGCGCCGAAGACGTGGGCTGGACCGCCAACAAGATCGTGCTGGGCAAGCTGTCGGGCCGCAACGCCTTCAAGCAGCGCCTGCAGGAACTGGGCATCGAGCTCGACAGCGAGAGCGAGGTCAATGCCGCCTTCACGCGCTTCAAGGAGCTGGCCGACCAGAAGGCCGAGATCTTCGACGAGGACATCGTCGCCATCGTCTCGAACGAGGCGCAGCACGACGCCAACGAACACTTCCGCTTCATCTCGCTGTCGCAGCGCTCCGAGACCGGCGAACGTCCGCATGCGCGTGTGGTGTTCAGCATGGACGGTCAGGAGAAGAGCGGCGAGGGCGAGGGCAACGGCCCGGTCGATGCCACCCTGCATGCGATCGAATCGCGCGTGGCCAGCGGCGCCGAGATGGTGCTGTATTCGGTGAACGCCATCACCGGCGGCACCGAGGCGCAGGGCGAAGTCACGGTGCGCCTGTCCAAGGCCGGCCGCATCGTCAACGGCGTGGGTACCGACCCGGATATCGTCGCGGCCTCGGCCAAGGCTTACCTGGCCGCGCTGAACAAGCTGCACGACAAGGCCGTGCAGAAGATCAACCCGCAGATCTGATCCGGATTCCTGCGCAGGCGGCGGAAGGCCTACCCGGCCCGAACGTACGGACCAGGCCCGCCATTCCCGACCCGGGGATGGCGGGCTTTTTCATGGGTGGACGGGCGGCGCGTCAGAACGGGCGGCGCTCGTCCGGGTCGTAGAGCGGGTCGGGCGTGATCTGGGTCCGGCGCAGCACGCCGGCATCGTCGAAATAGAAGTGGAACAGCGACGGCCATACGTCTTCGTGGCGGAAGCGGTAGGACCAGACCTCGTTGCGCATGCGCGGGTAGTAACTGACCGGCAGCCGGGTCATGCCGAAGTGCTCGGCCACGTCGCGCTTGGTCCAGGTGTTGACCTGCGCCTTGTACAGCTCCGGCGTCGACAGCATGTTGCGGAACGCGGTCAGGTTGCCGTTGCGGTCGAAGTCGGCGCCATAGGCATACTGGCCCATCGGCTGCTTCGAGTAGATCCAGCGCGTGGTGCCGTCGCGCAGCGGGAACACATCGGTGGGCGGCCCGAACATGGCCTGCACCGCGGCCTGCGGCTGGCCCACCAGCCGGCTCCCTTCCTGCTCCGGCATCAGCGTGGCGCAGGCGGACAGCATGGCGACGCCCAGCGCCAGCACGAGACGGCGCGCGCCCTTGGCGATGACGGATTTCATGGCTGGACCCCGATCGATGTATGGAATGTGGATACCGCCAGTGTAGTCCGACGGCGGGTGGTGTGTGCATCCGACGCTGCTTTTGTGCGGATCTGCCGATAACCCGGCCGGTTCTCCCCGGAACTGGCGGCGCGGATCCGGTCCGCGCCGGTATTTGCCCGCAACCGGACGCTGCCGTACTATCCAGCGCTTTCCAGGAGAGAGACGAATGACGGTTGCGGCGCGGTGGCGGGGATGGCTGGGCGGGTTGTTGCTGGCGGCAGCGGCGGGCGCATCGGCGCAGGAGCCGATCCGGCTGGGCATGATCGACGGCCTGTCCGGCCCGTTCGCCAATGCCGGCGAAGCGGTGGCGCGCAACCTGCGCCTGGCGATCGAGCGCATCAACGCGCGCGGAGGCGTGAAGACCGCCGACGGTGCGCGCCCGCTCGAGCTGGTCACCTTCGACAGCAAGGGCAATGTCGACGAAAGCCTGATCCAGCTGCGCGCGCTGACCGACAAGCGCATCCCGTTTGTCCTGCAGGGCAACAGCTCGGCGGTGGCGGGGGCGCTGGTAGCGGCGATCAACCGCCATAACGCGCGCCAGCCCGACGCGCGCGTGCTGTTCCTGAACTATTCGGCGGTCGACCCGAGCCTGACCAACGAGAACTGCAGCTTCTGGCATTTCCGCTTCGATGCCAGCGCCGACATGCGCATGCAGGCGCTGACCGAAGTCATCCGCCAGGACCAGGCGGTGCGCCGCGTGTACCTGATCGACCAGGACTACAGCTTCGGCCACCAGGTGGCACGCTCGGCGCGCGAGATGCTGGCGGCGCGCCGGCCCGATATCCAGATCGTCGGCGACGAATTCCACCCGATCGGCAAGATCAAGGACTTCGCGCCCTATATCGCCAAGATCAAGGCAAGCGGCGCGGACGCGGTCATCACCGGCAACTGGGGCAACGACCTGACGCTGATGGTCAAGGCCGCGCGCGAGGGCGGGCTGCGGGCCAAGTTCTATACCTTCTACGGCAATGGCCTGGGCGCGCCGGCGGCGATGGGCGATGCCGGGGTGGGGCGCGTGCTGGCGGTGGCCGAGTGGCATCCCAATGTGGGCGGGGCGGCGTCCGATGCGTTCTACCAGGAATTCCGCGCGCGCTATCCGGAGCCCAAGGACGACTACGTCCACCTGCGCATGCAGATGATGGTCGAGATGCTGGCGCGCGCGATCACGCAGGCCGGCTCCACCGACGCGGTCAAGGTGGCGCGCGCGCTGGAGCACATGCGCTACGTCAACGACTTCCACGAAGCCACGGTGCGGGCCGATGACCACCAGGTGCTGCAACCGCTGTACGTGTCCGTGATGGAGCGCCAGGGCGGCGCCGTGCGCTTCGACAACGAGGGCTCGGGCTATGGCTTCCGCACCGTGCGCAAGCTCAAGGCGGCGCAGACCACGCTGCCGACCACCTGCCGCATGGAGCGTCCGTAAGCGGCGGGGCGCCGGGTACTCCTGCGCCCGCTTTTCGGCTATAATCCGCGGCTGTCGTCGCCTGGCCCTGGCCCGGTGGCGGCAACCCAGCCAGTCATTACATGGCACGACGCATGCGGCGCATCCCGCGCTGTGGCGTTCGCAAGTGAAAGGAAATCATCATGGCAGTCGCCGATATCAACAAGTCCGAAGTCATCAAGCAGTTCGCACGTGGCGCCAACGACACTGGCAGCCCCGAAGTGCAAGTGGCCCTGCTGACCACCCGCATCAACGAACTGACCCCGCACTTCAAGGCCAACATGAAGGACCACCACAGCCGCCGCGGCCTGCTGCGCATGGTGAGCCGCCGTCGCCGCCTGCTGGACTACCTCAAGTCCAACGATGCCGACCGTTACCGCGCCCTGATCGAAAAGCTGGGTCTGCGCAAGTAAGGTTGCGTCCGATGGCAGCGCGATTCCTGGGTTTGCACGGTTTCGCGTGAGGCCTCGATGCCTGCTTCAGCATTGCTGGGCAGGCATTTTGCATTTCTGGCGCAGCGAAACCGTCGCGCCGGCGGTGCAGGCTGTGAGTGAAGTGATTTTCGCCTCACCTTACCCGGCCATGTCCATGGCGCGGGCGCCGTTGCGGCAAGTTGCGCAACGGAGTAAGTTGTTCTTTTTCCTCAACACCCCGGATCGGGCAAGGAAACAGGGCTTTGTGTCATTCCAGCACGGCATCGGCAACGCCGGTGCCGCGCTGGAATGGCATAGCACTTCCCTGCGACCGCGACCGGCAACCCGGCAGTTTGCCTGCGGCTGAGAACGCAGGCGTCGCCGGCCGCGCGCGTGTCATTGCGTAGATCGCGCGGCCAGCACGCAAGTCAAGGAATGCACATGTCCATGTTCAACAAGGTCGTCAAGGAATTCCAGTGGGGCCAGCACACGGTCCGCATGGAAACCGGAGAAATCGCCCGCCAGGCCGGCGGTGCCGTGCTGGTCGATGTGGAAGACACCGTGGTGCTGGCGACCGTGGTCGCCGCCAAGAGCCCGAAGCCGGGCCAGGACTTCTTCCCGCTGACCGTCGACTACATCGAGAAGACCTACGCCGCCGGCAAGATCCCCGGCGGTTTCTTCAAGCGTGAAGGCCGTCCGTCGGAAAACGAGACCCTGACCTCGCGCCTGATCGACCGTCCGCTGCGTCCGCTGTTCCCGGAAGGCTTCTACAACGAAGTGCAGGTGGTGGTGCACGTGGTGTCGCTGAACCCGGAAGTGCCGGCCGACATCCCCGCGCTGATCGGCGCGTCGGCCGCGCTGGCCGTGTCGGGCATCCCGTTCAGCGGCCCGGTGGGCGCCGCGCGCGTGGGCTACAAGGATGGCCAGTACCTGCTGAACCCGACCCGCTCGCAGATCGCCACCTCGGACCTGGACCTGGTGGTCGCCGGTACCGAGCGCGCCGTGCTGATGGTCGAGTCGGAAGCCAACCAGCTGTCGGAAGACGTGATGCTGGGCGCCGTGGTCTACGGCCACGAGCAGATGCAGACCGCCATCAACGCCATCCATGAACTGGTGCGCGAAGGCGGCAAGCCGGAGTGGGACTGGGCCCCGGCGGCCAAGAACGAGCCGCTGATCGCCAAGGTCACCGAAGTCGCGCTGCCGCTGCTGCAGGAAGCCTACCAGCTGCGCCAGAAGTCGGCGCGCAGCCAGAAGCTGAAGGAAGTGTCGGCCAACGTCGCCGCCGCGCTGGCCGAAGCCGGCGTCGAAGCCGAGAAGGTGGAAGTCGGCAACATCATGTTCGACCTGGAAGCCAAGATCGTGCGCGGCCAGATCCTGAACGGCGAGCCGCGCATCGACGGCCGCGACACCCGCACCGTGCGTCCGATCGAGATCCGTTCGTCGGTGCTTCCGCGCGCGCACGGCTCGGCGCTGTTCACCCGCGGCGAGACCCAGGCGCTGGTGGTGGCCACGCTGGGCACCAAGAGCGACGAGCAGATCATCGACGCGCTGGCCGGCGAGTATCGCGACCGCTTCATGCTCCACTACAACATGCCCCCGTTCGCCACCGGCGAGACCGGCCGCGTGGGCAGCCCGAAGCGCCGCGAAATCGGCCATGGCCGCCTGGCCAAGCGCGCACTGATCCCGGTGCTGCCGAAGGACGATGAATTCGCCTACACCATCCGCCTGGTCTCGGAGATCACCGAATCCAACGGTTCGTCGTCGATGGCTTCGGTCTGCGGCGGCTGCCTGGCGCTGATGGACGCGGGCGTTCCGGTCAAGGCGCACGTGGCCGGCGTGGCCATGGGCCTGATCCTGGAAGGCAACAAGTTCGCCGTGCTGACCGACATCCTGGGCGATGAAGATCACCTGGGAGACATGGACTTCAAGGTGGCGGGTACCGACAACGGCATCACCGCGCTGCAGATGGACATCAAGGTCCAGGGCATCACCAAGGAGATCATGCAGGTTGCGCTGGCGCAGGCCAAGGAAGGCCGCCTGCATATCCTGGCGAACATGCAGGAAGCGATGGGCCACGCCCGCACCGAGCTGTCGGCGCACGCACCGCGCATGATCACCATGAAGATCCATCCGGACAAGATCCGCGAAGTGATCGGCAAGGGCGGTTCGACCATCCAGGCGCTGACCAAGGAAACCGGCACCACCATCGACATCCAGGAAGACGGCACCATCACCATCGCCTCGACCTCGACCGACGGCATGGCCGAAGCCAAGCGCCGCATCGAGGGCATCACCGCGGAAGCCGAAGTGGGCAAGATCTACAACGGCACCGTGCTGAAGCTGCTGGACTTCGGTGCCATCGTCAACATCCTGCCGGGCAAGGATGGCCTGCTGCACATCTCGGAAATCGTCAACGAGCGTGTCAAGGACATCAAGGACTGGCTGAAGGAAGGCCAGCAGGTCCGCGTCAAGCTGATCCAGGCCGACGAGAAGGGCCGCCTGCGCCTGTCGCTGAAGGCCGCGCTGGCCGAAGAGGGCGGCAGCATCAGCCCGATCAACGCTGGCGAGAGCGCCGCGCCGGCAGCCCCGGCCGGTGGTTCGGAACAGCAGTAATACCACGGGCAGTCGCGCCCGCCGGCGCCTCCGGGAGGGGGCGCCACCAGAAAACGGCTGGACCATGTCCAGCCGTTTTTTTGTTTACACTGCCGGCAACCCTATCGAGCGCAAGCTCACACCGACCCGACAGAAGACAAGGAGCAGCAAGCATGCAAGCCATCGAGATCCGCGAATACGGCGCCCCCGAAGTCCTCCAGCTGACCGAGCGTCCCGACCCGGTGCCGGCCGCGGGCGAAGTCCTGATCCGCGTGGCTGCCGCCGGCGTGAACCGCCCCGACGTCTTCCAGCGCACCGGCAACTACCCGGTGCCGCCGGGCGCATCGGACCTGCCCGGCCTGGAAGTGGCCGGCGTGGTGGTGGGCGGCGACCTCGGTCATGCCGACAACCGCTTCGGCCTGAAGGCAGGCGACCGCGTCTGCGCGCTGGTGCAGGGCGGCGGCTACGCGCAGCTGTGCACCGCGCCGCTGGCGCAGGTCCTGCCCGCGCCGCAGGGGCTGAGCGATATCGAGGCCGCGGCGCTGCCGGAGACCTTCTTCACCGTGTGGAGCAATGTGTTCGATCGCGGCTACCTGGGCCAGGGTCCGCGCGGCAAGGAGGAAACCCTGCTGATCCAGGGCGGCTCCAGCGGCATCGGCACCACCGCGATCCAGATTGCCAAGGCGCTGGGTTTCAAGGTTTTCGTCACCGCCGGCACCGACGAAAAGTGCAAGGCCTGCGAAGACCTCGGCGCCGATCGCGCCATCAACTACAAGACCCAGGACTTCGTCGCCGAAGTCGCTGCGCTGACCGGCGGCAAGGGTGTCGACGTGATCCTCGACATGGTCGCCGGCCCGTACCTGGCGCGCGAGCTCAAGTGCATCGCCGACGATGGCCGCATCGTCATCATCGCGCTGCTGGGCGGCGCCAAGGCCGAGATTCCGCTGGGCGACATCCTGCGCCGGCGCATCACCGTGACCGGCTCCACGCTGCGCCCGCGCCCGGCATCGTTCAAGGGCAAGATCGCCGCGGCGCTGCACGAACAGGTGTGGCCGCTGCTGGCTGCCGGCAAGATCAAGCCGGTGATCCACCAGGTGTTCCCGGCCTCGCAGGCGGCCGAAGCGCACCGGCTGATGGAGTCCAGCGAGCATATCGGCAAGATCGTGCTGACCTGGTAAATCGGCGGGCGTAGCGCCTTGCCCCTGCCACACGCTACAATAGCGGGTTTGATTTGGGAGGGGCACCTCGTGAGACAAAAGCTCGTCATCGGCAATTGGAAGATGCACGGCAGCCTGGCTGCCAACGCGGCACTGCTGGAAGCCATCCAGGCTGGCGCTGGTGTGACCGGCGCGACGCTGGCGGTCTGCGCGCCGTTCCCCTATCTTGCACAATGCCAGGCGCTGCTGAATGGCTCCAAAGTGGCCTGGGGTGCACAAGACGTGTCGGTGGAGGCGCGCGGCGCCTTCACCGGCGAAGTGGCGGCGTCGATGCTGGGCGAGTTCGGCTGCACCTACGTGCTGGTCGGGCACTCCGAGCGCCGCACCTACCATGGCGAGACCGACCAGGCCGTCGCGGCCAAGGCGCTGCGGGCGCTCGAGTTCGGCATCGTCCCGGTGGTTTGCGTGGGCGAGACCCTGGCCCAGCGCGAGGCGGGCGAGACCGAGGCCGTGGTCGGCCGGCAGCTGCAGGCGGTGCTGGAAGCGCTCACGGTGGAGCAGCTGGGCCGCGTGGTGCTGGCCTATGAGCCGGTGTGGGCCATCGGCACCGGCAAGACCGCCACCAGCGCGCAGGCGCAGGCGGTGCATGCCTTCCTGCGCGGCCAGGTTGCCGCGCGCGATGCTGGCGTGGCCGAGCGCATGGCGATCCTGTACGGCGGCAGCGTCAAGCCCGACAATGCGGCCGAACTGTTTTCGATGACCGATATCGACGGGGGCCTGATTGGCGGCGCCTCGCTCAAGTCGGAAGATTTTCTCGCGATCGGCAACGCCTGAATGCCGGCCGTTCCGATCGACCGATCAGGCAAGTAAGCTTATTTAAATCAAATGGCAATCTTCAAGACTTTGTTGGTGGTGCTGCAGGTGTTGTCGGCGCTGGGCGTAATCGGCCTGGTGCTGATCCAGCATGGCAAGGGCGCCGATGTGGGCGCGGCCTTCGGCTCGGGCGCCTCCGGCAGCCTGTTCGGCGCCACCGGCTCGGCAAATTTCCTGTCGCGCACCACCGCCGTGCTGGCCACGCTGTTCTTCGTCTGCACGCTGGCGCTGACGCTGCTGGGCAATTACAAGCCCGCCGCCTCGCTGGGCGTGATGGGCGCGGCGCCGGCATCGGCGCCCGCCGTGGCCGGCGCCTCGGCACCCGCCGCAGCCCCGGCCGCCGCCGCGGATGCCTCGGCGCCGGCAGCTCCTGCGGTACCGAAATAATCCGATTGCCTTGCGGCGGATTCCTGAGTTTTTTTGCAGTTGTGCGTTGAACAAAGCAAGAAATTTGGGTTAGAATGCAAGGCTTGAAACGATTCCCCAGCGATGGGTTCCGCGCAAAGACGAAAGCCTTTGTAACGGACCTGAAGGGCCTGAAAACCCGGCGCCAGGCAATATTGTTTCTCCCCCAGCCGACGTGGTGAAATTGGTAGACACGCTATCTTGAGGGGGTAGTGGCGAAAGCTGTGCGAGTTCGAGTCTCGCCGTCGGCACCAAACAACTTGATCGGAGTCCCTGGCCGGGCAATGCACCCGCGCATGGGGCTCCGGCAGTCCGCAAGGCGGCGCGCCATGGTTCTCGTGGCTTAGCGCCTGGGGTGGGCAACAGGACGCCGCTTCAGCTGGTGCTGTTGACAACATTCCAGATAAGGCTGGCCGTACCTTGAATCTCGAAGCCTACTTCCCCGTTCTCATCTTCATCATCTTCGGTGTCGTGCTTGGCGTGGCACTGATGTCGATCGGTCGGATCCTCGGTCCGAACAAGCCCGATCCCGCGAAGCTGTCGCCGTACGAGTGCGGCTTCGAAGCGTTCGAGGACGCGCGCATGAAGTTCGACGTGCGCTACTACCTCATCGCCATCCTGTTTATCCTGTTCGATCTCGAAACCGCCTTCCTGTTTCCGTGGGGCGTTGCCCTGAAGGATATCGGCTGGCCGGGTTTCATCGCCATGGGCGTGTTTCTGCTGGAATTCATCGTGGGCTTCGTCTACATCTGGAAAAAGGGCGCGCTCGATTGGGAGTGATGTGAAATGGCAATCGAAGGCGTTCTCAACGAAGGCTTTGTCACGACTACCGCTGACAAGCTGATCAACTGGACCCGCACCGGGTCGCTGTGGCCGATGACCTTCGGCCTGGCCTGCTGTGCCGTGGAAATGATGCATGCCGGCGCCGCGCGCTACGACATGGACCGCTTCGGCGTGATCTTCCGCCCGTCGCCGCGCCAGTCGGACGTGATGATCGTGGCCGGCACGCTGTGCAACAAGATGGCCCCCGCGCTGCGCAAGGTCTACGACCAGATGGCGGAACCGCGCTGGGTGATCTCGATGGGCTCGTGCGCCAATGGTGGCGGCTACTACCACTATTCGTATTCGGTGGTGCGCGGCTGCGACCGCATCGTGCCGGTGGATATCTACGTGCCGGGCTGCCCGCCGACGGCCGAGGCGCTGATCTACGGCGTGATCCAGCTGCAGAACAAGATCAAGCGTACCAACACCATCGCGCGCAAGGGCTGAAATGGCGAAGCTCGATACCCTGAAGGCCGCGCTCGAGAAAGCTCTCGGCAAGCGCGTGCAGAAACTGGTCGAGGCGACCGGCGAACTGACGCTGGTGGTCAAGGCCGACGACTACCTGGAAGTGGCGCAGATCCTGCGCGACGATCCGTCGCTGCGCTTCGAGCAGCTGATCGACCTGTGCGGCGTCGATTATTCCGAGTATGCCGACGGCGCGTGGGACGGCCTGCGCTTTGCCGCGGTCTCGCAGCTGCTGTCGGTCACGCATAACTGGCGCCTGCGCCTGCGCGCGTTCGCCAGCGACGACGACTTCCCGGTGCTGCCGTCGCTGATCAACGTGTGGAACTCGGTCAACTGGTTCGAGCGCGAGGCCTTCGATTTCTACGGCATCGTGTTCGACGGCCATCCGGACCTGCGCCGCATCCTGACCGACTACGGTTTCGTCGGCCATCCGTTCCGCAAGGACTTCCCGGTTTCCGGCTTTGTCGAGATGCGCTACGACCCCGACCAGAAGCGGGTCATCTACCAGCCGGTCACGATCGAGCCGCGCGAAATCACGCCGCGCGTGATCCGCGAGGACAAGTACGGCGGCGTGGAGTACTGAGAACGCGTCATGGCAGATATCAAGAATTACACCCTGAACTTCGGCCCGCAGCACCCGGCCGCGCACGGCGTGCTGCGCCTGGTGCTGGAACTGGACGGCGAAGTCATCCAGCGCGCCGACCCGCATATCGGCCTGCTGCACCGCGCCACCGAGAAGCTGGCCGAGCAGAAGACCTGGATCCAGAGCGTGCCGTACATGGACCGCCTCGACTATGTGTCGATGATGGTCAACGAGCACGCCTACGTGATGGCGATCGAGCGGCTGCTGGGCCTCGAGGTGCCGGTGCGCGCGCAGTACATCCGCGTGATGTTCGACGAGATCACCCGCCTGCTGAACCACCTGATGTGGATCGGCTCGCACGCGCTCGACGTGGGCGCGATGGCGGTGTTCCTGTACGCCTTCCGCGAACGCGAGGACATGTTCGACATGTACGAGGCGGTGTCGGGCGCGCGCATGCACGCGGCCTACTACCGTCCGGGCGGCGTGTACCGCGACCTGCCTGACACGATGCCGCAATATCGCGCGTCCAAGGTACACAACGAGCGCGCGATCAAGGCCATGAACGAAGCCCGTTCGGGCTCGCTGCTGGATTTCATCGAGGACTTCACCAACCGCTTCCCGAAGTACGTCGACGAGTACGAGACGCTGCTGACCGACAACCGGATCTGGAAGCAGCGCCTGGTGGACATCGGCGTGGTCAGCCCGGAACGCGCGCTGCAGATGGGCTTTACCGGCCCGATGCTGCGCGGCTCGGGCATTGCCTGGGACCTGCGCAAGAAGCAGCCATACGAGGTGTACGACAAGCTGGACTTCGACGTGCCGGTGGGCGTGGGCGGCGACTGCTACGCGCGCTACCTGGTGCGCGTGGAAGAGATGCGCCAGTCCAACCGCATCATCAGGCAGTGCGTGGAATGGCTGCGCCGCAACCCGGGCCCGGTGATCACCGATAACCACAAGGTGGCGCCGCCCTCGCGCGTGGACATGAAGTCCAACATGGAAGAACTGATCCACCACTTCAAGCTCTTCACCGAAGGCATGCACGTGCCCGAAGGCGAAGCGTACGCAGCGGTGGAGCACCCGAAGGGCGAGTTCGGCATCTACGCGATCTCGGACGGCGCGAACAAGCCGTACCGCCTGAAGATCCGTGCGCCCGGCTTCCCGCACCTGGCCGCGCTGGACGAAATGGCCAAGGGACACATGATTGCTGACGCGGTAACGATCATCGGCACGCAAGACATCGTCTTCGGCGAGATCGACCGCTAATCACGGACCGCCGGCCCGGACGACGATCCGGGCGCTTTCCGAGGAGCTCTGCTGAGCGGAGCGGCCCGGAAGACCCGCGGCGGACCGGCACGGCCTCAGGCCCGCCGGCGGAACGGCAGCGACGGCTGCAAACCTGCGGAGAGACGCCCGGTGGCGCTGTCTCCGGCGTTTTACTGCAATGACCATGCTATCAGCAGAAGCTCTCAAGGAAATCGATCGCGCGATCGCGAAGTATCCGGCCGACCAGAAGCAGTCGGCCGTGATGGCGGCGCTTGCCGTGGCGCAGGGCGAGGTGGGCTGGGTTTCCCCCGAAGTCATGCAGTTCGTCGCCAACTACCTCGAGATGCCGCCCGTGTGGGTGGAAGAGGTGGCGACCTTCTACAACATGTACGACACCAAGCCGGTGGGCAAATTCAAGCTCGCCGTCTGCACCAACCTGCCGTGCGCCCTGTCGGGTGGCGAGCGGGCTGGCGAGTACCTGAAGCGCAAGCTCGGGATCGACTACAACGAGACCACCGCTGACGGCTGCTTCACCCTGAAAGAGGGCGAGTGCATGGGCGCTTGCGGCGACGCGCCGGTGATGATCGTCAACAACACCCGCATGTGCAGCTTCATGAGCGACGACAAGCTCGACGCGCTTGTCGACGAGCTCAAGAGCGAAGCCGCCAAGGGGGGCAAGTAACATGACCAGTCTGCACGACCGCCATATCCAGCCGCTGATCCTGGCCGGCCTGGACGGCAAGAATTGGCACCTGGAAGACTACGTCAAGCGTGGCGGCTACCAGCAACTGAAGCGCATCCTGACCGAGAAGATCCCGCCCGAGCAGGTGATCGCCGACGTCAAGGCCTCGGGCCTGCGTGGCCGTGGCGGCGCGGGTTTCCCGACCGGGCTGAAGTGGAGCTTCATGCCGCGCACGTTCCCGGGTCAGAAATACCTGGTCTGCAACACCGATGAAGGCGAGCCTGGCACGTTCAAGGACCGCGACATCATCCGCTACAACCCGCATTCGCTGATCGAGGGCATGGCCATCGGCGCGTACGCGATGGGCATCACCGTGGGCTACAACTACATCCACGGCGAGATCTGGAACGAGTACAAGATCTTCGAGGAAGCCCTCGAAGAAGCGCGTGCCGCCGGCTTCCTGGGCGACAACATCCTGGGCTCGGGCTTCAGCTTCCAGCTGCACGCCCACCACGGCTATGGCGCCTACATCTGCGGCGAGGAAACCGCGCTGCTGGAATCGCTGGAAGGCAAGAAGGGCCAGCCGCGCTTCAAGCCGCCGTTCCCGGCCAGCTTCGGCCTGTACGGCAAGCCGACCACCATCAACAACACCGAGACCTTCGCCGCGGTGCCGTTCCTGCTGGCCGTCGGTCCCGAGAACTACCTGAAGCTGGGCAAGCCGAACAACGGCGGCACCAAGATCTTCTCGGTCTCGGGCGACGTCGAGCGTCCCGGCAACTACGAGATCCCGCTGGGCACGCCCTTCGCCAAGCTGCTGGAGCTCGCCGGCGGCATGCGCGGCGGCAAGCGCATCAAGGCGGTGATTCCGGGTGGCTCGTCCGCGCCGGTGGTGCCGGGCGACCTGATGATGGCGTCCGACATGGACTACGACTCGATCGCCAAGGCTGGCTCGATGCTGGGCTCGGGCGCGGTGATCGTGATGGACGAGACGCGCTGCATGGTCCGCTCGCTGCTGCGCCTGTCGTACTTCTACTTTGAGGAATCGTGCGGCCAGTGCACGCCGTGCCGCGAAGGCACCGGCTGGCTGTACCGCATGGTCAATCGCATCGAACACGGAGAAGGGCGCCAGGAAGACCTGGACCTGCTCAACAACGTCGCGGAAAACATCATGGGCCGCACCATCTGCGCGCTCGGCGATGCCGCGGCGATGCCGGTCCGCGGCATGCTCAAGCACTACTGGAAAGAGTTCGAATATCACGTCGAACACAAGCAGTGCATGGTTCCGGCCTACATCTAAGCGTGGCAGAACATGGTTGAACTAGAGATCGACGGCAAGAAGGTTGAGGTTGCTGAGGGCAGCCTGGTGATGGAAGCGGCCCGCAAGCTGGGCACCTACATCCCGCACTTCTGCTACCACCGCAAACTGTCCATCGCGGCCAACTGCCGCATGTGCCTGGTCGAGGTCGAGAAGGCCCCGAAGGCGCTGCCTGCCTGCGCCACGCCGGTGACCCCCGGCATGAAGGTCTTCACCAATTCGGAGAAGGCGGTCAAGGCGCAGAAGTCCGTGATGGAATTCCTGCTGATCAACCACCCGCTGGATTGTCCGATCTGCGATCAGGGCGGCGAGTGCCAGCTGCAGGACCTGGCCGTGGGCTACGGCGCCTCGGAGTCGCGCTACAAGGAAGAGAAGCGCGTGGTGTTCCACAAGAACGTGGGCCCGCTGATCTCCATGGAGGAGATGACCCGCTGCATCCATTGCACCCGCTGCGTGCGCTTCGGCCAGGAAGTGGCCGGCGTGATGGAGCTGGGCATGCTCAACCGCGGCGAGCATTCCGAAATCACCACCTTCGTCGGCAAGACCGTCGACTCGGAACTGTCGGGCAACATGATCGACCTGTGCCCGGTCGGCGCGCTGACCAGCAAGCCGTTCCGCTACTCGGCCCGTACCTGGGAGCTGGCGCGCCGCAAGTCGGTGTCGCCGCACGACGGCCTGGGCGCGAACCTGGTGGTGCAGACCAAGAACCAGCGCGTCATGCGCGTGCTGCCGCTGGAAAACGAAGACATCAACGAGTGCTGGATCTCCGACAAGGACCGCTTCTCGTATGAAGGCCTGAACAGCGCCGACCGCCTGACCCGCCCGCTGCTGAAGCAGGGCGGCGAATGGATGGAAACCGACTGGCAGACCGCGCTGGAATACGTGGCCAATGGCCTGGCCGGCATCAAGCGCGAACACGGCGCCGACCAGATCGCCGCGCTGGCCAGCCCGCACAGCACGCTGGAAGAGCTGTTCCTGCTGGGCAAGCTGATGCGCGGCCTGGGCAGCGACAACGTCGACTTCCGCCTGCGCCAGACCGATTTCTCGGCCGCGCTGAAGGGCGCGCCCTGGCTGGGCATGCCGGTGGCCGACGTGACCACGCTGCAACGCGCGCTGGTGATCGGCTCGTCGCTGCGCAAGGACCATCCGCTGCTGGCCTCGCGCCTGCGCCAGGCGACCAAGAAGGGCGCCCGCGTGACCGTGCTGGGTGCCGGCGGTGAAGACCTGCTGATGCCCGCCACCCGTATCGACGTGGCCCCGTCGGGCTGGGCCGCCGCGCTGGCCGGCGTGGCCCGTGCCGTGGCCGCCGCCAAGGGCGTAGCCGCCCCGGCCGGCACCGAAGGCTTCGACGGCGGCGACGCCGCCGCCAAGGCCGCCGAGTCGCTGCTGTCGGGCGAGCGCCGTGCCGTGTTCCTCGGCAACGAGGCCGTGCGTCATCCGCAGTTCTCGGCGCTGCACGCGCTGGCGCAGTGGATCGCCACCGAAACCGGCGCCACGCTGGGCTTCCTGACCGAAGCGGCCAACACCGTCGGCGGCCATATCGCCGGGGCGCTGCCGAAGCAGGGCGGCGCCAACGCGCAGGCCATGCTGGAGACGCCGCGCAAGGCCTACATCCTGCTGAACACCGAACCCGAGTTCGACGCCGCCGACCCGCGCCAGGCGTTGGCCGCGCTGGCCCAGGCCGGCACCGTGGTGGTGCTGTCGCCGTTCCGCTCGGAAGCGGCGATGCAATACGCCGACGTGATCCTGCCGGTGACGCCGTTCACGGAAACCGCCGGCACCTTCGTCAACTGCGAGGGCAAGCCGCAAAGCTTCAACGGCGTGGTGCGCGCCCTGGGCGAAGCGCGTCCGGGCTGGAAGGTGCTGCGCGTGCTGGGCAACCTGCTCGACGTGGCCGGCTTCGACTACGACACCGCCGAGGCGGTGCGCGCCGAAGTGCTGTCGGCCCCGGTCGAGGCCCAGCTGGACAACGCCACCGACGCGCCGATCCGCGTGGCCGCCGCTGCCGCCAACGGCATCGAGCGCATCGCCGACGTGCCCATCTACCATGCCGACCCGATCGTGCGCCGCGCCGAGTCGCTGCAGCTGAGCGCCGCCGCGCGCCGCGCCATGCAGATCGCGCTGCCGGCCGACCTGTTCGCCAGCCTGGGCATCCAGTCGGGCGATCCGGTGCGGGTCACGCAAGGGCAGGGCAGCGTGGTGCTGCCGGCCGTGCTCGAGGCGACGCTGCCGGCCAACACCGTGCGCGTGCCGGCGGCAACGCCGGCGGCCATGAGCCTGGGCGCGATGTTCGGCACCGTCACCGTAGAGAAGGCCATTGACCTGGCGCCGGCCACCGGCACCGTGGCCACGGCGTAAGAACAAGAGCGAGAACAAGACATGATTGACTGGATTACCTCGCAAGGGCAGGGCGCACTGGGCGCGTACTGGACGCCGCTGTGGATCCTGATCCGCGCCGTGATCATCGTGGTGCCGCTGCTGCTGTGCGTGGCGTACCTGATCCTGTGGGAGCGCAAGCTGATCGGCTGGATGCACGTGCGCATCGGCCCGAACCGCGTCGGTCCGCTGGGCCTGCTGCAGCCGATCGCCGACGTGCTGAAGCTGCTGCTCAAGGAAGTCATGCTGCCCACGCAGGTCAGCCGGGGCATGTACCTGATCGCCCCGCTGATGGTGCTGATGCCGGCCGTGGCGGTCTGGGCCGTGATTCCGTTCCAGGCCGAGGTGGTGATGGCCGACGTCAGCGCCGGCCTGCTCTACGTGATGGCGATCAGCTCGGTCGGCGTCTACGGCGTGATCCTGGCCGGCTGGGCCTCGAACTCCAAGTACGCCTTCATCGGCGCGATGCGCGCCGCGGCGCAGATGGTGTCGTATGAAATCGCCATGGGCTTTGCCCTGGTGACGGTGCTGATGGTTGCCGGCAGCCTGAACCTGTCGGCCATCGTCAACGGCCAGAACACCGGCTACTTCGCCGACATGGGCATCAACATCCTGTCGTGGAACTGGCTGCCGCTGCTGCCGATGTTCGGGGTGTACTTCATCTCGGGCGTGGCCGAAACCAACCGCCACCCGTTCGACGTGGTCGAAGGCGAATCGGAAATCGTGGCCGGCCACATGATCGAATACTCGGGCATGGGCTTCGCGCTGTTCTTCCTGGCCGAGTACATCAACATGATCATCATCTCGACGATGACCGCGCTGATGTTCCTGGGCGGCTGGGCGCCTCCGTTCGAGAGCGTGGTGACCAACGCGGTCCCCGGCTTCTTCTGGCTGCTGATCAAGGTTTTCCTGCTGCTGTCCGTGTTCATCTGGATTCGTGCCTCGTTCCCGCGCTATCGCTATGACCAGATCATGCGCCTGGGCTGGAAGGTGTTCATTCCCCTGACCGTGGCCTGGCTGATCATCGTGGCGATCTGGATCAAGTCGCCGTGGAACATCTGGCACTGAACGGCCAAACGACGGTGCGCCTGCCCGGCAGGGCGCGCATCGTGTGGAAATACTAGGAAGCATCATGCTGCTCGCCATCAAGGACTTCTTCAACAGCCTGCTCCTGAAGGAACTCTTCAAGGGCATGGCCCTGACCGGCCGCTATCTCTTCGCGCGCAAGATCACGGTCCAGTTCCCGGAAGAGAAGACGCCGATCTCGCCGCGTTTCCGCGGGCTGCACGCGCTGCGCCGCTACCCCAACGGGGAAGAGCGCTGCATCGCCTGCAAGTTGTGCGAGGCGGTGTGCCCGGCGCTGGCCATCACGATCGAGTCCGACGCGCGCGCCGACGGCACCCGCCGCACCACGCGCTATGACATCGACCTGACCAAGTGCATCTTCTGCGGCTTCTGCGAAGAGGCCTGCCCGGTCGACGCCATCGTCGAGACGCAGATCCTGGAATACCACGGCGAAAAGCGCGGCGACCTGTACTTCACCAAGGACATGCTGCTGGCCGTGGGCGACCGCTACGAGCCGCAGATCGCCGCGGCCAAGGCGGCCGACGCGAAGTACCGCTAAGCCGGATGCCGGCCGGAAGTTTCGGCCACAGACGTAACGCCGGTTGGCGGCTGCCGCAAGCAGCAGACCTGGCAGCCGCCGCCACCGAATTGAAATGCGGTCCCTGCAATGCAAGGGGCCAATGCAAGGATGCCGCAGGAGCGGGCCACCCGAGGGGTTGGCTTGTGCCGGACGGCCCAGAGAGGATCCGATAGGGACCATGGAACTCACGACCACCATCTTCTACGTCTTTGCGCTGGTGCTGGTGCTCTCCGCACTGAAAGTCATCACCGCGAAGAACCCGGTGCACTCCGCACTGTTCCTCGTGCTGTCGTTCTTCACGGCCGCGGCGATCTGGATGCTGCTGCAGGCGGAATTCCTCGCCATCCTGCTGGTGCTGGTCTATGTCGGCGCGGTGATGGTGCTGTTCCTGTTCGTGGTGATGATGATCGATATCGATATCGAGCACCTGCGCCGCGACTTCTGGACCTACGTGCCGATGGCCTCGATCGTGGGCGCGCTGATCATCGCCGAGATGGCGATCGTGCTGGTGCGCAACTTCATCGGCACCACCACGCCGGTGGTGGCCAGCGGCTCGCAGGAGCCGGGCTACTCGAACACCGCCGCACTGGGCAAGCTGATCTACACCGACTACATCTACGCCTTCGAAGTGGCCGGCATCATCCTGCTGGTGGCGATCATCGCCGCCGTGGCGCTGACCCTGCGCCGCCGCAAGGACGTCAAGGCCCAGGACGTGTCGGCGCAGCTGCGCACCCGCCGCGACGAGCGCGTGCGCCTGGTGCCGATGGCCGCCGAAGACCAGACCCAGCAGACGGAAGCCGCGGCTGCCGCCAATAAGAACTAAAGCCCGGAGAAATCGCTGTGCTCTCTCTCGCTCATTTCCTCGTGCTCGGTGCGATCCTGTTTGCGATCAGCATCGTCGGCATCTTCCTGAACCGCAAGAACGTGATCGTGCTGCTGATGGCGATCGAACTGATGCTGCTTGCGGTGAACATCAACTTCGTTGCCTTCTCGCATTACCTGGGCGACCTGGCTGGTCAGGTTTTCGTTTTCTTCATCCTCACGGTGGCCGCCGCCGAGTCGGCAATCGGTCTGGCAATCCTGGTGGTGCTGTTCCGCAACCTGGATACGATCAACGTGGACGACATGGACACCCTGAAGTACTGATCCGTGGCGCACTACGTAGATACCCAAGACTCACCGACCGCACACCACTAAGCGTCCTATGGCAACCACGCTCAACCCCAACCTGCTGCTTGCGATCCCGCTGGCGCCGCTAGTCGGCTCCGCGATCGCCGGCCTGTTCGGTACCAAGTTCTTTGGCCTGTTTTCCTCGGAGTCGCGCGGCGGCCGGATCGTGGCCCACACCTCGACGATCCTCGGTGTGGCCATCGCCTGCGTGCTGTCGGTGATGGTGCTGCTCGACGTGATCAACGGCGCGGGCTACAACGGCACCGTCTACGAGTGGATGGCGATCGGCAGCCTGAAGATGGAGGTCGGCTTCCTGGTCGACTCGCTGACCGCGATGATGATGGTGGTGGTGACCTTCGTCTCGCTGATGGTGCATATCTACACCGTCGGCTACATGGACGGGGACCCCGGCTACAACCGCTTCTTCGCCTACATCTCGCTGTTCACCTTCTCGATGCTGATGCTGGTGATGAGCAACAACTTCCTGCAGCTGTTCTTCGGCTGGGAGGCGGTGGGCCTGGTGTCGTACCTGCTGATCGGTTTCTGGTACACCCGCCCGACGGCGATCTTCGCCAACATGAAGGCGTTCCTGGTCAACCGCGTCGGCGACTTCGGCTTCATCCTGGGCATCGGCCTGCTGCTGGCCTACGCCGGCAGCATGAACTACACCGAAGTGTTCGCCGCGCGCGACCAGCTCGCCACCGTGATCTTCCCGGGCACCGACTGGATGATGATCACCGTGGCCTGCATCTGCCTGTTCATCGGCGCGATGGGCAAGTCGGCGCAGTTCCCGCTGCACGTCTGGCTGCCCGACTCGATGGAAGGCCCGACCCCGATCTCGGCACTGATCCACGCGGCTACCATGGTGACCGCCGGCATCTTCATGGTCGCGCGCATGTCGCCGCTGTTTGAGCTGTCGGACACCGCGCTGTCGTTCGTGCTGGTGATCGGTGCCATCACGGCGCTGTTCATGGGCTTCCTGGGCATCATCCAGAACGACATCAAGCGCGTGGTCGCGTACTCGACCCTGTCGCAGCTGGGCTACATGACCGTGGCGCTGGGCGCTTCGGCCTACTCGGTGGCGGTGTTCCACCTGATGACGCACGCGTTCTTCAAGGCGCTGCTGTTCCTCGGCGCGGGCTCGGTCATCATCGGCATGCACCACGACCAGGACATCCGCAACATGGGCGGCCTGCGCAAGTACATGCCGATCACCTGGATCACCTCGCTGGTGGGTTCGCTGGCGCTGATCGGCACGCCGTTCTTCGCGGGCTTCTACTCCAAGGACTCGATCATCGAGGCCGTGGCCGAGTCGCATATCGCCGGTTCGGGCTTTGCCTACTTCGCCGTGCTGGCGGGCGTGTTCGTCACCGCGTTCTACTCGTTCCGCATGTACTTCCTGGTGTTCCATGGCAAGTCGCGCTGGGGCCAGAACCACGCGCACCAGCACCATGAGGGCGACCACGAGGACGAGGAAGTCTCGCACGACCACCATCACGGCCTGGCCGCCGGCGAGACGCCGCACGAGTCGCCGTGGGTGGTGACGCTGCCGCTGGTGCTGCTGGCGATCCCGTCGGTGATCATCGGTGCGATCGCGATCGAGCCGATGCTGTTCGGCAACTTCTTCAAGAACGGCATCGCCTTCAAGGAAGTGATCTTCGTCGGCGAGAACCACCACGCCATGGCCGAACTGAAGGCAGCGTTCCACGGCTGGGTGGCGATGGCGCAGCACTCGCTGACCACGCCCGTGCTGTGGCTGGCCGTCGCCGGGGTGGTGCTGTCGTGGTTCTTCTACATGAAGCGCCCGGATATCCCCGAGGCCATCGCCAATCGCTTCTCGGGCCTGTACAAGCTGCTCGACAACAAGTACTACATGGACGCCATCAACCAGGCCGTGTTCGCCCGCGGCGCACGCCTGCTCGGTACCGGCCTGTGGAAGGGCGGCGACCAGAGCCTGATCGACGGCCTGTTCGTCAACGGCGCGGCGCGCGTGGTGGCATCGTTTGCTTCGGCCAGCCGCTACCTGCAGTCGGGCTATATCTACCACTACGCGTTCGCGATGATCGTCGGCATGCTGGTGCTGCTGACGCTGACGATCACGGGCGTGATCGGCACCAAGTGATAGGCACCAAGTAAGGAAAACATAGAAATGGTTCTGTCTTTCTCAATCTGGCTGCCTGTCTTTTTCGGCCTGCTGATCCTGGCCTTCGGCTCGGACCGCAGCCCTGGCTTCGTGCGGTGGATGTCGCTGTTCGGCTCGATCGCCAGCTTCGTGGTCACGCTGCCGCTGGTGTTCAACTTCGACCGCGCCACCGCGGCGATGCAGTTCGTCGAAAAGGCGAACTGGATCGAGCGCTTCAACATCCACTACCTGCTGGGCGTTGACGGCCTGTCGATGTGGTTCGTGGTGCTGACCGCCTTCATCACGGTGATCGTGGTGATCTCGGCATGGGAAGTGATCACCGAGCGCGTGGCCGAGTACATGGCCTCGTTCCTGATCCTGTCCGGCCTGATGGTGGGCGTGTTCTGCGCGCTCGACGGCATGCTGTTCTACGTGTTCTTCGAAGCCACCCTGATCCCGATGTACATCATCATCGGCGTCTGGGGCGGCCCGAACCGCGTCTACGCGGCCTTCAAGTTCTTCCTGTACACGCTGCTGGGCTCGCTGCTGACGCTGGTCGCGCTGCTGTACCTGTACAACAAGACCGGCACCTTCGACATCCTGCAATGGCACCAGGCCAAGCTGTCGATGAACGAGCAGATCGCGCTGTTCCTGGCCTTCTTCGTTGCCTTCGCGGTCAAGGTGCCGATGTGGCCGGTGCACACCTGGCTGCCCGACGCCCACGTCGAGGCGCCGACCGGCGGCTCGGTGGTGCTGGCCGCGATCATGCTGAAGCTGGGCGCCTACGGCTTCCTGCGCTTCTCGCTGCCGATCGCGCCTGACGCCAGCCACTACCTGGCCCCGTTCATCATCACCATCTCGCTGATCGCGGTGATCTACATCGGCCTGGTGGCACTGGTGCAGGCCGACATGAAGAAGCTGGTGGCGTACTCGTCGATCGCCCACATGGGCTTCGTCACGCTGGGCTTCTTTATCTTCAGCGACATCGGCGTCGAAGGCGGCATCGTGCAGATGATCTCGCACGGCTTTATCTCGGGCGCGATGTTCCTGTGCATCGGCGTGCTGTACGACCGCGTGCACTCGCGCCAGATCGCCGACTACGGCGGCGTGGTCAACACCATGCCCAAGTTCGCCGCGCTGTCGGTGTTCTTCGCCATGGCCAACTGCGGCCTGCCGGCCACCTCCGGTTTCGTCGGCGAATTCATGGTGATCCTGGGCGCGGTCAAGTTCAACTTCTGGATCGGCCTGCTGGCCGCCACCGCGCTGATCCTGGGCGCCGCCTACTCGCTGTGGATGGTCAAGCGCGTGATCTTCGGCGACGTCGTGCACCAGCACGTGCGCGAGCTGGCCGACCTGAACAAGCGTGAGTTCGTCATGCTCGGCCTGCTGGCCATCATGACGCTGTACATGGGCCTGCACCCGAAGCCCTTTACCGACGTGATGCACCCGTCCGTGGTCAACCTGCTGCAGCACGCGGCGCAGTCGAAGCTGTAATCGGGGAGAGATATCAACATGCAACCGTCCTCGACACTCGCCCCCGTGGCGCCGATCATCTTCCTGGCGATCGCCATCGCCGCGATCAACTGGATCGACCTGGCCCGGGGCAAGGGCAAGCAGAGCGTGGCGTATCCGCTGTCGCTGCTGACCACGCTGGTGCTTACCGTTTGGTTCGGCATGAACGCCGCCACCGGCGAGACCCATTACGCGTTCGCCAACCTGGTCGTGATCGACCCGATGGCCAACGTGCTGTCGGCCTTCTGCGCCGCCGGCCTGTTCGTCACGCTGGTCTATACGCGCCGCTACCTGGCCGAGCGCGACATGTTCGCCGGCGAGTTCTACATGCTGGCGCTGTTCACGCTGGGCGGCCAGATCGTGATGATCACCGGCAACAACTTCCTGACCCTGTACCTGGGCCTGGAGCTGCTGTCGCTGTCGTCGTACGCGCTGGTGGCGCTGCGCCGCGAGTCGCGCGTGACCTCCGAATCGGCAATGAAGTACTTCGTGCTGGGCGCGCTGGCTTCGGGCTTCCTGCTGTACGGCATCTCGATGATGTACGGTGCCACTGGCTCGCTGAACCTGGGCGAGGTGTTCCGCGCGGTGGAATCCGGCCGCATCAACACCACCATGCTGGCCTTCGGCGTGGTCTTCATCGTCGCCGGCCTGTCGTTCAAGCTGGGGGCCGCGCCGTTCCACATGTGGATTCCGGACATCTACCAGGGCTCGCCGACCGCGGTGACCCTGCTGATCGCCGGCGGCCCGAAGGTGGCGGCGTTCGCGCTGTTCATCCGCGTGCTGGTGGAAGGCCTGCTGCCGCTGGCCAGCGACTGGCAGATGATGCTGGTGGTGCTGTCGATCATCTCGCTGGCGATCGGCAACCTGACCGCCATCGTGCAGAGCAACCTGAAGCGGATGCTGGCGTACTCGACCATCTCGCACATGGGCTTCGTGCTGCTGGGGCTGCTCTCGGGCGTGGTCGCCAACAAGGCTGACGGCGCTGCCGATGCCTACAGCTCGGCGATGTTCTACTCGGTCACCTACCTGCTGACCACGCTGGGCACCTTCGGCATCATCCTGCTGCGCACCAGCAAGGGCTTCGAGGCCGAGACCCTGGAAGACCTGAAGGGCATGTCGCGCCGCAACCCGTGGTTTGCCTTCCTGATGCTGGTGATGATGTTCTCGCTGGCGGGCATCCCGCCGACCGTGGGCTTCTATGCCAAGCTGGCCGTGCTCGACGCGGTGGTCAAGGCCGGCATGACCTGGCTGGCGGTGGTGGCGGTGCTGTTCTCGCTGATCGGCGCGTTCTACTACCTGCGCATCGTCAAGCTGATGTACTTCGACGCCCCCGTTGGCGAAGAGGAACTGGAAGCCACCTTCGGCCTGCGTTCGATGCTGAGCGTGAACGGCGCCGCGGTGATCCTGCTGGGCCTGTTCCCGGCCGCGCTGATGAACCTGTGCTACCAGGCCATCCGCTCGACCCTGGGTTCCTGATCCGGCACGCGACATGAGCGCCTCCGCAAGCGGCTGGTTTGTCATCCTGCTGGCACTGGTATGTGCGAATCTGCCGTTCGTCAACCAGCGCCTGTTCGTGGTGATCCCGCTGCGGCAGGCGCGCAAGCCGCTGTGGCTGCGCCTGCTCGAACTGGTGGTCTGGTTCGGGGTGGCCGGCGCCGCCGGCTTGGCGGTGGAAGCCAACCTGGGCGGCACGTTTGCGCAGGGCTGGCAGTTCTACGCCATCACCGCCTGCATGATGCTGGTGTTTGCCTT
This sequence comes from Cupriavidus alkaliphilus, assembly GCF_900094595.1. Classification (GTDB taxonomy): domain Bacteria; phylum Pseudomonadota; class Gammaproteobacteria; order Burkholderiales; family Burkholderiaceae; genus Cupriavidus; species Cupriavidus alkaliphilus. The sequence continues at coordinate 316,290 of NZ_FMAD01000007.1, read as the reverse complement.
CCCTGGCTTCACCTGGCAATACCTCGTCAAACACCGCACGGCCTGAAGCCGGTCTTGTCGGCGCCGGGCCCTGCCTGATCCGGAGCGTCCATGACCGACAAGATCCCACGCGGTACCCAATCTCCCGCCGCATTCGCTAGCCTGTCCGAGAACGACGACGCACTGAAGGAAGTGTGCGTGGCGTCGGCCACGGTCCATCGCGGCAAGTTCCTCACCCTCAAGCAGGACGTCGTCAGACTGCCCGACGGCAAGCAGACCGGGCGCGAGTACGTGGTCCATCCCGGCGCGGTGATGATGATCCCGCTGTTCGATGACGGCACCGTGCTGCTGGAGCGCCAGTTCCGCTACCCGGTAGGCGAGGTGATGCTGGAATTCCCCGCGGGCAAGCTCGATCCCGAAGAGGGGGCGCAGCGCTGCGGCGAACGCGAACTGCTCGAGGAAACCGGTTACCGCGCCGCGCGCTGGGACTACCTGACGCGGATCCATCCCGTCATTTCCTATTCGACCGAGTTCATCGATATCCTGCTGGCGCGCGACCTGACGCACGGCGAGGCGCAGCTCGATGACGGCGAATTCCTGGAAACCTTCATTGCGCCGGCGGGGCAGGTGATCGACTGGGTCCGCAGCGGCCGCATCACCGACGTAAAGACCATCATCGGCGCATTCTGGCTGGAAAAAGTGATCTCGGGTGCCTGGCAGCCGGGCGAGCAGCCTATGCCGGCGTATGGGGCGGCACAAGGCTGAGCCGCGCGGCGGAGACGCCGCAGCGTAGTTCCGAACGGTCGTTCTAAAAAATTTAGCACGACCGTTCACAAAATTTGGATTCGCGGATAATATAGCTTTTGACGGGCTGGAAAGATCATGAAGGTGCTCGACCTGCGCTGCGCGCATGACCATCGTTTCGAGGGCTGGTTTGCCTCGGAGGAAGAGGCGCAGTCGCAAATCTCGCGTGACCTCGTCCAATGCCCGGTCTGTGGCGACCACGCCGTGACCCGGCTGCCCAGCGCACCGCGCCTGAACCTGTCGGGCGCGACCGCGCGCGAGGGCAAGGCCAGGCCGGCGCCGCCGGCAGCCACACCGGTGACACTGCAAGCGCTCTATATGAAGGCAGTGAAGCAGGTGCTGGCGCAGACCGAGGATGTTGGCGACCGCTTTGCCGAGGAGGCAAGGCGCATGCACTATGACGAGGCGCCGGAGCGCGGCATCCGCGGTTCGGCCTCGCCGGAGGAGGTGCAGGCGCTGGCCGAGGAGGGCATCGAGACCTTTCCGCTCGTGGTGCCGGATGCGCTGAAGCAGACGGCTCACTGAATTGCGTCCTGTGCCCGTTGCTGTCGGCGCATGACGCGCAGGCAGAACAAACCGCCGGCGGCCCGCGCCATGCCGGCACCACTGGAGACGGGCATGGATCTCAACTACTCGGCGTCCGACGATGCCTTCCGCGAGGAAGTGCGTAGCTGGCTCGAAGCCAACTTGCCGGCGGACATCCGCAGCAAGATTCTCAACCACCGCCGTCCGAACCGCGACGACCTGGTGCGCTGGCACAAGCTGCTCGCCGGCAAGGGCTGGTCGGCGCCGCACTGGCCGGTGCAGTACGGCGGCACCGGCTGGAACGCCACCCAGCGCCATATCTGGGACGAAGAGAATGCCCGCGTCGGCGCGCCCGGCGTGCTGCCGTTCGGCGTGGCGATGGTCGCTCCGGTGATCATGAAGTACGGCAACGAGCAGCAGAAGTCGTACTACCTGCCGCGCATCCTCGACTGCACCGACTGGTGGTGCCAGGGCTATTCGGAGCCGGGTTCCGGTTCGGACCTGGCCTCGCTGAAGACCCGCGCCGAACTGACCTCCGACGGCAAGCACTACATCGTCAACGGCCAGAAGACCTGGACCACGCTCGGCCAGCACGCCGACATGATCTTCTGCCTGGTGCGCACCGACCCCGAAGCCAAGAAGCAGGAGGGCATCTCGTTCCTGCTGATCGACATGAAGACGCCGGGCATCACCGTGCGCCCGATCATCATGCTCGACGAAGAGCATGAAGTGAACGAAGTCTTCTTCGACAACGTCAAGGTGCCGGTCGAGAACCGCGTCGGCGAAGAGAACAAGGGCTGGACCTACGCCAAATACCTGCTTGGCCATGAGCGCACCGGCATTGCCCGCGTCGGCAATTCCAAGCGCGAGCTGGGCTTCCTCAAGCGCGTGGCGCGCCAGCAGCAGAAGAACGGCAAGCCGCTGCTGGAGGATCCGGTGTTCGGCGCCAAGGTGGCCGCGCTGGAAATCGAGCTGATGGCGCTGGAGATCACCGTGCTGCGCGTGGTGTCGAGCGAAGCGGCGGGCAAGGGCCCCGGCCCCGAGGCCTCGATGCTGAAGATCAAGGGCACCGAGATCCAGCAACTGCTGACCGAGCTGATGGTCGAGGCGGTCGGCCCGTACGCGCAGCCGTTCGACACCGCCTACCTGGAGTGCGAGACCGAGCACGCCGTGACCGGCTACGACGACGCCGCGCCGCTGGCCGCGTACTACTTCAACTATCGCAAGACCTCCATCTACGGCGGGTCCAACGAAATTCAGAAGAACATCATCAGCCAGATGATTCTGGGGCTGTGAGGAGACACGCATCATGAACTTCAATCTCAGCGACGAACAGAAGCAGCTGGCCGACGCCGTCCGCCGTTTCATCGACAAGGACTATGGCTTCGAAGAGCGCAAGAAGCACTACGAGAGCGCGACCGGCTACGGCGAGTCCGCATGGGGCGCGCTGGCCGAGCTCGGCCTGACCGCGCTGCCGGTGCCGGAAGCGCAGGGCGGCTTTGCCGGCAAGGCCCTGGACATGATGGTGGTGCAGCAGGAACTGGGCCGCGGCCTGATCGTTGAGCCGTACCTGGCCACCGTGGTGGGCGCCTACGCCCTGGGTCTGGCCGGCGGCCAGGACGCGCTGCTGGAGCAGGTGGCCGGCGGCGAGCTGAAGCTGGCCGCGGCATTCAACGAGCCGCAGGCGCGCTATGAGCTGAACAACGTGCGTGTTACCGCGCGCGACGGCAAGCTCAACGGCCGCAAGACCGTGGTTGTGCACGGGGGCCAGGCCGACCAGCTGATCGTGTCGGCGCGCAGCAGCGGCGGCGATGCCGACCAGGACGGCATCTCGCTGTTCCTGGTGGATGCGAAGGGCGCCGGTGTCAGCATCAAGGACTACCGCACCATCGACAACCTGCGCGCCGCCGACATCACCTTCCAGGACGCGCCGGCGCACCTGCTGGGCGAGGCCGGCAAGGCCTTCGCGCTGGTCGAGCAGGTGGCCGACTACGCCGCGGTGCTGCTGTGCGCCGAGGCCGTGGGCGTGATGGACACGCTCAATGCCGCGACGCTGGAATACGCCAAGACGCGCCAGCAGTTCGGCGTGCCGATCGCGCGCTTCCAGGCGCTGCAGCATCGCATGGTCGAGATGTTTATCCACGCGGAGCAGTCTCGCTCGATCACGCTGCTGGCCGCGGCTCGCTTCGAGGAGGCCACGGCGGAAGAGCGCCGCCGCTACGTCTCCGCCGCCAAGGCGCGCGTGGGGCAGGCCGCGCGCACGGTTGGCCAGGAGGCGGTGCAGATCCACGGTGGCATGGGCGTGACCAACGAACTGCCGGCCGCGCACATGTTCAAGCGGCTGACCATGATCAACACCACCTTCGGCGACGTGGACCATCACCTGGGCCGGTTCGCCGCCCAGCCGGGGTTCCAGGAAGCTGCCTGATCCGGCCAGTCCAGTCAAAACCGCGCTGCAGTCCAGGCGCGGTTTTTTTCTTTGCGCGCTGTTAGGGGCGGGTTCGGCAAATACGGACGCGCGCGCCGGCCCGCCATGCGATCATCGTGCGGACAACTCAACCGCCATCCCCAACGGAGACACCCCCATGCTGTATTTCGAGGATTTTGAAGTCGGCAGCCGCCGCGAGCTGGGCTCCTACCTCGTCACCGAGGAAGAGATCCTGAGCTTCGCGCGCCAGTACGATCCGCAGCCGTTCCATATCGACAAGGAAGCCGCCGCCAGCAGCATCTACGGCGGCCTGATCTCGAGCGGCTGGATGACGTGCTCGATCATGATGCGCCTGCTGGTGCTGAGCACCACCGGCAAGTCGGCCAGCATGGGCTCGCCGGGCGTCGACGAGATCCGCTGGCTCAAGCCGGTCTATGCCGGCGACACGCTGACGGTGGTGCTGAACGTGCTGGACACCCGTGCGTCGCAGTCCAGGCCCGACCGCGGCATCGTGCATACCCAGTGGGAAGCCACCAACCAGCGCGGCGAACTGGTCTGCACCGTCAAGGGCATGGGCATGTACGGCCGCCGGCCGGCGTAACAACACTTAACCGTCACGAGGAGACGATCGACATGCGTACCATCGCAACGCTGGAAGAACTGGAAGGGCTGCAGGGCCAGGAGGTCGCGGTCAGCGACTGGATCGAGGTGACCCAGCAGCAGGTCAACCAGTTTGCCGAGGCCACCGGCGACCACCAGTGGATTCACATCGACGTGGAGCGCGCCAAAAAAGAATCGCCCTATGGCGGCCCGATCGCGCACGGCTTCCTGACGCTGTCGCTGCTGCCCAAGTTCATGCACAACGCGCTCAGCATGCCGTCCAAGATCGGCGTCAACTACGGGCTTAACCGGGTGCGCTTTACCGCACCGGTGCCGGTCGGCAGCAAGCTGCGCGCGCGCATCAAGCTGCTCAAGGTCGAGCGCCTGGATCCGTTGCCGAAGTCGCCCGAACTGGTCGGCGCGCAGTCCACCTGGGAGGTCACGGTGGAGCGCGAGGGCAGCGAGCGCCCGGTGTGCATCGCCGAGTCGATCACCCGCCGTTACGGCTGAGCCGCCGCGCCGCATGCGGCACTGCGACAATATGCCACAGCGCGGCGTCGCACCCCGGAGAGCCGCGCAAAGCGCGGCTTTCTGCATATTTAAGCGCGATTTTGTGATGTTGACGTGGATCAAAGACAGCTCAGTGCACCAATGCGTTGATTGTCCGTTTAAATGAACAGTGTGTTCCGCATCGTTGGGTTTACCCCTAATGTTGCGTTGCGGTACAGTCGCGCCCACGATGTTTTACGTGTTGCGCTCCCCGGCCGAAAACCGCGCCTGCCCTGACGGCAGGTCCGTCGGGAGGCGCAAAAGCCTCGTATTCCAACGCTACCCGGCCGCTGTACTGAGCCGGGACCGTTCGCGGTTTCGGCCAGGTGCCGCAGCGCCGGCAAGGTCCCACAGGGCCTGCAGCGCGCGCAGTCAGTCCTTCCGTGTTCATGGCGTTGCAAGGCCGCATGGTCCCCGGGCGCAGGATCCGCCCCCAGACCGCAACGCCAGCTAAGGACACGTCCTTCCGGTTTTCCCTCAGCCCCACGCCTCTTGCGCAAGCATCAGGCGGTTTAGCCGCGCTTTTGCCCGAAGCGCGGTGTAACCAAACCAGTCGTGACATGAAGAAACCCATACTGCCGCGGTGGACGCGGTTCCTGCCTTGCCTTGGCCTGCTCCTGCTCGCCGGCTGCAACATGACGCTGCTCGACCCGAAAGGGCAGGTCGGCGTCGACATCAAAGGCATCATCCTGATCGCCACCTGGCTGATGCTGCTGGTGGTGGTGCCGGTGATCGTGCTGACGCTGGTGTTCGCCTGGAAGTACCGCGCCAGCAATACCTCGGCACGCTATGAACCCGACTGGTCGCACTCGACCGCGATCGAGGTGGTGGTGTGGCTGATCCCCTGCCTGATCATCATCGCGCTGGGCATCATCACCTGGAAGTCCTCGCACGACCTCGACCCGTACAAGCCGCTGGAATCGAGCAAGAAGCCGGTCACGGTCGAAGTGGTGGCGCTGAACTGGAAGTGGCTGTTCATCTATCCGGAACTGAACATCGCCACCGTCAACCAGATCGCCTTCCCGGTCGACACCCCGGTGAACTTCAAGATCACCTCGGATTCGATCATGAATTCGTTCTTCATCCCGCAACTGGGCAGCCAGGTGTACGCCATGGCCGGGATGGAAACCAAGCTCCACCTGATCGCCAACGAAGCCGGCAGCTATGACGGCGTGTCCGCCAACTACAGCGGCGGCGGCTTCTCGGGCATGAAGTTCAAGGCCATCGCCATGTCGAACTACGAGTTCGACCAGTGGGTGGCCAAGGTTCGCGCCTCGTCGACCGAACTGGGCGTCGATGGCTACAAGACGCTGGCGCAACCCAGCGAGAAGGAGCCGGTCGCGTACTACGGCAAGGTGGAAGACCAGCTGTTCCGCCACATCCTGCACAAGTACATGGGCCACGGCGGCGCCGCACTGGCCGCCGACGGGTTCAAGGGCGGCCCGATCTGCACGTCGCGCAACACCCTCGGTGAAGAGCAGCTGTCCTTGACCACGCCGGCCGCGCTGCCGGCAGGCGCGTAATCCTGGGAGCAATGATGTTTGGCAAGTTGAGTTTGTCGGCGATTCCGTTTCATGAGCCGATCATCATGGTCGTGCTGGCCGGCGTCGCCCTGGGCGGTGCCGCGCTGCTGGGCGCGATCACCTATTTCAAGAAGTGGGGTTATCTCTGGAACGAGTGGTTCACCTCCGTCGATCACAAGAAGATCGGCGTGATGTACTGCCTGGTCGCCCTGATCATGCTGCTGCGCGGCTTCGCCGACGCGGTCATGATGCGCACCCAGCTGGCGCTGGCCACCAACGGCGCCACCGGCGTGCTGCCGCCCGAGCACTACGACCAGATCTTCACCGCCCACGGCGTGATCATGATCTTCTTCGTGGCCATGCCGCTGATGACCGGCCTGATGAACCTGGTCGTGCCGCTGCAGATCGGCGCGCGCGACGTGGCCTTCCCGTTCCTGAACACGCTGTCGTTCTGGCTGTTCGTGGCGGGCGCCATGCTGGTCAACATCTCGCTGGGCGTCGGTGAGTTCGCCAAGACCGGCTGGCTGGCCTACCCGCCGCTGTCGGGCCTGGACTACAGCCCGGGCGTAGGGGTGGACTATTACCTCTGGAGCTTGCAGATCTCGGGGCTGGGCACCTTGCTGACCGGCGTGAACTTCCTGGTGACGATCCTGCGCATGCGCGCGCCTGGCATGACGCTGATGCGCATGCCGGTGTTCACCTGGACCGCGCTGTGCACCAACGTGCTGATCGTCGCCGCCTTCCCGGTGCTGACCGTGACCCTGGCGCTGCTGGGCCTGGACCGCTACCTCGGCATGCACTTCTTCACGAACGACGGTGGCGGCAACGCCATGATGTACGTGAACCTGATCTGGATCTGGGGCCACCCCGAGGTGTACATCCTGATCCTGCCGGCGTTCGGCATCTTCTCTGAAGTCATCGCCACGTTCTCGGGCAAGAAGCTGTTCGGCTACAAGGGCATGGTGTACGCGACCGCCGCGATCATGGTGCTGTCGTTCATCGTGTGGCTGCACCACTTCTTCACGATGGGCTCGGGCGCCAACGTCAACGCGTTCTTCGGCATCACCACCATGATCATCTCCATCCCGACCGGGGTGAAGATCTTCAACTGGCTGTTCACCATGTACCGCGGCCGCGTGCAGATGACCTCGCCGGTGCTGTGGACCCTGGGCTTCATGATCACCTTCGTGATCGGCGGCATGACCGGCGTGCTGATGGCGGTGCCGGCGGCCGACTTCGTGCTGCACAACAGCCTGTTCCTGATCGCCCACTTCCACAACGTGATCATCGGCGGCGTGCTGTTCGGCTACCTGGCCGGCATCACCTACTGGTGGCCGAAGGCGTTCGGCTTCAAGCTGAACGAGCGCCTGGGCAAGGCTTCGTTCTGGTGCTGGCTGGTGGGCTTCTACTTCGCCTTCATGCCGCTGTACGTGCTGGGCCTGATGGGCATGACCCGCCGCCTGAACCACACCGACAACCCGGCCTGGACGCCGTGGCTGTACCTGGCCGTGGTGGGCGTGGTGTTCGTCGCGCTGGGCATCTTCTTCCAGGTACTGCAGATCGTGGTGTCGATCCGCGACCGCAAGAAGCTGGCCGACGTGACCGGCGACCCGTGGGGCGGCCGCACGCTGGAGTGGGCCACCTCGTCGCCGCCGCCGTTCTACAACTTCGCGCACACCCCGGTGGTGCGTGACCTGGACGCGTTCGCCGACATGAAGGCCCGCGGCGAGACCCTGCCGACCGAAGGCTACGAAAAGATCCACATGCCCAAGAACACGGGCGCGGGCTTCATCATCGGCGCCTTCAGCCTGGTGTTCGGCTTTGCCCTGACCTGGCATATCTGGTGGCTGGCCATCGTTGGCCTGGTGGGCATGATCTGGGCGTTCATCCACCGCAGCAACGACGACCACATCGACTACTACGTGCCGGCCACCGAGGTCGAGCAGATCGAAACGCGCCATCTGCAGCGCATTGCTTCGCAAGCCTGAGAACCATGTCGACTCAAGTCCTAGACCGCATCCCCGCGCAGGCAGGCGCCCCGGCTCACGCCGGCGCGCACGGCCATGACCATGCGCACCACGATACCAGTGCCAATACGGTGTATGGCTTCTGGATCTACCTGATGAGCGACTGCATCATCTTCGCCGGACTGTTCGCGGCCTTCGCCGTGCTGCGCGGCGAAGTGGCAGGCGGCCCGTCGGCGAAGGAGCTGTTCGAGCTCAACTACGTGCTGGTGGAGACCTTCATCCTGCTGTTCTCGTCGATCACGTACGGGATGGCGATGATCTCGCTGCAGAACCGCAGCCTCAAGCACGTGCAGACCTGGCTCGGCATCACCTTCCTGCTGGGCCTGGCGTTCATGGCGATGGAAATCAACGAATTCCACCACCTGATCGCCGAAGGCGCGGGCCCCGGCCGCAGCGCGTTCCTGTCGTCGTTCTTCACGCTGGTCGGCACCCACGGCCTGCACGTCGCCAGCGGCATGCTGTGGATGATCGTGCTGATGTGGCAGCTGGGCAAGAAGGGCATTACCCCGACGCTCAGCAAGCGCCTGATGTGCCTGTCGCTGTTCTGGCACTTCCTGGACGTGGTCTGGATCGGCGTGTTTACCGTGGTCTACCTGATGGGACATCTGTGATGGCACAACACAACGCACCGGCGGCGCACGGCGCCCACGACTCGCACGCGCACGACAGCCACGCTGGCGGCCACGCCAGCTTCAAGGGCTACGCGATCGGCTTCATCCTGGCCGTGATCCTGACCGTGATCCCGTTCAAGATCGTGATGGACGGCACCATGGACAAGGGCACCATCCTGTGGACCATCCTGGGCATGGCCGTGGTCCAGATGATCGTGCACCTGAAGTACTTCCTGCACCTGGACTCGTCGTCCGAACAGCGCAGCAATGTGATCGCGCTGCTGTTCACGGCGCTGATCCTGGTGATCGTGGTGGCGGGTTCGCTGTGGATCATGCACAACCTGAACGCCAACATGATGGTGATGTAAGGACCGGCGTCCTGGCATCGAAAAAAAGGGGCCCCGCGGGGCCCCTTTTTCTTTGGTCGCGGCTTCGTCAGGGCTTGAACGTATCCCCCAGCACCACGCCCTCGCGGCGCGGGTCGGCGCCGCCCACCAGCACGGCGGAGCCGCCGATGGTGGTGCGGATGATGGCGCTCAGCCCGCTCGACTGCGCCGCGGTGTTGACGGTGTGGCCGAGGTTGCGCAGGCCCCTGACCAGCGGGTCGTTGTCGCCCGGCAGGCCGCCGGCCGGCGTGCTGGTGTCGACGTTGGGATGCTCGCCGCCGACGATCATGGCCGAGCCGGCGCCGTTGGAGCCGCCGAAGTCGATCATCGACACCGCCTGCTGCGCATCCAGGCCCCAGTCCAGCGAAGCCACCAGGGTCTTGGCGACGAACTGGATGATGGTGGCGCCGCCCGGCGAGCCGGTGGTCATGTAGAAGTCGCCGCGCGAGCCGTCGCCGTTGCGCTTGAAGACCACCGTCGGCGCCATCGAGCTGCGCGGGCGCTTGCCCGGCTGCAGGCGGTTGGCTACCAGCACGCCGCCCGGAGCGGGATCGGCATTGAAGTCGGTCAGCTCGTTGTTGAGCAGGAAGCCGTTGGTCATGTGGTACGAGCCCAGGCCGGCCTCGATGGTGGTGGTCATCGCCACCACGTTGCCGTACTTGTCATGCAGCGACAGGTGCGTGGTGCCGCGCTCCTCCACCATCGACGGCGCCAGCGGCACGTCGCCGAGGTTGCCCGCCGCCACCGGCGTGACCATCGACCCGGTAGTGCTGATCAGGCTGGCGCGCTGGCTAAGGTAGGGCTTGTTCAGCATGGTGTCCCAGGTGCCGCCGGGCAACGGGATGAAGTCGGTGTCGGCCACGTACTTGTTGCGGTCGGCATAGGCCAGGTGCCCGGCCTCGCCCATCAGGTGGGCGCCCAGCACGCTCGGCCGGCCGCCGTTCTGGTCGACCAGCGTGGGCTTGTGCGCGGCCATGTCGAAGTTCTCGACGATGCCCAGTATTTGCGCCACCGCGATCCCGCCCGACGACGGCGGCGGCATGCCGCATACCTCGTACTGCCGGTAGGTGGTGCACACCGGCGTGCGCTTTTTGGCCTGGTAGTTGGCCAGGTCGTCCAGCGTGGTCACGCCCGGCGTGGTATTGCCGTCGTAGGTGGTCTGGATCTTGGCGACGATGGCCTGGGCGATCGGCCCGTTCTTGTAGAAGGCGTCGGCGCCGTCAGCGGCGACGGCGCTGAAGACCGCCGCCAGCGCGGGGTTGCGCAGCACGGTGTTGACCGCGCGCGGGGTGCCGTCGGGATTCAGTAAGTAGGCGGCCATCTCCGGATCGCGCTTGATGTTGGCGACGGTGGCGCTGTCGGAGATCGCGGCAGCCATGCGCGGCGGGATCGCGAAGCCGTCGGTGGCCAGCTTGATTGCCGGCGCGAACAGTTCCTTCCACGCGGTCTTGCCGTAGTCGCGGTGGGCCAGCTCGAGCACGCGCAGCGTGCCCGGGGTGCCGATGGAGCGGCCGCTGCGCTGGGCGTTGGGCAGCGGCGCGGTCGGGTCGGCCGCGGACTTCCAGCGCAGGTAGTTCTCGTCGGCGGCGGCCGGCGCGGTCTCGCGGCCGTCGTAGGCGGTGAGCTGCCGCGTCCCCGCGTCGTAATGCAGGATGAAGGCACCGCCGCCGATGCCGGACGATTGCGGCTCGACCAGGTTCAGCACCATCTGCGCCGCCACGGCGGCGTCGATGGCGGTGCCGCCGGCCTTCAGCACGTCGCACGCCGCCTTGGTCGAGACCGGGTTGTTGGTCACCGCCATATAGGTCTTGCTGTAGACCGTGACCTTGGGCGCATAGCCGGTCGCCTGCTCCGGCGCGTTGGGGTCGCCCGGCAGCACCACGGCCTGGCCGCCGGTGCTGCCGTCGAGCTCGCAGCCGGCGGTCGGCGTGACCGGCGGTGGCGGGGGAGGAGGCGGGGGATCGTCGCCGCCGCCGCAGGCGCCCAGGGTCAGCGCCAGTGCCGCCAGGGCCAGCTTGCCGCGGCGCTGGCGCCAGGCCGGGGTGGCGCGCGGCAACGGCTGTGGCTCGGCGGGGGATGCGTGGGGATCGGCGGCGTACGGCATGGTTTCTCCTTCCTGTCGTGGGGGTCCGGGAAATGCCATGGCCGGGTTCGCGCAGGCGGGACCGCGGCCAGCTTTCACCGTAGTGCCGCGGCGCTCCAGCCTTAATCATTGAATGTACGGATTTACATGCATTCGAATCCGGGTTTAAGCGGGTGCTTAATCGGGCTGGGCTGCCGGGCTGGCGTGCCGGCGCTCGCCGATTGCGCCACGATGGCCCATGTCACGGCCCGGCGATGGGCGCCATGCACCGTCATCGCACGCGGTGACCGATACGCACTGTCACAGTGCGCTTGTCCGTTGCACGGCGATGGTGCGTCCGCGAGACGGAAGGCAGCGTCCGCCCGCTGGCGCCGCCCGTGGCCGCGCCGCGCACGGCTCTTCGCCGTGGCACGCTAGTTGCAGATGCATCACCCCGGGGAGCGTAGTCCCTGACCAACACCATAAACGGGAGCTGCAAATGCAACGACGTGACATGCTGAAGCTGTCGGCGATAGCCGCCGCGGCGATGATCGGTACCAGCCCGCTGGCGCTGGCGCAGTCCAAGGAGCCGATCAAGGTCGGCATCCTGCATTCGCTGTCCGGCACCATGGCAATCTCGGAAACGTCGCTGAAGGACGTGGCCCTGATGACCATCGACGAGATCAACAAGAGCGGCGGCGTGCTCGGGCGCAAGCTGGAGCCGGTGGTGGTGGACCCGGCGTCGAACTGGCCGCTGTTCGCCGAGAAGGCGCGCCAGCTGGTCAGCAAGGACAAGGTGGCGGTGACCTTCGGCTGCTGGACCTCGGTGTCGCGCAAGTCGGTGCTGCCGGTCTACGAAGAGCTCAACTCGCTGCTGTTCTACCCGGTGCAGTATGAAGGCGAGGAGATGTCGAAGAACGTCTTCTACACCGGCGCGGCGCCCAACCAACAGGCCATCCCCGCGGTCGAATACCTGATCAGCAAGGAGGGCGGCGGCGCCAAGCGCTTCTTCCTGCTCGGCACCGACTACGTCTACCCGCGCACCACCAACAAGATCCTGCGCGCCTTCCTGAAGAGCAAGGGCGTGGCCGACAAGGACATCGAAGAGGTCTACACCCCGTTCGGCCACAGCGACTACCAGACCATCGTCGCAAATATCAAGAAGTTCTCGCAGGGCGGCAAGACCGCGGTGATCTCCACCATCAACGGCGATTCCAACGTGCCGTTCTACAAGGAGCTGGGCAACGCCGGGCTCAAGGCCAAGGATGTTCCGGTGGTGGCGTTCTCGGTCGGCGAAGAAGAGCTGCGCGGCATCGACACCAAGCCGCTGGTGGGCCACCTGGCCGCGTGGAACTACTTCATGTCGGTCAAGAACCCCGAGAACGACGCCTTCCGCAAGCAGTGGGCGGCCTGGGTCAAGGCCAACAACCTGCCCGGCGGCGACAAGCGCGTGACCAACGACCCGATGGAAGCCACCTACGTGGGCATCCACATGTGGGCGCAGGCGGTGAAGAAGGCCGGCAGCACCGACACCGCCAAGGTGCGCGCGGCCATGTACGGCCAGACCTTCAAGGCGCCGGACGGCTTCACCCTGACCATGGGCGAGAACCACCACCTGTACAAGCCGGTGATGATCGGCGAGGTCAAGGCCGACGGCCAGTTCGCGGTGGTGTGGAAGACGCCGAAGGCGGTGCGCGCGCAGCCGTGGAGCCCGTTCATCGCGGGCAATGAAGGGAAGCCGGACAAGGCGATGTAAGCGGCCGCCGTCGCCGGTGTGCTCCCCTCTCCCACTGCGTGGGAGAGGGGAGCACACCTTCAGCTTGGTTTTCCACTTTCGTCACGGCGAGCCCCTATGCGCTACCCGACAATCCGAACCGTCATGCCATGCCTGCGCGCCATGCTGGCCGCGCTGCTGCTGGCCTCGGCGCCCTGGGCCGCGGCACTGACGCAGGCCGACCTCAAGCCGCTGGCCGGGGACGACTTCGACGCCAAGACCGCCGCGCTGTCCGCCCTGACGAAGGCAACGCCCGCCGAAGCCGGCCCGATCCTGCAGGCGCTGCAGGACGACGCCCTGCAATACGCGCCGTCGGTCGGCATGGTGCGGCAGGACGGCGACAAGCTGGTCGATGCGATCACCGGCAAGCCGGTCACGGTCAAGGCCGACGAACTCGAATCCCTGACCCTGAACAACAGCCTGCGCGCGCAGGTCGACAGCGCCGCCAGCAGCCTGCTGCTGCAGTCGCCGGACATCGCCATGCGCGCGCAGGCGGTGGCCACGCTGCGCGACCAGCCCGAAAGCGCGTCGCTGGCGGCGGTGGAAGCCGCGCGCAAGACCGAGGCCGATGCCGGCCTGCGCGCCAGCCTGGACGTGATCTGGGCCAACCTGGTGCTGACCGGCATCGCCGAGGCCGCCGCGCGCGAGGCGCGGCTCGAAGCCATCCGCATCCTGGGCCGCGACAGTAACCCGCAAAACCGCCAGAAACTGGAGCCGCTGGTCGAGCGCGACAGCGCCGGCCGCTACCGCGAGCCCGATGGCAGCGTGCGGCTGGCCGCGCAGCAGGCGCTGGACACGCTGCAGGGCGACCAGCGCCGCGCTGAAGTGATCGGCAACCTGTTCGCCGGGCTGAGCCTGGGCAGCGTGCTGCTGCTGGCCGCGCTCGGCCTAGCCATCACCTATGGCCTGATCGGCGTGATCAACATGGCGCACGGCGAATTCCTGATGATCGGCGCCTATGCCACCTACGTGGTGCAGTCGCTGTTCCGCGCCTATGCGCCGGGCGCGCTCGACTGGTATCTGCCCGCGGCGCTGCCGGTTTCGTTCCTGGCAGCCGCCGTGGTGGGCTTCGTGCTGGAACGGCTGGTGCTGCGCCACCTGTACGGGCGCCCGCTGGAAACGCTCCTGGCCACCTTCGGTGTGAGCCTGCTGCTGATGCAGGCGGTGCGCACGCTGTTCGGCGCGCAGAACGTGGAAGTGTCCAATCCCGGATGGATGAGCGGCGGCTTCGAATGGCTGCCGGGGCTGGTGATCCCGTACAACCGCGTGGTCATCATCCTGTTCGCGCTGGCAGTGGTGGCGGTGGCGTGGGGCGTGCTCAACCGCACGCGCCTGGGGCTGTTCGTGCGCGCGACCACGCAGAACCGCACCATGGCCGCGTGCGTTGGCGTGCGTACCTGGCAGGTCGACAGCTACGCCTTTGCCTTCGGTGCCGGCATCGCCGGGCTCGGCGGCTGCGCGCTGTCGCAGATCGGCAATGTCGGTCCCGACCTGGGCCAGGCCTACATCATCGATTCGTTCATGGTGGTGGTGCTGGGTGGGGTGGGGCAACTGGCCGGCACCATCGTCGGTGCATTCGGGCTGGGCATCCTCAACAAGTTCATCGAACCCTTCTATGGCGCGGTGCTGGCCAAGATCCTGGTCCTGGTGCTGATCGTGCTGTTTATCCAGAAGCGGCCGCAGGGACTGTTCGCGCTCAAGGGGCGCAGCGCGGAGGCATGATGCAGCGATTCCAACCGAACTCTTCCGCGGCACCGTTCCGGCTGGCCGTGCCCGAACGCCAGTCGCTGTTCTCGCCGCGCGGCTGGATGGTGCTGGTGGCGCTGACCGTGATGGCCGGCATCGGCGTGCCGGTGTGCGCGCTGCTGGTGCCGGAGGGCCATCCGCTGCACCTGTCGGCGTATGCGCTGACGCTGGTCGGCAAGATCATGTGCTTTGCGCTGGCGGCGATCGCGCTCGACCTGGTGTGGGGCTACTGCGGCATCCTCAGCCTCGGCCATGGCCTGTTCTTCGCGCTGGGCGGCTATGCCATGGGCATGTACCTGATGCGTTCGATCGGGCGCGAAGGCGTGTACCAGAGCGACCTGCCGGACTTCATGGTGTTCCTCGACTGGAAGGAGCTGCCGTGGTTCTGGCACGGCACCGACCACCTCGGCTACGCGCTGCTGCTGGTGGTGCTGGTGCCGGGCGTGCTGGCGTGGCTGTTCGGCTTCTTTGCCTTCCGCTCGCGCATCAAGGGCGTGTACCTGTCGATCATCACGCAGGCGATGACGTATGCTGCAATGCTGCTGTTCTTCCGCAACGAGACCGGCTTCGGCGGCAACAACGGCTTTACCGACTTCAAGCGCATCGCCGGCTTTGCCATCGCCGCGCCGCAGACGCGCACGGCGCTGTTCGTGCTGACTTTCCTGGCGCTGCTGGCCGGCTTTATCGCCTGCCGCTATATCGTCACCTCGAAGCTCGGCCGCGTGGTCACGGCGGTGCGCGATGCCGAGATGCGCGTAATGTTCTCGGGCTACAACCCGCTCGGCTACAAGCTCTTCGTGTGGACTTTCTCGGCGGTGCTGTGCGGCATCGCCGGCGCGCTGTACGTGCCGCAGGTCGGCATCATCAATCCGGGCGAGATGTCGCCCGGCAATTCGATCGAGATGGCGGTGTGGGTGGCCGTGGGCGGGCGCGGCACGCTGGTCGGGCCGGTGATCGGGGCGTTCCTGGTCAATGGCGCCAAGACGCTGTTCACCGCGCACTTCGCCGAATACTGGCTGTTCCTGCTGGGCGCGATGTTCGTGCTGGTGACGCTGTACCTGCCCGACGGCGTGACCGGCCTGTGGCAGCGCTGGCGCGAGCGCCGCGCGCACACACCCGCGCCGGGCGCGACCGAACCGGTCTCCACGCCAGCGGTCGCGGGCCGCAGCGGAGGTGAAGCATGAACGCCGCAGTCGAACACCGCCAGGCCGAGAGCGGCGATGCCACCGGCCTGGGCCGCATCGTCGAGCCGGGCACCATCGACGTGTCGCACGGCCCGATCCTTTACCTCGAAGACGTGACCGTACAGTTCGACGGCTTCCGCGCCCTCAACAAGCTGAACCTGGCGATCGACCACGGCGAACTGCGCTGCGTGATCGGCCCCAACGGCGCCGGCAAGACCACCATGATGGATGTCATCACCGGCAAGACCGGACCACGCAACGCCAGTGTCAGCGGGCGCGTGTTCCTGGGCCAGACCATCGACCTGATGCGGATGACCGAGCCGCGCATCGCGCAGGCCGGCATCGGCCGCAAGTTCCAGAAGCCCACCGTGTTCGAGCAGCACGCGGTGTGGGAAAACCTGGAACTGGCGATGCAGGCCGACAAGCGCTGGTGGTCGTCGCTGCGCGCGCGGCTGACCACCGCCGGGCATCGCCGTATCGAGGAGACCCTGGCGCTGACCGGCCTCGAGGCCGAGGCCTACCGGCCCGCCGGGCTGCTGTCGCACGGGCAGAAGCAGCGGCTGGAAATCGGCATGCTGCTGATGCAGCAGCCACAGTTGCTGCTGCTCGACGAGCCCGTCGCCGGCATGACCGACGAGGAGACCATGCAGCTCGCCAGCCTGCTCAACGGCCTGCGCGGCAGCTGCTCGATGATGGTGGTGGAGCACGACATGGAGTTCGTCGCCGCGCTGGCGGGTGCCGCCGGCAAGGTCACGGTGCTGGCCGAGGGCAGCGTGCTGGCCGAAGGCACGCTCGACAGCGTCAAGCGCGACGAACGCGTGATCGAATCCTACCTGGGGAGATAGGCATGCTGCAGGTCAATGCACTGAACCAGTACTACGGCGGCAGCCATATCCTGCGCAACGTCAGCTTCGAGGTGCCGGCGGGCAAGCTGACCACGCTGCTCGGCCGCAACGGCGTCGGCAAGAGCACGCTGCTGAAATGCCTGATGGGCGTGGTGCCGACGCGCAGCGGCAGCATCCATTGGGATGGCAGGGCGCTGGAGAAGAAGGCGCCGTACGAACGCGTCGCGGCCGGGCTGGCCTATGTGCCGCAGGGGCGCGAGATTTTTCCGCGGCTGACGGTCGAGGAGAACCTGCTGATCGGCGCCGCCAGCCGCGCGCGGCCGGCGGGCGTGCCGGAGCGCATCTACCAGTTGTTCCCGGTGCTGCGCACCATGCGCCTGCGCCGCGGCGGCGACCTGTCCGGCGGCCAGCAGCAGCAACTGGCGATCGGCCGCGCGCTGATGAGCGAGCCGCAACTGCTGATCCTCGACGAGCCGACCGAAGGCATCCAGCCCTCGATCATCCAGGACATCGGCCGCGCGTTGCGGCTGCTGGTCGACGAGTTCGGCATGACGGTGCTGCTGGTCGAGCAGTACTACGAATTCGCGCGGCACATCGCCGACCACTATGTGGTGATGAGCCGCGGCGAAGTGGTGGCGCGCGGCGCCGGCGCCAGCATGGAGCAGGACGGCGTGCGCGAGCTGATCGCCGTGTAGGGCGCGCGCAAGTTCCGTTCGCCATCGATGCGCCATCCGGATTTCCCTTCTTCCCTCGCCCTGCCGGCGGCCTGGCAGGCCACGCTGCACCTGCGCTTTGCGCCGCGCGGCGGGCGCACCGTGCTGACCGAGCGGCGCCATCGGGGCCCGCTGCTGGTACAGAAGGCGCTGTACCCGGAAGGTGGCATCTGCCACGCGGTGATCCTGCACCCGCCGGCTGGCGTGGCCGGTGGCGACAGCCTGGAGATCGACGTGGCGGTGGAGTCCGGCGCGCATGCGGTGCTGGCCACGCCGGGCGCCACCAAGTGGTACAAGTCGCTGGGCCGCGACGCGGCCCAGCGGGTGCGGCTGGCGGTGGGCGAGGGCGCGCGGCTGGACTGGCTGCCGCAGGAGAACATCGTTTTCGACGAGGCGCGTGCGCGGATTTCCACCGTGCTCGACATCGCGCCGGGCGGCAGCGCGATCGGCTGGGATGCCGTGGTGCTCGGCCGCCAGGCATCGGGCGAGCAGTGGGCGCGCGGCGCGCTGTGGCTGGATACGCGCATCGGCGCCGGCGAGCGCGCGTTGTGGATCGAGCAATCGCATATCGACGCGGCATCGCCGCTGCGCAATGCCGTGCCCGGGCTGGACGGGCTGAACGTGCTGGGCACGCTGTGGGCGGTCGGCGCAGGCGCCACGCAAGACCTTGCCGAAACGCTGGCCGAGCGGCTGCCTTATACGCCGGCGTTGCGCGCAGGCGTGACTTGCCTCGCCGCCAACGGCCAGTCGATGCTGCTGCTGCGCGTGCTGGGCCGGCACATGGAAGCGGTGCGCCACCTAATGACCGACACCTGGCAGGCGCTGCGCATGCCGCTGCATGGCGTCGCGGCGCAACCGCTGCGGCTGTGGGCGACGTAGCCCGTCAATACGCAATCGAACACCAAACAGGAACGAGAGATGGAACTGACGCCGCGCGAGAAAGACAAGCTGCTGATCTTCACCGCCGCGCTGCTGGCCGAGCGGCGCAAGGCCCGCGGGCTGAAGCTGAACTACCCGGAAGCGGTGGCGCTGATCACCGCCGCCATCATGGAAGGCGCGCGCGACGGCCGCACCGTGGCCGAGCTGATGCACGCCGGCACCACCGTGCTGCAGCGTGACGACGTGATGGCGGGCGTGGCCGAGATGATCCCGGAGATCCAGGTCGAGGCCACCTTCCCGGACGGCACCAAGCTGGTCACCGTCCACCATCCCATTGTCTGAAACGCATTGATAACCGAAGCCGGCACCCCGGCCAATCCGATGACCGCGATGACCCGTACCGCTTGCCTGCGCCTTGCCCTGGGCGCTTCCCTGACCGTTGCCGCCGGCGCCGCGCTGGCGCATCCCGGCCACGATGCCGCCACCGTCGGCGCCAGCCTGTGGGCCGGCCTGGCGCACCCGTTCACCGGCGCCGACCACCTGCTGGCGATGGCCGCGGTGGGGGTATGGAGCGCGCTGGTGGCGCGCTCCGCCGCCGATACGCTGCGCCTGCCGCTGGCCTTCGTGGGCTTGATGCTGGTGGGCGCCGCGCTCGGCCTCTGCGGCATGGCGCTGCCGGCGGTGGAGCCCATGATCGCCGCTTCGCTGCTGGTGATCGGCTTGCTGCTGGCGCTGCGCGCCAAGCTGCCGGCGTGGGCCGGCACGCTGCTGGTGGGCGGCTTTGCCGTGTTCCACGGCTATGCGCATGGGGCGGAACTGCCCGCCAGTGCCGGCGCGCTGCCGGCGGTGCTGGCCTATGTGGGCGGGTTTGCCGCCGCCACCATGGCGCTGCACCTGCTGGGCATCGGCGTCGGCACGCTGCTGCGCCGCCGCGCCGGCTGGCTCGCGCGCGCGGCCGGCGCGGGCGTGGCGCTGTACGGCGCCGGCCTGCTGGTTGCCTGAGGAGGACCGCCATGATCCCCGGTGAACTGATGCCCGCCGACGGCGAGATCGCGCTCAATGTCGGCCGCGCCACCGTCAGCGTGACGGTGGCCAATACCGGCGACCGGCCGATCCAGGTCGGCTCGCACTTCCACTTCTACGAAACCAACGCGGCCCTGGCGTTCGAGCGCGAGGCCACGCGCGGCTTTCGCCTGAACATCGCCGCGGGCACCGCGGTGCGCTTCGAGCCCGGGCAGACCCGCACCGTGGAACTGGTGGCGCTGGCGGGCGACCGCATGGTCTACGGCTTCAACGGCAAGATCATGGGAGCGCTGTGATGGCATCGATCTCCAGGCAGGCCTATGCCGAGATGTTCGGCCCCACCACCGGCGACCGCCTGCGGCTGGCAGATACCGGGCTGATCATCGAAGTCGAGAAGGACTTCACCGTCTACGGCGAGGAAGTCAAGTTCGGCGGCGGCAAGGTGATCCGCGACGGCATGGGGCAGAGCCAGCGCATGGCGCAGGACTGCGTCGACACCGTGATCACCAATGCACTGATCGTCGACCACTGGGGCATCGTCAAGGCCGATATCGGCCTCAAGCACGGGCGTATCGCGGCGATCGGCAAGGCCGGCAATCCCGACATCCAGCCCGGCGTCACCATCGTGGTCGGCCCCGGCACCGAGGTGATCGCGGCCGAGGGCATGATCGTCACCGCGGGCGGCATCGACAGCCATATCCACTTCATCTGCCCGCAGCAGATCGACGAGGCGCTGACGAGCGGCGTCACCACCATGATCGGCGGCGGGACCGGGCCCGCCACCGGCACCTTCGCCACCACCGTGACGCCGGGGCCGTGGTACATGGAGCGCATGCTGCAGGCCGCCGATGCCTACCCGATGAATATCGGCCTGCTGGGCAAGGGCAACGCCAGCCAGCCGGGGCCGATCCTGGAGCAGGTCGAAGCCGGCGCCATCGGCCTGAAGCTGCATGAAGACTGGGGCACCACGCCGGCGGCGATCGATACCTGCCTGTCGGTGGCCGACGCGACCGACACCCAGGTGGCGATCCACACCGATACGCTCAACGAGGCCGGTTTCGTCGAGGCGACCATCGCCGCGTTCAAGGGCCGCACCATCCATACCTACCACACCGAAGGCGCCGGCGGCGGCCATGCGCCGGACATCATCAAGGTGTGCGGCGAGGCCAACGTGCTGCCGTCGTCGACCAACCCGACGCGCCCGTACACCGTCAACACGCTGGACGAGCATCTCGACATGCTGATGGTGTGCCACCACCTGGACCCGTCGATCGCCGAGGACATCGCCTTCGCCGAAAGCCGCATCCGCCGCGAGACCATCGCCGCCGAGGACATCCTGCACGACCTCGGCGCGTTCTCGATGATCTCGAGCGATTCGCAGGCGATGGGGCGCGTCGGCGAAGTCATCATCCGAACCTGGCAGACCGCGCACAAGATGGCGGCGCAGCGCGGCAAGCTGCCGGGCGATCCGCACGATGCGCGCGGCGGGCACGACAACTTCCGCGTCCGGCGCTATGTCGCCAAGTACACCATCAACCCGGCGCTGACCCACGGCATCGCACATGAAGTGGGTTCGGTCGAGGTCGGCAAGTGGGCCGACCTGGTGCTGTGGCGGCCCGCGTTCTTCGGCGTCAAGCCCAGCCTGATCCTGAAGGGCGGCATGATCGCCGCGGCCGCGATGGGAGATCCCAATGCATCGATCCCGACGCCGCAGCCGGTGCACTACCGGCCCATGTTCGCCGCGGCCGGCGGCGCGCTGCATCGTTCGTCGCTGACCTTCGTCTCGCAGGCGGCGCTGGCGGCCGGCATCGGCGAACGCTACGGGCTGGCCAAGACGCTGTCGGCCGTGCGCGGCACCCGCATCGTCAGCAAGCGCGACATGGTCCACAACGACTGGCAACCGCATGTCACGGTCGATCCCGAGACCTACCAGGTGGTGGCCGACGGCCAGTTGCTGACCTGCGAGCCCGCCACCGAGCTGCCCTTGGCGCAGCGCTATTTCTTGTTTTGATGGGGCGGAATTGCCATGCTGAAGATCGATAAGCATTTGACCGCGCCGCACGGCATCGCCGGCGTGCTGGTGCGCCGCGCACCCAAGCTGGTGCTGCCGTTTGCCGCCCGCAGCAAGAGCCGCCTGCGCGCGGTGCTCGACAACGGCGCCGACGCAGCGCTGTTCCTGCCGCGCGGCACGGTCCTGCGCGGCGGCGACCTGCTGGTGGCCGAGGACGGCAGTTTGATCGAAGTCCTGGCCGCCGCCGAGTCCGTGCTGGAAGTGCGCGCACAGGACCCGCACGCGCTGATGCGCGCGGCCTACCACCTCGGCAACCGCCACACGCCGGTGGAGATCGGGCGCGACTACCTGCGGCTCGAATATGACGCGGTGCTGGCCGACATGCTGCGGCGTCTGGGCGTGCAGGCGGAACGCGCCGACCTGCCGTTCGAGCCGGAGGCGGGCGCTTACGGCGGCGGGCACAAGCATGGGCACGATGCGACGTTCGCGGAGGACTATGCGGCGGCGCAGGCGGTGTTTCATGAGCATCATGGGCACTCGCACTCGCACTCGCACTCGCACTCGCACTCGCACTCGCACTCGCACGGGCAAGCTCATGATCACGAACATGGCGACGCGGAGCATGTTGGCGATTCAAACTGCGTGCATAAGCATTGATTCCACTAGTGCTGAGAGCAAGGAGGAGGGCGCGCTGTGCACGAGCCTGAAGACCTTACCAATACCGACACCGCGCTCCCCTCTCCCGCAAGCGGGAGAGGGGAGCAAAGCGGTGGCAAGCGGAAACGGTAGCCATGACCAACCTCCACCAACTCATCTCCCTGCTGCACCTCGCCTCGCCGTCGCTGCCCATCGGCGGCTTCAGCTATTCGCAGGGTCTCGAGGCCGCAATCGAATCCGGCAGCGTGCACGACGCGCCGACTGCCGAGCGCTGGATCCGCGACAACCTGCTGCACGTCCAGTCCCAATGCGAAGCGCCAGTGTGGCTGCTGTTGCATCGCCACTGGCGTGCCGGCGACACGGCAGCGGTACGTTCGTGGAACGCCTGGTTCCACGCCACCCGCGAAACCTCGGAGCTTCGCCTCGAGACCGAGCAGATGGGCTGGTCGCTGGCGAAGCTGATTGCCCAGATGGAATGGGGCACGCCGGCATTGCGCGAAGCGCTGGCAATGCTCTCGCCGGTCTGCCTGCCAACCGCCTTCACGGCAGCCTGCGTTGCGCTGGACGTCGACGCCCGCGACGGCCTGGCCGCGTATTGCTTCAACTGGGCCGAGAACCAGGTCGCCGCCGCGATCAAGGCGGTGCCGCTGGGCCAGGTCGCCGGCCAACACATGCTGCGCCGCCTTCACGCGGCGGTACTGGAAACCGTGGACGAAGCCACGCGCCGCGCCGATTCCACGCCGCCGCAACTGTCGACCTTTTCCCCGATGCTGGGGCTGCTGTGCGCACGCCACGAAACGCAGTACTCCCGGCTGTTCCGATCCTGAACCGATACCCCACCATGACCCACGCCCGTACCAAGAAGAACCCACCGCTGCGCGTCGGCGTCGGCGGCCCGGTCGGCTCCGGCAAGACCACGTTGCTGGAAATGCTGTGCAAGGCGATGCGCGACCGCTATGACCTGGTCGCGATCACCAACGACATCTACACCAAGGAGGACCAGCGCCTGCTGACGATCTCCGGCGCGCTGCCGGCGGAGCGCATCCTGGGGGTGGAAACCGGCGGCTGCCCGCACACCGCGATCCGCGAGGACGCATCGATCAATCTGGAGGCGGTCGATCGCATGCTGGCGCGCTTCCCGGATGCCGACGTGGTCTTCATCGAGTCCGGCGGCGACAACCTGGCCGCGACCTTCAGCCCAGAACTTTCTGATCTTACGATCTACGTGATCGACGTCGCCGGGGGCGAGAAGATTCCTAGGAAAGGCGGGCCGGGCATCACCAAGTCCGACCTGCTGGTGATCAACAAGACCGACCTGGCGCCGTATGTGGGCGCATCGCTGCCGGTGATGGAAAGCGATGCGCGCAAGATGCGCGGCACCCGGCCGTTCGTGATGGGCAGCGTCAAGTCGGGGCAGGGCCTGGACGAGGTGATCCGCTTCATCGAACGGCAGGGCATGCTGGGGCTCTAGCCTTGCGGGGTAGCGTCGGCATCGGGTGCCTGCCTGGTGCCGGAACTGCCGTGCCCGAGCGCCGGGCGGAAGCTGCCCTTGCCCGCCAGCGCCCGCGCCACCGCGGCGACCAGGTTCAGCTCGGGCTCGCTCAGCTCGGCCATGTGGTGCATCGTGGCCTCGATCGCCGCGCGCTGGCGGTTGCCGAATGGCGCGCGCGATTGCTCGACCTGCAGCTGGCTGGCGTCGTGGCGGCTGAAGTCGAGCATCTCGGCGGTGGGCACGGCCAGGGTCTCGGCCAGCCTGCAGATGTTGGCCAGCGCCAGGTTGCGCTTGCCGCTTTCAATGCCGCTCAGGTACGAGCGCGAGAGTCCGCTTTCGAGCGAAAGCGTCTCCTGGGACCAGCCTCGTTGCTTGCGTAGCCAGGCGAGATGCAATCCGAAAAGTCTGAGATTTCGAGAGGTCATGGGATCAACAAAAGTTCGGAGTGGTCTGAGGCTAAGGGTTTGACCTTGAGGCCACGACAACTTATCCTCATCCTCACTATCGGTGTCCGATCCGCAAATTGAGGGGCGCGCCAGGCATTGGCGCGGCACGATGGCATCAACCGGGCGGCCTGCACCGCGGCGCCGCGCCAGACGGGTTATTGCGCAAGACCGCGCGTCACGCCGCCACGCGTGCGCCGGCTGCGCGGACAGGCGCCGCGCGCCTGTCGCCCTGCAGGGGGATTGCCATGCAGATCTTCACGCTGTTCGAGGCGCGCATGCGCGCCATCGATGCCGACCGCCACGCGCCGTCGGATTTCCTTCCCGGATTCCAGCCACGCCTGCTTGCCGCCGCTGCCGGGCTCGGCTGCACCTGCGACTACATCTTCCTCTGCGCCGGCGAGCGCCAGCCCGAATTTTCAGCGGATTGCCATGAATGGTGGGGTTGCCTGCGCGGTGGCCTGCGGCTGTCTTCGCCCGGCCGCGGCAGCTTGCTGGTGGGCGGCGGCGAACTGTTCGCGCCCGCGCCCGGCGTGCCGATGCAGGTGCAGGCGGTGGCCGACACCATCCTGGTGCGCGCGGTGCCGCAAGGCCCGGCCGAGGCCTCGGGTCCCGTGGCCATGCCCGCGGGCGCGTGGCAGTGCGCGCTGGGCGCCATTGCCCCGGTCGGTGCCGCGGCCGATGCCGATGGCGTGGCCGCGCCGCATGCGCTGGCGGACGTGTGGGAAGCGGATGTCTGGCAGGCGCGGCAGGGCATGCGCCCGGAGTTTGTCCAGCTGGATGGCTCCGTGGATGACTGGGGCCGGCACCTGCAGGCGCGCGGGCTGCGCTGGGCGCTGTGTTACCGGGGCGCGCTGGCCCTGCACTGGCATGGCGCGCTGGTGCGCAGCGGCGGTGACATGGCCTTCCTGCAGCCCGGCGCGCTCTACGCGCCCGACGCGCACGAGTCATGCCGGCTCGATGTGCTGGCGCCGGGCACCGGCCTGCTGTGCTGCTTCGGCGCGGGCGATGCCCCGCATGATGGTGAGTCCGCCCGTGGCGGCCGGCGCGCGGATGGCCACGCCGTGGCGCGCGCTGCGCTGGCGCTGGCCTGAGGGCCGGCGTGGCCGCCGACCGGCGCCATGCGCAAGCCGCAGCCGCCGGCCGCCGCGCGGCTTTCAGTGGCGCTTGTACTGCGTGGCGCCGAACAGCACTTCGCGCGCCTTGTCGTCCTGCAGCGCCTTGCGCGCGCTGGCCAGCACCTCCACGCCGCGCTTCACCGCGGGACGCTCGGCGATCTGGTTGAACCAGCGCTTCAGGTGCGGGTAGTCGTCCAGCTCCACGCCCTGGTTCTGCCAGCTGCGCAGCCACGGGAAGGTGGCGATGTCGGCGATGGTGTACTGGTCGCCGGCCAGCCATTCGTGCTTCGACAGCTGCGTGTCGATCACGCCGTACAGGCGCTTGGCTTCATTGGTGTAGCGGTTGACCGCGTACTCGATCTGCTCGGGCGCATAGATGCGGAAGTGGTGGGCCTGGCCGAGCATCGGACCCACGCCGCCCATCTGGAACATCAGCCACTGCAGCGTCTCGTACTTGCCGCGCACGTCCTCGGGCAGGAACTTGCCGGTCTTGCCCGCCAGGTAAAGCAGGATCGCGCCCGATTCGAACAGCGAGATCGGCTTGCCGTCGGGCCCGTCCGGGTCGACGATGGCGGGAATCTTGTTGTTGGGGCTGATCTTCAGGAAGTCGTCGCCGAACTGGTCGCCGGCGCCGATGTTGATCGGGTGGACCTGGTACTCCAGTCCGCACTCTTCCAGCATGATGTGGACCTTGTGGCCATTGGGCGTGGCCCAAGTGTAGACGTCGATCATTGCAGGGATCTCCTGGCTGCATTCATGGGAACGGCCACATCGATCACCGACGTGGCGAACCGCGCGATTTAAGCACAGAAGAAAAAAACGCGCAGGCCGGCTGCGCGTTTTCCACAATGCCGGCAGGGGCGGGCCCGGCCGGCGCTCCCGGGCGCTCAGAAACCGCGCGCCACCGGCATCTTGATGGTGTCCGGGTTGACGTTCATGTGCTTGGCCAATTCCAGCTTGGCGATGGCGTTGCGGTGCACCTCGTCGGGACCGTCGGCCAGGCGCAGCGTGCGCTGGTGCGCCCACCAGTTGGCCAGCGGGAAGTCGCTGGAAACGCCGGCGGCGCCGTGGACCTGGATGGCCCAGTCGATCACCTTCAGCGCCACGTTGGGGGCCACCACCTTGATCATGGCGATCTCGGCCTTGGCCACCTTGTTGCCGACCGTGTCCATCATGTACGCGGCCTTGAGCGTCAGCAGGCGCGCCATCTCGATCTCGCAGCGGGCTTCGGCGATACGCTCCTGCGTCACACCCTGGGCCGACACCGGCTTGCCGAAGGCCACCCGCGACAGCGCGCGCTTGCACAGCAGTTCCAGCGCGCGCTCGGCCACGCCGATGCTGCGCATGCAGTGGTGGATACGGCCCGGGCCGAGGCGGCCCTGCGCGATCTCGAAGCCGCGGCCTTCGCCCAGCAGGATGTTCGAGACCGGCACGCGCACGTTCTTCAGCTCGATCTCCATATGGCCGTGCGGCGCGTCGTCGTAGCCGAACACCGGCAGGAAGCGCTTGATGGTGATGCCCGGGGTATCGGCCGGCACCACGACCATCGACTGCTGCTCATGGCGGCCGGCGTCGGGATCGGTCTTGCCCATCACGATGTAGACCTTGCAGCGCGGGTCGCCGGCGCCCGACGACCACCACTTGGTGCCGTTGATGACATAGTGGTCGCCATCGCGCTCGATGCGGCATTCGATATTGGTCGCGTCCGACGAGGCCACCGCGGGTTCGGTCATCAGGAAGGCCGAGCGGATCTCGCCGGCGAGCAGCGGCTCCAGCCACTGGTCCTTCAGTTCTTCCGACGCGTAGCGCTCCAGCGTTTCCATGTTGCCGGTGTCCGGGGCCGCGCAGTTGAACACCTCGGCCGACCAGGGCACCCGGCCCATGATCTCGCACAGCGTGGCGTATTCCAGATTCGACAGGCCTTGCGGGGCGCGCGGCGAACGCGGCAGGAACAGGTTCCACAGGCCGGCTTCGCGCGCCAGCGGCTTCAGCTCCTCGATCACCTTGGTCGGGATCCAGGCATTGCCGGCGCGGCGGTTGGCGTCGATCTCCTCGGCGAAGCGCTTTTCGTTCGGATAGATGTGCTGGTCGAAGAAGGCCAGCAGCTTGGCCTGCATTTCCTTGACCTTCGGGCTGTACTCGAAATCCATGTGGTCTCCTCGCTACGGAAGCGGTGGGCACGGGCTGCCGCCGGCGCCGGTTGGCTGGGTCTTCGGGCAATACCTTGCCGATGCAATGCACTCTATCCGAAAGTGGGTAATTAGAAAAATGAATTTTCTGGATTTGCCAGTATCAATTCCCTGCATTCCGTGCCAGAATCACCAGCATGCAGCTCTCCCGCATCGACCTCAACCTCTTCGTCGTGTTCGACGCCATCTACAGCGAAGGCAGCATCACCGCGGCCGCGCGCCAGCTCAACCTGACGCAGCCGGCGGTCAGCCACGCGCTGGGGCGGCTGCGCACGCTGTTCGACGATCCGCTGTTCGAGCGGCGCGGGCAGGGCATGGCGCCCACGCCGCTGGCCCGTTCGCTGGCGGCCGAGGTACGCAGCGCGCTGCAATCGTTCGCGCGCACGCTGCAGGACACGCCGCACTTCGATCCCACCAACACCGTGCGCCGCTTCACCATCGGCATGCGCGATGCGCTCGAGTCGACGCTGCTGCCGCCGCTGATGAGCCGCGTCACGGCGATGGCGCCGCAGGTGGAGATTGCCGCGATTCGCTTCGACCGGCGCGAGATGGAATCGGAGTTGCTGGCCGGCACGCTCGACGCCGCGCTCGACATCCTGCTGCCGGTGTCGCCGGCGATCCACCATGCGCCGTTCATGGCCGACCCGATGGTGGTGCTGGCACGGCGCGACCATCCGCTGGTGAAGAAGGAACTGACGCTGGAGCGCTACCTCGCGGCCGAGCACGTCCATGTGTCGTCGCGCCGCCGCGGCGCCGGTCTGGAGGACCAGGCCCTGCATCGCATGGGCCTGACGCGGCGCGTGCGGCTGCGCTGCCAGCACTACGCCGCGGCGTGCCGCGTGGTCAGCTGCACCGACCTGCTCGCGACGCTGCCGTTGCGCTATGCGCGCATCGCCAACGAGCCCTATGCCAACCGGCTGCTGTCGCTGCCGTTCAAGGTGCCGTCGCTGGAGCTGCATCTGTACTGGCACGCGGGCGGCGAGAACGACGGCGCCAACCGCTGGCTGCGCGAGCAGCTGATGGCGGTGATGGCCTCGCTCGGCAGCGGCATGGCCGACGTGGCGGCGGCAGGCTGACGGCGCTCAACGCAGGCCGCCGCTGCCTGGATTCCGTTCAGGTGCGGCGCGCGCGGGTCACACGTAAGCAATTGTTCGCGGGCTAGACCCTCGCGGTCACGGCCCATACCATCGTCCGGTCTTTCTGCTCCCGGCAGAGCCAGAGCGAGCCCGTCCTGCACGGTGCCCGCAACGGTTGTCGCGCCGGCTGTCCGCACTCGCGGATCCCCCGGGCAGACCAATTCGCCGAACTCCACCACGACGACTCAGACCGATGATTGGGAAACGCTTGCCTGCCGATTGCCCTTCCATGCCGCCGCGCCGCGCGCGGCACACCACGCTGGCCCTGACCACGCTCTGTACCGCGGCGGCGCTGGCGCTGGCCGCCTGCGGCGGCGGCGATGGTGGCGACGGTGGCACGACGACCAGTGCCGCCCCTGGCGGGTCGGCCCCGGCCGGTGCGCAGGCCAGTGCGCCCGCTGGTAGCCAGAGCGCAGCCACGTCCCCGTCCCCGACCTCCCCGACCGGCTCCACCACCACTACCACGGCTGGTGCCTGCTACACCGTCAGCGGTCCCGCGCCCGCCGCCGCGCCGGGCAGCGGCATCTCGCTGCTGCCGGCGCGCGGCAGCGCGGTCAGCAACTACCGCGTGCTGGAGGAGCCGCGCACCGCCGGCCTGTGCTACGCCAACTATCGCCGCGAGCAGGTGGGCCTGCCGCCGCTGGCGGCGCGCGACCCGCTCAATGCCGCCGCGCAGGCGCATACCGAGTACATGCTGGCCAATGCCACGCTGACGCACGACGAAAGCAGCGGCAATCCGGGTTACACCGGCGCCACCGCCCACGAGCGCATCCAGGCCGCCTATCCGACCGACGCCACCGCCGAAGTGGTGGCCGGCGCCAACCGCTGGACCTCGGTGGCCAATGCGCAGCTGTCGATGTCGCCCAAGGACGCGCTGGTGTCGGACCTGGTCAACGCGCCGTTCCACCGCGCCGCGCTGCTGGGCAGCTATGGCTCGGCCGGCAGCGGCTTTGCCGAGCGCGTGGGCGCCAACGGCAGCGGCACCTCGGCTAGCTACTACCAGACCGTCGACCTCGCCGACCGCGTCCGCGCTGGCAGCGACAACCAGATGGTGGCCTATCCGTTCGAGGGCCAGAACGACGTGCCAGTCAACTGGGTCAACACCGAAAGCCCCAATCCGGCGCCGGGCTATGAAAACCGCACCATGGGCTACCCGGTGTCGCTGCAGGCGATCAATACCTCGCTGCAGTTCGATGCCGACAACTTCGTCATCACCGATGCGCAAGGCAGCAACGTCGACTGCATCAAGGTCGACAGCCGTTCCTCGGGCCTGAGCAGCGCCGCGCGCGGCCTGGCGGTGTGCACGCCGGTGGCGCCGCTGGCGAGCCAGCAGCGCTATACCGTGCGGGTCACGGGCCGGCTCGGCGCGCAGCCGGTGGACCTGAGCTGGTCGTTCACCACGCGCTGACCACCACGCGCTGACCATCATGCCGCGGCGCGCTCATTGCGGCGCGCCCGGCGGCAACTCTCCACGCAGCTCGATCCGCACCTGGCCAGGCGCCAGCGTGGGATCGGCCTGCACCGCAACCGGCACGGGCGGGCGCTGTCCCGCCGGCATCGCCTGCCACAGCCGTTGCGCCCATTCCCGGATCTCCACATGGTCGGGCTCGGCTGCCCACAGCCTGAGCGGCGCTGCCGTGCCCAGCCGCGCCGCGATGGTCGCGGGATCGTCCCGGGTCGAGACGGTGAGGGCGGACGCCGCCGCCGGTGCACGCGCAGCCATTGCGGGGGCAGCCTCGAGTGCATAGGGGGGCGGCGCGGCAGGCGCTGGCGCTGATGGTGCGGCTTGCGCCATGGCTGCGTCAGCGGGTGCCTGCGGCGCGGCCGGGCTCGCTTGTGCCAGGGCCTCGCGGTCCGGCGCGGGTTCGCGCGGAACGCTTCGGGTGGCCTCTGTGGCGGGCGCGGCGCGCGGTGCGGGGCGGGGCGCGGGCGGAGCGGCCTTGGCGGCTGGCGCTGCGGGTTTGGAGGGCGGTGCTGCGGCGGTTTCCGGCAAGGGCGGCGATGGTGCCGTCGACGCTGCCGGCGCTGGCGCGGGCGCGGCCATCTCGGCCGACGCCATCTCGGCCGTTCCGGTCGGCAACAGCGCACCATCGTCGATCTGCCGCAGCACGATGCTGGTGGTCAGTCCGGCCACCGCCGCGACGCTGGCGACCAGCCCGAGCGACCGCCACCACCGGCGCGCGCGCGCGGCATGCGTGAGCCGCGCCGTCGCGGATGACTGTGCGGGGTTCCGGGTTGAATCCGCAGCCTGTGCTCGCAGCCACGCCGCCGCATCCGGACCGAGCCGCGCGCCGAGCACGTCCTCCGCGGCGGCGCCGGCGGCGACCCGTGCCAGCACCGCATCGCGCCGCGCCGACTGGGCCGCCTGCAGGCGCGCGGCTTCTTCCAGCACGGCCGCGGCCAGCGCCGGCGGCGCGGCAAAGGGCAGGTCCGGGGCGCCGGCCTGATGGCGCCCGGCGTCCTGCTGCGCGGCGCGCGCGGCGGCCAGCACGGCGGCTTCCAGTGCCGGCGGCGGCGGGTAGGCCGGCAGGGCTTTCAGTAGCGCCGAGAGCCGGTCCTCGCCGGCGATGAAACGGTCAGCGGCGCTCATGGCCCCGACTCCGGCACGCTGCCGGCCAGGTCGGCGCGCAGGCGCGCAAACGCATAGCGCAGCCGGCTCTTCACGGTCTCGAACTTCTCGCCCAGCATCGCCGCAATCTCTTCGACGCTCATATTGCTGAAGAAGCGCAGCACCACCACTTCACGCTGCGCGACCGGCAGTTGCAGCAGCGCACGATGGACGTGCTGCGCATGCTGTCGCAGCTGCAGTTCCGCTTCCGGCGACAGGTCGTCGGCCGGCAGCTCGGGCAGGTGTTCGTCCAGCGCGTCGCGCTGGCGGGCATCGGCACTGCGCACCTGGTCGAGCCAGGCATTGCGCGCGATCTGGAACAGGAAGGTGCGGAACGCCGCGCTCGGCTGGTAGTCGCCGCAGCGGGTCATCAGCTTGACCCAGGTCTTCTGCGCGAGGTCCTCGGCTTCGCCGGTATTGCCCTGGCACAGCCACGCCAGGTAGTTGTAGAGGCCGGCGTTATGCCGGCGGAACAGCTCGGTGACCGGCTGCTCGATGATGCCGGCCGCGACCAGCAGCATCAGGTCGTGGTCCGGCAGCGTGCGCAGCGCGTCGGCGGGAGCAGCGGATGGGGCGGGGGCGGCAGCCTGCATGCGCCCGAGTATAGGAGAGCGCAGGGCGGCGCGACAGTCCGCGCCACCCTGCGCCGGCTGCGCGCCGCGGCGCGGCTCAGCGTGCCGCATGCCCGGCCGGTGTGCCGCCATGAGAGGCGGCCGGCGTTGCGGTGGCCAGGCTCTGCGCCAGGTCCACCAGCTTGACGAACTCGCCGCGGTAGCCGAAGCGGTCGGCGCCGCGCGCGCCTTGCGCCAGCGCGCGCGCATCGGCGTAGCGCCAGTCGCCGGTGAACTTGCCGCCGCGCAGCACCTGGCCGAAGCCTGCCACCGCCGCGGCAAAGCGGAAGTCGTCGTCGCCCTGTGCCAGCGGGCGCAGCGCCTGCCGCGCCACGGTGACATCGAGCAACTGGCTGGTGCTGGCCGCCGGCAGCTTGTAGCGCAGCCGCACATGCGCCAGTTCGCCGTCGCGCCCCGGCGCCGGTGCAGTGCGCTGGTAGCGCAGCGGGTCGACCAGCCCGGGCTGTCCGGCCAGCGTCAGCTCGTACAGCGCGGTCACGGTATGGCCCGCGCCGATATCGCCGGCATCGACCTTGTCGTTATTGAAATCCTCGCGCGCCAGCATGCGGTTCTCATAGCCGATCAGCCGGTACTCGCTCACCGTGGCCGGGTTGAACTCGACCTGTATCTTCACGTCGCGCGCAATCGTGGCCAGCGTCGAGCTGATCTCGCTGACCAGCACCTTGTTGCCCTCCATCAGGTTGTCGATGTAGGAGTACGCGCCGTCGCCGGCATCGGCCAGCTGCTCCATCAGCTGCTCGTTGTAGTTGCCGGTGCCGAAGCCCAGCGTCGACAGCGACACCCCCGACTTGCGCTTTTCCTCGACCATGCTCTTGAGCTGGCGGAAGTCGGTCACGCCCACATTGAAGTCGCCGTCGGTGGCCAGCAGCACGCGGTTGATGCCGCCGGCGATATGGCTCTGCTGCGCGGCCTGGTAGGCCAGCGCAATGCCGCTGGCGCCGGCCGTGCTGCCACCGGCCACCAGCTGGTCGATGGCGGCGCCAATGGCGGCCTTGTCGCTGCCCGGCGTGGGCGGCAGCGCCACGCGCGTGCTGCCGGCGTAGGTGACCAGCGTAATGCGGTCCTGCGCGCGCAACTGGTTCACCAGCAGCTTGAGCGAGGACTTCAGCAGTGGCAGCTTGTCCGGCGAGTTCATCGAGCCCGACACGTCGACCAGGAACACCAGGTTGGCGGCGGGCAGCGCGCCGCTGGCCACGTCCTTGCCCTTGATGCCGATGCGCAGCAGCACGTTGGACGGATGCCAGGGCGCCGGCGCCAGCGCGGTGTGCACGGCGAACGGGCGGCCGTCGGCGGGCTGGGCGTAGTCGTAGGGGAAGTAGTTCAGCAGTTCTTCCACGCGCACCGCATCGGCCGGCGGCACGCGGCCGGCATTGAGCAGGCGCCGCACGTTGCTGTAGCTGCCGGTATCGACATCGATGCTGAAGGTGGACACGGGGGCCTGTGCCACCAGCCGGACCCCGTTCTCGTCGATGGCGCCGTAGCGCTCGCGCTCCTCGGGCGCGGGTGCCGGCAACGGGTAAGGGTGCGGCATTGCCAGCGTGGCGTGCGGTTCGATGCTGTGCATTTCCGCGACGGGTTTGGACTGCGCTGCCCTGGCGGCATGGTCCGGGAGCGGAGCCGGGGCCATTGCCGGGGACGCCGGCGGGGACACCGGCTGGGAGGCCTGCTCCGGCAGCGGCCGCGAAGGGCCGCCACATGCGGCCAGCGCCAGCGCCAGCGCCAGGGCTGCGGCAAGGCTGGAAAAGAAGACCGGTGCGCGTGGTTGCATGTTGTTCTCCTGGAAGGCCGCGGGCAGGGCGCCGGCGTGACCGCCTGTCGATGTAACGGGCCGCACGGGCGGGCGGGGTTGAGGCCGGCGAAATATTTTTTGCCGCCGGTTGTCCCGATACGGATGTGGCGCACGCCAGACTTCCGTTCTCGCGGGATGCCCCGATCGCCACTACAATCGTTGGATCCTTCTGCCGGAGATCTCGCATGGCTCACCCTGACCTCACTTCGATGGCATGGCGCGGCGCGCTGGCGCTGGCCCTGTCGGCGCTGCTCGGTGCCTGTGGTACCCCGGGCGGAAGCACGGCCACCCCGGCCGCTCCCGCCGCGCCGGCGGCAGCGACTCCGCCCGCGGCGATGCCGCCGGCGCCGGAGGTGGCGTCGGGTTACCGCCCCGGCATGGCTACGGTCTACGCGCAGCGCCATATGGCAGCCGCGGCCAATCCGCTCGCCACCGAGGCCGGCCGCGCCATGCTGCGCCAGGGCGGCTCGGCCATCGATGCCGCCATCGCCATGCAGGCGGTGCTGACGCTGGTCGAGCCGCAGGCCACCGGCATCGGCGGCGGCGCCTTCATCATGTACTGGGACGGCAAGAACGTGCAGGCCTTCGACGGCCGCGAGACCGCGCCCGCCGCTGCCGCCGAAAACCTGTTCATGCGCCCGGACGGCAAGCCGATGTCTTTCAGCGAGGCCCAGATCGGCGGACGCTCGGTCGGCACCCCGGGCGTGATGCGCGCGCTGGAGATGGTCCACCGCAAGCACGGCCGCCTGCCCTGGGCCAGGCTGTTCCAGCCCGCCATCGACCTGGCGGAGAAGGGCTTCCCGATCTCGCAGCGGCTCTACACGCAGGTCGCGGCCGACAAGTTCCTGGCCGGTTCGCCGGAGATGGCCGCCTACTTCCTCGATGCCCAGGGCAAGCCCAAGCCGGCCGGCACGGTGCTGAAGAACCCGAAGCTGGCGCAGACGCTGCGCGACATTGCCCGGCGCGGCGCGGGCGTGCTCTACGGCGGCCCGATCGCGCGCGACATCGTGGCCAAGGTCAACAGCGGCAGCAACGCCGGCTCGCTGTCGCTGGCCGACCTGGGCAGCTACCGCGCCAGGCAGCGGGTGCCGGTGTGCACCGACTACAAGCGCTATAAGGTTTGCGGCATGCCGCCGCCGTCGTCGGGCGGCATCGCCATCGCGCAGATCCTCGGCACGCTGCAGGCGCTGGAAACCAAGAATCCCAAATACGCGCTCGCGGCGCTCAAGCCGCAGGCGGTGAACACGCCGGCGCAGCTGGAAGCCCACCCCGACGCCGTCCATGCGATTGCCGAGGCCGACCGCCTGGCGTATGCCGACCGCGGCCTGTACGTCGCCGATGCGGACTTCGTGCCGGTCGACGTCAGCGGCATGGTCAACCCGTCCTACCTTGCGGCGCGCGCCGAACTGATCGGCGAGCAGAGCATGGGCAAGGCCCAGCCGGGCACGCCGCCGGGGGCCACGATGGCGTACGCGCCGGACCGGTCGCCACCGCGCATTTCGACCTCGCAGATCGTCGCGGTCGACGACCGCGGCGGCGCCATCTCGATGACCACCACGATCGAGTCGTACTTCGGCTCGCATCTGATGGTGCGCGGCTTCATGCTCAACAACCAGCTCACCGACTTCTCCTTCGTGCCCAGCGAAAACGGCAAGCCGGTGGCCAACCGCGTGCAGCCGGGCAAGCGCCCGCGCTCATCGATGGCGCCGACGCTGGTGTTCGACCGCCAGAGCGGCCAGCTGGTGGCAACGCTCGGTTCGCCGGGCGGCTCGCAGATCATTGAGTACGTATCCAAGGCGCTGGTCGGCATGCTCGACTGGAACCTGGATCCGCAGGCGGCGATCGGCATGGGCAACTTTGGCAGCCGCAACGGCCCGACCGAAGTGGAACAGGGCCTGGTGTCGCCGGGTTTGGTGCAGGCCCTGCAGGCGCGCGGCCATCAGGTGACGGCGATCGAGATGACCAGCGGCACGCAGGCCATCGTGCGCCGCCAGGGACCGGACGGGAAGACGGTGTGGGCTGGTGGCGCGGATCCGCGCCGCGAGGGGGTGGCGCTGGGGGATTGAGCGCGCTGGCGCGCGAGGTCACCAGGACGAAAGCCTGGGATGGCGTCGGTCCGGTCGTCACCGTCCGGATCGAGCCATTCCCGGGCTATGCGTCCATATAGCTCTGGTATTCGTACCGCGCGCCGAGAACTCGGGCAATCTCTGTCAGCGCGGCAGCGATGGCCTGGGAGCGGGAGTCTGAACGGCTGAGCAACAGTTCGAATCGGCTCGACCGATAGAATTCCGCGTTCGTACCCGGCGGCCGGTCCCTGGCGGCAACCTTGAACTCGAGCTGCACCTCGTAGTAGCCACTGCCCTTGGCCGGAAGGACGTCGGTGAAATGCACTGCGCAGATCACCCAGTAGCGGAAGCGGAAACTTTCGTTGCCGAACCGGAATCCGGACCAGGCAAGGTCCCGCGAGCGGAACACCACGAGCGCATCGTCCGCATGCGTCGTCGCATCATGCTGGTCCGCCAATTCCATGCCGGAAACCATTGCGGCATCGGAACCATCGCTGCCGGTCTCGACTTCAAGATATTTGTCGATCGTCGCCATCAGGTCTTCATAGAAGCGGCGGGTGGCTTCGCGCCGGCCTTCCGCCTCGTCCGTCAGCAGCAGCCGCTTGAAGCGCGCCCGCTCTCCGAGCTGGAGTGGCACATCAGGTTGTTGGCGGGGTGTTTCTTCAGCGGGGGCAGTAGCGAGCATGCCAGTGACGCGATCCGAAACCCAGAACAGCAGGGCTGACTGCAGGGCCGGCACCACGATCAGGGTGGCCAGGCCGGCGAGGGCGCCATAGTCTGACCACACCATCGACGCTGCGATGGCGGCAGGGAGCAAGTAGTAAAGCCAGAACATCCTGCGATTTCATTGTTTCTGTGGATTCTGGCGATTATGCCGGGCTTTGCCGCGCCGAAAAGAAAACGCCCCTGCAAGCCTTCAGGCTTGCAGGGGCGTCGCGATGGTGCGGCTCAGCCCTCAGCCCTTCGCCTTCTTCGCATACTCCCACCCCATCTCGGCCATCGGCCGCGCGCGCTTGCCCGCGTCGGTGGCCTGCGCCGACGAGGCGGTGCCGTCGACCACGCGCTTCATGATGCCCTGCAGGATGCCGGCGATGCGGAACATGCTGAAGGCCAGGTAGAAGTTCCAGTCGCCGGTGATGGCGCGGCCGGTGCGCTGCTCGTACAGGCGGCGGTAGCTGGCTTCATCGGGGATGCCGAGCGCGGCGAAGTCGAGGCCGGCGATGCCGCGGAACTGGCCCGGGGCGATATGCCAGCTCATGCAGTGGTAGCTGAAGTCGGCCATCGGATGGCCCAGCGTCGACAGCTCCCAGTCCAGCACCGCCAGCACGCGCGGCTCGGTCGGATGGAACATCAGGTTGTCGAGCCGGTAGTCGCCATGCACGATCGAGGTCAGGTCGGCATCCTGCTGCGGGATATGCTGCGGCAGCCAGTCCATCAGCGCATCCATGGCCGGGATCGATTCGGTCTCGGACAGCTTGTACTGCTTGGTCCAGCGCTCGATCTGGCGCTGGAAGTAATTGCCGGGCTTGCCGTAGTCGCCCAGGCCGATGGCGTTGTAGTCGACCGAGTGCAGCGCGGCGATGACGCGGTTCATCTCGTCGTAGATGGCGCTGCGCTCGGCCGCGCCCATGCCGGGCAGCGACTGGTCCCACAGCACGCGGCCGGCGACGAATTCCATGATGTAGAAGGCGCGCCCGATCACGGATTCGTCCTCGCACAGCGCATACATGCGCGCCACCGGCACATCGGTGCCGGCCAGCGCAGCCATCACGCGGTACTCGCGCTCGATCGCGTGCGCCGACGGCAGCAGCTTGCTCTTGGGGCCGGGCTTGGCGCGCATCACGTAGGTCTGTCCCGGCGTGGCCAGCTTGAAGGTCGGGTTGGACTGGCCGCCCTTGAACTGCTCCACGGTCAGCGGGCCGGCAAAGCCCTCCACGTGCTGGCGCATCCAGGCTTCCAGCGCGGCGGTGTCGAAACGCTGCGTGTCGGCCACCGGGCGCGTGCCTTCGAAGTGCGATACGTTGCTGGTCATGCTGTCTCCGTTGGTTTTCTGTTCGGGTTCGATGAGGAAAGCGGGGGCGGGGAACCTTAGGCGGGCGGCTGGCGTCCGCGCAAATACTGGTGCAGCAGCACTTCCATGGTGGTGTGGCGCGAGCCGCTGTGCACCGGCGTGGGCGGCGAGTAGTTGGTCATGCGCACCACCCAGTCGAGCGGGCCGTCGCCCATGTCGAGCACGTTGATGCAGCCGGCGGTCTGCAGCAGCGAGCCGAAGAACACGCGCCGCCCGCAGCTGATGGCCTGCGACAGGATGGCGCGGTTGGTGCCGCCATGCAGCACCATCAGCACGGTATCCCAGTCGGGGTCGTCGCGCAGGCGCGCCAGCGCGGGCAGCACCCGGTCGAGGAAGGCGCCGACGGTCTCGCCGTTGAGAAAGCGCTTGTGTTCCGGCACCTCGCCTTCGAAGGCGCCGATAAAGGCGTCGCGCAGGTCCTCGCTGGCAATCGCGGACAGGTCGCCGCCGCGGATTTCCTGCAGATCCGGCCAGACTTCGGGGGCGATGCCGTCCATCTCCGGCAGTTCGGCCAGCACGCGCTGCGCGGTCTCGACCGTGCGCGGCAGGCCGCTGACGATGACGCGGTCGAAGCGGACCTGCTCCGCGGCAAAGGCGCGGCCGGCGGCGCTGGCCTGCATGCGGCCGGTTTCGTTCAGCGGCACCAGCTCGGGCAGGGCGGTGCGGCGCCCGGCGTCGTCGAAGTAGGAAACCGCACCATGCCGCATCAGGTAGATGCGGCGACGCGAGGACGGCGGCAATTCCATGCGTGGTCTCCTTGCATTGTGCCGGCATGCCCGTCTGCGCAGGCTGGCCGTGGGGTTGATCCGCCCGCGCGGATCAGCGGTATTGCGGCTTGCGCTTCTCCAGGAAGGCGCTGATGCCTTCGCCGCCGTCGGGGTGGTGCAGCGCGGCCACGAAGCTGTCGCGCTCGGCCAGCAGATGGTCGGCGCGCGAGGCGGTGGCGGCATGGTTGATCAGCGCCTTGATGCGGCCCACCGCGTGCGGCGATTGCCGCGCCAGGCCCGATGCCAGGCGCAGCGCTTCGTCCAGGGCCTGGCCCGGCTCGGTGACGCGGTTGACCAGCCCGAACTGCGCCAGCCGGCCGGCGTCGACCGGCTTGCCTTCCATCATCAGCTCGCTGGCCAGCGGCCGCGGCAGCGCGCGCGCGATCTCGTACGAGCCGCCGCCGTCGGGCGTCAGGCCCACCGAGACGTAGGCCATCACGAACTTGGCATCGCTCGCTGCCACCACGAAGTCGCAAGCCAGCACCACCGAGAAGCCCGCGCCCGCGGCCGCGCCTTCCACCGCCGCGATGATCGGCTTGGGAAAGGCGTGCAGCGACTCGATCCAGCCGTTCAGCAGCGCGATGCTGGCGGCCTGCACCTCGGGCGGCTGGCTGCGGTTGCCGAGCAGCCGGTTCAGGTTGCCGCCGGCGCAGAAGATGCCGTCGGCGCCGGTGATGATGACCGCGCGCAGCGAGTCATCCGCCGCGGCCTGTTCCAGCGCCTGCTGCGAGGCCGCGTAGATGTCCGGGTGCAGCGCGTTGCGCGCCTCGGGGTTCGAGATGGTCAGCACCAGCGTCGAATCGACGCGGCGGGAAAGCAGCTGTGCGGGCATGGGCGTGGCTCGGTGGGGGCGGGCTGTGGGGGCGGCCGCGACGGCGGACGGCTTACTGCTCTTCGGCCAGCAGCGACAGGCCCAGCCCGGCACGGCGCCACAGCCACGGGCTCGGGCGGTAGCGCATGTCGCCGGTCAGCGCTTCCATGTTGCGCAGCGTCTCCAGCACCAGTTGCGGGCCGACCGCGTCGCCGAGCGCCAGCGGGCCCTTCGGGTAGCCAAGGCCGAGGTTCACGGCAAGGTCGATGTCCGCCGGCGTGGCGATGCGCTGCTGCGCGATATCGCTGGCGATGTTGATGATGCAGCAGAGCACGCGCTGGGCGACAAAGCCGGCCGAATCGCGGATTACCGTGACCGGCACGCCGTCGCTGGCAAACAGGCCGTGCGCGGCGTCGCGCGCGGCGGCGCTGGTGGCCGGCGTGGTCATCAGGGTGCGGCGCCTGGTGGCCTCGAACGGCAGCAGCGTGTCGATGGCGACGGTGCGGGCCGGGTCCAGGCCTTGCTGCAGCGCGCTGGTGGTGGCGTCCAGGCCCAGCGGCGTGACGATGATCAGTGCATCGGCCGAGGGCTGGTTGCCGCCTTCCGGGGTCACGCCGAGCGCACCCAGCAGCTTGGTCACCATGGCATGGCCGCGCTCGCTGGCGTGGCTGACCCAGACGCTCGACGGGCGCGCGGCCGGCACCGCGGCGGCGGCCGGCACCTGCTTCTGGCCATCGGCGTAGGCATAGAAGCCGGCGCCGGCCTTGCGCCCGATCAGCCCGCCGACCGCGCGGATCGCGGTGATCGGCGACGGACGGTAGCGCGGCTCCTGGTAGAACTGGTTGTAGATAGATTCCATCACCGGGTGCGACACGTCCAGCCCGGTCAGGTCCATCAGTTCGAACGGGCCCATGCGGAAGCCGGCCTGCTCGCGCATGATGTTGTCGATGTCGGCGAATTCGGCCACGCCTTCCTGCGCGACCTTCAGGCCTTCGATATTCATGCCGCGGCCGGCATGGTTGACGATAAAGCCCGGCATGTCCTTGCAGCGCACCGGCGTATGGCCCATGCGGCGCGACAGCGCCATCAGCGCATCGCCCACGGCGGGATCGCCCGACAGGCCGTCGATGACCTCGACCACCTTCATCAGCGGCACCGGGTTGAAGAAGTGGTAGCCGGCGATGCGGCCCGGATACTTCGCGCCCACGGCGATCGCGGTGATCGACAGCGACGAGGTGTTCGAGGCGATGATGGCGTCCTCGCGCAGGATCGCTTCCAGCTTTGCGATCAGGTCGCGCTTGACTTCCAGCTTCTCGACGATGGCTTCCAGCACCATGTCGCAGCCGGCCAGGTCTTCCAGCGCGCCGCAGGGCTTGACGCGGGCCAGCGTGGCCTCGGCGTCGGCGGCGCTGAGCTTGCCCTTGTCGGCGAGCTTGGCCAGCGTGTCCTGCAGGTACTTGCGCGCGGCTTCCACCGCCTGCGGGTTGGCGTCGTACAGGTTGACGGTCAGGCCTGCCTGCGCGGCGATCTGCGCGATGCCCCGGCCCATGGCGCCGGTGCCGACGATACCCAGCGTATCGATGGTGAAAGTGCTCATCATTCGTCCCAAAAGTTGTGGTTAAATTAGCACGATCGTACGTTTTTTGCACCTTCCGCGACAGACCGGCAGGGCAGGCGGCGTGCGCTGATCGGCCAGCCGGTTCACTGCAGACGCCGGATGGTCCACAATCCCCCGTTCCACGCGATTCGATGCGGGAACCCATCCCATAACGGAGACAGACGACATGCTGAAGCTCTGCGGATTTGCCGCCAGCAACTACTACAACAAAGTGAAGCTGGCGCTGCTGGAAAAGAACGTGCCGTTCGAAGAGGTGCTGGCCTGGATCGGCGAGACCGATCCGGCTGCCACGCCCGCGGGCAAGGTGCCCTACATCATCACCGAATCCGGCCCGCTGTGCGAGTCCGAGGCCATCGCCGAATACGTGGAAGCGGCCTATCCGCAGACGCCGCTGCTGCCGGCCGACCCGTACCAGGCGGCCAAGGTGCGCGAGATCATCGTGTTCCTGGAACTCTACCTGGAGCTGACCGCGCGCGAGCTGTACGCGGAAGCCTTCTTCGGCGGCAAGGTCAGCGACAGCGTCAAGGAACGCCAGCACAAGCTGCTGAGCCGCTATATCCCCGCCTTCGCCAGCCTGGCGAAATTCTCGCCCTACATCGCGGGCGACCGCTTCACGCTGGCCGATTGCGCCGCCGCGGTGCACCTGCCGCTGGTATCGTCGTGCACCAAGATCATCTATGGCACCGACATGCTGGCGGACCTGCCGGTCAAGGACTACCTGAAGACGCTGTCGCAGCGCGAGTCGGTGCAGAAGGTCAATGCGGACCGCAAGGCGAATACCGAGCTGATGATGAGCCGCAGCAGGAAGTAAGCGGTTCGGCTTGCCACTGGAGTAATCCCACCCTCGCTTGCGGGAGAGGGGAGAAACACCGCCATCCGCTGCAAAAACGCCCGCGATCCGCGGGCGTTTTTATTTCACTTCAAAGCTTCCCCAGCCGCTCCAGCGCCAGCGCCAGCGTCTCTTCCTTTTTCGCAAAGCAGAACCGCACCACGCCCGATTCACGCGGCTGCGAGTAGAAGGCCGAGACCGGAATCGCGGCCACGCCGATCTCGCGCGTCAGCCACATGGCGAAGTCGGCCTCGCTCAGGTCCGAGATCGCGGAATAATCGACGCACTGGAAATACGTGCCGTCCGACGGCAGCAGCTTGAAGCGCGAGCCCGCCAGCCCCGCGCGGAACAAATCGCGCTTGGCCTGGTAGAACGCCGACAGCTGCAGGTAGGGCGCCGGATCGGCCATGTAGTCGGCCAGGCCATGCTGCACCGGCGTGTTCACCGTGAATACGTTGAACTGGTGCACCTTGCGGAACTCCGCCATCAGCGCCGCAGGCGCGGCGACATAGCCGACCTTCCAGCCGGTCACGTGATAGGTCTTGCCAAAGCTGGAGATGACGAAGCTGCGGCGCGCCAGCTCCGGGTGGCGCGACACCGATTCATGCTGCTGGCCATCGTAGACCATGTGTTCGTAGACCTCGTCCGACAGCAGCAGGATGTCGGTGCCGGCCAGGATCTGCGCCAGCTGGTCCATGTCGCCGGCGCGCCAGATCGTGCCGGTGGGATTGTGCGGCGTGTTGACGAGGATCATGCGCGTGCGCGGCGTGATCGCGGCGGCGAGCTTGTCGAAGGGCACGCGGAACGCGGGCGCTTCCAGCGCGACCGGCACCGCGGTGG
Source organism: Cupriavidus alkaliphilus (assembly GCF_900094595.1). Taxonomy (GTDB): domain Bacteria; phylum Pseudomonadota; class Gammaproteobacteria; order Burkholderiales; family Burkholderiaceae; genus Cupriavidus; species Cupriavidus alkaliphilus. Next base: position 273,555 of record NZ_FMAD01000007.1, on the reverse strand, counting down.
CGCCGGCCAGTTCGATCGCGGGCAGGTAGCTGTCGTAGCACGGCTCCAGCACGATCACCTCGTCGCCCGGATGCACCGCGCACAGGATCGCGGTCAGGATGCCCTGGGTGGCGCCCGCGGTGACCGTGATCTCGGTGTCCCAGCTGTACTGGTGGCCATACAGGCTGGCGACCTTGGCGGCGATGGCCTGGCGCAGGCGCGGCACGCCCGCCATCGGCGGGTACTGGTTATGGCCGGCGCGCATGGCACCGGCCACGGCATCGACGATGCTCGGGTCGCAGTCGAAGTCCGGGAAGCCCTGGCCCAGGTTGACCGCGTTCTTTTCGGCGGCGAGTGCCGACATCACGGTAAAGATGGTGGTGCCGACGCCGGGCAGGCGCGACGGCGGCGGCGTCAGTGGGGCGAGCGTGGTGTCTGCGGACATAGAGCGCGAGTCAATGCAGTGGGAACGGTAGGCGGTCAGGCGTGCGGCAGCGCAGGGCGGCGCCGCGAGCCGCCATTCTAAAGCGGATCCGCGGCGGTGGCCGGGTCCAGCGCGGCCAGCCAGGCGCCGAATGCCGGCGGCGTCATCACTTCCACGCCGCTGCTGCGGCGCAGGCGGCTGCGCAGCTTGAGCACGGCCTTGTCCTTCGACACCAGGCAGGCGGCGCCGGCAAAGTGGGCAAGCTCGACGAACTTCTGGTCGTCGGTGTCCTTGCAGCGCGGCAGGCGGAGCGCGTCGCAGTCGGCCTGCGGCGGCGGCGCCTCGAGGCTGGCGAGGCGGTCGACGGTGGCCAGCGCGGCGCCGATATCGACGTCAAAGCGCGCAAATTGCGGATAGGCCAGCACCCGGCGCAGTTCCTCGCGGCAGTCGGCGCGTATCACCGGGGCGATGGTGCCGGCTTCCAGGGCGGCGCGGATCGGCTCGACGTGCGGGTCCTGGAAGACCAGCAGGTCCACCCAGATATTGGAGTCCAGCACCACGCGCGGCGCGGATGTGATGCCGGCGGGGCGGCCGGCGGTCCCGGCAGTGCCGGCAGGCGGGGTGGTTGCGGTGGTGTCGAGGCGCATTCGCTACAATCTGGGCTTGTTTGTCCTTGGCTACTGCCGCGATTTTGCCATGCTCATCGTTTTGTCTCCCGCCAAGTCGCTGGACTACGAGACTCCCGCCCGCATCAAGACCCACACGCTGCCGCGCTTCATCGACCGTTCCGCCGCGCTGATCGAGCGCCTGCGCCGGCTGGCGCCGCAGGACGTGGGCGCGCTGATGGACATCTCCGACAAGCTCGCCGTGCTCAACGTGACGCGCTACGCCGACTGGTCGCCAGCGTTCACCGCGGCCAACAGCAAGCAGGCGGTGCTGGCCTTCAACGGCGATGTCTACGACGGCCTCGACGCGAAATCGATGTCGCCCGAAGACCTTGGCTTTGCGCAGAAGCACCTGCGCATCCTGTCCGGCCTGTACGGCGTGCTGCGCCCGCTGGACTGGATGCAGCCGTACCGGCTCGAAATGGGCACGCGCCTGGACAATGCCGCCGGCAAGGACCTGTACGCGTTCTGGGGCGACGACGTCACGCAGATGCTCAACGCCGACATGGCCGAGCTCAGGCCGGAGGGCGCGCCGGTGCTGGTCAACCTGGCTTCGGAAGAATATTTCAAGGTGGTGCGGCCCAGGGTGCTGCAGGCGCGCATCGTCACGCCGGTGTTCGAGGACTGGAAGGGCGGCCGCTACAAGATCATTTCGTTCCACGCCAAGCGGGCGCGCGGCACCATGGCGCGCTACGCGCTGACGCACCGCGTGACCGAGCCGGAGAAGCTCAAGCGCTTCGCCGAAGACGGCTATGCCTTCGACAAGGCGGCCTCGGACGCCACCCGCTGGGTGTTCCGCCGTCGCCTCGAAGACTGACCACGCGTTCTGAACCCATCGCCACGAGACCGCCAGCCATGCTGCATATCTCTTCGCATTTCGATTCCGGCGCCATCGAGGTCGAGGCGCTCGACCGCGCCGACGATATCCGCCTGCGCATCCGTGCCGATTCGCATGCCGACTTCCGCCAGTGGTTCCATTTCCGTTTGCAGGGCGCGGCCGGGCAGGCCTGCCGCATGCATTTCCTGAACGCGGGCGATTGCACCTATCCGGACGGCTGGCGCGACTACCGCGCGGTGGCGTCGTACGACCGCGCCAACTGGTTCCGCGTGCCGACGCGCTTCGACGGCCAGGTGATGACCGTGGAGGTCACGCCCGAGCACGACAGCATCTGGTTCGCGTATTTCGAGCCGTATCCGGACGAGCGCCACCTGTCGTTGCTGGCAAGCTGCCAGCGCTCGCCGCTGGCGCGGCTGTCGCACCTGGGCAGCACGGTCGACGGGCGCGACATGACCCGCGTCACCATCGGCGAGCCCGGTCCCGGCAAGTCCACCATCTGGATGATCGCGCGCCAGCACCCGGGCGAGAGCATGGCCGAATGGTTTGTCGAGGGCGTGCTGCAGCGGCTGACCGGCACCGGCGTGTGGGCGGGCGACCCGGTCGCGCGCAAGCTGCTCGAGCGCGCGGTGTTCCATATCGTGCCGAACATGAACCCGGACGGCTCGGCGCGCGGCAACCTGCGCACCAACGCCGCGGGCGCCAACCTGAACCGCGAGTGGATGGCGCCCAGCCCGGATACCAGCCCCGAGGTCTACCATGTGCGCCGCGCGATCGAGGCCAGCGGCTGCGACATGTTCTTCGATATCCATGGCGACGAGGGCCTGCCGTACAACTTCGTCGCCGGCAGCGAGATGCTGCCCGGCTTCACCGAAGCGCGCCGGCGCGAGCAGCAGCGCTTTATCGAGGCTTTCAAGCGGGCCTCGCCGGATTTCCAGGACGTGCATGGCTATGCGGCCAGCAAGTACAACGCCGACGCGCTCAAGCTGGCGTCGAAGTACATCGGCCATACCTTCGGCTGCCTGGCACTGACGCTGGAGATGCCGTTCAAGGACAACGCCGACCTGCCGGATCCGGCGGTCGGATGGAATGGCGCGCGCAGTGCGCTGCTGGGAACGGCGATGCTGCAGGCGATACTGGATTATCTGGGCTGAGGCCGGCGATCGGTTTGCTCCCCTCTCCCGCTTGCGGGAGAGGGGCAGGGGGTGAGGGCAGGCGCGTGGCAAGCACGAGGCCTCAGCACTTCGTCGAAACGCTCGCCCTCACCCCCGCCCCTCTCCCATAAATGGGAGAGGGGAGAGCACAAGCGCCCCACTCGGGCGCCCGTGGTCTGATTGCGCCTACTGCTTCTTCTTGCTCTTGCTGCTTGCCTTGGCCGACGTCGACTTGGCAGAGCTCGACTTCACCGACTTCGATGCCGAAGCCTTGCCGGACTTCGAAGCCGTGCTCTTGCCCTTGGCCGCCTTGCGGCTCTTGCTGGCCGACGTGCGCGTGGCGGTGGGTACCGCCGGCGCGGCGGCGGGCTCGCTGATGGTGGCGCCGCTGCTGTCGAGCAGTTCGTACGCCAGCATCATGCCGTCGTCATAGCCGCAGCGCACCTTCACCGGTTGCCAGTCGTCGCTGCCCTTGCGCTTGTGCGCGGTGGCGGCGAAGGTGACCACCGAGCTGACCGGAACCGCCTGCTTGCCCGGCGAGAAACGCCCGCTCCAGGGCTCGGTGGTGGCTTGCCCCGCGGCGAGCGCGCCGGTGGGGATCTTCAGCGCATCGTAGGTGGCCGAGCGCGGCACCACCCAGCTGGCGTGCGCGGCGCAGTCGGCCACGTCGCTGCTGGCGTTCTCGGTCTTCATCAGCTGTTCGCGCATGCGCGCGCGGTACTCGGACAGGCTGACGCGGCCGCGGTCGGGCAGGTTGATGGTCTTGATGGGAGGCGAAGCGGAAGCTGCCGGGGCGGGGAGAGCGGCGGGGCGGGCTGGTACCGGGGTGGGTGCGGTGGCGGGAGCCGGCGCCGGGCTGGCGGCGGTGCCCGCGGCCTCGTCCGGCAGGTTGGCGCAGCCTGCCAGCGCGATCGCACCGGCTACGGCGGCGGCCACCATGCGCAGCCGGCTGCCGAGCATTGCGGAGATTCGTCGGATCACGGTGTTAGCGTTGTGAGCGTGTGTGCTTGCCCGGGATTGCCTGCCGGCGCCAGGGGCCCGGCAGCCAGGATGGGTTCGCAAAGGATTGCCATGATAGAGGAAACCCATCTGCCAAAGTTCCTAAATCTTGTTACCCATTCTTCTAAAGCCTGGCCGACACGCTACCGCCCGCGCGAAGTGATCCCGGCGCGGGCTCGCATTTTCCGAAGCGCACCCCGGCGGCGCGGCCGGACCGGGGAGCGCAGGGGTTTCAGGCCACGCGCGACGGCATCGCGCGCGTAAAGCGCAGCAGTTCGTCGAGCAGGCCGTTCAGGTCGTGCCGCAGCTTGGCAAAGCCGGCGGTATGCGTGAGGCCGGTCTCGTCCATGTAGAGCTTGCGGTTGACCTCCAGCTGCAGGCTGTGGCGGCCGGCCTGCGGCTGTCCGACCACGCGCACGATCTCGACGCCCTTGTACGGGTGGTTGCGCCAGACTTCGTAGCCCATCTCCTTGAGCACGCCCTCGACCCGGTCGGTGAAGCGCTTGTCACAGGTGGTGCCGTCGCGGTCGCCGACGACGAAATCCGGATGCTCCAGGCCGGGGAATTCGGTCGCGAACGGCGCGGCGTGGCTGGGCATCGAGTGGCAGTTGATATGCCAGGCGCTGCCATGGCTGGCGACGGCGCGCTCGGCCAGCTTCTGCAGCTGCGCGTAGTAGGGCAGGTAGCAGCGCTCGATGCGCGCCTGCACCTCGGCCACGCTCAGCCTGCGGTCGTAGATGGCTTCGCCGGTGTCCAGCACGCGCCAGACCAGGCCCTTGCCCAGCCGGGTCTTGGAGGTTTCCTGCTTCGCGCCGGGCCAGGGCGCGTCGAGCAGTGCTTCGTCGATTTCTTCTAACGCGCGGTTGGCGTCGAGGTAGCTGCGCGGAAAGCCCGCGCACAGCAGCGGGATGCCGCGCGCCGGGGCGCCGGCGTAGAGCTCGTCGACGAAGGTGTCCTCGGCCTGGCGCAGCAGCGGCAGCGGCAGCGCGGGATCGGGGCGGAAGTCCGTCGGGTACGTGGTCGCGCTGTGCGGCGAGTCCAGGAACAGCGCCGCGGGCTCGCCCTCGGGCTGGTACAGGCAGAACGGACTGTCCGCGATGGTTCGGTCGGTGTCGGTCATGGTGTGCGTTGCGTTCAGTCGAGCGAGATCTTGGCGGCGGCGGCCACGCGCTTGTTCTTGGCCACTTCGGTCTTGATCTGGGCGGCAAAGTGCGCCGGGGTGTCGCCCACCGGCGTGGCGCCGAGCTTCTCCAGCTTGGCCTTGACCTCAGGCAGCGCCAGCACCTTGACCGCGGCGGCATGCAGCTTGTTCTGCAGGTCGGCCGGCAGGTTGGCCGGCGCGATCAGGCCGAACCAGGCGGCGTCGTTGACCTCGCCCAGGCCGAGCTCGGCAAAGGTCGGCACATTGGGCAGCGCGGCCACGCGCTTGGGCGCCGCCACGGCGAGCGCGCGCAGCTTGCCGCCCTCGATAAACGGCAGCGACGACGGCAGGTTGTCGAACAGCACCTGCACCTGGCCGGCCAGGGCGTCGTTCAGCGCCGGACCCACGCCCTTGTACGGCACGTGCAGCAGTTCGGTCTTGCTGCTCATCTTGAACAGCTCACCCATCATGTGCGAGACGCTGCCGTTGCCGGCCGAGCCATAGGCCAGCTTGCCCGGCTGCGTCTGCGCCAGCGCGATGAAGGCCTTCATGTCGGTGGCCTTGACCGACGGGTGGATGCTCATCACGTTCGGCACCGAGGCCAGGTTGGTGATGGGGGTGAAGTCCTTGGTGGCATCGTAGGACAGGCGCGGGTACACCGCCGGGTTGATGCCGTGGGTCGAGGCCGTGGCGATGCCGAGCGTGTAGCCGTCCGGCGCGGCCTTGGACAGGAAAGTGGTGCCGATGCTGCCGCCGGCGCCGCCGCGGTTGTCGACCACCACGGCCTGGCCCAGCTGCTGGCCAAGCTTGTCGGCGACGATGCGCGCGACGATGTCGGTGGTGCCGCCGGCGGGGAACGGCACCACCAGCGTGATCGGCTTGGTGGGGTAGCCGGACTGCGCGGCGGCACTGAACGACAGGCCGGTGGCGAGGGCAGCCGAGGCGGCGGCGAAGACGCGGAGAAGGTGGCGACGTTGCATGATCTTGGTGGCGAAAGGTATCAAGGAAGAGACAAAGGCGTTTTCACGATTCTGCTCGTGCAAGCAGAACCCTCGCAAACGAAATAAAATCCCTAGCTCATTCCATTTGGTCGTGAAGTAGAGGTGATTTATGCGACGCCTATGTCCGTCGCTGACCGAGTTGCACGCCTTCGAGGCGGCGGCGCGCCACAACAGCTTTACCGTAGCCGCCCGCGAGCTGCATGTCACGCAGGGCGCGGTCAGCAAGCAGGTGCGCAGCCTCGAGGCCTACCTCGGCGTCGAGCTGTTCCAGCGGGTGCGCCAGCGGCTGGTGCTGACTCCCGCGGGCGAGCGCTACCTCGAGCGCATCGCGCCCAGCCTGAACGAGCTGGAAGCCGCCACGGTGGAATTGATGGCGGGGCAAGGGCGGGGCGGCGTGCTGCATATCGCCAGCATGCCGACGCTGGGCGCCAAGTGGCTGATCCCGCGCCTGCCGCAGTTCTTCGCGCGGCATCCGGAGGTGACGCTGGAGTTCGTGCCGCATGCGCAGGGCTACGATTTCTCCGAACCCGACCTCGATGCCGCGATCCGCTTTGGCGATGGCGTCTGGCCCGGCAGCCTGGCCGACTACATGACCGGCCGCGAGGTCCTGCCGGTATGCCGGCCGGGCCTGCTCGCATCCGAGCCCGATGGCGTGGCGCCGACCCCGGCGGCGTTGCTGCGCTATCCGCTGTTGCACCACACCACCGTGCCGGAGGCCTGGCCCGACTGGTTCGCCACGCTGGGCCTGCCCACGCGCGACGCCTGGAGCGGCGCGCGCTTCGACCAGTTTTCACTGCTGACGCAGGCGGCGCTGTCGGGACTGGGCATCGCGCTGATCCCGCGCTGCCTGATCGAACAAGAGCTGGCCACCGGCGCGCTGGTGGTGGCGCATCCGGCGCAGGTGCTGGCCAAGAAGGGCTATTACCTGTGCTATCCGGAGCAGAAGCAGCACCTGCCGGCGCTGCGCACGTTCAGGGCGTGGGTGATGGAGGGGGCGGACCTGGCGCGGCCCGGGTGAGGGCAGGCGGGCAATATCGGGGGCCCGACTTCGCGGATGCTCCCGCCCTCACCCCGACCCTCTCCCGCAGGCTGGAGAGGGAGCACGCCGCCAGGCCCTTACTTCGACAGCACCTTCATCGCCTGCTCCAGCCCCGCCAGCGTGACCGGGAACATCCGTCCCTTCATCAGCTGGTTGATCACCGTGATCGACTGCCGGTACTGCCACAGCCCTTCGGGTTCGGGGTTGAGCCAGACGAAGTGCGGAAACTGCTCGGTCATCCGGTTCAGCCATACCGCGCCGGCCTCGGCGTTGTTGTACTCGACCGACCCGCCCGGTTGCAGGATCTCGTACGGGCTCATGGTGGCGTCGCCGACGAAGATGATCTTGTAGTCGGGCGTGTACTTGTGCAGCAGGTCCCACGTCGCCAGCTTCTCGGCGTGGCGGCGGCGGTTGTTCTTCCACACGTAGTCGTACAGGCAGTTGTGAAAGTAGTAGTACTCGAGGTGCTTGAATTCTGTCTTGGTGGCCGAGAACAGTTCCTCGACGCGCTTGATGTGGTCGTCCATCGAGCCGCCCACGTCCATCAGCATCAGCACCTTGACCTTGTTGTGGCGCTCGGGCCGCAGCTTGATGTCGAGCAGGCCGGCGTTGGCCGCGGTGGAGTGGATGGTGTCGTCGAGGTCCAGCTCGGTGTCGGCGCCTTCGCGGGCGAAGCGGCGCAGCCGGCGCAGCGCGACCTTGATGTTGCGCGTGCCCAGTTCGACCTGGTCGTCATAGTCCTTGTAGGCGCGCGCCTCCCACACCTTGATCGCGGTGCGGTTGCCCTTGGACGGGCCGCCGATGCGGATGCCTTCGGGGTTGTAGCCGCCATGGCCGAACGGCGAGGTGCCGCCGGTGCCGATCCACTTGTTGCCGCCCTCGTGCTTTTCCTTCTGTTCCTCGAGCAGTTGCTTCAAGCGCTCCATCAGCTTGTCGAGGCCGCCCATGGCCTCGATCTTGGCTTTTTCCTCGGCCGACAGCTCGCGCTCCAGCGTCTTCTGCAGCCAGTCGAGCGGGATGTCGGACTTCCAGTCGACCAGGCTCTCCACGCCCTTGAAGTAGGCGGCAAAGGTCTGGTCGAACTTGTCGAAGTGCTTCTCGTCCTTCACCAGCGTCATGCGCGACAGGTAGTAGAACTCGTCGATGGAAGGCGTGATGACCTGCGCCTTGAGCGCTTCCAGCATGGTCAGGTATTCCTTGACCGACACCGGCAGCTTGGCGTGGCGCAGCGAGAAGAAGAAATCGATCAGCATGGTGCCTCGCTTTCAGTCGGCGCTGCGCGTCAGCGCTGGCGCTCGAGCTGGAATTGCAGGTGTTGCCGCACCGCCGGCCATTCGCTGGCGATGATCGAGAACACCACGGTGTCGCGCAGCGTGCCGTCCGGCATGCGCATGTGGTTGCGCAGCACGCCGTCCTGCCTGGCGCCCAGGCGGGCGATGGCGGCGCGGCTTTGCTGGTTCATCCAGTGCGTGCGGAACTCCACCGCGATGCAGTCGAGATGGTCGAAGGCATGGCCCAGCAGCATCAGCTTGCACTCGGTGTTCAGCGGCGTGCGCTGGACCCGGCGCGCATACCAGGTCGAGCCGATCTCGACGCGCCGGTTGGCCGCGTCGATATTCATGTAGGTGGTCATGCCGGCCAGCTCGCCGGCCGCGTCGCGCACCGCGAACGGCAGCATGGTGCCGCGCCGCTGCAGGTCCAGGCGCCGCGCGATCTCGGCCTCCATGCGCTCGGGCGCCGGCACGCTGGTGTACCAGAGCTTCCACAGCTCGCCGTCGGCGCAGGCGGAGCGCAGGCCGTCGGCGTGTTCGGGGCGCAGCGGTTCCAGCGTGGCATGCCGGCCCGGCAGGGTCACGGGGTTGGCAAAAGCGGTCGTGTCGGTCATCGGGCTTGGCCGCGCGCTCAGCGGTTGGCGCGGTTCATGAACACCAGGCGCTCGAACAGATGCACGTCCTGCTCGTTCTTCAGCAGCGCGCCGTGCAGCGGCGGGATCGCGGCCTTCTTGTCCGGGCTCTTCAGCGCCTCGGGCGGGATGTCCTCGGCCATCAGCAGCTTGAGCCAGTCGATCAGCTCGGACGTCGACGGCTTCTTCTTCAGGCCCGGCAGGTTGCGCATCTCGTAGAACGATTCCAGCGCTGCGGCAACCAGCTCGCGCTTGATGCCGGGGTAGTGCACGTCGACGATCTGCTGCATCGTCTCGGCATCGGGGAACTTGATGTAGTGGAAGAAGCAGCGGCGCAGGAAGGCGTCGGGCAGTTCCTTCTCGTTGTTCGAGGTGATGATCACCAGCGGACGGTGCTTTGCCTTGACCAGTTCGCGGGTCTCGTAGACATAGAACTCCATGCGATCGAGCTCGCGCAGCAGGTCATTGGGGAATTCGATGTCGGCCTTGTCGATCTCGTCGATCAGCAGCACCACCTGCTCGTCGGCCTCGAAGGCCTGCCACAGCACGCCCTTGACGATGTAGTTGCGGATGTCGTGGACGCGGTCGTCGCCCAGTTGCGAATCGCGCAGGCGCGACACGGCGTCGTACTCGTACAGGCCTTGCTGCGCCTTGGTGGTCGACTTGATATGCCATTGCAGCAGCGGCATGCCCAGCGCGGCGGCAACTTCCTCGGCCAGCATGGTCTTGCCGGTGCCGGGCTCGCCCTTGATCAGCAGCGGGCGCTGCAGCGTGCGCGCGGCATTGACGGCCAGCTTGAGGTCGTCGGTGGCAACGTACTGGTCGCTGCCTTCGAAGCGGACCGGCTGGGAGGAGGCGTGGGCGTTGGCGGTGTTTGACATGAGGCAACCTGAGGTGGCGGCCGCTCGGGCGAGGGCCGGGTTGGCGTGCTGGGCGCGGTCTCTTCGCGCTGTGATGCGCGCTTTCGTTATGGAAAACTGGGTCCGTGGCGGGCGCCCGCGTGCCGCTGGCGGAGCGTCCGCGAACGGTCGTGCGGATTCCCGGGATGGGCCAGTATAAAAGACCTTTGCGGTTCGTGTTGGGGCGCGCCGACAGGGTTCCGCCGGCACTGGCGGCTGGCTGGACTGGCAGGTGCCGGCTGCGGTACAATGCGGCGGTTTGACGCGCCCCCACGTCCAGTTCTCCAGTATCCGGCAGTCCGCGTTCAGAAGTCCCAGCGGCCCTTCCGGGTCGCGGCGATTGCGCGAGGTGGTTCCAGAATGGTGTTCCACACCCCGGCAAACCGACCGGATGCGACATCTCTGGCGGGTTGCACCCCGGCCATCCGACTGGCTGCCCTGGTTGCTCCGCAGAAGCATTCTGAAACCGTCTCCGCCCGGCAGGGCAGGTCACACGGTGTAACTTCCAATCCGCAAAGACAATGAAAAAGCTCCTCACGATGGTGGTGCTGGGCGCGGCTGCAACGGCCGTGCAGGCACAGGAAGTCAAGGGCAATGGAGACGCTGCCAAGGACAAGGTTGCAATGTGCATCGGGTGCCACGGCATTCCGGGCTACCGTGCGTCCTTCCCCGAGATCTATGAAGTGCCGCTGCTGGGCGGCCAGAGCGCCAAGTACATTGAGAATGCGCTGAAGGCCTACCAGAAGGGCGAGCGCAAGCACCCCACCATGCGCAGCATCGCCGCGACGCTGACCGAGCAGGACATCGCCAACGTGGCGGCGTACTACTCGCAGCAGACCGCCGGCACGCAGAACAATTCCCTCAAGTAAGAGACCCCACATGAAGACGCTCAAGACGCTTTCGTTCGCGCTCGGCGCACTCGTGCTGGGTGCTGCCGCCATGCCGGCCTCGGCCGCCGACCTTGCCAACGGCAAGACCCTGGTCGAAAAAGGCAACTGCGTGGCCTGCCATGGCGCCGGCATGAACAAGCCGATCTCGCCGGACTACCCCAAGCTGGCCGGCCAGCATGCCGACTACCTGTATCACGCGCTGATGTCCTACCAGGTGTCGGGCAATGCGCTGGTGGGCCGTTCCAACGCGATCATGGCGGGTCAGGTCAACGCCAACCCGGCGGTCACCGACAAGGACGGCAAGCCGCGCCCGTTCACGCGCAAGGAGCTGAAGGACATGGCCGCCTATATCGAGTCGCTGCCGGGCGACCTGGTGCTGAAGAAATAACGGCGACGGCCGGCGGCACTGGCCGCCTGCACGCAAGCAAGCCGCTTCACTGGAAGCGGCTTTTTTTCGTCCGCGGCCCGCGTTCAGGCCCGCCGCAGCCGCTGGGCCATGCCTGGCGAGATCCAGCGGCCACGGTCGCCCACCGCCAGCCCATCGACGCCGGCGAGCCCGCCGGCCAGCCGGTCCCAGGCGGACTGGCCGGCCACCATCAGCGCGGCGCCCAGCCCGTTGACCGCCGCCACGGTCGGCGCCACCAGCGTCACCCCGCGCGGCCCGGCAGACGGCAGGCCGGTGGCGGGATCGAGCACATGGTGATAGCGCCGGCCACCGGCGACAAAGCAGCGCTCGTAGTCGCCGGAGGACGCCACCACGGCATCGGACACCTGCAGCACGCCTAGCAGCCGTGCCGGCGCGAGCGGGTCGCGCACGCCGATGCGCCAGTCGCGTCCCTGCAACTTCCCCATGGCCAGCACATCGCCGCCACCGTTGACCATCGCATTGGCCAGGCCATGGCGGCGCAGCACCTGCATGCCCGCGTCCAGGATCGGCAGCTTGGCAATGCCGCCCAGGTCCAGGCGCATGCCAGCGCGGGCCAGCATGGCCTCGCCGCGGCGGGCGTCGAGCATGACCTGCCGGTAGTCCACCAGCGCTCGCTCGCGCGCCAGTTCGGCGGCGTCGGGCAAGCGGTTGCCATCCGCGCCGAAGCGCCAGCCGGCGAACGCTCCGACGGTGATATCGAAGGCGCCGCGGGATCGTGCCGAAACCGCCGCGGCGGCCTGCAGCACCGTCATCAGTTCCGGCGCCACGCGCACCGGATGGCGGCCCGCCGCGCGGTGCAGGGCGCTGACCTGGCTGTCGGGCCGGTAGCGGCTCATCAACTGCTCCAGCCGCATCATCTCTGCAAAGGCCACGGCGATGGCCGCCTGCGCTACGCCGTGGCGGTCGCCTTGCACGACCATGTCCACGCGTGTGCCCAGCAAGCGGCGCGATGCATGCGTGACCGTGGGATCGGCCAGCGCGGGCCGCACGAACATCCCGGTGGCGAGCAGCGGCACGCTCGCGGCGCCGCGAACGATGGCGCGGCGCCTGTGGTCGACGTGGTCGATGTGGTCGATATGGGGAATGGAAGGCTGCGTGGGCAGTAGGGTCTTGAAGCGCATGACGAGGATGGTGTCGATCGCGAAAGCGGCAGTGGGCCTTGCCGTGCCGCCATTCTGTCCGCGGCGCTGGCTAAAAACATGCATCGATAATGAATATTCAAGAGAACCATGACGATCATCAACCTCGATCGCTCCATCTGCTTCGACCATCTGTAGCCGGCGGCAGCAAGCCACCACAAGACAACTCAAGCAGAAAGCCGGCGGAGCTGACTCCGCCTTTGCCATGACGGTTCGAGGAACGAAGATGACCAGGCATACGCAGCATCCCCTGCCACCCCACGATGCACCGGCCGCGCCCGGACGGCGGCGCTTTATCCATACCGCGGCGCTCGCCGGCGTTGCCGGCGTGGCCGCCTGCACCGACAACGGCGGCGCGCCGGTGGCAGCCACGCCGGCCAGCGGCGCCGGTGCCCATGCCACCCCGGCGGGCAGCACCGCCGCCGGCGCGGTGCACCTGAAGCCAGGCGAGCTGGATACCTATTACGGCCTGTGGAGCGGCGGCCATGCCGGCGACATGCGCGTGCTGGGCCTGCCCTCCGGGCGCGAGCTGCAGCGGATTCCGTGCTTCGTGCCGGACGCGCTGACGGGGTGGGGCATCACCAATGAATCGAAGCGCGTGATGGGCACCCGCCCCGATGGCAGCCTGCAATACACCGTCGGCGATACCCACCACGTGCACGCCTCGTACAAGGACGGCAACTACGACGGCCGCTATGCGTGGATCAACGACAAGATCAATGCCCGGCTGGCGCGCGTCCGGCTCGACTACTTCATCTGCGACAAGATCACCGAGCTGCCCAATGTGCAGGGCTTCCACGGCATCTTCCCGGACAAGCGCGATCCCGTCGACGCCAGCATCAACTACACCACGCGCGTGTTCTGCGGCGCCGAGTTCGGCGTGCCGCTGCCCAATACGCCGACCGAGGACGGCAGCAAGTACCGCTCGCTGTTCACCTGCGTCGACGCCGAGTCGATGGCGGTGCGCTGGCAGGTGCTGATCGACGGCAACTGCGACCTGGTGGCGACCTCGTACGACGGCAAGCTGGCCGCGACCAACCAGTACAACGTGGAAATGGGTGTGCGCTTCGAGGACATGATGTCGGCCGAGCGCGATGCCTGCCTGTTCTTCAACATCGCCCGCATCGAGGCGGCGGTCAAGGCCGGCAAGTTCAAGACTATCGGCGACTCGAAGGTGCCGGTGGTCGACGGCACGCATGCCGCCAACCAGGACCCGGCCACCGCGCTGACCGCCTATGTGTCGGTGCCCAAGAACCCGCACGGTGTCAACGCCAGCCCCGACCAGAAGTACTTCATCTGCGCCGGCAAGCTGTCCCCCACCGGCACGGTGATCGAACTGGCCAGGGTGCTCGACTGGTTCGACGGCAAGCTGGCCAGGCTGGACGACGCCATCGTCGCTGAAGTCGAGCTGGGCCTGGGGCCGCTGCATACCGCCTTCGACGGCCGCGGCAATGCCTACACCACGCTGTTCCTGGACAGCCAGGTGGTCAAGTGGAACATCGACGCGGCGATCCGCTTCCACCGTGGCGACAAGAGCGCCAGGTACGTGGTGGACCGGATCGACGTGCAATACCAGCCCGGCCACCTCAATGCCTCGCAATCCGAAACCGTGGCCGCCGACGGCAAGTTCCTGGCGGTGGGCTGCAAGTTCTCGAAGGACCGCTTCCTGCCGGTGGGTCCGCTGCACGCCGAGAACGAGCAGCTGATCGACATCTCCGGCGACAAGATGGTGCTGCTGGCGGACCATCCCGTGCACAGCGAACCGCACGACTTCATCATCTTCCGGCGCGAGCTGCTGCGGCCCAAGCAGGTCTACGCGCTCGACGATTTCCCGCTGGCGATCAAGGACGCGCAGGAATCAGGCGTGTTTCGCAACGGCCGCAAGGTGACGGTGAAGCTCACCTCGCAGGCGCCGGTGTTCAGCCTGCGCGAGATCAAGCTGAAACGAGGCGACGAGGTCACGCTGATCCTGACCAACCTGGACAAGATCGAGGACCTGACGCACGGCTTTGCGATCCCGAAGTACAACATCAACTTCATCGTCAATCCGCAGGAGACGGCGTCGGTGACCTTCGTTGCCGACAAGCCCGGCGTGTTCTGGTGCTATTGCACCCACTTCTGTCACGCGCTGCATCTCGAGATGCGCAGCCGCATGATCGTCGAGGCCTGAGCCGGCTTGGCGTAGCGTTGCGCGCGGCGCATCGGCCTCGCGCAGCACTACGGCTGCTGCCTTTCCATGATGCTGGCTATCTTCAAAGGACTCGTCGCGGTCCTCGCCGCGTGGCTGCTCTCGCTTGGCCTGGCCGCGCCGGCGCATGCGGGCGCCTACGAGGCCGAGCTGCCGCCGCAACTCGCCACCGCCCCCGACCTGTGCGCGCTGGTGCCGTGCGCGCAGGTGCTGCCCGGCGCCACGCATTTTTCGTCGCGCATGGGCCAGCCGCCCTATGTCGAGGGCTATCGCACCGGCCCCGGCGGCAAGCGTGAGCTGCTCGGCTACGTCATGCTGTCCACCGATATCACCGATACCCCGGCGTACTCGGGCAAGCCGGTGGTGACGCTGATCGGCATGGATACGCAGGGCCGCTATGCCGGCATCAGGGTGCTGAAGCATTCGGAGCCGATCCTGTTGCTGGGCATTCCGGAAGCCGCGCTGCTGGATTTCAACCGGCAGTACGTCGGCAAGTCGGTCACCGACAAGATCGAAGTGGGGCAGTCGCGCCCCGACGAAGGCGTGGTCGGCGTCGATGCGATTTCGGGCGCCACGGTGACGGTGATCGCGCAGAACCAGGTGCTGACCACGGCGGGTGCGGCGGTAGCGCGGCAGGTCGGCATCCTGGCGCCAACCCAACGCGCGCCGGCTCGCTACGTTGAAAGCGGCATGCACTACAGCTGGCCGCAGCTGGTAGCGATGGGGGCGGTGCAGCGCCTGCTGGTGCAGCCGGCGCAGGCCGGCTTAAGCGGCGGCCTGCGGGGCGGCGGCGGGCCATTTATCGAGTTGTGGTTCGGCGATCTCAACCATCCCGATATCGGGCGCAGCGTGCTGGGCGATGCCGGCTGGCAGGGCCTGCGCGCGCAGCTGCGGCCGGGCGAGCACGCCATCTTCGTGATCCGCACCGCGGGCACCGAGTCGTTCAAGGGTTCGGGCTTCGTGCGTGGCGGCATCTATGACCGGGTGCAGGTGCGCCAGGACACCGACGCCTTCACCTTCCGCGACCTCGATTACCTGAACCTCTATGGCGTGGCCGCGCCGGGCGCGCCGGTGCCGACCGAGTCGGCGATCTTCGTGGTCCGCTCGCCGGCCTTTTCCGCGGCGTATCCGTGGAAGCTGTCGTTCCTCGGCAACCGGGTCGACCGCGCCACCGGCACGCGCAGCTTTGCCAGCTTCGACGCGCCGTACTGGCTGCCGGCGGCGCTGCTGCAGGGTGGCCGCCCCCATATCGACGTGCCCGAAGCGCCGTGGCGCAAGGTCTGGCGCCGGCAGGCCGGCACCATCGCGCTGTTCGTGGCGCTGCTGGGCGCGGTCACGCTGGTCTACGCGCTGCGCGAGCGCCTGACACGGCGTGCCACCCACAAGAACAAGTGGCCGGTGAATGCGTTCAAGTACACGGCATGGGCCATCAGCATCGGGCTGGTGGGGTTTGGCGCGATGGCGCAGCCGTCAATCACGCAGGTGCTGACGTGGTTCCATGCGCTGCTGCTGCGCTGGGACTGGGCCTTGTTCCTGAGCGATCCGTTTATCTTCTGCTTCTGGATCTTCATCATCGTCACGGTGCTGCTGTTCGGGCGCGGGCTGTTCTGCGGCTGGCTGTGCCCGTTCGGCTCGCTGTCCGAGGCGATCTACAAGCTCGGCGGCTTCGTCGGGCTGAAGCGCTGGCAGCGGCAGTTGCCGCGGCGCTGGCACGACCGGCTCAAGTGGGTCAAGTACGGCGTGTTCTTCGGGCTGCTGGCGGTCTCGGTGTTCTCGATGGCGCTGGCCGAGAAGCTGGCGGAGATCGAACCGTTCAAGACCACTTTCCTGGTCGGCATCGCGAACCGCGCGTGGCCGTACGGGCTGTTCGCGTGCGCGCTGCTGGGGCTGTCGCTGTTCATCGAGCGGCCTTACTGCAAGTACCTGTGTCCGCTCGGTGCGGCGCTGGCCATGCCAAGCACGTTCCGTTGGTTCGGGCTGCGGCGCAAGCCCGACTGCAATCGCTGCAAGGCATGCGCGGCGGGTTGCGGCGCGCAGGCGATCGATGCCGATGGCCGCATCGACCAGCGCGAGTGCCTGCACTGCCTCGACTGCATGGTGCTCTACACCGATACCCACGGCTGCCCGCCGCTGGCACGCGAGCGCAAGCGGCGCGAGCGCGAGGGGCTGCCGCTGACGCCGGTGGCTCGCAACGGGTACTTCATTCCACTGGTGCCGGTGACGGCCGCTGCGGCACAACCGACGGGCCCCGATCCGCGCATGCCGACCGACCCCGTGACGCCGCCCTACGCCGCCGCGACGGGCGCCGCGCGCTGCTTCGCCGAGTTGTGGGACCACCTGTGGCCCTGGAGCGGGCGGGGCTGGCGCTTTGCCGCGGCGTTGCAGCTGGCGGGCGCGGCGGTCGCGCTGGCGGCAACCGTGGCGTGGGCGCTGGCGGCCAGCGGACAACTGCGCGCCGGCGCGGTGATCGGCTGGTGGCTGGGCTGGAGCCTCTACGAGGTGCTGATCCGCCTGTCGGCAAAGCGCTATGTCAAGGATGGGCCATGGTGGCGCGGCCGCCATCGTCGCGCCACCGTGATGGACATGCTCAGCTATGTCGGCTTCAAGAACCTGGTGGTCGGTGCCGTGCTGTTCCTGGCGCTGAAGGCGATGGGGATGCTGTCGGCATGAAGCTGCTGTCCGGTATCCCGTTGCTATGGCTGGTCGCCGGCATGACCGGTGCGCCGGCGGCGACCTGGCGCGTGCAGCCCGGCCAGTCGCTGCAGGCGGCGATCGATGCCGCGGCTGCCGGCGACACCATCGAGATCGCGCGCGGCCACTACACCGGCAACTTTACCGTCGGCAAGCCGCTGGTGCTGCGCGGCATCGCGCGGCCCACGCTCGGCGGCGCGCTGCGCGGCGATACGCTGCGTATCGCCGCGCCCGACGTGACGGTCGAAGGACTGATCGTGCGCGACTCCGGCGACAGCCTGAAGGACCAGAACGCCGGCATCTACATCGCGCCCGGCGCGCACCGCGCCGTGGTGCGGCACTGCGAGCTGACCTACAACCTGTTCGGCCTGTGGATCGAAAAGGCCGACGAGGTCCGCGTCGAGGCCAACACCATCACCGGCAAGCGCGACTACAACTCGGCGCAGCGCGGCAACGGCGTGCAGCTCTACAACACGCGCGGCGCCCGCATCCTGAACAACCACATCAGCTTCGTGCGCGACGCGCTCTACGTCGACGTGTCGCACCATGCCGTGTTTCGCGGCAACCGGCTGCACCATAGCCGCTACGGCACCCATTACATGAACTCGTACCACAACCTGTGGGAGAACAACGACAGCTACCGCAACCGCGGCGGACTGGCGCTGATGGAAGTGCGCGACCAGGTGGTGCGCAACAACCGCACCTGGGCCAATGCCGACCACGGCATCATGCTGCGCACACTGCAGGATTCAGTGATCGAAGGCAACGTGGTCGCGCACAACCAGCGCGGCTTCTTTATCTACGATGTCGAATATGCGCAGCTGCGCGGCAACCTGGTGCTCGGCAACGCCATCGGCGTGCACCTGTCGGCCGGCTCGACCCGCAACGTGGTGCAGGGCAACGACTTCATCGGCAACCGCGAGCCGGTGCGCTATGTCGGCGCGCGCGACGAGGCCTGGGGCGGACGCAATCCGGCCGAAAGGCAGCAGGGCAACTACTGGGGCAACTACCTCGGCTGGGACCGCGATGCCGATGGCGTGGGCGATATCCCGTACCGGGCCAATGACCTGGTCGACCGGCTCAGCTGGCGCTATCCGGGCGTGGCGCTGCTGCTGGGCAGCCCGGCGCTGCAGGCGCTGCGGGTGGCCGGGCGCCAGTTTCCGGTGATCCGGGCGCCGGGGGTGGTCGACGAATATCCGCGCATGCGTCCGGCGCGCGCCAACTGGAGGCATTGGCATGAGCCGGCCGACGCCAGCCGCTGATCCGGCCATGGATGCCATCGTGCTGTCCAACGTCAGCAAGCACTTCGGCGCGCTGCGCGCCGTCGACGATGTCAGCCTTGGCGTGGGGCAGGGCGAGCTGCTCGGGCTGATCGGCCATAACGGGGCGGGCAAGAGCACGCTGTTCCGGATGATGCTGGGCCTGTTGCCGCCGACACATGGCACCTTGCGCGTGGCTGGTGCCAATGTGGGCAGCCGCGCGTTTCGCGCGGCACGCCGCGGCATCGGCTACCTGCCCGAACATCTGGTGCTCCATGACAACCTGAGCGGCCTGGAGACGCTGCGCTTCTTCGCGCGGCTGAAGGGCGTGAAGGCAGAAGCCTGCGCGCCGATGCTCGACCAGGTGGGCCTGTCCTCTGCCGCCGCGCGTCCGGTGCGCGAGTACTCGAAAGGCATGCGCCAGCGGCTGGGCTTTGCGCAGGCGCTGCTGGGCGCGCCGCGCGTGCTGTTCCTCGACGAGCCGACCAATGGCCTGGACCCCGCCGCGATCCGCGACTTCTACGCCATGCTGAACGCGCTGCGCGCGATCGGGGTGACCATCGTCATCACCTCGCACATCCTGGCCGAACTGCAGCAGCGCATCGACCGCTTTGCGATCCTGTCGGCGGGCCGGCTGCAGGCCGCGGGCAGCCTCGAGGCGCTGCGCGCCCGGGCCGGCCTGCCGCTGACGCTGGTGCTGCGGGTCGAGGCGGGCGCGCGCGACGAGGCGCTGCGCCGGCTGCGCGCGCTGCCCGCGCTGGAGATCGACGATGCGCCGCCCGGCGCGCTGACGGTGCGCTGCGCGCCCGCCGCCAAGATGGCGGTGCTGGCCGCGCTGCAGCCGCTCGCCGGCCGGCTGCTGGACCTGCAGATCCACGAGCCGTCGCTCGAGGATCTGTTTCTCGGGATGAGGGCATGAGCATGGGCGATTGGCTCGACGCGCGGCAGGTGGCCGCGCTGGCCGGCAGGGAATTCCGCGAGCGCATGCGCAACCGCTGGGTGCTGGCGGTGGCGGCGGTGTTCACGGCGCTGTCGCTGGCGATCGGCTACTTCGGCGGCGCCGAGCAGGGCGTGCTGGGCCCGCGCTCGCTGGAGTTCGTCATCACAAGCCTGGCCAGCCTGGTGATCTACCTGGTACCGATGATCGCGCTGCTGCTCGGCTTCGACGCCGTGGTGGGCGAGCGCGAGCGCGGCTCGCTGGACCTGCTGCTGTCGCTGCCGCTGACGCGCGGCGAGCTGCTGCTGGGCAAGTACCTCGGCCTCGCCGCCGCGCTGGTGCTGGCCACGGCCGGGGGCTTTGCGCTGATGGCGCTGCTGCTGGCGCGCCAGTTCGGCTGGGCGGGCCTGTATCACTACCTCGGCTTCGTCGCCAGCGCGGTGCTGCTCGGGCTGGCGTTCCTGAGCCTGGCGCTGTGGCTGTCGGTGCTGAGCCGCGACCGCGCGCAGGCGTCGGGGCTGGCGATCGGGCTGTGGTTCTTCTTCGTGCTGGTGTTCGACCTGCTGCTGCTCGGCATGCTGGTCGCCGGCAGCGGCGCGGGCGCACAGCATGCCGCCACCGACTGGATCGCGTGGCTGCTGTTGCTCAACCCCGCCGACCTGTTTCGCATCGTCAATGCCTTTTCATTGGACCAGCTGCGCAGCGCCGGGGGCGTTGCCAGCATCGTGCCGCCCGCGCTGGCCAGCCCGTGGCCGACCGGCGCGGCGCTGCTGGCGTGGATCGCCGTGCCGCTGGGTCTTGCCGCCAGGAGTTTCCGCTGATGTGTACCCCGCTGTGTACCCCGTTCTCATGGCATCGCCGCCACCTGTTGCTGACCCTTGCCGGCGGCGCCGTCCTGCTCGCCGGCTGCGGCGGCAAGCCGCAAGCGCCGGCACAGCCGCAGGAGTTCGACGCCGCCACCGCATGCGCGCTGGACGGCATGCTGCTGGCCGACTACGCCGGGCCCAAGGCGCAGGTGTTCTATGCGGGTGACGCGCGACCGCACTGGTTCTGCGATACGGTGGAAATGTTCCACGCGCTGCTGCGGCCGGAACAGCTGCGACCGGTGCGCGCGGCGTTCGTGCAGGACATGGCAGGGGCCGACTGGGAGCAGCCGCGCGGCCACTGGTTCGACGCCACCACCGGCATCTACGTCGCCGGCAGCCGGCGCCACGGCGCGATGGGGCCGACGCTGGCGAGTTTCAGGACGGAAAGCGATGCCGCCGCCTTTGCCGGCCGCCATGGCGGGAAACTGCTGCGCTACGCCGAGGTGACGCCGGAACTGGCCGACCTCGGCGGCGGCGCCATGCAGGACAGCCGGATGTAGCACGGCGGGCCGAGTGCCCGCCGTCAGTTGCCGCTTCAGTTGCCGCTGCCCGACACCAGCCGGCGCTGGCGCACCGATTCGGCCAGGCCCTCGAGCACCTTGACCGAGTCGTCCCAGCCGATGCAGGCATCGGTCACGGACTGGCCATAGGTCAGCTCGTCGACCGGCTGGCCCTGGACGTGGTCCTGGCGGCCGGCCACCAGGTGCGATTCGACCATCACGCCGATGATGCGCTGATCGCCGGCGGCAATCTGGCGGCCGATCTCGGCGCACACCGGGATCTGGTTCTCGTGCTTCTTGCTGCTGTTGGCATGCGAGGCGTCGATCATCAGGCGCGAGGCCAGGCCGGCCTTGGCGATGGCATCGCACGCTTCCTGCACGCTGGCGGCGTCATAGTTGGGCGCCTTGCCGCCGCGCAGGATCACATGGCAGTCCTCGTTGCCCGAGGTCGACACGATCGCCGAATGGCCGCCCTTGGTCACCGACAGGAAATGGTGCGGCTGCGACGCGGCCTTGATCGCGTCGACCGCGATCTTGACGTTGCCGTCGGTGCCGTTCTTGAAGCCGACCGGGCACGACAGTCCCGACGCCAGCTCTCGGTGCACCTGCGACTCGGTGGTGCGCGCGCCGATCGCGCCCCAGCTGACCAGGTCGGCGATGTACTGCGGGCTGATCATGTCGAGGTACTCGGTGCCGGTGGGCACGCCCATTTCGCTGATGGTCAGCAGCAGCTCGCGCGCGGTGCGCAGGCCGTCGTTGATCTTGAAGCTGCCGTCCATGTGCGGGTCGTTGATCAGGCCCTTCCAGCCCACCGTGGTGCGCGGCTTTTCGAAATACACCCGCATCACGACCTCCAGCTCGCCGGCGAAGCGCTCGCGCTGCACCTTGAGCAGCTTGGCGTATTCCAGCGCGGCGCGGGTATCGTGGATCGAGCACGGGCCGATGATGACGATCAGCCGGTCATCCATGCCGTGCAGGATGCGGTGCATGGCCTGGCGCGCGCCGTAGATCACGTCCGAAGCCTGTTCGGAGCAGCCGAACTCGCGGATCAGGTGCGCGGGCGGCAGCAGCTCCTTGAGTTCGCGGATGCGCAGGTCGTCGGTGTTCTTCAGCATGATGGCTCCAGGATTCTTGTGAGGTCGTGAGTGTGTGGGAAAACAAAGGGGTATAAAAAAACCGCCAGGGTCGCTGGCGGTTTTTTTGTATTCGGGGCGCTGCTTACAGCCATCCCTCCCTATCCGCCAGCGGTGTGAGATCGCCAAAAAAGTAAAAGTAAAACTTAGCGGACATGGCGGGAAAAGGCGTTGGCTTGGGTCAGCTTGAAACGATTTTCTTCGCGGGCGCTGGATTTATGCTGCACTGCGTGGCAGAAAGGCAGGAAATTGCGCGCCGCTTCGATAATTTTCGTTGCGCATTGGCTGCTGGCCGCGCGACGAAGCATCTTTATAGCGCCTTTTGCCAGGGTTGGCAAGTGTCGCCGCAGCCATGCCGTGCGCTGGCGCACCAACCCGCCTTGCATTTCGGCGATGCCTTGCGAGCCTGGTGCCGCCGCCGCTTTTCGGCTTTTCCAGGCATGGCCGATGGCTATATTGGAAGCGGGGAGCAGTCGCACGGGGAGGTGCATCATGAGCGTCGATGAAGCGAGGCTGAATGCCTTCATGGAAAAATTCGTCGGCGATATCGGCGCGGTGATGCATGCCGCGACCGTGGTCGTCGGCGATGAACTCGGCCTGTACAAGGCGCTGGCGGAAAAACCGATGACCGTCGCCATGCTGGCGGCCAAGACCCATACCGACGAGCGCTACCTGCGCGAATGGCTGTCGGCGCAGGCGGCCAGCGGCTATGTCGACTATGACGCGGGCTCGAAGCAGTTCAGCCTGAACGAGGAACAGGCCTATGCGCTGGCGCAGGAAGGCAGCCCGGCCTTCATCCCGGGCGCGTTCCAGATTGCGGTGGCGCAGTTCCGGGCGATTCCGAAGATGATCGACATCTTCCGCAATGGCCGCGGGCTGGGCTGGCACGAGCACGACCCCGCGCTGTTCCACGGCACCGAACGCTTCTTCCGGCCCGGCTATGCGGCGCACCTGGTGTCGGAATGGATCCCGGCGCTCGACGGCATGGCGGCGCGGCTCAAGGCGGGGGCCATGGTGGCGGACGTGGGCTGCGGCCATGGCGCGTCGACCATCATCCTGGCGCAGGCGTTTCCGGCGTCGCGCTTCGTCGGCTTCGACTACCACGAGCCTTCGGTGCGCCATGCGGCCGAGGCCGCGCGCCGCGCCGGCGTGTCCGAGCGCGTGCGCTTCGAGGTGGCCAGCGCCAAGGACTACGGCGGCAAGGACTATGACCTGGTGGCGGTGTTCGACTGCCTGCACGACATGGGCGATCCCGTGGGCGCGGCGCGCCACGTGCGCGAGACCCTGCGCGCCGACGGCGCCTGGATGATCGTCGAACCGTTTGCCAACGATGCGCTGGAACAGAACCTGAACCCGGTGGGCCGGGTGTTCTATTCCGCGTCGACCTTCATCTGCACGCCGGCATCGCGTTCGCAGGAAGTCGGCCTGTGCCTGGGCGCGCAGGCGGGCGAGGCGCGCCTGCGCGCGGTCGCGGAGCAGGCGGGCTTCAGCGGCTTCCGGCGGGCGGCGCAGACGCCGTTCAATCTGGTGTATGAAGTGCGGCCGTGAGGCCGAGAGACATGTGGCCGGCAACTGCGGCCTCGAGCTTGCCGTCCGGGTACTCCCTCTCCCGCAAGCGGGAGAGGGGAGCAAGCCAGCGGCCTCAGGCCGTCCCGCCCACCGTCATGTTCTCGATGCGCAGCGTCGGCTGGCCCACGCCCACCGGCACGCTCTGGCCTTCCTTGCCGCACACGCCCACGCCGGAATCCAGCCGCATGTCGTTGCCGATCATGGTCACGTCCTTGAGCGATTCCGGGCCGTTGCCGACCAGGGTCGCGCCCTTGACCGGGTAGGTGATCTTGCCGTCCTCGATCATGTAGGCCTCGCTCGCCGAGAACACGAACTTGCCGTTGGTGATATCGACCTGGCCCCCGCCGAAATTGACCGCATACAGGCCGCGCTTGACGCTGGCGATGATCTCCTGGGGGTCCTTGTCGCCGTTGAGCATGTAGGTGTTGGTCATGCGCGGCATCGGCAGCGCGGCATAGCTTTCGCGGCGCGCGTTGCCGGTGACCGGCATTTTCATCAGGCGCGCGTTGAGCGTGTCCTGGATGTAGCCGCGCAGGATGCCGTCCTCGATCAGCGTGGTGCACTGGGTCGGGTTGCCTTCATCGTCGAGGTTGAGCGAGCCGCGGCGGTTGGCCAGCGTGCCGTCGTCGACCACGGTCACGCCCTTGGCCGCGACGCGTTCGCCCATGCGGCCGGCGAACGCCGACGAGCCCTTGCGGTTGAAGTCGCCTTCAAGCCCGTGGCCGACCGCCTCGTGCAGCAGCACGCCGGGCCAGCCCGGGCCCAGCACCACGGTCATGGCGCCGGCCGGGGCCGGGCGCGCATCGAGGTTGACCAGCGCCGACGACACCGCCTCGTCCACGTACTGCTGCAGCAGGTCGTCGGTGAAATAGCCGTAGGCATAGCGGCCGCCGCCGCCGGACGAGCCGATCTCGCGGCGCCCGCCCTGTTCGGCGATCACCGTGACCGAGACCCGTACCAGCGGGCGCACGTCGGCGGCGATCACGCCGTCGCTGCGCGCCACCAGCACCACGTCGTATTCGCCGGCCAGGCCCGCCATCACCTGGACCACGCGCGGATCCTTGGCGCGCGCCATGCGCTCGATGCGCTCCAGCAACGCCACCTTTTCCGCCGCGCTCATCGAGTCGAGCGGGTCGTTGGGCGTGTACAGGTTGCGCCCCGCGTGCGTGGCCAGCTCGCCGGCGACCTTGACGCGGCCGCTGCCGGCGCGGCCGATGGTGCGCGTGGCGGCTGCCGCCTGCGACAGCGCGGGCAGGCTGATTTCATCCGAATACGCGAAGGCGGTGCGGTCGCCCGAGACGGCGCGCACGCCCACGCCCTGGTCGATACTGAAGCTGCCCGACTTGACGATGCCTTCCTCCAGGCTCCAGGCCTCGTTGCGGGTGTACTGGAAGTACAGGTCGGCGTAGTCGACCTTGTGCGTGAAGATATCGGCCAGCACGCGCTGGAGCCTGGCTTCGTCCAGGCCGTACGGTGCCAGCAGCAGTTGCTGCGCGGTGGCCAGGTTGCGGATTCCGAGATCGCCGGCGTTCATGAGAGGTCCTTTTTTTCCTTGTGCCGCGCGGGCTGGCCGGCGCGGCAAACAATCCTGTGGGCGAGGGCGCCATCGGCCCCCGCGCTTGCGTACATGCTACAGCACCCGGTGCCGCAATGCCGGGAGGTTCTGCCGGACTTCTTCCAGCCGCGCCGGGTCGATCACGCCGCCGACCACGCCTTCGCCTTCGGGCAGCATCGCCAGCACTTCGCCCCACGGGTCCACCAGCATCGAATGGCCCCAGGTGCGACGGCCGTTCTCGTGCTTGCCGCCCTGCGCCGCCGCCAGCACATAGCACTGGTTTTCGATGGCACGGGCGCGCAGCAGGATTTCCCAGTGGGCCTGCCCGGTGGTGTAGGTGAAGGCGGCCGGCATCAGGATCAGGCTGGTGCCGCCGTCGGCGGCCAGGCCGCGGTACAACTCCGGGAAGCGCAGGTCGTAGCACACCGACATCGCCACCCGGCCGCACGGCGCGTCGAAGCTGACCGGCGAGCGCCCGGCCAGGATGGTGCGGGACTCGTCATAGCTTTCGGTGCCGCGAGTGAAGCCGAACAGGTGGATCTTGTCGTAGCGCGCGATGCGCTCGCCGCGCGGGTTGAAGGCGAGCGAGGTGTTGTACACGCGCTGCGGGTCGTCGCACCACATCGGCAGCGTGCCGCCGACCAGCCAGATGCCATGGCGGCGCGCCGCGTCGGCCAGGAACTGCTGCACCGGGCCGTCGCCGTCGTGCTCGCGCACCGCCACCTTGTCGGATTCGGCGCGGCCCATGATGCAGAAGTATTCGGGCAGCAGCACCAGTTCGGCACCGCCGGCGGCGGCTTCGGCGATGCGCGCCTCGGCGCGCGCCAGGTTGGCGTCTAGCGACGTGCCGGTCACGGTCTGGACGGCGGCAACGCGGAACGGGGCAGGGCTGGCTGGTGTCATGGGCGCGGCATCTTCTTCTAGCGCGGGAAGGCCGGGTCCGCGCGGTTCTGGAAGGTTGGGCCTTGCGCCTTATTGTCCTCCACTTTGCCGACCTGTGGGTTGGCCCAGCTGCCCGAGATGCGGTAGTGCTGGGTGAACATCTTGGAGAACTCGTCGGCGAACAGCAGTTGCGCGGCGAGCGTGCCGATGCCCAGTGCCGGGTTGATAAAGGCGGCCGCGATCGACGTGGTGGTGGCGTTGATGCGCGGCACCACCTCGACCTGCAGGTCCTGGGTCTCGCGCAGCAGGTTGGCGGTGCCGCTCATGCTGGCGATGATCTGCGGGCTGCGCAGCCGGAAGTCCTGGATCGTGCCGACGCCGTTCTCGATGGTGCCGGTGCCGGTGATGCGGTCGAACAGCAGCCCGCGCCCCGAGAGCGTGCGGAAGTCCAGCGTGGCAAAGCGCAGCAGGCCCTGCAGGCTGAGCACGCCGAGCAGGCGCGCCGCGCCCGGATCGACGCTGAGGATCTGGCCGTTCTCCAGGTCCAGCGACAGCTTGCCGGTCAGCGTGGGGTAGTCGATCGACAGCGGCGAGCCGCGCCACGCCACGCGGCCCTCGAGCTTGCCCTTGCCGTCGCTGAGGGTATGCGGCAGCCCCAGCCGGTCCAGCGTCGCGCCGGCATCGCGCACGTCGATGGCGAACGACAGCAGCGTGCGGCGCTCGGCGCTGGCGTCGGCGCGCAGGCGGCGCGGCACGCGCCAGCTGCCGTTGCCGGTCAGGGTGGCGCCGGGCTGTTCGATCTGCAGCTTGTCCAGGGTCCAGACCGGATCGGTGCCGCCGGCACCGGTGTCGGTATGCGCCTTGACCTCGAGCTTGCCGAAGTCGTGGCCGCGCAGCATGAACTGGTCGGCGACCAGGTCGATCGCGGGCAAGGTGTCGATGCTGCTGGCCAGCGCATCGACCACGTTGTGCTCGTCATTGGCATCGGGCACGTTCAGGCGCGCCAGGCGCAAGCGCAGCGAACCGGCGGCAGGCGTCGCGCCCGGGCGCCACTGCGCCGCGCCGGCGATCTGGCGCGAGTCGACCCTGGCGTTCCAGCCATCGGCTTCGCGGCTGGCGTCGAGCGCGACCTCGTCCAGCGTGCGGCCCATGCCATGCAGCGTGCGCGCGCGCAGCGCGATGCGGTTGGGCAGGAACGGCGAGGGCGACTCGCTGGCGCCCGCACCGGCGCCGCCCCCGGCAAAGGCCGCGCGCCAGGCATCGATATCGAGCTGGTCGAAGGTGGCCGCGGCGCTGACGCCGGCAGCCGGCAGCGGCGCCGCCTGCTGCACGCCGATGCCGCCCGCCAGCACTTCGAAGCCGCTGCTGCCGCTACCACTGCCATCGCGGCGCAGCAGGTAGCGCGCGTTGAGCACATTGCCCAGCTGCAGCGCCAGTTCGTCGGTGGCGGCACGCGCGGCATTGGCCGCAGGCGCGGCCGGGCGCAACTCCACGCGCAGCGGCAATGACGGCGCGGCGGCCTTGGCCAAAGGCGCCGGCAGTTGCAGCGCCATGCCGTTGAGATCAGAGTGCAGCTGAACCTGCAACTGCCGCTCGCGCACGCCGATCACGGCGCTGTAGCCGGTGCTGCCTTCCATCCGCGCCGCCAGCGGCGCCAGCGCCGTGCCCGCCGCGGCCTCGCGCAGCCCGGCGGCCGAGGCCTGCCCAGTCGCGCTCACGCGCGTGGCGCCGTCCGGCTGCGTGCCGCCGGCAAGGCGCAGCTCGCCGCCAAGAAAGCGGGCGCGCAGGTTCTCCAGCCCGAAGCCACGCTCGTTGAAGGTGATGACGCCGCTGGCATTGCCCAGCGGCGGCAGCTGCGGGCTGAGCACGACATCGTTGCCGGGAAAGCGGAAGCGGCCATCGACCTTGGCCGCGTCGGCGTGCTCGAGCGGCATCTCGAGCTTGAGCTTGAGCTCGCCGTTGCCGCCGGCCCGGGCCGCGTCGGCCACGTGCCCGGTCCACTCGCGCACCGGCGAGGCGTTGATGTAGCGCACGAAGCCTTGCACCGGCCCGGTGGCGCTGCCGTCGATGGCGAGCTTGCCGCGCGGGCTCAGGTCGTCGATGCGGCCGCTGACATCCTGCAGCGTGACGCCGGCAATGTCCTGCACCGTGGCGCGGCGTGCCAGGAAGGTCATGCCGCCGCGGTCGAACACCACGCGCCCGGCGATATCGGTGAACACCGGCCACGACGATGTACCGGCGGCGCCGTGGGCCGGCTCGTGGCCGGCGTCGTGCGGCGCGATCTGGTAGCTGACGTGTTCGATCGGTACCTCGACGCGGAATTCGCCCGCCTTCTCGTGCGGCGCCTGGAACGGGAAGTGCGCGAGGTCGCCGCGCAGCACGAAGCTGACCCCGGCGGCCTCGCCGCCGGTGAGCGCGCCGGAAAGGTAGTGGCGGGTCGCGGCGGGAATGCTCAGCGGCAGGTAGCGCGGCACGCGCGCCACCCTGGCGCGCGTCATCTCGCCGGCGAGGTCGGCGATGCCCGAGACGCCATCGCCGCCTTCGCGCCAGGTGCCGCGCACCGAGCCGGCGGCGTCGGCATTGGCAAAGCGCACGCCGTCCAGCGTCACCGCGAGCTTGCCGTCGCGCTGCTGCCAGCGCACGTCGCCGGCGATCTGGTCGAACGGCAAGCGCGGGTCTTCGAACAGCCCCGGCAGCACCAGCGCCGCGTCGTTGCCCTCGAAGCGCGCGCTGCCCTGCTGGTCGTCGAGCGAGAAGGTGCCGGACAGGTGCGAGAAGCCCGGCGTGCCCAGGCGCGGATGCCCCGCGGCGTCGAGCGCCGGCACCGCGGGCTGGCCGTTGACGGAGACATCGCGCAGCGTGCCCTGGATGCTGTAGTGGGGCTTGCCGCCGCCGCGCTCGAGCATGCCGGCGCGCGCGCGGGTCCAGCTGACGTTGAGGTTGTCGAGGTGGCCGGCCGGCTGCAGCGCGCGCAACTGGCGCAGCACCGCGGTGTCGATCGGCATCGAGGTGGCCAGCGCGCGCACCGTGTTCAGGTCCAGCGAGGGCGCCTTCAGCGAGAACTTGTTCAGGGTGCCGTCCTTGGCCCGGGCCCAGCCGATGGCGACCTTGCGCATGCCTTCGCGCCAGCTGCCGTCGGCCACCGCGGGTGCGTGGCTGTCGGCGGGCACCGCCGGCTGCTGGGCCTGCAGCGGCTGCCACAGCAGCGTGTCGACGGTCAGCAGGTTGCTGCCGTCGCGCTCGGTGCGGTGCAGCAGCAGGGCCTGCGCATTGGCCAGCCGCAGCGGCGCGGCGGCGCCGGCCAGTTGCAGGTCGACACCGCTGGCGCGCAGCCGGGTCTGGCTGCGCACGATGCGCCCCTGGCGGAATTCGATGCTGCCGTCGGTGCTGAAGGTGCCGCTGGCGACACGCTCGAACATCGCCAGGTAGCGCTGCAGCACCGGCAGCTGCAACTGGCCCAGGTCCCAGGTGGCCTGGCCGGTCCAGTGGCGCCAGTTGCCGGCGCTGTGCAGGTAGTCGTCGCGGAAGGCCGAGCGCACCTCGAGCGGGCGCGGACCCAGTGCCGGCGAGCGCGCTTCCAGGTGGAAGGTGTGGCGCGCGCCGTCGCGGCGGGTGTCGAGGCGGATCTCGCCGATGTCGAGCCGGGGCAGGCGCGCCTTTTCGTCGAGCCAGCGCAGCTTGCCGTCGGACAGCGCCACGCGCCCCTGCGACATCAGCCAGCCCAGGAAGCGATCGTCGTCCTGCTGGCCGCCGGTGGCATCGACCACCATGCCGGCGACCAGCAGCCGCCCCTCGGCGGTGCGGCGCACCAGGATGTCGGTGCCGCTGGCGCTCAGGCTCACGAACTGCAGGTTCATGCTGATCAGCGAACGCCACGCCAGCTTGCCGTCGAGCGTGGCCGCCGACAGCAGCGCGCGCTGCTGGCCGTCCACCGCGCTCAGGCCGCGCGCGCGGAAGGCGGGGTGCCAGCCGTCCCAATAGGTATCGAGCGAGCCGATGCTGACCTGGGCCGACAGCGCCTGCGAGCCGCGCTGTTCCAGCCACTCGCGCGCGGCGGAGGCCTGCGGCCACAACACGAAGCGGATCAGCAGCCCTGCCGCCAGCGCCAGCACGGCCAGCGCCAGGGCCACGCGCACCAGCGCGCGCCCCAGGCCGCGCCAGAACTGATGGCGCACGGCCGCCGCGGCGGCGCGGGCAGCGGTCCGGCCCAGCGCCCCGGCGCGCGCCCACGCGGAGCTCCGGCGGGGGGCGTCAGGGGTGTCGATGCCAAGGGAACCGGTGGGCGCAACGGGCAGCGTGGTGGCGGCCTCGTGCCCGCCCGCGCCGCCATTGGGGGGAGAACCGTCAGCGGGTTGTGGGGCGCGGCTGGACATGCGCAGATTATCCGACAATACTAGCCGCTCTCCAATCTGGTGCCCGGCCGGCTAAAACAAGAAATGCGCAAGCTGCGCGCACCGCAGCAGCGCTGGCGCGTCCGCGGCGCGAGCGGCGGGGCGCCGCAGCGGGGTACCCCTGGCCGCACCTTTCGCACCTTGCTTGCATTTCAAATACTGGAATGACTGCCTCTGATCCGACGAGTTCCGCCGCTGGCGCCGCTGCTGACCAACATGGCGCGCGCGCCACACCGGAACCCGCCCACGCGGCGTCCGTCGCACCGGGGCAGGGCCCCGGCACCATGGCTGCCGGCGCCTTTGCCGTCACCGCGGCGCAGGCGCTGCGGCCGGACGGCGAAGGCCCCCGGGCAGGCGGCGACGTATTGTACTCGGCCGCGTACTCGCACTACGCCCGGCGCGTGCTGCAGGCCCGCCCGGACCTGCCCGAGATCCTCGCCGCCGCGGTGGCGCAGCCGCTCACGCGCGCCTGGATGGAAGCACGGCTGCAGGCGCTGCATGCGCCCTCGGCCGACACCGAAGATGCCGCCAAGCGCGCGCTGCGCCGGTTGCGTGCCGAGGTCATGTGCGCGGTGATCGAGCGCGACCTGCGCGGCCTGGCGACGCTGGGCGAGGTTACCGGCGCCATGACCGACCTGGCCGAACTGGCGATCCAGCACGGCCTGGCGGTGCTGGGCGACGATCTTGCCGCCACCTTCGGCCGCCCGGTCGGCGCCCACAGCGGCGAGGTGCAGGAGCTGGTGGTGGTGGGCATGGGCAAGCTGGGGGGGCGCGAACTCAATGTTTCGTCCGATATCGACCTGATCTTCCTCTACGACGAGGACGGCGAGACCCAGGGCGGCCCGCGCAGCCTGTCCAACCACGAGTACTTCATCCGCCTGGGCCGCCGGCTGATCAACCTGCTCGCCGACGTGACCGCCGACGGCTACGTGTTCCGTGTCGACATGCGGCTGCGTCCCAATGGCGATGCCGGTCCGCTGGCCTGCAGCCTGGGCATGCTGGAGGAATACCTGGTGGTGCAGGGCCGCGAGTGGGAGCGCTATGCCTGGATCAAGGGCCGCGTGGTGTCGGCGCTCGGGTCGCCCCATGCGCAGCGCACCGCTGGCCTGCTGACGCGGCTGACTTCGCCGTTCGTGTTCCGGCGCTACCTTGACTACGGCGTGATCGCGGCGATCCGCTCGCTGCATGCGCAGATCCGCAGCGAGGCCGCCAAGCGCAGCGGCGGCCTGCCCGGGCACGGGGTCAACCAGCGCTCGTTCAATATCAAGCTGGGACGCGGCGGCATCCGCGAGATCGAATTCATGGCGCAGGTGTTCCAGCTGATCCGCGGCGGCCAGGACCCCGCGCTGCGCATCCGGCCGACGCTGGAGGTGCTGGCGGTGGCGGTCGAGCGTGGCCTGCTGCCCCCCGGCCAGGCCGGCCAGCTGGGCGATGCCTACCGCTTCCTGCGCCAGCTCGAACATCGCCTGCAATACCGCGACGACGCCCAGACCCACCACCTGCCGACTTCACCGGACGAGCAGCACGCCGTGGCGCAGATGATGGGCTGCAGCGACTGGCCGGCCTTGCTGGCGCGGCTTGCCGAGCTGCAGGAACCGGTCGCGCAGCAGTTCGAAGCCACCTTCTCCGACCCGGATGCCGGCCCGTGCGAGGCCCTGTGGCCGGACATCGTCATCCACGACAGCGCCGCGCGCGCGCAGGACAACGCCCAGGACCCGTCGCACGCTGAAGGCGACAGCGCGGTGCCGTGCCAGCGGCTGCAGGCGGCCGGCTTTACCGACTGCAACGCGCTGCTGGACCGGCTGCGCGCGATCGCCGCGTCGCTGCGCTATCGCGCGCTGTCCGAAGCCAGCCGCGCGCGCTTCGACCAGCTGGTCAACCGCGCGCTCGACCTGGCCGCGCGCCAGGACGATCCCGATAGCACCATCGGACGCTTTATCGACTTCCTCGAGGCGATCAGCCGGCGCGCCTCCTACCTGTCGCTGCTGTCCGAATACCCGCAGGCGATGGACCGCGTCGCGCAGACGCTGCATGCCTCGCGCTGGGCCGCGGCCTACCTGACGCGCCATCCGCAACTGCTCGACGAGTTGCTCGACAGCGACGCGCTGGCCGGCGCGCCCGACTGGGCCGCGTTCCGCAAGCGCCTGCATGAACGGCTGCTGGCCGCGGAGGGCCAAGTCGAGCAGCAGATGGACATCCTGCGCCGCGAGCACCATGCCGAGACCTTCCGCGTGCTGCTGCAGGACCTGCAGGGCATGCTGACGGTGGAGCAGGTGGCCGACCGCCTGTCGGACCTGGCCGATGCCATGCTCGACGCGACGCTGGAAACGGTGTGGCGCCAGCTCGCCACGCGCCACCGCGAGGCGCCGCGCTTCGCCGTGATCGCCTATGGCCGGCTGGGCGGCAAGGAACTGGGCTATGCCTCCGACCTGGACATCATCTTCCTGTACGACGACGAGCACGAGCGTGCGCCCGAGGTCTATGCCGCCTATGCGCGCCGCCTGATCACCTGGCTCACCAGCCATACCGCGGCCGGCGCGCTGTTCGACGTCGACACGCGGCTGCGCCCCAATGGCGCGGCCGGCCTGCTGGTGACCAGCTTCGACGCGTTCCGCCGCTACCAGCTGCGCGAGGGCGACAACACCGCCTGGGTCTGGGAACACCAGGCGCTCACGCGCGCGCGCTTCTGCGCCGGCGACGCCGCCATCGGCGCGCGCTTCGAGGCGCTGCGCTGCGAGGTGCTGTGCCAGGAGCGCGACGCCGCGGCGCTGCGCGGCGAGATCGCGCAGATGCGCCGCAAGGTGGCCGAAGGCCATCCCAATCCCACCGAGCTGTTCGACCTGAAGCACGATCGCGGCGGCATGGTCGATATCGAATTCACGGTGCAGTACCTGGTGCTGCTGCACAGCCGCGCCCATCCGCAGCTGACGCGCAACGCCGGCAATATCGCGCTGCTGCGCGAGGCCGGCGAGCTGGGCCTGATCGATGCCGCGCTGGCGCTGGCGGTGGGCGACGCCTACCGGCTGTTCCGCGCGCGCCAGCACCAGCTGCGCCTCGACGGCCAGGTCCATGCGCGCGTGGCGCCGGCATCGATGGCCGCGCAGACCGCGGCGGTGGGCACGCTGTGGCAGGCCGTGTTCGGTGAGGACTGACGCCGCGGGGCGGCCGGCACCCGCCGGCGCATCGTGGCCGGGGCTGCTGGCAGCGGTGGCGCTGGTATGGGCGCTGTCGGCGGCGTTCACCTTCCTGCCGTGGTGGCACGCTCATGGCCTGTACCTGCGCGATGCGGTGCGGGTGGACGGGCAGTGGTGGCGCCTGGCCACGGCGATGTGGGTGCACCTGGACGGCCATCACTGGCTGGCCGACATGCTCGCCGCCACCGGCGTGCTGGCGATCTGCGCGCGCGTGGCGCGGGTGCGCAGCCTGCTGCTGGTGCTGGTGGCGTGCGGCATCGCGGTGCAGCTGGCGCTGCTGCGCGTGCCGGCGATTGCCTGGTACGGCGGGCTCTCGGGCGCGTTGCACGGGCTGGCGCTGTGGGGCGCGCTGGGGCTGCTGCGCGCGCCGGGACTGGCGCGCATCACCGGCGTGCTGCTGTGCCTGGGCGTGCTGGCCAAGATCTGGGTGGAACAATCGTGGCTGGCGCCGGTGGTGTTCGATCCGGCGTGGGGCTTCGGCGTGGTGCGCGTGGCGCATGCGGCCGGCGCCGTGGCCGGCCTGCTGTGCTGGGTCTTACAGGAGTGGTGGCTGGCGCGGCGGCCGCCGCGCGATAACGGCGCCGCCGCCTGAGCGCCACCGCTGCCGCTAGCCGCGGCGGCGCAGCGCGAAGCCGCTCAGTCCCGCCAGGGCGAGCAGCAGCCCGCTCCACAGCGGCACCGCGCCGCCGCCACCGCCGCCATCCGCGGCCGGTGCCGGCGCGGCCTGCGCCGGCGGCATGCCCAGCGCGGCCAGCAGCGCGCCGTCGGCATCGAGCAGGCCCGCGCCGCACACACCCGGATTGGTGGTGCAGAAGGTGCCGGAGGGATGCGGGCGCGCCGAACTCTTCAGCGCCGCGGTGACCTGCGCCGGTGTCAGCGAGCCGTTGAGCGTGAACATCATCGACACCACGCCCGAGACCATCGGCGCGGCGAAACTGGTTCCCGCCGACGACGCCACCACGTAGTTGCCCAGCGCCGTCTTGCCGTCGTTGCTGAGCGTGCGGATCACCGAAGGCGTGACCGTGCAGCGGCCGTCGACCACCTGCGAGTTGCCGCAGCCCCCGCCCGGCGCGCTGATCGCCACCTGCGGGCCAACGTTGGCATAGCTGGCGTTCTCGCCGCCGTTGGCGTGCGCGGTAACCGCGATCACGCCGCTGCAGTCGGCCGGCGCCTCGACCGCGCCGCGGTTGTTGCCGGCCGCGGCCACCACCACCACGCCGCGCGCATTCAGGTCGTTGACGGCCTGCTGTTCGATGCCGCTGCAGGTGCCGCCGCCCAGGCTGATATTGACCACGCGCGCCGGATTAGGGTTGTCCGGCACGTTCGGCACCGGCAGGCCGCCGGCCCAGCGCATGCCGTCGACGGTGTCGGACAGCAGCGCGCCGCAGCGTCCCGAGACCCGCACCGGCAGGATGCGCGCATTCCAGTCGACGCCCGCGATATCGCGCGAGTTATTGGTCAGCGCCCCCAGCACGCCGGCCACGCGCGTGCCGTGCCAGCTGTTGTTGGTCTGTTCGGGCGTGGGCGTGCTGCTGCCCGGGCAAGTGAAGCCGGCCGGCAGGTTGTCGCCGGCATCGGTCGGATCGCCGTCGCGGCCGTCGCCGTCATTGGAGACCGTGGTGGTGCTGATGAAGTCGAAGCCGGACAGCAGCCGGCCCTGCAGATCGGGATGGGGCAGGATGCCGGTGTCCACCACCGCCACCACCATGCCGCTGCTGCCGCCGGTGCGGTCCCACGCGCGCGGCAGGTTGACCCCACCCACGGCGGTGCCGGTGCCCTTCAGGTACGGCTGGTTGACCTGGAACTCGGGATCGTCGGGCAGGGTGTCGTGCAGCCGCAGCCAGCGGTCGGGCACGGCGTCGGCCACGCGCGGGTCCTGGCGCAGCCGTGCCGCCGCCGCTTCGGGGTCGGCGGCGAAGGCGTCGGGGAGTTGCAGCAACTGCAGGTTGCCGCCCATGGCGCGGCGTGCCGAGACGGCGATGCCGGTGCGCTCGCTCAGCTGCTTGAGGGCTTCGGCGGCAGCCGGCGACTTGACGGCGCCGTTGCCATCGACCGCGGTGGTGCCGTCGCGCCAGCGCACGATGACGTGGCCGGTATAGGCCGGTGCGGACTGCGCGCCGGCTGCGAGTGCCGTGCCGGTCGGGACCGCGCCGCAGGCAGCGGCAGCGGCCATGGCGATGGCCCGCCAGCGGCGGGCCGCGAAGTTGCGGCAGAACACGGACAGCGCGGATTGCGGCATGGATTTCCTCCTCCCTGGGGCGTAGCGCGCGGGCCGGGGCCGGCGCGTGGGCATGTTATGTAGCGAATACGATCCAGCCGGGTTGTGCAAGGGCGGTTTTTGGTCTTGTCCCCGTTCGTTAGTGCGGCATTCCGTACAGATTTCCAGCCTTAGCGCGGTGGCATGTCGCGGCTGGTTGGAATATTGCGGCTGGGCTTGAGCAGCCGGTCCGGTTCGGCGGTCTCGATGCGCGGCGTGGCGCGCAGCGTGTCGACGGCCTGGTCGAGGGTGGCATCCGCCGACGGCGAGATCGCCGTGACCAGCCAGACCCCACCCGACATCGGCCGCTTGACCACGTAGCGGATCGGGCCCTTGATCTCGGCCAGCAGCTTGCCGGCGTCTTCGGACAGGTCCACCGCGGGCGGCTTGAAGCGGACCATGATGTCGCCAAGCGCACGGTCATCGCTGATGCTGCCCGGCGGCGGCGCCGAAGCCTTGGGCTGGGCCTGGCAGGCGGACAGCGCCAGCAGTGCGGCCGAGGCGGCGGTGGCAATGGCCAGCACCGCGCGCAGCGAGGCGCGCGGGCGGTGGCCGATGGGCGGCGCTGAGCGGGTCATGGGGAAGCTCCTGTCGATTGATAAATTGGCACGATGCCACGCAAGGCCGCACAAGGTGGCGCGAGCGTTGGCCTTAGCCTTACTTGGCCTTAGCCGGCGGCGACGCGGCGGCCGCGCTTGCCCGCGCGCGCGGGCTGGCCGGCGCCGCTGTCGGCCATGCCCTGCGCCAGCATCTCCTCGGCATGTTGCAACGTCGTGGCGGTGACGGTGGCGCCGCCCAGCATGCGCGCGGTCTCGACCACGCGTCCGGCCGGGTCGAGCACGCGGATGCGCGACCGCGTCACCGAAGCATCGGCCTCGGCCGTGGTTTCCTTGCTGACCAGCAGGTGGGTGCCGGCCTGCGCCGCCACTTGCGGCAGGTGGGTCACGCACAGCACCTGGCGCGCGCGGCCGAGTTCCTGCAGGCGCCGGCCCACCACCTCGGCGACCGCGCCGCCGATGCCGGTGTCGACCTCGTCGAAGATCAGCGTGGGCGTGGGCGAGGCTTCGCTGGTGATCACCGAGATCGCCAGGCTGATGCGCGCGAGTTCGCCGCCGGAGGCCACCCGGGCCAGCGGCCGCGCGCTGACGCCGGCGTGGCCCGCCACCAGGAACTCGACCTGCTCGAGGCCGTAGCTCTGGCCTTCGTCGAGCGCATTGAGCGCCGCGACGAAGCTGCCGCCGGCCATCGACAGGCCCTGCATGGCGTCGGTGACCGCGCCGGACAGCGCCTGCGCGGCTTGCTTGCGGGCGTGGCTGAGATGCTGCGCCAGCGTCAGGTAGGCGGCCTTGGCGGCGGCCTCGCGCGCCATCACCTTGTTCAGGTCCTGCGCGGCCTGCAGGTCGTCGAGCTGCTGGCGGCGCGCGACCAGCTCATCGGCGAGCTGCTCGGGCGGCAGGCGATACTTGCGCGCGGTGGCGTGCAGCGCCTGCATGCGCTCTTCCACCACCTGCAGCCGCTCGGGATCGAGCTCGAGCCGGTCGACATAGCGCGTCAGCGAATGCGCGGCTTCCTCGGCCTGCACCTGCGCCGGCTCGAGCGCGGCCAGCACGTCGCGTAGCGCGGGATCGACATCGGCCAGCTGCTGCAGCCGGTGCACGATGCCGTTGAGCGCCGACAGCACCGAGCCGTCGGCCTCGGACAGCGCATCGAGCGCGGCGCGGCTGCCGTCGATCAGGCCGGCGGCGTGCGAGAGCCGGTTGTACTCCGACTGGATCTCGTCCCATTCGCCCGGCTGCGGGTTGAGCTTGTCCAGTTCCCCCACCTGCCATTCGAGCCGCTCGCGCTCGAGCTGCATCTCGCGCGACTGGTGCTCGACCGCTTCGCGCTGGCGCACGCAGGCACGCCAGGCACGCCAGGCCTCGGCCACCGCGGCGGCCTGCTGGGTCAGGCCGGCGTGGGCGTCGAACAGCAGCCGCTGCGCATCCGGGCGCAGCAGTTGCTGGTGCGCATGCTGGCCATGGATGTCCACCAGCTGGTCGCCGACTTCGCGCAACTGCGCCAGGGTGGCGGCGGCGCCGTTGATAAAGGCCTTGCTGCGGCCGCCGGCATCGACGGTGCGACGCAGCAGCACGGTCGGCACGCCGCCGTCTTCTTCGCTGTTGAGCTCGCGCTCGGCCAGCCACGCATCGAGCGCGGCATGGGTCGAAAAGATGGCGCTGACGCTGGCGCGCGGCGCGCCTTCGCGCACCACGCCGGCATCGGCGCGCTCGCCCAGCACCAGCGCCAGGGCGTCGATCAGGATCGACTTGCCGGCCCCGGTCTCGCCGGTGAACACGGTAAAGCCGGAGGCGAAGTCCAGGTCGAGGGTGTCGACGATGACGAAATCACGGATGGACAGGCTGCGCAGCATCGTGGCGGGAAAGGTGGTCGGTCCGATGAAGGCTCGGGCTCGGGCTGAGGGGCGACTGGAAAGCGCTCAGAGGCGGTTGTCTTCGGACGGGTATTCGTGCCAGTGCAGCTTCTTGCGCAGCGTGGCGTAATAGTTGTAGCCCACCGGGTGCAGCAGGTTGATGGTCTTCTGCGAGCGCCGTACCACGATGCGGTCGCCCGGCAGCAGCGAGGTCAGCGACTGCATGTCGAAGTTGACGCTGGCGTCGCGCGCGCTGGCCACCTCGATGGTGACCTCGGCGTCGTGCGGCAGCACGATCGGCCGGTTCGACAGCGCGTGCGGGGCGATCGGCACCAGCACCACGCCCGACAGCGTGGGATGCAGGATCGGGCCGCCGGCCGACAGCGCGTAGGCAGTCGAGCCGGTCGCGGTCGACACGATCAGGCCGTCGGAACGCTGGTTGTACATGAAGTGGCCGTCGACCGAAACCGCCAGCTCGACCATGCCGGAGATGCCGGAGCGGTTCACCACCACATCGTTCAGCGCCAGCGCGGAGAAGATGTCCATGTCGTCGCGCACCACGCGCGAGGCCAGCAGCAGGCGGGTCTCGGACTCGTAGCGGCCGTCGAGCATGTCGGGCAGCACGGTGTGCGCGTCTTCCAGCGCAATATCGGTCATGAAGCCGAGGCGCCCGTGGTTCACGCCGATCAGGGGCACGTCATAGCCGGCAAGCTGGCGGGCGATGCCCAGCAGCGTGCCGTCGCCTCCCAGCACCACGGCCACGTCGGCCTGCGTGCCGATCTCTTCGGCGGACAGGGCGGGGTAGGCGGTCAGCCCGGTGGCCAGCGCGGTCTCGCGCTCGAACACCACATCCTGGCCGTTGCGCAGGATATAGGAGGCGATTTCTTCCAGCGGCCCTTCGATGCCGGCGGTGGAGTACCTGCCCACCAGGGCGACGGTCTTGAATGGAGTGCGCACGGCGCTGGCTTTGGCTGGGGCGGACATGCCGGGATTAGACCATACCGCCGTGACGGTTGTCAGCAGGCGCCGGCGGCCCATCCGGCCGGTCCGCCAGAAGGTCCAAAACTTGCGTAAAATCGGGGCATCATGGATGAACGTTCCAAAACGCTGCTCAAGACCCTGATCGAGCGCTACATTGCCGAAGGCCAGCCGGTCGGTTCCCGCACCCTGTCCAAGTACTCGGGGCTGGACCTGTCGCCGGCGACGATACGCAATGTGATGTCCGATCTCGAGGAAATGGGCTTTATCGCCAGCCCGCACACGTCGGCCGGCCGGATCCCGACGCCGCGCGGCTACCGGCTGTTCGTCGACTCGATGCTGACTGCCAAGCCGCTCGAGCGCAACGCCGACCTGGCCGAGCTGACCGGGCAGATCCAGGACCAGCTCGGCGGCCAGCAGCTGGGCCCGCAGCGCATGATCACCGCGGCCGCGCGCACGCTGTCGAACCTGTCGCACTTTGCCGGCGTGGTGATGACGCCGCGCCGCGCGCAGGCGTTCCGGCAGATCGAGTTCATGCGGCTGTCGGACAAGCGCATCCTGCTGATCATCGTCAGCCCCGAGGGCGACGTGCAGAACCGCATCATCCAGACCGAGCTCCCCTACACGCCGGCGCAGCTGATCGAGGCCGCCAATTTCTTCAATTCGCACTATGCCGGCATGAGCTTCGACACCGTGCGCAGCCACCTGCGGCTGGAGCTGCAGGACCTGCGCCGCGACATGTCGCAGCTGATGCAGGCCGCGGTCGAGGCCGGCAGTGCCGCCGAGGACGAGGACGACGACCACGTCTACATCAGCGGCGAGCGCAAGCTGCTCGAAGTCGACGACCTCGCCTCGAGCATGGACAAGCTGCGGCGCCTGTTCGACGTGTTCGAGCACAAGACCAGCCTGCTGCAGCTGCTGGACGTGTCCAGCCATGCGCAGGGCGTGCAGATCTTCATCGGCGGCGAAAGCCAGCTGGTGCCGATCGAAGACATGGCGGTCATCACCGCGCCGTACGAGGTCGACGGGCAGATCGTCGGCACGCTGGGGGTGATCGGCCCCACGCGCATGGCCTACGAGCGCGTGATCCCGATCGTCGACATTACCGCGCGGTTGCTGTCCAGCGCGCTGAGCCAGAACTAGTGGTCCTGCGTTCCGGTCTGACCGGCGGCTCTATTCCCGCCGCGCGGGCCCGGCGCCAGTGCGCCGCGCCCGCCCCATCCCGGCATCGCGCCAACCCGGAAGCGACATGACGTTTTCTCCCGAACCGGCCTACCAGCACGGCCAGGCGCCGCGCACGGCGATCCTGCTGGTCAACCTGGGCACACCCGATGCCCCCACGCCCAAGGCGGTGGGGCGCTACCTGAAGCAGTTCCTGTCCGACCCGCGCGTGGTGGAGATTCCGCGCGCGGCGTGGCTGCCGCTGCTGTACGGCGTGATCCTGCCGCTGCGCTCGCGCGCGTCGGCGCTCAAGTACGAATCGATCTGGCTGCGCGAGGCCCATATGACGGGCTCGCCGCTGCTGGTCTACAGCGAGCGCCAGGCGCACGCGCTGCAGCGGCTGCTGCACCAGAACGGCCACGACGTGACGGTGGCGTGCGCGATGCGCTACGGCAACCCGTCGATCGCCTCGGTGATGGAAGCGCTGCGCCGCCAGGGCTGCGAGCAGGTGCTGGTGCTGCCGATGTATCCGCAATACTCGGGCACCACCACGGCCACGGCCTTCGACGAGGTGTTCCGCGTGCTGGGCCAGTGGCGCAACCAGCCAGAGCTGCGGCTGGTCAAGCATTTCCATGACCATCCCGCGTATATCTCGGCGCTGCAGCAGCAGGTCGGCGCCTACTGGAGCCGGCACGGCATGCCGGATTTCGGCCAGGGCGACAAGCTGATCCTGTCGTTCCACGGCGTGCCGCGGCGCACGCTCGAGCTGGGCGATCCCTACCACTGCGAATGCCTGAAGACCGGCCGCCTGCTGGGCGAGGCGCTGGGCCTGCAGCCCGGGCAGTACCAGGTGACGTTCCAGTCGCGCTTCGGCAAGGCCGAGTGGCTGCAGCCCTATACCGCGCCGACGCTGGCGGAACTGGGCAAGGTCGGGGCCGGGCGCGTGGACGTGTTCTGCCCGGGCTTTCCGGCGGACTGCATCGAAACGCTGGAAGAAATCGCCATGGAAGGCCAGACTGAGTTCAAGGTCGCGGGCGGCAAGGACTTCCATTTCATTCCATGCATGAACGATGCCGCGCCGTGGGTGGCGGCGATGGCGGAGATCGCGCTGCAGCACCTGCAGGGCTGGCCGCTTGCCACGCCGCATGCGCATGATCTGGAGGCGCGGCGCACGCGTGCGCAGGCGCGGGGAGCGGCGGCATGAACGTGGATTTCGACGCGGATGCGCGCCAGCGCATCGACAAATGGCTGTGGTGCGCGCGTTTCTTCAAGACGCGCTCGCTCGCGGCCGAAGCGGTGGAGCGCGGCAAGGTGACGGTGAACGGCCAGCTGTGCAAGAACTCGCGCGAGGTCAAGCCCGGCGACAAGGTTGCGCTGGAAGCACACCAGCAGCGCTGGGAGCTGGAAGTGAAGGGCATCGCCGCGGCGCGCGGGCCGGCGCCGGTGGCGCAGACGCTGTATCAGGAAAGTGCCGAGAGCCAGTCGCGCCGGGCCGCCGACGCGGAGCGCCGGCGCCTGCAGCCCGAGCCCTCCGCGCAGCTCCAGGGGCGCCCGACCAAGCGTGACCGCCGCCGCATCGACGACTTCAACAGCTGAGATGGCAGCGCGGCGGCACCGTTGCCGGTGCCGCCGCGCGATGGATCGCCAGGTGGGGCAGCTTATTCCTGCGCGACGTCCTGGCTGACGAAGGGAACGATGTAGTGCTTGAACACCGCCTTGCCACTGCCATACTCCGTATCGCGCGGGGTGAAGGCGCCGGACAGGCAGATAAAGACGGTCATGACCGCCAATGCGGCCACGAGGCACAAAGTCACGACTGGGAGCTTATGCATGGCCAACCTTTCGGAAGCGGCACAAAAATGAACCATCTCCAAGGCCCTCGACATTTTTGTCATTTTTCTTACTAGGAATCTTAGTGAGGGCGTTGGCGCAAAGCAATAAGGCGTCGATTGCATCGGGCCGGGCTTTGTAACCGTGTGTTTCGGCGTCGCGCCGGCGCCACTCTTGAAATGCGGCGAGCTGCCACCACCTGCGTCGGGCACACGCCGATTTACCACCCGCGGCCAGCTCACGGCGGGCCGCGACACTGCATTGATACGGATCGACATGGAAGACCAGAAGCAGACGCCATCCAACCAGACTGCGACGCCTGCGGGCGATGAGGTGGCCAGCACCGCCACCGCCAGCCCGGAGACCGGCGCGCCCGACACCGCGGCTACCGCCGTGGACGACGTGGCGGCCCAGCTGGCCGCCCTGGAAGCCAAGGCCAGCGAGCATTACGACCTGTACATGCGCGCCGTGGCCGAAGGTGAGAATATCCGCCGCCGGGCGCAGGAAGATGTCGCCAAGGCGCACAAGTTCGCCATCGAGAACTTTGCCGACAACCTGCTGCCGGTGATGGACAGCCTGCAGGCCGCGCTGGCCGACGGCTCCGGCGATATCGCCAAGCTGCGCGAAGGCGTGGAACTGACCGCGCGCCAGCTGGCCGCCGCCTTCGAGCGCGGCAAGATCGTCGAACTCAACCCGGTAGGCGAGAAGTTCGACCCGCACCGCCACCAGGCCA
This sequence comes from Cupriavidus alkaliphilus, assembly GCF_900094595.1. Classification (GTDB taxonomy): domain Bacteria; phylum Pseudomonadota; class Gammaproteobacteria; order Burkholderiales; family Burkholderiaceae; genus Cupriavidus; species Cupriavidus alkaliphilus. Next base: position 230,526 of record NZ_FMAD01000007.1, on the reverse strand, counting down.
TCTCGATGGTGCCGGCGGAGCAGGAGCCCAACACCGTGGTGACCGTGCTCCAGCGCGGCTACACCATTGCCGACCGCGTGCTGCGCCCCGCGCTGGTCACGGTGGCGGCGCCCAAGTAAGCCGCCGGCCGTGCCGGCCCGACGCCCGGTGCCAGCCGGCCCGGGCGTTCGTCATTGGCAGCGAGCCTCAGCCGGGGCGAACCGCATCAGGAGCGAATCATGAGCACCGAACCGCAAGCCGGCGCGCCGGATCCGTCCGCGGCCCCGCATCTGGACCACCGCGCCTTTGACGCCTTTGCCATGCGCGAGGTCGACGCGGCCACCATCGACGGCGCCATCGCCGCGGCCGGCGACGCGCTGGTGTGCGTGTTCTTCTGGGGCGTCGACTGCTTCAACTGCGAAATGGCGAAGAAGGCGATGCTGGCCAACCCCGGGCCGGTGCGCGCGCTGGATCTGCACTGGCTGCACGCCAACGTCTATGCGCACCCGGAACTGGGGCGGCGCTTCGGCCTGCACGGCATCCCGGTGTTCATGTTCTTCCAGAACGGCAAGAAGCTGGGCCGGGCCACCGGCTGGCACGGACACGGGCAGTTCGCCGCGGCCGTGGCCAATGCGCGCCTGAAGGCCAGCGGCAAGCCGCTGGCCGGCTAGCCGCCCGGCTTCAGCGCATCAGCGCATCAGTGCATCAGCGCGTCAGCGCGTCAGCGCGTAGCCGATGCGGAACTGCCAGGGCAGCTTGTGGTTGTAGTCGAGCAGGCTCTCGCCATAGCCGACGAAATATCCCGCCATCAGGTACCCGGCCGTGCCGGGGATCAGCCGCGCCATCGGGTAGGTCAGCTGCGCGTCGACGCTGCCGTACCACTTGCGCGTGCCCTTGCGCAGCGTTGCCGAAAGCTCCCATGAGTCCGGCCGCCCATAGGCGATGCCCAGGTCCATGAAGCCGCGGTAGTGGGCGATGTCCGGGTTGTCGGCCTTTTCCACATAGGCGTAGAGCTTGGGCGCGACGCGCCAGTGCCAGTCGTTCTGGTCGCCAAAATAGAAGGTCGGCTTGACGAACACCGTGTTGATGCTGCGCGACTCCACGCCATTGCGGCCGTTGGACTCATGCTCCAGGCCGGTGGCCAGCGACATCCGGCTGATCACGCTGTTGCGCACCCCGGTATCCGACAGGTAGTAGAACAGGCTGGGCCGGTAGTTGGTGTCGCGGAACGGCGCCGAATCCTCGCTCAGGTCCCACAGCGAGAACTGGGTGTAGCTGAAATAGAGGTTGTCGAACAGGCGCTTCGAGGCAGGGTCCTCGCCCTCGAAGATGCGGTACTTGAAGCTGAACTGGAACTTGGCGTTGGCGCCACCGTGCGCGCCGGCCAGGAAGTACATCGGGTCGTGGAACGACAGCCGGGCGCTGTCGCGCAGGTCGGCCGGGGCGGGCGCCGTGGCCTCGGCCGTGGTGATCCCCGTCACCGGGACGGGGGCGCTGTCGGCGGATTCAGCGCTGTCCACTGTGGCCGGCGCCTGGCTGGCCACCGGCGGCGTCGACGTGGCCGTCTCGCCCGGCTGGGGCAGCCGGTTCAGCGTGACCAGCACCGGAGCGGCGTCGATGCCGGTGGCATCCAGCCGCACGTGGCCGCGCAGCACCGGCGGCAGCGCCACCGTGTAGCGGATGGCGCGATGCTCGCCGCGGCGCAGGTTGACCACGGCGGGGCCGGAGACCTCGCGCCACAGCACCAGCCGCACCGGTGCCAGCAGGTCGCCTGAGGCGGTCACTTCCAGTGTGTCGGGAATACGGTAGCGGCGCGTGGTGTTGTCGGCCGACACCACCAGGGTCAGCGTCAGCGGCTGGTTGCCGTCGATCACGCGTGGCGGCTGCAGCAGCGCCACGCCGGCATGGCCGGCCAGCGGCCAGGCAAGCATCAGCGACAGGCAGAGCGGGGCGACGGCACGGCTGGCTGGCGCCAGGCGCTGCCGCGGGAAAAGGGCATTACGGGGCATGAAGATGAGCGACGTTGCCGGGTGATGGCAACGCAACTAGGGGAAAACTCGGAGCCCAAAGCCTACCACGCACGCCCAAAAGGATTGTGAGGAATTGTACGCTGCACTTTTTGCGCGTACCTGCGGGCGGCGGTCAGCGGTTGGCGCGGCGCTTGACGCAATCGACGTAGTGGTCGCCGTCCGGCGGCTGGCCGCTGCGCTGGGCCTGCCACAGCATCTCGCCCAGGCATTCCATCACCTGGTGCTGGGCTTCGTGCGGGGAATCGAGCCGGCGCGCCAGCGCCTCGTAGGCCTGGCGGATGCCGCGCGGCTGGTCGACCGAGACCTGCTCCGAAATCGACAGGTGCATCGCCAGGTGCAGGAAGGGATTGGTCTGGCCTTGCTCGGGCGTGTAGTCCTGCGCCAGCGCGCCTTCGGTGTCGCGCAGCAGCGCGTGGTACTCGGGGTGCTCGCCGATCCAGTCGACGGCGATGGCTTCCAGCGGGGTCAGCACGCCGCCTGCGATCTGCTTCTGCCAGGCATCGCAGAAGAACCGGCGGACTTCTTCTCGTGAGGGATTGAACATGGTGGCGCCATTGTAGACGACGGGGGCAAGCCTTGCCGGCGGCCCGACCGTGGCGATGGCGCCAAGTAGAATGCGGGATCGCCGACTCTCTGCCCGCCCGATGAGCGCTTCCGCCCCCACCGCCCCGACCGCTGCCCGCGACAAGCTGGCCGGCGTGCTGCTGATCGCGGTCTCGGCCAGCGCCTTCGGCGCCATGGCCATCTTCGCCCGTTTTGCCTACGCCGCCGGCGCGGACGTGTACGGGCTGCTGCTGGTGCGCTTCCTGCTGGCCGCGGCGGCGCTGGCGTGGGTGATGCGCACGCGCGGCATCGCGCTGCCGCGGTGGCGCCGCGTGCTGGCCCTGGCGGCGATGGGGGGCATCGGCTATGTCGGCCAGTCGTTCTGCTTCTTCAGCGCGCTCAACCACGCACAGGCCAGCCTGGTGGCGCTGCTGCTGTACCTGTACCCGCTGTTCGTGACCATCCTCGCGGCCATCTTCCTGAAAGAGCGGCTGACCACTGCCGCGGTGGTGGCACTGGTGCTGTGCTCGGTCGGGGCCGGGCTGACGGTCGGGGGCGGCGCGGGCTCGCCGCTGGGGATTGCGCTGGGGCTGGCGGCGGCGGTGATCTATTCCGTCTACATCATCGTCGGCGCGCGCCTGACCGCGGGCGTCAATCCGATCGCCACCACCACCGTGATCTGCACCGCGGCGGCGCTGGTCTACGGCGTGGTCGGCATGCTGCGCGCCGGCGCCGGCACGCCGCCGCAGTTCCCGGCCGATGCCGGCGGCTGGCTGGCACTCGCGGGGATCGCGTTGCTGTCTACCGTGCTGGCGATCCTGACCTTCTTTGCCGGGCTGCAGCGCCTGGGCGCGGCGCAGGCGTCGATGCTGTCGACGCTGGAGCCGGTGGTCACCGTGGTGCTGGCGGCCTTGCTGCTGGGCGAGCAGATCGGCGCGGCGCAGGCGCTGGGCGGCGGCCTGATTCTGGCGGGGGTGCTGTGGCTGACCCGCCGCGGCAGCGCGCCGGCGCCGGCGCAGGCGGACGTGCAAGGGAATTGAACGGGTTGCTCAAAGGCGCTGTCGCGAGGCGCGCCAGCGCTTGGGTACAATCGCGCCTTCTCTCACCTCCCGTACAGAAAGGACGCGCATGTCCCAGATCGACCACGCCGCGCTGGCACAACTGTTCACCGAGGCCCGCACGCACAACGTGTGGCAGGACCGCCATGTGGACGACGCCGTGCTGCACCAGATCTATGAAGCGATGAAGTTCGGCCCGACCGCTGCCAACAGCAGCCCGGCGCGCATCGTGTTCGTCAAGAGCGCCGCCGAGAAGGCGCGCCTGGTGGACTGCGTGTCGGCCGGCAACGTCGACAAGACGCGCTCGGCGCCGGTGACCGCGATCATCGCCTTCGACACCGCCTTCCACGACCAGCTGCCCAAGCTGTTTCCGCACGCCGACGCGCGCTCCTGGTACGCCGGCAACGACGCAAAGATCGCGCGCGACGCGCTGATGAACAGCTCGCTGCAGGGCGGCTACTTCATCCTGGCGGCGCGCGCGCTGGGCCTGGACTGCGGCCCGATGGGCGGCTTCGACGCCGACAAGGTCAACGCGGCGTTCTTTCCGGATGGCAAGTGGCAGGTCAACTTCCTGTGCAACCTGGGCTATGGCGTGGCCGACAAGCTGTACCCGCGCGGCCCGCGCCTGTCGTTCGACGAAGCCTGCCGCATCGTCTGAGCACGCCCGGCACCGGCAAGCAAAAAAGCGACCCGCGTGGTCGCTTTTTTTATCGCGGTTTGCCAGGCGTGCGATCAGGCCGTCCATTGCTGCATCGGATTGCAGGCCAGGTAGCGGCGCGGTTCGCCGATCCCGAGCCGCGCGCGCGCCGCGTCGATCGGTTCGTGCAGCAGCTTCTCGTAATCCTCGCCCAGCAGCCAGCCGGCGCGGCGGCCCAGCCGGTAGCCTTCCAGCACGGCGCGCGCAAAGGCCAGGCTGCCGCTCACGCGCAGGCTCTTCAGCGACGCCGCGATGGCGATGAAGGCCCAGCCCCTGCCGCCGGTCTGCGCATAGCTGAACGCCACCAGCGCGGCTTCGCCCAGGCTTTCGTCGGCGCGGTAGCCGGTGAGCACATGCCAGATATCGTGGATGTCGCGCGTGCGCCGGCCGAACCACAAGTAGGCGTCCTCGAGCAACGGTTCCTGGTCGAGGTTCGACACCCTGGCCAGTCCGTCCGCGCTGTATCCGGTCTGTTCGAGGAATGCGCGATAGGCGGCGCCGACCGTGCCCGGCGCGAAGGCGGCCACGTAAGCGGGATCGGACAGGCGCTCGGCCAGTTCGATGCGCTGGTAGACCATGCGGCGGCCGTCGTGCGTGGCCAGCAGGCGGCTGAAGTTGCGCGGCATCGACGGGCCGTTGAGCGCGCGCATGATGCGGAATACCTGCTCGGTGTCGTTGCCGTCCGCCATCAGCTTGCGCACGGCGCGGAACGCGGCGAAGAGATCCTGCTTGTAGGGATTGGAACCGGTCGTGGTGGCCATGGGCGGTCTCCTTGGATCAAGCGGCCTGTGCCGGCCTCGGCCCGGACACCTGCATTCGCGCGGCGGCGGCGCGCACGAAATCGACGCTGGTGGCGATGGCGGTCACCGGCAGCATATGCCCGCCGCTGACCAGGGTCAGCGAGGCGCCGGGCACCCTGGCCACCAGCGCTTCGCCATGCTCGGCGAAGTCGAGGATGCGGTCGTCGCGGCCGTACAGCACGCTGACCGGCACGCGCAGCGAGCCGTAGTCGCGCAGCAGCGCCGGCAGGCTCTGCGCGGCGCCGATCAGGTCCTCCGACGCCGCCAGGAAGTGGCGCGGGCGCAAGGCCAGCAGGCCGCCGCCGCGGGTCGGGAAGTCGTCCGGCACCGGGTCGGGGCCGAACACGATGTCCATGACCTCGGCGCGATGACGGATCGACATCGGCACCACCAGGGTCCAGGCCAGCAGCCGGCGCTGCCACGCGCGCGGCACGGTCATGGCCCTGAACACCGGCGAGATCTCCCTGGGCGGATGCGTCAGCGGCGCGATCAGCGCCAGGCCGCCGACGCGTTCCGGATGGCGCACTGCCAGCGCCAGCGCAATGGCGCCGCCCAGCGAATGGCCCACCACCAGCGGCCGTTCCAGGCCCAGCCGGTCGCACAGTGCGGCGAGCGCGTCGGCCTGCGCGGGCAGGTCGGCGGCGCTGCCGGGCGTGCGCGTGGAATGGCCCGCGCCGGGGCGGTCGACCGCGATGACACGGAAGCTCTCGGCCAGCGGCGCGATCATGCCGTAGCCGAAGTTTTCGAGCTGGCCCGACAGGCCATGTACCAGCAGCAGCGCGGGGCCTTGCCCGCGCTCCACCACATGCAGCCGCGCGCCGGGCACGTCGATAAAGCGGCCGGGCGGCGGCATCGCGGCTTCGATACGCCGGACGGTGCGCCACGTGTACAGCCATAGCGCCGCGCCGGACAGCAGGAGCAGCGCCAGCACCACGGCCACGGCGATAAGCGCGAAGGTCATGGCTGTACCTCGCCGGCGGCGACGGCTGCGACCGTGTTGGCGCCCGTTGCCTCCTGCGCGTTGCGCGGCTCGCGCAGCGCCGGCGGCGCGCCGAACTGCAGCACGCCATCGGCGATGCGCCCGTGCCGGATCGTCAGCAGGTCTCTGAAGTAGTTCTGGTGCACGCGCCACGGCTTGCGGTCGCCCTGGCGCGGCAGCACGCCGGCGGCACGCTGCACATAGCCCGAGGTGAAGTCGAGGAACGGCGTGGGCTGCACCGCGGCGGGCGCGCGCGGCACCGCGATGCGGTGGCCATGGCGGTCCATGTGGCGCAGCAGGCGGCAGACGTACTCGGCCGTCAGGTCGGCCTTGAGCGTCCACGAGGCATTGGTGTAGCCGAACGCCAGCACCAGGTTGGGCACGTCGCTGAGCATCATGCCCTTGTAGGCCAGGCATTCGGCGGGGCGGCGCGGCTCGCCGTCGACGGTGAGCGCAATGTCGCCCAGCATGTTCAGCTTCAGCCCGGTTGCCGTCACCACGATATCCGCGTCCAGCGACTGGCCCCCGGCCAGCTCGATGCCGTTTTCGGTGAAGCGCTTGATGGTGTCGGTCACCACCGAGGCGCGGCCCTCGCGCAGGGCACGGAACAGGTCGCCGTCGGGCACCAGGCACAGGCGCTGGTCCCAGGGCTTGTAGCGCGGCGTGAAATGCGTCGCCACGTCGAAGCCCGGCGGCAGCTGCGCCGCCGCCATGCCGACCAGGCGCGTCTTGACGCGTTCCGGCCGGCGCCGTGCCAGCTGGAAGAAGGCCATGCCAAGCAGCACGTTCTTCCAGCGTGTGGCGGTGTAGGCCAGCCGCTCCGGCAGCACGCGCCGCAGGGTGCGCGCAATGGCGTCCTCGCCCGGGCGCGACACGATATAGGTGGGCGAGCGCTGCAGCATGGTCACGTGCGCCGCGCTGGCGGCCATCGCCGGCACCAGCGTGACCGCGGTGGCACCGCTGCCGATCACCACCACGCGCTTGCCGGCGTAGTCCAGCGACTCGTCCCAGAACTGCGGATGCACGATGCGGCCGCGAAAACGGTGCTCGCCGTCGAACGCGGGACGGTGGGCCTCGGCATAGCTGTAATAGCCGGCGCAGACATAGAGCAGGCGCGCGCGCAGCCGCACCCGGCTGCGATCAGTGCGGCGTTCGGCTTCGACGGTCCAGCATGCGTCGGCGCTATCCCAAGCCGCGCTGACCACGCGGTGGCCGAAGCGGATCTGGCGCATGATGCCGGCTTCCGCGGCGGTCTCGCGGATATAGGCGCGGATCGACGGGCCGTCGGCGATGGCCTTGGCGCCGCGCCAGGGCTTGAAGCGATAGCCCAGCGTGTACATGTCAGAGTCCGAGCGGATGCCGGGGTAGCGGAACAGGTCCCAGGTGCCGCCGATGGCGTCGCGCGCCTCGAGGATGGCGTAGCGCTTGCGGGGACAGCGCCTCTGCAGCTGGCGCGCCGCACCGATGCCGGACAGGCCGGCGCCCACGATCAGGACATCGAGAACTGCGTCATCGGAACTGGCATCGCGCATGGGAAGGCATCCGGACGAGTGACGTTTCTGACAACATAGATTGTCAGAAGCGATCCGGCAAGTTTTCCGCGCGTTTTGTGGTCATAGGGAATGCCATAATGGCGCACATGACCCCCGAGCTGACTCCCGCGCGCCGCTATCGCGGCGCGGAAGCCGAAGAGCGCCGTGCCCAGCGCCGCGCGCAACTGATCGCCGCGGCCGTGCAGGTCTACGGCGAGCGCGGTTACCAGAACGCCACCGTCAAGGCCGTGTGCGAGGCCGCGGGCCTGACCGAGCGCTATTTCTACGAGTCATTCGCCAACAGCGAGGCCTTGCTGCTGGCATCGTTTCAAACGGTAACCCAGCGCCTGCTGCACATCCTGGTGCAGGCGGGCGAGGCGGCCGGCCACGACGGCGCGCAACAGGCGCTGGCAATGCTGCGCGCCTATTTCGGCGCGCTGCAGCGCGAACCGCGCTCGGCGCGGGTGTTCCTGGTGGAAATCCGTGGCGTCAGCAAGCTGGTCGACGGCGCGCTGGCCGATTCGCTGGATGAATTTGGCGGGCTGCTGGCGCAGGCACTGTTGCCGCCGGGACGCGAGCGCGATCCGTTGCTGACGGCCGGCGTGGCGGGCGGCGTGGTCCATCTTGCCGTGCGCTGGATCCGCCACGGCTACAGCCCCGAGGTCGAGGTGGTCGCGCGCACCGCGCTGCAGCTGGCGCTGGTGCTGGCGCACGCGCCAGCACCAGTACCAGCGCCGGTCGCGGCTACAGCTGCGGCGCGGGGGTTTTCTCCCTGAATTCGCACAGCGTTTCGATCGCGCAGTGCCAGCATTCCGGCTTGCGCGCCTTGCACACGTAGCGGCCGTGCAGGATCAGCCAGTGATGGGCGTCATGCAGGAATTCATGCGGCACGCACTTGAGCAGCTTCTGCTCGACGATGTCGACGTTCTTGCCAGGCGCCAGGCCGGTGCGGTTCGAGACCCGGAAGATATGCGTGTCGACCGCGATGGTCGGCTGTCCGAACGCGGTGTTGAGCACCACGTTGGCGGTCTTGCGGCCCACGCCCGGCAGCGCCTCCAGCGCCTCGCGCTCCGCCGGCACCTTGCCGCCATGGCGTTCGACCAGGATGCGGCAGGTCTCGATCACATGCCTGGCCTTGGTCTTGTACAGGCCGATGGTCTTGATGTATTCGCTCAGGCCGGCTTCGCCCAGCTCCAGCATCTGCCGCGGGGTATGCGCGACCGGGAACAGCCGGCGCGTGGCCTTGTTCACGCCCACGTCGGTAGCCTGCGCCGACAGCAGCACGGCGATCAGCAGTTCGAACGGCGAGCTGTACTCCAGTTCCGTGGTCGGCGCCGGATTGACTTCGCGCAGTGTCTCGAAGATGGCACGGCACTTAGCAGCGTTCATGATTCTTTTTTCGGGTCGTTGGCCGGGGCCTGGGCGGGATTGGGGTCATCCTGCCGCGGCGTCAGCCCGGCGCGCGCGCGCCGCGCTTCGGCGGCGTCGATCTGTGCCTGCACCGCGGCCGACACGTTGTCGGTATTGCGCGGCCGCGCCGCCTGCTGCTTCTGCCGCGCGCGTTCGATCGCGGCCTGGATGATGGCGCGCTTGCGTTCCTGCGCGGCGCGCTCGGCGTCGTTCTCGGGCGCTTCGGCCTGCACCGCGGCAAGCTTGGCGGCGGCCTTAGCGGCCAGGCGCGCATCGTTCTCCTCGCGCTCGCGCACCAGCCGCGCATTGCGCGCCAGGTAGCGCGCCTGCGCGGCATCGGCCTGCGCCTGCGACCACGCGTCCCAGCCGGTGCGGGTGCCGGTGACAGGGACCATGTCGATGCAGTCGACCGGGCAGGGCGGCACGCACAGGTCGCAGCCGGTGCACAACTCGGGGATCACGGTATGCATCTGCTTGGCGGCGCCGGCGATGGCGTCGACCGGGCAGGCCTGGATGCAGAGTGTGCAGCCGATGCACAGGCTCTCGTCGATGCGGGCGACCGCGCGCGGCTGCTCGCTGCCGTGCTCCGGATCGAGCGGCAGCGGTTCGGTGCCGAGCAGCGCGGCCAGGCGCGCGATGCCCTGCGCGCCGCCGGGCGGACAACGGTTGCAGGCGGCTGCGCCGCTGGCCATGGCTTCTGCGTAAGGGCGGCAGCCATTGAAGCCGCACTTGGTGCACTGGGTCTGCGGCAGCAGCGCCTCGAGACGGTCGGCGAGGGACTTGACGGCGGGATTCACGACAACGGACAGCTATTCAGGGGACAAGAGCGGGGTCAAAAAGGCGCACCAGCAGCGGCACCAGCGCGGCGCGGCCACGGGCAAAGCACGAAATTTGCGCGATGCTGTGAGCGGTTGGCGACATAACGGCGGCCCTTCCGGGGCGGACAATGTGCTGGCGGCCCCTGCGGCACCGGGGTCTCTGCGGACCCTGCGGTTTTCGCGCCGCAAGGATTATCCCCGATTTCGCCGGCGGACAGAAACGGCGATGATGCGCGTCGCGCGGCCGGATTGCCGCATTCCGGCCTGTGCCATAATCCGCGCAACGATCGACCACACCTCATGTCAACAGAGCCCAAGACCAAACGCGACCCGGAAGGGACGCGCCGACGCATCCTCGCTGCGGCCACCGAGGAATTCGCCAAGGGTGGTCTGGCCGGCGCCCGCGTCGACCAGATTGCCCGGCGCGCGGAAACCAACGAGCGCATGCTGTATTACTACTACGGCAGCAAGGAGGGCCTGTTCCTGGCGGTGCTGGAGAAGCAATACGCCAACTTCCGCGCCGCCGAAGAGCAACTGCACCTGGTCGACGAAGATCCGGTCGAGGGCGTGCGCACGCTGGCCCGTTTCGTCTGGGACTGGTACTACGAGCACCCCGAGTTTATCCGCCTGGTCAACAGCGAGAACCTGCACGAGGCGCGGCACCTGAAGAAATCGTCGCAGCTGCAGCAGCTGATCAACCCGGTGGTCGACGTGCTCGCCGACGTGATCCGGCGCGGCCAGCAGCAGGGACTGTTCCGCGACCATATCGACGTGCCGCAGTTCTACCTGACGATTTCCGCGCTGGGGTACTACGTGCTGTCGAACCGCTACACCATCAGCGCCGTGATCGGCCGCGACGTGGCGTCGCAGCAGGAGCACGAGCGCTTTGCCGAACTGCACACGGACATGCTGCTGAGCTACCTGAAGAAGCCCTGAGCCGCCGGCAGCGCTGCCATAAGAAAACGCCCGCTTGCGCGGGCGTTTTTTACTTGCTGGCCACGGCCACGGGGGCCTGGTGATACTTGCGGATAAAGTCGCGCAGCTGCGGGTAGATGTCCTCGCGCCAGCGCCGGCCCGAGAAGATCCCGTAGTGGCCGCAACGCTCCGCGTTCAGGTGCTGCTTGCGGTTTTTCGGGATGCCGGCGCACAGGTCGTGCGCGGCGGCGGTCTGGCCCGCGCCGGAGATATCGTCGAGCTCGCCCTCGATCGTCATCAGCGCCGTGGCCTTGATGTCCTGCGGGCGCACCGGCTTGCCGTCGATGGCCCAGGTGCCGTTGGCCAGGCGGAATTCCTGGAACACCTCGCGGATGGTGTCGAGGTAGTACTCGGCGGCCATGTCGAGCACCGCGTTGTATTCGTCGTAGAAGCGCACGTGCGCCTCGGCGTCGTCGGCATCGCCCTCGACCAGGCTCAGGTAGTAGTCATAGTGCGACGACAGGTGCCGGTCCGGGTTCATCGCGACAAAGCCGGCATGCTGCAGGAAGCCCGGGTAGACCCGGCGGCCGTGGCCAGGGTAGTTGGCCGGCACGGTGTAGATGACGTTGTTCTCGAACCACTCGTAGGACTTGTTGGTCGCCAGCGAGTTGACCGCGGTCGGGCTTTTGCGGGCATCGATCGGGCCGCCCATCATGGTCATGGTGCGCGGCGTCTTTTCGCCGGCGGACGCCATCAGCGAAATCGCGGCCAGCACCGGAACCGTGGGCTGGCACACCGAGATCACGTGCAGGTTCTCGGCGCCGATATGGCGGATGAATTCCTGGATGTAGTAGATGTAGTCCGACAGGTGGAAGGCGCCTTCCTCGACCGGCACCATGCGCGCGTCGATCCAGTCGGTGACGTAGACCTTGTGGTCCTGCAGCAGCGTGCGCACGGTGTCGCGCAGCAGCGTGGCATGGTGGCCGGACAGCGGCGCGGCCACCAGCACCACGGGTTCGTCCTTGAGCAGCTTGATGGTCTCGGGGTCGTCGGCATAGCGCTTGAAGCGCAGCAGCTTGCAGAAGGGCTTCTCCAGCACGGTCTGCTCGACGATGGGGATGTCGCGCCCGTTGGAGCGCACCGACTTGATATCGAACGCCGGTTTTTCGTATTCCTTGCCGAGCCGGTACAGCAGTTCGTAGCCGGCGGCCAGGCGGGGCGCGCCAGGTACCAGCGACATTGGGCTGAGGGGGTTGGTGAAGGTCTTGGCGGTCGCCTGGGCCCACGCGGTCAGCGGGTGCAGGATCGAGCGCTGGAACTCATGCAGTTGATAGAGCATGCCGTTTCTGCCTGGTCTTACTAAGAATGCGTACCACCAAGTAACAATGTACTGACAATACACCTTGGATCGTGTGCGCCGATTATGCCTGAATCGAACGACCGTGCTAACGATCTTGCTTTGCAGCATATACCTTAAAGTACTTCCGTATGCGCGGAACACAATAAGGCATAGGCCTGATTTTTCCGTGACAACGTCCTACAACATCGCAAACAAATGCAAAAAGCGGCCGAAGCCGCTTTTTTTCTATGGCATTGTGATGCACACGCCAGTTGCCGGCCGTTGCGGCGCGGCAACTGATGCGGTGTTACATCACCGCTGCGATCGCGTCGACCACCGCATCGATGTTGCGGCTGTTCAGCGCCGCCACGCAGATGCGGCCGGTGCCGACGGCATAGATGCCGTGCTCGTTGCGCAGGCGGTCGACCTGGGCCGAGGTCAGGCCCGAGTACGAGAACATGCCGCGCTGGGCCTTGACGAAGGAGAAGTCGCCCGGCACGCCCTTGGCGGCCAGCTTGTCGACCAGCGCGTGGCGCATCAGCTTGATGCGGTCGCGCATTTCGGCCAGTTCTTCTTCCCACATGGCGCGCAGTTCCGGGCTGTTCAGCACGGTGGCGACCACGGTGCCGCCGTGGGTCGGCGGGTTGGAATAGTTGGTGCGGATCACGCGCTTGACCTGCGACATCACGCGCTGCGCTTCTTCCTTGCTGGTGGTGACGATCGACAGCGCGCCGACGCGCTCGCCGTACAGCGAGAAGCTCTTCGAGAACGAGCTCGACACGAAGAACGGCAGGCCCGAGTCCGCGAACAAACGCACCGCGGCGCCATCGGCGTCGATGCCGTCGGCAAAGCCCTGGTAGGCCATGTCGAGGAACGGGATCAGGTTGCGTTCCTTGACCAGTTCCACCACCTGTTGCCACTGCTCGGGCGACAGGTCGACGCCGGTCGGGTTGTGGCAGCAGGCGTGCAGCACGACGATGGTGTTGGCCGGGAACGACTTCAGCGATTCCACCATGCCGGCGAAGTTCAGGCCATGGCTGGGGGCGTCGTAGTAGGCGTAGTTGACCACCGGGAAGCCGGCCGATTCGAACAGCGCGCGGTGGTTTTCCCAGCTCGGGTCGCTGATGGCGACCTTGGCGTCCGGGTACAGGCGCTTCAGGAAGTCGGCGCCGATCTTCAGCGCGCCGGTGCCGCCAAGTGCCTGGGCCGTCACCACGCGGCCTTCCGTGATCAGCGGCGATTCCTTGCCGAACAGCAGCGTCTGCACCGCCTGGTCATAGGCCGCGATGCCCTCGATCGGCAGGTAGCCGCGCGGGGTTGCGGTGGTCAGACGGGCTTTTTCTGCCTCCTGGACGGCGCGCAGCAGGGGGATTTTCCCTTCGTCGGTGAAGTACACGCCAACGCCCAGGTTGACCTTGGTCGCGCGGGTGTCGGCATTGAAGGCTTCGTTGAGGCCCAGGATCGGGTCGCGCGGGGCCATCTCGACGGCAGAAAACAAACTCATTTGGAATCTCGTGGTCGGCTATGTGAAAAACGGAAGGCGTAGAATGCTCCGTACTGCGCTGGAGGCTGCCAGGCCCGGCCGCGCTCTTCTTGGCTTGAAGCGGGGGCTGACAACCCCAAGATTCTAGCGTAATCCGCCCGTTTTCCTCAGGTATTTCCCTAGTCACGCCCCTATGACGAACCTTGCCGAAGCCGCGCCGGCCCTGGACGAAGACAAATTCGTCACATTTCCCGGCTCCCCGTTCCAGTTGTACCAGCCGTTCCCGCCCGCCGGCGACCAGCCCGAGGCAATCCGGCAACTGGTGGAGGGGGTGGAGGACGGCCTGTCGTTCCAGACCCTGCTGGGCGTTACCGGTTCGGGCAAGACCTTCACCATGGCCAACGTGATCGCCCGCATGGGGCGGCCGGCCATCGTGTTCGCGCCCAACAAGACGCTGGCGGCGCAGCTCTACGCGGAATTCCGCGAGTTCTTCCCGCGCAATGCCGTCGAGTACTTCGTCAGCTACTACGACTACTACCAGCCCGAGGCCTACGTCCCGCAGCGCGACCTGTTTATCGAGAAGGACTCGTCGATCAACGAGCATATCGAGCAGATGCGGCTGTCGGCGACCAAGAGCCTGCTGGAGCGCCGCGACACCATCATCGTCGCGACCGTGTCGGCGATCTACGGTATCGGCAACCCGACCGAATACCACCAGATGATCCTGACGCTGCGGGCCGGCGACAAGATCAGCCAGCGCGACGTGATCGCGCGCCTGATCGCGATGCAGTACACCCGCAACGAGACCGACTTCCAGCGCGGCACCTTCCGCGTGCGCGGCGACACCATCGACATCTTCCCGGCCGAGCACGCCGAGATGGCGGTGCGGCTGGAGATGTTCGACGACGAAGTCGAGTCGCTGCATTTCTTCGATCCGCTGACGGGGCGGGTGCGGCAGAAAATCCCGCGCTTCACGGTCTACCCGTCGAGCCACTACGTGACCCCGCGCGAGACCGTGCTGCGCGCGATCGAGGCGATCAAGGACGAGCTGCGCGAGCGGCTGGAGTTCTTCCACAAGGAAAACCGGCTGGTGGAGGCGCAGCGGCTCGAGCAGCGCACCCGCTTCGACCTCGAGATGCTGTCCGAGCTGGGCTTCTGCAAGGGCATCGAGAACTATTCGCGGCACCTGTCCGGCGCGCGCCCCGGCGATCCGCCGCCGACGCTGGTCGACTACCTGCCGCCCGACGCGCTGATGTTCCTGGACGAGTCGCACGTGCTGATCGGCCAGCTCAACGGCATGTACAACGGCGACCGCGCGCGCAAGACCACGCTGGTGGAGTATGGCTTCCGGCTGCCGTCGGCGCTGGACAACCGGCCGCTCAAGTTCGACGAGTTCGAGCGCAAGATGCGGCAGGTGATGTTCGTCACGGCCACGCCGGCGCAGTTCGAGCGGGAGCACGCCGGCCAGGTGGTGGAGCAGGTGGTGCGGCCGACCGGCCTGGTCGACCCGGTCATCATGGTGCGCCCCGCGACCACGCAGGTGGACGACCTGCTGTCGGAGATCCATGCCCGCGTCGGCGCCGGCGAGCGCGTGCTGGTGACCACGCTGACCAAGCGCATGGCCGAGCAGCTGACCGAGTTCCTGACCGAGAACGGCGTCAAGGTGCGCTACCTGCACTCGGATATCGATACTGTCGAGCGCGTCGAGATCATCCGCGACCTGCGCCTGGGCACCTTCGACGTGCTGGTGGGGATCAACCTGCTGCGCGAGGGGCTGGATATTCCCGAGGTGTCGCTGGTGGCGATCCTCGACGCGGACAAGGAGGGCTTCCTGCGCGCCGAGCGCTCGCTGATCCAGACCATCGGCCGCGCCGCGCGCAACGTCAACGGCACCGCGATCCTGTACGCGGACCGCATGACCGACTCGATGAAGAAGGCCATCGACGAGACCGAGCGCCGCCGCGCCAAGCAGATCGCCTTCAACGAAGCCAACGGCATCACGCCGCGCGGCGTGGTCAAGCGCATCAAGGACATCATCGACGGCGTCTACAACGTCAGCGACGCCCGGGCCGAGCTGCAGGCGGCGCAGGAGCAGGCACGCTACGAGGAGATGAGCGAGAAGCAGGTCTCGAAGGAGATCAAGCGGCTGGAGAAGCTCATGCTCGAGCATGCGCGCAACCTGGAGTTCGAACAGGCGGCGCAGGTGCGCGACCAGCTGGCCAAGCTCAAGGCGCAGGTGTTCGGCGCCAGCGGCGAGGGCGCGCTGCCGCCTGCCTCGCCTGCCTGATACGCCGCAACGCCCGGCGCGCTTCGCCTATAGTGAAATCCTCGGCGGCGCCGGCAGGGCAGGGCAACAGACCGCTGCAAAGGAGGCACGATGGAACGCCAGTTTGAATACGGCGGCTACGCGGTAGTGGTCACCGCGGTCCCGAATGCCGCCGGCGGCTTTGCCGCGCAGATGCGCATCGCCGACGCCTTTGGCGAACCGATGGGCCCGAGCTTCGAGGCCATCGCCGGCGACGCGCCCACGCCCGAAGCCGCCATTGCCCTGGCGGAGGCGGGCGCGATGCGCGCGATCGACGCGGGCGAGGTCAGCTAGCGCGCCGGCGGCACCCCCATTTCCCGTGGAGAAACCACAATGACCGACATCGGCGAATGGAAAAAGAAGGTCTATGAAACCCACGAAGTGCAAGTGCAGGTCAGGCAGCGTTCACAGAGCGAATGGTCGTACACCGTGCGCGTGTGCCGCCCCGGCACCAACATCCGGGCCGCCGGCACGCTGACCGACAGCTCGCGCATCACCGACCACTACAAGTCGGCCGAGGCCGCGCAGGTAGCCGGGTTTGCGCACGGCGAGCGGCTGGCCAAGCAGCTCGCCTAGCGTCGCGGTCCGTCGCGATCCGCGGCAAGCCGGGCCGGCGCAAAGGGCGGCAGGTAGAATCGCGCCTCCATGCCACCTTGCCAAGCCTTGATCCGATGAAGCCATACGCCATCCTGATGTGTTGCATGGGGAATATCTGCCGTTCCCCCACGGCGGAGGGCGTGCTGCGCGCCAAGCTCGATGCCGCCGGCCTGGCGGCGCTGGTGGAGCTGGATTCGGCCGGCACGCATGAGTACCACCTCGGCCGCGCCCCCGATCCCCGCACCCAGCGCCATGCGTTGCGGCGCGGCTATGACCTGTCGGCGCTGCGCGCGCGCAAGGTCGGCGTGCCGGACTTCGACCGCTTCGACCTGATCCTGGCGATGGACCGCGAGAACCTGGCCGGCCTGCTGCGGCTGCGCCCGGATGCTGGCGACAAGGTGCGGCTGCTGATGAGCTTCGCCACCCGCCACCACGCCGACGAGGTGCCGGACCCGTATTACGGCGAAGGCGATGGCTTCGAGCGCGTGCTCGACTACATCGAAGATGCCTGCGACGGCCTGGTGGCCGAACTGCGCCAGCGCCTGCAGCATCCGGCCGGCTGAGCCGGTCCGCCAGCCAGTCTTTCCCGGCCCCGCCGCGGCGCGCTGCGCCTGCGGCCGGTGGCCCGATCCCGACGAGAATCCATGCTTCGCAAACTGTTCCGCAAATGGCGCGAGTCGCGCAATGCCAGCCTGCAGCTCGACGCCATCCTGGCCGCGGCCGATCCGCAGGCGCCGCTGGCCGAGCGCAACGGCTGGCTGATCGAGCTGGCCTTCTGGATCCGGCGCGACGGCGGCCTCGGCAGCGATGCCGACAGCCAGGAAGACGGCGCGCCGCGCCGCCACCCTGAACTCGTGCGCGTGCGCTACCTGCTGCAGGTGCTGGAGCGGCATCCGGACTGGGCCGCGCGCTTTGCGCTGACGGTGCGCAGCCTGCTGCGCGAGAACGACCCCACCGGCCTGTTCTGCGATACCGGCGTGGCGCAGCATCCCGGCTTCGTCAGCGAGATGGTGAGCCGGCTGCAGAGCCGCTTTTTGCCGCCGCCGCCGAACCGCAGCGACATGGCGGCGCTGTTTGCGCTGGTGTTCGTCGGCGACGAAGATGCCGACTGGGTCGAGGCCATCGACGATGCGCTGATGGCGCGGCTGGCACGTGTGCTGGAGGCCGGCCGCGCCGATGGCGAGGCGGCGGGCCTGGCGCGCTATCGCGAAGCGCTGGGACAGACCCTGGCCACCAGCATCGCGGTGCTGGTCAGCCAGGTGCGCGCCACCGGGCTGAGCCAGGCGATCCGCTCGCGGCTGGCGGGGCGTGTCGAGGACACCCCGTTCTTCCGCCTGGACGAGGCCATCCAGGCCTTGCGCGAGGACGGCCTGCGCCGCGACGACCACAGCTTCGGCCATCGCCTGAACTACTTCCGCGCGCTGCTCGATGGCTGCCACGCCGCCGCCCGCCATGTGTACGAAGAGCTGGAGGAAAACGGCGTGTCGGTCGAGGTGGTGTTCCAGATCGAGCGCATGAAGGTGCAGCTCGGCCGCATCGAACTGCTGCTGGCGGCGTGGGTCGAGCCGGGCCGCCCCGGCATGCCGGCGCACCTGGTGGCCGAGCTGATCCGCTCGACCCAGGCGCGGCGCAGCATTGCGCATCTGGCCGGCACCTCGTTCGCGCAACTGGCGCGCAAGGTGGTGGAGCGCTCGGCCGAGACCGGCGAGCACTACATCGCGCGCGACCGCCGCGAATACGCCGAGCTGGTGCGCGCCGCGGCGGGTGGCGGCCTGGTCTCGGTGGCCACGGTGTACCTGAAGTTCCTGATCTACGGGCTGCACCTGGACAAGTTCAGCGAAGGCGTGCTGGCCTCGCTCAACTATGCCGGCAGCTTCCTGGCCATCCACTTCGCGCACTTCACGCTGGCGACCAAGCAGCCGGCCATGACCGGGCCCGCGCTGGCGCACCGGCTCGATAACGCGGGTCGGCCGGAAGGGCGCGAGATCTTCGTCGACGACACCGTCGCCATGATCCGCTCCAACGCGGCGGCCATTGCCGGCAACCTGGCGGTGGTGTTCCCGGTGGCGCTGGGCATCCAGTGGCTGGCGCACAGGCTGCTGGGTACCAACCTGATCACGCCGGCCAAGGCGATCGCCACCATCGAGTCCTTCTCGATCCTGGGACCGACGCCGCTGTACGCTGCCTTCACCGGCGTGCTGCTGTGGCTGTCCAGCCTGTTCGCGGGCTGGGCCGACAACTGGTTCGCGCTGCACCGCGTGCACGACGTGATGGCCTACCACCGCCGCCTGCAGTACGTGCTGGGCGCGCACGGCGCCACCCGGGTCGCGGACTTCTGGAAGCGCAACCTGTCGGGCATCGTCGCCAACGTGTCGCTGGGCCTGCTGCTGGGGCTGGGGCCGGAGATCCTGAGCTTTTTCGGCCCGCATATGGAAGTGCGTCATGTGACGCTCTCGACCGGGTCGGTGGGCGCGGCGCTCGGCGTGCTGGGGTGGGACGCGCTGCGCATGCCGGCGCTGTGGCTGGCGGTGGCGGGCATCGCGCTGATGGGCATGCTGAATGTGGCGGTCAGCTTTGCGCTGGCGTTCAATATGGCGCTGCGGTCACGCAATTTGCGGCGCATCGATCGCGCCGAGCTGAGCGCGGCCGTGCGGCGGCGCATCCTGAAACACCCGCTGTCGCTGCTGGTACCGCCGCGCGTGGCACCGGCGCAGGCGGCTGCAGGCGGGCGCCAGGCCTGAGGGCGGGGTGGTGCGGTGCGGCAGGGGTAGTTGACTGAATTAGTCGGGTACCTTTATACTTGACGGAAACGATCAAGTATTAGCTTTACCCCCACGCTTCACCCCAGAGCCCTGCACCATGAGACTGACCACCAAAGGCCGCTTCGCGGTCACTGCGATGATCGACCTGGCCATGCGCCAGGACCAGGGGCCGGTCACGCTCGCCGGCATTAGCCAGCGGCAGAAGATCTCGCTGTCGTACCTGGAGCAGCTGTTCGGCAAGCTGCGCCGGCACGAGATCGTCGAGAGCGTGCGCGGCCCGGGCGGCGGCTACAGCCTGGCGCGCAAGGCCGAGGACGTCACCGTGGCGGACATCATCATCGCCGTGGACGAGCCCCTGGATGCCACCCAGTGCGGTGGCAAGGGCAATTGTAACGGAGATGACGGCTCGGGGCGGTGCATGACCCACGAACTGTGGGCCACGCTGAACCAGAAGATGGTCGAGTACCTCGACTCGGTTTCCCTCAAGAACCTGGTGGACCAGCAGCGCGAGCGCCAGCCCGCCGTGCTGCACGACATGCGCGAAGACGCCGCGCAGCCGGTCGCCGCCGCCGCGCGCGGCAAGGCCGACAAGCAGGAAAAGCCGGTCCGGGCCAGAATGGTGAATTCAGTTTTCAGCCTGGCGCAGTCCTGAGCGCGCCGGCAAGACAGCAACACAGCGATCAGCGGTCCCTTACAAGGCAGTCATAACGATGAGCACCCCACATTTCCCCATCTACATGGATTACTCGGCCACCACGCCGGTGGACCCGCGCGTGGCGGACAAGATGATTCCGTACCTGCGCGAGCAGTTCGGCAATCCCGCCTCGCGCAGCCATGCGTACGGCTGGGAAGCGGAGCGCGCGGTGGAAGAGGCGCGCGAGCAGGTGGCCGCACTGGTCGGCGCCGACCCGCGTGAAATCGTGTGGACCTCGGGGGCAACCGAGTCGGACAACCTGGCGATCAAGGGCGCCGCGAACTTCTATTCGGGCAAGGGCAAGCACATCATCACCGTGAAGACCGAGCACAAGGCCGTGCTCGACACCACGCGCGAGCTGGAGCGCCAGGGCTTTGAAGTGACGTACCTGGACGTGAAGGACGACGGCCTGCTCGACATGGACGTGTTCAGGCAGGCGCTGCGCCCGGACACCATCCTGGTATCGGTGATGCTGGTCAACAACGAGATCGGCGTGATCCAGGACGTCGAGCAGATCGGCGAGATCTGCCGCGAGAAGGGCATCATCTTCCATTGCGACGCCGCGCAGGCGACCGGCAAGGTAGCGATCGACCTGAACAAGCTGAAGTGCGACCTGATGTCGTTCTCGGCCCACAAGACCTACGGCCCCAAGGGCGTCGGCGCGCTGTACGTGCGCCGCAAGCCGCGCGTGCGCATCGAGGCGCAGATGCACGGTGGCGGCCATGAGCGCGGCATGCGCTCGGGCACGCTGGCCACGCACCAGATCGTCGGCATGGGCGAAGCCTTCCGCATCGCCCGCGAAGAGATGGCGACCGAGAACGAGCGCATCCGCATGCTGCGCGACCGCCTGTGGAACGGCCTGTCGGACATGGAAGAGGTCTACCTGAACGGTGACCTGGAACATCGCGTGCCGCACAACCTGAACGTCAGCTTCAACTTCGTCGAAGGCGAGTCGCTGATCATGGCGATCAAGGACGTGGCGGTATCGTCGGGCTCGGCCTGCACCTCGGCCTCGCTGGAGCCGTCGTATGTGCTGCGCGCGCTGGGCCGCAACGACGAGCTGGCGCACAGCTCGATCCGCTTCACGGTCGGCCGCTTCACCACCGAGCAGGAAATCGACTACACCGTCGAGCTGCTCAAGAGCAAGATCGGCAAGCTGCGCGACCTGTCGCCGCTGTGGGAAATGTTCAAGGACGGCGTCGACCTGAACTCGATCCAGTGGGCCGCGCACTGAGCGCATTGGGTACCCGCAGGATCCCGCGAAAATAACAGCAAGACCCCCGTAAAAGATACGCAAGAGGTAAGCCAAATGTCATACAGCACGAAGGTTCTCGACCACTATGAAAACCCCCGCAATGTCGGTTCGTTCGACAAGAACGACGATGCGGTCGGCACCGGCATGGTCGGTGCACCGGCCTGCGGCGACGTGATGAAGCTGCAGATCAAAGTCAACGAGGCTGGCGTGATCGAAGACGCCAAGTTCAAGACCTACGGCTGCGGCTCGGCCATCGCTTCGTCGTCGCTGGTGACCGAGTGGGTCAAGGGCAAGACCGTGGACCAGGCGCTGGAGATCAAGAACACCCAGATCGCCGAGGAACTGGCGCTGCCGCCGGTGAAGATCCACTGCTCGATCCTGGCCGAAGACGCGATCAAGGCCGCCGTCGATGACTACAAGAAGAAGCACGGCGCCGAGCAGAAGGCCGCCTGACCTGTCGCACTGAGTACGGCACCGACGAAGGAACGCAACGATGATCACCATGACCGAGAAAGCCGCCAAGCATGTGGCGCGCTACCTGGAACGCCGCGGCAAGGGCGTGGGCCTGCGCCTGGGCGTGAAGACCACCGGCTGCTCGGGCCTGGCCTACAAGCTGGAATACGTCGACGAACTGCTGCCGGAAGACAACGTGTTCGAATCGCACGGGATCAAGGTCATCGTCGATGCCAAGAGCCTGCCGTATATCGACGGCACCGAACTCGACTACGCGCGCGAAGGGTTGAACGAAGGCTTCCGCTTCAACAACCCCAACGTCAAGGACGAGTGCGGCTGCGGCGAGTCGTTCACGGTCTGACGCACGCTGGCGCGGGCAGGTCCGGTGGAGCGCAGCATCGTCGGCTTCCGCCGGGACGAGGAAGGCCACTGGGTGGCTGAACTCGACTGCGGCCATGGCCAGCATGTGCGGCACGACCCGCCCTGGCAGTCGCGGCCGTGGACGCAGAGCGAGGCGGGCCGCGCCGCCATGATCGGCGCGCGGGTGAATTGCCTGAAGTGCGACCGCAACGAGCCGCCGGCCGAGTGGGCCAGCCAGCCCGCGCGGTAGCGGTGGCAGCACGGACGAAGGGCGGCGCGGCCGCTCTTTTTTCTTGGGGAAGCAGTTGAAAGACGATTTTTTTGCGCTGTTCGGCCTGCCGGTGCAGTACCGCGTCGACGAGGCCGCGCTGGACGCGGCGTACCGCACCGTACAGTCGCAGGCGCATCCGGACCGCTTTGCCAAGGCCGGCGATGCCGAGCGCCGCGTGGCGATGCAGTGGGCCGCGCATGCCAACGAAGCCTACCGCACGCTGCGCCAGCCGCTGCGGCGCGCCACCTACCTGCTCAAGCTGCGCGGCATCGACGTGCAGGCGGAGAGCAACACCGCCATGTCGCCCGCGTTCCTGATGCAGCAGATGGAATGGCGCGAGGCGCTGCAGGACGCGGCGGAAGCGCGCGACGTGGACCGCCTTGACGCGCTGCTGCGCGAGCTGCGCCAGGAAAAGCGCGAACGCCACGCGGCGCTGGGCGCGCTGCTCGACGCCGGCGACAACGACGCCGCCGGCGGCGCAGTGCGGCAACTGATGTTTATCGAGAAGATCGAGCACGATACCAGCGAGGCCATCGACCGGCTGGAAGACTGACCGGCAAGATCGCCGGGGCCATGACACAATGGCGCCCGGCCTGAAAACCGCACGCATGCCGCCCCGCATGGCGGTTTCCCCTGCCGTACAAGACAGCGAAGAATTACCATGGCACTGCTCCAGATTTCCGAACCCGGCATGTCGCCGGCGCCCCACCAACGCCGCCTCGCCGTCGGCATCGACCTCGGCACCACCAACTCGCTGGTGGCCGCGGTGCGCAGCAGCATTCCCGAAGTGCTGGCCGACGAGCGCGGCCGCGCGCTGCTGCCGTCGGTCGTGCGCTACCTGCCTGACCGTACCGCGCACATCGGCTACCGGGCCCAGGAAGAAGCGGTGCGCGACCCCAAGAACACCATCGTCTCGGTCAAGCGCTTCATGGGCCGCGGCCTGCGCGACGTCGCCAATATCGAGCACAGCCCGTACGACTTCGTCGATGCGCCCGGCATGGTGCAGATCAAGACCGCGGCCGGCGTGAAGAGCCCGGTCGAGATCTCGGCCGAGATCCTGGCCACGCTGCGCCAGCGCGCCGAAGACAGCCTCGGCGATGACCTGGTCGGCGCCGTCATCACGGTGCCGGCGTACTTCGACGAGGCCCAGCGCCAGGCGACCAAGGACGCCGCGCGCCTGGCCGGCCTGGAAGTGCTGCGCCTGCTCAACGAGCCCACCGCCGCGGCCATTGCCTACGGCCTCGACAACGCCGCCGAAGGCATCTATGCCGTGTATGACCTGGGTGGCGGTACCTTCGACATCTCGGTGCTCAAGCTGACCCAGGGCGTGTTCGAAGTGCTGGCCACCGGCGGCGATTCGGCGTTGGGCGGCGATGACTTCGACCAGCGCCTGCTGTGCTGGATCGTCGAGCAGGCAAATCTGCAGCCGCTGTCGGCGCAGGACATGCGCCTGCTGATGGTGCGCGCGCGCGCCGCCAAGGAAGCGCTGTCGGAAGCGGACAGCACCGTGATCGACGCGGTGCTGGAGTCCGGCGAGATCGTGCACCTGACGCTGACCGACGAGACCTTCGAGCAGATCACCGCCCACCTGGTGCAGAAGACGCTGGCGCCGGTGCGCAAGGCGCTGCGCGATGCCGGCGTGAGCACCGGCGAGGTCAAGGGCGTGGTGCTGGTCGGCGGTGCCACGCGCATGCCGTCGATCCGCAAGGCCGTTGGCGATTTCTTCGGCCAGAACCCGCTCACCAACCTCGATCCGGACCGCGTGGTGGCACTGGGTGCCGCGATGCAGGCCAACCTGCTGGCAGGCAATCATGCACCGGGAGAGGACTGGCTGCTGCTCGACGTGATCCCGCTGTCGCTGGGCGTCGAGACCATGGGTGGCCTGGTCGAGAAGATCATCCCGCGCAACAGCACCATCCCGGTGGCGCGCGCGCAGGAGTTCACCACCTTCAAGGACGGCCAGACTGCGATGGCGATCCACGTGCTGCAGGGCGAGCGCGAGCTGGCCAGCGACTGCCGTTCGCTGGCGCGCTTCGAGCTGCGCGGCATCCCGCCGATGGTCGCGGGCGCGGCGCGCATCCGCGTGACCTACCAGGTCGATGCCGACGGGCTGCTGTCGGTGACCGCGCGCGAGACGCATTCGGGCGTAGAGGCCTCGGTCACGGTCAAGCCGTCGTACGGGCTGGCCGACGACGATATCGCGCGCATGCTGCAGGACAGCTTCCGCGAGGCCGAGCACGACATGAAGAGCCGCGCCCTGGCCGAGGAACGCGTGGAAGCGGACCGCCTGGTCGAGGCCACGCAGCGCGCGCTGGAAACCGACGGCGACCTGCTGTCCGCGGAGGAGCGCGCCGCGGTGGAAGCGCTGATGGCAACGGTACGCGAGATTGCCGCCGGCGAGGACCATCTCGCCATCCGCGCCGCGGTGGAGCAGCTCTCGCACGGTACCGACGAATTTGCGGCGCGCCGCATGGACCGCTCGATCAAAAGCGCACTGGCGGGGCGCAAGGTGCAGGAGCTGGGCTGAGCGCCGCCCGCACCGCATTACCGAACTCAGGACACCACATGCCACAGATCATTGTTTTGCCCCACGTCGAATACTGCCCGGAAGGGAAAGTGATCGAAGCCGAGAAGGGCGTCAGCGTCCTCGACTCCCTGCTTTCCCACGGGATCGATCTCGAGCACGCGTGCGAGAAGTCCTGTGCCTGCACCACCTGCCACGTGATCGTGCGCGAGGGTTTCGATTCGCTCAACGAGGCCGAGGAGAAGGAAGAGGATTTGCTCGACAAGGCCTGGGGCCTGGAGCCGAATTCGCGCCTGTCGTGCCAGGCCATCGTCGACGAGGAAGACCTGACCGTCGAGATTCCCAAGTACACCATCAACCACGCCAAGGAAGGCCACTGAGCGGCCGGCACAGACCTCAGCGGAGAACAAGCCCATGAAGTGGACCGATACCTACGCCATCGCCGAAGCCCTGTACGACAAGTACCCGGATATCGATCCGGCCGGCGTGCGCTTTACCGACCTGCGCCGTTGGGTGCTGGAACTCGACGACTTTTCCGATGACCCGGCGCGTTCGGGCGAGAAGATCCTGGAGGCGATCCAGCAGGCGTGGATCGAGGAAGCGGAGTAAATTCCTGGCGTCAGGAATAAGCAAAAGGCCGGCTCGATGCCGGCCTTTTGCTTTGGTGCTGCGACGCAGGCCTGATCGCCTGCGGGTTTGCTCCCTCTCCCGCGCGCGGGAGAGGGAAGCAAAGCATCAGTCCTCCCGCCGCAGGTGCGGGAACAAGATCACGTCACGGATATTCGGGCTGTCCGTCAGCAGCATCACCAGCCGGTCGATGCCGATGCCGCAGCCGCCCGTCGGCGGCATGCCATATTCCAGCGCGCGGATATAGTCGGCGTCGAAGTACATCGCTTCCTCGTCGCCGGCGTCCTTCTGCTCGACCTGCTTGCGGAAGCGGTCGGCCTGGTCTTCGGCATCATTCAGCTCCGAGAAGCCGTTGGCGATCTCGCGGCCGGTGATGAACAGTTCGAAGCGCTCGGTGATGCCCGGCACCGTGTCCGACGCGCGCGCCAGCGGCGAGACCTCGACCGGGTAGTCGACGATAAAGGTCGGCTCCCACAGCTGGCTCTCGGCGGTTTCCTCGAACAGCACCAGCTGCAGCGTGCCCAGGCCGGCATTGAGGAACTGCGGCGCGTTGGTGTTGACGCCGAACTTCTTCAGTTCGGTGCGCAGGAATTCGGCATCGGCCAGCTGCGCGTCGGTGTACTGCGGCGCGAACTTCTGGATCGCCTGGCAGATGGTGAGGCGGTGGAACGGCTTCGACAGGTCCAGCTCGCGGTCCTGGTAGGTCAGCACCGCGCTGCCGCGCGCGTCGATCGCGGCCTTGCGGATCAGGTCCTCGGTGAAGTCCATCAGCCAGCGGTAGTCGGTGTACGCCGCGTAGAACTCCATCATGGTGAACTCGGGATTGTGGCGCGGGCTCACCCCCTCGTTGCGGAAGTTGCGGTTGATCTCGAACACGCGCTCGAAGCCGCCGACGATCAGGCGCTTCAGGTACAGCTCGGGGGCGATGCGCAGGAACATCTGCATGTCCAGCGCATTGTGGTGCGTGATGAAGGGCTTGGCCGCGGCGCCGCCGGGGATCGGGTGCAGCATCGGCGTTTCCACTTCCATGAAGCCGGCATCGGCCATATGGCGGCGCAGCGACGAGATCGCGTCGGTGCGCGCGCGGAAGGTGTTGCGCGTTTCCGGCGACACGATCAGGTCGACATAGCGCTGGCGATACTTCATTTCCTGGTCGGCCAGGCCGTGGAACTTGTCCGGCAGCGGGCGCAGCGACTTGGACAGCAGGCGCAGCTCGCGCACCTGCACCGACAGCTCGCCCTTGTTGGTGCGGAACAGCTCGCCGCGGGCGCTGATGATGTCGCCCAGGTCCCAGTGCTTGAAGGCGGCGTAGACCTCTTCGCCGACCTTGTCGCGGGTGATGTAGAACTGGATCTGGCCGCTGCCGTCCTGCACCGTGGCGAAGCTGGCCTTGCCCATCACGCGCTTGAGCATCATGCGCCCGGCGATGGCGACCTCGACCGGCGCGGCCTCGAGCGTGGCCTGTTCGGTGTCGGCGTACTGCGCCTGCAGCGCGGCGGCCTGGTGGGTGGGGCGGAAATCGTTGGGGAAGGCCACGCCTTGCTGGCGCAGCGCGGCCAGTTTCTCGCGCCGCTCCGCGATGATCTTGTTTTCGTCGACGGCGGGCGTGTCGGCGGCGGCGGCCTTGTTCTGCGCCTGGGCCTGGGCGCGGTTCGGTTCGGTCATGATGTCGTGTCGGTCGCGCGCCGGGCAGCGCGCGGGTTCAGTATGGCTTCAGTAGTTGCGGAGATCGTCCAGCTCGGTGGTGCCGAAATCCGGGCGGTGCAGGTAGGCGACGATGCGGCCGGCGGTTTCCTCGGCCGAGGCGAGCTGCTGGTTGGCCTTGAGCTCGCGGAAGCGCTGCACCTGGGCAAAATCGGCATTGCGGATGGTGGCCTGCATGCCGGTATCGATCACGCCGGGTGCCAGCGCCACCGCGCGCACGGTGCGCGGCGCCTCGGCCTGGGCGTATTCGGCATTGACCGAGCGCATGAACATGTCGAGCCCGGCCTTGCCGGCGCAGTAGGCGCTCCAGCCTTCGATCGGGCGCCGTGCCGCGCCGGAGGAGATCGCCAGCACCTTGCGCGGGCAGCCGAACTTCTCGGTGCGCTCCAGGAACGCCGCGGTCATGGTCATCGGCGCCGCCAGGTTGGTCAGCAGGTGCGGCACCAGCGATTTTTCCTGCAGCGCCGCGACCGGCCCGATCGGCTCGACCACGCCGGCGTTCAGGATCAGCGTGGCGCTGGTCGGCGGCAGGTCGAGCGTGTCGAGCACGCTGGCGAGCCAGGTGGCGGCGGGGCCGGCCTGCGCCAGGTCCTGCAGGTGCCAGGCCACCGGCACGCCGCTGAGCGTGGCGATGCGTTCGAGCTCGGTGTTGCGGCTGCGCGCCACGCAGATCAGGCGGTTGCCCGGCACGAGCAGGGCGTTGGTCAGTGCCGCGCCCAGCCCGCGCGAGGCGCCGGTGATGATGTACAGGTGATTGGCTTCGCTCATGGTGCCCCGGTCGGAAAGGCCGTCGTGCCGGCAAGGCGCGGGCGGCGGTACAGCGATGGATGGGTTGCTGTGCCGCCGCCGGCCGGCGGCGGGTACGGTCTCAGAGTCCCTGCTTGAGGCTGGCCTCGATGAACGGGTCCAGGTCGCCGTCCAGCACCTTCTGGGTGTTGGACATTTCCACGTTGGTGCGCAGGTCCTTGATGCGGCTCTGGTCCAGCACGTAGGAGCGGATCTGGTGGCCCCAGCCCACGTCGGTCTTGCCGGCCTCGAGCTTGTCGGCCTCGGCCTGGCGCTTGCGCATCTCGTGCTCGTACAGGCGCGACTTCAGCATCGACATGGCTTCGGCGCGGTTGCGGTGCTGCGAGCGGTCGTTCTGGCACTGCACCACGATCCCGGTCGGGATGTGCGTGATACGCACGGCCGAATCGGTCTTGTTGATGTGCTGGCCGCCCGCGCCTGAGGCGCGGTAGGTGTCCACGCGCAGGTCCGCCGGGTTGATCTCGACCTCGAACGAATCGTCCACCTCGGGGTAGACGAACACCGACGAGAACGAGGTATGGCGCCCGCCCGACGAATCGAACGGCGACTTGCGCACCAGGCGGTGCACGCCGGTTTCGGTACGCAGGTAGCCGAAGGCGTATTCGCCCTCGATCTTGATGGTCGCGCTCTTGATGCCGGCGACGTCGCCTTCGGACTCTTCCAGCACCTCGGCCTTGAAGCCCTTGCGCTCGCAGTACTTCAGGTACTGGCGCAGCAGCATCGAGGCCCAGTCGCACGCTTCGGTGCCGCCGGCGCCGGCCTGGATGTCGATAAAGGCGTTGGCCTGGTCCATCTCGCCGGCGAACATGCGGCGGAATTCCATGTCCGCCACCACCGCCTCGAAGCCCTTGACGTCGGCCTCGATCGACTCGAGGGTATCGTCGTCGCCTTCTTCCCTGGCGAGCTCGAACAGCTCGTCGGCACCGACGAGGTCATCGGTGAGCTTGCCCAGGACGCCGACCACGCCCTCGAGCATCTTCTTTTCCTTGCCGAGGTCCTGGGCCCGCTTGGGGTTGTTCCAGACGTCGGGGTCTTCCAGCAGGCCGTTGACTTCGTCCAGCCTTCCTACTTTGACATCGTAGTCAAAGATACCCCCGTAGATCTTCCGTCCGGGAACGGAGATCGGAGATGGCACCGGAGATGGCGTTGAGGCGTTCTGCTTCCATGATGTTCCTGCGCTTCGAAAACCTCGAATTATAGCGGATCGGCGCGGCAGATCGGGGCTTCACGGGCGCAGCGGCGCGGCCGCAAACCGAACGGAACGGCGCCCGCGCGGTCTATCCGGCGGTGCCGGCCGGCGCACGCGGCGATAATACGGGTCGCAAGCCGCCCCCGGCACAGACCAAGAACAGGGACGCATGACGAAAACCAGACATGACATCGAGCCAGGCCGGCGCCGCGCGCTGGGCCTGCTGCTGGCCGCCGCGACGACGGCAATCACGGCCGGCTGCGGCACCACGGGCGGGCCCGTGCCGGACGGCTACTACCGCGTCGAGCGCGGCGACACGCTGTATTCGATCGCGCGCAAGCACCGTCGCAGCGTGCGCGACCTGACCCGCTGGAACAGCGACCTCACCAGCCCCAGCCAGATCGAGGTGGGGCAGCTGATCCGGGTGCGGCCGCCCGGCGCCGCGGCCGGCGGCGCGACGGCGTCGACCGGCACCGGCCAGGCCGTGACCGATACGCCGCGCGTCGACAGTGCCGCGGCATCCCGCCCGCCGGCCAGCAGCATCCGCCTGCAATGGCCGGCCGACGGCCGCGTCACGGCCGGGTTCTCGCCGCCCGCCAGCAAGGGCCTGAGCATCGCCGTGCCGGCCAACGGCACGGTGCGCGCCGCCGCCGCCGGCCGCGCCATCCACGTCGGCAACCTGCGCGGCTACGGCATGCTGGTGATCGTCAAGCACAACGACGACTGGCTCACCGTGTACGGCAACCTGGACCAGCCGCTGGTCAGCGAAGGCACGCAAGTGTCGGCGGGGCAGGACGTGGGCCGCATGGGCGCGAGCCCGAGCGAGCTGCACTTCGAGGTGCGCGGCAACGGCAAGCCGGTGAATCCGGCCAGCTACCTGCCGTCGCGCGGCTGAGCCGGGGCGCGCCGCGCCCCCTCCGGGCACGCTACTGCGCGTGCTCGATCACCAGCTGCACGCGGGTGACACCGTTGAAGGTGTTGTTGTCGAGCCGGTAGGCCACCTGCGCGCTGGCGCCGAGCGAGTCGGCATGGTTGAACCAGATCGCGTCGAAGCGCTGGCTGCCGCGCCCCAGCTGCAGCTTCAGGTGCTTGCCCTTGAGCACGCTCTGGCGCAGCACGTCGAACTCGCCGCAGAAGGTCGGCGCGGGGAAGCCCTGGCCCCACACCTGCTGCTCGAGCAGGGTGACGAACTCCGGGCTGAAGCACTGGTCCTCGATATCGCCGTCGGTCTCGATCACGCGCGCCAGCTGGTCGTCGGTCAGCCATTCGCGCCCGACCGCCTCGAACGCTTCCTGGAATTCGGCAAAGCGCTCGGCGCGCACGGTCAGCCCCGCCGCCATGGCGTGGCCGCCGAACTTGAGCAGCATGCCGGGATGGCGCTTGGACACCAGGTCGAGCGCATCGCGCAGGTGGAAGCCCGGGATCGAGCGGCCCGAGCCCTTGACAGTGGTGTCGTCGCCCGGCGCGAAGGTGATGGTGGGGCGGTGGAACTTGTCCTTCAGCCGCGACGCGACGATGCCGATCACGCCCTGGTGCCAGGTGTCGTTGAACACGCTGACGGTATAGCGCGCCGACGCGTCCGCGCCCGCAAGCCCGGCCATGGGCTGCTCCAGGATGCGCAGCGCCTCCTGCTGCATGCCGGCCTCGATGTCGCGCCGCTCGCGGTTCATGCTGTCCAGCTCCTGGGCGATTTCCCAGGCGCGGTTGGCATCGTCGGTCAGCAGGCACTCGATCCCCAGCGACATGTCGGCCAGCCGGCCGGCCGCATTCAGGCGCGGACCGAGGCCGAAGCCCAGGTCGAAGGTATTGGCGCGCGCGGCCTCGCGGCCGGCGGCGCGGAACAGCGCGGCCACGCCGGGCTGCATGCGGCCTGCGCGCATGCGGCGCAGGCCCTGCGCCACCAGGATGCGGTTGTTGGTGTCCAGCCTGACCACGTCGGCCACCGTGCCCAGCGCCACCAGGTCCAGCAGCGTCTGCAGCGGCGGCTGGGACTGCTGGGTGTAGACGCCGCGGCGGCGCAGCTCGGCGCGCAGGGCCAGCAGCACGTAGAACATCACGCCCACGCCCGCCAGGTTCTTGCTGGGGAATTCGCAGCCCGGCTGATTCGGGTTGACGATCACCGCGGCCTGCGGCAGTTCCGAACCAGGCAGGTGGTGGTCGGTCACCACCACGTCGATGCCCAGCGCATTGGCCGCGGCGACGCCGTCGACGCTGGCGATGCCGTTGTCGACCGTGACGATCACGTCCGGATTCTGCCTGGCCGCCAGCGCGACGATCTCCGGCGTCAGGCCATAGCCGTACTCAAAGCGGTTGGGCACGATGTACTCCACCCGCGCCCCCAGCATGCGCAGGCCGCGCACGCCGACCGCGCAGGCGGTGGCGCCGTCGCAGTCATAGTCGGCGACGATCAGCAGGCGCTTGCCGGCGGCGATGGCGTCCGCCAGGTAAGTCGCGGCATGGCCGATCCCTTTCATTGCCGCGGGCGGCACCAGTTCAGGCAGGTCGGTGGCCAGTTCGGCGGCGCGGGCTACGCCGCGCGCGGCCAGGATGCGGGCCAGGGTCGGGTGCAGGCCGGTGGCGGCCAGCGCGCTGGCGTGTTCGGGGGAATATTGACGGATGGCGATCCGGGTCATGGGCGGGGCGGCAGTGTGTTGGGAGAGCGCTGGCTTCAGGCGGCAAGGGCGAGGTCTGACAGCAGCGCGCGCCAGTCGCCGCGCTGGCCCATGCCGCGCCAGAACTTGCGCAGGTCGGCGCGCCGCACGGTGAACTCGGCAAAGTGGTTCTCGCCGCCCAGCACCAGCGTGATGGCGCCGATCTGGCCGGCCGCAAGCGCTGTCAGGGCCGGGCCGAACCAGTCGGCATCGAGCGCGTGCATGCGGTCCAGCCACAATCCCCAGTCTTCGGCGATATGCGCTTCGGTGGCGCTGTCGAGCATGACCAGCACCGAGCCTTCGAGCGCGGCCGCGCCGCCCAGGCCTGCCGGCACCGGCAGCACGCGGCTGCCGGCGGCCAGCGCCAGGCCGCTCAGGAAGGGGTCGCTGCTCAGCACCGTGTCGGCCAGCCGCGGCACCGGCTGCAACGCGCCGCCGCCGTACAGCCAGACCGAATTGACCGGCACCTCGCCGGCGGCTTCGCGTGCCTGGTTGACGCGGTGATCGAACCACGTCATCTGGATTTCGTTCTGCAGCCGGCGCCAGTCGCGCGCGCGCGCGCCGGCCTGCATCCAGATGTCGATATTGCGGCCCGCCGCGCGCAGCGGCGTGGTGGCTTCGAGCGGGCCGAACACGGCCTCGGGCAGATACCAGCGCTGCGGGCAGGGCGTCTCCAGCGCGATGCCGGATTCCTGCAGCAGCGCGTCGATGGCCTCGCGCAGCGCGGTGGCTTCCTGCGGCCGCAGCCCGAGCTGGCCCGGCGGCATCAGCACCAGGTGATCGCGTGCGGCATGGATGTGCACCGGCTGCAGGCAGGCCCAGGACTGGCCGTCGGCGGTGGCCGCGGTGCCCGCCGGGGTGGCCGTGGCCGCGGCCGCGCTGTCGGCCAGCCGCATATAGGGCGCCAGCGGCACCTGCGCCGTGTCCAGTCCGGCCTTGCCGGCCAGCCAGCGTTCCTGCGGCAGGCTGCGCAGGAAGGGGTCGTCGTGCCGCTCGCGCGGGCCGGGCGCGGCCCGGGTCAGCAACTTTCCGAGCGCTGGCAGCTCCAATTGCCGCAGCAGCGCGCCGGGGACGACGTCGTCGCGGCCGTCGTCGCCGGCGCCGGGCGGGACGGAAAAGGGCACAATCAGGGTCAGGTGCGTCATCATGGTGGCGAGATTGTAAACTCCCGGCTGGCTCGCGCCAGTCCCGGACGCTGCCGCGGCGTGACCGTGGCGCCGCCCGCCACGGCTGGCCTGCGTGCTGTCGGCGGCGCCCCGACGGGCACTGGCGCTTTTCCGAAACAACAGGAATCCTCTTGAAATTTCCCTACGAGTGGCAGATCGGCTGGCGATATACCCGCGCAAGCAAGCGCGCCAGCCGCAACACCTTCATTTCGTTTATCTCGATGATCTCGATGCTGGGCATCGCGCTCGGCGTGGCCGCGCTGATCGTGGTGCTGTCGGTGATGAACGGGTTCCAGAAGGAAGTGCGCGACCGCATGCTGTCGGTGCTGGCGCATATCGAGGTGATCGGCCCGTCGGCGCTGCCGGACTGGCAGAAGACCGCGGCCGAGGCGCTGCAGAACAAGGAGGTGGTCGGTGCCGCGCCCTACGTGGCGGCGCAGGCCATGCTGACCCGCGACGATGCCGTGCGCGGGGTGCTGCTGCGCGGCGTGGAGCCGTCGCAGGAGCCCAATGTGTCCGAGGTCGGCAGCCAGTTCCGCGCCGGCAGCATGGCGGCGCTGGTGCCGGGCAGCTTCGGCATCGCGCTGGGCAACGAGCTGGCCAATGCCATGGGCGTCCAGGTCGGCGACAAGGTCACGCTGCTGGCGCCGCAGGGCACCATCACGCCGGCGGGCGTGCTGCCGCGGCTCAAGCAGTTCACCGTGGTGGGCGTGTTTTCGTCCGGCCACTTCGAGTTCGACAGCGCGCTGGCGCTGGTCAACCTGCAGGACGCCGAGACCCTGTTCCGCCTGAGCGGCCCTACCGGGGTGCGCCTGAAGCTGCAGGACATGCAGCGCGCGCCGCTGGTGGCGCAGGAACTGGCCGGCACCATGTCGGGCGAGCTTTACCTGCGCGACTGGTCGAAGCAGAACCGCAACTGGTTTGCCGCGGTGCAGACCGAGAAGCGGATGATGTTCATCATCCTGACGCTGATCATCGCGGTGGCCGCGTTCAACCTGGTGTCGACGCTGGTGATGACCGTCACCGACAAGCAGGCCGATATCGCCATCCTGCGCACCATGGGCGCGCAGCCGGGCTCGATCATGAAGATCTTCATCGTGCAGGGCGTGGCCATCGGCTTTATCGGCACGCTGCTGGGCGTGGCCGGCGGCACGCTGATCGCCACCAATATCGACGTGATCGTGCCCTTCATCGAGCGGCTGCTGCACGTGCAGTTCCTGCCGCGCGACATCTATTTCATCAGCCAACTGCCTTCCGATCCCCGCGTGAACGACATCGCCACCATCGGCATCATCTCCTTCGTGCTGGCCACGCTGGCCACGCTCTATCCCAGCTGGCGCGCCGCCCGCGTCAATCCGGCGGAGGCGCTGCGCTATGAGTGAAGCCGTGCTGCAAGCCGATACTTCCACACCCGCCCCGGGCCTGCCGCGCACCGGTGCTCCGGTACTGGTGGCCGAGGGACTGACCAAGCGCTTCCGCCAGGGCGAACTCGACGTCGATGTGCTGCGCGGCGTCGACGTGCGCGTCAACGCCGGCGAGAAGGTGGCCATCGTGGGCGCCTCCGGTTCCGGCAAGAGCACACTGCTGCATGTGCTGGGCGGGCTCGACGAGCCCGATTCCGGCCGCGTCGCGCTGCTCGGCAAGCCCTTCACGGCGCTGCGCGAGCGCGAGCGCAACGTGGTGCGCAACCGCTCGCTGGGCTTTGTCTACCAGTTCCACCACCTGCTGCCGGAATTCACCGCGCTCGACAACGTGGCGATGCCGCTGCGCATCCGCGGCCTGACCCAGTCCGCCGCGCGCGAGGCCGCACAGGCGATGCTGGAGCGCGTCGGGCTGGGCGGGCGCTCGCGCCACCGGCCGGGCGAACTGTCCGGCGGCGAGCGCCAGCGCGTCGCCATTGCGCGCGCGCTGGTGGGCCAGCCGGCCTGCGTGCTCGCCGACGAGCCCACCGGCAATCTCGACGACCACACCGCCGGCGGCGTCTACGACCTGATGCTGGAACTGTCGCGCACGCTTGGCACCAGCTTCGTCATCGTCACCCACGACCTCGATCTCGCCGGCCGCTGCGACCGCGTGCTGCGGCTGCGCGACGGCCACCTGCACCAGGAACGCTGAAGCGGCCGCAGCCATGTGGATCGACACCCATTGCCACCTCGACGCGGGCGAGTTCGACCCGGACCGCGAGCAGGTTGCGAACG
This sequence comes from Cupriavidus alkaliphilus, assembly GCF_900094595.1. Taxonomy (GTDB): domain Bacteria; phylum Pseudomonadota; class Gammaproteobacteria; order Burkholderiales; family Burkholderiaceae; genus Cupriavidus; species Cupriavidus alkaliphilus. The sequence goes on along the minus strand of NZ_FMAD01000007.1, from coordinate 195,380 downwards.
CGGCCGAGGCGGCCGACGTGCGCGGCATCGTGGTGCCGGCGGTGGCCGCGTGGAACTTCGACACCGTGCGCGCGCTGGCGCAGCGCGACGCGCGCTGCGTCTACGCGCTGGGCATCCATCCGCTGTGCTCGCCCGGCGCGGCCCAGCCCGAGCTGGACACGCTGCGGCGCCAGGTCGCCGCCAGCATGGGCGACCCGCGCTTCGTCGGCATCGGCGAGATCGGGCTCGATTTCTTCGTCGCGGGGCTGGATGCGGACCACCAGACCTGGCTCTACGTCGAACAACTGAAGATCGCGCGCGAATTCGACCTGCCGGTGCTGCTGCATGTGCGCAAGTCGCAGGACCAGGTCGGCGCGCAACTGCGCAAGCTGGGCGTCAAACGCGGCATCGCCCATGCCTTCAACGGCAGCCACGAACAGGCGCGGCGTTTCGTCGAGCAGGGCCTGAAGCTGGGCTTTGGCGGCAATGTCACCTTCAGCCGCGCGCGCCAGATCCGCCGGCTGGCGACGGAGCTGCCGCTGGAAGCCTTGGTGCTGGAAACCGACGCGCCGGATATCGCGCCGGCGTGGCTGTCCGACGACCAGTTCGGCGAACAGCACAAGGCGCGCAACACGCCGGCGGAGGTGGCGGGGGTGGCGCGCGTGATGGCGGAGCTGCGCGGCATCGACGCACTGACGCTGGCGCAGGCGACCTGGCGCAATGCCGTGGCGGCGCTGCCGCGCCTGGCGGCGTTTGCCGACACCATGGCGCCTCCGCTCGCCGGCGGTCACACAACTTCCACGCCTTCTTGACAGGCTGACAAGCTTGCCGCGCCTGCGCGCGGGTACAACTCCGGTAATGCAAGATCAACGGAGGAGGTGCCATGCGTCGCTTCGTGGTGGCATTCGTGGCCGGATGCTGGACCCTGCAGCAGCAGTCGACGCTGCCGCAGCCGCACGGCCTGCGCCTGGGCGCCGCGCTGCTGGCCTTGTGCGCCATCGGCATGGCCTGGTGGGGCAGGCGCCTGCCTGCCATGCTGCAAGGCCTGGCGCTGGCGATGCTGGCCTTTGCCATTGCGTTCTGCTGGGCCGCCTGGCGCGCCGAGTTGCGCCTGCGCGAATGGCTGCCCGTGGCGCTGGAAGCCCGCGACCTTGACGTGCGCGGCGTGGTCTCCGGGCTGCCCACCCAAACTGTCACCGGCACACGCTTCGCGTTCACCGTCGAGCAGTCAGCCGGTTCAGCCCCGCCGTTGCCGGGCCGGGTCATCCTCAACTGGCGCGACGCGCCCCCCGCGTTGAGCCCGGGACAACGCTTCACGCTGACGCTGCGCCTGCGGCGCCCGCGCGGGCTCGCCAATCCGTCCGGCTTCGATTACGCCTACTGGCTGCTGGCGCAAGGCTATGGCGCGACCGGATACGTGCGCCGCGCCCAGGGTCCGCCGCAGGATGCCGCCTCCGAGCGGCTGGCCTGGCGCATCGAAGCCCGGCGTGCCGCGGTGCGCGATCACCTGCGCGCCGCGCTGCCGGCCGGGGCGCGCTATGGCGCGGTGCTGGTTGCGCTGGTGATCGGTGACCAGCGCGGCATCGAGGCGCAAGACTGGCAGTTGTTCCGGCGCACGGGTGTAAGCCACCTGGTCGCCATTTCCGGGCTGCATATCACCATGGTGGCCGGCATGGCCGCGTCCCTTGCCGGACTGTTGTGGCGCCACTCGTTCGGCTGCGGCCGCTGCCTGCGCCGGCCACTGCCATTGTGGCTGCCGGCCCGGCAAGCCGCGCTGGTGATGGCGGTGGCCACGGCGCTGGGCTACGGCATGCTGGCCGGCATGCAGATCCCGGCGCTGCGCACCGTCGCCATGCTCTGCGTCGCGGCGGTCGCGGTATGGGGGTCGCGCGCGCCGCCGGCGTCGGTAGTGCTGGCGTGGGCGGCGCTGGTGGCGCTGCTGGTGGATCCGTGGGCGGCGATGCTGCCCGGCTTCTGGCTGTCCTTCGGTGCCGTCGCGGTGATCTTCTTCGCTGCGCGGCCGGGACGGGACGCCGCGACCGCAGGACGCTGGCAACGGCTGCGGGCAGCGCTTGCCGCGGGCGCGCGCACCCAGTGGGCCGTCACCATGGGGCTGGTGCCGCTGACGCTGTTGCTGTTCGGCCAGGTCTCGGTGGTGTCGCCGTTCGCCAATGCCCTGGCGATTCCCGTGGTCAGCCTGCTGGTGACGCCGCTGGCGCTGCTGGGCGCCGCGCTGCCGCTGTGGCTGGCCGCGCCGGTCATGGCGATCGCCCATTTGGCGATGGTGGTGCTGGCTGCCGTGCTGGAATGGTTCTCCCTGCTGCCATGGGCGATGTGGGAGGCCGCCAGCGCGGGGCCGGTGGCGTTGCTGCTGGCGGCGCTTGGCGTGGCGCTGCTGGTGGCGCCCGTGGCTTCGGCGCGCCTGCGCCGGCATGGCGGGCTGCTGATGCTGCCGATGCTGCTGGCGCGCGGCCCGCCGGTGGCCGAAGGCCAGTTCCGCGCGGTGATGTTCGACGTCGGGCAGGGCACGGCGGTGCTGGTGCGCACGCGCTCGCACGCCCTGCTGTACGACACCGGGCCGGGCTATGCCACCGGCGCCAGCGCGGGCGCGCAGGTGGTGGTGCCGCGATTGCGCGCCGAGGGGGTGACGCGGCTCGACCACCTGATGGTCAGCCATGAAGACATCGACCATGCCGGCGGCGTCGCGGACATTGCGGGGACGGTCGACGTGGCGGCACGCAGCACCGGTGCGCCTGCCGGCCACCCGCTGCTGGCAGCTCCCCATCCGGGGGCTGGTCCAGCCGACTGGAGCCCGTGCGCCGCGGGACAGCAATGGGAGTGGGACGGCGTGCGCTTTGCCGTGCTGCACCCGCTTCCCGAGCAATCGCAGCAGGCCGCCATCCCCAGCAATGCGCGCAGTTGCGTGCTGCGCGTGGATAGCGCTGCGCACAGCCTGCTGCTGACCGGCGATATCGGCCTGGAGCAGGAGCGGGCGTTGATCGGGCGCTTGCCGGCCGGGGTTTTGCGCGCCGACGTGCTGGTAGTGGCGCATCACGGCAGCGGCACGTCGTCCGGCGCGGACTGGATCGAGGCGGTCGCGCCCGCGGCCGCGGTGTTCCAGCTGGGCTATGGCAACCGCTATCGCCATCCGAGCGCCGAAGTCTGGGAGCGCTTTGGCCGCGCGGGCATCCCGCGCTATCGCACCGACGAAACCGGCGCGGTAACCCTGGACACCGCGCGCGCGGGTTACACGCTGTCGATGTTCCGGCAGGCGGAGCCGCGCTACTGGCGGGAACGGCCGCCTGCGCCGCGCTAGGGCGCGCCCGTGCCGCGGGCGGTCAACCGGCCTTGCGGCGCCCGGGGCGCGCCGCGGGCGGCACAGGGTTGGCTGGCGGGGCGGGCTCGGCCGCGGCGGTGCGGCCCCGGCTGCGTGCCGGCGCCGGCTCGGCCCCGGCGATGCGCCGCTCGCGCAGATGCGCCTTGGCGCGCTGCAGGCGCGGCGCGACGGTGTCCGCGCGCGCCAGCGCGACGCCCGCGGCGAGCACGTCGCCCAGCACCAGGTGGCTGATGCGCGAGGTCATCGGCGTGTAGACCTCGCTGTCTTCCTCGACGTCCGAGAACACGCAGACATCGGCCAGCCGGGCCAGCGGCGAGCCGCTGTGGGTCAGCGCCAGCACGCTCGCGCCGCTGCTGCGCGCGAGCGTGGCGGCGGTCAGCATGTCCCAGGTGCGGCCGCTGTTGGAGACCAGCACGGCCACGTCGCCCGGAGCCAGCAGCGCCGCCGACATGCTGAACACGTGCGGGTCGGCATAGGCGACGGTCGGCATGCCCAGGCGGAAGAACTTGTGCTGCAGGTCCAGCGCGACGATGCCGGAGTTGCCGCAGCCGTAGAACTCGATGCGGCGCGCGCCGGCGAGCAGCTGGATGCCATGCTCGATCTGGTCGGCCGACAGCGCGTTGCGCACGCTCATCAGCGTGGCAATGGTGCGGTCGAACACCTTGCCGGCGATGTCCGCCGGGCGGTCGTCGGCGGCGACATCCTGGTGCACGAAGGGCGTGCCGCCGCCGAGATTCTGCGCGAACTGCAGCTTGAATTCGCGGAAGCCGTCGTAGCCCAGCGCCGCGCAGAAGCGCGCGATGGTGGGTTGCGATACCCCGGCGCGCTCGGCCAGTTCCGGCATCGACAGCCGGATCACGGCGGCGCCGTGGCGGGCGACATAGTCGGCCAGGCGGCGTTCTGAAGGACGAAGGGTGTCGTAGACGGCAAGGATGCGGTCGCGCATGGCGGCAGGCGGCGGTATCGGTGTGGAAAGAATATGTAGATATTCTACATTGATTGGCGCCGCATCTTGCCGGAAATGAGGTCCGGCTGGCTCTCCGGGTTTGTCCTGATTACGGCATTTTCTGCGTGATTTTTCCGTGCGGATGGGTCGACGGGCGGCAGGTGCTGGGTATAATGGCGCCCGATCTGTAGAAAATCTACAGTTTTCGGCGCCGCTGCGGCGCCCGTCGCCCCGCCTCATTCCGCCCACAAGGACCGTCATCGCCATGCCTTCCGCCGTCCACGCCGAGCTTCAGGCCGTTACCGCCCGCATCGTTGCGCGCAGCCGCGCCAGCCGTGCCGCCTACCTTGCCCGCTGCGAGCGTGCGCAGGCGGAACTGGCGCCGCTGCGTGGCATGTCTTGCGCCAACCTGGCGCACGGCTTTGCCGCGCTGCCCGCCAGCGACAAGCTGAAGCTGCGTGTCGAGCATGCGCCCAACCTGGGCATCGTCACCGCGTACAACGACATGCTGTCGGCGCACCAGCCCTACGAGCGCTATCCCGCCGTGATCCGCGAGGCCGCGCGCGCGGTCGGCGCGGTGGCGCAGGTGGCGGGCGGTGTGCCGGCCATGTGCGACGGCATCACGCAGGGCAACGCCGGCATGGAGCTGTCGCTGTTCTCGCGCGATGCGATTGCCATGGGCACCGCGGTGGCGCTGTCGCACAACACCTTCGATGCGGCGCTGATGCTGGGGGTGTGCGACAAGATCGTGCCCGGGCTGCTGATGGGCGCGCTGCAGTTCGGCCACCTGCCGATGGTGTTCGTGCCGGCGGGCCCGATGGCCAGCGGGCTGCCCAACAAGGAAAAGGCGCGTGTGCGCCAGCTCTACGCCACCGGCCAGGTCGGGCGCGACGCGCTGCTGGAAGCCGAATGCCAGGCCTATCACGGCGCCGGCACCTGCACCTTCTACGGCACCGCCAACAGTAACCAGTTCCTGATGGAAATCATGGGCCTGCACCTGCCCGGCGCGGCCTTCGTCCATCCCGACAGCGGCTTGCGCGATGCGCTGACGGCCGCGGCGGCGCAGCGCGCGATCGCGCTGCGCGCGCGCGGCGACAGCTACCTGCCGCTGGCGCGCATCGTCGACGAACGCGCCATCGCCAATGCCATGGTCGGCCTGCTGGCCACCGGCGGCTCCACCAACCACACCATCCATCTGGTGGCGATGGCGCGCGCCGCGGGCATCGTGATCGACTGGAACGATTTCGACCTGCTGTCGCGCATCACGCCGCTGCTGGCGCGCGTCTATCCCAACGGCTCGGCCGATGTGAACCACTTCCATGCCGCCGGCGGCGCCGGCTTCGTGATCCGCGAGCTGCTGCAGGCCGGGCTGCTGCACGAGGACGTGCAGACCGTGGCCGGCCCGGGCCTGGCCCGTTACGCGCAGGAGCCGGTGATGACGGACGGCGTGCTGCACTGGCGCGACGGCGCGGCGCGAAGCGGCGACCCGCAGGTGTTGGCGACCGCCGCCGCGCCGTTCTCCGCCGAGGGTGGCCTGCGGCTGATGCAGGGCAACCTGGGCCGCGGCGTGATCAAGGTCTCGGCCGTGGCGCCCGAGCACCGCGTGGTCGAGGCCCCGGTGCGGGTGTTCGATTCGCAGGAGGCGCTGCAGGCGGCGTTCGATGCCGGCGAGCTGGCCGGCGACCTGGTCGCGGTGGTGCGTTTCCAGGGACCGAATGCCAACGGCATGCCGGAACTGCACCGGCTGACCCCGGTGCTGGGCGCGCTGCAGGACGCCGGCCACAAGGTGGCGCTGGTGACCGACGGACGCATGTCCGGCGCCTCCGGCAAGGTGCCGGCGGTGATCCACGTCGGCCCCGAGGCGCTGGCGGGCGGCGCGCTGGCGCGTGTGCGCGATGGCGACCGCATCCGGGTCGACGCCGTCGCCGGTACGCTGCAATGGCTGGGCGACGAGGCCGAATTCGCGGCGCGCGCGCCGGCCCGCGCGCCTGCCGATCCGTTCGCGCAGTTCAGCCTGGGGCGTGGCCTGTTCGGCCTGTTCCGGCGCCACGCACGGATCGCGGAAGAGGGCGGCAGCGCACTCGACCTGTCCGAGCTGGATGCCGCAGCCGCCGGTGGCGACGTCCATACCGCCGCGCTGCGATCCGTCGCACAATAACCCGGTCAGAGGCCAATTTTTATAGTGAAGTTTCCCGCGGGGACGACAGCGCCCCGCGACGTCCCTGGGATCGGCAGCAACCGCGTTCAGCGGGGCCGACCGGGACAGGCAGGCAACCGACAAGGATGGCACCACCATCCGATACCAAGACCGACGGAGCAGACATGATCTATATCCTGATGGGCGTTTCCGGCAGCGGCAAGACCACGGTGGGCCAGCTGCTGGCGCAGCGGCTGGGCTGCGGCTTCCATGACGCCGACGACTTCCACAGCGACGCCAACAGGGCCAAGATGCACGCCGGCATCCCGCTGACCGACGAAGACCGCTGGCCCTGGCTGGCCGCGATGCGCGCGGCCATCGACACCGCCCGGGCCGAGGGCCGCACCCATGTGTTCACCTGCTCGGCGCTGCGCCAGGCTTACCGCGACCGGCTGACCCCGCCCGATGGCGGCGTGACCTTTGTCTTCATGAGGGGGGATGCCGAGCTGATCGGCCAGCGCCTGTCCGCGCGCACCGAGCATTTCTTCAACCCCGAGCTGCTGCAAAGCCAGTTCGATACGCTCGAAGAACCCGGCGACGCGCTGGCGCTCGACATCCGCCAGCCACCCGAGGCGCTGGTCGACACCATCCTGCAGGCCACGGTGCGGCAGGGCGCCGGCGCGGCGCGCTAACCTGCCGCCGACCTGCCCACGGAGGGGCATGGTCCGGGGCGAGCTCCCGATTTTTTTCCATGGATCGCAACCACCGCCGCCGGCCTTGTCGGCGGCCGTGGTTGCGTGCGCTGGCAGGCATCTTGCTAGCCTGACTTTGGTGCCGGTGCGGCGCGGGAACGGTGCCACAGGCGGCCCGCCGCGCCACCTTGCGGCTTTCGCCGGCACGGGTATGCTGGAAGGGCCAGTGACTCGACGGCATCACCGCGGCTTGCGCGCACCGGCGCGGCCGCGCGGCAGGGCAAGACAGCCAGGGCAACCAGGGCGGCCGGCAGCGGCGCGAACGCGCGCCGGCTTCGGCGCCCGCGACATGGAGGAGCGGCCATTATGGCGGCGCGGTACTTCGACGAGATGCTGGACTGGCGCGAGGACAATGCGCTGGCGCTGATCCACGCGGGACAGGCCTTGCCTGAAGGGGCGGTACGCCCGCACTACCGGCATTTCGCCGAATGGCTGGCGCGCCAGACCGAAAGCACGATGGCCAACAAGCGCGCGGAGGCCGACCTGGTGTTCCGGCGCGTGGGCATCACCTTTGCCGTCTACGGCGACAAGGACGAGGCCAACAGCGGCACCGAGCGCACCATCCCGTTCGACGTGGTTCCGCGCATTTTCCCCGCGAGCGAATGGGCGCTGCTGGAAAAAGGCCTGCGCCAGCGCGTGGCCGCGCTGAACCGCTTCGTCCACGACATCTACCACGGCCAGGACATCATCCGCGCCGGCGTGATCCCGCCCGACCAGATCTACAACAACGCCCAGTACCGGCCCGAGATGCTCGGTGTCAGCGTGCCGCACGACGTCTATGCGCATGTCGCCGGCATCGACGTGGTGCGTGCCGGCGAGGGCGAGTTCTACGTGCTGGAAGACAACCTGCGCGTGCCGTCGGGCGTGTCGTACATGCTCGAGAACCGCAAGATGATGATGCGGCTGTTCCCGGACCTGTTCGCGCGCAACCGCGTGGCCCCGGTCGCGCACTATCCCGACCTGCTGCTCGACATGCTGCGCGGGGTCTCGCCGCAGGCCATCGCCGATCCTACCGTGGTGGTGCTGACGCCGGGCATGTACAACTCGGCGTACTTCGAGCACGCCTTCCTGGCGCAGCAGATGGGGGTGGAACTGGTCGAGGGCAGCGACCTCTTCGTCGAGGACGACCACCTGTTCATGCGCACCACGCAGGGGCCGCAGCGTATCGACGTGATCTACCGGCGCGTCGACGACGATTTCCTCGACCCGCTCGCGTTCCGCCCCGATTCCGCGCTGGGCGCGGCGGGGTTGCTGTCGGTCTACCGCGCCGGCAACGTCACCATCTGCAATGCCATCGGCACCGGCGTGGCCGACGACAAGTCGATCTATCCGTATGTGCCGGACATGATCCGCTTCTACCTGGGTGAAGAGGCGATCCTCAGCAACGTGCCGACCTACATATGCCGGCGCCCCGACGACCTGCAGTACGTGCTGGACCATATGGCCGAACTGGTGGTCAAGGAAACCCACGGCGCCGGCGGCTACGGCATGCTGGTCGGCCCGGCGGCGACGCGCGCCGAGATCGATGCCTTCCGCGAGGTGGTCAGGGCCAGGCCCGAGCAGTACATCGCGCAGCCCACGCTGGCGCTGTCGACCTGCCCGACCTATGTCGAGGCCGGCATCGCGCCGCGCCATATCGACCTGCGCCCGTTCGTGTTGTCGGGCAGGGAGGTGCGCATGGTACCGGGCGGGCTGACGCGCGTGGCGCTGCGCGAGGGCTCGCTGGTGGTGAATTCCTCGCAGGGTGGCGGTACCAAGGACACCTGGGTGCTGGAACGATGAACGCCGATACGGGAGAGCCCACATGCTGAGCCGCACCGCCGACCACCTCTTCTGGATGGCCCGCTACACCGAGCGCGCGGAGAATACCGCGCGCATGCTAGACGTCAACTACCAGACCTCGCTGCTGCCGCAATCGGCCGAAGTCGCCGAGCAGGGCTGGTGGGCCATGCTGGACATCTCGGAGCTGACCGAGGTGTTCGACCACAAATACGGCCTGCTGTCGCGCGACGACGTGATCGATTTCATGGTGCGCGACATGACCAATGCCTCGTCGATCATGAGCTGCCTGCGCGCGGCGCGCGAGAACGCGCGCGCGGTGCGCGGCTCGCTCACCACGGAGGTCTGGGAGACCGTCAACACCACCTGGCTGGAGGTGCAGCGCCTGATTGCCGACGGCGTGCTGAAGGAAGACCCGGCGCGCTTCTTCGAATGGGTCAAGTTCCGCTCGCACCTGGCGCGCGGGGTGCAGTTCGGCACCATGCTCAAGGACGATGCCTTCCATTTCATGCGGCTGGGCACTTTCCTGGAGCGCGCCGACAATACCGCGCGCATCCTTGACGTCAAGTTCCAGGCGTCGTCCGGCGCGGAGGGTGGGAACGGTGGGAACGGCGGGAACGGCGGGAACGGCGGGAACGGCGGGAATGGCGGAGCGGGCGTGGAAGCCGAGCCCAATCCCGGCCAGGGTGCCCACAACGATTTCTACCACTGGGCGGCGATCCTGCGCTCGGTGTCGGGCTTCGAGGTTTACCGCAAGGTCTATCGCGCGGTGATCACGCCGCAGCGCGTGGCCGAACTGCTGATCCTGCGCCCGGACATGCCGCGCTCGCTGGTGTCGAGCATGGACGAGGTGGTGGCGATCCTGCATACGGTGCGCAACCAGCATTCGGCGGAAACCGAGCGGCAGGCTGGTAAACTTCATGCCGACCTGAAGTACGCGCGTATCGACGATATCTTTGCCGTCGGCCTGCATGCGTACCTGACCAGCTTCCTGGAGCGCATCGGCGACCTCGGCAACGGCATCAGCCGGGACTTCCTGGTGCCGCTGCAGGCGGCCTGAGCCGGGCCACCGGCAGCCCCCGTGCCGCCGCGCGCCCTGATACCGTGAAATACAAGATCCACCACCATACCGTCTACCGCTACGCCGAACCGGTGCGGCGCAGCGTGCACGAAGTGCGGCTGCAGCCGCGCTCGGGCCCGCTGCAGACCGTTGACCACTGGCAGCTGTCGACGCCGGGCAACCCCTCGTCGGCCCGCGACGGCTTCGGCAACATCGTGCACAACTTCACGGTGATCGGGCCCGCCAGCACCATCGCCATCGAAGCCAGCGGCGAAGTGGAGGTGCTGCCGCCACATGGCGACCTCGACCGCGACGGGCACCATGCGTTCTGCGATGCGCCGCCGGATGGCGAAGCGCGCGTGTCGCCGCTGTACTTCCTCGGCAGCACGCCGCTGACCACGGCGCCGGCGGCGATGCAGGCGTTTGCCGCGCCGTTCCTGGCGGCGGGGCATGACATCGAGGCGCTGCTGGCGCTGGCCGGTGGCATCGGCGAGCGCGTGCGCTACAAGCCCAACACCACCGATGTCGGCACCTCGGCCGCCGAGGCCTTCGCCCTGGGCAGCGGCGTGTGCCAGGACCAGGCACAGGTTATGGTCGCGGCTTGCCGGGCGCTGGGCATTCCGGCGCGCTATGTCAGCGGATATTTCTACGACCCGGCCGCCACCGAACTGGCCAGCCATGCCTGGGCCGACGTGTGCCTGGACCCGGCCGGCGAAATCTGGTGCAGCATCGACATCACGCATGGCTGCCTGACCGACGAACGCCATATCCGGCTGGCGGTGGGGCGCGATTACGCGTCGGCGGCACCAGTGCGGGGCATCCTGGACGGCGGCGCCGGCGAGACGCTGGAAGTCAATGTAACAATTACGCCACTTTCGACCTGATTAGGTGCTTGCTTCCAGACGCGGCGCCGTGCCGGTGCACGGGCGCTAGAATCCGGAGTGATGCAGGCCACTGCCGGCTGGGGCCGGCCGCCACCCAGAACACCAAGACAAACCATGACGTATTGTGTAGCCATGCGGCTGGATGCCGGCCTGGTATTCCTGTCCGATTCCCGCACCAATGCCGGGGTAGACGCCATCTCGACCGCGCGCAAGATGACGGTGTTCGAGGAGCCCGGCGACCGGGTAATGGTGCTGATGACCGCCGGCAACCTGGCGATCAGCCAGTCGGTGCGCCAGATCCTGATCGAGGACCATGACGAGAAGCGCTCGCTGTGGACCGCGCGCGACATGTTCGAGGCCGCCTCGATCGTCGGCGAAGCGGTGCGCCAGGTGCACCGGCGCGATGCGCACGCGCTGCGCGACGCCGGCATTGAGTTCAATGTCAGCCTGATCTTCGGCGGCCAGGTGCGCGGCGAGCGGGTGCGGCTGTTCAATATTTACGCGGCCGGCAATTTCGTCGAGGCCACGCCCGAGAACTGCTATTTCCAGATCGGCGAGGCCAAGTACGGCAAGCCCATCGTCGACCGCGTCGTGCATCCGTCGCTGCCGCTGGCGGAAGGCGCCAAGTGCGCGCTGATCTCGATGGACTCGACGCTGAAATCGAATATTTCGGTCGGCCTGCCGCTGGATCTGCTGGTTTATGAAGCGGATTCGCTGCAGGTGACCCGCTTTGTCAATATCGACGAGCGCAATGCCTATTTCCGCATGATCCGCGACACCTGGGGCCATCGCCTGCGCCAGGTCTTCGGCGAGATCCATAACCCGGAATGGGATCCGGCCGCGCCCGCGGAATTCTCGCTGGCGCGCTCCGGCGAGGCCGACCGCTGGGCCCAGCCGGTGCGGGCCAGGCGCGTGCATCCGCGCAAGCCGGACTGAGGCGGCGGCAGACATGCGCGAGATCATTCATTTTTCCCACGCCAACGGCTTCCCGGTGACGACCTACCGCAAGCTGTTCGGCGAACTGGACGGCGAGTTCGAGTTCCGCGCCGTGGACCGCTACGGACACAAGCCGGAATTCCCGGTGACGCGCGGCTGGCCGCATCTGGTGGAAGAGTTGCTGGGCGACATCGACCGGCAATACCGCCAGCCGGTGTGGCTGGTGGGCCATTCGCTGGGCGGTTTCCTGTCGCTGATGGCGGCGCTGCGCCGCCCGGAACGGGTGCGCGGCGTGGTCATGCTGGACTCGCCGATCATCGCCGGCTGGCGCGCGTCGCTGCTGAAAACCGCCCAGATGCTGGGCATCGATGAAAAGCCGGGTCCGGCGGCGGTGACCAGGAACCGGCGCACGCACTGGCCGGATGCCGAGGCGGTGTGGGAACACTTCCGCGCCAAGCCCAATTTCGCGGTGTGGGACCAGGAGGTGCTGCGCGACTACGCCATCCACGGCACCGAGCCCACCGGCAAGGACAGCGAGCGCCGGCTGCGCTTCGACCGCGAGGTCGAATACTGGATCTACCGCACACTGCCGACCAGCCTGGGGCGCAAGGTCGCGCGCGGGGCGCCGGTGCCGGTCGGCTTCGTCGCCGGCACGCGCTCGCGCGAGGTGCGGCAGTGCGGCCTGGGGGCGACGCGCCGGCTGGTCGGGCCCAACCTGCGCTTTATCGAAGGCGGCCATCTGTACCCGATGGAGCGGCCCCGGCAGACCGCGCAACTGGTGCGCGAACTGATCGGCGCGATGCGGGAGCAGGGGCGCTGAGCCGGTGTGCGGCGCATGCGCCGCAGCGCGCCCCCAAACATGGCGCGCAGCCCGCCGCAGCCGGGCTGCTGTCACAATTTCCGGGTCGGCGGGGGACGGGCTCTCATGTATAATCCCGATTTCCCCGGCAAGCTCGGTTTATGACCAAATTCGTCTTCGTCACCGGTGGCGTCGTCTCTTCTCTCGGCAAGGGCATCGCTGCTGCCTCGCTCGCGGCCATTCTTGAGTCGCGCGGCCTCAAAGTCACCCTCCTCAAGCTCGATCCCTACATCAACGTCGATCCCGGCACGATGAGCCCTTTCCAGCATGGCGAGGTGTTTGTCACGGAAGACGGTGCGGAAACCGACCTCGATCTCGGCCACTACGAGCGCTTCGTCTCGGCCAAGATGCGCAAGTCGAACAACTTCACCACCGGCCAGATCTACGAATCGGTGATCCGCAAGGAGCGCCGCGGCGAATACCTGGGCAAGACCGTGCAGGTGATCCCGCATATCACCAACGAGATCCAGGCCTTCGTCGAGAAGGGCGCGGCCGCGTCGCACGACGGCAAGGCCGACGTGGCGCTGGTGGAAATCGGCGGCACCGTGGGTGACATCGAGTCGCTGCCGTTCCTGGAAGCCGCGCGCCAGATGAGCCTGCGCATGGGCCGCAACCACTGCGCCTTCGTGCACCTGACGCTGGTGCCGTTCATTGCCAGCGCCGGCGAGCTGAAGACCAAGCCGACCCAGCACTCGGTGCAGAAGCTGCGCGAAATCGGCATCTCGCCCACCGCGCTGCTGTGCCGCGCCGACCGCCCGATCCCCGACGACGAGCGCGCCAAGATCTCGCTGTTCGCCAATATCCCGCAGGACGCCGTGATCTCGGTGTGGGACGCCGACAGCATCTACAAGATCCCGCAGATGCTCAACGAGCAGGGCCTGGACCGCCTGATCTGCGAGGAACTGCGCCTGGATCCCAAGCCGGCCGACCTGTCGATGTGGCAGAAGCTGGTCAACGCCCAGGAAAATCCCGAGCACGAAATCACCATCGGCATGGTCGGCAAGTACGTCGACCTGACCGAGTCGTACAAGTCGCTGATCGAGGCGCTGCGCCACGCCGGCATGCACACCGCCACGCGCGTCAATATCGAGTACATCGATTCCGAGGAACTGGAATCGGGCCACCTCGAAGTGCTGGCCCCGCTCGACGCGATCCTGGTGCCGGGCGGCTTCGGCAAGCGCGGCACCGAAGGCAAGATCCGCGCGATCCAATACGCGCGCGAGAACAAGATCCCCTATCTGGGCATCTGCCTGGGCATGCAGCTGGCGGTGATCGAGTTTGCCCGCCACCTGGCCGGCATGGCCGACGCCAACTCGACCGAATTCAACCTGGAAACCGAGCACCCGGTGGTCGCGCTGATCACCGAGTGGGTCGACCGCGAAGGCAAGGTCGAGCAGCGCTCGGCCGATTCCGACCTGGGCGGCACCATGCGCCTGGGCGCGCAGCGCGTGCCGGTCAAGGAAGGCACCAAGGCCGCGGCCATCTACGGCGCCGAGGTCAACGAGCGCCACCGCCACCGCTACGAGGTCAACAACCACTACGTGCCGACGCTGGAAAAGGCCGGCATGGTGATCTCGGCGCGCACGCCGACCGAGAACCTGCCGGAGATGATGGAGCTGCCGGAGTCGATGCACCCGTGGTTCGTCGGCGTGCAGTTCCACCCGGAATTCACCTCGACCCCGCGCGACGGCCATCCGCTGTTCAAGGCCTACGTCGAAGCCGCGCTGGCCAGCCAGCAGCGCAAGGGCGCGTAAGGCCCGCCGCAAGCAGGAGAGACAGTCATGAAACTCTGTGGATTCGAGGCCGGCCTCGACCAGCCGTTCTTCCTGATCGCGGGTCCGTGCGTGATCGAGTCCGAGCAGATGGCGCTGGATACCGCGGGCGAGCTCAAGGCCATCACCACCGAGCTCGGCATCCCGTTCATCTACAAGTCGTCGTTCGACAAGGCCAACCGCTCGTCGGGCAAATCGTTCCGCGGCCTGGGCATGGAGAAGGGCCTCGAGATCCTGGCCCACGTCAAGCGCGAGATCGGCGTGCCGGTGCTGACCGACATCCACGAGATCGACGAGATCCAGCCCGTTGCCGCCGTGGTCGACGTGCTGCAGACGCCGGCGTTCCTGTGCCGCCAGACCGATTTCATCCGTGCCTGCGCGCAGAGCGGCAAGCCGGTGAATATCAAGAAGGGCCAGTTCCTGGCGCCGCACGACATGAAGAACGTGATCGACAAGGCGCGCGACGCTGCGCGCGAAGCCGGTCTGCCCGACGATGTCTTCATGGCCTGCGAGCGGGGCGTTTCGTTCGGCTACAACAACCTGGTGTCGGACATGCGCTCGCTGGCGATCATGCGCGAGACCGGCGCCCCGGTGGTATTCGACGCCACCCACTCGGTACAGCTGCCGGGCGGCCAGGGCACCAGCTCGGGCGGCCAGCGCGAGTTCGTGCCGGTGCTGTCGCGTGCCGCGGTCGCCACCGGCGTGGCGGGCCTCTTCATGGAAACCCATCCGGATCCGAGCAAGGCCATGTCCGATGGCCCCAACGCGGTGCCGCTGTCGCGCATGAAGGAACTGCTGGCCGTGCTCAAGGAGCTGGACACGCTGGTCAAGCGCGCCGGCTTCCTGGAAGACAATTTCGGCTGGCCGGCCTGCGCCTGAGCCCGCCCCGTTTGTCGCCGCCGCGCCGGTCGCGCGCGCCGGCGGTGACAAACCATATCGAAAGACAATACAAAAAATCGGGAGATTCTCCATGGCCGCGGGCTTTATCATCGCCTACGTCGACGTGACCGACCCCCAGCAGTACGAGGAATACAAGGTGCTCTCGAGCAAGGCCATGCAGATTCATGGCGCCGAGGTGCTGGTGCGCGGCGGCAAGACCGAGGCGCTCGAGGGCGAATGGGCGCCGACGCGCGTCGTGGTGCTGAAATTCCCCAGCTATGACGCCGCCAAGGCCTTCCACGACGGCGAGGCCTACCGCGCCGCGCGCAAGTCGCGCGAGCACGCGGCGAAGATGAACATGATCGTGGTCGAAGGCGCCGCCTGAGCCGGCAGCCGCCAGGCAGCCGTCATGCGCGCATGACCTGCGCGCGTGACATGCGCCTGACACGCACGCAGGTTGAAGTGATCAGCAGCAAGAATCAACAGTCAGAGAGGAATTCATGAGTGCAATCGTAGATATCATCGGTCGCGAGGTTCTCGACTCCCGCGGCAATCCCACCGTCGAGTGCGACGTGCTGCTGGAATCCGGCGTGATGGGCCGCGCGGCGGTGCCGTCGGGCGCGTCGACCGGTTCGCGCGAAGCCATCGAGCTGCGTGACGGCGACAAGAGCCGCTACCTGGGCAAGGGCGTGCTGAAGGCGGTCGAGCACATCAACACCGAGATCTCCGAAGCCATCATGGGCCTGGACGCCTCCGAGCAGGCCTTCCTGGACCGCACCCTGATCGACCTCGACGGCACCGAGAACAAGGGCCGCCTGGGCGCCAACGCCATGCTGGCGGTGTCGATGGCGGTGGCCAAGGCCGCCGCCGAAGAAGCCGGCCTGCCGCTGTACCGCTACTTCGGCGGTTCGGGCGCGATGCAGCTGCCGGTGCCGATGATGAACATCGTCAACGGCGGCGCGCACGCCAACAACAGCCTGGACATCCAGGAATTCATGATCATGCCGGTGTCGCAGACCAGCTTCCGCGAAGCCCTGCGCTGCGGCGCCGAGATCTTCCACGCACTGAAGAAGATCCTGGCCGACAAGGGCATGTCCACCGCGGTGGGCGACGAAGGCGGCTTCGCCCCCAACTTCTCGTCCAATGAAGAGTGCCTGAACACCGTCGTGCAGGCCATCGAGAAGGCCGGCTACCGTGCCGGCGAGGACGTGCTGCTGGCGCTGGACTGCGCCGCGAGCGAGTTCTACCACGAGGCCGAAGGCGTGTACCAGCTGGAAGGCGAAGGCCTGAAGCTGTCGTCGACCCAGTTCGCCGACTACCTGGCCAACCTGTGCGACAAGTTCCCCATCGTGTCGATCGAGGACGGCATGGCCGAAGGCGACTGGGACGGCTGGAAGACCCTGACCGACAAGCTCGGCAAGCGCGTGCAACTGGTGGGCGACGACCTGTTCGTCACCAACACCAAGATCCTGAAGGAAGGCATCGAGAAGGGCATCGGCAACTCGATCCTGATCAAGATCAACCAGATCGGCACCCTGACCGAGACCTTTGCCGCCATCGAGATGGCCAAGCGCGCCGGCTACACCGCCGTGATCTCGCACCGCTCGGGCGAAACCGAAGACAGCACCATTGCCGACATCGCCGTGGGCACCAACGCCGGCCAGATCAAGACCGGCTCGCTGTCGCGCTCGGACCGCATGGCCAAGTACAACCAGCTGCTGCGCATCGAGGAAGACCTGGGCGATATCGCCAGCTACCCGGGCAAGGGCGCGTTCTACAACCTGCGCTGACGGTTTGCCGCGTCGCTCCCGCGCCAGCGGGAGCGACAGCGGGCGAATGGCATGGCGGCGGCCGGGACTTCCCGGCCGTCGCCGTTTTTGTATCGAAATCTGCCTGGCAATTGCCTTCCAGGCGGAGTTCGCAGATCATTGTGCGGAAATTCCTGTCCGCCATCTTTCATGCGCCTGATTTCGCTGCTGTTGTTCGTGCTGCTGCTTGCCATCCAGTACCCGCTCTGGCTTGGCAAGGGCGGCTGGCTGCGCGTGTGGGACCTGAACCGCCAGCTGACCGAGCAGGGCGCCCGCAACCAGACGCTCAAGCTGCGCAACGCCAAGCTGGAAGGCGAAGTGGCCGACCTGCAGGACGGCACCGGTGCCATCGAGGAACGCGCCCGCTATGAGCTGGGCATGGTGCGCGAAGGCGAGGTCTTCGTGCAGTTCGTGGCGCCGGCCCCCAAGGTCAGCGCCACGCCGCCATTGCCGCCGCCGCCGAATTCGGTCGCCGGCCGGGGCGGCCACTAAGCCGTTCACCGTGACTGCCGGCGGCTTGCTTCAAGCCCGCCGCAGCGACCTCACCACCAGCCGTACGGATAGCCGCCCCAGCCCCAGCCGGGCATGCCGACGCTGACGCCGCCGCCCCAGCGGCCGCCACCCCATCCCCCGTAATACAGGTTCCAGCTGGTGTTGGGATAGGCATAGGCCGCGCGCGCGGCCGCGGCCTGCTGGTCCAGCGCGATCGCGGCGGCCTGGTCGCGCAGCACCTGCTGGTTGAGCGCGTCGAGCTTCTGCTGGTCTTCGGCGCTCAGCGGTGCCGGCGGCACGGCATTGGGCGCCAGCCGCGCGGTAGGCGGCGAGCCATTGGCGTCGCGCGGGATCTGCGCGCAACCGGCAGCCAGCAGCAGCGCGCCGAGCGCGGCGCATGCCGCCACGCCGCGCCGCGGCAGCCGGGCACGGGAAGCGAAGTCAGGCAGGGGAGGGTTGGCTCGGGCGGACATGGCGGTTCTCAGGCTCGCTGACCGGCAGCTGGATGCTGCCATCGTACAGCCGTTGGACCGGGCGGCAAGGCCGATGTTTCCAGCGCGCCGCGCGCCGGATGTCCTGCACCGCCCGCGCCGGTGCGGCAGCGCACGCAGGCGCTGCCGAAGGCGGGTCAGTGGTGCTGGCTGGCGCCCGCGCCGGCGCCGGTGGCGACCGGCGTGGCCGAGAACAGCTGCGCGCAGTCGACCGGGTCGAACTCATAGCGCTGGCCGCAGAAGTCGCAGTGGATTTCGACATGGCCGCGCTCGGCGATGATGCTTTCGATCTCCGCCTGGCCCAGCGACTGCAGCATGCCGGCCACCTTCGGGCGTGAGCAGCTGCAGTAAAAATGCGGCATCAGCGGCTCAAACACGCGCAGGCCGGCGTCCTGCAGGTCTTCCCAGAACAGGCGGCGCAGCAGCGTGTCGGGGGTCTCGGCCAGCAGTTCCTCGGCCTTCAGCGTGGTGCCGAGCTGCACCGCGCGGTCCCAGGTATCGAGATCCTGCGCCTTGGCGTGGCTGGCCAGCGGCGCGCCGGTCTCGCCGACTTCGGCGGTGCCGCCGTACGCCGGCAGCTTCTGCAGCAGCATGCCGGCGGCGACATGGTCGTCGGCGGCGAGCCATAGGCGCGTGTCGAGCTGCTCGGAGGCCTGCATGTAGTGCTCCAGCACGGCGCTGATCGAGCCCAGCGGTCCGTGCGCGTCGGCCAGCGGCACGATGCCCTGGTACGGCTGCTGGCCCGGAAGCTTGTCCTTGGGGTCCAGCGTGATGGCGAAGCGGCCGTGGCCGTGGGCGTTGACCATCTGCGCCAGCGTGGCATTGTCGGCCAGCTGTGCGCCTTCGGCCAGCTTGGCGGTCGCGCGCATCGACAGGTCGGACAGGCATTCCACCACCAGCATGCGCACCGGGCCGTCGCCGTGCAGCTGCATTACCAGCGCCCCGTTGAACTTCAGGTTGGCCGACAGCAGCGCCGCGGCGGCCATCATCTCGCCCAGCAGCCGGCGCACCGGGGCAGGGTAGCTGTGGCGGCCGAGCACTTCTTGCCAGGTGGCTTCCATGCGCACCAGCTCGCCGCGCACGGGGGCCGCGTCGAACAGGAACTTCTGCAGGGTGTCTGGGGTGGTGGTATCGGTCACAATAATCGGTCGGGTTTCGGTAGAGGCTCGGCGGTCGTCAGCCGATCCGCTTGAGCTGTTGCTTGTACAGGGCCTGCCGCGTGGCGTAGGTCTCGGCGTTGCGGTACAGGTTGGCGACGTCGGCATCGGTCAGCTGGCGCACCACCTTGGCCGGCGCGCCCAGGATCAGCGAACGGTCCGGGAACACCTTGCCCTCGGTCACCACGGCGCCGGCGCCTACCAGGCATTCCTTGCCAATCACGGCACGGTTAAGCACCACGGCCTGGATCCCGATCAGCGAGCCTTCGCCCACGGTGCAGCCGTGCAGCATGGCCTGGTGGCCGATCGAGACCTTGTCGCCCAGCGTCAGCGGACAGCCCGGGTCGGTATGCAGCACCGAACCCTCCTGGATATTGGTGTCCGCGCCGACCACGATCGGCTCGTTGTCGCCGCGGATCACGACACCGGGCCAGGCGCTGGCGCGGGACTTTAGGGTCACGTTGCCGATGATGGTGGCTTCGGGGGCCACGTAGGCTTCGCTGTCGATACTGGGCTTGACGTCGCCGAGCTGGTAAAGCGCCATGAGGTCTCCTGCATGAATGGCTTTTGTTGAAGTGGGGGTTGCCGCCGGACTTTAAAGGGCCGGTGCCGGGGAACGGCGCCGCGCCGCGCGGCGCGGCAGGCGGGCGCCGGCCAGGCCCTACAATGGCGGCAGACCCGGATTTTACGCCCATGCCAGAAAAAACACCCGACGCCGCGCCGCCTGACCCGTCTCCTTCGCCACGCCGCCAGGCGCTGGCGGTGCTGTGCCTGACGGATCCGCGCGACAAGGCCGTGGCGGCACGCGCACTTTATCGCCAGGTGATGACGTTGCCCGATTCCGCCCTGGAAGCGGGCGAGGCGATCCATGCCGAGGCCACCCACGCGATCCCTGGGCGACCGGCGCGCCCGGTACTGGTGGCGCCCCAGCACGTCGAGCGGCGCCGTTCGCTGCAGACCCCGGCGGGGCGCGCGGCGATGATCCACGCGCTGTGCCATATCGAGTTCAATGCGATCAACCTGGCGCTGGACGCGGCCTGGCGCTTTGCCGGCATGCCGCCCGCGTATTACCGCGACTGGCTGCGCGTGGCCGATGAAGAGGCCTACCACTTCACGCTGCTGGCCGACCACCTCGGCACGCTCGGCGCCGCCTACGGTGACTTCCCGGCCCACAACAGCCTGTGGGAGATGACCGACAAGACCGCCGGCGACGTGCTGGCGCGCATGGCGCTGGTGCCGCGCACGCTGGAGGCGCGCGGGCTCGACGCCTCGCCGCCGGTGCGTGCCCGGCTGGCCGGCGCCGGCGACCATGCCGCCGCGGCCATCATCGACATCATCCTGCGCGACGAGGTCGGCCACGTCGCCATCGGCAACCACTGGTACCGCTGGCTGTGCGCGCAGCGCGGGCTCGATCCCGTGGCCACCTACGCACGCCTGGCCGAGCAATACCGCGCGCCGAAGCTGCGCGGGCCCTTCAATCTCGAGGCGAGGCGCGCCGCGGGGTTTGACGAGGACGAGCTGGCCTGGCTGGAGGCCTCTGCCGGCTAGACAGGCTTCAGTGGTGCGGCGGGAAACCATGCCGGCGCGCCGACCACACCGCCAGCCATGTTGCCGCGAGCAGCGCCACCAGCACCGGCGGGAATACTGCGATGCCCGGCCCGTCGAGCAGCAGCCCGCCGATGACGCCGCCGCCGGCGATGGCGATGTTCCACGCCGTGACCAGCATCGACTGCGCCACGTCGGCGGAATTGCCGGCGGTCTTTGCCAGCGCGGTCTGGAACAGCGTGGAGACGCCGCCGAAGCCCAGGCCCCAGATCCCGGCCGCGCCATAAATCACCGACTGGTGTGCGCCGCCGGCCGCGAGCGCCAGCACCGACAGCCCGAACAGCAGCGTGCTGGCCAGCGTCAGCGCCCGCAGCCACTTGTCGATCAGCAGGCCGGTGATCCAGATGCCGGCGAGCGAGGCCACGCCGAAAACGAGCAGCACAAGATCCAGTCGTGTCCCGGCGTTTGCCGCGCGCAGGAACGGCGAGATATAGGTGTAGAGGATGTTGTGCGCCAGCACGAAGGCAAGCGTCACGAACAGCACGGGGCGCACGCCCGGCAGGGTAAAGACGCGCGCTAGCGGCAGCCGCTGGCCGGCGGATTGGCCGGCAAAGTCCGGTACGGTCGCCAGCACCCAGGCAATCAGGCCCAGTGTCATCGCGCTGATGATGCCGAAGCCCGCCCGCCAGCCGATGATGGCACCGAGGAAGGTCCCGGACGGCACGCCCAGCGACAGGGCCAGGGGGATGCCCACCATCGCGACCGCAATGGCACGGCCCTTGAGGTGATCGGGAACCATGCGTGCGGCATAGCCGGCCAACAGGGCCCACAGCAGGCCCGCCGAAACGCCGGCGAGAAAGCGCGCCGCCATCGTCACGACATAGTCGCCTGACCATGCCGTCACGGCGTTGGCGACGGCGAATCCCGCAATGGCAAGCACCAGCAGCGGCCGGCGCCGCAGGGCCTGCGTGGCCGCCGTCAGCGGAATGGCGGCCACCAGCGAGCCGAAGGCGTAGATGGTGACCAACTGGCCGGCAAGCGGCTCGGAGATAGCGAGGCCCGCGCCGATCTGGGGCAGCAGCCCTGCCGGCAAGGCTTCGGTCAGCACGGTGATGAAGCCGGCGACGGCAAGCGCAAGCAGTGCCGGCAGCGGTAGCCGCTCAGGCTGCGCGCCCTGGTGTGCATGGTTCGCAAGTGTGTTGGTGGCTGTGGTCATGTTGGCGCCCTGGGTAGGGGTAAGGGGTTATGCGTTGCGAGTGGAGGGCTGCGCGGCAGCGGGAGCGACCCCATAGACCGCGTCGCGCAGGTCGGTGACAAAGCGGCCTGACATGCCTTCGTACAGCGTGTTGGTGAACGCCACCACGCTCAGTCCCTGGCTGCGGTCGACGAACCAGGCGTGGCCGTAGGCGCCACCCCAGCGCCAAGTGCCGGCGGATTCCGGGGAACCCGCCCGGCGCGGATCGCGCAGCACCGAGAAGCCCAGCCCGAAGCCGGTTCCCGGCGCATCGGGCAGGTCCAGGCCGCCGGTATGGTCGCGTCCCATGTCCTCGACCAGAGAACCGGGCAGCAACCTGCCGCCGCCCTGGCGCAAGCTCTCCAGCAGGCGCAGGAAGTCTTGCGCCGTGCCTGCCATGCCGGCGCCGCCGGATGGGTGCGCGCGCGCATTGAAGATGCGGGCAGGGCTGTAGCGAATGCCAACCGTGCCCTCGACCACAGGAACCACTTCGCCTTCGCGCAGGCGGCGTGGCCGAGGGTTGTCATTGACATACGGGGTCGGAACGCGCTGCGGATCCCGCACCACGAAGCCCGTGTCGGCCATGCCCAGCGGGCCGGTGACCAATTGCCGCACGGCGGTGTCGAGCGGCGCCCCGTGGACGCGCTCGATCAGCGCACCGAGCACATCGGTCGCGAGCGAGTAGCCCCATGCACTGCCCGGTTCGTACAGCAAGGGCACGCTGGCGATGCGCCGCAGGTTCTCGGCCAGGCTGATGGCGGTGTCGTCCATGCCATCGGAGACGCCGGCACGGGCATAGGGTCCGTCTGCGCCGGACTCGAAAAAGCGATAGCCCAGCCCCGCGGTATGGCTGAGCAGTTGCCGCGCCGTGATCCGTGCCGGTCGGCGGTCGGCCAGGCGCGGGCGGAATTCGGGCAGCCAACGGTCGATGCCCTGGTCGAGGTCGAGCCGGCCTTGTGCCGCCAGCACCAGCGCGGCCACGGAAACGATGGGCTTGCTCACGGAAGCCAGCCGGAAGACGGCATCCAGCGCCATCGACTGCCCGTTTTCCCGGTCGGCCAGGCCAGCCGCCTGCTGGTGGACCAGTTCGCCGTCACGGCTGACCAGCACGACGGCGCCGACCAGTCGCTGCTGGTCCAGCGCTTGCCGGATAACGGCGTCGACGCGCGCAATCACAGGCGCGCGGGATGCAGGGGACACACCGGGGCGTGGTGCAATCGTTGGGAGGGACACAGCGAAATCCTTTTTCGATGAACGACCCGTCCACGATAAGGAACCAGCCATTAAAGAAAAAGTGGGCTACAGTTCCTTTTTCTCCGGAACTTTGTGTCCGCAATCGGGGGGCATCATGGACAGCCTCAGTGGCTTCGCGGTGTTTGTGCAGGTGGCCGAGACCCGCAGTTTTGTCGCGGCGGGGCGCCTGCTGGGGGTGTCGGCCTCTGCCGTCGGCAAGAGCGTGGCGCGGCTGGAGGAACGGCTTGGGGTGCGGCTGTTCCACCGCAGCACGCGCAGCGTCACGCTGACCGCTGAAGGCGCGCTGTTCCTGGAGCGCAGCCGCCGCGTGCTGGCGGAGATCGAAGCGGCGGAGCTGGAGCTGGCCGAGACCACCGCGGCGCCGCGCGGCCGCCTGCGCGTAAGCCTGCCGCTGGTCAGTTCACTGGTCTTGCCCGTGCTGGGCGATTTCATGCGCGCGTATCCGGACATAGAGCTGGACCTGGATTTCACGGACCAGCTGGTCGATGTCATCGAGGAGGGCTTCGATGCGGTGGTCCGCACCGGCGAGCCCGCGGACTCGCGCCTGTCGGCACGCAGGCTGGGTGCTTTCCAGGCGGTGCTGGTGGCGTCGCCCGAATACCTGGCGCAGCGTGGCGCACCCAAGGTGCCTGCCGACCTGGCCGGCCATGCCTGCCTGCATTACCGCTTTCCCCACACCGGCAAGCTTGAGGCATGGCCGCTGCGGCGCGCGCCGGGCGAGCCCGAGCTGGCGCCGCCGACATCGATGATCTGCAACAACCTCGAGACGCGTTTGTGTTTTGCGCTGCGCGGCCTGGGCATTGCCTGCCTCCCGGATTTCGCCATCCGCGAGCAGCTGGCAGACGGCAGCCTGTGCCAGGTACTGGCCGGCCATGTGGGGCCGGCCAAGGCCTTCCACGTGCTCTGGCCGGCGAGCCGGCATGCCTCGCCCAAGGTACGGGCGCTGGTCGACTTCCTCTGCGCGCGGGTCTTCCCCGCCGACGAGGCGCGCGCCTAGGGCCTAGGCGCGCCTGGCGGCGCGCTCTTCCTCCAGCAAGCGCAACACCCGCCGCTGGATTTTCCCGGTCGTCGTCATCGGCAGCTGGTCGATGAATTCGATCGCCTTCGGGTATTCGTACGGCGCCAGCTGGCCGCGCACGTGCGCCTGCAGTTCCGCGACCAGCGCCGCGTCGGCGTCGAACGAACGCGCGACCGACGGCGTCAGCACCACGAAGGCCTTGACCACCGCGCCGCGCTCCGGATCGGGCGACGGCACCACGGCGCAGTTGGAGACCGCCGGATGCTTGAGCAGGCAGTTCTCGATCTCGCTCGGCCCGATGCGGTAGCCGGAGGACTTGAACACATCGTCGGCGCGCCCCTGGTACCACAGGTAGCCGTCGGCATCGACGCGCGCCAGATCGCCGGTGCGGCACCAGCGCAGGCCGTCGCGCTCGGTGTACTTGGCCGCGGTGGCGGCGTCGTTCTTCCAGTAGCCGAGGAAGAACACCGGGTCCGAATGCCCGGCGCCGTCGGTGGCGCACACCGCCACCTCGCCATCCTCGCCCGGCGCGCAGGGGCGGCCTTCGTCGTCGATCACCTGCACGCGGTGGCCGGGGTAGGGGCGACCCATCGAACCCGGCCGGGCCGGCCAGCCAAGCCGCTCGTCGTCGTTCTGCGCGGTGCAGTTGCCGACGATGTAGTTGATCTCGGTCTGGCCGAACATCTCGTTGACCAGCACGCCGAGCGCGTCGCGGCACCAAGCGAACACGGTCTCGCCCACGGCCTCGCCGGCGCTCATCAGCGCGCGCAGGCGGATGTCGTAGTGACGGCGCGGCTCGGGGCAGGCCTTCATCATCTGCTTGAGCGCGGTCGGGAACAGGAAGGTGTTGGTGACGGCATAGCGCTCCAGCAGCTCGAAGGCACGCTCGGCGGAGAAGCGGCCCTGGTAGCCGACGATCGGCTTGCCGAAATACAGCGCCGGCATCAGCGCGTCCCACAGGCCGCCGGTCCAGGCCCAGTCGGCAGGGCTCCAGAACACGTCGTCGTGCTGCGGATACCAGTTCTGCGAGCAGACGAAGCCGGTCAGGTTGCCGATCAGCGCGCGGTGCGGGATCAGCGCGCCCTTGGGCGGGCCGGTGGTGCCGCTGGTATAGATCAGCACCGCGGCCTCGTCAGCCTTGGTCTGCTCGGCGACGAAGGTCGGCAGCTGCGCCGCGAGCAGCAGGTCCCAGTCGTGGTCGCCGCGGCCGCGGGCGTCGCCGGCGGCGATCACGGTGGCCATGGTCGGGCATTCGGGGCGCGCCGCCAGCAGGTTGTCGATCGAGGTCTCGTCGGCGATGGCCACGCCGGCTTCGCTGTGCGCGATGCGGTAGGCCAGCGCCTCCGGCCCGAACAACATCGACAGCGGCATGGCGATGGCGCCCAGCTGGTAGATCGCCATATGCGCAATCACGGTCTCGATGCGCTGCGGCATCACGATGGCGACGCGGTCGCCGCGCGCCACGCCCAGCGCGCGCAGCGCCGCGGACAAGCGGTTGGCCTCGGCCTGGATATAGGCAAAGCTATGCGCGTTGCGGCGGCCGTCCTCATGCTCGGTATAGACCGCGATGCGGTCCATGCTGGACGGGTCACGGGCCCAGCGGCCGCAGCAGGCTTCGGCGATGTTGAACTGGGCCGGAATCTCCCAGCGGAAGGAGTCGTACAGGGCGCGATAGTCGTCGCGCCGGCTTGCCGGCAAGGCAGCTGCGGCCATTCAGGGTCTCCGTTGGGGTCCGCCTCGCGGCAAACGGCGAGCCGCTATAATGCGCACAAGCGAACGATCGTTCTATTTTGTCGTGGCTTCCCCGCCAACCCCCGCGGCGGGCAAGATCCCGACGCAAGGGTGGAGACAATGACAATCAAGGAAACCTCGCGGTCTGAATTTATCACGGTGCGCGGGCTGCGCTACCACGTGCGCCACTGGGGCACGTCCGGCGCGCGCAAGCTGTTCATGCTGCATGGGTGGATGGACGTGGCCGCGTCGTTCCAGTTCCTGGTCGACCACCTGCGCGGCGACTGGCATGTGATCGCGCCCGACTGGCGCGGTTTCGGCGCGACCGACTGGCCCACGCGCTACCCCGGCACGCAGTCGTACTGGTTTGCCGACTACCTCGCCGACCTGGAGGCCCTGCTCGACCACTATGCGCCCGACGGGCAGGTCGACCTGGTCGGTCACAGCATGGGCGCCAACGTGATCTGCCTGTATGCCGGCATCCGCCCGCAGCGCGTGCGCCGCGTGGTGGACCTGGAGGGCTTCGGCATGACCGCGACGCGGCCGGAGCAGGCGCCCCGGCGCTACGCGCGCTGGCTCGACGAAGTGCGCGCCGGCACCGAGCTGAAGACCTATGACAGCCTCGACGGCGTGGCCGCGCGCCTGCAGAAGACCAACCCGCGCCTGCCGGACGAGCGCGCCGCGTTCCTGGCCGCGCACTGGTCGCGCCGCAACGCCGAGGGCCGCTGGGAGATCCTGGGCGACCCCGCGCACAAGCTGGTCAACCCGATGCTGTACCGGCTCGACGAAGTGATGGCGGTGTGGGAGCAGGTCACCGCGCCGGTATTGCACATCGAGGCGCGCGATTCGGAGACGCTGCGCCATATCGCCCACAAGCAGGCCATCGATGAATTCAGGCAGCGCTTCCGCGCCTTCCGCGACTTCCGCGAGGCGGTGGTGGAGGACGCCGGCCACATGCTGCACCACGACCAGCCCGCCGCCGTGGCGGAACTGGTGGAATCGTTCTGCGCCGGCAGGTGATACCGGCGCATGGGCAGTCCACGCTTCAGGCGTGGGTGAGCTTTTCCTTCAGTGCGGCGTTGTTGCTGGTGTGCACGTGCACCAGTGCCTTTTCAGGGAAGGCGTAGTGGTAGGCGCGGCGCAGCGCCAGCGCGGCCTCGTGGAAGCCGGATAGGATCAGCTTCTGCTTGTTGGGGTAGAACGCGATATCGCCGGCGGCGAAGATGCCGCGGCGCGAGCTTTCGTAGGTGGTGGTGTCGACCAGGATGCGGCCGGCGCGCATGTCCAGGTCCCACTGCGCGATCGGGCCAGGCTCGGACACCAGGCCGTACAGCGCCACCAGTTCCTCGGCGGGCAGCACGGTGCTGCCGTCGCGGGTCCGCACTTCGACCTCGCTGAGCGCGCCGTCCGCACCTTCGGTGCGCAGTGCGCCCAGCATGCCGACCACGAAGTCCATTTCGCCCTCGGCCACCGCGCGGCGCATCTCGGCGACGGTGCCGTCGGCGGCGCGAAAGCCCTCGCGCCGGTGCAGCAGCGTCACGCGCGCGGCTACCTTGCGCAGCGCCAGCGCCCAGTCCAGCGCAGAGTCGCCGCCGCCGGCGACGACCACGCGCTTGCCGGCGAAGTGCGAGACATCGCGCACCGCGTAGTGCACGTGGCGGCCTTCCAGCGCCGGCGCCTCCGGCAGCGACACACGCTGCGGCGCAAACGCGCCCGCGCCGGCGCAGACCAGCACCGCGGCGACATCGAAGCGCTTGCCGCCGTCGGTCGTCACCAGCAGGCGCTCGTGCCCGGCATGGCCCTCCGGCGCTGCTGGCGCCGGGATTTCGGCCGCGCTTTCGGCGCGCTGGCCGAAGTGCATCGGGAAGTCGAACGGGGCGCATTGTTCCAGCAGCCGGTCCACCAGGTCCTGCGCCAGGCATCCCGGCACGGCGGGAATGTCGTAGATCGGCTTTTCCGGATACAGCTCGGTGCACTGGCCGCCGGCGCGGTCGAGCACATCGATCAGTTCACATTTCAGGCCTAGCACGCCGGCCTGGAACGCGGCGAACAGGCCGACCGGGCCCGCACCGACGATCAGGACATCGGTGGTGGTGAGCGGGGCGGTGGCGGGAGCAGTGGCTGGGTTGGCGGTGGACATGGGGCATGGCAGGCACGCCAGGTGCCCGCGAATCGACGATGCAAAGCCCGACTATACCCCGCAGCCGGCGGCTTTCCGCCGACGCCAGCGTTGCCGGCATGGCTTTGCCTGGCCGGCCGGGTGGGCGGCGGCGCCGCGCAGGCCAGGGGCGGACGGGAGTAGAATTGCCACCATGCAAAACGCCCACGCCATCAATGCCGACCTGCATTGCCATTCCACCGTTTCCGACGGCACGCTCGCGCCGCGCGCCGTGGCGCAGATCGCCCGCGACGCGGGGGTTGCGTACTGGGCGCTGACCGACCACGACGAGCTGGGCGGGCAGGCCGAGGCACGCGCCGCCGCCGAGGAATTCGGCATGCGCTATGTGCCGGGCGTCGAGATCTCGGTGACCTGGGCCGGACAGACCGTGCATATCGTCGGGCTGCAGATCGACCCGTTCTGCCCGGAGCTGATCGATGGCCTGACCGAAACCCGCTCGGGCCGCGCGCGGCGCGCGCGCGATATCGCCGATGCGCTGGCCAGGGTGGGCATCGAGGGTGCCTACGAAGGGGCCCTGCAGTACGTGGGCAACCCGGACCTGATCTCGCGCACGCACTTTGCGCGCTGGCTGGTCGACCAGGGCCGCTGCGCCAGCATCGGCGATGTCTTCAGCGAGTACCTGTCCGAGGGCCGTCCTGGCTATGTCGGCCACCGCTGGGCCAGCCTGTCTGAAGCCGTGGGCTGGATCCGCGCGGCCGGCGGCATCGCGGTGATGGCGCACCCGGGCCGCTACCACTACACCGACACCCAGCACGACGCGCTGTTCGATGAATTCAAGGCGCTGGGCGGCGGCGCGGTCGAGGTGGTGACCGGCAGCCATACCCCCGACCAGTACCGCCGCTACGCCGAGGTGGCGCGGCACTACGGGCTGCTGGCTTCGCGCGGCACGGACTTCCACGGGCCCGGCGAGGGCAGGGTGGAACTCGGCACGCTGCCGCCGCTGCCGTCCACGGTCACGCCAGTCTGGCACGACTGGTAGGCGCCCCGCCTGGCCGGGGCCAGCCCCCGGATGCCGCTCCGTTCCGTCCGACTCCGCTCCCTGGCCCATGTCCCAGTACTTCGAGATTCATCCGCTCAACCCGCAGTCGCGCCTGCTCAAGCAGGCGGCCCAGATCCTGCAGAAGGGCGGGCTGGTCGCGCTGCCGACCGACTCAAGCTATGCGCTGGCCTGCCGGCTCGACGACAAGGCCGCGGTCGAGCGCCTGCGCCGGCTGCGCGGCATCGACGACCGCCACCACCTGACGCTGATGTGCCGCGACCTGTCCGAGCTCGGCAACTTTGCCCGCGTCGACAACCGGCAGTATCGCTGGCTCAAGGGCGCCACGCCGGGCCCGTACGTGTTTATCCTGGAAGCGACCAAGGAAGTGCCGCGGCGGCTGTCGCACCCGGCGCGCAAGACCATCGGCGTGCGCGTGCCCGAGCACGCCATCCCGCTGGCGCTGCTTGGCGAAACCGGCGAGCCGCTGATCTCGGCGACGCTGCAGCTGCCGGGCGACGAGGAACCGCTCAACGATCCGGCGCAGATCCGGGCGCGGCTGGAAAAACAGCTCGACCTCGTGGTGGACGGCGGGCCGGCGCCGGCGCAGCCGACCACGGTGATCGACCTGACCGGCGGCGAGCCAGAACTGGTCCGCGCCGGCCGCGGCGACATCGCCCGCTTCGGCCTCTGACCCGCGGCACCGCCCGCGCCTTCGGTCGGGTGCACCAGCGTGCGCCCGGGCGCCGGCGGGCCGCTACAATAGCGCTCATGGATTCCTCCCTTATCCAGACCTTCGCGGTCTATGCCCTGCCGGTGCTGTTCGCGATCACGCTGCACGAGGCCTCGCACGGCTACGTGGCCAAGCTGTTCGGCGACAGCACGGCCTATGCGCTCGGGCGCGTCAGCCTGAACCCGATCCGCCATATCGACCCGATCGGCACCATCGCCGTGCCGCTGCTGCTGTACATCATGACCAGCGGCCAGTTCGTGTTCGGCTACGCCAAGCCGGTGCCGGTGGTGTTCGAGCGCCTGCGCAACCCGCGCTGGCATGGCATGTGGGTGGCGCTGGCGGGCCCGGCCAGCAACGTGGTGCAGGCCTTCGTGTGGGTGCTGCTGGCGATCGGCCTGACCTGGGGCGGCGTGCGCGAGCCGTTTTTCGGCGAGATGGCGCTGGCCGGCGTGCGCGTCAACCTGGTGGTGGCGGCCTTCAACCTGTTCCCGGTGCCGCCGCTGGATGGCGGGCGCGTGTTGACCGCGCTGCTGCCGCAGGGTATTGCGCGCGCGGTGTCGCGCATCGAGCCGTACGGCATTTTCGTGGTGCTGGCGCTGGTGGCCGCGGGGGTGATCACCACCATCTGGATGACGCCGGTGGTCAATGTGCTGATGTCCCTGATCGAGCTGCTGCTGCGCCCGATCGTGCTGCTGCTCAATTGACAGGGGCTGCCATGACGCTGTCGCATGCCGGCCTTGCCGCGCCCTCCGCCTGGGTCACGCGCTGGGCGCATCTGCTGCGTCCGGGCGCACGGGTGCTGGACCTGGCCTGCGGCGGTGGCCGCCATGCCGCCTGGCTGGCGGAGCGCGGCCACCAGGTGCTGGCGGTCGACCGCGATGCCGACGCCATCGCCGGCCTGCCCGCCGGCGTCACCGGGCGCGTGGCCGACCTGGAGCAGGGCGACTGGCCGCTGGCCGGCGCGGCGCCGTTCGACGCCATCGTCGTCACCAACTACCTGCATCGGCCGCTGTGGCCGCACCTGGCGGCCGCGCTGGCGCCGGGTGGCTGCTGGATCTACGAAACCTTCGCCGCCGGCAACGAGACCGTGGGCAAGCCGTCGCGGCCGGATTTCCTGCTGCGCCCCGGCGAGCTGCTCGAGGTCGCGCGCGCCCATGGGCTGCGCGTGGTGGCTTACGAGGACGGCGTGGTCGAAGTGCCGAAAACAGCCTTCGTGCAGCGCCTATGTGCGGTGCGCGAGGCGGCGCCGGCGGCCGGTGCGGCCGCGCCGCCACGCTACCGGCTCGATCCCTGAGCGGCGCGCCGCGGTGTCGGCGCAAACGGCGCCGCATGCGTTGAAACAGTTGGTATCAACCCCTGTCCGGGCAGCGGTCGAAGCGGCCTGCGGTTCCGGTACAATCCCGTTATTCGCATCCCGAATTCCCTAACGTTATGACACAGATTACCGGCAGCATCGTTGCCATCGTCACCCCGATGCAAGAGGACGGCAGCCTGGACTTCCCGGCCCTGCGCGCACTGGTCGACTGGCACGTTGCCGAAGGCACCGACGCCATCGTGATCGTGGGCACCACCGGCGAGTCCCCGACGGTGACCGTCGAGGAGCACTGCGAACTGATCCGCGTTGCCGTCGAACAGGCCGGCAAGCGCATCCCGATCATCGCGGGCACCGGCGGCAATTCCACCAAGGAAGCGATCGAGCTGACCGCCTTCGCCAAGAAGGTGGGCGCCGATGCCTCGCTGCAGGTCGTGCCGTACTACAACAAGCCGACCCAGGAAGGCATGTACCGGCATTTCCGTACCATCGCCGAGGCGGTGGACCTGCCGGTGCTGCTGTACAACGTCCCCGGCCGCACGGTCGCGGACATGAACAACGAGACCATCCTGCGCCTGGCGCAGGTGCCGGGCATCGTCGGCGTCAAGGAAGCGACCGGCAACATCGACCGTGCCGCGCAGTTGATCAAGGGCGCGCCGGAAGGCTTCGCCATCTACAGCGGCGACGATCCCACCGCGGTGGCGCTGATCCTGCTGGGCGGCCACGGCAATATCTCGGTGACCGCTAACGTGGCGCCGCGCAAGATGCACGAGATGTGCGCGGCGGCACTGAAGGGCGACGTCGTGACCGCGCGCCGCCTGCATATGGAACTGATCGGGCTGAACCAGGCCATGTTCATCGAAGCCAATCCGATCCCGGTCAAGTGGGCGCTCCAGCAGATGGGCAAGATGGCAGGCGGTATCCGCCTGCCGCTGACCCCGCTGTCCGAGGGCAACCACGACTATGTACGCAAGGCACTGGCCGCCGCCGGCCTGCTGGCCTGATTCTTCGCGGCGTCCTGCTGTCCGCCTTATCTATTAGGATTGCGTGTCAATGAAACTGAAGCTTAACCGCCGCGGCGCGACGCAAGTCCGCCGCGCCGCCCTGGTTGTGCCCGTGCTCGCCGCCGGTGTGTTGACCGGCTGCAGCAGCCTCAACGAGGCCATGCAGCCCGACAAGATCGACTACAAGTCGTCGGCCTCGAAGCGCACGCCCACGCTGGACGTGCCGCCCGACCTGACCAAGCTGGAAGGCGACCGCCGTTACTCGGTGCCCGATGCCAACGGCACCTCGACGCTGTCGACCTACAGCCAGGCCACCAAGGTGCGCGAGCAATCGCCGACCGAAAACGTGCTGCCGTCGGCGCAGGGCATCCGCATGGAGCGCGACGGCAACCAGCGCTGGCTGGTGATCAGCAATGGCATGCGCGGCGACCAGCTGTGGCAGCAAC
Source organism: Cupriavidus alkaliphilus (assembly GCF_900094595.1). GTDB lineage: Bacteria > Pseudomonadota > Gammaproteobacteria > Burkholderiales > Burkholderiaceae > Cupriavidus > Cupriavidus alkaliphilus. The sequence continues at coordinate 162,680 of NZ_FMAD01000007.1, read as the reverse complement.
TGCGCGGCTTCTGGCAGGAGAGTGGTTTCCTGCTGGTGCAGGACTCGCCCGAGACCGGCATCATGGAAACCGACTGGGCCGAGAACCGCGCCAAGATCCCGCAGGACATCATCCGCAACACCATCGGCAAGGTGTTCGACGGCCTGTACTCGACCTCGGAGCGCGACAAGTTCCGCACCCGCGTCGAGCGCGCACAGAACGGCACGCTGGAAGTCTTCATCAGCCACCGCGGCGCGCAGGAACAGCTGACCGGCATCGACAAGTCCAGCACGGTCTGGACCCCGCGCCCGGCCGATCCTGAACTGGAAGCCGAATTCCTGTCGCGCCTGGCCCAGCGCCTGGGCGTGCAGAAGGAGCAGGCCGACCGCATGGCCAAGAACCCGGCGCCGGCCGGCAATGCCGCGGCGGCGGCGGGCGCTGCCGCCGGCACCGCTGCCGCAGCGGGGGCCACAGCCGGCACCGATGGCGCCGCGCCGAACAAGTCGTACCTGGCCCAGGTCAACGGCGCCCCGGCGCTGCAGCTGCCCGAGCCGTTCGACCGCGCCTGGCGCTCGGTGGGGCTGTCGCTGGACCGCGTCAACTTTACCGTCGAAGACCGCGATCGCGCGCAAGGGCTGTACTTCGTGCGCTATGTCGACCCGCGCAACACGGTCGACAACCGCGGCTTCTTCTCCAAGCTGTTCACCAAGCCGGACGATCCCAAGACCGCGAAGAAGTACCGCGTCTCGCTCAAGGGCACGGGCAGCGGCACGCTGGTGACGGTGCTCAACGACGCCGGCCAGCCGGAGAACGGCGAAGTCGGCAAGCGCATCCTGTCGCTGATCGACGAGCAACTGCACTGAGCCGGCGCATGATTGCTGGCTTGCCGACCGGCCGTCCTGGCCGGTGCCTGGCGGGGAGGGCGCGGCCATGATGCGCTTCGCCTTCCTCGGCAGCGGCAGCGAGGGCAACTCGCTGCTGATCGAATCCCGCGAAGACACCACCACCACGCGCGTGCTGCTGGACTGCGGCTTCGGCATCCGCGAGACCGCCCGGCGCCTGGAGCGCCTGGGCGTCACGCCGGACCAGCTCGACGCCGTGCTGGTCACGCACGAGCATGGCGACCATGTCGGTTCGGCTTATGCCTTTGCCGCGCGCCATCGCCTGACGGTCTATACCAGCTATGGCACCTGGCTGGCCACCTCGCACCTGCGCGGTGCCGACGTGGCCGACGTGCGGGTCTGCTGCGCCGACCATGGCTTTGCCATCGGCGGCCTGCACGTGTTGCCCTATACCGTGCCGCACGACGCGCGCGAGCCGGTGCAGTTCGTGCTGTCGGACGGGCAGGCACGGTTGGGCGTGCTGACCGATGCGGGCATGGAAACACCTTACGTAACCGCGCGCCTGGCGGGCGTCGATGCGCTGGTGCTCGAATGCAACCATGACCGCGAGATGCTGCGCAATTCGGTCTATCCGGCCTCGCTCAAGCGGCGCATCGGCGGCGACTTCGGCCACCTGGCCAACGAAGTGGCGGCCAGCATCCTGGCGCAGGTAGCCCATGACGGGCTGAACCGCGTGGTGGCGGCCCACCTGAGCAAGCAGAACAATACGCGTGAACTGGCCACCGGCGCGCTGGCGGCGGCGCTGGGCGCCAGGCCGAGCGAAGTGCTGGTGGCGGATCAGGAAGAAGGCCTGGCGTGGCAGGCGGTGCGGGCCTGAGGCCCGAGGCCCGAGGCCCGAGGCGGCAGGGGCCGCGCGACGGCGTGCCCCAAAAACAAAACCGGCCCGAAGGCCGGTTTTTTTATCGGTCAGGAACCGATTACTGCTTGGCGGCCGGAGCCGAAGCGTCAGCAGCCGGAGCCGAGGCGTCAGCAGCCGGGGCCGAAGCGTCAGCAGCCGGAGCGACCGGGGCTTCAGCAGCCGGAGCCGAAGCTTCAGCAGCAGGAGCGGTAGCAGCCGGAGCAGCCGTGTCAGCGGCCGGGGCGGCAGCTTCTTCCTTCTTGCCGCAAGCAGCGAGAGCAACAGCGGCCAGCAGCGATGCGATCAGGAGAGACTTCTTCATTGTTCGTCCTTTAACTTGTAATAACGAAAAACAGGCGATGAATAATTACCGGTAATTATCGCTCTTGAACTGCAAAATTAGGCCCTCCCGGGTGCCGACATATGCAGTGGTCCACAGTACTAGCCAGCCAACGATTATATCCGCGTTTTCCCGGCTTGTGTAGCGCCGAAATTTGCTGATTCGCAATGTTACGCATTATTACAGCCGCGGCCCCAATTGCAACCATCCTTCCAGGGTCCAGTGATGGAATGTTTCCATCAGATCGGGCAGATCGGCACAGTTTCCAACCTCCTGGGCACTAAGCTGCCGATTATCGGCCAACTTCTTCAGCCACGGCATCAATTCGGCCGGCGGCTCGTAGGCTTCTCCATTCAGGAAGAAATTGGCCCGGTCGTAAAGCGCAATCGATGCCGGCGCCAGCACCACCCCATGCCGGGACGCCAGTGTCGCATAACGGCGCAACGGCATGTCAGCGATCTCTGCAAATTCAACGCCAGGCTTGGGCTCGGACAGATGGCTGCCGAGGAATTCCGACACCATCTGGCTGTTCCATTGCAGTGACTTGAGCCGTTCTGCCACCGCCTTGGCCATGCCGGCCGGCAATTGCGCGGGACGCGTCGCGGCACGCTCGCCGGCATCGGCATAACGGCCGCCGAGATCCTCGTTGTCTTCCACCGTTTCCGAAAGCCAGGCCAGGAAGTGGCCGGCCAATTCGCGATAGGCGGGCGCACGGAAACCGATCGAGCAGGTCATGCATTCGCCCTCGGCAATACCATCGTGCGCATATTGCGGCGGCAGGTACAGCATGTCGCCCGGTTCCAGCACCCATTCCTGTTCCGCGCTGAAGTCGGCAAGAATCTTCAGCGGCATGTCGGGGATCAGCTCGAGGCTGGTCTGTGACGAAATGCGCCAGCGGCGCCGGCCCGAGACTTGCAGCAGGAACACGTCGTACGAGTCGAAGTGCGGACCCACGCCGCCGCCGTCGGTGGCGTAGCTGATCATCACGTCGTCGAGGCGCGCGTCGGGCACGAAGCGGAAGCGGCCCATCAGTTCCGCCGCGGCGGCATCGTGCAGGTTGACGCCTTGCACCAGCAAGGTCCACTGGCGGGTCTTGACGCCGGGCAGGTTTTCGCGCGCAAATGGACCATGCGCGAGCTTCCAGCGGTTGCGGAAGTGCGTCACCAGGCGCGATTCGACCTCGTCGCGATCGGCGAGATCGAAAAGCGCATCGCGCGACACCGGCGGCACAATTCCCGGCACCGCCTGTCGAATGAGCATGGGCTTGCGATGCCAGACATCCCGCATGAATGCAGCAGGCGTCATGCCACCAAGCAGGTCGAGCGGAGTGTCTGGATCGACGGGGCCAGGGGGCAGGGCCTGCGCGTATAATGCGGAATCGTTCATGGAGTCAAGAATTGAAAATCGCTAAGAACACGGTGGTGTCCGTGATGTACAAGCTATCGGACGCGCAAGGCAATCTGATCGAGGAGTCAGATGAAGCCATGGTCTATTTGCACGGCGGCTATGATGGCACGTTCCCCAAGATCGAGGAAGCGCTCGACGGCCATGACACCGGCTTCGAGACCCAGCTGCAGCTGGAGCCGGAAGATGCGTTCGGCGACTACGATGCCGACCTGGTGAAGGTCGAGCCGCGCAACCGCTTTCCCGAGCCGCTCGAAGTCGGCATGCAGTTCGAAGGCATGCCCGAGGACGGCGACGAAGAAGACTCCGTCATCTACACCGTGACCGACGTGGCCGAGGACAAGGTCGTGCTGGACGGCAACCATCCGCTGGCCGGCATGGCGCTGCGCTTCTGGCTGAAGGTTTCGGAGGTGCGCGAAGCCACCGCCGAGGAAGTCGAGCATGGCCACGCCCACGGCGCCTCGGGCGTTGAAGTGGTGGACGAAGACGAGGACGACGATACCCCTCGCACGCTGCACTGAGCCTTTGCTTGCAGTGCTGTCTACAGGAAGCCGGCCGTTGCCGGCTTTTTTGCTTTGGCGCGCGCGTCAGTTCGGTGCCGGGGCAGCCTTCAGCACCACCGCGAACGGCGACGCCGCGGCGGGCGTGATCACCAGTTCGGCCCATTGCGAGATCGAGCTGGCTGGCAGTGACACGCGCGTGAAGTTCTGCAGCACCTTGCCGGCCGCGTCGCGCAGCGGCTTGTCGATGCCGAAGCCGTTGTCGGCGCCGCTGCCGGCGGCGTGCACCAGCAACACCTGGCCGTTGAAGCGCGCGCTGAGGTCGCGCAGCTGGCGCTTGAATTCGAGGTAGCCGTCGCGCGTGCGATGGCGCATGAAGCCGTCGAGCAGCGTAGGCCGTCCCTTCTTCTCCCAGCCGTTGGCGAAATGCGGATCGGCATGGGCCACCACGACGATGCCGTTCAGGCCGCGCTGGCGCGCCACCGAAAACGCCCGCGCCAGCCACTGCCGGTTGGCTTCGCGCCGGTCCTCGAACTCGCTGTTGCGGCCGCCTTCGTCGCGGTAGTGGTTGTTGTCGCCCGGCACGTTGAGGCCGACGATCAGCACGTCGCCGACACTGATGCGCATGTTCTCGCGGAAGCTGCGGAACAGCGCCTGGTCCGATTGCCGCACCAGCGGCCGCGTCTGCCGTCCGAGCGTGGCGTCTTCCGGAAAGAACAATTCGCGCAGCCGGCTCAGCCGCTCGACCGGGTCGAAGCTGCCGTTGACCGGCAGCCTGCATTCGGACCAGTCGGTTTCGCCCGGCACGTAGATCAGCGGCAGCGGCGACTGGTTCAGCAACTGCTGGCGGCTGCTGAGCACCGCATCGCTGCATGACTCCGTATCGCCCTTGATGCCGCCGGCATGGATTACCAGGTTCAGCTTGCGCTCGGCGAAGTGGTCGAGCAGCGTCGCCAGATTGGCTTCCGCGGCGGGCCATTGCGGCAGGTCGGCGACCAGCGCGACGCGCACCACCTGCGGCTTGGCCGGTGCCCGCGCCGCCAGCGCCTGCGGCGCGGCCGCCGCCATCGCGGCCAGGCACAGCCATGGCAGCAGCAGGGTCGGCAGGGCCCGGCGCAGCGCCTTCATGCCGTATCGACCGCCTCGCCCGCCAGCGCCTTGAGCCGGTACAGCGCCTCCAGCGCCGCGCGCGGGGTCAGCGTGTCCGGATCCATGTCGGCCAGCGCGTCGATCACTGCTGCCTGCTCCGGCGCCAGCGCGGGGGCGGAGGCGGCCGTGGCGGCAGGGTTGTGGTCCCAGGCGTTGTCGCCGTCCGGCGTCGGCGGCGCGGCGAACAGGTCGAGCTGCGGGGTGGGCGTGGCATCGGCGGATTGCTGCTCCAGCCAGGCCAGGTGCTTGCGCGCGGCGCGGATCACCGGCTGCGGCACGCCGGCCAGTTGCGCCACCTGCAGGCCGTAGCTCTGGCTGGCCGGGCCGTCCTGCACCGCGTGCAGGAACACGATGCCATCACCATGCTCGACCGCCGACAGGTGCACGTTGGCCGCCTGCGGAAACTCCTGCGGCAGCTGGGTCAGTTCGAAGTAATGCGTGGCGAACAGGGTATGGCTGCGGTTGTGCGACAGCAGATGGCGCGCGATGGCCCACGCCAGCGCCAGGCCGTCGAAGGTCGAGGTGCCGCGGCCGATCTCGTCCATCAGCACCAGCGATGCCGGCGTGGCGTGGTGCAGGATGCCGGCGGCCTCGGTCATTTCGACCATGAAGGTCGAGCGCCCGCCGGCCAGGTCATCGGCGGCGCCGATGCGGGTGAAGATGCGGTCGATCGGCCCGATCACCGCCCGCCGCGCCGGCACATAGGCGCCGACGCATGCCAGCAGCACGATCAGCGCGGTCTGGCGCATGAACGTCGATTTACCGCCCATGTTCGGGCCGGTGATCAGCAACAGCTTGCGCGCCTCGTTGAGCTGGCAGTCGTTGGCGATGAACGCCACCGACTCCGCCGCGAGCTGGCCCTCGACCACCGGATGGCGGCCCTGCACGATGTCGACCACGTTCTCGGCGACGCGCTCCGGCGCCGACCAGTCCAGCGTCTGCGCGCGCTCGGCCAGTGCCGCCAGCACGTCCAGCCGCGCCAGCGCGCCAGCCACGCGCTGCAGCTCGCCGATATGCGGCAGCAGTGCCTGCAGCAGGCCATCGTAGAGCTGCTTCTCGCGCGCCAGCGCGCGGTCCTGCGCCGACAGGGCCTTGTCCTCGAAGGCCTTGAGCTCGGGCGTGATGTAGCGCTCGGCGTTCTTCAGGGTCTGGCGGCGGCGGTAGTCGTCGGGCACCTTGTCGGCCTGGCCGTTGGTGACCTCGATATAGAAGCCGTGCACGCGGTTGAATTCGACGCGCAGGTTGGCAATGCCGGTGCGCGCGCGCTCGCGCGCTTCGAGGTCGATCAGGAACTGGCCGCAGTTTTCGGAGATATCGCGCAGCTCATCGAGCTCGGTATCGAAGCCGCGGGCGATCACGCCGCCGTCGCGCACCACGGTGGCGGGCTCTTCGGCCACAGCGCGCACCAGCAGGTCCAGGCAGTCTTGCGGTACGGCCAGGTCCTGCAGGGTCTGCACCAGCAGCAGGCTGCCCTGGTCGTCGCGCAGGCAGGCCTGCACCTCGGGCAGCGCGCGCAGCGTATCGCGCAGCGACGACAGGTCGCGCGGGCGCGCGTTGAGCAGCGCCAGCCGCGAGGTGATGCGCTCGACGTCGGCCAGCCGGCGCAGCGCCGCGCGCAGCGCGTCGGTGCCCTGGTCGATCAGCACGCCGATGGCCTGCTGGCGCGCCTGCGGCACCGCCGGGTCGCGCAGCGGGTGGTGCAGCCAGTGGCGTAGCGCGCGGCTGCCCATGGCGGTGCAGCAGGTGTCCAGCAGCGAGAACAGCGTGGGCGACTCGCCGCCGCGCAGGGTTTCGGTCAGTTCCAGGTTGCGCCGCGTGGCGGAATCCAGTCCGACATACTCCGATTCGCGCTCGACCTTCACGCCCTGCACATGGCGCAGCGACTGGCCCTGCGTGGTGGCGGCGTAGTTCAGCAGCGCGCCGGCCGCGCCCAGCGCGGCGCCCAGCCCGGCACAGCCGAACGGGTCCAGGCTGGCCACGCCCAGCTGCTCGCGCAGCCGGCGCGTGCCGGCGTCCTGGTCGAAATGCCATTCCGGCAGGCGCGTGCGTGCGCACGCCAGCGCGGGCAGTTCGATGCCATCGGCATAGAGCAGCTCGGCCGGGCGGATGCGCTCCAGCTCGCGGCCCAGCAGCGCCGCTTCGCATTCCATCAGGCGCAGCTCGCCGCTGGCCAGGTTCAGCCACGCCAGCCCGGTCTTGCTGACGCCGCGGCGCGTGGTTTGCTGGTGCACTGCCATCAGGAAGGTATCGGCCTTGTCGGGCAGCAGCGCGGCGTCGGTCAGCGTGCCGGGGGTGACGATGCGCACCACCTTGCGCTCCACCGGCCCCTTGCTGGTGGCGGGGTCGCCGATCTGCTCGCAGATCGCCACCGACTCGCCCAGCTTTACCAGCCGCGCCAGGTACTGGTCGGCCGAGTGGAAGGGGATGCCGGCCATGCGGATCGGCACGCCGTTCGACGAGCCGCGCGCGGTCAGCGTGATGTCGAGCAAGCGCGCGGCCTTTTCGGCATCGTCATGAAAGAGTTCGTAGAAGTCACCCATGCGGTAGAACAGCAGGGTGTCGGGGTGGTCCGCCTTGATGCGCAAATATTGCTGCATCATGGGCGTGTGGCGGCTGCCTGCGGCGTCTGCCTGTGCCTGTTCAGGGTCGGTTTTCTTCTGCAATCCCATTGCCATTTAGCCTGTCTGGCGGTGGGCTTGCGTCGTGCCGCCCGATCCGCGCCGAGCGCACCTTGCGTGCCGAAGAAAAGCGCCCCCGCGGGGGCGGGCCGGGCGCTGGTCCGGCGGCCTGTGGCCGCGGCACGAAGGGGCGTTTTCGATTATGGGCGATATGGTACAGCACGGTGCTGCCGCCGAAGGGCCGCAGACCGCCGCGCCGGCCCCGGATCAGCGGAACACCAGCACCGGGATGTCGCTATGGGTCAGCACTTTCTGCGTTTCGCTGCCCAGCAGCAGCCCGCTGAGCCCCCGGCGGCCGTGCGAGGCCATGAAGATGACATCGCAGCCCAGGTCGCGAGCGGCATGGATGATGCCCTGGTACGGCGCCGAAGCACTGGAGACGTGGCCGCTGCACGGCACGCCGGCCAGCGCGGCCGCGGACTCGACCTTGGACAGTTCCTGGCGCGCCTCGGCTTCGACGCGCTGCTGGTAGGCGTCGCGCTTTTCGTGCGAGCTGTCGCTGGTCAGCACATAGGGATAGCTCTCCACGCACATGTATGGCGTGAGCCGTGCCCCGGCGGTGCGGGCGAACTGGATACCGGCGGAGACGGCCTGGTGCGACAGCTCCGAGCCGTCGACGGGGAGCAGGATGTGCTTGAACATGGGTTCCTTTTCTGTTGTGTGGAGGCAAGGGCGCGAAGCGGAGCGGACGCCAGCGGGTAGCGTCCGCGCTTCGGCGCCGCGTTCAGTTGGCCAGCGCGCGCCCGACGATCAGCGGATCCGGCTGGCCGATCGCGGTGGTGTCGCGGTTGGCATAGGGAAAGCGCGACAGGATGTAGCGCAGCGCATTGAGCCGCGCGCGCTTCTTGCAATCGGAGCGGATCACGGTCCAGGGCGCATCGGCGGTATCGGTATGCGCGAACATTGCTTCCTTCGCGCGGGTGTAGTCGTCCCATTTGTCGAGCGAGGCGACGTCGACCGGGCTGAGCTTCCATTGCTTGAGCGGATGGATCTCGCGCTCGCGGAAGCGCCGCCGCTGCTCCTTCTGGCTGACCGAGAACCAAAACTTGAACAGGTGGATGCCGCTGCGCACCAGGTGCCGCTCGAAATCGGGCGCCTGCTGCAGGAAGTCCTGGTATTCGCGCGTCGAGCAGAAGCCCATCACATGCTCGACGCCGGCGCGGTTGTACCAGGAGCGGTCGAACAGCACGATCTCGCCCGCGGACGGCAAGTGCTGCACGTAGCGCTGGAAATACCATTGGCCGCGTTCGCCTTCGGTGGGCTTTTCCAGCGCCACCACGCGGGCGCCGCGCGGGTTCATGTGTTCCATGAAGCGTTTGATGGTGCCGCCCTTGCCGGCGGCGTCGCGGCCTTCGAACAGTATCACCACGCGCTGGCCGGTCTCGCGCACCCAGGCCTGGAACTTGAGCAGTTCCACCTGCAGGCGGTACTTCTGCTTCTCGTAATTGCGCCGCGACATCAGGTTCTGGTACGGGTACGCGCCTTCGCGCCAGCCGGCGGACAGCTCATCGTCCGGATGGCGCTGGCGGCCGGCCTGCCAGGCAGCCGGGTCGCCTTCGAGTATGAGGCTGCGCAGCTGCGCGGCCTCGTCCGGCGCCAGGCCGTCGAGCAGCGTGCGGATGGCGCCCATCATGCCGCTGCCATCGCCGGCCTGGCTGGCGAGGATGTCCTGCATGCCGCTTGCCGCGAGTTGCACCGCGGCTTCGATGGCGCTGTCCACTTCATTGCGCTGGGCCGACAGCGCCGAACGGGTGGGCAGTACATCGCCCCTGGCGGTGGCGCGGGGCCGTGTTGCGGTGGGGGTACGGGTGGGGAGGGTGTCGCGATCGGTCATCTGCGCGCCTCCGGTCAGGCGGTGGCACGGCGCAGGATCTGGTAGAGCTGGTCCTTGAGCAGCAGCTTCTCTTTTTTCAGCCGCTCGATCTCGAAGGTGGACGCAGGTACCAGGCCCGCTTCCATGTTGTGGATTTCCTGGTCGAGCGTATTGTGGCGGTGGAACAGCCGCGCAAAGCGGGCGTCCTGCGTCTTGAGGGCGGTGATCTGGTCGCGGTACTCGGGAAACATGCTGGCTCTCCTGTAGCTGGATCCGCGCGCACATGGCGTGGCGCATGGATTCATTCTGGTGAGCGCAGGGCGGCGCGGCCTTGACCAGGATCATGGCCCGCCGGGGAATGAGACGAGGCCGCAAGGCGGGATGCAAGGGCTTGCGGGCCCGGGAAAAACAAACGCCCGCCGGAATGCGGCGGGCGTGCTTGCCTGCATGGCCGCTCAGGCCATCTGCGAGGGTCAGGCGGCGCTGGGGCTGGCGCTCGGCTTGGCGTTGTCCAGCGAGTACGGCGACAGCAGGCGCACCATCTGGGCAAAGGCCTTGGGGTTGCCGGCCAGCACTTCGCCTTGTTCCAGCTGGCGCGGCTCGCCGGCGTAGTTGCCGACCAGGCCGCCCGACTCGGTGATCAGCAGCATGCCGGCGGCCATGTCCCACGGCTGCAGGCCACGCTCGAAGAAGCCGTCGAGGCGGCCGCAGGCGACGTAGGCCAGGTCCAGCGCGGCGGCGCCAGGGCGGCGCAGGCCGGCGCAGCTGCGCGTCATCAGCGCGAAGATCTCGAGGTACTCTTCCACGCCCTCCAGGTCACGGAAGGGGAAGCCCGTGCCGATCAGGCAGTCGGCCAGCTTGTCGCGGCGGGTGACGCGGATGCGGCGGTTGTTGAGGAAGGCACCGGCGCCCTTGGTGGCGGTGAACAGCTCGTCGCGGGTCGGGTCGTAGACCACCGCCTGCACCGGCGTGCCGCGGTGCAGCTGGGCGATCGAGACCGCGTATTGGGGAAAGCCGTGGATGAAGTTGGTGGTGCCGTCGAGCGGGTCGATGACCCAGGTGTACTCGTGGGTGGCTTCTTCTTCGGTCCAGGACTGGCCGGACTCTTCCGCTAGAATGCCGTGTTCCGGGTAGGCCGTGCGCAGGATCTCGATGATCGCGGCTTCGGCGGCGCGGTCCACCTCGGTAACGAAATCGTTGTGTTGCTTGCGCGAGACGCGCACCAGATCGACGTCGAGCGACGCGCGGTTGATGATGGATCCCGCCTTGCGGGCCGCCTTGATGGCGATATTGAGCATCGGATGCATGAATCTCTCCAGGCCGGCCATGACCGCGCGGCGGGGCGCCAAAGCGCCGCTCGCCCGCTCATGGGCAGCTGACAACACAACGGATTGTAGAAGAACGTGGGGCGTCGCCGGCCTTGCTGCAGGACGCTTCGCAAATGTGTCGCGAACGTCTCGCGGGCATGCATAAACCTGGCGCCGCGCCAAAGAAGAACCCCGAATTGTATATGAACCCGGCAATTGATACGAGCCAGCCCGCCACCCCCACGTCAGGCGGGGATGCCTTCGGCCGCGTGCGCTTCGTGCTGGTGGAAACCAGCCATCCCGGCAACGTCGGCTCGGTGGCGCGGGCCATCAAGACCATGGGCTTTGGCAGCCTGGTGCTGGTCTCGCCGCGCGAGCCCGAGGTGCTGCGGCATCCCGACGCCGTGGCCATGGCCAGCGGCGCCGACGACGTGCTGGCCGCCGCCGTGATCGTCGACCAGGTCGACGCGGCCCTGGCCGGGGCCGCGCTGACCGTGGCCATGACCGCGCGCCAGCGCGAGTTCGGACCGCCGCGGCTGCTGCCGCGCGCCGCCGCCGCGCGTGCGCGCCAGACCCTGTCCGGCAGCGGCGACGTGGCGTTCGTGTTCGGCAACGAGCGCTATGGCCTGCCCAACGAGGTGGTGGAGCGCTGCAACGCGGTGACCCATATCCCGGCCAATCCCGCCTATACCTCGCTGAACCTGGCGCAGGCGGTGCAGCTGGTCGCCTACGAGATGCGGCTGGCGCTGCTGGAGGCCGCCCCGGACGCGGGCGCCAATATCGGCTATGCTGGCGAGCCGGCCACGGCCGAACAGGTCGAGGCCATGTTCGGCCACCTGCAGACCGGACTGGAGGCGATCGGCTTTCTCGATCCTTCCAATCCTCGCAAGCTGATGACCCGGCTGCGCCGTCTGCTGGCGCGCAGCGGCCTCGAGCGCGAGGAAGTGAACATCCTGCGCGGCATCGCCAAGCACATGCTGATTGCCGCGCAGAACCAGTCGGGCCCTCAGGCCGACCGGTGACAGGAGCAAGGGATCGTGGCAGCAACCCGTAGCGATGCGATGTGGGACCAGAGCGGTGCATGCCGAGGCGGCGTGGCCGGGAGTCCTGCCGGCGCGGGTGGCCGCAGGCCCGGTCGATGTTGATCGCAGCATCGCAGCAATTTCCCTGGCGGATCAGGGGCCAATCGCCGGCGCCGCAAGGCGGCCCGGCAAATCCCTTACACTCCTGATCCTCTTCACCGGCCCCCGACCGCGCCGGCGACCCTGCCCCGGGCCCTGGCCCGCGTGGCGTGGCGCACGGTGCGGCACCACGACACGACCAAGATGTTCTCTCGCCTGAAGGAAGATATCGACACCATCATGCTGCGCGATCCCGCCGCGCGCAGCCGCCTGGAAGTCCTGACCTGCTATCCGGGCCTGCACGCAGTGCTGCTGCACCGGCTGGCGCACGCGTGCTGGCGCGCGGGCTGGCACTGGCTGGGCCGCTGGATTTCGCACTGGTCGCGCTTCTTCACCGGCATCGAGATCCATCCGGCGGCGACGCTGGGCCGGCGCGTGTTCATCGACCACGGCATGGGGGTGGTCATCGGCGAGACCGCACAGATCGGCGACGACTGCACCATCTACCAGGGCGTGACGCTGGGCGGCACGTCGCTGTACAAGGGGCAGAAGCGGCATCCGACCCTTGGTGTCGGCGTGGTGGTCAGCGCGGGCGCCAAGGTGCTGGGCGGATTCGAGGTGGGCGACGGCGCGCGCGTGGGTTCCAACGCGGTGGTGCTCAAGCCGGTGCCGCCGGGCGCGACCGCGGTCGGCATCCCGGCCCGCATCATCCTGCCGGATGCGCCGTCGGTGCAGCAGGGTGCGAAGCAGGAGTTCTCGGCCTACGGCATCACGCCGAATGCCGACGATCCGGTGTCGCTGGCGCTCAAGAGCCTGATCGACAATGCCGCGCTCCAGCACGACCGCATCGAGGCCGTGCTGGCTGCGCTCGACCGGCTCGGCGAACACCTGGAGAACACGCCGAACGACCCGTTCGATGCCAGCGAGCTGCGCAAGCTGATGAAGTAACGGCGCGAGGGAACGGGCGAGCGGGCCGGCGCCGTTCAGTCGGTCTGCGGCAGCAGCCGGAAGCCGTCCTGGTCCAGCTGCAGCACGGCGGCGCGCGGATGCGCGCCGTCCAGGTCCCAGTCGGTCAGGACCCAGCGCACGCCTGCGCCTTCCTCGTGGCGCGCCGGGCGATGGGTATGGCCATGGACCATCAGCGACGCGCCGGCGGCGCCCAGCAACTCGGCCGCCGCCGCGGGGGCCACATCACCATAGACCACCGGTACCGCCGCGCCGGCGCTGCGCTGCCTGGCGCGGTTGCCTTCGCTGTCCGCGCGCAGCTTGCGCGCGACGGCCAGGCGCGCGCGCAGTGGCAGCGCCAGGAACACGCGCTGCACCCAGCGCTTGCGGGTCCAGCGGCGAAAGCGGTTGTAGCGTTCGTCGTCGATGCACAGCATGTCGCCGTGGCTCAGCACCACGCGCTGGCTGGCGCAGTGGATCACGGTGGGGTCGGCCAGCAGCGTGGCGCCGGCGGCGCCGGCGAAGCGGCGGCCCAGCAGGAAGTCGCGGTTGCCGTGCATCAGGTACACCGCCACGCCGCGCGCGGCCAGTGCGCGCAGCGCCAGCGCCACGCGTTGCGCGAACGGCGCCTCGGTTTCTTCGTCGCCGACCCAGAATTCAAAGAAGTCGCCCAGGATGAACAGCGCGCGCGCCTGCGTGGCGGCGCGCTCGAGCGTGCGCTCGAAGGCCGCCAGCGTGCGCGGCATGCCGGGCGTGAGATGCAGGTCTGAAATGAACCACGCCGGCGCCTGTACCTCGAGGGGACCGGCCACCGGCGTGTGGGAGATTGCGGTCATGCGTGGTGTCGGGAGGGAAAGGCCGGCACGCGGGCGCGCACGGTACCGCAATCGGCGGGCATCGGCTTATTCGACGACGACGGCCTTCTCGATCACCACGTCTTCCAGCGGCACGTCCTGGTGGAAGCCCGAGCTGCCGGTGCGCACGCCCTTGATCTGCTCGACCACATCGGTGCCGTCGACCACCTTGCCGAACACGGCATAGCCGAAGCCCTGCGGGGTCGGCGACGAGAAGTTGAGGAAGTCGTTGTCGACCACGTTGATGAAGAACTGCGCGGTGGCCGAGTGCGGCGCATTGGTGCGCGCCATCGCCACGGTGTAGCGGTCGTTCTTCAGGCCGTTGCCGGCTTCGTTCTCGATCGGGGCGTCGGTGTCCTTCTGCTTCATGCCGGGCTCGAAGCCGCCGCCCTGGATCATGAAGTTCTTGATCACACGGTGGAAGATGGTGTTGTCGTAGTGGCCCTTGCGGACATACGACAGGAAGTTCTCAACCGTTTTCGGGGCCTTTTCGGCGTCGAGTTCCAGGGTGATCACACCCTTGTTGGTCTGCAGCTGTACCTTGGACATGGCGGTTTCCTCTGTTCGGTAATTATTTGACGACGGTGGCCGACTCGATCACGATCGGCGCGGCCGGCACATTGCGCATCGGGCCGTAGGCCGTGGTCGGCACGGCCTTGATCTTGTCGATCGTGTCCATGCCTTCCACCACCTTGCCGAAGACGGCATAGCCATTGCCGTCCGGCTGCGGGTAGTCGAGATTCGGATTATCCACCACATTGACGAAGAACTGCGCGGCGGCCGAATCCGGGTTGCTGGTGCGCGCCATGGCAACCGTGCCGGCCTTGTTCTTCAGGCCGCTGCGGGCTTCCAGCGGGATCGGCGCGCGCGTGGGCTTTTCCTTCATGTCGCGGTCGAAGCCGCCGCCCTGCACCATGAAGCCGTTGATCACGCGGTGGAAGATGGTGCCACTGTAGAAGCCGCTCTTCACATATTCCAGGAAGTTCGCGACGGTCTTGGGTGCGGCCTCGGGATAGAGCTCGACCGTGAACTTGCCGGCGCTGGTGACGAACTGGACGCGCTCGGCGGCCTTCTGCTGGGCCAGCGCGCTGAACGAAGACAGCGCGAGGGCGCCTGCGGCCAGGCCGGCAATGACGATGCGACGGGAACGGATCATGAAGGGAACTCCGGTAAGTCGGGATGGACACGGCCCGGGCGTGCCGCGCCGGGCCTGCGGATGAATGCTGTCAGTTGGCCGCGGGGGCGCTGGCCGGCGCCTGGCGCCCGCCCGGAGCCGCCTTGCGGCCGGTGGCCGCGGGTGCGGCCGGTTTCGGTGGCGCTGCCACGGCGGAAGCCGGGGCCAGCTGGCGCAGGCCGGCACTGGCGCGGGCATCGCCGGGATTGCGGCGCAGTGCTTCGGTGTAGGCCTGCTCGGCCAGGCGGCGGTAGACGTCGCCCAGGTTGGTGTAGCCGACCGCGAAGGCGGGCTTGACCTCGGTGGCCAGCAGCAGTTCGGCTTCGGCGCGCTTCAGGTCGCCGCGCTTGGCATAGAGCAGCGCGAGGTTGTTGTGCGGCTCGGGCAGCTCCGGAAAGTCCTGCGCCATCTCGCTGAAGGCCTGGATCGCTTCGTCCTCGCGGCCGGCCTGGGCCAGCGCCCAGGCGCGCTGGAAGCGGGCCTGCGCATTGCGCGGGTTAGCGGCGAGCACGCGGTCGAAGCCCTTGATGGCGTCCTCGTAGCGGCGCGCGTTGGCGGCTTGCTGGGCCTCGCCCATGCCCGGGTCGGTCGACTGGATGCCGCCGACCGGCGAGGTCGGCACCGCCAGCGACAGCGGGCCGTTCTGCGCGGACGCGGGGCCCGCCAGCGCCGCGGCCAGGGCCAGCAGCGGCAGGACAGTGCGGGATCCGCGCCGGCGCGCGCGTGCAGCGCAGGCAGCGGAGGCAGCGGAGGCAGCGGAAAGCGGGGAGGGCAGCGGCAGGCTCATTGAGGACGGGTCCGTTATACTCCGCGGCATTCTAGCAAAGCGGCAAGTGCGGCACGAAGGCGATGCCGTGGCGGCCAGGCGTGCGGTGTCGATGTCTGACGTGCGTGCGCGCCGGCCGGCCGGGCCGCGGGTCCGACTCGCGCACCGCCTTCCGGTAAGATATGGGGCGCGACGGCATTGCGCCAGCAGCGCCGTTCGCGCTGCCTGCCGTGTGGAACCGGCAGACTCCTCTCACCACTCACTTCGTTTCATGCAGCCCCTCAACATCTACAACACGCTCGCGCGTGAGAAACAGCCATTCGTGCCAATCGAACCCGGCAAGGTCCGCATGTATGTGTGCGGCATGACCGTGTACGACTATTGTCACGTCGGCCACGCGCGCGTGATGGTGGTGTTCGACATGGTGCACCGGTGGCTGCGCGCCGCCGGCTACGAGGTGACGTATGTGCAGAACATCACCGATATCGACGACAAGATCATCCGCCGCTCGGTCGAGAACGGCGAGACCATCGGCGAGCTGACCACGCGCTTCATCCAGTACATGCACGAGGACGCCGCCGCGCTGGGCGTGATCCGTCCCGACCACGAGCCGCGCGCCACCGACTACGTGCCGCAGATGCTCGACATGATCGGCAAGCTCGAGGCCAGGGGCCTGGCCTACCAGGCCAGCGACGGCGACGTGAATTACTCGGTGCGCAAGTTCGACGGCTACGGCAAGCTGTCCGGCAAGTCGCTGGAAGACCTGCGTGCCGGCGAGCGCGTCAGCGCCAACGATGCCAAGCAGGACCCGCTCGACTTCGTGCTGTGGAAGTCCGCCAAGGCCGGCGAGCCGCCCGAGAGCAAGTGGGACTCGAAGTGGGGCGCCGGTCGCCCGGGCTGGCACATTGAATGCTCTGCGATGAGCTGCGCGCTGCTGGGCGAGCATTTCGACATCCATGGCGGCGGGGCCGACCTGCAGTTCCCGCACCACGAGAACGAAATCGCGCAGTCCGAAGGCGCCAGCGGCAAGCCCTTCGTCAACCTGTGGATGCACAACGGCTTCGTGCGCATCAACGACGAGAAAATGTCCAAGTCGCTTGGCAATTTTTTCACCATCCGCGAGGTGCTGAAGGCGTACGACGCCGAGGTCGTGCGCTTCTTCATCCTGCGCGCGCACTACCGCAGCCCGCTGAACTACAGCGACGCGCACCTGGACGATGCGCGCCACGCGCTGACGCGCCTGTACACGGCGCTCAAGGACAGCCAGCCGGGCGGCTGCGCGGTGGACTGGGACGAGCCGCACGCGAAGCGCTTTGCCGAGGCCATGGGCGACGACTTCAATACGCCGATCGCGATGTCGGTGCTGTTCGACCTTGCCAGCGAGATCAACCGCACCGGCTCGACCGCGGCCGCGCGCCAGCTCAAGGGGCTGGCCGGCACGCTGGGCCTGCTCGAGCGTGACCCGCATACCTTCCTGCAGGGCGGCGGCAAGACCGACGACGGCCCGGCGCCGGCCGAGATCGAGCGGCTGATCGCGGCGCGCAAGGCCGCCAAGGCCGAGCGCAATTTCGCCGAGGCGGACCGCATCCGCGCGCAGCTGCTGGAAGCGGGCATCGTGCTGGAAGACAAGCCGGGCGGTGCCACCGAGTGGAGGCGTGCTTGAACGCTGCCGCGCGCAAGCCCGCCACCGCCACGCCGCCCGCCGCCGCGGGCCGGGCGAAGGCGGCCGGCCCGCGCCCGGCCAAGGCCGGCGCCAGGGAAGCGCCGCTGCCCGACGGCAAGGACACCGGCGTGCGGCCCGCGGCCAAGGCCACGCGCAACGCCAAGGCCGTGTTGCCCGAGGCGCAGGCAGTGCCGCTGCCGGTCGAGACCGTGGCCGACGCGGTGCGACCCGCCTACTGGGACGAGGCTTGCGCGGACCTGATGAAGCGCGACCGCATCCTGCGCAAGATGATTCCGACCTACGGCCCGGCGCACCTGATCTCGCGTGGCGATCCGTTCGTCACGCTGGCGCGCGCGGTGGTGGGGCAGCAGATCTCGGTCAAGGCGGCGCAGTCGGTGTGGGAACGGCTGCATGCGGTGTGCCCGCGGCTGGCGCCGGCGCAGTTCCTGCGCGCCGGCACCGAAAAGCTGGCGGGCTGCGGCGTGTCCAAGCGCAAGGCGGAATACCTGATCGACCTGGCCGGGCATTTCAAGGCCGGCACCGTTCATGTCGCCCAGTGGGCGCAGATGGACGACGAGGCCGTGATCGCCGAGCTGACGCAGATCCGCGGCATTGGCCGCTGGACCGCCGAGATGTTCCTGATGTTCAACCTGATGCGGCCCAATGTGCTGCCGCTCGACGACGTCGGCCTGATCAACGCCATTTCGACCAACTATTTCAGCGGCGAGCCGGTCACGCGCAGCGAGGCGCGCGAGGTGGCGGCCAACTGGGAACCGTGGCGCACGGTGGCAACCTGGTATATGTGGCGCAGCCTCGACCCGTTGCCTGTGACGTATTAAGCATCGCTACAACAAAATTTAACGGCGGGTGCAGTCCGGGCTATCTGGCAGGCGCTAAGATAGCGGCCAATTTCCGGTAGAATGCGCCCCTTCACAGACAGGTACGTGTGATTTTATGAAAACCACCTTCCTGGATTTTGAGCAGCCCATTGCCGAACTCGAGGCAAAGATCGAAGAACTGCGCTTCGTGCAGGACGATTCGGCTGTCGATATTTCCGAAGAGATTTCGCGGCTGGCCGGCAAGAGCCAGCAGCTGACCAAAGACATCTATGCCAACCTGACCCCGTGGCAGGTTGCGCAAATCGCCCGCCACCCCCAGCGCCCCTATACGCTGGACTACGTGCGCGAGATCTTTACCGATTTCCACGAACTGCACGGCGACCGCACCTTTGCCGACGACCTGTCGATCATCGGTGGCCTGGCGCGCTTCAATGGCCAGTCGTGCATGGTGATCGGGCACCAGAAGGGCCGCGACACGAAAGAGCGCGCCATGCGCAATTTCGGCATGCCCAAGCCCGAGGGCTACCGCAAGGCCAAGCGCCTGATGGAGCTGGCTGACAAGTTCGGGCTGCCGATCTTCACCTTCGTCGACACCCCGGGCGCGTTCCCCGGCATCGACGCCGAAGAGCGCGGACAGTCCGAGGCCATCGGCCACAACCTGTACGTGATGGCCGGCCTGAAGGTGCCGCTGATCGCCACCATCATCGGCGAGGGCGGTTCGGGCGGCGCGCTGGCGATTGCCGTGGGCGACGTGGTGCAGATGCTGCAGTTCGCCACCTACGCGGTGATCTCGCCGGAAGGCTGCGCCTCGATCCTGTGGAAGACCGCCGAGAAGGCGCCGGAAGCCGCCGAGGCGCTGGGCCTGACCGCGCACCGGCTGAAGGCGCTGGGCCTGATCGACAAGATCGTGAGCGAGCCGCTGGGCGGCGCGCACCGCGACTACAAGGGCATGGCGGCGCTGCTCAAGCGCTCGCTGGCCGAGTCGCTGCGCCAGTTCCAGGGCATGAGCGTGAAGGAGTTGCAGGCACGCCGCTACGAGCGCCTGCTGGCCTATGGCAAGTTCAAGGAAACCGGCGCCCAGGACTGACCCGTCCGCCCGGCTGACCGACAAGGTCGCACAGGCCCTGCAGGCCGGTGCGGCCTTTGTTGTTTCTGGCGGTGCCGCGGCGGGCGCGCCGACGGTCGCGGTGGCCCTGTCGGGCGGGCGCGACTCGGTCGCGCTGCTGCATGCCGCGCGCGCCGCGGTGGCGCAGGCGGGCGATGGCGCGCGCGTGGTGGCGCTGCATGTCCATCACGGCCTGCAGGCCGAGGCCGACGACTGGGACCGCTTCTGCGCCGCGCTGTGCGCGCAATGGCAGGTGGGCTATTTCGTGCGGCGCGTGTCGGTGCGGCCGGCGGCGGGCGAGGGCGTCGAGGCGGCCGCGCGCCGCGCGCGCTATGCCGCGCTGGCGGCGATGTGCGCCGATAGCGGCGCGCGCCTGCTGCTGTTCGCCCATCACCAGGACGACCAGGTCGAGACCGTGCTGCTGCGGCTGTTCCGCGGCGCCGGCGTGGCAGGCATGGCGGGCATGCCTGCCATGCGCCCGCTGGATCCGCGCAGCGGCGTGATGCTGCTGCGCCCGTGGCTCGATGTCCCGCGCGCCGGCATCGAGGCATACTGCGCCGCCCACGCGCTGCAGTGGGTCGACGACCCGTCCAATGCCGACGGCCGCTATGCGCGCAACGCCTTGCGTGCGCAACTGCCGGCCCTGCAGGCGGCCTTTCCCGCGCTGGCGGTCAATGTGGTGCAGGCGGCCGCGCATTTTGCCCAGGCCGGCGCGCTGATCGACCAGCTCGCCGCCAACACGCTGGCGACGCTGGCGCGTGCCGGCCGCGATGCCGACACGCTGTCCGAACTCGACCTGCCCGGCCTGCGCGCGCTGCCGGCGCCGCAGGCCGATGCGGTGCTGCGCCTGTGGCTGCGCGACCTCGGCGTGCGCGCCCCGTCCACCGCGCGGCTGGCGGCGATGCGCGAGCAACTGATTGCGCACGCCGGCGGCGAGCCGGCGATCGCGCATGAAGGCATGGTGCTGCGCCGCTTCCGCGAGCGCGTGCTGGCGTGCGTGCCGCCGCCGGCGGTGGCGCCTGCGCCGGTGCTGCTGGACTGGCGCGGCGAGGCCCGCATCGTCGTGCCCGCCTGGCGCGGCGAACTCCGTTTCTTCCGCGACGACACCTTCGGCGTGCCCGAAGCCGTGTTGCGGCAGCCCTTGCGCCTGGCCGCGCGCAGCGGCGGCGAGCGCATCGTGCTGCGCCCCGGCGGCCCGGCCCGGGCGCTGAAGCAAGCCTGCCAGGAGGCCGGCATCCCGGCCTGGCGCCGGGCCTGGCTGCCGCTGTTGTGGGCCGGCGACACGCTGGTGCTGGCCGCCGGACTGGGCATGCATCGCCGCTGGCCCGACGCCGCGCCGGCGCCGCGCTGGTGCGTGGCGTGGCATCCGCACGCGCCGGCGCAGGCGATGCCGCCGCGCTGATCTCGCCGAGACGAGGTCCGCCGCGCGGTCCGATAGCCGCCGGCATCACATCCGATCTGCCGCGCTTAGTCCCCGTGCGCCTTGCCTGACCGGGCTGCTTCGTGTATTTTCAAGGGCTTTGCACAATCGCTGGCGTCGACAAGAAGATGGCTCTCATCGTTCACAAATACGGCGGCACTTCGATGGGTTCCACGGAACGCATCAAGAATGTCGCCAAGCGCGTGGCCAAGTGGCACCGCGCCGGTCACCGCGTAGTCGTGGTGCCTTCGGCCATGTCGGGCGAGACCAATCGCCTGCTGGGACTCGCCAAGGAAATTTCGCCCCAGCCCAATCCGCGTGAACTGGACATGCTCGCCTCCACCGGCGAACAGGCCAGCGTGGCGCTGCTGGCGATCGCGCTGCACGGCGAGGACATCGACGCCGTCAGCTACACCGGCTGGCAGGTTCCGGTGAAGACCGATTCGTCCTACACCAAGGCCCGCATCGAATCGATCGACGACGAGCGCATCCTGGCCGACCTCGACGCCGGCCGCGTGGTGGTGATCACCGGCTTCCAGGGCATCGACGACGACGGCAACATCACCACGCTGGGCCGCGGCGGCTCGGACACCTCGGCCGTGGCCATTGCCGCCGCGATCGAGGCCGACGAGTGCCTGATCTACACCGACGTCGACGGCGTCTACACCACCGATCCGCGCGTGGTCGAGGACGCCCGCCGCCTGGACCAGATCACCTTCGAGGAAATGCTGGAAATGGCCAGCCTGGGCTCCAAGGTGCTGCAGATCCGCTCGGTGGAGTTCGCCGGCAAGTACCGCGTCAAGACCCGCGTGCTGTCGTCGCTGACCGACCCGCTTATGCCGCTCGAGCAGGAAATGCACTCGGGCACGCTGATCACTTTTGAGGAAGAAGACTCCACCATGGAAGCCGCTGTCATCTCCGGCATCGCCTTTGCCCGCGACGAAGCCAAGATCACCGTCCTGGGCGTGCCCGACAAGCCCGGCATCGCCTACCAGATCCTGGGCCCGGTCGCCGACGCCAATATCGACGTCGACATGATCATCCAGAACCAGTCCGTCGACGGCAAGACCGACTTCACCTTCACCGTGCCGCGCGGCGAGTACCAGCGCGCGCTGGCCATCCTGAACGATGGCGTGAAGGCGCACATCGGCGCCGGCAGCGTGTCGGGCGACCCCAAGGTGTCGAAGGTGTCGGTGGTGGGCGTGGGCATGCGCTCGCACGTCGGCATCGCCAGCAAGATGTTCCGCACGCTGTCGGAAGAGGGCATCAACATCCAGATGATCTCCACCTCGGAAATCAAGATCTCGGTGCTGATCGACGAGAAGTACATGGAACTGGCCGTGCGCGCGCTGCACAAGGCCTTCGAACTGGAACAGGCGTGATCCGTTCGTGAGCTTTTCTGGCGGGGCCGCAAAATTTGTGTTGAGTCATCGATTTTTCATTGACCAACCCCGGCGGCATCGCTAGAATACGCGCTTCGTTGTGTGGCTCCCTCACACAACGCAAGTTTGGGAGACGTGGCCGAGAGGTCGAAGGCACTCCCCTGCTAAGGGAGCATCCGGGCCAAAACCTGGATCGAGGGTTCGAATCCCTCCGTCTCCGCCAATGACAACCGTCCTTGGCGGCGGAACCCCGGAAGATCGCGGTCTTCCGGGGTTTTGTTTTTTGGGCGCCCCGCAGGGCGCATCCCGCCACATCGGCAATCCGTTCGCGTTGCCTTGCGCCGCTCACCCGATGCGTGCGCCGATCTCCTTGCCTTCCTCGTCCGGCGCGCTCCAGATTCATATTGAGCATCGGCTTTGCCGGTGCCAGAATTCCCAGCATGCGGAAGCGCGGCGCCGGCAGCTGGCCGGATCGCCGCGCGGGGATGGCGGGACGGATCGGGATGCACATGGACCGGGAACTGCTGCACCAGGCGTCGGAGGGTTCGGTACTGTTCGCGGATGTCAGCGGCAGTACGCGGCTCTATGAACGGGCGGGCAACGCGGCCGCCCTTGCCGCGGTCGGCCGTTGCATCGGCGCGATGAAATCCTGTTCCGAGGCCTCGCAAGGCCGGCTGGTCAAGACCATCGGCGACGAGGTGATGGTGCTGTTTCCCTGCGCCGAGCAGGCGCTGCAGGCGGCATTGGACATACAGCGGGCGGTTGCCGAGCTGCCGCCCGTGGCCGGCTTCACCATGTCGTCCCATATCGGCTTTCACCATGGCCCGATCCTGTCGGACGCGTCCGGCGATGTCTTCGGCGATGCCGTGAACCTGGCCGCACGGCTGTCCGGGCTCGCCGCGCGCGGACAGATCATCACCAGCAAGGACGCGGTCGCGGACCTGCCCGCGCCGCTGCGCCAGATGACGCGCTACCTGTACCCGATCCACGTGCGCGGCAGGGCGCAGCCGGTGGAGCTGTACGAGGCGATCTGGCAGCAGGCCACCGACCTGACCCTGATCGCGGGATTCAAGGAGCCGCTGTCGCATGCCGCGTTCCTCACCTTGCGCTATCGGGACACCGTGGTCGAGATGAACGCCGTCTCGGCGCCGGTGACCATCGGGCGGGACGCCGGCATGACCATCGTGGTGTCGGACCGTCTCGCGTCGCGCTTCCAGGCCATGGCCGAGCCGCGCGCCGGCAGGTATGTCCTGATCGACAGAAGCTCGAATGGCACCCATGTCTGCATGGATGGGGCCGAGCCATTCATTTTGCGCCGCGACGAGGTCACGCTGAGGGGGCACGGCTGGATCGGGTTTGGCCAATGGACGGGGCCGAGCGCGGAATGCATCGAATTCGCCCTGCAGGTCGACAAGACCGGCGCGGCCCGATAGCTGCAATGCGCGTGAAAACGGCCGGGAATTTCAGTTTTGAATTCCATGTGTGCCCGGCGACGTTGAAAATCCGCTTGTAAATCAACAAGCGGGGCGATGGCTCGCTTCTTGCGCCCATGCGGGTACAGGCGCATGCTGGTTCCCGCCTGTGCCCCGCCATTCCCCCTCACCCGACTTTCCGTGGCCACCGCGCACGGAGGGACATTTTCTTGCCGCCATGGACTACCGCCCGATCCAATCCCTGCTGATTGCCAACCGCTCCGAGATCGCGATCCGCGTCATGCGCGCGGCCGCCGAGATGAATGTGCGCACGGTGGCGATCTATTCGAAGGAAGACCGCCTCGCGCTGCATCGCTTCAAGGCCGACGAGAGCTACCTGGTCGGCGCGGGCAAGAAGCCGCTGGCGGCCTATCTCGATATCGACGACATCCTGCGCATTGCGCGGCAGGCCGGGGTCGACGCGATCCATCCGGGCTATGGCTTCCTGTCGGAGAACCCCGAGTTCGCGCAGGCCGTGATCGATGCCGGCATCCGCTGGATCGGCCCGTTGCCGGAGGTGATGCGCAAGCTCGGCAACAAGGTCGCGGCGCGCAACGCGGCGATCGCCGCGGGCGTGCCGGTGATGCCGGCTACCGAGCCGTTGCCGCATGACCTGGACGCGTGCAAGCGCCTGGCCGCCGGCATCGGCTATCCGCTGATGCTGAAGGCGAGCTGGGGCGGCGGCGGGCGCGGCATGCGCGTGCTGGAGAGCGAGCAGGACCTGGAAGGCGCGCTCGCGGCGGCGCGGCGCGAGGCGCTGGCGGCGTTCGGCAACGACGAGGTCTACGTCGAGAAGCTGGTGCGCAACGCGCGCCATGTCGAAGTGCAGGTGCTGGGCGACACCCACGGCAACCTGGTGCATCTGTACGAGCGCGACTGCACCGTGCAGCGGCGCAACCAAAAGGTGGTCGAGCGCGCGCCGGCGCCGTATCTCGACGATGCCGGCCGCAGCGCACTGTGCGAGTCGGCGCTGCGGCTGATGCGCGCGGTCGGCTACACCCATGCCGGCACGGTCGAGTTCCTGATGGATGCCGACTCGGGCCAGTTCTACTTCATCGAAGTCAACCCGCGCATCCAGGTCGAGCATACCGTCACCGAGATGGTCACCGGCATCGATATCGTCAAGGCGCAGATCCGCATCACCGAGGGCGGCCATATCGGCATGACCGAGAACACGCGCGATGCCGACGGCAAGATCGTAGTGCGCGCCGCGGGCGTGCCGGTCCAGCAGGATATCCATCTGAACGGCCACGCGCTGCAATGCCGGATCACCACCGAGGATCCGGAAAACGGTTTCCTGCCGGACTACGGCCGCCTGACCGCGTATCGCAGCGCCGCCGGCTTCGGCGTGCGGCTCGATGCCGGCACCGCCTATGGCGGCGCGGTGATCACGCCGTACTACGACTCGCTGCTGGTCAAGGTCACCACCTGGGCGCCGACCGCGCCGGAATCGATGCGGCGCATGGACCGGGCGCTGCGCGAGTTCCGCATCCGCGGCGTCGCGTCCAACCTGCAGTTCCTCGAGAACGTCATCAACCATCCCGCGTTCCGCTCGGGTGACGTCACCACCCGCTTTATCGACAAGACCCCGGAACTGCTGGCCTTTGCCCGGCGCCAGGATCGCGCCACCAAGCTGCTGCGCTACCTGGGCGAGGTCAGCGTCAACGGGCACCCGGAGCTGAGCGGACGCGTGCTGCCGACGCTGCCGCTGCCCGCGCCGGTGCTGCCGGCGATCGACACCAGCGCTGCGCTGCCGTACGGCACGCGCGACCGGCTGCGCGAACTGGGCGCCGAGAAGTTCTCGCGCTGGATGCTGGAACAGAAGCGGGTGCTGCTGACCGACACCACTATGCGCGACGCGCACCAGTCGCTGTTCGCCACGCGCATGCGCACCGCCGACATGCTGCCGATCGCGCCGTTCTATGCGCGCGAGCTGTCGCAGCTGTTTTCGCTGGAGTGCTGGGGCGGCGCCACCTTCGATGTGGCGCTGCGCTTCCTGAAGGAAGACCCGTGGCAGCGCCTGGAGCAGTTGCGCGAGCGCGTGCCCAACGTGTTGTTCCAGATGCTGCTGCGCGGCTCCAACGCGGTGGGCTACACCAACTATGCCGACAACGTGGTGCGCTTCTTCGTGCGCCAGGCGGCCAGCGCCGGCGTCGACCTGTTCCGCGTGTTCGATTCGCTCAACTGGGTGCGCAATATGCGCGTGGCGATCGATGCGGTGGGAGAAAGCGGCGCGCTGTGCGAAGGCGCGATCTGCTATACCGGCGACCTGTTCGACCCGAAGCGCTCCAAGTACGACCTGAAGTACTACGTCGGCATCGCGCGCGAGCTGCAGCAGGCCGGCGTGCATGTGCTGGGCATCAAGGACATGGCCGGCATCTGCCGGCCGCAGGCGGCCGCGGCGCTGGTCCGGGCGCTCAAGGAAGAGACCGGGCTGCCGGTGCATTTCCACACGCACGACACCAGCGGCATCTCGGCCGCGTCGGCGCTGGCCGCGATCGAGGCGGGCTGCGATGCGGTCGACGGCGCGCTCGACGCGATGAGCGGGCTGACCTCGCAACCCAACCTGTCGAGCATCGCCGCGGCGCTGGCGGGCAGCGAGCGCGACCCGGGCCTGGACCTGGAGCGCCTGCACGAGGCGTCGATGTACTGGGAAGGGGTGCGTCGCTACTACGCGCCGTTCGAATCCGAGATCCGCGCCGGCACCGCCGACGTCTATCGCCACGAGATGCCGGGCGGCCAGTACACCAACCTGCGCGAGCAGGCGCGCTCGCTCGGCATCGAGCACCGCTGGACCGAGGTCTCGCGCGCCTACGCCGAGGTCAACCGGATGTTCGGCGACATCGTCAAGGTCACGCCGACCTCCAAGGTGGTCGGCGACCTGGCGCTGATGATGGTGGCCAACGACCTGAGCGCCGCCGACGTGTGCGATCCGGGCAAGGAGATCGCCTTCCCGGAATCGGTGGTGTCGCTGTTCCGGGGTGAGCTGGGTTTCCCGCCCGACGGCTTCCCGGCGGCGCTGTCGCGCAAGGTGCTGCGCGGCGAGCCGCCGGCGCCGTACCGGCCCGGCGAACAGATCGCGCCGGTCGACCTCGACGCGGCCCGCGCCGCGGGCGCGGCGGCGTGCGAGCAGCCGCTCGACGACCGCCAGCTGGCCTCGTACCTGATGTATCCCAAGCAGGCCGCCGAGTACCACGCGCATGTGCGCCAGCACAGCGATACCTCGGTGGTGCCCACGCCGGCCTACCTGTACGGGCTGCAGCCGCAGGAAGAGGTGGCGATCGACATCGAGCCCGGCAAGACCCTGCTGGTGTCGCTGCAGGGCACCCATCCCGATGCCGACGAAGGCAAGATCAAGGTCCAGTTCGAGCTGAACGGGCAGTCGCGCACCACGCTGGTCGAACAGCGCAGCACCGCGCAGGCCGCGGCCGCGCGCCAGGGCCGGGCGGTGGCCGAGCCGGACAACCCGCTGCATATTGCCGCGCCGATGCCGGGCTCGATCGTGACGGTGGCGGTGCAGCCCGGCCAGCGCGTGGCCGCGGGCACCACGCTGCTGGCGCTGGAGGCGATGAAGATGGAGACCCATATCGCCGCGGACCGGGATTGCGAGATCGCGGCGGTGCATGTGAAGGCGGGCGATCGGGTGGCGGCGAAGGACCTGCTGGTCGAACTGAAGGACTGACCCGGGCAGCCCGACACGCCGCTGCGCCAGAGCCAGCCCTGCGCAAAACCCCGGAAGACCACGGTCTTTCCGGGGTTTTTGCTTGGCTGCGCAGCAGCCAGGCCGCCATGCATCGCTTCCCCTGGCGCGCATCGCAATATTGTTCCTGCAATGAAACACTGTGTTTGCCTGACGGAGGCTTCTGCAATCTCAAAGCGCTGCTATCGTGTCGAGCCGTGATCAAAAGAAAGCGGTGGCGCGTCGATTTCGCAGGCGCGCCCGACATAGACGGATGTCAGTGAAGAAAAACACATTGTCAGGGGGGCTGCCGCGCGCGGCTCTGGTGTCGATTACGGCCGGCCTGCTGGCGCTGCCGTCCGCCGCCGGCGCCGCGGCATTCTCGATGCAGGCGGGCTATGGGCGCGACAACCGGCACGGCGTGGAGAAATACGAAGTGGCGGCGCGCTGGGACGAGATCGTGCAGTGGCAGCTGTCGAGCCGGCTGGCGCTGGCGCTGGACGGCGAGGTCAACATTGCCAACTGGCGTGCGCTGTCGTCGCGGCCGTCGAGCCAGCTGACCGAGTTCGGCGTGTCGCCGATCTTCCGGCTCAGCTATGCGGGGGAGTACGCCACGCCGTTCGTCGAGGCCTCGGTGGGCCTGCGCGTGCTGACCCACACCGAGATTGCCGGCGGCCACCGCATGGGCTCGGCGTTCCAGTTTTCCGACATGATCGGCGTCGGCGTCGCCTTCGGCAAGGCGCAGCGGCTGACGATCGGCTACCGCTTCCAGCACCTGTCCAATGCCGGGATCCAGGACCCGAATCCGGGCACCAACTTCAGCATGGGATACGTGCGCTACCGCTTCTGAGCGCTGGCGGCATCGTTCCAGCGGCAGGACGCTGCATCGCAATCCCGCCGCCTACCGCGCCCTGGCCGCGGCACCTATCATCGCTTCATGGATCATTGCCGGCCCGCGTGGCCGGCATTCTCGGAGATCGACATGAAGCGCATTCTGGGTGTCTACAGCGCACCGCGTCCGCACTGGGTCGGGGATGGTTTCCCGGTGCGTTCGATGTTCTCGTACACCAGCCACGGCAAGCAGCTGAGCCCGTTCCTGCTGCTCGACTACGCCGGCCCGGCCGACTTCACGCCGACGCAGCGTCCGCGCGGGGTGGGCCAGCATCCGCACCGCGGCTTCGAGACCGTGACCATCGTCTACAAGGGCGAGGTCGCGCATCGCGACTCGACCGGGCAGGGCGGGGTCATCGGTCCGGGCGACGTGCAATGGATGACGGCGGGCGCCGGCATCCTGCATGAAGAGTTCCATTCGCCCGCCTTTACGCAAAGCGGCGGCGCGCTGGAGATGGTGCAGCTGTGGGTCAACCTTCCGGCGCGCGACAAGATGGCCGCGCCGGGCTACCAGGCCATCGTCGACCGCGACATCCCGGCAGTGCCGATGCCCGACGGCGCCGGCACGGTGCGCGTGATCGCCGGCGAATACGAAGGCAAGCGCGGCCCCGCACGCACCTTTACGCCGATGCATGTGTGGGACATGCGCCTGAACCAGGGCGCCGGCACGCGCGTGGCGCTGCCCGAGGGCTGGCATACCGCGCTGGTGGTGCTGCGCGGCAAGGTCACGGTCAACGCCGAGGCCACCGTGCGCGATGCCGAGATGGTGGTGCTGGATGGCGCCGGCGATGCGGTCAGCATCGAGGCCGGCACCGATGCGGTGGTGCTGCTGCTCAGCGGCGAGCCGATCGACGAGCCCATTGTCGGCCACGGCCCGTTCGTGATGAACACCGAGGCGGAGATTGCCGAGGCGTTCCGCGACTTCAGCAGCGGCCGCTTCGGCAGCATGGCCGCGGGACGGCAGTAGGCCACCGCCCGCACTCAGCCGGCACGTCGCCGGCTGACTGCCGCGCCCGCCTCAGGCGAGCGCGAAGGTCGGCACCGGTGCGCCGCCGTCGCTGGGCGAGAACCTGACCTGCACCTTCTGGCCGATCCGCACCGTGTCGAGATCGCAGTCGACGATATGGGTCATCATGGTCACGCCTTCTTCCAGCTTCACGTAGGCGATGCAGAACGGGTTGGGGCCGGCGCGGCGCGTCACGCTGTAGGTGTAGATGGTGCCGCGGCCGCTGGCCTGCTTCCAGGAGGTGGTGCCCATGCAGAACGGGCACAGCACGCGCGGGTACCAGTGCGGCTTGCCGCAGTCGTCGCAGACCTTGACCAGCAGCTTGCCCTCGCGCGCGGCCTGCCAGAACGGCAGGTTGTCGGGCTGTTCGTCGGGCGCC
Organism: Cupriavidus alkaliphilus; assembly: GCF_900094595.1. GTDB lineage: Bacteria > Pseudomonadota > Gammaproteobacteria > Burkholderiales > Burkholderiaceae > Cupriavidus > Cupriavidus alkaliphilus. Next base: position 133,074 of record NZ_FMAD01000007.1, on the reverse strand, counting down.
TTGTAGACGGCTGGGATGTGTGGGGTCGTCATGTCAGTGCTCCGGCGCTTTATTCACGTTCAAGGATCAGGGTGGCGCTGCCGTGGCGCGAGCCCAGGTAGCCGCCGGTGCCTTGCGCCAGCGCGAGGTCGCAGTTGGCGACCTGCACCGCGGGATGGGCCTCGCCGCGCAGCTGGCGCACGGCTTCGATGACCTTGGTGATGCCGCCGCGGTTGGCCGGGTGGTTGTTGCACAGGCCGCCGCCATCGGTATTGAACGGCAGCTTGCCGACGCCCGAGATCAGGTTGCCGTCGGCGACGAACCTGCCGCCTTCGCCCTTCTTGCAGAAGCCCAGGTCTTCCAGCTGCATCAGCACGGTGATGGTGAAGCTGTCGTAGATCGACGCGTACTTGATGTCGGCCGGGGTCACGCCCGCTTCGGCAAACGCCGTCGCGCCCGAGAAGCGCGCGCCGGACCAGCTCAGGTCGACTTCGCCGCCGAGCTGGCCCTTGATGTATTCGCCGGCCCCGCGGATCTTCACCTTGGGCCGCTGCAGCGTCGCGGCGATTTCCGGACGCGCCACCACCAGCGCGCCGCCGCCGTCGGAGACCACGCAGCAGTCCAGCTTGTGCAGCGGATCCGAGATCATCGGCGAGTCCAGCACGTCTTCGACCGTGACCACGTCGCGCAGCATGGCGTGGGGGTTGTGCTGGGCGTGGTGCGACGCCGCTACCTTGACCCAGGCGAGCTGCTCGGCGGTGGTGCCGTACTCGTGCATATGGCGCATCGCCGCCATCGCGTACAGGTTGACCGTGACCGGGCTGAACGGGCTTTCGAACGGCAGGTCGGGCAGGTTGGCGCCCCAGTTGCGCGCCTGCGTGCCGGTGGAGCCTTCCGAGCGCGGCCGGCCCGCGAGCGTGATCAGCGCGACGTTGCACTTGCCGGCGGCGATCGCCTGCGCGGCGTGCGAGACATGGACCAGGTAGGCGGAGCCGCCCGTATCGGTCGAATCCACATGGCGCACCTTCAGGCCGAGGTAGTCGACCATGTTGACCGCGCCCAGCCCGGGCGCGTCGCCGGCGCAGAAATAGCCGTCGACGTCGGCCAGGGTCAGGCCGGCGTCCTGCAGCGCGCCCTTGGCGCTCTCGGCGTGCAGTTGTGCCACGGTCTTGTCGGGTGCCTTGCGGGTCGGATGCTCGTAGGCCCCGACGATGTAGGCCTTGCCGTTGATGCTCATCTGTTCTCCTTCGGTGCGTCAGGTGGTGCCAGCGCGAGGGCGGGGCGATGCTGGCACGGCGATCCCGAGAGTATTGCGTAGCTTGCCCGCCGGGTTGTATTCGGAAGTGCCGAAGGGTGTATTCGGTCCGGGCGGGGATGCTGCGATCCAGGCCTGGCGCGAGGCACTTGCAGCGCGAACGATTGCGGCGACCGCTACAATCTGCGCTGGATATTTCTGAATCTAGACGAAAAGGATCGATGACCTACATCGTTGAAGCGGTGGACGAGGCCCTGGGCCTGCTGATGCTGGTGGCCGAGCACCCATCGCTGGGCGTGACCGAGCTGGCACGGCGCGCCGGGCTGACCAAGGCGCGCGCGTTCCGGCTGCTGACCACGCTCGAGCATCGCGGCCTGATCGCGCGCGAGTCGTCGGCGGCGGTCTACAAGCTCAGCTACAACGCGCTGCTGGTGGGCAATGCCGCGCGCGAACAGTTCGACCTGGTCAAGCTGGTGGGCCCGCGGCTGGCGGCGATTGGCGCGGCCTGTGGCGAGAACGTGATCGTGCGCGTGCGCGACGGGCTCGAATCCGTGTGCGTGGCGCGGCACGAGTCGACGCAATCGGTGCGGGTGCATACCGAGATCGGCAACCGGCGGCCGCTGCATGTGGGGGCTTCCGGCAAGCTGCTGCTGGCCTTCGCCGCACCCGAGGTGTTGGAGGCGGTGCTGGCGCAACAGCTGGAACGCTTCACCGCCAAAACCATCATCGAGCCGCAGGCGTTGCGCGAGGAACTGGCGACGATCCGGGCCGCCGGCTATGCCGTGTCGGTCGGCGAGCGCGATGCCGACGCCGTCTCTGCCGCCGCGCCGCTGCGCGACCACAGCGGCGCGGCGGTCGCGTCGCTGAGCATCGCCAGCCCGGCCAGCCGCACCACGCAGCAGGCGCTGGACAGCCATGTGGCGATGGTGGTGGCGGAGGCCGCCAACCTGTCGCGGGCACTCGGCTACACGGGCGGCTGAGCCCGGTACCGCGCGGCCACGTCCCGCGCACTTCCCGTCCCAAACGGCGCTTCGGCGCCGTTTTTTTTGCCTGTCGCCGGTCGCAGGGGTAAACCCTTCTTATCGGGACAGGCTTCGATGTCTTATCCTTCGATACGCGGTATCACTGAATGAAACAATGTATCGGGAAGCGAACCACCCCACCATGTCCAGCCCAGCCATCCACCTGGCGCCGCGCCTTGCCGCCGCCGTCCTGGCCACGCTTGCTGCCGCGGCGCTGCTTGCCGGCCCGAACGCCGCCCGGGCGGCCGACCTGCGCATCGGCTACAAGGCCGAGATCAGCGCCGCCGATCCCCATGTGCTCGACGCCGCCGGGCGCAACCTTTGGGGCCATGTCTACGAAACCCTGGTCGGACTGGACAACACGCTGCGTCCGGTGCCGCTGCTGGCCACCGCCTGGCGCCAGCTGGACGACCGCACCTGGGAGTTCCAGCTGCGTTCCGGCGTGCGCTTCAGCAATGGCGAGCCGTTTACCGCCGAGGACGCGCGCTACTCGATCGAGCGCGCCATGAAGCTGCCGGGCGCGCGCACCTTCCGCACCTACCTGAAGTCGGTGGCGGAGGTCGAGGTCACCGGGCCGCTGACGTTGCGCGTGCGCACGCGCTCGCCCAACCCGGTACTGCCGCAGAACGTGGGCATGGTGGCGATGCTGCCGCGCTCGCTGGGCGCGGGCGTGCGCGAAGCCGATTTCGCCCATGGCGGCGCCGCCATCGGCACCGGCCCGTACCGGCTGGTGGCGTGGGAGCATGGCCAGCAGCTGACGCTGTCGCGCAATCCGGGCTACTGGGGCGGGGCGCAGCCGTGGCAGCGGGTGGTGTTCCAGTTCATCCCGAAGGAGCCGGCGCGGGCCTCGGCGCTGCTGTCCGGGCTGGTGGACGTGATCGACGGCTCGTCGGCCAGCATTGCCGAGGCCTTTGCGCGCACCAACGGCCGCATCCGCATCGTCTCGGCCACCTCGTACATGCTGAACTACCTCCAGCTGGACCAGGCCCGCGCGGTCTCTCCCTATGTGCAGGACCACGCGGGCCAGCCGCTGGCGGCCAACCCGTTGCGCGACGTGCGGGTGCGGCAGGCGATCAGCCTGGCGATCGACCGCGACCTGATCGCGGCGCGCGTGACCAAGGGCGATTCCGTGCCGGCCGGGCAGATGGTGCCGCAGGGCTTCTTCGGCTTCGCCCCGGCGGTGCCGGCACCGCGCGCCGACGTGGAGCGGGCGCGCTGGCTGCTCGCGCAGGCCGGCTATCCGCAGGGCTTCCGCCTGACGCTGCATTGCCCCAACGACCGCTACCTGAACGACGCCAAGACCTGCGAGGCGGTCGGCCAGATGCTGACCCGCGCCGGCATCCGCACCGAGGTGCGCACGCTGCCGTATTCGGTCTATATCACCCGCGCCACCTCGGGCGGCGCCTGCGGCAAGCCGGAGTTCAGCGCCTTCCTGCTCGGCATCGGCGCGGTCAGCGGCGATTCGCTGGAGCCGCTGGTGGCGGTGGCGCATGCGCAGGACAAGGCCGCCGGCCTGGGCGCCAACAACCGCAGCGGCTATGCCAACGCAGCGGTCGACGACCTGATCGGGCAGGCCATGCGCACCATGGCACCGGCCCCGCGCGAGCTGGCCCAGCAGGAAGCGGCAGAGCGGCTGGCGGCCGACGCCGGCATCGTCCCCTTGCATCACCTGCGCGCCGCCTGGGCCTATCGCGACGGACTTGCGGTGCAGCCGCGCAGCGACGGCTTTACCTATGCCGGCAACATCCGCCCGGCGCCGCCGGCCGCGCCGCAACGCTGATCGCGCCAACCCGTATCCGCATCCCCACCGGCTTCTACCATGCTTGAAACCCTACTGAAACGGCTGCTGCAGAGCATCGCGGTGCTCTGGATCATGTCGGTGCTGACGTTCTGCGCGGTCAACCTGATCGGCGACCCGGTGCACCTGCTGGTCAGCCCCACCGCCACCGAGCAGGAGATCACCGAGGCACGCCATGCGCTCGGCCTGGACCTGCCGGTGCCGCAGCAATACCTGCGCTTCCTCGAGGGCGCGCTGCACGGCGACCTCGGCGACTCCTTCGTCTACAACCGGCCCGCGATCGAGCTGATCGTCAGCCGCGTGCCGGCCACGCTGGAACTGGCGGTGACGGCGCTGCTGCTGTCGCTGGGCATCGGCATCCCGATGGGCGTCTACGCCGGCCTGAAGCCGCACAGCCGGCTGGCGCGGATGCTGATGGCGGCCTCGCTCGGCGGCGTGATCATGCCGACCTTCTGGATCGGCATGATCGGCATCCTGGTGTTCTCGGTGAACCTGGGCTGGCTGCCGTCGGGCGGGCGCGGCCCGGTCAGCACGGTGCTGGGCGTGCCGCTGTCGGTGACCAGCTGGGAGGGCATCCGCTTCCTGCTGCTGCCGGCGCTGACCCTGTCGCTGTTCAAGATCTCGCTGGTGGCGCGGCTGACCGAGGCCGGCACGCGCGAGGTGGCGGGGCAGGAGTACATCAAGTTTGCCCGCGCCAAGGGCGTGGGCGGGGCGCGGCTGGTGCTGCGCCACGTGGTGCCCAACGTGCTGATCCCGATCGTGACCGTGGTCGGGCTGGAGTTCGGCCACCTGATCGCCTTCTCGGTAGTGACCGAGTCGGTGTTCTCGTGGCCCGGCATGGGCAAGCTGATCATCGATTCCGTGCTGGCGCTGGACCGCCCGGTGGTGGTGGCGTACCTGCTGGTCACGCTGCTGCTGTTCGTGGTGCTGAACCTGGTGGTCGACCTGCTGTACGTGGTGCTCGACCCGCGCCTGCGGCACAAGGCGGCCTAGCCCCGCCGCGTCCATTCCCCGCTATCGAAGACCGAATACCGAAGACCGAGACTGAACCGATGTCCCTGCCTCTATCCGAAAACGATGAAGCCGCTCCCGCGCTCCCCACGCTCGCCCCGGCGCCAGCCGCCGCGCCGCCGGCTCGACCTTCGCTGCTGCGGCGCTTCTGCGCCAACCGGGTCTCCGCCGCCGCGCTGGCATTGCTGCTGGTGCTGCTGCTGGTGGCCGTGCTGGCCCATGCGATCAGCCCGCAGAACCCCTATGACCTTGCCACGGTGTCGGTGATCGATTCCGAGCTGCCGCCGGGCAGCACGGGCTATGAAGGCCAGGCGCGCTACTGGCTCGGCACCGACGGCGCCGGGCGCGACCTGCTCAGCGCCATCTTCTACGGCATCCGCATCAGCGTGGGCGTGGGCGTGATCAGCGCGGTGGTGGCGCTGATGGTGGGCAGCGCGGTGGGGCTGGCCGCGGCCTACTTCGGCGGCGTGGTCGATGCCGCCATCATGCGCGTGGTCGACCTGCAGCTGAGCCTGCCGGCGGTGCTGGTGGCGCTGATCCTGCTGGCGGTGCTGGGGCAGGGCGTCGACAAGACCCTGCTGGCGCTGGTGATCGTGCAATGGGCCTACTTTGCCCGCACCGTGCGCGGCGCGGCGCAGGTGGAGCGGCGCAAGGAGTATGTCGAGGCCGCGCTGGGCCAGGGGCTGCCGGCGCTGCGCGTGATGTTCCGCCATATCCTGCCCAACTGCATGGCGCCGCTGGTGGTGACCGGCACGCTGCAGATCGCGCATGCGATCACGCTCGAGGCCACCATGAGCTTCCTCGGCATCGGCCTGCCGCGCACGCAGCCGTCGCTGGGCATGCTGATCGCCAACGGCTTCGAATACATGCTGTCGAACAAGTACTGGATCAGCGTATTTCCGGGCGTGGCCCTGGTGCTGCTGATCGGCTCGATCAACCTGGTGGGCGACCGCCTGCGCCGCGTGCTCAATCCGCGGCTGGAAGCGTAAGGAGCCCGGCATGGCACTACTGGAAGTTTCGGGCCTGAGCACCAGCTTCGCGTTCGCGCACGGAGCGGTGAAGGCGGTCGACGGCGTGTCGTTCACGCTGGAGCCGGGCGAGATCCTGGGGATCGTGGGCGAATCCGGCTCGGGCAAGTCGGTGACGGCGTTCTCGCTGATGAACCTGCTGGATCCGCCCGGGCGCGTCACCGGCGGCTCGGTGCGCTTCAACGGTCAGGAGCTGCTGGCGTGTTCGCCGCGCCAGTGGCAGGCGCTGCGCGGCGACCGCATCGCGATGGTGTTCCAGGACCCGATGATGTCGCTCAACCCCGTGATGCGCGTGGGCGAACAGCTCGCCGAGACCGTGCTGGTGCACCACCGCCGCACCCGCGCGCAGGCCCATGCGCAGGCGGTCGAGGCGCTGGCGCGGGTCGGCATTCCGGCGCCGCAGGAGCGCATGCGCGCCTATCCGCACGAGCTGTCCGGCGGCATGCGCCAGCGCGTGGCGATCGCCAACGCGCTGATCAACCGGCCCGACCTGATCATCGCCGACGAGCCCACCACCGCGCTCGACGTCACCATCCAGGCGCAAATCCTCTACGAGATGAAGCAACTGGTGCGCGAGACCGGCGCCGCCGCGATCTGGATCAGCCACGACCTTGCCGTGGTCAAGGACCTGGTCGACCGCGTTTGCGTGATGTACGCGGGCCGGGTGGTGGAGCAGGGGCCGGTCGCCGAACTGATCAGGCGGCCGCTGCATCCGTACACGCGCGGCCTGCTCGATTCGCTGCCGACCCCGGCGATGCGCGGCGCCACCCTGCGCGCGATCCCGGGCGCGGCGCCGGCACTGGCCGCGCTGCCGCCGGGCTGCGCCTTCGCGCCGCGCTGCCCGCGCGCGCGTCCCGCGTGCGCCCAGGTCCCTGTCGAAACCACTGTGCGCGGCCGCACGCTGCGCTGCTTTTATCCCCTGGAGGCGGCATGACGGTCATGCTCGAAGCGCACAACCTGCAGAAACGCTTTCTGCTCAAGCCCGGCCTGCTCGCGCGCATGGCCGGCAAGCCGGCGCAGGCGGTGCATGCCGTCAACGATGTCTCGCTGCAGGTGCGCCAGGGCGAGGTGCTGGGCGTGGTCGGCGAGTCCGGCTGCGGCAAGTCCACGCTGGGCCGCATGCTGGCCGGCCTGCTGCCGCAGACGGGCGGCGAGATCGCGTGGCAAGGCCAGCGCGCCGAGATCGCTTCCGCCGCCTATCACCGTGCGGTGCAGATGGTGTTCCAGAATCCCTATGCGTCGCTGAACCCGCGCCTGCGCATTGGCCAGGCCATCACCGAAGGCGCGGTCTACCACGGCCTGATCGAGCGCTCGCGCGCCGCCGCGGCCGCCGGCGAACTGCTGCAGCAGGTGGGACTCGATCGCGGCTATGCCGAGCGCTATCCGCACGAGTTCTCCGGCGGCCAGCGCCAGCGCGTGGCGATCGCGCGCGCGCTGGCGCTGCGCCCGCGCCTGCTGATCTGCGACGAGGCCGTCTCCGCGCTCGACGTCTCGGTGCAGGCGCAGATCATCAACCTGTTCATGCAGCTGCGGCGCGAGCACGCGCTGACCTATGTCTTCATCAGCCACAATCTGGCGGTGGTGGAGCATATGTCGGACCGCGTGGTGATCATGTACCTGGGCCGCATCGTCGAAAGCGGCCCGGCGCGCGAGGTGTTCGCCGCGCCCAACCATCCCTATACCCGCGCCTTGCTGGCCGACGCGCCGCGCCTGGGCGCCAGTCCGCCCGCGCACCAGCCGATCCGCGGCGAACTGCCCAGCCCGCTGGCGCCGCCGAGTGGCTGCGCCTTTCATCCGCGCTGCCCGCACGCGAACGCACGCTGCAAGACGCAGGTGCCGCTGCTGCGCGATATCGGCGGACGCCTGTCCGCCTGCCACCTGAATCACTAGATAGCCGCCGCCCGGCGCGGCCCGCTCACGCTCCCGATCGAACGAATCCGTCCCGCCTGCGCGGGATGGGCGGGTGCCTGCGCGCGCCGCGCCGGCGGAACACGCGGCAGTTGGACCACAGAGGGGGGGAATTTTGCATGACAGACCACGACAGGGGAGCAGCAGCATGAACGGTATCCACACCCGGCGCGCACTCGCACGCGCCTGCCTCGGCGGCGCGCTGGCGCTGCTGTCGGCCGCGGCCGACGCAACGGTGACGCTGTATGGCCGTATCGACACCGACATCGAATACCAGAAGGGGCCCGATGGCCGGGCTGCGCAGATGGCGGACAACGCCTCGCGCTGGGGCCTGCGCGGCAGCGAAGAGCTGGGCGGCGGCCTGCGCGCGGCATTCGGCCTGGAGCAGGGCTTCGGCGCAGACAACGGCGTCGCCACCAACCCGCAGTTCCGCAACGCCTTCGTCGGCCTGCAGGGCGGCTTCGGCGCGATCGCGCTGGGCCGGCTCGATTCCGCGACGATCGTGGGTTCGCCGATCTATTCGCAGGTGACGCAGAACATCGACTTCGCCATTCACGACGCGGGCGCCACCGCGATCGGCACCAGGGTGCTGAACGCGCGCAACCGCGTGTCGAATGCGCTGGGTTATATGACGCCGAGCTTCGGCGGCTTCTCGGTGCGCGCGCGCATGAACCTGGCGGGACCGGATTCGACCACGCCCAATACCCGGCCGCCGGTGCAGGCGGAGGACGATTTCCGCCAGTTCGACCTGGGCCTGAACTACGCCGCCGGCAAGTTCGCGGCAGGCCTGGGCTATTCGCGCGATGCCAAGAGCGGCGGCCTGGTGGCCAACGATTTCCGCGACAAGGTGCAGGCGGTGGCTTCGTACGACTTCACCGTGGTCAACCTCTACGGCATCGTCGGGCGCGACCGCTACGCCGGCACCGCGACCACGCGCACCGACGTGCCGTACTGGCTGGTCGGCTTCTCGGTGCCGTACGGCGCCCACAAGCTCACCGTCAACTACATGCAGCGCGCGGTGCAGCGCGACCCGCAGGGCCGGCTCAGCAAGGTGCAGGCCGGCTACGGCTACAGCCTGAGCAAGCGCACCATGCCCTACGTCTTCTTTGACCGCGAGGATCCCAACTCGCACAAGTCCGGCGACACCGTGACCACGGTGGGCGTCGGCATCCAGCACAAATTCTGATCATGACGCTTCCGTATTCGCTGACTGAACCGGCCGGGGCGGCACTGCCGCTGGTGGTGGATTCCCCGCACAGCGGCCTGCTGCATGCCGAGACCCTGCCGCTGGCGGCGCCGCCCGAGGCCTTGCTGTCGGGCTGGGACGCCTATGTCGACCAGCTCTTCGCGCATGCGCCGCGGGTGGGCGGCACCTTGCTGTGCGCCGACTTCCCGCGCTGGCTGGTCGACGTCAACCGCGCCCGCGACGATATCGACCCCGACCTGATCGATGGCGCCATGCCTTATGAAGTGCGCCCCACCGACAAGTCCGGCCGCGGCATGGGCGTGCTGCGCCGGCTGGCGCTGCCGGGCGTGCCAGTCTATGCCGCGACGCTGTCGCCGTACATGGCGGAATACCTGCTCAAGACCTACTACGACCCGTACCACGCCGCGCTGTCGGGGCTGCTGGCGCAGCGCCATGCGCGCTGGGGCGCGGTGTGGCATCTCGACTGCCATTCGATGAAGTCGCGCGGCAATGCGATGAATGTCGACAACGGCGCCGCGCGGCCGGATTTCGTCGTCAGCAACGGCGACGGCTCCACTTGCTCGGCGGCATTCATCGAACTGGTGGCGGAGTGCCTGCGCAGCCTTGGCTACAAGGTGGCCATCAACTGGCCGTACAAGGGCGCGCAGCTGATCCGCGCCTATGCCGATCCGGCGCAGCGGCGCCACAGCCTGCAGATCGAGATCAACCGGGCGCTGTACATGGACGAGGCCACGCTGGCGCAGCATGCGGGCTTCGCCGTGCTGCGCGGCCATCTCGACGAACTGCTCGAGCACATCGCGGCCCATATCCACACCGAGCTGCGCCGCTGAGCGCAGGCGCGCTCAAACCACTTTGCCGGGATTCATCAGCCCGAGCGGATCCAGCGCGCCCTTGATCGCCCGCATCATGGCAAGTTCGACCTCGCTCTTGTAATGCCGGTTTTCCTCGCGCTTGAGCTGGCCCAGGCCGTGCTCGGCCGAGATCGAGCCGTTATGCGAGCGCACGCTGTCGTGCACGATGCGGTTGACCTGGTCCTGGTGCGCCAGGAAGTCATCGTGGTCGACGCCTTCGGGCGGCGCCACGTTGTAGTGCAGGTTGCCGTCGCCAAGATGGCCGAAGGTGACCATGCGCGCACCGGGAAAGGCGTTCTGCAGCAGCGCGTCGGTGCACTCGATAAAGTCCGCGACGCGCGATACCGGCACGGCGATGTCGTGCTTGATGTTCTTGCCGTCTTCCACCTGCGCCAGCGGAATATGCTCGCGCAGGTTCCAGAAGTCGCGCGACTGCTGCACCGATTCGGCCACCACCGCGTCGGCGACCACGCCGGCGTCGAAGGCGGCCGACATCATGGTCTCGAAGATGCCGCGCGCATGGGCTTCGCTTTCGCTGTCGGACAGTTCCAGCAGCACCAGCTGCGGATGCATGTCGGCGAACGGATAGCGCAGCTGCGGGAAGTGCCGCGTCACCAGCGTCATGCTGAGCGCCGACATCAGCTCGAAACCGGTCAGCATGGCGCCGGCGTGCGACTGGGCGATGGCCAGCAGCGCCAGCGCGGCGCGCGGGCTGTGCACCGCGGCCAGCGCCGTGACCGACGCGCGCGGCAGCGGGAACAGCTTCATCACCGCGGCGGTGATGATGCCCAGCGTGCCTTCGGCGCCGATGAACAGGTCGCGCAGGTCGTAGCCGGTGTTGTCCTTGCGCAGGCCGCGCAGCCCGTGCCAGGTTTCGCCGGAGGGCGTCACCACTTCCAGCCCCAGGCACAGTTCGCGCGTGTTGCCGTAGCGCAGCACCGCGGTGCCGCCGGCATTGGTCGACAGGTTGCCGCCGATGGTGCAGCTGCCCTCGGCCGCCAGGCTCAGCGGAAACAGCCGGCCGTGCTCGCGCGCCACCTCCTGCAGCTGCTGCAGCACCACGCCGGCCTCGACCGTGATGGTGTTGTTGAGCGGATCGACCTGGCGGATGCGGTTGAGCCGCTGCAGCGAGATCACCACTTGCGGTGCGCCCGCCACCGGCGTGGCGCCGCCGCACAGGCCGGTGTTGCCGCCCTGCGGTACCACGGCGATCCGGTGCGCGTGGCAGGCATGGACCACCTCGGCGACTTCCGCGGTGGTGCCCGGGCGCAGCACCGCCAGCGCCTCGCCGCGATAGCGCTTGCGCCAGTCGGTCAGGTAGGGCGCCTGGTCGGCCGCATCGGTCAGCACGTGCTGCGGGCCCAGCGCGGCGCGGCACAGTGCGAGGAAGGAGTCTTGAGGCGAGGTCATGGCGATGGATGGACGCGGTTCAGGACTTGGGCTCGGCCGCCTTGGCGGCGGCGCGGGCGCGGCGCTTGTACGGGCGCAGGTAGAGGATGGTGCTGGTGAAGAACACCAGCGTCAGCGCCACCTCGACCCACGCCAGCGTGGACGAGGGCGCGCGGTCGCTGGTGGCGCGCACGATGCCCTCGGTGAAGAACAGCAGGATCAGCATCGACGACCACTGCATGGTGTAGCGGTTGCGCGAGAGCACGCCGCGCAGCGGCAGCAGCAGCGGCAGGAACTTGAGGATCAGCCATGAGCCGCCCGGCCGCAGCGGCGCCAGGAACCATTCCCAGGCAATGCACAGCACCAGCAGCGCCAGCAGGCTGCCTACGCTGAGCCGGTACAGCCACGGGCTGTGCAGGGCCTGGTCGCTGTTTGCGGCGGGGGTCATGCCTGCGCTCCGGCCAGGCGCAGCGCGGTCTGCGCCAGCCGGCGGCCCATGGCCAGGGCCAGCGCCGATTCGTCTTCGGTGACGGGCCCGCGGTTGTCGCCGTGGGCATGGTGGCTGGGGCCGTACGGCGTGCCGCCCGAGGCCGTCGTCATCAGCCCCTTCTCGGAATAGGGCAGGCCCAGGATCAGCATGCCGTGGTGCAGCAGCGGCAGCATCATCGACAGCAGCGTGGTCTCCTGCCCGCCGTGCAGGCTGCCGGTGGCGGTGAACACGCAGGCGGGCTTGCCGGCGAGCGCACCCGACAGCCACTGGGCCACGGTGCCGTCGAGGAAGTACTTCACCGGCGCGGCCATGTTGCCGAAGCGGGTAGGGCTGCCCAGCGCCAGACCGGCGCATTCCTCCAGGTCGCGCAGCTCGGCATACGGCGGGCCGTCGGCGGGGATCTCCGGCGCGGTGGCCTCGCACACGGTGGAAACCGGCGGCACCGTGCGCAGGCGGGCCTGCGCGCCGGGGACGCTGTCGATGCCGGTGGCGATCAGTTCGGCGAGCTTGCGGGTGCTGCCGTGGCGGCTGTAGTACAGGACGAGGATCTCGGTCATGGAGCGGGATGGCCGGCGGTGAAGGGGCAGCGAAGCGGCGATGCGGGAGGGTGCCGGCAACAATGCGCGTATTATAGATGCGCCCCCCGCGCCATCTCCCGATGGCCTCGCGCTGCACGCGCAACGGGGCCATCCTTGAATTCGACAGACGATCCTACAGACCAGATCCAGGAGGTTGCTTGCGCATGATTGGAGCCCGCGTCGCCCGCCTGCGCCGGGAATGGAACCTGCAAAAGGTGCGTGCCCTGGCGCGCTATGCGCTGCGCCGCGCCGCCGAAGACCGCCTGCCGCAGGTCTCGGCCAGCCTGACCTTCACCACCGTGCTGGCGGTGGTGCCGGTGCTGACCGTGGCCTTCGCGCTGCTTGCCGCGTTCCCGGTGTTCCGCGACTTCCGCAATGCCATCGAGGCATTCCTGTTCCAGAACCTGATTCCCGGCAACGTCAGCGAATCGATCCAGCGCTATCTCGGCATGTTCGCCAAGAGCGCGCGCGGGCTGACCGCGATGGGCCTGGGCGGGCTGATGGTGACCTCGGTGCTGACCATGCTGACGGTGGAAGACGCGCTCAACGCGATCTGGCGCGTCAAGCAGCGCCGCCCGCTGGCGCAGCGGGTGCTGGTGTTCTGGGCGGTGCTGACCTTCGGCCCGGTGCTGATCGGCGCGAGCCTGTCGATCAGTTCCTACCTGATCTCGATCTCGGCCGGCTATGTCGGCACCATGCCGGTGGGGCTGGGCCTGCTGGTGGGCGCGGCGCCGGTGCTGCTGTCGGCGCTGGCCTTTGCCTTCCTGTACACGGCGGTGCCCAACGCCTATGTCGAGTGGCGCGACGCCATCGTGGCCGGGCTGGTCGCGGCGGTGGCGTTCGAATTCGCCAAGCGCGGCTTCGGCTATTTCATCACCGAGATCCCGGCCTACACCGCGGTCTACGGCACCTTCGCCGCGCTGCCGCTGTTCCTGCTGTGGATCTACCTGAGCTGGCTGGTGACACTGCTGGGCGCGACCATCGCCGCCAACCTGCCGGTGATCCGGCAGGGCTACTGGCGCCGCCGCAGCTTTGCCGGCAGCGAGTTCTTCGACGCGCTGGGCGTGCTGCTGCTGCTCTACCGCGCCCGCGATGAAGTGCCGCGCAGCGTCGGCGAACTGGACCTGAGCCGCAAGCTGCGGGTCGAGGCTGACTACCTGGCCAGCCTGCTGGACAAGCTCAAGGCCATGCACCTGGTCGGCCGCCTGCAGCAGGAGCGCGGCCAGGCCCACTGGGCGCTGCTGTGCGACCCGTCGCAGGTGACGCTGCGCACGCTGCATGACCGGCTGGTGCTGAACCTGCCGCGGCTGCCTCGCACGGCGCTGGCGCAGCATCTGCGCGGCGCCGATGCGCTCAAGTCGATATTGGACAATCCGCAGCTGGACCAGACGCTGGAAACGGTGTTCCGGCAGCAGCCGGTGGACTTGCCGCCCACGGCCGGCGATGGCGACGGACAGCGCCCGCGGCGTGCGCTGGAGGTGGTGCCACCGGGGTGGCATGGGCAGGTTTGATTTTTGGTTAGCTGGCTTGCAGGCTGGCGCGTGATTGGACCGGATCACAGGCCGACAGCGCCAAGCGAGCGCAGCGAGGCGTACCGTGCCACGCCCCCTGACCTGCGAGACTGACGGCGCAGCAGCCGTAGGCGTTCCTACGACAAGGCCGGCAGCAGGGGCCACTCCGCGCTCTGGGCTCGTTCAACCCACACTTCAACGCCCCTGCCACAGTGGTGCACCACCGCGGCAGGCAGTCCTGCTATGTGAGGAAGCCAAGCCCCGTACGAAAACGCCCAGGCACACTACGATAAGACATGCCGCCCGCAGGGCAGTAAACGCGCTTTTTGGTTACTTTTTGGCGCTCGGCCAAAAAGTGACCCGCCCAGGAGGGCGGAACCAGGCAGTTCAACAGCCGACAGCATGTCACCAACAGCGCCCACCCCAAATTAGCGTCAGGCCCCGCCCCCCTCAAAACGAAATCCTCCCCCGCCAAATATCGGCATACATCACCCAATCCCCCATCAGGCTATAAACCGGATGCCGGAACGTAGCCGGCCGATTCTTCTCGAACCCGAAATGCCCGACCCAGGCGAACGCATACCCCGCCACCACCGCGGCGAGCAGCCACCAGGCATTGCCGGTCACGACCAGCGCCACCAGGCACAGCAGCGCCACCGTCGAGCCGGCGAAATGCAGCCGCCGGCAGGTACGGTTCTGGTGCTCGCTCAGGTAGTAGGGATAGAAGGCCGCGAAATTCTCGAACTCGCGCGCGCGGGCGTGGGCCATGGCTGTCTCCGGCAGGTCTTGTTTGCTGCAGTGTAGACCTTCGGCGCCGGGATGTAATGCGGACGGCCGCCGGCGTGGCCAGCCGTCCGGGACCAGCGTCAGCCCGCTGCCACCACCTTGCGCGCAAACGCCGCCAGCGCATCCAGCACTTCATCCGGACGCTCGCCCATCAGCGCGTGGCCGCACGGCACCGTCACCAGGCTTGCGCTGCGCATCTTGCCCGCCAGGGCCTGGGCCGCCTTCGGCGAAGTCATCATGTCCTTGCTGCCGGTGACGAACAGCGCAGGGCACGCCGCCGCCGCGGCGGCTTCCTCGCCATGGGCATAGGCGTTGCAGGCCGTGAAGTCATTGTGGAACACATGCGCCTGCGGGTTGTTGCGCGCCACCCGTTCCATCAGCCGCTGGCTGCCGCCATGCATCCATGCGCCGGGGCCCGGCGACGACGGCTTGTTGGCGAGGCTGGAATGCGACCAGGCGTTGACCATGGCGATGGCTTCGCCCTCGCGATTGAGCGAAGCGTCCAGCAGCGCGTCCGAGACCTTCATCGGATAGGCCGTGGCCAGCAGGCCGATGCCGCGCACCGCCTGCGGATGCCGCGCCGCGCATTCCAGCGCGATCAGCGAGCCCATGCTGTGGCCGAACACCAGGGCCGGCGCGGTGACGCCGGCGGCGGCCACCAGCGCCATGACCCAGTCGGCCATGGCTTCGACCGTGGCCAGCGGCGCGCCCTTGCTGCGGTTGTGGCCGGGCAGGTCCACCGCCAGCACCGAGAAGCCATGGTTGGCGAACCAGCGCGTCTGCAGCGCCCACACGCTGTGGTCGTTCTGCGCGCCGTGGACGAAGACGGCGCAGGGCAGGGCGGGATCGAAAGCTTTGCCGCCGGTATAGGCATAGGCCGGCTGGCCGGCAAGGTTCAGTTCCATCAGGCTTGCCCTCCCTGTTTGCCCGCGCCCATGGCCTTCTCGGCCGCCTTCAGGCCGCGCTTGAGATCGTCGATCAGGTCGTCGGCATCCTCCAGGCCGACCGACAGCCGGATCGTGCCTTCGGTAATGCCCGCCGACTGCAGCGCGGCCGCGTCCATGCGGAAGTGCGTGGTCGAGGCCGGGTGGATCACCAGCGAGCGCGCATCGCCCACGTTGGCCAGGTGCGAGAACAGCGACAGGCTTTCGATAAAGCGCTGGCCGGCGACCCGGTTGCCCTTCAGGTTGAAGCTGAACACCGCGCCACAGCCGCGCGGCAGCAGGCGTTTGGCCAGTTCGTAGTCGGGGTGCGATTCCAGTTCCGGGTACGACACCGACTCCACCATCGGATGCGACACCAGGAACTGCACCACCTTGCGGGTGTTGTCGACATGGCGGCTCATGCGCAGCGGCAGCGTCTCCACGCCCTGCAGCAGCTGCCACGCCGCCATCGGGTTCATGCACGCGCCGAAATCGCGCAGCCCTTCGCGGCGCGCGCGCAGCAGGAACGGCGCCACCGTGCTTTCCTCGGTGAACACCATGTTATGGAAGCCCTCGTACGGCTCGGACAGCTCCGGGAAGCGCCCCGAGGCCTCGAAGTCGAAGGTGCCGCCCTCGACCAGCACGCCGCCGATGGTGGTGCCGTGGCCGCCCAGGAACTTGGTGGCCGAGTGGTAGAGCAGGCCGGCGCCATGGTCGAACGGCCGCAGCAGGTAGGGCGTGGTGAAGGTGGAGTCCACCAGCAGCGGGATGCCGTGGTCCTGGCCCAGTTGCGCCAGGGTCGGGATGTCGAGCACGTCCAGCCCGGGGTTGCCCAGCGTCTCGCCGAACAGCAGCCGGGTATCGGGCCGGATGGCCGCGCGCCAGGCGTCGATGTCGCGCGCCTTGACGAAGGTGGTCTCGATGCCGAAGCGGCGCAGCGTGTAGTGCAGCAGGTTGTGCGAGCCGCCGTACAGCGCCGACGATGCCACGATATGCGAGCCCGCACCCATCAGCGTGGCCACCGCCAGGTGCAGCGCGGCCTGGCCCGAGGCCGTGGCGATGGCGCCGGCGCCGTTCTCGAGCGCGGCGATGCGCTCCTCGAGCACCGCCACCGTGGGGTTGGAAATGCGGGAGTAGACGTGCCCCGCGCGCTCCATGTTGAACAGCGACGCGGCGTGCTCGCTGTCGCGGAACACGAAGGACGTGGTCAGGTGGATGGGGGTGGCGCGGGCCCCGGTGGCGGGGTCGGGCGCGGCGCCGGCGTGCAGCGCCAGCGTGTCGAAGCGGGTTCCGGACATGGTCGGTCGGCCTTGAGTTGTCTCCGGCCAGCATCGTAGCATCGTGTGCCCGCCCACGCTCGGTGGCGGCCCGCAAACCGGCCTCCCGCTTTACTTTGGCGGCGGGTTTGGGCTAGCATCGGCCAACGGGCAAGGCGCCCGCACACCCCTAAACAGAAAACAATGTGACCGGCATCGCCCCCGCCAGCGGCCGCGGCGATGCCCTCAGTTTCAGCTCGGACAGAGCGCAGGCAGCGGAGACCATCATGAAAGTCAGCGACATCCTCCAGATCAAGGGCAATACGCTCTATACCGTGACGCCTGACACCTCCTTGCTGGTCGCGGTGCACACCATGGCCGAGCACGATATCGGCTCGCTGGTGGTGATGGAGTACGGCGACCTGGTGGGCATGCTGACCTTCCGCGAGATCATCGAGACCCTGGCGCGCAACCACGGCAACGTCGGCACCAGCAGCATCCGCAAGGTGATGGACGATGCGCCGCTGACCTGCACCATGGAAACCGACGTCAACGAGGTCCGCCGGATGATGCTGGAGCGTCACACCCGCTACCTGCCGGTGCTCGACAACCGCACCCTGATGGGCGTGATTTCGTTCTACGACGTGGCCAAGGCCGTGGTCGAGGACCAGAGCTTCGAGAACAAGATGCTCAAGGCCTATATCCGCGACTGGCCGGAAGAGCGCGCCGAGTGAGGTGCCAAGTGAGGGCGCCGGGCCGCGCCGGCTGAGTCCACCCGAAGCCACCCAGGCCTCCTGAAACCGCCTGCGGAAATACCCTCGGTTGGCGCCACCTGGCCGCGGCAAGGTGGCGGCAAGGCCGCGGCTGCGGCACACTAGCCGGCGTTCCCATTTCCGTGGCGGTCCCCGACCGACCGGCCCCCTCATGAGCCAACACAGCCAGTTCCGACTGCTCGGCCTGCGCCGTTTCGCGCCGTTCTTCTGGACCCAGTTCCTGGGGGCGATGAACGACAACGTGTTCAAGGTCGCCTTCACCTCGCTGGTGACCTACCACACGGCGCTGTTCGAGGGCGTCGACGCGCGCAGCGCGGCGTTCCTGATCTCGGCCATCTTTATCGCGCCGTTCGTGCTGTTCTCGGCCACCAGCGGGCAGATCGCCGACAAGCTGGAGAAGTCGCGCCTGATCCGGCTGGTCAAGTCGCTGGAGATCGCCATCATGGTGCTGGGGCTGGCCGGCTTTGCCTGGCACAGCGCGCCGCTGCTGTACGCCGGCACCTTCCTGATGGGGCTGCATTCCACGCTGTTCGGGCCGGTCAAATTCGCCTACCTGCCGCAGCACCTGGACGAAAGCGAACTGGTCGGCGGCAACGGGCTGGTCGAGATGGGCACCTTCGTCGCGATCCTGATCGGCACGCTGATCGGGGGCGAGCTGGCCGGGCTGCAGCAGGGCGGCGCCATCGTCGGACCGCTGTATGTGGGCGCGGCCTGCGTGATCATCGCCGTGGCCGGGCGGCTGGTGGCGGGCCGGATCCCGGCGTCGCCGGCGCCGCAGCCGGACCTGCGCATCAACTGGAACCCGTTTTCCGAGACCTGGCGCAACCTGGCGCTGGCGCGCGGCAATCGCACCGTGTTCCTGAGCCTGCTCGGCATTTCGTGGCTGTGGTTCCTCGGCGCGACCTTCCTGACCTCGTTCTTCAGCTATGCCAAGGATGTGCTGGGCGGCGACCAGAATGTGGTGACGCTGCTGCTGGCGGTGTTCTCGCTGGGCATCGGCACCGGTTCGCTGCTGTGCGAGCGCCTGTCGGGGCGCCATGTCGAGATCGGCCTGGTGCCGTTCGGCTCGATCGGCATGACCGTGTTCGCGGTCGACCTGTACTTTGCCAGCCAGGGGCAGGCGCCGGCCGCGTTGAGCGGCATCGGCGCCTTCCTGGCCGCGCCGCACCACTGGCGCGTGCTGGCCGACCTGTTCTTGCTGGCGATGTTCGGCGGCTTCTACAGCGTGCCGCTGTACGCGCTGATCCAGAGCCGCAGCGCGCCCACGCACCGCGCCCGCATCATCGCCGCCAACAACATCCTGAACAGCTTCTTCATGATCGCGGCCTCGCTGCTGGGCGTGGCGCTGACCCAGGCGGGCTACACCATCCCGCAGCTGTTTCTGGTGGTGGGGCTGCTCAACGCGGTGGTGGCGGTCTATATCTACTCGCTGGTGCCGGAATTCCTGCTGCGTTTTATCGCCTGGATCCTGGTCCATACCCTCTATCGCCTGCGCCGCATCAACGCCGAGCGCATCCCCGCCGAAGGCCCGGCGGTGCTGGTATGCAACCACGTCAGCTTCGCCGACGCGGTGGTGCTGATGGCGTGCAGCCCGCGCCCGGTGCGCTTCTTGATGGACCACAACATCTTCAAGGTGCCGCTGCTGTCGTGGTTCTTCCGTCAGGCGCGCGCGATCCCGATCGCGCCGGCGCACCAGGACCCCGAGATGCTCAGGCGCGCCTACGACAGCGTGGCCCAGGCACTGGACGATGGCGACCTGGTCTGCATCTTCCCCGAAGGCAAGATCACCGCCACCGGCGACATCAATCCGTTCAAGCAGGGCGTGCAGCAGATCATCCGCCGCACCCCGGTGCCGGTGGTGCCGATGGCGCTGCGCGGGCTGTGGGGCAGCTTCTTCTCGCGCAAGGGCGCGCCGGCGATGTCGCGGCCGTTCCGGCGCGGCATCCTGAACCGGCTGGAGCTGGTGGTGGGCGAGCCGGTGCCGCCCGAGTCGGCCACGCCGGAAGGCCTGCAGCAGATGGTGCAGACCCTGCGCGGCGACTGGCGCTAGCTGACGCAAAGGCGATCCTCGATGATTACCCTCTATACCTTCGGCCCCGCCTTCGGGCTGCCCGATGCCAGCCCCTTCGTCACCAAGGCCGAGATGCTGCTGAAGCTGGCCGGCCTGCCGTACACGGCGCGCCGCGGCAGCCTGCGGCGCGCGCCCAAGGGCAAGCTGCCGTACCTGGACGACATGGGCCGGATCGTGGCCGATTCCACCATGATCCGCTGGCATATCGAGAAGACCTACCACATCGATTTCGACGCGGGCCTGAGCGCGGCCGAGCGCGGCGTCGCCTGGGCCGCCGAGAAGCTGATGGAGGACCATCTCTACTGGGCGGTGGCGCGGGTGCGCTGGCTCGACCAGGCCAATTTCGACAAGGGGCCGGCGCAGTTCTTCCGCAGCGTGCCGGCGCCGGTGCGCGGGCTGGCCGAGCGGCTGGTGCGCCACAAGGTGCGCAAGACGCTGTGGGGCCAGGGCCTGGGCCGGCATAGCGAGGAAGAGCTGGTGGCGCTGGCGAGCAAGGGCGTGACCTCGATTGCCGACATCCTGGGCGACAAGCCCTACCTGATGGGCGACCAGCCGTGCGGCGCCGATGCCACGCTGTTTGCCTTTGCCGGCAGCCTGCTGTGCCCCGTATTCGACACCCCGATCCGCACCGCGGCCGAGGGTCATGCCAACCTGGTGGCCTATATGGACCGGATGCGCGCCGAGTTCTACCCGGAGCTGGCCGCCGCGCCGGCGGCGCAAGGCGTCGCCGCCTGAGCCCGCCGGCGCCGCCAAGGGCCGCCCGAGCCCGGCCATTGGCCTTACAATGGAGGCCGTCCCCAATTCCTGTGCGGTTTCCATCATGTCCGGCAACACCCTTGGCCTGCTTTTCACTGTCACCACCTTCGGCGAATCGCACGGGCCCGCCATCGGCGCGGTGGTGGACGGCTGCCCGCCGGGCCTGGCGCTGACCGAGGCCGATATCCAGGGCGACCTGGACCGCCGCAAGCCCGGCACCTCGCGCCACGTCACCCAGCGCAAGGAACCCGACCAGGTCGAGATCCTGTCCGGCGTGTTCGAGGGCAAGACCACCGGCACCCCGATCTGCCTGCTGATCCGCAACACCGACCAGCGCAGCAAGGACTACGGCAATATCGTCGAGACCTTCCGCCCGGGCCACGCCGACTACACCTACTGGCAGAAATACGGCATCCGCGACCATCGCGGCGGCGGCCGCTCGTCGGCGCGCCTGACCGCGCCGGTGGTGGCGGCGGGCGCGGTGGCCAAGAAGTGGCTGCGCGAGCAGTACGGCACCGAGATCCGGGGCTATATGTCGCAGCTGGGCGAGATCGCGGTGCCGTTCACCGACTGGTCGCACGTGCCGGAGAACCCGTTCTTCGCCGCCAATGCCGACATCATCCCCGAGCTCGAAACCTATATGGACGCGCTGCGCCGCGACGGCGACTCGGTCGGCGCGCGGATCGAGGTGGTGGCCAGCAACGTGCCCGTGGGCCTGGGCGAGCCGCTGTTCGACAAGCTCGATGCCGATATCGCGCACGCGATGATGGGCATCAACGCGGTCAAGGGCGTCGAGATCGGCGCCGGCTTCGACAGCGTCGCGCAGCGCGGCAGTGTCCATGGCGACGAACTGACCGCCGCGGGCTTCCGCACCAACAACGCCGGCGGCGTGCTGGGTGGCATCTCCACCGGGCAGGACGTCACCGTGTCGCTGGCGATCAAGCCGACCTCGTCGATCCGCACCCCGCGCGAATCGATCGACAAGGCCGGCAACGCCGCCACCGTCGAGACCTTCGGCCGCCACGATCCGTGCGTGGGCATCCGCGCCACGCCGATCGCCGAGGCCATGCTGGCGCTGGTGCTGATCGACCACGCGCTGCGCCACCGCGCCCAGTGCGGCGACGTCCGCGTCGAAACGCCGCGCATCCCCGCGCAGGCCGGCCAGACCCGCTGACTTGACGCCGCAGCGCGCGGGCGGCCAAAGCGGGGCCGGCGGCCCCGACCATGCCCGCTTCGGGCTCTTTTACCTGGGCTATTACGGCTACGTCGGCCTGATCTCGCCCTACGTCAGCCTGTACTTCGCCGATCGCGGTTTCGACCCGGTGCAGATCGGCGTGCTGATGGCCAGCTTCCAGGTCAGCCGCATCGTCGGGCCCTACCTCTGGGGCTGGCTGTCCGACGTCATGCACACGCGCGTGCGCATCCTGCGCGTGAGCGCGTTCACGTCGCTGCTGGCGTTCCTGATGCTGCCCGGCGTCGGCAGCTACGGCGGCATGATGGCGATGATGCTGACGCTGAGCCTCTTGACCAGCGCGATGTCGCCGCTGGGCGATGCCCTCACCATTTCCACGCTGCGCCGTCACGGCGCCTTCGACCACAGCTACGGCCGCATCCGCATGTTCGGCTCGCTCGGCTTTATCGGCGCGGTGCTGGCCGGCGGGGCGTTGTTCGAGGCGGTCGGCATGCGCGCGTTCCCGTGGGTGGCAAGCGCCGTGCTCGCGATCCTGGCCGGGGTGGTGCTGACCATGCGCGATGCCGCCGACGAGGGCCCGCGCACGGCGCCGCCGCGCGCCTTGCCGCTGCTGCGCCGCCCGGACGTGGCCTGGTTCCTGGCCTCGGCCTTCCTGATGATGTTCGCGCACGCCGCGCTCTACGTGTTCTATTCGCTGTGGCTGGAGACGCTGGGCTACAGCAAGTTCGCCATCGGCATGATGTGGACCATCGGCGTGGTCGCCGAGATCGTCTTCTTCTACTACCAGGGGCTGCTGTTCGCGCGCCTGGCGCTGCGCACCATCCTGGCGGGCACCTTCGTGCTGGCGGCGCTGCGCTTCGGGCTGACCGGCTACTTCGCGCAGTTGGCATGGCTGATGGCGCTGGTGCAGGTGCTGCACGCGGCGACTTTTGCCGCGCACCACAGCGCCAGCCTGAAGCGCCTGCAGGCCTGGTTTGCCGGGCCGCTGCAGGGGCGCGGGCAGGCGCTGTACACCGGCATCTCCTACGGCGTCGGCGGCACGCTGGGCGGGCTGGCGATGGGCTGGACCTGGAACGCGCTGGCGCCGGCGCACACCTTCGGGCTCGCCGCCGCGGCCGCGGCGGCGGGGGCGTTCTGCGCGGTGATGAGCTTTCGCGCGGAAGGCGACGGCGCGCTTCAGTCCAGCGCCGCGCAGACCCGCTCGGCAATCGCCAGCGACGAGGTCAGCCCGGGCGATTCGATGCCGAACAGGTGAACCAGGCCCGGCACGCCGTGCACGGCGGGGCCGTCGATGCGGAAGTCCGCCGCGGCTTCATGCGGGCCGCTGATCTTGGGGCGGATGCCGGCGTAGCCGGGCTGCAGCGCGTCGTCGGCCAGTCCCGGCCAATAGCGGCGCACCTCGTCATAGAAGGCGTCGGCGTCCGCCGCATCCACGCCGTATTCGATCTCGTCGATCCAGCGCACATTGGGGCCGAAGCGCGCCTGGCCGCCCAGGTCGATGGTCAGGTGCACGCCAAGGCCGGCGGCCTCGGGCACGGGATAGATCAGCCGTGAGAACGGCGCGCGGCCGGCTAGCGTGAAATAGCAGCCCTTGGCGTAGTACTGCGGCGGGATGTGGGCTTCGGGCATGCCGTCGATGCGGCGCGCCAGTTCCGGTGCCGTGAGCCCGGCCGAATTGACCACCGTGCGCGCCAGCAGCGTGGTGGCGCTGCCGTCTTCCGCGCCGATCTCCAGCCGGATGCCGTCCGCCGTGACCGCGCCGCCCAGCACCGGCGACTGCACCGCCAGCATTGCGCCGGCGTTTTCCGCATCGCCCAGCAGCGCCGTCATCAGGCCATGGCTGTCGACGATGCCGGTCGACGGCGACAGCAGCGCCGCGTGGCACTGCAGCTGAGGCTCCAGCGCCTGCGCTTCGGCGCGGTCGAGCAGGCGCAGGTCGTCCACGCCATTGGCGGCGGCCTTGGCGCGGATGCCTTCGAGCGTCGCCACCTGCGCCGCGCTGGTGGCGACGATCAGCTTGCCGCAGCGCTGGTGCGCCACGTGCCGGCTGGCGCAGTAATCGTACAGCATGGCCTTGCCGCGCACGCACAGCTGCGCCTTGAGCGAGCCGGCCGGATAGTAGATGCCGGCATGGATGACCTCGCTGTTGCGCGCGCTGGTGATGGTG
Organism: Cupriavidus alkaliphilus; assembly: GCF_900094595.1. Taxonomy (GTDB): domain Bacteria; phylum Pseudomonadota; class Gammaproteobacteria; order Burkholderiales; family Burkholderiaceae; genus Cupriavidus; species Cupriavidus alkaliphilus. The sequence continues at coordinate 109,123 of NZ_FMAD01000007.1, read as the reverse complement.
CCGAAGGCGTTCTCGGCTTCCAGGATGATCACTTCGCGGCCTTGCAGCGCCAGCGCGCGCGCGACCGCCAGTCCCACCACGCCGGCGCCGATTACGACGCAATCCACTGTTTCCATGGTTGTTCCTTGCTTCAGGGGTCTCGATATATCCGGGTTCAGGCAGGCAGGCCCAGGCGCGCGGCGGCGGCTGCCAGGTGCTGCTGCGCGGCGTTGCGCGCGGCCGTGGCGTTGCCGGCGGCAATGGCTTCGGCCAGGGCCGCGTGTTCCTGGTCGGCGGCGCGCGGCGCGCCGGTGGCGTTGCTCAGCCGCGCGGTGTTCTCCCACGCGCGCTGGCGCGCGGCCAGCATCTGCTGGCTGACGAAATCCGTCAGCCCGGTAAAGCAGGGGTTGTGCGCGGCTTCGGCAATGGCATGGTGGAACGCCATGTCGGCCGCGGCGGCGCTGGCCATGTCGCCGTGCCCGTCGGCCTGCGCCTGCATTGCCGCCAGCGCGGCGCGGATGGCCTCGATGTCGGCCTCGGTGCGCCGCCGCGCCGCCATTTCGGCGCAGGCGGTCTCCACCACGCGGCGCAGCTCGAACAGCTGCGCCAGCGTCGGGCCGCCGTCGGGCGCGCTGGCCACGCGCCAGGCCTGGCCGCCCGGGGTCTCCGACACATAGGCGCCGGAGCCCTTGCGCGTGACCAGCACGCCGTCGGCCTTCAGCTGGGCAATGGCCTCACGCACGATCGGGCGGCTGACGCCGAAGGCGTCGGCCAGCGCGGACTCGGCCGGCAGGCGCGCGCCCGCGCCGTAGCGGCCGGCAAGGATGTCGTCATGCAGGGTCTGCGCGATGCGTGTGGCAAGCGAAGCCGGACGGGGCAGGAGAGTGGTCATGGCGCTCGATGTGTCAGGCTGTCTGACAGGTTTTCGCGATTCTGGACTCAACTTTGCGGCGCGTCAAGCTTGCATCAGGTAGCCGATGCTACACATGCGGCCTCGGTATCTATTGCCCGGCACTAAATTTCGCTGCACGGACGCCGATAGAAGCCCAATACAGGCGGCGGAGTCCGTGCGTCAGTTCCGCCCAGGGCTCGTCGCGTCCCAGCACGCCCACGCCGGGGCCAACTGCAAACAGCCATGATCCAGCTCACCCCTAACGATCTTCCCGTCGGCCACCCGCTGCCCTGGTCATTGCTCGATGGCGAGGGCAACCTGGTGCTCGGCAGCGGCAACATCATTCCCGATGCGCGCGACCTGGCGCTGGTGTTCCGCCACGGCACGGTGTGCCGCGACGACGCCGGCGACGAGGTTGCCGAGGACTTGCGCCCGGCCACCGGGCCGCTCGGCCTGCAGGTCGGCACGCTGCTGCATGTCAAGCTCGACGGCGAGTCCGCGCGCCCGGCCGCCAGCCGCCTGATCGGCTTTATCGAGCAGGGGCTCTTTGTCACCTGGCCGCAACTGGGCGGGCGCGACCTGCCGCTGCAGGCCGGTGATGGCGTGGTGCTGCGCGGCTTCTCGGGACACGCCATCCACAGCTTCACCTCGACCATTACCGCCGTGTGCCGCAGCCCGTTCCGCTACCTGGTGCTGTCGGCGCCGGTGCAGCGGCACGCGACGCCGGTGCGCAAGGCCGCGCGCGTGCCCACCCGCCTGGCCGCTTACCTGACCGAACCCGGCGATGATGACGGCAGCGCCGGCAGCGCCGGCAGCGCCGCGCGCCTGTCGCTGCTGTCCGACCTCAGCACCGGCGGCGCGCTGGTGCAGACCACCTCTCCGGCCCCCGCGCCGGGCAGCCGCGTGCGGCTGCGCTTCAAGCTGCGTACCGCGTCGCTGGACAGCGAGGTGGTGATCGACGGCTGGGTCCGCATGGCGCCAGCCGGCGCCGCCGGCGACGATGCCGACTTCCCCGCGTTCGGCGTGGCCTTCGATGTCCTGGCCGAGCGCGAACTGACGCTGCTGCAGTGCTACATCTACGAGCAGCTGCTTTCCAGCACCCGCATGCCCGTGCAACCGGCGGCTGTAGCGGCCGTTTAGAGGAAATCCGCTAATGTTTTGATTGTCTCCCCGGGGCGGGCCGTCTTTACTGCTTCCAACATAAAAAGACCCACCACCGAGGAGACCAGATGGAGCACGGCGAACCCCACGCGTGCGGGCAACGCACGCCCGTACCACGCGTGCAGCAGCCCCGTAATTCCCTGCGCAGGCTGGCAGGCACCGCCGCGGCACTGGCCGCCGCGGCCATGCTGGCGCAACCGGCGCCGGCCGCCGCCGCCGTCACCGCTAATGGCGACTACGCAAAGACGCGCTACCCGATCGTGCTGGTCCACGGGCTGACCGGCGCGGCGAAGATGGCCGGCGTGCTCGACTACTGGTATGGCATCCCCGAAGTGCTGCGGGCCCATGGCGCGCAGGTCTATGTCGCCACGGTGCCGTCGTTCAACAGCGACGCCGAGCGCGCGCTGGCGCTGCAGGCTTATGTGCGCGCGGTCAAGCTGGAAAGCGGCGCCGACAAGGTCAACCTGATCGGCCACAGCCAGGGCGGGCCCACCTCGCGCGTGCTGGCGGCGATGTCGCCGCAGGACGTGGCTTCGGTCACCACCATCGGCAGCCCCCACCGCGGCAGCGAAGTGGCCGACACCGTGCTCGACCTGATCAACGGCATCGGCACCATCCCGATCGCCGGCCCGGTGCTGGTCAGCCTGATCCAGGGCGTGTTCGATACGGTCGGCTGGTTCAACGGCATCAGCAACGGGCAGGCGCTGGACCAGGATGCGCTGGCGTCGCTCAAGAGCCTGACCACGCGCGGCGCCGCCGAGCAGAATGCGCGGCTTGACGCCACGCTGGTGCCAGGGACCAGGTCGGCGCTGGGCGCGGACTGCGACAGCGCCGGCGCAGTGTCCGAGCAGCGCCAGGCGCGCGACGCCGCGGGCAATCTCGTCACCCATACCCAGGCCGCGTATTCGTGGACCGGGCAGGGCGGCCCGCTCAGCCTGCTGCGCTCCAACTTGCTGGATCCGTCCACGGTGATGATGTCGACCTCGGCAGGGCTGATGGCGCTGAAGGGCGCCGGCGCCAATGACGGGCTGGTCTCGGTGTGCAGCAGCAAGTGGGGGCGGGTGCTGGCCACCGGCTATTACTGGAACCATCTCGACGAGGTCAACCAGATGGCGGGGCTGTACCAGGATGCGGATCCGCGCACGGTCATCCTGAACCACGCCAACCGGCTGCGCAATGACCAGCTCTGAGCGATCGCCGCGGATCTGGCTGGCCCTGCTGCCGGCCGGCGCCGCGGCCGCAGCGGTGTACTGGCTGACCCTGCCGGCGGATCCGGCGCCCGTGCCGCGGCAGGCGGCAGTGGCGAACGCCGCGGCTCCGCTTGCGCCATCGGCGGATCCGGTGCCCGCTGTCGACGCCGCCTGGCCATCGCTGGCCGGTGTGGAGATGCCCGCAGGCCCCCAGGCCGATGCCGCGGGCAACCTGCGGCTGACGCGAGCACTGCGCACCTATTTCGATTATTTCCTGAGTGCGCGCCACGACGCCGGCGGCATCGATGCGCTCGACGCGGTGGTGCATGACGATATCCGCCGCCATGTGCCGCAGCCCGCGGCCGGGCAGGCCTGGCAGCTGTGGCGCCGCTACGTGGCCTGCCTGGCCGAGAGCCAGCCCGAGGCCGCGCGCAAGCCGCTGGCGGATACGGACGGCACGCTGGATGCGCAGCAGGTGCGGCAGCTGCGCGCGCTGCTGGCGCAGCGCCATGCAGCGCGCCAGCGCTGGCTGCCCGAGGTCGCACAGGCCTGGTTCGGCGACGAGCACGCCCATGACGAGGCCATGCTGGCGCGGCTGGAGATCGCGGCGCAGGCCGGCCTGGACGACGCGCAGCGGCGGCAGCGGCTGGCCGAGCTCGACGCCACGCTGCCAGAGCCCTTGCGCGCCGCGCGCGAAGCCAGCGCACGCCCGCGGGCTATCAGCCAGACCATCGCCGACCTGCAGGCTGCCGGCCGCGGCGCGCAGGACATCGGCGCGGCGCTGGCGCAGGCCTACGGCCCCGAGGTGGCGCAGCGCTACCAGCAGCAGGCGCAGGCCGAGCAGTCATGGCAGCAGCGCTACGACGACTATGCCGCGCGCCGCGCGCAGATCGAGGCGTTTGCGGGGTTGTCGGAGCAGGATCGGCGGCAGCAGCTGGACACGCTGCGCAGGCAGGCTTTCGACAATCCGAGCGAGGCGCTGCAGGCGGAGGTGGTCGACCAGGCGATGGCAGCGCGGCGGCAGGCACGCTAACGCGTGCCGCGGTCGAATAAAAAGAAAACGGCACCGGGAATCCGGTGCCGTTGTCACTTGCCAGCGCGCTTGCGCGGCCGTCTTACATGCCGACGTAGTTCGGGCCGCCGCCACCCTCCGGGGTCACCCACACAATGTTCTGCGTCGGGTCCTTAATGTCGCAGGTCTTGCAGTGCACGCAGTTCTGCGCGTTGATCTGCAGGCGTTCCTTGCCCGAGGTCTCGTCCTGCACGAACTCATACACGCCCGCCGGGCAGTAGCGCGACTCGGGGCCGGCGTACTTGTCCAGGTTGATGTCGACCGGCACGCTGGCGTCCTTCAGCGTCAGGTGCGCCGGCTGGTTTTCTTCATGGTTGGTGTTGCTGATGAAGACCGAGCTGAGGCGGTCGAAGGTCAGCTTGCCGTCCGGCTTCGGATACTCGATCTTCTGGCATTCGGCGGCCGGCTTCAGGTAGACGTGGTCCGGCTTCTGGCGATGCAGGGTCCAGGGCGGGTTGCGCACGCCCAGCTTGGGCAGCAGCCATTGCTCGATGCCGGTCATCAGCGTGGCGGTGGTGCGGCCCTTCTTGAACCACTGCTTGAAGTTCTTGGCCTGCAGCAGCTCCTTGTACAGCCAGCTCTGCTCGAACGCGGCCGGGTAGGCGCTCAGCTCGTCGTGCTGGCGGCCGGCCTGCAGCGCGTCATAGGCGGCCTCGGCGGCGAGCATGCCGGTCTTGATCGCGGCGTGGCTGCCCTTGATGCGCGAGGCGTTCAGGTAGCCAGCATCGCAGCCGACCAGCGCGCCGCCCGGGAACACGGTCTTGGGCAGCGACAGCAGGCCGCCGGCGGTGATGGCGCGCGCGCCATACGAGAGACGCTTGCCGCCTTCGAAGTACTGGCGGATCTCCGGATGGGTCTTGAAGCGCTGGAATTCCTCGAACGGCGACAGCCACGGGTTGGTGTAGTCCAGGCCGACCACGAAGCCGACCGCGACCTTGTTGTCTTCCATGTGGTACAGGAACGAGCCGCCGTAGGTGGCCGGGTCCAGCGGCCAGCCGGCGGTATGCACCACCAGGCCGGGCTTGTGCTTGGCCGGATCGATTTCCCACAGTTCCTTCAGGCCGATGCCGTAGCTCTGCGGATCCTTGCCGGCATCCAGGCCGAACTTGTCGATCAGCTGCTTGCCCAGGTGGCCGCGCGCGCCTTCGGCGAAGATCGTGTACTTGGCATGCAGCTCCATGCCGAGCTGGAAGTTGTCGGTCGGCTCGCCTTCCTTGTTGATGCCCATGTTGCCGGTGGCCACGCCCTTGACCGAGCCGTCTTCGTTGTACAGCACCTCGGCGGCCGGGAAGCCCGGGAAGATCTCGACGCCGAGCGCCTCGGCCTGCTGGCCCAGCCAGCGCACGAAGTTCGACAGGCTGACGATGTAGTTGCCTTCGTTGTGGAAGCACTCGGGCAGCAGCGCCGGGGGCGTGCCCTTGGAGCCGGTCTCGTTCAGGAACAGGAACTTGTCCTCGGTCACGGCCTGGTTCAGCGGCGCGCCCAGCTCCTTCCAGTTCGGGATCAGCTCATTCAGGGCGCGCGGGTCCATGATGGCGCCCGACAGGATGTGCGCGCCGGGCTCGGAGCCCTTTTCCAGCACGCACACGTTGACGTCGGCGCCTTTCTCCTGCGCGAGTTGCTTCAGGCGGATGGCGGTGGCCAGGCCGGCGGGGCCGCCGCCGACGATGACCACGTCGTATTCCATGGCTTCGCGCGGGCCGAACTGCTCCAGGAGCTGTTGCTGATCCATTTGTCTCTAACCCTCTGTTTCTTTGCTGCTAGCTGGCAATTGTGGGAAATGCGGTGATCTTTTTGCTGAGAACCCGGCCCGGGCGAGGCGTGGGGGCCGCCCGGGGAGCCGCGCGGGCCCGGCGGTGAATCGGCGCCGATTCGCGATCGGACGGCGATCGAACGGCGACGGAACAACGCTGGAACGGCGTCCGAAGGCGGCCGGATCGCGCGTTTTCCCTCTTTCCCTTTGCGGGCCAAGTTCTTAGAATCTCCGGCATTGTCCGGGACTCGCCACCCACAGGCAAGGATTTTTTTGGAACGGTCGTTCTTTTTTTTGATATGCTGCCTTCTGCTCCTGATGAGGCCAGAGGGGCTCCCGCACAAGAGGTAATCATGGGTTTGTCGATCAATCTGGAAGGCAAGGTGGCGCTGGTGACCGGCGCGTCCAGCGGGCTGGGCTCGCGTTTCGCCACGGTGCTCGCTGCCGCCGGGGCCAAGGTGGTGCTGGCCTCGCGCCGCACCGAGCGGCTCAAGGAACTGCGCGCCGCGATCGAGGCCGAGGGCGGCAGCGCGCACGTGGTGCGCCTGGACGTGACCGACCCCGACAGCATCCGCGCCGCGGTGGCGCACGCCGAGACCGAAGCCGGCGCCATCGATATCCTGGTCAACAACTCCGGCGTGTCCACCACGCAGAAGCTGACCGAGGTGGCCCCGGAAGACTTCGACTTCGTCTTCGACACCAATACCCGCGGGGCGTTTTTCGTCGCGCAGGAAGTCGCCAAGCGCATGATCGCGCGCGCCAAGGGCGCCGAGCGCAACGGCAGCCCGCTGCCGCAGGCGCGTATCGTCAATATCGCGTCGGTGGCGGGGCTGAAGGTGCTGTCGCAGATCGGCGTGTATTGCATGAGCAAGGCGGCGGTGGTGCACATGACCAGGGCCATGGCGCTGGAATGGGCGCGCCATGGCATCAATTCCAACGCCATCTGCCCCGGCTATATCGACACCGATATCAATCACCACCATTGGGATTCCGACGCCGGGCAGAAGCTGATCCAGATGCTGCCGCGCAAGCGCCTGGGCAAGCCGGAAGACCTCGACGGCCTGTTGCTGCTGCTGGCATCGGACCAGTCGCAGTTCATCAACGGCGCCGTCATCACCGCCGACGACGGCATGGTCTGAGCGCCCGCGCGCTGACACCGGGGGCGCAAGTCCCCCGCATCCCGCCCACGCGCCAAAAGCGCCGCGGGATGCCCGAGCGCCAACCCAGGGCTTATCCGGTCCCCTTGGGCGCGCCGTCGTCAGTACGCGTCAAACTTCAGAAATTTCGTGCGTGGCAGGCCAGTCTTGGCATAATCCGCCATGTCTGCAGATTAAGTCTTTACATACAAAGCGAGAACGCCGCGGTGGCCGCATGGCCCGAGCGGCCCTGGACCGGAGGCCGGGGAGATGGAGCAACAAACAGAGGCACGGCGCAACGCCGTGCCGCAACACGTCGTCGATTCCGCGGTGATCCCGCGGGCCGCCGACGAAGCGCAGGACGCTGAATTCCGGGTATCGCCCCGCCTCGAGGACTGGATTGGCGTGATCGTGATGGTGCTGCTGGTCGGCATCACCTTCGCCAACGTGGTGGTCCGCTATTTCACCGACGAGTCGTTCGCCTGGACCGAGGAATTCTCGGTCTTCCTGATGATCGTGCTGGCCCTGGTGGCCGGCAGCGCCGCGGTGGCGCGCGACCGCAATATCCGCATCGAATTCTTCTTCGAACGCGGCAGCGCCGCGCGGCAGCGGCGCCTGGCGGTCCTGTCGGCGCTGGCGGTGGCGGTGATGTTTATCGCTCTGGCGGTGCTGGGGGCGCGCATTACCTGGGATGAGTACACCTTCGGCGAGACCTCGCCAGGCATCGGCGTGCCGAGCTGGTGGTACTCGATCTGGCTGCCGGTGCTGTCGGCCGGCATCGCGCTGCGCGCGCTGGCCCTGATGGTGCGCAACGTGCGCGCGCTCAAGGCGCTGCATCAACAGAGCCAGTCGGCGACGGAGCGTGCGCCATGACGCTGGTTGCCATCATCCTGTTCGTGGTCTTTATTGGCCTGATGCTGCTTGGGGTGCCGATCGGCGTGTCGCTGGGGCTGGGCGGCCTGGTTGCGATCGGCCTGTCCAATCTCGATACGCAGATGTTCGGCCTGCTGGCGGTGCCGCAGAATTTCTACGCAGGCCTGGCCAAGTATCCGCTGCTGGCGATCCCGATGTTCGTGCTGGTGGGCTCGATCTTCGACCGCTCCGGCGTGGCGCAGCGGCTGGTGACCTTTGCCATCGCCGTGGTCGGCCGTGGCCCTGGCATGCTGCCGCTGGTGGCGATCCTGGTGGCGATGTTCCTCGGCGGCATTTCCGGTTCGGGCCCGGCCAACGCGGCCGCGGTCGGCGGCGTGATGATCGCGGCGATGTCGCGCGCGGGCTATCCCGGCTCGTACAGCGCGGCGGTGGTCGGCGCGGCGGCCGCGACCGACATCCTGATCCCGCCGTCGGTGGCATTCATCATCTACAGCGTGCTGGTGCCGGGCGCATCGGTGCCGGCGCTGTTCGCGGCCGGCATGATCCCGGGCGTGCTCGCGGGCATCGCGCTGATCGTGCCGGCGGTCTGGCTGGCGCGCAAGCACAATATGGGCGCCGCCGAAGCCGCGCTGCCGCGCCCGCCGTTCTGGAAAAGCCTGCGCGAGGCCGCGTGGGGCCTGGTGGCGCCGTTTCTGATCCTGGGCGGCATGCGCGCCGGCTGGTTCACGCCGACCGAAGCCGCCGTGGTGGCGGTGGTCTATGGCCTGTTCGTCGGCATGGTGGTGTACCGCAGCATCGGCATGCGCGACCTGTTCACGATCTTCCAGGAAGCGGCCGAGACCTCGGCGGTGATCCTGCTGGTGGTGGCGCTGGCCGGCATCTTTGCCTATGCGCTGTCGACGCTGGGCGTGATCGACCCGCTGGCGCAGGCAATCGCCACCTCCGGGCTGGGCGAATACGGCGTGCTGGCGCTGATCGTGCTGCTGCTGATGACGGTGGGCATGTTCCTCGACGGCATTTCGATCTTCCTGATCTTCGTGCCGCTGCTGCTGCCGATCGCCAATGCCTTCCAGTGGAACCCGGTGTGGTTCGGCGTGGTGCTGACGCTGAAGGTGGCGCTGGGCCAGTTCACGCCGCCGCTGGCCGTGAACCTGATGGTGTCGTGCCGGATCGCCCGCGTGCGCATGGAAGAAACCGTGCCCTGGGTGATCTGGATGCTGCTGGCGATGTTTATCGCCATGCTGATGGTGCTGGCTTATCCGCCGCTGGCGACGTGGCTGCCGGAGTACCTCGGCTATTGACCGCTGTCGATGCCGTGTTTGCATTCACCAACAAGAACCTGACGCTTTTCCCCTGAGGAGATGAAATGAAACGTCGTGCCCTGATGCTCGCAACGGCCGCCGCCCTGGCCGCCTCCGCCTTCGCCCCCGCCGGTGCGATGGCCCAGACCTACAAGTCCGAGTACAAGATGTCGCTGGTGCTCGGCCCGGCCTTCCCGTGGGGCAAGGGCGGCGAGATCTGGGCCGACCTGGTCAAACAGCGTACCAACGGCCGCATCAACATCAAGCTGTACCCGGGCACTTCGTTGGTGGCCGGCGACCAGACCCGCGAGTTCTCGGCGATCCGCCAGGGCGTGATCGACATGGCGGTGGGCTCCACCATCAACTGGTCGCCGCAGGTCAAGGAACTGAACCTGTTCTCGCTGCCGTTCCTGATGCCCGACTACAAGGCGCTGGACGCGCTGACGCAGGGCGAGGTCGGCAAGTCGATCTTCGCCACGCTGGAGAAGGCCGGCGTGGTGCCGCTGGCGTGGGGCGAGAACGGCTTCCGCGAGGTGTCGAACTCCAAGCGCGAGATCCGCAAGCCGGAAGACCTCAAGGGCCTGAAGCTGCGCGTTGTGGGCTCGCCGCTGTACATCGAGACCTTCAACGCGCTGGGCGCCAACCCGACCCAGATGAGCTGGGCCGACGCGCAGCCGGCGATGGCCTCGGGCGCGGTCGACGGCCAGGAGAATCCGCAGTCGGTGTTCGCCGCCGCCAAGCTGTACACGGTCGGCCAGAAGTACGTCACCACCTGGGGCTACGTCGCCGATCCGCTGATTTTCGTGGTCAACAAGCAGATCTGGGAAAGCTGGACCCCGGCCGACCGCGAGATCGTCAAGCAGGCCGCCATCGATGCCGGCAAGCAGGAAATCGCGCTGGCCCGCAAGGGCCTGGCCGAGGCCGGCACGCCCGCGTGGAAGGACATGGAGGCCCACGGCGTCAAGGTCACGCACCTGACCCCGGCCGAGCATGACGCCTTCCGCAAGGCTACCGCCAAGGTCTACGACAAGTGGAAGAAGCAGATCGGCACCGACCTGGTGACCAAGGCTGAAGGCGCGATCGCCAAGCGCTAAGTCATTAAGCAGGCCCGCCAGTGTTGGCGGGCCTGTTGCTTTGGAGGCTGAGATGAAGCACGTCTATACGGTGGTGATGCCGATCCGGTGGGGCGACATGGATGCGATGGGCCATGTCAACAACACCGTCTATTTCCAGTACCTGGAGCAGGCGCGCATCGAATGGTTCGCGTCGCTGGGCCGCGGCGGCAAGGATGCGAACGGGCAGGGGCCGGTCATCATCAATGCGCATATGACCTTCCTGAAGCAGTTGCGCTATCCGGGCGAGATCGAATGCCGGGTCTATGCCGGGCAGCTGGGGCGCACCAGTTTCGAGACGCGCATGGAAATCCGCCGCACCGATCTGCCCGAGGTGGTATGGGCCGAGGGTGGGGCCAAGGTGGTGTGGTGCGACTATGCGGCGGAGAAATCGGTGCCGGTGCCGGCGGAGATCCGGGCGATCATCGAAGGGTGATCGTTTTCGGCGTCAGTGGGCCACCAGCCGCTGCACCAGATCCACCGACGTACTCGCCCCATACTTCTTCATCAGCCGCGCCCGATAGATGTCGACCGTGCGCGGGCTGATCGCCAGCAGCTTGCCGATCTGCTTGCTGGTCTTGCCTTCCACCAGTTGCGCCGCGATCTCGCGTTCGCGCGCGGTCAGTTCGGCGGTGACCTGGCGTTTCTGCGACAAGTCCTCGAAGGTCCAGATTCCTGCGCCGAGCGGCTGCGCCCGGTCCAGCGCGCGACCGGTAACGTGGCACCAGAACAGTTCCCCGCCGGCGCGCTTCATGATGCGTTCGTCCGAATACATGCCGCGCTTGCCCATGATCGGCGCGATGCGCGCGCCGGTGCGCTCGAATTCGTCGGCGGTGGGGTAGAGCACCTGGAACGACTGGCCCAGCAGGGCCTCGCGCGTGGTGCCGAAGATGCGGCAGACCTCTTCGTTGCAGTCCTCGATCACGCGCTCGCGTGACAGCACCAGGCCCACGGGGGCGAGCTGGAAGGCGGTCTGGTAGTCGATGGCGGGCATCTGCTTATGTATTTTTACGTAATGGCGTAGCCGGCTGTGCTTGCGTATGCTGTCGGTCGGACGCGTTACGGCGACGGCCGACCGCCCGTTGCCGATTGTACCGTTACAATTTCCCTGCGTCGCCCGCCGCACTACCCGCCGGCGGGGAGATCGACAGGGACTACCGAGGAAGGAGCGAAGCATGAACAAGGTCTACGCCAGCGCCGCAGAAGCGCTTGCAGGCGTCGTCCGCGACGGCCAGACGATCGCCGTGGGCGGTTTCGGCCTGTGCGGCATCCCCGAGGCGCTGATCGGCGCGCTGCGCGACAGCGGCGCCAAGCAGCTGACCTGCATCTCCAACAACGCCGGCGTCGACGGCTTCGGCCTGGGCCTGCTGCTGGCCACGCGCCAGATCAAGAAGATGATCTCGTCCTACGTGGGCGAGAACAAGGAGTTCGAGCGCCAGTACCTGGCCGGCGAACTGGAACTGGAATTCACCCCGCAGGGCACGCTGGCCGAAAAGCTGCGCGCCGGCGGCTCGGGCATCCCGGCCTTCTTCACCAAGACCGGTGTCGGCACCATCGTCGCCGAAGGCAAGGAAATCCGCGAATTCGACGGCGAAAAGTACGTGATGGAACGTTCGCTGACCGCCGACGTGGCGCTGGTCAAGGCCTGGAAGGCCGACAAGGCCGGCAACCTGGTGTTCCGCCGCACCGCGCGCAACTTCAATCCGATGTGCGCGATGGCGGGCAAGGTCACCGTGGCCGAGGTCGAGCAGATCGTCGAGACCGGCGAACTCGATCCCGACGAGATCCACCTGGCCGGCATCTTCGTGCAGCGCCTGGTGCTCAACGCCCACCCCGAGAAACGCATCGAGCAGCGCACCGTGCGCGCGGCCAGCTAAGGAGACCCATCATGGCATGGACACGTGACGAAATGGCCGCGCGCGCCGCGGCCGAGCTGCAGGACGGTTTCTACGTCAACCTGGGCATCGGGCTGCCGACGCTGGTGGCCAACTGGGTGCCCGAAGGCATGGAAGTCTGGCTGCAATCCGAGAACGGCCTGCTCGGCATCGGCCCGTTCCCGACCGAGGCCGAGGTCGACGCCGACATGATCAATGCCGGCAAGCAGACCGTGACCACGCTGCCGGGCTCGTCGATCTTCTCGTCGGCCGACTCGTTCGCGATGATCCGCGGCGGCCACATCAACCTGGCCATCCTGGGCGCGATGCAGGTCAGCGAGAAGGGCGACCTCGCCAACTGGATGATCCCCGGCAAGATGGTCAAGGGCATGGGCGGCGCGATGGACCTGGTCGCCGGCGTCGGCCGCGTGGTGGTGCTGATGGAACACACCGCCAAGAAGAAGGACGGCACCGAGGACATCAAGATCCTGAAGCAGTGCAACCTGCCGCTGACCGGCGTGGGCGTGGTCAATCGCATCATCACTGACCTGGGTGTGATGGACGTGACTGCCGACGGCCTGAAGCTGGTCGAAACCGCACCGGGCGTCAGCCGCGAGGAAATCCAGGCGAAGACCGGGGCGTCGCTGCTGTAAGCAACCCTTCGGCATTGCGTGACAGGCCCTGTGGCGCATTGCGCCACAGGGCTTTTTTCATTTGGTGCCCGGCAGCTGGCTACGCAGATCGGCCGTGCGGGCTAGCTCTATCGGCGAATGGCCCGTCCCCGCACAAGTCACTATGCTGGCCGCTTCCCAGCAGGCGTGGTCCTGTCAACACAAGTCCTGACGGAAGGAGCGCGATGCCGGCTTCCCCCACCCGATCCCTGCCCCTGGTGTACGCCTGCTCCGGCTGCTCCAGCGTGGCGCAACTGGCCAATGCCTGCGCGGTGCGGCTGGACCGAACCGGCCGCGCGGAAATGTCGTGCATCAGCGGCGTGGGCGGCGGCGTGCCGGCGCTGACGCGGGTGGCGCGATCGGGCCGGCCGATCCTGGCGCTGGACGGGTGTCCGCTGGCTTGCGTGCAGGTCTGCCTGGCCAATGCGGGCGTGGTGCCGGGGCAGCACCTGGTGCTGAACCGGCTGGGCGCGGTCAAGCGCCAGCATGGGGAATGCACCGAGGGCGAGACCGAGGCGGTGTGGCGGGAGGTCGAGGCGGCGCTGGAGCGCCTCGCACAGGGGTAGGGCATTGCCGGATGCGCCGCGGCGCATCCGGAGCCGCGACACGTCAGGCCGCCGGCCTGTTGTGGCGGCTGAACACCGAGGCCGCGCCGTCGGCCTTGACCAGCAGCACGTCGAAGGGATCCTTGCGCGGACCCTGTTCCATGCCCGGCGAGCCGACCGGCATGCCCGGTACTGCCAGCCCGACCGCCTTGGGTTTGGCGGCCAGCAGCTTGCGGATATCGGCGGCGGGCACGTGACCCTCGATCGCATAGCCGGCGATATGGCCGGTATGGCAGGAGCCGAAGCGCTCGGGCATGCCGAAGCGCTTGCGGTATTCGCCGGTATCCTCGACGTCATGCACCGTCACGGTGAAGCCGTTGGCGCGCAGGTGCTTGACCCATTCCTCGCAGCAGCCGCACAGCGGACTCTTGTAGACGTCGATGGCCAGCGGCTTCGCCTGCGCGAAGGCATCGGCCGCCGGGCCCAGCACACCCACGGCGAGCGTGCCGAGCGCGAGCGCGCCCAGGGTGCCGAGAAAACGTCGTCGTTGCATCATTGCTTGCTGCTCCTTGCTGTCGTGCGCCGGTGTGGCACCTTACTGCGCCACCCAGCCGCCATCCATGTTCCAGATCGCGCCGCGCACCTGGCGGGCCGCCTCGGACGACAGGAACACGGCCAGCGCGCCCAGTTCATCGGGGGTGACGAACTGGCCCGAGGGCTGCTTCTCCAGCACCAGCTCGCGCTTGGCCTGCTCGACCGGGATGCCTTCCTTCTGCGCGCGGGCTTCGACCTGCTTCTGCACTAGCGGCGTCAGCACCCAGCCCGGGCAGATCGCGTTGGCGGTGACGCCGGTCTGCGCGGTTTCCAGCGCGGTCACCTTGGTGAAGCCGACGATGCCATGCTTGGCCGCCACATAGGCGGATTTCTGCGCCGAGGCCACCAGCCCGTGGGTGGAGGCGACGTTGATGATGCGGCCCCAGTTCTTCTGCTTCATGCCGGGCAGCGCCAGGCGCGTGGTATGGAAGGCCGAGGTCAGGTTGATGGCGATGATCGCGTCCCAGCGCTCGGGCGGGAAATCCTCGATGGCGGCGACGTGCTGGATGCCGGCGTTGTTGACCAGGATGTCGGCGCCGCCGAAATCCGACTGCGCGTAGCGCATCATGTCTTCGATCTCGGCCGCCTTGCTCATGTCGGCGCCGTGGTAGCCCACGCGGATGCCCTGGCCCGCCTGCGCGATCTCGTTCTTTGCGGCGTCCGCGTCACCAAAGCCATTGACGATGATGTTGGCGCCCTGCGCCGCCAGCGCCTTTGCGATGCCGAGCCCGATGCCGCTGGTCGAGCCAGTTACCAGTGCGGTCTTGCCGTTGAGCATGTAAGCCTCCGTCGAGAGAAAGGGGATGCCACGGCAGGACAGCCGCCGGATTGGCAGCGCGCGCCGTGGCGTGCGCGGCCGCGCGCGGGGCGCGGACACTGTGCTGTGGCATTGTACCCGCTGCGGCGTACAATCCAGCTTTGCTCAACTTCCGGCGGCGGCGTTTCCTGGCGCTGTGCGGTCCGGTTTGCCAGGGAGTCCAGATGTCTGCCAGTCCGCGTCTCGGTTTCGTCCAGTGCATCAGTCCGGCGGGCCTGCACCGCATGGCCTACCACGAGTGGGGCGATCCCGCCAATCCGCGCGTGCTGGTGTGCGCGCATGGCCTGACGCGCACCGGGCGCGACTTCGACGCCGTGGCCCGCGCGCTGTGCGGCGACTACCGCGTGGTGTGCCCGGATGTGGTCGGCCGCGGCCGTTCCGAATGGCTGGCCGATGCCAGCGGCTACGTGGTGCCGCAGTATGTCTCCGACATGGTCACGCTGATTGCACGGCTCAATGTGGAGAAGGTGGACTGGTTCGGCACCTCGATGGGCGGACTGATCGGCATGGGCCTGGCCGGGCTGCCGAAGTCGCCGGTGCGCAAGCTGCTGCTCAATGACGTCGGCCCCCGCATCGCGCCCTCGGCGGTCGAGCGTATCGGCGCCTACCTCGGCCTGCCGGTGCGCTTCAAGACCTTCGAGGAAGGGCTGGCGTACCTGCAGACCATCAGCGCGTCGTTCGGCCGCCACAGCGCCGAGCAGTGGCGCGAGCTCAACGCCGCCATCCTGAAACCGATGCAGGGCGCAGATGGCCTGGAATGGGGCTTGCATTACGATCCGCAGCTGGCGCTGCCGTTCCGCAAGTCCACGCCCGAGGCCATCGCCGCCGGCGAAGCCGCGCTGTGGCGCAGCTTCGAAGCCATCGAGGCGCCGGTGCTGGTGGTGCGCGGCGCGCAGTCCGACCTGCTGCTGCGCGAGACCGTGGCCGAGATGGTGGCGCGCGGCAAGCATGTGAGCTCGGTGGAAGTGCCCGACGTGGGCCACGCCCCGACCTTTGTCGATCCGGCGCAGATCGCGATCGTGCGCCAGTTCTTTACCGGCGCCTGAGCGCGCCCGCTGCCGGCCTGGTTACCGGCCTGATTGTGATCCGGCTGTTTTTATTGAGTTACGCATTGCCATGAGTCTTACTGAACTGAAGCGCGCCCACGTGGGCAAGCGCCTGTCCGAATACGCGGTCTACAACGGCGTGGTGTATCTGGCCGGCCAGGTGCCCGAGGTCGATCCCAAGGCCGATATCCGCGGCCAGACGCGCGAGGTGCTGGGCCATATCGACCGCCTGCTGGCCGAGGCCGGCAGCGACAAGACCCGCATCCTGTCGTGCCAGATTTTCCTGACCAACATCGATCTTATCGGCGAGATGAACGAGGTCTGGGACGCCTGGGTGCCGCAAGGCAACACGCCGCCGCGCGCCACCGTCGAAGCCCGCCTGGCCAATCCCGATTACCTGATCGAAGTGGTGGTGACCGCTGCGCTCAACTGATGCAGGCGCTGTGACATGGTGACGTCGACCGACCTGGCTGGCCGGGTCGCGGGCATTCCGGATACCGAGCTGGTCGAGCGCGCGCTGGCCTACGTGCGCGAGCACGGCGCCGGCGTTGCGCTGCCCACCGGCGAGACCGTGCAGTCGCACGCGGAGGGGATGCTGCGCATCCTCGACGGCCTGCGCGTGGACGATTCCGCGCGCGCGGCCGCGTGCCTGTTCGGCCTGGCGGCATTCGTGCCCGAGACCGACGCCGAGATCGAGCCGCGCTTCGGCGAGGAAGTGGCGCGGCTGGTCAATGGCGTGCGGCAGCTGCTGCGCATCGGCGCCATCGCCGGCAATCGCCCTGAGGTGGAGTCGGCCGCGCCGTCGAAGAACGAAGCCCAGGCGCGCCACGAGCAGGTCGAGGCGCTGCGCAAGATGCTGCTGGCCTTCGCGCAGGATATCCGCGTGGTGCTGGTGCGGCTGGCGTCGCGCCTGCAGACGCTGCGCTGGCTGGCCGAGACCAAGCAGGCGCCGCTGCCCGGCGTGGCGCGCGAAACGCTCGACATCTACGCGCCGCTGGCCAACCGCCTGGGCATCTGGCAGATGAAGTGGGAGCTGGAAGACCTGGCCTTCCGCTTCGAGCAGCCCGATACCTACAAGCGCATCGCCCGCCTGCTGGATGAAAAGCGCATCGAGCGCGAAGGCTATATCGCCGGCGCGATCGCGCGGCTGCAGTCCGAGCTGACCGCCGCGGGCATCCGCGCCGAGGTGAGCGGCCGGCCCAAGCACATCTACAGCATCTGGAAGAAGATGCGCGGCAAGGAGCTGGATTTTGCCGACCTGTACGATGTGCGTGCGTTCCGCGTGATCGTCGACGATATCAAGGATTGCTATACGGTGCTCGGCATCGTCCACCATATCTGGCAGCCGATCCCGCGCGAGTTCGACGACTACATTTCACGGCCCAAGGCCAACGGCTACAAGTCGCTGCACACGGTGGTGATCGGCGACGACGGGCGCGCCTTCGAGGTGCAGATCCGCACCCACGAGATGCACCACTTCGCCGAATACGGCGTGGCCGCGCACTGGCGCTACAAGGAGGCGGGCAGCCGCGGCTATGCCGGGCAGTTTTCCGCCAGCGAGCGCTATGACGAAAAGATCGCCTGGCTGCGCCAGCTGCTGGCGTGGAAGGACGATGCCGACCACAGCGTGGCGCACGACGAATCGTGGGAGCAGATCAAGCACGCCGCGATCGACGACCACATCTACGTGCTGACGCCGCAGGCGCGCGTGGTGGCGCTGCCGCAGGGCGCGACCGCGGTGGATTTCGCCTACTACCTGCACAGCGACCTCGGCCACCGCTGCCGCGGCGCGCGCGTGGACGGCACCATGGTGCCGCTGAACACGCCGCTCAAGAACGGCCAGACCGTCGAAATCATCGTGGTCAAGCAGGGCGGGCCGTCGCGCGACTGGCTCAATGCCGATCTCGGCTACCTGGCCAGCAGCCGCGCCCGCGCCAAGGTGCGCGCGTGGTTCAACGCGATGGACTCGCAGGAAACCATTGCGCAAGGCCGCGCGCTGATCGACAAGACCCTGCAGCGCGAAGGCAAGACCGCGGTCAAGCTGGAAGACCTGGCGACGCGGCTGGGCTTCAAGACCCCCGACGAGCTGTTCGCCGCGGTGGCCAAGGACGAGTTCAGCCTGCGCCATGTGGAGCACGCGCTGCGCCACCCCGAGGGCGAAGTCCAGGCGCCGCTGAGCGAGGAAGACGCCGTTACCAAGAAGAGCCGCGCCACCAGCGTGGCACGCGGCGCCAAGAGCGGCGTGCTGGTGGTGGGCGTCGATTCGCTGATGACGCAGATGTCGCGCTGCTGCAAGCCGGCGCCGCCGGACGAGATCGTCGGCTTTGTCACGCGCGGACGCGGGGTGTCGATCCATCGCCGCAACTGCCATACCTTCCAGCAGCTGTCGGCGCGCGCGCCCGAGCGCGTGATCCAGACCGAGTGGGGCAAGAAGAGCCACGCCGCGGTCTATCCGGTCGACATCCAGGTCGAGGCGATCGACCGGCAGGGCCTGCTGCGCGACATCTCCGAAGTGCTGTCGCGCGAGAAGATCAACGTCACCGGGGTCAAGACGCTGTCGAGCAAGGGCGTGGCGCGCATGCAGTTCACCGCCGAGGTGTCCGAGGCGACGCAGCTGCAGCGGGCACTGCTGATGATCGAAGAGGTCCAGGGGGTGTTGCAGGCGAAAAGAAAGTGATGCTATACTTGCGGCTTCGCTAGGCTCGTAGCTCAGCTGGTTAGAGCACCACCTTGACATGGTGGGGGTCGTTGGTTCGAGTCCAATCGAGCCTACCAACGAATTGCAGTAAAGCAGTAACAAGAAGTGCGGCAAGTCCGATTCAACCCCATACGGAACGGAAGGGCATCATGGTTATGACACCGCGAACTACTACCGCTGGCAAGCGACAGTAGTCGAGGTGCGCCTTCGACCCGGTTGGATCGGGTTTGACAAAGAGAAACGCGGCCTTGGCCGCGTTTTTTTTTCGTCCGTCGCTTGCCAGCAGCCCTGATAAGCTGCCGCCTTCCCGTGCGGCAGCGCGGGGCAGCCAAGAACCAATCGCCGGCGCGCAGGCATGCGGGCCGACGCCACAAGATGCAGTTTGATCCGCCCGGGCAAAGGCGCAAGGCGCCGCCGGCGGAACCTGGAGAGTCGAAATGATCGCAATCACGCTGCCGGACGGGTCCCGCCGCGAGTTTCCCGGACCGGTGACGGTTGCCGAAGTGGCGCAGAGCATCGGCGCCGGCCTGGCCAAGGCCGCGCTGGCCGGCAAGGTGGATGGCCAGCTGGTCGACACCAGCTACAGGATCGAGCGCGATGCGGAACTGGCCATCGTCACGGACAAGGATGCCGATGGCGTCGATGTGATCCGCCACTCCACGGCGCACTTGCTGGCCTATGCCGTCAAGGAGCTGTATCCGGAGGCGCAGGTGACGATCGGGCCGGTGATCGAGAACGGCTTCTACTACGACTTCGCCTACAAGCGCCCCTTCACGCCGGAAGACCTCGCCGCCATCGAGAAGAAGATGACGGAGCTGGCGCGCAAGGACGAAAAGGTCACGCGCGAAGTGTGGAACCGCGACGAAGCGGTGGCGCTGTTCGAGTCGATGGGCGAGAAGTACAAGGCCGAGATCATCGGCTCGATCCCTGCCGACCAGGAAATCGGCCTGTATCGCGAAGGCAATTTCGTCGACCTGTGCCGCGGGCCGCACGTGCCGTCGACGGGCAAGCTCAAGGTCTTCAAGCTGATGAAGGTGGCCGGCGCCTACTGGCGCGGCGATGCCAACAACGAGATGCTCCAGCGCATCTACGGCACGGCATGGGCCAGGAAGGAAGACCAGGAAGCCTACCTGCACATGCTGGAAGAGGCCGAGAAGCGCGACCACCGCAAGCTGGGCAAGACGCTGGACCTGTTCCACCTGCAGGAAGAGGCGCCCGGCATGGTGTTCTGGCACCCCAAGGGCTGGCAGGTGTGGCAGGCCGTCGAGCAGTACATGCGCGGCCGCCTGACGGACGCCGGCTACGACGAGGTGCGCACGCCGCAGGTGATGGACCGTTCGCTGTGGGAGAAGTCGGGCCACTGGGAGAACTACAAGGAGAATATGTTCGTCACGGAGTCGGAGAAGCGCGACTACGCGATCAAGCCGATGAACTGCCCGGGCCATGTTCAGATCTTCAACCACGGCTTGCGCTCGTACCGCGACCTGCCGCTGCGCCTCGCCGAGTTCGGCGCCTGCCATCGCAACGAGCCGTCCGGCGCGCTGCACGGGCTGATGCGCGTGCGCGGCTTTGTGCAGGACGATGCGCATATCTTCTGCACGGAAGAGCAGATCGTTGCCGAGGCCAAGGCCTTCAACGAACTGGCTTTCTCCGTTTATGACGACTTCGGCTTCAAGGATGTGAAGGTCAAGCTGTCGCTGCGCCCGGACCAGCGCGCCGGCTCGGACGAGGTCTGGGGCCACGCCGAAGAAGGCCTGCGCCTGGCGCTGCGCGCCTGCGGCGTGGACTGGGAAGAGCTGCCGGGCGAGGGCGCCTTCTATGGCCCGAAGGTCGAGTACCACATCAAGGACGCCATCGGCCGCTCGTGGCAGTGCGGCACGCTGCAGCTGGACCTGGTGCTGCCCGAGCGCCTGGGTGCCGAGTACGTCTCCGAGGACAACTCGCGCAAGCGCCCGGTGATGCTTCATCGCGCCATCCTGGGCTCGTTCGAGCGCTTCTTGGGGATCCTGCTGGAAAACCATGCCGGCGCGCTGCCGGCCTGGCTGGCCCCGGACCAGGTGGTGGTGATGAATATTGCGGATTCGCAGGCAGAGTACGCCGAAAGCGTCGTGCAATTGCTGCAAAAACAAGGGTTTAGGGCCAAGGCCGATTTGCGTAACGAGAAAATTACGTATAAAATCCGCGAGCATTCGCTTCAAAAGGTCCCCTACCTGCTGGTAGTGGGCGACAAGGAGCGGGATGCCAATCAAGTGGCCGTGCGTGCCCGTGGCAACGTGGATCTGGGTGTGATGCCCGTCTCCGCGTTTGTTGAGCGTCTGCAACACGACGTCGCCAGCAAAGCCTGAGGGTGGTGAGCACGGCTTGTTTTTTTGTCTTCTTGAGGTAACGCAACATCGCTACGGACAAAGGTCATCGCATCAACCGGGAAATCAGCGCGCCTGAATTGCGCCTGGTA
This sequence comes from Cupriavidus alkaliphilus, assembly GCF_900094595.1. Lineage (GTDB taxonomy): Bacteria > Pseudomonadota > Gammaproteobacteria > Burkholderiales > Burkholderiaceae > Cupriavidus > Cupriavidus alkaliphilus. The sequence goes on along the minus strand of NZ_FMAD01000007.1, from coordinate 87,954 downwards.
GGGGTTGATAACGAGCAGCTCGGCATCGTCAAGTTCATGGACGCTCTGCGGCTGGCTGAGGACAAGGACTTGGACCTGGTGGAGATCGCCCCCAACGCGACTCCGCCCGTCGCCCGGATCATGGATTACGGGAAGTTCAAGTACGAGGAAGCCAAGCGCGCCCACGAGGCCAAGCTGAAGCAGAAGATCATCCAGGTCAAGGAAGTCAAGTTCCGGCCGGGTACGGATGATGGCGACTACAACGTCAAGCTGCGCAACCTGAAGCGCTTCCTGGAAGATGGCGACAAGACCAAGATCACGCTGCGGTTCCGTGGTCGCGAGATGGCCCACCAGGAAATCGGCGCGCGCATGCTCGAACGCCTGAAGGCGGACCTGGAAGAGATCGGCCAGGTCGAGCAGATGCCGAAGATGGAAGGGCGCCAGATGGTGATGGTGCTCGCCCCCAAGAAGAAGAAGTAATTCCTGCGCGGTGCGGCGGCCGGGATGCCAGTCATCCCGGCGTTGCTTCGTGCGGAAGTCGCGCGGGGTCCGCCAGGGCCATCGTGCAACAACAAGTGGATGCGGGTCTTGCAAGCGTCGGCGTCAGTCGTCCACCTGCATGCATGTCATATGAGCTGGAGTTTTTCATGCCGAAGATGAAGACGAAGAAAAGCGCCTCCAAGCGCTTTACTGCCCGTCCGAACGGTTCGTTCAAGCGTGGCCAGGCCTTCAAGCGTCACATCCTGACCAAGAAGACCACCAAGAACAAGCGTCAACTGCGCGGTACTCAGGACGTCCATGAGACGAACCTGAAGTCGGTGCGCGCGATGATGCCTTACGCATAACCCCTGACGACAACGAAAGGAGAATTACATGCCTCGAGTAAAGCGTGGGGTCACTGCACGGGCCCGTCACAAGAAGGTTATCGACGCTGCCAAGGGTTACCGCGGCCGTCGCAATAATGTCTATCGCATCGCCAAGCAGGCGGTCATGCGTGCTGGCCAGTACGCGTACCGCGATCGCCGCAACAAGAAGCGCGTGTTCCGCGCGCTGTGGATTGCGCGTATCAATGCCGCGACGCGTGAGCATGGCATGACCTACAGCGTGTTCATGAACGGTCTGAAGAAGGCCTCGATTGAACTGGACCGCAAGGTGCTGTCGGACATGGCTATCCACGACAAGCCTGCCTTTGCCGCCATCGTCAACCAGGTGAAAGCCACCGTTGCCTGATGCCGGCTCCGGTCGCGCGCAAGCGCTGCCGGGCAAGCACCGACCGCAAGGTCGACCGCTGACCGCAAGGTCTGCTGAAACGGGGCTCCTCACCGAGCCCCGTTTTTATTTGCGGTTCCGGATGCCGTTTTGCGATTGTTGATGAAACCGCATCCGGAAACGCATACCGCACGAAGTGCCAACCCACGTCGGGCCGGCCTTGTCGCATGACAGGGTTCGGCCGACGCCAGAACACTCCACGACCGCCGCCATGTCTCAGGATCTGGACCAAATCGTCGCCGACGCCCAGGCCGCTTTCGCCGCCGCCAATGACAACGCCACGCTGGAAAACGAGAAGGCCCGCTTCCTCGGCAAGACCGGCGCGCTGACCGAACTGCTCAAGGGCCTCGGCAAGCTCGACCCGGAGACCCGCAAGAGCGAGGGCGCGCGCATCAACCAGGTCAAGCAGCAGGTGGAAGCCGCGCTGCAGGCGCGCCGCCAGGCGCTGGCCGACGCGCTGATGAACGCGCGCCTGGCCGCCGAAGCCATCGACGTCACGCTGCCGGGCCGCGCGGTGGCGCGCGGCAGCCTGCATCCGGTGATGCGCACCTGGGAGCGCGTCGAGCAGATCTTCGGCTCGATCGGCTTCGACGTGGCCGACGGCCCCGAGATCGAAACCGACTGGATGAACTTCACCGCGCTGAACAACCCGGACAACCATCCGGCGCGTTCGATGCAGGACACCTTCTACGTGGACGGCCGCGACAGCGAAGACAAGCTGCTGCTCCTGCGCACGCATACCAGCCCGATGCAGGTGCGCTACGCCAGGATGCACGTGGAGAAGTACGCGGGCAAGGCGATGCCGCCGATCAAGGTGATCTGCCCGGGCCGCACCTATCGCGTCGACAGCGACGCCACCCACTCGCCGATGTTCAACCAGGTCGAAGGCCTGTGGATCGGCGAGGACGTCAGCTTCGCCGACCTGAAGGGCGTGTACACCGACTTCCTGCGCAAGTTCTTCGAGCGTGACGACATCCAGGTGCGCTTCCGTCCTTCGTACTTCCCGTTCACCGAGCCGTCGGCGGAGATCGACATGGCCTTCGGCAATGGGAAGTGGCTGGAAATCTCCGGTTCGGGCCAGGTGCATCCGAACGTGCTGCGCAACATGGGCCTCGATCCCGAGCGCTATATCGGTTTCGCGTTCGGCTCCGGCCTCGAGCGCCTGACCATGCTGCGCTACGGCATCAACGACCTGCGCCTGTTCTTCGAGGGCGACGTGCGCTTCCTGCGCCAGTTCGCCTGAACAGGCGACCGTCAAACTCGTCACCGACTACACAGAATACTTACCGGATCAGAAGCGCCATGCAATTCTCGGAATCCTGGCTTCGCACCTTCGCCAACCCTGAAAAGATCTCCACCGACGCGCTCTCGCACAGCCTGACCATGGCCGGCCTGGAAGTGGAAGAGGTAGGCCCGGTCGCGCCGCCGTTCGACAAGGTGGTGGTCGCGCACGTGCTGTCGACCGAGCGCCATCCCAACGCCGACCGTCTCAACGTGTGCCAGGTCGACGCCGGCACCGGCGAGACCCTGCAGATCGTCTGCGGCGCGCCCAACGTCAAGCCGGGCATCAAGGTGCCGTGCGCGCTGGTCGGCGCGGTGCTGCCGCCGGCAGAGGACGGCGGCAAGCCGTTCGAGATCAAGGTCGGCAAGCTGCGTGGTGTCGACAGCTACGGCATGCTGTGCTCGGCGCGCGAACTGAAGCTGTCGGAAGACCACGGCGGCCTGATGGTGCTGCCGGAAGACGCGGCCGTCGGCCAGAACATCCGCCAGTACCTGGACCTCGACGACCAGGTCTTCGTCATCAAGCTGACGCCGAACAAGGCCGACTGCCTGTCGATCCATGGCGTGGCGCGCGAGGTGTCGGCGCTGACCGGTGCCGCGCTGAACCTGCCCGACATGAAGCCGGTGCCGGTGACGATCCAGGACAAGCTGCCGGTCAAGGTATCGGCCCCCGATCTTTGCGGCCGCTTCTCCGGCCGCGTCATCCGCGGCGTCAACGCGCGTGCCGCCACCCCGTTGTGGATGGTTCAGCGTCTGGAGCGCTCGGGCCAGCGCAGCGTGTCGGCGCTGGTCGATATCTCCAACTACGTGATGCTGGAGCTGGGCCGTCCCTCGCACGTGTTCGACCTGCACAAGATCCATGGTGGCCTGGATGTGCGCTGGGGCCGCAAGGGGGAACAGATCAAGCTGCTGAACGGCAATACCATCGAAGTCGACGAGCAGGTCGGCGTGATCGCCGATGACAAGGAGATCGAGAGCCTGGCCGGCATCATGGGCGGCGACAGCACCGCGGTGACGCTGGACACCACCGACATCTACCTCGAGGCAGCGTTCTGGTGGCCGGCCGCGATCCAGGGCCGCAGCCGTCGCTACAACTTCTCGACCGACGCCGGACACCGTTTCGAGCGCGGCGTGGACTACGCCACCACGGTCGAGCATATCGAGCGCATCACCGCGCTGATCCTCGACATCTGCGGCGGCCAGGCCGGCCCGGTGGACGACCACGTGGTCAACCTGCCGGTGCGCAAGCCGGTCAGCCTGCGCGTGGCGCGCGCCGAGCGCGTGCTCGGAATCGAGCTGTCGCCGGCGGCCATCGCCGACGTGTTCCAGCGCCTGCAGCTGCCGTTCACGCGTGCGCAGGGCGCCGAGGGCGAAGTGTTCGAAGTCACGCCGCCGAGCTACCGCTTCGATATCGAGATCGAGGAAGACCTGATCGAGGAAGTCGCGCGCATCTACGGTTTCGAGCGCATCCCGGCGCGCCCGCCGGTTGCCGAAAGCGAAATGCGCCCGACCGACGAAGCCCGCCGCTCGACCCACGTGGTGCGCCATGCCGTGGCCGCGCGCGACTACCAGGAAGTGATCAACTTCGCCTTCGTCGAAGAGAAGTGGGAGCGCGACTTCGCCGCCAACGACAAGCCGATCCGCCTGCTCAACCCGATCGCCAGCCAGCTGGCGGTGATGCGCTCGACGCTGATCGGCGGGCTGGTCGAGAAGGTGCGCTACAACCTCAACCGCAAGGCCGCGCGCGTGCGCATGTTCGAGGTGGGCCGCGTGTTCCATCGCGACGCCGAGGTCAGCGATGGCGGTCTCACCGTGGCCGGCTATGACCAGCCGATGATGGCTGCGGGCATCGCCTACGGCCCGGCGTTCGAGGAGCAGTGGGGCGTCGCCACGCGCAATGTCGACTTCTTCGACATCAAGGGCGACGTCGAGGCGCTGTTCCATCCGCGCGTGCCGCGCTTCGAGCCGGTATCGCACCCGGCGCTGCATCCGGGCCGCGCCGCGCGCGTGCTGCTCGACGGCGAGCCGGTGGGCGTGGTCGGCGAACTGCATCCGCGCTGGCTGCAGGAGTATGAGCTGGCGCATGCGCCGGTGCTGTTCGAACTGCAACTCGACGCGCTGCGCGCCACCGGCCTGCCGGCATACACCGAGATCTCCAAGTTCCCCGCTGCCGTGCGTGACCTGGCCGTGGTCGTGAAGCAATCGGTACGCGTGCAGGACCTGCTCGACACCATGCGCGCGGCCCTGGAAAAACAGGGTTACGGCCGCTTCTGCCAGGGCCTGGTGCTGTTCGACGAGTTCCGTCCCAAGGGGGCTTCCACGGCCATCGGCGCGGACGAGAAAAGCCTTGCGTTCCGGGTGACCTTGCAAGATACTGGGTCGACCCTTCAGGACGAAACCGTCGACAGCGCGGTGCGCTGCATGGTCGACGCGCTGGCCGAAGCCTTCCAGGCGCGGCTGCGCGGCTGATCCGTCGCCAGGACCGACGGACCACGATAAAAAGGGCGCCCGGGCTCGCCCCGGGCGGATCGCCAGACAGACACTCGAGCGATCGACATGAATGATCGAGACGCGAATTCCATGACCGCTGCAGCACTGGGTGAGATGAGCGACCGGCAGGCATCCTCCCTTGACGATGCAATGCCGGACGCCCGCGCGACCGAAGTTCCCACGCTGACCAAGGCCGAGCTTGCCGAGATGCTGTTCGACCAGGTGGGCCTGAACAAGCGCGAGTCGAAGGACATGGTCGAGGCCTTCTTCGATGTCATCCGCGAAGCGCTGGAGCAGGGTGACAGCGTCAAGCTTTCCGGCTTCGGCAACTTCCAGTTGCGCGACAAGCCGCAGCGGCCCGGCCGCAATCCCAAGACCGGCGAAGTCATCCCCATCACCGCGCGCCGCGTGGTGACGTTCCACGCCAGCCAGAAGCTCAAGGGCCTGGTCGAAGAACGCGCCGGCATCGCCGGCTGACCCGTCACCCGAACGGCGGATTGCTTCCCGAGGCCGGCATCGGTATTCTTCTGGGCGCGCGCGCGAGGCGCGCCAACCTCCTGGCCGGCATGGCCTGACGCTCGTCTACACACTGCATGTCGGACAAACCCAGCGACCGCATCGCGTTGCCGCCGATCCCGGCCAAGCGCTACTTCACCATCGGTGAGGTGAGCGAGCTGTGCGCCGTCAAGCCGCACGTGCTGCGCTATTGGGAACAGGAGTTCACGCAGCTCAAGCCGGTCAAGCGCCGCGGCAACCGCCGCTACTACCAGCACCATGAAGTCCTGCTGATCCGCCGCATCCGCGAGCTGCTCTACGAGCAGGGCTTCACCATCAACGGCGCGCGCAACCGCCTCGACGAAGGCCGTCATCACAGCGCGGCCACGACGACGCAAATGTCGATGGAAGCCGGCGCGGAAAAGGCCCCGGCACTGTCGGTCGACATCGCCGGCTTACGCAATGAGTTGGTCGACGTGCAGCACCTGCTGGCGCAGCTGCGCGAGATCGCGAAGCACGGATAATTTCCACGTCAGGAGCTAGTCATACGAGAAATGCTTCTGTTATAATCTTTTGCTTCGGGGCGTAGCGCAGCCTGGTAGCGTACCTGCATGGGGTGCAGGTGGTCGGAGGTTCAAATCCTCTCGCCCCGACCAGACAGAACCCGCTTGGTATAAGGCCAAGCGGGTTTTTTATTGTCCCGCAGGGTAGCGTTGCCACCCACCTTTTTGGATGACATCCAATATTCTGGGGCGATCCAGGGATCAGCTACCAGTCGCGGCTGGCGTTGCAATCCAGAAGTCTTGCCTTGGTTCCAGCGGGTACTGAGGCGTGAAATGACCGCCGAACCCGGTCAGGTAGACGTATACCGCGATGCGATGATTCCCGTCCATGATGCGCAAGCCCGACGCCTCTTGGATCAGCGCTGGGGCTTTGGGAAGCCTTCCATGCGCTAGGGTGTACTGAAGGATGCTTGTTAGCCTCTCTCGGCTGTTAGAAATCGCCGAGTACTCATTTTGCTCGCCCAGCAGGCCCGCCCGTAACAGTCCATTGATTTTTCCAACCTCGCCGTCGGCCAGCGTGTCGGGCACCAGCGAACGGTTCTCCAGGGTCCATGACAAGCTGCGGTAGAACCTGAGGGGGCGCATCCCCAGCAGGTACCGCCACCTTTTCATTGGCATGCCATCCTCATCCTTGAGAGGAGGCCATCCTTCCGACTTGGCGTAGGGTAGCAGCCAGTCGGTCGACACCTCATCCGGAAAATTTGGTAGATCACGCTTCAGAGCGTCCATGGGCGGCTGTAGGGCAGGTGGGCGGGGTTGCCAGAATTGTATGCGAGGGAATCACGCGGCCGGCAGCCGCTGGTGAGCAGTCGAAAGCGGTACCTCGCGCTGCTTGCGTAGCCCTCGGTGGTCGCGCGATCGGTATGCGCGCCGGCCACCTGCAGGGCCTCGATGTCGTATCCCGCCTTCTTCGCGTCCGTGAGCGCCTTGGCCCGGATGTCCTTCACTGTGTAGTCCTTGCCCTCCAGCTTTGCCCGCACCAGCGCATCGCGCCACGCATCCCGGCATGCCGCCGCGGTCTTCGGCTTCCCGTTGCGGTCGGTTACGACGTGACCGGTCAGCGACTGCACCTTGAGGTCGCGCTGGAGTTCCTTGGCACGGCGCAGCACCTCGTCGATTTCCGGCGTGATCGGCCAGTCGACCGCCTCGCCGCTACTGTCCGCCGTCTTGCTGGGGATGAAAAGGCCCTCAAGGAGAACGTGGCCGAGAACACCGAGTGCACGCGCCGGACCGAAGCCAACACACAGGGACTGGTCGAGCTGTTCGACGCCCTCTCTGGTGGATTCAAGGTCATCGCGTGGCTTGGGCGGGCTGCAAAGCCAATCTGGCTACATCGCAGGCGCGCTGGCGGCGGTCATTGGCCTGTGGACGGCCATCAAGGGAGGTGGAATCTAATGAGCGAGGCCAAGTTGATCGCGCTGGTCGGCGCGCCAACGGCGGCTTGGCTACTTGCCATCACGCCTCAGCTTGAGGGCAAGGTCCTGCCCGGGTACAGGGAGCCGATCGGCATTGTCACCGCTTGTTCCCCGTTGTGCGATCCGGGCGTTGTGGCTGATGCGATCCGAGAATGGTTCGATTGCTTCGATGATGCCGCAGGCCGCGGTTGCATGCGGTGGTGACGGGGCCAAGCTGGGGCGCATAAGATGTCGCTCGAGGCGCGGATGCCTACATTTTGTCGCACTCGCGCATATAGAGATACTCGCTTTGGGCTCGCTTATCGAAGCGATTGGGGCCATTTCGAGCGCCGGGCACAACGTCGATGTTTCCAACGAGGGCGGGTAGCCGGATTGCTGGCTTGGGGCCGCCTAACGGTGAAGCTGCATCCCCTTCGACGCGTGCTTGGAGCCCTGCGCATCTCGTCGATTTTGTATCACGCTCGTCCCTCTCGTGAAGAACTCTATTGGCCTTAGCCGCGGCGCCCAAGTCAGAGCTGGCCACCTCCGCATCGCCCACCGCGATTGTGTTTGCTTTCCCTATTTCGCTCGCTGCCGCCAAAGTCAACAGCAAGACACCATAGCAAGCAGCGCGTGAAATCATGAGACGTTTCCGTTTTGTCAAATCGCTATTAGAGCGCAATCAAATCGATGAACTTGTGATGAGCGTCACGTGAAAGTGCGGGATGCTGTGATATTTGTTTCGCCGCTGCAGACCTAACGGCGCCTTCAAAAAGGAGATGCTCAATGAAAAAACGTGCTCTTGCTGCGTTGTTGATATGCGCTATTTCAATTTCATCATACGCATCGGATCGTCTAAATTTAGGTCAAAAGTTATATTTTGGGCAAAATATAGAGTCGCCGAATGGGCAATACCGTTTGCACATGGAAAGTGACCAGCGCCTGGTTCTTCGTCAGAGTGGAGTGGAAATTTGGCATGTGAAAGGTCAATATTCCGAGGATCGTGGCGCTGTGCGTGCCGAGCTTCGTAGCATACTTGGCATAATCTCATTGGATTTGATAAATTACAGAGATGAGACGGTTTGGAGTAATCCGAGATGGAATTATCCAGGTGGGGTTGTTCCAAGGTTGACGCATTTGCAAGTGCAGAATGACGGAAACGTTGTTTTGTATACAAGGCTTAATGCAGAGTGATGGGAACTTCGTCATCTGCGCCAACGAGACCCCGATTTGGGCAACTAATACGGATGGAAGACCAAATTCTGCGCTAGCTTTTCAGCCGGATGGCAACTTGGTTCTTTATCATCTCATGCCAATTTGGGCGAGATTCGGAATGGCGCCGGGATTTCAGCCGGGGCCCGCTGAGCCACCCAGCACATTCAAGATCTGGGAGTGGTTGTTTTAAGAGCTAAATGAAGAAGGGGTATGCCATACTCTTCTTCTGAGTCAATTTTTTCAGAACTTTTGAATGACCATCTCGCCGTGGCAGATAAGAATTCGTGATTCGGAACTTCGGTTCAGTAATATAGACGCACTTCGTGCGATAGCTGCATTGCTAGTGCTTTGGATGCACGCGTCAGAAGTCTTCATCTACTTGGTGCGTGAAAAAGACGCTGGCGGTGAGTGGGTTTATAGACTGTCTGACATTTTTGACTTTGGTCGTATCGGTGTTGTTAGCTTTTTTGCGATTAGTGGATTTGTTGTCCCTATGAGTCTGAAGGGCCCCGCTAGTGCGACTGAACTGAAGTTGTTCGCTATTGGGAGGTTTTTCCGACTTTACCCGGCGTTTTGGGTTTCGATTGTTCCTGGTGCTGTTACGTTCTACTGGATATGGGGCAAGTCGTTTACCATTTGGGATCTGCTGCTGAATTTTACAATGATGCCGGAGTGGCTTGGTGCACTCCCGGCAGAAGGTTTGTATTGGACGCTGCAGATTGAAATGGTTTTTTACGCCATTTGTGCGATTTTATTTTGGATGGATTGGATTCGTAATGCAGATCGCCTCTTCCAAGTCTGCTTCACATTTTTTATCGGCTATGCGCTACTCCGAGATAAAGCATATGCTATTAACCTTGCACATTTGTCGATCATGTTTTTTGGGGCGCTATGCAGGCAGTTGGTCAGCATGAATGACGGGATTGGAAGGAGGAGGTTGCTACGAGCGATAGGGCTATATGCATCGCTTTGGTTGATATTTATACCGGCGTACGGTGTAGTCGCCATAATGCTTGGAAAATATGATTATTCAGTTAGTCGTTTCTTTCTGGCATATGGAATTGGAATCCTGCTTTTCCTGCTCGTGTTGGCTTTGCCGAACCTTAATGCTGCATGCCTGGTTTGGCTTGGGCGTATCAGTTATTCGATTTATCTCTTGCATCCGATTGTACTATTTTCGCTTTACTGGATAATTGGCCGCGGATACGTGCCGTGGATGCAGGCACTGAATCTCGGCGTGTATGTCGCTCTATGTGCGTTGATAACGATAGTACTTGCTGCGGTCAACTTCTATCTCGTAGAAGAGCCAGCCAGGCGCTTAGGGCAGCGAATAAAGCGGAGGATCCGATTGCAATCCCAAGGCGATGCTTCGCTGCTTCGCCCGAATTGACGACCCAGCCCCGACCCCAGCGCGAGCGCATAGCTATACAGCCAAGCGCCATCCTCGGCGATGTCCAGACAGAGCAACCTGGGTGTAGCCTTGGCCTCCAACCCCCTGCAGTGTGCGGTCCTGCGCCTCTCAATGGCCTGCTCGGTCAGGTCCTTCCCCTTACCAACCAACAGATCGAAGATGCAATTCGTGAATTTGGTCGGGGCCGCGGTACCAACCTTTACATTTGGGGTGATTCACGAATGAACCTACGCCTTCGCGCTATCCGCCGAAGTCGGCGGGATTGGTCCTCTCGGCGCGGAGCCGGACGCCGCCGGCCAGTGGCTGGATGTGCAGCTCGATGTTTTCGCGCCGCGCGCGAGCCCAGCCCGCGCTGATCGCGGCTTCAAGCGTAGGGAAAAATTGACGCGGCTCGGACGTGCGGCAAGTTAGAGGGATTGAGCTAAGCTATTGTCTTTTTGTTACGTTTTATACCTATATGGGGTGCAGCTGGTCGGAGGTTCCTCTCGCCCCGACCAGACAAAAAACCCGCTTGGTAAATCGCCAAGCGGGTTTTTTTATTTCCGTGTCTTGTGGCGCGCGTGTGCTGCTTCGCGCCTGGAACCAGCGTGGTCACCTGAACGCAGCAGTGGCCGTTTTTCGATTCAGCCCATTGCACCTATAGTGGTGGCACAGTGGACTTCATCGCGACGGAGGCTGTAATGACCGACAAGGGCAACGGGATCGCCGGCACCACATGCATCGCCTTGGCAGTAGCTGGCCTGGCACTGACCGCATCGCTGGTGCTTGCTTATTACGCGACGCGCGCGCGTGTGGAAGGGCTGCGCGCCAGCGGCGGCTGACGCGCGGCGGACTGTTCAGCCCTGGATATCGCGAGGATCGTTGCCAAAGCTGTTGCGCATCCGGATGCGGCCGTCGCGGCCGTGGACGAGCAGTTCTGCATGGAGCTGCCGGGCTTTCTCGGTGCCCGCCGCGATCGCGTCTTCTTGCGTCGCGTAGAGTTGGCGCCCGCCCGCGCCGTCTTCGGATTCAATGGCCCAGCCGTTGTCGAGCGGTACGACGTGGATGTTCTTGGCCGGCATGGCGCACCTCCGTGGTGGAAGATGCCCTAGTCTCCACGCTGCTTACTGTGGCCGGTATCGGTGCCCGTCTGACAGCGCCGGTGTCTTTTGCGGCGCAGTGCCCTTGGCAGCATTGGCCATGTGACCCCTCGGCCCTCAAATCAGAAAAGGCGCCCGGATACCGGGATGCTCCGGGCATGGCGCCGACGCAGGTGCACGTAGACTGGCTGCGCTGTACTCACCAGCCCGCCCGCACCCCGCCTCGGCGGGCTGTTTTTTTGCGGCGCTAGCGGAGTAGCCGCTGCCACCGCATGTCATGTCCGCGCACGAGACCGGCAAGCGTCGCCGCGCTGGCCAGTTCGAATTCGCTGAACTGGAAGGCCGGCGCCACGGTGCAGCCGACCAGCGCAAAGTCCTCGGGGCCGCCAGCGTCCGCGCGTTCGGCGGCAAACCACTGGCCACCCGGCACCAGCGCCTGGAACGCCGCGCCGGGATGCCGCAGCGGGTCGCCCAGGCGCTGGGTGACGATGGTGCCGTCGACGATGCGGTGCACGTCCAGCGGGGAGCCGGCGTGGTAGTGCCACAGCTCGTCGGAGCGGATGCGATGCCAGGCGGAATAGTCGTTGCCGCAAAGCATGTAGTGGATGGCGGTGCAGGCTTCGCGCGTGCGTCCGTCCTGGCATGCGACGCGTTCCTCGCTGCGATAGGTTTCGCGGTAGTAGCCGCCTTCTGGATGCGGCCGCAGGTCGAGTGCGTGGATCAGCTGGCGGGCGGTCGGACTCAGGTCTGGCATGGGGGCACGGCGCGCGGCGCATTGGCGGAATCGGAAGGCGTAGCTTAAAGCAGGGCGAAGCGCGCCTGCGCGGGGCCGACCAGCGCCGGGCGGCTCACCGGATAGCGGTGGCGCATGCCTTGCGCCTCGAACGAGAGGAAGTCCGGGATCCAGCGCAGCGACTGCAGCTGGCGCGGCTCGATGCCGTCGACCAGGATGGCGCCGGCGTTCACGCACACGCTGCCGCAGCGCAGGCGCACGGATTCGGTGTCGTCGCCGAAGTAGTGGGCTTCCAGCAGGATGGAATCGGACTGGTACAAGGGCATGGCAGTGTCCGGATACTGTATGAATGTACAGTATAGCCGCGGCGTGCCGTTCGGTCATCCTCCCGATTCTCAATTTCCGGCGGCGGCGCGGCGGTACGTGGTCGCTGCCTGGTATAACCTGAAACCGGTGACAGTTCCTCACGACGTTGCCTTGCCGCGACCGCCGGGTCGCTACAGGAGATGCCATGGCTGCGAGCGGAAGCAAAGCCTGCTGGTTCGGCCTGGGCGTGCTGCTTGGCGTGGCGGCCGGCGGCGCGTTGGCGCGGGCGGCGCGCGCGGACGCCGCTCAGCGCGAACCGCTTCAGTCCGATGCGCCGCTGCTGCCTGCCGATGTCACCGCGGACCAGGTGCTGACCGATGCCGCCACCGACGTATTGGAGTACCGCGGCTTCGTCATCCACGTGTTCTGCCATGCGCTGGGCATGGGGCGGTTCAAGGCGCTGTGCGATATCTGGGAATCGGGCGCCGTGGTGCTCGAAGGCGGGGCGCCGCCGACCACCCATGCCACGCCGGACGAGGCGCGGTCCGCGGCGATTGCGTGGGCGCAGCAATGGGTGCAGCGCAATGGCTGAAGCGCGCGGCCATGCCGGCCGACCGGCGCAATCCGCGCAATCGGCGGCAAATCGACCCGCTGGCGCGCGACAGGCCTGATAATCGCGTCCGTGCCGGCAGTCGATCGGCACGAATCCTCCAGGAGAATTCATGTTTGTTTGTGGGAACCAGGCTTGCGGCGCCAGCTGGGAGCCGGACGAGGTGCAGATCCGCGATGAAGGGCAGGGACTGGTGTTCCGCTGCCCGCAGTGTGGCGCGCGCAACCATGTCGTGGCGCGCACGGCGAAGGATGGCAGCACGACCTATCGCCAGGTACCCGCCGGCGCAGCGCAAAAGGCACCGGCGAAGTAGCCCGCCGGAGCGCGGCCGAAGGTGCCGGGGAAGGCACCGGCCCAGGGCCGCGCCAAGCCCGCATCGCGATAACGGGCACCGGCGGCAGGCCATGTTACCCCACCTGTGTGGGGTCAAATTCACATCGTTGGCGGCTTAAGCTAGTTTAGGCAGGACCGTTAAACACAACATGGACTTTGCCGACCTCCCCAACGACCCCGCTTCCAATGCCGAGCGCATGGGCTGGGCCAACGCTTCGCCCGAAGTTATCGCGAAGGTGTTGAACTCGGCGCTGGCGGCGCAGGACCTGTCCGGCTTTGCCGCGCTGCTGTCGGACATCGCGCGCGACCGCGGCCTGAAGGGCGAGCGCGCGGCGCACCAGTCGATCTACGACATGCCGTACGCCAGCCTGTTGCCGCGGCAGAAGCACCTGCTGTCCGATGCCTTCGAGCTGCTGATCGTGCTTGGCCTCGAGCTGCGTCCGCGCAGCGCCGACGCCGATGCGGACCTCGGCGCTGACCCTGACACTGACACCGACGCGTAAGCCGCCACGCAGCCGGCGCGGCTAGCTTCGCTCCAGCATGCCGATCTCGCGCACAGCGACTGACAGCATTGACAGTCCCGCGGCCCCCGAGGCGCGCTGGTCCGCCAGCATGCGCGTGAAGCGCTCGAGCGCGCCGTGGCGGCTGGCGCGCCAGGCGTCGATCATCGCTTCCGGCGAGGTCTGATCGCCCGCCTGCGAGAGCACGCTGACCGTCAGCGCGCGCTTGAGCCGTCCCAGGTCTTCCAGCGTGGTGGTGCGCGCCAGCAGGTCCCAATGGGTGTCCGACGGCAGCGCCAGCGCGCGTTCGCGCAGCCAGCTGAAGCTCAGGTGGCTGTCCAGCGCGAAGTAGACGCCGGCCACCAGATCCAGGCTGCGCTCGCACGCCGCGGCGACTTCGGCAATGTCGAGCGCCGCGGCGGAAATCTCGCTGCCGGCCACGCGCGCGGCCAGCGTCTCGCCTACTCCCGCTTCGATCAACGCACGCGTATGCTCGGTCAACGCCGCGGCATCGGCCTGCGGCAATAGTTGCGGCAAGCGGGGCCCCAGCCACTGTGCCGCCTGTGCAAAGCGCGCCAGGTCTTCGGCGGCGCTGCTGCCGCTGCGCAGATAGCGGATGAACCACAGGCACGCGCGCTCCAGCAGCAGCGCCACCGAGCCGAACATGCGCGCCTGTTCGGCGTCGGCGACGCGATTGTCGAGCGCGTCGATCTCTTGCCACAGCGCGGTCAGCCCGAACACGTCGCGCGCGATCAGGCAGGCGCGCACGATATCGGCGGGTCGCGCATCGGTTTCTTCCATGATCCGGTGCACGAAGGTGGCGCCGATGCGGTTGACCAGCATATTGGTCAGATGCGTCGACAGGATCTCGCGCCGCAGCGGATGGCGCTGCATGGCCTCGCCGTAGCGCTGGCGCAGCGGCACCGGGAAGTAATCCACAAGCAGTCCGGACACCAGCCCGTCCTCCGGCACGTCGGAGCCCAGCAGTTCGTCGTACAGCCACATCTTGCTGTAGGCCAGCAGCACCGCGCGCTCGGGCGAGGTCAGGCCTTCGCCGGCGAGCTTGCGCTCGGCAATGTCCTCGTCCGACGGCAGGAATTCCAGCGCGCGGTTCAGCCGCCCGGCGCGTTCCAGCCAGCGCACCAGGCGTGCCTCGCCGTCGAGCAGCGCGCCGCTGCTGCGGCCGGCTACCGACAGCGCCTGGGTCTGGTAGTAGTTGTCCTGCAGCACCAGCAGGCCGACTTCGTCGGTCATCTCGGCCAGCAGCTTGTTGCGCTGCTTCTCGGTCATCTCGCCGTCGGCCACCACCAGACCCAGCAGGATCTTGATGTTGACCTCGTGGTCAGAGCAGTCGACGCCCGCCGAGTTGTCGATGGCATCGGTGTTGATGCGGCCGCCCTTGCGCGCGAACTCGATGCGGCCGAGCTGGGTGAAGCCGAGATTGCCGCCTTCGCCGACTACCTTGCAGCGCAGGTCGCTGCCATTGACCCGCACCGCGTCGTTGGTGCGGTCGCCGGCCTGCAGGTGCGTTTCCTGGCTGGACTTGACGTAGGTGCCGATGCCGCCGTTGTAGAGCAGGTCCACCGGCGCCATCAGGATGGCGTGGATCAGTTCGGCCGGCGACAGCGCGCTCGCCGTGATGCCGAGCACCTTCTGCACCTGCGGCGACAGCGGGATGGTCTTGGCGGTGCGAGGAAAAATGCCGCCGCCGCCGGAGATCAGCGTGGCGTCGTAGTCGGCCCAGCTCGAACGCGGCAGCCCGAACAGGCGCGCGCGTTCCTGCAGGCTGCGCGCCGGATCCGGATCCGGGTCGAGGAAGACGTGGCGGTGGTCGAACGCGGCCACCAGCCGGATATGCGGCGACAGCAGCATGCCATTGCCGAACACGTCGCCCGACATGTCGCCGATGCCGGCCACGGTGAAGTCCGTGGCCTGGATGTCGATGCCCATCTCGCGAAAATGCCGCTTCACCGATTCCCACGCGCCGCGCGCGGTGATGCCCATCTTCTTGTGGTCGTAGCCGACCGAGCCGCCGGAGGCGAAGGCATCGTCCAGCCAGAACCCATACTCGGCCGAGATCGCGTTGGCGAAGTCAGAGAACGTAGCCGTGCCCTTGTCCGCGGCCACCACCAGGTAGGGGTCGTTGTCGTCGTGGCGCACCACCTCGGGCGGCGGCACCAGCTCGCCGCCGACGAGGTTGTCGGTCAGGTCCAGCAGCCCGCGCAGGAAGGTCTGGTAGCAGGCGATGCCTTCGCGCAGGAAGGCGTCGCGGTCGGTGGGCGGCGGCGGGCGCTTGACCACGAAGCCGCCCTTGGAGCCGACCGGCACGATCACCGTGTTCTTGACCATCTGCGCCTTCATCAGGCCCAGCACTTCGGTGCGGAAGTCCTCGCGCCGGTCCGACCAGCGCAGCCCGCCGCGCGCCACGCGTCCGCCGCGCAGGTGCACTCCCTCCACGCGCGGCGAGTAGACCCAGATCTCGAACATCGGGCGCGGCTCGGGCAGGCCCGGCACCAGGGCCGGATTGAACTTGAACGACAGGTACGGACGGGGCTGGCCGTCCTCGCCGCGGTGGAAATAATTGGTGCGCACGGTGGCGTTGATCACGCCGAGAAAGAGCCGCAGGATGCGGTCTTCGTCGAGGTTGGGGACCTTGTCCAGCGCCGTGCCGATGTCGGCCAGCAGCTTGTCGCAGCGCGCCTGGCGCGCGGTGTCGGCGGCCACCTGGCTGAAGGTGTCGAAGCGCGCCACGAACAGCGCCACCAGCATCGCGGCAATGCCCGCATTGCCGGTCAGCGCGCGTTCGATATAGGCGTCGCTGAAGGTGGAGCCTACCTGGCGCAGGTAGCGCGCGTAGGCGCGCAGGATGGTCACGTCGCGCGCGGCCAGCTCGGCGCGCAGCACCAGGCGGTTGAGGTCGTCGTTCTCGATCTCGCCGTGCCATGCGCGCGCGAAGGCGTCCTCGAACAGCGCCTTGACGCGCGCGATGTCGAACTCCGCGGCAGCGCCGCCGTCGGCGATTTCGAGCCCGAAGTCGTGCACCCAGACCAGCGCGCCGCTGTCGGGCTCGATCCGGTACGGGCGTTCTTCATCGACGCGCACGCCCAGGTGCTCCAGCATCGGCAGGCTCAGCGACAGCGCGATCGGTTCGCCGGCGCGGTACACCTTGAAGCGGAAGGCACCGGGCGCGGCTTCGATCGGGCGGTACAGGTTCATCGCCATGCCGTTGCCGCGCACCGCGTGCTCCATCAGCTCGATATCGCGCACCGCGGTGCGCGCCGGATAGTCTTCGCGATAGCCGGCGGGGAACGAGCCGCCATAGCGCTGCAGCAGCCGGTTGCCGTGCTCTTCGCCGTGGCTTTCGTGCAGCGCCTCGGCGAGGTCGTCCTGCCAGCGGCGGCTGGCATGCACGATGCGCGCTTCCAGCTCCTGCGTGTCGACCTTGGGCATGGTGCCGGGCTCGCCGCGAACGGTCAGCTGGATGCGCGCCAGCGGCGATTCCGACAGCAAGGGCGTGAACTCGCAGCTGGTGCCGTGGAACGCGGCGGTCAGCAGCTTCTGGATCTTCTGGCGCAGGTCGGTGTTGTATTTGTCGCGCGGCACGAACACCAGGCACGAGACAAAGCGGTCGAAGCGGTCGCGCCGCACGAACAGCCGCGTGCGCTGGTGTTCCTGCAGCCGCAGGATGCCGGTGGTGATGTCGAACAGCTCGTCCTCGGTCGCCTGGAACAGTTCGTCGCGCGGATATTGCTCGAGGATCGTGACCAGCGACTTGTACAGGTGGCCCTTGGCGAGGAACCCTGCGCGCGCCAGGATGTTGGCGCATTTGCGCCGCACCAGCGGGATGTCGGCGATCGGCGCCATGTAGGCGGTCGAGGTGTAGAGGCCGACGAAGCGCCGCTCGCCGAACAGCTGCCCGTTTTCGTCGAGCAGCTTGACCCCGACGTAGTCGAGATAGCCGGGCCGGTGCACGGTGGCGCGCGAATTGGCCTTGGTCACGAAGATCGGCGAGCTGCCTTCGATGATCGCGGTGGCCGCGGCGGGCAGCGGGGTCAGGTCTTCGGCGTCGGGCTCGCGCAGGCTTTCGCGCAGGATGCCGGCGCCGGAGCCGGCCACGCCGCGCAGGAAGTAGCGCCCGTCGCGCGCCACCAGCTGGTAGTCGCGCTGTCCCAGAAACGAGAAATGGTCGTCCATCATCCATTCCAGGAAGGCGCGCGCCTCGACGCTTTCCGCTGAGGCCGCGTCGGGCGACTGCGCCATGGCATCGATGGTGGCGCGAGTGATGTCGCACATCTCCGGCCAGTCTTCCACCGCGGCGCGCACGTCGACCAGCACCTGCGAGATGCCGCTGCGCAAGGCGTCGAGGCGCGACGACTCGCCGGTGCGGTCGATCTCGAAATGGATAAAGGACTCCAGGCGCGAGCTGTCGCCGGCTTCGCCGGCGCCGCCAGGAGCGATCCGCTCGATGCCGGCGCCGCCGCGCCAGACCCTGAACACCGGATGGATGGCGGAATGCAGCGCCAGGCCCTGGCGATTGATCTCCATCGTCACGGAGTCGACCAGGAACGGCATGTCGTCGTTGACGATCTCCACCACGGTATGGTCGGAGTGCCAGCCGTGCTCTTCCAGGTTGGGGTTGTAGACGCGGATGCGCGCGCTGCCGGGGGTGAACTTCTGCGCTGTCTGCCAGTGCGCCATCACGGCGCCGTACAGGTCGGCCACTTCGCGCCGCAGCAGGTCTTCGGCGTCGGCCTGGTCGTAGTAATGCAGCAGGAAGGGCTCGACCACGCTGAACATCGCCGCCGGCAGCCTCCCGCGCGCGAAGTTGGCCAATTCGTCCAGCAGGTGCGCGACCTTGTCTTCGTTCTCCTGCGGCATGTTCCCCTCCTCGCGGTGTCGATGGGCCGCCGGGGCATGTGCCGGGGCATGCTCATACTTTAGGAAAAATCCGAGTGCCCGGCGCAACAAAGTGGCGGGCACCGGCGATCGCGAGGGAGGGGCATGGAAGGGTCCCGACGGCGAGCCGCGGGACCCGGGCAGCGCTCAGAAGCGCGTGGCGAGGCTGGGGCAGGAGGACGGGCGGTGGGCGACCGGCGGCACGCCGGGGCAGGGCAGCGGCTGGCCATGCTGGCTGTGCCGTTCCTGCCGGGGGGCCTCGGAGACGGCTCTGACCTGGCGCGAGGTGTGGCCGTCCAGCGTGGTTTTCATCCGATCCAGCAGGCCGGCCAGCGCGGCACGTTCCTGCGAATTGAAGGAGGCGACCGAGACGCTGTGCAGCGCGCTCAGGGCCTGCGCGGTACGTTGCACCCGCGCGGTGGCGCCTTCGGCGATGCGGGGCGCCAGTGTCGCGGTGTACTCGATCCAGCCGTCGCGGCGCAGTTCGTCGAGCATGGTCTCCGACTGCGCCGCGTCGAGCGGCATCGGACCAGCAAGCGGCAAGCCACGCTTGAAGGCACCCTGGCGGATGGCCCGCAGCAGCAGCCACTGGGAATAGTTAAGGCCCGAGGCGCGCAGGGTCTGGTCCAACGCACCTTGCCAGGCGGTGACTGCATCAATCAGGGCAAGGACAACCGGCTCGCTGGGTTCGAGGGGTCTTGGCTGCATGAATGGCGTCTCCTGTTGTGGTTTGCCGCCACCGCAATGCACAGGCACCCGCAGGGGTGCAAGGGGCCGGAGCATGGCCGGCCCGGGCGGCCCGGCCGCCGCAGCCTCTGGGGCGGGCTGGGTCGACCGAACGGCGAGACTAACAGAAACTTTTGGCGGATTTGTGACACTGCGGGAATGTCCTGAGCCGGCAGCGCGCGATAGTGGCGGCGGCTGCGCGCGCCCTCTGCCGAACTATGAAAAATGCGACTTGGATGGATAACTTTAAATCATCGCTGGAATAGGCGTGTCTGGCTACACTGCCTGCCGGAGACCCCGCAACCAGGCGCAGGCCAGCACGGGGCGAACGGCGCAGGCACGGGCCGGCCGTCAGACCGGAGATCAAGATGTACAAGGAACGTATTCGCCTTGCCAGGCTGCATGACAAGGTAGTCTCGGCCGACGAAGCCGCCGCGCTGATCCGCGACGGCATGACGGTAGGCATGAGCGGATTCACGCGCGCGGGCGATTGCAAGGAAGTGCCGTTCGCGCTGGCGCGGCGCGCCGCCACCGAGCCGCTGCGCATCACCCTGATGACCGGCGCCTCGCTCGGCAACGACATCGACCGGGTGCTGGCGGAGGCCGACGTGATCGCGCGCCGCCTGCCGTTCCAGTCCGATGCCACGCTGCGTCGCAAGATCAATGCGGGTGAAGTGATGTTCATCGACCAGCATCTGTCGGAGACCGTGGAGCAGCTGCGCTCGGGCCAGATCGCGCCGGTGGACGTCGCGGTGGTGGAAGCGGTGGCGATCACCGAGCAGGGCGGCATCATCCCCAGCACCTCGGTGGGCAACTCGGCCAGTTTCGCCATGCTGGCGCGCAAGGTGATCGTCGAGATCAACCTGAACATGCCGCTGGCGCTGGAAGGGCTGCACGACATCTATTTCCCGGTGCAGCGCCCGTACCGCCAGCCGATCCCGCTGATCGCGCCGGCGCAGCGCATCGGCCTGCCGTATATCCCGATCGATCCCGAGAAGATCGCCGCCATTGTCATCACCGCCAAGGACGACAGCCCGTCCAACGCGCTGCCGCCGGATGCCGATACCAGCCAGATCGCCGGCCATCTCAATGAGTTCCTGCTGCGCGAGGTGCGCGCCGGGCGGCTCTCGCCGTCGCTGCAGCCGTTGCAGGCCGGCATCGGCACCATTGCCAACGCGGTGCTGCACGGGATGGTCGAGTCGCCGTTCCGCGATCTGCAGATGTACTCGGAAGTGCTCCAGGACAGCACCATCGAGCTGCTGGATGCGGGGCGCCTCGCCTTTGCCTCGGCCTCGTCGGTGACGCTGACGCGCGAGGTGTACCAGCGCTTCCTGGCGAACCTGGACCGTTACCGTTCGCGCCTGCTGCTGCGGCCGCAGGAAATCAGCAACCATCCGGAGATCCTGCGCCGGCTGGGGCTGATCACCATCAACACGGCGCTCGAGTGCGATATCTACGGCAACGTCAACTCGACCCATGTGGGCGGCACGCACATGATGAACGGCATCGGCGGTTCGGGTGACTTTGCCCGCAATGCGCACCTGTCGGTGTTCGTGACCAAGTCGGTGGCCAAGGGTGGCGATATCTCCAGCATCGTGCCGATGGTGGCGCACGTCGACCACACCGAGCACGATGTCGACATCATCGTCACCGAGCACGGCCTGGCCGACCTGCGCGGCCTGGCGCCGCGCGAGCGCGCGCGCACCGTCATCGCCAACTGCGCCGACCCGCAATACCGTGACCTGCTGGGCGATTACTTCCGCCGCGCCTGCGCGCATGGCGGCCAGACCCCGCACCTGGTGGAAGAGGCGCTGTCCTGGCATGCCGCCTTCCGCGACCGCGGCACCATGCAGCCGGTGCGGCCGGCACCGGCGCTGGCCGCCTGAGGTCAGGGCAATCCCCAAAACAAAACAGCCCGCGCAGGCGGGCTGTGTGACCGGGCGAGGGCGGTGTTACTGCGCCTTGGTGCCCTGGCTGGCGGGCGCCTTGGCGCCGTCGGTGTAGGGATCGGCCTTGCCGGCCTTGGCGCCGTCGGTGTATGGATCGAACTTGCCGGACTTGGCGCCATCGGTGTTCGGATCGAACTTCTTGCCCGAGTTGGTCAGCTCCGACTTGGTCGATTGCTTGGCGCCGTCGGTGTACGGGTCGAACTTGCCGGACTTGGCCGCGCTCTGGTTCGGGCCGGCTTTCTTGGTGTGGCTGCCGCTGTAGAGATCGCCGCCGTCGGTGTAGTTTTTCTGCGCATACACCTGGGTCGCGCCGAGCGCGGCCAGTGCTGCAACGATCAGGGTCGAAACGGACTTCTTCAGCATCTTGTTAATCCTCGCGAATGACGGTCGCGCAGCGCCTGCGCGAAACCGGTTTGGGGCCGGACGTTGGCCGGTCGACTGCCGGCGCGGGTTGCGGAGCACCCGGTAAATGTACCGAGTCGGCGCATGTCCGCAAAGTGAAAGTTTCTTCTAGACGTATTGAACGTTACCGACACGGCCGGCGTGCTGCGCGGGATCAAACGCGCGCGCAATAGGAATAATCTGAGTGGCGCGCCGGGCATTTTCGGATGCCGCGCATAAAAAAACCGGCTGCCGTGGCAGCCGGTTTCCAGTTCGGGAGGCGGCTCGCGCCGCCTGGCCGTTTATTCCAGCGTGATGTTCTGGTCGCGCGCGATCTTCTTGCGCAGGTCCAGCTCGCGCTTGATCTGCGTGGCGTATTGCTGCGGCGTGTTGCCGTCGGTGTAGGCCCCGCTGTCGGCCAGGCGGCGCTTGACGTTGGGATCCTGCAGCGCCTTGACCGCGGCGTCATGCACGCGCGTGATGATCGCCGCCGGCGTGCCGGCCGGGGCCACCAGGCCGTACCAGGCCATGTTGTTCATGTCCTTCATGCCGGCTTCGGCAAAGGTCGGCACGTCGGGCAAGCCTTCGACGCGCTTGGGCGCCGCCACCGCCAGCGCGCGCAGCTTGCCGGCCTGGATATGCGGCATCGACGACGGCAGGTTGTCGAACTGAGCGTTGACCTGGCCGGCCAGCGTGTCGTTCAGCGCCGGGCCCGATCCGCGGTAGGGGATGTGGACCATGTCGGTCTGGGTGATGTCCTTGAACAACTCCCCATCCAGGTGCGAGATGCTGCCCTTGCCGGCCGAGGCGTAGCTGTACTTGCCCGGGTTGGCCTTCAGCATCGCCACGAATTCCTTCAGGGTCTTGGCCGGAACCTTGGGATTTACCGTCAGCACGTTGGGCACGTTGACCAGGTTGGTGATCGGCGCGAAGTCCTTGAGCGGATCGTACGGGTTCTTGGGGTTGGTGGCCGGGTTGGTCGCCATGGTGCTGACCGTGGCGATGCCCAGGGTGTAGCCGTCCGGCGCCGACTTGGCGAGCGCATCGGCACCGATGGCGCCGCCGCCGCCGCCGCGGTTTTCCACCACCACCGGCTGGCCCAGTTCACGGCCCAGGCCGTCGGACACCGCGCGCGCCACGATATCGGTGGTGCCGCCGGCCGCGAACGGCACGATCAGGCGGATCGGCTTGGCAGGGTAGGACTGGGCGTGCGCCAGGCCGGCGTGGGCCAGGCCGAGGGCCGCGATGCATGCGGCTGCGCCGGCGTTAAGGACTGCTTTCAAGGAGGGCCTCCATTCTTCTTTCACTGATTCGCCAGCCAGGCTGCAGGCGTGTCCGCGGATCGGCAGCGGATCCGGCGCCCCGCGCTGTCAGGGTTTCCCGGGCTGGCATGACCGGGCCATATCGGGATGCGGTACGGCCGGCGCCTTTGGATAGTTCCGCGATACGGAACTATGTTCCACAATGGCGCGGGAGCGATTCAACCGGGAAAGCGCCTTCAGGGGAATTGGTGAGAACCCGCGTATCAAGAATCGGGCTGCGCTGCCGATCGCGCGCGTGGCCGGGATGGAGGCAAGCGCAAAAGCAAAAAGCCGGAAGCAAGGCTTCCGGCTTTTCTGAATTCGCTGGTGGGGCGTGAGTGACTCGAACACTCGACCTACGGATTAAGAGTCCGCTGCTCTACCAACTGAGCTAACGCCCCAACGAAGAAAAAGATTGTAGCAAGGTATCGGATGCGGCGCAATAGCCTTTGCGGCATTTTTTACGGTGTCTGACCGCTACAATGCAGGCCGCCGTCATGCGCCTCCGCGCCGGCACCGCACCCACCAGTTTGCCAGCTCCATGCACGCCAGAGTCCTACGCTATCTCGACGAGGTCGTCCGCCGCGGTTCCATCCGCAAGGCGGCCGAACACCTGCACGTAGCGCCGACCGCGGTCAACCGGCAGATCCTGGACCTGGAGGCCGAACTGGGCGCGCCGCTGTTCGAACGCATCAACAAGCGCCTGCGACTGACGCCACTGGGCGAGATGGTGCTGGCGCACGTCCGCCAGACGCTGCGCGAGCACGACGCGCTGCGCGAGCGTATCGAGGACTTCAAGGGGGCGCGCCGGGGCGAGGTCACGGTGGCGGTGACGGCAGGCCTGGCGGGCTCGCTGATGCCGTCGCTGGTGCATGACTTCCGCCAGCGCTATCCGGGCATCGTCGTGCGCGTCAACGACCTGCCGGTGGCCGACATCGTGGCGGCGGTGGAGCAGGGCGATGCCGACCTCGGCCTGGGCTATGACCTGCCGGAACTGCCGGCCTTTCGTGCGCTGGCCAGCAGCGACTGGCAGATCGGCGCGGTGGTGCCGCCTGGCCATGCGCTGGCGGCGCGGCCATCGGTGCTGCTGAGCGAGTGCGTCGGCTATCCGCTGATCCTGCCGGCACCCTCCCTGTCGATCCGCGGCCTCCTCGATGCGGCCTTTGCGCGCAATGCGATCGAGGTCTCGCCGGTGGCGGAATCGACCTCGACCGTGCTGATCCGGCAACTGGTGCTGCTGGGGACCGGCATTGCGCTGCTGAACCCGCTCGATGTGATGGAGGAGCGCGCACGCCAGGCCCTGGTGTACGTGCCGTTGCGCGACCGCCACCTGCAGGGCCAGACGCTGACGCTGGTGGCGCGCGCCGGCGGCCAGCTCAGCGCCGCGGCCGGGCTGATGGCGGAGCGCATCGGCGACGCGCTGGCGATGCTGTTCGCGCAAGCGCGCTGAGCCGGGCTCGGCGGCTGTCCACTTTTTGTGGACAGGCTGCTCGGAATTCTATGCTTGGGACGCGGCATCGCGCCGCCGTAGACTGGCGGCGATCGTATCTGCCCTCAATCCCATCCGCTTCACAGAAGGAATTCCGCCATGACCCTGATAGCCCTCAATGCCGACGTCCTGGTGACCATGGACGCCCAGCGTCGCGAGATCCGCGACGGTGCGCTGGTCGCCGAAGGCCCCGCGGTGCAATGGGTCGGCCCCACCGCTGAACTGCCGCCGCAATACCGGCGCATGGTCGACGACGGCAGCGCGCAGGTGCTGGACATGCGCGGCCGCGTGGTCACGCCCGGGCTGGTCAACACGCACCATCACATGTACCAGAGCCTGACGCGCGCGGTGCCCGCGGCGCAGGACGCCGAGCTGTTCTCGTGGCTGACCAACCTGTACATGCTGTGGTCGCACCTGACGCCGGAAATGATCGCGGTGTCGACCAAGACCGCGATGGCCGAGCTGATGCTGTCGGGCTGCACCACCACCAGCGACCACCTCTACCTGTTTCCCAACGGTTCGCGCCTGGACGATTCGATCGCCGCGGCGCAGGAGATGGGCATGCGCTTCCATGCCGCGCGCGGCTCGATGAGCGTGGGGCGCAGCAAGGGCGGGCTGCCGCCTGACGTCGTGGTGGAAGAGGAAGCTGCGATCCTGCGCGACAGCCAGCGGCTGGTGGAGCAGTACCACGACAGCGCGCGCCACGCGATGCTGCGCGTGGTGCTGGCGCCGTGCTCGCCGTTCTCGGTATCGCGCGACCTGATGCGCGAATCGGCGGTGATGGCGCGGCACTATGGCGTGTCGCTGCATACGCACCTGGCCGAGAACGACAACGACATTGCCTATTCGCGCGAGAAATTCGGCCTGACGCCGGCGCAGTATGCCGAGGACCTGGGCTGGGTCGGCCACGATGTGTGGCACGCGCACTGCGTCAAGCTGGACGACGACGGCATCGCGCTGTTCGCCCGGACCGGCACCGGGGTGGCGCATTGCCCGTGCTCGAACATGCGGCTGGCATCGGGCATTGCGCCGGTGCGTGCGATGCGCGATGCGGGCGTGCCGGTGGGCCTGGGGGTGGACGGCAGCGCGTCGAACGACGGCGCACATATGCTGGGCGAGGCGCGCCAGGCGATGCTGCTGCAGCGGGTGGGCTACGGTCCGGCCGCGATGAGCGCGCGCGAGGCGCTGGAAATCGCCACGCTGGGCGGCGCGCGCGTGCTCAATCGGGACGATATCGGCGCGCTGGCGCCGGGCATGTCGGCGGACTTCGTCGCCTTCGATCTGTCGTCGGCCGGGTTTGCCGGCGCCGGCCATGACCCGGTGGCGGCGCTGGTGTTCTGCACGCCGGCCAATGTCGCGGCCAGCGTGATCAATGGCAAGGAAGTAGTGCGCGACGGCGAGCTGCTCACGGCCGACCTGCCAACGGTGCTGCTGCGCCATCGCGCGCTGGCGCGCACGCTGTTCGAACGAGCCAGCGTCGGCGCGTGACGAAGTGCCACTGCGGCACCGGCCGGTGCCGCAGCGCATCCGCGCCGCCAGTGGCGTCCAAAGCAAAAGGCCGGAAGCATTGCTGCTTCCGGCCTTTCTTGTATTCGCTGGTGGGGCGTGAGTGACTCGAACACTCGACCTACGGATTAAGAGTCCGCTGCTCTACCAACTGAGCTAACGCCCCAACGAAGAACGAGATTTTAGCATGATTTCCGGCGCTGTCAATTGCCTGACGCAATTGCCATGGCAAGCTGCGCGAACGTGCCCCGCATGCGGAGGGGTTGGCCGATGGAACCGAACGGCGGTCGCGATTGTCTTCCGAATGAACCCTGTCGCATAGGGTTCTACCCATACGATTTTGCCGGAGCCATGTTAGGATGTTTCTCCACTTGCATATGGAGGGCTGCACCGATGGATATCAAATTCCAAGAGCAAGAGCGCTACGACATCAATAACGAAGGCTTGTTGTTCCAGGCACTTGTCAATGGCGAGAAGGTGACTTGCGTGGTGACACGCGAAGCACTGTGGGAAGGTTTCAGCGCCGACCAGGTGCTGTCACTTGAAGAAGCATTCCGCGCCGGCCGCGAAACCATCGAACGCGCCGCTGTGGTGCTGATCGAGCAGGGCGCGCCGCAGCCTATCGTCGTCAAGCGCGCCCACGTGGCGCCGATCTGATGCGGATGGATGCCCCGGCCAGCCCCAGGCAAGCCGCGGGCGCCCATCTGGTATCAGGTCTCAGAGCATAGGCCGTCCGGCCTTGCTTGCCAGCCGGCGCCGCCGGCGCAGGCAATCCCCAGTTTCTTCCGTTTTTTTTGCCGCCGTGACCGTGGCGAAGCGCGCCTGTGCGGGCGCTCCGTTCATGGCTGCGCGCAAGCTGCCGGCGCCGACGTGGCGCCCGGCCGCGACGCGCATTCCTCGAAGATGCGCACGGTACAGCGCGCGCAGACTTGCGGCGACAGCTGATCGATGATGGTGTGCAGCGCCTGCCGCTTGGTCGGAAACACATGGTCGGCGCCGAGCTTGTCGGTAAAGCCGGTCTGCGCCCAGGTCTGCAGCACCTGCGTGCGCGGGCGGTGGAAGTACAGGTCGCCGCCGAGCGCGCGGCGCTCGCTCAGCTCGTATTCCCACATTTCCGCGCCGGCGAGGTCGATGAAATTCATGCTCTTGGTCATCGCCAGCAGGTGGGTCTGCCCGGGGTTGACAGTGCGCAGCCAGTGCAGGCGATCCGTCACGTATTGCACCGCGCCGAAGTAGATTGCGCCTTCCATGCGCAGCAGCTTGAGCTGCGGGCATTCCGGTTGCGGGCGGCGCAGCTCGTCCAGCGGCGTGAAGCGACGGCCGGGATCGTCGGCATCCGGCACCAGGCTGCGCACCGCGGGCCGCGAGGTGCGGTACAGGTAGGCCACCAGCGACAGCACGGTGCCGAGCAGCACCGCCATTTCCAGCCGGATCACCAGCGTGGCGGCAAAGGTGCCGATGGCGATCGCGAACTCGGTGCGGCTGAGCGTGAAGATGCGGCGCAGCCGCGCGAGGTCGAGCAGGCCCCACGCCACCAGCAGCAGCATCGCCGCGATCGCCGCCATCGGGATCTGCGCCAGCAGCGGGGCGCTGACCGCGACCAGCGCCACCAGCCACAGTGCCGAGAACACGCTCGCCAGCGGCGTGCGCGCGCCGGCCTCGAAGTTGGGCACCGAGCGGTTGAGCGAGCCGCAGGAGATATAGCCGGAGAAAAAGCCGCCGGCGATATTGGACAGGCCCTGGCCGATGAACTCGCGGTTGGCATCGATATGCTGGCCCGAGCGCAACGCCACGGCCTTGGCGATCGAGATCGACTGGCCCAGCGCGACGATGGTCAGCGCCGCGGCAATGCCGAGCAAGTCGGGCAGCTTGCGCCAGTCCATGTCCGGCAGCTGGAAGCGCGGCAGCGCCGAAGGAATCGGCCCGACCACGCTGACCTGGTGGCTGCCAGACTGGTTGAGCAGCAGCGCCACGCCGTAACCGGCCAGCAGGCCCAGCAGCATGAACGGCAGCCGCCGCCACAGCCGCTTGCACAACAGCGTGACCGCCAGCGTGACCGCGCCTACCATGGCCGCGTTCCAGTTGATGGTGCCGGCATGCTCGACCAGGTGGCGCAGCACGCCGAAGGCGCTGGTGCCGGTCGGCACCGACAGGCCGAACAGGTCCTTCAGCGCGTACAGGCCGATCAGCGTCGCGGCGCCGCAGGTAAAGCCGAGCAGCACCGACGGCGAAATAAAGTTGGCCAGCGAGCCCAGCCGCAGCGTGCCCACCGCGAGCTGCATCACCCCCACCACGATGGTGACCGCCAGCGCCAGTCCGATATAAGCAGGACTGCCCGCGAACGCGAGCGGACTCAGCATCGCGAACAGCGCCAGCGAGTTGGCGTTGGTGGGCCCCGACATGACGTGCCAGCTGGAGCCGAACAGTGCCGCCACGATGCACGGCACCACCGCGCTGTAGATGCCATATTGCGGTGGCAGGCCGGCGAGCGTGGCGAAGGCCACCCCTTGCGGCAACACCAGCACGGCGCCGAGCAGTCCCGCCACCAGGTCGGCGCGCAGCGTGGTCGGGTCGACGCGCTGGCTCCATGGGAACAGGCGCGGCAGCAGGGATCCGGTGGTCGGCGCTGGCATCGGCAAGGAACCTGGGCGGGCTAGCCCGCTTCGCCGCCGCGCCCGGATGGCGGCAAGGCGGCGGAGGCGGGAGGTGTGGATGGGGCAGGGGCCGGCTGCGGGCCCAGGCTGGCCAGCATGGCGTCGAGCGCGCGATAGACCTCGGCCAGCCGCTCGGCACCCAACTGCTGTTCGAGCTGCTGGTAGCGCGCCTCGATCAGCGGTTCCATTCCAGCGACGACCTCGTACGCCGCAGCG
This sequence comes from Cupriavidus alkaliphilus, assembly GCF_900094595.1. Lineage (GTDB taxonomy): Bacteria > Pseudomonadota > Gammaproteobacteria > Burkholderiales > Burkholderiaceae > Cupriavidus > Cupriavidus alkaliphilus. Next base: position 59,178 of record NZ_FMAD01000007.1, on the reverse strand, counting down.
GTCAGGTTCACCAGCTGGCGACGCTGGTCGGTGGCGGAGCGGGTGCGCTCCACCAGCCCGGCGTCTTCCATGCCCGCCAGCATGCGGGTCAGGCTGGGGCTCAGGATCAGGCAGGCCTCGGCAAGCTGGTTGGGCTCCATCGGCCCGCGCTCGTTGAGCGTGCGCAGCACGCGCCATTGCTGCTCGGTCACGCCGAACTGCCGCAGGATCGGCCGGAAGCCGGCCAGCAACGCTTCGCGCGCTTGCAGCAGCAGGTGGGGGAGATTGCGATGGCGAAACATGGCCTGGCTGGGAGGGCTCATGCCCGCAGTGTAGCGGGCGCGGCCGGGCGCGGCGAGCGGGGCTTGCCCGGGCTTGCCTGAACCCGCGCCACGCGCCAGTGTGACCGGCGGGCACGCACGCCGCGCCGGGTCAGCCGCAATGCAGTGTCGCAACCACCGGGGTGTGGTCGGACGGCTGCTCCCACGTGCGCGGCACCCGGTCGATCACGCACGCGGTGCACTGCCCGGTCAGCGCCGGAGACAGCAGGATATGGTCGATGCGCAGCCCGGCATTGCGCCGGAACGCCAGCATGCGGTAGTCCCACCACGAGAATGCCTTCTCCGGCTGCTCGAACTTGCGGAACGCATCGGCCAGGCCCAGTTCGAGCAGCGCGGCAAAGGCGGCGCGCTCCGGCGGCGAGACCAGGTTCTGGCCTTCCCACTTGGCCGGGTCGTGCACGTCGCGGTCCTCCGGCGCGATATTGAAGTCGCCCAGCAGCGCCAGCCGCGGGTGGCGCACCATTTCCTCGCGCAGCCACGCGGTCATCGCTTCCAGCCATTGCAGCTTGTAGGCGAATTTCTCCGAGTCGGGCGCCTGCCCGTTGGGGAAGTAGGCGCAGACCAGCCGCAGGTCGCCATAGGTGGCGGCGATTACGCGCTGCTGCGCGTCCTCGAAGCCGGGGATGTTGCGCACCACGTCGACGGGGCCGGGCATGCTCGCGTCGCGTGCCAGGATGGCGACGCCGTTGTAGGTCTTCTGGCCGGTGTAGATGCTGTGGAAACCGGCGTTTTCCAGTTCGGCCAGCGGGTATTTGTCGTCGGGCAGCTTCAGTTCCTGCAGGCACAGGGCGTCGATCGGCGCGCCGGCCTGGTCCTGCTCGGCCAGCCACTGCAGCACCTGCGGCAGGCGCACCTTGAGCGAATTGACGTTCCAGCTGGCGATGCGCAGCGGGCCCTGGCCCGGCAGTCCCAGCGCGCTCATGCCGCCATCCCGCCATGACGCAGCAGCGCGTCGATCTGCGGCGCGCGGCCGCGGAAGGCCACGAACGAGTCCATCGCGGGGCGGCTGCCGCCCACCGACAGGATCTCGCGCTGGTAGCGCGCGCCGGTTTCGCTGTCGAGCACGGTGCCGGACAGTTGCGCGGCCTCTTCGAACGCCGCGTAGACGTCGGCCGACAGCACTTCGGCCCACTTGTAGCTGTAATAGCCCGCCGCATAGCCGCCGGCGAAGATATGGCTGAAGGTGTTCGGCCAGCGCGACAGCGGATGCTGCGGCACCACGTGGACGCGGTCGTTGATCTGGCGCGACAGCTCCAGCACCGAGGTGGCGCCGGCCGGATCGAAGTCGGTGTGCAGGTGCATGTCGAACGACGAGAACACGATCTGGCGCAGCGTCATCATGCCGTTCTGGAAGTTCTTGGCCGCCAGCATGCGGTCGAACAGCGCGCGCGGCAGCGGCTCGCCGGTGTCGACGTGCTGCGTCATGCCGGTCAGCACTTCGTACTCCCAGCAGAAGTTCTCCATGAACTGCGACGGCAGTTCCACCGCATCCCACTCCACGCCGTTGATGCCCGACACGCCCAGCTCGCCCACCTGCGTCAGCATGTGGTGCAGGCCGTGGCCGAACTCGTGGAACAGCGTGATGACCTCATCGTGCGTAAACAAGGCGGGCTTGCCGCCGACCGGCGCCGAGAAATTGCAGGTCAGGTAGGCCACCGGGGTCTGCACGCCGCCGTGCTCGAGCACCTTGCGGCCGCGCGCATCGTCCATCCACGCGCCGCCGCGCTTGCCTTCGCGCGCATACAGGTCGATATAGAACTGGGCCAGCAGCGTGCCGTCGGCGGTGCTGACGCGGAAGAAGCGCGCGTCCGGGTGCCAGGTCTGCGCCGGCTCGGATTCGATGCGCACCGAGAACAGCTTCTGCACCACGCCGAACAGGCCCTCGAGCACCTTGGCTTCCGGGAAGTACTGCTTGACCTCGTGCTCCGAGAACGAATAGCGCTGCTGGCGCAGCTTCTCCGAGGCATAGGCCACGTCCCACGGCGCCAGTTCCGGCAGGCCCAGTTCCGCCGCGGCGAAGGCCTTCAGCTCGGTCCAGTCCTGCTCGGCGTAGGGGCGCGCCTTGACCGCCAGTTCGTCGAGGAACTTGAGCACCTCGGCGGGCGACTCGGCCATCTTCGGCACCAGCGAGACTTCGCCATAGCACTGGTAGCCCAGCATCTGCGCCTCTTCGCGGCGCAGCGCCAGCTGCTCGCGCATATTGGCGGTGTTGTCCCAGTCGGCCTGGCCCTGGCCGTGCTGCGGCCCGAGCTCGGACGCGCGCGTGACGTTGGCCTCGTACAGGGTCTGGCGCAGGGCGCGGTCGTCCGCGTACTGCAGCACCGGGAAGTAGGAGGGGAAGTGCAGCGTGAACTTCCAGCCGGCCTTGCCATCCTTTTCCGCGGCGTGGCGGGCGGCTTCACGGGCATCGTCGGGCAGGCCGGATAGGCGCGCCTCGTCCTCGATCACCAGCGCGTAGGCGTTGGTCGCGTCCAGCACGTGGTCGGAGAAGGCCTTGGACAGCTGGGCCTGCTGCTCCTGGATCTCGGCAAAGCGCGGCTTCTTGTCCTCGGGCAGTTCGGCACCGCCCAGGCGGAAGCCGCGCAGCTCGTTCTCGATCAACTGGTGGCGCGCCGCGCTCATGCCGGCGAACTCGGGGCTCGCCGCCAACGCCTTGTATTTTTCATACAGCGCCAGGCTCTGGCCGAGCGACGACCAGAACTCGGTCATGCGCGGCAGGTTCTCGGCATGCGCCTGGCGCAGCTCGGGCGTATCGGCGACGGCGCTGAGGTGGCTGACCACGCCCCAGGCGCGGCCCAGCGGCTCGGTGGCGGCTTCCAGCGCCTGCACGGCGTTGGCCCAGTCGGCGGGCGTGGCGGGATCCTCGGCGCGGGCGACGGCCTGCTGCGCGCGCTCCAGCAGCACGTCGAGCGCGGGGCTGATGTGCTCCGGCCGGATCTCGGCAAAGCGGGGCAGGTCGGAAAAGTCCAGCAGCGGATTGGTAGCGTTGGCGGCGTGGTCCATGGCGTGTTCTCGGTTGGCTGCGCGGTTGGCTGGTCTTGGTCAGGCAATATTCCCGCAGATGGGGCCGGGGCGGTGGATTTTCCAGTGCCCCGGGTGGCGCATCGGGCGCCGGCGGCAAGGGCGCGCGCTCAGCCCGCGGCGCGCTCGGCGGCTTCCAGCGTATTGATCAGCAGCATGGTGATGGTCATCGGCCCGACGCCGCCCGGCACCGGCGTGATGTAGCCGGCGACTTCGCGCACGCCGGCGAAGTCGACATCGCCGCACAGCTTGCCGTGGTCATCGCGGTTCATGCCGACATCGATCACCACCGCGCCGGGCTTGACCATGTCGGCCGTGATCAGGTTGCGCTTGCCGACCGCGGCCACCACCACGTCGGCGTCGCGGGTGTGGGCGCCGATATCGCGGGTCTTGCTGTTGCAGATGGTGACGGTGGCGCCGGCCTGCAGCAGCAGCATCGCCATCGGCTTGCCGACGATATTGGAAGCGCCCACCACCACGGCGCGCGCGCCGCGCAGCGGGTACTGGATCGATTCCAGCATCTTCATGCAGCCATAGGGCGTGCACGGGCGGAACAGCGGGGCGCCCGTCATCAGCGCGCCGGCGTTGGCCACGTGGAAGCCGTCGACGTCTTTTTCCGGTGCGATCGCTTCGAGCACCTTGTGGCTGTCGATGTGCCTGGGCAGCGGCAGCTGCACCAGGATGCCGTGGATGCGCGGATCGCGGTTGAGTGCGTCGATGCGGGCCAGCAGGTCGGCCTCGGACAGGTCGGCCGGATAGCGGTCCAGCGACGAATGGAAGCCGTTGTCCTCGCAGGCCTTGACCTTGTTGCGCACGTAGACCTGGCTGGCCGGGTCTTCGCCGACCAGGACCACGGCCAGGCCGGGCTGGTGGCCGCGTTCGGTCAGGCGGGCGGCGCGCTGGGCGGCTTCGGAGCGGATTTGCTTGGCAAGGGCGTTGCCGTCGATCAGTTGGGCAGGCATGGAGGCAGGCGGGGTGATGGCGAGAAGTTGGAAGCGCCGGGCCGCGCGGGCGCGCGGCAGGGGCCAAAGGCGGAATTATAAAGGTTGCGCGAGGCCTGTCGCACTGAGCTTGACCGCCGGCAGCGATCACCCCGCCCCGGCACTGGTAGCATCGGCCGCATGCCTACCGCGCTTGCCTCGACGCTTTCCGATCCGCTGCTGGTGCTGCTGTCCGTGTGCGGACTGCTATGGGCGCTGACGCGCCGCCCCTGGCGGCTGCTGCGCCGCGATGCGCTGCAGAATGCCTGGCTGGGCGCGATGCTGCTGGTGGCGCTGCTGTGGACGGTGCGCGCGACGCTGGCAGGCGGCATGGTGATCCAGCTGCTCGGCGCCACGCTGATGGTGACGCTGTTCGGGCTGCCGCTGGCGCTGCTGTCGCTGTTCGCCGCGGACGTGGTCTCGCTGCTGGGACTCGAGTACCTGGCCGGCCACGGCTGGAGCCAGTTCGACTGGGCCGCGCTGTGGGTCCGCTATGTCTGGCTGGCGCTGCTGCCGGCGCTGCTTTCGGCGGGCCTGCAGGCGGCGATGCGGCGCCTGCTGCCGCGCCACCCGTTCGTCTTCATCCTGGGGCACGGGTATTTCACCGCCGGGCTGGCCGCGCTGGGGGCGGGGGCGGCGCAGGCGGCCTGGCGCTACCTGACCATGCCGGGACAGCCGCTGAGCATTGCCGACGCCCTGCTCGGTGCCGTGATCCTGGCCTTTGGCGAGGCCTTCCTCACCGGCATGCTGGTGGCTGTGTTTGTGGTCTATCGGCCACAGTGGGTGGTCACCTTCCGCGACGAGGATTACCTCGGGCGCTGAACGGTGTGCGGCAGGACGCGGGGATGGGCGCAGGGGGCACCGGTGCGGCCCTGGGCCGCACCAGGCGAGGGCGGGCGCCGGCCGATCAGCTGTTGCGCGACAGCGCGAGGCGCAGCAGGTCGGCGACGGTGTTGACGTTGAGCTTTTCCATGATGTTGGCGCGGTGCGCCTCCACGGTCTTGATGGAAATGCCCAGGTCGTCGGCGATCTGCTTGTTCAGGCGCCCGGCCACGATGCGCTCCAGCACCTGCTGCTCGCGCGTGGTCAGCTTGCCCAGCAGGTCCTTGGCGGCGCGCTGCTCGCGTGCGGTGGAGTGGTCGGCACGGGCCTTCTGCAGCATGCGCTCGACCAGCGCGCGCAGCTCGGACTCGTCGAAGGGCTTTTCGATAAAGTCGATCGCGCCGCGCTTCATCGTCGACACCGCCATCGGCACGTCGCCGTGGCCGGTGATGAAGACGATCGGGATGTCGATCTGCTCGGCCAGCATGCGCTCCTGCAGTTCCGGCCCGCTCATGCCGGGCATGCGCACGTCCAGGATCAGGCAGGACACCTGGCTGGCGTCGTAGGCGGCGAGGAACTGCTCGGCGCTGGTGAAGCTGCGCACCTGATAGCCATTGCCCTCCAGCAGCCAGGTCAGCGAGTCGCGCATGGCTTCATCGTCGTCGACGATGAACACGGTCTCGCCGCGGTGGGGCGTGGGGTTTGGCGTTGCGGTCATGTAGTCTCCTCGGGACAACAATTCATTGCTGCGAAGTGTAACCGGCAGCAGCCCTCTGTGGCGAGACAGGCCCCCCACGTCGGAGGGGAAGCGGCGCGGCCGGCGCCAGGCATCCGATGATGCGCAAGGGTGCGCGTGGCCCGCGCGCGCGGGCTCTGCTTATTCGGCCACGGTTTCGGCCGGCGCCGCCTGCAGCGGCAGCATGATCTTGAATGTACAACCGATGCCGTCGACATTGTTCTCGACCCACAGCCGGCCCTGGTGCGACTCGATGATCGAGCGGCAGATGTTCAGCCCCATGCCCATGCCGTCGGACTTGGTGCTGAAGAAGGGCTCGAACAGCCGCTCCTTGGTGGCCTCGTCGACACCCGGGCCCTGGTCGATCACGTCGATATGGACGTTGTCGCCGATCTCGCCGGCCTCGACCCGCGCGTGCAGCCGAACCACGCCGCCGGCGCGCATCGCCGGCAGCCCGGCCATGGCCTCGACCGCGTTCTTGAGCAGGTTCACCAGGACCTGTTCGATCAGCACCGGATCGACATAGACCGTCATCGGCGGCGCCGGCAGCCGGGTCAGGATGGTGACGCGGCGGCGGGTGGCCTCCAGGTCGGCCAGGCCTACCGCGTCGGCGACGATGTCGTGCAGCGCGGCCTCGCGCCGCTGCGGCTGGCTGCGCTTCACGAAGCCGCGGATGCGGCTGATGATGGTGCCGGCCCGCACCGCCTGCGCCGAGGTCTTCTCGAGCACCGGGATCAGGTCCTCGGGCGTGCTGCGCCCCGAATGCAGCCGCGCCACCGCGCCCATGCAGTAGTTGTTGATCGCGGCCAGCGGCTGGTTCAGCTCGTGCGCCAGCGACGACGCCATTTCGCCCATGGTGGTCAGGCGGCTGGTGAACTGCAGGCGCTCTTCATGCTGGCGCGCCATTTCCTCGGCGGCCTTGCGCACGGTGATGTCGGTGGCGATCTGCATCTGCGCCAGGTGGCCGTCGACCCACTGGATATAGCGGCGGCGCACTTCGAACCATTTCTGCATGTCGGGCACGAACACCTCGCGCGCATCCGACGCGTACGGCATCAGCTCCGATGCCGGCAGGCCAGCATAGGCATCGACATAGTCGGTGTTGTCGCTGGAGACCTGGTCCTTGTCGAGTTCGTCGCCGGCCAGCTTGACGTGGCCCTCGGCCTCCCAGCCGAACAGCTGGCGGTAGTAGCGGTTGGCGAACAGCAGCTCGGCCTTGTCGGTGGCCAGCACCGACACCGCGGCGTCCAGGCTTTCCAGCACGGTGGTGAAGCGGTCGTGCGCGGCGGCCAGTTCCTCGCGCGCGCGCTTGGGCTCGGTGATGTCCGTCATCGAGCTCATCCAGCCGGTATGGCGGCCGCGGCTGTCGACCAGCGGCGACACATACATGCGGGCATAGAAGCTGCTGCCGTCGCGGCGCATCACGCGCATCTCGTAGCCGCCGGCGGGCGACTTGCCCTGCAGCGTCAGGTCGATCTGCTTCTGCATCTCCTGCTGGTCGTTGGGCGGCCAGTAGGGGAAGGGCGGCAGGCGCCCGACCAGGTCGTTTTCCTGCCACCCGGTCATGCGGCAGAAGGCCGGGTTGACGTAGGTGATGCGGCCGTTCAGGTCGAGCGCGCGCAGGCCGATCAGCATGGAGTTTTCCATTGCGCGCCGGAACGAGGTCTCGGCCAGCAGCGCGCGCTGCGCCTCGGAGCGGCGGCTGGTGTGCCGCCACATGCTCCACAGGCTCCACAGCAGGAAGCAGGACAGCCCCACCACCAGCCACAGCAGCATGTTGTTGGGCAGGTTCGATGCCGGCGGGTAGGCATCGGCGCGCAGCGACAGCGAATGGCCCGGCGGGTCGAGCAGCACTTCGTACGACAGCGCGTTGCCCGGCACCGGCCGCAGCGAGGTGCTGGCGCGGGTCTGGTTGTTCTTGTCGATCAGCGAGAAGCGGTAGCGCTCGGTCAGCTCGGGCGGCAGCAGGTGGGTCAGGATGCCGTTGATCGAGTACAGCGCGCCCAGCGTGCCGAGGAACTCGTTGTCGCGCACGATCGGCACTTCCATCAGCATGAAGCTGTCGCCGCGCTCATTGACCAGCGGGCGCGAGTAGACCACGCGCTGGGTCTCGCGCGCGGCGTCGAAGGTGTCGAGCACTTCGGGCTCGAGCGGCTGGTCCTGGTTCTCGCGCAGGCGGCTGGCGAACTCGGAGGTCGACGGCAGCGACCAGCGGCCGCGCTTGGTGGCGTCGAGCCAGTTGATGAAGACGATCTCGGGATTCTCGCGCAGGATTTCCTGCGCCGCGGTGCGGTAGGCGCCTTGCTCAAGCTGCGCGGCGGCGATGTCGCGCGCGAGCGAGGCCAGCTGGTCCTGGTTGCTCAGCAGCGACAGGCGCACGCGCTGCTGCGCCCAGGCCGCGTCGCGGTACAGCGCGTCGCGCTGCTGCTGGCGTTCGGTCTCGTGCAGCGACCACAGGATCACGCCCATCGCCACGGTGAAGAGCACAATGGCAACCAGCGGGATGAACATGAACCAGCTGGTGGCGACCAGGTTGCGCCAGCGCAGCCACCACAGGCCGCGCGGCGGCGCCACCGGGACGCCATCGTCCGGTCCCAGCGCTTCGATCGGCCCCAGGCCGGCCGCCGGGGAAGGCGCATGCGGGACATGCGCGGACTCGCCGCCGGCGGCCTTGGCTGTACCCGACGCATCGGAGGGAAGCATGGCGGCACGCAGGCTGCGGAAAAGACGGTCGAGGCGGTTGAAAAACGGCATGGGAGGGATTGACGGCTGACCGACCAGTGTACCGAGATTATTGCGGTGCGTCGCTTGGGGAAAGCGCCAATGAAATCCCGGCGCCGCGTGCCGGCGCTGGCAGGGTGAAGGCACGGGGCATGCGGCTTCGGCAGTGATTCTTGGTGCGCTGCCGCATAATTCCACATTATAAAAAACGATATCGCAATTTGAAAATTTCCCTTGTGCTCGACATTGGGCTTCCATAGAATCGGTCCGACCCAAGAATGCGGGCGGTAGCCATGCGCCTGCCGCGCGGAGAAACCGGAACAGGTTTCCCGGCGGCGGCCCCGATGCAAGGCGGCAATGGCGCCGATCCTCCGCAAGTCGGTGCGAGTCATACGTTGAGTCGTGTCCGGCGCTGCCAGCGCGGACGCGGAAGCCAAGAATTCACCCAGGAGACAGTCATGTCCGCCGTACCAGAGCAGATCCTCGGCGCCTCGAGCGCCAACGACGCCGATCCCCAGGAAACCCATGAATGGCTCGACGCCCTGCAGGGCGTGCTGGCCGCGGAAGGCCCGGCGCGCGCCGCCTTCCTGATCGACAAGCAGATCGAATACGCCCGCGTGAACGGCGTGACCCAGCCGTTCCACGCCGAGACCCAGTACATCAACACCATCCCGGTCGAGCAGCAGGCCCGCATCCCCGGCGACCAGGACATCGAGCACCGGATCCGCTCGTACACCCGCTGGAACGCCATGGCGATGGTGCTGCGCGCCAACAAGCACACCAATGTCGGCGGCCATATCTCGTCGTTTGCCTCGGCGGCCACGCTGTACGACGTCGGCTACAACCATTTCTGGCGCGCCCCGTCGGAGCAGAGCGGCGGCGACCTGGTCTTCGTGCAGGGCCACTCGGCACCGGGCGTGTACTCGCGCGCCTTCCTGCTGGGCCGCCTGAGCCAGGACCAGCTCGACAACTTCCGCCAGGAAGTCGACGGCAAGGGCATCTCGTCGTACCCGCACCCGTGGCTGATGCCGGACTTCTGGCAGTTCCCGACGGTGTCGATGGGCCTGGGCCCGATCATGGCCATCTACCAGGCCCGCTTCATGAAGTACCTGGACAGCCGCGGCCTGGCCAAGGCCGGCGACCGCAAGGTCTGGGCCTTCCTGGGCGACGGCGAGACCGACGAGCCGGAATCGCTGGGCGCGATCGGCATGGCCGGCCGCGAGAAGCTCGACAACCTGGTCTTCGTCATCAACTGCAACCTGCAGCGCCTGGACGGCCCGGTGCGCGGCAACGGCAAGATCATCCAGGAACTGGAGTCCGAGTTCCGCGGCGCCGGCTGGAACGTGATCAAGGTGGTGTGGGGCAGCAAGTGGGACGCGCTGCTGGCGCGCGACACCAAGGGCCTGCTGATGAAGCGCATGATGGAATGCGTGGACGGCGAGTACCAGACCATGAAGGCCAAGGACGGCGCCTACGTGCGCGAGCACTTCTTCAACACGCCTGAGCTGAAGGCGATGGTCGCCGACTGGTCCGACGAGGACATCTGGCGCCTGAACCGCGGCGGCCACGACCCGCACAAGATCTACGCCGCCTACAAGGCCGCCAGCGAGCACAAGGGCCAGCCCACGCTGATCCTGGCCAAGACCATCAAGGGCTATGGCATGGGCGACGCCGGCCAGGCCATGAACGTCGCGCACCAGCAGAAGAAGATGCCGGTCGACGCGATCCGCAAGTTCCGCGACCAGTTCAACCTCCCGGTCGCCGACGACAAGCTGGAAGAAGTACCGTACATCACCTTCGAGGAAGGCTCGAAGGAACTGGAATACATGCGCCAGGCGCGCATGAACCTGGGCGGCTATCTGCCCGCGCGCCGGCAGAAGGCCGAAGCGCTGCAGGTGCCCGAGCTGAAGGCGTTCGAAGCCCTGCTCAAGGCCACCGGCGAAGGCCGCGAAGTGTCCACCACCATGGCCTTCGTGCGGATCCTGAACACGCTGCTCAAGGACAAGCAGATCGGCAAGCACGTGGTGCCCATCGTTCCGGACGAGTCGCGCACCTTCGGCATGGAAGGCCTGTTCCGCCAGGTCGGCATCTGGAACCAGGAAGGCCAGAAGTACGTGCCGGAAGACCATGACCAGCTGATGTTCTACAAGGAATCGCAGACTGGCCAGGTGCTGCAGGAAGGCATCAACGAAGCCGGCGCCATGTGCGACTGGATCGCCGCCGCCACGTCGTACTCGACCCACGGCGTGCAGATGATCCCGTTCTACATCTACTACTCGATGTTCGGCATCCAGCGTATCGGCGACCTGTGCTGGGCCGCCGCCGACATGCGCTCGCGCGGCTTCCTGCTGGGCGGCACCGCCGGCCGCACCACGCTGAACGGCGAAGGCCTGCAGCATGAAGACGGCCATTCGCACGTGTTCCACGCGGTCATCCCCAACTGCATCTCGTACGACCCGACCTTCCAGTACGAGCTGGCGGTGATCATGCAGGACGGCCTGCGCCGCATGTACGCCGAGCAGGAAGACGTCTACTACTACCTGACGGTGATGAACGAGAACTACGAGCATCCGGAAATGCCGGCTGGCGTAGAGCAGGACATCGTCAAGGGCATGTACCAGTTCCGCAAGGGCGTCGAGAACAGCAACGCGCCGCGCGTGCAGCTGCTGGGCTCGGGCACGATCTTCCGCGAGGTGATCGCCGCCGCCGAGCTGCTGAAGAAGGACTGGGGCGTCGAGTCCGACCTGTGGGGCTGCCCGAGCTTCACCGAGCTGGCGCGCGACGGCCAGGCCGCCGAGCGCTTCAACCTGCTGCACCCGACCGAGACCCAGCGCGAAGCCTTTGTCACGCAGAAGCTGAAGTCGGCGCGCGGCCCGGTGATCGCCTCGACCGACTACGTGCGCACCTTCGCCGAGCAGATCCGTCCGTTCGTGCCGCGCCGCTACGTGGTGCTGGGCACCGACGGCTTCGGCCGCTCGGACACGCGCGAGAAGCTGCGCCACTTCTTCGAAGTGGACCGCTACTGGGTCACGCTGGCCGCGCTCAAGGCGCTGGCCGACGAGGGCGCGATCGGTCGCGACAAGGTCGCCGAGGCCATCAAGAAGTACAACCTCGACCCGAACAAGCCCAACCCGATGTCGGTCTGATCCGGCAGCCTGCACCCACCCCCGCAGTACGGCAGCGCCGTGCCGCGGGCGCCCCGGGCATGGTCCCGATGGCGCCTTGCGGCACGGCGGCGTGACAGAAGCGGGCGGCGAAGGTAATCTCGCCGCTTGCGGACGTCGCGCGTGCCGGCCTGCCCAGGAGACACTGAATGAGTCAAGCGATTGAAATCAAGGTGCCGGATATCGGCGACTATGACGCCGTTCCCGTCATTGAAGTGCATGTGAAACCCGGCGACAGCATCAACGCGGAAGACGCGCTGGTGACGCTGGAGTCCGACAAGGCCACCATGGACGTGCCCTCGCCGCAGGCCGGCGTGGTCAAGGACGTCAAGATCAAGGTGGGCGACAACGTGGCCGAAGGCTCGCTGCTGGTGATGCTGGAACCGGCCGGCCAGGCCGCTGCCGCCCCCGCACCGGCGGCTGCGCCCGCTCCCGCCCCCGCTCCGGCACCTGCCGCAGCGGCTCCGGCCCCCGCTCCCGCGCCGGCTCCCGCCGCGGCACCGGCCGGCGCCGGCGGCACCATCGAAGTCAAGGTGCCCGATATCGGCGACTACGACGCCGTGCCCGTGATCGAAGTCCACGTCAAGCCGGGCGACACCATCAGCGCGGAAGACGCGGTGGTGACGCTGGAATCGGACAAGGCCACCATGGACGTGCCCTCGCCGCAGGGCGGCGTGGTCAAGGAAGTCAAGGTCAAGGTCGGCGACAACGTGTCGGAAGGCACGCTGCTGCTGATCCTGGAAGGCGCTGCCAGCGCCGCTGCTGCCGCACCGGCCGCCGCCGCCGCGGCACCGGCCCCGGCTGCCAGCGCGCCGGCACCGGCCCCGGCTGCGGCAGCCGCCCCGGCGCCAGCCGCCGCGCCCGCTGCTGCGCCGGCCGCCGCCGCCGGCGCAACCGGCAAGGCCGCCCATGCCAGCCCCTCGGTGCGCAAGTTCGCGCGCGAGCTGGGCGTGGATGTTTCGCGCGTGCCTGGCACCGGTCCCAAGGGCCGCATCACCCAGGAAGACGTGCAGAACTACGTCAAGGGCGTGATGACCGGCCAGGCCGCCGCGCCGGCCCAGGCTGCCGCTGCCGGCGCCGGTGGTGGCGAGCTGGGCCTGCTGCCGTGGCCGAAGGTCGATTTCACCCGCTTCGGCGAGGTCGAAAGCAAGGCCCTGTCGCGCATCAAGAAGATCTCGGGTGCCAACCTGCACCGCAACTGGGTCATGATCCCGCACGTCACCAACCATGACGAAGCGGACATCACCGAGCTCGAGGCCTTCCGCGTGCAGCTGAACAAGGAGAACGAGAAGGCCGGCATCAAGGTGACCATGCTGGCGTTCATGATCAAGGCCACGGTCGCGGCCCTGAAGAAGTTCCCGAACTTCAATGCCTCGCTCGACGGCGACAATCTGGTGCTGAAGAAATACTTCAACATCGGCTTCGCCGCCGACACCCCGAACGGCCTGGTCGTGCCGGTGATCAAGGACGCCGACAAGAAGGGCGTGCTCGAGATCAGCCAGGAAATGAGCGAGCTGGCCAAGCTGGCGCGCGACGGCAAGCTCAAGCCCGACCAGATGCAGGGCGGCTGCTTCTCGATCTCGTCGCTGGGCGGCATCGGCGGCACGTACTTCACGCCGATCATCAATGCGCCCGAAGTGGCCATCATGGGCGTGTGCAAGTCGTACATGAAGCCGGTGTGGGACGGCAAGCAATTCGCGCCGCGCCTGACGCTGCCGCTGTCGCTGTCGTGGGACCACCGCGTCATCGACGGTGCCGAGGCCGCGCGCTTCAACACGTACTTCGCGCAATTGCTGGCGGACTTCCGCCGCATCCTGCTCTAAGCGGGGTGGCGCCGCGCGGGCGGGGCAAAGGCCCGGCCCGCGCGGCGCGCCACGCGCAACCGGGAGCAAGCCATGACTACCTGTGTTGTCGTCAGGAAGGGCGCCGAGGTGGCGATCGCGGCCGACGCGCTCGTGACCTTCGGCGATACGCGCCTGTCGCGCGCGTACGAGCGCAACCAGAAAGTGTTTCCGGTGGGCGACGGCTTTATCGCGCTGGCCGGGACCACGGCGCACTTCCCGGTCATGCGCACGCTGCTGGCTGGGCTGGGCGACGAGTGCCGGCTGGGCTCGCGCGACGACGTGTTCCGCACCTTCCTGAAGGTGCACGAGAAGCTGAAGTCGGACTACTTCGTCAATACCAAGGAAGACGATGACGACCCTTACGAGTCGTCGCAGATCGTATGCCTGCTCGCCAATCCGGCGGGCATCTTCGGCGTCTACTCGTATCGCGAGGTGTTTTCGTTCGACCGCTTCTGGGGCATCGGCTCGGGCCGCAACTACGCGCTGGGCGCGATGCACGCGGTCTATGACCGGCCGGACCTCGGCGCGGGCGAGATCGCGCGCATCGGCGTCGATGCCGGCGTGGAGTTCGACAAGAGCTCGTCCGGACCGATCGAGGTGCATACCGTGCGGCTGCACGAGCAGGATGCCACGGCGACCCCGGACCAGGACGATGGCGCGGACGACGGCGCGGGCGGCAATCCGGCGAGCGGCAACGCAGCAACCAACAACGACGGCGCGCCCTGAAGCCGAGAGGCGGGCGCGCATAGAGGAGCAAACATGAGTGTGATCGAAGTCAAGGTCCCGGATATCGGCGATTTCGACGCGGTGGAAGTGATCGAGGTGCTGGTCAAGGCCGGCGACACGGTCGAGGTGGAGCAGTCCCTGATCGTGCTGGAATCCGACAAGGCCAGCATGGACGTGCCGTCGTCGGCCGCCGGCAAGGTGGTCGAGGTCAAGGTCAAGGTCGGCGACAAGGTGGGCCAGGGCGCGGTGATCTGCACCATCGAGGCCCAGGCCGGCGCAGCCGCCGCGCCTGCCCCCGCACCGGCCCCGGCGCCCGCGCAGGCCGCCGCGCCGGCCCCCGCTGCGGCGCCGGCTCCCGCCGCCGCCAGCCACGCGGGCGGTGCCGATATCCAGTGCGAGGTGCTGGTGCTGGGCGCCGGTCCCGGCGGCTATTCGGCTGCCTTCCGCGCCGCCGACCTGGGCATGAATACCGTGCTGGTGGAGCGTTACGGCACGCTCGGCGGGGTCTGCCTGAACGTCGGCTGCATCCCGTCCAAGGCGCTGCTGCACAACGCCGCGGTGATCGACGAAGCCAAGGCGCTGGCCGCGCACGGCATCCTGTTCGGCGAAGCCAAGATCGACCTGGACGGCCTGCGCCACTACAAGGACCAGGTGGTCGGCAAGCTGACCGGCGGCCTGGCCGGCATGGCCAAGGCGCGCAAGGTGCAGGTGGTGCGCGGCGTCGGCAATTTCCTCGACCCGCATCACCTGGAAGTGGAGCTGACCGAAGGCGAAGGCAAGCAGACCACCGGCAAGAAGACCGTGATCCGCTTCGACAAGGCCATCATCGCCGCCGGCAGCCAGGCGGTGAAGCTGCCCTTCATCCCGGAAGACCCGCGCATCGTCGACTCGACCGGCGCGCTGGAACTGCCCGAAGTGCCCAACAAGATGCTGGTCATCGGCGGCGGCATCATCGGCCTGGAAATGGCGACGGTGTACAGCACGCTGGGTGCCGATATCGATGTCGTCGAAATGCTGCCGGGCCTGATGAACGGCGCCGACCGCGACCTGGTCAAGGTCTGGGAAAAGAAGAACAAGGACCGCTTCGGCAAGGTGATGCTCAACACCAAGACGGTAGCGGTGGAAGCCAAGCCGGACGGCATCTACGTCAGGTTCGAGGGCGAGCAGGCGCCGGCCGAGGCGCAGCGCTATGACCTGGTGCTGGTGTCGGTGGGCCGCTCGCCCAACGGCAAGCGCATCAGCGCCGAGAAGGCCGGCGTTGCCGTGACCGAACGCGGCTTTATCGACGTCGACAAGCAGATGCGCACCAACGTGCCGCACATCTACGCGATCGGCGATATCGTCGGCCAGCCGATGCTGGCGCACAAGGCAGTGCACGAGGCCCACGTGGCCGCGGAAGCCGCCCATGGCGAAAAGGCCTACTTCGATGTCAAGCAGATCCCCTCGGTGGCCTTCACCGATCCGGAAGTTGCCTGGGCCGGCCTGACCGAGGACGAGTGCAAGGCGCAGGGCATCAAGTACAGCAAGGGCGTGTTCCCGTGGGCCGCTTCGGGCCGCGCCATCGCCAACGGCCGCGACGAGGGTTTCACCAAGCTGATCTTCGACGAGGAAACGCATCGCGTGATCGGCGGCGGCATCGTCGGCACGCATGCCGGCGACCTGATCAGCGAAGTGTGCCTGGCGATCGAGATGGGCGCCGACGCGGTGGATATCGGCAAGACCATCCATCCGCACCCGACGCTGGGCGAGTCGATCGGCATGGCGGCCGAGATCTACGAAGGCACGTGTACCGACGTGCCGCCGCCGCGCAAGCGTTGAGGCGCTGCCCGCTGCGATGACAAAGCCCGCCTTGTTGCGGGCTTTGTTTTGCGCGATTTCGCAATTAACCGCCTTAAGTTACCAGCGTCAATATCCAGTGGCTTGCAGCGAAAGCGGGGAGTGCAGCGAGAAGGCTGGCCGGGAGAGAGAGGGCCAAAAAAAACCCGACCTGTAGGGGTCGGGTTTAACGATACCTTTGGACAAGGAGACCGCGGTACCGAGGAGACATCGGCAGACAAGGCAGCGCCGGGCCGGTCGGTCAGGGCACTTCCTTTATCGTTGGCAAAGCCCACTGCATCGCATGGCGATGGGCTTTGCCAACGGACCGGCCGCAGCCGGTCCATCTTCAACACTGGCTATCAGGCAGCAGTGGCCTTCTTCGCCGTGGCCGTGCGGGCCGTGGCGCTGGCTTGCTGGGCAGCCTTGGTCGCAGCCGAAGCAGCGGCCTGGAAGTTGGTTTCAGCGATTTCGACCGCTTGCTTGGTCGCCTTCTGCACCGACTCGTAGGCGTTGTTGGCAGCGGAGATTGCCGACTTCACGATGGCCACGGTCGATTCCGAACCGGCCGGGGCGTTCTTGGCGAAGTTCTCGACCAGGGCCTGAACGTTCTTCGAGCCTTCGGCCAGCTGGGCCTCGGCCACCTTGGCGAATTCGCTCTGGGTTTCCGAAGCGATCTCGTACAGGTGACGGGTGTAGGCCAGGGTCTTTTCGGCGACCGGCTGCACGGCTGCGGCCTGGAGGGCCAGCAGTTCCTGCGCATCCTTGGCCGACAGCGCCTTCTTGGCGTTTTCCACGTTTTCGGCGAAGGTGGTCTTGACGACCTGCAGGTTCAGTTCGACAAGCTTTTCGACGCCTTCAAACGCCTTGGTGGTCAGGCCGAACAGCGTTTCGAGGTTAGCCTTTTGTGCTGCTGCGACTTGTTCCGGGGTGAGGATCATTGCTGGTCTCCAGTGGTGAACTTCAAGGTCAAGCAAATTAAGCCGCCTAGATGTCAGGACCGTGACGGTGTTTCGCCCGTTTCGGCCAGCCCAGGCGTGTGGGTGGGTCAGGGCGCCAATCCGTTTGTGCGCCGCAACAAGCCGTATTTTAGGGGCGGCCAAACCAATGTCAAGGATATTTTGTGCGACGCACAAAATCCCGCAGGCCGGGCTTGCTGCAAGTGACGCCCTAGCCATTCCCAGTCCCGCCGGCAATGCCCGGACAGGGGTGCTACCATGCCAGGCTGCCCGCGCCGGCACGGCCGGCCGAGGCCGGAACCCCAACAAGATGTGAACAGAATCGCCCAGGCCTCTTTCCATGCTCGCTTTCTACGCCGACCACTTCGTGCTGCCGTTGCCGCCCGGACATCGCTTCCCGATGCGCAAGTACAGCATGCTGCGCGACGCGGTGTCGGCCCAGGTGCCGGGGCTGCGCCTGTCCGAGGCGCCGCGCGCCGGCGACGATGCGCTGCTGCTGGCACACACGGCGGAATACGTGGCGGCCGCCTCGGCTGGCACCCTCGACGCCGCGCGCCAGCGCGAGATCGGCTTTCCCTGGTCCGAAGCGATGGTGGAGCGCTCGCGCCGCTCGGCAGGCGCCACCATCGAGGCCTGCCGCGGCGCGCTGCGTGAAGGCATAGCCGTGAATCTGGCGGGCGGCACGCACCACGCGTACGCCGACAAGGGCGGCGGCTTCTGCGTCTTCAACGATGCCGCGATCGCCGCGCGCGTGCTGCAGCGCGACGGCGCCGTGCGCCGCGTGGCGGTGATCGACCTGGACGTGCATCAGGGCAACGGCACCGCATCGATCCTGCACGGCGACCCATCGGTATTCACGCTGTCTCTGCATGGCGAGAAGAACTACCCGTTCCGCAAGGAAGCGAGCGACCTCGACGTCGGCCTGCCGGATGGCTGCGACGACGAGGCTTACGCGCAGGCGCTGCAGGCCGCGCTGGACACGCTGTTCCGCCGCTTTGAGCCGGACCTGCTGATTTACCTGGCCGGCGCGGACCCGCACGAGGGTGACCGGCTCGGGCGGTTGAAACTGACCATGGCTGGCCTGGCACGACGCGACCGCCTCGTGTTCGACGCCGCGCAAGCACGCCGCCTGCCGGTGGCGGTGACCATGGCGGGCGGCTATGGCAACCAGATCGAGGACACCGTTGCGGTCCATGCGCAGACCGTGCGGCTCGCCGCGCAATATCACGCCCGGTACGCGCAGCTTGCCGCGCAACTTGCATCATGAGCGAGCTGATCGAGTCAGGCCGCGGCGGCGCGGCCCGCCCGCGCGCCACCCTATGGGTCGCATCGATGCCGTGGCTGTTCGTGCTGATCTGGAGCACCGGCTTTATTGTCGCCAAATACGGCATGCCGTATGCGGAGCCGATGACCTTCCTGTTCCTGCGCTTTGCCGGCGTGCTGGTACTGATGGTGCCGTTCGTATTGCTGGCGCGCGTGCCGCTGCCGCGCGTGACGGGGTCGACGGCAACCGACTGGCGCTCGGTCGGGCATATCGCCGTGGCCGGCCTGCTGCTGCAGGCGGGGTACCTCGGCGGCGTATGGGCCGCGATCAAGCTCGGCATGCCGGCAGGCGTATCGGCGCTGATCGTCGGCATGCAGCCGATCCTGACCGCGCTGATTGCCACGCGCATGGGCGAGCGCATCGGAGCACGCCAGTGGCTGGGCCTGCTGTTGGGCATTGCCGGCGTGGCGCTGGTGGTGGCGAACAAGCTCGGTGCCAGCGGCTTGACGCCGGCCAGCCTCGCGCTGGCCGCCGGGGCCTTGTTCAGCATCACCGTGGGCACGGTCTACCAGCGGCATTTCTGTCCGGTGTTCGACCTGCGCATGGGTTCGGTGATCCAGTTCGCCGCGGCGGCGCTTGCCTGCGTGCCGTTCATGTTCCTGTTCGAGACGCGGGAGGTGCAGTGGACTGCCGCGATGCTCGGCGCGCTGGCGTGGTCGGTGGTGGCGTTGTCGATCGGCGCGATCTCGCTGCTGTTCCTGCTGATCCGCCAGGGTGCGGCCACCAAGGTGTCCAGCCTGATGTACCTGACCCCGCCCACGACGGCGGTGATGGCCTGGCTGCTGTTCGGCGAGCGCTTCCCGCCGCTGGCGGCCGCCGGCATGGTGCTGGCCGCGCTGGGTGTCGCGCTTGTCATCCGTCGCTAGCGACAGCGCGTTCGTATCGCGTAGGCCGCTGGTTCAGAATATTCACATTTCGTACCGTCTCGCGCCCTGTCTCCTTCTCGCCCCATGAAACCCCAAGCCGAATCCCGCAGTGCCTATCCGTATTTCCAACCGATCACTACGCGTTGGATGGACAACGATGTCTATGGCCACGTTAACAACGTTGTCTACTACAGTTATTTTGACACCGTGGTGAATACCTACCTGATCCGGCAGGGCGTGCTCGATGTCACGTCGGGCGAGACCATCGGGCTGGTGATCGAGACGCAGTGCAACTACTTCTCGTCGCTCAGCTTTCCCGAGACCGTGATAGCGGGTTTACGCGTAGCCAGGCTGGGCACGTCGAGCGTGCGCTATGAGGTCGGCCTGTTCAGCGGCGACAACGAGGTCGCTGCCGCGCAAGGACATTTCATCCACGTCTATGTCGATCGCGCTACGCGCCGGCCGGTACCGTTGCCGGGCGCGTTGCGCGAAGCGCTGCTGCCGTTGGCGGCGGCGGGCGCGGTGACGGGCGCACGGGAATAGGACGGGGCAACAGGAGATGAACAAGATGTCCCACGAGAAGCAACTCGGCTCGCAGGATGCCGTGGACTGCGTGGATCGTGCGATCCTGACGCGGCGTTCGGTGCGGGCCTTTCTCGATACGCACGTGCCGCGCAGCACCGTGGAAGAGATCCTGGCGGTCGCCAGCCGCGCGCCGTCCGGTACCAATACGCAGCCGTGGCGCGTCTATGTGCTGTCGGGCGAGGCCAAGGCGAAGCTGTGCGCCGACGTGCTGGCCGCCTATGAAGATCCCGAGCGCGACAGCAAGTACCGCGAGGAGTACCCGTACTATCCGCGCGAATGGGCCGATCCGTATCTGTCGCGGCGGCGCAAGGTGGGCTGGGACCTGTACGGGCTGCTCGAGATCAGCCGCGAAGACAAGGCGCGCATGCACGAACAGCATGCGCGCAATTTCCGTTTCTTCGATGCGCCGGTGGGCCTCATCTTCACCATCGACCGCATCATGGAGCAGGGCAGCTGGCTCGACTACGGCATGTTCCTGCAAAGCATCATGGTCGCCGCCCGGGCGCGCGGGCTCGATACCTGCCCGCAGGCGGCGTTCACGCAGTTCCACAAGATCATCGCCAGCCACCTGCGGCTGCCACCGGAAGAAATGGTGGTGTGCGGCATGTCGCTGGGTTTTGCCGATCCGGAGGCCATCGCAAACCGCCTCACCACGGAACGGGAGCCAGTCAGCGGGTTTGCGCGTTTTCTCTCATAGTGAAATTTGTTTCAACATGTAACGATGGAGGCCGATAACCAGCCACGGCTGTGCGTATTGGCTTCGTCGCTGCGAAGGGGTAGCAAGGGTGAACCGGACTGCGCTTGGGTCAAGCCTGCCGGTGTTCGATTACAGACGTGATGCATCGCGAACTTTTTTCGTAATGTGGAAATGTATGTGAATCGAACTTTAAGGAGCGTCTGTAAGTCTTTAATCTTGCTAACAATTTCTTTATTTCCTACACTAGCGCCATTCCTATGCGCTGAACGAATCATGTTCCGGTCTGATTCCATTTTCTCCAGATTCTTCGGCTCCACACCCTTGTCCGCCGTCGCCGCCGCGGTACTGGTGTCGGTGTCGATGGTCGCGGTGCCCGTGGCCGAAGCGGCCACCAAGGCCGCATCCACGCAAAAAACAACCAAAAAGCAGGCTCAATCCGCTAAAGCCGAGAAAAAGACTGCGGCCAAGCCAGTTGCCAAAAGCTCGCGAAACGCCAAGGTTGCCAAGAGCGAAGCACGATCGGCGCGCAAGGTGGTGGTGCTGAAGAAGGGCAAGCGCCACGTCGTGGTGGCGCAGCGCGCTGCCCCCGTGCGGGCGGCGTTTACGCCGTCCAAGCCCTCGCTGGGCGAAGCCATGGGCCTGCGCGACACCGACGACGCCCTGGCTCTGCGCTCCAGCGTGGCCCTGGTGATGGACCAGAACTCCAACGAGGTGCTGTTCCAGAAGAATGCCGGCGCGGTGCTGCCGATTGCATCGATCACCAAGCTGATGACCGCGCTGGTGGTGATGGACTCGCGCCTGCCGATGGACGAGGTGCTGACCATCACCGAGGAAGACCGCGACACCGAGAAGCACAGCAGCTCGCGCCTGCGCTTCGGCACGCAGCTGACGCGCCAGGAACTGCTGCTGCTGGCGCTGATGTCGTCCGAGAACCGCGCTGCTTCGGCGCTGGGCCGCCATTACCCGGGCGGCCTGCCGGCCTTTGTGCAGGCCATGAACCGCAAGGCGCGCGAGCTCGGCATGAACGACAGCCATTTCGTCGATTCCAGCGGCCTGTCGAGCAGCAACGTGTCGAGCGCGACCGACCTGGTGCGGATGGTCAATGCCGCGTACCGCAACCCGACCATCCGCGAGTACTCGACCCAGACCGAGCACGAAGTCAACGTGTTGGGCCGCACCCAGCATTACGTCAGCACCAACCGCCTGGTGCGCGGCGGCAACTGGGAGATCGGCCTGCAGAAGACCGGCTTTATCTCCGAGGCTGGCCAGTGCCTGGTGATGCAGGCCCGTGTGCATGGGCGCAACGTGGTGATGGTGTTCCTGGATTCGGCCGGCAAGCTGTCGCGCTTTGCCGATGCCAACCGGGTCAAGGACTGGCTCGAGCATTCGCCGTCCTCGCCGCAGCGCGGCTTCCCGTCCTCGCCGAACCTGACGCAGGGTCCGGGCAGCGCCCACGCGGTGCTGGCCTCGCAGCAATCGCGCGGCATCTGAGCCGGCACGCCTGACCGGAAAAAAAACGCGCCGCATTGCGGCGCGTTTTGCTTTGGTGCGGCAGCGGTCAGAGCAGCTTGCCGGGGTTCATGATCCCGGCGGGATCGAACACCGACTTGATCTCGCGCATCAGGCGCAATTCCAGCGGATCCTTCACCGCCAGGAAGGCATGGCGCTTGAGCTGGCCGATGCCATGCTCGGCGCTGATGCTGCCGCCGTAACGCATCACCTCGTCCAGCACCGCATCGGTCACGGCATCGCCCTGCGTGGCCGCCCAGTCCTTGGGGGCGCCGGCCGGGCGCGACAGGTTGTAGTGCAGGTTGCCGTCGCCGAAGTGCCCGAACACGAAGGGCCGGATCGCGGCATCGAGCGCGCGCAGCCGGGCTTGCATCGATGCCATGAAGGCCGGGATCTGCTCGATCGGCAGCGACACGTCGTGCTTGAGATGCGGACCGTCGGCGCGCTGCGCTTCGGAGATTTCCTCGCGCAGCTTCCACAGCGCCTGCAGTTGCGCCAGCGAAGCGGAGACCGCGGCATCGAGGCACAGCTCGCGCTCCAGCGCCTCGCCGATGACGCGTTCCAGCAGCGCGTTCAGCGCGGCCTCATCGGTGGTGTCGGCCAGTTCCACCAGCACGTAGGCCGGGTAGCGCTGCGCGAACGGTTCCTGCACGCCTTCCGCATGCGCCAGCACCAGGTCCAGGCAATCGCCGGTAAAGAACTCGAAGGCCTGCAGGCGTGCGCCGCATTGCTCGAACAGCAGTTCATAGAGCGCCAGCGATTGCGCGGGCGATGCCACCGCCGCCAGCACCACGCTGCGCGTATCGGTGCGCGGGAACAGGCGCAGCGCCGCTGCGGTGATCACGCCGAGCGTGCCTTCGGAGCCGATCAGCAGCTGTTTCAGGTCGTAGCCGGTATTGTCCTTGCGCAGCGTGCGCAGGCCGTGGAAGACCTCGCCGTTGGGCAGCACGGCCTCGACCCCCAGCACCAGTTCGCGCGTCATGCCATAGCGCACTACGTTGACGCCGCCGGCATTGGTCGCCAGGTTGCCGCCGATCTGGCACGAGTCCTCGGCGGCCAGCGACAGCGGCAGCAAGCGGTTGGCGTCCTGCGCCGCGCGGCGCAGGTTGCCCAGGATGCAGCCGGCCTCGGCCACCATGGTATTGGCGATGGTGTCGAGCGAGCGCACCGCATTCATGCGGTCCAGACTCAGCACCACGTTCTGCGCGCGCGCGTCGGGCGTGGCGCCGCCGCACAGGCCGGTATTGCCGCCGCGCGGCACCACCGGCACCGCGGCCTGCTGGCACAGCGCCAGCGCGCGCGACACTTCGTCGACGCTGCGGGGCCGCAGCACCGCCTGGGCCTGGCCGCGGTAGATGCCGCGCCAGTCCGACAGCCAGGGCGCGATGTCGTCGGGGTTGGTCAGCGCAGTGTCGGGGCCGAGGGCTTCGGTGAGCCGCTGGGCAAAGGATCCGTTTTGCATGATGGTGGTGTCGTCTCAGGAAAGGGATGCGGGGCTGGCGGCGCGCGCCGACGTTGCTGCGTCGGCGCGCGTGCGTAGCGACAACCCCAGGCGGTGCGCGGCGCTTTGCAGGTGCGCCACCGCCGCCGCGCGCGCCGCGCCGGCATCGCCGCGGCGGATGGCCGCGACGATGGCCTCGTGTTCGGCCTGCACGGTCTCGGCCAGCCCTGGCTGGCGCAGCGTATTGGCACGCGCGGTGGCGACCGCCTGGTGCAGCTGCAGGTTCAGGTACTGCAGCAGCTGGCGGTAGTACGGGTTGTGCGTGGCGGCGGCGATGCCGATATGGAAAGCCGCGTCGAGATCGGCAGCCGGCTGCGGGTCATAGAGCCGGGCCTGCAGGCGCTGCAGCAGCGCCGTCAGCGCGGCTACGTCGTCATCGGTGCGGCGCACCGCGGCCAGCGCCGCGGCGGCGCCTTCCAGGTCGATGCGCAGGTCGTACAGGTCGGCCAACTCGCCCGCGTCGAGCTCGGGGTCGCGCGGCAGCTGGAAGCCGGCTGCGCCGGTGCGCGAGCGCACCGTGCAGCCAACGCCCTGGCGCGACTCGACAAAGCCCTGCGAACGCAGGTGTTCGGTGACTTCACGGATCACGGCGGCGCTGACGCCGAATTGCTCGGCCAGCTGCCGCCCGGTCGGCAGGCGGCTGCCGACGGGGTAGGTGCCGCTTTCGATATCGGCGCGCAGCTGGCGCGTGACCTGTTCGGTAAGGGTGACGGTGCGGGTTCGCATGACCGTCGATTATAAGGTTTGCTGGTTATCTGAAAACAAAGGGTAAACCCTTGGATCAAGATTTCGCCATTCCACCAAAGCAAAACGCGCGGACTGCCTTGTCGGCAGCCCGCGCGCAGGCGGTGCGTGGCCGGGTGGGCCTCAGGCAGCGGCTTCGGTCACGTAGCCCATGCCGCGCGAGATCTGCAGGGCGGTATCCTTCAGGTTCTGCAGCCAGCTGTCCTGCAGCCGGTCAGCCGGCGCCGACAGCGACAGGCCCGCCACCAGCCGGCGCGAGTCGTCATAGATGCCGGCGGCGATGCAGCGCACCCCCAGTTCCAGCTCTTCGTTGTCGCGGGCATAGCCGTTGGTGCGGACCCAGTTGAGTTCGCGTTCGAGCTTGGTCAGGTCGGTGATCGAGGTGCGGGTGTGGCCGGCCAGCCCGGTGCGGGTGGCGTAGTTGCGCACGCGCGCCGACTCGTCTGCGGCCAGGAACAGCTTGCCCACCGAGGTCAGGTGCAGCGGGGCGCGGCCGCCGATGGCGCGCACCACCTGCATGCCCGAGCGCTCGCTGTACGCGCGCTCGATATAGACGATCTCGTCGCCCTGGCGCACCGACAGGTTGACGGTCTGGCCGGTGACACGGTGCAGCGCGCGCATCGGCGCCAGCGCCGCGTCGCGCACCGACAGGCGCGCCTTGACCAGGTTGCCCAGCTCCAGCAGCCGCATGCCGAGCCGGTAGCTGCCGGGATCGGAGCGGTCGACAAAGCGACAGGCGACCATGTCGTTGAGGATGCGGTGCGCGGTGGAAGGATGCAGGCCGGTGGCCAGCGACAGCTCTTTCAGGCTGACCGGGTCGGCATGCTGCGCAAGCGCGTCGAGCAGGGTCATCATGCGCTCGATGACCTGGATGGACGTCTTGCCGGGTGACTTGTCTGCGTCGGACATGGTTGGGAAAAGTAGAAATGTTGCCTTGCGGCATTTTTAAGCGTCTGCCTGATTCTATCTCGCATCGTGAAAATTTCAATAGGTGAAATGACATTCCGGTAAGAAACCGCCCGTGATGTCGCACCCCCGGGTGCCGTGCATGGCACCGCATTCATGGCGCCGATGAACGCTTTGTGCGCCACCCGCGGCGCCGAACGCGCATAATTGCGGGGTTTCAGGGTCTGGGAGAAGTCAACAATGCGAGTCGGTCTGTTCCACACGTGCCTGGTGGACCTGATGCGCCCGGAGATCGGTTTTTCGGTGCTGAAGCTACTGGAAGCCGCCGGCTACGAGGTCATGGTGCCCGAGGCGCAGACCTGCTGCGGCCAGCCGGCCTACAACTCGGGGGAGCGCGCGGTATCGCGCGACCTGGCCGAGAAATTCCTGCGCGAGTTCGAAATGTTCGACTACATCGTGGTGCCGTCGGGCAGTTGCGGCGGCATGATCCGGCACCACTACGCCGATCTGCTGCGCGACGATCCGGAGCTGAACGGCCGCTACGAGCGCCTGCGCGAACGCGTATTCGAACTGACCGACTTCCTCGCCAACGTGGCCCGGATCGAGACCCTGCCGTCGACGTTCGCGGGCGCGATCACATACCACGATTCGTGTTCCGGCCTGCGCGAACTTGGGGTCAAGCAGCAGCCGCGCGCCTTGCTGTCGCGCCTGCCCGGCGTGCAGCTGACCGAGATGAAGGACTGCGAGGCCTGCTGCGGTTTCGGCGGCACCTTCTCGGTCAAGTACGGCAATATCTCCACGGCCATCGTCGACGAGAAATGCGCCAACATCCAGGCCACCGGCGCCGATGCCGTGGTGCTGGGCGACCTGGGCTGCATGCTCAATATCGAAGGCCGCCTGCGCCGCACCGGCGACAACCGCACCCGCGTGCTGCATATCGCGCAGGTGCTGGCAGGCGACGCCTGACCGCGACGACACCATCAGGAATTCGCCACGATGCAAGTCCACAGCATGGAATTCAAGGCGCGCGCCGGGCAGAAGCTGGCCGACCAGCGCCTGCAGCAGAACCTGAAGAAGCTTTCGACCAAGTTCGTCACGGCGCGCGCCGATGCGATCCGCGATATCGATTTCGATGCCACGCGCGAGGCCCTGAAAGAGCGCCGCAACCGCGCGCTGGAAAACCTCGACGTCTGGCTCGCCACGTTCGAAGAGAACGCCACCCGCCGCGGCGCTACCGTGCTGTTTGCCGAAACCACTGCCGACGCCGCGCGGCTGGTCGCCGAGATCGCGCAGAAGCACGGCGTGAAGAAGGTCATCAAGAGCAAGTCGATGGTGACCGAGGAAATGCGCCTGAACCAGGTGCTCGGCGAGATGGGCGTGCAGAGCATCGAGACCGACCTGGGCGAGTACATCCTGCAGATCAACGACTCGGAGCCGCCGTCGCACATCATTGCGCCGGTGGTGCACAAGGACAAGGACGAGATCGCCGACCTGTTCGCGAGGGTCCACCACAAGCCGCGACTGACCGAGATCCCGGAGATGACGCGCGAAGCGCGCGAAGTGCTGCGTCCGGAATTCCTCAGCGCCGACATGGGCGTCACCGGCGGCAACTTCATCATCGCCGAGACCGGCTCGGTGGCGGTGGTCACCAACGAGGGCAATGAAGGCATGTGCACGGTAATGCCGCGGGTGCATGTGGCTGTGACCGGCATCGAGAAGGTGCTGCCGACGCTGGAAGACCTGGCCACGGTGATGCGCTTGCTGCCGCGCTCGGCCACCGGCCAGGCGATTTCCAACTACTTTTCGCTGCTGACCGGGCCGCGCGCCGAGGGCGAGCGCGACGGTCCCGAGCATATGTACTTCGTGCTGGTCGATGGCGGCCGCAGCGGGCTGATCGGCGGCGAGTTCCAGGAGATGCTGCGCTGCATCCGCTGCGGCGCCTGCATGAACCACTGTCCGGTCTACCAGAAGATCGGTGGCCATGCCTATGGCTGGGTCTATCCCGGGCCGATGGGCAGCGTGCTGACGCCGAGCTACGTCGGGCTGGCCAACACGATCGACCTGCCGCAGGCGGCCACCATGTGCGGCGAATGCAATCGCGTCTGCCCGGCGTCGATCCCGTTGTCCGACCTGCTGCGCAAGCTGCGCGAGAAGCAGATGGAGCGCGGCCTGCGGCCGTGGCAGGAGCGCTTTGCGCTGAAGGCCTGGGGCTACGTGGCGAAGCGGCCCGAACTCTATGCGCTGACTGCCCGCATCGGTGCCTGGCTGCTGGGCCGCATGGGCGGCAGCAACGGATTGATCGCCAGCCTGCCGATGGCCGGCAAGGGCTGGACCGAAACGCGCGACATGCCGGCGCCGTCGGGCCGCACGTTCCGCGAACTCTACAAGGAAAGGAGGGCGCGTTCATGAGCGCTGAAAATACGGAAGCCCTGGCGCGCATGCGCGCCGCGCTGGAGCAGCACGTGGCCGGCGCAAAGCCGGCGCAGGAGCTGGTAAGCGAATGGCGCGCTGCCGGCAGCGCGCTGGCCTTGCCGCCGGTCTACGGCCAGGCCATGGAAGAACTGCTGCGCCGGCTGGAGATGGCGGCGGTGTTCGCGCAGGACAGCTGCTCGTTCTCGAGCAGCGCGGTGACGGACCAGCTGGCGCGGTGGCTGGACAAGGCGGCGACGGCCTGAGGCCGCAGCGCTTCGCCGCGGCCGCTTCCGCAGTCGCTTCCGCGGCTCAACACTTCATCATTCCCGTCAGCGTTTCCACGAATTCCAGCGACAGCCGCGACAGCGGCTCGGTCTGCACATGGAAGATCTGCACCGAGGCATTGACCTTGGTGCGGATCGGCACGGCGACGATATTGGGCCAGTTCGCGCCGAATACCGTCATGGCGTCGACCAGCGCAATGCCGGCGCCGGCCTGCGCCAGCGCGCGCGCCACATGCGCCTGCTCCACCTGCACCCGCATGTCGGGCTGGTCGCCATCGTTGCCGAACATCTCGTGCACCAGCAGCGCGAACGGCACTTCGGGGCCATAGCCGATCAGGTCCTCGCCGATCAGGTCGGCGGGACGCACCCATTTGCGCGCCGCCAGCCGGTGCCCCACCGGCACCAGCGCCACGATCTCGTTCTTCACCAGCAGCCGCGCCTCCAGGTTGGGATGCACCAGCGGCATGTTCGATACCGCCAGGTCGACCTGTCCCGATAGCAGCGCGCGCAGCATATTGCCGGGAATCTGCGTGCGCACCACCACGCGCACCGCCGGGTGCGCGGCGCGGAAGCTGGCGATCGCGCGCGGCAGCACGGTCTGGCCCAGGTTGGGGCTGCAGGTGATGCGCAGGCTGCCGGTGCGGTTGGCGGCGAGATCCTCGGCGATCTCGTTGACGCGCTCGATCCCTTCATAGACCGCATTGACTTCGCCCAGCAGCCGCCGCGCTTCCGGCGTGGGGTAGAGCCGCCCCTTGGTGCGCCGGAACAGCTCGAGACCGAGCCGCTGTTCGGTGTGCGACATCAGCCGGCTGATCGCCGGTTGCGACACATAAAGCAGCTTGGACGCGCCGCTGATCGAGCCGGTCAGCATCACCGCGCGGAACACCTCGATCTGGCGCAGGTTCATTTTCATGGCATTAACCTGATGTTAAGGCAGGTGGACATATAAGCATATGACAGTCAATGGCGCCATACCTAAACTGGATTCATCGCAACACCACACACTTTGATCTGGAGAGCGGGGACCGCATGGCTGATATTTATCTCACCTACCTCAACGGCCGGGACATCGCGCGGCTGGAAATGACCGATGCCGAAATCATCCACGCGGTGGAGCAGGCACTGGTGGCGCAGGGCAACGGCCAGACCGTGATCGAGCCGCGCGTGCACCTGATGCCGGACCCCGCCTTCAACGGCCACTTCAACGTGCTGCGCGGCTACGTGGCGCCGCTGGGCCTGGCCGGGGTCAAGGTGGTCGGCGATTTCGTCGACAACTACAAGCTCGGCCTGCCGTCGGAGATGGCCATGCTGAACCTGTTCGATCCACGCACCGGCATGCCGGTGGCGGTGATCGACGCGACCTTTATCACCGATGCCCGCACCGGCGCGCTGACCGCGCTCGGCGCCAGGCACCTGGCGCGCCGCGACAGCAAGGTGCTGGGCCATATCGGCGCGCGCGGCACCTCGTACTGGAACGTGCGGCTGCTCGACAGCCTCTATGATTTCGACGAGATCCGCGTGCATTCGCGCCGCCCGGAGAGCCGCAATGCCTTTGCCGCGCGGCTGGAGCGCGATCTCGGCAAGAAGATCGTGGTGACCGAGGACTGGGAGTCGTGCGTGCGAGGCGCCGATATCGTGGTCGAGGCATCGCGGCTGGAGCGTCCGACGCCGATGCTCAAGACCGAATGGATCAAGCCCGGTGCCTTCGTCGTGCCCTACGGCACCATGAGCGCGGTCGAGCTGTCGCTGACCGACATCATGACGCGGATGGTGGTGGACGACTGGGGGCAGTGCAAGGGCGGCGTGTTCGGCTCGCTGCGCGCGCATGTCGAAGCGGGCAAGCTCTCGGAACGGACGCTTTACGGCGAACTTGGCGAGATCGTCGCGGGCCGCAAGCCGGGCCGCCAGAGCAACGACGAAACCAACCTGTTCTGGCACCGCGGCCTGTCGCTGAGCGATATCGCGCTCGGACATGCCATCCTGAAGAAGGCCGAGGAGCGCGGGCTGGGCCAGAAGCTGGTGTACGCATGATCGCCAATGCCCGCATGTACGCGGTGACGCCGCAGGCCGAAGCGGCCTGGCGTGCGCTGCTGGCACGCGTGTCCGAGCGCGCCGGCGTGGCGTTGCCGTATGCCGAGCATGCCGCGCCCGCGCCGGTCAGCGCGTTGTGGGCGCGGCCCGACTGCGGCTGCGTGTTCATGTGCGGCTATCCGTATGCGAGCGCGCCGGTCACGCCGCAGCTGCTGGCCGCGCCGGTTCCGGCGCAGGCGCGTTACGACGGCAGGCCGGTCTATTTCACCGAGTTCATCGTGCGCGCCGATGCGCCGGTGCAGTCGCTGGCGCAGACCTTCGGCGGGCGACTGGCATGCATGTTGCCTGAGTCGAACTCGGGCTATAACGCGCCGCGCCACTACCTGATGCGGCTGGCACCGGCGGATGCGCAGGCGCTGTACCGGCCCGCGGCCATGGCGACGCCAACGCCGCGCGAGGTCATCGACGCGGTGCTCGCCGGCGACGCCGAGGTGGGGGTCGTCGACAGCTATGTGATGGACCTGCTGCGCCGCTATGACCCGGTGCTTGCCGCGCAACTGAAGACGCTGGCGCTGACGCCGCCGGCACCGATCCCGGTGCTGGTCGCGTCGGCGGATGCCGATCCGCGGCAGTGCATGCGTGTGCGCGCGACATTGCTGGGCATGCATGAGGATGCCACCGGCACTGCGCTGCTGGCGTCGCTGGGGCTGGCGCGCTTCGTCGCGGTGCAGCCCGCCGACTATGCCTGCCTGCCCGCGATGGCGGACGAAGCCGACCGGGCGGGCTTTGCACTGACCGATGCCGCGGCCGGGGAACCATCGCCTGATCACTGCCAATTGAGGGAGCCGTCATGAAATCCGCTGTGAATGTTGCGGTATTCGCCGCTGTAAAGCCTTTCGTGCATCCTGACATCCGGCGCCTTGCCCTGCATGGCCTGCTCGCCTGCGCGGCGGCCTGCGCGACATGGCTCGGTGCGGGGGCGGCCCACGCCCAGCCGCCGGCTTATCCGGCAAAGCCGGTACGCCTGATCGTGCCGTTTGCCGCGGGAGGGCCGGCCGACGTGCTGGCGCGTGCGGTCGGAGAAGGCCTGTCCAAGGCCACCGGTCAGAGCGTGCTGGTCGAGAACAAGGCCGGCGCGGCCGGCACCATCGGCGTCGACATGGTGGCCAAGGCCGCGCCGGACGGCTACACCGTCGCCCTGGTGCCGGTCGGCAATATCGCGGTGAATCCCGCGCTGATGCCCAACCTGCCCTACAAGCCGTCCGACCTGGCGCCGGTGGCGATGCTCGCCACCGCTGAAAACGTACTGGTGGTCAACGCAGCCACGCCGGTGAGGTCGCTGGCGGAACTGCTCAAGCTCGCCGCGCAGAAACCGGGCGA
This sequence comes from Cupriavidus alkaliphilus, assembly GCF_900094595.1. GTDB lineage: Bacteria > Pseudomonadota > Gammaproteobacteria > Burkholderiales > Burkholderiaceae > Cupriavidus > Cupriavidus alkaliphilus. Next base: position 27,831 of record NZ_FMAD01000007.1, on the reverse strand, counting down.
ACTGAGCTTCGCCTCTCCCGGGGCCGGCAGCCAGGCGCACCTTGCCGGCGAACTGCTGCAGCTCGATGCCAACGTCAAGCTCAACCACGTACCGTACAAGGGCGTAAGCCCGGCCATGACCGATCTGGTCGGCGGGCAGGTGACGATGATGTTTGCGCAGCTGTCGGCGGCACTGCCCTATATCAAGGCGGGCAAGCTGCGCACACTGGGCATGGCCAGCGCCAGGCGCTCGACGGTGCTGCCCGAGGTGCCGACGATCGCCGAGCAGGGCTTCCCGAAGTTCGAGGCGGTGTCGTGGTATGCGTTGATGGTGCCGGCCGGTACGCCGCCGGAAATCGTGCGCAAGCTTAGTCAGCACGCCGACGCGGTGCTGGCCGATGCCGCGCTGAAGGAGAAGCTGGCGACGCTGGGGATGGAAGCGGCGGGCGGCACGCCGCAGCAACTGGCGGCGGCGATCCAGAAGGAGAGCACGCGGTGGGCAGGCGTGATCAAGCAGCGGCGCATCACGATCGACTGATTGTCGGCAACATCGGGATGCTCAAGCGCCAGCGAGCAAAAAACGGGGAGCCGAAGCTCCCCGTTTTTCTTGCCAGCGCTATCACCCCAGCAACAGCGCATCGTCATCCAGCTGCTCATGCCGTGTCTGCTCGAACATCTTGAGCAGGTCCGGCACATCGAGCCCCTTGCGCTTGTCGCCCGAGACATCCAGCACTACCTGGCCCTGGTGCAGCATCACCGTGCGCTGGCCGTAGTCGAGCGCCTGGCGCATGCTGTGCGTCACCATCATCGTCGTCAGCTTGCTTTCCTCGACGATGCGCGCGGTCAGCTCCAGCACGAACGCGGCGGTCTTCGGGTCCAGCGCGGCGGTGTGCTCGTCCAGCAGCAGGATGCGCGACGGCTGCAGCGAGGCCATCAGCAGGCTCACCGCCTGGCGCTGGCCGCCGGAGAGCAGGCCGATGCGGTCGGTCAGGCGGTTTTCCAGGCCCAGGTTGAGCAGCCGCAGCTTCTCGCGGAACAGCTCGCGCGAGGCACGGTTGAGCGCCGGGCGGAAGCCCCGGCGGCTGCCGCGCGCCATCGCCAGCGCCATGTTCTCCTCGATCGTCAGCGCTTCGCAGGTGCCAGCCATGGGGTCCTGGAACACGCGCGCCACCAGGTGGGCGCGGTCCCAGGCGGGCTTGCGCGTGACGTCGGTGTCATCGATGGTGATGCGCCCGGCGTCGACCATCTGGTCGCCGCTGATCGCATTCAGGAAGGTCGACTTGCCGGCGCCGTTGGAACCGATCACGGCCACGAACTGGCCGCTCGGGATTTCCAGGCTGAGGCCGCGCAGCGCGCGGGTCTCGATCGGGGTGCCCGGGTTGAAGGTGAGCTTCAGGTCTTGTGCGCGCAGCATCTCAGGCACCTCCGTTCTTGCGGGCAAACAGCTTCTTGCGCGTCGCCGGCAGCACCAGCGCGATCGTCACCAGCGCGGCGGTGACCAGGTTCAGGTCCTGCGCCTTGAGGCCGATGAAGTCGCTGTTCAGCGCCAGAGCGATGAAGAAGCGGTACAGGATGGCGCCCAGCACCACGGCCAGCGTGGTCCAGATCAGCCGGCGTGCCGGCAGGATGGTCTCGCCGATGATCACCGCGGCCAGGCCGATCACGATGGTGCCGATGCCCATCGAGATATCCGAGCCGCCCTGGGTCTGCGCGAACAGCGCGCCGGCCAGCGCCACCAGCGCATTGGACAGTGCCATGCCGGCCAGCGTGGCGCGGCCGGTCGGGATGCCCTGCGCGCGCGCCATGCGCGGGTTGGCGCCGGTGGCGCGCATCGCCAGGCCCAGCTGCGAGCTGAAGAACCAGTCCAGGCCGACCTTGGCGACCACCACCACCACGAACAGCACCAGCGGGCGCAGCACGTAGTCGGGCAGCCACTCCGGCTGCAGCACGGTGAACAGCGTGGGCTCGGTGATCAGCGGCACATTGGGGCGGCCCATGATGCGCAGGTTGACCGAGTACAGCGCGATCATCATCAGGATACTGGCGAGCAGGTCCATGATCTTGAGGCGCACGTTGAGCCAGCCGGTGATCCAGCCGGCCAGCGCGCCGGCGGCGATCGCGACCACGGTCGCCAGGAACGGATCCTGGCCGGCGGCGATCAGGGTCGCGGCCACGGCGCCGCCCAGCGGGAAGCTGCCGTCAACGGTCAGGTCGGGAAAATTGAGGATGCGGAAGGAAATCAGCACCCCGAGCGCCACCAGGCTGAAGATCAGGCCGATCTCCAGGGCGCCCAGAAGGGAAAAGAGGGACATGGGGGGAATCCTGTTGCGGGGTCCGGCGTCTGCCCTGGCGCCGGTTTCGGGGCGGAGCGGCCGGCACGCCCGGATGGGGCCGCCGGCCGCCTCGCCCTGGTCTCTCCGGCCCGGCCGGGTAGGCCTGGCCGGCGCATCCGCCGCCTTGCGGCGACGGCATGGCAGGGCGTGGCTGTGCTTTACTTGATGACCGTCTTCGCTTCCTTGACCAGCTCCGGCGACAGCGTCACGCCTTGCTTGGCGGCCGCGCCGGTGTTGACGAACAGTTCCAGGTTGTCGCTGGTCTGCGAGGCGATCGCGCCCGGCTTCTCGCCCTTCAGGATGCGCACCACCACCTTGCCGGTCTGGTGGCCCAGGTCGCCGTAGTTGACGCCGAGTGCCGCCACGGCGCCGCGCTTGACGCTGTCGGTATCGGCCGCGACCAGGGGGATCTTCGATTCGTTGGCGACCTTGACCAGGGCCTCGTACGCCGACACCACGTTGTTGTCGGTGTTGGTGTAGATCACGTCGACCTTGCCGATCAGGCTCTTGGCGGCCGGGCCGATATCGACGGTGCGCGGCGCGGCGGCTTCCTTGAGCGTCAGGCCTTCCTTGGCCAGCAGCGCGCTCAGTTCCTTGACCACCACCACCGAGTTGGCTTCACCCGGGTTGTAGACCATGCCCACGGTCTTGGCCTTGGGCACCACGCGCTTGATCAGGGCGACCTGCTTGTCCAGCGGCAGCTTGTCCGAGACCCCGGTGACGTTGGTGCCCGACGCCGACCAGCTCTTGACCAGCTGCGCCGCGACCGGATCGGTCACGCCCGAGTACACCACCGGCACGGTCTTGGTGGCGGCGACCACGGCCTGCGCCGACGGCGTGGCGATGGCGACGATCGCGTTCGGGTTGTCGCCGACGAACTTGCGGGCGATCTGCGCCGCGGTGCCGGTGTTGCCCTGGGCGCTCTGGTATTCCCACTTCAGGCTCTTGTCGGCGTCGTAGCCGGCTGCCTTCAGTTCAGCGCGCACGCCGTCGCGGATGGCGTCCAGCGCGGGATGGTCGACGATCGACAGCACCTTGACGGTCTGGGCCTGCACGGCGCCGCCGTACAGCAGTGCCAGCGCCACGGCGCCGCCCAGGATGGACTTGGATGCTGCGAGACCCTTGGTGGATTTCATTATGTGTGCTCCCCCGAAACTCGGTTCTGGATTGGATACGGCCGCGGATGGTTCGGTCCGCCGTCCTGGACCATGCGCCGGCTGGCGCACGATGCCGGTCCGGGCGGGCGCGGCGGCTTCCTGCGGCGGGAGGGAGCGTGCGCGGACGCGTCGGATGCGACAGCGATAAGCCTGCGAGGATACCACTTCCCGCGCACGAAATGGATAGTCATCATGCGGAAGTGGGGCATCCGATGCTGTCAGATGCCCGCTATCCGCCATCGAGGCGCATTTAATTGCGCGGGAACCGGGATTTGCTTGTGGATTACCCTGATTGCGGTGGCCGCCTCTTCATGCAATTGCGCGCCACCAGCGCGTCGAGGTTTTCCTCCACCCGGGCGATGCGGGTGGCGCATCGGCCGGGCGGAAACCAGGGCCAGTGGGCGCCCCGAGGGGCTTAGCGGCGCAGCGCCGCGGCGCACTCGCGCACCAGCGCCGGGCCGCGATAGATCAGGCCGCTGTAGACCTGCACCAGGCTGGCGCCGGCGTCGGTCTTGGCGCGTGCGTCGGCGCCGCCGAAGATGCCGCCCACGCCGATGATCGGCACCGCATCGCCGACCACGCCGTGCAGCGCGCGCACCACGCGGGTCGAGGCTTCGAACACCGGGCGCCCGGACAGGCCGCCGGCTTCGTCGGCATGCGGGAGGCCCTTGACCGCGTCGCGCGAGATGGTGGTGTTGGTGGCGATCACGCCGTCGATCCTGTGGCGCACCAGCGCGTCGCCGATATTGCCGATCTGGTCGGCGTCGAGGTCCGGCGCGATCTTCAGCGCCAGCGGCACATAACGCTTGTGCTGGTCGGCCAGGCGCTGCTGCGCATCCTTCAGCGACGACAGCAGGCTGTCGAGCTCGCTCGCGCCCTGCAGCTGGCGCAGGTTCTTGGTGTTGGGCGAGGAGATATTGACCGTCACGTAGCTGGCGTGCGGGTAGACGCGCTCGAGGCAGTACAGGTAGTCGTCGTTGGCGCGCTCGATCGGGGTATCGGCGTTTTTGCCGATATTCAGCCCCAGCACGCCGCCCTCGGCCTTCCAGCGCGACGCCTGCACGTTGGCGACGAAGGCATCGACGCCGCCGTTGTTGAAGCCCATGCGGTTGATCAGCGCATCCGCCTGCGGCAGCCGGAACATGCGCGGGCGCGGGTTGCCCGGCTGCGCGCGCGGCGTGACCGTGCCCACCTCGATAAAGCCGAAGCCGAGCGCGGCCAGGCCGTCGATATAGGCGCCGTCCTTGTCCAGTCCCGCGGCCAGGCCGACCGGGTTGGGAAAGCACACCCCCATGACCGTGCGCGGATCGTCGGCGATGCGGTTGCCGATGCAGCCGCCCAGGCCCATGCGGTGGGCGCGCAGCAGGTTGTTCAGCGTGAAATGGTGGGCGTCCTCGGCATCCATCGAGAACAGGGCGGGACGAAACAGGGGGTAGAGCGCGTTGAGCACGTGGGCAGGCGGCCGGCGGGGCGGCGCGGAAGTCGGGACCAGGGCGGCATTGTAGCGGCTGGCCCGTCCGCGAGGGCGGCCGCGGCGGCGGCCGGTGGCCCGGCCCGGCTAGGGCTGCGTCGCGGGCGGCACCGGCGCGGTGGCTTCCGGGGCCTCGCCGGCGACGTCCTCGAACGCGTGCCAGTGGTTGCCGGTCAGCACCTGCAGCGGCCGGAAGCGCGCCTTGTACGCCATCTTGCGGCTGTCGGCGATCCAGTAGCCCAGGTACAGGTGCGGAAGGCCCAGCGCATGGGTCTGGCGGATCTGCCACAGGATGTTGTAGGTGCCGTAGCTGGCGTTGTGCTCGAGCGGATCGTAGAAGGTGTAGACCGACGACAGCCCGTCGTCGAGCACGTCGATCATGCTGACCATGCGCAGCCGCCCGGCCTCGGGCGAGCCGGGCGGATCGCGGAATTCGACCAGGCGCGAGTTGACGCGGCTCTGCAGCAGGAACTGCTCGTACTGGTCGCGGCTGTCCTGGTCCATGCCGCCGCCGGCGTGGCGCATCGACTGGTACAGCAGGTACAGGGAATAGTGCTCTTCGACGTAGGTGAGCGGCGCCACCAGCGCCTGCAGGTGCTGATGGCGGTTCCACGCGCGGCGCTGCGAGCGGTCCGGCGTGAACTGGTCGACCAGCACGCGGCACGGCGTGCAGGCGTGGCAATCGTCGCAATACGGCCGGTAGGTAAAGATGCCGCTGCGGCGAAAGCCCGCGCGCACCAGGCGCGAATAGACGTCGGCATTGATCAGGTGCGCCGGCGTAGCCACCTGGGAGCGCGCCATGCGGCCGTCGAGATAGCTGCAAGCGTAGGGCGCCGTGGCATAGAACTGCAGCGCGGACAGCGGTAGTTCCTTCAGCTTGCTCATGACTCAGGGGGCTCCGGGCGGGACGGCGCGGTTTGCACGGTGGTCCGCAGCGTCAGCGTCGGCACCCGTGCCGGGATTCAGCCTGCCGGCGCGGCGGGTGTCCCGGCCCAGCGCTCCAGCACCGATTTGTCGAACCGCCACGGACTGATCGCCGGCTGTGCCGTTGCCGCGCGCACATGGGCCACGAATTCGGCGCGGGGGATAGGGCGCGCACCCAGCGAAGCCAGGTGGTCGGTTTCCTGCTGGCAGTCTATCATCGCCACGCCGTGGTTGCCGAGGAACGCGCACAGCGCCGCCAGCGCGATCTTGGAGGCGTCGGTACGGTGCGCAAACATCGATTCGCCAAAGAACATCCGCCCCAGCGCCACGCCATACAGGCCGCCGACGCGCTCGCCCCGGTACCAGCTTTCGACCGAGTGAGCCAGGCCGTTGCGGTGCAGGGTGCCATACGCGGCGATGATGGCGTCGGTGATCCAGGTACCGTCCTGGCCCTCGCGCGGGGTGGTCGCGCAGGCGCGCATCACCGCCAGGAAATCGTGGTCGACGCGGATTTCCCAGTCGGCATCGCGCAGCACGCGCCGCAGCGTCTTGCGCAGGTTGGCCGAGACGCGCAACGCCGGCGGCGGCAGCACCATGCGCGGATCGGTGCTCCACCACAGCACCGGCTGGCCGCTCGAATACCACGGGAAGATGCCCTGGCGATACGCCAGCAGCAGCCGCTGCGGCGACAGCTCGCGGCTGGCGGCAAGCAGGCCGGGCGCCTCGGAATCGGGTCCGAGCGCGTGCTCGACCGGGGGAAACGGATCTTGCGGGTCCAGCCAGGCAATCATGCGGGCTGCGCCGGGGGGCGGTGCGCGGCGGGCCCGCCGCTCAGGGGGTGACCGTGGCCCGGCTGGTCAGCGGGCGCATGGGCTTGTCGATGTCCAGGCTGTGCAGCCGGAAGCTGCCGTCCTGCAGGCGGCCGGCGGCGCGGTCGGCGAAGAAGCAGCGCAGGGTATGGATCACGGTGGGGAAGGCCAGTTCATCCCAGGGCACATCGGCCTCCGCCACCAGCTTCACTTCCAGGCTTTCCTCGCCGGGCGCAATGTCGAGGTCGTCGAGCGTGGCGAGGTAGAACAGGTGCACCTGGTGCACATGCGGCACGTTCAGGATCGAGAACAGCTCGCCCACCTGCACGCGCGCGCCGGCTTCTTCCAGCGTTTCGCGCGAGGCCGCCTGGGCGGTGGTCTCGCCGATCTCCATGAAGCCCGCCGGCAGGGTCCAGAAGCCGTAGCGGGGCTCGATCGCGCGCTTGCACAGCAGGATCTTGTCTTCCCAGACCGGGATCGTGCCGACAACGTTGCGGGGATTGACGTAGTGGATGGTGCCGCAGTTGTCGCAAACACTGCGCGGGCGGTTGTCGCCGTCAGGCACGCGCAACACGACCGCATGACCACAGTTCGAGCAGAATTTCATGAGGGGCGTCCGGGAGAATGGCGAAAGTGTATCACCCTCGCGGAGCGCACCGGCGGGCCGTAGGAGTGCTGGTGCACCATGGGCCGGCAGTGCCGCGCAGGCACCTGCCGCGATGCCGGCTGGCGACACAAAACAAAAAACCCGCCGAGGCGGGTTTGTCTGCTGTGACGGCGCCACAGATGTGCATCTGTGCGGTTGGTTGCGGGGGCAGGACTTGAACCTGCGACCTTCGGGTTATGAGCCCGACGAGCTGCCAACTGCTCCACCCCGCGTCCGTCGAAGAAAAGATTATATGGCATCCGGTTGCGCAATGCAACACCTGTTTAACAAAACCTGCAGGCGATGCGTATTGCCGCGTGCCATAACGATTAGATCGCCGCGGCGGGGCGGAGGTTCAGCCGGCTTCGGGGGTATCGCTTGTGCGCTGCCACAGCGCGGCCTCGAACTCGAAGCTGTCGCGCTGCTGCAGGTCGTCGCGTTGCCACATCACGCGGTCGCGGCGCACGGTCAGCATCCACGTGGTGGTGGCGAGCGGCGCCGGATGCGAGAACGCGCGCGGCGTCAGCACCGCCCCGCACGGGCCGTGCTGCGGATCGCGCACGGAGGTGTAGCGAATCATGCCGAGGCCGGCTTCGCGCGCGATGCGGCCGAACGCCTGGCAGGGTTCGTGGTGATCCGGATCGGTCCAGGCGGCGCGGTCCCGGTCGAACGGCGGCTGGTCCAGCGCCACGCCGGAGGTATCGACGCGCACTTCGAACAGCGTCTGGGCGCGCGCGTCGATGCGGGGCAGCGCCGGGCTGTCGTTGAGGAAGCGCCAGCGCCAGTAGCCGAGCTCGGCACAGGCCGTGCGGATCTCGTTGGCGCCATAGAACACGCCCGGGTCCTGGCTGGCGCGGAAGCGCGAGCCCCAGGGCGAGGGCGGGTAGCGAAACGGGGTGAATAGCAGATAGTGCAGATGGCGTGCCTCGACCGGCACGACGGGCTTGCCGGCATCCAGCACGGCTTCGAGTACCGCCTGTTCCTCCAGGCTGTCGACCAGCGGCATGGTGGAGACCACATGCTGGGCTTCCACCGCCCGCCACAGCGTGAGCGCGAACTGCCGGCGCTCAGATGCGACCGCGGGTGGCGTCCAGGTAGTGAACGACACGGACCAGACCTTCGGTTGTGCGGATCAGCTCGAGCGGCTTGCCGCCCAGCGCGAGGTTGTCGTGGGTAAGCCATAGCCGGGCCTGGTCGCCATGGCCCAGGATGGCGTCGAGCGAGCGGAACAAGCGCACGAACAGGACGCCGAACTCCCACTCCTTGCGATGCGCGTCGAGCACATAGCCGCCGGACGCCATGCGCGAGACCGAGGCCGTGCTGATGCCCAGCACGCTTGCCACCATGGCCTGGCTGATGCCCAGGAAGCCGGCGGCGCGCATGACCGCCTTGGTCAGCGTGGTGCCGGGGTCGGGGCCGCCGGCGGGATCGGTTTCCGGAATCCGCCTGGATTGCATCGCCTATGCTCCTGTTTCTTCAGAAAGATTATAGGCGATGAATTTCAGAAGGGAAGGGGCTGCTCAAAGATTCGCGCCGATGATGCGGCGCGCCAGTGTCGCAGGACGCGGCTAATAGGTTTCGATATGCAGCCGTCCTTCGGCCTTCATGGTGGTTTCCAGCGCCTTCCAGTTAAGACCGGCGCCGGCGCAGACCGTTTCAAATGCGGCCAGCACGCCGTCCTCCATGCCTTTCAGGCCGCAGATATAGACATGGCCGTTGGCGTCGCCCAGCAGCGCCGCGACGCTGTCCGCGGCTTCGCGGATCGCGTCCTGGACATAGCGGCGCGGCGTGGCAGGGTCGCGCGAGAAGGCGAAGTGGATGTCGAGGAAATCCCGGGGCAGCTTCAGCAGCGGGCCGAAGTAGGGCAGTTCGGCGGCATTGCGCGCGCCGAAGAACAGCAGCCGGCGCCCGCTGAATTGCGCCAGGTTGCGGCGCATGCGCTCGGTCATGGCGCGCATCGGTGCCGAGCCGGTGCCGGTGCAGATCATCATCACGCTGGCTTCGGCGTGGTTGGGCATCAGGAAGGTCGAGCCGAACGGGCCCACCACCTGCACCGTGTCGCCCTTGGCCAGGTCGCACAGGTAGTTGGAGGCCACGCCGCGCACCGGCTTGCCGTCGTGGTCCTGCTCGACCCGCTTGACCGTCAGCGCGAGGTTGTTATAGCCGGGGCGCTCGCCGTCGCGAGGGCTGGCGACCGAATACATGCGGATGTAGTGCGGCTTGCCCGCGGCATCGGTGCCGGGTGGCAGGATGCCGATCGACTGGCCTTCCAGGATCGGGAAAAAGTGGGTGCCGAGATCCAGCACGATATGGTGGATGTCGCTCGAGGCATCCGCTGCGGTGAGCCGGTAGTTGCCGGCCACGGTGGCGGCCACCGGGGCGCGCACGCCGTGCAGGTTCACATAGGGATGGGCGGCCGACCACGGTGCGCGCGGCGAGGTATGGCGGCTGGTTTCGACCGACTGGATCGCGGCGTCGTCGGCTGCGGTGGTGCCGCTGCCGGCGGGGGCCGGCGCGCCCTGGTCCATGCTGTCCAGCTCCGGCAACGGCGCTTCGGCCGGCAGCTCGTCCCACAGCAGCTGCGCCTCGATCGAATAGGCCTGGCCGCGCAGCATGGTGCGCCAGTTGTCGATGGCGCCGGTCGGGCACGGCGACAGGCAGGCGTTGCAGCCGTTGCATACGTCCGCCCGGACCACGTAGTTGCGGTCGTCATGGGTGATGGCATCGATCGGGCAGGTGTCTTCGCAGGTGTTGCAGCGAATGCAGATTTCCGGATCGATCAGGTGCTGCTTGATGAGGTCGCGGGCGCCCATGGCGGTTCGGGTTTCAGTTGAAGCGCACGTATTCGAAATCCATCGGCTGGCGGTTGATGCCCACCGCCGGCGGGGCAATCCAGTTGGCGTACTTGCCGGGCTCGGTGACGCGGCCCATCAGCGAGGCGACGAAGGCGCGGTCTTCGTCGGTCGCCAGCCAGTCGCGCTCGTTGGCCTTCCATTCGGCCTCCGGTATCAGCCTGCCGTCGGGCGCGACATGGACGTTGGCCAGCGTGCCGATCCTGCGGTTGAAGGCCTTGTGCGGCACGGTCAGGCGGAACGGGATGCCGGCCTTCTCGATGACCTTGTTCCAGCGCGCCACGCCGCCCATGCTGTCCTTGATGTAGTCGTCGCGCAGCACTTCGTTGAGCGCGTTGAGCATCGGCACCTCGCGCTCGCCGAGGCGGCCGTCGCGCACTTCGAGCACGCGGTAGACCTCGCCCTTGAGCACATGGTCGTCGGCGCGCTTGCCTTCCTCGAAGCGTCCCTTCAGGCCCGCGCTGTAGAAGGTGGCGGCGTTAGACGACTGGTCGGCGCCGAACAGGTCGATGGTGACGCTGTAGTGGAAGTTCAGGTAGCGCTGGATGGTCGGCAGGTCGATCACGCCGGCGGCGCGCACTTCGGCCGGGTCTTCGATGCCGCGCTCGCGCATGACCTCGCAGGTGCGCTGGATCACGCGCGATACGCCCGATTCGCCGACGAACATGTGGTGCGCTTCCTCGGTCAGCATGAAGCGCGTGGTGCGGGCGAGCGGATCGAAGCCGGACTCGGCCAGCGCGCACAGCTGGAACTTGCCGTCGCGGTCGGTGAAGTAGGTGAACATGAAGAACGACAGCCAGTCCGGCGTGCGCTCGTTGAAGGCGCCGAGGATGCGCGGGTTGTCCTGGTCGCCGGAACGGCGCGCCAGCAGCGCCTCGGCTTCCTCGCGGCCGTCGCGGCCGAAATAGCGGTGCAGCAGGTACACCATCGCCCACAGGTGGCGGCCCTCTTCCACGTTGACCTGGAACAGGTTGCGCAGATCGTACAGGCTGGGCGCGGTCAGCCCGAGGTGGCGCTGCTGCTCGACCGAGGCGGGCTCGGTGTCGCCCTGGGTCACGATGATGCGGCGCAGGTTGGCGCGGTGCTCGCCCGGCACCTCCTGCCATGCGGCCTCGCCCTTGTGCTCGCCGAAGTGGATGCGGCGGTCGGGATCGGCCGGCTGCAGGAAGATGCCCCAGCGGTAGTCCGGCATCCTGACGTGGTCGAAATGCGCCCAGCCGGATGGGTCGACCGACACCGCGGTGCGCAGGTACACCTCGAAGTCGTGCGAGCCCTCGGGCCCCATGTCGCGCCACCAGTCGAGGAACGCCGGTTGCCAGTGTTCCAGAGCGCGCTGCAGCGCGCGGTCGTCGGACAGGTTGACGTTGTTGGGGATCTTCTGGCTGTAGTCGATGCTCACGGGGGGTGTCTCCTGTGTGGGCTGGCGGGCGCGCTAGACGCGGTCCCAGTCGAAGCGGGCCTTGTTGCCGCTGCCGAAGACCTTCAGCGCGCCGTTCTCGCCGACGGCGTTGGGGCGCTGGAAGATCCAGTTCTGCCAGGCGGTGAGCCGGCCGAAGATGCGGGTCTCCATGGTCTCGGCGCCGCCGAAGCGCAGGTTGGCCTCCATCCCCGTCAGCGCATCCGGCGACAGGCTGGCGCGTTCCTCCAGCGCGATGCGGATCTCGTCTTCCCAGTCGATATCGTCCGGCGCCGCGGTGATGAGGCCGAGCGAATCGGCGCTGAGCGCATCCAGCGGCGCGCCGATGTGGTCGCGCACCGGGCCCAGCGCGGCCTCGTCGCCGTAGAAGCGCGCGGCCAGCCGGGTCTGGCCGTTGGGCATGGGGTAGTGGCCGAAGTTGAGCGGCGAGACGAACACGCGCGGCGCGTCGTCGGGCGCGTCGGGCAGGTGCAGCATGTAGCTGCGGTCGGCGGCCAGCGCCAGTTCCAGCAGTGTGCCGGCAAAGCAGGAATCGGGCTCGATCAGCGCGATCAGGCTGCGCGACGACACATCCAGCCGTGCCAGCGTGCGGCGCAGCATGCCCAGGGTCTCGCGCACGAACCAGTGGCCGGCATGCGCCTGCAGCAGGGCATCGGCGGCCAGCACCGCGGCCGGGTCGCCATCGGTCTTCAGCACCCAGATGCCGATGTCGAGATGGTTGGTGCGCAGCGTCAGGATGGCGTCGTCGAGTTCGCGCGCCATCTTCAGCGGCCACCATTGCGCACCCGCCGCGACCACGCCGGCAAGGTCGCCGGGCTGGTGCTTGTCCGGGCCGAACACGGTCAGCGTGGCCTTGCGCGCGTTGGCATCGACATGCACGCGCACGGTCTCGTAGCGATAGCCGTCCGGCTCGACGGTGCGCGACAGCGGCGTCAGGGTGATGCCGTGGTGGCCTTGCGGGCGGTCGCTGGTGGCCGCCAGCGCCGCGGCGCGCTCGGCCACGTATTCGGCGAAGCGCGCCGGCTTGACCACCTCGTCGACCAGCTTCCAGTCCCTGGCGCGCTGGCCGCGCACGCCTTCGGTGGTGGTGCAGAAGATGTCGGCGTGGTCGCGGCGCACATGGCGCTTGTCGGTCACGCGCGTAAGGCCGCCGGTGCCGGGCAGCACCCCCAGCAGCGGCACCTCGGGCAGGCTTACCGCCGACGAGCGGTCGTCGACCAGCACGATCTCGTCGCACGCCAGCGCCAGCTCATAGCCGCCGCCGGCGGTGGTGCCGTTGCAGGCGGCGATGAACTTCAGTCCCGAGTGCCGGCTGGCGTCCTCGATGGCATTGCGGGTCTCGTTGGTGAACTTGCAGAAGTTGACCTTCCACGCGTGCGACGACTGCCCCAGCATGAAGATATTGGCGCCCGAGCAAAAGATGCGCTCGCGCGCGCTGGTCAGCACCACGGTGCGGACCTCGGGATGCTCGAAGCGGATGCGCTGCAGAGCGTCGTGCAGCTCGATGTCGACGCCGAGGTCGTAGGAATTGAGCTTGAGCGCATAGCCCGGACGCAGGCCGCCTTCTTCATCGACATCCATCGCCAGCGTGGCGATCGGACCGTTGAAGCTCAGTTTCCAGTGGCGGTACTGGTCGGGGTGGCGCTCGAACGTGACCGGCGCGGGCGCGTCTGCCTGGCCGGGGTGATGCGGGGCGATTGCCGGCGTGGACATGGCTGTCTCCAGAGTGCACTATCGTGCCTTGCGGCTTTTGATGAAATATAGTGCATGGAGACGGGCGGTGCAACGTCTTTGTCGGCGCGCTCCGGGGGCGGGCTCAGGCGCCCGCGGCCTGCAGCTGGGCCCGCAGTTGCTGCAGCGAGGCCGCGGCGTCCTGGCCGCTGGTGTCGATCGAGAGGTCGGCGCGGTCATACAGCGGCGCGCGCGCCTCGAGGATGCGGCGCAGGTCGGCCATGGCCTCGCGGTTGCCTTCCATCGGCCGCATGTCGCCCTGGGCCACCACGCGCGCCATGTGTTCTTCGGGCGAGGTGCGCACCCAGATGGTGTAGCACTGCGCCAGCAGCAGGTTGAAGGTGGCCGGCTCCGACACCAGGCTGCCGGGGGTGGCCAGCACCATGCGGTCGTGTTCGCGCAGGGTCCGCTCCAGCGCGCGCATTTCATAGCGGCGATAGGCGGCCTGCCCGTACAGCGAGTGGATCTCGGACAGGCTGGCGCCCGCTTCCTGCTCGATCACGGCATTCAGTTCGACGAAGGGCACGTCGCGCACGGCCGCGAGCGCGCGCCCCAGCGTCGACTTGCCGGCGCCGCGCAGGCCGATCAGCGCGATGCGGCGGTGGCGCGCATCGCCGGACTGTTCCGGCGCCAGCGCATGGCGGCAGGCTTCGCGCACGCGCGCCAGGTCGCCGGCGGGCAGTTGCGCCAGCCACTGCACCATCTGCGCGAACTCCGACGCCTGCTGGCCGTTGAGGGTGTCCACCTCGGCCAGCACCACCGGCAGCGGCACATCGAGCGCGCGCGCCACCTGCCGCAACAGCAGCACCGAGGCATTGCCGGTGCCGGTTTCCAGGTTGGCCAGATAGCGTTCGGACACGGCCGCGCCGCGCGCCAGGTCCTTGCGCGACATGCCGCGCGAGGCGCGCAGCGAACGGATGCGCTCGCCCAGCCGGGTCAGGTAGGGGTCGCGTTCGGCGTTGGCGGCGGGCGCGGCAGGGGTGTCGGCCTCGGTGCTGGCGGCGGGCAGCGGTGCGGAATCGCGGCGCATGGTGTCGGTCGGGTTGGTGCGGCCAAAGCAGGCACGGGCAAAAGCAGGGGCGCATTATACGTTCAGCACGGTCGCGCCAAGTGGTGCCGCGGGCAGCTGCCAGCGCGAACCCTGTCCTATAGTGCATTCCCTTGGTTGCATAATAGTTGATGTGAAATAAAATGCATCAACAAGCGGATCCCGGCTGCGACCCGGCCGGTTCCCATAACAGCGACTGGCCTGGCGCCGGCGCGCGCCCGCCGGTCAGCAGCGGGCCGCGGCGCGCGACACCGAGGAGTGCAGACATGACGCCCCCCACCCTTGCCGCGGCCGCGGCCGGCACCGCTGGTGCCATCGCGGCGCTGCCGTCACGCTATAACGCCGCCGACGACCTGCTGTCGCGCAACCTCGCGGCGGGCCGCGGGGCCAAGACCGCTTATCGCGACGACACCACCGCGCTGACCTACGCCGAACTCGACGACCGGGCCCGCCGCTTCGCCGGCGCGCTGCGCGCGGCCGGCTTGCGCCAGGAAGAGCGCTTGTTGCTGTGCGCGCTGGATACGGTCGACTTTCCGGTGGTGTTCCTCGGCTGCCTGCTGGCGGGCGTGGTGCCGGTGGCGGTCAATACCCTGCTGACCGCGGACGACTACGCCTACATGCTTGAACACAGCGGCGCGCGCGCGGTGGTGGTGTCCGAGCCACTGCTGCCGGTGATGCAGGCCGCGATCGACAAGAGCGGGCTGTCGCCGACCGTGATCCAGGCGGCACCGCACGGGGGTGCCGCGCCGTCGTGCAGCGTCGGCGCGATGCTGGCGCGCACGCGCACACCGGCGCCGGCTGCCAGCACCGGGCCCGACGACATGGCGTTCTGGCTGTACTCGTCCGGCTCCACCGGCCGGCCCAAGGGAACCGTGCATACCCACGCCAACCTGTTCCATACCGCCGACCTCTATGCGCGGCAAGTGCTGGGCATCCGCGAGGACGACGTGGTGTTCTCCGCCGCAAAGCTGTTCTTTGCCTACGGGCTGGGCAATGCGCTGACCTTCCCGATGTCGGTCGGCGCCACCACCGTGCTGATGGCCGAACGCCCCACGCCCGCGGCCGTGTTCAAACGGCTGTGCGAGCACAAGCCGACGGTGTTCTGCGGCGTGCCGACGCTGTACGCCGGCATGCTGGCCGCGCCCGGGCTGCCGCCGCGCGCGCAGGTGGCCCTGCGCGTGTGCACCTCGGCCGGCGAGGCGCTGCCGCGCGATATCGGCGAGCGCTTCCTGGCGCATTTCGGCTGCGACATCCTCGACGGCATCGGCTCCACCGAGATGCTGCATATTTTCCTGTCGAACCGGCCGGGCGCGGTGCGCTACGGCACCACCGGCGTGCCGGTCCCCGGCTACGAAATCAGGCTGCTCGACGAGCAGGGCCAGCCCTGCGCCGCGGGCGAGATCGGCGACCTCTACATCAAGGGCCCGAGCGCCGCGCTGATGTACTGGTGCAACCGCGACAAGACCCGCGAGACCTTTGTCGGCGCCTGGACGCGCAGCGGCGACAAGTACCTGCGCGATGCGGACGGCTACTACACCTACGCCGGGCGCAGCGACGACATGCTGAAGGTGGGCGGTATCTACGTCTCGCCGTTCGAGGTCGAGGCCGCGCTGGCACAGCACCCGGCAGTGCTGGAAGCTGCGGTGATCGGCGTGACCGATGCCGACCAACTGGTCAAGCCCAAGGCCTTCGTGGTGCTGCGTCCCGGCCAGCAATGGCACGACGGCATGGCGGCGGAACTGCAGGCCTTTATCAAGTCGCGCCTGGCGCCGTACAAGTACCCGCGCCAGATCGAATGCGTGCCGGAACTGCCCAAGACCGCGACCGGCAAGATCCAGCGCTTCCGCCTGCGCCAGCGCGAGCAAGCCGCGCGCGGCTGAACTTCCTTAACCGATGCAACCAGAAAAGATATCCATGCCCGGCAGCATGGTCGAGATCCCGTTCGACAACCGCAGTATCCAGATCGAGTACCAGTGGCTGCGCCCGGAGCGCGCGCAACGCCCGCTGGTGGTGTTCCTGCACGAGGGCCTCGGCTCGATCAGCATGTGGCGCGACTTTCCGCTGGAGTTCTGCGAGGCCGGCGATTACCGCGGGCTGGTGTTTTCCCGCTACGGCTACGGCCGCTCGACGCCGCGGCCGCACAAGGAGAAGTGGCGCCCCGATTTCATGCACCGGCAGGCGCGCGAGGCGCTGCCCGCGCTGTTCGACGCGCTCGAGATCGGACCCGGCCGCGCGCGCGGCACCCCCTGGCTGCTCGGCCACAGCGACGGCGCTTCGATCGCGCTCATCCATGCGGCCAGCTTTCCGCGCGCGGTGGCGGGCATCACCGTGCTGGCGCCGCATATCGTGGTCGAAGACCTGTCGGTGCGCAGCATCGCGGCGACGCGCCAGGCCTATCTCGAAACCGACCTGCGCGAGCGGCTGGCGCGCCACCACGCCGATGTCGATTCCGCCTTCTGGGGCTGGAACGATATCTGGCTCGACCCGGATTTCCGCCACTGGGACCTGCGGCCGTTGCTGTCCGGCATCCAATGCCCGGTGCTGGCGGTGCAGGGCGAGGACGACGAGTACGGCACCATGGCGCAGATCGAGGGTATCCATCGATATGCCCCCCAGACCACCTTGCTTAAACTCGCGCGATGCGGACATTCGCCCCATCGCGACCAAAAAGATCCGTTGACGCTGGCCGCGGTTCGGCATATAAACGCATATACTTCAAACCTAAAATAATTCGGCTTCCCGCCGATTGCGCGGGGGTTCCCGGTGCCAGATGCGCCGGGGGCCCGTGGCAAGGGCAGGGGTGACCGGCAACGGTCCAGCGAGCCAACCGGCTTGACCACCAGGAGACACCATGCGTCGCTTCCCATCGCGCAGGCTCGCGCCTGCCTGCCTTGCCGCCGCCACCGTCTTTGCCATGGCCAGCGCTTCCGCGCAGACCGCGGCCCCCGCGGCCGGTGCCCCCGCCGGCGGCAAGATCAAGGTCGGCTTCATGCTGCCGTACACCGGCACCTACGCCGCGCTGGGCAACGCCATCGAGAACGGCTTCCGCATGTACGTGCAGCAGCAGGGTGGCAAGCTGGGCGGGCGCGAGATCGAATACTTCAAGGTCGACGACGAGTCCGATCCGGCCAAGGCGCCGGAGAATGCCACCAAGCTGGTCAAGCGCGACCAGGTCGACGTGGTGGTCGGCACGGTGCATTCCGGCGTGCAGATGGGCATCGTCAAGGTGGCCAAGGAAAACAACACGCTGCTGATCATTCCGAACGCGGGCGTCGACGAGGCCACCGGGCCGCTGTGCGGGCCCAACATCTTCCGCACCTCGTTCTCGAACTGGCAGCCGGGCTATGCCATGGGCCAGGTGCTGGGCGAGCGCGGCCTGAAGAAGGTGGTGACCCTGACCTGGAAATACGCGGCCGGCGAGCAGTCGGTCAAGGGCTTCAAGGAGGCGTTCGAGGCCAAGGGCGGCAAGGTGGTGAAGGAGCTGAGCCTGCCGTTCCCCAATGTCGAGTTCCAGGCGCTGATCACGGAAGTGGCGTCGCTCAAGCCCGATGCCGTGTTCGTGTTCTTTGCCGGCGGCGGCGCGGTCAAGTTCGTCAAGGACTGGGCCGCGGCCGGGCTGAAGGACAAGATCCCGCTGTATGGCTCGGGCTTCCTGACCGACGGCACGCTCGAGGCGCAGGGCAACGCCGCGCAAGGCCTGGAAACCACGCTGCATTACGCTGACGGTCTGACCAACGCGCGCGACAAGAACTTCCGCCTGGACTACGCCAAGACCTACAAGCTGCAGCCCGACGTGTACGCAGTGCAGGGCTACGATGCCGCGCAGCTGCTGGCGGCCGGCGCGACCGCGGTAAAGGGCGACATGACGCGCAAGGCCGACCTGTACAAGGCCATGGGCGGCGCCAGGATCGACAGCCCGCGCGGCACCTTCACGCTGTCCAAGGCGCACAACCCGGTGCAGGATTTCTACCTGCGCAAGGTGGACGGACGCGAGAACAAGGTCAGCTCGGTGGCGGTGAAGGCGCTGGCTGACCCGGCGCGCGGGTGTCGGCTGTAAGACTTCCCATTCCCGCGTGTTTGCTCCCTTCTCCCGCCTGCGGGAGAGGTGCAGGGGGTGAGGGCGGGCGGGTCAAAGGCTGAAGGCCGCAGTTTTCAAAAAACCTTTGGCCCCGCTTGGTCTGGCTCGTTGCTAAACCACCCCTCACCCCGACCCTCTCCCCATGCGGGGAGAGGGAGAACACCTTGCTGAGGCAAGTTCGGGCGGCTTTGGTGCACCCAAAAGCCGTCATCCTGTCGTAGTTTGCAGAAGTGCCCGCATGGACATCGTCTCCTTCCTCATCCAGTGCCTGAACAGCGTCCAGTACGGCCTGCTGCTGTTCCTGGTCGCCAGCGGCCTGACGCTGATCTTCGGCATCATGGGCGTGATCAACCTGGCCCACGGCAGCTTCTACATGCTGGGCGCCTATCTGGCCTTCACGCTGGCCGGGCTGACCGGCAACCTGTTCATCGCCATTCCGCTGGGCATCGTGCTGGCGGTGGCGTTCGGCTATGTGCTCGAGTGGGCCTTCTTCAGCTACCTGTACGAGCGCGACCACCTGCAGCAGGTCCTGATGACCTATGGCCTGATCCTGGTGTTCGAGGAGCTGCGCAGCATCCTGGTCGGCGACGACGTACACGGCGTGCAGGTGCCGGCGTTGCTCGACGGCGCGCTGCCGATCGGCAATGACATGACGTATCCGGTGTACCGCCTGTTCATCTCCGCCGTCTGCCTGGTGGTGGCGCTGGCGATGTACTACGTGATCCGCCGCACCCGCCTGGGCATGATGATCCGCGCCGGCGCGACCAATCGCGAGATGGTGCAGTCGCTCGGCATCAATATCACGGTGCTGTACCGCTTCGTGTTTGCGCTTGGCGTGGCGCTGGCGGTGCTGGCCGGCATGATCGCCGCGCCGGTGTCGTCGGTCTATCCGGGCATGGGTGCGCAGGTGCTGATCGTCTGTTTCGTGGTGGTGGTGATCGGCGGCATCGGCTCGGTCAAGGGCGCGCTGGTGGCGTCGCTGTTGCTGGGCTTTGTCGATACCTTCGGCAAGGTGTTCTGGCAGGAGGCAGCCGGCGTGCTGATCTACCTGCTGATGGCGGTGATCCTGCTGTGGAAGCCGCAGGGGCTGTTCAAGGCGGGATGACATGAATCCGACGACATTGCCGGCGCGCCGGCACGCTGCGCGCAACGCCACGCTGGCCACCGCGCTGGGCTGGGTGGTGGCCTTCGCGGTGCTGGCCGGGCTGCCGCTGCTGCTGACCGCGGACAGCCACAAGTTCTATATCGAGCTGCTCAGCAAGGTGATGATCATGGCGATCTTCGCGCTGTCGCTGCAGCTGCTGATCGGCTACACCGGGCTGGTCAGCCTGGGCCATGCCGCCTACTTCGCCATGGCCGCCTATGCCACCGCCATGCTGGCGCCGCAGAGCGGGCCCGGCAACGGCTGGGTGCTGCTGGTCGGGGCGCTGGCGGCATCGGCCGCGCTGGCGCTGGTGGTGGGCGCGCTGGTGCTGCGCACGCGCGGCGTGTATTTCATCATGGTGACGCTGGCGTTCGCGCAGATGGTGTACTTCGTGTTCCACGACACCAAGGTCGCGGGCGGCAGCGACGGCACCTATATCTACTTCCGCCCGGAATTTCCCGTGCCCGGCGAGCACCTGCTGACGGTGAACGACCCGATGCATTTCTACTGGCTGGTGTGGCTGGGACTGGTGGCGACCGTGGCGGTGCTGATGCTGGTGCTGCGCTCGCGCTTCGGCCACGCGCTGGTCGGCATCCGCCACAACGAGCAGCGCATGCGCGCGGCCGGCTATGCCACCTACCGCTACCAGCTTGGCGCCTTTGTCGCGGGCGGGTTGCTGGCGGGGCTGGCCGGGTTTCTCTATGCGATCCAGTTCGGCTTCGTCAATCCGGAGATCGCGTCGTGGCACCAGTCGGGCAACGCCATGCTGATGGTGATCCTGGGCGGCGTCGGCAGCCTGGCCGGCGCGGTGCTGGGCGCGTTCTCGTTCGTGCTGCTGGCCGAGTGGTTCAGCACGCTGACCAAGCACTGGCAGCTGCTGATGGGCGGCTTCATCATTGTCGCGGTGGCGCTGTTGCCGCGCGGGCTGGTCAGCCTGCCGTCGGTGCTGCGGCACGGGCGCCGGCGCCGCCGCAATGGCGATGCGGGCTCCGGCACCGGCGAAGCCCCCGCGGAGCCGCGCAGCCATACGGAGGCCGCATGAACGCGCCCGCCACCACCATCCTCGAGGCGCAGCAACTGACCCGGCGCTTCGGCGGCCTGACCGCCGTGGCCGGGGTCGACCTGACGCTGGCGCTGCATGAGATCCACGCCGTGATCGGCACCAATGGCGCCGGCAAGTCGACCCTGATCAATATGCTGTCCGGCGAATTGCCGGCGTCGTCCGGCCGCCTGCGCCTGAAGGGCGAGGACGTGACCGGCTGGTCGCAGCCGCGGCTGGCGCGCCATGGGGTGGGGCGCAGCTACCAGCGCAACAACATCTTTCTGCCGCTGACGGTGCGCGAGAACTGCCGGCTGGCGGCGCAGTCGCGCGCGCAGCGCGCCTGGCGGCTGTGGGAAAGCGCCCAGGGCTGCCGCACTGCCGCGACGCTGGCCGACGAGGCCATGGAGCGCGCCGGGCTGGAGCATCTGGCGGACCGGCGCGCCAGCGATCTCGCGCACGGGCAGAAGCGCCAGCTCGAGGTGGCGATGTGCCTGGCCACGCAGCCGGTCGCGCTGCTGCTGGACGAGCCGCTGGCGGGCATGGGCGCGGAGGAGTCGGCACGGATGCTGGCACTGCTGCGCGGCCTGCGCGAAGGCCACGCCATCCTGCTGGTGGAGCACGACATGGACGCGGTGTTCTCGGTCGCCGACCGCATCACCGTGATGGTAAACGGCGCCGTGATCGCCACCGGCAGCCCCGAGGCGATCCGCACCAACCACGAAGTCCAGGTCGCCTACCTGGGCGAGGAAGAGGACGAGGCCGCATGAACCAGCAGAACCCCGCGGCGGCTGCGGCCGCGCCGATGATCGAGGCCACCGGCATCAACGCCTGGTATGGCTCGAGCCACGTGCTGCGCGACATCGACTTCACCGTCGGCGCGGGCGAGACGGTCGGGCTGCTGGGGCGCAACGGCATGGGCAAGAGCACGCTGTTGCGCACGCTGCTGGGCCACGTGCGCCAGCGCCAGGGCCGCATCGTGGTGGCCGGCCGCGAGGTCTCGCGCGCGCAGCCGTTCGAGGTGGCGCGCCTGGGCGTGGCCTACGTGCCCGAGGGGCGCGGCATCTTCCCCAGCCTGTCGGTGCGCGAGAACCTGCTGATGGCCGCGCGCAAGGGCTGCCATGGCCGCAACGACTGGGACGAGGCGCGCGTGCTCGACCTGTTCCCGCGCCTGAAGGAACGCCTGTCCCATGGTGGCCAGCAGCTGTCCGGTGGCGAACAGCAGATGCTGTCGATCGGCCGCGCGCTGATGACCAATCCCGACTGCCTGGTGCTGGACGAGGCCACTGAGGGGCTGGCGCCGCGCATCGTGCGCGAGATCTGGGCGGTGATTGCCACGGTGCGGGCCACCGGTATCGCGTCGGTGGTGGTCGACCGCAATTTCCGCTCGGTGCTGGCACACGCCGACCGGGCCGTGGTGCTGGAAAAGGGCCGGGTGGTGTTGTCCGGTCCCGCCTCGGACCTGGCCGGCAAGCCGGAAGCGCTGGACCGCTACCTCGGCGTCTGACCTCATTGAAGTGCTCTATAAGGCGCTATTGTTGCCATGCCGCAACGGCACTTGCGGGCGCAAGGTATCGCTGTTTTGCTCCCGCAGGGCTTGACCATCCGCCACATCCCTCCCATTCTTGCGAAGTCACGAAAGCGGCATCCATTTTTGCCGCAGTGGTCGATAGTCGACAGTTCCACTAGAATTGCGCGCGTTTGTGCAATGCAATAAGAACCGCAACCAGCACCGGCCCCGGGCGCAGCAAGCTGTTGCGCCGGATCGGACCGCCCGCGGCAGAGCCAACAAACCTGCCGGCGCTCCGGTCGGGCAGACCCAACTTCATGACCCAATCCACAACCAGCCACTATTTTGTCGAGAGCCCCAGCACGCGCGCACTGGTGCTCGGCGCGGTAGGCGTCGTCTTCGGCGACATCGGCACCAGCCCGCTCTACGCCCTCAAGGAATGCTTCAGCAAGGAGCACGGCATCGCCTTCAGCACGGATGCCGTGCTGGGCGTGATCTCCATGCTGTTCTGGGCCATGATTGTCGTGGTCTCGATCAAGTACGTGGTGTTCGTGATGCGGGCCGACAACGACGGTGAAGGCGGGGTGCTGGCGCTGATGGCGCTGGTGCTGCGCACCGTGGCGGCGCGTTCCGGCAAGGCGAAGCTGCTGATGATGCTGGGCATCTTCGGTGCCTGTATGTTCTACGGCGACGCGGTGATCACGCCGGCGATCTCGGTGCTGTCGGCGGTGGAGGGGCTGGAGATCGCCGCGCCGCAGCTGTCGCAATTCGTCATACCGATCACGCTGGTGATCCTGGCGGCGCTGTTTCTGATCCAGCGCCACGGCACCACGGCGGTGGGCAAGCTGTTCGGGCCGGTCATGACGGCGTGGTTCCTGGCACTGGGCGCATTGGGCATCTACAACCTGGTGCAGGCGCCGGAAATCCTGAAGGCGGTAAATCCCTACTACGGCATCACCTTCCTGGTGGAGCACGCGCTGCAGGCGTTTATCGTGCTCGGCTCGGTGTTCCTGGTGCTGACCGGGGCCGAGGCCCTGTATGTCGACATGGGCCACTTCGGCGCGCGCCCGATCCGCATCGGCTGGTTCATCCTGGTGATGCCGTGCCTGATGCTGAACTACTTTGGCCAGGGCGCGATGCTGCTGAACAATCCGGCCGGCACCGAGAACCCGTTCTACCTGATGGTGCCGGAACTGCTGCTGATTCCGATGGTGCTGCTGGCCACCTGCGCCACCGTGATCGCCTCGCAGGCGGTCATCTCGGGCGCGTACTCGCTGACCAGCCAGGCGATCCAGCTCGGTTTCCTGCCGCGCATGCGGGTGCGCTATACCTCGGCGGCCGAGATTGGCCAGATCTACCTGCCGGTGGTGAACTGGATGCTGCTGGCGCTGGTGTTCGCCGTCGTGATCTCGTTCAAGAAGTCCGAAAACCTGGCGGCTGCCTATGGCATCGCGGTGACCACGACCATGGTCATCACCACCATCCTGGCGACGGTGTGCATGCGCAATGTCTGGAAATGGAACCCCGCGCTGGTCGCGGTGCTGGGCGCGGCCTTCCTGGTGGTGGACTTGTCGTTCTTCGCGGCGAACCTGCTCAAGATTGCCGAAGGCGGCTGGTTCCCCCTGCTGCTGGGCAGCAGTGCGTTCTTCCTGCTGATGACGTGGTACAGCGGCCGCAAGCTGCTGCGCGCGCGCAGCCTGGAAGATGGCATCCCGCTGGAGCCGTTCATCGCCGGCCTGCTGGCGCACCCGCCGCACCGCGTCGAAGGCACCGCGGTGTTCCTGACCGGCAACACGGATTCGGTGCCGGTATCGCTGCTGCACAATCTGAAGCACAACCGCGTGCTGCATGAGCGCGTGGTGTTCCTGAACTTCATCACGCGCGACGTCCCGTACGTGGACGACGACCATCGCCTGAGCTGCAAGGACCTGGGCGGCGGCGTGTTTATCCTGAAGTCCGAGTATGGCTTCAAGGAGACGCCCGACGTGCAGAAGGTGCTGGACCTGGCCGATCGCAAGCTGGACATGCATTTCGAGCTGATGGAGACCTCGTTCTTCATCGCCCGCGAATCGGTGATTCCGTCGAAGCTGCCGGGCATGCCGATGTGGCGCGAAAGCCTGTTCGCATGGATGCACCAGAACGGCGCCAAGCCGTCGGACTTCTTCCAGATTCCGGCCAACCGGGTCGTCGAACTGGGCACCAAGGTCGAAATCTGAGCGCGGGCGGGCGGCGCCCGCCGCTCGCTCCGCCAGCCCCCGGGCCGCGCCGCCAAGGCGCCCCGGGGGCTTTTCTTTGGGCCGTAGGGCCCGGCAGCGGGGCACAGGTCCCGGAAAGCGGCCAGCCGGCAGCCCGAACCGGGACCGTGGCCTCATGCGGCGAGCCTGCCCGCGTCCGACAATGCGTCCCTCAGCTTGTCTCAGCCCCGCGCCTTGCGGCAGTTCCCTCATCGGCGCGGCGGTATCCAGACTGCACCAGCACATCCCCGGACCCCGGAGTCCGGCGCCACGCCGCTGCCCTGATGGGATGGCAGCCGGCCGGCGCCAGGCCATGGCTTGCACGGCACAGGCGATCCCGTGCGGCCGCGCCGTTTCGTTGTCGATCGCCTGAATGACGGACCTGCCGGGGCAGACCCTGCCGCCGGCCACCGCAGTTGGAGATTGCAATGCACAGGAATCTTGCCCACACCCTCGTTGCCGCTGCCGCACTCGCCGCCGGCTTGAGCCAGCCGGCCCAGGCCGGGGCCTACGGCGAAGCGCTGGCCGCTGCCATGCCGCGCCACGCCGCCCAGCGCGATGCGTTTGCCGAGGGCGCGCGCAGTCCGGACGCAGAGACCGCGCTGCTGCCCGTGGTGGCGCGCGGCAACCTTTCCGTGTGCCGGGTGCGCGGCTTCGACGCAGGCCAGGACGGAATGCGCAAGCCGGACCCCTATACGGAGGGCGCGCGCATGGGCCGCTTCGACGTCTTCACCGAGGGCGCGCGCGCCGGCTCGCGCGACCCTTATGCCGACGGCGCGCGCAGCGATGCGCGCGGCAGCGGGGAATGCCTGTCCTGAACCCGCGGCGGCGCTTTTGCGCCGCCCCTCCTTTGCCTAAGCTAGGGAAGTCACGCGGCGCCCCCGCATGGCGGCCGCGGCCCGCGGTCGCCAGCCGGCAGCTCCTGCCCGCGCGGCCCCGACATGCCGATGTTCAAGCAGCAGATCCGCCTGTGCACCAGCCGCGATGGCGTGCGGCTGGCCTATGCCATCACCGGCAGCGGCGCGCCGCTGGTCAAGGCGGCCAACTGGATGAGCCATCTGGAGTTCGACGTCGGCAGCCCGGTGTGGAGCCACATGATCACGGCGCTGTCCGACACCCATACGCTGATCCGCTATGACGAGCGCGGCTGCGGACTGTCCGACCGCGACATCGAGGACCTGTCCTTCGATGCCTGGCTGCGCGATCTCGAAACCATCGTCGACGCCACTGGCGTGGATCATTTCCCGCTGCTGGGTATCTCGCAGGGCGCATCGATCGCCGTGGCCTACGCGGTCGCGCATCCGCGGCGCGTCAGCCACCTCGTGCTGCACGGCGGATACGCGCGCGGGCGCCTGAAACGCGACCACCTGAGCCAGCGCCTGCTGGAGGAAGCCGAACTGATGAACAAGCTGGCCGAACTCGGCTGGGGCCAGGAGAACCCCGCCTTCCGCCAGTTTTTCACCACCCAGTTCATCCCCGGTGGTACCGCCGAACAGCATGCCTGGTTCAACGAACTGGAGCGGGTGTCGACCTCGCCGCTGAATGCCGCGCGCTTCATGCGCGTGTTCAACGACATCGACGTGGTGGCGCTGCTGCCGCGCGTGTCTTGCCCGACGCTGGTGCTGCACGCGGTGCGCGATGCGCGCGTGCCGTTCGATGAGGGCCGCCTGATCGCCAGCGAGATTCCCGGCGCACGCTTCGTGCCGCTGGAAAGCGGGAACCACCTGCTGCTGGAGGGCGAGCCGGCGTGGCGCCGCTGGCTTGACGAGGTGCGCGCGTTCCTGCCGTCGGCGCAGCCGGCGAGCTGCCCTGCGTTCACCGCGTTTGCGACGCTCACGCGCCGCGAGCGCGATATCGTCGAACTGATCGCGCAGGGGCGCGACAACGCGCAGATTGCTGCGCACCTGGACCTGTGCGAGAAGACCGTGCGCAACCATATCACCAGCATTTTCGCCAAGCTGGAAGTGGAAAACCGCGGACAGGCCATCGTGCTGGCGCGCAAGGCCGGCTTCGATCGCGCCGGTGCCTGAGGCGTCGGGCAGCATGCACCAACCCCTCTTGAAATCCTCCTGCCCGGACACTAATTAGGGATTGCCCAGCCGCTGCAGCAACGCGCTGTGGCTTCCCCGCCAGCCGGCGCGCCGGCGGCGGGGAGACAAGGCGTCCGTGCGCCTCCCCGCTGCACAGAAGGAGGATCCAACCATGAGTGACTTCATTTTCGGGACTGATCTGTTCAGTGAATTCGACCGGATGCAACGGCAGATGGCCAGCGTGTTCGGCGGCTTTCCGTCGAGCCTGCGCTCCGGGCGTTTCGGTGCGTTTCCGCCGCTCAATATCGGCACCACCGACGACTCCATCGAGATCGTGGTGTTTGCCCCGGGCCTGAAGGCGGAGCAGTTCGAGGTGTCGGTGGACAAGGGCTTGCTGACCATCAGCGGCGAGCGCGCCGCGACCCAGCCGGAGGGCGACGCCGAGGCGCGGCCCTACGCGCAGGAGCGCTTCGCGGGCAGCTTCCGCCGTGTGATCGAGTTGCCGCAGGCGGCGGACCCCGACAAGGTGCAGGCACGCTACGCCAACGGCTGCCTGTCGATCAGCGTCGGCAAGCGCGAGGCCTCGCGCCCGCGTGCCATCACCGTCAGCTAATGTGAGGAGGTAGCCATGACCGATTCGAATCAAGTCGTCCAGCGCGACCAGGCCAATGCGGCCGGGCAGGGCGGTGCCGTGGCGCAGCGCCGCGACGAGGCGCCGGCCATGACGCTGGTCCCTGCCGTCGACATCTTCGAGACCGCCGCCGGCGTTACGCTGTGGGCGGACCTGCCGGGGGTGCCGCGCGAGAAGCTCGAGGTAAACGTCCACGACAGCAGCCTGCGCATCGAGGGCGAGGCGGTGCTGCCGATGCCGGCCGGCCTGCGCGTGCAGCATGCCGAGGTACGGCAGCCGCGCTATGCGCGCACATTCACGCTCAGCCCCGACCTGGACGCGTCCGGGATCGAGGCCAACCTGCAGGATGGCGTGCTGAAGCTGACCATCCCGCGCCGCGATGAAGCGCGGCCGCGCCGGATCGAGGTCTCGGTGGGCTAAGCCTGCCCGAATGCAGGACGGCGGGGCCAGGGCGCCGCCGTCTTGCTTTGCGTCGGGCGCGAGCGCTCAGCCCTGGTTGACCAGCACGCGGGCATCGCTCACATGCCCGCGGTACGCTTCGAAGATGCGGCGCAGCGCCGCTTCCATGCCGATCTCGGGGCGCCAGCCCAGCTCCGCGATGGTGTTGTCGATCTTCGGCACGCGGTGCTGCACGTCCTGGTAGCCCTTGCCGTAGAACTCGCCCGACGAGGTTTCGACGATCCGGGTGTGGCGCGCTTCCTGGGCGTATTCCGGGTAGTCGGCGGCCATCTTCAGCATCATCTCGGCGAGCTCGCGCACCGAGTGGATATTGCCCGGGTTGCCGATGTTGTAGATCTT
>NZ_FMAD01000015.1 GCF_900094595.1 Cupriavidus alkaliphilus | reverse complement strand
TAGTAGTCGGTGTGGCAGATGCCGGTGGCCTTCACTTCCACCAGCACTTCGCCGGCGCGCGGGCCGTCGAGGTCGACGTCTTCGATCGTCAGCGGGGCGCCGGCTTTCCAGGCGATGGCGGCTTTGGTTTTCATGGGGGTCCTCCGGGATCAGGAATATGGGGCGGCTTGCGGGGTGGCGCGGCGGCTAACGCCGCGCGAGCCGGCAAGCCCGGTCCGAGGACATGACTATACGATCTTCCAGTGGTGGCGGGCCAGCTTTGGCCGATCAGCGGTCAGCGAATCCCGCCGGACGGTGTCCGGCGGCGGTTTCACGGCTGGAGCGCCTTCGCATCCAGGCTCCACAGCTTGCGGTCGCTGGTCGACACCGCGACGGCGCCATGCGTCAGCGCGTCGCGGATATCGTCGCGGTTGCAGACAAAGCCCGAGGTCACGATCGGCGGCAGCGCCTTGCGGTCCGCTTCCGGCAGGTGCGACAGCATCGGTGCCGGCATCAGCTGCACCAGGTTCGGGTCGCTCTGCTCGAGCGCCTTGACGCTGCGCGGCCAGGTGGAACGGTCGGTGACGAAGACCTTCTGCATCGTCACCATGCCGGCGCGATTGGCGCGCTGGATCGTTGCCACCCGCGTGGAAACCAGACTGGTCACCCCGATGTCGGCCAGGTACTCCACCCCGCCCTTGTCCTGCGACAAGCCTTCGCAGCTGTCGATATTGACGATGAGGTACTTGCCGGCGCTGGCCAGCGCGGCGATGACTGGCTGCAGCTTGCGCAGTTCCACGTTGGCGACAATGCAGACTTCGGCCACGCTTTCAACGATGGAGCCGATCTGGTCAACACCGTAGAGTGTGCCGATGACGGGGTGTCGCGTCAGGCGCGCACCGAGGGACCTGTCCATGCTGGTTACTTCGGTTCGTTGGTGAGCACGTCGCTGAGACCCAGCTTGCCCGGGTTCAGGATATTCTGCGGGTCGAGTGCCTGCTTGACTGCAGCCAGCAGCGGGAATGCCGTGTCCAGCGACGAGGCCATGTATGGGGCGCGCAGCAGGCCGATTCCGTGGTGGTGGCTCAGTGCCGCATTGTATTGGATCAGCACCGCATTGGCAGCATCCCATGCCTGGCGATACCACTTCTGGCGGTCTTCCACCGCGACCTCGCCGCGCAGCGAAAAGTACAGGCAGGCGCCGTCCACATAGGCGTGCGACTGGTGCGCGGAGCCGGCGAGGGTGCCTGGCACGGCATTGATGGCCTTGACCACGTCCGCGTAGATGGCCGCCAGGTCGCGCCACGGTCCCGACATTTCGAGCGTGTCGGCGACAAAGCCGGGGCTGCGCTTGAAGCCCTCGGCGCTCTTGCCGGTCAGGTAGCGCGTGTCGAGCCAGCGCTCGAAAATCGCGGCACTGTCCAGCTTGTCACCACGTTCCTGGCACACGCGCTCGCTGATCGTCATCACCGCATCGACCATCTCGCGCGCGCCCTCGTCGGCAACCAGCAGGACGTTGGTGTCGGGCAGCCCGAACTGCACGCCGCTCTCGAGTTCGTCATAGAGCCGCAGCGCGGCAGGGTTGGCCCCGCGCTGCATGATCTCGCGGCAGGCCTCCAGGCCGATGGCGAAGGTCTTGAAGCCATAGGCGATGGCGCGCCCGTAGTCGGGCAGGCGGTGCAGCTTGAGGCGCACGCGCACGATGACGCCCAGCATGCCCTCGGACCCGATGAACAGTTGCTGCAGATCCGGGCCCAGTGCCGCGCGCGAGTAGCCGCCGACAGTGACCAGGCTGCCGTCGGCCAGCACCACGTCCATGCCGAACACCATGTCTTCGATCTTGCCATAGCGCGTGGACAACTGGCCGGCGCCGCGGCAGGCTACCCATCCGCCGACCGTGCTGATCGCGTACGACGATGGCCAGTGGCCCATCGTCATGCCGAATTCCTTCTGCACGGTCTCCTCGAAGATGTCGCCGAACATGCCGGCTTCCACGTCGACGATCTGGCTGGCCTTGTCAAATGCGACCAGCTTGTTCAGGCCGCACACGTCCAGCACGATGCCGCCGCGCACGGGCAGGGCGGCGCCCGTCACGTTGCTGCGGCCGGCCGATACGGTGACCGGAATGTCACTGGCGCTGGCAATGCGCATGACTGCCTGCACCTGTGCCACGGTGGAAGCGCGTACGATGACCCCGCGCGGCGTGGCGGGCCGGCCGGCGGTCTCCGTGATCATCGATCCGGCCCACCAGTCGCGCGTCCATGCCACGACGTCGGCGGTATCGGTCAGGACCTCGTCGGCCACCTTGCGCAAGGCCGCGATATCGGCCGCGCAGACGGCAATGGTGTCACGTTGCAGGCCCGGTGCATCCGGGGTGCCCTGGATGTTCGCCGCATAGCCCGGCGGCGTGTGGGCGCCGACGACGTAGTTGCCGCGGTTGTAGCCGCGCTTGATGGCTTCCTTGCTGATCATGCTGAGTCTCCCATGAGGACGGATTTTTCGAGGGCGACGGCGGCCAGGTATTCGCTGACCTGCCGCGCTACGGCCGCTTCGGACAATCCGAGTTCGGCCTGGAGGATCTGGCCCACCCGCGCTGCGGCGCGGGCGGAGGCATCGCGCGCCATCAGGCGGGCGCGGATGCGTCGTGACAAGACGTCGTCGACGGTGCCAGCCAGTTCATGACGCACGGCGTAGACGATTTCGGCTTCGGTATACGGCAGGCCTTCCACGATCGGCCTGGCCAGGGTGGCATCTGCCTGCAGGATGTCGCTGACGAAGCGCGCCTCCGTGCCATAGCGCTCGCCCAGGTGCGCGGACATGCCGCCGGATGCGACGATGGCCTGTGCGTCATAGCCAGCCGCGCCCAGCAGATAGGCCGACCTGGTCAGGCACTTGCTGCGCTTGCCGATGACTTTCTGCGCCGCATCGATGGTTTGCTCTGCCATATGCCGCGAGGTCGTGAGCTTGCCGCCGACGATGGTCACAAGGCCGTCGTCCGCGGTATGAATCTCGTGATTGCGCTTGATTTCCAGGGTCTTGCCGCCGGGCGGCGCCACCAGCGGACGGCAACCCGCGATGCTGCCCACCACGTCCTCCGGCGTCAGGTCAGTCTTTAGTGCGGAGCGCGCGCCCTCAAGCAGGAAGTCGAGCTCCTGCCGGGTGCACATGACATTGTCGAGGTCGCCCTCATAGTCTTCGTCGGTGGTGCCAAGGTAGGACACATTGCCCCACCGCGTGATGGTTGCCCGGCGGCTGCGCCCGGGCACCGGGATCGTCACCGTGCAGTCATTGCGGATCTTCAGCCACGGGATGGCAATGTGGACGCCCTTGGCGGGGCGAATGTGCAGGGTCCGGGCTTCGCCCTTGCGGCGGCCGGTCCAGTCGCGCAGCCAGACGCCGGTTGCCATGATGACCACGCCTGCCCGCACGCGGATCTCGCGCTCGCCGGCGTGGACAATGGCGCCATCCACCTTGCCGTGTCCGTCGCGCGTGATCTCGGCGACAGTCGCGTGATTGACCACGGCCGCGCCATGGAACGCTGCCGTGCGCGCGATGTTCAGTGTCAGGCGGGCATCGTCGACGCGCGCGTCGAAGTACAGGTAGCCGCCGGTCAGATGTTCCTCATTGAAGGTCGGGCAGTGGGACAGCACCTCGGCCTTGGTCAGCTTCTGGTGGAGGATTCCCTCGCGCCAGCCCCCGGCGAGGTCGTAGGTCCAGAGCAGGCTCTCGAAGGCCTTGGCCAGGCGCTTGTCGAACACGCCGCTGCGCTCCATCACCGGGAACAGGAACGGCAGCCGCTGTACCAGGTGGCGCGCGTTGCGGCGCAGGCGCTGGCGCTCCAGCAGTGAATGGCGAACCAGGCCGAGATTGCCCTGCTCGATATAGCGCAGGCCGCCGTGCACCATCTTTGATGACTTGGACGAGGTCCCCGCGGCGAAGTCGCTTTTTTCGACCAGCGCCACGCGATAGCCGCGCAGGCTGGCATCCAGCGCGGCGTAGGCGCCCGTCACGCCGCCGCCGACCACCAGGATGTCGAACGAATCGGCCTCGATGCGGTCGAGCATGTCCCGGCGCACCAGCCGCAACGGCTCGGTGCTGGTCATGGCGGCGCGCTCGCGGCTGGCGCTGCGGGATGGAAAAATCACCATGTCTTTGGTTGCTCCTGGTTAATGGACCGCAAGCGCGTCCGCATGGTTGAGCTCGGATGCCACCCGCGCATTCCAGAGCGCGCGCCGCTGGGCGCGCTCATCGGCGCTGATTGCCGGTTCGAATACCGCGTCGGGGATGGTGGTGGTGCGCGCCTGCTGCATGGAATCCCAAAGCAGGCCTGACGAGCCCGCAAGGTAAGCGATGCCGCGCAGGCTGGCGCGGTCGGTCTCCTGCATGCGGTGGATGGAAATTCCGCTGAGATCCGCCTGCATCTGCAGCAGCGCATCGCTGCCAGACAAGCCGCCGCCAACCACGAGCTCCGACACCGGCACGCCCGCGATCTCCCGGTTGGCCTCGATGCAGGAAGTCACCGAATGCGCAATGCCTTCAAGGATGGCAAAGGCTATCTCGGCCTGCGTCGTTGCCATCGAGATACCGGTCAATGCTGCGCGCGCTTCCGGCTGCATGCGTGGGACCCGCAGCCCGGTCAGCGCGGGAATAAAGGTCACGCCCCGTGACGAGGCAACGGTGCTGGCCAGCGCACTGATTTGCCGGGCATTCTCGAACCAGCCGAGCTTGTTGCAGACCCAATTGAGGGCGGAGCCGGTGGTGGCGACAAAGGTTTCGACGGAGAAATGCGACACGCCCAACTGCCGGCGTGCGGTCATGGTCAGGGTGCTGTCCGACTTGCCGCTGCGCGCAGGAAGGTTCGGGCCGACTACCAGGTCGACAAAGCTGCCGGTGCCATGCAGGCACATCGCCTGGCCGGCATCGAGGCATCCCAGCCCGATCGCGCCGGCGAGCTGGTCCCCGGCACAAGCGAGGATCGGCACATCAATCCCCAGCACCTCCGGACGCGTGCGCCCGAAGTCGTCCGCATCCTGGCGCAACTCAGGCAGCAGTTCGCGCGGAAAGCCGAGCGCGTCGATCCAGTCGAGCTGGTAGCGATGGCCGGTCAGCACGTAGGCGTTGCAGGAGGTGGCGTTGGTCGGCGTGGTGATGCACGTGCGTGCCGTCGACAGGTGCCAGAGCAGCCAGCTGTCGATGGTGCCGAAGGCGAGCCGGCGCGCGCGGAAGGCGTCAGCCACAGCCGGCGTGTCGCGCAGGTGACGCGCTGCCCACAGGTAAGGCGAGCGCACGCCGGTGGGGCGGCCGACTGCTTCGCGCAGCGTCACATCCCATGCCGGCGCAAGCTGGTCGAGATCGGCTGCGTAGCGCGTGTCCTGCCACACCATGGCGGGTACCAGCGCACGTCCGGTCTGCGTGTCCCACAGTACCGCAGTGGCGCGCTGGGTGGCGATGGCGAGGGCGGTGACGGTCAGGTTTTCGCGATCAGCCTGGGCCAGGGTGGCGCGGCAAACTGCCAGGGTCTTGTCGAGCAGGACGTCGGCGTCCTGTTCGACCACGCCAGGGCACGGGGAATGGACCTCAAGCGTGGTGTACTCGAGGCACATGACATGACCGTCGCCGGCGACCACCGCGGCCCGTGTGCCCGAGGTGCCCTCATCGATCGCAAGGATGACATTGCTGCGCTGGGTCATGGGCGGGCCTTCTCAATCGCGGGGTTCATGAAGCCTGGAGCGTCCGGCACATCGCCCTTGAACTGCGGGGCATCGGCTTCATTGTCAGGGTTGATGGTGGTGCGGGTAGGGTCCCAGCGGATCGCAAAGCAGATGATGCTGGCCAGCAGCGGCACTACGGACAGGATCAGGAAGGTGGTTTCAAGCCCATACTGTGCGCGGAACAGCGGGAAGACCAGCAGGCCCAGTGCAGCACCGATGGCCCCGAGCGCGCCGATGATGCCGTTGGCGCCCGCGCGCAGTTCACTGCGAAAAGACAGTGACGACAGGCTTTTGCCATTTGCGCCGGGCCCGCTGGAGTGGAACAGGATGAACAGCGACGGAACGACCACTGCCATCCACATCGGCATCTTGCCGTTGAACAGGCCCAGGATCAGCAGCATGGCGAATACCGCTGCAAAGCCGAACGCCGAGGCCCGGCGCAGGCCCAGCTTGCGGCCAATCAAGGGCGAGAGGAAGCCGCCAAAGATGCCGAAGACGTTGAAGACCAGCGCACCGATCGTCGCGTAGGCAAAGTCCTTGCCGAACATGGCCGCACTGATCAGCGGCAGGTACCACCCGATCGCGAAGTACTGGATCGACTGCCCGATCTGCACAGTGGCCGCCAGCACGGTGCGCGGCAGGTAGACGCCGCGGAAGATCAGCAGCACGTTGGCCATGCCGCGGCGCGCCTGGTTGAGGACGGGAATGCGTTGCGCGGGTGGTGCGGCAACGAACTCACGGCCGTAGATGCGCGTCATGGCATGTGCGGCGGCATCGAGCAATTCCTTGCGCGCCAGCCAGATCGGGCTTTCCACCAGGAACAAGCCCTGCAGCAGCAGGATGATCACGCCGAAGACCGCGGTAGCTGCCACCGAGTAGCGCCAGATCGTATCGCCAACGTCCCAGGAGTAGAACAGCAGTGCCAGCAGCAGGTTAGAGCAGACAGCCGTGTACCACATGCCTTGCCACGTGTTCAGCCGACTCTTGAGTTTCACCGGCGTGAACTCTGCCAGCACCGCCATGGCGATGGCAAAGTCGATGCCGTAGGCCGCACCGACAAAGAAGCGCCCGGCCAGAATCACCTCGAAGCCGGGGGCAAACACCACCAGCAATGCGCCGACCACAGCCAGGACCTTGGCGAGGATCAGCGGGCGGACGCGGCCCCAGCGGTCCGCCATCCAGCCGCCGATAGGGTTGAAGGCAATGGCCACCCATGAAGCAAACGAGGTCAACAGGGCGACTTTTGCAGGCGCGAGTTGAAGGTTGCGCGTCATCGGCCCGAGGCCGGCGCTCAGTGCAGAATTGGAAAATGCATCGAGGAATAGCCCGCCGAGTGCGAGCCACCAAATGACACCGGCCCTGCCGCGAATGCCCGGGCAGGAATCTATGTAGGCAATGACATCATCGATGCCACGAATTTTGATGGCAGAGCGTTGCACGGCGGTCTCCTCTTAATTGTTCTGTAAGAGGCCGCAGCAACAGCAAGGCGCGAAGAGACCATCTTACAGATGGTCTCTTATCTAGATCTGCGGGGCCAATGTATGGCTTCGCAGTCGCAGCGTCAACCGGGAAAACCCTGTCCCGGGCATTGGCGTGCAGCGGTATTTCTCACTGCAGGGCGCAGGCTGGCATCCGAGCGGGCGAAGTTGTCCAATCATGCCGCCGCCCCGGCCGCCAACGCGGTCCCGCCGAACTGGGTCTGGCATCTGGTGGTGCACCGCCAGTCAAAGCGCCGGGAGCAATTACCCAAAAGGAGGTATTCGATCCTGTCAGCCTTTGCCGTAAGATCCGCCGGTTGCGCCGCGCCGCGCGGCCGCGGGCAGTCGCCATGGGGTAGCAATTGCCGTCTGGTGCCGCGGCGCATTGCCTTAGCCTTGCCCCCGATCCCACAACCAGAGCATGACAGACAATACGTCCCGTACCCGCTTGCTTGCCGGCATCATCGCCATCCAACTGTCTGTGTGCGCGTCCGCAGTACTGGCGAAGCCGGATCCCGCCCCAGCGCCGGGCTTTCTCGCCGATGCCGGCCCTGCTGCGGTGGACCCGTCGTCGCAGAGTGTCATCGCGGAACTGCAGCAGCGCGTCGCGGACGGCTCGGTCAGGGAGTTGCGCGCCAGTGTCGACGGCGACTACGGCACGGCGCTGCTGCTGGCCGACGACAAAGTGCTCTGCTATGTAGCCCTGCTTTACCAGAACAAGATGTGGCGCGTTCTGCGGTTCGATAACCTTGGCGCAGCCGATGCAGCCTATCGCAACGCCAGCAAGCAGAATGGCGCCATTGCCGGCGACGCTATCCGGCGGCAAGTGCTGGCCACCCAGCTACGCCAGTATGAGCGTGCCATAGAGGACGCACAGGCGCGCGCCGAAGCGCTCAATAATGATATGCGCCTGGTGCAGGCGCAGCGCCTGCGCATGGTGGAAGACCAGAAGACGTCGCGCGCCGAGGTCCAGACTGCTGAGCTCGACAGCCGTGCCGCTCGCGCCCAGCTCGAAAAACTGCGCCGCGAGATCCGTCGCATCGAATCCTCGCTGGCGGATTCCAGAGAGATGCTGCCGGTGGCGAACAAGTCGGGACGCTGAACCGGCGAGGCGACTGGGCTCCCGCGCCGCTCACAGGCTGCACGCAGGGCTCAGCGCTGCTGCGCGGCAGCTGCCCCGCCCGGCGGGCTGGCAGACGGCTCCAACTGCCCCTCATGGCGCCGCCCCAGCCACCACCCCAGCCCCGCCCACACCAGCGCCAGCATGGCACCCGCCAGGGCCACGGTGGCAGGATGTCCCGACAGCGCGTCGATGCCCGTCTTGACCCACGCGCTGACCGCGTCGCCGGCGCGGTAGACGGCGGTGTCGATGACGTTCTTGGCCTTGTACTTGGTCTCGGCATCGACGACGGTGAACAGCATCTCGCGGCCCGGGCGCAGCAGCGCATATTCCCCCACGCGCCGCAGGATCATGACGCCGGCCAGCACGCCGAAGGTGGGCAGCAGGGCCAGCACGACGAAGCCCGCGGCGACGGCCAGCGGCACCGCGGTCAGCAGCACGGTGACGCCGTAGCGGCGCGCCATGCGGCCGGTGAAGAACAGCTGTACCAGGATGGTCAGCGCCTGCACCACGGCATCCAGCGCGCTGAACACCTGGGTCTGGCGGGTGCGCTCGGGGAAGGCCTCGGCGACGAGACGGGCTTGCTCGAAGTAGAGGAAAGTGCTGGCCGTGGCCAGCAGGATCACGAACAGGGCGATGCCGAGCAGGTAGCGCGAGCGCAGCAGCAACGACAGCCCGGCCAGCAGCCCGCCGCCGATCGGATTGGCCGGATCCTGCGTCGCGCCGGCAACGGGCTGGCCCGGCGGCCCGACGCCGGCGCCGGCACGACGGCGCCAGCCGAACAGCCAGCCTACGCCCGGCAGCGTGGCGGCCAGCAGGGCGGCCGACAGCAGCATCAGGCCGGTCAGGCCGATGTGCGGCACCAGCCAGCCGCCCAGCACCGGCCCGGCCAGTCCGCCCGCGCTGGCGCCGGCGGCCAGCAGCGCGAACAGGCGGCGCGCCTGCTCGGGCCGGAACACATCGGCCATCAGGCTCCAGGCCACCGACACCACGAACAGGTTGAACACGGACAGCCACACGTAGAACACGCGCGCCAGCCAGACGTTGTCGGGCAGTGCGCGCGTGGCCATCGCAAAAGCCAGCAGGTTGGCAATGAAGAAGCCATACACCCAGGGCACGAAGCGGCGCCGCGGCAGCCAGGCGCAGACCGCGCCGTAGAGCGGGATCGCCGCCAGCATCACGACAAAGGTGGCGGTGAACAGCCATTGCAGGTTTTTCACGCCGCCGGCGATGCCCATGGTCTCGCGCACCGGGCGCAGCATGAAGTAGCCGGCGAACAGGCAGAAGAAGAACAGGAAGCCGGCCACCACGGCGCCGGCTTCGCCGCTGCGCACGCCAAAGCCGCGCCACAGTCGGGCCAGGCCGCCGGTGGGTGCGTTGCGCGCGGGCTCGTCCATGGCGGGGCGGCTCAGCGCAGCAGCGCCGCGATGCGCTCGCGCTGGCCGGGATCGGGCATGCGGCCGAGCGCGGCGCCGAGATTGTCGGCCATGTTGCGCGGCTTGGAGGTGGCCGGGATCGCCGCGGTCACCGCCGGATGGCTGACGACGAACTTCAGGAACAGCTGGCCCCATGAGCCGCAGTCAATGTCGCCGGCCCATGGCGGCAGCGGGCGATCCTTGACCACGCGGAACAGGCGGCCGTCCTGGAACGGCCGGTTGACCAGAACCGCCACGCCGCGCGCCTCGCACAGCGGCAGCAGCGTGCGCTCGGCATTGCGCTCGCCCACGGAGTAGTTGATCTGGACAAAATCCACACGCTCGGCGCGCACGATCTTCTCCAGCGCCTCGTGGGCGTCGTCGCGGTAATGGGTGATGCCCAGGTAGCGGATGCGGCCCTGTTCCTTCAGTTGCCGCAGCCAGCGCAGGTTGCCCTGCCAGTCGATCAGGTTATGTATCTGCAGCAGGTCGACCTTGTCGACGTGCAGGTCGGCCAGCGACCGTTCCCATTGCGCCTGCGCCGGCGTGCCGGAGCGAGCCGAGATCTTGGTGGCGAGGAAGACCCGGTTGCGCGCATTGGCCGCCCGCAGCAGGTCGCCGGTCACGGCCTCGGCGCTGCCGTAACTGGGCGCGGTATCGACCACCGAGCCTTCGGTCTGCAGCAACAGCCCCATCACCTCCGCCAGCGGCTTGCGTTCGTCGGGGCCGGTGCCGACGTCGAAGGTGTCGGCGGTGCCCATGCCGATCACGGGCAGGGCTTCGGTGGTGCCGGGAATGGTACGGCGCAGGGGCGCGGCAACGGTGGCGGAGTGGGCCGGCGGCGCTGGCCCGATCCCGGTGGCGGCCAGTCCGGCGGCCAGGGCGAGGAATGAGCGACGGTCGATCGACATGGGAGGGTTTCCCGGCGAGTCACTGACTGGTTGACCTTAGGCGGTGGGCCCGGCCATGTAAACCGTTGCGTGCGCGGCGGAACCCTAGTGCAGGCGAGGACGATATCCCACGCCAAACCGGACGGACAAGGCGCCCAGGCGCTGGTCCAGCGTCCAGAGGCGGGCACCGGGGGTGATCAGGGTCGAAGCCAGCAATGTGACATCCACCAGTCCGCAGCTCAGCCCGTACAGTTGCTCGCGCTCCACCAGTGCGATGACTTCTCCCAGCGTTGCCTGCCGGACAGCCTGCAGCAGCCCGATGTCGCCGAGCGTCTGTGCCCGGGGTGCCGGGGGCGTGCCGCAGGCCAGTTCGGCCACGACCAGGGGGTGGGTCAACACCTGGTCCGCCTCCATCAGGCGGACCAGGGCGTCATTGCGCTGCCGGAAATGGCCCACCCACACCGAGGTGTCGACGAGCACGTTCATTTGATGTCGGGTTCGGGATTGCGGCGCGGTACGTCTTGCATGCCGGGCGCTGCGCCGCCCAGGGCCGCGAGGCGCTTGGCGGCCTGCACCCGAACGAAAGTCTTGATTGCCTCGCGAAACAGGTCTGCTTTGTCCATACCGGGGTCCGCCATCTCCAGGGCTTGTTCATACAGGGCGTCATCGATCGTGACCGTCGTGCGCATCGCAGGCTCCTTGAATCAGATTTGATGTCAATATGCATCAAAAAAGGAATCAAGGCAAGACCGCAATCGCTTGCGGAGCCGAGTGCCGCCGACACGCTTGCAGTATTGGCTGCCGGCACCAGGGCGTCGATGAGAGATGTCGCATTCCGGGCCGGCCATGGCAGGCATGGTGCCGGAGCCGCCGCGGTGCGGCCCCGTCGGCCCCGGTTGGCCGTCGTCAGACCAGCGTGGCCAGGCCCAGCGTCAGCAGCAGCGCCACCACCGAAATGATGGTTTCGCAGACCGACCAGGTCTTGAAGGTCTGCGCCACGGTCATGTTGAAGTACTCCTTGACCAGCCAGAAGCCGCCGTCGTTCACGTGCGACAAAATCAGCGAACCGGCGCCGGTGGTCAGTACCAGCAGTTCCGGGCGAGTGCCGGGCACGCTGGCGGCAATCGGCGCGACGATGCCCGCGGCGGTGGTCATGGCAACCGTTGCCGAGCCCGTGGCGATGCGGATCATGACCGCGACCAGCCAGCCCAGCACCAGCACCGACACATTAGCGCCGGTGGCAACGTCGACGATGGCGGTGGAAATGCCCGAGTCACGCAGGATGCGGCCGAAGCCGCCGCCGGCACCGACCACCAGCGTGATGATGGCGGTGGGCGCCACGCACTCGTTGGTGAACTTGAGGATGGTTTCGCGATTGAAGCCGCGCGCCTTGCCGAAGGTGTAGAAGCTCACCAGCGCGGCGATCAGCAGCGCCATCACCGAGTTGCCGATCAGCTTCAGGAAATCGTTGGCGAAGGTCTTGGGCGTGGTGAACAGGTCGGCCCAGCTGCCGATCAGCATCAGCACCACCGGCAGCAGGATGGTAAATACCGTGATACCAAAGCCCGGCAACTCGTGCGATTCCTTGACGCGCTCGTCCTCTTCGGTGAACTGCTCGGCCAGCGGGTTGTATTCGGGCAGCTTGACGTAGCGGTCCATCAGCCGGGCGAACAGCGGGCCCGCCAGCGCCGCGGTCGGGATGCCCACGATCAGCGCGTACATGATGGTCTTGCCGATATCGGCGCCGTATGCAGTCACCGCCAGCAGCGCCGCCGGATGCGGCGGGATCAGGCCGTGCACCACCGACAGGCCGGCCACCATCGGGATGCCGACCAGCACCATCGACGTGCCGGTGCGCTTGGCGACGTTGAAGGCGATCGGCACCAGCAGCACGAAGCCGACTTCGAAGAACACCGGCAGGCCGACGATAAACGCGATGGTGGCCATGGCCCAATGCACGTTCTTCGCCCCGAAGAAATCGATCAGCGTGTTGGCGATGCGCTCGGCGCCGCCGGACTCGGCCATCATCTTGCCGAGCATGGTGCCCAGTCCCACCACCAGCGCGATATGCCCGAGGGTGCCGCCGACACCGGCTTCGAAGGACTTGACGATCTCGCTCATCGGCATGCCCACGGCAAAGCCGAGCAGCACCGAGACGACGACCAGGGTAATGAACGGGTTGAGCTTGTAGCGCGCAATCAGCACCACCAGTGCGATCACTGCGATCAGCGCATACACCAAGAGCGTGGTTCCGGTGACGGCACCCATATTGTCTCCTTGCGTGGAAAAAGAGCCGCGTGTGGCGGCAGCAGAGGTTTGGCTTTCTTGTTTCTCTCCCGTTGGGGGAGAGGCGGTGGGGAAGACGGCATGCGTGGGCAAGCGCCCAGGCGGCTCACTTTGTGGTGACGCCGGCCCTATCCCCCGGCCCGTCTCCCTCGTGCGGGAGAGGGGGGCAAAC
The DNA here is from genome assembly GCF_900094595.1 of Cupriavidus alkaliphilus. Lineage (GTDB taxonomy): Bacteria > Pseudomonadota > Gammaproteobacteria > Burkholderiales > Burkholderiaceae > Cupriavidus > Cupriavidus alkaliphilus. The sequence continues at coordinate 134,081 of NZ_FMAD01000015.1, read as the reverse complement.
AGTGCGGAAGCAGAGAATCAAGCAGGCAGCAGGCTCAGGCCGCCGGCTTCTTGTAGGCGATGCAGTCGACCTCGACCTTGCAATCGACCACCATGCTCGACTGCACGCAGGCGCGCGCGGGTGGGTTGGCGCCGAAGTACTCCTTGAAGATCTTGTTGAAGGAGGCAAAGTCGCGCGTGTCGTCCAGCCACACGCCGCAGCGCACGACATGCTCGGGGCCGTAGCCGGCCTCGGCCAGGATCGCCAGCACGTTCTTGATGGCCTGGTGGGTCTGGGGCACGATGCCGCCGTCGATGACCTCGTCGTCGACCATCGGCACCTGGCCGGAGACGTAGAGCCAGCCATCGGCCGCGACCGCGCGGGCAAAGGGCATGTGCTGGCCGCCGGTACCGGTGCCGCCTTCGACGCCGAATCGTTTGATGTCCATGGGTACTCCTGGAATGAGTTGGATAGGGTAGGGAAGCGGCGGTGCGTGCGGGTCAGTCCGCACCGCGGGGCAGGAACCGGCCGGCGCGCACGCCGGTGCTCTGGCGCTGCTGCCATGACAGTTCACCGTTGACCCAGACCGAGGCAATGCCCTCGGCCGGCTGCATCGGATCGGTAAAGCTGGCGGCGTCGCGGATGGTGGCGGCGTCGAACAGCACCAGGTCGGCCCAGTAGCCCTCGCGCACGAAGCCGCGCTGGTGCAGGCCGAAACGCTCGGCCGACATGCCGGTCATCTTGTTGACGGCCACGGTCAGCGGAAACAGTTCGCGGTCGCGCGCGTAGTGGCCGAGCACGCGCGGGAAAGCGCCCCACAGGCGCGGGTGCGGCAGCGGGTCGTTGGGCAGCCCGTCCGAGCCGACCACCGTGGCCGGATGGCTCAGGATGCGGTCGACATCGGCGTCTTCCATGCAGTGGTAGACCGCGCCGGCGGGCATGAGCCGGCGCGCGGCCTCGAGCAGATCGACCTGCCATTCGGCGGCGATGTCGGCCAGCAGGCGGCCGCCCATCTCGGGCGCGCCTTCGGACCAGGTCACCATGATGTCGAAGTCGCCGGTGACCTGCTTCAGGTCCAGCGTGGACGAGCTGGCGGTGTAGGGGTAGCAGTCGCAGCCGACCGGCTGCCAGCGCTGCGCGCCGTCGAGCGCGTCCAGCACTTCGGTGCTGCGGCCCCAGTTGGCCACGCCCGCGCATTTCAGGTGCGAGATCACCACCGGTACGCGCGCATGGCGGCCGATGCGGAAGGCCTCGTCCATGGCATCGAGGATCTCGGCGAATTCACTGCGCAAGTGGGTGGCGTAGAGCGCGCCGGCCTTGGCCAGCGGCTCGGCCAGCGCCAGCACTTCCTCGGTCGGCGCGCTGAAGGCGTTGGCATAGGCCAGGCCCGTCGACAGGCCCAGCGCGCCGTGCCGCAGCGCTTCTTCCAGTTGCGCGCGCATCGCCTCGATTTCCTGCGGCGTGGCGGCGCGGTCGAAGCGGTCCATATGGTTGCTGCGCAGCGCGGTATGGCCCACCAGCGCGGCGACATTGACCGCGGGTTGCGCGGCCTCGACCGCATCGACATAGGCCTTGAAATCCGGATAGCGGAAGGCGTCGGCATGGCCGAGCAGGTTCATCGGGTCGGGCGGATCGCCCGCCAGCGTGACCGGCGCGGCGCTGATGCCGCAGTTGCCGACCACCACCGTGGTCACGCCCTGCGACAGCTTGGGCGTCATCTCCGGCTGGCGCACGACATTGGTATCGTCATGCGTATGCACGTCGATAAAGCCGGGGGCGAGCACCAGGCCATCGCCCTCGACCACGTGCGCGGCGGCATCGGGGTCGATCGCGCCGGGGGCATCGATGCGGGCGATGCGGCCATCGCGCAAGGCCACGTCGGCCAGGCGCGCGGCCGCGCCGGAACCGTCGATCAGCGTGACGCAGCGGATCAGGGTGTCGAACAGGTGTGGCATGGTCAGTCTCCCAGCGGCTGGCGGCTGTCGGGGCCCTTGCCGGGGCCGCTGTCGCCGCGATGGCTGTCGAGCACGTACTTGAGCCGGCGCAGGCGCTCCTTGCTCTGGTCCGGCTGCAACAGTGCGCACTGCGTGGCGAGCACGTCCAGCACCATCAGCATGGCGTAGCGCGAGGCCGATGGCTTGAAAATGAAATCCGTCTCCAGCGTGCGCACCGGCAGCAGCACGTCGGCGCGCGCCGCCAGCGGCGATCCCAGCGCGGTCACGGCCACCAGGCGGGCGCCGTACTCGCGCGCGATATCGCAGCTGGCCAGCATCTCCGGCACGCGGCCGCTGGCCGAGAAGGCCAGCACCACGTCGTCTCGGCCGAGCGTGGCCGCCACCATCTTCTGCAGCAGCGCGTCCTGGTAACTGGCCACCGGCAGGCCCAATCGCGCCAGGCGGTGTCGCGCTTCATCGGCCATGAACGACGAGCCGCCGCCCATGCCAAAAGCGTAGACCATGCGTGCGCCCAGCAACAGGCGCGCGGCCTGCTCGATGCGCTGGGTATCCATCAGCCCGCGGTTGGCTTCCAGCGCGGTGAGGATGTCGGCGTGGATGCTGTCGGCAAGCGTGGCCGGCGCGGCTTCAGCGGCGGGAACGTTGCCGGGCTGCAGGAAGCGCGCGCCGACCGCCGCGGCCTGGGCCAGGCGCAGCTTCAGGTCGCGCACGTCGCGGCAGCCGATCGCCTTGGCAAAGCGCGTCACGCTGGCCTCGCTCACGCCGGCCTGGCGGGCCAGTTCGTTGATGCTCGCCGCCGCCGCGCCGGCCAGGTCTTCCAGCACCACCTGCGCCACCTTCTGCTCGGCCAGCCGCAGCGCGGGGCCGCGCTCGGCGATGCGGGTCAGGATGTCGAAGGGCGCGGTCATGTTCGGTGATGGGGGGCAGGGTGGCGAGGCGGGTTTGGGCCGAAATGTGACGAAGTCTGCAGTCGGGGCAGGCAGGGGCTATAACAGTGACTGGCGCCGGATGGTGAGCACCGTTCCAGGTACCGCCCGGTTGGCTGCCGCAGCGTTGGTTGTTACTTTATAACAAGGATGAAATATCTTATTTTCAGGGCTATCATTACGTCAATCAGATTTTTTCAGGGTGATGACAGGCATGCGTGAAATAAAGTATCAGGCTGGCGTGATCGATCCGCTCAACAAGGCGCTGGGCCGCATGGAGGCGCCGATCGCTCCGGATGCGGCCGACCAGACCGGCTGGAACCTGTTGCAGGAAGAACTGAGCCTGCCCGCCGCGGTGCTCTATGAGGACCGGCTCGCGCACAACCTGGAGTGGATGCGCCGCTTCATGAACGAATACGGCGTGCAGCTGGCGCCGCATGGCAAGACCACCATGGCGCCCAAGCTGTTTGCCCGGCAGCTCGACGCCGGCGCGTGGGGTATCACCCTGGCCACCGCGCACCAGACCGCGGCCGCGCATGCGCACGGCGTCAAGCGCGTGCTGATGGCCAACCAGCTGGTCGGCCGCCGCAATATGGAAATCATCGCGGACCTGCTGCGCGATCCGGAGTTCGAATTCTTCGCGCTGGTCGATTCGGCCGAGCTGGTCGACCAGCTTGGCAAGTTCTTCAAGCAGCGTGGACAGACGCTTCAGGTGCTGCTCGAGCTGGGCGTCGAAGGCGGACGCACCGGCGTGCGCGACGACGCGCAGCAGCAGGCCGTGCTCGACGCGCTGGCGCGCTGGCCCGATGCGCTGTCGCTGGCCGGCGTGGAAATCTACGAGGGCGTGCTGAAGGAAGAAGCCGATATCCGCAAGTTCCTGCAGCGCACCGTGGCGGTGACCAAGCAACTGGCCGCGCAAGGCCGCTTTGGCCGCAGCCCGGTGGTGATGTCGGGCGCGGGCTCGGCCTGGTACGACGTGGTGGCCGAGGAATTCGCGCGCACCGACATCGGCGCGCCGATCGACATCGTGCTGCGTCCAGGCTGCTACCTGACGCACGATGTGGGCATCTACCGCGCGGCCCAGCAGCGCATCCTGGCGAGCAACCCGGTCGCGCAGAAAATGCGCGAGGGTTTGCTGCCGGCGCTGCAGCTGTGGGCCTATGTCCAGTCGATTCCGGAGCCCGACCGCGTCATCATCGGCATGGGCAAGCGCGATGCCGCGTTCGACGCCGGCATGCCGATCCCGGCGCGCCGCTACCGTCCGGGTGAAGCGGCGCCGGTGGACGTGCCCGCGCATTGGGAGGTCACCGGCATGATGGACCAGCACGCCTACCTGCAGATCCGGCCGGGCGACGACATCCGGGTCGGCGACATGATCGCCTTCGATATCTCGCACCCGTGCCTGACCTTCGACAAGTGGCGCCATATCCCGGTGCTGGATCGCGACCTGCGCGTGATCGACATCGTCCAAACCTTCTTCTGAGGCAAGCCTCCCCATGAGCATCGACATCCTGGCCTATGGCGAGCCGCTGGTTGAATTCAACCAGCAGCCGGACGATCCGTCGCGCTACCTGCAGGGCTTTGGCGGCGATACCTCCAACTTCTGCATTGCCGCTGCGCGCCAGGGCGCGAGCACCGGCTATATCTGCGCGGTCGGTGCCGATACCTTCGGCGAGCGCCTGCGCGCACTGTGGACACAGGAGCGGGTCGACACGCGGCATGTGCACGTCGACGCCAGCGCCCCCACCGGCGTCTACTTTGTCTCGCACGACAGCCACGGCCACCGCTTCGACTACCTGCGCGAAGGCTCCGCTGCCAGCCGCTTCCAGCACGACCAGCTGCCGCTGGGGGCGATCGCCGCGGCGCGCTACCTGCACCTCTCTGGCATCAGCCTGGCCATCAGCACGAGCGCGTGCGATGCCGGCCTGGATGCGATGGAGCACGCGCGCAAGGCCGGCACCAGGGTCACGCTGGACACCAACCTGCGGCTGCGCCTGTGGTCGCTGGCGCGCGCGCGCGGCATCATGCGCGAAGCGTTCCGCATGACCGACGTATGCCTGCCCAGCTGGGACGACATCACCGTGCTGACGGGGCTGGATGACCGCGATGCCATCGCAGACTACCTGCTTGGCTGCGGCATCGGCCTGGTCGCGCTGAAGCTGGGGGAGGAGGGCTCGTATATCGCAACGCCCGAGTCCCGCAGCCTGGTGCCGGCCTATCCGGTCAAGCCGGTCGATGCCACCGGCGCGGGCGACTGCTTCGACGGCAGCTTCGTCGCGCGGCTGGCCGCGGGCGCCGATCCGTTCGAGGCCGCGCGCTATGCCAACGTGGCGGCGGCGCTGTCGACCACCGGCTATGGCGCGGTGGCGCCGATTCCCGATGCGCAGACCGTGCTGGCGCGGCTGGCGCAGTCGGTATCGGTGATCGCCTGAGCCGCTGCCCGAACCTGATGTTTTCCTGAACCCACATACCGCGAGATCGCCATGTCAAACCAGATTTCCCCGCTGCTTCAACGCCTTGCCGATGTGCCAGTGATCCCGGTGCTGGAATTCCACTCCGTCGACGAGGCCCTGCACGTCAGCGAGGCGCTGGTAACCGGTGGCTTGCCGCTGCTGGAAATCACGCTGCGCACCCCGGTGGCGCTGGAAGCGATCCGTGCCGTCGCGGCGGCGCTGCCGCAAGCCTGCGTCGGCGCCGGCACGGTGCTGAACGTGGAGCAACTGCAAGCGGTGCGCGACGCGGGCGCCCAGTTTGCGGTCTCGCCCGGCCTGACGCCGGCGCTGGCGGAGGGCGCGCAAGGCGCCGGGATCTCGCTGCTGCCGGGCGTCGCCACGGCCAGCGAGGCCATGGCTGCACTGGAAGCCGGCTTCACCTTCCTGAAGTTCTTCCCGGCGCAGGCCGCGGGCGGGGTGCCGATGCTGAAGTCGCTGGGTGGACCGCTGCCGCAACTGCGCTTCTGCCCGACCGGCGGCATCGATGCCGCGCTGGCGCCGTCGTACCTGGCGTTGCCCAATGTGGTGTGCGTGGGCGGGTCATGGGTGGTGCCCAAGGACGCCGTCGCCGCTGGCGACTGGGGCCGCATCCGCGCGCTGGCCGAACAGGCCAGGGCCCTGCGCACCAAGCCCTGAGCCGGCGCGGGACAAAGCAAAACGGCACGCCATCGGGCGTGCCGTTTTGCTGTCGATGCAGCCCTGGCCGGCTTACTTGTGGCGGTCTGCCGAGCTTTCCAGCTTCTGGCCGCCGCGCTGAATGTCCTGGCCGAGCCCCGCCATCGTGTTGCAACCGGCCAACAGAGTGGCAAACAAAACGCACCAGATCCAACCTTTCTTCACGCCGGGCTCCTTTCAATAGGGTTGAGAATCGGGAGATTCTCCGAGTTTGGGATTGACGCAGATTTTACCGCTGCTGCGCGCGGCTTTGATAGCCGGTATGTCGCAATTTGTAAATCGTGCACCCCACCCGCCGATGCCTGCTGGTCAGGCTGGCGGCGCGAGCAAGACCCGGGCGCGCTGCTGGATCGCCGCATGGGTCTGCAGCAGCCAGACGGCGGGGAACGGCTGTGCCAGCAGGTAGCCCTGCACGCTGTGGCAGCCCCAGGCACGCACCGCGTCCAGCTGCTGGCGGGTTTCGATGCCCTTGGCGCAGACCCGGGCGCCGGCGCGGCGCGCCGCGCGGCAGGCTTCGCGCAGGCTGTCGGCACGGCAGCGGTCCTCGCGCGCATGGCCCAGGCCACGCGCGTCCAGCGTGACGGCGTCCGGATGCAGCGCCGCCAGGGCCTCGCGGCAGGCCGGGCTGTCGTCGAAATCGCCCAGCGCCAGTTGCAGCCCGCGCCGGCGCAGCGCGGCAAAGCGGTCGATCAGGTCGGCGTCGGTCGGCACCGTGCTGGCCGGCAGTTCGATGCACAGGTGCTCCGGTGCGATGCCGGCCGCATCGAGCGCCTGTGCCAGAGCCTCGACCATTTGCGGGCGGTGCAGTTGCGCGCTCGTGGCCAGCAGGGTGAACTGCAGCGGGGCGATGGTCTCGGCGGCGCGGATCAGCGGCAGCACGCTCTCCAGCAGCCAGTTGCCGATGCGGCCGACCAGCCCGAGCGCCTCGACGCCGGGCAGAAAGTCCTGCGGCGCCACCCGGCCAAGTACGGGATGCTGCCAGCGCAGCCGCACCGTATAGCCGCTGACGGCGGCTCCGGCAAAATCGGCGCGCGGCTGTAGTTGCAGGCTCAGCTCGCCGCGCTCGAGTGCGTCGGGCAGCGCCGCCAGCAACGGGGCCGCGGGCGGGGATAACGGCTTGTCGGCGCGCGCCAGCCCGGCGCCGCCCTGGCGGTTGACCCGCAGCATGGCGTCGAACGCCTGCTGCAGGCTGCGCTCGGCCGGAACGTCGGCATGGTTGTTGGCCACGCCGATGCTGCAGGACAGGTGCAGCTCGAAGCCGTCCAGGGCGAACGGCCGGGACAGGTCGTCGGCCACGCGGCTGGCAACCTGGCCAGGATCCGGCACGCCCGCAGGCAGCGCGGTGATGACCACCAGGTCGGCCGCGGCCATCCAGTGCATGGACGCGCCCGGCGGCAGCAGGCAGGCAATGCGCGCCTGCACGATGCCGCGCAGCCGGGCAGCGCGGCCACTCCCCAGGGTGTCACAAGCGTTGGCAAAGCGGTCCAGGCGGATCGCCAGGATCGTCGCCGGCGGACCGGCCTGGGCGCGGCGCGCGGTCAGCGCGCGTACCAGCACGGACGGTTGCATCGCGCTACTGCCGCCGCTGGCAGTGCTGTCGACGAGATCGTCGGCATCAGGATCCATGCATGATCTTGCGGGCCGCCACACAATGGCTTGCGGCGCACGCGTCTCCCCGTGTCTGAAATGGTTCTTCGGCAGGCCGCCGGCACGCTGCGTTCGCAGTCGTCGCCCGGTGCGGCCATGCGTGCCGCGGCTGCTGCGGGCCGCGAAGCCCGATCATAAGCGAAGGGAACGGGGAGGGGCGTTGCCGATTGCGCCAAAGTGATTTGGCCGCAACTGCATTTGACTTGGATCAACGCGGCGCCTTCGATCCGCGGAGGATGCGATTGACGCCGCGGTGTAACGGGGGTGTCGGCACCCCCGCGCTCAGCCGGTGGTTTCTTCCTCGGGCCCGTCCTGCGGCGGCAGGCGTTCGGCCAGCACCTTGTCGATGCGCTTGCCGTCCATATCGACGATCTCGAAGCGCCAGTCGCCCCATTGCACCGTGTCGGCAATCTGGGGCAGGCGCCCGAGCAGCAACAGCAGCATGCCGGACAGCGTGTGGTACCGCTCCTTTTCTTCCTCGGGCACCTGGCGCAGGCCGATGCGGTCTTTCAGTTCGGGGATCGGGATCAGGCCGTCGAGCAGCCACGAGCCGTCGTCGCGCTGGACCGCCCATTGCTCGCCGGCGGCCTCGGCCTTGAATTCGCCGGTGATGGCCTCGATCAGGTCCTGCAGCGTCACCAGGCCCAGCACCTCGCCGTATTCGTCGATGACAAAGGCGATCTGCCCGCCCGAGGCACGGAAGTTCTCCAGCAGTTCCATGCCGGTCACGCTTTCGGGCACGAACACGGCGGGCTGCACCGCGGCCTGCAGGTCCGCTTCCTCGCCGCGCAGCCGGCGCGCCAGCAACTGGCGCGCGCTGACCACGCCGATAATGTCGTGCATGCCGCCACGCACCACCGGGAAGCGCGAGTGGTCGGATTCTTCGATGCGGCGCAGGTTCTCGTCCATCGAGGCTTCGACATCGAGGTAGACCACGTCGCCGCGTGGCACCATCAGTGATGCCAGTTGCCGGTCATCCAGCCTGAACACATTGCGCACCATGGTGTGCTCATGCTGCTCGATCACGCCGGCTTCGGAGCCTTCCACCAGCAGCGCATGGATTTCTTCCTCGGTCACGCCGGGGCCGCGGTCGACCTTGGTGCCGAGCAGCCGCAGCACCAGCCGCGTGGAGCTCGACAGGAGCTTGACGAAGGGGGTCGAGGCCACGGCCAGCCAGCCGATCGGACGCGCCACCAGGCGCGCGATCGCCTCGGGCGCCATCTGGCCCAGGCGCTTGGGCACCAGTTCGCCCAGCACGATGGAAAAATAGGTCAGGCCGGCTACCACGATCGCGGTGGCCACATAGCCGGCGGTGGTCTCCGAGATGCCGAAACCCTGCAGCCACAGGCCCAGCGGCTGCGCCAGCGTCGCTTCGCCGACCACGCCGTTGAGCACGCCGATCGAGGTGATGCCGATCTGCACGGTCGAGAGGAAGCGGGTCGGGTCCTCGCCCAGCTTCGCCGCGGCAATGGCGCCGCGGTCGCCGTTCTCGATCTGGCGTTGCAGGCGTGCCTTGCGGGCTGTAACGAGTGCAATCTCGGACATCGCAAACAGGCCGTTCAGCAGGATCAGCGCCAGTAATATGGCAATTTCCATCAGGGTGCGCGCCCTCTGCGCGCCGGGTGTCTGAAAAGATCAAGCATACCATTCGCCTGTTACACGACATCGCGACTGTGATGCGCCCGCCGCAAACGGTGGCGCTTTTGCGGCCATCGGCCAAGCCTGTGGATGGCTGCGATTACCTGTCAGGTATTCGCGGCGAGGCCGCCGCCATGCTGTAATAGCCCGCATGGAAACGCTCACCCCTGCCTCCGAGGCCACTCTCGACTTCCCCGGACTGTTGCGCTACTGGCGCGGCAAGCGCGGCTACAGCCAGCTGGCGCTGTCGCTGGCCGCCGGGGTCTCGCAGCGCCACATCTCCTTTCTCGAATCCGGGCGCGCCCGCCCCAGCCGCGAGATGGTGCTGGCCCTGGCGGAGCGCCTGGGCGTGCCGCTGCGCCAGCGCAACCGGCTGCTGCTCGCCAGCGGCTTCGCCCCGGCCTACAGCGAACACGCGCTGACCGCGCCGCCGTTGCAAATGGTGCAGCAGGCAATCGCCCTGATCCTGGCCAAGCAGGAGCCGTACCCGGCCGTGGTGCTGGACCGTTTCTGGAACCTGGTCGACGCCAATGCCGCCTACCGGCGCATGTTCGACACCTTGCTCGGCGGTCGCCCGCCGGCATCGCTTGCCGACGATCCGCACCGGATCAACCTGATGCTGACCGTATTCGACCCCGATGGCCTGTGGCCGGTGATCGAGAACGCGCGCCAGGTCGGCCGTTACCTGTTGCGGCGCGTCTGGCAGGAGCTGCAGGTGCAGGCGCACGACCAGACCGCGCGCGCGCTGTTCGCGCGCATCGCCGACTGGCATCCGGACATGGTGGGCCCGGGCGGCGTGCTGCTGCCCGAGGACGACGGCAGCGACGGGCCGCCGCCGCCGCTGTTGCCGGTGGTGCTGCATGCGGGGGCATTCCGCGCGTCGTTGTTCTCGACGCTGACCACGCTTGGCATTCCGCAGGACGTCACGCTGCAGGAGCTGCGCATCGAATGCTTCTTTCCGGCCGACGACGCCACCCGCGTCCTGTTTGAAACGCAGGGCGCGGCGCACGACGGGCCCGTCAGAAGCGGTAGCGCAGGTAGATGACGTGGAAGGTGGTGCCAGGATTGGGCTCCTTGATGCCGCCATTGGACAGGTGCTGGATGCGGTAGCCCGCGGCAAAGTTGCGGTCCTTGCCGAGCATCACGCCAAGGCCGGCGTATTCCGAGAACTGGAACGCGCTGGAGATGACGTGATCGTAGGAGGTGCGCGTGCCGCTCAGCAGCCGCGCACCCACCGACAGCTCCAGGAACGGCACCCAGGTGTGGCGCCACCATGCGATCCGCGCCACCGGCGACGCGCCGAACTCCCACAGATCGTTCGGACTGTTGTTGCTGTCGCTGAGCCAGCGCGCAACATTGACCTCCCATTGCAGGTCGACCTGCCAGCCCTGCGGATTGCCCCACGCCAGGCCCGAATTCCACAGCATGGCGATCTCCGCCTTTTGCACGTGATGACTGTCGTCGAAGCCGTAGCCTAGCTGAATCGCAGGCGCCGCGCGTGCGGCGCTGCTCAGGCAACCGGCCAGCGCAAGCAGCGCCGCCATGGCGGCGCGGCGCGGCCGTCGCCACCGCCGCGCGGAGAAGGTTGGAAGGAGAGGGTTGCAACTCGCATGGCTGTCTTGTCTGGCTTCTTGGTCTGGTCGGCGCATGGGAAGCACGCTGAAAAGATGCTGCGTTGTTGTCAGGCAAGCCATGGGTAAACCGGCGCTTGCAGCCCCCCGGCGCTGCCTCCTTACCTTATTTGTAGTACACGGGAAGGCACGTTGGCGAGGCCGATGGTGGCCGGCACCACGACGCGGACCCCGGCAGGATACGGCCTTGGCGCGCGGCGCGCAGTGACAAAGAACAATCGTGCTAACATGCGCGGGCCGGTGCCGCGCCGTCTGGCCGGCCCGGTTACGTTACGTCTTCAGGGCGGGGTGGAAGTCCCCACCGGCGGTATGCCGCGATGCGCAGCGCGTGTCCGGCGAGCCCGCGAGCGCTCGCATTCCCGTGCGAGGTCAGCAGACCTGGTGAGAAGCCAGGGCCGACGGTCATAGTCCGGATGAAAGAAGATGGACGGAGCTTGCCCGCGTGGCCTGGCGCCTGCCCGGCCCGTGGTTTGCCGAGCCCTGCGCGCGCAGGGCGCGGCGGTCCGTGCGCGTGCAGTCAGCATGGCGTGCGGGTCTTGCAGTTCCGTCGACCCTTCCCCTGGAACGCCCATTGATGCTGAACCAGGAGCGTTTCATGTCTAGCTTTTCCACCGAAGCCATTGCCCCCGCGGTGTCCGCGGATGCCAACCCCAGTGCCGCCGTCGCTACGATGGCAGGCGCCGACCCGCGCGCGCTGGCGTTGCGCATCGACCAGGCCCTCGAGGCCATGCGCGAAGGCCGGCCAGTAGTCCTGCTCGATGACGACGACCGCGAGAACGAGGCCGACCTGATCCTTGCCGCCGAGCGCCTGACCCAGGCCAATATGGCCATGATGATCCGCGAATGCAGCGGCATCGTATGCCTGTGCCTGCCGGCGGACAAGGTGCGCAGCCTGGGGCTGCGGCCGATGGTCGAGCACAACCGCAGCCAGTACGGCACCGCCTTCACCGTGTCGATCGAGGCGCGCGAGGGCGTCAGCACGGGTGTCAGCGCGGCTGACCGGATCACTACCATCCGCGCGGCGATTGCCGAGGATGCCGGCGCCGATGCCGTGGTCAGCCCCGGCCACGTGTTCCCGCTGGTGGCGCGCGATGGCGGCGTACTCGAGCGCCGTGGCCATACCGAAGGTTCAGTCGACCTGGCGCGCATGGCGGGGCTGTCTCCCGCCGCGGTGCTGTGCGAGCTGATGAATCCGGATGGCACCATGGCGCGGCGCGCGCAAGCGCAGGCCTTTGCCGAGATGTACCGCTTGCCGGTGCTGACCATCGAGGACCTCGTCGCCTGGCGACGCCTGCACGGCTGAAGGCTGCCGGGATGCATGGATCGGGGTGCGCCGGCGCGCCGCAATGCATGCATCCTGTGCGACAATGCGGATCGTTTTTTCCCGTCTACATGAGGGTAATTCCATGATGTTCCGCATGTTTCGACACGCAGCCGCGCTGGCTGGCTGCGTGTTCGGCCTGGCCCTGCCGCAGGCGCACGCCGATGACGGCACGGTGCCGGCCACTGACGTGGCGCCAGCCTCTGCATCCCGGCCGGCCGCTGCCGCCGGCCTCTACGAGTGCCAGGTACCTGGCTCCGGCACCGTGTTCCGCTCCACCCCCAAGGAAGGTTGCCGCCTGGTGGCCGCGCCCGATCCCGGCGCGCCCGACCCGCAGCGCTGGCTGCCGCTGATGGGCGCCAATGGCGTGATTTCCTATTTCGATCAGTCGACGGTGCGCCGCCAGGGCACGCAGGTTGGCGTGGTGGTGATGCGCAATTCGCCGTCGGGCGTGATCCGTACCGCCAGCGGCGAACCGATCCGTTCCTCGCTCAAGCGCATGGTGCTGAACTGTGCCACGTCGATGTTTGCCGTGGTCGAGCAGACCCTCTACAGCAAGCGCTTTGCGCGCGGCGAATCGCTCTACACCATCCGCGCGCCACAGTCCGGCACCTTCCAGGTGGCCGGCCCCGGCACCATCGCCGGGGAGCTGCTGCGCAAGCTGTGCCGCTAGGCCGCGGGCCGCGCGGTACAGCCTGTTGCGACCTGGCTTATTCGTCCACGTGGCGCGATTTCCATTGGCCGTTGGACTGCTTGCAGAACCAGCCGCTCCAGTGCTCTTCGGCACTGCCGCGCTTGAGGTCTGACTTCAGGCGCCGGCACGGCTGGCCCTTGTCGGTCTTGCTCTCGACCGGGGTGATGGTGCCATCGATCTGCTGGCGCCGGCCCGCGGCCGGGTAGGTCCATGCCACGGACTGGCCGTCGGCGGTGTCGTTAAGCGCGGCACGCACCGACTTGGCCAGCGACGCGCCTTCCTTGTCGTTGAGCGTGCCGATGATGGTGCCGCTCAGGTAGTTGTCGAAGTACGCATGCGCCGGCGCGGCGCAGAGCAGCACGGCTCCCAGCGCGCCTGCAAGTGCGGCACGCAGGGCGGGGCGGGCGAGGCTGGCAGAGGATGTGTTTTGCCGGGTCAGCATGGCGGTTCCTTGTGGCTACATGGTGGCGTTCGAGTGGCATTGTAAGCGCAATGCGGGGCGGTGGACGACGATTGCCGACGCGCCTCGCCCACTGCGGCCACCGGGCCGCGGTTGACACGTGCCTGCCCCTGACCTAGCGTTGATTTCTGCCCCGTCGCGCCGCCGGCACGACGGGCGCTCATTCCTGCGAGAGGAGATCCCATGACGCTGCGCTATCTCACAATCGGCCTGGCCGTCGCCTGCGCCTTTGGCACGGTGCACGCCCAGACCGCGGGCAAGGCCGATCAGTTCAGTCCGTACACCGACGGTGCCAAGCAGGACAAGTTCAGTACCTACACCGATGGGGCCAGGCAGGACAAGTTCAGCCCTTACACCGACGGCGCAAAAAGCGACAACGTGACCGCGCTGAACCCGGGCGCCAGGCCCGACCAGATGGAGCCGATCCAGGGCGGGGCGCAGAAGTCGTTCGACTCGTTCAGCCAGGGCGGCATGAACAGCGGCAAGTTCGATCCCTATTCCGAAGGCGCCAAGAGCGGCAAGTTCGATCCCTACAGCGAAGGCGCCAAAAAGTAACAGTGTATTAAGCGGGCCGGACGCGTTCCGGCCCGCGCCGGTGCGCGACCGGGGTGGCCGATCGAGGCTGACCGCGCCGAGGCTCGCGGCGATGTGACCTCATCGCCCGCAAAGCCATGCGTGGAGCGGCTTTCGGGCGACTTGGCCAACATTTTGTTTCAAACCTTGCGTGATCGAAACGTGACTTCTGCGTCTCGAATTGCTATGGTTTATTGCGCATCGCAACAACCCGGACACGGTGCCCCGCGGGCAGACTGCCCCGCGCCAGGGCCTCGCCACTCGGCGCCGGGCTCATCTCTTGCCGTGTCCTTCATCGTTCAGGCCGCCGATGCCGGCCACTCCGATTCAACCGCTCACCCTGGCATACATGTCACAGATCGCCACGCCACGAATAGCCGTACCGTTTACCTTGCCCGCTGCCGGGCCGGGGGCGCGCCGCCGCGCCGGAGCGCGGATCGCGGCCTGGCTCGGCGGCGGGGCGCTGGCACTGTGTGCGATCGCGGCCCATGCGTTCGACTTCGACACCGTCGCCGCGCGCGCGCGCCAGCTGGCGGCGTCGCCTTACAAGGCGCCGGCACAGAACCTGCCGCGCGAGCTGCGCGAGCTGACCTACGAGCGCTACCGCGAGATCGAGTACAAGCCCGAGCGCTTCGCCTGGCGCGGCACGCGTTCGCCGTTCGAGCTGTCGTTCTTCCACGAGGGCATGGTGTTCGACCAGCCCGTGCGCATCCATGAAGTGGTGGGCAACAACGTGCGGGAATTCCGCTTCGACCCTTCCGCGTTCAACTACGGCCCGCACAAGGTCGATGCCGCCAAGCTGAAAGGGCTGGGCTACGCCGGCTTCCGCATCCTGTATCCGCTGAACCAGGGCAAGCGCAAGGACGAACTTGCGTCGTTCCTCGGCGCCAGCTACTTCCGCGCGCTCGGCAGGGACCAGTGGTACGGGCTCTCGGCACGCGGCCTGGCGGTGGATACCGCGCTCAACTCGGGCGAGGAATTCCCGCGCTTCGTCGAATACTGGATCGAGCGCCCCGGCGTCAATGCCAAGGAAATCACCATCTATGCGCTGATGGATTCGCGCCGCATGAGCGGGGCGTACCGCTTCACCATCAAGCCCGGCGCGGAGACCGGGATGGAGGTCAAGTCGCGCCTTTACCTGCGCGAGAACGTGACCAAGCTTGGCCTCGCGCCGCTGACCAGCATGTACCTGTTCGGCGAGAACCAGCCGGCGCCGGCGCAGGATTTCCGGCCGGAGGTGCACGACTCGGACGGCCTGTCGATCCACCTGGGCACCGGCGAATGGGTCTGGCGTCCGCTGGTCAATCCCAAGCGGCTGCTGGTGACGTCGTTCGCGGCGACCAATCCGCAAGGCTTCGGGCTGATGCAGCGCGACCGCAGCTTCAACAGCTACCAGGAGATCGGCGCGTGGTATGAGCGCCGGCCCAGCGGCTGGGTGCAGCCGCGCGGCAACTGGGGCTCGGGCCGGGTGGAGCTGGTGCAGATCCCGACGCCGGACGAGACCAATGACAACATCGTCGCGTACTGGGTGCCCGACAACCCGCCCAAGCCGAAGCAAGCCTTCGACTACGAATACCGCCTGCTGTGGCAGAAGGACGGCGAGCAAGAGCCGCCGCTGTCGTGGGTGACCCAGACTCGCCTGGGCCAGGGCCAGACCCGCAGCAAGGAGGACACGAGCTTTTCGCTGGTGGTGGACTTCGAAGGCCCGGCCTTCCGCAGGCTGCCGGCGGACGTGCGCATCGACCCGGTGGTTTCGGCCGATGCCAACGGCGAGCTGTTGAAGACGTCGGTGCAGCGCAATGACGCGACCGGCGGCTGGCGCATGACGATGCTGATGCGCCGCAAGGACGAAACCAAGCCGGTAGAGTTGCGCGGCTATCTTCGCAACGGCAATACAACCCTGTCCGAGACGTGGAGCTACATCTTACCCCCCGCCTAAAGCAGCGACCGGCCCAGGCGGCGGCATGCGAGCGCTATCTCGACCGCCTGCCCGTATCGCCTGAAGTGCGCAGCGAACTGCTGGCCGACAGCGCCGGCATGGCCGCCGCGGCGGCTCCCGCCACGCCGCTGGCTTCGGTGACGCCGGTGATCCCGGTCACCGCCGACGGCCGCGACGCGCAGGAGGCGATCACGCGCCTGCAGTCGCGCCTGGCCGGCAAGGAAGCGCCGCCGGCGCACGGCAGCAGCGCCTACGCCTCGGTGCAGCGGCGTTTCGCCATGGCCTACGGCAATCCGCAGGTCGGCGGCGCGCCGCTGCTGCGCCGGCGCGAAGACGGCACCGTGAAGGCCGACACCGGCCCCGCGCCCGAGCGCAGCTCGATGGTGCCCCGCCAGTGGCCGCCGCATATCGTCACCGGCTGGCTGCGCAACACGTGGCGCCGCATGCTTGGGCGCCCCCCGGTGCCCGAGACCTGGGACACGCTGCACGACGGCCCCGACGCCGAAGGCAAATGGCATCCCGCAGGCTCGCACCGGCGCTGGGTGCTGCTGGCACTGGTCGCCGTCCAGACCGTGCTGGCCACGTACTTCATGACCAACGTGCTGCCGTACCACGGCACCGATCCGCTCGAGATTGCCATCCTGGTGCTGTTCGCCATCCTGTTCTCCTGGGTATCGGCCGGCTTCTGGACCGCGATGATGGGCTTCCTGGTGCTGGCCAAGGGCGGCGACAAGCATCTGATCTCGCGCTCGGCGGTGCCGGACCGGCCCGACGCGCCGATTGCGGCCGAGGCGCGCACCGCGATCATCATGCCGATCTGCAATGAAGACGTGACACGCGTCTTCGCGGGCTTGCGCGCCACCTATGAATCGCTGTCGCGCACCCCGCACCTGTCCAACTTCGATTTCATCGTGCTGTCGGACAGCGGCAATCCGGACCTGCGCACCGCCGAGCACGATGCCTGGATGGAACTGTGCCGCGCAGTCGGCGGCTTCGGCCGCATCTTCTATCGCTGGCGCCGCCATCGCGTCAAGCGCAAGACCGGCAACGTGGCCGATTTCTGCCGCCGCTGGGGCAGCAAGTACCGCTACATGGTGGTGCTCGATGCCGACAGCGTGATGAGCGGCGACTGCCTGGCCACGCTGGTGCGGCTGATGGAAGCCAACCCGGGTGCCGGCATCATCCAGACCGCGCCGCTGGCGGTGGGCCGCGAAACGCTGTATGCGCGCGTGCAGCAGTTCGCCACGCGCGTGTACGGGCCGCTGTTCACCGCCGGGCTGCACTACTGGCAACTGGGCGAGTCGCACTACTGGGGCCACAACGCCATCATCCGCGTCAAGCCGTTCATCGAGCACTGCGCGCTGGCGCCGCTGCCGGGCCGCGGCCCGCTGTCGGGCGAGATCCTGTCGCACGACTTTGTCGAGGCCGCGCTGATGCGCCGTGCCGGCTGGGGCGTGTGGATTGCCTACGACCTCGAGGGCTCGTACGAAGAACTGCCGCCCAACCTGCTCGACGAGGTCAAGCGCGACCGCCGCTGGTGCCAGGGCAACCTGATGAACTTCCGGCTGTGGCTCAAGCAGGGCTTCCACGTGGTGCACCGCGCGGTGTTCCTGACCGGGATCATGGCGTACCTGTCGGCGCCGCTGTGGCTGCTGTTCCTGTTGCTGTCGACGGCGATGCTGGCCAAGCACGCGCTGGTGCCGCCGGAATACTTCACGCAGCAATACCAGCTGTTCCCGACCTGGCCCGAGTGGCATCCGGAAAAGGCGCTGGCGCTGTTCTCGGCCACGGCCACGCTGCTGTTCCTGCCCAAGCTTGCCAGCGTGGCGCTGCTGATGAAGCAGGCGCGGCGCTACGGCGGCGCGGTGCAGCTCTTTGCCAGCATGCTGATCGAGGTGCTGCTGTCCGCGCTGCTGGCGCCCACGCGCATGCTGTTCCATACCAAGTTCGTGATCGCGGCGTACAGCGGCTGGGGCATCTCGTGGAAATCGCCCCCGCGTGAAGATGCCGAGACCACCTGGGGCGAAGCCTTCCGCCGCCACGGCTGGCATACCGCGCTGGGGCTGGCGTGGGGCGGGCTGGTGTACTGGCTGAACCCGTCCTATGTGCTGTGGCTGCTGCCGATCGTCGGCTCGCTGGCGCTGTCGATCCCGCTGTCGGTGATGCTGTCGCGGGTTTCGCTGGGCCGCGCTTCGCGCAACGCGGGGCTGTTTATGATCCCGGAAGAAACGCTGGTGCCGCGCGAGATCGTCGAAACTCAGCAGCATGTCGAAAATGCCGCCGAAACCCCGAACTTCGTCGACGCCGTGGTGGACCCGGTCACCAACGCGCTGATGTGCGCCACCGCGACGCCGCGCGTGGTGCAGCCGGAATCGGCACGCAAGCGCCACGAGAGCCTGGTCGAGCATGCGCTGACGCACGGGCCGCGCGCGCTTACGCCGGCGCAGAAGCACGTATTGCTGGGCAACCCGTTCGCGCTGGCGCGCCTGCATGAACTGGTGTGGGGCTCGCCGCTGGCCGACGCGGGCTGGAAGGACACGCGCATGCTGGTGCGGCGCGCCGCCAACGTGGTGCCGCTGCGCCCGCGCGCTGCCTAAACTTGTTAGCCTGAAACAAAAACGGCCCGCATCAGCGGGCCGTTTTTTGTTGGCACCGGCGCGCAGGTCAGCGCAACGCAGCGCTGCAGATCGGGCCGTTGATATAGACGTCGCCAATGCGGCGCTCGCCGCGGTCCTTGCGCGTCATGTAGCGGAACAACATGCTGACGCCCAGCTTGGTCAGGATCTCGACATCGCGGTTCGCGCAGATATTGCGCTGCAGCGGCGCGGCGTAGTTGACCTCGAAGCTGGCCAGGTCCAGCATCGGCCCGCGGTAGTTGGTCAGTTCCAGCTGGAACAGGACGTGTTTGCCCGGAACCGACTGGCAGCGGCGCAGGCGGGTTTCACCGTCGATCTCGATCGGCAGGGCATCGTTGAGCTGGCGGCAGGCGCGCGCCAGCACGTTGTCAGGGCGGGTGGCGTTGCGCAGCAGTTCGGGCACGCCGGCGGCGCCGGTATTCTGGCCGGTGGCCGCGCCCTTGAGCATGCGCGCCACGGGGTCGGCTTCATCGGCCGCGGGAACCAGCAACGGGACGCTGGCATTGCGCAACTGCGCCGGCGCCGCCTTGGCCGTCTGGGGCAGCGGCAGCAGCAGCACGACCGCGAAAGCGGCGGTGCCCAGCGAAGCGGAAAGCGGCGTTTGTCGTATTCTCATGCAGGCTAATGTTGCGGGGACCTGTACTGTCGTCCCTCTCTGCGAGGCCGACGGCGAGTCTTACGCCGACAGGCTGGCATTGTACCCTCCACGCCGGCACGCATGAAAGTCGCACCCCGCAAGCGTCGTAGCGTTGCCGCCATGCCCTGCCCATGAACAACAGGGCCTGGCACCACTATTCACCAAACCTGCCAGGTTTGCCAGCTTTGCCGGACCCGACTTCGGCGACGCAATGCAGCAGGGCGGTCATGCTGCGCCAACGGCCGCGTGCCAACGTCGCGGGGTCCGCGGCTGCATTGGTTATGTTGTGCAACAATTGCGTCTTTCCCCGGGGCTGCCCCGGCCGCTCGGTCGCGCAGGGCAGCGCCATCGCCCCCGCCATTGCCCTCGGATACTGTCCTCCATGCCTCATCCCCCAAGCGCCGCGTCGACGCCGCGTTTCCCTGCCTGGCTGCTGATCTGCGGCTCGCTGATGGCGATCGCGCCGCTGTCGATCGACATGTACCTGCCGAGTTTCCCGACACTGGCCGGCGACCTGGGCGTCGACATCGGCCAGGTCCAGCTGACCCTCGGCACCTTCCTGGTCGGGCTGGCGCTCGGACAGGCCTTCTATGGTCCCTTCAGCGACCGCTTCGGGCGCAAGCCGCCGCTCTATGTCGGGCTATGTCTTTACATCATCGCCGCGGTGGGCTGCGCGCTGGCGCGCAACGTGGAATCGCTGATGCTATGGCGCTTCCTGCAGGCGCTGGGGGGCTGTGCCGGCATGGTCATGGCCCGGGCGGTGATCCGCGACCGGCTCGAGGCGCATGAATCGGCGCGGGCGTTTTCCTCGCTGATGCTGGTGATGGGGGTTGCGCCGATCCTGGCACCGATCATCGGCGGCGCGGTGCTGACCGTATCGGGCTGGCGCGCCATCTTCTGGGTGCTGGCGGGGGCCGGCCTGCTGATCCTGCTGCTGGTCCACCTGCGCATGGAGGAATCGCTGGACCGCGGCAATGCGGCGCCGCTGCGGCTCGGCACGGTGGCCCGCAGCTACGCGGAACTGCTGCGCGACCGGGAGTTCCTGGGCTACTCGCTGTCGGCCGGCTTCGGCTCGGCGGGCATGTTTGCTTATATCTCGGGCTCGCCTTTTGTGCTGATCGAACTGCACGGCATCGCACCGTCGCACTATGGTTTTGTGTTCGGCGCCAATGCGCTCGGGCTGATCACGATGTCGCAGCTCAATGCCCGGCTGGTGCGCGGGCGCTCGCTCGACCAGGTGCTGGGGGCCACGCTGCTGGCGGCGCTGGCCGCGGGGCTGGTGCTGGCACTGGCCGCGCTGGCGGGGATGGCGGTGCTGCCGGTGCTGCTGGGCGGGTTCTTCGTGTTTATCGGTGCGCTGGGCTGCGTCTCGCCGAACGCCTCGGCGCTGGCGCTGGCGCACCAGGGGCATCGCGCCGGCACGGCTTCGGCGCTGATGGGGACGTTGCAGTTTTCGCTCGGCACGCTCGGCGGCGCCGCGGTCAGCGTATGGCGCGACGGCAGCGCGCTGCCGCTGGGCGTGGTGATGGCGGCCTGTGGCGCCGGCGCGGTGCTGATGCGACATTACGGGCGTTCAGGCGCACACGCGCGCCCGAGCGCCCGCTGAAGCCGCGCCGCGCCAGTTCAGGCGGCCTGCTGTGCCGCGGCTTGCTCCGCGGCGGCGTGCGGCACCCCGGCCTGCTGCACCACCACCATGTGCGCCGGCATCGGCGCGGCGTAGCCGGCCTGGCCAAAGCATTCGCGGATGACGCGGTTGGTGTCGAAATAGACTTGCCAGTAATGGTCGTTATGGCAATAGGGCCGCACCGCGAGCACCGGGCCGACCAGCGTGAACTCGAGGATTTCGACGTCGACCGGCGGCTCGGCCAGCACGTTAGGGATCGCCGCGATGCGGCTCTTCAGCAGCGCCACGGCGTCGGCCACGTCGGTGCTGCCGGCCAGCTGCGCTTTCAGTTCCACGCGCCGGAACGCATTGGCGGTGAAGTTCTGGATGGTGTCGCTGAAGATCTTGTTGTTGCCGATCACGGTCTGGACATTGTCCGGCGTGTCCAGCGTGGTGGCGAACAGGCCGATTTCGCGCACCGTTCCGGTCACGCCGCCGATGGTGACGAAGTCGCCCACCTTGAACGGCCGCAGTACCACCAGGAAGGCGCCGGCGGCGAAGTTTGCCATCAGCCCCGACCAAGCCATGCCGATGGCCACGCCGGCGGCGGCGATCAGCGCGGCAAAGGTGGTGGTCTGGATGCCGAAGAAGCCGAGGATGCCGATCACCAGCACCACGTTCAGCGTTACGGTGACGATGGAGCCGACATAGCGCAGCAGCGTGGGGTCCACCTTCTGCTTGCCGAGCGCATTCTGCACCATGCGCACGACAAAATGGATCAGCCAGCGGCCAATGACCCAGAAGGCGAGGGCCGCCAGGATCTTGACGCCGAATTCGGTGGCGTAGGAGACCACCAGGGTCTTGAGGTTGTCGAAGGTAGAGGCGTCCATCGGCGTATTCCTTTCGTGTTGGTGTAACCGGCCAGCCGCCGGCCCAACATCCCCCGAACCAGCCGGCTGCGGCGTGCGAGCCCCTGCGCGTTGCGCGCAATTCCCGGGCACGGCAATTATTGAGAGGCCGTGCGCGGAAGTGCAAGCAAATAATTGTTAAGACAAGCCGCCTTGCACGGCCCGTCTGTTTAGATCGGAAAGGCGCTGGCGGGTATTACCAGTTGGTTTCGCGCTCGGGGGTGGCGGAAATCCGGTGCAGCGTCAGGTCGGCGCCGTTGAACTCGCTCTCGGCGTCGAGGCGGATGCCCACCAGCCGCTTCAGCGTGCCATAGACCAGCGTGCCGCCGGCCAGCGCCACCACGATGCCCAGCAAGGTGCCGAGCAACTGCGCGCCGAGCGACACGCCGCCAAGGCCTCCCAGCGCCTTCGCGCCGAAGATGCCCGCGGCGATGCCGCCCCAGGCGCCGCACAGCCCGTGCAGCGGCCACACGCCCAGCACGTCGTCGATATGCCATTTGTTTTGCGCCAGCGTGAACATATAGACGAACAGCGCGCCCGCCACGGCGCCGGTGACCAGCGCGCCCAACGGATGCATCAGGTCCGAGCCCGCGCATATCGCCACCAGGCCGGCCAGCGGCCCGTTGTAGACGAAGCCCGGATCGTTGCGTCCGGCCAGCCAGGCGGCCAGCGTGCCGCCGGCCATTGCCATCAGCGAATTGATCGCCACCAGGCCGCTGATCTTGTCGACGGTCTGCGCGCTCATCACGTTGAAGCCGAACCAGCCCACCGCCAGAATCCAGGCGCCCAGCGCCAGGAACGGGATGTTCGAGGGCGGATGCGCGCTGATGCGGCCATCCTTCTGGTAGCGGCTGCGGCGCGCGCCCAGCAGCAGCACCGCCGGCAGTGCAATCCAGCCGCCCAGCGCATGCACCACCACCGAACCGGCAAAGTCGTGGAACGGCGCGCCGGCCACGCGCGCGATCCAGTCTTGCACACCGTAGCGCTGGTTCCACACCATGCCCTCGAAAAACGGATAGACAAAACCCACCAGCACGAAGGTGGCGACCAGCTGCGGATTGAAACGCGAGCGTTCGGCAATACCGCCGGAGATAATCGCCGGAATCGCCGCGGCAAAGGTCGTCAGGAAAAAGAACTTGACCAGTTCATAACCGTTCTTCTGGGCCAGCGTTTCGGCGCCGGAAAAGAACTGCACCCCATAGGCAATGGTGTAGCCGATAAAGAAATAAGCGATGGTGGAGACCGCGAAATCCACCAGGATCTTTACCAGCGCATTGACCTGGTTCTTCTTGCGCACCGTGCCGAGTTCGAGGAACGCAAAGCCGGCGTGCATGGCCAGCACCATGATGGCGCCGAGCAGGATAAACAGCGCGTCGGTGCCGGTCTTCCAGTTGTCCATAGTGACCTCATGCTCAAAATGGGCGCACCAGTATGCAAAAAGCGTTCCACAAACGGCTGCATCCTGGTGCCGCTTGCACCGTGCCGGGTAAAAACCCGCACCGGCATGCCGCACGCGGCCCGATTCCGTGGGAGCCGCTGCCGTCGGGACGCTGCCGGCAGCGGGGCGCCCTGCGCCAGAATGGAGCCGGCAAGGTGCGTCGGACGATCCGTTATGGTGCGTCGCCCCATTTGAGGGAATCTGTCCTATGCTGTTTAGCTTTGAGGGCGCGATTTCTGGCGCCCGGTCCCGGCGCGGCTGCGGCCCGGTAAAATGCGGCGCCTGGCAAGCGCGAACAGCAGTGGAAATTGCCCGCTAACCGGCCTCAAGCAAGGATTTGCGGGTTTTTTTGTCGCATTGGTGCCACTGGGGATTGCTCAACGCGCGACGGGCAGATTAGACTGCGCCGATCGATGGCCTGCCGCGAGGCACGCACATCGGTGACGACGACCAACAAGGGAAATCAGCCATGAATAAAGGTGAACTGGTATCGGCCATCGCCGCGGAAGCAGAATTGAGCAATGCCGCCGCCGAGCGTGCGCTCAACGCAGCGCTGGACAGTATCAAGAAGGCAGTGGCAAAGGGCGATTCTGTAACGCTGGTGGGTTTTGGCAGCTTCAGCGCCGGCAAGCGCGCTGCCCGTACCGGCCGCAATCCGCGCACCGGCGAAACCATCAAGATTCCGGCCGCCAAGACGGTCAAGTTCTCGGCAGGCCAGGGTTTCAAGGACGCCGTGAACAAGAAAAAGTAAGCAGTTTGCGTCCATAGCGAAAGAAGCGGCCTGGCAGGCCGCTTTTTTTATGCGCCGCGCCCGCCGGCAACGGCGCGGCGATCCGGGTTAAACTGCCGGCGCCCGCAGCCGGCAATCCCGCCCCCGCAATCTTCGTATCCCGCATCATGAATGACCTGTCCCACCAGCTTTCCATGACCGTGCTGATGACGCCGGACATGGCCAACTTCTCCGGCAACGTCCACGGCGGCACCATCCTCAAGTACCTGGACATGGTGGCGTATGCCTGCGCCAGCCGCTACGCCGGCCGCTACGTGGTCACGCTGTCGGTCGACCAGGTGGTGTTCCGCCAGCCCATCCACGTGGGCGAGCTGGTGACCTTCCTGGCATCGGTCAACTACACCGGCCGCAGTTCGATGGAGATCGGCATCAAGGTGGTGACCGAGAACATCCGCAGCAAGCTGGTGCGCCATACCAACAGCTGCTACTTCACCATGGTGGCGGTGGACGACAACGGCACTCCCGCCGAGGTGCCGCCGCTGGAGCCGCGCGACGAGGTCGAGCGCCAGCGCTTTGCCGCCGCGCAGCAGCGCCGCGCGCTGCGCCAGGAAATGGAAAAGCGCCACGGCGATATCAAGTCGTCGGTGAACTGACTGCCGATGCCCAGCGATACCATGAAGTGCTACCACCGAATCGTTCGCACCCTGCTCGCCGCCAGCTGCGTGGCCGCCGCCGCGGGTGCCGGTGCCGAGGAGATCGGCAGCGTCAGCACCAATTTCCGCATGACCGGCTCCGACAAGGTCGTGATCGAAGCCTATGACGACCCGCAGGTGGACGGCATTACCTGCTACGTGTCGCGCGCCCGCACCGGCGGCATCAAGGGCCAGCTTGGCATGGCGGAAGACCCGCCCGAGGCCTCGATCGCGTGCCGGCAGGTCGGTCCGATCGGCTTCAAGGCGCCGATCAAGCAGCAGGACAATGTGTTCTCCGAGCGCATGTCGATCCTGTTCAAGGCGCTGCACGTGGTGCGCGCGGTCGACCGCAAGCGCAATACGCTGGTCTACCTGACGTATTCGGACCGCATCGTCAGCGGCAGCCCGCAGAACAGCGTGACCGCCGTGCCGGTGCCGGCCGGCACGGTGATTCCGGTGAAATAACCCGGGTCGGCCTTACACCTCGGAATCAGGGCGCCAGCGCCGCGGTCTCCGCCTGGCAATCGCGCGATGGCCGCGCACCCGCGGCGCGCGCGGCAGCCACTTCACTGCGGGCCCGTTCCAGGTCGGCACGGAAGGCGGGATCGGCATGCAGCCGTGCCACCGTGGCCGCCGCCATGGTGCGGCCCGCGTTGACATCGCTCTGCCAGTGCACGTTGCACACCACGCGGCTTTGCCCGAAGGCCTGGCCGCGCGCCAGCAGTTCATTGGCGCGCGCCGGCTCGATCTCGGTCAGGATCAGCGCCCAGGCCCAGCCGATGGCGCTGTGGCCGGACGGGTAGGAACCATCCTTCTCCAGCTTGGCGGCCTCGGCCTGCGTGCACATCGCGGTCTTGGTGGCCACGAACGGGCGGGTGCGCTTGTAATGGTCCTTGGCCTTGTACGTGGACAGGCCGGCATCGACCAGGCTGCGGCGCAGCAGCATGTTCAGGTAAGGCGTGTCTTTCTCGCTGACGGGCACCCCCAGCGCGCAGGAGAAGGTGCTGGCGGCCTGCGGGAACGTCAGCACGGCATCGTCGGATGCCAGTTGCCAGCGTGGCGAACCGCGCAGCGGACCGGCCTGGCGCGCGGAGTCTTCGTCCAGCGCCAGCGCGGCCGAGCCCGGCGCCGGTGGCGCGGGCAGCAGCTTCAGGCTGTCGGGACGCGCATCGGCGGCGAGGTAGCCGGCCGGCACCCCGGGACGCAGTTCCGGCACCGCGGCCAGGTTGGTGCCACCGGCGGCGCAGCCGGCCAGCAGCGCGGCCAGCGCTGCCGCGCCAAGCATCCGCATGGGGTGGGAAAGGGAGAAATCCGGCTTGGCTTGGTCCGTCAATTTGTTTTCCTGGTGAGGGATCGGATCGAGGCGGTCGCGCCGCACTGGCTTACGCGGCGGCGTCGAACAGCTTGCGCAGGTTCGATTTCATGATCTTGCCATTGGCATTGCGCGGCAGCATCTCGTGGTAAATCAGGATACGCACCGGCACCTTGAATGCTGCCAGTCGCTCGCGCACGAAATCCTGCAGCTCGGCTTCGCTCGCGTGCATGCCCGGCTTCAGGCTGACCACGGCGGCCGGCTCCTCGCCCAGGGTCCGGTGCGGCAGCCCTACCACCGAGGCGTCCATGACCGCGGGATGCTCGTACAGCGCGCTTTCCACTTCGATGCAGTAAATGTTCTCGCCGCCGCGGATCAGCATGTCCTTCATCCGGTCGACGATGTAGACGTAGCCCTCGTTATCCAGTCGGGCAATGTCGCCGGTGCGCAGCCAGCCATCGACAAAGGTCTGGGCGGTGGCCTCGGGCTTGTTCCAGTAGCCGCGCACGACATTGGCGCCGCGCGCCATCAGTTCGCCGGTTTCTCCCGGCGGCAGCGCCTGCCCGCGGCCATCGACTACTTTCATCTCGCCGATCGGCAGCGCCGGGCCGCTGCTGTCCGGGCGCATCACGTACTCTTCGGCGCTGTGGCTGGTGAAGGTGGAGGAGGTTTCGGTCATGCCCCAGCCTATGCCCGGCGCGGCCATGGGGAAGACTTCGCGAATGCGCCGCACCAGCTCGGGCGAGGCCGGCGCGCCGCCGTAGTTGATGTTCTCGAGCGACGAGAGGTCGAAGCGGGCGCGCTCGGGATGCTCGAGGATCTGCCACGCGATGGTCGGCACGCCGCCGGCCGCGGAGCAGCGCTCGCGTTCGATCAGCTCCATGCCGCGCAGCGCATCCCAGCGGTGCAGCAGCACGATCTTGCCGCCGGTGGCGATGGCGCCGTTGAGCACCGCCATGCAGCCGGTGACGTGGAAGAACGGCACCGCCAGCAGCATCGATTTCTGCGGCGCGGCCGGATCCGGCGCAGGGATCGGCTCGCCGCGGCGCAGCAGGTTGCGCAGCGGACTGAAGCCGCCGGCCACCGCCACCGAGGTGGAGTTGCGGTGCGTGCCGAGCGCGCCCTTGGGCTTGCCGGTGGTGCCGGAGGTGTAGAAGATGGTGGCGTCGTCGTCGGGGTCGATGTCGACCGCAGGCGGCGCCTGCTCCGGCAGCGCCGCCCAGTTCGCCGAAGGGCCGATCACGCTTTCCAGCGCCGTCACGCGCGGGTCGGCCGGTGCGGTGCCAGCGCGCGAGACGTAGATACGTTCCAGCGCCGGGCAGCCGGGCAGGTGTTCGAGGATGCGGTCGAGCCGCTCCGCATCGACGATGGCGATGCGGCTGCCGGAATCGGCGAGGCCATATTCCAGCTCCTGGCCGGTCCACCACGCATTGAGCGGGGTCACGATGGCGCCGGTCAGCAGCGCGCCGTAGAACGCCACCGGCCATTCGGGCAGGTTGCGCATGGCCAGCGCCACGCGGTCGCCCTTGCGCACGCCGTCGCGCACCAGCGCGTGGGCCATGGCGATGGCGGCGCGCAGGAACGCATCGTAGGTGACGCGCTCGTCCTCGTACACCACGAAGGTGCGTTCGGCAAACGCGCGCGTGGCCAGCAGCAGCTCACGCAGTGTGGGCGGCGCGTTCTTCCAGACCGTGGTGGGGATGCCGCGGATCACGCGCGTCTCGGTTTCGAACGGCGCACCCGGCGCGGTCAGGCGGGCGTGAGCCTCGGCCAGCGACATGACCGGCCAGGTGCCGGCCGACTGCGGATTGCTCGACATGGACTGCCTCCCGGAACTGCACTGCAGGTTGAGGGAAATGCAGGAAGGCGGCCGGCGCAATCAGCGCCGGCCGCCTGGCAACGCTTGCGTCAAAGGCTCAGATGGTCACGCCGCCGTCCACCACCATGGCCTGGCCGGTCATGAAGGTGCTGGCCGCGGAGGCCAGGAACACGGCGGCGCCGGCGATCTCGATGGGTTCGCCGATGCGGCGCAGCGGGGCGCCCTGGGTGGACTGCTTGTAGCGCTCGGGATCCTCCCACAGCGCGCGCGCGAAGTCGGTCTTGATCAGCCCCGGCGCGATGCAGTTCACGCGCACATTGTGCGGCCCGAACTCGACCGCGAGGTTGCGCGCCAACTGGAAGTCGGCGGCCTTGGAAATGTTGTAGACGCCGATGGTGGGCGAGCCGCGCAGGCCGCCGATCGACGACACGATGATGATCGAGCCATCCTTGCGGTCGATCATCTGCGGCGCCACCATCTGGATCAGCCAGTGGTTGGAGATGACGTTGTTGTCCAGCACCTTGCGGAACTGGTCGTCCGACACGCCGCTCATCGGCCCGTAGTAGGGGTTGGACGCGGCATTGCAGACCAGCACGTCGATCTTGCCGAAGGCGCGGTTGGTCTCGTCGACCAGGCGCTGCAGGTCGTCCTTCGAAGAGATGTTGGCCGCGACTGCGATCGCGGTGCCGGCGCCGTGGCGGGCGTTGATCGCATCCACCACTTCCTGGCAGGCCTCGGCCTTGCGCGAGGAAATCACGACCTTGGCGCCCTGTACGGCCATCTGCTCGGCGATGGCGCGGCCGATGCCGCGCGAAGAGCCCGTGACGATGGCAACCTTGCCCGTCAGATCGAACAATGACATGGAGTCTCCTGTATGGCTGCGCCGGCGTCAGCGATGCTGGCCGGCTTGTGCTGGCGGCGGGGTGCCGCGCTGTTGTCCTGCGGACGCGCCCGCAGGCGGCATCGCCGGGACATTATGTGGCGCGGCCATGGCCGCGTCCACAGCGCCGGGTGGCGGTTACAGGCCTTATCAGCAATCTTTCTGCCGGCAATGCGCGCGGTGCATGGAGCCGATGCTGCAGGGCGAAGCCGCTGCGATTCAGCTGCCGGCGGATGCCATCGCAGGCGCCAGCAAGCCAGGCAGCGCAGCCATCAGGCCCTGGCGCAACTCGTCGTCCAGCACGATGCCGAAGCGCGCCGACAGGGCCTGAACCACGGCGTCGGCATGCTGCAGGTGCGTGCGGCGCACGCTGCCGTCCGGGGCGCGCTCGGCCAGTTCCCCATTGGCCAGCGTCACGCGCGTACCGCCATCGGTGCGCGCGGCCATCAGGCGCTGGAGGAAGACGCTGTCGGGGTGCGTCGAGACATACCAGTTGCGCGCAACGAAATCGATCGGCGGCTGCGGCGTCAGGTCGAACCGGTAGACCGGGATACAGCCCGCATCGCCGCGTGCCTGCAGGTCGTAGCTGTGGAATGCGCTGGCGGCGGCTTGCGCCGGGGAGGGCGCAAGCCGGTAGGGAAAGCCATCGTCGGCCGGTTCGGACAGCGGCATCGCACGGAATGGCGTGGGGCCGCCGAAGCCCACATCGACCAGATAGCTGCGGTGCGCCACCTCCACGCGCAGCAGCATGTGCGAGGTCATGGTCGGCACGTCGTCCGGCACGCCCCAGCGCACCCGCGCGGCCAGCGGCGTTACCTCGTAGCCCAGCGCACCCAGCCCGGCGCTGAGCAGCGTATTGAGTTCAAAGCAGTAGCCGCCGCGCCGGCGCGTGACCAGCTTGTCGAACACGGCATCGAGGTCGATGCGCACCGGGCGGCGCAGCAGCGGGTCGACGTTCTCGAACGGAATGCTGGCCAGGTGCGCGGCCAGCACCGCGTCCAGCGCCTGCAGCGTCGGCGAGGGTGGCGCGGCGATGCCGAGGCGCGCCAGCCAGGCGTCCAGTTGGGCGGCGTCCAGGATAGTCATGGTGTATGGGGCTCCGGTACGGTGCGGTCAGTTGAGCGTTTCCAGCGCGGGCAGGTCGAGCAGTTCGATGCCGCCATATTGAAGGCGCAGCAGGCCGTGCGCTTCCAGCTCGCGCAGCGCGTGGTTTACGGTCTGGCGCGACAGGCCCAGCATCTGCGCCAGCTGCTCTTGCGCAATGCGCACACGCCGCGTGGCACTGCCGTCCGGCAGGTTGCCGTAGCCATGCGCGATCGCCGCCAGCCGGCGCGCGACGCGTGCCGGCGGCGGCAGCAGCTGCGCTTCCTCGACGTAGTGGAAGGCCTCGCGGGTCTTGGCCGCCAGCAGTTGCCCGAACGCCTGCCACCATGCCGGCTGCTGCGCGAGGCGCTGCGCCAGGGCGGTGCGCGGCACATGCCACAGCGTGGCGGCGCTGGCGGCACGCGCGTCATGGGTGCGCGGCAGGCCGTCGAACAGGCAGATCTCGCCGAACCAGGTGCCGGGTTCGAGCAGGCCCAGCACCGCAGCCTTGCCGGATTCGCCGCTGGCGTGGATCTGCATGGTGCCGCTGGCGACACAATACAGGCCATCGAAGCGGTCGCCGCGCGCAAACAGGGTCTCGCCGGCGACCAGCCGGCGCAGGCTGCCGTCGTCCAGCAACGCCTGCCGCAGCGCCGGCGTCAACTGGCTGAACCACGCACCCGCGCGCACCGCGGCGAGCGGATCGCTGCATGGCAACATCTGGCTGGACATTGGGTCTGGGGGCTGCGTTTCGGGGTCGTGTGGGGCGAGGAGAGCGGGTTGTGGCGGGCTCGCCAGCCGCATGCCGCTCTCCATGTCCGGGCACCTGGCGGAATGTCAAAAACCTGACAGACCGGCCGGTGCGCGCCCACTACTATAAATCCACCTCGCGCCCGCCGCGCGCGCACCATAGCGCAGTCCAGGAGACGCCCCCGTGAAAACCCTGATCGAACATCTCGCCAACTACGCCGCCTACCATCGCGATCCGCGCAACGTCTTCACCCATTTCATCGGCATCCCGATGATCGTGCTGGCCGTGACCACGCTGCTGGCGCGGCCGGCGCTGGCACTGGGCGACGGCAACGCCGTGCTGACGCCGGCCATGCTGCTGTATATCCTGTCGTGCCTGTTCTACCTGCGCCTGTCGCTGGGCTTCGGCGTGGCCATGGCGCTGATCCTCGCGGTGTTCCTCTACGCTGGCGCGCATATCGCTGCGATGCCGACGGCCTGGTGGCTCGCGATCGGCATAGGCCTGTTCGTGGTGGGATGGGTGATCCAGTTCATCGGCCACTATTACGAGGGGCGCAAGCCCGCCTTCGTCGACGACCTGGTCGGGCTGCTGATCGGCCCGCTGTTCCTGGTCGCCGAAACGGCCTTTGCACTGGGCCTGGCGCGCGATACGCGCGACGCCATGGCCGCCCGCGCGCACTGATCAGGGCTGCCCCGCCGGCAGCCGCAAACGGGCCGCCAGACCGCCCAGCTGGCTCGACGCCAGTGCCAGGCTGCCGTCATACAAGGCAGCGATTTCCGTGACGATGGCCAGGCCCAGGCCGCTGCCCGCGGCGGCCTCGTCGAGCCGGCCATAGCGCGCGGTCGCCAGCGCCTGCGCCTCGGGCGGCATGCCCGCGCCATCGTCCTCGACCCGGATTTCCAGCACGCCAGCGTCCTCGCGCAGCGTGACGCGCACGCGCGTGCGCGCCCATTGGCAGGCGTTGTCGAGCAGGTTGCCCAGCATCTCGACCAGGTCCTGGCGGTCGCCGGCGAAATGCCCGCCGCCGCGGACCGTCAGCTCCAGCGCCCGCTCACGATGCAGCCGCGCCAGCGCGCGGGTCAGCTCGCGCACCGCGGGGGCGGCGTCGATGCGCTCGCCGCGGGCCGCGGCCGCGCCGGCGGCACGGGCCCGCGCGAGGTGGCGGTCCACCTGGCGCCGCATCGCTTCGACCTGGCCCGAGACGGCCTGCGCCGCGGTGCCGGGCAACGCCGCTGCCTCGTTAGCCAGCACCGCCAGCGGGGTCTTGACCGCATGGGCCAGGTCGGCGGCCTGGCGGCGCGAGCGTTCCAGCGCTTGCGCATTGCGTGCCAGCAGGGCATTGATCTCGGTCACCAGCGGTTCGACCTCGGCGGGCCAGGCGCCGCCCAGGCTCGCCTCGCGCCGCGCCTGCATGGTGCCGAGCGCGCGCCGCAGCCGTGCCAGCGGCGCCAGCCCGAACCGCACCTGCGCCGCCACCGCGAGCATCAGCCCCAGTCCCAGCGCCGTCAGTGACCACGCCAGCGTCTGGTTGAAACTGCGGCGCGCGGCGCGCAGTTCGGTGCGGTCCAGCGCCACCGAGATTTCCACCGGGGTATCGGCCGAGGCCAGCACCAGTTGCCGCGACACCACCAGCAGCGACTGCTGGTTGGGACCGGAGCGCACCTCGGCGATTCCATCCGATGCGTCCGCGGCAGCGGGCAGACGGCGCAGCGCCGTCGCCGGCATCTCCGTATCCCACAGCGAGCGCGAGCGCAGCAGCGCGCCGGGGGCCAGCGCCTGCCAGTAGGCGCCGGAATAGGGCAGTTCGTAGCGGGGATCGGCGGGACTGCGGTGGAGGACCAGCCTGCCCTCGGCGTTCCATTCCAGCGCCGCGGCCAGGCTGGCGAGCTGGTGCTCGAGCTGGCGCACATAGGTCTGGTTGACGTGGCGCTCGAACAGGGCCGACAGCAGCCAGCCGCTGACCCCCAACGCCGCGGCGAGCCAGATCGCCGCCACCGCCAGCAGGCGCAGTGCAAGCGAGCGACGCAGGCGCACCGGCATCTAGGTGCTAGCCTGCGCCGGCGGGCGCAGCCGATAGCCCTGGCCGCGCACGGTTTCGATGACATCGACGCCGAGCTTGCGCCGCAGGCGGCCGACAAAGACCTCG
This sequence comes from Cupriavidus alkaliphilus, assembly GCF_900094595.1. Taxonomy (GTDB): domain Bacteria; phylum Pseudomonadota; class Gammaproteobacteria; order Burkholderiales; family Burkholderiaceae; genus Cupriavidus; species Cupriavidus alkaliphilus. The sequence goes on along the minus strand of NZ_FMAD01000015.1, from coordinate 101,516 downwards.
ATGGTATTGCTGTCGCGGTCGAAGTCCTGTGCGTAGATGTGCTCGGTCAGCGCGGTCTTGCTGACGATCGCGCCGGGGTGGTGCATCAGGTAGTCAAGCACACGGAATTCATGGGCGGTCAGCACCACCGGCGCGCCGTCCACGCTGACCGTGCCGGCGCGGGGATTCATCCGCACCGGGCCGCACTGCAGTTCCGGCGCGGGCATGCCATGGGCGCGCCGGATCAGCGCCCGGATGCGCGCCAGCAGCTCTTCCATGCGGAAGGGCTTGGCCAGGTAGTCGTCGGCGCCGGCATCGATGCCTTCGACCTTCTCGGTCCAACTGTCGCGCGCGGTCAGGATCAGCACCGGCGCGCTGACCTGCGCTGCGCGCCAGCGGCGCAGCACCGAGAGTCCGTCCAGCCGCGGCAGGCCCAGATCAAGGATGACCGCGTCGTAAGGTTCTTCGGCGCCCAGGTGCCAGGCGTCCAGGCCATCGGCGGCCGTGTCGACGGCATAGCCGGCGTCGGCCAGGCTTGCACGGACCTGCGCGGCAAGGGCGGTTTCATCTTCGACCAGCAGGATGCGCATGGTTGTCTTTGCCGGGTCAGGGTTTGCGGCGCGCGCCTTCCAGCCCCCGCCCCTTGGCCTTGAGCAGGACGGCGGTGCGCGCATCGTATTCGAGCTTGGCCACCGAGCCGCCGGGCAGCAGCAGCTTGACCTCGTACTGCCAGATGCCGTCGTCGTGATCGAGTTCGACGCCGATGACGTCGCCGGCGTACTGGCGCGAGACGGTCTCGAGGATGCGCGACAACGGCAGGATTTCACCGGACTGCACCGCGGCGCGCGCGCGATCGGCATCCTTGTCGGCGTGCGCGGCGGGGACCGCCGCCAGTGCCAGCAGCGCGGCGGCCACCAGCGCGCGCGGGCGCAGAAGGGCCTGGAAACAAGGGGTCATGGCTCGGAGTTTGCATCAAAACAGCTGAATGCGGGCTGAACGGAACGCTCCGCGCGAGCGCGAACGGTAGCGTGCGGAGGCGCGCGCAGCGTTGCGCGCGGGACTTGGCGCTGCGGCCGCGCACGCCAAAACGGGGGGACGTAGGCCGTTTTCGCGCTTGCACTGAGGCAAAGCCGCGACAAAACCCGGGGTTTTCACCGGGTTTTGCGTGTCGCATGCATGAAAACCCCTTGACTTACGGCACTTTCCGCTATGATTCAGTGGGCGTCGATCAGGCGATTGCGCAACGCTCAGCAGCAATGCATAACACCTGCCGGCATCCATCTGTTCAACTTACGAATATCGATATGGCGACCAAAGCGAAACCGACCGCGAAGACTGCAACCAAGCCCGCCGCCAAGAAGGCTGCGGCAACCAAGGCACCCGTGAAGGCTGCCGCCAAGAAGGCCACGCCGGCCAAGAAGGCTGCTCCCGCCGCTGCGCCCGTTGCGCGCCCGCTGAAGGACACCTTCAACAAGTCGAGCCTGGTCGCTCACCTGGTAGCCCAGACGGAACTGGAAGCCAAGACCGTGAAGACGGTGCTGGCCCACCTGGAAAACACCATCGTCAGCGCGCTGAACAAGAAGGGCGCGGGCGAGTTCACGCTGCCCGGCCTGCTGAAGGTCACGGCGCAGCAAGTGCCGGCCAAGAAGAAGCGCTTCGGCAAGGACCCGTTCACCGGTGAAGAGCGTTGGTTCCCGGCCAAGCCGGCCAGCGTCAAGGTCAAGGTCCGTCCGCTGAAGAAGCTGAAGGACGCCGCAGCCTGACCTGCGCCAGTTGTCCAGAAAGAAAAGGAGCCGCTTGCCGGCTCCTTTTTTATGGCCGCCGGCACCAATCCGGCAGCGTTTAATCCAGGTCAAGTCGGTGGCCATGTCGCCCACCTAGAATCGACTACGTCATGGGTGCGGGGGCGCTCCCCATGACAGAGCTTCCGGAGTCTTCCTGAAGCTTCCGCCCGCGGCCGCAACGGCCGCGGGTTTTTTATTGGGCGGCCGCCCGACGGCGCGGCGGATCAGGCCACCAATTGCTTGGCGTAGGTAGCGCGCGCCATCTCGCAGACTTCCACTGACACCTGCACGTTCTGGCCGGTGCCGCCGCCCGAGCGCACGGCTTCGGCAATCACATCGCAGACCGCCTGCGCCAGCGCCTGGCGCACGGCGGTATCGCGCCCGTCCAGGATCGACAGGCGCGCATGGACAAAGGCCCGCTCGACGGCATCGATGCCCTGGCGGTAGGTCGACAGCGTGATGCAGCGCGACTTGATATCCGCCTCCTGGAACTGGCCGGAAGCCAGCAGGGCGGCATTGGCCTCATCCAGCAGTTCTTCCTGCGAGCAGTTCAGGCGTGTGTTTTCCGTGAGTTCGATGACGAGGTGAGGCATGGCGGGTCCAGGCAAAAAGCTCCGGCATGGGGCCGGCGACAGCGAGCATGATACGGGATCGCTGCGACAGGGATGCGCCGGAGCGAGAAGGCCGGGCCCTTTGTATCGCGCGTTCAGGATCGCCGGATGCAAAACAGGGCGCCCGTGGGCGCCCCGTCGGGAACTGCATGGCAGCGGCGGCTCAGGCGTGGACGGCGGTCACTTCGCGTGCCGGTGCCAACGCGCTGCCGAAGCGGGCAGGGTTGTCCCGTGCCAGTTGCTGCAGTTGCGCCAGCTTGGCCTTGAGCCCCGCGTCCAGCTTCGGCGCCGGCATGACCGTCGACGGACAGGCCACGCCCAGGATATCCAGCGCCTGCTGGAAATTTTCCAGCGTCAGGCCCACGGCCGGGTCGACCGTGACCAGATGCTCGCGCAGTGCCTCGGGCATCGACTCGGCCGCGGCGCAGGACAGGATCACGTAATGGACCGGGCGCGCGCCCTGGGCGAAGAACGCTTCGATCTCGGCGCCGTGGCCGCCCGCGACCGGCGGCGTCATGGCTTCGACCTGCAAGTCCAGTTGTTGCAGGATGGCGGCGGGCGTGCCCCGGCGCCAGGCATCGGCTACCACCACACGGGCGCCCGCCACCCCGAACAGCCTGCGGAGGAACCCCAGCGCGACCGGGTCGAAGAACCTGACGTCGCGCGGCGTGCCCGAATCCGGAATGCCGCCGAGGCGGGCGCGGGAGCGGTCGGAGTACAGGACGCCGGGTACGTCCAGCATGATGAGTCGTTCAGCCATGGTTTCCTGTGCGGGTGCCAGTTCAGTTGGTGTGAAGCAAGGTTACTCGCCGCAACCGGGCTGTCACGTTACCGGGGCTGGTTCAGTTGAAACATATCTGTAACTTCGTCGCGGAAGACGTAAATGCCGGTTACGTCGTCATGACAAATGTTTCGACCCGACACATCTTTGCCGCGACTGCCCGGTCACGGCTGCCGGAAGCGAAAGCGCGCCACGTCGCTGGCCAGCGCCGCGGCCTGCTGGTCGAGCCGCGCCGCCTGGCCGGCCAGTTCATCGACCAGCGCAGCATTCTGCTGCGCCGTCTGGCGCAGTTGCGCCGCCGCCTGCGTGGCGCCCTGCACGCTGTCGGCCTGCTCGTCCGCGAGCGTGCGCAGCCCCTCGGCCAGCGCGTGGCTGTGGCCCACCGTGGCGGCGATGCGATCCATCGCCGCCACCACGCTGCCGCTCAGGCTGGCGCCTTGCTGGATCTCATGGGTGGCATTGCCGACAATGCCGCCGATCTCCCGCGCCGCATCGGCGCTGCGCTGTGCCAGCGCGCGCACTTCCTGCGCCACCACGGCAAAGCCGCGGCCCGCCGGGCCCGCACGCGCCGCTTCCACGGCGGCGTTCAGCGCCAGGATATTGGTCTGGAACGCGATGCTTTCGATCACGCCGACAATCTCGGCGATATGGCGCGAATGGCCGTGCAGGGCGTCCATGGCGCCGCGCATGCGTTGCACCACGGCCGCGCCGTCGTCGGTGGCGGCGCGGGCCGCGCTGGCCATCTCGCTCGATTCGGTGGCCTGCGCATGCGCGGCGGCGACGCGCGCCGCCAGCGCCTGCATGCTGTCGGTGGTGGCGTCGAGCGCGCTGGCCTGCTGCTCGGTGCGTGCCGACAGGGCCTGGTTGCCCGCCGCGATCTGCTGGCTGGCCGCGGTGATCTCGTGGGCAGTGGCCTGGATCCGTGCCAGCACGCCAGCCAGCTGGTCGCGCATGCTGGCCACATGGTGCAGCATGCTGTTGTGGTCCGAGGGGCGCAGCGCGATCGGCGCGGTCAGGTCGCCGGCGGCAATGCGGCGGGCGATGTCGGCGGCGTCGCGCGGCTCGCCGCCCAGTTCGGCGCGCAGGCTGCGCGCGGCAATCCACGCCAGCGCGACGGCAGCGAGCAGGCTGGCGCCGAGCAGGGCCGCCATCCAGGCCTGCGCGCGCAACTGGCTGGCGGCGACGCTGGCAACGGTGGCGGCGGCCTGCTGCTCCTGCTGGCGGCGTACGGCTTCAACCTGGCTGCTGAGCCGCTGCAGCTGCTCGGTGACGAAATGGCCGTCGACCGAGACCGCGCTGTCGAATTGCAGCGGATCCAGCGGCTGCTTGCGCAGCAAGGCCACGTAGGCCTGGGCCAGTTCGCTGGCGCGCTGGCGTTCGCGCAGCAGTGGCGCCGCCTGCGCGGGGGCGGCCCGCTGCACGCCGGCCAGTGCCGCATCGAGTTGCGACAGCGCCGCCGCGATCTCGTCGGCGGCGCCGTCGCGCTCGGTGCTGCTGGTGGCCATGGTCAGCGCCAGCTGGGCGCGCCCGAGCGCAGCCAGTGCTGATTGCGCCCGCTCCGCCGAGATGGCGCCGTGCATGTCGTGCTGGTACAGGGTATCGGTGCGGGCCTTGATCGAGACCAGGTTGGCGATGCCCGTCAGGCCGACCGCGGCGCCGAACAGGTAGACCAGGGCAAAGGCGGCGCACAGGCGCGCCACCAGCGGCAGGCGGCCCAGCCGCACCAGCCAGCGCGCGGGGGCAACTGCCCGACGGTGGCCGGGCAGGGATGTCTTGAAAACTTGCAACACGGAGATGACTCCAGACGGGCGCGCCGGCGTGAGCGGCCTGCGCAGCCCGGGCTTGACCCGATTCGCCGCTGGCGCTGTCCTCGGTACGGGACAGTCGCTGCGGCGCAGGGATCGTCGTCGATCAACGTGACGCCAACGTGACATGCTTCAAATATGGACTGTCATCGTGCTGTCATGTGGATGTCATGCAATGTGGGCCGCGCTGCGCCTCTGACCGCTTCTGCACCATCCCCCGCTTGCTTCCTATGAATGGCCTGACTGTCGCCACGTCCCAGCACGATCCCGCGCCCCACGCTGCCAGCGTTGTCCCGGGCGGGGCCGTGCTTGCGCCGGCGCGTCTGCCGCCGCTGCATGCCGTGTTCCAGCCCATCGTGCAGGCGGACAGCGGCGCCATCCTCGGCTACGAAGCCCTGATCCGCGGGCCCGTGGGTTCGCCGTGGGCGGCACCGGACGCGCTGTTCCGGCTGGCGCAGGGCGTCCCCGCCACCATCGCGCTGGAGGTCGAGGCGGCGCGCACCGCGCTGGTTGCCTGGCGCGGCTTCGACCTGCCCGGCAAGCTCTTCCTCAATTTCAGCCCGCAGACCTTGCGGCACTTGCTGGCGGACCGGGGGCGGCTGATGGCGGCCCTGCTGGAAGCCGGCATTGCACCGTCGCGGCTGGTGATCGAGGTCACCGAACAGACCCCGATCGGCGACGCCGCGAGCTTTGGCGTGGCCATGGCGGTGTTGCGCGAGCTCGGCATGCAGTACGCGCTGGACGATTTCGGCACCGGGCACGCCAACCTGGACTTGCTCGCGCACCTGTCGCCCCACTTCGTCAAGATCGACAAGTCGCTGGTGCGCGGCATCGCGTCCTGCTCGCGCCGGCTGGAGATCCTGCGCGCGCTGCTGCGCATGATGAGTGCCTTTGGCGGGCGCGTGATCGCCGAAGGCATCGAAGACGAAGATGAACTGGCCGTGGTGCGCGACCTGGGCGTGACCGGCGCCCAGGGCTATTACGTGGGACGGCCAGTGGCGCAACCGGCGGCGCAGGCCGCGCTGCATGTACGGCAGGCGTTGGCGTCGCGCCGCATTGCGGTGTTTCCGCAGATGGTGCGTTCGGGCTGGTCAGGCATCACCGCGGGACGGCTGCTGCGGCCGGCGCCGCCGGTATCGCCCTCGGCCAGCAACGATGCGGTGCTGCGCACCTTCCAGGACCAGCCCGAGCTTCAGGCCGTGGCGGTGGTCAATGACGAAGGGCGGCCCCTGGCCATCATCGGCCGCCAGGCGTTTATCGACCGCTACGCGGCGCCGTTCCATCGCGAGCTCTATGGCAAGAAGGCCTGCATCGCCATGGCCAGCCGCGACCCGGCCTGCTTCGACCAGCGCGCCAGCCTGGAGGACATGGCGCAGATCCTGTCGGGCGAGAACACGCGCTCGCTCGCCGACGGCTTCGTGATCACCGACCAGGGCCGCTATATCGGGCTGGGCACCGGCGCCGACCTGATCCGGGCGATCACCGAGGTGCGCATGGAAGCGGCGCGCTACGCCAATCCGCTGACCTTCCTGCCGGGCAATATCCCGCTGAACCAGCATATCGAGCGGCTGATCGAGGCCGCCAGCGAGTTCCATGCCTGCTATGTCGACCTGAACCACTTCAAGCCGTTCAACGACAAATACGGCTACTGGAAAGGCGACGAGATGCTCAAGGGCGCAGCGGCGATCCTGGCCGAGGCGTGCGACCCGGCCCGGGACTTTCTGGGCCATGTGGGCGGCGACGATTTCCTGGTGCTGTACCAGAGCGCCGACTGGGCCGAGCGCATGCGTGCCGCGATCCTGCGCTTCAACGATGCGGCACGCGCCATGTATGCGCCGCCCGACCGCGCCGCTGGCGGCATGCATGGCGAAGACCGGCACGGGCGGCCGGTGTTCTTTCCTCCGGTATCGATGGCGGTGGGCGTGGTGTGCGTCAGCGGCGAGGGCGTCGCCGGCCTGCAGCGCGTGGGCAGCCAGCAGATCGGCGCCGCGGCGGCAGCGGCCAAGCGCGAGGCCAAGCGCTCGGCCGACGGCATGGCCGTGCTCGATTTCCTGGCGCTGTCGGCGACGCTGCCGGCGTAGCGCGCTCAGTTGCCCGAGGGCCCGGGCACGGTGGTCCGGCTCGCCGCCTTCGGCAGCCGGGGCGCGATGCTCTCTTCCAGCACGTCAAGCCGGTAGCCATGCGCGTAGACCACCGTGATCACGATGCCGTTGGCCACGCCGATGCGCAGGGTCTTGCGCAGCCGCGAGATCAGGCCCGCCAGCGCCCGCGACAGCGGTGGCAGTTCATGCCGCCAGATTGCCTGCTGGATGCGCTCGGCGGCCAGCACGCGGCCGACGTTGGAGAACAGCATCATGGCCAGGTCGAATTCCTTCGGCGTCATGGCGATGCGCTCGCCGTGCAGCGTGGCGAAGCGCCCCATGCTGTTGAGCTGGTAGGGGCCGGCCTGCACCACCAGGCCCTGGCGCACGCGTTCGCCGGTCACGCGCCGGCGCAATGCCGTGATGCGCGCCATCAGCACGCGCCCATTGAGCGGGCGGCACACGTAGTCGTCGGCGCCAGCATCGAGCGCATCGACCAGCTTGTCTTCGCTGTTGTCGGCAGCCAGCAGGATGATCGGCACATCGCGCGAGCGCGCGCTGCGCACCGCGCGCACCACTTCCAGTGCCGGCAGGTCGGGCAAGGCATCGTCGATCAGCAGCATGTCGTACAGCTCCTGGCTGACGCGGTGGATCAGCTCGCGGCCGGTCTCGAACACGCGGCAACGGAAGCCGGCGCCCTCCAGCAGCTCGGCCACGGTACGGAGTTGGGGCGAAAAGCCCATGAGCAGCGCAATATTCATCGGAGGCGGACCACAGGGCAGGATACGAACCGTAAGGCGAAAGCCGGCAATGAACGCCCGGGCCGCGGTCGGACAGCCCCGGCCACGGGACCGTGATGGCACCGCGTTGCCTAGCCAGAAAGCGTATAAAAAGTGCGGTCCGAAAAACAATCAGACATTGCTGAAATCTCTGTCGATTTTTGCGGTTCGCCGTGATCGAAGCGGATTCGCTCGTGAAGCTGCGGCAGCTGCCGGTCGCTACGGAAAGTTGTCCACAGCTCCTGTGGACAAACGGGGGCATGCTGCCCTGACAGCGGCCTGGCACCGTCATGCCATCGGCGTGCCAAAAAAGCAGGCAGCTCTGGCTGGCGGCGCACAGCCGGGCGCCAACATCGGCAACGTGCTGTGCCAAAATAGCGCGCATCGCGACCCGGTCAGCGGACACAAGCCCACCGATGCTGCAGAGCCCGAGTGTCATCGCCATCATCGTGCTGGCCTTTCACGCCGTAGGCGTGGTGGCCGCGCTGCATGCCGTCATGACGGTGCGCACCGCGCCGGGCGCGATTGCCTGGGCCGGATCGCTGCTGATGATGCCGTACTTCACCCTGGTGCCTTACCTGATCTTCGGGCGCAGCACCTTCGCCGGCTATGTCGACGCGCGCCGCTTCAACGACGACCGGCTGCGCGAAATCCGCCACGGCATGACCCCGCGCGAGCGCGAGGCCCGCAGCGCCTGCGTGGTCCACGCGCCGGTGCAGGCCTGCATGCGCGCGCTGCCGCGCCTGACCGGCATGCCGTGCCTGGCCAACAACGATGTGCGCCTGCTCATCGACGGCGAGGAGACTTTCGAGGCGATCTTCGCGGCGATGGCGCGCGCCAGGCAGGTGTTGATCGTGCAGTTCTTCATCGTCCACGACGATGCACTGGGCCAGCGCCTGCAGGCGCTCATGTGCGAGCGCGCGCAGGCTGGCGTCAAGGTGTACTTCCTGTTCGACCGCATCGGCTGCCACGCCATGTCGCGCCGCTACGTACGCACGCTGCTCGATGCGGGGGTCGAGGCGCGGGCGTTTTCCACGCATCGCGGTTTCGTCAACCGGTTCCAGCTCAATTTCCGCAACCACCGCAAGCTGGTGGTCGTCGACGGCTGCGAAGCGTTCATCGGCGGCCACAATGTCGGTGTCGAATACCTGGGCCAGCGTCCGCCGCTGGCGCCCTGGCGCGACACCCATATCGCGCTGCGTGGCAGCGCCGTGCTGGACTTGCAGATGGCCTTTGCCGAAGACTGGTACTGGGCCGCGCGCGAGGTGCCGCATCTGCTCATGCCGCCGCCGGAGGCGGGCGGCAGCATGACCTGCCAGGTGGTGCCGTCGGGGCCGGCCGATGCGCAGGAAACCTGCTCGCTGTTCTTTGTCGAGGCGATCCAGTCGGCGCGCCACCGGCTGTGGATCACGTCGCCGTATTTCGTCCCGGACGAGGCCGTGTTCGCGGTGCTGCGACTGGCGGTGCTGCGCGGGGTGGATGTGCGCATCCTGATCCCGGCGCGGCCGGACCACCTGGTGGTCTATGCCGCCTCCACGCTGTACGCCCACAAGGCCATTGCCGCGGGCATCAAGATCTACCGCTACCAGCCCGGCTTCCTGCACCAGAAGGTGATCCTGATCGACGACGAGGCCGCCGCCATCGGCACCGCGAACCTCGACAACCGCTCGTTCCGGCTCAATTTCGAGCTGATGGTGATGACTGCCGACGAGGGCTTTGCCGCGCAGGTGGCGGCAATGCTCGAGGCCGATTTCGCGCAGGCCCGTCGGGTCGGGCTGGACGAGTTCCTCGCCGCGCCGGCTCCTCTGCGCGTGGCGATGCACGTCGCCACGCTGTTCGCGCCGATCCTCTGAGCCGCGGCCTGCCGGCGCCCCTGCCATCGTAGGCGCTACAAGCTTGTGACAGTTTGATTGTGTACACTGTTCACTATAAGACTCTGCACATCATGAACTGTCATTCGTTTTCCGGGAGGCCCGCATGAACCGGGAAGCCTCCGCACCGCCCGCACGGGCGACCTACCGCCATGGCGACCTGCGCCGCGCGCTGCTCGACGCCGGCATCGACCTGGCACGCGAGGGTGGCCCCGACGCCATCGTGCTGCGCGAAGCGACGCGGCGCGCGGGCGTGGTGCCCAATGCCGCGTACCGCCATTTCGCCAGCCGGCAAGACTTGCTGCAGGCGGTGCGCGCCTCGGCCCTGTCTTCGCTGGCAATCGCCATGGAGGCCGAAATCGGCGGGCTGCGCCCGGGCCGTGGCGCAGCCGCGCATGCGCGCGCCTGCCTGCGCGCGGTCGGCACGGGCTACCTCCGTTTTGCCCTCACGGAAACCGGCCTGTTCCGCACGGCATTCTCGGTGCCGGACGAAGTCGAGGACGACGCCGACCCGGCCAAGGCGGGCAACAGCGGCCTGAATCCGTTCCAGTTGCTGGGCGCGGCGCTGGACCAGCTGGTGGAGGCGGGGGTCCTGCCGGCCGAGCGCCGCCCGGGCGCCGAATACCTGGCGTGGTCGGCCGTGCACGGGCTGGCGATCCTGCTGATCGACGGTCCCCTGCGCAGCCGCGCCAGCGAGCAGGCGGAGATCCTGGGGCAGCGCGTGCTCGAGATGGTCGAGAAGGGCCTGTAGCCCGTAACCGCGGCACAAAAAAATGCCACGATGGCGGGGACCATCGTGGCAAGGTAAGGAGCCAGGAAGGGGGGCAACCTGGCTCTATCGGGCACCCAGGGTCGGGTGCAAGAACAATGTATTCCGTTGATTCTCATCTGAATATCGGACACTTCTTAAATATGTCTTTGTTTTGTCCCGATATAGGCACCCGCACGCCCATGGCTTGGCCGGGCGCGTCGGGCGGGTGCGGTTCACCGGAATGCCGGGCCGGCCGCGCGGTCTAACTTGCGTGCCTGCCAGGTCCGGCAGGCTGAGCGCTGACGGTGGGGAGGGGCATCATGCAATACGGAATCGGAGTGATCCTGGTCGCGACCGCGCTGGCAGGGTGCGTGGCGTACCCGTATGCCGGCGACCCGTATCCGGCATATCCCGCCTACACGGTGTCGACGCCCTACTACCAGACCTACCCGGCCTATCCCGCCTATCCCGCCTATCCGGCATACGGGTATCCGTACTACCGCCCGTGGCCGGCCTATGGCAGCTTCGCCTTCATTTATGGCGGCGGCGGACGCGGTGGTCATCACTGGCACGGCAATGGCCACCGCGGGCGGGGTGGCTGGCATGGCGGTGGGCGCGGGGGTGGCAGAGGAGGTGGCGGCAGAGGCCACTGAGCGGTAAGCGTCCGCATGGCAATGCCGGGCCGCCAGGGTTACCATCGGTTCACGGTCGCCAAGGAGCCTTATCGACATGAGCAAGCCCGCACAGAAGCACCCGCCCCAACCGACGAAGCCAGCGCAGCAGCCATCCAGAGACGAACTGATCGAGCGCGAACTGGATGAGGCGCTGAAGGAAACTTTCCCCGCCAGCGACCCGGTCGCGGTCGACACCGACGTGCTGCGCCGGCCCGGCAAGTCGAAGCCGGGCAAGTAAAGCACTGGGAAGTAAAGCGCAGGGAAATAAGGCGTCCGGACTCACGCGTCCGGAAGCGCGGGCGCGCTAGGGCAGCTGGCGCAGTTGCCCGATGACGGACATCAGCCGCCCGTGCGCGACGATGACGCCGGACTCGTCCTGCAGCGCTTCCTGGTAGCGCTTGCGGAACGCGGGGTCGGCTCCGTCGCTGAAGAGTTTTTCGGCGGCGCGCCCGACGGCACGGCAGGTATCGTCGTGGTGTTCCTTGGCTTCGAGCTCTTCGTCGATCTCGATGATCAGGCGCGACAGCGGGTCGAGCCAGCGGAAGTAGTTGTCTTCAGTCACCAGCTGGACAAACAGGCCGGCCGGAATCGGACCGTTCAGGCGTTCATACTGTGCCCGGTCATAGCCGATGACTTCCTTGTGAACCTGCAGCAGGGCCGCGCGCAGGGCCTTCAGCCCTGAGCGGCGCGTTTCCTGCGTGGCGAGGAATTGTTCGTTGGGCATGCCCATCTCCGCGTTTCCACTTGATCGGGTCCGGGCAGCGGCGCGTCGTCGCGCGCCTGTACCGCCAGCGCTTGCGCGGCGGTGACTGTCTGCCGGATGTTCCGTTCGCGGCGTCCGGCCTGTGCCGGCACTGTCCCGCGCGCCTGCCAGTATAGGCAGGCCCCGCAAGGCGAGCCAGAGGCGCCGGCTAGCGAAATACCCGTATTTGCGCCGGCCCCGGCGCATGGTTGGCGGACATGGCGAGTCGCTCAGGGGCTGTCGGTGGCATCCGGTGCCAACAGGTCGGCGGCGCGCGAGCGCCGTGCATCGGCAGCGCGGAAATAGCGGACCACCGTCGATACGCTGGCATGGCCGGTCATGGCCATGGTTTCAGCCAGCGGCACTTGCTGTGCCGCCGCTTCCGTGACAAAGCCCGAACGCAGCGAATGCGCGGAATAATCGCCGTCCAGCCCCGCCAGCGCGCAACGCGCCTTGACGATGCGGCTGACCGCCGCATCCGACAAGCCTTCTCCCACATGCCCACCGCGCCGGATGCGGCGAAACAGCGGACCGTGTTCGATCCCCGCGGCGGCCAGCCACGCCTCCAGCGCCTGCCCGGCGGCGCCGGTGACGGGCTTGGCGTTATCGGCGTGATCGCTGCCTGACTGGTTGGTCTTCGACCAGCCCAGCACATAGACAAAGTCCCCAGGCCCCACGCGTGCAAGGTTGGCCATGGTGGCACGCGCGACTTCGGAACGGCGACGCCCGCCGCTGGCCCACGCGAACAGCAGCAGCGCGCGGTCGCGCAACCCGGCCAGCGAGCCATCGCAGGTATCGAGCAGGCGCAGCAGCGGCGCCCTCGTCAGGGCGGCCTTGCGTGCCTGGCGGTGGCCGCGGCGCGCGTAGGCGCGCCGGATGCTGGCCATCAGTTCGCGCACGCCGGCATCGGCGCATGGGTTGGGCAGGCCTTGCAGCTGGTGGGCCTTGGCGATGACCGCGAGCCGGTGGGTCAGCGTTGACAGCGCGGGCGGGCCGGGTCGTGCCTTGCATCCGTCAGCGACCAGCGCCTGGTCGATCGCCGCGGGCATCTCGCAGACAGGGCCTTGCGGCGTCTGGCGCGTGGCGTGGTCGACGATGAACTGGATAACGACGGCGGGCGCAAGCGGTAGCCGCACCGGCTGCCGGTAGCGCAGGGCATACCAGGCAGACCAGTAGCGCAGTGCGGACCGGTAGCTTGCCACCGTGTTTCGGGATTCGCCTTCCTGGCGCAACGCGTTGGCCGCCTGCTCGGCGAGAGGATCCAGTTGGGACGTGCGGAGCGGGGCCGGTAATTCGACATCGGAAGGAATCGGTGGGAAGTAGGCCTCGTGGGCGTCTCGGATTCTGATCATATTAAATATGATGTATCCTGTAATATATCATACGTAAATAAGGAATAACAACCGATAAGTCTTAATTATCGAACCTTATTTAGTGATTTTTCAGGAACCGCTGGACCACACCCATGGAAACGCTCCGCAGCCGAGGCATCACCCGCGACGACGTCTGGCAAGCCGCCGACAGCCTGCTCAAGGCCGGCCAGCGGCCGACCATCGAACGTATCCGCCTGCATCTGGGGCGAGGCTCGCCGAACACGGTCAGCCCGCACCTGGATGCCTGGTTTGCTGCGCTGGGCGGGCGAATCCAGGATCCGCAGGGTTTCGCACCCGCGCCAGGCTGCCCGGAGCCCGTCACGGAAGCCGCGCGCTACCTGTGGGAGGCGGCGCTGCAAAGCGCCAGTGCCTCGGCCGAGGCCGCGTTGGCGCAGCGGGAAGCCGCACTGGCGGAAGCCAGCAAGGCGCTGCAGCAGGAGCGAGAAGCGCTGGCGCAGGAACGACAGGTCATGCAGGCGCGGCTCGAAGGCGCGGAGGCTGCCATGGCGGAACTGACGCGGGCCCGCGACGACGCGGCCGAGCGCGCGGCGCGTGCCGAAACCGCTGCGGCCGCGTGGCAGCAGCAAGCCGAAGCGCTGCGCGCCGAGCATGCCGCCGCGCTGGCCGCGCGCCAGGCCATGCAGAACGATTTCGATGCCCGGCGCGCGGCATGGGATCAGGAGCGCGAAACGCTGATGCAGCGCACCGCCGCCAACGAGCGCCGCATGGCGCTGGAACTGGATGCGGCACGCGTGGCCGCCAGGGAAGCGCAAAAGCTGGTCGAGGCCGAACGCAAGGCGGCGGTCGAGCGCCTGAGCCGGGCCGCGGAGGCGGCGTCGCGCCAGGGCAGCGAGATGAGCCGGCTCGGCCAGGCGATTGCGGTGCTCGAAGAACGGGTACGCCAGCGGGAAAGCCTGCTCGCTGAGTATCGGGAGCAGGCCGGCGCGGCACCTGCTGAATCCACGGCCGCCGCCGGGACGCCGCCACGGCGGAGCCGGCCGGCCCGCGTTGCATTGTCCGTCGGCAAGGGGCGACGGCGTGGCCGCGGACTGTAGGCGCAATCCTTTGTGCCTTCCGGCGAAAGCGCAGTGTAGTTCACGTTCGGCGTAAATCAATTGAGCTAAAATAGAAGCTCATTTGATGAGATCTGCCATGCCACGCATGCTCACGCCCAAAGGCCATTATCCGCTCGCACCCGAACGCCGGCCCGCTCGCGAGCTCAGCGTCAATAGCTACCTTGCGGTCTACGAGGCCACGCTGTCGACAGAAGGGGCCATGGCGGTGATCCACGCCATCCGCGAGGGCGTGCCGGCTTCCGACCTCAGCCGGCTGGCCGAATCCATGGGTACGAGCAAGGAACAGCTGATCAAGACGCTGGACTTGCCGCGCGCCACCGTTGACCGCAAGGCGCGGGCGCACCAGAACCTGTCGAGCGAGCAGAGCGAGCGCGTGCTGGGCATGGTGCGGCTGATGGGCCAGGTGCAGGCGCTGGTGGAAAGCTCGGGCGATCCGCGCGGCTTCAATGCGCCACAATGGGTGGCGCAGTGGCTGGAGCAGCCGTCTCCGGCGCTGGGCGGGCAACGTCCCGCGGAGTTGATGGATACCGTCGCGGGCCAGCGCATCGTCTCCGACCTGGTGGCGAGGATGCAGAGCGGGGCCTACGCTTGAAGCCGGCCTGGCGCATCGCCACCGACACGCCCCTCTACACCGCGGACGATGCCAGCGGCGCCGGTGGCAGGGCCACCGGAGGACGCTGGAACCGGCAGGGAACGCCGCTGATCTATGCCGCGTCCAGCATCGCGCTGGCTTGCCTGGAAACGCTGGTCCACCTGGGCTCGGCCGGTCTGCCGCTGAACCGCTACCTGGTCCGGATCGATATCCCTGATGACCTGTGGGCCGCGGCACGGCACCTGACGGCCGCCAGCGCGCCGGTCGGCTGGGATGCCATTCCCGCCGGCAAGACCAGTCTCGACACCGGCGAGGCCTGGGTTCGCGAGGGCACCGGCGCCTTGCTGCTGGTGCCCTCGATCGTGATTCCTGAAGAGTTCAACGTGCTGGTCAATCCCTTGCACGCGGCTGCCCGGCGGCTGGCCTATACCAAGGTACGCCGCTGGCAGTACGACGCCCGCCTGGCCTGAGTCACGATCAGGCCGCGCAGCCCGCGCGCAGCAGGTGTTTCTGGATCTTGCCGCTGGTCGTCTTGGGCAGCGCTTCGACGAAATGGTAGCGGCGCGGGCGCTTGTAGGCGGCAAGCCGGTCGCCTTGCAGCACGAAGGCATCGAGCTGTTCCGCGCTCAGTGCGGCCTCGCCGCGCGCCACCACGTAGGCGCTGACCACCTGGCCCCAGGTGGGATCGGGCTCGCCCAGCACCGCGACTTCCAGCACGCCGGGATGTTCGATCAGGGCGTCTTCCACCTCGCGCGGATAGACGTTCTCGGCGCCGGAATTGATCATGTAGTCGATGCGGTCGCGGATCCACAGGTAGCCGTCGGCATCCACGCAGCCAAGGTCGCCGGTGTGGTACCAGCCGTGCGCCAGCGCGCGCGCGTTGGCGTCCGGGCGGTTCAGGTAGCCCTGCATCATGCACGGTCCGCGCACCAGCACTTCGCCGACCTCGCCCGGCGCGCACGGCTGCGACGGGTCGGTCGGTGCGCCGTCTTCGCGCAGCCTTGCCACCACCAGCTCGTGGCCAAGCGCGGGCAGGCCGGCCGAGCCGGCGCGGCTCAGTTGTTCGTGCGGGTAGAGCACCGACATGCACGGTCCCATTTCCGTGGTGCCGTAGACCTGCACCAGCCCGGCGCCGACCTTGCGGTCCCATTCGCGGATCAGGTGCGGCGCCATCGATGCGCCGCCGTACTCCACCAGCCGCAGCGAGGACAGGTCACGGGTTGCTGCGTCCGGATGGTCGAGCAGCATGCCGACCATGGTCGGCGCGGCGAAGAAATGCGTGACGCCCTCGGCTTCGACCAGTTGCCAGGCCTCGCCCGCATCGAAGCGGCGCTGCAGCACCTGGGTAGCGCCGACCTGCAGGCGCGGCAGGAAGCTGGTGTGCAGCTCGGCGGTGTGGTTCAGCGGCGCGATCGACAGGCCCACATCCTCGCGCGACAGCATCATGGCCTGGTGCATCATCGCGTTGTGCTGCAGCTTGCTGCGATGGGTGTGCATGACGCCCTTGGGCCGGCCGGTGGTGCCGCTGGTGTACATCAGGATGCAGGGATCGTTCTCGTCGACCGTCACCGTCGGCGGCGAGTCGGGCTGCTCCGCCGCCAGCGTGTCGAGCCGGTGCGTGGCGCAGGCGGGCGCCGGGTCGGCGTCGGCATAGAGGCGCAACGCGGTGCCGGGCGCCAGTTCGGCGGCCTTTTCCACGACGGCCGCGCCTTCCCGTTCGAACAGCAGCGCCCTGGCCCCGCCGTCGTTCAGGATGTAGGCCAGCTCCTGTGCCGCCAGGCGATAGTTGACCGGGTTGAAGACCGCGCCCAGGCGGGCCGTGGCCAGCAGCGCAAAGACGAAGGCCGGCGTGTTGTAGAGAAAGGCCGCCACCACGTCGCCCTTGCCGATGCCGAGCGACTGCAAGGCATGCGCGTGGCGGTTGACCTCGGCATCCAGCTGCGCAAAGGTCCACGCGCGCCGCCCGGTGCCGATGCCGCTGACCAGCGCGGTCTTGTGCGGCAGGTTGCGCGCGGGCCAGGTCAGGGTGGCGCCAAGGGTGATGCTGCAGGTCAAGGTCGGGCTCCGGTCGTGTCCGCTGCCGGGCAGGCGGACACTTGTTGTCTTGTCAGCCGGACAATATAGAGCGGCGCGTGGGGCACATGGAAATAACGATTTGCTCTTTCTTTATGCCCGTTGGGCGGTAAGAGCGTTCCCCGGCCGGGGTGCTACTGTATATTTATACAGTTTTCGCTGTACCCATTGCCTGTGTCCGCCGTCATCGCGCCCCCTCCCGTCATGCCCGCACCGCCCACTGCGCCAGCGCAGCCGAAGTACGTCGTCGCCGTGCGCGCGCTGTGCGAGTTCACCGCCAAGGCGGGCGACCTGGACCTGCGTTTTGTGCCGACGCCGTCGGCGCAGGAAGGCGTGGCCGGCCACGGCGTCGTGACCGGCCGGCGGGGGGCGGGCTATCAGGCAGAAGTGGCGCTGTCCGCGGATTTCGGTCCGCTCCATGTCCGGGGCCGTGCCGACGGCTACGATCCCGCTGCCAACCGGCTCGAGGAAATCAAGACGGTTCGCGGCGACGCCGCCGTGCCGGACAACCACCGCCACCTGCATTGGGCCCAGGCCAGGATCTATGGCTGCCTGCTGTGCCGCAAGCTGGGGCTGCCCGGGCTCGAAATCGCGGTGGTCTATTTCGACATCGTCAGCCAGCGCGAGCACCCGGTGGTGGCGCACTTCGACGCGCCGGCGCTCGAGGCGTTTTTTGTCCAGTCCTGCGAGCGCTTCCTGCACTGGGCCCGGGCCGAACTGGCGCACCGGCAGGCGCGCGATGCCGCGCTGGCGCGGCTGGCGTTTCCGCACCAGGGCTTTCGCCCGGGCCAGCGCGAACTGGCGCACGCGGTCTACAACGCCAACCGCGCCGGGCGCCACCTGCTGGCGCAAGCACCCACCGGCATCGGCAAGTCGGTCGGGACGCTGTTCCCGGTGCTCAAGGCCATGCCGGGCCAGCAGCTCGACAAGGTGTTCTTCCTGTCGGCGCGTTCCACCGGGCGCGGGGTGGCGCTGCACGCCGCCGAAGCCTTGCGCAGCCACGGCGCGCAGCCGCTGCGCGTGCTCGAACTGACTGCGCGCGACAAGGCCTGCGAGCATCCGGAGCTGGCCTGCCATGGCGAATCGTGTCCGCTGGCGCGCGGCTTCTATGACCGACTGCCGGCCGCGCGCGAAGCGGCACGCGCCGTGCCGGTGCGCGACCGCGCCGCGGTGCGTGAACTAGCGCGGGATCATGGCATCTGCCCTTACTACCTGGCCCAGGAGCTGGTGCGCTGGAGCGATGTGGTGGTGGCCGACTACAACTATTACTTCGACCGCAGCGCGATGCTGTATGCGCTGACCGTGGCCAATGGCTGGCGCGCCAGCGTGCTGGTGGACGAGGCCCACAACCTGGTCGAGCGTGGCCGCGCGATGTACACGGCGGAACTGGATCCGCAGGCGCTGCGCGAGCTGCGCCGCGGTGCGCCGGCGCAGCTATCCCGGCCGCTGGCCCGGCTGGCGCGGCAGTGGAGTGCCCTCGCGCGCCAGGGTGACGATGCCTACGAGGTCCTGGCCGAAGTGCCGGCGGCCTTTCGCCGCGCGCTGGACGAATGCTGTGCGGCGGCACTGGCCTACATGACCGAGCATCCGGGCGCGCACGATCCGGCGCTGCAGCGATTCTACTTTGACGCGCTGCATTTCGCCCGCCTGGCCGAACAGCTCGATGCGCATTCGCTGTTCGATATCCAGCGCACGCCGCGCCGGCGCGGCCACCACGCCCGGCTTTGCCTTCGCAACGTCATCCCGGCCCCGTTCCTGCGCCCGCGGCTTGCCGCCGCGCATTCGGTCACGCTGTTTTCCGCGACCCTCGATCCCGCGGACTATTACCTGGACACGCTGGGCCTGCCGGCCGATTGCGCGCGCGTGCAAGTGCCATCGCCGTTTAGCGCCGCGCAGCTGTCGGTGCGGATTGCCTCGCGCATCTCCACCCGCTATGCGCGGCGCGAGCAGTCGCTGCCGGCCATCGTGGCGCTGATGGCGGACCAGTTCCGCGCGCGCCGCGGCAACTACCTGGCTTTCTTCAGCAGCCACGAATACCTGCAGCAGGCCGTCGCCCGCTTCGCCGGGTCGCATCCGGACATCCCGCATTGGGTGCAGGCGCGGGGCATGGACGAAGCCGCACAGGCGGCGTTCCTCGAGGCTTTTACGGAAGGCGGGGCGGGCATCGGTTTCGCGGTGCTCGGTGGCGCCTTTGCCGAGGGCGTCGACCTGCCGGGCGAGCGCCTGATCGGCGCCTTCGTCGCGACGCTGGGGCTGCCGCAGTTCAACGCCGTCAACGAACAGTTCCGCCTACGCATGGAGCAGGCGTTCGGCCGGGGCTACGCCTATGCCTACCTGTATCCCGGGCTGCGCAAGGTGGTGCAGGCGGCTGGCCGGGTGATTCGCACGCAGCAGGACCAGGGCGTGCTGTATCTGATCGATGACCGCTTTGCCGCGGCGGAGGTGCGCGGCTTGCTGCCCTCATGGTGGGAAATCGCGCCGGCGGCGTAGAAATTACACGCTGGCGCCGCAAGTGCGGCATGCTGCGGCCATGGCTGGCTTCACGCTGGCCTCGCGCTGTCCGCCTGGAACGAATCTGGCAGGCAGACGAGACGCGCCCATTGAAAGGAAAGACCATGCCGATGACCCAACACTACGCCGCCACCGAACCGACCCGCACCGAAGTGGATACGCTGTCCGGCGCCACCGTGCTCGAGTTCGGCGCGCCCTGGTGCGGCTACTGCCAGCGGGCCCAGCCGGCGCTGGCCGAGGCATTTGCCGTACATCCCGACTTGCGCCACCTGAAGATCGAAGACGGCAGCGGACGGCCGCTGGGCCGGTCGTTCCGCATCAAGCTGTGGCCGACGCTGGTATTCCTGCGCGACGGCCAGGAAGTGGCCAGGCTGGTGCGCCCGACGGAAGCGGAGCCCATCCGCGAAGCGATGCGCCGCATCGCCTGACCGCCGCTGACTGGCGCCGGCTTATTTCGCGAACACCTGGTTCAGGTCGGCAAAGGCCTTGAACTCGAGCGCGTTGCCGGACGGGTCGAGGAAGAACATGGTGGCCTGTTCGCCGACCTGGCCCTTGAAGCGCACGTGCGGCTCGATCACGAACTGGGTGCCGGCCGCGCGCAGGCGTGCGGCCAGCGCCTCCCATTGGTCCATCGGCAGGATCGCGCCGAAATGGCGCACCGGCACGTCGTCGCCGTCGACGGCGCTGGTGGCACGGTGGCCGCATTCCTCGGGCGACAGGTGTGCCACCACCTGGTGGCCATAGAAGTTGAAATCCACCCACGCCTCGGAACTGCGGCCTTCCGGGCAGCCCAGCAACCCGCCATAGAAACGCCGCGCCTCGGCCAGGTCGCGCACGGGAAACGCCAGGTGGAACAAGGGGATGGTGAAAGTCGTGCTCATGGGGCTTCTTATGGAGTGGAAGGTTCTGACCGGGCCGGGGACTGGCCTGCGCGTTGATTGTAGTCAGCACAACCCGTAATATGAAGCGAATCATTTTTGTCCTGAGCATCAAAGATTTCGATAGATGATCCGCTATTTCCAGACCTTCCTGACGGCTGCCGAAACAGGATCGTTTTCGGCCGCGGCGGCACGGCTGGCGCTGACCCAGTCGGCCGTCAGCACGCAGATCCGGCGCCTTGAAGAGGACCTGGACTGCCGCCTGTTCGAGCGCACCGGCAAGTCGGTTGCGCTCAGCGAAGCCGGGCAGCGTTTGCTGCCGGAGGCGCGTCGCTTTGTCGAGCTCTACGCCGCGATGAAGGATCGCGCCGGCCCGCACGCGGAGGCCGCGCCGGTGGAGCTAGGCGCGGTGTCTACGGTGCAGGCCACCTTGCTGGCCGAGGCGATGCGGCACTTCCGCCAGCGCTTCCCGGATTCGCACGTCAACGTGGTGCCCGGCATGTCGACCCAGTTGCTGACGCAGGTCGATGCGCGCGAGCTCGACGTGGCCGTGCTGATCCGGCCGCGCCTGGGTTTGCCGCCGGACCTGAAGTGGGTGCCGCTGGTGCGCGAGCGCTTCGTCGGCATCGGGCCGGCCGGCTCGCCGCAGGAGCTGCGCGCGCTGGTGGAGGCGCTGCCGTTTATCCGCTACAACCGCCACAGTACCGGCGGCCAGCTGGTGGACCGCTACCTGAAGCGGCAGCGGCTCTGGGTCAGGGAAGGGATGGAATTGGATGAGCCGGCGGTGATCCTGCAGATGGTGGCGGCGGGCCTGGGCTGCGCCATCATTCCGGCCGAGCTGGTGCCGCTGCGCGAGACGGCCGGCGTGGTGCAGGTGCCGCTGCCGGGCGGGCCGCTCTATCGCGAGGTCGGCGTGCTGGTGCGTGAGGCGGCGCTGCGCCGCGCGCCGGTGGCGGCGCTGATCGACGCCTTCGTGGCGGCGAGCGCGCGCTGGCAGCCGGGCGAGGTTTAGGGAAGGTTCAGAGGCTGCCTGGCAACACCATCGTCACCAGCACCGAGGCATCCGACACCGCCGTCACGTCGTAGCGCACGCAAGGCCCCAGGTACAGCAGGTCGCCCTGGTGCAGCTGGCGTTCGGAGCCGTCCACGCGCACGCGGACCTCGCCTTCGAGGCATTGCACGGTCATGGGTCCGTCCACCGCATGAGGGGGCACATGCTTGCCGGCCTTCAGCACCAGCCGCATCACTTCGAGGGGACCTTCCTTGAACAGGGCCTGGGTGGCGGTCTGGTCCAGCCGCACGCCCAGGGGCAGCACGCTGGCGATCTGTCCGGAAGCTAGATGGGGAAGGGACATGCGCGGCTCCTCGCGTCTGGTGGGGTGTCTAGTCAGGCGCGCCGTCGCCGGGCGGCGGCACGCCTTCTCAATCTAGCACCGGAGCGCGCACATCAGTAGCACGCAGCGTGGTGTCGCCGCCAGATCAGGCCGCGGCGGCGGCGCGTGCGCCGCGATGGGCCGGCGCCGCGGAGACACCGCTGCGGTCCAGGCCTGCAACTTCCAGGCCGGTGGCGCGGTTGGCGCCGTCGGTGAACGGGTCACGCTGGTCGTTGACGCGCGCGCCATCGGTGAAGGGGTCGCGCTTGTCGTGGACACGCGCGCCGTCGGTGAACGGATCGCGCTTGCCGTTGTGCAGGGCGTACCCGTAGCGGTCACTGGTAACGCCGCGATCGTTCAGGCCTTGTGCCATGGCGGGGGTGGCGGCGCTGATTGCTGCGAGGGAGAGAGTCGTGGCAAGAAGGGCTTTGAGAGCGTTTTTATGCATGTCTGCTGATTTTTTCGATAGGAGGACGGCTGGCCCGTGCAGGGCCGTGCAAGTCCGGCGGGTTTGCCGCCTGCGCCGTCCGGATTCGCCTTTTGGGCGGTGCCGCGCCTGGGTGTCTGCACGGCACGGGACGAAGTGTAGCCATGCAGCACTATTCCTGTGATGATTTAACTTTCCATCATTCAGTCGTATTTTTCATTCATCGATCCGGCTACGGCGGCCAGCTTGCGCGCGGTCTGCCAGCCGCCGCCGAGGGCCAGGAACAGGTCGACCTGCCGCGTGGCAACCTGGCCCGCGGACGCCGCCAGCGCGGCTTGCGCGGCGGCGAGATCGCGCTCGGCATCGAGATGCGCCAGATAGGGCAGGCGCCCGGCCTCCCATAGCCGGCGCTGCTGCCGCGCGGCTTGCGCGGCGTGTTCGCCGGCGGCATGCAGGGCCGCGTGGCGTTCCAGTTCGCGCGTGTAGGCCGACAGCGCGGTCTCGGTTTCCTGCAGCGCGCGCAGCACCACGGCGTCGAAGCGCGCCAGGGCGGCATCCGCGTCGGCTTCCAGGCCATGGATGCGATGCCGCACGCCGTTGGTGGGCCAGGTCCAGCTCAGCAGCGGCCCCAGGCTCCAGCGCGCCGTGGGCCCGCTGCCAAGGTGGCTCAGCACGCCGGTCAATCCGGCGCTGGCGCCGATGCGGATCGACGGATACAGATCGGCCGTGGCCACGCCGATGCGCGCGGTAGCGGCGGCGAGTTCGCGCTCGGCCTGGCGGACATCGGGCCGCCGGCGTAGCAGCGCGGCGCCGTCGCCGACCGGCAGCGGCGCGCGCAGCGCGGGCTCGGCCTCGCAGGCCACATCGGCCTCCGGCAGCGCCGCTGGCGCCTGGCCCAGCAACATCGCCAGCCGGTATCGCGCCGCACTGCGCGCGGCTTGCAGCGGGGGCAACGTGGCGCGCAGCGTTTCGCTGCGGGCACGTTCGCGCGCCACCTCGGCGGGCCCGGCGCGGCCCGCGGCGTGCACGCGGCGGGTGGCATCGAGCGTGCGCTGCTGCACCGCCAATTGCTGCGTGGCGGCGTGCAGGTCATGCGTGGCGGCGCACCCTTGCAGGTAGGCGCGCACGGTCTGCGCCGCCACGGTGACGCGCACCATGTCCAGTGTCGCCTGGCTGGCCTGCGCACCGGCCAGCGCGGCCTCGTCGGCGCGCGCCAGCTTGCCGAAGAAGTCGATCAGGTAGGACGCGCCCAGGCCCACGTCGCCCAGGTTGAACACCGGTGGCCGGGCCTGCTGCAAGAAGCTCTCCCCCGACAGCTGCGCGCGCGACACGCCGGCGCCGGCGCTGCCCTGCGGCAGGTTTTCGGCTTCCACTTCGTGCAGCAGCGCCTGCGCGCGACGCAGGTTGGCGCTGGCGGCGCGGATGTCGTTGTTTGCCGCCAGCGCCTTGGTGACGAGCCGGTCGAGCCGTTCGTCGTCATAGAGGCGCCACCAGTCGTCGGGCACGGGCGCGATCGCCACGTCCGGCGCCTGTGCGGACTGCAATGGGCCGTTTGCCGCGGTCGCGCGTAGCGCCGCTTGATCTGGCACGCGATAGTCCGGTCCCACCGTCGTGCAGGCACTCAGGCATGCACACAGCCACGCCGCCCACGTACGGCGCGGCCTCACGATCCCGGCCCCGCGCGGCGCGCGGCGCCCTGGTCCGCGGCCAGCTCGCGCACCGCCACCGTGGCGGTGCGCCCCGAAACCAGGCGCACATCGGCCGGCACGTCTTCCAGCACGATGCGCACCGGCACGCGCTGCGCCAGCCGCACCCAGTTGAAGGTGGGATTGACGTTGGGCAACAGGTTGGAACCCGCGCTGCGGTCGCGGTCCTCGATGCCGGCGGCGATGCTGTGCACGTGGCCGCGCAAGTGGCGGGGCTCGCCCATGATATGCACGTCGACCGGGCTGCCGATGTGGATGCGGTGCAGCTTGGTTTCCTCGAAATAGCCTTCGACGTGGAAGGAGCCGGCGTCGACCATCGACAGCACCGGTCGCCCGGTCGACACGTAGTCGCCCAGGCGCGGCAGCCGGTCGTTGAGGTAGCCCGCCACCGGGCTGCGCACGCTGGTGCGTTGCAGGTTCAGCCGGGCCAGCCGCACCGCGGCTTCGGCCTGCGCCAGCGCGGCCTGGCCTTGCTCGACGCGCGCACGCCCTTGCTCGGCGACTTCGGCGGCGACCACGCCGTCCAGGCTGCGGTTGCGCGCGGCTTCGCGCCGCGCCTGCGCCAGCGCGGCACGCTGCGTCGCCAGCGTCGCCAGTGCCTGTTCCAGCGCGAGCGCGTAGCGGTCGCGGTCGATCTCGAACAGGACTGCGCCGGCCTGTACGTACTGGTTGTCGCGCGCCACCACGCGCGTGACCAGGCCGGATACGTCGGGCGCCACCTGGACGATGTCGGCACGTACGTGGCCGTCGCGGGTCCAGGGCGCGGCGGTGTAGTAGTCCCACAGGTGGCGCAGCACCAGCAGCGCGGCAATGGCGGCCAGCAACGTCGGCAGCACGGGAAGCAAGGAGCGGAGTCGCAAGGTCATGACGGCAGTCCGGGCACTACGGCAAATACGGCAGCCACGGCGCCCAGGACGATCACATAGAGGAAAAGGTTGAACAGCGAGCGGTGCCAGATATGGCGGTAGGCGCCCAGTGCCGCCAGCACCATGCGGATTGCCGCGGCCACGGCAAAGGCGAGCACGGCCAGCACCAGCACGCCGGGCACGAACACGCCGTAGAGGTCGATTTCACTAAGCATGAGGCGCAGCGCAGAGGACGTGGATCAGCGGGACAGGGACGAGGCCGGAGCCGGCAGCAGCGTGACCTGCAGCACCACCAGCGCGCCCAGCGTGCCGCGCTGGCCGGCGCGGCCACTGGCCGCCACCGCGGCCATGGCCTCGCCCACGGCGGCTGCCAGGCGCGCCGGTACCGGTACGCGCCGGCCCGCGCGCCCTTGCGCGCGGAAATGCCGCGCCACCGCGGCCAGCACCCGGCGCACCGGCTTGCGCGCCGGCGGCGGCAAGTCCGGCAGCGCCTTGTGCAGCGCCAGCGCGCAATAGCCGACCTGCAACGCATGGAAGCCGTCCGTGGACAAGGGATCGCCGGCGGCGCCAAGGCGCGGCACCAGTTGGCCCAGCCGGTCCAGCATGCGCGCGCCCAGCCGCGCATCGCCATCGCTGGCGCGCAGCGTGGCAGCCTGCGCCAGGTCGTGCCAGCTGGCGCGCACCAGCCGCCGTGCCGCCACGCGCGCGCCGAACGGGCGTGCCGCCACTGACCACAGCGGTGCGAACACCATGGCCGCGGCGCTGGCCAGGCAGGTATTGAAGAGGGCGAGGAAATCCGCGTCGAAGACGGCCTGCACGTTGGCAAACGCGGCGGTGTTGACCGACAGCAGCATCGCGATCAGCTGGAATCCCGGCCGCGCCACCAGCAGGCCGATGCCGAGATAGGGCAGCGCCAGCAGCGCGGCCAGCGCTTCGAAGGTGTGCGCATGCGGCACCACCAGGAACAGGTAGCCGGACGAAATCAGCAGGCAGATCGCGCTCCAGCGCACGAAGGCCCCGGCCATGCGCCGCGGCTCGTCGACGGCGGCAAAGAAGCAGCACGCGATCGAAGCCACCACCACCGCGCCGGCGCCGTCCTCCCAGCCCGAGAAGATCCACAGCAGCCCGGCGCAGAACACCGCCAGTCCGCTGGACACCGCGCCGAACAGCAGCATGCCGTGGTCGTGGTGATGGCCGGCGGCTTGCGCCCCGCGTTCGCCGCGTAGCAGTGGCGTGGCGGCACGGTGGTCGCCGATGCCTTGCTGCAGCGCGCGGCATTCGCCGTACAGGGCGCACAGGCGCTGCAACTGGTCGGCCGCGGTGGCGGCAAGCCGGTCATGCCAGCCGCTCGAGTCGGCTGCGGGCGTGACCGCCCAGCCTTCGGGGGCCGCGGATGGTGCCGTGGCCGCCTTGTCGTCGAGCCATGCAGCCGTGGCCCCCAGCGCTGCGCGCAGGCCCGGCGGGATGCCGCCTGCGTGGCAACGCAGCGCCTGCAGCACGCTCTCCAGCGACGACAGCAGCGGCATCAGCATGGTCATGCGGCGGCGCAGCGCGCGCGCGTGGTGCAGTGTGTGGCTGCCTTCGGTGTCGTAGGCGAGCTGGCTGATGAGCTGGTCCAGTTGCAGGATGTCGGCGGCAAGCCGGTGGCGGCTGTGGTCGGCGCGCGGGCTGCCCAGCAGGATGTCCGAGGCCCACGCCGCGGCGTCGGCCAGCCACGAATCGGCACGCGCGCGCAGCGCCGGCGCGACCTTTGCCGGGAACACCACCGAGCCCACCAGCCCGGCGCAGACGATGCCGATCACGATCTCCTCGATCCGTGCCACGGCGATGTCGAAGATCTGCGCCGGCTGGCTGACCGCCGGCAAGGCCACGATCGGCAGCGTGTAGGCCGCCAGCAGGCACACGTAGCTGCGCGGCGTGCGCTGCAGCAGTGACAGGTACACCAGCACGCTGATCCACAGCGCGATCGCGCCCATCAGCACGATCGGCATGTTGACCAGTTGCGGCACCGTCGCCACCGCCGCGGTGGCGCCCAGCACCGTGCCGGCAACGCGATACGCCGCCTTGGAGCGGGTCGCGCCGGTGAGCGGATGCGAGACGAAATACACCGTTGCCATGGCCCAGTACGGCCGCGCCAGCCCCAGCGCCAGCGCGATGTAGAGCGCGAGCATCGCGGCGGCGAATGCCTTCAGCGAGAACAGCCACTGTCGTGCATTCGGCCAGCTAGCCATGGAGCGGGGTCTTGAAGGGAAGGTTGGGGGCGCTTGCCGCCGCCCGCCGCTCCGCGCTTCATCGGGGGCGCGGTTTGGGCAGGGGCGACATGTTGGGAGCGAAGTGTAGCCGCACCTTTCGCATTCCATTCATGATTTAATATTGGCTTTTCCATTCGTGTTATTCATGGAGTCGCTAGCACCCCCGGTCGTCATCGCCGGCGCACGCTCCGTCCACGCCACCATGCCCATCGATATCCGCGCGCTGCGCTATTTCGTCGAGACTGCGCGGCTGCGCAGCTTTACCCAGGCCGCCTCGTCGCTGTTCGTGACCCAGTCGACCATCAGCAAGATGGTGCGCCAGCTCGAGGACGAAGTCGGCCAGCCGCTGCTGATCCGCGAAGGCAAGAGCGTGCGCCTGACCGACGTCGGCCGCGTGGTCTACGAGCGCGGCCAGGAGGCGCTGGGCGTGGTGCACCGGCTGACGCTGGAGGTCTCCGACCTGTCTTCGCTGGGACGGGGGCAGTTGACGGTCGGCATCCCGCCGATGGTCAACCTGTTCTTCTCGCCGGCGGTCAGCGCGTTCCGGCAGCGCTATCCCAATCTGTCACTGACGCTGGACGAACACGGCGGGCAGGTGGTGGAGCAACTGGTGGCCAGCGGCGAGCTGGAGGTGGGAGCGACGGTGCTGCCGGGCGACAGCGGCCTGGCGCTGGAAACGCGCCAGTTCGGCCGCTATCCGATCTGGGCGGTGGGGCCGCGCAAGGCGGCCTGGGCGCGCGGGCGCACCGTGTCGCTGGGGGCGCTGCGCGACGAGCCGCTGGTGATGCTGACCGAGGATTTCTCGCTGACGCGCAAGCTGCGGCAGGCCTTCCTGGAAGCCCGCATCGAGCCGCGCGTGGTGGCGCGCAGCGGGCACTGGGACTTCCTGGCGTCGATGGCGGCGGCGGGGCTGGGCACCACCTTCCTGCCCCAGCCGCTGGCCGAGCGCCTGCAGGCGCAGGACACACTGGCCATGGCGCGCCTGACCGAACCCGCGGTGGACTGGACCATGGCCCATATCTGGTCGCCGGGGCGCTACCTGTCGCACGCGGCGCGGGCGTGGCTGGCGGTGTGCGAAGAGGTGCTGGGCAACGGGAACGGGCGGGCGGGCTGAATCCGTCGCCTCACTTGCCGCGGCACTGCTCGGGCGGGATGTCGAGCAGCACCAGCGGCTTCTGTCCGGCCGCATAGTGATAGCGCAGCCGGATCCCCAGCTTGCCCAGCACCGGCACGTCCGGATTGCGGCAGATGCCGCGCTCCAGAATCGGCTTGGCCGTGGCCATGAAATCACGGGTGTCGTCGCGGCTGGCATCGATGCCGGAGACTTTCAGGTGAAAGTCGACGATCTTGCCGGGTCGCGCCACGCAGCCGTCGAAGCGCGTGGTGTCGTCGAGGTCGACCGGTCCCGCGCGCATCAGCTCCTGGCAGGCCAGGCGCAGCTGCCGGTCGGCGTCGCCGGTGGTCAGGCGCGTGACCCCGTGCATGCCGGTCGGCTTGCCGCGCACCGTGCCCAGCAGCAATGTGGCAAGCTCGGACAACGGCGGCGCGGACATGGTGGCTGCCTGCGTGGCGGGAACGGCAAGTGTCGTGGCCACCAGCGACAAAGTCAAAAGCACAGCGGTACGGCGCCAGCGGCGATGATCAGCGGTGGGAACGGCGTGGACGGCGGCGGGATCAGGGGGCATGAGGCAAACAGGGCGGGGGCGGCGGTTGCGCTGCTACTTTAGCCCTGTGTCCTTGCGGCCGTTGTCAGGTTTTGTCCTACGTTGCAACGGCGCGCTTGCCGTGCCGGTGCCGGTATGCCAGCGGCAGCATCGCGGCTTGCCCGAAGCGCTCGCCGCAACGCCTCGCCATGTCCCTGCAGATCCGTCCCCGGGTACCTGCCCTCAACGCCACGGCCAGAGGCTGGCGCGCTTAAAGCTCCAGCACCAGCCGGCCGCCGCCGCAGGCGCGCGAGCAACACGCCATCATGCGGTGGTTGGCGTCGCGCTCGGCGCGCGTGAGCACCACGTCGCGGTGATCGACCTGGCCGGCCAGCACGCGCACCTCGCACGAGCCGCACAGGCCTTCCTCGCAGTCGCTCTGCACGTCGATATTGGCGCCGCGCAGCGCGCCCAGCAGGGTCTGCCCCGCCGGCACGTCCAGCACCAGGCCGGAGTCCTTCAGCTCCACGGTAAAGGGCTGCTCCTTCGACGCATCCAGGGTGCCCAGCCTGGAGACGAAATGCTCGACACGCAGCGCGTCGGCCGGCCACGCGGCGCAGCATCCGGCCAGCGCATCGAGCAGGCGCTGGGGCCCGCAGGCATAGATCTGGGTATCCGCGTCAGGCTGCCCCAGCAGCTTGCCGAAGTCGGCGCGCCGGCCTTCGTCGCTGGCGTGGAAGTGCAGCCGCGCGCCGTGCAGCGCCTGCAGTTCGTCCAGCATGGCCATGGCCTGGCGCGAGCGCCCGCAGTAGTGGAAGGTGTAGTCGATGCCAAGCGCGCGGGCGCGCCGCGCCATCGCGCTCACCGGCGTGACGCCGATGCCGCCGGCGATAAAGATGGCCCGCCGGCATTGCTCGTCGAAGCGGAAATGGTTGCGCGGGCCGCGGATGCGCAGGCGGTCGCCGGCGCTGACGCTGCCATGGACCCAGGCCGAGCCGCCGCGGCTGGCGGGATCGCGCAGCACCGCGATCTCCAGCGCGGCCGCGTCGTCTGGGTCGCCGCACAGCGAATACTGGCGCGACAGCCCGGTGTCGCCGCATTCCACGTCGATATGCGAGCCCGGCGCCCAGCGCGGCAGCGGCTTGCCGTCGGGCGCCACCAGCCGCAGCCGGAGCACGCCGTCGGCGGCCGCCGTGGCGCGCTCGACCACCACCGTGCGGGCGATGGTGTGCGCCGACGGCTCGCCGATGCGCACCGGCTGGCGCACCGCCAGCAGGGCCGGGTCGCGGCGCTCGGGGTTCTCGGCGGGATCCCATTCCACCAGCAGGTGCTCCGGCCCGCGGAACGAGGTGTTGGGCACGTAGGTAAAGGTCTGCGCGGCCAGGCGCATATGCGGCAGCCGGCGCGTCAGCTCTTCCAGGAAGACCTGCATCTCCATGCGCGCCAGGTTCTTGCCCATGCACTGGTGCGAGCCGTAGCCGAAGGTCAGCTGCTCGCTGGCGTTGTCGCGGCGGATGTCGAACAGGTCGGCATCGGCGAAATGGCGCTCGTCATGATTGGCCGACGAGGTCACGATCAGCAGCTTGCTGCCCGCCGGCAGGCGGATGCCGCCCACTTCGGTGTCGCGCGTGACCAGCCGGCGCCACGCCGCCACCGAGCCGTTATGGCGCAGGCATTCCTCGACCGCGTTGGGGATCAGCGCGGGGTCTTCGCAGAGCTCGCGCCACGCGTCGGGATGCTGCAGCAACAGCTTGATGGCGTTGGCCGAGGCGTTGGCAGTGGTTTCGTGCGCGGCGACGATGCCGGCCATCATCATCGAATGCAGGTAGGAGTCGGTTACCACCTCGGGCAGCTCCTTCTGCTTGCGCAGCCCGTACTGCATCCAGCCGGGACCGGACGGGTCTTCGCGCATCTTGTCGAGGATGCGGCCGGCCAGCTGCCAGAAATTGCCGACGGCGTGCGCCACCGCCACCTGTTCCTCCGGCTTCGGCCGGCCCCAGGTGTTGACGGTATGGGCAATGGAGTACTGGCGCAGCAGGTCCATGTCCTCCTCGGGCACGCCCAGGAAATGCAGCGCCACCGTCAGCGGCACCTCCCACAGCATCTGGTCGACCAGGTCGGCGCGGCCATCGTCGATAAAGCGGTCGACATACTCGCGCGTCAGGCGCCGCACCAGCGGCTCGTGGTGCGCCAGTTCGGCGGGCGTGAACGGTGCCATCAGCGCACGACGGCGCGGCATGTGGGCGGGCTCGTCCTCGTTGACCAGCGTGCGGTTCATGGCGTAGCCGTAGCTGGCCAGCACGGCGTTGGCTTCGTCGCCGGTGGGGGTGATCTTTTCCAGCGCGATCGACGGGCTGAAGGTCAGGTTGTCGCGGAAGATGGCCTTGATGTCGTCGTAGCGCGTGACCACCCAATAGCCCAACTGCGGGCTGTAGAACACCGGCTCCTGCTCGCGCGACCAGCGCACGTATTCGGGCGGGTCCTGCTGGTAGCCGTCGCCGAAGGGATCGAACTGCGCCGCGTTGTGGCTGACCGGGCAGCCGTTGGGCGCGCTCAGCGTGTTGTGGTCGATCGGGCAGCCGCCGCGCGCGGCGCCGGGGAAGGGGATGGTCATGCTACGTACTCCTGGCAGACATCGATGCCTGGCAAAAAGCGCTGCCGTCCGGGCGCGCCGGACGGCCCGCGGTGTTGCGGCCGGACTCAGTTGTCCAGCGTGATCTTCAGGTCGCGGATCAGCCTGGTCCAGCGGCCGGACTCGCTGCGCAGCAGCTCGCTGAACTGCGCCGGCGTGTTGCCCACGGGCTCTACGCCAAAGTCCACCAGCCGCTTGTTGACCGCCGGCTCGCGGATGGCCGCGACCACGTCCTTGTTCAGCGTGTTGATCACCTCCGGCGGCGTGCCGGCCGGCACCACCATGCCCACCAGCGCGGCGGCTTCGACGCGCGGATAGCCCAGCTCGGCGAAGGTCGGCACGTCGGGCAGCTGCGGCAGGCGGGTGGCATTGGCCACGGCCAGCGGGCGCACCTTGCCGCCCTTGATGAAGCCGGCGCCGGCGGCGTAGTCCACCATCATCGCGCCGACCTGGCCGGCGGCCACGTCGGACAGCGCCGGCGCGGCGCCGCGGTATGGCGCATGGGTCATCGGCAGCCCGGCTTCCACCTTCAGCAGTTCCATCGCCAGGTGGTGCGGGCTGCCCGCGCCGGCCGAGCCGTAGTTGATGCCGCCCTGCGTAGCCTTGGCCTGCGCGATGAATTCCTTGGCGGTCTTGGCCGGGCTGGCGGCGCCCACCACCAGGATCATCGGGAAGCGGCCCAGCAGCGTCACTGGGGCCAGATCCCTGGCGGGATGGTAGGACAGCGACTTGTACAGCACGGGATTGAACACCAGCGTGCCGTTGTCGGCCGACAGCACCGTATAGCCGTCGGCAGCCGCGCGCGCGGTCTCGGCCGCGCCGATGGCGGTATTGCCGCCGGGCTTGTTGTCCACCACCACCGGTTGCCCCACCTTGGCCGACAGGCCCTGGCCGATGGTGCGTGCCAGGAAATCCGAACCGCCGCCCGCGGCGTACGGGACGATCCAGCGGATCGGTTTGGCGGGATAGGCATCGGCGGCGTGGGCTGGGCCGGCGGCCAGCACCGGCAGGGTCAGCGCGCCAAGGGCCAGGCGCACGGAAAGGGCAAGGCGGGGGCGGGGCATGGGTCTTTGTCTCCTGATGGGTGGACCGGTGTCCTGGCACCGGCGTTTTCTGTTTTGCGTAAATCATATACGCATTGCGTAACGATTGAATGCGGGTTAACCTTGAACCGGCCCCGCGTCACGGCGTGGCATCGTCCGCTGTCGCCGTGAAGACCCGTACCCCGTCGCGCAGCTCCGTTCCGCCATGCCCCGATCCAAAGCTCCTGAACCCATCCTTGAAGCCACCCCGGCCCGCGCCCGCGAACGGCGCCAGCGCGTGCAGTCGGCCGTCACCGGCATGGCCGTATTGAAGGGCCTGGCGCGCCTGGGCGGGCGTGCCAGCCTGACCGCGCTGGCCGCGCATATCGACGAAAGCCCGGCCAAGGTCCACCGCTACCTGGTCAGCCTGGTGGAAGAAGACCTGGTGGCGCAGGAGCCGGGCACGCAGCAGTACCACCTTGGCTTCGAGGCCCTGCAGATCGGCATGGCGGCGATGCGCCAGGCCGACCCGATCCGGCTGGCCGAGGCGTCGCTGGTGCGCCTGCGCGAGACTCTGGAGGTGACCTGCTTCATCGCGGTGATGGGCAACAAGGGGCCGACCATCATGCGCTTCGAGGAGCCGGGCCTGCCGGTGACGGTGAACGTGCGCGCGGGCTCGGTGATGCCGCTGCTGTGGTCGGCCACCGGGCGCGTGTTCCTGGGCCTGCTCGATGAAAAAGGGGTCCTGGCGCAGGCCAGGGAAGAGCTTGCGGCCGCCAGCCCGGCGCGGCTGGCGCAGCTCGATGGCAGCGACCCCATCGGCGCGTTGCGCCGCGCGGTGCAGGCCGATGACTGCGCCTGGGTGCGCGACACCAACCTGACCGGCATCAGCGCGGTGGCGGCGCCGGTGCGCGACTACACCGGGCGGGTGTGCGCGGTGCTGACCGCGCTGGGCGCCACCGGCGGCTTCGACCCCGCCATCGACGGACCCATCGGCAGCGCCGTGCGGCGCGAGGCGCGCGCGGTCAGCACGGCGCTGGGGTTCAACCCCGCGGCGTGACGCCGGGCGCCGGACGCTTGTCTGCATCCGGGATTGCCGCAGAGGTACCCGCGCGCAACGCCGGGCAGGCGCTTGCCACCTCCGCGTCGACGCGTTCCGGCCGGCCCAGCAGCGCGATCAGGCCGCACGCCAGCGTGCCGCGCCACTGCAGGTAGTCGTGCCCGCTGGCATGCTCGGCATGCGCCACCGGATAGCCCTTGGCGGCCAGCACGTCGCGCATGTGCCGCGTGGTGGTCAGGATGTTGACGGCACCGCGGCCGTCCTCGAAACGCCCGGCTTCCAGGTAGAAGCGCAGCGGCAGCCGCGGGCTGGCGGCGTATTCCCGGATCAGCCATTGCGGCTGGCGCGGCGGCTGGTCGGGCGCGCCGCCGGGTCCCCACCAGAATGAGCCGGACTGGCTCAGCACCAGCCCGAAACGCTCCGGATGGCGCAGCCCCGCGTACGCCGCCGCCAGCCCGCCGTAGCTGGAACCGGCGACCACGGTGCGCTCCGCCGGTGCCGACAGCCCGAGGGTGGCGGCCCAGGGCATCAGCTCGTTGGCGAGGAAGTCGGCGAAGGCCGGGTTGGGCGGCAGTTGCGCGGCCCGCGCCGCGGCGCTCGGATTGGCCACGATCAGCGCGGCGACGGGCGGCAGCAGGCCCGCGTCGATCAGGTTGTCGAGCAGGGTGGGGGTGGGCACCAGCGACAGGTAGGCGTGGGCGTCGAACAGCACCAGCGTGGCCGTGGGCCGGGCGCGGGCCGGGCGGTAGACGTAGATGTCGCGCGCCTCGCCGAGGATGCGGCTGTCGATGCGGTAGGGCGTGACCGTGCCGGCGGGCACTCCCGCGCGCGGCGCCAGCCACGGCTGTGGCGGGGCGGCCGGCAGTTCCAGCACGGACTTGAGCTGGAACGGATCCGCGCCCTGGTCCGGGAACGTGCGCGGATTGAGCGGATCGCGCTGCACCGTGGCCAGGATGGCGCGCCGGCGCTGCGGGGCCGGCTGGTCGAGCACGGGCACGTCCGGCGCCAGCTGGTAGCTCATGCGGGTGGTTGCCGGCACGCGGTAGCTGCGGTACCAGACGTCGCTGTCGGCCAGGCGCAGCAGCGCATCATGGTCGCCGGCGGGACTGCCGAGCAGGCGCACGTTGTCGCGCGCGCCGCGCCACAGGAAAGTCACGCGCACCATCGCTTCCTGCCCGCTGCCGGTTGCGGGCAGGGACTCCACCAGGGGCGTGCCGCGCCGGGCCATGTCCTGCCAGAACGCCTCAGTGTTGCCACCGTTGGCGAGGGTCTGCGCCAGCTCGCGCAGGGCGAGGCTGTCGGGCAGGTCAGCGGGCGCGTGCTGGGCGGCCCGCGGCACGATCTCGTCGATGCGCAGCACGTAAGGCGCGCCGGGAAAGGGCCG
The DNA here is from genome assembly GCF_900094595.1 of Cupriavidus alkaliphilus. Taxonomy (GTDB): domain Bacteria; phylum Pseudomonadota; class Gammaproteobacteria; order Burkholderiales; family Burkholderiaceae; genus Cupriavidus; species Cupriavidus alkaliphilus. Next base: position 66,790 of record NZ_FMAD01000015.1, on the reverse strand, counting down.
TCCGCCGACCGCGCCGGGCACGTCGGCGTGGTCGCCGCTGACGGTGAGCCGGTACGCGCCGCTGCCGGGGGCCACGAACAGGAAGCTGCGCGACAGCGTGGTCGGCCCCAGCAGCCGGCGCACCGGCTTGCCGCCGGCATCGGCAAGGTCGAGCGTTGCCGCCGGTCCGTCGAGCAGTCCCCGCACCACGTCGCCTGCCTGCAGGGACAGCGTGTAGTGCAGCGGTGCGCCGGGTTGCCAGACGCCGTGCGCAGGCTGGCCCACGGCCAGGGCGGGAGCGGATGCGGCAGCCGGCGTGGCGATGGCGGCAAGCGACAGCATCAGGGACGCCGACAGCCAGGCGGCGCGGCGCAGGATCAGGACAGGGAAGCGCATCAGAAATCCACCGAGGTTGTGAACTTGAACAGGCGCGGCGCGTTCTGCGTGACGTAGCCGTCGTTGAACGAGCCCGCCCAGTAGCTCTGGTTGAAGAGGTTCTCGACGCTGGCGTAGAAGCCCACGCGCTTGCCCTGGATTTTGGTCACGTAGCGGGCACCGATGTCGTAGCGGGTCCAGCTGTCGATCTTCTGCGTGTTGGCGGTGTTGACGTACTGCGAGCCGGTGTAGGTCACGCGGCCGCTGACGGTCAGCCCCGGAACCCAGGGCAGGTCCCACTCCGCCCCCAGGTTGCCGGACCAGGTGGGACTGCCGAACGCGGTGTTGCCGTCATAGGCGCCGTTGGCCGTTCGCGTCAGCACCGCACGGGTATAGGCGATGCCGCCCAGCACGCGCACGCCGCGGCCGGCTTCGCCGTAGACGTTCCACTCCACGCCGCGATGCCGGCGCTCGCCGTCCGGGCCGTAGGTATTGGTGGCGCCATCCTTGATCAGCGTCGGACGCGTGATCTGGAACACGCTGAGGGTCTGCGTCAGTCGCCCGCTGTCCCACTTCACGCCCAGCTCGCCCTGGCGGGTCTTGTAGGGCGCGAACACCTGCTGGTAGTTGCGCGCGGTCACGTCGGTCACGGTATCGCCCTGGCTCAGCCCTTCGACGTAGTTGCCGTAGAGCGCCAGCTGCGGCCCCCACGGCTTGAGCACCAGGCCCACCGAGGGCGTGACGGCGCTTTCGTCGTAGTCCGCGGTGCGCGCGCCGGTGGTCGCGCTGAAGCTCTGCGCCTGCACGCGCTGGTGGCGCAGGCCCAGGGTCAGCTGCACCTTGTCGTCGGCAAAGGCGAGCGTGTCGGCCAGCGCCAGGCTGGTCAGCGTGGTGTCGGCGGTCCTGGGCACGTTGCCGGGGGATGCCGCCAGGATCGGCGTGACCGGGGCGTAGATGTTGGACAGGAACGACCGGCTGGCCACGTTGACCGTGCCGCTGCGCAGGCCCAGGTAGGTGTAGCCCAGCACCAGGCGGTGCTCTACCGGTCCGGCACGCACGGTGCCGCGCACGCCGGCCTCGGCCGAGACGGTATCGGTGTAGCCCTTCTGGTTGTAGGTGATGCCGGTGTAGTCTCCGTTGGGCCGGACATTGTTGGCGCGCGTGCCGTTGATAAAACCGCTGTACTTGTAGTGCAGCGTGCCCAGGCCCGCGTACGCGGTCCAGTCGCGCGCGAGGTCGACCTCGCCGCGCGCGACCACGGCGTTGTTGTCGAGCCGGCCATGCGTGCCTGGCAGGATATTGGTGCCGGCCTTGGGCGGAGCCGGCACGGTGCTGGCGAACGAGGCCATCCAAGCGCTGCCGTTGCGCACTTCCTCTTCACTGGCGTAGGCGTCGAGCGAGGCCCGCACGCGCTCGCCGGCATAGTCCAATGCCACCGCGCCCAGTGCGCGGCGCCTGGCTTGCCCGTCGATGCCGGTGCGGCCATTGCCATAGGCGCCGTTCACGCGCACGCCGAAGGCATTGTCCGGGCCGAAGCGGCGGCCGATATCGACGCTGGCGCCGGCATGGCCCTCGGACAGATAGTTGGCCGACAGCCGCGTCAGCGGCGTATCCGCGGCGCGCTTGGGCACCAGGTTGATGACGCCGCCGACCGCGCCGCTGGGTGCCATGCCGGTCAGCATGGCGGTGGGGCCGCGCAGCAGTTCGACGCGCTCGACGAATTCCGTGGGCGCATGCCCGTACGGCGCCAGCCCGTACATGCCGTTCAGGGCCAGGTCGCTGGACGAGATATCGAAGCCGCGCACGGTGTAGTTCTCGTACAGGTGTCCGGCCGAGGTGGTAAAGCGCACCGTGGGGTCGTTGGCCAGCACGTCGCCGATGGTGCGGGCCTGCTGGTCCTCGATGGCCTGCGCGGTATAGGCCGCGCTGCTGTAGGGCGAGTCCATGGCATCGGCATTGCCCAGCAGCCCCAGCCGCGCCCCGCGCGCCACCTGTCCGCCCGCGTAGGCCGGCGTCAGCGCTTCGGCGTCGTGGCGGGCGGCGGTCACGGTCACCGCGGGCAGGGTGGCGCCGCCGGCTTCCGGGGCAGCGGCGCGCATGGCTTTGACGGCAAAGCCGTTGGGCACGCGCACCGCGTGCAGGCCGGTGTTGCGCAGCAGGGCGGCCAGTGCGTCCTCGGGCGCGTAGCGGCCCTGCAGCCCCTCGGTGCGCCGGTCCGCCAGGTCGGCGGCGTCGTAAGACACCAGCACGCCGGATTCCAGGCCGAAGCGCGTCAGCGCCGGCTGCAGCGCGCCGGCCGGGATCGTGTAGCTGCGTGCCGCGGCCGCCGGTGCCGGCACCGGTTCCGCGGCAAAGGCAGCGAGCGGGGCCGCGGCGGCCGACAGGGCCAGCGCCTGGCCCACGGCCAGCACGCTGCGGCGGATGCGCAGCGCAGGGTGCCGGCGCGTGCCGGCGGGCGGGGATGGCAGATGAAGCTTGCCCATGAAACAGTCCTTTCAGATTGCGGCCGGAAATCAGCCTTTCCTCTGTCAGGCCACTTGAAACAGGCAAACCCCTCAGTTCAGCGCAACAAAAATTTCTATTGGCGATGCCGGCTGATAGATGTCCGGCCTGGACTCACGCCCTGCGCCGCACGCTGACCCAGTAGCGCGTCCAGCGCTCGACGCTCACCGGCAGCAGGTGGGGCAGGGCATCGAGCACGCGGTCGGTGTCGTCCAGCGGGAAGATGCCCGACACGCGCAGGTCCGCCGCATCGCCGCTGCAGCCCAGCCGGCCATGGCGGTAGCGCGCCAGTTGCGCCAGGAACCGGTCCAGGCGCATGTCGTGCACGGCCAGCATGCCCTGGGTCCAGGCGGTATCGGCAACGTCGCCGGCCTCGGGCGGATCGATCCGCGCGCGGCTGAAGCGGGTGCGCTCGCCGGCCTGCAGCACGCGCGGCGCCGCGGCCGGATCGGCCGGGCGAATTTCGACGGCGCCCGCCTGCACCGCGACGGCGGTCGCATCGTCGTGCATCTGCACGGTGAAGCGGGTGCCCAGCGCGCGCAACGTTCCCTGCGCGGTGCCGATGCGGAAAGGCCTGGCCAGCACGTCCGTCCCGGTTGCCACGGCGATGGCGCCGCGCAGCAGCGTGACCCGGCGCTCGGCAGCGCCGTAGTGCACGGCGATGGCACTGTCGGTATCCAGGTCGATCTCCGTGCCGTCCTGCAGCGTCACGCGCCGGCGCTCGCCGATGCCGGTGGCATGGTCGGCCCGCCATGCCAGCAGCGTACCGCCGCGCTGCCATTGCCAGGAGCCGGCGGCAACCGCGGTGGCGGCCATCAGCGCGATGGCACGGCGCCGGCCGCGCCGCGGCGGCGGGCTTGCCAGCGCTGCCCGCGCCACGCCGCGCGGCATCGAAGCCAGGGCGGCGCTGCAGTCGTGCAGGTGTTGCCAGGCGCGCTCATGGTCGGGATGCTCGGCACGCCAGCGGGCGCAGCCGGCGCGGCTGGCCGGCGAGGCCTCGGGCGACTGCAGCGTTAGCCACCACTGCGTGGCGCGCAGCGTGATGGCGGCATCGATCGGCGGGTAGGGTGCACCGGGTAACGACATGCGGCGCGGCTCAGGCGGAAAAACAGCACTGGTGCAGCGCCTTGACGATATAGCGCTGCACCGTGGCCACCGACACGCTCAGTTCGCCGGCGATGGCCGCTTGCGGCATGCCGTCGAGCTGGAACAGCAGGAAGGCGCGGCGCACCGCCGCGGGCAGGGTGTTCAGGCGCCGGTCGAGCTCGGCCAGGGTCTCGAGCAGCAGCGCACGCGTTTCCGGGTCCGGGGCCTCGGCTTCGGGCAGCGCCGCCAGTGCCTGCTGGTAGGCGGCCTCCAGCGCCTGGCGGCGGTGGAAATTCGCCACCAGCCCGCGCGCCACCGTGGCCAGGAAAGCGCGCGGCTCACGCGCGGCGATCGGCGCTTCGCGCGCCAGCAGCCGCACGAAGGTGTCGTGCGCCAGGTCGGCCGCGTGCCCCGCTTGCCCCGCGCTCGCCAGGCGCCGGCGCAGCCAGCCGTGGAGCCAGCCGTGATGGTCTAGGTACAGCGTGCGGACTTCATCGTTGAGCGTAGGCTCGGCGGCGGGCATGGCGCGGAAAACTCGGGCACGGACAAACAGCCTCGCATTGTATGCTCAAATGATAATGATTCGCAATACGAGGCAAGCTCGATGGCCGCACCCGGTCGGTCATGCCACCTCGCGCAGCACCGTCCGGCGCGGCACGGCTGCATCGCCAGCGGGCCGCAGCGACGGATAACCCGCCGCAAACACCAGCCGCCCGCGCGACCACGTGTGCGTGACCATCGGCTGGCCCGCCACCTCGGACACCGCAATCACGTCGGCGCGCAGGCCCGGCGCCAGGCGACCGCGGTCGGCCAGCTGGCAGGCATCGGCGGGGTGGGCGGTGACCAGCGCCAGCGCCTGGTTCAGCGGCAGCCCGGCCTGGCGACCGGCGGCATACGCGGCGGCGATCAGGGTGGAGGGCTGGTAGTCCGAGCACAGGATGGTGCCGGCGCCGGCCCGGATCGCGTCGATGGCGCGCATCGATCCGCTCTGGCTCTTGCCGCGCAGCACGTTGGGCGCGCCCAGGATGGTCGGCAGCGCACGGGCGCAGGCGGCCTGCGCGGTCTCCAGGTTGATCGGGAACTCGCTCATGCGCACGCCCAGCGCGTGCATGGCGGCGATGCGCTGCGGCGAATCGTCGTCGTGGCTGGCGGTGGGAATGCCCAGCGCGTGCGCCGCGGCCACCAGCCGGTCGATGCGCTCATGCGCGCCCTCCAGCGCGGCGGCCTTCTGGCGCGCGGCATCGGCGGCGGCGTCGCGGCTCATGCCGTGGTTGCCCATCATGTAGGCCAGGTAGGCGTCCATGGTCTTGAACTGGCCCTGGCCGGGCGAGTGGTCCATCACTGAGAGCAGGTCGACCACGCCTTCGGCCATCAGCGCTTCCAGCACCGGCACGGCACCGGCGTCGGTGACCTCGTAGCGGCAATGGATGCGGTTGTCGACCAGGCTGTGCTGCCGGTAGGCGGCGATCGTGCGCACCACGGTGGCTGCGGTGTCGACGTTGCGCACGCCGAACTGGTTGCCGGCGAACGAAAGCGCGTGATAAGGGGTGGTGATGCCGGCCGCGGCGTTGCGGCGGTCGACCTGCGCCACCGCGAAGTCCAGCGGGAACAGCACGCTGGCGCGCGGCTCCACCTCTTTCTCGATGGCGTCGCAATGCACGTCCACCAGGCCGGGCATCACGGTGTGGCCATGCAGTTCGACCACGGCGGCATGCGCGGGCACGGCCGCGGGTGCCGGCTCGATCGCCACGATGCGGCCATCCTCGATCAGCAGCGCGCTGTCATGCAGCACGCGGTCCGGCAGCACCAGGGTGGCGTGGGTCAGGTAGGTCGCAGGCATGTCTGGCTCCGTTCTGGGCGGTTCGGTTCAGGCGAGGGCGGTAGCGGGGTGCAGCGGCAGCAGGCGCGTGGCCACCGCATCGCGCACGGCTTCGTCGTGGAAAATGCCGATCAGCGCGCGGCCCTCGGCCAGCGCTTCGCGGATCAGCGCGACCACCACGGCGCGGTTTTCAGGGTCCAGCGAGGCGGTGGGCTCGTCCAGCAGCAGGACGGGATGGCCGCCGATCAGTCCGCGCGCGATATTGACGCGCTGTTGCTCGCCGCCCGAAAAGGTGGCGGGCGGCAGGTCCCACAGCCGGCGCGGCAGGTTCAGCCGCGCCAGCAGTTCAGCCGCGCGGGCGCGCGCCTCGCCCTCGCCGGCGCCGCGCTGGCGCAGCGGATCGGCCACCACGTCGAGCGCGCCCACGCGCGGGATGGCGCGCAGGAACTGGCTGACATAGCCGATCACGTCGCGGCGCAGCTGCAGCACGCGCTGCTCGCTGGCGTGGCCCAGCTCGACCCACGGCGCGCCGTCGGCGCTGGTATCGCGCAGCCGGATGCTGCCTTCGGTGGCAAGGTAATTGCCGTACAGGCAGCGCAGCAGCGTGCTCTTGCCGGTGCCGGACGGCCCGGACAGGACCAGGCATTCGCCGCGCGCGGCATCGAAATCGATCGCGCGCAAGACCGGCAGGCGGATGCCGCCCTGGTTGTGCAGCGTAAACATCTTGCCGAGGCCGCGCACCTCGACCAGCTTCTGTGGTTGTTCTGCGTGCATCGTGCTCAGCCCTGCAGGATGGAAGAAACCAGCAACTGCGTGTATGGATGCTGGGGATCGTCGAGGATCTGGTCGGTCAGGCCCTGCTCGACCACGCGCCCGCCCTGCATTACCAGGGTGCGGTGCGCCAGCAGCCTGGCGACGGCCAGGTCGTGCGTGACCAGCACCGCGGCCAGGTCCAGGTCCGCTACCAGGCGGCGCAGCAGATCCAGCAGGCGGGCCTGCACCGACACATCGAGCGACGCCGTGGGCTCGTCCATGAACACCAGGCGCGGGTGCGTGACCAGGTTGCGCGCAATCTGCAGCCGCTGCTGCATGCCGCCGGAAAAGGTGCCGGGCACGTCGTCCAGCCGCGCCAGGTCGATCTCCATCTTCTCCAGCCAGCTGCCGGCGAGTTCGCGCAGGTTGCCGTAGTGGCGCTCGCCCACGGCCATCAGCCGTTCGGCGATATTGGCGCCGGCGCTGACCTGCATGCGCAGGCCGTCGCGCGCGTGCTGGCGCACGAAGCCCCAGTCGGTGCGCGCCAGCAGCCGCAGGCGCGCGCTGGACAAGGTGGCGAGGTCGGTCACGCCGGACTCGCGCATGGCGTAGCTGACCGTGCCGCGCTGCGCCGGCGCCTGCATCGACAGTGCCTGCAGCAGCGTGCTCTTACCCGAGCCCGATTCGCCCACCACGCACAGCACTTCGCCTGGATAGAGGTCGAAGCTGACGTCATGGCAGCCGTGCAGGCCGTCCCAGGTGCGCGTCAGGTTGCGCACCGACAGCAGCGGGGCGGCGCTCATTGCGCACCTCCGGCAGCGCTCTCGACGGCTTGCGCGGCCTGGCGGCCGGCGCAGTACTCGGTATCCGAGCACACGAACCGGCGCGTGCCGGCGTCGTCGGTGATGATCTCGTCCAGGTAGCTGTCGGTGGCGCCGCACTGCGCGCAGCAGTTGGACCATGACTCCACCGTGAACGGATGGTCGGCAAAGTCCAGGCTCTTGACGGCGGTGTATGGCGGCACCGCATAGACGCGCTTTTCCCGGCCCGCGCCGAACAGCATCAGCGCCGGGCTGCGGTCCAGCTTGGGGTTGTCGAACTTGGGGATCGGCGAAGGCCGCATCATGTAGCGCTGGTTGACGATCACGGGGTAGTCGTAGGTGGTGGCGATGTGGCCGTGGCGGGCGATGTCCTCGTACAGCTTGACGTGCATCGCGCCGTATTCCGCCAGCGCGTGCATGGTGCGGGTCTCGCCCTCGCTCGGCTCCAGCCAGCGCAGCGGCTCGGGAATCGGCACCTGGAACACCACCGTCTGCCCCGCGCGCAGCGGGGTCTCCGGGATCCGGTGGCGGGTCTGGATAATGCTGGCCTCGGTGGTGCGCTCGGTGGTCGGCACGCCGGTGACGCGGGCGAAGAAGCGCCGGATATTGATGGCGTTGGTGGTGTCGTCCGAGCCCTGGTCGATCACCTTGAGCACATCGTCCTTGCCGATGATCGCGGCGGTCACCTGGATGCCGCCGGTGCCCCATCCGTACGGCAGGGGCATCTCGCGGCTGCCGAACGGGACCTGGTAGCCCGGGATCGCCACCGCCTTGAGCAAGGCGCGGCGCAGCATGCGCTTGGTCGATTCGTCGAGATAGCCGAAGTTGTAGTGCTCGTCGCGGGCGATGCCCGCGGCCAGGGTGGTGTCGGCGGCGCTCATGCCAGCGTCTCCTCTTGCGGCTGTGGCTGTGGCTGGGGTTGCGGCTGCGGAGGTGGCGCCGCGGTCGCAGGCATGGCGCTATCCGGCGCATGGGCGGCGCCTTCGGCGCGCAGCCGGCGCAGCAGCTCCAGGTTGGCCTGGAAGTCCACGTAGTGCGGCAGCTTCAGGTGCTGCACGAAGCCCGAGGCCTCGACGTTGTCGCTGTGGTAGAGCATGAATTCGATGTCGTTGGCCGGCGCGTCGGCGGCCTCGCCGAGCGCTTCGGCGCGCATGGCGCGGTCGGCCAGTGCCATCGACATCGCCTTGCGCTCGTTGTAGCCGAACACCAGGCCATAGCCGCGCGTAAAGCGCGGCGCCTCGTCGGCATTGCCGGCAAACTGGCTCACCATCTGGCATTCGGTCAGCTCGATCTCGCCGATGGTGACGGCAAAGCCAAGCTCTTCGACGAACAGCTCGACCTCGGCCGTGCCGTAGCGGATCTCGGCCGCGAACGGGTGCGAATTGCCGTAGCCGCGCTGGGTCGAGTAGCCCATCGACAGCAGGAAGCCCTCGTCGGCACGCGCCAGGTTCTGCAGGCGCGCGGCGCGGCCGGCGGGGAAGGTCAGCGGCTCGCGCGTCAGGTCGGGCGGCGCGGGGTCGCCAGCGGGAATCTCGTCGGCCTCGACCAGTTCGTCCGCTTCCAGCAGGCTGGTCACGCGCGGCATGGTGTCGGACAGCGGTTCCAGCTCAGGGGGCAGCGGCTGGGGCGCGCGGCCGGCGTCGAGCGAGAAGTCCAGCAGCCGCTGGGTGTAGTCGTAGGTGGGCCCCAGCACCTGGCCGCCGGGCACGTCCTTGAAGGTCGACGAGATCCGGCGCTGCAGGCGCATCGCGCCGGTATCGAGCGGCTGCGTATAGCCGAAGCGCGCCAGCGTGGTGCGGTACGCGCGCAGCAGGAAGATCGCCTCGATCTGGTCGCCGGCGGCCTGCTTGAGCGCCAGCGCCGCCAGGTGCGGGTCGTACAGCGAGCCCTCGGCCATCACGCGCGCCACCGCCAGCGGCATCTGCTCGCGGATCTGTGCCAGCGTGAGTTCCGGCACCGCGGTGTCGCCGCGGCGATAGGCGTCGAGCATCCGGTAGGAATTGAGGATGGCGCGTTCGCCTCCTTTGACGGCTACGTACATGTCAGTCCTCCACGATGGTGGTGCGCGTCAGCGCGCAGAACCGGTCGCCGCTGCACAGCAGCAGGTCCACGCCGAGCGGTAAGCCGGCGTTGTTGGCGCGCCAGGCCGCGCGAAAGTCCGCGGGCAGGCCGGTAACGCGCAGCACTTGGGTGTGCTCGATGCCGGGACCGCGCAGCGTCAGGGTGTCGCCGTCGGCGAGCGAGGCCACTTCCATCAGCACCGTGGCCGAGCGGTCAGGGAAGGCCGGGTCGCCCTGCGCGCAGTCCGTGAGCGCCGGCATGGCATGGCCGGCCGGCACGCAGACGAAGGCGGCGGCGCCGGGATCATCCGTCAGCCGGCAGCCGCAGTGAAAGCGCAGGAAGGCACGCGCCGCGGCCGGCACGGCGGCGGGCAGCCAGACCGGCGTATCGGCATCGGCCAGCGTCAGCAGCAGCGCGGCCAGCGCCGGCGACATACCCTCGGGCAAGCCGCTGCGGGCCGGCAGCGCCTGCAGCTGGCCCGGGTGGGCAAACGCCTGCAGCGCGGCGCGGAACACCTGCTGGGCATCGTCGACCGGATCGTCGAAGCCGGGCAGCAGCGCGGCGGCCGGCGTGGATAGCATCGTTTGGGTGGTGTCCATCTCAGTCTTCTCCGCGGACCATGGTGAAGAACTCGACGCGCGTCTGCGCGGCCGTGGCCGCGGCGTGCGCGACGCGGCGGGCGTGGGCCTCGGCCAGCGGCGCGAGCACCAGGTCCTGCACGCGCTGGTGCCAGGCCGGACGCTGCAGCAGCGCGTCCAGCACCGCGGCCTGCTCGGCATGGCGCTCGCTGCGGCCCTGGACATAGGCGATGCCCGCGGCAGCAGCTCCGGCAACATCGGCGCCGTCAGCCTCGAGCACGACCGCGCAGCGCGTCACCGTGATTTCCCCAAGATTGAACTGGGCCCCGGTGCCGCCGGCACGGCCCCGCACCATGGCCATGCCGGCCTCGGGCTTGCGCAGCAGCCGGTAGGGGGGCAGGGCCTGCGCTTGCGCAAGCCGTTGGTAGGCGCCGTCGAGCGCTTCGTCTGGCGCGGTCGCCAGGATCCGCAGCCAGGCGGCGCGGGCAGCATGGGCTGCGGGCGCCTCGGGCCGCGCGGTTTCGCTTTGCATCATCACCCCTATACGTCTATACGTTTAGATGTCGTTGCTGGAACACGCAGCTACTAGACCACAGCCAAATGAACGTTTCATGACGGGGCAGGGGATTGCTCGGGCACGCTGCCAGCGCGGCATGACTCAGGCACAATCGCACGACATGGGTTAACGCTTGATGACAAGAGGACAGCGCAAGATGTCTGATCGAGAAGTGGAACGGGGTTCGGGCGTCGCGGTGTGGCGCCAGATTGGCGAGGCGCTGGCGGACGACATCCGCAAGAAGCTGTACCTGCCGGGCGAGCAATTGCCGCCGGAGCCGGAGCTCGCCAACCGCTTCGCCGTGAACCGCCACACCATCCGCCGCGCCATGGGCGAGCTGGAACTGAGCGGGCTGGTGCGCATCGAGCAGGGCCGCGGCACCTTCGTGCAGGAGCACGCGATCGACTACGCCATCGGGCGCCGCACGCGCTTCTCGCAGAACCTGGCGGCGCAGGGCGTGCGCGGCCATACCGAAGTGGTCGCCAGCCAGGTGGTGCGCGCGCCGGACGTGGCCAGGCAGCTGGGGCTGGCACGCACCGCCGAGCTGCTCCATGCGCAGATGATCGGCAAGGCCGAGGACCGCACCATCGACGTGGCCGAGCACTACTTCGACCTCAAGCGCTTTCCCGGCATCGACGAGGTGCTGCGCGCCAGGCAATCCGTATCGCGCGCGCTGGCGCACTACGGCATTGCCGATTACACGCGCAAGTGGTCGCGCATTACCGCGACGATGCCGAGCGCGCCGGTGGCGCGGATGCTGAACCAGCCCAAGACGCGCCCGGTGCTGCAGGTCGAGGCGCTGAACGTCGATATCGACGGCAACCCGGTGCAGTACAGCGTGGTGCGCTTCGCCGGCGACTGGGTGCAGCTGACGGTGTCCGACCGTGACTGAGGCGGCCGCGCGGGATTGGTCTAGACATCCGGCTGTCATCTGCCTGCGCTACTGTCTGCGGTCAACCCCACCAAACCGGGGCAGCCTGCGCCTGCGCGCGCGTGATGCCGCTGGTAACCTTGCCGCATGACTCAAGCCGCGTACCGCTACGCCATCTACCTGTCGCCATCCGGCCCGCTAGGCACCTTCGGCAAACATTGGCTGGGGCGCGACGCCGACACCGGCGCCACGCTGCCTCCGCCCGGCGACATGCCCCCCGCGCCGGCGGATTGGATCAAGGCGTCGGCCCACTACGGCCTGCATGCCACCCTGAAGCCGCCGTTCAGGCTTGCCGATGGCGCCAGTGGGGCGATGGTCGATGCCGCCGCGCGGGCTCTTGCGCGCCGGCAAACGCCGTTCGATGCAGCGCTGGCGCTGCGCGCGCTGCGGGGTTTTATCGCGTGGACGCTCGCGGATGGCGGCTCGCCGCCGATGCAGGCGCTGGCCGATGCCTGCGTGCAGGCTTTCGACCCCTTGCGCGCGCCGCCTTCGGCACAAGACCTGGCCAGGCGCGCGCCGGACCAGTTGAGCAATGAAGAGCGCCGCATGCTCGACGCGTGGGGCTATCCGTATGTGTTCGGCACCTTCGTGTTCCATATCACCCTGACTGGCATGCTCGACGTCGCCAGCCAGCGCGCCGCGATCGCGCAACTGGAAGCAGCCAGCGGCAAGCTGCTGCAATCGCCGTTGCATGTGGACCGCATCAGCGTCTTCGTGCAGCCCGCCGCGGGCGAGGATTTTGTCGTCGCCCGCCATTACGGCTTCGACGGCAGCACCGCGGACGGCGCCGGCGCGGCGTACCTGAGCACATGAGCGCCGCGACCGTGGCCGACGGAGACGGCCTGTTTTACCTGATGGGACCGTCCGGCAGCGGCAAGGACTCGCTGCTGCGCGCGCTGCGCGAGCGCCTGGGCGCCGATCACCGCATCGTCATCGCGCATCGCTACATCACCCGCGCCGCCGACGCCAACGAGGCCTCGGTGGCGCTGACGCCCGAGGAATTCCACCGCCGCCGGGCGCTGGGCTGCCTGGCGCTGGACTGGCACAGCCACGGCCTGCACTACGGCATCGGCATCGAGATCGAGCAGTGGCTGGCGCGCGGCCTGACGGTGATCGTCAACGGCTCGCGCGAGTACCTGCCCCAGGCGGTGGCACGCTACCCCAGGCTGTGCGCGGTGCACGTACGGGTGCAGCCCGAGGTGCTGGCCGCGCGGCTGCGCCAGCGCGGACGCGAAGCGGAAGACGCGATTGCCAGGCGGCTGGCCCGCGCACGGCAGGCGTTCGCCGTGCCGGCGGGATGCCGGCTGGTCGAGATCGACAACAGCGGCGGGCTGGAGAGCGCGGTGGCGGCGCTGGCGCAACTGGTGGGTGCGGCGCCGGGCGCCTCACCTGCAGCGGCACGCCAGGCCTGAGTTCAGAGCTCGATGCTGAAGCTGATGCCGTGCTCGGTAAAGCCGAGCCGGCGATAGAACTGGTGGGCGCGCAGGCGTCGCGCATTGGATGACAGCGCCAGCTTGGCCGCACCGGCCTCGCGCGCCAGGCGCATCGCCTCGCGCATCATGGCCTTGCCGATGCCCATGCCGCGCGCGGCCGGCGCCACCACCACCGCTTCGACAATCGCCTCGGGGCGCCCGTCGTGGACCATCACCGGGAACACCAGCAGGCTGAAGGTGCCCAGTGGCACCTCATCGGCGCCCACCATCATGTAGCAGCGGTAGTCCGGGTAGCGTCGCATGGTCGCATAGCGCTCGCGCATGGTGGCGAGCGGCAGCGGCGCCTCGCCGTCCATCGCGGCCAGCAGCGCGGACAGGTGCAGCAGCTCCGCGTCGGAGCCGCGCACTTCGCGCAGCGCCAGCGAAACTTCGGCGGTCGGCATGGTGTTCAGACCAGCACCTTGCGGATCTGGGCCGACAAGATGTCGATGGCCGAGACGAACACGATGATGATGATCATCACGGCACAGGTCTGCCCGTACTGGAAGCTGCGGATGATTTCCCACAGCACGGTGCCGATGCCGCCGGCGCCGACGATGCCCACCACCGACGCCGAGCGCACGTTGGATTCGAAGCGGTACAGCGCGAACGACAGCCACAGCGGCAGCACCTGCGGAATCACGCCGTAGACGATCTCCGCGACCGGGCCGGCGCCGGTGGCGCGCACGCCTTCGACCGGGCGCGGGTCGATGGCTTCGACGGCTTCGGCAAACAGCTTGGCCAGCACGCCGGTGGTATGGATCCAGATCGCCAGCACGCCGGCGAACGGGCCCAGTCCGACGGCGACGATGAACAGCATGGCGAACACCATTTCATTGATGGCGCGGCACGCGTCCATGACGCGGCGCGCGGGCTGGTAGACCCAGGCTGGCACGATGTTGGCCGAGCACAGCAGCCCCAGCGGCACCGCCATCACCACGGCCAGTGCCGTGCCCCATAGCGCGATCTGCACGGTGACCAGCATCTCGTCCAGGTAATGGCGCCAGTCGCGGAAACCGGGCGGGAAGAAATCCGCCGCGAACCTGGCCATGTTGTCGGAATCGCGCAGCAGGTCGAGCGGGCGCATGTCGGCGCCTTGCCACGAGAGGGCCAGCATGGCCAGCAGCACTGCCCAGGTCAGCGGCACGGCAAGGGATGTGCGCGGCGGGCGCACATGGCTTTGGGGCGAGGGAGGCAGGCCAGGCGTGGCGGTGACTGTCATGGAACGGTCCGGATGCAACGGGGAATGGGAATGCGGGGCGAGGCGGGCGGCGACGGACCGCCGGCCTCGGTGAGACAGGATGAACAGTGTGGCAGTGGCGATCGGATTACTGCGTGCTGCTGGCGCTGCCGGCGGCCTTGTCCAGCTCAGCCAGGCGGCGGGTCACGTCGGACAGGCGCTTTTCCTTGTCGGCGGCGGCCAGCGTGGTATCCGATTCGATCTTGGCCTTTTCGCGCGCCAGCTCGATCTGGCGGATCGGCACCAGCTGCGCATCGTTCGAGGCGCGGAAGCCCTGGTAAGTCAGGCCCGCCAGCACCTGCTTCTCGCGCGCCGCGTCGGTGCCCTTGCCGTAGCTGACGAAGAAGGTCTGGATCTTCTTCTTCAGTTCGGGCGCCAGGTCCTTGCGGTAAACCATCGGGTCGGCCGGGATCAGCGGCGACTTCCACAGCACGCGCACCTGGTCATAGGCGTTCTTGCCCGTGTTGATGCGGTAGCGCTCCATGTTCTCGGTGTTGTTGACGGCCACGTCGACCTGCTTGTTCAGCACCGACAGCAGGTTGGTCTCATGGTTGCCGATGCGCACGGCCTTGAACAGCGTCTTCGGCTCGACCTTGTTGGCGTTCCACAGGTAGAAGCCCGGCACCGCCGTACCCGAGGTGGAGTTCGGGTCGCCGGCGCCATAGGTCAGGTCCTTGCCGCGCTTGATCACGTCCTCGACGCTCTTCAGGTCGCTGTCCTTGTTGACCACCAGCACCGACCAGTAGCCCGGGTTGCCGTCCTTGTCGATCACCGACGCAAATACTTCGCCGCTGGCACGGTCCACCGCCTCCATGGCCGACTTGTTGCCGAACCAGGCGATCTGCACCTTGTTGAAGCGCATGCCTTCGATGATGCCGGCATAGTCGGAGGCGAAGAACGGCTTGACGGGCACGCCCAGGGTCTTGCTCAGGTCGTCGATCAGCGGCTGCCACGCGGTCTTCAGGTTCGACGACGATTCGGTCGAGATAAAGCCGATGCTCAGGCTCCTGGCCTCCTGGGCAAAGGCGGGCAGGGCGGGCAGGGCAACCGCGGCCGAGGCCGCGACGGCGATGAAGGTTCTGCGAAGCATGGGCAACTCCGGTGGAATGCGGTTTGGGGTGAATGGGTCTGCGGCAACCGCTCAGGCGGCGGCCAGGTTCATCGTGACCAGCGCCGGCGCCGGCATGGGCGCGGTGGCGTCGTCGTCTTCAGGCACGGCATCGCGCAGCAGTTCGTCGGCTTCGGTGCCGTAGAGGTCGCGCAGCATGGCCGGCGTCAGCGCCGCCGACGGGCCGTCATAGACCACCTTGCCGTGGCGCAGCGCGACCACCCGCGGGCAGTAGCGCATGGCCACGTCCACCTGGTGCAGCGACACCACCACCGCCACCTTGCGGGTGCGGTTGATCTGCCTGAGCAGCGACATCACGCGGCGCGACGATTCCGGGTCGAGCGAGGCGATCGGCTCGTCGGCCAGGATCACGCTGGCGTTCTGCACCAGCGTGCGCGCAATCGCGGCGCGCTGCTGCTGGCCGCCCGACAGCGTCGAAGCCCGCTGAAAGGCATAGTCGTCTATACCAACTTGCGCAAGGGCATCGAGCCCGCTGCGGATTTCATCGGCCTTGAACACGCGCAGCAGGCCGCGCCACTTCGGTACGCGCGACAGCATGCCGACCAGCACATTGGTGATCACCGGCAGGCGGCCCACCAGGTTGAACTGCTGGAACACGAAACCGATCTCGCGCCGCACCTGGCGTACGTTGCCCGCCAGCCGGCCGTTGCGCTGCACGTGGCGGCCGTTGACCAGGATCTCGCCGGCGCCGGCGTCGCCGGTGACGAAGCCGGCCACGTGGCGCAGCAGCGTAGACTTGCCGGATCCGGATGCGCCCAGCAGGGCGACCATCTCGCCCGGTGCGACCTGCAGCGTGACATCGTCAAGCGCCTTGCGGTCCGCACGGAACGATTTGCTCAGCCCGCGGACTTCAATTGCGTGCGTCATGTCGACTCCCCTGACTTGAATGACCTGCGCATTCTGGCGGGGGTGGATGACAGAACGATGACTGGCGGACCGATCGGGAGCGGTCATCGGACACCGATTTCCCCGGGGCCAGGCCAGGGACCCGGTAAAGTCTCGTTTATTTCGCTGCGCCGGCTACGCTGATTTTCCGGCACACCACGGTCTCGACGATCTGATATGAACAAAATTCTTCAAAGGGCAATGCAGGGCATTGCCGCCGCTGCGGCGCTGCTTTGCGGCGCCAGTGCCCATGCCGGCGTCGATGCCGGTGCGCTCAAGCGCGTCGTCGATGCTGCGGTCCAGCCGGTGATGCAGGCGCACGACGTGCCGGGCATGGCCGTGGCCGTTACGGTTGGCGGCAAGCAGTACGACTTCCACTACGGCGTGGCCGACAAATCCGATGGCCGCAAGGTCGACGCCGACACGCTGTTCGAGATCGGCTCGGTCAGCAAGACCTTCACCGCGACGCTGGCCGCTTATGCGCAGGCCCGCGGCGACCTGTCGCTGGCCGACAATGCGGCGAAGTACCTGCCGGAACTCGCCGGCAGCAGCGTGGGCGCGACCAGCCTGCTGCACCTGGGCACCTATGCGGCCGGCGGGCTGCCGCTGCAGTTTCCGGCGGCCGTCACCGATACCGGCAAGATGGTCGACTATTTCCGCAACTGGCGCCCCCGCTACGCCCCGGGGACCTACCGGCAATATTCGAATCCCAGCATCGGCCTGTTCGGCTTCCTGGCCGCGCGCAGCATGGGGCAGCCGTTCGACGTACTGATGGAGAAGACCCTGTTCCCCGCGCTGGGGCTGCGCAGCACCTACATCACGGTGCCGAAAGCGCGCATGGGTGACTATGCCTATGGCTACGCCAGGGACGGCAAGCCGACCCGCGTGACGCCCGGCGTGCTGGATGCCGAGGCCTACGGTGTGAAGACCACGTCGGCCGACATGATGCGCTTCGTCAGGGCCAACATCGACAGCACCGGGCTCGACGAGACCCTGCGGCGCGCGCTGGCGGCGACCCGCACCGGCTACTTCCAGGTCGGCGACATGGTGCAGGGGCTGGCCTGGGAAATGTACGCCTGGCCGGCGCAGCGCGACAGCGTGCTGGCCGGCAGTTCGCAGCAGGTGGTGTTCGAGGCCAACCCGGTGGCGCGGCTGGAGCCGCCGCAGGCCGCGCGCAGCGGCATGCTGGTCAACAAGACCGGATCTACCAATGGCTTTGGCGCCTATGTCGCCTACGTGCCATCGCAACGCATCGGCATCGTGATGCTGGCGAACAAGAACTACCCGGTCGCGGAGCGGGTGAAGGCGGCGTTCCAGGTGCTGACATACCTGGAGGGCCAGGCCGCGGGGGAGCGGAAGCCATGACAGGGTCTTGCCAGTAGCGGCCCAGGCTCCGCGACGCCAAAAATTTGGTTCATCGCCGAATTCCGTGGATGATGCAGGTACGCAAGAATTGATGCGGCCGACTTCGTGGGGGCGCCGGCCCTCACCCCCGCCCCTCTCCCGCAAGCGGGAGAGGGGAGCAAGCCAGCGGGAGAAATATGCCTTTTGGGCTCTTCCGCGACAACGGGTACGAGCGCAGCGACGCACTCCGTGCCCGAGCCCGCGACCTGAGATTGGGGGCGCGCGCAGCGCAGCCGTAGGCGTCCCACCAATAACGTCGTCAGCAGGCTGCCACCGACCTAAAGTCGGGTTCGTCCATCCGCCCTCGAACGCCAGGCACCTCCAGGTAGCGTCAGCAGAGTCGAACCACCGCACACCTGACCGCAAGTCACCACCACTGGAGCGACCAACGCCGCCTTAGCCAGCCGCTTAGGCGACGCGCTTTTCTGCTTACTCTTTTGTCGCTCGGACAAAAGAGTAAGTCGCCGGCTACGCCGGCGAAACAGCCACGCCCGCCAAACACGACAAACAAATCAAACTCCGAACCCTGACCAAGATTTTTTTCGTCCGTGACGGAATAGTCCCGGCGTCCCGCGTGTATACGCAGGTAACCATCCCGGCCCAGGCACACGCCAGGCCGGGCCAACCGGAGACCCGCGATGCAACGGAGTTCCTCACGCCATGGTGCCGCCACCGCGGCACGCGCCCTGGCGGCGCTGTGCCTGTCGGCCGCCAGCTTTGCCGTGCCGGCCGAGAATGCCCACCAGCACCCTGCCCACGCGGCGGCACCGCCGCCCTTTGTGGCCAGCACCGCAAAGCCCTACGCGGGCCTGATCGATGACGCCATGGGCGTGATGCACCACGGCATGACCCAGGCGCCGACCAATGGCGTGCCGGACCATGACTTCGTGGCCATGATGATCCCCCACCACCAGGGCGCCATCGACATGGCCAAGGCGTTGCTGCTGTACGGCAAGGATCCGGCGCTGCGCAACCTGGCCCAGGCCATCATTACCGAGCAGCAGAACGAGATACGGCTGATGCAGGCGTGGTTGCAGCGCCACCAGGCGCAGCCGCCCCAGGCCACGCCGCGCTGACCAGGCCAATCCCGCCACCCGAGCCAACCGCATCCAGTTCCATGACCGCCATGAAGAAGAAAACACTTGTCGCCCTGGCCATCTCGCTCGGCGCGCCGCTGGCGGGCGCCGCCCCGCAACCCCAGGACCGCGTGTACACCGCGGACCAGAACAGCAACACCGTGTCGGTGATCGACCCCGCCGGCAACCGGTTGCTGGGCCAGATCCGGCTGGGCAATGCACGGCCCGACGTGCTGTCGCCGCTGTACAAGGGCGAACTCAACGTACACGGCCTGGGTTTTTCCCCTGACCACCGGACGCTGATCGCCATCTCCAATGGCTCCAACTCGGTCGCGTTCATCGATACCGCCACCAACCGGGTCAAGGGCATCGCGTATATCGGCCGCTCTCCGCATGAGGGCTTCTTTACCGCCGACGGCAAGGAGGTATGGGTGGTGGTGCGCGGCGAGGACTACATCTCGGTCATCGATCCCGCCACGTTCCGTGAAACCCGCCGCATCCCGACCACGGCGGGGCCGGGCATGGTGCTGTTCCATCCGGCGGGCAAGCTTGCGTTCGTCGTGTCCAGCTTCAATCCGGTGGTCGACGTGATCGACGTCAGGGCCCGCAAGGTGGTGAAGCGGCTGGACGTGGCCAGCCCGTTCTCGCCGTTCCTGCAATTCACGCCGGACTTCAAGGAGGTCTGGATGACGCACAAGGACGTGGGCAAGGTCACGTGCATCGACACCGACAAGCTGACCGTCAAGGGCGTGTTCGACACCGGCTTCATCACCAACCACGTGGCCTTTGCCCGCACCGCCCGCGGCACGCTCGCCTACGTGACGGTGGGCGGCGAGAACGTGGTAAAGGTGTTCACCACCGACGCCACGCCCACGCTGGCCGGGACCATCCCGGTCGGCGCGCTGCCGCATGGCATCTGGGCCGCCGATGACGGCTCGCGGATCTATGTCGGCCTCGAGAACGGCGACGCGGTGGATGTGATCGACACCGCCTCCAACCGCGTCGCGGCGCGCGTGCCGGTGGGCCAGGCGCCACAGGCGCTGGTCTATGTCAGTAATGCGGTGCCCGCCGGAGCCGGCACCGACAACCTTGTGCCGCGGGCAAACAGCGAACCGGTCAACGTCGCGCTCAGGCCGCCCCGCGGCGAGGCCAAGGGTTTCGTGGTGGCGCGTAACCTGGGCGTGGTCGACGCGCTGGAAGTTTCGCTGTTCAAGCTGAAGCCGCAAACCAGCTACAGCGTCTATGTGGGCGCGCAGAAGGCGCCGGTGGCCAGCTTCAGGACCAACCCGGCCGGCATGGCCAATGGCACTGCCATCGGTCCGCTGCGCGAGGTGGTATCGACGCTGTCGCCACAGGCGCCGTCACCGGTGCAACTGATGGTGATGGAGGGCAACGCGCCGCCGGACCCGGCCGCGGCGGTGCTGCTCAGCGCGCCGTAACGGCAGGCGGCACTGCGCCGCCTGCCGGCAGCCGGGCAGGGCGCTCAGGGAACATTGCTCTGGGTGAAATCGAACGGCTTGCCGGGCACGTCATAGGCGCCGCCAAACTCGAACGGCGCATTGCCCGACTTGCCGACGCCCATTTGCAGCGGCGTATTGCCGCCTTGCAATGAGATCGGCGCGTAGCGGTAGTTCATCACCTGCCTGCCGGTGTAGTCCGTAATGGTGATCACGCTGGTCAGCAAGGGGTTCTGCTGCGTCTCGTCCACCGCGATGGGATCGACGATGCGCGAGTCCTGCAGCGTCTTTTCCACGGTCAGGCCGACCATGTCGACCAGCTGGATCTTCTGCGCGCCGCGCGAGACCACCCACAGCCGGGTGTTGGAATTGCCCAGCCCCACGTTGACATGGTGCTTCATGCTGGTGGGATTCTTGCCGACCTGCACGCTCAGCATCTCCTCGATCAGCCTCGGGTCCGGATTGCGGCCGGACTGCAGCCCCGCCACGGAGAACGCGCGGATCTTGCCTTCCTCTGTCGCTACCCAGGCGCGGCCGGGAACCGGCAGGATCGAGATCCTGACCGCCGTGGGCTT
Organism: Cupriavidus alkaliphilus; assembly: GCF_900094595.1. Lineage (GTDB taxonomy): Bacteria > Pseudomonadota > Gammaproteobacteria > Burkholderiales > Burkholderiaceae > Cupriavidus > Cupriavidus alkaliphilus. Next base: position 46,091 of record NZ_FMAD01000015.1, on the reverse strand, counting down.
TTGCGGCAGGCGGACCGACTTGACGATGGTCGGCGCGTAGTTGTCGACGGCAAACACCGGCGGCCACTGTGCATCGCCAAGGCCGGTGTTGGCCAGCGTCGATTGCAGCGCAGCATGGCTGCCTTCGAAGTAGGCCCGGTTGACCTTGTCGAACAGCGGCTTCAGGTCCAGGAAAATCACCTTCTTCTCGGACTTCGAGATCACCGCGGCCACGCCCGCGCGTGACACCAGCTTGCCGTTGATGCCGGCACGCGTGAAGCTCCTCTGGTTCACGCTGCTGGTGGCGGGGTTTACCTCGGTCATGGTCAGGCTGGCGCCGCGGCGGCCGACCGGGTCGATCAGCCAGCCCTGCGTGCTGTTGTCCTGCATCACGGCAAAATCCGTCACGGCCGATACCTCCGTGGGCGCCACCATCCCGGGCAGGTCGACAAAGCCCAGCAGCTTGATAAAGACAAAGTTGGATATGTTGCGCAGGCCGGGGTAAAGGCCTGGCCACGAGCCTGCGCTGGGGTCATAGGGCCCGCCCACCTTGCTGCCATCGGCCAGGCTGCCCAGCGCCAGCACGGCCAGCTGGCCCTTGAAGCTCACGGTATCCCATACCGTGACCAGCGCGAACTCCGAATTGGTCGTGATCGCAATCGCCGTGGGCACCTTGCCCGCAGGCAATTTCACCGCGGCGGAGTGCGAGGCGGTATTGCTGCCGACCGAGGCAATCAGGCCGTTCTGGAAAGCGATCAGGGCCTGGGCGCAATCGTGCTCGCTGCAGCGCCCCATGGCGATCGGGCGCCGGGGCAATACGCCGCCATTGGCCGCAACATGATTGTTCAGCTGGGGGTCGGTCGCGACATGCCCGTAAACCCACGGCAGTTGCGGCTTTTCGGCAATCGTCCCGGCACTCAGGGCCAGCGTCAGCAGCGAGGTGACCCCAGGGTCCGACGCCGCATCGGCGCGATAAATGACATCCCCCATATTGCTGCCGTAATCATTGCGCGCGCAATCCAGCTGGCCCAGCTGATAGATGACCTTCAGGTTGTAATCCGGCTCCGCCTTCGGGAATTCCTTCTGGTAGCAGGGATTGGCGTGCGGATAGAAGGTCTTGTCGTCCGGCTGCCAGTGGGTCGGCGCCGTCGCCACCGGCCTGGTATTGGCCGCGCCATAACGATAGGCGATGGCCTCGTCGCTGCTGTAATCGGACGCAATGGCCACGTAGGCTTCCCGCACCAGCTTGCCTTCGGCGTCCAGGATATCGTCGAACCACGGCCGCGGCGGTGCTGCCGGGACTGGCGGTGCGGGCGGCGCCTGTTCGGTGGGCACCTGCGCGGGCACCGGCCTGGTCGCCGCCGCCACCGATGCGGTGCCCGTCGGCACCGGCGCCGTGGCGCGGCGGTCGGCTTCCCGTTCGCAGCCGGCCATCGCCAGCACGACGGCGCAGGCAGCCAACGTCAGGTTCATGGCCCGGCGCGTGGCAGTGTCGGGCGATGGCAAGCGTTTTCCAGGCATGAGTCTCTATGCGGCGCAACGGAAAATCGTGGGGCGCAAACATCCGCCCGGTGGACTTTGGCAGCTTTCCGGCCGCGGCTTAGTACGCCAGCACATATTTCCGGTGCATTTCCTTGCGCGCGCGCGGCCCATGTCTGCATTGTTATCGGTAGTCGCCCCAATCGACGTTCTGTCGCGCTTGCATCCTGGGCCGCGTGCTCGGGCACGCTGCTTGCTTTTTGCCACAAAACGTCATAGGTTTCCTCATGCATATCGGTTGAGCCCATCCGTTCGCCGGCTGCATCAGGGGTCGAGAAACCACCCGGCAAAGCGCGGCACCAGAACGCGCGTACGGGGCGGTTTCGATGAATCGAATTGGGAGGAATCGATTTGTCGTGGCGGCGTCGGCGTTCTCGCCAGCGCCGCTTCGGTGTTTCGTCGGCGGCCTTGCAGTCGGTACGCCAGCTCGAGTATGACCGGCTCCCCTGGGCCCCCGCGATGATCCAATTGCCCCCGCGCGTGCAAAGCGTGACGATCCGCATGAGAACGGTTGCCCTGGCGGCCGCCTTCATGCTGGTGGTCTTTCTGTTGGTGACCTGGGCGGTCTCGTACCAGATGGTCAGCCATTCCCGGCAGGACCGCAAACAGGTCCAGGCCGTCTACGTGGCCAGCAAGGAAAAGGAGCTGCGCCACTACGTCGAACTCGGCCATGCCACGCTGTCGCGCATCGCGCAGGGCAACGGCGAGGAAGCTGCGCTGCAGCAGCAAGTGCTTGCCGCACTCTCGCGCATGCATTTCGGCAATGACGGCTACTTCTTTGTCTACGATCGCTTCGGCAACGTGCTGCTGAACCCGGGCAGCATGGGAATCGACGGGGTGGACTTCTGCGATCCGGCCGATACCGGCAGCGACCAGGCCAGGATGCTGATCAACCAGGCGCACGCCGGCGGCGGCATTGTCCGATACAACTGGATCAAGCCGTCCTCCCGGGCCGAGGCGCCGAAGATGTCGTATGTGAAGACGGCCGACAGTTGGGGATGGATCATCGGCGCCGGCCTTTACATGGACGACATCGAGCGTGAGCTGGCGGCCTTCGATGCCAATGCCGCGCGCACGCTGCGCGATACGCAGATACGGCTTACGGCCTTCGCGATCGGCTCGGTCATGCTGATCAGCCTGGCCGGGCTGGCCTGGAACCTGCGCAACTCCCGCATCTCCGGAGAAAAACTGCGGCGCCTGGCACGGCGCGTGGTGAGTTCGCAGGAAGAGGAGCGCGCGCGCGTGGCACGCGAGCTGCATGACGGCGTGGTGCAGGTGCTGGTGTCGTCCAAGTACCTGCTGGAGACCGCTCAGGTTCATCTGGAACAGGACACGGAAAAGGCCCCGGAGCAAAACCAGGCGAAAGACCACCCGCCGTCGCGCCGCCACGCCCCGCAGGCACTGCTGGCGCAGGGCCTGGGCCGCCTGCAGGAAGCCCTGGTCGAAATCCGGCGCGTCTCGCACGGCCTGCATCCGGCCTTGCTGACCGACCTGGGACTGGCCGCCGCGCTGCGCATGCTGGTCGAGCAGTTGCGGCCGCAGCGTGCCGTCGAGCTGCGCTTCACCGAGCAGGGCGCCGTGCCGGCGCTGTCGCAGGCCCAGCGCACCGCGTTGTTCCGGGTCGCGCAGGAGGCCCTGAACAATGCCCTCACGCACGCGCAGGCCGGCTGGGTACAGGTTACGCTCGCCGGCGGCGCCCATCATGTTGCGCTGACGATCGAGGACAACGGCCATGGCTTCGACCTCAACAAGGTCCGCGCCGACGGCAAGGGCGGTATCGGCCTGCGCAATATGCGCGAGCGCATCGAAAGCCTGGAAGGCAGCGACTTTGCGGTGCATAGCGGCGCCGACGGCACGCGTGTCGAAGCACGGCTGCGCTTGCCGCCGCCAGAGCCCGAAGTACCAATCAGGACCCGGCCAGAACGCGGCCTGGGCCATCATTCCCCCGCAAGGAGGCCTGCTGCATGACCCCAATCCTTCGTGTGCTGCTGGTCGACGACCATCCGTTTGTGCTGGACGGCGTCCGCCTGCGCCTGGAGGCCACCGGGGAAATGACGGTGGTGGGCCAGGCGGCGAGCGTGGAAGAAGCCGTCGTCCTGGCCGGACAGCACGACCCGGACCTGGTGGTATCCGACATCCACATGCCCGATGCCAACGGCCTGCAGCTTGCCACGCGCTTCGCCGAACGCTTCCCGTCGGTGCGCGTGATCGCGCTGTCGATGCACAAGGATCCGGAATACGTGCGGCGCGCCTTTGCCCTCGGCGTCGCCGCCTACGTCCTCAAGGAAGCCCCCGCGCATGAGTTGGTGACCGCGATCCGCACCGTCGCGGCCGGCGGCACCTACCTCAACGCCGAACTGCAGGCCTTCCTGCAGACCGATGAGCCGCCGCCGTCCTCGCGCCGCACGCTCACGCCGAAGGAAGCCACGGTGCTGAAGCTGCTGGCCGAGGGCCGCTCCAACAAGGAGATCGCCGAGCGGCTCGGCACCTCGGTGCGCACCGTCGAAACGCACCGGCTGCACCTGCGCCGCAAGCTGCAGGTTGGCGGCCGCGCCGAGCTGGTGAAGTACGCGGTCCACTTCTCCGACCTGCACGCGATCCAGCTGGCCGACGCCGCGCTGGCCGCGGACTGCTGACTGCCCTTTAGCCGTGCGATGTGTTCATGCCTGGTGCGCTTGCACCGCGGCAGGGCGGTGGTGCGCACCATCATCGCCGCGCAAAACGGGCTCTCTGTATTACTGCGTAGGGGAAAGTCGTGCTGCTGTCGCCGCCTTTGTTTGCATAGACTTTTCCCCAGAACAGGCGCCAGGCATGCGGGCATGCTGGCCGGCCGATGCGCCGAACGTAGGACACAACGGGAGAGCACCATGGACGAGCTGAAGCAAAAGCAGAGAGCGGCTGTCGCGACGCCACCGCATCCGGAAGAACTGGCGACGTGGACGCCCAAGCGGCGCGATTTCCTGCGCATGCTGGCCTACGGCGCCGGCTCGCTGGCGCTGGCGCCGCTGATCAGCGCCTGTTCGGACGACGCCTCGGCGGCATCGTCTGACCTGCGTTCGCAGCTGGCGCAGGACGAAGCCTTCTGGAACGAGGTGCAGGGCATGTTCGTGCTCAAGCCCGAGAAGGTCTACATGAACATCGGCACCGGCGGCTCGATGCCCAAGGTGGTGCTCGACGTCTTCAGCCAGGAAAACCTGGCCAAGGCCGCGGATTCATCGAGCGGCTACGGCAACCTCGCCGACCTGCGCGCGGCGGTGGCCAAGGGCTTCGGCGTCGACGGCGACGAAGTGGCATTCTCCGGCAATACCTCGTCGGGCATGTGCCATGCGATCCTCGGCATCAAGTGGGAGCCGGGCGATGTGGTGGTCACCACCAACCACGAACACGGCGGCGGCCTGACTCCGCTCAATATCGCGGTGGACCGCTACGGCATCGAGATCTCGACCATTGCGCTGCCGGTCGGCAACAATCAGACCGCGAGCACTTATGTCCAGCTGTTCGACGAGCGCATCCGTGCGCTCAAGGGGCAGGGCAAGCGGGTGCGCGCGATGATGTGGTCGTCGCCGACCTACAAGACCGGCACCATGCTGCCGATCGCCGACCTGATGCAGGTGGTGAAGGCGCACAGCCTGATCAGCATTGTCGACGGCGCCCACCTGCCTGGCATGATGGCGTACGACTACGGCGCGCTGGGCATGGACTTTATGTCCGGGGCCGGCCACAAATGGCAGTGCGGCCCGGGTTCCACCGGCATCCTGGTGATCCGCAACAAGATGCGCCCGTCCAATCCGCTGCCGCTGCCGGAGTGGTATCCGATCCATACCAGCTCTTATGTCCGGCAGGCGCGCGGTGCCTATGACATCGCCGCCACGGTGACGTCCTGCGGCAGCCTTCATGTGCCGATGTTCCGTGCGCTGGCCCGCGCGTGCGAGATGTGGGACACCATCGGCCGGAAGAAGATCGAGACCTACGACCTGACGCTGTCGTCGTACCTGAAGGAGAAGATCGTCGAGCGCTGGGGCGTCGAGTCGCTGTACTCGCCCAAGGACGATCCGAAGCTGCTGTCCGCGCTGACCTGCTTCAACCCGTTCCGCAATCGCGACGATGCCATGAACCAGCAAAAAGCCACGCTGTTCGTGAACCGCATGCTGAGCGACTTTGCGCCGGGTTTCGTGATCCGCTCGGTGAACTTCGAGGTCATCGGCGCGCCGGCCCAGCACTATGGCATCCGCATCTCCACGCACCTGTGGCACGACGCGAACGACATCGACCGGCTGGTCGATTCGATGTGGACCCTGTCCGGTGCCATGGCGTAACCGGTCCCGTTTCAACACGACAAGAGTCAAGCCCATGAAACGATCTATTGCTCTGATGGCCGCGGCGCTGTGCGGCGTGGCATCGCTCTCGGCCTGCGCCCAGCACGGCGGCACGCTGCGCGCCGTCGCCTCGGCCGATGCCCCCAAGGCCATCGGCCCATACTCCCAGGCCGTGCGCGCCGGCAACGTGCTGTATCTTGCCGGCCAGATCCCGATCCATCCGAAGACCGGCGAACTGCTCAAGGATGCCCCCATCGAAGCCCAGACCCGGCTGGTGCTCGATAACCTGAAGGCCGTGCTGGCGGCCGACGGCATGACCATGGCCGACGTCGTTTCCACCACCGTCTACATGAAGGACCTGAACGACTTCGCCAAGATGAACGAGGTCTACGGGACCTACTTCACCGGCGTCGCGCCGGCACGGGCAACGGTGCAGGTCGCGCGCCTGCCGCGCGATGTCGCCGTGGAGATCGGGGCGATCGCGGTCAAGCCCTGAGTTTTTTTGGGGGAAGAGGGCAGCGGGGTACGGTTTCGGCCGTCCCCGCTGTTGGCATTGGGATGGCATCGCGGTGGCAAGGGCGCGCGCGGAGCCAGGATGTGCGTCACCTTTACAATGTCGCAAGCCGCATCCATTGCCTTGCGAGAGCCGGGGCCGATGAATCTCGCTTTATCGCGATTCGAGCCAGCACTGGTCAGGGCGAATTCAGCGAAACTGTTCATGTCTGACATCGCCCTGCGCTGCTAGTCTTTTTCAAGATTACGAGATCCTTGCGCAAGGAGAAGCGGAACATGAAGACCATCGGCCTGATCGGCGGCATGAGCTGGGAATCCTCGGCCGAATACTACCGACTGATCAACCAGGAAATGAAAGCACGGCTGGGTGGCCACAACAACGCCCGCAGCCTGATGGCCACCGTCTGCTTCGAAGAGATCAAGACCTTGCAGCACGCCGGTCAATGGGACGAGCTTGCGCAGTTGATGCAGCAAGCCGCGCGGCGGGTCCAGGCCGGCGGCGCCGATTTCGTGCTGCTCTGTACCAACACCATGCATCGGGTGGCGCCGGCGATCGAAGCGGCGCTTACCGTCCCGTTCCTCCATATCGTCGACCCGACTGCGCACGCCTTGCGCACGGCCGGTATCCGACGCGTAGGCCTGCTTGGCACCCGCTTCACCATGGAGCAGGACTTCTACCGCGGGCGGATGCGCGACATGCACGGGATCGACGTCGTCGTGCCGGACCTGGCCGGGCGCGAACAGGCTCATGCAATCATCTATGAAGAACTCTGCCACGGCATCGTGCGCGACGGCGCCCGGGCTGACTACCAGCGCATCATTGCCGGTCTCGCGGCGCAAGGCGCCGAAGGCGTGATCCTTGGCTGCACGGAAATCACGCTGCTGATCGGCCAGGGGGATGTAGCGCTGCCGGTGTTCGATACCACGGCGCTCCATGCGCAGGCCGGGGTGGCGCAGGCGCTCAGCTGAGCGGGCGGATGAAGAGCGCCGACCTCGGGGCTCGGGCATGGGGAAATCTGCCCAGGCTGGATGGGGACATCAGCCGTGAACGCGAAGGAGTAGGGATCCCCAGTTCGTGGATCTTGCCCTGTCGTCCGGCGGCGCCGGTCACCACCCCCGACCCTTCACAATAACTTAACACGTCTTAATCGCCGTCACCTTTCGTCTCCGTCGGGCCTTGCATACAGTCGAGCCCACAAGGAGATTCCCCATGAAAGATGTGCTGGTGATCGGCGGCGGCAATGCCGCGCTGTGCGCCGCGTTGATGGCGCGCGAAGCGGGTGCCTCGGTGCTGCTGCTGGAAGGCTCGCCGCGCGAATGGCGCGGGGGCAATTCGCAGCACACCCGCAACCTGCGCTGCATGCATAAGGCCCCACAGGATGTGCTGGTCGATGCCTACCCGGAAGAGGAATACTGGCAGGACCTGCTGAAGGTGACGGGTGGCATCACTAACGAGCCACTCGCGCGCATGACGATCCGTGCATCGTCGCGATGCCGCGGCTGGATGCGCCGACACGGCGTCCATTTCCAGCCGCCATTGTCAGGGGCGCTGCACGTGGCGCGCACCAATGCCTTCTTCATGGGCGGCGGCAAGGCGCTGGTCAACGCCTATTTCCGCAGCGCCGAGGCACTCGGTGTCGAGATCCGCTACGACACCCCGGTTGCCGCCATCGAGCGCGACGGCGACCGTTTCGTCGCCGCCGTGACCGCTACCGGCGAACGCATCGAGGCCAGGACCTGCGTGCTGGCCGCCGGCGGTTTCGAATCGAACCGGGACTGGCTGCGCGAAGCCTGGGGCCAGAACGAACGCGGCGAATGGCCGTCGGACAACTTCCTGATCCGCGGCACGCGCTTCAATCAGGGCGTGCTGCTGCGCCATATGATCGACGCGGGGGCCGATGCGATCGGCGATCCAACCCAGGCACATATGGTGGCGATCGACGCACGCGCGCCGCTTTATGACGGCGGCATCTGCACGCGGATCGACTGTGTCTCGCTCGGCGTGGTCGTCAACCGCGACGGGGAGCGCTTCTACGATGAGGGCGAGGACTTCTGGCCCAAGCGATATGCGATCTGGGGACGCCTGGTCGCGCAGCAGCCAGGGCAGATCGGCTTCTCGATCATTGACCAGAAGGCCATCGGCCGCTTCATGCCGCCGGTGTTCCCGGGTACGACCGCCGATACGCTGGACGAACTGGCGCGCAAGCTCGGGGTGCCGGAAGCCACCTTCGTGCGGACCGTTGAAGCCTTCAACGCTGCTTGCCGGCCCGGTACCTTCGACCACACGGTGCTGGACGATTGCGCCACCGATGGCATCGCACCGGCCAAGACGCACTGGGCGCGGCCGCTCGACACGCCTCCCTATATCGGGTACGCGCTGCGTCCCGGCGTGACCTTCACTTACCTCGGCCTCAGGGTCAACGAGCGGGCGCAGGTCCATTTCGATGGCAGGCCTAGCCCGAACCTGTTCGTCGCCGGCGAAATGATGGCCGGCAACGTGCTGGGCAAGGGCTATACCGCGGGCGTCGGCATGGCGATCGGCACAGCCTTTGGCCGCATCGCCGGCGTGAACGCCGCGCGTGCCTGTGATTACCGACATCCCGATTTCGACATGGAGCAGGCCGATGCCATCGCTAGCTGAACTGGTCGATCAGGCGCATGCCGACGCGCAAGGCGTGGGTGGCACTGACCGACGCGTGATTCCGATCCATCCCGTATTGCCGCTGACGGCTGCAGAAGGCGAGGTCGCGCGCATCCTGCAGATCTGCAATGCCTGCCGCTATTGCGAAGGCTTCTGCGCGGTGTTTCCCGCCATGACGCGGCGGCTCGAGTTTGGCCGTGCCGACGTGCACTATATGGCCAATTTGTGCCACAACTGCGGGGCATGCCTGCATGCCTGCCAGTACGCGCCGCCGCACGAGTTTGCCGTCAACATCCCGGTGGCGATGGCGGAGGTCCGTGGCCAGACCTACCAGGACTATGCGTGGCCGCCAAGGCTCGGCGCGCTGTACCGGCGCAATGGCCTCACCTTGTCGCTGGCCCTGGCACTCGGCCTGACGCTGTTCCTGCTGTTGGCCGTGGCGCTCAACGGCACCTTGTGGCCCGGTCCGGCCACTGGCAATTTCTATGCGCTGTTCCCGCATAACCTGCTGGTGTCGATGTTTGCGCCGGTGTTCGGGTTCGTGGTGCTTGCACTGGCAATGGGGATACGCAGGTTCTGGCGCGAAATCACCCCCGCGACCAGTGGTGCCGCGGTAAGCGCCCCGGCGGCGGCGGAAGCCGGTGCCGCCGTGCTGCGGCTGAAATACCTCGACGGCGGGCATGGTGCCGGCTGCAACAATGCCGACGACGCCTTCACGCTGTCACGCCGGCGTTTCCATCACCTGACGTTCTATGGCTTCCTGCTGTGCTTTGCCGCGACTGCAGTGGCGACGGTCTATCACTATGCCTTCGGCTGGCACGCGCCATATGAGCTGCCGAGCCTGCCCAAGCTGCTCGGTGCCATCGGTGGTGTCGGTCTCGCGATCGGCACCGCGGGTCTCGGCTGGCTCAACCTGCAACGCCACCGCCTGCACCTGGCGCACGGCCAGCGGCCAATGGACCTCGGCTTCATCGCCTTGCTGTTCCTTACCGCCACCAGCGGCCTGGCGCTGTGGCTGGGCCGCGGCACGCCGGCGATGGCCATCCTCTTGTGCCTGCACCTGGGCGCGGTGATGGCGCTGTTCGCCACCATGCCTTACGGCAAGTTCGCCCACGGCGTGTTCCGCAGTGCCGCGCTGCTGCGCCATGCGGTGGAGAAGCGCCGGCCGAACCCGGTCGGGCTCGGGGCGGACTGAGCGGCTGCCCGGCAGCTGGCCAGTCCCCAAGCTTTTCCAGAATAACCCTTTCCAGAACGACAATACGGAGACCGATTCGATGGACCGTCGACCGACCCTGCGCGCAACCTTGCTGGCCGCGCTCTGCTTTTCCCTGTCATCGGGTGTTGCGCAAGCGCAGCCCATTGCCGGCGGCAAGCCGGTTACGCTGGTGGTGGGCTTCGCCGCCGGCGGCGCCGCCGATGCCGCCGCGCGGCTGATCGCCAAGAAGCTGGCGGACAACCTCGGCCAGCCGGTAGTCGTCGACAACCGTGGCGGCGCTGGCGGCAATATTGCCCACCAACTGGTGGCCCGCGGTCCCGCGGATGGCAGCATGTTGCTGTTCGGCTCGATCGGGCCGCTGACCATCGCGCCACATCTCATGAAGCTGCCCTACGATCCGTTCAAGGATCTGGCGCCGGTATCGGGCGGCGTGAACTTCCCCAATATGCTGGTGGTGCACAAGGGGGCCGGCGTGAACAACCTGACCGAGTTGGTCGCGCTGGCAAAGAAGAAGCCCGGCGCCGTGGACTATGCGTCGACCGGCGCTGGCTCTGCTTCCCATCTGGCGGGAGAACTGTTCAACCAGCGTGCCGGTATCGAGATGGTCCACATTCCATACAAGGGTGGTGCACCAGCACTCCAGGATCTGCTTGGCCAGCGCGTGACGTCATACTTTGCGGCCCCGCCGACCGCGATGCCGCAAGTCGAGGCCGGCAAGCTGGTGCCGCTGGCCACCACCGGTCCGGTACGGCCGGCGTACTTGCCGAACGTCCCCACCGTGGCCGAATCCGGCTACCCCGGCTTCGAGGCGCTGAACTGGTACGCCTTCGTGGCCCCGGGCACGACGCCGGCGCCCATCCTCGATCGCTGGAACCAGGAGGTCGTCAAGGTGCTGAACGATGCGCAGGTGAAAGATGCGCTGAACAAGCATGGCCTGACACCGCAGCCGACCACGCGGCCGGAACTGCTTGCCTTCATGAAGAAGGAGAGCGCAAAGTGGGGCGCGATCGTCAGGGAGCGGAAGATTACGGTCGATTGAGGCCGGCCATCGGACCATCGCGCCGGCGCGTGTGAACGGCGGCTGATTGCGGCGCGGTCGTCCAGATCTCAATCCTTGTGGAGCGTCGCGCCGAACCACGCGCCGTCGCGAACCAGGCCGCGCGCGGTGTCGGCCAGCACGACCCGCGCGGCCAGTGCCGCGGGCGAAAGTTCATCATCGGAAAGGCTGGCCAGCAGGTTGTGCCGTCCAAGCTGGGCGTCGACCACCAGCGAGCGGACCAGCGTCGGATCATTGAGGCGCGCGGTTGCTGCGCCCGGCTGGATGGTGGCACCAAAGCCCGCGCGCACCGCGTCCATCAGCATCGACAGGCCGTCGATCTCCACCACCACGTTCGGCGTCACGCGCACCCGCGCAAAGGCCGCATCGAGCAGAGCGCGCAGACCGTGGGTAACGCTCGGCAGGATCAGCGGCAGCTCCCCCAGTTGCGCGAGCCGGGCACGCTGGCTGACCGGCAGGCCCGGCAGGCCCGCGGCGCCGAGCACATAGAGCTTTTCATCGAGGAGCGGCGTCACGCTCCAGCGGCGCGCGGTCTCGGTACGGAACACGATGGCCAGATCCAGCCTGCGCGCGTTGAGCATCTCGCTCAGATGCCCGGACAGGGCCTCGACCACGTGGACCCGTACGTCGGGATAACGCGTAGCCATTGCACGCAGCAGGGGCACGCCCAGCACCGCGGCGGTAGTCGACGCCAGGCCGATGCTGACATGGCCGGACAGCCGCGCCTGCTGCGCGGCCCGTACCGCATTGTCGGCGTGGCGCAGCGTCAGCTGGGCCTGCCGCAGGAATGCCAGTCCGGCATCGGTTGGCACCACGCCTGTGGATTGGCGCTGCAGCAGGCGCGTGGACAGTTCGCGTTCGAGCCTGCTGACCTGCTGGCTGAGTGCGGAGGTCGCAAGTCCCAGTTCGAGCGCTGCCTTGCCGAAGCTGCCGAGCTCACACACCTTGGCGAAATAGCGGAGTTGACGCAGTTCCATGGAATATCTGATGGCATCGCACCACGCGGTCGCCGCAGCGACGGGTGACTGGCTATCTGTCTTTCTGTACAGAATGCCGCGCAATGGTAGCACCCGGCAGGCGGGGCGCGCGCGGGGAGGATAGGCGTTGTCGGCTACATCGCTGCCAAGTACTCCACGCGAGGAGCGCCGGACATTTCCTGCCAGGCATGCGGGATTTCCAGGCGGCAAATTTGCAATGTGTCGATCGGCCAAGCGGGCCAGCGCTTGAACAAACTTAAGCCGTTCGATCTGCCGCATCGTCGCGGTAATGGCTCCTGCTGGCATGACGGGCTCCCAAGGTGGAAGCTGTCAAGCTTGCGCCTGCCAAACTCGGACATTTGAACTTAGCCAGAACCAGACATTACAACCTAGCCGCTACATCCTTTCTTCGCATAATAAGTGTTATGTCAAATTGAACGTGAACCTGAGGGATGCAACTCGCCCACTCCCCAGTGCCCGTACATCAAGCTCACTCCCCGCTATGCCACCGGCATGCGGGGATCAACCCCTGGAGCTAAAGCGGCTCGAAGCCATAGAGCGTCTCGGCGTTCTGCACGAGGATTCGTTTTGCCGCGGCATCCGTTCCCGCTCATGATCGATCCGATGTACACGTCAGTCTCCTTTAGTCCAGGCGGACACCACTCTCGCGAATTACCACCGCCTAGTTCGCGCTTTCGGAGTTGATAACGTGCGAGGTCTTGGGTTGCATCGTTGTCTCCATCATCTTCTTGCGCGCATTGGACTCGTTCACGGGACGCGAGAGCACGAAAGCCTTCTTCGCACTACTCCAGTACAATGCCGCCGGCCTTGCCGACACGCGTCCACTTCGCAATGTCTTCTTTCTGGAAGTCGGCGAGCGCCTGGGGCGAACCACTCGCTGGATTAATGCCCAGGCCATCGAGTTGAGCCCGCACCTCGGGATCTTTTAGCGCTCGGTTGATTTCGGCGTTCAGTTTCTGCACTACAGCTGCCGGAGTGCCCGCAGGTGCGAAGATGCCCTGCCATTGTTCGGCCTTGAAACCGGCCACACCTGCCTCGGCCATGGTCGGAACGTTCGGAAGACTGGCGGCGCGTGCCTTCGTGGCGACGGCAAGCGCCCGCAGCTTGCCGGCCTTGACAAGGGGCAGAATGGGCGCGGTAGGCGCAAACATGAAATCGACATGGCCGGCCATGACGTCCTGGATCGCGGGAACGTCGCCCTTGTAAGGCACGTGAGTCATGCGCACGCCTTGCTGCTGCTTGAGCAATTCGGCTGACATCTGAAGGATGGTTCCGGTACCGCCCGAACCGTAGCTCAGTCTTCCCGGTTCACGCTTTGCCGCCGCCAGCAGACCACGGACGTCCCGATAGGGGCTGTTTGCCCCGACGACCAGAACACTCGGAATGGTTCCAACCAGGGCCACCGGCGCGAAGGATTTGACTGCGTCGTAGGTCGGCCTGGGATTCAATGCAGGATTGATGGCGTGGGAGGCGGTGGATGCGCCGAGGATGGTGTACCCATCCGGAGCAGCCCGGGCGACGAACGCGGAGCCTATGGCGCCGGTAGCGCCCGGCTTGTTTTCGACGACAACCGTTGTGTGCAAGGCTTGACCCAGCTTCTGGGCGATAAGCCGCGCCAGGATATCCGTGGTGCCCCCCGGTGGGTACGGGACCACGTAAGTGATGGGCTTGCTCGGCCAGTCCGATTGCGCAGCCGTGGTCAAAGGCGCACCGGCGGTGGCGACGGTCAGCGCCAGGATCAGGGCCAGCCGGGCGTGGCCACGGAAGCGGCTAAGTTGTTGCATGGGAGTCTCCCTATGTTTTCGTTGCGCGAACTGCCCGTGGCTCGTAGAACCACAGTGCGAACGCGGAATGTCTGTCAGTCGCCGAAGCCGTAGAGCGTTTCGGGGTTGGTCACCAGCACCTTTCGGACCACTGCATCGCTGCCGCACCATTCCCGAAAGAGTGCGAGCATGCTCGCGTCGTCGATGGGATCGCCGCCGGCCGCCTGAACGGTGGGATGCGGCCAGTCGGATCCCCACACCATGCGATCGGGCGCCAGGCGCGTGTACCGCGACGCCAGCCCTGCCACGTCCCGGTACGTGGGCGGCCCTTCAACCGTTTCGATATATGGTGCGGACAGCTTGACCCATGCCCTGCCCGACTGAACGAGGTCAGCGATCACGGCATACCCCTTCTCACCTTCGGGCCGGCCGAATGGCAGATGCCCGTAGTGATCGAAGACCACGGCAACGGGAAGCGCGCGGAGGGTGGCCGCGATGTCAGTAAGCCATCCCGCGGGGATATTGAGTTGAATGTGCCAGCCCAGCGGAGCGATACGGGCAGCAAGACCGGGTAGCGCAGCAAGATCGAGTGGCCCGGGCATGGTGAGGTTGAAGCGAATCCCGCGAATGCCGGCGCGATGCAGTGCCTCGAGCTCGGCTTCGCCAATATCTGGTCCAACTACCGCAACGCCACGCGCATCCCTGCCCAGTTGCGCGATGGCATCGAGCGTGCAGGCGTTGTCGCGTCCGTAGGTGGACGGCGTGACCACAACGGTGCGCGTGGTCCCCTGGCGCCGCTGGACCGCACGGTACGCCGATAGGGTCGCGTTGGGCGGGAGCAGCGTCGCGCCCGGCGCTGCCGGATAGCGGCTGTCATAGACATGCATATGGCAGTCACACGCATCGGCAAACAACGGGTCCGGCTCACGCATGGTATTTCCCCGCCGCGCCCCCATGAACCGGAGCGCCTGGCACGGGCATGTCGACGCGCAATACGCTGCTGCCGGTGGATTCCGTCATGAACAGCGTCCTGCCCTCCTCCCCGCCAAAACAGAGGTTGGTCAGAGAGGCGCCGGCGGGGCCACGAATGACCTCGACCGGTTCGGCGCGCGGATTCAGCACCCAGACGTAACCCAGGCCCGGGTTGGCAACGAGAAGGTGACCGTCCGCGCGCATGGCCAGGCCGTCAGGCCCGCTTGGGCCGTAGCTCGTAAAGAACTGGCCTACCTTGCTGACGGAGCCATCGCCCTGTAGCGGAACCCGCCACACGCAGTTGCCCCGCGTCATGGCGACGAAGAGCACCTTCTCGTCGGACGACAGCACCAGTCCGTTCGGACTCGGCGCGTTTGCTATCAGCACATCCAGGCGCCCGTCCGCTGCTAGCCGGTACACCCGCCCGGTGGGGTCGTGCATGCCGGTCTGCCCCTGATCGGTAAAGTACAGATTGCCGCGGGAGTCGAAAACCAGGTCGTTGAGTCCGCGAAATCTCTCGCTGTTCCGGCGTTCAAGCCAGGGGCGCACCGTGCCCGTCGATGCGTCCAGCACCATCAACCCGTTGCGGTAGTCGGTAATCAGGAATTGGTCGCCCGACAGTCGCTTCATGCCGTTGGGCTCGCCGTCATACTCGGCGACCAGTTCCCAATCTCCCGCGGTGGAGATCCGGAATATGCGTCCGAAAGGGATGTCGGTCACCCACAGGTAACCATTTGCCCAGACCGGCCCCTCGAGAAAGGCGTCGATACGCGCGCCACCGCGGTTGGCGCGCGACCAGTCCGTGTCCACATCGCGGCGGCGCAAGGCATTCGGCATCGTCGTGAACACGTCGGCGTTCCGCACAGCGGGCGGTTGCAAGAGATACATGGAATGGATCCTCGTTTGGACGGGTCTGCCCTGCGTTCGCTATTGCTTCTCGATGTTGGCTTTCTGTGCCACCGATGCCCACTGGGCCGTCTCACGTTGAATCAGCTGTGCAAAGCCATTGCTGTCGAGCTTGCCGGGCCGGGAGCCCATGTTGTCGAGGAAGGCTCTGACATCTGGCACTTCCAACGCCTTGCTGACGGCTTGCTGGAGCCGCCGGACCACGTCGGCTGGCGTTCCTTTCGGCGCCGCGAGTCCGGACCAGTTGAAGAGATTGAAGTTGGGAACACCAGCTTCAGCGAAGGTTGGCGCTTCAGGCAGCGCCGCAACCCGCTCCTTGCCGCTGATGCCTAGCAGGCGCATCTGCTTTCCCTTTACCTGGGACAGCACACTTGGCGTCGACAGGACCAACAGATCGACGCTGCCTGACAGCAAGCCCACAATGGCATCCCCCGCTCCCTTGTATGGAACATGCATCAACTCGATGCCGGCTGCCTGCTGGAACGCCTCCGTGGCGAAGTGCGGCGCGCTGCCGGGACCGCCGGTGCCGAACGTGACCTTGCCGGGATTCGCCTTGGCGTAAGCAACGAGCGATGCCAGGTCCTTGAAACGGGAGTCGGCCTTGACCCCCAACACAACCGGTGAGAAGGCGAAGGGAGCGATCGGAACCAGGGCTGAGGCGTGGTCCCAGCTCAGCTTCTTGAAGACATAAGGGAGCGTCGTGTAGGAATTGTCGTTCGCAAGCAGCGTGTAACCGTCGGCTGGCGCATTGACGACCATGCTGGTGCCAATGGTCCCGGACGCACCGGGCTTGTTCTCGACGACGAAGCTCTGGCCCAGCTGGACAGACAACTGTTGCGCGATCTTGCGCGTCACGACGTCTACCGCGCCGCCCGGAGGGTTCGGCACGACGATGCGGACCGGTTTGTCTGGGTAGGCGGCAACGGCAGAGTGGCTTGACAACGCAAAGGCCAGTGCGCCAACCATGGCGGCAACAAGGGATTGAACAGGGTTCACTTCGGTCTCCTTGCGCAGCGGTCGGCGCACTGCCCTGCCCCAGGGTGGAGGCAGCAGGCTCGCCGCGGCGATTGTTTGGAAGGCAAGTCGGAAGCGCGCCTATGGACAGCAAAGGCGCGCATATCAGGAGGGCGGCGTCAGGCGACGCTGCTTCCCTCCAGCACGGCCAGGACGTTTCTGGCGGCGCCCAGGCCCATGTTCACGTAGGCCGCATCACTGACGCCGCCAATGTGCGGCGACAGGATCAGATTCGGCACGTCGCGGAACGGGTGCGGCGACGGCAGCGGTTCGGTCTCGAAGCTGTCCAGGCCAGCCGCGTACAGCTTGCCGCTGCGCATGGCGTCGACGAGAGCGGGCTCGTCGATGAGGCCGCCGCGCGCTGTATTCACCAGGATGGCACCGTCCTTGAAAGACGCAAGCGTGTCTCGGTTCAGCAGACGCCGGTTCTCCTCGGTCAGCGGACAATGCAGGGACACCACATCCGACTCGCGGAACAGTTGCGCCAGTTCCACCAACTGGACGCCCTCGGGGGCAGTGCTGGCAAACGGGTCAAAGCCCAACACGCGCATGCCCATTGCCCGGCCGATGGCGACGACGCGCCGCCCGATCTCACCGAGGCCGACGACGCCCAAGGTGCGGCCTGACAGTTCGATGGTCTTGTGCGTTGCCTTGTCCCAATGGCCGGCCCGCATGCGATCGTTCAGCTGCGGGACAGATTTTGCGCAGGCCAGGATCAGGGCCCATGCGTGCTCCGCGACAGCCGCCGCATTGGCGCCCACCGCCGCCTTGACCGCGATGCCACGCGCCGCGGCGGCCTTCTGGTCGATCACATCGATACCGCTGCCGTGTTTGGAGATCACCTTCAGCGCCGGGGCTGCATCCATGATTGGCTCGCCAACCTTGCCGTATCGAACAATGATGCCCACCGGATCGTGTTGCTTTGCCAATGCAATGAGTTCATCCGGCTGGGGCGCCTTGCCGGCGAAGATCACTTCATAGTCATGCAGCAGCGCCACTGCCTCGGGCGCCAGGTCGGCGGCCGTAACGAGAATGCTCGGCCGGGACATCAGAGCACCTCACCTTCTTTGATCACGCCGGCAGTGACGAGTGAAGCAAACAGCCACGGCGCGTTGGTATTGCCCTCTCGAATCTGCGCGATGCGCCGCGCTTCGGCCTCTTCCTTGTGGGCGGCCAGCGGCAACAGCGCCTCGATCTTCTCGCGCTCGACCGCGACGAGGCCGTCAGCGTCGCCGCAGATATAGTCGCCTGGGTTGATCGTCACGCCGCCTACCGAAACGGGATGGCCGAGGCGGCCGCCCACTTCCTTGGTGGGACCATTCGGATTGGTGCCGACCGAGAACACCGGAAAGCCAAGTTCTTCAATCTCGAGGCTGTCGCGCACGGCGCCGTCCATCACCACGCCGGCCAGGCCACGCTGTCGCGCCGCATTCATCATGATGGCGCCCATCAGAGCGGAGGTCTGATCGCCCTTCCCATCGATGACCAGCACATCTCCAGGCTGCGCCAGTGCCAGCGCGGCATGGATCATCAGGTTGTCGCCCGGGCGGACTTCCACGGTGAAGGCCGGCCCAGCCAGTTTCATGTCCGGCCGCAGCGCCTTGATGCGGCCGTGCAAGGCGCCGCGACGCCCGGCAACGTCTGCCAGGATGGCGGGCTGGAATTTGGCGGCGCGGGAGACGATGTCAGCGGGCACACGCTCGAAAGATTTGACGATATTGGGCAAGCTCATGATGGGGCTCGGAAAGATGGGAGGGAATTGAGGCGGTGTCAGTCCAGCGTGGTGCCAGACGCCTTGATGACCGCCGACCAGCGCGTGATGTCCTGCCGGATCAGTGCGCCGAATTGCTCCGGCGTACCCGACAGTACGGTGGCACCCTGGTCGTTAAGTTTTTTGGCGAGTTCCGGCAGCTTCAAGGCCTTGTTGAACTCAGCGTTCAGGCGAATCACGATGTCTTTTGGTGTGCCGGCGGGCGCGACAAAACCGAACCAGGTCGCGGCGTCGAAGCCCTTGACACCGGACTCGGCGAACGTGGGCACCTGAGGCAGGTCCCCAACCCTGGCGGCGGAGGACACAGCGAGCGGCCGTAGCTTGCCGTTGCGGATATGGCCGAGCAGGCTCGGGACAGAGGCCATATACAGATCGACCTGGCCTCCGATAAGGTCATTCACCGCCTGCGCGGCGCCTTTGTAGGGAATGTGTGTCAGCTTGAGGCCGGCATTCCGCTGAAACTGCTCGCCGGCCAGGTGTGCGACGGTGCCGTTCCCCGGCGAGGCGAAGTTCACGGCGCCGGGCTTGGTGCGGCTGGCGGTCATGACGTCAGCGAGGGATTTGTACGGCGACGACATCGACGTCGCCAGGACCAGCGGCGCGCTTGCCACCATGCCGATGGGCACGAGGTCCTTGAGGGGGTCGTACGGCAAACGGGGATACAGCGTGGGATTGATGGCCAGGTTGCTGGTCTGTCCCATGCCGATGGTGTAACCGTCGTGGGGCGCCTTTGCGACCGCGTCGATACCGAGATTGCCGCCCGAACCCGGCTTGTTCTCGATGACAAAGGTCCAGCCCGTAGACAACGCCACACGATTGGTGATTTCCCGGGCAATGATGTCGGTGCCGCCCCCGGCGGGAAACGGGACCACGACGCGGATGGGCTTGCCGGGATATGGGGCCGCGGCAGAGGCCAGAGAGGCAGTCGCCATACAGGCAATGGCGATCAAACGGCACAGGGAATTCACGCTCGTCTCCGTGGTGTTATGTGTGCGCCAATTGTTCTCCATCGTTTCAAGGCATACAATGCCGTTTCATAGCATGCAACATGTTTCGCCACATGAACCAGGAAGGAACGCAAAACTCCGAAGAAAGTGCCGGCGGCGTCATTGCAGTGAAAAGGGCGCTGCAGGTCCTGGGCGCCTTTGACGTGACCGACCCAGAGTTGTCCCTCGCGGACATCAGCCGGCGCACTGGCATCCACAAGACCACGGTGCTTCGTCTTGCGCGGACGCTGGCGACGTTCAACTACCTGGTGCAGAAGGAGGACGGGACCTGGCGGCTAGGACGGGCCGCAGGCTGGCTGGGTGCCTGCTATCAGGCAACGTTCAACGTGCAAGAAGTTGTCGAACCCACCTTGCGCGAGCTTTCCATCAAGACCGGGGAAAGCGCGTCGTTCTACGTGCGCGAAGGCCAGGAGCGGACGTGCCTGCTGCGCGTCGAAGGCCCGCAAGCCATCCGTCATCATGTGCGGATCGGGGCGACGCTGCCGCTGGACTGCGGCGCGCCCGGGCGCGTCATCCTGGCTTTTTCGGGGGCGTCGGGAGAACCGTACGAACTGATCCGCCGACGCGGCTTCCATCTGTCCATGGGCGAGCGCGAGCCTGAAGTCTCGAGCGTCGCAGCGCCTATTTTTGGGCTGCACTGGCGCTTGCTGGGTTCGATGTGCATATCGGGTCCAACCGCTCGCCTCGGAGAGGAACGTCTGCTCGAATTGGCCCAGACGGTGGTGGAGGCGGCAAATCGCCTGTCCTACGCCATGGCCGGGAGTCAGTGGCCAGTGGCACGCATGGAGCGGCCTTCGACCTGGCATCCGTGACGGACGGCTTTCCTGTCGAGAGAGTGGACCGCAACATCCGGCCACGGCGTGCTTTCACACCGGGCACCGTCAGGAAGGACTCGACCTCCACGTGTTGACCCGCTGCCCGGCACCTGGCACGGTTTGCACAATGTTTCGCCAAGCGTCGCCCTCGCGCCTGATTTGCGCGATGCGCCCCCGACATGGACAAGCCCCCTCTGCCACCACACCCCTTGCTCGACGCGATGCTGAACGACGTTCCGCGCCGCTATCGCCTGCCAGAGCTCGACAGTGCCTGCGAGCCCGCCCTCGATGCCAGTCCGGCAACGACGCTCGCGCTCGTGATCGAACAGGCCCGCGCCGCGCTGGCGCGGGGCGAGACGCCGGATGTGGCGTGCCAGGACCGCTTCACTGGCGCGCTGGCGCGCATGGTGCGCGAAGCGACGCGCGCGGATGGTGGGGATCCGGTGTTCCAGGCCATGGTGCTGCGGCATCGGGCCGCGCCGGTGCGGGAGTACGCGTCGCTGTCCGTGCGTGCGGACCAGGATCGCCGCCTCGTCCACGCCGCCGTCAATGCGCTCGCCCATCCCGGCAAACAGCAACGCCTCGGCCCCGGCCCGCAACGCGAGGCGCTGGCGCGGCTGCATGCATGCGCCGGCGCTGGCGCCTGGAACGAACTGCACGATGCCGCGCAGCACCTGCTGGAGATATCGCAGACGCCTGCGTCGGCGGGCGAAGCGCCGGCGGCGCGCGGCGTGATCCAGCTGCTGGAACATCCGGCTCTGGCACGCCTGCGGCGCCTGGATGCGCTGGCGTCGGACGCGCTCGTCGTGGAATACCGGACGCTGTGGGAGCGGTACGGTCCGCGCTCGGGCAGCGCCTCCGCCGTCGCGCAGGGGCTGTCGGCACGGCAGCGTGGCGAAGCCGCCGAGGCGCTGGCCGCGCAGGCGCTCCAGGCGCTGGCGCAGCGGCTTAACGCTGCGGTGGGCGCACCGTCACCCTACCGCGTGGTGACGTCGATGCGCGTACCGGCAGCGATCCCGGCGGCGCACCAGCACGCCAAGAGCGAATGGGATGTGGTGCTGCTCAGGCAAGTTGCGGCGACCGGCGACACCGCGGGCGGCACACCGGCCTGGGACGTGTGCCTGCTGGTCGAGGTCAAGGCCTCCGTCGATGCTGCGACCACGGATTTTCCGCGGCTGCTGCGCGGCTTGCGCCTGCTCGCGCATGCGGACAAGGACGCCGTCTATCCGTTTGCGACCCGCGAAGGCACGGTGCCGCTGCGAGGCGCTGCGCTGTGCGCCCTGCCCTCGGCAGCCACGGCGCTGGCCCGCACGGTGCTCTATTGCTGCGATGCGCCTCCCGAGCCGGCGCCACGCTTGCTTAGCGCCGCCGCCCGGATGCAGTTGCTGTCGGCAACGCCGACGCTGGACTTCGCCGCCGCCCTGATGGCGGGCACGCCAGTCGACGCGCGCGCGCTCGAGCCGGTCTGGCATGCCCTGCTGGAAGCGCCCGGCTGGCGTGCCGTGCTCAATCAGTATGCGGTGTTGCGGCAGGTCCGTGAACTCATGGTGCATACCGACGACTTGCTGGCCGCGGTGTAGCCAAGGGATGGCGGCGTCAAGACGCGCGCCGGGCTGGCCGACCTATGTTCCACTACCAGGACGCGGCGCCAGCAGGTCTTCGAAGAAGAATGCCGCCAACTGATGCCGTCCGCTGACCTTGGCTTTGGCATAAAGGTTGGCGGCGTGCTGCCGCACGGTCTTGGCCCCGGTCTCGCGCACGCCGGCGATTTCTTCCAGCGACAGGCCCTTGACCAGCAGTAATGCGACGTCCCTTTCGGCCGGGGTCAGGCCCCAGCGCTCGAACTGCTCCTGCATCGACTGCAGGAAGTCGCGCGTGGACCGCTGTGCGGCCGCGTCGCGTTCGGCCGCCGCGCGCACTGCGGCATCGGCCGAATGCTTGAGCGTTTCGAACGCGCGCAAGGCGCGCCGACGCTCTCCGATCACGATCCCGAGGATCACCAGGAACGCAAGCGTCGCCGCGGTTTCGGCGTAAAAGTGGAACGACGGCCCGCTGCTGACAAGCTGGTACAGGTCCCATGCCTGATAAAGCGGGAAGACGGCAAGCATGAGCAAGAACTTTGGGGGCATAGGCGTTCGGTCTCGGGCCAACCATGACAGTGCCGGCTGCGGGAAACGCGCATCACGGCGGACGCGTAATGTAACTGATTCTCAATAACAGGCCAAGACCCGTAGCGGCAAAACCGCCCGCACAAGTGGCCTGGCTAGCACAAAGTTCCTACCGGACATATGTACCGGGCCCGGATGGTGTGCTTTGGATGGCACCCGAGTACGGAACAAACGGCCCGAAGGGCCATGGCAAATGCCGCTTCCAGGCCTCGATTGCGTTGAGCGTGAGAATGAGTCGCATTAGCATGATTCGGCTGCTGCGTACCCCCTGCGTTGCACATTGCGCTCCCCCGCACTCCACCTGAGGCCCGACTCATGCAAGAGATTTTCGTACTCGCACACGTACCGACCCCCGCCGTCAACGAGGGATTCCTGCCGGCGGCGCGCGCGCTCGGGCACTCCGTCGTCTTGTTGACGGATTGTGCCGATGCCCATCGCGCACACTTTGCCGGCACCGGCCTGCCCGCCTACCCGGATGACATCGTCCCGTGCGATGTCTTCAACCCGCTGGCGGTGATCGATGCCATCACGCGCCGCGGTGGCAAGCCCGCGGCCGTGTTTTCCAATAGCGATCACCTGCAGGCCGCCACGGCGATCGCCGCGGCTTATTTTGGCCTGCCAGGCAAGGACTGGCGCACCGCCTACGCCGCCAAGAACAAGGCAGAGATGCGGCGGCGCCTGGCAGAGTCGGGCATCGACACGCTCTGGCACGCGGTCGTTTGCGACAGCGCCAGCCTGGCCGCGCTGGCCGACGTGCCGATGCCGTGCATCGTCA
This sequence comes from Cupriavidus alkaliphilus, assembly GCF_900094595.1. Taxonomy (GTDB): domain Bacteria; phylum Pseudomonadota; class Gammaproteobacteria; order Burkholderiales; family Burkholderiaceae; genus Cupriavidus; species Cupriavidus alkaliphilus. Next base: position 22,641 of record NZ_FMAD01000015.1, on the reverse strand, counting down.
AGCCGCGCGAAGGCGTCGCCAGCCAGCAGGTCAGCCTGGCGCGCAGCCACGCCGAGCTGGCCGGGCATTGCGGCGCGATCTGGGCGCGGCACCCGGGCCAGGTATTGCTGCTCGAGGAATACCTGGAGGGCCCGTTGTATACGCTCGAAACGCTGGGCGATGGCAAGGAGCTGCGCGCGCTGGGCGGTTTTCGCGTGACGCTGTCGCCGCCGCCGTACTTCGTCGAGCTGGAAGCGGTATGGGGCACCGGCCTGCCCGCCTCGGTCGAAGCCGAGGTGCTGGACACCATCCGCCGCTTCGGCATCGGCTTCGGCGCCTGCCATACCGAATACGTGCTGACCGCGAAGGGCCCGCGGCTGATCGAGATCAACTACCGCAGCATCGGCGACTACCGCGAGTTCCTGCTGTCCGACACCCTGCAGTTCCCGCTGTTCGAGCAGGTCCTGCGCCTGCACCTGGGCGAGGCGCTGCCAGCACTCGAGGTGCCGAGGCGGGCGGCGTGGATCCGCTATTTCACCGCGCAGGCGGAAGGCACGCTGCGGCACGCGCCCGCCCATAGCCAGCATGAAGGCGAAGGCGTTCGCCTGACCTACCAGCCGCTGCGCAAGGTCGGCGACGCGATCCAGCTGACCCACTCCAACAAGGATTACCTGGGCGTGCTGCGCGGCAGCGGTCCCGACAGCGCGGGTCTTGCCGCGGCGGTCGAACTGGCCAGCAGCAAGCTGGCCTGGGAGATCGCACAATGACCGCCCGCCTGCCTGGTCAGACGAGCGAGTCCGCCACGGCGACCCATGCCGATGCGGCCTATATCTGCGTCCGCGTGGTCGACACCCTGCTGCGCGAAGACGTGCGCGCCTGCGTCAGCCGGGGCGAAATCCGCGGCGCTGAAGCGCTACCCGCCGCCGATGCCCGCGGTTTCGATGCGAGCCAGCAGTGGCTGCGCGTCCCGCACCTCGGCGCCGGCACCCTGTGGATCCCGGTCACCCCGACGCGCTATATGCAGGAATGGCGCCTGACTCGCCTGCCCGTGCTGCGCGAGGCGGCCGGCGCGTTCTCCGCGCTGCATGAGGTCGACGCCATCCTGGCCGCATTCGCGGACGGCCTGCCCGGGGAAGATGCGCGCCTGTTCACCGCCTACCTCGACGAATGCCGTGCCGCGGCGGAGCATCGCACCGTCTCGATGGCCGAGCGCGCACGCTGGTTCGCGCAGGCGGGCAGCGCTGGCGGCCACGCGCTGCCCGCCTGGAACCAGCGCATGCTGCACTACGATCGCGTCGCGGGCTTTCTCGACCACCCCTACTACCCCACCGCGCGCGCCAAGCTGGGCTTTGCCGCCACCGACCTGCCCCGCTACGCGCCCGAGTTCCAGCCGGCATTCGCGCTGAACTGGCTTGCGGTCCCGCGCGAGTGCCATCATGCCAGCGGCGACGCGCTGCCACCCTGCTGGCCGGAGTTCGCCGAGGTCGGCCTGGATCCCGCGCTGGCCCGTTCGCATGCGCTGGTGCCGGTGCATCCCTTCGTCTGGCAGCATCACCTCGATGGCTTCCTCGCCGATGCCGGGCTTGACGGGCAGGTCATCCGCGCACCGCGCGCCTGCCTGCGCGTGTCGCCCACCTTGTCGGTGCGCTCGCTGGTCGTGCTCGACGCTCCCGCCTGGCATATCAAGCTGCCGCTGACGATCCGCACCCTGGGCGCCAAGAACATCCGCACCATCAAGCCCAGCACCATCGGCGATGGCCATCGCATCCAGACCCTGCTTGGCGACATTGTCCGGCAGGAACCCGCCCTGCACGGGCAGGTGCTGCTGACCGACGAGGCCAACGGCGCCCATGTCGACCAGCGCCCGTTCCTGGGCTATATCCTGCGCCGCTATCCCGAGCCGCAACTGGCGGACAAGACGGTGGTCCCGGTGGCGGGCCTGCTGGCCGAAACCGCCAGTGGCCAGTGCGTGGCCGAGGAACTCGCTGGCCGCTATCACGGCGGCGATCTCGAGGCCTGGCTCGACGCCTACCTGGCGCTGACCCTGCAGCTGCACCTGACGCTGTGGTTGCGTTATGGCGTGGCGCTGGAATCGAACCAGCAGAACTCGATGCTGGTCTACGGCGACGACGGCCTGCGCCTGATGCTCAAGGACAACGATGCCGCGCGCATCGACCGCGCCATGCTCGCGCGCCGCTGGCCGGCACTGGCGGCGCGCCTGGACGGCCTGGAAGACCAGCGCATCGGCGTCGACGCGGCGTTGCCGCTGGCGCAGATGTTCGTCACCATCACGCTGCAACTGAACATCGCGGCGCTGGTGGAAGGCCTGGCGCAGCGTCGCGGCACCGACCCGGCCGCCGGCTACGCGCGCGTGCGGCGCCACGTGGAGGCCGTCCTTGCCGACCTGGCCGCCGCGGGTGAAGACACCGCCTGCGCGCGCCAGGTGCTGCTCGACGACGAACGGCTGCATTTGAAGTACCTGCTGACCGCCGCGTCGCTGGCGGAAAAGGCCCAGACCGGCGCGACCGACGTCAACAAGTTCTACGGCAAGCGTGCCCCCAATTTCCTCAGGGAGGCCGCATGAGCGCCGGCACGCGCCGGGTGGTCGCGGTGGTGATGCTGTGCCATTTCATCGCCGCGTTTGCGGCGCTGGGCATGCCGCCGTTCTTCGCCCTGATCCTGCAGCGCTCGCTGCACAACGATGTGCCGTGGCTCGCGGGCGCGTTCTACGTGGTGCCAACGCTGCTGGCGGCGATCTCGGCGCCATGGTGGGGCCGGCTCGCGGACCGCTTCGGCAAGAAGCCGCTGCTGATGCGCGCGCAACTGGGGCTGGCGGCAAGCTTCCTGCTCGCCAGCTACGCGACCAGCTCGTCTGCGTTCCTGGCGGCGCTGGTGCTGCAGGGCGTGCTGGGCGGAACGTTCTCCGCCTCCAACGCCTACCTGGCCACGGTCGCCAGCGGCACCACCCTCACCCGCAGCCTGACGGCGATGCAATGGTCGGCGCGCGCCGCGCTGGTGGCGGCGCCGGCCTGCCTCGGCCTGTGGATGGGGGCCGGATCGCCGATCGAACTGTACCGCTGGCTGGCGCTGCTGCCGCTGGCCGCCGCGGCGCTGATCGCCTGGCTTCCGGCGGGCGACGCCACCGGCGCGGCGCAGCGGCCGGCGGCACGCTCCACCGGCGCCGGCGTGGCGGCGCCGGCGACGCCGCGGCAAATCTATGTGCTGCAGTTCGCGTTCGTGCTTGCCACCGTGGCGACGTTCCCCTACTTCATCCCGGACCTGCAGCACCGCATGCCCGCCCTCTCCACGGCCGCCGCCGGGCTGCTGTTCGGCCTGCCGCACCTGGTGTACCTGGCGGCGGCACCGTTGCTTTCGCGGCGGCTGGGGCTGGCCCCATCGCTGACGCTGCTTGCCACCGCCTACGGCACGCTGGCGGTCGCGCTGCTGGCCCAGGCCGCGCCGCTGGAGCTGCCCGCGCTGGTGGCCTGGCGGGTGCTGATGGGCATCGCCATGACGGTCGGCTTTATCGCGCTGCATGCGCTGGTGGCCAGCGTGGTGCACGCGGGCAACGCCGGCCGCACCTTCGGCTGGTTCGAAAGCAGTTCGAAATGGGGCGGCGTCGCGGCCGGGCTTGGCGCCGGCGCCGCTGTCAGCCTGGCCGGCCAGCGTGCGCCCTACCTGCTTGGCGCGGCGTTGCTGGTGCCGGCCGTCGCCTACCTTCTTACCGCCCGACAGCGGATGAGCCCGCTCTGATCCCTCCCGAGAACGAGGTCACAAGACAATGCAAACGCAAAGCAAGATGGAACCTGCCGGCACGCGCCGCCCCTTGGCTGACATGGCGGAACTGGCCGGACTGGCCGCCGCGCGGCGCTGCCAGGAAACGCTGCTGAACTGCTACTGCCGTGAGGTCGCGGCCCCGGCCGGCCAGTTGCGCGTCGGCCCGCCGGCCGGGCAAAACGACTGGCCCGCGACCATCGCCATGACCCTGCAGCGCGAACCGGCCCAGGTGCTGCAAGTGCAGCTGCCGCATATCCACGACCGCTTGCTGGCCGTGGTCGGCGGTGCCTGGCTGACCGGCAACTACCGCTACCTGTCGCCGGTCTTCCACAAGGCCGAGAACAAGCCGTGGGCGCTGCTCGACTGGGAAGCGCTGGCCGCGCTGCTGTTGCGCGAGATGGCGCAACAGCATGAACTGCCCCCCAACACCGAGCTGATGGAGCAGATCCGCAACAGCGTCGCCGTCAGCACCGAAGTGCTGTCGGTGCCGGTATCCGCGACGATCCCGGCCGATCCGGTCGACGCCTATATCGATTCCGAACAATCGCTGACCTTTGGCCACCCCTTCCATCCCACGCCGAAAAGCCGCCAGGGCTTTTCCGACGAGGACCTGCTGCGCTACTCGCCTGAGTTGCGCACGCGCTTTGCGCTGGCATGGTTCGCGGTGCCGCGCGATGACATCGCGCAGCAGTCGTTGCTCGACGCCAGCTGCGACCAGCTGATCGCAGCGAATGCCCCGGCCGTAGCCGCCGATCGCGTCGCGGTGCCGGTCCATCCGTGGCAGGCGGGCTACTTGCGCGAGCATCCGCTCGTGCGCGATGCGCTGGCAAGCGGACGCCTGCAAGACCTGGGCACGCAGGGCGCGGACTTCTTTCCCACTTCGTCGATCCGGACCCTGTACCAGCCTGGCAATCCGTACTTCTACAAGCTGTCGCTGAATATCCGCATTACCAACTGTGTGCGCAAGAACGCATGGTATGAGCTGGAAAGCGCCATGCACGTCAACCGCGTGCTGCGTCCGCTGCTGCCGGAACTGGCGCGCGAGTTCCCTGGCCTGGCGCTGATGGAAGAGCCGGCGTTCCTGTCGGTCGATCTCGGGCACGCCGACATCGAGCAGAACCGCCAGGTCATCGAAGGCTTCGGCCTGATCCTGCGCCAGAGCGTGGATACGCTGCGCGCGCCCGACTGCGTGCCGCTGCTGGCCGGCTCGCTGTTCGGCAACCACTATTACGGCGATGCGCGCATGCAGCGCCTGCTCACGGCGCTCGCCGCGCAGGAAAGGACCACGGTCGATGCCATGACCGAGCGCTGGTTCTCCGCCTATGTGGAACAGTTGGTTTACCCGGTGTTCCACCTTTTCTTCGCGCACGGCATCATCTTCGAGCCGCACCTGCAGAACGTGGTGCTGGGCCTGCGCCAGGACATGCCGGCGCAGCTGTTCCTGCGCGACTTCGAGGGGGTCAAGCTGACGCCTGCGCGCCATCCCGCCTCGTCCATGGCCGGCATCAGCGAACGCGCCCGGTCGTCGCTATGGTATGACGAGGAGCAGGGCTGGAACCGCGTCGCCTATTGCGTGTTCGTCAACAACCTGTGCGAAGTGATCGCACAGCTCGGTGCCGGCAGGCAGGCCCTGACGGCGCGGCTGTGGGCGGTGGTGCGCCATCACCTGCACACCTACCAGCATCGCCACGGCAATGCGGCGTCGGCGCGGCGCATCAACGGCCTGCTGGCCGGCCGCCCGTTCCCGGCCAAGACCAATTTCAGCAACCGCTTCTTCCAGCGCGCCGACCGCGCCTCGACCTACGTGCCCGTCGCCAACCCGATTCCCTTCGCCGGCATGGAGGCGGCATGGCAATGACCGCCCCCGTACTGCGCTGGTCGCACGTCGCCGACCACCTGCACCGGGCGCTCGCCGACGCTGGCGCCCCGCTCAGCGCCTACGTCTACGACCTCGAGGCGCTGCGGGCGCACGCCGCCACCATTGCGGGCAGCCTGCCGCCGGGCTTCGAGCTGTTCTACGCCATCAAGGCCAACTCCGACCTGCCGATCCTGCAGACCCTGGCGCCGCTGGCGCATGGCTTCGAGATTTCCTCTGGCGGCGAGCTGGCCTGGGTGCGCGAGCACTTTGCCGAGGTGCCGCTGATCTTCAGCGGCCCCGGCAAGACCGATGCGGAACTGGCCGGCGCGCTGGAACTCGGGGTCGAGGCGCTGCATGTGGAAAGCCTGCATGAACTGGAACGCCTGGCCTGGCTCGCGCGAGAGCGCGGCACCACGGCCCCGGTGCTGCTGCGCGTCAACCTGGCGCTCGAAGGGCTGCAGGCCACCACGCTGATGATGGGCGGCAAGCCCACGCCGTTCGGCATCGCCGGGGACCAGCTGCCCGCATGCCTGGCATGGCTGCGCGCGCACCCTGAAATCCGCCTGCGCGGCTTCCATTTCCACCTGATGTCCCACCAGCTCGACGCCGCCGCCCACCTGCGCCTGCTCGATGCTTACCTGCAGCAGGTCAGGCGCTGGCGCGCAGAATACGGGCTCGACATGCTCGACCAGGTCAACGTCGGCGGCGGCATCGGCGTCAATTACCGCGAGCCCGAACGGCAGTTCGACTGGGCCCGCTTTGCCGAAGGCCTGCCGGCGCTGTCGGAGCAGCGCGACGGGCTGACCGTGCGCTTCGAATGCGGACGCTATATCACCGCGTTCTGCGGCTACTACGCCATGGAGGTGATCGACGTCAAGCACGCCTTCGACCGTGCCTTCGCCGTGGCCAGCGGCGGTACGCACCACTTCCGCACGCCCTATGCGCAGGGGCACAGCCACCCGTTCCGGGTGCTGCCGGTGGCGTCCTGGCGCTATCCGTTCGCCCGCCCCGGCGTGCGCGAGGCGCGCGTCAGCGTGGTCGGTCAGCTGTGCACGCCCAAGGACATCCTCGCGCACGACGCGTACGTCGACAGCGTGCGCGCCGGCGACCTGGTGGTGTTTCCGTATGCCGGCGCCTATGCCTGGCATATCTCGCACCACGACTTCCTGCGCCACCCGCACCCGCGGCACTGCTACCTGCCGGTGGAGGATGCCCATGCTGCAGCCTAACCGTCTCAAGGCCGCGCTCGCGGACGGGCGCGATGTGTTCGGTCTGATCAACTCGCTGCCGTTGCCGCTGATGACAGAGATGATCGGCTACGCCGGCTTCGATTTCGTGATCCTGGACCTCGAGCATGTCGGCGTGAACCCGCAGACGCTGGAGAACATGATCCGCGCCGCGGAATGCGCCGGCACCACGGCACTGGTCCGGGTGCCATGGGCAGCGCCGGACATCATCCTGCGGGTGCTGGATGCCGGCGCGCAGGGCATCGTGGTGCCGCACGTATGCAGCCGCGCGACCGCCGAACTGGCGGTCCACAGCGCGCGCTACCACCCGCTCGGCAAGCGCGGCATCGCCGGCGGCCGGACCACTGGCTTCGGTACGCTGGCACTGCCCGAGTACATGGAGCGGGCCAATCGCGAGCTGATGGTGGTGGCGATGATTGAGGACCGCGCCGGCGTCGACGCCATCGACGAGATCGTGGCGGTGCCGGGCATCGACATGGTGCTGGAGGGCGCGATCGACCTGTCGCAAAGCCTGGGCGTTCCCGCCGACGCGCAGCATCCATCCGTGCAGGCTGCGATCCGCCGCATCGCGCAGGCCTGCCAGGCCCGCGGGGTGCCCTTCTGCGCCATTCCGCGCGCGGCCGGACAATGCGAGCAATGGCGCGAGCAAGGCGTGCACGCCTTCCTGCTGGGGGACGATCGCGCCACCGCCTTCCGCGCGATGAAGCAACTGGTGGCGGGGTACCGGCGTGAGCGCCCAAGCTAAATCTCCGACCGGGCCGCACACGGCGACAGCCGCTATGCGCTACCCGCCGCCCGGGGTTCTCCCTTTGCCGCACGCGGCGGAGGGGAGCGAACCATCAGTGGCGGCAATCTCGTCGCCCCGTTAATACCCATCCCTCTGGCATCATGCAAGCTGGCACAACGCGACAGGAGCTTGCATGAACGACCCGCACGCCGCCGCGCCTGGCACCTCCGGCCCGGCCCCCGCGCGCCCGCGCACCACGCTCAAGCCCCAGGTGGTCGTGCCGGCATTGCTGGCGGTGGGCCTGCTGCTGGGGTTCTGCGCCGCGTACCCGCGCCAGGCCGATGCCATGTTCTCCGAAGCACAGGCCTGGGTCACGAGCCATTTCGACTGGTTCTACACCCTCACCGTCACCATCTTCCTGCTGTTCCTGGTGCTGGTCGCGGGCAGCCGATTCGGCGACATCCGGCTGGGGCCCGACGATGCCCGGCCCGAGTTCAGTTTTGTCTCGTGGACCGCCATGCTTTTCGCCGCCGGCATGGGCATCGGGCTGATGTACTTCGGCGTGGGCGAGCCCATGCAGCACTACCTGAAGCCGCCGACCGCCGCCGGCGGCACGCCCGGGGCCGCGCGCGAGGCCATGCTGATGACGTTCTTCCACTGGGGCTTCCATGCCTGGGCGGTGTATGGCGTGATGGGGCTGGTGCTGGCGTACTTCGGCTTTCGCTATAACCTGCCGCTGACCATGCGCTCCGGGCTGTATCCGGTGCTGCATCAGCGCATCAACGGCGTTGCCGGCCATGCCGTCGATGCCTTTGCGCTGGTCGGCACCATCGCCGGCATTGCCACCACGCTGGGCTACGGCGTGCTGCAGCTGGGCGCGGGGCTGGAGCAGGTGGTCGGCTGGGATACCGGCGGCGCGGGTTTCCGCGTCGGGCTGGTGGCCGCCGTGGTGGCGCTGGCCGGCATCTCCGCGGCAACGGGACTCGACAAGGGCGTGCGGCGCCTGTCCGAGCTGAACCTTACGCTCGCCTTCGTGCTGCTGGCCTTCATCATTGTCGAGGGGCCGACCGTGACGCTGTTGCGCGCGCTCAGCGACAATATCGGCAACTACCTGTCCAGCGTGGTGGGCCTGTCGCTGCGGACCTATGCCTATGCCCCCACGCGCGATGCCGGCTGGTTCGGCGACTGGACCATCCTGTACTGGGCCTGGTGGATCTCGTGGTCGCCGTTCGTCGGCATGTTTATCGCGCGCATTTCGCGCGGACGGACGATCCGCCAGTTCGTGATCGGTGTGCTGCTGGTGCCGACCGCGTTCAACCTGGTGTGGATGACGGCCTTCGGCAATACCGCGATCTGGCTCGACATGCATGCCGCCGCGGGCGCGCTGGGTCAGGCGGCCGGCAATGTCGACGCGCTGCTGTTCCGCTTCTTCGGCTATTTCCCGTTCAGCACGGTGCTGTCATGGCTGGCGATCGTGCTGATCGCGGTGTTCTTCGTGACCTCGGCGGATTCCGGCGCCTTTGTCATCGACACCATCGCCTCGCAGGGCGCGAGCGGCTCGCCGGTATGGCAGCGCCTGTTCTGGGCCGCGGTCCTGGGCGCGACCGCGGCCATCCTGATGGTGGCCGGCGGCCTCAAGGCATTGCAGGCCATGACCCTGGTGGCGGCGCTGCCGGTGGCGCTGGTGATGCTGGCGCTGTGCTACGGACTATGGCAGGGACTGCAGGCGGATCTCGCGCATTCATCGCAGGAGCTGGCGCCGGCCACCAGCTTCTGGAGCGGCCAGCACTGGCGCCGCCGGCTGGCGCAGATCGTCCACCAGCCCAGCGAGACCGATGTGCGGCAGTTTATCGAAGGCGCGGTGGTGCCGGCGATGCGCGACGTGTCGGCCGAGCTGGAGCGGCGCGGCGTCGCCAGCACGGTGCGGCTGCACGCTGACGATACCGAGCCGGGCGAGCCGGGCGGCCCAGGCGCGCGACTGACCATCCCGGTGGCCGACATGCGCGACTTCGTCTACGGCGTGCATTGCCGGCGCCAGCCGCTGCCCTCGTTCCTGGTACGCGAGGCGGCCGAGCCGGAGGCGCGGCGCCAGCACGCCTATGCGCCGGTGACGTTCTTCGAGGATGGCCGCGAAGGCTACGACATCCAGTATCTGCGGCAGGAAGAGATCATCGCGGACATCCTGCGCCACTATGAGCGCTATCTGTCGCTGGCCGCCGACCGGCGCACGCAGTTGCTGCGGCGTGCGCCAGGGCATGCGTCGCCGGGTGGGGAAGGGGAATGAGTCGGGCAGCGGGGCGGCATCCCTGCCCTCTTCCCGGATACCGGCAAGACGCCTGATCCCCGCCGGTACCCCTGTGTGGCGGCATCCGCACGCCGCGATTCCCCCAGTGTCCGGCATTCCCGGCCTGTTCTGCCAGTGCTGCGCGTAATTTCTGCACCGCTCGTGCCCCCATCGCCCTGGCGGGTGCCGGCGCCGCGCCACGCCTCTGGAACGAGATTTGCACCGGTTCGCCCGCCTTTTTAAAAAAGGAGGTGCTATGTCAACCATCGAAGAGTCGATCGACGTCCGGGTGCCGGTGCAGGTCGCGTATCAGCAATGGTGCCGGTTCGAGGAATTTCCGCGGTTCATGGAGGGTGTCGAAGAGGTGAGGCAGCTCGATGACCGCCGTCTGCACTGGCGCGCCGAGGTCGGCGGGAAGCAGAAGGAGTGGGATGCCGAGATAACGCAGAATGTCGCCGACCAGTGCATCGCGTGGCGCAGCGTGGCGGGGGCGGAGAACTCGGGCCAGGTGAATTTTTCTCCGCTGGATGCGGGTGCGACCCGGGTGTCGGTGCGCATGAATTACGAAACCGAGGGCGTGGTCGAGGCGGTCGGAGATGCCGCCGGCGTGCTCAAACGCAAGGTCGAGGGCGACCTCAAGCGCTTCAAGGAGTTCATCGAGGCGCGGGCATGACGGCGTCGTCGTGACCAGCGCGGTCGCGGCCTGGCCGGCAGGCCGCGACACCATCCGGTTTCCGCCCGGTTCTCCCGCCAGGACCCGGCCATGCCCGTCGGGCCGCCGCCCCGGCCCGTTCCCGCCTAAATATTCCCGTTCCGCCTTCGTCCAACAGGGTGATGCGCCAGATGGCGCCACACACTTTGCACTGAACGGGAGCCCGCCATGAGTTTCGACCGCGACGACGCCACTTTCCTGGTCCTCGTCAACCACGAAGAACAGTATTCGATCTGGCCGGACTACAAGGCCGTGCCCGGCGGGTGGCGCGAGGCGGGGTTCAGCGGCAACCGGCAGGCCTGCCTGGACTATATCGAGCGCATCTGGGTGGACATGCGTCCGCTCAGCCTGCGCCGCTTCATGGAGGCGCAAGCGCAGGCGGGCGCCTGACCATGGCGCCCCTGCAGCTGTACTGCCTGCCTTACGCGGGAGCCAGCGCCACGGCGTACCTGCGCTGGCGGCGCCTGCTGCCGGCGCAGGTCGAGCTGGTCCCGCTGGAGCCGCCGGGCCGCGGTGCGCGGCTCGACCAGCCGCTGCTGCGCGATTTCGAGGCGCTCGCGGCTGACATGGCCGACGTGCTGTGCCGGCAGCTCGAGCGCCGCGCCGGTCCGTACGTCCTGTTCGGCCACAGCATGGGCGGGCTGCTGGCCTGGCGCCTCTGCCACCTGCTGCGCGAGCGCGGCCACGCGCTGCCGCAGCGGCTGGTGGTGTCCGGCTGCGCCGCCCCGACCCGGCGCGATCCGGGCCGGCTGGCGGCACTGCGCGGCGACGCCGCGCTGAGCGCCGACCTGCGCAAGCACGGCGGCACACCGGAGGCGGTGTTTGCCGATGCCGAGCTGCTGCGCCTGACGCTCGATGTGCTCGACGCCGACTATCGCGTGTGTGAAAGCTTCCGGTGCGGCGCAGTGCCGCCCCTGCCCTTGCCCGTGCATGTGTTTGCCGGCCTTGACGACCCGATTGCACCGGCCGACCTCCACGCCTGGGCCATCGAGACCCGCGCCGGGCACACCCTCGACTGGTTCGCCGGCGGCCACTTCTTCCTGCACGACAGCCAGGCCGAGGTGGTCGGCCGGCTCATTGCCTGCCTGGACGCAGCGCCCGCCGCCGGCACGGGGTCAACCCTGCCCGCGACATCCGCCCCGCTATTGCCCGCCTGACCCGCCCCGCCACGCAGGACCCAACGCCAACCGTCTTCCCGAAGAGCCGATCCAAGCATGCAGTCCGATCCGAATCTACCGGCCACGCTGGTGGCCCATCTCAGCCTTCTGGCCGCGCAGCGCGGCGCCGACACGGCGCTGGTCATCGTCGACGCCGCCGGCGAAACCCGCTACAGCTACGCCGCGCTGGACACGCGCGTGCGGGCGCTGGCGGCGCACCTGGCCGCGCAGGCCGAGCCGGGCGCGCGTGCGCTCTTGCTGATGGACAGCGGCATCGACTATGTCACCGCGTTCTTCGCCTGCCTGTACGCCGGGCTGGTCGCGGTGCCCGCGTTCGAGCCGGGCGCGGTGCGCTCCGCGCAGGTGGCGCGGCTGCGCGCGATTGCCGCCGACGCCGAGCCGGCGCTGGTGCTGACCACCGGCGCGCAGGCCCGCGACCACGCCGAGTCGCTGGCCGAGATTGCGCCCGGCGCGGCGGTGGTAGCTGCCGATGCCACGCTGCCCGCCGCGGCGCAAGCCTGGCAGCCCTACCCCGTCCGTGCCGAGACGCTGGCCTTCCTGCAGTACACCTCGGGCTCCACGGCCTCGCCGAAGGGCGTCATGGTCAGCCATGGCAACGTCATGGCGAACGAGGTGGCGATTGCCGAAGGCATGCGCGTGGGGCCCGGCGACGTGATGGTCAGCTGGCTGCCGCTCTATCACGACATGGGCCTGATCGGCGGGCTGCTGCAGCCCATCCACAGCGGCATTCCGGTGGTGCTGATGTCGCCGCAGTTCTTCCTGGAGCGCCCGGTGCGCTGGCTGCAGGCGATCAGCCAGCATCGCGGCACGCTGTCCGGCGGCCCGGACTTTGCCTTCCGGCTGTGCGTCGAACGCGTGCGCGACAGCCATCTGGCCGGGCTCGACCTGTCGAGCTGGGCGGTGGCCTACTCCGGCGCCGAGCCGGTGCGGGCCGACACCCTGCGCGCCTTTGTCGAGCGCTTTGCCGCGGCCGGCTTCCGCCAGCAGGCGCTGTATCCGTGCTACGGCCTGGCCGAGGCCACCCTGTTCGCCACGGGCTCCGAACGCGGCGCCGGCATGGTCAGCACGCGCTTCGATGCGGCCGCGCTGGCGCGCGGCAACGCGGAGCCGGCGCAGGACGGCATGGAACTGGTCGGATGCGGCTTCCCGCGCGCGGGCCATGCCATCCGCATCGCCGGTGCCGACGGGCAAGCGCTGCCGGACGGTCAGATCGGCGAGATCGAGATCGCCGGGCCCAGCCTGTGCGGCGGCTACTGGCGCAATGCCGAAGCCAGTGCCGCGGCCTATGGCGGCGATGCCGGCGCAGACCGCTGGCTGCGCACCGGCGACCTCGGCCTGCGGCATGGCGGGCAGCTCTATATCGCCGGGCGCCGCAAGGACCTGATCATCGTGCGCGGCCAGAATCTCTATCCGCAGGACATCGAGCGCGCGGTCGAGGAGCAGGTGCCCGCCGCGCGCCGCGGTCGGGTGGCAGCGTTTGCGGCTGAAGGCCCCGACGGCGAGGGCATCGGCATCGCCGTGGAAATCTCCCGTCCGGAGCAGAAGCGCGTCGGCCACGTGGCCCTGGTGCAGGCGCTGGCGCAGGCGGTCGGCAACGCCTGCGGCGAACCGCTGGCGGTCGCGCTGCTGCTCAATCCCGGCGGCCTGCCCAAGACCACCAGCGGCAAGCTGCAGCGCAGCGCGTGCCGCGCCGGCTGGCTGGACGACAGCCTGGACGCGTGCGCGGTCTGGGCGCACGGCAGCTTTGCGCGCGGCGGCACCGCTGCCGCCGACCCGGCCTCCGCGCCAGCCGATGCCCCGCGCGGCGCAACCGAACTCGCGCTGGCCGCGCTGTGGCAGCAATTGCTGGGCACCGCGCCGGCCGGCCGCGATGCGCATTTCTTTGCCAGCGGCGGCAACTCGCTGAGCGCGGCGCGGCTGGTGGCGCGGCTGCGCGAGCAATATGGCGCCGCGGTGCCGATGCGCCTGCTGTTCGAGCATCCCACGCTGCAAGCCTGCGCCGCCGCGCTCGACCAGCTGCAAGGCGATGCCGCCGAAGCGCCGCTTGCCCCCGTGCCACGCCTGCCGCAAATGCCGCTGGCGCCGGCGCAGCAGCGCCTCTGGCTCACCGACCGCATCGCCGCCGAAGGCGACCGCTGGACCTATAACATGGCCGGCGGCCTGCGCCTCACCGGCACACTGGACACTGCGGCGCTGCACGCCGCCCTGAACGCGCTGGTCGCGCGCCACGAGATCCTGCGCACCGGCTATCCCGCCGATGCGCAGGGCGCGCCGTACGCCCACATCGAAGCCGAACTGGTGCTCGACCTGCCCCTCAGCGACCTTTCGGCGCTGAGCCCGGGCCAACGCGATGCCGCGCTGCAGGAACTGGCCGAAGGCCAGGCACGCGACCCGTTCAACCTGGCGCAGGCGCCATTGCTGCGCGCGCGCCTGGTGCGGATGGCCGCCGACGACCACGCGCTGCTGCTCACGCTCCACCATATCGTTGGCGATGGCTGGTCCGTCGCCATCCTGCTCGATACGCTTGCCGCCGCCTACAACGCGGCACGGGCCGGCGTCGGGGTCGCCTGGGAGCCGCTGCCGATCCAGTACGCCGACTACGCGGCGCACCAGCGCGGCGCCGACACCGGCCAACGGCAGGCCGAGGCCGACTACTGGCGCACCGCGCTGCGGGACGCGCCGAAGCTGCCGACCCTGCCCACGCCCAACCGGCGCCCGCCGGTGGCATCGAGCGACGGTGCCGCATGCTGCACCACCCTGCCCGCCGCGCTGCTGGCGCACGCCGACGCGCTGGCGCAGGCCCATGGCGCCTCGCGCTACATGGTGCTGCTGGCCGCCTTCCACGCCTTGCTGCACCGGATCAGCGGCGCCGAAGACCAGCTCGTCGGCATCGATGTGGCCGGCCGCCCGCGCCGCGAGCTGGAGGAACTGGTCGGCTTCTTCGTCAACGTGCTGCCGCTGCGCGCGCAATGCCACGGCGGGCTGCGCTTTGCCGAACTGCTGGCGCAGGTGCGCACGCGCACGCTGGCCGCGTTCGACCACCAGTCCCTGCCGTTCGAGCGCATCGTCGAAGCCGCCGGCGTGCCGCGCGAGCGCGCCTGGCATCCGCTGGTGCAGGTGCTGTTCGTGCTGCAGAACACCCCCGGCCAGGCGCGCGGCTTCGACGGCCTGCACGCCGCGCGCCTGCCCACGCCGGTGCACGCGGCCAAGTTCGACCTGGCCGTGTTTCTCGAACCGTGCGAGGACGGCCTGCGCGCCGAATGGGTCTATGCCACCGCGCTGTTCCCGCGCGCCGCCATGCAACGCCTCGCCGATGCCTACGGTGCCGTGCTGGCGCAGGCGCTGGCCGCCCCCGACGCTCCACTGGCCGGCTTCCAGGTGCCGGCCGGCCTTTGCGAATCCGCTCCAGAACTGCCCGCCATGACTGCCACCGCGCCTCGTCCCAGCAAGCTCGACAAACTCGGCAAGCTCGCCAGCCTGCCCCGGCGCGCCGCCGAGGCAACTCCTGCCGCGCCCGCCGCACCGCTGGTGCGGACCTCGTTCCTGGCACCTGGCCAGACCTTCCCGATCGTGATGGAGCCCGCCTCGCCCGATCTCGATCCGGTGGCATGGGCGCTGGCGCACCGCGAGCAGATCGAGGCCACGCTGTGCCGCCACGGCGGCATCCTGCTGCGCGGCTTCGGCCTGCGCACGCCGCAGGAATTCGAGCAGTTCGCCGAATCGATCGAGCCCGGCCTGTACGGCGCCTACGGCGACCTGCCGAAGAAGGAAGGCGGCCGCAACACCTACCGTTCCACGCCGTACCCCGAGCGCGAAATGATCCTGTTCCACAACGAAAGCGCGCACCTGCCGCGCTGGCCGCGCAAGCAATGGTTCTTCTGCGAGCTGCCGTCGCCAGTCGGCGGCGCCACGCCCATCGTCGATTGCCGCGAGATGTACCGCCGGCTGCCGCGCGAACTGGCCGAACGCTTCGAGCGCAAGGGGCTGCGCTATGTGCGCACCTTCAACGACAAGCTCGACGTGAGCTGGCGCGACTTCTTCAAGACCGATTCGAGCGACGAGGTCGAAGCGCGGCTGCGCGCCTCCGGCACCGACTTTTCCTGGCTGGACGCCGACACACTGCAGACGCGCGAGCACTGCCCGGCGGTGATCGCGCACCCGGTCACCGGCGAACGCAGCTTCTTCAACCAGGTCCAGCTGCACCACACCGCCTGCCTGGACCCGGAGGTGCGGCGCGACCTGCTGGACATCGTCGGCCCGCAGCGGATGCCGCGCCAGGTGACCTTCGGCGACGGCAGCCCGATCGGTGACGACGTCATGGCCCTGATCGGCGAGCTGTATGAAGCCTGCGCCGTGCGCTTTGCCTGGCGCCAGGGCGACGTGGTGATGCTGGACAACATGCTGGCCGCCCATGCGCGCGACCCCTACCAGGGCCCGCGCAAGATCGTGGTGGCGATGGGCGACATGTTCGAGCGCAAGGACCTGCCGCCGCTGGCGGCACGCACCGACGCGCAGGACGCCACGGTGGCGACCGACACCGCGCTGGAGGGCTGAACCGATGGACGCCAACACCCAGGATTTCGCGCGGCACGCCCGCGCGCTCGGGCGCGAACAGCGCGCGCTGTCAGCGCACGCAGCCGCGCCGGTTACGCTGTCGGCAACCATCGAGGGGCTGCTGGACCCCCAGCGCCTGCACAAAGCGCTGTGCCGGGTCGCCGCACGCCATCCAGCCACTGGCCTGGTGTTCGGCCGGGTCGAGGGCCTGCGCGGCTTGCGCCAGCACTTCGCCGGTGCAGCGCCGGCATGGTCGTCGGCGGGCCCGGACCAGGGCACGCCCGCAACAGCCCTGCAGGCTGCACTGCAGGTGCTCGGCGACAACCGCGCACAGCTGACGCTGACCGCCCACCCGCTTGCGGCCGACGGCACCAGCCTGGTGACGCTGCTGCGCGAACTGGTCCAGGCCTACGCCGACGAAACCGCCCTTAGTGGCGAAGCGCCGCTGCCCTATGCGGACTACCTCGACTGGACCGACGGGCTGGCGCAGGACAACACCGAAGCCGGCGCGGGCTATTGGCAAGCCGTGCGCGAACGGCTGGCCGGCCTCGATGCACCGAGGCTGCCCTGGCAACGCCCAGGCCATGCAGGCGAACCGCTGGCCGCGCGGTGTGTCGGGCTTTCCGCGACCGAAGCCGTTGCGGTGGCCGAATGGGCTGCCGCGCTGGGCCAGCCGCTGGCGCACGTGCTGCAGGCGGCGTGGTGGCTGCTGCTGGCGCGTCTCGATCCGGCCGCGGCGTTCTGCGCCGGCTGGCAGCACGACTGCCGCGATGACTTCGACGAACTGGCCGGCGCGGTGGGCCGTTATGAAGCGCTGCTGCCGGTCGCGGTGCAGCCGGACATGGCTGCGCCGTTTGCCGACTGGCTTGCCGCCTTCGGCGCGCAGTTGCAGCAGCACCTCGACTGGCGCGAGCATTGCCCGGCGGACGCCGGCGCGGGCGCGCCTGCGCAGGTCGGCTTCTGCTGCAGCGGCCCTTCCAGCCTGCAATGGCGGCATGGCGAGCTGCATTGGCGCGCCGACGCACCGCGGGCGCTGCTGCCAGGCCTGGCGCTGGCGTTGCAGGTCCACCTGGAAGATGGCATGCCGCGCCAGCTGGTATTGCACCATGCCGACAGCGTCCATGGCTCGGATGCGATGGCGTGCCTGCTTGACCAGTACCGCGCGCTGTTGCACACGCTGCGCGCAACTCCGGACACCGCCGTCGGCGCATTGCCGCTGGCTACCGCCGCCGAGCGCGCGCGCGCCGACGCCATGCATGCGCCGGCGCTGCATGTCGGCGCGCAGATGCTGCCGCAACGGCTGGCCCACTGGGCCAGCGAGCGCCCGCATGCGCCGGCCTTGTCGGCCCCGGGCCTGCAGCTGGACTACGCCGGTCTCGCTCGCGCCGTGGACGCAGTGGCGCGGCAGCTGCCCGCTCTAGGCTTGCGCCCGGGCCGGCCGGTCGGCCTGCTGCTGCCGCGCTCGGGCGAGCTGGTGGTGGCATTGCTGGCGGTGATGCATGCCGGTGCGCCGTACCTGCCGCTCGATCCGGCGTGGCCGCCGCAGCGGCGCGCGCAGATCCTGGCCGACGCCGGTGCCACGCTGGTGCTGACCGACGCGGCCCATGCGCCTTGCGCCGGGCCGCTCCCGCATGCCGAGATCGCCGCGCTGCTGGCGGCGGACAGCGACGCGGGCAATGCCAAGGCGCTGCCGGTGGTGGAGGCCGCGCAGCCCGCCTACGTGCTCTACACCTCTGGCTCGACCGGCACGCCCAAGGGCGTCGCCATTGACCATGGCCAGTTGCTGAACTACGCGGCGGCCTCCGGGCAAGCGCTGCGCCTCGACCGCTGCCAGCGTTTCGGGCTGACCTCCACCGTCGCCGCCGACCTGGGCAACACCACCCTGTTCGGCGCGCTGTGGCATGGCGCCTGCCTGTGCGTCGCCGACGAGGCCGACATGCAGCACGCCGCCGCCTTCACCGCCTTCCTGGCGCGCGAGCATGTCGATTGCCTGAAGATCGTGCCCTCGCACCTGGATGCCTTGCTCGAAGGCGACACCGCACCGCTGCCGCTGCCGCCGCATGCCACCATCGTGCTGGGCGGCGAAGCCGCATCCGCGGCGCTGCTGCAGCGGCTGCGCGCGCGCATGCCGCAGGCCCGCCTGTGCAACCACTACGGGCCGACCGAAACCACGGTGGGCATCCTGGTCCACGATGCCGGCCGCGCGGCGGACGCGGCGGGCGCAGTGCACGCGCCGCTGCCGCTGACGCAGGTGCTGGCCAACTGCGAGGCCTACGTGCGCACCGCCACGGGCCACCTGGCCGCCGTGGGCGAAACCGGCGAACTCTATCTCGGCGGCGCGCAATTATGCGCAGGCTATCTGGGCGGCGATGTGTCCGGGACGGCTTTCGTCGCGCACCCGGAACGTCCGGGCCAGCGCCTGTACCGCAGCGGCGACCTTGCCCGCTACCTGCCGCGCGGCGGCATCGAGCTGGTCGGGCGCGCCGACCATCAGGTCAAGGTGCGCGGCTTCCGTATCGAATGCGGCGAGGTTGAGCAGGCGCTGGCGGCGCTGCCCGGCGTACGGCAGGCGGTGGTCATGCTGGCCGCTCCGGCCGGTGGCGTGCCCCAGCTCGCCACGTGGATCGTCCCCGACGATGCCACGGCCACGGACGCCGCCGCCCTGCGCAATGCCCTGCGCCACGCGCTGGCCGAGCGCCTGCCCGAAGCGATGGTCCCCGCACTGTGGTTCGCCGTGCCGACGCTGCCCCGGCTGCCGAACGGCAAGGTGGACCGCCGCGCGCTGGCGCAGGCAGCAGCGGCAAGCCCGGCGCCTGCCGCCTCCGCGCGCGAACCGGCAAGCGAACTGGAAGCGCTGCTGCTGGACCATCTGCGCGACCTGCTCGGTGCGCCCGGCCTGGCGGTTGACCAGGACCTGTTCGAGGCCGGGGGCCATTCGCTGCTGGTGATCAAGCTGGTGGCACGCATCCGCAAGCTGCTGAAGCTGGAAATCGCCCCGGCCATGGTCTTCGACGCGCCCGACGCGGCCGCGCTGGCGGGGGCGCTGCGACGCGCCAGCCCCGACTCCGACGGCCTGGAAACACTGGCCGGCCTGCAGCGCCAGCTGGCGGCCATGTCGCCCGAAGCGCGCGCAGCGCTGCGGGCCTCCGCCACGGCCAGCGCCACCGCATAACGTCTTTTCCCTGGAACGCATCCATGACGCAATCCCCGACCCCTGCCCGGCAGGCAGCGCTGCTGGCGCTGCTGCTGGAGCAGGACGCGGAGCCGGCGGCCACGCCGGCCAGCCCCGCCCCCGCCGCGGCGCCGCTGTCCTTCTCGCAGCAGCGCCTCTGGTTCCTGCTGCAATACGAGCCCGGCAGCACGGCCTACAACCAGACCCGCGCCTTCGTGCTGCGCGGCGCGCTCGAGCGCCGTGCGCTGCAGGCCGCGCTGCGCGCCGTGATCGCCCGCCATCCCGCGCTGCGCACCCGTTTCGTCGCGGACGACGCCGCGCCCGGCAGCCTGCCCCGGCAGGTGGTCGAGTCCGCACCGTCCTTTGCGCTGGCCGAAGCAACGCTCCCCGCCGGACCGGATGCGCTGCAGGCGTGCCTCGACGCCGAGGCCGCGCGGCCGTTCGACCTCGGGCACGCGCCGCTGCTGCGCGCCACGCTGCTCACGCGTGGCCACGACGACCACGTGCTGCTGCTGTCGCTGCACCATATCGTTTCCGATGCGGTTTCCAACGCGGTGATCGCGCGCGACCTGGGCACGGCCTATGCGCAGGCGCTCGCGGACGACGGCGAGATCGCGCTGCCGGCGCCTGCCACGACCTTCGCCGTCCATGCCAGCCGCCAGCGCGAGCGCCTGGCCAGCGGCGACCTGGACGCGCAGCGCGCATGGTGGCAGCGCCAGCTGGGCAATCACGTGCCGGCCCTGCAGTTGCCCACCGACCGCCCTTACGGTAACGCGGCCACGCGCGTTGCCCGGCGCATCGATGCGGCGCTGGACCTGCCACGGCTCGGCGCATTGCGCCGCTTCTGCGCATCGCAGCGCTGCACGCCGTTCGTGGCGCTGCTCGCCGCGTGGCAGGCGCTGCTCAGCCGCTATGCCGGGCAGGACGATTTCGCGGTCGGCGTGCCCCACGCGGGGCGGGACGGCGACGGCCTGGACGATGTGGTCGGATTCTTTGCCAACACCCATGTCTACCGCTCGCGCACCGCACCCGGCAGCACCGGCCGCGCGCTGTGCGAGCAGCTGCGCGCTGACGCGCTGGGGGCGCTCAGCCACGCCGAGCTGCCGTTCGAAGTGCTGCTCGACGGCATGCAGGTGCCGCGCGACGCCGGCCGCAGCCCGCTGTTCCAGGTCATGTTCAACCTGCGCACGGCAACGGCACCCGCCGCGCTGGCGCTGCCGGGGCTGCAGGTGCAGGCCGTGGAAGCGCGCCAGACCGGCGCCAAGTTCGACCTGATCCTCGACGCCGAGGACCGTGGCGACAGCCTTGCCCTGAGCCTGGAGTACGACTGTGCGCTGTTCGATGCCGCCACGGCGCAGCGCATGCTGCGCCACTACCTGGCCCAGCTGGGCGGGCTGCTGCACCACCCCGAACTGCCGCTGGCGGCCACGCCCCTGCTCGGCGGCGACGACGCCGCCACGCTGGCGCACCAGCACGCTGCCGGCCAGCCGGCGCGGCACGTTGCCGCCGAGCCCGCCCATCGCCGCATCCAGCGTCATGCCGAACAACAGCCGCACGCCATTGCCCTGCGCCATGGCGATACCACGCTGACCTACGGCGAACTGGAGCGCCGCGCCAACCGGCTGGCGCACCGGCTGATCGCGCTCGGCGTCCGCCCGGAAGTGCGCGTCGGCATTGCCATGGAGCGTTCGCCGGAGATGGTCGTCGGCTTGCTGGCGATCCTGAAGGCCGGCGGCGCCTACGTGCCGTTCGACCCGGCCTACCCCGCCGAGCGCCTGGCCTACCTGTTTGAGGACAGCGGCATTGCCGCCTTGCTGACCCAGCCCGCGCTGCGCGGATTGCTGCCGCAGCGTGATGGGCTGCCGGTGCTGGTGCTCGACGCACAGGACGGCGGCGGCTGGCCCGACCATGCGCCCACGGTCGAGGTCCGTCCCGAGCACCTCGCCTACGTGATCTACACCTCCGGCTCCACCGGCCGGCCCAAGGGCGCCCAGCTGCAGCACGGCAACCTGTCGCGCCTGTTGGCGGCGACGCAGCACTGGTTTGGCTTCGGCCCCGCGGACGTCTGGACGCTGTTCCATTCGTATGCGTTCGATTTCTCGGTCTGGGAGATCTTTGGCGCGCTGTGCCATGGCGGGCAACTGGTGATCGTGCCGTTCCACGTCAGCCGCGCGCCGCAGGAATTCATCGCGCTGCTGCAGCGCGAACGCGTCACCGTGCTGAACCAGACCCCGTCGGCTTTCCGCGCGCTGCTGGCCCAGCCCGAGCTGTACGGCGCGCCGCTGGCGTTGCGCCATGTGATCTTCGGCGGCGAGGCGCTCGATCCGCAGGCGCTGCGGCCCTGGATCGACCACTTCGGCGATGCTTCGCCGCGGCTGGTCAATATGTATGGCATCACCGAAACCACGGTGCATGTGACCTACCGCCCGATCACGCGCGCCGACCTGGACCCGTCCAGCCGCGCGCGCAGCCCGATCGGCGAACGCATTCCGGACCTGGGCGTGCGGGTGCTGGATCCGGGGCTGAACCCGGTCGCACCCGGCGTGGCCGGTGAACTCTACATTGCGGGCGCCGGGCTGGCGCGCGGCTACCTGAATCGTCCAGGGCTTACCGCCGAGCGCTTCGTGCCGGATCCGTTCGCCGGCGATGGCGCGCGGCTCTACCGCACCGGCGACCTGGCGCGCTGGCTGCCTGACGGTCAGCTCGAATACCTGGGGCGCATCGACCAGCAACTGAAGATCCGCGGCTTCCGCATCGAACCGGGCGAGATCGAGGCGCGCATCCTGGCGCAGCCCGATGTTGGCAATGCGGCGGTGATCGCCGCCGAGGGACCGTCGGGTGCGCGGCTGGTGGCGTATGTGGTGCCCGCTGCGGGGACGCCGGTCGATGGTGCCACGCTGCGCACCGCGCTGGCCGCCGAACTGCCCGACTACATGGTGCCGTCCGCGTTCGTCGTGCTCGACACCCTGCCGCTGACCCCCAACGGCAAGCTCGACCGCCGCGCGCTGCCCGCGCCGGCTTTCGACAGTGCGCACGACTTCGTTGCGCCCGAGGGCGACGCCGAAACCGCGCTCGCCGCGATCTGGTCCGAAGTCCTTGGCCTGCCGCGCGTCGGTCGCGCCGACAACTTCTTCGAACTCGGCGGCGACTCGA
>NZ_FMAD01000006.1 GCF_900094595.1 Cupriavidus alkaliphilus | reverse complement strand
CACCCCTTCCCATCCCGAACAGGACCGTGAAACAGCTCCGCGCCGATGATAGTGCGGATTCCCGTGTGAAAGTAGGTCATCGCCAGGCTCTTATCCTGCAAAACCCCTCGACAGCGTGTGCTGCGAGGGGTTTTGTCTTTGGGGCGCTGCTCGCGACAGCGCCCGCATTTTTCTTGCTAAAGCTGCCGGCGCCGTACCGTGGCACCCACGATGGCACCAGCCAGGCAGATTCCGCCGAGCAATGCCGCGGCTGGCGTGACACCGTACGCGGTCGAAGCGCTTGCAGCGACCGGTAATAGCGCCAGCACCCCCACGTTATTGACGCTTTCCGACACCGCCAGCACTTTTCCTTTGTTGGCACCGGCGCTTTGCGCGAGCATGGCGGTGCTGGCAGGTGCCGCGATACCCAGCGCAGCTCCCCAGGTGAGCAGACATCCCAGCGCCAGCGGCAGCCCGACGGCAGTCGTCAGGAACAATGTCATGGACGCGGCGACAACCACGGTAGCGAGAACCACGGTGTTCTCTTCGCGCTGGTAACGCCGGCTGAAATGGCCCGCGAGCATATTGCCGATTCCCAGCCCCAGACCGAATACGGAAACGGCAATGCCGACGGCTCCTACCTCCAGTTGATATCGCGTCCGCAACACTTCTCCCGCAAAGACATAGCCCGCTACTGCGCTGCCATTCCAGGCGCCTTTTGCGAGCAGAAGCCGGAAGATGCCGCCGCTTGCCTTCTCGTTGGAAGACGCTTTCTCAGTCGTGCAGGCGTGTGGCATATCGCGCGGAATCACATACCAGCCTGCCGCGAAGGCCGCAAGGCAGCTGACGGCGATCATCAGAAACGGCGCGCGCCACCCCCAGGCCTCCGCCAGCAAACCGGCCACGGCAGGCCCGGCCGCAATCCCCGCCGTCATGCCAAGCATGACGCCACCCATGGCGCCGGCTTGGCTCGCCTGCGGAATCCGATCGGCGATCAGGGCGAACACGGTCGGGATGGTCGCGGCAGCGGCCAGGCCGCCCAGGATGCGCAGGGCCATGGCGGCCTGCAGTGTCGGCACCAGCGTCAGCGCAATGCTATCCACAGCGAACAGCAGCATGGCAGCGAGCAGCACCCGGCGGCGTCCTGCGCGATCCGAGAGCCAACCCATCAGCGGCGCCGCCGCGGCGTAGGACAAGGCGTAGGCCGAGACCAGTCCCGAGGCATGCGCCGGGGACGTGTTGAAGGCCGAGGCGAGCGGGGCCAGCATCGGTGCGAGCATGAACTCTGCTGCCCCGACCATGCAGACGGCAAGGGCCAGGACGGGCAGAACGAACGGTGATGGCATGCGGAAACTCCGGGGTGAAGATGACGGACAGCCAAAGCGCGCGTCGAGACGACGCAACGCGACGGCATCGAGGGCGAAAACCAGCTAAATCGGGGAATTGAGCGGCGCCGCGGAGTCGGGCGCAGACAGAAGCGGTGCGCGGGGGCACCAGTCAGGCGGGATGGGCGGACCAGGGAAGTCCGCCCGGAAGATGGAAGATTCTAACGTATAGCCGGGAAAGGAGCGTGGGCTTAGTCGGCCTCGGCCTTCATCGACTTCAGCAGCGGCTGCCACTTGTCACTTTCCGCCTTCAGCAGCGTCCGCAGGCCATCAGGCGTCTGCTTGTCGACCGGAACGATTTCCGCGCCGAGTCCGTCCAGCTTCTTGATCACGGCCGGATCCTTTAGCCCCTTCTGCAATGCCCTGGTCAGGCGTTCGACGGCGGCCGGCGGCGTGCCCTTGGGCGCGTAGATGCCGTGCCATACCTTGACGTCAAAGCCTTTCAGCCCGCCTTCCTGCAGAGTCGGGGCCTGCGGCAGCGCCTTGATCCGGGCCGGCGTGGTAACGCCGAACAGGCGCACGCGATCGGCCTGGATATGGGGCAGGGTGGCCGTGGTCTGGTCGCACAGCAAATCGACCTGGCCGCCCAGCAGCGCGGTCAGCGCGGGGCCCGCGCCCTGGTAGGGAATGGCATTCAGCTTGACGTGCACCGATTGTTCGAACAGCAGCCCGCAAAGCTGCGACACGGCGCCCAGGCCGGCATTGGCGAGCGACACCTTGTCCTTGTTCTGCGCCACGTACCGGATCAGCTCCGGCACCGTCTTCGCCGGCAGGTCCTTGCGGCCCATCAGCGTCATCGGCACATCCGCGACCTGGCCGACGTACTCGAAGTCCTTCAGCGGCGCATACGACAGCTTTTTGTACAGCGCCGGCGCGGTCGCCATGCCGTTGTGGTGGATCAGCAGCGTATAGCCGTCGGCCTGGGCGCGGGCGACGAAGGCGGCCGCCACGGTGCCGCCGGCACCGGTGCGGTTTTCCACCACGATGCTCTGGCCAAGGTCTTGCGACATCGCCTGCGCCAGCGTGCGCGCGACAACATCGGTCGGGCCGCCGGCGGAGTAGGGCACGACCAGGGTGATCGGCTTGGCCGGATAGGCATCGGCCGCTGCCGCGCCCGAGACGCCTGCCATGGCAGAAACCGTCACCAGCACGCCCGCCAGCCATCGCGGCCCGGCGTGCCAATACTTCGCATCCTTCATTGCTGTCTCCAGATAGGTGCCGCGCCGTGGGTCCGGGGCGGCTTGTCAGGGTTGCGCGGCTAGCATGGCGGCAAGCCGTGGCAACAGCAATCTGGTTCTCGTGAAGGATGCCTAATGCGTGGTGAAAGATCAGGCCGCTTCGGCTACGCGCACCTCCACCAGCAGCTTTTTCAGCTCCGGCACGCACGAGCCGCAGTTGCCGCCGGCCTTGACGCAGGCCGTGATCTCGGCGGGCGTTTTCAGGTCGTGCTTGCGCACGGCATCGCAGATGGTGTTGCGCCCGACGCCGAAGCACGAGCACACCGTCGGTCCGGTATCGGCGCCTTTCTCCATCGGCTGTCCGAGCAGCAGCCCGATGCGGTCCGCGTCTTCCAGTCGCTCGCGACCGAACAGTCCGGCGAGCCAGGCGCGCGACGGCAGCTCGGGACGCGTCGACACATAGACGCAGGCCTCGAGCCGGTCGTCGACGACATGGCCCGCGTGGTACACGCCCGCGGCGCGGTCTTCGTATTCCAGCCAGTCGGCGTCCGGATCGGTCACGCCGAGCAGCGCGCGGGCCCAGGCGGTGCGGTCGGCGACCGTGTCGCGGCCGGCAAATTCGTAACGCTGGAACTGACGGCCCTGCACGCGCGTCCAGTAGGTCAGCGCTTCCGCCGGCAACGCACGGCGGCTCAGCATAAAGCCGTGCCAGTGCACGCCGAACGGCTCGACCCGCACCGGCGTGTGCTTGAACTCGGGCTCGCCGGAAACGGGATCGACCACCGGATTGACCAGCGCGCCGACGCGGGCGTCGGAGCTGAATTGTCCGTTCCAGTGGATCGGCACGAACACGCTGCCGCGCGGAATGCCGCCGCCATGCCGCACGCGTGCGACCATCGCGCCCCAGCGGGTGCTGACGCGCGCGAGCTTGCCTTCGCCCACGCCGCACAGCAGCGCGTCCTGCGGGTGCATGTCGACAAAGGGCTCGGGCAGATGGTCGGCCAGCTTGGCCGACTTGCCGGTGCGCGTCATGGTGTGCCACTGGTCGCGCACGCGGCCGGTGTTGAGGATCAGCGGGAAGTCGTCGTCGGGCGCGTGGGCCGGCGCGCGCGGTGGCGTGGCGACAAAGCGGGCGCGGCCGTCGGCGTGGGCGTAGCGGCCATCGCCGAACAACCGCCGCGCATCCTGCGCGCCTTGCGCGGGCACGGGCCACTGCACCGGCTCCAGCGCGTCATAGCGCACCGGGTCGAGGCCGGCCAGCCCGCCGATATCGAACGCGCGCGGCGCGTCATCCTTGCGCCAGGCACTCAGTCGCGCGTGTTCGTCGAAGATCTGGTGCGGACCGGCATAGCTGAAGCCGCTGAAGCCCATGCGGCGTGCCACCTCGCACAGGATGTCCCAGTCGGCGCGCGCTTCGCCCGGCGCCGGCAGGAAGGCGCGCTGACGCGAAATACGCCGCTCCGAGTTGGTGACGGTGCCGTCCTTCTCGCCCCAGCCCAGCGCGGGCAGCAGCACATGCGCGGCGGCGTTGGTGTCGGTGCGCTCGATGATGTCGCTGCTGACCACCAGTTCGCACCTGGCCAGCGCACGGCGCACCTGGTCGGCATCGGGCAGGCTCACCACCGGGTTGGTGGCGATCACCCAGACCGCCTTGACGCGGCCGGCTTCGATGGCCTCGAACAGCTCTACCGCCTTCAGTCCAGGACGGTCGGCCATCGCCGGCGATTGCCAGAAGCCCTGCACCACGTCGCGATGCAGCGGGTTGGCCAGTTCCATATGCGCGGCCAGCATGTTGGCCAGGCCACCGACTTCGCGCCCGCCCATCGCGTTGGGCTGGCCGGTCAGCGAGAACGGCCCCATGCCCGGCTGGCCGATACGGCCGGTGAGCAGATGGCAGTTGATGATGCTGTTGACCTTGTCGGTCCCGGCGGACGACTGGTTGACGCCCTGCGAAAAGGCCGTCACGGTCTTTCCGGTCTGTGCGAACAATGCGTAGAAGTCCAGCACGTCCTGCAGGTTCAGCTTGCAGGCGCGGGCCACGGCAGCCGGATCGGCGCAGGCGGCGTCGGCGGCCCGCAGGGCCTCATCCAGTCCCGCGGTGCTGGCGGCGACGAAGGCGGCGTTGGCGTGGCCTTCACGCGCCAGGTAGCTCAGCAGCCCGTTGAACAGCCACACATCGGTGCCCGGCCGGATCGCCAGGTGCAGGTCGGCCAGTTCGCAGGTGGCGGTGCGGCGCGGGTCGATCGCCACGATCTTCATCTCCGGGCGGGCTTCCTTGGCCCGGGACAGGCGCTGGAACAGGATCGGATGGCACCACGCGGTGTTGGAGCCCACCAGCACCACCAGGTCGGCAAGTTCCAGGTCTTCGTAGTTGCCCGGCACCAGGTCTTCGCCGAAGGCGCGCTTGTGGCCGGCGACGGCCGACGACATGCACAGGCGCGAGTTAGTATCGATATTGGCGCTGCCGATAAAGCCCTTCATCAGCTTGTTCGCGACGTAGTAGTCCTCGGTCAGCAACTGGCCCGAGACGTAGAGCGCGACCGAATCCGGACCATGGCGGCGGATGATGTCGGTGAAGCCCTGCGCCACGGTGTCGAGCGCGCGGTCCCATGACACCTGCTGCAAGCGGCCCTCGGCATCGCGCAGCTTGGGATGGAGCAGGCGTCCCTCCAGGTCCACCGTTTCGCCCAGCGCCGAGCCCTTGACGCAGAGCCGGCCCTGGTTGGACGGATGCTGCGCGTCGCCCGCGATCTCGACCTGGCCATCGGCGCGTACCGAGGCACGCACGCCGCAGCCGACGCCGCAGTACGGGCACGTGGTGGCGGTGGTAGTGGTCAGGGTTGCGGATACAACCGGGATGTCGGACAGGTTCACGCGTTCTCCGTGCGGGGGGCGTTATATGGCTTTGGGTGACGCTAGGCAGCCAGCGCTTCGCACTGGGCCTTGCCGAACAGCAGGCGCTGGCGCAGCGCCGCCACCGGTGTGCGTTGCTGGATCAGCTCGAAATACCAGGCACCGTCCTGCACGTCGCCGTACAGCACGGCACCAACCAGGCGTCCGTCCTGCAGCACCAGGCGCTTGTAGACGCCGCGGCGCGCGTCGCGCAGCACCAGGTCTTCGCTGCCTTCACCGCCGATGAAGTCGCCGGCCGAGTACAGGTCCACGCCGGTCACCTTCAGCTTGGTGGCGGTGGCCTGCTGCACGTAGCGGCGATGGCCGGCGCCGGCCAGATGCGCGGCACACACGCGCGCCTGGTCCCAGATCGGCGCGACCAGCCCGAAGGTGGCCTGGCGATGCTGCACGCATTCGCCGACGGCATAGATGCGCGGGTCGTAGGTCTGTAGCGTGTCGTCGACGACGATGGCGCGCTCGCAGTGCAGGCCGGCGCTGGCCGCCAGTTCGATATTGGGGCGCACGCCGGCGGTCATCACCACCAGGTCCGCGGGGATCTCGCTGCCGTCCTTGAAGCGCACCCCGGTGACGCGTTCGCTGCCGAGAATCTCCGCGGTCTGCGCGCTCAGCAGGAAGCGCAGCCCCTTGCGTTCCAGCGCGCCCTTGAGCAGCGTGGCGGCAGCCTTGTCGAGCTGGCGCTCCATCAGGCAGTCGGCCAGGTGCACCACGGTCACGTCCATGCCCTGGCGCAGCAAGCCATTGGCGGCCTCCAGCCCCAGCAGGCCGCCGCCGATCACCACCGCGTGGCGGTGGTTGCGCGCGGCCTGCAGCATGGTCTCGACGTCCTGGATGTCGCGGAACGCGATCACGCCGTCGAGCTGGTGGCCCGGCACCGGAATGATGAACGGCTTCGAGCCGGTGGCCAGCAGCAGGCGGTCATAGCGCACCTCGCGCCCCGCGGCGGAACGCACCACGCGGCGCGGCCGGTCGATCGATACCACGGGATCGCCGGCGAGCAGCTCGATGCCGTTCTCTTCGTACCACTCGCGCGTGTTCAGCATGATGTCCGCCACCGTCTTCTCGCCGGCCAGCACCGGCGACAGCAGGATGCGGTTGTAGTTGCCATGCGGCTCGGCGCCGAACACCGTGATGTCGTACAGGTCCGGCGCCAGGCGCATTAGTTCCTCGACGGTGCGCATGCCGGCCATGCCGTTGCCGACGACGACCAGGCGCGGCCGGGCTTGGGGGGTGGCGGAAGGCGTCATGCCGGCATCTCCGTTGGCGGGGCGGTTGGGCAGGGGCAACATCAGGGCAACTTTGGACGGCGCGGGCTCAGGCGGCGAGTTCTTCCTCGGCCTCGCGCACGGCCGCGCCGGCGGCGATCCACACCTTGCCGTCGTAGACGCGCGCGGCGTAGGCGTTGACCGATTGCTCGGGCGCCTCCAGGCATTCGCCGGTGCGCAGGTCGAAGTGGTGCTTGTAGATCGGCGAGGCCACCACCAGGCGCTCGCCCAGGTTGCCGACCAGCCCGCGCGACAGCACCGCGGCCTGCGCGTTGGGATCGAAGTTGTCGATGGCGTAGACCTCGTCGCCGCGGCCGATGCGGAATACGGCGACCTGCCGTTCGTCTACCAGCGCGCACACACCAGTGTTGGGAACGATATCGCGTACGGTGCAGACGGCGGTCCAGGTTTCGGCATGGTGGGGATGGCTCATCACGTTCTCCTTGTTTGCGGGCACGGTCAGGCGGCTTTCGCGGGCATGGACACCACGGGGATGTGGCTCAGCCGGGAACGTTGCAAGTTCCGTTCCTCCGGCGTGGCCGGGCGAATCTGGCCGCGCTCCTCGATAAACACCAGGTTGTCGTCGCGGCGGTCGCTGTTGACGAAATGGCGGAAGCGCTTGCGCGTCTCGGGGTCGGTCACGGCCTTCTTCCACTCGTCCTCATAGGTGTCGACCACGTGCTGCATCTCGGCTTCCAGCTCGGCGGCGAGGCCCAGCTTGTCGTCGAGCACCACGGCCTTCAGGTAGTCCAGGCCGCCTTCGAGGTTGTCGCGCCAGACGCTGGTGCGCTGCAGGCGGTCGGCGGTGCGTACGTAGAACATCAGGAAGCGGTCGATGTAGCGCACCAGCGTGTCGTGGTCGAGGTCGCTCGCCAGCAGTTCGGCATGGCGCGGCTTCATGCCGCCGTTGCCGCACACGTACAGGTTCCAGCCCTTGTCGGTGGCGATCACGCCCACGTCCTTGCCCTGCGCCTCGGCGCATTCGCGGGTGCAGCCGGACACGCCGAACTTGATCTTGTGCGGTGCGCGCAGGCCCTTGTAGCGGTTCTCCAGTTCGATCGCGAGGCCAACCGAATCGCCCACGCCATAGCGGCACCAGGTCGAGCCCACGCATGACTTCACGGTGCGCAGCGCCTTGCCGTAGGCATGCCCCGATTCAAAGCCGGCGGCGATCAGCTCTTCCCAGATATAGGGCAGTTCCTCGGCTCGCGCACCAAACAGGTCCACGCGCTGGCCGCCGGTGATCTTGGTGTAGAGGCCGTACTTCTTCGCCACCTGGCCAACGGCGATCAGGCCTTCGGGCGTGACCTCGCCGCCCGGCATGCGCGGCACCACCGAATAGGTGCCGTCCTTCTGGATATTGGCCAGGTAGTAGTCGTTCGAGTCCTGCAGGCTGGCGTGCTCTTCCTTCAGCACGAACTCGTTCCAGCACGAGGCCAGGATGCTGCCCACGGTGGGCTTGCAGATATCGCAGCCAAGGCCGTTGCCGTGCGCATGCAGCAGCGCATCGAAGGTCTTGTGCTGGCCCACGCGCACCAGGTGGTACAGCTCCTGGCGCGAGTACGGAAAGTGCTCGCAGAGATGGTTGTTGACCGCCATCCCTTGCTTCTTCATCTCGGCCTTCATGATCTGCGTCACCAGCGGCACGCAGCCGCCGCAGGCGGTGCCGGCCTTGGTGCAGGTCTTGAGTGCGCCGATGCTGGTCGAGCCGTCGCAGACGGCGGCGCAGATCTCACTCTTGGAGACGTTGTTGCACGAGCAGATCTGCGCGGTGTCGGGCAGGGCGTCGGCACCCAGCGCGGGCTTGGCCTTGCCGCTGCTGTCCGGCAGGATCAGGAACTCGGGCGATTCCGGCAGCTCGATCCGGTTCAGCATCATCTGCAGCAGGGTGCCGTATTCGCTGGCATCGCCGATCAGCACGCCGCCCAGCAGGTACTTGCCGCAGTCGGACACCACCAGCTTCTTGTAGACCTCCTTGCGGTCGTCGCTGAACTGGTAGATGCGCGCGCCCGGCACGGTGCCGTGCGGGTCGCCGATGCTGGCCACGTCCACGCCCATCAGCTTGAGCTTGGTGCTCATGTCGGCGCCGCTGAACTCGGCCGCCTCGCCGCGCAAGTGGCGCGCGGCCACGCGGGCCATGTCGTAGCCGGGCGCCACCAGGCCGTAGATCTTGCCGTCCCACAGCGCGCATTCGCCGATCGCGTAGATGTCCGGGTCGGAGGTGCGGCAGTTGTTGTCGACCACGATGCCGCCGCGCGCACCGACTTCCAGGCCGCAGGCGCGCGCCAGTTCGTCGCGCGGGCGGATGCCGGCCGAGAACACGATCATGTCGGTGTCCAGATGCGTGCCGTCGGCGAACACCATGCGATGGGTGCCGTCCTCGCCGTCGACGATCTCGACGGTGTTCTTGCCGGTATGCGCGGTCACGCCCAGGCCGGCGATCTTCTGGCGCAGCATGCGGCCGCCGCCTTCGTCGACCTGCACCGCCATCAGCCGCGGCGCGAACTCCACCACGTGCGTCTGCAGGCCCATGTCGCGCAGCGCCTTGGCGCATTCCAGGCCGAGCAGGCCGCCGCCGACCACCACGCCGGTCTGCGCGCGCGCGCCGCATTCCTGCATCGCCTCGAGGTCTTCGATGGTGCGATAGACGAAGCAGTCCTTGCGGTCCTTGCCCGGCACCGGCGGCACGAACGGGTAGGAGCCGGTGGCAAGGATCAGCTTGTCATAGGACAGGATCTCGCCGGTGGAAACCTTGACCGTGCGCGCGGCGCGGTCGATCTCGACGGCACGCGCGTTCAGGCGCAGCAGCATGTTGTCGTGCTGCTCGAAGAAGCCCGCCGGCACCAGCGACAGGTCTTCCGCCGACTTGCCGGCGAAGAACTCGGACAGGTGCACGCGATCGTAGGCGGGACGCGGTTCTTCGCACAGCACGGTCACTTCCAGGTTTTCCGCACCGGCGTCCGCCAGCGATTCCAGGAACTTGTGACCTACCATGCCGTGGCCGACGATGATCAGTTTCATGATGCTTTCCTTGTCCGGTAGTCAGTCTTTGCTGCTTGTGGTGCTTGTGGTGCGGTGGGGCGAAAGGGAATTCAGTTGGCCAGCGCGCTGTCGTACAGCGCCTGCTCGCGCGCCTTGTGCTCGGCGCTGAAGCGGATGGCGATGGCGCAGACCGCGGCGACGGTGGCCAGCACGCCCAGCACCGTCAGGGTCTGCTGCACGTTGCCCAGGCCCTTGAGCAGGAAGCCCGCGGCCACCGCGCCGACGTTGCCGCCCGCGCCGATGATCCCGGCCACGCCGCCCAGTGCCTTGCGGTCGATGAAGGGCACCAGCGCGTAGGTCGCGCCGCAGGCCATGTGGGTGAACAGGCCGAACAGCAGCATCGCCACCACCGCCATGGCCACGTTGCCGGCCTGCGCGAACCACAGCAGGCCCAGGCCTTCGCCCAGGATCAGCGCGAACAGCAGCGTGGCGCGCGCATCCAGGCCGCGGCGGCGCGCCGCCTTGTCCGACAGCCAGCCGCCCAGGGCGCGGGCAAACAGCGCCAGCAGGCCGAAGCTCGCGGCGGCCATGCCGGCGGCTTTCAGGCTCAGGCCAAAGCGGTCGACGTAGTACATCGCGGCGATGTTGTGGATGAAGATCTCCACGCCGAAGCAGGCGCCGTAGGTGATGAACAGCAGCCACACGCGGTAGTTGGCGCTGGCGGCGCGGAAGCTGGCCCAGCCACCGCCACCCTTGCCGCCATCCTTGCCGCTGATCTCGATCCCCTGGGCGCGCAGGTCCGAGTAATTGCCTTCCGGGCAGTCCTGGGTGAAGCGGTAGTAGACGACGGCCATCACCAGCATCAGCACGCCCGGCACCAGCAGCGCGATGCGCCAGCCGAAGGCGTGGTCCGCGCCCATCATCAGCACCGCGGCCAGCACCAGCGGCATCAGCGCCTGCGCGGCGCCGCCGCCGGCATTGCCCCAGCCGGCCGTGGTCGCGTTGGCGGTGCCGACCACGTTGGGCGCGAACATCACCGAGGTGTGGTACTGCGTGATGACGAAGCTCGCGCCGACCGCGCCGATCAGCATTCGGAACACCAGGAAGGTTTCGTAGTTCTGCGCCAGCGCCACGCCCAGCACCGGCAGTGCGCCCAGCGCCAGCAGCCCGGTATAGGTCTTGCGCGGGCCAAAGCGGTCGCACATCGGTCCGATCACCAGGCGCACCAGGATCGTCACCGCCACCGCGGCGATATTGATGTTGGCGATCTGGCCGGCGCTCAGGCCGAACTCGCCCTTCAGCACCGGCATCAGCGGCGCGCAGGCAAACCACGCGAAGAAACACACGAAGAACGCCATCCAGGTCAGGTGGAAGGCGCGCATCTGCGGAGTGCTCAAGCTCAGCAGCTCGATGCGGGTGGCTTTGCCGGTCATCGTCACTTGCTCCAAAAACAAATGGCGTCCCGCAAACCGGCCGTGAAGCCGGTTCAGGGGACGCCGTTGTCCTGACAGCCGCTACATGGGATAGGGGCTGGGTATGTGGGGGTGGGCCGGTCGCCGTTGACGGGCCCGGACCTGATTACGCAAGGGGTGTGCCAGCCTGGATGTGACGGGCAATGGCAGCTACAGGCCGGGTGGCGGAGGCGCAAGCGGGGTGGATGCGCCGTGGTGGGGCGGCCGGGGAGCGTGCGGCACGCTCATGGTGCAGTGCAGTGGACTGCGCTGGTGCGGTGCGGCATCAGCGCTAGGGAAGGCCACGGTGTTCAGCCGCCGGCGGGCTTCTGCACCGGGATGATCTGCATGTCGCGCGGCGACACCTCGGCGCCGTCCTCGTCGACCAGCGCCGCCCGCACCAGCTTGCCGTTCGCGCGCGAGCGGATTTCGACCGGGCCGCCGTCGGGCGCCAGGTGGCAGTCGCCCCATTGCATCAGGCCGACCAGCACCGGCAGCAGCTCGACCGCGGCGCGGGTGGGACGGTACTCGAAGCGTTCGCGTTCGCCGGGCTCGCGGTAGCCGACCTTGCGCAGCAGCCCGGCGTCGGTCAGCGTCTTGAGCCGCGCCGACAGCACCGCCGGCGAGCATTCCAGCCGGCGCAGGAAGTCGTCGAAGCGCGTCACGCCATGGAAAACGTCGCGCAGGATCAGGATCGTCCACTTCTCGCCGATCAACGACAGCGTGGAGGCGATCGAACAATGGCGGAGATCGGACGCAGTGGTGGTCATGATGCCGTGAAGCATAGCATGCTGACTTCATTTGCAAAAGTCAGGTTATCTCCTATACTCTGGCTACAGATTATGAATCCAGAGGGTGGCAGCATGGATCTCCAGGGCTTGGCGCGTGGCGGCGTGACAGAAAGCTGGACGGCGGGACGGGGCACGCAGGTGACGCTGCGCCGCACCCGGGTTCAGGATGGTGCGGCGCTGCGCGCGATGGTGGACGCGCTGTCGCGGGAGAGCCGCTACTTCCGCTTCCTGACCGGGGGGCGCGTGGTGGACGAAATCGTCGCCGGCCTGGCCGCGCCCGGGGACGGTGGCGTGGCGCTGGTCGTGGTCGCTGGCGGTGAAGACGGCAGCCAGGCCATTGTCGCCAGCGCCGAATATGTCGTGTCCGGCCAGATTGCCGAGTTCGCGGTGGTGGTGGCCGACGACTGGCAGGGGCAGGGGCTGGGCCGGCGCCTGATCGCCAGGCTGTGCGAGCTGGCGCGTGCAGCCGGGCTGCACGGCCTGCGCGGCGACGTACTCAGCGAGAACCGGCGCATGCTGGCGATCCTGCAAGGGCTGGGCTTTGCCAGCCGCCGCAATCCGCAGGACAGCTTCCTGCATGAGGTCTCGCTGGCGCTGGCCCAGCCGGCGCGCAGCGTGCAACGGCTGCCGGCGGACTGGTTCAGCGCGCGCTGAGCTGCCGCGCCAGAGCTCAGCCGGCTTCGCGCTTGCCGCGCGCGGTCATGGTGCAGCCGACCGAGGCCGTGATGATGCTGGCGATCGCCAGCCACTGCACCGTGCTCAACTGCTCATGCAGGAACACCAGCCCGGCGAGCGCGCCCATGGCCGGCTCCATGCTCAGCAGGATGCCGAAGGTGCGCCGGTGCAGGCGCTTGAGCGCGACCATCTCGAGCGAATACGGAATCGCGCTCGACAGGATGCCGACCGCCAGCCCGAACAGCAGCAGCGTCGGACTGAACATCGCGGTGCCCGCGTGCGCGAGGCCGAACGGCAGCACCACCAGTGCGGCCATGGTCAGCCCCAGCGAGGTCGCCTGCCCCCCGTGGGCGTTGCCCGCCATCTGCCCGAACACGATATACAGCGCCCAGCCCACGCCCGCGGCCAGCGCATAGCCGATGCCGACCGGATCCAGCGTGCCGGCGGCAGCGCCGACCGGCAGCAACAGCAGCAGGCCGGTCACGGCAAAGGCAATCCACAGGAAATCGATCGCGCGCCGCGACGACAGCACCGCCACCGCCAGCGGCCCGGTGAACTCGATCGCGATCGCCAACCCCAGCGGAATTGTCCGCAGCGACATGTAGAACAGCAGGTTGGTGGCGCCCAGCGCCGCGCCGTACAGCGCGATCGCGCGCGCGTTGGCGCGCGTCAGCGGCATGCGCCACGGGCGCCAGACGCACAGCAGGATCAGCGCGGAAAAGCTGACCCGCAGCGCCGTGGTGCCTTGCGCGCCCAACGCCGAGAACAGGCTCTTGGCAAACGAGGTGCCGATGCACAGCGAGGCCATCGAGCCGGTCAGGGCCAGTACGGCGAACAGGGTCGAGTGGCGGTGGGCGGTGGCGTGCTGCAAGGTCGGGTCCTGTATCGAGGTGGGGGCCGGTGCGAATGCTGCCGCATCATGCGGCAAGCGCGGCGCGGGCGCCATATACAGGTGCGCGCGGGCGGCTCAGTACAGTTGCGCCGCATGCGGCCGCAGTGGGGGGGCAGGCCGCAACTCAGTGCTGGCGCGCCGCGGCCTGGCGCCGCTTGCCGGGCTTGCCGGCGCAATCCGGGCAGCGCCCCAGCAGCGTCAGTTCGTGGTGCTCCACCACGAAGCCGGGGGGCGTGATCTCTTCCAGGTGGCCGGGGCATCCCTCCAGCGGGAACACGCGGTCGCACGTCAGGCACTGGAAATAGTGGCGATGCGTCACCGCGCCCGGTTCCTCGGCCAATTCATAACGGTCCGCCTGGCCGGGCAATTCCACCGCGTGCACCTGCGCATCGTCGAGCAGGGCACGGAGATTGCGATAGACCGTGGCCAGGCCCAGGGACGGCACCTGGCGCTGCGCTGCGGCCAGGATCTCGGCCGGGCTCAGCGGCCGGCCGGCTTCGCGCAGCGCGTCGATCACGGCGCCGCGTTGACGGGTCATGCGTTCCATGCCTAGAATCTTAGTGAGAATTTATTATCATTAATGAGTCGCCGCGGTTTGCCAGTCGGATGGCCGCCGCGGCGACTCGTTTTTTTCGGGGTGTTCCTTATGCTGCTTGCGCAGCCCAGCCGTGCCCGGCACCCGGTGCCGCTTTCCTTCCTGCGCGTGGTATTCCGGCCGGTGCCGGCGCGGCGGCCGCTGGCCGCGCTGATGCTGGCGGTGTCCGGCCTGGCCGACGCGGCGGAACCCGCGCAGGCCTCCGATATTACGCTCCCGACGGTGTCGGTGACCGGTACGGCCACCGCATCATACAACCCGCCCGAGGCCTCGGGCGCGACCCGCACCGACACGCCGCTGCGCGAGATCCCCCAGTCGGTGCGCGTGGTGCCGCGTGCCATGCTCGACGACCTTGCCGCGACCCGCTTCGACCAGACCTTCGACTATGTCAGCGGCGTCGCGCGCCAGAACAACTTCGGCGGGCTGTGGGACAACTTTGCCATGCGCGGCTTCACCGGTAACGAGAACACCGGCGCCGGCTACCTGGTCAACGGCTTCGCCGCCAACCGCGGCTATACCGCGCCGATGGACGCGGCCACCATCGATCGCGTCGAGGTGCTCAAGGGCCCGACCTCATCGCTGTACGGCAGCAGCGAGCCCGGCGGCACCTTCAACGTGGTCACGCGCCAGCCGCAGTTCCGGTCCGCGCAGCGCTACGGCTTCGAGCTGGGCACGCGCGACGGCTACCGCGCCACCGCCGACGTCACCGGACCGCTGGGCGAAGCCATCGCCGGCCGGCTGATCGCGGTGGCCGACCACCAGGGCAGCACCCGCGACTTCATCCACAGCCAGCGCTACCTGGTCGCGCCGTCGATCACGTGGATGCTCGGCAACGACACCATCCTGCAGTACGCGGCGGAATTCCAGCGCTACACCACGCCGATGGACCGTGGCGTGGTGGCCGTCAATGGCCAGCTGGGCCGCATCCCGCGCTCGCGCTTCCTGGGCGAGCCCGGCGACGGCAGCCTGCGCCTGGACAGCCAGTCGCACCAGCTCAGCGTGGAGCACCAGTTCTCGCCGCAGTGGCAGGGCAGGCTCGGCCTGTCGTACCGCGGCGGCGCCCTGGCGGGGCATTCCAGCGAGGCCACCGCGCTCGCCGCCGATGGCCGCACGCTATGGCGCCAGCACCGCTACCGCGACTTCCAGTCAGACGATGTCTCGCTGCAGGCCAGCGTGACCGGCAAGTTCAGCACCGGCCCGGTCGGGCACGAGCTGCTGCTGGGCGTCGACGCCTACCGCTTCGGCAACACCATGGCGATCCTGCGCAAGAACCCCAGCGCCGCGGCCCCCTATGCGATCGACATCTACAACCCGGTCTATGGCCAGCCGGCGCCGCCGCTGGCGTGGAACATGGACACCTACGAGCGCCAGCACAATGTCGGCGCGTACGCGCAGGACCAGCTGAGCCTGGGCGAGCGCTGGCGCGTGCTGGCCGGCGTGCGCTTCGACAGCTTCAGCCAGTCGCTCGACGACCATCTGCGCGGCACCCGCACCACGCAGCACCACAACGCGGTGTCGCCGCGCGTGGGCGTGAGCTACCTGGCCAGCAACAACCTGTCGCTGTTCGCCAATGCCAGCCAGTCGTTCCGGCCCAATGCCGGCACCGACGCCGCCGGCCAGCCGTTCGAGCCTGAGCGCGGCCGCTCACTGGAGGCCGGCATCAAGTTCGACAGCGACGACCGCCGCACCGGCGCCACGCTGGCCGTGTTCGAGATCCGCAAGCGCAATGTGCTGGCCGCCGACCCGGCCGATCCGTCGTTCTATCTTGCCGCCGGCGAGGCCCGCAGCCGCGGCGTCGAGCTCGACGTGGCCGGGCAGCTCGGCACGCACTGGCGCGTCTCGGGCAGCTTCGCGCTGACCGATGCCGAGATCACGCAGGACACCCGCCTTGCCCCCGGCACGCCGTTGTCCAACGTGCCGCGCACCAGCGCCAGCCTGCTGGCGATGTATGAGGACGCGGCGCCGGTGGGGCAGCGCTATGGCGCAGGCGCCGGCCTGCGCTATGTCGGGCGACGCCCGGGCGACGTGCAGGACAGCTTCTCCCTGCCCGCCTACGTGCTGGTGGACCTGCACGGCTACTGGCAATACAGCCGCCACGTGCGCGTGTCGCTCAACCTCGGCAACCTGTTCGACAAGACCTATTACGCCAGCTCGTACAGCAGCCTGTGGGTCGCGCCGGGCGCCGGCCGCAGCGTGCGGCTGGGCGTGCAACTGAGCTACTGACGAGGGACCGATGATGCCGACACCCGTGGCGCGTACCGACGCATCCCACCCCATGCCGGCCGCGACGGCGCCTGCCACAGCGGCGCGGCCCGTTTCCGGCGCCACCCACAGGCTGCTGTCGATCGACGCCCTGCGCGGGCTGGTGATGCTGGTCATGCTGCTGGACCATGTGCGCGACATGTTCTTCCTGCACGTGCCGGTTGCCGATCCGATGGATGTTGCCGCCACCTCGCCGGCGCTGTTCTTTTCGCGGCTGCTGGCCCACCTGTGCGCGCCGGTGTTTATCGCGCTGGCGGGCGTGTCGGCCTGGCTTTACGGCAACGCCGGGCACGACCGGCGCGCGGTCAGCGGCTTCCTGCTCAAGCGCGGCCTGTTCCTGGTGCTGCTGGAGCTGACCCTGGTGGGCTTTGCCTGGACCTGGCGCCTGCCGCCGCAGGTGATCTACCTGCAGGTGATCTGGGCCATCGGCCTGAGCATGCTGGCGCTGGCGGCGCTGGTATGGCTGCCGCGCGCGGCGCTGGTCGCAATAGGCGTTGCAGTGGTGGCTGGGCACAACCTGCTGAGCCCGCTGCACTTCGCCGCTGACAGTGCCTGGCACGTGCCCTGGGCGATCCTGCACGACCGCACCTGGCTCGACGTTGCCGATGGCTTGCGGGTGCGCACCTCATATCCGGTGCTGCCGTGGATCGGCGTGATCGCGCTGGGCTATGCGGCGGGGCCGTGGTTTGCGGCGGCCATGCCGGCCCGGGCGCGGCAACTGCGCCTGGCCGGCTGCGGCCTGGCGGCGCTGGCCGGGTTTGCGTGGCTGCGCGCGCTCAACGGCTACGGCCAGGAACAGAAATGGATGCCCGGCGCGGATGCCCTGCATACCACGATGAGCTTGCTCAACGTGACCAAGTACCCGCCGTCGCTGCTGTTCCTGCTGCTGACGCTGGGCACGGGCTGCCTGCTGCTGGCCTGGCTGGAGCGCGCGCAGGGCGGCCGGCCCGCGCGTTGCCTGGCCGTGTTCGGCGCGGTGCCGATGTTCTTCTACCTGCTGCACCTGTATGTACTGCAGGGCCTGTACCAGCTTTGCGTGTACCGCTGGGGCCTGAACCAGGGCCGCGTTTTCGGCCTGGACCATGTCTGGCAGCTCTGGCTGGCGGCAGCAGTGCTGGCGCTGGTGCTGTGGCCGGCGGTGCGCTGGTTCGCGGCGCTGAAGGCGAGGCGGCGGAACTGGCGCTGGCTGAAGTACTTCTGACCAGTGCCCCGGGCCGCCGCGCGCAGCCTCAGCGCGGCGCGGTGGCGACAGGGGCTGCCTGGGCCGTCGCCGGAGCAGGTGCCGGCGCCTGCGGTTGCGCCGCGGGCTGCGGCTGCGCCGCCGGCTGTTGCTGTGCGACGGCTTGAGGCTGCGCGACGGCTTGCGGCTGTGCGACGGCTTGCGGCTGCGCGACGGCCTGCGGCTGCGCGACGGCCTGCGGCTGTGCGACGGCTTGCGGCTGTGCGACGGCCTGCGGCTGCGCGACGGCTTGCGGCTGTGCGACGGCTTGCGGCTGCGCCACCGCCTGAGGTCGCGCGACGGCCTGCGGTTGCGCGACGGCCTGGGGCCGCGCCGCCGCTTGCGGGCGGGCGGCCGGCGCGGCATTGGTCCCGCCGTTGGCGACCGGCGCGGTCTCGGTCACTTCACGCCAGCCGCCGCCCAGCGCCTTGTACAGCGACACGCGGCTGGTCAGCCCGGCCAGCTTGTAGGTGATCAGCGCCTGCTGCGCGGTGTAGAGCTGGCGCTGCGCATCGAACACGCCGAAGTAGTCGTCCACGCCGTTCTTGAAGCGCATCTCCGACAGCCGCCGGGTTTCGCTGCCTTCGCGCACCAGCGCTTCCTGCGCCTGCACCTGGCGCTCGTAGGTGGCGCGTGCCGCCATGCTGTCGGCCACTTCGCGAAACGCGGTCTGGATGGTCTTCTCGTAGTTGGCGACGTTGATGTCCTTGCGCACGTTGGCCGCGTCGAGGCCGGCGCGGTTGCGGCCGGCATCGAAGATCGGCACCGTCAGCTGCGGCGCGAAGACCCAGGCCATGCCGCCCGAGAACAGCCCGGCCAGGCTGCTGCTGGCCACGCCCAGCGCGCCGGTCAGCGAGATGCGCGGGAAGAACGCCGCGCGCGCCGCGCCGATATTGGCGTTGGCGGCCTTGAGCCGGTGCTCGGCGTCGAGGATGTCGGGCCGGCGCACCAGCACGCTGGAGGGCAGCCCTTCGGGAAACTCGCGCATCAGCATGCGCGCGTCGAGCGGATCCGGCGCGGGGGCATTCGGAGTCGCGGGCGCGGCGCCGGCATCCAGCACCGACTTGGGCAGCGGCCCGCCGATCAGCAGCGCCAGCGCGTTCTCGTCCTGCGCGACCTGGCGGGTGTACTGCTCCACGCCCACCTGCGCGGTCTGCACCTGGGTTTGCGCGCGATGCTGGTCCAGCTGCGCCATCGCGCCCACCTGGTGCCCGCGCCGGACCATTTCCGCCGCGTCCTGCTGGGTCTTGAGCGTGTCCTGCGACAGCCGCAGCAGCGCGCGGTCGGCACGCAGCGTCAGGTAGGCGCTGGCCACTTCCGCCACCAGGCTGATCTGCGCGCTGCGGCGAGCCTCTTCGGTGGCCATGTATTCCTCCAGCGCGGCATGCTTGAGGCTGCGCACGCGGCCGAAGAAATCCAGCTCGAACGCAGTCAGGCCGATGCCGGCGTTGTAGGTGGTGATCTGTGGCGACTGTCCCGCCGCGCGCAGCCGTTGCGGCAGCCGCTGCGACACCATGCCGGCACTGCCTTCCACGGTGGGGAACTGCGCCGCACGCTGGATCTGGTACAGCGCGCGCGCTTCGTCGATGGCCAGCGTGGCCATGCGCAGGTCGCGGTTGTTGGCCAGCGCCAGCTCGATCAGCTGGCGCAGCTGCGGGTCGACGAAGACATCGCGCCAGCCCAGGTCGGCGGCCGAGGGGCCGGGGCGCTGCGCCGGCTGGCCCGGCTGCGCGGTGCCGTTGGCGGGTTTGGCCTGCGAGGTGCGGTAGGCCGCGCCCTCGGGCCACGCCGACGGGATCGGGGCTTCGGGGCGCTGGTATTGCGGCTCCAGCGTGCACGCGGCAAGCGCCAGTACCAGCGCGCCAGGCAGCAGCAGGCGCGGTGGCAGGGGGGCATGGCGGCGGGGGCGGGGCAGGCTTCGCATAAATCGTTCCGGAGAGAGAAAGACTGGGAGCAGCAGGGGTCAGCCCATCAGCGCGCGCCGCATGAAGCGCGAGATCGCCAGCTTGGGCTGCCCCTGTCGGGCAATGTTGTGGGCGGGATCGGTGAACAGCAGCCGGATCAGCGCGTGGCGCGCGGCCATGCTGGCATGCAGCGCGATCCCCAGCAGCTGGCCGTCGCGGCGCACCACGCGGCACGGGATCCAGCCGGTCTGCGCCAGCCACAGCGCGCCTTCCATGCCGGGGCGGAACGCCGCCGCCAGCGGCGTGATCACGGCCACGCCGTTGCAGGACAGGTCTTTCGTGGTGACGCGGTACTCGCGCCCGTCGACGCGCAGCAGCGCGGGGGCATGGTGGGGAAAGCGCTCTTCCTTGCGCGGCCGCGGCAGTTCCACGCACACCAGCAAGGAGGCCAGGTACAGCATCAGCGCCACCCCGGTCCAGATCGTGTTGAAGGCTAGCCCTTGCGCATCGGGGTCGACCATCAGCGCGCGGCCGAGCCCCAGCGCGGAGAACCCCAGCAAGCCGGCGTACAGCGCGGCGAACTTGCCGTGGATCACCAGCTTGGAGCGGTCCAGCCCCTTGTTGGTCACCTTGAACGGCCGCCCGAACGGCTTGAACATGGCGCTGACCAGCGACGCGGTGACCGCCAGCGCCGCGACGATCTGCGTGACCTCGGTAAAGATCGGCAGCGCGCGCTGGCCGGTGATCCAGATGCTGTACGCCCAGTACGCCACCAGCGCGGGCAGGCCGTAGGCCAGGAACTGCAGCGGCTCGCCGTACAGCGTGGAGACGCCGAAGTACCAGTACAGCAGCGGCCCCGCCAGCAGCATCAGCGTGAACGGCCGCGACAGCCAGTGCAGCAGCCCGTGCACATAGTGCAGGCGCTGCATCCCGGTGTAGCCGCGCCCGCGCAGCGGCCCGTCGGCGGTCAGCGCCACCTGGATCGTGCCCAGCCCCCAGCGGCTGCGCTGGCTGATGTACTCGGGCAGGCCCTCGGCCGACAGGCCCACGCTCAGGCGCTCGTTGAGCCAGCGCGTGATATAGCCGTGCGGCAGCAGCCGGTAGGTCAGGTGGATGTCCTCGGTCACGGTGCCGGTGGGGAAGCCGCCGATCAGCTCGATCAGGTCGCGCCGCACCACGAACGAGGTGCCGATGCAGAACGCCGCGCCCCAGGCGTCCTTGGCCGGCTGCATCACGTCGAAGAAGGCGCGTTGCTCGTCGACCCAGCATTCGGTGGCGCGCAGGTTGTACTGGATCGGGTCGGCGTTGTAGTAGAACTGGGGCGTCTGCACCACGCCCACGCGCGGGTCGCCGAACAGGCCCACGGTGCGCAGCAGGATGTTGCGATGGGGCGCGAAATCCGCGTCCAGCACCAGGATGTAGGGCGCGCCGCCGGCGGCGGCGCTGTGGCGCAGGCCGTTGTTGAGGTTGCCCGCCTTGGCGTGGGCGTTATCCGGACGCGTGACGTAGTTGGCGCCGACGCGCTCGCAGAACTCGCGCAGCCAGTCGCGGCGGGTGTCGTCCAGCACCCAGACGCGGAAGTCCGGATAGTCGATCGCCAGCGCGGAGACGATGGTTTTTTCCAGGATCTCCAGGCCTTCGTTGTAGGTGGCGATGAAGATGTCCACCGGCGGCACCTGCTGCGCGCGGCGCAGCGCGGCTTCGCCCGCGTCCGCATCCGGCGTGTGGTTGCTGGTGCGGGCCAGCACCACGATCGACAGCAGCGTATAGGCCAGCGTCATGCACTCGAACGCAAAGAACGCATGGGCCCAGACGCTGGCGAAGTTCATCTGCCAGTCGGGCAGGGTTTCGCGCACGCGCCAGGTCAGGTACACCCCCAGCAGCAGCGCGGTGACGCCGCCGAACAGGATACGGTCCGCCGCACGTTCATGCCGGCACAGCAGCGACAGCAGCACCACCGCCAGCAGCACGCCGCCGTTGATGACCAGCAGCGTCTGGTTTTCCAGGAAGAGGGCGAACATCGTCAGTCCTTGTCGGGGGTGGGGCTGGCGGCGGCAATCGCCGGCGGCGGGCAGGACGGCTCCAGGCAGCCGCCCGGGCGGAACGGGTTCCAGCGCGCGGCGGCCAGCACTGCCCAGGCGGTGGCGCCCAGGTGGGGCAGGTGGAAGTAGTGGAAGTCCTCGGTGGTGGAGGTGGGACCGATCGAAAGCCCGGTGCTGACGCGCGCCTGCGGGGTGGCGTAAAGCATGCCGGACGGCGCGCGCTGCGCACGCAGCAGCGGCCACAGCGGCGCGGCCTGCTGCGCCTGTCCCGCGGCCTGCAGCACCAGCGCGGCCTGTCCGGTGCCTTCGGTCCAGATGCCGTCGGGGCTGCCCTTGAAGCCGTAGCCGGCGCCGGCGCGGTGCCTGGCTTCGACCCAGGCCAGGTTGCGGCGCCAGTCCTGCGGCGGGTCGGGGAAAGCGATCAGCGGCCACAGCACGGCGTCCAGCGCCGACGGGCCGGCATTGGGCGCGCGGCCGTCGTCGTGCGTGCCGATGATGAAGCGGCCCTCGCGCGGCTGCCACATGGCGCTGACAAAGCCGCGCGAGCGCGCCGCGCCGTCGCGCCAGCGCGGATCGTTGCGCAGGCTGGCCAGCCAGCTGAACGCGGCATAGGTGTCGACGTTGTGCTC
The DNA here is from genome assembly GCF_900094595.1 of Cupriavidus alkaliphilus. Taxonomy (GTDB): domain Bacteria; phylum Pseudomonadota; class Gammaproteobacteria; order Burkholderiales; family Burkholderiaceae; genus Cupriavidus; species Cupriavidus alkaliphilus. Next base: position 389,763 of record NZ_FMAD01000006.1, on the reverse strand, counting down.
GGTGGACTTCCAGCCCTGGCGGATCTGCTTGGGCTCGTGGCCGAAGAAGCCGCCGATATAGCCGGCCGGCGCGGCGGGGTCCGGCACGGTGGCATGCACCCAGCCCATCAGCGCCGCGGCGCCGTCGAGATAGCGCGCATCGCGCGTGGCCTGATGCACCGCCAGCAGCAGCAGCGCGGCCCAGGCCACGTTGCCGGTGGCGGTGCCGGCCTGGTAGGCGTCTTCGAACCAGCGCTTGCTGGGTTCGTCCCACCAGCCGGGCAGCGGCGCCGGGCCCGTCGGCAATGGCCCCGCGCGGTAGGCGTTGCGCAGGCGCGCGTCGCGGAAGTGTCGGTCCTGGCGGACGGCCTGCAGTACGGCGTCGGCAATGCGGCGAGCTTCAGCGGGCCGCTTGCACGCCACCAGCGCGATGCCGGCCAGCGCGTTGTCGTAGACAAAGGCGGCATTGCGCAGCGCGGGCGCCAGCGGCTCGCCGCCGGGCGCGGGCTCATAGCTGGCGAGGAACAGCGGGCCATTGCCGCCGGCGCGGCCGACCTGCCCGGTCAGCGCCTTGCAGCCTTCGGCCAGCAACGCCTGCTGCGCGGGATCCGCGGGATCCGCGGCGTTGGCCGCCATCGGCGACAGCGCCAGCAGGGCGGGAAGCAGCGCGCCGGCGACCATGCGGGGCAGGCGTGCGGTCGGGATCGGCAGTCGCATCCGGCTCTCCTTTGGACCGACGCTTACAGCGAGGCCCGCAACTGGCCCAGCCAGCTCTGGTTCAGCGTGACGCGCGCCCAGCGACCCATGCCGCAGTGTCCGGACTGCGCCGCTGCCGCCGGCCCCGCCGCCGCGGCTGTGCCCGCGGTGCCGGGCGTGGCCGCGCCGCCGGACGCCGCGCCGGCCTTCGCCGGCAGGTTGCCCAGCGGGCGGTCGAGCTTGGCGATCACGTAGATTTCGTTCTTCTCGATCGGCGGGAACGGCACGAAGTAGCGCGCCTGGTCGCCGTCCGGCGCGCGCGGCAGCACCTCGGCCACCGATGCCGGCAGCGCCGTGGGCACGCCGTCGACCTGCACGTTCAGGCGCGCGCCCGGCAGCAGGTTGTCGCTGAGGCTGCGCGGGAATACCGCCACCACGCTCGTCTGCGCGCAGTTGCTGGCGCGCGCCAGCGTGGCGCCGGCGGCGACGCGCATGCCCGGCTGCGCGATCAGGTCTTCGATGGTGCCGGGCTCGGGCGAGCGGATCTCCAGGTTGGAGAGACGGTCGATGCGTTCCTGCTCGGTCGCGATCATTTCGTCGACCGACTTGCCGTAGGCTTCGAGCTGCTCCAGTTCCGCCGTCAGCTGCGCCGCTTCCGCGCCCAGCACCTGGCGGCGCTGCGCGAGCGTGGCGCTGGGGCCGTCGGTGGACGACGCATAGACCTTGTTGCGCGATGCCTGGCTTTCGCCGATGGCGTTGTCGAGCTCGGCCTTGGCCGCGGCCTTGGCGTTGGACAGCATCGACAGCTGGTAGCGCGAGGCATTGGTATAGGCCTCGCTGACCGCGCCGGCCCACTGCATGCTCTGGTTGCGGTTGACCACTTCCTGCTGCTGGTCTTCCTGGGCCTTGGCCGATGCCAGCCGCGCTTCCAGCGCGCGCACGCGCGCGGCGTGCTCGCGTTGCGCGGCGCTGTTGTAGCGCTGCAGGTCCTGCTCGGTGGCCGCCATCAGCCTGCGGTTGCTTTCCAGCCGCGCCTTGGCCGAGTCATAGCGCTGTTGGTTGTCGAGCTTCTTGCCGGTCAGGTCGACCAGCAACGAACGGTCGATGTTGGGGTTCTGCACCACCATCAGCGCCTGGTTGGCCGTGAAAGGCTGGCCCGCGGCCACCATTTGCTTCATCACCACGCCTTCCACCGGCGATGTCAGCAGGCTGACGGGGCTGTTCACCACCGCGCGTTCCGACGAGCGCGTAAACACATTTGGAAACATGATCGTCAGTACGGCCCAGATGATGAACAGCACCACGCCGTAGCCCGCCATGCGCGGCACGATGTGCCACAGCGGCACTGCGACCGGCTGCGGGCGCTGCACCAGCCCGTCGCCCTGGGGTTGGCGCAGCGGGGCCGGGGTCAGTGAGTGGGGGCGCGGCGGCGGGTTGTTGCGCTGGTCGGCCATGGTGTTGTTCTCCGGCAAGCAAAGTCAAAAAGCATCCCCGCCGGCATCCTTCGCAGGGATGCCGGGCGAGCGTATCCGTCAGGCAAGCGTGTGGCGTCGCGCAAGGGCTATCGCGCGTGGCCCGGCTTGCAAGTCCCCAATTCAGCTTGTTGTCTGCAGCACGCGCGATGTGGCTGGGCCGTATCGGCGCACTTTGCAATCGGACCGACATACCGCATGCAGCGGCGTGCAGCCCGTGGAATTGCCCGGCTTCATCCAGGCAGAGTTGAACAATGGCCAGGCGATGGCCAAGACATGGCAGCCCGCTGAAGCAAAGATTCACGCACTCAGGCCGCCGCAGGTGAGTTAAGGCTAGTCAGTTGCCCCTTCGCTTGCTGTAAGAATGTGTAAGGGGAGGCTGTAGCACTGCTTAACACGGCTGCAAGGCGAGGCCGCGCAATGAGGCCGCGCAGCGCTAGTCGTCGCTGCCGAGCGGCGGCGCGATATGCTCCAGCGGGCGGCGTTCGGCATCGATGCCGAAGCGCAGCGCCAGCAGCCCCGCCACGATCACCAGGACCGCGCCGAAGCCGTAGCCCGCCGCCACCGCTTCGCGGCTGCTGCTCTCGATCAATGCGCCCAGCAGCAGCGGCGCGATGAAGCCGCCGGTGCCGGTGCCGACGGCATAGAACACCGAGATCGCCAGCGCGCGCATTTCCAGCGGGAACACTTCGCTTGCGGTGAGGTAGGCGGAACTGGCCGCGGCGGAGGCAAGGAAGAACACGGCGGACCAGCACAGCGCCTGCGTGCGCGCGTCGAGCCAGCCCTGCACGAAGGCCCAGCCGGTCAAGGCGAGGCCAATGCCGGACAGCACGTAGGTGGCGGCGATCATGCGCCGGCGCCCGACGTGGTCGAACAGCGGGCCCAGCAGCAGTGGCCCCAGCGCATTGCCGAGCGCGAACGGAAAGATGTACAGCGCCACGCGCGCTTCCGGCACGCCATAGAAGCGCGACAGCACCAGCGCATAGGTGAAGAAGATCGCGTTATAGAAAAAGGCCTGCGCCACCATCAGCGCCAGCGTGATCAGGCTGCGCTGGCGAAAGCGCCGCAGCAGCAGGCGCATGACCTCGCCCACGCCCGGGGCGGCGCGGCGGCGCATCGCCACCGCCGCGCAATCGGGCGATACCGGCGGCAGCGGCCCGTGGCTGGCGCGCACCTCGGCCTCGATCGCGGCGATGATGCGCTCGGCCTCGTCGAGCCGGCCGTGCGTGGCAAGCCAGCGCGGACTCTCCGGCACATGCCGGCGCACCAGCACGATCGCGATCGCCAGCACCGCGCCGAGCGCGAAGCAGGCGCGCCAGCCCCACACCGGACCGAATACGCGCGCATCCAGCAGCACCAGGCTGAGCCCCGCGCCCAGCGCCGCGCCCAGCCAGAAGCTGCCGTTGATGGCCAGGTTCACGCGTCCCCTTACGCGCGCGGGGATCAGTTCGTCGATGGCGGAATTGATGGCGGCATACTCGCCGCCGATACCCAGGCCGGTGCAGAAGCGGCAGGCGGCAAAGAAGGCAAAGTCGGGGGCGAAGGCGGTCGCCAGCGTCGCCACCATGTAGACCGCGAGCGTGGCCAGGAACAGCCGCTTGCGCCCGAGCCGGTCGGCCATGCGCCCGAACACCAGCGCCCCCAGCACCGCGCCCGCGATGTAGAGCGAGCCCGACCAGCCCACCTGGGTTGCGCTCAGCCCCAGCGTATCGGGCCGCTCCAGCACCGCGCCGACCGAGCCGACCAGCGTGACCTCCAGGCCATCGAGCACCCACGCAACGCCCAGCGCGATCGCCACGCGCCAGTGCCAGCGCGACCACGGCAGGCGGTCGAGCCGCCCGGGGATATCGGTGCGGAAGGTGGTGTCGGGGGGCGGGCTGGCGAGGGCGGTATCGGTTGGCATTGCCAACCAGTATAGGAAACGGGTGCCGCGGCGCTGATGCCGCGGCGCTCAGCGGTACAGCACGGTCGGCAGCCAGAGGCCGATTTCGGGGAAGACGTAGAGCAGCACCAGCGCAATCACCTGGATGCCCATGAACGGCAGCATGCCGAGGAAGATCTGGTTCAGCGTGACATGGGGCGGCGCCACGCCCTTCAGGTAGAACGCCGCCATGGCCACCGGCGGCGACAGGAAGGCGGTCTGCAGGTTCAGCGCCACCAGCAGCCCGAAGAACAGCGGATCGATGCCGAAGTTGTCCAGCAGCGGGATAAAGATCGGCATGAAGATGATGATGATCTCGGTCCACTCCAGCGGCCAGCCCAGCAGGAAGATGATCAGCTGCGCCAGGATCATGAACTGCACCGGCGACAGGTTCATCGACAGCACCCACTGCTCGACCAGCGCCTGCCCGCCCAGCAGCGCGAACGCGGCCGAGAAGATCGACGAGCCCACGAACAGCCAGCACACCATGGCGCTGGTCTTGGCGGTCAGCAGCACCGATTCCTTGAGCACGCGGAAGTTCAGCTGGCGGTAGGCGGCCGCCAGCAGCGCGCCGCCGAGCGAACCGACCGCGGCGGCCTCGGTGGGCGTGGCCAGCCCGAACACGATCGACCCCAGCACCGCCAGGATCAGCAGCGCCAGCGGAAAGAACGACGTCAGCAGCATCTTGAAGATTTCCACCCGCGCAAAGCTGAAGCGCCAGTAGAAATACACCAGCAGCAGCCCGACCACCGCCAGCGTGATCCAGAACCAGCGCGGTGCCGACACGGTGGCGGCGGCAGGCGTGGCTGCGGGGCGGGCATCTGCCTCGGTGGCGGCGGGCGTAGCGGATGTCGCGGGCGCGGACGGTGCCGCGGCGGCCGGCGCCGCGGGTTCCTCTGACGGCGGCGCCGCCAGGTCGTCGACCGCCGCGCTGCTCTCCTCGGCGCCGCCCAGCGACAGCGGCGACTCGACCGCGATGCTTGCGGCCGGGGAGGTGACGGCGCTGTAGATCGTGCCCATCACCAGCGCCGTCACCAGTGCCGGCAGCAGGACGATGCCCAGCTGGCGCGCGAACACGGCACTCGGCACCTCGGCGTTGCGTGGACCCTTGAGCGCGCGCATCAGCCCCGCGCCCAGCGCCGGCAGGGCATGGGTGGCACCGCGTGCCTGCAGCGTGCGCGCCACCGGCGGCAGCGGCACCACGCGTTCCGCTTCGGGCAGTGGTGGCGCCAGCGCGGGCTTGAGCTTGGCCAGCAGCACGATGTAGAGCACATAGAGCCCGGTCAGCATCAGGCCGGGGAAGAAGGCGCCGGCATAGAGCTGCACCACGGAGACGCCCGCGGTGGCGCCGTAGACGATCAGCAGCACGGAAGGCGGGATCAGGATGCCCAGGCAGCCGCCGGCGGTCACCGCGCCGGCCGACATCGAGGTGCTGTAGCCCGCGCGCAGCATGGCCGGGAAGGCCAGCAGGCCCATCAGCGTGACGACCGCGCCGACGATGCCGGTGGCGGTGGCGAAGATCGCGCAGGTCACCAGCGTGGCCACCGCGAGCGAACCCGGGATCCACGCCAGCGCCAGGTGCAGGCTGCGGAACAACTTCTCGATCAGGTTCGAGCGCTCGACCAGGTAGCCCATGAACACGAACAGCGGCACCGAGATCAGCACATCGTTGGTCATCACGGCATAAGCACGCTGCACCATCAGGTCGAGCGTCTGCTGCACCGCGATCTCTGGGTTGGCGTCGCGGTACGCCAGCCAGGCAAACAGCACGCCCATGCCCATCAGTGTGAACGCCGTCGGAAAGCCCAGCATGATCGCCACTACGATCAGCGCCAGCATCAGCAGGCCCAGGTGCCCGTTGGTCCAGTCCCCCGGAGCGGGCATGAACCACACCACGGCACCGATGATCAGCGCCATCAGGCTCACACCGAACCACAGTTCCTTCCTCATCGACCGGCTCCCGGCGGGTTGTCGCGCGGTGGCGGAGCCTCGGCCAGTTCAGCCGTGGGCGTGCCCTGCACCATCTCCTTGAGCTTGTCGACGTCGACCTCTTCGACATCGCCTTCGCGCAGCGGCCAGTTGCCGGTGCGCAGGCACAGCACGCAGCGGATGGTCTCGGCCACGCCCTGCAGCAGCAGCAGCGCGCCGGCCACGGGGATCACCGCCTTGAACGGATAGATCGGCGGTCCGTCGGCGGCGATGGAGGAGTGTTCGTTCTGCGCCAGCGAGACCTCGAAGAAGTCGATGCCGGCCCAGGCCAGCGCGATCACGCCGGGGAAGAAGAAGGCCAGGTACAGCACCAGGTCGATGCCGGCCTGCATCCGCGGCGACAGGAAGCCGTAGAGGATATCGCCGCGCACGTGGCCGCGCTTGGCCAGCGTGTAGGCGCCCGCCAGCATGAACAGCGTGCCGTACAGCATGTTGCTGGCGTCGAATACCCAGGCGTGCGGCGCGCCCAGCGCATAGCGCGAGAACACCTCGTAGCTGATCATCAGCGTGAGCGCGATGATCAGCCACGAGGCGGCCTGGCCGACGAAAGTGCTGAGCCAGTCGATGCGCAGCAGCAGGCGTTGCACGGCGCGCGTCCCCGGGGGCTCAGCCGCGCTTGGAGAAGTAATGGCTGGTGGCCAGCCGGTAGTCGACGTTGGTATCGTTCTGCCAGCGCGTGGAGCGCTGCGCGAAGGCCTTCATCGAATCATTGACCTTCTTGAACATGGGGTTCTCTTTTTCCTTGCGCGCCACGATTTCGTCCCAGATCTTCAGCTGCGCCTGCAGCACCGAGTTGGGGGTGGCGTAGAACTTCACGCCCTGCTGCTGCAGCGCCTGGTAGTCCTTGGAATAGCGGTCGATGGCCTTCATCGACATGTCGGCCGAGGCCGCGTCCACCGCGTTGGCGATCAGCGCCTTGAGTTTCGCCGGCAACGCGTCGTAGCGCTTCTTGTTGAACAGGATCTCGAACTGTTCCGAGCACTGGTGGAAGCTGCGCAGCATGCAGATCTTGGACACGTCCTGGAAGCCCAGCGCGCGGTCGGAGCTGGCGTTGTTGAACTCCGCCGCATCGAGCAGGCCGCGGTCCAGCGCGGGCACGATCTCGGCACCCGGCAGCGCGTTCACCGCCGCGCCCAGGCCGGTGAAGATATCGATCGACAGGCCGACGGTGCGGAACTTCAGCCCCTTGAAGTCTTCCGGCTTGGTGATGGGCTTCTTGAACCAGCCCAGCGGCTGGGTCGGCATCGGCCCGTACAGGAACGAGACCACGTCCAGGTTCAGGCTGCGGTAGATCTCCTGCTGCAGTTCCTTGCCGCCGCCGTACTTGTGCCAGGCCAGCAGCATGTTGGGGTCCATGCCCCAGGCCGGCCCCGAGCCCCACAGCGCCAGCGCCGAGTTCTTGCCGTACCAGTACGCGATCACGCCATGGCCGCCGTCCAGCGTGCCCTTGCTGACCGCGTCGATCAGGTCGAAGGCCTTGACCACTGCGCCAGCGGGCAGCAGCTCGATCTTGAGATCGCCGCCCGACATGTCGTTCACCTTGGTGACGAAGTCGCCGGCGAACTCGTGGAAAATATCCTTGGTCGGCCAGGTACTCTGCCAGCGCATCGTGACCGGCCCCTGCGCCTTGACGATGGCCGGGAAGCCCATGGCGGCCGCCCCCGCGGCGGCGCCGGCAGCGCCGCCCAGGAAGCCGCGCCGGGAGACGCTGCTGCTTTTGCCGCTGCTCTCGCCGCTGCTCCGCCCATCTGATTTCCTCGCCCTGGATGCCATGACCGTCTCCCTCTGCTGAGTGTGGGACTACCCGCGAGCGTGCCAGCCATGGGGACCGAGGCCACTCGCCACTGACGCGAACACCGGAAAAGTCGGGAAAAGCTGGAGCATGCGGGGCCAGCGGACGCACGGCAGGCCTGCCGACGGGCAGGGGTGCCGGGCAGGTGGCCCGTGATTCCCTTCATGGTAGGAAAGGCACAGGGAACCACAATCTAGGGATTACCCGCGCGGTGTGCGCCGGTGCACTTTGCGCTCGGGCAGGATGCGCCTGCCGCGGGCTCAGGCGCGCGCGATGCCGACCGTGAAGCTGGCCTCGAGCATCCCCGCCGCGTCGACGGCCTGGCGCACCGCCATCAGGTTGGGACGCGTCCCCGCGATGGGGTCCTGCACGGTGGCGCGCGACGGCACGCCGTGCGCACGGTAGGCCGGATGGCCGCCCAGGACTTCCCGGTTGAGCGCGTCGCTGAAATAAAGCTGGCTGGTCAACGCTTCGGCGCGGCCGAGCAGCACCTTGAAATGGATATGGATGGCGCGCGGCGCGTACCAGCCCGGATAGATCGAGGTGAAGCTGGCGACGCCGTCGCTGTCCGCCGGCTGGACGCCGCGCAGGAAACGCGCCTGCCGGTCGCCGCGGCCTTCGCCGCTGTAGTGGCCTTGCGCATCGCAGTGCCAGATGCTGACCAGGGCACCCGGCACCGGCGCGCAGCCGCGCCCGGCGTCGACCACCCGGATGCGCACTCGCAGCGGCTGGCCGGGGCGGCCGTCGCGGATATCGGCGCGCACCAGGGCATCGTCCAGGTAGAACGGGCCTTCGGTGGCGGCCGGCGTCAGCAGGCACGCCGCGGGCGATGCCGCCGCGGCCGTGCCCGGCGCGATGCCGGCCGCGGCCAACAGGCCCAGGTCGCGCAGGAAGCGGCGGCGCGCCGCGTCGGGGTCTGCCGGGACGCCGGCATCAGCGACCGGGCCCGTGGTCATGGTGGCCTCCGTGGTGTTGCGAGTGGGCCGGACGGCGCTTGGCGCGCGCTGGCCGGGACCGGGGCATCAGCGCCCCATGGCCTTGAGCATGGAATAGCCGTGGCTGGTGATGCGCGGCGCCTGGCGGCGGCCATGCAGGACTTCCAGGTGAACGAATCGCTTTTCGACCAGGGCCTTGAGGTCGGTGGGATCGATCTGGCGGGAATCGGTGGAATCGAGGGAATCGGGGCCATCGCTCAGCAATAGCAGCGTGGCAAGTTCATGCGGGCTCAGCACGTTCGTCTCCTTGGCTAGAGGGGGGCGTTTGCTGGGAGTCTGCGCGGCGACATCGCGCCTGCGGAAGGGCGTTGCACGATTCGCGGGACGATCCGGCACGGGCGCTGCATGTTGCGCTGCAGTACCGCAGCGCAGCCACCGCAGCCCAGCCGGGTATCTCGCGCAATCCATTGGTTTGACGGGAGGCCCCGCGCGCGGTTCCGTGCCGCCGCCGGCCGTTACATGTGACCCACTGTCGCAGCGCCGTCATCCCCATATTAGTCGGCCCCGATGACAAGGCGATGGCCATGCCGGCATCGAGGGCAAAGGGAGCGGCAGCCATCCGCTCCCCGTCATGCCGTCGCCGCTACTGGACCTGGCGCGCGCGCCAGGCTTCGTACAGGTCGACGCCCTGGTCGCGGGCCGGTACGTAGGCCAGCTTCATCTCGCGCTGGTCGAGCGGACGGGCCAGCTCGACGTAGCCGCGCTCGGCGGACAGGTCGTAAGGGGCGCCGTCCTCATTGGAATACGCGTAGTAGACCGCCTCGACCCCGGCCAGGTACATCGCGGTCAGGCACATCGGGCAAGGATAGCCGCTGGCGTACACGGTGCAGCCGCTCAGGTCGGGCTTGCCCAGCGCGCGGCTGGCGGCGCGCACCGCCTGCATCTCGGCATGCGCGCTGGGGTCGCAGGTGGCATCGACCTCGTTGACCGCGCGGGCCAGCACCGTGCCGTCCCTGACCACCACGGCGCCAAAGGGCCAGGTATTGCGCTCGCGCACGTTCTCCATGGCGAGGCGGATGGAATCCAGCAGATAGGCTTCGGTTGTCGACACGCGTTGTCTCCGGTCAGGCCTGGCCCGCGCAGGCGGACGTGATGCGGGCCTCGCGACTATAGGCCAGCGTGTGCGGGGAGGGTGGCGCGGGTTGTTATAGAGCGTATTCGGGCGCCGGATGCCATGGCCGTTGGCACTGGCGCGCATTCGAATCCTTAACTTCGCGTGCCGCGGGCGGCGTGCCAGAATGCGGCCGATGTCTCCCTGCACCTCGCCCTCACCGCGCCCATGGTGCATTCGCTGAAAGGATTCCCAATGCTGCCGGCGCGCCTGCTCATTGCCCTGTCCCTGTTCATTGCCATGCTGACTTCCATCCCCGCCGCCGCGAGCGCAACGCCCGAGCAACAACTGCGCGAAGCCGCGGCGCGCGGCGACGCCGCGCAGGTCAGCGCGCTGCTGGCCCGGGGCGCCAGTATCGACGCGCGCGATGCGCAGGGACGCACCGCGCTGCTGCTGGCCACCCACCACAACCGCGTGCAGGCAGCGCGGGTGCTGATCGATGCCGGCGCCGACGTGAACGCGCAGGACGCGATCCACGACAGTCCCTACCTCTATGCCGGCGCGCGCGGCCACAACGAGATCCTGCGCCTGACGCTGGCGCACGGCGCCGACCTGCGCAGCACCAACCGCTACGGCGGCACCGCGCTGATTCCCGCCGCCGAGCGCGGCCACGTCGAGACCGTGCGCATGCTGATCGCGGCCGGCGTGGCGGTGGACCACGTGAACAAGCTCAAGTGGACGGCCTTGCTCGAGGCCATCATCCTCGGCAACGGCGGTGCCGCGCATACCGAGATCGTGCGCCTGCTGGTCCAGGCCGGGGCCGACGTGAACCTGGCCGACGGCGACGGGGTTTCGCCGCTGCAGCATGCGCGCCAGCGCGGCTACCGGCAGATCGAGCGCATTCTCCGCGACGCCGGCGCGCTTTGAGGCGCGGCGCTCCGGGACCCATGCGTCATGCGTTGCAAGCCGTTCTGGCGATCGCCGTTACCGTGCCCTCATATATACTGTCAGTGTGCATACAAAATGGTGAAGGCGATGTCTCCAAGAGCAAAGCGCGGCGCAACGAGTGAAAGCAGCAGCACGGCCACTGCGGTGCCGGAAGCGGATCCGGCCAAGGAACTGCTGTGGGCACGTCCCGGCTTTCTGGTGCGGCGGCTTCACCAGATCCACGTGGCGATGTTCTTCGAGGAATGCAAGGCGCCCAATATCACGCCGGTGCAGTACGCCATCCTTACCGTATTGTCGGTGCTGCCGGGGCTGGATCAGACCTCGCTGGGGCAGGAAGTGGGGCTGGACCGCACCACGACAATGGATGTGGTGCGCCGCCTGGAAGACCGCGGCCTGGTCGAGCGCCGCGAAAACCCTGCGGACCGGCGTACGCGCCATGTCCACCTGACGCGCGAAGGCAAGAGCGTGGTAACGTCGCTGCGTGCCGACATGGCGCGCGCGCAGGAACGCATGCTGGCGCCGCTGAAGCCGGCGCAGCGGGAGGTGTTCATGGAATTGCTGGCGACACTGGTGGAGGCCAACAACCAGTACAGCCGCACCGTATTGCGGAGCATGTAAGCAAGAACGGCGGGCGCTATGCCCGCCGCTTTTTATTGCGATGTGGCTCAGACCGGATAGACCAGGTCGTTCGCAATGATGGTGGTGTCGTACACCACCTGCCGCTCGCGCAGCAGCAGCCTGGCGCCCTGGCGACGGAAGCGATCGTGATAGGTCCCCGCGAGGTGGATCGTGGTGGGGCCTTCGACCAGCGTCTGCAACAGCATGAAGTTGGCCTGTGCCGCGATCTCGCCGTCGGCAGTTTCATCGCTGACACGCGTGTTGGTCACCAGGTGCAGGTTGTAGCGGGGCGCGAACATCTGCGTATTGGCGATCGCCGCGGCGCGGTCGCGCATCATGCCGATGCCTTCGGCATACACCAGCCCGACGGGCAGGTTGCGCTCGGCGTTCTCGCGCGCGGTAATGCGGTAGAGCGCATCCTCGGTGAAGAAGCTCGGCCATTGCTCGACCATGCCAGCGTCGAGCACCGCGCAATAGTCAGCGTGGAAGGCATCGATCTCCAGCCGCAGTTCGATCGCGCGCCCGGTGCCGAGGGTGCTCTCGCGATAGAGGGAGTAGTTCAGCGGTTTCATATTGCTTTGGGTTCCGGTCAGGCGGCGTTCAGAATCCCATCACGCCGCGATAGTACTGGTACATCGCGCGGATCGCGGATTCAGAGATCAGGGAGCTGGACGTGCCGATCTGCTGCGCGTCCAGCTTGAGCACGTTGAGATCGCTGCTGGAGCGGCGCACGCCTTCCTGCACGAACTTCATCGCCTCGTTATCCTCCAGCCCGAGGAAGCCGGCCGGACCCATCAGGTTGCCCTGGCGCAGGCGATGCTGCGTCATTTCGTCGGTATCGTCCTCGTAGCCGAACATGGTCCACAGCATCAGCATGCTGTCGGGACCGTTGGGCACGATCTGGCGCACGCCGAGCGTGTTCATCTCGCGCTGCACGATCAGGTTCGGCCAGATCGTCTGCATTGTCACCGACCATGGCGAGTCGAACTCGCGCACGTACTCCAGGAAGCGCTCGTCCTCCAGTTGCATGCCTTCGTGGTACGAGCGCATCTCCTTCTTGTTCTCGTCGCTGACGGCCGCATACTTGTCCTCCTTCTTGGCCGATGCCATGGTGCCGTGGCGGCCGTGCACCGGGTCGGCGATCATCGCCGATTCATTGCCCGCCACAAGCAGGCCAAACACCACCAGGAAGGAGTGCAGCAGCGTGGCGTGGTACGGGTCCTTCAGGTTCTCGTGGTACATCTTCCAGTTGCACGGCAGCTCGTTCTTGTAATAGCCGAGCACCTTGAGCGGCTTGCCGTTGAAGACCACGTCGAAGTCCTTCAGGATCTCCGGCGTCATGTAGTCTTCCAGGCTTTCCATGTCAGGCGCGTATGAGGCAAAGATCACGCCGTTGCGCGTCGCCACGTGCAGCTTCACCAGCCCGTGGTCTTCGTTGCGGAAGTCCTTGGGCATGCCGCCGGCACGGTTGACGCCGCGTTTGAACGGAACGCCCTGCAGGTTGCCCTTCAAGTCGTAGGACCACTGGTGGTAGGGGCAGACGAATTCCTTGGTGTTGCCCTGGCTGTGGCGGCAGAACTCTGCGCCGCGGTGCGCGCACCGGTTTTCGAAGACATTGATCGAGCCATCCTCGGCGCGCGAGACGACCACCGGCGTCGCGCCGACATACGAGCGCTTGAAGTCCCCGGCATTGGTGATCTCAGCTTCCAGCGCGACGTAATTCCACGAGCGGCCGCGGAAGATCTTCTGCAGCTCCAGATCATGGACGGCCTGGCTGGTGTAGACCCAGTCCGGGATGTAGTGGAGGCCGTCCTCGGGCCAGCGGCATTCAGCCAGTCCCGGGTTTTTCTTGCCCAGCGTGTGCTGGATCACCGCTTGTGTCTGGTACATGTGGGGGGTCCTCTCAGAGTGTGATGGAGCGTTCGGCTTCTGCCTGCCATTCGCGGACGACCTGCCGCAGCGGCAGGGTCTCGTCGCACAGGCGTGCGAGACAGGTAGTGACGTCGTGGCCGACCAGTGAGCGCAGCTGACGCAGGTCGCCGCCGGCATTCACGGCAATGGCATGGCTCAGGCGGCCGTGGCGGGTGCCGAGCAGCATGAATTTCGGGGCGGCGGCATCGTGGGCCCCGATACCGCGCCAGGCATAGCGGAGATCCGGATGCCCGGCGCCGAGCATCTGCACGTTGCAGCCAAACTGGTCGGTCCAGAACCACGGCAGCGCAGCGGGTTCCGCCGCCACGCCCAGCAGCGACGCCGCAGCGATGCGTCCCTGTTCATTGGCGCTTTGCCAGGACTCGAGCCGGACCTCGGTGCCGAACAGCGGCTGGTACTGGCTGCAGCAGTCGCCCGCAGCGTAGATTCCTTCCGCGCTGGTGCGGCACTGTTGGTCGACCTGGATACCGCCGTTCTGCGGATGCAGCGCCAGACCAGCGCCGGCGGCAAGCGTCACTTCAGGTGTCAGGCCGATGGCGACCACCACCAGCGGTGCGTGCAGCACCGAACCGTCAGCCAGCTGCAGATGCACGCCATCGTCGCGGGTGTCGCAAGCGGCAATGCCGCAACCGAGGCGCAGGGTCACGCCTTGTGCCCGTACCCGGTCCGCCAGCCATGCACCAAGCTCCGGCGGCAGGGCGCGGCCAAGCAGGCCGTCCGCGCTCTCGACCAGCGTGACCTTCAGGCCCATGCCTGCGGCGGTCGACGCGGTCTCCAGGCCAAGGAAGCCGCCGCCGATCACCACGAGCTCGCCAACGTGCTGCATGGCTTCGCGCAGGCGCGCCGCATCGTCCAGCGAGCGCAGGTAATGCACATGTGGCGTGCCCGGCGGCAGCGCCGGCAGCACGCGGGCATTGCCGCCGGTGGCCAGCAGGCAGGCGCCGTAGCCGATGGCGCTGCCGTCGGCCAGGTGCGCGACATGCCGTCCGGCATCGAGTGCGGTGACGCAGGCGCCCAGCCGCAACTCGATGCCTTGATCAGCATAGAAGCTGGCGGGTTGCACGCCGATCTTCCCGTCCTGTCCGGCATCGGCGAGCACGGACTTGGACAGCGGCGGGCGCTCGTATGGGGCGTGCCGTTCGCCGCCCGCCATGACGATGCGGCCACCGTAGCCAAGGCCGCGAAGCGCAGCGGCCGCCATGGCCCCCGCCTGGCCGGCGCCGACGATCAGGATGGACGTGTGCTGTGTCATGACTGGCTCCCTTACAGCTCGACCCACACCCGGCTGTCTTCGATCTTGACCGGGTAGGTGCGGATATCGCCGGTGGCGGGCGCGCACATCGCCTTGCCGGTGCGGATGTCGAAGCGGGCCTGGTGCAGCGGGCATTCGATGCAGCCGTCCTCCAGATAGCCATCCGACAGCAGGGCATACTGGTGCGTGCAGACGTTGTCGGTGACAAAGTACGCGTCATCGCTGCGATAGACGGCAAGCTGGCGATCGCCCAGCGTCAGCGGCATCACCTCGTCGTTCTGCAGCGTGTTGGCCGCATCGATGTGAATCCATGCCATGGTTCTCTCCGTGAATCTAATTTGTCAGTACACTGATCATATAAGATCAGTGTACTGATGTTCGTGGCGCGAAGAATCCTCGTTAACCCTGACTGGTGCGCGCCGTCCCGGGCGTGGGCGCGGCACTGCGCCGCAGCGTGGGACGTGCCTGCCACCGCGCCAGGATCTCGCCCATGATGCCGCGGCGGAAAGTCAGCACGCAGACCACGAAGATCAGCCCGGTCACC
This sequence comes from Cupriavidus alkaliphilus, assembly GCF_900094595.1. Lineage (GTDB taxonomy): Bacteria > Pseudomonadota > Gammaproteobacteria > Burkholderiales > Burkholderiaceae > Cupriavidus > Cupriavidus alkaliphilus. The sequence goes on along the minus strand of NZ_FMAD01000006.1, from coordinate 374,574 downwards.
ATGCTGACCGACTCGCCCAGCGTATCGAACCAGCCGATCCCGGTCATCTCCGCCAGCGCATTGCCCGCATCCCCCAGCTTGTTCTCCAGCGCGACAATGACCAGCGCGCCGACCAGCGGGCCGGACAGGGTTCCCATGCCACCGACCAGCGTCATCAGGATCACGGAGCCCGACATCATCCAGTGCACATCGGTCAGCGTGGCGAAGCCCAGCACCAGTGTCTTGAGCGCACCCGCCAGCCCCGCCAGCGCCGACGACAGCACGAACGCCAGCAGCTTGAACCGGTCCGCGTCATAGCCCAGCGAGACGGCGCGCGGCTCGTTCTCCTTGATCGCCCGCAGGATCTGTCCGAAGGGCGAGTTGACGATACGCATGATGGCAAGGAAGGCCGCGACCGTGATCGCCAGCACGACGTAGTACATGGTGTGGTCGGACGCCAGCGGCAGCACGCCGAGCAGTTCGCCGCGCGGTACCGCCTGCATGCCATCTTCGCCCCCGGTCACTGGTGCCTGCAGGCAGAAGAAGTAGAACATCTGCGCCAGCGCCAGCGTGATCATGGCGAAGTAGATACCCTGGCGGCGGATCGCCAGCGCGCCGAACACCAGCCCCAGCAGGGCGCCGAATGCAGTGCCGGCCAGCAAGGCCAGTTCCGGCGGAAGCTGCAGCGATTTCATCGCGTAGCCACAGGCATAGGCCGCGCCGCCGAAGAAGGCGGCATGGCCGAAGGACACCAGCCCGGTATAGCCCAGCAGCAGGTTGAAGGCGCAGGCAAACAGCGCGAAGCACAGCAGCTTCATCACCAGTACCGGGTAGGCGCCCAGCCAGGGCGCGAGCAGCAGGGCAGCCAGCAGTAGTCCGTACGCGAGCAGCGGCCGCGTTGCGTAAGTGGGGCTTGCCATCATTTCTCCTTTCCAAACAGGCCGGCCGGTCGCACCAGCAGCACGCAGACCATGGCGACAAAGACTACGGTCGCTGAAGCTTCGGGGTAATAGACCTTGGTGATGCCTTCGAACACACCCAGCCCCAGGCCGGTAAAGATCGAGCCGAGGATCGACCCCATGCCGCCGATCACCACCACCGCGAACACCGTGATGATCAGGTTCTGCCCCATCAGCGGCGACACCTGCATGACTGGCGCGGCGAGCACACCCGCAAGCGCCGCCAGGCCTACGCCAAAGGCATAGGTCAGGGTTACCAGCAGCGGCACGTTGACGCCGAAGGCCTCGACCATGCGCGGATTCTCGGTGCCGGCGCGCAGGTAGGCGCCCAGCCGGGTCTTCTCGATCATGAACCAGGTGGCAAAGCACACCGTCAGCGAGGCCAGCACCACCCAGGCGCGGTAGTTGGGCAGCACCATGAAGCCCAGCTGGCTGACGCCGGTCAACGCCTCCGGCGTGGGGTAGGGCAGGCCGGAGACGCCATAGACCGAGCGCAGCAAGCCTTCGATCAGCAGGCAGATGCCGAGCGTCAGCAGCAGCCCATAGAGGTGGTCGAAGCGGTACAGGTGGCGCAGCATGGTGCGCTCCAGCACCACGCCCAGCGCGCCGGCCGCCAGCGGCGCCAGCAGCAGCATCAGCCAGTAGTTGATCCCAAGGTAGTTCAGGCCCATCCACGCCAGCACAGCGCCCAGCATGAACAACGCGCCATGGGCGAAATTGATCACGTTGAGCAGGCCGAAGATCACGGCCAGCCCCAGGCTCAGGATCGCGTAGAACGATCCGTTGACCAGCCCCAGCAGCAGCTGGCTCAGCAGCGCGGGCAGGGGCACTCCAAACAATTCCATGACAAGGTCTCCTTACACGCCCAGCAGGGCGTTGAGCGCGGGCATCTTCCGTTCCAGCTCGTTCGCAGCGAAGGCCTCCACGATGCGGCCGTGTTCCATCACGAAGAAGCGGTCCGCCAGCGGCGCCGCGAAGCGGAAGTTCTGTTCCACCATGACGATGGTGTAGCCCCTGCGGCGCAGCGTGGCGATCATCTTCGCGAGCTTCTGTACGATCACCGGGGCCAGCCCCTCCGATATCTCGTCGAGCAGCAGCACGCTGGCGCCGGTGCGCAGGATGCGCGCCACCGCCAGCATCTGCTGCTCGCCGCCCGACATGCGCGTGCCCGGGCTCTTGCGCCGCTCGTGCAGGTTGGGGAACATCTCGTAGATCTCGGCAACGGACATGGGCTCGCGCAGTCCCGTAGTGCCCGGCGCTACCTCGAAGGCAGGCGGCAGCATCAGGTTCTCTTCGCACGACAGGCTGGCAAAGATGGCGCGTTCCTCCGGGCAATACCCCAGCCCGAGCGGCGCGATGCGGTGGGTCTTCATGCCGATGGTTTCCCGGCCGAAGACGCGCACCGAGCCCTTGCGCGTGCCAGCCAGGCCCATGATGGCGCGCAGCGTGGTGGTGCGCCCCGCGCCGTTGCGGCCCAGCAGCGTCACCACTTCGCCGGGCTGGACCGCCAGGTTGACGCCGTGCAGGATGTGCGATTCGCCGTACCAGGCATGCAGGTCCCGCAATTCCAGGGCGGGGGTGGCGGTTGCAGTCATGCGGCCTCCTGCTGGTCTTCCGTAGTTCCCATATAGGCTTCCTTCACCTGCGGGTTGCGCGAGATCTCCTCATACGTGCCCTCGGCCAGCACGGCGCCGCGCTGCAGCACCGTGATGCGATCGACGATCGACGACACCACGCTCATGTTGTGCTCCACCATCAGCACGGTCCGTCCCGCCGACACGCGCTTGATCAGCGCCGTCACGGTCTCGACGTCTTCATGGCCCATGCCTTGCGTGGGCTCGTCCAGCAGCATCAGTTCGGGATCGGTGGCGAGCGTGGTGGCCAGCTCCAGCGCGCGCTTGCGGCCGTAGGCCAGTTCGGCCGTGCCGAGATGCGCGAAGCCGGCAAGGCCCACGTCATCCAGCAGTTCCATGGCGCGCGCATCCAGCCGCGACAGCGAGCGCCTGCCGCGCCAGAAATGCCACGACGTGCCCAGCTTGCGCTGCAGCGCGATGCGCACGTTCTCCAGCACGGTCAGCTGCGGGAACACCGCCGAAATCTGGAACGAGCGGATCACGCCCATGCGAGCGATCTGCGCCGGCCGCAGCGCGGTGATGTCGGCACCGTTGAAATGGATGGCGCCGGACGACGGTGCGTGGAACTTGGTCAGCAGATTGAAGCAGGTGGTCTTGCCAGCGCCGTTGGGACCGATCAACGCATGGATCGAGCCTCTCCGCACGGACAGGCTGACATCGCTGACGGCGGTAAAGCCCTTGAACGCCTTGGTCAGCCCCTGCGTGCGCAGGATCACGTCTTGCTCAGGCATGGGCGCGCTCACTTCTTGACCAGCGGGCATTCGCTGGCGGAGAGGGGACGGAAGGCTTCGTCGCCAGGGATCGTGCCGATGTACTTGACCAGGTCCCACGCGCCTTTCGATTCCGCCGGCGACTTGGCCTGGGCCAGGTACATGTCGTGCACCATGCGCCCATCGATCCGGACCTTGCCATTGCGCACGAAGGCGTCGTTGACGGGCAGCGCGCGCATCTTGTCCGCCACCGCGGGCCCCTCGACGGTCTTGGCGGCTTCCACGGACTTCAGGTAGTGCAGCACGCCCGAGTAGACACCGATCTGCCCATGGGTGGGATATGCCTTGTGGCGCTTGAAATAGCGCTCGACGAAGTCCTTCGACTTCGCGTCGAGGTCGAGCCTGAACGGATCGACGTAGGTGAGGCCCTGCGCGGCGGGCAATCCCAGGCTCTTGAGATCGGTGATGAAGGTGGACGGCGTGATCACCGTCTGGCCCGACTTGATCAGGCCGAACTCGCCGGCCGCCTTGACGCCGTTGATCATGTCATTGCCGGCATTGGCCAGCACCACCACCTTGGCCTTGGACGCCGACGCCGCAACCACCGGGCTGCTGAAGTCGCTGGCATTGAGCGGATGGCGCGTGCTGCCCACGTTCTTGCCGCCGCCGGCATCCACGGCCTTGCGGAAGTCGGCCTCCAGCGACTGGCCAAAGGCGTAGTCCACCGTGATGTAGTACCAGCTGTTGCGGCCCTGGTCGATCAGGCGGCGGACCAGCGGATAAGACACGGAGTATGTGTCCCAGGCCCAGTGGAATCCCGTGGGCGAGCAATTCTGGTTGGTCAGCGCCATGGCACCGCCGGTGGAGACGATGTCGATCTTCTGCTTCTGGCGCGCCACTTCCTGCACAGCCAGCGCCGTCGATGAGTTGGGGAAGTCGATCACCATGTCGACGCCGTCGGTATCGAACCAGCGGCGCGCCAGCGACGAGGCGATATCGGCCTTGTTCTGGTGATCGGCTGACAGCACCGTGACGGGCTTGCCCAGCGCCTTGCCGCCGAACTCCTCGACGGCCATCTGGGCGGCGACGACGGAGCCCTTGCCGGACAGGTCGGCATAGGAGCCGGACATATCGGTGATGACGCCGATCTTCACGCCGCTGGCGTCGGCCAGGGCGGGCGTGGCCTGCGCCAGGCCGAGCACGGCGGATGACGCGGCAAGGGTGCGGAGGATGCGAGAGGTGGACATGGGGGCTCCAGGTTGTCTGCGCGAAGGGATGGAAGTTGGCGATGGCTGCATTCGCCCGCCGCGGGCGCCATCGCTGCGCTCGCGCGGTAAATAATTCAGTATGCTGAATATATGCCCATGAAAAGGGCGGATTCCTCCGCCCTGCAAGTGCACCGGGTGGCAGTGCTCAAGTGGAAAGATCGCGCCCGCGCGTCTCCGGCACGAACACCATGCCGATGACGAAGGCGAGGCCGGCGATGACCACCGGATACCACAGGCCAAAGTACACGTCGCCGCTGGACACGTTCATTGCCGTGACCACGAACGACAGCATGCCGCCAACCCAGCCCGCACCAAGGTGGAAGGGCAGCGACAGCGAGGTGTAGCGCACCCTCGCCGGGAACAGCTCGACCATGAAGGCGGCCATCGGGCCATAGACCATGGCCAGGAACAGGATCGGCACCAGCAGCAATATGAACACCATCGGCGTATTCATGCTGGCCGGATCGGCGCGCTCCGGCCAGCCGGCCTCGATCAGTGCGCCCTTGATGGCGGCGCGGTCGAAGCCCTGCAGCGTGCGCTCGCCGATCCGCACTTCCGCCTGGGCCGGGCCGCTGGCCGGCACGAAGGTGTAGCCAACGCCGAGGTCGGTCAGGTAGCCCCGGATCTTGTCGCAGGCCGACACCGGTTCGCCGAACAGGCGCGCCTTGCAGTCGCCAGCGGTCACCTGCACCGTGCCTTGCCGCTGGAACTGCTCCAGCGCCGGATTGGCGTAGTGGGTCAGTCCCTTGAACACCGGCTGGGTGCATAGCGCAGCCAGCAGGCACGCCGCCATCATGATGTACTTGCGGCCGATACGATCCGACAGCCAGCCGAAGAACAGGTAGCACGGCGTGGCTACCACCAGTGCGATCGCGATCAGCTTGTGCACGGTTTCGATCGGCACCTGCAGCGTCTTGTTGAGGAAGAACATGCTGTAGAAGTGGCCGGTGCCGAAGATCGCGCCAAGCCCGGCGGCCACCACGAACAGCAGCAGCACCGACTTCAGGTTTTTCCACTGAGTGAAACTCTCGCGGATGGGGGACTTCGAGGTGGCATTGCCCGCCTTCATGCGCGCGAACACCGGCGATTCATGCAACTTGCCGCGGATGTACACCGAGATCACCAGCATGACCAGCGACACGATGAACGGGATGCGCCAGCCCCACGCGCGGAATTCCGCCTCAGTCAGGAAGGTCTTGAGCAGATACACCACGAACAGAGAGGCCAGCAGCCCCAGGGTGGCGGTGGTCTGCAGCGAGCTGGTGTAGAGGCCCCGCTTGCTTGCCGGCGAGTGCTCGGCGACGTACGTGACCGCGCCGCCCACTTCGCCGCCAAGGGCCAGGCCCTGCAGCAGCCGCAACAGGACCAGCAGCACCGTGGCGGTGATGCCGATCTGCTGGTACGTCGGCAGCACGCCCACGCCCACCGTGGCCACCCCCATCAGCAGGATGGTGACCAGGAAGGTGTACTTGCGGCCGATCAGGTCGCCCAGGCGCCCGAACAGCAGCGCGCCTACGGGGCGGATCAGGAAGCCGGCGCCAAAGGTGGCCAGGCTCGCCAGGAAGGCGGCTGTTTCGTTGCCCGGCGGAAAGAATAAAGCACCGAAGTACACGGCCAGCGCCGCGTAGATGTAGAAGTCATACCACTCCATCAGGGCGCCGAAGGATGAGGCAAGGATGACCTTGCGTTCTTCAGCAGTCATGCCGGAGGCGTGGGCGCGTGTCTCGGCGCGGGTCAGGCTGATCGTCATGGCGGGGGTCCTCTTGGTCAGGCCGTTGTCTCTGTTGTTTCTTTGCTTCCCGGTGGTGCAGGCGCCAGTGGCGCGGCGAGTTCATGGCTTGCCGCTGTGCAGCGCTGCATGCTGCCGGTGCATCAGTCAGTATGCTGATGAGAAGCGCAGTATGCTGAGCAAAATGCGGGCCAGTGCCGGCGCCGCCCGCTGTCTTGCAAAGGCGCCGGAAAGCCCGATTTAAACGGTTATTTCATATCGTCAGCATACTGATCATCTGCGAATCAGTGTACTGAGCGACTTTGCGCATCGTTATAGGTGTTAACCCTTCGCGCCGCGTCTGGACTTTTGAAATGTCGCTGACTAGAATCCGAAACTAATCAGTGTACTGAGCAATTAATGAGGCAAACGCGTTTGCGCACGCGGGACAAGCTCGGCACGCAGCGATTCCACCCATCAGGAGCCCCCACCAGCATGAACTACGTGAAGAAGATCGCCCTGGAAGAGCATTTCATGACCCCTGGTTTCCAGGCTTATTCCAAGGGGTTTACGCAGCATATCGATGCGGCGGTGTTCGCCGAGCTCGGTCGCCGCCTTGCCGATTTCGACGAAGAGCGGCTTGCCGAGATGGACCGGTGCGGCATCGACATCACCGTGCTGTCGCAAACCGGCCCCGGCGTGCAGGGCGAGCCTGATGCCGGCCTCGCGCTGGCGCGGGCACGCGAGAGCAATGACTTCCTGGCGGCGCAGATCGCCCGCCATCCGACGCGCTATGCCGGCTTTGCCGCGCTACCGATGCAGGATCCCGGGCAGGCGGCGGCCGAACTGGAGCGCGCCGTGCAGCAGCTCGGCTTCAAGGGCTCGCTGGTGAACGGCCATACGCATGGACGCTACTACGACGATCCTGCTTATGACTTTTTTTGGGAGCGCATGCAGGCGCTGGATGTGCCGATGTACCTGCATCCCACCGATGCCTTCGTGTCGCCGCAAGTGCTCGCAGGTCATCCGGAGCTGGCCGGGGCGGCGTGGGGGTGGGGCGTGGAAACCGCATCGCATGCGCTGCGGCTGTTGTTCAGCGGCGTGTTCGACCGCTTCCCGCGCCTGAAGCTGATCCTCGGACATATGGGCGAGGGCCTGCCGTACCAGCGCTGGCGCTTTGACAGCCGCTTCGCGGTCTATTCGCACGGCGTCAAGCTGGAGCGCGCGCCGTCCGAGTACATCGGCAGCAATATTGTCATCACCACCTCGGGCGTGTGTTCGCACGGCGCGCTGATGGGCGCCATTGCCGAACTGGGGCCGGAGGCGGTGATGTTCTCGGTCGACTATCCCTATGAATCCACTGAAGCGGCCGCGAAGTTCATCGACAGCGCACCGCTCGACGACACCACGCGCGCGCTGGTCTGCCACGGCAACGCGCAACGCTTGCTCAAGCTCTGATCGCACCCACCGGGAACCCCCAATGCAAAAAGTCCTTCGTATCGGCCAGATCGTCCCCAGTTCGAACACGACGATGGAAACCGAAATCCCCGCCATGCTGATGGCGCGCCAGCAGATCCGCCCGGAGCGCTTCACCTTCCACTCTAGCCGCATGCGGATGAAGAAGGTGGTCAAGGAAGAGCTGGCGGCAATGGATGCCGAGTCCGACCGCTGCGCGGTGGAACTAAGCGATGCCCGCGTCGACGTGCTCGGCTATGCGTGCCTGGTCGCGATCATGGCGATGGGCCATGGCTACCACCGGCAGTCCGAACAGCGCCTGAAGGCGCACACCACGGCCAACGGCGGCGATGCCCCTGTCATCACCAGTGCCGGCGCACTGGTGGATGCGCTCAAGGTGATGGGCGCGAAGCGCATTGCGGTGGTCGCGCCCTACATGAAGCCACTGACCGAACTGGTGGTGGACTACATCCGCAACGAGGGCTATGAAGTCGTGGACTACCGCGCGCTGGAAATTCCCGACAACCTGGAAGTCGGCCGCCATGATCCCGCGCGCCTGCCGGGCATCGTCGCGCAGATGAACACGCACGACGCCGACGTGATCGTGCTGTCTGCCTGCGTGCAGATGCCGTCGCTCCCGGCCGTGGCGAGGGTCGAGGCGATGACCGGAAAGCCGGTGCTCACCGCCGCCATTGCTACCACCTACGCGATGCTCCGCGCGCTGGATCTGCAGCCAGTTGTGCCGGGCGCGGGCGCGCTGCTGTCCGGCGCTTACTGAGGAGCGGCCATGAGCACCTTCCTTTACGGAGGCCACGTCCACGCCAACGGCATCAGGCAGCACTACCTGCGCTACGGCGGCAATGCAGCGGAGCGTGCCGCGCGTGATGCCGTCATTGTCGTGCCGGGCATTACCAGCCCCGCGATCACGTGGGGCTTTGTCGGCGAGCGCTTCGGCACGCGCTTCGACACCTATATCGTCGACGTGCGCGGCCGCGGGCTGTCGTCGGCGGAGGCGGAGCTCGATTACGGCCTGGATGCACAGGCGCGCGACATAACGGCCTTTGCCGAAGCGCTGGGCCTGCCGCGCTACAGCGTGGTTGGCCATTCGATGGGCGCACGGATCGGCCTGCGTGCCGCGGCGGGACAGCCGAGCGGACTGGCGCGGCTGGTGATGGTCGATCCGCCCGTCTCGGGGCCCGGCCGTCGCCCGTATCCGGCGCAGCTTTCGTGGTACGTCGATTCGATCAGGCTGTCCCGGCAAGGCACCGACCTGGAGGGCATGCGCCGCTTCTGCCCGACCTGGACCGACGAGCAGTTGCGCCTGCGCGCCGAATGGCTGCACACCTGCAATGAAGAGGCGGTGGTGCGCAGCTTCGAAGATTTCCACCGTGACGACATCCATGCCGACATGCCGCGGGTCAGGGTGCCCACATTGCTGATGACCGCCGGGCGCGGCGACGTGGTGCGGCCCGAAGACGTCGCGGAGATTCGCGCGCTGCTGCCAGGCGTGCTGGTCAGTCACGTCGCCAATGCGGGCCACATGGTCCCGTGGGACGACGAAGCGGGCTTTTACGCGGCGCTGGAGGATTTCCTCGGCGCGCCGCTGTTGCAATGACGAACAAGGAGCCGACATGCCGGTAAGCGACCACCAGATGATCGAGGCCTGGCGCAAGGTGCTGCGGCTGTCCCGGCTGGAGCCGGGTCAGACCGTCACCATCCTGACCAGTGCCGCCACCCACCCACAGACGCTGTCCACCGCGCTCACCGCCACGCAGTCGATGGGCGCCATCGTCAACCGGCTTGACCTGCCGCCCGTCAATGGCGAAAAGGCACTGAGCCGCGATTCGCTCGCCTACCTCGGCACCACGCCGCTGACCGGCAACCCGGCGGCCATCGCTGCGCTGAAGGCGAGCGACCTGGTGCTGGACCTGATGACACTGCTGTTCTCGCCCGAGCAGCACGAGATCCTGCTGGGCGGAACCAGGATCCTGCTGGCCGTCGAGCCGCCCGAAGTGCTGGCGCGCATGGTGCCCTGCGAAGCCGATCGCGAACGCGTGAAGGCGGCTTCGCAGCGGCTGGCAGACGCGCAGGAAATGCAGGTCATCTCGCCCGCCGGCACCGACCTGCGCTGCCCGCTGGGTGAATTCCCCGCCATCAGCGAGTACGGCTTTGTCGACGAGCCCGGGCGCTGGGACCACTGGCCCAGCGGCTTCGCACTGACCTGGCCGAACGAAGGCGCCGCTTACGGGACCATCGTGCTGGACCAGGGGGACATCCTGCTGCCGCAGAAGACCTACGTCACCGAACCGATCCGTCTGACGGTAGAAGCAGGCTTTGCGACGCGCATCGAAGGCGGGCTACATGCCGAACTGCTGAGCGAATACATGGCGTCGTTCAACGATCCCGAAGCCTATGCCATCTCGCATATCGGCTGGGGGTTGCAGCCGCGCGCGCACTGGTCCACGCTGGGCCTGTACGACCGAGAGGCCACCATCGGCATGGATGCGCGCGCTTTCGAGGGCAACTTCCTGTTCTCGCTCGGTCCGAACAACGAGGCCGGCGGCCATCGCACCACGGCCTGCCATATCGACATCCCCGTGCGCCGCTGCACCGTGCGCCTCGACGGCGTCGACATGGTGACCGCGGGCAAGGTGACCGACGGTTTCCGCTACCCGGAGGACAAGTCATGATGCTCAAGGAAAGCGGCGCGTACCAGCGCCAGGGCTTCGGCAATACGCTGGAGCTGGCCGAGCCCTTCGGGTTGCTGATCGTGGACTTCGTCAACGGCTTCGCCGATCCGGCGATATTCGGCGGCGGCAATATCCGCGAGGCCATTGCCAATACCGTGCCGCTGCTCGCGGTGGCGCGGCGCGAAGGCTGGCCCATCGCGCACAGCCGCATCGTGTACGCCGACGATGGCGCGGACCACAACGTCTTCTCGATGAAGGTGCCGAACATGCTGACGCTGACGGAGCATGCCTTCAACAGCGCCATCGTGGCAGAACTGGCGCCGCAACCGGGCGAACTGGTGGTGCGCAAGTCCGTGCCGTCAGCGTTCTTCGGCACATCGCTGGCGGCGTGGCTGACGCAGCGCGGCGTGCGCACGCTTGTCGTGGCCGGTGCCGTCACCAGCGGGTGCGTGCGTGCCAGCGTGGTCGATGCGATGCAGTACGGCTTCCGCCCACTGGTGCTGTCCGACTGCGTGGGCGACCGCGCGCTGGGGCCGCATGAGGCCAACCTGTTCGACATGGCGCAGAAGTACGCAACGGTCGCCACCCGGGCGGAGGGGCTTGCCGCCATCGGCGTGCGGGAATAGGTGCCCGCAACGGCATGGCGGCGTGCCGGGATGCGGTAAAGCCGCAATTGACAGGGCCGCCCGCATTTTCATAGGATTTTGGTCAGTATGCTGAATAAGCCACGCTTATCATCGGAACGGACAAGGCAATGACATCGTCGATCGAACCGGATCACCCGGAAAGCGCGCGCGGCCAGGGAGTCGGCGCGCGCGTGGCGCGCAAGGAAGACGCCCGCCATCTGCACGGCAAGGGCCGCTTCGTCGCGGACATCGCCATGCCGGACTTGCAGGAAGTGGCGTTCCTGCGCAGCCCGGTCGCGCACGCCCGGCTGCTGTCGGTAACCAAGCCGTCCCGGCACGCCGCTGCGGTGATCGTGCGTGAAGACATGACGGCGGCCAGCGACATCGTCGCCGATTCGGCCTTCCCGTCCTACCAGCCCTCGGCACAGCCGCCACTGGCCAGCGGCAAGGTGCGCTTCGTTGGCGAACCGGTGGCGATGGCGTTCGCGCCCACGCGCGCCGAGGCGGAAGACATCGCCGAGCAGGTTGCCGTGTCGTTCGACGAACTGCCCGCGCTGGCCGACGTGACCCAGGCCCGCCAGCTTGCCCGCGAGCTGCGCGTGCATGACCACTGGCGCGACAACACCTTCCTGACGCTGACCGCCGACAAGAACTTCGAGGCGCGCCAGCGCGAGGCCACGGTCGTGGTGCGCCGCAAGATCGACCTGGCGCGTCAGTGCATGGTGCCGATGGAAGGCAAGGCGGTGCTGGCCTACTGGGACCACCAGTTCGACCAGTTGGTGGTCTACAGCGCGACGCAGGTGCCGCACATGATCCGCACGATCCTGGCGCACTGCCTGGGGCTGGAGCAGGAGCGCGTGCGGGTGATTTCGCCCGACGTGGGTGGTGCCTTCGGCTACAAGTGCGTGCTGCAGCAGGAAGAGCTGTGCATCGCGTGGCTGGCGCTGACCTACAAGCGCCCGTTCCGCTTTATCGAGGACCGGCGCGAGCACCTGACCGCCGGCGCGAACTCGCGCGAGCACCACTACGACCTGACCGCGTATGCCGATGCGCGCGGCCGCTTGCTGGCGCTGGATGCAAAGATCGTGATCGATGGCGGCGCCTACTCGGTCTGGCCGTTTACCATCGGCCTGGAGCCGGGGCAGGCGATCGGCAACCTGCCGGGGCCGTACGCCTTCGACGGGTACCGCTGCGAAACCACTTGCGTGGCGACCAACAAGCCGGGCTTCGTACCCTATCGCGGCGTGGCGCGTACCGGGGTCTGCTTTGCGATGGAGCTGATGATCGACGCCATCGCCCGCGAAGTGGGACGCGAGCCGTGGGAGGTGCGCTGCGAAAACCTGGTGCCGCCCGAGGCCATGCCCTATGTGAACGTCACCAACAAGCATTTCGACGGCGGCGACTATCCGGCCAGCGTACGCAAGGCCATGGAGATGATCGGCCTGCCCGCGATCCGTGCGCGCCAGAAGGCGGGGCCGCAGGGCAGCACCTATATCGGCGTGGGTTTCGGCACCTACACCGAGCAATCGGCGCACGGCACCTCGGTGTTCGCCGCGTGGGGCACGCCGGTGATCCCGGGCTTCGATTCTGCGACGGTGCGCATCACGCCGGACGGTGGACTGGAGGTGCGCGTGGGCGTGCATTCGCACGGGCAGGGCATGGAAACCACCTTTGCGCAGATTGCCAACGAGATCCTTGGCATCGATATCGCGCGGATCAAGGTGGTGCACGGGGACACCGGACTGACGCCATTCTCGACCGGCACGTATGCCTCGCGCTCGCTGGTCATGTCGGGCGGCGCGGTATCGCGTGCGTGCAAGGCACTGCTGCCGCGTCTGCTGAAGATCGGCGCGCACTTGCTTGGCCAGCCGCAGGACGCCGTGGCGTTCCGCGATGGCGCCGTGGCCGCCGGGGATGCGGACACCGCCGATATCGCGCGCATCGCCAACGCCTGGTACATCAACCCGCACCTGTTGCCGCCGGACGTCGACGCGCAGGGGCTGGAAATCACGATGGGCTTCAAGCCCGCTGTCGATACCGGCAGCTTCACTTACGCCACGCATGCCGTGGCTGTGGAAGTCGATATCGACTCCGGCCACGTCGGGATCCTCGACTACGTGGTGGTGGAGGACTGCGGCACCATGATCAACCCGATGGTCGTGGAAGGGCAGACCTACGGCGGCGTGGCACAGGGCATCGGCACCGCGATGTTCGAAGCCATGCACTACGACGGCAATGGCCAGCCGCTGGCGTCGACGCTGGCGGACTACATGCTGCCGGGACCCACAGAGATCCCGTCGATCCGCATCCATCATTTCGAGACGCCCTCGCCGCATACGGAGTTCGGCGCCAAGGGCATGGGCGAGGGCGGGGCGATCGCGCCGCCAGCGGCCATCTTCAATGCCGTCAACGACGCGCTGCGCGATTTCGGCGTCGAGCTGAAGGAGACGCCGCTGACGCCGCGCAAGCTCCTGGAAGCGCTGGAGGCGGCCGAGGCCGATGCGCATAACCGGAAGGCTGCCTGACCGATGAAAGCCGTTGCATTTTCCTATCACGCGCCCGGCTCGCTGCCGGAGGCGCTGTCCCGCCTGGGCGCGGGTACCGATGTATCCAAGGCCATGGGCGGCGGGCAATCGCTGGGGCCGATGCTGAACCTGCGCCTGACCCGGCCCGATACGGTGGTCGATGTGTCGGCGCTGCGCGAATTGCGCGACGTGACCGCAGCCGCTGACGGCATCCGCATCGGCGCCTGCGTCACCCACGCGCAGATCGAGGACGGCGTGTTCGAACCGCTGCGCGGCACCCTGCTGCAGGCCGTTGCCGGCGGCATCGCCTATCGGGCGATCCGCAATCGTGGCACCGTAGGCGGCAGCCTCGCGCATGCGGATCCGGCGGCCGACTGGGTCGTGGCAATGACCGCATTGGGCGCGCGCATCGAGATCGCATCCGCGGCCGGCATGCGCGAAGTACCGATGGAGTCGTTCATGATCGGCGCCTACACCACCGTTCTCGCCGACGGCGAGCTGATCGCCGCAGTGCGGGTGCCGCTGAAGACCGCGCACAGCCGCTGGGGCTACCAGAAGCTGTGCCGCAAGACCGGCGAATTCGCCGAGGCCAGCTGCGCCGCTTACTTCGACGCCAGCCGCCGCTTCGCCCGCATCGTGCTCGGCGCGCTGGACGGTCCGCCCATGGTGCTGCCCGGCCTGACGCGCGCCGTGGCGGCGCAGGGCGCGGCCGCGCTGACGGCCGATGCCGTTGCCGAAGCCGTCGCGCAGGCCGCGCCGGGCAAGGACGCCATCGACCGCAAGCTGTACCGAACCGTCGTGATGCGCTGCGTCACGCAACTGCTGAACTGAGGAGCGTCCCGTGCAGACCATCGAATTCACCGTCAACGGCCGCCGGGTGTCCGGCGCGTGCGCGGACCGGACGCACCTGGGCGACTACCTGCGCGACACGCATCGCCTGACCGGCACCCACCTTGGCTGCGAGCACGGCGTGTGCGGCGCCTGCACCGTGCTGGTGGACGACAAGCCGGTGCGCTCGTGCATCACCTTTGCCGCCGCCTGCCAGGGCGCCGAGATCGTCACGGTGGAGGGCTACGAGGACGACGCGGTCATGGCCGACCTGCGTGCCGCCTTCAACCGGCATCACGCGCTGCAGTGCGGCTTCTGTACGCCGGGGATGCTGGCCACCGCGCGCGATATCGTGCTGCGCCTGCCCGATGCCGACGAGGCCACCATCCGCCATGAGCTGTCCGGCAACCTGTGTCGCTGCACCGGCTATATGGGCATCGTTGCCGCCATCCGTTCGGTACTGGATGCACGCCGCACAGCCGCCGGCGTGATTGCACGGCATGCCGGCGCGGCCGCCGCCACGATGCCGTTTGCGGGTTTCACCGTCGCGGCTGAAGCGCTCGGCACGCAGGCGCACCTGGCTGCGGCGGGCAGTGCCGAGCCGGAACGTTCGGCCGACCGCAAGGGTTGGTCGCGCATTGAAGGCAGCTTTACCGTGCCCTATGCGCTGGAGGACGTATGGGCCTTCATGGCGGACCTGCCGGCCGTGGCGGGCTGCCTGCCGGGCGCGGTGCTGACGGAAGTGGCGGGGGAAAAGGTCAGGGGCCATATCGCCATCAAGTTCGGCCCCATGTCGGCAAGGTTCGAGGGCGCCGCGCGCCTGCAGCGCGATGATGCAAACCAGCGCGGCGTGCTGAAAGGGGCGGGGCAGGACTCGCTCAGCAATTCCAAGGCCGCGGGCGATATCGCCTATGCGCTCAGGGCCTTGTCCGCCGGCGAAACCGAAGTTGCGGTTGACCTGCAGTATTCGCTGCAAGGGCCGCTGGCCCAGTTCTCGCGCTCGGGGCTGGTGCGCGACTTCGTGCGGCGGATGATCGCCGACTTCGGCAAGTCGGTGTCGCGCAGGATGGACCCCACGCTCAGCGAGGCCGAACGCAACCAGGCCGTGCGCCTGAACCCGGTGACAATGTTTTTCGGCGTGCTGTGGGAGCGTGTGAAACGTTTGTTCGGCGCCCGCTGAACAACCCTGGGGGGTAGGCGGGCGCCGCCGCCTTCCTTGCCCGCCTTACCCCGGATGCACTACAACCAGTAGTGCGGTGGCCGTGGTCTTGCCACCATTGGAGATCGCATGTGCGACATCGGCCGCATAGCGCGCGGTCTCGCCGTGCCGCAGCTTCTTCTCATCGGCGCCCGCGCGCACCGTCATCGATCCGCTCAGCACCGACAGGTGTTCCTGGGTGCCGGTCTCGTGCGGCTCGGAGGACAGCACGCCGCCGGCCTGGATCGTCAGCTCATACCACTCGAAACGTCCGGCCAGATCGATCGGGCCCAGGATGCGCAGGTCGCAGCGCGTGTCGGGGCTCTTCAGCGACGGGATCGCGTGCGGCTGGACCACGGTGATGCCGCCGCCGGGAGGCTCCGCGGCGCCGCCGGCAAGGAAGTCGGTCAGGCTCACGCCGAGCGCATTGGCCAGGCGCCACAGCACCGCCACGGTCGGATTGGCCAGGTTGCGTTCGATCTGCGACAGCATCGACTTGGAAACCCCCGCGCGGCGCGACAGTTCATCGAGCGACAGCCGCTGCTGCTGGCGCAGCGCCTGCAGCGCCATGCCGACGGCGGGCGGCCCGTCGGCCTGCGGGGTCTGTACCAGGGCTTGCGTCATGGAATGATGTTCGTTATATTGCGCAAAACGTTCGATATACAGAACGTGTTCGATTTATCGATCGGATCGTAGCACACCCGACAGCCACCCTCGACCCTAACGGAGCCAAGCCATGCCGAATGCCCAGGCGTTCTATGCGTCCATCCGCGACGAGCTGCAATCCATCCGCGACGCCGGGCTGTACAAGAACGAGCGCGTGATCGCCACGCCGCAGGGCGCGCGCGTGCGCACCAGCGACGGACGCGAGGTCATCAACCTGTGCGCCAACAACTACCTGGGCCTGTCGTCGCACCCGCGCGTGATCGAGGCCGCGCACGAAGCGCTGCGCACGCATGGCTTCGGCCTCAGCTCGGTACGCTTTATCTGCGGCACGCAGGACCTGCACAAGACGCTGGAGGCGCGGCTGTCGAACTTCCTCGGCACCGAGGACACCATCCTCTACGGCTCGGCCTTCGATGCCAATGGCGGGCTGTTCGAAACGCTGCTGGGCGCGGAAGACGCGGTCATCAGCGATGCGCTCAACCACGCCTCGATCATCGACGGGATCCGTCTGTCCAAGGCGCGGCGCTACCGCTACCAGCACAACGACATGGACGACCTGCGCGCGCAGCTGGAACAGGCGCGCGCGGACGGCGCGCGCTACACGCTGGTGTTCTCCGACGGCGTGTTCTCGATGGACGGCACCGTGGCCCGCCTGGACGCCATGCGCGCGCTGTGCGACGAGTATGGCGCGCTGCTGGGCATCGACGAATGCCATGCCACCGGCTTCATGGGCCAGCGCGGCCGCGGCACGCACGAGGCGCGCGGCGTGTTCGGCAAGATCGACATCATCACCGGCACGCTCGGCAAGGCGCTGGGCGGCGCGTCGGGCGGCTTCACCAGCGCGCGCAAGGAAGTGGTGGCGCTGCTGCGCCAGCGCTCGCGGCCGTATCTGTTCTCGAATACGGTGGCGCCGGCGATCGTGGGCGCGTCGATCGCGGTGCTCGATATCCTCGAAGGCAGCACCGAGCTGCGCGACCGGCTCGAGCGCAACACCAGTTTCTTCCGCGCCGGGCTGGACCAGCTGGGTTTCGACGTCAAGGCGGGCGACCACCCCATCATCCCGATCATGGTCTACGACGCCGACAAGGCGCAGCAGCTGGCGCAGCGGCTGCTGGAGCTGGGCGTGTACGTGGTCGGCTTCTTCTATCCGGTGGTGCCCAAGGGGCAGGCGCGCATCCGCGTGCAGATGAGCGCGCTGCATGACGAGGCCACGCTGCAGGCGGCGCTGGACGCCTTCGGCCAGGCCGGCCGCGAACTGGGGTTGATCTGATGGAAGCAGGCAACCCCAAGGTCCTGATCGTCGGTGCCAATGGCCAGATCGGGTCCGAGCTGGCGCTGGCCCTGGCCGAGCGCTACGGCCGCGGCAACGTGATCACCTCCGACGTGGTGCCGACCGGCCGCCACGTGCAGCTGACCCACGAAATGCTCAACGCCACCGACCGCGGCGAGCTGGCCACGGTGGTCGAGCGCCATGGCATCACCCAGGTCTACCTGCTGGCCGCGGCGCTGTCCGCCACCGGCGAGAAGGCGCCGCAGTGGGCCTGGAACCTCAACATGACCAGCCTGCTCAACGTGCTGGAGCTGGCGCGGCAGACCGGGCTGGAGCGGGTGTTCTGGCCCAGCTCGATCGCCGCCTTCGGCCCGACCACGCCGGCCGCGCACACGCCGCAACAGACCGTGATGGAGCCGACCACGGTCTACGGCATCTCCAAGCAGGCGGGCGAGGGCTGGTGCCGCTGGTATCACGCCAACCATGGCGTCGACGTGCGCAGCGTGCGCTATCCCGGCCTGATCTCGCACAAGACCCCGCCCGGCGGCGGCACCACCGACTATGCCGTCGACATCTTCCATGCGGCGGTGAAGGGTGAGCCCTACACCTGCTTCCTGCGCGAAGACGAGGCCCTGCCCATGATGTATATGCCCGATGCCATCCGCGCCACCATCGAACTGATGGAAGCGCCGGCGCACCGCCTCAACGAGCGCGGCAGCTACAACATCGCCGGCATGAGCTTTACCCCGGCGCAGATCGCCGCGGCCATCCGCGAGCAGGTGCCGGGCTTCCAGATCCGCTACGAACCGGACTATCGCCAGGCGATCGCGCAGGGCTGGCCGGATTCGATCGACGACGCGGTCGCGCGCGCGGACTGGGGCTGGCGGGCGCAGTACGGACTGCGCGAGATGGTGGCCGACATGCTGGCCAACCTGAGGGCGGCGTAGCCGGCCTGAGCTGCTACGGCGCCGGGTTGCCTTCGATCCTGCCGTCGATGGCGATGCGCACGCCCTCGCTGCCGAGCGCCACCGGCCCGGTGCGCCCGACCAGGTCGCCTGCCTTCGGCAAGGCGCTGCCGCTGGCGGAAATCCGCGCTTCCAGCATCACCTGCGGTTGTCCCGAGAGCCGATGGTCGGGGCGCATCGCCATGGCATCGTCCAGCGTGAACGACAGCGGCAGGTCGCGTGCCTGGCGCCGCAGCACTGCCAGCGGCATGCGCGACCCGTCGACGGGCAGGGCATAGACGAACAGCGTGTCGCCCGCTTGCGGCGCGCGCCCGGCCTGCTCGCTCAGCGTCACCATGCCGCTGATGGCCGCGGCCGGCGCCGCGGCGGGCGTGCTGCGCGCGGCCGCGAGGTTGGCGGCGATGCGCGCCGCCGTCTGCGAATCCGCCGGCAGCAGGCGGTACAGATGTTCCCAGTAGCCGATGGCCGCGCGCCGGTCGCCGCGCTGCGCCGCCGCGCCGGCGGCAAGCGCCAGGCCCTTGGGGTCGTCGGGATCGAGCGCCAGCGCCTGGCGCACCTGCGCCATCGGCGCGCCGTCCAGCACGCCGCCGTTCAGCGTGGCCAGCACGTCGGCGTAATCGGAGCGCAGCGCCGCCACCTCCGGCGCCAGCTCGACCGCGCGCGCGTAGGCAGCCGCGGCATCGGCATGGCGCTCCAGCACGCTGTACGAACGCGCCAGCATGGCCCAGCCCTGCGCGTCGCCGGGTGCCTCGCGCAGGCGCTGCGCGAGCTGGTTCACCATGCCTTCGACCTGCGCGCCGCTGAGCTGGTGCTCGCTGCCGCCGGCCGCGGGCAGGTCGTCGGCGCGCCACAGTGCCACCGGGTTGCCCAGATGCAGGTAGAGCAGGATGGCGGCGCTGGGCAGCGCCGCCAGCAACAGCGCGGCGAGCAGCGGCGCGGGGCCCGCTCCGGCAGGGCGGGCGCTGGTGCCGGCGGCCTCGTCCAGCAGCCGGCGCCCCAGTTCATCGCGGGCTTCGGCATGGCGTGCCGCGCTCAGGGTGCCGGCATGCAGGTCGCGGTCGAGCTCGCCCAGCTGGTCGTGGTAGAGGTCGACCAGCAGCGCGCGCTCGGCCGTGGCCGGGCCGGCCACGGCGGCCGGCGCACGGTGGCGCAACAGCGGCCAGAGCAGGCACGTGGTGGCGGCGGCGATCAGCGCCGCGGCCAGCAGCCAGAAGGTGGTCATGGCGGGCGGCGCTCCCTGGTCGAGGCATCCAGCAAGTCCGCAAGCTGGCGCTGCGCGGTGGCGTCCAGCGGCGCGTCAGCCGGGGTGCCGGCGTCGGGTCTGCGCGAGCGCGCCCGCGCGATGGCGGCCACGGCAGCGGCCAGCAGCAACAGCGGCCCGAACCACAGCAGCCACGTCAGCGGCCGCAGCGGCGGCTGGTACAGCACGAAGTCGCCGTAGCGCTGCACCAGGTAATCCTTGATGGCGGCGTCGCTGGCGCCGTCGCGCAGTTGCGCGCGGATCTGGCGGCGCAGGTCCACCGCCAGCTCGGCGTTGGAGTCGGCCAGGGTCTGGTTCTGGCAGACCAGGCAGCGCAGCTCGCCGGACAGCGCATGCACGCGTGCGTCGAGCTCGGCTTCGCTCAACGCCGCCGCGTGCAGCGCCACGCCGCTCAGCGCCGCGGCAAGCCACGCGGCGAGGGCGCGGCTATGCATGGCCATCTCCCTGCCGCTGCAGCTGCTCGATCAGCGGGACCAGCTTGCGCTCCAGCACCTCGCGCGTGACCGGGCCGACCTGGCGGTAGCGCACCACCCCGTTCTGATCGATGACGAAGGTCTCCGGCACGCCGTAGACGCCGTAGTCGATGCCGACCCGGCCGTCGGCGTCGACCAGCGACGCGGCATAGGGGTCGCCCAGGCGCCGCAGCCAGTCGCGCGCGGCGCCGGCGTCGTCCTTGTAGTTGAGGCCGTACAGCGGCACCGGCGCGCGCGCGGCAAAGTCCACCAGCAGCGGATGCTCGGTGCGGCAGGCCGCGCACCACGAGGCCCACACGTTGAGCAGCCAGACCTTGCCGCGCAGGTCGGTGCTGGCCAGCGTGCGGCCCTCGGGTGCCAGCAGCGGCAGGCGGAACGCCGGCGCAGCCTTGCCCACCAGCGGCGACGGCAGCTCGCGCGGATCGTGGCGCAGGCCCGCGGCCAGCGCCACGGCGATGGCGAGGAAGGCGGCCAGCGGCACCAGGAAGCGCGTCATGCGGGCGTCTCCTCGCGGACCGAGGTCAATGCCGGCATCGCCGGTGCATCGGCTGCGGCCGGCGCGTTGACCGCGTCGGTGGCGCGGCGGCGCAGCCGGTAGCGCTTGTCGCACACCGCCAGCAGGCCGCCCAGCGCCATCAGCACGCAGCCGCCCCAGATCCAGCCGACAAAGGGCTTGACGTGGATGCGCACGGCCCAGGCGCTGCCGTCGGCGTCGTTGCCGACGTGCTCGCCCAGCGCCACGTAGAGGTCGCGCGTCACGCCGCTGTCGATCGCCGCTTCGGTGGTGAGCATGTCCTGGCTGCGGTAGATGCGCCGCTCGGGATGGAGCACCGCCACGCGCCGGCCGTCGCGCGAGGCCACCAGCGTGCCGCGCAGCGCGTCGTAGTTGGGGCCGCCGGCTTGCGTCACGCCGGCAAAGCGGAACGCATAGCCGCCCACGCTGACGCTGTCGCCGGCGCGCATCGGCAGCTCGCGCAGGCTTTCCTGGCCGGACACCAGCGTCACGCCGGCGATGAAGACGCCCACGCCCGCGTGCGCCAGCAGCATGCCCCAGTAGCCGGGCGTGAACTGGCGCAGCGCCGCCAGCCGGCGGCCGTGCTGGTGCTGCAGCCGCGCTGCCACGCTGGCCACCGCGCTCAGCACGCACCAGGCCGCCAGCAGCAGCCCCAGTCCGCTCAGCGCCGAGGCATTGCGCAAAACCAGCAGCAGCCCCGCGCCGAGCGCGGCGCTGGCCACCGCGGCCCAGCGCAGCCGGCGCGCCATGCCGGGCAGGTCGCCGTGGCGCCAGCGCGCCAGCGGTGCGGCGCCCATCAGCAGTACCGCGGGCGCCATCAGGGGCACGAACACCTGCTCGAAATAGGCGGGACCGACGGAGATCTTGCCCAGTCCGAGCACATCGACCAGCAGCGGGTAGAGCGTGCCCAGCAGCACCGTGGCGGCGGCCACCGCCAGCAGCACGTTGTTGGCCAGCAGCATCGACTCGCGCGACACCGTCGCAAACGCCACGCGGCGCGCCAGCGCCGGCGCGCGCCACGCATACAGCGCCAGCGCCAGCCCCGTCACCAGCCCCAGCAGCGCCAGGATGAAGATGCCGCGCTTCGGGTCCACCGCGAAGGCGTGGACCGAGCTCAGCACGCCCGAGCGGACCAGGAAGGTCCCGAGCAGGCTTAGCGAGAATGTGAAGATCGCCAGCAGCACGGTCCACGCGCGAAACGCGCCGCGCTTCTCGGTCACCGCCAGCGAATGCATCAGCGCGGTGCCGGCCAGCCAGGGCATGAACGAGGCATTCTCGACCGGGTCCCAGAACCACCAGCCGCCCCAGCCCAGCTCGTAATAGGCCCAGGCGCTGCCGAGCATGATGCCCAGCGTCAGGAAGGCCCACGCCACCGTGGTCCACGGGCGCGACCAGCGGGCCCAGGCCGCGTCGACACGGCCGGCCAGCAGCGCCGCCACGGCAAAGGCAAAGGTCACCGAGAAGCCGACGTAGCCCATGTACAGCAGCGGCGGGTGGAACACCATGCCGGGATCCTGCAGCAGCGGGTTGAGATCGCGGCCTTCCATCGCCGGCGGCAGCAAGCGCACGAACGGGTTGGAGGCAAACAGCAGGAACGCCAGGAAGCCGGCGCTGATCGCGCCCATCACCGCCAGCACGCGGGCCACCACGGCCAGCGGCAGCTGCCGGCCCCACACCGACACCGCCAGCGACCACAGCGCCAGCATCAGCGTCCACAGCAGCATCGACCCTTCATGCCCGCCCCACACCGCGGCGATGCGGTAGGCCAGCGGCAGCGCGCTGTTGGCGTTGGCGGCGACGTAGCGCACGCTGAAGTCGTGGTCGACGAAGGACCAGGTCAGCGCGGCAAATGACAGCGCCACCAGCCCGCATTGCACGCGCGCGGCGGGGCGCGCCAGCGCCATCCATGCCAGCCGGCCGCGCGCCGCGCCGGCCAGCGGCACCACCGCCTGCACCAGCGCCACCAGCAGGGCGACGATCAGCGTGAAGTGGCCCAGCTCGGCGATCACCGGCGCACCTCTTGCGCGGCCATGGCCCCCGCCATGCGCGGGTTGGCCTGGCCGGCCTGCTTCAGTGCATCGGCGGCCTCGGGCGGCATGTAGTTCTCGTCGTGCTTGGCCAGCACCTCGCTGGCGATGAAGATGCCGTCCGCGCGCAGCTGGCCGCGCGCGACCACGCCCTTGCCTTCGCGGAACAGGTCGGGCAGCAGGCCGCGATACTGCACCGGCACCTCGCGCGCGGTGTCGGTCACGACGAAGCGCACCGTCATGCCGTCGCCCTCGCGCCGGATCGACCCCGGCGCGACCAGCCCGCCCAGCCGAAAGCTGCGCGCCACCGGCGCCTCGTGCGCGGCCACCTGGCTCGGGCTGAAGAAGAACACCAGGTTGGCGCGGAAGGCATTGAGTACCAGCGCCGCCGCGATGCCGCAGCAGGCCAGGGCCGCGGCCAGCAGCCCGAGGCGGCGCTGGCGCGGCGTCATCGCTCGGCTTCCCAATCCGTTTGCCGGCGCGAGGCCCGGCTGCGGCGCGCCAGCAGCGCCAGTTCCAGCGCCAACAGCAGCGCGCTTACGCCGAACGCGCCGGCGATGAAGATGCCGTGGCGTCCGTCGGTCAGCAGCGAGGGCAGCAGCGCGGACAGGGTCATGCGCGGCTTCCGTCAGCCGCGGCCGGGCCGTGCGGCACCTCGCCGCGTTCGCGCAGGATGCAGCGCACGCGCACCAGCGCCACCGCCACCGTGTACATCCAGCTGGCCAGCGTCATCAGCAGCATGCCGGCCAGCATGGTGGCGGCCATCGTCGGCGCCGCGGTCAGGCTGACCGAGGCGCCCTGGTGCAGCGTGTTCCACCACTGCACCGAGAAATAGATCACCGGGATATTGACCACCCCGACCAGCGCCAGCACCGCGCAGGCGCGCTCGGCCCGGCGCGGCTCGTCGATGGCGGCCTCCAGCGCGATAAAGCCCAGGTACAGGAACAGCAGGATCAGCTCGGAGGTCAGCCGCGCGTCCCACACCCACCACGTGCCCCAGGTGGGCTGGCCCCACAGCGCGCCGGTCCACAGCGCCAGCACGGTGAAGAGCGCGCCGGTCGGCGCCAGCGCCGACGCCATCATCGACGACAGCCGCGTGCGCAGCACCAGTGCCAGCGCGCAGTAGCCCGCCATGACCAGGTAGATGAACATCGACATCCATGCCGCCGGCACATGGATGAAGATGATGCGGTAGACCTCGCCCTGCTGGGCGTCGGTGGGTGCCACGCCGAAGCCGACATACAGGCCGGCGAGCGCGCATACCGCCGCCGCGGCGAAGCACCACGGCGCCATGCGTCCGGCCAGCGGGTAAAAGCGCACCGGCGCGGCATAGGCCAGCCAGGCGCGGCGGGCGCGGGCCGGTGGCGGGATGCGCCGCGGCGCGGATGGCAGCGATGGCAGCGGCTGGCTCATGCCGGAGTCTCCATGGCGATGCGCAGCCCGGCGGCGGCGGCCAGCGGGCACAGGAACAGCGACAGCGCCAGGCACGCGCCCAGCAGCGAGAACTGCGCCGTCGCGTCCAGCCCGGCATCGGCGGCGGCCGCGGCGCCGGCGCCGAACACCAGCACCGGCACGCACAGCGGCAGCACCAGGATGCACAGCAGCACCGCGCCGCCGCGCAGGCCCAGCGTCAGCGCCGCGCCCACCGCGCCGATCAGGCTCAGCGCCGGGGTGCCGACCAGCAGCGATGCCGCCAGCAATAGCGCGGCGCCGGACGGCAACCCGTATTGCTGCGCCAGCAGCGGCGTCAGCACCAGCAGCGGCAGCCCGCTGGTGAGCCAGTGCGCGGCGATCTTGGCCAGCACCAGCAGCGCCAGCGGATGCGGCGACAGCAGCAACTGGTCCAGGCTGCCGTCGGCATGCTCCTGCGCGAACAGGCGCGACAGCGACAGCATCGAGGCCAGCAGCGCCGTCACCCACAGGATGCCCGGCGCCAGCGCGCGCAGCTGCTGCGGCTCCGGCCCGATCGCCAGCGGGAACAGGCTCGCGGCCATGACAAAGAACACTACGCCGCCAGGCAGGCTGCCGCGCCGCCGCCACGACAGCGAGACATCGTGCGCGACGATGGCGGCGAGCGTGCCCGGCATGCCCATCAAACAGCTCCGCCCAGGCGCAGCACCGCGCCGCCGCCGGGCAGTAGCTGGTGCGTGGCGATCACGGCCATGCCGCCCGCGGCCAGGTGCGCGTCGAGCTGGCGCTGGAAGCGCGCGCAAGCGTCGGCATCCAGCGCGGTGACCGGTTCGTCCAGCAGCCACAGGATGCGTGGCGCCAGCGCCAGCCGCGCCAGCGCGACGCGGCGCCGCTGGCCTTGCGACAGCGTGCGCACCGGCACCTGCGCGACGCGCTCCAGCGCTTGCGCCGCGAGGGCGCGCGCGACGCTGGCGGCGCGCTGGCCGGCATCGGCATGGCGGCCGGCGAGGCGGGCGGCAAAGTGCAGGTTTTCGGCCGGGGTCAGGTCGATGTCGATGCCGTTGGCGTGGCCGAGGTAGGCCAGCGCCTGCTGGAACCCGGGGTCGCCAGCGCGCAGCGGACGGCCGTGCCATTGCAGCGTGCCGGCATCCGCGCTGGCCAGGCCGCACAGCACGCGCAACAGCGTGGTCTTGCCGCTGCCATTGGCCCCCAGCACCTGCAGCAGTCCGCCCGGTGCCAGGCCGAAGTCGATGCCTTGCAGGACCGTGCGGCCGGCACGCGACACCGCCAGGCCGCTGGCGCTGAGCACGGGCGCGGCGGCAGGCGTCATTTCACCTCGGCCTTGGACATGTCGGGCAGATGGTGAGCGATGCCCTTGTGGCAATCGATGCAGGTCTTCTCCTTGTTGGCCAGGTAGGTCGAGTGCATGGCCTGCGCGCGCGGGCTCTGCCGGGTGAAGTCCATCGACTGGTAGTCGTGGCAGTTGCGGCATTCCAGCGAATCGTTGGCCTTGAAGCGGGCCCACTCGTGCTGGGCCAGCGTGAGCCGGTGCGCCTGGAATTTCTCGCGGGTGTCGACGGTGCCGAAGATCTTGGCCCAGACCTCCTTGGACGCCTGCATCTTGCGCGCCATCTTGGTGGTCCAGTTGTGCGGCACATGGCAGTCCGAGCACTTGGCGCGCACGCCGCTGCGGTTGGTGAAATGGATGGTGCCCTGCAGCTCCTGGTAGACGTTGTCGCGCATCTCGTGGCAGCCGGTGCAGAACTGCTCGGTGTTGGTCAGCTCCAGCGCGGTGTTGAACGCGCCCCAGAACACCACCCCCGCGATAAAGCCGCCCAGCGTCAGGAAGCCCAGGCTGAAGTACGCGCTGGGCCGGTTGATGGTCCGCCAGTAACGCTTGATCAGGTCGAGCATGGCGCGCACCCGCTAGTTGGACGAGCCCTTGGCGCCGGGCTTGCGCTTGAGCAGCTGCTCGACATCGACGAAGGTGTTGCCCACCAGCGGCTTGGCGTCGGCCTGCGGCACGTGGCATTGGGTGCAGAAGTAGCGGCGCGGCGAGACCTCGGCCAGCACATTGTTGTGGCGGTCCATGTAGTGGGTGATGCTGACCGGGATCGCCTGGGTTTCTTCGGTGCGGGTGCGGGCGTGGCAGAACATGCAGCGGTTGAAGTCCTTGTCGACCTGGTAGCCGTCGATCTTGTGCGGGATCGTCGGCGGCTGCATGGTGTAGTTGCGGTTGCGGCGGATGTCCTTGTTCTCGGTGGGGTAGAGCAGCGGCGCCTTGGGTTCATTGGCGATGGGCGTGGGCCCGCGCATCGCGTCGACCAGGCCCTGCGCGCGTGCCGGGGCGGCGGCCTGCGGCGCCAGCACGCCCAGCAGCAGCGCGCACAGCGCCAGCAGCGGTATCCAGGATCGGCTTGGCTTCATGGCGTCTCCCTGTTCGGTTCCTGGCTAGACCTTGACGATCTTGACCGCGCATTTCTTGAAGTCGGTCTGCAGCGAGATCGGGCAGGTGGCGTCCAGCGTCACCTTGTTGATCAGCTGGCTGGCATCGAACCACGGTACGAACACCAGCCCGCGCGGCGGCGCGTCGCGCCCGCGGGTCTCCACGCGCGAGCGCATGCGCCCGCGCCGGGACACCACCTCCACCTCCACGCCGCGGCGCAGTCCCATGGCGCGCGCGTCTTCCGGGTGCATGAACACCACCGCGTTGGGAAAGGCGCGGTACAACTCCGGCACGCGCCGGGTCATCGAGCCGGAGTGCCAGTGCTCGAGCACGCGGCCGGTGGCCAGCCAGAACGGGTATTCCTGGTCGGGCGATTCGGGCGGTGGTTCGTAGGGCAGGGCAAAGATCACGGCCTTGCCGTCGGGGTTGCCGTAGAACTGGTAACCGGTGCCGGCCTTGACGTACGGGTCGCTGCCCTCGCGATAGCGCCAGCGCGTTTCCTTGCCGTTGACCACCGGCCAGCGCAGGCCGCGCGCCTCGTGATAGGCGTTGAACGGGGCCAGGTCGTGGCCGTGCCCGCGGCCGAAGCTGGCGTACTCCTCGAACAGCCCCTTCTGCACGTAGAAGCCAAAGGCCCTGGCCTCGGCGTTGTGGTAGTCGGCGTCGATTTCCTTGAGCGGGAACTTGTCGACCTGGCCGTTGCGGTAGAGCACGTCGAACAAAGTCTTGCCGCGATACTCGGGCTTCTTCGCAATCAGGTCGGCCGGCCACACGTCCTCGACCTTGAAGCGCTTGGAGAATTCCATCAGCTGCCACAGGTCGGAGCGCGCCTCGCCCGGCGCATCGACCAGCTGGTGCCAGAATTGCGTGCGGCGCTCGGCGTTGCCGTAGGCGCCTTCCTTTTCCACCCACATCGCGCTGGGCAGGATCAGGTCGGCGGCCAGCGCGGTCACGGTGGGATAGGCGTCGGACACCACCACGAAGTTCTGCGGGTTGCGGTAGCCCGGCAGGCCCTCTTCCATCAGGTTGGCCGCGGCCTGCATGTTGTTGTTGACCTGCACCCAGTAGGCGTTGAGCTTGCCGTCCTTGAGCATGCGGTTCTGCAGCACGGCGTGGTAGCCGGGCTTGTCGGGGATGGTGCCGGGGGGCAGCTTCCAGATGCGCTCGGCTTCCTCGCGGTGCTTGGGGTTGGTCACCACCATGTCGGCCGGCAGCCGGTGCGAGAAGGTGCCTACCTCGCGCGCGGTTCCGCACGCCGACGGCTGTCCCGTCAGCGAGAACGGGCTGTTGCCCGGCGTGGCGATCTTGCCGGTCAGCAGGTGCAGGTTGTAGACCATGTTGTTGGCCCAGCTGCCGCGCGTATGCTGGTTGAAGCCCATGGTCCACAGCGACATCACCTTGATATTGGGGTCGGCGTAGAGCTCGGCCAGCTGGTCGAGCTTGGCCTTGGGCACGCCCGACAGCTTGCTGACGGTATCGGCGTCGTACTTGGCGACGAAGCGCGCGAAGTCGTCGAAGGTGATGGGGCGCGAAGCGCCCGGATCGGCCGCGTGCGTGGCCGCCTTCTGCAGCGGATGTTCCGGGCGCAGGCCATAGCCGATATTGGTCACGCCCTCCTTGAACACGGTGTGCTTGTTGACGAAGTCCTTGTTGACCTTGTTGTTCTTGATGATGTAGTGGGCGATGTAGTTCATCATCGCCAGGTCGGTCTGCGGCTTGAAGATGACCGGGATGTCGGCCAGGTCGAACGAGCGGTGCGTGAAGGTCGACAGCACCGCCACGCGCGTCTTCGGATGGCTCAGGCGGCGGTCGGTGATGCGGGTCCACAGGATCGGGTGCATCTCGGCCATGTTCGAGCCCCACAGCACGAAGGCGTCGGCGGCTTCGAAGTCGTCGTAGCAGCCCATCGGCTCGTCCATGCCGAAGGTGCGCATGAAGCCCTGCACGGCCGACGCCATGCAGTGGCGCGCATTGGGATCGAGGTTGTTGGAGCGGAACCCGGCCTTCATCAGCTTGGACGCGGCATACCCTTCCCACACGGTCCACTGGCCCGAGCCGAACATGCCAACCGCGGTCGGGCCTTTCTCTTTCAGCACGCGCTTGAACTGGTGCTCCATCTCGTCGAAGGCGCGCTCCCACGTGACCGGGGCGAATTCGCCGTTCTTGTCGTACTTGCCGTTCTTCATGCGCAGCAGCGGCCTGGTCAGCCGGTCCTGCCCGTACATGATCTTCGACAGGAAATAGCCCTTGACGCAGTTCAGGCCCTTGTTGACCTCGGCCTGCGGATCGCCGTTGGTCGCCACCACCTTGTTGTCCCGCACCGCCACCGTGACGCCGCAGCCGGTGCCGCAGAAGCGGCAGGGCGCCTTGGACCACTTCAGCTTGGTTACCTCGCTGTCGGTCACCATGTTGGCGGCCCCCGCGGGCAGCGTCACCCCGGCGACTGACGCCGTTGCGGCCACCGCGGTCTGCTTGATGAAGTCACGACGAGAGAGTTTCATCGGGCGATCTCCTCGTTCATTGCCTCGGCGTCTTCGTTGTGCTGGTAGACCAGCGCCGCGGACAGCACGCCGTCGAGCTGGTGCAGGTAGGTCAGGTGCGCGGCAATGGCGCGCGAGGTGGGCGCCTCGAGGGTGACGACGAGCTTGCCGGCGTCGCTGGCGGCATGGATCTCGGCGCCGGTGATGGCGTCGATCGCCGCACGCACCTGCGGCAGTCTGGCGGGAAGAGCATGGACCACGATGCCGGCGATATGCCACTCGGCGCCCGCCGGCAACGGCTGGATGGGGATGGCACGTCTTGCTGCGGGCATGCGCAAGCTCCGGTTCGATGCCGTTTCAGTCTGTGCTGCAGCTTGTTTTTATCGGTCAAACGTCCCGGCAGCGGCGGCGAGCCTGCCGCACCGGGCCTGCACGGTCCGCCTAGTGGGCAGGCGGACCGCTGATCAGCTGGGTCATCCAGACAATGAAGCCATAGCCCGCGACGATGATGACGGACAGCACCGGCACCATGACGGCGGTCAGGAAAAGGAAACTGCGCAGTTCTTCTTGCTTGCGTTGCGGATCGTGGGTTTCACCGGTTTCCATCGTCGTTGACGTCCTCGGCAAAATGGATCAGGCGCGGCCCGATGCGTTACACCATTAAAGGAAGCGCAAGCATAGGTGTCAAGACGGCCAGCGGCGGCGCGACATTTGGCACGGGCCGCCAGGCCGGCTGCGCAGTCCCCCTGCGGCAGCCGGGACCGGGCAGTCCCGGCCGGATATGTCATCTAGTGATAGGTCACCACGACCAGGTAGGCGGGTGCCGCGCCGCGCTTGCCGGCGAGCGCCGGTTGTACTTCGAGCCTGGCCGCGCCGATGCGCGTCGGTCCTGCCGGATGGTACGGTGCCACGGAGAAGGGCGCCGAGACGATGCGGCCCGAGGGTTGCTGGCAACTCGCCTGTACCAGGCCAGCGGACGCGCGGAAACCGCATGAGGGGTTGGAGATCGCACCCAGGAACGTAATGGTGCCGGTTTGCGCAACAGCGCTGCCGATCCCCGCGCTTACCAGCAGCGCGGCTGCGGCCAGCTGGCCGGCCAGGGCGGCGGCCTTCCTGCTCCGTTCAAGCGACATAGCTGAACCTCACGATTGTTAGTGCGGCGCCGAGGGGCGCCGCCATTGTCATCGCTAGCGTGCAGGCCCACCAATGCGCGTGTGGGTTGACTACAGCATAGTCACTCGTTCAGAGCATTCTTAGCATTTAAGACAGTTCGGCGGACATTGCCGGAACGGCTCCGGCAACGATCGCCGCGTGGCTACGCCGCGCCGCGCAGGATCAGCCGCGAGCGCGCGAAGCCGGCATGGGTCTGCAGCGCCTGCATCAGCTGTGCGGACGGCGCGCGGTCCAGGTCAGTGACCACATAGCCGGTGTGGCCGCGCGTCTGCAGATGCTGGCCGGTGATGTTGACGCCTTCCTGCGCCAGCAGCGTGTTCAGCGCAGCCAGCGCGCCGGGCGCGTTGCCGTGCACGTTGAGCAGGCGCGCCGGCGCATGCAGCGGACCGGGGTCGACCTCGGGAAAGTTGACCGCGCCGATGGTGCCGCCCGTGGCCAGGAAGTGCGCGAGCTTGGCCGCGACCTCGGTGCCGATGTTCTCCTGCGCTTCCTCGGTGCTGCCGCCGACGTGCGGGGTCAGCAGCACGTTGGGCAGGTTCTGCAGTTCGCTGGTGAAGGGGTCCTGGTTGGTCTTGGGCTCTTCCGGGAACACGTCGATGGCCGCGCCGCCCAGGCGTTTCTCGCGCAGCGCCGCGGCCAGCGCGGCGATGTCGACCACGCTGCCGCGCGAGGCATTGATCAGGATCGCGCCGGGCTTGAAGGCAGCGAGGATGTTGGCGTCGATCATGTTGCGCGTGCGCGGCGTGGCCGGCACGTGCAGCGTCACCACCTCGGCCTGCGACACCGCTTCTTCGAGCGAGCCGGCGGCGCGGGCCGAACCGTGCGAGAGCCGCGCGAGCACATCGTAGTAGACCACGCGCATGCCCATCGATTCGGCCAGCACGCCTACCTGCGAGCCGATATTGCCGTAGCCGACGATGGCGATGGTCTTGCCGCGCGTCTCGAACGCGCCGGCGGCGCCCTTGGCCCATTTGCCGGCATGCGCCAGCGTGTTTTTCTCGGGGATCCGGCGCAGCAGCATGACCGCTTCGGCGACCACCAGCTCGGCTACCGAACGGGTGTTGGAAAAGGGGGCGTTGAAGACCGGGATGCCGGCGGCGGTGGCGGCGTCGAGGTCGACCTGCGAGGTGCCGATGCAGAAGCAGCCGATCGAGAGCAGTCCGGGCGCGCTGCGGATATCGTCCCCGCGCAGGTGCGTGGCGGAACGGATCCCGATCACGTCATGGCTGGCCAGCACCTGGCGCAGTTCGGCACCGGCCAGCGCGCCGGTGCGGCGCTCTACCTGCAGGCCGGCTTCGGCCAGCCGGGCGTTGGCGCTCTGGTGGATGTTCTCGAGCAGGATGGCTGTGGTCACGTTGGTTTTCCGCGTGGAAGGTTGGCGGGCATTGCCGCATCGCCTCCATTCTGCGCGCAAAACGGCGCCCGGGCCGGGGAGCCCCTGCTGCCGGCATTGGCACCGGCCGCGGCGCCAGCGCCACCGTCAGCGCGCGCGGCGCGCGTCGCCGCCGAGCGGATCGACGATGATCATGGTCTGGCGCAGGACCCCGGCGTTGTCGAAGTAGCAGCTGAAGTGCGCCGTCTGCAGGCCGTCCTTATACATGCGCCAGGACCAGGCTTCGCGCTGCATCAGCGGGTAATACTGCACCGGCTCGCGCGGCAGGCCGAAATGCTGCTGCACGTCCTTTTTGGTCCAGACCCCGACCTGGGCGCGATAGATTTCGGCTTCGGTGAGCATCTGGCGGTAGCGGGTCAGCCGGCCCGCGCCATCGAAATCGGCAGCGTAGACCTGATGGCCGAAGGGCTGGCGCGACCACAGCCAGCGGGTGGTGCCGTCGGCCAGGCGGTGGGTTTCCGTGGGTGCCCCGAAAGTTTGTCGTACGGCACTTTCCGGGCTGCCGATCATCTGCTGGCCGGTCTGTTCCGGCTGCAGGGTGGCGCAGGCGCCGAGCATGGCCGCAGCCACGCACAGGGGGACCAGCCATGGGCTGGGCAGGGACCGGGATGTCATGGGGCGCTCCTGCAAAGATGGGATGCCCCGGGGGGACATCCGCAGCCACCATTGTCCGGCCGCCGTGCCAGCCGGTGCAACTGGCCGCCCCGCGGGCGCCGCGTCCGCCGGTTTAGCAGCGGCCCTTCTTGGCCTGGCCCGGCGGGCAGAACGACTCGTTGCCGTACGCGTCGATGCGGCAGTTGCCTTTCTTGGCTTGGCCGGGCGGGCAACCCTGCGGGCCGCCGCCATAGGTGTCATAGGGGGCAACCACGCAGCCGCCGAGCAGCGCGCTGCAGGCGACCAGAAGGGCCAGGACGGATTTCATTGCTTTCTCCTTGTTGTGGGGGGATTCCGATTGCGACAGGAGAATAGATTGTGCCAGCGCCATTGTCTGTAAGGAATCGTGAAGACTGCGGCGCCGGGGCTACATCCGGCGCCTACATCCGGAACACCACGCCCAGCCAGAAGCTGCGCGGCGCCCCCGGCGCCACGAACAGCGCGCTGGCGGCATCGCCGGGGGCGACGTGCGGCCGCACCAGGCTGCCGCCGGGAAACACATCGTTGGCGATCTGGCCGTAGCTCTCGTAGCGCCGGTCCAGCAGGTTGGCCACGCGCGCGTAGATCTCGAATCGCTTGCTGACCTGGTACGCCGCGCGCAGGTTGATGGTGGCGTAGCCCGGCGTGCTCCAGTCGGCCGCCCGCGGCGCTTCGCCCGCCTGCGGGTCGCTGCGCAGGCCGTCCTCGTTGCCGCTGGAAACAGAGCCCGACACCGCCACCAGGTCGGCGCCCAGCACCAGCCCCGCCAGCGCCTGCCAGTCCGCGCCCAGCTTGAGCGTATGGCGCGGCAGTCCTGCCATGCGCATGCCCGGGCGGATATCGATGGTGCGTTCGCCGGCGGCCAGCGCGCCGGCGGACTGGTAGGTGGCGTGCAGGTAGCTGTAGGCCAGCCGCAGCGTGACCGCGCCGAGGCGATGGCGCGCGCTCAGGTCGAGCCCCTGGTTGCGGGTGCGGTCGAAGTTGGCGAAGTAGCCGAGCTGGGTGTTCGGCGCGCGCACGAACAGGATGTCGTCGTGGTTGTCGATGCGGTAGAGCGACGCCGTGAGCTCGGTGTGCGGGCGCGGGTGCCAGCGCACGCCGGCCTCGAACGAATGCGACACCACCTGCTTCAGGTAGGGATCGGCCTGCAGGCCCGCCGGCAGCCGGCAGGGCCGTTCCGGGTCGGCGCAGCCGAGCTCGAGCACGGTCGGCACGCGGTTGTTCTGCGCATAGCCGCCGAACAGCGTGACCCCGCCGCCCAGCTTCTGCGCCAGCCCCAGCGCCGGGTTGAGGCGGCGATAGGTGAAGCTTTCGCGCGGCTGCTCGCTGCCGTCGCTGTTGCGCAGCGTATTGCTGACGGTGACGTGGTTCCAGCGTGCCGACGCGGTCAGGAAGGTGGTAGGCGTGAGCGACCAGGTATCGGACAGGTACAGGCCGAGCGTGCGCGCGTTGCCGCTGACACCGGAGAACAATGCGTTGGCCGCGGCGGGGTCGGCCACCACGCCGCGGTCGTCGGTAAAGCTGCCGGGCTGTGCGTATTGCGAATAGGTGAGGCGGCTGCGGTCGAGCGTCAGGCCGGCATTGAGCACATGGCGCTCGGTCTCCCGCGCCAGGCTCAGCGCCATGCCGACGGTCTGCTGCCGCATATGGCTGGTGTTGAGCACGGCGGGATGCAGCGCCGCGCCCTCGGCGCGGGTCATGCCGCAGTCGTCGCCGCGCGTGCTGCCGTCGGCGTCGAAGCCGTCCTCGCAGTCTTCGGCATAGGCCTCGTAGTCGGGGTTGACGTCGCCGTTGGCGGTGTCGCGGCGGCTGTTGCGCACATAGGCCAGCGCGGCGGCGCTGGTCTTGTCGTCGAACCAGTGGCGGCCGTTGAGCGCGGCCTGCGTGACCAGGTTGCGGGTCTGGTCGGGGTAGGTGTAGACCGCGCGCCGGTTGGACTGGTACAGCTCAGGCAGCGTGCCGTCGTCGCCGGCGCGATAGCTCGGCACCAGGCCGTTGCCGGTCAGCGTGCTGCGCCCATGCAGCACCGAGACGTCCCAGCTGCTGGTTGCACCGGCGTAGCCCGCCTTGGCAAAGACGTTGCCGAGCCGGCCCTCGGAATGGTCGCGCCAGCCGTGCTCCTGGAACAGCGTGCCGGCCGCGAACGCATGCCAGCCGCTGTCGCTGCGCACGCCGCCGGACAGGTCGGCACGCTTGCGGGCCTGGCTGCCGTACGAGAGATCGGCGGTAAAGCCAGGTGAGTCCAGCCCCGAACGCGTGGTCATGGCCAGCGCGCCGCCGAGCGTGTTGAGGCCGTAGGCGGGATTGGCGCTGGACACCAGCGACGCGCTCGCCAGTGCCGCTTCGGGAATCATGTCCCAGCTGACCACGTCGCCGAAGGGCTCGTTGACGCGGATGCCGTCCAGGTACACCGACAGTCCTTGCGGCACGCCGGGAATCGACGAGGCGCGGAAGCCGCGGTAGGTCACGTCGGTCTGGAACGGACTGCCCTGGATGTCATTGACGTTGACGCCGGCGAGGTGGCGGTTCAGGTAGTCGGCCAGGTTGCCGGCGCGCGCGCCGCCGAGCTCGCTGCCGCGCACGGTCTGCACGGTGTAGGGCACCAGGTCGCTGGCGACGCCGATGCCGGGCAGCGGCGCGGCGGCCACCACCAGCACTTCGGGCAACAGCGCACTGTCCTGGTTTGGCGCACCAGTGTCCTGTTGCGCCACAGCGGCACGCTGGCACAGCAGCGTGATCAGCGCGGACAGCAGCGCGGCATGCGTGCCCGCGCCGCGGCGCGGGCGGGCCGGGACGGGGCGCGGAAGTCGGGATGGCCGCTGTCCTGGCGGCGCGGGGCGCGGGATGGCTGGCATGGTCGGTCTCCTCGGGATAGCGGCGCATGCCTGCGTCGGGCCGCGCCTGTCGGCAGGGCTTCAGCAGTTTTCGTACCGTGTCGCGTTCGATGGTGGGCGATCAGGCGCATGGCGCTGCATCGGGGTGCGGCGCGGGCCTGCGTCCTGTCACAAAACAGGACAGTCGGGCGTTGCCGCCAGCGGGCCAGTGTTCCATCACGGCACAGTGGGGCGCGGCGCATCGCAGCACGCGTCGCTGCGAGGAGGCGGCCGGCAGCCGTGCAGCGCCGGCCCGGCAAGGTCGCGGGGATGCGGCATGCCGTGCTGCATCGCACATGGTATCGGCCTTGCTCTGTCACACCGCATCCCAACCCGGTCCGGTGCTTCGCCATGTTCCGTTGCCTTGCCTGCCTGCTGTCGATGTGCCTCGGCCTGTTGCCGGCGGGCTTTGCGCGGGGCGAGGGCGCGGGCGCCTATCCGTCGCGCCCGGTCACGCTGGTGGTGCCGTGGCCGGCCGGCGGCGCCACCGATATCTCCATGCGCATCCTGGCCGAGCTGGCCGGGCGCGAACTGGGGCAGCCGATCGTGGTGGAGAACCGCCCCGGCGCCGGCGGCACGCTGGTGGGCGGGCTGCTTGCCGCCGCGCGGCCGGACGGCTACACCATCGGCCAGCTGCCGCTGACGGTGTACCGGTTCCCGCATCAGCAGAAGACGGCGTGGCAGCCGCTGCGCGACATCCAGCCGGTGCTGATGATCTCGGGCTATACCTTTGGCATCGTGGTGCCAGCCGACAGCCCGTGGCGCTCGCTGCGCGACCTGATTGCCTGGGGCCGCGCGCACCCGGGCCAGCTGACCGTGGGCTCCACCGGCATCGGCACCACCGCCCACCTGGCGATGGAGGATGTGCTGGGGCGCAGCGGCGTGCGCTACCTGCACGTGCCGTACCACGGCACCGCCGACCAGATGCTGGCGGTTGCCAACGGCTCGCTGATGGCGGGGGTCAACTCCACCGGCTTCGCGCCGTTCGTCGAGGCCGGCAAGCTGCGCCTGCTGGCGGTGTTCAGCGCGCAGCGCTCGGCCCGCTGGCCCGAGGTGCCGACCGTGGCCGAGCTCGGCTTTGCCGACGCGGTCCACAACTCGCCCTACGGCATCGGCGTGCCGCGCGGCACCGATGCCGCCATCGTCAGGCGCCTGCACGATGCCTTCCGCGCCGCCATGCAGCAGCCGCGCCATCTTGCCGAGCTGGCCCGCTACGACCAGCAGCTGACTTACCTGGGCACCGCGCAATATGAAGCCTTCCTGCGCCAGGCATGGGAGACCGAACGGACCTTTGCCGAGCGCGCGGGCACGGCGCGGGCGAAGGAGCAGCTATGAGCGCGCTGCCAATCCAGGAAGCGCCGGCGCTTGCTTGCGACGCAGTGCGCAAGGCGTTCGGCGGCCGCGTCGCGCTCGACGGGGTCTCGCTGTGCGTGCGGCGCGGCGAGTTCGTGGCGTTGCTGGGGCCCAATGGCGCGGGCAAGACCACGCTGTTCCAGGTCCTCAGCGGCCTGTTCGTCGCCGATGCCGGACAGGTCGCGGTGATGGGCTGCGACATGCGGCGCGAGCCCGTGCGCGCGCTGGCGCAGCTGGGCATCGTGTTCCAGCAGCCTGCCATCGACCTGGACCTGTCCGTGCACGCCAACCTGCGCTTCCATGCCGACCTGCATGGGCTGCCGCGCCACGTGGCGGCGCAGCGCATCGCGCGCCTGCTGCAGGCCTTCGGCCTGGCGCCGCGCGCGCAAGCGCCGGTGCGCGAGCTGTCGGGCGGCAGCCGGCGCAAGGTCGAGCTGGCGCGCGCGCTGCTGCATGAACCGGCCATGCTGCTGCTGGACGAGCCGACGGTGGGGCTGGACCCGGCCTCGCGCGCGCAGCTGCTGGCCGAGACCCGGCGGCTGGCGCGGCATGCCGGGGCCGGCGTGCTGTGGGCCACCCACCTGGTGCAGGAGGTGGAACAGGCCGACCGCGTGATCGTGCTCGACCGCGGCGCGGTGCGCTTCGACGGCACCCCGGCCGCGCTGCTGGGTGCCACCGCGGCCGCGACGCTGGAAGCCGCCTTCCTGGCCATGACGCCGTCGGTCGTCCGCGCCGCGCAAATGGAGCTCACCGCATGAACCCGATGCCATCTCCCGCCTGGCTTGCCGGCGCCTGGCTGCTGGCCACCGCATTGCTGGTTGCCGCCGGCCTGGCCGAGGGCGCCCAGGGCGGCGCAGCGCGCGCCGCCACCCGGCAGGTCTTTGTCTCCAGTGAAAAGGACGACGCCCTGACCGCCTACGATGCCCGCAGCGGGCAGCAGCTGGCGGCATGGCGCCAGTGCCGGCGCCCGCGCCACCTGCAGCTGTCGCCGGACCGCGCGCGGCTGTACGTGGCCTGCAGCGACGACCACCGCGTCGACGTGGTCGATGTGGCGACGCGCAAGACCGTGGCGTCGCTGCCGGTCGGGGACGATCCGGAACTGTTCGATCTCAGCCAGGATGGCCGCACGCTCTACGTGTCGAACGAAGAAGACGCGCTGCTGTCGGCCTACGACACCGGCTCCGGCAAGCGCGTGTTCGCGGTGGCGGTGGGCGAAGAGCCCGAAGGCGTCAGGGTCAGCGCGGACGGACGCCAGGTGTATGTCGCCTCGGAGGTGGCCAACCTCGTGCATGTGGTCGACGTGGCCTCGCGCAAGGTGGTGCGCAATATCCGCGTCGGCAACCGGCCGCGCCGGCTGCTGCTGGTGCGCGGCGGCAAGGAGCTGTGGGTGTCGAACGAGTTGTCGGCCAGCGTCAGCGTGATCCGCACCGATACGCTGGAGGTGGTGCAGACCATTGCCTTCGCGCCGCGCGGCATGCGCGCCGAAGACGTGACCCCGGTGGGGATGGCGGCGAGCGGCGACGGCACGCACGCCTATATCGGATTGGGCCGCGCCAACCACGTCGCGGTGGTGGAGGTGGCGTCGCGCCGCGTGCAGGACTACGTGCTGGTGGGGCGGCGCGCGTGGGGGCTGGCGCTGAGCCGCGACAACGCCCGGCTCTACGTCGCCAACGGGCTGTCCGACGATGTCAGCGTGGTCGACACCGCCAGCCGCAAGGCGGTGGCCACGCTCAAGGCCGGCCGCGTGCCGCATTCGGTGGCGATCGATGACTGAGCGGGCGCTGGCGGTGCTGCCCTTCACGCTGGCGGCGGCGCTGGCTTTGCCGCTGCATGCCGCGGAGGTGCGCGTGGCGGTGGTGTCGCTGGACGACGATGCCCGCCACGCGCCGCGGCGCCTGGCGCTGCGCTATCCCGACCAGCCGCAGGGCCGCGCGCTCGACGGCGCCCAGGTGGCGGCGGCGGAAGCGCGCTTTGCGCTGGAGGCCGCGGGCCAGTCGCTCCGGGTCGAGGCGCAGCAGGCCCGCACCGAAGCGGAGGTCGCCACGCTGGTCGCGGCGCTGGCGCGCCAGGGCACGCGCTTTATCCTGCTGGACCTGCCGCCGGCTTCGGTCAGGGCAGCCGCGGGGGCGGTCAGGCCGGGCGAGGCGCTGCTGTTCAATGTCTCGGCCGACGACGATGCGCTGCGCGGCGCCGGCTGCGCGCCGGTGCTGCTGCATACGCTGCCGAGCATGCGTATGCGCGCCGACGCGCTGATGCAGTACCTGGCCGCGCGCAAGTGGCGCCGCGCGCTGCTGCTGAGCGGCCCGTCCGCGGCCGACGCCGCGCAGCGCGACGCGCTGCTGGGCGCGGCGCGGCGCTTCGGCATTGCCTGGAGTGCGCAGCGCGCGTTCCGGCTGTCCAACGATCCGCGCGAGCGCGACCAGGCAAATGTCAGGCTGCTGACCGGTGGCGCGGACTACGACGTGGTGGTGGTGGCCGATGCCGATGGCGAGTTCGCGCGCGGCCTGCCCTACGCCACGCAGTCGCCACGCCCGGTGGTGGGCGCCAGCGGCCTGGGCGCGCAGGCCTGGCACTGGGCCTGGGAGCGCAACGGCGGGCCGCAGCTCAACCGGCGCTTCGCGCGCGCCGCGGGCCGGCCGATGACCGGCTACGACTGGGCCGCCTGGGTCGCGGTCAAGGCGATTGCCGAGAGCGTGGTGCGGCAGCCCGCGGGCTTTGCCGCGCAGGCGCAGGCGCTGGCCACGGGGCAGGTGGTGGTGGACGGTTTCAAGGGCCCGCCGCTGTCGTTCCGGCGCTGGGACCGCCAGCTGCGCCAGCCGCTGATGCTGGCGCACCCGGACGGCGTGATCGGCACCGCGCCGGTCGAAGGCGTGCTGCATCCGAAGAACAATCTCGACACCCTGGGCGCCGACGAAGCCGACACGGCGTGCCGCGCCCCGACCTGACACCATGACCATGCCCGCCACCATGCCACCGTTGATGCGCCATCGCTGGCGCGCGCTGCGCGCCGTCTGCGGCCGCGAGCTGCGCAAGTACCTGCGCCAGCCCGGCCGGCTGCTGTCGTCGCTGGTGCGCCCGCTGCTGTGGCTGCTGGTGTTCGCCGCGGGCTTCCAGAACGCGCTGGGCGTCGCGATCGCGCCGCCGTACGACAGCTACATCGAATACCAGGTCTATGTCGCGCCCGGGCTGCTGGGCATGATCGCGCTGTTCAACGGCATGCAGTCGTCGCTGGCGATGGTGTACGACCGCGAGATGGGCGTGATGCGGCTGCTGCTGACCGCGCCGCTGCCGCGCGGCTGGCTGCTGGGCTGCAAGCTGGCGGCGGGGACGATGCTGTCGCTGCTGCAGATGGCGGCGTTCGTGCTGGTGGCGGCGGCCTTCGGCATCCGCTTCGCGCCGCTGCACCTGCTGGCCGGCCTGGGCGCGATGACGCTGGCCGCGCTGATGCTGGGCGCGCTTGGCCTGCTGCTGTCGGTCCATGTGCGCCAGCTGGAGAATTTTGCCGGCACCATGAACTTCGTCATCTTCCCGATGTTCTTCATCAGCTCGGCGCTGTATCCGCTGTGGCGCCTGCAGGAGTCGGGCGCCGAGGCGGTGTACCAGCTGGCGCGGCTGAACCCGTTCACGCATGCGGTCGAGGCGATCCGCTTCGCGCTGTACGGGCAGCTGGCGCCGCACAGCCTTGCCATCGTCGCGGCCTGCGCGGTGGTGTTTTTCGCGCTGGCGCTGCGCGGCTACGACCCGCAGCGCGGCATGGCGCGCCGCGGGGCGCCGGCATGACCGGCCGCCGCCAGGACATGGCGCTGCTGGCGTGGCTGGCGTGGCTAGGGTTGGCCGGCGCCACTGTGTCAGCCGCGCCCGGCACCGGTGCCGGGATCGTGCACGACGATCCGATGCAGTCGCCGCAATG
The DNA here is from genome assembly GCF_900094595.1 of Cupriavidus alkaliphilus. Lineage (GTDB taxonomy): Bacteria > Pseudomonadota > Gammaproteobacteria > Burkholderiales > Burkholderiaceae > Cupriavidus > Cupriavidus alkaliphilus. The sequence goes on along the minus strand of NZ_FMAD01000006.1, from coordinate 334,147 downwards.
GGCCTGGATCCACAAGGAACTGCTGCAGCAGGGCCCGGTGGTGTTCGACAGCCGCGTGCGCGTCACCGGGCCGGCCTTTGCCGAAGACCCCATGCGCGTGCCGATTGCCTTCGACGCGTCGGCGCTGGGCGAGGTCGAGCGCATCGTGGTGGCGGTGGACCGCAACCCGATCCGCCCGGTGCTGGCGTTCGAGCCGCTGCGGGTGCGCCCCTCGCTGTCGTTCCGCTTCAAGCTGGAGCAGGCCTCGCCGGTGCGGGTGGCGGCGCGCACGCGCGACGGCACCTGGCATGTCGGCAGCACCTGGGTCGACGCCGGCGGCGGTGGCTGCACCGTGCCCGGGGCGACCCGCCGCGACGGCAGCTGGAGCCGCACCCTCAACCGGGTCGAGGCGCGCGTGTTTCCGGGCCTGGGTCAGGGCGAAGGCCAGGGCCAGGCCGGCGCGCGCGTGCGGCTGCGCGTGATGCACCCGATGGACACCGGCCTGGTTGCCGGCATCCCGGCGTTCCATCTCGAGACCCTGGTGCTGGCCGACGCGGCGCGGCAGCCGCTGTTGCGGCTGACCCTGCACGAGCCCGTGGCCGAGAACCCGATCTTCTCGTTCGACCTGCGCGAGGCGGTGGTGCCGGGGATGACCGTGGCCGGCCACGACAACAACGGCAACCGCATCGCGGCGCGGGTGTCGCCATGAAGCCGGCGCTGCTGTTGCTGTGGCTGGCCACGGCTGCGGTCCTCGCGGCACCCGCGCAGCCGCCCGACTACCGCCTGGCCCCGCGCGAGATCGGCGCCGGCGTGTGGCTGCTGGAAGGCGCCAATGCCGACTTCGCGCCGGCCAATGGCTGCAACATCATCAATACCGCCTTTATCGACACCGGCGACGGCGTGGTAGTGATCAACACCGGCCCGTCGCGCGAATATGGCGAGCAGCAGCGCCGCGCCATCGCCGCGCTGACCGGCGCGCCGGTACGGCTGGTGCTGAACCTGAACCTGCATCCCGACTACTTCTTCGGCAACCAGGCCTATGCCGACGTGGGCGCCAGCGCGCTGCCCGCCACCCTCGACGGCGCGCGCCGCGAAGGCGCGGCCTATGCCGACAACCTCTACCGTCTGTGCGGCGACTGGATGCGCGGCACCGAACCCGCGCCGCCGGTGCACGCGCTGGCGCCGGGCCCACGGACGATCGGGCGCCGCACGCTGGAACTGATCCGCCTGGAAGGCCATACCGACGCGGACCTGGTGCTGCTGGACCGCGACGCCGGCATCGTCTTTGCCGGCGGGCTGGTGTTCCGTGAGCGCATCCCGACCACGCCGCATGCGCACATCGGCCGCTGGCTGGACAGCCTGGCGCGGCTGCAGGCGCTGATGGAGCAGAGCGGGGCGCGCCTGCTGGTTCCCAGCCACGGGCCCGCGCTGGGCGGCACGGAAGCCATCGCGCAGACGCGCGCCTACCTGCAATGGCTCGACACGCGCCTGCGCGAGGCCGCGGCGCAGGGACGCGACCTGGCCGAGGTCATGGCCATGCCGGTGCCCGAGCCCTTTGCGCGCTGGGGCGCGCTGCCCGCCGAGTACCTGCGCAACGTGATCCATCTCTACCCGGCGCACGAGGAAGCCGCGCTGGCCCGCTGAAGGCGCCGGCTTGGGCTGTTCAATTCTGGCGCAGCTGCAACGCAGTGTTGCACGCTGGCGCGGGCCGCAACCGTGCGGCGGGCCTGCAGGGCGCGTGATCGGGCCCCGGCCCACTGGCATGGGATTTGCCATTTGCGTGCTGGTGTGTGGCGCAGTGGCGCACCAGCGAAATCCAAAACAAGAGAGGAGATGGCAATGAGGACGTTACGAGTAGGGCTGGCGGTCGCGGCAATCGCGGCCGCCGCGGCGAGCGTTGCCGCGCAGGCGGCGCAGGCGACGGTAAGCGACGCCATGATCGAGAACGACGCGAAGTCCCCCGGCGACGTGCTGTCGTGGGGTATGGGCCCGCAGGGCCAGCGCTATTCCACGCTGTCGCGCATCAACACCAAGAACGTGGGCCGGCTGGTGCCGGCGTGGTCGTTCTCGTTCGGCGGCGAGAAGCAGCGCGGGCAGGAATCGCAGCCGCTGATCCACGACGGCAAGATGTTCGTCACCGCCTCGTATTCGCGCATCTATGCGCTCGACGTGAAGACCGGGCGCAAGCTGTGGAAGTACGAGCACCGCCTGCCCGAAGGCATCATGCCGTGCTGCGACGTGGTCAACCGCGGCGCGGCGCTGTACGACAATCTGGTGATCTTCGGCACGCTCGACGCGCAGCTGGTGGCGCTGGACCAGAACAGCGGCAAGGTGGTGTGGAAGGAGAAGCTGGAGGACTACGCGGCCGGCTATTCGTACACGGCGGCGCCGCTGGTGGCCAAGGGCCTGGTGCTGACCGGCATCTCGGGCGGCGAGTTCGGCGTGGTCGGGCGCGTCGACGCGCGCGATGCCAAGACCGGGCAACTGGTATGGTCCCGGCCGGTGGTCGAAGGCCATATGGGCTACAAGTACGACAAGGACGGCAACAAGACCGAGATCGGCATGACCGGCACCCAGAACGCCAGCTGGCCCGGCGAGACCTGGAAGACCGGCGGCGCGGCCACGTGGCTGGGCGGCACCTATGACCCCGCGACCGGCCTGGCCTACTTCGGCACCGGCAATCCCGGCCCGTGGAACAGCCATATCCGCAAGGGCGACAACCTCTACTCCGCGTCGACCGTCGCGCTCGATCCCGCCACCGGCAAGATCGTCTGGCACTACCAGAACACCCCCAACGACGGCTGGGACTTCGACGGCGTGAACGAGTTCGTCACCTTCGACCTGGACGGCAAGCGCATGGGCGGCAAGGCCGACCGCAACGGCTTCTTCTACGTCAACGATGCCAGCAGCGGCAAGCTGGTCAATGCCTTCCCCTTCGTCAAGAAGATCACCTGGGCCACCGGCATCGACCTGAAGAGCGGCCGCCCCGACTACGTCGCCGAGGGTCGCCCCGGCGACCCGGCCGCCGCCAACGGCGAGAAGAAGGGCAAGTCGGTGTTCGCGGCGCCGGGTTTCCTCGGCGGCAAGAACCAGCAGCCGATGGCCTACAGCCCGCAGACCGGCCTGTTCTACGTGCCGGCCAACGAATGGGGCATGGACATCTGGAACGAGCCCATCAGCTACAAGAAGGGCGCCGCATTCCTGGGCGCGGGCTTCACCATCCAGCCGCTGAACGATGACTACATCGGCTCCCTGCGCGCGATCAACCCCAAGACCGGCAAGATCGTCTGGGAGGTCAAGAACGGCGCGCCGCTGTGGGGCGGCGCCATGACCACCGCCGGCGGGCTGGTGTTCTGGGGCACGCCGGAAGGCTACCTGAAGGCTGCCGACGCCAAGACCGGCAAGGAGCTGTGGCAGTTCCAGACCGGCAGCGGCGTGGTCGCGCCGCCGGTCACGTGGGAAGAGAACGGCGAGCAGTTCGTCGCGGTGGTATCCGGCTGGGGCGGCGCGGTGCCGCTGTGGGGCGGCGAGGTGGCCAAGCGCGTGAATTTCCTGGAGCAGGGCGGCTCGGTGTGGGTATTCAAGCTGCACAAGAGCTGAACATCAACGGGTGAAACAGCCGCGCGCACGCCATCGCATCGCCCGATGCGGGGCGTGCGCGGGGCACGGTAGCAACAGCATCGGATCGGGATACAGGTATGAAGAAAGAATGGATGGCGCTGGCGGCGGCTGGCGCGATGTTGCCGGCAGCGGCGCTGGCCGCCACGTCGGCGGAGATGCAGGCGCTGGCTGACAAGAACGGCTGCTTTTCCTGCCATGGCATGCAGTCGAAGCTGGTGGGGCCAGGGTTTGCCGAGGTGGCGGCGCGCTACAAGGGCGACAGCCAGGCGGCCGCGTCGCTGGCGAAGAAGATCCGCGAGGGCGGCAAGGGGACATGGGGCCGGATCCCGATGCCGCCGCATGGCAATCTGGGAGAGGACGATGCGAAGAAGCTGGCGGAGTGGGTGCTTGGCGTCGGCTGAGCCAGGGCGGTGCGTCGGCGCCGGCCGCTGCGTCGGCCGCGGCCCCGTCGCGGTCATGGGCGGGCGGCGCAAGACCCGCGTGCGGCGGCGCCGGCGCGGGCGCTGATTCAACGCTCGCCGCGCCCTGCGCTCAATCTCAGCGAGTTGCCGTCGCTGCGAAACACCATCGGGTACTCGCGCGCTTGCGCCGCCGCCAGCCGGCCCTCCAGCACGATCTCGCGCAACCGCCCGTGCCCGGGCGCCTGCGCGCAGGCGGGGTCGGTCGCGGCGGCATCGCCGGTGACCAGGAAGGCCTGGCAGCGGCAGCCGCCAAGATCCGCTTCGCTGTGCTCGCACGAGCGGCACGGTTGCGGCATCCACTGCGTGCCGCGAAAGCGGCGGAAGGCGTCGCTGTGCTGCCAGATCTGGCGCAGCGTGTCGGTCTTGACGTTGGGCAACGCCAGTTCCGGCAGCATGCGCGCGGCATGGCACGGCAGCGCGGTGCCGTCGGGCGCCACGCCCAGGAAGGTGGTGCCCCAGCCGTTCATGCATTTCTTCGGCCGTTCCTCGAAATAATCCGGCACCACGAACAGGATCTGGCATTGCCGGCCGATGCGCGCGCGGTACTGCCGCACCACGGCCTCGGCCTCGCGCAGCTGTTCCCGCGTCGGCATCAGCGCCAGCCGGTTCTCCCAGGCCCAGCCGTAATACTGCGTATTGGCCAGCTCCAGGTATTCCGCGCCGAGTTGCAAGGCCAGCTCGATGATGGTGCCGACGTGCGGCAGGTTGTGCCGGTGCAGCACGCAGTTCATCACCATCGGATAGCCGTGCGCCTTGATCAGCCTGGCGACGCGCTGCTTCAGCTCGAACGTGCGCGTGCTCGACAGGAAGTCATTGAGCTCGCGCGTGGAGTCCTGGAACGACAGCTGGATATGGTCCAGGCCCGCGTCGCGCAGCGCCGCCAGGCGGGCGTCGGTCAGCCCCACGCCGGAGGTGATCAGGTTGGTGTAGAAGCCCTGGCCGCGCGCATGGCGCACCAGGGTTTCCAGGTCCTTGCGCAGCAGCGGCTCGCCGCCGGACAAGCCCAGCTGCACCGCGCCCAGCGCGCGTGCCTGGGTGAACACGTCGCACCACTGCGCGGTATCCAGTTCCTCCGCATGGCGGGCATAGTCGACCGGATTGGAGCAGAACGCGCAGTGCAGCGGGCAGCGGTAGGTCAGCTCGGCCAGCAGCCACAGCGGCGGGCCGGGCGGCGCCGGCTCAGACCAGCCAGCCGCGTTCGGTGGCATGTTTGACAAAGGCATGGACCTCCGGCGCGATGCCCTGCACGCCGAAGGCGGCCTGCAGGTCGTCGATCAGCATGTCGAGGGTATGGTTGCCGTCGCAGCGCTGCAGGATCGCGGCGGCGCTGTCGTTGAGCGTGACCATCCCTTCCGGATACAGCAGCACCCAGCTTTGCTGCGAGTCCTCCCACTGCAGGCGAAAGGTGCGGTGCAGGGTCGGGGTGGCGAGGTCTTGGGTGCCGGCGGTCATGGCTGGGCCTGCTGGATGGCATCGAGCATCGACCACAGCACGTCGAGCTTGAACTGCAGGATGTCCAGTGCGCGCTGCTGTTGCGCGGCACTGCGGAAATGATCCAGCGTCACGCGCAGGCCATGGTCGACATCGCGCTGCGCCAGCGGGATGCGCGAGCGGAAATAGTCCAGTCCGCCGGCCTCGATCCACGGGTAATGCGTGGGCCAGCCGGCCAGCCGTTCCTGGTGGATCTTCGGCGCGAACATCTCGGTCAGCGACGAGCACACCGCTTCCTGCCACGGCGCGCGGCGCGCGAAATTGACATAGGCGTCGACGGCGAAGCGCACCCCGGGCAGCACCTGGCGGTGGTTCAGCAGTGCGTCGCGCTCCAGGCCGACGGCCTGGCCCAGCCGCAGCCAGGCTTCGATGCCGCCGGGCTCGGTGTCGGTGCCGTCATGGTCGAGGATGCGTACCACCCACTCGCGGCGCGTGGCGCGGTCGGGGCAGTTGGACAGGATCGCGGCATCCTTGAGCGGGATGCTGGCCTGGTAGTAGAAGCGGTTGGCCACCCACGTGCGGATCTGCGCGGGCGTGCATTGGCCCGCCGCCATGCGCCGGTTGAAGGGATGGTGGATGTGGTAGGCGCTTTCGCGGGCGCGCAGGCGCGCCTCGAATTCGGCCGGGGTCCAGGCAACGGTGGCTGTCATAGCGCGATTTCCATGCCGTCGTAGGCCAGCTCGATGCCGTGCCGGGCCAGCTCGGCATGCTCGGGCGAGTCTTCGGCCAGCACCGGATTGGTGTTGTTGATGTGGATGAGGATCTTGCGGCGGGCGGGCAGGCGGTCCAGCACCTCGATCATCCCGCCCGGCCCGGACAAGGCCAGGTGGCCCATGTCGGCGGCGCTGCGCGCGGAGTAGCCCAGTGCCTGCATTTCGTCGTCGCGCCAGAAGGTGCCGTCGACCAGCACCACGTCGGCGCGGCGCAGCTGCGCGAACACATGGTCGTCGACCTGGCCCAGGCCCGGCGCGTAGAAGGCGCTGCGGCCGCTGCGGCGGTCTTCGATGCGCAGGCCGATGTTGTCGCCGGGTTGCGGTGCGTGGCGCCTGGGAGAGTACGGCGGCGCCTTGCTTTGCAGCGGCACCGCGGTCAGCGCCACGCCATCCAGCGGCGGCACCGAGAACGCCGTGCCGTCGCAGGGCAACACATGGCACTGCAGTCCGCAGTAGTGCGACAGGATGCGCGTCAGCGGGAACGCCCCGGCCAGGTCTTCTAGCACGCTGGCGCTGGCATAGAGCGGCAGCGCGCGGCGGTGTTCGCGCAGCATCAGCAGGCCGGTGACGTGGTCGATCTGCGCGTCCATCAGCAGCACCGCGGCGATCGCGGTGTCGCGCCCGGCACGGGCGGGTTGCAGCGCGGGGGTCTGGCGCAACTGCTGCAGGATGTCGGGCGAGGCATTGACCAGGATCGCGTCGGGGATCGCATCGGGGCCGTCGCCGCACAGCGCGATCGACGATTGCGTGCGCGGGGTGGCGCGCACGGTGCCGCGGCGCACGCCGTCGCAGTTGCGGCAATTGCAGTTCCATTGCGGGAAGCCGCCGCCGGCGGCCGATCCCAGTACCCGGATGGTTGTCATGGCGCGAGCGCTCGAGGGGGGATCACGGCCGCCCGCGCAGGCGCCGGCAGCGGCGCCCGCCCGCGGCACGCCGCGGCCGGTCAGCGGTTGGCGATATACATCGTGATTTCAAAGCCGAGCCGCAGCTCGGTGTAGGCGGGCGTGGTCCAGGTCATGTCGGTCTCCTTTGGCATGGTTAGTGATTAGCGTTGCGGCATGGCAGCGTGTCTGCCGCAATGCCTGGAAAGGCAACAACCATGCCCGACGCCACCCTGGACCACACCGTCTTCCACCTGCGCACGCCCGACGCGCAGCGCCTGCATGTGCGGCTGAGCGGCCCGCCGCACGGCGAGCCCTGGCTGGTCCTGCACGGCGGGCCGGGCAGCGGCTGTGCCGCGTCGATGGCGGCATGGTTCGACCCGCAGCGGCACCGCGTGGCGATGCCCGACCAGCGCGGCGCCGGCCGCTCGACCCCGGCAGGCAGCCTGCGGCGCAACAATGTCGGCGCGCTGCTGGCGGACCTGGAACAGCTGCGCGCGACCCTGGGCATCGCGCGCTGGGGCGTGGTCGGGGGATCGTGGGGCGCGGCGCTGGCACTGGCCTATGCCGCGCGCTATCCGCATGCGGTCGCCGCGCTGGTATTGCGCGGCGCGTTCCTGACCGGGCGCGACGACGTGCTGGGCTTGTTTGCACCGCGCGCCGGCGGCGGCCTGCTGCGCCGCGTCGCGCCGGCGGGCGAGCGGCTGCCCGAGGCGCGCGCCCGGCTGCTGACGGTGTCCCGACTGTTGCAAAGTGGGACGACTGTTCAAAAACGGGACACCGCGGCGGCGTGGCGCCGGCTCGAGCTGGATCGGCTCGGCCTGCGCGACGTTGCACAGCGGCGCCGGCAGTCCGCACGCGAGCGGCTGGCCACGGTACGCAAATACCGCATCCAGGCGCACTACCTGCGCCACCGCGCCGGGCTGGGCAAGCCGGCGTTGCTGCGCGCGGCGCGGAACATCGCGGCGCACGGCCTGCCGGTGACGCTGCTGCATGGCAGCGCCGACGCGGTGTGCCGGCCCGCCAACGCCCTGCGGCTGCGGCACGCCATGCCGGCCGCGCGGCTGGCCTGGGTCGACGGCGGGCACCTGGCGGACGGCGCCATGCGCGACGCACTCGCGCACGCGATCCGCGCCAGCGCCTGGCAGCGCTGATGGCTACGCGCCGTGCCTTTCTCGGAACCACGCTGGCGCTGGCGCTGGGCGCCTGGCGGCCCGCCACGGCGGCCGGCACGCGGGTCGTGCTGGACCCGCTGCGGCCCGGTGTCTACGTCGCCCGCGCCGACAACGCCGAAGCCATGCGCGCCAACGCCGGCGCGGTGGTGCCGACTCTGGTCCATGTCACGCGCGCAGGGGTGCTGGTGGTCGATCCCGGGCCGCAGGCGGCGTGGGGCAGGGCGCTGCTCGGCGCGATCCGGGCGCTGACGGCGCAGCCGGTGCGCTGGGTGGTCAACACCCACGCCCATCCCGAGAACGTGCTGGCCAATGCCGCCTTTGCCGGGCTGCGGCCGCGACCGCGGTTCCTGGCGTCGGCCGCCACCGCCGCGTTGATGCGGCAACGATGCGAGGCCTGTCTGGCCAGCCTGAGCGCGCAGCTCGGGCGCACGGCCATGCGCGGTACCGCGATCGTGCTGCCGGAGCCGGCGTTGCAGCACGGCGCCTGGCTGCACACGGGCGGAACGGTGTGGCAGGTGCAGGTGCATGCGCCTGCCCACAGCGCGTCGGATACCGTGCTGCACGCGCCGCAGCTGCGGCTGCTGTGCGCGGGAGGGCTGGCGTACCGCGGTCGCGTGCCGGAGATGCAGGAAGCCTCGCTGCAAGGCTGGCGCCAGGCGCTGCGGCAACTGATCGCGCTGCCGGCGGACATCGTGGTAGCCACCGCGACCGGCACGCCTGCGCAGACGCTGGTGCCGACGCTGGCGTATCTCGATGCGCTCGCGCACGGCATTGGCGCCGCGCTGGCGGCGGGTCGCGATGCAACCCAGGCGGCCGATGCCGTGGCGGCCGGGCCGTTCCGCCACTGGCGCCATTTCCCGACGCGCCATCCGCTGAACCTGCAGCGCGCCTGGCGCCAGCTGGAAGACGCGTGGATGCAGGGCGAGCCGCCGGCCTGAAGCCGGCATGCGCGTGCCGGGTCAGCCGGACTGCTGCGGCAGCCCGCGTGCCTCCTCCATCTTGCGGTAGACCGTGTTGCGCGAGATCCCCAGCGCCTTGGCTGCCGCCGAGATATTGCCGTTGTGGGCCTTGACCGTGGCCACGATCGCCATCGCCTCGACCTCGGCCAGCCGCGTGGGCTGCATGCCTTGCGCCATCGCCACGGCCGGCGCGGCCGCGGGCGCCTGTGCCTGCGCCTCGCGCAGGTCATCGAGGAAATCGTCGGGCAGGTGCTCCTCGGTGATCTCGGCTTCGCCTTCGGCCATCAGCTGCGCGGTGCGCAGCAGGTTGCCCAGCTGGCGGATATTGCCCGGCCAGTGGTAGCGGCGGAACAGTGCCATCACCGCGTCGCTGATGCGGGGCGCGTGGTTGTCCGCACCGGCCGCTCCGCCGCCGTGCTGCTGGTGCAACAGCTTGCCGGCGACCACGTCGAGGTCGCTGCGCTCGCGCAGCGCCGGCAGCCGCACCACCAGTCCGTTGAGGCGGTAGTACAGGTCTTCGCGGAACTGCCCGCTGGCGACCAGGTCGCGCAGGTTGCGGTTGGTGGCGCATACCACCGAGACGTCGATGTGGATCACCTTGCTGCTGCCCAGCGGCGACACCGCGCGCTCCTGCAGCGCGCGCAGCAGGCGGCCCTGCAGGTGCAGCGGCATGTCGCCGATCTCGTCGAGAAACAGCGTGCCGCCGTTGGCCAGCAGCATCTTGCCGATGCCGCCCTTCTTGCGCGCGCCGGTGAAGGCGCCTTCCTCGTAGCCGAACAGCTCCGACTCGATCAGGTTCTCCGGGATCGAGGCGCAGTTGACCGCGATGAAGGGACCGGCGCGGCGCCCGCTGTCGGCATGGATGGCGCGCGCCATCAGCTCCTTGCCGGTGCCGGTCTCGCCCAGCACCATCACCGGAATGTCCTTGCCGATGACCTTGCGCAGCTTGCCGATCACGGTGCGGATCTGCGCGTCGCCGGTGTCCAGTTCATCCAGCCCCGGCGAGGGCGCCGGGCCCGCCGCCAGGCTGCGCGGGATGCCGGTGGCGCCGCCCGCCCCCGCGTGGCGTGCCTCGGTGCCGCCGGACAGCGCCGCGGCCGGGGTTTTCCATTCCACGCGCGCGCTGACCTTGACGCCGCTGGGCAGGTGCAACGGGACGATGCCCGCATGGGCCGCGCGCGCCGCGTCGAACAGCTGCGACATCGACAGCCCGAACAGCGACGAGAAGGTATGCGCCTGCAGCGCGCCGTTGGACAGGCCCAGCTGGAACTGCCCGCTGCGGTTGGCCGACAGGAAGCGTCCGCCGGGCGTGAACGAGACGATGCCCTCCACCAGCGTGCCGAGGAATTCGGCGCGCGAATGGAAGCGAATGCACACCATGTCGCGGAAGGCATTGCCGAACAGCTGGTTCTCGATCATCTGCGCCGACATCCGCACCAGCGCCATGGTGTGCTTGTGAAAGCCGCGCTGGTCGCCGGTCACGTCCAGCGCGCCCACGGTCTTGCCGTAAGGGTCCAGGATAGGCATGCACGAGCAGGTCAGGAACTGGTTGGCCTCGAGGTAATGGTCGGCACCGTGGACCAGCGTGGCGCGGTTCTCGGCCAGCGCCGTGCCGATGGCGTTGGTGCCGCGGCGCGCCTCCGACCACTCCGAGCCGGGGCGCAGCGAGATCTTGTCGGCGCGGGCGAGGAAGTCGTCGTCGCCCATGGCGTGCAGGATCAGGCCATCGGCGTCGGTCAGCACGATCATGCTCTGGGTGTCGACGATCTGGTCGTGCAGCGTCTCCATCACCGGCAGGGCATAGGTGAACAGCGACTGGCTGCGTTCGATCCGGGTCTTGAGCTCGCTCTGCAGCACCGGACAGAAATCGGGCGACTCATAGGGGCGCAGGCCATAAGACTCCGAGCGCTGGTGGGCCTGGGCAATCAGCTCGGCACGCTCGTGCCCGGCGTCACCGGGGGCGTCCGCGCGCGGACGGGCCGGATCCGGCTGGATGGTCATGTCTCGGTCTCCTTGTGGAAAATCCGCCCGCGATCTTTGCGCGGGTCGCCGCCGGCCGCGCCAGGCGCGGACTCGGCAGTGTTGCGTGGTGAAGCAAAACACTTGCCAGGGTGTGGCATTCCGGGACACCGCGGCGGCACCGCAACGTTGCCGGGGCGAATTCTGCCCGGCAAACGCGGCACTTCGGCGGTATTTGTGCCGCGCCGCCGCCTTGGTATGGCTCTTGCGGAAATGGGAGCAAACATAAGCCAGCCCCATCACTGTAGGAGACATCCATGAAAACGCAGCACCGCCTGCTCGCCTTGCTCTCGCTTTGCGCGTCCCTGACCGCTTTTTCCGCCGGCCCGGTGCTGGCCCACGGCGATGTCACGCCCCAGGCTGTCGATACCAAAGCGTTACCACAGCTGGGCGACGAATGGCGTCCGGACAATCCCTACCGCAGCGGCGATGCGCACAAAGAGGCGCTGCGCATCGGCTCGTCGGCCTACAACCAGAACTGCGCGCGCTGCCACGGGCTCGAGGCCGTGTCGGGCGGCATCGCCCCCGACCTGCGCAAGCTGGACGGCGACTGCGTCGCCCTGGCCGACGCCAAGAAGAAGCAGGCCTGCCAGAGCGAGATCTCGCAGTTCTATGCCACCACCGTGCGCAAGGGCCGCACCCGCGACGGCCGCGTCTACATGCCGCCGTTCGACGGCGTGCTGAGCCAGGAGGCGGTCTGGGCCATCAAGACCTACCTGGAATCGCGCCACGAGTAAGCGCGGCGCCAACGCCGTCGATGCCGCCGGTCCCCTTCGTCCAACTGGAGCAATGCCATGCCTGACAGCCCTGTCCGCGGCCCACGGCTTACCTTTTCCGTCCTGCCCGCACCTTCGGCGCGGATGCTGCGCTGGCTTGGCGGCATCCTGCTGGCTGCCGCCGCCTTGCTCGGCGTGTCGCCGGCGCATGCCGACCTGGCCCGGATCCGCCAGGCCGGCACGCTGAAGGTGGCGGTGTACAAGGGCCTGCCGCCGTTCTCGTCGCTGGCCGGCAGCCAGTACGCCGGCATCGACGTGGCGCTGGCGCAAGCGCTGGGCAAGGCGCTGGGCCTGTCCGTGGCGCTGTTGCCGTTCGATGCCGACGAGAACATGGCCGACGACCTGCGCGCGATGGTCTGGCGCGGCCATTACCTGGGCTACGGACCGGCCGACGTGATGCTGCACGTGCCGGTCGACCGCGCCTTCATGCGCGCCAACGACAAGGCGCTGATCGTCGCCCCCTACTACCGCGAGACCTTCGTGCTGGTGCGGGACCGCGAGCGGGTACCGGACGTGCGCGGCCTGGAAGACCTGGCCGGCCAGCCGACCGGAGCCGCCGCGGGCTCGGCCGGGGCCAACGCCCTGTTGTCCGCCGGCGGCGGCGCGCTGCGCGACCGGGTCAGGATCTACCCCGAACCCGGCCAGGCGCTGCACGCGCTGTTCTCCGGCGAGATCGCCGCCGCGCTGGTGACGCGCGCGCAGTATGAAAGCGCGCTCAAGGCCGGCAGCCACGCCGCCAGCCGCTATGCCGCCAGCGAGATCAGCGCGCCGCTGCTGCCGGCGCGCGGGTGGGCCGTCGGCATGGCGGTCAAGGCCGGCGAACGCGAGCTGGCCGAGGCGCTGCAGTCAGCGCTGGACACGCTGCGTGGCAACGGCGAGCTGGCCCGCATCTTCGGCGGCTACGGGGTGTCGATGCAGGCGCCGTGAGGCGGGCGTTGTAAAGAATGCACGCGATCCGGCACTGCGGGGTCGCCAGGCCGGCGCGGGCCTGACGCACTCGCGGCTGCCCGGGGCGGCGCCGGTAGCGCCCTGGCGGCGCCGTGGCGCCGCGCCTGCCATCGCCGCAGCACATGGCCGCGGGCAGGAACGGGAATTGCGGGGGCAGGGCAGTATCGTGACTGGGGATCGAGCGATGCCTTCCATTTCGTCGGTTCTGCTGTCCTCGCCCCGCGCGCTCTACGGGCTGCTGCGGGATACCGTCAACGCCTGGGTGGAAGACTACGCGCCCAGCATGGGCGCGGCGCTGGCCTACTACACGGTGTTCTCGATCGCGCCGCTGCTGCTGATCGTGATCTCGGTGGCCGGCGTAGTGTTCGGGCACGAGGCCGCGCGCGGCGAAGTGGTGGCGCAGCTGCAGGGGCTGCTCGGCCCGGAAGGGGCCAAGACCGTCGAGGCGATGCTGCTGGCGGTCAGCAAGCCCGCGGCCAGCGCGCTGACCGCGGTGGTCGGCGTGGTGGTGCTGCTGATCGGCGCGACCACGGTGTTCGCTGAACTGCAGTCGGCGCTGGACCGGATCTGGGAGGTGCCGGAGCGGCGCAAGACCTCGGGCCTGTTCGCCTTGCTGCGCGCGCGCCTGCTGTCGTTCGGCTTGATCCTGGGCGTGGGCTTCCTGCTGGTGGTATCGCTACTGCTGAGCGCGGCTATCTCCGCGCTCAACCGCCTGTGGGGGCCGCTGTTCGGGGCCGAGGAACTGATCGCCCATGTGCTCGACACCGTGGTCAGCCTGGTGCTGATCACGGTGATCTTCGCCATGATCTACAAGATCATGCCGCGCGCCAAGGTGCGCTGGCCCGACGTCTGGCTGGGCGCGGCGGTGACGGCGCTGCTGTTCACGCTGGGCAAGTTCCTGATCGGCCTGTATATCGGCAAGAGCGGCGTCGCCAACGGCTACGGCGCCGCCGGCTCGCTGGTGGTGCTGCTGCTGTGGGTGTACTACTCCGCGCAGATCTTCCTGCTGGGGGCGGAGTTCACCTGGCAGTACGCGCGCCGCTACGGTTCGCGCCGCCACGAAGCCGCGGCCGAGCGCGAGCGCGAGCTCGAGCGCGCCAGGGCCCAGTCTCAGCCGCCGCCCAGCGCCACCGCGAACAGCGCCGAGATCAAGGGCCGCTCCTTGCGCACCCCCAGGCAGCACAGGGAATAGTCGATCGACAGCAGCGGCTCGTCCACCGGCACCACCTGCAGCCCCGGCAAGGGGATGCATTCGATTTCGGTGACGAAGCTCAGCCCCATGCCGCTTGCCACCGCATGCAGGATGGCCTCGCGGCTGTTGATCTCCATCACGCAGTGCAGTGCCACGCCATGCTGCGCGCACGCGCGCTCGACGCGGTCGCGCGTCTTCGAGCCCGGCTCGCGCTGGATCACGGGTTCGCCGGCGAGGTCCCGCAGCGTGACCGTCGTGCGCCCCGCCAGCGCATGGCCCGCCGGCATCACCGCGACGATGCGTTCCCTGCGATAGGGCACGACATGCAGGCCCGCCACCGGGTCGGGCTCGGCAAGGATGCCGGCGTCGATGTCGAAGTCCTGCAGCCCGCGCAGCACCGAAGCCTCCGAGCCGATGGTGACGGTCAGCTCCAGCGCCGCATGCGCGCGGCGGAAACTGCGCGCCAGCCCCAGCGCGATCGGCGGTGACACCGCGCCCACCCGCACCAGCCCGGTCTTGAGCTTGTGTGCGCTGTGCAGGAACTGCATGGCTTCCTCTTCCTGCCCGAACAGCCCCTGCGTGATCGCATAGAGCCGCTCGCCGGTCTCGGTCAGGCGCACGCCGCGTCCGCTGCGCACGAACAGTTCCACGCCGAAGCGCGTCTCCAGCGCCTTGACCTGGTCGGTCACGGTAGGCTGTCCGATATGCAGGTATTGCGCCGCGGCGGTGAAGCCGCCGGTACGCGCCACCGCATGGAAGCAGCGGATCGACTTGTAGTACTGGTGGAACATGGACGGCGGAGTCTTGGATGGGGGCTGGCCGCCGCTGCGGCGGCGTGTCCGGCGAGTCTCCCACAGCCGCGCGCCGACGCGTACAGGGTTTCCCCGAGGCCGGCGCGGCGCCGCGGCGATCCATCGGTTTTGGCGCAGCCGGGTATCAAAGATGCGATTGGACCGGGGCTTTGGCGTCTCCCACACTTCTGGCAACCCGGGCGCGCGGCGCAGGCCGCGGCCC
Source organism: Cupriavidus alkaliphilus (assembly GCF_900094595.1). Taxonomy (GTDB): domain Bacteria; phylum Pseudomonadota; class Gammaproteobacteria; order Burkholderiales; family Burkholderiaceae; genus Cupriavidus; species Cupriavidus alkaliphilus. The sequence goes on along the minus strand of NZ_FMAD01000006.1, from coordinate 318,918 downwards.
CAACGCTACCCGAAGCCAGGACCCAGGAGACCCCATGATTCACGCCTACCACAACCCCGTGTCGATCCATTGCGGGGCCGGCGCGCTCGACCAGTTGCCGGCCCTGCTCCACGGCCGGCGCGCCGTGGTCGTGACCTTCCCCGAAGCGCGCGCGCTGGGACTGGTGGCGCGGCTGGAAGCGCTGCTGGGCGCGGACCTGGCCGGACTGATCGAAGACGTGCAGCCCAACCCCGATGTGGCACAGCTGTCCGGCCTGTACCACCGCTTCTGGGAACATGCCGACCGCTGCGACGCCATCGTCGCGGTCGGCGGCGGCAGCGCCATCGATACCGCCAAGGCGCTGATGGTCGGCACCCGCTCGGGCCGGTTCGATTCGCTGATCAGCCTGCTGGCGAGCGGCAAGTCCTTCACGCCGGCGCAGGCCAGGCCGCTGATCGCGGTGCCGACCACCGCCGGCACCGGCAGCGAAGTGACGCCATGGGCCACCATCTGGGATGCGGCGAACCAGAAAAAATACTCGCTGCACCTGCCGCAGACCTGGCCCGCGGCGGCCATCGTCGACGCGCAGCTGATGCTGTCGGTGCCGCGCGCCACCACCATCGCCACCGGCCTCGACGCGCTCTCGCACGCGCTCGAATCGATCTGGAACGTCAACGCCAACCCGGTCTCCGACACCTTCGCGGTGTCGGCGGTTGAGGACATCTTCGACACGCTGCCGCAACTGGCGCGGAACCTGGATGACCTGGCGCTGCGCGAGCGCATGGCGCTGGCCGCGCTCAAGGCCGGACTGGCGTTCTCCAACACCAAGACTGCGCTGGCGCATTCGATCTCCTACGAAATGACGCTGCGCCACGGCGTGCCGCACGGCATTGCCTGCTCGTTCACGCTGCCGCTGGTGCTGGAAAAGGCTTGGGCGCGCCGCCCCGATCGCGACCGCACGCTGCAGCGGCTGTTCGGCCCGTCGTTGCCCGCCGCGCAGCAGCGCCTGCGTGGCTTCCTGCAGGGGCTGGGCGTGAAGACCGAGTTTGCCGACTACGGCGTCAGCGACGACGAGGCCGGCGCCATGATCGCGCGCGCGCTGGACGGGGCACGCGGCAGGAACTTCATCGGCGCCGTGCCTGCGTAGCGGTTCCCCGCGGCCAGCGTTTACCCGCCCACATGAGCCCGGCAAACGGGCCGACAATACAACAGGAGACAACCATGGAAACTGCCGATCGCATCCAGGCAGGGGCGTTCGTCGCGCCCGCCGAGCAATCGTTCCGGCGCGCGCAGTGGCGCATGCTGCTGGCCGCGATGTTTTGCTATTTCTTCTTCTACACCGGGCGGCAGACCTTCGGCTTTGCCATTCCCGGCATCCAGGAAGAGTTCGGCCTGTCCAAGACGGCGCTGGGCTGGGCCTCGACCTGCCTGCTGTGGTGCTACGCCATCGGCCAGGCCATCAACGGCAACCTCGGCGACAAGTTCGGCGGGCGCCGCGTGATGACCGCCGGCGCGGTCCTGTCATGCGCGGCCAACTGGGTGGTGAGCTTCGCCGTCGGCTTCAAGAGCCTGGCGATCCCATGGGGCATCAACGGCTACTTCCAGGCGCTGGGCTGGGCACCGGGCAGCCGGCTGCTGTCGAACTGGTGGGGCGCGGGCGAGCGCGGCAAGGTCTACGGCTTCTATGTGTTCGCGGCCGGCTGCGCGTCGGTGCTGTCGTTCGTGACCTCGATCGTGGTGGTGAACATCCTGCAGCTCGACTGGCGCTGGATCTTCCGCCTGCCGGTGCTGCTGATGCTGCTGGGCGGCATCACGTTCTACCTGATCGTGCGCGAGCGGCCCGAGGAGCTCGGCTTCAGGTCGCCTGACACCGGCGTGGCCAGGCGCGAGGACGCGGACCACGCCACCGCGGTCGAGACCGACGCCGAGGAAAGCTCGTGGTCCCGCTACCAGGCTGTGCTGCGCAACCCGCGCCTGATCATCGCGGGCCTGTCGATCGGCTTCCAGAACGCGGCGCGCTACGGCCTGATCGTCTGGGTGCCGGTGCACTTCCTGGGCAAGAACTGGAAGACCGCCGAGACGCTGATCGACCCGGCCTGGATCTCGGTGGCGCTGCCGGTGGGCATGGCGTTCGGCGCGCTGTCCAACGGCTGGATCTCGGACCGGCTGTTCGGCTCGAGCCGCAGCAAGGCGATCATGCTTTACATGGTACTGGGGGCGATGGCATCGATGGTCATGTACCAGTTGCCCACGGGCATGGGTGCCATCGTCGCGCTGTTCCTGGCGGGTTTCTTCGTCTATGGTCCGGCGTCGTCGTTCTGGGCACTGTGTCCGGATCTGGTGGGGGCGAAGCGGGCGGGCACGGCTACGGGCATTCTCAATTTCTTCTCTTATCTGCTCGCGGGCCTTGGGGAACCGCTGATCGGTCGCATCCTGGACCAGTCGGGTAATACCTCGCTGGTATTTCCTATCGTGGCCGCCAGTTGCATTATCAGTGCCGTCATTGCGGCGTTCATTCGGCGGTAGGGAAGCGGGGCGGCCGGGCGCGATGTAGTGGGTCTGTTTCGCCGGCTACGCCGGCAAAACAGCAGCGCGAGTCAAGTTCGGCACCCAACCGCAGTTCGGAAGCATCCCGAACACTTACACCGTGGCAACCGGCGTAACCGGCGACCCCACCGCCCCGGGCAACCTCAACGGCGGCGCCGTCAACTGAAACCGCGTCCGCCCATTCGCCCTCAGCCAGTCCGCCAGCTCCCGCAAATACCACAGCTCCCCCAGCGGCAATCCCAGCTTGAACAAGCAATGGTGATGCAGCGGCAGCAAAGGATGGTGCGCTTGGCCATCCGGCGCCGGGCGGGCAGGGTACCGCTCCACCGCATAGTTGTCCGCGATCAGCGCCGCGATGCCCGCATCGGTGATCCAGTTCAGCAGCTTGTCATCACGCCCGTCGAGCGCGCAGCAACTGTGATGCAGCACGCCCTCGTCAGGCTCGCGCTGCATCGACAGCACCACTTCGGCAAAGCCGGTGCGCAGCAGCAGCATGTCGCCGCGTTCGACTGCCACCTTGCCGGCCTCCATTGCGCGCATCAGGTCGTCATAGCCGACGTTGCGGAAGTCCATGCCAAAGACATGCGCCAGGTCCACCAGCACGCCGCGTCCCTGCATGCCCTTGACCGCGAAGTTCTCGATGCCGAGCGCGTGCGCCGCGCTGTGGTCGTGGCCGCACGGGTGCGCCGCGAAGTTGTCGTCCTCGGCGTAGTCGACCGGCCCGACGATATGCTCGTTGGCGCGGTAGCCGTTGTAGTAGACCCGCTCGGCGCGGCCATCGCCGTCGGCGTCGAAGAGCGCGCCCACATGCGCCAGCGCGTCCCATTGCGTGCTGTACTGCAGACACATCAGCACCTGGTCGTCGCTGATGACATCGGTCGCGGCAGGATCCATCTTCGCCAGCGGGAAGTTGGTGTACGGCGAGTCGTCGCGGAAGGTCGGCCGCAGCACCGGAGGATGGCGACGGGGATTGAGCTTGTTGCCGCCGGGGTAGTCCAGCGGCAGCGACAGGCAGAAGCTCAGGCCGGCCTGCACCTCGCGCGCGCCCTTGATGACCTGTTCGGGCCCGATCAGGTTGATGCGGCCGAGCTGGTCGTCGGGGCCGAAGTCGCCCCAGTTGGAACCTTGCGGACGTTGCTTCCAGCGCATGAGTCATGCCTCCTGTCGTGTGGCTGGCCGCGGGAACGGCCAGGCGATGCGGAACGGAATTCAAAGCCGGGCGGGGTGTTGCGCAGGGCCGGCGCGTGGATTGGCCGGTGCCGTCTGGCATGAAACCGGTTGCACTCTTATAGGCCATGTCGCAGGGGACGGTCATTTTGCAGTGCAGCAAAGGTTGCTTTTGTCTGATCGCGGTGTTGCCTCCTTTTCGTATGTTGTCGTACAACATCGGCAGAATGTGCGACGCAAATCTCCCGGATTCGGGTGTTTTGAGGGATAACCCGCAGCCGCAGAAGCGATGAAGTCTGTAAAATGTTGTCAGACAACGTAACACATGCCCTGATTAATTTCGAGGCTGGAGAAGACATGGCAGTGACCCCTACCGTGGCAGTGCAGGCATCGCGCCCCCTCTACATCACGATGCACGCGCACGACAACGTCGCCATCGTGGCCAATGACGGCGGGCTGCCCGCAGGCACCACCTTCCCGTGCGGCCTGGTGCTGGCCGAAGCGGTCCCGCAAGGCCACAAGGTCGCGCTGGCCGACCTGCGCGAAGGCGACGCGGTGATTCGCTACAACGTCGTGATCGGCTACGCGCTCAGGGACCTCCCGCGCGGCAGCTGGGTCAACGAGCGCGTGATCCGCATGCCGCCCGCCCCCGGGCTGGAGGACCTGCCGGTCGGCACGCGCGTGACGCCGCTGCCGCCGCTGGATGGCTATACCTTCGAGGGCTACCGCAATGCCGACGGCTCGGTCGGCACGCGCAACATCCTGGGCATTACCACCACGGTGCAGTGCGTCGAGGGCGTGGTGGAGTTCGCGGTGCGCCGCATCAAGGAAGAACTGCTGCCCAGGTATCCCAACGTCGACGACGTGGTCGGCCTGGAGCACACCTATGGCTGCGGCGTGGCCATCGACGCGCCCGATGCCGGCATCCCGATCCGCACCATCCGCAATATCGCGCTGAACCCCAACTTCGGCGGCGAGGTGATGATCGTCAGCCTGGGCTGCGAGAAGCTGCAGCCGGCGCGCCTGATCGGCGCCGGCACCATCCCGATCCAGAAGGCGGGCGAACCCGACGTGGTGTGCCTGCAGGACGAGCAGCACGTGGGCTTCGCCTCGATGATCGATTCGATCATGGCGACGGCGGAAAAGCACCTCGCGCGCCTGGACGCGCGCCGGCGCGAGACCTGCCCCGCGTCAGACCTGGTGGTAGGGGTCCAGTGCGGCGGCAGCGATGCGTTCTCCGGCGTCACCGCCAATCCGGCAGTAGGCTTTGCCACCGATCTGCTGGTACGCGCCGGCGCCACCGTGATGTTCTCCGAAGTCACCGAGGTGCGCGACGGCATCGACCAGCTCACCGCACGCGCCGCCACGCCCGAGGTGGCCGACGCGCTGGTGCGCCAGATGGCCTGGTATGACCGCTACCTGGAGCAAGGGCAGGTCGACCGCAGCGCCAACACCACGCCCGGCAACAAGAAGGGCGGCCTGTCCAATATCGTCGAAAAGGCGATGGGCTCGATCGTCAAGTCCGGCACCGGTCCGATCCACGGCGTCAGCGGCCCGGGCGAAAAGGTCACGCAGAAAGGCCTGATCTACGCCGCCACGCCCGCCGGCGACTTTGTCTGCGGCACGCTGCAGCTCGCCGCCGGCATGAACCTGCACGTATTCACCACCGGACGCGGCACGCCGTACGGGCTGGCGGAAGTGCCGGTGATCAAGGTCTCCACGCGCAATGACCTGGCGCGGCGCTGGCACGACCTGATGGACGTCAATGCCGGCCGCATCGCCACCGGCGAGGCCACCATCGAGGACGTGGGCTGGGAGCTGTTCCACACGCTGCTGGCAGTGGCCAGCGGCAAGAAGTCATGGGCCGAGCACTGGAAGATCCGCAATGCGCTGGTGTTGTTCAATCCGGCGCCGGTTACCTGAGGGCTGGTTTTACTGGGGCGATGCGTCGTGGCCCCGCAACGGCTTCAGCAAATAAGCGAGCCCGTTGTGATCCAGTTCATGCATCAGCGCCAGCAGCGCGCCGATCTGTCCCGGCGGGAAGCCCTCGCGCGCGAACCAGTTCAGGTAGTTGCCCGGCAGGTCGGCGATCAGCGTGCCCTTGTGCTTGCCAAAGGGCATGGTGACGGTGACCAGCCGCTTCAGGGCGTCGGTGTCGAAATCGGTCATGGGAGCAGGCCATTCGGAAAGCGCCACGCTACCACAGTCGCGCTGGCGAGAGCGGGGCTCAGGCAACGCGCGGGCGCGGGCGGGCTGGGGCGCCGGTTGCCTCCGCCACGGCGGCGCGCACGCATTCGGCCAGCAGTTCCGCGGCACGTGAGCGCGTGGCGCGCGCCGCGCGGGCGATCACCAGCGGCTGGCGCACGGTGTCTTCACGGATCGACTTTTCCACCACGGCGGTGATCTGCGATGACGCGGGCGCCTGCGTGATCAGCAGCGCCACGCCCAGGCCGTTGGCGACCATGCCGCGCGCCAGTTCCAGCGAGGTGGCGCGGTAGCGCACCTCGGGCTGCAGCCCGTATTGCCAGAACGGCGCCATCAGGAATTCGCGGCTGTGCGGCAGGTCGATCAGGATCAGCGGCTCCTGCGCCAGCTCATGCAGCGAGATGCTGCCGCGGCGCCGCGCCAGCCGCGAGCCGGCGGGCACCAGGCCGTAGGGCCGCAGTTCGGCCAGCAATTCGCGCTCGAGGTCGTCGGGCATGCCGACGTCGTAGCTCAGCGCCAGCTCGATCTGTCCCCCGTGCAGCCAGTCTTCCAGCTGGGCCAGGTCGCCTTCGACAAAACGCACCGCCAGGTTGGGATAGCGCTCGCGCGCCAGGCGCAGCAGCACCGGCAGGTAGACCGGCGCCAGCGTGCGGAAAACCCCGATCTGCACTTCGCCGGCCGCACCGTCGCCGCTCTTGTCGACCTCGAACGCCGTGGCCGCGCCCAGGATGTGGCGGGCTTCGGCCAGCTTGCGCACGCCGAAGCGGGTCAGGGTCATGCGCGCGCCGGCGTCGCGGGCAAACAGGGCTTCCTCGAACAGCGTCTCCAGCTCGCGGATGGCGACCGAGATAGACGGCTGCGAGACGCTCAGCAGCCGCGCCGCCGCCGTGGTGCTGCCGGTTTCTGCGGTCGCGGCGAAGTAGCGCAACCGGCGCAGCGAGACACGCATCAGAAAATCCTATAGGTGCTAGTCGAATTCCATATTTTACTTGATAGCTTGCGCTGCGCAGAATCGAGCCACTGAAACGCAAGCCATGAAACCCAAGCCATGCGCTTGCAAGCCATCGAGGAGCAAGCCTTGGATCCGTCCAGCGATTCCACCCATTCCCCCCATTCCGACCTGCCGCTGGCCGGCATCCGCGTGATCGATTTTTCGCGGGTGCTGGCGGGGCCCTATTGCACGGCGCTGCTGGGCGACCTGGGCGCCGAGGTGATCAAGATCGAGCCGCCCGGCGGCGACGACTACCGCGCCGTCGGGCCCTTCGTCGGGGGCAGGAGCGGGCTGTTCGCGGCGATGAACCGCAACAAGCAGAGCATCGTCATCGATTTGAAGACGGCGGCGGGGCTGGAGCTGGCCCGCGCGCTGTGCGCCCGCGCCGACGTGGTGGTGGAGAACTTCCGCCCGGGCGTGGCGGACAAGCTCGGCATCGGCTACGAGGCGCTGCGGGCGCTGAATCCGTCGCTGGTCTATGCGAGCGTGTCGGGCTTCGGCCAGACCGGGCCCGAATCGCACCGGCCTGCCTACGACATCATCCTGCAGGCGATGTGCGGGCTGATGGATGCCACCGGCGCGCCCGACGGTGCGCCGACCATGCTGGGCGAGGCGGTCTCCGATGCGGTCAGCGGGCTCTTTGCCTCATGGGGCGTGCTGGCGGCGCTGCTGGCGCGCGAGAAGAACGGGCGCGGCACGCATGTCGATGTCTCGATGTTCGACGCGACGCTGAGCCTGAGCGCGACGCTGGTCGCGCGCTATGCCGCCACCGGGCGGGCGCCGCAGCGGGTGGGCAACCGCCATCCGTCATCCGCGCCGTTCGGCGTGTACCGCGCCGCGGACGGGTTCTACGTGGTGGCGGTGCTCAACAACAAGCTGTTCCACACGCTGGCAGAAACCATCGGCTGCCCGGAGATGGCGCATGACCCGCGCTTTGCCGATGACGAATCGCGCTGCCGCTTCGAGCCCGCGCTGCGCGCCGGGCTGGAGGCGTGGTCGTCAGGCCTGACCGTCGCCGAGGTGAACCGCGTGCTGGGCGCGGCGGGCATTCCGGTGGCGCCGATCCGCAATGTCAGGCAGGCGCTGGAAAGCGAGCAGGCCGTCCATCGCGGCCTGCTGACCGAAGTGGCCGGGCCGGATGGAAGCACGCTGCGGCTGCCGTCGCAGCCGGTGAAGTTCTCGGGGTATGGCCCCAACCGTGTCACGCCCGCGCCTGAGCTGGGGCAGCACACCGGGGCCATCCTGGCCGCGCACGAATTCAGCAAGGAGAAACAACATGCTTAAACGACTGGGCGTCGAGCCGGGCGACCTGGAAATCGCCGATGCCATCGGCCGCTTCGCGCAGAGCGAACTGGCGCCGAAGGCGGCCGAAGTGGACCGCGCGGAAACGTCCACCACGCGCTATGTGCCGCAACTGGCCGAACTGGGCCTGATGGGGATGAACCTGCCGGAACGGTGGGGCGGCACGGAGACTTCGCCAGTGGCGCTGATCCTGTCGCTGGCGGAGGTTGCCAAAGCCTGCGCTTCGACCTCGTCGATGCTCGGCGCGCATTACCTGGCCACCGATTCCATCCTGATCGGCGGCGACGACAGCCAGCGTGCGCGCTACCTGCCCGACGCGGCGGCCGGCACGCGGCTGGGTGCGTTCGCGCTGACCGAGCCGCGCGCCGGTTCCAACCCGGCCGACATGGCCACGCGCGCCACGCCGCAAGGCGATGGCTACCGGCTGCGCGGGGTCAAGCACTTTATCTCCAATGCCGAGGCGGCGGACTTTATCGTGGTCTATGCCAAGACCGATCCGGCCGCGGGCACGCGCGGCATCAGCGCCTTCGTGGTGGACCGGCATAGCGACGGCGTGCAGGTGGCGCCGGCCGAGAAACTGATGGGCATCCATGGCGCGCCGGCCCATGAGGTGGCGCTCGACTGCTTCGTGCCCGCCGCCAACCGGCTGGGGCCTGAGGGCACGGGATTCCGCACCGCGATGAAGGTGCTCGACAACAGCCGGCTAGACGTGGCCGCTACCAGCCTGGGCATTGCCGAGGCGGCGCTGGCCTGCGCGGTGGACTGGGCCCGGCAGCGCCAGGTGGGCGGCGAGCCGCTGGCGCGCAAGCAGGGCCTGCAATGGATGTTCGCGGACATGCGCACGCGGCTGGAGGCGGCCTGGCTGCTGACGCTGCAGGCCGCGGCGCGGCGCCGCGACGGAGAGCCCTTTACCGAGCAGGCGTCGATGGCCAAGCTCTATGCGTCGGAAATGGTGGGCTTCGTCACCGATGCCGCGCTGCAGATCCACGGCGGCTACGGTTTCACGAGGGAAATGCCGCTGGAGCGGCTGGTGCGCGATGCGCGCATCCTGCGCATCTACGAGGGCTCGTCGGAAATCCAGCGGACCGTGATCGCGCGCGCGGTGCTGGGATAGGCGCCGCCGGACGGCCGGCGGCGCGGGTCAGGGCGTTTCCGGGGTATCAGGCGCAGCCGGCGTCGCCTGTGCCTGTGCCTGTGCCTCGGCAGGCGCCGCGGCTGGCTCCGCCGCGGCCGGAGCGTCGGGCGCCGCAGCGGCTGCAGGCGCTGCAGCCTTGGCCTTCTGGCGCGCGGCGCCGGCGCGGCGCGCCTTCAGTTGCTGGGCGCGCTTGGCATCCGCCAGGGTGACCACGCCGGCCTCGTTGCCGTCCAGGTCCAGCCGCTTGGCGCCTTCCACCATGCACGACCAGTAGCGCGCGCCGCTGCACCAGGTGCGGATCGCCTCGCGCAGCTCGGCCTCGTCCAGGCCCAGCTTTGCCGCATGCTGGGTCAGGTCTTCGAAGGTGCCGATCTTCAGCGGCACCTTGGGGGCCGGGTTCTTGGGGAAGGCCTTGGGGAAGTGCTTCTGCAGCCGGGCAATGGAATGCACCACCGGATCGACCGGCTTGGCCGGCGCCGCGGCAGGCGCCGCGCGGCGGCCCTTGGCGCCCGCGGGCGTGTTTGCACTGGCGCCAGTGCGCTCGCCGTCACGGGGGCGCTTCGGCGCGCCCTTGGATGCGCCCTTGGACGTGCCCTTGGACGCGTCGCCGGTGGCGCCGGCGGCCGCGCCTTGGCGCGGGCCCTTGCGCTCGCCCTTCCTGGATTCGGCGGCCGCCTTCTTGGCGAGTTGGTCCCTGAGTGCTGCCAGTTGTTCGAAGCCCATGATGTCTGCCGTTGTGTGAACCGGGATTGTATCAAGGCCGGGCGGCGGGCATGCCCGGCGGCATCGGGCGGCTTCCGCAGCGGGCTGAGCAGACGGCGCCTAAGGCCTGGCGCGGGCCTGGGCCGCGAAAGCCCGCCACTCCCGGAATACCGCATCCAGGCAGGCGGCCGAGCCGCACCGATCCCGCTTTCCGCGGAACGCCGCGACATCGGCCGGGGTGATCGCGCCCGCCTTGAGCAGCCGTTGCTGGTCGGCGTGGATGCGCTGGTAGCCCATGGAGAAGAGAGCGGATTCGCAGATCATCCGCTGCGCCTCGTTGATGCCGGGCGGCCTGGCTGACGGGTCGCAATCGATGTCGGTGGCGGCCTGCGCGGCGCCCGGGAACGTGAGAGCGGCGGTTGCCAGGCAAAGGCCGGCGAGAGGGCTGACGCGGATCATCGGCTTGCTGCTGTCACAAGATCGAAGTCCCGGAGCCGGCGGCACGTGCAATCGGGACGTGCATGGCTGGCAGCGGGAATCGGGTGGAAGCGCGATTATACCGGGCGCCGAGTGGCCGGGTCCGGCAGGCGCTACGCCAGCCCGGCGCTCCCGGAGAAGAGGCAAGCGTGCGGCAGGCAACAAAGACAAGCGCGGGAAGCCTGGCGCATATTTGCCGGCAAAGATGGGGATGACTAGACTGCTCTTGGGTGTTTGCTCTGCGCCTGAGTCCCATGATCTGACGTTCGTCGCCGGCACATCGCGCCGGGTTGTGTCGGGCGGTCGCGCTTGCATGGCATCCGTTCGATGAAGGCTTTGCCTGCGGAAGGATGATCATGGACGGCAATCAGGATCGCAATCGGGATCGCAATCGGGATCGCAATCGGGACGGCAACCAGGACCGCAACCAGGACGGCAACCAGGACGGCACTCTCAGACTGACCCGGCGCGCATTCCTGACTGCCGCAGGCCTGGGCGCCATCGCCCTGGGCGCGGGCGCTGACAAAGAAGCAAACGGCGCCGCCCCTGGTCTGTCTGCAACCGGCCAGCCGGCTGGCCGGGGCAGTGCGCCAGCGCGGCCGTACAACATCCTCTTCATCCTGGTCGACCAGGAACGCTACTTCCGTCCCGGCGAACTGCCAGCGGATTATGAGCTACCGGCACACAACCGCCTGATGCGGCGTGGCACGACATTCGTCAATCACCGGATCAACTCGTGCGTCTGCACACCGTCCAGATCCGTCCTCTATACCGGCCAGCATATCCAGCAAACACGGATGTTCGACAACACGAACTTTCCATGGATCGGCAGCATGTCGACGGAAATCAGGACCGTGGGTGACATGCTGCGTGACGCCGGCTACTACACGGCCTACAAAGGAAAATGGCACCTGCACAAGGAATTCGAGACCGTCAACAAGCTCGGCACGCCCACCCGGATTTTCACCGCGGAAATGGAATCCTATGGGTTCTCGGATTACTTCGGCATCGGCGACATCATCGCCCACACCCGCGGTGGCTACGACCATGACGGGGTCATCGGCGCGATGGGCGTGAGTTGGCTGCGCAGCAAGGGGCGGGAGTTGTCGGGCGAGGGCAAGCCGTGGTTCCTGGCGCTGAATCTGGTGAACCCGCACGACGTGATGTTCTATGACACCGATGCGCCCGGCACGGCCGTCCAGCCCCGGCGCGGCATCACGCATGTTGCGCGCGACCCGGTCGATCCGTTGTATGCCCGGCAGTGGAAATTCGAGCTTCCGGCGAGCCGGAAGCAGGCCCTTGACGCACCGGGGCGTCCGCCTGCGCACCGAGACTTCCTGCGCTCGCACGATGCGCTGGTCGGCGAGATCCCGAACGAGGACCCGCGCTGGCGGCGACGCCACAACTACTACCTGAACTGTATCCGCGACGTGGATCGCAATATCGCGGCGGTATTGTCAGAGCTCGACGCGGCAGGCCTCGCCGACAGCACGATCGTGATCCTGACATCCGACCATGGCGACATGGATGGCGCGCACCAGCTTCACGCCAAGGGCGCCGTGTCGTACCGGGAACAGAACAACGTTCCCCTGATCGTTGCGCACCCGGCTTACCAGGGCGGCAGGCAGTGCCGCGCGGTCACCTCGCATCTTGATATTGCGCCGACGCTGGTTGCCATGGCCGGTGTCGCGGAGGACCGGCGTGCGGGCATTGTCAAAGGACTTCCGGGAAAGGACTTCTCTGGCTTGCTCGCGGCTCCCGAAAAGGCGGACGTGAATGCCATTCGCGACGGGGCGCTTTTCTGCTACAACATGCTCGCCTACATCGATGGCGACTTCCTCAACAAGGCAGTTGCTTATATGCAGAGCGGCGGGAAGCCAGATCAGCTCAAGCATGCAGGGATTCGCCCCGACCTGATGAAACGCGGGGCCGTACGCGCCGTCTATGACGGGCGCTACAGTTTTGCGCGCTACTTTTCTCCCAAGCAGCACAACCGCCCGGCGACGCTTGAGGAGCTCTACCGATTCAACGACGTAGAGCTATACGACCTTCAGGCCGATCCGTCCGAGACAGCCAATCTGGCTGCGCAAGGTGCACGGCATGCGGAGCTGGTACTCGCGATGAATGAAAAGCTGAATCGGCTGATCGACAGCGAAGTGGGTGAAGATCGCGGCCAGATGCTGCCCGGTGGCATCGATGCTGGCTGGGAAGTGACAGCGGAGACCATGGCCGGGGCCTAGGCGCGGGTTCACGCGTGCCTGGCCCCGGGCCGCCTGCCTTACATCCGCCCCTTCCAGGGCACCAGCCACTTGGCCAGCTTGCGCATCAGCAGGTCGAACACATAGGCGATCAGCCCGATCAGCACGATGCCCATGATGACCACGTCGGTGCGCAGGAAGTTGGACGCATTGAGCACCATCTGGCCCAGCCCCGCCGTGGCCGCCACCATCTCCGCGGCGACCAGCGTGGTCCAGCCGAAGCCGATGGCGATGCGCATGCCGGTCAGGATATCGGGCAGCGCCGCCGGGATCACCACATGACGCACCACCTGCCACGGGCTTGCGCCCATCGAGTACGCCGCGTTGATCTGTTCGATCGTGACCGAGCGCACGCCCGCCTGTGCCGACATCGCCAGCGGCGCGAAGCAGGCCAGGAAGATCAGCAGCACCTTCGAGGTCTCGTCGATGCCGAACCAGATCACGATCAGCGGCAGGTAGGCCAGCGGCGGCAGCGGCCGGTAGAACTCGATCGGCGGATCGAAGATGCCGCGGGCGATGCGCGACACGCCCATCATCACGCCGATCGGCACCGCGGTGGCGACCGCCAGCGCGAACGCGCCGAACACGCGCAGCATGCTCGCCGCGAAATGCTCGGTCAGCGGCTGGCCGCCCTGCAGGTTGCCCTGCCAGGCATCGACAAAGGCGGTGAAGATCGACTCGGGCGTGGGCAGGAACAGCGGCGGCAGCCAGCGCAGATGGCTGGCCAGCCACCATAGCGCCAGCAGCAGCACCACGGTGATGGTGGAGATGCGCGAGCTGGACCCTTCGCCTGGCAGGCGGTAGCCCGACACGGTCTTCATGGGGCGGCCCGGTGCGGCCGCGGGTGCCGCGCCGGCATGCGGCGGCGGCTCGATGCGTTGGACGGTAGCGGACATCTGGTTCTCCTCAGGCGGTGGCATGGATCAGGTCGACGATCTCTTCGCGGTAGCGGATGAACTCCGGGTCGGACTTGACCGCGCGGGCGTCGCCGCATTCGATGAAGCGGCGCGCGAACGGCAGTTCATAGGTATGGGCGATGCGTCCGGGCGAGGGCGTCATCACGATCAGCCGCGTGGCCAGGAACAGCGCCTCTTCCACGCTGTGCGTAATGAAGAAGACGATCTTCTGCTCGCGCGCCCACAGCTTCAGGATCAGTGCCTGGATCGACTCGCGCGTGAGCGCGTCGAGCGCGCCCAGCGGTTCGTCCATCAGCATCACCGCCGGATCGCAGGCGAGCGCGCGGGCAATCCCCACGCGCTGCTGCATGCCGCCCGAGAGCTGGTACACCGGCTTGGCGGCGACACTTTCCAGCCCGACCGCGGCCAGCTTTTCATGGGCGATGCGCAGCCGTTCGGCGCGGGACACGCCGCGCAGGCGCAGGCCCAGCGCAACGTTGTCCTCGACGCTGAGCCATGGCATCAGCGCATGCTTCTGGAACACCACGCCGCGTTCGGCGCCGGGGCCGTGCACGGGCTTGCCGCTCAGCCGGATCTCGCCCTCCGACGGCTCCATGAAACCCGCGATGCATGACAGCAAGGTGGTCTTGCCACAGCCCGAGGCCCCCAGCGCGACCACGAAATCGCCGCGCTCCATGGTGAGATTGACCTGCGACAGGGCCAGCGTCTTCGCGCCGCCGGCGGTGCCGTAGTTGACACTGACATTATCGATTTCGAGTTGGTACATGATGGGCTTCCGCAACAGGATCTCCGGGACCGCCGCACGAACAGGGGCGCGCGGCAGCCAGCTTCAGCAACAGGGAGTGCGCCGTCAGCGCAGCGCCCGCTTTGCCCATTCCGCGTTGACGCCGGGGCCATAGTCCGGCAGCACGGTCTGGATGGTGCCCTGCTCCTTGAGGAACTGCGCCGCCGACTGCAGCGCGCGCGCCGCGCCGCCGCCGAGCCAGCGCTCGGAGACCTGCTCCTGCAGCGTGGGGAAGCTGTACAGCGCCATGCTGGCCGGCACGGTCTCGGGCTTGGCGCCGGAGACCTTGGCCACGGCCTTCACCATGGGCGAATCGGCGGTCCACGACGCCTTGTTCTTGCGGTAGTTCTCGTCCGCCGCGGCCAGCACGCGCACCAGCTTGACCATGAACTCGGGGTTCTCGCGCGCGAACTTCTTGTTGGCGATCATGCCGTCGAAGGTCGCCTTGCCGGTGTCGGCGGCAATCTGTCCCGAGGTGGTCAGCACCGTGCCCGACTGCTTGAGCTTGGCCAGCACCGGATCCCAGATAAAGGTGGCGTCGATGTCGCCGCGCTCCCATGCGGCGGCCACCTCGGGCGGACGCATATTGACGATGCGCACGTCCTTCGGATTGATCTTCGCGCGCTCCAGTGCGACCAGCGTGTGGTAGTGCGTGGTCGATACGAACGGCACGCCGATGCGCTTGCCCTTCAGGTCGGCGACGCTGGCGATCTTGCTGCCGTTGCGCGCGACCATGGCTTCGGCCGCGTTGATGTCGTCCAGGATCCAGAACAGCTCGACATCGAGTCCTTGCGACAGTGCCGAGGCGATCGGCGAGGTGCCGGCTTCGCCGATGGCGATCTGGCCCGAGGCCATGGCGCGGATCACGTCCCCGCCGCCGCCGAACTGTCGGAACGAGACCGTGTAGCCGGTCTGCTTTTCCAGCTCCTTCATGTCCTGCGCATAGCGCCAGGGCACGACCATGTCCTGGTAAGCAATCACTACATTCTTGCTTTGGGCCTGCACGGTCTGCGCGGCCGGCACCAGCGCCGCCGCCAGGGCGAAATACATCGCGATCTGCTTGATCCACCGCATGGTTGTGCTCCTCGGATGAGAAATGGGTTTGGGGGTCACGGCTTTATAGGTGAGCCCGATTCCGGGCCTATAGGACCAGTTGCCGGGATTCGGTTGGGCCAGAACCGGCCGCGCGCGCGCAGGCCGCGCCGGGCCGCGGGGAGCGGTGGCACGGGGCTGCGTCAATCATGGAATTCCTGTACCGGCCGCCGCGGGCACCGGGGTCGCGCCGGCGCCGCTTGCGGTGTCAACGCGCCGGGCGCGCGCGCTCAGGCGCTCAGGGAGAACCCGGAGTCGAAGGTCTGCCGCACATCGAGCCGCTGCCTGAGCAGCCCGGCCTTCAGGTAGAAATCCGCGGTGCGCTGCTGCTCGGCGATCAGCGCCGCGTCGATGCTGCGCCACTGCGTGCGGCGCCGCTCGAACTGCAGTCGCGCGGCCTGCGGCGAGATGCCGATGATGCGGGCCAGCGTCGCCGAGAACTCCGGCACATGCTGGTAGGACCACTGCTGCGCGCGCACTACGCGGTGCAGGAAGTCCTGCAATACCGCGCGCTTGTTCGCCAGCGCGGCGTCGGTCGCGGCCAGGTAGCTGAGGCCGGACCACAGCCCGCGGCCGTTGACCAGCACGCGCGCGTGCTGGCTGGTTTCCGCCATCGCGGTATAGGGCTCCCACGTGGCCCAGGCATCGATCGAGCCGCTGCTCAGCGCCAGCTTGGCATCCGCGGGCGGCAGGAAGCGCAGGTTGGCATCGTCCGGTTTCAGTCCGGCTGATTCCAGCGCCTTGAGCGCGATCAGGTGCCCGATCGAGCCGCGGTTGGTGCCGATGCTCTTGCCTTTCAGGTCTGCAGCCTGCCGCAGTGGCGAGTCGGGCCGCACCAGCACCGCGGTGCCGTAGGGGTCAGAGCGGTTCGCACCGATCAGCCGGATGCGCGTGCCGGCCGCCAGCGCGAAGATGGCCGGCGCGTCGCCGATCGGGCCGCTGTCGACCGCGCCCGCGTTCAGCGCCTCGGCCAGCGGCGCCGCGGCGGGGAACTCGGTCCACTGGATGTCGTAGGCCAGGCCCTCGAGCGCGTTGGCGGATTCGAGCAGCGCGCGCAGGCCGCCCTTCTGGTCGCCGGCCTTCAGCACCGGGCGGCCCTGGGCGTGCGCATCGCCGGCGGCGAAGGTGGTGAAGGTGAGGAGGGGGCCGGAGGCAAGCGCGGCCGTGGCGGCGGCGCCGCGGCGCAGGAACTGGCGTCGGGAAGCGGTCATGGCGTTCGGGGTGTTCGGGGTGTGCGGGTGTTCAACATCGGAACCCCCGAACGTACGCGTGCCGCGCCCGCGCACCAACGAATAAATCCGCGCTTCGATATGCGTGGTGGGTGGCGGCGCAGGGCCGCCGCGGATGCGCTCAGTCGAGTCCGGTGGACTCGGCGGGATCCCGTTGCGAACGGATGTCCTCCGGACTGAGCAGGATGTAGCCCAGCGACTTGAGCAGCTGCACCGCCTCCAGTTCGGCGTCGAGATACACCGGGCGTTCCGGGGTGCGCGCGCGCTGTGCCGGCGGCGGCCACGGGGCGCTGCCGTGCGCGGCCAATGGCGCCAGCGGCGCGGTGTCCTGCAGCCAGCGCGCGGTCAGGATGCGGCAGTGTTCCAGGTTGGGTTTCCACGACACGTCGACGGCCGCATTGAACCGGCCGGTGCAAAGGCGCAGCCGCTTCAGCGCTTTCAGCCAGCCGACGAAGGCCTCGGGCTCGGCCGGCTGGTAGCCGCGCAGCAGGGCCGCGAGATAGTCCTGCGCGGTGCGGCCATCCAGCGCCGGGTCGTCGTCGAGCAAGGCAATTTCAAGCGCCACGTGCTTGCGGCCGTCGTGGTCGTAGATGGTGCATTCGCTATCGACCACGCCTTCGCGCAGCAGCTCGCACAACAGCGCCCAGGCCCTGGGGTTCTTGTCGAGCCGGCTTTCCAGCGTGGGGTCGATGCGGGCGAGCAGTTCCGGCATGGTGCGCACCTCGCCCGACTGGGCCGCCGCCGCGAACGCCATCGCGTTGGCGGAAGGCTTGTCCCCGTGTGCAATCCGTTGCAGCGAGGCCTCCTTGAGTTCGCCGATTTCCGCGGCGGTGTCCACCGCGTGCATCCACGCATAGTCTTCCAGGCTGGCGCATAGCTTGCGCGCGGCCCGCGCCAGCTGGCCGGCCAGCGACTGGACAAAGCCGGTGCACAGCGCGCAGCGGCATTCGAGCCGGCCCGCGTGCAGGAAGCCGGCATAGAGCCGCTCCTGGTGTCCGCAATGCGCGCATTCGAGCGAAAAGCCGCCCTGGCGCACCGGCCGCTGCGATGCCAGCAAACCATCGACCTGGTATTGCGCCCGGCCCCCGCAGCATGGGCACAGCCATTGCAGCTTGTGCGCGCCATCGCGCGGCGCGACGGCGCGCTCGAACTGGCGCGCGATGGCGCTGCGCGGGATGCCCTGGGCGCGCCCGACCACATCGGCGCAATAGCGCCAGTAGCAGTACGAGTGTGCCAGCGCGGCCTGGTCCGCGGACAGCTGCCGCAGTGCCGGCAGCACGGCCGAGCTGCGGCGGATCTCGGGCGCGAGGGCGTCGACCAGTTCCGGCCCGCCCGGCATCGCGGCCTCGAGCGCGGCGCGGCTTTGCTCCAGGAAATCGGGCACGTAGACCCGGCGGATAAAGTCCTCGTTCTCCAGCCAGAACAGGTGGCCCGGAAGCGCTTCCAGTGCCTCGATGCCGTCCCTGACTTCTGTCATGCCGGCGCAGGCGAGAAACGTGAACGGCTTGCTGAACAGGAATTGGTCTGTCATGTTGTTGTCAACGGCGTATCTCGCCCATGAGCCCCACATGCTCGTGTGCGTTCGATTCACCCCGTGACGCAGGCCAAGGCAAAAGCAGGAAGGCGCCAGCCGCACGGCGCTTTCCGCTTGTGGGGACTTGCCCCTTCTTGTTTTCAGTTCATGAGAACGCGCGCATTTTTCGTTGCCGCACTGGACAGCATAGGCGACACGGCGCCTTCCATACAAAGGAATCATGCAGCGCATCAAAGTCTTGCAGTGATGATCTCGACGCCTGCAAGCGCCTGTTCCGCATCGCCACCCGCCGCTACAGCGGCGCAGGCTGGGGCGGTGCCGCGGGTTTCTTGCCGCCGCCGCTGTAGGAGAAATATTTCGCCTTGGCGCCCTTGGCCCAGTAAGCCACGGTGAAGTGCTTGCTGTCGCGCCCGTAGAGCAACTCCAGGCTGCCATTGGCCGCGCTCCATTCGGCGTAGCCGTTCTCGGCCGCGCCTTCGGTCTTGCGCACGGCGGCATAGCGCTCGTCCAGCTTCCTGCGCACTTCTTCCATGGCGGGGCGCTCGAAGGTCATGGTCACCAGCGCCACCGCATCCTGCGCATCGCAGTTCAGGACCACGCGCGACAGGCCGGGCAGATGGAAGCGCTCCAGATGCTTCAGTTCCACCGTATCGCCGCCGGCCCATTCGGAGGTGCCGGTCCTGGCATGGTTCTGCGGCGGTGACAGGCGCGAGCATCTGGCCTT
The DNA here is from genome assembly GCF_900094595.1 of Cupriavidus alkaliphilus. Taxonomy (GTDB): domain Bacteria; phylum Pseudomonadota; class Gammaproteobacteria; order Burkholderiales; family Burkholderiaceae; genus Cupriavidus; species Cupriavidus alkaliphilus. The sequence continues at coordinate 299,875 of NZ_FMAD01000006.1, read as the reverse complement.
GCCCAGTTCCAGGCCCAGCGGCGCCGCGGTATTGCCGGCCGGCTCGGGCTGGGCCGCGGGGGTTGCGGCGTGGACGGAAACGGAGGCCAGCAGTGCGGCGCAGAGCGGGAAGAACTGCTTCATGTTGAGGCGGGTAAGGGCTTTCACGTGATCGAACCAGGTTGGATGCGAGATTCTAAAGCCTTCTTGCGCGGATTTTCGCTCGCGTTCGCGCCGCCTTCGCCTGAACGGGTGAGGCCAGGCTATGACGTAGCCTGCGCCGGCATCCACCGGCGCGTGCCGGCCCAGAACGCCAGCGCCAGCATGCTCACCCCCGCACCGAACATGCAAACGCCGCGCCAGCCGGCGGCGTCATAGGTGGCGGTGGTGGCAAGCGCGCCCAGGCCGCTGCCGGTCGCATAGAACAGCATGTAGGCGCCGACCAGCCGGCTGTGCGCGGTGGCGTCGGCGCGGAAGATCATGCTCTGGTTGGTGACATGGATGGCCTGGCCGCCCAGGTCGAGCAGCACGATGCCGAGCGCGAGCGGCCACAGCGAGGTGCCCAGCCATGACAGCGGCAGCCATGCGGCCACCAGCAGCACAAGGGCCGCGCATGTGGTGCGCTGGCCGAGGCCCTGGTCGGCCCAGCGTCCCGCGCGCGCCGCGGCCAGGGCACCGGCCGCGCCGACCAGCCCGAAGGCGCCGATGGCGGTGTGCGACAGCTGGTAGGGCGGGGCGCTCAGCGGCAGCACCAGCGCGCTCCAGAAGATATTGAACGCAGCGAACATCAGCAGCGCGATCATGCCGCGGATCTGCAGGACCCGGTCGCGGCGCAGCAGCGCCAACATCGACCACACCAGGGTGGCATAGCGCAGGCGCTGCGCGGGGCCGGGCAGCGCCGGCAGCGAGCGCCACAGCAGCAGGGCCAGCACCAGCATGATCACGGCGGCGCAGACGTAGACGCTGCGCCATCCGGCCAGGTCGCTGACGCCGCCGGCCACCACACGCGCCAGCAGCAAGCCGGCAAACACGCCGCCCTGCGCGGTGCCGACCACGTGCCCGCGTTCTGGTGGCGCCGCCGCGGCGGCCGCATAGGCAATCAGTCCCTGCGTCATGGCGGTGCCGAGCAGGCCGGTCAGCAGCATCCCCGCCAGCAGCATCGTGACCGATGGGGCCAGCGCCACCACGGCCAGCGCGCCGGCCAGCGCCAGCACCTGCGCCAGCATCAGGCGGCGGCGCGGCAGCAGGTCACCGAGCGGCACCAGCAACAGCAGCGCCAGCGCGCAGCCGGCCTGGGTGGCGGTGACCACGCCGCCGACCGCCGCGGCGCCGATGTGGAAGTCCGCCATCAGCGCATCCAGCAGCGGCTGCGCGTAATAGACGTTGGCCACGCTCAGCCCGCTGGCGCAGGCGAACAGCAGCACCGCGGCACGCGGCAGCGGTGCGGGCAAGGCCGCGGGGTAGGGTGTGGGGGATGCCGGGTCGGCCGCGCGCGAGCAGGTTTCCATATCGCTTCTAACTGGTTGCAAATCAAAACCAGTTGAAGCGTAGGCCGGCTAGTTTTAAAATGCAACCACTTTGACAGCGGGCGATGCGCCCAAGGCTAGCCAGACATGGTCACCCGCAAGGAGCCGAGCGAAGACACCTGCCCCGTGGCGCGCGCGCTGGCGCTGGTCGGCGACCGCTGGTCGCTGATGATCGTGCGCGATGCCTTCGACGGCATGCACCGTTTCAGCGACTTCCAGCGCAGCCTGGCGGTGGCGCGCAATATCCTGTCCGACCGCCTGCGCCGGCTGGTGGACGCCGGCATCCTGGCGACGCGGCCGGCCTCGGACGGCAGTGCCTACCAGGAATACGTGCTGACGGAAATGGGGGAGAGCCTGTTCCCCATCGTGGTGGCGTTGCGCCAGTGGGGAGAGCACCACCTGTTCGCGCGCGGCGAGCGCCGCTCGCAACTGGTGGAAAAGCGCACCGGCAAGCCGGTGCCGCCGATGATGCCCCGCTCCGGCGAGGGCAGGGTCCTGTCGCACGACGAGGCGGAGGTGCGCAAGCCGCGGTAGGCGCGGGCCTGTGCCCCGGCGTTCAACTGCCGCGATAGGTGCCGAAGCTCCACGGCGAACACAGCAGCGGCACGTGGTAGTGCTGCGCGGCATCCGCGATGGTAAAGCGCACCGGCACGATGTCGGCGAACACGTCCGGGGTGCGGAAGTAGTCCGCCACCCAGAAGCGCAGCTCGAACTCGCCGGTGCGCGCCTGGGCGGGCGGCAGCATCGGCGCGTCGGTGCGGCCGTCGTGGTTGGTGCGGGTGCGCGCGAGCAGCCGGGGCGGCTGCACCGCGACGTCGAACAACTCGACCTGCATGCCGGCCACCGGGCGGCCCAGGGATACGTCGAGCACATGTGTGCTGATACCTGCCATGATGCGATCTCTCCGGGTTGGGCCGCGGGCTCAGCTGCCGCGATAGTAGTTGTAGCTCCACGGCCCGAACAGCACGGGCAGGTGGATGCGCTGGCTGGCGTCGGTCACGCGCACGCGCAGCGGGATCTTCGACAGGAACGACGGTTGCGGCAGGCTGGCCTTGCGCGCGGCGAAGTATTCGTCGGCGTGCAGGATCAGCTCATAAGTGCCGGTGCGGTAGCTGTCGCCGATCAGCAGCGGCGGCTCGCTGCGGCCGTTGGCGGCCAGCGTGACGGTCTGCAGCGGCGTGCGCTGGCCATGGTCGATGCGGAACATCTCCACGCGCATGCCGGCCGCGGGCGTGCCGTGGTAGGTGTCCAGCGCATGCAGCGTCAGGCGCGGGCTCAGTCCGCCTTGCTGCACCGGTGCAGCGGTCTGGTTGGGGGCCGGCGCCTGCGGCGTGGCGCCCCAGCTGGCGCCGGCCAGCAGCGCGCCGCCGCCCAGCGTCATCGATTGCAGAGCGAAGCGCCGGCGGGCGCGATCAAAATCGTGTTCGTCCATCTCAGGCTCCTTGACGTGCCGGCTTGCCGCGCAGCTGGCGGATGCCCACCAGCACCAGCACCGCGGCCAGCACTTCGATCACTGCCACCAGGTACAGCCCGGAGGTGAGCTTGCCGGTGGTGTTCTTGACCAGCCCCATCACGTACGGGGCGCCGAAGCCGGCCAGGTTGGCCACGGAGTTGATCAGCGCCACGCCCACCGCGGCGGCGCTGCCGGCCAGGTAGCGGTTGGGCAGCTGCCAGAACACCGGGATCGCGCTCATGGTGCCGACCAGCGCGGCGGTCATCGCCAGCAGCGCGATCACCGGCGACAGCACCTGCGCCCCCAGCAGTACCGCCAGCACGGCCATGGCACCGCCGCCCGCCAGCGCCGCGCCGCTGAAGTGCCAGCGCACTTCATTGCGGCGGTCGGAATGCGCGCCGTTGAGGATCATGCCGGCGGCGCCGCACAGGTACGCCACCGCGGCGATCCAGCCCACCGCCATCGGCGTGGCGAAGCCCACGTCCTTGATGATGGTCGGGATCCAGAAGGTCAGCGTCGAGTTGGCGCACAGCAGGCAGAAGAAGATCGCGATCAGCAGCCACACCTTGGGGTTGGTGAAGAGCGTGCGCCAGTCGTGGCCGCGCTCGCCCATGGCGGCGTTGTCGCGCCTGAGCGCGTCCTGCACCACGCGCTTCTCGGCGTCGGACAGCCAGCGCGCCTGCTCGGGCTTGTCGGTCATGTAGAACCAGGCAAAGATGCCGGCCAGCACCGACGGGATGCCTTCCAGGATGAACAGCCACTGCCAGCCGTGCATGCCGCTGACGCCGGCCATGCCGGTCATGATCCAGCCGGCCAGCGGCCCGCCCAGCACGCCGGCAATGGCCGACGCCGACATGAAGGTGCCGAAGGCGCGCGCGCGGCGCTGCGACGGGTACCAGTAGGTCAGGTACAGGATCACGCCGGGGTAGAAGCCGGCCTCGAACGCCCCCAGCAGGAAGCGCAGGATGTAGAACTGCGCGGGCGTGGTGACGAAGCTCTGCAGCATGCAGATCACGCCCCAGCAGATGGTGATGCGCATGATCGTCTTCTTGGCGCCGATCTTCTGCAGCAGCATGTTCGACGGCACTTCGAAGAAGAAGTAGCCCAGGAAGAAGATGCCGGCGCCCAGCCCGTACACGGCTTCGCTGAAGCGCAGCGCGTCCAGCATCTGCAGCTTGGCGAAGCCGATGTTGACGCGGTCCAGCCACGCCAGCACCCACAGCACCCCGAGGAAGGGCAGCAGGCGCCAGGTAACCTTGCGGTAGACGCTGTCCTCGGCGTCTTCGGCGGTGCCGGCGAAGACCGGTACGCCTTGTTTCGTGATCGACATGATGTCTCCTGTCTTGTGGTGTTCTGCCAGGCCGGGCCTGGTGGCGGTGCATGCGGTCCGCCGCGGCTGGCGCGCCGTGGCTGATGGATTGGGAGCAAGTATATGAATGGCCCGCCGATGCGAAACGAGGGGGCTGGTATAAGCCCCATAGCAGCGGCGATATGGGCCGCAATCCCTTGCCTGGCGCGGGTTTGCGGGAATTCGCGGCGGCTTGCGGCGGACCTATGGATTACCCTGATCGGTCCGCCGTGGGGATGCCGCGCGCGCTGCGCGGCGACGCCTGTCCGGGTTCCACCGGTTGCCGTGCGGTGCGCGACACGCTACAAAGTCGCCATGGCCTGGCATGCCAGCACCACCGGGAGCGGCGCCCGCCGCACCCGCCATGCCTTCTTTGTTCCCCTTGTCACGGACTCAACATGATTCGCGCCGACGACCCGTTCGACACCTACCTGCTGCGCGTGCTGTGCATCCTGATTGCCGAGCAGAGCGTGTCGCGCACGGCGATCCGCCTGAACCAGTCGCAGCCGGCCATCAGCGCCGCGCTCAAGCGCCTGCGCGCGATCTTCAACGACCCGCTACTGACGCGCGAGAAGAACGTGATGGTGCCGACCGAGCGTGCGCTGCAGCTGGCGCGCAACGCGCAGGCCGCGCTCAGCGCGCTGGACAACCTGCTGGTCTCGGACGACCGCTTCGACCCGGCCACCACCGAGCAGAGTTTCGTGGTGGCGATGCCGGACTACCTGGCGCCACCGTTCTTTGCCCATGTGGTGCGCGCCGTGCGCCGCGCCGCGCCGCATGCGCGGCTGTCGGCGCTGCCGCTGGGGACCAGCTTCGACTATGAGCAGGCGCTGTCGGCGGGCGCGGTCGATATCGTGATCGGCAACTGGCCCAATCCGCCCGAGCACCTGCACCTGTCGGTGCTGCTGGAAGACGAGGTGGTGTGCGTGGTGGCGCAGGACAGCGTGCACGCGCAGCCCGGCAAGTTCACCGCGCAGGCCTACCTGGGCGCCTCGCATATCGTGCCGACGCCGTATTCGCGCGACCAGCGCGGGCTGGTGGATGCAGGCCTGAGCACTATGCGCGTGCATCGCGACAACCGGGTCAGCTGTCCTTACTTCAACCTCGCCCCCAGCCTGATCCCCGGCACCGACCTGATCCTGACCACGGCGCGCCACTTCGCCAATTACCACGCGCAGCATGTGCCGCTGGCGGTGCTGGAACCGCCGATCGAGTTCCCCTTCATGCGCTTCTACCAGCTGTGGCACCCGTCGCGCCACCGCTCGGCCGCGCATGTGTGGCTGCGCGGCATGCTGAGCGCGGCGTCGCAGGAACTGCGCGACCTGCGCGACCTGCATCGTTAGCGGTATCGGTTTCTGTTATGCGATCTATAGGGGGCGGACTCTCGCCGCTGCGGCGGGGCGTTCCTATACTCGGCCCCGCGTATTCAACGATTGCAACGATTGCCCTTGCGGGCATCCCTACGGGAGAAGCCTCCATGTCTCACCCCCTCGACCTGGCGTCGGTCAACGCCCTGGACGAAGCGGCCTTTGCCGAGGCCTTCGGCAGCGTGTTCGAACATTTTCCGCAGGCCGCGGCAGGCGCCTGGGCGCAGCGGCCGTTCGCCTCGGTGGCGGCGCTGCATGGCGCGATGATGGACGTGGTGCGCAAGCTCGATGCGCCGCGCCAGTGCGATTTCCTGAACCTGCACCCGCAGCTGTCGGCACGCAATATCCGCGCGGGCACGATGACGGCGGATTCCAGCGCCGAGCAGAAGAGCGCCGGACTGGATGCGATGTCGGTGCAGCAGGAGGCCGCGCTGGACCAGCTCAACGCCGACTACCAGGCGCGCCACGGCTTCCCCTTCATCATCTGCGTGCGCCACTACACCCGCGAAGGTATCTTTGCCGCGTTCGAGCGCCGCATCGGCCGCAGCACGCAGCAGGAACTGGACGAGGCGCTGGCGCAGATCGCAGCCATCACGCGCGGGCGGCTGGCGGCGCGGCTGGCCGGCTGAGCCCGGTTCCTAGCCAAACGCTTCAAGGCCGAGCGCCAGCGCCCCCAACCAGGATGAGGCTGAGGGCCCAGACCGCCTCCAGGTTGAACCAGCTGCGCGAAACGAACTGCAGCCCCAGGTAGCGGTAGACCAGCCACGCCATGCCGCCGCCCATGGCAAACATGGCCAGCGTATGCAGCAGGGCCACCGCCAGCGCCATGCCCAGGTTGGCACTGGCGAGCGTGGCGGCCGCCTGGTGCCCCGGCTCGCTCTCGGTGCGGCACAGGCCAAGATAGATCGGCACCAGCATCAGCCCGGCGCCATGCGCGATCGCCACCGCGAACGACCACAGTGCGAGGCGCGATGGCGCAATGCGCACCAGTGCGCGCGGATGGCCGCGCCTGAGCAGCAGCGCGATGCCGCCGGCGATCAGCAGCATGCCGGCGCCGATGCGGATCTGCGCCTGCCAGGCGACCAGCGCGGCCAGCATGCCGAACGGCAGTGTCACCGCCAGCACCGCCAGCGCGTGCCCGGCCGCCAGAAACCCCAGCGCCGCAAGCACGGCGCGGCCGCTGTGCGCCAGCAGGCCGTTCGATACCGCCAGCGGCCATCCCATCGCCGGGTTGACGCCGTGATAGAGGCCGCTGGCCAGCACCGCCGACCACAGGCCAAGCTGTTCCCAGTCGTGCCCGCTCAAGCCCTGGCCGAGGGATAGCAAAACGAATCGGTCGAGCAGTCGCCGCCTTCCAGCCGGATCTGGTGCGCGCGGTAGCCTTCGGGAAACTCGACCCAGTAATCGTCGGCCAGCTCCAGGCCACCGTCCGCTCCGGCGCGGGCCATGACCTGCGCGCCGGGAATGCCGTCGGGGTAGAACTGCTGGTCCCAGGTGGAATACAGCGAGTTGGTCCAGTAGACACGCTCGCCGTCGCGGCTGATCTCCACCATCTGCGGGCCGCCGGCGAAGGGCTTGCCGTTGGGGTGCGGGGTGCGGCGGACCATGCCGCCGAGATGGACCGAGCCCGCCAGCCGGGGCTTGCGCGGATCGGTGACGTCGTACTGGCGCATCTCGCCCGTACCCCAGCACGACACATAGAGGAATCTGTCGTCCAGCGACAGGTCGATATCGGTCACCAGTGGCGGCACCGCGCCGAAGCCTTGCAGCAGCGGCGGCAACTGGCTCGCGTCGGCGGCTTCCGCCGGGATCGTCGCGGTCTTCTCGGCGTGGAACTTGCCGTCTTCGCGCCACCAGGTCCAGATCGAGCCCTCGAGGTTGGTGGTGTCGACCACCACGCCGACGAAGCCGTACTCGCGCACCGGGTCATGCGCGGGGCGGACTTCCAGCGCCATCTGGTGATTGGCGCCCAGGTCGATGGTCTGCACGTTGCGCCGTGCGCGCAGGTCCCAGAAATGCAGCTTGTGGCCGTAGCGGTTGCCGAGCAGGTCCTCGGGCACCAGGCCGTTCTCGAACTGCGGCGGCAGGGCCCATTCGCTCGACACCATGTAGTCGCGCGGCAGGTTCCACCAGAAGTCGTAGTGCTTCTGCTGCTCGCCGCGGTCGATCTCCCAGCGGCCCAGCACCTCGAAGGTCTCGCAGTCCATGATGAAGATGCCGGGGGTGCCGTCCGTGCCATCCGGCCCGCTGCCGCCCAGCGTGCTGACATAGATGCCTTCCGGGCCGCAATGCACGGTATGCGGCCGCGAATAGCCGGTCTTGCGGAAAATCTCGTCGGGTTCGACGATCTTGTGGATGCGCGCCTGGGTCGGATGCGGCTTGGTGTCGACGATATACAGGCGCGACGAGCGCATTCCCGGAATGATCAGGTAGCGCCGCTCCAGGAACGCATGGCCGGTCAGCGGCGACAGCGCCGACGAACACGCGTTCCAGCCGAAGTGATGCAGCTCGTCGCCCTTGTGCGTCATCGGCACGGTATGCACCACCTGGCTGTAGGTCGGCGATCCGGGTTTGACGTCGATCACCGCGAGCGCGTCGGGTTGCGTGCCGTCGGGGCTGAGCAGCACCGTATAGGCGAAGGATTCCGCGGGCGCGTGGATCGCAAGCTCCGGCGAGGCGTGAAACGTCGGATCTGGCCGCATGTTCATGGTGAGCCCCTCCCTGGTCCTGGCGGACCTTGCGACATCGCCGGTACGTCACCTGGCGCGTGGCCGAGTGCGCGGTAAGCCTACTTAGCCTAGGTCGTTCTGCATGCCGAGTCAAAGCCGTGCGTGCCGCGGCGCGTGCGTGGATTCATGCAGGCGGAAGGGCCGGTTTGCGAAATAAAGATTGTCGGAAACACGCGGATCGCGCAGAAAGGAGGCTTGACCAAGCAAAGGAAATCCCAGGCGATGGACGTGGCAATGGCAGCAGGCAAGGGCGAGGCGTACAGCCTCGACAATCCGGCACTGGAAAGCATCGGTGTCAGCATCACCCATTGGCGCGACGACTACGTCGAGCTGGAACTGCCGCTCGCGCCGAGTATGCTGAACCGCAGCCGCGTCGTGCATGGCGGCACCCTCTGCACCTTGCTCGATGCCGCCACCGGCTATGCCGGCCTCTACTCGGCGCCGGGCGAGAGCCCGCGGCATGCGGTCACGCTGTCGCTGACGTCGAACTTCCTCAGCAACGGGACCGGCAAGCTGCTGACGGCGAAAGGCATGGTCGACCGCCGCGGGCGTTCGATCTTCTTTTCGCGCGCCGAGGTATGGCTCGATGGGGAACTCCTGGTGGCCACCGGCGTCGCCACGATGAAATACCTGAAGTAGGCCCGCCTCAGGCGCCATCCTGGCGCCAGCGCGTCGGCGACTTGCCGAACTGCGCCGCGAACCAGCGCGAGAATGCGCTGGGTTCCGAGAATCCGAGCAGCGTGGCGACCTGCGCCAGCGGCCGCCGCGGATCCTGCAGATGGCGTTGCGCCAGCTCGCGGCGCACCTCGTTGACCAGTGCCGAAAACGTCAGGCCATCCTGTTCCAGCTGGCGCTGCAGGGTGCGCGGGCTGGTGCCGAGGCTTTGCGCGACCTGTTCCACCGCACCGCGTCCGCGCGGCAGCAACTGGGTGAGGGTGCGCCGCACGTCCGCGGCGATGGATGGCTTGCCGGCCCCTGGCTGCAGGTCGAGGAAGCCCCGCGCGTACCCGGCCAGGCTGGCATCGGCCAGGGGATTGACGCGGTCCAGGTCGCCGCTGGCAAGCACCAGCCCGTCGAAGTCCGAACCGAATTCGAGGCGCGGCCCGAACAGGCGCCGGTGGATGCGCAGGTCGGCGGGCGCCGCATGCGCGAAATGCACGCTGTGCGGCATCCACGACTCGCCGAGGATGGCGCGGATCAGGCTGTGCAATGCGGCCACGGTCAGTTCCATGGCCTGCCTGCCGGGCTGTTGCCGCCCAGTCTGCAGCGTCACGTGCAGCACCGCGACACCGGGATGCTCGGTGACCAGGATGGAAATGGAGTCGCTGAGCCAGTGGCGGTAGCGCTCGATCTCGGCCAGCGCCTCGCGCAGCGTGGGCTGATGCTGCAACAGCAGGCTCACCGGGCCGAAGTCCGACAGGCGCCACGATTCCCCCACCATCAGGCCAAGCGAATGGCAGCCCGTCTCGCGCGCCGAGGCCTCCAGCACCTCCGCCAGGCGCTGCTCGGGAATGCGCAGGTCGGGCGTGTACAGGCACGCCTGGTCCAGGCCTGCCCGGGCCACCATCCGCACCGGATCCAGGCCCGCGCCCCGGGCAATTCCCAGGTATTTGGTCAGCGATGCGCTGCGAACAAGGACGGTCATGGGGCTGCCGCGGGAGTGGGTGGGGGCGTCGGTCGTGTCCGTCGTCAAATGGCAAATCGTGGCGCGATCGGTCAAGGGCGCTGCGGCCCGGCTGTCTCACAATCGACTGCGCCGCGCCAATGATAGCGGCGCGGGCAGGACACCACAATCAGGAGACAGCCTTGGCCAAAGCCATTCGCATGTATGAGACCGGAGGCCCCGAAGTCCTCCGCTACGAGGACGCCGAGGTCGGCGATCCCGGCCCGGGCGAGGTACGGATCCGCCACGTCGCGGTCGGGCTCAACTATGCCGACACTTACTTCCGCAACGGCACCTACCCCGTGCCGCTGCCCAGCGGCATGGGCGTCGAGGCGGCCGGCGTAGTGCAGGCGGTCGGCCCCGGAGTGACCCACATCGCGGAGGGCGACCGCGTCACCTATACCGGTTTCACCAACACCTTGGGCGCCTACAGCACCGAGCGCCTGGTGCCCGCCGCGCCGCTGATCCGCCTGCCGGATGCGATCGGCTTCGAGACCGCCGCGGCGATGACCATGCGCGGCCTGACCTCGGCCTACCTGATGCGCCGCATCTATCCGTTCAGCGGCGGCGAGACCATCCTGCTGCACGCGGCTGCCGGCGGGGTGGGGCTGATCGTGTCGCAGTGGGCCAGGCTGCTCGGCCTGACCGTGATCGGCACGGTGTCGACCGAAGCCAAGGCCGAACTGGCGCGCGCGCATGGCTGCGACCACGTCATCGACTACACCCGCGAGGACGTGGCCACGCGGGTGCGCGAGCTGACCGGCGGCACGGGCGTGTCGGTGGTGTTCGACAGCGTGGGCCGCAGCACCTTCCAGGGCTCGCTGGATTCGCTCAGGCGACGCGGGCTGATGGTCTGCGTCGGCACCGCCTCGGGCACGATCCCGCCGTTCGATCCGCAGCTGCTGGCGAGGAAAGGCTCGCTCTACCTGACCCGCCCCGCGCTGGCCGACTACATTGCCGATCCCGCCGAGAAGGCCGAACTGGCCGCGGAAGTCTTCGGCCACGTGGCCGCGGGGCGGCTGCGCATCGGCATCAACCAGCGCTACGCACTGGAGGATGCGGTCCAGGCCCACCGCGACCTGGAGTCGCGCAAGACCACCGGCTCTTCGATCTTCGTGTTGTAAAGGAGCGTCCCCATGCGAGTCCAACAACTTACCTGCAGCATCGGCGCCGAACTGAGCGGCGTCAGCCTGGCCGATGCCGCGCGCGATGCGGCGCTGTTTGCCGAGATCAAGTCACTGCTGCTCGCGCACAAGGTGCTGTTCCTGCGCGGCCAGGAGATCTCGCGCGCCGACCACGTGGCGTTCGCGCGGCGCTTCGGCGAACTGGAAGACCATCCGGTGGCGGGCAGCGATCCCGATCATCCCGGCCTGGTGCAGATCTACCGCAGCGACAAGCGCGAGAACTACGAGAACAGCTACCACACCGACGGCAGCTGGCGCGAATGCCCGCCGATGGGCTGCGTGCTGCGCTGCATCGAGTCCCCGCCGGTGGGCGGCGACACCATCTGGGTCAACATGGCTGCGGCGTACGAGCACTTGCCCGAGGAAATCAAGCAGCGCATTGCCGGCCTGCGCGCCAAGCACGGCATCGAGCATTCCTTCGGCGCGGCGATGAGCCCGGAGAACCGCGCCAGGCTGGCCGCGCAGTACCCCGCGGTCGAGCACCCGGTGGTGCGCACGCATCCGGAGACCGGCGAGAAGGTGCTCTATGTCTGCGGCTTTTCAACCCACTTCGTCAATTTCCACACGCCCGAGAACGTGCGCTACGGACAGGACAAGACCCCGGGCGCCAGCCATCTGCTGAACTACCTGATCAGCCAGGCGGCGATTCCCGAATACCAGGTGCGTTTCCGCTGGCAGCCCGACAGCGTGGCGATCTGGGACAACCGCTGCACCCAGCATTACGCGGTGCAGGACTACTGGCCGGCGCCGCGCAAGATGGAGCGCGCCGCCATCATCGGCGACAAGCCGTTCTGAGCCGCGCCAGCGCCGCAGGCCTGGCCAGCGCCACGATAAATGGAGACATGCCGTGCATTACCTAGATGGATCCCTGTTCCCTGAAAACCAGCAGCCGCTCATCATCACCGCGGCACCTTACGCGCCGGGCTGGCTGCCGTCCGATTTTCCGGAAGACATCCCGGTGACGATGCCAGACCAGATCCAGAAAGCCGTTGACTGCTACAACGCCGGCGCGACGGTGCTGCACCTGCACGTGCGCGAACTCGACGGCAAGGGCTCGAAGCGCCTGTCCAAGTTCAACGAACTGATCGCCGGGGTGCGCAAGGCGGTGCCGGAGATGATCATCCAGGTCGGCGGATCGATCAGTTTCGCCCCGGAGAACGAGGGCGATGCAGCGAAGTGGCTGTCCGACGACACGCGCCATATGCTGGCCGAACTCGACCCCGTGCCGGACCAGGTCACGGTCACGGTGAACACCTCGCAGATGAACGTGACCGAGCATGCCGAGCTGGCGGATTTCAAGGGAACCTCGCGCGAGAACCCTGCCATCTTCAACGCGTACAAGGAAATGACGGTACCCGCCCAGCCCGGCTGGGTCGAGGAGCATATCCGCCGCCTGTCGGCCGCCGGCATCCAGAGCGCATTCCAGTGCTACAACATCAATAGCTTCGAATCCGTCGAGCGGCTGATCCGGCGCGGCATCTACAAGGGCCCGCTGGTGATGAACTGGGTCGCCATCAGCGGCGGCATGGATGCGCCGAGCGTGTTCAACCTGGCCAACATCGTCCGCGCGGTGCCGGATGGCGCGGTGCTGACCGTCGAAAGCTCGGTGCGCAACGTGCTGCCGGTAAACATGATGGGCATCGCGCTGGGGCTGCATGTGCGCTGCGGGACCGAGGACTGCCTGTGGAACCAGTCTCGCACGGCCAAGATGAGCACGGTGAAGCAGATCGAGCAACTGGTGCGCATCGCCGGCGAATTCGGCCGCAAGGTGGCAACCGCCCGGGAGGCGCGCGAGATCCAGAAGATCGGCGTGTTCTACGACACCGTCGAAGAAACGCTCGCGGCCAACGGCTTTGCGCCGAACCGCAACGGCGGCAACCAGGGCTTCCTGCGCAAGGCAGCCTGAACCGGTCCGGCTGCCGCTGGCAAGCGGCCCGCAGAAAGGGCAGGGGCGGCAGCTGGCTGCCCCGAGCCCTCGCATATTCGGAGACAACCATGAAGCAAGCACAACCGTCGGCGCGCCGCAGGGCGTTGCTGTCATGCATGCTCGGCCTGGCGCTGCCGGCGGCGCTCCCCGCGCTCGCCCATGCCCAGGCGTGGCCGACCAAGGTCGTCAGGATCGTGGTCGGCGGCCCCGCCGGCGGTACCGCCGACATCCTCGCGCGCCTGCTGGCCGAGGGGCTGACGCAGTCGCTGGGCAAGCCGGTGATCGTCGAGCAGAAGCCCGGCGGCGCCGGCGCGATCGCGGTCGGCACGCTGCTGTCGGCGCCGCACGACGGGCATACGCTGCTGCTGATCCAGGGCGGCATCGTCTCCGAGACGCCGCTGGCGCTGAAGGTCTCGTTCGATCCGTTCAGGGACCTGAAGCCGATCGTCCAGGTGGCGCGCACCGGCCTGGTACTGGTGGGCAACCCCAGGCTGCCGGCGAAGAACTTCAGCGAGCTGCTGGCCTACATCAAGAGCAAGCCGGGGCAGGTCGACTATGCCTCGTACGCCGCCGGCATGCGCGGGCAGACCCTCGGGGTCCAGTTCAACCGGCTGGCGGGCGTGAACATGAGCCACGTCGGCTACAAGGGCTCCCCGCCCGCGCTGCAGGACGTGATGGGCGGCCACGTGCCGCTGATGTTCGACGGCCTGGCGACCTCGCTGCCGCTGATCAAGGCCGGCAAGCTCAGGGCCTATGCGGTGGCCTACCCGAAGCGCATTCCCGCGCTGCCGGAGGTGCCGACCTTCGCCGAGGTCGGCTTCCCGGCAATGACCGAACCGGGCTGGATGGGCCTGTGGCTGCCGCCGGACGTGCCCGCGGCGGTGCAGGAAAGGATCCGCAACGCCACGCTGGCGATCGTGCAGCAGCCCGGCTACCGCAAGCACGTCGAAGACATGGGCATGGACAACGGCCAGCCGCTCAGCAGCGAGGCGCTGTCAAGGGAAGCGCGCGCGGCGTATGAGCGGCAGGCGGAACTGCTGAAGTCGATCCGCTTCGTGCCGGAGTAGCCACGGACTGCAGCGGGGGCGCGGGGGCTAGCGCTTCCTGCGCCGGCGCGCGCCGGCGAACATCGACATGTCGCGCAGGATGCAGTCCAGCAGCGTATTGGCGGCCACGCCCATGGGCCGGCCCGCCTTGACCAGCAGGCGCGCCTTGGCGGCTTCGAACAGCGGATGGGCGATCGGCAAGGTCACCAGTTCGCCGGACTGCAGTTCCCGGTACGCCGCGAAGCCGCCGATCAGCGTGATGCCGTCGTGGCGCTTCACGAAGTGGCGCAGCACTGCCAGCGAATTGGTGGTGAGCGTCGGGCGGATCTGGATGTTCTCCGCGTACGCCAGCATCTGCACCACCTGGCCCAGGCCGAATGCCGGCGGCATCATGGCCAGCGGATAGTCCGCCAGATCCTGCACATGGACCTTGCCGCCGCGGCGCGCCAGCGGATGCCCGGCATGCACCAGCAGCACCACCGGCTGCGACGACGTGGCCACCCAGGCGATGTCGGCGTGGCCGGGCGGGTTGTAGGCCAGGCCGATATGGGCACGGCTTTCCGCCACCTCCTGCAGCACGTTGTTGACCGGCAGGATGTCGACGGTCACGTCCAGCCGGGGATAGCGCGCGCAGAAATCCGTCAGCACCTCATCCATCAGGCCGTCGACATAGCCTTCGCTGGTGGCGATGCGCACCTGGCCATGCTGCAGCCCGCGCAAGGCCTGCAGGCGGTCTTCGAACAGTTCCTGCTGGGCGCGGCAGCCGCGCCAGTATTCCAGCAGGTGCACCGCCGCTTCGGTCGGCTGCACGCCGCGCGCATGGCGGTCGAACAGCGGCGCGCCCACTTCTTCTTCCAGCAGGCGGATCTGGCGCGTGATCACCGACGGCGAGGTGTTGATGCTGTCGGCCGCGCCGCGGATCGAGCCGTGGGTCAGGACTTCATGGAAATAGCGCAGCCTGCGCTGGTTCAGTTCGCGCATGTCGGACCTCGTTGTCTGGCGTGGAAGGCGCCGGCATGTCGTGGTGTTGCCGGCAGGGCAACGATAGCCGACTTAAGTTGCTCTTGCTCTGTTTTTTCAGATGCCAGACGATCAACGCCTGCCAGAGAAAGACATCGCGTCCACAAGAGCCGACCACCACGGGAGAGATCGACATGTCCGCAACCCTGCCCCCACGCACGCCCACGGAAGCCGCCAGCGCCGCGCAGCAGGCGCTGTACCGCAAGCTGAACTGGCGCCTGTTGCCGTTCCTGCTGCTGTGCTACACCTTTGCCTACCTGGATCGCGTCAACATCGGCTTCGCCAAGCTGCAGATGCAGAGCGACCTGGGTTTTTCCGACGCGGTGTACGGGCTGGGTGCCGGCATCTTCTTCTTCGGCTACGTGCTGTTCGAGATCCCGAGCAACCTGATGCTGCCCCGCATCGGTGCGCGCAAGACCATCAGCCGCATCCTGGTGCTGTGGGGCCTGACCTCGGCGGGCATGATGTTCGTGCGCGACGAAACCACGTTCTACGTGCTGCGTTTCCTGCTTGGCGTGTTCGAGGCCGGGTTCGCCCCGGGGATGATCTTCTACCTGACCTACTGGTACGGGCAGCAACGCATGGCCCGGGTGATGGCGGTGGTGATGCTGGCCGGGCCCATCGGCGGCATCTTCGGCTCGCCGCTGTCGACCTGGCTGATGACGGCGCTGTCCGGCGCGCACGGGCTGGCGGGGTGGCAATGGATGTTCCTGGTGGAAGGGCTGCCATGCGTGCTGCTCGGCGCGCTGGCGCTGCGCGTGCTGGCGGACCGGCCGGCCGAGGCAAGCTGGCTCAGCGACGCGGAAAAGCGCATGCTGGCCGCCGAGCTGCGGGCACCGGCGGGCGGGCATCACTCGTTCGGCCAGGTCGCGCGCGATCCGCGCGTGTACCTGCTGGCCTTTGCCTACTTCACCATGATCTGCGGCATCTACGCGGTCAGCTTCTGGCTGCCGTCCATCCTGAAGGCGGACGGCGTCACCGACACCATGCAGATCGGGCTGTATTCGATGATTCCCTATATTGCCGCGGCGATTGCCATGCTGGTGATCGGCCGCAGCTCGGACCGCCGCGGCGAGCGCCGCTGGCATAGCGCGGTGCCGGCCTTTACCGGCGCGGTGGCGCTGGCCGTGGCCACGCAGTCCAGCGGCAACCTGCCGGTGTCGCTGGCGTGCATGACCATCGCCACGGCGATGATGTGGGCCGCCTATACCGTGTTCTGGGCAATTCCGTCGCAATACCTGAAGGGCGATGCCGCGGCCGGCGGCATCGCGCTGATCAACACCATCGGCCTGGTCGGCGGCTTCCTCAGCCCTACCATCATTGGCGCCGTGCGCACTGCCACCGGCAGCATGCAGGCCGGCCTGCTGGTGATGGTGGTGCTGCTGATGGCCGGCGCGGCGGTACTGGTGGCCAACCGGATGCCGTCGCCGCAGGGCGCGGTGTCGCCGGCCTGACGCCGGACTTTTGTTTCACGGAGAAGAACCTTGGCAACACGGATCCTGGTCGCCGGCTTCCAGCACGAGACCAATACCTTTGCCCCGTCAAAGGCCACTTACGCCAGCTTCGAGCGCGGCGAAGGCTTTCCCGCGATGGTGCGCGGCGATGACATGCGCGCGCTGCGCGACGTCAATATCCCGGCCGGCGGCTTCATCGCCGCCGCCGAGCGGCACGGCTGGACGCTGCTGCCGGTGGTCTGGGCCGGCGCCAGCCCGTCCGCGCACGTGACCGAGGACGCGTACGAGCGCATCGCCGGCAAGATCGTCGGCGCCGCCCGCGCGGGCGGCTTCGACGCGGTTTACCTCGACCTGCACGGCGCCATGGTGGCCGAGCACACCGACGACGGCGAGGGCACGCTGCTCGAGCGCATCCGCGCGGCGGTGGGCCCCGGGGTGCCGGTGGTGGCCTCGCTCGACCTGCATGCCAACGTTACGCAGGCCATGCTGCAGGCGGCCGACGCGCTGGTGGCCTACCGCACCTACCCGCATGTGGACATGGCCGAGACCGGCGCGCGCGCCGCGGCGCTGCTGCAGCGCCTGCTGGAGCGCAAGCGAGCGCTGCACCGCGCGGTGCGGCGGCTGCCGTTCCTGATCCCGATCAACGGCATGTGTACGCTGCTGGAGCCAGCGCGCGCCATGTACGCGCTGTTGCAGCAGCGCGAGCGCGGCGCGGTGGTGTCGCTGTCGTTCGCGCCGGGGTTCCCCGCCGCCGATTTCCCGGAGTGCGGGCCGGTGATCTGGGGCTATGGCGAGGATGCCGACGCGGCCGAAGCGGCGGTGCAGGCGCTGTACGACCGGATGCTGGCCGACGAGCCCGCCTGGGAGGTGCCGTTCCTCTCGCCCGACGAGGCCGTGCGCGAAGCCATGCGGCTTGCCGCGGGGGCCACGCGCCCGGTGGTCATTGCCGACACGCAGGACAACCCCGGCGCGGGCGGCGATTCGAACACCATGGGCATGCTGCGCGCGCTGTTGCGCCACGGCGCGCGGCAGGCGGCCATCGGGCTGATCTGGGACCCGGCCGTGGCGGCCGAGGCGCACCGTGCCGGCGTCGGCGCGACCATCGAGGTGGCGCTGGGCGGCGTATCCGGGGTGCCCGGCGACGCGCCGCTGCAAGGCCGCTTCGAGGTGCTGAAGCTGACTGATGGCGTGTGCCGCTACGGCGGGCCGATGATGCACGGCATGCTGGCCGATGTCGGCCCGGTCGCACTGTTGCGCATCGACGATGTGCAGGTGGTGGTCAGTGCCGGCAAGGCCCAGATGCTCGACCGCAACCTGTTCCGCGTGGGCGGGGTCGAGCCCGAGGCGATGAAGATCCTGGTCAACAAGAGCTCGGTGCACTTCCGCGCCGATTTCCAGGGCATCGCGCATGCCGTGCTGGTGGCCAAGGCGCCGGGCCCGATGACGGCCGATCCGGCCGACCTGCCATGGACCAGGCTGGCCCCGGGCATCCGGCTCAAGCCGATGGGCCGGCCCTTCCCGGGCTGATTCCGGGCTGATTCCGGGCGCCGGCAGGGAAACGAGGCCCTTTATGCCTCGCGCCGCGCCAGCGCCAGGAACGCGCCCAGCCCCAGCATCGTGACACCCGAAGCCCGGGTCATCAGCCGCGCGCGGGCCGCGCGCGCGGCGCCGGACTTGAGCAGGCGATGCGCGGCGAAGACCACGGCGACGTCCACCAGCGTGTTGAGCGTGACGCAGATGCAGCCCAGCAGCGCCAGCTGCGACACGGCCGCTGCGCCCGCCGCGACGAACTGCGGCAGGAACGCAAGGAAGAACAGCGCGGTCTTGACATTCAGCACCTCGACCGTCACGCCATCGACCAGCGCGCGGCGCGCGCCTCGCGACGGCACCGCCGCGATCGTCGCGGGCGCCTCCTTGCGCAGCAGCATCCGTACGCCCAGGTACACCAGGTAAGCCGCGCCCAGGTACTTGAGCAGGCTGAATGCCACCGCGGACTGGGCGATGAGCAGCGACAGGCCCGCCGCCGCCGCGAATACATGGAGCAATCCGCCGATGCCCGTGCCGAGGCATGAAGCCAGGCCTTCCGCCCGTCCGCCGGCCACGGTGCGCGCGACGACATAGGCGATGGCCGGCCCCGGGGTGATGGCGAGCACGACTGCGGCGATCAGGAAGGGGATCAGCGACATGGTTCGGGGTTCCTTGTTGATGGGGCAAGGTTGCGCGGCAAGGCGCGGCTGGGTCCGGGCCAGCGCATGGGCGGGGTGAGGCGAGGCCGGATCAGACCGCGTTGCGCATCGACTGCGCCAGTTCCGGGCAGCCGCGCGCCTCCAGTGCGTCGACCGCGCCAAGGCGGTCGCGCGTGTCCTTGTTCTGGCTGAGCTTGCGCTTGCCCACCAGCGAGGTCACGGCGATCTCGAGGCCGACGATGCCGCGCAGCATGGCGTCGAGGTAGTCGGGCGGGGCGTCGCCCATCTTCCACGGCCGGGCCTCGGCGGCCTCGTGCCGCCGCGTCAGGCGCGCCACCAGGCCGCGCACGAAGCGCTCGTCGTCGCGCACGGTGAGCGTGCCGTGCGCGTGCACCACCTCGTAATTCCAGGTCGGCACCTGGCGGTGGGTCTCATGCTTGCTCGGGTACCAGTTCGGCGAGACATAGCCCTCGGCGCCGCGGAACACCACCATCACCGGCGTGCCGGTCGGACACCGCTGCCACACCGGGTTGGCCCGCGCCACGTGCGCGGTGAGCACGCCGAGGGCACCGGCACCCGGGTCGAACTCGAACGGCAGATGGTCGGCATCGAGGCCGTGCTGGCTGTGCGTGACCAGCATGCCCAGCGGGTGCGCATGGATGATGCGGGCAAGGGCGTCGGGGCGGGTCTCGGCGAAATGGTCGGGGACGTACATCGTGGGGCTCGGGGCGATTGGATGCTCGATACTGTCGCCGACAACTGGCACAATCGGAAGATCCAGTTTTCACGAATTTTAATGGGCCAGTTCGACCAGTCCGGCGGCAGGCGGCCCGGCGCCACGGGCGCGGGACGCCGCATCTATGACCTGCTGCGCGCCCAGATCGCCGACGGCACCTTGCCGCCGGGCGCGCCGGCGCCGTCCACGCGCGGCCTGGCGGCCGAGCTGGGGGTATCGCGCACCACCGTGACCGCTGCCTATGAACAGTTGGCGGCCGAGGGCTTCCTGGTCACCGCGCGGGGGCGGGCGGCCCGCATTGCCGGCCCGTTGGCGGCTTGCGCGCCGGCCCGGCCGGATGCGGCGCGGCGCGCCAGGGTCCCGGCGCTGTCCCAGTTCGGCCGCCGCGTGGCGGCACTGGGGCTGCCGGCAGCGCCGCCGGCCGAGCCGGTGCGCTTCGATTTCCTGTACGGCGCGGTGGCGTGGCGCGACTTCCCGGCGCTGGCCTGGCGGCGCGCCTGGCAGGCCGAGCTGCTGCGCCAGCACGACAGCCTGTCCTATGCCGCGCCAGAAGGCGAGGCATCGCTGCGGCGCGCGCTGCAGGGCTATCTGCGCCGCGCGCGCGGGCTGGCCTGCGATGCCGGACAGATCGTGGTGGTGCATGGTTCGCAGCAGGCCATCGACCTGTGCGCGCGGCTATTGCTGGACGACGGCGATACCTTTGCCTTCGAAGACCCCGGCTACCTGATGGCCAGGCGCTGCTTCGAGGCCACCGGCGCGACGTGCCTGCCTGTCCCGGTGGACGGGCATGGCATGGATACCGCCAGCCTGCCTGCGGCGGACGGGGTCCGGCTGGCCTACGTGACGCCGTCACACCAGTTCCCGCTGGGCGGGGTGCTGCCGATCGGGCGCCGGCAGGCATTGCTGCAATGGGCGCGGCGCCATGACGCGTGGATCGTCGAGGACGACTACGACGGCGAATTCCGCTACGGCCAGCGCCCGATCGACACCCTGCGCGCGATCGACACCGATGGCCGCGTGATCTATGTCGGCACCTTTTCCAAGGCGCTGTCGCCGCAGCTGCGGCTCGGCTACCTGGTGCTGCCGCCGGAACTGGTGCCCGTGTTCCGGCAGGCCAAGCGGCTGGCCGACCGCCATGCGCCCGTGCTGGAGCAGCGCGTGCTGGCCGCGCTGATCGACAGCGGCGCCTACGAGCGCCACGTCCGCCGCATGCGCCGCGAGCACGAGCGCCGCCGCACCGCGCTGCTCGATGGCATTGCGCGCCACCTGCCCGGCGATGCCGAGGTCAGCGGCACGGCCGCCGGGCTGCACGTGGTGCTGTGGCTGCCATCGCTGCGGCCGCGGGACGAGCCAGCGCTGGTGGCCGCCGCGCGCGGCGCCGGTGTGGGCGTCTACCCCGTATCGGCGCTGTATGCCCGGCCGCACGGGGCGGGCCGGCCCCGCGCGGCCGGCCTGGTGCTGGGCTACGCCAGCCTGACCAGCGCGCAGATAGAGCAGGGCGTGCGCGTGCTGGGCACGGTGGTCGCGGCGCTGGCGCGGTGAACCCGGCCGGCCCGACCGGCCCCGCATGCCGGGCGTTTCTGCCAATGACATTGAACAGAACGGCAATTGGCCCGCCTGGCGCAACGCTCTACCGTCTGTCGAAAACGACCGCGGCCGGCACACCGGGCGGCGACACCGGAACGACAACCAGGAGACAGGGCATGGCTATCGCAAAGCGTGGAATGGAAGGGCGTTTGCTATCGGTCGTGGCGAGGGCCATGGCGGCACTGGCGGTCTGTGCCGCGGCAGCGCCGCTCGCGATGGCGGCGACAGCGGCGGGCGATTTCCCGGCCAAGCCCATCGAGTTCTGGATTCCGTTCCCGCCCGGCGGTCCCACCGACGGCTCGCTGCGCACGCTGCTGGCGGCCGCCGGCAAGGAACTGGACCAGCGCGTGGTGCCAATCAACAAGCCGGGTGCGGGCGCCACGCTCGCGGCGCAGGTGATGTCCCAGACGGCGGCGCCGAATGGCTACACGCTGTCGATGGTCGCGGCCAATATCTTCCGCATGCCGCACCTGCAAAAGACGCCATACGACCCGCTCAAGGACTTTACCTACATCATCGGCCTGACCAACTACCGCTATGGCCTGGTGGTTCGCGCCGATGCGCGCTGGAAGACGCTGGAAGAATTTCTTGCCTACGCCAAGGCGAACCCGGGCAAAGTGACCTACGGTGCGGTCGGCATCGGCAGCTCGGGGCATATCTCGATGGAAAAGCTCGGCCGCGCCGCCGGCGCCAGATTCACCTTCGTGCCCTACAAGGGCGGCGCCGAGGAAATGATGGCGTTGATGGGCGGCGACATCGACGCAGTGCTGGACCCGGGCTGGGGCCAATTCGCCGTCGCCGGCAAGGTGCGGCCGCTGGCCATCGTCGGCGACGCGCGCTTTGCGCGCTTCAAGGATGTGCCGACCCTGAAGGAGCGGGGCTACGACATCACCGCCAGTTCGCTGGTGGGCATCGTCGGCCCGCGCGGCATGGATCCGGCGGTGGTCAGGAAGCTGCACGACGCGTTCTTCCGCGCCGCGCAGGACCCGGCCTACCTGCGCTCGCTCGAAGCCATCGACCTGGAGCCGGTCCACCTCAACAGCGCGGACTACACCAGGTTCGCGGCCGAACAGTTCGAGCGCGAAAAGCGCGTGGTGCAGCAGCTCGATATCAGCCTGCAATGATCCGCGTGCGATCACCGCGCGGCTGGCTGCACTGTCTTAGTGCGGCCAGCCATGCAGGGGCATCCTCGGCTCGGGTTCGCGCCGCTTCTTTGGTACGCTGGTGGTATGCCTGCCGCTGCCATCGCTGCTTGCGCCCCGAGCGTGGGTGAGTTCCGCACTCCCCCGGCTGGCAGCGGCCAAAGGAGTGATCATGCAAGAGCTGAGCTTTAGCGCCCTGCTGTACCGCTATTTCTTCTTCGGCTGGCTGTTCCGGGACGCCAGCCGCGGCAACCGCGCCGAACGCACGCGCGCCTGGCACTTCAACCAGGCGCGCGCTCACTGGCTGCTGACCTACATGCGGCGCTGGCTCTGGTGCGGCGTGTTTTTCTACGGGCTGGGCGGCGCGGTCGAGCTGATGTTGTCCGCGCCGGCGCTGTCGGCGCTGTTCTACGTGCCCGGCGCGCTGTGCGTGCCGGTCAACGTTGTCATCGGCGTATTGTGGCTGGGCCTGAAGACGCTGCCCGGGCCGCTGTGAGCATGGCGGCCCCATCCCTGCCCGCCGAAATCGCGCAGCAGGTCCGCGTGGCCCAGGCCGTGATCTCACGGCACCTGGCCGGGACGCTGCTGGGCGTCCACCTGTTCGGCTCGGCGCTCGATGGTGGGCTGCGACCCCTCAGTGATATCGATTTGCTGGTGACCACACGCGACGTGCCCGGCGACGCCGCGCGGCGAGCGCTGCTGCGCGACCTGCTGGAGGTCTCGGCCCCGCCAGGCAGCGGTGGGCTCCGGCGGCCGCTGGAGGTCACCGTGGTGGCGCACGGCGAAGTGGTGCCCTGGCGCTATCCGGCCACGCGCGAACTGCAGTTTGGCGAATGGCTGCGCCAGGACATCGAGGCCGGCGTGTTCGAGGGCCGGATGCCTGACCACGACCTCGCCATCCTGGTGACCCAGGTGCGCCAGCACGGTATCGCGCTGCTTGGCCCGCCGGCCACGGCCTGCTTCGAACCCGTGCCCCGGCCAGACTTCATCGCCGCGCTCACCGATACCGTCGCGCAATGGCGGACCGAAAGCGACTGGGCCGGCGACGAGCGCAACGTGGTGCTGGCAATGGCGCGGGTCTGGTACAGCGCCGCCAGCGGCCGGATCGCGCCGAAAGACGTGGCTGCGGCGTGGGCGCTGGAACGCCTGCCTGGCGCGCACCGGCCGTTGATGGCAGCGGCGCGGGCGGCGTACCGGTCGGGCGGGCCGGATGATCCGGTGCTGGGTGGCGCGGCGGTCGCGGCGTTCATGCAATACGCGCGCACCGCGGTCAGTAAGCTGTTGACGGAGTAGCGGAACGTCGGCGCCCGCGGGCCGCCGAAGTAGAATCCGGGCATGTTCCTGACCGCGATCGGGAGGGAGGGTGTCCCGGCGCGCTCCCGCGCCGATCCTTGCCGCCCATGCGAATTCCACCGGTGAAGGCGATCATCGCCTTCGAAAGCGTTGCCCGAACCAAGAGCGTCAGCCGCGCCGCCGAGGAGCTGGGTTTGACCGCATCCGCGGTCAGCCACCAGATCAGCAACCTGGAAGAGGCGCTGGGGCAGGCGCTGTTTTTCCGCCAGGGTCGCGGGCTGGCGCTGACGCCGGTGGGGCAGCAATACCTGCGCGATATCACCGGCGTGCTGGCGGACCTGAACCGCGCCACCGAGCGCGCTTCCAGCCCGGCCAGCATCGAGATCCTGCGGGTGCATTCCAGTCCCAGCTTCGGCCTGATGTGGCTGCTGCCGCGGCTGGAATCGTTCCAGGCCGACAATGGCGACATCCAGCTCAACCTGTCGTGCTCGTATGAAGACGTGTCGTTCACCAGCGGCTACTACGACGTCGATATCCGGCACGGCTATGCGCACTGGCGCGACCTGCGGGTGAAAACGCTGCGGCGCGAGACGATCGCGCCGCTGGCCTCTCCCGCCTATCTCGAAAAGCATCCGATCCGAACACCGGAGGATTTGCTCGCGCAGCGGCTGATCTACTCCGAAACGCCGCTGGTGCAGTGGCAACAATGGTTCGCGCGCTTCGGCGTGCCGGCGTCGCACAAGACCTTCGACTTCAGCTTCGACCGCTCCTACATGTCGCTGGAGACGGCCGCACTGGGGCTGGGCGTGGCGCTGGAAAGCACGCTGCTGGCATCGGTGCAGATCCGCAAGGGCGCGCTGGTGCCGGTGTTCGACGACAGCCACGCGCTGGAGGTGGGCAGCCACCACGTGGTCTGCCCGGCGCAGAACGCCGGACTGCCGCGCGTGGCGCGCTTCCTGGCCTGGCTCGAGCGCCAGTTGCCGGCTTCGCCCTGAACGCGCGCCACCCGGGCATGGCCGGCAAAGTGACCGGGGCGGCGCCCGTTGAGGCGCCCGTCGTCGACGTTTGAAAATTTCTCAGCAATAGCTGAGGCAGACCGCGTTGATCGCCAGGCCGCCAGCGACAACACTCGACACATCCCAAGTCCAATTGCAGGAGACAAAGATGCTGGTCGAGAACAACGTAGTCATCATCACCGGCGCCGCCTCGGCGCGCGGCATCGGCAAGGCCACCGCCAGGGCCTTCGCCGCCCAGGGCGCCACCGTGGTCATCCTGGACTTGCGCCTGGAAGAGGCGCAGGCCGCCGCCGGCGAACTGGGCGACCGGCACCTCGGCCTGGCCTGCGATGTGACCGACAAGGCCGCCTGCGAGCGCGCGGCGCAGGCCGTGCTGCAGCGCTATGGGCGCATCGACGCGCTGGTCAACAATGCCGGCATCACCCAGCCGGTGCGCACGCTCGATATCCAGGCTGCCAACTACGATGCCGTGCTCGACGTCAACCTGCGCGGCACGCTGTACATGTCGCAGGCGGTGTTGCCGCAGATGCGCGAGCAGAAGCGCGGCAGCATCGTGTGCATGTCGTCGGTGTCGGCGCAGCGCGGCGGCGGCATCTTCGGCGGGCCGCACTACAGCGCAGCCAAGGCCGGCGTGCTGGGCCTGGCGCGCGCCATGGCGCGCGAGTTCGGGCCCGACGGCATCCGCGTCAATTCAATCACGCCGGGACTGATCCAGACCGACATCACCGGCGACAAGCTCACCCCCGAGATGCGCGCCGAGATCATCAGAGGCATCCCGCTGGGCCGCCTGGGCAACGCCGCCGACGTCGCCAATGCCTGCGTGTTTCTGGCCAGCGACATGTCCGCCTACCTGACCGGCATCACGCTCGACGTCAACGGCGGCATGCTGATCCACTAAATTCGAACCAAGCCGCCCGACCGAGGCGGGACCCGAGAACAGCCGGTGCGCCGCCGCGCGGCGCCGCCAGGCAGGAGACAACCGATGAAGACCAAATACGCGGCTTCGCCCATTGGCGGCGAAGCGACGCTGCACGCCGATTCCGCCACCTTCGAGACCCGCACCTACGCCAAGGTGGTGAGGCGGCTGATCCCGTTCCTGATGCTGTGCTACCTCGGCGCCTACCTGGACCGGGTCAATGTCGGCTTCGCCAAGCTGCAGATGCTGAGCGACCTGCAGTTCAGCGAAACCATCTACGGCCTCGGTGCCGGCATCTTCTTCCTCGGCTACTTCATCTTCGAAGTGCCGAGCAACGTGATCCTGCACCGGGTCGGCGCCAAGCGCTGGCTGGCGCGCATCATGCTGACCTGGGCGGTGATCTCGGCGTGCTTCGCCTTTGTCACCACGCCGACCCAGTTCTACGTGCTGCGCTTCCTGCTGGGCGTGGCCGAGGCCGGCTTCGCGCCTGGCGTGATCCTCTACATGACGTACTGGTTCCCGTCGGAGCGGCGCGCCAAGGCCTTGTCGATGTTCTTCATGGCGATCCCGCTGGCCGGCATCGTGGGCGGGCCGCTGTCGGGCTGGATCATGCATGCCTTCCACGGCGTGGGCGACCTGGCCGGCTGGAAGTGGCTGTTCCTGATCGAGGCGCTGCCGTCGCTGTGCCTGGGCGTGGCGATCCTGTACTACCTCGACAACGGCATCGACCAGGCGCATTGGCTTACCGACGCCGAGAAGGCGCTGCTCAAGCGCAATATCGAAGGCGATAACGCGCAGAAGATGGAGCACATGTCGATCCGCTCCTTCATGGCCGACCGCCGCCTGTGGCTGATGGCAGCGATCTACTTCTGCGTGGTGCTGGGCCAGTACGGACTGACCTTCTGGCTGCCGACGATCATCCGCAAGGCCGGCGTGGCGGACCCGCTGTGGGTCGGCATCTATACCGCGCTGCCATACCTGTGCGCCATCGTGGCGCTGCCGCTGGTGGGCATGAGCGCCGACCGCCGCCGCGAGCGCCGCTTCCACCTGATCGTGCCGATGGTGGTTGCCGCCGCCGGCTTTGCCACCTTGCCGCTGCTGGGCAGCGTGAGCGCCTCGCTGGTATGCCTGTGCATCGCCGCCGCCGGCATCCTGGCCTCGTCCTCGCAGTTCTGGGCGCTGCCCACCGCGCTGCTGGGCGGCATGTCCGCCGCCGCCGGCATCGCCGCGGTGAACTGCGTGGCCAACCTGGCCGGCTTCTTCTCGCCCGCCATCGTCGGCTGGCTCAACGACCTGACCGGAAAGTCCACCGCGGGGCTGGCGTTCATCTCGGCCACCGTGGTCTTCGGTGCCGTGCTGGTGCTGATGGTGCCGGCCAGGTCCGTGAACCGCTGAGGCCGCTTCCTTTTCCTGAAATGCTGATCCAACCGATTGCTGGAGACACCATGCAACAAGCCACCACCGACAAGGACGCGTCCTTGCGGGAACGCGCCTACCGCATCCGCCGCAACGCCTTGCTGATGGGCGAGGTCCAGGGCCAGGGCTATATCGGCCAGGCGCTCGATATCGCCGACGTGCTCGCCGTGGCCTACTTCGACGCCATGCGCTACCGCCCCGAAGACCCCGAGTGGGAAGGGCGCGACCGCTTCCTGCTGTCCAACGGCCATTACGCCATCGCGCTGTACGCGGCGCTGCTGGAGGCGGGCATCCTGCCCGCCGAAGAGCTGGAGACCTATGGCAGCGACGACAGCCGCCTGCCGATGTCGGGCATGGCCAGCTACACGCCCGGCATGGAAATGTCCGGCGGCTCGCTGGGGCAGGGCCTGACCATCGCCGTGGGCCGCTGCCTGGGCCTCAAGCGCAAGGGCTCCGGCAACTTCGTCTACACGCTGTTCTCCGACGGCGAGCTGGACGAGGGCGCGATCTGGGAGGGCATCCTTTCGGCCGCGCACTGGAAGCTGGACAACCTGATCGCCATCGTCGACGTCAACAACCAGCAGGCCGACGGCCCGTCCACGCAGATCATGGCGTTCGAGCCGCTGGTGCCGAAGCTGGAAGCATTCGGCTGGTTCACGCAGCGCGTCGACGGCAACGACATCGACGCTGTCGCCGCCGCCTTCCGCGCGGCGCGCGAGCACCGCGGCGCGCAGCCGCGCATGATCATCTGCGATACGCGCATGGGGTGCGGCGTGCCGTTCCTCGAGCAGCGCGAGAAGAACCACTTTATCCGCGTCGATGCCGACGAATGGCAACTCGCACTGCAGGCCCTGGAAGCCGGGAGACAAGCATGAGCCATACCATAGCCACCGCCACCACCGCTGCCAAGCCGAAGCTGAAGACCTCGGCGATGATCGCCTCCATCGCCGGCGAAGGGCAGGCTACCCGCTCCGCCCCGTTTGGCCACGCGCTGGCCGAGCTGGGCCGCCACAAGCAGAACGTGGTCGGCATGACCGCCGACCTCGGCAAGTACACCGACCTGCATATCTTTGCGCAGGCGTTCCCGGAGCGCTATTACCAGATGGGCATGGCCGAGCAGCTGCTGATGGGCGCCGCCGCTGGCTTCGCGCATGAAGGGGCGCAGCCCTTCGTCACCACCTACGCGGTGTTCGCGACCCGGCGGGCCTACGACTTCATGCACCAGGCCATCGCCGAGGACAACCTCGATGTGAAGATCGTGTGCGCGCTGCCCGGGCTGACTACCGGCTACGGCCCCAGCCACCAGGCCGCCGAAGACCTGGCGCTGATGCGCGCCATGCCGAACATGACAG
Source organism: Cupriavidus alkaliphilus (assembly GCF_900094595.1). Taxonomy (GTDB): domain Bacteria; phylum Pseudomonadota; class Gammaproteobacteria; order Burkholderiales; family Burkholderiaceae; genus Cupriavidus; species Cupriavidus alkaliphilus. The sequence continues at coordinate 271,535 of NZ_FMAD01000006.1, read as the reverse complement.
TGATCGATCCGTGCGATGCGGTCGAGATCGAGCAGATGGTGCCGGCCATCGCCGCGCACAACGGCCCGGTTTACGCGCGTCTGCTGCGCGGCAACGTGCCGGTGGTGCTGGACCGGTACGACTACCAGTTCGAGCTCGGCAAGGCCAGGCTGCTGCGCGACGGCGCCGAGGTGCTGGTGATCTCGTCGGGCATCATGACCATGCGCGCGCTGGAGGTGGCCAAGGCGCTGGAGCAGGACCGCATCGGCGTGGCGGTGCTGCACGTGCCGACCATCAAGCCGCTGGATACCGATGCCATCCTGCGCGAGGCCCGGCGCACGGGCCGCCTGGTGGTGGTGGCCGAGAACCATAGCGTCATCGGCGGCCTTGGAGAAGCCGTGGCGACCACGCTGATGCGCGCCGGCGCGTGCGTGCCCTTCCGCCAGGTCGGGCTGCCGGATGCGTTCCTGGATGCCGGGGCGCTGCCTACGCTGCACGATCGCTACGGTATTTCAGCGAACGTGATGGCGGACACCATCAGGGGCTGGCTCGCCTAGCCCGGGGGCGCGGCCGACAGACTGCCTTTCCCTCTGCTATGGTTAACAGGCCTTTCCGTCACGCGCGCCGGCCCCCCTTGCCGGCATCGCGCACGGCAACCTTGGAACCAGGGAGAACGGCATGAAACCCGGCAAGCTCATCGTGGCGGCGGCGCTTGCCGCCGCGTCCCTCGCGCCCGGCATGGCGATGGCGCAACCCGAGACCCGCGTCGACTCGGTTTCCGGCGTGGGCGCGTCGCGCACCACCGGCACGGTCAAGGCCACGGCCACGGTGGCGGCCATCGATGCGGCCACCCGCACCATCACCCTCAAGGACGAGCAAGGCAAGCTCACCAACGTGCAGGTCGGCGACGATGTGCGCAATTTCGGGCAGCTGCGCGTGGGCGATGCGGTCACGGCGGAATACACGCAGGCCTTGTCGGTGAGCCTGAACCGCCAGAGCGGGATCCGCTCCAGCAGCGAGCGCGAGATCACGCAGCGCGCCGCGCCCGGCGCCAAGCCGGGCGGCATGGTCGGGCGCGAAGTCACGGTTACCGCGGACGTGGTGGCGGTCGACACCAAGACCGGCATGGTGACGCTGAAGGGCCCGCAGGGCCGGATGGTGGACGTGCATGTCGCGGATCCGAAGCAGCTGAAGGCGGTCCGCGCCGGCGAGCAGGTGCAGGCGGTCTATACCGAGGCGATCGCGATCTCGGTCACGCCGCGCAATGCGCGCTGAGTTGCCGGCCGCCGCCCGCTACATCACGCGTCCGAACCACCACAGCGACAACAGCCCCGCGCCGGCCGCCAGCAGCGCGCCCAGCGCGGCGAACAGCGCGGTGATCTCGACCTGGCTGCGCTTGTCGAACGCCAGCCGCGCGTTGAGCGCCCGATACACCCGCTTCAGTTGGGTGGCATCCTCCAGCCGAAAGTACTCGGCACTGGTGGCGTCGGCGACTTCCTTCAGCACCTTCTCGTCCAGCCTGACGCGGGCCGACCAGCCGTCGACCGAGAGCACCACGCCTTCGGGGGTACCCACGCCCACGGTGTAGATGCGCACGCCGTGCTCGGCGGCAAGCTGCGCCGCGCGCATCGCGGCCGGGCCGGCATTGCTTTCGCCGTCGGAGAACACCACGATCGCGCCGGCGGTATAGGAGCCCGGCTGCACCGGCTCGCTGTCGCCGGACGGATTGGCCAGGGCCCGTGGTCGTCTTGGTGGCGGAGTGTCGTCGTTCATCAGCCGCTCGGCATCGGGCGTGAGCTGCGGCAGCAGCGTGGTCAGCGCAATCAGCATGCCGTTGCCCAGCGCGGTGCCGCCCTGCGGCTGCAGGCGCTCGATCGCGGTGGCAACGGCCTCCCTGGAGCGGGTGGGCGCCTGCGCCACGGCGGCGGTGCCGGCCATGGCCACCACGCCGACGCTGACGCCCGCGGGTTGCGCCTCCAGCAGGGTGGTGGCCGCCCGCTGGGCGGCGCCCAGGCGGCTGGGCTTGACATCCTGGGCCCGCATGCTGCCCGACAGGTCCATCACCAGCACCACGGTCTCGATGCGCGAAGGCAGCATCATCACGGCCTGGGGCCGCGCGATCGCCGCGATCAGCGCGGCCAGCGCCAGCAAGATCAGCACCGGCGCCACGTGGCGGCGCCAGCCGCTGCCGCCACCGGTGGCAACGCCCGCCGTCTTCAGCGCCGGGTAATGCACGGCCCCGTGCCGCCTGCGCCGGTCGAGCCAGACATAGCCCGCCGCCAGCCCCCCGACCAGGGCGAACAGCCACAGCATGCCCGGCCACAGGAAGCTGAACACTGGCAGGCGGCTGATGGCATCGATCATGCGGCCCCCCTGGCGATGTTGGCGGCCCTGGCGCTGCCTTGCTGGCGCCGGCGCTGGCGCGCGAAACTCAGCAGCGCCAGGTCGAGCCGGGCGTAGGTCGACAGCGTCAGGCACGCCACCCCGGCGCGCGCGAAGGCCTGGCGCAGCTCCGCCTCGCGCGCCTCGGCGGCGGCGGCGAAGCGCTTGCGGAAGGACGGGTCATGCGTATCGACGAACAACTGCTCGCCGGTCTCCGCATCCTGCAGCACCACCAGTCCCAGGTCCGGCAACGCGGTTTCCAGCGGATCGACCAGCCGCACCGCGACCACTTCATGCCGCCGCGCCAGCATGCCCAGCGATGCCTGCCAGCCCGGCGCGCTGATGAAATCCGATACCACGAACACCACCGAGCGCCGCCTTGCCACCGCGCGGGCGCGTTCGAGCAGGTCGCGCAGGCGGGTGTCGCCCGGCGATGCGGCCGGCGTGGCGCGCATGCGGTGCAGCAGGTGCAGCAGCTGCCGGCGCCCGGCGCGCGCCGGCACCACCGTGGCGTCGGAGTCGGCTGCGCCGCCATAGAGCACGGCACCCACCCGGTTGCCATAGCGCGTCAGCAGCAGCGCCATCACGGTGGTGAAGTCACTCAGCAGGTCGCGCTTGCGCACGCTGCCCGAACCGAAATCGATCGAGCCGCTCAGGTCCAGCAAGAACCAGGCGGCGACTTCGCGGTCTTCCTGGTATTCGCGCACGTGCGGCGTCTGCAGCCGCGCGGTCACGTTCCAGTCGATGTGGCGCACGTCGTCGCCGGGGTGGTACTCGCGCAGGTCGGCCAGGTCCAGACCGAAGCCGCGGAACAGTGTGCGGTAGTCGCCTTGCAGCAGCCCGTCGAGGCGGCGCACCACGGTCCATTCCAGGCGCCGCAGCAGGGCGTCGGTCTGGCCTGCGCCGACGCCGGCAAGCGCGACAGCGGGGGCGCCAGGCGTGGCGCCGGGCGCGCTGTCTGGCTCGCGCCGCCTAGTCCGCCGCCCGAACATGGGATTCCATGGGCCGCTCGGGAACCGGCAGCGCCTGCGAGATGCGGGTGATGAGCTGGTCGGCCGTCACGCCGTCGGACATGGCCTCGTAGGATAGCGACAGGCGATGGCGCAATACGTCCGGCACCAGGTCGGCCAGGTCCTCGGGCAGGGCGTAGTGGCGGCCGCGCAGGTAGGCCAGCGCGCGCGCGCCTTCGACCAGACCGATGGTGGCGCGCGGGCTGGCGCCGAATGACACGTAGCGGTCCAGGTCAGCCAGGCCGTAGTCGCCCGGCTTGCGCGTGGCCGCGACCACGCGCACCGCGTACTGGACCAGGCTGGGATCGACATACACCTTGCGGCAGGCCTCCTGCAGCGCGGTCAGGTGCTCGGGCGTGGCCACCGCGCTCACGCTGATGCGCGGGCCGGTGACACGGTTGACGATGACCACTTCTTCCTCTTCCGACGGATAGCCCACCAGCACCTTCATCATGAAGCGGTCGACCTGCGCCTCGGGCAGCGGGTAGGTGCCCTCGGTCTCGATCGGGTTCTGCGTCGCCATGACCAGGAACGGGGCAGGCACGCGGTGGGTCTCGCCGGCGATGGTGACCTGCTTTTCCTGCATGACTTCCAGCAGCGCACTCTGCACCTTGGCCGGCGCGCGGTTGATCTCGTCGGCCAGCAGCAGGTTGGCAAAGACCGGGCCGCGCACCGTGGAGAACTCGCCCGTGCCCTGGTTGTACATGCGCGTGCCGACCAGGTCGGCCGGCAGCAGGTCAGGGGTGAACTGGATGCGCTTGAAGGTGCCGCTCATCGTCCGCGCCAGCGTGTTGACGGTCAGGGTCTTGGCCAGCCCCGGCACCCCCTCCACCAGCAGGTGGCCGCCGGACAGGATGGCCACCAGCACCCGTTCGAGAAAGTGGTCCTGCCCGACCACCACGCGTTTCACCTCGTACAGCAGGCGTTCCATCAAGTTGGCGCTGTCGGCTGCGCCCCTGGCTTGGTCGTTCATAGGTCCCCGCGTCAGAAAGGAGAAGTTCCGATGGATACGCCGGCGCTTTCGATCGTGGTGGCAAAGCCGATGCCGATGAAGGTGCCGCTGTTGCCCGGATTGAGGATGGCGGTGACGATGCCCACCACCTCGCCATTCATGTTCACCAGCGGGCCGCCCGAGTTGCCCGGATTGACCGCTGCGTCGAACTGGATCAGCTTGTCCAGGGTCCGCTTGTTGTCCGACGCGACGAACTCGCGGTCCAGCCCTGACACCACGCCGGCGGACACCGACGGCCCGATGCCGAACGGAAAGCCCACCGCGACCACTTCGGAGCCGGGCAGCAGGTCCCGGCTGGAACCCAGCGTTGCCGCGGGCAGGTCGTCGGGTATCGACCTGGCCTGGATTACCGCCAGGTCCTTCTCGGGAATCGTCTGCAGCACGGTGGCCTCGGACGTGTGCCCGTCGTGGAAGGTCAGTTCCAGGCGCCGCGCTCCCGCAATCACGTGGAGGCTGGTAAGGATCACGCCGCGCTCGGTCACCACCACGCCCGAGCCGATGTGGCGGGATTCGGGCTTGTTCTCGGCGCTGTTGCCGGGCGGACGTTCGTTGGGCAGGGGCGGGGCGGTCGGGCCGGAGGGCGTCGAGGGCGAGGCTTCGGGCGAGGGGGCCGGGGCGTCACGCCCGGCCTGCGGCGCGGAAGCCGCATCGGCGGTTTTTTCGGGCGCGGGGTAGTTGCGGATCTCGACTACCGATTCGCGCACCGCCTCGGCCGCCATGGCGGTGCGCGACGGCAGGGGCTTGGTTTCGAGCGTGTGCAGCACGGCCGCGTCGATGTCCTTCTGCGTCAGCGCGCGCGCCTTGGGCTGCAACAGCCACGCCGAGCCCACGCCGGCGGCAAGAACCAGCGCGACGGCCGCCGAGACCCACCCGTAGATCGTCACCCGTTTCATCGCAGCCCCCGAGGTCCCGTCCCGCCGTGGAAAATACAGTACCATCCTCTTACCCACGCGCCAAGGAGCAGGGCATGCAGTTTCTCTGGCCGCAGATGCTCTGGTTGCTGCTTGCGCTGCCGGTGCTGGCAGCCGCTTACCTGTACCTGCTCGCGCGGCGCAAGAAGGCCGCGCTGCTGTATGCAAGCCTTGCATTGCCGCGCGCCGCGCTCGGCCCGCGCCAACGCCTGCGGCGCCACATTCCGCCGTTGCTGTTCTTCCTCGCGCTGGCCGCGGCACTGCTGGCCTGCGCGCGCCCCAGCGCCACCATCACGCTGCCGGCCGACACCGTGACCCTGGTGCTGGCGATGGACACCTCGCGCAGCATGGAGGCCGCCGACGTGCCGCCCAACCGCATCAGCGCCGCCCAGCAGGCCGCGCGCGACCTCGTCGTGGGGCTGCCGGCCAGCGTGCGGCTGGGCATCGTTTCCTTCGCCGGCACCGCGGCGGTGGTGCTGCCCCCCACCGACAACCGGCAAGACATGCTCGACGCGATCGATCGCTTCCAGCTGCAGCGCGGCACCGCCACCGGCAGCGGCCTGTTCCAGGCGCTGGCGGTGCTGTTTCCCGAAGACGGCATCGACCTCGAAGTGATCCTGTTCGGCAGCCGCTCTGACCGCGCCGGGCGCGGCACCTCGCTCGACGAGGCCGCCGCGGCCGATGCCGCGCGCCGGCGCGAACAGAACCAGCAGGCGGCGCAGCCCGGCTCGTACCCGCACGGCGCGGTGATCCTGCTCAGCGACGGCCGGCGCACCACCGGCCCGGATCCGCTCGACGCCGCGCGCATGGCCGCCCAGCGTGGCGTGCGCGTCTACACCGTCGGCTTCGGCTCGCAGCAGGTCACGACCGCGCCGGAGTCCAGCCTGGCCTACTTCATGCAACTGGACGAACCGGCGCTGCGCGCGGTCGCCGCCATCACCGGCGGCGAGTACTTCCACGCGGGCTCGGCGGCCGACCTGAGCCAGGTCTACCGCCAGCTCAGCGCGCGCTTTGCGCTGGAGCGCAGGGAAACCGAGCTGGGTGCCTTGTTCGCCGCAGCGGCGGTGGTGTTGCTGGCGGTGGCGTGCGGATTGTCGATGTTGTGGTTCCGGCGGTGAGGGCGGCGGCGGGCGATGGCGGCATCACGCAGAGCGACGAGCGCGGATAGGAGCTCGACTTCATCTGCCAGCACCTGGAGCGGCAGGCCGGGAACCGGGGCCGCCGCAAAGTACCCCCGCCCAGCCGTGGCAAGGCGGCAACCCCGCCTACTTCTCCTGCATCTTCGCCGCCTTGACGATCTCGCCCAGGCGCCGGCGTTCCGCGTCGACAAACTTGATGAAGTCCGCGCGCGTGCCGCCGACCGGCTCGATGCCCACCTGCTTGAGCTTGGCGGCTGCGGCAGGGTCTTTCATGGCCTTGTCGACTGCCGCGGCGACCTTGTCGAGGATCGCGTCTGGCGTGCCCCGGGGCGCATGGACGCCGGCCCAGTGCGCAATCTGCAGGTCGGCGAAGCCCTGCTCCACCGCGGTGGACAGTTGCGGGTAGGCCGAGATGCGCTGCGTCCACGTGGTGGCCAACGGCTTGAACTTGCCGTCCTGCACGATATGCGGCAACGCGATGATGCTGGCCTCGGAAGTGCCTTCCACCTGGCCGCCCAGCACGGCCGTGGTGCTTTCCGACCCGCTCTTGTAGGGCACCGGCTGCAGCCTGGCGCCGTACTTCACGTTGAGGAGTTCCGCGACGAAATGCGGAGTGCTGCCGGTGCCCGCAGTGGCGAAATTGAAGCCGGTGCCCTTCTTCGAGGCCTCGACGAAGTCGCGCAGGTCCTTGTAGGGCGCGTTCTTCTGCACCACGATGACCGACGGCGCCAGCCCGATCATCGCCACCGGCACCAGTGCGTCGTCCTTGAACGGCATCGACTTCTTGATCATGCTGTTGGAGATCACGCCGGCGGCGCTGATCAGGAAGGTGTAGCCATCCGGCGCGCTGCGGGCCACCAGGTCGGCGCCCACGGTGCCGCCCGCACCGGGCCGGTTCTCGACCAGCACGGTCTGGCCCAGCGCCTTGCTTGCGCCTTCGGCGGCCGCGCGCGCCATCAGGTCATTGGCGCCGCCCGCGGCGAACGGCACGACGAAGCGGATGGTCTTCGCGGGCCATGGGTCTTGTGCGCCGGCCGGGCCGGCCGCGGCGAGGGCTGCCGCGGCAAGCAGGCCCAGCGTGCATCGGTATGGGATCGTCAAGTCATGTCTCCTCAGGGTTGTGCAAAGACCGGCGCTGGCTCGTTGCGCCGGCCCGGCTGAAACCGCGGGCAACCTAGCCTGGCTCGCCCGGCGGCGCGGTGGTGCCGCGCTGCACCAGCGCGACCGGCATTTCCATCCGGCCCGGCTCGATGCCGTCCTGCAGCCAGCGCAGCAGCGCGAGCGCGGTCTGCCGGCCCAGTTCGCTGCTTTCCAGCGCGATGGTCGTCAGCGCGGGCGTGACTTCGGCGGAGATCGGCAGGTCGTCGCAGCCGACGATGGACAACTGGCGCGGCACGTCGAGGCCCATGGCCGTGGCCTCGAACAGGCAGCCGAGCGCGAGCACGTCGTTGCCGCAGAAGAACGCCGTCGGCGTTGCCGGGGCCTGGGCCAGGACGGCGCGCAAACCGGCGCGGCCGCCGGCGAAGGTGTAGGGTTGCTCGCAGACGGCGCCGGGGGCCAGCGGCGCGCGCAGCGCACGCAGCGTGCCGAGGAAGCCTTCGGTGCGAAGCCGCGCGCGGTCGTTATGGGCGCCGATGCCGGAGATCATGCCCAGGCGGCGGTGGCCCAGGTCGTACAGATGGCGTGCGGCCTGCGCGCCGATCTCGAAATTATCGAAGCCGATGCACGGGTACTGGTTCGACAACGACCAGGTCAGGATGGTGCGCGTGCCGGATTGCCGCAGCAGCGCCAGCGTGTCCGGGGCATGGTCGGCGCCGACCAGGACCATGGCATCGACCGCGCGCTCGGACAGGGCGCGCACCACGTCGGTCTCGGTGTCCGGATCGTAGTTGTGCGACCCCAGCAGCAACTGGTAGCCGCCGGCGGCCAGCACCTGCTGCATGCCCTGGATCGCATGGGAAAAGATGGCGTTGTCCAGGGTCGGCACCACGGCGGCGACGGTGCGCGAACGCCCGGATGCCAGCGTGCGCGCCGACGCATCGGGGACATAGCCGAGTGCGTCGATCGCCTGGCGCACCCGCTGCAGGGTGTCTTCCCGCACCAGCGAGGGCGATGACAGGGCCCGCGACACCGTCGCCATCGATACTCCCGCTAGCTTCGCCACGTCTTCAAGTCTGGTCCGCCGCACGTTTGCTGTCCTCGTTGCCGTTGCGCCATTGTCACCGATCTGTGCGCTACACACGACCAGGCCCGGGACGGTGGCTTGCCCTGCGCGGCCGAGGGAAAACCCTCCCTTGCACTTCGCCGTTCTCCGACTAGTCTTATATGAAAGCGCTTTCATTTGGAAAATGACAGGAAATGCCGCCATGGCAGTTTTTTTCTTTCCCATAAATGATAGCGCTTACATTCGTAATCAAAGCCGAGGACCCCCGATGATCACGTACCTGAAGCAAGCCGAGAAGACGCCGCAGACAGAGACCGCCACCGCGCAGAAAGTGGTGACCGACATGCTGGCCGAGATCCAGGCGCATGGCGAGGCTACCGTGCGCCAGTACGCCAGCAAGCTCGATGGCTGGAACGGCGAGATCGTGTTGTCCCCGGACCAGGTCCGGCAGCAGACTCGCGACGTGCCCGCGTCGGTGCGCGCCGATATCGACTTTGCCATCCGCCAGGTGCGGGAGTTCGCGCTGGCGCAGCGCGAATCGCTGCGCGAGTTCTCGGTCGAGCTGCACCCGGGCGTGACGGCGGGGCAGCGCGTGATCCCGGTCAACGTGGTGGGTTGCTACGCCCCGGCCGGGCGCTATGCGCATATTGCCTCGGCCTACATGGGGGTGGCGACGGCGAAGGCCGCGGGCGTCGGCACCGTGGTGGCGTGCTCGAGCCCGTTCCGCGGCCAGGGCATCCACCCGCACGTGCTCTATGCCTTCCAGGCGGCCGGCGCGGACGTGATCATGACGCTCGGCGGCGTGCAGGCGATCGCTGCGATGGCCTATGGGCTGTTCAGCGGCAAGCCTGCCGACGTGGTGGTCGGCCCCGGCAACAAGTTCGTCGCCGAGGCCAAGCGGTCGCTGTACGGGCAGGTGGGCATCGACGTGTTCGCGGGGCCGTCCGAAGTTGCCGTGATCGCCGACGACAGCGCCGACCCGGCCATCGTGGCCAGCGACCTGGTGGGGCAGGCCGAGCACGGCCACGAGTCGCCGGCCTGGCTCTTCACCACCTCGCGCGCGCTGGCGGAACAGGTGATGGCGCTGGTGCCGGCGCTGATCGCCGCGTTGCCGCCGACCGCGCGCGACGCGGCCACCGCGGCATGGCGCGACTATGGCGAGGTCATCGTCTGCGACAGCCGCGAGGAAGTGGCCGCGGTGTCGGACCGCTATGCCTCCGAGCATCTGGAGGTGCACGCGCAGGACCTGGACTGGTGGCTGGCCAACCTGACCTGCTACGGCTCGCTGTTCCTTGGCGAAGAGACCACGGTGGCCTTCGGCGACAAGACCAGCGGCCCCAACCACGTGCTGCCGACCAAGGGCGCGGCGCGCTATTCCGGCGGGCTCTCGGTGCACAAGTTCATGAAGACCCTGACCTGGCAGAAGATGACGCGCGAGGCGACGCGGCAGATCGGGCAGGTGACCGCGCGCATCTCGCGCCTGGAGGGCATGGAGGCGCACGCGCGCACCGCGGACGACCGCATGGCAAAGTACTTTCCGAACGCCCGCTTCGAGATGGGCGCTCCGGTGGAGGTGTGACGATGGCGCCCATGCACAACGCGCCCGGCGGTGCCGGACCGGACCTGCGCGGCAGGCAGGCGCTGGTGACCGGCGGCAGTTCCGGTATCGGCGAAAGCCTTGCCGAGGCACTGGGCCGGGCCGGCGCCAGGGTGGTGCTGGCGGCGCGCCGCCAGCCGCAACTCGATGCCGCGGCGTCGCGGCTCGATGCGATGGGCATCGCGGTCGACACGCAAGCGCTGGACGTGTCCGACCTCGATGCGATTCCCGCCGCCGCAGCGGCCTTGCAGCGCCGCTGCGGCACCATCGATATCCTGGTGAATGCCGCGGGAATGAACCTGCGCGAGCCCTTCGACAGCGTCACGCCGGCGTCATGGCGGCTGCAACTGGACACGCATCTGGGCGCGCCGTTCTTCCTGACGCAGGCGCTGGCGCCGGCGATGCAGGCGCAAGGATGGGGGCGGGTGCTCAATCTTGCATCGCTGCAGTCTTACCGCGCCTTTGCCGACAGCGCGCCCTACGGCGCGGCGAAGGGCGGCATCGTGCAGCTGACGCGCGCCATCGCCGAGGCGTGGTCGCGGCACGGCATCACCTGCAATGCGATCGGGCCGGGCTTTTTCCCCACCGCGCTGACCGGGCCCGTGTTCGCCGATGCCGCGCTGGCTGGCCACCATGCCGGGCGCACCTGCATCGGCCGCAACGGCGCGTTGCCGGACCTGCATGGGCTGGCCGCGTTCCTGGCCAGCGACATGGCCGCGTATATCACCGGCCAGACCTTCATGGTCGACGGTGGCTACACGGCAAGATGATTCCCCGCCGCGGGGCGCATCGATTCGCCCCGCGCGTTGACCGATATCCAGAGCGCCATACGCGCCGCCTCGGGACCAGACCCGACAGGAGACAAGCATGACGAGACAGGTAGCGGCGCAGCCGCCGGCACAAGACCCCGCACGCAAGCTGAGGAAGATCGTGACCTCGAGCACGATCGGCGCGATGGTGGAGTGGTACGACTTCTTCCTGTACGGCGTGGTCGCCGGCCTGGTGTTCAACAAGCTGTACTTCCCCTCGACCGACCCGGTGGTCGGCACGCTGCTGGCCTACGCCACCTTCGCCGCCGGGTTTGTCGCGCGCCCGCTGGGCGGCGTGATCTTCGGCCATTTCGGCGATACCCTGGGACGCAAGCGCATGCTGGTGCTGACGCTGATGATCATGGGCATCGCCACCACGGCCATCGGCCTGATCCCGACCTATGACCAGATCGGCATCTGGGCACCGGTGCTGCTGCTGTTGTGCCGCATTGCGCAGGGCATCGGCCTCGGCGGCGAATGGGGCGGTGCTGTGCTGATGACGTTCGAGAGCGCGCCGGCGGGCCGCCGCGGCTTCTTCGCCAGCCTGCCGCAGACCGGCATGTCGCTGGGCCTGGTGCTGGCCAGCGGCGTGATTGCGTTGCTGTCGGCGCTGCTGTCGGACCGGGACTTCCTGGCCTGGGGCTGGCGCATCGCCTTCCTGCTGAGCGCGGTGATGGTGTTCATCGGCTCCTACATGCGCACGCATGTCGAAGAGTCGCCGGAATTTGCCGCGGCACAACGCCATCCGCCGAGCCGGCAGCCGCAGGCCAGCGCCTTGCCGTTCCTGGCCATGCTGCGCCAGTACCCCCGCGTGGTGCTGGCATGCATGGGCGCGCGCTTTATCGACGGCGTCTTCTTCAACGTGTTCGGGGTGTTCTCGCTCGCTTACCTGACCCAGACCCTGAAGCTGTCGCGCAACGAGGCGTTGCTTGGCGTGCTGCTGGGCGCCGGCGTGATGACGCTGTTCATCCCGCTGTGGGGCGCCGTGTCCGACCGCCTCGGCCGGCCGCTGGTCTACGGCACCGGCGCGCTGCTGGCCGGCCTGTCGGCGTTTCCCGCGTTCTGGCTGATGCAGCATTCGGGCGGCAACGTGCTGCTGGTATGGGCGGCGATCATCATTCCCTTCGGCATCTTCCATGCCGCCGTGTTCGGCACCATGTCGTCGATGTTCTCCGAGGTGTTCGATGCGCGCGTGCGCTATACCGGGATTTCCTTCGTCTACCAGTTCGCGGGCGTGTTCGCCGGCGGCCTGACGCCGATCATCGCCACCTGGCTGAATGCGCAGGGCGGCGGCGAGCCCTGGTACCTGTGCGGCTACGTGCTGGCGATCGGCGTGCTCAGCGCGGCCTGCACGCTGTGGATCGGCCGGCGCCCGGGCCCGGCCGGCGCGAGCGCGCTGGCACCGTCCGAAGCCGGCGCCTGAAGCCGGCGCCCGATTCCTTCTTGCGGGCGGCATTGCGCCGCCCGTCCGTGTGGTTCCCCTCCCATCTTGACTACTGGCAAGGCCATGAAAGCGATCGTCTATACCGAACCCAACGCCGTCGCGGTCCTGGAGCGCGACATGCCGGCCCTGGCCCCCGGCGAAGCCCTGCTGCGCATCGATGCCAGCGGCATCTGCGGCTCCGACCTGCACGCGTATCACGGCCATGATCCGCGGCGCAAGCCAGGGCTGGTGCTGGGCCACGAGTTTGCCGGCACGGTGGTGGCCTCGTCGGACGAGAGCCGGCTGGCCGTCGGGCAGCGCGTGACCGCCAACCCGCTGGTGACCTGCGGCCATTGCGACTATTGCCTGCAAGGGCGCGAAAACCTGTGCGCCAACCGCGGCATGGTCGGCATGAGCCGCCCGGGCGCGTTGTCCGAGTACCTGGCGATCCCGATCCGTTGCGCGATTCCCATCCCCGACGCGCTTGCCAGCGTCAGTGCCGCGCTGGCCGAGCCCGCCGCCACCGCGCTGCACGCGGTCAACCTGACCATGCGCGCGCTGGCCAGGCCGCTGCCGGAGGCGCGCGTGCTGGTCATCGGCGGCGGCGCGATCGGCATGCTGGCCGCCGCGCTGGTGCGGTCATATGGCTGCGGCGAGGTCCAGGTGGCCGAGACCAATGCGCTGCGACGGGCTTCGGTGACGCGGCATCTCGGCTGCGACGCGGTCGACCCGCTGGCCGGCCCGCTGCCGGAGTCGGCCTTCGACGTGGTGATCGATGCGGTGGGCGCGGGCGCGACGCGCAAGCTCGCCATCGCCGCCGCGCGGCCCGGCGGCGTGGTCATGCATATCGGCCTGCAGGACTGGGCCAGCGAGATCGACATGCGCAAGCTGACCCTGGCCGAACTGACCCTGCTGGGCACCTACACCTACACCATGGCCGACCTGCGTGCCACCGTGGCGGCGCTGGAGCGCGGCAGCTTCGGCACGCTGGAGTGGGTCGAGACGCGCGCGCTGAGCGATGGCCCGGCGGCCTTTGCCGACCTGGCCGCGGGCCGCGTCGCGGCCGGCAAGGTGGTGCTGATCCCCGAAACCGTCTGACTGCGCCGCGGCACGCGGCTGCATCGTGGCCAAGGACGTCAGTCAAAATTCATATATATGAGTTGGTTGACATGGATGAATCCAGCGCCTAACATGATTTCACGCCCGACCCAAAGAGAGGAGACAACGATGATTCACGTAGTGCTTCATGACGCCAAGGACACCGTCGCGGTGGCCGTGGTGGAAGGGATCCAGCCCGGCACCCAGCTCAACGCCTGGATCATGGACGAAGACAAGGTCGTGACGGTGACCGCATTGCAGCCGATTCCCATCGGCCACAAGGTGGCGCTGCGCGACATGGATGTGAACGAGACGGTCTACAAATACGGCATCGACATCGGCAAGGTGGTCGCCCCGATCAAGGCCGGCGAACACGCCCACGTCCACAACATCAAGACCAAGCGCTGGTAAGCCAGGCGCGCCGCGCCTGCGTCCCCCCACGCTTCCCATCCGCTTCCATCCCGCTTCCGAGGATCCCCGTCATGTCCGTGATCGATCAAAACACCACCTTCTGGGGCTACCGCCGCGACAATGGCCGCGTCGGTGTCCGCAACCACGTCATCATCCTGCCGCTGGACGACTTGTCCAACGCTGCCGCCGAGGCCGTCGCCGCCGCCATCAAGGGCACCATGGCGATTCCCCACCCGTACGGCCGCCTGCAGTTCGGGCCGGACCTGGACCTGCATTTCCGCACGCTGATCGGGGCCGGCAGCAATCCCAACGTCGCCGCGGTGGTGGTGATCGGCATCGAGGACGGCTGGACCAAGAAGGTCGTCGACGGCATCGCCCAGACCGGCAAGCCGGTGGTCGGCTTCGGCATCGAGGGCCATGGCGACCACGACACCATCATGCGCGCCTCGAAGGCGGCGCGCGAGTTCGTGCAGTACGCAACCGCGCTGCATCGCGTCGAGTGCCCCATCAGCGAACTGTGGGTCTCGACCAAGTGCGGCGAGTCGGACACCACTTCGGGCTGCGGCGCCAACCCCACCGTCGGCAACGCCTTCGACAAGCTGCATCCGCTGGGCACCACGCTGGTGTTCGGCGAGACCTCCGAGCTGACCGGCGGCGAGCATATCGTCGCGGCGCGCTGCGCGAATGACGACGTGCGCCACCAGTTCATGGCGATGTTCGAGCGCTACCAGGGCATGATCGACCGCTGGAAGACCTCCGACCTGTCCGAGTCGCAGCCAACCAAGGGCAATATCGCCGGCGGCCTGACCACCATCGAAGAGAAGGCGCTGGGCAATATCCAGAAGATCGGCAAGAAATGCACCGTCGACGGCGTGCTCGACAAGGCCGAGGCGCCGACGCATCCGGGGCTGTGGTTCATGGACTCGTCTTCCGCCGCGGCGGAGATGGTCACGCTGTGCGCGGCTGCCGGCTACGTGGTCCATTTCTTCCCGACCGGGCAGGGCAACGTGATCGGCAACCCGATCGTCCCGGTGATCAAGCTGTGCGCCAACCCGCGTACCGTGCGCCTGATGAGCGAGCACATGGACGTCGACTGCTCGGGCCTGCTGCAGCGCGAGCAGACCCTGGACCAGACCGGCGACAAGCTGCTGGAATGCATGCTGGCCACCATCAACGGCCGCTGGACCGCGGCCGAGGCGCTCGGCCATCGCGAGTTCGTGCTGACCCGCATCCACGAGTCGGCATGATGAAGCGCATCTGCATCAGCGAGTTCATGGACCCGGCCGCGGTGCAGGCGCTGACCCCCGGCTTCGACCTGCGCTACGAGCCGGGCTGGGTGGATCGCCGCGCCGAGCTGCTCGAGGTCCTGGACGGGGCGCACGCGCTGGTGGTGCGCAACCGCACCCAGGTGGACGCGGCCCTGCTCGCGTGCGCGCCGGCCTTGCGGGTGGTGGGGCGGCTCGGCGTGGGGCTGGACAACATCGACGTCGCCGCCTGCCGCGATCGCGGCATCCGCGTGATTCCCGCGGCCGGGGCCAATGCGCGCTCGGTGGCGGAGTACGTGGTGACCACCGCCGCCGTGCTGCTGCGCGGCGCCTACCTGTCCAGTGCCGAGGTGGCGGACGGCCAGTGGCCGCGGGCCAGGCTGTCGGAGGGCAGGGAGGCGCTCGGCAAGACGCTCGGCCTGATCGGGTTTGGCGATATCGGCCGCCAGACCGCGGCGCTGGCCCGCGCCTTCGGCATGGATGTCATCGCATGCGATCCGATGCTGCCGGCCGACGATCCGGTCTGGTCCGCCACCGGCGTGGCCTGCGTGCCGCTCGATGCGCTGCTGGCGCAGGCTGACGCGGTCAGCCTGCACGTGCCGCTGGTGGCGGCCACCCGCAACCTGATCGATGTCGGCCGCCTGGCGGCGATGAAGTCCGGCGCGGTGCTGGTCAACACCGCGCGCGGCGGCGTGGTCGATGAAGCGGCGCTGGCCGACGCGCTGCGGGCCGGGCATCTGGCCGGCGCGGCACTGGATGTGTTTGCCAGTGAGCCGCTGCCAGCCGGCAGCGCGTTGCGCGGCGTTCCTAACCTGATCCTGACACCGCATGTCGGCGGCGTGACGCGCGAAGCCAATGCGCGCGTATCGATGATGATCGCGCGCGAGGTGCGCCAGTCGCTGGAGCAGATGCCATGAGCCGGATTGCGTTGCAGGAACTGGAGCGCGTGGCCGCCGCGGGCTTGCGCCGGGCCGGGGCCAGCGCGCTGCAGGCGCGGGCCACGGCGGCGGCGCTGGTGCGGGCCGATGCCGCGGGGCTGCCGTCGCACGGGGTCTCGCGCGTGCCGATGTACGTGGCGCACCTGCGCCATGACCGGGTCGACGGCAACGCCGAGCCGGCGGTGCACGGCACGCGCGCCAGCGCGGTGCTGGTCGATGCCGGCTGCGGCTTTGCCTTCGCCGCTTGCGACCTGGCCATCGCCGAGGCCATGGCGCGCGCGCGGGCGTCCGGCGTCGGCGTGGCCGCGGTCACCAACAGCCACCACTTCGGCGCCGCCGCGCTGCCGCTGGAGGCGGTGGCGCGCGCCGGCATGGTCGGCATCGCCATGGGCAATTCGCCCGCGGCCATGCCGGCGTGGGGCGGCAAGCGGCCGCTGTTCGGCACCAACCCTATTGCAGCGGTGTTCCCGCGGCAGGGCCATGCGCCGGTGGTGATCGACCTGTCGCTGTCGGAAGTCGCGCGCGGCAAGATCATGGTGGCGGCGAAGCAGGGCAAGCCGATTCCGGCCGGATGGGCGCTGGATGAGGCCGGCCAGCCGACCACCGACGCCCAGGCCGCGCTGCGCGGCTCGATGCTGCCGGCGGGCGGCGTCAAGGGCGCGATGCTGGCGCTGCTGGTCGAACTGCTGGTGACGTCGCTGGCCGGGGCGCAGTTCGGCGCCGAGGCCGATTCCTTCTTCAGCGATGCGGGCAACCGTCCGCGCATCGGCCAGCTGTTCTTCGTGCTGGACCCCGGCGCCTTCGCCGGCTCGCAGGTCTACGCCGCGCGCGTGGAAGCGCTGCTGGCGGCGATGCTGGACGACGAAGGCACGCGCGTGCCGGGCGCCCGCCGCGAAACCGCGCAGGCGCAGGCGGCAGCGCACGGCGTCGAGGTGCCCGACGCGCTCTGGCGCGAACTGCAGTCGCTTGCGGGCGAGGAGGCTGGCGCGCCGCATTGATTTCCTCACAACGGACCCACGCTTAGATGGGCCGGCCACAACTACCGGAGACAAACCATGGATCGACGCTTGATGTGCGGCGCGCGCAGGCACCTGAACCGCGTGCTGCTTGCCTTGTCAGTTGTATCGGCCCTCGCTGCATTGGCGCCGCGGCCTGCCGCCGCGCAGGGCGGCAGCGATGCCGCGGCCGCGGACTATCCGAGCAAGCCGGTCCGGTACGTGGTGCCCTTCGCGGCCGGCGGCCTGACCGACATCATGGCGCGCATGGTGGGCCACCAGCTCTCCGAAGAGTGGAAGAAGCCCATCGTGGTGGAAAACCGGCCGGGCGGCAATGCCAACATCGGCGCCGAGCAGGTCGCCAAGGCGCCGCCCGACGGCTACACCTGGCTGGCGGTCACGCTGACGCATGCGTCCAACGTGACCTTGTTTCCCAAGCTGCCGTTCAGCATGCAGAAAGACCTGGTGCCGGTGGCGCGCATCGCCTCGTCGCCGATGATGGTGGTGGTGCCGGCCAGCTCGCCGATCAAGTCGATGAAAGACCTGGCCGCGGCGGCGCAGAAATCCAAGCTGAACGCCGGCTCCAGCGGCAACGGCACGCCGCCGCACCTGACCCTGGCGCTGTTCGAAAGCCAGACCCGCACCAGCTTCACCCATGTGCCGTACAAAGGCGGCGCGCCGTCGATGACCGATCTGATCGGCGGCCAGATCGACGTGGTCTTCTCCAACTTCCCCGAGTCGCTCGCCTATGTGAAAGGGGGCAAGCTGCGCGCACTGGCCGTGACCACGCGCGAGCGCCATCCGTTGCTGCCCGACGTGCCCACCGTGGCCGAGGCCGGCTATCCGGAGCTGATCGTCGAGAACTGGACCGGCCTGATGATGCCGGCCGGCACGCCCCGGCCCATCGTCGACAAGGTGGCCGCCTCGGTGGCGCGCATGCTGGCCGCCGAGTCCGTGCGCGGTCGCATCGTTGCCGCCGGGTTCAGTCCCGCGGCCGGCGGGACGCCCTTCGCCGATTACTTCAGCGGCGAGGTGACGCGCTGGGCCCGGCTGATCGAGGAAAAGCACATCCGGGTCGAATAACGGCGCGTCGCGCCGCCGCGCCCGGCGGGCCGGCCGGGGGCGTGGCGGCCGGCTTTAGTATGATTCGTCTTATCTATATGAGTCAGTCATGGATCGGCCGGCCGCGCCGCAGGCGGCATTGCAAAGGACACTAACGTGGGTTCCAGATTCGATGCCGGCGCAGCCATCGGCGGCGTGCTGTACAAGGACGTCAAGCAAGCCATCCTGGCCGCTCTGGCCGAGGGTGAGTGGAAGCCGGGCGAGGCGATTCCGTCGGAGCGCAAGCTGATCGAGCGCTTCGGCGTATCCATCGGCACGCTGCGCAAGGCCATCGACGAACTGGTGGCCGAGAACATCATGATCCGCCACCAGGGGCGGGGAACCTTCGTCGCGACGCACCGGCAGGAAGACCATTTCTTCCGCTTCTTCCGCATCGTGCGCCAGGACGGGTACCGCGAGTTCCCGACGGTGCAGCTGGCAAAGTTCCGCCGCGCCAAAGCCGACAAGGAAGAAGCCGCGGCGCTGGGCCTGCCGCTCGGCGAGGCCGTGTTCCGCTTCACCAACGTGCTGTCGCTGGAAGGCCGCGCGGTCATGATCGACGCCATCACCGTCCCGGCGGAACGCTTCAGGACGCTGACCGAGAAGCTGCTGCGCGAGCGGCCGAACACGCTCTACAACTTTTACCAGGACGTCTTCGGCATCAACATAATCCGCACCGAAGAGCGCCTGCGCGCCGCGCTGGCCGACGAGGAAGACCATGAGCTGCTGGGCATCCCGGTCGGCACCGCAATGCTGAAGATACTGCGGGTGGCGTCTTCCTACCAGAACGAGCGCATCGAGTACCGCGTCTCCCGGCTGGATACGTCGGATTACGAGTTCGCGCTGTCGCAGCCGTGACGGCGTGAGGCGCCACCCGCGCATGGCGCCGGGGACCGCGCGCCCGATGGGTCAGGTGCCGGCGATCATGCGCAGCACCGCGGCGGCAAGGGCGCCATTGGGGTCGCCCAACAGGTCCACTGCATCGAAATGATGGCCGCGCTCCTGCACCACCACCTGCACGTCGAAGCCGCATTCGTCCAGCAGCGCCTGGTATTCGCGCTGCAGCCGGTGGTACTCCGGCGATTCATCGCCGCCGACGGTCAGGATCATGGGCAGCTTGATTTTGGGGACATGGTGGACCGGACTGTAGCGGGCGACGTCCGCCGTGGTCAGCCCGACCACCTGGTTCAGATAGCACAGCCGGATGGGCTCCAGGTCATACAAGCCGCTGATCGCGCATCCACCCTTGAGGATATCCGCCGGTACACCAAAGGACGCCCAGTCCGTTCCTGCCAGCGTGGCAGTGAGATGACCGCCGGCCGAATGGCCGGACACGAAGATGCGGTGCGGGTCGAATCCCAGTTCGGCAGCATGGCGGTAGAGCCAGGCCACCGCCTCCTGATTGTCGCGGACGATCTCCGCCATGCCCACCTCCGGCGCGAGGCGGTAGTTAACCACTGCGACATTGATATCGCGCTGCAGGTACGGCGCTGCAACGAAGCTGAAGTCGGATTTATCCAGCGATTGCCAGTAGCCGCCATGAATGAAGACCAGCAGCGGGTGCTCGCGGCTGGCCGTGGGGAAGAAGTCCAGTGACTGCTTGGCGTGCCCGCCATAGGCAAGATCCGGCTTGACCGGATGCTGGCGACGGAACGCGGCGCTGGTGTCGTCCCAGCGCTTGAAGATGTCCTGGAACCCGGGAATTCCCGCCCTAACGTTGTACTGCTTGTCCAGTTCTTCCTGATTGAAGTTTCGATACACTGACATTACATTTGGCTCCAGACTGTGGGATCGAGGCTTCGATTCCGTGGGGGTCGTTGCGACGCTTGTCGCGTCCGGCCAAAGATACGCATCCGCGTCTTGCTGCGCGCGCCGCCAGATGACAACCCCTATCGCAAAGACGCCATGTACGGAAAGAGCGAGAACCGCGACGACTACCAGGCGATAGACCGGCCGGTCGGTGGCATGGCGCGCAAGCTGAAGGATGGCTTCTATATCGCCGCGCATTCCCATCCGCGCGGCCAGCTGATCTATGCCTATGTGGGGGCCATCCTAGTCACCACCGACTTTGGCTCCTGGGTGGTGCCGCCTCAGCGCGCGGTCTGGGTACCGAGCAACGTCGAACACGCCATGCAGGCGTGCGGCGACGTCGAGATGCGGACGGTCTATGTCCGCGAAGATGCCGTTCCCGCAGAGTTGTACGGCTGTTGCGTGGTGGCGGTGCCGCCGCTGCTGCGCGAGCTTATCTCGGCCACCGTGCGCATGCCGATGGCGTATGAGGAAAGCAGCCGCGATGGCCTGGTCGTGCAGCTCCTGCTGCAAGAGCTGCGTCCGCTTTCGGTGGTCCCCCTGCATTTGCCGATGCCCAGGGATCCACGGCTGGGCAAGATCTGCGCGAAGATCCTCGAGGACCCCTCGGATGAGACCTCCGTCCAGGCATGGAGCCGCTCGGTTGGCGCCAGCGAACGGACAATCATCCGCCTGTTTCCGGAAGAAACGGGCATGACCTACAGCCGCTGGAAGCAGCAGGCCCGCCTGATGGCCGCGGTCCGCCTGCTTGCCGAGGGGTGCCATGTCACCGACATCGCACTGCAACTCGGATACGAAAGTCCAAGCGCATTCAGCGCCATGTTCAGACGGGCGCTTGGCATGACGCCCACCGAATATTTCCGGGACCGGACCGGCGATTAGGTGTCTTCCCTTTGGGTTGGCATCTGCGCGACAGCAACTGGCGTCAAGGCGCGAACCGGGGGCAGGACCGTGCGGCACAGTCTGGAGGCCGCCGGGTAGCCAGCACCGCGCTCGCTCCGTCGGCATTTGTCCAAGTCGAGGAGTGAATATGTCAGTGTTGGATCGTATCCACGCGGCAGGCATCGTCCTGCCCGCCGCCGAAATGCCCAGGGCGCTCTATGCGCCATACACGCTGCACCATGGTCTGCTGACGATCTCAGGCCAGCTGCCGCTGCAGGACGGCAAGCCAATATTCATCGGCAGGGTGCCCGGCACGGTCGGCGTCGAGGCGGCCCAGGCGGCGGCGCGGCTTTGCCTGGCCAATTTGCTGGGCTGGGCGTGCGCTGCGACCGATGGCAATCTCGAGCGCATCCGGGGCATCGTGCGCGTAGGGGGCTACGTAGCAGTCGAGCCGGGTTTCGACGATGCGCCGCTGGTGATCAATGCTGCGTCGGAACTGCTCAACCGGATCTTTGCCGAGCGGGGGCGCCATGCCCGCCTGGCGCTCGGCGTTGCGAGCCTTCCGTTCGGTGCCCCGGTGGAGATCGAGGCAACCTTTGCGCTGGACGCCTAGGCGATGGGCGCCGCGACAAAGGCCGGCTACGCCGACGTGCTGGTGGGCCTGCAATATGGCGACGAGGGCAAGGCCCGGGTCGTCGACCACCTCGCCGCCGGGTATGACGTGATTGCGCGCTTTAACGGCGGGGCCAACGCCGGGCATACCATCGCAACGCCTGCCGGTGCGCTGCGGCTTCGGCAAGTGCCTTCCGGCGTGCTGCACCCCGGCGTTGCGCTCTACATCGGCTCAGGGTGCGTGGTTGGATTGCAGCAGCTGGCGTCCGAGATTGCGATGCTGGCGGCGCAAGGCATCAGCCTGGACGGGCGCCTGACAATCAGCGACCGGTGCCCGCTGGTTCAGCCCCGTCATGTACTGACGGACCGCCGCTATGGCGCAGGGATCGGCACCACCGGCAACGGTATCGGTCCGTGCTACGCCGATCTGGCAGCGCGGATGCGGGGCGCCGAGCGCGTTGCGTTCCAGTTGCGCGACCTGTGGTGTGACGAGGACCGTGTGTTCGAACTGATGACCCGTCTGGCGGCGCAGTCCGATGACGATGACGAGCGCGTCGCGGCGATGATGGACGACATGCGCCGTGCGTGGACAGTGGTCCGGCCGTTCGTAACCGCCGATGCTGTCACGCTGTTGCGGCGGGTGGAGGCCGGTGCAAGGGTGCTGTACGAGGGCGCGCAGTCGGTAATGCTGGACGTGGTGCATGGCGCCCAGCCGTGGGTCACGTCCAGCCATACGCTGCCCGCCTACGCCTACGTGGGCGGAGATCTGCCGTGCCGGTATCACCGCAAGACCATCGGCGTGGCCAAGGCCATCGTTTCCCGGGTCGGCGGTGGTCCGCTGCCGACCGAACTGGGCGGGCAGCGTTCCCAGGCCTACTGCGCCGCGGCAGCACACGCGGGCCGCGGACGCGCCGACGAAGCGGCCAGCCACGATCCGCTGGCCTTGCTTGCCGAAGCGGATGCGTTCGCGACGGGCGTGGCCATCAGGATGCTGGCGAACGAGTACGGTACCGGCACCGGCCGGCCACGGCGCGTGGGCCTGCTCGACGTTGCGCAGTTGCGGCTCGCGATACAGCAGGCCGGCGTCGACGAGGTGTATCTCAACAAATGCGACAGCCTGGCCGCCTTTTCCCACACGCCCGAACGTTGCATCCCGGTCGTGGTCGGCGAGGCCGGCAGCGTACGCCAGCGCGTGTTGCGATTTCCGGCGTTTGCGCAGGAGGCCATGCCGACCGATGCCGGCTCGCCGCTGCCCCCGCAACTTGAAGCGCTGCTCGCATGGCTGGCGCAGGCCATCGGCCGGCCCTTGCGCGGTATCGGACTAGGACCGGAACGCGCGCAGATGCGGCTTCTTGAACCCATCCAGCAGACCACACCATGACAAGTATCACCCCTGCCTACCTGCGCAGCGAGATGCGCCGGACCGACCTGGCCTGGACCGACTGGCCGGCTATCGAAGCCTTCTTGAGGAATGAGCTGATCTGCCGGGTCGCGGTGCATGACGCACCGTACCCCTATATCACGGCGCAGAGCTTTACCTTCACCGGCGACGCGTTCCTGATCCACAGTTCGAGATTCGGCAAGCTTGCCGCTGCGATCCGGGCGAACCCGTTGGTTACGATCGAGGTCGACCGGCCCGTGGCCTTGCTGAAGGCGCCCAAGGGCCAGAACACCAGCCTTGAGTATTTCAGCGTCATCGCGCGCTGTGCAGTCCGGCTGCGTGACAGTACCGACGAGGTGCGTGCCCACCAGTACCAGGCGCTGGACAAGTTCCGCCCGGAAAAGGACTACACGCCGATCGAGGATGGCGCGGCCAGCCAGATCGTCGCCTATCGCTGCGAGATCCGCGAGATGAGCGCGAAGAAGCGCATCCTGGCTGACGGCCAGTACTCGCCGCCGGGGCAGCCGCGCGCGCCGTACCTGCGCTATCCGTTTCAGTCCGGTGCGACGCTGTCCGGTCTGCCGCCGGAAGCGTTCGATCCCCATCGGTTCGAGGCGAAGTAGGGCTCGCCAGCGCAAGACATGGAGAGGTGCTTCGGCACCTCTTCTTTTTGGGGCTCATCGCCGAACTTCGGGAGGGTGATGCAGCTCCGGAGAAGGCAGCCTTGGATCTTCACGGCCACAGGATACGCAACGAGGCACCGCCGCTGCCTTGGCGCCTGCGAGACAGAGCTTGGCGTTCGGGCGCGCGTCGTGCAAGCGGCCGCAAGCGACAGTAGTGAGCGATAGCGCAACCACGTGTTATCGCTTGCCGCCAGTGCCATAGAGCACCGGCACTAAAACGACTGGAGACAAGATGAAGCATACCTCTCTCGAGCTGATGCGCGTGCGCACCGGCGACCGGCTGGAACGGCTGCCCGTATGCGGGTATCACCGCCTTCTGTTTGCCATCATTGCGCTGGCCTTCTTTTTCGACAATCTCGACCTGGCCATGATGACGTATCTGCTGGGCTCGATCCGGGCGGAATTCGGATTGTCCGCTGCGCAAGCGGGCATGCTGGGGAGTGCCAGCTTTGTCGGCATGGCCGTCGGCGCGCTTAGTTCGGGGATGCTTGCCGACAGGTTCGGGCGCAAGCCCGTGTTCCAGGTCAGCATGATCATCTGGGGCGTGGGCAGCTATCTCTGTTCCACCGCGAGCAACCCCATGGAACTGGGCGCATATCGGCTTTTGCTCGGCATCGGCATGGGCATGGAGCTGCCGTTGGCACAGACGCTGATGTCGGAGTTCATCCCGGCGCGGCAGCGCGGCAAGTATCTAGCATTGATGGACGGCAACTGGCCGATCGCGTTTATCTGCGCTGGCCTGATGTCGTACTACGTGCTGAGCACCTATACCTGGCGCACGATGTTCCTGCTCGGCGCAGTTCCGGCGCTCTTCCTGATCGTGGTTCGGCGCTTCGTGCCCGAGTCTCCGCGCTGGCTTGAATCGCGGGGGCGCCATGCGGAAGCGGGCGCGATCGTCGAACGTATCGAGCAGTCGGTGATGCGGCGGATGAAACTTGAGGCATTGCCGGAGGTCACCCCGTCGGTTGCCGCGGCGGAGCCGGACGCATCGGGGCTGCGCGTGCTGTGGTCGCGCGCGTACCGCAGCCGGACCCTGACCGTATGGGGTCTGTGGTTTTTCGCTCTGCTGGGGTTCTATGGCCTGAATACATGGATCGGCGCATTGCTGCAGCAGTCCGGACTGGGGGTGACGAAGTCCGTGCTGTACACGGTGTATATCTCGATCGGTGGGATTCCGGGCTTTCTGTGGGCGGCGTGGGCGGTGGAGCGCTGGGGGCGCAAGCCTGCCTGCGTGGCGACGCTGGTCGGCGGAGCCTGCATGGTCTTCATCTATGGCCGGGTCGCCGGCTCGTCGCCGGAGCCGATGGCGTTGTTCCTTTCCGGCGGCATGATGCAGTTCTTCATGTTCGGCATGTGGGCGGTGCTCTATACCTACACGCCGGAGCTATATCCCACGCGTGCGCGCGCCTCGGGCTGCGGCATGGCTTCGACCGTCGGACGCATCGGCTCGCTGCTGGGACCGGCGCTGGTGGGACTGGTGCTTCCCGTCGCGGGGCAGGCGGGCGTGTTCTGTCTTGGCGCGCTGTGTTTCCTTGCGGCGGCGGCGATCGTATTCCGCTTCGGCATCGAGACCCGCGGCAGGGCGCTGGAAAACATCGCCGACTAGGAGCGTCGTGCGCTGCATCGCGCCCATGGCGCCGATTGGTGTCGAAGCGGCGACAGTGTGGAGAACCTTGGCGCGCCTGCCGCGGCGTGCCGTCTGTCGACCGAAGCCTTGCCGGACTACCCCGGCAAGGAGGTGCAGAAGATCGTGATGGAATACCCGCCGGGCGTTGCCGATCCGGTCCACCGGCATGACGCGCATGGCTTTGTCTATGTGCTGGAGGCCAGCATCGTGGTGGCCGCCGGAGGCGGATCAGTCCACCACCGCCACGACGCTGGCAATGCCTTGCCGGGTCATCTTCACATAGGGGCAGAAGCGCTCGGTATTGCGCACCAGTTCTTCGGCCAGCGCCCGGGCCACGCCCGGCATCCTGACGCGGACATCCGCGGACAGCGCATAGGCGCCGTCTACGGGGTCGCGGCCGAAAGCGACTTCGACTTCCACGGCGATGTTGTCGATAGGGAGGCGGGCGCGCTGGGCCAGCAGGTGCAGCGCGCCATGGAAGCACGCGGCATAGCTCGCGGCGAACAGCTGCTCCGGGTTGGTGCCGTTGCCCGGACCTCCCAGCGCGGCCGGCAGCCGCAGGTCGATGACGAGGTTGCCGTCATCGGAGCGGGCCACGCCGGAGGCGCGCCCGTGCCCGGTTTCTCCACCCGTGACGGTGACGGCCGTGGTGTAGAGCGGATCGAAGTCAGGCCCGCGATATTTGTCGAGCAGGCTCAACGGCGGGGGTTGCAGTTTCTGGTTCGCCATGGGCCGGCACTGGGGTCAGGTCCGCGCCGGCTGGCGCTGTCGCAGCCATGCCTCGAAGCTGGTCTTGCCCAGCCGCGCGGGGCCGTCCGGAACCAGCGTGCCGTCTTCCAGCTCGGCGCCGAAATAGGGGGCCTTGGCGTCGACGACCACCTTGCGCGGATCATTGGTGGCTGCGAGATAGCGTTGCACCAGCTCGCTCAGTGCAAAGCGCTGCGGCCCGGCGATATCGACGATGCCGTTGGCGGGATCGGCAAGCGCCTGGTCGGCCACGGCCTCGGCCACGTCGTCGGAGGCGATCGGCTGGATCGATGCGGACGACAGGCGGATCGCATCGCCGTCGGCACCCGATTCGGCGATGCCGCCGAGGAACTCGAGGAACTGCGTGGAGCGAACGATGGTGTAGGGGATGCCGGCATTGCGGATCAGCGCTTCCTGCGCGATCTTGCCGCGGAAGTAGCCGCTCTGGGCAAGCTTGTCGGTGCCGACCACCGACAGCGCGACATGGTGTGCAATCCCGGCCGCCTTCTCCGCCGCCGCCAGGTTGCGACCCGAGGTCTCGAAGAAATGCAGCACGGCATCGTCGGCGAACGATGGAGAATTGGCCACATCCACGACCACCTGCGCGCCGGCGAGCGCCTGCCCGAGGCCTTCTCCGGTGAGCGCATTCACGCCCGTCTGTGGCGATGCCGCCACCACTTCATGGCCTTGCGCGGCAAGCCGGGCCACGACCTTGCTGCCGATCAGTCCGGTACCGCCAATCACAACGATCTTCATCACGCACCTCGGTTCGGTTGGTAGGGATGGGGCGTCGACCCATGCCCCAATGCTAGGTGAACCAGGATCGACGCGGTAGCGCCGCGGGCGGATGCACGCTGTTTCCCGTTCGGCACCAATCGCCAAGCTGCGGCAAGAGGCTTTCAGCCGGTGGCCAGGTAAATCTGGTAGCCGGCCAGGCCGCGTTCGCGCGCGTGGCGCGACCTCGCCCAGAACGCGGCTTGCGGCCCGGTGAGGTCACGACTTCATGACGGAGGCGATCCGGGCGCAGAACCTGCACTGCCTGGCGGACTACGGCATGGGCTATGCGAAAGCCGGTCCGGGGGGCTGATGCCGGCAGCCGTGCCGCCCGGCAGATGCCTGCCTACGCCGCGCCCGCGGCATAGCGCCGCTGCAAGTCCCCGAACGACGCCAGTTCCCCGCAGATCGCACTGGCGGCCACCGTTGGCGGGCTGGCCAGCCAGACCTGCCCCGGACCGGAGCGCCCGGGGAAGTTGCGGTTGATCGAACTGACCGTCACCTGCTCCGGCCGCTCGGAAGACCCCGGGCCGCAGTTGGCGCAGGCGCCGCAGGACGGCTGGAGGATGCGCGCGCCGATGGCCTGGAACGTCTCCAGGTACCCCTGGCGGATGCAATAGTCGCGCACGTCGGTGGTGCCGAACTGCAGGTAGAGCCTGACCCGCGGCGCCAGGCGCAAGCCGCGCTGCACGGCCCAGTGCAGCACTTCGTGGTACCAGTCGAAGTCCTCGCGCTTGCCGGCCGTGCAGGAGCCGCCGTAGGCAATGTCGACGGGAACGCGCTGGGCCAGCGCCGCCAGCGGCATGCCATTGCCCGGATCGCCGGGGCGGGCCACCATCGGCACGAGCGTGCCGCAGTCGATGACCAGCGTGGCGGCGAACGCGGCGCCGTCATCGCTGCGCATCCAGGGCTCGATCTCGAAATCGATGCCGCGCCGCTCCTTGAGGAAGCGCACGGTCTGTGCATCGGGGGCGACGATGCCGGTGAAGCCGCCCAGCTCGGCGCACATATTGGTCAGCGTGGCGCGCTCGTCGATCGACATCGCGCCGACCACCGGGCCGGTGAACTCGAACACCTTGCCGACGCCGGCGCCGGCCTTGATGTCGGCCCGGGCCAGCAGGTGCAGCACCACGTCCTTGGCCGTGACGCCCGGCGCCAGCACGCCGTCCAGGCGCACCTGGATACATTGCGGCAGGGTCATGCGCACCGCGCCGGTCACGAAGGCATTGGCCATGTCGGTGGTGCCGACGCCGAACGCCACGCAGCCCAGCGCGCCGCTGTGCGGGGTATGGGAATCGGTGCCGACCACCACTTGCCCGGGCAAGGCATAGCGCTCGGCCATCATCGCGTGCGAGATGCCGGCCGCACGCGCGACCGCGGCGCCACGGGACTCGTCCTCGGTCAGCGTGCGATGGCATCGCAGCTGGTAGTCGCGCACGAAGTCGCGCTGCGCCGCGCACATGCGGGCGACGTTGTCGACCAGGCCGCCGCGCACGTGAGCCGGGCTTTCGCCGACATAGGAGGTGTGGTCCTCGAACACCACGATGCGATCCGCATCCCTGAGCTGCAGCGGCTTGCCGAACGCCGCGTGCAGCATGTGGGCGCACATGCCGGTGTAGTACTCGTGGATAAAGCGCCAGTCGGCCCGCACGAAAATGCCGTCGCCCGGAACCGGTCGGGCCGGCGTCACCGGCGTTGCCAGCAGATGCCGCTGCACGATTTTCTCGAACAGGGTCTGCGGACCGGTGGGGGCGCCGGTGGGGGCGGGTTCCACGTCGCTCAGGTGCGCCTGGCCGAACCTGAGCAGGCCGCCATGCCGCAGGATGGCTGCGGCGAGGGCGTCGCGCCCGGCCACCAGCGTATCGGTGTCGATGGGCTCGCCTTGATCCAGCCGGGTGAGCAGGCTGAAGTCGGTCGAGGTGAACAGGCCGATGTTGTCGGCATTCTGGCGGTAGATGCGCTCGAAACTGCGGGCGATGACGAGACGGATGCCGGCCAGCTTCTCCGCCGCCGGACTATGCTCGCGCGACGAGCCCTTGCCGTAGCGGTTGCCGGCGACGGTCACGGCGAAGCCGCCGTCGCGGATCGCGCCGGCCGGGACCGGGCAGACACCTTCAACCTTGTAGCCGATATAGGGAAAACGGCCGAGCGTGTCGTCGTAGTGCGTCAGGATCGGCACCGGCGTGATCTCGTCCGTCGAGACGTCGTCGCGCAGCGCGCCGGCGGTGGCCAGCGTCATCGGCAGCCCCTGCAGCTGCGCCGTCATGGCCGACGCCGAGTCGGCAAGGAACAGGATGCGGGCCGTGGCCCCGATGGCGCTCATGCAGGTCTCCGATGGCATTTCGGCGCAACTCTACCGGCGCTGGCGCGCGCGCATGAAGCGCTGATGCGGCATCGCGGCTATCTGCGCCAGACATATCAGGGTAAACCCAGGGGTCATGCGCGGCGCGCGCGGCAAGGTTAGTATCGGGCGACATTCCGGCCTGCCCACCCGGGCGCAATGACCATGCACCGCATCGATCCCGTCAACATCCAGCTGTTCCTGGCCGCGGCCCGCGAGGGCTCGATCAAGCGCGCGGCTGAGACCGAGCATATCGCCCAGTCGGCGCTGAGCCGGCGCATCGCCGAACTGGAGCGCAGCCTGGGAGTGGTGCTGTTCGTGCGCTCGCCCGCCGGCGTGGTGCTGACCGATGCCGGCGCCCGCGCGCTGGAGCTGGGGCGCAAGCTGAACGAAGACATCGCCAGCTTTGCGCGCGAAGTGCAGGACCTGGGCGACCGGGTCGCCGGCGTGGTGCGGGTATCGGCCAGCCCGTCGGCCATCATCGGTTTCCTGCCGGAGCGCCTGCATGCGTTCAAGGCGGCGCATCCGCTGGTCGAGATCGCGCTGTACGAGCGCTCCACCGCGGAAACGCTGCGTGCCTGCCTCGATGACCGGGCCGACGTCGGCATCGGCGTCGCGGCCAAGACCCCGGGCGGGCTGGAATCATGGGCCTTTGGCAGCGATCCGCTCAATGTGGTGGTGCCGTCGTCGCATGCGCTGGCCCGGCGCAAGCGCATGCGTTACGCCGAGGTGCTCGAGCATTCGCTGGTGGTGGTGCAGCCGGGCGGCGCGCTCGACCAGGACCTGCGCGAGCAGGCGGCCAACCTGCGGCTGCCGTTCAACCAGGGCGTGGCGGTCTCCAGTTTCGAGGCCGCCTGCCGCATGGTGGAGGCGGGGCTGGGCATCGCCGTGCTGCCGGCCAGTGCCGGCGCGGCCTATGCGGGAACGCGGCGCTTTGTGCGCGTGCCGCTGGATGAACCGTGGCGCCAGCGCCAGCTGCGCATCTATGCCCCGTACAAGCAGCCGCGGCTGCGGGCGATTGCCGCGATGATCGCGGCGCTGCAGCCACAGGGCGGAACGGAAGCTATGCCGGGCTGAGATACCCGGTCCAGCGGATTAGCACTCGGCCACCGCGACGTCGCAACCCTACACTCCGTGCCAAAGCCACCGTCCACGGTGCGATTCGACCCACGGAGACAAAACCATGCAGACCTCGCTGTTTCGACAGGCGTGCAAGGCGCTTGCGGCCCTGACCACGCTGGCAATGCTTGGCGGCCAGGCCGTTCCGGCCCATGCGCAGGATGGCAAGCCGCTCAGGCTGATCGTGCCGACCCAGCCCGGCTCACAGGCCGACGCCGTGGCCCGCGCGCTGAGCCAGCCGCTGGGCAAGCAGCTGGGCCAGTCGGTGGTGGTCGAGAATATCGCCGGCGCCGGCGGTGTGCCGGGCACACAGCAGATCGTGCGCGCGCCGAAAGACGGCTCGACGCTGGGCCTGATCTCGTCGAACCACGTCATCAACCCGTTTATCTACAAGAGTCTGCCGTATGACGCGCTGCAGGACATCACGCCCATCACCGTGATCGGCACGCTGCCGCTGGTGCTGGTGGTCAATCCCGCGGTGAGCGCGAACAACACCAGGGAACTGCTCGCGCTGCTGAAGTCGAAACCGGGCGAACTGAACTACGGCTCGTCGGGCAACGGCACGGTGCTGCACCTGGCCGGCCAGCTCCTGGCCAGCGAGGCCAAAGTGGACATCCGCCATGTGCCGTACAAGGGCGCCGGCAACTACACCACCGACCTGGTCGGCGGCCAGGTGCAGATGGGGTTCCTCACCGTGCAGGCGGTGCTGCCGCTGATCAAGGCAGGCAAGCTGCGGGCGCTCGCCGTGTCCACCGCGCAGCGGGTGCCGGCGCTGCCCGAGGTGCCAACGCTGGCGGAGTCGGGCGTGCCGCGCTACAGCTTCGATGCGTGGCTGGCGATCGTCGGGCCCGCGGGCATGCCGAAGCCGGGTGTGCAGGACCTCCAGGCGAAGATCCAGGCCACGCTGCGCGAACGCGAGGTGCAGGAGCAACTGGCGGCGCAAGGACTGGTGGTGACGGCCACCGGCGCCGATGCGGCGGTGCCGTTCTTCAGGAGCGAGCTGGACAAGCATGCGCGCATCGTCAAGCAGGCAGGGGCCACGCTGAACTGAGGGCTACGGGTCGGGGCAGGCCAGCCAGCCACGCGCTTGCGCGCTTCAGCTGCCGCAAGCGTGGATCAGGAATTCGCGCAGCGCATCGGCCGGCTTGCCCAGCTTGCGGCCGGGCTGCCACAGCATGCCGACCTCCATGTCGGGCACCGCATTGGCAATCGGCCGGGCTTCGATCTGCTTGCCTTCCAGCGACCAGGGCCGATACACCATGTCGGACAGCACGGTGACGCCGAAGCCATGCGCCACCAGCCCGCGCAGTGCTTCCATCGAACCGGTGCGGAAGGCGATATTGGGCGCGAGCCGGTGACTGCGCCAGTAGCGCAGCGTCGAGTCCTCGGCCTCGTCGACGGTAATGAGCAGGTACGGATACGCCGCGATATCGCGCAGCGAAGGCCGCTCCACCTCCAGCAGCGGATGGCTGGCCGAGGTCCATAGCTGGCGCCGCGACCGCATCAGCGTATGGCGCTGGAAGCGCTGGGGCTTCTCCAGGTTCGACAGCAGCGCGATGCCCAGCTCGATCTCGCCCGCCAGCACGGCGCGCTCGATGTCGGGGCGGTCCATGTCGAGCAGGTCCAGCTCGATATCCGGATAGTTGGTGCGAAAGCGCGCCAGCAGTCCCGGCAGGAAGTATCCCAGCACGGTGTAGGACGCCGCCAGCCGCACGCTGCCCTGCAGCCCGTGCACCTGGAAGCGCGGCTCGCGCAGCGCGTCTTCGACCGAATCCAGGATCTGGCGCGCATGCTGGAAGAACAGGTGGCCTTCGGCCGTCAGCGTCACGCCGTGCGGCCGGCGCTCGAACAGGCGCACGCCCAGGCGCTGCTCCAGCGCCAGCACGGCATTGGTCACGGCGGACTGCGACACGTGCTCGGCGGTCGCCGCCATCGAGAACTGCCCGGTTTCCGCCGCCGCGACGAAATAGCGGAACTGCCGCAGCGTGACTTCCTTGGCCAGTCTTTCCGAACCTTCGCGCGCTTTGAACATGGTGTCTCCGAGGTATCCGTTTTTCGGATATCAGGTGTTGGAATTGATGATTTTACGATGAACGCAGCCATTCCTACACTGCTCCGGACAGCAAAAAAGAAGTACCCAGAACAAAGCACCGGAGACCCACATCGTGAATGCCCCGCTCAATCCCGCCCTGCTCGAAGCCCTGGCCAGCGCCAGCCTGGACGACAAGTACACCCTGGACCAGGGCCGCGTCTACCTGAGCGGCGTGCAGGCGCTGGTGCGCCTGCCGATGCTGCAGAAGGCGCGCGACCGCGCCGCCGGGCTCAATACCGCCGGCTTTATCTCGGGCTACCGCGGCTCGCCGCTGGGCGGCGTCGACCAGGCGCTGTGGAAGGCCAAGCAGCATCTCGCGGCCAGCGACGTGGTGTTCCAGCCGGGCGTCAACGAAGACCTGGCCGCCACCGCGGTATGGGGCAGCCAGCAGGTCAACCTGTTCCCCGGCGCCAGGCGCGATGGCGTGTTCTCGATGTGGTATGGCAAGGGGCCCGGCGTCGACCGCTCCATCGACGTGCTCAAGCATGCCAACTCCGCCGGTTCGTCGCGCCATGGCGGCGTGCTGCTGCTGGCGGGCGACGACCATGCCGCCAAGTCCTCCACCGTGGCGCACCAGTCCGAGCACGTGCTGCAGGCGGCCGGCATCCCGGTGCTGTATCCCGCCAACGTGCAGGAATACCTGGACTACGGCTTGCACGGCTGGGCCATGAGCCGCTATTCGGGGCTGTGGGTGGCGATGAAGTGCGTCACCGACGTGGTCGAGTCGACCGCCTCGGTCGAGATCGACCCCGACCGCGTGCAGGTCGTGCTGCCGCAGGACTTTGCCATGCCGGCGGGCGGCCTCAATATTCGCTGGCCCGATTCCCCGCTGGAGCAGGAAGCGCGGCTGCTCGACCACAAGTGGTATGCGGCGCTCGCCTACGTGCGCGCCAACCGCCTGAACCGCGTGGTGCTCGATTCGCCCAACGCGCGCTTCGGCATCATGACCGCCGGCAAGGCGTACCTGGACGTGCGCCAGGCGCTGGCGGACCTGGGCCTGGATGACGACACCTGTGCCCGCATCGGGATCCGGGTCTACAAGGTCGGCTGCGTGTGGCCGCTGGAGGCCCACGGCGCGCGCGAGTTCGCCACCGGCCTGGAAGAGATCCTGGTGGTCGAAGAGAAGCGCCAGATCCTCGAATACGCGCTCAAGGAAGAGCTGTACAACTGGCGCGAGGATGTGCGGCCCAAGGTCTTCGGCAAGTTCGACCAGCGCGGCAACGACGGCGGCGAGTGGTCGGTGCCGCGCGGCGACTGGCTGCTGCCGGCGCACTACGAGCTGTCGCCGGCGCTGATCGCCAAGGCCATCGCGCGCCGGCTGGAACGCTTCGACCTGCCGGCCGAGGTGCGCGCGCGCATTGCCGCGCGCGTGGCGCTGATCGAGGCCAAGGAGCGCGAAGCGGCGCAGCCGCGCATCGCGGTGGAGCGCAAGCCGTGGTTCTGCTCGGGCTGCCCGCACAACACCTCGACACGCGTGCCGGAAGGCTCGCGCGCGCTGGCCGGCATCGGCTGCCACTACATGACCTTGTGGATGGACCGCAATACCGAGACCTTCAGCCAGATGGGCGGCGAGGGCGTGGCGTGGACCGGCCAGATGCATTTCACCGACGACAAGCACGTGTTCGCCAACCTGGGCGACGGCACGTACTTCCACTCGGGGCTGCTGGCGATCCGCGCGTCGATCGCGGCCAGGGCCAACATCACCTACAAGATCCTGTTCAACGATGCGGTGGCGATGACCGGCGGGCAGCCCATCGACGGCGTGCTGACGGTGCCGCAGATCGCGCACCAGGTGCTGGCCGAGGGCGCGAAGAAGCTGGTGGTGGTGACCGACGAGCCCGCCAAGTATGGGGATGGTGCGATGCTGCCGTCCGGCGTGGCGGTGCTGCATCGCGACCAGCTCGATGCCGTGCAGCTGGAGCTGCGCGACACCGAAGGCGTCACCATCCTGATCTACGACCAGACCTGCGCCACCGAGAAGCGCCGCCGCCGCAAGCGCGGCACCTATCCGGATCCGGCCAAACGCGCCTTTATCAACGATGCGGTCTGCGAAGGCTGCGGCGATTGCTCGGCCAAGTCCAACTGCCTGTCGGTGGAGCCGCTCGAGACCGAGCTCGGCACCAAGCGCCGGATCAACCAGTCGTCGTGCAACAAGGACTTCTCCTGCGTCAACGGCTTCTGCCCGAGCTTTGTCACCGCCGAGGGCGCGCAGGTGCGCAAGCCCGCGGCGGCTGCCGGCAAGGGCGCCGGCGCCGACTTCGCGGCGCTGCCGCAGCCGCGGCTGCCGGCCCTGGAGCGGTCGTACGGCGTGCTGGTCACCGGCGTCGGCGGCACCGGCGTGGTCACCATCGGCGGGCTGCTGGGCATGGCCTCGCACCTGGAGCGCAAGGGCGTGACCGTGCTCGACATGGCCGGCCTGGCGCAGAAGGGCGGGGCGGTGATCAGCCACGTGCAGATCGCGCCGGCCCCGGCCGACCTGCACGCGACCCGCATCGCCACCGGCGAGGCGCGCCTGGTGATCGGCGGCGACGCCATCGTCTCGGCCTCGGCCGAAGTGCTGTCCAAAGTCCGGCACGGCCTGACCGCCGCGGTGGTCAACAGCGCCAACACCCCCACCGCGGAGTTCATCAAGAACCCGAAGTGGAAGTTCCCCGGCGCCAGCGCCGAGCAGGACCTGCGCGCCAGCGTGGGCGATGCCTGCGCCTTCTTCGACGCCAGCGCCTGGGCCGTGACCTTGCTGGCCGACGCCATCTACTCCAACCCGCTGCTGCTAGGCTTTGCCTGGCAGAAGGGCTGGATCCCGCTGCAGCACGCCAGCCTGGTGCGCGCGATCGAACTCAATGGGGTCTCGGTCGACAAGAACCGCCTCGCCTTCGAATGGGGCCGATATCTCGCCCACCACGGCGAGGCCGCGGTCAGGGCGCTGCTGCCGGCTGCGCCGGCCGCCGCCAGCGCGCAGGTGGTGTCGATGCCGCAGACGCTCGATTCGCTGATCCGCAAGCGCGAGGCGTTGTTGACCGACTACCAGAACGCCGCCTATGCCGCGCGCTATCGCGACGCCGTCGCGCGCATCCGCGCCGCGGAGCAGCAACTGGGCATCGACCGCAAGCTGCCGCTGACCGAGGCCGTGGCCCGCAACCTGGCCAAGCTGATGGCGTACAAGGACGAGTACGAGGTGGCGCGCCTGTACACCGACCCCGCTTTCCTTGACAAGCTGCGCACGCAGTTCGAAGGCGAGCCCGGGCGCGACTACCAGCTCAATTTCTGGCTGGCGCCTCCGCTGCTGGCCAAGACCGACGCAAAGGGCCAGCTGGTCAAGCGCCGCTTCGGCCCGCGCACGATGACGGCATTCCGTCTGCTGGCGCGCCTGAAGGGTCTGCGCGGCACCGCGCTGGATGTGTTCGGCAAGACCGCCGAGCGCCGCGCCGAGCGCGCGCTGGTCAGCGACTACCTGGCCATGGTCGAAGAGTTCGCGGCTTCACTGAGCGCGGACAACCTCGACACCGCGCTGGCTCTGGCCGCGCTGCCGGACGATATCCGTGGCTACGGTCACGTGAAGGAAGCCAGCATGGCGGCGGCGGCGGTGCGGCGCGAGGCACTGCTGGCGCAGTATCGGGGGGCGGCGCGGCGGGATGCGGCCTGACGCGGCAGCGCCCGCGGTGATCCCGCCGCGACGTGAGGTATCAAGGGGGCAGGAAATCCTGCATGGGTGCCGCACCGGCGCCGCGGCGTGGTTGCGGCCAGGGCCACGCGCCATGCAGAATGGCGGCAAAACTACCTGCCCCCGACATGGAAACGCCAGACCGCCTGCTGCGAAGCTTTCTGCGTATCGCCTCGCTGAAATCGCTGTCCAAGGCTGCGGATGACCTGAACCAGACCCAATCCGGCGTCAGCAAGCAACTGGCCGCGCTCGAAGCCCACCTTGGCAAGGCCTTGTTTACGCGAACGGGGCGTGGCGTTGCCCTGACGGAAGCGGGGCAAAAGCTGCAGGAAGCGATCGAAGCGCCCTATCGCGCCATCGATCACGCCGTTGACATGATACGCGACGCGCATGGCAGTACCGAAGGAACGGTAAGGCTGGCCCTGGTCCACACCGTCAGCTACTACTTTATCGGCGATGTGGTGGCGAGTTTCGTCAGTGCGCATCCCGGGGTCAACCTGTCGATGATGGGACGCAGCTCGCCGGAGGTCGTGGCCCTGGTGGAAAGCGGCAAGGCGGATCTGGGCGTGGCCTACGATACCGCGGTGGACACCGCCGCGCTGGCGGTTTATCCGCTCTTCGACGATACGATGTGCCTGGTGGAGCAGGGCAGCATTGCCCCGGCTGCTGACGATCCCGGCGTCGACCTGCGCGGCCGCGACCTCCGCCTGGTTACCTTCCCGCATGGCTATGCGCTGCGACGGATGCTCGATAGCGCCGGCCTGAAGGGCGCTTATGTGGCGGAGGCGGAAACGGTGGATGCCATGCTCAAGCTGGTTTCCGCCGGGGTAGGGTCATGCATCCTGCCGAGCCGCCTGCCAGACAAGCTGCTGGCCGAGTATGGCCTGTGCAAGGTGAAGATCCATGCACCGCTGTTGAAACGGCGCATGGTGGCGGTGGCGCATCCCGAGCGCCAGCCCTTTCCGCTGGCCGCGGCCTTGCTGTCCTGTGCGCTCCAGGTTGCCAAGGCGCTGGACACGTGAAGCCATGACATAGCTGCTATGAAGCCGGCTCCGTAGCTCGCCCGAACCCCCAATCCCATACTGGATCCCGATCCTTTCGACCTCTCGTCGCAGGGAAAACCCGGAGAAAACCAGTATGAACGCCCCCCTGAGAGACAAGTCGTATTTCGACCAGCGCGCGTCCAGCGACATGGCGAAGCATCTGCCGAGCCAGTCGCGCACCATGCAGGAAACCATGGCCTATGCCTGCCGGATCCTGGCCATGACGGAGCAGGAGGCCGGCCTGGCGGGCCAGATCAGTGTCCGTTCCGAACGTCCG
Source organism: Cupriavidus alkaliphilus (assembly GCF_900094595.1). Taxonomy (GTDB): domain Bacteria; phylum Pseudomonadota; class Gammaproteobacteria; order Burkholderiales; family Burkholderiaceae; genus Cupriavidus; species Cupriavidus alkaliphilus. Next base: position 234,253 of record NZ_FMAD01000006.1, on the reverse strand, counting down.
GGCGCTTACTGGACGCTGCGTTTCGGGCTCGGCTTCGACGAAGCGACGCCGGCGGACTTTATCGAGGTCGACCGCGATCTCAACACGCTCAGCGGCGGCGGCATGGCCAACCCGGCGACGCGTTTCCACCTGTGGGTCTACGACGCCCGGCCCGACGTCAACGCCATCATCCATACCCATTCGCCGTGGGCGAGCGCCCTCGCTGCCGCGCGCCAGCCTCTGGTGATCGCGCAGATGGACATGACCCCCCTGCACAACGACTGCGCGTTCCTCGGCGACTGGCCGGGGGTGCCGATTGCAGACCAGGAGGGCGTGATCATCTCGGAAGCGCTGGGCGACAAGCGCGCGATCATCCTCGCGCACCACGGCTATCTGACCGCGGGCAGGACGTGTGAAGAGGCGACCTACCTGTCGGTCTATCTCGAGCGCGCTGCCCGCATGCAGATCCGCGCCCAGGCATTCGGCCCGCTCACGCCGGTCGATGACGACCTGGCCAGGGAGGCTCACGACTACCTGCTGAAGCCGTCCATCGTCAACTCCACGTTCGCGTACTGGGCCCGCCAGACGCACGGCATCGCGCCGTACCGCAAACCGTGACGCGCTGGCAGCACGCATCAGACAGACAAGGAGACAAGACGATGACCCCGCAACAAGGCACGCGCTCGCGCCGCCACTACATCACGGCCGGCCTGGCCAGCATGATGGGCACGACGATCGAATGGTATGACTTCTTCCTTTACGGCACCGCCGCGGCGCTGATCTTCAACAAGATTTTCTTTCCCTCGTTCGATCCGCTGACCGGGACCCTGGCGGCCTTCGCCACCTACTCGGTCGGCTTCTTCGCGCGCCCGCTGGGTGGCATCGTCTTTGGCCATTTCGGCGACCGGGTCGGACGCAAGTCCATGCTGCTGATCACGCTGTTCATGATGGGCATCCCGACCATCCTCATCGGCCTGATCCCGTCCTATGACAGCATCGGCTACTGGGCCGCCGTGGCGCTCGTGCTGCTGCGTTTCCTGCAGGGCGTTGCCGTCGGGGGCGAGTGGGGCGGCGCGGTGCTGATGGCTGTCGAGCACGCACCCGAAGGCAAGAAGGGCTTCTTTGGCAGCCTGCCGCAGGCGGGGGTGGCACCGGGCCTGATCCTGTCCTCGCTGGCGATGAGCATGGTCGCGACCCTGCCGGAGCAGGACATGCTGACGTGGGGATGGCGCGTGCCGTTCCTGGCGAGCGTGGTGCTGCTGGCGGTAGGCTGGTTCATTCGGGCGAAGGTGAGCGAATCCCCGGACTTCGAGCAGATGAAAAAGTCTGGCGACAAGGTCGAGATGCCGGCCCTGGTGGTGTTGCGCCGCTATCCGCGCCAGGTCCTGACCGTGGTCGGTGGCCGGCTGGCGGAAGTCACGTGGTTCTACACCGTGGTGACCTTTGCCCTGGCCTACGCCACGGGCACGCTGGGCATAGCCAAGACCGTGATGCTCGATGCCACGGTGTGGGGCGCCGCGGTCGCGATGTTCACCATGCCGCTGTTCGGCATCCTGGGTGACCGCTTCAGCTTCAAGTGGGTATTCATGGCCGGTACCGCGGGGATCCTGGTCTTTGCGCCGCAGTTCTTCGCGCTGCTGCAAACGCTCGATGCGGGCAATGTCACGATGGCCATGGCGATTGCGATCGGTCTCGTCTACGCCTGCCTGTACGGGCCTGAAGGCAGCCTGTTCTCCGCCCAGTTTCCGCCCGAGGTCCGCTATAGCGGCATCTCGATCGCGGTGCAGGTGTCCGGTGCGATCGGCGGGGGCCTGGCGCCCATCGTGGCCACGTCGCTGTTGAATCACGGCGGCGGCGACCCCTCATACATCGTCTGGTACCTGGGCGCGCTCAGCGTGATCGCCTTTGTCAGTACGGCACTGATGCGCGACGTGAACGGGGCCCGGCACGCGGTCCCGCTGGCAAAGGGGGAGCGGGTATGAACGCCGGCGCGCATATCGACTACTACTTCTGGCTCAATTCCGACTGGGCGTACCTGGGCGCCGACAGGCTGGATGCCCTGGCACGCCGCACGGGGGTGGAAATCCGGCACAAGCCGGTCGATCTTCCCGAGGTGTATGCGCGCACGGGAGGGGTGCTGCTGGGGCAGCGTTCAGCGCAGCGGCAGCGCTATCGGGTTGTCGAGCTGGAACGATGGTGCAGGAAGCTGGGGCTCCACGTGAACCCCACGCCCAGGTATATGTGTCCGGACGCGGAGCTCGCCTCTCGTATCGTGATCGCTGCCGATGAGCTGGGCTTGCCCGTGCTTGCGCTGTACAAGGCAATTCTGCGCGCCGAATGGTGCGAGGACCTGGACATCTCTGCCGAGCCGACGCTGCAAGCCATCCTTGCACGCCTCGGCCTGGATGGCAGCGGCGTCATGGAGCTGGCGCGCGCCAGGGAAACCGGGATGCGCTACCGGCGCTACACCGACGAGGCCGTCGGCGCAGGCGTGTTCGGATCGCCCGCCTATGTGTTCGAAGGCGAATCGTTCTGGGGGCAGGACCGGCTCGACATGCTCGAGGAGGCGATCCGGGCACGCAGGCCCGCGCGGACCGGATAAGCGGCCAGGCGGCTACGCGGCCCGCACGCGACCTTTACGCGTTTGGCGGCCCGGCGACCTGCAGCACCAGTTTGCTCGCCGCCTTGGCTGACCGGACCAGCTCGAGCGCGTGGCCGGCCTGTTCCAGCGGCAGGCATTGGATGCGCGGTGGCCGCAAACGCCCGCTGTGCAGCAGCGCGGCGATTTCGCCCAGGCGCGCGCCGCTTGGCATCTTGCTGAACGCCACCGCGCTGCGCACGCCGCGGCGCGCGGCCTCGGCGGGATCGGGGCCGTGGTCGCCGCTGACCAGCGTCAGGATGGCGACGAGGATGCCACCGGGCCGCAGCAGGTCCAGCCCCATCGGCAGGGTGCCGCATCCCACCGTGTCGAGGACCAGGTCGACGCCGGCCGGCGCCCAGGCCCGTACCGCGCTACCGATATCGCTTGCGCGGTAGTCGATGGCCAGGTCGCAGCCGAGCGCCAGCAGCGCGTCGCGGCGGGCCGCGCTGCAGGTGGCGGCGACGGTGGCGCCGGCGGCCCTCGCCAGTTGCACGGCGAAGGTGCCGACCGCTCCCGCGCCGCCGTGCACCAGCACGGTCTGGCCCGGGCGCAGTCCGCCGTCGTCGAACAGTCCGGTCCAGGCCGCCAGCGCCGGCGTCGGCACCGCCGCGGCTTCGGCGAATCCCACGTTGTCGGGAATCGGCACCACGCAATCCTGGCCGACGGCAACGTATTCCGCGTACGATCCCCATCGGCCGGCGCCGACCCCGGTTTGCGCGAACACGCGCTGTCCGCGCACGAAGCCCGTGACGCCGGCGCCGACCGCGGCCACCACGCCGCTGGCATCGAAGCCGAGCACGAAGGGAAAGCTGGCCTGCATGAAGGCGCTCAGAAAACCCTCGCGGCACTTCCAGTCCGCGGGATTCACGCCGGCGCAGGCGACGCGGATCAGTACTTCGCCGGCGGCCGGCTCCGGCCTTGCGACCTCGCCAAGCCGGATCACATCGGACCCGCCGTGACGATCGATCAGGACCGCGCGCATCTTCTGTTCCATGACGCTTACCTCGCCGACAGTTCGGGCTGGCCCAGCGCCGGATGCGCCCAGGCCGGGATCACGGGCGGCGGCAGCTCGCCTTTGCCGTCGAGCGTGCGGACCTGTAGTCCCTGCGCAAGCGGGAAGTGCAGGCTATGCGCAATCTGGCCGGTGTGCCGTCGAGCCGGCACGCTGCATAGCGCCAGCGCGGTTTCCACCAGGTATTCCACGGGCTCGGTGGGATAGCCGTCCGGGATATAGCGCTCGCTGCCCGGCGTGCGGATCGCGGTGCTTGGCGCCACGGAGTTGACGGCGATACCGTCGGCCTCCAGTTCCGCGGCCAGGCCTTCGGTGAACCGGTTGATGGCCGCCTTGACGGCAGCGTAGGCGCTGACGCCGCCGGCGCGGTCAAAGTCCTGGTAGGGACGCGCCGGCGACAGCGCCGTGACCGAGCCCAGGTTCAGGATCCAGCCCGCGCCGCGCGCGCGCAGCAGCGGTATCGCGGCGCGGCTCAGCACGAACGGGATGCGCAGGTAGTGGTCCACCGTCCGCTCGAAGGTGCCTAGCGGCATCGCCTCGATGGGGCTGTATTCGGCCAGGCCGGCATTGTTGACCAGGATGTCCAGGCCACCCGCGGCCTCGGCGGCCCGCGACACAAGATGGTCGCGCTGCGCGGGATCCTCCAGGTCCGCCGCCAGCGCCATGGCGCGGCCGCCTTGCTGCCTGATCATCGCAACGGTCTCGGCCAGCGTACCAGGATCTTCCGCGGAGCTGCCGATGCGCCGTGCGCTGGCCACCACCAGCGCGCCTTCCGCCGCGAAGCGCTGCGCAATGGCGCGGCCGATGCCGCGGCTGGCGCCGGTCACCAGTGCGATCTTTCCTGTCAGTTTTCCGTGTGCGGTCATGGTGCGGTTTCCTCGTCAGGGTTGTGGCTGGCAATCAGGCTGGTCGCGAGCGGGCAGAAGGCATGGGAGATCGCCTCGACCGTCCATTCCGGAAACTCCGGGTCGAACCAGCGGTCGACCCGTCCCCAATGGAACGGGTGCATCAGGTATTCGCCCAGCAGATCGTCAGTGCCGGCGAATTCCTGCTGCCAGACATGGGTCCATGTGCCCGGCGACACCACGCGGGCCAGCCGCCAGTTGCGGATGCCGGACATGTACGCAGGCATCCGCAGCAGCTCGTGCTCCAGCGCGTGTACCTGCCAGGGCGGCGCGTCAGGGCGGACCCGGAACATCAGCGTGCGCCAGACGCCGTCGCGCAGTTGCGGAGCACGCATGCCGCCCGCGATCGCGCGATAGGCGACGTGATCGACCGTTGCGATGCCGTCCAGCGCCGCGGCGAGGCCGGCCGCATCGGCCTGCGCGCCGGACGAGTCGGTGTTGAATTGCAGGTCGAGCGTGTAGTCGCCGGCGCCCCAGCTTCCCGTCAGGTTGCGGCCGAGCGCCACCCGGTGCAGGCCCGGCAGCTTTTCAACACGGTCGAGCAGGGCTGGTCCCGGGTCGGGCATCCGGTCGCCAATGCCGGTGTGCAAGCGCAGTTGCGCAGTCTCAAGGCGCATCGCAATGCTCCTTCGGCTGCGGCAGCACGGGTGCCGCTGCGGCCATCACGTGGCGGCGGCGGGATTGGCACAGGGAGCCGACCGTCGACCAGAAGGCAAGGGCGGGACCGTCAATGCCGGCGCGCATGGCGTAATAGGCTGGCGCATCCGGCACTTGCCACAGCAGCCACAGCGTATTGGGCGCATCTTGCAGCGCCACGGGTGGCGAGATCCAGCGATGCAGCAGCGTCAGGCCCCTGGCGGCGCTGCCAGGCAGGTAGCGGGATTCCAGCAGGTCAAGCACCGCGGGCAGGTGGCCCGGTGCGAGCACGATTTCATCGAGTACGTGGATCATGGCGGTGTGGCGTCCTCTCATGGGTTGTCCCGTATAGGCATGGCGCTGCGCGCATGGCAACCTCCATGGCCGCCGGGACGATTATGGAAGGCCCGTTGGCCACGCACCCCTACCCGGACGATCAATCACCGCTACCGAAGCAATCACGACCAGCGCCCATGAACGCCCACATCCCGGGGAATCCCGTCCCTGTTCCGCACGGCATGGTGCAGCGCTTGCTGGATGAGCTGAAACGGCAGGGCGTCGAGGTACCGGCCGCCGGCACAGAACCGCCGCGGCCCGCACAGTTCACCGCGCTCTATCGCGCCGCGATCGAGCGGCTGGAAGCGCTGGTCGCCAAAGGCGACGGCCATCCGCCCATGTGCAAGCAGGAAGTGGATTTGCTGTGCCGCTGCGCGTTGAGCTGCCAGACGCTGCGCGAGGCGATCCACTGCGCGGCCGATTTCTGCGCGATGCTGTATCCGCGCGCCGGCGCGCTGAGCCTGGGCGAGCGCGCGGGCCAGGCGGTTTTTCAGATGGATTCGCTGCGACGGGTGAAATCCTCGGCGGCCTGCCTGGTCGACCTGACGGGACTCTTCTTTTATCTGCTGCTGTTCGGCTGGCTGGTGGGCCAGCCGATACGCCCGACCCGTGTCAGCCTGGCGCATCCGCGGCGCGAGGACGCCTTGCCGTTCCTCGGCCTGTTCCATGCGCCGGTGACGTCAGGCAACCCGGCCTACGGCTTCGAGTTCGACCAGGCCTTGCTCGACCGTCCGGTGGTGCGCCAGGCGGCGGAGCTTCAGGCTTTCCTGAAGGACCTGCCTTACCGGCTGGTCGGGGCGCCGGTCGAAGTGGTGTCGCTGAGCCAGCAAGTGCGCGGCACGCTGCACGCGGCGCTGGTGCATGGCGTGCGGCTGCCGACGCTGGCCGAGCTGGCAGTGCGCTTCGATGCCAGCGAACCGACGCTGCGCCGCCGGCTCGCGGCGGACGGCACCAGCTATCGGCAATTGCGCGAGCACAGCCTGCAGGAATACGCCGAGCAATGCTTGCGGACCACCCGCTGGAGCGTCGGCAGGATCGCCGAGCAGCTTGGCTTTGCCAGCGAGGAAGCCTTTCGCCGCGCCTTCCAGCGCTGGACCGGGCACGCGCCAACGCAGTTCAGGCGCGCCAGCCAGGGCAAGGCCACAGGGTAAGCCCACGACACTGCGGTAATTCGTGCATGGCCCCGGCGGCAATATATGCAAAGCCGGCCGGCGCGGCGGCACGCACCGCTCGCCGGATGCAACGTGCTGAAGCCGGGGAAGCCTGATGGCATGACGCTTGCTGCCTTTGTTCCATTCCCCAGGAACATGACCCGGCGGAGGCGCCCATGGCACTGGAAGACCCGCTTGCTCCGCCGGCATCCGAGGCCGGCGCACTGCAACAGATCCCTACCACGCTGCACATCAACGGCATCACCCACGAGCTGCTGCTGGCCCCGTGGGTAATCCTGCTTGACCTGCTGCGCGAGCAACTGCAACTCACCGGCACCAAGAAGGGCTGCGACCACGGCCAATGCGGCGCCTGCACGGTGCTGGTCGGCGGCAGGCGCATCAAGTCGTGCCTGTGCCTGGCCGTGTCCTATGACGGCGCCGACATCACCACCGTGGAGGGGCTGGCCGATCGCGACACGGGCGCGCTGCATCCGCTGCAGCAGGCCTTTATCGACCACGACGCGTTCCAGTGCGGCTATTGCACGCCGGGACAGCTGTGCTCGGCCGTGGGCCTGCTGAACGAGCATCCGCCGGCAAGCCGGCAGGAGATCCGCGAGCGCATGAGCGGCAATCTGTGCCGCTGCGGCGCGTATGCGCAGATCGTCGAGGCGATCGCCGAAGTCGCCGGGCTGGCGGACCGCGGCCAGGACCCATCATGAACCCGTTCCGGTATGAGCGCGCGGCCACGCTGGAAGCGGCGCTGCAGTCGATCGCCGCAGCGCAGCGGGACGCCGGCGTGCAAAGCCTTGGCGACGACCACGCGCCGCACTTCCTGGCTTCCGGCACCAACCTGATCGACCTGGTGAAAGGCGGCATGATGCATCCGGCCGCGCTGGTCGATGTCAGGCAACTGCCGCTGCGGATGATCGAGGCCACGGCGGATGGCGGGCTCAGGCTCGGTGCGCTGGCCAGCAACGCCGATACCGCGCAGCACCCGCTGGTGCGCGCGCAGTATCCGCTGCTGCGCGCGGCGATTCTGGCCGGGGCCTCGGCGCAGATCCGCAATATGGCGACCAACGGCGGCAACCTGCTGCAGCGCACGCGCTGCTATTACTTCTACGATCCGGGCGTGCCCTGCAACAAGCGCGAGCCCGGCAGCGGCTGCCCGGCGGCGACCGGGCTGGCGCGCCAGCATGCCATCCTCGGCGCGAGCGAGCATTGCGTTGCTACTCACCCATCGGATATGTGCGTGGCGCTGGCGGCGCTGGACGCGGTGGTGCACGTGGCATCGGCCAGCGGCCGCCGCGAGATTCCGTTTCATGAATTCCATCGCCTGCCGGAGGATAGGCCGCACATCGACACCACGCTGCGCCCTGATGAACTGATTACCCACATCGTGCTGCCGCCCGCCGCCGAGTTTGCGCGCCATGCCTGTTACCTGAAGATCCGCGAGCGCGCGTCGTTTGCGTTCGCGCTGGTGTCGGTGGCCGCCGCGCTGGACCTGGCCGACGATGGCACCGTGCGCGCCGCGCGGCTGGCGCTGGGCGGCGTGGCGCACAAGCCGTGGCGCGATACCGAGGCCGAGGCGCACCTGCAGGGACGGCCCGCCACGGCCGAGCACTTTGCCTCCGTGGCCCGCTTCCTGCTGCGCGATGCGCGCGCCTGGGGCGGCCCGGCCGTGCCCGAGAGCCTGCCCGGCAACAGCTTCAAGCTTGCGCTGGCCGAGCGCGCGATCGTGCGCGCGCTGGAAATGGCGGTCGCCGGCTTGCTGAGCAATACCGGCGAAGACGCCTTCAGCGAGGAGGAGCAGCCATGAGCGATCCGATCCCGCAATGTACGCCGCGCGCGCGGCCCGGCACGGGTCCGGTCGGCATCGGCACGCCGGTCCCGCGCCTCGATGGCGTGGCCAAGGTCACCGGCACGGCGCGCTATGCCGCCGAGCATCCGGCCTTCGACCTCGCGCACGGAGTGGTGGTGAACAGCACCATCGCGCGCGGCCGCATCGTGTCGATCGATTGCAGCGCGGCGCTGGCGGTGCCGGGCGTGCTCGAGGTGCTGACGCATGAGCGCCGCCCGCGCGTGCGTTCGCTCGACCTGTTCTACAAGGACATGGTCGCGCCCGCCGGTTCGCCGTTCAAGCCGCTGCACGACGCGCGCATCTGGTATAGCGGCCAGCCGGTCGCGCTGGTGGTGGCCGAGACCTTCGAGGCGGCGCGCCATGCCGCCACGCTGGTGCGCGTGCGCTACCAGGCGTGGCAGCACGAGACCAGCCTGCTGGACCACCTGGGCCGCGCCGGCAAGCCGATGCGCTTCAAGGCTGGCTATTCCGGCCCGCCCAGGGCGCGCGGCGACGCCGACGCCGCCTTCGCGCGCGCGCCTTTTCAGGTCGACGCGGAGTTCTACAGCGGCGTGGAACACCACAACCCGATGGAGATGCACGCCACGACGGTGATCCGCGGCGGCGACGGCCACCTGACCATCTACGACAAGACCCAGGGCTCGCAGAATTCGCGCTGGATGGTGTCGCGGGTGTTCGGGCTGCCCAAGCGCAAGGTCACGGTACGCAATGAATACGTGGGCGGCGCCTTCGGCTCGGGGCTGCGGCCGCAGTACCAGCTGATCCTCGCGGTGATGGCAGCGCTGGCGCTGGAGCGCTCGGTGCGCGTGGTGCTGACGCGGCCGCAGATGTTCACGTTCTGCCACCGGCCCGAGACCTGGCAACGCGTGCGGCTGGGTGCCGACGCCGATGGCAGGCTGGTGAGCCTGATCCATGAAGCCGTGGCCGAGACCTCGCGCATGGAACACTACGTCGAAGTGGTGGTCAACTGGTCCACGCAGCTCTATGCGTCGGAGAACAGCCGGCAGGACTACAAGGTGGTCGACCTCGACCAGCCCACGCCGGCCGACATGCGCGCGCCGGGCGCCGCGCACGGCGTGCATGCGATCGAGGTGGCGATGGATGAGTTGTCCTATGCGGTGGGGATGGACCCGCTGGCGCTGCGGCTCAAGAACTACGCCGAGCGCGACGGCGCCAGCGGCCTGCCGTTCTCGAGCAAGGCACTGCGGGAATGCTACGCGCAGGGCGCGCAACGGTTCGGCTGGGCCGGCCGGCCGCCGCAGCCGCGTTCGATGCGCGATGGCCACGAGCTGATCGGCTGGGGCATGGCCAGCGGCACCTGGGACGCGCTGCAGATGTTCAGCCGCGCCCGCGCGGTATTCCGCGCCGACGGCCGGCTCGAGGTAGCCAGCGCCGCCACCGATATCGGCACCGGCACGCTGACGGTGATGAGCCAGATCGCCGCCGCGTCGCTGGGCCTGCCGCTGGAGCAGGTGACGTTCGTGCTGGGCGATTCGGACCTGCCGGTGGCGCCCGTCGAAGGCGGCTCGGCGCATGTGGCCACGGTCGGCACGGCGGTCGACGGCGTGTGCGACAAGCTGCGCCGGATGCTGTGGCACATGGCGCGGCGCATGCAGGGTGCCGGCTTCGAGCGGGCGCGCTACGAGGACCTGGTGTTCGAGCACGGCCGGGTCAGCCTGCGCCCCAGCCCCGGCGTGTCGTTGCCGCTGACCGGCATCCTGGCAGCGGCCCGGCGCGAGCAGATCGAGGCATCGTTCCTGCAATTGCCCAACCTGTTCAAGCAGAAGCAATACACGCGCGCCGCGCACTCGGCGGTGTTCTGCGAGGTGCGCGTCGACGAGGCGCTGGGCACCGTGCGCGTGACGCGCGTGGTCAGCGCGGTGGCGGCGGGCCGCATCATCAACCCGAAGACCGCGCGCAGCCAGATCCTGGGCGGCATGGTGTGGGGCATCGGCCAGGCCCTGCACGAGGAAACGCACAGCGACCATGCGCTCGGCCGCTTCATGAACCGCAATATTGCGGAGTACCACATCGCCTCGCACGCCGATATCCAGGACCTGGACGTGATCTTCGTCGACGAGGACGACCGGGTGGTCAGCAGCCTGGGCGCCAAGGGTGTGGGCGAAATCGGGCTGGTGGGGGTCGCTGGCGCGATCAGCAATGCGATCTATCACGCCACCGGCAGGCGGCTGCGCAGCACGCCGATGACGCCGGACAAGGTCATGGCCCGCTGATGGGGCCGGCCGCCGTCAGCGCCGCTGCGCCAGCCAGATCCCGGCCGCGATCGCGGCCAGGCCGACGCCGTGGTACCAGCGCGGCCAGTCGCCCAGCAGCACCGTCGACAGCAGCGCGGCGAAGACCGGCGTCAGCGTGATGAAGAACACCGGCAGCTGCGCGCCCGCGCGCGCGATGGCGCGGTCCCAGGCAAAGTAGGCCAGCAGCGACGGGATGGTCGCGACATAGAGCAGGATGCCCGCGACCTTGCCGTTCCATTGCAGCGGCTGCTCCAGCGTCAGCAGCTCCCATGCCGTCACCGGCGCGCTGGCCAGCACGCCGGTGACGATCTGCGCGAACAGCAGCACCGGCAGGGGCAGCGCGGGACGCTGCTTGCGCAGCAGCCAGGTGTAGGCGCTCCACGCGATGGTGGCCGCCAGCATGTACAGGTCGCCCGGCACCAGGTCCAGTTGCGCCAGCCGCGCCAGTTCGCCGCGCACCAGCACGAAGGTCACGCCGACCATGCACAGCAGCGCGCCGGCGACATGCCAGGGCCGGACCCGTTCGCCGAAGCACAGCGCGCCGATCACGATCAGAAACAGCGGCGTGGACGCGCCGATCAGCGTCACGTTGATCGGCGTCGAGCTGGTCAGCGCCAGGTACTGCAGCGCGTTATAGCTGGCAATCGACAGGATGCCCATGGCGGTGATCACGCCCGCGTGCCGGCGCAGCACCGCGCGGTGCTCGACCACGCCGCGCCACGCAAACGGTGCCAGCAGCATCCCGGCCAGCACCCAGCGCGCCCAGTTCAGCGTGACCGGCGGCACCGTGCCGGCGGCAAGCCGGCCCACGATGGCGTTGCCGGCCCAGCTCAGCGGGGGAAAGGTCAGCAGGAACAGGGTGGTCCAGTCGAGGCGTCGGGGGCTGGGGCTGCTGGCGGACATGGGGCGAGGTCGGTGGGTGAATGGCGCATTATCCGCGATGGCGATGCTTCAGGTGCCGCTACGCGGCGCGGGCAATCACCGGCCGGAGCGCGCGGCGCGCGCCAGCGGCAGCGTCGCCAGGCGCCCGGTGACGACCTCGCGGATGGCCGGCGGTGCGTCGAGCTCGTCCAGCAGGCGCGGCCAGCGGGCATGCGCCAGCGCCGCCGCTTCCCTGACCGCGGCGGTGGCGATGCGGCGCGGCACGCCGGCTTGCTCGGCGATCGCCTCGTACATGGCCAGGGTTTCCTCGCGCTGCAGCCGGTCGATGGCGACGTTCTGGCCGTACGAGGCGAAGCCGGGCAGCGCCGCCACGCAGACGATGTCGTACGCCGGCGACAGCACCGGCAGCACGCCGTTGGGGTAGATCACCGAGAAGTTCTTCAGGTGCGCGTCGCTGTTGCCGATCAGCGTATTGACCGCCTGGCGCAGGAAGAACTGCCGCACATGCTCGACCCCGCCCGGGCTCAGGCGGTACAGCGTGGCAACCAGCTGCACGTAGCCGTCGATGCTGGCGTACTTGCGGGCCGGCATCCGGCCCAGCATCTGGCAGCCGTCCTCGGCATGGACGCGCCCGGACGGGGTGCGGTCGAAGCGGTCGACGGCAAGGTAGTGCAGGTCCTCGCCCAGGGCCTCGGCCAGTCCTTCCACCGCGATGGTCGACATGGGCAGCACGCGCGTGGCCGCGACATGCACGCCGGCGGCGGCGGCGAGCTGCATCGAGACCGATTCGTTGAACACCTGCGCGTCGTCGTTCCTGGCCGGCAGCTTGGCGATGATGTCGGACAGCTTGCCGTGGCTCGGCAGCGTGTAGCGCTTGCCGTCCTGCACCGTCGACAGGGCCAGCTTGTTCTGCACCCCGGACACCGACGCGGCCCCCTGCGTGGCGCCCTCGACCACGGCGATCTCCAGGTTGTCGGCGCCGCCGGTCACGCCATAGGCGCGGGCATAGGCGGGCAGGGCGCCGATGTCCGCCGGCCGCACCACCACGGCTCCGGGCAGGTCGTTGCCGGCCGAAGCCAGGATGCCGAAGTCGTCCTTGTCTTCGGGGTGGCTGCGGGTGGCTTCCAGCCGCTTGCGCAACTCGCCTTCGGGCAGCAGCCCGGCAAAGTAGGGCGGCAGTTCATGGCCGGTGTTGTAGACCGCGGGATGGAAGGGGTTGTCCAGCACCTCGGCGGTGGCGCGGCGGCCGGCTTCGGTCGGCACGGTGATCGACAGGCTCAGCGTGGGGCGGTCGGTGTCGCCGCGGAATTCATCGGCGGGCACGAAGCGGACATTGCCGCCGGCCTCGCACAGGTAGCCGCACAGCCGGTCATATAGCCGAACCTCCAGGAAACGGGGATGCAGGGCGTAGCTCATTCCTGATCCAGGAAGATGTCGAGCGCGGCGCGGGCGCCGCGGTCGGGGCCGCTGCCCTTGCCCTCCAGCACCTGGCGGACTTCGGCGAGGCGTTCGTTGGGCACCAGGACCCACTGCGCGTCGAGCGCGGCGGCCAGCGCGTCCAGTGTGGAAGCGCGGCTGTCCTTCTTGCCGAGCAGGATGGCCGACAGGTTTTGCGCCGCCATGCCGAGGATCCGGCCGAGTTCGCCAAGGCTCTTGCCCCGGACTTCCCGCAACTGGCGGCATTGGGAGATTAATGACATGGCATTAGTCAATGGGAAAAATCATGCTTTGGAATGATACCTTCCTTGGCGGGCTTCGTGATTATCATTCGATAGAAGCTTTTTTTTCAAGGAATCATTCTATGGAATGATAGTGCATGGCAGCCTCCGTGGCCAAAGGCCTGCGTGCGCGAGAGGGCCGGCGCGTCGTCGAGACGCTGCGCAGTGCCGCTGCCTCCACCTCCGTGCGTTACCCCCTTGCCTTGTCACCGATACTGTATAAATATACAGTTATCGTAAATATCCTAAATCCTCGCCCTGCCGGCGAGCGACGCTAACTTCACATGACTGCCCCATTGCACGCACCCTCGCCAAGGGCGGCGGAGGGTCTGCTTTTCCCTGCGCCGGCGGCCTCAGGGCCTGCCTGGCCTGCCGCGGCCGAGCGCCAGCAGGCGCTGTCGGCGCTTGAGCAGCGCTATCCCGGGTTGTGGCGGGCCGGCCAGCTGGGCCGCGCCGGCGGGGCCGCGGTGTGCCCGACCGGGTATGACGCGTTGTCGGCGGAATTGCCCGGCGGCGGCTGGCCGGCCGGCGGCCTGACCGAACTGCTGACCACGCAGGGCGGCGCGGGGGAAATGCGCCTGCTGCTGCCGGCCCTGCGCACCCTGGCCGGGGCAGGGCGGCGCATTGCCCTGGTGGCGCCGCCTTACCTGCCCAATGCGATGGGGCTGGCCGCGGCCGGGCTGCCGGCGCGGCAGTGCTACTGGGTGCGTGCTCCGGCCGAAGCGGCCAGGGCCGCGCAGCAGGCCGACATGCTGTGGGCCGCCGAACAGGTGCTGCGCAGCCAGGCCTTTGGCGGCGTGCTGGTGTGGCTGCCCGCGGCGCGTCCCGAGGCGCTGCGGCGGCTGCAGGTGCTGGCGCAGGCCGGCGACGCGGTGGCATGGGCACTGCGCCCTGCCGCGGCGCTGCGCGAGTCGTCGCCCGCGGTGCTGCGGCTGCTGCTGGCGCCGCTGCCCGGCAACATGCTGTCGATCACCTTCCACAAGCGCCGCGGGCCGGTGCGGGACACGCCGTTGCTGCTGCGCCTGGACGGCATGGCGGCGGCCACGCGCGCGGCCGCCTGGCCGGCCCCGGCAGGGGCAACTGCGGGGGCGCCGCCCGGGCCCGAACCGCTGGCGCAGTCTTCTCAGCTTTCTTCCGATGCCGTACTGGATCGCGGTGCACCTGCCGCGCCTGCCCCTGGACGCCCTGCAGCCCAACTGGCCTGAGCCGGCGCCCGCCGCGAGCGTGTCCGCCGCCACCCTGCACCATGCGCTGCCGGTGGCGGTGATGGCGCGCGAGCAGGTGGTGCTGGCCAATGGCCCGGCCATGCAGCTGGGCGTGCGCTATGGCATGCGCCGCGGCGGCGTGCAGGCCCTGTCGGCCGATATCGTGCAGCTGGAGCGCGACCCGGCCGCCGAAGCCGCGCTGATGGAAGCGGCGGCGCTGGCGCTGCTGCGTTTCACGCCGGGCGTGACCGTCGACGAGGAGCCGGAGTCGGCCACGCTGATGCTCGATGTCAGCGCCAGCCTGCGCCTGTTCGGCGGCCATCGCGCGCTGTGCCGCGCGGTGCGTGCCTGCGTGCGCCAGCTGGGCACCGTGGCCCAGGTGGGTTGCGGCCCGACCGCGCACGGTGCCGCATGGCTGGCGCGCCAGCCGCTGCGGCGCACGCGGCGCGGCGTGGTGCGGCCCGGCCGCCGGGCGGTGGGCATGGCGCGCCTGCACCGGCTGCTCGACCGCCTGCCGGTGGAGGCGCTGCACACGCTGGCCGATCCGGCCTGGCTGGACGGCATCGGCTGCCGCACGCTGGGCGAGGTGCGGCGCCTGCCGCGCGCGGGCCTGACGCGCCGGCTGGGCCCGGCGCTGCTGGCGCGGCTGGACCAGGCCTATGGCGAGGCGCCGGCGCGCTTCGTCTGGTTTGTGGCGCCGCCCGCGTTTGCGCAGCGCATGGACCTGCCGGGCCGGATCGAATCCGCCGAAGCCGTGCTGGCCGGCGCGCAGCGGCTGCTGCTGGCGCTGGCGGGCTGGCTGGCGGTGCAGCAGGCCGGCGTCACGCGCTGCGTGCTGGTGCTGGAGCATGAGCGCTACCGGCGCGGCGCGGCGACCGAATGCACCCCGGTGCCCCTGGGCCTGGCCCAGCCCAGCCGCGATCCCGCGCACCTGTCGCGGCTGCTGCGCGAAAAGCTCGACAAGCTCAGCTTCCATGCCCCCGTGACCGGCCTGGCGCTGCGCGTGGAGGCCATGGCCGCGTGCGTGCCGCAAAGCGAGGCGCTGTTCCCCGAGCCCGGCGGCACGCCCGAAGACCTGGGCCGCCTGCTCGACACGCTGATGGCGCGGCTGGGCCGCGACAACGTGCTGCAGCCGCGGCCGCTGGCCGACCACCGGCCCGAGCGCGCCAACCGCTGGAGCCCGGTCGACGAGCCCGGCGGCAAGCCCGCCAGCCTGCCGGCGCCGCAGCCGGAGCGCCCGCTGTGGCTGCTGCCGCAGCCGCAGCCGCTGCCGGTGCAGCGCCACCGGCCCTGCCACGGCGGCCCGCTGGCGCTGCTGAGCCGGCCCGAGCGCATCGAGGCCGGCTGGTGGGACGGGGCCCTGGCCACGCGCGACTACTTTATCGCCGAGCGCGCCGACGGCCTGCGCTGCTGGATCTTCCGCGAGCGTCCGGGCCATGCCGCGCAGGACGATGGCGGCGAGTACCGCTGGTTCCTGCATGGGTTGTTCGCATGAGCGCGCCGCCTTTGCCCACCTCGCTGTCCGCCTCGTTGCCGGGTTTGCTGCCGGCGTTGCCGGATTACGTGGAGCTGCACTGCATCTCCAACTTCACCTTCCTGAGCGGGGCCTCGCACCCGGGCGAGCTGATCGAGCGCGCCTTCGGCCTGGGCTACAGCGGGCTGGCGCTGACCGATGAATGCTCGGTGGCCGGCACCGCGCGCGCGCACGATGCCATCGAGACCCTGCGCAAGCGCCTGCACGACGCGGTGGCGCGCAGCGCGGCACGGGGCGCTGATGGTGTCGATGAGGGTGCCGATGATGGTGTCGATGATGGCATCGATGAACCGCTGCTCGACGACGCCGATGCCTTCGGCAGCGGCGACGGCGATCCCGGCTTCCACGCCAGCCGCCACCGGCGGCTGCAGGCGCTGGCCCGCGCCGCCGATGCCTTCTCGCTGCTGATCGGCAGCCGCTTCAGCCTGACCCCGGCCGCTGGCCCGGAGCGGGCGCCGCTGCGGCTGGTGCTGATCGCGCAGCATCGCGAGGGCTTCGGCAACCTGAGCGAGCTGATCACGCTGGGCCGCCGGCGCGCGCAGAAGGGCAGCTACCGGCTGCATCCGGAAGATCTCGCCGCGCCGGCCGGCGACGTCGCCCACCTGCGCGGCATGCCCGGCTGCGTGGCGCTGCTGCTGCCCGACTATTGCGCCGAACCTGAACAACTGCTGGAGCAGGCCGAGTGGTGCCGCGCAGTGTTCGGCGAACGTGCCTGGATCGCGCTGGAACAGTTGCAGGGCCATGCCGATGCCTTGCACCGCGCGCGCCTGGAAGCGGTATCGGCGCAGACCGGCGTGCCGCTGGCCGCGGCCGGCGCGGTCACCATGCATGTGCGCTCGCGCAAGCCGCTGTCCGACGTGCTGACCGCGATCCGGCTGGGCCAGCCGCTGGCCGAATGCGGCATGGCGCTGGCGCCCAATGCCGAGCAGCACCTGCGCATGCGCCAGGTGCTGTCGCGCCTGTACCCGCGCGAGGCGCTGGCGCAGACGCTGAAGATTGCCGAGACCTGCGATTTCTCGCTGGGCACGCTGCGTTACGAGTACCCCGAGGAACTGGTGCCGCCCGGCGAGACCCCGATCTCCTATCTGCGCAAGGAAGTCGAGCGTGGCAAGGGCGAGCGCTTTCCCAACGGCCTCAAGCCGGAGTGGGAAGCGCAGTTGAAAGAAGAGCTCGAACTGATCGAGGAAAAGCACTACGAGCCGTTCTTCCTCACGGTGCACGACATCGTGCGCTTTGCGCGCTCGCGCGGCATCCTGTGCCAGGGGCGCGGCTCCGCCGCCAATTCGCTGGTGTGCTTCTGCCTGTATGTGACCGAGGTCAGCCCCGAGCAGGCCAACCTGCTGTTCGGCCGCTTCCTGTCGCGCGAGCGCGATGAGCCGCCCGATATCGACGTGGATTTCGAGCACCAGCGGCGCGAAGAGGTGATCCAGTACATCTACGACAAATACGGCCGCCACCGCGCCGCGCTGGCGGCGTCGCTGATTACCTACCGTTCGCGCAGCGCCCTGCGCGACGTGGGGCGCGCGCTGGGCATCGACGCCAGCGTGGTCGAGCAGGTGGTGAAGGGCCAGGCATGGTGGGACGGCGGCCCGGGCTTTGTCGACAAGATCGCCCGCTACGGGCTCGATCCCGAGTCCCCGGCGGTGCAGCAGTGGGCCAGCCTGACCGCGCAGCTGCGCGGCTTTCCGCGCCACCTGTCGCAGCACGTGGGCGGTTTCGTGATTGCGCGGCACAAGCTGTCGCGGCTGGTGCCGATCGAGAACGCGGCCATGGCCGACCGCAGCGTGATCCAGTGGGACAAGGACGACCTGGAGTCGCTGGGCCTGCTCAAGGTCGACGTGCTGGCGCTGGGCATGTTGTCGGCGATCCGGCGCGCGCTGGAGATGATCCCCAACCCCAGCATCGATCCGGCGCGCGCTGGGCTGCCGGCGCGCATGGAGGACATCCCGAAGGAGGACAAGCCGACCTACGACATGATCTGCAAGGCCGACACCATCGGCGTGTTCCAGATCGAGTCGCGCGCGCAGCAATCGATGCTGCCGCGGCTGCAGCCGCGCGAGTACTACGACCTGGTGGTGGAAGTGGCCATCGTGCGGCCCGGCCCGATCCAGGGCGGCATGGTCCATCCCTACCTGAAGCGGCGCGAGGCCTTCCGCCGCACGCGCAAGCCACCGGTCTACTTCAACCAGGTGATCGAGAAAGTGCTGGGCCGCACCCTGGGCGTGCCGATCTTCCAGGAGCAGGTGATGCAGCTGGCCATCGACGCGGCGGGTTTTTCGCCCGGGCAGGCCGACCAGCTGCGCCGCTCGATGGCGGCGTGGCGGCGGCGCGGCGACCTGCGCAAGTACCAGGATGCGCTGGTGCGCGCGCTCACCGGCAAGGGCTATCCGGAATCCTTCGCGCTGGCGATATGCAAGCAGATCGAGGGGTTTGGCGAGTACGGCTTCCCCGAAAGCCATGCGGCCAGCTTCGCCAAGCTGGTGTACGTGAGTTCGTGGCTCAAGTGCCACCACCCGGCGGCCTTCCTGTGCGCGCTGCTGAATAGCCAGCCGATGGGGTTCTATTCGCCCTCGCAGCTGGTGCAGGATGCGCGCCGCCATGATGTGCAGGTGCTGCCGGTGGATGTCACCATCAGCCGCTGGGACAGCACGCTGGAACCGGCACCGGAGTCCGATGCTGCCAACGCGGCCCGCATGCGGCAGGATCGGCCGCCGCATCCGCGCGTGCGCCTGGGCCTGGGCCGGGTCAAGGGCATGCGCGAAGCCGCCGCGCTGCGCATCGAGGCCGCGCGTGCGCTGCGTGCCTTCGACAGCGTCGAAGACCTGGCCCTGCGCGCCGGCCTGGATCGCCACGACATCGACGTGCTGGCCGCCGCCGACGCGCTGGCGCCGCTCGCCGGCAACCGCCGCCAGGCCCGCTGGCAGGCGCGCGCCGCGGCCGCGCACGCCGCGCACCGCGACCTGCTGTATGAAGCGCCGCCCGCCGAAGCCGCGCTGGCGCTGCCCCCGCCACGCCTGGGCGAAGACGTGACCGCGGACTATGCCAGCCTGGGCCTGTCGCTCAAGTCGCACCCGCTGGCGCTGCTGCGGCACAAGCTGGCGGCGATGCGCTTTGTCACCGCCAGCCAGCTCGAACGCTGCGCCAACGGCCGCCGCGTGCGCGCCTGCGGCATCGTCACCGTGCGCCAGCGCCCGTCCACCGCCAGCGGCACCATCTTCGCCACCATCGAGGACGAGACCGGCAGCATCAACCTGATCCTGTGGCCAGACCTGGTCGAGCGCCAGCGCAAGGAGGTGCTGGGGGCCACGCTGCTGGGCGTGGTCGGCACCTGGCAGCGCCAGGGCGACGTGCGCCACCTGGTGGCCAACGAACTGGTGGACCTGAGTCCGATGCTGGGACGGTTGATGGTGGGAAGCCGGGATTTTCATTGAATACCGGCCGCCTCGTTGCCGCTGGCAAGGTCGCGGAAGCTGCTTTCCGCTTTCCTGTTTCTTCAGGCAACGGTCAGTGCTGCGCGCCGGTTTTGACCAAAGACAAATGCCCGTGCGCCGGCGGACATGGGCATTTTTTCCATGGTGCGGCATTAGTGCTGCAGCTCTACACTGGGTCCGCTTTTTTTTAAAAAAAATCCAGATGCGGCAGAAGACTTAGGTGTATCAAGTCTTTCGATTTATGAAGATTGTTACGTTCTTGTTGATATTTGGTCTTGCTGGATGCGTCGCGCAAACACCAGCAGACCAGCTCTCACCCCGATCCCCGACAGTACGCCTGTGCAACGGGAACGCCTGTGCCGAACAGGACCGCCGTGCCGCGACACCGCAGGATGCATCAGCGGATGCCGACCAGCGCATGCAGGCTTTGGCAGCGGTGGCGCAGCGCGATCCGAACGCGGCTTACGACCTGGGCTTGCGGCTGCTGCGCGGCGACGGCGTGGAGCGCAATAGCTATCAGGCCCTCCAATGGTTGCGCCAGGCTGGAGACAACGGCCATATGCAGGCCCAGCTGGCGCTTGGGCGCATCTACCTGATGGGCTTTGAGGAAATGGGCTCGGACCCTGCGGAAGCAGAGGCGTGGCTGACACGCGCGGCAGCGCAGGGCAGCAAGGAAGCCCGCGACCTGATTCCACAAGCGCAGGCCGCCAAGGTAGACGAACAGAGCCTGTACCAGGTGCGCGAAGCCTATCGCAAGTCTTGGATGACGTGGTACGGCAGCTATCCGTATTACTGGGTATGGGGCCCTGCCGGCTGGCATCCTCGCTAGGCCCCGCCAGCTCTGTCTTTTTTATTGCTTACGTCAACAGGAACGCGTTCTTATGCCGAAGAAGACTTCTCTGCGCGTGGCCGGCTTGGCCACATCCCTGGTTCTGTCCGGCTGTGCCGCACCGGGTGGCGGCATCATCAGCACCGGCACCGCGCCGACGGCCGCCACCGGCGCCGCGGGCGGGGCGACCAGCGTGAATGCCAATTCCGCGCTGGAGCGCTGCGACAAGCCGCTGGGCACGCTTGCCGTGGACGATGGTCGTGGCAAGGAATGGTATGCGAGCTTTGGTGCAGTCACCAAAGTCACTACCATCGAGCCTCTGATCCGCCTGGCCGTGCAGCAATCGAACTGCTTCGTGATCACCTCGATCGGCAATAACCGCACCGAAAGCAAGCTTTCGAACATTACCGACAAGCAGCGCAATTCCGGCGAGTTCCGCGCCGGTTCGCGTCAGCACAAGGGACAGCGCGTAGCGGCCGACTACTACATGGAGCCTGCTATCGTCATCGATAACGACTCCACGGGTCAGTTGGCCGCCGGTGTAGGCGGACTGTTCGGCAGGGTTGGGGCGCTCGTCAGTGGCGCCATGCAAAGCAAGGCCTCGGTCGTGACCCTGACCATGTTCGACATCCGGTCCGGCGTGCAGCTGTCGATCTCGGAAGGCAACTCCACGGCAACCAACGTCGGTGCCGCTTTCAGCGCCCTGGGCGGCAGTGCGGCCGGCGGGCTGTCGGGCTTCTCCCGCACGCCCGAGGGCAAGGCCACCGTGGCCGCATTCATGGATGCCTACAACAACATGGTGGTGTCGCTGCGCAACTACAAAGCCCAGGAAGTGAAGGGCGGGCTGGGCCGTGGCGGCCAACTCAAGGTGGGCTCGTGAAACAGAGCGGGGCGTGCACCGCGGCGCCATGCCTGCCTTGCGCAACAGTCCTCAGGCACCCGGCCTGGCACATGGCTTCGGTAGTTGTTCACGCAACTGTCATACGGCGCGGTTAAGGTAGCGTCCGTCCACCACGGACGATCCAGGGCGCTGCGCCCGGCCCGCCACCTACATCGGCGCTGCCGGCGCGTGCGCCGCGCCAGCCTCACCCGGCTGCCCGAAGTTGCTTGCCTGCCGCGCGGGGCACCGAGTCCCGCATTCCTGAACCGCCTCGATACACCACCGACATGAAATCCCGCCTGATCGCCGCGGCCTTGCTGGCCGCCACGGCGAGTCCTGCCTTCGCCCTCAACATCCTGCTGACCAACGACGACGGCCTGACCAGCAACCTGAAGGCGCTGTACGACGCCCTCAAGGGCGCCGGCCACAACGTCATCGTCAGCGTACCCTGCACCGGCCAGAGCGGCCGCGGCGCCGGTATCGTGATGTACAGCACCACGGTCATCGTGCCGGACAACGACAAGACCCAGGTCGAGGCCGAAGGCGGTTGCCACAACGGCGCGGCCAAGACCGGCGAGCCGGCGGTGGGCCCCTTCACCAAGGCGGGCTATACCAACGGCGATTACCACTACGCCCATGGCACGCCGGTGATGGCGACCATGTACGGCCTGGACGTGCTGGCGCCGGCGCGCTGGGGCAAGGCCCCGGACCTGGTGCTGTCCGGTCCCAACGAAGGGCAGAACGTCGGCCGCATCGTCAACAGTTCGGGCACCGTCAGCAATGCGCAGTTCGGCGCAGCGCGCGGCATTCCGTCGATCGCGCTGAGCGCGGGCACGGACTCGGTCGACAATGCCGGCCTGGCGAGCCCGGTGTCCGGCGTGGTGGCGCAGCTGACCATCAAGCTGCTTGGCACGCTGCAGGCCAAGGCCAACGGTGGCCCGCTGCTGCCGGCGGGGCTGGCGCTGAACGTCAATTTCCCGAACGCGCCGACGGCGGCCACGCCGTTCGCGTTCTCGCGGCATGGCACCTTCGACGCGTATGCGCTGAAATTCAGCGGCACGGCGCCGTACGGGCTCGGCATCGGCGCCGGCAGCGGCACGCCGACCGCCGCGCAGGCCGAGGACGAGTCGGTCGTGTACAAGACCAAGACCGCCGTCACTGCCATGCAGATCGGCTTCGACCAGCGTCCCGCCGGGCAGCAATGGCTGCGCCTGCGCCTGGGTGAACTGTTCGGCCAGTGAGGCAGGTCCCGATGAAACGCCTCATTTCCCTGTTTCCCCTGGCAGCCGTGCTGGGGCTGGCCGCCTGCGGCGGCAACGACGCGCCCGACAACGGCGCACCGCCCGCCACCGCGACCTTGTCGGTCACCGACCTGGATCCCGGCGCCTACGTCGTCAGCGTCGGCGACGCCGACAATCCGACCGTCGGCAAGTACTACGCCGGCACGGACGGCAGCCGCTACCTGGCCCTGGCCGATGCCGAAGACAAGGCCACCGCCATCTACCGGCGCGACAAGGGCGGCAGCTGGATCGCTGCACCGGGCGCGGACGCGTCCGCCAGCGTCAAGCTGCTGAGCCGGGCCGCGGTGCCCGCCGCGAGCGTCGACCTTGCCAGCGTGGCCGGCACCTACACCACGGTGCTGCCTACCGGCGCCAGTGCCACCTTCACCGTCACCGCAGAAGGCAAGATCGCGCCCGGCGCTTCGGCGTGCCAGCTGTCGGGAACGCTCGCCGCGCAGGCCATGCCGAATACGCTGGGCCTGAAGCTGTCGACGTCGGCCTGCGGCACGCTGCCCGCCAGCGCCACCGGGGTGCTGGCCATCGATGCCGACTACCAGCCGGCGGCGTTCCGCCTGATTGCCGACGATGGCGGCCGCGTGGTGGACCTGTGGGCGTATCGCGACTGAGCGATGCAGCCTGGCGTGCTAGCGCATGGCCAGGCTGCCGGCCAGCATTTGCTGCTCTGCGGAGAGTTCGCGAATGGCCTGGTTCAGCGTCGCGGTGGTGGTGGTGATGGCGGCGCCCAGGCTGGCGATTTCCTGTTGCAGCACCGCGATGCGGATGCGCTTCTGGTCCGGCGTGCCGGTGGTGGCGTTCTTCGCCGCCTCCAGCTCCTGCAGCTTGCGCGCCAGCTGCGCGCGCAGTTCGCGCAAGCGCTTGATCGCATCCTTGGCCTGATCGGGCAGGCCGCTGTCGTCGACATCGCTGTGGTCGCGCACCGACGCGGCCTGGTTGCCCCCAGCCAGCGCGTGGCCAGGGGCCGAGATATGGATTTCGGTACTGGCCGCGGGGCCGGAGCGAATCCCCGGCGCGTCGCTGGCGCTTGCGCTGGTGGAGGCGGGTGGTGCCGCAGGTGTATCCATCGACACGGCAGCCGCTGCGTTGGCTGCAATCGGTTCGATCATTGTCACGGTGGTACTTCTCCTGGTTCGCCGGCGATCGGCAATTCGTCCTCGGAATCTGCCGGCTCCAGGCGGATATCGGCTGTTTCGAGCGCCGGCTTTAGCTTGCCATACGGCAATTGCGCCGCGGAAACCGCTGAGTTGGTGCCGGAAACCGGTGTAGAGAGGCGCTGAAACGTTGACGCACATCCCGGTTTTTTCACGACAGGCACGATGACGCGCCGATAGCGCGCCACCCCGTACGCACGGCTTCCGTCCGGCAGAAGCCTTCTTTCTCGAAACGTGAATTCACTTCGCCCTGACGGGCGACTTATCGTCACTCGACGCCGCGCCAGGACCACATCGCACAAGCATGGCGCGGCCCTAACAGGAGGCGACGATGAAGCAGGCTTTCAATGGACTGTGGCTGGCGCTTGGTGCTGCCCTCATGGCGGCCCCCGGCGCAGCGGCGGCGGCATATCCCGACAAGCCGATCCGGCTGATCGTGCCGGCAGCCGCGGGTGGAACGACCGATATCGCCTCGCGCCTGGTCGGCAAGCGCATGGGCGAGTTGCTGGGCCAGCCGGTGGTGGTGGAAAACCGCGCCGGCGGAGGCGGCATCATCGGCGCGCAGGCGCTCAGGCAGTCGGCCGCCGACGGCTACACCCTGATGATGGGCAATATCGGGCCCAATGCCATCAACTACAGCCTGTACCGGCAACTGCCTTACCGCGCCGAAGACTTTGCGCCGATCACCCTGGTGGTGTCGGTGCCCAATGTGCTGGTGGTCAATGCCAGCGTGCCGGCCCGCACCGTCGCCGAACTCGTTGCGCTGGCCAGGGCGCAGCCGGGCAAGTACTCCTTTGCGTCTTCGGGCACCGGCCAGTCGGTCCACCTGTCCGGCGAGCTGTTCCGCAAGCGCACCGGCACCGACCTGATCCATGTTCCGTACAAGGGCGCGGCACCGGCCGTGGCCGACCTGGTGGCCGGACAGGTCACCATGATGGTGGACAACCTGCCCAGCTCGCTGCCGCATATCCGCTCGGGCAAGCTGCGTGCGCTGGCCGTGACCAGCGCCAGCCGCGTGCCCGAGCTGCCTGACGTGCCCACCATGAAGGAAGCGGGCGTGAACGACTTCCAGGTGACGGCATGGTTCGGCCTGGTGGCGCCGGCCGGCACGCCGCCGGAGGTGATCGACCGGTTGCAGAAGACCGTCGCCGGCATCCTGGACGAGCCCGAAATCAAGTCAAGGCTGGCGGAGCTGGGCGGCATCCCGGGCGGCGATACGCCGGCCCACTTCGGCAGCTTTATCAAGAGCGAGCGCGAGCGCTGGGCGCGCGTGGTCAAGGACACCGGCATTGCGCAGCAATGAGGCCCAGACATGATCGACAAGGCCGTGGCATCCCTTGGAACAGGCAGCCTATGAATTCGTGACCAGGCACCTTGGTGTGGGAGATAATCGCAGGCCGGGAGACCGGGAGACCGGCGGCGACGCCCTTGCCATGCGTGCGCTATTCCCGCCAGGATCACCGATGAGCAGCCGAACGCGCACTACCAGCCTCGCCACACCTGCCGATGCCCGCCGCGAACTCCGACACCGTCCTGCGTGACCTGGCCCGCCTGCGCCGGGTCCGCGACCGCATTGACCGCGACTACGCCCAGCCGCTGGACGTCGAGGCGCTTGCACGGAGCGTGCACATGTCAGCGGGTCATCTCAGCCGGCAGTTCCGGCTGGCCTATGGCGAGTCGGTCTACGCCTACCTGATGACCCGGCGCATCGAGCGCGCCATGGCGCTGCTGCGGCGGGGCGACCTGAGTGTCACCGAGGTTTGCTTCGAGGTGGGGTGCTCGTCCCTGGGGTCCTTCAGTTCACGGTTCACCGAGCTGGTCGGCGTCTCGCCCAGCATTTACCGGCGCGATTGCGCGCGCGAGGCCGAGGGCATCCCGTCCTGCATCGCCAGGCAGGTGACGCGACCGATCAGGAATCGAGAAGCGTCGGAACAGTCGTCCGGCTAGACTGGCTTCCATGCATTCCGGGCCAACGCCGCGACGGCCGCGGCCACCGCTTCCTCACCCTTACGGAGACTGATCTTGGACCTCACCATTCACTCGACCTTTCTGCCCCATTCCGATCCGGAGGTCTCGCTGGCGTTCTACCGGGACGCCCTGGATTTCGAGATCCGCAAGGATGTGGCCTTTGGCGGCCACCGCTGGATCACCGTCGGCCCGAAGGACAAGCCCGACACTTCCATCGTCCTGTACCCGCCAAACGCGACACCGGGCGTTACCGACGAGGAGAAGCGCACCATCGCCGAGATGATGGCCAAGGGTACCTTCGCCATGCTGCTGCTTGGCGCAAGGGACCTGGACGCCGTCTTCCAGCGCCTGCAGGACCGCGACGCCGAGATCATGCAGGAGCCGACAGACCAGCCTTACGGCGTGCGCGATTTCGCGGTGCGCGATCCGGCCGGCAACATGATCCGGGTCCAGCAACTCAAATGAGGGCGGCGGCCGTGCGCCGCCCCCCGGGTCCGCGCCGCACGTAATGAGTCCGCTAAGAAGAAGATCAAAAGCTGCGAGCATCTTCGCAGCGGTCGCTGTGCGGCAACTGTTCAGGCCTGCCCGGCACGGCGCGCGGACGTGCGCGACAGCGCCGCCCAATCCAGGTGGCCTTCGCCATGGGCCAGGCTTTCGATATGTGTATCGCGCAGGGTACTAGCCAGGGGAAGGGGAACGTTGGCCTGTTCCGCCGCTTCCAACGCCAGGCGCACGTCCTTGAGGCCGAGCGCCAGTTTGAATCCTGCTGGCTCGAAGCGCTCTTCGGCGATGGCCTGGCCATAGCCCTTGTAGACAGGCGCAGCGAAGGCCGTAGACATGACCAGTTCCAGAAAGCCGGCCTTGTCGACCCCATGGCCGTGCGCCAGTGCCACGGCTTCGCCCATCGTACCGATGGCGCTGGCGATCATGAAGTTCACGGCAAGCTTGGCAGCATTGGCCTGTTCTGGCCGTTCGCCCAGGCGCCAGGTCTTTTGGCCGAGTACATCCAGCAGCGGCTGCACGGTTGCAATGGCGTCGGCATTGCCGGCGGCCAGGATGTTGAGCTGGCCCGCTTCAGCAACGTTTACCCGGCCCAGCACCGGTGCGGCGACATAGCCCACGCCTTGCGCCTGGTGTAACGCAGCCAGTTCGGCTGCCATGGCCACCGAAACGGTGGCCATGTTGACATGAATGGCTCCCCGCTTGAGCGCGGACAGTGTCTGTGCATCCACTATCGTGGCACGGGTGGCGGCATCGTCGGCCAGCATCGAGATCAGCACGTCCGCATCGGTGACCGCCTCGGCGGGTGTGGCCGCGCCTTGCGCGCCGAGCGCTGCCAGTTTCGCCACCGGCGCGGGCGAGCGATTCCAGCCGCGCACTGCATAGCCGGCCTTGAGCAAGTTTGCCGCCATTGGCAGGCCCATGGTGCCCAGGCCAAGAAAAGCGATCTTCATCGGTGTTCTCCTCGGTCGAAAATGGAATTGATTGTTTCCTAAATAGGGAAAAAATTATCAGGCAAATACCTTGAGTGCAGCGGTCGCCACGGCTTGCATCTGTTCGCGACTGCGTCCGGTCTTGCCGACCACCCGCATGCCTTGCGTCAGGCACAACAGCATCCGCGCGGTCGCTTCGACGTTCACATGGGCCGGGATCGAGCCGTCTTGCTGGCCCTGGCGGATCAGGTCGGCCAGTAACGCCTCGTTGCGCGACATCGCGGCGGCGATGTGGCTGGCCACTGGCTTGTCGAATGCCGACAGTTCCACCGCGCTGCCGACGACCAGGCAACCTTGCCGGCCAGCGGCGCCCTGGGCGGAGTCGGCATAAAAGTCCAGCGTGGCGCGCAGGCGGTCCAGCCCGCTGCCGGCGTTGTCGATGGCCCGGTGCAGCTTTTCCGCCCGCTGGGCGCGGTAGCGATCGAACGCCGCCATGAACAGTGATTGCTTGTCCTTGAACGCCTTGTAGAGACTGCCCTGCGCGAGACGCATGGTGCGGGTGAGGTCGGAGATCGAGGCGCCGTGGTAACCGCGTTCGCTGAACACGCGCACGGCCCGATCCAGCGCCTGGTCGACGTTGAACTCGCGCGGGCGGCCCCGGCCGCGTGTGCGCGTGGGGACTTGGGGCTGGGTTGCGGTCATGCTGCCAGATTGGCCAATTAGGAAACGATAGCTCCCAATATAGCACCACATCGGCGCTTCGTCATGGCGGCGCCGGTGCACGGCTTTGAAGTATCGACAGACACGCCGTGCAACTTTTCAAGCGGGCGGCGGACGCCATAGCGTCGATTTGCCGAACAGGCTTTCGACCAGGTCCACGGCCAGTTGCGCGGTCTGGTTGCGCACGTCGCAGGCCGGGTTCAGTTCCATCACGTCGAGCGATGCCAGCTGGCCGGTATCGGCGATCATTTCCATGCACAGCTGGGTTTCGCGATAGGTCGGCCCGCCCGGCACGGTCGTGCCCACGCCGGGCGCAATCACGCAGTCGAGGAAATCCACGTCAAAGCTGACGTGCAGGTGCGTCTGCGCGTCGATGCCCGCCAGCGCCTGCTGCATGGTGTGGCGCATGCCGTTCTCGTCGATGTAGCGCATGTCGTACACCGCCAGATGTAATTCGTGCAGGCGGCGCTTCTCCTCCGCATCGACGCTGCGGATGCCGATCTGCCGGATCGCGCTGCGCTGCACCGCCGGCGCCGCGCCGGCCAGCGTGGTCAGCGGTGCGGGACCGTCTCCGCACAGGCAGGCCACCGGCATGCCATGCATGTTGCCGGTAGGCGTGGTGGTGCCGATATTGGCGTCGGCGTGCGCGTCGAGCCACAGCACCATCAGGGTCTTGCCGGTGTCACGGCAATGGCGCGCCGCGGCGCTGATCGAGCCGATCGCCAGGCAATGGTCGCCGCCCATCAGCAACGGCAGACGACCGGCTTGCAGGGTGCCGAGGCAGGCGTCATAGACCGCACGGTTCCACGCCAGGACTTCGTCGAGGTGGCGCAGGCCGTCCCGGGGCGGCTGCCACGGATTGGCGGGACCGTCCAGGTTGCCGGCGTCCTCGACCTGCAGTTTGTTGCGTGACAGCGCCTGCGCCAGGCCGGCGACGCGCAGCGCCTCCGGGCCCATCGAGGCGCCGCGCGTGCCGGCCCCGATGTCGGTGGGGGCGCCAATCAGCGTGACAGGTTTCATGGCAAGGATGCGGTGAGTGCGGATGCCAGCCTGCGTTTGCAGGTTTCGTACCCGCCGCGGCCGGGACCCTCCCGCCTTGACGCAAAGGGTCGCCGGCGAGGGCGGTGTCCCACACAGCGTCGACGCCTACCTCCTGACGTCTCGGGCGTCATTACCAAACGAATTCCGGATGCGAATCGCCCCGTCCGCCCCATGTACGAGCAGTTCACCCTGCAGCTTCCTCGCAAGCGCCGTCGCGGCGACGATTGCTGCGTCCTCGCTGTCATAAGTCGGCGTGTCTTGTGTGCCACGCTCCACTTCGACCTTCCATTTACCCCCGCTGGGTACCACATGAACGTTCGGCATGATTGCTCCTGGTCAGCCACATGCCTGCAGTCTAGGACCTAGCCTTCGATTTCGCTGCGAACCAGCAGCACGGGCTTGCTGGTCTTGGCCAGGACGCCTTCCGATACGCTGCCCATCAGCAAGCGCCGTACGCCGCGGCGTCCGTGCGTGCCAAGCACGATCAGGTCGGCATTCCAGGCATCGGCCTCGGCAACGATGGTCGACGAGACCTGGCCCGGTGACACCGGCTTTTCATCCAGTTGCATCAGGTTCGGCACGCCTGCCTCGCTGAGCCTGACGGAGGCCGCATCGAGTGCCTTGCGGCCATGCGCGATGATGCTGTCGACCAGTTCTTTCGGGTTGAAGTAGCTGGCTTCGAAGAAGACATCGGTGTCGTCCGCCACGAACAGGGCCTTGACCTCGGCGCCGGTCGCCCTGGCGATGATGATGGCCTGGCTCAGGGCCAGGTCCGAAGAACGGCTGCCATCGACGGCGAGCAGGATGCGCTGGTACATGATGAGTCTCCTGGCGAAGGGATGTGCGGAATCAAGGAGCGGGGCGCTTTATTCAGCGTAGATGCCGGCGTGGATGCACGCTTGACGCGCATCAATCCGAAGCGGCAGGCTGGCGCCTCCTTGGTTGCGACCAGGCGCGCGGTGATGACGACAGGTGCTTGTCTGAAGGGTTATGCGCCGGGCGCCTGGCAAACCACCTCGATGTTGTGCCCGTCCGGACCAATGACGAACGCCGCATAGTAGTTCGCGTGGTAGTGCGGCCGCAGTCCGGGGCCGCCATTGTCCCTGGCCCCGGCCGCCAATGCTGCGCGATGGAAGGCGTCGACCTGCTGCCGGTTCTCGGCGGTAAACGCCAGGTGCAGATGCGCGGGCTTCTCGTCGGTCTGGAACAGGCATAACGAAGCCTTGCCCTTTGCGCTGAGTTCGACACCGTAGGCAGGCGGCCCCTCCGACACCACCGCTACACCGAGCGGCTCCAGCGCTTTGAGGAAGAACGCCTTGCTTGCTGCATAGTCGCTCACTCCGAATTTGACGTGGTCAAACATGGGTTCTCCTCAGTCGTTGGTGTGCCCGCGTTGCGCCCCCGGGCTGCCGGAATCTGGTGGCTCATCCAAGCAGTGCCAGGGCGTCAGCGAGCGACAGCACCGTGGTGCGCGAATCGAATGCCGTGGCAAACAGATGGTCGTGCACGACCTGGTCCGGGTCGTAGCAGCAATCCTTGACCGTGAACAGGCGAAAATCCGCATCGCTTGCATACGCCACCGATGACAGCACCACGCCGGTCGAGGCAATGCCCACCATCAGCAGGGTATCGATGCCCTGGGCGGACAGGCGTACCTGCAGGTCGGTGCCAAAGAACACACTCGCGCGATGCGCGACGATCAGCGGCTCACCGTCCCGCCGCTCAAGTTCGGGCGAGATCTGGTCGTCGACGAACAGGCCCAGCCGCTTGATTCCCTGCCCATTGCGGTTCAGCGGGCTGATTTCCGGATAGCCCGGGCTGAAGTGGATCTTGGCGAAATAGACGCTGACGCCCCGGGACCGCGCTGCGTCGCACAGCTTGCGCGTATTGGCAAGCAAGGTGGGAGCGACGGAGGGAAAGAGGGCCAGGATGTCGGTCTGGTAGTGCATGACTACCAGGGCGGTTTGCGCCGGGACGATAGGCGGGATCGGGTCGGTCATGCTGTGCGTACCGGCGTGAATGAAGACCGACTCTATCACGGCAACCAGGGCCGGTTCCGATCGCGTCCTGCGCTGCCATATGCCTTGCCAGACATAACCACGGCCACACCAGCGCTTGCTAACACAATCGGGAATCATTATCATTTCCGGTTTTGTTACAAATCATTAAATCCCTCCGCGCGCGCCTGCAGCCACCATGCAAAACCTTCCGGCCACCTCTATCCGTTTCGCCCTTCGTCCTCGCCCGCTGTCTCTGCTGATCTGCGCCATAGCGGGCACGATGCCGCTTGTCTCCGTCGCTCAGGCCCAAACCCAGGCCCAGGCCCAGGCCGCGTCGGTGGAGGCGGGCAGCCTGAATGCCGTGGAGGTGCGGGTCGACCGTATCAAGAGCGACCTGGTCAATCCGATGCGGCAGGTCACGGTGATCGAGCGCGAGGAGCTGGACGAGTTGCGCACGGGCTCGACCAACCTTGCCACCATGCTGAGCAAGGTCATTCCGGGCATGGCCGATTCCAGCCGCACGGTGACGGATTTCGGCCAGACGCTGCGCGGGCGCAGCGCGCTGGTGCTGGTCGACGGCATCCCGCTGAACACCAACCGCGATTCGGCGCGCAACCTGGCCACCATCGACCCCAGCAATATCGAGCGCATCGAGGTGCTGCGCGGCAGCAGCGCGCTCTACGGGGCGGGTGCCAGCGGCGGCATCATCTCGATCACCACGCGCCAGGCCGGCGGGCCGCCGAGCGCGGACACCACGGTCACGCTGGGCACGCCGCTGACGCGGCTGAGCAAGGAAGGGCTGAGCGCCAACGTGCAGCAGCACTTCTCCGGCAGCCAGGGGCCGATCGACTATGCCTTCCACCTGGGCGCGCAGCGCATCGGCAGCCCCTACGATGCCGAAGGCCACCGCATTGCGCCGGAGCCCAGCCAGGGCGATCTCTTCGATTCCAACGTCTACAACCTGAGCGGCAAGCTGGGCTGGCGCATCGACGGCCAGCAGCGGCTGCAGCTGAGCGTCAGCCGGTACCAGGCGAAGCAGAACACCGACTATGCGTCCGATCCGTCGGTGGCCCGTGCGCCGGCCGGCTCCACCGCCGCGCGCGCGATCCGTGGCCTGCAGCTGGACAACCAGAATGAGCTGCGCAATACCGTGGTCAACCTGGATTACCAGCACCAGGACCTGCTCGGCAGCACGGTATCGAGCCAGTTCTACTACCGCGACTACTTCACGCGTTTCCCGCCCTTCGATGCGCGCGCGGTGGCCACGCGCGGCGGCAATGTCGACCAGATCAGCCAGAACAGCGACGTGTTCGGCGGGCGCCTGACCATCAGCACGCCGCTGGGCCAGGCCAAGGCCACCAAGCTGCTGTGGGGCGCCGACTACAACCAGGAGCGCAGCGACATGCCGCTGGACCTGTTCGATCCGCGTGCCTACGACAGCAGCGGCGGGCTGGTCTTCAACCGCATCGGCACGGCCACCTACATGCCGCCGCTGACCACGCGCAGTGGCGGCATCTTCGGCCAGCTGCAGCACAAGTTCAGCGAGCAGTGGTCGGCCGAGGGCGGCCTGCGCTATGAGCGCGCCAGCGCCAGCTTCGATGACTTCGTGCCGCTGTCGCAATCGCGCGTGAGCAACCCGGCTACGGTCAAGGGCGGCACGGTCAACTATGGCGCCTGGCTGTTCAACCTGGGCGCGGCCTATGCGCCGGTCAAGGGCCAGGAGTTCTATGCCTCGTTCAGCCAGGGCTTCCAGCTGCCGGACATCGGCCTGCAGATCCGCAATGCGCGTGCCGGCTTCGACATCAATTCGTCCAGCCTGGATCCGGTCAAGACCAACAACTATGAACTGGGCTGGCGCGGCGCGCTGGGCAATACGCTGGCGAGCGTGGCGCTGTTCTACACCACGTCCAAGCTTGGCGACGTGCAGAGCTTCAACAACGGCCTGATCCTGACCCGCACCGAAGAGCGCATCGCGGGCGTGGAAGCGGCGGCCGACTACCGGTCGGACGACGAGCGCTGGGGCGCGGGCGGCACCATCACCTGGATCAACGGGCGCGAACGGCCGCAGGGCAGCGCCAGCATGCAGGACATGACCGGTTACCGCATCCCGCCGCTCAAGGTCACGGCGTACCTGCAGTTCCGTCCCGTGAGCCAGTGGAGCAACCGCGTGCAGCTGAGCTACTACGCCAGCCGCGACTACCGGCTCAACGGCCAGAACAGCTTCGGCCGGCGCGAGGTCAGCAGCTATACCACCGTCGACCTGATCAGCCGCTATGAACTGACGCGCAAGGATACGATCACGGTCGGCATCGAGAACCTGTTCAACCGCAACTACTACCCGCTGTACAGCCAGCTGCTGCGCAACAGCAACAACACCAGCCGGCTGCCGGCAGCGGGCATCACGCTGACGGCGATGTACCAGCACCGCTGGTAAGCAGTGCAGCGTGGCTGGCGGCGCTCGGCGCCGCCGGCCCATGGCCTTAGTCGAGGGTGATCTTGCCCGCCTTGACGATCTCCGCATACCGCCTGGTATCGCGCTCGATCAGCTTGCGGAATTCCTCGGGCGTACCGCCCACCGGCACAAAGCCGAGGTCGGTCAGCTTCTTCGTGACTTCCGGGCTGCGCGTGGCCGCGGCGATTTCCCGGGCCATGCGCGCGACGATCGGCTGCGGCGTGCCGGCCGGTGCCAGCAGGCCGGTCCATGAGCTCATCACGAAGCCGGGGAAGCCAGCTTCTTCCATGGTCGGGATATTGGGCTCGCCCGGCCAGCGTTTGGCCGAGGCGACGGCCAGCACGTTGATCTTGCCGGACTTGACGTGCGGCATCGGCACCAGCAGCGGGTCGAACGCCACCGAGACCTCGCCGGACACCAGCGCCGGCAGGATCGGCGCGCTGCCGTTGTAGGGCACGTGGGTGAGCTTGAGCTTCGATTCCATCGCCAGGCGCTCGCCGGTCAGGTGCGCGGAACTGCCGACGCCGCTGGAGCCGAAGGTCAGCGTGTCGGGATGCTTCTTGCCGTAGTCGACCAGTTCGGCCACGGTCCTGGCGGGCACCTTCTTGCTGGCGAACAGGAACAGCGGCAGCTCGGCCATTTCCGCCACCGGCACCAGGTCGGCGGGCTTGTAGCTGAGCTTCGAATACAGCGACATGTTGGCGCTGTAGGCGGCCAGCACCGAGACAAAGGTGTAGCCGTCCGGCGCCGAGCGCGCGGCGACGCCGACGCCCAGGGTGCTGTTGGCACCGGGCTTGTTCTCGATGATGATGGGCTGGCCGAGCCGTTGCGAGACCTGCTCGAACACGACCCGCGAGACCGTGTCGGTGGAGCCGCCCGGGGTGTAGGGCACGATCACCTTGATCGGCTTGGCCGGCCATGCGTCGGCGGCAAGGGCAGTGGGAGCGGTGTGGGCGGCGGCCACGCCGGCTACGGCGATGGCGATGGAACGCGCGCTGCGCGCGACGCGATGCTTGATGCTGGACTTCAACTACGTCTCCTTCTTTTGCATGCTTGGCAATCCCCTGGCGGGGCCTGCGGCCGGAGATCCGGCCGGCCAATTATGCGGGACGCAGTCTGCGCGGTGCCGCACCGGCTGCGGCTGAATCACCGGAGCTGGCCATCCAATGTGCGATAGCCGAACCAGGCCGGCCGCGACGATGGTCAGAATTCGTAGTTGACCGACAGGTCGAACACCGCGTTGGTCCGCTTGCGCGTGATCGGGCTGTCGGCCGCATCGCCGGCCAGTTGCGACACGGCCACGTCAGAGCTGGCAAACCAGTGTCTGGCGAAGTACCACACAGAGGTCACGCCGAAGCCGTATGACTTGATCCCGCCGCGCGCGTGGTACTGCGGCCGGCCGGCGCGCGCCTGCGCGGCGCTGACGCCGTACCAGGCGTTCATGTAGCGCGAGTCGGCCAGCGTGACGGTGGGGCCGGCGAACCAGAAGAATCTTTCCGAGCTGCCGGGCAGCGGCATATAGGCGCCGATGTCGCCGATCCAGCCGTCGCTGCCGCCCAGGCTGCGGCGCGCGTCGATGCGCAGCACCAGCGGGAATTCTTTCGAGACCGCGTATTCGGCGAACAGCTTGCCTTCCGGCGCCGGGTTGATATTGCCCATGCCGTCCAGGTGCGGCGAGTCTTCCTGGCCGCGCCGGCCCAGGTTGTAGGTGAGCGCGATGCCGGCGCGCCAGTTCTTGCCGCGCAGCAGGTTCACGCCCAGCCCTTCGCCGATCGACGCAAAGGCGAGGTCGCGGTAGCGGATATCGATGCTGGGGCCGCCGATCACGATGTACTCGGACGAGCCGTCGTAGCGCGGCCGCAGCATGGCGGCGGCGCCAAGCCGGACCTGCCAGTCGGGGATGTCGTCCTGGAACAGCTTCTGCAGCGGAATGCCGGCGGAGAACTGCCATTCGGCCAGCGGTGCCGGCGTCTGGGCGCTGGCCCGGCCAACGGCCAGCAGCGCGCCGGTGGCCAGCAGCAGGGCGATGCACGAGGAAGTACGCGGTGGAATTCGCTCGGTCACGGCAGCCTCCATGCCCGCATGGCGGGCAGCCAGGTTGCGGGCGCGGGGCCCGTGGCGACATCTTTCCACTGGATCGCGGCCTGCGCAACCACTGGCGCGGCGCCGGCGTGAATGCCTGTGGGGCCCGCCTGGTGCCGGGGCGGCGTTCAGTCGAGGAGCTTGTCCAGCGTGATCGGCAAGTCGCGCACGCGCCGGCCGGTGGCGTGGTACACGGCATTGGCAATGGCCGCGGCCACGCCCACGATGCCGATCTCGCCGATGCCCTTGGTGCCCAGCGCATTGATATGCGGATCGTCCTCGTCCACCACGGAGACGTCGATGGTGCCGATGTCGGCATTGACCGGGATATGGTACTCGGCCAGGTTGGCATTGGCGACGCGCCCGGTGGCCAGGTCCAGTTCTGTCTTCTCGTGCAGCGCCATGCCGATGCCCCAGACAATGCCGCCCATCAACTGGCTGTGCGCGGTCTTGCGGTTGAGCAGCCGGCCGGCGCCGTAGCGGGCAACGACGCGGTGGACGCGGATCTCGCCCAGTTCCGGGTCGACGCGGACTTCGGCAAAGACCGCGCCGAAGGCGTGCATGGAATACGCCTGGCGCTCCTTGCCGGGCCGGGCGCTGGCGCGGGCTTCGATCGCACGGCCCCCGGCGCGCCGGATCGGCGCGGAGATGGGTTCGCGCTGCGCCGGATCCGAACGTCGTTGCAGCCAGCCATCGACGATCTCGACGTCCTCCACCGGCGCGCCAGCCAGCGGCGAAGCCGTATCGGCCACGGCCTGGCGGATCAGGCGCTGCCGTGCCGCTGCGGCCGCCTGCTGCACGGCGGGTGCGACGCTGGCCACCGACTGCGAGCCGCCCGACACCGGCGCCTCGGGGAAGGCCGTGTCGCCGAGTTCAAAGCGCACGCGCGCCGGCGGCAGGCCCAGCGCATCGGCGGCGACCTGCGTCATGACGGTATACGTGCCGGTGCCAAGGTCCTGCGAGCCTGAGCGCACCAGCGCCGTGCCGTCCGCCAGCAGGCGCACCATCGCGCTGGCCGGGGAGCGGTAGGTCGGGTAGGTGGCGGTCGCCATGCCCAGTCCCACCAGCTTGCCGTCGGCGTGCATCGAGCGTGGAGTGGGGTCGCGGCGCGCCCAGCCAAAGCACTCGGCGGCGTCGCGATAGCATTCGCGCAGCGACTTGCTCGAGAACGGCAGCTGCTTCTCGGGATCGGTGTCGGCGTGGTTGCGCAGGCGCAATGCGACCGGATCGATGCCCAGCCGTTCCGCCAGTTCGTCCAGCGCGCATTCCAGCGCAAAGCTGCCGGGGACTTCGCCGGGCGCGCGCATGAAGGTGGGCGTGCCGATATCCAGCTCGACCAGCCGGTGGCTGGTCTGCACGTTGGGGCAGGCATAGAGCCGGCGCGTGATCAGCGCGGCGGATTCCAGCCATTCCTCGATCGTGGAAGTGCATGTGGTCACGTCATGGCGGAGCGCGTGCAGCGCGCCGTCGGCCGCCGCGGCGGCGACCACATGCTGCTCGGTAAGGGGCCGCCCGCCCACCGGGCCGAACATCTGGGTCCGTTCCAACACCAGCCTGACCGGCCGGCTGACCTGCCGCGCCGCCATCGCGGCCAGCACCACGTGCGACCACACCGAGCCCTTGCAGCCAAAGCCACCGCCCACGTAGGGGCAGATCACGCGCACCTTGTCGGCGGCGATGCCGAACGCGGCCGCGACCGCCTTGCGCACGCCGGTGACGTATTGCGTCGCGTCGTACAGGGTCAGCTGGTCGCCGTCCCACGCGGCAAGGGTGGCATGCGGCTCCATCGGGTTGTGGGTTTCCATCGGCGTGGTATAGACCGCGTCGATCACGGCAGCGGCGCCACGCAGGCCCGCGTCGGGATCGCCGCGGCGGCTGTCGGCGGATTCGTCCTCGTCGGGCTTGCGGGCCCGCGTGCGCGCCTGCGCGAAGTCGAGCACGGCATCGGCCTGCCGGTATTGCACCCGCAGGCAGCGCGCGGCGTCGCGGGCCTGCTCGAGCGTATCGGCCACCACTACGGCGATGGGCTGGTTGTTGTAGTGGACCGCGGTGTCCTGCAGCAGGCTCATCACATGGCCGGCGGTGGGGATGTCGGCGGCCGCCTTGCCGCCCTTGGGCAGGTGCGGGGCGTTGAACGGCGTCAGCACCAGCCGCACGCCCGGCATGCGTTCGCACGCGGCGGTGTCGATGGCAACGATCTCGCCGCGGGCAATGGCGCTGGTCACCATCACCGCGTGGACCAGCCCCGGCAAGGTCTGGTCGGCGCTGTAGCGGGCGCGGCCGGTGACCTTCGGGATGCCGTCGACGCGATCGAGCGGGGTGCCGGTCACGCTCATGCCGAAGCTCCTGGCGGGCCGCTGGCAACCTTCAGCGCCAGCGCGACGGCGCGCTGGGCCAGGCCGATCTTGAACGCGTTGTGCGCATACGGGTGCGCGCCGTCAAGCAGCAGCCGCGCCGCGTCGGCCGCGCTGTGCGCGCTCAGCGGCCGGCCGGCCAGGGCGCGTTCCGCCGCGGGCACGCGCCAGGGCTTGTGCGCCACGCCGCCCAGCGCGAGCCGGGCGCTGCGCACGAGCTTGCCGTCGAGTTCGAGCGCCGCGGCGACCGAAACCAGGGCGAAGGCAAAGCTGGAGCGGTCGCGCACCTTCAGGTAGTGCGCGTGGGCGGCGTAGGGCGAGGACGGCAGGTCGATGGCAACGATCAGCTCGCCGGGCGCCAGCATGGTGTCGCATTGCGGGGTATCGCCGGGCAGGCGGTGGAAGTCGCCGATCGGGATGCGGCGCTCGCCGGTGGTGGCGCGCACCACGATCACGGCCTCGAGCGCGGCCAGCGCCACGCACATGTCGGACGGATGCACGGCAATGCAATGCTCGCTGGCGCCCAGGATGGCGTGGATGCGGTTGATGCCGTCGCGTGCGCCGCAGCCCGAGCCGGGCTTGCGCTTGTTGCAGGCCGGAAATCCCAGGTCATAGAAGTAGTGGCAACGGGTGCGCTGCAGCAGGTTGCCGCCCACCGTGGCCATATTGCGCAGCTGCCCGGAGGCACCCGACAGCAGCGCCTGCGCCAGCAGCGGATAGCGTTCGCGCACCAGCGCATGGTTGGCCGCATCGGTGTTGCTGGCCATCGCGCCCAGGCGCAGGCCGCCTTCGGGCAGCGCCGTTATCTGGTTCAGTGGCAGCCGGCTGACGTCGACCAGCAGCCGCGGCGCCTCCACGCCGGCCTTGACCAGGTCCAGCAGGTTGGTGCCGCCGGCCACATAGCGCGCGCCCGGCTGGCTCCCCAGGCGCATGGCCTCGTCGACCGAGCCCGGCCGTTCATAAGCGAAAGGATTCATGGTCGGCCTTAGCTGCCGCCGCCCGTGCCGCAGGCTGCGCGGACCGCGGCAACGATATTGGGGTAGGCGCCGCAGCGGCACAGGTTGCCGCTCATGCGCTCGCGGATCTCGTCGTCGCCGAGCGGCAACGGCGGCGGGCTCAGCGGCTGCACCGCGCTGGCATGGCCGGCCCGAGCCTCGGCCATCATGCCCACCGCCGAGCAGATCTGGCCGGGGGTGCAGAAGCCGCACTGCAGCGCGTCGTGGGTAACGAAGGCCTGCTGCATCGGATGGAGGGTGTCGCCGCTGGCCAGGCCTTCGATGGTGGTGATGTGGCGGCCTTCCTGCATCACCGCCAGCGTCAGGCAGGCGTTGATGCGGCGGCCGTCGACCAGCACCGTGCACGCGCCGCACTGGCCGCGGTCGCAGCCCTTCTTGGCGCCGGTCAGCTGGAGGATTTCACGCAGCGCGTCGAGCAGCGTGCAGCGCGGCTCCAGTTGCAGCGTGCAAGGCTTGCCGTTGACATGGAGCGTGACCGCGCGGGTGGCCGCGCCTGGCGGGGCAGTGGCGTTGCAATGGGCCGGAACATTGTCTTCGGACATGGGCGAGCCTTCTGTCTGCGTCCCGGCAGGCCGTCAGAGGGCGCCGGGAATACCGGAAGGCTGCAAGTTCAGTGCCGGGCAGCGCCCCGGCCATGGCGCCACGGGCGGTACGGCAACGCGGTGCGGCAAGCGTCAAAAACGCCACGCGGTGCGTGTAGAAATTACGCTGGGAAATACGTACGGCGATACGTGCGGCGATACGTGGCAGCGAAACCTGGCGCCGCAAACGAAAAACGGCGCCCGGAGGCGCCGCCATGAGCCTATGCAGGCCGGGTTCAGCCCTTCAGCACGCTGCCGATGGCCTTGGCCACGATGCCGACATTGCGCTCGTTCAGGCCGGCCACGCACATGCGGCCCGAGCGCAGCAGGTACACGCCATGCTGCTCGCGCAGCCTTTCGGCCTGGTCGGCGGTAAGGCCGGTGTAGGTGAACATGCCGCGCTGGGTCAGGTAGCGCGACAGCGCCTCGCCGCTGACATGGTCGCGCAGGTGGTGGTGGATGGCCTCGCGCATGCGCGCGATGCGG
This sequence comes from Cupriavidus alkaliphilus, assembly GCF_900094595.1. Taxonomy (GTDB): domain Bacteria; phylum Pseudomonadota; class Gammaproteobacteria; order Burkholderiales; family Burkholderiaceae; genus Cupriavidus; species Cupriavidus alkaliphilus. The sequence goes on along the minus strand of NZ_FMAD01000006.1, from coordinate 194,419 downwards.
CTGCACATCTCGGCCAGTTCCTGTTCCCACAGCCGGCGCAGTTCGGGCGTGGTCAGCACCCTGGCCACCACGCGCGCGCCGTGCGTGGGCGGGTTGCTGTAGTTGGCGCGCACCGCGCCGGTCAGCTGGCCCAGCACGTTCGATGCCTCGGCCGCGGTGTTGCAGAACACGCTCAGGCCGCCGCAGCGCTCGCCGTACAGCGAAAAGTTCTTCGAGAACGAGTTGGCCACCAGGCAGGGCACGTCCTGCGCCACCAGTTCGCGGATGGCGAAGGCGTCGTCTTCCAGGCCGGCGCCGAAGCCCTGGTAGGCCATGTCGACGAACGGCAGCAGCTGGTTGGCCTTGAGCAGCGCGATCAGCTGGCGCCACTGGTCCTGGTTCAGGTCCACGCCGGTCGGGTTGTGGCAGCAGGCATGCAGCAGCACGATGCTGCCGGCCGGGATCGCGCGCAGCGCGTCGATCATGGCGTCGAACTTCAGGCCGCCGGTGGCGTCGTCATAGTACGGGTAGGTATTGACGGTGAAGCCGGCGCGCTCGAACACCACGCGGTGGTTTTCCCAGCTGGGGTCGCTGATCCACACCTGCGCCTGCGGGTAGTAGCGCTTGAGGAAATCGGCGCCCACGCGCAGCGCGCCCGAGCCGCCCAGCGTCTGCAGCGTGGCGATGCGGCCGGCGGCGCGCGCCGGGGAGTCCTCGCCGAACACCAGCGCCTGCACGGCGTTGCGGTAGGCCGCCAGGCCCGACATCGGCAGGTACGGGCGCGGACCCATGTCGGCCAGCAGCGCGGCCTCGGCCTGCGCCACGGCCTGCATCACCGGCAGGCGGCCGTCGTCGTCAAAGTAGATGCCGATGCTCAGGTTGACCTTGTCGGTGCGCGGGTCGCGCTGGAAGTCCTCGTTGAGCGAGAGGATCGGATCGCCGGGAAAGGCCTCGATGTGTGCGAACATGGGATGCGATGGAGTTGGGTCGGGGGCGGCTGCCGCGGCGCAAGACGCCGCGCAGCCCGGGATTTTAACCGGCGGCGCCCGCGGCCTGCGGGCGCCGCCTGGCGGCTCAGCGCAGCTGCTGCGCGGCCACGCCGGCTTGCAGCGCGGCGCCGGCCTTCTTCTGGCGCACCAGATAGCTTACGCCGAGCACCACCAGCCACACCGGGATCAGGTACACCGAGAGGCGCAGGCCTTCGGTCAGGTACATCACCACCAGGATGCCGGCCAGGAACACCAGGCACAGGTAGTTGGTCAGCGGATAGCCCCAGCTCTGGAACGCCGTGGCCTGGCCGGCCTTGCGCTTGTCGGCGCGGAACTTCAGGTGGATCAGGCTGATCATGGCCCAGTTGATGATCAGCGCCGACACCACCAGCCCCATCAGCATCTCGAATGCCTTGCCCGGCATGAAGTAGTTGATCACCACGCAGGCCGCGGTGGCCACGGCCGAAAACGCCAGTGCCGTCAGCGGGATACCGCGCTGGTTGACCTTGAGCAGTGCCTTGGGCGCGTTGCCCTGTTTGGCCAGGCCGTACAGCATGCGGCTGTTGCAGTACACGCCGCTGTTGTAGACCGACAGCGCCGCGGTCAGCACCACCACGTTGAGCACGTTGGCGACCCAGTTGCTGTTCAGCGCGTGGAAGATCAGCACGAACGGGCTGCCGCCGGTGACCACGTTCTCCCACGGGTACAGCGACAGCAGCACTGCCAGCGCGCCCACGTAGAAGATCAGGATGCGGTAGATCACCTGGTTGGTGGCCTTGGGAATGGTTTTCTCGGGCGAGTCCGCCTCGGCCGCGGTGATGCCCACCAGCTCCAGGCCGCCGAACGAGAACATGATCACCGCCATGGCCATCACCAGGCCGCCCATGCCGTTGGGGAAGAAGCCGCCGTGCTGCCACAGGTTGGCCACGCTGGCCTGCGGGCCGGCGTTGCCGGACAGCAGCAGGTAGCCGCCGAAGCCGATCATGCCGATGATCGCCGCGACCTTGATGATCGAGAACCAGAATTCCATCTCGCCGAAGGACTTCACGCTCGCCAGGTTGATCGCGTTGATGATGACGAAGAACGCCAGCGCCGAGACCCAGGTGGGAATCTCCGGCCACCAGTACTGCACGTAGATGCCGACGGCGGAGAGTTCCGCCATGCTCACCAGGATGTACAGCACCCAGTAGTTCCACCCCGACAGGAAGCCGGCGAAGTGGCCGCAGTACTTGTCGGCGAAGTAGCTGAACGAGCCGGCGACGGGCTCGTCCACCACCATCTCGCCGAGCTGGCGCATGATGAAGAAGGCGACGATGCCGGCGATGGCATAGCCCAGCAGGACCGAGGGCCCCGCCATCTTGATGGTCTGGGCGATGCCCAGGAAAAGTCCGGTGCCGATGGCGCCGCCCAGCGCGATCAGCTGGATGTGACGGTTCTTCAGCCCGCGCTTGAGCGAGCCGTCGTTGTTGCTGGAATGCATGCAGTGTTTCCTCTACCCATTCTCATGGAATGCGGGCCCGCGTCTCTGGCTTTTGTCGGAGTCGGACGCTTGGGCCTGGGGGTCGTCGCCGCGCGCGCGGCAGGGTGTCTGCCGCGCGGGGCGTGCGCGTTGCCGGACCGGCGCGCCGACGAAGGCGGCCGGTCAGGAAAGGCCGATGCCGGTCAGGCCTCGACCTTGAGCGTGCCGCGTTCGATCTGGTCGCGTTCCAGCGACTCGAACAGTGCCTTGAAGTTGCCTTCGCCGAAGCCTTCGTCGCCCTGGCGCTGGATGAACTCGAAGAACACCGGGCCGAGCGCGGTCTTGGAGAAGATCTGCAGCAGCAGACGGGGCTTGCCGCCTTCGGTGGTGCCGTCCAGCAGGATGCCGCGCGACTTCAGTTGCTCGACCGGCTGGCCGTGGCCGGGCAGGCGGGTGTCGAGCGCCTCGTAGTAGTAGTCGTTCGGCGCGGTCATCAGCGGCACGCCGGCCAGTTGCAGGCGGTCGATGACCTCGATCAGGTTGTCGGTCAGGAAGGCGATGTGCTGGATGCCTTCGCCGTTGAAGGCCATCAGGAACTCTTCGATCTGGCCGGCGCCCTTGGACGATTCCTCGTTCAGCGGAATGCGGATTTTACCATCCGGCGCGGTCATGGCCTTGGAGGCCAGGCCGGTGTACTCGCCCTGGATGTCGAAATAGCGAATTTCGCGGAAGTTGAACAGCTTTTCGTAGAAATTGGCCCAATAGGCCATGCGGCCACGGTAGACGTTGTGGGTCAGGTGGTCGATCAGCTTGAGGCCGTGGCCGACCGGGTGGCGGTCGACGCCCTCGATGAACTCGAAGTCGATGTCATAGATCGACTTCCCTTCCTCGAAGCGGTCGATCAGGTACAGCGGCGCGCCGCCGATGCCCTTGATTGCCGGCAGGCGCAGCTCCATCGGGCCGGTCGGGATTTCCACCGGCTGCGCGCCCAGCTCCAGAGCGCGGGCGTAGGCCTTGTGCGAATCCTTCACGCGGAAAGCCATGCCGCAGGCGCTGGGGCCGTGCTCGGCGGCAAAGTAGGCGGCGTGGCTGTGCGGCTCGCGGTTGACGATGAAGTTCACTTCGCCCTGGCGGTACAGCACCACGTCCTTGGAGCGGTGCTTTGCCACCAGCGTGAAGCCCATCTGCTCGAACAGCGGCTCAAGCAGGTTGGGGGTGGGCGAGGCGAATTCCACGAATTCGAAGCCCATCAGCTGCATCGGATTGTCAAACAGGTCGGCCATGGCTTTCTCGGTAAGAACGTAGGGGCGGGAAATAATATTGTGGCTTCAGCACTTGCTTGCGCAGTCGCGCCGGGGCCAGCCGGCTCGGCACCAGACCCGTGATGGCACGGGTTTGCGGTGCGCTTGCTTGGGATGCAGTGTATATTCGGGGCGGCAAAATTGGATTTCGTAAAACAGGCAGGGAAACCCTAGATTATGAAATTTGATTTCCTGAATACTTGAGATGAGGAAACCGAAGTGCAATCAATCGAGCTGGACCGCACCGATCGCCGCTTGCTCGGGGTGCTGCAGGGGAACGGGCGGGCATCCAACCTGGAACTGGCCGAGGCTATCGCGCTGTCGCCGGCGCAGACCTTGCGGCGCCACCGCCGGCTGGAAGAAGCCGGGCTGGTCAAGCGCTACGAGGCACGGCTGGATGCCGCGGCGCTGGGCTTCGGCGTGGTGGCCTTTATCCACGTGACGATGGAGCGCGGACATATCCGCGACCTTTCCAACTTCAAGCGGCTGGTGGCGGAACTGGCGCAGATCCAGGAGTGCTTCTCGGTGACCGGCGATATCGACTACGTGCTGAAGGTGGTCGCGCGCGACCTGAAGTCTTTGTCCGATTTCCTGCTGGATACGCTGATGCGCATTCCCGGCGTCAGCGGCGTGAAGTCGAGCGTGTGCCTGGACGAGATCAAGTGCACCAGCGCGGTGCCGATGGAGCCCTGAAGCGGGCCGGTCAGTCCTCGGGCAGATCGATGCGGTCGCACTGCACGTTCATCGCGCGGCAGACCGCGCACCATGATGCCCGCGCGCCCGGCGCGGCATCGCAGCGGGAGTTGCCGCCGGTCATCGTGCCGCTGGGCGGCGCCGGGTCTTGCCCGTGGGCGGGGCCGGCGGGTTCCGGCTCCGGCGCCCCGGGCGGCAGCGGCAGGCCGCCACAGGCCTGCGCCACGGCGGCATCGAGCGCCTGCAGGCCCACCGGCTTGACCACCACGGCGTTCATGCCTGCGGCCAGGGCCGCGGCGTGGTCGCCGGCCACGGCACTGGCGGTGCAGCCTACGATGGGGACGCAGCGGTGGGGGTCGTCGCGGGCTCGCACCGCGCGCGTGAAGGCCAGGCCGTCCATCACCGGCATGGCGCAGTCGCACACGATCACATCGAAGCTGCCGCGGTCCAGCGCGGCCAGGGCTTCGCGGCCATCGCGCGCCGTGCTGACGCGGTGGCCCAGGTGCTCCAGCTGGCGTTGCAGCAACAGGCGGTTGGGGGCGTGATCGTCGATCACCAGGATGCCGGCGTTGCGCCGCGGGCAACCGGCCATGGGCAACGGCGGCGCCGGCTCGGCCGCTTCGGCCGGCTGCGGCGCGCTGGCGATGGCCAGCGGCAGCGACACCGCCACGCGCGTGCCCCGGCCCGGCTGGCTGGTGAGCGTGATGCGGCCGCCCATGGCCGTGGCCAGGCGCCGGCAGATCGCCAGCCCCAGCCCGGTGCCGCCGGCATGAGTGCGCGCGCAGCCGTGCGCCTGCTCGAACGGCTGGAACAGCCGGGCCTGGGCCTCGAGGGGAATGCCGACGCCGGTGTCGGAAACGGTCAGCATGACGTGCTGGACGCCGTCGCAGGGCGCCTGCGCATCCAGGCGGACGTGGACCGTGCCGCGGTCGGTAAAGCGCACCGCATTGGACACCAGGTTGGCCAGGATCTGCCGCAGGCGCAGCGCGTCGACCTGATGCAGCGGCGCCAGCGCGGCGCTGACGCCGCTGGTCAGGGGCAGGCCTTTTTGCGCGGCCACGGGCCCGAAGATCAGCAGGGTATCGTCGACCAGCGCTGACAGCGACGCGGGCGCCGGATGGATGCTGAACTTGCCCGCCTCCAGCTTGGACAGGTCGAGGATGTCATCGATCAGCGCCAGCAGCCCCAGTGCCGACTTGTGCGCGGTGACCAGCTGCAGCCGCTGCTCGTGCGGCAGATGGCTTTGCGCCAGCGTCAGCTCGAGCATCCCGGTGATGGCATTCATCGGCGTGCGGATCTCGTGGCTGACCGACGCCAGGAAAGCGGACTTGGCGCGGTTGGCGGCTTCGGCCTCGGTCTTGGCCTGGGCCAGCTCGGCCAGCATCTGGTGGCGCTCGGTCAGGTCGACGCAGCCGCCGGCCAGGCCCTTGACGGTGCCGTCGGCGCCGCGCAGCGGGGTCAGCCAGTTCAGCACATGCAGGGTGCGGTCGCCCAGGCGCAGGCATCGGTCCGCGCGCAGCGGCGCGCCGTTGTCGATGACCTGGCGGTAGTCGTGCGCCAGTTCCGCGAGGTCGAGGGCAAGGGGGTGTGACGCCTGCAAGGCGTCCAGCGGCTGCCCCAGCAGGGTGCCGCGCGTGGCGCCCAGCAGTTCCTCATAGCTGCGGTTGCAGGCGACGAGCCGCAGCCGGGCATCGCGCAGATAGACCGGCTGGGGAATGCCATCGAGCAACGCGGTCTGGATCGCGACGTGGTCCTTCAGGGCAATTTCCGCGGCCCGGCGCCGGCGCACCTCGCGGTACAGCGCGATGATCCACGCCAGCAGGCATGGGGTGAGGACGCAGAGCACGCCGGTGGACCAGCCCAGCCATTGCGCATGCGAATCCGGCGCCGGCGCCTGGACAGATGCCGGCACGCTTGCCGCCAGCGCTGCGGTCACCGCGCCCTGCGACAGGCCGATGGCCAGGGCCATGGCGCACCCGAGCCGCCGCGCACGCGCGCTCCGGCTGGTCCGTGCCGGGGCCCGGGCGGGTTGGGTGGCATCGACAGCGGCACGAAGCAGGCGCGTGGTGACGGGTGGCGAAACAGAAGAGAGCGGACGGAACGGCAAGCGGGTTGGCGAGGTCGGTGAAGTGTTTTCACTCTAGGGGCCCGGGCCCGCCAACTCATTAGGACGAATCTGAAATTGATACGGAAATTTCGAAATCGCGGGCACTTTGCCGTCGGCCGCGCCACATATAGAACACAATCTGGGCCCGCTTGCGGCGCGATGGGAAGCATGACGGAGGCACTGCAATGCCAGCACGTTTGCGGTGCATCACATGAACGGCGCCGCCGCTATGGCAAGCGCGGCCTTTCAGAAGAAACCACCCGTGCCTCGGAAATTTCTGGTTTCGTAAGGCGTAAAGGCTTAGCACAATGATGTGCCCGCTCGCGCGGGAAACGCCATGTTTGCAACGGAGTACAGTTTGACCACAATCCTGATCGTCGATGACCACCCGCCCGTGCGCGCCGTACTCAAGACGCATTTTTCCCAGGTGCTGGGCGTCACCCACGTGCTCGAGGCGGACAATGGCCAGGCGGCCATCGAGATCGTGCGGCAATACCTGCCCGACGTGGTCATCCTGGATCTGGATATTCCCAAGATCAACGGGCTGGACGTGATTCCGCGTCTCAAGGCCAGCCATCCCACGGTGCGCATCCTGGTCATCTCGGGCCAGGACCAGAACGTCTTCGCACCCCGCGCGCGCCATGCCGGCGCCCACGGCTTTGTCAGCAAGACGCAGGAACTGGCTGAAATCGTGCGGTGCACGGAGTCGGTACTGGCGGGCTATACGGTGATGCCGGAGATCGACCACGGCAAATCCGGGCTGGCTGACGAAGCCGAGCGCCTGGCCTCGCTGTCGGACAAGGAACTGGTGGTCATGCAGATGCTGGCGCGGGGCATGTCGAACAAGGAAATCGGGCAGGTACTGTTTATTTCCAACAAGACCGTGAGCACGCACAAGACCCGGGTGATGGAAAAGCTGGGCGCAAAATCGATTGTCGATGTCATCGATTTTGCGCGGCGCCACCATATTGCGGTGGGATAGCGTGCACGCCGCCGAAGCGCAGTCCCGCCCCAGGGCCCTGTTGCTGGACCCCGCCGGCGACCCGGGCTGGTTGGCGGATGCCGCGCGCATCCTGCGTGACCTCGGCTTCGCGGTGCAGATCGGTGTAAGCGCCCCGGTGGCGGATATGGCCGCCGATGTCGACCTGGTGATGGCGAGCGCCGCTGCCGGAGTGCCATCCCCGCTGCAGGCATGGCGCGCCCGCGGCGCGGTCTGCGCCATGGTGTTGCCGCTGGGCGCGGTGCCGACGGCTGGCGCAGACGCCGGCGTGGCCACTCTGCCCGCGCCGGTCACCGAAGCGACGTTGCTCGCCATGCTGGCCGGCCAGCACTACGTGGCGCTGTCCGCGCGCGAGGCTGCCGGCATCGCCGGGGCCATTGCCGCGCAGACCTTCGGCAATCCGGCATTTGCCAGGGAACTGCTGGAGGCGCTGGTGAGCTCGACCCGCGATGACCTGGCGCAACTGCGCCAGGCCGGGCCTGAGCTGGAGACATTACGGGGCGTCGCGCACCGGCTCAAGGCCTCTGCCCACTACGTCGGCTGCCATGCGCTGCGGCTGACGGCGCAGCGGCTCGAGCATGCCGCCCGCGATGGCGATGCAGCCACGGCCGCGGCGCTGGCAGCGATCGTGGCGCCAACCGCGGCACGGCTGCTAGGGCTGCTGGCCAGCCTGCCTTCCGCAAATCATTCCGAGAATGCCCCCGAAAAACAGCACAGCGGGAATACACCGAATTGGCGTGATGCCGGCGCTTGATTATTCTGGTGCATTGAATGGGGATAACGCGTGCATTATTGATTATCAGGAATAAATCACGCCGATTTATTTTGTCCGGGACTGGTTGAATGCCGGATGCTGCCCGGCCTTTGCCGGCTGTGGCTTCAGGCATTTACGGGGAGGAGCGCAGGGATGGCCCATATCATGGCGTCAATGCCGGAGTCGGCGGTCTATTTCCACCTGGCCGCGGTGGCGCTGCTGCTGCTGGGACTGGCTGCGTTCCGCGCGGTGGCTTATGTCATGGCCTCGCCGCATGGGCGTCCGGCGCGTGCCCGGCGCATGCTGCTGGTCAGCGCCGGCCGGGTGCTGGCGGTCGGCGCGATCTGGACCGCCATCGTCTACGGCCACGGCGTTACCGAGCGGGCCGGCGCGCACAACTGCCGCCGTGTGCCGGCCGTCGATGCCGCGGCCCGCTACGCCGCGGAATACTGCTACCTCGGCGGCGAGCGGATCTTGCTGCGGATCTACGGCGCCGAACGCGACCGGGTGCTGGCCCATCGCACCTTCACCAGTACCGGGCCGGTGCGGCTCAGCTGGGACGGGCAGGGGGTGGTATTCGACCCGGCTGCGCCGGGCCGCAAGGGTCGGCTGGCATTGCCGCCCGCGCTGCACGACCGGCTGCTGGCGCGGCTGCCTTGAGTGTGCAATCGCGCGGGCCAGCGCGCTAGCGGTGCTGGTCGAGCATGCGGGCCAGCACCGCGTCCAGGCCGTCGGGCCGTGGCAGCTGCGCGATCAGCCAGCGCACGGCCTCGGACAGTTGCTGCGCGTCATAGTCCGGCGCGAAGCTGTGCAAGGTGGCGCCGTGCAGGAAGCAGCGCAGCGCCAGCCATTCCGGCTGGGGCGGTGCGTCCGGCGGCTGGCCGAACAGCCGCTGCGGCACCGCCGCCAGCGGTTCGTGCACGGCGCGGGCAAGACGGATGTCGCCGCGCGTTGCCATCCACACCTCCAGGATCGCCAGCGAGGCATGCCGTCGCGGCCGGTTTGCCAGCACATGCAGCATCAGGTGCATGCGCAGTGACGGGCCCAGCGGCCCGAGGGCTGCCAGGCGGTCGGCTTCGCGCTCCAGCAGCGACTTCAGCATGGCCGGCAGCAGGTCGTAACGCCCTTCCGGAAAGTGGTGGCGCAGCGAGCCGCGGCTGGTGCCCGCCAGCTCGCACACGCGCGCTTCGGAAAAGGCCGCGTAGCCTTGCTCGATGAGCAGGGTCGCGGCGGCGTCGATCAGGGACTGGCGGGTACTGGCGCTGCGTTCGGCTTGGCTGGGCATGGGCCGGATTGTAGCAATCGCGCGGGACGGCTTTTCTTGCCCCCGGTACGGTGGCGCGTGGATCCAACGCGAAAATGCAGGCCCGCGCCGCGGACCTTCGGCGCACAGCAGGTGCTTCAGTGCGGCGCTGCCGCCGGAATGTCGGCACTGCAGCTTGGTGCCGTCTCGTCGTGCGAATGCGGGGCGAGGGCGCCGGGAATGCGGGGGGTGTCGAGGCCCTTGCCACGCAGCCACTCGGCCGTGGTGGCGGCGGCGCGGTCGATCAGTTCGCCGCAGCGGGAGTAGTCGTAGGGCGAGATATCGAGCGGGCACAGCGGTGGCACCACGCTGATCTGCGCCTGGCTGGCGAAGTGCTGCAGATCGTGCACCAGCTGGCGCGCCACCAGCAGCGAGAGCGCGTTGAACGCATGCTCCAGCGCGCCGCGCGGCGGGCGGCGCTCGGCGCAGGTAAAGCCCGCCGGCAGCACGATCACGCGGGTGGCGCCGAGGCCGATCGCGGTCGACACCGGCGTATTGTTGGCCACGCCGCCGTCGATCAGGGTACGGCCCGCCAGCTGCACCGGCGGAAACACGCCGGGAATGGCGGCGCTGGCCAGCACCGCGTCGACGATGCTGCCGCTGGACAGCACCACTTCGTCGCCGCTCTGCATGTCGGTCGCCACCACGTGCAGCGGCAGTTCGGCGGCCTCCAGCTGGCGCGGCCCGAAATGCCGCGCCAGCAGGCTGCGCAAACCCGTGGCCTCCACCAGGTGGCCGCGGCCGCCACCGAACATGTTCCACACACTGCGCCAGCTCCACGGCAGGATGTCCGTGCGCCGGATCGCGCGCCACAGCGCGTCGAGCCGCTGCGCGCCGTCCACGCCCGGGTTGCAGGCAAAGTAGGCGCCGTTGATGGCCCCGGCCGACGCGCCGATCACGATGTCCGGCGTCACGCCCCAGGCCGCCAGTTCACGCAGCATCCCCACCTGGATCGCACCCAGGCTTCCGCCGCCGGCGAATACAAAGGCTGTCTTGTCCATGGCTGCGGCGGTCTCCCCTGGCTTGTCGGCGTCCTGTGCAAAAGGATAGGCGACGTACGGACCATCCGACAGTCCGGCCTGCCACCGCGGCGGGCGTGTTTTTTTGATTAATAGTGCAATTAACCGCCATGAGTTTGCCCCGCCCGCGGGCTTGGGCCAGCAAGGGCAGGGCAGCGCTTCCGGCGGGGCGGTGGTACCGGGGATCAGCCCAGGAACTCGTCGGCGGAGATGCCGAGCTGCGCGGCCATGTGTTCGACCAGGCCTTGCAGCCTTGCCACTTTTTCGGTCAGCGCCTGCTGCTCGGCGCGCAGCTGTTCCAGTTCGGCCGACGGTGCGGCGTCGTCGTCGGCGCCACGCCCGCTGTCTTCTGCGGCCGCCGCGGCGCTGGCTTCGCCGCTCAGCAGATGCATCCAGCGGTTTTCACGGGCGCCAGGGGCGCGCGGCAGGCGCACTACGCGCGGCGGCGTGTGGCTGGCCAGCTCGTCGAGGAAGGCCTCGACCGAGGAGATGTCGGCAAAGCTGTGCAGGCGCGCGGTATTCAGGCGCAGTTCCGCGGCCGTTTGCGGCCCGCGCAGCAGCAACATCGCCAGCAGCGCGACCGACTGGCTTGGCACGCCGAGCGCGCGCTGCATGTTGTGCTCGAAGCGCGGCACGCGGCTGCTGCTGCCTTCAAAGACCAGGCTCAGGCCCTTGAGGCCGTCGATGGCCTCAAGGATTTCAGCCTCGCTGACATTCATCACCGGCGCGCGCGCGGTCTTCTGGTTGCAGCCGGAAGCCAGCGCGTTGAGCGACAGCGGGTAAGTATCGGGTACGGTGTGCTGCTTTTCGACCAGCACGCCCAGCACGCGGCCTTCGACTGGCGTGAGGGCGCGCAATGCCGGGCGCGCGGGACGGTCGCTGGGCGGGGTCGGATCGGATTCAGGGGTGGATGGCATCAAGTCTTCAGTGTTCTGACAGTGGTGGCGCCGGTACCGGCTGGCCGGAGCGCCGAGGCGAACATTCAATCCCAAGCCGGCGCAATACGCAACTGTCGGCGCCCCACGGCCTCGCATTCCCCGTCGCGCCGTCTACTATCGATAGGCCGCGCCGCGGCGGCCGGGATACGCGCGATCCGGTGGGTACCGATGTCATCAGGGGGGCAGCATGGCGAACTTGCAGGCGGAGGCAATGGCGGTCGAAGCGGAGCCGGGCGCAGAGGCCGGTGGCGGCCTGGAGGCACCGTACTCCACGCTGGAATCACGCTGGCACCAGATGTTCCCGCAACTGACCGCCGACGAGATGGAGCGCGTGCGCCGCTTCGGCACGCCGCAGAGCTGGCATGCGGGCGAGAAGCTGTTCGCCATCGGCCAGTCCGGGCGCGGCATGTACCTGGTCACCAGCGGCCGCGTGCGCGTGATGCGGCGCGACGGCCTGGGGCGCGAACACCAGATCACCGAGCAGGGGCCCGGGCACTTCCTGGCCGAGGTCGGCACCCTGGCCGGCCGGCCGGCACTGGTCGACGGCGTCGCCGTCACCGAGACCCACGGCTACGTAATCATGCCGGACCGGCTGCGCGCGCTGCTGGTGGCCGAGGCCGAACTGGGCGAGCGCATCATGCGCGCGCTGATCCTGCGCCGCGTGGGGCTGATCGAGTTCGGCAGCGGCCCGGTGCTGGTGGGCCACGGCACCGAGCCGCAACTGCTGGCGCTGCAGGCCTTCCTGCGGCGCAACGGCTACCCGCACACCGTCATCGATATCGACGCGGACCGCGACTGCTCCTTATTGCTCGACTACGCCAACGCCCCCGCGAGCGACTTTCCGCTGGTGATCTGCGCCGACGGCCGCGTGCTGCGCGCCCCGGACGAGGGGCAGCTGGCGTCGTGCCTGGGCCTGCTGCCGGAGTTCGACCCTGACCATGTCTATGACGTGGTGGTGGTCGGCGCCGGGCCGGCCGGATTGGCGACGGCGGTCTATGCCGCCTCCGAAGGCCTGTCGGTGGCGGTGATCGATTGCCGCTCGCCGGGCGGGCAGGCGGGCGCGAGCGCGCGCATCGAGAACTACCTGGGTTTCCCGACCGGCATCTCCGGACAGGCGCTGGCCGGCCGCGCGTTCGTGCAGGCGCTCAAGTTCGGCGCGCACATCGCGATTCCGCTGGAAGTGAAGGCACTGCACTGTGGGGCCGACCCGATCCGGCTGGAGCTTGCCGACGGCCGCATGGTGCCGACCCATACCGTAGTCATTGCCACCGGCGCGCAGTACCGCCGCCCCGGCATCGCCGGGCTCGAGCATTTCGAAGGCCGCGGGGTCTACTACTGGGCCTCGCCGGTGGAAGCCAAGCTGTGCAAGAACGAGCCGGCGATGCTGGTGGGCGGCGGCAATTCGGCCGGGCAGGCGGCGGTGTTCCTGGCCTCGCATGCGGCGCACGTGCATATGCTGGTGCGCGGCCCGGGCCTGGCCGCCACCATGTCGCGCTACCTGATCGACCGCATCGCCGCGCTGCCGAATATCACGCTGCATACCCATGCCCAGATCAGCGCGCTGGACGGCGACGGCTGGCTCAGCGCGGTGCACTACGATTGCCGCGCCGAGCATCCCGCGCCGGTCACCATGGCGGTGCGGCATCTGTTCCTCTTCATCGGTGCCGACCCGAATGCGACGTGGCTGCGCACCTGCCATGTCGAGGTCGATGACAAGGGCTTCGTGCGCACCGGCGGCGGCGCGCTGGGCTGCGCGTCGGCGGTGCCGTATCCGCTGCAGACCAGCGTGCCGGGGGTGTTTGCCATTGGCGATGTGCGGGCGGGATCGACCAAGCGCGTTGCCGCCGCAGTCGGCGAAGGCGCGGCGGTGGTGGCGCAGATCCACGATTACCTGGCAAAGATCCAGGCGCCTGCCTCCTACTGAGCGGCGGGCGGCTTCACCCCTGCGCCTCGCGCTCCAGCAGTTCGCGCTTGCGCGCCACGCCCCAGCGATAGCCTGACAGGTCGCCGTCGCTGCGTACCACGCGATGACAGGGAATCGCCACCGCCAGGTGGTTGGCCGCGCACGCCTGCGCCACCGCGCGCACCGCGCGCGGCGCGCCGATGCGGGCCGCAATCTCGGCGTAGCTCGCAGTGCTGCCGGCGGGGATCTCCCGCAACGCTTGCCATACGCGCTGCTGGAACGCGGTGCCGCGCACGTCCAGCGGCAGCGCCAGGCCGATCGAGGGCGCTTCGATCAGGCCGACCACCTGGGCCACGAGCTGTTCGAAGTGCGCGTCGCCGCCGATCAGGTTGGCGCGCGGGAAGCGGTCCTGCAGGTCTTGCAGCAGCGCTTGCGGATCGTCGCCCAGCAGGATTGCACAGACGCCGCGCTCGCTCTGCGCCACCAGGATCGCGCCCAGCGAGCATTGGCCGATGGCAAAGCGGATATCGATGTCGGCGCCGCCCGCGCGGTAGCGCGATGGAGTCATGCCGAGCACGGCGTCGGAGGTCTCGTAGAAGCGGCTGTTGGAGCCGAACCCGGCATCGTAGATGGCCTCGGTCACGGAGTCGCTGGTTTCCAGTTGCTCGCGCAGTTTCCTGGCCCGATGCGCGGCGGCGTACGCACGCGGGGTCAGGCCGGTGGCACTCTTGAACAGGCGGTGGAAGTGGTAGGGGCTGATGCCCGCGGCGCCGGCCAGCTCCGGCAGCGTGGGCACGGCGTCGGCGGCCTCGATGCGGCGGCAGGCGTCGGCCACCACGGCCGCGTGCCGTGCCGCCAGCGCGGGCGGCGCCGCACGGCGGCTGGGGCGGTAGCCGGCGGCTTCGGCCGCGGCGGCGTTGTCGAAGAACTCGACATTGGCCGGATGCGGCAGCCGCGACGGGCTGCTCGGCAGGCAATACACGCCGGTGGTCCTGACCGCATAGACGAAGTCGCGGTCTGCGCCCGGGTCGCGCGCCAGCACGCGCGCCCAGCGCGGATCCTGTTCGACCAGCGTGGCTTCGGCTGCCTGCGCGGAACGGCGGATGGATCGGGTCATGGATGCCTCACGCAGCGTCGTGGAAGATGATGCCGAGCGTGTAGCGCTGTCCGGCATGCAGCCGGCTGACACCATGCCGCAGGTTGACGCGATAGCTGCCGCGGCTGCCCTGCACCGGGCGCTGGCTGACCGCGAACACCACCGCATCGCCCTGGCGCAGCGCCACCACCTCGGCGCGCGACTGCATGCGCGGGCGCTGCTCGGTCAGCACGAACTCGCCGCCAGTGAAGTCGCGGCCCGGCTCCGAGAGCAGGATCGCAACCTGCAGCGGAAACACGTGCTCGCCGTACAGGTCCTGGTGCAGGCAGTTGTAGTCGCCCGGCCCGTAGCGCAGCAGCAAGGGCGTCGGCCGCGACTGGCCGGCATCGTGGCAGCGCGCAATGAAGTCCCGGTGCGCGGCGGGGTAACGGACGTCGATGCCCATGGCGGCATTCCAGCGGTTGGCCACCGGCACCAGGTGCGGGTAGAGCGCCGTGCGCAGTCCGGCCACCAGGCCGGGCAGGGGATAGCGGAAGTACTTGTATTCGCCCTGGCCGAAGCCGTGCCGACGCATCTCGATGCGCGAGCGGTACAGCGCGTCGTTGCCATAGCCGGCCGCCAGCGCGTCGCATTCCACGGCGGACAGCAGGCCGGGGATGGCGGCGCAGCCATAGTCATCGAGCTCGCGCGCGACCGCGGCCCAGCCGATGCCGTCGACCCGTGTCGCCACGTCGGTCTCATGCCGGCGCGCCACATCCGCGCCACTTGGCTGCGGGAACGGCCGGCGCGGCCCGGCCACTGCCATTTTCGGCTGCTGCATCTGGCTGTTGCCCACTGCGAATCTCCTGTCCTGTGCTTGCATGGTGCCAACTTTAGGCCGGGTCCGTGCGCGGCACACTCCGGGTCTTGCTTTTGAATTAAGTCGCCATCCTGCCTTGACAAGACAGATCTGTCTACCAATAATGAGACAGGTCTGTATCACCTGTCGTTAATCCCCACTTCAATGCCTGTCCCAAGGAGCCTCCATGTCCACACCCGTTGAAACCCGTCCGCCGCTGCCTCCGTTCACCCGCGAAACCGCCATCGCCAAGGTCCGCGCCGCCGAAGACGGCTGGAACAGCCGCGATCCGGAGCGCGTGGCGCTGGCCTATACCGTCGACAGCGCCTGGCGCAACCGCGCCGAATTCGTCAACGGCCGCGCCGATATCGTCGCGTTCCTGCAGCGCAAATGGCAGAAGGAACTGGATTACCGCCTGATCAAGGAACTATGGGTGCACGAGGAGAACCGCATCGCCGTGCGCTTTGCCTATGAATGGCACGACGATTCCGGCAACTGGTACCGGTCATACGGCAACGAGAACTGGGAATTCGATGAGGCGGGGCTGATGCGCAAGCGCTTTGCCTGCATCAACGATGCGCCGATCCGGCTGGCGGATCGCAAGTTCCACTGGCCGCTGGGCCGTCGCCCGGACGGGCATCCGGGCTTGAGCGAACTGGGCTTGTGATGGGTGTGGCCCCTCTCCCGCGCGCGGGAGAGGGGAAAATGCAAACGGCCGGCTTACTGCATCTTGTCCAGGTTGCCGATCCGCACCAGCATCTCGGTGAACATCTGCATATCGAGATTGAGGTCGGCCACTTCCTTGTACTCGCGCGCGTTGTGCGCGGTGTATTTCTTGCCCGGCATGGCCGGCCCGAAGTTGATGGCGTTGGGCATCAGCTTGGCCGTGGTACTGCCGGCGGTGGCGACCGGCTTGGCTTCCAGTCCGGTGGTATCGCCGAAGATGTTGAGCAGCGTCGACAGCCATGCACCCTTCGGATCGCGCGCCATCCAGTTGCCCTGGTCGTACTTGATCTCGACCGGCCCATGGGTGGCGGCCCAGCCGAAAATGCGCTTGGTGATCTTGCCGCCCAGTTCGTCCGGCGTGCGCCCGCGCGGCATGCGCACGTTGGTGACCACGTCGACGTATTCGCCGCGCTCGCGCACCAGCGTGGGCGACATGGTCAGCGGGCCCATGAACGGATCGCGGTAGGCCACGTCCATGCGGTTGCCCAGATAGTCCAGGCCGTACAGGTCGTTCAGGTAGCGGACCGCGTTCAGGTAGTGGTTTTCGGCAAAGCGCACCCCGCTGGCCTGCAGGAACAGCGCCAGCCGGGGCAGCGGGTTTACGCCTTCTTCGGGCCGCGAGCCGTGCGCCGAGGCGCCGGTGACCTTGACTTCGACATCGTTGCCGGCTCGCTTGACGTCGATGGAGAACTTGCCGCGCGGCGTATAGCGGCGCACGAAATCCGCGCGCGCCTGTTCCAGCGCGGCGGCCACCGCGGCCGGATCGCCGCCGGCGATGCGCGCGGTGGCGGTTTCGGGAATCGCGTTGGCCGAGGCCGCGCCGCGCATCGCGACAATGGCGGGGCCCTTGTTGTCGGCCTGGCTGGGCGCGCGCTTGTCGTCGGCCGCCTTGATGCCGAACGAGACGGTCAGCGTGCCCGCCCCTTTCTCGGCCACCACGGCCGGATACTTGCTGTCGAGCACGACGTTGTACTCGGGCAGCGTAGTGTGTTGGCGGTAGTACTTCATGCCGTCGCCACCGGTTTCCTCGGTGGTCTCGATCATCAGCCGGATGCTGCGCTCGAGCGGCACGCCGCTTTCCTTGACGGTCTTCATCGCGTACAGCACCGCGGCGATCGAGCCCTTGTCGTCGATGGTGCCGCGTCCGTACAGCAGGTCGCCGATGCGCGTCATGCGGAACGGGTCAAGCCGGGTGCCGTCGTCCAGCACCCATTCCTCAGCCACTGCCGGCACCACGTCGGCGTGGGTCAGGATGCCGAAGGTGTCCTTGCCGCCGCCGGGCAAGGTCACCTCAAACACGCGGTTGTCGACATTGCGATAGGCCAGCCCGAACTCGCGCGCCATGCCTTCGATCATCTTGCCGAACTCGATGATGGCGGGGTTCTCGTGCTGGGCGATCTTTTCCTCGCGCACGGTGCGCAACGCCACCATCCTGCCCAGCAAATCGATGGCCGCGGTCTCGTTGCGCAGCCGGTTGTAGACCCCCAGCAGCCGGGCGACGTTGACCAGGTTGTCGCCCGACAGCGGCGTCTTCGACTGCCACGCCGCCACCGCGGGCGCGACCATCGGCTCGGCCTTGGCCGCCGCCGCCATGAAGGCCGGCAGGTCGGCCTGGGCCGCCTTGGCCGCGGCCGGGCTGTTGCCGGTCAGGGCTTCCAGCGCCGGCTTCTTCAGCGTCTGCGCGTGCGCGGGAAGGGCCAGCGCGAGCGACAGCGCAAGCAGGGATGCCCACCGATGGCGGTACGGCAGGCGGCAAGGTCGGGTCATTGCGAAGGCCGGAGTCTGAGGAGATGCCGCATGATAGGGCACTCCCCGGGGTTTTCCCGAAAAAATATGCTTTTTCGTCCGCGCGGGCTGGACAGCTTCCGAACCGATAGGCGGTGCCGATCCCTCAATCATAGTCTTTGACAATCATCGCTTTTGAAACGATGAATTGTACAAATCACTTGCCGGTCTACAGAATGGGGCCTTCGCTGCAACCCGCAGCCGAACCAACCCGATCCAGAACCAGGAGTGAACTGATGCTGCAATCCCGCGAAGGCCAACGCGTTCCCAATGTCGCTTTCCGTGTGCGTGAAGACAACGAGTGGAAGACCGTCACCACCGGCGAGCTGTTCGACGGCAAGACCGTGGTGGTGTTCTCGCTGCCGGGCGCCTTCACCCCGACCTGTTCCTCGACCCACCTGCCGCGCTACAACGAACTGGCGCCGGTCTTCGCCAAGCACGGCGTCGACGACATCCTGTGCGTGTCGGTGAACGACACCTTCGTGATGAACGAATGGGCCAAGGACCAGGAGTCCGAAAACATCACCATGATCCCCGATGGCAATGGTGAGTTCACCGAAGGCATGGGCATGCTGGTGGACAAGGCCGACCTGGGCTTCGGCAAGCGCAGCTGGCGCTATGCGATGCTGGTCAAGGACGGCGTGGTGCAGAAGATGTTCATCGAGCCGGAAGAGCCGGGCGACCCGTTCAAGGTGTCCGACGCCGACACCATGCTGGCCTACATCGCCCCCGGCGCGCGCAAGCCTGACCAGGTGGTGGTGTTCTCCAAGGTCGGTTGCTCGTTCTGCGCCAAGGCCAAGCAGCTGCTCGACGACCACGGTTTCGACTACATCGACGTGCCGCTCGACAACAAGGTGCGAGGCAAGGTGCTGGGCGCCGTCTCGGGCGAGATGACCGCACCGCAGGTCTTTATCAACGGCAAGCTGATCGGCGGCGCCGAAGCGCTGCAGCAGTACCTGGCCGCCTGAGCCCCAATCAGCCGATTCCCATTCTTGCCCCGATCCACGGGGCCGGCAGTCGCCGGACCCGATGGCGCCGCCTTGCCCGAACCGCGCCGGGCAGCGCCATCCAGCCCGCTGATTGACCCAGCCTGACGCTTCAGAACACAAAGGAACCACCGCCATGACCACCATCCAGACCGACGTCGCCGTGATCGGCGCAGGCACCGCCGGCCTTGCCGCCTACCGCGCCGCGATTGCGGCGGGCAAGCGCGCCGTGATCATCGAAGGCGGCCCCTACGGCACCACCTGTGCCCGCGTGGGCTGCATGCCCTCCAAGCTGCTGATCGCCGCCGCCGAGGCCGCGCACGAACTGCGCCACACCGCGCCGTTCGGCGTGCATGTCGATGGCCAGGTCCGCATCGATGGCCGCGAGGTGATGGCGCGCGTGCGCAGCGAGCGCGACCGCTTTGTCGGCTTCGTGGTGCGCGGCGTGGAGAACATCGCGCCGGCCGACCGCATTCGCGGCTATGCCCGCTTTATCGACACCACCACGCTGGAGGTGGACGGGCATACCACCGTGCGTGCCAGCCGCGTGGTTATCGCCACCGGTTCCACGCCGGTGCTGCCGGCGCCGTTCCGGGTGTTCGGCGACCGCCTGATCGTCAATGACGATGTGTTCTCGTGGCAGGACCTGCCCGGCAGCGTGGTGGTGTTCGGCCCGGGCGTGATCGGGCTGGAGCTGGGCCAGGCGCTGTCGCGGCTGGGGGTGCGGGTGCGCGTGTTCGGGGTCAGCGGCTCGCTCGGGCCGTTGACCGACCCGGTGATCCGCGCCGACGCGGCACGCACCTTCAACCAGGAGTTCTACCTCGATCCCGATGCCAAGGTGACCGACATGGGCCGCGACGGCGACCAGGTGGTGGTGACCTATCTCGACCGCGAAGGCCGCAGCGTGACCGAGCGCTTCGACTACGCGCTGGCAGCCACCGGCCGCGCCCCCAATGTGCGCGGCCTGGCCCTGGAGAACACCGGCCTGGCGCTGGATGCGCGCGGCGTGCCGCTGTTCGACGCGCACACGCTCCAGTGCGGCAACGCGCCGGTCTTTATCGCCGGCGATGCCAACAACATCCTGCCGCTGCTGCACGAGGCCGCCGACGAAGGCAAGGCCGCCGGCGAGAACGCCGCCAGCTATCCGCAGGTGAAGCCGCTGGCGCGCCGCGCGCCGATCGCGGTGGTGTTCACGGACCCGCAGATCGCGATGGTCGGCCAGCGCTACGCGGACCTGGCGGCGCGCGGGGAGGACAGCTTCGTCACTGGTGAGGTCAGCTTCGAAGACCAGGGCCGCAGCCGCGTCATGCTGAAGAACCGGGGGCTGATGCACGTCTATGCCGACAAGACCACGGGCCGCTTCCTGGGCGCCGAATGGACCGGCCCGCGCGCCGAGAATATCGCCCACCTGCTGGCGTGGTCGTACCAGCAGGGCCTGACCATCGCGCAGATGCTGACGATGCCGTTCTACCACCCGGTGGTGGAAGAGGGCCTGCGCACCGCGCTGCGCGATGCGGCCGCCAGGCTTGAAGGCTGATCGCACGGCGATTGCTAGACAGGTCTGTCTGTCATAGTATCGAGACACGGCCGGGACGGCGCGCTGCCCCCGGCTGTTGTCCTGTTCCCGCTACCCAAGCTTTCCCCACATGGCCACGCCTTCCGCCCGCGACCGCATCCTCGACACCGCCGCCCGCCTGTTCTACCAGGAGGGCTATCGCGCCACCGGCATCGACCGGATCATTGCCGAGTCCGGCGTGGCCAAGATGTCGCTGTATCGCCATTTCGCCTCCAAGAACGCGCTGATTGCCGCGTTCCTGGCGCGCCGGCATGACGAGTGGATGGCGTGGTTCCGCCAGGACGTGGAAGCCCGCCTGGCGGCGCGGCCGCGCCTGGATGTGATCGCCGATACGCTGGCCGACTGGTTCGGCAGCGACTTCCGCGGCTGTGCCTTCATCAATGTGGTGGCCGAGGCTGGCGGCGATGCCCAGGCGCAGCAGCAGGCGGCAGCCCACAAGGCCGAACTGGAAGCCTTCATTGCCGACCTCGCGGCGCGCCTGGGCCTGCGTGCGCCACAGGCGGTCGCGGCGGAGGCGATGCTATGCATCGAGGGGATGATCGTGCGCTACCAGACGCAGCCGGATAGCGGGGTGATCGAGGCCGGGAGGCGGTTCCTTGGTCGCCTGCAGGACGATTGAAGAGATCGTCCGGGCCTATCGCCTGGGCAGCAGCATCCGGCGCGCTGCCGCATAGTCGCGCAGCGCCTCGTTCATCAGCGTTTGCCAGCCGCTGCCGGTTGCCTTGTAAGCCGCCAGCACGTCGGGATCGATGCGCAGCGTCTGATTGACCTTGCGTTCGCTGACTGGTTTGGCCGGCCTGCCGCGGCGCTTTGCCAGTGCATCGGCTTTATCCTTGCCGAGCACCTCCCGCGCTGAGCGCATCTCCTTGAACTGCTCTGTCGGCACTGACACCGCATCGCGGTCTTCCGCAATGCCGCGCGCGATGGTGGCGTCCTCTGCGGGGGTGGGGCGGATGAGGTCAGGCTTCCTGTTCATAGTCTCGCATCCCTCTTGAGTTGCCCTTACGCAGGCTGATTGCCCTCAGTGTGTCGCCGCGCAGGGTGAATACCAGGCAATACAGGCGCGCACCAATCGGTCCATATGCGATGTAACGGGTTTCGCCGTACGGTTTGCGGTCATCGATTTTCAAGAGGGCGCAATCAAAGTCCATCAACCCTGCGGCGGCCAGCGACAACCCGTGATGGCGTTGGTTGATGGCGTCCTTTGCCAAGTCAAACTCGATTTCCATTCGGATTTACTGTAGCAGCACAAAATAAGGTGGGCAATATTTTTATGCTATAGCGAAAAAATCGCGGCTGGCATCGCATAAAGCGGAAAAGCGATCACTTGGTCGACGACGTTCCATGAAAGTCGTTGTCCTATGTCTCGCTTCTGACACATTCAGGCTACAATTCTGATGTAATCACGAATCATTCCTATTCGTAATCAGAATTTTCCACTTGTGATGCCCCTTTGCGGCATCGCCACCTTTCGATCCCTGAGTGATGCCTCTGCACCCGACCCCGCGGGCGAAGCCACGCTTTGCCCGCTCCGCGCTTGCCACCCCATGCCGCCTTTCCCTGACCACCCTCGTGCTGAGCCTGCAGGCCGGCGGCGTGTTTGCGCAATCCGGCGAGAGCCCTGTGCCTGCCGCGCCGGCGACCGCAGCCGCGGCGGAATTGCCGGCCGTCACGGTGCGCGCCAACAGCGACGATGAAACCGCCACGGGCCCGGTCCACGGCTTTGTCGCCAAACGCAGCGCCACCGCCACCAAGACCGACACGCCCGTGATGGAGACGCCCCAGTCGATCACCGTCATCACGCGCGACCGCATGGAGGCGCAGGGTGCGCAGAGCGTGCAGCAGGCCATCGGCTATAGCGCCGGGGTCTACGCCGGTCCCTACGGCAATGACGCGCGCGGTGACTGGGGCAAGTTCCGTGGCACGGACTTCACGCAGTATCGCGATGGCTTGCTGAACCAGGTCGGCTTCTACAACAACGTGCGTCCCGACGTATACGCCCTGGAGCGCATCGACGTGCTGCGCGGGCCGTCGTCGATGCTGTTCGGGCAGGGCGCGGTCGGCGGCATCCTGAACCTCGTCAGCAAGCGTCCGCAACCGGAAGCGGCGCGCGAGATCGGGGTGCAGTTCGGCAACTACAACCGCAAGCAGGTGCAGGCCGACGTGACCGGGCCGCTCGATGCGGACGGCAAGTGGCTGTACCGCCTGGTGGCGCTGGCGCGCGACAGCGACACGCAGGTGGACTACGTACAGGACAACCGCTACCTGCTCGCGCCGTCGCTGACATGGCGGCCGACCCAGGACACCTCGCTGACGCTGCTGGCCAACTTCCAGCGCGACGTGAGCGGGACTTCGGTCGGTTTCTTCCCGTGGCGCGGCACGCTGACTCCGAACCCGGGCGGGCAGATTCCCGACCACCTGTTCATCAGCGAACCCGGCTTTGACCGCTACACCGCAGAGCAGCAGTCGGTCGGCTACGAATTCCAGCACAAGTTCAACGACACCGTGACGGTGCGGCAGAACCTGCGCTACTCGCACAGCTCGGTGGACTACCGCAGCATCTATGCCGCCGGATTCAACGGCGCCGGCCATGGCTGGGTGCCCGGCAGCAATTCGCTGCTGCGCCGCACGGTGTACGTCAGCCAGCCGACGTTGAACTCGTTTGCCGTCGACACGCAGGCGCAGACCAACTTCCGCACCGGCCCGGTCCAGCACACGCTGCTGACCGGCGTGGACTACCAGCACTCGGAAATCACCGGTAACGCCGGGGTGGGCGGGACTGCCGCGCCGCTCAATATCTTCAACCCGGTCTACGGCAATTTCACGCTGCCGGGCACGCGGGCCCTGAATCCCGCCACGCAGGCGCAGACCGGCCTGTACGTGCAGGACCAGCTGGCCTGGAACAAGTGGCTGCTGATGCTGGGGCTGCGCTATGACTGGTCGCGCGCCGCGCAGGACAACACGCCGTCGGCCAGCCGCGACGACAGCGAGCTGACCAAGCGCGCCGGCCTGATGTACCGCTCGGACATCGGCCTGAACCCGTACGTCAGCTACTCCGAGTCGTTCCAGGGGCTGGCCGGCTTCAACAAGGCCAACCAGGCCTTCAAGCCGCTGCGCGGCTCGCAGTGGGAGGCGGGCATCAAGTACCAGCCGCCGGGCAAGAACGCCACGCTGACCATCGCGGCGTTCGACATGCGCGAGAAGAACCGCAAGACCGCCGGCGTGGTCAACGGCATTCCCGATTCGGTGCAGGTGGGCGAGGCGCGCACGCGCGGCATCGAGGTGGAGGCACTGGCGTCGCTGACGAACCGCCTCGACGTGATCGCGACCTACACCTACCTGGATGCGCGCGTGACCGACGGCACCCCGGCCGAGGTCGGCAAGAAGCTGGCGAGCACGCCGTCGAACATGGCATCGCTGTGGGCCAACTATCGCTTCAAGCTGTTCGGGATACCGGGCTTCGTGGCGGGCGGCGGCTTGCGCTACGTCGGGCCCAGCTATGACGGCAACGATCAGAACCGGGTGGGCGGCGTGACGCTGTACGACGCCATGATCGCCTATGACCACGGCCCCCTGCGGGTCGCGCTGAACGCCAACAACCTGTTCGACAAGCAGTTCCTGACCACCTGCCTCGCGCGCGGCGATTGCTACTTCGGTGCGCGCCGCACGGTGGTGGGCACGGTCACCTATCGCTTCTGAGCGGGAATGGCGCAAAGAATCGAGCCCCCGGCCGGGGTGGTCGGGGGCCCGATCAGCAATCAGACGCCCGTCGGCGTCCAGCAACGAGTGTAGTCCGGAAAATCGCCATGGCAAGGGCAGCGGCGGATCGGGCATGCCGCCGCTTGCGCCCGTCGCGCTAATCCGCGTCGGGAATGGGCGCTCCCTGCACTTTGGGCGCCGGCTCGGACTGCATGGCATGGGCCGGCAACAGGCGCAGGAAGGTGCGGGCGATCTCCGGGTCCCGGCACGTCAGCCAGTCGTCCCACTGTGCGCGCGGCACGATGACCACGGCGCGCTTCTCGTCGCCCGGCTTGTGGAAGCGCTGCAGCAGCGCGTGCTGCGCCGAGTTGACGGTCAGCATGGTGAAGGACAGCGCCTGGTCCGGCCAGCCGCGCCACAGCCCGGCAATGCCGAAGGCCGGCTCGCCGGGCAGCCAGACGCGCCAGCGCACCGGCTTGCCCGGCGCCGCACCGTCCGCCGCATCCTCGGGGTACGCAAACTCATAGAACGCCGTGGCCGGTATCAGGCAGAACTGGCCCTGGCGCCAGTAGCGCGCGAAGGCGGGTCGCTCGCCCACGGTTTCGCTGCGGGCATTGGTGGTGTCGTAACGCCGTGCGCCCGGTGGAATGCGCGAGCGCGGCACCATGCCGAACGAGGCCAGGTCGGCGCTGCGTGCACCGCCGTCATCGGCGCGCACGATCGGCGCTGCATAGTCGGGGTAGGTCTCGGCCTTGTACCCGCCCGCGGGTGGCTCAACGCCGAAGATTTCCCGCAGGATGCGGCGCTGGACCGGGGCATAGTTGGTGCACATGCGCTGTCTCCCGAAGGTGATGCCCGTATCGTGTGGGGCCGGGGGCGCCGCGTCAAGGTCGCTTCGGCGCCCCGTTCGCATGGCAGGGATGGCAAAAACCGTCAGCCGCGCTGGCGGATTCGGTTATTGCCGGATCGGCGCGCCGTGGCGCACACTCTTGCGGCAGCCGTGGCGTGGCCAACGCGCACGGCCACCGACTACAAGGCACAAGCCGGATTCAGGAGACTTCATGCGCGACTACGCCCAAGCTTTCGACGGATTTTCCTATGACGACGCCGTGGCCCGACAGCTGCACGGCAGCCTGGCGGCGATGAACGCCTGCGTCGAATGCTGCGACCGGCACGCACAGCCCGGCCGCATTGCGCTGAACTGGGAAGGGCGCAACGGCGATGCGCGCAGCTGGACCTTTGCCGAACTGCAGGCGCTGTCGGCACAGTTCGCTGGCTTCCTCCAGGCGCAGGGCGTGCAGCCGGGCGACCGCGTCGCCGGCTTGCTGCCGCGCAACGCCGAACTGCTGGTGACGATCCTCGGCACGTGGCGCGCCGGGGCCGTGTACCAGCCGCTGTTCACCGCCTTTGGCCCCAAGGCCATCGAGCACCGGCTCAATGCGTCGGGCGCAAAGATGGTGGTCACCGATACCGCCAACCGGCCCAAGCTGGACGAGGTAGCGGGATGTCCTGCCATCGTCACCGTGGCCGGCACCCAGGGCAGCACGGCGCAACACGCCGTGAGCGCGGGCGATTTCAGCTTCTGGGCGGAGTTGGCACGCCAGCCGGCATCGTTCGCGCCGGTGATGCGGCGCGGCGACGACCCCTTCCTGATGATGTTCACCTCCGGCACCACCGGCCCGGCCAAGCCGCTGCTGGTGCCGCTCAAGGCCATTGCGGCGTTTGCCGGCTATATGCGCGACGCGGTCGACCTGCGCGACGACGACGCGTTCTGGAACCTGGCCGACCCGGGCTGGGCCTACGGCCTGTACTACGCCGTCACCGGACCGCTGTCGCTGGGCCATGCCACCACGTTCTACGACGGCTCGTTCACCGTCGACAGCACTTGCCGCGTGATCCGCAAATACGGCATCACCAACCTGGCCGGGTCGCCCACGGCGTACCGGCTGCTGATCGCGGCGGGCGAAGCCGTGTCCGGCCCGCTGCGCGGGCAGCTGCGCGCCGTGAGCAGCGCCGGCGAGCCGCTCAACCCCGAAGTGATCCGCTGGTTCGCCAGCGAGCTGGGCGTCACCATCCATGACCACTATGGCCAGACCGAGCTGGGCATGGTGCTGTGCAACCACCACGCCCTGGCCCACCCGGTACGCATGGGTGCGGCCGGCTTTGCCAGCCCCGGGCACCGCGTGGTGGTGGTCGACGACGCACTGCGCGAACTGCCAGCCGGCCAGCCGGGCACGCTGGCGCTGGACCTGAAGCGCTCGCCAATGTGCTGGTTCGGCGGCTACCACGGCACGCCTACCAGCGCCTTTGCCGGCGACTATTACCTGACCGGCGATTCCGCCGAGCTCAACGACGACGGCAGCATCAGCTTTATCGGCCGCGCCGACGACGTCATCACCACCTCGGGCTACCGGGTCGGGCCGTTCGACGTGGAAAGCGCGCTGATCGAGCACCCGGCGGTAGTCGAGGCCGCGGTGATCGGCAAGCCAGACCCCGAGCGTACCGAACTGATCAAGGCCTTCGTGGTGCTGGATCCGCAGCATCCGGCCTCGCCCGAACTGGCCGAGACCCTGCGCCTGCACGTGCGCCAGCGCCTGGCTGCCCATGCCTACCCGCGCGAGATCGAGTTCGTCGCCGAACTGCCCAAGACCCCCAGCGGCAAGGTCCAGCGCTTTATCCTGCGCAACCAGGAAGTCGCACGCGCGCGCGAGGCCGCGGGCGCCTGAGCCTTGCCGTACCGGCTGGCGGGGGCAGGGCCCGCCGGGCCCGCGGCGGACCGCTTCCTATAATGAGGAAGCGGTTGCCGGGGTCCCGGGGGTGAAGGAGGCCGCGGCGCCGCTCCCGCGCGCCTGCAGGCAGGGGCGCGCATCCCTCCATCTCCAGACCAACCGGCGAGGCGACAACATGCAGAGTAGCGAAGCGGTGCTGACGCAGGCGCGCGCAGCCCTGGCCCATGTGCCCTATCAGGGCCATGTCCTCCATCCCACCATCCATCTGCGGCTCTCGGACGGGGCGCTGATCCTCGAGGGCGAGGTGGCCGATATCGTCGACAAGACCCGGGCCGCGGCGACGCTGCGGCGCGTGGACGGCGTCACCAGCGTGATCGACCACCTGCGCGTGACCGACGGCGGCGCCCCGGTCGGCGACGGCGAACTGCGCGACGCGGTGTGCGAGCGCCTGCTCAATGCCGTCGAATTCCACAGTTGCAAGATTTGCGCGCGCGTCAAGGGCAAGCCGGAGGCCATGCGCGAGCCGGTGAACGAACGCAACGGCTGGATCGAGGTCGCGGTGCAGGACGGCGTGGTGACGCTGTGGGGGCAGGTGATCAGCCTGTCGCACATGCGCCTGGCCGGCGTGCTGGCGTGGTGGTCGCGGGGCTGCCGCTGCGTGGTCAACGAACTGGTGGTGGCGCCCGCCGAGACCGACCGCGACGATGAAATCACCGAGGCGCTGATGCTGGTGCTGGAGACCGATCCCTTCGTGGATGCCGCCCAGGTCAGCGCGCATACCCAGGACCGCGTGGTGACGCTGGAGGGCTGCGTCAACAGCGAGCGCACGCGCCGCCAGGCCGAGCGCGATGCGTGGTACGTGCAGGGCGTCGAGGACGTGGTCAACCACATCTCGCTGCGCCCCTGAGCGCGGACGCGGGACCGGCTACCGGTGCGCGCCGCGCTGCGCGGCGGTGTCTTCCATGCGCCAGTAGCGCCGCCGCGCCCGCAGCGCAAAGCGGGCGCGGTAGTCCGACATCGACATGCCGGTGGCACGCTGGAACAGCCGGCGGAACGCCGCGGCATCGCTGTAGCCGCACGCCTCGGCAATGGCATGGGTGCCGTGCAGCGTGACTTCCAGCAGCATGCGTGCGCGTTCCACGCGCAGCGTGTGCAGGTAGTCCAGCGGCGTCATGCCGGTGACCTGGCGGAAATGCCGCAGCAGCGTGCGTTCGCTGACCGCCGCCGCCTGTGCCACGGCGGCGAGCCGGTAGGGCTCGGACACATGGTCGCGCAGCCATTGGATGGCGCGGTAGACCGGGCTGTCGGCGGTGCGGCCGAGCCAGCGTTGCGACACCAGCGCCGGCACGCTGCGCTGGCGCTCGGGCTGGAACAGCATCAGCCGCGACGCCGCCTGCGCCAGGTCAGGGTCGTGCAGGTGTCCCAGCACGCGCAGCATGAACTCCACCTGCAGCGCGGGCGCCACGCAGGAAAACACTTGCCCGTGCACGCTCATGGCCGCGTCGCTGGCCAGATCGCAATGCGGGTACTGGCGCGCCATCCAGCTCTGGAACATCCACGGCGCCCCCACGCTGGCGCCATCCAGCAGGCCCAGCTGCAGCGGCAGGGCCATCCCCGATGCACACGCGGCGATCCAGCCGCCGGCGCGCGCATGGCGCTCCACCAGGCGCAGCGCCGCGGCATCGCGCAGCACCAGCTCGCCCAGCTGCGGCGCATTGCTGGCCAGCAGCGCGGGAATGACCAGCAGCGTGCGGCTGCCCGGCGCACGCGCGCGCCGCGTCGACGACACCAGCCCGGGCAGCTCCGTGGCCAGCGTGCGGCCGTTGGCGCCGCACAGTTGCCAGCTCAGCGTCGGCGCGGCGTCGGGGCGCTGCAGGCTGGCCACGCCTGCCACCGTGCGCAGCACGTCGAGCGTGGTGAACAGGCTGCCGGGCATGGCTTGCGGCAGCCACAGCAGGCGCACGTGCAGCGGGACGTTCTGTGACGATGGCGCGATGGAGGTGGCGGAGGCGGTGGGGGCTGGCATGCCTTGGGGCGGTTCGCATGGTTGGGGGTGCCGGGGGCGGCGGGACGCCTTGGCGGGATCGGCATCCGGATTGGCGATATTGAACCTCCCCATAGTGGCTGGCAAGGACTAGCATCGTGCCGTTGTGCCGCGGCGAAAGGCCAGGACCGCGGCACCGCCAACAAGACCACACCGAGGAGATTCCATGCCGTTTTCCGTTCGCCACGTTGCCATTGCCGCTGCCCTGACGCTTGCCGGGGCCGGCACGGCGGCCAGTGCCGCGCAGCCCGATGCCGTGCTGCTGTCGGCCGCGCAGGCCGCACAACCCAGGGTCGTGCAGTCGCTCAAGGAGATGGTGTCGATCGAATCCGGCAGCGCTAATGCAAAGGGGCTGGCGCAGATGGCCAGCTATACCGAGAAGCGCCTGCAGGCGCTGGGTGCAAAGGTGGAGCGCCTGCCCGTGACCAAGGGCCCGGGCACCATGGTCAAGGCCACCTTCACCGGCACCGGCAAGCGCCGCGTCATGCTGATTGCCCACCTTGACACCGTGTACCCCGACAACACGCTGGCGACGCAGCCGATCCGCGAGGAAGGCAACCGGCTCTATGGCCCGGGTATTGCCGACGACAAGGGCGGCATCGCCGTGATCCTGCACTCGCTCGAGATCCTGAAGCAGCAGGGCTGGCGCGACTACGCGCAGATCACGGTGCTGTTCAACCCGGACGAGGAGGTCGGCTCGGTCGGTTCGGCCGAAACCATCGCCACGCTGGCGGCGCAGCATGACGTGGTGCTGTCGTGCGAGCCCACCGCGGCCAAGGACGTGGTCAAGGCCGAGGCCCTGCTGCTGGGCGCCTCCGGCACCGCCACCGCCACCATGCAGGTCAAGGGCCGCGCCTCCCACGCCGGCGCCGCTCCGGAGCGCGGCCGCAATGCGCTGATCGAGCTGGCCCACCAGCTGCAGCAGACCCGCGACGCGGCCAGCCTGGTGCCGGGCTCGCAGCTGAACTGGACCCAGGCCCAGGCCGGCACGGTGCGCAACCAGATCCCGGAAAGCGCCGTGGCCTATGGCGACGTGCGCACCACGGCAGCCGGTGCCGCCGAAAAGCTGAAGGTGGCGCTGCAGGACAAGGTCAAGTCCAGCCAGCTGGTACCCGACACCCACACCACGGTGACGATGGAAGAGGGCCGTCCGCCGTTCGTGGCCGACGCGCGCGGCCGCGCGCTCGCCAAGCGCGCGCAGGAAATCTATGCCGAACTGGACGGCCGCACGCTGGCGCTGGCCGAGGGCACCGGCGGCGCCACCGACGCCAGCTACGCGGCTCGCTCGGGCAAGCCCGCGGTGGTGGAAAGCTTCGGCCTGGCGGGCTTCGGCTACCACGCGCGCGATGAATATATCGAACTGGATTCGATCGTGCCGCGCCTGTACCTGATGACGCGGATCCTGCAGGATATTGGCCGCAACTGAGCCGTCGCCACCGAGCCCGCCCCCGGGCTTTCCCCCATCCCGGCAAAGGCCAGCCACAGGCCTGCTACAGTGTCATGGCCGCCTGCCTGGCGGCCATGACAAAAGAGCATCCGGGGAGACAGCAGATGAATCGCAAAGGCCTGGTCGACGCCGCCATGGCGCTGGAAGACCTGGCGGCCGGCAACACGCCCGCGCCCGCCCAGGTGGCGGCGGGCGCCGCCGCACTGGAGAAGATCCATGCCGATTTCCCGGCCTGGCGCGACGTGGGCGATGCGCTGTTCGGCCTGAAGGCGCTGGCCGGCGGCAGCGGCATGGGGCTTGACGCGAAGGGGCGCCAGCGCGCCGGCCGGCTGGCCGATGTGGTGCGCAGCCTGATCGACCAGATCTGACCGCCCGCACCTGAGCGGCCGCGCGGCTACAGCATCGACTCGATCGGCAGGATCGACAGGAGCCAGATGCCGAGACGGCGCCACCAGCTGGTGTTCGGCTCGGTATCGTGGCGGATGACTTCATCGCCGCGCCGTTCCAGCCAGTAGAGCTGGCCGGACTCATCCAGCTTGACCTGGTACGCCGCTTGCGGAACCACGCTGGCGAAGGTGGATTCGATCCGGCCCGCCAGGTCTGGACTGTCGATGATGAAGCCGAGTTCGGTGTTGAGCATGGCCGAACGAGGATCGAAATTGAACGAGCCCACGAAGACCCGGCTGCCATCGACCGCAAAGGTCTTGGCGTGCAGGCTGGAGCCCGAGCTGCCGAAGGGTCCGGCGCGCTCTTCCTTCTTGCGGGGCGCCGCCGCGCGGCGCAGTTCGTACAGGTCCACGCCGGCCTCGAGCAGGGCCTTGCGCCGCTTGGCATAGCCCGAATGCACGGCGGCCACATCGGTGGCCTCCAGCGCATTGGTCAGCACGCGTACCGCGACGCCGCGCCCGGCCATATCGGCGAAATAGGACGTGCCGCCGGTCGACGGCACGAAGTAGGGCGAGACCAGGTCGAGCTCGCGCTGCGGCTCGCCCAGGATTTCGCGCAGCTGGTGCGCCACCAGCGTGCTGCGCGAGGCCTCGCCCAGCGCCTTGGCGGGGTTGTCGCTGACCATGCGCGTGCTTGCCCACTGGAACTGCAGCGTGCCGTCCAGCATCCGCCGTACGTCGGGCAGTTCGCGCACCGCGGCCAGGTAGGCCGCCGCGGCCGGGTTGCGCTCGACCTCGCGGGCGTGCCCGGCCAGCGCCTGCAGCCGCTCCACGCTGACCGGCGGCAGCAGCCGGTCGACCGGGTAGGCCGACGCACTGGACCAGTAGCGGTCGAAATCCTGCGCCACGTCGCCGGCCGCGGGCCCGACGGCGATCACGTCGAGGTCGGCGAACAGCACGCCGTCGGTGGCGCCGAAGTATTCGTCGCCGACATTGCGCCCGCCGATGATGGTGGCGACGCCGTCGGCGGTGAACGACTTGTTGTGCATGCGCCGGTTCAGGCGCCGGAAATCGGTCAGGAAATTGAGCGCCTTGGGGTGGCGGATCACGAACGGGTTGAAGATCCGCACTTCGACATGGGGATGCGCATCCAGCGCGGCCAGCAGTTCGTCCATGCCGGCAATGCCGTTGTCATCGAGCAGCAGGCGCACGCGCACGCCACGATCGGCGGCCTCGTGCAGGGCCTCGAGCAGCAGCGTGCCGGTCAGGTCATCGCGCCAGATGTAGTACTGCACGTCGAGCGTGCGCTGCGCGGTGCGTGCCAGCTGCACGCGCGCGGCAAAGGCGGCGTAGGCGTTCTCCAGCGGGTGGATGCCGCTCAGCCCCGGATGCCGCGCCGCTTCGCCGGCCAGCGCCTGGCCCAGCGGCGTGGCCCGGGCTTCGGCCGGCGTCAGCGCAGACGATTCGGTGCGGGGATCGAGGGGTGGCAGCGCGCAGCCGCCGAGCAGGGCGGCGCAGCACAGCATCAGCGAACTGGCGCGCAGGCGGCGGTGGGGGACGAATGCGGCGTCGGTCGGCAATGGCATTGGGCGTCGGGGCGGCCCCGTTGCGGGGCCCTGGGGTGGCGGCGATGGCGCCATGTTGCCATGGCGCGCCGCGGGCGTCGCGATTCGGGCAGTCGGAATGCGGCTGCGCCATGCACCAGACTGCGCCCTGCGTGCGCCATGGCGAAGCATGGCAGGGCAAAAGCCGTCGAGTCGTGGGGTACGGCGCTGGCCCGGAACCTGCATAAGCCGCGGCAAGAGTAGAAGCGTTCACCAGCCGCGTGCCAGATCGACGCGCATGCGGGCTGGCCGGGAATTGCTCTTGAAGTCCGTGCCCCGCGCCGTTGCGCAGGCTGGCACCGTCGACCTCAGGAGCGCGCTGTCCCGGCGCGCATTGTCGTCGGCGGCCATGCCTGGGCCGGCGCGGGGCCACCCCTGACCCGCCTGCCACTAGGAATGCCATGACCCAGCCAGACCAAGCCAGCACCCTGGACGAACTCCGCCGCGAATCGCGCATGGGCGCGTTCGGTTCCGAAACCCGCCAGCGCGAGATCCGCCGCATCGACCTGTCCGACTACGCGCGGCGCAAGCCGCAGATTGCCGACGCGCTGTGGCAGGCATCGGTAGACGTCGGCTTCTTCCAGCTCGCCAACCACGGCATCGACCTGGCCAGCGTGCGCCATGCCTTTGCCATGACCGAGCGCTTCTTTGCGCTGCCCGATGAAGTGAAGGCGCAATACCCGCTGCAGAAGGCCAACAACGCCGGCTGGGAAAGCCGCGCGCAGGTCCGGCCCTCCATCGGCACGCCGGACCAGAAGGAGTCCTACCAGATCACGCGCCCGCACATGGACGGCCTGTGGCCGGGTGAGGACGAACTGGCGGGCTTCCGTGAGGCCATGCTTGCCTTCGAGGCGCAATGCTGGGAAGTCGGCATGAAGGTGCTGTCATGCTTTGCCGACAAGCTGGGCTTCGCCAGCGACTTTTTCACGCAGGCGCACGATCCGCGCGCGCCGGACTACCAGAGCACCTTGCGGCTGCTGCACTACTACGCGATCCCGCCCGAGCTGCGCGACGGGCTGGGGCTGTGGCGCGCCGGCGCGCATACGGATTTCGACTGCCTGACGCTGCTGTTCCAGCGCCCGGGCCAGGGTGGCCTGCAGGTGTGCCCTGGCAAGGAGATGGCGGCGCAGGCATGGACCCCGATCGAGCCGGACGAGACCGTCATCACGTGCAATATCGGCGACATGCTGATGCGCTGGAGCGATGACCAACTGCCGTCGAACTTCCATCGCGTCCGCAATCCCGCGCCGGGCGAGTACATGGGGCCGCGCTACAGCATGGCCTTCTTCTGCCAGGCCAACCGCGGCGCGACGATCGCAGGGCCGGCCGGCAAGTATCCGCCGATCAGCGCAGGGGATTACCTGCGCCAGCGGGTCAATGCGAACTTCAAGGGGTACTGAGGAGAGCGCGGCAGCGCGGCGAGCCCGGACACGCGTGGTTCAGGCCCGCCCGCCCAGCGCGCGGCGCTCAGGACGCCGCCACCACGCCGCAGGCAATGCGCCCGCCCGCATTGCCGGTGGGCTGCGTCTTGTAGTCGTCCGGATCCTTGTGCACCACCACCGCGCGGCCGATCACGCTGTTGGCGCCCGTGCCCACCGACAGCGACGGCAGCAGCATGCTGACGCGCACGTTGCCGCTGGCATCGGCGGTGACGTTGTTCATGTCGCCCGCATGGTGGTCCGGCATGGTCATCTGCCCGTGGGGCTTGCCGGTCGGGTTGAAATGGCCGCCCGCGCTCATGGCGTCAGGCGCGGAACAGTCGCCTTTCTCGTGGACGTGGAAGCCGTGGACCGAATTGGGCGGCAGCCCGGTAATCGCGGCGGTCATCATCACGCCGCCCGGCTGCTGCTGGAAGGTGACGGTGCCCGCGGTGTTGGAGCCGCTCTTGGGCTGGAGCGTGGCCGACGCCCGGGCACCGCTGGTGGCGCCGGCGGCGGACGGCTGGGCCGCGGACGACGAAGGCATGCCGGAGCCGGCGCAGCCGGCCAGTGCCAGGGTTGCGGCAATGCAAGCCGCCAGGGGGAGAAGCGCTTGTTTCATCGGAATCCTCTTATTGTCGTGATTTCGGAAGAAACAGTATAGGTCGGCGGCCGCTGAACCGATTTCCGGTTTTGTCCTACATGCCGCCAGGCATACGCGCCGCTGGCGGATCGCGCCAGCGAGGCGCAGAGGCTTGGGCCAGCCTCTCAGGACAGCCCTCAGGCCGCCACGGGCAGCGGCTGCTGTGCCGCACCAAAATGCGGATGGCGCGAGAACAGCTCGGCCGCCCAGTTCACGAACACCCGCACCTTGGCCGACAGGTGCCGGTTCTGCGGATACATCGCCGAGATCGGCAGTTCATCGGTCTGCCAGTCGGCCAGGATTTCCACCAGCCGGCCGCTGGCCACATAGGGCTCGGCCATGGCGCGCGAGATGCGGGCGATGCCATGGCCTTCCAGCGCGCAGCCGAGGTAGACATCCGCGTCATTGGTGGAAATGGCGGAGGGCAGCAGCACCTCGCCGCGCTCGGTGCCGCGCGCCAGCGGCCACGGCATTTCCCGGCCGGTGCGATTGGACAGGAAATTGACCGCCTTGTGCTGCGCCAGTTCGGCCAGGTCGCGCGGCGTGCCGCTGCGCTTCAGGTAGATCGGCGAGGCGTAGAACGCCAGTTGCACATGGCCGATGCGGCGGGCCACCATGGCTTCGTCCAGCGGAATGCCGACGCGCAGCACTACGTCGACACCCTCCTGCAGCAGGTCGATCGGCTTGCCGTTGATGGTCAGCTCCAGCTTCAGGTCCGGATAGGCCTGGAAGAATTCATGCAGGTGCGGCACCAGCACCAGTTGCGCCAGACCGGCGGTGGTATCGACCGACAGCGTCCCGCGAGGAGAATTGTTCTGGCGCGTGAGCGACTGCTCGGCCTCCTCGACATCGGCCAGGATGCGCACGCAACGCTCGTAGTAGGCGGCGCCGTCGTTGGTCACGCTGATGCGGCGCGTGGTCCGGTGCAGCAGCTTTACGCCGAGGTGGGTCTCCAGGTTCTGGATCAGGCGGGTCAGCGTGGCCTTGGGCAGGTCCATCGATTCGGCGGCACGCGCAAAGCTGCCGACGTCGACGACCCGGGTGAATGCCTGCATTGATACGAGACGGTCCATGATGAGGTTCCGACGATAGATCCGAACGGCGTGCCGCCCGCGCTCGTGGCGCACGCGGCCTGTCTTGTTGTTGTTGTGATGGGGAGTCTGCCGGCTGCTGGCACTGGTGCGCGCTGGCTGGGCGCGATGCCGGCCTGATTCTGTCAGGCGTCCGGCGCCGCGGGGAGTCCAACGGGCGGGCCGGGCGCGCAACGGCCTGGCCAACCGCCGCGCGTGCCGAGAGCGGGAGTGAATCACAAAATCCAAGACCTTGTCATGCGTGGGGATTTCGTTTTGCAGACGTATGACAGGCCAGTTTGCGATTATTCCAATCCCGGAACAGTGCATTGGCGATCTCTCGCTTTATCCCATCCTCGTCAATCACCATAATCCGTTGCATCGCAACACTCAAGCGCATTGTCCATGCCGTGCGCCGATGCCATGTCACAGAAGCCAGGCCAACGCTCCGCAGCCGCCAGCGCCGCCACTGCCCCCGCGGCAGCCGGGCCGGGACAGGCGCGCGTGGCCGAGCACACGGTGACCAGCGACGGCCGCGAGATCCTGGTGCGGGTGTGCTATCCGCCGGGTTACCCGGCGCCGGGCATCGACAGCGCTGCGCTGCTGCCCTGGCTGGTGTACCTGCACGCCGGCGGCTTCGTCGACGGCGGCCTGGAACACGCCTGCCACCTGGTGCAGGACCTGGCCACGACGGTGCCAGCGGTGGTGGTAACGCCGGCGTATTCGCTGGCGCCCGACCACCCGTTCCCGGCGGCGCCCGAGGACGCGCACAGCACGGTGCAATGGGTGTTGCGCAATGCCCGGCGCCTGAAGGTCGACAAGACCCGCTTCGCGCTGGTGGGCGAGGAAGCCGGCGGCAACCTGGCGATCGCGCTGGCGCAGATGCTGCGTGACCGCGGCACCGCCCAGCCGCGCGGCCAGTGGCTGATCCGGCCGGTGACCGACCCGTGCCTGCAGCACGCCTCTTGCGCAGGGTTCGACGGCGGGCAGGTGCCGATGGAAACCCTGAAGCGCCTGGCCGAGAACTATCGCGACTATCTGCCGACGCCGGCCGATACGGTGCATCCGTATGCGGCCCCGGCGCTGGCCTCGCGCCTGGCCGGGCTGCCGCCCACGCTGGTGCAGGTGGCCGAACACGACGCGCTGCGTGCCGAAGGCGAAGCCTTCGCCGGGCGCCTGGGCAAGGCCGGCGTGCCGGCCCAAGCCATGATCATGCCCGGCGCCTGCGGCGACGGCGTGGAAGAGGCCCATGACAGTTGTCAGGCATGGGTCGACGAAGGTGCGCGGTTCCTGCGGCGATGTCTGGCCGTGGCCGACGCTACCTCACCCTGACTGAACGCCGCGCTGGCGCCAACGCCAGCCGGCCTGGAGCCAAGCCCGCCGGCTGAGCCGCTCCAGACAACCGCCAGCCGGCTCTGTTTCGGCCAGAGCCAGGACCGCAGCGCGCGCCGTGATGCGCGCGGTCCCAAGTCCGACCATCAGTTTGACCATGGTTCCGATCCGCCCGCGCGGACCGGCAGGCGGCGTTCGGCCATTTGCTTTTCCGGTTGAAGAAAACCCGATCCAGGAGTTTGAGAAATGCAGCAGCAGAAGCGACGTACCCTGATTGCCCTCGCCATCGTCGTGGTGCTCGGTGCCGGCGTGGCCGGTTCGATCCTGCGCCCTTGGCACAGCGGCGAAGCCCACGCCAACACGCCGCCGCCGGCGCCCGCCATCGAGGTGGCCGCGGTGGTCGGGCAGACCATCACCGAGTGGGATGAATTTTCCGGCCGCCTGGAAGCGGTGGACCGGGTGGAGATCCGCCCGCGCGTCGGCGGCACCATCGATGCCGTGCACTTCCGCGAAGGCGCGCTGGTGAAGAAGGGCGATCCGCTCTTCACCATCGACCCGCGGCCTTATGCCGCGGAGGTGGCACGTGCCGAGGCCGCGCTGGCCGCGGCGCAGGTGCGCGCGGCCCACGCCAAGAGCGAGGGCGAGCGCGCACAGCGCCTGCTGGACGACAACGCGATCTCGCGGCGCGAGTTCGACGAGCGCATCCATGCCGCGCGCGAAACCGGCGCCAACGTGCGCGCCGCGCAGGCGCAGCTGGAAACCGCGCGCCTGAACCTGGCCTACACCCGCATCACCGCGCCGGTGTCCGGCCGTGTGTCGCGCGCCGAGATCACGGTGGGCAACCTGGTGGCGCCCGGCGTGGCGACGCCGCCGCTGACCACCGTGGTGTCGGTGTCGCCGATCTACGCCAGCTTCGAGATCGACGAGCAGAGCTACCTGCGCTACACCGCTCCCGGCGCCGGCGGCGGACAGGCCAACCTGCCGGTCTTCCTGGGCCTGGCCAATGAAGACGGCCATCCGCACCAGGGCAAGATCCAGTCGGTCGACAACCGGCTCGATACGCGCAGCGGCACCATCCGCGTGCGCGCGGTGTTCGACAACGACGACGGCCGCCTGCTGCCGGGCCTCTACGCCAAGGTCAAGATGGGCGGCGGCGCGCCGCATGCGGCGGTGCTGGTCAACGACCGTGCGGTCGGCACCGACCAGGGCAAGAAGTTCGTGCTGGTGGTCGACAAGGCCAACAAGCTGGTCTACCGCGAAGTCGAACTCGGGCCCAACTATGAAGGCCTGCGTGTGATCCGCAGGGGGCTGAAGCCGGGCGAGAACATCGTGGTCAATGGCCTGCAGCGCGTGCGCCCGGGCGACACGGTGCAGCCCAAGGTGGTGGCCATGGCATTCCGCAGCGAACTGGAACCGCGCGGCACCGCCCCCGACCGCAAGCAGGCCGCGAGCGAGAAGGGTGAGGCAGACATGAAGCCGGTGAGTTAAACCATGCGCACCGATGGCTTGCTCCCCTCTCCCGCTGAGGGGAGCGGGGGGCCGCCTGAGCGATGTCTGATCGCGTCGTGAATGGCAACCACCTGAGCCCGCACACCCAGCGCCCCTAGTTTGCATCGTTTCCCAGGCTGTTGATGGTGCCCGCCACAAGCGGGCCGCCAGGGGAGCGCTTTTAGCAGAGACCAAGATGAATCTCTCAAAATTCTTTATCGACCGCCCCATCTTCGCGGGGGTGCTGTCGGTGCTGATCTTCCTGATCGGCGCCATCTCGATGTTCAAGCTGCCGATCTCGGAGTACCCGGAGGTGGTGCCGCCGTCGGTGGTGGTGCGCGCGCAGTATCCGGGCGCCAACCCCAAGGTGATCGCCGAAACCGTGGCGTCGCCGCTGGAAGAGCAGATCAACGGCGTCGAGGACATGCTGTACATGTCGTCGCAGTCCAACAGCGACGGCCTGCTCACGCTGACCGTGACCTTCAAGCTGGGCACCGACCCGGACAAGGCGCAGCAGCTGGTGCAGAACCGCGTCTCGCAGGCCGAGCCGCGGCTGCCGGAAGACGTGCGGCGCCTGGGCATTACCACGGTCAAGAGCTCGCCGGACCTGACCATGGTGGTCCACCTGGTCTCGCCCAACGACCGCTATGACATGACCTATCTGCGCAACTACGCGGTGATCAACGTCAAGGACCGGCTGGCGCGGTTGCAGGGCGTGGGCCAGGTGCAGCTGTTCGGCTCGGGCGACTACGCCATGCGCGTGTGGCTCAACCCGGAAAAGATGGCCGAGCGCCAGCTTGCCACCGGCGACGTGATCAAGGCCATCCGCGAGCAGAACGTGCAGGTGGCGGCCGGCGTGATCGGCCAGTCGCCGTCGCTGCCCGGCGCCGACCTGCAGCTGTCGGTCAATGCGCAGGGCCGCCTGAGCACGGTAGAAGAGTTCGGCGATATCGTCGTGCGCACCTCCGCCGACGGCGCCGTGACCTACCTGAAGGACGTCGCCCGGATCGAGCTGGGCGCGTCGGAATACGCGTTGCGTTCGCTGCTCGACAACAAGCCCGCGGTAGCGATTCCCATCTTCCAGGCGCCGGGCTCCAACGCCATCCAGATCTCGGATGACGTGCGCAAGACCATGGAAGAGCTGAAGCAGAACTTCCCGGACGGCATCGACTACAGCATCGTCTATGACCCCACGCAGTTCGTGCGCCACTCGATCGAGGCGGTGACGCACACGCTGTTCGAGGCGATCGCGCTGGTGGTGCTGGTGGTGATCCTGTTCCTGCAGACCTGGCGCGCATCGATCATCCCGCTGCTGGCGGTGCCGGTGTCGATCGTCGGTACCTTCGGCCTGATGCATCTGTTCGGCTTCTCGATCAATGCGCTGTCGCTGTTCGGGCTGGTGCTGGCGATCGGCATCGTGGTCGATGACGCGATCGTGGTGGTGGAGAACGTCGAGCGCAATATCGAGGAAGGGCTGACGCCGAAGGAGGCCACCTACAAGGCCATGCGCGAGGTCAGCGGCCCCATCATCG
Organism: Cupriavidus alkaliphilus; assembly: GCF_900094595.1. Classification (GTDB taxonomy): domain Bacteria; phylum Pseudomonadota; class Gammaproteobacteria; order Burkholderiales; family Burkholderiaceae; genus Cupriavidus; species Cupriavidus alkaliphilus. The sequence goes on along the minus strand of NZ_FMAD01000006.1, from coordinate 154,575 downwards.
CCATCGCGCTGACGCTGATCGCCGTGTTCGTGCCGCTGGCCTTCATGACCGGCCTGACCGGGCAGTTCTACAAGCAGTTCGCGCTGACCATCTCGATCTCGACCATCATCTCGGCGTTCAACTCGCTGACGCTGTCGCCGGCGCTGTCGGCGCTGCTGCTCAAGAGCCACGACGCACCCAAGGACTGGCTGTCGCGCTGGATGGACCGCGTCTTCGGCGGCTTCTTCAAGCGCTTCAACAAGTTCTTCGGCCGCAGCGCCGAGAGCTATGGCCGCGGCGTGAAGGGCGTGATCCGCCGCAAGGGCTCGGTGTTCGGCGTCTATGCGGTGATGCTGGCGCTGACCTGGGGCGTGTTCCAGCTGGTGCCCAAGGGCTTCGTGCCGGCGCAGGACAAGCAGTACCTGGTGGGCTTTGCCAAGCTGCCTGACGGCGCCACGCTGGACCGCACCGAAGACGTGATCCGCAAGATGAGCGACATCGCGCTCAAGCATCCGGGCGTGGAATCGGCCGTCGCCTTCCCGGGCCTGTCGATCAACGGCTTCACCAACAGTCCGAGCGCCGGCATCGTGTTCGCCACGCTCAAGCCGTTCGAGGATCGCAAGAGCGCCGAGCTGGGCGGCGCGGCCATCGCGGCCGAGCTGAACCAGAAGTACGCGGCGATCCAGGATGCCTTCATCGCGGTGTTCCCGCCGCCGCCCGTGCAGGGCCTGGGTACCATCGGCGGCTTCAAGCTGATGATCGAGGACCGTGCCGCGCTGGGCTATGACGCGCTGTTCGAGGCCACCAACGCGTTCGCCAACAAGGCGCGCGCCACGCCCGAGCTGACCGGCATCTTCAGCAACTACCAGGTCAACGTGCCGCAACTCGACGTCAAGCTGGACCGCGTCAAGGCCAAGCAGCTGGGCGTGCCGGTGACGGACGTGTTCGACACGCTGCAGACCTACCTGGGCTCGGCCTATGTCAATGACTTCAACAAGTTCGGCCGGACCTACCAGGTCAAGGTGCAGGCCGACGCGCCGTTCCGCGCCCATGCCGAGGACATCCTGCAGCTGAAGACGCGCAACGCCGCCGGCGACATGGTGCCGCTGTCGTCGCTGGTGCAGGTCAAGCAAGGCTTCGGTCCGGACAGCGTGGTGCGCTACAACGGCTTTACCGCCGCCGACATGAACGGCGGGCCCGCGCCGGGCTTCTCGTCGGGCCAGGCGCAGGCCGCCGCCGAGCGCATCGCCGCGGAAACGCTGCCCAAGGGCATCAAGTTCGAATGGACCGAGCTCACCTACCAGGACATCCTGGCCGGCAATGCCGGGATCTGGATCTTCCCGCTGTGCGTGCTGCTGGTGTTCCTGGTGCTGGCTGCCCAGTACGAGAGCCTGACGCTGCCGCTGGCGGTGATCCTGATCGTGCCGATGAGCCTGCTGGCGGCAATGACCGGGGTGTGGCTGACGCAGGGCGACAACAACATCTTCACGCAGATCGGCTTCATCGTGCTGGTGGGCTTGTCAGCGAAGAACGCGATCCTGATCGTCGAGTTTGCGCGCGAGCTGGAGCATCACGGCCGCACCGTGGTGCAGGCCGCGATCGAGGCCAGCCGCCTGCGCCTGCGCCCGATCCTGATGACGTCGTTCGCGTTCATCATGGGCGTGGTGCCGCTGGTGATCTCCACCGGCGCCGGCGCCGAGATGCGTCATGCGATGGGCGTGGCGGTGTTCGCGGGCATGCTGGGCGTGACCTTCTTCGGCCTGTTCCTGACGCCGGTGTTCTACGTGGCGCTGCGGCTGCTGGCGACCCGGGGCCAGCGCCGCGCGCAGCCGGCGCAGGTCGAACACCAGGCCGTGGCTTCGGCTGAATGACGCATGCTTTCCGCCCTCTTCCGCGAGCGGGAGAGGGCGGCTACCTCGGCGGGGGTGCCCCCGCCCGAGCACAGAACAATGAAGGAAAGAACATGATTGCCCAGATCTCAAGGCAGTTGCCCCGTATCGCCACGCTGGCCGCCGCGCTGGTGCTGGCCGGCTGCTCGCTCGCGCCGACCTACAAGGTGCCGGAGACGGCCACCGTGCCGGCCTTCAAGGAAGCCGAGGCCGCCCAGGCCGAAGGCGCCCAATGGAAGACCGCGACGCCGGCCGAGGGCCAGCATCGCGGCGAATGGTGGAAGATCTTCGGCGACGCCGAACTGGACCGCCTGATCGCAGCGGCCGGCGAATCGAACCAGGATCTCGCCATCGCCGCGGCCCGCCTGAAGCAGGCGCGCGCCTTCACCGGCGCGACCGAGGCGGACCTTTATCCGCAGCTGAGCGTGGGGCTGGACCCGACCCGCTCGCAGCCGTCGGCGGCCTCGCAAGGCCTGCCCGACGGCACCCGCGTGCCGCCGCAGACGGTGCTGAAAGCGCGCGCCTTCGCCAGCTATGAGCTGGACCTGTTCGGCCGCGTCGCGTCCAGCGTCAATGCCGCCCGCGCCGAAGGCGAGGCTGCCGAAGACCTGTACCGCTCGGTGCAGCTGGCGCTGCAGGCCGACGTGGCGCAGGCGTATTTCGCGCTGCGCACGCTCGACAGCGAGCGCGATTTGCTCAACGCCACCATCAGGCTGCGCGAGGATGCGCTGTCGCTGCTGAAGAAGCGCTATGACGCCGGGGAAACCACCGACCTCGATCCCGCCCGCGCCGAAGCCGAACTCGGCACCGCGCGCGCGGACCTGGCCGGCATCGAGCGCCGCCGCGCCAACCAGGAGCATGCCCTGGCGGTGCTGACCGGGGTGCCGCCGGCGGCGTTCTCGCTGCCGTCCAGGCCGTTCGATGCCGCGCCGGTGGCGATCCCCGCCGGGCTGCCGTCCGAGCTGCTGGAGCGGCGCCCGGACATCGCCGCGGCCGAGCGCCAGATGGCGGCTGCCAACGCGCGCATCGGCGTGGCCAAGGCGGCGTTTTTCCCGCGCATCACGCTGACCGGGTTGTTCGGCTTTGAATCGGCTGACCTGTCCAACCTGTTCAAGTGGTCCTCGCGCACCTGGATGCTGGGGCCGCTGATCGGATCGAGCATCGCGCAGACTGTGTTCGACGGGGGCCGCAACAGCGCCAACCTGGCCGGCGCCCGCGCCGCCCACGAGGAAACGGTGGCTAGCTACCGCCAGACCGTGCTGGTGGCCTTCCGCGAGGTGGAAGACAGCCTCGCGGACGTGCGCTGGCTCAGCCAGCAGGCCGGCGCGCTGGACAGCGCACTCGGCGGCGCCAGGCGTGCGGCGCGGATCTCGCGCAGCCGCTATGACGCGGGCGCGGTCGACTACCTGGCGGTGATCGATGCCGACCGCACCGTGCTGCAGTCGCAGCGCGAGGCCAACCAGGTTGCCGGACTGCGCGCGGCCGCGACGGTATCGCTGGTGCGGCGGCTGGGCGGGGGCTGGGGCCCGCTGCCGGCAGCCGTGGCCGCGGCGCCTGCGGCCGAGGGCGCCGCCGCCCCGGTGGCGCGCTGAGCCACGCAGGGGACTGGCGCGATGCCGGGCAGTCACTACACTGTAAGCATCGCGCCATGCGTACGGGATGCACGGGTGCGCCCCGGTTGCGTCCTGTCCCGCCGCCATGCTTGTCCGACACAGGAAACTGCTCTGGGGATTCGTCTTCGCCGCGCTCACCGTGGGCGCGCTGGTGGCACCGCTGCCGGGACTGGAACGCACCGCCATCCATGACGAGGTGGTGATCGCGCGCCCGCCGGCGCAGGTCTTCGACTTTGTTGCAACGCCGCGCCACTGGCCCGCCTGGCATCCGGCGTCGCTGGCGGTGGCGGGCGCGACCGACCATCCGCTCCAGCGCGGCGAGCGCGTGGCCGAGACCTTCATGCTGGCCCGGCGCGGCGGCGTGGTGGTCTGGACCGTGATCGAAAGCCACCCGCCGCGCACGTGGTCGATCGAGGGCGTGGCCGCGGGCCAGCGCGTCGGCACCATTACCTACCGGCTGACGCCCGCGATGTCGCCCTCGCTGACGCCATCGGCCGAACGCACGCGCTTCGAGCGTGAGTTCCGCTACCGCTCGCCGACGCTGCTGTTTGCCCTGATCAACCGTCTGATGCTGCGCGACCAGCTCCAGGCCGAGTCCACCGAAGCCGTGCGCCGGCTCAAGGCCTTGCTGGAGACCCAGCTGCCGTCATAGCGCGACGCCTTGCGCGAGGCACCGATCCGGCCTAAGTTGGAGCCATCCCTGCGTGCGTCCAGCGAGGTCCGTATGCCATTCCAGCTGCAATCCACCGCATTCGCTCCCGGGGGCGAGATCCCGGCAGAGCACACCTGCGAAGGCGCCGATATTTCCCCGCCGCTGGCCTGGACCGGCGTGCCGCCCGGCACGGCCAGCCTGGCGCTGATCGTTGACGACCCCGATGCGCCGGACCCCGCCGCGCCGAAAATGACCTGGGTCCACTGGCTGCTCTACAACCTGCCGGCTCATGCCGGTGCACTGCCAGCGGATATCGCCAAGTCCGGGCTGCCAGCCGGCACCCGTGAAGGCTTGAATGACTGGCACCGCAACGGCTACGGCGGCCCGTGCCCGCCGATCGGCCGGCACCGCTACGTCTTCAAGCTCTATGCGCTGGACGTGGCGTTGCCCGACCTCGGCACGCCAGACAAGGCGGCACTGGAGCGAGCCATGCAAGGCCACGTGCTGGCCAAGGCGGAACTGGTCGGCACTTACCAGAAGCTGCAGCGATAGCCTGGCGGTGCGCAGGCCCCGGCCCTGGCGTTTGCCGCTGTTGCACAATACCGGCTTTGCAATCCTTGCATCGACCGGAGATACCGCATGGCAAAGCAGGGCGCACTGGGCCTCAGGGGCATTGCGTTGTTCGAGGCCGCCAAGGGACTGCTGGTGATCGTGGCCGGGCTGGGCCTGGCCGCACTGCTGCATCGCGATGCCCAGGCACTGGCCGAAGCCATCATCCAGCGATGGCATGTCAATCCGGCCAGCCGCTATCCCACCATCTTCCTGTCACTGCTGCAGCATCCCGACAATGCGCGCCTGTGGGCCATCGGCGGATCCGCCGCGGTCTATGCGCTGATGCGCTTTGCCGAGGCCTATGGGCTGTGGCGCGGACTGGCCTGGGGCAACTGGCTCGGGGTGTGGTCGGGTGGCATCTACATCCCGCTGGAACTGTACGAGGCCTTGGTTCATCCCAGCTGGCTGCATGGCGGGCTGGCCGCGGCCAACCTGGCCATCGTGCTCTACCTGGCGCGCGGGCTGCTGGCAAGGTCGACCACCAGGGGGTCGTGATCCGACGACCGGTAGGGGCCGGGCGCATAGAAGTCCGGCGCGGCGCCGGACCCCGGGCGCGGGGCATAGGAGAAGGCCGCGGGCTCGTCGGCATTGACATGCCACGCATGGACGGCAACCACACGCGCCGCGGCGCTGGCGTCGGCCAGCACGTGGTCCAGGTACCCCGCCTGGGCATCATAGACATAGCTGTAGGCGTGCGGGCCGGCAAAGCGCGCGACCAGATCGGCGTAGCCGTGCCGCGCCAGCAGGCGTATCGGATCCTCCATCGCGTAGCTGTTCAGGTCGCCGATCACCAGCACGCCCGCGTCCGCGATGCCGGTCGGCGCGGTGGCCAGCCAGCGGGCCAGGGTGTCTGCGGCCTGCACCCGCGCTGGGTTCCAGCAGCCCTGGCCGTCGCCCTGGTCCGCCTGCGCGCCCGCCGCTTCCACGCAGTTCTTGGATTTGAAGTGGTTGACCACCACCGTCACCGGCGCGCCGCCCGCCGCGGCATGGAAGGTGGCCGCGAGCGGCTGGCGGCTGCGCTCGCCCAGCCATGAGGTGGCGGCCCGCCCGGCGGGCAACGCGGTGCGCGCGTTGTACAGCAACCCGACCGCGATGGCATCGGCGCCTAGCGCAGGGCTGCCGGGATCGATCACGCGCCAGTCCGGCCCCAGCATCGCGGCCAGCTGGCGAATCGCGCCGGTCGGGCCGTAGCCATTGTTCTGGAGCTCCATCAGGCCGATCACGTCGGCGTCCAGGCCGCGCAGCGCGGCCACCAGCTTGGCCTGCTGCCGCGCCAGCGCTGCCGTGTCCTGGGCGCCGCGGTTGCCGGGCGCATCGAGGCCACCGCCCTGGCCGTCGCCATTGAAATAGTTCTGCAGGTTGAAGGCAGCCACCCGCAGCGCGGTGGCGGGATGGCGCGGTGGTGCGGTGCCGCGCGGGTTGGCGCGCTGGTAGACCGGTGCCCCGGCGCCACGCACCGGCTGCAGCCGCCACCGGCCGTGGCGCTGCTCCAGCACGCCCTGCACGCCGGTGACGGTGTCGCCCGCGCGTACCGGATGCTCTGCCGACAGGCGCGGGGGCGGGTAGGGCACCACGGCGGGAAACTGGCGTGTCGAGCCATCGTCGAGCCACAACCGGTTGCGGGCGTTGGCCGTCGCGGCTTGCCGCGCGGCCGGGCCCGGCAACGCCTGTTGGGTAGGCGCGATCGGTCGCCCGTGGCTCACTACCACCGTGCCATAACGGCCAAGTTCATGCGTATCGCTGACGGTCAGCGTCTGTGGCAGGCGCACCAGCATTCCTTCCATTGCAGCGAGGTCGGACTCGCTGGCCAGCGGCAGCGTCAGCGTCTGCGGCGTGACGGACACGCCCTGCGTGCATACCACCGGGGAGCCAGCGAGCGCCAGCTGCGTTTGTCCGAATTTTTCCTCGATCTTTCCGGACACGCGAACCATGTCGCCCACATTGGCGCGGGTGCGTGGCGCATAGACAAAGAGCCCCTCCGAACGACCTGGCCGATGCACGCGCTGCGCATCCGCTGTCTGCAGGAAGAAGCCGCGCAGCCCCCCGTCGCCGCTGAAATCTGCCGTGACGATGGCCTGCAATTCGACCATCCGTCCCGCAAGAGGCGAGGACTGGCCGGGGACGCGCACGTCGGCCAGCGCGGTGGCGGGGCTGCCGCATGGCTGCATTGCAGCATCGGCGCCGGACGGCAGGGCCAGCAGACCGGCCAGGCACAGGGCGGGCAGTGCATTGAGGGCAATGCCGCGTTCAGGAAGAGGCAGGCGCATGGCGGTTTCAGCAGGTCGTGGCAGGGTGGACGATGCTAACCCCCGCGTGTAACGGAATGCTTGCCGCGGGCATGTGACGCCGCGATCGTGCTAAGGTAGTAAAGACCCGCCGGTACCCGACCGGCGCCGGCATCCACTTCATCGCCTACAACGTCATGATCAAGGAAATCGCGCAAATCACCATCAAGCCCGGCATGGACAAGCAGTTCGAGCATGGCGTGAGCCAGGCCACGCCGCTGTTCCTGCGCTCGCACGGCTGCCACGGCGTGCAGTTGTTCCGCTCGATCGAGCAGCCGGACCAGTACACGCTGGTGGTGGACTGGGAAACCGTGGACGACCATATGGTCCTGTTCCGCGAATCGCCTGAGTTCCAGCAATGGCGTGGCCTGGTGGCGGAGACCTTTGCCGCGCCGCCCAACGTGCACCACGAGTCCAAGGTCCTGTAAGCCCGCGCCATGAACACCCGGCCCGATCGTCCCCGCCATTTCTCGATGCTGCGCGAACTGCAGCTGGCCGATGTCTTCACGCTCGGCAACGCGGCCTGCGGCATGGGGTCGGTGTTCTTCGCGATGTTCTTCGTCGCGGACCAGCAGCTGTCGCATTTCTACACGGCGGCGGCGCTGGCCCCGCTCGCTTTTATCTTCGACGTGCTCGACGGGCGCATCGCGCGCTGGCGCCACGCGCATTCGGCGCTGGGGCGCGAGCTGGACTCGCTGGCCGACGTGATCTCGTTTGGCGTCGGCCCCGCCACGCTGGCCTTTGCCGCCGGCATGCGCGGCGGCTGGGACCTGGCGGTGCTGATCTACTTTGTCTGCTGTGGCGTCAGCCGGCTGGCGCGCTTCAACGTCACCGCCGAATCGCTGGCGGCCGGCAGCGACAGCGGCAAGGTCGCGTACTTCGAAGGCACGCCCATCCCCACCAGCGTGCTGCTGACCGCCGTGCTGGCATGGTGCGCCTCGCAGGGCCTGCTGGGCGGCGAACTGCCGGGCGGCGCATGGGTGCTGGGTCCCGCCGTGCTGCATCCGCTGGTGCTGCTGTTCGCGCTGTCGGGCACGCTGATGGTCAGCAAGACCCTGCGCATCCCGAAGTTCTGAAGGCGCCCGCCATCATGCGGCCGCGGGCTCCGTCCGTTCGGCCGTACGCGTGCGGCTGACCGTCAACGCCATCAGCGCGGCCACCAGGCACGCCGCCCCCGCCGCGTAGAGTGCCGGCGTATAGGTCAGCAGCAGCGTGCGGCTCAGCCCCGCGCCGAACGCCGCCACGGCCGCGCCGATCTGGTGGGCCGCGAAAATCCAGCCGAACACCATTGGCGCGCGCTCGCGCCCGAAAGCGGTGGCCGCCAGCTTGACCGTCGGCGGCACGGTGGCGATCCAGTCGAGGCCGTAGAACATCGCAAAGATCGACAGCCCGTACAGCGTGAAGGTGGAGTGCGGCAGCCAGAACAGCGACAGGCCGCGCAGCGCGTAGTACCAGAACAGCAGCTTGCGGCTGTCGTAGCGGTCGGAGAGCCAGCCCGACAGGATGGTGCCGACAAAATCGAACGCGCCCATCATGGCCAGCGCCGACGCCGCCGGCACCGGGCCCATGCCGAAGTCGCCGCACAGTGCGATGAAATGCGTCTGGATCAGGCCGTTGGTGCTCAGGCCGCAGATGAAGAAGGTGCCCGCCAGGATCCAGAATGTTTGCGTCCGCGCGGCTTCGCGCAGCACGCGGAATGGCCCCCGCAACGTAAAGGGCGCGGCCGCAGGGGCGGCGGGCAGCGTGACCGGGTGGGACGGCACTTCGCCGAACGCCGCCAGGCCGACATCTGCGGGCCGGCTGCGCATCAGCCCGAACACCAGCAGCGCCAGCGCCGCGCAGGCGGCCAGCACCGGCAGCACGGCCACGCGCCAGCCCATATGCTCGATCAGCCAGGCCGCCACCGGCAGGAATGCCAGTTGCCCGGTGGCAGCGCTGGCCGTCAGGATGCCGATGACCAGGCCGCGCCGCGCGCTGAACCAGCGGTTGGCCACTACGGCGGCCAGCACCAGCGCGGTCAGCCCGGAGCCGACCCCGAGCATCAGGCCCCACGCAACGAAGAGCTGCCACAACTGCGTCGACACCGTGGCCAGCGCCATGCCGCCGGCAATCAGCGCCAGCGCGGCGCAGACCACGTTGCGCACGCCGAAACGATCCATCAGCAGCGCCGAGAACGGCGCCATCAGCCCGAACAGCGCGAAGCGGAAGGCCAGGATCGACGAGATCTGGTCGGTGTTCCAGCCCATCTCCCGGCTCAGCGGCTGCAGGAAGGCCCCGGGCAGGCCCAGCGCGGCCGAGGTCGTCAGCATCACCAGGAAGGTCAGGGCGGCGATCAGCCACGCGTAGTGGATGCCGCGCCGGTCGAGCCGGCTGGAAAGGGCTTGCGCGAACATGGGGTTCTCGTGGTCTGGGTTTCGGTGCGGGTCGGAGAGGGCAAAGGAAGGGCATCCCGCTGCGTTCAGCCGCGGGTTGCCGATCAGTCTTCAGGAAAAAAGCTTGGTACTAGCCGGTGCTGCCCAGCAGGTGAGCCCGCACCGCGCTCAGCATCTCGTCGGAGAGCGGATCGCCTTCGGTAGCGCGCGCCAGCGTCAGGGCGCCAACCAGTAAAGCCATGCGCACCAGCGCCTGGTCGTGGCGTTCGTGCGGATCGTCAGACGCCACGGTTTGCGCCATGTCATCGATCATGGTTCGCAGCCCATCGGCATAGGCCTGGCGCACCGGTTTGCCGGCGGGCTCGCGGGCGACATCGACGGCCAGCGCGGCGGCCGCGCAGCCGACCCCGGGGTTGGCACAATGCGCGGCCGTCAGGTAGGGCTCGACCAGATTGGCGAGCATGGCCTTGCGATCCCCGCCGGCCCGTGCAAGGCGGCGCTCCCAGCGGGCGGTCGATTCCTCGAACGCGCGCTTGCAGGCCTGCGCCGCCAGCGCGTCCTTTGACGCAAAGTGGCCATAGAAGCCGCCATGGGTCAGGCCGGCACCCGCCATCAACTCCGCCACGCTGACGCCGTTGAGGCCGCGCTCGCGGAACATCCGCGACGATGCCTGTTCGATCGCCTCGCGGTTCTTGTCGGTTTGCTCGCGTGATGCACGTGCCATCTGCAGACCTCGTTGGGAATTTAGCTCTCTCGAAGCTTAGATGACGATGATCATTTATTCAATAGATGTTGGGCATCATTTATTCTGCTTTGCGGAGGGATAATGTGCATACATATGAATGCGTCTTCAGCAAGCTGAAGCGTTTTCCCGTATCGTCTTGCCTGAATGACCGCCCCGGCCTGCAGTGCGCCCCCGCACCGCCGAATCCGGCCACGGCGGCAACCGGTACAGACAGTGTCCAGCACAGCCCCTCTCCAGACCGCCTCCGCGGCGGACGCCATGACCTCGCGCGAGCGGCGCGGCATGGCTGCCATCCTGATTGCAGTCGCCCTTGCCACCCTCGATACCGCCATCGCCAATACGGCGTTGCCATCGATTGCGGCGGACCTGCGCGCCACCCCGGCGGCTTCGGTCTGGGTGATCAACGCCTACCAGCTCGCCATGGTGGCGACGCTGCTCCCGTTCGCGGCGCTGGGCGGCGTGGTTGGCCACCGGCGCATCTACCTGGGCGGTGTGCTGCTGTTCACGGCGGCTTCGGTGGTGTGCGCGCTGGCGTGGTCGCTGCCGACACTGGCGGCGGCGCGGGTGCTGCAGGGCATCGGCGCGGCGGCCATCATGAGCGTCAACACGGCGCTGATCAGCGCGATCTTTCCCACGCACCGGCTTGGCCGCGGGCTGGGGTTGAATGCGCTGGTGGTCGGGGTTTCGTTCGCGGTGGGGCCGACGGTGGCGTCGGTGATCCTGTCGTTCGGCACGTGGCCTTGGCTGTTTGCCGTCAACCTGCCGATCGGCCTGCTGGCGCTGGCGATCGGCCGCGGTTCCCTGCCGCAGACGGCGCGCAGCACGCATGGTTTCGATCGCGTGGCCGCGGTGCTCAGCGTGATTGCCTTTGCTGCGCTGATCCTCGCGCTGGGCGAGGGCGCGCAGCGCGCGCCGCTGCACCTGTCGCTGGCCGCGGCGGGCATCTTTGCGGTGGCGTTCGCGCTGCTTTTGTGGCGTGAGCGCGGCCATCCGGCGCCGATGCTGCCGGTAGACCTGTTCCGGCGGCCGATGTTCGCGCTGTCGACGCTGACCGCGGTGTGCTCGTTCGCCGCGCAAGGCCTGGCCTTTGTCTCGCTGCCGTTCTACTTCCAGCACGTGCTGGGGCGAGGGCAGGTGGAAACCGGCTTCCTGCTGACGCCATGGTCGGTGGTAGTGGCGCTGATCGGGCCGCTGGCCGGGCGCTTGTCTGACCGCTACCCGCCGGCCGTGCTGGGCGGCGTGGGGCTGGCGGTGCTCAGTGCCGGCATGCTGTCGCTGGCGCTGCTGCCGGACAACCCGAGCACGCTCGATATCGGCCTGCGCATGTGCCTGTGCGGCGCCGGGTTCGGCTTCTTCCAGTCGCCTAATCTCAAGGCCCTGATGACCAGCGCCCCGCGTGAGCGCAGCGGCGGCGCCAGTGGCGTGGTGGCTACGGCGCGGCTGCTGGGACAGGCCACCGGCGCGGCGCTGGTGGCGCTGTGCTTTGGCCTCGCCGGCGACCATGGCCCCGGCATGGCGCTGGCATTGGGCGCGGCGTTTGCCGGCGCCGGCGCCGTGGCCAGCTGGATGCGGCTGGCCGCCGCCGACGCGCGCGCGTAGGCTGGAACCGCCCGGTTGCGTATCAGTTCAGGCGTGTGATCCGGTTCGCCGCGCTCGGGCCGACCGGTGATCTTGCCTTGAAGTAGTCTTCGAAGACATCGATGTCGACTGGCCCGGCCTGCTGGTTCGTGCCCTGCTTCAGCACCGTGAAGTTGTCACCGCCCGAAGCCATGAAGTTGTTCACCGTGACGCGGTAGGTCTTGGCCGGCTCGATCGCTATGCCGTTGAGCTTGAGCGAGGCCGGATCGACACGGTTGCCCTGGCCCGCGACGGCGCCTGCGGGCTTGCTGGCATCCCAGGTATAGGTGAAGCCGCTGGAAACCTGCAGCACCCGCCCGCCCGCAGGTTGCGGCGCCTCCCATTGCTGTTCCAGCAGGCGGAGGATCTGCGCGCCGGTCAGGTCCATCGTCACCATGCTGTTGCCGAAGGGCATCACGGCGTAGAGCTGCCCGAACGTGGTCTGGCCACCGGTGGCGGCGTCGTACACCAGGTTCTGGCGCAGTCCGCCGGGATTGGTGAAGGCGATCACGGCCGGCCCGAACGACGCATCGGAAGTGCCGGCCAGGTAGGCGTCGGCCACCAGGTCGCCCAGTGCCGACTCGCCCGCGGCAGTCTGGGTGCGATCGATGGTGGCGGTAATGGCGCCGACGACCGCGTTCTTGATCGGCGCGGTCAGTTCCACGTAACGCCTGACCATCGCGTCGACGGCGCTGTCTTTGGCAAGCGCGGTGTAGCCGGCAGGCAGCGCGATCGGATTTCCGTTGTTGTCCTTGATCACCAGATCATTGACCGCGACACGGTTGTTGGCCACCTTGGCCGAGACCTTGCGCGTCGACGGATCGATCGTGATATCGATTTCCGAGGCCAGCCGGCCGTAGAAGCCCGTCTGCGTCAGCAGCTTGCCGTCCGGCCGGGTGCAGACATATTCCTGGTGGGTGTGGCCGCTGATCACGATATCTACGGCGGGGTCCAGCTTGTCGACGATCGACACGACAGTACCGTTCAGTCCCGGGCAGCTCTTGTCGTTCACCGTGCCCGCCGTGGTCGAACCGCCTTCATGGAGCAACACCACGATGGCATTGACGTTCTGCTGCCGCAGTTCAGGAATCAGCTTGTTGACCGTGTCCGCCTCGGCCTCGAAGGACAGTCCCGCCGTGCCCGCGGGTGTCACCACCGACGGCGTATCCTTCAGCGTCATGCCGATGAAGGCCACCTTGGCCCAGTCAAAGGTCTTGATCTGGTATGCCGGCAGCAGCGGCTTGCCGGTCGCCTGGTCGATGACATTGGCAGCCAGGTACTGGAACTTCGCCCCGGCGTACGCGCCGTTGGTCATGCACGTATCCACGCCGACAATGCCGCGCCTGCCGTCAGCCGACCTGGGAAAGCAGCCGCCGTGCTGCAGCCGCAGCAGCTCATCGCGGCCTTTGTCGAACTCGTGATTGCCCACCGACGAGATCTCCAGGCCCATCTGGCCCAGCACATCGATCGCCGGCTCCTCATGGAACGCCCCGGAAACCAGTGGCGAAGCGCCGACCATGTCACCGGCAGCCACCACCACATTGTTCGGGTTCTTCGCCTTCAGGCTTTGGATCAGCGAGGCCAGATACGCGGCACCGCCCGCCGAAACGCGGGTGCCAGCCGGGTTGGCTGCATCCTGGACCACCACGCTGCCGCCCGGCGCTTCCAGATTGCCGTGGAAATCATTGAGCCCGATGATCTTGACCGATACCGGCGCGTCCGCGGCCGGAGCCGGGCTGGGCGCCGCCGGATTGCCCTCGTCACTGCCGGAACCGCAGGCGGCAACGATGCCTGCAAGAGCGAGCGCACCCAGGCTCGCGACGACATACCGTTTGCGTGTCATGTGGCCAATCCTTTGGGAAGCGGCTGCAGGCAGCCACTCTATGGGCCCATCGTGACTGCTTCATGACGCGGGGATGTCATGCCATGGCGCTAACCTGGAGCGCCATCAACGCCATGCACCCAATGCCAATGCATCGCTACCTGATCGCCTGCACGCTCGCTGCTTGCGCGGGCATGGGCCACGCCCGCGCTACCGAACTGCCGCCAGCCGTGACGCTGGCAAGCCGGCATGCCATGGCGGCTTGCCAGGAATTCATGCATGACGATGCCGACGAATACCGTGCCTGCATCGACGCCGTCGCCCGCGAAATTCCGCGCGGGCGCAAGGATACGAAGGCCCGGTTGCTCGGGCATTACTACTATGCGTGGGTCGGGGCCAATAGCTCGGCGCGCCTGTCGTTACCCGGAGCCGAGGCGGCGGCGCGGGTCTATCTGCGGGAATTCCGTGCCTTGCAGCGCCAGCTCGGGATGGATGACAAGACGTTGTGCAAGGCGGTGCCGGGGGATTGTGGGCAGCGGGTGGGGGTGATTGAGAAGATGGAAAGGGAGAAGGGGCGGTGAAGGGGGGAAATTGCTCGGCGCAAAAATTGAACGCCGCTAGTCGCTGTAGGCCCGGAGCAGGTCACGTATCTCTTCTTTGGTCAACTGGCCAGTGGCGAGCGCAGCCGAAAAGTCATCCTTCCCCAGCGGAAAGCGCGCGAGCAGCGAGTGAAGGCTCTCTTTGTCCAAGGGCGTAGCAGTCAGCGGATCCAGCCAGAATTTCTCCGTTGCTTCCCGAGTGTCCAGCTTTGTGCTCTCCACATTGATGTAGACCTTGTATCGGACAAAACCCTCGGGGAAAGCGCGATCAAGATACAGAGATGTGCCCCCGGGGCAGGATAGCGGCAGGGCTGTCTGAGCTGCCCCCAGTGAGCAGCAATGGATACTGCAGCTTGTGTACCCTGGGGACTTCTTCGTGCTCGTGCTTGTGTACCAGGGATGCGCCAGCTATGGCTCCGATGATTGCGGAGAGGATCGGGGTTATTAGGCGCTTCATGGTGCTGTCCATTCCTCCCGGCGCTTATTCGGTCACGCCAGTTGGTGTGTCAAAGTCAGTGGTGACAAGGTTCGCATCACGCAAGCGCCTGGCGTAGGCTACGAGGTCTTTGGGGTACATCCTGTGGTTGATGCCACTGTCATCAAGGTCAAGCAAGTAACTTGTGGCGCCGGCCTCGAAAACCCAGTATCCATAGTAGAAGGCTCTATCGTTCTCAATCTTCTTGTGGGCGTTATACCAACGTGCTCCATCCTGAAATCGGTACCATTTATTTACGTAGTCGTTGATGTGCCAAAGCGCGATACCTTTCTCCTCTTGAAAGTAGGGCTCGACAAGCGTTGCATACGGCTTATCAAAAACAACTTCATCCATACCGTCTTGCGGGTCGGAAACATAGTCCGCGATCAACTGTTCGTATAGTGCGTCTTCGTGGCGATTCTGCATCGCAGCTATGATTCGTCTAATGGACCGGCGATCGTGAAGCAAGATCGCTATGCTAATCAGGTGAATGGCTTCCTGGTATTCAACCCGGTTGTTGAAGTCAACCGCCGAAACTGCCAGATCGGTGTCTCCCCGGTCTTTGAATTTCTCGCGTAGAAAGATCCGAAAACGAATGTTCAGTTCATTCCAGCGCACGAACTCGTCTGCAACCAGGCCGAATCCGTTGGCCAGTTCGTTTATGTCAGCCCCAGCGGTATATTCCAGCATCCACAGTCACAAGTAGTGCGAGAAGATCGAGCCTTGGGTGCAGACCAGATAATAGGGGTTGAGGTTTTCTGTTCTAATGCTTGTCCGGCATGCGTCGATGCCTTCAAGCAATTCCGATCGCGCATTCGAATAAAGCGCTTCGTACAGTAGTGGTTGGCGGCGCCTGGCTCCGGAGTTTGCAGTGGTAGCTGGAAAGGCGGCAGGGTGCCTGGTCATTTCTGTCATGATCCCTATGGTGGTGCGAAACCGTCTGTTTGCTTCGGCAATCCATCATGAGTTGGCCTGGTTGCGTTTTGCACCCCGGAGCTTAGCAATGGCGATGTTCAAGCGCATAGGTTAAGTCGGTTGGTGGATCACTCCAAACGCAGCATCCTGCTGAAACTTCACAGTGCTGGATCTGATTGATCGATATCCCACTGCCAGAATGTGGAGCCGTAATCCGTTCCCTTGATTTCAGGGAAAATCTCGCCAGCTTTGAAGAAGCGGCGAGAAGCAGCCTTCGCTGGCGTAAACCACCATCCGTCCCGTGGTGCAGGCGCACCTGCAGCAATACTTCCGGAGTAATTACTTGTGTCGGTTTCTCTATGCAGCCTTCCAAAATCGACCCAATCTTTTGGATAAAATGGTAAATCTCGATAGCTTGAGTCGTCAATATCAAGCACTACAGTAGTGGCTGCTGCTTCCCACGACCAATACCCATAAAACGCGACATCTCCTTCGCCGTGTTGATCGATATAAGGTTCGCGTCTACTCGCGTGATACCACTCATCGAGGTAAGTGCTCATCAAGTGCGGACGGTGTTCAGGATCAGCGGCAAATACCTTAAATAATTTGCGGTAAGGTAGATGGCGCGCGGCTTCATCCGGCGGCTCTCCACGTCCGGGACTAGATGGCGCCACGAGGCGCTCCAGTAAGCCGTCGCTAACGCCCATTTCTAGGTTGCCATAGTCTAGGAATGCCATCACCCTAGGCATCATCGGCGTGTATCCACTGAGAAGCCCAAAACAAACCATACGCAGTGCGACGATCCAGTATTCCTCATCGCGTAAGGTCACATGCGGTGTTAAATATCCTTCGGATTCCGGCGTGGTGTGATAATTTTCATGGAATGCAGCATACTCCTCAGCCCATCTCAAGACGTATGGCCAAACTTGTGCAATCTGTTCTACCGGCGCGCCGGCTGAGTATTGCATGCTCATCCAATCCAGTGCACTCCACAAGCGCTGCTGAGTGGATGTTGAAAGCGCGCCAGGTTTAGCCTTTGCTGCATGCTTTGGTAGGTCCATTGTGACCATTGCGATGCCACCAAGCTTGTCATTAAATCGCTTGTCATAAGTACTGTACCGTAGGCGAGGCTCTCGTCTACGTTCGAACCTGTCGAGAGGCACCCTCCACGCGGACCAGCGCTCCCAGTCGATTCGGTTGTGCTTCATGATTGTCCATGTCTGGGGAATCGTTGCACGTCGGCACTGTCAATTTTGCCGGCGTCCAAAGTCTGCGAGATCCGCCGGATAGAAGGGCTTGTCGCGGAACTCCGCATCATCGATATCAAGAACGATTGAAATTGCCGCCGCCTCGAAGCTCCAATAGCCGAGGTAATTGTGAATACGTCCCTGTGTGTGCGATTCATAATAGGGTTCGTGCCGACTAGCCTTGTACCATGCGTCAAGATAGCTGCTCATCAATGTGACGCGCTCATCTGCCGGCGCATCAAAGATCTTGAGCGCCTTGGAGTAGGGTAGATGTCGTGTGCACTTGCCTGGTGGTGCGCCGCGATGTGACAAGTACGGTGCCACAAGGCGCTCCAGCAACCCATCCATGTCGTCGTTTTCGTAGTCCCACAACGTTGCGATGCTGCGTAGCAGACTGGCGCGCCCCAATAAGATGGCGAGACTTGTCAGGCGAATCGCAGACCAATAATCCCAGTCATAAAGATCAAGATGAGGAACTTTCCGGGTGCCGGCGTTGGGGGTGCCGTGGAACATCACATGATATTTCGCGAACACTTTCCAGCTGGACACCACCTCTGGAAAGAAGTCACGCAGATCGTCCAGCGACCCGCCGGCACTGTAATGTACGTGAATCGCAGCTAGGTAGTCCCAAGCCTTTTGCCTCGTGCCACCCATGACGGCAACAATGGCCTCATTCCGATCTGGGCTTTCTTCTATCCTTTTGACAATGTTCTCATCGGTTATCAGTTTTTGGCTTTCTATTGCATCATTTATTAGGTCAATGTAAGCTTTGGTGTCCAGCCTTGAGTCTCGGGGATTATAAAAGGCGGACTCGGGAATAGGATTGAGTGTTGCCATATCTCTTGATGGCATCGATGCCGCGTCGAATGCCTTGCGTCTTACTCAACCTGGACGGCGATGGTGGCGGCGGCCTGGCTTTCCAGCAAGCGCGCGTGGGCGAGTACACCAGCCTGATCGGGGCATTGTCATGCACGGCTTCGAGCGTTGATTGCTTCTCGTAAGGCGTTTCGTCAGAGCTTTGGATCCGCCTCGTCGATGTCCCATTGCCATATTGTGCTGCCATAATCAGACGAAGCACCGGGCTTAGTTTCTCCCTGCAGGAAATACCGCCGAGATCCGCTTTTTGCGGGAGTCATCCAGTAGCCAGCCTTGGGACAAGGCTGCCCAGCGTCGCAGCGTAGGGTCGTCGCTGTCGCCATATTTGGTCCATCCTCGAGGTTGGAATGTGTTCTTGCCCAGGCGACGAGATCCCGGGGATGATAAAGATAGGGGTGGAGGCTGCTGTCGTCCTCAATATCAAGCAGAAGTACGGCCGCTGCCGCTTCAAATGACCAATATCCATAGTAGCCGCCAGTCCGACCTTCGGCATCAGGCTTGTGTGCGTTGTGCCATGGCGCTCCTGCGAGATCCTTATACCAGCGTTTAAGGAATTTCTGCAGATGTCGTAGTGCATCTTCATTGTCGGTGCTATCCATCGCATCGGCCAATGATTCAAATGGTCTCGTTGCGAGTAGTGTATCGCTCTCGTAGCGATCCATGGGCGCATATGAGAGAAAATCTTCAATCAGGAAATCGGCGCCAACATTTGTTTTATCGGGACCATCCAAAAGCTCAGCAATTCGTGGAAGTAAGTCTCGTCGATGCAGTAAGAAGCAGAGGCTTATCAAACCAAGGCAAGGGCAATATCCATCGAAAGAATCAATCTGGAGGCCGATCGCGTTTGGGTACTTCGTAGTACATACGAAGTTGCTTGATGGCCCGTTCGTGCGCCACCACGACGTTTTCCAACTCGGCGCGCATGGGTTCGATGGGCTCCCCCCCCCTGTGTGTCTCAAAACGAGGAGATTGAAGAGGTCGAAAGCCGCCATGCGATATGATATCAACCAGCCTTCCGCCTCGGAGCTTCCAGAGCCAGCCGGCGTCGATTCGAATAAATCAATTCCCTTTGGTATTTCCTCAAGAGAGCGTTGATAATTACTTTCGCTCAAAAATTGCTGGCGGCGTCGTTCATGAAAATTCACAGATTGTTTCATCATCTTTTGCGTGCCACACCGGTCAACCCCAGTCGCAATGAGCTAGCCCATTTAAAATGAAAAGATGGTCATTTTCGGTAATTAGCGAAGAGCGCTCGACACCGCGATCGATTGCAAGGCATATAATATTCTCCGAGGCATCCGCTCATTCTTGGTAAAATGAGAGGGATCGATTCCAGGTTGTGTATGAGCTCACTTGCTTCAGCCAGAAGAGGATTTTCTTGCGTTCGGTTTCGTTTGGAACAAACGCGGCGGAGTTCGAATCATCAGTGGCACTCATGATGCAATAATAATTTTTTCGAGCTGCCGCCATGGAGCGCAGACGGGACGGACGTGAGTGCAAGTGGGGGAATCCAAGGCCAATTATAGTCTTGGATCCGACTGATCAAGGTCCCACTGCCAAATAGTTGCGCCATAGTCTGACGCAACGACAGGCATGATTTCTCCCTGCCGGAAAAAGCGCCTCGAGCCTGCCTTAGCCGGAGTCATCCAATAGCCAGTCTTGGGACATGGGAGATTGCTATCGCTACGCAGTCGCTCGTGGCATTCCGGTTGCTGCGGAGAGTCAGATGCCTTCTCTACGAAAGTCCAGGTTGTATCCACGGCCTGCGTTACAGGTGAGCCTTTTACGATCGCTTCATATTCAGCGGCCATCTCGTCGTCAAATCCTGCAAAAGGATTTGATACCTTGAGGCCAATTATCCGATAAGCAGGCTGCATCGGTTGGCCTTGAACGCAGAATGCCAGGCTGAAGTTATTTTCGCCGCCAAGCCATTGTGCTGGTACCCAAACGCCGGTACGTGGGCAAGGTTCCCCGGGAGAAATTGTGAAATGGCTGTCAATAGTATGTCGCGGGTATGTTGACGGCGGAGATAAAATTCCAAAATCCTTGGCGTATTTTATGGAGTCAGCCCGATCGCCTGGATGACTATCATCTCGATCAAGATATTTGCGATCATTGGTGATTGAGCTTCGATTCAACCACTGCCTACCTTTAGTGCGATTGTTGCTCAGCGTTGTCTTGCCGGTACCGCAGGCGTAACTCAGCCTTTGGAAAGTGTCATCCCATTGCTTGCGCTGTGCATCACTCATCCAGCCGAGCGGTTGCTCGACCAGCCCCCGGTAATCGGTCGTTGGCTCGTTGAGGGATCCGATCATCGGCATATAATCGCCACCGTTCTCGATAAAGTCGATGCCGCGTCGAATATTGTAAGCGTGGGTCAAGTAGCGGGAAACCCAGTAGTCCAGGCGTGCTTGTCCATGGAGTCGATGGCCCGTCAGAAAATTGTTATGCAATTCCGCAAACTGTTCGCATAAACGGGCACACTCCTCATAATAGCGCAGCGACGTTGATTGGTAAAGAAACCATGCGTCCTGATCTAAGTCGCGTATCGTTTTATAAGGTCGCAAATTTGCTTCGCTCATTGAATGTCGTCCGGTAATGCCAAGATGATTTCATTCGCCTGATTTTTATTCCAATCGGCAAATCCCCAGCCGGTTTCAAAAGGACCCTTCACATGCAAATCATTGGCCTTGTCTCGTGCGACCGCTGTAGCTTTCCGGCCGGTGACGTCTGTCCAAACGATCCGGGTATCTGGTTTGCCGTTGCGATCCAAAAGATTTTCGCCAGACTCAAGGTCAATACGTGGTTGTGAGGGTAGCAGATTGTCGGGAGTTGGAAAGAACACAATCTGATCCGCACCCCCCGGTAGGTGATATGGCGTCCCATCCAAGGGTTGCGAGGCTGCGGGACCGCGCCAAACCGTGAGTGCTTCACCTGGGGGTAGCTCGTAAACTACGTATTGACCATTCTGATTCCATTCAGGCTTGACGGCCAGCTTTTCGCGCCAATCGGCCCGACTCCTGAGGCTTTGAAAGGTCTTCTCGTCTACCCAGAAGATGCCGCCGGCAGCATTCGTCGGGTCTACGATACGATAGAGTTTCCTGGGCCCCGCAATGGTGTCAATTTTAAGTTGTTCTCTTTCAAAGGTGGCTATCAGGTTGGCATCGATCGCCGGTGGGTTTGGTTTGCCAGAGGCAGTTCTTTTTGCCAGCACTTCCTCCAAGGCCAACTCAGCCGCCTTGGCCTCCTCATTGGTGGGAGCCGGGTGAGGGAGATCTTCGGCAATTCGCACCCATTTCGGTGGATTTTTGTTCATCAATTGCGCCGCCCCTTGCGGACTAATTGGCGCAATCCATCCCTTGTTATGCGTCTGCGTATACGCAATCCAGGCATGATCATCCAGCCGCTTGGCTGTGATTTTTAAAATCGTGCGAATCGGGCTAGTGAACTGCTCCAGCCCATTTGCAATTTGTTGTTTGTTCTTTGCAAGAAAGTCAAGAAAGTCGTTCAATTTCTCGCGCGTAGTGCCAGGAACAATATATTTCAATCTTCCGAGCAATTTCTCAGTTTTTTCAGCGGCCGTGAGGAACTGGGTCCTTAACTTGGCGCCGTTGACCAAATTTGCGAGTTCAGCAATCTTCCGAGCACAGAATCGGTAGATGTCAGCCACGCCTTCCTTTGTGGCCCATTTCACCACCCTGGAACTGCTGAGAAACTCGGTAATCTTGGGCAGGGCGGCGTCGAGCGCTTGTTCGGTAGCGCGGCCAAGCTTGCTTGCATCGAAAATTTCATCGACCCGCCGCAAGTACTTGCGAATGTAGACGAAGGCGATCTTGATGACGCCCTTGATTACCGAGCCGACCTCCGGGAAGAAGCCGATAATGGTCAGGGCGATGAAGAACAGGATCAGCTTGTTGCCGGGGTCCTTCCGATACGCACGAATATTCGCACACAGGTCGCGGATGTCGCAGATCGTATCGACGATCGGAATCAGGGAGATGACCATGTCGGCCGCAATCTGGCCGGCAGAACGGTCTTCGTTGAAGTCGCCCTGAATCGCTTCCCATAGCCAAAGGCCGACGCCTTTGTCGTCAGGCTTGGCTTGGCCGCGGACAAGGCCCCATGCCTCTTCTGTCTGTTGTTGGGTGCTCATGCGGTCGTATTCGTCTGGTCCTGGTTTAGCCGTGCTTCCTCTTCACGGATGAGCGGTTCGGTCGCTGCCAGCAAGTCATCCAGGGTGGGACGGGGCACGTCCTTTGCAGCGGGGTTGTTCTTGTATGTGAGCGTGGCCTGACCCCACGGCACGGCTTCTTCCCGCTGCTCCGCAACGCCATTCAGCTTGCCCGTACGCTTGGTGCCATCGGCAAACGTGAGTTCGTATTCGATGTTGCGCATAGGCTGACCTTCATAGCCCAGCAGGCTCATCTCGATCCAGTTAGGCTGGCTCGCTGCGATTGGCAGCGCCGGCAGCGCTGCTGCGTTCCCCCCAGCCCCCACCAACGGATGCCCAGCACCCTTCACCGACAACAACCCCGGCGTCTCAAACGTAATCGCATTCCCATCCAGCACGATCCGCGACGAGCCGCCGTGCAGCACTACCTTCTTCTGCGCCAGCACCTCGATGCCGTCGGTCGATGACGTCACCGTCACGGCCTTGTCCGCCATGACAGCCAGCGCATCGGTATGCGCCTGGATGGAAACCGGTCCCCCAGCCGCAATTGCACGAATCCCATGGTGCTGGCTGAACAGGCTCACGCCCTTGGCTGCCGCCGCGGCGAAGGTGTTGCCGGCGCCGACATGCCAGTCAGCCTGTGCCAGGCCCAGCAGATGCCTTCCGGCAAAAATGCTGGTGGTGGCCTGCGTGGCCAGTGCGATCGAACTGGGCGATTCCGCGACGAGCCATGGTTGCCCGAAGCGCTCGGCGGCGGTGCCCGTATCCGGGCGCCTGGCGTCCTGGTCGTTGACCCGGTCCGGATAACTGCCGTCCTGCTGCGGGTCGATGGCCTTGGTCAGCGGCTCGAAGGCGGCGACGGCGCCCAGCGGCAGCGCCTGTTGCGAGCTGGCGGCGTCGGACAGGCGCTGTGCGGTACGCTCGGCGGCAGTCATCTGCCCGCGCGCCTCGCGGATGTCGAGCATGGTGCCGCCGGCCCTGGCCTGGACGGTGGTCGACAGCAGCAGCCCGTTGCCGGCGCGCACGATGGCCCAGGCGTCGGTGCGCAGTTCGGCGCCGGTGCCGCGCCAGGCGCCGCGTTCACCGCTGGCGGGGGCTTGGGCAATCACGTAGCCAAGGTTGAGCTGGGTGTCAGCGGCCGAGCTGGCCAGGCGCATGCGCAACTGGCCGGTGTTGTCGTCGACTACCCACTGGTTGTAGCCGCCGTCGGCGAGGTTGTGCGAATGCCAGCCGGACAGGGCAGTGTTCAGCGGCGCCTCGCTGGCGGGCCAGGGCAGGGCGTCCTGCTCGTTGTGCAGCTGCGCCACCACCATCGGACGGTCGATGTCGCCATCGAGGTAGGTCAGCATGACCTCGGTGCCGGCGCGGGGCAGGTGATGCGCACCCCAGTTGGGGCCGGCCGCGGCGGTAGCTACGCGCACCCAGGCGGTGACCTGGGTCAGGTCGTCCTGGGCCGGGTCGGCGGCGGTGTCGGCACGGGGGTCAGCCATTGGCGCGCGCAGCCAGGGCAGGCGCACGCGCACGCGGTGATCGCGCTCGGTGGTCAGCGGGGCGCCGCCTTCGGCGATGACGACGGCAGGCTGGCCTTCGGGTGCGGTGGGCTTGGGCGAGTACACCGGCACGATCGGGGCATCGGCGCGCACGGCTTCGAAGCGGTTGCGGTAGCTGCCGGCTTCGATGTCGGACAGGCCCAGCAGCAATGCTACTTCGGCGCCCAGATTGTTGGCTGCTTCATGGCGCACGGCCAGCGTGACGAACTCGTTCGCGGCGGTATCGAAGTGTCCGGTGAGGGTAAAGCGTTCGCCGGCGCCCAGCGCGCGGACGCTGCCTTCGCCCGCATAGCGCAGGTAGCGGCTTTCATGCGCTTGCACCTGCAACTGCGCCGCGCGCCGGGCCGCGTCGGCGTCAGGAAAGCGATAGGTGCCGCGGGTCTCGAAAGATTCCAGCGTCGGCCATTCGCCCAGGCTCTCGCTGCTGCCATCGCCCGCGGTGGCGGCCAGGGACTTATAGTCCCACGAGGCAACCGTGACGGCATTGGTGCCGGTGGCTGCCAGCAACGACCAGTGATCGATGGCGTCTTCGCGCTCGGTCGCGTCGCTGCGGTGGAAGCGGATGCTGGCCTGCGCGCAGGCGGGGCGTTCGGCCTGGGTGTCGAAGATCACCAGGCAATGGCGGGACTGGACCTTGTCCTCTTGACCGGAATGCCCGGCATCGTCCTGCTGATGCTCGAAGCGGTACGACAGGCCTTCCTCGGCCAGCAGGCGCGTGACAAAGGCCAGATCCGTCTCGCGATACTGGCAGCAGATGGAGCGCTTGCGCATCGGCTGGCTGACTGCCATGCGGAATTGAGCGTGCGGGTAATCCGCCAGGACGTCTTCGATGATCTCCAGCGCGGTCTTGTCCTGGTAGACATAGCAATCCGTGCGTGCGCACAGGCGATCGAACCAGGTGCCCACCGTCAGGCGGTAGCGGGCCAGGCCACCGTCGCCGCCGATGGCCGCGCAGGTCTGCACATAGCCGTGCCAGGCGCGGCGCGTGCCGTCGGCAAGCATCAGGCGCAGCGTGATTTCCTCGGAGGCCAGGCGCGCAGTGTCCAGGTGTGCGGATGGGCTAAGGCAATCGATCTGCAGCTGGAAGGGCGTGCAGACCCCCTCCTGCGCGACGAAGCGCTCCACGACCAGATCGTCTGCGGTAAGCGCCGTCTCCAGGGTGATCTGGCGCGTGCGCTGGCCGAGCAGGCCGGACAGCGCGGCCATCGCGGAGGATGGGTAAGAGGACAAGGGCTTCATCGGAGCATCGTCGCGCTAGAGGGGACGGTAGGCGGTCAAGCAGGCGGCAAGACCGTCATCGATGGCATCAACGCGGCATCAGGGCAGCGAGATGGTCAGGTGCGAATAGCGCGGGCCCAGCTTGATCACCTGCGAGTAGCCCTGCAGCGTGTCGCTGGTCTGCGAGCGCAGCGTAGTCGACAGTCCAAGGAAGGCCAGCAGGGCGATCAACGCAAAGACCGCGCCGAAGATCCACAGCGGGGTTTCGCGCTTGAGCGCGTGAGAGATCTTGTCCGGGATCGGCCATTGCGGGGCGAAGGCGGCACGCTTGCCCTTGATTGCCGAGATCTCGTCGCCAAGGCGCGCGGTCAGGTAGGCCAGCTTCTCCGGCCCCTCCAGGATGTACTTGCCGCGGAACCCCAGCAGCAGGCACATATGGAACACTTCCAGCGCCTGCAGGCGCGGGGCGCCCTGCGCGCGCAGTTCTTCCAGCTTGGTGAAAAACCCTTCGCCCGCCAGCTGCTCGCCGAACAGCACCAGTTGCAGCGGACGCCGCTCCCACGTGCTGCGGATGCTGAAGCTGGACGCGAGGATGGTCTCATCGATGGCGGCGCAGAACGCGTACTTGGCATCGAAGATGTCTTCGGCCGAGACGTTGAGCCGCTTGGCGCCGCGCTCGAAGTCATCGAGGAAGTCGCGTACCTTCTGCAGGAACTCCTCGGCGCTGCCCGGTTGCTGGCCGTTGCGCAGCAGAAACAGCATAAAGAAGCCGTCGTAGAGCAGGTCGAGCAGGGTGCGCGCGTGCATGGCGCCGTCGGCGGAGCCTCCGGCGGCAGGGGAAGGCTGGCCGGCCGGCGCAGCACCGAACAGCGAAGGCGTGGAGGTAGCGCTCATGAAGTCACCGCAATCAGTTCAAGTTTGAGTTCCCGGATGCCGGCCGGGGTGTAGATGGTGATGGTCTGGGCCTGCAGCATGCGGTCGTAAAGCGCGCCGCGCGCCTCGATCGCGAAATAGCACGCGCCAGGACGCACCGGGATGGCGGGCGGCACCTGCGGCGTGTAGCTCAGCGGCACGCCCGGCATCGACGACAGCACCAGCTTGTCCACGTCGTCCGGAGCGCCGACTTTGAAGCGGCTTGGGATGGCCTCGACCAGCTCGGCAACGGGCATGTCGGCGCTGACTGACAGGTAGAAGCTGGTCTTGTCGTCGATCTTGCCGGAATCCAGCCGACCCAGATGGAACGAGGGGCGGGTCTCGTCCAGCGCGATCGAAAAGTAGCGCGTAGAGATGACGGTATCGAGCAGGTCGCGGATGATGCTGTCCAGCCGCGCAAAGACCGGGCCCGGGCTGTCGTGGTCATAGACCGGAAGATCGGCCAGCGTGTGGCTCTTCGAAAAGGTCATTAGCGCGCCGGCCAGGCGCAGCATTTCCTGGAAGAGGCGCTCGGGATGCAGCTCGGGATGGTGGAACAGGTGCGCCAGCGCAGCGAAAGAAGCGTTGGCAGTGTGCAGCAGCCAGAACGACGCGATATCGCCCGAGCGGAATTCAATGATGTTCTTGGTGGGTTCGCGATGGAAGCCGTACAGTGCATTGACCTTGGCCTGCAGCGCGTCGATCAGGCGCCGCAGGCGCAGGTACAGCACGGCCGATGCATTGATCGACAAGCTGGGGGCGACAAAGGTCTCGTCCAGTTCGAAGCCGCCGGTCGCGGTGCGCCGGATGCGCACGACCGGCAGAGAGATGAACTGGTCGCGCGGCTCGGTCTCGGCCACCAGCCGTACCGCCTTTTTCAGGTAAGTGATGGCTGCCGGTTCAGCCTCGGTGAACAGGTCCGACGTTTCGGTCTGCAGGCCGACATAGCGGGACGACAGCGATCCTTCCGCGTCGTCGCGGTAGTTGCCGCCGGCGTCATGCAGCGGCTGCAGGGCCAGGTAGAAGGTCAGTTCCGAAGTGCCGGCGGGAATGGCGTCAAGCACCACGGGTGGCGGCAGTTCGTCGGCCTGGGGCGCGGAATACAGCTCGCCGTCGGGGAAGAACAGCGACAGCTCGGTCACGCGCAGCACCCCGCTGGCAAGCGCATCCGTGTCAAAACTGGCATTGCGCACGCCCCAGCCGTAGGGCTGGATCACTTGCGCAGTGGCGTGCAGGCGCGACTCATGGTATGCGTCCTGCCGCTGGAAATGCTGGGGCCGCAGGAACAGGCCTTCGCCCCACAAAATCTTGGCGGAATAACTCACGTTTGCCTTTGTTGTCCTTGTTGGTGCCTGGTCGGCTAGTTCAGGTGCGGCAGCCGGCTGCCGAGACGAGGTTCAGATTGCTGCTGGCCGCGGCACCCGCCGGCGTGATGGCATCGCCGACGGTCAGCGTCATGGCGCAGGCGTGCAGGCCGATGGTGATCCCGGACTTTTCGCTCTTGGCAGTGTCAAAGGCGAATTTCCAGCGCTGCGGGGCAGGGCTGCGAAACAGTGCCACCACGCCGAACGTTCCCGCTTCGCGCGTGACCTTTTCCACGATTTCATAGCGCTGGCCAGGAATTAGAGTCATCTCTCTAACCTGGACCAGGTCAGCGCCCAATGTCTTCTGTTCTCGTTGCGGGTCGATGAAGGTATCGAACGGCGCCTGCAGGAAACTGGTGGGATCCTTCAGCTTGTAGAGCCGCACCACGATGGCAGCCGGCCGGTTATCAGCTGCCGCATTCAGGTTGTTGCCGGCGTACAGCTTCAGCGGGACTTCGCGCGGCGGCTTCTGGGATTCCGGCACGTTGGACGGCTTGAGGCCAACGGCTTCCAGCGCGCCGCTGGCTGCGCCCGCCAGCAGCGTGCCGCCGACCGAGCAGCCTGTCAGCGCCGCAATGCAAACGGCCGCGGCCAACGCGCCCAGTCCGGCGCGCTGGCCCGTGACGTGGCGGCGCGGGGCATGAGCGGCTGGCTCGCTGTACGGCTCCAGACTGAATTCAATTTGTCGCATGACAGAAGTAAGAACTATCTAATTCAGCAGACGGAGACTTATCCGACAAAACAGTAGAGAACTACCAAAAAGTACTAATGCTGACAATATCAGCCGATCTGTTGTCAGCCGTAAGCGGCAGAGTGTACTATTCCGGCCAATTCGGGTTCAACACAGTTCTGACATTATTGGCATTTGGCACTTTTCCCAAACGGATCTTGCCAGGGCCAGGCCCGGATCGCCCCGCCGCAATCTTGAACTTTCACAGAGACTCGCCGTGAACGACTACAAGCCCAAGTCAGGAATCCAACGCACCCTGGTGATGCTGGCCAGCTCCGCCGTGCTGCTGGCCGGCTGCGCAACCTCCAATCCGGGACCGCAGAGCGATGAGTCGTTCAAGCAAAGCATGTCCGAGGCCGAGGCGGCACTGACCAGCGGCCAGCGCGACCAGGCCCTCAGCCTGTTCGAGCAGATCGCCAAGAACAATCCGACGCGCGAAGAGCCGTGGTCGCGCATGGCGCAGATCCAGTTCGGCGCCGAGCACTACCCGCAAGCAATCGTCGCGGCCGAAGAAGCGCTGCAGCGCGACGCCACCGACCGCAAGGCCAAGAGCGTGCTGGCGGTCAGCGGCCTGCGCGTGGCGCGCCGCTCGCTGCAGGAACTGCGCGCCGACAGCGCCCTGGCTGGCGACGTCCGCTCCGATGCCCAGTTGCTGGCCCAGATGCTGCGCGACACGCTGGGCGAGCAAGTGCTGTTCCCCCGCGACAAGAATGCCGCGCCCGCGGCCAAGCCGGTGCCGCGCCGCCGTGCCGCGCCTGCCAAGCCGACGGCCGCCGCAGCGCAACCGGCGCAGGCGGCACAGCCCGCGGCTTCGGGCGGCGGCAGCGCAGACCCGTTCGGCGCCCTGCGCTGATTCCCAGACCGGATTCCGCCAGATCGGAGAGTAGTGATGGCCAAGAAAGAAAGTGTCCAGAAGCGCCTGCAGAAGGTGCGTCCCCCGCGCGTGCAACTGACGTACGACGTCGAGAAGGGCGATGCCATCGAGCAGAAGGAACTGCCCTTTGTCGTGGGCGTGGTGGCTGACCTGTCGGGTCAGTCCGAAGTGGCCCAGCCCAAGCTGCGCGACCGCAAGTTCGTCAATATCGATCGCGACAACTTCGACGACGTGATGGCCGGCATCGAGCCGCGCGCGGCATTCCAGGTGCCGAACACGCTTTCCGAGGAAGGCGGCAAGTTCGGCGTGGACCTGAAGTTCCATTCCCTCGAAGACTTCAATCCGGAAGCCGTGGTCGAGCAGATCGAGCCGCTGCGCAAGCTGCTCGAGGCCCGCTCCAAGCTGGCCGACCTGCGCAACAAGCTGGCAGGCAACGACAAGCTGGAAGACCTGCTTTCGGAGGTGCTGACCAATACCGAGTCGCTGCAAAAGCTCGGTGCCAATGCCAGGAACGGTGGCGACGATGCTTGATAACCAGTCCGCTGCAGTTGCCCAGCCCGGTGCGGCTGTCGGCACGTTGAACCTGCTCGACGAGATCGTCGAGCAAAGCAAGGTGGCGAAGTCGGATTCCGAGCATGCGCGCGCCAAGGACATCATTGGCGAGCTGGTCAGCCAGGTACTGGACGGCACCGTGGTGGTGTCCGACAACCTGTCGGCGACGCTGGATGCGCGCGTGGCCGAGCTGGATCGCCTGATCTCGGCCCAGCTCAGCGCCGTGATGCATGCGCCGGAGTTCCAGAAGCTGGAGAGCACGTGGCGCGGCCTGTCGTACCTGGTCAAGGAGACGCAGACCGGCACGATGATCAAGATCAAGGCGTTGAACGCGACCAAGCGCGACCTGGTGCGTGACTTCAAGACCGCCATTGACTTCGACCAGAGCGCGCTGTTCAAGAAGGTCTACGAAGAAGAGTTCGGCACCTTTGGCGGCGCCCCGTTCGGCGCGCTGATCGGCGACTACGAAATTACCCGCCAGCCCGAGGACGTCTATTTCATCGAGCAGATGTCGCACGTGGCCTCGGCCTCGCACGCGCCGTTCATCGCGTCGGCGTCGCCCGAGCTGCTCGGCCTGGAGACCTTCGCTGACCTTGGCAAGCCGCGCGATCTGGCCAAGGTGTTCGATACGGTCGAATATGCCAAGTGGAAGTCGTTCCGCGAATCCGAGGATTCGCGCTACGTCGGCCTGACCATGCCGCGCTTCCTGGGGCGCTTGCCGTACAACCCGAAGGACGGCACCACGGTCGAGGGCTTTAATTTCGTCGAGGATGTGGACGGCACCGACCATGGCAAGTATCTGTGGTGCAACGCAGCCTGGGCCTTCGGCGCGCGTCTGACCGCGGCCTTTGAAGATTTTGGCTGGTGCGCCGCCATCCGCGGCGTCGAAGGCGGCGGCCTGGTCGAGGACCTGCCGACGCATACATTCAAGACCGACGATGGCGAAATCGCACTCAAGTGCCCGACCGAGATCGCCATCACCGATCGCCGCGAGAAGGAGTTGAGCGACCTCGGCTTCATCCCGCTGGTGCACTGCAAGAACTCGGACTATGCCGCGTTCTTCGCCGCCCAGTCGGTGCAGAAGCCCAAGAAGTACAACACCGACAGCGCGAACGCCAATGCCGTGCTGTCGGCCCAGTTGCAGTACATCTTCTCCGTGTCGCGCGTGGCGCATTACCTCAAGGCCATGATGCGGGACAAGATCGGCAGCTTTGCTTCAGCGCAGAACGTGGAGAGCTTCCTGAACCGCTGGATCTCCCAATACGTTCTGCTGGACGATAACGCCAGCCAGGAGCAGAAGGCACAGTTCCCCTTGCGGGAAGCCTCGATCCAGGTGTCGGAGGTACCGGGCAAGCCGGGCACCTACCGCTCCGTCGCCTTCCTGCGCCCGCACTTCCAGCTTGACGAACTTTCGATCTCGCTGCGGCTGGTTGCGGATTTGCCGAAAGCGGCAAACTCCTGACCGTGATCCCTGCGGGGGAATGCGGGCGCAGTACCTAGCAATGCCAGGAAACTGGCAAGAAGCCTAAATAGCGATTTTCATCGAGGGTCTTTCCATGAAGGATATCTACGTCAAGTTCGGCAGCCCGGCAATCAAGGGCGAATCGCAAGACAAGGACCACAAGGACTGGATCGAGGTCAACACCTGGAAGCACAGCATCACGCAGCCGCGTTCGGCAACCGCGTCCACCGCGGGCGGCCATACCGCCGAGCGCTGCGAACACGGCGAGATGGTGTTCACCAAGGATCTGGACGTGGTCAGCCCGCTGCTGTACCAGCACGTGTCGGGCGGCACCACGTTCGACGAAGTCACCATCGACTTCCTGCGAGCCGACGGTGAAGGCAAGCGCGTCAAGTACCTGGAAATCAAGCTGAAGAACGCCATCCTGGGCGCGGTCTCGGCCAACGTGGTTGCCGAGGGCATCCCCAGCGACAGCTTCACGCTGAAGTACGCTGCCGTGCAGTGGAAGTACACGCAGCAGAAGATCGGCGGCAACCAGGGCGGCAACTCCCAGGGCGCCTGGAGCCTGACCAAGAACGACAAGACCTACTCGGTCTGACGTTCCTGCAGTCAAGCCTTGCCGCGGCAGCGTTGCCGCGGCATTTGCTTGTTCGCTCCCATGAAAGGCTTTGAGCCCAGCCTGCTCGACAAGCTCTTCGACGACGAGCCGCACGCGCCGCTGCCCAGCGCGCTGCGGCAATTGTCGCTGGAGGAGCTGAAGGCGACCGTCGCGCGCGATATCGAGTCGCTGCTGAACACGCGCATCGTCCACGAGGATGCCGATTTCAACGGCTTGCCCGAATGCCGCCGGTCGCTGCTGACCTATGGGCTCAATGACTTCGCGGGGCTGAGCCTGGCCAGCTTTGATGACCGCCAGTACATCTGCCAGTCGTTGCGCAATGCGATCGAGCGCCATGAGCCGCGCTTGCAGAACGTCAACGTCGCGCTGTCGGTCAACGAGCGGGCCACCAGCGTGCTGTGCTTCGGCATCAGTGCAGTACTGCTGGTGGGGCCCGCGCGCGAGCCGGTCAGCTTCGATGCCATGCTGCAGCCATCGACGCTGCAGTACTCGGTCACGCGGGGGCGGGGCTGAAGCGCGGCGGCGCGTCAGGTTGGCTGTCGGAGCCAAAGACCTCTATCGCTGCGTACTTGCCTCACTAGTGTCACCACCGGCCACACAGAATGGAAGACTTGCTGCCATATTACGAACGCGAACTGGCCTTTCTGCGCCGGTATTCGCGCGACTTTGCCGAGCGCTATCCCAAGATCGCGGCGCGCCTGGCAATGTCGGCCGATGGCTGCGACGACCCCCACGTCGAGCGGATGATCGAATCGTTCGCCTTCCTGTCCGCGCGCATCAGCAAGAAGCTTGACGACGAATACCCCGAATTCACCGAAGCGCTGCTGGAGGTGCTGTATCCGCACTACCTGAGCCCGTTTCCGTCCTGTTCGATTGCGCATTTCGACGTGGCCGGCATGGCGGCGCAGTTGAGCGCGCCGGTCAAGGTGCCGCGCGGCACGTTGCTGACGACGCGCCCGGTACGCAAGGTTGAGTGCCGTTTCCGCACCGCCTATGACGTGACCTTCCTGCCGTTGCGGGTCGCTGCCGCCGGCTTTGAGCGGGCAGTGTCTGCCCCGTCGACGGTGACCTTGCCGAAGGGCGCCACGGGCGCCATTTCGATCGAGCTGGAGTGCCTGGGCGAGCAGGGCGGCTTCGATGCGCTGGGCCGCCAGGCGGTACGCGTGTACCTGGACGGCGAGCCGTCATTCGTGGCGGCGCTGGGCGACGCACTGTTCCTGCACGTGGCCGCGGCATATGCGGAAGAGCGCCCGGGTGTGTGGAAACGCCTGCAGCGGGTGCCGGTGCGCGAGGTGGGCTTCGGCGCGGACGAGGCGCTGATCGACACCCCCGCGCGCTCGCATCCGGCATACCGCCTGCTGAGCGAGCATTTCGGCTTTGCCGAGAAATTCAACTTCTTCGACCTTGACCTGGATCCGGTTCAGCGGGCACTGCTGCCCGGCGGCGCCGTACGCCGCGTGACGCTGCACCTGGTGCTGACCGAGGTCCGCAGCGACAGCAACACCGCGCGCCTGCTCGAAGGGCTGGGCGCTGCCCACCTGCGCCTGCACTGCACGCCGGTGGTCAACCTGTTCCGGCAAAAGGCCGACCCGATCCGCATCGAGCATACCGCCACCGCTTACCCGGTGGTGGCCGACAGCCGCCGCGCACACGGTTTCGAGATCTATTCGATCGACCAGGTGCAACTGGTGCGTGAAACCGCCGCCAGTCACGACGTGGTGGAGTTCCGGCCGTTCTACTCTCTGCACCACGGTGAAGATCCGGGCAGCGCCGGCCACTACTGGATCGCCCGCCGCAATGCCCTGGTAGCGGAACGCAGCCCGGGCTTCGAGACCGAAATCTCCATCGTCGATTCGGACTTCGACCCCGCCAGCCCACGCACGGAAACGCTGAGCCTGAGCGTGACCTGTACCAACCGCGACCTGCCCGCGTTGCTGGCGTTCGGCCAGCCCGATGGCGACCTGGCCATGGAGGGCAGCTCGATCGCCCGCCGCATCAGCTTCCTGCGCAAGCCGACGCCGTCGATGCGGCTGAGCAGCGGGCGCTCGTCGCAGTGGCGGCTGGTCTCGCTGCTGGCGCTGAACCACCTGTCCTTGGTGCAGAACGGCCTGGCCACGCTCAAGGAGATGCTGCGCCTGCATGACCTGCCGCGCAGTGCGATCTCGGCGCGGCAGATCGAAGGCATCGTGGGCCTGGACTACAAGCCGACCACGCAGTGGCTGGCCGGCAAACCGTTTGCCACCTTTGTACGCGGGCTCGAGATCCAGCTGACGCTCGACGAGGATGCCTTCGTCGGCACCGGCCTGCATCGCTTTATCCGGGTCATGGATCATTTCTTTGGCCTCTATGTCCACCTGAACAGCTTTGTGCAGCTGGTCGCGGTATCGCGCCGCGGCGGCAAGGAACTGGCAAGATGCGCACCCCGCAGCGGCGAATCGATCCTGGTGTAATCCGCACGCTGCTGCGGCAACCCTACCGCTATGAGTTTTTTCAGGCGGTGCGGTTGCTTGAGCTTCACTATGCGCGCGAAGGTGCCGGCACGCCGGAGCAGGTGCTCGCCACGCGCGTCGCCTTCCGCAATACGCTGTCGCTGTCGTTTCCGCCGAGCGAGCTGCAGTCCATCGAGGCCGCCACGGCGTTGAATGGCGAACTGGAGAGCGATGCGGCATTTGCCCAGGCCCTGGCCGATGGTGCGCTGGACCAGGTCTCGATCACGCCCACTTTCTTCGGGATGCTGGGCGCGCAGGGCGCGCTGCCGCTGCACTACACCGAGATCGTGGCGGAGCGTGAAACCCTGCGCCGTGACCGCGCCGCACGCGCCTTCTTCGACATCTTTTCCAATCGCGCCACGGCGCTGTTCTACCAGGCGTGGAAGAAGTACCGGCTGCCGTTCCAGCATGAAGTTGATCGCAACCGGCATTACCTGCCACTGCTGCTGTCGCTGGCCGGCACGGCAGACAAGTCGATGCGGCGCAGCCTGTCAGCCACGGCCGGGGTTGTGCATGACGAAGCGCTGGCCGGGTATGCCACCGCCGCGCGCCACCGGCCGGTATCGGCCGCCTATTTGCAGCAGGTGCTGTCCGACTACTTCCAGGCTGAAGTGCGCGTGGAGCAGTTCGTCGGCGGCTGGTATCAGGTGCCGCCGTCGCAGTATTCGCGGCTTGGCGGCACCAACAATCTGCTGGGCGCCACAGCACTGGCCGGAGCCCGTGTCTGGCAGCGCGACCTGCGCGTGCGGATCTGGATGGGGCCATTGGGCCGCGAACAGTATCGAAACTTCCTGCCCGGCGCCGAAGGCGCCCTGGCCTTGCGCAAGATGGTGACGGTGCTGTGCGGCGCGACGCTGGAGTACGAAGTCGGCCTCATCCTGCGCGCCAGCGACGTATCCGGCTGCGCGCTCGGCGCCGAGGGCAGCGGCAGGCTTGGCTGGGATACCTTCCTCAGCACCAGGCCCGCGCGCCAGGACCGCAGCGATGCGCGCTACACGCTTGCACCCGTGCATTGAGTACAGCTTTGCTTTCGTCCCGATTTCGCCACTAACGCGCGCCACCAACGCGATTCACACCTACCGGAGCCCAAGCCGCCATGGCCATTCCCCTCAAGACGTTGATCGCCAAACTGAATGCAAGCTGCCGGCAGGCCGCAGAGCGTGCCGCGTCGCTGTGCATGGCGCGCGGCAACTATGAGGTCGACCTGGAGCACCTGTTCCTGGCGTTGCTGGAGAACGCGCGCAGCGATTTCGCGGTGGCCGTGCGCGCCAGCGGCATCGATCCTTCGGCGCTGCAGCGCGACCTGGAAGCGGAAATCGCGCGCTTCAAGAACGGCAATACGCGCACGCCGGCCTTTTCGCCCTATCTGCCGAAGCTGTTCGAACATGCGTGGCTGATTGCGTCGCTCGACTCCCAGACCACCCGCATCCGATCGGGCCACCTGCTGCTGGCCTTGCTGACAGAGCCGGCGCTGGCGCCGCTGGCGGTACGCGGCTCGCATCGCTTTGCCGAGTTCGACGCGGACCGCCTCAAGCATGATTTCGACAAGCTGACCGCCGGTTCCGAAGAGCGGGAGCAGGCGGTGGACATTGTCGATGGCAGTGGCGTCACGGCAAGCGCCAACGGTGCCACGGCAGCGCCCGCGCTGACCGCGACGCCGGCGCTTGATCAGTTCACTGTCGACCTGACTCAATCGGCCCGCGATGGCCGCATCGACCCGGTGATCGGGCGCGATGCCGAAATCCGCCAGGTCATCGACATCCTGATGCGGCGCCGGCAGAACAACCCGATCCTGACCGGCGAGGCCGGCGTCGGCAAGACCGCGGTGGTCGAAGGTCTTGCGCAGCGTATTGCAGTGGGCGACGTGCCGCCTCCGCTGCAGGGCGTGACCGTGCGTACGCTCGACATGGGGCTGCTGCAGGCCGGTGCCAGCGTGAAAGGCGAATTCGAGAATCGCCTGAAGAACGTGATCGAGGAGGTTCGCAAGAGCCCGCAGCCCATCATCCTGTTTATCGACGAAGCCCATACCATCATCGGCGCAGGCGGCCAGGCCGGGCAGAACGATGCCGCCAACCTGCTCAAGCCCGCGCTGGCGCGGGGCGAGTTGCGGACCATCGCGGCCACCACCTGGAGCGAATACAAGAAGTACTTCGAGAAGGACGCCGCGCTGGCACGCCGTTTCCAGGTGGTGAAGGTGGACGAGCCCAGCGAAGCCCTGGCGGCAGCGATGCTGCGCGGCATGGTTCCGCTGATGGAGCGCCATTTCGGCGTGCGCGTGCTGGACGAAGCTATCACCGAGGCGGTGCGCCTGTCGCATCGCTACATCAGCGGCCGCCAGCTGCCGGACAAGGCGGTCAGCGTGCTCGATACCGCTTGCGCCAAGGTGGCGCTGGGGCAGAGCGCCACGCCAGGCGCGATCGAGGACGATCGCAAGGCGCTCGAGCGCCTGGCCGTAGAACTGGCCGCGCTGCAGCGCGAGCAACGCGCCGGCGCCGCGCACGCGGAGCGTCTGGCAACGCTGGAAGCACAGCGCGCCGAGCTGGAACAACGCGTGGCCGCCGCCGATGCGCGCCTGGCGCAGGAGCGCGAGCTGGTGGCACGTATCCAGGCGCTGCGCACCGCGCGGGAGCAGAGCAACGATGCGGAGGCGGAAGCAGCCGAGCCGGCCATGGCCGCCAACAGCGATGTGGTAGCAATGCCGCGCAAGGGCAGCCGCAAGCCAGCCGCTGCGGCTGCGGAGCCCGACGAGCTTGACGGGCTGCTGGCGCAACTTCGTGCGCTCCAGGGTGAGGCGCCGATGGTGCCATTGCAGGTGGACGGTCACGTGGTTTCGGAGATCGTATCGGCATGGACCGGGATTCCCCTTGGCCGCATGGTCAAGGACGAGCTGCGCACGGTGCTGAACCTGAAGCCCTTGCTGGCCGCGCGCGTGATCGGCCAGGACCATGCGCTGGATGCAATCGCCCAGCGCGTGCGCACCGCCACCGCGAACCTGGAAGATCCCAACAAGCCGCGCGGCGTGTTCCTGTTCGCCGGCCCGTCCGGCGTTGGCAAGACCGAAACCGCGCTGGCGCTGGCAGATATCCTCTACGGTGGCGAACGCAAGCTCATCACCATCAACATGAGCGAGTACCAGGAAGCGCACAGCGTGTCGGGGCTGAAGGGGTCGCCGCCGGGCTATGTCGGTTACGGCGAGGGCGGCGTGCTGACCGAGGCCGTGCGGCGCAACCCCTACAGCGTGGTGTTGCTGGACGAGATCGAGAAAGCCCACCCGGACGTGCTGGAGATGTTTTTCCAAGTGTTCGACAAGGGCGAGATGGACGATGCCGAAGGGCGGCCCATCGACTTCCGCAACACCATCATCATCCTGACGTCGAATGTCGGCTCGTCGGCGATCATGCAGGCTTGCCTGAACAAGTCCGCCGAGGAACTGCCTGACGCCGATGCCTTGGCCGAGATGCTGCGACCGACGCTGTACAAGGCGTTCAAGCCGGCCTTCCTGGGGCGTACCAAGGTGGTGCCGTACTACCCGATTCCGGACGACGTGCTGGTGGAGATCATCACGCTCAAGCTCGGCCGCATCCGCGACCGCGTGACCGCCAACCACCAGGCGGAATTCCAGTGGGACAACGCGCTGGTCGAGGCGGTGCTGGCGCGCTGCACCGAAGTCGATGCCGGTGCGCGTGCGGTCGACCATATCCTGAACGGGACGCTGCTTCCGGAGATCGCGCAGACCGTGCTGGTGCGCATGGCTGAAGGCGGCGGCGTCGACAAGATCAAGGTCACCACGGGCAAGAACGGTGAGTTCAAGTACCGCATCAGCTGATATCGGCATGCGCAGACTCGTGACATCGCGGGAGTAATCCATGGTTTCAGCGACCGACCTGGCCAAATTGCTTGGCGCCGCTTTCTCGCAGGCCGACCGCTTGCTGCGCCTGCAGACGCCCCTTGGGCAAGACGCGCTGATGCCGGAGCAGTTGCAAGCGGCAGAGCAGCTGGACGGCGGCGGGTTCCGCATCGAACTGACGGCGGTGTCGGATAACGCCGGCATCGAAGCGCAAAGCCTGCTGGGCCAGGCCGTGCGCGTCGACCTGCTGACCCAGCGCAGCCGCACCACGCTGCGGCCCTTCCATGGCCACGTCACACGGTTTGAGCGCGTGGGCGCCAATGGCGGGCTGGCACGCTACCGGATGGTGGTCGAGCCATGGCTGGCGTTCCTGCGCCACCGGCGCGACAGTTTCCTGTTCCAGGACATGTCAGTAGTCGAAGTGGTGGACAGCGTGTTCGGCGACTACAACGGTCAGGGCAAGCTGGTGCCGGCGTGGCGCTGGGCGCTGCGCGACGCCTCGGCATATCCGCGCCGCAGCATCGTCACGCAGTACGAAGAGAGCGACTTCGATTTTGTGACGCGCCTGCTCGCTGAAGAGGGCTTGTTCTATTACTTCGAGCATGAAGCCGCCGACGGCGAGGCACTTGGCACGCACCGCATGGTGATCGCCGATGCCAACGATGTCTTCCAGGACAACGAACAGGCCAGCATCCGCTTCGGCCGCGCCGATGCCACCGCTGCCGAAGACGTGATCGACCGCTGGCAAGGCACGCGCAGGTTGCAGACCAACGCCGTAGCCGTGGCGAGCTGGGACTATCGTGCCAAGGCGGTTCGCAGTGCCGAGGCCGGTGCATCGACCGAGGGCAATTCAGCCGCCCCGTCCTTGCAAGACACCGATTACCCCGGCCAATACTGGTTCGAGGACGGCGAGCAGGCGCAGCGCCATGCCCGGCAACTGGTGGAGGCGCTGGAAGTACGACGTCTGTCGTTCTCTGGCGAAGGCAGCGTACGCACGCTGGCGCCTGCCAGCCGCTTCATGCTGACCGGCCATTATGACTACGAGCACGTGCAAGGAGACGACGAGCGCCGCTTTGTCGTCCTGGCGGTGACGCATGCGGCCCGCAACAACCTGAACGAGCGCTTCCGGGGCGTCATCGATCAATTGCTCGGGACAGACCAGGCTGCCGCGGCGCTAGCAGAAGGCGCTACGGTAGCCGCGGACGTGCCGTTCTACCGCAACCAATTTACGGTAGTGCCGGCAAAGGTCCCATACCGCCCGCAACAGCTTGACGGGCAGGGCCGCCAACTGCACCCCCGGCCCACCGTCACCGGCGCCCAGACCGCCGTCGTCATCGGCACGGACGGTCGCGTGCATACCGACCGCGACCATCGGGTAAAGGTCCAGTTCCACTGGCAGCGCGGCGCCCGTTCGGCCAGCCGGCTGTCTCATCCCGCCGGCGACGACAACGCCCGCGCCGAAGCCGGATTGGGCAGCTGGGTGCGCGTATCGACCCCGGTTGCCGGCCCCAACTGGGGCGGCGTGGCGCTGCCGCGGGTCGGCCAGGAAGTGGTGGTGGAATTCCAGCATGGCGACATCGACCGCCCGGTGGTGATCGGCGCCGCCTACAACGGCCGCGGACAGGCCAGCGCCCAGTACAACCAGAACCAGACCGGCGCCGCCAACGCCACCGGCAACGCACCCGCGTGGTTTGCCGGCAGCAACGAGGCCGCCGATGGCAAGCAGGACGGCAACAGCCAGCCCGATGGCCAGCAAGGCCATGCCCACAATGCGGTGCTGTCCGGCATCAAGACCCAGGCACTGGCCCACAGCCAGGATGGCACCGGCGGCTACAACCAGCTGGTCTTCGACGATACCGCCGGGCAGAGCCGCACGCTGCTGTCGACCACGCAGGCAGCCTCGGCGCTGACGCTGGGCCACCACCTGGACCAGCGTGACAACGCCCGCCAGGCCGCACTCGGCCACGGCGCCGCGCTGGAGACAGCCGACAGCGGTGCCCTGCGCGGCGGCTCCGGCATGCTGCTGACCGCCCACGGCGCGGGCACCAGCGTGCCGCTGCTGGACAGCGAGGGCGCTGCAACGCAGGTGGAAGCCAGCACCGAACTGCTGACCTCGCTGGCCGATGTCGCACGCAAGCAGAAGGCGGATTTACCGGAGGAGCCGGCCCCCGCCGAACTGCCGGCCATCGCGCAACTGAAGCACACCACCGAAGTGCTGCGCCATACGGAAACGGGAACCGATGGCAAGGCCAGCGCCACGGCTTACAACGAACCCCACCTGCAGGTCTCCGCCCCCAAGGGCATCGCCGCAACGACGCCTGCCGATGCGGTGCTGGTTGCGGGTACGCAACTGACGATGGCGGCGCAGAAGGATGCCAATGTGGCGGCGGGCGGGAATTTGTCGGTGGCGGTGGCGGACGGGCTGAGTTTGTTCACCCATGGCAAGGCTGGGGGTGAGGCCGGTGCGGGGATTGCCATGCATGCAGCGAGTGGGAAGGTGGGGGTTGCCAGCCTGCAGGGCCAGGGACGCATCGCCGCGGAAAAGCTGGTGACGGTGTCCTCGTCTCAGGGGGCGGTCAATGTGCAAGCCAAGGAGCATGTGCTACTGAATGCGGCCGGGGCGCAGATCCGGGTGCTGGGGAACACGATCGAGGTGCATGCGCCGGGGATGACTACGTTTAAGGGGGGGCAGCATTTGTTTGTGGGGCCGGGGGGCGGTGGGGCGGCGGCCGTGACGCCGGCGGGTTCGCTCGCCGAATGTGAATGGAAATCATGAATAACGATGCTGTGAGAAACGTCGTCAACGACGTTTCCGACCAACTGCGGCGAGCGCTATTCCAGGCGAGGGAAGTCAATGCCGCCAACTATATTCATGTGGTGTTAGATCCGAATCATCCCGTCGCGCCCTTCGATTCTCTCCACCCGGATCATCTAGAGCAGCGTGTTCCTTCGGTAAAGTTTCATCGATCCATGCGTGCCGATTTTCAACACCAGCCGGAACTTTGCCCGCTGGTGGTGACACTGTATTCCCCTGGGGATCGTGGTTATCGAGACGAAGAACTGTTGCTGGAAACTGTAGACAATGCTGTGTCCCGGTGCGCGAGCGTCAACGGCTCCTATGTATGTGGGTGGATTGCCACTACCTTGAACGGCGAAGAATTCGCCAGGCATATCGCAGTGTCCTCCATCCTTTCGCATCCACTATCTGGACGAAAGGTACTGCCATGGTTTGAACCTCATCGATTGGCGTTGATTGTAGACCGGTATCCATCTTTCGCCTGGTCGCGACTAACTAACATTTCGAGTTGGTGGTTTGTTGATATGTTGCAACAACTTCGAGTTGTGTCGCCCCCGGAAGTCGGACGAAATAACATCATCGACGCGCGGAGTACGTTGCTTCCGCTATCCGGACGGCAGGTTAGCGCAGTCTGGGATGATCAGAGGCGCATCCGAGAGGCGAAGCTAGTTGCAATGGCAATGCGAAAGGCGGGTCTCTCATTGCCGGAATTCCCGGAGGTGACGCTGGATAAGGTTGTTCGCCAAGCCTATGAAAACGGGCTGTATGGACAACAAGACGTGGTCTTTTTCGCAATGAACTGTCTCACGTTAAGTGAGGATTGGTTCTTGCATCCGGTGGTACAGGCTGCGCTGGAAGCGCTGGCTGGAACGGATGAGTTGACGTTAACAGATATTCTCGCCGGTCACTCAGACGCTGTGCTGCACGAAATTGCGTCATACGAGTCCGCTGGCAGTGCGCCAAAGTGA
Organism: Cupriavidus alkaliphilus; assembly: GCF_900094595.1. Classification (GTDB taxonomy): domain Bacteria; phylum Pseudomonadota; class Gammaproteobacteria; order Burkholderiales; family Burkholderiaceae; genus Cupriavidus; species Cupriavidus alkaliphilus. The sequence goes on along the minus strand of NZ_FMAD01000006.1, from coordinate 113,324 downwards.
GAGAGATACGAGGCAACGATGTCCAAGACTACAAAACCCGGGCCCGCCAATACGGCTACTGTCAGTCAAACTCCGCAAAAGCCGTCTGCCGGTGCTTCAGCGATGCGTGCCAATGCGGATGCGGCCAGGAAGTGTGCACCAGGAAATAGCAGTGGAAAGTGTGGCTTTTGTGATCGCGAAGGTTACCCAATTCTTCCGGTGCGCTACGCTGTCATACCGAGCTACCTGCAGAATTCGGGTACCCTGCCACTTGACGCCGTCTCCACGCTTGACAAGTTCGAGAAAAAGCCGCTGAGCTTGAGCAAGTACGCTTTGCGTTCGCTGCGTAAAGGTTTCGTTCACGTATATTTAGGCAAACCAGGCGTATGGCAAACATACGTCGTGACGGCTGACGGCTACCTACGCTTGCTTGCGGACCCAGATGACCCTGACTGGAAGGTCGATCGGCCGATGACGGAGGCTTGCAAACGCGAAGGGCATAACATACCGGCCAGTTTTATCACCATCCCACCAGGCTATGACAAGGTTTGGCTGGCATTCGCGGAAGACATTTGGTCACCCAAAGTCCGTGCCAATTATGAAAGGGCTCCGGACGAGCGTATGCAATTTTGTTCGATCGGCGCGTTGGCGTCGGCACCTGGTAAGGTTCGGCACGCATTCGAAATCTCTCAGGGTCAGCCAAGTCTGAACGACGTAGTACTAGAGTATGTCGATGATGCGGCCCAGTACGCACGTCGCTGTAGCTACGATGGCGGCTACTGGAACGATCGGGGGGCACAACAGACTCAAAAAGGGCGGCGCTGGCAAAGCCTCCACGGCAACTTTGAAAGGCCTGGCCACGGCCTTGCTTTGAAAAAATTCGTCGCAAGTGCCGCAGAGAAGCAAAGCAAGCGCGGCAAGCCAGGGAAGATTGCTGCATTTGCGCTTTATGACCCCGTTGGAATCGTCAAAGAACTCAATGGGCAGACACATGATCGTATTCAATGGCGCCAAGCGTACTGTGGCGCAGTTGCACGCCCGCTGCTTATATCACAGGCTATCGTAGGCCTTAAGAAGCAGATAGCGGTGGCGACCGCCCAGGCGATTGAGGACGATGAAAAGACTCGCGGCGTAGCGGACAAGGTCACGGCATCGTATTTGGTCGGCAATCCAAACTACACTCCCGATGCCGTCCGAACGGTCTCTACGACGCGGAAGGAACGGATCGACTCAAAGAACAAGGCCACTTGGACGAAGTTGGAGGAGCGGTATAACGAAGTTGAGCGCGACAAGTTTGAGAAGGAATATGGTCGACAGATGAGCGAGCTCACGAATCGCATCATGGATTGCGATTCGGACTGGGAAGTATGGGCACGTGCAGATGAATGGAAGAGGTGGCTCGGCGACTACGACCTGGATAAGCTCCATGGAAATGTCCGACTGATGATCATGTGCGCGCCGTGCCTTGCAGGCGGGCCTCACGGTAAGGCTGGTGTGAAGCTCTGGGAGGAGTGGCTAACAAAACAGAAAGATGATACCAATCCGACAGGCTATACGATCCCTTATGCCGCCATCATGGGTGGCAGAAAGGAACTACTGAAGTATCTGTTCCCATCTGGAACGAAGCCCCAAGAAGGGGACGAGTTGAATAAGGGGGATAAACTGTATGACACCGTAAAAGGCATCTTGGGTTCGGATGAGATCAAACTGCCGGACAAGTTCAAGAACTTCATGAATAGTGAGGTTCAGCAGGCAGCGGCTCATACACTGGCTGCGATTGAAGGTGCTGCCGCGCAAATGGTCGATAAGACTATGGACGCGATCGAGGTAGCAGTTAGAAGAGCTACTCAGGCTGCTCTAAAACTCTATCGCAATGCGAGCCCCATCCTACTTCAGCTGAAGATGACAGTAGGGCAGTACGTGGATCTGCTGAACCAGCTGTCCCGTAAGGGTAACGAGGCTGGCAAGCGGTTGACCGAAGTTGCTGGACGCAAAGCCCGTAGTGTCCTGCTTGGCGGTATCCTCACCGTTCCCAACGAAAAAGTGAGGAATACAGTTATCGAAGTTACTATCTGGTCCTTTGAGCAAGCAGAGGATGTGAAAAAAGCGATCGAAATGTCGATCGCAAAGGCGAAGCGCGAGAGCACCGACTTAGGTATCGGGGTAGCGAGCGCCTTGAAAGTGGCCGGCATCACCCTGAGCCGAGAAGCCGTACAAGTTCTTCGGCCATTGGAAAATTCAGTCAGAATGTTGCCTGGCGTGGCAAAAGTGGTAGCGCGTGAACTAGCCGCAAGAAGCCTAAAGCTTGTCGCGGGAGGCGGTGAGCCGATGTTGGCAGTAGGTTCGCTGGTCCTTCAGTATTGGGCGTTCAGGGATTCGAAGAAGTCCATGGATGCCATGATTGGACCTCAAGGAGGCATCGAGGCCAAATTACCTGTAGTCTCCGCGACGTTCGGAATGCTGGCTGCGATGTCGGAAGGTGTTGGTCTTGGATTTAAAGCACTAGGCAGGACCCCAGCCGAGTCATTCGTGAAGGCAGGTGCGATCCTCGGCGCCATCTCACTTAGCATAGATGCGATTCAAGCTGCCTGTACAGGGTGGAGAGCATGGCAGCAAGGCGATGCAAGCGCAGCAGTTGTTTATGGTGCTGCGGCCGTTGCATTTGGTGTTGGCGCTGCAGTCGCAGTTGGATCTGGGTTTTCGACTGCTCTTGTTGGCGGTTTGCTTGGAATTGGACCACTAGGCTGGATGTTGTTGTTGGTCGCGGCGGGTGTGTTGCTCTACTGGTGGGCAACTTCATTGGAGTCTACGCCTGTGGAGATCTGGCTCGATCGCTGCTACTGGGGCTATGGTGAGAGAGCAGAAGGAAAGTGGACTGACGCTCAACTCAGTGAAGAGCTTGCGGATTTAAATGCGCTAGTCTTGGGACTGGGCGTGGAGCTTGGTTTTAATGACGACTGGCTTGAAGCAACCTCTGGTTTTGACACCCTGAAAGTGAAGCTAAAGTTTTCGAATTTCGAAAAATTTAAATCCGTGTACGAGTGGAAGGTTAAAGCCATTGACGCGCGTGGTCAGGCGCAGTTGGTGATGGCCGGAGGACGTGATGCGGAAGTGTTGCCCCAAATGAAGGCGATGCCGACCAAAGTTGTTGATACTGCCGCAAAGTATCGTAATCGGCAAGGTGCAGGTAGAACCGAGAATGGCGCGTACGTTGTTGAAGAAAGCATAGAGTTGAATACGCACATCTATAAGCGGGCCCAAATTGAGGTACGGTTTTGGCCGGATAGGAATGATCCGGAGGGTTGGGCAGAAAAACTTATTGCAGTAAGCGATTGACATGACAGCAAATAAATCCCGGCTCGAGCCGCAGAGTCCGTATTGGTATGAAGACCTCCCAGGGCGGGACGCGACAATGCACACTTCTTCTGAGAAGCCGCCCACTATTGTTCAGGATTTACTGAGTATGGATGAGCATTGTCTGGAGCTTTCTCGCGCGGCCTCCATGCAAAGAGGTGCGGGATTGCTTTTCGGGGTGGGGATGTTGGTTGGCATGCTCTCGATCGCTGACACTATCGCGCTGATGTTAATGAAAGGTTTTTCAAAAATACCATTGGGTGCGGCGTTGTTTGCTGTCGGATTGCTTGGTTTTCTCGTTGCTATCCTGTATGTGATAAAGAAGGAGCTGCGCACTCCGCGGGACCTGCCGGTACGTTTTTGTCGTGATACAGGGTGTGTGCTTTCAATGGAGTATGTAACTAAGCTTAATCCATTTTTGAGATGGAAAGTGGTGCAGAGCGAATTGCGCTGGGAACATCTCGCTGCGGAGATTGCAAAGATTTCCGGGTACAATGGAAAGACTTATTCGGTGCGATATTCTCTTATAATTGCTGAGTGCGACCCGGGTACGAATAGAGTGGTGCGGCGGATTGTTTTGAAGTCTGATGAACTCTTTCCGGCTGCTCTGCATCAATTGTGGGCATGCATTCGAGATTACATGGAAAATGGTCCGGGAAGGTTGGCGTCTAATTCAGTAATAGTTGAGGTTTCCTTGGCTAGATGCCTATTACGATATTATCCTATGTTGGATTTTACGGGTGAGGGTGTGAGACGGCGCGAGCGAATGCATGTTGCAGCTCGTTTTTATAGTTTGATTTTATTCATTCCATTGTTTTGGGTGTTTATACCAATCGGATTTTGTGAGTATATTGCACTTCGACTTGCCCCTGTGTTGAAATGGTCGGATTTGTCCGTAAAATAGTCCGTTGGACGGCGCATTGACGAGTTCATGTTCGGGCCCGAATACGAGTACGCACGAGCCAAGCGGCGATCTATCGCCAGGAGCCGAGAACTATTGAGCATCGACGGTCAACGCTGCCGTTTGTCGGAGTGAAAAAACGAGAATATGAGTGGAGGCGAAAAATATATAAAAGCGCAGTTGCTTGGGTTGAAATCCCTCCCGCACGAAAGCGGTGCGTGGGGTTTTCTTTTGCCCCACAGGAAAGAGCAGGCAACTCATGAGCCTGACGCTCATGAACAAGTCCAGGATATCAACCCTGCTTACCTGACTTTCGTTGATAGTGAGATGAACGTCGATGGGGGAATGTGGCTGACTATCGGTATCTTCATATCCAGCTACATGCTTCTGGGGGCGATAACTTTTCTGCCTCCACTTCTTGCGCGTGAGACCCCTTTTGGCGTACTGGCGGTTGTTGTAGGTGTTTTTCTTTCAAGCATAATCGGCCCCGTTGTTCTGGTGTATAAAACAGTGACTAACCCTGTAAAGCCACCAGTGATTATTAGTCGTAAGGCCCGTAGGTGACGCCGGATGAAGAAAAGCGCGCGCGGCGAAATGCTTGGGAGGAGTATCTGAACGATTACAACGAGCCTAACCGAGAGGCCTTCGATAAAGAGCTCGAGCGCGATATGAACGCGTACGCCAAGAATACCTTGGCGCCCCTGGCGCGGAGCTTTGTGAAATGGTACGGAGGAACACCATATCGTGAGGCGATGGCCTGCAACCACGATGACACCGATATCAAGAGCGGCGAAGCCATGACCAGCCTGGTAATGGCTTGCCTTTATGACATTGTTGGTATCGAGCCGGTGTCCGATATCCTTCTTAAGGAGTTGCAGGGTTCATTTACGGAGCGTAAGAACACGGTGCTGCGAGCCCTCGTGCTTGACAACTCCGAGGCGGCCAAAAAACTAGAGAAGGCGGCGACTGCTGAGTTAGAGGTAGGAAATCCCGGGGCTTGGAGCAATGTATTCAAGGCCTTTGCCCACGTGTTAGAGAAAGGCCATGCCAATGAACTGGCGGGCGCGATGAGCAGTGTGGCCCGGATGGCGTACACCATGTCGGCGCCAATCGTGACATTGCTGGGCCGCTCGGGAGGAGCGGCAGCCGGGAAAGCGGGAGATGCCATGGTCGGTTTTGCCGCGCGCTATCGCCACGTGGCATTGCTTGGCCTTCTTGCCAACAGACCACTGCGACAGCTCAAGATTCGGGCATCTGAAGCTGAGATGGCGCATATCATCGTGGACGAGTTGGCACGCGCGCATCCCAATGTCGATAGGCAGGCTCTGCGGCGGCGGATCGACAACCACGTCCGGACTGAGTTGTCCGAGCGTACGGGCGCTCGCGCTCGGGTGCCGGAGGCGCGCAATGCGAGAGGCAGGCGTGTCTTTCACTGGACCGTGTTTTGGGACGAGGATAATAAGCGTTTATTCAGTAGCGCAAATCTTGATCAGTTAGACAATGTGCTTTTGCACGAGGACCAACTGCGTGCCGCGCTGCGTGGCCGGACTGCAAGTGCGATCAAACTCGATATCGGGCTGGGAGCGGCAGGACTGATTCTGGACGGATGGAATGTCTATAAGGCATGTGTCGAGCTACCTGACCCGAAGAAGGGAACCCCGGGACAACGGCAGTTGCAGTTAATTGGAGCGTTGACAAGCCTTGCGGGCAGTGCCGTTGAGGTGGCCGGTAAGGGGCTTGAACGTTCGGCCTGGGGTAAGACTTCGCTCGCCCGGCCATTCAGATTGTTCATGACAAAGGTTTCTAACCGGGCATTGCTGGTGGGTTTTTTGGGGAAGCTCATCGGCACGGCAGGGGCATTCTTGGGAGCGGTTCTTGATTATTGGAAAGCTAAGGATGCAGAGAAACAGGGTGACGTTCCCATGTACTATCTCTATATGACTACATCTATTGCGGGCGGGGCGATTGCGCTTCTCGTGCTCTTTGGGGTGCTAAGCGCTGGCCTAGGATTTGTGCTGATGATCGCGTTGGCCTTGGTGGCTATGCTCGGAGAATGGCTGCTCAATGTCATTAATAAAGGGCGATTATGATAGGGCGTGGTAAATATCTCAAGGCGCAATTAGTAGGATTAAGAGAGTTGCCGAATCAGAGCGGTGCGTGGGGAATTCTTTTGCCTCGCGGAGATGAGCCTGCAATTCATGAGCCAGATGCCAGAGATCAAGTTCAGGACATTAACCCGGCTTTTTTGACGTTCATTGACAGCGAAATGAACGTAGATCGCGGGATGTGGATCGTTTTAAGTGCATTCACTTTGAGTTATATGCTCGTCTTGGCCCTTGTTTTTGGTCCAAAGGCGATGGGCTCCGATATACCTATATGGTTCACTGTGCCCGTTGCCGCTATCTTCATTGCCTTTATAGTGGGACCGGGCGTTGGCATCTATTTCTGGGTAACTAGTCCGGTGCCACCACCAGTTATCCTGAGTAGAAAGAGTCGACAAATTTATGCATGGAGAGGAAAGAGTCTCGGATGGCGTGTCTTCAACTATGATGATGTGCATCCCTTTATATATCGTGCGCAATTGATCTCCACGGCTGGTGCGGCAACAATCTATACTCCTCAGATTGCTATTCTAGATGCGAATAGGAAGATTGTTGACGCTGTAGTCGTGGCTCCCCCTTCGAGACTGCCTAGCGTATGCGGCATGAATTGGGAGTTCATTCGTCGATACATGGATTATGCGCCTGAAATGGTGCCGTCTGTTCTTGCTCAGCCTCCAGTCAATGACAGAAGAGCTGTGCTGGCTAGAATAGATCAGATAGGTTTTAGCCGACTGGTTGATCGCAATTTTAGATTGGAGTCAAGTCTCTTCACTTGGTGCTATTACTATTTTTATGGCGTAATTGGATATTGGTGGTTTCGATCTGCGGCTTGGCTTCAGTGCCGCGGAAGATATCCTGAGTATTCAGTGGCAATGAAACAAGCTATGGCATTTGAAGGATCAAATCCATACCGTAAGGAACCCTTATCGCCCCTCGAACAAGCCGCATTTGCTGGAAAGCTCCCGCGCTTGAGATTTCGGTGGGCTATCATCGGAGCCCTCTCTACCTTTCTGTGGGGAGGGCTGTGGTTATTGATTGCCGCGCCGTTTCTCTTTATGTAGAAGGCTGCCGCAATAGTCCGGACTAAGGGCGGCCTTCCTTTGCCCGAGATGGCTTCTACTTTTTCACGTCAAGTGGTCTGTCAGTCCAAGGTACACTTTCACCCCGTTGGTACGGCGAGAGCCGCAGTTGGGATGAAATCATGTTCGGTCGCGAATACGAATACGCACGCGCCAGGCGCCGATCCATCGCAAATAGCCGGGAGCTATTGAACATCGACGGACAGCGTCGTTGGCGCGTCGATGAAAACAGTCCTGCCGAGGGCGTCTTTATCCCCGGCCGTTGCATCTATGCGCAGAACGACGCCTATCTGGAACTTGCCAACCCCGGTTTCGGCGTGCAAAGCTTGGTGACGTCCTGGGCGCTGCTGGTACTACTTGGTTGTCTGTTCACGATTTGGCTCTGGTACGGCCTGGCGCTTCATCCGCTGTTGTTTGGCAGGGTGTTTTTCCTCAGCTGGAACGAACCCTATGAATCGGCAATGCTCACGCTGGTGATTGGCGGGTGGACGGTCATGTTGTTGTTTGTGGCCGGCTTCGTGTTTTTCGTCGTCATGATGTTCATTGGCCTGGGTGCGCGTACAGCGTTCTTCAGCCCGTTGCGCGGGCGTGTCCGATTCAACCGCAAGACTCGCCAGGTCTACGTATTGCGACCTGGCTATTGTGGTGGCGACAAGGTGTTCGCATGGGATCGCCTGGAGGCAGTGCTGAAGCCATTTCCCGCACGCATGGAGCCCAAAGTTGTCCGCTACGAGCAGGCGCAGCCTTTGGTTCTTTACCACCCTCCATTCAGTGCAGACGATACTTCTGCAGAAGGCGAGGACGTCATCTTTATCGAGTCCGCGACAAACACATACTTCCCGGAGGGAGTCGCTGGCCTGTGGGAGTACATTCGCCAATATATGGAGGAAGGCCCTTCGGTCGATGTGATTCCACCCAATGCCCCGGCGTCGTTCAAACAAGTGCCGCGCTATCTGCCACCTGCCTACAGCACCTATTGCGGGATGCCAAGCGCTGCACAATGCAGGTTGGAGATGGATGTGTCATTCTATCTGCCCATGTATATGGCCCTGGCGCAATCCACTTGCTCGTGGGCGCGCTTTCCGAAGGAGTGGGAGAGCGACTCTGGCATTGGAGAGCCAGAGGAGCGGCCCGTACAGGCTGGCGCTGTGATGACTGCAATGGTGTATCGCGCAGAAGGCAAGCTGGCTAACGCGGATGAGGTGGAGTTCATGCGGCGCTGGGGAACCGCAGAGGGCCTTGATGAGGCCATGGCGCGATAGCCCGGTTGTCTGGATTAGGACGAGGCTGATGTAAGGCCTGTGCAAACTTGTTGATGGCCAATACATGAAAGAAGGTGAATACGCCGGTTGGCTGACCCGCTACAAACTGAATCGGCCGTTGCGTGAATACGAGATTGCCGAACACCTCGATCCGAGGCAGCGCATTGCCGACCTCCCGCCAAACGACCACGGCTTGTTGCGTCTGAACTCCACATTCGTGGAGTACATGGACCGGTTCTTCTTGCAGCGTGGCTGGGCGGCAATGGGGGGCGCCCCCTTTATCGCAATGCTGGTATTTTTCGGCGGCCTGTTTGGGTCCACTATTTATGTGCCGACTGGCGACAATCTCGAACCTACACGCGCATCGATCATTTCTGGATGGGTGGCGGTGATTGCCTGTCTGGCAACAGCCCTGTGTTTTATCAAATTCATCTGGCTCAAAGACTTCTTCTGCTACACCCACTACCCGATCCGCTTCAACCGCAAGAACAGGATGGTCTACGTCTTCCGGCACAACGGTCCGGGCGGTGTGCTGACCATACCTTGGGACAGTGCCTACTTCTACATCGGCCGATCTAGTCCAGCAGCTGGGAATCCGGGCCACTACACCTTCGACCTGCGTTGCAATGTCCTGGACGATCAACGCATGGTGCGCGATACCTTTGCCGTCGGCATGGATGGCAGCACCAGTCGCGGTGCGGTACTGGAACATTGGGAGATGGTGCGTCGCTATATGGAAGAAGGCCCGCAGAGCCTGCCATTCCCACCGCTGGCACTCACCGTTTCGACAGAAACAACGCTGCGCAATATGGTGATCACGCAGGTCAGTGGGCAGTTTTCGGGCTTTCTTGGCATTTTGATGCTGCCCATTACTTTGCCATGGGCTCTGTTTCGCTACGTTGCCATGAAAACCTGCAAGCGTCCTGTCTGGCCGGAGGATGTGGAGAATGCCTGCTTGATCGACCCGCAGGATCCCTTCATTCTGGAGGAGCCCAGCTATGCCGGCAACGCAAAAACCGTCGGTCCTGACGGGGACGAGCGGCTGCTGGCATACCGCGAACAGGCGGTGAAGCTGGCCCTTGAATACGATGCCGAGCGCAGGGAACGGCTTGGTCCGGACGGGACCGCCGCTTGAATGGCTCGGCACTAGCACTTAGTGGCGGTGCCGCTATATACCCCCGCGCATACCGGACAGCGCTGCAGCAACAAAAATGCCCCACGACAGGGCGGCGCCGACAGGCAGCGATATGGCGGCACTGCCCAAGCCCGTGATGGCGAGCCACCGGTTGCCGCGCAGCCCGGCAATCGCTGCAACGGGCAGTGCGGCGGCACCGACGATCGCGGGAATCACGATCCTGGCCATGGTGGGCTGATTTCCGCCGGCGATGAGCGCCATGAATGCGGTCACCAGTACCAGCAGCAGATGATAAAGAATGAACCTGGCCCGGGCACTTCGCAGCTTTCGGATCCACAGTCCAATGTACGCCGGATAGACCAGGGCGCCGCCGAATGTCAACAGTTCCACATCCCGAAACCTGGACTGCGAGACTAGTTCGTACACTGCCACGGGAACGAGTAAAACAATGAAGACCAGCGTGGCTTGTAGTGACAGGGTTCTAAGCAGACCTTTCATTGGCGGGAAGGCAGGACAAGGGGCAACGGAGATTTTTGCGGATGTGGAACACACGGGGCGGAAAATCGCGCCGGTAGACCTGCAGTGTCCGGCAGAGTGTACGTCGCAAATCCGCGCACTGACACCACGCCCATGGCCTTACCGCACCGCCAACGGTACACTTGCTTCTTGTTCCCACGGCTGACCGACCACCATGGCATCCCTCCAGTTCGACCGCCTGCTTGCTCCGCTTCCTGGCGACCAACCCTGTGGCGAAGACCTGCTTTTTTCCGCTGAATTCGACCGCATCCAGGAGGCGCGCCGTGCTGACGATCCGTCGCTGGACCAGGGCGATTGGGTAACGGACATCAAGGAGGCGGACTGGCGCGAGGTGATCGGCATTGCCACCTCGCTGCTGCAGGACCGCACCAAGGATCTTCGCCTGGCGGTCTGGTTGACCGAGGCGCTTTCGAAGGAGCGGGGTTTTGCGGGCCTGGGCGATGGCTACCGCCTGACAGCGGAGCTCTGCAGCCAATATTGGGAGCACCTGCACCCGGTGATGGAAGCTGACGATGTCGACTACCGCACCGGGAGTGTGACATGGCTGGCAGGGCGGTCGAGCCAGCTGATCCGCGAGATTCCGCTGGTCGATGAATCGGCGGGCGGATACGCCTACGTCGACTGGGAGGTGGCGACGCATCTCGCGGAAGCGATTCGCCGCGATCCGGAGCAGGCGGACGAGCTGTCGCAGGGCAAGGTCAGCCAGGAGCAATTCGATACGGCGCGCAAGAAGACGCCGGCGGCATTCTATACGGCGCTGCATGCGGACCTGGTGTCCTGCGAAGCCGCGCTGAAGCTGCTCGGCGATGTGCTGGACGAGCGGGCCGGCGAGCATGCGCCCAGCTTCCGGCAAGCGCGCGAGGCGCTGGAAGCAGTGCGCATGCTGGTGGAGCGCTTTGTCGGCAAGCCGGTGGAACGGCCCGCCGGTGCAGAGGCGAGCCAGGGACCATCCGCGTCTGCCCAGAGCGGACATGCAGGCGTGCCGGCTGGCGCTGCCGAAGCCACGCACGCCGGCCCCATCCGCACGCGTGCCCAGGCGCTGGCCCAATTGCGCGAGGTCGCGGATTTTTTCCGGCGTACGGAACCGCACAGCCCGGTGGCTTACCTGGCGGCGCGCGCTGCCAAGTGGGGCGACATGCCGCTGCACGCGTGGCTGCGCACGGTGGTCAAGGACGATGCCACGCTGTCGCAGATCGAGGAGCTGCTGGGTGTGACCACGGATCCGTCGAGCGATAACGACGCATGATCCAAAGCCACGCCGGCAGCATCGAAGCGCCGGCGTGGTCCACCGCCATGCGCGGTTACTGCCCCGCCCGGAACTCAATCCTCCGGTTCTTCGCGCGCCCTTCCTCCTTGTCATTCGGCGCCACCGGCTGGTCCGGTCCCACGCCCACTGCCGTCAGCATGCCGGGCTCGCCGCCTTTGCCGATCAGGTAGTTCTTCACGGTTTCCGCGCGTGCCTGGCTCAGCGTCAGGTTCAGCGCGCGGCTGCCGGAGTTGTCGGTGTGGCCGACAATCTCGATCTTGCGGCCGCTCAGGCGCGGCAGCACCGCGGCCATTTCATCGAGGATGGCGCGGCCCTTGGGCGTCAGCGTCGCTGCGCCCGTCTCGAATTCGATGATCCGGTTGGCCAGGGTCTGGTCCAGCAGGTTCTGTTCGGAAGCCGGCACGCGCAGGCCGTTCTTCACTGTATAGGCCTGGCCAAGGCCGGTGGCCATGTCGCTGGCGATCTGCTGGCGCTGGGCTTCGTTGCGCACGTCGCCGTGCACGGATACCTGGGTACCGTCGATGCTGAGCTGGCCGCGGCTGACCTGCTTGATTTGCGGCGAGAGGATCTTCTGCACATTGGCCGACCAGTTCGGGGGCGAGACCACGTTGCCGACCTCGATCTGATCCACCACGTTGGCGCTGCCATACAACTCGCGCAGGCGCGCCAGCACGCTGGCCTTGGTGGCCTCGTCAGGAACGGCGCCGCCTGCAACGACGCGGCCTGAAGCAGCGGCTGCGGTGGCAGCAGGCGCAGCGATGCCGGTGGTACCAGGATCGCCCGGCGCGGCGTGGCCGGGTAGCATCGTCAGCGCTGCCAGCAATCCAGCTGCCAGCGCTGGCGTGCGCGCTTTTACAGCGATGGAGGCAGTCTTGAAATCAGCTGCCCGGTTGCGTACTGCATTGAAACCCATGCTCATTCCCCGGCAAAGACTTCACGGAAGGTATCCAGCGCGAGGCGCAGCGACAGTTGCGGCTGGTCCATGTAACTGACGAACTTGGCCATGCCGTAGTCTCCGTTGACGTGTTGCTCGACCCATTCGGGGTCATCGATATTGATGTTCTGCTCGGCATAGGCCAGCGGCGAGATCACGCCGTGCAGCGTGCGCGACGAGGCGCCGTTGAAGCCGATCACCAGCCGCTCGTTGCCGCCGATCTGCCCGAGGAAGATCGACAGTTCGAAATCTGCCCGGTGCAGGAAGCGCGACACCAGTTCCAGCCAGAAGCTCGCCACCAGGCTGCGGTAGAGCGGATCGGCGGGCAGTGGCAGGGTCAGGCCTTTTTCCAGGTGCGACGAGCCGGACGACATCAGTGGCTGCAGCAGGATGCCCAGCGCCAGCAGCGTGCGGCGCAGGCGTACCTGCTGGCCCTGGCCGGCCAGCATGTGTTCCAGGCCGGCCACGGTCTGGAAGTCGATAAAGTCGGCAAAGCTTGCGTCGTGCGTCTGGGCGCCGGCACCGGTCTCCACGCCCAGCTGGGCCTGCCCCAGTTGCTGCAGGCCTTCGGTGGCATCGGAGGCCTGTGCCAGCGCATGCATCTGCTGCCCCGCGCGCGTCCACAGGCGGGCCAGTGCCAGCGGGCTGCGGGCGATGAAGTGCAAGGGGCGCTCGACTTCCATCGCCGCTGCCGTCAGGAACGGAAAGCGGCGCGAGGACAGGTCGCTGCTGGCCATCAGCGCACCGGCGATGGCCAGCTTGCTCTGCGAACCGAGGAAAGCGAAGTGCATCGGCTTCCAGGCGTCATAGCTGGCTTTCCAGGCCGGATCCTCGGCCAGCAGTTCCATGCCCTGCGCCAGCCAGCGGTCCAGCGTGTCGAGCAACTGGGTGTTATTGGCACTTTTGACGAAGTCGCCCCGGGACGGGATCTTGCCGAAATAGGACAGCTGGAGTTGGGTCGGCTGGCTCATTGCGCCGTACCTCCTTGGTTGACTTGGGCCGAGGCCTGCGCGGTGCCCGGCGTGCTGGCCTGCGGGTTCGGGGCCGGGGGGGCGGACGGCGCCGCCGCGGGAGAAGTCGACGGCGAAGCGGCCGGCGGCGTCGCGGTATTGAGCGGCGCATTGGCGTCAGCGATCGCGGTCGGCAGTCGCAGTCCGCGCAGGCCCTGGCTCTGCGGCGAGTCGGAAGCACTGGCATTGCCCGCGGTCTGCGGACTGCTGATGATGCGCAGCGCCACGCTGACCGAGATATTGTCGCGGCTCCAGGTCAGGTCGAAGGCGCCATCCGGGCGGCGCTTGCGCGCGGCCGTGGCGATCAGGCGCTCCAGGCCGAAGCGGCCGGGTTCGTTGAGCAGCTCGACCGAGCGGCCGTCGAACGTCGTTGCCGTGATGCGGGCGCCGGGCGAACCCTGCGGGTTGGGCCAGACAAAGTTGGCCCACTGCGCCGGCGTATTGCGATAGCGCAGCTGCTGGCCGTCGATCTCGATGGTGTACTCGGTGGTGCCGGTCGCGGGCGTCGGCAGGATCTGGAACACGGTCTGCTGGGCTGCCGCGGCCGTGGTGCCGCCGCCGCCTCCCGCCGCGCCGCCGGTCAGCGGCGCCACCCAGCGCGTGAAGTTGGTAGTGAATTCCGGCGCCAGCGTCAGCCCCAGGTCGCCCCAGGTACGCGCTGCCAGCATGTCGCCGCGGCGCACCGACAGCGGGCCGATGGTGGCGGTGGTGAACTTGGCGATGGCGCCCTCCGGCCCGAAGATCTGGCCGATCTCCGCCGCGCTGGCCTCGATCTTGGCATCCGAAGCAAACGGATACTTGGTGGCCAGGGTCTGGCTGAACGGCTGGTACACCTGTGCGTTCCAGACCTTGTTGATCTCGACGCTGGCGGGGCGGATCACCACGGCGTAAGACTGCAGCAGCGGGCGCACCAGCAGCGGCCGCAGCGCCTGGCGCTGGCTGTCGGTGAGGCCGGTCATCATCTGCTCGTCGACGTATTTGAGCGCATCCGACAGCTCCGAGCCGTTGCCGTCAAGCGTCTGCTGCATCAGCTGGCGCGCACCGGGTCCCGGGTCGCCCTGGTTCTTGAGCTGGTTGAAGCGCGTACGCACCTTGGACAGCGACTCCATATAGCCGCGCAGCATCGAGTTGTTGTCATGCATCACGACGATGCGCGCCAGCCCCGAGAACTCCTTGCCGACCGGACCCATCGGAATCGTGCCCGCCGCGCTGCCGGCGCCGCTGACATCGACATTGACGCTGACCTGCGAGGGCGTGCCGCGCGAGATCAGCCGCTTGAACCAGTCCAGCATGCCGGACTTGGCTTGCTTCAGGCCGGCATTGAGCAGCGAGGGGTTGTCCCATGACGTCTGCTCATACGCCGTGTCCAGCACCTTGCGGATCGGCGAGTTGGCCGGGTCTCCCAGCAGGTTCATGCTGGCCACGGCCTGCTCGAAGCTGCCGAAGTCCTGGATGGTCACCCCCTGCATGAAGCGCTGCCATTCGCGCGCGTACTCGGTCTTGTACATGGTGACCAGCGTCTTCTGGATCTGCTCTGGACTGCCTTCCAGGGTCAGGTCGTCGCGCGCGGCGACATTGAGCACCCAGTCCTTGGTCTGCAGCTCCTTGCTGGCGGCTTCGCGGATGGCGGGCTGCACATAGCCGAGCCACGCTTCGCGCGTGAAGGTGCCGGGCACGGCGTAGCTGCCGGCGACCACCGAAGCACCTGTGTCGCCCACGATGCGGGCCACGGTCATCGGGGCAAAGCGGGTCGAGGCGCGGGCCTTGATCTCGGCATAGGCGCGCTCGCGCGCGGGCATGCCCCGTACCACACGGCGCAGGTTCTCGCGGGACTGGTCGATCAGCGACAGGTTGCCTTCCAGCAGCGGCCAGTTGTCGTCGTTGACGCGCGCCAGGTAGAAGGACAGGTTGCGCTCGGCCGAGCGGATCAGCTGCTCGCGCGGCATGTTGCCGCGGTTGTCTTCGAGCCAGCCGCGCCAGAACCGGGTCATCTGGTCAGTCAGGTGCGCCACCTCTACGTGGCGCTTGTCCGCCAGCATCAGGTAGGTCTTGAGCGCGTTGTACGCATCTTCCACGTTGGTGGGCGAGGCGTCGGTGTAGCGTTTGCCTGCGGCAGGCGTGGTGGTGGCCGCGGCGGTCGTGGCGGCGGGGGCCGAGGCAGGGGCCGCCGACGCCAGCGCCGTCGCGGTCACGGCACCGGTTTCAGGCGGCCGCACCATCGGTGCGAGTTGGTCGGGATGGGCGTTGACCTCTGCCAGGAAGGTCTCGATGGCCCCGCCAACGGGTTTCAGCATGACCTGGCGCAGGCCGTTGTAGTACTCGTCGAGCAGCTTGTGCTGCAGCGTATCGCCCTGGTACAGGCCCAGCGACAACGCCAGCGGGTGGTCGGTGCGGAAGCGTTCCAGTTGCTCGATGCGGTCCTGGAGGATGTCAAGCGCCTCCAGCCGCGCCTGCAGGTCGACGCGGTTCTGCTGCATCTTGACGATCTTGTCCAGGTCCGCCTGCACGTTGGCGGTCAGCTGCCGGTTGCCCAGGAACGACCAGGTCCAGCCACCCAGCAGCAGGCCCAGCAGCAGCACCAGACCGAAGAACGTGGCAAAGCGCAGCCGTGTCTTGGCGGGGCTGGCAAACTGGCGCACGGTGCGGCGGTCGGCAAAGATCACCTTGGAAAACAGGTCGCGCAGGAAGAAGCCGTTCTTCGAGAACACCTCGCGGTTGCCGGCCACGCCTTCCAGCTTCAGCCCGAAACGGCGCGCGATGCGCTCGGCCGAGACGCTGGTGGTGCTGGCCTCCTGAACCGCGCTGGTGAAGTAGAAGCCGCGGAACACGGGCTTGTACTGGAACGGATTCTCGTCGAACAGCGTGACCAGGAAGGCGCGCAGCGTGGGCTTGATCGAGGCAAATTCCAGCGGAAAGCTCAGCAGCCCCGGCGACAGCTTGCCGTTGCGGTGCTGCGCGATCTGCGCCACGCTGATCTCCTTCAGGCCGTCGCACAGCTCGTCGAAGCGCTGGTCGAACACGGTTGCCACGTCGCGGCGCTCCTCGAGCGCGAAGGGCAGGGTGGCGCCCCAGACGCGGTCGCGCTCCTGCTTTTCGTTGTCGCCGAAGAATTCGGTAAAGCCGGTGATCAGGTCGGCCTTGGTGAACATCACGTAGACCGGCGCGAAGACTTCGAGCCGTTCGGTCAGCTCCTGAACACGCTGGCGCAGGTTCTTGGCAAGGTTGATGGCGAACTCGGGCCGGTTCTGCGTCAGCTCCGGAATGCTGACCGTCACCACGATGCCGTTGATCGGCGCCTTGGGCCGATAGCGCTTGAGCAGGTCCAGGAAGCCCAGCCATTCACGCCGGTCCTCTTCATGGATGGCATAGCGGCCGGCGGTATCGAGCAGGATGCCTTCGGTAGTGAAAAACCAGTCGCAATTGCGCGTGCCGCCGATGCCATGGATCACGGCGTTGTTTTTGTCTGCGAACGGAAACTGCAGGCCCGAGTTCAGCACGGCCGTGCTCTTGCCGGCCGCCGGGTTGCCGATCACGATGTACCAGGGCAGCTCGTAGAGCGCCTCGCTGCCTGACATCTGGCCCAGCTTCGAGGTCTTGATGGTCTTCACGGCGCTGGCCAGGCGCGTGCGCAGCGCCTCGACCTCGTCGCGCTTGTCGGGCGGTGCGGCCTTGGCGGCCATGTCGGCCTGCTGCTCGAGGATGCCCTCGAGCTTGCCGCTGGCCCGGCGCGCGCGCCAGCGCTTCCACAGATAGGTGGCCAGCCATGCCAGCAGCAACACGCCAAGGACAATGGCGACCCAGGCCAGGCCGATTTCGAAGGTCTGCGCCATCAGCAACAGGAAGACGGTCAGCACGACCACGCCGAATACCGATAGCGTGCGTGTGTGGGTCAGGAAGTTAAGGATGCGATGCATGTTGCCTTTGGCTCGGGAGCAATACGGGATTCGGGGGCGCGGTTCGGGGCAGGGCGGTTCAGGCAGGATCTGGCGCCACGGGTCCCGCCGGCAGGACCGCGACAGCGCCGCGCTGCTGCGCGTCGCCGGCGCTCAGGGCCAGCACGGGCCGGCCGCCATCCAGCGCCAGCTGGTGGGCCACTACCACCGGCAGCAGCGCGCCGGCGGCGCCGGCGTAGCCGCACGGCAAGCCCAGCGCGAGCAGGTCGGCAACCGGGTCCAGCGTGGGAAAACGGGTACTGACGACCTGGGCGATCTCGACGGTGCGCACGGGGTGGACGCCGGTGTCCGTGACGATGGTTGCCACTGCCGGCGGGGCTTCTTCGGACTGCGGCGCGGTGTCTGCTGCATCCTGGGGCGCGGCTTCGGCTTTGCTGGCAATGGTCTCGATGGCCTGGGTGACGGCCTGGGCAAGCGCCTCGAGTCGTGGCTGGCCACGGTCTACCGTAGGCGCGTCCAGGCGGGACATCGCCGTGCGCGCAATCAGGATCGGCGCGCTTTGGGCATCTGCGTCCGTATCCCCGTCAGCGTCTGTCTCGGTGGCGCGCGCGGCAGGCTGGTGCGCGCCCAGCAGCACGCCGGCGGCAGCCTCCCCGGGGGTTCGGCCATGCGGGCAGCGCGCACTGAAGAGCTGGTCTTCCAGTTCCAGCGCCTCGACGGCATTGGCGCCAATCAGCGAATCGGCGGCCACCAGCATGCGCAGCGCCGGTGTGCCGTCGACCGGCCGGTTCACGGCCTGGGTTGCGCGGTCAAGCAACAGCAGGGCATCGCCGTCGCCGCGGGCGGCCGTGGCTTCGAGCGTGAGCCGCGCAGCTGGCCAGTACTGGGACAAGCGCTCGCGCAGCCAGTCACCGGCGGCGGCCTGGCGCGTTTCCGGCCACCCGCGCGGCAGCAGCATGGTGGCCACCAGCGGCCCGGTGCTGTCCGGCACGGCCATGTCTTGGCCGGCAGGCGCGTAGACCGCTGCCTGCATGCCCAGTTCATCCGTCACCTCCGCGGCCAGCGCGAGCGCGCGCAAGGCCTCGTCGTCCCAGGCCAGATCGGGCGTGCGGGCCGCGAATTCCGTGCGCAGGCTGTCGATATCGAGCGACTCGATCTGGGCAGCAAAGACAGGCCCGGGCAAACCATCCAGCGCCACCAGGCCAGGCCGGTTGCCGGCCTTGGCGGCCTCCACCAGGGCATCGGGCGCATTGCCCGCGGGCGTGCGCACCGCGCTGGCAAGCAGCGCCGCGCGCCAGGTGCGGGTTGGGTCTTCCGACTGCGGCCGGGTGCCATCCGTGGCATTGTCGGTAGCCCCGGGCGGGGCGGTGGAGGGCGCCTGGCTGGCGGCCGCAACATTGCTGCGGATGCCGTCCAGGGCGCGCTTGATGACCAGGTAAGCGGCCACCATGCCGGCCGGCATCAGCACCAGGTGCGTGACGATGTCAGTGGTGGTCGGCATCCGGTTGATCGATTGCCACCAGGCAATGGTCGCCACCCACACCACGGCGAGCACCGCGAACAGAATCAGCGTGGACTTGATCAGTCTTGGAAACATGGTTTCGTGTCGGATAGCGGCGGGAAGGCGTTTGAAACGGCCGTTCGCTGCCAGGACTTCATTCGCTGCCGGTCACGCCCTGGCTGGACAGCAAGGTCGCGCCGCAAGCGGTCTTGTCGCCATGCCGCGCGGCGGCGCGACCATCGATGATCACGTTGGGATCGCCGGTGACAATGACGGTAATGCCGCCGTGGCCGGAGCGCGGACAGGTAACACGATCTCCCACGCACGCAATGCCCTTGCCGTTGGTGCTGGTGTTGCCCGAGGCGGTGATCACCACGCCGCCGTGGTCGGTCTTGTCGCCCAGCAGAATGAAAGGACGTGCCACTACGCTCTCCCCAGATTGCGCCGGCCAACCGCTGCCGGTCCTGAATTCATGTTCCTGCCGGCCCCGCCATGCGGAGCCATCGTGCCGTTATTGCTGTGCCGGCCGCTTGCCCAGCACACCCGGGCGCCGCAGCTCGACGTGCCCGAGATCCATCATCTTCCAGCGGCCACCCCAGACCAGGCCGGCGGATTCGGCGGCACGGCCATACAACTCGTATCCGCGCATGGCCCACGGGTCTTTTTCGCTGATCACCAGCTTGCCGTCGCGGTAGAAGGCGCTGTCCGCGGCCAGCCCGAACTGGTGGTAGCTGTGGTAGGCGCCGGCCTGCGTCACATGACTGCCCATGGCGGCCAGCTTGGCCTGCCGTTCCGGGCTGCGGTAGCCCTCCAGCAGCGCCATTTCATAGCCGTGTTCGTCGCGCATGATCTTGTAGACCAGCAACAACCGCTGCCTGAAATCAGCATCCAGCTGCTCCCAGTCGCGGCTGGCTTCGCGGATGGCCGGGCGGATCAGCTCAACTTCGCGCGTGGTAAAGACCTCTGGCGGCAGCGGCGGCGGTGGCACCAGCCGCTCGCCATTGAGCAGCGCGGCGATCTGCGGATCCGGTTCGCGCACGCCGTCATCGTCCTCGAACTGGAAGACCTGCCGGTGACGCAACGCCAGCGCCACCACCGGCGGCAGCGTTACCACGCCCGCGGCCGCCAGCACCAGGGCGCGGCGCTTTGCCAGGAAGTCCCTGGCTGAAGCCAACGTAGTGGTGGCGTTGCCAACCGACTGGCGGATCGAACTGGCCGATTGCGAGCCGGCCGACGCCGCACTGGTGCTCACGCGGCGCCATTGCGTGCGCGCCACCGCAAAGCAGCGCTGCCGTACTGCGGGAAGAAGCAGCACGGCAGCAGCGGCAACCATCAACACGAAATAGAGGACCAGTGCGACAAAGACCATGCTTTCCTGCTTGACCAGGCTGGCTGCGACCCTTGCGGCGAAGGCGGGCGCAAGGGTAACTCAGCATATTCAGTATTTTTTACATCTGTATTCGATGAAATCTCAATCCCGGGGGACGTCCCCCCGTATCGGGTTTGTCTTTCCACGAGGCCAGCCGTAGAATCCGGAAGTCTAAGGCCAAATTGACCGAATTTGCCATATATGACACAACGGGTCGGTAATTGTAAATCCGCCCGGTAGCGTCCGCCGCGCATTTTATTTCAATTCTCTTGATGACAGATGAGCAATAGCGACGATGTGAAGCCGCCGGGGCCACCGACGCTCTTCGGCAACGAGCCCGATGCCGGCGCCGCCGGGCAGACCCGCATCCTGGCCAGCCTGGAGGGTCGCGTGCCGATGGCTGCCAAGGCTCCGGCCAGCAAGCCCGGTCGCGGATACGTGGCTGGTGGACTGGTCGCTGTCGCCGCTGCCGCGGTGGCCGGCTGGCTATGGCTGGACCCGGGCGCCGACGCGCCGGTGCCAATGCAGGCGGACAAGCCGTCGGCTCCGGCCCAGGCCGGGGCTGATGCGACCGCTCCGGGGACGCAGGCGCTGGCCGGCCATGCGCCGGGGTCGTCTCCGGCAACTGCCGTTGCACCGCCGGAACCGGTGCTCGCGGTGGAAGCACCCCAGCCCCAGGCCGCTACCATCGTCGATGCCAGCAGTGACCCCGTACTGGATAGCCTGGGCAAGGTGGACGGCGCGACTGCCGCCGCAGGTGCCGTTGCGGGCGCCACGACGCTGGCTGCACTGACCGCCCTGGGGAGCCAGCCTGCCGCGGCCAGGCCACAGTCTGCCGAAATCAGCAAATCTAGCAATAAGGCATCGAGCGCAAAGACAGCGTCGTCAGCGGCAAAGTCCACAACGAACGCGGCGAGCAGCAAAGACAAGGCCGCCGTGGCAAAGAGCAGCACAGCGGCAAAGCCAACCCGGACAGCACGTCGCAAGGCGTCGTCCGCAGCGGCTGACCCCGATGCCGAAGTCCTGGCAGCGTTGTTGTCGCAGCCGGAAGGCAAGCCGATCAGCACGGCGGCGGCCAGCACGCGCCCCTCCGCAAAGGCGCGCAACTGACCCCCGGCGCGTCAAGCAACGTACAGCAGGAAAGCGGCGTGGCGGACCGGCATGCGCCACACCGTACTGCAATCCGTATCACCACGGCGGGCACCGGCGACGGCGTCCGCGCGGGCATGCCGGCCCCTGAAGCAGTTGCGGCTGCACGAACGGACAGCGAATGGATGTAACCACTCTCTACCAACATCTTTTCAGCGCGGCGCACCGGCTCTATGCCCTGGAAGGCGAAGGCGCGCTCGGCGAACTGGCCGTTGAAGCCTGGATCGGCCGCGAAGGCGTTTCGGCACTGGCAGAGTCGCGCATCGTTGCGGTCAGCGCCAACGCCGATATCGCACTGGAGAGCCTGCTGGGCCAACGCGTTACGCTGCTGACCACGCTCGCGGGTGGTGGCCAGTCGCGCCGCACCGGCCTGATCCGTCAGGCCGAGAAGCTCGGCGCCGACGGTAGTCTGGCACGCTATCGCCTGACGATGGTGCCCTGGCTATGGCTGACCACGCAGCAACGCAACAGCCAGGTGTTCCAGAATCGCAAGCTCGACAGCATCATCGAGACCATCCTGCAACCCTATGCGCCGCACGCGCAATGGCGCTACGCGGCGGGCGCGGAAGCGCGCATCGCTGCCTTCGGCGAGCGCGCCCACGTCGCGCAGTTCCGCGAGACCGACTATCACTTCCTCTCGCGCCTGCTGGCCGAGGCCGGGCTGGGTTATACCGTCGTGGAAGACGAGGAAGCGCCGAGCGGGCATGCGGTGGTGATCTTTGCCGACAGCGCGCAATTGCCGGAAGACGAAGAATCCGCAGCAGATGGCGGCATCCGCTTCCATCGCGCGCACAGCCAGGAATCGGCCGATGCCATCCAGCAACTGGTGTGCGAGAGCCGGGCGACGGTCGGCGGTGTGGCGGTCACCGCATGGGACCCGGAAGCGAAGCGTGCCATCCGCGGCCATGCCCCGGCACGATCCGGCGGCAACATGGGGCGCATCGCAAGTCCGGACCCGTACCTCTCTGTCAGCTTCTCGCTGGCGCCGGACGCGGCCAGCGCACAACGGGTTGCCGAACAGGTGATCGAAGCCGTTGAAGCCCGTGCATTGCTGTTCACCGGCCGTGCGTCGGTACGCACGCTGCGCAGCGGTACGCGCCTGACTGTCACCGGCTGTCCGCACCTGCCGCCGCAGGAAGATGCTGCGGCAGGCTATCCGCTGCTGCTCGCTGCGGTGGAGCACTGCGGCATCAACAACCTGGCCGCCGACACGCGCGCCGCGCTGGCCGATCGCATGGGTCCGCTCGAGGCAGCCTTGTGCTTCGACTCACCGCCGCCGGCACCCGACGCCGCGGAGGCAACCCCCGGCCTGCTGGGCGTGTTGCCCGATCACGCGCCAGTGCGCCTGGCTCCCACGCAAGCATTGCAGAGTGCGGCACGCGAACAGGGCTACGCCGCCATCTTCCGCGCTATCGACGCTCGCCGTCCCTGGCGCGCCTGCGTCCTCGACGTCGATTGTCCACGTCTGTATAGCCGGTCCAGCCCGCTGGGAGTACATAGCGCGATCGTCGTCGGTCCCGACGGCCAGTCCCAGCCCGAGGGCAACGCCGAACACCATGCCAGCCCCGCCGGAGAAATCCGCGTGCGCTTCCATTGGCAGCGCGGCGAGCGCGCCGACGACCGCAGCAGCCGCTGGATACGCGTGGCACAGCGCCAGGCCGGCGCAGGGATGGGCTGGCAGTGGCTGCCGCGCATCGGCCAGGAAGTGCTGATCAAGTTCGCCGACGACGACATCGACCAGCCTTTCGTCATCGGTGCGCTGTACAACGGCCAGGGCGAAGCGGGCCACGCGCCCACGCCCGGCGGCAAGAGCGCCGCGGCTGGCAGCGACAGTCAATCCCTCTACGCTCAGGGCACGGACAGCGCCCCCAGCGCGCAAGGCAATCTCGCCGGTGGCAACAGCCCCGCCTGGCACGGCCTGGGCGCGCAACCCGACGGTCACCGCAATGCCGCGGCGCTGACGGGTTTCAAGAGCCAGGAACACGGCGGCAAGGGCTACAACCAGCTGGTGCTGGACGACAGCGACAGCCAGCTGCGCACGCAACTGGCGACCACGTTGCAGTCGACCCAGCTCAACCTGGGCCACCTCATCCACCAGCTAGACAACCGCCGCGGCAGCTTCCGTGGACAGGGCTTCGAGCTGCGCACCGACGGCCACGCCGCCGTGCGCGGCCAGGCCGGCTTGCTGCTGACGACCTACCGCGACGCCGCCACGGGCAAGGCCCTGCCCACCGGAGACAACGCCGCGGGCATCGCGCTGCTGCGTCAGGCGGGTGACCTCGTCAGGACCCTGAGCCAGGGTGCGACCACCCACCAGGCCCAGGCGCTGTCTACCGGCAAGGATGACGAAGCGCCATTGCCGAAGCAGACCCGGGCCGCTTCGGGCATGGTCGATGGGCAAGCGCTGGAAGCGGCAAAGGATGACGCGTCCAGCGGCAACACCACCACCAGCGGCAAAGTCCCGCACCAGGCCGCCGCAATGGTTCACCTGAACGGCCGTGCCGGGCTGACCATGGTTGCCGGCCAGGACTTGCAACTGGCCAACGGGGAAAGCGTGGCACTGGCCAGCGGCCTGGACAGCAACTTCGCGGTTGCCGGCCAGGCGCGCGTCCATACGGGGCAGGCAATCGGCGTGGCCGCGGGGTTGTCGGGGGCGGGAGATAACAACATTGGCCTGCAGCTAACGGCGGGCCAGGATGATATCGATATCCAGGCGCAGCATGATCTGCTGAAGCTGGCGGCGAGGGATGATCTGACCGTGGTCTCGGCCAATATGAACGTGGATTTTGCCGCGGCGAAGCGAATCCGTATTGCCACCGCCGGCGGGGCTTCGATCTTGATCGAGGGCGGGAATATTACGGTGGAGTGTCCGGGGGCGATTACTTATAAGGCGGCGCAGAGGAAGTTTGAGGGGGCGGTGAATTATGCCTACCCGCTCCCGGAGTTTCCCCAAGCCCCGATGCCGTACAAGCCCATGGAGTTCCGCATGCGCCTGGCAAATACGCCGGGTGAAGGCGGGCACGCCCTGGCACATGCGCCTTGGAAGATTGCTGTCGGGGAGGCGCCGCTGGGTCTCGGCATGGTGGGTGACGACGAGTTGGTGGCACATGGCGTCACCGATGCTGACGGTAACGTGACGCTCAGCCAGGCCCAGCAGGAAGCCCTGGCGCGCGCCTATTGTGCCAGTCCGGCAAACACATGGCTGGTATATCCCGGCCAGACCGTACGCGTTCACGTTGCCGAGCAGGACCCATCGTGGACTGATACCGAGGCAGCACGCCACGCACTCAATGCCGGTGACTTCAGCGGTGGACTGCCGCAATCCATGTCGGACGACAATACGCAGCAACGGCTACGCTACGCGCGCGATGCGCTCGCCGCCGGGTCGTCTAATCAGATCTACAAAAAAACTCAGTAAATAAGAAGCTATGGGTGCGCCAGACAAGCAGGTGTATCAGATCCTTGGTGAAGACCAGAAGGCCGCAAAGACGGCGACTTCTGCGCCCGGCTGCTTCGTGCACGGCAAGGATGTCTTCTCCGAGCCCTTGAAGGGCAATGCGGTGCAATTCTTTGTCACGGGCACTGAGTATTTCGACAACGTTGCGGCGGCGATCGAGGGTGCGCG
The DNA here is from genome assembly GCF_900094595.1 of Cupriavidus alkaliphilus. Lineage (GTDB taxonomy): Bacteria > Pseudomonadota > Gammaproteobacteria > Burkholderiales > Burkholderiaceae > Cupriavidus > Cupriavidus alkaliphilus. The sequence continues at coordinate 88,227 of NZ_FMAD01000006.1, read as the reverse complement.
GTCCAGTGTTTTCATCACCGGCTGGCAGGTGAATTTCGATGTCGTGCTGACCGGCAAGAAGACGCTCTGGACATGCCTGCGTACCGCGGTCAGGAACGGGGCCAGTGTCTATGTCATGCCATGGATGTCTCCCAAGGTTGGTGTAGACACCGGAGATCTGGAAACTGCGCTAACGGTGATCCAGCTCAACGCCGGTCTGCCGGCGCCCCGGGCGTTCGTCCTGCCGGCAGTTTCGCAGTGCGATCAGCCTGGCGCCTTGGGCATTGCCTTCTCGCATCACCAGAAACTGGTGGTCATCGATAACAAGTTTGCTTTCGTGGGCGGCATCGACCTTGCCTACGGCAGGCGGGACGATGGCAAGTATTCGCTCAAGGCAGAGGGGCGGCAGGGCAGCGAGTTCTATAACAGTTGCGTGCCGCCGATCCATAGCCTCAGCAGCGTAGAACAAACGGCATACCTGACACGCGCCGAACTGGTGGCCGCTTGCTTCGACAACAAGGCCGGCCGTGCGGCGCAATTCCTGCTTTCCGCACCAATGAAGCCGCTGGCGGGGGCGATGGACGTGTACTCCGCTGCAAGCGACAAGGTCAAGGACGTCAACAAGCAGATCTCTGACTGGTGGGTAACCAGCGACGTCGTACCGGAATTCGTGCGAAAGGCCCAGGACAAGGTCATCGACGTGGCGCAGGAAACCGCAGCCGATGCAAGCAAATGGGCCTATCAGCAGCTGGGCGCCACCCTGCAGACCAAGGTGGAAAAATTGCGGGAATACGGCGGCGCGCAATTGGCCGATGTAACCACCGCCCTCATGGCGTGGCTGAATGGCGCCACCCTCGACAGCTTGCCTCCCAGCCTGCTGCAAAATACAGCGGATACGATCCAGGCCTTTGTCATGCGCCTGGTGCTCGCCCTGCAGGCGGAAGGCAGCCAGCGCAAGCAGTGCTACGCGAACCTGGAAAAGCTCGGTAAGCTCTTGCCAGCCGGCGGAAGATGCCCGGACAGCAACGTACAGCCCCGCATGCCCTGGCATGACGTACATTGCCGAATCGAAGGGCCATCGGTTTATGACCTGAGCCGCAATTTTGTTCGACGCTGGAATGGCGTGGCCCTGCAGTATGAGCGCAGCGATGGCAGAACGGTCGACGCGCTGCTGCGGCAACTCGGCATCACGGCCCGTCTGAAGGCGCCCCGCATTGGGGCTGCACACCGGCCTGTCCGATCCAAGACCCTTCCAGGGTCATGCTGGGTCCAGGTCCTACGAAGCGCCCCGAAGAAGATGCGGGTGGCTGAAGCTGCGGGTGAGGCGGATAAGACTACGCCGAGCGTTGCGGAAAGCAGCTGCCTGAGCGCAATGCTGAAGAACATCGAAGGCGCGTCGCATTTTATCTATATCGAGGGTCAGTTTTTTCAGTCCGATTATGGCAGCACGATGATCGGGGACGCGGAGGCGGACGGCGGTGCCCCTGTTTCAGGACCGATGCATGCGTTGATGGACGTCAAGGGCTCACCGGGATATCGGAAATATGCAGCGCAACTTGGCATACTTGGCGTGCCGCCTGAGCAGATTCACAAGTCCCTCAAGTGGAGCCAGATCGACGATGTCCAGCGGGATATCAAGGGAGGCGGTGCAGATTTCGTCAATGACCTGAAGCGGGTCATGGCCACGCAAGCCCAAATTGCCGGATTTGCTGCACTGGGACCGTCTCAAAAGTCCCTGAAGAATCCGATTTGCAAGGCGTTGGGTGATCGTATTACGCGTGCCATTTACGATGGCAAGCCGTTCCATGTCTACATGGTGCTGCCTGTGCATCCGGAAGGGACACTGGACACGATCAACATCATGACGCAGCAGCATCTGACGATGCAGTCGCTGGTGTTTGGCAGTCACAGTCTGGTGAATCGGATCCGACGCGCGCTGTTGGCGATGAAGTATGTGCGTGAGCGGAAGATGGAGGTGAAGAGGGCGAGGGATGTGGCAAATGAGGTAAAGACCAATGTGCTCGATGAGAAGATTCGGCAGATTGAATGGGAACAATACCTGACACTGCTCAACTTGCGTAATTGGGACGTCTTGAACAATAGGCCTGTGACCGAACAGATATATGTTCACAGCAAGTTGTTAATTGCCGATGACCGCGTAGTGGTTCTTGGTAGTGCAAATATTAACGACCGAAGCCAGCTCGGAGACCGAGATTCGGAGTTAGCTGTCATCATTCATGACGACGAACCAGCATCAGCCCAACTAGACGGCCGGCATATGCAACCGGTCGGAACGCTCGCAAAAAATCTGCGTAAGGCATTGTGGAGGAAGCACTTTGGACTGATGGGTGGTGCTGCGCCAGCCGGAAAGCTCGATACACCAACCATACTTGATACGCCTGCTAATCGAGAAACTTGGCAAGCTATCAAAACTTTGGCCACGGCAAATTCTGAAGCATACGCAAATGCCTTCCCCTATTTGGCCAAACCTCGAAATCAGAGTTCAATATGGGCCACATGGGATAGTGACGAAGGCGTACTCAAAGGCTACATGCCCTTCAATGAGCGGTTCTGGCGGGCAGACCAGCCGCGCGATCAGTGCTTCACTTGGGATGCTAAACAGCGTTTGCCAGAGCAAAGGCCGGCTGGAATTCGAGGATTTATTGTTGCCTTGCCGCTCCTGTGGACGTTTGGCGAGAACAACGATTCAAAGATGAATCTAATTACGTTAGCGAATGTGGACCTTGACGAAGGGATGGACCGCGCGCGGCAGACTGCGGTGGTAGCTCTTCCAAAATCGGATAGAGCCAACACGTAAATTTGAGTTAGGATTTTCATTGATGGGTAGACGAAAAGAAAAGCAGACCTTAAGCCGAATAGCTTGCCTTTGTGCTGTTATAGCATTGTTAGCCTGTGGCCAGAGCGGTCAAGCCGGGGAGCCGAAGACTACATTAGGCATAGACCGCTTCGGTAAACGTGTGGAAATACCGAACCCCAGCCGTGAAGATCGACTAACTGCCTTGGCGCCGACGCATGTTAAGCCCGCTGACTATAGGTCAGAATGCCTGGGGCGACTGATGTTTGACACCTCAGAGAAGATGTCATTGGAATGGGCGATTCCGTCCAACACCAGTAAAAATGGATCTTTTGAGGGGCTCTTTCAGCATTTCGATAACGGCACAGGTAAAGGGAGAATTCAAATAGAAACCAGGCAACTGAATACTGTATTCGCGGTGTATGGCCCTTTGAATCCGATGTTGCGTGAGGAGTTTTTGAATTATAGGGAGGAAATGAATGCCGCGGCGCTCAGCGGGCTGCGTCGTGCGCTAGAGTTGCAGAAGGAAACAGAAGAAATGTATCAAAGGCGACCGGAGCTCCTCGATCCTGAGATCAAGGATCAGGTAGCTGACGAGAGAGCAAGGCTCGAAAAAGAGCTTGCAGATATCAAGTCCGGCCAACATCGAAAAGTGATCGACTTACGCCGCCCTAATAGCGCAGCGTTTCGAGCCAATCTTAAAGCGGCTAAGCCCTACATCCGCGGCGCAATTGTGTTGGGCAACCACATTGTTGCCTTTCAATCGATGTTGAGAGGCTTTGAAAACTATATTGAGCCCACGGAAGATCAATGGCAAATCGCCGAGAATGCTCTGCGCGAGCTGATTAGCCAACTCCAACCCCGTGAGATCTACGAGATCCCCAAGGACCGGGGTTTCTGCCTACCCTATGCGTTCTTGCGCGACGACGGTACCTATGGCAACAAGATCTCCACGTCGTTCCGCTTTGCCGACAGCCCGGCAGTTATCTACACGCTCAGCGTCGCGTCGATTCCCGGCGGTGGGGCATCGGAAACTACGATACTGAATGCGACCGGCCGCTCGTCTACCGGGATCCTGAGCCAACTCCCTGAGAACACCGCAGTGAAGCAACGCTTGGGTCCGCGTCCTGCCAAGATCGGTGCATTGACCTCGGAGCAGGGCGGGATCGTGGTGGAAGCCAAGCGTCCAGGCCAGCCGCCGCGGGAGGGCTTTCACGTGTACACCGGATACGCGGGGTGGGCGGGCTCGCAGATCTTGCCGACTATTGAGGTGACGATGGAGTCTGCAGCGCGTGCTGCCTACCCCAAGCTGACGATGGATGCACCGCCCTATGAGCAGGCCCGGCCGCGGCTGGATGCATTGCTCAAGAGCATTCGGTTGCGGCCGACGACGCCGCCGATGCCGGAGTTGGTCGGCATCCAGTAGTGTGGTGACAAAGTTGCGAAGTCACGAAATGGCAATGGGTCAAGCATCGAAGCCCAAGCGCGCATGGCATTTTAGCCTGGTTTGCCTAGTGGCCATGACAATGACTGCGTGCGGGCAAAGCGAACAGGGGCACGAACCCAAGACCACGATGAGTACTGATCGTTTCGGCAATCGTGTAGAGATACCAAGGCCCAGCCGAGAAGATCGCATGCAAGCCACTGCACCAAGCTATTCGACGCCGAACGGTAGCCATACAGAGTGTTTTGGTCGCCAAATTGTTGACATACCAAGTGAGTCGACCTTTTACTGGGCGATCCTTTCGAAGGCCAGCGATGGCGGGTTCGAAAATTTGTCTCAACGCTTCAATGATAGAACAGGTCGGGGAAATATTGAGATTGAAACCAAGGAATTGCTAACACAGTTCGCAGTATATGGCCCTATTACAGAGGAGTTGCGCAAGTTTTTTTTTTCATACAGGGCCAATAGTAATGAGGCGCTACTGCGTAACCTCGGCCGCGCTCTTAAGGTATTGCAAGAAAGGGAGAAACTCTTTCGACAAAATCCTCCTGGCCCTAATACGATGGCTAATCTCGGCGCTGAGATCGCAGCTACAAAAAAAAGCATTGCGGATCTTAAAGCAGATCAATACCGAAAATCGATTGACCTTGGCCGCGCCGACAGTCTGGCGTTTCGGGCCGAACTCAAGGCCGCTAAGCCATACTTGCACGGTGCGGTCGTGTTGGGCGAGCACATTGTGGCATTCCAGTCAATGCTGAGAGGTTTTGAGAACTATGTTGAGCCGACCGAAGCGCAATGGGTAGCGGCAGAGAGCGCCATACGTAAACTAATCAATCAACTCGAACCCCGCGGCCTCTACGAGATTCCCAAGGACCGAGGCTTCTGCCTGCCCTATGCCTTCCTGCGCGACGACGGCACCTATGGCAACAAGATCTCCACGTCGTTCCGCTTTGCCGACAGCCCGGCAGTTATCTACACGCTCAGCGTCGCGTCGATTCCCGGCGGTGGGGCATCGGAAACTACGATACTGAATGCGACCGGCCGCTCGTCTACCGGGATCCTGAGCCAACTCCCTGAGAACACCACAGTGAAGCAACGTTTGGGTCCGCGTCCCTCCAAGATCGGTGCATTGACCTCAGAGCAAGGCGGTATCGTGGTGGAAACCAAGCGTCAAGGCCATCCGCCGCTGGAGGGCTATCACGTCTACACGGGATACGCTGGATGGGCGGGATCACAAATCTTGCCGACCATCGAGGTGACGATGGAATCTGCAGCGCGTGCTGCCTACCCCAGACTGGCGACCGACGCCCCACCCTATGAGCAAGCCCGGCCGCGGCTGGATGCCTTGCTTAAGAGCATTCGGCTGCGGCCGACGACGCCGCCGATGCCGGAGTTGGTCGGCATCCAGTAGTGTGGGGATCAAGTTGCGAATTCCAGAAATGGCAACGGCATTGAAGCCGAAGCGCACATGGCATTTCGGCCTCGTATGCCTGGCGGCCATAACGACGGCTGCGTGCGGGCAAAGCGGACCGGCGCATGAACCCAAGACCACGATGGGCCCTGATCGTTTCGGCAATCGAGTAGAGATACCAAGCCCCAGTCGACAAGATCGCATGCAAGCCACTGGAAATTTTTTGTGCATATGGAAATATCTTTTCGCCTACTTCGAAATATCCGGGCCCGAGCAGCGCGGGAAATATGCAGTTTGTCTTAAAGCCATGGATTTGAATTTGGTCCGAAATCCTAGCGCGGCGATAAAAGCTAAGGTCCAGGTCATAACGCTTCTGTGCATCTTGCTCGCTGCTTGCGGGCAAAATAATGAGCATGCTCTCGCGGAGCCAGTAGTGAAGGAGGGCGGACGAGCGAGTCATGCCAACAAAGTTCAGCTTAATTCAGTCGGTAAGGAATCCGTGAGAAAATTTTCTCCGTACGGCGAATGTCTCGGGCGATGGACTTTTAATGCAGTTGGTACGAAAGGTTTAGAATGGGCTGTGCCTACGAGCTTCGGGAAGGAGGATCCCTTCGATTATCTATACGGCCATTTCGATGATGGGACGGGGAGAGGAAGTATAGAATTCGTGAGCAAGGGCTTGCGCATTTCAATGGCAATCCTTGGTCCTACTACGACCGCGTTGCGTCAAAGTATATTGGATTATCGGGATCGTATGAATTCCCACTCCCTTGCTGGATTTCAACGTCAGCTTGAAGATCAGTTGGAAGAAGAAAGATTGATTCGGCGCAATAAAACTCTTGCCACCGATGAAACTATCGCCGCGATGAAGGCAGAAAGAAGGGCGACCGAGCAGAGTATTGCTGAGATCAAGGCGGGTCGATATCAATCGAAAATCGAACTTGGGGTGCCAAATGCGACTGCATTCCGATCGGACACCAAAGCGAGCAATACATTTATCCGAGGCGCGGTAGCCTTAGATGGCCACATTGCAGTTTTTAAGGCGATGTTATTGGGGCTCACTGATCCAACTACCCCAAATGACGCTGAATGGGTAGAGGCTGAGGCATCGATCAAAGACCTGGTCAGCCGTCTGCGAGGACGTCAACTACATGAGATTCCGCGAGAGCATGGATTATGTTTGCCTCATGCTTTTATTAAGGATGACGGGCAAACTGCGCACAAAATCTCTGCTTCGTTCCGATTTGCAGAATATCCCGCGCTGATCTATACCGCTAACTTTGAAACAATACCGGTGGGGCAGGGTTCGCTGGGCACGATGATCAAGGCTGGTGGGCGTTCGGCTACGGGATTATTTTCTAGTCTTCCCGATGGGGTGTCGGTAACGCAGCGACTTGGCCCTCGTTCGGCAAAAATCGGCGCGTTGTCCGCCGAGCAGGGCGGGATCGTAATGGAGTCGAGAGAAGCTGGGAATACGAGGGAAGGCTATTATGTCTATACCGGCTACGCTGGCCGCCCGGGCTCTCAATTGCTTCCAGGAATCGAGGTGGAAATGGAGTCCGTGTGGCGGTCGCGTTACCCTAAGCTTCAGGCCGACCCGCCACCGTATCGAGAGGCACGGTCCCGCTACGATGCTCTTCTTAAGAGCTTTCACATTCGTTCTACTTACCAGTCGACGCCGGAAGCCGAATTACCCCGCGATGGCAGGGGTGGCGGTGGTAGTTGAATAATACATCATAAAAAAATGAAGGAAGTTGAAGCGAACTAGCGAGATCGCACTTTCTTTGCGTAGGCAGCAAATGGCAATGACGATCTGCTATATGCATTTTAAGAAGGGATTCTGGCGGGCTCCAGACGGAAAAACTTATGGCGAATGCGATCTTCGGTTGGGTTAGGTTGATCGTGATAATCTGTTGTTCCTTTCTGTCAATATTTGTTTTGGGCTGCGCGGAACGGGCTGACACCTTTGGGGCGGAAGTTCTCGGATATAACCATACCGATCAATTTATTGCGGCGTTTACTATCAACGGCGCATACATGGGCCGAAGTCCGTCACATGGGCAGAGCGAAGCAATATGCTGCATCAAGATTCCATCAAAATGGAACTCAAAACTGGAGGTTGAAGTAAGTTGGACGAAGGATGATCGGTCGAATGAATTTTGGAAAAGTAAAGTTATAAAAATTCCATATTATGCGTCGACGGGTCATCTCGCGGTGCATTTTTTTCCTCACGAAGAGGTCAGGGTTATAGTCAGTGAGGTATATGTTGGTCATGAGCGATATCCCTTTCCATCTCCGTTTTTAAGGGAAGACAAATAAGGTTATTTTTCTGGTAGCTATTTTAGCAAATTGTTTTTAATTTTTCGGCTGGGATCGATCCTGCCATGGCGACGTTTCCAACTAATTTGTTCGTACGCAAATGGCGTACCCTGGGCGTGGGCCTGACGATCTCAATGCTTGCCGCCTGCGGCCCGCAAGACATCGGTGTCAATGTCGTTGGATATAACCATACCGCGCGGGATATTGGTCACTTCACTGTGAATGGTCGTGGAGGCAGCTTTGTTGCTGCCCATGAAGGCGGCGGAAAGTTCGCGTGCTGCGTTTCTGTCCCGCACCCGTGGAAACCCGGATTAACCGCGACAGTAGGTTGGACAGATGAGTACGACCAAAATTATCAAGAACGCATAGTGCCCGTACCGCGCTACGACAAAATTGGAGACGTTGCCGTCCATTTTTTGAGAAACGGGGAAGTAAAACTGTTTGTCACCATGTACGCGTTATGGCACCCGGACTACCCTTTGAAGGGCCCGGATGCCCAACTCGCGCCTGGTCGAGAGGTCACAGGGCCTTTCGGACGAGCAAAAAGCATTTCGAACTGAAGAGAGCGTCACAATGCGCGAAGTGGGCGCTTCTCGCCCACGAGCTGCCGCTGATTTTTTCCTCCGCGGCTACAACGCCACATTTACCCGCGACCTGACCGCTGCGAAGGGCTGACCCACCCGAGCCTGTACAGCGCGTTCGGCGACAGGCGTTCGCTATTCTTGTCGGCGCTAGACGGCCATCTCGACAGTACGGTGCGGGCATGGCGCGGCTGGAAGCATCCTTGCGGCCACCGCCAGCGATTTCGGCCAATTTTTCCGAGCGATCGAGCGATCGCTTGCCGAGCCCATGCACCGTGGTCCAGTCTCTGCGCCGCCGCCGTGCGCCATCCCCGCAGCACCGCTGAGCATCCGCGCTTCCTATTGGGTGCGGAGCGCTGTAGGCGGTCGTAAGCCACTGCCTGCAGCAACCCCTGCGTCGCCTAGAATCAGGATTCCTGCCCTCCAGGCCAGCAAAATTCCCGCAAGGAGCACTCCGCATGAGCCAACTGTTCGAGCCGCTAGCCATCGGCGACCTCACCCTCGCCAACCGCATCACCATCGCGCCGATGTGCCAGTATTCCGCGCAGGACGGCAATGCCGGGGACTGGCACATGATCCATCTGGGTTCGCTGGCGCTGTCGGGTGCGGGCATGCTGATCGTGGAGGCTACGGCGGTTTCTGCGGAAGGGCGGATCACGCCGCATGACCTGGGCTTGTATTCCGACGATAACGAGGCGGCGCTGGGCCGCGTGATCAACGCGATGCGCGCGCATTCGCCGATTGCGATCGCGATCCAGCTGGGACACGCCGGCCGCAAGGCGTCGAGCCAGGCGCCCTGGGATGGCGGCCAGCAAATTGCCCCCGATGCAGCCGGTGGCTGGCATACGGTGGCACCTTCTGCGGTGCCGCACGGCGCTACGGAAGTCGCGCCCGTTGCGCTGGATCGCGCAGCCATGGACAAGGTGCGCGATGACTTTGTCGCCGCGGCCAGGCGCGCGGCGCGGCTGGGACTGGATGGTATCGAAATCCATGCCGCGCACGGCTACCTGCTGCATCAGTTCCTGTCGCCGCTGGCCAACCATCGCGACGACGAATACGGCGGCAGACTGGAGAACCGCATGCGCTTTCCCATCGAAGTGTTCGATGCGGTGCGCGAGGCGTTTCCGGCCGAGCGGCCGGTGTGGATGCGCATCTCGGCGACCGACTGGGTGCCGGGAGGATGGGATATCGATGGCACAGTAGCCTTGTCGAAGGCGCTGAAGGCGCGCGGTTGCGCGGCGATCCACGTGACCACCGGTGGGGTCTCACCGCAGCAGGCGATCAAGCTCGGGCCCGGATACCAGGTGCCCTACGCGCAGCGGGTGAAGGCTGAGGTGGGCCTGCCGACGATTGCAGTGGGCCTGATCACCGAGCCGGAACAGGCCGAAGCCATCATCGCCAACCAGGAGGCCGATGCGGTATCGCTGGCGCGTGCCATGCTGTATGACCCCCGCTGGCCCTGGCACGCGGCGGCGCGCCTCGGCGCGAGCGTGCAGGCGCCTAAGCAATACTGGCGTTCGCAGCCGCGCGAGTTGAAGGACCTGTTCGCCGGTGCGGCGTTTGGGCAGCGCTAGGCGATCGATGATAGTGGAGGACTGCCATGAAACCGAGGATTACGCTGATTACGCTGGGTGTCGATGACTTGCAGCGTGCGGTGCGCTTTTATCGCGACGGCCTTGGATTGCCTACTGCGGGCATTGTCGGCGAACAGTTCGAACACGGCGCGGTGGCGTTCTTTGACCTGCAGGCTGGCCTCAAGCTGGCGCTATGGCCACGCGCCAGCCTGGCGCATGACGCCGGACTGCAGGTAACGTCGCGCGCGCTGACCGATTTCTCGCTGGCCCATAACGTCGCCAACAAGGCCGAGGTCGATGCGGTGATGGCGCAGGCACTGGCCGCGGGGGCAAGCGTGGTCAAGCCGGCACAGGACACCTTCTGGGGTGGATATGCCGGCTACTTCCACGATCTGGACGGACATCTGTGGGAAATCGCCTGGAACCCCGAGATGCTGCCGGCCGATTGACCCTGACCACGCACCGCTGCTGGTGCAGCGCCGCAAAGGGATTTCCATAATTGCCACGCTCCGTCGAAGTGGTGACTATCCTTTGAACAGACAGCCATAGCATGCTGTCGACGGAGCGCCCCCACGCAGTTCCGCAATACCCCCACGCATCAGCCCCGTCGGCAGACCACCGAAGTAAAGCAATAAGAACAATGGCAAGGGAGACGTCCATGCAAGTCTATGACAGCCTGCTGTATGTGACTGCGATGGTGCTGGTGTGTTTGTATGTGTATCTGGGCGTGCTGTCCCGCAGCACGGCGATCCGCCTGGGTTCCCCGGCGATCGTGGCGGGGCTGGTGCTGGCCTATTCGCTGTCGCCGCTGCATTCGGGCGGCTGATGGCCCTGACCCCGGCGTGACCGGGGCGTAGTTCACTTCGTGACCGCCGCCTGGCGGTCCGCAGCGTTGCTGACCTCTGCCGGGAACTCGCGCAGCAGGGTGTCGATGGCCGCCTGCAATTCCTGCGGTATCACCGGTTTGTGCAGCAATGCGGTACCGGTCGCGTGCGCGGTGCGCAGGCGGTCGGCCGCGGTATCCCCCGTGATGATGATGGCCGGCACGTGGCGGCCCAGCCGCTGCCGGATCGCGTCCAGCGCCTGCTGGCCGGTGCGGTGTCCGCGCAGGCGGTAATCCGCAAGCACCAGCTTGGGCGTGAATTCCGCCAGCGCTGCCAGGGCCTGTTCTTCCGATTCGACCGTGCGGCATTCGCAGCGCCAGGCCGACAGCAGTTCGGACATCGCGCTGCGGATGGCCTCGTCATCGTCGATCACCAGCACGCGCAGCCCGTCGAGGGCGCGCGCCGGCGGCGGCGGGCTCTCTTCGGGCGACTCCCAGGCCTGCGGCATGCCGAAGCGAAACACTGAGCCACGCCCGGGGCTGGACGCGAGCGTCACGCGCGTCTGCATGGTGCGCGCCAGGCCCTCGACGATGGCCAGTCCCAGCCCGAGCCCCTTGCGCTGATCGCGTTCCGGATTGCCCAGCTGGTGGAATTCCCGAAAGATCTCGCGGTGCTGGGCGGCGGGGATGCCGATGCCGGTGTCCCAGACTTCGATCGTCGCGCGCGCGCCGCGCTTGCGGCAGGCCACCAGCACGCCGCCGCGTTGCGTATAGCGGATGGCATTGGCAATCAGGTTGCGCAACACCAGTTCGGCCAGGGTGGGATCGCCATGCAGCGTGACGGTGGTATCGCGGGTGCGATACACCAGCCCGCGCGCCTCCGCCTGCGGCGCGAACTCGTTCTCCAGCTTGTGCAGCAGCGGCTGCAGGCGGAACGCGCGCGCGCGCGCCGTGATCACGCCGGCCTCGAGCTTGGAGAAGTCCAGCAGCGAGTTCAGCATCTCGCGCGCGGCGCCGGAAGAGGCCTCGATATGCGCCAGCAGCTGGCGCTGGCGTTCATCCAGGCGGGTGCGGCCCAGCGATACCAGGAACAGCCCCATCGCGTGCAGCGGCTGGCGCAGGTCATGGCTGGCGGAGGCCAGGAACACCGATTTGGCGCGGCTGGCTTCTTCGGCCGCGTGCTGCGCGGCCTCGGCGCGCGTGGTCTGCTCGCGCAGCTGCGAGATCAGTTCCACGTTCTCGAAACGCAGCGCGATCGATTGCCGCGCCACGCGCGCGTAGTTGCGCGCAAATACTAGCAGCACGCACAGGTACAGCGGCGTGGCGAGGAACATCGGCAGATATTCGATATCGCCGGTAGCGAGGAACGCGATCCAGACCGGCACGATCGCCGGCACGAAGAAACCGATCGCCACGGGCAGGCATGCCGAGAATACCGCCAGCGCCGCCGCGCTCATGCCGGCGATCAGCGACAGGATGCAGATCACCACCGCCGGCATGCGCACGTCCAGGTATAGCCATGCCACCAGTCCCCACAGCGTGCCGATCAGCATCAGCATGGCGGTCATGCCGCGCGCATAGCGCGCCGCACCGGCTTCGGTCAGCCGCCCGGGCAGCCGCAGCCGCCCGAAGTACGCCACGGCGCAAACCAGCACCATCGCGCCGGCCCAGGGCAGGGCGCCGGGGCGGTCCCAGTTCAGGACCAGCCCCGCCGCCAGGAAGATCGCTGCCAGCGAAGAGCCTGCCATCGCGCAACCGAAGCTCTGGTCGATCAGGCTCATCTGCGCCGCCAGAATGCGTGGCGCATCGTAGCGGGGCAGCCAGCGCAGCGGCCCGCGCGCGGGGGCGGCCGGGGCTGTGGCCTCTGCTGTCATCGCGCCGCCTGTACCAGGCCGCGCCGCTGGGCTTCGAGGATGGCTTCGACGCGGCTGACCACGCCGAGATGATCCAGGATGGCCGCGACATGGACGCGCACGGTGTTCTCGGACAGGCCCATATGGTAGGCAATGACCTTGTTCGAGCGGCCCAGCGTCAGCTGATGCAGCACCTCGAGCTGGCGCGGTGTGAGGTTGCTCGCCGCGTAGGAGGTCTGGGGCGTTGCTGCGGCATCGGCTTCGCCGGAAAAATGCGTGCCGCCGGCCAGGCAGCACGCGATTGCTTCCTCGATTTCGTTTGCGTCGGCGGACTTGGGCAAGAACCCTGCAATCTCGCGCCGCACTTCGGCCGGGATGGTGTCCAGCCCCGAAGTGCCCGACACGATCAGGATGCGCGCCGCCGGGAAATGCCGGCGCAATACCTTGACGCCCTCGATGCCGTTCAGGCCGGGCATCTGGATGTCGAGCAGCATGATGTCGACCTCCGCGCCGCCGTGGTCCTGCACCGCCTGCATGACCGAGCCGGCCTCGATGATATGGGCCACGCTCGGGCTGTCGGCCAGCACCAGGCGCAGCCCGGTGCGGAACAAGGTATGGTCGTCGATCAGCAGCAGGCGGGCGTGGGGCATTGAAGATGGCTGGTGCGAGGGGCGATCCATTGGACAAGAATCGCCGGCGCTTGTCCATGCAACCGGTGTGGGGACGCCACTAGTCCGGAAAGATTATTGGCACGCGGGAAACTCGGTGCGACGATGCCAGTCGTGGGCAGTTCCGCGACGTGCCCGCACCACTTTGTTACCCACTACCACCCGGCTGTGGGTATTTTTTTGGTGACCCCTCGTCAGGTGCCGGCGTAAAAGAAAGAAAGCCGGCGCCGCATGGCGGCACCGGCTCGACCCGCCCGGGCGCAAGTCGCCCAGGCTGGCGCTTCGCGTGGCGATTACGGGCGGTTCACCGAGATATCGTAGAACGATCCGTTCACGCCGATCCCCAGGCTCAGGCCGGTATTGCCCGGGACCATCGAGATCATCTCGGAGGCGTTGCTGGCGCGTGCACGGTAGCGCAGGCCGTTGGCCGGGTGGTTAGTCTTCCAGCTGTCCAGGCGGCTGTCTTCCAGGCGCTTGCGCGTGTAGATGCCGGTCTGCGCATCCACTGACGTTACCAGGGTCGACCACGTGCCGGCGTGCTCCAGCGTGGGCACCGTGCCGCCATACATTACCGTGTCCCAGTACGAGTTGGTCGCACCCACCACCGGCAAGGGGCGTACCACTTGCTTGGCGGCGATCATGAAGCCATCGTCGTGGGTGATAACGACCGTGACCTGACCGTCGGTGCCCTTGAATGCGTAGGCAAACTGGGAGCCGAAGCTGTCGGTGATCTTGAAGCTGCCGTCGGCGTTGGCGCTGAGCGTCGGCAGTTCTTCAGGCAGCCATGCCTCGCAGGTGTTCACGCCCGAGCAGTCGGCACCCTTGCTCAGCTTGCCCGCGGCATCGATGCTGAAGGTCACGCGGCGCGATGCGTAAGGAGTTCCGCTGTTGTCCCGCTCCATGCCGAGACCGTTCCAGTCGCCTGCCAGGTCGGCCAGGGCAACAGCCTGTGCGGGCATCAGCAGGGTGGGCAGATCACTCATCGGGCCCGCGGGCGGCACGGCCAGTGCGATGCCCGACCTGGCGACCATCACAGTGTTGGTGGTCCCGTTCGCGCCCGGCACGGTGAAGCGGCAGTCATCGTTGGCCACGGCGGTGAAGGGGACGGTCTCGTTGCCGATCTGCAGCTTGAGCGCGGCGGCGTCGAGGTCGCCGGCTTCGGCCACCGCGGAGCCCAGTCCGATCACATGGTACTTGCCGGTCTTCAGCCCCGCGCAGCTGGACGCTGCCGGCTGCAGCGCGGTCTGGACCGCCGCCGCGCCGGCATTGGAAGCCACCGCGGAGGACAGTTCGCCCAGCGTGGTCTTCGAGGCTTCCAGGCGATCGCCGAGCTGGTCCAGCAGCTTGTCCTGGGCATTGCCGGCGTTGGCGCCGTTGGCGGCCACCAGCGGATCCTTGAGCGGGTCGACGCTGGTCAGGTCCACCACGCCGGTCAGCACCAGGCGAACCGCCTCTGTGGCGCTGGTCAGGTTGCCGGAAGTCAGCTTGGCCTGCGCGGCGGCGTCGAACTGGTCGAAGAAGGCCGTGGTGCTGCCCTGCGCCAGCGACGCGGTCACCAGTTCCGTCAGCGGGGTGATGTTGGCCACGGCGGTGGTGCCGGTGCCGGCCTCGACCACTGAATGCAGCGTGGTGCCGTCAGTCGTCTTGACGCTGAGCACGCACGGGCGCGTGGCGCCATCGATGCTGAGTGTGAAGCTCCCGTCCGCGGCGGTAGTGGCCGTGCCGCTCCCCACGGCGCATTTGGCCTGGACCGTGGCATTGCCCAAAGCAGCGCCAACGGCCGCGGTGCCGCTGATCTTGGTGGCAGCGGGCGCCGTGGTCGGCGCCGAATCTCCGCCGCCGCCGCCGCAGGCCGTCAGTACGGCCGCCGCCAGACCCGTCAAAAACAGATGTTTTGTTTTCATCCCAGTTTGGATTTCTGTGGTTTTCTTGTTATGGCAGGGCGCTGCGTGGTGGAACACTGGCTCATGCAGGACCCCGCCCACGGGGCGGCTGACCCGCCCCGCGGGCGCGATTTTCCGTGAGATGCCTTATGTCGCCCAACCCGCGTTGAGGTGATTGACAAACCACGCGCGGCGTGCGGGCGGCTTACCGCCGAGGAAGTACGAATCAGGCAGCCGCCCGCACCAGTCCCGGCCAGGTTGCCGTCGGCGCGAGCGTGCGGCCACCTGCGCGGCAATCTTCGAGCAGCCGCGCGGCATCGATGCCGAACCAGTCATGCCAGGCTCGCGCCAGCGCGTTGGCTGAGCGCAGGCCCGCATGCGCGGCCAGCTGCTCCAGCGCGGGCACCAGGCCGCCGGCGCTGGCCAGCGCGTGCAGCGCATGGGCGGCGCGTTGCTCGCGCAGCAGCGGATGCAGCGCCTCGCCTTCGGCAAAGAGCCGCGCGCGGACCAGGCGTGCCGGCACTTGCCATTGCGCGGCCAGGCGCTCGGCGTTCCAGTCGGTGTCGGGGCGGGAAAAGACCAGGCCGGCGAACTGGCGCGACCACGGACGATCAGCAGGCTTGCCGGCCAGGCGGGGACAGTCGCTGTCCGGCACCGCGGTCAGGACGATGGCGCAGGGTTGTTGCCAGGTGCCAGGCAGGTCGCAGTCGAAGTGGGCGAAGGCGTGCACCACGAACGGGTCGCCGGGCCGAACTTCGCGCCGCGCGTTGGCGTCGCGCAGGCTGGCCGTGCCGTGCAGGGCTTGCACATGGACGGCAAAGGGAAAGCGCAGGCGGGCAAAGCGGACGTGGTGACGGCTGACAAGCGGCATGCGGAAAGCGACCCTGAAGCTGGCGGCGGTGCGGCGGGTAACTGTCGCAGGATTCGGCGGACGGCGCAAGACCGCGGTGATCCGCTTAAAGGCAATTCCAGCCCTGGTGGCTACCGCGTTACAGCTCTGACATCCCGAAGTGGCGCAGTCGTGGCAGGTCGGTCACGCGGATGCTTTGGTACGACAAGTGCACCATGCCCGCATCGGCGAGCCGGCGCAGCGCCTGGTTGACGCGCTGGCGCGAGAGTCCGGTAAGCAGGCCGATCTCTTCCTGCGACAGCTCCAGGACCGGGCTGGTGCGCGGATACAGGTCCGGATGGAACAGCTGCGCGATGGCTTGCGCCACGCGCGCATCGGCGCCCAGCAGGCGGTCGTTCTGCACGGTGGCGATGAACTGGCCCATGCGTTCGTTGAGCTGGCGCACGACAAAGCTGGCGAACGGCAGGCTCTGCGCCAGCAGTGTGTTGAAGACCGGCTCGGGCACCAGCAGCACCTGCGAGTCGCGGATCGCGATCACGTCATAGCGGCGGTGTTCGCGCTTGATCACGCTGCCTTCGCCGCACCACCCGCCGGCAGGCACGCCCGAGAAGGTGCAGCCGCGGCCGTCGGGCGTGTACACCGCCAGCTTGATCAGGCCGCTGTCCACGCCGATCCAGTGGCGCGAGGGCTCGCCGCGACGGGCGATGAAGCTGCCCGCGGCGAAGGACTGCAGCAGCGTTTCGCGCGCGGCCAGCGCCTGGTGCGCCGGCGCGAGTTCGCCGAACCAGGCATGGCCGGCCAGCACCGCGGCGGGCGCCGGGGCAGGGAGGGAAGTGGGGTCTGCGGGTTCGCTCATGGCACGGACGGGCGCACTGCGCCGCATCCTGTAAGAATCGTGTAAGCCTTGCCTGGCGCGGGTTTGCGGCAGGTTTGTCGTCTCGACGACAGTGCGCCGGCGTGTGCGATGATAGCCTTGTGCAAGAAAAAGTGACAGCGCCGCAAGGCGCCGCATCGACAGCGCCCGAACGACCCGGAATGACCCCGGAATGACCCCGATAAGGCGGAGACACTAGCAATGCCAACCGATTTCGACAGCGGCCTGGCCCGCAACGCGGCCAATTTCGTGCCGCTTACCCCCATTGATTTCCTGGTGCGCGCCGCCGAGGTGTATGGCGACCGCCTGGCCATCGTGCACGGCCCGCTGCGCCAGAACTGGCGTGACACCCATGCGCGCGCGCGGCGCCTGGCCAGCGCGCTGGCACGCGCCGGCGTCGGCAAGGGCGATACCGTCGCCGCGCTGCTGCCCAATACGCCGGCGATGGTGGAAGCGCATTTCGGCGTGCCGATGGCCGGTGCCGTGCTCAATGCGCTGAATATCCGCCTCGATGCCGCCAACCTGCTGTTTATGCTGCGCCATGGCGAGGCGCGCGTGCTGCTGGCCGATACCGAGTTTGCCGACGTGGCGCGGCAGATGGCGCTGGAGCTTCCGGGCCTGAAGGTGATTGCCGTCCACGACGAGCTGGGTCCGCAGGCGACGCCGTTCGGCGATACCGACTACGAATCCTTCCTCGCCGGCGGCGACCCGGCGTACGCCTGGCAACTGCCCGCCGACGAATGGGATGCGATCGCGCTGAACTATACCTCGGGCACCACCGGCGATCCCAAGGGCGTGGTCTACCATCACCGCGGCGCGGCCATCAATGCCATCTCGAACATCCTGGAGTGGGACCTGCCCAAGCACCCGGTCTACCTGTGGACGCTGCCGATGTTCCACTGCAACGGCTGGTGTTTCCCGTGGACGGTGGCGGCACGCGCGGGCGTCAACGTGTGCCTGCGCAAGTTCGAGCCCAAGCTGGTGTTCGACCTGATGCGCGACGAGGGCGTGACCCACTACTGCGCCGCGCCGATCGTGCATACCGCGCTGGTCAATGCGCCCGCCGCGTGGCGCGAGGGCGTGCGCGGGCCGGTGCGCGGCATGGTGGCCGGCGCGCCGCCGCCGGCCGCGGTGCTGGCGCAGATGGAGGCGATGGGCTTCGAGTTGACCCATGTTTACGGCCTGACCGAGGTCTATGGCCCGGCCGCGGTCTGCGCCGAGCAGGACGACTGGAGCGCGCTGTCCGAGCAGGACCGCGCGGTCAAGAAGGCGCGCCAGGGCGTGCGCTATCACCTGCAGTCGCAGGTGGCCGTGCTAGATCCCGATTCCATGCAGCCGGTGCCGGCCGATGGCGAGACCATCGGCGAGATCATGTTCCGCGGCAACATCTGCATGAAGGGCTACCTGAAGAACGAGAAGGCCACGCGCGAAGCCTTCGGCGGCGGCTGGTTCCATACCGGCGACCTGGGCGTGTGCATGCCCGACGGCTACATCAAGATCAAGGACCGCAGCAAGGACATCATCATTTCCGGCGGCGAGAACATTTCGAGCGTGGAGGTGGAAGACGCGCTCTACCGGCATCCCGCGGTGCTGGCCGCGGCGGTAGTGGCGCAGCCCGATGCCAAGTGGGGCGAGACGCCGTGCGCCTTTGTCGAGCTGAAGGACGGGGCCAGCGTCAGCGCGGAAGAACTGATCGCGCATTGCCGCACGCTGCTGGCGGGCTTCAAGGTGCCCAAGGCGGTTTACTTCGGGCCGTTGCCCAAGACCTCCACCGGCAAGATCCAGAAATTCGAGCTGCGCCGCAAGGTGAAGTCCGATTCGGCCATCGACGTCTGAAATGCAAGCGGCGCCATACGGCGCCGCGGCCATTCAGCGCGCCCGCACCTCGGGCGGCGTTGCGGTCCGGGGCGGTTGATGCCAGTCCGGGCCGATGTCGGGAAAGACCTCGCATTCTCCGCGCACGATGCTCTCGATGGTGGCGCATACGCATTCGGTGCCGCGCGGTCCCACGCAGACCAGGCTGCGCGGATGATCGCTGTGCTGCGGAATGGCGTAGACCCGCATGCCCTCGCGGAACAGCGGGTGCTTGGTGAGGCGTTCGTTCATCAGTTCAACGAAGCGCTGGGGCGTGACGACCGGCTTGTCCATTGCATGCTCCTGCGGCCTTGGCCACCGTACCCGTTTCTTGGGGCGGCATGGCGACCAGGTCAGTAAAGGCCAGGAAGATGACAGGCAGGTGGCAAAAAAGCGCACCGGGCAGCAGGGTCTGCCCGGGACGTGGCCGGAACGAAGAATCGCGGGCAATGCATCGCCCGCGTTGCCACTGCCACGCTTCCAGACTAGGTCACGCGGCGCGTAGTGCAAGTGGATCGCGAAATTTTGCGGGTGTCAGGTGATGCGCAGTTCGCCTGCGGCGCGCGGGCCGTTCAGGATGCCGTTGCCGGCGGCCCAGCATGCGGCTTCGGCTTCAGCATAGGACCGGTAGGTGCCCGGTGCCGCGACCGTACAGTCCTCATCGGCGGCGCCGCACCGTTCTTCCATCACGATGCGCCAGGTGAACTGGCCCGGTCCGTCCTCGAGGACATGGAGCACCAGGGTGCGATGATTGTCAGTCAGCGTGAGAGGCAAAGTCGACATGGGTGTCTCCCGTTCGCAGGTAGGCGCATTGATGCTAGCAAGTGTGAGCGGTAAATGCCATGAGGCATTACGGGCGCGCCATGGCAAGATACGGCCTTTGCGGCAGCTGCCGCGCCGGATCTTGTCGCCTGAACATGCCTCTCTCGCCCGAGCTCAACCAACGGATTGCCGCACTGACGGCGCATTACGACACCGTCGTGCTGCCGCTGTGGACCGCCTCCGGCTGGAATCCCGACCTGTTGCTGCCCTTTGAAGCGCTCGACGGCGGCAGCGCCGCGCCGCTGCCGCCATCGCGCTATCGCGCCATGGCGTGCGCGCGCCAGCTGTACGTGTTCTCGCTGGCAGGGCAGCAGGCGCACGCCGATACGCTGTTCGGCTCGCTGCAGGCCTATTTCGGCAATGGCGAGGGCGGGTGGATCTACAGCGTCGACCCGGCCGGTGCGCCGCTCGACAGCACCCGCGACCTCTACACCCATGCCTTCGTGATCTTCGCCTGCGCCGCGTATTACGCGCGCTTCGGCAACGAGGATGCGCTGGAGGTGCTCGATGAAACCGTCGATATCGTCGAAGACCGCTTCGCCGACGGACAGGGCCTGTACCACGCCGCGCTGACCGAGCACTTCCGGCCCAAGGGTGCGGGCGTGCTGCAGAACCCAATCATGCACCTGACCGAGGCCTACCTGGCCGCGCTGGATGCCACCGGCGACGAGTGGTATGCGGAACGGCTGCGCGAAATTGCGATGGCGGTGCACGAGCGCTTTGTCGATTCCGCCAGTGGCTGCGTAGCGGAACTGCCGCAAGGCAGCGCGGACAACCGCATCGAACCGGGGCACCAGTTCGAATGGTTCTCGCTGGTGGCTGGCAGGCCGGCGTTGTTTGGCGATCTGCCGCTATCGGATGCCCTGCGCCGCGCTTTCGCGTTCGCGCAGCGGCACGGCGTGGCGGCGGGCACGCTGGGTGTCTGCGCGGCGCTGGAGGCGGATGGCGCTCAGCTCGACGGCACCGAACGCATCTGGGCACAGACCGAGTTCGCGCGCGCGCTGGCAGTGGAAGGCTCGGCGCAGTCGCTGGCCACGCTGGCTGACTGGGCCGCGCAGTTCCGCAACCGTTTCCTGTCTGCGCAAGGCTGGCATGAGTGCGTGGCGCCGACGGGCGACGTGGTGCGCGCCGAGATGCCGTCGACCTCGCCCTATCACCTGGCGACGTCTTACCAGGCGCTGGCTGCTGCGGCAGGGCTGCAATGGCCCGCACAGGATGCATGACCGCACGGACCGGGGCGTTGTCAATTCTTTGCAGTCGCCGGGAGAGCGCGCGTCTACACTCAAGCCCGCGCTCCGGCCTGCATCGCAATCCTTCTTAACTACCTGGTCGTCGTTCTGAAGTTGCGGGCCGGGGCGCGCCTGCGCTGGCTCAGCGCGCGCTGGCCTGCTGCAGCCGCTCGGGATGCCGGACCGGCTGGGGTCGTTGCGACGAAGGTGAGGGGGCATTGGCCTGGATCAGGCCAGCGCCCGCCGGCTTGACGCGGACAGCCATTTGCTCGACGCGCTTCTGCGCCTGGGTTTCGGCGTGGTCGTTCAGGACCAGGCACAGCAGCGTCAGCAAGGCTGCTGCGATCATGCTCAGCGCAATCCAGGCCAGGCAGTGCTTGCGTTCCATGGTACGGACAGTGGGGCGTCATCAGTGCGCGCAGTTTAAGCGCGCGTGCGCCGGGCGATTGTCAACCTTTGCAAACGCTGCCGACTTGCCGGCTTCGTCCTTATTCCGTGACGCCGTGCTCGTGCAGCAGCCGCTCGCATTCCTCGAGCATGTCGTAGGCGAACGCGGACTGGTAGTTCGGGTCGAGCGCTTCCATCATTTCGTGCGCGGCGTACAGGCCGGCTTCGCGCGACAGGGTCTCGGCGAGCTGCCGCGCAAACTGGTCGCTAAGTTCGGACAGCAGGCGCCGTTCCGACAGCGGCAACCGCAGCTTCGAGCGCGACAGCCATTCACCCGCCAGCGTGGCGCCCTGGGCGTCGGTCATCCACTTGCGGTGTTCGTAGTAGGCCGACAGGCGCTCCGCGGCCAGCGCGAACAGCAGCGCCTTGCGGGTATTGAAATCGATCCGGCGGGGTGGGGCGAGGGTCATGCTTGCAGCTGGGTGCGGACCGGCGCAGCGGGCCGGTCGTGGTCATGTCGAAGGCGATCAGGCGGGCGTGGCGCCGGCTTGCGCAAAGCGCGAAGCCAGCCATGCGCCGATATCGGCAATCTCTTCCAGGCAGACCGCATGGCCCATCGGATAGGTGTGCCACGTCACCGGATTCGGCCGCGCCTGCACGAAATCGCGTGCGGCCACGCCCATGGCCAGCGGCACCACGTCGTCCTGCGTGCCATGGGCAGCGAACACCGGCGTGGCGGCGTTGGCCGGGTTGGCTTCGGCGGCGAGCGTCGAGGGTGCGGGGATGTAGGTGGAGAGCGCAACGATGCCGGCCAGCGGCTCCGTGTGGGTCAGCCCGGCGGTGTAGGCGATGGCGCCGCCTTGCGAGAAGCCTGCCAGCACGATGCGCCCGCTCGGGATGCCGCGCGCATTTTCTCGTGCGATCAGCGCGCGAATGGCTTCGCAGGATGCGCGGATGCCGGCCTCGTCGGCGCGCCGGCCTGCCTGATCGAGGGAAACGATGTCATACCATGCCGGCATGACATAGCCACCATTGCAGGTCACCGGTATCGCCGGGGCATGCGGGAAGATAAAGCGCACGCCGGGTGCGGCCGGCAGCCGCAACTCGGGCACTACCGGGGCGAAGTCGCCGCCATCGGCGCCCAGTCCGTGCATCCATATGACGGCGCAGCCGGGATTGGGCGCGGTTTCAATTTCGATCGCGGGCAGCAGTTCGCTCATGGGGCCGGTTCCTGTGGGTGGTCTGCCTGCGCCACGGGGGCGTCAGGCAGCGCGAGTATCGCACAGGTCCGGACCTGCCTTGCCGCATGCCCGGGGCACGCGCCGCGGCATGGGGTCCGCTTCAGGCCGCGGACGGAACGATCGGCACCGTGGTCAGGCCGGGCGTGCGCGCCGGCAGCTCGGGCATGGCGGGCGGTGTGGCGCGGCGCTTGTCGACCACGTCTTCCACGCCCCTGGCCGCGACATCTTCCAGGAAGGCCACCATGTCGCGGTAGTAGGCGACCTGCATCTGTGCCTCGAGCAAGCGCCGTTCGGCCTGGAATAGCGTCAGCCTCATGTCTTGCAGTTCCCTTTCGGCGATTTTTTCCGGGGTCGGCGGACTGAACAAGTTTGCAAGCCAACGCATGGCAGTACCTCCAGTGCTGTCAACAGCGAGTTTGCGGGCTTTCGCCATGAGGACAAATATAGACAAGAATTCGCGAAAGCGTCCCTCGGGCACTTGGCCGTGGCGCCTCGCCCACAAGGATGATTGCCGCTTGCGGGACTCTACGTTAGATTAATCGGCCATGTGATCGGCCATCGATGGGGCCGGCATCGCGCGCTTGCTGCGATGGCGCTTCCGGACCCGTCGCCTGCGCGTGCATGAAGCGCAGGATCGGCGGCCAGAAGGTGTCGATATGCTCCGGCAATATGGCCGCATCGTGTGGCATGGCCTCGTGCATGACCAGCGCATGCAGATGCCTGGCAGCGCTTGCCACGCGTTCCGCGTGGGGCGGCACGATGACCACGTCGTCACGGCTGTGCACTACCAGCAGCGGCCGTTCCAGCTTGCTCGCGCGCGCTGCGTTGTTCCACGGATCGGGCAGCAGCCACGCGGCCCATGCGGGGATGCGCCCGGTCTGCACCGCGGCCAGCCGCGCCGAGCTGAAGCCCGCGGCTATCACATAGCCATCCGGCTGCGGCTCGAAACGCCGCGCCACATCGAGCAGGATGCCTGAGCCCAGCGAATGTCCCAGCACCACGCGCCGTTTCGATTGCGGCGTGGCGGCGATGAACTGCCCATAGGCAACCCGTGCATCCTGCCGCAGCCGACGCACGCTTGGCCGTCCGGTGCTGCGCCCATAGCCGCTGTAATCGAACACGTACGAGGCGATGCCCGCATCGGCCAGCATCGCCTGCACCGGTGCCCAGTCCGGCAGGCATTCGTTGTCGCCATGGCACACCATCAGGGCCGGGGCTTCGGGGTCTGCCACCGGCATGAAGGCCGCGTGCAGGATGCGGTCGCCGCTGGCGAAGGTGGCGTGCCGCACCTTAGGGGCGGAATTGTCGGGTGGTTCCGCGCGGCTTGTCTCATCCGTTGGCGTGACAAAGGCTTTGCGCTCCAGCGCACGAAACAGTAGATGTCGCGCGACCCCGGCCGCCACGGCTAAGCCTGCCGCCGCAGCCAGCCAGCGGTGACGCGCGCTTTGAGAAGGAGGGCGGGGGTCAGGATTCATCTTCTTCAGGCTAGCAGCCCAGGCCCTGCAAGTGAAGAATTGTTCATTCCGAAGCGCTTTTCCATGGCTAGCGCGGGGCGGCTATCGCTTCGATAGAAATCTTTTTCCTTGACTATCTACCTATCAGTAGATAGCATTCAGTCCATGGCACCGCTGCACTGCCAACGAAAGCAAGAAGGCACGGAAATGTGGCGATTCCATTGCATGACCTGAGCGGTCATTTTTTCAGGCCCGGCAATCTATCTACTAGTAGATGCGAGACTGAAAAGCGACCCGCCGAATAGCCACCGACATCGAATTTGACGCGATCCCGAACCATCGCACCCAGGAGCCCATCATGACCAAGACCGCCAAGACCCTGATTACCGCCGCCACCCTTGCCGCCGCGCTCGTCGGCGGTGTGGCGCAGGCCGCCAGCGTGCAGGACAACGCCGGCGACAAGTACGGCTACAGCTACCGCGTCGGCAACGCCGATGCCTTTACCGACGGTGCCCGCACCGGCAAGTTCGACCCGTTCACGGAAGGCGCGCGCAGCGGCAAGTTCGATCCGTTCACCGAAGGCGCACGCGTCGGCAAGACCGACCCGTACACCGATGGCTTCCGCACCGTGGCGGGCCTGGACCGCACCGGCGTCTCGTCCGAGCCGGCCCGCAGCTTCGACCCGTACACGGACGGTGCGCGCGTCGGCAAGGCTGACCCCTATACCGACGGCGCCCTGGCCTGATTGCTGCCGGCACCGGCCGGCGGCCCACAACTTACGATGGCGGCCCGTGGCCGCCGTCCGATGGAGTCCATCATGAGTTTGCGTGACAGCATCCTGTTAGTTGGCGGATGGCTGGTACTTTGCGTGACGAGTGGCTCGATGATTACCTTCGCCGCGCAGGTCCTGCCTGGCTAACGCCCATGTAGTGCACAGTGCCCCGAGGCTAGGGAATTACCCCAGCCCCGGGGCATTTCAACTTGAGCGTCTATCTTCGCGTAGATAAACTGCTTGCATGAAGACCCAATCCGTACGCGAGCAATTGCTCGAGCACACCCTGATCCTGATCCGCCGGCGCGGCTTCAACGGCTTCAGCTACCGCGACCTTGCGGAGCTCGTGGGCGTGAAGACCTCCAGCATCCACTATTACTTTCCGACCAAGGAAGACCTGGTCCAGGAAGCGGTGAAGGAATACAGCGCCCGCCTGGCCGAACGCATCAACGCCATCGACACCAGCCTGCCGGTCACCGAGCAGGCTGCCATCTACCTCGCGCCATTCCGCGCGAGCTGCGGCTCGGACCAGATCTGCCTGTGCGGCATGCTGTCGACCGAGACGCTGTGCCTGCCAGAATCCGTGCACAAGATGCTGCAGGGCTTCTTCCTGCTGAACGAGCAATGGCTGGCCGGGCTGCTGGAGCGGGCCCAGCCCTATCGCAGCACGCCGTTCCCGGTACCGCCGGCGCGGCTGGCACAGGTGGTATTCGGCTCGCTGCAGAGCGGGCTGATCGCGGCACGCCTGTTCGGCACGTCGGACCGTGTTGAAGCCGCCGCCGACACCCTGATGGCGGCCGTATCCGGTTGAATTTGCGCGCGATATCAGTGGCGCGTCTGAAGCCGCCGTGTGGCGCAAGCCGCATGGCGGTTTTTTTATTTGCCTGCGGCATGGCCACGCCGATCCAGAAAGCTGGTTCAAAAACAAGAACTTAACGCTTCATCGGGAATGACTATCGCACCCATAGAAACGTTTTTCCTTGACTCTCTACCTAGCAGTAGATAGTATCCAGTCCATGGAAGCGCTGCACCGCCACCAACAAGCAAGACCAGGCGGCACACGGCGGTCCCATTGCACGACCGGAAGCGGTCATTTTTTTGAGACCGGTTATCTATCTACTGATAGATGCGGAATCGGAAGAAAGACTGCAACAGCCACTGATACCGAATTGACGCGATACCGAACCATCGCACCCAGGAGCCCATCATGACCAAGACCGCCAAGACCCTGATCACCGCCGCCACCCTTGCCGCCGCGCTCGCAGGCGGTGTCGCGCAGGCCGCCAGCGTGAACGCCAACGCTGGCGACAAGTACGGCTACAGCTATCGCGTCGGCAACGCCGATGCCTTCACCGACGGTGCCCGCACCGGCAAGTTCGACCCGTTCACGGAAGGCGCGCGCAGCGGCAAGTTCGACCCGTTCACCGAAGGCGCACGCGTCGGCAAGCCTGACCCGTACACCGACGGCGCGCGGACGCTCGCAGCCACGGTGCCGGCCGACAGCTACGGCTACAACTACCGCAGCGGCAAGGTCGATCCGTTCACCGATGGTGCCCGCGTCGGCAAGGCTGATCCGTACACCGACGGCGCCCGCACGGTAGCCGGCCTGGATCGCAGCGGCGTGTCGGCCGAACCGGCCCGCAGCTTCGACCCGTACACCGACGGTGCGCGCGTCGGCAAGGCTGATCCGTACACCGACGGCGCCCGCACGGTAGCCGGTCTGGACCGCAGCGGTGTGTCGGCCGAACCGGCCCGCAGCTTCGACCCGTACACCGACGGTGCGCGCGTTGGCAAGGTCGATCCCTACACCGACGGCGCCATCGCCTGAGAGCCGGCCGGCCTGGCGCCGGCCACCGAAAACCACAGGGCCGCCACGGTGCGGCCCTGCTTCAGGAGTCGATCATGCGTTGGCGTGACACTGCGCTGATCCTGGGCGGATGGGTTGGACTTTGCCTTGCAAGCGGGTCCCTCATCACGCTGATCGCACAAACGCTGCCGGCCTGAATGGTCCGGCGGCAAGCCGAGGAGTCGATGCCATGAATACCCCAACCGTACGCGAGCAACTGGTCGAACACGCGCTGGTGCTGATCCGCCGCAGGGGCTTCAACGGCTTCAGCTACCGCGACCTGGCCGAACTGGTCGGCGTCAAGACCTCGAGCATCCACTATTACTTCCCGTCCAAGGACGACCTGGTGCTCGAGGCGGTGCGCGAATACAGCGCGCGCAAGCGGGCGCGGCTGCAAGCCATCGATACCAGCCTGCCGTGCGCCGAGCAGGCGCGGCAATACCTGCAGCCACTGCGCGACGGCGCCTGCACCGACCAGGCCTGCGTGGTCGGCATGCTGTCGGCCGATGTGCTGGCCATGCCTGACACCGTGCGCGCCGCGATGCAGGACTTCACCCGCCTTAACGAGCAATGGCTGGCGCGCCTGCTCGAGCAGGCCGGCGCCCGGGGCGCGGCGCCGTTTTCGCTGCCGCCGCAACAGCTGGCGCAGGTGATATTCGGTGCGCTGCAGAATGGTCTGATCAGCGCGCGGCTGTTCGGTACGTGGGAGCGCGTCGATGCCGCGGCAGCGCTGCTGGTCAGCGCCATGCCGGTAGAAGAGGCGCTAGCCGAAGCGTGATCCGGCGCGTGCGACCGCATCGCATACCCATTGCGGGTCGTCGTGCGGCAGGTCATGGCCGGCCCAGTGGTGCGTCAGCAAGGGCACGTCCCAGGCCTGCGCGATGCGCGCCGAACAGGCCGGGTTGACCAGCCGGTCCGCCGCCGAGGCCAGCAGCAATACCGGGCAGCGCGGCGGCTCGGCCGGCGCCCGGTAGCGCGCGGCGGCCAGCAATTGCGCCAGCGCGGCCTGCCGGCTGACCGGTGCGTCCGCCGCGATGGCCTGCCACTGCGCAAGGTCGCTGGCGAGCGTGTCGGTGCGCGCGCAGGTGATGGCGTGGATGGTCCGCTCGCAATACGCGCGATCGCGCCAGCGCTGCGCCACGCGCAGCAGGCTGCCCCAGTTGCGCGGACGCAGGCGTTGCGCCGGCGTGCAGAAGGGTCGCATGCTGGTGTTGACCAGCACCAGGCCGCTCACTTCTTCCGGATGCGTACTGGCCCACTCGGTCGCGGCCATCGCCCCAAGCGACATGGCCAGCACGCGATACGGTCCCGGCACGCCGGCGGCGGTCAGCTGGCGCCGCACCGCCGTCACCATGTCGCGCACGCTCCACGGCGCTGGCTGTGCCGACAGCGCGCCATTGCCGGGCAGGTCAGGCAACAGCGGGCGTCCCAGCCCGGCTGCCTCCCAGCGCGCCGGCAGCGTTCCCCAGTGGCGCGATTCGCGCGTCAGTCCCCGCAAGAACACCCATCGGCTCATGGCGGCTCCGTGTGCCAGTGCGCGCGCGCCTGCTGCAGCAGTTCGTCGCGCTGCGCGCCGCGGGGCAGCCAGCGGTCCGACGCAAAGGCGATACGGCCGAGAAAGTCGAACAGGCTGACGTGCCGGCGCAGCACGCGCGCGGTGCGGTGCGCCTTGATCGGGTTGAAGATGCCCTCGCGCGAGAACAGCTGGCGCGGGTTTTTCTTGATCCACAGCCACGAGCCCAGCTCCAGCGTCATCGGCAGGAACAGGTTGCCGCGCGGGGCCAGGTCATAGGCATGGTCCCACAGGTCGCCGTGCAGCAGGTACTGGTGGCTCTGCGGCTCGAAGGTATAGCCATGGTGCGGGTGGGCCTGCTCGAACAAGGTCTTGAGCAGGTACATCTCGGCCAGGTGCGGCATCGGCCGGCGCGTGCGCGCGTACGGGAACCAGATGCTGTCGCGCCAGCCGTAGCCGGAATGGCAGTCCACCGCAAAGCTGAGCGGACGCGGCAGCAGTTCCTGCCGGACCACGCGCAGCAGGGCGCTGCTTTCGATCTCCATCGGCGCGCCGGCCGCGCCGCGGTACCACGGCAGCCAGGCGCCGAGGCGCTGGCCGCCGGCCAGGAAGGGTACGCGCGCGTCGGCATCCTGCGGGCCGTTGCGCATCAGGTCGACGCCGTTGGGGTTGGCGCGCGTGCCGGCCCACATGCCGCCGGGATTGACGATGGGCATGAACACCAGCCGCACCGATTGCAGCTCGCGGTGCAGCAGTTCGTCCCAGGCCAGGCGGGACAGCACCGAGCGCAGATAATCCAGCACCAGTTGGGTGCCGATGCGCTCCAGCCCGTGAATGCCGCCGAAGATGCCGATGGCCGGCGCACCCGGGTCGCGGCTGCCGAGCGTGGCGACATGCACGCCGAAGCGGTGGCCTTGGACGGTGGTCTCGCACACCACCTGGGTATCGAGCACGTGGCTGCCGGCATCCAGCAAGGTCAGCAACTGGTCATATTCCGGGAAGTCGGCGCGCGGGTGCATGGGTCAGGCGGCCGGCACGCCTGCCGCCGCGAACAGCTGCATGACCGGCCAGCCGCGCGCCCCGGCTGCGTCGCGCAGGGTCGGGTCGGGATTGACGGCGACGGGGTGGCCGACGCTTTCCAGCAGTGGCAGGTCGTTGCGCGAGTCGCTGTAGAACGTGGCGTGCGCCAGTTCCGCGTGCGCAAGGCCGAGCGTATCGAGCCAGGCCAGCACGCGCAGCACCTTGCCCGGTCCATAGGCGGGCACCCCGGCCAGCGCGCCGGTGAATTCGCCGTGCACGTCGTGCTCGGCCTCCACCGCCAGCAGGTGCGGCACGCCCAGTTCGCGCGCGATCGGCTCGGTGATGAAGCGGCAGGTGGCGGTCACGATGCAGCACAGGTCGCCGGCGCCGAGATGGCGCGCCAGCAGGTTGCGCGTGGCGGGCGGGATCGCGGGCACGATCACGTCGCGCATGAAGTCCGCGCGCCATTGCGTCAGGCGCTGGCGCGGATGGCGTGCCAGCAGGCCCAGCGCAAAGCGCGCATGGGCGGCGAAGTCGAGGCGCCCGGCCTGGTAGGCGGCCAGCCAGCGCGCGTTGTGCGCGTCGATCTCGGCCGCGTCGGCGCCGCCGACGGCGACCAGGTAGCGCGCCCATTCGTACTCGCTGTCCAGCGGCAGCAGGGTGTGGTCCAGGTCGAACAGGGCGAGGCGGGGTGCGGCAGGCATGCGGGAGGGCTCCGTAGGCGAAACCGCCAAGCTTGGCGCGGCGCGGTGACCGCGCGGTGATGAAGGACCGAAGTTTTCCGATGCCGGCATCGGCGCCTGCATCGCGGCATACCCCGTCGTTTTCACCAGCATACGTCGGGTCAGGCGGCCTGGGCCGCGGCAGGCTCGTCCAGCGCCACGCAGTCCAGGAAGGCGCCGACCAGCCGGGTCTGCCGCCGGCTCTGCAGGCAATACAGGTATTCGTGCAGCACCGGCGCCCCCGACGCAAACGGCACCACGCGCAGCAGCGGGTCGCGCGGCACCTCGCCCAGCGGCACCACGCTGGCGCCCAGGCCCTGGCGGATCGCCTCGTAGATGGCCTCGCGGCTGCCGATTACGGTGTGCGGCGGCAGCTCTAGCCCGCATGCTGCCAGCGCGGTTTCGATTGTCTTGCGTGTCATCGAGCCGTGCTCGCGCACCAGCAGGTGATAGCCGTGCAACTGCGGCAGCTCGATCTGCGCAAGCCGTGCCAGCGCATGGTCGGGATGGACCACCAGCACCATCGGGTCGCTCGCCAGCCGGATGCAGGCCAGACGGTCATCGTCCACCGGATGCGAGGACACCGCCGCGTCGATGCGGTATTCGAACAGCGCTTCGAGCATCTGCTGCGAGTTGCCGATATCCAGGCTCACGTCGATCGCCGGGTAGCGTTGCCGGAACGCCGCCACCGCGCGCAGGATGTAGTACGGGCCGGTCGCGCCGATGCGCAGGTTGCCAAAGCGCAGGTTGCCGGCGTTGCGCAGCAGGTAGTCGGCATTGCCTTCCTGCTGCATCAGTTGCTCGACCACCGGCATCAGGGCCACGCCCACATCGCTCAGGTCGACGCGGCTGGCGCGGCGATGGAACAGCTCCACGCCGTAGGTTTCCTCCAGCTGGCGGATGCGCCCCGTGACCGTGGGCTGGCTCACGCGCAACTGCCGCGCCGCCATGGTGATGCTGCCCTGGCGCGCCACTTCGAAAAAGGTCATCAGCAAGTCGCCTAGCATGGTCGTCCGCGCGGAGTTTTGGGGAAAGGGTCCGGACCGGGCCGGACGACCGCGCAGTCTAGCGGCCCAATATGACAAAACGGCTACGCCCGCCCGGGCCGGTCCGCTTGGGACCGGCCGGGGCGGGACTGGCGTGGCGCCGGGTCGACGGGTTGCGTCAGCCGGCCGCGCCCATCGCCGGGTCGGACACGCCGTCCTTGCCGGTTTCGATGCGCCCGGCAAAGCGGCGCGTAAAGCCGCCTTGCGCGGTGGTGACGGTGAAGTCGTACCAGTTGCCCTGGCGCGCCACCGGCCAGTGCTGCTGCAGCTGCATGCCGGCGGGCACTTCGTAGGTCCACGGGCCGTCGGTGCGGTAGGCGTTGGCCTGGACGGTGAAGGTGCAGGGGGCGCTGCCGGTATTGATCATGTCCACGTACACCGCGGCGTTGGCGATGTCATAGCAGACGCGGATCTCCGGCGCGCTGGCTCCTGCCGCGGTCACCGCCGCCACGTCGCCGCGGAAGGCGCGGTGGAAGCCGTTCGGGCCCAGCACCCACAGGTCGTACTTGCCGCCGTCGCTGGCAAAGACGTCCCAGCTGCCATGCAACTCCTTGCCCGGCTCGACCATATAGCGGCGCGGCACGCGGTCCAGGTGCAGGCGGTCGTAGACGTGGAACACCGCCGCCGCCGTGCCGGTGTTGCTGAACAGCAGCCACACCGCGCGCTGGTCGCGGGCGTCTTCGCGCGCGCTGACGTGCAGTTCATAGGGCAGGGCGCGCGACGGGCGCGTGCCGGGGTCCTGCTGCGGCATCTGCTGGCTGCCGGCCGGCGGCAGCGGCACCTGCGGCAGCACGCCCTGCGCGGTGCGGATGGCGTCGGCGCTGGCCTTGTCGCGGCTGGGCAGTTGCGGCAGGGGGTTGGTGTTGGGACTGACGAAGTTGAAGGCGGAGATCAGGTCGCCCGCTACCGCGCGGCGGAAGCCGCTGATATTGGGTTCGGCCACGCCGAAGCGCGCTTCCAGGAAGCGCAGCACGGAGGTGTGGTCGAACACCTGCGAGTTGACCCAGCCGCCGCGGCTCCAGGGCGAGACCACGTACATCGGCACGCGCGGGCCGGGGCCGTAGGGACGCTTGTCGACGTGGTATTCGGGCTTGAGCTGTTCCGGGTCGAGCGTGGTGGCGCCAGCCAGCGTGTCGCCGTCATAGGCCGGCGCGCACGGCGGCGGCAGGTGGTCGAAATAGCCGTCGTTCTCGTCGAAGTTGATCAGCAGCACGGTCTTGCTCCAGACCGCGGGATTGGCGGTCAGTGCGTCGAGCACTTCCTGCGTGTACCAGGCGCCCTGCACCGGGCTGGACGGCCCGGGGTGCTCCGAGTACGTGGCCGGCGCCACGATCCACGACACCTGCGGCAGCTTGCCGGCGGCGACGTCGTCGCGCAGCGCCTGCAGGAAGCCGCCGTCAGGCATGGTGTTGGACACGCCCTTGAGCAGCGGGCTGACCGCGTCGTCGGCGCTGGTGTACGGCGGATAGGGGCTGCCGTTGGCCTGGTTGCCGCGCGCGGCGTTGGCATCGCGGTACTGCTTGAAGCCCGCGAGTGGGTTGTCGGTAAAGTTGTCCGGCATGTTCTGGTAGACCTTCCAGCTCACGCCGGCGGTTTCCAGGCGCTCCGGGTAGGTCTTCCAGGTGTAGGGCGCGGCCGAGCCGGTGAACGAGTCGCCGCTGTTGTCGATCACCGGGCCGCCAAAGGCGCCGGCCGGATCGTTGGTGCCGGTCCAGTGGAACAGGCGGTTGGGGTTGGTGCCGCCATGGAAGCTGCAGTGATAGGCGTCGCACAGCGTGAAGGCATTGGCCAGCGCCACCTGGAAATCCAGTTCGGCCTCGGTGTAGAAGCCCATCGACTGGGTCTGCTTGTAGGTGGGCCACTTGTTCATGCGGCCCAGGTCCCAGGCGTTCTGCGCGTCGGGATACGAGTGCGGGGTGCCGCTGACGCGCTGCGCATTGCCGGCGCTGCTGTCGAGGTGGTAGGGCAGCACGGTGCGGGTGGTGCTGCCGTTGGTATAGGTCTGCTGCCAGACGTTCAGGCCGCCCGCCAGCGGGATCGGGAAGCGGTCGCCAAAGCCGCGCACGCCGCGCAGGGTGCCGAAGTAGTTGTCGAACGAGCGGTTCTCCTGCATCAGGATGACCACGTGCTCGACATCGCGGATGGTGCCGGTGGCGTTGTTGGCCGGGATCGCCAGCGCGCGGCGGATCGACGGCGGAAAGGCCGCCAGCGCGGCGGTGGCGGCGGCGCTGCCGCCGGCGAGCTTGAGGAAGTTGCGTCTGCTTTGGGGGTTCATGGGATTCGGTGCCGGATGGTTGCGGGGAGGGTAGACAGGCCGGGCCGGGTTCAGGGCGCGCAGCGCAGCTGCGGCTTGACCGCCGGGGTCTCGCCAGGCCGGTCGCTGCCGTTCCCCTGGCCGGGGTTGCCGCCGGTGCCCGGCGCGCCGGGCGTGGTCGGCGCCGCGGAGGGAGTGCCGCTGGCGCCCTCGCCAGAGTCGCCGCCGCAGCCGGCGAGCGCCGCGCTCAGCAGCAAGGCGGCCAGCCAGTGCGGCCGGGCCAGGGTGGAAGGTCGAAAGGTCATGGTGTCAATCTCCTGCAGGGGGATCGGGGTGCGGGGAGGGTGAAGGCCGGCCGGCACCCGTTCCCCCGGGGAACGGGTGCGCCGCCGGATGCTCGGGTTCAGGGATTCAGCGTCGACAGGGGCTGGCGTGCGCCGGTGATGGCCTTCAGCTCGTCGAGCGTCAGCACGCGCGTCCACATTGCCAGGTCGTTCAGGCCCATCACGCCCTTGAGCGCGCCGGGGTTGTTGCCGACGTAGTTGTGGGTGGCGTCGTCGTTGACGCCCCAGCCGGTGCCGAGGCCGGCGAGTCGGGTCACGTCGGTATTGGCGATCGCCTTGTTCTCGGTCTTCTGCAGGCCGAGCACCGGGTCGATGACGTAGGCGCTGAAGCGCTTCGCCGCCGCGTCGACCGACAGCGCCAGATAGGCCCACTGGTTGGCCGATACCTTCATGCCATTGATGTCGTCGCGCTTGCCGCTGCCGCTGCCCAGGTTGAAACGGATCTCGCAGCTGCCGAACAAGGCGATGGCAATGCCGGCATTGCCGCCCGAGATGTAGTTCTTGTTCGACAGGATCGGCTCGCCGGTGCTGTTGCCCTGGGTGCAGTCGGTGCGGAACCAGAGGCCGATGGTGAACTGCGGGCTTTGCGCGATATCGGCCGCGTTGTGCCTGAGCTGGTAACTGTCGATGCGCGAGTCCAGCTGCAGCGACTGGCCGCCGAAGTTGTCGGCGCCGAGCGTGCCGCCGTCAAGGCTTGCCACCCACGGGCCCAGCGTGGCCGCGTTCTTCGCGTCGGCGAACGGCTTGCTGTCCAGGCTGAAATACGACGCCAGGCCAGTGAGCAGCGACGGCATCAGCGTCACGGGTTTGACATAGTGGATCTGCGCCAGGTACGACACCGGCACGTCGTTGCGCACCAGCGTGTAGTTGAACTGATACAGGCCCGTGGGCATGTCGAAGGCCTTGTCGGTGAAGGTCCGTACCTCGGGTCCCAGCGCGGCGATCTGCACGCCGTCACGCAGCACGCGCGTGACGCCGTAAGCCGGGCTCGGGTTCTGCCAGGTCAGCGTGATGGCGTCGTTGTACTGGCCGATGCTGGCGCCGATGGCGCGCACGCCGGCGGTGGCGGTGGTCAGCGCGGAGCCGTCGAGGCGCGTTGCCGCGGGGTCAAGCGCGACACCGGCGTGGGCCAGCACGGTCGGGACGATATCGGCCTCGGTCGGCAGCGCGGACAGGTCCGCCGGAGTGTCGGGGGCCGCGGCGCCGGGCCGGGCCAGGGCGCCGTTCAGGGTTTTGTTGGTGGCGAGGAACGCAGTACGGTTCTCCACCGTCGGCACCGTGGTGGTGGCGCCGGTGGCATCCAGGCCGTGGCTGGTGGTGACCAGCACCAGCCAGTCCTCGCCCGGCTGCGCCTGGCGGCGCGCGGCCACGGCGGCCAGCAGTTCGCCCAGCGCCTGGTCGGTCTCGCCGAGCGCGGCGGCATAGGCGCCGTTGCCGAAGCCGCCGGCTTGCGCGGCCTGCGCCGGGGCGCTGTACTGCGCGAACACCACGCCATAGCCGGACTGCACCTGGCGCACGGCATTCTGCGTGACGCAACGGTCGACGCCCGCGCAATCGACCAGCGTATCGAGCACGCCTGCATCCTGGTCCGTCTTGAGCAGCACCGGCAGTGCCGGCGCACTGACCACGGCGCCTTGCTGCCCGCCGGGTTTGCCGGCTGCGCGCAGGTAGTGGAACACGGTCGGCGCGCGCAGCGCGGTGCTGCCGGTGTCGTCGCCGATGCCATGGCGGTTGGCCCAGGCGCCGGTCAGCACCGTGGCCCAGCTGGGTGCGTCGAGCGGGGGCTGGGCGGTGATGGTGCCGGGCATGCCGCCGGTGGCGGTCGGCACCAGGTTCAGGCTGGCCAGGTTGGGCAGTTCGCGCCGCAGCACCGCGCCTTGCACCTGTGCATAGGTGGCGCCGTCGACGCCGACCAGCAGCACGCGCGGGCCGCTGGCGCGGTCAGGCTCCGGCGCGGGCTTGCTGGTGTCGGTATCGTTGGGCGCGCCGGACGGCGCGCCGTCGCCGCCGCCGCAGCCTGCCAGCGTCGCGGCCAGCATGATTGCGACGGTGCCGGCCAGCGCGCGCGCGCGCCCCATCCCCGCCAGCCAGCCCGGTGCAAGGTTCCCTGCCATCGTTCATTCCCCTGTTCATCTGCGTTGTTGTGCGCCGGCGGCAATGGCCGCGCGGCGGATTGCGTGTGCCGCAATGCGCTCGCAGAGTAAGAAGCGGGGTTGTCACCGTGGTGACAGCGGGGCAAAGAATGCTGATGGGGCTATTCGGATTCTTGAGGCGGGGACCTGGCGAGCGCGGGCTAGGCCTGCGGCGTGCCGCCGGCTTCGCCGCCCACGCCCGCCTGCATCAACAGCACGGCGTCGCGCTTGTCGAGCAGGTGCTGGCGCAGGATCTCGGCCATGCGCTTGCCGTCGCGGGCTTCGAGTGCCGCCAGCATCTCCTCATGGTCGTGGATGGCGCTGTCCCATTTGGGCTTGCGGTAGTTGGAGCGAAAGCGCAGCGCCTGCAGCCGCCGGTTCACCGCCAGGTAAGTCTGGCGCAGCGCCGCATTGCGGGCCGCCAGGTTGATGCGGTCATGGATCTGGTGGTTCAGGCGGTAATAGCCCGGCAGGTCTTCGTGGGCGCGGCATGCCAGCATCGCGTAGTGCAGGGCCTTGAGCTCGGCCAGCTCCACGGCGGTGATGCGCTCGCACGCCAGTTCGCCGGAAAACGCCTCCAGGTTGCTCAACAGCTCGAAGGTATCGCGGATTTCCGTCGCGGACAGGCGCGCGACGCTGGCGCCGCGGTTGGGCGAGATCTCGATCAGCCCTTCGGCCGCCAGCACCTTCAGCGCTTCGCGCAGCGGCGTGCGGGAGATGCCCAGGGTCTCGGACAACTCGCGCTCGTTGAGCTTGCGCCCCGGCTCCAGCGCGCCCTCGATGATCAGGGTGCGCAGATGCGTGACCACGGTGTCGTGCAGGCGCTGGCGTTCCACCGGAGGCAGCTGGCGCGGCAGGTCGGGGTTGGAATCGGTCTGGATTTGCATTCAATTCGTCCGGTGGACAGATTGAATGCAAGTTTAGCAGCCGCTTAACAGGAACGCCAGATTGATCGTAAACCCCAGTTTCACGGGGTTTTGCCGGGTAAACGCTAGCTAAAAAGGCGCTGGTTGCCCCTGTTTTTTTGCCGCTCCTTTGATAGAGTATTTTGCATTCAAAACTCAAACGGAGGAGTTCCATGCTGAATCTCAACTTTCATCCCGCCGGCCGCCACTTCCTGCAAATCCCCGGTCCCAGCCCGGTGCCGGACCGCATCCTGCGCGCCATCAGCTATCCGACCATCGACCATCGCGGCCCGGAATTCGGCGCGCTGGGCCTGAAGGTGCTGGACGGCATCAAGAAAATCTTCAAGACCGAACACCCGGTGGTGATCTATCCCGCCTCGGGCACCGGCGCGTGGGAAGCCGCCTTGTCGAACACGCTGAGCCCCGGCGACACCGTGCTGATGTTCGAAACCGGCCACTTCGCCACGCTGTGGAAGAAGATGGCCGAGAACCTGGGCATCCGCCCTGAGTTCCTCGGCCTGCCGGGCGTCGAAGGCTGGCGCAACGGGGTGCAGGCCGACATGATCGAGGCCCGCCTGCGCGCCGATGCCACGCATGCCATCAAGGCCGTATGCGTGGTGCACAACGAAACCTCGACCGGCGTGACCTCCGATATCGCCGCGGTGCGCCGCGCCATCGATGCGGCGGGGCACCCGGCGCTGCTGCTGGTCGACACCATCTCCGGGCTGGCCTCCGCCGACTATCGCCACGACGAGTGGGGCGTCGACGTGACCGTGTCGGGCTCGCAGAAGGGCCTGATGCTGCCGCCGGGCATCAGCTTCAACGCGGTGTCGCCCAAGGCCATCGAAGCCTCGCGCTCGGCCCGGCTGCCGCGCAGCTTCTGGGGCTGGAATGAAATCATCGAGATGA
Source organism: Cupriavidus alkaliphilus (assembly GCF_900094595.1). GTDB lineage: Bacteria > Pseudomonadota > Gammaproteobacteria > Burkholderiales > Burkholderiaceae > Cupriavidus > Cupriavidus alkaliphilus. The sequence goes on along the minus strand of NZ_FMAD01000006.1, from coordinate 50,703 downwards.
ACCGGACCGGCTACTGGCCCTACACCCCCAGCACCAACCTGCTGTACGGGCTGTCGGAAGCGCTCGACATGATCCTGGAGGAAGGGCTGGACAACGTCTTTGCCCGCCACCAGCGCCTGGCCGAGGCCTGCCGCCGCGCGGTCAGGGCCTGGGGCCTGGAGATCCAGTGCGCGGATCCGGCGGTGTACAGCCCGGTGCTGACCGGCGTGATGATGCCCGACGGCGTCGACGCGGACGTGGTGCGCCGGCATATCTACGAGCGCTTCAACATGTCGCTGGGTGCCGGCCTGGGCAAGGTCAGGGGCCGCATGTTCCGCATCGGCCATCTGGGCGACTGCAACGACCTCACGCTGATGGCCACGCTGGCGGGCTGCGAGATGGGGCTGAAGATCTCGGGCGTGCCGGTCGCCGCCAGCGGCACCGTTGCCGCCATGGACTATCTCGCCGCGCATACCGTGCCGCTGTCGCTCAAGGCTGCCGCCTGACGCAGCCCTTTCCATCCGGCACCGGGGCAGGCGCGTGCGCCGCCCTGGCCGGAAACTGATCGCAACGGATCAGCGCAGCACTGCCGTACCTGACAAAAATACAGAGGAGACGCTGTGGATACGACCCTGCAGGCGGGAACAAAGATCAGGACGTTCGAGGATGCGACCTATCGCAAGGTGAGCTGGAGGCTGGTGCCATTCCTGATGGTCTGCTTCCTGATCGCCTATCTCGACCGCGTCAACGTAGGTTTTGCCAAGCTACAGATGTCGCAGCAACTGGGCTTCAGCGAAACCGTCTATGGGCTGGGCGCCGGGATTTTCTTTATCGGCTACTTCCTGTTCGAAGTGCCGAGCAACCTGGCATTGCACAAGTTCGGCGCCAAGGTATGGATCGGCCGGATCATGATCACGTGGGGGATACTGTCCGCGGGCTTTGCCTTCGTGGAGACGCCAGCCCAGTTCTACACGCTGCGCTTCCTGCTGGGCCTGGCGGAGGCGGGCTTTACGCCCGGCATCGTGTACTACCTGTCGTGCTGGTATCCGTCGCACCGGCGCGCCAAGATCATGGCCATCTATTGCATGGGCTCGCCGCTGTCCGGCATCATCGGCAATCCGCTGTCCGGCTTCCTGATGGGCAGCATGGCCGGCGTCGGAGGGTGGGGCGGCTGGCAATGGATGTTCATCATCGAGGCGGTGCCGGCGGTGCTGCTGGGTGCCTTCTGCTTCTACTACCTCGACAACTCCATCGCCAAGGCCAAGTGGCTCACCAGCGACGAGAAGCGCGTGCTCGAGCAGGCCAAGGCGGAGGACGTCAAGGCGGCGGACCCGCAGGCCCGCGTCGGCAAGGTGTTCACCGATCCGCGCGTCTGGCTGATCAGCCTGATCTGCTTCTGCTATGTCACGGGCCAGTACGGCATCACGCTGTGGCTGCCGACCTTCATCAAGTCGACCGGCGTCAGCGACCCGCTCAATATCGGCCTGCTGAGCGCGATTCCATACATGGCCGCCATTGTCGCGATGTATTTCTTCGGCCGTAGCGCCGACAAGCACCGCGAACGGCGCTGGCACCTGATCATCCCTTGCATGATGGGCGCGATCGGCTTCCTGGCGCTGCCATGGGTGATGCACAACACCGCGCTGTCGCTGGTGTTCCTGTCGATCGCCGCCGCCGGCATCCTGACCTGCACACCGCTGTTCTGGTCCCTGCCGACGGCATTCCTCAGCGGCGCGGCGGCGGCCACGGCCATCGCCATGAGCAATTCGATCGGCAACCTGGCCGGGTTCACCAGCGGCTACATGATCGGCTACCTGCGCGACGTGACCCAGAGCGGCAACAGCGCCTACTACATGATCGCCGGCATGCTGGTCCTCGGCGCCTTCGCGATCTGGACCATCCCCGCCAGGCTGGTCAACCGATAGCCGGGCAAGGCGAGGCCGCGGCCACTTGCCGCGGCCCCGCCGCACTCCCACCAACCCTACGCGCCCGTGCCGGCGCATGGAAATCCCCTCATGAAAACCTCGTACCAACCGGTGCCGCACGGCCCGGGCCAGCACGCGCCGTTCAGCGTGGTGGAAGCCACCGTTGCCGGCGCGCATGCCGCGATGCGGGACGGCACGCTGACGGCGCGCCAACTGGCCAGCCGCTGCCTGGACCGCATCGCCGCCTATGACCAGCGCGGCCCAGCGCTGCGCAGCATCCTTCAGGTCCATCCGCAGGCGCTGGAAGAAGCGGACCGCATCGACGCCGTCGCTGCGCGCAATCCCTCGCAGGCGCTGGCGCCGCTGCAGGGCGTCCCGGTGCTGGTCAAGGACAACATCGAATGCGCCGGCATGGCCACCACGGCGGGCGCCGAATGCCTGCGCGGCAACCAGTCCAGCAACGATGCCTTCGTCATCCGCAGGCTGCGCGAGGCGGGGGCGGTGGTGCTGGCCAAGACCAACCTGCACGAGCTTGCGTCCGGTGGCGAGACCGTCAGCACGCTGGGCGGCCAGACGCTGAATCCCTATGACCTGGCGCGCACGCCGGGCGGGTCCAGCGGCGGCACCGCCGCCGGCATCGCCGCGAGCTTCGGCGTGCTCGGGATCGGCACCGACGGCGTCAATTCGATCCGCTCGCCAGCCTCTGCCAACTGCCTGGTCGGGTTGCGCCCCACCATGGGACTGATCAGCCGGGCCGGACTGGTCCCGTGCGGGCTGACACAGGACACCATCGGCCCGATCACGCGCACCGTTGCCGATACCGCGCTGATGCTCGATGTCATCGCCGGTTATGACCCAGCCGATCCGGTCACCAGCGAAGCTGCCGGCCATGTCCCGGCGAGCTATGCGGCGAGCCTCGACCGCGACGGACTCAGGGGCGCGCGCATCGGCGTGCTGCGCAGTTTCTTCGGCGCCCAGGACCTGCATCGACCGGTCAACGCCGTGATGCAGCAGGCGCTGGCCGTCATCGCCGCGCAGGGCGCCGGGCTGGTCGACATCGAAGACGCGATCAGCCCCGACGAACTGCTGGCTTCCACGCTGGTGCACCACTACGAGATGGCGCGCGATCTCGACGCCTACCTGTCGCAGTTGCCCCCCGGCGTGCCGGTGCGGTCCATGCAAGACGTCATCGCCGCGGGCGGCGTGCATCCCAGCGTGGCCGGAACGCTGGCCACCGCGGTCACGCTGAACGACCAGCAGGCCGAATACCGCGAGCGCATGCAGCGCCAGCACACCCTGCGCCAATGGCTGCGGGACCTGATGGCGCGGCATCGCCTTGACGCGCTGGTGTTTCCGCACCAGCGGCGGCTGGTGGTGCCGGTCGGCGAGATCCAGGCCGAGCGCAACGGCGTGCTCGCGTCGGCCACCGGCTTCCCCGCCATCGTCATCCCGGCCGGGTTTTCCGCGCCGGAGCGCAATGCGCCGCAAGGCGTGCCGGTGGGGCTGGAATTCTTCGGCCTGCCCTTCACGGAGCCGGTGCTGCTGCGCCTGGCGTTCGCGGCCGAGCAGGCCTTGCTCGCGCGGCGGCCGCCGCACTCGACGCCCGCCCTGGAGTAACGGCGCGCCGGAACGAAGTTTTATCGCTGCTCGACAAATGCCCGCCGCTCACGGCGGCACCCCGCTCGCGGACACACCGCGGCGACCTCTAGACGAGGAGGAGACAAAGATGGGCGCAGAAACTGTAGTTCAATCGCCGAATTCCCCCCAGCAGCAGGAGCTGGACCGGGCCATGGACGGCATCGGGGTGACCGCCTCGCACAAGAAGATCATCTTCATGATCATGCTGGGCGTGATGTTCGATGTGTTCGAGCAGAACGCCGTCGGCCTGATCGGTCCCATGCTGCGCGAGCAGTGGGGGATTTCGGTGGCGGAAATCGGCTTTCTCAACACGCTGACGTTCAGCGCCGCCGCGCTCGGGCGCATCGGCTCGGGCTATATCGCCGACCGCTACGGCCGGCGCGCGATGCTGAGCGCCAACCTGCTGCTGTTCACGCTGGGCGCCATCATCTGCGCGCTGGCGCCGAATTACTGGGTGCTGGCGGCGGGCCGCTTTATCGTCGGCATCGGCCTGGGCGGCGAGATCTCGATCGCCGTGACCATGCTGGCGGAGCTGTGCTCGACCCGCTTCCGCGGCACGGCGGTGGGCCTGGTCAGCGTCGGCAGCGGCGGCCTCGGCAATATGCTGGCGCCGGCGTTCGGCCTGGCGGTCTTCGCCATGTTCCCGGGACCGGACAGCTGGCGCTGGCTCTTTGCCTGCCTGGTGCTGCCGGCGTTCTTCGTCATCTTCTATCGGCGCTTTATCCCGGAGACGCCGCGCTTCCTGCTGTCCAAGGGCCGCGTGGACGAGGCCAACCGCGTGCTGTCGGTGCTGGCATCGGGGCGGCTGGGCAAGCTCGAGGGCGAGCCCACGCCCTATATCAAGGGGGCGGTGCAGGACGAGGCACCGCGCGCCAAAGTGCGGCTGAGCGATATCTTCAAGGGCCGGCTGGGACGGCGCACCATCGCGCTGGGCATTGCGGTGGCGATGACCTACGGGGCGCAGATCTCGGTGCTGACGCTGATGCCGACCATCCTGATGGCGCAGGGCTATACCATCTCCAAGAGCTTTCTCTTCACCATGGTGATGCAGAGCGGCAGCCTGTTCGGCGCGCTGGCGGCGTCGTACTGCGGTTATCACATCCCGCGCAAGCGGGTGCTGACCGTCGGCGCGGGCCTGGCCTGCGCAGCGGGGCTGTGCTTCGGCTTCCTGACGTATAACGTTGCGCTGGTGCTGTTGTTCGGCGCGGCCTTTACGTTCTGCGTGGTGTTGCTGAATACCTCGATCTGGATCTTTGCGCCGGAACAGTATCCTACCCATGTGCGCGCCTTCGGCACCTCGCTGATCCTGGCGCTTGGCACGCTGGCGGGGGCGCTGACGCCGCTGGTCAGCGGGCGCGTGTTCGAGACCTACGGCGTCGGCGGCATGTTCAGCATGCTGGCGGCCATGTATGGCGTCTTTGCGCTGGCCGTGCAGTTTGCGCCCGAGACCTTCGGCCGCGCCATGGGCGAGACCGACGATGACGCCGAAGGCCAGCGCGAGGTCCGCGGCGAAACGGCCAACGCCAGCGCTTCCTGAAGCCTGGGTGCGCCCGCCAGCGTGCGGGCGCGGCTTGCCAGGCAATATTCTTGATCCACAAGGAATCACCCGAGTCATGACAACCACCGATATCGACCGCGTCGCCCAGGCCCTGCTCAGCGCGCGGCGCGAACACCGCTGCGCCGATGCGCAAGCATTCGCCACGGCGCTCGACAACGCCGGGCAGGCCTACGCGGTGCAAGGCATCGTCGCGCAGTCGCTGGGCTGGCAAGAGCCCGGCGCCGCGTACTGGAAATCTGGCGGGCCCTCGCGCGACGCCACGCTGACCCATGCGCGTCTGCCGGCGGCCGGGGTCTGGAACAGCCCGGCGCATGCCGGCGACTGGCCCTTTACATGGCGCGGCATCGAGGCGGAGATCGCGCTGCGGCTGGGGCAGGGCGTGGACGCGGCGCAAGCGGCCAGCCTTGACTATGCCGACGCAGCGGCACTGGTCGAGGCGATGGCGGTGTCCATCGAGATCGTCGATTCGCGCTGGCAGCAGTACGTGCAGGCACCCGCCTTGCTGAAGCTGGCGGATCTGCAGGCGCATGGCGCATTGGTACTGGGGGCGTGGCGCGACTATGCCGCGCGCGACTGGGCCAGCCAGCGCTGCGTGGTGCAGATCGGCGCGCAGACTTTCGAGCGCCGCGGCACCCACGCGCTGGGCGATCCGGCCTATGGACTGGTTGCGTGGCTGCGCCATGCCACGCGCGACGGGGTGTGCGTCGAAGCCGGCACGGTGGTCACCACTGGCACCTGGGTCGGCATCCTCGATGCGTCAGCGGGCGACCTGGTGACGGTGGCGTTCGATGGTGTGGGCGAGGCCTCGGTCCAGCTCTGAGGCCCACGCACCGGTGCGCGGGGCGTCAGCTGTGGAAGCCCACGCCCCGCATGATCAGCCGCAGCACCCACGCGGCCACGCCTAGCGCCGCCACGCTCGCGGCCCAGATCAGCACCAGCCAGCCGACGCGGCGCAGCCAGGTGCCGGTGCGGGTGCCGCTTTCGGTATGCGGCGCGCTCATCAGTGATAGCCCTCGCCGTGGCGGACCTTGCCGCGGAACACGTAGTAGGCCCACACCGTGTACATCAGGATGAAGGGCACGATGAAGAGCGCTCCCACCAGCGCAAAGCCCTGGCTTTGCGGCGGTCCCGCGGCTTCCCAGATCGAGATCCCGGGCGGGATGATATTGGGCCAGACGCTGATCGCCAGGCCGCTGTAGCCCAGGAACACCAGCCCCAGCGCATACAGGAAGGGCGAGATATCGGGCTCGCGGCGCAGCGCGCGCATCAGCATGAACATGCACAGCGCCACCAGGATCGGCACCGGCGAGAACCAGAACAGGTTGGGCAGGCTGAACCAGCGATCCGCAATCTCGGGATGGGTCAGCGGCGTCCACAGGCTGATCACGGCGATCACCGCCAGCAGCAGCCATGCCAGCGTGCCGGTCAGGCGGATCATGCGCTGCTGCAGGTCGCCCTCGGTCTTCATGATCAGCCAGGTGCTGCCCAGCACGGCGTAGGCCACGATCAGCCCCACGCCGCAGAACAGCGGGAACGGCGCCAGCCAGTCGAGCGGGCCGCCGGCAAAACGGTGGCCTTCGAGCTTGATGCCGTCGATATAGGCGCCGAGCGCCACGCCCTGGAAGAAGGTCGCCGTGGCCGAGCCGAGGATAAAGGCGGCGTCCCACACCGGGCGTTCGCGGTCATTGGCCTTGAAGCGGAACTCGAACGCCACGCCGCGGAAAATCAGGCCCAGCAGCATCAGCATCAGCGGCAGGTAGAGCGCGCTCAGCACCACCGAATACGCCAGCGGGAACGCCGCCAGAAGCCCGGCGCCGCCCAGCACCAGCCAGGTCTCGTTGCCGTCCCAGACCGGTGCGACGGTATTCATCATCACGTCGCGGTCATGCCGGTCGGGCACGAACGGGTACAGCATGCCGATGCCCAGGTCGAAGCCGTCCATCACCACGTACATCATCACGCCGAAGAAGATGATGACGATCCAGAGAAGCGAGAGATCGATGCCCATGGTGTCAGCTCCGGGTGCGTGCGGTGGGGGTGGGGGCGAGCACTTCATCGTCGTCCACGGCCGACAGGGGCCGCGCCGGCGTGTGCTCGCGGCCCGGGCCGCCATGCGGCTTGGGCTCTTCCAGCAGCGGGCCCTTGCGCACCAGCCGCATCATGTAGGCGATGCCGACGCCGAACACGAAGCAATACGCCACCACGAAGATCGCCAGCGTCGTCGCCAGTTCCGGCACGCCGTGCGGCGACACCGCGTCCGCGGTGCGCTGCAGCCCGTACACCACCCACGGCTGGCGGCCGATCTCGGTGGTGTACCACCCAGCCAGGATCGCAATCACGCCCGCGGGTCCCATCCACAAGGCCATATGCAGGAACGGACGGACGCGATAGATCCGGTCGCGGCGCCGCAATATCAGGCTCCACACGCCCAGCAGGATCATCAGCAGCCCCAGGCCCACCATCACCCGGAACGACCAGAACAGGATCGTCGCATTGGGCCGGTCCTCCGGCGCAAACTCCTTCAGGCCCTGGATCTGCCCGTCCCAGCTGTGGGTCAGGATCAGGCTGCCCAGGTGCGGCACTTCGACCGCGAAGCGGGTTTCCTCGCGCTCCATGTCGGGCCAGCCGAACAGCAGCAGCGGCAGGGCCTCGTTGCCCTTGTTTTCCCAATGCCCCTCCAGCGCGGCGATCTTGGCGGGCTGGTGCTTGAGTGTATTGAGGCCATGGAAGTCGCCGATCACCGCCTGGATCGGCGCGACGATCAACAGCATCCACATCGCCATCGACAGCATCTTGCGGATGGCGGGGTTGTCCCGCCCGCGCAGCAGGTGCCAGGCCGCGGACGCGCCGACAAACAGCGCCGTAGCCAGGAACGCCGCCACGCTCATATGCGCCAGGCGGTACGGGAACGACGGATTGAAAATGACCTCGAACCAGTTGGTGGGCACCACGCGGCCATCGATGATCTCGAAGCCCGCCGGCGTCTGCATCCAGCTGTTCGAGGCCAGGATCCACGTCGCGGAGATCAGCGTGCCCAGCGCGACCATCACCGTTGAAAAGAAATGCAGCCCCGGGCCGACGCGGTTCCAGCCGAACAGCATCACGCCCAGGAAGCCCGCTTCCAGGAAGAAGGCGGTCAGCACCTCGTAGGTCAGCAGCGGCCCGGTGATGCTGCCGGCAAACTCCGAGAAGAAGCTCCAGTTAGTGCCGAACTGGTAGGCCATCACCAGCCCCGACACCACCCCCATGCCGAAGTTGACGGCAAAGATCTTGGACCAGAAGTGGTAGAGGTCGCGGTACAGCGGCCGTTGCGTGCGCAGCCAGCAGCCTTCCAGCACCGCCAGGTAGGCGGCCAGGCCAATGGTGATGGCGGGAAAGACGATGTGGAAGGAAATGGTGAAGCCAAACTGGATGCGGGCGAGGTCGAGCGCGGTCAAACCAAACATGTCGTGTTCTCCGTGGCGCTGGCCTGGCGCGTGCCTTGGTCGGGTGCGGCCCGCCCAAAAAGCCGGGACAGGTCCTACACGCAGGCAGAAGCGCGCCGGGGGCGCGGGGGCGCAGGCGCGTGCGGTAAGCGTAGTGTACGCCGCGCGGGCCGCCAAGGGCAGCGTCGCCCGCGCCGGCGGCCCGGCGACAAATCGCCGCACCTGCGAGCGCGCGGGAGCGCTGGTCGCGCCGCGCAGGCCATTGCTGATGGGCAAATCGTAGCGGAGCCTCGCGCGGCGAAACAGAATCAACTCCGCGGAAAAATACCGTATCAGCTTGGCGCATTGCAGCAGGGATGAAGGCTGACAACCGGGGCAGGGAAGTGCATAGTTATGCGCCCTGCATCGTCCGCCTCTCGCGTCCTTCCCTGTGTCCTTCGATTCCACCTTGCTGATCGTCATTGCCGGTGCCGCCGTGGCCGGCTTCGTCCAGGGCCTTTCCGGATTTGCCTTCGGCATGGTGGCAATGTCGTTCTGGGCCTGGGCCATCGAACCGCGGCTGGCCGCGGCGATGACGGTGTTCGGCGCGCTCACCGGCCAGCTGCTGGCCGCCGCGTCGGTGCGTCGCGGGCTGTCGTGGCGGCGCCTGTGGCCCTTCGTCGCCGGCGGCGTGGCTGGCATCCCGCTGGGCGTGGCGGTGCTGCCGCTGCTCGACGCGCAGTGGTTCAAGGCGGTGCTGGGCGCGTTCCTGACGCTATGGTGCCCGGTGATGCTGATGGCGCGCCGGCTGCCGCATATCGGCGTGGGCGGGCGCGTGGCTGACGGCGTGGCCGGCGCCGCCGGCGGCGTGATGGGCGGGATCGGCGGCTTTACCGGCGTGATCCCCACGCTGTGGTGCACGCTGCGCGGATTCGACAAGGACGAGCAGCGCGCCGTGATCCAGAACTTCAACCTCGCCACCCTGGCCATGACCATGGCCGCCTATGTCGGCAAGGGCATTGTCACGCGCGAGATGCTGCCCATGTTCCTGGTGGTGGCGCCGGCGATGCTGGTGCCCACGCTGCTGGGCACCCGGCTTTACCTCGGCATCAGCGAAGCCGCCTTCCGCAAGATCGTGCTGACGCTGCTGACGGTGTCAGGAGTGGCGCTGCTCGCCACTTCCGTGCCGGTGCTGGTGGCGCGCGGCGCGGGCTAGGGCCGCGCCAGCGCTTCTTCCACGAACAAGAGACGGTCGTTGCCCCAGAACAGCTCGTCGCCGACGATAAAGCTGGGCGCGCCGAACACGCCGCGCGTGACCGCGTGCTCGGTGTCGCGCTTGAGCGCCTGCTTGACTTCCGGGTCGTCCACCAGCGTCAGCGCGGCCCCTGGGTCGAAGCCCGCGGCGGCCAGCACCGCGCCGATCTCGGCCGGGTCGTTGAGGTTACGGCCCTGTTCCCACATTGCGCTGAAGATGGCGTCGGCATAGCGCAGGAAGGTGGCTTCGTCCTGGCGCAGGTAGCCGGTGGCGCCGCGCATCAGCATCAGCGTATTCACCGGGAAATGCGGATTCTGCCGGAACGGCACGCCATAGCGCCCGGCCCAGCGCGCGGTGTCGGCGTGCAGCCAGTCCAGCTTGGCGGGCACCTCGGCGGGACTGTGGTTGCCGGTGGCCTTGAACACGCCACCGAGCAGAATCGGACGCCAGACGATGGTGGCGCCGGTGCGCTGGGCCACGCGCGGCAATTCCTTCCATGCCAGGTATGAGTACGGGCTGCCGAAATCAAAGAAGAATTCCACTTGCCTGGTCACGGCCGGTCTCCTGTCGTGGTGGTCGGTATGCGCTGCGTGTTGTGCGCTGGCGGCGCGCTTTGCCTACCAGCGTTCCATCCATGGACGCAGGTCCAGCTCATGCGTCCACGCGTCGCGCGGCTGCTGGTGCAGCATCCAGTAGGTATCGGCAATATGGTCGGGATTGACGATGCCGTCCTGGGCCTTGGCCGCGTAGCGCTCCGGGAAGTTCTCGCGAATCCAGTCGGTGTCGATGGCGGCATCGATCACCAGGTGCGCGACGTGGATGTTCTTTGGCCCCAGTTCGCGCGCCATGCTTTGCGCCAGCGCCCGCAGCGCGTGCTTGGCGCCGGCAAACGCGGCCATGTTCTCGCGCCCGCGCAGGCTGGCGGTGGCGCCGGTAAAGAAGATCGAGCCCCGCTGGCGCGGCAGCATCGCGCGCGCGGCCTCGCGGCCCATCAGGAAGCCGCCGAAGCACGCCATCTCCCAGACCTTGTAGTACACGCGCGCGCTGGTCTCGGTGATGGGAAACTGCACGTTGGCGCCGATATTGAAGACCGCCACCTCCAGCGGCGCGATCTCGCGCTCGATGCGCGCGATCAGCTCGACGGTCTGGTCTTCCTTGCGCGCATCGCAGCCAAAGGCATGGGCTTCGCCGCCATCGGCGCGGATCTGCTGCACCAGCGGCTGCAGCTTGTCGGCATGGCGGCGCGTCACGCAGGCAATGTAGCCCTCGCGGGCAAAGCGCCGTGCAATGGCGCCGCCGGTGGCGTCGCCAGCCCCGACGACGAGGACGGCCTTCTTTTCGGGCATGGGTGTCTCCTGGCTTGGTGCCCCGCCTGGCGGGCACGGGGGTCCCGGAGCATGATCCTAACAGCGATGGCGCAAGCGCGCCGGACCCGGCCGCGGCACCTATTCCCGTCCCGCCGCCTCTTGCCGCAGGCATGCCACCAGCTGGTCGGTGCCGATCGACGGCGCGCGTTCCCGCAGCGTGATGATGCCTACCGGTGGCAGCTCGACCGGAACCTCCATCTTCAGCACTTGCAGGCGGCCTTCCTGCTGCAGCGACAGTGCGACCGATTCCGCCATGAAGGCCGCCGCCCCACGCTGGCCGACGAAAGTAGCCTGCGCCAGGTACGAGGAGGTCTCGATCACGTCCTGCGGCGGGTGCAGGCCGTAGCGGAAGAAGGCCTGTTCGATCTTTACGCGCAGCGAAGCCCACGGCGGCGGCAGCACGCACGGCATCGCGGCCAGGTCGGCCCAACCCGGCCGCGCCTTGCGCGCCAGCTTGTGGCCGCGCCGCACCACCACCACCATCGGCTCTTCATAGAGCGCTTCGGTCAGCAGGTCGGGGGCGGCATAGCCAGGCTCGAGCCGGCCCACGATCAGGTCGAGTTCGCGCAGGCGCAGCTTGGGCAGCAGGTGGGTCAGGTCGCCTTCCTCCACCAGCACGGTGGCGTGCGCGTGGCGCTGCTTGAGCGTGCCGACGGCCTGCGCCAGCAGCACCGGCAAGGCCGCGCCCATCGAGCCCACGCGGATGCGCCCGGACGCGCCGCTCTGCACCGCGGCAATCTCGTCGCGGGTCTGTTCGTACTGCGCCAGCACCGAGCGCGCAAAGCGCACCAGCGACTCGCCCGCGGGAGTCGGCTCGGTGCCGCGGGTAGAGCGCGTGAACAGCGTCAGCCCCATCATTTTCTCGACTTCGGTCAGCACCTTGGACACCGCCGGCTGGCTCACCGACAGGAATTCCGCGGTGCGGCCGAGATGGCGGAACTCGTCCAGCGCCACCAGCAGTTGCAGGTGGCGCAGCTTGATATTGGAGCGCAGGGCGCGGTCGATCTGTACCATGCTGGCAGTCTATCTAACCTGAAGGTTATGAAGCAATGCCAATTTTCGATTGGATTGTTATGGAGGGAGACAACAGAATGCGGGCATGACGAGGCTGGCAGCGCCGGTCCCGCCGATAATCAAAACATCGGAGACACCCGCAAATGACTCAATCGTTTCCCATCGATGCCAAGCGCCGCCGCCTGCTCATCGGAGCCGCGGCGGGTGCCGCCGGCGTGCTGTTGCCGGCTGCGCGGTCGCTGGCCGCCGACTATCCCGAGCGTCCCATCACCTTTATCTGCCCGTGGCCGGTTGGCGGCACCGCCGACCAGTCGATGCGCGCGCTGTGCCAGGTGGCAGGCGGCATCCTCAAGCAGTCGATCGTGGTGGAGAACCGTGCCGGCGCGTCGGGCATGATCGGCACCAAGGCGCTGGCGCGCGCCAATCCCGATGGCTACACCATCGGCCAGATCCCGATCTCGGTCACGCGCTTCGCGCAGCTCGGCATGCTGCAGCTGGACCCGCGCACCGAGCTGACCTACCTGGCCCGCACCTCGGGACAGACCTTCGGCATCGCGGTGCCGGCCAACTCGCGCTACAAGACGCTGCAGGACGTGGTCGCCGCCGCCAAGGCCAGCCCGGGCAAGGTCACCTATGCGCACGCCGGCATCGGCGGCGCCACCCATGTCGGCATGGAACAGTTCGCGCTGGCAGCGGGCATCCAGTTCAATGCCATCGCCTACAAGGGCGGTGCCGCCGCGCTGCAGGACGTGCTGGCCGGACAGGTGGAGCTGCTGGCCGATTCCAGCTCATGGGCGCCGCACGTCGAAGCCGGCAAGCTGCGGCTGCTGGCGACGTGGGGCGAACAGCGCGCGACCCGCTTCAAGGACACGCCCACGCTCAAGGAACTGGGCTACAACGTGGTGGTGGAAGCGCCCAACGGCATCGGCGCGCCCAAGGGCCTGCCGCCTGCCGTGGAAAAGAAGCTGCGCGATGCCTTCCGCGCCGCGGTCGCCAGCAACGAGTTCAGGCAGATCGCGGCGCGGCTGGACGCGCCGGTGATGTACCTGGACGGGCCCGACTACAAGAAGTACGTCGCCAGCGTCTATGAACAGGAAACCCAGCTGATCCAGCGCCTCAAGCTGAAAGAACTGCTGCAGCAAAGCTGATGGCACGCGAAGGCCAAGACCCAGTGAACTCCAATCCCGTCATCCGGCTCCACCCCAATGACAACGTGCTGGTCGCGCGCAGCGACCTCGGCCTGGGCCAGCAGCTGGCCGATCCCGCCATGCGCGTGCGCGCGCAGGTGCCGGCCGGCCACAAGATCGCGGCCTGCGCCATCGCGGCCGGCACGCCGGTGCGCAAGTTCGACACCGTCATCGGCGTGGCCGCGCGCGATATCGCGCCGGGCGACCACGTGCATGCGCACAACCTGACGCTGGTCGATTTTTACCGTGATCCGGCCTTCTGTCAGGACGTGCGTCCGGTTGACTACGTGCCGCAGGCGCAGCGCGCCACCTTCAACGGCTTTGTGCGCGCGGATGGGCGCGTGGGCACGCGCAACTTCATCGGCATCCTGTCGTCGGTCAACTGCTCGTCCACCGTGATCCGCCAGATTGCGGCGCATTTCACACCGCAGCGGCTCGCCGGGTATCCGAATGTCGACGGCGTGGTTGCCTTTGCGCAAACCAGCGGCTGCGGCATGTCATCACCGAGCGAGCATTTCGACGTGCTGCGGCGCACGCTGGCCGGCTATGCGCGCCATCCCAACCTGGCCGGCGTGCTGATCGTGGGGCTGGGCTGCGAGCGCAACCAGGTCGCGTCGCTGGTGGCGTCGCAAGGCCTGGAGCCGGGGCCCGCGGTGCATACGCTGGTGATGCAGGACGCCGGGGGCACACGCGCTACCATTGCGGCCGGCATCCGAGCCATCGAGTCGATGCTGCCGGCGGCCAACGCCGCGGTGCGCCAGCCCGTGCCCGCCAGCCACCTGAAGATCGGCCTTGAGTGCGGCGGCTCTGATGGTTTTTCCGGGATCAGCGCCAACCCCGCGCTGGGTGCCGCGATGGATATTCTGGTGCGGCATGGCGGCACCGCGATCCTGTCCGAGACCCCGGAGATCCACGGCGTGGAGTTCATGCTGACGCGCCGCGCGGTAACGCCGGAAGTCGGGCAGAAGCTGCTGGACCGCCTCGCCTGGTGGGAGCGCTACACCGCGGGCCACAACGCGCAGTTCAACGGTGTGGTCGGCCACGGCAACCAGCAGGGCGGCCTTGCCAATATCTTCGAGAAGTCGCTGGGCTCGGCCATGAAGGGCGGCACCACGCCGCTGCAGGCGGTCTATGAGTATGCCGAGCCGATCGACCAGGCCGGCTTTGTGTTCATGGACTCGCCCGGCTATGACCCGGTGGCAGTCACCGGCCAGATCGCCAGCGGTGCCAACCTGATCTGCTTTACCACGGGGCGTGGCTCGATGTTCGGCTCGAAGCCGGCGCCGACGATCAAGCTGGCTTCAAACTCGGCGATGTACCACCGTCTGGAAGAAGACATGGACATCAACTGCGGCCTGGTGCTCGATGGCGAGCTGAGCGTGCCGCAGATGGGCCAGCGGATCTTCGAACACATCCTGCGCGCGGCCTCGGGCGAGCCCACCAAGAGCGAATTGCTTGGCCTGGGCGACAACGAGTTCGTGCCGTGGCACCTCGGCATTGTCAGCTGAGCCGCGTTCAACCAATCTCTCTCCACACTCATCGATGCCGACGCTTTCCGAGCCAACGCTGCTGCGCAGCCAGAACCTGATTGACGGCCAATGGCGCGATGCCGGCCTGGGTGCGCGCTTTCCCGTCACCGATCCGGCCAACGCGGAGGCCTTCGCCAACGTGGCCGACAGCGATGCCGGCGATGCGCGCCTGGCCGTCGACGCCGCCGCCGCGGCGTTCCCGGCATGGAGCCGCCGGCCCGCGCGCGAACGTGCGCAGCTGCTCAAGCGCTGGCATGCGCTGATCCTTGACCACCAGGAAGACCTGGCGCGCATCATCTCGACCGAACAGGGCAAGCCGCTGAAGGAAGCGCGCGGCGAGGTGCAGTACGGCGCGTCCTACGTAGAGTGGTTTGCCGAGGAAGCCACGCGCATCTGCGGCGACATCGTTGCGGAAGCGGTGCCGGGCCGCAAGCTGCTGGTGCTGAAGGAACCGGTAGGCGTCGTCGCCGCCATTACGCCCTGGAATTTCCCGCTGGCGATGATCGCCCGCAAGATCGCGCCCGCACTGGCCGCCGGCTGCACGGTCGTGGCCAAGCCCGCCGAAGACACGCCGCTGACGGCGCTGGCGCTGGCCTGGCTGGCGCAACAGGCCGGCATGCCGGCGGGTGTGGTCAACATCGTCACGGCCTCGCGCGAGCGCACGCCCGGCGTAGTCGATGCCTGGCTGGCAGACAGCCGCGTGCGCAAGGTCACGTTTACCGGCTCCACGCCGGTCGGCAAGCACCTGGCGCGCGAATCCGCTGCCACGCTGAAGAAGCTCTCGCTGGAGCTGGGCGGCAACGCGCCCTTCATCGTCTTCGACGATGCCGACCTCGATGCCGCGGTCGATGGCCTGATGGCATCCAAGTTCCGCAACGGCGGGCAGACCTGCGTGTGCCCGAACCGGGTCTATGTGCATGACGCCGTGCACGACGCGTTTGTCGAGCGCCTGGCGCAGCGCGTGGGGGCGCTCCATGTCGGCCCAGCAACCGAAGACGCCGCACAGATCGGGCCGATGATCAATGCCCGCGCCGTCGACAAGATCGCGCGCCATGTCGAAGACGCGGTCGCCAGGGGCGCGCGCGTGGTCACCGGCGGCAAGCGCGTGCGCAGCGCCGACGGCCCGCACTACTACGCGCCGACGGTGCTGGTCGATGCCACGCCGGCAATGGAACTGTCGTGTGAAGAGACCTTCGGCCCGGTCGCACCGATCTTCCGTTTCCGCGACGAAGCCGAAGTGATCCGCGACGCCAACGACACTCCGTTCGGCCTGGCCGCGTACTTCTACTCCAACGACATCCGCCGCATCTGGCGCGTGGCGCAGGCGCTGGAGACCGGCATGGTCGGCATCAACGAAGGCGCGATCGCGGCCGAGGCGGCGCCGTTCGGCGGCGTCAAGGAGTCCGGCTACGGGCGCGAAGGCTCGCGCCACGGCCTGGACGACTACATGCATACCAAGTACCTTTGCCAGGGCCAGCTCGGCTGAAGCGCCAGGCGTAGCCCGTTCGCACCAGGAATTCCTCATGCCCGCAAACAATCCCTTCAAGACCGCACTGGCCGCGCGCCAGGCGCAGATCGGCCTGTGGCTGTCGATGGCGACGCCGTACCTGGCCGAAGTCTCGGCCACCGCCGGCTTTGACTGGCTGCTGATCGACGGCGAGCACGCGCCCAACGACCTGCGCTCGACGCTGCACGCGCTGCAGGCCGTGGCGCCGTATCCGGTCCAGCCCGTGGTGCGCGCCGTGGCCGGCGAAGTGCCGCTGATCAAGCAGCTGCTGGATATCGGCGCGCGCAGCCTGCTGGTGCCGATGGTGGATACCGCCGAGCAGGCGCGCGCGCTGGTCAGCGCCACGCGCTACCCGCCGAACGGCATCCGCGGCGTGGGCAGCGCCATTGCGCGCGCATCGCAGTGGAGCGCGCGCACCGATTACCTCGATGTGGCCGACGACGAAATCTGCCTGCTGGTGCAGGCCGAAACCGTCACCGCGCTGCAGAACCTGGAAGCGATCTGCGCGGTGGACGGCGTCGACGGCGTTTTCATCGGTCCGGCCGACCTGGCCGCCTCGATGGGCTACCGCGGCCGCCCCGGCCATCCGGACGTGCAGGCCGCCATCGAAGGCGCAATGCGCACCATCATCGCCAGCGGCAAGGCCGCCGGCACGCTGACGTCGGACCCCGCGCTCGCGCGCCGCTACCTCGACCTGGGCTGTACCTTCGTCGCCACGGGTGTGGACGTGATGTTGTATGCCAATGCCGCACGCAAGCTTGCCGCGTCGTTCCGTGAGCCGCAGGCGGACGCCGCTGCCGGCAAGCCTTCCGCCGCGTACTGACCCGAGTTCTCTTCGCCTTATCGCCATGACCGTCGAGCTACCCACCCCGGAAACCACCTTGCGCGCGATGCAGGCCATTGTCGGCGCCAACGCCTGCCGCAGCGGCGAGGCCGACACGCAGGCCTACGTCACCGACTATCGCGGCATCTATCGCGGCCAGGCGCAGGTGGTGGTGCTGCCATCGTCGACGGAAGAAGTCAGCCGCGTGCTGGCGTGGTGCCATGCGCAGCGGGTGCCGGTGGTGCCGCAGGGCGGCAATACCTCATTGATGGGCGGCGCCGTGCCGGACGACAGCGGCACCGCTGTCGTCGTCAACCTGAGCCGCATGAACCGCGTGCTGGGCATCGACCCGGTCAACGACACCATGACCGTGCAGGCCGGCGTCACGCTGAGCGCGGCTCGCAGCGCCGCCGAAGCGGAGCAGCGCCTGTTTCCGCTGCGTATCGGCTCGGAAGGCTCATGCCAGATCGGCGGCAACCTGTCGACCAATGCCGGCGGCACCGCGGTGCTGCGCTACGGCAATATGCGCGACCTGGTGCTGGGCCTCGAGGTGGTGCTGCCCGACGGCCGCATCTATTCGTCTCTGCGCGGCCTGCGCAAGGACAATACCGGCTATGACCTCAAGCAGCTGTTCGTCGGTGCGGAAGGCACGCTGGGCATCATCACCGCCGCGGTGCTCAAGCTGATGCCCCAGCCGCGCAGCAGCGCCGTGGCCTTCGTCGCGGTGCGGGACCCAGCCGCTGCCGTGGCCTTGCTTGGCGAAGCCAAGCGCCTGTCCGGCCAGGCGGTGACCGCGTTCGAACTGATTTCGCGGCCGGCGCTGGACCTGGTGCTGGAATACCTTGGCAATGTCGCATCGCCGCTGCAGGAGCGGCACGACTGGATGGTGCTGGTCGAGCTGACCTCCGGCACCGACGCCGAAAGCCTCAATGCCACGCTGATGGAGATCCTCGAATCCGGCTTCAGCCAGGGCCTGGTGCAGGACGCAGCCGTGGCCGCGAGCCTGGCGGACGCGCAGACTTTCTTGCGCATCCGCGAAGAGATCTCCGACGCCCAGACCCGCACCGGCGGCAGCATCAAGTGCGATGTCTCGGTGCCGCTGTCGCGCATCGCAGCGTTCGTGGAAGAGGCCTCGGCCCGGGTGCTGGAACGGGTGCCAGACGCGCGCATGGTGATCTATGGCCATATGGGCGATGGCAACGTCCACTTCAACCCGCTGCGGCCCAGGGACCAGCCTGCCAAGGATTTCCTGGCGCAATGGTATGAGCCCGTGTCCGCGCTGGTTGACGGCATGGCGAACGCGGAAAACGGCTCGATCTCCGCCGAACATGGCATCGGCGTGGCCAAGCGCGATGACCTGACGCGCTACAAGTCGCAGGTGGAGCTGGAACTGATGTGGCAGGTGAAGCAGGCGCTGGATCCGCTGAACCTGCTCAATCCGGGCAAAGTCCTGCCGGCACCGACGCGCTAGCCGGGGATCGTTTCAGGGGCTGGAACGCGGGCGGGGCGCGCGTGGCAGGAATCGCCCATCTGGGCTAAGGTGTCAGCTATCCATAACGCGCCGGACCGGGGCATCGCTGCCCGCGGCCACGGCGCACAGCACGGCCGGCCCACCGGCCCAGACACCGATGACCGCCCAATCCCCCGACATCGCGCTCGCTGCTGCCCCCATCTCCCTCCAAAAGCCCGAACTCGACTACCCCTGCGGCGACGCCCCCGAACCCGGCCACGCCCGGGAAGTCGCACCCGGCGTCCTGTGGCTGCGCATGCCGATGCCGCTCGGCCTGAACCATATCAACCTGTGGGCCATCCGCGACGGCAGCGGCTGGGCCGCGGTCGATGCAGGCCTGCAGACCCCGGAAACCGCGCAGGCCTGGCGCGCGCTGTTCGCCGCCGGCGGCGCGCTCGACGGCGGGCTGACCCGGCTGTTCGTGACCCATATGCATCCCGACCACATCGGCATGGCCGGCTGGCTGACCGGCAAGTTCGACTGCCAACTGTGGATGACGCGGCTCGAGTACCTGATGTGCCGCGTGCTCGCCGCCGATACCGGACGCGCCGCGCCGGACGACGCCATCGCGTTCTATCGCAAGGCCGGCTGGGATGACGAAGCGATCGAGGTGTACCGCACCCGCTTCGGCGGCTTCGGCAAATATGTCCACGCCTTGCCCGAAAGCTTCCACCGGCTCTCCGACGGCGATACCGTCCGCATCGGCGCGCACGACTGGCAGGTCATCGTCGGCACCGGCCATTCCCCCGAACATGCCTGCCTGTACTGCCCGGCGCTGAAGCTGCTGGTATCGGGCGACCAGGTGCTGCCGCGCATCTCGTCCAACGTATCCGTGTTCCCGACCGAGCCCGACGCCGACCCGATGGCCGACTGGCTGGCCTCGCTCGACAAGGTCCGCGCCGCCGTGCCGGACGATGTGCTGGTGCTGCCGGCGCACAACGAACCGTTCCGCGGGCTGCACGCCCGGATCGATTATCTGCGGGCCAGCCAGATGCAGGCGCTGGACCGGCTGCGCGGCGCCCTGGCTGAACCCAGGCGCGCGGTCGACGTGTTCGGAGAATTGTTTTCGCGGCCGATTACGGGGAGCGGCGGGCTGCTGGGGATGGCGACGGGGGAGAGTATTGCGCATTTGAACTACTTGCTGGCGCGGGGGGAGGTGGTGCGGGAGGTTGGGGTGGGGCAGTGCTACTGGTACCGCATGACTTGAGCGAGTGCGGTCTGGTTGATGCGGAGTGCCATCCGCGTGCCGCTCTTCACCCGCAGTGTTGGCGACGCGCAACGCGCCGCGACAATACAGAGGTTGACGTCTTCATTGCCGAGGGCCCAATTGCTCTGAAGCGGCCCCAACGTGTCGATGCGAATCACATTGCAATGCCATACCAGTTTCATTACCGTCAACAATAGCGGTGTTGCGGGGCATTGCTGGTGCGGTGCTGGCGCATGGGCATAAGGAACCAACGGTGCCTCCACTTATCGGCACCCGCCCTGCATCTCTTCCCCATCGAAGGACTCCTCCGTTCCGGTCACCCGAGTTTCGTTCCCGAGAAGAATCTCGATGGCTTTGTTTCTACAGAAACAAGTGCAGCCGACGAATCCCTCTCCTGTCAACGCACATTTTCCAATAGCGCAGCTTTGCAATGTTTTTGATTATCTCTTTGGATAATCATTGTATTTTATAAATGACATGAACGAATTTGCGTGGATTAAACTTGATCTGCCGCAAAGTTAATGCTCTCTTGGAAAAATAAGTGATTAACTAAATTTTGTTACATTGTCCCTGGAACCCTTCTCCGTCGCGGGTTCCCGGGTGAACGATAGGCCGCACTTGGCGCCGAAAATAGTCGACCAAAGGCCACAAAGTCATTGTTCAAGCGGCGTCATCCCCCTTGTGGGGGAGAAGTCGTATTTTGTTACCGGATGTTGCGTAACGCGCTTCGGACGCTTATTATTGCGCCCTGCAAAAAGTAAGTGGCCGCAGAAAAGTGGCCAGGGTCAGCAAAAAAACAGAAGCGGATAATGAGCGCAGCGGTTCGGGAAAGCGTTGGGCGCGCAGCGGCAGGAGGTTTGGTGGGAGGCATGTGTCTACACCGGGCCAGCGCCATGGCGGGAATACTTCATCAGGTCATGCCGGGGGCGGTACAGGTCGCCCATAGGCAGCAAACGGTTGCCGTGCGCAGCCGCGTACACTTTTGCGTCGACATCTCAGATAGTCGCCACCGCCTGCAATGAGCCGGACTTCGGTCCGGTCGGACGTCTCCATCGCAGTTTCCGTATGGCGAGCACTGTTCCTGCGCGAGGCCAGCGCTCGCCTGGCCGGCGCGCGCGCGGCCTGGATCTGGATCCTGCTCGAGCCCGCGGCGCACATCGTTTTCCTGATGGTGGTGTTCGGCGTGATCAGGCATCAGGTCAGGCAGGATGCCAACATCGAAGTGTTCATCCTCGTCGGGGTGTGGGGATTCTTCCTCGTGCGCAATATCGCGCAACGGGGCATGGAAGCCATCAACGCGAACCAGGCCTTGTTCTCGTACCGCCAGGTACAGCCGGTCGACACGGTGCTGGTACGCGCCACGGTAGAGGCCTTCCTGTATGTCATCGTCGGCGCCGTGCTGCTAGCCGCGCTGGCGCTGCTCGACATCGATGTGCGGCCCGCTGATCCGCTGCTCGTCATGTGGTCGGCTTTTTTGCTGTGGGCGTTCGGGCTGGGCCTGGGCCTGATGTTCTCCGTCATCGGCACGCTGTTGCCCGGCCTGGGCAAGCTCATCCGCATCGTCTTCACGCCGCTCTACTTTCTTTCCGCGGTCATGTATTCGGTCTCGAGCATGCCGCGGGCCATGCGCGAGGTGGTGCTGGTCAACCCGATCACCCACGGCCTGGAAGCGATGCGCAGCGGCTGGTTTGCCGCCTACCACGGCGAAGCGCATATCAGCCTGGGTTACCTGGGCTTCTGCGCGCTGGCCACGGTGTTTCTTGGCCTGGCCATGCACATGCGGTACGCAACCCGGCTGACCGCGCAATGATCGAAATCACCGACGTCCATAAGCGCTACCGCACCACCCACGGCTCGAAGTGGGTGCTGCAGGGCGTGACGCTCCAGATTCCGCAGAAGAGCCGGGTGGCGCTGATCGGGGCAAACGGCGCGGGCAAGTCGACCCTGCTGCGGCTGGTGGGCGGCATCGACCAGCCCAACCGCGGCAGCATCGTCCGCAATTGCCGCGTGTCGTGGCCCCTGGGCCTGAGCGGCGGGTTCCAGGGCTCGCTGAGCGGGAGACAGAACACCAAGTTCGTCTGCCGCATCCACGGCATCCACGGCGCGCTGGCCGAGAAGCTCGAGTTTGTGCGCGAGTTCTCGGAGCTGCACGACGCCTTCGAGGATCCGGTCAAGACCTATTCGTCGGGCATGCGCTCGCGACTGGCGTTCGCCATGTCGCTTGCCTTCGATTTCGATACTTACCTGGTGGATGAGCTGACGGCCGTCGGCGACGCAGCGTTCAAGCGCAAGTCGCAGAAGGCCTTCGAAGACCTGGCCGGCCGTGCGGGCCTGGTGATGGTCTCCCACAGCGAATCCACCCTCAAAAATTTCTGCCAGTCGGCAGTCTGGCTGCATCAGGGCCAGGCGCACTGGTTCGACTCCGTTGAAGAGGCCCTGCGCGCGTACAGGGACAGCATTCCAGCATGATGAAGACGATTACGTCGGGCGCCGCAGGGCAGATCGGGCGACTGACACGAGTGAATACCCTGAACCGCATCTGGCAAGTGGCCGTGGCCGCCTGCGTGCTTGCCGTTGTGTACTGGAGCGTGATCGCGTCCGACCTGTATGTGTCGGAAGCACGCGTGGTGGTGGAGCGCAGCGACGGTGTGGGCGCCAGCGCGGCGGATTTCACTTCGTTGCTGGTCGGCAATACCGCCCCGCAGGACTTGCTGCTGCTGCGCGAGTACCTGCTGTCGGCGGACATGCTCAAAAAGCTCGACGCGAAGCTGGGGCTGCGCAAGCACTACGCGGACAGCGGCCGGGACCCGCTGTCGCGCTTGTGGTTCGAGGATGCTTCGCTCGAGCGTTTCCATGACTACTACCTGAAACGCGTCAGCGTCGAGTACGACGACTTTGCACGCGTTCTCGTGATCCGGGTCCAGGGCTACACCTCGGAGATGGCGCATGCCATCGCGCAGGAACTGGTCGCCGACGGTGAACGCTTCATGAACGAGATGACGCACCGGATCGCCAGCGAGCAGGTCGTCTATATCGAGAAACAGGTACACGACCAGGGCGAACGCCTGAAGGCGGCGCGCCAGGCGCTGGTTGCCTACCAGAATGCCAATGGACTGGTGTCCCCGCGCGGCGAGGTAGAGAGCCTGTCCACCGTGGTCGCCAATGCCGAGGCCACGCTCGCCGAACTGCACGTCAAGCGCAACTCGCTCAAGGACGTCTTCACGCCGCAGTCGCCGGCGATCCAGCAGATCGACGCGCAGATTGCCGCGGTCGAACGCCAGATGGCGGAGCAGCGTGGCCGCATGGTTTCGACCAAGGGCCGCGGCCTGAACCGCGTGGTGGAAGAACACGATCGCCTGCAGGCCGCCGCCGAGTTTGCCTTCGACATCTACAAGACCGCGATCGGCGCGCTGGAGAAGGCCCGCATCGAGGCCACGCGCAAGCTCAAGAACGTAGCGGTCGTGCAGAGCCCGACCCGGCCGGAGTACCCGCTCCAGCCCCGGCGAATCTACAACATCGTGGTGGTCGTCCTGATGACGCTGATGCTGGCAGGCGTCGTGCAACTGCTCAGCGCCATCATCCGCGACCACCGAGACTAGTCCATGCTTCGAAGAATCCTTGCTATCGCGGTCGCCGCGGCCAGCCTGGCCGGCGCCCATGGCGCGCATGCCCAGAGCGGCACGCGACTGCCGCAATCGGCCGCCGTCGGCCAGATGGAATACGCCGCGCTGGCGGCACAGGGCGCTACCACTCCCGGTGGCGCAGTGGTCGGCAATCCCGCTGCGATGGGCGCCGTTGCCACCATTCCTGCACGTGCTGACACGCCGCTGCCCGACAGCGCGCCGCAGAACAACGACTACACCGCCAACATGGCCAGCGACGCCTTCGGCGCGCAGCTGTTCACCGGCGCTTTCAGCCGCGACAGTGCTTCCGTCTTCAATCCCAGCCATGTCATCTCCGTCGGTGATCGCATCCAGCTGCGCATCTGGAACGGATACAACGTCGACACCGTGCTGACCGTTGACGCCGGAGGCAACATTGTCTTGCCGGAAGTAGGCCCATTCCGCGTGCAGGGCATCACCAATGGCAATCTCCAGACCGCCGTCGGCAACGCGCTCCGACGCGTGTTCGCCAGCAAGGTGTCGATCTACGCCAGCCTGCTGGCCGCGCAGCCCGTGCGGGTCTACGTCACCGGCGCGGTGCGCCGTCCCGGCATGTACGACGGCACCTCCAGCGACAGCGTGCTGCGCTACCTCGACCAGGCCGGCGGCATCGACCCTGACCGCGGCTCCTTCCTGGACGTCGCGATCAAGCGGGGCAACCAGACGCTGGAAGTCGTCAATCTCTATGATTTCCTGCTCAAGGGCGACCTGACCTCGAAGCAGCTGAACAACGGCGACGTCATCTTCGTCCAGTCGCGCAAAAAGACCGTCAAGGTCAGTGGCCTGGCCGAAAACGCCAAGCGCTTCGAGTTCCTCGGCGAACAAGCCCGGCTCGACCAGATCGTGCGCCTGGCCAAGCCGCTGCCCGAAGCCACCAACGTCCGCGTAGTGCGTAATACCGGCACGGTCCGCAATGTCGAGTACTTCCCGATCTCGCAGGGCAACCAGATCGAGCTGCGCAACGGCGACGAAATCGAATTCACCGCCGACAAGCGGCCGGGCACCATCACCGTGCGCGTCGAAGGCGAGCACACCGGCCCGCAGGAATACGTATTGCCGTATGGGAGCCGCATGGGTCAGCTGCTCAGCCAGGTGCATTACACGCAGGAGTCCGATACCGAAAGCATCCAGCTTTTCCGCCAGAGCGTGAAGACGCGCCAGAAGACGCTGCTGGGTACCACGCTCAAGACTCTGGAATCGAGCGTCCTGACGGCACGTTCCGGGACGGCGGAAGAAGCCCAGTTGCGCAAGGAAGAAGCCGCGCTGGTGTTGCAGTGGGTGGAACGGGCCAAGAAGATCGAGCCGTCAGGACAGACGCTGATCGCGAAATCAACCACCCGCAATGACTTGCTGCTGGAAAACGGCGACATCCTGCGCGTGCCGGTCAAGGACGGCCTGGTCCTGGTCAGCGGGGAAGTGCTGTTCCCCAATGCCGTGGCGTATGACAAGAGCCTGGACCTGGATGACTTTATCCAGCAGGCGGGCGGTTTCTCGCAGAACGCGGATACCTCGCGAATCATCATCGCGCACCGGGATGGGAGTTTCTCGGATGGCAAGAAGGATGATGCGGTGAAGGCGGGCGACGAGATTATGGTGTTGCCGAAGGTTGATTTCAAGACGCGGCAGTTTGCTAAGGATGTGTTTCAGATTCTTTATCAGATTGCGATTAGTGCGAAAGTGGTTTTGGGGTTATAAGGATGATTACAATCAATCACGTGATGTCCAATTCCGTGGCTAGTGGGATATTTACAGATATTCTCGGCTACTATAAATCGTTCTCGCCTGCGGAAATGATGCAGGTGGCGTCGGAAAGTCCTCTGCCAGGGCATTTTCTGCGCCACTATCATCGACCGAACTTGGAGAAGGAACTTATCGCCCCATGTATCGTTACAGTTCACCACGATCTTGAGGATGATGATACCTCGTTGGCTGTCGATAAGTTTCTGGATCGTTATCGCGAAGCAACCAGAGTCCATTGCTTAAACACGCTGCAGCAGAAATATCTTGCAGATCGAGGAATTACGAATACCATTGTTATTCCTCATGGCTATAATCAAAAATATGTATTTCCTGGTGCCCCGGATGATCATCAGATTGATGCGGAGAGTGGGCGGCATCGGAAGATCCGCATCGGCTTGATTTCCAGACGGTATCCCCGCAAAGTTAAGGGCGAGGCGTATATATATGAATTGTCCCAGCATCTAGACCCAGCAGCCTTCGAATTCGTCCTCATTGGAAAAGGTCGAACATACGATGCTGCGATTCTGGAGCGATATGGTTACGAAGCGACGGCGTACGAAAGCCTGCCCTATAAAATGATCGCGTCGACATATCGTTCCATCGACTTTTTGTTAATGGCCTCCTGGTTTGAGGGTGGTCCTGCGAACATACCGGAAGCGATTGGTTCCGCAGTGCCCGTGCTGTGTAATCCGATTGGCATGGCATACGATTTAGTTTTGGATCGAGTTAACGGATTGCATCTATGCATGGATCCGGTGATTGATGCTGAGAATATTAGCGCATGGGCTTTGGATGAACAGAAGTATCTTTCTCTTAAAAGGGGCGCCTTCGAGCAGCGTGAACGTGCGATTACATGGGGGCAACATGCTTCGCGCATTTTCGATATATATAGAGATGTAACCCGAGAAGTCGTTGGGGGATTATAAAATGGCAAAGCGTGCGTTGATTGCGGACCAGCTTCATATTCAAAGTAAGAATTTCGCCAGCTTGCTGGAATATCTGAAGTTGGGTCAATATGAGGTAATGGTTGTATCCCACCCTCCTGGTCTGATTGCTGCATTTGGTAACTACTCAAATTTCGATGAAATTGCTCCATATCGAGAGTCGTTGAACTTGCTGCAAGCGGATGAGATTTTTGCCTTGTCCAATGCGGGGGTCTCGTGCTTCTCTCTTTGCAAGGCGGAGATGCTTTCCTATCTCGCCCCTACCGAGTACTGGTTGGGGCGCGGCAACTATGGGGAAACTGAGCGCGAGTTGTTCGATGTTGCATGGGAGGTAAATCGGGATGAATTACTTAATAATATTGCGGCCGTTCAGTTTTGGTTTGAGCGCTGGCGCAGTATTTTGGAAGATTATCCCGTTTTTGATCTCGCATTTCTATTCTCCGGCAGCTTAATTTACGCGCGTGTCTTCTCAGTTCTGATGCGGCGGCGACAAGGAATGCTTTACATTTGCGAAAGCTTCTTCACGGGAAAAGACTATTATCTGGAAGCGCGTCATAGTCCACTTCCGAACAATTCATCGTTGAGATCTTCCGGCGTGTACAAGAGCCTCGACGTGGCAATCTCTGGCGGGGCTCGGCGGGCCAAGCGGGCGGCGTTGGTAGCACAGCTCGCGGGGATGGAAAACAAGAACGTTAAGCAGCCGGATGCAACCGGGCAACGCTTGTTTCCGATCGATGCAAAGGTAGTTGCAATATTTGGTCAAGTTCTGAACGATTTTTCGCTCCTAAATTATGGGGACACCGGTTTCCATAGCGTTGATTTTTACTGTCAATGCATAGAGAAGATTCTCGGAGAAACCAACGCGTGTGTGATTTTCAAGGCGCACCCTTGGGAGCAAAAGAAAGCAAATATTCGAACTGCTTTAACTAAAGAGCAGTTGGTAAGGAGATTTGGTTGTAACGATAGATTGATAATTGTCGAGGACTATCCAATCGCTGATCTTATTAAAGAGGCGGATTTCGTTATTGGGATTAATTCGCAGAGTTTGATAGAGGCCGCATTTGGTGGCGTAAAGCCGATTCAATGTGGGAATGCATTTTATGCAAACCGCGGGTTCACTCACGATGGGTTGTCAATTTCAGAAATTGTTTCGCTGATTAATGCGAGGCCCGGGTCCTATCTTACAATAGATGAATATCATGATTTGGAGACATTTTTGCTCAAGGCTTTGGATGAATGGCTAATCCCAGAGTCGCCTGCTGTCGGTGTTCCTCGGTTGGAAAAGCGGCTTGGCGCGATAAAGAGGGTCACAACGCCAAAGGCTGCGCCGCCTAAATTGGAGCAGAATATCGTAAAAATCCCGACGCATGCAGAAATTGTCGTGCCGAAACCGACCGCAGATATAGTTGCGGTCGAGCGCTCTGGGCTGACGAAGAAAAAGCTGCGAAAGCTCAAAAATAATCCGAAGGCTTTTTTTCGTGATGCTAAGAATCCCTTGCTGAGGTCGATCTCAAGGTTTCTGTAATAGTTGATGTTGCGCGAGGGGGGTGTTTTGCCTAGCAAAGATGAGCGAACGGAAAGAAGTGAAGCAGCGCGCGAGATGCGGAACCGGTGCGCGGCTCTCGGGGGGCGTATAGCGGCAACTGCGCAGGTCAATCCTGCCCTAGTATTTGGCGGGCCGATTGATATCGCAGACGGGGTAGTTATATATGCTCCTTCGGAAATCGGAAATTACAGTTATCTTAATGTGGGTACTGTAGTTTTTCCTCATGTCAAAATTGGAAGATTTTGCTCCATCGGGCGGAACGTTCAAATTGGACTGGCTAAACATCCGACGAAGTTTTTGAGCTCACATCCTTTTCAGTTTTCGAAGAGTCTGTTCGCCAAAGTTCCTGGCTACGAGACTTTGCAGAAAGAAAAGTGGCAGTTTCATGCGCCTACGGAAATAGGCCATGATGTTTGGATAGGCGCTGGCGCGATGGTTTCTTCAGGTATCTGCATCGGACATGGAGCAGTAATTGGTGCGGGTGCGGTGGTTACGAAAGATGTAGAGCCGTACACCATTGTTGGCGGTGTTCCAGCGAAAAAAATCGGCACCAGATTTGAGGACGAGATTTCTGTCCAACTGCTAAGAACTAGGTGGTGGGATCTACCTTTTGAGGTTCTCGTAAAGATTGATTTTGGTAATATCGAAGTTGCTGTCGGGCAATTAAGTAAGTTGAGAGAAGCAAGCGAATCTGATAATAATTGAATTGCTTGCTATATCGATTTGCTCAAGGCGAAAAGACTTTAAGTTTATGGTGAAATTATCAAGGATTCGGCTCGACAACCGTGAGCCGTTTGTGCTTTTCGGCGGAATTAACGTTTTGGAGTCGTCTGACCTCGCTTTGGAAGTATGCGAAGCGTTCGTGCGGGTAGCTGCGCAGCTCGGTATCCCGTACGTTTTCAAGGCAAGCTTCGATAAAGCAAACCGTTCTTCCATTCACTCCTATCGGGGGCCTGGGTTGGAAGAAGGAATGAAGATCTTCGAGGCGGTGAAGGCGAACTTCGGCGTTCCAGTGATCACGGACGTCCATGAGCCCTGGCAAGCCCCATTAGTTGCCGAGGTCGTCGACGTCCTCCAACTACCGGCGTTCCTCGCCCGCCAAACCGACCTCGTCGTCGCTTTGGCCAAAACCGGCAAGCCCGTCAACATCAAGAAGCCGCAGTTCCTGAGCCCGACACAAGTCGTCAACATCGTCGAAAAGTTCAAGGAAGCGGGTAACGACCAGCTGATCCTCTGCGACCGTGGTACCTGCTTCGGCTACGACAACCTCGTCGTCGACATGCTCGGCTTCGGCGTGATGAAGCGGGTCACCAACGACATGCCAATCATTTTCGACGTCACGCACGCCTTGCAGCAGCGCGATCCCAGTGGCGCCGCGTCGGGTGGCAGGCGCCAGCAGGTGGTTGAACTGGCACGTTCGGGCATGGCGGTTGGCTTGGCCGGCCTGTTCCTCGAAGCGCACCCGGACCCCGCCAATGCGAAGTGCGATGGGCCGAGCGCCTTGCCGCTGGACAAGCTTGAGCCATTCCTGACGCAGGTAAAGGCAGTAGACGACCTGGTGAAGTCGTTTGCGCCGCTTCATATCGAGTAACAGGTGCGGGCTCTGGTACGCAATGACCGGCACGTACAACAAGCATGGGATGTAAAAGCACGATGACTGATGTCATTGCATTGGCACGCAACGTCGTTGCCACCGAGGTCCAGGCATTGGATCGCATGGCGGGCCGGATCAATGCGGGATTCGAAGAGGCGGTCGAGATCATCTTGAGCGCACGCGGCCGCGTGGTGGTGGTTGGCATGGGCAAGTCCGGTCTGATCGGCAAGAAGATTGCCGCGACCATGGCGTCGACCGGTACGCCGGCGTTTTCCGTCCATCCGGGCGAAGCGTTCCATGGCGATCTCGGCATGATCAAGCCGATTGATGTCGTGCTGATGATCTCGAACAGCGGGGAGACGGAAGAACTGATCCGCATCCTGCCCTTTCTTGAACACCAGCAGAATCCGGTAATCGCGATGACCGGCAAGGCGGATTCGACGCTGGCGCGGCACGCGGATGTCGTGCTGGATATCTCGGTCGAACGCGAAGCTTGCAACAACAACCTGGCGCCGACCAGTTCCACCACCGCTACGCTGGTGATGGGCGATGCGCTGTCTGTGGTCCTTTCTGTCAAGCGGGACTTCCAGCCCGAAGATTTCGCGCGATTCCATCCGGGCGGAAGCCTCGGCCGCAAGCTGCTGACCCGCGTCGCGGATGTCATGCACAAGGAAAATCTGCCGGTTTGTCGCCCGGACGCGTCCTTCCGCGACGTGGTGCATGTGATCAACCGTGGCCGCCTTGGCATGGCGCTGGTGATGGAAGGCGTGCAACTGCAGGGCGTCATCACGGACGGCGACGTGCGTCGTGCGTTCGACTCCGACCGGGACTACAAGGCGATCGTGGCCAGGCACATCATGTCCACCGATCCCAAGACCGCATCGCCGGGCGAATGCTTTGCCGACGCCGAAGCGCGGATCCATGCCGCCAGGATTGGCGCACTGGTGGTGAAGGATGATGCGGACCGGGTCGTCGGCATCCTGCAAATCCACGATCTGGGAAGTGATGAGCCTGCCGTCTGAGGGCGCAATCGGCGTTCTTTCCCATGGCATTCGCCGGATTGAACACCTGTCCGCCTTCCTGGGCGCGCCGGTGGCCCCGGTGCATCCATTGCGAGGCGCAGCGGTACCCCTGTCCGGCGTTGCCGCATGGGGGCGGCGGCCTACCGCCCGCAAAGCCCGGGCGTTCGCGCAATCCCGTGGCATCGCGCGCTTCCTGTGCCTCGAAGACGGTTTCCTGCGCTCGCTGTATCCCGGAGCGTCCTCCCAGACATGCTCGCTGGTCGTCGATGATCGCGGCATCTATTACGACGCCTCGCAGCCTTCGCGGCTGGAGGAACTGGTGTCCGCGCCGTTGCAGCCGGCAGAGCAGGCCAGGGCGCGGCAACTTATCGAACGGTGGCGCTGCGCCGGAGTTTCCAAATACAACTATGCGCCAGCCCCGGCATCGCTGCCGGCGCAGCCTTACGTGCTGGTCGTAGACCAGACCGCGAACGATGCCTCGGTGCAGTTTGGCCTGGCGGGCGGCGACAGTTTCCGTCGCATGCTCGAGTCTGCCTTGCAGACTTATCCGGATTGCAGGATCGTGGTCAAGGAGCATCCAGAGGTCGCGCTCGGGCGCAAGCGTGGATATCTCGGACGAATTCTCGATCACGGTGGCTATCCGCGCGTGGAGCGGCTCCAGGACGACGTCCACGTCGTGCCGCTGATCCGCGGCGCACGCGCCGTCTTCGCGGTTACCTCGCAGGTCGGCTTCGAAGCGCTTCTGCACGGCAAGACGGTGCATACGTTCGGCATGCCTTTCTATGCCGGCTGGGGCCTGACAATTGACGCATTGCAGGCCCCTGGCAGGCGGCATCCTGTCTCGTTGGAGCAGCTGGCCTTTGCCGCGCTGGTCCGATACACACGCTATGTCCAGCCGCATACGGGCAATCGCTGCGAGGTGGAAGACGCCATCGAGTACCTGGCGCTGCAACGCCGGATGAGCCAGCAGTTTCCGCGGCGTCTGCATGCGGCCGGCTTTTCCCGCTGGAAACGGAAGATCCTTAAGGACTTCCTGCAAGGTCACGAGGTGATTTTCCATCGCCGCCTGCGCGCTGTGCCACGCGGCGCAACGCTGCTGCGCTGGGGCCAGAGCGTCGACGCAACGTCTCGTCCCGATCTGTCCGTGGTCACGGTCGAGGATGGCTTTCTGCGATCAGTCGGTCTTGGCGCGCAACTGGTCCGCCCGCTGTCGTGGGTGTTTGATCGCTCGGGCATCTATTACGACGCGACCGGCGAGTCCGACCTCGAGCGATTGTTGGCCAATGCGGAATTTGATGTCGCCACCCTCGCGCGCGCAGCACAATTGCGCGAATCCATCATCCATGCCGGGTTGACCAAGTACAACGTCGGTTCAGGCAGCTGGACCCGGCCCCCTGGCATTGGCCGCGTGATCCTCGTAGTTGGCCAGGTGGAGGCGGATGCCTCGCTGCGTTTTGGCGCACCTGGTATCCGCACCAACCGCGCGCTGCTTGAGGCGGTTCGCGCCGAGGCACCGGACGCGTATCTGGTCTATAAGCCGCATCCCGACGTCATGACCGGGCTGCGTGGCAACCGCGACGAGGAGCAGGCGCTCGCGGCGCTGTGCGACGAGCTTGTGCCGGACTGTCCGATGGACCGGCTTATCGCTGCTGTCGATGGCGTCCACGTGCTGACATCCCTTGCGGGCTTCGAGGCCTTGCTGCGAGGCAAGCCTGTCACGACGCATGGGGCGCCGTTTTATGCAGGTTGGGGCCTCACGGACGACCGTTGCGAGATGCCGCGCCGGCATCGTCGTCTCTCGCTCGACATGCTCGTCGCGGGGGCGCTGATTCTGTACCCGCGTTATGTCTTGCGCGATGGCAAGAACGGCTTCGCGACCCCGGAGATTGTGGTCGACCACATCTTGTCGTGGCGGGACGAGGCGCCCGCCCGTGCCTCGGGAATCCGGCGGCATTTCGTGAAGTCGCTGTTGCGCCCGTGGATCCGCTGGCGCGACGCCGCTGCCGGACAAAACGGGCACAGGTTGCCCGGATTTAGCAGTGGCAGTCCTGTGAATCCACAGAGCCGTGCGGCGCAACGACGGGTATCTGCGCCAGAGCAATAAGCCGCTGCAGAACAAAGACAGAATCACAAATAACTGAATACAAGAGCAGCAAGAGGGTCGAGGAAATGTTGTCGTTCAGGAAGCCATCCGGAAGCATCGACATCCCCAGTCTGACACAGGGAAGCGGAAGTGCCACGCCGCAGGACCTCGCGGTGCCTGTCGCGACAGAGCCGGCATGCCTGGACCAGATTGCCCGGCATCGCCGCATCCTGCTGCTGCAGGGGCCGAATGGCCCATTCCTGGCGCGCCTGCGCGACTTGTTGACTGCCAAGGGCTGCCAAGTCACCAAAGTCAACTTCAATGGCGGCGACGATGCCTTCTATCGCCGCGGCGATATTGTCCGCTTCATGCAGCCGATGGTGCTGTGGGAGTCGGTACTCCGGACCCTGGTTGCGGAACGCCGCATCGACGCCATCGTGGTATTCGGCTCCAGCCGTCGCCACCACCGCATTGCCGCGCGCGTGGCGGAAGCCTTGGGGATTGCGTTCTGGGCGTTCGAAGAGGGTTACGTGCGCCCGGACTACATCACGCTGGAGTGTGGCGGCGTGAATGCGGACTCGCCACTGGCCCCACTTGCCATCGCCGATATTCCGAAGGTCAGGGTGCCGGCGAAGCCCCGCAAGTTCCGGCATTCGTTCCGGAAGATGGCGCTGTATTCGTTCTGGTACTTCGCCGGTGGCATGGCCGGTGCGCGTCGCTATCCGCACTACCAGCATCACAAGCCGTTCGGCCTGCACGAGCTGGGGCAATGGATTCGGGCGGCATACCGCAAGCAGCTTTATCGCTGGCAGGAACGGCCGCTGCGCGAGCAATTGCTGGCGAACGACCATCCACACTTCTTCCTGGCGCCGCTACAGGTCTACAACGACAGCCAGATTCGCGTGCACAGCCCGTGGCGCCGGATCGAGGATTTCATCGAATGGACCGCGCATTCGTTCGCAGAGCATGCACCCGCCGACAGCGTGCTGGTGTTCAAGCACCATCCGATGGATCGGGGCCATACCGACTACGCAGCGTTTATTGAGGCATGCGCCGCCCGCTTTGGTGCCAGCGGGCGCATCGTCTATATTCACGACGCCCATCTGCCATCGCTGCTGCACCGATGCATGGGCTTGGTGACGGTGAACTCGACGACCGGTTTGCAGGCCTTGTTTCACCGTGTCCCAGTTATTGCGCTCGGTCGCTGCTTCTACGCCAAGCCGGGCCTGACATATCAGGGGTCACTGGATGCGTTCTGGAATGATCCCGGCGCAGTCGACATGCGGGTCTATTCGCGCTTTCGCAACTATCTGGTGCGGGTGTCGCAAATCAACTCGTCGTTCTATGCCGACGACATGCTGGTGCCCGTTCCGGAGCAGCGTCGCAAGGATCTGCAAAGGCGAAAACTGGCGCGGCTTCTGTTTGTCGCCGGACTCGTGACCGCGGATGCGTATAGCGGCCGGGTCTGGGATATCACCGCAACGGTTAACCTGCTCGCGGCGCTGCTGGTCGGATAGGTGATACGGCCGTCCGGTCGGCTGAGGCCTTGCATGACGGATGTCATTTCCCTGCCTCCGTCATACGTGTTCGTCGCGCCAGTCTTGCGCAGCGGATGCCATCACAAAGGCGGCAAGGCCAACCATCGCAAGTAGAACAAGGCTGAGGATCAGCATGCAGTCCTTTCTCGAGCGTCCCGCTCTGTGTTCTATTCAACGGCTGGCGCATGCCGGTCACAAATTGGAGGAAACCCGTATGCCAGGCAAGCTTAGGCATAAGTGAATCCGAGCCTGTTCGTGCCGGGAACGTCAGCGTTGGCGTCTGCGTACGAGCCCCATCGGGATCTTGTTTCAAAACTACAACAGTCGAGACGGTGACGTTCCCGCGCTGGTGCGATCGGCCGGATAACCGGCTGTCCCTGGTTTGATCTGTCGCTATACTGTCGGGCGCCCTGGCGCCGCCAGCGCCGGCAGATAGCAGTTCCACCGCATTACCCCGCTGCGCCCCCAGCCCCCATTCTTCGCCCCCGCTCATCGCCATGAGAGAACGCATCGCCGGCTTCCTGCTGATGGTCTTTATCGTCCCGTTGGCCGTCCTCGGATACCTCCTGATTGTCTATATCGGCTTTTTCGGCAAGACCGAACGCGGCCGGGCAGGGGTGCGGGCGCTCGATCATTTCGTCAATGCGACGCTTTTCAACGGCTACGCCTGGGAGTCGGTGTCTTCGCACGCCTGGCGCGAACAGCATCGCTGGTGGGCGCGGGCGATCATCTGGTTTACCGACAAGTTTCAGCAGGATCACTGCCGCCGCGCCAACAAGCGCGAGCAGCCGATCGTGGATCTGGTGCTGAAGAAAAAGCTGCACCACCGGACGCAATGATGAGCACAGTGGTTCAGGAGAAACCTGCGCAGGCCGCTGCGGGTCGTGTAGGGCGTCGCAAGGTCTATTACGTCAGCGGCTTCGATCCGCGAGGCGCGGCGTTTTATCACCGCCTGTACCGAGAGGAATCGGCAAAGCAGGCGATCCATCATGGTGGTTCGGTCACCGTAGGCGGGCGCTCGCGGCTGGGTGAGCATGTGAGCGCCTGGAACGTTGACGGTGACTGGGAAGGCCATACCGTTCGCACTGAATACCAGTTCCTGCATTGGGATGACCTGGTGCGCCGGCACTGGCAGCCCAGCGTGCCGCGGCTGGTGTTGGCGACGCTTGCCAGCTATGCGCGCTATATCGGTTGCGGTGCGTTCGGCCGCCTCAGCAAGACCTTCCGCGGGCCTTTCTTCAGTGCGTTGTATCCGCTGGCTTACCTGGCGCTGCTGCTGGTGCTGGCGGTGGGGGGTGGGGTTGGGGCCTGGGCGGCCCTGTCCGCCATGGGTGCGCAGGGATGGCTGGCGGGAGCGAGCGGGCTTGCCGCCGGCGCCGTGTTGTTCGGCGGCGGGGTGGCGTTGGCAAACCGTCTGGCGGTGTTCTGGCTGCTGCGGATCTACCGCTTCGTACAGGCGTGGGGCGAGCGTGAGCCCGAGGATGTCCGGCGGCGCATCGATGCGTTTGCCGACTGGATCCGCCGTGACCTGGAGGCATCTCCCTGCGACGAGGCGCTGGTGGTGGGCCATAGCGTGGGTTCGATCGTCGGCGTGTCGCTGGCGGCCCGGCTTGCGGATCTGCTGACGCCGGAGCAGCGGCGCGGCCTGACGCTGGTAACGCTTGGGCAGTGCATTCCGCTGCTGAGCCTGATGCCGTCGGCCACCGCGTTCCGCAGGGACCTGCAGCGCTTGTCCGCGGAGCGGGACATGCAATGGCTCGACATGAATGCGCGTGCCGATTCGCTGTGTTTCTCGCAGGCCAATCCGCTCGATATTTCGGGCATTGCCGGCGCTGCCGCGGGCCGGCCGACCGCACAGGTAGTGCGGCCGTTCCGCATGTTCGGCCAGCAGGAATACGCGCGCATGAAGCGCAGCAAGCAGCGCCTGCATTTCCAGTACCTGATGGCAAGCGCCTTGCCTAACGAGTACGACTATTTCCGGATGACGGCGGGACCGCGCCGCATCCAGCCTTTCTGATATCCGCGCTTCGCCCCATGAATTTCCAGCCCCCGTATCCCAAGCCGCATGTGCGCAAGAGCTCGTTCCTGTTGCGCTTTTTGCGTGGCTGGAATTCCTGGATCGATGTCCTGTTCGAGCGCAGCTATTCGATGAAGATGGGCAAGATCTCCCAGCCCGGCATGGACATCTTCATGGTGAACGATGCCGACTGGGTGCGCCGGATCCTGGGGGACGCGCATGCGTATCCCAAGCACAAGCTGATGCACCGGATGCTGGAGCCGCTGCTGGGAACCAGCATCTTCACCACCAACGGTGAGCTGTGGGAGCGGCAGCGCCGCCTGGTGGAGCCGGCGTTCGCGCAGGCGCGGCTCAAGCTGGTGTTCGCGCTGATGGCCGATTCGGTGGCGGGCATGACCGGGCGCATGGATGCCGTGGCGGATGGGCGCTCTTACGAGGTCGACGGTGAGATGACTTACGTGACGGCCGACATCATTTTCCGCACCATCCTGTCCGAAAACCTCGAGGAGTCGGCGGCTAAGGAGATCTACGACGCCTTCCTTGAATTCCAGCATCACGCGCAACGGGCGATGATCCTGATGATCTACCGGCTGCCGCCGGTGTTCTCGGCGTGGGCGAGCAAGCGCGCGGCGAAGAAGATCCGGACGATTCTATCCGGGATCATTGCGCGGCGGATGGCAGAGCGCGACAGCGGGCTGGGCAGCGCAAGGCAGGACATCCTGGCCGCCATGATGGACGCTGTCGATCCGGTCAGCGGTGATCGCTTCACCTATGAAGAGTTGGTGGACCAGGTCTGCATGCTGTTCCTGGCTGGTCACGAGACTTCTGCCAGCGCGCTGACGTGGGCGCTTTACCTGATCTCGCAATGCCCGCACTTGCAGGACCAGATGCTGGTGGAGATCCAGGCCGCGGTGGGCGACCGGGATTTCGAACTGAGCGATATCAAGAGCCTCCCGACCGTGGGCAACGTGTTCCGTGAAACGCTGCGCCTGTACCCGCCCGTGGGGTTCTTCGTGCGCGAGGCCGCGCAGTCGCAGTGCATCCGCGA
This sequence comes from Cupriavidus alkaliphilus, assembly GCF_900094595.1. Classification (GTDB taxonomy): domain Bacteria; phylum Pseudomonadota; class Gammaproteobacteria; order Burkholderiales; family Burkholderiaceae; genus Cupriavidus; species Cupriavidus alkaliphilus. Next base: position 13,606 of record NZ_FMAD01000006.1, on the reverse strand, counting down.
CAAGTCGGTGAAGGAAGGCTCGCCGATCCTGATTTCGCCGTGGCTGCTGCATCGGCACCGCACGCTGTGGGAGCGGCCGGACGAGTTCGATCCGGGTCGTTTCGACACGCCTGAGGGCAAGGAGTCGTCGAAGTGTGCGTATATCCCGTTCAGCAAGGGGCCGCGCGTTTGCATCGGCGCTGCCTATGCGACGCAGGAAGCCGTGCTCATACTCGCCAGCATCGTGCGTCGATATCGCGTCGAAGCGGATCCGGGGCACGTGCCGAAAGTGGTGGGGCGCGTGACGATCCGTTCGGGCAACGGGGTACGCGTCAGGCTGCGGCGCCGCTGACCGGCGTGCCCGCTGCGGCTAGAACCCGCTGATCCGCAACCCGAGCGAAAACAGCCCGTAGGTCCGGTCGAGCCGGCTTGCGGTGACGGGGTTGTACAGCAACGGCACATAGCCCATCAGGCTGTTCTGCGCGCCTTGTCCGCGCACGAAGACGTCGACGTGCCGGTTGATCGCGTACGACGCCTGCAGCAGCACGGTCTGGTTGAACTGGGTCCTGGCGGAGCCATAGGCCATGTAGCGATTGTCCAGTTCGCGGAAGAAGTACTGGACGTGGTAGCCCGCGGTCAGGCTCCAGGCGCCATGGCCCCAGCGCCATGAGCCGCCCGCGCCGATGAACGCGCCGCTGTCATTGAAACTGTTGCCGGCGTCGACACCGAGATCGGCGGCATTGAGGCGAAAGCCGCCGCTTGGGACGGTAGCGCGCCCCATGCGGCAGGGCGCCGCAAGCGTACCGGTCGCCATGTTGTCGGCACTGACCCTGACGTTGTACAGGCAAGAGCCTTGCTTGAGCGTGCCCTGGATGTCGCCGGCCCGGACCCAGCTATAGCCGCCGCTGATAAAGCCGGTCAGTGCCTGGCCGGGCCAGGGGCGGCCGGTGTAGATGAGGTCGGCCTGCACCTGCGTGTCGTTCGGGTGGGCGATGCTGTAGTCGGCAAGCTTGTTGCCCGGCATCGCGCCCGATTTGCGCAGGCTGCCGGTGTAATTGCCCCAGGCCGACAGGCGCAACGTCAGTTTGCGGCCGGCATCGGGCGTCGAGATCAGGCCGTAGCTGGTCGACGCCAGCCAACTGTCGATCCCGGCGGAGTCGTCGCCATGGCTGACATGGCGGCGCCAGTAGCCCGCCTCGAGCGACCAGGCCGGCGAGAGCTTGTAGCCAAGCCGCAGATGTCCGCCCTGGTAATGGCTGCCCACGTCATACGCCGGTTCAGCGTAATAGCCCCGCGCCGCCGGTCCCACCGGTTCCGCACTGAGCAACGCGTCCTCCATCGCGCCGAACGCTGCTCCCATTGGCGCCAGCATCATGGCGCCGATGCAGGCCCTCAGCCTGCGCTGAATCCTGGCGTCCATCTCGTCCCCCCGGTTGGCCTTGTTGTTGTTCACTGTCGTGCCGGCCGTGGCACCGTCTGTCGCGATGCTTGGCGTTAAATGAATGTTGGAAAGCGGCGCGGCGATAGACAACCCGGCTTGGTACGCCAGCGCACGGATGGCATGGCGGGCGCCGCGGCGGCCATGGCGAGATGCGGACTTGACTTTAGATCGTACGATATATATCGTAAGATATGTCTTGTGATATGTAGGAGAGGCTCATGCTGCACCACCACTCGCATCCCTTCGGCGCTGGTCCGCATCCGGACCTGTATGGCCGGGCCCGTCATCTCATGATGCGCTTCGCCCCGCACCTGGTTCATCACGCCATGGGCCGCGGCCACGGCGGCGGCTTCTGGGGCGGCCGCGACGATGACGGTTTCGGACCCGGCGGCCCGGGCGGCTTCGACGAAGAAGGCTGGCGCCGCGGCCGCAAGTTCAGCGCCGACGACCTGCAATTGCTGCTGCTGTCGTTGCTGGAGGAAAAGCCCTGCCATGGCTACGAACTGATCAAGGCGCTGGAGACACGCACCAACGGCTTCTACAAGCCGAGCCCCGGCGTGGTCTATCCCGCGCTGACGTATCTGGAAGAAGTCGGCTATGCCACCGTCGACACCGAAGGCAACAGGAAGCGCTACCAGTTGTCGGAGACCGGCAAGGCGCACCTGGCTGCCAACCGCGAGCGGGTCGATGTCATGGTGGCGCGGCTGCGCCACGTGGCGCGCAAGATGGAGTGGATGCGCCGGGCCATGCGTGGCGAGCAGCAGCCTGAGCCGGAGCAGGGCGGCTGGCTGCCCGAGCTGATGCAGGCGCGGGCCGCGCTGAAGCAGGCGCTGGTGATGCGCAGCGAAGCGAGTGCCGACGAGCAGCGCCGCATTGCCGCGATCCTGGCGCGCGCGGCGGCAGAGATCGAAGCGGGCCCGCGGGCCTGAACCATGGCGCTGACCCTGGCATCGGCCTTCGGCAATCGTGCCGCGCAGGCGCAGCGCACGCATACAAGGAATCCCGATATGACCCAAAACACGACAGAACCCGCACGCAACCTGACCGTCGAGCGCGTGCGCCATCCGCTGAAGATGCGCTTGCTGCAGGTGGTGCGCACCACGCAGGTTTCGCCGCAGCTGCTGCGCGTGACGCTGGGCGGCGCCGACCTGCAGGACTTTGTCTCGGCGTCGTTCGACGATCACGTCAAGGTGTTCTTCCCGGCTGACGGCGATGACAAGCCGGTGTTGCCGCAGGTCACCGCGGACGGCATTGCATTCCCCCAAGGCCAGCCGCGGCCGGCCGCACGCGACTACACGCCGCGCCGCTTCGATGCGGCAAGGCAGGAGCTGGACCTCGAATTCGTGCTGCACGGTGACGGCCCCGCATCCACATGGGCGGCGCAGGCCCGGACGGGCCAGTACCTCGGCGTGGGCGGGCCGCGCGGCTCGTTCGTGGTGCCGACGGGCTTCGACTGGCACCTGCTGGTCGGAGACGATACGGCGCTGCCGGCCATCGGGCGCCGGCTGGAAGAGCTTGGCGCCGGCACCCATGCCATCGTGGTGGCGGAGGTGGGCGATGCCGCCGCGCAGATCCCGCTGCCGAGCGCCGCGCAGGTGGACCTGCACTGGCTGCATCGCGGCGATGCGCCGGAAGGCAGCCTGCTGGAAGGCGCGCTGCGCCAGCTGGCGCTGCCGCGTGGCGAGGGCTATGTGTGGGCTGCTGGAGAGGGCGCTGCGATGAAGGCGGTGCGCCAGTACCTGGTCACGGAACGCGGCATCGACAAGAAGCGCATCCGGGCCTCCGCCTACTGGAAGCGCGGGGCGTCGGCGGTCCACGAGACCCTGGATGACTGAGCGCGGCAGCGCGGTGTACGCGCGCGCGCTCATGCCATAAGATGGCGGCATCGCCATTGCCAGGAGCAGCGCCGTGCCGTTTGCCATCAAGCCATTGCGCCTCGCCGCCGCGGCGGTATCCGCGGCCATGCTGGCCGCCTGCGCACCGGACTCCGTGCGCAATCTCGAGGCCAGGGGCTTCAACGCCTATCTCGATTCGTTGCAGGCCGCATGCCCCGATATGGTGGTCGGCTCCAGCAATATCAGCGACTGGCTGCGCACCAGTGGCAGCCGGGACGACGACAACTACGTCTACTGGCTGGACCAGACTTCGCGGCTGTATTACCGCCGCATATCGCCGGCCCAGTATCGCGATTCGGTCAGCGCGGCGCTTGGCGGCAAGTCCGATGCGCGCGCGCTGGACTGCATCGTGCGCAACCTGCCGGCGGATCGGCCGACGCATCCGCCGGGCGGCAAGCTGCTCTGATCGGTCGCGGGCGGCCGCATATGGCCGTTGTGCAATCGCCGCATCCCCGCTAACATGAGTCCCCGGCAGCCGAGACAAAAGCTGCCGACGTCGCTCGGACGGTTCCGGGCGCTTACGTAAAGGACCTCTTCATGACTGCCGCTTCCTCCGGCAAGCGCCGATTTGCGCGCATCGATCGCCTTCCCCCGTACGTTTTCAATATCACCGCCGAGCTGAAGATGGCCGCCCGCCGCCGTGGCGAGGACATCATCGACATGAGCATGGGCAATCCCGATGGTGCCACGCCGGCGCATATCGTGGCCAAGCTCACCGAGGCGGCGCAGCGCCCCGATACGCACGGCTATTCGGCATCCAAGGGCATTCCGCGGCTGCGCCGCGCGATCTCTCACTGGTACCGCGAACGGTATGACGTCGAGATCGATCCGGATACCGAGGCCATCGTCACCATCGGGTCGAAAGAGGGCCTGGCGCACCTGATGCTGGCCACGCTGGATCGCGGCGACACCGTGCTGGTGCCCGACCCCAGCTATCCGATCCACATCTACGGCGCGGTCATTGCCGGCGCCGACATCCGTTCGGTGCCGCTGGTGCCGGGCATCGATTTCTTTGCCGAGTTGGAGCGCGCCATCCGCGGCAGCTATCCCAAGCCCAAGATGATCGTGCTGGGATTTCCGTCGAACCCGACCGCGCAATGCGTGGAGCTGGACTTCTTCGAGCGTGTGATTGCGCTGGCGCGCAAGCACGATATCTTCGTGGTGCACGACCTGGCTTACGCGGATATCGTCTTCGATGGCTGGAAGGCGCCGTCGATCATGCAGGTGCCGGGCGCCAAGGACATCGCGGTGGAATTTTTCACGCTGTCCAAGAGCTACAACATGGCGGGCTGGCGCGTGGGCTTTATGGTCGGCAACCCGGACCTGGTGGCGGCGCTGACGCGCATCAAGAGCTATCACGACTACGGCACCTTTACGCCGCTGCAGATCGCGGCCATTGCCGCGCTCGAAGGCGACCAGCAATGCGTCAGCGAGATTGCCGCGCAATACCAGTCGCGCCGCGACGTGCTGGCGCGCGGGCTGATCGAAGCGGGCTGGCCGGTGGAAATCCCCAAGGCCTCCATGTATATCTGGGCGCGGATTCCCGAACCCTACCGCGCGCTGGGCTCGCTGGAATTCTCGAAGCAATTGCTGGCCAAGGCCAAGGTCTCGGTTTCGCCCGGCATCGGCTTCGGCGACTATGGCGACGAGTACGTGCGCTTTGCGCTGATCGAGAATGAATCGCGCATCCGGCAGGCGGTGCGCGGCATCAAGGCAATGTTCCGGGCGGACGGGCTGGTCAAGCCGTCGTCATCGCCGGCGCAAGCATGAACGTGCGCCGCATTCAGTAGCGGCGCAGCGCCTCCAGGTCGAGCACATGCACGGCGCCGTGCTCGACCGCCAGCAAGCCTTCGCTTTCCAGCACCTTGAGCGCCGCATTGGCCCGCTGGCGCGAAATCCCCGCCAGCAGGCCAACTTCTTCCTGCGTCAGATGCAGTGCCGGACCCAGGCCAGGACACAGCACCGGATTGAACAGCGTCGCCAGTGCCCGCGCCACGCGGCCCTCGATGCCATGCAGCCGCTCATGCTCGACGGTGGCGATGAACAGGCCGAGCCGTTCGTTGAGCTGGTCGAGCAGGTAGCGGTTGAAGGGCAGGCTGGTTTCCTGCAGCCAGCGGAAGGTGGCACCCGGCATGCAGGCAATGCGTGAATCGCGCAGCGCCACCACGTCATAGCGCAGCGCCTCGCGCTTGAGCAGGGAGCCTTCGCCGAGCCAGCCTCCGGCCGGCACGCCGGTAAGCGTGGCGCGCTTGCCGGAGGGCGAGGCGCAATGCACCTTGACCAGGCCCTCGGCAACGCCCAGCCAGCTGTCGGCCCGGTCGCCCTTGCGGATGACATAGGCGCCTTGCGGCACTGCGCGCTCGCGCAGTTCGGCGCGGACGCGGTCGCGTTGCGCCGGGGTCAGTGCCGCGGCCCAGGGGCTGCGCGCCAGCAGCGCGTCGAGGCTCACGGCCGTGCATCCGCTCAGCCGAGCGGGATCGGAGGCAGGGGCAGCGGCTGCTCGCCCGGCGCCCACCACGGCCGGAACAGCGCGTGGATGCCGGCCTCGTCCACCGCGTCATAGCTGGTGACGCGCCAGCGCGGGGCGTTGTCCTTGTCGACGATCAGCGCGCGCACGCCCTCGACGAAATCGCCTTGCGTGAAGGTGTTGACCACCACCGCCAGTTCCATGCGGAAGCAGTCGGCCAGGTCCAGCCTGCGCCCGCGCAGCAGCAGCTCGCGCGTGGCGCACGCGGACAGCGGCGAACGGGTGCGCAGGACGTCGATGGTCCGGCTGGCCCACGCGGTGTAGGCGGGATCGTCCTCGCCAGCCAGGCTGGCCAGGATTTCCGGCAGCGTCGCATGCGCCGGGAAATGCTCCAGCAGGGCCGGCAGCACTTGCAGCAGCGGCGCTTCGGCAGCGCTGGCAACGGGCTCGCGCACCAGCGCGTGGCGCAGGTCCGCCAGCGTGTCGTGGCCCCAGTCGATGCCGGCGAGGGTTTGTTCCAGCCCGGCCAGCGTGGCGCTGTCCACCGCCGCATCGGCCAGTCCGCATAGCAGTGCGTCCGCCGCGCCGATGCTCACGCCGGTCAGCCCCAGGTAGAGCGCCAGCGGCACCGGCAGCTTCGACAGGAAGTGGCTGGCGCCCACATCCGGCACGAGGCCGATGCCGGTCTCGGGCATGGCCACGCGCGAGCGTTCGGTGACCAGGCGCAGGTGCGCGGCCTGTGCCAGGCCCATGCCGCCGCCCATGACGATGCCGTCCATCAGCGCCACCAGCGGCTTGGGATAGCGGTGCAGGCGGTAGTCCAGCGTGTACTCGTCGATAAAGAAGCGCCGGTGCAGCGGCGTGCCGTCGCGGTAGCTGTCGGTCAGCGCGCGGATATCGCCGCCGGCGCAGAAGGCCTTGGGACCCGCGCCGCGCAGCACCACCGCGCGGATGGCATCATCGCGCGACCAGGCTTCCACCTGAGCGCCCAGCGCGACGATCATGGGATACGACAGGGCATTGAGCTGGCGCGGCCGGTTCAGCGTGGCAATGCCGACGCCGTTGACCACCTGGAACAGCACCTCCGGCTCGGCCACATCCAGGTTGGCGGCCTTGGTCGCTTCAGTCAGGCGCATGGCGGGCTCCTAGGCGTTGCGCCATTGCGGCGCGCGTTTCTCGAGGAAGGCGTTGACGCCCTCGCGCTGGTCGGCATCGTCGAAGAGGTCGACAAAGCGCTCGCGCTCCAGCGCCAGCGCCGCCTGGCGCGGCACGCCCTGGCGCGCCAGGTGCACCAGCCGCTTGCTGTGCGCGGCGGCCCGCGGGCTGACCTTGCAGGCGCGTTCGGCCATCGCCATCGCCGTGGCAAGGGCCTGGCCGCGCGGCACCACGTCTTCCACCAGTCCGATGCGCAGCGCGGTGGCCGCATCGACGCGCTCGTTGGTCAGGATCATGCGCTTGGCCCAGCCTTCGCCCACCAGCCAGGGCAGCGTCTGCGTGCCGCAGCCGCAGGGCAGCAGGCCCACGGCGGCTTCGGGCAGCGCCATCTGGGCCTGTTCCTCGGCGATGCGGATATCGCAGGCCAGCGCGCATTCCAGCCCGCCGCCCATGGCATAGCCGTTGATCGCGGCAATCACCACCGGCCGCGCATTCTGCAGGGCCTCGAAGGCGCTGCCGAACTGCTGCGCCATCACGCGCGCATGCGCGCGGTCGCCCTCGGCAAAGCCGTTCAGGTCGGCACCGGCGCTGAAGAACTTCTCGCCGGCTCCGGTGACGACCACGGCGCGCACTTCCGGGTTGGCGTCGATCCTGGCAACCAGCTCGCGCAGCTGCTGCAGGCCTGCGGCGGTGAACGCGTTGGCGGGCGGGCGGCTCAGCGTCAGCGTGGCGACGTGGCCCTGCAGGGCGAATTCGATCATTGCTTGCTCTCCTTGTCCGCGGCGGACAGGTACTGGCGGATGACGCCGGAGAAGTCGAGATGGCCATCGCCGGCATGGCTCACGGCCTGGTAGACCTGTTGCGCCAGCGCGCCCAGGAACAGCGGCTGCTTCACGCTGCGCGCGGCGTCCGCGGCCAGGCCCAGGTCCTTGAGCATCAGGTCGGCGCCGAAGCCGCCGCTGTAGCCACGGCTGGCCGGCGCGGTCTCGATCACGCCGGGCCACGGATTGCAGGTATCGGAAGCCCAGCAGCGGCCGGTGGAGGTATTGACGATGCCCGCCAGCACATTGGCATCGATGCCGAGCTTGACGCCCAGCGCCATGGCCTCGGAGACGCCGATCATGGAGATGCCCAGGATCAGGTTGTTGCAGATCTTGGCGACCTGGCCGGTGCCGGTGCCGCCGCAGTGGACCAGGTTGCGGCCCATGCCGGCCAGCACCGGTCGCACCTGCGCGAACAACGCCTCGCTGGCGCCGACCATGAAGGTCAGCGTGCCGGCCTGCGCGCCAACGGTGCCGCCGGAGACCGGCGCATCGGCCAGCGCATTGCCGTGTGCCTCGGCCGCGGCGGCCAGTTCACGTACGGTGGCGGGATCGATGGTGCTGGAGTCGACCAGCGGCACGCCGGGCCGCACACCGGCCAGCACGCCGTCTTCGCCGAGGTAGGCGCTACGCACATGGGCGGCCGCCGGCAGCATGGTGATGACGAAATCCGCTTCGGCCACGGCCTTGCGCGCCGAGTCGGCGCTGGCGGCGCCCTCGGCGCACAGCGATGCCACCGCGGCGGTGTTCAGGTCGAATACGGTCAGCGTGTGGCCGGCCTTGAGCAGGTTGCGCGCCATGGGCGCGCCCATGTTGCCCAGGCCGATGAAGGCGATATGCATGGGGTGTCTCCTTCGATGAGGCGTTTCGGATGCCGGTTTGCTCCCCTCTCCCGCAAGCGGGCGGGGGGAGCAAACCGGCGGGACGGGAAGCGCTGCGGCGATGAATCTTTACTTCAGGCTGATCGTCGTATTCACCCCATCATTGACCGTCGCATCATCAAACCAGCGCGCCGTCACCGTCTTGGTCTGCGTGTAGAACTGCACCACCTGCTTGCCGTACGGCCCCAGGTCGCCCAGCTTGGAGCCGCGCGAGCCGGTGAAGCTGAAGTAGGGCACCGGTACCGGGATGGGGATGTTGATGCCGACCTGGCCGACATCGATCTCGCTCTGGAACTTGCGCGCCGCGGCGCCGCTCTGCGTGAACACGCCGGTGCCGTTGCCGAACGGGTTGCGGTTGACCAGCGCGATGGCGTCGTCCAGCGTGTCTACGCCGATCACCACCAGCACCGGTCCGAAGATCTCTTCGGTGTAGATCGACATGTCGGTCTTCACGTCGGTGAAGATGGTCGGGCCGATGAAGTTGCCCTGCGGATATCCCGGGACGTCCACGCCGCGGCCGTCCAGCACCAGCGTGGCACCTTCACGCTCGCCGGCGGCGATCAGGCCGAGGATGCGCTCCTTTGCCGCGACCGAAACCACCGGGCCGACATCGGTGCCCGGCTCGGCGCCGGCGCCGACCTTGAGCGTCTTGGCGCGCGCCACCAGGTCGGGCACCCAGTCACGCGCCGCGCCCACCAGCACCACCACCGAAGTGGCCATGCAGCGCTGCCCGGCCGCGCCGAAGCCGGCGCCCGCCAGCGCATTCAGGGTTTGCTCCTTGTGCGCGTCGGGCAGCACCACCGCGTGGTTCTTGGCGCCCATCATCGACTGCACGCGCTTGCCGTGCGCGCCGGCCAGGTTGTAGACATGGGTGCCGACGGCGGTCGAGCCCACGAACGACACCGCCTTGATGTCCGGGTGCGTGCACAGCGCATCGACCACGTCCTTGGCGCCGTGCACCACGTTCAGCACGCCCGGCGGTACGCCGGCTTCCAGCGCCAGCTTGACCAGTTCCATGGTCGACAGCGGATCCTGCTCGGACGGCTTGAGCACGAAGGTATTGCCGCAGACGATCGCCATCGGGAACATCCACAGCGGGATCATCGCCGGGAAGTTGAACGGGGTGATGCCGGCGCAGACGCCGATCGGCTGCTGCAGCGTGTAGGTGTCGACGGTGGCGGCCACGTTCTCGGCAAAGCCGCCTTGCTGCAGCGTGCCGATCGAGCAGGCGTGCTCGACCACCTCCAGCCCGCGGAAGATATCGCCTTCGGCATCGGCCAGGGTCTTGCCCTGCTCGGCGGTCAGGATCGCGGCGATACGCTTGCTGTGCTCGCGGATCAGCGCCTGGAAGCGCAGCATGACACGCAGCCGCGCGCCGATCGGCGTGTGGCGCCAGGTGGCAAAGGCGCGGTGCGCGGCGCCCACGGCTGCCGCGACTTCGCTGGCGGTGGCGAGCGGCACGCGCGCCAGCACTTCCTGCGTCGCGGGATTGACCACGTTGCGGAATTCGGTGGCGGACGAGTCCACCCATTCGCCGTTGATCAGCAGCGGTACGGTGGGCACGGCAGTGGCGGTGTTGGGCACGGCAGTCATGGTTGTCTCCGGAGGGTGTTGTTTTGCAGGGTAAGCGGGGTCAGAGGCTGCGCGCGATCAGCATGCGCTGGATCTCGCTGGTGCCTTCGTAGATCTGGGTAATGCGGGCGTCGCGGTAATGGCGCTCGACCGGGTAGTCTTCGAGGTAGCCATAGCCGCCGTGGATCTGCAGCGCCTTGGAGCACACGCGCTCGGCCAGCTCCGACGCATACAGCTTGGCCTGCGAGGCTTCGGACAGGCACGGCACGCCGTCGCTGCGCATGCGCGCGGCGCGATGCACCAGCAGCCGCGCGGCATTCAGTTCGGTGGCCATGTCGGCCAGCATGTTGGCGATGGGAGGATGCTCGCGTAGCGCGCGGCCGAACTGGATGCGCTCGGACGCGTAGCGGCATGCGGCCTCGAATGCCGAGCGGGCGATGCCGATCGCCTGCGCGGCGATGCCGATGCGTCCGCCCTCCAGGTTGGACAGCGCGATGCGCAGGCCTTCGCCGGGCTCGCCCAGCAACGCGTCATGCGGGACCACGCAGTCTTCCAGCGTGATGGCGCAGGTGTCCGAGGCGCGGATGCCCAGCTTCTTTTCCGGGGCGTGGACGATAAAACCGGGCGTGTCGGTGGGCACCAGGAACGCCGAGATGCCTTTCTTGCCGCGTTCCGGTTCGGTGGCGGCAAACACCACCGCCACGCCCGCGCGCTGGCCGTTGGTGACGAACTGCTTGCTGCCGTTGAGCACCCAGCCGTTGTCGGTAAAGCGGGCGCGGGTGCGCAGGTTGTGCGCCTCGGAGCCGGCCTGCGGTTCGGTCAGGCAGAACGCGCCGATCAGCTCGCCGCTGGCCAGCCGCGCCAGGTAGCGTTCTTTCTGCGCCTCGGTGCCGTAGTGCAGGATCGGCCCGCAGCCGACCGAGTTGTGCACGCTCATCATGGTCGCGCAGGCGGCGCAGCCGGCGGCGATCTCTTCGATGGCCAGCGCGTAGGCGACATAGTCGGTATAGGTGCCGCCCCATTCCTCGGGCACGATCATGCCCAGCAGCCCGAGCGCGCCCATTTCGGCGACGATCTCGTCGGGAAGGCGGCCGTCGCGGTCCCATTGCGCGGCGCCGCCGGCCAGCCGTTCGGTGGCAAAGGCGCGCGCGCTGTCGCGGATCATGGTTTGCTCTTCGGTGTAGTCGCTGTGCATGGCAGATTGGGTGGGCGTTTGGAGCGGCGCTGCAACTCAGGCAGAATGCGCGCTCGGCGGTTGACCTGCGGGCAGTGTAGGAAGGCCCGGGGCCGGCTCCTATGCCAAAATCCGCCAATCTTCGTGAACTCGTTTGCCACCATCGCTTGCCACCCTCAGCACCATGGAAAAAGGCAGTGTCGCCATCTGTTTCGTCCACCACGCCATCGCGGGGCTGCGCGCGCGCGGCATCGACCCGGAGCCGGTGCTGCGCGGCGCCGGCATTGCGCCCGCGCTGCTGGCGGTGCCGCAGGCGCGGGTCTCTACCGCCAGCTACAGCGAACTGTGGCTGGCGGTGGCCGCGGCGCTGGACGACGAGTTCTTCGGCCAGGATTCGCGCAGCATGAAGTGCGGCAGCTTTGCCATGCTGTGCCATGCGGTGGCGGGCAGCCGCACGCTGGCGCAGGCACTGGAGCGCATCACGCGGTACTTCCGGCTGCTGCTCGACGATATCGGTGTGCGCTTGGAGCGCCATGGCGACGAGGCCGCGCTGGTGCTGACGGCGCCGAGGGCGCACCTCGGGCGGCAGCCCGGCGTGTTTGCGCAGGAAACCATGCTGATCATGCTGCATGGCCTGATGAGCTGGCTGCTGCGGCGGCGCGTGCCGGTGCGGCTGGCGGCATTCGCCTATGCGGAACCGCCGTACAGCGCTGAGTATCGCGTCATGTATTCGCGCCAGCTGGCGTTCGCGCAGCCGGCCACGGCGCTGGTGTTCGACGCGGCGCTGCTGGAGCAGCCGGTGCGCCACGATGAGCGCAGCCTGAAGGCATTCCTGCGCGACGCGCCGCACAACGTGGTGGTCAAGTATTCGGACCGCAGCAGCATGGGTGCGCGCGTGCGCCGGCTGCTGCGCAACCAGAGGCCGGACCTGTGGCCAACGTTCGAAGACCTGGCCGTCGGCCTGAACCTGTCGGCATCGTCATTGCGGCGCCGGCTGATGGAGGAGGGCGTGAGCTACCAGGACCTTAAGGATGCGCTGCGGCGCGACCTGGCGATCGAGGCGCTCAGCCATTCCGGGCGCCCGGTCGCCGATATCGCGGCCGAGCTCGGCTTTGCCGAGCCCGGTGCGTTCCACCGGGCGTTCCGGCGCTGGACCGGATCGCGCCCCGGGGCGTACCGCCGCCTGGCGGACGGCTGAGCGCGTGGCTACAGCTGCGTTGCGTGGTGCCGGATGTGGTCGGCGATAAAGCTGGTGATGAAGTAGTAGCCGTGGTCGTAGCCGCTGTGCCGGCGCAGCGTCAGCGGCTGGCCGACGGCCTGGCAGGCCGCGGCGAATGCGTCCGGATGCAGCTGGCTCTGCAGGAACTGGTCGTCCAGGCCCTGGTCGACCAGGATGCCGGCCGGGAACGGCGCCCCCTGCTGGCGCGCCATCAGCTCGCTCGCGTCATACTGCGCCCAGGCGGCGCGGTCGCTGCCGAGGTAGCCGGTAAAGGCCTTCTCGCCCCACGGGCAGCGCGACGGCGCGGCGATCGGCGCGAATGCCGATACCGAGCGGAAGCGCTGCGGATGGCGCTGCGCCAGCACCAGGGCGCCATGCCCGCCCATCGAATGCCCGAAGATGCCGACGCGCGCGGCATCGCCCGGCAATGCGCTGGTCACGAGTTCGAACAGTTCTTCGGCGACGTAGCTTTCCATGCGCCAGTGCTTCTGCCACGGCGCTTCGGTGGCATCGACATAAAACCCCGCGCCCACGCCGAAGTCCCACGCATCCGCTTCGCCGGGCAGGCCCGCGCCGCGCGGGCTGGTGTCCGGTGCCACCAGCATCAGGCCGTGCTCGGCGGCAAAACGCTGCGCGCCGGCCTTGATCATGAAAGTCTCTTCGGTGCAGGTCAGGCCGGCCAGGTAGAACAGCACCGGCACCCGTGCGCCAGCCTGCGCCTGCGGCGGCAGGTAGACCGAGAAACGCATCGGCAGCCCGATCGCCACCGAGTCATGTCGATAGAAGCGCTGCACGCCGCCGTGGCAGCCATGTTGAGAGATCAGTTCCATGTCGGCGCCGTCCTCAGTACAACACCACCGAGCGGATCGACTCGCCGCGCTTCATCAGGTCGAAGCCCTCGTTGATACGCTCCAGCGGCAGCGTGTGCGTGATCAGGTCGTCGATATTGAGCTTGCCTTCCATGTACCAGTCGACGATCTTGGGCACGTCGGTGCGGCCGCG
>NZ_FMAD01000028.1 GCF_900094595.1 Cupriavidus alkaliphilus | reverse complement strand
GGGCCGATCAACGCATGGATCGAGCCGCGGCGCACCCGCAGGTTGACGTCGCTCACCGCCGTGAACCCCTTGAACTCCTTGGTGAGGTTCCGCGTTTCCAGGATGGTTTCCTGCTGGTTCATGTCTCCTGCCCGCCCTCTTGCTGAACTGCCGGGGTGATGCCCGGCACTGACAATGGTCCGAACCGGCCTTGTAGGCCCTTACTGCCGCTTGTTCCGTCAGGCTCGCCGTGGTTGCCGGCCAGGCCTGCGGGTTTTATCTGTGCGGGGCGGCTCCCGCGCGGGTTGCGGCGGCGGCATGGTATGTGCGGCCTGAGCACCCTGTGAGGCGTCTATTGTGTGCGCCTGTTGCATCGCAAAACATCGGGGTTTGCACTATGAAACATGAACCAAGTGTCAGTTTTTTTGCGGCCGCACAAGCGCCGCGCGGGTCACACGACCACCGCCCCGCCGGTGGTCATGCGGCGTGGCGCTTCAAGCGCTCGAAGCCGCTGTCACGGGCACGGAACCGGCTTCGGCCTGCGCCTGCGCCGGGCTTGCCACTTCAGTCGGCATGGCGCGCTGCCTGCGGTCTTCGCGGATCATGTCGCTGGCGCGCTCGGCGATCATGATGGTCGGCGAGTTGGTGTTGCCCGACGTGATCAGCGGCATCACCGAGGCGTCGACCACGCGCAGCCCCTGCACCCCCAGCACGCGCAGCCGATGGTCGACCACCGCCATGGGATCGTCGCCGCGTCCCATCTTGCAGGTGCCCACCGGATGGAAGATGGTGGTGCCGATATTGCCGGCGGCTTCGGCCAGTTCGTCGTCACTCTGGAACGCCGGTCCCGGCAGCCATTCCTCGGGCCGGTACGGCGCCAGCGCCGGCGACGCGACGATGCGGCGCGTGAGCCGGATCGAATCGGCGGCGACCTTGCGGTCCTCGTCGGTCGACAGGTAGTTGGGTGCGATCACCGGCGCCTGGCGGAAATCCGCGCTGCCGGCATGCACGCTGCCGCGCGAGGTCGGGCGCAGGTTGCAGGCGCTGGCGGTAAAGGCGTTGAAGGCATGGAGCGGATCGCCGAACTTGTCCAGCGACAGCGGTTGCACGTGGTACTCGATGTTCGGCCGCGCCTGCGACGGATCCGAGCGCGCGAACGCGCCCAGCTGCGATGGCGCCATGCTCATCGGCCCGCTCTGGTTGAAGGCGTACTGCACGCCGATGCAGAACTTGCCCCACAGGCTGGCGGCGCGCGTGTTCAGCGTGCGCACGCCGTTGACCTTGACCACGCTGCGCAGCTGCAGGTGGTCCTGCAGGTTCTCGCCTACGCCGGGCAGCGCGTGGCGCACCGGAATGCCCAGCGCCTGCAGCCGTTCGGCCTGGCCGATGCCGGACAGCTCGAGCAATTGCGGCGTGTTGACCGCGCCGGCGGCGAGGATCACCTCGAGCGTGGCCGCCGCCGCATGCGCGCGGCCGCCGCCCAGATAGTTGACGCCGGTGCAGCGGCGCCCGTCGAAGCTCAGCCCGCTCACCTGCGCGCCGGTGACGATGGTCAGGTTGGGCCGCTCCGAGGCGCGCCGCAGGAACGCCTTGGCGGTATTCCAGCGGATGCCGCGGCGCTGGTTCACTTCGAAATACCCGACACCGAAATTGTCGCCGCGGTTGAAGTCGTCGGTGCGCGGGATCCCCGCTTCCTCGGCGGCATCGGCAAAACGCTCGAGGATGTCCCAGCGCAGGCGCTGCCCTTCCACTCGCCATTCGCCGCCTGCGCCATGGAATTCGCTTGGGCCGCGGTGATGGTCTTCGCTGCGCTTGAACAGCGGCAGCACGTTGTCCCAGCGCCAGCCGTCGTCGCCGGTCAGCCGCGCCCACTCGTCATAGTCCTCGCGCTGGCCGCGCATGTAGATCATGCCGTTGATCGACGAGCAGCCGCCCAGCACGCGCCCGCGCGGATAGCCCAGCGAGCGCCCGTTCAGCCCCGCTTCGGCTTCGGTGCGATAGAGCCAGTCGGTGCGCGGGTTGCCGATGCAGTAGAGGTAGCCCACCGGGATGTGGATCCAGTGGTAATCGTCCTTGCCGCCGGCTTCCAGCAGCAGCACGTTGACGTCCGGGTCCTGCGTCAGCCGGTTCGCCAGGACACAGCCGGCCGAACCGGCCCCCACGATGATGTAGTCGAATGTCTCCATGGCGCCTGTTATGGTGATGGTCGGTTTATTTCGCCACCGGCATGGTGAACTCGGCGCCCTTGGCGATCGAGTCGGGCCAGCGCTGCATCACGCTCTTGTAGCGCGTGTAGAAGCGCACGCCC
>NZ_FMAD01000013.1 GCF_900094595.1 Cupriavidus alkaliphilus | reverse complement strand
GCGCGCCGGTGCCGGTCAGCACGAAGATGCCGGTGCCGATGATGGCGCCGATGCCCATCAGCACCAGGTCGACCGGACCCAGCACCTTTTTCAGGGCGGCGACGTGGCGCTGCGCCAGCATGGCGTCAATGTCCTTGGTTCGGAACAAGCTCATATAGGGATCTCCTAAATGGGTCTTGCCGCGCGCTCGCACGGCTGCGCGCCGGAGATGGCGGCGAGGCATGCGGTGCGCTGGCATACGGGCAGCGTGCCGACGGGTAGACGACACCGCTTGCCGGCACGCAGGTCGCGCGCCGGTCCCGGTAGTTTTTTGGGAATGGCCCAGACCGCCCAGGCGGTGGGACAGACGTCAAATCAGATCAACGCGGCGAGCGTTGCACTGCGATGCCTTGCTCGCCGCCGAGGTCAATCACGCCGATCTCAATCGACGTGATGCACCCATCCGAACGGGTCGGCGATGCTGCCGCGCTGGATGCCGGTCAGCAAGCCACGGAGGCGTTGCGTGACTTCGCCTTCGCCGCCGTTGCCGATGGTGAATTCGCCGCCGGCGTGACGCACCTGCCCGATGGCGGTAACGACCGCGGCAGTGCCGCAGGCGAAGGTTTCCCTGACCCGGCCACTGGCTGCGTCGGCGCGCCACGACTCGAAGTCGTATGGCGTTTCGCTGACCGGAATGCCCTCGTGCCGGGCCAGTTCGATGATCGAAGCGCGGGTAATGCCCGGCAGGATGGTCCCTTTCAGGGGCGGCGTGCGCAGCGAGCCGTCATCCATCACGAAGAACACGTTCATGCCGCCGAGCTCCTCGATCCAGCGGTGCTCCGCAGCGTCCAGGAACACGACCTGGTCGCAGCCCTTGGCCGCGGCCTCGGTCTGCGCGATCAGGCTGGCGGCGTAATTGCCGCCGCATTTGGCGGCGCCGGTGCCGCCGGAAGCCGCACGGGTGTATTGATCCGACACCCAGACGGTCACCGCGGACTTGCCGGGCTTGAAATACGGGCCGACCGGACACGCGATCACGCAGAATATGAATTCGGCCGAAGCACGCACCCCGAGAAAATTCTCCGAGGCGAACATGAACGGGCGCAGGTAAAGGCTGCCCTGGCTGCCAGGAATCCAGGCGCGGTCAATATCGACGAGCGCTTCCACGGCTTGCAGGAAGGTGGCCTCGGGCAGGTCCGCCATCGACATGCGGGCAGCGGAGGCGCGAAAACGCTTCGCGTTCTCCTGCGGCCGGAACAGCGAGATCCTGCCGCCCTCGCCACGGTATGCCTTCATGCCCTCGAAGATCTCCTGCGCATAGTGCAGCACTGCGCAGGCGGGATCGATCTGGAAAGGACGGCGTGCTTCGACCCTGGCGTCATGCCAGCCGCGACCGTCGGTCCAACGGATCGTGACCATGTGATCGGTGAACACGCGACCGAAGGCGGGGTTCTCCAGCCTGGCAGCGATCTGCCCGGCGGGGGTGGGGCCGGGATGGGGCTCCACAACGAACTGCAATGGATTTTCGGTGGTCATGCTTCAGTGCTCGGGGGATGTTGGGCCGTATGGCCTGGCCGCCGCGGTAGCGTTTTCCGGGACGGGTGCGCTGCAAGGGAGGAGTATTGGGCAAAGGCGCGGCGCGGCCGCGGGCGACCGACCGCGGCCTGGTGCAGGCTGGCGCGCAGGGTGGCATTCACGATGTCTGTCTCCTGATGCTTCTTTTTGTCCGGACGAGTGTATGAAGCGGCCGCCCCGCAGTAAATTCAAGAATTCCAACATCTGGTATGTGCAAAACGAATAGCGGGCGACGGTTCTCAAGGCGCTGCCGACCCGAGGTCTTCAGGTCTGGGATCGTGACGGCGATCCCCTCGGTGGCGAGGTACGTGCCGTGCCCGACGTGATGCCATATCATGGCGAGGCAACCGCCATCGGATGCTTGCGGCAACGCATCTCCACTATCCCATCCTGCACCCCGGGCCACGCCAAGCATGTCTCGTCACGATCCCTCTCTCCGCCGGAACAGCTGCCTGCCCGGGTCACCCGGGCGGCCAGGAAGCGGGCGCGGCACCTGCGGCAAGGCCGTCCGCGCCCTGATGGTGCTTGTGCTTGCGGGAGTCGGTGCCTGCGGCTCGCTTTCTCACAATGTCCCCCGCAATCTGCCCCAGGCAACGGCCGCCAGCGCTGCCGTGCCGTTGCGTGAACCTGCCGATGTCGCCGGGCCGACGACCATCGCGATGGCGTTCTCCGGCGGCGGCACGCGGGCCGCGGCCTTCGCCTTCGGCGCGCTCCAGGGGCTTGACGCCATGGGGGGTCGTGACGGCGCTTCCTTGCTCGACGACGTGGCCTTTATCAGCAGCGTGTCCGGAGGCTCGCTCACCGCCGCCTACTACGGCCTGCATGGCAAGGACAGCCTGGCGACGTTCCGCTCGGTGCTTCTGAAAGACGGCGAGGCGCGGCTGCGCTTCAGCCTCCTTAACCCCCTCAACGTTGCGCGGCTCTTTGGCGGGGGCCTCAATAACCGGGAAGACCTCCGGACCTGGCTGGACGAAGACGTGTTCAAGGGGGCCACCTACGCCGACATGTTCCGCCGCGGCAAGCCGCTGGTGTGGATCAACGCCACCAACGTCTATTATCGGGTCGCGTTTCCGTTCAGCCAGCTGGCATTCGATGCGCTTTGCAGCGATCTCGCCAGCTTTCCCGTCTCCGAGGCCGTCGCGGCTTCCATGGCGGTGCCGCTGTTCTTCGCGCCCATCGTGCTGGAGAAGCACCCGCAGGCTTGCCGTGCGCCGCTGCCCAACCTCGATCACGCCGATGCGCCGGGGCAATCGCTGCTGATCGGCGCGTTGGCGGTTGCCGTGCGCGGCCACCGGGATCTGTCCAGGGGCAAGTACATCAAGCTGGTCGATGGCGGCGTGACCGACAATTACGGCCTGGCCACCATCTTCCAGTCGCGCCTGCTGCTGGGCACGGCCTACGGGCCCATGAGCGAGAACGACGCGATCAAGGTGCGGCGGCTGCTGTTTGTCGTGGTCGATGCCGGCCAGGGGCCGCGCGGCGACTGGAACCAAAGCCAGGTCGGCCCGTCGGGGATCGAAGTGGCAAACGCGTCCATCGACGCGGCCATGGCCACCAACGTGCGCATGAGCTATGACGCCTTCGTTCCGATGATGAGGCAGTGGCGCAACGACCTGGTGGCGTATCGGTGCGCCATGCCGCTTGAACGGCAGCAGGCTATCGCCGCAAGTCGTCCGGGCTGGCGCTGCGACGACGTCGAGTTCTTCGTCACACGGATCGCCTTCGACGCTCTCGACAAGGCGCGTGCCGCAAGCCTGAACGAGCTGCCGACCAGGCTCCGGCTGCCCGAGAAGGATGTCGACCGCCTGATCGAAGCTGGCAGGGACGCCATCCTGGGCAACCCGGTGATCCGCGCGTTCGAGCGCGAAGCCAACGCGGCGCGGTAGTTCCGTTGCAGGCCGGTCCGGTGCCGCCGCATCGTGCCCGACGATTGGTGTCGGCGCGGTAACAGTGCGTGTACTTCTGCGGCACTACCGGTGCGCCCGGCGTACGGCTACGCTTCCTTCCACGCGGTCCCTGCCATCCGGCGCAGGCCCGCCGGGTATCCCCGCCATCTCAGCAGGAGCGATCATGACGCAACGCCTAAACTTCTTCCAGCAATCCCCGGAGCTTTCCAAGAAGCTCATGGAACTCAGCAGCCTGTTCCCGAAAACGACGATCGAGCAGCACATTCGCGAGCTCGTCGAGATTCGCGCGTCGCAGCTCAACGGCTGCGCGTTCTGTGTCGACATGCACGTCAAGATGGCGAAAATCCACGGCGAGCGCGAGCTGCGGCTGCACCACGTGGCGATCTGGCGCGAATCGACGCTGTTCTCGCCGCGCGAGCGCGCCGCGCTGGCCTGGACCGAGGCGCTGACCCAGCTGCCCGCGCACGGGGTGCCGGACGACGTCTACGAGCGCGTGCTGACGCAGTATTCCGAGAAGGAGCTGTCCGACCTCACTTTCCTGGTGGGCTCCATCAACACCTGGAACCGGCTGAACGTCGCCTTCCGCACGGTGCCGGGTTCCTCCGACAAGGCCTTCGGCCTGGACAAGGCCAACCTGGAGTAATGCCATGAAACGGTCGATTGCCATGGCGGCGAGCCTGCTGCTGCTGATGTCGGCGCCGCTGGCCAATGCCGCGCCGCCCGAGGTGGTGGTCAAGTCGCTGACCACCAAGGCACTGCCCGATTATGCGGGCAAGGAAGTCGAGATGATCACGGTGGAGTACCCGCCCGGCGGCTTCGACCCGGTGCACCGCCATGACGCGCATGCGTTTGTCTATGTGCTCGAAGGCAGCATTGTCATGGGCGTGAAGGGCGGCAAGGAGGTGACGCTGAAGGCGGGCGAGACCTTCTACGAAGGCCCGGACGACCTCCACACCGTCGGTCGCAATGCCAGCAAGACCAGGCCCGCGAAGTTTGTCGTGTTCCTGCTCAAGAAGCAGGGGGCGCCGGTCTTTACCCCGGTGAACTAGCGGTTTGCGCCGGCGCCAATCTCATGCGCAACGCTACTTCCCCAGCCAGGCCGCACGGCGCGCGTCGAATTCCCCGCCAGCCCTGGCCAGGTGCAGCCACTGGTCGACGTACCGCTTGAACACCTCGTCGCCATTGGGCAGCAGATAGCCCATTTCAGCGTACTGCAGCGGCTTGTCGGGATTGACCGCGCACAGCTCGGGATGGGCCTTGCTCTGGACGATGGCTTCGGCGGCCTCGGTGACGAAGACGTCGGCGCGGCCCTGGATCACCTCGTCGAAGATCGTCAGGTTGTCCTTGTGCATGGTCAGCCTGGCCTGGGACAGGTGCGTGCGGGCGAAGCGCTCGTTGCTGCCGCCCGGATTGGCGATCACGCGCACGCCGGGGCGGTTGATGGCCTCCACGGTCTGGAAGCGCTGCACATTCTCGCAGCGGGTGATCGGCGTCTTGCCATTGACCATGTAGGGCGCGCTGA
Source organism: Cupriavidus alkaliphilus (assembly GCF_900094595.1). Classification (GTDB taxonomy): domain Bacteria; phylum Pseudomonadota; class Gammaproteobacteria; order Burkholderiales; family Burkholderiaceae; genus Cupriavidus; species Cupriavidus alkaliphilus. The sequence continues at coordinate 152,767 of NZ_FMAD01000013.1, read as the reverse complement.
AATAAGCCTGCTTCTGGCGTTCCAGCGACACCGAGATGCCGCCGGCGCCGATATCGCACCTGCCGCCGACGAAGTCCGGCATCAGCGTGGCCCAGCTGGTCTTGACGAATTGCGGCTTGGCGCCGAGCGAGCTGGCCAGCGATGCCATCAGGTCCACGTCGAGCCCCTCGTACTGGCCTTCCGACTTCATGAAGCTGAAGGGCTTGTAGTCGCCGGGCGTGCAGACGCGCAGCACGCCCGATTGCGCGACGCGGGTCAAAGTGGGCGACAGCGCGGGGGCCGGCGCGGCCGGCTGCGAGAACACCGGGGCGGCGCAGAGCAGGGCAACGGCGCTGACGATCGTCCTTGTCATTGGCATCTTCGTTTTTCTCTGTGTTGGGTTCGGGAAATGAGGCCGGGGCGGCATGCGGAAATATATCGCATGCGTTTGCCCGCATGCGGTCAGCCGATCCGCAACGATACGCAACGGTCCGCCCGTGGCCTTATTCCCGGCTCTGTACGTATGTCGACGACTGGCCGAAGATCCAGCTCAGTGCCAGCCCGGCGGCCAGGGCGTCTTTGCGGCGCACCAGCGGGCTGTCCTCGAAGCTGGCGCCGTCGAGCCGGTCGTAGCGGACGAAGGCGCCGAACCAGACATGGCGAAAGCGCTTGGACAACGAAGCCAGCGCCATGCTGCCGGAATAGCCGCCGCGCGCGACGTAGGCCGGACGCGCCGCGGTCGCGAACTGCGCCTCGACGGAATAGAAATACTGGTTGTAGCGCGCGGTCGAGAACAGCGGCCCCGCCATCAGGCCCAGGTTCCAGCCCGGCAGGCCGCCGACGTTGGCAACGTCGAGGTTCAGGTTCGGCGAAAAGATCCAGCCTATCGCCTTGGGCGACGATTCCACGGTCACGGCCAGCCGTACCGGCAGCCGCAGATCCAGCCTGGTGCGGTCCTCGGCGGAATGCCAGAGCGTGACCGCCAGCGAAGGCCCGATTTCCACGGCGGTCTTGAGATCCGGCATGCCGCGGCGGACTTCATCCTGGCTGCTCCTGACGGGGAGCGAGAGGCCGAGGCTGACATTTGCCTCGATGCGGTCGCTGTCGAACAGCTTGCCGCGCACCCCGCTCCGGTCCGCGCGCAGATGCTCGCCGCGGTAGACAAAGTAGGGGACCGGAAACAGCAGGTTGGCGCGCGAGTCCGAGCCGCGGTAGTGCGGCAGGGTGATGCCGCCGACTCCAAGCCCGGCTTCCCACAACGGCCGCTCGATGGCATCGAAATCCTGTGCCCAGCAGGTCGTTGCGAATGCCGCGGCAATGGCCGGGAGCACGCGGCAGTGTTTGCGCAACCTCGTCTCTGGCAAGGCATGCCGTGGTCGGCTGGCGCAATGCCCGGTTCGCATGGCGTGGCTCCGGAGAACTTCGGTGGAACTGCGGGGGAAAACCGAACACGACGAAAACCAGGGCAAGTATAACCAGAGTGGCTGGCTGTGCGGCTCACTTTCAGCCTCGGTATTTCTCCCACATTTCGCGCACGATCGATTCCGGCGGCGGCGCCGGGGTGAAACCGGCCACATTGCCGAATACTCCGGCAATGCGGCGCCTGAACGAATCGAGGTCCGCCATCGGTTCCGCCGCGGCATGGGCGCTATCGATGATGGTATGCAATTGGCCGGCGGAGAGGCCGGCGATGGCGCGCCATAGTTCTTCGGGGCTGGACAGCGTCCGGGCGACATCGGGCATGGCAAGCATGGCCTTCTCCACGCGGATCCATCAATGCGGGTGCACCGCTAGTCCCTGGCCCGTGCCCGTTCGATCGACATGTCGGTCGGCATCATGTTGAGGTCGGCGTTGTGCATCACCCACAGCGAGCCGGCGACGACGATCGCGATCAGGAAGCCGGTGCAGGCGAAGATGACGGTATTGCCGCGCTGGCCGGGGCCGGTGCCCAGGTGCAGGAAGTACACCAGCTGCACCAGCAGTTGCGCGACGCAGAGGCCGACCACCAGCGCGATCGCGGCATCGCTCCGCAGCATGCCGGTCATGACTGTGGCAAACGATGCCACGGTCAGCGCCACCGACAGCAGCAGGCCGATGGTGTAGCGGCGCACGCTGCCATGGACGGCGTGCTCGCCCGCATGGACGGAATGCAGATGGGACGGCTTCATGCGAACTCCCGCAGGTAGACGAAGGTAAACACGCAGATCCACACCAGGTCGAGGAAGTGCCAGAACAGGCTCAGGCACGCCAGCCGGCGGCGCACGATGTCGTCGAGGCCGAAGCGCCGGATCTGGTGGATCATCACGGCGAGCCAGAACAGGCCAGCGGTGACGTGCAGGCCGTGGGTGCCGACCAGCGTGAAGAACGCCGACAGGTAGGCGCTGACGCCGGGGCCGGCGCCCTGGTGCAGCAGGTGGGCGAACTCGTAGACCTCCATGGCAACGAACAGCGCGCCCAGCACGAAGGTGGCCGCCAGCCAGCGGATCATGCGCGGCGCGGCATTGGCGTCCTGCCGCAGCATCGCCAGGCCGAAGGTGTAGCTGCTGAGCAGCAGCACCATGGTCTCGGCGAACACGAACAGCAGCTCGAACAGTTGTTGCCCGCCGGGCCCGCCCGCGGTGTTGCCGGACAGCACGCCGAAGGTAGCGAACAGCACCGCGAAGATCAGGCAGTCGCTCATCAGGTAGAGCCAGAAGCCCAGCGTGGTATGGGCGGCGGCATCGTGATGGCCGTGCTCGGCGGCGTGGGTGGTCGCGTGTGTGGCGTCCGGACCCGGGTGGTGCAGGGTAGGGGATAGCGTCGGGGTCATGGTCAGGCAGCTTGCTGCAGTTGGGCATAGCGGGCGCGCTCGATGCGCTCGACTTCGGCGGCCGGCACGTAGTAGTCGACGTCGCGGTCGTAGCTGCGCAGCACGAAGGTCGCGATCGCGCCGACCAGCCCGGCAATGGCGACCAGCCACATGTGCCAGACCAGCGCAAAGCAGGACACCAGCCCGAACACCGACACCAGGAAGCCAGCCGCGGTGGGGCGTGGCATGTGGATGTCCTCGTAGTGGGCCGGCTGGCGCCAGGCGCGCCCGGCCTCCTTGTCATCCCAGTGCTGCTCCAGCGAGGTGATATGCGGCACCTTCGCGAAGTTGTAGAACGGCGCCGGCGATGCGGTCGACCACTCCAGGCTGCGGCCGTCCCACGGGTCGCCGGTGAGGTCACGGTTGTGCTTGCGGTCGCGGATGCTGACGGCCAGCTGCACCATCATCGCCAGGATGCCGGCGCCGATGACGAAGGCACCGATCATCGCCACCACCAGGTAGGGATGCCAGTCGAGGTTGGCATAGTGGTTCATCCGCCGGGTCATGCCCTTGAAGCCCAGCACGTAGAGCGGCATGAAGGCCAGGAAGAAGCCGGCCAGCCAGCACCAGAACGACACCTTGCCCCAGAACTCGTTGAGCTTGAAGCCGAACACCTTCGGGAACCAGAAGCTGATCGCGGCCAGGCAGCCGAACAGCACGCCGCCGATGATCACGTTATGGAAGTGGGCCACCAGGAACAGGCTGTTGTGCAGCACGAAGTCGGCGCCCGGCACCGCCAGCAGCACGCCGGTCATGCCGCCGATCGCAAAGGTGACCATGAAGCCGATGGTCCACATGGTCGAGGTATGGAAGCGGATCCGGCCCCGGTACATGGTGAACAGCCAGTTGAACAGCTTGACGCCGGTCGGAATCGAGATGATCGACGTCATGATGCCGAAGAAGGCGTTGACGTTGGCGCCCGAGCCCATGGTGAAGAAGTGGTGCAGCCAGACGAAGAACGACAGCACGCCGATCGACGAGGTCGCATAGACCATCGACTTGTAGCCGAACAGCGGCTTGCGCGAGAACGTGGCGATGATTTCCGAGAACGCGCCGAACGCGGGCAGGATCAGCACATAGACCTCGGGGTGGCCCCAGATCCAGATCAGGTTCACGTACATCATGGCGTTGCCGCCCAGCTCGTTGGTGAAGAAATGCATGCCGAGGTAGCGGTCGGCGGTGAGCAGGGCCAGCGTGGCGGTCAGCACCGGGAAGATGGCGACGATCAGGATGTTGGTGATCAGCGCGGTCCAGGTGAACACCGGCATCTTCATCAGGGTCAGGCCCGGTGCGCGCATGCGCAGGATGGTGACGATGAAGTTGATGCCGGTCAGCGTGGTGCCGAGCCCGGATATCTGCAATGACCAGATGTAGTAGTCGACGCCGACGGTCGGGCTGTAGCCCAGCTCCGACAACGGCGGGTAGGCCACCCAGCCGGTCGCGGCGAAGTCGCCGACGAACATCGACAGCATCACCAGCACCGCGCCCATGGCCGACAGCCAGAAGCTGAGCGAGTTGACGAACGGGAAGGCCACGTCGCGCGCGCCGATCTGCAGCGGCACGATCACGTTCATCAGCCCCACCACCAGCGGCGTGGCGACGTAGAAGATCATGATCACGCCGTGCGCGGTGAAGATCTGGTCGTAGTGGTGCGGCGGCAGGTAGCCCGCGGCATCGCCGTAGGCGATGGCCTGCTGCGTGCGCATCAGGATCGCGTCGGCAAAGCCGCGCAGCAGCATGACCAGCGCCAGGATGATGTACATCACCCCCACCTTCTTGTGGTCGACCGAGCAGATCCACTCGGTCCACAGGTATGCCCACTTGCGGTAGTAGGTGATGGCGCCGAGCAGCGCCGCGCCCAGCACGATCACCACCGCCAGCGTCCCCATGATGATCGGCTCGTGGTAGGGGATGGCCTCGAGGTTGAGTTTTCCTAGCATGTCATTGCTCCATGCGGCCGGGCAGCGCCGGCGGAACGCGCTGGAAGGCCTGCAGAGATTCGGGGGTGTCCGCGCGGCACACCGCGCCGTAGGCCTGCATGTACTTGTCGACCACCTGGTCGAACAGCTGCGGCGCCACCGAGGCGTACAGCGTGACCGGGTCCTTGCTGCTGGGCTGCTCCAGCGCGCGGTAGGTGTTCGCATCGAGCGCCCGGGCCGAAGCGCGGGCCTTGCCGATCCACGCGTCGAATTCCTCGCGCGAGGTGGCCAGGGTCTTGAAATGCATGTCGGAAAAGCCCGCGCCGCTGTAGGCCGCGGACTGGCCGAGATAGACGCCCGGCGACTCGGCAATCAGGTGCAGGCGGGTCTGCATGCCGGCCATGGTGTAGACCATGCTGCCAAGCTGCGGAATGAAGAAGGCGTTCATCATCGATTCGGAGGTGAGCCGGAAGCTGACGGGCGTGCCGACCGGGATGGCCAGCTGGTTCACCGAGGCGACGCCATACTCCGGATAGACGAACAGCCATTTCCAGTTCAGCGCGATGACGTCGACCTGCAGCGGCTTGACCTCGGACTGCAGCGGTCGGTAAGGGTCAAGCTTGTGCGTCGAATCCCAGATCAGCACCGCCAGGCAGGCCACGATCACGCACGGGATGCCCCATACCACGATCTCGATCCTGGTCGAGTGCGACCAGCGGGGCGCGTAGGTCGCGCGCGTGTTGCTTTCGCGGTAGCGCCACGCGAACCACAGCGTCAGGAAGATCACCGGGATCACGACCATCAGCATCACGAACAGCGAAATCAGGATCAGCGATTTCTCCTGCTCGCCGATGCTGCCCTTCGGATTGAGCAGTTCGAGGTTGCAGCCGCTAAGCAGGGCGCTCAGGCCGGCGGCCAGCAGCAAGACGCCGATACGGGGCGGCCGGGCTGGCGATGGACTGTGACGGGAGGACGGGCGGGGCAGCGGGCCTTGTCGATTCTGGTTTGCCGGCCCGGCGGTAGGTTTGAGCATGTCGGACACCTTGGTTACGGATTACCGAAGGCATCCGGCCACGCGCTCCGATTCAAGTGCTGCGTCAGCCCGCGCGGGCGTGGCTTGTATGGATTCCTTCGGCAATGTCTGGCATGCTATTCGAAGACAAGGGCCATACATCGAGGAAAATTTTGGCGACAGGACCCATACAAGAGGCCGACGCCGTGGCCAGGTGGGATCTGCGGATCACCACCTCCGGCGTCGCCCGCTACCTGCAGATCGTCGCTTACATCGAGCAAGCCATCGGCGACGGCCGGCTCGTGGCCGGCGACCGCGTGCCGCCTCAGCGCAGCCTGGCGCAAGCGCTCGGCGTCGACCTGACGACGGTCACGCGCGCCTATAACGAAGCCCGGCGGCGCCAGCTGATCGAGGCCAGGGGTGCGCTCGGCACCTTTATCGCCGCGCCGCGCGCGGAACTGGCGCGGGTGGTCGACATGAGCATGAACGTGCCGCCGCCGCCCGCCGGCGTGGATTTCCAGGACCTGTTGCGGCGCGGCCTGAACCAGGTCCTGCTGCGCAGCGACCCGCAACTGCTGATGACCTACCAGCTTGGCGGCGGCAGTGCTCCGGACCGCGCGGCCGGGGCGCTCTGGCTGGCGCCGATGTTCGGGCGGGTCGACACGGCGCGGCTGGTGGTGTGCCCCGGCGCCCAGGCCGCGCTGGCCGCCGTGATCCTTAGCCGGACCCGGCCCGGCGAGGCGATCGTGACCGAGCCGCTGGCCTACCCGGGCATCCGCGCCGCGGCGGCGCAACTGGGCCGGCGCGTGGTGGTCGCGCCGTGCGACGCCGACGGGATGCTGCCCGACGCGCTCGCCGCCGCCCGCGCCGACGGCGCCACGCTGGCCTACCTCAACCCGACCGCGCAGAACCCGACCACCCACACCATGCCGGCCTCGCGCCGGGCCGAGCTGGCCAGCGCGGCGCAGCGCTGCGATATCGCGCTGCTCGAGGACGACCCCTACTGGCTGCTGACGCCGTCCGCACCGCCTCCGCTCGCGCGCTTTGCTCCCGCACGCACCTACTACGTCGCGACGCTGTCCAAGGCGCTCAGCCCGGGCTTGCGCACCGCCTATGTGCTGTTGCCCGAAGGCCGCGGCAGCGACGACCTGCTGGCGCCGCTGCGCGCGTTTGCGCTGATGCCCGCGCCCATGACCGCGGCGCTGGCGACGCAATGGATCCATGACGGCTCGGCCATGCAATTGCTCGAAGGCATCCGCGCCGAAGCGCTGGCGCGTTGTGCCCTGGCCAGCCGCTGGCTGAGCGGGATGGGCCAGCTGCCGCCCAGCGGCATCCACGTATGGCACCGGCTGCCGTCCCACTGGTCCGCGCAGCAGCTGGCCAGCGCCGCGCTGGCGGAAGACCTTCGGGTCACGCCCTCCGATGTGTTCTGGGACGGCGCGGGCGCACCCAATGCCATTCGGATTTCGCTGGGCGGGGTGGACGACCGCGCCCAGCTGGCGCACGCGCTGCGCAGGCTGGCGGCGCTGCTGGAGCGCGGGCCGCGGCAGAACCCCATCACGATCGTCTAGCGGGCAGGGCGCCGGCGCAGGCGTGCCCGTGTCATGCCAGGTCGTCCCGGATGGGGCGATGCTTGAACACCGCGCGGATGATGCCGTGGTCGTTGGTGCCCAGAGCCTTGTGGTCGCCGAAGTTCAGGTGATCGTTGTTGACGACGAGGCCGTCGAACAGCCAGCGGCGGCGCCGGCTGTTGTCGTAGAGTTGCTCGCTGACCAGGATATGGTCGAGCGATTCGCGAAAGTCCTGGAACACATGGGTGTAGTAGACATCGCGCGTGTCGCGGTATTCCTGCAGCGTTTGCGCCGTATACAGGGCGATGTCGCCGCCGCCGACCGAGTCGCCGACCAGGTAGGCCGGCTGTTCGGTCAGGATATTGGCGGTGTTGCTCAGCTGCCCGTCGTTGATATCGCCCATGACGACCACCGCGGTATTGTTGCCCTTCATGCGGTTGGTCAGGATAAAGCGCAGCGCTGCCGCTTCGGCGGTACGGCGGATGGTCGACAGCGCGGCGCCGATGGCCTTTGCATGCCGGGAATAGATCTCCTTTTCATACCAGGCCTCGCCATCGATCCGGGTCGGCTGCTTCGACTTGAGATGGCACACATACATCTGCATGGCGGGCTCGTCCTCGCGCGGCCGGATGGCGAAATGCAGCACCGGCCGGGAGAAGCCGCGAATATTGACGCTGATCTGCGGGGTCTGCGGGTCGTCCCCCTTTGCCTTGAGCACGAAATCCTCGGGGAAATCGGCGATCCATTCGGACTCGCCCGCCAGCAGCCCGCGGCGGACAATGGCGGCGCAGACGATGCCCTTGCCGTCGGCGTTGTCGGGCACCACCACGTCGTAGTCGGCGGCAAGCCCGGCGGCCTCGACCGCCGCGGTCAGCGCCTCGCCATGCCATAGCTCCTGGAATCCGACCACGTCGGCATCGATCAGCTTGAGCTGGCTTGCGGTCCAGGCGATCTTGCGCTCGTATTCCTGCTCGCTCCAGCCGTTGCTGTCGGTATAGAGCGGCAGGCCCGGCAGGTTGAGGTTGTACAGGTTGAAGGTGGCGATGCTGAGGGTCTTCAGGTCCACGGCGAACTCCTTTTCCAGGGGTGGGCGAATCGCCCGTGGAGTTCAGCAAGCCGGAGACCCGCTGTCTATCTCGCTTCCATGACAATCGCGCAATCCTCGCGCGGCGCGGTACGGGGCATCAACGCACCCAGCGCTCGACCTGCGCCTGCAGGCGCGGCCCGACCAGCAGGATGGCGGGAATGACGATTACATAGCCGACGCCCCACGAGCGCAGCCAGGTCAGCGCGAATTCCTCGGTGAATCCGATATTGAGGGCCAGCAGGGCGAACGAGATGATCCCCGTGGTCACCACGCCCATCGACAGCGCGAAGGCGATTTTCCGTTTCAGTTCCAGGTTCATGGCGAATTTCCTGTCGTAAAGGTTTCGGCCGGCACGTTTGCCGGTGCCCGCGCGTGCGGCGCATATGGCGCAGCCGGGCGGGCGCTCCGGACGTGGACGATTACCGCACAATGCCGTACCGCGCGGCCGGCTGTGCACGCGAAAGATTCGGCCCGAGCGCGGCGCGTGCGGCCTCGAATGCCTGCCAGTCCCCGGCGTCCGGCAACGACGGCAGCGTGATCGCCTCGCCCTGGTCCAGGCCAGCCAGCGCTGCATCGACCAGGTCGTCGCCGTCCATCACCAGCGCTTCCGGCAGGTTCTCGACAGGCTGCCCGGCAACGTCCCAGAACGCCGTGCGGGTCGCCCCCGGCAGCACCGCCTGGACGCGCACGCCCTTGCCGGCAAGCTCATGCTGCAGCGACTGGGTAAAGGCCAGCACAAAGGCCTTGGAGCCGCCGTACACGCCGTTCAGTACCTCGGGCGCGATCGCGACGATCGAGGCAATATTGATGATCGTGCCCTGGCCCCGCGCCACGAAGGCTGGCGCAGCGGCATAGGTGAGGCGGGTCAGCGCCGTGACGTTGAGTTCGACCATTGCCTGCATCGTGTCGACGTCCGACTCCAGCAACGGCCGTGCGCCACCGAAGCCCGCGTTGTTGACCAGCGTGGTGATGCTGGCGTCCGTCCTCAGGATGTTTTCGACGTGGCGTACCTCGGCCGCCTGGCCCAGGTCGGCCGTGACGATCTCGACGGAGCGGCCGGTCTGGTCGGTGATGCGCCGCGCCAGGGCCTCGAGCCGGCCGCGGTTGCGCGCCACCAGGATCAGGTCATGGCCGCGGCGCGCCAGCCGATCCGCGTAGATGGCGCCGATGCCCGAGGAAGCCCCGGTGATCAGGGCGGTGCCAGCGTAGGTGTGAGTTGTCACGTTGAAGCTCCATAACAGTGGGAAAGCAGTGAGAAGTTCCGTGGCAGCCGGCCGTGCGTATCGCCGCTGCGTGCATCGAAGATTAGGTGCACAATGGCGATGGCAACAATGTCGTATATCCCACCTTTCATGCCATGGCGGAGAACGTGCTGCCGCCGCCATCGGGAGTTCACCATGCACCATGTGGCCCTTGCCCTCTATCCCGGCTTCCAGGCGCTGAACCTTGCGGTGTCGACGGTGCTCGAGTTCGCCAACCGGGCGCTTGGCGAGCCGCTGTACCAGGTTCACTTGCTGTCCGAACATGGCGGCCCCGTGGCAAGTTCCGGCGGCTTTGCCGTCAGCACCGCGCCGTTTGGGCGGCGTCGCTTCGATACCGTGCTGGTGGTGGGAGACAATGACGTCCTGCCTGCGCCGCCGGCGCTGGTGAAGTTCCTGCAGCGCGCGGCGCGCACGTCGCGGCGCATCGGCGCCACGTGTACCGGTGCCTTCACCCTGGCGGAGGCGGGCCTGCTGGCCGGCCGCCGCGCCACCACGCACTGGTACTACGCCGAGGAGCTGAGGCGCCGCTTCCCGGACGTCGGCGTGGAGGAGGACCGCATCTTCATCATCGACGGTCCGGTCTGGACCTCGGCGGGGATGTCGGCCTGCATCGACCTGGCGCTGGCACTGGTGGAAAAGGACGCGGGCGCCGCGGTCGCGCGCGGCGTGGCCAAGAGCCTGGTTGTGTACCATCGCCGCGCCGGCGGCCAGTCGCAATTTTCGGCGCTGCTGGACCTGGAGCCGCGCTCCGATCGTATTCGCGGCGCGCTGGATTTCGCCCGGCAGAACCTGCAACAGGAGCTGTCGGTGGAGCAGCTGGCCAATGCCGCGCACCTCAGCGCCCGGCAGTTCTCGCGCGCATTCCGCGACGAAACCGGGCAGAGCCCGGCCAAGGCCGTGGAGCGCCTGCGCGTGGAGGCGGCGCGGCTGATGATGGAAAGCGGACGCCACCCCATCGACGTGGTGGCTCGGGAGACCGGTTTCGGCGATCCCGAGCGCATGCGGCGGGCCTTCCTGCGGGCGTTCGGGCAACCGCCGCAGGCGATCCGCCGCATGGCGCGCGGCGGCGCATTGCAGACGGCCTAGCTGGTGTACGCGTCACATTGGCGAGATATGGGTGTTCCAAGGCAGAACCTCTTACGCCAACGCCGCTAGCGCAATCGCGCCGATGCGCGCTACGCCAGCTAGAATCGGAAAACAGTTTTTCCAGGCACGGCAGCATGAGACACGAATCTGGCGTCATGCAGGACGAATCGCAGGATCCCCGCAGCGGGCGCGACCCGGCGGATGCGGCCACCTTGCCCAACGGCAATGCGCGCTACATCAACCGCGAACTCAGCCAGCTGGAATTCTTTTACCGCGTTCTGCAGCAGGCGGCCGATCCCGCCATGCCGCTGCTCGAGCGCCTGCGGGCCCTGTGCACCTTCAGCAGCAACCTCGACGAATTCTACGAAGTCCGCGTGGCGGGGTTGAAGGAACAATGCGTGCTGTCGTCGCCGGTGGTCGGTCCGGACGGGCTGACGCCGCAGGCCGTTTATGCCGCGGTCCACCAGCGGGTGCGCGAACTGGTCGATCAACAGTACCGGCTGTTCAATGACGTGCTGATTCCCGCCATGGCCCAGGAGCAGATCTGCTTCTTGCGGCGGCCATCGTGGAGCGCCGCGCAGCAGGACTGGATTCGCGAATACTTCTTCGCCGAACTGATGCCGGTCCTGACGCCGATCAGGCTGGATCCGGCGCATCCGTTTCCGCGGGTGCTGAACAAGAGCCTGAACTTCGCCGTTGAGCTGGAGGGCAAGGACGCGTTCGGCCGCAGCTCCGGCAATGCCATCGTGCAGGCGCCCAGGGCGTTGCCACGCGTGATCGCGCTGCCAGCGCCGATCGCCGGATGCGAACACGGCTTCGTGTTCCTGTCTTCGATCCTGCATGCCCACGTCGGCGAGCTGTTCAGCGGCATGACGGTTCGCGGCTGCTACCAGTTCCGGGTCACGCGCAACAGCGAGCTGTTTGTCGACGAGGAAGAGGTCAAGAACCTGCGCGAGGCCCTGCAGGGCGAACTGCCGCACCGGCACCTTGGCGATGCGGTGCGGCTGGAGGTGGCCGACAATTGCCCCCGCGCCATGACCGCGTTCCTGCAGGAGCAGTTTGGGCTCGCGCCCGGCGAGGTGTTCGCGGTCAATGGCCCGGTCAACCTGGTGCGCCTGATGCAGGTGCCGGACCAGGTCGACCGGCCGGAACTGAAATACCCGCCTTTCCGGCCGGGCTTGCCGAAGGCGCTGCGGGACCAGCCCGATATCTTCCGCGCCATGCGCGATGGCGATATCCTGCTGCACCATCCGTTCCAGTCGTTTGCGCCGGTGGTCGATTTCGTCAGGCAGGCGGCGCAGGATCCGGACGTAGTCGCGATCAGCCAGACGGTGTACCGGGCCGGGCACGACTCGGCGCTGTTGTCGTCGCTGATCGAGGCGGCGCGAAACGGCAAGGAGGTCACGGCCGTGGTGGAACTGATGGCGCGCTTCGACGAAGAGGCCAACATCGGCTGGGCGGGGCAACTCGAGGATGTGGGGGCGCATGTGGTCTATGGCGTGGTCGGTTTCAAGGCGCACGCCAAGATCCTGATGGTGGTGCGGCGCGAGGAGGGACGGCTCAGGCGCTATGTGCATCTCGGGACCGGCAACTATCATCACCAGACCTCGCGCAGCTATACGGACTTCGGCTTGCTGACCTGCGATGAAGCGCTGACCCAGGATGTGGCACAGGTGTTCAGCCAGCTCACCGGCCGCGGCCAGACGCAAAGCCTGACGCATATCTGGCAATCGCCGTTTACGCTGAAGCAGCAGCTGCTGGCAGCGATCCGGCGCGAAGCCGAGCATGCCGGGGCCGGGCGCAAGGGGCGCATCGTCGCCAAGATGAATGCGCTGCTGGAGCCCGAGTTGATCCAGGCGCTGTACGATGCGTCAGGCCAGGGCGTGCGCATCGACCTGATCGTCCGCGGTGCGTGCGCGCTGCGTCCGGGTGTCGCCGGACTGTCCGAGCACATCACGGTGAAATCGGTGATGGGCCGGTTTCTCGAGCACTCGCGCATCTTCTGCTTTCACGACGGCGGGGCCGACAAGGTCATGCTGTCGAGCGGGGAATGGATGGAACGCAGCCTGTCCCGTCGCATCGAAATATGTTTTCCGGTGCTCGATCCCCGCTTGAAGGAAAGGGTTCTCTCCGAGGGCCTGGAGCCGTACCTGTCCGACCGGCGCGAAGCGTGGATGATGACGCCTGACGGCAACTACGTGCGCCAGCCCGTGCCGGACGGCGAGTCGGCGCAGCGCATGCTGCTGGCTGCGCTGACCTGAGTGCCACGTATCCCTCCGCAAAAGGAACGACCATGACCCTGACCCCCGCCATCGGTCAAGGCCGCCTCAAGGCACGCCAGGCCAGGACCGCTGCCGCGTACACGACCTCCATGCTCGGCGGCGGCCTGGTTTTTGACCATCGCCACTGGGCCTGCGGCGAGGCGGAATTCCGCTGGAGCGCGCCGCGCCACCTGATCGTGCTGACCGAGCGCGGGTCGACCGGCCGCACTTGCGTCTACAGCGAAGGGCGCCTGATGCACGACGGGCGCGACCGGCCCGGCACGCTCAGTTTCGTGCCCGCCCACGCGGAACGCAGCGGGCATTTCCGCGACGCCGACCTGGTCTACACCGCGCTGTGGCTCGATCCGGCCCTGGCGCTGCCGGGTTGCGACCGCCTGGCGCAATTGCCGATGCGCATCAATGACACCGCCGACGCGGTAGTGCAGGCACTGCTGACCTCGCTCAGCGCCGAGATGGCCGCCGGCCGCGTTCCCGAACTGGTCTACCTCGAGCACCTGGTGTCGCTGGTGGCGCTGCGCATCGCGGGCGCAGCGCCGGCCGCGCCCGCGCGCCGCGTGCAGGGGCTGGGCCAGCGGCTGCTGGCGCGCCTGACCGACTATATCGATGCGCGGCTGGACGCGTCGCTGTCGTTGGGCGACCTGGCCGGCGTCGCGGGCATGCCGGTGGACACCTTCGCGCGGCGCTTCAAGGCGCAGACCGGCATGGCCCCGTATGCCTACGTCATCGACAGGCGCGTGCGGCGCGCGCAAGCCCTGCTGCGCGGCAGCGCGCTGCCGATCAGTGCCGTGGCACTGGAACTGGGCTTTTCGAGCCAGAGCCATTTCACCTCCACCTTCCAGCGCCTGACCGGCACGACGCCGCGCAGCTATCGGCAGCACTTGCGCCGGGATTCTGATAGTTCCGCCTGATATCTGAAAGAAACGCCCCCGCTGGCGCCGACATACTGCCGGTGCCGGCTGTGGCGGCTTCCGCTGGGGAAGTCTGTCGCGCCGCGCGGCAGGGCCGGGCCCTGCCGTCCTCACCAGGAGCAGACCATGGATCAGGCGGACCATCCGCAAAACCCCGGTCGCCGCGCCGTGCTGCGCGCCAGCGCGGCGAGCGGCATGCTGTTCGCAGTCGGCCCTGCCCCGGCGCAGGGCGCAGCGGGCCCATCGTCAGTCTCGAATGCCGCGCCCGCCGCCGTGCCGCTGCGGCCGCTGACCTTGCGCATCAACGGCGCAGACCACGCGGTGCAACTGGATGTGCGCACGACGCTGTTGGACGCGCTGCGCAACCAGCTCGGCCTGACCGGCACCAAGAAAGGCTGCGACCATGGCCAGTGCGGCGCCTGCACCGTGCTGGTGAACGGCCGCCGCATCAATGCCTGCCTGACGCTGGCGGTGATGCACGACGGCGACGCCATCACCACCATCGAGGGCCTCGCCGACGGCGATGCGCTGCATCCCCTGCAATCCGCATTTATCGCGCGTGACGCGTTCCAGTGCGGCTACTGCACGCCCGGCCAGATCTGCTCGGCCGTCGGCATGCTGGCCGAGGTGCGTGCAGGCTGGCCCAGCCATGCCAGCCGCGATGTCGCCGCGCGGACGTTCGCGCTCGACGAGGCCGAGATCGGCGAGCGCATGAGCGGCAACCTGTGCCGCTGCGCGGCCTACCCGAACATCGTCGCCGCGATCCGCGATGCCGCCGACGGAGGCCAGGCATGATGACCTTCAGCTATGAGCGCGCCGGCAACGCCGCCGAGGCGGTGCAGGCCGTCGCCAGCCGGGACGGCGCCCGCTTTATCGGCGGCGGCACCAACCTGCTCGACCTGATGAAGCTGGGCATCGAGCAGCCGCGCCACCTGGTCGACGTCAGCCGGCTGCCGCTCGCCGCGATCGAGGATGCCGCGGACGGCGGGCTGCGCATCGGCGCGCAGGTGCGCAACAGCGACCTGGCGGCGGACCCGCGCGTGCGCGCGCGCTATCCGCTGCTGTCGCAGGCGCTGCTGGCGGGCGCATCCGGGCAGATCCGCAACAAGGCGTCGACCGCGGGCAACCTGCTGCAGCGCACGCGCTGCGCCTATTTCTACGATCCGCACATGCCGTGCAACAAGCGCACGCCCGGCAGCGGCTGCGCGGCGATGCAGGGCCACAACCGCATGAATGCCATCCTGGGCGGCAGCGAGTCCTGCATCGCCGTGCATCCGTCCGACATGGCGGTGGCGATGGCGGCGCTGGACGCGCGCGTGCATACCGTCTTGCCGCAGGGCGGCGGGCGCGTCATCGCGGTGCGCGAGCTGCACCGGCTGCCGGGCGCGACGCCGCACCTCGAGACCCAGCTCCGGCATGGCGAGATGATTGCCGCGGTCACGCTGCCGCCGCCGCCGGCTGGGCGCCAGCTTTACCGCAAGGTGCGCGACCGCGCCTCGTATGCGTTTGCGCTGGTGTCGGTGGCGCTGGTGCTCGACGTGGCCGGCGGCCAGGTGCGCGGCGCCCGCATCGCGCTGGGCGGCGTGGCGCCGCGCCCGTGGCGGGCGGACGGCGCCGAGCAGGCACTGCGCGGCAGGGCGGCGGATGCGGCCAGCTGGCAGGCGGCCGCCGACGCGGCGCTCGCCGGGGCGCGCGGCCATGGCGGCAACGATTTCAAGATTCCGCTGGCGCTGCGCACGGTGCGGCAGGCATTGGCCGCCGCGGCGCAGCCCGTTGCGCAGCGGACATGACACCAACCGTGCTCCGCTGCGCGGCTGCCGATCGGGCTGTCAATCGGCTTGCCGCCACGGGCACATGACGACGGACACCAACCATGACGACGACTATGCAGGGGAATGCGGGCCGGGGGCCGGGCGCTCCCGTGGGACTGCCCATCGACCGGGTGGACGGCAGGCTGAAGGTGACGGGCCGCGCCACCTATGCCTATGAACAGCCAGCGGCAGGACCGGTGCCGCCGGCGTACGGCTATATCGTGGGCGCCACCATCGCGCGCGGCCGTATCGTTGCCATCGATACCCGGCAGGCGCGGCAGGCGCCGGGGGTGATCCATGTGATGACGCATCGGAACGCGCCGGCGCAGCCGGCCTTCGGGCCATCGGTGCCGCCCACGCCGCGCGACGTGTTCACCCGCGCGCGGCCCTGCCTGGCATCGGACCGCGTGCGCTATTACGACGAGCCGGTGGCGCTGGTGGTGGCCGAGAGCTTCGAGGCGGCGCGCGCCGCCGCCGCGCTGGTGCAGGTGCGCTACCAGGCCGAGCACGGCGAATTCGAACTGGCGCCGCGGCTGGCCGGGGCCTACAAGCCCCCGCGCACCAACGCGGGATTCGCGCCCGACAGCGCGACCGGGGATTTTGCCAGCGCGTTCTCCCAGGCGCCGGTGGCGCTGGACGTGACCTATGCCACGCCGTACCAGAGCCACAACCCGATGGAGCCGCACGCCACCATGGCGGTATGGTCGGATGCGGGCCTGACGGTCTACACCGGGTCGCAGACGCTGGGCAACTTCCAGGCGGGCCTGGCCGCCACGCTGCGCATCCCGCCGGAACGGGTGCGCATCGTCAGCCCCTTCACCGGCGGCGGCTTCGGCGCCAAGCTGATCATCCATGCCGACACCGTGCTGGCCGCGCTGGCGGCGCGAGAACTGCGGCGGCCGGTCAGGATCGCGCTGACGCGCCAGCAGATGTATGCGAACGCCGGCCATCGCGCGGCCATGTCGCATCGCGTGCGCCTGGGCGCGGAGCGGGACGGGCGGCTGTCGGCGATGCGCTATGAGGTCTGGTCGGCCACCTGCCGGTTCGAGGAATATTGCGAGCAGACCGCGGTGTTCGCGCGCGCGCTGTATGCCGCGCCCCACCGCGTGACGCGGCACCGGCTGGTGCCGGTCGACCTGAACCGCGGCGAATGGATGCGTTCGCCCGGCGAGGCGCCGGGCATGCAGGCCTTCGAGTGCGCCATGGATGAACTGGCCGAGCGCCTGGGGCTCGACCCCATCGAGCTGCGCATACGCAACGAGCCCGAGCGCGAGCCCGAGACCGGCCTGCCATTCTCCACCCGCAACCTGGTGGACTGCATGCGCACCGGCGCCGCGCGCTTCGGCTGGCAGCGCCGCCGCGCCGCGCCGCGAAGCGTGCGCGAAGGACGCTGGCTGGTCGGCATGGGCATGGCCGCGGCGATACGGCCGAACTATCTCGGCGCGGCGGCGGCACAGGTGGCCATGGACGGCCGCGGGCGCGTCACGGTGCGGCTGGACATGACCGACATCGGCACAGGCACCTACACCATCCTGACGCAGATCGCCGCCGAGAGCCTGGGCGTGCCGCTGAACTGGGTGCGGGTCCAACTGGGCGACAGCCGCTTTCCGCGCACGGCCGGCTCCGGCGGATCCTGGGGCGCGGCCAGCGCCGGTTCCGCCGTGGCCGACGCCTGCACCCAACTGAAGGCCCGCATCGTGGCCGCCGCAAGGGGGCCGGACGAAGCCGCGCCCACGGCGGTGCGCTTCGCCGATGGCAGCGTTGCCCTCGGCTCGCAGACGCAACGGCTGGACGACCTGATGGCACGGGTCGCGCCCGGCGGGCTGCAGGCGGAAGGCCGGGTGGCAGGCATGGGCGAAGCGTACAAGGCGCATTCGCACCACGCCTATGGCGCGCACTTCGCCGAAGTCGCGGTCGATGCCGATACCGGCGAGATCCGCATGCGGCGCATGCTGGCCGTGATCGGCGCCGGCCGCATCCTCAATCCCAAGACCGCGCGCTCGCAGATCCTGGGCGGAATGACCTGGGGCATCGGCGCCGCGCTGATGGAGCAGACCCTGCTGGATGCGCGCTACGGCCGCTTTATCAACCACGACCTGGCCGAGTACCTGGTGCCGGTCAACGGCGATGTGGCGCAGATGGAGGTGGTGTTCCTGGACCAACCCGACCCGAACGCCAACCCGCTGGGTATCAAGGGGTTGGGCGAGCTGGGCGTGTGCGGCGCGGGAGCGGCGGTGGCCAACGCGGTCTACAACGCGACCGGGGTGCGGGTGCGGGAATTTCCGGTGACGCTGGACAAGGTGCTGGCGGGGATGGAGGCGGCGCAGCGGCTGGCATTGTGAGACCAGGCGCTGCGCCGCCTGCAAGACGCGCCGCCGCGCCTGTTAAGTCTTGTTAAGCACCCTTGTAACCATTCGATCTCCGAATAGAGTGATAGTGCCGCGACCCATCGTGCACCGTCTGTTCCCATCCTGCTTGCCTGGCCATCCTCGGCATCGGCGCCCGCCACGCCCTGGCGGCATGGCAACACAGCCGCGGCACGGGCAGGGCTCGTCCATCACGATACCGGGCTCGTGGCGCAACCTTGAGCAGGTTCAGCACGCACAGGAGAACAGCAAATGGCGTCCCCAAAGCATGTGCCCGACGAGCGGCGAGTTCATGACAACGAGCCGGATGGTGGCCCGGCGGTTCTGTCCCGTCGCCGCTTTATGCAGAGCGTCGGTGTTTCAGGGGTGAGCGTGGCAAGCGGCACCCTGTCCGGCACGGTCGCGGCGCAGCCGGCAACGCCGGCGCTGCGGGAGCTGGCCGGCCCGGGCGTGGGGAAAGCCGGATATCCCATCACGCTGACGATCAACGGCACGACGCAGCAACTCATGGTGCAGGCCAATGAGATATTGCTCGATACCCTGCGCGAAAAGGTCCACCTGACCGGCACCAAGAAGGGCTGCGACCACGGCCAGTGCGGGGCCTGCACGATCCTCGTCAACGGTGTCTCGGTCAATGCGTGCCTGTCGCTCTCGGTGATGCATGACCGCGACGACATCACGACGGTCGAGGGCCTTGCCCGCGATGGCAAGCTGCATCCGGTGCAGCAGGCGTTCTGGGACCACGATGCCTACCAGTGCGGCTATTGCACCGCCGGCCAGATGATGAGCGCGGTGGGGATCCTGCAGGACAAGCGCATACCGTCCGACCCGGCGTCGGTGCAGGAAGCCATGAGCGGCAACATCTGCCGCTGCGGTGCCTACAAGAATATCGTGGCAGCGATCCAGGACGCGCGCGGCAAGATGAGGGGGAACGCCTGATGCGGAACTTCGATTATGTGCGCGCCGCCGACGTCGAACAGGCCATCATGCTGCATGCGCGCGGCAGCGACACGGTCTACCTGGCGGGTGGCACGACGCTGCTGGACCTGATGAAACTCGATATCACGCGGCCCGCCCGCGTGGTGGACGTCCACAAGCTAAAGCTGGACCAGATCGAGCCGCTGGACGATGGCCGTACGCGCATCGGCGCGATGGTCAGCAACACCGACCTGGCGCGCCACGAGCATATCCGGCGGCATTATCCGGTGCTGTCGCAGGCCCTGCTGTCCGGTGCCAGCACGCAGTTGCGCAACAAGGCCACCACCGCCGGCAACGTGATGCAGCGGGTGCGCTGCGGCTACTTCCGCGACGGCGTCTCGCCGTGCAACAAGCGTACGCCGGGCTCGGGATGCGCCGCGGTAGACGGCCTCAACCGCAACGTGCATGCCGTGCTGGGCGGAAGTCCGCAGTGCATCGCCGCGCATCCTTCCGACATGTGCGTCGCCATGGTGGCGATCGGCGCCACCGTCCACGTACAGGGACCGAAGGGCCGGCGCGACATTGCCTTTGCCGATTTCCACCTGCTCCCCGGCGACACACCGTGGAAGGAGCACGCGCTCGAAGCCGGAGAGATCATCACCCACATCACGCTGGATGCACCGATGCCCGGCAGCCGCTCGGCCTACCTCAAGCTGCGCGATCGCGGCTCCTACCAGTTCGCACTGGCTTCGAGCGCGGTAATCGTCGCGCTTGACGGCAACACCGTGCGCGATATCCGCATTGCCCTTGGCGGCGTCTCAACCAAGCCCTGGCGTGCCGCCGGCGCGGAGGCGGTGTTGCGCGGCAAGCCGGTTTCCGAAGCGCTGGTCCGCGAAGCCGGCGTGTCGGCGATGGCTGGCGCGCGGTCGTATGGACAGAACGGTTTCAAGCTCAATCTCGGCCAGCAGGCCGTGGTACGCAACCTGTCGCTTCTTACCGCCTGAAGGGAGTGCACGCGTGAACAACACTGCTATCGGCGCGTCGCCACGCCGCATCGACGGCCGGCTCAAGGTCACCGGCGCCGCCTTGTACACCGCCGACCGCGCGCTGCCAGGCATGCTGTACGCATACGGCGTATACAGCACCGTGGCCAGCGGCCGGATCACGGGACTGGACCTGGCCGACGCGCGCCGCGTGCCGGGCGTGGTCGACATCCTGCACCACGGCAACTTCCCGCGCCTGTACCGTACGCCCAAAAGCCCGATCTCCGGCGCAAACATCCTGACGGCGTCGATTACGGACGAACACCGGCTGCCGTTCGAAGACAATGCGATCTACTATGGCGGCCAGATGGTGGCGCTGGTGGTGGCGGACACCTTCGAGCATGCCCGCGAGGCGGCGTACCGGGTCGGGGCGTCCTACACCGGCGAAAAGCCCGTGGTGGATCTGGAACACGGCATCAAGGCCGGCGGCCTGCGCGATGGCGGGAGAGGGCACGCGCGCGGCGCGCCGGCACCCGCCTACGACCGCGCCGCGGTGAAGATCGACGCCACCTACCGCACCCCGGTCGAGACGCACAATCCGATGGAGATGCATGCCACGCTGGCGTGGTGGGAGAACGGCGACCTGCGTCTCTATGAAGCGACCCAGGGCGCAACCGTCCACCGCAATACCATCGCGCAGATCTTCGGCCTGACGCCGGAGCGCGTCACCGTCGATGCGCCCTTCATCGGTTCCGGCTTCGGCTCCAAGCTGTTCCTGTGGCCACACTCCGTTGCGGCCAGCGCGGCGGCGCGCATGACCGGCCGGCCCGTC
The DNA here is from genome assembly GCF_900094595.1 of Cupriavidus alkaliphilus. GTDB lineage: Bacteria > Pseudomonadota > Gammaproteobacteria > Burkholderiales > Burkholderiaceae > Cupriavidus > Cupriavidus alkaliphilus. The sequence goes on along the minus strand of NZ_FMAD01000013.1, from coordinate 131,903 downwards.
AAGCTGGTGGTGCCGCGGGCCTTTATGTTCACCACCACCGGGCAGCGCCCCGAGACGCGCCAGCGTGTGCGCGTGTCCGCCGGGGCGGACGGCAAGATCACGTCGATCCGGCATGAATCGGTCAACACCACCTCATTCATCGAGCAGTACGTCGAGAATTGCGGCGGCATGACGCAGAGCCTGTACGCCTGTCCCAACCTCATGGTGAGCCACCACACCACCAATGTGCACCGCGGGGCGCCCACCTCCATGCGCGCGCCGGGCGCTGCGCCGGGCCTGTTTGCGCTGGAGTCCGCCATCGATGAGCTGGCCCTGGCCTGTCGCATGGACCCGGTGCGGTTCCGGCTCGCCAACCTTTCTACGCGCGATGAAAGCCTGAATCTGCCATGGTCGAGCAATCACCTGCGCGAGGCCATCGAGCAGGCCGGCCGCAAGTTTGGCTGGGAGCGGCGCGACCCGCGCCCCGGATCGATGGCGGTCGGCACGGAGATCGCCGGCTATGGCGTCGCCGTCTGCAACTGGGACGCCTGGCGTACCCCGGCCGAGGCACGCGTCCACCTGCGCAGCGACGGCACTGCGTCGGTGACCTGCGCGGTGCAGGACATCGGCACCGGGATGTACACCATCGTCGCGCAGATCGTCAGCGAGCTGACCGGCCTCCCATTCGAGAAGATCGAGGTCAGGCTCGGCGATTCCTCGTTCCCGGCGGCACCCGTCGCGGGTGGGTCCTGGGCGACCGCGAGCGTGCTTCCCGCGGTGGCCGAGGCCACGCGCCATGCCATTGGCCAGCTGCGCGCGTACGCCACGCAGGAAGGCGGCGCCTTTGCCGGAGCGAAGCCAGAGACGCTGACGATGCAACAAGGCCGCCTGACCGACGGCCGGCGCAGCCTCGGATATGCCGAGGTGCTGACGGCGCAGCGCTTCGCCAGTGCCGAGGGATTCGCCCGCACCGGCGCGGCGCCGGCCGACAAGCTGTCGTTCATGTCCTTCGGCGCCCATTTTGTCGAGGTGCGCTGGGACCCGGGGATTTCGCGGCTGCGCGTGGCAAGGGTCGTCAGTGCCATCGATGTCGGTCGGGTGATCAACCCGGTCACCGCGCGCAACCAGGTGGAAGGGGCGATCGTGATGGGCGTCGGCATGGCCTTGTTCGAAGCCACCGAGTACGACGAGCGCAGCGGCATGCCGGGCAACAACAACTATGCCGAATACGCGGTACCCGTGCATGCCGACCAGCCCGAGATCGACGTGATCCTGCTCGACTATCCCGATCTGCGGTTCAATGAGTTCGGCGCGCGCGGCATCGGCGAGATCGGTATCACCGGTCTGGCCGCCGCCGTCGCGAACGCGGTGTATCACGCGACCGGCAAGCGAATCCGGGAACTGCCGATCACGAAGGAAAAGCTGATGGCATGAGGCGGTGCGCTGCGCTGGCGATGCGCGGCGGGGGGATGCGTCAGCCAAGGCGGCCGAGCAGGGCGGCTGCCGCGCGCAGGTCGGCGGTGTCGAAGCCTTCGCGAAAGCGGTCGTACACCGTGCCCAGGACGCTGCGCGCCTGCGCGATCGAACCGGTTTCCGCGGTCAGCGCGGCCAGGCTCATGGCACATCGCAGGGACAGCGCCAGGGCGCCTTGCGCGTCGGCCTGGCGCAGGCCGCTGCGTATCCTCTCTGCCGCCGCGGCGAGCTTGCCGGCGTCGCGCAGCCGTTCGCCCTCGATCCTGCGCAGTTCCGGCAAGCTCCAGGGAACCAGGCCGTGCCGGGCGCGCGCGAAGTCGTCGTCGCCGGCCAGCGTGGCGTCGAACGTGCACAGCATGTCGCGCAAGGGATGGGGCCAGGCGGCCGGCATCCGCGCCACGCCGCCGTCACCGCGAAGACGGCCAAGCACCAGCAAGAAGCCTTCCGCATAACAGCCCCAGAATGTGAGCGAGTATTCCGCGGTGTAGCGGCGCAGCAGGGCGGTATAGCGCTCCGCGCGATCGAGCTCGCCCGTCCAGAACGCGGCCGGACCGCACCCCACGGCGATGGCAAAGCACAGCGACAGCGAATGATCGATGGCTTGTGCTCGTTCCACCGCAGCTTCGGCATGTTCGAGGGACTGTTCGGGCATGCCTTGTATCCACAGGATGCGCGCCAGCGCCGTCAGTGCCGCTACGCCCTGATCGAACTGGAAGCCGATGCGGCGCGCACTGAGATTGATGGCCAGGGGCTGGCAGAGTACGCGCCGGGCGTGTCGCAGCGCCGCCTCGTGATGGCCGGTAAAGTGCATGCTCCATGTCATCATCCGCTCGTGGATGACGGCGTCCGCCGCATCACCGGCGTGGACGGCGAGTGCCCCGAATTCCTGCGCCCTGCGTACGGTCGCGCCGTAGTCGCCAACGGAATTGCTGATGAGCCACAGCCCCCACAACGCGTGCAGCTGGTCGGCGACCGAGCTGGCCTGGCGCGCCACCTCGAGACTGCGTTCGAATGCGGCGATGGCAGCGGGTCCAGCGCCGCGAATATTCCACAGCGCGTGGCCATGCGCTTCGCGCATGGCGATTTCACGCGCCGGTTCGAGCGGGCCCGTGCCAGGCATGCGCTCGAGCAACCGCTCCAGCAGCTCGAGATACTCGGCCATGTGCGACAGCGCGTACCAGAGCGGAGCGGAGGCGGCCGCCAGAGCCGCCCCAAGGCTGACATCGCCGGCATCTGACAGGCTCCAGTGCAGCGCGAGGCGAATGTCGTCCAGCAGATAGGCGTGGCGTGCAAGCCAGTCGCCACGGGCCTGGCGCGGCCTGGCTTGCTCCATCGCGTCGGCGGTCGCCAGCATATGCAGGGCATGAAGACGGCCGACTTGCGCGCGTTCGGGGCAGGCCGACAGTTGCGCCAGGCCATACTCGCGCGTGGTCTCGAGCAGCCAGTACTGTACGGATTCGCCGGCGATGTCCGACATCAGCAGCGACTTGCTGACCAGGTTATGGAGCAATTCGTCGGTATCGCCGGCGAGCAGCCCCTGCGCCACGGCCCGCGCGCCATCCGCCGTAAACCGGCCGCGGAACATCGCCAGGCTGCGCAGCAGCCGCCGCTCGTTCTCCGGCAGCAGTGCATAGCTCCAGTCCAGTGCCGCCCGCAGGGTCTGGTGGCGCGGCAACGCCGTGCGGCGGCCCCGCGTCAGCACCGCCAGGCGGTTGCCGAGTTGCGCGTACAAGCCGCGCATGCCGAGCCGTTCCACCCCCGCTGCGGCCAGCTCCAGCGCCAGCGGGATGCCGTCGAGGGCGCGGCAAATGCCCACCAGCGCCGGGACGTCAGCCTCGCACAGCGCGAAGCTGCCCTGGCTCGCGCGCACGCGCTCGACGAACAGTTCCGCCGACGGATAGCGCAAGGCCTGGTGAACGTCGAGCGTGTCGAGCGACGGAGGAACCGGCAAGGCGCCGAGGCGTTGCACCCATTCGCCCTGGATGCGCAGTGGTTCCCGGCTGGTGGCCAGCAGATGTGCTTCGGGCGCGCCGGTCAGCAGGGATTCCGCCAGTTCGGCCGCGGCCTCGATCACATGTTCGCAGTTGTCGAGCACGATCAGGATGCGGCGGGTCTGGAGATAGGCAATCAGGCTGCGCAACGACACGGCTTCGAGGGCGGGGACGCCGAGCGCCGCCGTCACGGCATTGGTTATGAGCGCGGGGTCGTTCAGCGGCGCCAGGTTGACAAAGACGGCCTGCTGGCCGAACGACGCCGACAACCGGCGCGCGGCCGCCAGCGCCACGGTGGTCTTGCCCATGCCCGCCGGGCCGGTCACCGTGACGCAGCGCCGCGAGGACAGTTCGCGCGCCAGGTCGGCAACCATGTCGTCGCGGCCGATCATGCGCACCAGTTGCGCGGGCAGGGGCAAGGCTACCCGGAGATCGGGCGTGACACTGGCGGGCGTTGCCGCCAGCGCGTCGGCCGATGCCTTGCCTGCCGGCGCGGGCGCCGCGGCCGCCGCGGCTGCTGTAACGCCCACGGGCACGTCCGTGGGCACGTTTGCGGGCACGTTCGCGGAATCGTCAGCGTTCGCCGGAGAGACCGCATGCGAGACCTCCGCGACAAAACAGTACCCTTGGGTAGGTACGTTCACAATGTAGCGAAGAGACTCGCGCCTGTCGCCAAGCACCTTGCGCAGCTCGGTCAGGTGGACCCTGAGCGCGCCGGACTCGATGACCACTTTCGGCCATACGCGCGCAATCAGTTCGGCATTGGAGACGACTTCGCCGGGCCGCTCGGCCAGCGCGACCAGCAGGTCGAAGGCGCGGCTGCCCAGCCTGACCGGGACGCCGCTCTTCAGCAGGATCCGCTGGCGTGGCAACAGGCAGAACGGGCCGAAATTCATGGCGGCGTCGGCTGTCATGTTCGCGCCTCGCCGCCAGCCTTGGGCGTCCCGCCGTTTGCGTCTGCGCGGATTTCTGACGCGCACGACGCGACATCTTCATGCCCACCCGCAATCAGGAATTGACGAATTTCCGACATGGCAGCCTCGGCGTGATCGAGATCCCGAACCGGCGAATTTAGCATAACGGTTGCACTATCGTTGTCATCGCATCCCGGGCCGCCAGGCTGGCGCAATGCGCATGCATCGCGTGCGCAAAATGCAGCCGCGGACGGACTGGCGCGGCGCATTGTATGAGACAAAACCGGGTGTGGCGGCCTGGTGCGCGACGAGACTTAGCAACGCATAACTGGCACCCCGGATGCAGCCCGACCAGACTTGTCACACCAGCCCGATATGCCAGTCGCGATGAGCCAGCCCGTTCGCACACACCTGTTCGCGCCGTTGAAGCTCGGTGCCTTGCCGCTGCAGCACCGGATCGTCCTGAACAGCCCGCGGGCGCTGCAGCATGGCAGGCCTTCTCCATCCCGCAAGCCGCCGTCGGAATCCCTGGATGGCGCCCTGGTCATCTATGCCGTCGCGGAGGCCCACTGTGCCGAGGGCCGGCACCTGGTCACCCAGGGCATCTCAAACGCCGGCGAAGTCAATGGCTGGCTCCGCGCCACGCAGGCGGTCCACGACCGGGGCGGCATGGTGGTCGCGCGGATTGGCGGTTGTCCTGTGCCCGCCGGCATCGCGCTCAACGCCGATCAGGTCGACCTGGCGCTCGATGCCTATCGGTCGGCGGCGGAGAACGCCCATGACGCCGGCTTTGATGGCATCGAGCTGGCTGCGATGGCGGGTACGTTGCCAGAGCAGTTGTATCGGCAATGGGCCGAGGTGCCCGCTGCGGTGCCTGCTGCCCTGACCGAGTGCCCGGTGGCCACGGAATTTCTCTGCGATGCGCTGCGAACGCTGCTGGCCGCATGGCCGCCGGACCGGGTCGGGGCCTGCATGACGCTACCCGCAACCGCTGCCGGGCTGCGCCGGCACCACGCGCTGCTTCCCGCAGTGGCGGCCGGAGAGCTCGCCTACCTGCACCTGCACTCGGCCGGTTCGGGTCACGCGACCTACTGTAAGCCATTTACCGCGAGTGTCCGCCTGCATTACCGCGGCCCGCTCATCGTCACCGGTGTATGGACGCCGGAGCTGGCCGCCACCGCGGTTCGCAGCGGCCGCATCGACGCCGTTGGAGTCTGCAGCGAGGGCGTAGCGCGAGCTGACGAACTGGCAGCGACATGGCGCGCGCAGCTGGGCGTGCATGGATGACGAAGGTATCCCGCGGGATTCGCAAGGCAGAGCAGTCAGGCGATCGGCGCGGCCCTTTTTTCCGTGGAACCGTTCCGGTTCCTTGTTCCACCGCGCTGCAGTCTGCGCACTGTTCCAGGAGTTAGATGATGCGGAAAGACAGACGAATTTCCATTCCGGCGAACGTCCTTGGCATGGCCGCTGGGCTCAGCATGGCGCTGGGCATGGTGGCTTCGGCCAATGCGCAGACCAATGAGAAGCGCGATCCCTTCACCCAGGGCGCACGGTCCGACAAGTTCGAGGCCTATACGCAGGGCGGTCACATCGATACGCGTTCCAGCCTGGCGCCGGCCGGCAATGCCGTGGATCCGCATACGCAAGGCGCCAGGCAGGGCGCGCGCGATCCCTATACGGATGGCAGCAGGACCGGCGCGCGCGATGCGTTTACCGATGGCGCGCGAACCGGCGCGCGCGATCCGTTTGCCGATGGGGCAAAGTCGGGCGACGGCGCTTCGCGGTAGCCTGCGGGTGGCGGCTGCCGTACGCCGCTGGCCCGCGCGCCTGATCGGCCCGCCCTCGACCGGCATAATGCGGGAGCGCGCCCTGCGCGCCGCACCTGTAGCGGCCATGGCCGCCGCATACCGCCGACCACTGAGAAGGAGGGCACATTGCGACTCCGCCGCAAGGCGATGCTAGTCGTCCGCGCAGCCCTGGCCGCTGCTGCCGTGCTGTTGGCCGCATGCGCTGCCAGCGGCCGGCCGCCGCCCATCGCCACGGGCTTCGAGGACTACCGTCGCGACACCATCGACATGCTGCAGGCACGGCGGCATTTCCAGGCCACCGACAAGGCCGCCGAACTCGCATGGAACGCGCCCCGCGAATGGCTGCCCGCGACAGCCTGCGACGGCGCGACTCCGGCGACCACGCCGACACCGGATAAGGGCATCTTGCTGATTCACGGTCTGGGTGACTCGCCCTGGTCGTTCCATGACGTAGCGCGGCAACTTGCCGGGCAAGGGTTCCTGGTACGCACCGTGCTGCTGCCGGGCCACGGCACCCGGCCGCAAGATCTGCTGGACGTGACGCTGGAGGACTGGCAGCGCGTGGTGCGGGAGCAGGCCGATGCGCTGCGACGCGACGTCGCGCAGGTCTACCTGGGCGGTTTCTCCACCGGTGCCAACCTGGCGCTCGACTATGCCTATGCGCACCCGGAGGTGGCCGGGCTGGTGCTGTTCTCGCCCGCGTTCCAGTCAAGCAGCCGCTACGACTGGCTGACCCCGCTGATCGGTTGGTTCCGCCCCTGGCTGCTGGAGCCGGATGGCCGCCGGCCAATGCAGAACGCCGTGCGCTATATGACCGTGCCGACCAATGCCTTCGCCCAGTTCTGGCGCAGCAGCCGCGAGGCACGGCAGCGGTTGGCCGAGCGCCCCTATGACAAGCCGGTGTTCATGGCGGTCGCGCAGCATGATTCCGTGCTGGATACGGCCTATCTGCTCAGCGCGTTCCAGCAACGCTTTACCCACCCGGTCAGCCGGCTGGTCTGGTATGGCGCGCGGCCCGCCGGGCTGGCCGACGGTGGCCGGGTACTGGTGCGCAGCGATGCGCTGGCGCAGCGGCGTATCAGCCGGTTTTCCCACATGGGCTTGATGTTCTCGCCGGCGAACCCGCTGTATGGCGAGCGGGGCAGCTTGCGCATCTGCTGGAACGGCCAGGACGAGGTGGCGCTGCGGGCATGCGAGCGCGGTGAGCCAGTCTGGTATTCCGACTGGGGGTATCGCGAGCCAGGCAAGGTGCATGCGCGCCTGACGTTCAATCCGTATTTCGAGTGGCAAGGCGAGGTGCTGGCGGACGTGCTGAACCGGAGGCCTGGCAGCTTGCCGCAAGCCAGGCATGACGGTCCCGTCCTGGGACCCTGAGCCCGAACCCAGGCGGGGTATTGCGCCGATGCGCGACACAAGCTATAGTTCGGCCTCCTGCAGCAAGGCGCGGCTCGCAAAGGACGCAGGTGGTGTGCCAGGTTCGTGATTCTTAAGGGAAATTTCGCTTCGCTTTCCTTTACGAGACATGGAAACCGGCGGCCGAGATTCTCGGCATGCGCCAGCACTGTCCGCCACAAGCCAACGCCACGCGGGAACCGACACAGGAGTGGTAGTTCAGTCGGTTAGAATACCGGCCTGTCACGCCGGGGGTCGCGGGTTCGAGTCCCGTCCACTCCGCCAGTATCATGAAACGCCCGCGAAAGCGGGCGTTTTTCATTTGTGCGGAGTGGAGGAAGCCGCCTGCGCGGCTTCCGGCGGGAATCGAAGGGCTGCGCGTGTCAGCGCAGCCGCGGCCCGCGGGACGTGGGCGAGTCCCGTCCACTCCGCCAGTATCATGAAACGCCCGCGAAAGCGGGCGTTTTTCATTTGTGGCGCATGTTCGCCACCCTGCACAAAGGGCGCTTGCCTACCGGCTCCTGATAGAATCGCGGAGTTTGTCTTTCGTGCCAATCCACTACCCGAATCCGCATGCTTGATTTCGTACGCAACAACCGGCGCCTGATGCTCTTGCTGCTGCTGGTGCTTGTTTTCCCGTCGTTCGTGTTCTTCGGCGTGGAAAGCTATTCGCGCTTCATGGACAGCTCGCACGATGCCGCCGAGGTCGACGGCCGGGCCATCAGCGTGCAAGAGGTCGACAACGTAGTGCGCGACCAGAGCGAGCGTGCGCGCCAGATCCTGGGCGCCAGCTATGATCCGCGCCAGTTCGAGGGCCCGGAGGCACGCAAGGCCGTGCTCGAGCAGCTGATCCAGCAGCGCGTGATGGCCAATACGGTGGCCAACGAGCACCTGACGGTGTCGGACGCCAAGCTGCTGGAAGAGATCAACAGCCTGCCGGCGATTGCGCAACTGCCGCGCGGCAAGGATGGCAAGATCGACGACAAGGCTTACCTGCAGCTGCTGCAGTCGCAGGGCATGACCCCCGAGCAGTTCGATGCGCGCATGCGCTTCGAGCTGGCCACGCAGCAGCTGGGCGCGTCGATTGCCGCGACCGCGTTCGTGCCGAAATCGCTGATCGAGCGCCTGATGGCGGTGCGCGACCAGCAGCGCGAGGTGCAGGCGCTGCTGTTCAAGCCGGCTGGCTACACCGCCAAGGTGCAGCCCGACGCCGCCGCGCTGAAGGCCTACTATGACAGCCACCAGCAGGACTTCGCGGTGCCGGAGCAGGCCCAGGTCGAATACCTGGTGCTGTCGGGCGAGGCGCTGGCCGCGTCGCAGGCGGTGACGCCGGAAGAGCTGAAGTCGTACTACGAAAGCAATATCGCGCGCTTCCGTGTCGACGAGCAGCGCCGCGCCAGCCATATCCTGATCAGCGCGCCGAAGGATGCGCCGGCGGCGCAGCGCCAGGCCGCCAAGGACAAGGCCACCAAGCTGCTGGAAGAAGTGCGCAAGCATCCGGACAGCTTCGCCGAGGTGGCGCGCAAGAACTCGCAGGACCCGGGTTCGGCCGAGAAGGGCGGCGACCTCGGCTTCATGGGGCGCGGCGCGCTGGTCAAGCCGTTCGAGGACGCCATGTACGCGCTCAAGGACGGCCAGATCAGCGACGTGGTCGAGACCGACTTCGGCTACCACATCATCAAGCTGACCGGCACCAAGCCCGCGGAAACCAGGCCGCTGGAGGCCGTGCGCACCGAGCTGGAAGCCGAGCTGCGCAAGCAGTTCGCCGACAAGAAGTTTGCCGAGCAGGCCGATGCCTTCGGCAATACCGTCTACGAGCAGGCCGACAGCCTCAAGCCCGCCGCCGACAAGTTCAAGCTGACCATCCAGACCGCCGACAACGTCACGCGCCAGCCGAATCCGGCGCTGGGCGCGCAGAGCCCGCTGAACAACGAGAAGCTGCTCAAGGCACTGTTCAGCGACGACGCCATCAAGAACAAGCGCAACACCGAAGCCGTGCAGGTCGCCCCCAACACGCTGGTGGCCGCGCGCATCGTCGCGTATCGCCCGGCGACCGTGCGCAAGTTCGAAGAAGTCGAAGCCAAGGTGCGTGAAGGCTATGTCGCGCAGCAGGCGGCCGCGCTGGCGCGCAAGGATGGCGAGGCGCGACTGGCCGCGCTGAAGCAGGCCGACAGTGCCGAGGGCTTTGGTCCGGTGCAGGCGGTGTCGCGCACCAAGGCCGAAGGCATGACGCCGCAGGCCGTGGAAGCCGTGATGCGCGCCGATGCTGCCAAGCTGCCGGCGCTGGTGGGGGTCGACCTGGGTGCGCAAGGCTATGCCGTCTATCGCATCACCAAGGTCAGCCAGCCGGCGCAGGCCAACCCGGCCCAGCGCCAGGCCGAGGCGCAGCAGCTGGCGCAACTGGCCGGCCAGACCGACCTGCAGGCTTTCTATGAAAGCCTGAAGGCCCGCTCCAAGGTCAAGCTGCTGACGCCGGCAGGCGCGACGCAGGAGCAGGGCGCCGAGTGAGCCGCGCCGGGCCGGCACCACGCCGGCCCTGCCGAAAACAAGAACCCCTGCCACGCGGCAGGGGTTTTTTTATGGTCACTTCGCGGCGCTGCGCTTGAGCAGTGGCTTGAGCTGCGGCCACACCGTATCGAGCAATGCGGGCTGCGCCGCGGCGGTGGGGTGGATGCGGTCGGGCTGGAACCAGTCCTGCCGCGCGATCACCTGGTCGAGGAAGAAGGGCACCAGGCGCACCTTGTATTCGCCCGCCAGCCTGGGATAGAGCGAGACGAACTTTTCGGTGTAGTCCTGGCCATAGTTGGGCGGGATGCGCATGCCGATCAGCAACACGCTGGCGCCGGCCTGCTGCGCCGTGGTGACGAGGTTGCGCAGGTTGGCCTCGGTGGACTGCAGCGGCAGGCCGCGCAGCGCGTCGTTGGCGCCGAGCTCGATCACCACGATGGCGGGGCGATGCCGCGACAGCAGCTCGGGCAGGCGGGTCTTGCCGCCGATGGTGGTCTCGCCGCTGATGCTCGCGTTGACGACGCTATAATCGAAGCGCTCTTGCCGCAGCCGGTCCTGCAGCAGCGTGACCCAGCCCGCGCCGCGCGCAATGCCGTATTCGGCCGACAGGCTGTCGCCCAGCACCAGCAGCGCGGGGGCGCTGGCCTTGGCCGCGGCCTTTGCCGGGGCCTGGGCCTGCGCCGGCCCGGCAGCCGCAATCGCCAGCGCCATGCCGGCTGCCAGCAGCAGCCTGCGCTTTTTCCCTCGGATCCCTATATCCATGTCTTCTTCCATTCTTGCAGTCGAATCCCTTGGAAAGACCGTAGCCGACACGACCGGTTCGCTGACGATTTTGCACGACGTGACGTTTTCCGTCACGCCGGGCGAAACGCTCGCCATCGTGGGCGCGTCCGGATCCGGCAAGTCGACGCTGCTGGGGCTGCTGGCCGGGCTGGACCTGCCCAGCACCGGCACGGTGCGGCTGCAGGGCCAGGACCTGTACGCGCTGGACGAGGACCAGCGCGCCGCGGTGCGCGGCCGGCATGTCGGCTTCGTGTTCCAGTCGTTCCAGCTGGTGGCCCACCTGACCGCGCTCGAGAATGTGATGCTGCCGCTGGAGCTGCGCGGTGAAACCGCGCAGGTGCGCGAGCGCGCGGTCGACATGCTGCAGCGCGTAGGCCTGGGCGCGCGCCTGGGCCACTACCCGCGCACGCTGTCGGGCGGCGAGCAGCAGCGCGTGGCGCTGGCGCGCGCCTTTGTGGCGCGTCCGGACATCCTGTTCGCCGATGAACCGACCGGCAGCCTCGATACCGCCACCGGCGAAGCGGTGATCGCGCTGATGTTCGAACTGAACCGCGACGCCGGCTCGACGCTGGTGCTGGTCACGCACGACCGCTCGGTGGCGTCGCGCTGCGGGCGCGTGCTGACCATCGACGCCGGCCGCGTGGCCAGCGACGAATGGATCGGCGCCGAGGTCTAGCGGGCTAGCTGGCCGCGTCCGCCCGCAGCACCGCGCGGGCACGCGCGATCAGCGCGGCGGTGGAGGCGTCGTGCTGGCCGGTGGCGGTGCCGGCCAGTTCGGCCTCGATCGGCCGCGCCAGGATCTTGCCCAGCTCCACGCCCCACTGGTCGAACGAGTTGATGCGCCATACCACGCCCTGCACGAAGGTGCGGTGCTCATACAGCGCAATCAGCGCGCCCAGCACATTGGGCGTCAGGTCTTTCATCAGCAGCGTGTTGCTGGGGCGGTTGCCGTCGAACACCATATGCGCGATGCGCACTTCATCCTTCAGCCCGGCGGCGCGCAGCTCGTCGGCGCTGCGTCCGCGCATCAGTGCCTCGGCCTGCGCGAAGCAATTGGCCAGCAGCTTGGCGTGATGGCCCGGCAGGCGGCGCGGCGGCACCAGCGGCGCGACGAAATCGACCGGCACCACCTGCGAACCCTGGTGGATCTGCTGGAAATACGCATGCTGCCCGTTGGTGCCGGCCGTGCCCCACACCACCGGCGAGGTATGCGTACGGATGGGCTCGCCGTCGAGCTGTACGGACTTGCCGTTGCTCTCCATCTCCAGCTGCTGCAGGAAGGCCGGGAACAGCTCCAGCGAGGTGGAGTAGGGCGCCATGCAGCTGGTGGGCAGGTTCCAGAAGTTGCGGTACCAGATGCCCAGCATGCCGAGGATCACCGGCATGTTGCGCTCCAGCGGCGCGCTGCGGAAATGCTCGTCCATCGCGCGTCCGCCCGCCAGCAGGTCGGCAAAGGCATCGAAGCCCACCGCCAGCGTGATCGACAGGCCGACCGACGACCACAGCGAAAAGCGTCCGCCGATCCAGTCCCAGAACTCGAACATATTGGCCGGGTCGATGCCGAATTCGCGCACCGCCTCGGTATTGGTCGAGACCGCGACGAAGTGCTTGGCCAGGTCCTGCTCGGCCACGCCGCCGGCGACAAACCACGCGCGCGCGCTGCGCGCGTTGGCCATGGTCTCGAGCGTGGTGAAGGTCTTGGAGCAGACGATCACCAGGGTGCGCTGAGGATCCAGCCGCACCAGGGTCTCGGCCAGGTCGGTGCCGTCGACATTGGAGACGAAGTGCATGCGCGGCCCGGTCTGGCCGTCGGCATCGGCCAGGTGCGACAGCGCCCGGCACACCATGCGCGGCCCCAGGTCGGAGCCGCCGATGCCGATGTTGATGACATCGGTGATGCGCTCGCCGGTCGCGCCCTTCCAGGCGCCGCTGCGCACGCGCGCGGAGAAGTCGCGCATGCGTGCCAGCACCTGCTGGATGGCCGGCACCACGGCTTCGCCGTCGACCTTGTAGCCGGCGCCGGCGGTGGCGCGCAGGGCCACGTGCAGGGCCGCGCGGTCTTCGGTGGTGTTGATATGCTCGCCCGCGAACATCGCGTCGCGACGGCGGGTGACCCCGGCCTCGGCCGCGAGCTGCATCAGCAGGCGCATGGTCTGCGGCGTGATGCGGTTCTTCGAGTAATCGAGATAGAGGCCGGCGGCCTCGAGCGAGCATTGCGCGACGCGCTGTGCGCCTTCGCGATCGAACCAGTCGCGCATCTGGGCGTCGCGAAGGGTGTCATGGTGCCGCAGCAGGGCATTCCAGGCGTGAAGGTCAGTGGGCATGCAGGACTAGCGTGCAGGACTAGCGGGTTGCGGGGCGCGAGCCGCGTGGCATTGCCGGCTTGCAAGACGGAGCGGTAAGTATATCGCCAGCGATCGCGGCATCGAGGCTCGCGGCGGCGTCATATCGTTACCACTTGCAACATAACAGCCGCCGCGCCGAGCGGGTATCGGACGTTGTCTGACGGCAGGTGCGGCGGGCGCCGCCGGTAGTCGCAGGAACGCGCACCTCACGCGCGCCTCACGGGCGCCTCACGGGCGCATTACGCGCGTATTACGCGTGCGCTGTGCTCAGCAACTGGTTGAATACGCCGCGTGCCGGCGCATACAGTTCGCTCGCCGTGACGCCTGCCGGGCCCGTGCCTTGTTCGACCAGCACATCGGCGGCACGGCCGTGGATCCACACTGCCGCCTGCGCCGCGGCCAGCGGCGCCATGCCTTGCGCCAGCAGCGCGCCCAGCATGCCGGCCAGCACGTCGCCGGTGCCGGCGCTGGCCAGCGCCGCGTTGCCGGTCGGGTTCAGCGTGCACGGGCTGCCGTCGGGCGCGGCGATCACGCTGCCCGATCCCTTCAGCACCACCACCGCCTGCCATTGCGCGGCCAGCGCGGCGGCGGCGGCGGGGCGGTCGCGCTGGATCTCGGCCACCGGCACGCCCATCAGCCGCGCGGCCTCGAGCGGGTGCGGCGTCATCACGGTGGCTGCGCCGCGCGTGGCCAGCGCGCCGGCCAGCGCCGGATCGGAGGCCAGCAGATTCAGCGCATCGGCATCCAGCACCAGCGGATGCGTGGTGGCCTGCAGCAGCCGCGCGAGCTGCTGGCGGGCGTTGATATCGGTGCCCATGCCGGGGCCGATCACCAGCGCAGACATCGACGCGAGCGCCAGTGCGTCGACCGCATGCAGCATCAGTTCCGGATGCAGCGGATCGAGCAGCGGTGCCGGCTGCGCCAGGAAGCCGATATGCACCTTGCCCGCGCCGAGCCATTGCGCGGCCCGTGCGCCGAGCAGGGGCGCGCCGGTCATGCCGAGGTTGCCGCCGATCACGGCCAGCGCGCCATGCGTGCCCTTGTTGCTGGCGTGGCGGCGGCGCGGCAGCGCGGCACCGAACAGCGCGGGGCCGTTCACCAGGCCCTGCGGTGTTTCGCGCGGAGGATAGTCCAGGCCGATCGGCGCGATCTCGACCGCGCCGGCGCAGTCGCGCCCGTCCAGCGTCAGCAGGCCGGGCTTGGCGGCGATGAAGGTCAGCGTGCGCCGGGCGTGCACGGCCGGCGCGCCCGCGCCGGTGTCGGCGGACAGGCCGCTGGGGATGTCCAGCGCAAACACCGGCAGCGCGCCGCGGTTGAGTTGGGCGATCCACCACGCCATGCGGTCGTCGGCGGGGCGGTTCAGGCCGATGCCCAGCAGGCCGTCGATGATCGCGGCGGTGCCGGCGGGCCAGTGCGCGTCCTGCGCGGGGTCCACCTCCGCCATCACGCTCGAGGGCACGCCCGCGGCCTGCGCCTGCTGCCACGCGGTGGCGGCATCGGCGGGCAGGCGCTGCGGATCAGCGGCAAGCCAGACCTGCACCGCGCGGCCGGCGCGGTGCAGCTGCGTGGCGGCGACCAGCGCGTCGCCGCCGTTATTGCCGGGGCCGGCCAGGAACAGCAGCGGGCCGTCGGGCGCATGGCAGGCGAGCCATCGCGCCGCCGCCGTGCCGGCGCGCGACATCAGCGTGAAGGCCGGCAGCTGGCCCAGCGCGGCATGCTCGATGCGGCGGATCGCGGCCACGCCGTAGAGCGGCACCGGGGCCGGCGCGGCCGCATCGAGGGCAATCCAGCTGTGTTCGTGGTCGGTGGGCGTGATGACGGTGGCGGCAGGGCGGGTCATGTCGGGCTTAATTGGGCGGCCCCAGCCCGTAGCGGTCGGGCAACAGGCCTTCCATGTCGATGTCCGGGCCGCCGCGGCCGGCGCAGGCGCCAGCGCTGGCGGCGATCTGGTCAGCCGCAATCTTGCCTGATCCGCAGCTCATCGCCCAGCCCGTCGAACCGTGGCCAAGGTTCAGGAACAGCCCGGGCACCGCGGTGGGGCCGATCAGCGGCGGGCCGTCGGGCAGCATCGGCCGGGCGCCGGCCCATTGCGTGGCTTCCTGATAGTTGCCGGCCACCGGGAACCAGTCGCGCGCGACCTTGATCAGCGTGTTCAGCGCGGCGGGGCGCAGGTCGAGCCGGCGCGAGCCCAGTTCCGCGGTGCCGGCCACGCGCAGCCGGTTGCCCATGCGCGTCATCGCCACCTTGTACGACTCATCCATCAACGCCCCCAGCGGCGCCTGCAGTTCGTCGCGGATCATCACCGTGACCGAATAGCCCTTGACCGGATACAGCGGCACGCGCAGGCCCAGCGGGCGCAGCAGCGCGGTACTGTCGGCGCCGGCGGCGACCAGCACGCGGTCGGCAGCGAGCACTTCCGCCGCGCCCTGGCGGCCGGCTCCTGGCAGCTCGATCTCCAGCTTGCCGGCCGCGCCGGGCCGCACGCGCGCCACCGGGGTGTCGAAGCGGAACGACACGCCCGCGGCCTGCGCATGCCGGTGCAGCGCGCGCACGAACATCGGGCAGTTGCCGGATTCATCCTCGGGCAGGTGCAGCCCGCCGGCCAGCGGCGTGCCGGCGGCCAGGCCCGGTTCGATCCGGCGGCATTCGCCGGCGCTGACCAGCCGGTGCGGCACGTTGTTCTCGCGCAGCAGGGCGATGGCGGGCCCGGCCAGGTCGAGGTCGCGCGCGGTGCGGAACAGCTGCAGGTAGCCCTGCGATTGCTCGTAGTCGATTTCCAGCTCGCTGCGCAGCCGGTGCAGGCAGGCGCGGCTGTAGAACGCCAGCCGCTGCATGCACAGCTTGTTGGCGCGGTAGCGCTCGAGCCGGCATTCGCGCAGCCAGCGCGCGATCCAGCGCCACATGGCCGGATCCGCGGCGGGCCGGAACAGCACCGGCGCCTCGCGCGCGAAGAGCGTGCGCAGGATCTTGGCCGGCATGCCGGGCGCGGCCCAGGGCGTGACGTAGCCGGGCGCGATCACGCCGGCATTGCCGAAGCTGGCTTCTTGGGCCGGCGCGCCGCGGCGCTCGAGCACGGTCACGTCGAAGCCGGCCTGCCGCAGGTACCACGCGGAACTGACGCCGATCGCGCCGGCGCCGATGACGATCACATGCATCGGTCTGGCAACCTCCGTGCGCGTCCGTTGCGGTATCCCGCCATGCTATTTGACTTCCTGCTGCATGACCATGTCCGGCAGCCAGGTCACCACGCCCGGCCAGATCGTGACGATGGCGATCGCCACCACCATCATCATGAAGAATGGCAGCGAGACCCGCGCGATGTAGTTGCTGTCCTTGCCGGTCATGCTCTGCAGCACGAACAGGTTGAAGCCGACCGGCGGCGTCACTTCGGCAATTTCCACCAGCAGCACGATGAAGATGCCGAACCAGACCAGGTCGAAGCCGGCCGCCTGCACCATCGGCAGCACCGTGGCGGTGGTCAGCGCAATCATCGAGATGCCGTCCAGCGCCGTGCCCAGCACGATGTAGATCACCGTCAGCACCGCGATCAGCGCCCACGGCGACAACTGCAGCGCGGCCACCCACTCGGCCAGCGCGCGCGGGATGCCGGTAAAGCTCATGGTGACCGACAGGAACGAGGTCGCGCCCAGCACGAACATGATCATCGCGGTCAGGCGCGTGGCCGACATCAGGCTGTCCCAGAATGCCGCGCGCGTCAGCGAGCCGCCTGCCCAGGCCAGCGCCAGCGATGCGACCACGCCATAGGCGGCGGCTTCGGTCGCGGTGGAGTAGCCCGTCACCATGATGCCGGTGATGAAGGCGATCAGCACGATGCACGGCAGCAACTGCCGGAGCGACGCCAGCCGCGCGCGCCAGTTGAAGTGCTCCGACGCCGGGGTCTTGTCCGGGTTGGCCAGCGCCCAGACCACGATGTAGCCGGAGAACAGCAGCATCAGCAGCAGCCCGGGGATGAAGCCCGCCAGGAACACGCGGATGATCGACACATCCGCCGAGACCGCGTACACCACCATCGTGATCGACGGCGGGATCAGGATGCCGAGCGTGCCGGCGCACGACAGCGAGCCCAGCGTGATGCGCTCGTCGTAGCCGCGCCGCGTCAGTTCGGGCAGGGCCGACTTGGCGATGGTGGCGCAGGTGGCAGCCGACGAACCCGAAACCGAGCCGAAGATGCCGCAGCCCAGGATGTTGACGTGCATCAGCCGCCCGGGCAGCCAGCTCAGCCATGGCGACAGCCCGCTGAACATCTGCTCCGACAGCCGGGTGCGAAACAGGATCTCGCCCATCCACACGAACAGCGGCAGCGACGCCAGGGTGTACGAGGCGCTCGATGACCACCACGCATTGGCCAGGCTGACCAGCGCCTCGCGGTCCGAGAACACCACCAGCCCGAGCCACGACGTGACCGCGATGGCCACCGGGATCCACGCGCCCAGCGCGAGGAAGACGATCAGCACCAGCAGCAGGATCAGTGCAACGACGACAGTGCTCATCAGACCGTCTCCCCGAAATCGCCGGCGGCAAGCTTGGCTTCCTGGGCCAGCTGGTAGCGCGGCTTCTGGCGCCGCACCACGCGCAGCCATTCATCCGCGACCGCCAGCAGGAACCCCGCGCAGCCCAGCACCGCGAAACTCTGCGGTATCCACAACGGGATCACGATCTGGCCCTGCGAGACATCGCCGATCTCCCAGCTCTGCCAGGCAAAGGTGCCCAGCGCCCAGCTTGCATAGGCGGCGAACACCAGGCAGATGGTCAGCGAGACCAGTTCCAGCAGCCAGCGCCGGCGCGGGCCGAGCGCCGACAGCAGCATCTCCACGCGCACGATGCCGCCATGCTGGAAGGTCTGGCCGAGCACCAGGAAGGCGGAGGCGGCGCACAGCCAGGCCACGATGTCGTCGCCGCCCTTGAAGATCACCGTGGTTTCGCGCGACAGCGACATCAGGATCATGATCAGGCAGACGGCCAGGATGCACAGCGCGCCGAGCGCGGCGAACAGGTCCAGCACGCGGTCGAGCCAGCGCTTGGAAGAGGGGGCAGTTGGCATGGTGGGCGGCGCAGGGGAAGGATGGGCTTCCTGCAACGCAGCCGGCGCGGCCGCGCTGCAGGCGCTGGAGTGGGTGGGCCCGCGGGGCTACTTGCGGTAGGCGTCGAGGATGGCCTTGCCGTCGGCGCCCGCGCTCTTGGCCCAGTCGTCCACCATGGTCTGGCCGAGTTTCTGCATGTCGGCCTTGAGCTGCGGCGACGGTTGCTGCACCGTCATGCCGTTCTTGGCGAGCGTGGCCAGGTACTCCTTGGTCTTCTGCTCCGACACCTGCCAGCCGCGCTTCTCGGCGTCGGCGACGGCCTTGAGCAGCGCGTCCTGGGTGGGTTTGTCGAGCGCGGCGAAGGCCTTCTTGCTGACCACCAGCATGTTCTTGGGCAGCCAGGCATCGACCGCATAGAAGTACTTCACGCTCTCCCATACCTTGGTGTCGACGCCGGTCGCACCCGAGGACATGAAGGAGTTGACGGTGCCGGTGGCCAGCGCCTGCGCCAGGTCGGCGGCCTGGATGGTCACGGGCTGGGCGCCGACCAGCTCGGCGATGCGCGAGGTGGCGGGATTGTAGGCGCGCCACTTCAGGCCCTTCATGTCGGCGGCCGAATTGATCGGCTTGTTGGCGTAGATGCCCTGCGGCGGCCAGGCCACCGCGTACAGCAGCTTCAGCCCCTGCTTGTCCAGCACCTTCTCCGTGACCGGGCGCGATGCCTGCCACAGCTTGTAGGCATCGGCATAGCTGGTGGCCAGGAACGGCACCGCGTCGACGCCGAATATCGGATTCTCGTTGGCCAGCAGCGACATCAGGATCTCTCCCATCTGCACCTGGCCGGTCTGCACGCCGCGCTTGATCTCGTTGGCCTTGAGCAGCGACCCGTTCGGATGCAGCACGATCTTGAGCTTGCCGCCGGTGGCCTTGTCGACATCGCTCGCCATCTGCTGCAGGTTCTCGGTGTGCAGGTTGGCGACGGGGTAGCCGGTGGGCAGGTCCCACTTGGTGTCCGCCTGTGCGGCCACGGCGGCCAGCATCAGCGTGGCCGCGATCATTGCCTTGACTCGCATCTCGATCTCTCCTGGTGTGCGCGCGGGGGCGCGGTTGTACAGCGGGTTGCGTACTACCTGGTGCCACGCGCAGGCCTGGCTCCGGACCGGGCGCGTGGCGCAAGATCAACGGCGCGGCGGCGGGCTCAGTCGTCGCGCGCTGATGGCTGCACGACGGGCTGCACGATGCGTTCCAATGCAAGCGCCGTGCCGAGCAGCGCGGCGTCGCGCATCGGCCCGTGCGACAGCATCAGCCCGACCGGCAGTTCGTCCGGCGCGTGGCAGGGCATGGACAGCGAGCAGCCGTCGAAGAAATTGAAGGCGGAGGTATTGCGCAACAGCAGGGCATTGACGCGGAAGAAGTGCGCGTCATCGGTGCGCAGCGGCCCGATCTCGGGCGCCACCATCGGCACGGTGGGGCAGACCACCGCGTCGAACCCGGCCAGCCGGGCTTCCATGCGGGCGATCCAGTCCAGCCGGGCGCGGCCCAGGTCGATATAGTCGGCGGCGCTCACGCCGGCGCCGCGGTCGATGCGCGACGCCACGCGCGCATCGTAGCGGTCGCGGCGGGCCGCCAGCAGGTGGCGGTGGATGGCATAGGCCTCGGCCGCGCTGAAGCCGCCATGAGCGTTCAGCGCGGCCAGTTCGCCGAGTTCGGGCAGGTCGACATGCTCCAGCCGCACGCCGGCGGCCGACAGCCGGCCCAGCGCGCGGTCGAAGGCGCGCGCCACCACCGGATCGAGATCGTCCAGCAGCAGCTGGCGCGGGATCGCCAGCCGCGTGGCGGCGGGATCGGTCACGCGCGGCAGCACCGCGCTGTCGGCGATCACGCTGTCCACCGCTATGCAGTCGCCGACCGTGCGCGCCATGGCGCAGGCGGTGTCGAGCGTGTACGACAGCGGGAACGCCCCCGCCAGCGGCACGCGCCGCGCGGTGGGCTTGAAGCCGGTGATGCCGCACAGCGCCGCCGGGATGCGGATCGAGCCGCCGGTGTCGCTGCCCAGCGCGGCCACCGCCAGCCCCAGCGCCACCGATACCGCGGCGCCCGACGACGACCCGCCCGGGATGCGCGCGGGGCCGCCGCCGGCCGGATTGGCGGGCGTGCCGTAATGGGGATTGATGCCCACGCCCGAGAACGCGAACTCGGTCATGTTGGTGCGCCCGACCAGCGCCGCGCCGGCCGCGCGCAGCCGCGCCACCACCGGGGCGTCGGCGGCGGCCGGCGCGGCGTCGGCGCGCACCAGCGAGGCGGCACGGGTGACCTCGCCGGCCACGTCATACAGGTCCTTGACCGAGACCGGCAGGCCCGCCAGCGGATGCAGCGCCTTGCCGGCCCGGCTGGCGGCGTCGGCGGCGCGCGCCACCTGGGCGGCGGCCTCGAAGGTGCGGTGCAGGAACACGGCCTCGGCCGCCGGCGTGGCCGCCCGGGCCGCGGCCTGCTCGACGATCTGCGCGCGGCTGGTGGCGCCGTCGCGCAGGCGGGCGTTGAGGGTATCGAGGTCGGGAAGCATCAATGGCATGGGTCTGCAAATTGGGGGCGGATACGCACGCGGCGCGCGGGGGGCGGGGCGGGCCCCGCCGCGGAACCGTCCCGCGCAGTCGCCGGGGCGCAGCGTGGGAACCTCAAGGGTAGCAAGAAGCCCTGCAGGGCGACAGATAGGGATGGCCTCTATGTGATGGTGCCGGGGCAGCGCCGTCGGCTAGGCATGCCGCGGCAGGCAGAGCTCGAACACGGTTCCGGCCGCATCCGAGCGGGCTTCGATCGACCCGTGGTGGGCCTTGGCGATTTCGCTGGCGATATACAGCCCGAGCCCCAGCCCGGGAGCGTTCTTGTCGTGCGGATCCTCGCCTCGCCTGAGCGGGTCGAAGATCTGGCTCAAGGCCTGCGGATCGATCGGCGGCCCGCTGTTCCAGACCGCGACACGGACCTCCGCATCATCGCCGGTCGCGACCACGCGGACCGGCGCGTCCGCTGCGCCGTACGTGACCGCATTGTTGACCAGGTTGGAAAGCAGCTGCTGCAGCCGCAGGCCGTCCCAGACGCCCTGCACGTTGCCATGGACGGCGAATTCGATGCGGTGGTCCGGGTGGGCGGCGCGCAGCTGGTCCACGGCATCGCCAAACACCTGCGCCAGGTCGATGCCGGCCGGCGCGATATTGATGCCCAGGCCAAGCTTGGTCCGGTTGAAATCGCACAGGTCGTCCAGCAGCGCGTTCATGCGGGCGCCGCTGCGGATAAGCCGGGCCGCGGCTTCCGAGACCTTCTCCCCGGCATTCAGCGCCGCCAGGAAGTGCGCGGTGGACTGGATGGTCTGCAACGGGCTGCGCATGTCGTGTCCCAGCATGCCGAGCAGCAGGTTGCGCGCCTGCTCGACCTGCGCATCGAAATAGCCCACCGATTCCGCGACGGCCTGGTCGATGGCCTCGTTGAAACGGATCATGTCATCGAGATCCGGCGCGTCCGGCAGGCAGGCATCGATCCACAGGCTCAGCACGCTGGCACGCAGGGCCCGGTACTCGGCCACCATCTGGTTGATGTTGAAGCCGTGCCGCGCCCGCAGCAGCGCGTGGGTCTGGGCCGCGGTTTCCGGTGCATCGGCCAGGCGCGGAGCCCGCCCCATCGACTTCTCACGCTGGGCGTGGCGGGTTTGCGGGGTCGACAGGTCCTTGGCTACGGCCTGCAGGATATATACCGCGTGATTGCGCAGCGCGAGTGAATCCATGTGTCCGGCGGCCGGCAGCTGGGTGGCGGCAAACGCCTCCCATTCCGTCAGGATGCGGCTCATGTCGCGCAAGATGAAGTCAGCAAGTCGCATGTCTGCTCCGGCAGGATTGGGCGAACCCGTCTATATACCTGGGTGGGAGCCATCTTACGCTGATTGTCGGCGCGGCCGATGACCGCAGGGCCATGGGCCGGCGAGATCCCCGATATCAGCCCTGTGATTCCCCGGTGCTGCCAGCGGCCACGCGCAGGCGCAGGCCACCGTCGTGGCGATGGATATGCAGTTCGCCGTTTTGCTGCCTGGCCTGCGCCCATCCCGCCGAGATCGCGTCCTCGAGCGTCCGGAACCGTTGCGGCTGGGGAAAGCTGTCGGAGTCCAGCGTCCAGCCAGAGTCGACCGGTGTAACGCGAATGATTCGCGCTTGCATATTGCCTCCCGGGTCAGGGCCAGAAAAAAAGCGCCCGCTACGTGTAGCGGGCGGTCGAAGCCGAATGGGTGAACGCATTCGGCAGTTCGATATTGCCGCGACATGGTCGCCATAGCATAGCCCTACTCAAGAGGTAGCGTGGCAGAAATGCATCACGTCTTGATGCTTCGGGGTCGTGCGGAACACCAGGCGGCACGCCGGCCCGGCGTCAGGCCGGCTCCGCGCGATAGGCCGACCAGTAATAGTGGCTGTGCCGGTTATGGCGCGCGAGCTTCTTCACGATAAAGAGCCTGACCGTGCCGAGATGGCCGGCCTCGACCAGCACCTCATGGTGATTGGGCGCGTCCGCCGTCGCGCGCGGCAGGGTCTGCAGCGCGGCGGCGACATGGTGTCCCTGCACCTGCGCCAGTATGCCGTTCGCCCCCGGCACCGGATACTCGGGCGTTGCCGCCGGCAAGTGGCAGCTTGCCGCCCGTTTGCTGTTGCCCATGCCTAGCTCCGCCCGGGCACGATGCGCACGCCGTCCCGGCAGACCTCGATCTGGGGCTGGTGGCCATAGGCGCGCAGCAGCCGGACATCGCTCCTGGCGGAAGCCGGAATGTCCTGGCGGCAGGCCAGGGCGCTGCGGCTGATGTGATACGCGCCGCAGCCGGGACACAGGTAGAGATAGCCGCGGGGCGCGGCGCGCGTGCGCTCGGCAGCAGCGCCGCAAAGGGGGCAGTTTGCAGGTTCGGGCGACATGGGGGGCTCGGATTGATACTGTATGAATATACAGTATAGCGTCTCCGGCTGGTCTGGGAAGAGTCCGAAACGCGGTGACGCCTGTTTGGCTTCCCCGGCGGGCGGCGCCGCCCGAAATGTCGTTTTATTCGTGGTAATTCACCGATAAACTATCAGGCCAAAGGCGGCGTCCGGCGGCTCGATCCCGCGAAATCTGGTACCCCGAACCGCCGTCAACGCCGCCCTCCATCGAAAGGAATCGTCCCCCATGTCACGCAAGCCAGCCGAAAGCGCGCCCGCCACCGCAGCCGCCGCGGTCGCCGATACCCCTGCCGGCAGGCCAGCCACCGCACTGTCGCGCGCCGCCGGCGCGAATATCGTGTCGTCGTCGCACCTGGTGTCGGTGCGCAGTCCCGAGCTGTCGGAATTCGAGTTCGGCCTGAACACCGCCTACAACGCCTACAGCCGCTGGGTGGTGCGCTGCATGGGCGCGGCCGGCGTGCGCGACCTGACCTTCCTCGACGTGCTGGTGCTGCACCACGTCAACCACCGCGGCCGGCCCAAGCGGCTGGCCGATATCTGCTTCGTGCTCAACGTGGAAGACACCCACCTGGTCACCTATGCGCTGAAGAAGCTGCAGGGGCTCGGGCTGGTGAGCGGGGAGCGGGTGGGCAAGGAGGCCACGTACTCGACCACCGATGCGGGCGCCGAGGCGTGTTCGCGCTACCGCGAGATCCGCGAGCAATGCCTGACCAGCAATTTCACCGCCGGCAGCGAAGAGAATGCCGAGATCGGCGAACTGGCCCGGCTAATGCGGGTGTTGACCGGCCTGTACGAACAGGCGGCGCGGTCGGCAACGTCACTCTGAGCCGTTTCCTGCCATAAAGTGACGCATAAGCATTATCACGCCGGAACGTGACACGGCGCCGTGCTGATGTCGCAGTGCAAAAAGCGGGTGCCGGCAAGGTACAATACCGGTTTCCCGCCAGCCGGCGCCCCATGCAGCGGTGCCGAGCAAGCAGCAGCCCCCTACCAGGCCCGTACCAGGCTTTACCTCCACGCCTCCCGACCGCTACGATCATGGCGCATTTCTCGTGCTTCCCCGGCGCTTTGGCGCTTTCCGCCTTCCGTCAGCAACGCCTGCTCACCGCTCTCCGGCAAATCGACGCCGATATCGAGTCGGTGCACGGCCAGTTCCTGCATTTCGTCGACGCGCAAACGCCGCTGTCGGCCGACGACCAGTCGCGCGTGGCGGCGCTGCTGACCTATGGCGCACCATTCGCCGAGCAGCCCGAGGGCGACCGCTTCGTGGTGATCCCGCGCTTCGGCACGATCTCGCCGTGGGCCAGCAAGGCCACCGACATCGCCCACAACTGCGGCCTGACCCATATCCACCGCATCGAGCGCGGCATCGAGATCACCGTGATCTGCAAGAAGGGCCTGCTGTGCGGGCGCAAGTCGCTGGATGCGGACACCCGCGCCGCGGTCGCCGCGCACCTGTTCGACCGCATGACCGAGACCGTGGTCGCGTCGCGTGACGATGCCGCCGGCCTGTTCCAGGAACTGCCGGCCAAGCCGCTGCGCTTTATCGACATCTCCGCCGGGCGCAGCGCGCTGGCCGCGGCCAACGTCGAGATGGGCCTGGCGTTGTCCGAGGACGAGATCGACTATCTGGTCGATGCCTACGCGAAGCTGGAGCGCAACCCGACCGACGTCGAGCTGATGATGTTCGCGCAGGCCAACAGCGAACACTGCCGCCACAAGATCTTCAACGCCACCTGGACCATCGACGGCGTGCAGCAGGACAAGTCGCTGTTCGCGATGATCCGCAATACGCACCAGCTCAATCCGCAGGGCTCGATCGTGGCCTATTCGGACAACTCGGCGGTGATGGAAGGCGACGTGGCCGAGCGCTGGTTCCCGCGCGGCGAAGACCACAAGTACGGCCGCCACGAGGCGCTGACCCACACGCTGATGAAGGTGGAGACGCACAACCACCCGACCGCGATCTCGCCGTTCCCGGGCGCCTCCACCGGCGCCGGCGGTGAAATCCGCGACGAGGGCGCGACCGGCCGCGGCGCCAAGCCCAAGGCCGGCCTGACCGGCTTCACGGTGTCCAACCTGATGCTGCCCGATGCCGTCGAATCCTGGGAAAACGACCGCGACGCGGCCCAGCCGGTGGCGCATCGCAACCCCGACGACAAGGCCGGCGTAACCGGCAAGCCCGACCGCATCGCCTCGCCGCTGCAGATCATGATCGACGGCCCGCTCGGCGGCGCCGCGTTCAACAACGAATTCGGCCGCGCCAACCTGGGCGGCTACTTCCGCGTCTACGAGCAGAACGTCGGCGGCACCGTGCGCGGCTACCACAAGCCGATCATGATTGCCGGCGGCATCGGCAATATCGACGCCTCGCACACGCACAAGAACCCGCTGCCGGCCGGCACGCTGCTGATCCAGCTGGGCGGCCCGGGCATGCGCATCGGCATGGGCGGCGGCGCCGCCAGCTCGATGGCGACCGGCACCAACACCGCCGACCTGGACTTCGACTCGGTCCAGCGCGGCAACCCGGAAATGGAGCGCCGCGCGCAGGAAGTGATCAACGCCTGCTGGCAGCTTGGCGACGCCAACCCGATCCTGTCGATCCACGACGTCGGCGCGGGCGGCATCTCCAACGCCTTCCCGGAACTGGTGGACGGCGCCGACCGCGGCGCGCGCTTCGACCTGCGCCAGGTGCACCTGGAAGAGTCCGGCCTGTCGCCGGCGGAAATCTGGTGCAACGAGTCGCAGGAGCGCTATGTGCTGGCGATCGCGCCGGACAGCTTCCCGCAGTTCCAGGCCATGTGCGAGCGCGAGCGTTCGCCGTTCGCCGTGGTCGGTATTGCCACTGAAGAGAAGCAGCTGCAGCTGGTCGACGCCAGCGTCGACGCCGCGCTCAAGGAACACTACGCCGTCAACATGCCGATGGACGTGCTGCTGGGCAAGCCGCCGCGCATGCATCGCGACGTCAAGCGCGTCGAGCAGCCGCTGCCGGCCGTGGACGTGACCGGCATCAGCCTGGAGCAGGCCGTGCGCGACGTGCTGCGCCACCCGACCGTGGCCAGCAAGTCGTTCCTGATCAGCATCGGCGACCGCACCGTGGGCGGCATGAACGCGCGCGACCAGATGGTCGGTCCGTGGCAGGTGCCGGTGGCCGACGTGGCCGTGACCACGCTGGACTACAAGGGCAACGCCGGCGAGGCGATGACCATGGGCGAGCGCACCCCGCTGGCGGTGATCGACGCGCCGGCGTCGGGCCGCATGGCGATCGGCGAGGCGCTGACCAACCTGGCCGCGGCACCGGTCAAGGACCTGGGCAAGGTCAAGCTCTCGGCCAACTGGATGGCCGCCTGCGGCGTCGAGGGCGAGGACGCGAAGCTGTACGACACCGTGCACGCCGTGGGCATGGAACTGTGCCCGGCGCTGGGCATCAGCATCCCGGTCGGCAAGGATTCGCTGTCGATGCGCACCAAGTGGCAGGACCAGGGCGTCGACAAGGAAGTGGTCGCGCCGGTATCGCTGATCATCTCTGCCTTTGCCGCGGTGGACGACGTCAACCGCACGCTGACGCCGCAGCTGCGCACCGACGCCGGCGACAGCGTGCTGATCGCCATCGACCTGGGCCGAGGCAAGAACCGCATGGCCGGCAGCATCCTGGCGCAGGTGACGCAGCAGGTGGGCGATAGCGCCCCCGACGTCGACAATGCCGAGGACCTGAAGAACTTCTTCAACGTGATCCAGCGCCTGAACCGCGACGGCAAGCTGCTGGCCTACCACGACCGCTCCGACGGCGGCTTCATGGCGGCGCTGGCGGAAATGGCCTTTGCCGGCCATTGCGGCATCTCGCTCAACGTCGACATGCTGGCGCTCGATCCGCAGCAGGAGCAGGACTACGGCGACGCCAAGAACTGGGCCCAGCAGGTCGCCGAGCGCCGCAACGACCAGACCCTGCGCGCGCTGTTCTCCGAAGAACTGGGCGCGGTGGTGCAGGTGCGCATGGAAGACCGCGACGCCGTGTTCGCGGTGCTGCGCGAGGCCGGCCTGTCGGCATGCAGCCACGTGGTCGGCAAGCCCAACACCACCGACCAGGTCGAGATCTACCGTGACGCGAAGAAGGTGTTCGGCGCCTCGCGCACCGACCTGCAGCGCAACTGGAGCGAGGTCAGCTGGCGCATCGCGCGCCTGCGCGACAACCCGGCCTGCGCCGACAGCGAATACGACCGCCTGCTCGACGCCGCCGACCCCGGCATCAGCCCGGTGCTGACGTTCGATCCGGCCGAAGACGTGGCCGCGCCGTTCGTTGCCACCGGCGCCCGTCCGCGCGTGGCGATCCTGCGCGAGCAGGGCGTCAACTCGCAGATCGAGATGGCGTACAGCATGGACCGCGCCGGCTTCGACACGCACGACGTGCACATGAGCGACCTGATCGCCGGCCGTGCCAACCTGGCGGACTTCCAGGGCTTCGTTGCCTGCGGCGGCTTCAGCTACGGCGACGTGCTGGGCGCGGGCGAGGGCTGGGCCAAGACCATCCTGTTCAACGCGCAGATGGCCGAGCAGTTCGCGGCCTTCTTCAACCGCCAGGACACCTTCGCGCTGGGCGTTTGCAACGGCTGCCAGATGATGAGCAACCTGGCCCCGATCATCCCGGGCGCCGGCGCCTGGCCCAAGTTCACGCGCAACCAGTCCGAGCAGTACGAGGCGCGCTATGTCACGGTCGAGGTGCAGTCGTCGCCGTCGATCTTCTTCGCCGGCATGGAAGGCAGCCGCATCCCGATCGTGGTCGCGCACGGCGAAGGGTTTGCCGACTTCTCGCAGCAAGGCAATATCGACCAGGCCCATGTGGCGCTGCGCTTTGTCGACAACTACGGCGTGGTCACGCAGACCTATCCGCTCAACCCGAACGGCTCGCCGGACGGCATCACCTCGGTGACCACCGTCGACGGCCGCTTCACCGTGCTGATGCCGCACCCCGAGCGCGTATTCCGCGCCGCGACCATGAGCTGGGCGCCGGATGCATGGAAGCAGGTCGCCGACGGCGGCAGCCCGTGGATGCGGATGTTCCGCAATGCGAGGAAGTGGGTGGGGTAAGGCGCTGCGCCGAGGCAACCCACTGCTGACGGCTGAACCTCCCCCGTTTGCGGGGAGGAGAGCAGTCGGGGGGGCGGGCACCGGTATCTGGCGGTCATGACTTCGTCGATGCGCCCGCCCTCACCCCAACCCTCTCCCGCAAGCGGGAGAGGGAGTACGCAAGCGGAAATTGCAAAGCCAGAGGAATCTGGCGCAGCCGAGGGATCCACCTGAGCCACAAAGCCAGGCGTCAGGCGACGGCCACACCTCGCGGCCTCGAACTCCACCCCACGCACGCATACGTCAGCATCCGCGCGCCCTCATATCCGCGCGCAGGCACCAGCGCGCCGCTGGCCAGTTGATAGGCCACGACCGCATGCAGCGTCTTTTCCGGGGAATACCTGTCCCGCAGGGGCAGGTGGGGATGGAGCCGGCGCCAGCCGGGGGCGGCGCCGTCCAGTGTGGTCCAGGCCAGTGCGCAATAGCACAGGCCCCGGGACGAGAGATGCCAGAGCTGCCAGTAGCGGCCGGTCGTCTGCACGCGCTGCATCCTTGAGGGCTGCAGGGCCGGCGGGGCGACCGGCCCGCGGCTTACTGGATCTTGGCCTTGTCCTTCAGGGCCTTCATCATGGACTGGAACTGCTCGCGTTGCCAGTTCTGGTCGCCCATCAGCATCTGCGTCAGCTGCGGCTTCACTTCTTCGAACGACGGGATCTTGGCGTCGCGCACGTCGACCAGCTCGATGATGTGCCAGCCGAACTGGGTCTTGACCGGGGTGTCGGTCATCTGGCCCTTCTTCAGGCCGGTCATCGCCGCCGAGAACTCGGGCACATAGCTGCTGCTGTTGGCCCAGTCCAGGTCGCCGCCGTTGGCGGCCGAGCCCGGGTCCTTCGACGCGGCCTTGGCCTGGTCCTCGAACTTGGCGCCGCCCTTGATCTTGGCGATGATGGCCTTGGCGTCGGCTTCCTTTTCCACCAGGATATGGCGGGCATGGTATTCCTTGCCGTTGCCGAACTGCGACTTGATCTTGTCGTATTGCTTGCGCAGCTCGGCGTCGCTGGCGCCGTGGGTCTTGACGTAGTCTTCGAACACCGCGCCGGCCAGCACGTTCAGGCGGGCCTGTTCCAGTTGCTCCTGCACGTCGTCGCGCTGGGTCAGGCCGCGCTTGTTGGCTTCCTGCACGAGCAGTTCGCGGTCGATCAGCATGTTGCGGGCGCGCGTGCGCAGCTCCGGGCTGTCGGGCTGGCCGGTGCCGGCGATCAACTTGTCCAGCTTTGCCGACGGAATGGCCTTGCCATTCACGACGGCGGCATTCTGGGCGATGGCCGGCAGGCTGCCGGCAGCAAGCACAGCCGCCAGGCTGAACGAGAGGACGGTGGTCTTCATGGAATCAGGTCTGAGAGTTGCTGGAAGAATCGCGTGAGAGTGCGAGGGATTGTGCGCGGGATTGGTACTCTTGGTCGGTGAACGCAGTCACGGCGAGGGCGTGGATCTGCGTGGGGAACAGACCGCGCAGCGCATCATACACCATGCGGTGTCGGGCAACCCGGTTGTGACCCGCAAAGCGCTCGCTGACGATTGTCACATCGTAATGTCCGCCGCCGGACGCGGCGCCGGCGTGTCCGGCGTGCAGCGCGCTGTCGTCGCGCACGGCCAGGTGGCTGGGGGCGAGCGCTGCGCGCAGCATCGCCTCGATCGTGGCGGGATCGGCTGCCATCAGTAGTTTCCTTCGGTTCGTAAGGGTGGGGCGCGGCGGCGCCGTCAGTCCTGGGTGTTTTCGGGCATGTGGCGCGACAGCCAGACGCTTTGCGCGACGATGAAGACCAGCATCAGCCCCATGCTGCCGAACAGCTTGAAGTTGACCCAGGCCTCGGTCGAGAACTGGTAGGCCACGTACAGGTTGAGCACGCCCATGGCGGCGAAGAAACCGGCCCAGGCGACATTCAGTCGCGCCCACACCGGATCGGGCAGGGACACCTGCTTTTCCATCATGGCGCGGATCAGGTTCTTGCGCCACACCAGCACTGAACCCAGCAGCGCGGCCGCGAACAGCCAGTACAGCACGGTCGGCTTCCACTTGATGAAGGTCTCGTTGTGCAGCACCAGCGTGGCGCCGCCGAAGACGGCGATGATCAGCAGGCTGACCCACTGCATCGGCTCGACCTTGCGGTGGCGGAACCAGACCCAGCCGATCTGCACCACCGTGGCGCCGATGGCCACGGCGGTGGCGGTGTAGATGTCGGCCAGCTTGAATGCGGCAAAAAACAGGATGACCGGGAACAGGTCGAACAGGAATTTCATGCGGGTCCAGGTTGTGTCCGGCATCGTGGCCGGACCATTCAGGCATCAGGGCTGGGGGTCGCGTTTGGGCGCTTCGGCAGCGTGGGCATCATCCGCCGCACGCTGTGCCGGGTCGCGATCGTCGAATTTTAGCGCAGCCGAGTTGATGCAATAGCGCAGGCCGGTCGGCGCCGGGCCATCCTCGAACACGTGGCCGAGGTGGCTGCCGCATTCCTTGCAGCGGACTTCGATGCGCGTCATGCCGTGGCTATGGTCGACATGCTCGGCAATGACCTCGCCGTTGATCGGGCGGAAGTAGCTGGGCCAGCCGCAGCCGGCATCGAACTTGGTGGCGGATTCGAACAGCGGCGTGCCGCAGCCCACGCAGTGGTAGATGCCCTGGTCCCAGTGGTCCCAGTAGCGCCCGGTGAACGGGCGCTCGGTGGCGGCCTCGCGGGTCACGCGGTATTCAATGTCGGAGAGTTGTGCACGCCACTCGGCGTCGGTCTTGGTGGTAGTCATGGTTGTCCTCGCGGAGTTGCTTGGAGTCGGTTGCCGGTCAGGCGTTCATCCGCGTTGGTCGCCGGCGCTGCGCGAACCTTACACCGGCGCGCGCCAGCTTGCAGGCGCGCGCCGCGGCCGGCCGCGGCGGTCAAGACGAGCAGCTGACCTCCAGCCCCGCGGCCCAGTCCGGCGGC
Organism: Cupriavidus alkaliphilus; assembly: GCF_900094595.1. Taxonomy (GTDB): domain Bacteria; phylum Pseudomonadota; class Gammaproteobacteria; order Burkholderiales; family Burkholderiaceae; genus Cupriavidus; species Cupriavidus alkaliphilus. The sequence continues at coordinate 100,662 of NZ_FMAD01000013.1, read as the reverse complement.
AGCGCCGCGTAGTGCTCGGCCTCGGGCTGTTCGTCGAACGGGCGCGACAGCACCGCCAGCAGCCGGTCCACCTCGCTGAAGTCCTTGTCCTCGCGCGCGCGGCGGATGGCGGTCTCGGCCAGGTGGTTGCGCAGCACGTACTTGGGGTTGACCGCCAGCATTTCCAGTTCGCGCACGGCATCGTGCGATTGTTCGGCGCGCAGGCGCACGCGGTAGTCGGCCACCCAGGCGTCGAAGGCGGCGCGGTCGAGGAACAGGTCGCGTACCGGCGCGTCGCGCGAGGCATCGGTGGACGAAATGCCGCACAGCTTGCGCCAGAACAGCGTGTAGTCCACGCGCTGGCCGTGCAGCAGCTGGAACAGGCTGGTCAGCAGCGGCTCGTCGGCCTTGTCGTCGCCGCCGGCGGGCGGACGCAGGCCCAGCTTGGCGCGGTAGTGGCGGAAGAACGCCGCGGCGTAGCGCTCGCGGAACGGGTCCAGCGCGGCGCGCGCGGCTTCGACCGCGGCGTCGCGCGCGCCTTCCTGGTCGGTCTGTTCGGGCGGCAGCCACAGCGGCAGCAGCGCCTGCGCCAGGCAGTGCAGGTTCCAGAACGCCACCTGCGGCTGCTGGCTGTAGGCGTAGCGCCCCTGCGTGTCGGAGTGGTTGCAGATATGGTTGGCGTCGAACGCATCGAGGAAGCCGAACGGGCCGTAATCGATGGTCAGGCCCAGGATCGACATGTTGTCGGTGTTCATCACGCCGTGGCAGAAGCCCACCGCCTGCCAGTGCGCGATCAGGTCGGCGGTGCGCAGCGAGACCTCGCGCAGCAGCGCCTGGTACGGCTGGCTGTCGTCGCGGCAGGCGGGCATGAAATTGTCGATGACGAAATCCGCCAGCTTGCGCAGCGCGGCCACGTCGTCGTGCGCGGCGAAATGCTCGAAATGCCCGAAGCGTATGAAGGTGGGCGACAGCCGGGTCACGACCGCGGCGGTCTCGATGGTCTCGCGCCGCACCGGAGCGTCGGATCCCATGATCGACAGCGCGCGCGTGGTCGGTACGCCCAGCGCCGCCATCGCCTCCGAGCACAGGTACTCGCGGATCGACGAGCGCAGCACCGCGCGCCCGTCGGCCATGCGCGAATAAGGGGTCAGGCCCGCGCCCTTGAGCTGGATCTCCCAGGGGCCGGTGTCGGTTTGCGCCTGCGCCAGGCGGATGGCGCGGCCGTCGCCGAGCTGGCCGGCCCAGACGCCGAACTGGTGCCCGGAATAGACCGTCGCCAGCGGATCGGCCCAGTCGGGCACCTGGTTGCCGATAAAGGTGTCGATGAAGTCCGGCTGGCTGCCGACGCTGGCGTCCCAGCCCAGCAGCGCCGCGGCGGCCGGCGCCACGCTCACCAGGTACGGCGATGGCAGCGGCGTGGGATGCAGGCGCGTGAAGAACTGCGGACCCAGCTCGGCAAAGCCGGACGCGGTCGGGAATGGCAGCGGCAGGGTCACTGGCGTGGCGGTATCGGCTGCGGATTGCGGAGCTTGCCGCGGGGGCGTGTCTGGCATCGCGTAGGGGCGCTGGGGCGACGGTTGGCAGTGCGCTTTCGGTGCCCTCGGCGCGGTGCGGCGGCACGCTTCTGAGGCGGTGCGGCGCGGCATGCGGAAGGCACGAAAATGCGATGGTGGCTAGGGAAAACGACATGTTGAGGTGCAACATGTCACGCAGTATTGTACGTCCTCAACGGTACCAGACCGCGGCACCAGAGCGCGCCCGGCCTGGACATGCCGCCATGCACCGCAAGGTTATTTCCCGCCTTCACTTAGCCCATGAATCCGGTGCATGGACCTCCGCAGAATTGCGGGCCCCGACGACAGCAACACGACGCCAGTACGGCAGTGCACGACCGGATCGGCTCCTTGCCGATGCCAAACATGCGAACGACCGTCCAAAAATAGTACGGTTGTTCGTTTTTCGGTGGGACAGACCAGAATTCAGGAGGCAGGTTCATGGCATTGATGGGTCAAATGATGAGCGCACCGCTGCTCATTTCCTCCATCATCAAACACGCCGCGCGTTATTACGGCAGCACCGAGATCGTCTCGCGGCGCACGGAGGGCGACCTGCATCGCTATACGTACCGCGATTGCGAGCTGCGTGCCCGCAAGCTGGCGCAGGCGCTCGGCGCGCTCGGCGTGAAGCAGGGCGAGCGGGTCGGCACGCTGGCCTGGAACGGCTACCGCCACCTGGAGATCTACTACGGCGTGTCCGGCATGGGCGCCGTCTGCCATACCGTCAACCCCCGCCTGTTCCCCGAGCAGATTGCCTATATCGTCAACCACGCGGAAGACGGCTATATCTTCTTCGACCTGACCTTCCTGCCGCTGGTCGAGGGCGTGGCCCCGCATTGCCCCAACGTCAGGGGCTGGGTGGCGATGACCGACCGCGCGCACATGCCCGCCGAAGCCAAGGTGCCGCTGCTGTGCTACGAGGAATTGCTCGACGCCCAGGACGGCGACTACGAATGGCCGCAGTTCGACGAGAACCTCGCGTCGAGCCTGTGCTACACCTCGGGCACCACCGGCAATCCGAAGGGCGCGCTGTATTCGCACCGCTCCACGGTGCTGCACTCCTACGCGTCGGCCATGCCGGATGCGCTGGGCTGCTCGGCCAGCGACGTGATCCTGCCGGTGGTGCCGATGTTCCACGTCAATGCCTGGGGTCTGCCGTATTCGGTGCCGCTGGTCGGCGCCAAGCTGGTGCTGCCGGGACCCAAGCTCGACGGCGCCTCGCTCTATGAGCTGTTCGAGCAGGAAAAGGTGACCTTCTCCGCCGGCGTGCCGACGGTGTGGCTTGGCCTGCTGCAGCACATGCAGGCCAGCCAGCTCAAGTTTTCCACTTTCCGCCGCACCGTGATCGGCGGCTCGGCCGCGCCGCCGGCGATGATCCGCGCGCTCGAGGCGCTGGACGTGGAGGTGATCCACGCCTGGGGCATGACCGAGATGTCGCCGCTGGGCACCGCGAGCAAGCTGCTGGCCAAGCACCATGACCTGCCCGATGCCGAGCGCCACAAGATCCAGGAAAAGCAGGGCCGCGTGATCTACGGCGTCGACATGAAGATCGTCGATGGCGAGGGCAAGGAGCTGCCGTGGGACGGCAAGGCCTTCGGCGACCTGCTGGTGCGCGGGCCGTGGATCATCGAGCGCTATTTCCGCAACGACGCCAGCCCGCTGGTCGACGGCTGGTTCCCGACCGGCGACGTCGCCACCATCGATGCCGACGGCTTCATGCAGATCACCGACCGCAGCAAGGACGTGATCAAGTCCGGCGGCGAATGGATTTCGTCGATCGATATCGAGAACGTCGCCGCCGCGCATCCGGCGGTGCACATGGCGGCCTGCATCTCCGCCTACCATCCCAAGTGGGACGAGCGCCCGCTGCTGGTGGTGGTGAAGAAGCCCGGCGCCGAGGTCAGCCGCGAGCAGCTGCTACAGTTCTTCGAAGGCAAGGTCGCCAAGTGGTGGATTCCGGACGACGTAGCCTTTGTCACCGAGATTCCGCTGACGGCCACCGGCAAGATGCAGAAGCTGCGGCTGCGCGAGCAGTTCAAGGACTACAAGCTGCCGACTGCCTGAGGCCGGCAGGCCAGCATCCGGTGCGCCGGCCCGCTTGCGGCACGGCGCTGCCGGGGCCGGCCGCGCGGCGCGAACAGGAGGGCGCCACGCGGCCGGCCGCATCGACGACATCGAACCACAAGCCACGATAAGAGTGAAGGAGACAGGTATGACCAAAATGCGTCCGCTGGTGGCCGGTGTGGCCATGTTTGCCGCACTGGGTTCCGCGCTGGTTTCGGGGTCCGCACTCGCGGATACGGTGAAGATCGCTTTTATCGATCCGCTCTCGGGGCTGATGGCCCCGGTTGGCCAGAACCAGCTCAAGAGCTGGCAGTACGTGGCCGATGTCGCCAACCAGAAGGGCTGGGCCGGTCCGCACAAGTTCGAGGTGGTGGGCTTCGACAACAAGCTGTCGCCGCAGGAAAGCCTGACCATCCTCAAGCAGGCGATCGACCAGGGCATCCGCTACGTGGTGCAGGGCAACGGCTCGTCGGTCGGCCTGGCGCTGCAGGATGCGGTGGCCAAGCACAACGAGCGCAACCCCGGCAAGGAAATCGTCTACCTGAACTACGCCGCGGTGGATCCGGACATGACCAATGCCAAGTGCAACTACTGGCATTTCCGGCTCGATGCCAACTCGGACATGAAGATGGAGGCGCTGACCACCTTCCTGGCCAAGGACCCCAACGTCAAGAAGGTCTACCTGATCAACCAGAACTATTCGTTCGGGCACCAGGTGGCCAAGGCCGCCAAGGACTACCTGAAGCGCAAGCGCCCCGACGTCCAGATCGTGGGTGAAGACCTGCACCCGCTGGCCCAGGTCAAGGACTTCGCGCCATATGCCGCCAAGATCAAGGCTTCGGGCGCCGATACTGTCATCACGGGCAACTGGGGCAGCGACCTGGCGCTGCTGATCAAGGCGGGCAAGGACGCCGGGCTCACCACCAACTACTACACCTACTACGCCGGCACCACCGGCGTGCCGACGGCGATGGGCGCCGCCGGCGCCGACCGCGTCAAGTACGTGGGCTACTACAACCCCAACAACAAGGGTTTCCGCGGCGCCGACATCATCGAGGGCTACAAGAAGAAGTACAACGACGACTTCTACGTGATGGCCTCGTACACCGGCATCGCCATGCTCAGCAAGGCGATGAAGGACACCAACTCGACCGATCCGGTCAAGGTGGCCAAGGCGCTGGAAGGCATCAAGGTCGACAGCATGAACGGCACGGTCGAGATGCGCAACACCGACCACCAGGCGCAGCAGCCGCTGGTGGTCGCCACCTGGACCAAGGTCGACGGCAAGGAAATCAAGTACGACCAGGAAAACACTGGCTACGGCTGGAAGACCAACGCGCTGATGGATCAGTACGTATCGGCCCAGCCGACCTCCTGCCAGATGAAGCGGCCGGGCTGATCCTGGCGGCGGTGCGCGGCCACGCTGACAAAGTGGCCGCGCGGCCTGCATACTTCCGGTCTTTCCGGCCGACATTCAGGTCTTTGTTTCAGACCACAACGGGGAGTGTCCGGGGGCGATGTCCGCCCCTGGCGGAGGCGCTCACCCTCGATCGACCCGGACGGTTGCCGCCATGCGCGCGCATGACGGCACCAGCTTGAAGGACACGCTGTGGAATTCTTCGTCATCTCATTGCTGAACGGCATCAGCTACGGGCTGCTGCTGTTCATGCTGTCGTCGGGCCTTACGCTGATCTTCAGCATGATGGGCGTGCTCAACTTTGCCCATGCCAGCTTCTACATGCTGGGCGCCTATTTTGCCTACACCATCGCCAGCAAGATCGGCTTCTGGCCGGCGCTGATCTTCGCGCCGCTGCTGGTGGCCGGCGCGGGCGCGCTGGTGGAGCGCTTCGGCCTGCGCACGGTGCACAAGTACGGCCATGTGGCCGAGCTGCTGTTCACCTTCGGCCTGGCCTACCTGATCGAGGAGGGCGTCAAGCTGGTGTGGGGCCTGGCGGCGGTGCCGTACCGGATTCCCGCCGAACTGGACGGGCCGCTGTTCACGGTGTTCACCTCGTCGTTCCCCAAGTACCGCGCCTTCATGATGCTGGTGTCGCTGGGCATGCTGGTGGCGATCTACCTGGTGCTGACGCGCACCCGCATCGGGCTGGTGATCCAGGCCGCGCTGACCCATCCGGAAATGGTCGAGGCGCTGGGCCACAACGTGCCGCGCGTGTTCATGATGGTGTTCGGCGGCGGCGCCGCGCTGGCGGGGCTGGCCGGGGTGATCGGCGGCAACGCCTTCGTCACCGAGCCGTCGATGGCGGCGGCGGTGGGGTCGATCGTGTTCGTGGTGGCGGTGGTGGGCGGCATGGGGTCGCTGGTGGGCGCGTTCATCGCATCGATCCTGATCGGCGTGCTGCAGACCTTCGCGGTGACCATCGACGCCTCGCTGGCGGGCCTGATGACCAGCCTGGGGCTGGCGGTCAGCGAGGCCACGCCGTTCTATTCGCTGTGGAAGCTGACGGTGGCCCAGGTGGCGCCGGTGCTGCCATACCTGCTGCTGGTGGTGATGCTGATCTTCCGCCCGCGTGGACTGATGGGAACCCGGGAGAGCTGAGGCCATGGAGCAAGCGATGCAACAACCCCGCGAGCCGGTGGCAACCGGCCGCACCCTGCGCTACCGCCCGCTGAACCTGGCGCGCTGGATCATCTGGAGCCTGACCGTGCTGGTCATGCTGGTGCTGCCGCTGTTTTTCACCGGAGGCTTCGCCATCACGCTGATGTCGCAGATGGGCATCATGATCATCTTCGCGCTGTCGTACAACATGCTGCTGGGGCAGACCGGCATGCTGTCGTTCGGCCATGCGGTGTATTCGGGGCTGGGCGCCTTTATCGCGGTACATGTGCTGAACATGGTCGGCGCCGGCAAGGTGTGGCTGCCGGTGTCGATGCTGCCGCTGGTGGGCGGCCTGGCCGGCGCGTTCTTCGGCGTCATCTTCGGCTACGTCACCACCAAGAAGGCGGGCACCACCTTCGCCATGATCACCATGGGCATCGGCGAGATGGTCTTTGCCAGCTCGCTGATGTTCCCGGAGTTCTTCGGCGGCGAGGGCGGCATCTCCACCAACCGCGTGGTCGGCGACCCGTTCCTGGGCATCAGCTTCGGGCCCGGGCGCCAGGTCTACTACCTGATCGCGGCGTGGTGCCTGGTGTCGATGGTGGCGATGTACGCCTGGACCCAGACCCCGCTGGGCCGCATCGCCAACGCGGTGCGCGACAACCCCGAGCGGGTCGAGTTCATCGGCTACAACACCCAGCGCGTGCGCTACCTGGTGCTGATCCTTTCGGCGTTCTTCGCCGGCATCTCCGGCGCGCTGGCGGCGATCAACTTCGAGATCGTCTCGGCCGAGAACGTCAGCGCGGTGCGTTCGGGGGGCGTGCTGCTGGCGGTGTTCATCGGCGGCGCCGGGGTGTTCTTCGGGCCGATCATCGGCGCGGTGGTGTTTGTGCTGTTCGCGGTGGCGCTGTCGGACCTGACCAAGGCCTGGCTGCTCTACCTGGGCCTGTTCTTCGTGCTGATGGTGATGTTCGTGCCGGGCGGCCTGGCCAGCCTGCTGCTGATGCAGCTGCCGCTGGCGGCGAAGGGCAAGCTGCGCCGCATGCTGCCGTCCTACGCGAAGGCCGGCGCGGCCGGCGTGGTGCTGCTGGTGGCGATGATTGTGACCGTCGAACTGGTCTACAAGGTGCAGGTCGACAGCGCCAACGGCACCGCCATGAAGCTGTTCGGCATCGGCTTCGATGCCGCGACCTGGATGCCATGGCTGGCGGCGGCGGCGCTGTGGGCGGTGGGGCTGGGCGCGTGGCGGCTGGCGGTGCGCGCGTCGCGCGCGCAATGGGACAAGGTGCAGGCAGAAATCGCAGGAGGCAGGGCATGAGCGCGGCGGCACTGGAACTGACCGATGTACGCAAGAAGTTCGGCCAGACGGAAATCATCCGCGGCGTGAACCTGAGCATCCCCAAGGGCGAGCGCCATGCGCTGATCGGCCCCAACGGGGCGGGCAAGTCGACCACCTTCAACCTGATCTCGGGCCGCTTCGCGCCCAGCAGCGGCACGGTGCGCCTGAACGGCGAAGAGATCGGCGGGCTGCAGCCCTTCGTCATCAACCGCATGGGGCTGTCGCGCAGCTTCCAGATCACCAATATCTTCCACCGGCTGTCGGTGTTCGAGAACCTGCGCTGCGCGGTGCTGTGGTCGCTTGGCTACAAGTATTCGTTCTGGCACCGGCTCACTGGCCTGCGCGACGCGCGCGAGCGCGCCGAGGACGTGCTGGAGCTGATCGGCATGCAGCATCGCCGCGATACCCAGGCGGGCCTGCTGACCTACGCCGAGCAGCGCGCGCTGGAGATCGGCATCACCATCGCCGGCGGCGCCGACGTGATCCTGCTGGACGAACCCACCGCCGGCATGAGCCGCTCGGAATCGGACCACGCGGTCGAGCTGATCCGCAAGGTCACGGTGGGCAAGACGCTGGTGATGGTGGAGCACGACATGAGCGTGGTGTTCGGGCTGGCCGACCGCATCTCGGTGCTGGTCTACGGCGAGGTCATCGCCACCGATACCCCGCAGGCAATCCGCAACAACCGCAAGGTCAAGGAGGCCTACCTGGGCACCACGCTCGACGAGGCCACCACCGAAGGAGTGCACTGATGGGCAAGCGCATGCTGGAAGTCACGGGCCTGCACGCCTACTACGGCAAGAGCCATATCCTGCATGGCGTCGACGCGCATATCGACGAGGGCGAGATCGTGGCGCTGCTGGGGCGCAACGGGGTGGGGCGCTCGACCATGGCCAAGGCCATCCTCGGCATGGTCAAGGCGGAAGGGTCGGTGAAGTTCCGGGGGGAAGATATCCTCGGGCGGCGCACCTTCGAGATTGCGCATCTCGGCATCGGCTACGTGCCGGAGAACCGGGATATTTTCCCTACGCTGACGGTGCGCCAGAATCTGCTGCTTGGTGAAAAGCGCAACCCGCGACAGCCCAGGCCGCGCTGGAGCGTGGAGGATATGTTCAACATGTTCCCGCGCTTGAAGGAGCGGGAGAACACCTCGGCCGGCGTGCTGTCCGGCGGTGAGCAGCAGATGCTGACGCTGTGCCGTACGCTGATGGGGGATCCTGACCTGATCCTGATCGATGAGCCCACCGAAGGCCTGGCGCCGATGATCGTGGCGCTGGTGGGGGACTATCTGAAGACGCTGAAGGAGCGCGGCGTCTCGGTGTTGCTGATCGAGCAGAAGCTGGCGATCGCGTTGGATATCTCGCAGCGCGTCTACGTCATGGGCCACGGGCATATCGTGTTCGAGGGGACGCCGGGCGAACTGAAGGCTAACGGGCAGGTCAGGAAGGAGTGGCTGGAGGTATAGGTGGCCAGTGCTGACCGCTTGTGTGCTCCCCTCTCCCGCTTGCGGGAGCGGGGCGGGGGAGAGGGCCGGCGCATCCACGAAGCGATCCCATCCCCATCATCGCCGACTTCCCTTCCGCCTCAAGCCGCCTCTTTCCCGTTGCTGTCCTTACCGCCCTCCGGAAACTCGAACGGCATATCCTCATACGCAATCAGCCGCGACCCGGTGACCAGCCGGTATCCCACCCACAGCACCAGAAACACCGGCACGCCAATATAGGTGGCGACGATTTCCAGCCACCGGTTCGGGATGTCGGCGAATGCCTGGTAATTCTGGCCACCGATGATCACCAGGCACAGCACCGCCGAGAAGACCGGCCCGAACGGATACAACGGCGACCGGTAGGCGAGCTTGCTGACGTCATGCCCCTGGTGCGCCATCCCGCGACGGAAGCGGTAGTGGCTGACGGCAATGCCGAGCCAGGCGATAAAGCCGGTCATGGCCGAGGTGTTGAGCAGCCACAGGTAGGCGGTCTTGTTGCCGAGCAGCGAGCTGAGAAAGCACAGCGCGCCGATGGCGGTGGTCGCCAGCAGCGCGTAGAACGGCACGCCGTTCTGCGTCAGCCGGGCGAACGCGCGCGGCGCGCGGCGGCTGACGGCCAGGCCGTACAGGATGCGCGTCGACACATACATGCTGGAGGTGCCCGCCGACAGCAGGGCGGTCAGCACCACCGCGTTCATCAGCCCGGCCGCGAAGGCCAGCCCGGCGTGGCGGAACACCAGCGCGAACGGGCTCACGCCCACGTCGGTCACGTCGTTGCGCAGCAGGTTGGGGTCGGTATAGGGAATCAGCACGCCGATCACCAGGATCGCCAGCACGTAGAACAGCAGGATCCGCCAGAAGGTCTGGCGGATTGCGCGCGGAATGGTGATGGCGGGGCGTTCGGCCTCACCGGCGGCGACGCCGACGGTTTCGGTGCCGAGGAAGGAGAAGCCGGCGATCATGGCCACGCCGAACATGGCCGGGATGCCGCCGACAAAGGGCGCGTCGCCGGTGGTGAAGTTGTGCCAGCCGGACTGCGGGCCGCCCTGCATGATGCCGAAGATCATCAGCAGGCCAACGCCCAGGAACACTACCACGGTGATCACCTTGATCAGCGCGAACCAGTATTCGGCCTCGCCGAAGCCGCGCACCGAGAACGCGTTGAGCCCGAACATCAGCAGCAGGAAGCCGGCGCTCCACAGCACCCCGGGCACGCCGGGGAACCAGTACTGCATCACCAGCTGTGCCGCGGTCAGCTCTACGGCAATGGTTACGGCAAGGCTGAACCAGTAGTTCCAGCCCAGCGCGAAGCCGAAGCCTTCGTCGACATAGAGCGCGCTGTAGGTGACAAAGGAGCCGGCCACCGGCATGTGCACCGCCAGCTCGCCCAGGCTGGTCATCAGGCAATAGACCATCAGGCCGAGCAGCATATACATCAGCAGCGCGCCGCCCGGGCCCGCCTGCGCGATCGAGGCACCCGAGGCCACGAACAGGCCGGTGCCGACCGCGCCGCCGACGGCGATCATGGTCAGGTGGCGGGCCTTGAGTTTGCGCTTGAGGTCGTCGTGCTCGACCACCGGGTGCTGGTGCCCGTGCGCCGAGCAAGCGTGCGAGGACGAAGAATGGATTGGGGAAGACATCAGGGTCGCTGGACCTTCCGCCGCCCGGCGTCTCGTGAAGGCCAGGGGGCAAAAAACGAAAAGCCGCGAGTCTACCGCGTCTGCGCCGGCGATTTTCCCGTATCGGTCAAATAAAGTCCGATACTGGTCTGGGGACGGCGCTCGCGCAGGGCAGGCAAGTGCCTTAGCCGGCATCGCGGGCGGCTTGCTCCGGGTCGTTAAGCACCGGCTCCATGCAGCGCGATCAGGGACGGCATTCGCGTTGCGCATGGCGCCGGAAATGTTCCGAAATTAAAATTGAACGACCGTGCTATTTTGTGTATGCTTGTTTCGCCCAAGCGCCGGAGGGCGTTGTGGGGCGCGGGAAAGCGGCGGATCGGGTCAAGGGTTAACCCGCCCGTGAAGGCCGCGACCCGGGGCAGGCGCCGGTACCGGCCGGCACGCCCCGCGCTGCAAAGAACATTCATTCGAGAATTCGAATCCCGAGACAACTTCTGACACCAAAGGAACCAGCATGACAGCGCAGTATCAGGTTCAGGACGGCGTAGCCGTCATCACGCTCGACAATCCCCCTGTCAACGGCCTGGGTCACAGCACCCGGCTTGGCATCGTCGAAGGCATGACCCGTGCGCTGGACGATGCCGCCGTCAAGGCCATCGTCATCACCGGCGCCGGCAAGGCATTCTCGGGCGGCGCCGACATCCGTGAATTCAATACCCCCAAGGCCATGCAGGAGCCGACCCTGCACTCGGTGATCCGCGTGCTGGAAGCGTCGTCCAAGCCGGTGGTTGCCGCCGTGCACTCGGTCGCCATGGGTGGCGGCCTGGAACTGGCGCTGGGCTGCAACTACCGCGTCGCGTCCAAGGGCGCGCAGATCGCGCTGCCGGAAGTGAAGCTGGGCCTGCTGCCCGGCGCCGGCGGCACGCAGCGCCTGCCGCGCGTGATCGGCCTGGAGGCCGCCGCCAACATGATCGTGTCGGGCACCCCGGTGCTGTCCGAGAAGTTCGCCGGCACCAAGCTGTTCGATGAAATCGTCGACGGTGACGTGCTGCCCGCGGCGGTCAAGTTTGCGCAGAACGTCGGCGCCGCCAGCGGCCCGCACCCGAAGGTGCGCGACCTGAAGGTGCGCCACGAAAACGCCGAAGGCTACCTCGGCTTTGCCCGCAACACCGTGGCCGCGATGGCCAAGAATTTCCCGGCGCCGCTGAAGTGCCTGGAAGCCGTGGCGGGCTCGCTCAAGCCGTTCGAGCAGGGCCTGAAGCAGGAGCGCGAGGGCTTCCTGTTCCTGGTGACCACGCCGGAATCGCGCGCGCTGCGCCATGCCTTCTTCGGCGAGCGTGCCGCCAGCAAGATCCCCGACGTGCCCGAAGGCACCCCGGTGCGCAAGATCGAGAAGGTCGCCGTGATCGGCGCCGGCACCATGGGCGGCGGCATCAGCATGAACTTCCTCAACGCGGGCATTCCGGTCACCATCCTGGAAACCAAGCAGGAAGCGCTGGACCGCGGCGTCGGCATCATCCGCAAGAACTACGAGAACAGCGCCAAGAAGGGCAAGCTCACGCAAGAGAAGGTCGAGCAGCGCATGGGCCTGCTGAGCACCACGCTGTCCTATGACGACATCAAGGACGCCGACATGGTCATCGAGGCCGTGTTCGAGGAAATGGGCGTCAAGGAAATCGTGTTCAAGAAGCTGGATGAAGTGATGAAGCAGGGCGCCATCCTGGCTTCGAACACCTCCACGCTGGATGTGAACAAGATCGCTTCGTTCACCAAGCGCCCGCAGGACGTGGTCGGCATGCACTTCTTCAGCCCGGCCAACGTGATGAAGCTGCTGGAAGTGGTGCGCGGCGAGAAGACCGGCAAGGACGTGCTGGCCACGGTCATGCAGATCGGCAAGAAGATCAAGAAGACCGCGGTGGTGTCGGGCGTGTGCGACGGCTTTATCGGCAACCGCATGATCGAGCAGTACAGCCGCCAGGCCGGCTACCTGCTGGACGAAGGCGCGCTGCCGGAGCAGGTCGACAAGGCCATCGAGAAGTTCGGCTTTGCCATGGGCCCGTTCCGCATGGGCGACCTGGCCGGCAACGACATCGGCTGGGCCATCCGCAAGCGCCGCGCCGTCGACAAGCCTGAGATCCAGTACTCGAAGACCGCCGACCTGCTGTGCGAGATGGGCCGCTACGGCCAGAAGACCGGCGCGGGCTGGTACGACTACAAGGCGGGCGACCGCAAGCCGTACCCGAACCAGCAGGTCAACGACATGATCGTGCAGCATTCGAAGGACCTGGGCATCACGCGCCGCAAGATCTCTGACGAAGAGATCGTCGAGCGCCTGGTGTTCGCGCTGGTCAACGAAGGCGCCAAGATCCTGGAAGAGGGCATTGCTTCCAAGGCCTCGGATATCGACATGGTGTACCTGACCGGCTACGGCTTCCCGCTGTTCCGCGGCGGCCCGATGCTGTACGCGGACCAGGTCGGCCTGTACAACGTGGCGCTGGCAATGAAGCGCTACGCCAAGGGCTACCACGGCGAAGCCTGGCAGGTCGCGCCGCTGCTGCAGAAGCTGGCGGACGAAGGCAAGGGCTTCAACGGCTGACACGTCACCACGGTTCTCCCTGGCTCTGACATGGACACCACTCTCCGACCTGACGATTGCCTGCTGGTGATCGACGTGCAGAACGACTTCATGCCGGGCGGCGCGCTTGCCGTGCCCAGCGGCGACGAGGTCGTGCCCGTCATCAACCGGCTGGCGCGCGCGTTCGGGCACGTGGTGCTGACGCAGGACTGGCATCCGGCCGCGCACGTCTCGTTCGCGGCCAACCATGCCGGCGCGCAGCCGTTCCAGACGCTGGCGCTGCCGTATGGCGAGCAGGTGCTGTGGCCGGTGCACTGCGTGCAGGACACGCCCGGCGCCGCGTTGCATGCGGGGCTGCACGTGCCGCACGCGCGGCTGGTGATCCGCAAGGGCCACCATGCCGGCGTGGACAGCTACTCCGCCTTTATGGAAGCGGACCGCACCACGCGCACCGGACTGGCCGGCTACCTGCGCGAGCATGGCGTCAGGCGCGTGTTCTGCGCCGGGCTGGCGACGGACTACTGCGTGGCGTGGAGCGCGCTCGACGCGCGCGCCGCGGGCTTCGAGGCCGCGGTGATCGAGGATGCGTGCCGGGCCATCGACCTGCAAGGGTCGCTGGCACAGGCATGGCAGGACCTCGGTGCCGCCGGCGTCGCGCGCGTGATGTCCGCCGACCTGCTCAGTGGCCAGGGCTGAACCGAAACACCGAACTGAACGACACAAGAGATTCCGAGGAGCAACACATGAACGAAGCAGTCATCGTATCCACCGCACGGACCGGCCTGGCCAAGAGCTGGAAGGGCGCCTTCAACATGACCCACGGCGCCACGCTGGGCGGCCATGCGGTCCAGCACGCCATCGCGCGCGCCAAGATCGAGGCCGCCGAGGTCGAAGACGTGCTGATGGGCTGCGCCAACCCGGAAGGCGCCACCGGCGCCAATATCGCCCGCCAGATCGCGCTGCGCGCCGGCTGCCCGGTCACCGTGCCCGGCGCCACCGTCAACCGCTTCTGCTCGTCGGGCCTGCAGACCATCGCCATGGCCGCGCAGCGCGTGATCGCCGACGAGGGCGACATCTTCGTCGCCGGCGGCGTGGAGAGCATCTCCTGCGTGCAGCAGGAAATGAACCGCCACATGGTCCAGGAGAGCTGGCTGACCAAGAACAAGCCGGAAATCTACTGGAACATGCTGCAGACCGCCGAGAACGTGGCCAAGCGCTACAACATCTCGAAGGACCGCCAGGACGAGTACGGCGTGCGCAGCCAGCAACGCGCCGCCGCCGCGCAGGAAGCCGGCAAGTTCAAGGACGAGATCGTGCCGATGACGGTGCTCGCCGGTGTCGCCGACAAGTCCACCGGCCAGCTGGTGACGAAGGAAGTGACCATCGACCGCGACGAAGGCATCCGCGCCGACACCACGCTCGAAGGCGTGTCCAAGATCCGCAGCGCGGTGCCGGGTGGCGTGATCACCGCCGGCAATGCCTCGCAGTTCTCGGACGGCGCCTCTGCGGCCGTGGTGATGAACGCGCGCGTGGCAGAGGCCCGCGGCCTGCAGCCGCTGGGCGTGTTCCGCGGCTTTGCCGTGGCCGGCTGCGAGCCTGACGAGATGGGTATCGGCCCGGTCTTTGCCGTGCCCAAGCTGCTGAAGAAGGCCGGCCTGAAGGTCGACGACATCGGCCTGTGGGAACTGAACGAAGCCTTCGCGGTGCAGGTGCTGTACTGCGCCGATACGCTGGGCATCCCGATGGATCGCCTCAACGTCAACGGCGGCGCCATCGCGGTGGGCCACCCGTACGGCGTGTCGGGCGCGCGCCTGGTCGGCCATGCGCTGATCGAAGGCAAGCGCCGCGGGGTGAAGTACGTGGTGGTGACCATGTGCATCGGTGGCGGGCAGGGCGCTGCGGGGCTGTTCGAAGTGCTGTAACGGCTGACAGCCCGGACAGACTGCCGGTTTGCTCCCCTCTCCCGCTCGCGGGAGAGGGGCAGGGGGTGAGGGCAGGCGGTGGCATACCGCCAGACTGCACTTCGTAGTACCGCCCGGCCCTCACCCCAACCCTCTCCCGCAAGCGGGAGAGGGAGCACCCCACACGGCGATTCAACCGAGGCGGCTCGCACCAAAAGACAAAAGAACTCGCGGCACGCCACGCAGTGCGCCGCATGGAGACACCATGTCGATGATCCTTTCCCGTCGCGACCTGAATTTCATCCTGTATGAATGGCTCAAGGTCGACGAGCTGACCCGCATTCCGCGCTACGCCGACCACTCGCGCGAGACCTTCGATGCCGCGCTGGACACCTGCGAGAAGATCGCCACCGACCTGTTCGCGCCGCACAACAAGAAGAACGACCAGCACGAACCCGAATTCGACGGCGAGACCGTCAGCATCATCCCCGAGGTCAGCACCGCGCTGAAGGCCTTCTGCGAGGCAGGGCTGATGGCTGCGGGCCAGGATTACGAACTGGGCGGCATGCAGCTGCCGGTGGTGGTCGAGAAAGCCGGCTTCGCCTACTTCAAGGGCGCCAACGTCGGCACCAGCTCCTACCCGTTCCTGACCATCGGCAACGCCAACCTGCTGCTCACGCACGGCACGCCGGCGCAGGTCGAGACCTTCGTCAAGCCGGAGATGGAAGGACGCTTCTTCGGCACCATGTGCCTGTCGGAGCCACAGGCCGGCTCGTCGCTGTCGGATATCACGACGCGCGCCGAGTATGAAGGCGAATCGCCGCTGGGCGCGCAATACCGCCTGCGCGGCAACAAGATGTGGATTTCCGCCGGCGAGCACGAGCTAAGCGACAATATCGTCCACCTGGTGCTGGCCAAGATCCCGGGCCCGGATGGCAAGCTGATCCCGGGCGTGAAGGGCATCTCGCTGTTTATCGTGCCCAAGTACCTGGTCAACGAAGACGGCTCGCTGGGCGAGCACAACGACGTGGTGCTGGCCGGCCTGAACCACAAGATGGGCTACCGCGGCACCACCAACTGCCTGCTGAACTTCGGCGAAGGCATGAAGTACCAGCCGGGCGGCAAGGCCGGCGCGATCGGCTACCTGGTAGGCGAGCCGCACAAGGGCCTGGCCTGCATGTTCCACATGATGAACGAGGCGCGTATCGGCGTGGGCCTGGGCGCGGTGATGCTCGGCTACACCGGCTACCTGCATGCGCTGGACTATGCGCGCAACCGCCCGCAAGGCCGCCCGGTCGGCCCCGGCGGCAAGGATGCCGCCAGCCCGCAGGTAAAGCTGGTCGAGCACGCCGATATCCGCCGCATGCTGCTGGCGCAGAAGAGCTATGTCGAGGGCGGCCTGGCGCTGAACCTGTACTGCGCGCGGCTGGTCGACGAGGAAGAGGCCGCTGCCGCCACCGGCGACCACGAAGCGCACGCGCGCCTGGCGCTGCTGCTCGACATCCTGACGCCGATCGCCAAGAGCTGGCCGTCGCAATGGTGCCTGGAGGCCAACAACCTGGCGATCCAGGTGCACGGCGGCTACGGCTACACCCGCGAATACAACGTCGAGCAGTTCTACCGCGACAACCGCCTGAACCCGATCCACGAAGGCACGCACGGCATCCAGGGCCTGGACTTGCTGGGCCGCAAGGTGGTGATGAAGGATGGCGCCGCGTTCAAACTGCTGGGCGAGCGCGTGCAGGCCACCATCGGCCGCGCGCTGGCCGCGGACGATGCCGAACTGGCGCAGCAGGCGCGCGCGCTCGGCGCCGCCACCAAGCGCCTTGCCGAAGTGACCCAGACCCTGTGGAGCGCCGACGATGCCAACGTGACGCTGGCCAACGCATCGGTCTACCTCGAAGCCTTCGGCCACGTGGTGGTGGCGTGGATCTGGCTGGAGCAGGCATTGCTGGCGCAAGCCGCGCTGGCGCAGGCGAGCGGCCGGGAAGACCAGGACTTCTATCGCGGCAAGCTGGCCGCGGCGGCGTACTTCTTCCGCTTCGAGCTGCCCAGGGTCGGTCCGCAGTTCGACCTGCTGGCATCGCTCGACCGCACCACGCTGGACATGCAGGACGCCTGGTTCTGAGCGCCTGGTTCTGAGCGCCGGCACTGGCTGCTTACTGCCTCATTCAAAGACAACCAAGGAAGAGACATCATGCGCACCATCCAGCAACTGTTTGACCTGAAGGGCAAGACCGCGCTGATCACCGGCGGCTCGCGCGGACTTGGCCTGCAGATTGCCGAGGCACTGGGCGAGCAGGGCGCGCGCATCGTGCTGTCGGCACGCAAGGCCGACGAGCTGCGCGCCGCGCAGGAACACCTGAAAGGCCTCGGCATCGAGGCCGACTGGATCGCTGCCGACGGCTCGCAGGAATCCGAGGTCGCGCGCCTGGCCGACGAGGCCATCGCCAGGCTTGGCCATATCGACATCCTGGTCAACAACGCCGGCGCCACTTGGGGCGCGCCGGCGGAAGACCATCCGCTGGAAGCGTGGGACAAGGTGATGAACCTGAATATCCGCGGCCTGTTCCTGCTGAGCCAGCGCGTCGGCAAGCTGTCGATGATCCCGCGCCGCCACGGCCGCATCATCAACGTGGCGTCGATCGCGGGCCTGGCCGGCAATCCGCCGGGCACCATGGAAACCATTGCCTACAACACCTCCAAGGGCGCGGTGGTCAACTTCACGCGCACGCTGGCGGCGGAGTGGGGCGAGCACAACATCACCGTCAACGCGCTGGCGCCGGGCTTCTTCCCGTCGAAGATGACCAGGGGCTCGCTCGAGCGCATGGGCGTCGAGGCGATGTGCGCGGGCGTGCCGCTGCATCGTCTGGGCGACGACGAAGACCTGAAGGGCGCGGCGCTGCTGTTTGCCAGCGATGCCGGCAAGCACATCACCGGGCAGATCCTGGCGGTGGACGGCGGCGTCAGCGCGGTCTGAGCCCAGTGTGAGCGACTGCCGGCGTTTGCGGCAATAATGCGGGACCGGCGCCGGCGGGCAAGCCGCCGGTGCCTCGCCCACCCCAACTTCCACTCGCATTGCCATGAACCAGTACACCGGCTCCCTGAGCCATATCCCGTTCCTTGCCGAGCTTGGCGTGACCTGCAGCCTGGCCGAGGGCGGGCGCAGCGAGATCTCGCTGCCGACCGAAAAGCGCCACCAGAACAGCTGGGACATGGCCCACGGCGGCGTGATCATGACGCTGCTCGATGTGGCCATGGCGGTGGCCGGCCGCAGCAGCGATGCCGATGGCCGCGGCGTGGTCACCATCGAGATGAAGAGCAGCTTCATGGCGCCGGGCCGCGGCCACCTGACCGCGCGCGGCACCACCGTGCATCGCACCACCACCATGGTGTTCTGCGAGGCCGAGATCGTCGATGCCGACGGCAAGACCGTGGCGCGCGGCTCGGGCACGTTCAAGTACATCCGGCGCATGCCGCCGCAGCGCCCGGGCGACACCGATACCGGCGCCGACGGCTGAGCGCCGGCGCAGCACAGGCGGGGCGCTCCATGAGCCGCATTGCCCCGCATCAGCAGTTTCCATGCAGTTTCCATCTCCCATTGGAAGGAACCCACCATGTCCAACACGTTCAAGCGCATCGTCCTCGCCTCGCGTCCCGAGGGCGCTGTGACGCCGGCCAATTTCCGGCTGGAAGAAGTGCCCGTGCCGCAGATCGCGGAGGGCCAGGTGCTGGTGCGCAACCACTACCTGTCGCTCGATCCGTACATGCGCGGCCGCATGAACGACAGCAAGTCGTATGCCGCGCCGCAGCCGCTCGATGAGGTGATGATCGGCGGCACCGTCGGCGAAGTAGTGGAAAGCAAGAACAGCAGGTTCAAGCCGGGCGACAAGGTGGTCGGCATGTTCGGCTGGCAGGAAATGGGCGTCAGCGACGGCACCGGCCTGCAGCCGGTCGATACCACGCATATCCCGCTGTCGGCCTACCTCGGCTCGGTCGGCATGCCGGGCGTGACCGCATGGTATGGCCTGAACAAGATCATCCAGCCCAAGGCGGGCAAGACCATCGCGGTCAGCGCCGCGTCTGGCGCGGTCGGCAGCGTGGTGGGCCAGCTCGCCAAGCTGGCCGGCTGCCGCGCAGTCGGCTTTGCCGGCGGCAAGGACAAGTGCGACTACGTGGTCAACGAGCTGGGTTTCGACGCCTGTATCGACTACAAGGCGGCCAAAGACCCCAAGGAGCTCTACACCATGCTCAAGGAGGCCACGCCCGACGGCATCGACGGCTACTTCGAGAACGTCGGCGGCGATATCCTCGACGCGGTGCTGTCGCGCATGAACGCCTTCGGCCGCATCGCCATGTGCGGCATGATCGCCGGCTATGACGGCCAGCCGCTGCCGCTGAAGAACCCGCAGCTGATCCTGGTCTCGCGCCTGACCATCGAGGGCTTTATCGTCTCCGAGCACATGGACGTGTGGCCGCAGGCGCTGAAGGAGCTGGGCACCGCGGTCGCGCAGGGCAAGCTCAAGTTCCGCGAGAGCATCGCCGAGGGCCTGGCGAGCGCGCCGGAAGCCTTCATGGGCCTGCTCAAGGGCAAGAACTTCGGCAAGCAGCTGGTCAAGCTGGTCTGAGCGCAGCACCGGCACGCCGCGTCCCCACGGGCGTGCCGGGCAGGACAACGCAGGCAAGACAAGAGGAGGAGACACCCATGGATGCCCCGCAGGTTCCGCAAGTCCAGCAAGTTCAGCAAGGTAGAGGCGACGAGATCGGCGCCGGCCTGCCGGAAGAGGTCAAGGCGCGCTACCGCAACCTGCCACGGCCGCCGCAGTTCGCCACCGTGGCCGAGGAGCGCCTGCACCGCAAGCAGCGCCTGGCCGCTGCCTTCCGGCTGTTCTCGAAATTCGGTTTCGACGAAGGCGTGGCCGGCCATATCACCGCGCGCGACCCCGAGTTTCCCGACACCTTCTGGGTCAATCCCTTCGGTGTGCATTTCAGCCAGGTCCGGGTCTCCAACCTGATCCGCTGCGACCACCACGGCGACGTGGTCGAGGGCGACTACCCGGTCAATGCCGCGGCCTTCGCCATCCATTCGCGCGTGCACCAGACCCGCCCCGACGCGGTCGCGGCCGCGCATTCGCACAGCACCCATGGCCGCGCCTGGTCGACGCTGGGCCGGCCGCTCGACCCGCTGACGCAGGATGTGTGCGCGTTCTACAACGACCATGCCGTCTATGACGACTTTGGCGGCGTGGTGGTGGAGCTCGACGAGGGCCAGCGCATCGCCAACGCGCTGGGGCAGAACAAGGCGGCCATCCTGCAGAACCACGGCCTGCTCACCGTCGGCAAGACCGTCGACGAAGCGGCGTGGTGGTTCATCACCATGGAGCGCTCCTGCCAGGTGCAGCTGCTGGCCGAAGCTGCCGCCGCGCGCACGCAGGCGCCGCTGAAGGTGATTGCCGACGCGGCCGCACGCCAGGCGTATTCGATCGTCGGCACCGCGCAGGCGGGCTGGTTCCAGTTCCAGCCGCTCTACGCCCGCATCGTCAAGGAACAGCCCGACCTGCTGGATTGAGCCAGCATGCCCGCCATGCCGCGGGCAGCCCCCCATTCGACTCACGCGACAGGACAGACGACATGAAGGATTTCTCCAACAAGGTGGCCGTCATTACCGGTGGCGCCTCGGGCTTCGGCAAGGAATTTGCCCGCATCGCAGCGGACCTCGGCATGAAGCTGGTGCTGGCCGACGTGCAGGAAGACGCGCTGGACGCGACCGTCGCCGAATTCCAGGCGCGCAACGTGCCGGTGATCGGCTTGCGCACCGACGTCTCGCAAGCCGGGCAGGTGCAGGCGCTGGCCGATGCCGCGATCGAGGCCTTCGGCCAGGTCAACCTGCTGTTCAACAATGCCGGCGTCGGCGCGGGCGGCCTGATCTGGGAAAACTCGGAGCGGGACTGGGAATGGGTGATGGGCGTCAACCTGTACGGCGTGGTGCACGGCGTGCGCATCTTCACGCCGCTGATGCTGGCGGCCGCGGAGAAGGACCCGGCGTTCGAGGGGCATATCGTCAACACCGCTTCGATGGCGGGCTTGCTGAATCCGCCGGCGATGGGCGTCTACAACGTGTCCAAGCACGCGGTGGTGGCGCTGTCCGAAACGCTGTACCAGGACCTCGGGCTGGTGACGCAGCAGGTGCGCTGCTCGGTGCTGTGCCCGTACTTCGTGCCGACCGGCATCAGCCAGTCGCAGCGCAACCGGCCCGCCGACCTGGCCAACCAGGCGCCGCCGACGCGCTCGCAGCTGGTGTCGCAGGCGCTGTCGGACAAGGCCGTCGGTTCCGGCAAAGTGAGCGCGGCGGAAGTGGCGCAGATCACCTTCGATGCCATCCGCGACGAAAGCTTCTATATTTATTCCCACCCCCAGGCGCTCGCCCCCGTGCGCCAGCGCTTCGAGGATATCGTCGGGCAGCGCAACCCCGGCGATCCGTTTGCCGACAAGCCCGAGGTCCGCGCGGGCCTGGTTGCCGCGTTGCGCGGCTGAGCTGACGTTCGCCAGCAGCGTTCGCCAACCCTGGCCAGCACCACGCCACAACGAGGAGGGACCGCATATGGAGAACAACATGGCAGCCCCCGCCGCCGTGATCCGCCACCTGCAATACGCCACGCTGCCCAATGAGACCCGGCTGCACTACGCCAGCGCGGGCGAGCGCGGCAAGCCGCTGATGCTGTTCGTGCACGGCTTTCCGGAATTCTGGTTCGAATGGGAGGCGCAGCTGGCCGAGTTCGGGCGCACGCATTTTGCCGTGGCGCCCGACCTGCGCGGCTTCAACCTGTCGAGCAAGCCCGCCGACGTGAATGCCTACCGGCCGCGCCATATCGTCGAAGACCTGGTGCAGCTGATCGGCGCGCTGGGCTATGAACAGGCCGTGGTGGTGGCGCACGACTGGGGCGGGGCGATCTGCTGGAATTTGGCGATCCAGTTCCCGCAGCTGGTGCGCCAGCTCATCATCGTCAATTCGCCGCACCCGTACCTGTTCGCGCGCGCGCTGGCCACCGATCCGGCGCAGCAGGCCGCGTCGGCCTACATGAACTGGCTGCGCAAGCCGGGCTCGGAACAGGCGCTGGCGGCCAACGACTTCGCGCTGCTGGACCGGATGCTGTCCGACGACGACGGCAAGCCGGCGGCCTGGTACACCGCCGAGACCCGCGCCAGGTACCACGCGGCGTGGTCGCAGCCGGGCGAAGGCAAGGACGCCGGGGTGCATCCGCTGACCGGCGGCGTCAATTTCTACCGGGCCTCGCCGATGCATCCGCCGGGCGAGGGCGAGCCGCCGCCCGATATTTCACGGCTGGACCCGGCCGCATTCGTGGTCAGGGTGCCGACGCTGGTGGTGTGGGGCGAGCGCGACCGCGCGCTGCCGAAGTCGCTGGCGGATGGCCTGGCCGATTTCGTACCCGACCTGCGGCTGGAGCGCATCCCAGAGGGCACGCACTGGGTGATCCACGAGCAGCCGGAACGGATCAACCAGCTGATCCGCAGCGCGCTGCCGGCCTGACCGCTGGCGCCGCTGGCACCGCAAAAACCCGCATGCGGCGGCACAGGCCGCCGCATGCCGGGGTTCAGCTCAGCCGCTCGCGGTAAAGCCGGTAGTTCTCGTCATCGAAGCAGACGAAGGTGACCTGCTCGATCTCCGGCGCCCCGGCCAGCGCCTCGCGCACAGCGGCGATGGCGATATCCGCCGCGCGTTCGCGCGGGAAACCATAGATGCCGGTGCTGATGTTGGGGAAGGCCAGCGTGCGCAGGTGATGCTGCGCCGCCAGCCGGATGCTGTTGCGATAGGCATTGCCGAGCTGCTCTTCCTCGCCCTGGCTCCCGCCTTGCCACACCGGCCCGACCGCGTGGATCACGTAGGGCGCCGGCAGGCGGCCACCGGTGGTGAGCACCGCCTCGCCGGTGGGGCAGCCGCCCTGCGCGTCGCGGATCGCGCGGCAGGCCTCCATGATGGCGGGGCCGCCGGCCCCGTGGATGGCCCCGTCGACGCCGCCGCCGCCGAGCAGGCCGCTGTTGGCCGCATTGACGATGGCATCGACTTCCATCCGGGTAATGTCGCCATGGACTACCTGCAAGTGCTCGCCGCTCATAGTGTCTCCTGCGCTGTGGAGGGAGGGCCGCCGGACAGCCGCTTGGTCGGTCCGACCGGCGGGAAGCCGCTGGGTGCTACGCGGTGTGCTACATGGACTGCTCAAGCATACGCCGATAATCCGCGGCGCTGGCTTCTTTCGGGTTGGTCTTGTGGCAGTGGTCGAGCAGCGCGCCCGCGATCACCTTGTCGAACATGTCCTCGGTGACGCCCATCTGGCGCAGGCCGGTGGGCAGGCCCAGGCGCGCGGTCATGTCGTGCACCGCCTGCGCCAGGTCGGCGCCGTCGGGCAGGTGCATGGCGCGGCGCAGGCGCGCGTAGCGGTGATCGCGCACCACGCTGGGGGCGTCGGCATTGAAGCGCAGCACCGCCGGCATCACCACCGCGTTGAGGGTGCCGTGGTGCAGGCCGGTGCGGCCGTCGATCTTGAGCCCGCCCAGCGGGTGCGACAGCGAATGCACGCAGCCCAGGCCCTTCTGGAACGCCATCGCGCCCTGCATCGACGCGCTCATCATGTTCAGGCGCGCATCGCGGTCGTTGCCGTCGCGGGTGGCGCGCTCGATATGGGTCCAGCCGCGCTCCAGGCCGTCGAGCGCGATGCCGTCCGCGGGCGGGTTGAAGGCGGGCGCCAGGAAGGTCTCGATGCAGTGGGCGATGGCGTCCATGCCGGTGGCAGCGGTCAGGCCTGCGGGCAGGCCCAGCGTCAGCTCGGGGTCGCACACCGCGGACTTGGGTAGCAGGTGCCAGGAATGGAAGCCCAGCTTGCGGCCGTCGTCCAGGATGATGATGGCGCCGCGCGCAACCTCGCTGCCGGTGCCGGAGGTGGTGGGCACCGCGATCAGCGGCGCGGCCTGGTCGGTGATCTTGCCGCTGCCGCCTTCGATGGTGGCATAGGTGGTCAGCTCGCCCTCGTGCGTGGCCAGGATGGCGATGCCCTTGGCCAGGTCGATCGACGACCCGCCGCCCACCGCCACCAGTCCGTCGCAGCCTTGTTCGCGGTACTGCGCGGCGGCCTTGCGCACCATGGCCTCGGTCGGGTTCGACGGGGTCTCGTCGAACACCGCCACCGGCAAGCCCTGCATCGCGTCGATGGCGCGCTGCGCCACGCCGGCCGCGACCACGCCCTGGTCGGTCACCAGCAGCGGCCGGCGGATGCCGATGCGCTCGCATTCCGACTTCAGCACGTTGACCGCGCCGAAGTCCAGGTGAATGTGGGTCAGATAGTAGATGAACGCCATGTTTGCTTGTCTCCTGCTGGGATCTGCCGCGAAATCGTTGGAATTCCTTGTTGTCACGGGCCTGGCGCCGTGCGCTGTCCTGGGGTTCAATGGACCTGCCGCAATCGTTTCCGCTCGCCCTCGGCGTGCTGCCAGCCGATCATCGCGCAAAAACTTGCCGCGTGGCACGCTGAGTAGGACTTTTCGGGGTTATCTCGGACTGCCCCGGGTCGGAAACATCTGGCATCATACTAAAATCGAACGATCGTTCACTATTCGAACTTCTCCCGATGCCGACGCCGCGCCAGCGCTGCGCGCGCGGCCTGCACGGGGGTTTGCGCCGCATCACGCCCTATGTCTGCCGTACCGTCTTCCCTATCCGCCACGCCAGGCCTGCCGGACCGTCCGCTGGACCCGCAGATGGCCGCGTTGCTGGCCTTGATCGCGCGCGCCAAGCGACCGCCGATCCACGCCATGGCGCCGGAAGACGCCAAGATCGCCTACGAGAAAAGCGCGCCGATCCTCGACATCAACCCGCCGCCGGTGCATAGCGCGGAAGACCTGCTGGTGCCGGCCCGCGACGGCCACGCCATCCCGGTGCGGCTGTATGTGCCGCGCGAGGCCAGCTGGATCGAGCCGCTGCCGCTGCTGGTGTACTTCCATGGCGGCGGCTTCACGGTCGGCAGCGTCGATTCGCACGATCCGCTGTGCCGCCTGCTGTGCGGCCAGGCCGATTGCATGGTGCTGTCGGTGGATTACCGGCTGGGGCCCGAGTGGCGCTTCCCGACCGCGGTCAACGACGCCTTCGATGTGCTGCACTGGGTCTTCGCCGAAGCCGACAAGCTCGGCGCCGACCCGGCGCGCATCGGCCTGGGCGGCGATAGCGCCGGCGGCACGCTGGCCGCGGCCTGCGCGGTCGAGGCGCGCGATGCCGGCCTCGCGCCGGTGCTGCAGCTGCTGGTCTATCCGGGCACCTGCGCGCGCCAGGATACGCCGTCGCACCGCGCGCTGGCGGACGGCTACCTGCTGACGGCGGACATGATCCGCTGGTTCTTCGCGCAGTACCTGGACCAGGAGGCCAGCCGCGACGACTGGCGCTTTGCTCCGCTCGACGGCGGCGGCAGCGGTGCCGAGGTGGGCGGGGTGTGCCCGGCCTGGATCGCGGTGGCCGGCTACGACCCGCTGCATGACGAGGGCGTGGCCTACGCCGAAAAGCTGCGCGCCGCCGGGGTTGCCGCCACGCTGGCCGATTACCCCGGCATGATCCATGACTTCTTCAAGCTGGGCCGGTTCGTGCCCGCGGTGGCGCAGGCGCATGCCGATGCCGTCGCCGCGCTGCGCACCGCGTTCGGCACCTTGCAGGACTAGGCGCCGCCTTGCGGTCGCGCCGGCCCACGCATTTTTCAAGCAGTGATTTGCAGCACTAGGAGACATCGTCAAATGCAACGCCGCCACTTCCTCGCCCGCGCGGGCATCGCCGCCGCCACCGCGGCCCTCGGTCTTGCCGCCATGCCCGCCCAGGCCCAGGCCGACAAATTCCCGCAGCGCCCGATCCGGCTGGTGATCGGCTACACCGCCGGCGGCTCCACGGATATCCCGTTTCGCGTGCTGGCCGACAACGCCTCGAAGATCCTGGGCCAGCCGGTGATCGTCGAGAACAAGCCGGGTGCCGGCGGCGTGCTGCCGGCGCAGCTGATGCAGAGCACCGCGCCCGACGGCTACACGCTGGCGCAGGTGGCCATGCCGGTCTACCGCCTGCCGTACACCACCAAGATCAACTGGGACCCGGTCAAGGACCTGAGCTACATCATCAACCTTGCCGGCTATTCGTTCGGCCTGGTGGTGCCGGCGGATTCGCCGATCAAGACCATGCAGGAGTACGTTGCCTACGCCAAGGCCAACCCGGGCAAGCTGACCTATGGCTCGCCGGGTTCGATGACCACGCTGCACCTGACCATGGAAGAACTGGCCATGAAGCAGGGCGTGCAGTTTTCGCATATCCCGTACAAGGGCAATTCGGAATCGATGCAGGCGCTGCTCGGCGGCCACGTGATGTCGGTCGCCGATACGCCGGCCTGGGCGCCGTACGTGGAACAGGGCAAGCTGCGCCTGCTGTCGACCTGGGGCGAGAAGCGCTCGGCGCGCTTCCCCAACGTGCCGACGCTGAAGGAACTGGGCATGGGCATCGTGCAGACCTCGCCGTTCGGCCTGGTCGCGCCCAAGGGCACCGACCCGAAGATCGTGCAGAAGCTGCATGACGCCTTCAAGAAGGCCATGGAAATGCCCAACTACCGCGAGTCGCTGGCCAAGTTCGACATGGAGCCGTTCTACATGAACACCCAGCAGTACGCGCAGTTCGCGGCCGACACCGTCAAGAAGGAAAAGGCGATCATCGAGAAGCTCGGGCTGGCCAAGCCGCAGTAAGCCTGCGGCCCGCCACCGCCTCGCATGCATCCAGGCCGCCGCGCCTGCCGGCCCCGCGCCGGCGGGTACGGCGGCCTGATGTCTTTACAGCGTTCCGGAACAATCAACAAGGAGACCACGTCAATGGCCAAAGAGGAGTTCCGCCATACCATCCCGCTGCGCGTGCGCTGGTCCGAAGTCGACCCGCAATCGATCGTCTTCAATGCGCACTACCTGACGTATTGCGATATCTGCGTGACCGAGTACTGGCGCGCGCTGGGCATCCGCTATCCGGAAGACGTGCTGCACGCGCACGGCGTGGATATCTTCGTGGTCAAGTCGACGCTTGAGTACCACGCGTCGGCGCGCTTCGACGACCAGCTCGACATCCGCGGCCGCATGGCGCGGCTGGGGCGGTCGAGCATGCTGTTCCGGGTGGAGATGTATCGGGGCGACGAGCACCTGATCACCGGTGAAATCGTCTATGTGTGCGCGGATCCGGCGACGCAGAAGTCGGCGGCGATTCCGGGGGTAGTGCGGGAGGTGATCGAGGGGTATGAGGTGGTGAAGCCGGCGGGGTGATGGCGAGCCCCTGAGCTTGAAAATCCCACTTGTTTGCTCCCCTCTCCCGCAAGCGGGAGAGGGGACCGGCGCTCAGAAAATGAAGAGGCGGTCGCCAATGCGAAGGGATAGTGGCCTTACTTCCCCACCCCCGCATCCTCCATATAAGCCCGGATCACCGCATCAAAGCTGGCATCGCTCTGGAACCCCAGCGCCAGCGCGCGCTCCGCATTCCACGCCGCCGGCCACGTGCCGACGATCTTCTCGACGCGTTCCTCGCGTTCCCACGTCACCAGGTCCGCCACCGCGTCGCCCGCGACGCGGCGCAGCGCGTCGACCATGCCCGCCGCCGTGACCGACAGCCCCGGCAGGTTGACCGCGCGGCGGTTGCCCAGGCGCTCGCCCGCCAGTTCGATGCCGTTGACCAGCGCCGCCACCGCGGCGCGCGGCGACAGCAGCCACAGCTTGGTGTCGGGTGCCACCGGGCAGTTGGCGGCGACACCCGACAGCGGCTCGCGGATGATGCCGCTGGCGAACGACGAGGCCGCCGCATTGGGCTTGCCGGGGCGCACGCTGATGGTGGGCAGGCGCAGCACGCGGCCGTCGACGAAGCCGCGGCGGCTGTAGTCAGACAGCAGCAGTTCGCCGATGGCCTTCTGCACGCCGTACGACGATTGCGGATTGAGCGCGGTGTCGTCCTGCACCACCGGCGGCAGCTCGCCGCCATAGACCGCGACCGAGCTGGTGAACAGCACGCGCGGCTTGTGGCCAAGTTCACGGCAGGTTTCGAGCAGCGCGCGCGAGGCATCCAGGTTGACGCGCATGCCCAGGTCGAAATCGGCCTCGGCCTGGCCGCTGACCACGGCAGCGAGGTGGAACACCGCGCCGGTGTCCCGGTCGATGGCCTGGCGCAGCACCGCCGCATCGGACAGGTCGCCGGTGACCACGCGCACGCGCGCATCGTCGAGGCCTTGCGGCGCGACCACGTCGAGCAGCGTCAGGCGCTCGAAGGCAACGGCCTTGCCGTCCAGGTTCAGGGTGCCGCGTTGCAGCAGCAGGCGGGCCAGCTGCAGGCCGAGGAATCCGGCGCCGCCGGTAATCAGTACGTTCATGGCAAGAGATCTTCAGTGGTTTTGCATCAGCGGCCGAGGTAGGGCTTGAGCCAGCCCAGGCCTTCCGACGTGCCGGCGCGCGGGCGGTATTCGCAGCCGATCCAGCCGGCATAGCCGAGCGCGTCGATGACGTCGAACAGGTAGGGGTAGTGCAGCTCGCCCAGGTCCGGCTCATGGCGCTCGGGCACGCCGGCGATCTGGATATGGCCGATGCCGGCAAAGTCGCGCCTGAGCTTCATCGCGACATCGCCCTCGACGATCTGGCAGTGGTAGCAGTCGAACTGCACCTTGAGGTTGGCCGCGCCGACCTCCTTGCAGATCGCCTGGCCGTCGTCCTGGCGGTTGAGGAAATAGCCCGGCATGTCGCGCGTGTTGATCGGCTCGATCAGCACGGTCACGCCCTGGGCGGCCGCCGCATTGGCGGCGAAGGCCAGGTTCTCCAGGTAGGCGGCGCGGCAGCGCGCGGGGTCGGCATCTGCGGGGACCAGGCCCGCCATCACATGGATGCGGTCGTTGCCGATCACACCGGCGTATTCGAGCGCGCGGCCGATGCTGCCGCGGAATTCCGCCTCGCGTCCCGGCAGCGCCGCCAGGCCGCGCTCGCCCGCCGCCCAGTCGCCCGGCGGGGCATTGAACAGCGCCTGCGCGAGGCCGTTCGCGTCGAGGCGCGCGCACAGCTCGGCGGCGGGGTGCTCGTACGGGAACAGGTACTCGACCGCCTGGAAGCCGTCGGCCGCGGCAGCGGCAAAGCGGTCCAGGAAGGCGTGCTCTTGGTACATCATCGACAGGTTGGCGGCAAAGCGCGGCATGGGAAACTCCGGAAGCGAAAGCGGGTTCAGCGATTGACCAGTTTAGCGGGCGTCAGCCACACCAGCACCGCGCCGACCACCAGGATGGCCGACAGCACGTACATCGGCAGCTGGGTGCTCTGGGTCAGGTCCTTGAGCGCGCCCACCATGTACGGCGACACGAAGCCGGCCAGGTTGCCCACCGAGTTGACCACCGCAATGCCCGAGGCCGCGGCGATGCCCGACAGGAACGACGTCGGCAGCGACCAGAACAGCGGCGCGCAGGTCAGCACGCCCGCGGCGGCCAGCGACAGCGCGGCAATCGCCACGGTCGTATTGTTGGTGAAGGAGGCGGCGATGGCAAAGCCCGCGGCACCCATCAGCGCCGGCACGATCAGGTGCCAGCGGCGCTCGCGGCGCGCGTCGGCACTGTGGCCCAGGATGTTCATCACCACCACCGCGCAGATAAACGGGATCGCCGACAGCAGGCCGATGTTGAGGTTGCCGGTCACGCCGCTGGACTTCACCAGCGTGGGCATCCAGAAGGTCAGCGCGTACTGGCCGGTGACGAAGCAGAAGTAGATCAGGCACATCCACCACACGCGGCGGTCGGCGAACACCGCGCCGAGCGAGTGGCCATGCCCCTTGCCGGCGGCGGCGCCGGCATTGCGCTGGTCTTCCTCGATATTGCGCTTGAGCACGCGCTTTTCGTCGGCGTCCAGCCACGGGGCCTTGTCGATGCCGTCGCGCAGCACGAAGATCGTCAGCAAGCCGATCACGAACGCGGGCAGCGCCTCGAGCAGGAACATCCACTGCCAGCCACGCATGCCGTGGGTGCCGTTGAACGCGTCCATGATCCAGCCCGACAGCGGGTTGCCGAACATGCCGGCGATGGGGATGCCGGACATGAACAGCGCGATCATCTTGGCGCGGCGGTTGGCCGGGAACCAGTAGGTCAGGTACAGGATCACGCCGGGATAGAAGCCGGCTTCGGCCAGGCCCAGCAGGAAGCGCATCACGTAGAACTGCGTCGGCGTCTGCACGAACATGAACAGCGCCGAGATGATGCCCCACGTGATCATGATGCGCGCGATCCAGATGCGCGCGCCGATCTTGTGCATCAACAGGTTGCTGGGCAGCTCGAACAGGAAATAGCCGATGAAGAACAGGCCCGCGCCCAGGCCGAACACGGTTTCGGAGAAGGCCAGGTCCTGGCCCATCTGCAGCTTGGCGAAGCCGACGTTGACGCGGTCGAGGTAGGCGACCACGTAGCACAGCATCAGGAACGGCATGATGCGCCAGAACACCTTGCTGTAGGCGCGTTTCTCGATCTGGGTGTCGGCGTCGAGCCGGGCGTTGCCGCCCAGGCTGTCGAAGGCGGGCACGCTGGCCGCCGGTTGGTTGGATGGCATCGGTGGTCTCCGGTATGGTGGTGGGTCTGGTCTTGTGGTTGCGGCCACGCGCGGATTGCAGGCGTGCGCGTCCCCCGCGCGGTGGCCGGGGCCGCCGCGCCGGGATCAGGCCGGGGTGGTCAGGGAAGCGGCGGGGCTGGTGCTACCAGCGCGCCTGGAAGGCGTCGCGCAGCTCAGCCAGGGCGTTGTCGGGCAGCGCCGCGCGGGCGGCAAAGCCGGGTACGTCTTTCATGGTCATCCATAGCTTGGCGGTCTCCTCCAGTTCTTCCAGCGCGAACGCGGCGCGCGAGACGCTGGACTCCCACACCACCGGCCCCAGGCGCTCCAGCAGCACGCCACGCACCTGCGCGGCCAGCGTGGCCACGCGCGCGGCCACCGCGGGATCGCCGGGCCGGTGATAGGGAATCAGCGGGATATGGCCGACCTTCATCACGTAGTAGGGCGTGAGCGGCGGCAGTACGTCGTCCGCTTGCCAGACACCGGCCAGCGTCAGGGCCACGAGGTGCGTCGAGTGCGTATGCACCACGGCGTTCGCCCCGGGGTTGTTGTCATAGATGGCGCGATGCAGCGTCAGCGTCTTCGACGGCTTGTCGCCCGAGACCCAGCGGCCGTCGACGGCGACCTTGGCGACCGCGGCCGGATCCATCATGCCCAGGCAGGCATCGGTCGGCGTGATCAGCCAGCCATCGTCCAGCCGTGCGCTGATGTTGCCGGCCGAGCCGACGGTATAGCCGCGCTGGTAGAGGCTGGCGCCGATGCGGCAGATCTCTTCGCGCAGCTTGCTTTCGGTGCTCATCACTGGCCTCCCAGCTGGCGCAGCGCTTGGTCGAAAAAGTCCGGCCCGCCGAAGTTGCCGGACTTGAGCGCCAGCGCCAGCGGCGTGGCATCCAGCGTGACGGTTGCCGGCACCCCCGGCGCGATCTGCGCGCCGATGCGCAGCGCGGTCACGCCCAGTGCCTGCACCACCGCGCCCGAGGTCTCGCCGCCGGCCACCACGAAGCGCCGCGTGCCGCGGGCCTTCAGCCCGGCGGCGACCGCGGCCAGGCATTGCTCGACCAGGTGGCCGGCGCGCGCCACGCCCAGCTCGGCCTGCACCGCCTTGACCTGGTCCGGGCTCGACGTTGCATAGACCAGCACGGGCTGGTCATGCGCGGCGGCAAAGGCGAGCGCGGCGTCGGCCACGGCCTCGCCGCGCGCCAGCGCGAGCGGGTCGATGCGCAGCGCCGGGCGGCCTTGCTCCAGCCAGCGTGCCACCTGGCCGTTGGTCGCGCGCGAGGCGCTGCCGGCCAGCACCACGCCGGGGCCGTCGATGGCCGGCACCGCGTCGGCGTCGGCGCGCTGCGGCAACAGGCCGGCGCGGCGGAAGTTTCCGGGCAGGCCCAGCGCGATGCCGGAGCCGCCGGTGATCAGCGGCAGGCCGGCGCACGCCTCACCCAGCGTGAGCAGGTCCGCGTCGGAGACCGCATCGGCAATTGCCATGCGCACGCCGTCGCCGCGCAGCGCGGCGATGCGCTCGGCGGTGGCCTGCGCCCCGCGCGCGACCGCGTCGTAGCGCAGCAGCCCCACCTTGTGCTTGCTCTGGCGCTGCAGCACGCGCACCAGGTTGGCATCGGTCATCGGCGTGAGCGGATGGTGCTCCATGCCCGATTCGTTCAGCAGCGCATCGCCGACGAACAGGTGGCCGCGGAAAATGGTGCGGCCGTTCTCGGGGAAGGCCGGGCAGGCGATGGTGAAGTCGCTGTCCAGCGCCGCCAGCAAGGCCTCGGCCACCGGGCCGATATTGCCGGCGTCGGTCGAATCGAAGGTGGAGCAGTACTTGAAGACGAACTGGCGGCAGCCCTGCGCGCGCAGCCACTGCAGCGCGGCCAGCGACTCGGCCACGGCCTGGGCCGCGGGCACGGTGCGCGACTTGAGCGCGACCACCACGGCGTCGGCGCTGCCGATATCGGCCATGGATCCGGGCACGCCGATGGTCTGCACGGTACGCATGCCATTGCGCACCAGCGTGTTGGCGAGGTCGGTGGCGCCGGTAAAGTCGTCGGCGATGCAGCCAAGGAGGGCGGTCATGGTTGCGCCTCCTTATTCAGCTGGCCCGGCAGCTCGATGCCCGGGAAGATCTTGATCACCGCCGAATCGTCCTCGCCGCCGTGGCCGGCGGTCGAAGCCATCATGAACATCTGGTGCGCGGCCGCGGACAGCGGCAGCGGGAATTTGCTGGTGCGCGCGGTGTCGAGCACCATGCCCAGGTCCTTGACGAAGATGTCGACCGCGGACAGCGGCGTGTAGTCGCCCTTCAGGATATGCGGCACGCGATTCTCGAACATCCACGAGTTGCCCGCGCTGTGGGTGATCACGTCATAGAGCGCATCCGGATCCACGCCTTCGCGCAGGCCCAGCGCCATCGCTTCGGCGGCCGCGGC
Organism: Cupriavidus alkaliphilus; assembly: GCF_900094595.1. Taxonomy (GTDB): domain Bacteria; phylum Pseudomonadota; class Gammaproteobacteria; order Burkholderiales; family Burkholderiaceae; genus Cupriavidus; species Cupriavidus alkaliphilus. The sequence goes on along the minus strand of NZ_FMAD01000013.1, from coordinate 67,539 downwards.
GATATGCACGCCGGCCAGCAGCTGGTTGATGATCTTGACCTTGGAGCCGGCGCCGTGCGCAGCCCCCAGGCGGTACACCTTGCCGGCGATGGCAGCCAGCACGTCCTCGGCCAGCGTATACGCCTCGGCGGGGCCGGAGGTCATCATGGTCATCTCGCCGCTGGCGGCGCGCGCGGCGCCGCCCGAGACCGGCGCGTCGAGCATCAGCAGGCCTTTTTCGGCGAGGCGCTGTCCCAGGGTCTCGGCAAAGCCCGGCGGCACCGTGGCGCTGGCGATCACCAGCTTGCCCGGCTGCATCGCCGCCGCGGCACCGTCGGCGCCGAACAGCACCGCCTCGGTCTGCTGCGCGTTGACCACCAGCGTCAGCACCACGTCGCAGCGGCTGCCCAGCTCGGCGGGCGAGGCGCAGGGCACGCCGCCGGCATCGGCAAAGCGCTGCAGCACTTGCGGGCGCAGATCGCAGGCGTGCACGTTGAAACCGGCCCGCAGCAGCGACTGCGCGACACCAAAGCCCATGGCACCAAGGCCGATGACGCCGATATTCCTGGACATAGGGACTCCCTGAAACAGATACGGATGATTCGATGCTTGCTGTGGCGCGTCAGTTGGTCGCGCCGTGCGCGGCGCCGCTCTCGTCGGCGCCCAGCTGGGCCAGCCGGTGCGCGGCGTTGTACATGTGGTTCTGCGCGGCATTGCGCGCGGCCAGCGGGTCGCCGGCGCGGATCGCGGCGACGATGGCCTGGTGTTCCTCGCGCACCTGGCGCGAAAAGTCCGCGCGCCGCGCCTCGTTGGTGCGGGTCACGCGCGTGGCGGCTTCCAGGTACTGGCTCAGGAATTCGAGCGTCTTGAGGAAATAGGGGTTGCCGGTCGCTTCGGCGATGGCGCGGTGGAAGCCCACGTCCTCGGCGACGCCATCGCCGCCCTGCGCCACCACCTCGTCGAGGCGGGCCAGCGCGGCGTCGATCGCCGCCATCGAGGCATCGGTGCGGCGCCGGGCCGCCTGCGCGGCCACCTCGGCCTCGATCGCGCGGCGCAGCTCGACGATCTGCAGCACAGATTCCAGCGTGCCGGTGTCGGTGTAGTCGATGCGCAGCGGCCGGATGCCGGCCTGCAACGTCACGAACACGCCGCTGCCCTGGCGCGACTCGACCACGCCTTCGTATTTCAGCCGGGAGATGGCCTCGCGCACCACGGTGCGGCTGACGCCGAACTCCTCGGACAGCACCGCCTCGGTGGGCAGCTTGTCGCCGCGGGCAAAGGCGCCGCTCTGGATCTTGTCCAGCAGCTGTTCGGCAACGTTGTCGGTGAGGGCGCGGGCAGGGACTTTCTGGAACACGGCAGCTTTCCCGGTCATTCGGTAATCAGGTCATCATACAAATTTGCTATACGGCTGCCGACCCCAGGTAAACCCTGACATGGTGCAGAGCGGCAGGGATCTGTGCGGACAGTGCTCCACATTGGTGCGACTGCGACGGGTACGGTCCTGGCGTATCATTGGCGCCCGCCTTTCCCCTTGCCCGCTTTCACCGCCATGCCCGCTACAGTCCTGATCTGTCCCTGGTCCGAAGCCCGCGACCGCGCGCGCGCCATCCGCTACACCGTCTTTGTCGAAGAGCAGGGCGTGCCGGTGGAACTGGAATGGGACGAGTGGGACGAGCCCAGCTGGCACGCGCTGGCGCTGGCCGACGACGGCACGCCGCTGGCCACCGGCCGGCTGCTGCCCGATGGCCATATCGGCCGCATGGCCGTGCTGAAGCCGGCGCGCGGCAGCGGCGTCGGTGCGCTGGTGCTGGAGGCGCTGATGCGCAAGGCGGAACAGCTGGGTTATCCGGAGCTGGTGCTCAATGCGCAGACCCACGCGGCGCCGTTCTATGCGCGCGTGGGCTTCGAGCAGGTGGGGGCGGAATTCGAAGAGGCCGGCATCCCGCACGTGGAGATGCGCAAGCGCCTGCCCGGCTGAGGTGCCCGTTGCACCGCGCGCGTCAGCGCGGCGCCTGCACGATGCCGGTGTCGCGCGACAGGTTCAGCGTGCCGTGGAAGGCCACGTCGCCGACGCGCCCGTCGGCGTCGAAGCTGCGCTCGTTCAGGTCGAAGCGTCCGTCGTGGCGGATGCGCAGGACCGTGCTGGCGCGCGTGCCATACATCGGCGAGCGGATAAAGGCGGACGACAGCAGCTTTTCCCACTCCGGCGCCACGCCGGTGGCGGGCAGCTCGAAATCCGCGGCCTGGCGTTCGTCGGCGAGCATCTGCAGGTAGGGTTCGGCGCTGGCGGTGGCCTGGCCGCTGTCTGCGGCCAGCACTTCGGCCAGCGCGCCGACGCGGCTGCGCACCTTGGGCCAGGGCGTATCGAGCAGCGCGTTGGACAGCCCGTACAGGCCCGGACGCAGCCGTTGCGGCTGGCGCGAGGCCGAGCGGTTGCTGTACCACCATAGTTCGCGCAGGTCGCTCGCCAGCAGGTTGAAGCCGTTGTAGCCGCGGTCTTCGCCGGCGAGGCCGTCGAGGTAGTCGAACGGCGCCGCGTGGCCGCGCAGGAATCCCGCCACCAGCTCGCCGCGCGAGCGCGCGTCGGTGCGTTTTTCGGACGGGGCGCGGTAGTTGGTCAGCGCGGCGAAGCGGCCGTCGGCGTTGACCCCCATCCAGGTGCCGGGCTCGCCGATGACCTCGGCGAGGTCGCGGCCGGCCAGCACCTGGGGCGCATCCTGCCACCAGTGCGCGGCCGCCGCGGGGCGGGCATAGAATTCATCGCGGTTGCCGGCCACGACCAGGGCATAGTCCGGGTGCGATTGCCAGGCAACCAGGATCAGACACATCGATTCGCTTCCTTTGCCGGGGGACCGCGCCAGCGGTTCCCGCGTACTTCAGTCCGACGGCGCCCACACGACGTCTGTAGTGCGCCTACAGCACGTCCAGGTCGATAAAGTGCTCGGCACGCCGCTCGCCTTCCACCCACTGGTCCAGCCCGCTCTGGCGCCACAGCCCTTCCAGCGTGGCATCGAACGCGGGCGGCACGTCGGCGTAGCACTCCATCCAGGTCTGCACGCCGGCGCGGGTTTCCGGCCTGCGCATCAGCGTACCACCAATTCCGGTGGCTTCGGCCACCGTTTCCATCCAGCGGTGCCAGTGGGGCAGCGCCTCGGCGGCGACGGCTTCCGGCACACGGAAATAGACGTAAAGGTGATCGCTCATGGCGGGTCCTGTGGCAATCAGCCGGCGGCCTGGGCGGCTTCCCCCAGCGGCACCGCGTAGGGCAGGCTGGCGGTGGCCACCGCCGCGCCCTCGGCGCTGCCCAGCCGCAGCGCGCTGCCGGCGGCATCGATCTTCAGCTCGGCCAGCCCGGCCCAGCCGCCATCTGGCGCGGGCGCGGCGTTGACGATCATGCCGCAGGGCTGGCCCGGGTCTTCCGGACGATAGATCTCGGCGGCGGGCGCCGGCACCTCGCCTTCGCCCTGCACCAGCCACATGCGGCGCTTGAGCGTGCCGCGGTACTGGCTGCGCGCCACCACTTCCTGGCCCGGATAGCAGCCCTTGCGGAAATTGACGCCGCCGATCAGCTCGAAATTGATCATCTGCGGCACGAACTGCTCCTGCGTGGCGGCGACGATGCGGGGCAGCCCGGATTGCACTTCGAGCCAGTCCCACAGCGCCGGCGCGGCGCCGGTCAGCGTGGCGGACAGCGCCGCGCGCACCGCGTCGGCGCGCTCGGCCGGCAGCACCAGTTGCCAGCGCGGCTGGCCGGCGCTGTCCGGCAGGCGGATCACGGTGGCGCCGTCGGCCGTGGCCACGGCAAAGGCGGCTTCCGGCGCGGGCAGCCCGGCCGCGGCCAGCGCCCCGGCGGCGCCGGCGCCGGCCACGCCGAGGATGGCGTGGGTCGGGGTGATATCGGACAGCCTGGCCTTGGCGCGCAGCACGAACATCGACAGCCGCTTCTGCACCGCGGCCTGGATCTCGGCCGACAGCTGCAGCACGATGCCGTCGGCGTCGCGCCACATCAGCAAGGTGGCCAGCAGCCGGCCCTTGGGCGAGCAGTAGCCGGCCAGGCGCGCCGTGCCCGGCGCCAGGTCGTCGACCGCGTTGGTCAGCTGGGTGTGCAGGAAGCTGGCGGCATCGTCGCCCGCCACGCGAACGAGGCCGAGCCCGGCCGGGGCGCAGACCACGCCGCCGGCCTGCAGCGCGTCAAGGTTTGCGGCGAGTTCCTGGGCTTGGGGATTCAGTGCTGGCATTGCGAGGCAGTCGTCGAGGCAAATCGGGGAGGGAAGGAAACGGGCCACCGAGGGTGCGCGGTGCCGGACGCGCGGGAGGCGCCGGCGCCACGGCTCACGGTCGGTGGCAGGCTGCCGGTTATTATATGGGGCTACGAGATTTTCGGCCGGCGCCGGTGGTCCGCGGCGGCATGCAAGTCCGACCGCGGTGCGGGCGGCCGGTTCCTATACCTGATACATGAAACGTTTACTCCTCACCCTTGGGCTTGCCGTGCTGGTATTCGCGCTGGCGGCCGTGGGCGGCTTTGCGTGGTGGGCCAATCACCCGGTGTCGCTGAGCAAGTCGCCGGTGGAAGTGGTGATCAAGCCCAATTCCGGCGTGGCCAGCGTCGGCCGGCAGATCCAGCGCGGCGGCGTGGGCATGGACCCGCGGCTGTTCGTGCTGCTGGCGCGCCTGACCGGCCACGGCGCCGCCCTCAAGGCCGGCGGCTATACGTTTGAAACCGGCGCCACGCCGCTGTCGATCATCGGCAAGCTCGCGCGTGGCGAAGTCACGCACTACGTGGTCACGGTGATCGAGGGCTGGGAGTTCCGCAAGATGCGCGCCGCGGTCGATGCCAGCCCGGCGCTGCGCCACGACACCCGCGGCATGTCCGACGCCGAACTGATGAAAGCCATCGGCGCGCCCGAGGCTTCGCCCGAGGGGCTGTTCTTTCCCGACACCTACCTGTTCGCGCGTGGCAGCAGCGACCTGGAGCTGTACAAGCACGCCTACCGTGCCATGCAGCGCCGCCTGAACGAGGCCTGGAACGCGCGCTCGCCCGACCTGCCGTACAAGACCCCGTACGAGGCGCTGGTGATGGCGTCGATCGTCGAGAAGGAAACCGGCCAGGCCGCCGAGCGCCCGATGATCGCCGCGGTGTTCATCAACCGTCTCAGGAAGAACATGCTGCTGCAGACCGACCCGACCGTGATCTACGGCCTGGGCCAGGCCTTCGACGGCGACCTGCGCAAGCGCGACCTGCAGGCTGACACCCCGTACAATACCTACACCCGCACCGGCCTGCCGCCCACCCCGATCGCGTTGCCGGGGCTGGCCTCGCTGGCGGCGGCGACCACGCCGGCGCCGTCCGACGCGCTGTACTTCGTCGCCCGCGGCGACGGCAGCAGCCATTTCTCCAACTCGCTACCCGAACACAACCGCGCGGTCGACAAGTACCAGCGCGGCAAATAGGCATTCCATGCGCGGAAAATTCATTACCTTCGAGGGCATCGACGGCGCCGGCAAGAGCACCCATATCGACTGGGTTGCAGACCGCCTGCGCGCGCGCGCCGATATCGCCGGTGTCGTCACCACGCGCGAGCCCGGCGGCACGTCGCTGGGCGAAGACCTGCGCCAGATCCTGCTGCACCGCAAGATGCACCTGGAAACCGAGGCGCTGCTGATGTTCGCGGCGCGGCGCGAGCATATCGCCGAAGTCATCGCGCCGGCGCTGGAGCGCGGCAAGTGGGTCATTTCCGACCGTTTCACCGACGCCACCTTTGCCTACCAGGGCGGCGGCCGGGGCCTGGCCACGGGCCGGCTGGAAGTGCTGGAAGGCTGGGTCCAGGGCGGCCTGCAGCCGGACCTGACGCTGCTGTTCGACGTGCCGCTGGAAACCGCCAGCGCCCGCCTGGCCGCCGCGCGCACGCCGGACAAGTTCGAGGCCGAATCGCGCGCCTTCTTCCAGCGCACCCGTGACGAATACCTGCGCCGCGCGGCGCAGTCGCCGCAGCGCTTCCGCGTCATCGACGCCACGCGCAGCATTGCCGATATTCGCGACGAACTTGAGAAGATCCTCGCAACTATCTGATTGGCCGGCATGTTTCAGCCGGCGTCACGGCAATATCAGCCAGTACTCGAAGTTGGACCGCTAACTTACTGATTTACATGCTCTATCCCTGGCAGAAAGAAGACTGGCAACGGCTGGGCGCGCTGCGCGAGCGGCTGCCGCATGCCTTGCTGATCCACGGCCAGCAAGGCATCGGCAAGCGCGACCTGGCGCTGCATTTCGCCCAGGGGCTGCTGTGCGAGGCTCCTCTCGCGGACGGGCAGCCCTGCGGCCAGTGCGCCGCCTGCCACTGGTTCAGCCAAGGCAACCACCCGGACTTCACCGTGGTGCGGCCCGAGGCCCTCGACGCCTCGGCCGAGGCGGAAACCGACGAAGGCGGCAAGAAGAAGGCGCCCAGCAAGATCATCCGCATGGAGCAGGTGCGCGCGCTGATCGAGGCCGTCGGGGTCGGCACGCACCGCGCCGGGCTGCGCGTGGTGGTGGTCTATCCGCTCGACGCGCTGCAGGCCGAGGGCGCCAACGCCTTGCTGAAGACGCTGGAAGAACCGCCGCCGTCGACCGTGTTCCTGTTGGTGACCGACCGCCTGGACCGCATCCTGCCGACCATCCTGTCGCGCTGCCGCCAGTTCTCGGCCCAGCGCCCGACGCCCGAGGCCGCGCTGGCGTGGCTGCGCGGGCAGGGCGTGGCGGATGCCGAGGCCCAGCTGGCGCTGGCCGGCGGCTCGCCGCTGACCGCGCTGCACGCGGCCGAGGCCGAGGAGCAGCCGCTGCAGCGCTGGCTGGTCGGCCAGCTCGGCGCCGCGGCCGCCTTCGATGCGGCCGCGGCGGCCGAGCAACTGCAGAAGCTGCCGGTGCCCGCCGTGCTTGGCATCCTGCAGCGCTGGACGTACGATCTGCTGGCACTGCGCCTGGATGGCGCTGCCACGCCGCGGTACTTCCCCAGGGAGCGCGCCGTGCTGGTGCGCTGCGCCGGCGCTACCGATGCATACGGCCTGCAGGGCTTTGCCGCGCGCCTGAACGCGCACCGCCGCAGTGAGAACCATCCGCTCGCTGCACGGCTGGTGATGGAGGCGGTATTCCTGGAGTACCGGCAGCTGTTCCGCTAGCGCGGCAGGTGGCCGGCCGCGGTTCATAACAACAAGCCATAACCACAAGCAGCAACGTTATCAGGGGGTCAACCATGAACACGGCAGTCGCCGGCGCCGGGCCGGCCGAGGCGGGCTTTGGTAGCGTCACAGGAAGCGGCGGCGGCGGGGCGGCCTCGCGGCCCAACGTGCTGTCGCTGTCGATCAAGGACCAGGCCGGGCTGTACGCGGCCTATATGCCGTTCCTGGCGCGCGGCGGCATCTTCGTGCCGTCGAACCGGCCGTTCCGGCTGGGCGAGCAGGTGTTCCTGGTATTGTCGCTGCTCGACCGGCCGCAGAAATACCAGATCGCGGGCCACGTGGCCTGGATCACCCCCGCGGGGACGCCGATGAAGACGCCCGGCGTCGGCGTGCACCTGCCCGACGACGACAACGGGCGCAACCTGCGCCGCGCGGTGGAGGACATCCTGGGCAAGATGCTGGAGTCCGGGCGCCCCACCCAAACCTTATGAATGTTGTGAGATTTCCATCACAACCTTTTGATTCTCAATGAATTTTTCGCTACGTATTGCCGAGCCCCGCGACCTGCCGGGCATCGTCGCCATCTACAACAGCACCGTGCCTTCGCGCATGGTCACGGCCGACACCGAGCCGGTCACCGTGGCCTCGCGCCAGGCCTGGTTCGACGCCCACCAGCCCGGGCGCCGTCCGCTCTGGGTGTGCGAGGATGCCGGCGGCAGCATGGCCGGCTGGATGAGCTTTTCGGATTTCTACGGGCGCCCGGCCTATGGCGCCACCGCCGAGGTGTCGATCTATCTGGACGCGCAGCGCCGCGGCCAGGGGCTGGGGCGCTACCTGCTGCAGCAGGCCATCGACCACGCGCCCACGGTCGGCGTCAACACGCTGCTCGGCTTTATCTTCGGCCACAACGCGCCCAGCCTGGGCCTGTTCGCGGCGCTGGGCTTCACGCGCTGGGGCGACCTGCCGCGCGTGGCCGTGCTCGACGGCGTCGAGCGCGACCTGATCATCGTCGGCCGCCGCGTGGACGCGGCCTGAGCGCGGCCCGAGCGCCGCCAGAGCACCGCACCTGAGATTTCCCCATGTTTGTCGATTCCCACTGCCATATCGATTTCCCCGAACTGGCCGCGCGCCTGCCGCAGCTGCTGGACAATATGCGCGCCAACCAGGTCACGCATGCGCTGTGCATCTCGGTCACGCTGGAAGACTTCCCGCGCGTGCTGGCGCTGGCCGAGCAGCATCCCAACCTGTACGCGTCGGTCGGCGTGCATCCTGACTACGAAGAGGGCGAGGACCCGACGCTGGAGCGGCTGGTGGCGCTGTCGGCCCACCCGCGCGTGGTCGGCACCGGCGAGACCGGGCTGGACTACTACCGGCTCAACGGCCGCAGCATCGCCGAGATGGAATGGCAGCGCGAACGCTTCCGCACCCATATCCGCGCCGCGCGCCAGACCGGCAAGCCGCTGATCATCCATACCCGCTCGTCCGCCGACGACACCCTGCGCCTGATGCGCGAGGAAAACGCGGGCGAGGCCGGCGGCGTGATGCACTGCTTCACCGAAACCTGGGAGGTTGCCCGCGAGGCGCTGGACCAGGGCTTCCATATCTCGTTTTCCGGCATCGTCACCTTCAAGAGCGCGGCGGACCTGCAGGAAACCGCGCGCAAGGTGCCGCTCGAGCGCATGCTGATCGAGACCGACTCCCCCTACCTGGCGCCGGTGCCGTACCGCGGCAAGACCAACGAGCCGGCCTGGGTGCGCCATGTGGGCGAATTTATCGCGCAGCTGCGCGGAGTGCCGGTGGAACAGGTCGCGGAACAGACGACGGAAAATTTCTTTAATCTATTCAAGCACATTGACAGGAAATCTCATGTTTGACATGAAATTTGTCCGCCGTGCCGCCGGCGCTGTTGCGCTGGCCGTCGCCACGCTCGCCCAGGCCGCGCCGGCCGACGACATGCGCAAGGCGGTGGAGTTCGACGACGCCAATACCGTCAAGAAGCTGCTGGCCAAGGGCGTCGACCCCAATGTGGTCGACAACCGCGGCAATCCGGCGCTGGTGCTGGCGCTGCGCGAGAAGTCGCTGAAGGCCGCCACGGTGCTGATCCGCGCCAAGGACATCGATTTCGACAAGGCCAACCCGGCCGGCGAAACCCCGCTGATGATGGCCGCGCTGCAGGGCCAGCTCGACATGGTCAAGCTGATGGTCGACGACATGGAGGCCGAGATCAACAAGACCGGCTGGACGCCGCTGCACTATGCCGCCACCAACGGCCACAACAACGTGGTCAAGTACCTGGTCGACCATGCCGCGTATATCGACGCCGAAAGCCCCAACGGCACCACGCCGCTGATGATGGCGGCGCGCGGCGGCCATATCGAGACCGTCAAGCTGCTGCTCGACGAAGGCGCCGACATGCGCCTGAAGAACCAGCAGGGTATGACCGTGATCGACTTTGCCGAGCGCTACAACCAGGCCGAGATCGCCAGCGGCCTGAAGTCGCGCTGGCAGAAGCTGTATCCGCAGACCCCCATCGTGCCGGCGCCGCCGCTGAAGCCGGCTATCGCCGAGCCCGGCGGCCAGCGCCCCCCGGCGCCGCAAAGCAAGGGCTGGTAAGCCGGGGCAGCGCCGATGGCGAACGGCTCGCGCCTGCGCCAGTGGGCGCGCGGGCTCAAGGGCAGCCTGCTGATGCTGTGGTTCTGCAGCCGCCATCCCGGCACGCCGTGGGCGGCGCGGCTGCTGGGCGCGCTGGTGGTGGCCTATGCCTTCAGCCCGATCGACCTGATCCCGGACTTCATCCCGTTGCTGGGCTATCTCGATGACGTGCTGCTGGTGCCGCTGGGCATCTGGTTCACGCTGCGGCTGATCCCCGCCACGGTCAAGGACGAATGCCGCGGCCGCGCCGAGGCCTGGCAGGCCACCCATGCGCAACGGCCGCGCAATCGCGCGGCCGCCGTGGTCATCGTGCTGGTGTGGGTCGCGCTTGCCTGGCTGGCCTGGCGCTGGCTGGCGCCATACTGGGCGCGGCCCTAGACGTCGTCGGCCAGCCGCACTCCGGTGAACTGCCAGCGCTGGTGCGGATAGAAGAAGTTGCGGTAGGTCGCGCGGATATGCGATTCGGGGGTGACGCATGACCCGCCGCGCAGCACCATCTGGCCGCTCATGAACTTGCCGTTGTACTCGCCCACCGCGCCCGCGTTGGGACGGAAGCCCGGATAGGGCAGGAAGGCGCTGGCGGTCCACTCCCATACGTCGCCGAACATCTGGCGCAGCACGCCGGCGGTGTTCTGGCGGTCCGGCAGCGGCCGCAGCGCGCGCCCCTCGACAAAATTCCCGGTGGCCGGCAGGCGGCTGGCCGCGTGCTCCCATTCCGCCTCGGTCGGCAGCCGGCGTTCGGCCCAGCGCGCGAACGCATCGGCCTCATAGAAGCTGACGTGGGTCACCGGGCTGTCGGGGTCGACCGGATGCATGCCGCGCAGCGTCATCTGCCACCAGGTGCCTTCGCGCTCTTCCCAGTAGAGCGGCGCCTGGATGCCTTGCTCGCCGACCCAGCGCCAGCCGTCGGACAGCCACAGCCCGGTGCTCTGGTAGCCGCCATCCTCGATGAACTCGAACCATTGCCGGTTGCTGACCGGGTGCGAGCACAGCGTAAACGGGGCCAGGTAGGTCTTGTGGCGCGGGCCTTCGCAATCGAAGGCGAAGCTCTCGCCACGGTGGCCGACCTCGACCAGTCCGCCATCGAAACCGATCCAGTCCGGCGCAGGCCGCGGGTCGGCAATCACGGGGGCGGGCAGTTCCGGGGCAAAGGCGGGGCGCAGCGGGTTCTGCGCGAACAGGTGCAGCATGTCGGTCAGCAGCAGTTCCTGATGCTGCTGTTCGTGCTGCAGGCCGAGCGTGATCAGCGCCGCCTCGTCGTCGGTCTGGGCGCTGCCCAGCAGCGACAGCATCGCTTCGTCGACAGCCTCGCGGTACGCCAGCACCTCGTCCAGCGACGGGCGCGTCAGCAGCCCGCGCTGCGGCCGCGGATGGCGCGCACCGACCGCTTCATAGTACGAGTTGAAGAGATAGCGGTAGGCCGGGTCCACCGGCTCGTAGTCCGGGATGCGCGCGGCCAGCACGAATTCCTCGAAGAACCATGTGGTGTGCGCCAGGTGCCATTTTGCCGGGCTGGCGTCGTCCATGGACTGCACGGTGGCATCGGCATCGGACAGGTCGGCCACCAGGGTTTCGGTGGCGGCGCGTATATGCCGGTACTGCGAAAGCAGGGCGGGTTCGTGCGGCGGATGGAGGGCGGCTCCTGGCAACAGGGCTGAAGTCATGCGGGCTCCCGGGTTGGATCGGTCGATGACTGCAGGCGGTGCACCGCCGCGGCCAGTGGCCCGCGGCCGCGCGCCGCCCATGGCACGCGGGGCGCCGTAGCGCCCCGAACCATCATAGACCCGATCCGGCCCCGGGGCGAGCCGGCGCCGTCCTACAGCGCCGGCCCCTGGGCACCGGTCGGCTTCAGGCAGCCAGCCGGCTGGCGTCGTTCAGCGCCGCGATCTCGGTGCGGGCGCTGGCCAGCGCGGCCTCGCGGACCTGCGGACCCATTGCCAGGCCGTGGGCGCGCACGTAGGTGATGTCGGTGATGCCCAGGAAGCGGAACACGATGTCGACGGTCTTTTCGTGGAGGTCCAGCTCGCTGGCATCCTGGCGCACCCCGCCGCGCGACGACACCACGATCACGCGCTTGCCGCCGGCCAGGCCCACCGGACCGTTCTCGGTGTACTTGAAGGTGCGGCCGGCCTGCGCGATGCGGTCGATCCAGGCCTTGAGCTGGCTGGGGATGCTGAAGTTGTATTGCGGCACGCCCACCACCAGCACGTCGGCGGCGAGGAACTCGGCCAGCCACTGCTCGGTGCGCTCCAGCTCGGCTTGCTGCACCGCGTTCAGGCCGTCCTTGGGGCCGCCCAGCACCGGCAGCAGGTTGCCCGACAGGTGCGCCGGGGCGTCCTGGTCGAGGTCGCGCACGGTCACGGTGGCGCCGGGGTTGGCGGCGACCAGGTCGGCCACCACGCTGGCGGTCAGGCCGCGCGAAACAGAGTTGTCGCCGAGGACGCTGGAATCGATCTGCAGGATGTTCATGTCTTTCTCCACAAGGATGCGGTTGCGATGGAGGAAAGATAGCGGCTGGCCATTGGTATCGGTAGTGAGGCAAAATGCAAAGGATTGTTCTACCGATGCAACGCCATGCCGGGCGGCATCTCCGCGGGATCGCGGGGCGCCCGCGTGGCTCCGGAGCCACCCATGCAAGACCTCAACGACCTGTCGCTGTTCGCCCAAGTGGTCGAGCACGGCAGTTTTTCCGCGGCCAGCCGAGCCACCGGCGTGCCCAAGTCGCGCCTAAGCCGGCGCATCGCCCAGCTCGAGCGCGATCTCGGCGTGCAACTGCTGCGCCGGACCACGCGCCAGGTGCGCGTGACCCCGCTGGGCGAATCCTTCTACGAACGCTGCCGCGCCATGCTCAACGAGGCCGCGGCGGCGCGCGAGGTCATCGAGCAGGCGCGCGAGCAGCCCGGCGGCACGCTGCGGGTCAGCTGCCCGATCGCCATCGCCCAGATCCTGCTGGCGCCGGCGATCGGCCTCTTCATGCGCGCCAACCCGGCGGTGCGCATCGAACTGGAAACCACCAACCGGCGCGTCGACGTGATCGGCGAGGGCTTCGACCTGGCGCTGCGCGTGCGCGAGGTGATGGAAGACTCCAGCCTGGCGGTGCGCACCTTTGGCGAAAGCGAGCTGATGCTGGTGGCCAGCCCGGCGCTGCTCGACAGCATCGGCCGGCCGCGCACGCCGCAGGCGCTCGACGGCATGCCGGGCGTGGGCCAGCAGCCGCACGACGGCAAGCACGCCTGGACCTTACGCTGCAAGACCGGCGATTCGATCCAGATTGCCTACGATCCGCGCCTGGTCACGGATGAATTCGCGGTGCTGCGCGAGGCCGCCATTGCCGGGGTCGGCGTGGCCATGCTGCCGCGCATGTTCTGCCGCGAGGCGCTCGAGAACGGCGAGCTGGAACTGGTGCTGCCGCAGTACGACATGCCGGTCGGCACGCTGCACGCGGTGTTCCCGTCGCGCAAGGGTGTGACCCCGGCCACCCGGCGCTTCCTCGACTTCCTGGGCGAGGTGTTGCCCGAATGCGCGCACAAGGTCGGCATGCAGCAGCCGCGGCCGCCGTCGATGCACCGGGTGGTGTAGCGCTGCCTGCGCCACGTGCAACGGCGCTGCCGGGCCGTGTTCGGGCCGCGCCCGGGCCGGGGCGCGTCGCGCATTTGCGGCTTTACGTTCACGCCGGCTCGCACTAAGGTACAGGGGCGAACCACGCGCGTGAGGGCTAAGGCGCATGGTTCGATCACCTCTCATAGACAACGGCAAGGAGAATGGCCATGGGTGGCTCTCAGGGTTCCCAGGACTTGGGCAAGGCGCTGCTGCGCATCGTGCTTGGCGTGTTGATCCTGATGCATGGCATCGCCAAGCTGACCGGCGAGTCCGGCATCGGGTTCGTGTCGAAGGTCGTCGCCGATACCGGCTTGCCGGCCTGGGTCGCCTACGGTGTGTACATCGGCGAAGTCGTGGCGCCGATCCTGCTGATCATCGGGCTGTGGAGCCGGCTGGCGGCGCTGGTCGTGGCCATCAACATGCTGTTCGCGGTGGCGCTGGTGCACAGCAAGGAGCTAGCCCTGCTGTCCAAGACCGGCGGCTGGGCCCTCGAGCTGCAGGGCATGTTCCTGGCTGCGGCGCTGGCGGTGGCCCTGCTGGGGGCGGGCAGGTTCAGCGTGGGCGGCATCAACGGCAAGCTCAACTAGCGCCCGAGGCGGCGCGGCAGGGCGCGCCGCCGATCCCTGGAGATGTATCGTGAATGCGTTCCGGCAACTCTTCCCGTTTGCGGCCGGGGCTGCGGCCCCGATGGCGGTCGCGGCGCTGCTGCTGTCGGGCTGCGCCAGCGTGCCCGACATCAAGACCGACTACAACCGCGCCACCGACTTCAGTGCCTACCGCACCTTCGGCTTTGTCGAGCGTCCCGGCACCGACCGCGCGGGCTATGAAAGCCTGACCACCCAGTACTTCAAGACCGCGGTCCAGCGCGAACTGGGCGCGCGCGGCTACCGCTACGCGGCGCAGTCGCCGGACCTGCTGGTCAACTTCAATGCCAGGCTGCAGGAAAAGGTGGAGGTCAGCCCGGCACCCGCGCCGATGATGGGCTACTACGGCTATCGCGGCGGGCTGTACGCGCCGTGGCCGGGCTACGGCTTCTATAACGACGTCTACCGCTACACCGAGGGCACCGTGAACATCGACCTGATCGACCGGCGCCAGATGAAGCTGGTGTGGGAAGGCGTGGCGGTCGGCAGTGTCGACACCAGCGACAAGGCCAGCGCCCAGCAGCGCATCGACAAGACCGTGGCGCAGATCTTCGCCAAGTACCCGTTCCGGGCCGGGCAGTAAGGCCGGCGGCGCTGCCGCTCAGGCCGGCGGCGTTGCCGTCGCGTGCTCGATGGCGTCCGCGACGAAGGCCTCCGCCGGCCTGGGCGCCGACCACAGGTAGCCCTGGCCCAGCGGGCAGCCCAGTGCCGCCAGCGCGGCGCGCTGGGCATCGGTCTCGACGCCCTCGGCCACGCATTCCAGCCCCAGTTCCCGGGCCAGGCCGATCATGCTGCGGCAGATCGTGGCGCGCTGGCCGTGCCCGTCGACTTCGGCGACGAACGACCGGTCCACTTTCAGCTGCGTGAACGGCAGGTCCGCCAGCAGCTTGAGCGTGGCGATGCCCACGCCGAAATCGTCGATCGCCACGCCATAGCCGAGCAGCCGCAGCCGGTTCAGCGCGACCGACAGCGCCAGCGTGTCGGGCACCGGGTAACCCTCGGTCAGCTCCACCGTCAGCGCCTGCCTCGGCACGCCGCTGGCGGCCACCAGCGCCTCGAACGATTCCAGCACGCCCGGCCGGCACAGCGTCTGCGCCGACGCGTTGAGGCCTATCGAGATTCCGACCCCGGCGGCGCGCAGGCGCTGCAGCGCGGCCAGGCACTGGCGCGCGACCAGGAAGAACACCGGGTCGGCAGCGTCCAGCGCCTCGAGCTGCGGGATGAACTGGTCGGGCGGTACCAGGCCATGCTCGGGATGGCGCCAGCGCACCAGTGCTTCGGCCCCGACCAGGCGGCCGCTGGCGATATCGTGCTGGGGCTGCAGCATGACCAGCAGGTCCGTGCCGGCGCGGGTCGCGGCGAGCAGTTCGTCGGCGTCGGGGGTCCAGGCGGGTACGCCCGCCGCGGCATCCTGGCGCACCAGGGCATCGGCCAGGATCACTTCGAGCGCATCGCGCGACAGCGGCTTGCGCAGCGCGTGCACGCGCGGGATGCCGGCGGCATGCGCCAGGCCGCGGTTGGAATCGAGGATGTCTTCGGCCAGCGCCGTGACCCACACCCACACCGGCGGCGCGCCGGCGAAAGCGCGCGGGCCGCGCCGGTGCAGCTCGGCGATCAGCTCGGGGCCATTGCAGCCCGGCATCTCGATATCGCACAGCACCACGTCGAACGGCTCGCGCGCCAGCAGCTCGGCCGCCTGCATGCCGTTGTGCGCGCTGGTCAGGGCCTGCACGCCGACATGGCGCAGCAGGCCCTCGGCGGCGGCGCGCTGGAACGGATGGTCTTCAACGACGAGGATGCGCAGCCTGGCGTAACGGATTGGCATGGAGCGTGAGGAGAAGGGAAGGGCGGCGGGCCGCCGGCATGCGATGCGGCCGGGTTTGCCGAATGGTAGCGCGGCGCGGCTGCGCCAGGCGGCGGCGTGATGGCCTGGTAGTCAGCGTGGCCGTGAATGTGCCCGCGCTCGCCCTGGCATTGTGGCGCAATGGCGTTGATAAAGCGCCGCGTTACGAATATTTGCGCTTTCCGATTCAATCGCCGACTGTCATAACCGCTACAATCGCTGCCCGGTGTTTTGAAGATGGCATGTCGATAATGGGTTTGGGCTGGTTCGGGTTCTCGACTTTCTGGATAGTACCGCTGCTGTGGCGGCTGGTGACGCGCTGGCTGGCCGGCGAGCGCCGCCTGGCCGGGCCCGGCTCGCTGCGCGTGTGGCTGGGCACGCTGGCGGTGCTGTGCGCGAGCGCCTGCCTGGAAGCGCTGACCGGCGGAGACGATCCCGAATCGGGCGCGGGCGGCGCCGCCGGCCGCGCGCTGGCCGGCGGTTTCGGCAACCTGTTCGGCTGGACCGGCGCCTTGCTGCTGATGCTGGGCGTGCTGGCACTGGCCGCGCCGATGGTGTTCGGCGAAACCTGGCGCAGCCTGTTCGCACGCAAGCCGCGCCGCGCCGCCGCGCCCGCCGCGGTGCCCGAGGAGGCGCCGGTGACCTTTGCCGCCACCCAGCCGCTGCGCGAGGCCGAGCGCCGCGATGCACCGGCGGCGGGCAACGCCGGCTGGACCGCGCCCGCGCCGCGCCATCGCAGTTTTGAAGCCGTCTCCGCGCGCCGCCAGCCCGCCTGGCAGCCGCCGCGCCGCACCCGTGAATCGCCGCCGCAGCCGGGCGAGCTCTGGCTGCATCATGCCGACGCGCCGGGCGCGAACAAGCCGGTGCGTGCCCCGCAGCCAGCGCCGGCTCCCGCCGCGCCGGCAACGCGTCCCGCCCAGCCTGCGGCACGCAAGCCGGCCGCCGCTGCCGTGCCCGCACCGGCCCCCGCGCCGCGGCCGGCACAGCCGTTGCGCGGCACCGTGGTCAGCAGCCCGTTCCGCCAGCCGCAGCCGCTGGTCCGTTCGGCGATCACGACGCTGCCGGAAGCGTCCGCGAAGCCCGCCGCCGCATCCGCAGTGCCGACCGCCGCCGCCGCCGTCGCCGCCACCGACACGGCCACCGCTCCGGCCGAGATCGCTGTCGCCGCGCAGGCGGCCGCCAGTGCCGAACGGGATGTCGTCGCACCAGCGCAGGCAATCGCCGTACCCGAGACAGAGCCGACGCCAGGGCCGGAAATCGTGCCGGCCGCGCCGGCCACTGCTTCCGTTCCGGTCGACGACGCTGTTACCGCCGCCCCGGCCGAACCCCTTGCGCTGGATGGCGATGCCCCATCGCTGGCCGCGCTGCGGCAGGAAGCGCTCGACCTGCTCGCCGAGTTGCAGGCCCTGGCGGGCAAGTCCGCGACAGTGCAGTCGGCTGACCCGGCATCGGACCCCTTGCCGGTGGCCATGCCCGAAGCGGCCGCGGATCTGGCCATCGAGGCGAACGCAGCAGAGCCCGACCCGGTTGCGACACCGCCGCTGGCTGACGTCGCGGCGGAAGCCCTCATCGAAGCGCAAGCCGAAGCCCTGTTGGCCGACGTGCCGGACAGCACGGGCGAGACCGCTCGTGAACCCGAAGCAAGCGCGCCGGATCACGACGCCGACGCCGTAGCCCACGCCGTGGCAAGTTCCGCGATGGAGGAGGGCAGCGAGCCCGAGCCCGATGCCATGGCGCTGGTCCCGGCCGAAGACGCCGGCACGGAAAGCACCCTGATGGATGGCAACGATCTGGTCAGCGAAGCCGTTGAGCCGGAGGCGTTGCCGGCCATCGACTTGGCCGATGCAGCCGATGCAGCCGATGCAGTGGAAGCAGTGGAAGCAGTGGAAGCAGTGGAAGCAGCCGAGGCCGTCGAGTCTGCCGCGGCCACCGAACCCCAGGCCCCTGTCGGAGCCGCGGCAGCCACCCTGCCGTCGCCGCCCCCCGCCAAGCCCCGCATCGTGCTGCCCGCCGTGGTCGGGCGTACCGTGCCGCTGGCAGCCGCGACGCAGCCTGCGGCCGCCCCGGCGCCCGCACCAGTGGCGCCACCGCCGCCGCGCCCGGCGGTCGACTACCGCCTGCCGCCGGCGGACTTGCTGGAAAGCGAAGTTGACAGCGCCGAGCAGGTGTCGGAAGAACGCCTGCGCGAAACCGGCGAACTGATTGCCCAGCGGCTGGCCGAGTTCAAGGTGCCGGTCGCCGTGGTCGGCGCCGGCGCCGGCCCGGTGATCACCCGCTTCGAGGTCGAGCCCGCCATGGGCGTGCGCGGCGCGCAGGTGGTGGGACTGATGAAGGACCTGGCGCGCGCGCTGGGCGTGACCTCGATCCGCGTGGTCGAGACCATTCCCGGCAAGACCTGCATGGGGCTGGAGCTGCCCAACGCGCGCCGGCAGATGATCCGGCTGTCCGAGATCGTCAATGCCGCCTCGTTCCAGGCGCATCATTCGCGGCTGGTGCTGGCGATGGGCAAGGACATCACCGGCAATCCCGTCGTGACCGACCTGGCGCGCGCGCCGCACCTGCTGGTGGCCGGCACCACCGGCTCGGGCAAGTCGGTGGCCGTCAACGCCATGATCCTGTCGATGCTGTACAAGGCCACGCCGGAAGACGTGCGCCTGATCATGATCGACCCCAAGATGCTGGAGCTGTCGGTCTACGAGGGCATCCCGCACCTGCTGGCGCCGGTGGTCACCGACATGAAGCAGGCCGCGCACGCGCTCAACTGGTGCGTCGGCGAAATGGAAAAGCGCTACAAGCTGATGTCGGCGCTGGGCGTGCGCAACCTGGCCGGCTACAACCAGAAGATCCGCGCCGCCGAGGCCGCGGGGCAGAAGGTGCCCAACCCGTTCTCGCTGACGCCGGACGCGCCCGAGCCGCTGTCGCGCCTGCCGATGATCGTGGTGGTGATCGACGAGCTGGCCGACCTGATGATGGTCGCCGGCAAGAAGATCGAGGAACTGATCGCGCGCCTGGCGCAGAAGGCGCGCGCCGCCGGCATCCACCTGATCCTGGCCACGCAGCGTCCCTCGGTCGACGTGATCACGGGCCTGATCAAGGCCAATATCCCGACGCGCGTGGCGTTCCAGGTCTCGTCCAAGATCGACTCGCGCACCATCCTCGACCAGATGGGCGCCGAGAGCCTGCTCGGCCAGGGCGACATGCTGTTCCTGCCGCCGGGCACCGGCTATCCGCAGCGGGTGCATGGCGCCTTTGTCGCCGACGACGAAGTGCACCGCGTGGTCGAGCACTGGAAGCAGTTCGGCGAGCCGGACTACGATGACGCCATCCTTGCCGGCGACCCGGCCGAGGCCGGCGGCGCCGACCTGTTCGGTGATGGCGGCGGCGACGGCGAGGCCGACCCGCTCTACGACGAAGCCGCCAGCTTCGTGCTGACCAGCCGCCGTGCGTCGATCTCGGCGGTGCAGCGCCAGCTGCGCATCGGCTACAACCGCGCGGCGCGGCTGATCGAGCAGATGGAAGCGGCCGGGCTGGTGTCGCCGATGGGCCGCAACGGCGCGCGCGACGTGCTGGCGCCCGGGCCGTCGGAATAACGCAACGTTACCTTCGGGAGGCGGTGATGGCGCTCGAGCATGGAAGCTTGCTGGCCGACGTGCCGGTGAACCTGGCGGAGGAAGTGTTCCAGCCGCTGCTGGCGCGGCCTGGCCTGAAGATCGAGCGGATCGTCTCCAACGGGCAGGCCAGTCCGGCAGGGTTCTGGTACAACAGCGCGCAAGCCGAGTGGGTGCTGCTGGTCAGCGGCAGTGCCGCGCTGGAGATCGAGGGTAAAGAAGGCCGGCATGTGATGCGGCCCGGCGACTGGCTGCACTTGCCCGCGCAATGCCGGCATCGCGTGGCGTGGACTGACGAAGGGCAGCCGACGGTCTGGCTGGCGGTGCATTACGAAGGCGTCGGCAACTGAGCTGTCCCTTGCGACAGCGCAGCTTGCATGCCATCGGGGCACACGCTCCCCTCTCCCGCGAAGTGGGAGAGGAGAGCAAACATTCGGCCCTCAGCCCCCGGCCTGATCCGGAAACACCGGCTCCCCAAGATTCAGCATCAACCGGTTCGCCCACGCAAAGATGGCAATCGAGTGGATCAGGTCCAGGATCTCCCCATCGCTCAAACCGGCCTCGCGCAGCGGCTTGAGCTGTTCGGCTGTGACCTCGGCCGGCCGCCCGGTCAGTTCCGCCGAGAACGTGGCGATGGCCCGTTCGCGCGCGGTGGTGCCGGCGGTGTAGGGATCGTCGAAGACCTGGCGGATCACGTCGTTGCGCTTGGCCAGTTGCTCGAACCGCTGCGCATGCACCGATGCGCAATACACGCAGCCGTTGATGCGCGACACCACCGTGGTCGACAGCTCGCGTTCGGCGCGCGGCATGCCGCCGGGCGCGTACATGATGGCGTTGAAGGCGGTCGAGCGCTGGCGCAGGATCTCGGGCTGGTGGACCAGGAAGCGGTAGTAGTCCTGCACCTTGGCCTTGGGGTGGCTTTCCTCGAGCACGGCGATCTGCTCCGGCGTGGCCTGGTCGAGGTCGACCACGTCCAGCCATGCCTTCCAGTCGAGCACTTCGTTGGTGAAGCCGTGGGATTTGATGATTTCGCTCATGCCAGGGCTCCGTTGTCGTTCAAGGCTTTCAGTGCGTCCAGTCCGGCCACCAGCCGCACCTGGTAGGAGAGGAACGCGACCAGCTGCGCCAGCGTGACCACCGCCGGGGTGCTCAGTCCGGCGGCGGGCAGCGCCAGCAGCGCGGCCTGGTCGCCCTCGACCGGTTTCTCGATCAGCTTGCGGGTGAATTCGAGCATGGCGCGCAGGCGCGGCTCGGCGATGTCCGCGGGCGTGCCCTCGGCCGCGGCGCGGACCTGGCTGGCATCGATGCCGAGCTGTTCAAGCCGGCCCCGGTAGTGCGCGGTCAGTGCCGGCGACGGCGTCAGGCGGGCGGCGTACAGCGCCACCAGCAGCCGTTCCGCCAGCGACAGGCCGGGCAGGTCGGGGTCGAACAAAGCGTCGTAGCTGCCCTGGGTGGCAGCCACGACCTTGTCGCGCTGGTGCCGCAGGGCGTGGGTGGCGCTGCCCGGCGCGAGGCCGGTGAGCTGGTCGATCAGGTCGACCGCGGAAGTCGGGGGCTGGGTCATCGGAGGCTCTGGTGGGGTCTTGCGTGAGTTGGGTCGGGGTGGCTTCAGGCCTTGGCGGTGCGCAGCGCCGGCGGCGGCGCCGGCACCCATTCGTCGCCGAAGACTTCGGGCTCGGCATAGGCCTGCAGCGCGGCGTAGTGCAGCTCGATGTCTTCCTGGTACAGCCGCGCGGCAATGCCCTGGCCAAGCCGGCGCGCGCCGTCGCTGATCGCCGGGATGTCGCCGGACACGGTGCCGTGCGACAGCGCCGCCGGATAGCAGAAGCAGTGGATGCGCGTCAGGCCGGGGCAGGCGCCGGGCGTCTTCTCCTGGAATTCGAAGGCTTCGCCGAGATCGGGCGAATCGGACAGCTCGCGGTCTTCCTGGCCAGCGGGCGGCGCATGGCGGTCGCGCCAGAAGCGGATATGCGCGGCGAAGGCGGCGAACTCGGGGCGCGTTTCCAGCGCGATGCGGAAGCCCGTGGAGAAGATCAGGAAGTCCAGTTCGAACTCGCCCTGCGGGGTGCGCACGCGCAGCACGTCGCCCTGCGCCTCGATCGCTTCCAGCGCGGCGCCCAGGTTGAAGTACGCATTGGCATGGCGCGACACGCGCAGCGTGCTGCCACGCGGCGGCGGCACCTGCTGGCTGTTGATGTAATGGCGCAGGCGCCATTTCCAGGCATCGGACAGGCCGTAGTGGCCGAAGGTCAGGCCCGGGTTGCCGGCGCCCTTGCTCTTGTTGACGCGCGGAATGTCGGCACGGCGGATCAGCATCTCGACGCTGGCGGCACCGGCCTCCAGCGCGGTCGCGGCGCTGTCCATGGCCGAGGCGCCGGCCCCGACCACGCCCACGCGCTTGCCGCGCAGCGCGGCGTAGTCCATCTCGTCTGACGAATGCGCCCACAGGTGACGTGGCAGCGCGGCGGCCACCGGCGGCAAGTAGGCGCCGCCGAGGCCGTCGCGGCCGGTGGCCAGCACCACGCGGCGCGCCAGCACCGTGAGCGCGCCGGCCGGGGTCTGCAGCGACAGCGCCACCAGCCCGTCGGGGCGCGGCACGATCCGCTCGACCTGGTGTTCGTTGCGGATATCCAGCGCCAGCACCTGGCGGTACCAGCGCAGGTAATCCATCCATTGCAGGCGCGGGATCTTGTCCAGCGCCTGCCACGCGGCCTCGCCGAACTGGGCCTCGTACCAGGCGCGGAAGGTCAGTGCCGGCAGGCCCAGCGCGGGGCCGGTCAGCTGCTTGGGCGAGCGCAGCGTCTCCATGCGCGCGGTGGTCGCCCACGGGCCTTCATAGCCCGCCGGGGCGCGGTCGAAGGCGCGCACGCGCATACCGAGGTGGGTCAGCGTGGCGCTTGCCGCGAGGCCGGCCATGCCGCCGCCGATCACGGCGACGTCCAGCACCTCCTGCCCGTCGACGCTGCGCGGCATGGTCCAGGCCTTGGCGGGCAGCTCCAGCCAGGACAGGTCCTGGCGCAGCCGGGCTTCGAGGGCGGCCAGGCCCGGGGGCGGGGGAACGGTCGCAACGGTGGGGTCAGTCATGGCTTGTCAGTCGGTAATCTTGGGTGGAGCGGTCCTCGGCAGCGCCGGTGTCGCCGGTGTCGCCATAGAGCGATTGCAGCAGCGCGCCGTGCTCGGCCGGCTCGCGCCGCACCAGGTCAGGCAGCAGGCCGGCAGCCGCGTCGGCCACCGCCTGCACCAGCCCCAGCACGGCGGTGCTGGCAGGGCGTGCCTGCGGCGTGATCACCCCGAAAAAGAACGGGATATCGGCATCGATGGGCCGTACCGCGATATCGGTCAGCGGCAGCCCGCGCGCGGTCACCGGCTCCAGCAGCGCGACGCCCAGCCCCGAGCGCACCAGGGTCAGGGCGCTGATCGAGGTGTTGGTGTCGATCACGCCCGCCGCCGGCACGCCGGCGGCGGCCAGCGCGCGGTCGACGCGGCGGCGCAGCCGGTAGGGGTTGTGCATGGTGATCAGGCGGCGGCCGCGGCAGTCGTGCAGCGCGATGGCGGGCTGCGCCGCCAGCGGGTCGTCGGCACGCAGCGCCGCCACGCAGGCGGACTGGCCGATCCAGTGCACGGTCACGCCGCGGTGCTCCAGCGGCAGGCTGTTCAGGCCGATGTCGGCGGCGCCGGTCAGCACCGCGTGTACCACCTGTTCGGGCGACTGGCTCTGCACCGCCACGCGCGCCGGCGCGCACAGCCCGCGCGCGAACGCCAGCGCCAGCGCCGGCGGCAGCAGGCCCGCGGCCAGTGCGGGGGTGGCGGCAATGCGCAGCGGCCGGCCATCGCCGCGCGCCAGCGCCGCGGCGCGCGTGCGGATCTGCTGCATGCCCGCCAGCGTCTGCTCGACCTCGTCGTAGAGCAAAAAACCCTGCTCGGTCGGGCTCACGCGCGGGCCGCTGCGGGTGAACAGGGCGAAGCCGAGTTCCGCCTCCAGTTCCTGGATCAGCCGCGTGATGGCCGGCTGCGAGCGGCCGAGCAGTCGCCCGGCGGCGGTGACGCTACCGGTGGTGACGACTGCGGCGAAGGCTTCCAGTTGCCGGATTTCCATTGGGCGGTGGTTGGCGTGGGCAATGTATATGTAATCTGGATTCTGACGTGTCCATCATGCAAATGGCAAATACTATTTCGGGATAAGGCTATGCCGCAGCTATGATGTAGAGATGCCGGACGCACACCGGCCCACCAAAAGGACGGATGTGTTTGCCTGGCTCCCCGGCAATTGGCATGACCATGAAAGGCCCACGCTGTGGCGCGTGGCACTTTGGGTGCTGACAACGGCACTTATGATTGCGGAGTCCGCGCAGGCGGCCGACCCGCTGCGCGTCGGCTCCAAGCGCTTTACCGAGTCCTACGTCCTCGGCGAACTGCTGACGCAGGCTGCGGGCCCGCCTGGCACCGCGCAGCACCACCAGGGGCTGGGCAATACCGCGATCGTGTTCGAGGCGCTCAAGGCCGGCAGCATCGACCTCTATCCCGAGTACACCGGCACGCTCGCCGCCGAGATCCTGAAGCTGCCGCCTGGCGCCGGCCTGGAGGACATCCAGCGGGCACTGGCCCCGCTGGGGCTCGGCGCCACGATCCCGCTCGGCTTCGAAAACACCTACGCCCTGGCGGTCTCCGATACCCGCCCGCTCCACCTGCGCCGGCTCAGCGACCTGGCCGCGCAGCCACGGCTGCGGCTGGGCCTGTCGCATGAATTCCTCGGCCGGGCGGACGGCTGGCCCGGTCTTGCCAGCCGCTATGGCCTGCCGCAGCAGCCGGTCGGGCTGGACCACGGCGTTGCCTATGAGGCGCTGGCAGCAGGGCAGGTGGATGCCATCGACATTTATTCGACCGACGCCAAGATCCTCAAGTACCGGCTGCGCGTGCTCGAAGATGACCGCCGCTATTTCCCCCGCTATGACGCCGTGGTGGTGTACCGGCTGGATGTGCCGCAGCGCTTCCCGCAGGCGTGGCAGGCGCTGCAGCGCCTGTCGGGCCGCATCAGCGCGGCCGACATGGTGGCGATGAACGCCGCGGCGGAGATTGACCGGAAGCCGTTCGATCTCGTCGCGCGAGAGTTCCTGGCCCAGGGCTCGTACCCCGGCACAGAAGCCGCCGCAGCGCCGGCATCCGAGGCCGCTGCGGCCGGCACCAGCGGTCGCGGCCTGCTCGGCGCACTGCTGGGGCCCGATACCAACCGGCTGGCGCGGCGCCATGTCGGCCTGGTCGCCGGCGCGGTCGGCGCGGCCACGCTGGCCGGCGTGCCGCTGGGCATCCTGGCCGCGCGCCGCCGGCGCACCGGCCAGGTGGTGCTGGGTGCCGTCAGCGTGCTGCAGACCGTGCCGTCGCTGGCCCTGCTGGCGATGCTGATTCCGCTGCTGGGCCGCATCGGCGTGTGGCCCGCGCTGGTGGCACTGTTCCTGTATGCGTTGCTGCCGATCGTGCGCAACACCGCCACCGGACTGGAGCAGGTGCCAGCGGGCATGCGCGACGCAGCCCGCGCGCTCGGGTTGCGCGGCGGCCAGGTACTGCGCTACGTCGAACTGCCGCTGGCGTTGCCGGTGCTGCTGGCCGGCGTCAAGACCGCGGCCATCATCAGCGTGGGCACGGCCACCATTGCGGCGTTCGTCGGTGCGGGCGGTTTCGGCGAGCGCATCGCCACCGGGCTGGCGCTGAACGACACCACGCTGCTGCTCGCCGGCGCGATCCCGGCCGCGGTGCTGGCGCTGGCGGTGCAGGCCGCGTTCGAGGCGCTGGAGTGGGCGCTGCGCCGCCATCGCGGCGCGCGCTAGCCGGCCGGCTGCTGCGCGATGAGCCGCCCCAGCGTGGCCACCGCGGTCTCTGCCTCGTCGTTCCACAGGTGGCCATAGTTGAGCCGGATGCAGTTGCGGTAGCCTTGCCGCGCCGAAAAAATCGGCCCCGGCGCGATGCCGATACCGGCTTCCAGCGCGGCATGGTGCAAGGCCAGTGCATCGAAGCCGGCCGCGAACTCCACCCACAGGAAATACCCGCCCTCGGGCCGCGACACCCGCACCTGTTCCGGAAAATGCCGGCCGATCGCATCGATCATGCGGCCCTGCTGCATCTCCAGCACGTGGCGCAGCTTGCGCAGGTGCTTGTCGTAGCCGCCATGCTGCAGGTATTCGGCCAGCGCCACCTGCGCGGGCACGCCGGCCGACAGCGTGGTCATCAGCTTGAGCCGCTGGATCGCCTCGCCAAAGCGGCCCGGCGCGACCCAGCCGATGCGGAAGCCCGGCGCCAGGGTCTTGGAGAAGGAGCTGCAATGCATCACCAGCCCTTGCGTATCGAAGGCCTTGGCCGGCAGCGGGCAGCGGTTGCCGAAGTAGAGCTCGCCATAGACGTCGTCCTCGATCAGCGGCACCTGGTGGCGCGCGAGCAAGGCCACCAGCGCCTTCTTCTTGTCCTCCGACATGCTGGCGCCGAGCGGATTCTGGAACTGCGTCATGAACCAGCACGCCTTGACCGGGTGGCGCGACAGCGCCGTGTCGAGCGCGCCCAGGTCGATGCCTTCGGCGGGGTCGACCGGGATCTCGACGGCCTTGAGCCGCAGCCGCTCCAGCGCTTGCAGCGAGGCATAGAAGCCGGGCGATTCGATCGCGACCACGTCGCCCGGCTGCGTCACCGCCATCAGGCACAGGTTCAGCGCCTCGAGCGCGCCGTTGGTGACGACCAGGTCTTCGGCCGGCTGCGGCGCGCCTGCGCCGAGGTAGCGCAGCGCGATCTGGCGGCGCAGCGCGGCATTGCCGGGCGGCAGGTCGTTGACCGAGTACCACGGGTCGAGCGCGCGGCCGGCACGCGCCAGCGACTTGCCCAGCCGCTCCCACGGGAACAGCTCGGGCGACGGAAAGGCCGAGCCGAACTGCACCAGTTCGCGGTCGCGCGCGCCTTCGAGCACGGCGAACACCAGCTTGGAGATGTCCACCTGCGTCGACACCTGCCGCGACGGGCGCGCCTGCGGCTGCGGCAGCTCGCGCCGCGCCGCGCCCGCCACGTAGTAGCCGGAGCGCTCGCGCGCCCGCACCAGCCCGCGCTCTTCCAGCCGGTAATAGGCCTGGAACGCGGTCGACGGGCTGACGCCGTACTGGGCCACGGTCTTGCGGATCGACGGCAGGCGCGTGCCCGGGGGCAGGCTGCCGTTGCGGATGTCGGCGGCCAGGGTTTCGGCCAGGGCTTCGTACCGTTTCATGGTGGGGGCAGGGCGGCGTCGGTCAGGGGATTATCGCCCGGGCGCAACCAACTGATACGTAATTTTTCCAGTTATCTGATGCTGGTATGGCGGGCGGCGCCGGACCATAATCGGCCTCTCAACCCGATACCCGTTGCCGTTGTGCCAGGAGATGCCATGAACCCGTTGAGGCTGTTGCGGACCGTGCTGTGGGGCTTCTTTGGCCTGCGCCAGGGCAGCGAGCACCAGCGCGACCTGGACAACCTGCGCCCGGTGCCGCTGATCGCGACCGGCGTGGCCGTCGCCGCCGCACTGGTGGCCTGCCTGGTGCTGGCGGCCAACTGGGCCGTGTCGGCGGCATGACCTGACCGCACCCATGCGCTTCCCTGTTCACGGGCCGGGCCTGGCTGTGTCCCGCGCGTTGCGCAACCTGGCCGGCCTGGCGCTGGCGCTGCTGCTGCCCGCCGGCCTGGCGCAGGCCGCCGGCGACGCGCAGCAGGTCGAGCGCGGCCGCTACCTGGCCCGCATCGCCAACTGCGCCGCCTGCCATACCAGCGCGGGCGGCAAGCCCTTTGCCGGCGGGCTGCCGATCCGCACCGCGGTCGGCACGCTCTATTCGACCAATATCACGCCCGATGCCGGCACCGGCATCGGCGCCTACACGCTGGCCGAGTTCGACCGCGCCGTGCGTCACGGCGTGGCGCGCGACGGCAAGCGCCTGTATCCGGCCATGCCGTACCCGTCGTATGCGCGCATGCAGGGCGATGACGTGGCGGCCCTGTACGCCTACCTGCGCGCCGAGGTGGCGCCGGTGGCGCAGCGCAACCCCGCGCCGCAGATGCGCTGGCCGTTCGGCATGCGCGGACTGCTGGCGGTGTGGAACGTGCTGTTTCTCGATGACAAACCGGTCCGCAACGAGCCGTCGCGCGACGCCGCCTGGAACCGCGGCGCCTACCTGGTGCAGGCGGTGGCGCATTGCGGCGCCTGCCATACGCCGCGCGGCACGCTGTTCGCCGAGAAGGGCCTGGATGAGCGCAGCCGGCATTTCCTGTCCGGGGCCAGCGTGGAGGGATGGTCCGCCACCAACCTGACCGGCGACCAGCTCACCGGGCTGGGCGCCTGGTCGCGCGCGGACATCGCCGAATTCCTGCGCACCGGGCGCAATGCGCACGCGACCTCGTTCGGGCCGATGTCCACGGTGGTTTCCACCGCCACCCAGTACATGAGCCCGGCCGACCTCGACGCGGTTGCCGCCTACCTCAAGTCCCTGCCGGGCGCGCGCGGCGAAGACAAGCCGTTCCGGCACGATCCCGCCACCGCGCAGCAGCTGCGGCAGGGCCGCTTCGACCTGCCCGGCGCGCGCCAGTACGCGGTGTTCTGCATGCCTTGCCATGGTGCCGACGGCAAGGGCTTCGCCAGGGTATTCCCGCCGCTGGCCGGCAACCCGACCGTGGCCGATCCGGATCCGGCATCGCTGGTCAACCTGCTGCTCGACGGCGCCGTGACTGCACGGGTTGGGACCGCGCCGTCGGACTACCACATGCCTGGCTATGGCTGGACCCTGGACGACCAGGAGCTGGCCAACGTGCTGACCTTTATCCGGGGCAGCTGGGGCAACCGCGCCACGCCCGTGGCAGAGGCCGACGTAGCCGCGCGGCGCCGGGCGCTGGCCGCGCAGCGCCAGGCCGACGCCCAACCATGAGCCGCCGATGACGATCACCCGAAGAGACTTCCTCAATGGCACCGCGCTGGCCATTGCCGCGGGCCTGGCGCCAGCGCAGCTGCTGCACGCGCAGACGCGCGCGGGCGCGCCGGCCGCTGCGTACCCGCCGGCGCTGACCGGGCTGCGCGGCAACCATGCCGGCACCTACACGCTGGCCCACAGCCTGGCGCGCGAAGGCGCGAAATATCCCGCGGTGCTGGCGCGCGAGGCCTTCGACCTGGTGGTGGTGGGCGGCGGCCTCAGCGGCCTGGCGGCGGCGTGGTTCTACCGCCGCCGCTTCGGCGCCAACCGCCGCATCCTGATCCTGGACAACCACGACGATTTCGGCGGCCACGCCAAGCGCAACGAGTTCACGGTGCGCGGCAAGCGGCTGGTGACCTATGGCGGCAGCGCCGAGATGCCGGCAAGCGCGGCCGGCGACGCCGCGGTGCGCGAGCTGCTGGCCGGGCTCGGGCTCGATGCCGCGCGGCCGCCCGCCGCGTCCGCGGACCCGTATGCCGCGCTCGGCATGGGCCGCGCGGTGTTCTTCGATGCCGAGCACTTCGGGCGCGACCAGTGGGTGGCGGGCGACCCCTTCGGCGAAGCGATCGACGCGCGCAGCGGCGCGCGCGCGGGCGGCCCGGACGCGGCGGCGCTGTCGCGCTTTCTGGACCGCGCGCCGTTGCCCGCGGCGGACCGCGCCGCGCTGGCGCGGCTCGCCGCCGGCACCACCGATTACCTGCCGGCGCTGTCGGGCGCCGAACGCAGCGCGGCGCTGCGCACCATGCGCTACGCCGCCTTCCTGCGCGACAGGGCCGGCATCGGCCTGGCCGGGCAGCGCTTCCTGCGCAGCCGCAGTCTCGATGCCTACGCGCTCGATGCCGACGGCATCTCGGTGGCCGACGCCATCGCCATCGGCCTGCCCGCCGGCGCCAACATGCCGGCGCCGGCGGGCAATGCGCGGCTGGGCAAGTCGCCCGGTTCGCGGCTGTGGTTTGCCGATGGCAATGCCTCGCTGGCGCGGCTGCTGGTGCAAAGCCTGATCCCGGGCGTGGCGCGCATGGCCGCGCCGGCGCAGGTGGTATCGGCAGCGTTCGACTACGGCCGCCTGGATCGCGAAGGCGACCCGGTGCGCCTGCGCCTGAACAGCACCGCGATCGCGGTCGAGCCCGACGGCCCGATCACGCGCGTCACCTATGGCTTCAGCGGCAACCTGCATCGGGTCGAGGCGCGCCACGTGGTGCTGGCCGGCTACAACATGATGATCCCGTACCTGCTGCCGTCGCTGCCGGCGCAGCAGAAGGCCATGCTGCACAACGAGGCCAAGGCGCCGCTGGTCTATACCAAGGTGGCGCTGGACCAATGGCAGGCGTTTGCCGCGCTGCGCACGCGCCGCATCCATGCGCCCGCCATGCCCTACACCGATCTCTGGCTGGAGCCGCCCGCGGGCCGGGAACCCTCCGACCCGGCGGTGCTGCACATGCTCTATGTGCCGACCGTGCCCGACAGCGGCATGCCCGCGCGCGACCGCTTCCGCGCCGGCCGCGCCTTGCTGCTGGGCACGCCCTTCGATGCGATGGAGCGCGACATCCGCGCGCAGCTCGACCGCATGCTGGGGCACCAGGGCTTTGCCTCGAAGGACGTGATCCGCGGCATCACCGTCAACCGCTGGGCGCACGGCTACAGCTACATGCCCGACAGCCTGGCCGGCGAGAACGTGGCGCCCGAGGCGGCGTGGCCCGGGCTGGCCGGCGTCGGCAACATCAGCATCGCCAACAGCGACAACGCCGGCAGCCCTTCGCTGACGGCGGCGGTGGCGCAGGGCAAGCGCGCCGTCGAGCGGTTGCCGGGCTAGCCCCGGCTCAGCCCCGGCGCGGCGGCGTCAGCGCGTCGATCTCCGCATCCTTGGCCTCCCATTGGCGTGCCAGCCAGTGGTGAAATTCGGTGCGGAAGGCCTTGTCGCTGCCGTAGTCGGCGTTGCAGAAGGACGGCGGCACCGGCAGCTGGCGCATGCGCACCAGCACCGGGCCCGCCCGCCCGCAGGCCAGGTCCCAGAAGCCCGGCGCGCCTTGCGGGTAGACGATGGTGACATCGATCAGCGAGCGGAACTTGTCGCCCATCGCGTTCAGCGCCACCGCCAGCCCGCCGGCCTTGGGCTTGAGCAGGTGGCGGTAGGGGGAAGCCTGCGCGGCGTGCTTGGCCGCGGTAAAGCGCGTGCCTTCGGCAAACACCATCACGCTGGTCGGCACCAGCGAGAACTTGGCGCAGGCGCGCCGGGCGGTTTCCTGGTCCTGGCGCCGCAAGGCCGGATTGCGGCGCAGCTCGGCCTTGCCGTGGCGCTTCATGAACGGGAAGCCCAGCGCCCACCAGGCCAGGCCGATCACCGGCACATAGATCAGCTGCTGCTTCAGGAAGAACTTCAGCAGCGGGATGCGGCGGTTCAGCGCCCGCTGCAGCACGAAGATATCGGCCCACGACTGGTGGTTGCAGTTGACCAGGTACCAGTCGGCATAGCGCAGCTCCTGGTGGCCCCGGATGTCCCAGGGCTCGCGCTGGATCCACGCGAACCAGCCGGCGTTGCCGGAGATCCAGGCGGTGGCGATGCCATTGAGCAGCGGGTCGATGCGACGCCTGGCCGCGGCGAACGGCAGCGCCAGCTTCAGCAGCGCCAGCGGAAACAGCAGCGCGCACCAGAACAGAGTGCTGGCGATCAGCAGGGTCCAGCTGAGGATGCCGGTGACAAAGGCGAAGCGGCCGCGCGGCACCAGTGCCCGGCGGCGTGGCGGCGCGGCGGGGGCGGCGAAGGCGGGCTGGCTGGTGTCGGCGGAATCGGGGGTGGCGGTGGAAGCGGGGGAAGCGGTGGAAGCGGTGGAAGAAGAGGGCAACGTCGTCATGGGCGCCAGTTTGCAGGCAGGAAAGGAATTGGAGCTTGCGCTTGATCAACGCGGACGCTGACTCGTGGGTATCTCAAGTTGACGCGTGATGCCTTCAGAACACCAGGGTCGCCGTGCCCATAAAGGTGTTGGTACTCTTCAGCCGGTTCTTGCTCGCCACCGAGGGCACCCAGCGCAGGCCCAGCGACAGCAGGCTTTTGGCGCCGACCTTGGTGTCGTAGGTGACGATCGGGCCCACCGCCCAGTCGTGGCCGCGGAAGCCGTTCAGGCGGTCCGCCAGCGGCCCGCTGTCGTCGCCCAGCTGCTGCGTCGTGCCGGCGATCAGGCCCACGCCGGCGCCGTTGGCAAAGCGCTTGAGCAGCATCGTGTCGAGGGTGAACAGCGGCGCGTTCTGGTAGTCGGTGGCGTGGTTGCGGGTGTAGAACTGGATGCCGGCAACGGCGTCGAACTCGAGCCCGTGTTCAGGGAACAGCCTGGTGTAGGCCACCTGCGGAATGAAAGTCCAGTTGTTCAGGCTGGGATTGGCCAGCGCGTTGGGATCGTACTTGCCGGTCGGCGCCCACACGTTCAGGCTCAGCGCCACGTGTTCGGTCCTGGAAAAATGGTAGCCCGCGATGACCGGCGCGAACGAGATGTCGAACAGGTTCGAGGCGGTGTCCTGGGTGCTGGCGCCGCGGCCGCCGACGGCAAGGTTGGCCGTGACCTTGGTCCACACATAGGGCAGGGTAAAGCTGGAGGCGAAGTTCCAGGCGCCGGTGTCGGTGTCCCACACTTTCATCACCGTGGCCAGGGTGAAGGCGATCTTGCCGTCGATGCCGGCCGAGGCCTTGCCTGCGATCGGCACGGTGCGGCTGCCGCCGATCGAGCCGTCGAGGTAGATCTCGCCGACATTGACGATCAGCGCCGGCTCGGGCGACACCACCCCCGCATTGGGGACCACGCTGGTGCCGGTGACGGGACGCCCGAGCGCGCCTTCGGTGGCGTGGGCGCCGGCGCAGGCAAGCAGCAGCGGGGCAGTCATGGCAAGCCGTTGTGCGAAAGTCTTTGGCATGGGCATCAACAGGTAGGACAGGCCTGGCAGCGCGTGCGGGCGGTGCCCGCGCCGGTTCTTCGACATTGCATACTAGCAGCAAACCCCCGCTTCACTGTTGGGGCGAAAACACGCAAAAACTTTCATTACGCCATCGCAAATATTTACTTCACAAGGCCGAAGCCGCTCTGCCATGATGCTCTCGCCATTTTTGAGCGGCGATGGTAGCGATTTCATTGAACGCGGCCTCCGGGGGTAAATGTGTTCATGCAGAAGTCCAGGTGTGTTGCAGTGTGCGTGGCGGCGGTGGCGCCGGTGTTTGCCTTCGCCGCCGGCCCGTCGAGCGACGACATGAATGCGTCGAACAATCCGCTGAGCCCGACCATTACCCTGAACCTGCAGGACCAGTACGTGGGGCGTTATTACGGGCTGGGCGACGAGGACGGCAATAGCGTGCTGCTGCGCGGCACCGTGCCGCACAAGCTGTTCGGGCTGCCGCAGATCGTCCGCTTCACCCTGCCGGTGGTCACCACGCCCGGCGTTGCGCCCGAGGGCAGCAAGACCGGGCTGGGCGACCTGAACCTGTTCAACCTGGTGCTGGTGAAAGGGCTGGGCATGGAGTGGGGCATCGGCCCACAGCTGACCATTCCCACCGCTTCGCGCGACCAGACCGGCACCGGCAAGTGGCAGGCCGGCCTGGCGGCGGTGGGCATCTCGCCGCAGCAATGGGGCCTGCTGGGTGGCCTGGTGACCTGGCAGCATTCCTTTGCCGGAGCGGGCGACCGCCCCACGCAAGATAACCTGAGCGCGCAGCCGTTCGTGATCTACAACCTGCCACAGGGCTGGTACCTGCGCAGCAGCGCGACCTGGAATTTCGATCTCAGGCGTGGCAGCTATTACATCCCGGTCGGCGTTGGCGCCGGCAAGATCTGGAAGATCGGCAAGGACACCTACAACCTGTTCGCCGAACCCCAGTGGACGCTGAAGCATGATGGCAGTGGCGTACCCAAGTTCCAGGTGTTCATGGGGCTGAATATCCAGTTCCCGCTTTAGCGCGAGCGGCGACGCCAAGGCACGACGCATGCCGATGATTCGTCCCGCCATGACAAGACGCCTTGCCGCGCTGTTGTCCGCACTGGCGGTGTGCTGGTGCGGCGGGGCATGGGCGCAGGCCGACGCGGCGGGCGAAAAGAAGCCGCTGTCGTTCTTCGATCCGGAAGACGGCGCGCTGGACATGAGCGACTTTCTGCTCAACCACAAGGGCGCGCTGCCGGTCCCCACCATCATCACGGAACCGGCGGTCGGCTACGGCGCCGGCCTCGGGCTGATGTTCTTCTCGCAATCGATGGCCGACGCGGCCGCCAGCGCCAGGGCCAGCGGCAAGGGGCCGGCGCCGCCCAACATCACCGGCATCGGCGGCGCGTATACCGAGAATGGCACCTGGGGCGCCGGCGTCGCCCATTTCCACACCTGGGACGGCGACCGCTACCGCTATCTCGGCGCACTGGCCAAGGTCGATGCCAACCTCGACTACTACGGCTTGCGCAACCAGCCGCGTGCCTATGAGCTGCGCGGGGTGTTCCTGGTGCAGCAGCTGCTGGTGCGCATCGCCGACACCCGCTGGTACGTGGGCCCGCGCTATGTGTATTTCGATTCGACCGCAACCTTCAAGTTTGGCGATGCCGGCGAGCTCGGCAGCTTCGACCGGACCCAGCGTATCGGCAAGGCCGGCCTGGTGATCGACTACGACTCGCGCGACAACATCTTCTACCCCAGCCGCGGCAGCTATGCCGAACTCGAGGCGCAGTTCGCGCGCGGCGGCTTCGGCAGTACCCAGTCGTTCAACATGTACAACGCACGCGGCTTTACCTGGCTGCCGCTGGCGCGCACCGTGATCCTCGGCCTGCGCGCCGATACGCGCTTTTCCAGCGGCGACGTGCCGTTCTATGCGCGGCCGTTCGTCGACCTGCGCGGCGTGCAGAAGGGGCGCTACCAGGACCGCAATGCACTCGTGGCGGAAATGGAATTGCGCTGGGACGTGACCCCGCGCTGGTCGCTGCTGGGCTTTACCGGTGTCGGCAAGGCCTATGGGCGCTGGCACGATTTTTCGGATGCTTCGACCATCTACAGCGTCGGCGCGGGCTTTCGCTACATGATCGCGCGCAAGCTGGGGGTGTCGATCGGCCTGGATGTGGCCCACAGCAAGGGCCAGAACGCGTTCTATATCCAGGTGGGCAGCGCCTGGCGCTGAGGCGCTGCAGCTGCGAAAAAGCTTAATTCACTGCGCGCTGAAATCATAAAAAGCTGACTTCTGATTGAAGAAGCCATCTGACATCATTGTTTGCGCTGAATCAGAGCGGTTTTTGCAGAGACAATGGAATGAGCGGACAACGTGAAGGTGGCAATCCCGACGCAGGTGCGGGGCGTTCCGGCTCGGCGGCACGGGTGTCAGCATGGCGCGGCGCAAGGCGGGTGTGGCTGCTGGCCCTGCTGGGTGCCGGGCTGGCCGCCGGCCTGGGCGGCAGCTACTGGTATCTGAAGGGCCGTACGCCGGCGGCGCCGGCTATCGTCGTCGGCGATGGCAAGAACGGTCCCGCCGGCATGGTGCGCGTGCCGGGCGGCGAATTCCTGATGGGCAGCGACAGCAAGATGGCGCAGCCCAATGAAAAGCCGGCGCACAAGGTGCGCGTGCAAGCGTTCTGGATGGACCGGCACCACGTCACCAACGCGGAATTCCGCAAGTTCGTCGAGGCTACCGGTTATGTCACCACTGCCGAGCGCGTGCCCGACTGGGAAACGCTGCGCGTGCAGCTGCCGCCCGGCACGCCGCGCCCGCCCGACAGCGCCATGGTCGCGGGCGGCATGGTCTTCGTCGGCACGCCGCGGCCGGTGCCGCTGCAGGATTACTCGCGCTGGTGGCGCTATGTGCCCGGCGCCGACTGGCGCCATCCGGCCGGCCCCGGCAGCTCGATCGAGGGCAAGGACAACCACCCGGTGGTGCAGGTCTCGTACGAAGACGCACAGGCCTATGCCAGGTGGGCCGGCAAGCGGCTGCCGACCGAGGCGGAATGGGAGTTCGCCGCGCGCGGCGGACTGGAGCAGGCAACCTATGCCTGGGGCGAGCAGTTCGCCCCCGATGGCAGGCAGATGGCCAACGTCTGGCAGGGCCAGCAGAACCAGCCGTTCCCGGTGGTCAGCCCCAAGGCGGGCGGGGCGCTTGGCACCAGCCCGGTCGGCACCTTCCCGCCCAACGGCTATGGCCTCGCCGACATGACCGGCAATGCCTGGCAGTGGGTGGCGGACTGGTACCGCGCCGACCAGTTCCGGCGCGAAGCCGGCAAGGCGCAGCCGATTGAAAACCCGATGGGCCCGCTGGTGTCCTGGGACCCGTCCGAACCCGGCGTGCCGGTCAACGCGCCCAAGCGCGTCACGCGCGGCGGCTCGTTCCTGTGCAACGAGGACTTTTGCCTGAGCTACCGCCCCAGCGCCCGGCGCGGCACCGACCCCTTCAACAGCATGTCGCACCTCGGCTTCCGGCTGGTGATGGATGAAGGCCGCTGGGCGGAAATGCAGCGGCGGCCGCCGGTGGCGATGGCCGGACCCGCCAACCCGGCAGCGCGCTGACGATGCGCGTGGACCACGATTCTTTCCGGCAGGACAACACGCGTCAGGAGCGAGCAATATGACCATGGCAGCGCCCCCCGCAATCCTTGCCAGCCACACGCGCAAGGCTATCGCCGCGCTGGCGCTGGCCGGCCTGGCGCTGGCCGGCTGCTCGACCTCCGCCACCGCGCCTGCCGCGCAGGATGAGGCCGCGCAGTCGGTGCAGACCGCGGCCACGGCGCTGCCGTCGTGGCGCGACGGTGCGGCCCGGCAGGCGCTGCTGAAATTCGTCGCCGACGTGACGCGGCCGGGTTCGCCCGGCTTCGTGCCGCCCGAGGAGCGCGTCGCCGTGTTCGACAACGACGGCACGCTGTGGAGCGAGCAGCCGCTGTACTTCCAGTTCTTCTTCCTGCTCGACCAGATCCGCGCCGCGGCGCCACAGCATCCGGAGTGGCGCAGCAACCCGGCCTTCAAGGCGCTGATGGCCAACGACATGCAAGGCCTGATGCGCAACGAAAAGGCGCTGGCCGCGCTGGTTGCCAAGGCCAACAGCGGCATGACCGTGGACGAGTACGACCGCACCATCCGCGACTGGCTGGCGAAGGCGCGGCATCCCAGGTTCAACCGGCCCTACACCGAACTGGTGTACCAGCCGCAGCTGGAACTGCTGTCCTACCTGCGCGCCAACGGCTTCAAGACCTACATCGTCTCGGGCGGCACCATCGATTTCATGCGGCCGTGGAGCCAGGCCATCTACGGCATCCCGCCCGAACAGGTGATCGGCTCCTCGCAGGCGGTGCGCTACCAGGTGCGCGACGGCAAGCCGGTGCTGGTGCGCGACCCCAAGCTGGATTTCATCGATGACGGGCCGGGCAAGCCGGTCGGCATCTACCGCCATATCGGCCGCCGGCCCATCCTCGCCGTGGGCAACTCCGACGGCGACCTGCAGATGCTGGAATACACCACGGGCGGCGACGGCCCGCGCCTGGCCGTGCTGGTGCATCACGACGATGCCGAGCGCGAGTTCGCCTATGACCGCCAGTCCAAGGTCGGCAAGCTCGACAAGGCCCTTGACGCGGCCCGCGCCAAGGGCTGGACGGTGGTGAGCATGAAGCGGGACTGGCAGCAGGTCTATCCGGCCGGCAAGCCATGACCACACGTATCAGCAGCAAACCGACCGTAACGGGTCAATGAGCGGAGGCGGGACATGCACAGAGTTGAAGAACGCATAGTCAGAGGGCGGAGTTCCAGGCTGGCGATGCTGGCCGTGGGCGCCGTGGTGGTCGCGCTGGCAGGCTGCGACAAGAAGGAAACCCCGCCCAAGGCGCAGCAGCCGGCGGCGCAGGCGCCTGCCCCGGCGCAGGGGCCGGCAGCGGCCGCACCGGCACCTGCCCGGGAAAATCCACCGGTCGCGACCAGTGCACCAGTTGCGGCGGCATCCGCGCCCGCGCTGGCGGCGCCGGCGGCGTCCAGCAAGAAGCCCAACATCCTGGTCATTTTTGGCGATGACGTCGGCCAGACCAACATCAGCGCCTACAGCCACGGCGTGGTGGGCTA
The DNA here is from genome assembly GCF_900094595.1 of Cupriavidus alkaliphilus. Taxonomy (GTDB): domain Bacteria; phylum Pseudomonadota; class Gammaproteobacteria; order Burkholderiales; family Burkholderiaceae; genus Cupriavidus; species Cupriavidus alkaliphilus. The sequence continues at coordinate 30,053 of NZ_FMAD01000013.1, read as the reverse complement.
CCGCACCCCGAACATCGACCGCATCGCGCAGGAAGGGATGCTCTTCACCGACTACTACGGCGAGAACAGCTGCACCGCGGGGCGTTCCACCTTCATCACCGGCGAAGTGGGGCTGCGCACCGGCCTGCTCAAGGTCGGCGTGCCGGGTGCGCCGGTGGGCCTGCAGGCGCAAAACGTGACCATTGCCCAGGCGCTGAAGCCGCTTGGCTATGCCACCGGCCAGTTCGGCAAGAACCACCTCGGCGACCGCAACGAGTACCTGCCCACCGCGCACGGCTTCGACGAGTTCTTCGGCAACCTCTATCACCTGAACGCGGAAGAGGAGCCGGAGCGTCCGTACTACCCGAAGAACGACCAGGCCTGGGTCAAGGCCAACGCCCCGCGCGGCGTGATTCACTCCTTTGCCGACGGCAAGGTCCAGGACACCGGGCCGCTGAACCGCAAACGCATGGAGACCATCGACGACGAGACCACGGCGGCGGCGATCGGCTTCATGGACAAGCAGGTGAAGGCCGACAAGCCGTTCTTCGTGTGGATGAATACCACGCGCATGCACATGTTCACCCACGTGCGCGAATCCATGCGGGGGCAGAGCGGCATGCCCGGCAACGAGTATGCCGACGGCATGCTCGAGCACGACGGCCACGTCGGCAAGCTGCTCAAGGCGCTCGACGACCTGAAGGTGGCCGACAACACCATCGTGATCTACAGCACCGACAACGGCCCCAACCAGTTCAGCTGGCCCGATGCCGCGACCACGCCGTTCCGCAGCGAAAAGGACACCAACTGGGAAGGCGCGTTCCGGGTGCCGGCGATCATCCGCTGGCCGGGCCGGATCAAGCCCAATACGGTGTCCACCACGATGATCTCCGGGCTCGACTGGTTCCCGACGCTGCTGGCCGCGGCCGGCGATACCGATATCAAGGATCGCCTGCTCAAGGGCACCAGCATCGGCGGCAAATCGTTCAAGGTGCATCTCGACGGCTACAACTTCCTGCCGTACCTGACCGGGCAGAGCAATACCGGGCCGCGCCAGGACTTCTACTACTTCAACGATGACGGCGTGCTGGTGGCCATGCGCCACAACGACTGGAAGTTCGTGTTCTGCGAGCAGCGCCAGCCGGGGGGCTTCCAGGTCTGGGCCAACCCGTTCACCTGCCTGCGCGTGCCCAAGGCATTCAACCTGCGCATGGATCCGTATGAGCGGGCGGATGTCGTCTCCGACCAGTATTACGACTGGACCGCGAAGAACGCGTACATGATCAGTTATGCGTCTTCCCGCGTTGCGCCGTTCCTGCAGTCCTTCAAGGACTACCCGCCCAGCCAGCGCCCCGCGAGCTTCACCATCGACCAGATGACCGAGGCGGTGATGTCGTCGCTCGACAAGGGCGCGGCCGGCGCCAAGTAGCCTCCGGCATGACCGGCCAGCCGGCTCCCGCTGCAGGGGCTGGCTGGCCCATTCCACAGGGATCGCACCATGGTAGAAGCGCGCGCCGGCGCAAGCTCCGGCAAGGATAAGGTGCGGTACGCGACGGCCACCAACGGGCATGAAGCCCGGGCCGCGCAGGCGGGGCAGGATCGGCTGGCATGGCATGGCGCCGCGCTGGTGCCTGCCCTGCTGCTTTTTGCCTCGGGCAGCGCGGGGCTGGTGTTCCAGGTGCTCTGGATCAGGCAGCTTGCGCTGGTGGTGGGCGTCGAGGTGCACGCCGTCACCACCGCCGTGAGCGCGTTCTTCGGCGGCCTGGCCTTGGGCGGCTGGGTCTTCGGCCGCCTCGCCGACCGCCACGGCGATCCGCTGCGGCTGTACGCGTGGCTGGAAATCGCGGTGCTGGTGCTGGGCGTCGGCGCGACGCTGGCCCTGGCGCGGGCCGCCGCGCCGTTTGCCTGGCTGGAGAGCCGGGTGGGCCTGCTGGCGTGGGCGTTGCCGTTCCTGCTGGTGATCCTGCCGGCCGCCGCGATGGGCGGCACGCTGCCGGTGCTGATGCGCGTGCTGGGGTCGCGCCCGGACCGCGTTGGCACCCACGGCGGGCGGCTCTATGCCGCCAACACCGCCGGCGCGATCGCCGGCACGCTGCTGGCGGGCTTTGTGCTGGTGCCCGGGCTTGGCATCCTCGGCAGTGCCATCGCGGCGGGCGCGCTCAACGGCGTCGCGGCACTGGCGGCCTGGTGGCTGTCCGCGCGCACGCGGACCGCGCCCGTTGCAGGCGCGCCCGGCATGGCACGTGCCGCGGCTGCCGCCGGCGACGTCGCCAACGGCCGGCTCGCGCTGCTGCTTTACGCCGCCGCCGGCGGCATCGCACTGGGCTACGAGGTGGTCTGGTCGCAGGCCATCGTGCAGTTCCTCAGCACGCGCACCTTCGCTTTCACCGTGGTGCTGGCCACCTACCTGGCCGGGCTCGCCATCGGCAGCGCGCTGGCCGCGCGCCATGCCGACCGCGTGCGCGACCCGTGGGGCGCGTTCGGGCTGCTGGTGGCGGCGGCCGGGCTGGTGGCTTTGCTGGAATTCGTGCTGCTGGGCGAATGGCTGCTGCGCGCACAGGGCAGCCTGTCGGCGTGGGTGCAGGCGCTGACCGCCAGCCCGCTGCTGGCGGCCTGCGCGCGCTTTGCGCTGGCCGCGCTGACGGTGGTGTTCGTGCCGACGCTGCTGCTGGGCGCGGCGTTTCCGTTCGTGCTGCGCGTCAGTGTCGACAGCCGGCGCATCGGCGCGGGCGTGGGCAGCGTGATCGCGCTCAACACGCTCGGCGGCATCGCCGGCACGGCGCTGGCCGGCTTCGTGCTGGTGCCGTACCTGGGCCTGGTGCGCACGCTGTCGCTGCTGGCGGTCGCGGCGGCGGTGGTTGGCGTGGTGGCGGTGGCGCTGGGCAGCGGGGTGCGGCCCGCGGCGCGCTGGGCGGTGCCGATGCTGGGCGTGCTCGCGGTGATCGCCGCCGCGCTGGCGCCGCCCGACCGGCTCGCCACGCTGCTGGCGCGGGCGCGTGGCGGCGAACTGGTGTTCTACGAGGAAGGGCGCGGCGCCACCGTGGCGGTGGTCGAGCAAAGCTCCGCCACCAACCGTTTCCGGCGCCTCTACATCCAGGGCGTGTCCAATTCCGGCGATGCCATGACCTCGCAGCGCTATATGCGGCTGCAGGCGCTGCTGCCGTTGATCGTGCACAACGGCACGCCGAAGTCGGCGCTGGTGATCGGGCTGGGCACCGGCATCACGGCGGGCGCGACGCTGGCGTGGCCGGGGCTGGAGCGGCGCGTGGTGGCGGAGCTGTTGCCGCCGGTCGCGCGCGCGGTGCCCAGCTTCAAGGGGAATTTCGGCGTTGCCACCGACCCGCGCGTGGAGATCCGGCTGCGCGACGGCCGGCGCGAGTTGCTGCAGAGCCCGCAGCAGTACGACCTGGTCACGCTGGAGCCGCCGCCGCCGTCGGCCGCCGGGGTTGCCAACCTGTATTCGACCGATTTCTACCGGCTCGCGGCGGCGCGGCTGCAAGCCGGCGGGCTGGTGGCGCAGTGGCTGCCGCTGCCGACGCAGAACGACGAAGACACGCGCATGCTGGTGCGCAGTTTCCTGGACGTGTTCCCGCACGCCACGCTATGGACCACCGAGCTGCACGAGATGCTGCTGGTCGGCTCGATGTCGCCGCTGGCGCTGGATGTGGCGCAGGTCCGTGCACGCTTTGCGCAGCCCGAGGTCGCCGCGGCGCTGCAGGCGGTGGGCGTGCGCTCGGCGGCGGCGCTGCTGGCCACCTGGGTCACCGACCGGGCCGGGCTGGACTGGTATGCGGCCGACGCCCCGGCCGTGAGCGACGACCGCCCGCGCATCGAGTACGCCGGCTGGGTCCGTGCCGATGCCTTCCCGCAATCGTTGTCCAGGCTGCTGGCGCTGCAAAGCGACCCGCCGCTGGCGGGCGCCGACGATGCCTTCTGGCGCGAGCTGCGCCACGAGCGCGAGATCCTGCACACGTTCTACCGCGCCGGCCTCGATGCCTACCGCGGCGACCGCGAAGCATGGGCCAGCCATATCACGCAGGCCATGCGCGCCGATCCCGACAATCCCTACTACGCATGGTTCGTCGGCGGCCAGGCCCGCCGCGCCCCGGCCGCACCAGGGAACGCACCAAGGAACGCCCCATGAGCACACGCGACGACGTCCTGGCCCTGCAGCAGCGCATGGGCGAATCGATCGTGGGCCAGCAGCGCATGATCGAGCGCCTGCTGCTGGGCCTGCTGGCCGACGGCCACCTGCTGGTGGAAGGCCTGCCGGGGCTGGCCAAGACCCGCGCCATCAAGATGCTGGCGCGCAACCTCGATGCGCGGCTGTCGCGCATCCAGTTCACCCCGGACCTGCTGCCGGCGGACATCACCGGCTCGGAGATCTACTTCAGCGAAGGCGGCAAGGGCGAGTTCCGCTTCCAGCCCGGCCCGGTGTTCGCCAACCTGGTGCTGGCCGACGAGGTCAACCGCTCGCCGGCCAAGGTCCAGGCGGCGCTGCTGGAGGCGATGGAAGAGCGCCAGGTCACCGTCGGCGGCACCACCCACAAGCTCGAGCCGCTGTTCCTGGTGATGGCGACGCAGAACCCGATCGAGCAGGAGGGCACCTACCCGCTGCCCGAGGCGCAGATGGACCGCTTCCTGATGCATGTCAGCGTGGGCTATCCCGAAGCGCAGGCCGAGGCCGACATCGTCAGGCTGGCGCGCGCGGAAGAGGCGGGCGGCGCGGCGGCTGGCGCGAGCGCCGCGGTGCGGCTCTCGCCCGAGGCCATCTTCGCCGCGCGCGCGGCCATCCATGGCATCCACGTCAGCGAGGCGGTCGAGCGCTACATCGTCGCGCTGGTGCAGGCCACGCGCGCGCCCAAGCCCGTCGACGACGACCTCGACCAGTGGATCCAGGTGGGCGTGAGCCCGCGCGGCTCGATCGGGCTGGACAAGGTGGCGCGCGCGCATGCGTGGCTGCACGGGCGCGACTTCGTCACGCCCGAGGATGTGCAGGCCGTGGTCGGCGATGTGTTCCGCCACCGGCTGATCCTGTCGTACGAGGCGCATGCCGCCGGCGTCAGCGCCGATGCCGTGATCGAGCGCCTGGTGCAGCAGGTGGCGGTGGCCTGAACGACCGCGAGGGCTTCCCATGCGCCTGCCGTTCCGCGCCATCGCCCGCGCCGCCCCGGCGGCGGCGCACCCACCGTCTTCGCAGGCGGTGCCCGGTGTCAGCGTCGATGCCGCGGCGCTGGCCCGGCTCGAGGTGGCCGCGCGCGACTTCCATTTCCTGCCGCGACAGCCGGTGCACAGCGTGCTGGCCGGGCGCCATGCCTCGCGCGTGCGCGGGCGCGGGCTGACCTTCGAGGAATTGCGCCTGTACCTGCCCGGCGACGATATCCGCAGCATGGACTGGCGCGTGACCGCGCGCACCGGCCGGCCCCATGTGCGCGTCTACACCGAGGAAAAGGACCGTCCGGTGCTGCTGGTGGTGGACCAGCGCATCAACATGTTCTTCGGCAGCCGGCGCGCGATGAAATCGGTCAGCGCGGCCGAGGCGGCGGCGCTGGCCGCGTGGCGCGTGCTCGCCGAAGGCGACCGCGTCGGCGGCGTGGTGCTGGGCGACGACCGCATCGAAGCGTTTGCGCCGCGCCGCAGCCGCGACGCGGTGCAGCAGCTGCTGGGCGGCATCGCGCGCTTCAACCAGGCCCTGCGCGCCGACGCGCCGGCGCGCCGCGCCGCGGGGCAGCTCAACGCGGCGCTGGAGCGCACCGCGCGCATGGCGCGCCACGACTGCCTGGTGATCGTCGTCAGCGATTTCGACGGCCATGACACCCGCACCCGCGACCTGATGCTGGCGCTGGCGACGCACAACGATGTGCTGACCATCCTGGTCCACGACCCGTTCCTCGGCGCGCTGCCGGGTTCGGGGCAGCTGGTGGTCAGCGACGGCGAGCTGCAGGTCGAGCTGGGCTTCGGCCACGCCGCCACGCGGCGCGGCATTGCCGGGTTTGCCGATGCCCGCGCCAGGTCGTTGCTGGACTGGCACCATGCCATGGGCGTGCCGCTGCTGCCGCTGTCCGCCGCCGAGGAGACCGCGCCGCAGTTGCGGCGGCTGCTGGGCCGGCCGCTGCAGCAGGCGCCGGTGCGGCAACGCGCGGGGGTGGCGCCATGAGCCTCACGCACAGCGCCGCCCCGGCGACCCTGGCAACGCTGGCCGACCTCGCCGTGCCGCCGCCGCCGTCGTGGACACCGCAGACCATCGGCTGGCCGATCGCCGGCGGCGTGCTGCTGCTGGCGCTGGCCTGGGCCGGCTGGCGCGCGTGGCGGCGCTACCGCGCCAACCGCTACCGGCGCGAGGCGCTGGCCGAACTGGCGGCGCTGCCGCGGGACCCGGACCCCGCACACCGCGCCGCGGCCTTGCGCGCGATGGCGGCGCTGCTCAAGCGCACCGCGCTGGCGGCGTGGCCGCGCGCGCAGGTGGCCAGCCTGGCCGGCGGCGGCTGGGCCGAGTTCCTGCGGGCGCATGCGGGGCGGGCACAGGATGTCGCGCCGCAGCTGGCGGCCCTGGTGCAAGACGCCGAGTACCGCGGCGACGCCGCGCTGGCGCAATGGCCCGACACCGAGGTGCGCGCCGTGGCCGCGGCATGCCGACGCTGGATCGCGGAGCACCATGTACCAGTTTGAATATCCCTGGCTGTTCGCGCTGCTGCCGCTGCCCCTGCTGCTGTGGTGGTGGCTGCCGCCGTACCGCGAGGAAAGCCCGTCGGTACGGCTGCCGTTCTTTGGCGAGGTCGCCAGTGCCGCCGGGCTGACGCCGGCCGCCGGCGCCGTGGTGCCGCGCCGCAACCGGCTGCAATGGGTGCTGGCGCCGCTGGCGTGGGTGCTGGTGGTGACGGCGCTGGCGCGGCCGCAGTACCTCGAGGCGCCGCTGCAGAAGGTGCAGCCCGCGCGCGACCTGCTGCTGGCGCTGGACCTGTCGCAGTCGATGGACACGCGCGACTTCCGCGATCCGTCCGGCGCGCTGATCCCGCGCGTGCAGGCGGTCCGGCAGGTGGTCAGCAATTTCGTGGCGCGGCGCCCGGGCGACCGCATCGGCCTGGTGGTGTTTGGCGACGCGCCATACCCGCTGGCGCCGTTCACGCTGGACCACCAGCTGGTGCAGACGCTGATTGCCGGCCTGCTGCCCGGCATGGCGGGGCCGAGCACGGCGCTGGGCGATGCCATCGGGCTCGGCATCAAGATGTTCGGGCACAGCGAAGCGCCGCAGCGCGTGATGATCGTGCTGACCGACGGCAACGACACCGCCAGCCGGATGCCGCCCGAGCGCGCCGGCGGCATCGCGCGCGAGCGCAAGGTGGTGGTGCATACCATCGGCATCGGCGACCCCAACGCCGCGGGCGAGCAGAAGGTCGACCTCGAGGTGCTGCAGCGGCTGGCGGCGCAGACCGGCGGGCGCTATTTCTTCGGCGCCGACCAGGCCGCCCTGGAGAGCATCTACGCGACCCTCGACCGGATCACGCCGCATGACCAGAAGACGCTGTCCTGGCGGCCGCGGCGCGAGCTGTTCATGTGGCCGCTGGGCACGGCGCTGGCGCTGGTGCTGGCGTACCAGCTGCTGATGTTCGGCTATTCGGCGTGGGTGGCGCGGCCCAGGCCACCCCGGGCCGAGGTGGCGGACGCGGCGGAAGCTCCAGGCGCGATGGCGGATGCCACCGGAGGCGGGCGCTGATGCCGGCCTGGCTCGACACGCTCGCTCACTTCCATTTCCTGCGCCCGTGGTGGCTGCTGGGGCTGCTGCCGGCCGCGCTGCTGGTGTGGGCGGTGCGGCGCCGCGGCGACGTGCGGCGGCGCTGGCGCGACACCATCGCGCCGCACCTGCTCGACGCCCTGATGCTCGGCGAACGCCGCCGCCTGGCGCTGCGCCCGGTGCACCTGACCGCACTGCTGCTGGCGCTGGGCACGGTGGCGCTGGCGGGCCCGAGCTGGCGCCAGGAGCGCCCGCCGTTCCTCGACGACAAGGCGCCGCTGGCGATTGCCGTGGACCTGTCGCACAGCATGGACGCCATCGACGTCACGCCCACGCGGCTGGAGCGCGCCAAGCTCAAGATCAAGGCGCTGCTGGCGCGCCGCGACGGCGGCCGCACCGCCATCTACGCCTATGCCGGCTCGACCCACCTGGTGCTGCCGCTGACCGATGACGCCAGCCTGCTGCAGACCTTCGCCGAGGCGCTGCAGACCCGCATCATGCCGGTCCCCGGGCGCGACATGGCGCAGGCGCTGCGCGTGATCGACGCCGACCTGAAGCATGAGCCAGTGCCCGGCACCATCCTGTTCCTGACCGATGGCGTCGACCCCGCCGCCGCGACGGCGTTCCGCGCCCAGGCCGACAGCGGCCGCAGCCAGCCGGTGGTGCTGGCGCTGGGCACCGAGCAGGGCGGGCCGCTGCGCAATGGCGCGGGCGGCTTGGTCGAGCAGGACGGAGCGCGCGTGTTTGCGCGGCTGGACGTGGCGGCGCTGGAGCGCTTCGGCGATGACAGCGGCGTGCCGGTGGCGACCTTCACGCCGGACAGCGACGACGACGTGGCCTGGGTGCAGCGCCACGTGCAGTCGCATCTCGAGCAGGTGCAGGCCGGGGACCGTACGCGCTGGAAGGATGAAGGCTGGTGGCTGGTGCCGCCGCTGGCGCTGCTGGCGATGCTGTGGTTCCGCAAGGGCTGGACCGTGCGCTGGAGCGCCGGCCTGCTGCTGGCGCTGGCGCTTGCCGCGCCGCCCGAGGCGCGTGCGCAGTCATCCGCGCCAGCCCCGCAAGCCAGCGCGGTACGCCCATGGCGCTTTGTCGACCTGTGGCTGACGCACGACCAGCAGGGCCGGCGCGCCTTCGAGCAGGGCGACTTTGCCCGCGCCGCGACCCTGTTCGACGACCCGATGTGGCGTGGCATCGCCCAGTATCGCGCCGGCCAGTACGCGCAGGCGGTGCAGAGCTTCGCGCGGGTCGATTCCGCGCAGGCGGACTACAACCAGGGCAATGCGCTGGCGCGGCAGGGCCAGTACCGGCAGGCCGCCGCGCGCTACCGCCAGGCGCTCAGGCGCCAGCCGCAGTGGCCAGCGGCAAGCGCCAACCTGGCGCTGATGGAAAAGCTGCTGGCGCAGCAGTTGCCGCAGGAAAAGCCGGATCCCGACGACGGCGAAGAGCCGCCCGACCTGCCGCCGGACCAGGTCAAGTACGACGCCGCGAAGCCGTCGGCGCCCGGCGGCAAGTCACTGCAGGTTGTCCTGACGCAGGACGCCGAGATGTGGATGCGCGCGATCCAGACCACGCCGACCGACCTGCTGCAGCGCAAGTTCGCGCTGCAGCACGGCCAGGCGGCGCCTGCACAGGACGCGCGATGAGGCGCCACGCCATGCCGCCTAGCGCGTGGCTGCGGCGCGCCGCGCCGCTGGTGCTGCTGCTGGCGGCGTGGCTGTGGCCGTGGCTGGCGCATGCGGCCGCCGCGCCCACCGTGCGCGTGGAGGTAAGCGCGCGCCAGCCGGTGCTGGTGGGCCAGCAGGTCGGCATCGATGTCACCATCCTGGCGCCCAACTACTTCCTGTCGGCGCCCGCGTTCCCGGCGCTCGAGGTACCGGGCGCGGTGGTCACCCAGCCCGACACGCGCGCGGTCAATTCCACGGAGACCATCGACGGCGTGACCTATGCCGGCATCCGCAAGAGCTACGCCTTTACCGCGGAGCAGGATGGCGAGTTCCGGCTGCCGGACGCGACCATCCGTTTTACCTACGCCGGCGATGACGGCGCGCCGCGCGAAGGCAGCGTCACCTTGCCCGTCACCACGATCCGGGCCGGCACGGGAGGCACGGGCACCGCGGCGGCGGGCGCCGCCTCCGGCCGGCGGTTGCTGCCGGTGGCGCGGCTCAGCGTGACGCAGACGCTGGACCATGACCCTGACCACGGCGTGGTCCGGCTGCATGCGGGCGATGCGCTGGTGCGCACCGTCACCACCTTTGCGCCGCAGACCCAGGCGATGATGATCGTGCCGCCGCATGCCGCGGCGCCGCGCGGCGTGCGCATGTTCCGCGCCGATGCGCGGCTGTCCGACCAGGCCCGCGACGCGCCGGGACCGGGCGGCACGCGCATCGATACGCTGACCTATGTCTTCGAGCGGCCCGGCACCTATACGCTGCCGGCGGTCACGGCGGACTGGGTCGATCCCGCCACGCGGCAGCCGGCCAGGTCCGAAGTGCCGGCGGTGAAGGTCGAGGTGGCGGCCGCACGCCATGCCGGGGCGCTGGCGCCGGGCGGGCCGCCGGCCGGCGCGCTGCCGGGCGAGGGCGGGCTGCCGTGGCGCACGCTGCTGTGGGCCGCGGGCGCGCTGCTCGGCGCCGCAGCGCTGGCGCTGCTGTGGCGGCGGCTGCGGCCGCGCCTGGCGCGCCTGCAGCAACGCCGCGCCGAGCGCCGCCGCGCCCGCGCCGAAGGCGCCGATGCACGGCTGGCGGCCACGTTGCGGGCCTGCCGCGCGGGCGATGCGGACGGCGCCAGCCAGGCGCTGGGCGGCTGGACCCGGGCCGCCCACGGCACCACGCCCGCGGCCTGGGCCGAAGCTGCCGGCGATGCCGCGCTGGCCGACGCCGTCACCGGCCTGCAGCGCTACCTCTACGGCGCGGCGCCGGCCCCGTCCGCCTGGGACGGCAACCCGCTCGCCCAGGCGCTGGGCCGCCACGCCAGGCCCGCGCCGCGACGCCGGCACCGGGTCGCGTCGGCGCTGCCACCGCTCAATCCCTGATCCCGCCGATTTCCACGAACCCAACCCGCGCCCCATGACCTGTACCGTTGAGCTCTTTGCCGCCAACCCGTTGCTGGTGCTGTTCATCACCGTCGGACTCGGCTACTTCGTCGGCAAGGCACGGGTCGGACCGATCCAGCTGGGGGGCGTGTGCGGCACGCTGATCGTCGCGCTGTTCATGGGGCAGACCGGCTGCCAGATGCATGGCGAACTGAAGGACATGGCCTTCGCCCTGTTTATCTTCGCCATGGGCTATTCCGGCGGGCCGCAGTTCTTCGCCAACCTGAACCGCTCGAGCCTGCGCTATATGGTGCTGCCGGTGGTGGAGGCGGTGGTGGTGCTGGCGATCGCGCTCGCTGCGGCGGCCTACCTGGGCTTCGATCCGGGTACCGCCGCCGGGCTGGCCGCCGGCGCCGCGACCGAGTCGGCGGTGGTGGGCACCGCCGCCGAAGCGCTCAAGCACCTGGGCCTGGATGCCGCCACCGTGGGCCGCTACGAGGCCAATATCGCCACCGCGTATACGCTGACCTACCTGGTCGGGCTGATCAGCATCGTGTTCTTCACCAGCCAGATCGCGCCGGCACTGCTCGGCATCGACCTGCGCAAGGCCGCGCGCGAGGTCGCGGCGCGCATGGAGGCCGCATCCGACGATGACGTCGCCACCCAGCCGGCGCTGCCGCGGCTGATCGGGCGCGCCTACTCGGTGCAGCAGGCCGCCGGCATGACGGTCAGCCAGCTGCAGCACCAGGTCGGCGGCCGGGCTTCGGTGGTCAAGGTGCTGCGGGGCGGGGCCAGCATCGAGCTGGGCGATGACGACGCCGTGCAGGCCGGCGATATCCTCGCCATGGTCGGCATCCGCAGCAACCTGCTGAAGGCCGCCGCGCTGATCGGCCCGGAAGTGCTGCTGCCCGAGGCGCACACCGATGCCATCCAGCTGGTGGAAAAGCAGGTGGTGGTGAACAAGCGCCGCGTCAACGGCAAGACCCTCGGCGAGCTGGCGCGCCTGGCCGGCGCGCGGCGGCTGCGCGAGGTCTGGGTGCTGGAAGTGCGCCGCTCGGGACTGTCGCTGCCGATCACGCGCTCGACGCCGCTGCAGCTGGGCGACGTGATCACCATCGTCGGGCTGGAGCCCTCGCTGTCCGAGGCCATCGGCGGCATCGGCGTGGAGGCCAGGGCCGCCGAGGTCACCGACCTGGTGTTCCTGTGCGTGGGCATCCTGGCCGGCCTGCTGGTGGGCACGCTGAGCGTGAGCGTGGGCGGCATGCACATCTCGCTGGGCAGCGGCGGCGGGGCGCTGCTGAGCGGGCTGGTGTTCGGTTGGCTCCAGTCGCGCAAGCCGTCGCTGGGCACCTTTCCGGCGTCGGCGGTGCAGATCCTGAAGGACCTCGGGCTGGCGGTGTTCGTCGCCTGCGTCGGGCTGTCGGCCGGGCCGGATGCGATCGCGCTGATCCGCGAGCACGGCGCGGTGCTGCCGCTGATCGGGCTGGCGGTGTCGCTCGGACCGGCGTGCCTGTCCTTGTGGATCGGGCACAAGCTGCTCAGGATCGAAGGCCCGCTGCTGGTCGGCGCGATTGCCGGACAGCATGTCAGCACCCCGGCGATCAGCGCGATCCTGGCCGCCAGCCAGAGCTCGGTGCCGCTGCTGGGCTACACCATCACCTATGCCATCGCCAACGTGCTGCTGCCGGTGCTGGGGCCGGTCATCGTCTCGCTGGCCTACCGCTTCACCTGAGCCACGGGTGCCTGACGGACCATTTCTTTGCCGTTCGCGCCGCGCCGTCCTACAACTGGAGTGGGTGGCGGAGGGCACCGCACCGCACCCGCACAGGACAAGGAGGAGCATCATGTGCCGCTGGCTGGCTTATTCGGGCAGATCCGTTGCATTGGAAACGGTGCTGTTCCAGCCGGAACACTCGCTGATCGACCAGAGCCTGAATTCCCGGCTCGGCCATACCACCACCAACGGCGACGGCTTCGGCGTCGGCTGGTACGGGCGCCATGCCGAGGTGCCGTTCCGCTACCGCTGCCTGCACCCGGCGTGGAGCGACACCAACCTGCGCGAGACCGCCAGGGCGGTGCGCGCGCCGATGTTCGTCGCCCACGTGCGCGCCGCCACCGGCACGCCGACGCAGGAAACCAACTGCCATCCGTTCCGCTTCGGCCGCTGGCTGTTCGTCCACAACGGCCTGATCCGCGACTATCCGCTGGTGCGGCGCGACCTGATGATGGCGGTGGCGCCGCACCTGTTCCGCTGGATCGAGGGCTCGACCGATTCCGAGGTGATGTTCTTCCTGGCGCTGACCTTCGGGCTGGAGCGCGACCCGGTCGGCGCGCTCGAGCAGATGGCCGGGCTGATCGAGGACGTCGGCCAGCGCCACGACGTGCAGTTCCCGCTCAACATGACGGTGTGCGTGACCGACGGCCGGCAGATCGTGGCGGTGCGCTATTCGAGCGAGACCAACTCGCGCTCGCTGTTCCACAGCACCTCGTTCCGGCAGCTGCGCGAACTCTATCCGGATGACCCACGCATCGCCGCCGCGGGCGACGACGCCTTCCTGGTGCTGTCGGAGCCGCTGATCGACGTGCAGGGCGTGTGGGAGGAGATTCCCGAGGGCACCATCCTGGTGGCGCGCGGCGGCCAGATCGAGCGCCACCGCTTCGTGCCGCGCCTGCCGAGCCAGCCGGCAGTGCACGCCGCCCAGCGCAACGCGGCCGCGGGCTGAGGCCGCGGGTTCGGCGGCACCACGCAAGCCTCAGGGGCAGGCCAGCGCGGCGCCGGCATACAGCAGCAGCGCCACCAGCACCACCACGGTAAAGCCGGCGTGGATCGCCAGCAGCGTGGCCAGCACCGCTGCCACCACCGAGGCACAGGCGTTGATGCCCCAGGCCCACGGCACCAGCGTGTGGTCGCGCGCCGCGAGCCCGGACAGGCCGAGCGGGAACGGCATCCCCATCAGGAAGGCGAGCGGCGCGATCAGCGCCACCGCGATGGCGACCCGGACGGGATCCGGCCAGGCAATCAGCAGCGGGAACACCTCAGGCAGCGCTACCAGGTAGAGCAGCGCCACGGCGCACACGCCGCCGATCGCCAGCGCCACCTGGCGCCGGCCGCGCCCGGGGCCGGCGCGCGCGGGCATGCGCGGGGCAAAGCGGCTGCCCAGCCCGGCAAAGCACAGGAACGCGCACAGCACCACCGCCACGGCATAGAGCGGATGGCTCAGGAACAGGATGAATTTCTGGATAAAGGCGATCTCGACGAACATGAAGCCAAGGCCGACCGCGACGAAGTAGAAGCCAGTGCGCGCTGCCGGCACCCGTGACGCTGGCGCGCGCCGCCGCAGTACCCGCAGCGGCACGCCGATCAGCAGCAGCGCCGCGGCCGTGGCCTGCAGCAGCGTGGCCACCAGCACCGGATAGCCCCAGTCCAGCAAGGGCAGCCCGCCCTGCGCCTTCAGCGAGATCAGCTCCGGCAGCGTGCGCCATTTGAAGAAGTGGAAGAAGTAAGGCCGGTCGTCGGTGGCGGGCCGCACGTCGAACTTGTAGCGCGACAGGAAAAGCTCGCGCTCGGGGCCGAGCAGCGCCTGCGCGGCGGCGAAGAAGTCCGGCTGGTCGAGCACGTTGTAGCGGTTGGCCGCGCCGGGCCGGATGCCGGGATGGTATTCCACGTCGAACGAGCGGGCCCGGCCGAAGTCGAGCAGCGCGGCGATTTCCGCGGGCTCGAAGTCGCCGTGCTTGACCACCAGCGTGGCCGTCTTCCAGCCGCGCAGCAGCACCAGCCGGCGCGACGGATCGGGCACGCCCGCGCGCGCCATCGCCGCCACGGCCGTGGCGAACAGTTTCGGGATATCGCGCGGCGGCAGCGAGACCCAGCGCGTGATCGCCAGCAGGCCGCCGGGCCGCAGGTGGCGCAGGTAGGCCTCGAACGCTTCCACGGTATAGAGGTAGCTTTCGGAGAGCGCATACAGGCCCGCCGACGAGGTGCTGAAGGAATCCAGCAGCGCCACCTGGATCAGGTCGTAGCGCTGCCGGCTGGCCGCCAGGAAGCCGCGCGCCTCCCCGACATGCACCTGCACCCCGGCCGCGCTGTACGGCTTGCCCGAAAACGCGCCGAAGCGGTCCTGCACCAGGGCGATCACCTGGGGATTCAGCTCGACGGCATCGACCGCGCCGGCGCCGTGGTAGAGCGCCTGCAGCACGTCGGCGCCGGCACCGCTGCCCAGCACCAGCACGCGCGGCGCCTGCAGCAGGTGATACGGCAGCGCCGAGGTCAGGTCGCCCAGGTAGGCCAGCGGCTCGGGCCGGCCGTCATAGCGGTTGAGCGCGCTCAGGCCATCGCCGTCGGTAAACACGGCAAGCTGCGGCGGCGGTTCCGCGGTGGCATTCAGGCTGAGCCCGGGCGCATGGCGCAGCGGGATCGACGGACTCTCGAGCACCGTGACCTGGCCGAGGGGACTCGAGCGCTGCGCCACCACGCGCGCGTCGCCGATGCGCAGGGCCTGGCTCAGTTCCTTGTACTCCGACGGCCGCAACGCCATCCAGCCGGCCGGGATGGCAGCCGGCACGGCTGCGGCCGCCAGCAGCAGCGCCGGCAGCCAGGGGCGATGCGAGCGGCATTCCAGGCAGGCCAGGGCGGCCGCGGCCATGCCCGCCATGCTGACCAGGCGCAGGGCATCGACCGGAGCGAGCACGAACAGCGCTGCGATGATGCCCAGCGAACCCAGCCCGGCGCCGAGGATATCGAAGCTGTAGAGCCGGGGCACCTGCAGCGGGAAGCGGGCAAAGCCCAGGCACACGCTGGTGGCCGCGCACAGGAAGGGCACGAACAGCAGCAGGTAGATCGCCACCAGGCGCAGCGGCTGCGTGGGCTCCCAGAGGATTTCCAGCGGGTTGAAGCCGACGCGCTGCGCGAGTTCGAAGCAGACCAGGGCGCTGATGCCGAACAGCAGCGCGCCGCCGGCAAACACCGGCACGAAATGCCGCACCAGCGCCGGCTGCGCCAGTGCCACCAGCGCCCCCGCGGCGCCGTAGCCGAGCAGGGCCACGCTGATCATCATGTAGGCGAAGTGATGCCACAGGATGATCGAAAGCAGCCGCATCAGCAGGATTTCATAGCCCAGCGCGGCGGCGGAGAGCAGAGCCAGGGCAAACAGCGGCGGACGTGGCAGCGCGGGCATCGCCTGATATCGACTAAGCCGGCCGGGCGCCGCGCCTCAGTGCTTGCCGACCAGCGGCACGAAGCGCACCGGCAGGATCTGCCGGGTGCTGACGCTGCCGTCCGCGGACTTTTCGACCAGCAGCAGGTACTGCGTCAGGAACTGCGCGCCCACCGGGATCACCATGCGCCCGCCCGGCTTGAGCTGCCGGATCAGCGGCGGCGGCACGTGGCTGGCCGCGGCGGTGACGACGATGGCGTCGTAGGGGGCATGCTCGTCCCAGCCATAGTAGCCGTCGCCGACCTTGCACGCCACCTGCCGGTAGGCCAGCCGCTGCAGGCGCTCGCAGGCCTGGCGCCCGAGCGGCTCGATGATCTCGATGGTGTAGACCGCGCGCGCCAGCTTGCTCAGCACCGCGGCCTGGTAGCCGGAGCCGGTGCCGATCTCGAGCACGCTGTCGCCGGGCTGGACCTGCAGCAGGTCGGTCATCAGCGCCACGATATATGGTTGCGAAATGGTCTGGCCATGGCCGATCGGCAACGGCCGGTTCTCATAGGCGTGCGGCTTCTGCGGGTCCGGCACGAACTCATGGCGGGGCACCTGGCCCATCACGGCCAACACGCCCGGCGCGATGCCATGGCTGCGGCCAGGCACCCCGGCGCCGGCGTCGATCGCGGCAATCTCGCTGACCATCTCCGCGCGCTGCTTCATCCGTGCATCGTCGGCCGCGCGGCACAGCCCCGCCGATGCCATGGCGCTAGCGGCGAGCAAGGCGAGCAAGGCGATAAAGGGATGGCGGGTGGACGGCTGCACGATGGACCCCTGGGAGCCTACCGTCATCGTAGGTCATCGGCCGCGCCGGCGCCGGCAAGTGACAATCAAGGCGCTTGCCGGCGCGCGCCGGCCCCGGGCGGGCTAGCCCGCAATCAGCTTCAGGCCGGCCGGCAGCGCCTCGCCGAATACCCGTCCTTCGTCCGCGGCATCCAGCGCCACCACCTCCCGCACCATCGCGATCCAGCCCGGCGGCGCGTTGGCGGCTTCCAGCCGGCGCACCACGTTCGCGCGCGGTTCGTCGGGCAGGTCGCGGGTGCGGTCGCCGGTCATGCGCGCGATCTGCACCGCGGCGAACGCGGCCGGTTCGACCTTTTTCCAGTCGAGCGCCAGGATGGCGTCCAGCCACTGGCCGGCGGTGTCGGCCGGCACCACGCTGTGCGCGCTGCCGTAGAACGGCATGCGCGCGCCGATGCGGCCCACCGCCCACCAGCCCTGGTTGTTCTCTGACGGCTTGCGCAGCCGGGTCAGCAGCCAGTCGGCCAGCTCGGTCTTGGCGTCGACGGGCAGGCGCTCGAGCGAGCCGGCCAGCCGCACCATGTCGGCATAGCCGCCACGGGTGGGCCCGGACGGTTTCTTGAAGCGCGCGCTGCCCGGCGGCTGCAGGTAGAAGGCCATGTCTTCGAGCAGGCGCAGCTGCGCGCTTTCGTCCAGCCCGCCGGCGGCGCGCCGCCACAGCGTCCACCATTCCGACCAGTTCTGGCTTTCGTTGACGTACTGGATGCCCTGGTCGTACTGCGACCAGAGCTGCGCGACGCGCCATTCGTCGAGCGGGTAACCAAAGCCGGGGCGCACGCAATAGCCCGCCAGGTTCAGCCACAGGCGCTCATGGTCCGCCGTGCGGCGACGGCGCCTGGCGCGCTCCCACAAGGCGCCGAACAGCTCGCGCAGCAGCGCGCTGTCCCACTGCTCGCGCGCGCCCAGGATCTGCTCCAGCTGCGCGCGCAGGCGCTTGACCTCCTTCGGCCCGACCTCCTGCGAACGCGCGCCGAAGGTGCGGTCGATCAACTCCAGGGCCTGCGGCAGCGAGGGGTGGGCCGTTGGCGTCGGCGCGGCCGCCGCGGCGTCGTTGCCGCGCAGCTGGAACTCGAGGCGCCAGCGCTGCGCGGCATCGCCGGTGTTGATGCAGTGGACTTCGAGCGTGCCGACCTCGGTCAGCGACGTGGTGATCTGCACCGGCGTTTCGCGCGGGCCGCCGGCGCCGCGCGTCGGCACCACGGTGGCGATCGGCGGCAGGCGCACGAAGTCGCCGCCGGACAGGTCGGTCAGCGCGCCGGGCTGGTAAGGCGTCTCGGCCACCGACGACACCAGGTGGAACTGCACCGGGTGGCCCAGCCGCAAGGCGAAGGTGCGGTCGCTGAGCGGGATCTCGTGGCCTTCTTCGGTGCCGCGCGGCAGCAGGCAGATGCCTTGCCGGCCCGCGGCGCCGTCGTCCAGCACCAGGAAATAGCTGCGCGCCGAGCCGCCGCCAATGCGCGGTGCCTGGCCGGCGCGTGCGCGCGCATACGCGACCGCGCCGCGTGCCACGGCAATGTCGGGATCGGCGTTGTGCAGCACCTGCAGCGGCGCGGCGCGCCAGCCGCTAAGCGTGTCGGCGATGCGGTCCGCCAGCGCCTGCGCGCGGAACACGCCGCCGTTGAGCAGCAGGGTGTCGGGCACCGGGAGCGCGTCGTCGGGCGCGTCCACCATGCCGAGCGCGGCACGGGCCTGCGCCGCGTGCTGGCCGAGGAAGGCGGCCACGTGGCGGGTCACCGCGGGATCGGCGGCATAGGGCAGGCCGAACTCGACGATGGCGCCGCGCGCGCGCCGCGGCCGTTCGCTGGGCGGCACCCTGGGGAAGAAGCCGTCGACCACCAGCTGCTCGACCTCCTGTCGCGTCACCTGCACCGAGCGCGCGCCACCGACCAGGCGGGAGCCCGCGCCGAGCAGCGTCACGTTGACGGCATCGGGCGCGTGCGCGCCCAGCAGCTGCTCCTTGGCGGCGCGGCAGCGCGCCACCAGTTGCGACAGGCTCGCGGCCGACAGGCGGGGCTGCGCCGGCGCGCCGTCGCCCAGGCGCGCTTCGACCTGATGCGCCAGCCCCAGGTCCATGTTGTCGCCGCCGAGCATCAGGTGGTTGCCCACGCCGATGCGTGTCAGTTGCGGCTGCCCGTCCTGCATCGCCACGCGGATCAGGGTGAGGTCGGTGGTGCCGCCGCCGACGTCGCAGATCAGCACCAGGCGGGTTTGCGCAAGGTCCTGGTCCAGCGTGTGGCGATGGTGGAACAGCCAGTCGTAGAGCGCGGCCTGCGGCTCTTCCAGCAGCCGCAGCGCGGGCAGGCCCGCGAGGCGCGCGGCTTCGAGCGTCAGCGCGCGCGCGCCCTCGTCGAACGAGGCCGGCACGGTCAGCACCACGTCCTGCTGTTCGAGCGGCGCGTCGGGGAAGTGGTGGTTCCAGGCGGCGCAGACGTAGCCGAGATAGCTCGCGCTGGCGACGACAGGCGAAATCTTGTCGAGATCCTCCTCGCCGCCCCACGGCAGGATCGGCGCGGTGCGGTCGACC
This sequence comes from Cupriavidus alkaliphilus, assembly GCF_900094595.1. Lineage (GTDB taxonomy): Bacteria > Pseudomonadota > Gammaproteobacteria > Burkholderiales > Burkholderiaceae > Cupriavidus > Cupriavidus alkaliphilus. The sequence continues at coordinate 10,785 of NZ_FMAD01000013.1, read as the reverse complement.
GAGGCATGCGACAGCCAGCTCTTGGCGCTGGCCACCAGCCGGCCCGGCACCTGCGCGCCCAGCGTCGCCGCGAGGCGCCCGAACACGGTGCGGCGCGCGGCGGCGCTTGCGGCCGACTGCCAGGGCAGCTGCAGGTCATCGCCATTGAGCTCGCCCGGCGCCGCGTGATAGCGCACCGAGGGCAGCAGGGGGCGGGCCGCGACCTCGCCCGGCGCGACCAGCTGGTCGATGTCGAACACGCGGATATCGTCGGAACCGGCCCGGGCGTAGGCCACCACCGTGTTGCTGGTGCCAAGGTCGATGCCGACGATGTACTGCTTCATTGCCGCTGCCGCGGGATCAGGCATCGGCGTTGCCGCGCACGTCGAATTGCACCTTCCAGCGCTCGCCGCTGGCGCGCGGCACGGCCTCGAGTTCCAGCGTGCCGGCCTCGGTCACGCGCGCATGCAGCCTGACCGGCACCACTTCGCCGGCGGTGCGGCCTTCGGCGGGCAGCGTTGCCTGGATTTCTTCCAGTTCCTGCAGTTCCTCCGGCCCCCAGAAGTCGAGCAGGGTGCCGACCTGGTCCTGGCGCCGCACCGACGAGCCGAAGAAGCGGAAGTGCACCGGTTCGCCGACCACCAGGCCGAATTCCTGCGGCGGCAACTCGGCCTCGGTGCCTTCTTCCATGCCGAACGGGGCCACGCACAGCGCCTGGATCGGCGGCTCGAAGCCCGGCACGGCGGGCATCGACGATTCCACCGCGACGTAGTAGGCGCGCGCGGTGCCGCCGCGGATGCGCACGCCCTTGCCGCGCCGCACATAGCCGTAATAGGCGGCGCCGCGCGCCACCGCCAGGTCCAGCTCGGCGCCGTCGAGCAGGCGCGCCGGCGCCGCGCCCTCGGCAGCGAGCCAGCCGTTGAGCGTCTGCAGGATGCGCTCGACCAGCAGGCCCGACTTGAACACGCCGCCGTTGAACAGCACGGCGGTGGGGCGCAGGAAGCTGGCGCCATCCGGCTGCATGGCCTGCAGGCCTTCGATCTCGGCCAGCGCTCCCGCTTGCCGGCCCAGGAACGCTGCCAGGTGGCGCGTGATGGCCGCGTCCTGCGCGTACGGCAGGCCCAGCTGCGTCAGGCCGGCGCGGGCCCGGGTCACCGGGCGCGCCGCGGCGTCGACTTGCGGGAAGAACCCTTCGAGGATGGTCTGGGTCAGTTCGGCGCGGGTCAGCTCGGTGCGGATCGAGCCGCCGATCAGCTTCGCGCCGCGGCTGGGCACGACCAGCGGCACGCTCTCGGTGGCCGGGTCGGTCAGCAGCGTTTCCTTGGCGGCGCGGCAGGCGTAGGTCAGCGCGCGCAGCTGCCACGGATCGGCCTGCGTGCCCTGTGCCGCCAGCTTGCGCGCCACCACGTGCGCCAGCGCCAGGTCCATGTTGTCGCCGCCCAGCAGGATGTGGTCGCCGACCGCGATGCGATGCAGCTCCAGGTTGCCGTCGCGCTCGATCACGGCGATCAGCGACAGGTCAGTGGTGCCGCCGCCGACATCGACCACCAGGATGATGTCGCCGACCTTGACCTGCTTGCGCCACTGGCCGGCGCTCTTCTGGATCCAGCTGTAGAGGGCGGCCTGCGGCTCCTCCAGCAGGGTCATGCGGGCATAGCCGGCCGCCGCGGCGGCTTCGGCGGTGAGCTCGCGCGCGGCGGGATCGAACGAGGCCGGGATCGTCACGGTGACGTCCTGCTCGCCGAACGGTGCGTCGGGGTGGGCCTGGTCCCACGCTTCGCGCAAGTGCGTCAGGTAGCGCACCGAAGCCTCCAGCGGCGATACGCGCGGCACTTCCGGCGGGGCGTCGGCGGGCAGGATCGCCGCGCGGCGGTCGACGCCGGCATGGCACAGCCAGCTCTTGGCGCTGGACACCAGCCGGATCGGCGTGCCCGCGCCGCGGCTGCGCGCCATCTCGCCGACCGCGAAGTCGCGCGCGGCGCTCCACGGCAGGTTCAGGTCGCCCGGGGCCAGTTCGCTGGCGTGCGGCAGGTACAGGAACGAGGGCAGCAGGTCGAGGTCCTCGACCGCGCCGGGCGCGGTCAGCTGCGCGATCGGCAGCACGCGCTGGCTGGTCTTCTCGCCATCGCTGGCGGCCAGGTCGACGTAGGAGACCGCGCTGTGGGTCGTGCCCAGGTCGATGCCGATGGCATAGCGGGCCTCGCTCATAGCTCCACCTCGGCGGGGGCGATCACGCTGGCGTCGTGGCGTTCGGCCAGGCGCGGCAGGCGCACTTCCTCGACCTTCCAGCCGCGATGGCTGATGGCGCCATGGAACGGCGCGCTGCCGACCACGTTGCCGGTCAGGCGGATCGCGCTGGCGTCGAAGCCATCGGCCAGCGTCACGCGGCTGCCCTCGGCTTCCTCGCGCACCGGGCGGATGGTGAAATGCTCGCGCAGCACCGCGCGGCAGCCGTCGTGAACCAGGCGCGCGGCGGCGCCGATCTCGGCGTCGGCATAGCGCGCGATGTCTTCCTCGACGAAGTCGACGAAGCGGGCGTCGCGCTGCAGCAGCCCGAGCAATTGCAGCGCGGCCACCGGGCTGGCTTCCTTCAGCGCGGGCGCGGGCGCGGGCTCGGCAACCGGCGCGGCAACCGGCGCCGGGGCGGGCGCCGTCACCGGTGCCGGCGCCGCCTGCGCGGCGGTTTCGCCCGTGCGCAGGCGCTTGATGCCGGCGGCCAGCTCGCGGTTGCCAAGGATGGCGAAGAACGTGCCCATGGCAAGCGAGAGCCTGCCAAAGAAAGAGAGGTTCGGGTCAGGCATGGATAACACTCCTCTGTGCGCGGAGGCGGAGGACCGCTCAGGCGTCGCGCAGATAGGTGATCAACTGGTCCGCGCGGCTGGGATGCCGCAGCTTCTTCATCGCCTTGCTTTCGATCTGGCGGATCCGCTCGCGCGTGACATCGAACTGCTTGCCGACTTCTTCCAGCGTGTAGTCGGTCGACATGTCGATGCCGAAGCGCATGCGCAGCACCTTGGCTTCGCGCGGCGACAGTTCGTCGAGCATCTCGCGCACCACCGCGCGCAGGCCGGCCTGCAGGGCGGCGTCGGCGGGCGTGGCGGTGTCCGAGTCGGCGATCATGTCGCCCAGGCTGGTGTCGCCGTCCTCGCCCACCGGGGTCTCCATCGACACCGGCTCCTTGGCGATCTTCATGATCGAACGGACCTTGTCCTCGGTCATGTCCAGGCGCTCGGCCAGCACCGCCGGATCGGGCTCCTTGCCGGTCTGCTGCATGATCTCGCGCGACAGGCGGTTGAGCTTGTTGATCTGCTCGATCATGTGCACCGGCACGCGGATGGTGCGGGCCTGGTCGGCGATGGCGCGCGTGACCGCCTGGCGCACCCACCAGGTGGCGTAGGTGGAGAATTTCCAGCCGCGGCGGTATTCGAACTTGTCGACCGCCTTCATCAGGCCGATGTTGCCTTCCTGGATCAGGTCCAGGAACTGCATGCCGCGGTTGGTGTATTTCTTGGCGATCGAGATCACCAGGCGCAGGTTGGCCTGCGTCATCTCGTGCTTGGCCTGGCGCATCTGGCGCTCGGCGGCCAGCATCTTGCGGTTGACCGCCTTCAGTTCGGCCAGCGACAGCGCCGCGCGGGCCTGGATGTCGATCAGCTTCTGCTGGTGGGCTTCCAGGTCCGGCAGCGCGCGCGCGACCGCGGCGCTGCAGGGGCGCCCTTCGGCGGCCAGGCCCTGGCCCCAGGCCAGGTTGGTCTCGTTGCCGGGGAAGCGCGCGATGACGTCCTCGCGCTCCATGCCGCAGCGCTCGACCAGCAGCTGCACCACCTGGCGCTCGATCGCGCGCACCTCGTCGACCATGGACTGGACGTTGGCGCACAGGCGCTCGATGGTGCGGGCGGTAAAGCGGATCGTGCGCAGCTCCTCGCGCACCGCGTCGCGCGCGGCGGCAAAGGCCGGTGCGGCCGCGCGGCCGGCTTCGCTTTCGGCGCGCATGCGCTCGAACTGCTCGGCGACGCGCGCGAAGCGCTTCATGCACTCTTCGCGCAGCCGCGCCAGGTCGGCTTCGGCGCTTTGCTGGCCGCTGCTGCCTTCATCGGCGCTGTCGTCGTCGTCTTCATCGGACTCGTCGGCGCTGTCGAGGCTGCTGTCGTCGGCGTCATCCGCGGCGGCGGCGGCCGGCTCGGCGATGGTCTCGTCGCTGAGGCCGTCGACCACGTCGTCGATGCCGATCTCGTTGGCGGCGACCTTGGCCGACAGCTCGAGGATCGTGGCGACGGTGAACGGGCACGCCGAGATCGCGTGCACCATGTTGTTCAGGCCTTCCTCGATGCGCTTGGCGATCTCGACTTCCTGCTTGCGCGTCAGCAGCGTGGCCGAGCTCATTTCGCGCATGTACATGCGCACCGGGTCGGTGGTGCGGCCGAACTCGGAATCGACGGTGGCCAGCGCGACCTCGGCTTCCTCTTCGGCCTGCTCGTCGGAGGCCACCACCGGGCCGTCGCTGAGCAGCAGGGTCTCGGCGTCCGGGGTCTGCTCGTAGATCTTCACGCCCATCTCGGCGAAGGTGCCGACGATGCTTTCCATCGCGGCCGTGTCCGTGAAGTTTTCGGGCAGGTGGTCGCTGATGTCCGCGTGCGTCAGGTAGCCGCGCTGCCTGCCGAGCTGGATCAGCGCACGCAGCTGCTGGCTGCGCGCGGCGGCTTCGGCCGTCGGATCAGTGTGTGCCGCGGCCGGGCTGGCCTGGCCGGTGTCCTTGACTGCTGCTGCTCGTGTTTTGGCTGCCGTTCGTTGTGCGCCACTTGTCATTGACTGCTGTTTCCTTCGTGCATCGCGTTTCGACGGCAGTGCGCACGAGGGCGCGCGTGATTCCAACCTGCTGTCAAGGCTCGCGTGGGGTTCGGCGGGGGCGGGACGGATAGCCGTTCGCCGCGGCCGTTTGAATAGGGGCCGCATATTCTACAGCCATTGCTGCGTCGCAGCAGGTTCCGGGCCCGGAATGCGTGGCGGCTAGTCTGCCGGAATGCGTGATATTTGCAACAGAATGCGCTGAAAAGCGCGGCAGAAGCCGCTGCCGTGGCGGGAATTGCGAGTACCGGCCGGACCGGACGCTGCGCTACGGCCGGCCAAGTGCCGCCTCAGGCATAGTCAAGCGGCAGCGCGGTGGTGTACTTGATCTGCTCCATCGCGAAGCTGGAGCTGACATCGGCCAGCTCGGCGCCCTGGATCAGCTTCTTGTAGACGCGGTCGTAGGCGGCGATATCGGGCACCACCACGCGAAGCAGATAGTCGGTGTCGCCCGCCATGCGATAGAACTCGGTCACTTCCGGGATCGACGACACTAATCCGTGGAACTGCTTGAGCCATTTCACGTTGTGCTGGCTGGTGCGGATGGAGACGAACACGGTGACACCGGCATTGAGCTTGCCGGCGTCGAGCAGCGCCACGCGCTTGCGGATCAGGCCGGCTTCCTCCAGCTTCTGGATGCGGCGCCAGCACGGCGTCGAGCTCAGGCCGACCCGCTCGCCGATTTCCGCCACCGGCAAGGTGGCGTCTTCCTGCAGCAGGGCGAGGATCTGTTTGTCGTAGCGGTCCATGGCGCGTGGCGGTCAGGTGGAGAGGGCGCGCCCGCACCAGGCGCGGAACGGGGCGGCTAGGCGTCGGCGGGCACCAGCAGGTTGACGCCGGTCGCAATATGGTCGCGGCTGACCCCGTAGAGATGCAGGGAAACCGCGATCTCGTCGCTGGTGTTGCCGAGCGCGTGGATATGCTGCAGGCCGCCCGGCACGCTGAAGGTATCGCCCGCGCCGCGCGTGACGGTGTTGGCGTGGCGCGCATGCCGGCTGGCGGGGTCCCATCGGTAGTGCTGCTCGGTCAGCGTGCCGCGCAGCACGCGGTAGGCGCACCAGGTGCGGTGGCCATGCACCGGGCTGGCCTGCCCCGGGCGCCAGACCAGCACCATGGCCGAGAAGCGTTCCAGCGGATCGCCGTAGACCAGGTGCCGGGCATAGGTGTCGGCCGAGCCCAGCAGGGCCCCCGGCGGCAACGCCGCCAGCAGCGTTTCGGTGTCGGGCAGGTGCTGTGCGATGTGGCTGGCAACCAGGCGCGCGCTGTTGCTGAAGATGTCGGCGAGGTCTAGCGCCAGCCGGTCGAGCGGGGCGCCGGCCGGCCGGGTGGCGGCAAGAGGGGAGGCGGTAACGGGAGAGGCGGTCGTCATGGCGGGCTTCGTCGGCTTGTTCTTGTCTATTCATGATATGGACCGGCGGTAGCACAGGCATGCGATTTGTCCTTCCAGGCAGGCTGGAATTGTAATCCTATTCCGAAAAAGCGCGTCTTATTGGAATTTGGTTCTATCGGGTCGCCGTTGCTGCGATAACGCACGCTACGGGATGCGGGCGCGGCCTGGGGCGGCGAGGGCCTAGCCGCCCTCGTCCTTGGGCCAGAACGTGATCAGGATGTTGGACGGCGCCACGCCGTTGCTGTCGCGCGGCAATGGGTCCGAGCGCTGCACCGCCCGCAGCACCGCGTTGTCCCAGCCGGCATTGCCGCTGGACCTGGCAAGCCGCGTCGACAGCAGCGAGCCATCGGGCGCCATGTGCACGGCGACCACCGCCGCCGGATTGCCGGGGACGTCCTCGTTGAAGATGATGTTGGGCTTGACCCGCTGGCGCACGCGCTCGGCATAGCCCGACGATGGCCTGGCCGACGATCCGGAACCGGCCCCGCTGTTGGCCGTGGCGCCGGCGCCGCCCGCCTGCGCGCGCAGGCGCGCCAGTTCGGCCTGGCGCTCGGCATTGCTGGCCTGGCGCTGCGCTTCCATGGCCTTGCGTTGGGCCTCCTTGCGCGCCGCTTCGGCAAGGGCCTGGCTTTCGCGCTGCCGCCGCTGTTCTGCCTCGCGTTCGGCCTCCCTGGCCTTGCGCTGCTTTTCCTGCAGCGAGATATCGGCGTCTTCCTCCTCGACGGGCCGCGGCGTCGGCGCCGGCCTGACGGCAGGCTCGGGCGCGGTGGCCGCAGGGACGGGCTCCCACAGTTCTGCCGCGACCCCGGTGGGCACGGCATTGCGCCAGCGCACGCCGTAGTACAGCAGGGCCCCCAGCAGCAGGTGCATGAGCAGGGCCAGCAGGAAGCAGGTCAGCGTGCGCCGCTCGCGCACGGGCTGGTAGGGAGAGGCGGCGGTCTGCATGGTCCTTGGATGCGGCGGAAACCAGGCCATTTCATTCTATGAGGCGCAACCGCATCAACCAAGTGCAGGACGGTACCGACGGGCGGCTGCCGGTGTCTCGCCAAAGGCTCGGCAAGGCCGCGTCGGCCTCAGCCCCTGGTGAAGATCTCGAGGAAGTGCTTGCTGGGATCCTCGAAATAGATGCGCCGGCCACCGTCATCGGTATTGACCTCGCCGGGGCGGCGCCGGTACGGGTCGGCCCAGTACGTGAGCCGGTGCGCGCGGACCCGGGCAAACCCGTGGTCGAACTCGGCGTCGCTGACCAGGAAGGCATAGTGCTGCATGGCGATCTCGCCCTGCGCGTCCATGAAGTCGAGCGTCACGCCGTTGTCGAGCGCCACGCCGAGGAAGGGCCCGAACGGCTCGGCCGGCGGGCGGCCCAGGACCTCGCACAGGAAGTCGGCTGAGGCCTGCTTGTCGTGAGAGAAGACGATGGTGTGGTTGAGCTGGATGGCCATGTCGCAATCTCCGTGCTGGGAACAACGCTGCCTCCAGCGTACAAGGATTTTGCGCGCGACGCCCGGCGCGCCGGTCAGGCGCCGTCCAGCTTCCTCAGCGCCGCGCCGACTTCGCCATGGAAGGCGCGCAGCGCCTCCAGCTCGATATTCGCCGGCTGCAGCGCGGGCCACAGCAGGGCCACCATGCCCGCGGCGGTCTTGTCGATATCGACCTCGCGTTCGCGCGCGATGGCATCCCACAGGATATGCTCCATCGGCCCCAGGATGGCGGAGCGCAACAGGCTCAGCGGCAGGTCGGCGCGAATCTCGCCATGTTCGCGGCCGCGCGCCAGCAGCTCCATCAGCGGCGCCGTATAGCGGCGCTGCAGCGGCACGAACTCCTGCCCCAGCTCCGGCCCCTTGGCCCGTCCTTCCGACAGCACCAGCGCGCACAGCCCCGTGCCCTGGATCAGGAACAGGCGCAGGTGCGTCTTCACGTAGAACGCCAGCTGGGCCTTGGTGCTCTGGTCGCGCGGCATGCCGCGCTCGACCGCGTCGATGATTTCGTCGTACCAGTCCTCGATGACCCGCACGCACAGCTTGCGCTTGCTTTGGAAATACGTGAACACCGTGGCCTCGGACACGCCCAGGCGCTGGGCGATCTCGGTGGTGGTGGTCTTGTCGTAGCCCAGTTCGGCGAACACCTCGCGGCTGACGCGCAGGATGTCGCGGATGCGTTGTTCCGCCCTGGCGCCGGACGGGATCCGGCGGGCGGCGGCGTTGTCTTCCATGGTGGCGGTTCCCGGCAGGCGAAAGCGCGAATGATAGGCCGTACCCCGTTTGGAGGCGCGGAACTGCGGCAGCGCGGACCAGGCGGTCGCCGCGCAATGCCGTCACATCGTACTCCATTTTGGCGTGAAGTTGAGTAAGCCTCAAATTAAGGTTGAATTTTCCCGTCCGCCCGTATACCTTTTGGTCATTCCGATGTGACGAGACCGGACATCCCATTCAGATCCGGCGGCACAGGCAGCAGCTTCGATGGGGTTAACCCTGAATTCCGGGGGATCCCCGGTGAGATTCGCGATCTTGAGTTGCACTCAATTCAAGTCGAAACCCGACGCGCTTTGGAGACAATGATGAAGATGCAGGGAGAGCCGCTTCCCACCATTCTGCCGGCAGGCGGGCTATCGCATGTCCGTGGCGACACCAGTATTGCGCTGTCCGAGCAGACCGTGCCGGCACTGCTGGCACAGACCGTGGCAGCGTTCCCGGAACGCGAGGCCGTGGTCTTTCGCGAGCAGGGCGTGCGCTGGACCTGGCGGGAGTTTGCCGACGCCATCGATGCGCTGGCCTGCGGCCTGCATGCGCTCGGCCTGGCCCGGGGCGATCGGGTCGGCATCTGGGCGCCGAACCGGGTGGAGTGGCTGGTGACGCAGTTCGCCACCGCGCGGCTGGGCCTGGTGCTGGTCAACATCAATCCGGCGTACCGGCTGGCGGAGCTGGAGTACGCGCTGAACAAGGTCGGCGTCAAGGCCATCGTCGCCGCCGAGGCTTTCAAGACCTCGCGCTACCTCGACATGCTGCAAGCGCTGGCGCCGGAGCTGGCCACCAGCGCGCCGGGCGCGCTGCAGGCCGCGCGGCTGCCGTCGCTGCGCTGGGTGATCCGCATGGGCGAGGGCGAGACCCCCGGCATGATCCGCTATGCCGAGGTGCTGGCGCGCGGCACTGGCGTGGCGCGCGCGGAACTCGACCGCATCACCGCGCAGCTCGATCGCCATGACGCGATCAACGTCCAGTTCACCAGCGGCACCACCGGCGCGCCCAAGGGCGCCACGCTGACGCATCGCAATATCGTCAATAACGCGCGCTTTATCGCCATGGCGATGCGCTTCTCGGAGCAGGACAAGCTGTGCATTCCGGTGCCGTTCTACCACTGCTTCGGCATGGTGCTGTCGGTGCTGGCGTGCGTGTCGACCGGCGCGGCGATGGTGTTCCCGGGCGAGGCCTTCGATCCCGAGGCCACCATGCGCGCGGTGAGCGAAGAACGCTGCACGGCGCTGCATGGCGTGCCGACGATGTTTATCGCGCAGCTGGACCATCCGCGTTTCGCCGACTACGACTTCTCCTCGCTGCGCACCGGCATCATGGCCGGATCGCCGTGCCCGATCGAAACCATGAAGCGGGTGGTGGCGCAGATGCATATGTCCGAGGTGACCATCGCCTACGGCATGACCGAGACCAGCCCGGTGTCGTTCCAGAGCAGCACCGCCGATCCGCTCGACAAGCGCACCACCACCGTGGGCCGGATCCAGCCGCACCTGGAAGTCAAGATCGTCGACGCCAGCGGCGCCACCGTGCCGGTGGGCGAGAAGGGCGAGCTGTGCACGCGCGGCTATTCGGTGATGCTCGGCTACTGGGACGACGAGGCCCGCACCGCCGAGGCCATCCGCGACGGCTGGATGCACACCGGCGACCTGGCCACTCTGGACGCCGAGGGCTACTGCAATATCGTCGGCCGCGTGAAGGACATGCTGATCCGCGGCGGCGAGAACATCTACCCGCGCGAGATCGAGGAATTCCTGTTCCGCCATCCCAAGGTGCAGGCGGTGCAGGTGTTCGGCGTGCCCGATCCCAGGTACGGGGAGGAGGTGTGCGCGTGGATCGTGCTGAAGCCGGGCGAAAGCGCCACCGAAGACGAGATCCGCGCGTTCTGCCGCGACCAGATCGCGCACTACAAGATTCCGCGCTACATCCGCTTTGTCGACGAGATGCCCCTGACCGTGACCGGCAAGGTGCAGAAGTTCGTGATGCGCGACCAGATGGTGCGTGAACTGAACCTCGATGAATCCAGGACGGCCTGAGCGCCGGGCCCGAAAGACAAATCCCACCCAACCGATAACCGACTGCCCGAGGCCCCTATGGCGGTAATTGAAACCAAGCTGAACGCCCGCTCCGAGGCGTTCAGGACCAATGCGCAGGCAATGCAGGATCTGGTTGCCGACCTGCAGGAAAAGATCGCGAAGCTGGCCGAAGGCGGCGGCGCGGCCGCCCGGGACAAGCACCTGGCGCGCGGCAAGCTGCTGCCGCGCGAGCGCGTGCAGCAGCTGCTCGACCCCGGCACGCCGTTCCTGGAGCTGTCGCAGCTGGCCG
>NZ_FMAD01000012.1 GCF_900094595.1 Cupriavidus alkaliphilus | reverse complement strand
GCTCTTATCTTGCAAAACCCCTCGACAGCGTGTGCTGCGAGGGGTTTTGTCTTTGGCGCGGCGAAAACGCCGTGCTCGCCATTGCCGTCACGCCGTAATACCATTCCCGCAGCTCACCATTTCCGCCCATGTCCGCTGACTGCGCCTGGTATCTCTACCTGCTCGAATGCACCGGCGATTCCATTTACACCGGAATCACCACGGACGTGGCGCGCCGTTTTGCCGAACACCAGTCCGGAAAAGGCGCCAAATATACGCGCTCGCGCAAGCCGATTCGCGTGCTCGGCCAGTTGCGCTTCGCCACCAAGTCGGAAGCGTTGAAGGCGGAAATCGAGATCAAACGCCTGAGTTCGGCGCAGAAACGGTCATTTTGCGCGCAGCTGCCTGCCCTCGACGCGGAGGCGCAGACGGCGTGATATCAAAGAAAAACGGCCCGCATCGCAAGCGCGATGCGGGCCGTTTTCTCTTTTGAATTGCCGCTTCAGACCAGGGTTAACGTAACGTCGATATTGCCGCGGGTCGCGTTCGAGTACGGGCACACCTGATGCGCCTGCTCGATCAGTTTCTCGGCCGCTTCACGCTCGAAGCCCGGCAAGGAAATCTTCAGTTCGACCTGGATGCCGAAGCCCTGCGGGATCGGACCGATGCCGACCGCGCCCTGGATCGATGCATCGGCGGGCACGTTGATCTTCTGCTGGCTGGCGACATAGCGCATCGCACCCAGGAAGCAGGCCGAATAGCCGGCAGCGAACAGCTGCTCCGGATTCAGCCCGTTGCCGGCACCACCCATTTCCTTGGGCACCGCCAGCTTGGCGTCGAGCTGGCCGTCGGCCGTGGTGGCACGGCCATCGCGGCCGCCGGTGGCGGTGGCATGGGCGGTATATACGACTTTCTCGAGTTTCATCTAAGGCTCCGGTTTGGTTGCCCGCAGGGGCGCCATCATTAATGCCTGCCGTCAGTCCGGCAAGCTGGAATCGGTTCGCGCTTGTTCGAGCGTCGACCGCAGTGCATGCAAGCGCCGCGTCAGCGCCTGGATCTCTTCGACCGGGCATTGCGTGGCGCACAACATCTTTTCAGGAATCCCCGTCGCGCGCTGGCGCAGTGCGCGGCCGGCGTCAGTCACGCTGACCAGGACCCTGCGTTCGTCAGTCGCATCCCGCGTGCGGGTCACCAGGCCCGTGGTGGCGAGCCGCTTCAGCAGTGGCGTGAGCGTGCCCGAATCCAGCGCCAGGCGCTTGCCGAGTTCCGAGACCGACAACGTTTCCGTCTCCCACAAGACCAGCATGACCAGATACTGCGGATAAGTAAGCCCGAGCTCACTTAGCAGTGGCTTATACAGCTTGGTCATCGCCAACGAGCTCGAATACAGCGCAAAGCATAGTTGGTGATCCAGCAAAAGCCAGTCGGTGGCGGCTTCGTTTTCGCGTTCCATGTCTATATATTAGACGCAATTAGATTGTGCGCAAGATAAATTTTCACGTCGTGACCAGATGGCGCGTAGCCGGGCGTCGGGTCACAAGCCTTAAGTCTGTTTTAAGTCTTGGTCGCTAGCATGACGGTGTTGCGTCGCATCGTGCCGACGCCGGATGCTAAAAAAGGAAAGGAACACCTATGATGCGCCAGACCATTGCTCGCACCGCCGTCGGTATCGCGGCCCTGGCCGCGCTCGGCGGCGGCTATGCCTATCTGCAGCGAGAAGTCATCCCCACGGGCTACGCGGCTCCCGCTCCCGTGGCAGCGGCCGCACAGCCGGCGGCTGCCGTGGCCCGGCCGATGGACTTCTCCGGCATCGTCGCTCAGTACGGACCCGCGGTGGTCAACATTAGCGTGACCGCGCGCGCCCAGCGCACGTCGGTACAGATGCCGCCCGGCATCGATCCGGACGATCCGCTGTTCCAGTTCTTCAAGCGCTTCGGCCCGCAGTTCCAGGGGCCGCAGGGTGGCCCCCAGCAACTGGTGCGCGGGCAGGGCTCGGGCTTTATCGTCAGCCCCGATGGGCTGATCCTGACCAATGCGCACGTCGTCGACGGCGCGCAGGAAGTGACCGTCAAGCTGACCGACCGCCGCGAGTTCAAGGCCAAGGTGCTTGGGACCGACCCGCAGACCGACGTGGCAGTGATCCGCATCGATGCCAGGGACCTGCCGACCGTGCGCCTGGGCGATCCGTCGCAGGTGCGCGTGGGCGAGCCGGTGCTGGCGATCGGCTCGCCTTACGGCTTCGAGAACACCGTGACCGCGGGCATTGTCAGCGCGAAATCGCGCTCGCTGCCTGACGACACCTATGTGCCGTTCATCCAGACCGATGTGGCGGTCAACCCCGGCAACTCGGGCGGTCCACTGTTCAACCAGCGTGGCGAGGTGGTCGGCATCAACTCGCAGATCTACAGCCAGACCGGTGGCTACCAGGGCCTGTCGTTCGCGATCCCGATCGACGTGGCGACCAAGGTGCAGCAGCAACTGGTGGCGCATGGCAAGGTCACGCGCGGGCGTCTCGGCATCAGCGTGCAGGAGGTCAACCAGGCGCTGGCGCAGTCGTTCGGCCTGCCCAAGCCGACCGGGGCGCTGGTCAACTCGGTCGAGCCTGACAGTCCGGCTGCGCGCGCGGGCCTGAAGCCGGGCGACGTCATCGTGCAGCTGGACAACGACGTGATCGATCATTCGGGCGACCTGCCGGAGCACGTCGCCGATATCAAGCCGGGCACGCAGAGCTCGCTGAAGATCATCCGCAAGGGCCAGCCGATGACGTTGTCGGTGACGGTCGGCACGGCGCGGGACCAGGCGGTTGCGCAAAAAGCGGGCGGCAAGGAGGCCAACGGCCGGCTGGGGCTGGCGGTGCGCCCGCTGTCGCCGGCGGAGAAGCGCGAAAGCGGTATCGAAGGCGGCCTGGTGGTCGAGGACGTGACCGGTCCCGCCGCACGCGTGGGCATCCAGCCCGGCGACGTGATCCTGTCGCTCAACGGTACGCCGATCGCTTCGGTCGATCAGCTGCGCACGCTGGTGGGCAAATCGGGCAAGCAGGTGGCGCTGCTGGTGCAGCGCGATGATGCGCGCATCTTCATTCCGCTCGATCTGGGTTGATCTTCGCGGGCACCGCTGCGTGCCCGCGAGCCGTTAACCAGCAAGGCTTTGACGTCATCGCGGGTCGTATACCCGCACGTATACCGCCACGTTTACGAGGGGGTATACGTGCAGGTATACGGCCCGCTAAGCCTTACCGGAGGCGGGATTCAGCGCAACGAACTACTTACAGAAAGCGCGCCAGCAGGTATCATCTCGACTGCGATGCACGAAGCATGCGGCGGCAGCCCCCGCCGGCCCTGGTTCTGCTGAATCGACAAAGAGGAAGTCTATGCAGTTGGATTTCACCCGTGCCCCGATGCCGGGTACCGATAGAGCGCGGCGACTGACGTCCACGACGTCTGCCACCGGCTCCGCGCCGAAGCCCCGGCGGCGCAAGAAGGAGGTCGCCCCGCACTGGGAGCGCGGCTACCGTTCGCACTTCTACCGCAACGAGCGCGGCGACAAGCTTGGCGAAGTGCGCCTGTCCGAACGCGGCGAGCTTCCGGTGGTCTACCACTGGGCCGCCGGCAACTACTCCGGCGCGGAAGGCTCGCTGGCCCACGCCCGTGCGCGCGTGGAAGAGACCATCGGTTTCGGCATGCGCCAGCTGTCGCTGTTCTGAGCAGGATCTTCGCCGGTGCCGCGTTCGCCGGCACTGCGAGCCGTCCGCGCCCACCCTTCGCGCGCGGTGCCTTCGCTTCTCCCCTGATCTTCCCAGTTGTTTCCGCAGTCCCCGAGCGTAGCCTGCAGCCGGCGCCGTTCCAGCCAGTCCGGCAATCAGACGATAGAGATCCTCGCAAGCGATCAGTGTGGCCTGCCGCGTGACCGGCGCGCCCTGGTTGCGCCCGCCCGTTATCGGCGCAATGCCGCCGAGATCCCGCGGATGCCGGCCCGCATCGACGCCAGGACCTGCGCCTGCGTTTCGGCCGGCAGGTTGCCGTAGCGCAGGCTGACATAGGCGGCGCTGACGGCTGCGATCGCCGCGCCGGCGCGCGGCAGTTGCGCGCTGGCCCGCGCCGCAAAATCCTGCGGGCCTTCGGCCGGCGCGCGCGCACAGCCGTGGCGGGCAAGCACCGCGCAGAAGCGCGCATAGGCCGCACCGACCGGATCCGCGGGCGCGCGCCGCCGCCACAGCGGCACCAGCGCCAGCAGGCACAGCATGCCAAGCACGGCCGCCAGCAAGGGTCCGGCACCGGCGCTGGTGCCGAGCGCCTGCAGCAGCCGCTGCTGCCGCGCATGGTCGTACTGCAGCACCCAGCGCTGCCAGGTGTAGACCATGCCTTCATAGGCCCAGCGCAAATCCTTGAGCCATGCCGGCTGCCGCGACGGACGCCAGTCAGCGGCTTCGTTGCCGACCACCGCATCCAGCCCCTGCTCGATGCGGCTGGGCGCGACCGCGCTGGTCGGGTCCACGCGTACCCAGCCGCGGCCGTCGAGCCAGACTTCGGCCCACGCATGCGCATCGGACTGGCGCACCACGTAGTGGTTGGCCATGGGGTTGTACTCGCCGCCCTGGTAGCCCGTGACCACGCGCGCCGGTACGCCGGCGGCGCGCATCAGGAAGACGAAGCTGCTGGCGTAGTGCTCGCAGAAGCCGCGCCGCGTGTCGAACACAAAGCTGTCGATCTGTTCGGCTCCCAGCGGTGGGGGAGTAAGCGTATAGGCGAAAGGTGCTGCCGCGAACAGCCGCAGCGCGGCTTGCACGCGCGCCGCGGGATCGGCATGGCGCTGTGCCCATTGCGCGGCCAGTGCGCGGGCGCGCGGGTTGCCCGGCGGCAGGCTCAGCGCCAGCCGCAGCGTGGCCGGCGGCAACGATTCGGCCGGCGGCGACAGCGTGGAATGCGTGCGATAGCGGATGCGTTGCTCCACCGGCCGGCGCGCCATGAATTCGCCATCGGGCGTGATGCCGGCATCCGCGCCGGCAGACAGTGCCTGACCTCGGTCGAGCACGAACAGCCAGCGCTGCCGGCTGGGTTCCAGCGTGATGCTGATGTCGATGCCGGCCGTGCCGCCGGCGCCGGCCGCCGGCGCCAGTTGCTGCCGCCGCAGCCGTGAGGGGTGCCAGGTGGTGCCGTCGTATTCCCACAGCACCAGCGCGCGCCAGTACAGCGCGGACGCCGGCAACGGCGGGCCGGCGATTTCGGCACGCAGGGCGATCTCGGGCGAACGGATCAGTTGCCCCACGCTGCCCGGGCGCATGGTGTCGCTGATGCCGGTGGTGCCGCTCTGCGTGGACTGGGGCAGCTGCCACAGCGGGTGCTCCAGGCGCGGGAACAGCACGAACAACGCCAGCGCCCACGGCAAGCCCAGCAGCGCCATGCGTCCCAGCAGCGGCCAGATCGCCAGCCGGCTGCGCGCCTCGGGATGATGCAGCAGCAGCCAGTTACGCAGTACCCAGGCACCGATGGCCAGGCTGTACAGCGCCAGCCAGAACGGCTGGTCGGACAGGTACAGCGTCAGCAGCAGGTAGAACGACAGCTGCGTGACCAGGGTCGCGTCCGACAGCGCACGGCATTCCAGCAGCTTCAGGATGACAAAGGCGCCCAGCAACGCCACCGCCAGCTCGCGCCCGATGCCGCCACCGTCCTGCCACACCAGCGCGCATGCCACCAGCAGCACCAGCATCGCGGTGGTGCCGAGCATCCAGCGCGACGGCAGCGGCGCGCGCCGCCGCCACAGCAGCCAGCGCCACGCCAGCAACAGCACCAGCAGCAGGCTGACCGCCACCGGCAGCGTGCGCGCCTGCGGCGCCAGCACCAGCGCCAGCTGGCCAAGCAGCAGGCCATGGTCTTCATGCCGCAGCGGCCGGGGCGCGGGTTTCATGCGTGTTCCACAGCGCGGTGCGTGCCAGGCCGCTGTGGCCACAAGGCCAGCGCCTCGAGGCACGCGCGCCGGTGGCTGGCGCCGCGCGCCGGCGGCAGTTCGACGCCGGGCAGGCGCAGGCCAATCTCGGCCTCGTCGCCGGCGGCAAGCAGCCACGCGCACAGGCGCGACAGCCGGGCCTCGGCCTCCATGCCGGCGGGCAGCGCGTGCCAGTCCAGCCAGCGCGCCGGCTGCCGCGGCGGATCGCCGGCGCGGCTGAGCCATCGGCCGGTGCGCGCGCTGTGCTTCCAGGCGATGCGGTGCAGCGGGTCGCCGCTGCGGTAGCGGCGCAACTGGTCGATGCCGTCGTCGCTGTGCGTTGTGCTGGGGGCAGCGTGCGCGTCGTCGTCATCGTCGGGGCGGTGCGCGGGCGGCGGCGGCGGGGCGTCGGCTTCCGGCGCGGGGTAGACCAGCGTCGACAATTCCAGGTCCGCGTGGCTCCAGACATGGAACAGGCCGAACGGAAAGCGGCTGGCAATCGTCACGCGCGGCAGCGCCAGACGGCCGCGGCGCGGCGCTGGCACGTGCAGCGCCAGCATGCCGCTGGCATTGGCATCCAGCGTCAGCGTTGCGGCGGCGACTTCCGGCATGGCGGACAAGCGGGCCTCGATGCCGATGCGCGCGTCGCCGCCACGGCTGTCGACGCGCAGGTGGAACACGGCGTCGTGCCCGGCATGGACCGCCGCCACCGGCCCCGCGGCCACGGCGAGGTCAAGCAGGTTACGGTAGGCCAGCCACATGCATGACATGCCGATACCGGCGAGCATGAAGGTCAGCGCAAAACCCAGGCTGATGTTGTAGTTCAGCGAGGTCATCAGCATCGCGGCCAGCACCACCGCAAAACCGACGCCGCCGCGGGTGGGCAGGATGTAGAGATGGCGGCGGTCCAGCATCACCACGCCGCCCGCACCGCCGGCAGGGCGCCGGCTTGCGGCGCGGCGCCGGGCGAGGCGTGGCACGCCGCCGAGCACGCCCTTGCGCGCCGCCATGGCGCTCAGGGGATCGCCACGCCGGCCAGCAGCGCGGCCAGCTGGCCGTCGACGGCGGCGTGGCCACCGGCGCCGGCCGGCAACAGGCGGTGCGCGGCCACGGCCATGAACACCGCCTGCAGGTCTTCGGGCAGCACCAGGTCCCGTTGTGCCAGCAGCGCCCAGGCGCGCGCGCACGCCAGCAGCGCCAGCCCGGCGCGTGGCGACAGTCCCGCGGCAAAGCCGCCGTGGCTGCGCGTGGCCTGCACCAGCGCCAGCGCGTAATCGACCAGCGCCGGGCTGGCGTACACCTGCGCGGCCGCTTCCTGCAGCGCCAGCACCTGGCTGCCATCCATCACCGGCGGCAGTTCCGCCGCGCTGGCGCCGCCAAGGTACAGCACGCGCTCGAAGGCGGGGTCGGGGTAGCCCAGCGACAGCCGCATGGTAAAGCGGTCCAGCTGGGATTCGGGCAGCGCATGGGTGCCGATCTGCTCCAGCGGGTTCTGCGTGGCGATCACGAAAAACGGCGACGGCAGCGCGTGCGTGGCGCCGTCATGGGTCACCTGCCCCTCGGCCATCGCCTCAAGCAGCGCGCTCTGGGTCTTGGGCGGTGCGCGGTTGATCTCGTCGGCCAGCACCACCTGCGCGAACACGGGGCCGCGGTGAAAGCGGAATTCGCCGGCATCGCGGACAAAGACCGAAACCCCGATCAGGTCGGCCGGCAACAGGTCGCTGGTGAACTGCACGCGCTGGTAGTGCAGCCCCAGCGTGCGCGCCAGCGCATGCGCCAGCGTGGTCTTGCCCACACCCGGCACGTCTTCCAGCAGCAGGTGGCCGCGTGCCAGCATGCAGGCCAGCGCTAGCCGCACCTGCTGAGGCTTGCCAAGGACAATGCGGCCCAGCTGGGCCCGGGCCTCGGCCAGCGAAGCGACGATGCGGGGGCGTGCAGTCACGTGGGACCTCGGCGCTAGGGCCTGGAAAAAACGCGGTTGATGCAGGAATTATCGGGCAAAGACCAGCGCATTGTAGCGGCGCGTCCGGCATGCGTTACCGTCTGTTGCCGTACGCAGGCGGCCGATGTCCTGGCGCGGTCCGGCAGGCTGCGGAAGCGGCGCCTGCGCCAGATGGCGCCGGTTCTGGCATCATGAGCCTGTCGGGCCACCGCGGCCCAGTTTCTCTTTTCGCCTCTTTGCGCGGCCGTGCGCCGCGCCTGCTGCAATGACCTCGCTGGATCCCTGCGCCGACCTGCCCGCTTCCACCCTGTCTGCCGATGCCGGCGCGCTGCCGCGCCTGGTGCAGGCCTTCCACGCCAACGGCTTTGTGATCCTGCGCGGCTTTGCCGACGAGCCGGCGTGCGCGGCGCTCGAGGCGGTGACGCGCCAGCATCTCGCCGCGGCGGTGCCGCCGGTGGAATTCGAGGCCGATCTCGGCTATCCGGGTGCCCCGCCCACGCGCGACGCCGCCGGCGGCGGCACGGTCAGGCGCCTGCGCCAGGCCTACGGGCGCGATGCGGTGTTCCGCCGCTGGGCCAGCGATCCGAAGCTGGTGGCGGTGGTGCAGGCCTTGCTGGGCGAGCCCGCCCGCATCACGCTGGCGCATCACAACTGCGTGATGACCAAGCACCCGCACTACGGCAGCCAGACCGGCTGGCATCGCGATACCCGCTACTGGTCGTTTGCGCGGCCGGAACTGGTGACGGTGTGGCTGGCGCTGGGCGACGAGGACGAGCGCAATGGCGTGCTGCGCGTCATCCCGGGTTCGCACCAGGCCAGGCTCGAACCCGGACAGCTGGACCCCGCCGAATTCCTGATCGAAGCGCACCCGGCCAGCCAGCCGCTGCTGGATGCCGCGCAGCCGCTGGCGCTGCACCGCGGCGATGTGCTGTGCTTCGATAGCCGGCTGTTCCATGCGGCCGGCCGCAATGCGTCCGATGCGGTCAAGCTGTCGGTGGCGTTCGCGTATTTCGGCGCCAGCAACCGGCCGCTGGACGGCACGCGCTCGGCCGAGTTCGGCAGCGTCGAGCTGCCCGCAGTGGTCTGAGCCGGCGCGGCTGCGCTCAGGTGCGCAGCCCGACCAGCCCGGAAATCTTCTCGGAGGCGTCGAGCAGCGGAGGCAGGAAGCGCTCCAGCATTTCCTGCGCGCTGGTGCGGTTGGCCTGGCCGCTGATGTTGATGGCGGCGATGGTGTGGCCGGCGCGGTTGCGGATCGGCGCGGCCAGCGATACCAGCCCTTCCTCCAGCTCCTGGTCGTTCAGGGCCCAGCCGCGCTGGCGGATATCGGCGACGATCGCCTTGAGCGCGTCCACGTCGGTCACGGTGCGCCCGGTGCGCGCGCGCAGCTCGGTGGCGCGCAGCACGCTGTCGAGCTCGGGCTCGCTCAGCCCGGCCAGCAGCACCCGTCCCATCGACGAGCAATACGCCGGCAGGCGGCTGCCGATCGACAGGTTGATGGTCATGATCTTGCGCGCCGGCACGCGCAGCACGTAGACGATCTCGGTGCCGTCCAGCACCGAGATCGAGCAGCTTTCATGGACCTGCTGCGACAGCGTCTCCATGATCGGCTCGGCCAGGTTCCAGAACGGCATCGAGGTCAGGTAGGCAAAGCCCAGGTCCAGGATCTTGGGCGTGAGCCGGAACAGGCGCCCGTCGGCCTGCACATAGCCCAGCCCCACCAGCGTCAGCAGGATGCGGCGCGCGCCCGCGCGCGTCAGGCCGCTGGCCTGGGCGATTTCGGTCAGGGTCTGGGCCGGGTGCTGCGCGTTGAAGGCGCGGATCACCGACAGCCCGCGTGCAAAGGACTGCACATAGCTGTCGCTCGGCTTTTCGGGCGTGGCGGCGCTGTCGGCGGTCGGCGATGCTGGCGGCGGGGTCTGGCGGGAATCGGTGGGACTGGCCATCTGCGTAGCCCGGCGCGGTTCGCCGGATTGGCACGGAAAGGCCGAAAGGGTAGAGGAAATGCCGACATTGCGCCAGTACCGGGCCCGGACAGGCCCGGCCCGCCAGCCGCCTGGCCTTTAGCGGAAGCTGCGCTGCGCCAGCACGAACACCGCGCCCGCCACGCACAGCGCGGCAAAGCCATGCAGCAGGTCCATGCCGGCGAGCAGCGTCGCCTGCCGGTCGACTTCCTGCGAAAGCTTGGCCAGTCCCGCCGCTGACAGCGCGTCGGGCATCTGCAGCACCGGGTTGAAGCGGGTGATGTGCTCGACCAGGTGGGTGCGGTGCTGCGCCAGGCCGTCCTGCATGAAGACGCTGGCGAGCCCGGTGCCCATTGCCGAGGCAATCTGCTTGCACACGTTCTTGAACTGGTAGGCGTGCGAGAAATCCTCGACCGGCACTTCCAGGTAGGTCATCGACGCCACCTGCACCATCAGCAGCACCGGCGTCAGCCCTTCGAGCAGCACCACCGGCACCAGCGCGTAGTCCGGCGCGCCCGGCATTAGCCGGGTCGACAGCAGCATCGCCGCGCAGGCGTAGACGACAAAGCCGATCGCGATCACGCGCCGCTTGCGGAACACCAGCGCCATGCCCAGCGTGATCACGATGGCGCCGATGGCGGAGACCGTGCCGCTGGTCGACAGCAGCATGCAGGTGGTGCGGAAGGTCAGCCCGAGGCCGGTCTGCGTCAGCGTCGGCAGCAGGAACGACCACGCCGACGACAGCAGGTAGTAAAGGGTGTAGAAGCCAAGGCCGTACAGGTACTGGCGCCCCGCCAGGCGCGAGAAGTCGATCCACGGGTCCGGATGGCGATACAGCCGCCAGCCGCTGAAGGCAAACAGCGCCACGCCGCACAGCGCGGCCAGCGGCATCTCCAGCGAGCTGAAGAAGCGCGTGTAGCGCATTTCCTGCAGCGTATGCAGGAACACCAGCGCGCCCAGCGCGGCGGCGATGGCCGCGGGCCAGTCCAGCGTCGACACCGGCGGATGCGGATCGCGCGGCGCGCGCGCGGGGTAGGTCAGCGCGACCGACAACAGCACCGGCAGCGCAATGCCGGCCTGGAACAGGAACACCGCGCGCCAGCCGATATCGTCCAGGAAGATGCTGGTCAGCCACGGCGTGATCGCCAGCATCGAGAACGCGCCGCCGCCGAAGCGCAGCATCAGCGGGGCGCGCTCGGCCGGCGTCGACACCAGCTGCACCAGGATGCGCGAGGCCGCGAACAGGCCGCCCGCGCCCAGCCCCTGCACCGCCTTGCCGGTGATCAGGCCGGCCGGGCTGGCAAACTCCGCGCAAATCAGCGAGCCGGCGATGAACACCAGCAGCGACACCATGGTGAAGCGCTTGTACGTGATGCGGCGCGCGACCTGGTCCAGCACCATGTTCATCAGCACCGCGGTGGCGGCGTAGGCCGAGATCGCGTACAGGTAGTCTTCCGGCGCGGCGCCGACCCCGCCCTGGATATGCTGGCTGGCCACGCCCATCATCAGCGTGGACGAGAAGTCGATGCCGGTCACCAGACCGAGCGTCAGACCGAACAATGAAAGACGCCAGTGACCCATCTCGGGGTGACTGGCGATCTGCATGCGCGGGCGCTTGGAGGTAGTGGTGCCGAGGGCGGCTGGGGCGGGAATGGCTGGAATGGCGGGGGCTGGCGCGTCCGATCCAGCCAGGACAGGCGTTTGTTGCATCGCTCAAGCATAATGTAGGCCCACCGTCGAGAACTACAGGTTGTCAGGGAAACATTGTCCGGTGAACGAAACAATCCAATGGAATGACTGGGAGGCGTTCTGCTGCGTGGTCGAGCAGGGCACGTTCACGGCCGCGGCGGAGCAGCTCGACTGCCCCAAGTCGCGCGTGTCGGCCGCGGTCGCGCGGCTGGAAACCGCCATCGGCGCCAAGCTGCTGGAGCGCACCACGCGCCGCATGCGTCTCACCGATGCCGGCAAGGCGGTCTATCGCGACGTCGCGCCGCTGTTCGCGCGGCTGCGCGAGATCCGCCAGGAAACACTGGCGCGCGAAGAGCGCGTGCAGGGCGTGCTGCGCATCGCCACGCCTTATGAATTCGGCGCGCAGCAGCTCGGCGGCGTGATCTGCCGCACGCTGGCGGCACACCCCGCGCTGGATGTGGCGGTGGAAATCACCCAGGGCCTGGTCGATCCGATCCGCGACGGCTTCGACGTGGCCTTTGTCATCGTCGACGCCGACCTGCCTGATTCGGGCACGGTGGCGCGCCGGATCTACCACGTCGAACGCGGCCTGTTCGCCGCGCCGGCGCTGGCGGCCAGCCTGCCGGCGCAGCTGCGCCCGGAAGACCTGGCCAATATGCCGACCCTGACCACGCCTGGCGACACGGTGTGGGAATTCACCCGCGACGACCAGACCGTATCGGTGCCGATCCGCCCGCGCATGCAGACCCACAACGCCGAACTGCGCCTGCAGGGCGCGCTGGCGGGGCTGGGCATCGCGCGGCTGTCGGTGATCTATTGCGAGGCCGAGGTCGCACAGGGGCGGCTGGTGCGCGTGCTGCCTGACTATCCGCTGCCGCCGCTGCGCGTGTTCGCGCTGCTGCCGGACCGGCGCCTGCAGCCGCGCAAGGTGCGCGCCTTCATGGAAGCGATCGAATCGATGATGGTGTCGGAGTTGCCGCCGGAGGGGGACGCCGAGACGGCGCGGGAGGCCGGGCTGGATGCCGCCGCGGACGGGCTCGCGCCGGGCGAGGCGCGCACCGCGGGTTGAGGGCGCAGTCGGTGAAGGCGTGGCGCCGGTCCTGCGCCGCGGATTCCGTCAGTGCAGGCCGATGATGCCAGCGCCCAGCCGGGCAAGGACCATCAGCAGGATCTGCGCAATCACGAACAGCACCAGCGGCGAGATATCGAAGCCGCCCAGGCGCGGCACCACGCGCTGGATCGGGCGCAGCACCGGCGCGGTCAGGTGGTCGATGGCCGGAGTGATCGGCGAATGCGGGTTGACCCACGACAGGATCGCCATCAGCAGCGTGACCCACATCACCAGGCTGATGGACCACTTCAGCACATAGAGCACGGCAGTCAGCAGCATGGCGGGCACGAAGCCGGGCAGGTCGATGCCGCTGATCAGCGCGACCAGCGCCAGGAACACCACCGCGGTCAGCCAGGCGGCCAGGATCGTGGCCCAGTCGATGCCGCCCACGCCGGGGATGATCCGGCGCAGCGGCCGCACCAGCCAGTCGGTGATCTGGAACACGCCCTGCGAGACCGGGTTGCGCGTGGGCAGCCGCGTCAGCTGCATCCAGACGCGCAGCAGCAGCGCCATGCCGAACAGGGTAAAGACGGTATCCAGCAAGAAGAGAGCGATTTCCGAGAACATCGGTGCGTTTTCCGGTGACGGGTGAAGGTGTCTGCAACCGCACAGATTCTGCCATAGCCGGGCGCGTGCACGGCGCAAAGCGGGATCGGCTGCCGGTGTGCCGTGCGGCCCCTATAATTGCGAGCGCCCCGCCCGGAGGCTTGCGCGCATTGCCGCGCCTTCATTCCCTTTCGCGTTTTTTTGCCGCCCATGCCCAGCAAGTCCGCCTCGTCGCCGCATCCCGCTCCGCTTACCAAGGCCGACTTCGAGGCACTGTCCGACTTCCGCTACCAGCTGCGCCGCTTCCTGCGGTTTTCGGAAGACGCGGCGCGCGAGGAAGGGCTGACGGTGCAGCAATACCTGTTGCTGCTGCATATCCGCGGCTGCGCCGACAAGGACTGGGCCTCGATCGGCGAACTGGCCGAGCGCCTGCAGGCCAAGCAGCACGGCGTGGTGGCATTGGTCAATCGCTGCGAGGCTGCCGGGCTGGTCAAGCGGCGCCTCAACCCCGAAGACCGCCGCGTGGTGCAGGTGCACCTGACCGCCAAGGGCGAGCGCTACCTGAACCGCCTGGCCATGCTGCACCGGACCGAACTCGAATCGCTGCGCGGCGCGTTCCGCGTGGCCCGCATCACGCAGTTCAACGACGACGGCGCGGAGCGCGGCTGACCATCGCCGCGGCGGCATCGCAGGCCGTTACAGGCGGTTACCAATCACAAGCTCCGGTGACACCCGCTGGCCGGCGGCGGCCCTAGACTCGCGCGCATTCCCCAACACGCGCAGCGCGCAGGAGTCCTGACATGTCCATCCCCCTTCGTTCGGTTGTGCTTGCGGTGCTTGGCGCCGGTGCGCTGGCCGGGTGTGCCACGCCGTATGGCTACGACAACGGCTATGGCGCAGGGTATGGCGGGGGCTACGGCAACACCGGCTACGGCAGCACTGGCTACGGCAGCACTGGCTACGGCAGCGGCACCACCATCAGCGGTTACCCGGCGCAGCAGGGCTATCCGCAACAGGGTTACCCGCAGCAAGGCTATCCGCAGCAGGACTACCCGCAGTCTTCGTATCCGCAGCAGCCGTATCCCCAGCCGTCGTACCAGGACGGCAGCTATGGCAACGGCTACGGCAACCAGGCCTACGGCGTGCGCTACGGCTGGGTCGAGGGCATCGAGGTGGTGCCGGGCCAGCCGCCATCGACCAGCGGCGCGGGCGCCGTGGTCGGCGGCATCGTCGGCGGGCTTTTGGGCCACCAGGTGGGCGGCGGGCGCGGCAATACCGTGGCAACCATCGGCGGCGCCGTGGTGGGCGCGGTGGCCGGCAACGAGGTCGAGAAGCGGACCGGCACCAGTGCCCCGGCCTACCGCGTGCGCGTGCGCACCAGCGACAACGCCTACCTGACGCTGACCCAGTCCAATGCCTACCAGATGCGCATCGGCGATCGCGTCAGGATCGAGAACGGCGTGGCCGTGCCGTACTGAGCGTCAGTTCGCGCCGAACAACTGCGCGTAATCCTCGCGCAGCTGGCGCTTGAGCAGCTTGCCCGCGGTATTGCGCGGCAGGTCCGCGACGAACACGATGCGCTTGGGCACCTTGAACGGCGCCAGTGCCTGGCGCGCATGCGCGATCAGTTCGTCCTCGCTGGCATCGTCGTGGCCGCGCTTGCGCACCACGCACGCCGTCACCGCCTCGACCCACTTCGGGTGCGGCAGCGCGAATACCGCTGCCTCGGCCACCGCGCCATGGGTGTACAGGCACTCTTCCACTTCCCGGCTCGACACCAGCACGCCGCCCGAGTTGATCACGTCCTTGATCCGGTCCACCACATACAGGTAGCCCTCGGCATCCATGTAGCCGAGGTCGCCCGAATGGAACCAGCCGCCGGCGAAGGCTTCGGCGGTCTGCTCCGGCTTGTCCCAGTAGTGCGTCAGCAGCTGCGGCGAGCGATGCACGATCTCGCCCAGCTCGCCGGGCGGTACGTCCTGTAGGGTTTCATCGACGATGCGGGTCTCGACATTCAACACCGGGCGCCCCGCCGAGGCCGGCCGTGCGGCGTGCTCGTCGGGTCCCAGCACCGTGGCCAGCGGCCCGATCTCGCTTTGCCCGTAGCAGTTGTAGAAGCGCAGTGCCGGCAGCTTCTGCTGCAGTTCCAGCAGCACCGGCACCGGCATGATCGAGGCACCGTAGTAGGCCTTGGTTAGCATACCCAGCCGGGCCGGGTCGAACTCCGCATGGCGCAGCAGCGCGATCCAGACCGTCGGCGGCGCAAAGAAGCTGGTGATGCGCTCGGCGTGGATGGTGCGCAGGCAATAGCCGGCTTCCGGGCTGTCGGCGATCAGCGTGGTGCCGCCGCACAGCAGCAGCGGCATCAGGAACACATGCATCTGCGCCGAGTGGTACAGCGGCAGCGCGGCCAGCGAATAGTCCGACGCGCGGATATCGCAGGCGGCGATGGTGCTGAAGTATTCGGCCAGCAGCGCGCGATGCGTCAGCACGGCACCCTTGGGCGCGGAGGTGGTGCCGGAGGTGTACAGGATCTGCGCGGGCGTGGACTCGGCGAGGGTGCCCGACACCGGCGCCGTGGGGCCGTCGGCGGCCGCGGCGAGAATATCGGTGCGACGATCGCCGCCATGCAGCGTGCCGCGGACCTTGCACGGCAGGCCGTCGACGCGCTCGGCCAGCGCCGGGTCGGAAAAGATCGCGCTGGCGCCCGATTGCGTGACGATGTACTCGGCCTCGGCCCGCGTCATCGAGAAATTCACCGGCACATGGATCAGGCCGCTGCGCAGGCAGGCCAGCCACAACAGCACATAGGCGTCGGAGTTCTTGCCGAAGGCGGCGACGCGGTCGCCGGGACGCAGGCCCCACTGCGCCAGCGCGCCGGCTACGCGCGCGGTGGCGTCATCGAGCTGGCGAAAGCTCCAGGACCGCTCGCCGAAACGGATCGCGGTCTTGTCCGGGCTGCGCCGCACCGCGCGGGCGATGGCGTCGGGGATGGTGTTGCGCAGGGCGCGCTGCTGCTCTGACTGCATGGTGGTCTCCATTGTTATGGTTGGGGTCCAGCAAGTCTTGAAGCCAAGCGGCGAGGATAAGGTGTGCCGGCTTGCCATGGCAAGCCGGCACACCTTGGGGGCGGACTACAGCGCTTCCGACAGGAACACCAGCGCGCGCCCGTGCGCCAGGGCAGCGCTGGGCTGATGGTAGGAGCCGCGCGCCCAGCAGTTGAAGCCGTGGTCGGCCTGCGGGTAGACGTGAATCTCGGTGGCGGGTTTGCCGGCCATCGCGTCGCGTACGGCCTGCACGGCGTCGGGCGGGATATGCGCGTCGAGCGCGCCGTAGTGGAACTGCACCGGCACGCCGATGCTGGCGGCTTCCTGCAGCTGGTTCTGGATGCCGCCACCGTAGAAGGGCACGGCGGCATCGACCAGTCCGCGCGCCGCGCTCAAGTACGACAGCAGCCCGCCGAAGCAGTAGCCCACCGCGGCTACCTTGCCGGCGCCGGTATGCTGGCGCAGCACTTGCACCGTGGCGGCGATATCGTCCAGTGCGGTCTCCACGTCCACCGCCTTGCGCAAGGCCATGGCGCGCGCCATGTCGTCGCCCTCGTAGCCCAGCTGCACGCGCGGCGCCTGGCGCCAGAACACGTCCGGCGCCAGCACGGCATAACCGTCGGCAGCGTACTGGTCGGCCACCGCGCGGATATGCTCGTTCACACCGAAGATTTCCTGCAGCAGCACGATGCCCGGCGCGCCGGGCTGCACGCCGGCCGGCGGCAGGCTCAGGTAGGCATCGAAGCTGCCCGCGGCGGTGTCGACGCGGATCCACTGGCTGTCGGGAATGGCTGTCATGGCGAAGGGTTCTCCGGAAAGGACTTGGCAGGGTTGCCGCAATATCAGCCCGCCAGTGTGCCACCGCACGCCGCTTCGTGCAGGCGCGGGCCGCGTCGATGCTGCCTTCAGTACGCGCGCGACTGCCGGTAGCGCTTGTGCCAGTTGTCGGTATAGGCCTTGACCACCGCCGCGTCGCCGCGGATCAGCATGCCGTTCTCGGCGTTGCGCTCCTGTGCCGACTTGGTGAAATTGAAGGAGCCGGTGAAGACTGCCTGGTCGTCGAACACCATCACCTTGTTATGGGCGATCGCGGGCTTGTTGTCGATCACCACCGGCACGCCGGCGTGCTTGAGGAAGGTGGCGCTGGTATAGCGCTCGCTCTGCTGGCTCTTGTCCAGGATCACGCGCACGTCGACGCCGCGCCGGTGCGCCTGCGCCACGGCCTCGGCAATCGGCGCGCTGGTGAACGAATAGGCCTGGATCAGCAGGCGCTGGCGCGTGCTGCGGATCGCATTGATCAGCAGCGCCTGGCAACTCGCGCCATCCGGCACGAAGCACAGCGTGTAGCCGCTGCCATCGGCAAAGGGTTTGGTCGGCAGCGGCCTGGCGTCGGGCGGCTGGGCCGGTTGCGCGGGCTTGCCGGTGCGGGACGGGAAGTGATTGGCGACGGCCTCGTTGAAGGTCTCGCTGATGCTGTTGGCGATGGTCTCTGAGACCTCGTCGAAGGTCGAGGTAGAACGGGCGTGCGCCAGCAGCGCGAAGGGACTGAACGAAGTGAAGGCCGACAAGGCGGCGGCCAGGCCCAGGCCCAGCACGGCCCGGCGAACGAAGCGATAAGTCACGGCGGATCTTGGCGTCGGTAAAGGACAGCGTGCGCGCGCCGCGCGCCGCACCTGTCCGGGGGCGGGAACGCAGCGTAGCAGCCGCATACGCCACTGGCAAAGCGGGATTGTGTAACAGGATCTGTGGCTGGTGTTGCGGTGTGCATGGCGTCGCGCCGCAGCCTTGGGACTATCCGCGGCCGGCGCCTATGATGGATGCAACCCATGCGGCCGCGGCCGCCAAGGAGAAGCAATGACGAACCACACCTACAAGCTGGTCGAGATCGTCGGCTCTTCGCCCGACGGCTGCGACCAGGCCATCCAGAGCGCCATCGCCAAGGCTGGCGAGACCATCAAGAACATCGACTGGTTCGAGGTGGTGGAAACGCGCGGCCATATCCAGAATGGCAAGATCGCGCACTACCAGGTCACGTTGAAGGTGGGCTTCCGCGTGACCTGATCCCTCGCTGCGTTCAGGCCGCGGCAGCGGCCTCCGGCGTCGGCTGCGCGGTCTGCACGCCCGTTGCGGCCTGCGCGGCCACGCTGGCATGCGCGTACAGGCGCTGCAGCGCCTGCTGCGGCGCGTCGCGCAGGAACGCCAGCATCTTGTCGATGAAGGGCCCGGTGGCGGTCTGCGGCACCCGCCGGATCCATTGCTGCGCTTCGGCCTCGCGGCCCGCCAGCGCCAGCATGCGCGCATAGTTGAACTGGCCGCGGAAGTCGCCGCCTTCGGCCGCCTGGCGGTAGTACGCGACCGCGCGCGCCGGGTCCTGCGCCACCTCCCAGCCGTCTTCATGGAAGCCGCCGAGGATATTGAGCGACTTGGCATGGCCCAGCGCCGCTGCGCGCTGGTACCAGCCGAGCGCGGCGCGCCGGTCCGCGGCGATGCCGCGGCCCAGCACCAGCGCCGTGGCCAGGTTGTACATGCCCCAGTCCGAACCGCGCTCCGCCGCGAGCGTGTACCAGTGCGCGGCGGCGCGGTCGTCCGGCGCGGTGCCCCAGCCGTTCTCGTAGCATCGGCCGGCCAGGTTGGCCGCGCCCGCGTGGCCGGCGTGCGCCGCGTGCTTGAACCACGCAAACGCCTGCACCGGGTCGCGCGCGACGCCATGGCCGGCAAGGAACCACTGGCCCAGCACCATCTGCGCGTCGAGGTGGCCTGCCACCGCGGCGCCGCCCAGCCACGGCAGCGCCAGCTGCGGCGGGCCGGCCAGCTTGTCGCGCAGTCCGGCGGGACCGAGCTGTTCCAGTTCGACCGGCGTGGCGACGCGGAAGGGCAGGGTATCCATACAAAGGGCTTCGGTTGAAAAGGCAAAACGGCACGCGACCGGAGCCGGCCGCGTGCCGCGTGGTGTGGCCTGGGCGGCCGCCGCGCTCAGTAGCGCAGGTTCAGGTTCAGCACCGCGGTGCGGCCCGGTGCCACGGTCGCGTAGTGCGAGGTGTAGGCCTGGCTGTAGTAGGTCTTGTCGGTCAGGTTCTGCACGTTAAGCTGCAGCGCCACGTTCTTGTTGATGCGGTATGCGGCCATCGCATCGAAGCGCCAGTACGGCGCCACCCACTTGTTGGTGCCCTCGTTGCCCCAGATCTTCGACACGTAGTACGCCCCACCGCCGATGGTCAGGTTCGGCAGCAGCTGGTACGTGGTCCACAGGCTGAAGCTGTCTTCCGGCGTGTTCGGGAACGCCTGGCCGTTGGTCTGGCCGAAGGCCGAGCCGGCGCCGCCGTTGTTGCGCAGCTCGCTCTTCAGGTGGGTGTAGCCGCCGAACATGGCCCACTTGTCGGTCAGGTTGCCGGAGAAGCCCAGCTCGAAGCCGTCCACGCGCTTGTTGCCGGCCATCGCCGCGGTGCCGTCCTGCTGCACAATGCGGGCGTTGGTGGTCTCGATGCGGAAGATCGCCGCGGTCAGGGCCAGGCGGTTCTTCAGCACGTCCCACTTGGTGCCCAGTTCGAACGAGCGGTTCTTTTCCGGCGCCAGCTGGTCGCCGCGGTTGCCGCTGCGGTCCGGAGCCAGGCCGTTGGGATCCGAGCCCTGCGCCAGGAACGCGCCCGCGGGTGTCGACGAGGTGCCGTACGACACGTAGAAGCTGGCGTTCTCCACCGGCTTGTACACCACGCCCAGCTGGTAGTTGAACAGGTTGTCGTCGCGCGAGTATTCCGCACGCGAGCCATTGGCCGCGCGCGCCGCGGTGAAGCTCGAGCGGTAGCTGTCGAAGCGCACGCCGCCGTTGACGATCCACTGCTTGTTCAGCTCCACCGAGTCGAACAGGTACACCGACGCCGTGTTGGTCTTGGCGTTGGTCGGGTTGTTGGTGCGCGCGATGCTGCCGCGCCACGGGTCGTTGGGGTTGGGGTTGAGCAGCGTGGTGCAGTTGTAGCCGCCGGCCGCGCCCGCGCCGTTGGGGCAGCTGCTGTTGCCGGTGTCGACGGTGTAGCTGTCGTTCTCGCTCTTTTCCTGCGAGAACTCGACGCCGAAGACGTACTTGTGCTTGATCGCGCCGGTCAGGAACTCGCCCGACAGGTCGGTCTGGTTGGCCACCGTGCGCGCGGTGGAGTAGCGCGTGTTCACGCGGCGCCAGAGCAGGTCGTAGTAGATGTTGCCCTTGCTGTCGTCAGGCTGGGTGTAGATGTAGTCCTGGTTGGTGCGCGAGAAGCGGGTCTGGTTGCGGAACTTCAGCGCCGGCGAGAAATCGTGCTCGAAGCGGATCGTGCCCATGTCGGCCTGGTCCTTGCGGAAGTCGCGGTCCAGCAGGCCGTAGTAGGTGCTGCGCGGCACGTTGACGGGCGAGCCGTCGCCGGTCTGGCGCGTGCGCGGACGGCCGTCGCGGCGCGCGGTGAAGGCGGGGTTGTTGTACGGGATGCCGACGTCGGGGATGTCGTCGGTCTGCATGTGGTAGTACGACAGCGTCAGGCGCGTGTCGGTGCCCAGGCCGAAGGCCACCGACGGCGCCACGCCCCAGCGCTTCTGGTGCACGGCATCGCGACCGGCGACGTCCTGGTCGTGGAACATCGCATTGAGGCGGAACGCAGCGTGGTCGGCGAACTGCCAGTTGCCGTCGGCGGTCCCGCGTACGTACTGCGCGTTGCCGACGCCGATATTGCCTTCGGCAAAATTGCCCAGCTTGGGCGCCTTGCTGGTGATATTGATGCTGCCGCCGGCCGAGCCGCGCCCGTCGTAGGCGCCGGCCGGGCCCTTGGTCACTTCGACGCTCTCGACGTTGAACAGCTCGCGCGACTGCGCGCCGATATCGCGGAAACCGTCGAGGAAGGTGCTGGCCTGCGCGTCATAGCCGCGGATAAACGGCCGGTCGCCAACCGGATTGCCACCCTCGCCCGCACCGAACGCAATGCCCGGGACCGTGCGCAGCACGTCGGTCAGCGTGGTCGAGCCGGTGCTCTGGATGACTTCCTGTGGAATGACCGTGATCGAGCGCGGCGTATCGCGCAGCGGCTCGGGATTCTTGATCGACGACGAGCTTTCCGCCTTGAAGCCGCTGTCGCCGGTGACCGTGACCTGCGGCAGCTCGACCGGCTTGGGCGCCTGCTGGGCGGCGACCGGCGCCGCCGCGACGGCAGCGCCGACCAGGCTGGTCAAACGTGGAATGGCACCCGACTTCCCGTGGCTCTTTTTTGTTATGACTGCCGAATACTGCACTTTACGCCTCTAATGTATTAGAAAACAGAAACAATAATGAGAAGGATTATCATTTGATGATGGTTGACAGGTCAAGGCTGACTGGCGCGGTCTGGGCCAGTCTTGCCAGAAGTGTTGCGAAATAGCGGCGCCGGCCCGGACCGCGGCCGGGATGTCGGCTCCCAAAAAAAATCGGCCGGCGCAGAACTGCCGCCGGCCGTGCAGGGAACCTTGGAAGAGCCGGGACTCAGTCGAACTGGTAGGAATAGATCATGTTGATGCGTGGCGAGCGGCGGCTGGCATTGGTCGGCTTGTCGCCGACCGGCTGTGCCAGCGACAGGTCCAGCGTGTAGTAGCGCCGGTCCGAGAAGCGCGCGCCGAGGGCCACAGACGACAGGCTGCGGTGCGACAGCGACACGCTGTTGGAATACACGCGCGCCACGTCGGCGGACACATAGGGCTGGATCGTGCGCAGGTAGGTCAGGTCCGGCAGGAACAGCCGGCTGATTTCCGCCGACGCGCCCCAGCCCTTGTCGCCCGCGACTTCGCCGGCGGGATAGCCCAGGCCGAAGAAGCGCCCGCCAAAGCTGATCTGCTCGCCCGAAGCCAGCCGGTCGCCGCTGTACTGGCCGGCGGCGGCCAGGGTCAGGCCGAAGCCCGCGGGCAGGTCCTTCGATTGCGACAGCAGCAGCCGCGTGCGGAAGAAGCTCAGGTCGTTGTTGTTGTTCTGGCGGCTCGCGCCCAGCGCATCGAAGCCCTTGTACAGGCCCAGCGTGGCGTTGCGGCTGACGCCTTCGCCGCGTTGCAGGTAGGTCAGCTCCGCCGTGGCCACGCGCACGTTGGTGCCGAGCGTGACGCGCGTGCCGGTGGCGGTATGGGTATAGCGCTCGAACTGGTCGGCGCCGTACACGCCGCCGGTCAGCGTCAGCGTATGCGCGTTGGACAGCAGCAGCGGATAGCTCAGGGTGCCGCCGATGCGCTTGGTGTCGTTGACATAGCGCGGGTTGAAGCCGATCGGCGCCAGCGTTGCGTTCTGCGGCACGCCACGGTAGTGCGAGGCGTTGAGCCGCGCCACCATGCCTCCGGTACCCATCGGCTGCGCATAGCTGGCGGCGTAGTATTCCTCGCTGTCGCGGCCCTTCGGGAACAGCGCCGA
This sequence comes from Cupriavidus alkaliphilus, assembly GCF_900094595.1. Lineage (GTDB taxonomy): Bacteria > Pseudomonadota > Gammaproteobacteria > Burkholderiales > Burkholderiaceae > Cupriavidus > Cupriavidus alkaliphilus. Next base: position 161,646 of record NZ_FMAD01000012.1, on the reverse strand, counting down.
GACCGAGATCTGCTCGCCCAGCGGGGTCAGGCTGTTGGTGGTGGCCGTGGCGATGGCGCGCAGGCCCGGCGACATGTATTCGATGCCGGTGCCGAACGTGAAGGGTTTGCGCTTGACGTCGAGCACCATCTCACAGGCGCCGTCGGTGGTGGTGGGCGGCTGCACCGTGGCCGCCACCTGCAGCCCGGGCTGCAGCGCCAGCGCGTTGACGTAGTGCTCGAAGCGGTCCTGGCGCAGCGGGCGGTCCTGCTGCAGCTTCTCGGCGATGGCGCGCAGGCGGCGCTCGGCCGGACCCGCCTTGCCGGTCACCGTTACCTTGGCGACGTAGCCTTCCACCACCGTCACCAGCACATCGCCGTTGGCAAAGTCCTGCGCCGGCACGAAGGCGAACGACAGCGGGTAGCCGCGCTCCTTGTACATCTGCGTCACCGCATTGGCGGCTTCCAGCAGCTGCGCCACCGTGATCTCGCGGTTGGCCAGCGGCGTGAACTGCGCGGCCACTTCCTCGAACGGCAGCGTCTTGGCGCCCTCGATGCGAAAGCGCCGCGGCGTCAGGCGCGCGTTGAGCAGGTCCTGCATGGCGGGCTGCGGCCGCTCGACCTGCACGGTCACGCGGCTGTCGGGCCGGGCCGGCGCAATCTTGGGAAGCGTCTGGGTTGGATCGCCCTGGACCGGGCTGCGCGGATCGGCCTGGACCAGGCCGTGATGGAACGCGCCGACGCCGACCAGCAGCGCGGCAACGCGATGACGTGCACGCATGGCAAAACCCCTGTAAGAAACACTGCGGCTATTGACGTCGCGTGCCACCGGCGTGGGGATTGCCGCTACCCCCGGGCGCCTGCTGGCCGATACTGCCGGTCCAGCGCGTGGCCGCTACGTTGAATCAGGTGAGCACCGCTGCCCGCGATCACGCGATCGCCGGGCGGCGGTCAAGGCAGGATTACTTCTGGCCGAGCGCGCCGCTCAGGCCGCCGAGCAGGCCGCCGACCAGGCCACCGATCGGGCCGGTGGTGGTCGAACCCTTGGTGGTGCTGCCAGCGGTGGAAGTGGCCCCGCCGGTGACGGCGGAGACGACGTTGGTGACGGGCGCGAGCGGGCTGGTGCTGCCCGTGCCGGCCGCTGCGCCGCCAACGCTGCCCACCACGCCGCCCACCACGCCGCTGACCGCGGCAGTGACCGGCGCCAGCGGCGTGCTGGCTGTCGCGGAGGTCAGCCCGCCGGTGACGCTGCCGACCAGGCTGGTCACAGGAGCCAGCGGCGAACCGGCGCTGCCGCCGGTGGCGCTGCCCAGGCCGCCCACCGCGCCACTGACCAGCGACGTGACCGGCGCCAGCGGCGTGTTGGCGGTGGCGGCGGTCAGACCGCCGGTGACGCTGCCGACCAGGCCGGTGACAGGCGCCAGCGGCGAACCGTTGCCGCCAGCGCCCGCACCCCCAGTCAGCCCCCCGGCCAGCGAAGTTACCGGTGCAAGTACCGGGCTCAGCGCGCCCAGGCCGCCGCCGCTGGCGGGGCCGTTCGCCGCGCCGCCGAGCGAGGCCACCGTGGTGCCGGTGGCGTTCACCACGCCGCCGACGCCCGAAACCACCGGCGTGTTGGTCTGTTGCAGCTTGCTGCCGGCCGTCGCGAGCGCGCCGCCCACCGTCGCCAGCAGGCCGGCGGTCGGGGTGCCCAGACCGGTCGCGGCGCCCAGCGACTGCGTGGTGCTGGTCAGCTGCGAGGTGATCGGCACGATCAGCTTGCTGGTGGTGATGGTCACCTGCTCGACCGCACCGCTCGACAATACCGAGGTCAGCGTCCCGCCCGTGTTGCTCACGGTATTGCCCAGCGTGCCGACCACCGCGCCCAGCGGCGAAGTCAGCGGCGCCAGCGGTGCCAGCTGGCCGGTGCCCAGGCCGCTCACCGCGGTGCCGGCGCTGGTTACCGCCTTGCCCAGTTCGGTCACCACGTTGCCGGTGCTGGCGACGGTGGTGCCGACCGGGTTGGCCGAATTGGGCATGCTGCCCAGCCCGGATTGCAGGCCCGAGGCCAGCGCGCCGACGGCATCGCCGGTTGCCGCCACCACGCCGCCCAGCCCGCTTTGGGTCTGGCCCGGTACCAGCGGCAGGTTGGCGTTGCCAAGCTGGTTGCCGAGGTCGCTGACGGTGCTGCCCGTATTGCCCAGCACCGTGCCGGCATTGTTGATCACCGTGGCGGTCGGGGTCAGCGCGGTGGGAGTCTCGCCGCCGCCGGTATTGCCGCCGGTGTTTCCGCCATTGCCACCGGTGCCGCCGCCCGTGCCTCCCGTGCCGCCACCCGTGCCACCGGTACCGCCACCGGCCAGGTCGGTGCCGCCACCGGTTCCCCCGGAGCCGCCGCCAGTGCCGCCGCTGGTACCCCCACCATTGGTACCGCCGTTCGTGCCCGCTGTGTCGCTGGTGCCCATCGACGTCGAGCCGCTGCCGCTGGCGCAGCCACCCAGGGCCAGCAGGGTTGCGAGGAGTGCCGTGACGGCGAGTTGTTGTTTGCGCATGATCTGTTCCTTCATTCCCGTCGTTTAATCGCTCGGCCGCGCAACGCGTTCGTCCTTCTGCGTGCTGCGGTGACGGTGATGGCGCAATCGGTATGCCAGCCTTTTAGCGCGCTACCGCACAGACCCCGCCGAAGTCGGGTATGGCACCCGCGAAGCCTTGCGCCATGCGGCCTGCGCGCTGGTCGGGGAAAACGCCGCGAGCGTTGCGCAAGCGCTTGCGTGAAGGGGTTGGCGTGTTACGCGTTACGTAACGTGTGTCGTAGGCGGGGAACAAAAACAGCGTGGGCGATGGGGTGCGTCGCCGGCCGGCGCGCGCGGCGCGCGCCGCCGCGGCGTGTTCCCGCCTGCGCGGAACACGTTACGTAGCACGTAACACGTTCTGACCCGGCCGCGGCGCTGCCACCGTGTGTGCCGCTGTCATTCCGATTCGGCTGCAACCCGCGCCGCGCAAGGCATGCAAGCAGCCCGCGGGTCGGTGCGCCCGCGTACCTTGCAGCGCTGGCACGGGCCTTGCCATTCCCTCTCCCGACGCGCCGACGATTTCGCGTTCCACCGTGTGCCATGGCTGATGGGGATGGCAGGCCGGTCGAACAAAGCGGGACAACCGGGGGGCTCGTCGGCATTCCATGCGGCTCACAAGAAAAGACGGCCCGGCTGCGCCGTGGCCAACCAGACAGGAGAAGGACAATGAAGACCAAGCATTCCGCACCGCATTCCATGACTTCGCTGGCCGCGGCGGGCGTCGCCGCGCTTGCCTTGCTGATGGCAGGCTGTTCGTCGAGTGGCGGCGGCAGCGGCGCCAATCCGCAGCCCAGCGGCGGCGGCGCCGATACGCCGGTCACGCCGCCGCCGCCGGCCGCCGCGCAAACCACGCCGACTGCCAAGGTCACCGAAGGCGCCGGCAATACCGTGGTGGCAGCGGGCAATGCCGTCAGCGAGATCGGCAAGTCGATCCAGGATGCACCGCTGCCGCTGCTGCCCACCGACGCACGCAAGGGCGCGGGCGGCGTGGTGGTCAATGCGGGCGAAGCGGTCGGCGCGCTCGGCTCCGGCGTGCGGGACGGACTCGGGCAGATGGGCTCGGTCGACAACCCGCTCGGCGTGACCGTGTCCAGCACCGGCAACGTCGTGCGCGAAGTGGGCGACGCCGTGGTCAGCGGCGGTGCGCTGGTGAAGGGCCTGGGCACGGAGAAGCTGGCGCCGCTGGCACCGCTGACCACGCCGGTGGGCGGCCTGGTCGCAAAGGTCGGCACAGCGGTGCAGGGCGGCGGCGACAAGCTGCAGACGGTGCTGTCCGATGGCGCCGTCGCGCAGGTCACCAACTCGCTCAGCAAGGTCATCGTGCCGTTGACCAGCAAGGTCACCGACGGCACCCAGACGCTGGGCGCGGCCACGCGCCTTGGCGGACCGGCCGACGGCCTGCTTTACAAGGTGGGCAATACGGTGGCCACCGGCGGCAGCATGCTCAGCAACACGCAGGCCCCGGTGGTCGCCCCGCTCGGCGGCGTGGTGACCGAGACCGGCAAGACCGTTGCCGCGGTCGGCGTGCTGGTCAACGGCAACGGCCAGACCGGCGGCAATCCGCTGGGCGGCCTGTTGAGCAACTTGCCGCTGGCCGGCGCCGGCAACGGCCAGGGCGGCGATGGCAGCCACGGCGGCAATGCGCTCGGCGGCCTGCTCGGCAGCCTGCCGCTGGTCAAGCCCGGCAGCGGCGATGGCGGTGCCGGTGGCGGCGGCGCGCTGGGCCCGGTCGGTGCGCTGCTGGCGCCGGTCACGGGTCTGGTCGGCGGCATCAAGGGCGGTGTCGGCGGCAGCGCCGGTGGCGGCTCGGGCGGCGGCGACAGCAAGCCGCAACTGCCGATCTTGGGCGGACTGCTCCACCACTGAAATGTCTCAACCCGCATAGGTGTTTTCACGGTGCGCTGTCGCTCATCACCCCGTCGCAGCGCATCTTTTTATTCCGCCTGGCCGCGCGGCTGAAACGCCGGCTTGGTCAGGCTGCGGGCCGGTTTGCACCGGCCCGCCTGCTCCTTGACAAGCTGCGGCCGGTTGCGCGCCAGGCCGTTTCAAACGGATGCTTTGACCCCTTCGGGTCATTACTATCACCCGAGGGAGGGGTATGGTTGAGACATACCATGTCTTATAAAAAAGGCGCAGCAAGCGTGAATAGTCGATAAAAGAGCGGGCCAACAGAGCACCGTGATAATCGAACGGGGAAAGCGTGATCGCGGCATCAGATCACCTTGGGAGTGTCAAAAATCATGAAACGACTCATTGCACGCTTTATCAAAGATGAGCGCGGGGCAACCGCTATTGAATATGGGCTGATCGCGGGACTTATCGCGCTGGCTATTGCGGCTTCCGCCGGTTCCCTCGGTACAAATCTAAAGGATGGTTTCCAGAACCTCGCTAACAAGGTCGGTGTATGGCTGCCGAAGCCTTAAGCCGTAGCTGCTGAAACTGTCGTGATTGCCGCGCTCCTCTGCGCGGCGACCCTCTACACAGACTTCGCTTACCGGCGCGTTCCCAACGTCCTGCTTGCGATTGCCGTGCTGGCCCTCGGGCTGGCATGGATCGCCGGACAGGCTACGGAACCGCAGCTGGCCACGCGCCTGATCGGCGCGGGGCTGGGTCTTGCCGTCACCTTGCCGGTCTACGCCCTTGGGCGCATGGCTGCGGGCGATGTCAAGTTCCTGACGGTGGCGGGGTTGTTCACCGGTCCGCAAGGGCTGGTGGTGGCATGGGTCGTCGGCAGCCTGCTCGGGCTGGTGCACGCGCTGCTGGCGCTGGCACTGGCGCGTCGCACGCCGGCCGCGGATCACGCTTTGCATTCCCAGGACCCAACACTTCCCACGGCGCAGTTTTCGCTGGCGCGCGGCATCCCGTATGCGGCGTACCTGGCCGTGGGCGTGCTGGCCTGGATGGCTGCGGGCCGATAGCCGGAAAGGCTTGACGCCAGCAGGCCGCGCCGCCGGTCGGCGCGGCAGAACCAGGAGACCGGGGTTTCGGATGTTGCTGCACGCAAGGATCAACAGGAAAATCAGCCGGCGCCGCCACGGTGCCGGCAGCGCCGCGGTCGAATTCGCGATCGTGGTGCCGGTGCTGGTCACCATCGTGATCGGCATCGTCTACTACGGCGTGATGCTGGCGCTGCAGCAGGTGCTGACGCTGGCCGCCGAGGAGGGCGCGCGCGCCGCGCTGCGCTATCCCGCGGGCGTCGCCGGCACCGGCCTTGCGGCCACCCAGCAGGCCCGTGTCGATGCCGCCGCCGCGATGGCGCGCGGCACCCTGCCCGCGTCCCTGCGCGACCTGATTCCACCCGCCGGCGTTGCCACGGCCGTGCCATGCGCGGTTGGTTCGGCCGACGTCTGTGTACAGGTCACGCTGACCCTGACCACCACCAACATCATGCCCGCGGTACCGATGGTGCCGCTGCCGGCCGCGCTGTCGGGCTCGGCCATGGTCCAGCTCTCTCCCGATATCTGATGCGCATGACGAACTGCCCCATGCCCGAACCAAGGACTTCCGCATGACCAGCAAGCAGATCCGATTACTGGCCGTCGTGCTGCTGGGCCTGGCCTTGCTGCTGGCGCTGCTGGCGTGGCAGGTGGGACGCCAGCCGGCCCAGCCCGCCGCCTCCGCCGCCGCGAAGCCGCTGCATCCGGTGGTGGTCACCACGCGCCCGGCCGAAGCCGGCAAGCCGCTCGACGCCGAGTCGCTCAAGGTAGAGATGCTGCCGATCGATCCCGCCGGCGCCTACCGCGAGGTGGCGCGCGTGACCGGGCAGGTGCCGCTGGTGGCGCTGGGCGCCAACGTGCCGGTGCTGGAAAGCCAGCTGCTGTCCGGCCTGGCCGCGCAGGTGCCTGATGGCGAGCGCGCGGTGGCGGTGTCGGTCGATGAAGTCATCGGCGTCGGCAACCAGGTGCAGCCGGGCGACTATGTCGATGTGTTCCTGGTGCTGCGGCGCGACCAGCAGGAAATCCCCGACAGCCAGGCGCGCATGCTGCTGTCGCGCCTGCGCGTGCTGGCCTACGGCGTGGCCTCGGTCAACCGCCCGCAGGCGGCCAAGCCGGAACAGATGATGGCGCGCCAGGAAGGCGCCAAGACCGCGGTGCTGTCGGTGCCGCTGGAGCAGGTCAGCCGGCTGGCGATGGCGCAGCACTCCGGGCGCCTGATGCTGGCGCTGCGCAATCCGCAAGACCCGGCCATGCCGAGCGACGGCATGTTTGCCGAGCCGCCGCCCGCGCTGGCCGCACGCGCCGGCGTTCCTGCCGACGCAGCGCGCGCTGCCACCGACAAGGCCACCGCCGGCGTGCTGCTGTCAGGACTGGCCGCCACCAACCGCGCGCCGGCTGCACGCGCACCGGCGGCAGCGCCGGCGCCGCGGCCGCTGCAGCTCGCCGCGCCACCGGCGCCGGCACAAGTCAGAGAACGCGCCGGCGTGGAAGTGATCCGCGCCGGCAAGCGCGACATCGAATAAGAAAGTGGGCGCCCATCGCATGCCAATCCAGAAAACCTCCGCCCATGCCGTGACGCTGCGCCGCCGGCTGATGCAGCTCACACTTGCCGCCATGATCGCCACCACCGCATGGTGTGCGCTGACGCCGCGCGCGCAGGCGCAGGATGCCGCCACGGCGCGGCAGTTGCGCCTGATGGCCGGCGCGCAGAAGGAGCTGCGCAGCGCGCAGCCGGTGGAGCGCGTCGCCGTGGGCAACCCCGCGGTGGCCGATGCGCTGATCCTGCGCACCCGCGGCGCACCCAGCGTGCTGCTGGTGGCCAAACAGCCTGGCGTGACCGACGTGATGGTGTGGACGCGCGGCGGCGCCGAGCCGCAGAGCTACAGCGTGCAGGTGGATGCGATCGCGCCCGATGCCAACGGCGCGCAGCTGGGCTACTCGGCAGCCGGCGCTACCATCACCGGCCAGTCGCCCGACGCCTATGGCGCCGCGCGCGCGCAAGCTGCGGCGCGTGCGGCCACGGCCGGCAAGACCGACGGCAGGCCGGGCCTGGTGGTGGACCGCTCCACCGTGCCGCTCTCCGGCACCGTGCAGGTCGACGTCAAGGTGGTGGAGATCAGCAAGACCGTGCTCAAGGAAGTCGGCATCAACTTCTTCCGCAACAACTCGGGCTTTGCCTTCGGCACGTTCTCGCCGTCGACGCTGAACAAGTTCACCTTTACCCCGGGCAGCGGCGGCACGCCCGGCAGCTTCAGCGCCGATATCGCGTCGCCGATGAGCAATGCCTTCAACCTGGTGGCCGCGTCGCTCACCCACGGCATCTTCGCCAACATCAGCCTGCTCGAGGCCAACGGCCTGGCGCGCGTGCTGGCCGAGCCCAGCCTGGTGGCGCTGTCCGGGCAGAGCGCCAGCTTCCTGGCCGGTGGCGAGATCCCGATCCCGGTGCCGCAGGCGCTGGGTACCACCACGATCCAGTTCAAGCCGTTCGGCATCGGGCTGACGGTGTCGCCCACGGTGCTGTCGGCCGACCGCATTGCGCTGAAGGTGGCGCCCGAGGCCAGCGATCTGGACCCGTCGCGCGGCATCTCGATCAACGGCGCGGTGGTGCCCGCCATCGTCACGCGCCGCGCCGACACCACCGTCGAGCTGGGCGACGGCGAGAGCTTCGTGATCGGCGGGCTGGTCAGCCGCAACACCGTCAGCAACGTCAACAAGGTGCCGGTGCTGGGCGACCTGCCGGTGATCGGCGTGTTCTTCAAGAACCTGAACTTCCACCAGGAAGACCGCGAGCTGATGATCGTCGTCACGCCGCGCCTGGTGAAGCCGATGGCGAAGAACTCGCCGGCGGCGCAGGCCGTCGGCGCCGACGGCCGGACCAGTGCCAGCCCCAATGTGTGGGGCTGGTACATGCTGGGCGAATACGCGGACCCGACTTTGCCGGGTTTCTCGAAATAGCCGCCGGCCATGCCGGCTGGCATGGCCAACAGCTTTGAGGCGGAGAGATGGACTATTTTCTGTTGCACGCAACGCAGGGCGAAGTCAGGGACTGGCTGGGCAAGGTCATCGGCGCGCTGGGCACGCTGGTGGCCGATGGTGGCGCCCAGGAAGGCTTTATCGAGCGCGTATCCGAGCTGCGCCCGGGTCTGGTGTTCCTGCATTTCTCGGCGGAACTCGCGGCGCCGTCGGCGCGGCTGGCCGAGCAGCTGCAGCGGCTGTTCCCCGGCCTGCCGCTGGTGGCCGTGGGCCACGCCGGCGAGCCCGGCGTGATGCTGGCCGCGCTGCGCGCGGGCGTAAAGGACTTCATCGACCTGCGCGACGCGCCGGCCGAGGCCGAGGCCGTGGTCAAGCGCCTGGCCGTGCCGAGCGAGCAGGTGCGCCCGGCCGAGGCCGTGCGCCAGGGCAAGATCATCGCGCTGCTGGGCGCGCGCGCGGGCGTGGGCGTGACCAGCCTGGCGGTCAACCTGGCCGCGGCGGCGCGCCGCCACCTGCCGCGCCATGCCAAGACCGATGCCCGCGCCGAAGTGCTGCTGACCGACCTGGGCCTGCCGGCGCGCGACGGCGCGCTCTACCTGAACCTGAGCCCGGGCTTCCATTTCGTCGAGGCGGTGCGCAACCTGCGCCGCTTCGACCAGGTCTTCGTGCAGACCGCGCTGACGCGCCACGGCAACGGCGTGTGCGTGCTGCCGCTGCCGGCCGCGCTGAGCGAGCTGCGCGACATCTCGTACGCCGATGCGATCGGCCTGCTCGAGCGCCTGCGCGCGTTCTTCGACCTGCAGATCGTCGACCTGGGCGGCTTCGGCAACGCCGAGTTCACCGCGCAGATCGTCAAGGCCGCCGACAGCGTGGTGCTGGTGGCGGACCAGAGCGTGGGCGCGATCGTGTCGGCGGCGGAGCTGGTGCATGAACTGCGCGCGCGCGAAGTCGAGCGCGACGACCTCCACCTGCTGGTATCGCGCTTCGATGCGCGGCTGGGCGTGGATGCCGCGCAGATTGCGCGGCGCGTGGGCGTGGAGTCGGTGGCGACGCTGCCCGACAGCCGCGAGGCGCTGGTGCTGGCGATGAACCGCGGCGCGGTGCTGGCCGACGACGATCCGCACTGCCCCTATGTGCGCGCGCTGGCCGAATTGCTGGCACGGCTGGGCTACCGCACCGCCGCGGCACGGGACGCCACGCTGCTGGCGCGGATCAAGGACAAACTGCCCGGCGCGCTGCGCTCGGCGCTGGTAGCGCGCGGCGCGCGCGCGGCACGTACAGGAAGCTGACATGACGCAAGCGATCGAATTCTCCGACCACGCCCCCGCACCGTTCCCGGTGTCGCAGGAGTTCCACAACATCAAGGAAGCCGCGCACGAGCACCTGCTGACGCGCATCGAAGAGCTTGGCGCCGAGTTCGGGCGCTGGTCGCGCACCGCGATCCAGCGCTTTGTCGACCTGGAGCTCGAGAGCTTTACGCGGCTGCGGCGCATCCCCATCAACGAGGCCGAGCTGCGCCAGATTGCCGAGGCGCTGACCAAGGAGCTGGCCGGCTTCGGCCCGATCGAGGACCTGCTCAACGATCCGGCCGTCGAAGATATCCTGGTCAACGGCCACCTGGACGTGTACGTATCGCGCCATGGCGTGCTCGAGCGCATCCCGGTGCGCTTTGCCGACAGCGGCCACCTGCTGCGCATCGTGCGCCGCATCCTGGCGCCGATCGGCCGGCGCCTGGACGAGTCCAACCCCATGGTCGATGCGCGCCTGCCTGATGGCGGCCGCATCAACGTGGTGATCCCGCCGCTGGCGCTGGAAGGCCCGGTGGTGTCGATCCGCAAGTTCCGCAAGGACCCGATGACGCCCGCCGACCTGCAGGCGCTGGGCACCATGAGCCCCGAGATCTGCGACCTGCTGCAGGCCGCGGTGCAGGCGCGCTGCAATATCCTGGTGAGCGGCGGCACCAGCTCCGGCAAGACCTCGCTGCTCAATGCGCTGGCCACCTTCGTGCCGCCCACCGAGCGCGTCATCACCATCGAGGATACCGCCGAGCTGGCGCTGAACCATCCGCACGTGGTGCGGCTGGAAAGCCGGCCGGGCGGCTTCGAGGGCACCGGCGTGGTGTCGATCCGCGACCTGCTGCGCAACAGCCTGCGCATGCGCCCGGACCGCATCATCGTCGGCGAAGTGCGCGGCGGCGAGGTGCTGGAGATGCTGCAGGCCATGAGCACCGGCCACGACGGCTCGATGGGCACCATCCACGCCAGCAGCCCGCGCGAGTGCCTGTACCGGCTGGAGATGCTGGCCGGCTTCGCCGGCTTCCAGGGCAGCGAGATGAGCCTGCGGCGCCAGATCGCCAACGCGATCGACTTCATCGTGCAGATCGCGCGGCTGTCCAACGGCAAGCGCCGCATCGTGTCGATCACCGAGGTCACCGGCCTGGGCGACAACATCATCTCGACCCAGGAGCTGTACCGGCACGAGCCGTTCGTCAACCCCGACGGCACCGAGACCGACCGCTGGCTGTCGCTGGGCCTGCTGCCGCACTCGCCCAAGCTCGCGCGCATGCGCGGGCCGGGCTTCATGCTGGACGACCGCTTCGATGTCTAGCGCCACGCTGCTGCTCGCCGCGCTCGCCCTGGTCATCACCGGCCTGGGGCTGCTGCTGCTCGCCGGCGCGCAGGCGCGCGCGCGCCGCGAACAGCAGCAGGCCTTCCTGCAGGCGCAGACCGAGCAGGTACGGATGCGCTACACGCAGGCGCCCGACCCGACGCTGCAACTGCCCGCGCGCGACCTGCGCCGCCGCTGGGACGACTTCCTGCGCCGCGCAGACCTGGCGCCGACGCGCCGCACCGCGCTGGTGTGGCTGTCTCCGCTGGTGCTGTGCACGCTGGCCGGCGCGGTGGCGGGGCAATGGCTGGGCGCGTTGTCGGCGCTGGTGGTCGCGCTGGCGGTGACGGCGTGCGCGGCCTGGCACCGCGTGCGTCGGCTGCACAAGAAGCTGCTGTCGCAGCTGCCGGGCTTCCTCGATGGCGTGGTGCGGCTGATGACCATCGGCAGCAGCGTGCCCGCCGCATTCCAGAATTCCATCGCCAATACCGAGGCGCCGCTGCGCCAGTGCCTGGTGCAGGCCGTGCACCTGCAGCGCGCCGGCAAGGAGCTGGACCAGGCGGTACTGCAGGTCGGGCGCGCCTACAAGGTCGAGGAACTGGTGCTGGTGGCTTCGGTGCTGCGCCTGTCGGTGCGCTACGGCGGCCGCGCCGACGTGGTGATGGAGCGCACCGCCACCTTTATGCGCGACCGCGAGCAGGCGCAGCGCGAGCTGATGGCGCTGTCGGCCGAGACCCGGCTGTCGGCATGGGTGCTGGGCCTGCTGCCGCTGGTGGTGGCCGGCGGCCTGTTCACGCTGAATGCGGGCTACATCCTGATGATGTGGAAAGACCCCACCGGCAAGACCATGCTGCTGTCGGCCGCGGCGCTGGAAGTCGCCGGCGCGCTGATGCTGTACCGGCTGGCCAAGTCGATCTGAAGGCAACGATGACATCGCCCCCATGGACCGCCTGACGCTGATCTCGCTGAGCCTGCTGGCCGCCGCCTGCGGCGTCGGCGTACTGGCGCTGCCGCTGTTGCGCGACTGGCGCCAGCGCCGGCTGTCGGCCCGCACCATCGACGCCGCGCTGGCGCGCCAGCAGCGTACGACGGAAGTCGCCCAGGCTGCCAAGGCCTCGCCCGCTGCCGCGCCGGCCGCACCGGGCGTGCCCGGTACCCCGGGTGCGCGCCCCGCGACCAACCCGGCGGCCACCGCGGTAACGTCCGGTGTCGCCACCGCGCTCGGCGCCCAGCTGGGTGCGCGCGTGGGCGAGCGCTTCGATGCCCACTGGCTGGAATCGCGCCTCGGCCGCGCGGTGGTGACGCCGGAAGACCAGCAGTTGCTCGAGCAATGCGGCTGGTATGGCGTGCAGGCGCGCGTGGTGTTCGGCGTGCTGCGGCTGGGCCTGCCGACGGCCTTGTCGGTGCTGGCGATGCTGTGGCATCTCGGCGCCAGTGCCTTCATGGTCATGGCATGGGGCTTCGGCACCTTCGCCGTGGCCTACCTGGCGCCCAAGTGGTTCCTGCGCCGGCGCGCCGCCGCGCGCCTGCGCATGGTCGACGACGAGCTGCCGGTGCTGATCGACATGCTGCGGCTGCTGCAGGGCGTGGGTTTGTCGATCGATCAGAGCCTGCAGGTGATCGTGGCCGAGTTCGGCAGCATGCTGCGCGTGCTCGGGCCGGAACTGGCGCGCGCCAACCAGCAGTTTGCGTCGGGCCGCTCGCGCGAGCAGACGCTGCTGCGCATCGGCCGGCTGTTCGACAGCGAAGACCTGAAGAGCCTGATCACGCTGCTGACGCAGGTCGACAAGCATGGCGGCGCGGTGCAGGAGCCGTTGCGCCAGTTCGGGCTGCGCATGCAGGAGGCGCGCAAGTCGCGCATGAAGGACGAGATCGGCCGCCTCACGGTCAAGATGACCGCGGTGATGGTGGTCAGCTTGTTGCCGGTGCTGCTGATCCTGACCGCGGGCCCCGGCTTTCTTGGGGTGATCCGCATGCTGGCAAACATGGGAGGAACGCGATGATGGGTTTCATGGCGCGCCCGGCCGCGGTGGCGACGGGCCGGATCCGGGCCGCGGCCGCGTGCGTGCTGGTGGCGGCGCTGTCGGGTTGCGCCGCCGGCAACAACGGCGCCTCGGCCATGCGCGAGCAGGCCGAGGCCCAGGTGGAACTGGCCAGGCTGCGCGACAAGACCGCGCGCGCGGAATACAGCGAACAGGCGGTCTACCTGGGCCTGATCCGCAAGATGCAGCAGGACGGGCTCTACTTTGCCTCGCTCGCGCATATCGAGGTCTATGTGCAGCGCTTCGGCACCGGCCCGGAGATCCAGGTGATGCGCGCCGACGCGCTGCGCGAAACCGGACAGGACCAGGCCGCCATCGAGGCCTACCAGGCGCTGGCCGCCACCGCGAAGGGCGCGGAGGCAGCGCATGCTCACCACGGCCTTGGCCTGCTGGCGGGGCGCCAGGACGACTTTGCGCGCGCGGTCACGGAACTGCGCACCGCCGCCGCGCTGGACCCGGTCAACGCGCGCATCGCCAGCGACCTGGGCTATGCGCTGATGCGCGCCGGCGCGCTGCAGGACGCGCGCGTGCCGGTGATGCAGGCGCTCGAACTGGACGCGCGCAATCCGCGCGTGATCAGCAATGCCGTGGTGTGGCTGATGGCCGACGGCAAGCGCGCCCAGGCCAACGCCATGATGCAGAAGGCCGCATTGCCCGAGCCCACGCGCAGCGCGATCCGCAAGGAAGCCGAGCGCATCGCCCGCGCCGCCGCCGCGCGTGACCGCGCGGTGGGGCGCCACGGCCAGAAACCGATCTCCGCGCCCGCGGCCGCCGTGGCGGTCGTGGCCAAGCCAATCGCCATCGCCGCGCAAAGCGGCGCTACACCATGACAGCCAATCTACTTGTTGCGATCCGAAAGCGCGCCGCATGCGTGGCGCTCTGCCTGTGGGCACTGGCTCCGCTGGCTTACGCGCAGGGCGACGCCGCGCTGACCGAAGCCGCCGGCGTGCCGCCGGCGCGGCCCGCGCAGCGCCAGATCGGTGCCGACACGCGTACGATCCTGGCGATCCAGCGCGAGGGCACCCAGGCCGGACCGATGCTGCCGATGCACGGCGAGCAGGCCGCGCTGGGCTATGAGCGCTACCTGAACAGCTTCCGCTTCGCGCTGCCCGAGTTCTACACCGGCCAGGCCAACGCCAGTACCACGCGCGCCGGCTCGGCCGGGCAGATGCTGGGCGGCAAATGAGCCTGCGCCAGCTGCCGTTGCCCCGCACCCGTCGCTGCGCGCGCGGCGCCGTCAGCGTGATGGCGGCGCTGCTGATCGCCACCGTGGCGATCGCCGCGCTGGTGTCGATCGACGTGGGCCATGTGTTCATGCGCCAGCGGCAGCTGCAGAACATGGTGGACCTGGCGGCGATGTCGGCGGCGCAGCAGCTCAAGCGGGCGGACAGTGCCGCCAATCTCAACGCCGCTGTGCTGGGAACGGTCAGCAATATCGGCGCCGGGAACGGATATCCGGCTGGCATCGGCATGGGCTGCGCGGAAGCCGCCGGCGGTGGCGCGGATGCAATGACGGCCTGCGTCGGCGTGTGGGATCCGGCGACCGCCGGCCCGCGGCATTTCAACGCCGCGTACAACCCCGCCACGGTCTCGCCCAATGCCGTGCGCGTGCAGGCCACGCAGACGGTGCCGATCCTGTTCGTGTTCGACGGCGGCAGCGGCAGGCAGCTGTTTGCCGAATCGATTGCGAGCGGCAGCCCGCCGGTGGCGGCGTTTTCGCTGGGCACGGGATTGCTGGACGTCTCGACGGCAAACAGCATGCTGAGCGTACTGCTCGGTAATGCGGTGAACCTGTCGGTGGCGGACTGGCAGGGGCTGGTCAATGCTACGGTGACGCTGGACCAGCTGCGGCTCAAGGCCGATGTCGGTACGGTGGACCAGTTGTTGAACACCTCGCTGGGCCTGCACGATTTCTACGCGCTGGTGCTTGGCGCAGCGGCCCGGGATTCGCTGCTGTCAACCATGCTGGGCAGTCCCCCGACGACGCTCGGCGCGGGGGGCGCGGGCGCGACGGTGTCGCTGGCACAACTGCTCAAGCTCGGTGTGCTGGCGCCGGCGGCGTCGTCCGCGGCAGAGGTAGGCCTTAATGTGGCGCAGCTGTTGATGGCAGCGGCCCAGGTAGCGCGTGGCGATACGGCGGTGGCGTTGCCGTTGAACCTGGCGCTGCCAGCAGAACTGGGCGGCCTGAGTGCAAGCCTGCGCGTGATCAACCCCCCGGTGATGGCCGCCGGGCCAGCACGCCAGCTTTCAAGCCATCCGGACACCTGGCAAACGACGGCAAGCTCCTCACAGGTGACGCTGGACTTGCTCCTGCAGATCAAGGCCGACGCGCTCGCGCCATGGCTGGATCTTGGCATCAACGTCCCGGTGCACCTGAAAATTGCCGATGCCAAGGCGGACCTGACCAAACTGCAATGTGCCGCAAGTCCTGCTGACCGCCGCGCCACCATGCAGGTGAAAAGCGGTCTTGTCACAGCGTGCCTGACGGATGCATGCAGTGGCGACGTAGAGCTTGCCAAGGCGACAGTCGGCCTCAAGCTCGTCGAGGTCACCGCGACTGACAATCAACGCTTTGGCAACTCGGTCGCGAAGGAGGTCACGCTCGGGCCGGGCGAACACGCGCAAGTCGGCGCGGCAGACCCCTTCGGCGGCCTCTTCTCGCAGGTGCTTGCGCTCAAGGTCCGGACGAAGATACTGGGCTTGATAAGCCTGCCTATCGACCTCGGACCTACGCTTGCACCGCTGGGCACGACGCTTGACGCGCTGATCCCGCCGCTGCTAAACGGCCTCGGCATCCAGCTCGGTACCGCCGACCTATGGGTCCACAGCATCGACTGCAACAACGCTGAACTGGTGTACTGAGCCATGATCGCGCCAAACCGCCTGATGGCAGAAACGGAATGAAGACAGACCGCTGGGCCTACGAAAACCTTGAAGTCTACGTGTGGGAAGGCAAGTACGAGATTGCCGACCGCGTCACGCGTTTCCTCGCCCCGCTGGGCGTGGACGTGATTCGCGCCGGCGCGCTCGAGGCCTTGCCGGCCGAGCCGCGCCTGAAGCCGTGCATCGCGGTGATCAGCGTGTCGGTGATCGGCGCCGCGCGCTTTTCGCTGGACTGGGAAGCCGCGCATGGCATGCCGGTGATCTGGGTGGCCGGACCGGGGCGCGAGACCGATCCCGGACGCTTTCCGCCGGAGTACGCGCATATCCTGGCCGATGACTTTACCGGCGCCGACCTGCGCGGCCAGATCGGCAAGCTGCTGCCGCAGCTGCTCGCGACCGACGCGCCAGGCGAGCGCGAGGCTGACCTGGTGGCCGGCTCCGCGGCGATGCGCCAGCTGCTGCAGCACGTGGAAACCTTTGCCGACTTCGGCAGCAACGTGATGCTGTACGGCGAAACCGGCGCCGGCAAGGAGCGCATCGCGCGCCTGTTCCACGAGCGCAACAGCACCTACGGCAAGGGCCCGTTCGTCGCGGTCAACTGCGGCGCGATTCCCGACGGGCTGTTCGAGTCGCAGTTCTTCGGCCATGCCAAGGGCGCGTTCACGGGCGCTTCGTTCGCGCATCGCGGCTACTTCGAGCAGGCCAACGGCGGCACGCTGTTTCTCGATGAGATCGGCGACCTGCCGCTGTTCCAGCAGGTCAAGCTGCTGCGCGTGCTGGAAGAGAACGTGATCACCCGGCTGGGCTCGACGCTGGCGGTCAAGCTGGACTTCCGCCTGGTCGCCGCGACCAACAAGGACCTGCGCGACGCGGTGCGGCAGGGGCGCTTCCGCGCCGACCTGTTCTTCCGCCTGGCGGTGATCGAGATGCGCATCCCCAGCCTGGAGGAGCGCGGCCCGGCCGACAAGGTAGCGCTGCTGCAGTCGTTCCTGCGCCATATGCTGGGCGCGTCGGGTTATGACGCGTTGCCGCCGATGCCGGACTGGCTCAAGGGCGCGGTCGGCACCGCCTACTTCACCGGCAACGTGCGCGAGCTGCGCAACCTGGCCGAGCGCGTGGGCATCACCGTGCAGCAGACCGGGCATTGGGACGAGGAGCGCATCCGGCCGCTGTTCCGCGCGCTGCATCCGGGCGCGTTCGATGGCGGCGAGCGCGCCGACCTGCGCGGCGACATGGAAGAACGCCGCCGCATCCTGGCCGCGCTCGACGCCAACGGCTGGCGGCGGCAGGACACGGCGGCAAGCCTGGGCATCAGCCGCAAGGTGCTGTGGGAAAAAATGCGCAAGTACCAGATCGCCGACAGCGAGGCCGAGCCGGTCTGAGCCCCCATCGTCATCAGGGCAGGCGGATCTCCTTCACGTCGAAGTGCGATTCGCCGATCAGTTCCTTGTCGTATTCGCCGACCAGTTCCACCGTGGTCTGCGCATCCACCGGCTTCTGCGCGGGCCAGGTCCTGGCCTTGATCTTCACCTTGATCTGGCCGGTGCCGTCCGAGAACAGATAGCGCTCGTCGCCGACGCTGCTGACGATCTTGCCGCGCAGCACGGCCTGCTGGTCGTCCTTGCCGTCGGCCTGCAGCGCCTTGACGGTCATCACGGGCACCGTGGAGGGCCCGGTGTACTGGGCGCTGGCGCCGGCGGCGCCCAGGCCCAGTGCCAGCGCGAGGGTGGTGGTGGTCAGCATGCGTTTCATGTGCGTTCTCCGTTGAGATGGATCGAGGGGCGACTGCGGCCATGATGCGCGCGCCCGCCTGAACCTGTGCTGAACAAGTGGCGGGCTGCGACGCATTATGATGCGGGTTTCGCCGCTACTTCAACGGACCCCGGATTGCGTTTCCTTCACACCGCCGACTGGCATCTCGGCCGCCTCTTCCATGCGCGCAGCCTGCTGGAAGACCAGGCCCACCTTCTCGACCAGTTTGTCGAACTGGTCCGCGCCGAGCGCCCGGATGCGGTGCTGATTGCCGGCGACGTCTATGACCGCGCCGTGCCGCCGCCCGAGGCGGTGGCGCTGCTCGACGACGTGCTGGGCCGCATCGTGGTCGACGCCGGCGTGCCGGTGGTGATGATCGCCGGCAACCACGACAGCGCGCAGCGGCTGGAATTCGGTGCGCGCCTGATGCGCGCGCAGGGGCTGCATGTGGCCGGCCGCACGCTGGCGGCGGCCAGTTGCGTGACCTTGCAAGACGCGCACGGCGAAGTCCGCGTCTATGCGCTGCCGTATGCCGAGCCAGCGGTGGTGCGCGATGCGATGGGCACCGAAGTGCCGTCGCATGAAGCCGCCTTGCGCGCGCAGCTCGATGCCATCCGCGCCGTGCATCCGCCGGGCGTGCGCGCGGTGGTGGTGGGCCATGCCTTTGTGGTGGGCGGCGCGGCCAGCGAATCGGAGCGGCCGCTGTCGGTGGGCGGCAGCGGCGCCGTGGCCGCGGACCTGTTTGCCGGTTTCGACCTGGTCGCGCTGGGCCACCTGCACCGGCCGCAGACGCTGGGCGGCGGCCGTATCCACTATGCGGGCTCGCTGCTGAAATACTCGCTGTCGGAATGCGCGCACCAGAAGTCGGTGTCGCGCATCGAACTGGATGCGGACGGGGCCGTTGCCATCACCCCCGTGGCGCTGCAGCCCCTGCGCGACGTGCGCGTGGTGGAGGGCGAACTGGCACAGTTGCTGGCCGCGGGCGCCGACGACCCGCAATGCGACGACTACATCCACGCGCGCCTCACCGATACCGGCGCGCTGCTGGACCCGATGGCCCGGTTGCGCCAGGTCTATCCCAACGCGCTGGCAATCGAGCGCACGGTGCTGGCGCGCACCGGATTGGCCTCGGAGGCGGGCCGCAAGCTGCGGCAGCTGGGCACCGGCGAGCTGTTCGCCAGCTTCTTCCGCGAAGTGGCCGATGCCGAGCTGGACCCGGACCAGCGCGCCGCGCTCGACCAGGTGCTGGCCGGCATCGCCGCGGCCGAACGGGAGTCGGCATGAGACCGCTGCATCTGACGCTGCAGGCGTTCGGCCCCTTTGCCGCGACCGAGGAGATCGATTTCACGCGGCTGGGCGAGCAGGCGTTCGTGCTGATCCATGGCCCTACCGGCGCGGGCAAGACCACGCTGCTCGATGCCATCTGCTTCGCGCTGTACGGTGACACCTCCGGCGGCGAGCGCAGCGCGCAGGCCATGCGCAGCGCCAATGCGGCAGCGGGCCTGCGCACCGAAGTGACGCTGAGCTTCAGTCTTGGCGCGCAGCGCTGGCGCGTGGTGCGCTCGCCCGTGCAGGAGCGGCCCAGGCAGCGCGGCGAGGGTTGGGTCACCGAGCCGGCCAGGGCGCAACTGGACCTGCACGACGGCAACGGCTGGGTCAGCAAGGCCAGCCAGCCGGGCAAGGTCACCGATGCCGTGCGCGAGCTGCTGGGCTTCGACAGCGCGCAGTTCCGCCAGGTCATCGTGTTGCCGCAGGGACGCTTTCGCGAACTGCTGACCGCCAGCTCGCAGGCGCGGCAGGCCATCCTCGAGCGGCTGTTCCGCACCGAGCTGTACCGCCGCGTGGAAGAGTTGCTGAAGACCGAGGCCGCCGGCATTCGGCGCGACGCCGAGCGCATTACCATCCAGCGCGAGGAAGCGTTGCGCCAGGCCGGCGCGGCATCGGCGCAGGCGTTGGCGGACGGCATCGCTGCGATGCAGGCTGAGCTGCAGGCGCTGCAAGGCCAGGAGCAGGGCGCACGCGCTGCGCAAGCTGGCGCGCAGGCCGCGCTCGCGGCGGGCGAGCAGGTGGCGGCGCGCTTGCTAGAGCGCCAGCAGGCGCAAGCCGCCCATGCCGCGCTGCTGGCGCGGCAGGCCGCCATGGATGAGCAGCGCGGCCGCCTGCAGGCGGCGCAGCGCGCCGCGCGCGTGATGCCGGCGGTGCAGGCCGCACAGGCCGCGCAGCGCGATCACGCCGCCGGCGCCACGGCCTTGGGGCAGGCGACCGAGCACGCGGCGCGCGCCGGGCAACGGGCCACGCAGGCCGCCGCGGCCTTGCAGGCGCAGGTGCAGCAGGCCGAGGTACGCCAGGCCGCGCAGCGCCGTGTTACGCAACTGGAAGCGATGCTGCCGCGCGCGCAGCGGCTGGGGGCGTTGCAGCACGCCTTGCACGAAGCCGAAGCCAGGCAGGCCACCGCCACCACCGCACGCGATCGCGCCATGGCGCAGGTTGAAGCGTGCCGTGCCGCCGCCGTGACCGCCGAATCGGCACTGGGACAGGCGCAGCTCGCCGCGGCGCAGGCACAGGCGAGCGCCTTGCAGCTGGCCGCGCTGCAGGACCGCGCGCGGCAATTCGAACGGCATCGGCAAGCGGCGCGCGCGCTGGACAGCGCGAACGCGCAGGCCGCCGGGCATGCGCAAGCCGAACAGCAGGCGCTGCATCGGCGCGACCGCTGTCGAACCGCGCTGGCCGAAGCCGAAGCCGCGTGGCGCGCGGGCCAGGCCGCGCGCCTGGCGCAGACGCTGGCGTCAGGCGATGCCTGCCCGGTGTGCGGCAGCACCGCGCATCCCGAGCCGGCACGGCACGTGGCGCAGCCGCTGTCCGACCTGGCGCTGGAAGCCGCGCGCCATGCCTTGCTGGAAGCGGAGGCCGAAGCAGTGCGCTGTGCCGGCCAGCACCAGGCCGCGCAGCTGGCGATCGCACAGGCACGCGAGCGGCTGGAAGAACTGGCCGCGGCACTGGGCGATGCCAGCGAGGCAGCGGCCACCAGCGTCCACGCTGATATCGAATCGCGGCAAGCGGCGCTGGCGCAGCAGCGGCAGGCATCGGCAAGCCTGGCGCAGCGCGAAGCGGCGATCGCGACCTCGCGCGCGGCGCGCGACAGCGCCGAAGCCGTGCATCGCGATGCCGTCGCCGCTGCCGATGCCGCCACGCAGGCACTGGCACATTGCCGCGGCGAATGGCAGGCCGAGAGCGCGCAGGTTCCCGAGGACTCACGCGATCCGGTGGCCTTGGGCCAGGCACTGCGCCAGGCGCAGGCCACGCTGACTGGACTGGAGCAGGCGCTGGCCGCGGCGCAGGCGGCAGAGCGCCACGCCGCGGCGGAGGATGCCGGTGCGCAGGCCGCGCTGGTGTCGGCACGGCAGTCTCACGCGCAGATCACTGAGCGCCTGGCCAACGCCGAAGCGGCATTGGTGCAGGCCCTCGCGCAGCACGGCTTTGCCGATCCCCGAGCGCACGCCGACGCCCGCCTGGACGATGACGCGATGCAGGCGCTCGACGCCACGCTGCGCGCATTCGATAGCCAGCTGGCCGCCGCCGCGGACCGCCGCGATCGCGCGGAAGCTGCCGCGCAAGCGCTCGATGCACCCGACGTAGACGCGCTGCGCGCGGCGCTGGCGGCTTCGGCCGCGACCGTGGAGGATCTGGTGCGGCAGCAGGCAGAGCGCGGCCGGTCCCGCGACGCGCTGCTGCAATGCCAGCAGCGGCTGCAGCAGCTGGACCAGGAAGGCCGCGACATCGAGGCGCGCTTTGCCGTGCTGGGCCGGCTGGCCGAAGTGGCCAACGGCAACAACCCGCGCCGCATGACGTTCCAGCGCTTCGTGCTGGCCACGCTGCTCGACGAGGTGCTGGAGGCCGCCTCCGCGCGCCTGCTGGCGATGAGCCGCGGCCGCTATGTGCTGCAGCGCGTGCGCGAGCAGGCCGACCAGCGCAGCGCCGGGGGGCTCGACATTGAAGTGTTCGACCACGATACCGGCGCGGCGCGGCCGGCCAACACGCTGTCAGGCGGCGAAGGCTTTCTCGCGTCGCTGTCGCTGGCGCTGGGACTGGCCGACGTGGTGCAGTCGCGCTCGGGCGGCATCCAGCTCGACACGCTGTTCGTCGACGAAGGCTTCGGCACGCTCGATCCCGAAAGCCTGGACTTCGCCCTGCGCACGCTGCTTGACCTGCAGCAGGCCGGGCGCCTGGTCGGGATCATCTCGCACGTGACCGAGCTGCGCGAACGCATCGATGTGCGACTGGAAGTGCGGCCCGGCACGGGCGGCAGCCGCGTGCTGCTGACCGGTGTGCCGGTGGCCGCGTAGACGGGGAAGGCAGGGTCAGGCGACAGTCAGGCGACGACGGCCTGGCGGCAGCGGATCGCCATCACCTGCGCCTCGAAGGCGCGGGCGGCCGCACGGGCCAGGCGCGCGCGGCGCGATAGCGGCTGCGTGGCGGCACCGGTTGCGGCAGGCGCCGCCGTTGCCTGGGTCGGGTGAGTGTCCATTGCCCAGGCATTGCGGGTGACATGCAGGATGCGCGCGAGCGCTGCTGCATGGGGCGTGGAAGAAAACGGGACGTTGGCGGTGGCCATGATGACGGGCTCCTCGTTCTTGTGTGGTGCCAGGCGAGGCCGGCTCAGCCGGGTGGTCCGGAAGCTGCTGTGCGGCGCTGCCTTGTTCTGATTCAACGATAGGCCCGGCCGGCTTCGCACCCTATCCCGTGCGAGCCGATTGTGATGTCGGCTCTGTCCTACACAGAGGGTGTCTGCATCACCTTGCGCGCTGATCGCACAAACTGGTTTGCCGACCGCCCGGTCGGCTTGACCGTCGACGAGGGCCAGGTGTAACCTGTTCATTCTGCGAATTCAAGTTCGTATATCGAACATTTCGGTTGGTTCCGGCTTTTTCCCGGCTTTTCCGATGGTTCGATCGACGAGTGCCTGGTCCACTTCGACCAATGCAGAGCACGCGCAGACTGCTGGACTCGTTCACCGGGCAGGCCACGCCGCCCGCCGCAACGAACATCCTTCCGGCAGGACTACCGGAGACCGTCTTTCATGCGCCGCGGCTTGCGGCCCGCTCCGGTAAGCCTGGCGGATCTTCCGACCTGGAACGCAAGTGATCAACAAGCTATACGACTCGGTGGAAGCGGCGGTTGCCGGCATCCACGACGGCGCCACCATCCTGACCGGCGGCTTTGGCCTGGCAGGCATGCCCGCGGAACTGATCGACGCGCTGATCGCGCAAGGCGCGCGCGACCTCACCATCGTCAACAACAACGCCGGCAACGGCGACACCGGGCTGGCCGCGCTGCTCAAGACCAAGCGCGTGCGCAAGATCATCTGCTCGTTCCCGCGCCAGGCGGATTCCTACGTGTTCGATTCGCTCTACCACGCCGGCGAGATCGAGCTGGAGCTGGTGCCGCAGGGCAACCTGGCCGAGCGCATCCGCGCAGCCGGCGCAGGCATCGGCGGCTTCTTCACCCGCACCGCCTACGGCACGCCGCTGGCCGAGGGCAAGGAAACGCGCATCATCGACGGCCAGGGCTATGTGTTCGAAACCCCGATCCACGCCGACTTTGCGCTGATCAAGGCCGACACCGCCGACCGCTGGGGCAACCTGACCTACCGCAAGACCGCGCGCAACTTCGGCCCGATCATGGCAATGGCTGCCAAATGCGCGATCGTGCAGGTCAGCCGCGTGGTCGAGCTGGGCGAGATGGATCCCGAGCACATCGTCACGCCGGGGCTGTTCGTCAAGCGTGTCGTCAAGGTCGCCTGAGCGCGAATACAGGAGAAACAGCATGCAACGCCTGACCCGCGATCAGATGGCCGCCCGCGTGGCCAAAGACATTCCCGACGGTGCCGTGGTCAACCTCGGCATCGGCCTGCCCACCCTGGTCGGCAATCACCTGCCGGCCGACAAGGAAATCCTGCTGCACAGCGAGAACGGCCTGCTCGGCATGGGCCCCGCGCCCGCCGCCGGTGAAGAGGACGGCGACCTGATCAACGCCGGCAAGCAGCCGGTGACGATCAAGCCGGGCGGCTCGTACTTCCACCATGCCGATTCGTTCGCGATGATGCGCGGCGGCCATCTCGACTTCTGCGTGCTGGGCGCGTTCCAGGTGTCGCAGCAGGGCGACCTGGCCAACTGGCACACCGGCGCACCGGGCGCCATCCCCGCCGTGGGCGGCGCGATGGACCTGGCGATCGGCGCCAAGCAGGTGTTCGTGATGATGGAGCACCTGACCAAGCAGGGCGAAAGCAAGATCGTGCCGAAGTGCACGTATCCGCTGACCGGCATCGGCTGCGTGACGCGCATCTACACTGACCTTGCCACGCTCGACGTCACCGCCGACGGCCTGGTCGCGCGCGACCTGGTCGAGGGCCTGGGCTTTGACGAACTGCAGCGCCTGACCGGCGTGCCCCTGAAGCAGGCCTGAGCGCCGGCATCGATATCCATCACAAAGAGAGAGAGACGCACCATGACCGAAGCCTTTATCTGCGACGCCATCCGCACCCCCATCGGCCGCTACGGCGGCAGCCTGTCCGCGGTGCGCGCGGACGACCTCGGCGCGGTGCCGCTGAAGGCGCTGATGGCCCGCAATGCCAACGTCGACTGGAAGGCCGTCGACGACGTGATCTACGGCAATGCCAACCAGGCCGGCGAAGACAACCGCAACGTGGCGCGCATGTCGTCGCTGCTGGCGGGCCTGCCGCAGGACGTGCCGGGCGCCACCATCAACCGCCTGTGCGGTTCCGGCATGGACGCCACCGGCACCGCCGCGCGCGCCATCAAGGCCGGCGAGGCCCACCTGATGATTGCCGGCGGCGTGGAAAGCATGAGCCGCGCGCCGTTCGTGATGGGCAAGGCCACCAGCGCGTTCTCGCGCGATGCGCAGATCTTCGACACCACCATCGGCTGGCGCTTCATCAATCCGGCGATGCGCGCGGCGTATGGCGTGGACTCGATGCCCGAGACCGCCGAGAACGTCGCCACCGACTACAAGATCAGCCGCGAAGACCAGGACCTGATGGCGCTGCGCAGCCAGGAAAAGGCCTCGCGCGCACAGGCCGACGGCACGCTGGCGCAAGAGATCACCGCGGTCACCATCGCCCAGAAGAAGGGCGACCCGATCGTGGTCGAGCGCGACGAACACCCGCGCGCTACCAGCATGGAAGCGCTGGCCAAGCTGCGCGGCGTGGTCCGTCCTGACGGCACCGTCACCGCCGGCAACGCCTCGGGCGTGAACGACGGCGCCTGCGCGATCCTGCTGGCGAGCGAAGCCGGCATCAAGCAACACGGCCTGACCCCGCGTGCCCGCATCGTCGGCATGGCCACCGCCGGCGTGGCGCCGCGCGTGATGGGCATCGGCCCGGCACCGGCAACGCAGAAGCTGCTCAGGCAACTGGGCATGACGCTGGACCAGATCGACGTGATCGAACTGAACGAAGCATTTGCCGCACAGGGCCTGGCCGTGCTGCGCGAACTGGGCGTGGCCGACGACGACCAGCGCGTCAACCCGAACGGCGGCGCGATCGCGCTGGGCCACCCGCTCGGCATGAGCGGCGCGCGCCTGGTCACCACCGCGATGTACCAGCTGCACCGCACCGGCGGGCGCTTCGCGCTGTGCACGATGTGCATCGGCGTAGGCCAGGGCATTGCGATGGTGATCGAGCGGGTTTAAGCGCGGTTGTCAGTACTACCGCTTGTTTGCTCCCTCTCGCGCTAGCGGGAGAGGGTTGGGGTGAGGGCGGGCGCATCGACGAAGTCAGTCGCTCTGGTACGCAACGTCCTGCCCTCACCCCCGGCCCCTCTCCCGCACGCGGGAGAGGGGAGCAAGACCGCAGTCCGCAGTCGTTTTGAAAGTGAGTCCGAAGATGTCCCTCCCCGTAGCCACCCTCGTCACCGGCGGCAGTTCCGGCATCGGCCGCGCCATCTGTGAAATGCTGCTGGCCGATGGCGTGACCCAGGTGGTCAATGTCGACTACGCCGCGCCGGCGTGGTCGCATCCCAACATGACCTTCTTCCAGGCCGACCTGACCGACGCCGAGGCCACCCGCGCCGCGGCGGAGCAGGTCACGTCGCGCTTTGCCGTCACGCGCCTGGTGAACAATGCCGGCGCCACCCGCCCCGGCACCGCCGACAGCGCCACCGTCGCCGACCTGGGCTACGTGACCGGCCTGCACCTGCAGGCGCCCCTGTTGCTGCTGCAGGCCTGCCTGCCCGCGATGCGCGCCGCAGGCTTCGGCCGCATCGTCAACATGGCCTCTCGCGCCGCGCTGGGCAAGCCCGAGCGCGTGGTGTACTCGGCCACCAAGGCCGGCCTGATCGGCATGACCCGCACGCTGGCGATGGAGCTGGGCGGCGACGGTATCACCGTCAATGCCGTGGCGCCGGGCCCGATCGCCACCGAGCTGTTCCGCAAGAGCAATCCGGAAGGCGCGGAGCAGACCAAGCGCATCCTTGCCAGCATCACCGTCAAGCGCATGGGCACGCCCGAGGACGTGGCACGTGCCGCGCTGTTCTTCCTGTCGCCCGACAACGGCTTCGTCACCGGCCAGGTGCTGTACGTGTGCGGCGGCACCACGCTGGGCGTTGCGCCGGTGTAAAGACCGGCCGCCTGCGCGACTCAAGCATTCAACAAGAAGAGACGTTAACCAAGCGTCACGCATGGCGGCCCGCAAACGGGCCGCCCACCGGCAGCGCGCGTGTGCGCGCTCCGTTCGGGAACGGCAATCACGCCATTCAGCACAACCTCCCGCGGTACCGATCACCGCCGGAACGATATAGCACCGGAGCATTACCGATGAGACAAGATTCCCAGACCTCCACCACGCGCCGCCGCCTGCTTGCAGCCGGCGTGGCACTGGCCACCACCATCGCCGGCTTTGCCGGCGCGGCCCACGCGCAGGGCGGCTATCCGACCAAGCCGATCACGCTGATCGTGCCGTTCTCGGCCGGCGGCACCACCGACATCCTGGCCCGCATCGTCGGCCTGCAGCTGGGCAAGGCGCTCGGCCAGCCGGTGGTGATCGACAACCGTCCGGGCGCGGGCGGCAACATCGGCGCTTCGCTCGCCGCCAAGGCCCCGGGCGACGGCTACACGCTGTTCATGGGCACCATCGGCACGCACGCCATCAACCAGTCGCTGTACTCCAAGCTGCCGTACGACCCGGTCAAGGACTTCGCCCCGATCAGCCGCGTGGCGATGGTGCCGAACCTGGTGGTGGCCAACCCGAAGGTGCCGGTCAACAACATCAAGGAACTGATTGCCTACGTCAAGGCCAACCCGGACAAGCTGTCGTACGGCTCGTCGGGCAGCGGCTCGTCGATGCACCTGTCGGGCGAGCTGTTCAACTCGATGACCGGCCTGCATATCCAGCACATCCCGTACAAGGGCAGCGCCCCGGCCGTGAACGACCTGCTGGGCAACCAGATCGGCCTGATGTTCGACAACATGCCGTCGTCGTACCCGCACGTGAAGGCGGGCAAGCTGCGCGCGCTGGCCGTGACCTCGGCCAAGCGCTCGCCCGCGCTGCCCAACGTGCCGACCGTGGCCGAATCGGGCGTGCCGGGCTATGAAGCCACCTCGTGGTTCGCGCTGTACGCCACCGGCGGCACGCCGCAAGCCATCGTCGACCGCCTCAACGCCGAAGTGGTCAAGATCCTGGCCATGCCGGACGTGAAGAAGCAGATGGCCGACCAGGGCGCCGAGCCCAACCCGGAAAAGCCGGCGCAACTGGCCGCGTTCATGAAATCGGAAACGGCCAAGTGGGCGAAGGTGGTGAAGGCTTCGGGGGCCACGGTGGATTGAGCTTCCGCCACGCGCTTGCTGTATAACGCATCGAACCGGCCCATTGGGCCGGTTTTTTTTAGCTGCATCGTCAGCCGGTGTGGCTAAGGATTTGCCGGCCCCTGCCGTAAGACAGGACTGCGCCTCATGCGACCCGGCGCGCCAGCCTGTTGATCCAGATTGATCTTCCCTTGCACGGCACGGGGTAGCATGGCGCGCGCCGCTGGCCGCGCCGCAGTGCGGGCCATGCGGCAGCGGCGCGCCTGGACCAGGGTGCCGCTCAATGACAACAGGGAGAAATCAAGTGAAGAACGTCAAATCGTGCTGCCTGCTCGGCGTGGCCGCCGCGCTGCTGCTGGCAGGCTGCGCTACCGAAACCTCGACCGCCTTGCCGGTGCAGAAAGTGGAAAGCGCCAGCCGGCCATACCACGGCGTGCGCACGCCGATTGCCGTCGGCAAGTTCGACAACCGCTCGAACTATATGCGCGGGGTGTTCTCGGATGGCATCGACCGCCTCAGCGGTCAGGCCAAGACCAGCCTGGTGACTCACCTGCAGCAGACCAACCGCTTCAACGTGCTGGAGCGCGAGAACCTGGCGGAAATCAAGCGCGAGGCGGCAATCAAGAACCAGGCGCAGCGCCTCAAGGGCGCCGACTATGTGGTGACGGGCGACATCACCGAGTTCGGCCGCAAGGAAGTCGGCGACGTGCAGCTGTTCGGCATCCTCGGCCGCGGCCGCGAGCAGGTGGCCTATGCCAAGGTCAATCTCAACGTCGTCAACATCAACACCTCGGAAGTCGTGTATGCCACCCAAGGGGCCGGCGAATACAAGCTGTCGAACCGCGAGGTGATCGGGTTTGGCGGTACGGCCAGCTACGACTCGACGCTCAACGGCAAGGTGATGGACCTGGCCATGCGCGAGGCAGTGAACAACCTGGTCAGCGCCATCGAGACGGGCGCCTGGAAGCCGGGCCCGCAATAAGCGGCAAGGTTCAACGCAACGAGAACAACAATGAAGAACACGGTCATGCTGCGCCGCGCAGCATTCATGTCAGCCGCCGGCAGTCTGCTGCTCGCCGGCTGCGCGGCACCCAAGCCCATGTATCAGTGGGAGGGCTATCAGGCCCAGGTCTACGAGTATTTCAAGGGCGAATCCAAGGAAGCGCAGATCACGGCACTGGAAAGCGGCCTGCAGAAAATCAAGGCGCAGAGCGGTTCGGTGCCGCCGGGCTATCACGCCCAGCTTGGCATGCTGTACCTGAACATCGGCAAGGGCGATCAAATGATCAAGGAGTTCCAGACCGAAAAGACCCTGTTCCCGGAATCCACGCCCTATATGGATTTCCTGCTCAGGAATGTCAACAGCGACACCCGCACGGAAATCAAGGCCGGCTCCACTGCCGCAAAGGACGTTACCGCCGCAGGGAGCACCCAATGATGCGCCGCCTTCTGACCTATGTCGCCAGCGTGGCCGTGGTCGTGCTGTTTGCCGGTTGTGCCGTGCCGGCCAAGCAGGTGGATTACTCCGCCTTCAAGTCGAGCCGGCCGCGCTCCATCGTGGTGTTGCCGCCGCAGAATACCTCGCCCGACATCAAGGCCACCTATGCCATGCTGTCGCAAGCCACGGTGCCGCTGGCGGAATCGGGTTACTACGTGTTGCCCGTGGCGGTGGTCGACGAAACCTTCCGGCAGAACGGCCTGACGGTGCCGGACGATATCCATGCCGTGCCGGCGGCCAAGCTGCGCGAGATCTTCGGCGCCGACGCCGCGCTGTATATCACCGTGACCGAGTATGGATCCCGCTATCAGATCCTCAGCAGCGTGACGCGGGTGGCGGCCAACGCCAAACTGGTCGACCTGAAGAATGGCGACGTCTTGTGGTCCGGCACCGCGGTGGCGGCCACCGACAGCTCCAGCAGCGGCGGCGGACTGATCGGCATGCTGATCAGTGCGGCCATCACGCAGGCGATGAACCACACCATGGACGCCAGCTATACCGTTGCAGGCAGCACCAGCTACCGGCTGCTGGCCGCGGGCCAGCCCGGCGGCTTGCTGTATGGGCCGCGTTCGCCCAAGTACCAGTCTGACTAAGTAGTAACGACCCGGTGCGCGTCAGCGGACGACGGCGGCGTCGATGTCCCGTCGCAGACGCGCACACCACCGGCGCAACAGTCGGTTTGACAGCACCGCCGGCAGCGAACCGGCAAGGATCCGGTAAACCGCGCTGCGCGGTAGCCTGGACGCCTTTGCCGGATCCAGCCAGTCGTCGTTGTGGACCAGGCGCAGCAAGGTCTCCATGCCGATCAGCACGGGCCACAGGCACGCCAGCCGCAGCCGGACAAAGCGCACGGGAATGGCCAGCGTGTACGCCAGCGCCTCGTCGAAGTGTTCCAGAGTCTTGCGCACCAGCTCGAACATCAGGGGCCGCGCCCGCGCCGAGGCGTCCGAACCCAGCAGGTCCGGCACGAGCAAGCCGTGCCGTTCCAGCGTTGTCTGAGGGATGTAGCAGCGGCCGATCCGCAGGTCCTTGCCGCAGTCGCGCAGCACGTTGGTCATTTGCAGGGCCTGACCGAAGCGAACGCCGCGGCGCAGCATGGTGCCGCTGTCTTCGATCGCAACCGGTACGTGTGCGATCGTCATGCACGTCCAGAACTCGCCCACGCACCCCGCAACCATGTAGGTATAGCGATCCAGCGCGTCGCAGTCGCCCAGCGCGGTCACTCGGCCGGAACCTTCGTCGGGAAACGTGCGCAGGTCGAATTCCATGCCCTCGGTCAGCGTCGACACGATCTGCCGTACCGCTTGCCGGTCGGCCGCGCCGAGCTGCGTCAGCTCGGCCAGCGCAGGCCCCACCGATTCGAGCAGCAGGCGCTCGTCTGACTGTTCCTGGTGCCCGGCCACTTGCGCCGCGATATCGCTGGCAGCAGCCGCACCCCCGGCGGTGCCGTTGATCTGCTCGCGCAATGACAACAGCAGCGCCAGCCGCCGCTGCGGCGGGATCAGGGCGGTATCGGCAATCGTGTCGGCCGCACGCGCCAGCAGGTAGGCCAGCCCCACCGGATCGCGCATGCGCGCGGGCAGCACGCGCAGCGTCAGGTAGAACGAACGCGACACGCCTTTGAGCAGCGGACCGAGGAGGAATGCCCGGCTGGTGTCGCGCATGGGTGGTGACCTGTCCCTTGAGAAATTGGCGTGGATGCGCCCGCCTGGCAAGGCCGCGGGCCGGGACATTGTACCTGCGGCGTCGCTCGCGCCTTGTCACAAAGGGGAAAGTTCCGGGCATGCAAGGGAAAGCAGAAAGTTGCCCCGGGCCAGATGATTCCATCGTCGCGAAGGACATGCAGCCATCCATCGCAGACGACACGTCATAGCAGATGGAGAAGAGGTGACAACGTGGCGAAAGTCATCAGGATTTACGAAACAGGCGGCCCCGACGTCCTCCGTTTCGAGGATGCCCGCGTGGGGAATCCGGGACCGGGAGAGGTGCGCGTCCGTCACGTGGCGGTGGGGTTGAATTTTGCCGACACCTACTTCCGCAGCGGCATCTACAAGGTTGCGCTGCCCAGCGGTATCGGCAACGAAGCCGCCGGCGTGATCGAGGCCGTCGGTGCCGGCGTCACCCATCTGGCGGTCGGCGATCGAGTGAGCTATACGGGCTTTATCCCCACCCTGGGCGCCTACAGCACTGAGCGGCTGATCTCTGCCGATCCGCTGATCAGGCTGCCGGAGGCCATCAGTTGCGAAGTCGCGGCGGCCATGACCATGCGGGGCCTGTCGGCAGCGTACCTGATGCGCCGGATCTACCCGTTCAAGGCAGGCGACTCCATCCTGCTGCATGCCGCGGCAGGAGGGGTCGGGCTGATCCTCTCGCAATGGGCCAAGCTGCAGGGACTGACGGTGATCGGAACGGTTTCCTCCGACGCCAAGGCCGAAGTCGCGCACGCCCATGGCTGCGACCACACGATCAACTACAGCCATGAGGACGTGGCCGCGCGCGTGCGGGAGCTGACCGATGGCGCGGGCGTGAACGTGGTTTTCGACAGCGTCGGCAAGGACACCTTCATGTCCTCGCTTGACTCGCTCAAGCGCCGCGGCCTGTTGGTGTGCGTGGGCTTTGCCTCGGGCCCGGTTACCGGGTTCGATCCGGCAATCCTGGCCCGCAAAGGCTCGGCATTCCTGACGCGGCCGGGCCTGGCCGACTATATCGCGGATCCCGCCGAGAAGGCGGAACTGGTCGCCGAACTGTTCGGCCACGTGGCGGCCGGCCGCATCCGCATCGGCATCAATCAGCGCTATGCGCTGGAGGAAGCCGTGCAGGCACATCGCGACCTCGAGTCCCGAAAGACCACCGGCTCATCGATTTTCGTGATTTGACCGTTTGCCCGCCTTGAATAGGGCGGATTTAACTTTCACCCTGGAGATCCACCAGCATGAACTTCCTTGACGGCCACCTGTATCCCGAGAACCAGCAGCCCCTGATCATCACCGCCGCTCCTTATGCGCCGGGCTGGATCCCGTCAGACTTTCCGGAAGATATCCCGGTCACCATGGAGGATCAGATCCAGAAGGCGGTGGATTGCTATGAAGCCGGCGCGCGCGTGCTGCATCTGCACGTGCGCGAAGCCGACGGCAAGGGCAGCAAGCGCCTGTCCAGGTTCAACGAACTGATCGCCGGGGTCCGCGCCGCCTGCCCCGAGATGGTCATCCAGGTCGGAGGCTCGATCAGCTTCGCGCCGGAAGAAGGCCAGGAAGCCAAATGGCTCGACGATGACACGCGGCACATGCTGGCCGAACTCGATCCGAAGCCCGACCAGGTCACGGTCACCGTCAACACGTCGCAGATGAACGTGACCGAACATGCCGGCGTGGAAGACTTCAAGGGGGTCTCGCGGGGATTCCCGCAGCTCTACCAGACCTACAAGGACATGGTGGTGCCCTCGAATCCCAGCTGGTTCGAGGAGCACGTCCGACGCCTGACGGCCGCCGGCATCCAAAGCGAGTTCCAGTGCTACAACATCAACAGCTTCGAGACGATCGAGCGGATGATTCGCCGCGGCGTCTACAAGGGCCCTCTGGTCATGAACTGGGTGGCGATCAGCGGCGGCATGGACCAGGCGAACATCTACAACCTGGCCAACATTCTGCGTGCCGTGCCGGACGGCGCCGTGGTCACGGTGGAGAGTTCGGTGCTCAATGTGCTGCCCATCAACATGATCGGCATGGCGTTGGGCCTGCATGTGCGGTGTGGCATCGAGGACGTGCTCTGGAACCAGACCCGCACGGGCAAGATGAGCACGGTCGAGCAGATCAGGCAACTGGTGCGCATCGCCGGCGAATTCGGCCGCCCCATCGCCACCGCGCAGCAGACCCGCGAGATCCTGCAGCTTGGGGTCTTCTACGACACCGTGGAAGAGACGCTGCAGAAGAATGGCTTTGCCCCAAATCGCAACGGTGGCCACCAGGGCTTCCTGCGCAAGGCCGAGTGCATGTAAAGAAATCCTGGCGAACGGCTCACTCGGCCCCGCCATGTGCGTTGCCCTGCCGCCAGGGCGACGCACATGGACGCAGCAACCGAGCGTCAGCAAGACAAGTACATGGAGGTAGACTATGGCATGGCGAATTCAACAGCTCGTAGCTGTCACGCTGGGCACGGGAGCGCTTCTGGCGTGGTCCGCTGCCGGCGCGGTGCAGGCGGAAGCAGGCTGGCCCACACGCCCGATCCAGATGGTCGTTGCGTCGTCGGCAGGATCGGGAACCGATGCCCTGGCACGCGTGATGGCGCAACGCCTGTCGGTCGTCCTGAAGCAACCGGTCGTCATTGAAAACCGGCCAGGCGGCAGTGGCGTCATCGGGACAAGCGCCGTAGTCAAGGCGCCGCCGGACGGATACACGATCCTGTACACCACCGCATCGAACCAGGTCGTCGCCCCGGCCGTGCTGAAGAACCTTCCGTATGACCCGAAGAAAAGCCTTGTCCCCATCGCCGAGACGGCTGAGGGTGGCGTGGTGCTGCTGGTAAGCAACGACCTGCCGGCGCACAACCTGCAGGAGCTCGTCCAACTGCTGAAGGCGAACCCGGACAAGTACAGCTACGCCAGCTGGGCCACGGGTTCTTCAGGACAGCTGACCATGGAATGGCTCAAGAAGCAGACCGGCATCAAGGCGGAGCATGTCGCATACCGGACCTCGAATCAGCTATTGACCGACCTTTCCTCGGGTGTCGTAAAAATCGGTTGGACCGACCCGGCCGCGCCCGTTCCTTTCCTTCGCGCCGGCAAGGTCCGCGCCATTGCCGTCACCGGCAACGTGCGCGCGCCAAAGCTGCCGGATGTCAAGACCATGGGGGAACAGGGCTATCCGTTCGATATGGTGGGATGGTTCGGCATGTTCGCTCCCGCGGGAACCAGCCCGACCATCGTCAAGCGGCTGGCCGACGAGGTCAACAAGGTCCAGGCGTCCCCGGAGCTTGCAACCATGATGAAGACCATGAACTTCGGGCCGCCGCCGGTGAAGACCCCGGTGCAGTTTGGCGAGACGGTCAGCCACGATCTGCAGGCCTGGGCGAAGATCGCGGCCGATGCGAAAATCCGGCTGGATGAATGAAGCGGGCTGGCCCGCGCATCCCGTTCAGGGGGCGTTATGCCTTGCTTGCAGGCGAAGGCGCCGCGGGTCGGCGCGCGATGCGGCTCTCCCTGGGGCTGCAACCGAATTGCACGTGATACCAGCGCGAGAAACCGCTTGGCGCAGAAAAGCCGAGCATCGTCGCCACTTCAGTCAGGGGACGATCGCTCTCGATGACATGGCGCGTCGCAAGTTCCGCGCGCACTTCATTGACGATGGTCGAGAAGCTCTGCCCCTCTTCTGCCAGGCGGCGCTGAACCGTGCGGCACACCACGCCCATGCTTTCGGCCACCTGCTCGATGCTGCAGCGCCCGCTGGGCAGTAGCAGCAGGACCGCGCGCCGCACGTCCTCGCGCATTGTCGTCCGCTGCGACAGGGCAGAGTGGTCGACCAGCCGCTGCGCGTAGCGCACCATCGCGGGATCGGCCCAGGGGTTGCGCGCATCGAGATCGGCCTTCGCGCAGACGATGCCGTTGAAATCGCAATTGAATTCGATGTGAGGGCCCAGGAAACGATGGTGCGCACTGAGGTCGCGCGGCGCGGAGTGTTCGAAGCATACGCGCTGCGGCTGCCAGTCGGGCTGGCGCAGCTGGCGTATCAATCGCACCATGACGCCGAGCGCCAGCTCCACCCTTTGGCGAGTCGGCTGGTGTGCACTGCCAGCAATCAGCGTCTCGCGGATGATGACAAGTTCGCCGCACTCTTCGACCGCCAGCGACTGCGCACCATTGAGCATCGGCTGGTAGCGCATCAGCATGTCGAGCGAATCACGCAGCGTCGCCTGGTCGCGGATCAGCATGCCTACCGCCCCAAGATTGGACAGCAGGCGTGACTCTGCCATGCACAACCCGAAACTCTCATTGCCCGACATGTCGGCGGAGGCCTGGAGCAGGCGACCAAAGCGCTCGACCGGAATCTTGAGGTCCGGCTCGCGAAGTACGCCCGGACTGAGCCCCGCGTCAAGCAGCATCCGCACCGGATCCAGCCCGGCTGCCCGGGCGACCTCGCTGTAGTTGGTGAGCGCTGCTGCGCGCACAAGTAACGACATCTGGAACGGGCGCAGAAAATTGACAGCCCATGATAAATAGCCGCCATGTCTTGTCAAGCGAGGATAACCCCCGACGTTCCTCGTGTCGGAGCCGCCGCACGGCGCAAGGCCACGCGTGACAGCCGACGTTCACTTCGACGTCTTGCGCACTGCCGGCGGCGCGCAGGTACTTGCCTGCGAGCGTGCGCATCAGCAGGGGATATCGCCGACGATGCCGGCGCGCTCCAGCTTGCGCGGTGCAGGGTAGTAGTCGTTCACGGCATAGTGCTGCGTGCTGCGGTTGTCCCACACCGCCACATCGCCCTCCTGCCAGGCCCAGCGCACCTGGTACTCGGGAATGGTGGCGCGGCTGGTCAGGTAGTTGAGCAGCAGCGAGGCGCCCGGCGACTTGTCGATGCCGTGGCGCACGTTTTCCGGGGTGCTGTAGTTGGTGAAGTGCGTCGTGAACGAGGCACCGACAAACAGGATCTTCTCCCCGGTCTCGGGATGGGTACGCACCACCGGATGCTCTACCGGCGGATGTTCGCTGGCCAGCCTGGCACGGTCTTCGGGAGTCATGACCGCGCCGAAGCTGTGCTCGATGCTTGCCCTGGCGCGCAGGCCGTCGATCTTCCGCTTGATCTCCTCGGGCAGCTCTTCGTAGGCCTTCGCCATGTTGACCCAGATGGTGTCGCCGCCGATCTCCGGACATTCGATGCAGCGCAGTACCGCCCCCATGGCCGGGTTGGGCCGCCACAGGCCGTCGCAGTGATAGCTGTTCTCGTAACTGTGCGGGTTGTCGCTCCGGTAGACCTTCACGAGGCCCGGATGTTCGGGAACACTACCGACCACCGGATGGTCTTCCAGCTTGCCGAAGCCGCTCGCGAACGCCACGTGATCGGCGCGCGAGATCTCTTGCCTGCGAAAGAACAGCACCTTGTGCTTGAGCAGCGCCGAACGGATCTCGGCGAAAAGCGCCGGATCGCGTGCCGCGGCGCCAAGGTTGACGCCAGAAATCTCGGCGCCGATGGCGGGGGTGATTTGCCTGATCTTCATTGCTATGTCTCCTGCAGGTCGGTCAATCGTCGGACTGTTCGGTGCCCGGCTTATTGCAGGCCAGTATCAGGCGCGCGCCGGCGACCTGCTTACTTTGCAGGGACATTGACTTGCCAGTTGGCGACACTCGGGGCGCGATCGTCCCCACACGTTGCTCAGGACGATGCCTTGCACAGATAACGCTCGAACCATTGCGCCGCCAGGCGGGCCACCGACTGCAGCGCGCCGGGCTCCTCGAACAGATGGGAAGCGCCGGGTACGATCACCAGCTTCTTCGGACATGACAGGCCGGCGAAGGCCGACTCGTTCCGTTCCAGCACGCTGACATCGAGCCCGCCGACGATCAGCATGGTCGGTGTCGGCAGGCTGGCCAGGGCGTCGGCGCCTGCCAGGTCGACCCTGCCGCCGCGCGAGACGATGGCGCCGATCGGGATCGGCGACAGGCTGGCAGCACGAATCGATGCGGCGGCGCCTATGCTGGCGCCGAAGTAGCCCAACTGAGCTGGCATGCCGGCCTGCTGCGTGACCCAGTTGGTGGCATGGGCAAGCCGCTCGGCCAGCAACGCGACGTCGAAGCGGATCGCCTGCACCTGGTCTTCGTCGGGCAGCAGCAGATCCATCAGCAAGGTGCCCATGCCGGCGCGATTGAGTTCGGCGGCCACGTAGCGATTGCGGGGGCTATGGCGCGAACTGCCGGTGCCGTGCGCGAACAGCACCAATGCCGCGGCGCCCGGTGGCAGGGCGAGGACGCCTTGCAAGATCACGCCGGCGGCCGGGATCGTCACCTCGGTGAGGTTGGCATCGCCATGCATGGTGCTGGCCTCCCATGGATGTAACGGATGCGGCCCCGAAGTGGAGGACGTTACAACCGGCCGCATCGCCATTCACTATAGGGCGGGCATGGCAGCGGAGCCAGTTGCCGGTAGGGCAGTGATATCGCAGGTTGACCATCCTGGACAAAGCGATAAGAATTTGCGATCACAGGCGCGAGCCTGTCCTTGCATCCCCGCCTTCGTCCTGCCCATGATCCCACCCGTCAGCACCCTCCACGGCCGCCTCAAGATGCAGCACTTGCGCCTGCTGCTTGCCGTGGAAGAGCGCGGCTCGCTGCGCCAGGCCGCGGAAGCGCTGACGCTGACGCAGCCCGCGGTCAGCAAGATGCTGCAGGATATGGAAGACCTGCTCGGCGTGCCGCTGTTCGAGCGCCATGCGCGCGGGCTGCGGCCGACGCGCTTCGGGCTGGCGGCGACGCGCTACGCGCGGCTGGTGTTTGCGGATATGGGCGGCTTGCGCGACGAACTGGTGGCGCTGGAATCGGGCAAGATCGGCCGCGTGCGCGTCGGCGCGGTGATGGCGCCGACGCCGGGGCTGCTTGCCGACGTGATCCGGCAGCTCAACCGCGATCACCCGCGGCTTGAGGTGGCGGTGCATGTCGAGACCAGCGACGTGCTGATGCCGCAGCTCGAGCGCGACCAGCTCGATCTCGTGCTGGGCCGGGTGCCGGATGGCTGGGACAGCAGCGGGCTGGAGTTCGAGCAGCTGGGCGACGAGGGGTTGGCGATCGTGGTCGGGCCGCAGCATCCGCTGGCGCGGCGCCGCAAGCTGTCGTTCGCTGAGCTGACGCGCTATCCGTGGATCATGCAGCCGCGCCCCAGCCCGATGCGGGCGCTGATCGACCGCTCGTTCGAGGATGCCGGCGTGCCGGCGCCGCCGTCGACCATCGAGACCGCGGCGGTGCTCATGACCACCTCGTTGCTGGCGGACAGCGAACTGATCGCGGTGTTGCCGGAATCGGTCGCGGCCTACTATGGCCGGCTTGGCGCGCTGGTGGTGCTGCCGTTGCCGCTGCCGCGCAAGCTGGGGCCGTATGGCATCGTCACGCGGCGCGGACGCCCGCCGACCGCATCGATGAGCCTGCTGATCGATGCGTTGCGGGCGCTGTCGCGCTAGGCCTCAGCCGGCGCTGCCAGGCAGCTTGCCGTCCACGCGCCAGGCATGGCGCTGCGCGCTGTCCGGTCGCAGCGACGCGGGCAGCAGCCCGGCCGGCATGTCTTGGTAGCTCACCGGGCGCACGAAGCGCGCGATCGCCAGGCTGCCGACCGAGGTGCTGCGGCCGTCAGCGGTGGCCGGCCACGGCCCCCCATGCACCATCGCGTGGCCGACCTCGACGCCGGTGCCGAAGCCATTGACGAGGATGCGTCCCGCCAGCCGCTCCAGCGCGGGCAGGAACGGGCGGGCGGCGTCGTGGTCGGGCTCGTCGAGATGCAGTGCGGCGGTGAGCTGGCCTTCCAGCGAATCGATGACGCCTTTCATCTCGGCAAGATCGCGGCAGCGCACCACCAGCGCGGCGGCGCCGAAGACTTCGTGGCGCAGTGCCGGTTCGGCGAGGAAGGCCGCGGCGTCGGTGGTGAACAGCGCGGCCTGTCCTTGCGTGGCCGATCCCGCCGGACCGCGCGCGACGGTCTGTACCTGCGCATGACCGGCGAGCGACTCCACGCCGGCGCAATAGGCGCGATGGATGCCGGGCGTCAGCATGGTCGCCGCGGGCAGCGTGGCCAGCCGCGCGGAAGCGGCCTCCAGGAAGCGGTTGAGGTCGTCCCCTGCAACGGCCAGCACCAGGCCGGGGTTGGTGCAGAACTGCCCGGCGCCGAGCGTCAGCGAATCGGCGAAGGCGGTGCCGATGGCTTCGGCGCGGCTGGCCAGCGCGTGCGGGAACAGCAGCACCGGGTTGACGCTGCTCATCTCGGCATAGACCGGGATCGGTTCGGAGCGGGCGGCCGCGATCGCCATCAGCGCCATGCCGCCCGCGCGCGAGCCGGTGAAGCCCACCGCCTTGATGCGCGGATCGCGCACCAGTCCCTGGCCGACTTCCAGGCCGGCGTCGAACAGCAGCGAGAACGTGCCTTCGGGCAGGTCCATGCCGGCCACGGCTTGCTGGATGGCGCGGCCGACCAGCTCGGAGGTGCCGGGATGCGCCGGATGCGCCTTGACGATGACCGGGCAACCGGCGGCCAGCGCCGATGCGGTATCGCCGCCCGCCACCGAGAATGCCAGCGGGAAATTACTGGCCCCGAATACCGCCACCGGCCCCAGCGGGATATGGCGCAGGCGCAGGTCCGGGCGCGGCAGCGGCTTGCGTTCGGGTTGGGCCGGATCCACGCGCAGTTCCAGGAAATCGCCCTGCCGCAGCAGGTTGGCAAACAGGCGCAACTGACCCACGGTGCGGCCGCGCTCGCCTTCGATGCGGGCGCGCGGCAGGCCGGACTCGGCGACGCAGCGGTCGACCAGCGCATCGCCCAGCGCCAGGATGTTGGCGGCGATGGCTTCAAGGAAATCGGCACGGCGCTCGGGGGCGGTCTCGCGGTAGGCATCGAAGGCCTGCCAGGCGACGGCGCAGGCGTGGTCGAGCTGCTGGGGCGTGGCGCCGCCGAAGGCCGGTTCCAGCTGGGTGCCGGTGGCGGCGTCGATGGCGTGGAGGGTGCCGTGGGTGCCGCGAGGTGATTGGCGGCCGATCAGGAGGTTGCCGGTGAGGGTCATGGTTGGTTTTTGAAGGGTGGGGATGGTGTTGGCATCTGCGAAGGGCGGAGGCATCGTCAGGAATAGCGCTTCGTGGACGCACCGGCCCTCACCCCCGCCCCTCTCCCGCGGGGCGGGAGAGGGGAGCAAACCGGCGTCGCAATTGCATTCTGTGTACTCCCTCTCCCGCTTGCGGGAGAGGGTTGGGGTGAGGGCCGGCGCCTCTCGATGCGAGGCGCCAGCACTTCATTGCCGTGCGCTCAGCGCCCCCACCGCAGCACCATCGGATCCAGCCGCCGCGCAATCCGCATCAGCCCTTCGCGCGTGGCCGGGTGCATCGGCTGCAGCGGGTGGCGCACCGCGTCCGACGCGATCACGCCGCCTTCCTGCATCAGCACCTTGCTGGTGGCCAGCCAGCCCTGGCGGTTCTCATAGTTGATCAGCGGCAGCCACTGCTGGTAGCGCTGCGCGGCCAGTTCGGCGTCGCCGGCCTGCCAGGCATCGAGGATCTGGCGGATGCCATCGGGAAAGCCCGCGCCGGTCATGGCGCCGGTGGCGCCGGCTTCCAGGTCGGCCATCAGCGTGATGGCCTCTTCGCCGTCCCAGGGGCCGACGATGGCGTCGCCGCCCAGCTCGATCAGCTCGCGCAGCTTGGCCGCGGCCTGCGGCACCTCGATCTTGAAGTACGACACATTGCCGATCTCGCGCGCCATGCGCGCCAGGAACGGCGCGCTCAGCGTGGTGCCGCTGACCGGCGCGTCCTGGATCATGATGGGGATATCGATGGCGTCCGAGACCGTGGCGAAGAATTCATAGATGCTGCGCTCGGGCATGCGGATGGTGGCGCCGTGGTAGGGCGGCATCACCATCACCATGGCCGCGCCGGCGTCCTGCGCCGCGCGGCTGCGCTCGGCGCACAGGCGCGAGCTGAAATGCGTGGTGGTGACGATCACCGGCACGCGGCCGTCGACGTGTTCCAGCACGGTTTTCATCAGTACGTTGCGCTCGTCGTCGCTCAGCACGAACTGCTCGGAGAAATTGGCCAGGATGCACAGGCCGTGCGAGCCGGCATCGATCATGAAGTCGATGCAGCGGCGCTGGCCGTCGAGGTCGAGCCCGCCTTGCGCGTCGAAGATGGTGGGCGCCACCGGGAATACGCCGCGGTAGACGGTGGGGGTGGGGCTGCGGGTCATGGTCTCGCTCCGGCTGTCGATCAATGGGTCGGGCCAATATACGAGCCGCGCGGCGGGCTGTATATTGAATCCTTTCCATCTGGTGATCGCTTTTGCGACTCACCGACCTGTCATGAAATCCACCCTCGAAACCCTCATGGGCCGCCTGCGCGTGAAGCAGCTGCAACTGCTGATCGCGCTGGATGAACAGGCGTCGCTGCACCAGGCGGCCGCAGCCATGGCGATGACCCAGTCCGCGGCGAGCAAGTCGCTGCAGGAGCTGGAAAGCATGCTGGAGGCACCGTTGTTCGAGCGCTCGCGGCGCGGCATGCGCCCCAACGCCTTCGGCCATTGCGTGATCCGGCACGCACGCCAGCTGGTGGCGGACCTGGGCGCGATGTGCGACGAGGTGGCCGGCATCCGTGCCGGCAGCGGCGGTCGCGTCGCGGTCGGCACCATCATGGGCGCGGTGCCCGATGTGCTGGTGCCGGCGCTGGCGCAGTTGCGCCAGGCGCACCCGGAGCTGGCGCTGGAAGTCATCGAGGACACCAGCCGCCGCCTGCTGGAACTGCTCGACGACGGCCACCTGGACCTAGTGATCGGCCGCTCGCTGGTCAGCGACGAGCCGGCCCGCTACCACTACCACCCGCTCGGCGACGAGCAGGTGGCGGTGGTGGTGGGACGTTCGCATCCGGCGCCGCGCGCGGCCTCGATGGGGTTTGCCGACCTCGCGGGCTATCGCTGGATCACGTATGCCGGCCATATGCCGATGCATGCGCTGCTGCAGCGCGAACTGGACCTTGCCGGCATCAGCTTTCCGGCCAATACGGTGTCGACCTCGTCGGCGTTCGTCACGGTGGCGATGCTGCAGGGCGATCCCGGCCTGGTGTCGTTGCTGCCGGCGGGCGTGGCCGCCATGTTCGTGCGCCAGAAAATGCTGCGCATCCTGCCCGTGCGGCTGCAGTCGCGCCAGCAGACCTTCGGCATCGTCACGCGGCGCGGGGGCGGGCTGTCGGCGGCGGCGCGGCAGCTGGTCGCTATCCTGA
Organism: Cupriavidus alkaliphilus; assembly: GCF_900094595.1. Classification (GTDB taxonomy): domain Bacteria; phylum Pseudomonadota; class Gammaproteobacteria; order Burkholderiales; family Burkholderiaceae; genus Cupriavidus; species Cupriavidus alkaliphilus. Next base: position 119,669 of record NZ_FMAD01000012.1, on the reverse strand, counting down.
AAGCGGGCCCGACCACGTCGATCGGGGGTGGCGCCAAGGTATAACGCCAGGTGATCGCCAGTTCAAAAAACATCAGTAGTGGCGAATCACTGATGCTCCTATAGTCTGGCCATCCGCGCCGCAGAGCCGGACAGCAAACGACGGAGACAGGCAATGAAGACATGGATCGCCGGCGCAATCGCCGGCTCAATCGCCGGCCTCGCCACGGTGGCCGCGGCAACGGGCGCGGCATGGGCCCAGGATACGCGGCCGGTGCGGCTGATGGTGGGCGCCGCCCCTGGCGGCGGTACCGACGTGATGGCGCGTATCGTCTCCGACAAGCTTGCCGCGCAGCTGAAGCAGCCGGTGGTGGTGGACAACCGCCCCGGCGCGTCCAACACCATTGCGGCGGACATCACCGCCAAGGCGCCGGCGGACGGCAATACGCTGCTGATGGGCGTGGTTACCTCGCAAGCGATCGCGCCGCACCTGCTCAAGCTGCAGTTCGATCCGCTCAAGGACCTGGCGCCGGTGGCGCTGGTATCGACCGTGCCCAATGTGCTGGTGGTCAACAGCCAGGTGACGGCGCGCGACGTCAAGGCGCTGGTGGCGCAGATCCAGGCGAATCCGGACAAGTTCCGCTACAGCTCGTCGGGAGTCGGCAGCACCCAGCACCTGGCCGGCGCGGCCTTTGCGCGCCAGATCAAGGGCAAGCTGCTGCATGTGCCGTACAAGAGCAGCAGCAGCGCGCTAGTGGACCTGATGGGCGGGCAGGTGGACCTGAGCTTCGAGACCATGCCGTCGGTCATCGGCCATATCAAGGCCGGCAAGCTGCGCGCGCTGGCGGTGACCGCCGACCAGCGCTCGGCGCTGCTGCCCAATGTGCCCACGCTGGCTGAAGCGGGCGTGCCCGGCATCCAGATGAGCGCGTGGTACGGTGTCTATGCGCCGGCCGGCACGCCGCCGGCGACGCTGCAGAAGCTGGGCACCGCGCTGTCGACCGTGATCAAGGATCCGGATACCGTGCGCAAGCTGGCCGACGTGGGGGCCGTACCCGGCGCGCTGACCGCTTCGCAATTCGATGCCTTCTCGCGCGCCGAATATGCGCGCTACGGCAAGCTGATCGCCGAACTGGGCGTCAAGCTCGACCAATAACCTCTACGGAAGCCTCATGCATTCCCGTCCAAGAATCGCCATGGTGCTGGGCGACCCCGCCGGCATCGGTCCCGAACTGATCGCCAGGCTGCTGGCCGATGCCGGCACCGCCGCGCAGGCCGAGATCCTGCTGATCGCTGACCGCGCCGAATGGCGCCACGGCATGCAGGTCGCCGGGGTTGAACTGGCAGTGGCCGAGACCGATGTGCCGGCGTTCGCCACCGACGGCCAGCCGCGCCTGTACCACTGGCAGTTGCCCGAAAACCCGGTGTATGCGCGTGGCGTGGCCAGCGCCGAAGGCGGGCGCTACAGCCTGGGCACGCTGGCGTTGGCACTGGAGCTGGCGCAGGCCGGACAGGCCGATGCGATCCTGTTCGGGCCGCTGAACAAGAGTTCGCTGCACGCCGCCGGCATGGCCCACAGCGACGAGCTGCACTGGTTCGCCGAGCAGCTTGGCTACAGTGGCGATTTCTGCGAATTCAACGTGCTCGACGGCCTGTGGACTTCGCGCGTGACCTCGCACATCGCGCTCAAGGACGTGCCGGCGATGATCACGCCGGAACGCGTCGGCGCCGCCATCGACCTGATCGACCAGGCGCTGCGCCGCGCCGGCATGGCGAGCCCGCGCATCGCGGTATGCGGCCTGAACCCGCACAACGGCGACAACGGTGCCTTCGGCCGCGAAGAGATCGATGTGATTGCCCCGGCCGTCGCCGCGGCGCGCGAGCGTGGCGTGAATGCCGACGGCCCGTTCCCGGCCGACACCATCTTCCTGAAGGTGCAGGGCGGGCCGTCGCAGCGGCAGTTCGACGCCATCGTCACCATGTACCACGACCAGGGACAGATCGGCATCAAGCTGATGGGCTTCTCGCGCGGCGTGACGGTGCAGGGCGGGCTGCCGGTGCCGATCACCACGCCGGCGCACGGCACCGCGTTCGACATCACGCAGCAGGGCCGCGCCGATCCCGGCGCCACGCTGCAGGCGTTCCAGATCGCCTGCCGCATGGGTGCGCAACGGCGCGCCGCCGCACAAGCCTAGCCACTCTTATCCATACCGGATCACAGCATGACCGCCCCCCGGTGCGGCCGGGGAGCGTTCGTGCCAACGCATCGCCATCAGGAGCTGAAATTGAAGATCACCAACGTCCGCGCCCGCGTCTTCGAATGGAAGGGCAAGACCGTGCCGCCGCAGGCGCACTTCTGCACCAACGCCACCGACATCCTGTTCGAGCGCGGCGACGCCATGGGCTCGTTCCGCTTCCACGGCTGGATGGTGGTCGAGATCGAGACCGATACCGGCCTGGTCGGCATCGGCAACTGCGCGCTGGCGCCGCGCGTGGCCAAGCAGATCGTCGACCAGTACCTGGCCCCGGTGGTGATCGGCCAGGACCCGTTCGACAACGAATACCTGTGGCAGAAGATGTACCGCCGCACCCACGCCTGGGGCCGCAAGGGCATCGGCATGGCGGCGATTTCGGCGGTCGATATCGCGCTGTGGGACCTGATGGGCAAGGCCGTGGGCAAGCCGGTGTTCAAGCTGCTGGGCGGACGCACCAAGGAAAAGATCTGGTGCTACGCCTCCAAGCTCTACAACAACGACGACCGCGATGCCTTCCTGGCCGAAGCGCAGGGCTACCTGGACCAGGGCTTTACCGCGATGAAGATGCGCTTCGGCTACGGCCCCAAGGACGGCCCCGCGGGCATGCAGAAGAACATCGAGCAGGTGCGCTTGCTGCGCGAGCTGGTCGGCGACGGTGTCGACATCATGCTGGAATGCTACATGGGCTGGACGCTCGAATACGCGCGCCGCATGCTGCCGCGCCTGGCCGAGTTCAATCCCCGCTGGCTCGAAGAGCCCGTGATCGCCGACGATATCGAAGGCTATGTCGAGCTGAAGAAGGCGAGCCCGTTCCCGATCTCCGGCGGCGAGCACGAGTTCACCTCGTACGGCTTCAAGGACCTGCTGGAGCGCCGCGCGGTCGACGTGATCCAGTACGACACCAACCGCGTCGGCGGCATCACCGCGGCACAGAAGATCAATGCGATGGCCGAGGCCTGGTCGGTGCCGGTGATCCCGCACGCCGGGCAGATGCACAACTACCACCTGACCATGGCGTCGACCGCGTCGCCGATGGCCGAGTACTTCCCGGTGCACGACGTCGAGGTCGGCAACGAGCTGTTCTACTACATCTTCAAGGGCGACCCCGCGCCGGACAACGGCTACCTGCAGCTTGACGACAACCTGCCGGGGCTGGGGCTGGAACTGAACGAGGAATACTTCAGCCAGTTCAACATCATCGGCTGACCGGCTAACTGGCTGGCTGACTGGCCGTGGCGCACTACAATCAAGAGGCATCAAGGGTGCAGTTGCCCTTGTCCTGGAGTTCGCCATGGCCAGATCCCGCCGTCTGCTGGCCGCCTGCGCGGCGCCCATGGGCCTGATGTGTGCCATCGGTGCCATCCATGCCTTCGCCGCGCCGCCTGCCGGAACGCTGACAGTTTCCTTCCCCCATCCCGACACCTACACCGATGCCGCCTACCGCAGCCCGTACGGCAGCGACCGCGAGCGCGCGCAGGTGATGAACGATATCCGCCGCCACTTCGACGAGCTGGCCGCGCGCTACCTGCCGCAGGGCTATGCGCTGAATATCGAGGTGCTGGATATCGATCTCGCGGGACATTTCGAGCCATGGCGCGTGCGCGGCTATGACGTCCGCATCGTGCGCGACGTCACCTGGCCGCGCATGACGCTGCGCTATGCACTGCGCGGCAGCGACGGTGCGGTGATCGGCAGCGGCGAGCAGCGCATCTCTGACCAGGCCTTCAACATGGGCGTCAACGTCTACAGCCAGGGCGACAGGCTGCGCTATGAAAAGGCGATGATGGACCGCTGGTTCGACGAGACCATCAGGCGCCGGATCGCGGCGCGCGAGAGCGGGCAGGGATGACCGGCGCTGGCACCAGCACTGGAACTACCTGCCGTAGATGCGCAGAGCCGTTTCGCGCAACGCATCCGCAACCAGCAGTGCGCCGGGCGACATCAGCCGGTCGGTCGGCGTGATCAGGCCGAAGTCGTCCATATGACAGGGCATGGCCATCGGCAGCACTTCCACCATGCCGAACGCCGCGTAGTATTGCGCGACATCCGCCGTCAGCACCGCGATCATGTCTGACTGCGTCACCATGCGCGTCAGGAACAGCAGCGCGGCGGTTTCCACCACGTTGGTCGGCGGCGCCAGGCTGGCGCGCTGGAACATCAGCTCGAAGCGGTGGCGCAGCACCGTGCCGGCCGGCGGGATCAGCCAGGCGGCGTCGGTGGTGTCGGCCAGCGCCAGGGCGGGCGCCGCCAGCATCGGGTGGCCGGGGCGCACCACGGCGCAGACCGGCTCTTCCGCCATCGGCTCGTAGCGCAGCCGGCCTTTGTCGTGTTCGGGAAACAGCCGCGCGACCACCATGTCGAGCTTTTCCTGCCCGAGCCGGTCGAGCAGCACGTTGCTGTTGTCGATCTCCACCGAGACCCGCAATCCCGGATAGCTTGCCTTCACCCGCGCGATCGCCGGCGGCAGCAGCCGCACGCCTGGCGAGGTGATCGCGCCGATCGCCACATGGCCGAGCCGGCCCGCCTTCAGCGCCAGCACTTCCTCGCGCGCCTGGTTCAGGCTGCCGATCACCGCGCGCGCATGCCGGATCATCGCGCGGCCATAGTCGGTCGGCGCCATGCCGCGCGGCAGGCGCTCGAACAGCGGTACCGACAGCATCTCCTCCAGCTCGCGCAGCAGCTTGGAAGCGGCCGGCTGCGTCATCGCCAGCCTTTCCGCCGCGCGGTGGATGCTGCCTTCGTCGGCGACGGCCAGCAATAGCAGCAGCTGGCGCGTCTTGAGGCGGGTGTGGTTGTGCCAGGCGGGTGGCGCGGGGACCGCATCAGCCGTGTCAGAAAAGATGGGGGCTTCCATAGGGTAAGTACCAATGCCGATATCGATATGGCAAATGCCGAACTCTTCATTAGTAGCATATCGGCCAGCTGCATACACTCCGTCCGACAAATAACAACGAACGGAGACAGCCTGGTTGCGCCGCCATGATGCGATGCCGCTGGATCCGTCGTCCCTGCCATCTTCGCCGCCGGGCCCCGGCGGCCCCTCGCACCAGGAACAACATGTCGGATTCCAAGGACAAGCAACGCAAGCCGCTGCGCTCGACGGCGTGGTTCGGCACCGCCGACAAGAACGGCTTCATGTATCGCAGCTGGATGAAGAACCAGGGCATTCCCGACCACGCCTTCGACGGGCGCCCGGTGATCGGCATCTGCAACACGTGGTCGGAACTCACGCCATGCAACGCCCACTTCCGCAAGCTGGCCGAGCACGTCAAGCGCGGCGTGTATGAAGCCGGCGGCTTCCCGGTCGAATTCCCGGTGTTCTCCAACGGCGAATCCAACCTTCGCCCGACCGCGATGCTGACGCGCAACCTGGCCGCGATGGACGTGGAAGAAGCGATCCGCGGCAACCCCATCGATGCGGTGGTGCTGCTGACCGGCTGCGACAAGACCACGCCCGCGCTGCTGATGGGCGCGGCCAGCTGCGACGTGCCGGCCATTGTCGTCACCGGCGGGCCGATGCTCAACGGCAAGCTCGACGGCAAGGACATCGGCTCGGGCACCGCGGTGTGGCAGCTGCATGAATCGCTCAAGGCGGGCGAGATCAACCTGCACCAGTTCCTGTCGGCCGAGGCCGGCATGTCGCGCTCGGCCGGCACCTGCAATACCATGGGCACCGCCTCGACCATGGCCTGCATGGCCGAGGCGCTGGGCACCTCGCTGCCGCACAATGCCGCGATCCCGGCGGTCGATTCGCGCCGCTATGTGCTGGCGCACATGTCCGGCATCCGCATCGTCGAGATGGCGCGCGAGGACCTGACGCTGTCGAAGATCCTGACGCGCGAGGCATTCGAGAACGCGATCCGCGTCAATGCCGCGATCGGCGGTTCGACCAACGCCGTGATCCACCTGAAGGCGATTGCCGGCCGCATCGGCGTGCCGCTCGAGCTGGAAGACTGGAGCAACGTGGGGCGCGATACGCCGACCATCGTCGACCTGATGCCGTCGGGCCGCTTCCTGATGGAAGAGTTCTACTACGCCGGTGGCCTGCCCGCGGTGCTGCGCCGCATGGGCGAGGCCGGCCTGCTGCCGCATCCGGGCGCGCTGACCGTCAACGGCAAGGCGATCTGGGACAACGTCAGGGATGCGCCGATCACCAACGACGAAGTCATCCGCCCGCTGGACCAGCCGCTGATCCGCGACGGCAGCATCCGCATCCTGCGCGGCAACCTGTCGCCGCGCGGCGCCGTGCTCAAGCCGTCGGCGGCGACGCCCAGGCTGCTGCGCCACCGCGGCCGCGCGGTGGTGTTCGAGAACCTGGAGCATTACAAGGAACGCATCGTCGACGAGTCGCTCGACGTTGACGAGAACTCGGTGCTGGTGCTCAAGCGCTGCGGACCGCGCGGCTACCCGGGCATGGCGGAGGTAGGCAATATGGGCCTGCCGCCGAAGCTGCTTCGCCAGGGCATCAAGGACATGGTGCGCATTTCCGATGCACGCATGAGCGGCACCGCCTACGGCACCGTGGTCCTGCACGTGGCACCGGAAGCTGCCGCCGGCGGGCCGCTGGCAATCGTGCGCGACGGCGACTGGATCGAGCTGGACTGCGAGGCCGGGCGCCTGCACCTGGATATCGATCCCGCCGAGTTCGAACGCCGCATGGCCGACGTGCAGCCGCTGCAGGCGCCTGCCGACGGCGGCTATCGCAAGCTCTACGTCAACCACGTGCTGCAGGCCGACGAGGGCTGCGACCTCGACTTCCTGGTCGGCTGCCGCGGACGCGAGGTGCCGCGCCACTCGCACTGATCGACCCGATTACATTGAAGGCGCGCGGCCCCGGCGGCGCGCGCGCGACCCCTTACAAGAACAGAGGAGACTAGCCATGCAAGGCACACAGACCGCGCCGCTGGCGCGCGCCGTCCCAGGAAAGGAAACCGGCGCACAGGCGCAGGAAGAGACCCGCATCATCGGCATGCTGGTGCGCCGGCTGATCCCGTTCCTGGCGCTGATCTACGTGGTGGCGTATATCGACCGCTCGGTGGTCGGCTTCGCCAAGCTGCACATGAACGCGGCCATCGGCATCAGCGATGCGGCCTATGGCCTGGGCGCGGGTTTGTTCTTTATCGGCTATTTCCTGTGCGAGGTGCCGAGCAACCTGGCGCTGGAACGCTTCGGCGCGCGCCGCTGGTTTGCGCGCATCCTGTTCACCTGGGGCGTGATCACCATGGCGATGGCGTTCACGCAGGGCGCGCACAGCTTCTACGTGCTGCGCTTCCTGCTGGGCGCGGCCGAAGCCGGCCTGTATCCGGGCATCCTGTACTTCCTGACCAAGTGGTTCCCGATGCGCCATCGCGCGCGCATCATCGGACTGCTGGTGCTGGCCCAGCCGATCGCGCTGATCATTACCGGACCGATTGCCGGGCTGGTGCTGTCGACGCAGGGGCTGCTCGGCATGTCCAACTGGCAGACGCTGTTTGTGCTGAGCGGCCTGCCGGCGGTGCTGCTGTGCCTGCCGACGCTGCGCATCCTGCCGGAGTCGCCCGCCAGCGCCGCATGGCTGGCACCGGCCGAGCGCGCCTGGATCGAGCGCGAACTCGCCGCCGACCAGGCCGCCTATGCGCTCAAGCCGCACGGCAACCCGCTGCAGGCGCTCAAGGACAAGCGCGTGCTGCTGCTGTCGCTGCTGTTCCTGCCGTTCCCGCTGAGCATCTACGGGCTGTCGCTGTGGCTGCCGACCATCATCAAGCAGTTCGGCGTGACCGATGCCATGACCGGCCTGCTGTCAGCGGTGCCCTACCTGTTCGCCGTGGTCGGCCTGTACCTGGTGCCGCGCCACTCGGACCGCAAGGGCGAGCGCTACGGCCACATCGTGGTGGTGTCGGGGATGGCAGCGATCACCATGGCGCTGAGCGCCTGGGTGCAGTCGCCGGTGCTGCAGTTCCTGTTTATCTGCCTGACCGCGTTCTCGATCTATTCGATCCAGGCCGTGGTGTGGGCGCTGCCCGGCGAATTCCTCACCGGCGCCAGCGCCGCGGTGGGCATCGCCACCATCAACTCGCTGGCCAATCTGGGCGGCTACTTCGGCCCCTATGGCATCGGCGTGATCAAGGACGCCACCGGCAGCCTTGCGGCCGGGCTGTACTTCCTGGCGGCAATGCTGCTGTTTGCAGTTGTGATGGCCTTCGTGGTGCGCGCGGCGCTGCGGCCGGCGGCGGGGCGGGCCTGACCGGGCCGCCGCCCACCGGATCAGGGCCGCCGCTTTCTCCATTCGTAGTCGGGCGGCGGATCGGCCGCCCCGGCACGGCCGACCGAGTCGGGGTTTTCCGAGCACAGCGTGACAAAGCTGACCGGCTCGCCCGCGTGCTGGCGCTGGCGCAGCGCCTCGGTAAAGCGCAGCGCTTCGCGCATGGCATCGCTGGGGAAAGACTGCGCATGCGGCGTCAGTCCGGTGCCGAGGGCTTCGGACCAGTAGACCATGTACATAAGGCTTCCTTTTGCTTGGCAGAGCTTGCCCGGCTTGCTGCAACCTTCGTTCCCGCTGCCGCGGCGGCGCGCAAGGGAATGCCGGGTGTACCGGGGCCCCCGATTGCAAACCCTTCCTGCGCCTTTTGCAAGCTTTGGCATGTCGCGGGCACAATGGGCGCTTGCCGCGCGCCCCTGCACCCAGGCACGGATGCCGCTGTGCCTTCCTGGTCTCGTCCCATGCCCGATATTGCGCTGATACCTGCCACCGCCGCCGATGCCGACCGGCTTGCCGCCATGCACGCCGCCAGCTGGCAGCACACCTATCCCGGCATGCTGCCGGACGCTTACCTGCGCGTGCAGGCCTTCCCCGAACGCCTGGCGGCCTGGCGCGCGCGTATGCACGACGGCGCCGATGGCCCGGCCGAGGTCACGCTGGCGCTGGTCGACGGCGTGACCGCCGGCTTTGCCTGCCTGCTGCCGCAGGCCGACTCGCGCTTCGGCATTTACCTGGACAACCTGCATGTCCTGCCGGGCTACCATGGCCAGGGACTCGGCAAGCGGTTGCTGGCGCATTGCGCGCAACGCGTTGCGCAAGGCTGGCCGGGGCAGCCGCTGTTCCTCTATGTGCTGGAGGCCAATACGCAGGCGCGCGAGTTCTACCAGCGGCTGGGCGGCACGGAGTCGGAACCGTTCGAGGACGATTTCCATGGACCCGGCCTGCGCGTGATGGTGCGGCGCGTGACCTGGCCCGACGTGGCGGCGCTGGCCGCGCGGCTCGCGTAAGGCAGCATGGCGGCGCGGCGGGCGTTGCCATGCCGCGCGCCACTGGCCTACCATCGCCGGCATGCCAACCGGAGACCACCCGCCATGACGCCATCGATCGCCCACCCGCAGCCCATCCGTGCGCATCTGGCACGCGCCCTGGCCGCCGCCGCCCTCGCGCTGCTGGCCGGCTGCGCCGGTACGCCGGCAGCGCCGCCCGTCGCGGGCAAGGCCGCCGCTCCCGCGCAGTGGCAGCGCGTGCATCTTGGCGCCGGCTATGACTTCCCCGTCTATGCCAACCACCGGCTCGACGGCGACCTGTCAAGCATCCGCGAAGTCGTGCTGGTCCAGCATGGCTTGCAGCGCAACGGCGATGATTACTATGCCGCCGGCGCGGCACTGCTGAAGGCCAGCGGCCGCAACCCGGACGAGGTGCTGCTGGTCGCGCCGAATTTTGCCGGCACGCCGGACGGGAACAAAGGCTTTGCCGGCATGCCGCACTGGTCGGTGCAGGGCTGGATCAGCGGCGAGGATGCGGTCGAGGGGCCGGCTCGCGTTAGCTCGCTGCAGGTGCTGGACGACCTGCTCGCGTTTTTCACCGACAAGGCGCGGTTGCCGCAGGTGCGCAAGGTGACGGTGGCCGGCCACTCCGGCGGCGCGCAGATCGTGCACCGCTACGCGGTGCTCAACAATGTCGACGAGCGCATCCGCGCCGGCGGCATCGACCTGCGCTATGTCGTGGCCAATCCGTCGTCGTATCTGTATTTCACGCCGGTGCGGCCGGCTGGCGCCGACGGCAAGTCGTTCGCGCCGTATGACCAGGCCCGCTGCCCGGACTACGACAAATACCGCTACGGCATGCAGGACATGGTGCCGTATGCCAAAGGCGCCGACGGCATGGCGTTGTGCCGGCGCTATGCCGGGCGCGAGGTCACCTATCTGGCCGGCACCGAGGACAACGATCCCAACCACCGCGTGCTGGACAAATCGTGCGGCGCCGAGGCCGAGGGCCCCACGCGGCTGCAGCGTGCGCGCGGCTACCTGCGCTACGAGCGCTACCTCGCCGGCCCGGGCCTGGTCATTCGCCACCAGGCGTATGAAGTCGTGGGCGTCGGGCACGACCAGGCGCGCATGTTCGGTTCGCAGTGCGGGGCGCGAGCCGTGTTCGGCATGCCGGAGGCAGCCAATGGCGGCGGTGCGGCCTGCCGTGCGCCGCAGCTCTGAGGCCGGCACGCGCCGATACCGTCACGCCAAGAAAAAACCCGCGAAGTTCGCGGGTTCAAGTCCCTGCCCGCAGGATCGGGCTCGGAGGAGACAACCACAGGAAAACAGTGGCGCGGATCAGCTCAGGTTGTATTTGACGACCTGTTCTTCGACGCCGACAAAACGCACCAGCTGGCGCAGGCCGCTGGGATATTCCTTGATATGGTGCCCGTCAGGCGTATCGGGCAGCCGGTAATAGACTGGGGCCTTTTCGTGCAATGGCGCCAGCAGGCCGAGCGGGCGCGCGGCGGCCTCCCAGGGCACGTCGCGGTCTTCGGCTAGCAGGATTCTTCCGGTCATGGACACACTCCAAAGTTCTACATGGTGCGGCCGGGGGCGGATCGTTTTTGCTCGCACAGCTTCAATGTATGGAATGTATGGCACATCGGCCGGAAATGCCATTCAGCGTTTTTTAATTCTGTCTGGCGGGAAATTTCTTAACTGACAAAATCGACGAATATATCGTTCCCCGCCATATTGCGCGGCGCCTTTCGGGTACCGGCCCGGCATTGCGCTACCATAGCGCCAGTTTTTGAAAGTGCGGTGACCGGCGCGCCTGCCGGCACGCTGCGCTGTCCGCATCCACTCCGATCATCCCCGCGCCCAGCAGACGCATGTCGACCCAGCACGCCTTGTTGATCTCCCTGATCGAAAAGCCTTCGTCCGGCTACGAGCTGGCGCGGCGCTTCGACCGCTCCATCGGCTATTTCTGGCATGCCACGCACCAGCAGATCTATCGCGAACTGGGCCGCATGGCGGACAACGGGTGGATTGCCGCCGATGAAAGCGACGGCGCCGAAAACGAGGGTGGGTCCGACCGGCGCAACCGCAAGAAGGTCTACCGCGTGTTGCCCGCGGGCCGTGATGAACTGGCGCGCTGGGTGCTGGCGCCGGGCGCGGGCCTGGACCAGCGCGAGGAGATCCTGGTCAAGCTGCGCGCCGATGCGGTGATCGGGCCGCTCGGCCTGGGCGACGAGATGCGGCGGTTGATCGCGCTGCACCGCGCCCGTCTCGAGACCTACCTGGCCATCGAGCGGCGCGATTTCTCGGCGCCGGACATGGACCGCGCGCAACAACTGCGCTATACGCTGCTGCAGCGCGGGATCCGCTTCGAAACCGACTGGGTGGCCTGGGGCGAGGCCCTGCTGCCGCTGCTGTAGCGCCGGCGCAAGGGCCTGCGCGCTCAGGCCAGGTCGACCGCGCGCGTGCCGGCCGGGCTGGCTTCGCCCAGGCCCAGGCGGCGGCGCGCCAGCGCGTATTCCTCGGCAAAGCGGCGCACCAGCTCGGCGGCGGGCACCACGCGCTTGATCGCGCCGACGCCCTGGCCAGCGCCCCAGATATCCTTCCACGCCTTCACGCTGGTCGAACCGAAATTCATCTTCGACGGGTCCGATTCCGGCAGCGCGTTGGGGTCCAGCCCGGCGCGCTCGATGCTGCCGCGCAGGTAGTTGCCGTGCACGCCGGTAAACAGGTTGGAATACACGATGTCGTTGGCATTGCTGTCGACGATCATCTGCTTGTAGCCGTCCTGCGCGTTGGCCTCATGCGTGGCGATAAAGGCCGAGCCGATATAGGCCAGGTCGGCGCCGGCGGCCTGCGCGGCCAGGATGGCGTCGCCGCTGGAGATGGCGCCCGACAGCAGCAGCGGGCCGTCGAACCATTCGCGGATCTCGTGCAGCAGCGCGAACGGCGACAGCGTGCCGGCATGGCCGCCCGCGCCGGCGGCCACGGCCACCAGGCCGTCCGCGCCCTTTTCGATCGCCTTGCGCGCGAAGGTATTGTTGATGACGTCATGCAGCACGATGCCGCCGTACGAGTGGACCGCGTCGTTGACTTCCTTGCGCGCCCCCAGCGACGTGATCACGATCGGCACCTTGTAGCGCACGCACAGTTCCAGGTCATGCTCGAGCCGGTCGTTGGACTTGTGCACGATCTGGTTGACCGCGAACGGTGCCGACGGGCGCTCCGGGTGCTTCGCGTCGTGCGCCGCCAGCTCCGTGGTGATGCGGTCCAGCCATTCCTCCAGCTTGGGCGCGGGGCGCGCGTTCAGCGCGGGGAACGAGCCGACCACGCCGGCCTTGCACTGGGCGATGACCAGGTCGGGGTTGGAGATGATGAACAGCGGCGAGCACACCACCGGCAGCGAAAGCCGGTTCTGAAGCTGGACGGGAAGGGCCATGGGGAAGTCTCCTGGGTAATTCCGATGGATTCGGTGAAGCGATGCGGTGGCGCTGTCGGCTGGCGCGCGTCAGGCGGCGCCGGTCAGCAGGTGTTTCTGGCTGGCCAGGCGCGCGGCCATGGCGGCGGCCAGCGCCTCCAGGCCGGAGCGCGGGCGCACCATGACCTCGAACTCTGCAATCCGGCCGGCGTCGTCGAAACGGATCATGTCGATGCCCTTGAGCGCCTTGCCGTCCACGCTGGCGCTGAACTCCAGCACCACGCTGTGGCCGTCCTCGCTGACAAAGCTGCGGTGGTAGCGGAAGTCCTGGAACACCTGGTTCACCGTGGTCAGCACCAGCGCGATGGCGGCGCGGCCGGGGTACGGCGTGTGCGCGACCGGCGAGCGGAACACCACGTCATCGGCGACGATGGCATCGAGCCCGGCCATGGACTGGGTGGCGATCATCTGGTGCCAGGCGTCGAGCGAAGCCTGGGCGGCGGGGAGCAGGGCAGTGGTCACGGGGTCTCCTGGCGGGGCGCGGTAGGTTGCTGCGATCTCGTTCCGGTCATATACAAACTCTATGCAACCAGTTGCATAGTGGATCGAAAGGTAGCACGCCGCATGGCCCGCTGCAAGCTCGATACGTGTCCGGCGGCGCGCAGTGACGCGTTGTCTACAATAGTCGGGATCGTCCGCCGGCCGCCGGCCTGATGCGGGAGAGCAGGAGAGTCCGTGACCACCAAGCCCAGTGCCGCTCAGCTCGAGCAGGCGGCCTTGTTCGATGCCGACCTGGCCGCCTGGCGCGACCACCCCGAGCGCGCGTTCGACGGCTGGCTGGCGCAGCACGGTTTTCGCCACGGCACCAGCGTGGTCTACCGCGCCATGTGGGGCAAGCTGCTGCGCTGGTCGGCCGAGCGCGGCCTGCCGCCGCTGAGCTGGTCCGCCGAGCAGATCGGCGAATTCCTGGACGCGCAGCAGCTGCACAAGTCGCACCGCTACCGCTATGCGCGGCTGATCGAACGGGTGTTCCACCACCTGTCACGCTTGCGCGAGGGCATGCACAACCCCGGCAGCCAGGCGGTGCGCGCCCATCTGGCCGAGGGCGAGAACGATCCCACCGCCTTCCTGCTGCCCGGCGAGCGCGACCTGCTGGTGGCGCGCATCCTCGGCCCGGCCGGCGCGCCGGCCGGCGACACCGGCGCCGCGGCGTCGCCGACGCAATGGAAGCGCGCGCGCGACGCGGCGCTGCTGGCCGTGCTGCTCGGCGGCGGCCTGAAGGTGGCCGAGGCGCGCGCGCTGCGCATCGACGTGATCGCCGATGGCGCGCCCGGGCGGATGGCGCTGCGCATGGTGCGCCCGGACAACGGCCGCGCCTACACGGTGCCGCTGTTCCCGCTGGCACATGCGCCGCTGCGTGCCTGGCTGGCGCTGCGCGAGACCTCCGGCACCCTCGGCAGCCTGGTGTTTCCGGCCATGCCGACGGGACGGCCGATGCATGCCGCGTCGGTCTACCGGCGCGTGGAAATCCTGCTGGATGAAGCCGGCGTGCTTGCCGGGCGCAGCGAACGCGCGTCGCCGCAGACCCTGCGCAATACCTGCGCGGCCATGCATTTCGAGGCCGGCACGGCGCCCGCCGAGGTGGCGCAGTGCCTGGGCATGCGCGACCTGGAATCGGGCTGGCGGTTGCGGGCAGCATATGAAGCCTGGCAGGCGCGGGCGGGGCTGGTGGCGCCGGCTTCCGCGGCCTCTGACTGACGCCGTAAGCAGGGGCGGCTGGCGGGGCGCCATGGCGCATCGTGGATAATAGGTACCTTCCCGTGCCGGGTGGGGCAATCAAGTTATTTATCGTGCACACCGCGCTCCGGCTGCCATCCGCAAAACGCTGAACCGAATCGATCGACGCCAATACCCATGCCTGAAACCCTGCTGCTGACCGGTGCCACCGGCTATATCGCCTCGCATACCTGGGTCGCGCTGCTCAATGCCGGCTACCACGTGATCGGCCTGGATAATCTGTGCAACAGCAGCCCGGCCGTGATCGAGCGGCTCGCCACCATTACCGGCCAGGCCCCGCATTTCGTGCAGGGCGACGTGCGCGACCGCGCGCTGCTGGACCGGCTCTTTGCCGAACACCGCATCAGCGCGGTGATTCATTTTGCCGCGCTCAAGGCGGTGGGCGAATCGGTCAGCCAGCCGCTGGCCTATTACAGCAACAACCTCGACGGCCTGCTGACGGTGTGCGCGGCAATGGGCGCGGCCGGGGTGAAACAACTGGTGTTCAGTTCTTCGGCCACGGTTTATGGCAATCCCCACACCGTGCCGATCCTGGAAGATTTCCCGTTGTCGGCGACCAACCCCTATGGCCAGACCAAGCTGATGGGCGAGCAAATCCTGCGCGACCTGGAAAAATCGGATCCGGCATGGCGCATTGCCTACCTGCGTTATTTCAATCCGGTGGGCGCGCATGAGAGCGGCCTGATCGGCGAAGATCCGCGCGGCATTCCCAACAACCTGATGCCTTATGTGGCGCAGGTGGCAGGCGGGCGCCGCGAGCAACTGATGGTATTCGGCGGCGATTACCCCACCGTGGACGGCACCGGGGTGCGCGACTATATCCACGTCTGCGACCTGGCCGACGGCCACCTGGCGGCGCTTAATTATCTGCGCCAACAGGGCCGCGGCATGACCGTGAACCTGGGCACCGGGCGCGGCTACAGCGTGCTGGAGGTGGTGCAGGCTTACCAGCGCGCCAGCGGCAGGCCGGTGCCGTACCAGATCGTGGCGCGGCGCCCGGGCGATATCGCCGCCTGCTATGCCGACCCGGCGCTGGCCAACGAACTGCTGGGCTGGCGCGCGCAGCACGACCTCGACCGCATGTGCCAGGACTCATGGCGCTGGCAGTCGATGAACCCGCACGGCTTCGACGCCTGACCCCGGCCAGGTTTTCCGCCGCGCAAAACAAAAACGCCACGGATGTCTCCGTGGCGTTTTGCCGTCTGCCGGATCGCGCGCTTTAGCGGATCAGGAAGTCTTCCACCGATTTGCCCTGGGCCAGGGCCTGGGTCAGCCAGCCCGGACGCTTGCCGCGGCCGGTCCAGGTATTGCCGGCGTTGTCGCGATAACGCACCGGCACCTTGCGGTTGACCGCCTTCTTGCCGGCCGGGGCCTTCGCGCCAAAACCCAGGTCTTCCGCGGTCAGGCCATATTGCTCGATTTTCTCGCGAATATCGGCGATCACGGCGGATTGTTCGCGTGCCTTGATTTCCTCGGCTTGCTTCTGCAGTTCGCTGATTTTCTGAACGATTTCCTGATACGTCGCCATTGCGTCCTCGGTTTCCGGTGATTGAATTGCGCTGGGTGCGCTGGTGGGCGGGGTAAATGCTGAAAACAATTATAACGGGCCGGATGCCGGCTGCAAATCCCGGTCGCGTAATCCCGGACGGTTTTTGCGAAAATTCTTGCTGCTGATAATTGTGTGAACTTTCAGTGTCAGGGCGAGTCGCCGCGGATTTTGCCGCGCGCTGGCGGGACTGAGAGGTGGGCAGCGGTGCCGAAATCCGGGCGGTATTCGCTACCGCCCCGCCTGTCGTCGTTGTGTGCGGATACCGGCCATGACATTAATCGTCCTGGCATTTACGGACAGGCGGCAACCCCATTTCAGGCCATACCTGCCAGCCAAAGCTCCCTACGTGGCTGATATCCGACATGGCGTTTATCGCCGATTCACCATAACCGTGCGCGCCGGGCAGCGACTCAAGGATGAGGGGGCCGCGCCGTTATCCGGGCAGGGCGGATCAATGCGGCAACGATCCTGCCGGACCGGGGCAAGGGGTGTGTCCCGCGGATTGCCAGAGTCTTATTTCATCATGTCCTTCCACAACAATATTCAGATCAAGACCCTGCTACGGGGCGCCATGGGAATCCTGTCGCTGCTGCTGTTGCTGGTCGGCGGCGCCGGCCTGTACGGCATCTCGCAGAGCAACGACGCGCTCAAGGAAACCTATGCCAACCAGCTTGGCTCGACCATCGCGCTCAGCGACGCGATGCTGGCGACCACACGCATGCGCCTGGCGCTGGACCGCAACGTGATGCAGGGCGAGCAGGACGATCCCAAGGTCAACGTAGACCGCTCGCGGGTGTTCGTGGAGGCGTCGGAGGCGGCATGGAAGCGCTATCTGAGCCTGCCGCAGAATGCCGAGGAAAAAGCCCTGGCAACGGAACTGGGCAAGCAGCGCCAGGCGTTCATGGAGCAGGGCGTGCTGCCGCTGCAGGCGGCCTCGCTGGCGGGTAACCAGGAAGAGGCGGTGCGGCTGGCCAAGAAGGTGCTGCCTGACCTGCAACGCAGCATGTCGAGCGCGCACGAGAAGCTGCAGAAGTTCCAGATGGCGGCGGGCGAGGCTAATTTCGGCGCGGCGCAGGCCCGTTTTGCGCGCATCCGCATGCTGTCGATCGTGATGATGGTGCTGGGCCTGGCGATTGCCGCGCTGTGCACGGTCACGCTGAACCGCGCCATCGTCGCGCCGGTGCAAGAGGCGCTGGCGGTGTTCGAGCGCATCGCCCGCGGCGACCTGACCGCGCGCATCACCAGCATCTCGAAGAACGAGATCGGGCGCATGATGCAGGCGCTGGCCGCGATGCAATCGAGCCTGTCGGGCATCGTCGCCGAGGTGCGCAGCGGCGCGGATTCGATGGCGTCGGCCACGCAGCAGATTTCCACCGGCAACCTCGACCTGTCGCAGCGCACCGAGGAACAGGCCTCGTCGCTGGAGGAAACCGCCGCGAGCATGGAAGAGCTGACCACGGTGGTGCGCCAGAATGCCGACAATGCGCGCCAGGCCGGCGTGCTGGCGGGCGAGGCCTCGCAGATCGCGCTCAAGGGCGGCGAGGTGGTGGGCCGTGTGGTCGATACCATGAACGAGATCAACGGTGCCTCGCGCAAGGTGGTGGAAATCATCAGCGTGATCGAGGGCATTGCCTTCCAGACCAATATCCTGGCGCTCAATGCCGCGGTGGAAGCCGCCCGCGCCGGCGAGCAGGGGCGCGGCTTTGCCGTGGTGGCGGGCGAGGTGCGCAGCCTGGCGCAACGCTCGGCCTCGGCCGCCAAGGAGATCGAGGCGCTGATCAGCGAGTCTGGCCAGCGCGTGGAGAGCGGCACCCGCCTGGTGGCCGAAGCCGGCCAGACCATGGGCGAGATCGTGCAGGCGGTGCGCCGGGTCACGGACATCATGAGCGAGATCGGCGCCGCCTCGCAGGAGCAGACCAGCGGCATCGAGCAGGTCAGCCAGGCCGTGACCCAGATGGACCAGGTGACGCAGCAGAACGCCGCGCTGGTCGAAGAGGCCGCGGCGGCGGCTGGCGCGCTGGAAGAGCAGGCGCAGAAGCTGAAGAACGTGGTCTCGGTGTTCACGGTCGGCGCCGCGGCGGCACCGGCGGCGGCAGCCAGCACCGCTGCAAGGGCCACGGCGAAAGCGCCGGCATATACTGCGCCGGCTACGCCCGCCAGCGCCGGCGCGAGCCGTGGCACGCGCACCACGGCGCCGCCCCGGCCTGCCGGTGCGCGCGCAGGCAAGCCGGCAAACGGCGCCGCAAGCAGTGCCGCAAACAGCGCCGCAAACAGCGCGGCAAACCGGCCCGCAGCGCGGCCGGCCGTCGCCGCGGCCGGCGGCGATGACGACTGGAGCGCGTTCTGACCCCTGCGTTCGAGTCATTGCCTTGTTCACACGGCGACTGCAAGATGACATGATGCGGGGTTTGCCCCGCGTCCTGATCGTCTTCGCGCATTTTCTTCATCATCGCGCAGCCCAATGATTGCCCTGAGTTCCGTCCTGTTGCTGCTGGCTGCCCTGCTGGGCGTAGCCGCCGCCCTCGGCGTTCGCGCCGGGCGCGCGGACCAGCCGGCCGGCAGCCGGTCGCTGCGCGTACTGACGTGGTCGGCGGCGCTGCTGTCGCAATTGAGCATCGGCCTGCCCGTGCTGGTGGTGGGCCTGTCGGGCAGCGTGCCGGCCGTCAACGACGCGGCCCAGCTGGCGGCCAGCTTTGCCGCCGCGGCGGCGGCCACCACGGCGGTCAAGCTGCTGGTGCAGTGGCTGCGCCAGGGCGCACGCCTGTGGCGTGGCGCGGCGCTGATGGCGGTGGTGGCGGGGGCCGGGCTGGTGGCCGCCGCCGGCACGCACCTGGGCCGCTCGTGCGGCGCCGGCACCGTGACCGCGCGCGATTGCATCGACGCCGCCGGCCTGCCGCACCCGGCCTGGCTGGCGGGCGGGCTGACCGCGCTGTGCGCGCTGCTGTTCGCCGTCCACCGGGCCCAGTCGCGCGGCTGGCTGCCGGCGCCGGTGCGCGCCGAAGCCACGCTGGCCGACGAACTTGCCGATGACCTGCCGGTGCTGCATCGCGGCGCCGAGCCGCGGCTGGCGCGGCGCGGCGCGCGCATTCCCGGGCGCCCGGGCCGCCTGACCGTGCGTGCCGGCGCGCGCGGCCAGGACACGGTGGGTGAATACAGCGTGGCGACGGTAATGCCTGACCGCGTGGCCTTCGGCCGCTGGCTGGACCAGGCCATCGGCCAGGCCCGCCTGGCCGAGACCGGCTGCGCCGTGCTGCTGATCCATATCGCCGATTACCGCGAAGTCGACGAGGTGTTCGAGGTCCGCGCCGACGATATCCTGGCCCAGGACGCCGGCGCGCTGGCGCAGGCAGTGCTGGAGCCGCACGATTTCCTGGCGCGGCTGGCGCGCGACGAGTTTGCCGTGGGCGTGCCCGAGCTGGTCCACCATGGCCGCGCGCAGGAACTGGGCTCGCGCATGCTGGGTTCGCTGGCGGAGTTCATCGCCGCGCGCGGGCTGCAGATGCAGATCGGCGTGAATATCGGCATTGCCATCTATCCGCGCGACGCGCATACCTCCGAAACACTGATGCAGGCCGCCCGCGTCAGCCTGGCCGAAGCACGCCAGAGCGGCTCGAACCAGGTGCGCCTGTTCAACAGCGCCGCCGGCGAGCGCGCGCGCCGCACCCGCGTGATCCGGCGCGACCTGTGGGTGGCGATCCAGGACGATACCCTGTCGCTGCAGTTCCAGCCCAAGTACGACGCGCGCCGGCGCACCGTGGTCGGCGCCGAGGCGCTGTGCCGCTGGCGCCATCCCGCGCTGGGCCAGGTCAGCCCCGCCGAGTTCATCGCCGTGGCCGAGCAGTCGGGCCAGATCGACAAGCTCGACGACTGGGTCCTGACCAGCGTGTGCCGCCAGGTGCGCCAGTGGCGCGACGCCGGCGTGCCGACCGTGCCGGTGGCGATCAATGTCTCGGGGCTGCGCTTTGCCAGCCGCAACTTCCCGCAATACCTGCTGGAGCAGATCCACCAGCACGACATCCCGCCGTCGGCGATCACGCTGGAGATCACCGAGACCGCGGCGATGAAGGACATCGGCAAGTCGCTGGAAACGCTGGCCGAGCTGCAATCGCTCGGTATCCAGGTGGCGCTGGACGATTTCGGCAGCGGCTATTCCAGCCTGGGCTACCTCAAGCGGCTGCGCGTGGGCACGCTCAAGATCGACCGCACGCTGATCGGCGGGCTCGATACCGATGCGCAGGGCCGCGCCATCGTCGGCTCGATGGTGGCGCTGGCGCACGAGCTGCGCATGAAGGTGGTGGCCGAAGGCGTGGAGTCGGCCTCGCAGCTGGAGATTCTCAACGAGATGGGGTGCGACGAGGTGCAGGGGTATCTGCTGTCGCTGCCGCTGGATGCTGGGGGGTTTGCGGAGGCGTTGCGGGAGCAGGCTGGGGCGTGATGCGTTTTTTGGGGCATTGGCACTATGGGGCGTTGTCGTGCTTGACTGGCGTGGCTGTTTCGCCGGCGCAGCCGGCGACCTACTTTTTGTCCGAGCGACAAGAAGTAGGCAAGAAACGCGTCGCCTGAGCGGCTGGCTAAGGCGGCGTTAGTGGCTCCAGTGGTGGTGACTGGCGGTACGGCGGTTGGTGGTTCCAGCCTGCTGACGCTACCTGGATGTGCCTGGCGTTCGAGGTCGGATGGACGAACCCGACTTTAGGTCGGTGGCAGCCTACTAACGACGTTATTGGTGGGACGCCTACGGCTGCGCTGCGCGCGCTCCCAATCTTAGGTCTACCGCCTTGGCACGGAGTGCGTCGCTGCGCTCGCACAGCGTTGTCGCATGCGAGCCCAAAGGCTTTTCTCTCCCGCTGGTTTGCTCCCCTCTCCCGCTTGCGGGAGAGGGGCGGGGGTGAGGGCCGGCGCCTCCACGCAGTCAGGCCTGCCACGCCATCACGCTGGGGCCAGTCTCATTCCCAAGCCCAAACTAAAGTCGTCCCGCCCCGCCGCCGATAACCACTCTGGCAGGCTGCCATGTTCGTGCGGCGGCTTGCGCCGGCCCATCCGTCGCCGGCCGCACCTTCCATCTTCCTGGCGGACCCACCCGTTCCTGCACCTCCGGAGGCGCCCATGTCATTGCCCAGCATCCTCGTCGTCGACGATTCTCCCTCGCTACGCCGCATGATCGGCGCCTGCCTGCGCGCCGGAGGATTCGACGTGACCGAGGCCGCGGATGGCGACCAGGCGCACGCGCTGGCGGTCGCGGGCAGCTTCGGCATGCTGGTCACCGACCAGGTCATGCCGGGCATGGACGGCCTCACGCTGATCCGCAGCCTGCGCGCCACGCCGCGCTACTCGCGCATGCCCATCCTGATGCTGACCACCGAGCAGGAGGGCAGCATCCGCGAACAGGCGCGCGCCGCGGGCGCGTCGGGCTTCCTGCCCAAGCCGTTCGACCCGGACGGGCTGATGCAGGCCGTGGCGGCGCTGCTGGATGCGGCACCCCCTACGTCGGAAGGGTAAGGAGAGACCCGGCGTCGCCCTTCAATCCCCCCGGATCCTGCCGTAAACACTGGTGGGCGAAGTCATGCCCCGGCGCAGCTGGCGGCCTGCCCAGGCCGCTGCGGCGCCAGAGAAACCAGCATGAGCCAAATTTGGGGGGCTAGACGATGCAGCACATCGACAAGGCAGACGGCGCGGGCGAGGAGTTCCTGGCCTTTACCCTCGGCCGCGAGGAATACGGCGTCGATATCCTGAAGGTGCAGGAGATCCGCGGCTACGAGTCGGTCACCCAGATCGCGAATGCGCCCGACTACATCAAGGGCGTGATCAACCTGCGCGGCATCATCGTGCCGATCATCGACCTGCGCATCAAGTTCCGCCAGCCCAACGTCAGCTACGACCAGTACACGGTCGTGATCATCGTCGACCTGAACGAGCGCACCACCGGCATCGTGGTGGACGGCGTCTCCGACGTGCTCACGCTCGCCGCCGCGCAGATCAAGCCCACGCCGCACTTCTCCGGCGAGCTGGCGACCGACTACATCCGCGGCCTGGGCTCGGTCGAGCAGCGCATGCTGATCCTGGTCGATATCGAGAAGCTGCTCAATACCGAAGAACTGGCCGCGCTGGAAGCGGTGTCCTGATCCTGCCGCAGCGCCCCCCGCCGTCCGGCACGCGCCACCCGCGCGCCGGACCGAACCCGCCCGCGGTGCGGCCGCATGGACCCATGCGGCGCGCCACAGGCAAGCAGTACCGACATAGATGCGAAACAACCAACCCGTCACGCAGCGCGAGTTCCCGCTGTCTCCGTCCGACTACCTGATCTCGCGCACCGACCTCAAGGGCCGTATCACCTTTGCCAACCGCACCTTTATCGAGGCCAGCGGCTTTACGGCGGAAGAACTGCTGGGCGCGCCGCATAACCTGGTGCGCCATCCCGACATGCCGCCCGAGGCGTTTGCCGACCTGTGGCAAGACCTGCAGGCCGGACGCACGTGGATGGGCGTGGTCAAGAACCGCCGCAAGAACGGCGACTTCTACTGGGTCAATGCGACCGTGACGCCCACGCGCGTCGACGGCCGCGTGGTCGGCTACACCTCGGTGCGCTCGATGGCGACGCGCGAGCAGGTGCAGGCCGCGGGCGCCGCCTATGCGCGCTTTCGCGCAGGGCGTGCCGACGGGCTGGCGATCCGCCATGGCGCGGTGGTGCGCACCGGCCTGCGTGGCATGGCGCAGCGGCTGCTGCGGCTGAACCTGAAGCGCCGCATCCTGTGGGCCCAGGCCGGCGGCCTGGTGTGGTTCCTGGCCGCGCTGGTCGCGGTGGAAGCGCTGGGCGGCACGGGCGCCGCCAGCTTGCGCCCGTGGCTGTGGGGCGGCTTTGCGCTGGCGCTGGCGTCGTCCTTCGCCGCCGGCACCATGCTGCTGGCGCGCGTGAACCGGCCGGTGCGCGACATGCTGGACTTTGCGCTGCGCATGGGCGCCGGCGACCTGACCACGCGCTTCGAGCACCGCAGCGCCGACGAGATCGGCGCGCTGGCCCAGGCGATGCAGACCATGCAGCGCAGCCTGCTGTCGGTGGTGCATGAGATCCAGGAAGGCATGGCCAGCATCTCGACGGCGACGCGCCAGGTGGCGGCGGGCAATAACGACCTGTCGCAGCGCACCGAGCAGCAGGCGGCGTCGCTGGAGCAGACCGCTTCGAGCATGGAAGAGCTGACCAGCACGGTGCGCCAGAACGCGGACAACGCGCGCCAGGCCAGCGGGCTGGCGGCAAACGCGTCGGACACTGCGCTGCGCGGCGGCGAAGTGGTGGGCCGGGTGGTGCAGACCATGGACGAGATCAACGATGCCTCGAAGAAAATCGTCGACATCATCGGCGTGATCGAAGGCATTGCCTTCCAGACCAACATCCTGGCGCTGAACGCGGCGGTGGAAGCGGCGCGCGCCGGCGAACAGGGCCGCGGCTTCGCGGTGGTGGCGGGCGAGGTGCGCAGCCTGGCGCAGCGCAGCGCCAACGCGGCCAAGGAGATCAAGGGCCTGATCGGCGATACCGTGGCGCGCGTCGACAACGGCTCGGCGCTGGTTGGCCAGGCTGGCCAGACCATGGAAGAGATCGTGCAGGCGGTGAAGTCGGTCACCGACATCATGGCTGAGATCAGCGCGGCATCGGCCGAGCAGAGCTCGGGCATCGAGCAGGTGAACCAGGCGGTGGCGCAGATGGACGAGGGCACGCAGCAGAACGCGGCGCTGGTCGAAGAAGCGGCCGCCGCGGCGGGCGCGCTGGAAGAACAGGCGCTGCGGCTGCGCGATGCCGTGGCGACTTTCCGCGTCAGCATGCAGGCGGAGGCGCGCCCGCAGCGCCAGCCCGCGCATGCGCGCGGCGATGCGGTGCTGGCACGGGCCTAGGCACGGTACCAGCACGGTTGGGATCGAAGTGAAGGCAGCCGCGGCGTACCGCGCTGCCAGCGTACACAGGGCGCGGCAGGCCGTGCCCGAGGCTTCAGTTACAAGGGGGAGTTGCTATGCATTGGTTCAATCAATTGCGCGTCACGACCAGGCTGGTTGCCGGATTCCTGGTCGTTGCCGTGATCGGCGCCGTGATGGGGCTGCTGGGCGTCGTCAACATGGGCCGCATGGCCGACTGGACCGGCAAGATCTACAACGACGACCTGCGCGCGCTGAAGGCGGTGCAAGACGCCAACATCAACCTGGTCTACGCCAGCCGCTCGCAGATCGCGCTGCTGTCGGCATCGACCATGGGCGAGCGCACGATCGAGAAAGAGCTGATCGCCAAATCGCTGGCCGCGATGGATGAACGCATCCGCCAGGTGTCTGGCGCCTTCGAGAAGCCCGAGGGCAAGGCGCTGGTCAAGCAGTACCAGGACCTGTCGCCGGCGTTCCGCGCGCGCATGGAAAAGTATGTCGAACTGGTCAGCAAGCAGCCGCTGGATACCTCGCAGTTCGAGAGCCAGGTGTTTTCGGAAAGCGCTGACCTGCTCAAGGACAGCCATGCGCTGGAAGCGGTGATGCTGCAGATGGTCAAGCGCCGCGACGACCGTGCCCGCAACAACATGGAAGAAGCGCGCAGCGTCTACGACGAGACCCGCCTGTGGATGCTGGGCCTGGTGCTGGGCGGCCTGGCGCTGTCGGTGTTGCTGGGCGTGGCGCTGGCACGCGCGCTGTCGCGCCAGCTGGGCGGCGAGCCGGCGTATGCCGCGGCCATTGCCGCACGCATTGCCGAGGGCGATTTCTCCACGCCGGTGACCACGCGTGCCGGCGACAAGAGCAGCCTGGTCTATGCGATGCAGCAGATGCAGCAGCAGCTGTCGCGCATGGTGCGGGATTTCAAGGCCTCGGCCGAATCGATCGGCAGCGCCTCGCGCGAGATTGCCGCGGGCAACAATGACCTGTCGCAGCGCACCGAGCAGCAGGCGGCGTCGCTGGAGCAGACCGCGTCGAGCATGGAAGAACTGACCAGCACGGTGCGCCAGAACGCGGACAACGCGCGCCAGGCCAGCGGGCTGGCGGCAAACGCGTCGGACACTGCGCTGCGCGGCGGCGAAGTGGTGGGCCGGGTGGTGCAGACCATGGACGAGATCAACGATGCTTCGAAGAAGATCGTCGACATCATCGGCGTGATCGAAGGCATTGCGTTCCAGACCAACATCCTGGCGCTGAACGCCGCGGTGGAAGCCGCGCGCGCCGGCGAGCAGGGCCGCGGCTTCGCGGTGGTGGCGGGCGAGGTGCGCAGCCTGGCGCAGCGCAGCGCCAACGCGGCCAAGGAAATCAAGGGCCTGATCGGCGATACCGTGGAACGCGTCGACAACGGCTCGGCACTGGTTGGCCAGGCCGGCAAGACCATGGACGAGATCGTGCAGGCGGTCAAGCGCGTGACCGACATCATGGGCGAGATCAGCGCGGCATCGGCCGAGCAGAGCTCGGGTATCGAGCAGGTGAACCAGGCGGTGGCGCAGATGGACGAGGTGACGCAGCAGAACGCGGCACTGGTCGAAGAAGCCGCCGCCGCGGCGGGCGCGCTGGAAGAACAGGCCAGCCGCCTGCAGTCCGCGGTGGCCACGTTCCGCCTGGCGGCGGAGGACGAGCGCGCGGATCGCTTCGAGGTGTTGCCGGCCGCCGCTGCGGTGCCCGTCAAGGCCCAGCGCGCCCCAGGCGCGGTGCGTGCCATCGCCGCGGGCAAGCGTGCGGCCAAGCTGCCGATGGCCAAGGCGCAAGCCGCCGGCGCCGATGAAGCCCCGCACGACGCGGCCGAGCCGGCGCCAGCCAAGGCGGCGCCGCGCGCCGCCGCCATCACGCCGCGGCCGGCCCTCGCCGCTGCCGACAACGGCGACTGGAGCGCGTTCTGAGTGTTGCCATGACGACCGATATCACCCTGGCCTTGCCGCAAGAGGACGCGGCCAGGCTGCGCAAGGAATTCGACCAGTTCATCGGGGTCTCGACCGGGTTGGACCGCGAGTTCCTGCCGCCCGAGTTCGATGACTTCCTGCGCGCGCGGCTGCTGCAGCATGACGGCCCGCTGACCGAGCGCGCGGTCTCGCGGCTGCTGTCCGGGGGTGAGTACGGCTGGGCGCGCCGCGTGTTCGACAAGCAGTTGCCCAATGCCCTCGCGGCGCTGATGCGCGATGCGCAGCGCTTCGGCTTCGGCCTGGCGGTGCAGCCCGGCTGGAGCGGCGAGCAGCGCCTCGCGCACGCGCGCGAATGGGCGGCGCAGGTGCTGGCCGAGTGCGGCGCCGACAGCGCCTATACCGAGGCCCTGGCCACCCAGGTGGCGGCGTCCGCGGAAGACCTGCGCGCGCTGGAAGAGCGCATGCGCACGCCGGCCTGGCGCCTGGCCGAGAGCCTGCGGCAGCGCGCCTATGACCTGATGTACGCGCTGCAGACCGAAGACAACGAGGCCGCCGGCCGCGCCCGCGTCGGCGAGTTGCGCGGCATGCTGGGGCTGGCGCTGGAGTACGGGTCGATGCAGCCGGACGAGGCCTCGCGCGTGCTGGAGCAGGTCGAGCGCGTGCGCCCGGCGTTGTTCCGCGAAGCGCCCGACGATGTGTTCGCGCGGCTCGCGAACTGGCTGCGCCGGCTGTTCGGACATTGAAGCTGGCACTGCCGCCGCCGTCCCATTCAGGCCGGATATTTTGGACAGTATTACGAACACCATGCGCGGCGATACACTCCGCGCGGCCTTCGTCAATAGAGGAATCCAGCAGGCTACCAAGGCCGTTCCCACGCGTTGATGCGGAGGACGTTCGCTCGTGCTGTCTTGAGCGAAATCAAAAGTCTAGCGTGTGACTTGTTACAAAATGTGCGGGTCCAATGTATGTTTCATGCGACATTAGGATCCCCCCCGCGTAAGTAGGGATTGGCATTGCGGGGCGATTGCCGATATAAACGTAACAGTCTTACTTACACTCTGTAACACTTGTAACGGAGTTGATTACAGTTGGACATGGGCGTAGTTCCTTAGTCGTACGTTGTACCCGCCCAGCCGCATGCAAACGATCTGGTCGCCGTGCCCCCCGAGGGCAACGGTAAGCGCCGGACAAGCGGCTACGGTGGGTTTTGGTAGCGGGGATAAATTGGAAAGCAGTGAAGTTCTCCAGGAGATCAGGGAGGTTAACCTCGCCTATCTGCTGCTCGCGCAACGCCTGGTGCGCGAAAACCAGGTCGAAGCCATGTTTCGGCTCGGGGTCAGCAAGGAAATTGCGGACATCCTTGCCAAGCTGACCTCCGCGCAACTCGTCAAGCTGGCGGCATCCAACATGGTGCTGTGCAGGTTCCGCTTCGACGACCATGCGCTTCTGTCTACTCTCACCCACACGGCCAAGAGCCACGACATGCAGCAGATCCACGCCGCGATCCTGCTCGCACGTCAGCCTGTGGAGTCGATCAATTGACCGCGCTCCTGCAGGCCGAGCCTACCCGGAGTTATACGGCCACCTCCGTTCCCAGCCGCAAGAGCGTGCTCCAGGACGCCAACCAGACCCAGCTCGCCATCGAGCTGATCGGCCTGGGCGCGCGCCTGCAGGTGCTTGAAGCCGAGACCACGCTGTCGCGTGACCGGCTGATCCGCCTGTACAAGGAGCTGCGCGGCGTCTCGCCGCCCAAGGGCATGCTGCCCTTTTCGACGGACTGGTTCACCACCTGGCTGCCGAATATCCACTCGTCCCTGTTCTTCTCTGCCTACCAGTTCATGGTGCAGGAAGGCGAGACCGTGGGCATCCGCGCGGTGGTGGCGGCGTACCGCCTGTACCTCGAGCATGTTTCGCTGCTCGGCGGTGAAATTGTCTTAAGTTTCACGCGGGCCTGGACGTTAGTACGGTTCTTCGAGAGCAACATGCTGCAGCTGTCCCGGTGCACGTGTTGCGGCGGACAGTTTGTCACGCACGCGTATGAGCCGCACGCGAACTTTGTGTGCAGCCTGTGC
Organism: Cupriavidus alkaliphilus; assembly: GCF_900094595.1. Classification (GTDB taxonomy): domain Bacteria; phylum Pseudomonadota; class Gammaproteobacteria; order Burkholderiales; family Burkholderiaceae; genus Cupriavidus; species Cupriavidus alkaliphilus. The sequence goes on along the minus strand of NZ_FMAD01000012.1, from coordinate 91,534 downwards.
CGTCCGCCGTCGCGCGCAGGGAAAGTGAAGAAGCTCTCGAAAGACGCCGCCGCCGTGCAGACCAACGCCTGATCCTGGTCAAGGTCCGCCGGCTGGCAAGCTTGCTGCGCTGGCGGACGGATTCTCTCCGTGCGCCCGTGCAACGGGCCAATGAGCGTGGCTGACGCGCGTTTTTAGACGGGGATCCGATCGTGCTAGTAGTTCTTGGCTATGTCGTCGTGGTAGCGGCGGTGCTTGGCGGTTACGCCATGACCGGCGGCCATATGGGCGCGCTGTATCAACCTGCCGAAGTGGTGATCATCGCCGGGGCCGCCCTCGGCGCCTTCATCGCCACCAATACCGGCAAGGCCATCAAGGCCACCGCGCGCGCGCTGCCGGGCCTGTTCAAGAGTTCCAAGTACAAGAAAGAGCTGTACCTGGACGTCATGTCGCTGCTGTACGTGCTGCTGTCCAAGGCGCGGCGCGAGGGCATCCTGTTCCTGGAAAAGGAAATCGCCGATCCCGCCGCCAGCAGCGTGTTCAGCCAGTACCCGCGCATCCTGTCGGATCCGGTGGTGATGGAATTCCTCACCGACTACCTGCGCATGATGGTCAACGGCAATATGAACGCGTTCGAGATCGAGGCCCTGATGGACCACGAGATCGAGACCTTCCGCCATGAAGCCGAGATTCCCGCCCATGCGCTGTCGCGCGTCGGCGATGGCCTGCCGGCGTTCGGCATCGTCGCCGCGGTGATGGGCGTGGTGCATGCGCTGGGTTCGGCCGACCTGCCGCCGGCGGAGCTGGGCGCGCTGATCGCGCACGCCATGGTCGGCACCTTCCTCGGCATCTTGCTGGCCTACGGCTTTATCTCGCCGCTGGCCGCGCGCATCGAGCTGCAGGTGTCCGAGAACGTTAAGGTCTACGAGTGCATCAAGGTGGTGCTGCTGGCCTCCCTGAACGGCTACGCGCCGCTGGTGGCGGTGGAATTCGGCCGCAAGGTGCTGTACTCCACGGTGCGTCCGTCGTTCCTGGAGCTGGACGACCACGTGCGTGAAGTCAAGAGCCTGAACTAAGGCAGCCGGCAACGCACGCAGCAAGGGGCACCACATGAGCAGCGCACACGATATGCGTCCGATCATCGTCCGCCGGGCGAAGTCGCACGCCCGGCCGCACGGCAACCACAGCTGGAAGATTGCCTACGCCGACTTCATGACGGCGATGATGGCGCTGTTCCTGGTGCTGTGGCTGCTGTCCAGCGCCAACAAGAAGACGCTGGAAGGCATTGCCGAATACTTCCGCATGCCGCTCAAGGTGGCCATCGTCGGCGGCGAGAAGAGCAGCCAGTCGCCCAGCGTGATCCCGGGCGGCGGGCTGGACGCGATGCGCAAGGACGGTGAAGTCATGCGCGCCCGCGACAATGACCCCAGCGACGAACAGCGCCGCAACGAGCAGCAGGAAGCGCAGCGCCTGCGCGCGCTCAAGCAGCGCCTGGAACAGATCATCGAGAACAACCCGGTGCTGCGCCAGTTCCGGCCGCAGCTGCTGTTGGACATCACCAGCGAAGGCCTGCGCATCCAGATCCTGGATACGCAGAACCGCCCCATGTTCCGCACCGGCAGCGCCACCGTCGAAAGCTATATGCGCACCATCCTGCGCGAGATCGGCCCGGTGCTGAACGAGCTGCCCAACAAGGTCAGCCTGTCCGGCCACACCGACGCGGCCAACTATTCCAATGGCGAGCGCACCTACAGCAACTGGGAGTTGTCCGGCGACCGCGCCAACGCCTCGCGCCGCGAGCTGATCGCGGGCGGCATGCAGGAAGGCAAGGTGCTGCGCGTGCTGGGCCTGGCCGCGACCATGCCGCTGGACAAGCAGGACCTGCTCGCGCCGATCAACCGCCGCATCAGCATCGTGGTGCTGAACCAGAAGGCGCAGGCGCGCTTTGAAGCCGAGAACGCCAGCGCCGCCGAAGTCACGGTGGCGGCGCAGTCCGGCAAGGCCGCGCAGGAGATGCAGGCAGGGCTGGCGGCAGCCTCCGCACCGGCAGCAACACCCGCAGCGGCACCGGCAGCAACACCGGCAGCAGCGCCGGCCCCGGGCAGCAAACCATGACGCAGGGCCGCCGCAGCGTGCCGTGCGCCGTAACCAAGTGAATCAGGACGCCATGTCTGTCGATATCGATATCACTCAGTTTTACCAGACCTTCTTCGAGGAAGCGGAAGAACTGCTCGTCGAAATGGAGCAGCTGCTGCTCGGCCTGGACATCGAGGCGCCCGATCCCGAGCATCTGAACGCGATCTTCCGCGCCGCGCATTCGATCAAGGGCGGCGCCGCCACCTTTGGCTTCGCGGCGCTGACCGAGACCACCCATATCTTCGAGAACCTGCTGGACCGCACGCGCCGGCAGGAACTGGCGTTGACCAGGACCATCATCGACACCTTTCTGGAAACCAAGGACGTGTTGCAAGACCAGCTCAACGCCTACCGCAACGGCACCGAACCCGATCCGGAAACGCTGAAGCGCATCTGCGCCGTGCTGCAGCAGCTGGCACAGGAAGCCGCCGGCCATGACGCGGCCCCGGCAGCCGCTGCGGCGCCGGCACCCGCACCGGTTGCTGCCACCGCGCCCGCAGCCGCGCCCGCCGCCGGCGGCCTGAAGATCCGCCTGATCAAGGTATCGGCGTCGGACCAGGCGCTGCTGCGCGAAGAGCTGGCCAACCTGGGCGAGATCACCGGGCAGCAAGAGACCAGCGGCGAACTGGTGGTGTGGCTCAACACCCAATGCAGCGCCGACGACATCATCGCGGTGTGCTGCTTCGTGATCGACAGCGACCAGATCGTGATCGAAGCCGCGACCGATGCGCCGGAACCGGTTGCGGCCCAGGTTGCCGCTCCCGCGCCCGCCCCGGTGGCCGCGGCCCCGGCCCCGGCCGCCCCGGCCGCGCGTGAAAAGGCCAAGGCCGCACCGGCCCCCGCGCCCGCGCACGGCGAAGGCTCGATCCGCGTGCCCACCGAGAAAGTCGACCAGATCATCAACCTGGTGGGCGAACTGGTGATCACGCAATCCATGCTGGCGCAGACCGCATCGTCGCTGGACCCGGTGCTGTTCGACCGCCTGTTCTCCGGCATGGGCCAGCTCGAGCGCAACGCGCGCGACCTGCAGGAAGCCGTGATGTCGATCCGCATGATGCCGATGGACTATGTGTTCTCGCGCTTCCCGCGGCTGGTGCGCGACCTGGCCAGCAAGCTCGGCAAGCAGATTGACCTGGTCACGTTCGGCAAGGCCACCGAGCTGGACAAGAGCCTGATCGAACGCATCATCGATCCGCTGACGCACCTGGTGCGCAACAGCCTGGACCACGGCATCGAAACCCCCGACAAGCGCGTGGCCGCCGGCAAGGACCCGACCGGCCAGCTGATCCTGTCCGCGCAGCACCATGGCGGCAATATCGTCATCGAGGTCAGCGACGACGGCGGCGGCCTGAACCGCGAGCGCATCCTGGCCAAGGCCATCCAGAACGGCCTGCCGGTGTCCGAGACCATCACCGATGAAGAAGTCTGGCAACTGATCTTTGCGCCGGGCTTCTCCACTGCCGAGGTCATTACCGACGTGTCCGGCCGCGGCGTGGGCATGGATGTGGTCAAGCGCAACATCCAGGAGATGGGCGGCCACGTGCAGATCAGCTCGCGCCCGGGCCTGGGCACCACCATCCGCATCGTGCTGCCGCTGACGCTGGCCATCCTGGACGGCATGTCGGTCAAGGTGGGCGAAGAGACCTTCATCCTGCCGTTGAACTGCGTGATGGAGTCGCTGCAGCCCAAGGCCGAAGACGTCCATACCGCGGCCAACTCGGACCGCGTCATGCACGTGCGCGGCGAGTACCTGCCGCTGCTGGAGATGCACCGCGTGTTCAACGTGGCCGGCGCGCTGCAGGAGCCTACGCAGGGCATCGCCGTGATCCTGCAGGCCGAAGGCAAGCGCTTCGCGCTGCTGGTGGACCAGCTGATCGGCCAGCACCAGGTGGTGCTGAAGAACCTGGAAACCAACTACCGCAAGGTGCCGTGCATTTCCGCGGCCACCATTCTTGGCGACGGCAGCGTGGCGCTGATCGTCGATGTCGGCGCGCTGCAGCGCACCGGCGTGCGCCGGCAGGAACCGGCGCTGCAGCAGTAATCGTCCCATCACAGGAGAACAAGAGATCATGGCCGGCATCGGACACATCGATACCCCCGGAAGCGACGCTTCGGGCCAGGAGTTCCTGGTCTTCACGCTGGGGTCGGAGGAATACGGCATCGACATCCTCAAGGTGCAGGAGATCCGCAGCTACGAGACCGTCACGCGCATTTCCAGCGCGCCCGACTTCATCAAGGGCGTGACCAACCTGCGCGGGGTGATCGTGCCCATCGTCGACCTGCGCCTGAAGTTCCGCCTGGGCAACGTGCGCTACGACCACCAGACCGTGGTCATCATCCTCAACGTGGCCGGCCGCGTGGTTGGCATCGTCGTGGATGGCGTGTCGGACGTGCTCACGCTGACCGGCGAGGCGATCAAGCCCGCGCCGGAGTTCGGCGTATCGATCTCGACCGAGCACCTGACCGGCCTGGGCACCATTGACGGCCGCATGCTGGTGCTGATCGACATCGAGAAGCTGATGACCAGCCCCGAGATGGCACTGGTCGAAGCCGAGTACGCCTGATTTTCCGCGCCTGAGTTCCCGCATTCTCGAAGCACAACCCATGACGCCGTTCCGCACCGCCGCCAGCGCACCCGCTCACAGCGGGCCAGCCCCCACGCCGGCCGCCCTGCTGCGGCGCGACGACGCGCGCGACTTCCTGCTGACCGAGCGCGACTTCGAGCAGATCCGCGCGCTGATCCACCGCCGCGCGGGCATCTCGCTGGGCAGCCACAAGCGCGAAATGGTCTACAGCCGCCTGGCGCGCCGGCTGCGCACGCTGCAGCTGACCGACTTTGCCTCGTACCTGGCGCTGCTGGAAGCGGATGACCGCTCGCCGGAGTGGGAGTTCTTCACCAACGCGCTGACCACCAACCTGACCTCGTTCTTCCGCGAGGCGCACCACTTCCCGCTGCTGGCCGAGCATGCCAGGCAGGTGGGCCGGCCCTACAGCGTCTGGTGCTCGGCCGCGTCCACCGGCGAAGAACCGTACTCGATCGCCATCACCCTGGCCGAGGCGCTGGGCGACCGCGCCGGCACCGTGCTGGCCACCGACATCGACACCCAGGTGCTGGCCAAGGCCCGCAGCGGCGTCTATTCCGCCGACCAGGTGGCGCGGCTGTCGCCGGAACGGCTCAAGCGCTTCTTCCTGAAGGGCACCGGCCCGCGCACCGGCTCGGTCAAGGTCAAGCCGGAACTGGCCGCCACCATCGCGTTCGAGCCGCTGAACCTGCTCGCGCCCGACTGGGCCATCCGCGAGCAGTTCGATGCCATCTTCTGCCGCAACGTGATGATCTACTTCGACAAGCCGACCCAGGGCCGCATCCTGGAGCGCTTTGTGCCGCTGCTCAAGCCGCACGGGCTGCTGTTCGCCGGCCATTCGGAGAACTTCTCCTACGTCACGCGCGCGTTCCAGCTGCGCGGGCAGACCGTCTATGAACTGGCGCAGTTCGTGGCCAGCCGGGGCAGGCCGTAATGCGCACGCCCCACCTGCCCGAAGCGCTGGCTACGCGCACCTACTTCGACCGCGAGTTCGGCAAGCAGGCCATCAAGCTGCTGCCCAACGAGTACTACGTGACCCGCGAAGACGTGGTGCTGACCACCGTGCTGGGCTCTTGCGTGGCCGCCTGCATCCGCGACGAGGTTGCCGGCGTCGGCGGCATGAACCACTTCATGCTGCCGGACGATGAGGGCGCCAGCGGCAGCGCCGACCGCATGCTGTCGCCGTCGATGCGCTACGGCAGCTACGCGCTTGAAGTGCTGATCAACGAACTGCTCAAGATGGGCGCGCGCCGCGAACGGCTGGAGGCCAAGGTCTTCGGCGGCGGCGCGGTGCTGGCCAACATGACCACGCTGAACATCGGCGACCGCAACGCGGACTTCGTGCTGCGTTACCTGAAGGCCGAAGAGGTGCGCGTGGCGGCGCAGGACCTGCGCGGCCCGCATGCGCGCCGCGTCAGCTATTTCCCGATCGGCGGGTTGGCGCTGGTGCGCCGCCTGACGCGGCAGGACGACCAGGTTTCGGTGGCGCGCGACGAACGCGCGCTGGCGCGGGCCATTGCCACTTCGGCGCGCGAACCGTCGCGCTCGCCGGAACTGTTTGCGCGGCAGTCATACCCGCGCCAGCTTCCCTGAAACCCTACAAGCACGACCAATCATGACTGCCGCCAAGATCAAGGTGCTCTGCGTGGATGACTCCGCGCTGATCCGCAGCCTGATGACGGAGATCATCAACAGCCAGCCCGACATGGAAGTGGTCGGCACCGCGCCCGACCCGCTGGTGGCGCGCGACCTGATCAAGCGCCTGAACCCCGACGTGCTGACGCTCGACGTCGAAATGCCGCGCATGGACGGCCTGGACTTTCTGGAACGGCTGATGCGGCTGCGGCCGATGCCGGTGCTGATGGTGTCGTCGCTGACCGAGCGCGGATCAGAGATCACCATGCGCGCGCTGGAGCTGGGCGCGGTGGACTTCGTCACCAAGCCCAAGCTGGGCATCCGCGACGGGCTGCTCGAATACACCGACACCATTGCCGACAAGCTGCGCGCCGCGTCGCGCGCGCGCGTGCGCGCGGCCACGCCGCCTGCCGCGCCGTCCGCCAGCGGACCCGCACCGGTGTCGATGCTGCGCAGCCCGCTGCTGTCGACCGAGAAGCTGATCATCCTGGGCGCCTCCACCGGCGGCACCGAAGCCATCAAGGAATTCCTGATGCCGCTGCCGCCCGACAGCCCCGCAGTGCTGATCGTGCAGCATATGCCGGCCGGCTTTACGCGTTCATTTGCGCAGCGGCTGGACGGCCTGTGCCGCATCACGGTCAAGGAAGCCGTGCACGGCGAACGCGTGCTGCCGGGCCATGCGTATATCGCCCCGGGCGACTCGCACCTGCTGCTGGCACGCAGCGGCGCCAACTATGTCGCACACCTGTCGCAGGAAGCACCGGTCAACCGCCATCGCCCGTCGGTGGACGTGCTGTTCGATTCGGCCGCGCAGCACGGCGGCAAGAACGTGATCGGCGTGATCCTGACCGGCATGGGCAAAGACGGCGCCCGCGGCATGCTGCGCATGCGCGAGGCCGGCGCCTACAACCTGGCGCAGGACGAGCAAACCTGCATCGTGTTTGGCATGCCGAAGGAGGCGATCGCCGCCGGCGGCGTGCATGAAGTCGTGCCCTTGCCGGCGATGACCCAGCGCGTCATGGCGCGCTTGGCCACCTACGGCACGCGCGCGCAACGGGTCTAATCGAGCCGGCAAGCCGAAACAACAAAGCCGGATCCACAAGCCATCACTGCATTTACTGGAGTCTTTAAAGTGGACAAGAACATCAAGATCCTGGTCGTGGACGATTTCCCGACCATGCGCCGGATCATCCGCAACCTGCTCAAGGAGCTGGGTTTCGTCAACGTCGAAGAAGCCGAGGACGGCGCCGCCGGCCTTGAAAAAGCCAAGGACGGCAGCTTCCAGTTCGTGATCTCGGACTGGAACATGCCCAACATGGACGGCCTGTCCATGCTGCAGGCCATCCGCGCCGACGCGAATATCGGCAAGATCCCGGTGCTGATGGTCACCGCCGAGGCCAAGAAGGAGAACATCATCGCCGCGGCCCAGGCCGGCGCCAACGGCTACGTGGTCAAGCCGTTCACGGCCGCCACGCTGGACGAGAAGATCACCAAGATCTTCGAAAAGCTCGGCGGCTGAGGCGGAGGCGCGTTTGTCATGACCCCCACCCTGAGCAACGATTCCGCCGAACAACTGATCCTGCGCATCGGCAACCTGACGCGCATGCTGCGCGACAACATGCGCGAGCTCGGCCTGGACAAGGAAATCGAGCGCGCCGCGCAAGCCATCCCCGACGCGCGCGACCGCCTGAACTACATCGCCGCGATGACCGAGCAGGCCGCCGAGCGCACGCTCAACGCGGTCGAACTGGCGCAGCCGATCCAGTCCGACATCGAACAGCAGGCCGAAACGCTGGACAAGCGCTGGGCAGCGTGGTTTGAAAAGCCGGTGGAACTGTCCGACGCCCGCTCGCTGGTGCTGGACACCCGCGCCTTCCTGTCCGAGGTACCCGGGCAAGCCCGCGCCACCAACAGCCACCTGCTCGACATCATGATGGCGCAGGACTTCCAGGACCTGACCGGCCAGGTCATCAAGAAGATGATGGACATGATCCGCGCGCTGGAGCAGGAACTGCTGCAGGTGCTGATCGACAATGTGCCGTCCGAACGCCGCGTGGAAGCGCCGGCACCGTCGACGCTGATGAATGGGCCGCAGGTGAATCCGGAAGGCAAGCCGGATGTGGTGTCGGACCAGGCGCAGGTGGATGATTTGTTGGCTAGTTTGGGTTTCTAAGATTTGGATACCCTGCGGCATTTCGCGATGCCACGTGTTTTCTCCCCTCTCCCGCTTGCGGGAGAGGGGCGGGGGTGAGGGCGGGCGCATCAACGAAGTGAGCCGCATCAACACCTGCGCCCCCACTTCATCCCGGCAATCCGGCGATGAACGCTCTTTTAAGAGTTTGCCCATACTCGCGCTTGCTGCCTCTCTTCATACTGGGTTCGTCGCTGCGTCGTGGCGACCGGGTTTAGCAGCCTGAGTGAGAAAGAGCCGAACGTTCGTCTTCTGGCGGTACCCTTACGTCCGCTGTGCCTGCGCACGCCCCTTCCTTGGGCGGGCCCTGGCAGGGGAGCCTTCGGGCTCGCCGGCTTTCGGCTCTTTCCCGGTCTGCTAACCCTGCCTTGCGCCCGCCCACCCCAATCAGCACCCGGGGAGCGGGACTGAACCTGTATGGATAGGGGGCATTCCCATGCTTCAGTTCTTACTTGCCCATTCTGGGCGATTGGCTATCTCCAGTACTTTCACAATGCAGCGGGGCGCGCGTGCCGCCTATGTGGAGGTGCGCCATGTATAGCCATAGTCATCACGGTATTACCGCGGAACACAATGGTGTCGACATGCTCGTCACCGCTCACACCCCGGGGGAGAACCCGCTAAGTCTTGCGGTACAACGGGCGGCGCAGCTTCATGGGCTATTGCTTATGGCTAGTGAGCATGGGGCTGCTAGTTTGGAGGCGGTGGATTTGGAGCAGGGGGTTTGGGAGGGTTTGCTTTCTCTTGCAGCCACGTTGGCGCATGAGACGCAGGTTTTGAGTGAGTTGGCGGTGGTGGAGGGACAGGGGTTGGAGGTTGATTAACCCTGGGGCGGGGTAGGCAATCGTGCAATTGGCTGCCGACCCTGCTCATGTTCCGCCATCAGCATCGCGGCGCACCCTTTGCGAATCCTGTCTCGCTGAAATCGTCTAGGCAAATCGGCCCGGCTCATTGCGGAGCAGACAGTAGCCGGAGCCGTTCACTCCACGCGAACTGTTTGACCACTTGGCAACTCAGGACTTTCGACTCAATGGAAACCCCGTGGGCTGTCGCAGGTGCCAGAAAACCAGGTAAATGGCGAGAGGCACCGCAGCGATGTAGAAAATTGCGATCGGAATGAATGCAACGCTAGACGCAATGCCGCAAATAGTCCCTGCAACTGGCCAAAGCCAATGACAAGCGCGGTTCTGAATCCAGCGAACGGTCATGACGGCAAGTGATATCCAGGCGAGTAGCGGCAAGGTCACCAGCCAATTTGCACGGATGGACCCGGCCACGGCTGAGGTGGCAAACATAAGCGACACAAGAACAGCAATGGAGGCCCCGCCCCAGGATGCAAGGGCGGCGGCCACACGTGTGCCTTTAGCTCGTGAGTATTTCGTTCGGGTCCGCATTTTTCACCTTAGCGATTTGGGCAGTCTGGCCGATGCCTGGGCCCGCAGTTTAGGGCGCAATCAGTCCATCGCCGGTAGCGCGTTCCAGGCATTCTAGCGAGGCCGGTGGCCTGGCGCGCCACGCACTGTTGTGGCCCGCAGACACCCCACTTCGCCATACTGGCTTGCCCGGCCTGTCCCTTGTAGTTTCGGATTTGCCGCCATTGGCGCATTCGGACCGCATCGGTCCTTGCGCCGGGAACAGCCGGAGCGCCGAGGCAATCTTCTCGCTGACAAGTCGGCCCAACACGCCAGCCCAACAATATGTGGAAGTACGCAACCATTGCCGGCCAACCCTTCGACACTGGGGATCCTGCTCGGGGCCTGTGTACTGCCCTACATCGCCGCAGCTGCCATCGCGCTGTACTGGCCCGCGCCATCGAGTCCGTTCGGACTGGACTTTGCCGATACGATGCTGGCCCGTCCGGTGCCGTCGGTATCCGGCTATATCAAGCAATCGCACTTTCCGCATGCAACGGCCGCCAATTTCGTGCTGTCTGCCGTGCTGTTTCTGCCTTAGCTGATATTGGGATTGCTGCGTCCGCTGGACGTGCTCTATTTTGAGTCCGTGAGGCGGATGGATGCCTACAAGCGCGAATATCAGGGCAGGTCCGGGCTGACCCGCGCCATCGTGTTGCTCTTCTGTCCGGTGGGAATATGGGGTACCTGGATGCAGCCGGGCTATCAGTTTGGCCTGTTGCCTGTCCACGAGGCGCGATGGGCGTTGGCAATTGGAGGTCCGCTTCTCAACTTCTACACGCTGTCCTATTTCATGCTGCTCGGCGGTGTCATGAGCGTTCGATTCTGGCCGGAATTCAGGATTCCCCGCAGCAATGGCCGATCTGACCTGACATGTCACCGATCTCGCAGTGTGGCGCGCCAGCGTCGATGATGCCCGTTGTATGTCCCTCGCACGGCCGTTATCGACCCGCTGCCGTCCTTTAGTTCGCAGCGACGTCAACGGCCGTTCTCAAAAGTCCAACGGTCATTCGCTCAGGCAGCGTCGGCTGCAGCCGAGAATAGCTCCCTTCCTCGCGCGCCAGGACCGGAAGGGATTGACCTACCTGGACGTCGCCGCCGGCAGTGGCATGGGCCGGGGCTTTACATAATCTTCTGCCGACTCGACAAGTTTGCAGGTTGAGGCGATTGTCTATTCACAAGCGAAACTGAACGCCGTGGCCCGGCGCCTGAACGAGCGTCCGCGCAAGACACTGCACTTCGATACACCGGCTGAACGATTCCATTAATCCGTTGCATCGACCGGTTGAATCCACACTGAGGAACAGTCATTCCAGTCTTTTGGCCAAAGAATTGGCCGTTGAACGAGTGCCTCTAGACGTACGTCTCACAGCCATGGGTGGTCACCGATGGCTCTGAGACTTAATGCATCTCGGCGCATGAAAAAAAGTCATAGAGCGCCAATTGCTATTGACCGCTCATTTTTTTCCGACTTTGATCTTCGAGAGAATCGCTTCAAGCATATCGGCGACTCGAATTATTATGCGCGGACGGCTACCCGGCCAGATGTCTGACATTGCTTGTGTCAGTTCTGCATGCAGAGTTTTGCATGCTCGCTCAAAGGTTGCCTTTTGGGTTTTAGAGAATATTGCGAACTTCTTGTCGAAGATTTCATTATATATTTCAACCTGTCGATATTTGTGAACATCGTCCGCTAACGAACGCAGAAGCCTGTGACCATCCGCGAATAATTGAAACGATCTTGCCGAATCCTCAACCGAAATAGATTGCAGAAGGAATAGGCGTGCTTGCTGGGTGTCAAGATGGTCAGTATGGTAATTATGTTTTTTCTCCGCTAACGCATAAGCCTGGTCGAAGTACCCCTGAGCCTTAGCGTAATGTTTATACGTAAGCTGAGCCATCCCATATTGCAACCAGAAATGTGGATCAGTTTTAAGCCACGAAATTTCGCGCTTCAGATTTTCATAATATCGAACCAGATTCTGCATGCGCTGCTTCGCAGGCAAAAATCGCTCGACAACTGAGAATCTCAATAAACTTTTTTGAATATCTCGCAGATCAGCGGTTCCATCGTCAATGGCCGAAACGATTTTCAGCAGTTGATCTACGATGTATGTAGCTTGAAATTGCTGCGAAATAATTGAAATAGCAAATATGCTAGATCGTGCGGCAATCTTTACCCCCTGGACTCGAAAAATCTGTCGAAAACTCTCGTTACTGAGCAACTCGGAAGAATAAATTGCATCGTTTAATGCGATTTCTGAAATCAGGCTGGAATTGAGAGGCCTGTCGTTCGCAGCGAGTAGTGCAATGGAGAATATTGTGTCCCTGTGCTGTGAATTGGATAACAAACCGCTCATAAGCTCTCGTACGCGATCAATCATCTGGGGGGATGATAAAAGGGACAACAGATTCAACGAGAGTTGTCTATGATGATCATAGTTTACAATGGACTGTTTAGAGTGAAGAGGCAAGGCTGCCTTCTCCCCCCAATATCCGATGTTGTCCATGATTTCGATGAACTGGTCCGCCTCTTTTGGGGATAGATCATCCAAGGATATTTCATTCAGTTCCAAGCCTACTTGAACCAACCAAGGGCGAAAACGTTCGTGGATGCTCGTTCGTGCGGCAATGATGAGTTTAAGTTTCTCTGGCCTTAACTCCGCGTAATGAGAAAGCAGATCAATATTCTGCTCATAAGAGTCGATGATCAAACAACCACTTATGTCTTTTTTAACAATTGTCTCAAGATCGTCGTGTTGATGTGCGTCTGCCTGATCTGCGGTAAAAACTCGAACGCCGTTCAACGCTAGTTGGCTTCTGAGGGCACGGATAAATGTGGATTTTCCATTCCCAAATTCTGCTACGACGACCAATTTTGCATTCGCATCCAGCAATTTTTTCGCATACTCTATATCGTCGCGAGAAATCAGAAGAGGCGCTCCCTTTGCACCCACTACGGCAGCATCGATAATTTCATCGGAGGCCTCGCCGCGCATTAAAAATGTATCAACATCAACGTCGCGTATTTCAATATCATCCTCACTAAACTGATACTCCCAAAGGCTCGCAAGAACCAATTCCTCCGGCTCAGCAATAAAATCGTCTACCTCTTGAGCAAGAGCCTTAGCGAAAGCTTCCACTCCTATTGGCAAAATCGATCCAAATTGCTCGATCGTAAATTGATCTCGCCCTTTCTTTAAGGAGCGCGTGATGAAGAATGTCTTTTCGCGATATGTAGGATTCGAGTGGAGAATCTTTTGAACTTCGATGTCATACATCGAATACCCGACAAAGATTATTGCGGAGGAAAAATCCAGATCTCGTTGGAATTGATATCGCCATTTTGACGTCAAAAAAGAATCTGGCGAAAGATAAGATGAATTCGTCAGTTTGAAATCGTTATTGAGCGTTTCAGGACTTAAATTTCTAAGCGAGCCATTCAAGTGTACGCAGATACTATTTCGCGCCGAAAACTCAGATGGATTTGACGACAGATCAACTGGATCGAATATTTTTCCCGCCTTTTCGGCGGCGCGCTCGAAGCACATGTCGTAGTTTGTCGTATACACCCGGCGCCAAGGCATAGAGGCAATAGTGACATGATGATCTTCCACTGAGCTAACGGAAAAAGTCTCGCGAAGCAACTTAATCAGAGCGCCTTTGTCTCCATTACTATCTAAATATCGGGACGACGCATAGCGCAAGTCTTTTTCCGCATCGAAATTTTGAAGATCTGCAATTTTTTGCGCCAAATTTGACGCCAAAGGCATTTCTTCGTTGTCTATGCCACGCGCAGAAGCAGAGAACCCAGACCCTAAAAATAATATCGAATTTCGCGTTGCGATATGGCGGATCACGTCAGCCAAAAGCATTTCTTCAGAGGCCGCGGAAGCGAAAGCAATCATATTTATTAACCTCTCATTATTATTTGAATAAATACTTTGAAGACATATGCATCAAAAACCGTTGCTTAACCAGATCATTTAATGGAGCTCTTGCTTTTCGCGTCAAGAATTTCCTTATTTTTTTGAAAAATTAAACTGCTCTGATTCAACGCAATTGAGGTGCGCAGACCGTGATGCAGTATTTCTAATCTCCCCAGAGGCCATTACCTTTTATCGTTCCCATATCGTAGGTAAGAATTCACAGCCAACAGCTTGGCTCAATTTTGCCATCCGGCTCGTGTGATGTCGAGGCTACCAGAATCTATGCGATATAGGTTCCATGTGTTGCCCGAGACTCTACTAGTCCTTCGACCGATAATGGCTGTTACGTTCGATCGCGATCAGACAGCGTACAATTTGCGCCTTGATGAACCACACTTGTTACTGGTCTGTTCTCCTTCTCAAAGCGCGTCGTCACTTTTGATGCGCTTGACTGTACTCTCAAATTTCGTGTGACCGAATAGGAATCGTTCGGCATGGCGGGAACAGGTCATTCACACACATTGACGATCAGTAGTTGCCGATCAGGCGATGTAGGCTGTCATCTCTTGAGCGACCGCTCTCCTAAGTGGGGCAGTCGCTCAATCGTCTGTTCAAGCGCTCAGCCCGTGGCCGCATGTGGGCGGGACCCCGGATGATCTTCCGAAGCTCCGACCGTCCTTGCCCACAACGGACGCTCGACATACCGGGGGGGCCAAGGCCCACTCGAAGGACGCTAAGCGATCCGCGCTTTGTTTGAACGCGAATTCGCGCTTGCCAAGATGACCTGCATCGTCGAAGCAATCCATGAAGCAGAAGTAGTCGCAGCACTCGAGTGGCGTGACCCCATAGGCTTACTCGGCTGCGGTTTCCTCACCGTCCGTGATAGCCGCATAGCCTGCCAAAGAGGCTACTGGGACAAACTGTCGTTCCTCAAATTGCACGGCCTGCCTATGTGTCAACGCCGATTTAAAACAGACCCACTTTGCCAAGGATCGTCGAAGTAAAACTGACCCACCTGGCTCCCGTCAGCCGGCCGCCTTGACGGCAGTCCGGCTGTTCGTTTGTCCCGCGCGGCGCTTGTCCTTGAGCCGGTAGCTCTCGCCCGTAATTTGCACGATGTGGGCGTGATGCAGCAGCCGGTCAAGCATCGCTGCCGTCAGCGTCTGGTCATCGTCGAACGCAGTTGCTCATTGTGCGAACGGCAGGTTGCTGGTCAGCACCATCGAACCACGCTCGTAGCGCTTGGCCACGACGTTGAAGAACAGGTTCGCTTCCTCCCGCCCGAATGGCAGGTAGCCGATTTCATCGACCACCAGCAGCCTGGGCCCCATCACCGCCCGATTGAAGTACTCGCGCAGCCTCCCTTGCTGTCGCGCAGTGGCCAGTTGCATCATCAGGTCAGCCGCCGTCAGGAAGCGCGTCTTGATACCTGCCTGCGTGGCCCGGTAGGCCGGCGCCGTGGCCAGATGCGTCTTGCCCACCCCGGACGGCCCGAGCAGCACGACGTTCTCTGCGCGCTCGATGAACGCCAGGCTGCCCAGCTCCTGTATCTGCATGCGCGGCGCGCCGCTGGCGAAGCCGAAGTCATATTGCTCCAACGTCTTCACCGACGGCAGCGTCGCCAGCTTGGTCAAGACCTGGCGCTTGCGTTCCTCGCGGGCGGTAACCTCGACATTGAGCAGCCGCTCCAGGAAGTCGGCCAGGCTGGCGTCCTCGTTTGCCACGCGCTGCGCCAGCGCTCCCCACTCCAGCGCCACGCGGTCAAGCTTGAGCTGGCCGCACAGACCGGCATTGCGCTCGTGCTGCAGATTCATGCTGCTACCTCCAGCAGGCTGTCATACACCGCCAGCGGATGCTGCAAGCTCTCGCGCGGGATGGGCCGAACAGGCTTGGGTAGCCGCGCTCGTGCAACTCTCGCAGCAGCACCGTCGCCGGAATCCAGCGAGGACGTGCCGCCGCGATTCGCGTCAGCAAATATGCGTGGTGTGGTGCGAGCTTGGTCACCTTGGGCTCTCGCGGCCCGTAGCGGCAAGCCTGTTCGTCACGCAAATACCGCCGCACCGTGTTGCGCGACAGACCCGTCTGCCGCGCTATCTCCCTCACTCCCGTACCTCGTCTCGCCAATACCCTGATTTCCACGGCTTGCTCCTGTGTCAGCATCGACGGCAAATCCGCCATCCTCCACCAGGTGGGTCAGTTTTACTTCGGCGGGCTGGGTCATTTTTGCATCGGCGCTAACAGCTCATCACACAGTTCGTCTCCTCCCGACGGCACAGGGAGCCGGAATTCTGTACCGTTACCACACATGTTCAGTGGAATCTTTATCAAGCGTGCATGGTGGGGTCCTGTTTTTTTTAGCGCGAACGTGGCCACTAGGAGCGCGACGACCCAGTCGTCGCGTCTAAGGACTTCACCGGTATCTTGTCTCTCGCTGCTCTTCCAGAGTGTGAGTCGGCCGTGGACGGCTGGCGGCTTGAGTTCCTCTTCCGTACAACGCAGCCTGCTTTCCTAAGTCCGCTCTTGGCCAATTTCGGCCGTCATCCCCTCCACTTGTTCCAAGCCGCCAACGACCAAGCGGGGCGGGCGACTTGGACATTTTGCTTCACACCTCAGGCGCGGTTGATACGCCATCTGCTGCAGTGTCCTTCAGTGACTGAACCAAGTTGCGAAGCGCAGGTATTTCCTTCCCGAAAGTTATCTCCATTCTCTTCACATGGTCGACAAGCCATCGAATCATTCCCGGCCAACTTTCTCGAATGTCACCGTCGAAGGGCGCTACGCACTCGATGATCGAAACCTTTCTGTCGTCCATGCGGACGGCTAGAAGACCAAGCCTCTCGCGTGTGTCGTCGAATCTATCGAATTCCTTCTGGATGATGAGGAGTTCTTCGCCGAGTGCATCGTGCTGGTTGGCTACCCTCCTTCCTGAGGATGGCGCCGCTCGATGAATCCTAGCTCGGAGAAGTTGACTTCCTTGAGGTTGACGGTGCAGTTTGAAAGGCTATCAATCTTGAACATTCGTATGGTTCCGAAGCAGTGAGGCGCGGGCCTTTGGGTGCTGCATAGTCTCGGCGGAAATCCATGCGAAATCGGCCGCCAAGCGCGACAAATGCCTGCTATTATCTTTCGCCCAAGTGGCGCCGGTGGGGGCCGGTAGCCAAGAGCGAGAGTAGCGATACACATGCAAGATTATCTTTACCGCTTTCGATCGACACACGCACTTCTTGATGGTTTCCGAGAACTGGAAAATCAAGAGATCTACTTTTGCCCGCCTGAGGGATTGAACGATCCGCTCGAAGGCTTCAAGCACATATTTTGGCGAGGCGATGAGATCGTCTGGCGAAATCTGCTGCGCCACTATCTGCTCAATCTCATGCAGGCCACTTCTCTTGCATTGATTATGGGGCCGGAGTTCAACCCAGAGATGTGCTCGCCCTTCGTGCATCAGATTGACGAGGACTTGCCGAAGGCCCCAATCAGAGAGTGCTATACGGAAGCTTGCAAGGAATTTTTTAAGCACCCCGTTCCGGAACGTTTGATTGCAGCTCTTGCATCGCGTGGGAGAGAAGTCAGACCGAATGAACTGCATTTCTATCTGCGGCTGCTTCACCCGCTGGCAACTCGGAGCGTAAAAGCTGCACTAGATGCACGTCTTCCAGTCGGCGTCTCGGAGACTCGAGCACTAGATGCCGTGATCGATGCGTTAGCTGAGAACCTGAGTGGGCTGTTGGCCATTGGCGAGCAGTCACATGGCTTGGCTGACATCATGTTTTCTGCGAGTGAGGCGCTTTCCTCGCAAGTGTCTCTCATTAACGAGTTCAATAATCCTATCCCCGATGAGAGGCGGTCATCGATGTTTATCGGGTATGACTTCACTGATTTTTATGTAAAGTCTCTAGAGCGACTTCTTTATCCGAATTGGTATGTTGCTTGCTTTGTTGCAGACCCAACAAACTCGGCGATGTGGGGCACTTATGGCGATGGTCATCGTGGAGCGTGCCTGAAATTCAGAGCAAAGGTAGGCCACCAGGATGGCCGTACGCTGGATCTGCATCGAGCGTACGGCTGGCGCACGACCAGCGTGGGCGGAGAACCGATTCTAGGCTATGTGCCGCACCGCTTCGAAGAGGTCCGCTATACGTCGGAGTTCCCACAAGTCAATTTCTTCGAATCAATCGCGACGCTTACCAAGGCAAGACTTGCCGGATTCTGGTTCGCTGGCCCAAATGGTGAACGTAGCACCACCGCACAAAGAATGCTCCGCGAAGACGAGGAATGGAGGCATGAGTACTGGCGCAAATATTCTCACAGTTTCTGCACCAAGTCGGAGGAATGGGCGCATGAGAGGGAGGCGCGCCTCGTATTGCACTCCGGGTTGCTACGATTTGACGACGTGGCGTCACGCAAGCTTCGGTACCGATTTTCGGATCTGGCAGGCATTGCATTTGGTATGAAGACAAGAAACGAGGACAAGCTGCAGATCATGCGACTCATCGATCAGAAATGCGTGAAAGAGGGTAGGAAGGACTTTGAGTTCTACCAGGCGCGCTTCTCCGAGCAGACGAAGAAGATCGACCTGATGCCGCTTAGAATGCTGACAAGCCAGTGACGGGAGCGGCAGATTCATCGCGCTCAAATCTTGCGATCGACGTGCAATAGTTCGACTTGCCGTTTCGTTCTGACGTTGAAACTCGGTGGGTCCGATCAGCGCTCGCTCTGTGTCCCCAGCAAGCCTACATAAATGGCCGAATCGACTTACTGTAGCCGTGCTGAATACCAGAAGCAAAAAACCCGCCACACTCAGCTCGGCGCGTACATGGGCCGCACTCGGACGCGTATTCGTTTTTCCAATCGGAGATCGACTTGACATAAGCCGGTTCGACATCGGGATTCACCAGACATAACTGATGGTTATAAACCGATGTCCGAAGCCCATAGCTCCTCAGAATTCGGACAGCCATACTGAGCTCGGCTTTGTAGTCAGCCGGATCGATCCATAGCGCGTCCAAGTTCGCGCGGGTGAAACCGGTCATCTCCAGCCCCATCAGGGCGACGTGGTCAACAAACAGCAAGTTCCGCGCGATGAATTCGGCGAGTGCTGGCAGTCCTTCATAGGTTTGCTTGTGTACGACCACACGAATCTCGACCTTCTGACCCAGACGCTTCAGGTTCAGAATGCCTCGGATCGTCTCATCAAAGGCACGCTCGGCCTGAACGACATAGTCGTGTCGTGCCGGGTCTGCGGAGTACACCGGGATACCTACCATGACGTCCGGGTGTTGGACTGCCGCATATTGCTCAGCGAACGCTACGTCAGAGAATGTGCGGCCGTTTGAGAGGATGTGCAGAGATGTGCGTGGCAGCCAGTTCTTGATCTGGTGAAGCAAGTCTAGGAAGCCTCTACCGAACAGTGTTGGCTCGCCGCCAGTAATGCCCAGTGAGCGGGTGATCCGCGGAATCAACCGCACCGTTTCCATTGCTTCTTCCAACAGCCAGCGGTCATCGACCTTCTTTGGAGGTTGGGAGCACATCAAGCAATAGTTGTTGCACTGCTCGGTAAGGAGGATGCTGTTGTGTTCAGACGCCGCTCTAAAGAGGGCCCGGATCCTACCGTCATCCGTCAAGCTGACCACGTCACCATCAGCAAGGTAAGAGAATTCTTCGCCTAGCAGCGTGCAAGGCACGTTATCTGCCAAGCTTAGAGGGCGGTTGTTGAACGCGAAGTAATGTGTGAAGCCACCAGGGACCGGGTCTGCGGAGCGTGACAGATAGGCTCGCGATTCTCTCAAAGGGAGCGGGAGATTGCGATTCGTACTGAGCGAGAACTGCCGTCGAGGAGCAGGCACATGTTGCCGAGTGGGCTTGTCCTCAGTTATTCGTATTACACGACCCGAAAGTATCAGCATCGGTTTACCCACCGCATGAAAATTTCCTTCGCTTCGTCGTCCTTGCGCATTTTCTCCAAGAGATACTTGGCAATCCCCATGACCCGCTTGCAAAAGTCCGATTCGGGCTTGCGCCCGAGGACGTCCCCATACATTCCATGGTGAAAGACCGGATCTGCGCCACACCAGGGCTCGAATGCACAATCACTGCACATGGGGGCGGAGGAAGTGAACGAATCCTCAAGGGCAGTCAGAAGTGCGTCGGAGGTGAACATTTCCTCATAGCTGTTCTGATGAACGTTGCCAAGACGGAATGTGGTATCCCCCATCTCACGAAGCATGCGGCTTTCGTCGGATGCATAGACATCTCCGTCATAGTTGAATACGATAGCTGCGATGCCCGCGCCGGCTGGGTTCATCAAATCTACAAATCCGGGATCTTCGGCCGACATCATTTTGGTCAGCAAAAGCGTGGAGTAATACTCAGTGAACGGTGTTCCAGCTTTGTTCAGTTCGAGGATGTATTCCATCCCTTCCTTGTAGAACTCGAGCCACCGGTCGGTGTTGTAAGCCTGAAAACTTTTCGTCTTCAGCGCGAAACCGTAGGGGGAAAGATGACGCAGGAAAATTCCGTCGAAGCCATGCTTCAGATATTCATCGACGATGTCACGAACCCGAGTGAGACTTGTTGGAGCCGTAGTCATTAGCGCCGACACGGAATCGTAGCCTAGGATGTCGCGAGCTCGCTTCAGGCCAGAGACAAAACGTTCATGACTGTCCCGACCTGGACGGGGACGATTTTTGTTATGCAGATCGGAAGGGCCGTCCAGGGAAGACGATAGAAAAATCTTGTGGTCGCGGCAGAACTCCAGGATTTCATCGGTGGCTAGTGACAAGGTTGTTGTAATAACAAACTGCAGATCCCGACCCTCGCCCTTGTTTCGTTGTTCTGCCTTTTGAACAACGTGTCGGATCAGTTCGAAGTTCAAAAGTGGTTCACCACCTTGGAACTCGATCTTAATGGCCGGGTTCGGAGAGCGAAACACAAGGTCGAGGGCCTTGTCCGCCGTTTCGAGTGTCATGTCAAACGCTGCTTTGTTCTCTGATTGTCGAGAGACCTGACAGTACTGGCAGCTATGGTCGCAACGAAGCGACGCGACGAATATATGCAGGTTCGTGAAATTTCGGAGCTTACTAAACTTGGTTCGCGTCTTTAGTGCAAGAAGTTCCAAGCTAGCATCATCGCCGTCTTCACGCAGGAAATGCCGAGACCTCAACATGCTGTAGTCGGGATCGGTCGGGCTTAAACGATGCGCTACAAGGTTCTCGAGCTGACTACGGGAGAGGAAAGCAAACTCACCGACTGCATTGGTGGCAACGACGCTTTGGTCATCCAGGGCTTCAAAGCGGAATGGAAGCAACTGATATTGACCCGACCGCTTGACTTGATAGCTTTCAAGGCTACGAAACTTGCTCATTGCTGCAGCCCTGTACGGGAAAAGGCGTAAGCGAGAATCAGGTTCCTGGCTGGCTCTGTTTCTCGTTTGATCTGCAAGCGGAGCTGCTGATCGAGTAGTTCACGTTTGAAGTCGGCCAGGACGTCGCCTATGGGCATTTGGGTGCCCACGACCAAATCAAGCTCACAAATCACTATGCCTTGTCCTTGGGAGATGAGGATGGTGAGACGGTCAATGAACCTATAAGCTGCCTTCTGTACAGCTTCCAAACTGTAGACTGCGGCATCCAATTCCAAGCGTGTCGTCATGGCGACCTCATTGAAAGCCGACTCCTTGCGGGAGTCGGCTTCAAGCAGTTTTCTAATTTAATAGCGGCTGGAGTAGTGCGACGAATGAGAACGGTGCGATGAATGCGAAGAGTGCGATTGGTGATAGGCCATCAGGGACCCTTGCTCATCAGCTGCCCGCTTCAACACAAAGTTGAAGGCGTCTCCCGTCGAATCTATTACGGCGATGACTTCTAGGGTCTTAGCATCGATAGAAGCGGTCGACGAGGCATCAACGGAATGGGTTGGCGCCTGGGCTCGTAACGGCGCTGCATCGGTGGCATGGGTCGCGAACCCTGCTGCGACAGCAGCAAAAGTCTTCAAAAATCCTTTCATAGTCCCCTCTCCAAAACCTATTGATTTAATGGTCTAACATCAGCGAGAGAATGCGCTCGTCACTGTGATGACGTAGCCACAAACGAGGACATGGAGGATGTAAGTGTCGGGTTACGTCATGTAAATAAGTGTAACCAACGGACAAGCTTTTTGCGCCACCAAGATGGGGGGTGTGCTTATGCGGTTATGGGCACATTTCGCATTATTGACACTGCTAAGTGGTCATATGGCCGCACTGATGGCGGTGGACGTATCCAGACTTTTTACGAAGTACACAGGCAAATGAAAAAGCTTCTCGTTACAGCCCATTACGGGATTGGCGGTGCGCAGTTAACTGACCGGAATGAAGCGGTCATTCGAGCCATAGCGCACGAAGCGCATGATTCATAAGTACAACGTGCCTTCCAAAGGGGCAACTGGAACAAACTGTCCTTCCTCAATTGCAGGGCCTGCCCCTTGAATAATCAGCAACGGCGTCCAGGCTCAAAAGAAGAACGCCAGCCCATACGGACTGGCGTTCTTACTTTAGGCCCCACCAGAATCAAAACTGATTCATAGTGTTGTCCTTCCCTGCCGCCTTCAGCGCCGCTTCCCCGCTGAAGTACTCCTTGTGATCATCCCCAATGTTCGACCCAGAAATATTCTGGTGCTTGACACAAGCGATCCCCTGCCGGATTTCCTTGCGCTGCACGCCAGCCACATAACCCAGCATGCTCTGGTCGCCAAAGTATTCCTTCGCCAGGTTTTCCGTCGACAGAGCGGCGGTGTGGTACGTCGGCAGCGTGATCAGGTGGTGGAAGATGCCGGCTTCGCGCGAGGCATCAGCCTGGAAGGTGCGAACCTTCTCGTCGCCCGGCTTGGCCAGTTCGGTGTCGTCGTATTCGACGCTCATCAGCTGGGTGCGGTCGTAGGTCGACACGTCCTTGCCCGCGGCCTTCATCGCGTCATAGGCTTGCTTGCGGAAATTCAGGATCCAAGGCCCAGATCGCCGGCATGGCCAACGCGATCCACAGCAGGTGGGTGGCCCCATAAACACAAACCCCCGCCTAAAGATCCACCACTACCGATGCCAGCACCGTCCGCGGATCGGCCGGCGCCATTCCACCATAGGCATCGACCGCAGCCCAGCCGCGCCGGTTCAGCACATTGCGCACGTTGAGCCGGAATGTTGCCGTATGCCGGCCAAGCCCGGTGCGATAGCGTAGGCCGATGTCGAAGCGGGTCCAGGCGGGAATGTGCTGGGTATTGGCTGCGTCGACGTACTGCCCACCGGTATAGGCCATGGCGCCGGTCAGCGTCAGGCCTGGCAGCCACGCCATATCCCATTCGACACCCAGATTGCCTTGCAGCGATGGCACGCCGACAGGCACCTTGCCCTGCGAGACGGCGCTGCGGGTGATCGTGGCATCCAGCCACATCGCGCTGGCGTTGACGCGAACACCTTGCAGGGGTGTGCCATAGAGTCCCAGCTCGATGCCGCGATTCCGTTGTTCCCCGCTGACCGCGAACGCGCCTCCCGACATTTCGCCGCCCGGCTTCGTGATCTGGAACGCGCTGGCGGTGGCGATCAGGCGGTTGATTTCCACCTTGGCACCCACCTCGTATTGGACAGAGCGATAGGGCGCGAACACCTCGCCGGCATTGGTTGCCGACGTGGGTGCGGTATCACCCTTGCCGAGCCCCTCGATGCGATTGGCATACAGGGAAATGTTGTCACGCGGCTGGACCAGGATCCCGAGCATGGGCGTAACGGCCCCCCGGTCGTAGCGGCCGGTGGTCGCGCCGTCGGGGCTGAAATTGTCTGACCGGATGCGCTGGTAGCGTACCCCCAGCGTCAGCTGCAGCCGGTTGTCCCAGGCAGCCAGGGTGTCGACCAGTGCCAGGCCGGAAAGCGTGGTCTGCGAGATCTTGGGCACATCGTCCGGTGCCGGGATCGCTTGCGGCGGAAGCGTCACCGGTGCATAGATGTTCGTCAGCGATGTCACGCTGGCATTCACCAGGCCGCGCTCGAGCTGATCGCGATAGCCGCTGACCACCAGTCCGACCCGGTGCCTGAGCGGGCCCGTGTCGAACGTGCCCCGCAGCCCAGCCTCCGCGCTGGCACGCGCGACATTGAAGCGATAGTTGGTATCCAGGACTGTCACATCGCCCCGTTCATTGATGATGGTGGGTGCGATGGCAAACAGCCGCGATACGCGGGTACGTCCGCCGCCGCCGTGGATAAACCCCTCCAGTTGATCGCTGAACCGGTAGACAGCACGCAGCAATACAGAATGATCGCTGATGCCGGAAGACTCCCACGACTGCGAGATATTGCGATGGCCGTCTGGCGCGTCGGGAACGCCGATGCCCGGCACGATATGGAGCAAGCGCGAGGGCGCGGCGATGGATTCGCGCTGGACGATCGCATCCAGCGTCGCGCGCAAGCGGCTGCCTTGATAGTCGAGCGCCAGCGCACCCACCCCGGCGCGGCGCGATTGCTGATCCAGGCCGGTGCCGCCGCTGCGATACCCGCCGTTGAATCGCACGCCGAAATCCTGCTGCGGCCCGTACCGGCGGCTCAGATCCACCGATGCGCCGACTTGCACGGCCGATGCATAGTCTGCGCCAAGCTGCGTCGCATCCGATTCGGTGGCGCGTTTCGGCACGATATTGATGCCGCCGCCAACGCTGCCGCCGGGGGCCATCCCTGTCAGCACGGCCGTGGGACCTTTGATCAGTTCGATGCGTTCGACGTAGCCGGTGGACACGCGATAGTTCGACGCCACGCCGTACACCCCATCGAACGCGATTTCGCCAAAATTTCCGTTGCTGAAGGGAAATCCGCGAATCGTGTAAGCGTCGAGAATGCCGCCTGGCTTGCTGACCGACCGTACCGACGCATCGCTCTCGATCATGTCGCCGACCGTGCGCGCCTGCTGATTCTGTATCGCCTGGGCCGTGTAGCCGACCGTGCTCAGTGGCGCGTCCATGAGGTCGGTATTGCCCAGTAGCCCCAGGCGCGTCCCGCGTGCCAGCTGGCCGCCTGGGGCCGCGGCAGGAGGCTCACCCGGCATGGAGCCGGACACGGTGACGGTAGGCAGGATCTGCACCGCCTCGGGTTTCCCGGCCAGCACTCCGTCACGCCTGCGTACCTGATACCCGCCGTCGGGCAGGGCCACGGCTTCCAGGCCGCTGCCAGCCAGCAATGTCCGCAGGCCGTCCGCAACGGTGTAGCGACCACGCAATCCCGGGCCGTGCAGGCGGCCGACCATCGTGGCGTCGTAGGCGAGGTCGATGCCCGAGACTTGTGCGAAGCGGATCAGCGCAGGACCCAGCGGGCCCGCGGCGATCGCATACTCGCGGCTGTCGGATGGCGGCGCATGTGCCGGCGCATGTGCCGACGCATTTGCCGGCGCCTGGGCCGCAGCCTCGGGCACCAGCGCCGCCACCGCGAGCGCCAGCGCGACGATGACCGACAACAGGGTCGCACGGCAGCTCGCGGTCATGGCCCTCGCATCAGAAGTCCACCGTCATCGACGCCAGGACGGTGCGCGGCGCACCGAGCGATACCGTGCCGAACGATGCCACGCCCGACCAGTAGCGGCGGTCGAACGCATTGATCACGCTGGCGCGGAAGGTGGTGGCCTTGCCCGCCACCCTGGTGCGATAGCGCGCGCCGAAGTCAAAGGTGGTCCAGGCCGGCACCGACTGCGTATTGGCCTGGTTCACATAGGCCTTGCCGGTATAGTTGACGGCGCCCGTCAGCGTCAGGCCCTGCAACCACGGCAGGTCCCACTCGGCGCCGAGGTTGGCCATGACGTTGGGCACGCCAACCGGACGATTGCCCTGCGTGGCAGCGCTGTTGGTCTTGGTCAGCTCGGCGTCCAGCAGCGTTACGCCGCCCAGCAGGCGCACGCGCTTGAGCACTTCGCCCGACACCGTCAGTTCCAGGCCCTGGTTGCGCTGCTCGCTGTCGACGGCATAAGCCGTGCCGTAGAGCTGGCCGCTCGGCTTGGTCATGCGGAATGCTGCCAGCGTGGCGATCAGCGCTCCGCTGTCGATCTTTACGCCAACCTCCTGCTGCTTGGTCTTGTACGGTGCGAACACCTGCCCGGCGTTCGAAGCCGTGGCCGGCGCGATATCGCCCTTGCTCAGGCCTTCCACGTAGTTGGCGTAGAACGACACGTTGCGCCACGGCTTGAACACGATGCCAGCCAGCGGCGTGACGGCACTTTCCTCGTAAGCGGCCGACTTCGCGCCGGTGGCCGCGACGTAGTTGTTCGACTCCACGTTCTGGTAGCGCAGCCCCAGCGTCAGGGCGACGCGGTCATCCATCGCGCTCAGCGTATCGATCAGCGCCACGCCGGACAGCGTGGAGTCCGACACCTTCGGCACGAACCGGGGCGCCGCGATGGACTGTTCCGGCCTTGCCACCGGCGCGTAGATATTCGATTGCACCGGGGTGCCGGACACGTTGGCATTGGCAATGCGGTCCGAGTACAGGTTGGCCTGCAGCGCCAGCGCATGACGCACCGGGCCCGTATCGAACTTGGCGCGCACGCCGGTATCGAACGACGCGCGGTTGATCTGGAAGCGCCAGCGCTGCATGGCCGACGAGGTATCGCCGGCGGCATTGAGGATCGTTGGGGTCTGGTCGGACAGGCGCGCGACGTCGGAACGGGTGCCGCCGGCGTCGGCAAACACGGTCACGTTGTCGGCGACGTCATATTCCACACGCAGCAGCGTGGAGATGTCATTCGACTTCCACCAGCCCCAGGGCTGCGACACGTTGCGGCGGCCATCCGGCGCTGCGGGCGCCTGCACGCCGCTGGCGACCAGGAACGGGCGCGTGGGCGCATCGGTCCATTGGTACTGCTCGATGAGGTCGAGCGAGGCGCGCAAGCGCTCGCCGCGGTAGTCCAGCGACAGCGCGGCCACTTCGGCCCGCGACTTCTGATTGTCCAGCGGCGTCGGCCCCTGGCGGTGCAGGCCGTTGAAGCGGATGCCCCATTCCTTGCCTTCACCGAAGCGGCGGCTCAGGTCGACGGCGCCGCCGACCTGGGCATCCGAGGTGTAGTCCAGTGTGAAGCGGGTAAGGTCCGTGGCGCCGGCACGCTTGGGCACGAGATTGACCACGCCGCCCACGCCGCTGTTCGGCGACATGCCGTAGAGCATCGCCGCCGGGCCCTTGAGCACCTCCACGCGTTCGATGTACTCGGTGAACAGATGGTAGTTCGGCGACACGCCATAGACGCCGTCGAATGCTACTTCTGACAGGTTGCCTTCGTTGATCGGGAAGCCGCGGATCATGAACGAGTCCGTCACGCCGCCGATCTGGCCCGTGAAGCGTGTCGACGGGTCGCTGCCCAGTACCTCGGCCAGCGTCACGGCCTGCTGGTCTTCGAGGCGCTGGGCGGTGTAGTTGGTGGTGGCGAACGGCGTGTCCATGACGTCACGGTTGCCGAGCAGGCCGAGTCGCCCGCCACGCGCGGTCTGGCCGCCGGCATAGGGCTGGGGCAGTTCGCCCGAGGGCTCGGCGGCAGCCGTCACGGTCACGGCCGGCAAGGTGGCGGCGGTGGTGGCGGTGGTGGGGGCCTGCGGTTCCGCCGTTGCGGTTTGCGCCCGCAATGCCGGCGATGCCCCGGTTGCCCCGACGGCAAGGCAGAACAACGCGGATCGCAAGGCAGCCGTCATCGGGCTGAGCGCGGGAAGGGCGGGCTGAAGGTCGTTGGCAGGCATGATTCTCGGTTCCGGCAGTAAGTTGAGTTGCGTTACTGCCTGTAAAGCCGGACGAGAATCCGGATCCCCTCACTTTTTCTGAAAAATTTTTCTGGCAGGTGCGCGACAAGGTCTCAGCCAGGGTCAGTGACCCTCTGCCGGCCCCACCATGACCCAGAATCGGGTGAGATACGACACCCGGATCGGCTGCGAATGGGCCAGGAAGCGCAGCGCGCGATCGGTATCGGCAATCCGGTAGGCGCCGGATACGCGCAGGTCGCCCACGCGCGGATCGCAGGCGATGCGGCCGGTGCGGTAGCGCTCCAGTTCCGCCAGCACATCGGCCAGGCGCATGTCATTGCCGGCGATCACGCCGTCCGCCCACCCGTCCGCGGCGATTGGCGGCGCGGCCGACCGTCCCGCTTGCGTGCGCGACATCGTCCATGTGGTGCCCGGCTCTGCCACCCCGCGGGCTGCACCGCCGCCGGGGTGCATCTCCACCGCGCCTTCCTGCACGCTGACGCGCGCATGGTCCGCTTCGATCCGCACCACAAAGCGCGTGCCAAGCGCGCGCAGCGAGCCAAACGGCGTCTGCACCCAGAACGGCTGCGCGGCAAAGCGGGCGTCGTGGCCGGTCGTTACCAACACCTCGCCGCGCCGCAATGCCACCACGCGATGGCCGGGATCGAAGCGGGTATCTATCGCGGTGTCGGTATTGAGCACGACCGTGGTGCCGTCTTCCAGGCGCAGCGTGCGTTGCTCGCCGGTGCCGGTGCTGGCGTCGGCGCGCCAGCGCTGCCAGGGTGCGAACTGGCTCGCCGCCGACACCGCCAGCACGGAAACCCCGCCGAAAGCCAGCGTCTTGAGCGCTTTCCGGCGGCCGCCGGCGCCACTCTTGCGCAGCGCGTCCGCGGCTTGCAGTGTGGGCAGGGCCAGGTTTGGCGGCACGCTGGCGAAATCGTCGCGCAGCGACTGCATGCGCTGCCACGCCAGCGCATGGCGCGAATCCGCCCGCAGCCATTGCGCGAACCGCTCGCGCGCGCCTGCGTCAGCCTGGCTGAACTGGAGCCGCACCGCCCATTGCACGGCCTGGTCGACAATATCGGATGGAATCGACGGTGGCGAAGCAGGGTCTGGCGCACCGCGCGCCGCGGCGTCAGTCACCGAAGCGCACGGTATAGCAGTGCCGCAGCGCCGTGCCGACATAGCGTTCGGCGGTCGACAGCGACACGCCCAGCCGTTCGGCGATTTGCGGGCAGGTCAGTCCTTCGAGCTGGGCCCACAGGAATGCGCTGCGCACCCTGGGCTTGAGCGCATCCAGCAAGCGGTCGATCTCGATCAGCGTCTGCAGGAAGGCAAGGCGGCTTTCCGGCGAGGGCGCGTGCGCCTCGGGGAGTTGCGCCAGGGTTTCCAGCCAGGCGCGCTCCAGGGCGCGCCGGCGCCAATGATCGATGACCAGCCCGTCGGCAATGCGGCCCAGGTACAGGCGTGGTTCGCGAATCGGAACTTGGTCGCGGTTCAGCAACCGCAGGAACACATCCTGCGCAAGGTCGGCCGCATCGCACGCATTGCCCAGCTTGCGCCGCAACCAGCCTTGCAGCCAGCCATGGTGATCGTGGTAGAGCGCGCAAACCTGTGCGCTGACGACGGGTTCGGCAGCGGCCATGGCAGCCGTGCGCCTCAGCGCGCCGTCGCGGGCATCGCCATGCCCGGCTGAAGGTTTGCTGCGTATGAGTCCGGCATCACATACCGTGCGACTTTGGCAGAGCAAGGAGCGGCTGCGGGCCGCCCGCGAAGGCTCCCGGCCTTGGCATCAGGCAGGGTCGGCATGAAAAACATCGGTGTCGGCATGGATGCGAAGTCAGGCTCACCTTCGCGAGATAAGCTGTGGAAGGGCTGGATAAATGTAACTCATTCTCAGTTAGAGGGAAAGCCAGCGTTGCGAGTGAGAGACAGGGCAGCGGGCTCTATGTCTGAGGGAATTCGGGGCCAGGCGCACGAATGAAAAGCGCGTCGCCGCGACCAAGCAAAAAGGGCTGAGTCCTGTGCAATACAGAACTCAGCCCCTCAGGCCCAGCCTACTGAACCGCCCAAATCCGCAGAGCAGCCCAGTGCGGGTTGACGTCTGGCTTGGCTATTCCAGGAATCAGAACTGATTCATGGTGTTGTCCTTGCCCGCCGCCTTCAGCGCAGCTTCGCCGCTGAAGTATTCCTTGTGGTCATCACCAATATCCGACCCGGACATATTCTGGTGCTTGACACAAGCGATGCCCTGGCGGATTTCCTTGCGCTGCACGCCAGCCACATAACCCAGCATGCCCTGATCACCGAAGTATTCCTTGGCCAGGTTGTCCGTCGACAGCGCAGCAGTGTGGTACGTCGGCAGCGTGATCAGATGGTGGAAGATCCCAGCTTCACGCGACGCGTCGGCCTGGAAGGTGCGGATCTTCTCGTCGGCCAGCTTGGCCAGTTCGCTGTCGTCATATTCCACGCTCATCAGCTGGGCACGGTCGTAGGCCGACACATCCTTGCCCGCTTCCTTCATCGCGTCATACGCTTGCTGGCGGAAATTCAGGGTCCAGTTGAACGAAGGGCTGTTGTTGTACACCAGCTTGGCGTTCGGGATGACCTTGCGGATTTCGTTGACCATGCCGGCGATCTGGGCGATATGCGGCTTTTCGGTTTCGATCCACAGCAGGTCGGCGCCGTTCTGCAGCGCGGTCACGCAGTCCAGCACGCAGCGGGCTTCACCCGTGCCGGCGCGGAACTGGAACAGGTTGCTGGGCAGGCGCTTCGGACGCAGCAGCTTGCCGTCGCGCTTGATGATGACGTCGCCATTGCCCAGTTGGTCGGCCGACAGTTCTTCGCAATCCAGGAACGAGTTGTATTGGTCGCCCAGGTCGCCCGGCTTGGTGGTCACGGCGATCTGCTTGGTCAGGCCGGCGCCCAGCGAGTCGGTGCGGGCGACGATGATGCCGTCGTCAACGCCCAGTTCCAGGAAGGCGTAGCGGATGGCGCGGATCTTGGCCAGGAAGTCCTCATGCGGCACGGTGACCTTGCCGTCCTGGTGGCCGCACTGCTTCTCGTCGGAGACCTGGTTTTCGATCTGGATGCAGCAGGCGCCGGCTTCGATGAATTGCTTGGCCAGCAGGTAGGTCGCTTCGGCGTTGCCGAAACCGGCGTCGATGTCGGCGATGATGGGCACGACGTGGGTGACGTGGTTGTCGATCTTTTGCTGGATCGCGGCCTTTTCGGCACCGGTGGCGGCGTCGAGCTGGCGGAACAGGCCGCCCAGTTCACGGGCGTCGGCCTGGCGCAGGAAGGTGTACAGCTCGCGGATCAGCGCGCTGACCGAAGTCTTCTCGTGCATCGACTGGTCCGGCAGCGGGCCGAACTCGGAGCGCAGCGCGGCGACCATCCAGCCGGACAGGTACAGGTAGCGGCGTTCGGTGCTGTTGAAGTGCTTCTTGATGGAAATCATCTTCTGCTGGCCGATAAAACCGTGCCAGCAGCCCAGCGACTGGGTGTACTTCGACGGGTCCGCATCGTAGGCGGCCATGTCGGCGCGCATGATCTTGGCGGTGTACTTGGCGATGTCCAGGCCCGTCTTGAACTTGTTCTGCGCGCGCATGCGGGCAGCGTACTCGGGGTTGATGGCGTTCCAGGCGCTGCCCTGGGTTTCTTTCAAAGCAGCCACTGCCTTGATGTCGTCTTGATACTGGGCCATGTCAGTTTCCTAAGATAAGGCGCGTTTGAGAAAAATCGTTTGGCGTGCCGACCGTGGGTCGAAGCAAACAGCGTGGACTTATTGTAGGGGGATCTGGCTCGGTTGCGGCCTAGTCTTATATAAGACATAAGACTTTGTTTGCCCTTAAATTTCAATGGGTTAGGCATCAATTTTCATGATGCGGAATGTTTTTTCGCAGAACGAAACCCGGCGCGGCGCTGCCAGCGACGAAAATCCCACGATGTGAAACGCTCTTTCAGTCAGCGGGCAGAAGCTGCTCCAAGAGCCCTTCGGTCGGCGGCTTCGTCACTTTTCCTCTAAAGACTCTCGGGCGGCCCGCCGTTAACCTGATGCGTCCCCCATATCCCAAACAGCACCCAATTCCCCCGCCTTTTCGCGCGAATGGGAACACCCCCGCGCTTCGATAATCCCCGCTGACGAATAGCGGCTGGCCGCTTCGCACGGAGCGTGGATGTCCGAAGAAAGCGATCTCGAGAAAACCGAACCCGCCTCACCCCGGCGCCTGGAAAAGGCGCGCGAGGAGGGGCAGGTGGTGCGTTCGCGCGAGCTGGCCACGTTCGTCATGCTGATTGCCGGCGTCACCGGCCTGTGGACGCTTGGCGGCCACCTAGGCCGCAGCCTGAACCAGGTGATGCAGGGCGCGCTGCGCTTCGAGCGAGCCACGGCTTTCGATCCGTCTCGCATGCTGTCGCGCTTTGCGCTGATGGTGTGGGACAGCCTGCTGGCCTTCCTGCCGTTGCTGCTGCTGTTCGGCGTGGCCGCGCTGGCCGCGCCGCTGCTGCTGGGCGGCTGGGTGTTCTCGGCCAAGTCGTTCGCGCCGCAGTTTTCGCGCCTGTCGCCGCTGGCGGGGCTGGGGCGGATGTTCTCCGCGCACTCGCTGGTGGAGCTGCTCAAGGCGGTGGCCAAGTCGCTGCTGGTGGGCGCGGTCGGCGCGTGGGTGCTGTGGCGGCGCTTGCCCGAGGCCATCGCGCTGATGAATGCGCCGGTGCAGGAGGCGCTGCTGCACATGGTGGACCTGGTGATGTTCTGCTGCCTGGTGGTGTCGCTGTCGCTGCTGGTGGTGGCGGCCATCGACGTGCCGTGGCAGTACTGGGAGTTCTTCAAGAAGCTGCGCATGACCAAGG
The DNA here is from genome assembly GCF_900094595.1 of Cupriavidus alkaliphilus. GTDB lineage: Bacteria > Pseudomonadota > Gammaproteobacteria > Burkholderiales > Burkholderiaceae > Cupriavidus > Cupriavidus alkaliphilus. The sequence continues at coordinate 59,094 of NZ_FMAD01000012.1, read as the reverse complement.
AAGAGGTCAAGCAGGAATTCAAGGAGAGCGAGGGCGATCCCCATATCAAGAACCGCATCCGTCAGCAGCAGCGCGCCATGGCACGCCGCCGCATGATGACCGAGGTGCCCAAGGCCGATGTGGTGGTGACCAACCCCACGCACTTTGCGGTGGCGCTGCGCTATGAGGAAGGGCGCATGGGCGCGCCGCGCGTGGTGGCCAAGGGCACCGGCGATGTTGCCGCGCGCATCCGCGCGCTGGCCGCGGAGCACCGCGTGCCGCTGATGTCGGCGCCGCCGCTGGCGCGCGCGCTGCACCGCCATGTGGAGCTGGGCCAGGAAATCCCGGCCGGCCTCTATACCGCCGTGGCCGAAGTGCTGGCCTGGGTCTATCAACTGAAGCACTGGCACTACTCGCAGGGGCCGCAGCCGCAGGCGCCGGCGGACCTGCAGGTGCCCGATGAACTCGCCGTACCGGAAATGCGCGAATGAACGCACTAAGCAACCTGCTCAACCTGCCCGGCCTGCGCTCGGCCGGCCAGCTCAAGGCCATGACCGGGCCGCTGCTGATCATCATGATCCTGGGGATGATGATCCTGCCGCTGCCGCCCTTTGTGCTGGACCTGCTGTTCACCTTCAATATCGCGCTGGCGATCATGGTGCTGCTGGTCAGCATGTACACGCAGAAGCCGCTGGATTTTGCGGCGTTCCCGGCGGTGCTGCTGTTCACCACGCTGCTGCGGCTGTCGCTGAACGTGGCGTCCACGCGCGTGGTGCTGCTGGAAGGGCATACCGGCCCGGACGCGGCCGGCAAGGTGGTGGAGGCCTTCGGCCACTTCCTGGTGGGCGGCAACTTTGCCGTGGGCATCGTGGTGTTCGCCATCCTGGTGGTGATCAACTTCATGGTGATCACCAAGGGTGCGGGGCGTATCGCCGAAGTCGGCGCGCGCTTCATGCTGGACTCGATGCCGGGCAAGCAGATGTCGATCGACGCCGACCTGAACGCCGGCCTGATCGACGAAGCCGCCGCCAAGAAGCGCCGCGCCGAAGTGGCGCAGGAATCCGACTTCTACGGCGCCATGGACGGTGCCAGCAAGTTCGTGCGCGGCGATGCCGTGGCGGGCCTGCTGATCATGTTTATCAACGTGGCCGCGGGCATGGTGGTGGGCATGGTCCAGCATGACCTGGACTTCGGCACCGCCGTGCACAACTACACGCTGCTGACCATCGGCGATGGCCTGGTGGCGCAGATTCCGGCGCTGGTGATCTCCACCGCCGCCGGCGTGATCGTCTCGCGCGTGTCGAACGAGCAGGACGTGGGCGAGCAGCTCACCGGCCAGCTCTTTGCCAACCCGCGCGTGCTGTACCTGACCGCGGGCATCATCGGCCTGATGGGCATCATCCCGGGCATGCCGCACTTTGCCTTCCTGCTGCTGGCGGGCACGCTGGTGTGGATGGGCCGTTATGTCGCGCGCCGCGCGGCCACGCAGGCGCAGACCAAACAGCGTGAAGAGCGTACGCCGGCGGTCGCGCAGGAATCGACTGAAGCCAGCTGGGACGACGTCACGCTGGTGGACCCGCTCGGCATGGAAGTGGGCTACCGCCTGATCACGCTGGTGGACCGCGCGCAGGACGGCGAGCTGCTGGGCCGCATCAAGAGCATCCGCAAGAAGGTGGCGCAGGAAATCGGCTTCCTGGTGCCGGTGGTGCATATCCGCGACAACCTGGAACTGAAGCCCAACGCCTACCGCATCACGCTCAAGGGCGTGGAGATCGGCCGCGGCGAAGCCATGCCGGGCCAGTGGATGGCGATCAACCCCGGACAGGTCAGCGGCACGCTGCCGGGCGCCGCCACGCGCGATCCGGCCTTCGGCTTGCCGGCGGTGTGGATCGATGCCGGCATCAAGGAGCAGGCGCAGGCCTACGGCTACACGGTGGTCGACGCCAGCACGGTGGTGGCCACGCACCTGAACCACCTGATCCACATGCACGCGGCCGAGCTGCTGGGCCGCCAGGAAGTGCAGGCGCTGCTGGACCGCATCGCCAAGGATTCGCCCAAGCTGACCGAAGACCTGGTGCCGAAGACGATTTCGCTGACTGCGCTGCAGAAGATCCTGCAGAACCTGCTGGACGAAGGCGTGCCGATCCGCGACATGCGCACCATCCTCGATGTGGTGGCCGAGCACGCGCCCAAGATCAGCGATCCGAACGAGCTGACCGCGATGGTGCGCGTGGCGCTGGGCCGCGCCATCACGCAGCAGCTGTTCCCGAACAATGCCGACCTGCAGGTGATCGGCCTCGATGCCGGCCTGGAGCGCGTGCTGTCGCAGGCGCTGACCAACGGCGGCGGCATCGAGCCAGGCCTGGCCGACGCGCTGCTGCAGCAGACCCAGGGCGCGGTCACGCGCCAGGAACAGATGGGCATGGACCCGGTGCTGCTGGTGCCGTCGCAGCTGCGTCCGCTGATGGCGCGCTTCCTGCGCCGCACCATGCCGCAGCTGCGGGTGCTGTCGCACGCCGAGGTGCCCGACAACCGCAATATCCGCATCACCGCCATGATCGGCGCGTGAGGAGCCATAGATGAGCGTAGCCAAGTTTGTCGCGGCCAACGGCCGCGAAGCCATGCGCCAGGTGCGCGAAGCCATGGGCCCCGATGCCGTGGTGCTGTCCAACCGCACCGTCGAGGGCGGCGTGGAGATCGTCGCCATGCGCGATACGGACCTGGGCAGCGTGTCCGCCACGGCGCAGGTGTATGTGCCGCCCGCACCGGCGGCCGAGCCTGCCGCCATCGGCGACCTGCGCGGCGAGCTGCAATCGATGCGGGCGATGCTGGAGCGCCAGCTGGCCGGCATCAGCGCGGCCCCGGGCGTAGCCCCGAGCGCGGCGGCGCACGGTGTGGCCGCGAGCGATCCGCTGCGCGAATCGCTGTTCGAATGGCTGGTGGGCGCGGGCTTTTCCGGGCAACTGGCGCGCACGCTGCTGGCGCGGCTGCCGCTGGGCTATGACCGGCCCGCGGCGATGGGCTGGATCCGCGCGGAGCTGGCCAGCAAGCTGCCGGTGCTGGCCGACGAAGACCACCTGTTCGCGCAAGGCGGCGTGCTGGCGCTGGTGGGCCCCACCGGCGTGGGCAAGACCACCACCACGGCCAAGCTGGCGGCGCGCTTCGTGCTGCGCCACGGCGCCGACAAGCTGGCGCTGCTGACTACCGACAGCTTCCGTATCGGTGCCCATGAGCAGCTGCGCATCTATGGCGACATCCTGGGCGTGCCGGTGCATGCGGTCAAGGACGCCGCCGACCTGCGCTTTGCGCTGGCGGCGATGAAGGACAAGCACCTGGTGATCATCGACACCGTCGGCATGAGCCAGCGTGACCGCAGCCTGTCGGAGCAGATCGCCATGCTGGCCGGCGTGCCCGCGCCGGTGCAGCGCGTGCTGCTGCTCAACGGCGCCAGCCACGGCGACACCCTCAATGAAGTGGTGCATGCCTACCGCCATGACGCCGCGCCGGATGGCGGCGGCATCGACGGCTGCATCATCAGCAAGCTGGACGAAGCGACCCACCTGGGATCGGTGCTGGACGTGGTGATCCGCCACCGATTGCCTGTCTTCTATGCCTCCACCGGGCAGCGCGTGCCCGAGCACCTGGAACTGGCCAGCAGCACCGCGCTGGTGGAGCGCGCCTTCCTGACGCCGCGCCGCGGCTCGGTGTTTGCCGATGCCGATGCCGCGCGCCGTGCCGCCGCTGGTGCGGGGGAAGAGACAACTGCGCGCGGTGGCGCCACCGACGTGCTGCGCTCGCTGACCGACAGCGCCGACGCGCTGGGCCAGTGCGTGGCCGAACTCAATGGCGCGGGCCTGGGCTTCGACCTGGCGCGCTCGCTGTGGCAACAGCGCAGCGCCGGCGCGCCCGCCCTGCGCGCCATGTCGCAGCAGGTGCGCGAAGCCGTGTGCCGGGATGTGACGCGCCAGTGCGAGCAGTACGTGCTGGCCGTTGCCGCCACGCTGCAGGTGGCCGTGCCCGGACGCCGTTCGCCCCAGCCGACGCAGCACACGCTGTGGCTGGCCGACCGCAACGGCATGCCGCTGGCGGCAGCCGTCACCCCCACTGGCCGTGCCGGCCAGCCGCTGGGCGAAGCCGAATCCGATGCCGCCAACCTGCGCGCCGCGATGAGCGCCGCGCGCAAGGTCGTCAATCTGCTCGAGGCGATGCCGTCCGCCGCCACGCTGGCGCGCTGGCAGCAGGCCGGCGAGCGCTGGGTGGCCAGCGCGCGCAAGACCGCGCGCGTGGTCAGCGCCGGCGCCGCGTGGAAGCTCGATGCGCTGGCGGACACGCTGACCTTCCACGCCGTCGGCGAAGACACCGTGCGCGAGCGCGATGCCGTGCGCTGGCTGGCAACTGCCGACGTGCGCGTGCCGGACAGCCCGGTGCGCGGCAAGGGCACGCCCGACGGCGGCATCGACGCCTGCCTGGTGGTGGCCCGCCTGGCCGACCGCGCCACCGGCGAGCTGCTCGATACGCGCTACCTGCTGTGCGATCCGGCCCTGGCGCAGGATGCCGCGCAGGTGGCGCGCTGGGCGCTGTGGACCGATGCGGCCGAGGCCGGCCTGCGCACGCTGCGCCATGCCATCGACCATTTCGCGCAGGATGCGCACGATGCCGCCGGCGCCGCCGTGGCCGCGCTGCAGCTGGGCATGTCGGTGCTGCGCCTGGAACACGCGCCGACCGCGGCCGCGCCCGCGTTCCTGGCGCGCCTGGCCGGCCGAGCGGTGCGCCCGGGCGCGCCGGTGCCGGGCACCGTGCTCAATGAAGGCATGGGCCGCATGCTGGCCCTGCTCGACGTGCTGGAAAACTATCCGGGCCGCGGCGCCGCAGCGCCTGCCGCTACCGCGGAGGCCGTGCAGTGAGTTCCCTCGCCATGGATCAGGCCGAGAGCCTGCGCCGGATGCTGGCGCCGCGCACCACGCGCCGCATCGCCGTGCTCGCCAGCGAACGCGGCGCCGGTGCCACCACCGTGGCGCTGGGTCTATCGCATGCGCTGGCGATGCAGGGCGAGCGCGTGCTGCTGGTAGACGAAGACGCCAACGCCCGTGCCACGCGCTTGTCCGGCGCCAGGCCGGTGGGCACGCTGGCTGACGTTCACGCGGGCCGGCTGTCGCTGGAGGCTGCGGCGGGTGTGAGCCCGCAAGGTGTGCTGTCGGTGGTGCCGGCGGGCCGGCCGGTGCCGGGTGCTGCCTTGCCGACGGCGGCGACGAACGATTTTCGCAGCGTGCTCGTTGATGCCGGCCTCGATGCCGACGGCGCGCTGTCGCCGCTTGCGGGCGCTGCGCACAACGTGCTGGTGGTGATGCGTCCGGAGCTGGCGTCGATCACCGCCGCCTACGCGTGCATCAAGCGGCTGCACCACCTGTATGCGTGGCGCCAGTTCCACCTGATCGTCAACCTGGCGGCCAGCGAAGCCACGGTGCAGGCCATCCTGCGCAACCTGGCGCGCACCGCCAGCCAGTACCTCGGCGTCGAAGTGCTGTGCGCGGGCTGGCTGCCGGCCGACCCGCTGGTGGCGCGCGCCGCGCAGCTGGGCCGCTGCGTGGTCGAGGCCTTCCCGGCGGCACCGGCCACCGCGGCCCTGCGCCGCAGCGCCGGAGGCATCGGCGCCTGGCCGCTGCGCGCGGATGCCGCCGCGCCAGCAGCTGCGCCCGCCATGGCCTGAGCCTGCCAGCCATGCCACCCGAAACCACCACACCCTGAGCCAGCCGGCACGCAAAAGCGCGCCGGTCCAGCCATCCAGCAGTCACGAGAATTGCACCATGTACACGATCCAGGGAAAGCTCGAACAGGCCGATGTGGTCAAGGCGCACGCCCAGCTGGTGCGGCGCATCGCGCTGCAGCTCGCCGCCAGGCTGCCCGCCAGCGTGCAGATCGACGACCTGATCCAGGCCGGCATGATCGGCCTGCTCGACGCCGCCAAGCGCTATGAAGACACCCACGGCGCGCGCTTCGAGACCTACGCCAGCCAGCGCATCCGCGGCGCCATGCTCGACGAAGTGCGCGCCAACGACTGGCAATCGCGCAGCCTGCGCCAGTTCACCCGCCGCATCGAACGCACCCAGCGCAACCTGGAACAGAAGCTCGGCCGCACGCCCATCGACTCCGAAGTGGCCGAGGCCATGGAGATGCCGCTGGACGAATACCAGCTGCTGCTCAACGAGGTCTATGGCTGCCAGTTGCTGCACTATGAAGACTTCGAGCGCTCCGGGGAGGAAGACTTCCTGGACCGCCACCTCGGCGGCAGCGATGACGGCAACCCGCTCACCGTGCTGATGGAAAGCGGCATGCGCGAGGCGCTGGTGCGCGCCATCGAACGCCTGCCCGAGCGCGAAAAGCTGGTGCTGTCGCTGTGCTATGACCAGGAACTGAACCTGCGCGAAATCGGCGCAGTGCTCGACGTGACCGAGTCGCGCGTATGCCAGATCCGCGGCCAGGCCATCAACCGGCTGCGCAACCAGTTGCGCGGCCTGCTGTAATGCCGGGGAAGGCGCGCGTCGCCCGTGGCGCCTGCTGCCTGCTGGCAGCCATCTCGGCATGCGCGTGGGCCGCGTTCGATGCAGGCACCCGTCATGCCTGGACCGGCTCGGTCAACGGCCCGGCCCTGTACGGCCGCGGCCAGCGCGCGGTGTCGCCGCCGATCTTGCCCACCGGCGTGTTGCCGCAATCAGAAGGGGTGATTACCTCGGTGCGCTGGCGCTACAGCTTTGCCAAGACGCCGCCGCAGGAACTGCAGGCCTACCTGTGCAATGCCCAGCGCTGCGTGCTGCTGCCGCAGGCTGAGGGCAAGACCGATGCGTTCTTGGGCGACGATGCCACCAAGGGGTTTGTGTACGCGTTCCGGGTGCCGGGGCAGGGGAGTCTGGTGCCGGTGTTGCAGGGGCGAAGTAATGAGGTGGTGGTGGGGTTCAGGTAGGGCCTTGCCGCGTCGGGCACACGCGACTTTCAATCGAGCCTTCCAATTCCCGCTTGTGTACTCCCTCTCCCGCTTGCGGGAGAGGGTTGGGGTGAGGGCGGGAATATCAACGAAGTGAAGGCCGTCGCGATTGCCACCGCTGGCCCTCACCCCCGCCCCTCTCCCGCAAGCGGGAGAGGGGAGAAAACCCGCAGCGGCATCATTGCCTCGAGCCTTCCAAATTTCCACTTGTGTACTCCCTCTCCCGCTTGCGGGAGAGGGTTGGGGTGAGGGCGGGAGTATCGACGAAGTGAAGGCCATCGCTATTGCCACCGCTGGCCCTCTCCCCCGGCCCCTCTCCCGCAAGCGGGAGAGGGGAGAAAGCCCGCAGCAGCATCAACGCCTCGGGGCTTCCCCATTCCCGCTTGTGTACTCCCTCTCCCGCTTGCGGGAGAGGGTTGGGGTGAGGGCGGGAGCGTCGACGAAGTGAAGGCTGTCGCTATTGCACGCGCCGGCCCTCACCCCCGCCCCTCTCCCGCAAGCGGGAGAGGGGAGAAAACCCGCAGCGATATTATTGCCTCGGGCTTTCCCATTTCAGATTGCGTACTCCCTCTCCCGCTGCGGGAAAGGGTTGGGGTCAGGGCGGCAGCATCAACGAAGTGAAGGCTCCCGCCATTGCCACTGTAGAAGGCGCATAGCGGCGGAATCTTAACCAGCCGCCAAACTAACCCCACCCACCCCAGCCGCCGCCTTCCCATCCTTCCCATACAACCCCGCATCCCCGCCACTATGCTGGCGCAGCGCCTGGATGGCTTCACGGGTGAAGTCGAGATGGGCGTCCACAACCGCCCCGTTGAGCGCATTGGCGTCACGCGCGGTGCGGGCCGCAAAGATCAGCCCGCGCCAGGCATCGGCCACCGCCGGTTCGACCTGGCGGCCGAGCAGCTGGCCGTCGGGGCCCGCGCGCAGGCCCAGCGCGCCCATCTGGGCTTCGCGGGTCTTGAGCTGGCGGGACAGGGCCTGGCCCAGTTCTACCTTGCGCGTCAGCAGCCCGCTCAGGGACTGGAAGTCGCCCCGCTTGAGGGCGTCGCGCTCTTCGGCGAGGAGTTGGCCGAAGGCCTGGATGCCTTCGGTTTCGCGCTGCAGGGACTGGATCAGGCTCTGGCTCATGGTGGCTATTTGGCGTCGGCCTGGCCGAGCTCGCGCAGGGTGGCGAGCAGGCCATCGGCAATCTTGCCCGGGTCGATCTTGATCCGGCCTTCGGCGATGGCCTGGCGGATCTCTTCGACCTTGGCGGTATCGATATCGTCGTCAGCCGGCTGGGCCAGGCGGGCGCTGATGTCGCGCACCTGCGCGGCCAGCGGGCTGACGCTCAGGCCGGCGGACGGCGCGGCATCAGTGGCGTCGGCGGCGGCGGCCGGGGCGGCCTGGGGCCGGGCGGCGTCGGCTGCGGCGGCGTCGGCGGGCCGGGACGAGGTGGAGTGGTTGATCTTCACGGGGCGATCCTTGCTGGTTTCCTATGGCATTACGGACGCGCCGGCGAATTCTTTAGGGCGCCTGGCCCGGATTCGCTGCACGGCGGCTGCGGCGGCATTTTCGCACGCCGCTGGCCCCGGAATTCCAGTCATCTCAGCCACGGTTACAGCACTTGGCGCATTGTCATTGCAGCACGACGGTGTCGCCGCTGCGGACCAGGCCATTGACCACCTGGCCGTTGCGCAGCCGGACCTGCACGGTATTGCCGGTGGCGGCGTCGGCCAGCACCTTGCCTTCGCTGGTGATCTGGAAGGCATCGCCCTCGACCGCCACGGTGACGGTCTGCCCCTGGCGCACGGCGATGGCCTTGCGCAGCAGGTCGGTGCGCAGCGGCGAGCCGGCGGCGATCCGGTTGGCGGTGACGGCCCCGGCAAGCTGCGCCGGGTCGGTGATCACCGCGCGCGGCAGCGCGCCCAGGTCGCCCTGGCGGACTTCAATATCGGCCTGGCCGACCGGCTCGCCCGCGCCGAGCGCGCGCGCGGCCACGTAATAGTCGGTCAGCACCGACACGCGCGCCTGCATATAGCGCACCCAGGGCCGCTCGCCACCGCAGCGCACGCCTACCGAAACGCGCCCCCACGGCGAAGCGCCGGCGGGCAGGAAGGGATCGGGCGCGATGCATTCGGGCGCCCGCCCGCCTGACGGCGGCGCTACCTGCACGCTGACCTTGCCCGGCAGCCCGGCGGTCTGCTGCTGCAGGAAGCGTTCGACCGCCATGCGCGCGGGGTCTTCGGTAAAGGGGTTGGCCGCGGCGTGGGCGGGGGTGCCGGCACCGTGCGCGGCCGGCGCCTGCATGGCTACCGGCGTGATCTGCGCCGGCGCGGCGCCGGCGCGGCCAAACAGGCAAGCGCCCAGCAGGCAAGCGCCAAGAGCGGCTTGCGCCAGGCGGCGCGCGTTGCGGCAATGCTGTGTCATCTGGACTTCCCGGCAAGGACGGCGCGCGGCCCCGTGACTGGCTGCGCGCGCCGTATACATCTGTCATCGGGGCCCATTGTAGGCAGCGCCCCGCGCGCGGGCGGGCCGAAATGCGCGGATTTCCCGTCCTTATTCATCCGATTGGCGTGACAGCTCCCCGCCTAAGATGCCAACCCTGAAGAAGCTACGTGCGCTCCGATTGCGGGAGCGCTGGCCCAGCAGGGGAGATGCCAGATGATTGACAGACTTGATGCGGCGCTACGTTTCCAGCAGGAAGCGCTGAGCCTGCGCAACCAGCGGCAGTCGGTGATTGCCTCGAACATCGCGCACGCGGACACGCCCGGCTACAAGGCGCGCGACTTTGATTTCTCCAGCACGCTGGCGCAGACCGTGGAGCGCGGCCACCGCAACGAGGGCGTGTCGCTGTCGACCACCTCGGTGCGCCACCTGCCCGCGCAGGCGCCAGGGCGCGAGGAATTCGACCTGGCCTACCGCATCCCGCTGCAGTCCAGCGTGGACGGCAACACCGTGGAAATGGACACCGAACGCGTGGCCTTTGCCGACAACGCCGTGCATTTCGAATCCGGCCTGACGGTGATGAATTCCAAGATCAAGACCATGCTGGCCGCGATCCAGCAGTAACGGCGGAGCGAACCCATGCCGGCAATGAACATCTTCGACGTCGCGGGCTCGGCCATGGCCGCGCAGTCGCAGCGCATGAACGTGACCGCGTCCAACCTGGCCAACGCCGACAGCGTGGTCAGCCCCGACGGGCAGGCCTACCGCGCCAAGCAGGTGGTGTTCGGCATGGCGCCCACGCCGGGCCAGACCGATATCGGCGGCGTGCAGGTGCAGGGCGTGAGCGAGGATCCGTCGCCCCCGCGCATGGTGCACAACCCCACGCATCCGATGGCCAATGCGCAGGGCTATGTGGTGATGCCCAACGTCAACCCGGTGGAGGAGATGGTCAACATGATCTCTGCCTCGCGCTCGTACCAGGCCAACGTGGAAGTGCTCAACACCGCCAAGAACATGATGCTCAAGACGCTGACGATCGGCCAGTAAGACGCACCGGCCCGTCACGGCAACGGCTCCATCCGCACCTCGCACACAACCAACTGACATGACCACCACCCCACCGGTAGGCAGCAACACGCAAGGCATCAACGATGCGCTCAAGAGCGGCAGCGCCAGCGCGTCCGAGCTGCAGAACAACTTCCTGACCATGCTCGTCACGCAGATGAACAACCAGGATCCGCTCAACCCGATGGACAACGCGCAGCTGACCTCGCAGCTGGCGCAGATCAGCACGGTCAGCGGCATGCAGACCATGAACGCGACGCTGTCGCAGCTGCTGTCGCAGGTCAGCGCCAGCCGCGCCATGGACTCGGCCGCGCTGATCGGCCGTACCGTGATGGTGCCGGGCAAGCAGGTATCGGTGGAAGGCGGCGTGCCGGGCAAGATCGGCGTGGACCTGCCGTCGACCGCGGATGCGGTCACCGTCGACGTGCTCGACAAGGACGGCAACGTGGTGCGCACCATCGACATGAAGGGCCAGACCGCGGGCGTGCACAACATCGCGTGGGACGGCAAGAACAACGCCGGCGTGGCCGTGGCCGACGGCGACTACACCTTCAAGGTGACCGCCACCGCCAACGGCACCTCGGTGCAGCCGGTGGCGCTGGTGTACGGCAAGGTCGAGAGCATCAGCGGCGATGCCACCGGCGTGCTGGTGGACCTGGGCGACGGCCAGACCGCCAACGTCGACGACGTGCGCCGCATTCTTTAATACGCAGATACGCAGGTGCCGGCAGCGCGCGGGCGCAAGCCGGCTTCAACCATAGCCTAGTCAAAAGGAAGCAATCATGGGTTTCGGTCAAGGGGTAAGCGGCCTGAACGCCGCCGCGTCCAACCTGGACGTGATCGGCAACAACATCGCCAACGCCAACACGGTTGGCTACAAGCAATCGGCCGCGCAGTTCGCCGACGTCTACGCCGGCACCAAGATCGGCCTGGGCGTGCGCGTGAACTCGGTGGTGCAGTCGTTCAACCAGGGCAATATCGAGGCCTCGGGCCGGTCCCTGGACGTGGCCATCACCAACGGCAACGGCTTCTTCCGCATGACCAGCCCAGAAGGCGCGGTCTACTACTCGCGCAACGGCCAGTTCCAGCGCCAGGAAGACGGCCGCATCACCAACATGCAGGGCCTGCAGGTGACGGGCTATCCGGCCGGCGTCGCCGGCGGCGCCGGCGTGCAGCCGCAGCCGCTGGTGATCAGCAACGCGCAGATGGAGCCGCGCGCTACCAGCAACATCACCGCCAAGTTCCAGCTGGATTCGCGCGCCACCGTGCCGACGCAGGCGTTTGCCAGCGCGCCCGGCGTGCCGCCGACCAGCAACATGTTCAACTACAGCACGGCGATCAACGTCTATGACTCGCTGGGCAACAAGCAGCAGCTGATGGCGTACTTCGCCAAGTCGGGCGCGGCGCCGACCGTGCCGGGCGGCACTGACTGGCAGATGTACGTGACCGACGTCAACGGCAACGCGGTCGGCGGTGCACCGGTCACGCTGTCGTTCGACAACGCCGGCGCGCTGCAGGCACCCGGCGCGGGCGCGGTCACGCTGACCCAGCCGGCGGCCAACGGCGCCCAGGCCATGGCCATGCGCCTGGACCTGACCGGCACCACCCAGTTCGGTGCCGACAACGACGTCAAGCAGCTCAGCCAGAACGGCTACACCTCGGGCAGCCTGCTGGGCTTCTCGGTCAACGGCGACGGCACCATCGTCGGCAGCTATTCCAACGAGCAGACCAAGCCGCTGGGCCAGATCGTGATGGCCGCGTTCGGCAACGTCGAAGGCCTGAAGCCGGAAGGCGACAACGTGTGGTCGGCCACCGGCGCATCGGGCCAGCCGCTGGTCGGCGTGGCCGGCGGCAGCATGGGCACGCTACGCTCCAACGCGGTGGAAGCCTCCAACGTGGACCTGTCCGGCCAGCTGGTGAACCTGATCGTGGCCCAGCGCAACTACCAGGCCAACGCGCAGACCATCAAGGCGCAGGACACGGTCATGCAGACCCTGGTCAACCTGTGACCGCCACGCTGAGCTGAGCCGCCGCCATGGACCGCATGATCTACACCGCCCTGTCGGGCGCCAAGCAGATACTCGACCAGCAAGCGGCGGTATCGAACAACCTCGCCAACGTCTCGACGCCGGCTTTCCGCGCCCAGGTCAACCTGTACCGCGCGGTGCCGGTGGTCGGGGCGGAGGCCGGCACGCGTGCCTTCACGCTGGCCTCCACGCCGGGTGCCGACATGCGCGCCGGCCCGCTGACCTACACCGGCCGCACGCTGGACGTGGCGCTGCAGGGCAATGGCTGGCTGGTGGTGCAGGCGCCCGACGGCACCGAGGCCTACACCCGCGCCGGCGCGCTGCAGGTGGCGCAGGACGGCCAGGTGCAGACCATCTCCGGGCTGCCGGTGATGGGCGACGGCGGTCCGCTGGCGGTGCCACCGGGCTCGCAGGTGAGCATCGGCACCGACGGCACCATCACCGCGCGCGGCCCGGGCGAAGCCTCGGCCGGCCTGGCGCAGGTGGGCCGGCTGCGCGTGGTCAATCCGCCCAACGACGCCATCGCCCGCGGCGATGACGGCCTGTTCCGCCTGCGCCCCGGCGCGCAGCCGCTCGAGGCCGATCCCACCGTGCGCGTGATTTCGGGCGCGCTCGAGGGCAGCAACGTCAACCCGACCGAAGCCATGGTCGAGATGATTGCCAATGCGCGTCGCTTCGAGATGCAGATGAAGATGATCCAGGGCGCCGACGGCAACGAGCAGCGCGCCAACCAGCTGCTCTCGACCAACTGAACCGAATGACCGGCCGGCGCGGCATCGCCGTGCCGGCCCCCAGCACCCACCAAGGACCCACATGATCCGCTCTCTCTGGATTGCCAAGACCGGCCTCGATGCGCAGCAGACGCAGATGGACGTAATCTCGAACAACCTGGCCAACGTGTCGACCAACGGCTTCAAGCGCGGCCGCGCGGTGTTCGAGGAACTGATGTACCAGACCATCCGCCAGCCCGGCGCGCTGTCGTCGGACCAGACCACGCTGCCCTCCGGCATGCAGCTGGGCACCGGCGTGCGTCCGGTGGCAACCGAGCGCATCCACACCCAAGGCAACCCGCAGCAGACCGGCAATGCCAAGGACGTGGCCATCCTGGGCCAGGGCTTCTTCCAGGTGGCGCTGCCCGACGGCACCACCGCCTATACCCGCGACGGCTCGTTCCAGGTGGACCAGAACGGCCAGCTGGTGACTTCCAGCGGCTTCGTGATCCAGCCCGCCATCACCATCCCCGCCAACACGCTGACGATGACCGTCGGGCGCGACGGCACGGTGTCGGTGACGCAGCCGGGCTCCAGCGCCAACGTGCAGGTGGGGCAGCTGCAGCTGGCCACCTTCATGAACCCGGCCGGCCTGGAAAGCATGGGCGAGAACCTGTATGTGCAGACCGACGCCTCGGGCGCGCCCAACACCACCGTGCCGGGCCTGAACGGCGCGGGCGTGGTGCAGCAGAATTATGTCGAGGCGTCCAACGTGAACGTGGTCGAGGAACTGGTCAGCATGATCCAGACGCAGCGCGCGTACGAGATCAACAGCAAGGCGGTGCAGGCATCCGACCAGATGCTGCAGCGCCTGTCGCAACTGGGTTGATTGGTGTGAACATGGCCACCTTGCTTTCCCGCCTGGGCGCGCGCGCGCTGGTTTGCCTGGCCGGCGTGGCAATGCTGGCCACAAGCGGCTGCGCGCTGATGCCGCGCGAGCCGCTGGTGCAGATGCCGACCACGGCGCGCGCCGAGCCGCGCCCGATGGGCCCGGCGTCGGGCTCGATCTACCAGTCTTCGTACGCCGGCAATCCGCTGTTCGAGGACCGCCGCCCGCGCAACGTGGGCGACATCCTGACCATCCTGATCACCGAGAACGTCAACGCCAGCAAGAACTCCGGCACCAATACCAGCCGCACCGGCAACGCCGCGCTGGCGTTCGACGCGGTGCCGCGCGCGCTGGGCGGGCTGTTCGGCACCAGCCAGAACGCCAACATCAACGGTGCCAACACCATGAAGGCCAGCGGCGGCGCCAGCGCCGCCAACACCTTCAACGGCACCATCACCGTGACCGTGCTGGAAGTGCTGGCCAACGGCAACCTGGTGGTCTCCGGCGAAAAGCAGATGGCCATCAACCAGGGCGCCGAGTTCATCCGCTTCTCGGGCGTGGTCAATCCCCGCACCATCACCGGCGACAACGCCGTGCTGTCGACGCAGGTCGCCGATGCGCGCATCGAATACACCGCCAAGGGCGTGATCGACGAAGCGCAGAACATGGGCTGGCTGCAGCGCTTCTTCCTCAATGTTTCTCCGTTCTGACCGCGCCATGTCTGCCCAGATGCTCGCTCGTTTCCTGTCCCGCCTGCTGCGGCTGACCATGGTCAGCCTGGCACTGGGCGTGGCCTTCGGCGCCTTTGCCTCCAGTGCCAAGGCCGAGCGCCTGAAAAACCTGGCCACCTTCCAGGGCGTGCGCGAGAACCCGCTGGTCGGCTACGGCCTGGTGGTGGGGCTGGACAACACCGGCGACCAGACCATGCAGACGCCGTTCACCACGCAGAGCCTGACCAACATGCTCTCGCAGATGGGGATCACGCTGCCGGCCGGCAAGAACATGCAGCTCAAGAACGTGGCGGCGGTGATGGTGACCGCGTCGCTGCCCGCGTTCGCGCAGCCCGGCAGCCAGCTCGACGTGGTGGTGTCGTCGATGGGCAATGCCAAGAGCCTGCGCGGCGGCACGCTGCTGATGACACCGCTCAAGGGCGCCGACGGCCAGGTCTACGCGATTGCGCAGGGCAATATGCTGGTGGGCGGCGCGGGCGCGTCGGCCAACGGCAGCAAGGTGCAGATCAACCAGCTGGCGGTGGGGCGCATCGCCAACGGCGCCATCGTCGAGCGCGCGGTCGCGCCGTTCCAGCCCGATGGCGGCGTGCTCAACCTGGAACTGAAGGATACGGATTTCGGCACCGCCGAGCGCGTGGTCGAAGCCATCAACCGCAACATGGGCGGTGGCGTCGCCGCGGCGCTGGACGGCCGCGTGGTGCAGGTGCGCGCGCCGGCATCGCCGGCGGCGCGCGTGGGCTTCCTGGCCCGCATCGAGAATATCGACGTCACGCCGGCGAAGGCCGCGGCCAAGGTGATCCTGAACGCCCGCACCGGCTCCATCGTGATGAACCAGGCCGTGACCGTGGATGACTGCGCGGTGGCGCACGGCAATCTGTCGGTGGTGATCAACACGCAACCGGTGATCAGCCAGCCCGCGCCGTTCAGCGGCGGCCAGACCGTGGTGGCGCCGGTGTCGCAGATAGACTTGAAGCAGCAGGGCGGTTCGCTGCAGATCGTCAAGGCGGGCGCTTCGCTGGCGGCCGTGGTTAAGGGGCTGAACGCGCTGGGCGCGACCCCGGCCGACCTGCAGACCATCCTGGAAGCGATGCGCGCGGCCGGTGCGCTGCGCGCCGAGCTGGAAGTGATCTGAGCATGACCAGCGGCATTCACAGCGGCGCACTGCCGCCGCCGGGCGCCGACCTGACCCAGCGTTTCGCGCTCGACACGCAGGGCTTCGAAGCGCTCAAGCACAGCGCGCGCGGCGGCGCCGACGCCAGTACGCTGCAGGCCGTCGCGAAGCAGTTCGAGGCGGTGTTCACGCAGATGGTGCTCAAGAGCATGCGCGACGCCACGCCGCAGGACGGCCTGTTCGACAACGAGCAGAGCAAGCTCTACCTGTCGATGATGGACCAGCAGCT
This sequence comes from Cupriavidus alkaliphilus, assembly GCF_900094595.1. Lineage (GTDB taxonomy): Bacteria > Pseudomonadota > Gammaproteobacteria > Burkholderiales > Burkholderiaceae > Cupriavidus > Cupriavidus alkaliphilus. The sequence continues at coordinate 42,887 of NZ_FMAD01000012.1, read as the reverse complement.
GGCGCAGCAGATGTCGTCGCGCGGCATCGGCCTGGCCGATGTGATGGTGCGACAGCTGGCGCGCGCCACCGGCACCGCGATGCCCTCCGGCATGAACACGCTGACTCCGGCCGAGGCCGGCAAGGCCGCCGATGCCGAGATGGCGAGGCTGCTCGACAGCCGCGGTGCGGGCGCCATGCCTGCCGACGCGGGCGAACAGGCGGACCTGCCGGCGATCGGCACCACCGTCGCGGGCCAGCAATGGAATCCCACCGCGGGCCTGCGCCAGTACCAGCCGCAGTCCTACGCGGACCGTGGCCCGGGCGAAGACCGGCTCGGCCGGCTGCCCGACGACGCGCCGGCCCACGTGAGCGCCTTCGTCGCCCGCATGGCCGGGCCCGCCGAAGCCGCTTCCCGCGCCAGTGGCGTGCCGGCGCGGCTGATCGTCGGCCAGGCCGCGCTGGAATCCGGCTGGGGCCAGCGCGAGATCACGCACGCCGACGGCTCCTCCACGTTCAACGTGTTCGGCATCAAGGCCGGCCCCAGCTGGAAGGGCCGCGTCGCGGAAATCACCACTACCGAATACATCGACGGCCAGCCGCAGAAGGTGCGGGCGAAGTTCCGCGCCTATGGCTCGTATGACGAGGCCTGCGCCGACTACGCGCGCCTGCTGACCAGCAATCCGCGCTACGCGGGCGTGGTCAGCGCGGCCACCGCCGAGGACGCGGCGCACGGCTTGCAGCGGGCGGGGTATGCCACGGATCCGGCGTATGGGCACAAGCTGGTGAAGATCATGAAGAAGGTGGCGGCCTGAGGCGTGGCGCCATCGCCTCGACCCTTCCAGTTCCCGCTTGTGTACTCCCTCTCCCGCTTGCGGGAGAGGGTTGGGGTGAGGGCGGGAACATCAACGAAGTGAAGGCCGTCGCAATTGCCCAAACCTGCCGGACCTGTAAAACGCCTCCTCCACACCTAAAGTCCCACCCCCACCCAGCCGATAACTCCCACATCCACACCGCCGGCCCCACGCCGCGGCAGTCCTAAAAATCCGGGATCAGAGCACCATGTCTCTCTTCAGTATTGGCCTCTCCGGCCTGAACACCGCGCAGAACGCGCTGACGACGACGGGCCACAACTTTGCCAACTCGGCAACTGAAGGCTATTCGCGCCAGAACACCATCGTCGCTTCTGCCGGCGGCCAGTACACCAGCCAGGGCTTCTACGGCTTCGGCTCGAACACCACCACGGTGATCCGCGTCTATGACGAGTTCCTGACCGGCCAGCTGCGCGGCGCCACCTCGGCCAGCGCCTCGCTGGCGGCGTACTCGGGCCAGATCAGCCAGATCGACAACCTGCTGGCCGACCAGAAGGGCGGCCTGGCGCCGCTGATGCAGAAGTTCTTCGCCGCGGTGCAGGCGGTGGCCGATACCCCGGCCGATCCGGCCGCGCGCCAGGGCATGCTGTCGGCGGGCCAGGCGCTGGTGGGCCAGGTGCGCTCGGCCAGCAACTACTTCAAGCAGCTGCAGGCCGGCGTCAACGAGCAGGTCGGCACCGCCGTCACGCAGGTCAACGCGTACACCAAGCAGATCGCCAACCTGAATCAGGAGATCACCCGGCTGAAGGCAGCTTCCGGCGGCCAGCCGCCCAACGACCTGCTCGACCAGCGCGACCAAGCCGTAGCCGAGCTGACCAAGCTGGTCGGCGCCAAGGTGGTGGTACAGGACAGCGGCACCTACAACATCTTCGTCGGCAACGGCCAGCCGCTGGTGATGGGCAACGACGCCTATGAACTGAAGGCCGTGGCCTCGGCCGCCGACCCCAACCGCACCGTGGTGGCCTACACGCTGCCCACCGGCGCGGTGATCGAGAGCGAGCCGGGCGCGCTCACCGGCGGCTCGCTGGGCGGCCTGCTGCAGTTCCGCACCGAAACCCTGGACCCGGCGCAAAGCGCCATCGGCCGCCTGTCGCTGGCGATCGGCGCAAGCTTCAATGCGCAGCACCAGCTCGGCATCGACCTGAACGGCGCCCCCGGCACCGACATGTTCAAGCTGGGCGGGGCCACCACCATCCCCAACGCCAACAACACCGTCAAGACCACGGTGGCCACCGCCACGATCGACAACGCCTCGGCGCTGACCACCAGCGACTACAAGCTCCACTTCGACGGCACCAACTACACGCTGACGCGCCTGTCCGACAACCAGCAGGTGGTCACGCCCGTGCCGGCCGGCGGTGCTACCTACCCGCTGCAATTCAGCGCCGATGGCTTTACCGTCGAGATCAACGGGCCGATGGGCACCAACGATTCGTTCACGGTGCAGCCGACCCGCAACGCCGCCACCGGTTTCGACATGGCGATCAACGATCCCGCGAAGATCGCCGCGGCCTCGCCCGCCTACATCGAGGCAACCGCCGGCAACAAGGGCAACGCCACCGCGTCGCTGAGCAAGGTCGCGCCCGGGTTCACCCCGCCGGCCGGCAAGATCACCGCCGAGTTCGACGGCACCAACTACGTGTTCAAGGTTGGCGGCGTGGCCATGGCGCCGCAGCCGGTGGGCGTGCCCAACGGCAGCAATACCGACTTCACCCTCAATGGCCTGACCTTCAGCTTCGGCGGCACGCCCGCCGCCGGCGACAGCTTCACGCTGGGCAGCAACGCCGGCGCGGTCAAGGACAACGGCAACATGCTGGCCCTGGCCAAGCTGCAGAACGCCAAGACCATCGGCGGCGTGTCGAGCTTCAGCGAAGCCTACGCGCAGCTGGTCAACGATGTCGGCACGCGCGCCAAGTCGGTCAAGATCGCCTCGGCCTCGCAGGACAGCATCACCACGCAGATCAAGACCGCGCAGCAGTCGGTCTCCGGCGTCAACATGGACGAGGAAACCGTGTCGATGCTGCGCTTCCAGCAGCTGTACCAGGCCAATGCGCGCGTGATCCAGACCGCTGGCACGCTGTTCGACACCATCATCGGCATCGGCCGCTAAGCGCCGCATCCACCCGCGTCAGAAGAGGTAACCCAATATGCGCGTTGCAAGCTCCACCCTGTACCAGCAAGGCCTGGCTTCGATGAACTTCCAGCAGGGCGCGCTGATGCATATCCAGCAGCAGCTCGGCACCGGCCGCTCGATCCTGACCCCGTCGGACGACCCGGTCGGCGCCACGCGCGCGCTGGGCGTCAGCCAGGCGCAGGCCGTCAACGGGCAGTACGCCACGTCCCGCAACCAGGCCAATGTCGCGCTGGCGGCGGAAGAGAACGCGCTGCAGTCCGTCACGACCATCACGCAGAACATCCAGACCATGCTGGTGCAGGCCGGCAACGGCACCATGAGCGATGCCGACCGCGGTTCGCTGGCGACCGCGCTGGAAGGGCTGTACAACCAGCTGCTGAGCCTGGCCAACTCCGACGACGGCAACGGCCAGTTCCTGTTCGGCGGCACGCGCTCGGGCAGCGCGCCGTTCACGCAGAGCGCCGGCGCCAGCAACTATATCGGCGACAACGGCCAGCAACTGCTGCAGGTCGACGTGGCGCGCCAGATGCCCGCCGGCAACACCGGCCGCGAAGTCTTCATGAGCGTGACCGGCGGCGCAGGCTATGTGGTCAAGGGCAACCCCGCCAATACCGGCACCGCCACCTTCGGCACGGTGTCGACCACCGACCCGAGCCACCCGCTGTTCGGCCATGCGCTGCAGATGTCGTTCACGGCCAACGCCACCGGCCAGATGGAATACACCATCACCGACACCTCGACCGGCACCACCCCCGCGCCGGTGGTGGCCGGCCCGCTGGCCTACACCTCGCCCGCGCAGATCGAGGTGGCGGGCTTCAGCTTCAACGTCACCGGCAACCCCAAGGCCGGCGACACCCTGACCATGCAGCCGGCCAGCGAGGCCGGCACCGACATGTTCGCCAACCTGCAGACCGTGATCGACACGCTGCGCCAGCCCGCCGCTTCGGAGAACGACCGCGCCAACCTGGGCAACGTGCTGTCGACCGCGGTGCGCCAGTTCTCCAACTCGCTCGACAACGTGCTGACCGTGCGCGCCTCGGTGGGCTCGCGCATGAACGAGCTGGATGCGCTGGATGATGTCGGTGCCAACCGGGATCTGACCTATTCGCAGACGCTGTCAGGGCTGCAGGACCTGGATTACGCCAAGGCGATTACCGAGTATTACCAGCGGCAGGTGGCGCTGCAGGGGGCGCAGCAGTCGTTTATGCAGATCCAGGGGATGAATCTGTTCAAGTATTTGTAAGGGGAGGTCGCGATGGCGGCCTGTTGTCTTGAGTGCAATCGCCTCCCGCCAACACGCCATCTTCGACGTGGCACATCGATCCCGGTCTTCTCCAACCTTCAGTTGTTTTGGGAGCGGCCAGTGTCGCCCCCACCCACACGGATTCAGAACTGGTATCGCAGTCCGGCGACAAACTGCCGCCCCAACCCCGGCACTACCGCGAGGTTACCCCACGACGCGGGATAATAGGTCTTGTCGAACACATTGTGAATGTCCAGGAACACCCGAGTGCGGCGATCCATCTGCCAGTAGCTGACCAGCTTCACGGTGGCGTAGGCGGGTAGTGAATACGTGTCGGTGGCATTGCCGGAGCGCGATCCCACATAGACGATCCCTGTGCCAATGCCGTACCGCCCGCCGAACACGGGCATGGCATCTTCACGAATCGCGAGCAGGCTCGCGCTGACCTTGGGAATATTGGTCAGGCGGGTGCCGGGCGCGATGGCGTTGTCCTCGGTGACCTTGGCGTTCATCAGGGTAAAGCTGCTGCTGATGCGCCAGTGCTGATCCAGCTGGCCGAAGACGTCTATCTCCAGCCCGCGGCTCGTGGCTTGGCCGGCGGCGATATTGAAATTGGGGTTGGTGGGGCTGCGCGTCAGGACGTTGTTCTTGCGGATATCGAAGACCGCGAGCGTTGCCCCTAGCCGCTCGTCGTTGGACTGCCACTTCAGCCCTGCCTCTACCGCGCGGGCGTGCTGCGGATCGAAGGCATTGCCGGCCTCGTCCACGCCGCTGTTCGGGCGGAAGGATTTGCCGACGGACACGTATGCGGAAAGCTGCGCGGTGGGCAGCCACGTCAACCCGAGCCTGGGCGACACGGCTGTCTGGCTCTGGTGGGTCGAGGTTGCGGTGAGGAGGTTATCCACCGACTGGTGGAAATTGTCGAAGCGTACTCCGGCCAGCAGTTTCCATCGCTCTCCAATCGATACCTCATCCTGCAGATAGGCACCAACGTTGCGCTGGTTTTCGCGCGTCGATATGCTCGGCGCGAGCGGCGGCTTCGCTTGCCCGTACACCGGTTCGTAGATGTCAATTGCATAAGGGTTGGCCGCGAGGCTGGAGTAGGCGATATCCATCCCCATGAACAGGCGCGAAGCCTCGATGCCGGCGAGCATGCGGTGCCCCAGGCCACCGGTATGGAAGTTGCCTTCCACCTCGGCGTTGGCCGACGTGTCGCGGGAAGGCAGTGTCCGCCAGCTATGGCGGCGCGTGAGGGTACGGCCGTCCGCGCGCAAGCTGCCAAACTCTGCGGCGTATCCCTCGAAGCTGGATTCCTTGTAGCTCACGCCTATCCGTGTACGCCAGCTGGCGGAAAGCTGGCGGTCGAGCGTCAACTGGTGCGTATCGCTGGAAAGATGGAGGTTGGGATCGTTGGGTTCCTGAAGGTAGCGGTCGCGTGGGAGGGTGATTCTGCCATTCACATTGACGAGGCCACGGTCCAGCGGTGTACGCACTCGCATGAATTCGCCCTCGTATTGCAGCAGCGTGCGGTCGTCTGGCGCCCAGGCGAACGCCGGCGCCACAAGGTACTTGTGGCTGTCGATCAGGGAGCTGCGACTGGCGCTGTCCTCGGCCATGGCATTGAGGCGATAGGCCAGCTTTTCATTGAGGGGGCCGGTGGTATCGACCGTGGCGCGTCTGAACCCGAGCGTCCCGGCACTGAGTTCCGCCGTGGTTGCCCGCGTGAATCTGGGTTTCTTCGTGACAATGTTGATGGTGCCGCCTGGCTCACTGCTGCCATATAGCGCCGCGGCAGGCCCCTTCAGGAATTCAAAGCGTTCGACCGTGGCGGCATCTCGCATCGGGTTGTAGCCGCGCGAGCCAGGAAAGCCGTTGACCAGGTATCCCATATCCGTGCTGCTGAATCCACGGATGGCATAGTTGTCCCAAGTTCCGCCAAAGTCATTCAGGCGGGCCACGCCGCTCACATAGTCCACCGTGTCTGCAAGGCGGGTTGCACCGAGGTCGTTAATTAGTTCCGAGGTGACCACGCGCACGGACTGCGGTACTTCGCGCAACGGCGTTTCGGTCCGGGTTGCTCCGCTGGCCTCGGTAGCAACGTATCCGCTCCCGCCAGCATTCGCACTGACGCGGACTTCAGGAAGATTGGCCGAGCCTGCAAGCTCCTGCGCTCGAACGAGCGCCGCATTGGACAAGGTAAAGAGGATCAGGCTGGCGCGACAGGCATGGCTGGCGATCAAGCCGGGATGACGAAGAAATGCTGGCATCAGCAAGAAAAAGGCAAAAAAAGGAGGCGCAACAATGTAGCCGTTAGATGCGAGGGATTCTCATTCACATATTTTTTGCGTGGGAATCGCCAAGTGCGGCTTGTTGCGTGTTAGGGGAGGGAGGCAAGGCGATGGGCGTCGACGCGGGCGATCCTCAGGAACCGGACAATCTGCTTGCTGGGGTCGACGAAACGAAAGGGGTTGGGCCGCGATCCGGCGATGGTCGGTTTGGGGCGAGGTGCTCGCCCGCGGCAGGGCTGCGCCCGGCTTTTCCAGTTGCTTGCGGGTCTTCTGATACCAAAGGCATTGGGAGCGCATGGCATAATCGGACGCAGGATGCTCCCCGCGATCACGGCAGGGATGGCTTAAGGCAGCAGGACCGAGATGCATGATCTACTGACTTCTCCCAGAGTACGCCTGCGTCGCCGCGGTGCCGACAAGCATCCCCTTATCCTGAAGGCCGCACGCACGCTCATCGCGCAGTCGGGGTTCAGGGAAGCCCAGATGACGGCGATCGCCGAAGCGGCTGGCATAGCGATCGGGACGCTGTATCGATATTTTCCGTCCAGGACCGAACTGCTTGTCGAGGTCGTCAAATTCACGGCACAGCGGGAAGTCGATGTCGTGGCCGGCATTGCCATGCGGGATGGCACCGCTTGCGAGCGGCTGGGCATGGCGGCCTGGACTTTCGCGAGCAGGGCGTTGCGTGGCCGGCGGCTGGCGCACGCGTTGGTGGCCGAACCGGTTGAACCCGAGGTCGAGGCAGCAAGGCTGACCTATCACCGTGCGCTCTCGCGGGTGTTCCGCACCATCATTGATCAGGGTATTGCCAACGGCGAGTTTCCCGAACAGGATTCGGCTGCCTCGGCCGACTGCATCGTGGGATGCCTGTTCGAGGGACTCGTCGCTCCGTTGAGCAGCGAAGCGGCGCTGGCGGGCGTCCCAATGCAGAGTCAGGTGACGTCCATTATTTCCTTCTGCCTGCGTGGCGTGGCAGGAACCGCGGTGGCGTTCATCCCACCCGCGTGACGATTTCCTGTGAAGAAAAAGGCGTACATAACTAGAACTTGGGTTCCAGATTGGATGTGTACGGAAAGACTCCTGTCGGCGCAATGCCAAGGCAGGTTGCTCAGGTAAGTGGATACCCTGCGAGATTCGTCCTTGACTTCGTGAAACGGCCGCCTTAGCCTTAAGTGAATCTTGATTTCACTTAATGCTGGCGCTGACCGGCTTTCATAGCAGGAGACGGTCGCCGTGGAAATCTATCCCGACCCTTCGGCGCCCCGCGAGGCGCGAAAAAACGCGGACTCGGATGGAAAGGGCGATGAAAAGCACTAGCCCGGGCGCTTTGCAAAGCCGAGGAGTTGCCATGCGGTCGATTTCCTGCGCTGAAGTCGATAGCGCAGTGCATGTTCACACGCGCTACGGTTCGACGCTGTCACGCCATCGCACGCTTGAGGACTTCCTGCAGGCGTCAAGCTGGTTCGCCATATTGACCGACGAAGAGAAGTCGCGTGTCAAAACCGAGACGTTCGAGCGTTGCTGCGCCGCGGGTGGCATAGCGTGTCATCGCGGCGATCCGGCCGATCACTGGCTCGGCGTAATCGAAGGCATCATTAAAGTCGATACGGCGTCCGCTTGCGGTCGCGCCGTGACCTTTGCTGGCGTGCCAGCGGGATCGTGGTTTGGCGAAGGCGCAGTGCTGAAGTCGGAGATGCGGCCGTATTCGGTGGTAGCCATCAAGGACAGTCGCATTGCCTATGTGCCACGCGAGACTTTCTTGTGGCTGCTGGCGCGTAACCATAGCTTCAGCCGCTACGTCATTGACCAGCTCAATGCACGCTGCGGTTACTACGTCGGACTGGTGCACAACTTCCGGCTCCACGAGGCCGCCGCCCGCGTCGCATTTTGCCTGGCCGCGCTATTCCACCATCAGCTTTATCCTGCCACCGAGCGCACCCTTGCGCTGTCACAGGAAGAGCTCGGCAGGCTATCCGGGCTTTCCCGGCAAAACACCAACCGCGCACTCCGCGAACTCGCCGAAGCGGGCATGATCGAGATGGAATATGGAGCCATTGTGGTAATCGATCTGGATGGACTGCGCCGGTACGCGCATATTGGCGACTAGCCTGCCCCGATCCATTGAAGCCAGGGCGAGTGCACTCGCCCTGGCGCCCACTTCCGGAGATGATGGTCGGGGTTCTATCTAGTGGTTCGTCGGCTGATGCGCGGGTACGGGCCCCAGCGGCGCTCGCGAAGCCATTTTTTCTGGCTGGTTCAGTGCCGCGGCGCTCTTGCGATGGTCAATCAGCATGACGGCAAGCGTACCGACGAGACCGGCAACGCCGATGGCCAGGAAGTTCTGTTCCAATGGCAGCTTCATTGCCACCAGCGCACCGATGAGGACCGGGGCGATGATGGCACCCAGTCGCCCGATCCCTGAGGCAAAGCCGACGCCCGTCGAGCGAATGGAACCCGGGTAGAACTCACCCGCATATGCATAGGCCAGCAACTGCGTACCGAGGGTCGACGCGCCCACGACAAACACGAGGACAAAGAGCAGTTCTGTCGCCTTGGTGTACCCCATCAGGGCGAGAGAGACCGCTCCCGTGGCATAGAAGGCAACCAGCACGTGCTTGATATTGAATCGGTCACCCAGCCATCCGCCGCCAATGGCACCGCAAACTGCGCCGATGTTAAAGACGAGCACGAAGTTCAGCGCCGAGCCCAGGCTGTACCCGGACAACGCCATCAGTTTGGTCAGCCACGAGCTGAGCGCGTAGACCATGAAGAGGCCGGTGAAGAACGCCACCCAGATCATCAGCGTGCTAAGGGCTCTACCCTGCGAGAAGAGCGCAGCCACCGGAGCATTGGAAGCGAGCGCCTCGGACGGAACGAAGAACTGATAGCGGTCACCCTGCTTCAATGCCGGTGCCAGGCGTCGCGCTACACGCTCGAGTTCGGCATGGTGTTCCTTTTTCGCAAGGAAGGCAACGGACTCCGGCATGGTCCACAAAATGAACGGAATGAAGAAGATCGGAAGGCCAGCGACGAAGAACACTGCTTGCCATCCGTATGTCCCGATCAGTTGCTTGCCGGTCAGCGCCACGAGGATGCCGCCGATCGAATATCCGGCAAAAACCAGCGTGACCAGCCGGGCACGCATTTTGGCCGGTGCGAATTCGCCCATCTGGGCCGTGACAACGGGCAGTACGCCGCCGATGCCAAGTCCTGCGAGGAAGCGCGTCACGCTGAAGGTGATGGGATCGGTGGTGAGTCCAGCCGCGGCCGTAAACAAGCTGAACAGCGCCACACAGATGCAGATGGATAGCTTGCGCCCGATCCTCTCGGCCATTGTGCCCAGGTAGATCGCGCCGACCATCATGCCGAACAGCGCGGAGCTGGCCATGAAGCCGGCCTTGGTGGCGTCTACGCCCATCTCTTTCATGATCGAGGGCAAGGCCGCCCCGACCACTGCAAGATCATAGCCGTCGAGAACCAGTATGACGACACACCAGAACAGGATCACGGCGTGGAATCGCGAGAAGCGTGCGTCTTCTGCCAATTTTTGTACATTGATTTCGGTTTTCATCTGTCTCCTCCATGCGGTGATGGATGGGTTGCTTTGTCAGTCAGGCTTTCATGCCTCTTTATGTGTGGACGACGGTGAAGCTGGATGCGGGCGCACGGTCCGAGATCAGTTGGTTTTCCACCCGCTCGTCGTCCGCGTACCCCAGGCTCATACCGACCAGGAACTTCTCCTCTGGCCCCAATGAAAGCTCCCGGCGAATAATGGCGTGGTACTTCATGAAGGCTGCCTGCGGGCAGGTACTGAGACCATATGTGCGTGCCACGACCATGAGGTTCTGCAGGAACATCCCGTAGTCGATCAGGCTGCCTTCATTCATGAGCCGGTCGACGGTAAAGAACAGGCCAACGGGTGCGTCGAAAAACTGATAATTCCGACCATGCTGGGCATGCATGCGCGCCTTGTTTCCCTTCTCGATGCCGAGCAGGCCATAAAGCCTCCACCCCACTTCACGGCGTCGATCCAGATACGGTGGCACCCACTCGTCCGGGTAGTACGCCCACTCGTCAGCATGGGCGCCGGACTGTGCGGGGTCATCGTCGACCTGCTTGATTGCCGCGCAAATGCGGTCGCGTGCCTGCCCGGTCACGACATGCACTTGCCACGGCTGGATATTCACGCCCGTGGCGGCAAACCGGGCGACATCGAGGATCTTGTGGACGGTTTCCACGTCCACGGGCTGCGGACGAAAGGCCCTGACGCTGCGGCGGGTGACGATCGCCCATTCAACAGCCTCGCGGACAGACTGGAGTTCTGCGGGTGGGGGTGCAACTCTGTTCATGCTTGCTCTCTCGACATGTCGTAGACATCTGACGGACTCCGGTCGGAGAGTAGGAGCAAGAGCGGGGGCGCACTGTCATGTGCGAGACATTCGCCCCCGGGTAGCGACACGAAATTGGGGAATGGGGGCAATGTCTCGTGCGAGACATTCCTGATCGTGGCCAGTCGCTACATTTTTGTTTCCACAACTAGCGATAGCTGATGCACCCGCTGCGGCACGTCAGGCAGGAGACAAAAGATGAACGCCAACATTTATCAGGCAGGACTTGAGCGCAACGCGGCCAACCATGTGCCGTTGACGCCCTTGCAGTTCCTGGATCGGTGCGCCGAGCAGTATCCTGAGCGAACTGCGATCGTCCATGGCAGCCTCCGTCAGTCCTGGCGGACAACGCGAGACCGCTGCCGCCGCCTTGCCAGCGCGCTCGTGAAGCGCGGCGTCCGCCGCGGCGATACGGTTTCCATTCTGGCGCCGAATACGCCTGCCATGGTCGAGGCCCATCACGGTGTCCCGCTGAGCGGTGCGGTGCTCAATGCCATCAACTGCCGGCTGGACGCGGACGGCGTGAGGTTCATCCTGGCCCATGGCGAAGCCAGAGTCTTGCTGGTAGACAGCGAGTTCGCCGCGCTCGCTGCAACCGCTCTGCAAGGCCTGGAGAATCCACCAGTGGTGGTCGACATTCTCGACACTGAAGGGCCTAGCGGGAACCGACTGGGAGCGCTCGACTATGAGCAGCTTCTGAGCGAAGGCGATGCCGACTTCAGCGGCATCTGGCCCGATGACGAGTGGGATGCCATCGCACTCAACTACACATCCGGCACGACTTCGGATCCCAAGGGTGTGGTGCCGAGCCATCGGGGCGCATACCTGATGAGCATGCTTCAGCTGACTGACTGGGGCATGCCGCGCGGGCCGCGGTATCTCTGGACGCTTCCCATGTTCCATGCAAATGGCTGGTGCTTCGCGTGGGCCATTACTGCCGCGGCGGGCACCCATGTCTGCTTGCGCAAGGTCACGGCGGCAAACATCTTTCACGCCATTGAGACGCATAAGGTGGACCACTTCTGTGCCGCGCCCATCGTCCTGGCATCGCTTGCGACGGCATCGGAATCCGAGCGTCGCGCGTTTTCGCATGCGGTCAGGGTGCGCACGGCGGGATCGCCGCCGCCCGCAAGTGTCCTGAAGGCTGTGATGGAAATGGGCTTCGACGTGGAGCACGTCTACGGCATCACGGAGGCCTCGGGAACGCCGGTCAGTTCATATCGCGATCCGGCGTGGGATGACAAGCCAATCGAAGAAAAAGCCCGACTGATGTCGCGCCAGGGCAATCGGGCCGCCGCCCTGGAAGGGCTGCGCGTTGCAGATCCCGACACCATGGAACCGGTACCCTGCGATGGCAAGACGCAAGGCGAGTTGCTGCTACGCGGCAATATCGTGATGAAGGGTTACCTGAAAAACCCCCAGGCGACCGTAGCCGCATTTGGCGGCGGCTGGTTTCACACCGGTGACGTCGCGGTCATGCATCCCGACGGATATATACAGATCACGGACCGCTCCAAGGATGTGATCATATCGGGCGGGGAAAACATCTCGTCGGTGGAGGTTGAAGATGTCTTGCATCAACACCCGGCGGTGTTGATTGCCGCGGTGGTAGCCCAGCCTGATCCGAAGTGGGGGGAGTCGCCCTGTGCCTTTATCGAACTGAAGCCTGGAGTCGACGCACCCGCAGAAAAGGAGGTCATTGATTTCTGTCGTGATCGGTTGGCTCATTACAAATGCCCGGTGAGGGTGGTATATGGCGCGCTGCCAAAGACGGGCACTGGCAAGATCCAGAAGTACCGCTTGAGAGAGCTGGCGAAAAGCCGCGAAGCTATCACCGAGCTTGAGTGAGCCGGGAACGTGCTTCCCCTTGATAGCTTTCCGCCGGATGCAATGCCCGAACTGAGCCATGCATCCGACGATGCAAAGCCCGCAGGCCGGTGCTTATGGGTAAAACTCGCAGCGGCGAGATAGGCCGGCCACGCTAAAGTTTTTCTTTACCGTCGCACACATTATCTCGTTTGCCCGCTTCGCCGAAAGCAACAACAATCGCTGCATCCAAAACGATATCCGCTTTCGGCTCGCCACTGTCGTCGCACTTTGCACGGCCTTCCCTGCACGCAGACTGTGGAGCCGCCGCTGCCCGCCCATGTACGTGAATGCCGATCTCACCCGCCGCGCTGTGGTTACGCCGGACGATCACCACTGGGTTGCTTCTCCGCAGCCCGGAGTCGAGCGGATGATGCTGGAGCGTTTTGGCGGAGAACAGGCCCGGGCGACCAGTATTGTCAGGTACGCTCCCGCATCCCATTTCCCGCTGCACAGGCATCCGGGCGGCGAGGAAATCCTGGTGCTGTCGGGCGTCTTCTCCGAGGCGAACGCGCACTATCCGGCGGGCTGGTATCTGCGCAGTCCGCCAGGATCGTCGCACCGGCCGTCAAGCGCGGGCGGCGCCGTCATTTTCGTCAAGCTGCGGCACATGAGGGCGAGCGAGCAGGAAAGCGTGCGTATCGATACCAACGACGCCGTCCATTGGCGGCAATTCGACGGCGGGGCCGTCTGCGCGCTGTATGCGGACGATGCCGAGCATGTCGCCCTGCTGCACCTCGATGGAGGCGTGTCCTTGCCGCAGGGACGTGCTTTGGAACTGTTGGTGGTTCACGGCGAACTGCGCATGGATGGTCATGACTACGCCGCGGGCAGCTGGATGCGATTCCCCGAAGGCGACCACGCGGAGATCCAGGCCGGCGCGGCCGGCGCAACCCTGTACATCAGAACCCACGCACCGGCCGCCGGTGCGGCGGCATAAGCCATGCAAAGCACGAGAATCGCCATCGTCGGCGCGGGTTTGAGCGGCCTGTACGCGGCCACGCTGCTCCAGAAAGCCGGTATCGACGACTACGTCCTTATTGAGGCGCGCCCGGCCATGGGCGGGCGCATCCTGTCGCCGCTTGCCTCCGGCCAGTCCGGTTCCGAGCCGGAAGGCGATGGCATGGACCGCGTTGACCTTGGGCCCACCTGGTTCTGGCCGGCTTTCCAACGTGAACTGGATGATCTGGTCACCCGGCTCGGCCTGGCGCGGTTCAACCAGCACGAGTCGGGCGACATGCTGGCCGAGCGCGGTGCTGGCGTGGCGCCCATGCGGCTGAGGGGCTATGTCAGTTCGCCCGCTTCCATGCGCCTGGCCGGCGGCATGGGGGCGCTGGTTCATGCTTTGCGCCGGCAGCTTGACACGTCCCGGATCCTCACGGGCCGGACGGTGCGGCAGCTGCGTATCGAAGGCTCGCAGATCGCATTGGATTACGCCGATGGCGCGGGCGTGGCAGCGACGATCGCAGCGGAACATGTCTTGCTGGCCCTGCCGCCACGCCTTGCGGAGGCAACCATCACCTTCGCCCCGGCACTGCCGCAGACTCTGGCGCAGCAGTGGCGTGCGACGCCGACCTGGATGGCGTCGCATGCAAAGTATGTCGCGGTCTATGACGGTCCATTCTGGCGCGAGCAGGGGCTCTCCGGGGAGGCCCGAAGCGCGGTGGGTCCGATGGCCGAGATCCACGATGCATCGATGCCCGGCGGCAGCGCCGCGCTGTTTGGCTTTCTTGGCGTGCCGGCCGGTGTCAGGCGCACCGTTGCGGAAGACGTGCTGCGCACCCACTGCCGTGCGCAGCTTGCCCGCCTGTTCGGTCCGCGCGCGGGAAGGCCCGTCGCGGACTTTATCAAGGACTGGGCCGGCGATGGCCTGACCGCGACGGCGCTGGATCTCGAAGGCGGGGCGCATCACCACGCCGCGGCCCCGGCCGCGACGGCGTCATCCGGCCCCTGGCAAGGCCGCATCACCGGCATCGCCAGCGAGTGGTCGCAGGTCTTTCCCGGCTATGTTGCCGGGGCAGTGGATGCCGCTGGCAGGGGAACGCAAGACCTGATCCGCATGAACCGATTGCTTCCGAAAACCGTGGGCCTGTGAAATGAAGCCGACTTATCGCGCGATGCAGATCGCCCGTCCCGGGCTGCTCGAACTGGTGGAGCGAACCACGCCCTTGCCGCAGGCCGGAGAAGTCCTGATCCAGGTGGAAGCCTGCGGCATGTGCGGCGCCGACATCGGCGATATCGAGCAGGCCAATGCCGCGCAACAGCCGCCGCGCGTGCCCGGGCACGAGATCGTGGGACGGATCCTTGCGATCGGCGCCAATACGCCCGCCATGTGGCGGATCGGCATGCGGGCAGGGATCGGGCGCCTGGGCGGACACTGCAACGCGTGCAGCCAGTGCCGGCGGGGCCAGTTCCAGCTGTGCGAAGACCAGCCCATCGTTGGCGCAACCTGCGATGGCGGCTATGCCGAGATCGTCCGCGCCCGCGCGACCGGGCTTGTTGCCATTCCCGACGAGTTGGGTTCAGCGGAAGCGGCCCCTCTGCTTTGCGCGGGGATTGCCACGTTCAACGCGCTGCGCAAGTCCGGCGCGCAGGCAGGGGATGTGGTCGCGATCCTCGGCATCGGCGGGCTCGGCCACATGGCCATCCAGTATGCGAAGCGAATGGGCTTCAAGGTGGTCGCGGTGGGGCGGGGCAGCGATATCGCCGGCGACGTGGCCGAACTGGGCGCACATGTGTACCTGGACACCCATGCCGGCGATGCCGCGCAAGCGCTGCAGAAGATGGGTGGCGCGCACGCCCTGATCTCGACGGCTGGCGATGCGCAGGCCGTTGCCGCGCTGATCCAGGCATTGAAGCCGCAAGGCCGCCTGGTCGTGCTTGGTGGCACCCGGGAACCGCTCGCGGTGCAGACCCGGCACCTGGTGGTCGGCGAGCGGGAAGTGGTCGGCTCGATTACCGGCACGCCGCACGAGAGCGAGGCGGCGCTCGCGTTCAGCGTGCTGGTGGACGCGCGTCCGCGCTTCGAATCTATGCCGCTGGCCCGCGCCAACGAGGCCTATCAGCGCTTGAAGCGCGGCGACGTCAAGTTCAGAATGGTGCTGACCATGGCGGCGGACGATGCCTGACACGGCCTGAAGGGGGTGATGCCGGATGGAGTCACGGGGATCGTGGCCTGATCCCGAATGTCCCTGGCGCCATCAGCCGTTACTGCGCAGGGACGTTCACCGGCGTCGATGACGCCCAGCAGAATTCAATTTCCTCGTAAATGCATCCATGACGATCAACGCCTCCGTCGCCCGGCTTGCCCTCGCACAGGCGCTTTCCGGTGCGAATTCCACCGTCGTCTACGCCACCGGCGCCATCATCGGCAACATGCTGTCGCCGCGACCGGAACTCGCCACGCTGCCGATTTCGCTGTTCGTGGTGGGCATGGCGCTGTCCACGCTGCCCGTCGGGATGCTGGCGCGGCGGTTCGGCAGACCCGCCGCGTTTCTCGCGGGGAACGTTTGCGGCGTACTGGTCGGCCTGCTGGCCGCGCTGGCGCTGGTCAACCGGTCCTTCGCGCTGTTCTGCTTTGCCATGTTGTTCGGGGGCGCCTACGCGGCTGTGGTGTTGACGTTCCGCTTTGCCGCCGCGGAATGCGTCGGCCCGGAAGAGCGGCCGCGGGCGTTGTCCCTGGTTCTGGCGGGCGGCGTTGCGGCCGGGGTAGTGGGACCGCAACTGGTGTCCGCCACCATGAACCTGTGGCCGCCCCACGCGTATGCCGTGACCTACCTGGCCTCCGCCGCGGTCGCGGTGCTGGCGGCGCTGGTGCTGCGCGGTGTCCGGTTCCAGGTGCGCACGGCGGGGCCGCGCACGGACAGTGGCCGGCCGGTCCGCGAGATCCTGCGGCAGCCGCAGTTGCTGGTTGCCATGCTGTGCGGCGTGGTCAGCTACATGATGATGAACTTCATGATGACGTCCGCGCCGCTGGCGATGGAGCTGTGCGGCATACCCCGGCTCTATTCGAACTACGGTATCGAGATGCACGTGATCGCGATGTACGCGCCGAGCTTCTTCACCGGACGCCTGATCGCCCGCTTCGGTGCACCGGCGATCGTGCTGGCGGGCCTGGCGCTGACCGGCATGGCAGCGCTGGCAGGCCTCAGCGGCATGACCGTCCATCATTTCTGGATCGCGCTGGTGCTGCTCGGGGTCGGCTGGAATTTCGGCTTCCTGGGTGCTTCCGCCATGGTGCTGACCTGCCATCGCCCGGAGGAAGGGCCGCGCGTCCAGTCGCTGAACGACTTCGTCGTGTTCGGGGCCATGGTGGTGGGCTCGTTTGTTTCCGGCAGCCTGCTGGCTGCCTTTGGCTGGGCGATGGTGAGTTCGCTGATCCTGCCGCCAGTCGTGGTTGCGGCTGCCGCGCTGCTGTGGCTGCAAAGGACAAGCGTGGAGCCGTCCCGGCAGGTCTGAGCGGTTGCCAGGCGCTGAGCCGCAACCGCCGGGAAGGCGCTTGCCCCGGCTTGCCGGCTGACGTCCGGTCCCGCGCGTACGGGCGGTCTAGCGCCCCGATCGCCGCGCCATCTCGACAAAGCCGGCCAGGTAGGCGGTTTCCTCGTCGCCACGCCGGATCCCAAGATGGATGCTCTTCCGGATACCGCGCTTGCCCAGTCGCAACGCCCGCAATGGCATGCCGGCGCCTTCCTCTTGCACCAGCCAATCCGGCAACACGGAGACGCCTCGACCGGCGGCGACCAGTTGCAGCATCAGGTCTGTCGCTTCGGCGGTGCGGTGGCGTTTCGGCTGGCAATGCGCCGGGACCAGGAAGCGGGTATAGATGTCGAGGCGCTCGATGCTGACCGGCACCGTGATCAATGTCTCATCAACCAGATCGTGCGGCCGTACGTAAGGCTGCGCGGCCAGCGGATGGGATTCATGAACGACCAGCACCAGTTCGTAGTCGATCACCGGCGTGAAAGCCAGTTCCGGCACCTTGACCGGATCAGGCGTGATCAGCAGGTCGATCTCGTGCCCGAGCAGCGCGGCGACGCCGTCGAACCGGAATGAGGTCCGGACATCGAAGTCGACGTCCGGCCACTCGGCAAGGTAGTGCGGCGTCAGCCGCGCCAGCCATTTCTGGCAGGGGTGGCATTCCATGCCGACCCGCAGTGCGCCGCGGCGGCCTTCGGCGAAGTCAGCAAGGATGCGCTCGGCGTGTTCCAGCTGCGGCAACAGGCGCTCCGCCAGCGCGAGCAGGTATTCCCCTGCCTGCGTAAAGCGCAGGCCGCGGCCGTTCTTGGTCCAGATCGGCACGCCATGATGGTCTTCCAGCTTTTTCACCATATGCGAAAGCGCGGATTGCGTGACGTTCAGCTTTTCCGCCGCCGCGGTGACGCTTCCATAACGGCTTACCGCGACAAGTGCCGCAAGATGTTGGCGATCCAGCACGCATGACTCCGGTTCATTGGTTCATGAAAATATACCATTTTTATTCATGACATGGCATCGCTATGCTGGCCTCCATCCAAGCCATCCGGCGCCAGCGGGCGCCTCCCTGAAGCGAGAACAAGGAAGCCATGAAGATCCATGCAACCGCAGTGCAAGGCGAGATATCGGCCGGAGCCGGCCAGGCGCTCAGCGTGTTCGACGAGGTCATCGACCGTGCGCAGTCCCACTCCATGAAATGGGCCATTCCCGAAAAACTGCTGGCGCCGGAAGAAGCGGCCGCAAAGCCGTTGCCGATGTGGGTTGCCGACATGGATTTCCGCGCGCCGCAAGCCGTCATCGATGCGCTGCACGAAGCGGTGGAGCACGGCATCTTCGGCTATCCGGGCGGCGCGACCGACAGCTACGTCGACGCGGTGGTCGCGTGGCAGGGCAGGCGGTTCGGCTGGGAGGTAGAGAAGGAATGGGTGGTGCAGACCTCCGGCATCATCACCGCGCTGAAGACGGCCATCCAGGCATTTACCGCACCTGGCGATTCCGTGCTAATCCAGCCGCCGGTCTATGCGCACTTCCATAACGACGTGCTGATGAACGGCCGCCATCTCGCCTTTGCTCCGCTCGAGCGTAGCGATGCCGGCTACCGCTTCGATCCGGCCAGCTTCGAGGCGGCGATCCGCGACGATACCAGGCTCTTCATCCTGAGCAATCCGCACAATCCCACCGGCAATGTCTGGTCCGAGGCGGAACTGCGGACCATGGGCGAGATCTGCCTGCGCCGCGGTGTCCTGGTCATCTCGGACGAGATCCATCAGGACCTGATCCTCAACCCCGAGAAGAGGCACATTCCCTTTGCTTCCCTCGGCGACGATTTTGCCCGGCACAGCATTACCTGCACGGCACCCAGCAAGACCTTCAACCTGCCGGGCTTGCAAAGCGCGAACGTGTTCGTGCCGGACCGGCGCCTGCGCGACGAACTGCGCCGCCAGTACGACAGGAACATGTTCCCGCTGGTCAATACGCTGGGCATGGTGGCCGCCGAGGCGGCTTACGCCCACGGCGAACCATGGCTTGAAGAGCTGCTGGCATACCTTCGCGCCAACCACGACCATTTCCGCGAGTCGGTGCATCGCGCGACGTCACGCATCCAGGTGCTGCCGGCCGACTCGCTCTACCTGGCATGGATGGACTGCCGCGGCCTCGGCATGGACGCGCCGTCGCTGGACAAATTCATGCTGACCCGGGCCCGGCTCTGGCTCGACAAGGGCCAGAAGTTCGGCATCGAGGGGCACGGCTACATGCGTGTGAACCTGGGATGCCCGCGTGCGACCGTGGATGAAGCCATCGGCAGGTTGACTGCCGCCGTTGCCGGACTCTGATCCGGCTCTGCGAACCCAGGACGAAGCCAGCCGGCAGTCGATGGAAGAGGAGCCATCGGCTGCGGAAGGCGCTCGCCCGTCGCATCGGCGGACTCCGACTGCCTGATTCGGCTCCGGACAGCTGGCCACCCACAACGACAAGCATCACAAAGAGATGTACCAAAGGAGACAGTGCAATGCGCAGCAAAACCGACGCTCAGTCCTATGAACAGGAAGAGCTGAAACGCGACCTGAAGAGCCGCCATATCCAGATGATCGCCATCGGCGGCGCGATCGGCACCGGCCTGTTCTATGGGTCGTCCTGGGCCATCAAGACCGCGGGCCCGGCGATCATCCTGACCTATCTGGTCGCCGCCGTGGCGATCTACTTCGTCATGCGCGCGCTGGGCGAGATGGCGGTCGAGGAGCCGGTCTCCGGATCCTACATTTCCTATTCGAACCGGTATATCCACCGTTTTGCCGGCTTCCTGAACGGCTGGAACGCGTTCATCTTCCTGCTGGCAACCAGCGCGGCCGAGCTGAATGCGCTGGGCAACTACGTACATTTCTGGTTCCCAACCATGCCGATCTGGTTGACCGCGCTGATTGCCGTGTCGGTGATGTTCTGCGTCAACATGATCGGCGTGAAGTTCTACGGGGAGGCCGAGTTCTGGTTCGCGCTGATCAAGGTGACGGCAATCGTTGCCATGATCGTTTTCGGCGTCGGCATGATCTTCTTCGGCCTGGGCAACAATGGCGAGCCGATCGGCCATCACAACCTGGTGGACCATGGCGGCTTCTTCGCCAAGGGCATCGGCGGCATGGTGCTGTCGATCGTCATGGTGGCGTTCTCGTTCGGCGGCATCGAGAACCTCGGCCTGGCGGCGGGGGAGGCAAAGGATGTCAAGACCACCATGCCCAAGGCCGTCAGCGCGACGTTCTGGCGTCTGCTGATCTTCTACGTCGGTGCCATTGCGGTGCTGCTGATGATCTTCCCGTGGACCTCGCTGACGGCCAAGGGTAGTCCGTTCGTCGATGTATTCACGCGGATCGGCGTGCCCGCCGCGGCCGGGGTCATGAACCTGGTGGTCATCACCGCGGTGCTGTCGGCCGTGAACGCCAGCGTGTTCACCAACAGCCGCACTTTCTACAACCTGGCACTGCAGAAGAACGCGCCGGCTTTCCTGGGAACCGTGAACCGCCGCAACGTCCCGTCGCGAGCCATCATGCTGGTGTTCGCCACCATGTTCGCGGGCGTGCTGCTGAACTACCTGATGCCGGAGAAGGCGTTCGAGCTGTTCTCGTCGATCACCGTGTTCGCGCTGGTGTGCGCCTGGACGTCGATCGTGGTCAGCCACCTGCGCTTCCGCAAGCTGAAGATCCAGACCGGGCAAGCGGACAGCCTGTCCTACAAGATGCCGTTCTTCCCGTATGGCAACTACATTGCTCTGGTGTTCATCGCCGCGGTGCTGGTCTGCATCGCGATCCTGCCGGACATGCGGATGTCGCTGATCGTCTCCGCGTCGTGGGTCGCCATCGTCTTCGTTGCCTACAAGTTCTACACCAGGGAAGGGCAGCCGGCGCTGGCCGACATGCCCAATGCAGACCCCAGGCTGCCTTAAGGCCGTGAAGGCACCGACCCTCCGGCTGGACCTCGACGAGCGGCGCGCAGCCGCTCTGTCCAGACTGCTGCACAACATCACGTGGCCGGATCTGATCGCGTATGCCAGCGATGTCGAAGAAGCCTTGCTGATGCGCGACGCGCTCGACACCATCGGCCGCGCGCTGGTGCTGGCAGAAGCTGGCCGCATCGGGCGGCGCGGTAGTTCGCGCAGACGGTAATGTGCTGCGCGTTGCACTACGCAGCGCCGCACCGACGCCGCCGCGCCCGCGGTCTGTTGGCGGTAAAGCGCCAGCCCCTGAGCAGGGGTCAGCGCAGCACGCGATAGGTCGATTGCACCAGTCCGGAAGGGAAGTGACGGCTCGACTCAAGCTTCAGGCTCACGTCGTGCGGCAGCGTGCCGAATAATGGCCTGCCTGTGCCGATCAGTACCGGCACCGTGGTGACCACCATGTCCGCGATCAATCCCTCCCGCAGGAACGACTGCACCAACTGGCCGCCGTCGACATAGACGCGCCGCACGCCTTCCGCCTCCAGTTGCGCCATGGCATCCTGCGGCGTCGCACCGGAGAAGCGCACCTTTCCCTGCAACGGGTCGGGCACCGGCTTGCCGGCCAGTTGCCTGGACAGCACCAGCACCGGCCGGTCGTAAGCCCATTCGCCCATCGTGATGATTTTTTCATAGCTGCCGCGGCCCATCACGATAGCGCCCTTGTCGGCGATGAAATCCGTGTAGCCGTGGTCTTCGGCCGGGTCATCCCGCTCGAGAAGCCAGCCGATGTCGCCATCGGGGCGGGCGATAAAGCCGTCAAGGCTGGTGGCAATGAAGACGTGTCCTGTGATCATGGATATCCCTCGTGTTCCTTCGGCATGGAGTTGGCACTGCAGTAGCGCATTCTATGCCTGTGGACACGGACGCCGGCCGGTGCAACACGGTTCAGCCGGCGGCCAGTGGGCCCGCGCGCGCAGCGCTTGCCCGCACCGATGCAGCGCCCTCAGAACACGTGCCGGATCCCGGCCATCACGCCCACGCGCGTGGTGCTGCGGATATCGGTCACCGGCGTGCCGGCCCAGTACTCGGTCTCGCGGCCGACCGTGCCGCCGCGCGCGAAGGTGGCGTCGGCTTCAAGGAACAGGCTGGTGCGCTTCGACAAGGCATAGTCGGCAACCGCCGAGATCGCATCGGCATTGCCGCTCCCCAGCACAAGCGGCGTGGCCTGGAACTGGGTGGTCACAGTGCCGCTCTGGTTGTAGCGGTAGTAGGCGCCCGACAGGTGTAGCGCCGGCGTGAGCTGGTAGCCGAGGCCGACAAAGGCGATCCAGAAGCGCGCATCGGGATTGGTCTCGCGGCGGCCCATGTAGCCGGCATAGCCGGTGGCCTTGCCGACCACGTAGGAAGCGCCGACCGAGTAGTTGTGCAGCGTGTTGTCGCCGCTGCCGGGACGTTGCTGGTCATAGGCGACGCCCAGCGCCAGCGGCCCGTCCTGGTACATCACGCCACCGCCGAAGGTGGCGCCGCGCGCCAGGCTGCCGGGGCGCTCGCCGAAGCCGTAGTCGAGCTGCACGCTGACCGGCCCGAATTTCTTCTTGTACACCACGCTGTTGTTGACGCGGTAGCCCTGGAAGAAGATATCGCCGCCGGTGTAGAGCGGATCGGACCAGAAATTGCCCCAGCTCTGGTCGAGCGGATCGAAGGACCACGCGATGTTGTTGAGGGCGTTGTACTGGCGGCCGAAGGTCAGGGTGCCCCAGTCGCCGGAGAGGCCGACGTATGCCTGCCTGCCGAACAGCGCGCTATAGGCGGTCTTGCCGTCGTCGGTGCCAAAGCCGTTCTCGAGCAGGAACACCGCCTTGTTGCCGCCGCCCAGGTCTTCGTTGCCCTTCAGGCCCCAGCGGCTGCCGCCGATGCCGCTGGAGACCAGCTCGCCCTGGTCGTGGTGGCGGCCGTCGATATTGGAGGTGTAGCGCACTGCGGTGCTGATCACGCCGTAGAGCGTCAGGTTGGACTGCGCATACGAAACGGCGGGCAGCACGGCGCTCGCCAGCAGCCACAGGCTGGCTGATTTCCTCATGGGGTCTCCTCGGTGGATGTTGGCCGGCGTCCTCTGCGCCGGCTTGTTGTTGTTATTGTTGTTGTCGTCTTACAGGTCGAGCACGAGCTTGCCGCCCCGGGCCCGCGAGACGCAGATCATCATCGTCTTCTGCGCCGCTTTCTCCTTGTCGCTCAGGTACTGGTCGAAGTGAACTGCCTCGCCCTCCAGGATGCGGGTCTCGCAGGTGCCGCACACGCCTTCACGGCACAGGCATTCGACCGGCACGGTGCCGTCGCGCTCGATCGCCTTCAGGATCGATTCGCCGGCGCCCACCTCCACCGTCTTGCCGGATTTCGCCAGCACCACGGTGAAGGCGTCGCCCGCCTGTTCCGGCGCGGCGAACTGTTCCCAGTGCACCCGCGACGGATCGACGCCGACGTGCTGCGCCGCCTGGCGCACGGCGTCGATCAGCGGGGCCGGTCCGCACACATAGACATGCGCGCCGGCGTCCATGCCGCCCAGCACGCCGGACAGGTCCAGCTTCTGCCCCTTGCTGTCGACATAGAAGCTGACGCGGCCCCCGGAAGACTGCTGCGTGAACGCCGCCAGCTCATCGCGGAACGCACCGTGCTCGTCTGCGCGGAACGCGTAATGCAGTTCGTGCGACGCGCCGCGCTTGCGCAATTCATGCATCTGCGACATGAACGGCGTGATGCCGATACCGCCGGCGATCAGCACGTGGTGATGCGCGCCATCGTCAAGCGCGAACAGGTTGTTCGGCGTGGTGATGGTGAGTGCGTCGCCCTCGGCCACGCGCTCATGCAGGAACGCCGAGCCGCCCTTGGACTTCTCTTCGCGGCGCACGCCGATCTGGTAGCTGCCGAGCGCGTCGGGCGAGCTCATCAGCGAGTAGGCGTTGCTGTACTGGCGCTCGCCGTCGCGCATCTGCACGATGACGTGGCTGCCGCCGGTAAAGGGCGGCAGCTCGCCGCCGTCGATCGCTTCCATGGTGAAGCGCTTGATCAGCGGGGTCACGTGCTCGATGCGCGAGACCCGCACCTGGAGGGTCTGGTAGATATTGCCCATGCTGCTGTCTTCCGGGTTTGCTGCCGCGCGTTACAGCGCCATGCAGAGGTATTTCATCTCGAGGTAGTCCTCGATGCCGTACTTCGAGCCCTCGCGGCCCAGGCCCGACTGCTTCACGCCGCCGAACGGCGCCACCTCGTTTGAGAACAGGCCGGTGTTGATGCCGACGATGCCGTACTCGAGCTGCTCGGCCACGCGCCAGACCCGGCCGATGTCGCGGCTGAAGAAGTAGGCCGCCAGGCCGTAGATGGTGTCGTTGGCCATGCGCACGACCTCGGCTTCGGAGCTGAAGCGGACGATGGGCGAGACTGGGCCGAAGATTTCTTCGTCGAGTACGCGCATGCCTGGCTTGACGTCGGCCAGCACCGTCGGCGCGAAGAACTGCGCACCGGCCTCATGCACGCCGCCGCCGATGGCGATGCGCGCGCCCTTGCCGACGGCATCCGCCACCAGCGCACCGACCTTGGCGACCGCCTTGTCGCTGATCAGCGGACCGATCTCGCTGCCTGCGGTGAAGCCGTTGCCGACGCGCAGCTCGGCCACCTTCTTCACGTAGCGCTCGACAAACTGGTCATACACCGCGTCGTGGATGTAGAGGCGGTTGACGCAGACGCAGGTCTGGCCGGCGTTGCGGTATTTGGCCTGGATCGCGCCTTCGACCGCCGCGTCGATATCGGCGTCCTCGAACACGATGAAGGGCGCATTGCCGCCCAGCTCCAGCGACACCTTCTTGACCGTGCCGGCGCACTGCTGCATCAGCAGGCGGCCGACCGGCGTCGAGCCGGTGAACGACAGCTTGCGCACCAGCGGGTGGCCGGTGAACTGGCTGCCGATCGCCGCCGCGTCGCCGGTGACGATGTTAAGCACGCCTGCGGGGATGCCGGCGCGCAGCGCCAGCTCGGCCAGCGCCAGCGCGCTGAACGGGGTCTCGTTGGCGGGCTTGACCACCATGGTGCAGCCGGCCGCCAGCGCGGGCGCGGCCTTGCGCGCGATCATCGCCGCCGGGAAGTTCCACGGCGTGATCGCGGCGCAGACGCCGATCGGCTCGCGCACCACCACCAGGCGCTTGTCGGCGGCCGGGGACGGGATCACGTCGCCGTAGAGGCGCTTGGCTTCCTCGCCGAACCACTCGATGAACGAGGCGGCGTAGCGTACCTCGCCGCGCGCTTCGGCCAGCGGCTTGCCCTGCTCGCGCGTCATGATGGCGGCGAGGTCGTCCTCGTGCTCGATGATCAGGTCGAACCACTTGCGCAGCAGCGCGGCGCGCTCCTTGGCGGTGCGGGCCTTCCAGCCGGGCAGGGCGGCATTGGCGGCCTCGATCGCGGCCACGGCGCCGGCCTCGCGCATCAGTGGCACGGTGCCGACCAGATCGCCGGTGGCGGGGTCGGTCACGGCCACGGTGGCGGCGTCGGGGGCGTCGGTCCATTCGGCGCCGATCAGGGCCTGCTGGCGGAACAGGGCGTTGTCCTTGAGTTGCATGGGTCTGGTCTCCGTTTCGGTATTGGGGGTACCGGCGCTTACGCGCCTTCGTATTCCTGGGCCACCTTGCGGTGGAAATGCACGATGCCGTGCTCGCTGATGCCGCTGCGCTGGCGGTCGACCATGATCCGGCCCTGGCCCCGATAGCCGCGCGACTTCAGGCCCTTCTGCACGCTTTCGACCAGGCGCAGGTCTTCCGGGCGGAACACATCGCGATACCACTCCACCAGCTTCTGCTGTTCCTCGGTCAGTTCCTTGTTCAGGAAGTAGATCTCGTAGTGCTGGAGCGTGACTTCGGCGCTGGCCGGGAACTCGTAGATCACGGTCATGAAGTTGGCGCCCGGCGGCACGTTGAACATCGTGCAGGGCCAGGCCCAGAAGCCGCTGAAGCTCGGATCTTTGATCGACTCGTCCAGCTTGAAGGACTTCTCCGACGACTTGGCGTGGCCGAACTGCAGCGTCCAGTTGCCGTGCAGCGTGTGGGTGTAGCGGTCGACCTGCACCGAGTCCGAGAAGCCGGGATGCGCCGGGCCGCAGTGGTAGCACTCCATATAGTTGTCGACAATGGACTTCCAGTTGGCCGGCGTCTCGGTGACGAAGCGGGCGCCAAGGTGGAGGTCGTCGATGACCGGACAGGCGGCGCGCATGCGCGCTTCCAGCCCGGGCAGCTGCTCCTCGACGCTGCCGGCGTCCGGGTTCATGTTGATAAAGACGAAGCCGGCGTATTCCTCGACCCGCACCGGCACCAGGCTCGACTTGCTCTTGTCGAAATTGGGCACGTTGTCGCAGTTGCGCGCCAGCGCCAGTTCGCCGTCGAGCTTGAAGGTCCAGGCGTGGTACGGGCAGGTGATGACGTTCCTGGCGCGGCCGCTGCCTTGCAGCAGCTGGTGGCCGCGGTGCGGGCAGACGTTGTAGAAGGCGCGCAGCACGCCTTCGCGGTCGCGCAGCACGACGATGCTCTCGCCGATGATCTCGCGCGTCACGTAGTCGTTGGACTCGGCCAGTTCGCTGCGGTGGGCCACGCAGATCCAGCTGTTGGCGAAGATCTTTTCCTTCTCGTACTCGAAGACCGCGTCCCTGGTGTAGAAGGAGGCGGGCAGGGTCCAGGCGTTTTCGTCGTCGGCGCAGAAGCCGGCAGGCAGCTTGACGGCGGCGGTGTCCAGGGTCTTCTCCATGATTCCGTTTCCTCGGTTAATTTGTGGTTACAGGTTAAATATTGTTTAACAGCAAGGCGTAAAAAAAGAGCCTTGGGGCTGGCAAAATTCAGGTGAGAGGGGACGGCCGGAGGCGCGTCCCCTGTCGCGCGATCAGGCCTTGGCGATGGCGGTTGCGCGCTCGGTGCTCACGGTAACGCTGTCCGCTTCAGGCCGGGCCGTCTCGATCAGGTGGGCCGGCGTGTCGGCGTAGTCCTGCATGAGCCAGCGGAACAGGCCGAACAGCTTGATCCCGAGGATCACCAGGAACGGGATCGCGGTCAGCACCACGGCGGTCTTCATGGTCTCCAGCGAAGCCTTGACGAACAGCATCGCCAGCGGCACCAGCGTCAGCATCACGCACCAGAACACGCGGCTGGTCGGCGACGGGTCTTGTCCTTCCTTCAGGTTGCGGGTGGTGGTGGCGGCCACGGCGTAGGCCACGGCATCGACGTGGGCGGCCAGGAACACGATCATGATCGCCAGGTACACCGCCAGGAACACCTTGCCGGCTGGCAGCGCGCTCAGCAGCATTTCCACCGCGGCCTCGCCGCCATGTTCCTTCAGGATGCGCGGCACGTCGATGGTGCCGGTGATGAACTGGTGCATGCTGTAGCTTTCCAGCGCGCCGAAGAAGAACCAGCATCCGACGCTGCCACCCAGCAGCAGGGCATAGATGACTTCCTTGATCTTGCGGCCCTTGGACACGCGCGCCACGAACATCGCCACCCCGGGCGAGTACGACACCCACCACAGCCAGTAGAACACGGTCCAGCCGCGGCTGAAGGCGCCGTCTCCGGTGGGATCGGTGAACAGGCTCATGTGGACATAGTTCTGCAGCATCAGGCCGAGGCCGTTGACGATGTTATTGCCGGCGAACAGGGTCGGCCCGATCGCGAACACCACCGCCGCCAGCAGCAGCGCACCCCAGCACACCATATGGCTCAGGCGCTGCATGCCGCCGTCGATGCCGACATAGGCGCTCGCCGAGAACAGCACCGACACGCCGACGATCACGACCAGCTGCGTGACGAAGGTATCCGGCACGCCGAACAGCCCGGACAGGCCGCGCGTGAAGGTCGATGCGGTCAGCGCGATCGAAACCGTGAGCGCCCCGAACATCGTCAGCAGGAAGATCAGGTCGACCAGCCGGCCCACCGGCCCGGTGGCGCGGAAGCCGGTGATGGCTTCGACGATGGACGCCAGGTTCAGCCCCTTGTTCTTGCGCACATGGAAGTGGTACGCCATTGCCAGCGATGGCAGCGCGTACACCGCCCACGCGCTCAGGCCCCAGTGGAAGAACGAGTAGCTGATGGAGTGCTCCAGCGCCTCGCGCGTGCCGGTGGGCACGTTCAGGCCGGGCGACTGGTAGTAGTAGACCCACTCCATCACGCCCCAGTACATGGTCGACGAGCCCATGCCGGCGCAGATGAACATGAACACCCACGACAGCGTGGAGTACTCGGGCTTGCCTTCGCCCAGCCGCACGTTGCCGTACTTGCTGAAGGCCAGCGCCAGGCAGGCGATGACGCAGCCGAAGACGAAGATCTGGACCAGCGAGCCGAAGGAGCGCGTGGACCATTCGAACAGCAGGGTGGCGGTGGCGGCCGCTTCGGCGGGCCAGCGGACCATGGCGATGACGGTGACCAGCACGGCGGTGAGGGTGCAGGCGGTCAGGAAGCCGTCGAGGCGGGGCGTGGGAGTTTTCAAGTGCGTCTCCTCCGATGCGTCTTGGCGCATGGCTTGGTTTTGTGGTGGAACTTGTCTGCCCGGCGCGGGCGGTGCCCGCGTTCAGATTGCTTGTATTTTGTTAACTAATGGTTTACAGTAACTATTAGTTAACGGAAACTCTATGCAAAATTCCGGACATGCACAAGCTCCGCGTGGAAAAAAACTGCGGGTGTGACGAACGGTGCGCGCTGCGTTGTATGGACCCGATGCCGGGAGCGAACCCGGCATCACGTGCCGCATGCCGCGCAGGTTCAGAGCGCTGCCGCGATGGCCTTGCCCACCTCGCTGGTGCCGGCCTTGCCGCCGGCGTCCGGCGTCAGCGGGCCTTCGCGCAACACGGTTTCGATGGCGGCGAGGATGGCGTCATGCGCCTGGCGTCCGGCTTCGCCGCCCAGGAAATCCAGCATCATCGCGCCCGACCAGATCATGCCGATGGGGTTGGCGATCTGCTTGCCGTAGATGTCCGGCGCCGAGCCGTGCACCGGTTCGAACAGCGACGGGAACTTGCGCTCCGGGTTCAGGTTGGCCGAGCCCGCCAGGCCGATGGTGCCGGTGCAGGCCGGGCCGAGGTCCGACAGCAGGTCGCCGAACAGGTTGGAGGCGACCACCACGTCGAAGCGCTCGGGCTGGAGCACGAAGCGCGCGCACAGGATGTCGATGTGCTGGCTGTCCCATTGGACGTCGGGGTACTGCGCTGCCATCGCCGCGGTGCGCTCGTCCCACCACGGCATGCTGACGGCGATGCCGTTGGACTTGGTCGCCGAGGTCAGCTTCTTGCGCGGACGCGATTGCGCCAGCTCGAAGGCATAGTTGAGGATGCGGTCGGTGCCGTGGCGGCTGAAGACCGACTGCTGCATCACGATCTCGCGCGCGGTGCCTTCGTACATGCGGCCGCCGACGGAGCTGTACTCGCCCTCAGTGTTTTCGCGGACCACGTAGAAGTCGATGTCGCCGGGCTTCTTGCCGGCCAGCGGGCAGGGCACGCCGGGCAGCAGCCGCACCGGGCGCAGGTTGACGTACTGGTCGAACTCGCGGCGGAACTTGAGCAGCGAGCCCCACAGCGAGATGTGGTCAGGCACCTTGTCGGGCCAGCCGACGGCGCCGAAGTAGATCGCGTCGAAACCGTCGAGCTGCTGCTTCCAGTCGTCCGGCATCATCTTGCCGTGGCGCAGGTAGTAGTCGCAGTTGGCCCATTCGAAGTGGCGCACTTCGATCGGCAGGTTGAACTTGCGCGCGGCGGCTTCGACGACGCGCAGCCCCTCGGGCAGGACTTCGTTGCCGATGCCGTCGCCGGCAATGGCGGCGATCCGGAACGCAGCAGGAAATGGTGTGGTCATGGCGGTGTCTCGCTCGGGTCTGGTGGTCAGGTGCGATCGAGAATGCCGGGAAACCCGGCGCGGATCATCCGCGCAAGCGTGGATACAGGAAACACGAATCGTGAATAATCTGCCCCCACTGGAAGACCTGCGGGTGTTCTGTCTGGTCGCGCAGCGCGCCAGCTTCGTCGCCGCCGCGGAAGAACTGGGCAGTTCGCCCGCCTATGTCAGCAAGCGCGTCAAGGCGCTGGAACAGGCGCTGGGCGCGCAACTGCTGCACCGGAGCACGCGCCAGGTGTCGCTGACGGAAAACGGCGAGCGCGTGTGCCGCTGGGCCCGCGACATGCTCGACGAGATCGGGCAGCTCAGGGATGAAATCGCTGCCGGCGGCGCGCCGCGCGGGCTGGTGCGCATCGGCAGTAGCGTGGGCTTCGGCAGGCGCCATGTGGCACCGCTGATCTCGACGCTTTGCCAGCAGTTTCCCGGACTGGAAATCCGCTTCGACGTGTTCGACAAGCTGGTCGACCTCGTGGCCGAAGGCATCGACCTCGACATCCGCATCGGCAACGACATTGCGCCGCACCTGATCGCGCGCCGCCTGGCGCGCAACTGGCGCGTGCTGTGCGCGGCGCCCGCCTACCTGGCCGCGCGCGGCGTACCGCGGACGCTCGAGGCGCTGGCGGAGCACGACTGTCTTGTCACCAAGGAGCGCGACCACCCCTTTGGCATTTGGCGCATGACGGGGCCCGAGGGGGAGCGCAACGTCAAGGTAGGAGGGCGCCTGTCGTCCAACCACGGCGAGATCGTCACAGGCTGGGCGCTGGCCGGGCATGGCGTCATGCTGCGCTCGATGTGGGATGTCGCGCCCGACCTCGAGGCCGGGCGCCTGGTGCAGGTGCTGCCCGACTACCGCCAGGACGCGGATATCTGGGCGGTGTATCCTTCGCGCCTGTCCGGCTCCGCGCGCGTGCGCGCCTGCGTCGAGTTTTTCATGCGCCATCTCGGCGGTGCCACCGGGGAATCCACAACATGACAGAAAACAGCTTTGCCTTCCGCCTCAAGGAACTGCTCGAACACAAGAAGCTCACGCTGCAGGCGGTAGCCAACGCGCTCGACGTGTCGCGCCCGGCGGTCCACAAATGGACCCGGGGCGGCGAGATCGACTACGAGAAGCTGCGCAAGCTGGCGGCGTTCCTCGATGTCAACTGGATCTGGCTGCGCTACGGCGATCAGGCCCGGCACGAGGCCGAGACCTCCAGCGCGGTGGAAATCCCGATGACCGA
Source organism: Cupriavidus alkaliphilus (assembly GCF_900094595.1). GTDB lineage: Bacteria > Pseudomonadota > Gammaproteobacteria > Burkholderiales > Burkholderiaceae > Cupriavidus > Cupriavidus alkaliphilus. The sequence continues at coordinate 11,591 of NZ_FMAD01000012.1, read as the reverse complement.
CATGCGTCGCCGCTACACCGCCGAGATCATGGAGAGCGAGGCGCGCATGAAACTGGCGCAGGAGGGCGCGCGCATCGTCACGTGGGAATGGAACCTGATCACCGACGACGTGACCTATTCGTCCAACGTCGAGGCCGTGTACGGCTGGCGCATCGTCAGCAACGAAAGCTTCTGGAAGCATGTGCCCGCCGAGGACGTTCCCATGATGAACGCCGCCTACGAGGAATCGGTGCGCACCGGCAAGGCCCACGAATTCGACTTCCGCCTGGTCCAGCCCGACGGCAGCATCCGCTGGATCTCGTCGCGCGCCACGCCGGTGCGCGAACTCGACGGGCGCATCGTCAAGATCGTCGGCATCAGCATGGACAACACTGCGCGCAAGCTTGCCGAGCAGTCACTGCGCGACCAGCAGGCGCGGTTCCAGGCGGTGTTCGAGCTGACCTCCGAAGGCATGGCGCTGCTGGACGGCAAGCTGCGCTGCGAATCGGTCAACGCGGCGCTCGTCGAGATGGTCGGCGGCGACGCCGAGGCGCTGCTGGGCGACGGGTTTGCCAGGCGCCTGGCCGAGGCCGAGGCCCGCCTGCGCAGGATGACGCGCACCCGGCCCAGGGCGACGTTCGCCGCCGAACTGCTGCGGGAAGACGGAAGCAGGCTGCCGGTGACGGTGCGCGCGGTGCTGGAGCGCAGCGAGGACGGCGCGTCGTACTACGCACTGGCGATGCGCACCGCCTGACATCACCACGGCGCGGTCCGCCAGCCTTGTTCCGTCGCCACCAGCCGATCCGTCAGGCCCAGGTTGTTCATGAATGCATCGTCGTGGGACACGACCATCAGCGCGCCCCGGTAGCCACGCAACATGGCTTCCAGCGCCTGTACCGAAGGCAGATCCAGGTGGTTGCTGGGCTCATCGAGCAATAGCAGGTGCGGCGCTGGGTCGGCATACAGCACGCACGCCAGCGCCGCCTTCAGACGCTCGCCGCCGCTGAGGGAGCCGCCGGGCACTGCAATCTTCCCGCTATCCAGGCCGAGGTGCGCAAGGCGCATGCGCAGATCGCCTTCGGCAGCCGTCGGGTTGGCGGCCAGCATCTGTTCCAGCACGCTTCGCCGCGGGTCCAGGTTGGCCAGCCGCTGGTCCAGGTAGATGCCCTCCACCGGAAGCCTGCATGTCCCGCTCAGGGGCGTCAGCTGGCGCGCGAGCACCTTGAGCAAGGTCGACTTGCCGCTGCCATTGGGGCCGATCACGCCCACGCGCTGCTGTCCCGTCAACGTGAGGTGGATCTGGCGCGTGGCACCCTGGACAAAGGGCAGCTCCACGGCCTCCAGTTCCGCGACGCGTTTTTGCGAAGCCAGGGCGACCGGCAGCTCGTGCACTACGATGGCCAGGTCGTGCTCGACCCGCTGCGCGGCCTCGCGCACGCGCTCGGCCAGCTCCAGCCGGGTCTCGGCATGCTGCTGGCGCAGCTTGCCGGCCGAGCTTTCGCTGCGTTCCTTCTGGCGGCCCAGCAGGATCCTGGCCTGGTTGGCTTCTTGTCCGTGCCGGTTGCCACGTGCCTGGCGCCGCTCGAGGCGTTCGCGTTGCTCGCGCAGGGACTGCTCTTCGCGCCGGCGTTCGAGCTTGCGTTGTTCCAGTTGCTGGATCGCGGCCAGCCGCTCGCGCTCCTTGCATTGCGCGTAGAAGGAGTAGTTGCCCCCATAGCTGCGCAGTCCAAGCGAAGACAACTCGACGATGCGCGTCATTGCCTCCAGCAATTGCCTGTCATGGCTTACCACCAGCAGCCCGCGCGGCCATCGCTGCAGCTGCCCGATCAGCGCCTGCCGGTTCGGCCGGTCGAGGTGATTGCTCGGCTCGTCCAGGATCAGGTAATCGGCATCCGACAACAAGGCGCCGATCAGCGTGACGCGCATGGCTTCGCCACCGCTGAGCACGCTGGCAGGCGTCGCGGCATCGAGATGGCCCAGGCCATTGCGCGCCAGTTCGTCCTGCAGCCGCAGGCGTACATCCCAGCGCTCGCCCACGGCATCGAAATCTTCGGGCGCGCTGCTGCCGGCCTCGATGCGTCCGAGCGCATCGAGCGTGGCCTGCACACCGGCCAGGCCAGACACCGTAGCGCCAGGCGCAGGCGATATCTGCTGGGCGAGGTAGTACACGCTGCCGGAGCGCGTACAGCGCCCGCTGGTCGGCTGCACTTGTCCGGCCAGCATGCGCGCCAGCACCGTCTTGCCGGCGCCATTGCGCCCGACCAGGCCGGTGGGGCGCTGGTCGAACTGTTCGCTGATATCGGAGAAAAGCGTCCTGCCGTCGGGCAGAACATAAGACACGCCTTCCAGCGTGAGATAGGGATTCGTCATGGATGATTCCAGGGATGCCAGAAGCTCCCCCTGCTTGTGGGGGTAGGTGGAGACTGGCCGTCATGAAGACGGCGGCATCAATGGCGCATGACGAGTACCTCGGTGATGGGGGATTGGCTTGCTATGTTAAAGGCATCGGTGGCCGGGCGCAATGTGGTGGAGCGCAGGTGATGCGGCGCTGCCGGCGATGCAAGGGCAGCCCGGTGGACGGTGTTTGCGGGGCTCAGCATGACGTTCGGCAAATAGCGCGACGCTTTGACGTTGGGCTTTATAGGGGTGGCCAATACCCGACAACGACGCGGTGCCGAAAGCCCGACCGGCACCCGCCCTCGTCATTCCGCCCGCCATCCCCACCACAGTGGGGTCGGGCGAACGCGCCGCAATCCGATATTCCGGCTGGAAGGGACATATGCAGACAGCGATTCTGCAGGCCGCAACCACTAACGCGTCCCCCGCCTTTTATCGAGAATGAGGAGGAGTGCCGTGCGCAACAATCAACCGGTGACGCAGCGGGAATTCGAGTTCCCGGACCACGCCACGCTGATGTCGACCACCGACACGCAAAGCTACATCACGTACGCCAATGCAGCGTTTGTCGAAGTCAGCGGCTTCACGCAGGAGGAAATCCAGGGCCAGCCGCATAACCTGGTGCGCCACCCCGACATGCCGGCGGAAGCCTTCGCCGACATGTGGGCCACGCTGAAGGGCGGAGAGCCGTGGACCGCGCTGGTGAAGAACCGGCGCAAGAACGGCGACCACTACTGGGTCCGCGCCAATGCTACGCCGGTGGTTCGCAATGGCCGGCCAGCGGGCTATATGTCGGTGCGGACCAAGGCCACGCGCGATGAGATCGCCGCCGCGGAGCGCCTGTATCGCGACTTCCGCGAGGGCCATGCCGGCAACCGCAGATTCCACAAGGGGCTGATCGTCCGGACCGGGCTGATGGCGGTGACGTCGCTGCTCCAGGTCATGCCGGTGCGCTGGCGCGTGCGGCTGGCGTTGGCCGGACTGCTGTCTGCCAGCGTGGCCAGTGCCTGGTGGCTCGGCCTGGGCGGCATGGCGCTGGCCGGCTTTGCCGGCGTGATGGCGCTTGCCACGCTGCTGGTGTCGTGGACGCTGCAGCGGCAGGTCACCAGGCCGCTGGAGGAAGTGCTGGAACACGCGCTGCGCGTGGCCTCGGGCGAAAGCCAGAAGGCCGTGCACATGAACCGGGTCGACGAAATCGGCATGACCCTGCGCACCATCAACCAGCTGGGGCTGATGTTCCGCTGGCTGATCGACGACGTCAGCGCGCAGGTGGTCAACGTCCAGACCGCCAGCAACGAGATCGCGCGCGGCAACTCCGACCTGAGCGCGCGCACCGAGCAGGCCGCGTCGAACGTGCAGGAAACCGCCGCGTCGATGACGCAGATGACCGCCACGGTCAAAAGCAATGCGGAGACCGCGGCGCAGGCCAATACCTTGTCGGGCTCGGCCAGTGCCGCGGCGCAACGCGGTGGCGAGGCGGTGTCGGAGGTGATCAGCACGATGAAGGCGATCACCGAGAGCTCGAAGCGCATCGCCGAGATCATCGGGGTGATCGACGGCATTGCCTTCCAGACCAACATCCTCGCCCTGAATGCCGCGGTGGAAGCCGCGCGCGCCGGCGAGCAGGGCCGCGGCTTTGCAGTGGTGGCCGGCGAGGTGCGCAGCCTGGCGCAGCGCAGCGCCAACGCCGCCAAGGAAATCAAGGGGCTGATCGATGCCAGCGTGCACAACGTCGAATCCGGCGCCAGGCTGGTGGACGATGCCGGCCAGACCATGCAGGACATCGTGTCGCAGGTCAGGCATGTGTCGCAGCTGATCGCCGAGATCAGCGACGCCACCAGGGAGCAGAGCAGCGGCATTTCGCAGGTGGGCGATGCGGTCAGCGACCTGGACCAGATCACGCAGCAGAACGCCGCGCTGGTCGAGCAAAGCGCAGCCGCGGCAGAGAGCCTGAATCAGCAGGCGGTGCGGCTGGTGGAGGCAGTGGGGGTATTTCGCTGAACCGTGCGGCGGGCTCGCGCCAACGCCGCAAGCGCCGGCCGCAGGCAGGCTGGTCGCTAACGGCTGGCTGCCTTGAGGCTGCGCGCGTAGAGCAGTCCCCAGCCGAGCCCGAGCACCGCGGCAATGGCGGAGGCAAGCAGCACGCCAAGCTTGGCGGCGGCAAGCAGGTTGGCATCGTCGAAGGCAAGCATGGCGATAAAGATCGACATCGTGAAACCGATGCCGGCAAGCAGGCCGACCAGCCACAGGCCCCGCCACGATACTTCGGGCGGCAACTGGCACCATCCGAGCCGAACCGCCAGCCAGCTGATCGAGACGATGCCCAGTGGTTTTCCCAGTACCAGCGCCGCGACCACCCCCGCCAGCACGACCCGCGCACTGCCGTTGCCGAGGTCTACGCCGGTGACATCGACGCCGGCGTTCGCCAGCGCAAACAACGGCATGACCAGGAAGGCCACCCAGGGATGGAGCGCGATCTGCACGCGCGTGACCGGCGGCAGGACGTCCCGCTGCGCTTGTCGCAGTTGCCGCAACGGCGCGGCGAGTTTGTCCGGTTCCGGCGCGGGGCTCGCGCTACGGGCGCGCAGGTCGTCAACGGCGTCCCTTGCCTGGTCCAGCGGACGGCCGCGGACCGGCGCGATCCGGACCGGAGTCATCATGCCCAGCACCACCCCTGCCAGGGTCGGGTGGGCACCCGTCTTGAGCAAGCCCAGCCACAACACGGCGCCCGGCACGACATACGCGTACGCGGTGCCGATGCCGAGCCATTGCAGGCCAATGACGAGCAGGATGCCGGCGCCGGCCAGATAGAGACCGGTATGGTCGAGGCCGGTGGAATAAGCCGCGGCAATGATGAGCACCGCCACGATGTCGTCGATAATCGCCAGGGCCAGCAGGAAGACCCGGACGTTCCCCGGAATGGATTTGCCCAGCAATGCGAGCACCCCTACGGCGAACGCAATGTCCGTGGCCGTCGGCACCGCCCATCCGTGCCGCGCCGGCAACCCCGGGTTCATCGCCAGGTAGAGCGCGGCGGGAACCAGGACGCCGCCCAGCGCCGCGGTGACCGGCAGCGCGGACAAGCGGATGCTGGCGAGCGCGCCTTCATGGATCTCGCGCCGGATCTCCATGCCGACCACCAGGAAGAACACCGTCATGAGGCCGTCGTTGATCCAGAAGTGCAGCGGCTGGTCCACCACGTGGCTGCCAAAGCCGAATGACAGGCTGGTATGCCAAAGCGCGACGTAGCTGCCGGCCGCCGGCGAGTTGGCCCAGACCAGGGCCACCGCGGCGGCAAGCAGCAGTACCAGGCCACTGACCGCTTCGATATGAAGATAATGGTCGATAGCCGAGAATGCTTTCTCCGCCAGGATCTGGGCGCGGGGCACATCTTGCTGCGGAGCAGGCTGGTTCATGGTTGCGGGGTTCCTGAACCGGCGGATTCGCCGGCGCATCGACCGGGCGGCACGCTACGGCTTTCCGGTGCCGCCGGCGAAGCGTTCGATCTTGCTGGTCGCACCGGAGACGACCAGCAGGTCGCCGGCCTCGATCGTGGTAGACGGGGTCGCATGCATGAACTCCTCGTTCGCGCGCTTGACGCCGACCACGGTAACACCTGACTGCTCGCGCACGCGCGACTCCATCAGGCTCTTGCCGTGCGTGAACGCCGGCGCATGAATCTTCGCAATGGCAAAGCCGTCCTCAAACTCGATGAAATCGATCATCCTGCCGGTGATCAGATGGGCCACGCGCGCGCCCATGTCGGCTTCCGGATAGACCACGTGGTGGGCGCCGATGCGCTCGGCGATTTTCCCGTGCTCGGTGGTGAAGGCCTTGACCCAGATGTCCTGGATTTCAAGTTCGGTGAGTGCCATCAGGGTCATCAGGCTGGACGACATTTCCGTGCCGATGCCAACGATGGCGTGAGAGAAATCCGCCACGCCAAGCTGGCGCATGACGTTGACATCGGTGGAATCCGCCTGGACACAGTGAGTCAGGCTGTTCGACCAGCGCTGTACCAGGTCCATGTCTTTGTCGATGCCCATGACATCGTGGCCAAGGCGCATCAGCGACTGGGCCACTGCGCTGCCGAAGCGGCCCAGCCCGATCACGACCACGCTGTCTCCTGCGGAGAAGGCGAACTGCTCGGTAAAAAGTCTAGCCAACAATGGGATGCTCCTCGGGATAGCGATAGGGCGAGCGGCGTTCGCCCATGGCCAGCGAAACTGCCAGCGTAATGGTGCCAACTCGTCCGGCATACATCAACACGGTCAACATGATCTGCGCGCCGGGCGGCAACTCCGGCGTGATGCCGGTCGACAGGCCAACCGTGCCGAAGGCGGAGATCACCTCGAAGATAACGCTGCCGGCGGGAAGGTTGGTCAGCCGCAGCAGCACCAGTGTGCCGACGGTGACCAGCGTGCTGCCCAGCACCAGCACGGTGATCGCCTGGCGCTGCGCCGACGGACTGACGCGGCGCGCGAAGGCTTCGCTGTCGGTACGGCCGCGGAACTCCGCAATCACCAGCAAGGCAAGGATGGCGATGGTACCGACCTTGACGCCGCCGGCCGTGCTGGCACTGCCGCCGCCAACGAACATCAGCAGGTAATGCAGGGCCAGGCTTTCCTGCGTCAGCGCGCCGATATCGATGGCATTGAATCCGGCCGTCCTGGCCGAGACGGAGGCAAATGCCGCGGCCAGCAGCTTCTCCGGCACCGGCATGGGACCCAGGGTCCGGCTGTTGCTCCATTCGAAGAGCAGCAGCCCGGCCAGGCCGAGCGCCAGCAGCAGCGCGGTGCCAAGCAGGGTGAGCTTGCTGTGCAGGGACCACCGGCGCGGCTCGCGCAGCTTGCCATGCAGGTCGTAGAGAACCGGGAAGCCGAGGCCGCCGACCACGATTGCCAGCATGACGGGCAACAGGATCGCCGGCGCGGCGGCATACCGGGTCAGACTGTCGGCATGGATCGAAAAACCCGCATTGTTGAACGCCGAGACCGCATGGAACAGGCCGCTCCATGCCGCCTCGGGCCAAGGCAGGCCGTGGCCGAAATGCAGCGTTGCCGTCAGCCACAGCGCGATCGCAAGCTCGCAGCCGAACGTCACGATCAGGACCAGGCGGGCAATGCCGGTGATATCGCCCAGGCCCAGCGCACGGGTTTCAACCTGCGTGATCAACCGCGTCCGCAGGCGCAACGAGCGGTTGACCATCAAGCCGAGGAGGGTGGACGCCGTCATCATGCCGAAGCCGCCCAGCTGGAACAGCGCCATGATGACTGCCTGCCCGAAACCCGACCAGTACGTGCCGGTATCCACGACGACCAGCCCGGTAACGCAGACCGCGGAAACGGCGGTAAAGAAGGCAACCAGCCAGGGCGCCTGGCCGCCCTCGGCCCTCGACACCGGCAACATCAACAGCATGCTGCCCGCCACGATGGCCAGCAGAAATACCAGGACCACGGTCCTGGTGGGGTGCAGAGAGGATTTCATCCCGACATTCTAGGGGGCCGGCGTGATTCTCTCTATGCATAAGGCATGGCGCGGGCGGCGCCCCGCCCGCGATGCGCCCGCGGCCGCGTGCGCCACCGCTATACCTTGCATGGTCGGATTTATCCCGCGGCGCCCTCCAGCGCCGCCTCATATTTCCCCATGCAAGCCATGCCATTCAGCCGTGAACGCTGCAGCAATGCCTGTTGCGCCGCCCCGGCGTTGGCGGCCTCGCCGCGCCAGGCCAGCAGCGGCGGCTCCTGCAGCGCGCGCCCATAGGAGAAGGACAGCCGCCACGGCAGCGGCGCCAGGCGGTTCATGGCGTCGAGGTTGGCGGTGGCCTCGGCCGGGGTTTGTCCGCCGGACAGGAAGAAGATGCCCGGCACCGCCGCAGGCACGGTGCGCTTGAGCACCCGCACGGTTTGCATCGCCACCTCCGACGGTGGCGCGTGACCGGCATCCTTGCCGGGCAGCACCATGCTGGGCTTGAGCAGCATGTGTTCCAGCGCCACGCCGTAGCGGTGCAGGGCGTGGAAGACTTCGTGCAGCACGGCCTCGGTCACCTGGGCGCAACGGGCCATGGAGTGGCCGCCATCCATCAGCACTTCCGGCTCGACGATCGGCACCACGCCGGCCTGCTGGCAGATCGCGGCGTAGCGGGCCAGCGCTTCGGCGTTGGCCTGCACGGCGGCGAGACCGGGGAGAGTGTCGGACACGTTGTAGACCGCGCGCCACTTGGCAAAACGCGCGCCTTGTTGCCGGTAGCCGGCCAGGCGCTTGCCCAGCCCGTCGAGGCCCTCGGTGATCTCGTCGCCGGGGGCGAGCGCGAGGGCGAGCTTGCCCTTGTCGACCTTGATGCCGGGCACGATGCCCTGCCGCGCGGCCAGCTCCGGCAGCGGCGTGCCATCGTCGGCCTGCTGGCCCAGCGTTTCCTCGTAGAGGATCACGCCGCTGATGTAGTCGCCCAGCCCCGGCGTGCCCAGGAGCAGGTTACGCCACGCGCGCCGGTTTTCTTCGCTCGATTCCACGCCGATGCGCTCGAAGCGCTTGGCAATGGTCGGGCCGCTCTCGTCGGCGGCCAACAGGCCTTTGCCCGGCTGTGCCAGGGCGTCCACGGTGGCTTGCAGTTCGCTTGAAGTGTCCATGACGTTGCTCCGCGCAGGTGACATAAACGCAAGCATTTCCCCGAAACGGCAATCGCGCAAGGGTATCGGAGGCGGGTGGCGCGCTCCCATGGTGGCCGCCCGAACATTGCGGCCGACCTGGCGGGCGCCGCGTGCCGCGCGGCGGGGGAAGCGCCTGCCGCGCCGGCTGTGGGATAATCGCGGCTTTGCCCACGGCGCAGCTCAAGAGGTTGATCGCACGGGCATGCCAGGGCCCTTATTCCCGCGGCCCGCTTCCTACCCGCGATACTTCTAAAGCAAGACCATGCCCACATACCGTTCCAAAACTTCCACCGCCGGCCGCAACATGGCGGGGGCGCGCTCGCTGTGGCGCGCCACCGGCATGAAAGACGAAGACTTCTCCAAGCCCATCATCGCCGTGGTCAACTCCTTCACGCAGTTCGTGCCGGGGCACGTGCACCTGAAGGACCTGGGCCAGCTGGTTGCGCGCGAGATCGAGGCCGCGGGCGGCGTGGCCAAGGAGTTCAACACCATCGCGGTCGACGACGGCATCGCCATGGGCCATGACGGCATGCTGTATTCGCTGCCCAGCCGCGACATCATCGCCGACTCGGTCGAATACATGGTCAACGCGCACTGCGCCGACGCCATGGTGTGCATCTCCAACTGCGACAAGATCACCCCCGGCATGCTGATGGCCGCGATGCGCCTGAACATCCCGGTGATCTTCGTTTCCGGCGGGCCGATGGAAGCCGGCAAGACGCGCCTGGCCAACCCCGTCACCAAGGCCATGGAGTTCAAGAAGCTGGACCTGGTCGACGCCATGGTGATTGCCGCCGACAGCGCGTATTCCGACGCCGACGTGGCCGAGGTGGAGCGTTCCGCCTGCCCGACCTGCGGCTCGTGCTCGGGCATGTTCACCGCCAATTCCATGAACTGCCTGACCGAGGCGCTGGGCCTGTCGCTGCCCGGCAACGGCACGGTGGTGGCCACGCACGCGGACCGCGAGCAGCTGTTCAAGCGCGCCGGGCGCCGCATCGTCGAGCTGGCGCGCCAGTACTACGAACAGGAAGACGCGCGCGTGCTGCCGCGCGCGGTGGGCTTCAAGGCGTTCGAGAACGCCATGACGCTGGACATCGCCATGGGCGGCTCCACCAATACCATCCTGCACCTGCTGGCGATCGCGCGCGAGGCGGAAATCGACTTCGACATGACCGACATCGACCGCCTGTCGCGCGTGGTGCCGCAGTTGTGCAAGGTCGCGCCCAACACCAACAAGTACCACATCGAGGATGTGCACCGCGCCGGCGGCATCATGGCCATCCTGGGCGAGCTGGAGCGCGCCGGCAAGCTGCACACCGACGTGCCGACGGTGCATGCCCCCACGCTCAAGGACGCGCTTGAGCAGTGGGACATCAGCCGCACACGAGACGAAGCCGTCAGGAACTTCTACCTGGCCGGCCCGGCCGGGATTCCCACCCAGGTGGCGTTCAGCCAGAACACGCGCTGGCCCAGCCTGGACCTGGACCGCGCCGAAGGCTGCATCCGCTCCTACGAGCACGCCTTCTCGAAGGAAGGTGGCCTGGCGGTGCTGACCGGCAACATCGCGCTCGACGGCTGCGTGGTCAAGACCGCCGGCGTCGACGAGAGCATCCTGGTGTTCGAGGGCACCGCCCACGTCACTGAATCGCAGGACGAAGCGGTCGAGAACATCCTCAACGACAAGGTCAAGGCCGGCGACGTGGTGATCGTGCGCTACGAAGGCCCGAAGGGCGGCCCCGGCATGCAGGAAATGCTCTACCCCACCAGCTACATCAAGTCCAAGGGCCTGGGCAAGGCGTGCGCGCTGCTGACCGACGGCCGCTTCTCCGGCGGCACCTCGGGCCTGTCCATCGGCCACTGCTCGCCCGAAGCCGCGGCCGGCGGCGCCATCGGCCTGGTGCAAGACGGCGACAAGATCCGTATCGACATCCCCAACCGCACCATCAACGTGCTGCTGTCCGACGAAGAGCTGGCACGCCGCCACGAAGCGCAGAACGCCAAGGGCTGGAAGCCGGTCAAGCCGCGTCCGCGCAAGGTGTCCGCGGCGCTGAAGGCCTATGCCAAGCTGGTGATGTCGGCGGACAAGGGCGCGGTGCGGGATTTGTCGTTGCTGGATGATTGATGCGGCGATGGGCCGCGGGCCCATGTGCTGACAAAAGCCGCTCTTCGGAGCGGCTTTTTCGTTAAGCGAACCCGGCAGAAGCCCTCATGACGGTTTCTTTTATCTGATAAAAATAGATATAAATATCATTTAATACATTTCTGATGGACTTCCGTACCGTTTCGGGGCAGATTCGCACGTTCGCCCATCGGTGATTGCGCTGCCCTGGTTGTACTGGAAATGGACCTTGCCACGCTCTATCAGCATCTCTTTTCATCGCATCATCGCCTGTACAGGCTGGACGGCGGCTCGCCGGTCGAGGAACTTGCTGTCGAAGCATGGATCGGGCGCGAGGCCATCTCGGCGCTGTTCGAATGGCGCATCGTTGCGGTCAGCGCCAACGCCGATATCGCGCTCGACAGCCTGCTCGGCCAGCGCGTCACGCTGCTGACCACGCTCGCCGA
>NZ_FMAD01000009.1 GCF_900094595.1 Cupriavidus alkaliphilus | reverse complement strand
GAAGGCGACCCGAGCGGCCAGGACAGCCCCAAGATGCTGTCGATCGGCATGCACTGCCGCCTGCTCGGCCGCCCGGGCCGCTTCCGCGCGCTGCAACGCTTCCTCGACTACGTGCAGGGGCACGACAAGGTGTGGATCTGCCGCCGTGTCGATATCGCCCGGCACTGGGCACAGGTGCATCCGTTCCAGGCGCGGGAAGCCCCTGTCGAAGCGCGCGCTGCCTGCAGGGAAACCGTCCTGGCCTGACCCCGCGGCCGCGCTGTCGCCATAGTTGTGTACGATATAGCCGTGTTTCGTCGCCAGTTCCGGCGACAGGCTGAATGTCCGTACCCTGATATGGCAACCACATCGAAAAAGGCGGCGCCCGGCGCCGCCGCGAAAGCCCCGCGCCGCGCCGCCGCCAAGGCCGCCCCGAAAACCATGCAAAAGGCTGCCGCCAATGCCGCCCCGGACGACGAGACGGGCCAGGAAGGCGCCGCCAGCGAGGCGTCGGCCACCGAGGCGATCTACCTGAGCCTGCTCTACGCGATCATGGAGCACCGCCTGCTGGCGGGCACCAAGCTGGTCGAGGAACGGCTGTGCGAAGTGACCGGCGCCAGCCGTGCGCGCATCCGCCAGGTGTTTGCGCGCCTGGCGCACGAGAAGCTGGTGACGCTGGTGCCCAACCGCGGCGCCTTTGTCTCCAGCCCGACCGTGGACGAAGCGCGCGAGGTGTTCCAGGCGCGCCGCGTGGTCGAGCCCGCGCTGGCCGCTGAACTGGCACAACGCGCCACGCCCGCCAAGGTGCGCAGCCTGCGCCGCCATGCCATGGAAGAAGACAACGCGCGCGCCCGCGGCGACCGCGCGGCAATGATCCGGCTGTCGGGCGAGTTCCATATCCTGCTGGCCGAGATGGCCGGCAACGCCATCCTGGAAAAGCTGATCCGCGAGATGGTGTCGCTGACCTGCCTGATCATCACGCTGTACGACCGCCCCGGCGCACCCGCCTGCGCCGAGCATGAGCACCGGCAGCTGATCGACGCCATCGAACAGCGCGATGCCGCGCGCGCCAGCGCGCTGATGGCGGAACACCTGGAGCACATCGAAGGCTCACTCGATTTAAGCATGCCGGACAGCGGCGCGCCGGACTTCTACAGCATCTTCAGCAAGGGCTGAAACCGGCAGGCCTGGGGCCCGGGATTGCACTCCGCGTGCGGCAGCCTAGACTGGCTGCATGACAAGGCGGCGCGCCCCGCGCCGCAGGGGAGGTCCCATCATGGCCACCACCGAGCCGCCCGCCGCGAGCGGACGGGCACCGCTGGCGTTCGCGCGGCTGTATGCGGATGCGGCCGGCGAATCGCACTTCGCGCCGCTTGCCGTTGCCGTCACCGAACGCCTGTTCGCGCCGCCGGCTCGTGCGTTCTGGGTATCGCCACTGGAGGAAGCCGCCCGGCACGGCTTCCTGGTCGTACCCGCTGGCTGGGTCGGTGCACCGCATCCCTCGCCGTTGCGCATGTGGATCTTCGTGCTGGGCGGCGCGATGGAATTCGAGGCGAGCGATGGCGAGCGCCGGGCGCTGCCGACAGGCAGCGGACTGCTGCTCGAAGACACCACCGGCAAGGGCCATGCCAGCAAGGTGGTCGGGCCCGCCGACGCGACGCTGGCCGTGGTGCAGATGCCGGTGCCGCCGGGCTGAAACCCATGACCGCGCCCGAGCCAGCGGCATCCCCCAAGCCAACGCCGCAAATGGTGCCCACCGGCTATCGCCAGGGCATCATCACCGCGATCACCGTGCTGCTGGGCTTTTCGCTGGGGTTCTGGCGTTTCTGGGGCTTCGAAAGCCCGGGCGAATGGGACTGGCGCTCGCTGCTGGCGGCGGTGGCGCTGCTGGCCGCGGTGGTGCTGCAGATCGTCGCGCTGTTCCGCGCGCTGCGCGTCGAGGACGATGCGGTGCCGGAGTACCGCAAGACGGTGCGCTGCTTTATCGCCTCGGCCATTGCACTGGTGATTGGCCTGGCCGCGGCGATGATCGACGCGGCGCTCGAAACTTAGGGCCCGATGATCTCGATGCTGTCGACACGGTCCGGATAAAACGCCAGGAGCGCGCCGATGGCGGCAACGGCAACGTACGGCGACTCATAGCTCCACACCGCGTTGCGCGCGCGCTCGCCGCCGGCCGGAATGGAGAAGTAGCTGCAGTCGCCCTTGTACGGGCAGTAGGTGGCATGCGCGCTGCGCTCCAGCCGCGCCATGTCGACATGCGCGCGCGGGATGTACTGCACCGGCGCATAGTCCGCCTCCTGCAGGGTCAGCGCCGCATCGCTGTCGGCAATCGTGATGCCGGCCACCTTGACCACCACCCTGCCGGCGGTCGGCGTGATGGTGATGGGATGGTCGGGGCCGGGGATCCTGACGGGCTTGCCTGGCATCTCGTGCTCCTGCATTGGCGGGATGCAGGACATTCTAGGCGCTTGCCGGCCAGCTTGCCGCAACGGCCCCGGGCCGCGCCATGGGCGGCTCAGCCGACCTTCTCCAGTGCCGTGCGGTAGTGCGCGGCACGGCGCACATAGTCCTGCGCATTGGCACGCAGGTTCTTCACTTCGTCATCGGTCAGTTCGCGCACGGCCTTGGCGGGCGAGCCCAGGATCAGCGAGCGCGGCGGGAACTGCTTGCCCTCGGTCACCAGCGCACCGGCGGCAACCAGCGATTCCGCGCCGATCGAGGCGTTGTTCAGGATCACGGCCTGGATGCCGATCAGCGCGCCATCGCCCACGGTGCAGCCATGCAGCATGGCCTGGTGCCCGACCGTCACACCGGCGCCGAGCACGAGCGGACAGCCGGGGTCGGTGTGCAGCACGGCACCTTCCTGGATATTGCTGCCGGCGCCGATGGTCACCGGTTCGTTGTCGGCACGGATCACGGCTCCGGGCCAGACCGACACATGGTCAGCCAGCTCGGCGCGGCCGATGACGGTGGCTTCGGCCGCGACGAAAGCGCTGCCGGCGATGGCGGGCGAGAGCTCGCCAAGCTTGTAGAGAGTCATGATGGATGGTGGAAGACAATGGATCGCCAGCGCTGCCTGCCAGGCAAGGCAGCGGTCGCGCCGGCGGCGGGAAGCAGGAAGCCGTCCGGCTTACTCGGCCTTGACGTTGGCCTTCTTCACCAGCGCGGCATAGCGCGCGGCTTCGCTGCGGAAGAACGCGGCCGCGGCCTCGGGCGTGCCGGGCTCGATCACGGTGCCCTGCTTCTTCATCGCCTCCAGCACTTCGGGCGAGGTGAAGGCTTTGGCAAAGGCATCGTGCGTGCGCTTGACTTCCGCCGCCGGCATGCCGGCGGGGCCGATGACGGCGAACCAGCCAGCGACGTTGTAGCCCGGCAAACCCTGTTCGGCGAGGGTGGCAAGGTCGGGCGCGGCGGCGGTGCGCTTGTCTCCGCACAGGCCGATGGCGCGCAGCGTGCCCGCCTTCAGGTGCGGCGCCACCGCGTTGAGCGCGACCACGCCCATCTCCACCTGTCCGGCCAGCAGGTCGTTGATCATCGGGCCGGTGCCCTTGTACGGCACATGGCGCGCCGTGACGCCGGCCTCGTCCAGGAACATCTCGCCCGCCAGGTGGAGGATGGTGCCGTTGCCCGACGAGGCGTAGTTGTAGCTGTCGGGCTTGGCCTTGAGCAGCGCCACCAGTTCCTTCACGTTCTTCGCCGGCACCTTGGGATTGACCACCAGCACCAGCGGCGTGGTGCCGATCACGCTGATCGGAGTCACGTCCCGGATCGCGTCGAACGGCATGGTGCGGAACACGCTGGGGTTGATCACGTGGTTGTTCGACACCAGCCCCAGCGTGCTGCCGTCGGGCTGCGCCTTGACCACCGCGGCAGCGCCGGTGATGCCGCCGGCGCCGGGCAGGTTCTCGATCACCACCGGCTGGCCGAAGGCCTTGCCCAGCGCCGGGCCGGCCGCGCGCGCGATATTGTCGACGCCGGAGCCGGCGCTGATCGGCAGGATCAGGCGCACGGGCTTGCCCGGTCCGCCCTGCGCGAGCGCTTCGAAGCCGGGGGCGGCGAGTGCGGCGGCAAGCGTGGCGGAAAGTGCCAGCGCAGACTTGAGCAGGGTACGACGTTGCATGCTTTGTCTCCGTTTCGTTATCGTAGGGCTTTGCTGGCGCCGCTGTAGCGCGGCTTGCCCGTCAGCCGCCTCAGCCGCGGCCTTTGCCGAGCCGTGCCAGGATTTCTTCGTTGTGCTCGCCGGCGCGGGGCAGCGGGCCGCGCACGCCGGGGCGGCGGCCGCCCATCAGCAGCGGCAGCAGCACGGTGGGCGTGGTCGAGCCGTCGTCCGCCTGCATCGGCACCAGCCCGCCGCTGGCGAGAAGGTGCGGATCGTCGAGCAGCTGGTCCGGGCGCACGATCGGTGCATAGGGAATGCCGGCGGCTTCAAGCCTGGGCGCCAGATCGGCAGAGCGATGGTGGCGCAGGATCGCGCCGAGCTCTTCCAGCAGTTGCGGCCGCACCGCGACGCGCGAGGTGTTGCTGGCGTATTCCGGCTTGTCGATCAGCTCCGGATGTTCCAGCACGTGGCACAGCGTGACGAACTGCTTGTCGCTGACCGCGCCGATAAAGAGCTGTTCGTCCTGCGCCAGCGTGAACACGTCATACACGCTCCACGCCGACACGCGCGACGGCATCGGCGGCGGCGGCTCGCCGGTCATCGCGTATTGCTGCATATGCTGCGAGGCCAGGAACACACAGTTCTCGAACAGCGCGCTCTGGATCTCCTGCCCCTTGCCCGTGCGGTCGCGCTCGCGCAGCGCGGCCAGCACGCCGATGGCGCCGAACATGCCGCCCATGATGTCGTTGACCGAGGTGCCGGCGCGCAGCGGCCGGCCGCTGGGGCCGGTCATGTAGGACAGGCCGCCCATCATCTGCACCACTTCGTCCAGCGCCAGCCGGTGCTCGTACGGGCCCGGCAGGAAGCCCTTGTGCGACACATAGATCAGGTGCGGGTAGTCGCGCGACAGCGTGGCGTAGTCCAGTCCCAGCTTCTGCATCAGGCCGGGGCGGAAGTTCTCCAGCAGGATGTCGCTCTGGCCCGCCAGTTCCGCCGCGGCGGCGCGGCCCGCGTCGGTGGTGATGTCGAGCACCACGCTCTTCTTGTTGCGGTTGAAGGCGCGGAAGAAGCCGATGCCCAAACCCGGCAGGTTGCGCGTCTTGTCGCCGCCGGGAGGCTCGACCTTGACGACTTCGGCGCCCAGGTCGGCCAGGATCATGCCGCAGGTGGGGCCCATCACCATGTGCGTGAATTCGACCACGCGCACGCCGGCGAGCGGCAGGGACTTGCTGCTGTCTTGGGTCATCTCTTGGGTCATCTCTTGTCTCAGGCAGCGATGGCCGCGGGGCGGGCCGCGTAGGTCTTGGGCAGGCCGGCGCGCCACAGCGTGCCGTGCAGGGTCTCGTCGCGCAGCCAGCCGGCCACGTCCGCGCGCAGCGCCAGCAGGCGTGCGATATCGATGCCGGTCTCGATGCCCATGCTGCCGAGCAGGTAGGCCAGGTCTTCGGTGGCCACGTTGCCGCTGGCGCCGGGCGCATGCGGGCAGCCGCCGATGCCGGCCAGGCAGGCGTCGAAGCGGGTCACGCCGGCGTCGAGCGCGGCATAGACATTAGCCAGCCCGAGCCCGCGCGTGTCGTGGAAATGGCCGCACCAGAAGCGCTCGCCGGCGATATCGACGGCCCGCCCGAACAGCTCGCGCACCATGCGCGGATCGGCATAGCCGACGGTATCGGCCAGGCTGACGCGGTCGGCGCCGGCATCGAGCAGCGCCTGCATCAGCCGCAGCACTTCTTGCGCATCGACATGGCCCTGCAGCGTGCAGCCGAACGCCGTGCCGACGCCGCCTTCGATCAGCGTCCTGGCGCCGCTGGCATCGCGCGCGGCGCGGATGCGCGCCACTTCGGCGACGACTTCATCGGGCGTCTTGCGCAGGTTGGCCAGGCTGTGCGCATGGCTGGCCGACAGCGGCACGATCAGCAGGTCGGCGCCGCTGTCGAGCGCGTCCTGCGCGCCGCGCAGGTTGGGCACCAGCACCGACGTGAACAAGCCCGGCAGCGTGCGCGCGAAGGCGACCAGCTCGGCGGTATCGGCCAGTTGCGGCAGCAGGCGCGCGGGGACGAAGGAACCGACTTCCAGCTCGCGCAGGCCGGCGGCGTGGGCGCCGCGGATCCATGCGAGCTTGCTGGCGGTGGGCAGGATGGTGCGGATGCTCTGCAGGCCGTCGCGCAGACCGACTTCGCGGATCACGGCTTGGCTGGGGAAGAGTTGGGTCATGGTTCTGCGGGACGGGCGTTGGATCCCTCGGTGGGAGCGATGGGAGAACTCTAAGAGTTTCTGCGCGGAAGCTGAAACGATGATTTGCCAAGCAGAACATGCCGAAACGGAAAGTCACCCGCCTGCGCCTGGCCCGGCCCCGGGATTTCCCGGACGCGACATTGCCGCGCCGGCAACAGGCGTAGCATTCCAATCCGGAAACACTGCCGCCCCCACTTATGCGAGACCTCGACCTCACCACGCTGCGCCTGTTCGTCGCCGTCTGCGAAACCCGCAACATGGCGCGCGCCGGCGAGCAGGAACACATCGTCGCTTCCGCCATCAGCAAGCGCCTGGCGCAGTTGGAGGAAACCGTCGGGACCACGCTGCTGGAACGCCGCCGCCGCGGCGTCATCCCTACCCCCGCGGGCGAGATCGTGCTGGCGCATGCGCGCGCCATGCTGGCCGCGGCCGACCGCGTCACGCGCGACATGGCCGACTACGGCTCGGGCGTGCGCGGGCAGGTGCGGCTGCTGGCCACGGTATCGACCATGGCGGAATCGCTGCCGGACGACATCGCCGCCTTCATGCAGCTGCCGGCTCACCGCGACGTGCGCGTAACGATCGAAGAGAGCCTGAGCAGCGAGGTGGTGCGCGCGCTGCGCGACGGTACCGCGCCGCTGGGCATCTGCTGGGACGCCGCGGACCTGGAGGGCTTCCAGACCCGCCCGTACCGCGCCGATCACCTCGCCGCGGTGGTCTATCCCGGGCACCCGCTGGCGCGCGCGGACAGCTGCCGGTTCGAAGACACGCTCGACTATGACCAGATCGCCATGCCGGCGCAGACCGCGGTGCAGATCATGCTGGCGCGCTATGCGGCGATCCTGGGCCGCCGCATGGCGCATCGCGCCGTGGTGTCGACCTTCGACGCGGCGCTGCGCTGCGTGCGCGCGGAACTCGGCATCGTCATCATCCCGGCCGAGATCGCCACGCTCGTGGCCACGGCCTTCGGCCTGCGCGTGATCCCGCTGCGCGACGACTGGGCGCGCCGGCGCTTTGCGATCTGCTGCCGCGACTTCGCGCTGCTGTCGCCCGCGGCGCAGCTGCTGGTGCAATTCCTGGAAGACGCCGCGGCGAAGGAGGCGGCGGACGCCGCGCCAGCGCCTGCGCCGGCACGGGCACGGCGCAGGCGGTAAGTCGGCGCGCAACTTCCTGTGCGTTTCGAGGGTTACCCCGAGGCGTTTTCGTAAGCTTATGTTGCGCGCCGTTGCGTAGACTGGCTTGCGTTTTTCGCCGCCGGCCACGATGGTTGGACAGGACAGGCCGGGCGAAGCCCGGATCACGACAATGCGCGCCGCCACGGCGCAGGAGCATGCAAATGAACTTCAACGGCAAGAACGTACTGGTCACCGGCGCAAGCGGCAACCTCGGGCGCGCGGTCGCGCACGCCTTCGCGCAGGCAGGCGCGCGCGTGGTGGTGCTGGATCGCCATGACGCACCGTTGCCGGAGACCGGCAGCGGCCACCTGGCGCTGCAGGCCGACCTGCTCGATGCGGATAGTCTCGGCCAGGCCATCGACCAGGCTGTGCAGGCGTGCGGGCGCATCGACGTGGTGTGCAACCTCGCCGGCGGCTTTGCCATGGGCACGGGCATCCACGAGACCAGCGCTGCCGACTGGAACCGGCTGTTCGACATGAACGTGGGCACGGTGCTGAACATGGCGCGCGCGGTAGTGCCGCACATGCTGGCCGCGGGCGGCGGCGCCATCGTCAATGTCGGCGCCAATTCGGCGGCGCGCGGGCTGGCGCAGATGGGCGCCTATTGCGCCTCGAAGGATGCGCTGGCGCGCGTGACCGAATCGATGTCGGCCGAGCTGCGCGACCAGGGCATCCGCGTCAACGCGGTGCTGCCCAGCATCCTCGATACGCCCGAGAACCGCCAGGCCATGCCGGATGCGGACAGCTCGCGCTGGGTCGGCCTGGACGCGCTGGCCGAGGTGATCCTGTTCCTGGCGTCGGACGCGGCACGCGCCGTCCACGGCGCGCTGCTGCCGGTGGTCAACCGCGCCTGACGCGCGGCCGGCGCGCGGCGGATGCGGGGGTTGTGGCGGGTGAGGCGGCGCCAAGCACGCTGGCCGCTTCCTGGATCTGCTGGCGCAGCCAGCGCCGCAGCCGGTCGGCATCGGTGCGCGCATGCCAGATCTGCATCATGTCGACCCGCGGCAGCGCGAACGGCACCGGCAGCATCACCAGGTCAGGATCGCGCGCCACCGCTTCCTGCGCGACCGAGCGCAGGCAGGTCAGCAACAGGGCCGAGCCGCGCACCAGCCGGCTCGGCGCCAGGAAGCTCGACAAACCCGCCACCACCGTGCGCCGGTGTCCCAGCCGCGCCAGTGCCCGGTCGACCACGCCGTTGAGGTCGCCGGTCAGCGTGGTCAGCAGGTGCTCGCACGCCAGGAAGGCGTCCAGGTCCAGGCCGTCCGCGATGCGCGGATTGGTGCGCGAGGCCAGCACCACGAAGTCTTCGCTGCCCAGCCGCTGCTGGTGGAAGGTGTCGGGCAGGTTCTCATAGAAGCCGGCGATCGCCAGGTCGCAGGTGCCCTTCTCCAGTTCCTCGCGCGGCAGCTCGCCGCGCGTGTTGTGCGTGACCAGCACCACCCCCGGCGCGTCGCGGCGCAGGCGCGGCAACAGCGCCGGCAGCAGCAGCTGCTCCATGTAATCGGTGGTGTAGATGTGGACGGCCTCGCTGCGGGCGAGGAAATCGCGGCCGTCGCAGGCGTCGTAGAACGCATCCAGGTCCGCCACCAGCCGCTGCACCTGCGGCGCCAGCGCATGCGCGCGCGGTGTCGGCGTCAGGCCGCGCGGCGCGCGCACGAACAGCGGGTCGCCCAGTTCGTCGCGCAGCCGGTTGAGCTTGTGGCTCAGCGCCGGCTGGCTCAGCGCCATGCGCGCCGCCGCGCGCGAGGCGTTGCCCTCCTGGTAAAGCACATGGAAGACGTAGAGCAGGTTCAGGTCCTTGCCGGCGATATTCATTTTTTGGATGGCAGGCATCGAAGATTCGAAGTTTTCGAATCATAGCCAGCTGCGTAGGATGTTGCCAATGCCGGGACTGCCCGGCCGACCGTGGACGCAAACCGGAGAACCCACATGAAAATCCTGATGGTGCTGACCTCGCACGACCAGCTCGGCAATACCGGCAAGAAGACCGGCTTCTGGCTGGAGGAATTCGCCGCGCCGTACTACGTCTTCAAGGACGCCGGCGCCGACATTGCGCTGGCTTCGCCCAAGGGCGGCCAGCCGCCGATCGACCCCAAGAGCGATGACCCGGATGCGCAGACCGATGCGACGCGGCGCTTTCGCAGCGATCGTGCCGCGCAGCAGGCGCTGGCCAGCACGCTGACGCTGGACCAGGTGAAGGCCGAGGACTTCGACGCGGTGTTCTATCCCGGCGGGCATGGCCCGCTTTGGGACCTGGCCGAGGACAAGCGTTCGATCGCGCTGATCGAGCAGTTCGACCGGCTGGGCAAGCCGGTGGGTGCGGTGTGCCATGCGCCGGGGGTGCTGCGGCATGTCAAGGGCGCGGACGGGCAGCCGCTGGTGAAGGGCAAGGAAGTCACCGGCTTTACCAACAGCGAGGAAGAGGCCGTGCAGTTGACTGCAGTGGTGCCGTTCCTGGTCGAGGATGTGCTCAAGGCCAGCGGCGGGCGGTTTACGCGCGGGGACGACTGGGCCAGCCACGTGGCAGTGGCCGGGCGGCTGGTGACCGGGCAGAACCCGGCGTCGTCCGAGGCGGGGGCGGAGGCGGTGTTGGGGTTGTTGAAGTAAGGCCTGCGGCCACCTGCGGCGTTCGATCCGCTGCCGGTTTGCTCCCTCTCCCGCAAGCGGGGAGAGGGAGTACACAACCGGGATTTGGCAGGCTCGAGGATTACTGCGGCACCAGCTCCACCCTCTCCCTGCTCGCCTTCTCCACCGCCTTGCGCGTATAGACCAGCGGGAAATACTCCCCCTTGGCCCACAGCGGCGCCAGGTCGCGGTAGTGCGGGCTGGCGGGGTTGCCCGACTGCCCCGGCGTGTTGATCACGCGCGAGGCGTCCCAGTTGCCGACGTCCAGCACCATGCGGAACGACGCGCCCGCGGTCAGGCGGAAATCCGTATTGCGGTAGCTGGTGTTCATCGGCGTGAAGGCCGAACCGCCGACCGGGCCCGCGTCGACGTTGAACTGCAGGCGTTCGGCATCGCTCAGGATCGGGTCCATCGGATGCGTGAACACGGCGGTGTGGAGCTTGCCCCATTGCCAGGCGCGCGGGTCCGGGCCGAGTCTGGCTTCGACCTCGGCCATCGCGGCCTTCAGCGATTCGAGCATCACCGCGTTGCGGCGCTCCGGCGGCATCCAGGGCCCGGGCTGCTCCAGCACCGCCACCACGCGCGCGGCATCGCCGGCGCCGACCAGGCGCGCGGCTTCGGGCGGCAGCGCGGCGCGCACCACGGCCTGGCGCAGGTGCTTGCTGAACCACACCTCGAACAGCGCCGCGGCGGCACTGTCGGCGCGCTCGTTGCCGTTCCAGCCGCGCAGCAAATCAAGCCCGCGCGCCAGCTGCGCGTCGTCGCTGCGCACGTCCTGCAACAGCGCCACCACGCGCTGCGCCGGCAGCGACACGGTGTCGTTCTGCCACGCCATCGAATCCTGCACCGAGCTGCGCGGATTGGCGCCGACCACCGCCTTCAGGCGACGCGCGCGCGAGCTGTCGCTCCATTCGTAGCCCACGCCCAGCTTCGCGGCCGGGTGCTCGGGCGGGATGTTGTTTTCGTTGGCGGTGACGATATAGCCGGGCGCCGGGTTGTAGGCCCACGGCAGCTCGTCCATGTTGCGGTAGCCGGCCCATTCATAGCGGCCGTCGCCGGCCACCGGCGTCAGGCCGTCCCAGTTGGGACGCTTGACGGTCAGCCCGCCCGGGATCCAGCCGATATTGCCGCTCGTGTCGGCATAGACCTGGTTCTCGCCCGGTGCGCCCCAGCGGTTCATGGCGGCGCGGAACTGGTCCCAGTTGCGCGCGCGCATGTAGTCCATCGAACCGAAGTACGGCGCCATGCCGTGGTCCAGCCACGCGGCGCGCAGCGCCCATGCGTGCCCGGACCCGGACACCAGCACCGGGCCGTGGCGGGTGAAGTCGAGCGTGACCTTGCGCGGCGCGGGCTCTCCCTTGACCGCGATCTCTTCGGTGATGGTCTCCATCGGCTCCCAGCGGCCCTTGTACTTGTACTCGCGCGGGTTGGCCGGGTTCAGCTCGTAGCCGTACAGGTCTTCCTGATCCATGTAAAAGCGCGTCAGGCCAAAGGCGATGGTGCCGTTGTGCCCGATCGAGATGCCCGGCAGGAACGGCTCGCCCGCGCCGATCACCGACATCCCCGGCGCATTCAGGTGGCTGATGTAGCGCAGGCTGGGCGCGCCGTGCGAGCGGTGCGGATCGTTGGCCAGGATCGGCCGGCCGGTGGTGGTGCGCTTGCCGCCGATGACCCAGTTGTTCGAGCCCAGGCTGCGGCCGGTATCGCTGTTGGCATCGACCACGGCGTAGAGCTGGTCCAGCGGGATGCCGGCGGCCCGCCCGTCGCCCCAGGCTTCCTTCGGGAAGCGCGCGGCGGCGGTGGCCAGTTCGTAGGCGCGGCGCAGTTCGGCCGCGGGCACGGTGCAGGGGTCGATGCCGGGGTTGAGCTTCGGTTCGATCTGCGGGTCGAGTTCGCGCCGCAGCCAGTCGGCGCGCGCGGCCTGGGTTTTGGCTTCGCAGTAGAGGCGGGCGCGATCGATCTCGCCGGTGAAGTTCAGGGTCAGGCCGTGGTGGCGGATGCGCACGATGTCTTCGGCCTGCCAGCGCGCCGGCTTGTAGTTGAGCTTGCGGAATTCCGGCGGCAGCAGCTCGGGCTTCTGCTCGGTCAGCGCCACGTAGGCGTTCACCCCCGCGACAAAGGCCTCGGCCACGCGCTTGGCGTCGCTGCCGTAGGCCAGCCATTCGCGGTACATGTCGCCGCGGAACAGCACCGCGCGCGCCATGCGGTCGCCGTCGGCATAGGCCGGGCCGAAGTCCTTGGCCATCTCGCCTAGCCCGCGCTTGCGCCACAGGTCGATCTGCCACAGGCGGTCGCGCGCGGCCATGAAGCCCTGCACATAGAAGGCGTCGTAGAGCGTGCCGGCATAGATATGCGGCACGCCCCAGCGGTCGACCAGCACGCTGGCGGGCTTTTCCAGGCCGGGCACGGCGAAGGTGTGTTGGCGGGCGGGCGCTTCGGCCATGGCGGCCGGGATGGCGGCAGGCAGGGCGGTGGCGAGCAGCGCCAGCGCAGCGGCCAGGCGGCGGGGGGTGCGTAACATCAGGTCTCCTCGTGTTGTGATGGCTGCAGATGTCTTGCAGTTCACACCGAAGATAGTGCATGGCCGGCCGGCGCGCGAGCGCCGCGGCCGATCTCCGCACGCTGCGTGGCGTGCGGAGATCGGCGGCCCGGATGCCTAGTAGACGTCGCGCCGGTAGCGGCCGTCGTCGGCCAGGCGGCGCAGCGCGTCCTCGCCCAGGATTTCCGCCAGCGCGTCATGGACGCCGCCGGCCATGCCCTGCAGGCTGCCGCAGACATAGATGGCCGCGCCGTCTGCCACCCATTGCCGCACGCCATCCGCGTGCAGGCGCAGGGCGTCCTGCACGTAGCGCGGCGCGCCGCCGTCGCGCGACCAGGCGTGGTCCGCACGCGCCAGCGTGCCGTCCGCCAGCCAGCCGGCCAGTTCCCCGGCAAAGAACGCGTCATGCCGCGCCGAGCGCTCGCCGAACAGCAGCCAGTTGCGCCGCCGCCCGGCCGCGGCGCGCGCCTTGAGCTGGGCCCGCAGCCCGGCCAGCCCGGTGCCGTTGCCGACCAGGATCAGCGGCCGGTCGTCGGCCGGCGGATGGAAACTGCGATTGGCGCGGATGCGCAGCGCGATGCGGCTGCCCACCGCGGCGTGTCCGGTCAGCCAGCCCGAGGCGAGGCCCAAGCGGCCATCGTCGTGGCGGGTCTGGCGCACCAGCAGCTCGAGCCTGCCGTCGCGCGGCAGCGAGGCGATCGAATATTCGCGATGCGGCAGCGGCGCCAGCGCATCCACCAGCTGCTGCGGCGCGACGCCCTGCATCGCGGCAAGATGCGGTGCGGGCAGCGGCATGCGCGTGGCCATGGCCGCGGCCAGGGTGGTGTCGGCGCCATCGCAACGCACCGGGGTGGCGCCATCCAGGCCAAGCTGCGCCAGCAGCCGGTCGACTTCGGCCGGCGCATGGCACGGGCCGATCTCGGCAATGTCGCCGGCCTGCCAGTCCGGCGCCGCGCCGTCCGGTGGCGCCAGCACCAGATGGAAGGCCGGCGCGCCCTGGCTGCCGGGGTTCAGGTAATGGCGCTGCGCCAGCCGCCAGTGCTCGTAGCGCGGGCGCTCCCAGTCGGCGATCTCGGCGCCGCCGCTCAGCGCCGACAGGTGGTTCTGCCAGTGGCGCAGCGCGCCGGCGTCGCCGTTGTCGACTTCGATCAGGTCGAACAGCGGCTGCGCGCGCTGGCGCTGCAGCCAGCCCTCCAGCGCATGGCCGAAGGCGCAGAAGCGCGCGTAGCTGCTGTCGCCAAGCGCAAGGATGCCGTAGCGCAGCCGCTGCAGGCCATCGGCGCCCGCCAGCAGGCGGCGGGCGAAGCCCGAGGCGCTGTCGGGGGCGTCGCCCTCGCCGGTGGTGCTGACCACGAACAACGCCTGGCGGCACGCTTGCAGGCGCCGGCCATCGACCTCGGCCAGCGACAGCAGCTGCACCGGCAGGCCCGCGCCCTGCAGCGCGGTGGCGGTCTGCAGCGCCAGTTGTTCGGCAAACCCGGTCTGGCTGGCATAGACCACCAGCGTCGCGCCGTCGTCCGTGCCCGCCAGCGCCGCCACCTTCGCGCGCCGCTGGCGGTGATGGGCCACCACCGCGCCGCAGAACCCGGCGTACGCGGCGGCCACCCCGGCGGCCATGGCCATGCGCGATGGCCCGAGCACGGACAACGCAACGCCGCCGGCCACGGCAAGCCAGCCAGCGCCGGCAATGGCGGACGACATCGTGCTGCCGCTCATGCCAGCATCGCGGCAAAGGCCGGCGAATGATGCTCGAGAAAGCCGTCCGCGGTGCGCACCAGGAAGCGCGCGGCAATGCCGTGGCGGCGCGCGTGCGCCATGCCGGCCTCGGGGCCCAGCACGGTCAGCGCGGTGGACAGCGCATCGGCCAGCATGCACTGCGGGTGGATTACCGTGACCGAGGCCAGCGCGTGGCTGGCCGGGTAGCCGGTGCGCGGATCGATGGTATGGGCATAGCGGCGGCCTTCGCTGTCGAAGTAGCGACGGTAGTCGCCGGAGGTGGCCACCGACAGCCCGTGCAGCGCCACCAGCGTTTGCTGCGCGCCATCGCTGCCCGGCCCCGGCGGCGCTTCCAGCGCGACCCACCACGGCATGCCATCGGGCTTGACCCCATGGCCGCGCAGTTCGCCGCCGATCTCGGTGAGGTGATGGTCCAGCCCCTGTGCGCACAGGTAGCGCGCCACCGCGTCGACAGCGAAGCCCTTGGCGATGGCACAGAAGTCCAGCGCCACGCCGCCCGGCTGGCGGGCGCGCCCGCCCGCGGCATCGGTTTCGATGCGGGCCCAGCCGCAACGGGCGCGCGCGGCCTGTACGTCGTCTGGCGACGGCGGCGCGCGGCGCGCCGGGGCCGGGCCGAAGCCCCACAGGTCGACCAGCGGTCCCGCGCTCGGGTCATAGGCGCCGCCGCTGTCGCGTGCCACCTGCAATGCGGTCCGCAGCACCGCGAAGCAGTCTGCCGGCAAGGCGTGCCAGCTGCCCGCCGGCGCGCGGTTGAACCGGCTCAGGTCGGAGTCCGCTTCCCAGTTGCTCATCTGCGCGATCACGCGCTCGAGCACCGCGCCGATGCCGGCGGCGATGGCGCCAGCATCCGCCTGCGGCGGCAGCAGCGCCGCCACCGACCAGCTCGTGCCCATGGTGGGCCCGCCCCAGCGCAGCAGGCGCGCACCGGCGGGCGGCGGCGCGGGAGGCGCGCTCAGCGCAACGGGTACCAGGACGCGGTTCACGCCATGCAACCGGCTTATTGCGGCAGCACTTCCACCGTCACCGCATAGACGGCGCGGCGCGACTTGGCCTGCTTGAAGGTGGTCTTGTCGTCCTTGACCTCGGCTTCCATCCAGTACATGCCCGCGGCCGGCCACTTGACGCTGAACTTGCCGTCGGCGTCGGTGGTGGCGCTGAATTCCTGCAGCTGGTCGCGGTAGCGGATGCCGCCCGGCACCACCGCCACCTTCAGGTTGCTGGCGGGCTTGCCGTCGAGCAGCAGGCGGAAGCTGGCGGTGTCGCCGGCGACCAGGTCGTTCGGGTGCGTGATCGGCGCCAGCTCCAGGCCGCGGCCGACGGCGCGCAGGCCCTTGTCGCTGGGCTTGCCGGCGGTGACGAAGGATTCGATGCGGCCCTCGGCCTGCGTGACCTGCAGGTCCTGCGCGTTGGCCGGAACCTCTTTGGCGAAATTCTCGGCGCTGCCGCGCCAGCGCTTGGGCTGGCCGTCGAGCTTGTAGCTGGCGAACAGGCCGTTGTTGACCACCGCCACGCGATACGTGCCGGGCTGGGTCAGGTGCAGGTCGAAGGTGCTGCGGTACTTGCCGGTGGCCGCGTTCTGGGCCTTGACCGCGCTGCCGTCGGGGGCGGTCACCTGCAGGTTGTCGAGCCGCATCGGCACATGTTCGAAGTAGAACAGGTCGTTCGAGACGGCGGCGTCGACGGTGACCCACGGATCGCTGCCGGACAGCACGGTGGCCGACGGCAACAGCCACTGCCGATGCGCGTGCGCGGCCAGCGGCGCGAGCGCGGCCAGGGCCAGGACAGCGGCGCGCACCGCCAGGCGGGAAGATGCGGCGGACATCAGGGAAGGTTTCATGGTCGGGCTCCGGGAAGGTTAAGGCTTCAGGTCGACGGTGACGCCGCCGAGTTCGTGTTCGCCCTTGGCGCGGGCAGTCTGTGCCGATTGCGGCGGCCACGTGAACGGCACGCGCAGCAACTCGCGCCCGCCCACTTCACGCGCAGCCTCCACCACCAGCTGGTAGTCGCCGGCGGGCAGCTTGCCCAACGGCGCCTTGCCGTCGCTGAAGCGCACGCTGTGCTCGCCCGGCGCGCGCGTGGCGCCGGAGATGCCGTCGGCCGGCATGTGCAGGTCGCGGCCGGCCTTGCGCCACCACTGGCGCATGTCCTTGAGCCATTTGGTGCCCTCGCCGTCCTTGAGCTTGCCGTCGTACCAGACCGCCAGGGTCTGCACCGGGCTCTGGTCGGCGCGCTCGACCCACATCGCCACATAGGGGCGGTGGTACTCGGCCACGGTCAGGCGCGGGATGTCGACCTTGACGTTCAGGTCCGCGGCCAGCGCGGGGCCGGCCAGCGGCACGGCGGCCATGCCGGTCAGGGAGACGGAGAGCAGTCGGCGCATATCGGAGAAACCTCGTCAGTGAGATGCAGGAAACAGATCGGCGCGAGCGCGACCGATCAGTGGATAAACAGGATCGCCAGCAGCACCGGCACCACCAGCCCCAGCCCCACCAGCGGCCAGGTCGCCACGCGCCCGCCCGCATGCAGCTTGAGCAGGAACAGGCCGGTCACGCAGAACACCAGGCATGCCAGCGCGAACGCGTCCAGGAACAGGCTCCACGCCGCGCCGGTGTTGCGGCCCTTGTGCAGGTCGTTCAGGTACGAGACGGCACCGCGCGAGGTGGTCTCGTACTGCGCCTCGCCGCTGTCGAGCGCGATGCTGACCCACGCGTCGCCGCCAGGGCGCGGCAGCGCCACGTAAATTTCGTCGGCGGACCATTCCGCCTCGCGCCCGCCGGCGTCGATATCCAGCGCCTGCGCCAGCCAGTCGGCCAGCACCGCCGGCACCGGCGCCTTGGTCTCGCCCGCCCCGGCGGCGCCGGCGGGCGCCGCGGCCCGGACCTTGTCGAGCACGCGCGTGGGCAGCGTGGCGTGCCGGGTCTGCACGGCGGGCCTGGCCTCGATCTGGCCGGCGTGGTTCAGGGTGAAGCCGGTGACCGCGAACAGCAGCATCCCGACCAGGCAGATCGCGGAACTGATCCAGTGCCACTGGTGGAGATGCTTGAGCCAGAAGGCACGGCGCTGCTGGCCGGCGGCCGGCTGGGTGTCGGTCATTGCGGTGGGTCGGCTGGCGCGATCTGGTGTGGCCACGCCCGGTCTTGCCTGGTACGGGTAGCGAAAGCGCCCCCTGGAACGCTCACAGGGCGTCAGGATGTGCCATGGCCGGCACAAGGAGGCGCGGAAGAGAGAAGGATAATCGTTCGCATTTGAAAGCGCAAACGGTCGGCCGGCGGGGCGGATTACAGCGCATTACAACGTCAAGGCGGGGGTTGTTTGCGTGCGTGCGCCAGGCCCGCCTCAAACGACAGTCGCCAGCGCCGCCACCGCCCAGCCCGCCACGCCGCTGGCCACCACCACCAGCCACGGCGGCAGCTTCCAGCGCATCAGCGCCACCAGTGCCAGCGCCACCAGCACGATGTCCAGCGGGCCCTGCACCGCGCTGGTCCATACCGGATGCCACAGCGCCGCCAGCAGCAGCCCGACCACGCCGGCGTTGATGCCGGCCAGCGCCGCCTGGGCGCGCTGGTTGCGGCGCAGGCTTTCCCAGAACGGCAGCGCGCCCAGCACCAGCAGCGCGCCGGGCAGGAAGATGGCCAGCGTGCACAGCAGGCCGCCGGCGAGGCCGGTGGGCGGGTCCTGCATGGCAGCGCCGAGGAACGCGGCGAAGGAAAACAGCGGCCCGGGCATGGCCTGCGCCGCGCCATAACCGGCCAGGAAGGCTTCCTTGCCGACCCAGCCGGGCGTCACCACGGCTGCATCCAGCAGCGGCAGCACCACGTGCCCGCCGCCGAACACCAGCGCGCCGGCGCGGTAAAAGGCGTCGAACACGCGCACGGCCGGGTCGGCGGCCCACTGCGCCAGCAGCGGCAGGCCGGCCAGCAGCGCGGCAAACAGCGCCAGCGCCAGCACGCCGCCCCGATGCGTCACCGGCAGCCGCAGCGGTTCATGCGCGCCGCCCAGCGCCGGCCGCAACAGGGCCATGCCGGCCACCGCGGCAGCGGCCATCAGGGCCACCTGGGCCCACGGCCCGGGCCACGCCAGCACGGTGCCGGCGGCCACCAGCATGATGGCGATGCGCACCGGGCCGACGCACAGCGTCCGCGCCATGCCCCACACCGCCTGCGCCACCACCGCCACCGCCACCAGCTTCAGCCCGTGCAGCGCGCCCGGCGCCGCGGCCATGCCGTAATGGGTCACCCCCAGCGCGAACACGATCATGGCCAGCGCCGACGGCAGCGTGAAGCCCACCCATGCCGCCAGCGCGCCGCCATAGCCGGCGCGCGCCAGCCCCAGCGCGATGCCGGTCTGGCTGCTGGCCGGTCCGGGCAGGCACTGGCACAGCGCCACCACGTCGGCATAGGCCGTCTCGCTGAGCCAGCCGCGCCGGCGTACCAGTTCATCGCGGAAATACGCCAGGTGGGCCACCGGGCCGCCGAACGAGGTCAGGCCGAGCCGCAGGAAGATCAGGAACACGGCAAGCGGCCCGTCGTGGCCGCGGGTGTCGTCGGAGGGGCTGGGCAAGGAGGCCATGGGGCGGTTTGCGGCAAACGGCAGGGGCGTACGGAGGACAGCGCAGATTCTGACCGATTTTTGCCAGCCCGGCGTGACAAAGCGAAGGCGAAAGCACGCGCCCTGCCACGCGGCCCGAGCGAAGCGTCGCATGACGCACAACACCGAGCCAGACTTTTGAAACCAATCAACCACACTGCCGGTGTGGCGGGCCTACCTCAATCAAGTTACGTCCGTTTTGCGCCGTTATGCCGCAGACGCACGCGCCGTCGGCCCTTGTCCCCTGCTGGCCGGCCACCCTCGTCACCTGGCGTGGCACGGCGATGCGCATCACCGATGACAAGCGTAAAGCGCGAAGAAGAAGGAGGAGTAGAAGCGATGCTGCACAACCTTAGCCTGAAGAAAAAACTGCTGTTGCCGCTGGTGCTGAGCTGGGTCTGCCTGCTCGGCATCACGCTGTGGAATGCGTGGCACATCCGCACGCTGCGCATGGACGAGCGCCGGCTCGACCTGGCCCACGTCACCGACACCGCGGTCTCGGTGGTGGCCGAGTACGAGGCCCTGGCCAAGGCCGGCAAGCTGCCGGCCGAGGAAGCGAAGCAGCAGGCAATCGAGCGCGTGCGCGCGATGCGCTTCGGCACCGACGGCTACTTCACGCTGATGCGTTCCGACACCGTGGTGCTGATGCACCCGTTCAAGCCGGAGATGAACGGCAAGGCGATGGAAGGCATGAAGGACCCGAACGGGGTCTACCTGTTCCGCGACATCGCCGCGATCGGCAAGGGCCCCGGCAAGGGCTTCGTCGAATACCTGTGGCCGAAGCCGGGCGCGCAGGCGCCGCAGCCCAAGCTGAGCTACGTGGCCAACTTCCGCCCGTGGGACTGGAACTTCATCGCCGGGCTGTACCTGGACGACATCGAGGCGGCATTCCGCCAGGAGCTGTGGAAGGCGCTGGGGCTGCTGCTGGCGGTGGGCGCGCTGATGTCGCTGGTGATGGTGCGGGTCGCGGCCAGCCTGCAGCGCCAGCTGGGCGGCGAGCCGGCCACCACCGCGCTGATCGCCGGTCGCATTGCCGAAGGCGACCTGGCCGGCCAGGTCGAGCTGCGCGCCGGCGACGAGCACAGCGTGCTCCATGCCATGCACCGCATGCAGTCGCGCCTGACCGGCGCGATCGGCAGCATCCGCGGCTCGGCCGATTCGATTGCCGGCGCGGCCAAGCAGATCGCCGCGGGCAATGCCGACCTGTCGCGCCGCAGCGAGGAGCAGGCCGCGTCGCTGCAGGAAACCGCCGCCAGCATGGAGCAGCTCACCAGCACCGTGCGCCAGAGCGCCGAGAACGCGCGCCAGGCCAGCCACCTGGCCGAGGGCGCGTCGGACATCGCCGTGCGCGGGGGCGCCATCGTCAGCCAGGTGGTGGACACCATGGGCGAGATCAAGAGTGCCTCGGGCAAGGTGGTCGACATCATCGGCGTGATCGAGGGCATCGCCTTCCAGACCAATATCCTGGCCCTCAACGCGGCGGTCGAGGCGGCCCGTGCCGGCGACCAGGGCCGCGGCTTCGCGGTGGTGGCCGGCGAGGTGCGCACGCTGGCCCAGCGCAGCGCCACCGCGGCCAAGGAAATCAAGGCGCTGATCGGCAACTCGGCGCAGCGCGTCGAAGACGGTTCGGTGCTGGTCGAGAACGCCGGCCGCGCAATGGACGAGATCGTCGGCGCGGTCAAGCGCGTGACCGACCTGATGGGAGAAATGCGCGCCGCCACCGAGGAACAGACCGGCGGCATCGAGCAGGTCAACCAGGCGGTGTCGCAGATGGACCAGATGGCGCAGCAGAACGCCGCCCTGGTGGAACAGGCGGCGGCGGCGGCCGCGTCGCTGGAAGACCAGGCCGAGGCGCTGCACCGCGCCGTGGGCCAGTTCCGCCTGGCGGCCTGAGCGGCGCAGTCCGGCCGCATGCCCCGCACGCCCCGCGCGCCATCCGCCTGCCGCGCCCTGCGTGTATGATGAAGCGAAGCCGGCCGCACAGGCGGCCGGCCCAGTGCATCAGCCCGTTACCGCAGACCACTGACAGGAGCGCACCATGATGGCATTCATTGGCACCGTGTTCGTTGGCCTTATCGTCGGCCTGATCGCCAGGGCGGTAAAGCCCGGCGACGACAAGCTGGGCTGGATCATGACCATCATCCTGGGCATCCTGGGCTCGGTGGTCGCGGGCTATGTCGGCCGCGCGCTGGGCTGGTACCAGCCAGGCGAGCCCGCGGGCTGGGTTGCCTCTGTGCTTGGCGCGATCGTGCTGCTGGTCATCTACGGCATGGTGCGCCGCAAGGCCTGACTGGCGCGGCGCACGCCGGCCGCGTCGTTGTCGGCCAGGCCCGGCGCCTGGGGCGCCGGCGGCGGCGGCATCGCGGCCACCTCCTGCCGCGCCGGCGGCTGCAGCGCGGCTTCCAGTCCCGCGCCCGGGCCTTCGGCCAGGACCGTGCCGGGCATGCCGTCGGCCGGTGACGCCATGGTCGGGGCGCGCGGCGTGCGCAAGCCCGGGGCCGCGTCGCGGCAGCGCAGCAGCGCGCGGTCGCCGCCCGGCGCCATCGCCGACACCTGCGGGGCAATCGCTCGCAGCACCCGCACCGCCAGCGCGCTGGTGAAGCTGTAGCGCGCCGCGTAGGGTTCGCGCACATTGACCACCACGGTACCGAAGAAGCGTTCGCCCAGCGTGAAGACAAAGGTGGCCGAACGGTTCACCGAGCGCGACGAGATCAGCCGCCCGCCCGGCCCGTAGACCTGGAAGCGCTGGTCGCCGGTGCCGGTCTTGCCGGCCACGGTCAAGGTGGCGCCATCGCGCCCCGGCACCGTGAACGCGCCGCGGATCGACTTGGCGGTACCGCGCTCCACCACATCCAGCATCGACCGGCGCGCCAGCTCGGCGACCTCGGCCGGCAGCACGCGCTTGCCCGGGCCGGGCTGCAGCACATAGCGGGTGGCGTACGGGGTGCCGTCGGCAAACGCCAGGCTGCGCACGGCCGCGTTCTGCGTGACCACGCCGCCTGACAGCAGGATGCCGGCCAGCTCGGCCAGCGCCGCGGGGCGGTCGCCGGCGGCGCCGATGGCGCTTGCATACGACGGAGTCAGCGAGTCGAACGGATAGCCCAGCCGCTGCCAGCGCCGCGCGATGCGCGTAAAGGCGTCCTGCTCCAGCAGCGTGCGGATGCGGTTGTCCTGCCCGGCCTTGCTGCGCGTGCGGAACAGCCATTTGTACACTTCCTGGCGCTCGGCGGCGCTGGCGCGCAGGATCTCCGGCAGCGTCGCGTCGGGGTGCTGGTCCAGGTATTCCACCATCCACAGTTCCAGCGGATGCACCCGCGACAGGTAGCCACGGTCGTTCAGGTTGAACTTGTCCTTGCCGTATTTGCGGTACAGCGCCGGCAGGTCTTCCTTGGCCAGCTGCTTGTCGCCCAGGCGCGCGCGCATGATGCGGATATAGCTGTCCTCGTCCAGCGCGGGCCGCGCGCTCAGCAGCGTCACCGACATGCGCACCGCGTTCAGGTGCGGCGTGGTCATGCGCACCCGCCCCAGCAGCGTGGCCAGGCGCTGCTCCGAAGTCTTGCCGCGGTAGCGCTGGTAGAAGCTGGTCATGTAGGCGCTGCCTTCCTGGTCGGCAAAGCGCTCCAGGTAGGCGCGCCGGCCGGGCGCGTCGCGGTCTTCGAACAGGTTGCCGATATCCGGGTTGGCGTGGAAGGTCTCGTAGCGCACGATGTCGCGCATCATGCGGATGAACACCAGGTTGACCGAGTGCTGGAACGCAGTGCGCACGGTCAGGTTGCGCAGGCCCGACTCGCGCTCGAAGTTGGTGAAGCTCTGCAGGCCGCCGCCGGTGTAGAAGGCTTCGCCGGCACCGCCGGCATACTTGCGCTCCATCGCCGCCTCGAGCATCGCCATCAGCTCGCGCTCGGCCGGCTTGCGTGCCTTGGCCAGGTATTCGACCGCCCAGCGGCTGAGCGCGTCCTGACGCGCCAGCGGCACCGCGGCCAGTTCGGCGCTGGTCATGCCGGCATAGCGCGCGTGCAGTTCGCTGATGATCTCCAGGTAGGTCACGAGCGTGCGCAGCTTGGCGGTGGAGCCCAGGTTCAGGCGCGCGCCGCTGTTGATGTCGAACGGCTGGTCGATATTGTCGGCCTGGATCCGCACCACACTGGCATTGCCGACGCGCTCGTACAGCGTGAAGCTGGCCATCAGCCGGGACGGATCGTCGTGGTCGCGCAGCAGGTTGTGGCCATACAGGCCCATGGCGCGCGCGTCGGCCTTGTTGTTCACGCGCTGCAGCGTGTCGACGACGATGCGCTGGGCCTCGCGGTTGATGGTGCTGTCCACGGTCAGGTCGAGCCGGTCCATGTCGTAGCGGCTCTCGACCCCGGTCAGCCGGCCGATGTCGGCGCGCACGCGGTTGACGGCCTTGCGCGTGACAAAGGGCTCCTGCGGCGGGCGCTGCGGCGCCGACGCCTTGTCCAGCGGCTGCGCCAGCGCGGCGTCGCGCAGTTCGGCGGTGATGATGCCGTTGGCCGCCATCAGGCGCAGGTAGCTGCCGGTCAGCGCGTCCAGGTTGGTATCGTCGCGGCGCAGGTGGTACGACGGGCGGCGCTGCGAGATGATCAGCGACAGCGCGCGCTTGAAGGCCTGCGCCTGGCGCGGATCCGGCGCGCGCTGGTCCATCTCCTTGAGCAGGCGGTTGACTTCGCCGAAATCCTCGCCGTACCAGACCCACAGCGCATCGCCGATGCCGTTGATCTCGCCGAAGCCGGCGCGCGCCGACAGCGGCACCGTGTTCAGGTAGTCGACCACGATGCGCTCGCGCGCACGCTGGGTGTCCGGGCCGTCCAGGTAGGCGCGCAGCGATGCTGACGCCATCTGCCGGAATTTTTCCGGGATCGAGGTGGTACGGCCCTCGGGCGAGTGCCGGTATTTCTCTATCTGCGTCGCCAGCGTGCTGCCGCCGGGCGCGTCGTGCGACTTGTCGGCAAGCCGGATCATCTGGTCCAGCACCGCGCGCGACAGCCGGCGCCAGTCCAGCGCCGGGTTCATGTTGGGGTATTCCGGATTGAGCAGGCCCTGGTTCTCGACGTACAGCAACGCGCTCACCAGCACCGGCGGCACCGCGCCGAAATCCGCGTACTGGCGCTGCGGGTAGCGCTCGAACGCCAGCGTCAGGCCGTTGCAGTCGCGCAGCAGCAGGCCCGCCTGGTTCTTCTCGCGATAGGGCGCGAACAGGCCTTCGTCGATCAGCCGCACCATGTCGGGCGACATGCGCGCCTGTTCGGCGGGGACGTAGCCGCGCTGCTCCAGCCGCTGCGCGAACAGCGGCAGCTGGCCGTAGCCCATGCGGGCGTCATAGGGTCCGGAATGCGGGAAGCGGATGCTGTCGCTGGCACCCGGCTGGATCTCGAACGTCAGCCGCTGGCCCAGGCTGCCGATCAGCCGCGCCTGCCAGTGCGAGTTGCGCACCTCGCTTGCGACAACGCTATACACGACATAGGCGCCGCCCGTGAGGGCGACCGCCAAGCCAGCGAAAATCCAGCCACGACGCGACACGTTTGGGCTTCCTTGATGGGCCGGCACAGCGCGCAATCTCTTCATGCGCCGGCTCGAAGCGCGGTTTTTTCGCGGTGCGCGCCTCGCGCGCGCCCGCCTGTCTTGATATTAGTAGGAGTCGCGCCCGGGTGCATCAAGCACGCGCGCGGGTCGCGTGCCGTTGCAGAGGGGCGTCACCCCAGGCAGCGCCTGCGCCACTTCCGGCGCGTCCGAAAGGTGCCGCGGATTATCGGCCAGCGGCCGCACGACCGACCGGCCGGCCGGTCAACGGATAGCCCGGATCGTTGTAGCCCGGCGTCGAGGCATGGCCCGGCGACACCATCGCATCGATCATCGCCTCTTCCTCGGGCGTGATCGCGGCACCGAGCGCGCCGAAGTAATCCTCGAACTGCGCCAGCGTGCGCGGGCCGGCGATCACCGACGACACGATCGGGTTGGCCAGCACCCACGCCGTGGCGAACTGCCCCGGCGTCAGCCCGCGCGCCTCGGCATGGGTCTTGAGCTGCTGCGCGATGACCAGCGACTCCTCGCGGAACTCGGTCTCCATCATGCGGCGATCGGCGCGGCCCGCGCGCGTGCCTTCGGCCGGCGCCTGGCCGGGCGCGTACTTGCCGGTCAGCACGCCGCGCGCCACCGGGCTGTAGGGCACCACGCCCAGGCCGTAGTGCTCGCACGCGGGCAGGATCTCCACTTCCGGCAGCCGGTTCAGCAGGTTGTAGTACGGCTGGCACGCCACCGGACGTGGCACGCCCAGCTCGCCGCACAGGCGCGCGATCTCGGCGATGCGCCAGCCGCGGAAGTTCGACACCGCCCAGTAGCGGATCTTGCCGCTGCGCACCAGGTCGCCCATGGCACGCACCGGCTCTTCCAGGTTGGCGCCGGGATAGTCGCGATGCAGGTAGAGGATGTCGATGTAGTCGGTCGCCAGCCGGTGCAGGCTGTCCTCGACCGCGCGCGTGATCCACGCGCGCGAGTAGTGGCCGTGGTTGGGCGCGGCCTGCATGGCGTTGCCGAGCTTGGTGGCCAGCACCCAGTCGTGGCGCTCGGCGGTCAGCAGGCGCCCGACCATCTGTTCGGACGCGCCCTTGCTGTACACGTCGGCGGTATCGATGAAGTTCACGCCGTGGTCACGCGCGCTGGCGACGATGCGGCCGGCCTCGGCCTCGTCGGTCTGGTCGGCGAACATCATGGTGCCCAGGCACAGCGCCGAGACGCGCAGGTTGCTGGCGCCAAGGCGGCGGTACGGCATGGAGAGGTCTGGCATGGCGGCTCCTTGGGATGGGACAGCCCACATTGTGCCGCCAGCCGGCCAGGCTTGCCGGCGCGGCCTCAGGCGCGCGGATCGGAGTGGGCTGCGGCGGCGCTTGCGCCGCGGCGCTTGCGGTATTCCTCGCGCCCCACGTAGGCCGCGGCAGCCGCCACCATCAGCGCCAGCCCGTACCAGGTGAGGGCGTAGCCTAGGTGGTTGTTGGTAAAGGCCGTCACCGTCAGCCCACCCGCGGGCCAGGCCTTGGGGTCCGCCCCGGCCGGCGGCGGCACTGCCGCGGCGTCGATGAAATACGGCGCGACCTGCCCCAGGCCGCGGTGCGCGGCGATCGCCGCCACGTCGCGCGAGAACCACTGGTCGCGCGCCGCGTCATTGTGGCGCAGCAGGCCGGTGCCCGGCTCGCTCATGCGCAGCAGGCCGACCACTTCGCTGGGGCCGCTGCCGGCGGGGGCCACGCGCGCGCGGAACGGCTCGGCGACGAAACCGCGGTTGACCAGCACGGTGCTGCCGTCGGCCAGCCGCAGCGGCGTCATTACCCAATAGCCGCCGCCCTGCTCGGTCACGGCCTGCACCAGGGTCTGGCGGTCGTCGAGGAAGGTGCCGCTGGCGCGGACCCGCCGGTACTCGGCATTGGCCTTGGTCAGCCCCGCCCACTGCGCGGGCGCGGGCGCCGCCACCGGCGGCGCATGGACGCGCTCGGCCACCTGGGCGATCAGGCCGAGCTTCCAGGCGCGGCGCTCGACCTGCCAGTTGCCCAGCGCCACCAGGCCGGCGATGGCCGCCGCGGCGAACAGGGCCAGTGCGGCCAGCCAGACTGTCGACAGCGGGCGCGCGGATTCGGGGACGCCTTTGTTGGCGTGGGCGGTGCGCAATTGTTCGACCGGCGCGCGGTCGTCGGTGGAACCGGTCAAGGCAGGGTCTTGGTGGTATGCATGCCCGGCATCATATTGGAATTCAGGTGGAACATCACCCACAGCGTGCCCGTCAGCGTGATCACCACCAGCACTAGCGTGAAGATCAGCGCCAGCATGTTCCAGCCGCCCTCGGACCTGGCGTTCAGGTGCAGGAAGTAGATCATGTGCACAACGATCTGCACCGCGCCCAGCGCCAGCAGCACCATCGCGGTGGTGCTCGACTGTTCGAACACCTTGCCCATCACCAGCCAGAACGGGATCGCGGTCAGGATCACCGACAGCACGAAGCCGGTCACGTAGCCACCCAGCGAGATATGGATCTCAGCTTCGCCGTGGCCATGGTCGCCGGCGTGTCCATGGCCGTGGGCCGGCAGCGTGTCGTCGTGCGCGCTCATGGCAGCACTCCCATCAGGTAGACAAAGGTAAAGACGCCGATCCAGACCACGTCGAGGAAGTGCCAGAACATCGACAGGCACATCAGCCGTCGCTTGTTCTCGGGGATCAGCCCGTGGCGGCGCAGCTGCACCACCAGCGTGACCAGCCACACGATGCCGAAGGTCACATGCAGGCCGTGGGTGCCGACCAGCGCGAAGAAGGAGGTCAGGAAGCCGCTGCGCTGCGGCCCGGCGCCCTCGCCGACCAGGTGCGCGAACTCGTAGATCTCGACCGCGAGAAAGGCCGCGCCCAGCAGGCCGGTCACGGCGAGCCAGCCCTGCGTCGGCCCCAGCCGGCCACGCTGCGTCTCCAGCATGGCAAAGCCGTAGGTGATCGACGACAGCAACAGGAACGATGTATTCAGCGCCACCAGCGGCAGGTCGAACAGCTCGGCGCCGGAAGGCCCGCCCGCATAGTTGCGGCCCAGCACGCCGTAAGCGGCGAACAGGCACGCAAAGATCAGGCAGTCGCTCATCAGGTAGAGCCAGAAACCGAGCAGCGTGCCGTTGGGCACGTGGTATTCCTCGGTCAGGTAGAAGCGCAGCTCGGCCGGCGGCGCGGGCGCGCGCTGCGGCGGGGCCTCGTGCGGGCGCGTGCCTTCGGCGGTAAAGGGAGCGAAGGTATCAGCCATGGCTGGCCAGCAGCGCGCTGCGCTCTGCCTCGGTGCGGTGGACCGTGTCGGCCGGGATGTAGAAATCGCGCTGGTAGTTGAAGGTATGGCCGATCGCCGTGACCAGGGTGGCGGCGAAGGCCAGCACCGCCAGCCACCAGATATGCCAGATGAGGGCGAAGCCGCACAGCGTGCTCAGCGCGGCCAGGATGATGCCCGCGCCCGTATTTTTTGGCATATGGATCGGGATGAAGCCGTGCTCGGGGCGCTGGTAGCCATGCGCCTTCATCTGCCACCAGGCGTCGTTGTCATGCACCAGCGGCGTGAAGGCAAAGTTGTACGGCGGCGGCGGCGACGAGGTCGACCACTCCAGCGTGCGGCCGTCCCACGGGTCGCCGGTGACATCGCGCAGCGACTCGCGGCGCAGGAAGCTCACCACCAGCTGCACCAGGAAGCAGCCGATGCCCAGCGCGATCAGCAGCGCGCCCACGCCGGCCAGCTGGAACCAGATCTGCAGCGACTGGTCCTCGAAATGGCTCACGCGCCGGGTCACCCCCATCAGCCCCAGCACGTAGAGCGGCATGAACGCCACGTAGAAGCCGACCAGCCAGAACCAGAACGAGCACTTGCCCCAGAACGGATCCAGCCGGTAGCCAAAGGCCTTGGGGAACCAGTAGGTAATGCCGGCCATCAGCCCGAACAGCACGCCGCCGATGATTACGTTATGGAAATGCGCGACCAGGAACAGGCTGTTGTGCAGCGAGAAATCGGCCGGCGGCACCGCCAGCAGCACGCCGGTCATGCCGCCGATCACGAACGTCACCATGAAGCCCACGGTCCACAGCATCGGCACCTCGAAGCGGATGCGCCCGTGGTACATGGTGAAGAGCCAGTTGAACAGCTTGGCACCGGTCGGGATCGAGATGATCATGGTGGTGATGCCGAAGAACGAGTTCACGCTGGCGCCCGAGCCCATCGTGAAGAAGTGATGCAGCCACACCAGGTACGACAGCACCGTGATCACCACCGTGGCATAGACCATCGAGGCATAGCCGAACAGGCGCTTGCGGCAGAAGGTGGCGACCACCTCGGAGAACACCCCGAACACCGGCAGGATCAGGATATAGACCTCGGGGTGGCCCCAGATCCAGATCAGGTTCACGTACATCATGGCGCTGCCGCCAAGGTCGCTGGTGAAGAAGTTCATGCCCAGGTAACGGTCGACCGCCAGCATCCCCAGCGCCGCGGTCAGCACCGGGAACGCGGCGATGATCAGCACGTTGGTGCACAGCGCGGTCCAGGTGAAGATCGGCATGCGCATCAGCGTCATGCCGGGCGCGCGCATCTTGACGATGGTCACCAGCAGGTTGATGCCTGACAACAGCGTGCCCACCCCCGCCACCTGCAACGACCACAGGTAATAGTCCACGCCCACGTCCGGGCTCTGCAGGATGCCGGACAGCGGCGGATAGGCGAGCCAGCCGGTGCGCGCGAACTCGCCGACGAACAGCGACATCATCACCAGCACGGCGCCTCCCACCGTCATCCAGAAGCTGAAGTTGTTCAGGAAAGGAAAGGCCACGTCGCGCGCGCCGATCTGCAGCGGCACGACAAAGTTCATCAGGCCGGTGACCAGCGGCATGGCGACGAAGAAGATCATGATCACGCCGTGCGCGGTGAAGATCTGGTCATAGTGGTGCGGCGGCAGGTAGCCCAGGTTGTCGCCGAAGGCAATGGCCTGCTGGATGCGCATCATGATGGCATCGGCAAAGCCGCGCAGCAGCATGATGATGCCGAGGATCATGTACATGATGCCGATGCGCTTGTGGTCGATGCTGGTGAACCACTCGCGCCACAGGTAGCCCCACTTGCCGTAGTACGTGACCCCGCCGGCCAGCGCCAGCCCGCCGAGCGCCACCACCGCGAAGGTAGCGATCAGGATGGGCTCATGCAGCGGGATTGCCTCCCAGCTCAGGCGGCCGAAGAGTTGCGTGGCGAGTTCGGATCGCTCCGGCATGTGGATCTCCAGGACAACAACGGCGTTCTAGGTCACGGTCATTCGCACGGTCATCCGCACGGTCTTGCGCACGACCCCGCGCAGCGCCTGCCACCGACGCAGGCGCGCTAGCGCAGCAGCTCGCCGGCACCGGCCGCGCCGGTCCCGAACAGCGGTTCGGCCAGCGTGTTGCTGGCGGTGCAGACGGCGGCGCCCAGGCCCGCGGCGCGCTGCTTATCGCGGGCCATCAGGTCTTTCTGGCAGACCTGCCCGGCCTGCACGCAACGGTTCACGATGGCATCGAACAGGTTCGCGTCGACGCTGCCGTAGCGCCGCACCGGCTCGCGTTCGCTGGGCTGCGCCAGCTGCGTATAGGTGGCCCGGCTCAGCGGCGCGCCGGCGGCCCGCACGGTCTGCACCCAGCGGCCGAATTCATCGTCGCTCAGGCCATGGAAGCGGAAGCGCATGTGCGAAAAGCCCGCGCCGCTGTAATTGGCGGAGAAGCCCTCGTAGACGCCCGGCCGGTTGATTACCGCATGCAGGCGCGTTTCCATGCCCGGCATGGCGTAGACCTGGCCGGCCAGCGCGGGGATGAAGAACGAATTCATCATGGTGGTGGACGTGATCTTGAAGCGGATCGGCCGGTCGACCGGGGCGGCCAGCTCGTTGACGGTGGCGATGCCTTGCTCGGGGTAGACGAACAACCACTTCCAGTCGAGCGCCACCACCTCCACCGTCAGCGGCTGCGTGCCCGGCGGCAGCGGGCGGCTGTCGTCGAGCCGGGTCAGCGGCTGGTAGGGATCGAGCTTG
This sequence comes from Cupriavidus alkaliphilus, assembly GCF_900094595.1. GTDB lineage: Bacteria > Pseudomonadota > Gammaproteobacteria > Burkholderiales > Burkholderiaceae > Cupriavidus > Cupriavidus alkaliphilus. Next base: position 249,652 of record NZ_FMAD01000009.1, on the reverse strand, counting down.
TGGGTGCTGACCCAGGTAATGGCGCCGAGCGCGATGATGATCAGCAGCGGTGCCGACCAGATCAGCAGCTCCAGCACCGTGGAGTGGTCCCAGTCGGGGTTGTAGTGCGCATCGGCGTTGGCGGCGCGATATCGCCACGCAAACACCAGCGTCAGCACGATCACCGGCACGATGATCAGCAGCATCAGCCCGGTGGAAATGATGATCAGGTCACGTTGCCGCACGGCCAGGTCGCCGGCCGGCGCAAGCAGCACGGCGTTGCAGCCGGCCAGCGACAGCACGACTGGCAGCAGCAACCAGCGGATCGGGCGGTGCATGGACATTGTCTGACCGGAAGATCGCATAGCTTTCGGGCCCGCGCCATTTGTACGCCGCGGCGCAAGTGACTTAGACTGGTCTGAGCAACTATGGCAGTGTAGGCGCTCAAGTGCCATTCTTCATGGTGCAATTTGCAGCGCCCTCGCCCACAGACACGGGAGGTATGCCGATGACCACCGCGACCCACCAGCACCGGGCGTCTCCTACAGCACCTCCCGCGCCCGGCGCCGCGCATGTCGCGCCCGCGGAAATCGCCACCGGCGTGGTGATCGGCCGCGCCTCGGAATACTTCGATTTCTTCGTCTACGGCATTGCCTCGGTGCTGGTGTTCCCCGCGGTCTACTTTCCGTTCGCCGACCGGCTCGACGCGCTGCTCTACGCCTTCGCCATCTTCGCGCTGGCCTTTATCGGCCGGCCCTTCGGCACCACGCTGTTCATGCGCATCCAGCGCCGCTGGGGCCGCGGCGTCAAGCTGACCGCGTCGCTGTTCCTGCTCGGCACCGCCACCGTCGGCATCGCCTTCCTGCCCGGCTATGCGTCGCTCGGGCAGACTTCCATCATCCTGCTGGCGGTGTTCCGCACGCTGCAGGGCGTGGCCTTCGGCGGCTCGTGGGACGGGCTGCCCTCATTGCTGGCGCTGAACGCGCCCCCGCAGCGGCGCGGCTGGTACGCGATGCTGGGGCAACTGGGCGCGCCCACCGGCTTTATCGTCGCCGGTGCGCTGTTCCTGTTCCTCAACCTCAGCCTCGAGCCGCACGAGTTCCTGGCGTGGGGCTGGCGCTATCCCTTCTATGTCGCGTTCGCGATCAACGTGGTGGCGCTGTTCGCACGCCTGCGCCTGGTGGTGACGCACGAATACACGCAGCTGCTCGACGAAGACGAGCTCGAGCCCATCAGCACCACCGAGATCGTCAGGAAGCAGGGCTACAACCTGCTGCTGGGCGCGTTCGCCGCGCTGGCGAGCTTTGCGCTGTTCCACCTGGTGACGGTGTTTCCGCTGTCGTGGGTCGCGCTCAATGGCTCGCAGCCGGTCACCGACGTGCTGGCGGTGCAGATTGCCGGCGCCTTCATCGGCATCCTCGGCACCATCGTCTCGGGCGTGATCGCGGACCGGATCGGGCGTCGCACCACGCTGGCGCTGATGGCCATCCTGATCGGCATCTTCAGCCTGTTCGCGCCCTGGCTGATGGGCGGCGGCCCGCTCGCGCAAGACCTGTTCATCCTGCTCGGCTTCGGCTTGCTGGGCTTGTCCTACGGCCAGGCCGCCGGTGCCGTGACCTCGAACTTCGAGCGGCGCTTCCGCTACACCGGCGCGGCGCTGACCACCGACATGGCGTGGCTGTTCGGCGCCGGCTTCGCGCCCCTGGTGGCGCTGGGGCTGTCGGCGGAATTCGGCCTGTTCGCGGTGAGCGGCTACCTGCTTTCCGGCGTTGCCTGCACGCTGCTGGCGCTGCGGATCAATCGGGCGCTGGGGACGCATGTCTGACTGGCGCGGCGCGCCCGCGCAGCCATCGCCGTGAGTCATGAAAGCCGCCGGGGCCGGTTTTGCCGGCGCCGGGCAGCGTTCTGAGTACAATTGACGCCCGCCAAAATCCCGTCGTTCCGGATGTGATTCCGGAGCCGAAGCTTATGAAAACGGAAACCACGGACGTCGTCATCATCGGCGCTGGGCCTGCCGGCTCGGTCGCTGCCGGGCTGCTGCGCAAGCACGGTATTCCGGTGCTGGTGATCGAGAAAGAAACCTTCCCGCGCTTCTCCATCGGCGAAAGCCTGCTGCCGCAAAGCATGGCCTATCTCGAAGAAGCAGGCATGCTGCGCGCGGTGGTGGAAGCCGGCTTCCAGTACAAGAACGGCGCCGCGTTCGCGCGCGGCGCGCAGCGCACCGCCTTCGACTTCCGCCAGAAGTATTCGCCCGGCTGGGGCACCACCTACCAGGTGCAGCGCGCGCAGTTCGACCACGTGCTGATCCGCGAGGCCGAGCGCCAGGGCGCTGAGGTGCGTTTCTCGCACGTAGTGGAGAACGTCGATGTCAGCGGCGTGCAGCCGGAAGTCACCGTGCGCGCGCCGGACGGCAGCCAGTACACCGTGCGCGCGAAGTTCCTGCTCGATGCCTCCGGCTTCGGCCGCATCCTGCCGCGCCTGCTGCAGCTGGAAACGCCGTCGGGCTTCCCGGTGCGCAGCGCGATCTTCACGCACGTGCAGGACCGCATCCCGACCGGCACCTTCGACCGCAACAAGATCCTGATCAGCGTGCATCCGCAGCACCAGGACGTCTGGTACTGGACCATCCCGTTCTCCGACGGGCGCTGCTCGCAGGGCGTGGTGGCCGAAAAGGCGTTCCTGGACCGCTACACCGGCACCGAGACCGAGCGGCTGCAAGCGCTGGTCGCGGAAGAGCCCGGCCTGGCAGCATTGCTGGCCGACGCGCAATGGGACACCCCGGCGCGCCAGATCGCGGGCTATTCGGCCAACGTGAAGTCGCTGTGGGGCAACGGCTATGCGCTGCTCGGCAATGCCGGCGAGTTCCTCGACCCGGTGTTCTCGTCCGGCGTGACCATCGCCTTCAAGTCGGCCAGCCTGGCGGCGCAGTGCCTGGTGCGCCAGCTGCGCGGCGAAGCGGTGGACTGGGAGCACGAGTTCGCGCAGCCGCTCAAGGCCGGCGTCGATTGCTTCCGCGTCTTTGTCGAAGCCTGGTACGAAGGCCGTTTCCAGAAGCTGATCTTCCACCCCAACGCCACCTCTGAAATCCGCGACATGATCGCGGCGATCCTGGCCGGCTATGCGTGGGACCGCGACAATCCCTTCGTCACCGAGCCGCGCCGGCGGCTGGCGGTGCTGGAAGAGTTCTGCAAGCTCTGATGCGCCTCACCGTATGCCGGCCCGCCTTGGCGCGGGCGGTTCTGCAAGGACAACAACCATGAGCCATCCGACCGTGCTGGTCACGGGTTCGTCCCGCGGCATTGGCCGCGCCATTGCCCTGCGGCTGGCCCGCGACGGCTATGACGTGGTGGTGCACTGCCGCTCGCGTCGCGACGAGGCGGATTCCGTCGCCGACGCCGTGCGCGCGTGCGGGCGCAAATCGCGTGTGCTGTGCTTCGACGTGGCCCGCCGCGAAGAAGCCGCCAGCGGGCTGCTGACAGATATTGCCGCGCATGGTTGCTACTACGGCGTGGTCTGCAACGCCGGCCTGGCGCGCGATGCCGCCTTCCCGGCCATGACCGGCGCCGAGTGGGACGAGGTGGTGCACACCAACCTCGATGCCTTCTACAACGTGCTCAACCCGGTGGTGATGCCGATGGTGCAGCGCCGCCAGCCGGGCCGCATCGTCACGCTGTCGTCGGTGTCGGGGCTGGTGGGCAACCGCGGCCAGGCCAACTACAGCGCGGCCAAGGCCGGCATCATCGGCGCCACCAAGGCGCTGGCGATCGAGCTGGCCAAGCGCGCGATCACCGTCAACTGCGTCGCGCCGGGCCTGATCGACACCGACATGGTCGAGCCGCACGTGCGCGACGAAGCGCTGCGCCTGATCCCGGCGCGGCGCATGGGCACGCCCGAGGAAGTCGCCGCCACCGTGGCCTTCCTGCTCTCGCCCGACGCGGGCTATATCACCCGCCAGGTGATCTCGGTCAACGGCGGGATGTTCGGCTGACGCGCCATCAGACCGCCGTGAAGCCTGGCAGCGCCGCGATTTCGCTGGCCAGGAACTCCAGCAGCACCCGCACCGGCGCCGGCTGGTAGCGCCGCGTCGGACACACCAGGAAGGCTTCCTGCGCCGGGCCCTGCCAGCGCGGCAGCACCCGCCGCAGCGCGCCGCTGTCGAGCAGGTCCTGCACCAGCCACGCCGGCGTCATGCCGAAGCCGGCGCCGGCAAGAAAGCTCTCGCGCATCGCCAGCGAGTTGTTGACGCGGTACCGGCACGGCGCGCTGATCAGCGCCTGTCCGCCCGGTCCGTCGAGCACGATGTCGTCGCCGCTGGCGAGCCAGGTAAAGCGCAGGATCTGGTGGCGCGCCAGGTCCGCCGGCTGCCGGATCCTCGGATGCCGCGCCAGGTACTCCGGCGCCGCCACCAGCAGGCGCGGAGACACCGCGATACGGCGCGCCACCACATGCGGCGGCAGCGTGGCGCCGAGGCGCACCGCCACATCGACCCCGGCTTCGACCAGGTCGACGAAACGGTCGTCGAACAGCAATTCCACCTCGACTTGCGGATAGCGCTGCTGGAACGCCAGCACCAGCGCATTGAGCCTCAGCACGCCGAAGCTGGCTGGCGCGCTGACGCGCACGCGGCCCGCGGGCTGGCCGGACGCGCCGCGCGCATCGCTGACGGCCTCGCCGTATTCGTCCAGCACGCGCCGCGCGCGTTCGTAGAAGCGCCGCCCGGCCTCGGTCGGCAACAGGCTGGTGGTGCTGCGCGCCAGCAGCCGCACGCCCAGGTCGCGCTCCAGCGCGGCCACGACCTTGCTGATGGTCGGCTGCGTCGACTGCTGCTCGCGCGCCACCGCCGACAGGCTGCCCAGCTCCACCGCGCGCACAAAGACCTGCATTGCCCGGATGGTGTCCATGCCGTTCCTTGTCTTTTCTCATTCCGGATTGGAATGAGCAATATGCCATTTTGCCTGCTACCTGGCATGAGTGGAATCGCCTAACTTTGGCGCCATGCCGGCAACGTTGCCGGTCCATCTGACAGGACCTATCCATGTTTTCCGATCTTCGTTTCCTGCGCCGCGTCGCGGCAGCGACCCTTGCCGCCGCCGTCGCCAGCAGCGCCGCGCTCGCCAGCCCGTTGCAAGACCGGGCCTGGCTGACCAGCTGGATGGCCAGCCAGCAGCCGGTGTGGCAACCGGACGCCCTGCCGCTGCCCACCGGCGTGCCGGCGGAAGTGGCGGACCAGACGGTGCGCCAGGTGGTGCGGCTGAGCGTGGGCGGGCAACGGCTGCGCGTGGTGTTGTCGAACCCCTATGGCCGGCAACCGCTTGTGATCGGCGCAGCGCAACTGGCACCCCACGCCGGTGGCGGCCGCATCGACCTCGCCGGCAGCCGTGCCGTGACCTTCGGCGGCAGCGCGACGGTGATCATCCCGGCGGGCCAGTCCGTGGCCAGCGATGCGATCGCGCTCGATACGCCGGCCCTGGGTGAACTCGCGCTCAGCCTTTACCTGCCGCAGCGCACCGCAATCGAATCGTTCCACTGGGATGGCCGCCAGAGCGCGTGGCTGGCTGCGGGCAACGCTACCGCGCAATCCATGCTGGCTGCGCCACAAGTGTTCAGCGCACGGGTCCTGCTGAGCGAGGTGCAGGTCGAAGCCCCGGCGGGCGCGGGTGCCGTGGTTGCGATCGGCGATTCGATCACCGAAGGCAATGGCTCCACCCCCGACACCAACCGGCGCTGGCCGGACGTGCTGGCGCAGCAGCTGGCCGCCGACGGCGTGGCCGTGCTCAACGCCGGCATTTCCGGCGGCCGGCTGCTGCGCGACGGCATGGGCGTGTCCGCGCTGGCGCGGCTGGATCGCGACGTGCTGAGCCAAGCGCATGTCCGCACCGTGATCGCCGCCATCGGCATCAACGATATCGCCTGGCCGGGCTCGACCTTCGCCCCGCACGACGCCGTGCCACAAGCCGGCGAACTGATCGAGGGCTACCGGCGCCTGATCGCGCGGGCGCATGCACGCGGCGTGCGCGTGATCGGCGCCACCATCACGCCCTTTGCCGGCGCATTACGCGATACGCCGATCCGCGGCTATGACAGTCCGGGCAAGGAAGCCGTGCGGCTGGCCGTCAATGACTGGATCCGCCATGGCGGCGCGTTCGATGCGGTGGTGGATTTCGACGCGGCCGTGCGTGATCCGGCGCGCCCGCAGGCACTGCTGCCGGCTTTCGACAGCGGCGACCACTTGCATCCGGGCGATGCCGGCTATCGCGCCATGGCGGCGCAGTTCGCCCTGACTCTGCCTGCCCTTGCCGGTCAGTCGCGCTCCGGCGCGCCCGGGGGGAACAGCGGGCGATAGGGGCGCGCCTCGTCCACCGCGCGCGCAAACGACGGCCGCGCCAGCAGCCGCCTGCGATACGCGCGCACGTTGCCACATGATTCGGGGATCGGCTGTACCCAGTCCGCGTAGAACAGCGATGGCGCGGCGGCACAGTCCGCCAGCGTGAAGGCATCGCCCGCGGCCCATTGCCGCGCCGCCAGTTCGGTCTCGAGCCACGCATAGGCCGAGTCCAGCAGCTTGCGGTATTCGGCCACGCCATGGGGATCGCGGTTCGCCGCGGGACGCAGGTAATCGGCCACGATGCGCTGCATCGGCGTCATCACGTACTGGTCGAAGAAGCGGTCGAGCAGGCGCACCGTCAGCGCGGCATCGGCCGACTCGGGCAGCCAGCGCACCGGGCCGCGGTGATGCTGGTCCAGGTATTCGATGATGATGCTGGACTCGAACACCGAACGGCCGTCATCGACCAGCAGCGGCATGCGCCGCAGCGGCCAGCGCTTGCCGAGTTCGTCCATGTGCTGGGGGTGGTCGGGCGACAGCATGCGGAAGTCGAAGGGAATCGCGTTCTCATACAACGCCACCAGGACCTTCTGGCAATAGGACGAAAACGGGTGCGCGTACAGCTCCATCGTGATCTCCAGTGGGGTGGGGGCATGCCCCCGGGGAGCTTCGGTGCGCGGCTAGCGCTGCGCGGCGAAGCGATCGGTCGCGGCAAGCAGCTGGTCCATGATGCCCGGCTCGGTCCACGCATGGCCGGCGCCTTCGATCAGGTGGAACTGCGCCTGCGGCCACGCCTGGTGCAGCGCGTAGGCATAGCGTACCGGGCACGGCATGTCATAGCGGCCGTGCACGATCACGCCGGGGATGTCGGCCAGCTTGTGCGCGTCGCGCAGCAGCTGGCCCTCTTCCAGCCAGCACCGGTGCGTGAAATAGTGGTTTTCCAGCCGGGCAAAGGCCAGGGCGAAGTGCCCGTCGTCATGCCTGGCGCTGTTGCCTGCATCCGGCAGCAAGGTAATGGTCTCGCCTTCCCACACGCTCCAGGCGCGTGCCGCCTCTACCTGCTTGTCGTGGTCGGGGCCGGTCAGCAGCTTGCGGTAGGCCGCCATCATGTTGCCGCGCTCGGCCACGGGCACCGGCGCCTGGAAACGCGCCCACTTGTCGGGGAACATCTCGGACACGCCGTACTGGTAGTACCAGTCCAGCTCCGCCTGCGACACCGTATAAATGCCGCGCAGCACCAGCTCGCTCACGCGCTGCGGGTGCTTCTGCGCATAGGCCAGCGCCAGCGTCGAGCCCCACGAGCCGCCGAACACCAGCCAGCGCTCCACTCCCGCCAGCACGCGCAGCCGCTCGATATCGTCGACCAGGTGCCAGGTGGTGTTGGCCTCCAGCCCCGCATGCGGGGTCGAGCGCCCGCAGCCGCGCTGGTCGAACAGCAGCACGTCATAGCGCGCCGGGTCGAACAGCCGCCGATGGTCCGGCGAAATGCCGCCGCCGGGCCCGCCATGCAGGAACACCGCGGGCTTGGCGCCGGGCGTGCCGACGCGCTCGTAGTAGACGACATGCCCGTCGCCGACATCAAGCGTGCCGGTTTCGTAGGGCTCGATTTCGGGGTAGAGGGTGCGCAGGGCGGGCATGGATGGGTCTCCGACAGTCGGGGCCACAGTGTACGCCGCAGGCATGGCGTGGCGCACGCAATCCGCCGCTAGACGCGGTCGAGCAAGCGATGGGGTGGTGCCGGCAAACCGACCGCAATGGCATCGCCCGGCCGCACCACGCCGCCCGCGATCACGACACCCATGACGCCTGCCTTGCGGACCAGCGTGCCGTCGGGGGTCCGGCTCAACACCTGCGCCAGAAGACCGGGCCGAAACGCCTCGATCTGGCCACACGGGTTGCGCAGGCCGGTCAGCTCGACCACCGCGCTGGATCCGAGCCGCAACCGCGTGCCAACGGGCAGCGCATGCAGGTCCAGGCCCTGCGTCGTGATGTTCTCGCCCAAGTCTGCGGAACCGATGTCAAAGCCGGCGCGCAGTAGCTCCGCGTGGAGTTCCGTGCCGATGAGGTGGACCTGCCGCAGGTTGGGCTGGGTCGGATCAATACGCACGCGCGATCGGTGCTTGACGGTATGGCCTGCATGCGCGTCGCCTTCGACGCCAAGGCCTTCGAGCAGCCGGATCTCGGCGCGCAGAAGCTTGGAAAACTCGTGCGTGGCCGCGGCAGCCACAGCGAGAACGGTGGGGAATGTGCTCAATCGATGCTCCCACGCGACAGGGCGATTTCAACGAGTAGCCAGAATCCACCCTCGAACTGACGGCTCTCAACCCACCGTAGCCGGTCCGAAGGTTCGGGTATAGGTGCGCCATCGGCATAATACGCTTCGGCGGCCTCCTGGACTTTGCCTGGGATCTCGGGCCAATCGTCAGCAGCGGAGAAACAGCCCGGGAAATCCGGCACGGTGATGTCGTACGCGTGCGTCGCATCACCGGGCTCGATATGTACGGGATATAGCATGAGTAATCCAATGGCGTTGTGCCACTGTACCTAGACCAGGCCTTACTCTGCAAACACCCCTCTCACCCAGTCCCGCAGCAACCGCGTGGCCGGACGCTCCACCGCCCGCTCGCTGTAGACCAGGTCATAGCGAAAGCTCTCCAGCGCCAGGTCAAAGGGCTGCACCAGCGCGCCCGACGCCAGTTCTTCCGCCACCAGCGTCAGGCTGAGCAGGCCCACGCCCTGTCCGGCGATGGTGGCCTGCACCGCGTGGATCTCGTCGGTAAAGCGCAGGCCAGCCTGCGGATCGGCCACCTCGACGCCGGCCTGCGCCAGCCAGTGGCGCCAGACCGGTGCGCGCGCATCATCGCGCGCGGCAGCACCCCATTCGAAGTGGACCAGCGTGGCGTGCTTCAGGTCCTGCATGGATGCCGGTTTCAGGGCGGGGCTGCAAACCGGTGCAAAGCGGTCGCGGAACAACGGCTCGGTCACCAGGCCGGGATAGCTGCCGCTGCCGTAGCGGATCGCCGCATCCGCATCGTGGTCCAGGTCGACGACCTGGTCCGAGGCATCGAGGCGCAGGGTCCAGTCGGGATGCGCGGCCCGGAACTGCCCGGCGAGCGGCGCGAGCCGCCTGGCCATGAACGCCACCGTCGATGTCAGCGTGGCTACGTGCGGGCGGCCGCTGCGCTGCACCGCCTGCACCGCGCGCTCCATGCCGTCGAGGCCGTCCCGCACCGCGGGGAACAACTGATGCCCGGCCGCCGTCAGCCGCACCTTGCGGGTCTGGCGCTCGAACAACCTCACGCCCAGGCTCTCTTCCAGCGCGCGGATCTGGTGGCTGATGGCCGTCGGCGTGACGTGCAGTTCGTCGGCGGCGTGCTTGAAGCTGGCGCGGCGGGCGGCGGCTTCGAAGGCGCGCAGGGCGCCGAGGGGCGGCAGTTTGCGCAAGGTGTCTCCATGGATGAATTTGTCTCATGCATCGACTGAAAAGCGACCATTTGTCGCGGCCGATACCGGCTCCGATACTTGGCATATCGGCTGGCCCGCAAGACGCTCAGCCCGATAGAAAGATGAATTTTACTAAATCATTACCGGAGTCAGCGATGCACCTGGAACAAGTCCACACCCAGCCCGATCCCTATGCCCCCTACCTGCTGTCCCAGGCCATTCGCGCCGGCGGCCTGCTGTTCGTTTCCGGCCAGGCCGGCGTTGGCGACGATGGCGCCATCGTCGGGCGCGGCGACTTCGACGCGCAGGCCGAGCAGGCCTTCCGCAACCTCAGGCGCGCGCTGAAGGCGGGCGGCTCGGGGCTGGACCGCGTGGCCAAGGTGACGATCTTCCTGACGTCGATGGAATACTTCCCGAAGATCGTCGCGCTGCGCCGCAAGTGGTTTTCCGCGCCCTATCCGGCCGATACCATCGTCGAAGTCTCGGCACTGTATTCGCCGGACGCGATGATCGAGATCGAAGCCATCGCCCTGACCACGGAGGGCGAGCAATGACCACGCCCGCCGCGCCTTCGCTGTTCGATACGCCGGCGCTGAACGGCGTACCGTTGCGCAACCGCCTGGTGGTGGCGCCGATGACGCGCATCAGCGCCACCGACACCGGCGTCCCCACCGAGGCCATGCGCCGCTATTACGAGGGCTTTGCCCGCGGCGGCTTTGGCCTGATCGTCAGCGAGGGCATCTATACCGACCGCGCCTATGCGCAGGGTTATGCCGGCCAGCCGGGACTGACCGACGCGCAGCAGGCGCAGGGCTGGCGCGGGATCGTGGACGCGGTCCACCGGGCCGGCGGCCGTATGGTCGCGCAGCTGATGCATGCGGGGGCGCTGTCGCAGGTCAACCCCTTCCGCGACGATACCGCCGGCCCTTCGGCCGTGCAGCCCAGGGGCCGGCAGCTGAGCGCGTATGGCGGCACGGGCGCATTCCGTACGCCGCGCGCGATGGACGAGGCAGAAATCTTGCAAGCCATCGACGGGTTTGCGCAAGCGGCGCGGCGGGCCCGCGAGACCGGCTTCGACGGCGTGGAGATCCACGGCGCCAACGGCTACCTGCTCGACCAGTTCCTCAACGGCCATACCAACCAGCGCCAGGACGCCTGGGGCGGCGGCATCGCGCGGCGCATGCGCATGATGCTGGAGACGATCCGTGCCGTGCGCGCCGCGGTGGGCAGCGATGTCATCGTCGGCGTGCGCATCTCGCAGGCCAAGGTCAATGACTTTACCTACCAGTGGCCCGAAGGCGCAGAGGGCGCTGCCGCGGTGTTTGCCGGCATTGCGGCAAGCGGCGTCGACTACCTCCATGTGACCGAGCATGAAGCCTGGCAGCCCGCCTTCGCCGACGGCAATGCGTCGCTGGTGCAGCATGCCCGGCGCGCGGCGCCGGGGCTGGCCATCGTTGCGAACGGCAGCCTCGCGGATCCGGTGCGCGCGGCGGGCATGCTGAAGCAGGGTGCAACGCTGGTTGCGCTCGGGCGCGGGGCGCTGGCGAATCCGGACTGGCCGGCGCGGGTGCACGCGGGACAACCGGTGCGGCCGTTCGATGCGGCGGTGCTGGCGCCGCTGGCGGGCATCAAGGACACGGAACTGGCGCTGCGCGAGGTCCCGGCAGCGTTGGCGGGCTGATGCCTTGCCGCGCTACCGTCCTGCGCGATCCCTGCGCCAGTTGGCCGGAGCCGTGCCGAACTGCGCCGAGAACCAGCGCGTGAAGGCGCTGGCCGAGCCGTAGCCCAGCAGCTGCGACACGCGCAGCAGCGAATAGCGCGGGTTCTCGACATAGCGTCGCGCCAGCTCGCGCCGCACGTCGTTGAGGATGCCAGTGAAGGTCTCGCCCGCGTCGTCGAGCTGGCGTTGCATGGTGCGCAGGCTCAGGCCCAGGCCCTCGGCCACGGCCTCGCAGGTGGCGCGGCCCATCGGCAGCATCAGGTAGATGGCGGCGCGCACTTCGTGGCCGATCGACTGCGGGTTGGCGCGCGGCAGGGTATCGATGAACTGCTGCGCATAGCGCGCCATGACGGGATCCGCACCGGGGTTGGGAGCGTCGAGGTCGGCGGCGCGGCAGACGATGCCATTGCAGTCCGCATCGAACTCCAGCGGGCAGCCGAACAGCCGGCGATGGACGCGCAGGTCGGCCGGCGCCGCATGCGTGAAGCTCACCGCGATCGGCTGCCAGCGCGGCCCCAGCAGCAGCGCGCACATGCGGAACACGACACCGATGGCCAGCTCGGTGGCCTGCCGCGAGGGCGCGTCGCTCAGCACTTCCTGGCGGATCACCACGGCGCTGCCGGCGTCCTCGAGCAACAGCGCCACCGAATCGTTGACCAGGTGCCGATAGCGGATGGTGGTGGCCAGCGCGGCGCGCAGCGTGGGCTGCTGGCTGATCAGCAGGCTCATCACGCCAAAGTCCGACAGCTGGCGCGACTCCGCCATGCGCAGCCCGAACGTGATGCAGCCCGAGGCCTGCGCGGCGGCTTCCAGCAGCGCCACGCAGGCGCCGAGCGGCACCCGCTGGTCGGGGTCGTCGAGCCAGGCGCGGCGCAACCGGGCCTGGCGCAGCAGCGGCTGCGGGTCCAGGCCGAGGTCGCGCGATACCTCCAGGAAGTTGGTCAGTGCGGCGGCACGTATGAGCGTTTCCAAGCGGATCCTGCCTTGCGATGCGTTGCGATGTCCTGCGCCATTGCGGGGGGCTGCCGGCCCGCCGCAGCAGGATCATAGGCCTCCTGGCATGAAATGCAAAGTCAGCGGTAGCCAATGCAAAGCCGGACCGGCCCGCGCTCCCTACAGTGGCAGGCATGTGCAGGGCACCCTGCACCAACGCTAATTCCAGGAGACCAGAATCATGGCAAATGTCGTCCGCATGTATGAGACCGGCGGCCCCGAAGTGCTGCGCTACGAACCCATGGAAGTCGGCGAGCCCGGACCTGGACAGGTTCGCATCCGCCACGTCGCGGTGGGCCTGAACTACGCCGATACCTATTTCCGCAACGGCACCTATCCCGTGCCGCTGCCCAGCGGCATGGGCGTCGAAGCCGCCGGCGTGGTGGTGTCGGTGGGAGCGGGCGTGACCAACGTAGCGCCGGGCGACCGCGTCACCTACACCGGCTTCGTCAACACGCTGGGCGCGTACAGCACCGAGCGCCTGGTGCCCGCCGCGCCGCTGATCCGCCTGCCCGACAGCATCGCCTTCGAAACCGCGGCGGCGATGACCATGCGCGGGCTGACCTCGGCCTACCTGATGCGCCGCATCCATCCGTTCCAGGCCGGCGACACCATCCTGCTGCACGCGGCAGCGGGCGGGGTCGGACTGATCGTGTCGCAGTGGGCCCGGCTGCTGGGGCTGACCGTGATCGGCACGGTGTCGACCGAGGCCAAGGCCGAGGTGGCGCGCGCGCACGGCTGCGACCACATCATCTACTACACCCGCGAGGACGTGGCCAAACGTGTGCGCGAGCTGACCGATGGCGTGGGCGTGGCGGTGGTGTTCGACAGCGTCGGCAAGACCACCTTCATGGGCTCGCTGGACTCACTGCGCCGCCGCGGCACCATGGTCTGCGTGGGCACCGCCTCCGGCCCGGTGCCGCCGTTCGATCCGGCGCTGCTGGCGATGAAGGGCTCGCTGTTCCTGACCCGGCCCGCGCTGGCCGACTACATCGCCGATCCCGCGGAAAAGCAGGCGCTGGCCGACGAGATCTTCGGCCACGTCGCCGCGGGGCGCATCCAGATCGGCATCAACCAGCGCTATGCGCTGGAAGACGCGGTCCAGGCGCACCAGGACCTGGAAGCGCGCCGCACCACCGGATCATCGATCTTCGTCATCTGAAAACAAAGAAAGAGGAGACAAACCATGCATGCGGAACCGCTGACCTGCACCATCGGCGCCGAACTCACCGGCGTCAGCCTGGCCGATGCCTCGCGCGACGCCGGCCTGTTCGCTGAAATCAAGGCGCTGCTGCTGCAGCACAAGGTCCTGTTCCTGCGCGACCAGGACATCACCCGCGCCGAGCACGTCGCCTTTGCGCGCCAGTTCGGCGAACTGGAAGACCACCCGGTGGTGGGCAGCGACCCGGAGCACCCGGGGCTGGTGCAGATCTACAAGTCGCCCGACAGCAAGGTCGAGCACTACGAGAATGCCTTCCATTGCGATGCCACCTGGCGCCAGGCGCCGCCGATGGGATGCGTGCTGCGCTGCGTGGAGACGCCGGCGGTCGGCGGCGACACCATCTGGGTCAACATGGGCGAAGCCTACCGGCGCCTGCCGCAGGACATCAAGGCGCGCATCGAAGGGCTGCGCGCCAAGCACAGCATCGAACACACCTTCGGCGCCAACATGGCGCCGGAGAAGCGCGCCGCGCTGGCGGCGCAATTCCCGATGGTGGAGCATCCGGTGGTGCGCACCCATCCGGAAACCGGCGAGAAGATCCTGTTCGTCAACGCCTTCACCTCGCACTTCGCCAACTACCACCGCGGCGACGTGATCCGCTTCGGCAAGGACTTCATGCCCGGCGCGGGCGACCTGCTGCACTACCTGTGCGCGCAGGCCGAGATCCCGGAGTACCAGGTGCGCTGGCGCTGGAAAAAGCACAGCGTCGCAATCTGGGATAACCGCTGCACGCAGCACTACGCGGTGCAGGACTATGCGCCCACGGTGCGCAAGATGGAGCGCGCCGGCATCATCGGCGACGTGCCGTTCTGACGGAGGGACACAGCCATGCAACCACATCTCGTGCCTGCGGCACCGCAGGCCTATGCCTATCCCCTGCTCGTGCGGCAACTGCTGCTCAATTCGCTGTCGCTGTACGGCGACCAGCAGATCACGTATCGCGGACAGCTGCGCCACAGCTATCGCGAGTTCCGCCAGCGCGTTGGCCGGCTCGCCTCCGCGCTGGCTGCGCAGGGCGTGGCGCACGGCACCACCGTGGCGGTGATGGACTGGGACAGTCATCGCTATCTGGAGTGCTATTTCGGCGTGCCGATGATGGGCGCGACGCTGTTCACGGTCAACGTGCGGCTGTCGGCGCAGCAGATCCTGTACACGCTGAACGATTCCGGCGCCGAGGTGGTGCTGCTCCATCCGGACTTCCTGCCGGTGATGGAAGAGATCCGCGGCCAGCTGACCAGCGTGCGCAGCCTTGTCCTGCTGGCCGACGGCCAGCAGATGCCGCCGACCTCGCTGCCGTTTTGCGGGGAGTACGAGACGCTGCTGCAAGCGGCCTCACCCGACTTCGACTTCCCCGAGTTCGACGAGAACACGCGCGCCGCCACCTTCTACACCACCGGCACCACCGGCGACCCCAAGGGCGTGTGCTACAGCCATCGCGACATCGTGCTGCATGCGCTGGCGTCGGCCACCAGCCTGTGCGCGCCGCGCGAAGGGCAGCGCCTGCACCGCGAAGACGTCTACATGCCGATCACGCCGATGTTCCACGTGCTGGCCTGGGGCATCCCCTATGTCGCGGTCATGCTCGGGCTGCGCATCGTGCTGCCGGGGCGCTACGCGCCGGACGTCTTGCTGCGCTTGCGCGAGACCGAGCGGGTCACGTTCTCGCACTGCGTGCCGACCTTGCTGCAGATGCTGTTGCAGGCGGCGCAGGCAAGCGGCCAGGATCTGTCGGGCTGGAAACTGATCATCGGCGGCTCGGCGCTGCCGCCGGCGTTGTGCGAGGCCGCGCTCGCGCGCGGCATGGATGTGTTTGCCGGCTATGGCATGTCGGAGACCGGGCCCATCGTCGCGCTGGCGCAGTTGCCCCCGGGCCACGCCAGTGCCGATCGCGAGACCGAAGTGCGCATGCGCTGCTCGACCGGCCGTCCGGTGGCCATGGTGGACTTCCGCCTGGTGGACGAGTCCATGCACGACGTGCCGCGCGACGGCAGGGCGCGCGGCGAGATCGTGCTGCGCGCGCCGTTCCTGACCCGGGCATACCACGGCAAAGCCGAGGCATCGGCCGAGCTGTGGGCCGGCGGCTACCTGCATACGCAGGACATCGCGGTGATGGGCGCCGACGGCTTCGTGCAGATCGTTGACCGGATCAAGGACGTGATCAAGACCGGCGGCGAGTGGGTCTCGTCGATCGAGGTCGAGAGCCTGGTCACGCAGGTGCCGGGCGTGCAGGAGTGCGCGGTCATCGGC
This sequence comes from Cupriavidus alkaliphilus, assembly GCF_900094595.1. Lineage (GTDB taxonomy): Bacteria > Pseudomonadota > Gammaproteobacteria > Burkholderiales > Burkholderiaceae > Cupriavidus > Cupriavidus alkaliphilus. Next base: position 233,722 of record NZ_FMAD01000009.1, on the reverse strand, counting down.
GTGCCGGACGCGCGGTGGGGCGAGCGGCCGATGGCATACGTGGTGCGCATGCCTGGCGCCACGGTCACCGCGGAGGCGATTCGCGCGTTTCTGCTGGAGCGCGTCGAGGCCAACCGGCTCAGCAAGTATGCGGTGCCGGAAGCTGAGCGGATCGTGTTTGTCGACGCGATCCCGAAGACCAGCGTCGGCAAGATCGACAAGAAGCGCTTGCGCAGCACCGGAGCCTGAACGGGCAGCAGGAAAGCAACAGGGCAGCCTCGTCCGAGGCTGCCCTGTTTGCGTTGGCAGGCAGGGATTCAGGGCTGGATATTAAAGGCCCTGACGATGCCGGCATTGCGCTCGAACTCCGTGCCCACCGACTCGCTCAACTGCGGCAACGGCTGCGCCGGCAGCGGCTCGTAGCCAAGCGCCTCCATGCGCTCGCGCACCCTGGCCGCGGAAGCAGCCTTGTAGGCCGCCGCATGGATCTTCTGCGCCAGTTCAGGCGACAGTTTCGACGACGCAATCACTCCCACCCAGTTGCTGAACTCCATCTCCGGGTAGCCCAGTTCGGCGAAGGTCGGCACCTGTGGCAGCAGCGCCGAGCGGCTCTTCGACGCCACGGCGTAGACCTGCACCTTGCCGGCGCGGATCATCGGCAGCGAGGTCACCATGCCGTCGTACATCACCGCGATCTGGTTGCCCATGACCTGCGCCAGCGCGGGCGCCGAGCCGGCGAAGGGCACGTGCTGCAGGTCCAGCCCGGCCTTCTGGTTCATGATCATGCCGGCGTAGTGCGAGGCGGTGCCGGCGCTGTACGAGGCAAAGCTGAGCTTGCCCGGATTGGCGCGCGCATAGCCGACCAGGCTCTTCAAATCCCTGGCCGGCAGGCCGGGCGCGCCGATCATCACCATGCGCGAGCGCGCTACGGCGGCAACGGGGCGCACATCCTTGAGCGGATCGAACGCAGGCTTGAGCACGTGCGGCACCTCGGTCAGCACGTTGCTGGCGGTGACCATGATGGTCTGGCCATCGGCGGGCGCCGCCAGCATGGTGGTGATGGCGATGCCACCGCCGGCGCCGGGCTTGTTGTCGACCACCACCGGTTGGCCGAGGTCCGCCGACAGCTGGTCCGCCAGCAGCCGCGCGAGTACATCCATGGTGCCGCCGGCCGGCGCCGGCACCAGCATCCGGACCGGCTTGCCGGTCCAGGCCATGGCAGAGGGCGCGGCCAGCGCGAGGCTGGCCGCGGCGGCGGCGATGCGCAGCAGGAAGGCGGGGCGGGTGGTCATGTTGTCTCCGTTATGTAGTATGGCTGCTGCTTGCCCGGCGCGCAGGCACCGCGGCCAGGACCTGCGCGCGTTCGGCCTCGCTCATCCGCAGCCAGCGGCCGATTTCAAGCCGGGTCCGGCCGCAACCCTGGCAATAGCGGTTGGCAAGATCCATCCGGCAAATGTTGATGCAGGGATTGGCGAGGGCGTCGGGGTGATGCATCGCGGACTCCGGTCATGCCTGGCACCGGGCCGGCGGTGCGCCTGCCCGGCCCACGGCCGTCAGGCCGCCGCGCGCAGCGGCAGGTTCTTCTGCCCCGACTTGCGGTTGGGGGCCATGCCGTTGGCCTGCAGCGTGGCCTCGGCGCTGTCGTACCAGGTGCCGATGCGGTAGATCTCGCGCGCTTCCTGGCCGGAGGCGATCTCGCGGCCCAGTTCGCGCGCCACGCGCACGCACTGCTCGATCTGCTGCACCGAGGTCATGCGCTTGCCGTGCTGGTCGATGATGGTGTCCTCGATGCCGCAGCGCGGGTGCAGGCCCATCGCCATCGCCATCATGTTGAACGGCAGCACGTTCTTCAGCAGCGACTCGGCGGTCAGCGTGCAGCCGTCCGGGGCGCGGTGCACGAAGTTGAAGAAGTTGAACGGGTTGGGGCCGTCAAAGCCGCCGCCGATGCCGATCCAGGTCAGGTTCAGCGGGCCGGTGTAGACGCCCGCGCGCACCAGCCGCTCCAGCGTTTCCAGCGCATGCATGCCGGTGAGCTGGAAGTGCGGCTGGATGCCCGAGGCCTGCAGCCGGCGCAGGTGCTCTTCGACCCAGCCCGGGCCCGCCGGCACGGTCATCTCGCGATAGGCGGCCTGGTAGGCCGGGTGCTCCAGCGAGGTTCCCTTCAGGTACTCGGGATAGAGCAGCTCCATGATGTTCATCTGCGTGGTGTTGATGGCCACGGTGACCTGGTCCGGCTTGGGCTGCAGCTCGGCCAGCATGTGGCGGGTGTCGTCGGACAGCCACTTGGCCTCCTGGCCGTCGTCTTCCGGCGCGAACGAGATCGAGCCGCCGACCTGGATGATCATGTCCGGCACCGCGGCGCGCACGCCGGCGATCAGCTCGTTGAACTTGGACAGGCGCTTGGAGCCCTTGCCGTCGAGTTCGCGCACATGCAGGTGCAGCACGGTGGCGCCGGCGTTGTAGCAATCGACCGCCTTCTGCACCTGTTCTTCCATGGTGACCGGGATGTCCTCGGGGAAGTCCTGCGGCATCCACTCGGGGCCATACGGGGCCACGGTGATCACCACCTTGTCCATGTTCTCGGGGTGCAGGGAATCGTCGAGGAATTGCATAGATCGCTCCGGTTGGTTGGTGACTGGAGTATCGATCAACGGACCGCGGCGATTTGACGATCCGGGACAACCGATTTACATTTCGGGACACTCAGGGAAAGCCCGGAAGCCGTTGTCATGTCCTACTACCTGCGCAGTGCCAGCCTGACCAACTACGTCGAAGTCGCGCGTGCGCTGGGGCTGGATCCGTACCAGCAGCTCAGGGCCGCGAAGATCAACCGCTCGGCGCTGCTGGACCCCGATATCCGCATCCCGGCGGCATCGGTGGGCCGCCTGCTGGATGCATCGGCGCGCGCCGCCGGGGCCGACGATTTCGGCCTGCGCATGGCCGAGCTGCGCGAGTTCTCCAACCTGGGCCCGCTGGCCTTCGTGGTGCGCGAGGAACCGACGCTGCGCCGCGCGCTGGAGTCGATGGTGCGCTACATGGGCCTGCAGAATGAATCGCTGGCGATGCGCGTCGAAGACAGCGATGACCTGGTGATGATCCGGCTGCAGGTCCTCAGCGAAGCGCCGGGCACCCTGCGCCAGGCCACCGACCTGGCGGTGGGTGTGGTATTCCGCATGCTGAAGCTGTTCCTGGGGCCATCGTGGCGCCCGCGCAGCATCTGCTTCACGCATCCGGCGCCGGCCAGCACGGCGACGTACGCGCGCGTGTTTGGCATGGCCGGCTCGTTCAACCAGGACTTCGACGGCATCGTCTGCCAGGCCGCGGACCTGGAAGCACCGTTGCCGTCGTACGACCCGGTGATGGCGCAGCAGGTGAAGCAGTATCTCGGCACGCTGCTGGCGCAATCGACCGCGGCCACCATGCCGGACATGGTGCGCAAGCTGGTGTACGCGTTGCTGCCGACCGGCCTGTGCTCGGTGGAGCGCGTGGCCCAGCATCTCAGCGTCGACCGCCGCACCGTGCACCGGCGCCTCGGCCAGGCGCACACCACCTACTCCGACATCCTCGCCGAGGCCCGCGCCGACCTGGTGATCCGCTACCTGGAAAACCGCGAGCGGCCGCTGTCGGAAGTGGCCGCGCTGCTGGGGTTTTCGTCGCTGAGCGCGTTCTCGCGCTGGTTCAGCGGGCGCTTCGGGCGCAGTGTGTCGGCGTGGCGGGGGGATGGGGGGGATTGATTTTGGGCTTTTCGCTATACGGGGGGTTTTGGTGCTTGGCGGGCGTGGCTGTTTCGCCGGCGTAGCCGGCGACCTACTTTCTGTCCGAGCGACAGAAAGTAGGCAAAGAGCGCGTCGCCTGAGCGGCTGGCTATAAATTGAGCGGCGCTGGTCATATGGGCGGCGGTGCTTGCCGTTTGGATGTGGGTGCCCGTTCGGCCCTGCTACGCCAGGTGAGTCTGGACCGCTGCCTTCGTTAACCGGCTTTTGGACGATCCCCATGCAGGGCGGTGGCCCGGGCTGGCGAGCGATACCGCATCAACGCCTTCGGCTGCGCTTCGCGCAAGCGCCCAATGCCCGTCAGCGCCTTTTGAGCCCGCGCAGCAGCCGTAGGCGTCCCCGCGATGTCGTTTGGCAGCAGGCGGCCTACGCCCTGCATGGGGATCGTTCAATAGTGGGTTATCGAAGGCACTATCCCTGACTCACATGGCGTAGCAGGGTCGAACAGGCAACCACGCCCAAACGGCAAGCACCACCGTGCGAACTACCAACACCGTGGAATGGATTGCCAGCCGCATAGGCGACGCGTTTCTTGGTTACTTCTTGTCGCTTGGACAAGAAGTGACTCGCCGGCTACGCCGGCGAAACAGCCACGTGTGCCAAGCACAAAAACCGCCCGCATAACGACACACACCAACAACATTCAAAACTTATGCCTCACCCCCAACGCCACCCCCACCATACTGCGTTGCCCGTTGCCCGCGGCATAGCTATTGCCCAGCGACAGGCTGTTGGCATAAACCGTGGCCAGTGATTCCAGCATCAGCCCGGCGTTGCGCGCGTAGGCGGTCGACAGGTACACATCGGTGCGCCGCGAGAACGCATAGGTGGCAACAAAGGCGATCTGCCACGGATTGGCCACCTGCGTATCGCCGAACAGGCTCCTGACGTTGTCGTAGTTGTATTCGAGCGTCAGCCCCACCGCCGGGTTGACCTGGTAGGTGGCGCCGATCCAGTAATAGTCGTCGCGCTGGATCACCACGTCGGCAGCGTTCTTGTTCTGGCCCCAGCGGTAACCGCCCATGACCTTGGCCGGGCCAAAGGTGTAGCTGGCGCCCACCACGGCCTTGCGCACGGTGCCGCTGCTGGTGCCGATGGTCGGGTTCCACTGGTCATAGCCGACGGTGGCGCCGAACGGTCCGGCGGCATACGCGAGCGAGGCGCCATAGGCGGTGTCGCGGCGGAACTGGCCGGGCACTTCGCCGTTGCCGCCGATCGGCGTGGCAATGCCAACCGTCTGCGGCAGCGCCAGCCCGGCGCCGAACGACCAGTGCGCGCGCGCCGTCAGCGGGCCGAACTGGCCGGTGTACTTGACGGTGTTGTCCTCGCGGAAATTGGCGCCGGCCTGCAACACCACCGGTTCGTATTGCGTGGCATAAGCCGTGGGCGAGAAATTTGCCAGGGCCTCGAAGATCGACGTGTACTGGCGGCCCAGGCTGAGCTGGCCGATGCCGGCGTGCCGCAGCGCGACGAACGCCTGGCGGCCAAACAGCCGCCCGCCCTGCTGCAGCGTGCCGTTGTCGACGCTGAAGCCGCTTTCCAGCACGAACGAGGCCTGCCATCCGGCGCCCAGGTCCTCCATGCCGCGCAGGCCCCAGCGCGAGCCCGACAGGCCGCCCGAAGCCATGCGGAACACCTTGTCGCCGGGACCCGGGTTGAAGCCGTTCGCCGCGACCGGCACCGCACCGATGCGATTGACGTATTCGACGTTGATGTCGGCCACGCCATACAGCGTGACCGACGATTGCGCGGCGGCCGCCAGCGGGCACGACAGCATCAGCGCCATGACGGCGTTTCTGTTTTTCATTGGTCTCCTCCTTGTTGGCCCGGCCTGGATGGCCGGATGCTCTTGTTGTGGCGCGCGCTGCGGCGCGCTCAGGCCTGCTGTGCGACCAGTGTCTCCAGTTCCGCCAGCAAGGCATGGGCGCGTGGCCATGGACCGTAGCCGGCGGCGGGGTTGAGATGGCCGACGTTGCCCAGGTCGACCAGCCGGCTGCCCCAGGCGGCGGCCATCTCGGCGACGCGCGCACGGCTGGCCAGCGGATCGTTGCGGCTGGCCGCCACCAGGCTGGGGAACGGCAATGGCGCCAGCGGCGTCGGCAGCCAGCCGGCCTGCGCCAGGTCCGGCTGCGCCGGATAGCCGGGCGGCAGCGGCTGCGTGAAATCCGGCGGCGTCACCAGCAGCGCACCCCGGATCGGACGGCGGTGCCGCGCCGCCCAATGCACGGTGATCATTACGCCGGCGCTGTGTGCCACCAGCACCACCGGCCCGTCGATGGCTGCCAGCGCCGTCTCGAGCGCGGCGACGCGGGCGGCGCGGCTGAGCTTGTCGTGCTCAAGCGGCGGCACGCAGCGGGCGTCATGTCCCTGGTCCAGAAGTTCGGCTTGCAGCAGGGTCTGCCAGTGCTCGGCGACGTGGTCGCGCAGGCCCGGCACCATCAGGATGGTGGGTGAGGGGGTAGCAGTCATGGTGGGATCGGAAAGGGTCAGGCAGGAACGGCGTGGGGCACGGGTTGGCCATCCAGGCGCCGCAGGTCCGCGGCATAGTGACGGCGGCCGATACAGAACAGCAGCGTGGCGGCGGCGCCGGCCAGCGGAATCCATTGCAGCGCGCCGGGCAGGCCGATGCGGTCGGCCAGCACGCCGGTCAGGAACGGGCCCGGCGCCAGGCCCAGCAGGTTGTTGATGAGCGTCAGCGTGGCAAACGCGGTGGCGTGGATGGCGGGCCGCGTCAGGTTGGCCACCATCGCGCTGGCCGGGCCGGCGCAGCCGCCCACCACCAGCATGCCCGCCCCGATCAGCACCAGTTGCGCGGTGCCGGCGGGCAGCCGGAACGCCGTCATCAACAGCACGCAGCAGGCCAGGCTGTAGCCGATGGCCATGTGCCATTTGCGCCCGGGCGCGCGCCGCGCCACGCGGTCGGTCAGCGCGCCGCAGGCCACCATGCCGGCGCCGGCCACCAGCACCAGCAGCGCCGCCACCGCGCCGGCACGGCCGGTGGCCATGCCGTACTCGCGCGCCAGGAAGCTTGGCAGCCACGCCAGCAGCGCGGCCATCACCAGCAGCTGCAAGGCGCTGCCGGCGCAGGCGCAGAGCATCGACGGCAGCGTCAGCAGCTCGCGCACGATCCGGCGCGGCGCCAGCTGGCGCGCCGCGGCCGCATCGCTGTTGCCTTGCTCGCTGTCAGCGCCGATGCGCTGCTGCAGCCGGCGCAGCCGCTGCTCGCTGATCGTCAGCGCGTAGCAGGCCACCATCGCCAGCCCGAACGCGGCCATCCCGGCAAAGGCCATGCGCCAGCCGAAATGCGCGGACAGGATGCCGCCCAGTCCCATGCCCAGCACCGAGCCGAACGCGCCGCCGGCGATAAACGCGGCGCTGAGGCTGGCGCGCAGGTGGCGCGGGAACACCGACACCACCACCGCGATGCCGACGCTGCCGTATGCGGCCTCGCCGATGCCGACGCACAGCCGCGCCAGGAACATCTGGCCGAAACTGCCCGCCAGCGCGCAGCCCAGCGTGGCCAGGCTCCACAGCGCCGCCATCAGGATCAGGCTGCGCACCCGGCCCCAGCGGTCGGCCAGCAGCGACAGCGGGATCGCCAGCACGCCCACCATCAGCGCCACCACCCCGCCGAGTGCCCCCAGCTCCGTATCCCCCAGCTGCCATTCGGCCTTCAGCAGCGGAAACACGGCATTGAGCACCTGGCGCGACATATAGTCGGACAGCAGCAGCGCAAAGGTCAGCGCAAAGACCAGCCACGCATAGCGCGTTCCGGCAGCCGCGGGTGCGGCCGGCGTCGGCGCGGCGGATGCGGCGGCAAGGGCAAGGCGGGATCTGGGCATGGGCGTCTCCGGAAGCCGGGCGGCGGTCTTGGCGCCGCCGTGCGTTCAGTGCCCGCGCAAAGTGGCGGGCGAGCGCAGCCAGTATCTGGCGATCGGGACAGCGCGGTTTGATATTCCGGGACGTACGCTTGACATTACGGGACAGGTGGGGAAAACGCCGAGACAAAAAAAACCGGCACCCTGAGGTGCCGGTTTCTGGCGGTCCCGCGGTCAGGCGGGGCAGCGCGAAGCTCAGTCTTCCAGCTTCGGCAGCGAAGCGCTGACCTGCGTCGACAGCAGGCCGGTCTTGGCATACGTCTGCAGCTTCTCGCGCGTATCGACGATATCCAGCGTGCGCATGGTCAGCTGGCCGATGCGGTCCAGCGGCGTGAACATCGACTCGCCCTTTTCCATGGTCAGCCGTTCCGGCTTGTAGGTCAGGTTGGGCGAGGTGGTGTTCAGGATCGAGTAGTCGTTGCCGCGGCGCAGTTCGATGGTGACCTCGCCGGTGATGGCGCCGGCGACCCAGCGCTGGGCGGTTTCACGCAGCATGATGGCCTGCGGGTCGAACCAGCGGCCCTGGTACAGCAGGCGGCCCAGGCGGCGGCCGTTGTCGCGGTACTGCTCGATGGTGTCTTCGTTGTGGATGCCGGTGATCAGGCGCTCGTAGGCGATGAACAGCAGCGCCAGGCCCGGGGCTTCGTAGATGCCGCGGCTCTTGGCTTCGATGATGCGGTTCTCGATCTGGTCGCTCATGCCCAGGCCATGGCGGCCGCCGATGCGGTTGGCTTCCATGAACAGGTCGACGGCGTTGGCGAAGGTCTGGCCGTTCAGCGCCACCGGCTGGCCTTCCTCGAAGCGCACGGTGACTTCCTCGCGCTTGACTTCGACGTCATCGCGCCAGAACTGCACGCCCATGATCGGCTGGACGATGCGGATGCCCGAATCCAGGTGCTCCAGGTCCTTGGCCTCGTGGGTCGCGCCCAGCATGTTGGAGTCGGTCGAGTACGCCTTCTCGGCCGACATCTTGTAGTCGAAGCCGTTCTGGCGCATGAACTCGGACATCTCGGCGCGGCCGCCCAGTTCGTCGATGAACTGCTGGTCCAGCCACGGCTTGTAGATCTGCAGGCCGGGGTTGGTCAGCAGGCCGTAGCGGTAGAAGCGCTCGATGTCGTTGCCCTTGAAGGTGCTGCCGTCGCCCCAGATGTTGACGCCGTCTTCCTTCATCGCGGCGACCAGCATGGTGCCGGTGACGGCGCGGCCGATCGGGGTGGTGTTGAAGTAGGTGATGCCGGCGGTGGAGATATGGAAGGCACCGCACTGCAGCGCGGCGATGCCCTCGGCCACCAGCTGCGCGCGGCAGTCGACCAGGCGGGCTTCCTCGGCGCCGTAGGCCTTGGCGCGGCGCGGGATGTCGTCGTAGTCGGGCTCGTCGGGCTGGCCCAGGTTGGCGGTGTAGGCGTAGGGGACAGCGCCCTTCTGGCGCATCCAGAGGAGTGCCGCGCTGGTGTCAAGGCCGCCGGAGAAGGCGATACCGACGCGCTGGCCGGTAGGAATGTGCTGCAGGATGGTAGTCATCGCCAGAAATCAATGTGAATTTGTCGGCTCTTGGACGGGCTTCCACGGCGTCGGCCGCAAGCGGCCGGGGGCAGCGTGGAAGCACGGCGACGCGGCCGGCCGAGTCACGTGCCGAGTCAGTGCCAAACGCGAATTGTGACACGGCAGCGCCCACGCGCCAAACCCGGGGGCCGGCGGGGCCCCGGCGCCACCCGCACTCGGCGCCGGCCGGAGCGCCGCCGCACCGTTCAAATCCGGCGAACGCGCCTTTCAAAACTCTCGACTGGTTCGGCCCGATACCCCTCCCTATACTGCGCCGCACTGTTATCGGAAAGCGGAGTCGTCATGCTGCATCGCGCCCTGGAAGGCGTCCGGGTCCTGGATTTGTCGCGCATCCTGGCCGGCCCCTGGTGTACCCAGAACCTGGCCGACCTGGGCGCCGAGGTGACCAAGGTCGAACACCCCGAGCGCGGCGACGATACCCGCGGCTGGGGGCCGCCCTATCTCGACGCACCGGCCGGCACTGCAGGCGATCCGCGCCTGTCCGGCTATTTCATCTGCTGCAACCGCGGCAAGCGTTCGGTCGCGATCGACTACGGCACCTCCGAAGGCGCGGCACAGGTGCGCGAACTGGCGCGCACGGCCGACGTGCTGGTCGAGAACTACAAGGTCGGCACGCTGCGCCGCTACGGGCTGGACTACGACACGCTCAAGGCGATCAACCCGCGCCTGGTCTACCTGTCGATCACCGGCTTCGGCCAGAGCGGGCCGATGGCCGACAAGCCGGGCTACGACTACGTGTTCCAGGGCATGGGCGGGCTGATGAGCTACACCGGCCAGCCCGACGGCACGCCCGGAGCCGGCCCGCTGCGCACCGGCGTCGCGGTGGTCGACCTGAGCACCGGCATGTACGCCACCTCCGCGGTGCTGGCCGCGCTGTATCAGCGCCAGGCAAGCGGCACGGGCGCGCACCTGGACATCGCGCTGCTCGACGTCGCCGTGGCGATGAATGCCAACCAGGCCGCCAACTACCTGGTCTCGGGCCAGAATCCGCAGCGCAGCGGCAACGCCCACCCCAACTGCGCGCCGTATGAAGTGTTCCGCTGCGCCGACGGCCACCTGATCCTGGCGATCGGCAACGACAGCCAGTTCGCCCGCTTCTGCGCCGTGGCCGGCATCGCGGCGCTGGCGCAGGACCCGCGCTACGCCACCAATTCGGCGCGCATCGAACACCTCGACGCCTTGCGCGCGCGGCTGACCGAACTCTTTCCCACCCGCACCCGCGCCGCCTGGACCGAGGCCTTCGATGCGGCCGGCGTGCCGTGGGGACCGATCCACACCATGGACGAAGTCTTCGCCCATCCGCAGGTACGGCACCGCCGGCTGATGCAGGTGGCCGAGCACCCCGTGATGGGCCGCGTGCCGATGGTGCGCAACCCGATGCTGGCCGGGCACGAGAGCCCGCCGGCGCCGCCGCCGCTGCTGGGCGAACACAGCCCCCAGCGCTGACCGTCCCGCCACGATATCTATAACCACTGACCCGGAGACATCCCGATGAAGCCCGCCCTTTTCGCCATGGCCCTGCTCGGCTTTGCCAGCAGCGCGCACGCCGCCTATCCCGAGCGGCCGATCAAGCTGATCGTGCCCTACGCCGCCGGCGGCACCACCGACATCATTGCCCGCATCGTCGGCACCCGCCTGGGCCCGGTGCTGGGCCAGCCGGTGGTGATCGAGAACCGCCCGGGCGCCGGCGGCGCGGTCGGCAGCGCCTACGCGGCCAAGCAGCCGCCCGACGGCTACACGCTGGTGATGGAGGTGGAAAGCTCGCACGCGGTCAACCCCAACGTCTACCTGAAGACCGCCTATGACCCGGTCAAGGACTTCGCGCCGATCAGCAACCTGGCCGACGTGCCCAACGTGCTGGTGGTCAATCCGGCTTTCCCGGCCACGGACCTGGCGTCGTTCATCAAGCAGCTCAAGGCCAGTCCCGGCAAGTATTCGTTCGGCTCGTCCGGCAACGGCGGCCTCAGCCACATGAACGGCGAGCTCTTCATGAACGCCACCGGCACGCGCATGCTGCACGTGCCGTACAAGGGCCTGGGCCCCGCGCTCAACGATGCGGTGGCCGGGCAGATCCAGGTGGTGTTCGACAATATCCCGTCGTCGTCCGGGCTGATCCAGGGCGGCCGCCTCAAGCCGCTGGCGGTGGCCGCGAAGCAGCGCCTGAAGGTGCTGCCCAACGTCCCCACCTATGCCGAGGCCGGCCTGCCGGCGATGAACAACCCGTCGTGGTTCGGGCTGGGCGCGCCCGCGGGCACGCCCGCCGCCATCCTCGACCAGCTCAACGACGCCGTGCGCCAGGTGCTGGCCGAGCCGGAGGTCGTCGCCGCCATCGAGAAACAGGGCGCGATCCCGGCACCGACCTCGCGCAAGGCCTTTGGCGACCTGATCCGTGGGCAGAACGCGCACTGGAAGCAGGTGGTCGAGGCCATCCACTTCACCAAGCTCCAGTAACACACGAGGACCGACATGAGCGCACTTCAGCAGGAACCGCACGCCGGCGTCGAGATCGACGCGCGCGGCATTGCCACCGTCACCATCCGCGAGGCGGGCTCGCTCAATATCCTGAGCACACCGGTGATCGCCTCGCTCACGCGCGCGATCGAAGCGCTGGCCGCCCAGGACGCGCTGCGCGTGCTGGTGCTGCGCGGCACCGGCGACAAGGGCTTTATCGGCGGTGCCGATATCAAGGAAATGGCCGCGCTCGACCGCGCCAGCGCCGAGGCCTTCATCAGCGGCCTGCGCCGGCTGTGCGATGCCGTGCGCCACCTGCCGGTGCCGGTGATCGCGCGCATGCCGGGCTGGTGCCTGGGCGGCGGGCTGGAACTTGCGCTGGCGTGCGACCTGCGCATCGCCGCCGACACCGCGCAGCTGGGCATGCCGGAAGTGAAGGTCGGCATCCCGTCGGTGATCCACGCCGCGCTGATGCCGCGCCTGATCGGCAATGCGCGCACCGCCTGGATGCTGCTGACGGGCGAGATCTCCGACGCGGCCGAGGCGTTGCAGTGGGGGCTGGTCAGCCGCGTGGTGCCGCTGGCCGAGCTTGATCTGGAAGTCGAGCGCGTGGCCGCGCTGCTGGCGGGCTTTGGCCCGGTCGCGGTGCGCCAGCAGAAGCGCCTGCTGCGCGAGTGGGAAGACGCGCCGCTGGAGGTCTCGATCGGCAACAGCGTGACCGAGTTCGGCAGCGCCTTCGACACCGGCGAGCCGCAGCAGCACATGGCCACTTTCCTGAACCGCAAGCGCTGAAGCGGACAGGCGCTACCGCGCCGTGGCGGCCACGGCGCCGCCTTCGCGCGTGGCCACCACGCGCGGATCGTTGAGCAGGAACTGCGCGAAGGCCTCGGCAAACGCGGGCAGCTTGCCGTCGGCGCGCACGATCAGGTTCAGTTCGCGCAAGGCCCACGGCTCGGCCAGCCGCACCCCGGCCACGCGCGCTTCGCGCAGCGCCTGCGCCGCCACGCTGCGCGGCACCAGCGCCACGCCGACGCCGGCTTCGGCCAGCGACAGCACCGCATCGAAGCTGTGCGCATGCAGGCGCACGTTGGGGCCCTTGCCCGCGCGCTGCGCCATCTCCCGCAGAAACAGGAAGTTGCTGCTGGTGCGGCTCATGCAGACAAAGTCGAACGCCAGCGCCGCGCCAAAGCGCACCTCGGGCTCGCGCGCGAGCGGGTGGTCCGACGCCATCACCAGGATCAATTCGTCGCGCGCGTAGCGCACCGAGCGCACGCCGGCTGCATCGTCGCCGGTATGGAAATCTCCCGCCAGGATGCCGACATCGGCCTCATGCGCCGCTACCGCGGCCAGGATAGCCTGGCTGGCGCGCTCCTCCAGGTCGATGTTCACATCCGGGTTGGCCAGCAGAAAGCGGCTCACGCTGGGAATGATGAAGCCGTTGAGCGAGCTGCTGTTGGCCAGCAGCCGGATATTGCCCTTCAGCCCGGCGGAGAAGCGCCCGACCTCGCCATGCATGCGCTCAACGCCCAGCAGCAGTTCGCGCACATGGACCAGCAGGGTTTCGCCGGCCGGCGTCAGCTCCATGCCGCGCGCGCTGCGCACGAACAACGGCGTGCCCATGGCGTGCTCGAGATTCTTCAGCCGGTAGCTCGCCGCCGACGCGGTGATGTGGGTGGCCGATGCGCCGCCCGACAGGCTTTGCGCATCGGCAATGGCCTGGAACAGGCGCAGGTCGGTCAGTTCGTAACGCAAGGCAACTCCGTTTGGGCCGCGGCAGTCGAAACGGTTGGCGATGGGCGGCGGTATAGCGGGCCATTCTAGTGCACCGCCCCGGCCGCCCTCCCGCGCCCCTCGCGTATTCGATGTGGACGTCGTCCATTTTCTTTGCTAAGGTATTGTGGACGGCGTACACAAAGCGTGTGCGTCATTGCCGAGATCCCCGCGGCCCTACAGTCCCACAGGCCGCCCCTTCACAGGAGGTGTCATGCAAGTCCAGCCCTATCTGTTTTTCGAAGGCCGTTGCGATGAAGCGGTCGAGTTCTACAAGCAGACCCTTGGCGCCAAGGTCAACGCCCGCATGACCTTCGCCGACAACCCCGACGCCGGCAAGGGTGGCGAAGGCTGCCAGCCCGGCGCGGGCGCGCAGGACAAGGTCATGCACCTGGAATTCCAGGTCGGCGACAGCATCATCCTGGCCTCCGACGGGCAGTGCTCGAACCAGCCCGCCTTCCAGGGCTTCGGCCTGGCGATCACCTTTCCCGACAAGGCCGGGGTCGAGAAGGCCTTCAACGGCCTGAAGGAAGGCGGCCAGGTGCTGATGCCGCTGGACAAGACCTTCTTCGCCGAGCAGTTCGGCATGGTGGCCGACCGTTTCGGCATCATGTGGATGCTGCTGACCGCGCCCAAGTAAGCCAGGGACGCAGTTTTCCGGCCGGCGGCGCGCCCACTGGGCGATTGGGGCCCAGCGATGGGTTTACAATGCGCGCCGCCCGCCGGAGAAACCTAGCCATGGAAGATCGCATCAACGAACTCGAAATCAAGCTCGCCTTCCAGGAAGACCTGCTCGATACCCTGAACAGCACCGTGGCACGCCAGCAGCAGCAGATCGACCTGCTGCAGGAGCAGTTCCGCGCGCTGTACCAGCAGGTGCGCAGCGCCGCCACCACCGCGGCCGAAGCCGACCCCCTGCAGGAAATCCCGCCGCACTACTGAACCGGCACCCCGGCCGATGTGACGGAACGCGACCCCCGGCCACGCGGTCTGACAGGCTGATCCCACTTACCGCGCCACCCCATGGCGCGCCCGATCCGCCACATGCGCCTGACGCCTTCCCTGCTCCTTGCCGCCGCCTGCATCGCCGGCTCCGCTCCCGCCCTGGCCGGCTACAACATCTGGACCGGCGAATATTCCCTGACCCGCCAGGAACTGCAGACCGAACTGGACAAGCGCTTTCCCGCGACGCTGCGCTACGCCGAAGTCGTCAGCGTCCAGCTCAGCCATCCGCGGCTGGTGCTGGATGAAGCCAGCAACCGCATCACCACCCATGTCGACGCACGCCTGACCAATGCCCTGCTGCCGTCGCCTCCCGTCGACGGCAAGCTCGCCCTGAACAGCGGCGTCCGCTATGACCCGGCCAGGCGCGCGGTGCTGCTCGACAACCCCACCGTGCAACAGGTCGAAGTCGCCGGCATGGGACCCTATCGCGAACAGCTCAACGCCATCGGCGCCGTGGTCGCGCAGCAGCTGCTGAAAGACTATCCGATCTATACCTTCAAGCCGGAGGAGCTGCGCGTGGGCGGCAAGGACGTGGAACCGGGGGCGATCACGGTGGGCAAGGATGAGGTGCGGGTCGAGGTGAAGCAGCGGTAGGCGCGGCCTTCGGACAGCGCCCGCCCCGCTGCCCCGCTACGGCGTCCCGCCGCCGCATCACCCCCTGGTGCCCCGGAACACCAACCCCAACCCCGCCAGCACCGCCCCCATCCCCGCCAGCGCGAGCGCCGTCATGCGGTTCCCCAGCAGCAGGTAATCGAGCGCCGCGGTGCCTGCCGGCACCAGGTAGAACAGGCTGGTCACGTTGACCAGGTTGCCGGCGTGGATCAGGCGGTAGAACAGCAGCGTCGCGCCGATCGAAATTCCCAACGCCAGCCACAGCAGCGGCGCGGCGAACGCCAGCGACGCTTCGAAGGCGAAGGGCTGGAACGGCAGGCACAGCAGGCAGGCTACGAGGCTTACGCCGTACTGCAGCGGCAGCACTTCGGCGGGTGCGCGCGGGCTGCGCTTCTGCAGGATGGCGCCGACCGTCATGCTGGCCAGCGAAGCCAGCGCGCACAGTACGCCCGCAGGCGACAGCCGGGCCAGCAGCAGGCTGTCGGCGACGACCATGGCCAGCCCGGCGAACGCCAGCGCCAGGCCGCCGAGGCGCGCGGCGCTGGCGCGGCGCTCAGTCAGCAGCAGCGTCAGCATCGGCTGCGCGCCCAGCACCGTGGCCAGCACGCCGGGCGTCATGCCGTGGTCCAGCGCCAGAAAGTAAAAGACCGCGTAGCCGCCGATCAGCAGCAGTCCCGCGCCGGCCGTGTGCAGCCGCTCGCCGCGCGGGGGCAGCAGGCGCCTGCGCGCCAGGCCGAGCGCGCCCAGCACGGCGCAGACCAGCGCGAAGCGCAAGGTCAGCAGGGCGAACGGGGTGGCGTGGTCGAGCGCCAGCCGTGCGGCGATGGCGCCGCTGCTCCATAGCAGCACGAACAGCGGCGTGGCCCAAAGGGCGGAGGAGGTGGTGCGCGTGGCGAGCGTGTCGTGCGCGGCATGGTGCGCGGCGTAGCGCGCCGCGCAATCTTCTTGGTTGGTCATGGCTTGTCATCTGTCGTCAGCTTGGCGGGCTCCGGCGACGCGCATCGGCATGCGGCCACGTCACGGCGGCAGCGCGCACGGGCGTGCGGCTGCCGTGCGCGCGGGCGCACGAAGGCGGGATTACCGGAGACGAGAAGGGCTGGGGCGCGTGCCCGTCAGCCGCGCGGCGGCGGCGGGTGTGCACCGCCCGGGAACGGCGGCGGCGCGACAGATGTGAACGCAGGCTGGCGACGCGGGCACGGCAACGCGCGGCCCGGAGGCGCGGCGATGACGGGGCGTTGGCGGTCTGCGGTCATGGTGGAAAGCGGAAGCCTTGAAGAAAGATCGACCGGCGTCGATCAGAGTGGTGTGGCGATGCTATGCCTGCATGGCGCTCGCGTCAACGGGATCCTGCGGCGCCCTGCTCCAGCCGCGACACCAGGGCCTGCAGCGCCGGCGCGCAGCCGGCCTCGACCTTCAGCGCCAGCATGGCGTCGGCACGCGTGGTGCCCAGGTTGAGCGCGGCCACCGGCTTGTCCATCTGGCCGGCCCAGACGCAGAAGCGGTAGCCGGAATAGACCATCAGCGACGATCCCACTACCAGCATCGCATCCGCGGCCGCCAGCGCCGCGCGCGCCGCGTCGACGCGCGCGCGCGGCACGGATTCGCCGAAGAACACCACATCCGGCTTGAGGATGCCGCCGCAGTGGCCGCAATCGGGCACCTGGAACTGCGCGAACAGCGGCGATTCGAAATGCACGTCGCCATCGGCGGCGGGCGGCGCGATCACGTCGCGCAGCGCGGCGTTGCGGGACACCAGCCAGTCCTGCAGGCCGGCGCGGTCGTGGCTGGCGCCGCAGTCCAGGCAGATGGCGCTGGCCAGGCTGCCGTGCAGTTCGATCACGCCCTGGCTGCCGGCGCGCTGGTGCAGGCCGTCGACATTCTGCGTGACCAGCGCCGTCATCCGGCCCTGCTCACCGAGCCGCGCCAGCGCGTGGTGGGCATCGTTGGGCCGCGCCTGCCCCGCCAGCGGCCAGCCGAGCATGCTGCGCGCCCAGTAGCGCTGGCGCCCGGCGTGCGAGCCGAGAAAGGCCTGCAGCGTGATAGGAGGCGAGCGTTGCCACTGGCCACGCGCGTCGCGGTAGCCGGGAATGCCGGAATCGGTGCTGATGCCGGCGCCGGTCAGCACGAACAGGCGCGGGTGGCGCTGCACGAAATCGAACAGCGCCGCCCCGGCTGCCGGCGATGGCTGCGATGGCTGCAATGGCTGCATCGTCAGGGCGCTCAATGCGCCGGATCCTCGGCATGCCGGGCGGCCTGGCGCGCTTCCCACGCCCGCAGCGCCTCGCGGTAGCGGTCCATCTCCTGGTAGTAGTAATCGAAGATGCAGGGATCGCAGCCCGAGCCGCAGCACTCGCCGTCGGCGGGCCGCTCCGGCGGCTCCGGGCGGGGATCGTCAGGGGTAAGCGTGGAACCAGCGAGGGGGACTACAGGGGGCACTTGAGACACTTGCGGATGGGGCGCGCGGCGCCATGGCAGACCAGCCCCCAGTATATTCCGGCACGCCCGCCGCTGCCCCGCGGCCCTGGCAGCGCCGAAAGCCGATCTGAACGCTTCCGAACCGCGTGTTGAATTGTTTCGGGGGGCGGTGCGCACAGGGGCCTGCACGCCACGTTTTGCCGGAAGATAGCCGGACTTGCCGCCCCGGCAACCGGCCACGCAGCGGACTGCGACCCCGATCGAGCCATGAAGGCAGCCCCACACCGACGCCTGCGCCACGCCAGCACGAAGCGCCTGCTCGCCGCCATCGCGCTGGCTGCCGGCGCGGCGACGGCCACGGCGGCCACGGCGGCCACGGCGGCCACGGCGGCCACGGCGGCCACGACGGCCGCGGAGCGCCCGGCACCCGGCCAGGACGCCGGCGCCGCCACTACCCCCGCAGGTCCCGCAGGCCCCGCCCAGGCCCAGCCTGCCGCGGCGGGCCGCCCGCGCATCTGCCTGGTGCTGTCGGGTGGAGGCGCGCGCGGCGCCGCGCATATCGGCGTGCTCAAGGTGCTGGAGGCGATGCGCATCCCGGTCGATTGCATCGCCGGCACCAGCATGGGCTCGCTGGTCGGCGGCGCCTACGCCACCGGAATGGGTCCGGCGGAGATGGAACGGCTGGTCGCGGGCCTGAGCACCGACAAGCTCTTCAAGGAACGGCCGCCGCGCCAGGACCTGACCATCCGCCGCAAGCAGGACGACTACACCAACCTCCTCACGCCCGAGATCGGCGTGCAGGCGAGCGGCCTGCTGCTGCCCAAGGGCGCGGTTTCCGGCGTGCAGCTCGAGACGGTGCTGCGTCAGCTGGCCAGGACGCCGGGCTTCCGCGATTTCGACCGATTGCCGATCCCCTACCGCGCCGTGGCGACGGACCTGGTGGCGGGCACGCCGGTGGTGTTCAGCCAGGGCGAGCTGGCCAACGTGATGCGTGCCAGCATGTCGGTGCCGGGCGCGGTGGCGCCAGCGGAATACGAGGGCCGGCTGCTGGTCGACGGCGGGCTGACCGACAACCTGCCGGTCGGCGTGGCGCGCAGCATGGGCGCCGATATCGTCATCGCGGTGAACCTGGGCACGCCGCTGATGAAGCGCGAGGCGCTGACCTCGGTCATCGGCGTGACCGGCCAGATGCTCAACATCCTGACCGAGCAGAACGTGCGCGCGTCGCTGGCCGCGCTGCGGCCCACCGACGTGCTGATCGAGCCCGCGCTGGGCGACTTCTCCGCAACCGACTTCGACCACCTGCCGACCACCATCCCGATCGGCGAGGCCGCCGCGCGCAAGGTCGCCGACCGCCTCGCGCCGCTGGCGTTGCCGCCGGCGCAGTATGCCGAGCTGCGCGCGGCCCAGCAGGCGGTGCAGCCGCCCGACCCCCGCCCCGTCGACGAGATCCGGCTGGCGCCGCTGCATCGCGTCAATCCGGACTATGCCACCGCGGTGATGCAGACCCGGCCGGGCGAGCCGATCGACCAGACCGCGCTGGACCAGGACATGCGCCGCCTGTTCGGCACCGGCGACTTCGAACACGTCAACTACGGCATCCTGGAAGAGCCGGGCCGGCGCGTGCTGACGGTCAATGCGGTGGAAAAATCGTGGGGCCCCGACTACCTGCGTTTCGGGCTGGGCCTGAGTTCGGATTTCCGCGGCGACGCGTACTTCAACCTGGTCGGCAGCTACCGGCGCACCTGGCTCAATGCGCTGGGGGCGGAATGGCGCACCGACGTGCAGGTGGGGCAGACCTCGGCGCTGAGCAGCGAGTTCTACCAGCCGCTGGATACGCGCCAGTTCTTCTTCATCGCGCCGCGCATCGAGCTGGAGCGGCGCCCGGTCAATGTGTTCCAGGGCAGCACGCGCATCGCCACCTACGACGTGCGCCGCTTTGACCTCGCCCTCGACGTCGGCAGCCAGTTCACCAAGTACGGCGAGTTGCGGGTCGGAGTGCAGACCGGCTCGGAGCATGCCACCCTCAGCACCGGCCCGGCGTCGCTGTCGCCGGGTCCAGGCAGTATCCGGCGCGGGGCCATCACCGGCCGGCTCTTCTTCGACCAGCTCGACAGCGTGGACTTCCCGCGCTTCGGCTATGCGGGCGGGCTGCGGATCTACGCCTCGCAACCCGGGCTCGGCGCTGACCGCGCCTATGTCAAGGCGCAGGCCGACGGCACCTATGCCCACTCGTTCGGCGACCACACCCTGTCGTTCGGCTTCAAGGTCGGCGGCAATCCCGGCGGCAAACCGCTGCCGAACTACGACCTGTTCCAGTGGGGCGGCTTCCTGCAGCAGTCCGGCTACGCCACCGGGCAGCTGATGGGCGGCAACCTGCAGTTCGCGCGGCTGGTGTACTACAACAAGCTGGCGCGGCAAACCCTGCTGCAAGGGGTCTACGCCGGCTTCTCGCTGGAGGCGGGCCGCGTGGGCAACCCGCTGGTGCCGGGCAGCCCCACCGGGCTGCTCAAGTCCGGCTCGCTGTTCCTGGCGCTCGACAGCCCGCTCGGGCCGCTGTACCTGGCCTATGGCCGCGCGGCGGCCGGCGTGTTCAGCTTCTACCTGTACCTGGGCAAACCGTTCTGACGCGGCGCGGCAATGTGCGTCTGCCGTACCCCACCAAAGTTGTATGTAATGTCTTAATTCAAATGTCTATACTTTTTCCTGTCACCAAGACCCCCTCTTGAATGACACCTTCCCCGGTCGCCGCTTCCCCAGCGGCGACTTTTTTATGGGCGCCTGGCCGACGATGGCGTGCCTATAATCCCTGCCTTGGGCTGCACTTGCGGCCGCCTCCGCGCCAGCTTCCGCGCGCACTCTTCATGCAGATCGACTTCCAGCATTTCACGCCGTGGCTTTCGCTCGCCGGCGGGCTTGTCATCGGCCTCGCGGCGGCGCTGATGATCCTCGGCCTGGGCCGCATCGCCGGCATCAGCGGCATCGTCGGCGGCCTGCTGCGGTTGCCGCAAGGCGACACCGCATGGCGCGCCGCCTTTGTCATCGGGCTGCTGCTGTCGCCATGGCTGGCCACCGCGTTCGATGCCATGCCCGCGGCACGCATCGACGCGGGCTGGACCGAGGTGCTGGTGGCGGGGCTGCTGGTCGGCGTGGGCACGCGCTACGCCGGCGGCTGCACCAGCGGCCACGGCGTATGCGGTTTGTCGCGCGGTTCGGTGCGTTCGCTCGCGGCCACCGTGACCTTCATGGCGGCCGGCTTCGTGACGGTGCTGGTGCAGCGCCACGTGCTGGGAGGCTGAACCATGGGCACGCTGCTGGCGTTGCTGGCCGGACTGGTGTTCGGCATTGGCCTGATCCTCTCCGGCATGGCCAACCCGGCCAAGGTGCTGGGCTTTCTCGACCTCGCGGGAACGTGGGACCCGTCGCTTGCCTTCGTCATGGCAGGGGCGATCCTGGTCGGCGTGGCGGCATTTGCGCTGGCACGCCGGCGCCGGCGCTCGTGGCTGGGGCTGGCCGCGGTCACGCCGCGCCTGTTGCTGGGCAGCGCCGCCTTCGGCATCGGCTGGGGCCTGGCCGGCTTTTGCCCTGGCCCGGCACTGGTCGCCTTGGGTGCGGGCTATGCCAAGGCTTGGGGCTTTGTGGCCGCGATGCTGGCGGGCATGGCGCTGTTCGAAGTGGCTGAAGCTCTGGCCAGGCGCCGCCGATGACGCAGCGCAGCATGCAAGCAGTACTGGCCCGCAGCGCCTGAGCGGTTTAACATTGCGCGATTATCGAACGACCGTAGACCACCCCCAGCCTCCCATGGATGTCCTCCGCCCCATCGGTCTTGGCCATGCCCAGGCCGACACCGTCCGCGTTGCCCGGCCCCAGGCCGACCTGCTCGCCAGCTTTGCCGGCGATCCCAATTTCATGCTGTCGCTGGCGCGCGGGCTGACCGTGCTGGAAGCGTTTTCCGAGCGCAAGCGCCCGCTGACGATCTCGCAGGTGGCACAGCGGACCCAGCTCTCGCGCGCGTCGGTGCGGCGCTGCCTGTACACGCTGGAGCAGCTGGGCTATGTCAGCCAGCAGGACGGGCAGTTCGCGCTGCGCCCGCGCGTGCTGCACCTGGGGCACGCGTATTTCTCGTCGACCTCGCTGGTGTCGCTGGCGCAGCCGATCCTGGACAACCTGAGCGCGCGCATCCACGAGACCTGCACGCTGGCGATCCTGGACGGCACCGACATCCTGTACCTGGTGCGCTCCGAAGTGCAGCGCGTGCTGAACTATTCGCTCGGCATGGGCAGCCGCCTGCCGGCCTACTGCACCTCCAACGGCCGGCTGCTGCTGGCGCACCAGCCCGCCACGGTGCTGGACGGCTTCTTCGAGCATGCGGAGCTGCGCCCGCGCACGCTGCAGACCAAGGTTTCGCGGCAGGAACTGGAAGCCTGCTTCGAGCGCGCCCGCGAAGTGGACTATGTGATCGTCGACGAAGAGCTGGAGCCGGGCCTGCGCGCCATGGCGGTGCCGGTGCGCTCGGCCTCGGGCATCGTGCTGGCGGGGCTGAGCGTGAGCGTGCGCGCCGCGCGCGTCTCCGAAGCGGACATGATCACGCGGCTGCTGGCGCCGATGCGCGAGGCCGCCGCCGCGATCGGACGGATGGTCGGGTCCTGATCCTGCCGCTAGCCGGCCGTCGGCCTTACCGGCCCGCGTGCCCGCGCAGCCGCGCGGGACTGAGCATGGCGGCGGTCACGCCGTGGTCGGCGATATGCGCCGGCAGCGGCCGGCCCTGCGCCAGCGCGGCGCAGGCCTCTCCCATCGCCGCCGAGGTCTGGATGCCATAGCCGCCTTGCGCCGCCACCCAGAAAAATCCTTCCGCCTCGGGATCGAACCCGCCCACCAGGTCGCCGTCGGCAACAAACGAGCGCAGTCCGGCCCAGGTCCGCGCGGGGCGGCGGATCGTCAGCGTGGTAGCGGCCTCGATCTGGTGGATGCCCATGGCGATATCCAGTTCCTCGGGCTGCACGTCGTGCGGCGGCACCGGGTCGGCGTTGGCCGGCGAACCGAGCAGCATGCCGGCATCGGGCTTGACGTACCAGGTCTCGTCGAAGCCGTAGAACATCGGCCAGCGCGCGACCTCGATCCCGTCCGGCGGGGCAAAGACAAAGGCCGAACGCCGGCACGGCTGCAGCCCCACCGGCGCCACGCCCGCGCGCGCCGCGACCACGTCGCACCACGCGCCCGCCGCGTTGACCAGTACCGGCGCGCGGTAGATGTCGGGCCCGGCATGGACGTGCCACAGGCCGTCGCGCCGCTCGATCGCCCCGGCCTCGGCGCCGCAGGCGATCACGCCGCCGTGATGGCGCACGCCGCGCAGGTAGCCCTGGTGCAACGCATGCACGTCCATGTCGGCGGCATCGGGCTCCAGCACCGCGCCCAGCACCAGTTCCGGCCGCAGCACCGGCACCAGCGCGCATGCGCCGGCCCGGTCCAGCCGCTGCGCCCGTGCGCCCATCGCGGCCAGCACCTGCCAGTGCGCGTCGAGCTGATCCTGCTCGCCCGGGCGCGCCAGCATCATGGCGCCGCGCGGCGACAGCACGGGATGGTCGGCAAACCCCGCGGGCGGGGCATCGAGGAAGGCGCGGCTGGCCATGGTCAGGCCGCGCACCTGCGGCGTGCCGTAGCTTTCCAGGTAGAGCGCGGCCGAGCGGCCGGTGGCGTGGTAGCCCGGCTGCGCCTCGCGCTCGAGCACGATCACGCTGCCCGCGCGCGCCAGCCAGTACGCCACCGAGGCTCCGGCGATGCCGGCGCCGATGACGAGGTAGTCAGCCGAAAACTGCTTGCCACCGGCCGGAGCCGGATCGCTGTGGACCATTGCCGTGCGCCTCCCGTGTCATGCGAACTGGCGGGCAATTTAGCGTAAACCGGGCGGCGAGCGGCGGGGTGCGCGCCGATCCGAGGCGGCGTCAGCCGCGGTGCGCCAGTTCGAGCGCGAACACCAGCCGCTGCAGGAAGTTCTCCATGCGCCCGTCCGGATTGACGAAGGCGCAGCCGAAGTGGTGGATGGCGCTGTCGTCGTGGCCCACCAGCCAGTGGCCGACCACCTGCATGTCCACCTCCAGCTTGCCCAGGTCGCGGAAGTCCAGCCGGCACTTCGCCACCGTGGTGCCGACCGGCAGGTGGTCGGCGGTGACGGTCTTTGAGCGCAGGCCCACGCCGGACAGCGACAGGTCGGCGATATCGAGGCCCAGCACGGTCTTGTCCGGCATCGGCATCTCGCAGCGGTAGCCCTTGGTCACCAGCGTGCGCGCGCGGAAATGGCGGCGACGCTGGAAGTGATAGAGCTTTTCCGGAAACTCGACGACGAAGGCGGGACCGTCTTCATAGCGCGTGGCCGCCGGCTGGCCGACCACGAAGTTGACCGGCACGCCGCGCAGCAGCCCGGAGAACGCGTTCTCTTCGGAGGTCATCAGCGACATCCGTTCGGGCTCGGCATTGCACCAGTCAAAGACGAAGGTGCGGTTGACCGGGTCGACATGCAGGATCGAGGTAACGAACTGGTGCGCGCTGCGGGTGCGCACGCTCAACATGCACTTCTGCCACGCCAGGTCGCGCAGCACCGTGCCGATCTGCGAGTTGTGGGTCAGGCGATAGCGGTCGTCCGCCGGCTCGGCTTCGGTGTCGTGATCGGCGGGCCCGGGGGCGTCGTGCTGGTTCATAGGTTCACGCAACATCTGGAGGGGCTGAGAGCGACGGCCTGTCGCAGCCGCGGACCAGCCGGAGCCCGTCGGCGGCACCGGCCTGCCGGCCGCGCGCCGCATGTTAAGCGCCTGCACCATTGGCCGGCAAGACCGATGATCTCACTTCGGCAAATCTGTGGCAGAACTTGAGCACAGACTTCCGGGGGGTAGCGCTGGCGTGGCTTTCAGGCCGTGGCCTGCGCGCACTCGCGCAGCCATGCGAGCAGCGCCAGCCGGCGCGTGTCGTGCTCGAACGGCGCGGGCGACAGCAGGTGATAGGCTGAGCCGTCGGCCGCAAAGCCGAACGGCGCGGCCAGCCGGCCGTCGGCGATCTCGTCGGCGGCCATCAGCTGCGACGCCATGGCCCAGCCCAGTCCCGCCGCCGCGGCCTGCAGGCTCAGATAGAAGTGCTCGTACCAGGCGTCGCCGTCCAGGCGCAAACGGCCCGCGTCATCGGGGCACGCCGCCTGCCAGCGCTGCCAGGCCTCGGGCCGCGTGCGCGTATGCAACCGCACCGGCGCCACCGCTGCACCCTCGGCGGCCTGAGGCCGGCACACCGGGCCCACGCGTTCCTGCACCACCTCGCGCGCATGCCAGCGCGCATCGAAGGCAAAGTCATTGCGCCGCAGCGCCAGGTCGGCGCCGCTGCGCGCAAAGTCGATCGGTCCGCCCGCCGCCATCAGGTGCAGCGCAATGTCGGGATGGCGCGCGGCAAAGCGCGGCAGCCGCGGGATCAGCCAGCGCATGGCGATGGTCGGCTCGCACGACAGCACCAGGGCCCGCCCCGCCGGCTGTGTGCGGATGCGCGCGGCCGCGGCGGCCAGTCCCTCCATCGACTGCGTCGCCGCCGCAAACAGCGAGCGCCCCGCCTCGGTCAGGAAAACGCCGCGGTTGCGCCGCTCGAACAGCGCCACGCCGAGCGTGTCTTCCAGCTGGCGGATCTGCCGGCTGACCGCGCCGTGGGTCAGGTGCAGCTCCTCCGCCGCGCGGGCAAAGCTCTCATGGCGCGCCGCGGCCTCGAAGAATCGGATCCATCCCAGCCAGTGCATCGGTCAGTTTTTCTCATGGAATCGCGCGAGTATATATCGGTTGTGGGGGCGCTTTGCGGCACGCAGAATTGGGTACGCTTTGATCCCCACGAACGGGGATCGGCCAGAAAACTCAACATAATCTGACGCAACATGCCCCCTCTCGCCGAAACCCTGGCGGTCGCCGCGGTGACCATGCTGGCCGTGATCAGCCCCGGCCCGGACTTCGCCATGGTCACCCGCAACAGCTACCTGTACGGCCGCCGCGCCGGCCTGCTCAGTGCGCTCGGCATCGCCCTGGGCGTGCAGGTGCATGTGCTCTATACGATGTTCGGGGTGTCTCTGCTGATGGCACACGCGCATGGCGTGCTGACGGTAGTGAAGGCGCTGGGCGCGGCCTACCTGGTCTGGATCGGCCTGCAGACGCTGCGCAAGCGCGACACGCTGGCGGTAGACCTGGACGGCGGCCGCGCGCTGGCCCCGCTGGCAGCGCTGCGCATGGGCTTGCTGACCAATGCGTTGAACCCGAAGACCACGCTGTTTGTCGTCAGCACTTACACGCAGGTGGTGAACGCCCACACTCCGGTTCCGGTGCAGTGGGTCTATGGCGGGTTCATGTCGGTGGCGCACCTGGCGTGGTTCAGCGTGGTGGCGTGGGTGTTCACCGCGCCGGCGCTGCGCGCGGCCATGCTGCGCCGCCAGCGACTGCTCGACCGCGCCATCGGCTCGGCCCTGTGCGGACTGGGCGTGGCGCTGGGCTTCAGCAACCTGGCGTAGGGCCCGGCGCCGCCAGCTGCCAGGCTTGGCGCAGCAGGTGTTGCGGGCCCTGCGGACCGAGCTGGCTTTCGAACAACACCAGCCGTGCGACGCGCCAGGGCGCGCTGGCCAGCGTGCGGTGGGCATCGAGCCAGGCCCGCAGCGCGCTCTCGGGCACGGTCGGCTTGCAGCGGGCCAGGGTCACGTGAGGATGGAAGCGCCGCCGCTCCGGCGGGAAGCCGGCGGCGTGCGCCAGTGCCTGCCCCACCTCGGCGTACAAGGCGCGCAGCGCGTCCAGTCCGGGGCCGGGCGCGAGGCCGGCCCACAGCACCGAGCCCGGGCCGCTGCGGAAGCGTCCGGTGCCATACGCCTGCAGCGTGAACGCGGGGGTGCGCAGCATCGCGAGCGCGGCACCGAGCTTTTCGACGGCCTGTGCCGCCTCGCCCAGGCCTTCGCCGAGGAAGTGCAGGGTCAGGTGGACCTGCGCGGGCGTCGCGGCGCGTACGCCAGGCGCGGCTGGCAGCGCCGACAACAGCCCCACCGCCTGTGCGGGCGGCACTTCCACCGCGATGAACAGGCGTGCCATCGCCGCGCGGCCGGTCTCAGCCCGTGGCGGCGCCGATGCCCTCGCGCCGCAGCAGGGCGCGCTTGCGCTCGATGCCGCCGGCATAGCCGGTCAGCGCGCCGGCGCTGCCCAGCACGCGATGGCAGGGCACGATCACCGACAGCGGGTTGCGGCCGACCGCGCCGCCTACCGCGCGCGCATGCGTGGGCGGCAGCCCGAGCGTGCGCGCCAGTTCGCCGTACGAAGCGGTGGCGCCGCACGGAATTTCCAGCAGCGCCTGCCACACCCGCTGCTGGAACGGGCTGCCGGCAAAGCGCACCGGCACGGTAAAGGTGTCGCGGCGGCCGGCGAAATACTCGGCCAGCTCGGCGGCGGCGCGGTCCAGCACCGCGGCGTCGGCGGCAGGCACGTCACGGCTGTCGGCAATGCCGGCGGGATGGTACTTCTGCCCCGCGAAGAAGAGGCCGGTCAGGTGCCCGTCGCGCGCGCGCAGCAGCACGGTGCCCAGCGGGCTGTCGATATGGCGATAGCTGGTCATGGGGAGGTCTCCGGTTGCGCCGCGGCCGGCGGCGTGTCCTTCATCGCTTCGTAGCGATGCCACAGGTGGATCGCGGCGTAGGCCCGCCACGGCGCCCATTGCACGGTGCGTTCGTGCATGGCGCGCACGGTGCTGACGCCCAGCACCTTGCGCAGCGCATAGTCGGTGCCAGGGAAGGCATCCGGCCACCCCAGCGCGCGCATGGCGACATATTGCGCGGTCCAGTCGCCGATGCCGTCGATCTCGCGCAGCGCCGCCACCGCCTGCTCCGGCGCCGCATGCGGGTCGAGCACCAGCGTGCCGTCGGCCACGCGGCGGGACAGCGCCTGCAGCGTGCGAGCCTTGCCTGGCGACACGCCGGCCTCGCGCAGCGCAGCCTCGGGCAATGCCGCCAGCGCGGCCGCGCTCGGGAAGGTATGGCGCAGGCCGTCGGGCGGTGCGCCGTCCAGCGCCTGCCCCGCGCGCTGCGCCAGCGCGGCCAGGATGCGCCGCGCCTGCACCACCGAAATCACCTGCCCGACCACGGCGCGCACCGCGATCTCGAAGCCATCGACGCAGCCCGGCAGGCGCACGCCGGGCATCGCCTCGGCCAGTTCGCCCAGATGGCGGTCCACCACGTCGGGGCGGCAGCCCAGGTCGCACAGCCGGCGCACCTTGCCCAGCGCTTGCGGAATCACGTGCGCCAGCGACGCCGACAGCGTCACGCGCAGCACCAGCCGGCGCGGCACATGCTCGATGCGCACCCAGCCGAGGTGGGCGCTGCCGCCGGCTTCGACGCGCAGGGTGCGCAGGTAGGCGCCGTCCCGGATGGCCTCGATGCCGTCGACCGCGCGCGTGCCGAGAAAGCGCAGCCATGCGTCCCACGCGAACGGCGGGCGGTAGCCCAGCTCGAACACCAGCCGGTCGGCCACACCCTCGGCGGCACGCCGGCGCAACGCCAGCGGCGTCAGGCCGTAGCGGGTCTTCAGCACATCGTTGAAGCGGCGCACGCTGCCGAAGCCTGCCGCCAGCGCCACGTCCGTCACCGGCAGCGCGGTGTCGGCCAGCAACCGCTTGGCCAGCAGCAGCCGCTGGGTCTGCGCGTACTCCAGCACCGACACGCCGAACTGCGCGTCGAACAGCCGCCGCAGGTGGCGCTCGGTCACGCCGATGCGCGCCGCCAGCGCGGCCACGCTGCCGTCGGCCATAAAGCCTTCGTCGATCAGCGTGGCGGCGGCCTGCGCCAGCCGGCCGGAAATATCGGCCAGGCCATGCCCCGGCGCCAGTTCCGGGCGGCAGCGCAGGCACGGGCGGAAGCCATGCTTCTCCGCCGCGGCGGCGCTTTCATAGAACGAGCAGTTCTCGCGCTTGGGGGTGCGTACCGCGCACACGGGGCGGCAATACACGCCGGTCGACGACACGCCCACGAAGAAGCGTCCGTCGAAGCGGCGGTCGTGCGAGGCCACGGCCTTGTAGCAGGTATCGGGATCGAGGTTCATGACGGCATGCTACCGCCAGATGCCGGCGCGCATCCGCTGGTTTCGGACATTTCCCTCTGGCGCGCGGGGATGGGTTGGGGCACAGTTGGCCTGCCCTTACTCTTCCCGTCGGAGACTTCATGCGCCGCACCGCCCTGCACCTGTCACTGCTTGCCACGCTGGCCTGCCCCATGGCGCTGGCGCAGCCCTCGGCAGCGCCCGTGCAGGCGACACAGGTGGCGTCGGTCGAAGGCATTACCGAACACCGCCTGCCCAACGGCCTGCGCATCGTGCTGGCACCCGATGCCGCCAAGCCCACCACCACCGTCAACATCACCTACCTGGTCGGCAGCCGCCACGAAAACTACGGCGAAACCGGCATGGCGCACCTGCTCGAGCACCTGCTGTTCAAGGGCACGCCGTCGCTGCCGGGCAAGACCATCCCGGGCGAGTTCGCCCGGCGCGGCATGAGCGTGAACGGCACCACCGCGCAGGACCGCACCAACTACTTCGAGACCTTCACCGCCAGCGACGACAACCTCGACTGGGCGCTGCGCATGGAGGCCGACCGCATGGTCAACAGCGTGATCGCGCGCGCCGACCTCGACAGCGAGATGACGGTGGTGCGCAACGAGATGGAAATGGGCGAGAACAGCCCCGGGCGCATGCTGATGCAGCAGACCATGGCCGCCGCCTACCGCTGGCACAACTACGGCAAGGCCCCGATCGGCGCGCGCAGCGACGTCGAGAACGTCAGCCTCGACAACCTGCGCGCGTTCTACCGCCGCTATTACCAGCCCGACAACGCGGTGCTGGTGGTGGCGGGCAAGTTCGATCCCGCCGCCACGCTGGCGCGCATCGCGCGCTATTTCGGGCCGATTCCGCGCCCGCAGCGCGTGCTGCCGCCCGAGCCCACCGTCGAGCCCGCACAGGAAGGTGCGCGCGAGCTGGTGGTGATGCGCCCGGGCGACACCCGCCTGGTGGCCGCGCAATACCATGTCAGCCCCGGCGCGCACCCCGACACCACCGCGCTGGCGCTGTTGACCATCATCCTTGGCGACACTCCCGGTGGCCGGCTGTACAAGGCGCTGGTGGAGCGCGGACAGGCTACCTCGATCGGCAGCGCGTTCTATGCGATGAAGGACCCCGGCGCGCTGCTGTTCATGGCGCAGGCGTCGAAAGACCAGCCGCTCGCGGCCGCCCGCGCCGGCCTGATCACGCAGATCGAGGGCTTTGCCGAGGCACCCGTGACCGAGGCCGAGCTGGAGCGCGCGCGGGTGCGCATGCGCAACGCCTACGAGCAGTACATGAACGACCCCGGCGCGCTCGGGATTGCTCTGTCCGAGGCCATCGCCAAGGGCGACTGGCGCC
Source organism: Cupriavidus alkaliphilus (assembly GCF_900094595.1). Taxonomy (GTDB): domain Bacteria; phylum Pseudomonadota; class Gammaproteobacteria; order Burkholderiales; family Burkholderiaceae; genus Cupriavidus; species Cupriavidus alkaliphilus. The sequence continues at coordinate 203,845 of NZ_FMAD01000009.1, read as the reverse complement.
TGTTCTTCCTGGCGCGCGACCGCATCGAAACCACCACGCTGGCCGACGTGCAGCGCGTGGCGCTGAACTACTTCCAGGCTTCGAACCGCACCCTTGGCGTGTTCCTGCCGGCCGAGCAACCGCAGCGCGCGCAAGTGCCGGCGGTGCCCGACATCACCGCCATGGTCAATGGCTACCAGGGCCGGCCGGCGCTGGCCGCGGTGGCGGCATTCGATCCCAGTCCCGCCAATATCGAGGCCCATACCACGCGCCAGACGCTCGCCAACGGCATGCAGCTGGCGCTGCTGCCCAAGCCCGCGCGCGGGGAAGTGGTGCACGGCGTGCTGGTGCTGCGCATGGGCGATGCGCAGAGCCTGCAGGGGCTGACCACGGTGGGCGCGCTCACCGCGGCGATGCTCCGCCGCGGCAGCGCCGGCATGGACCGCCAGCAGATCGCCGACCGCATCGAGGCGCTGCGCGCGCGCGTGGGCATCGCGGGCGGTTCGGAGCAGGTGACGGTCAGCTTCGAGACCCGCCGCGCGCACCTGCCCGAGGTACTGTCGCTGTTGCGCGACCTGCTGCGCGCGCCCACCTTCCCCGAAGCCGAGTTCGAGACCCTGCGCCAGACCAGCATCGCCGAGCTTGAAAGCGTGCAGCGCGAACCCGGCGTGCTGGCCGCCAATGCGCTCGGCCGGCACGGCGACCCCTACCCCGCCGGCGACCCGCGCCATGCGCGCACCATCGCCGAGAATATTGCCGACCTGCGCTCGGCCACGCTGGCGCAGGTGCGCGACTTCCATGCCCGCTTCTACGGCACGGGGCATGCGCAGCTGAGCCTGGTCGGCGACTTCGATGGCGCCGCTGCCGCGGCGCACGCGGCCGCGTTGTTTGGCGACTGGACCGCGCCGCAGCCGTATGCGCGCGTCGACCGTCCGTTCGTGCCGATCGCGCCCGCCGAGTTCACGCTGTCAACGCCCGGCAAGGCCAACGCCGTGTACCTGGCCACCGCCCCGATCGACCTGACCAACGATGCGCCCGACTATGCGCTGATGATGATTGCCAACCGCGTGCTGGGCGGCGCCAGCCTGCGCAGCCGGCTGGCGGACCGGCTGCGCCAGCGCGAAGGCATGAGCTATGGTGCGAGCAGCTGGGTGCAGGTGGGCGCGCTGGACCGCGCCGGCCGCTTCGGCGTGCGCGCGCAATATGCGCCGCAGAGCCTGGCGCGGGTGCAGCGCGCCGTCAGCGAGGAACTGGAGCGGCTGGTGCGCGAGGGCATTACCGCCCAGGAACTGGCCGAGGCCGTCAGCGGCCTGCTGCAGCAGGGCATGGTCAGCCGCAGCAACGACGCCGCACTGGCCGGCGCGCTGGCCAGCCAGCTCTACCTGGGCCGCACCATGGCCTTTACCGCGGAACTCGAACAACGCTTGCGCGACGCTACCCCTGAGACCGTCAACGCCGCCATCCGCCGCTACATGCAGCCGGGCACGCTGTCACGCGCCTATGCCGGCGACTTCGCCGGCGCGGCGGCGCAGGGCGGTGCAACCGGCCAGGCAGCCGGCACGCCCGCCGGCACGGCGACCGGCTCCAGCGCCGGCGGCAACGCAGGCGGCAACGACGGCGGCAACGAAGGCGGCGGCAGGCCGCCCGCGCGCCTCTGACATGCGCCTGACATAGATCTGCAACCATACTCGCCGGGCGGTGGCGCCATCCGCAAGCGCGGGCAACGCGGCGCCAGGCCCTTGCCCCGACCCCGGGTTGACTGTATATTCGTACAGTATAAGTCGATACAAGAGGTGTGGATGTCAATCGTGCGAGCTGGCAGCAAGGCAGAAGCGCTCAGGCTTCTGGCCTCGGAAGGCGTGCTGGCGCTTGAGCTGGACTACGAAACCGGATGGCAGGACGCCGTCGAACTCGGCAGGCTCGGAGAAAAGCGCGGTATCAAGGTGCAATATCGCGGACAAGAAAGCATCGCAGTCCGTTCCCGCGAAGCCCTGATCGAAGGGCTGGCCAAACCCAAGGCCACATTCCGTCAACGCAATCTCTATTGCCAGTTCGATCTCGGCACGCTGGCGGACCATGAATTGCTCGACCTCGAAGCCAAGGCCACGCGGCTCGGGGACTACATTCTCGCCGGCCACCTGCTGCGCGAGGTCGATGGCGTGTGGCCGCAATAGCGGCGTAAACGCGCCTGCGTTCACCAGAAAATAAAGAAGCCGCCCCTGCAGGCGGCTTCCGTTACGTTGCGCCGGTCACGCCGGTCACGCCAATCACGCGGATCAATGCCAGACCCGCGTCGCGTTGGCCCAGCGCGCGGCGCATGACTGTGCCACCGGCGCGTCGATGATGTCCCTGGCGGCATCGTCGGACGGTGCCGCCCCGGCGGCCTCCAGCGCGGTGCGCCACAGCACCGCCGACACCAGCGTCTTGCACTGGCGGCGCTCGCCATGCGCCAGCGCCAGCAGGCGCTCGTAGCCGTCGATCACGATCAGGCGGTCGCCATGGCGCGGCTGCAGCGTCAGCGTGAACAGGTGGTCGCACTCGCACTGCATGCGGCCGCCGCTGACCGCCACCACGATGGCGCCGGGCAAAGCGATGCCGCTGCCCTGCACCTCGGTGCGCAGCCGCGCCAGGTGCGTCTGCACGCGCGGGTCCGGGGTGCCGCCGACGCTGGCCGCCATCTGTGCCGGCAGCGCGCAGAGCGCCATCAGCTCGGCCGGCGATACCGCCAGCGTGTACGCCTGCAGCGTGGGGCGATAAGTCGCCACCACCGCGCGCAGCCGGTGCGGCGCGCCGTCATCATGTCCTGCCTGCGGCGCACCGTCGCGCCCGCGGTACTGCATCGTGTCCATGTCGACTCCTGCCACGCGGGCCGTTGGGGGTCAGTCGCGCAGCAGATGCTTGGCGATGATCATCTGCTGGATCTGCGTGGTGCCTTCGTACAGGCGCAGCAGGCGCACATCGCGGTAGAAGCGTTCGGCCTTGTATTCGGCGATATAGCCGGCGCCGCCGTGGATCTGCACCGCGCGGTCGGCGACGCGACCGACCATCTCGGTACAGAACATCTTGGTGCAAGAGGCCAGCATGCTGACTTCCGGATCGCTCTTGCCGGCGGGCTTGGCGTCGTAGCGCTGGGCGCAGTCGCGCACCATCGACAGGCCCGCGTAGAGCTCGGCCTGGCTGTCGGCCAGCATCGCCTGGATCAGCTGGAAGTCGCCAATCGGGCGGCCGAACTGCTTGCGCTCCCTGGCATACGCCACGGCATCGGTGATCAGCCGGTGCGCCATGCCGCAGGCCAGCGCCGACAGGTGCAGGCGGCCACGGTCCAGCACCTTCATGGCAGTCTTGAAGCCCACCCCCGGCACGCCGCCGATGATGTTGGCGGCCGGCACGCGCACGTTCTCCAGCACCACGTCGCAGGTCTTGGTGCCGCGCTGGCCCATCTTCTTGTCAGGCTTGCCCAGCGAGATGCCCGGGGTATCGGCCGGCACGATGAAGGACGAGATGCCGCCGGCGCCCGGGCCGCCGGTGCGCGCCATCAGCGTAAAGGCGCCCGCGCGCGGCGCGTTGGTGATGAAGCGCTTGGTGCCGTTGATGACATAGTGGTCGCCGTCCAGCTCCGCTTTGGTCTGCAGCGAGGCCGCATCGGAACCGGCGTTGGGCTCGGTCAGCGCGAACGAGATAATCATCTCGCCGCTGGCGATGCGCGGCAGGTATTGCTGCTTCTGTTCCTCGGTGCCATCCATCAGGATGCCCTGCGAACCGATGCCGACGTTGGTGCCGAAAACCGAGCGGAAAGCGAACGCGGTATGGCCGAGGTCATAGACCACATCGCATTCCTGCGACATCGACAGGCCGATGCCGCCGTAGTTCTCGGGGATGGAGATGCCGAACAGCCCCATCTCCTTCATGTCGGCGACGATGTCGGCGGGCACGTCGTCGGTTTCCTCCAGCGTGTCTTCGGCGGGCTTCAGGCGTTCGTCGATGAAGCGCTGCACCGAGGCGCGCAGCAGGGCAAAGGATTCTTGGTCTAGGGCCATGGTGATTCTCCGGGTCAAGCCAGTACGTCAGTCTGGCCGCCTATGGTACGCCGGTGACGCGATTTGACAATCCATTGGATCTTGGACAGAAGCGTCAGCAAAATTTGACAATCGGCCGCCCCCGGCGCCTCAGGTGACTGACAGCAAGCCGGCCATGCCGATGCCCAGCGCCGCCAGCGCATCGCCCGCAATCAGCCCCCCGCCCAGCAGCGACGCGGTGTTCATGTCGCGCGGCAAGCCTTGCCGGCGCGCCCCGGCGGCACCGAGCGCAGCCCCGGCGCTGGCCAGCACGCCGCCCGCCGCCATCCAGGCCGCGGCCGCCAGGTTGACGAAGCCGCCGAACGACGACGCATAGGGCGAAGGCAGGATCACGGCATCCAGCACGAAATCCGCCGCCTGGCCGGCTCGGCCGGAACGCGCAAGGCGCTGCCACGCGGGATGGCCGAGGATGGCGCGGCGCAACAGCGCCGTGGCCAGCCCGATCACCAGCCCCGCCGCGACCGCAAGATACTGGCCGGCCCGGTCCTGCGACAGGCCATGGAGCACGCCCACGATCTTGTAGGTCATGGCCGATGTCCAGCGCGCCGGCTGCTGGTCGGCCGGCAGGCTGGTCTGGTCCAGCGCCAGCACCGGATAGGCCTGCAGGAACAGCCGCGCCATCGCCACCGCGACCAGTGCGCCGACCACGATACCCGCCACCTGGTAGCCGAACTGCACCATGCGGTCGCTGCCCAGGCGCCAGCCGGTGGAGCGGTCCTGCTGCATGTCGCTGGCCTCGGCGGTGGCCACCAGCAGCACCGTGGCGGCGATCAGGCCAACCTGCGGCGCGCGCAGGCCGGCCGCCGCCATCAGGATCACCGACAGCACGAACGCCGACGAAATCGGGTTCTGGTCGACCATGCCGACCGAGATGCCGTTGACCAGCGCGAACACCAGCGCCAGCAGCACGGCAATCAGCTGGAACGCCAGCGGCTGCCCGAACCACATCACGCCCGCCGCCACCGTGGCCACACCCCAGAGCAGCGCCCAGGCCGCCACCCAGCCCATGCCCGGCCCGCGTCGCGGTGCATCCGGTTGCGGCTGGCGCCGTGCCCGCCAGCGCCGGCACGCCTGCACCAGCAACTGCGCCAGGTCGACCACGGCCGCGCCCATGATCATGCCCAGCGCCACCAGGAACGTGGCCTTGCGGTACGGCTCGCCCGGCGCGAGCCAGCCGGCGTCGATGAACCACGGGGTCATGGCCCAGCCGGCCAGCCCGCCAACCAGCGCCGCAACGCCCACGCGTGCGCCCACGATCATGCCGGCGCCGAAGGTGGCCGCGGACAGGTCCAGCGCGGCCAGCCACGGCACGCGCCCCGCCCCCAGCCCGCTGGCCAGGCCCAGCGCGATGCCGCCGCCAAGGCGCGCCACCGAGCGTCGCAACAGCGCCGGATCGGTCAGCGCACGCAGGATGTTGGCCACCGCCAGGCCCGACGGAAAGGTCAGCTGCATGCGGTCCACCAGCAACGGCGTGTACAGCATGCCCACGCCCACGCCGAACATGCCGATGCACAGCAGGTACAGCACCAGTTGCCACAGCGGCGGCTGTGCCATGCCCAGCCACGCCATCGCCTGCAGCACCACCGCCATGCCGCCCATGCCCGCCACCGACGCCGCCGCGGTCTGGATGTAGTTGGCGCCATGGCGGCCGGACGCGCCATAGCCGGCCGTCACCACCGAGCCCAGGATGCCCGCCAGCACCTGCCCGCCAACAAAGAAACCCAGCGAAAAATTCATGTATGCCGCGGCCACGCCACCCAGCGGCCCCAGCACCAGCATGCCGGCCGCGCCCAGCATCAGGTGGTATTGCCAGCTGCCGGGCGATGGCAGCCAGGCCACGCGCGGCGCGGCGTCGGAGGGCAAGACGGGCATGGCAGGGTGCCTTGAGCGGAACAGTGTTCCTGTTGCGAAGCATAGGCGAAGGGGCGGGCCGCGGCCGTTGCGCGGGTTTGCGCTATCGCAGTGCCGGTATTGGGCGGACGGGTTTACACTAGTTTCGCGCGCAACTATCTGGCCGATATAGTTGCGCCCACAACCACCTACACAGACCCATCGCCCGTCATGCCAGACCTCCCCGCACCTCACCTGCCGGTGCCGCCCGCACCACCGCCCGATTCGCCCCGCCCCTGGCCGCAACGCATCCCGGTGCTGATCGCCGGCGGCGGCCCGGTCGGCCTGACGCTGGCCGCGCTGCTGGCGCGCCAGGGCATCGCCACGCTGGTGGTGGAAGCCGACGACGGCTACTGCGCCGGCAGCCGCGCGATCTGCATGGCGCGGCGCTCGCTGGAGATCCTGGGCTGGGCGGGCGCCGACCGGGCCACCGTCGCAACCGGCCTGCCGTGGGTCGGCGGGCGCAGCTACCACCGCGACACGCAGGTGCTGCACTTCCACATGCCGAGCGAGCCGGGCGAGCGCTTTGCGCCGATGGTCAATATCCAGCAGTACTACCTGGAGGCCTTCGCCCACGAAGCCGCGCTGCGCGGCGCGTCGCCTGCCGAGGTACGCTTCGGCGCGCGCCTGCGGACGCTGCGCCAGCACGCCGGCGGCGTGGTCGCCGAGATCGAGACCGGCGATGGCGCGGTGGAGGTCGATGCGCAATGGCTGGTGGCATGCGACGGCGGACGCAGCACGGTGCGCGAGCAACTCGGCCTGCGCATGGAAGGCACGCAGTACGAAGGGCGCTACGTGATCGTCGATATCGTGCAGAAAACCCGGCGCGAGGTGGAGCGGCTGGCCTGGTTCGACCCGCCTTCCAATCCCGGCTCGACCCTGCTGATGCACCGGCAGCCCGACGATGTCTGGCGCATCGACTACCAGATCCGCGACGACGAAGACCCCGACGAGGCGGTCAGGCCCGAGAACGTGCTGCCGCGCGTGCAGAGCCACCTCGACATGATCGGCGAAACCGAGCCGTGGCGGCCGCTGTGGATCTCGATGTACAACGCCAAGTGCCTGACCCTGCAGGACTACCGCCACGGCCGCGTCCTGTTCGCCGGCGACGCCGCGCACCTGGTGCCGATCTTTGGCGTGCGCGGGCTCAATTCGGGGCTGGACGATGCCGGCAACCTGGCGTGGAAGCTGGCCTGGGTGCTGCGCGGCCAGGCTGGCGACAGCCTGCTCGACACCTACTCGGCCGAACGCGTGCACGCCACGCGCCAGAACCTTGCCTACGGCGCCAAGAGCACCGAGTTCATGGCGCCGCCCGACTTCGCCTTCAAGCTGATGCGCGAGGCCACGCTGCGGCTGGCGCCATCCGAGCCGGCAGTGCGTTCGCTGATCAATCCGCGGCAGTCGGCGCCGATTGCCTATGTCGATTCGGCGCTGAACGGTCCCAGCGACTTCGGCACCGACTGCCCGGGCGCCGCGCCCGGCTTGCCCGCGCCGGAACTGCGCGTGGACGGGCCGGACGGCATCCGGCATCTGACGCAATGCTTCGGGCAGCGCTTCACGCTGCTCTGGTTCGGGCATGCCGCCGACCGATCGGCGCTGCCCGAGCCGCTTGCCGCGCTCGCGCGCGAACATCCACAAGTCCTGCACGCGTATCAAGTGGTCAGCGGCGCCCCGGCCGGCGCCACCGCGCTGGCCGACGTCGACGGCCAGGCCCACGCCCGCTATGGTGCCAACCCCGGCACGCTGTATCTCATCCGCCCCGATGGCTATGTGCTGGCACGCTGGCGCGAACCGTCATGCGACGCCGTGCGCGCCACCCTCGCCCCCCTGCTGCAAACCGGAGCCCGCCATGCAAGCTGAAGACCTCGACCAGGCCTATACCCGACTGTGCGAAGCCATGGGCCGCACCGGCGAAGCGCGCGCGCCGCTGCTGCTGGCGATGGTGTGCCTGGGCCTGATGAGCCGGCAGCAAGCGCTGGCGCCGGTGCTGGCGCTGATCGACGAAGCCGAGGCACGCAGCCGGCAAGAGGCCGCCGGGGGCTCTACAATGCCGACGCCCGAAACCGAAACGCCATGAAGCCACTGCCACGCCTCGAACAGTTCCTGACCTACCGCCTGCACCAGGTCAACAAGCTCAGCGACAAGGACAGCGCCGCCGCCTACCTGGAGCAGTGCGGGCTGCTGCTCAGCGAGGGGCGCTGCCTGGCGGCGATCGGCGCCTTCGCGCCGCTGTCGGTCAACGCCCTGGCGCAGCGCGCCAACCTGACCAAGGGCCAGGCCAGCCGCTCGGCGCAGGCGCTGGTGGCGCGCGGGCTGGTCAGCAAGGAAGCCAGCGCGGCCGACGGGCGCGGCGTGGTGCTGTCGCTGACCGCGCGGGGCAAGCCGCTGTACCGGCAGGCAATCGCCATGATCGCCCGGCGCAATGAAGAGATCTTCGGCTGCCTGAGCGACGCCGAACAGGCGCTGCTGGGCAGCCTGCTCGACCGGCTGGTGGCGCACGCCGGCCAGCAGGACGGGGAAAGCCCCGACGACGACACCGACGCCTGAGCGCTCAGCGGCGCAGGTGGTCCACCTGCGCGCGGGCGCCATCGCGGCGCGCGGCCTCCGCCATCTCGTTGCTGACCACGGTTTGTCCGATCGGCGCCAGCGCAATGCCGGCCAGCTTCAGGTGCTGGATCGCGAACGGGATACCGATGATGGTGACGAAGTTGGCCACCGCCGCCATGACGTGGCCGATGGCCAGCCACACGCCGGCAAAGACAAACCACAACACATTGCCCACCAGCCCGAGCGCGCCGGTGCCGACATCGTCGCGCCCGGTCAGTTCGCGCCGGCTGATGGCCTGCTTGCCGAACGGAAAAAAGGTGAAGCTGCCGATCACGAAGCAGGCCTTGCCCCAGGGGATGCCGATGATCGAGATAAAGGCGAGCAGCCCTGCCAGCCACCAGGCGAGGCCCATCACCACGCCGCCAAGGATGAACCAGAGGAAGTTGCCGATCGCGCGCATGCTGTCGTTTCACCAGTGAGGGGAGGAACACGCATGATACGCAATGGCGTCGTGCCGGCATGGTGCCAGACGGCCCGAGCCGCAAAAGCGTACCCGTTTCTGCGTGCTGCGGCGGGGTCTGGCAAGGCCGGGCCCGAGCACCTTCGAGGCCCGCGATTACGCGGCATATCTCTGCACAACAAGCGCGCTCAAAGGCGTGGCTGACTCGGCCCGCGGGCGCAAAGCGTACCCATTTCTGCGTACGGTGGCTGTCGCATTCGGCAAGGCCTGCCTGGGCTAAACCCGAAACACCACCCTGACCCGCAACCCGGGCCCCGCATCCTCCAGCACCACCCGCGCGCCATGCGACTGCGCGATCTCGGCGACGATGGCGAGCCCCAGTCCGCTGCCGCCGCTCGGCGCATCGGCCACGCGATAGAAGCGGTCGAACACGCGCGCGCGCTCCTCGGCGGGGATGCCCGGGCCGTTGTCGCTGACCACCAGTTCCACGCTACGCGCGTCGGCACCGCGCCGCACCGCCACATCGATGCGGCCGCCGGCGGGGATGTATGCGAGCGCGTTGTCCAGCAGGTTGGTCAGCAGGATGCGCAACGCATCGGCGTCGCCGCGTACCACGACGGGGGCGGCGTCGGCGCTGCCGTCCAGTCCCAGGTCGATGTCGCGATCGAGCGCGGCCTGGGCCATCTCGGCGACCACGGCCGCGGCCAGTTGATGCAGTTCCACCGGTTCGTGCGTGGGCACGGCCGCGCCCGGTTCCTGCCGAGCCAGCGTCAGCAGCTGGGTCACCAGGTGGGTCAGCCGCTCCAGCCCCTGGCGCAGCTTGGCGATGGCTTCGTCGCGCGCGGCGCCGTCGTCGGCGCGTTCGACCAGTTGTGCCTGCAGCTGCAGCGCGGTCAGCGGCGTGCGCAACGCGTGCGCGGCATCGGCGACGAAGGCGCGCTGGGTGTCGATGGCATGCGAGAGCCGCGCCAGCAGCTGGTTCAGCGCCGCGCTCAGCGGCGCGATCTCGTCGGGCATCGGGCGCACCGCCAGCGGCGCCAGCGTGTTGGCGTCGCGCGCGCGCACTTCGGTGGCGATCTCGCGCAGCGGGCGCAGGCCGCGCCCCACCGCCATCCACACCAGCCAGCCCAGCAGCGGCAGCAACAGCAGCAGCGGCGCCACGGTGCGCAGCGCCATGCGCGCGGCCAGCGTGCGGCGCGCGCTCATCGGCTGCGCGATCTGCACCACGGCGGGCCCCAGCTGCATGCTGTACAGCCGCCATTCGCCCTGCTGCGTGGTCACGTTGGAGAACCCCAGCTCGGCGCGCGCGGGCAGGGCCGGGTGCGAGTGCGACAAATAAAGGCTGCGCCCGGAGCCATCCCAGATATGGATCACCACATCCTCGTCGGCATGCGCGAGGTCGCCGGGCGCGCCGACGAAGGGCGGCGCCACCGGGTTGGGGAACTGGCTCGGCAGCGCCGCGGCCATCTGCTTCATCTGGTAGTCGAACAGCGCATTGGCCTCCTGCCGCGCCTGCCCGTAGATCAGCGCGGTGGCGATGGCGATGCCGGCTACCAGGCCGGCCGCCAGCCAGGCCAGCAGCGTTCGCTGGATCGAGCGCATCAGCCGGCCTCCCCGTCGCCATCCGCGGCCGCTTCGCTGTCCAGGCGCGGCACCACATAGCCCACGCCGCGGATATTGCGGATCAGCGCCGCGCCGAACTTCTTGCGCAGCGCGTGGATGTAGACCTCGACGGTATTGCTGCCGACCTCGTCGTCCCAGCCATAGAGCCGCTCCTGCAGTTGCGGCACCGACCACACCTTGCCCGGGCGCGCCATCAGCGCCGACAGCAGCGCGAACTCGCGCGCCGACAGCCGCACCGGCTCGCCGCGGCAGGTGGCTTCGCGCGTGGCGGGGTTGAGCACGATGTCGCCGTAGGTGACCAGCGGTTCGGCGCGCCCGGCGGCGCGGCGTGCCAGCGCGTGCATGCGCGCGGCCAGCTCCTGCAGGTCGAAGGGCTTGACCAGGTAATCATCGGCGCCGGCATTGAGCCCGGCGACACGGTCGGCAACGGCGTCGCGCGCGGTCAGGATCAGCACCGGCGTGGGCACGCCGCGCGCGCGCAGCGCGCGCAGCACCTCCAGGCCGGGGCGGCGCGGCAGCCCCAGGTCGAGCAGGATCAGGTCGTAGCACGCCTGGCCGTTCGCCGCGGTGCTGGCCGCGGCCAGGCCCGCCTCGCCGTCGCGCACCCAATCCACGGCAAAGCCTTCCTGGCGCAGCGCCAGCTTGACGCTCTCGCCGATCATGGCGTCGTCTTCGACCAGCAGCACGCGCATGGCTAGTCGTTCCCGCCCGCGCCGCCGAGGCGTTCGGCCAGCGCCTGCGCCAGCCCTGCCAACGCCGGATGGCTGGCGGTGATGACATGGACCGGCACCGCCTCGAGCCAGCCGCGCATGCGGCCCTTGGCGACAAAGCGCTCGGCGAACACCGAGTCCTGCAGCGCCGGCACGAAGCGCGGCAGGATGCCGCCGCCCAGGTAGACCCCGCCGCGCGCGCCGATGACCAGCGCGACATCGGCGGCGACCGAGCCCAGCAGCCCGAAGAACACCGCCATGGCGCGCTGGCACAGCGGGTCGTTGCGCTCGAACGCGCCCGCGGTGACCTGCGCCGGCTGCAGCGGCGCGAGCAAGAGCGTACCCGTTTCTGCGGCCAGTGCGGCATGGATATGCGACAGGCCGCTGCCGCTCAGGAGCCGCTCGGCCGAGACCCGGCCGACCTTGCCATGAGCCGCGCGCCACGCAATCCATTCGTCGTCGGTGTCGGGCATCAGCTCGATATGGCCGCCTTCGCCGGCCAGCGCCACGGCATGTCCGCCCGGCGCCGGCACCAGTCCGGAAACGCCCAGGCCGGTGCCGGGCCCGATCAGCGCCAGCGGCGCGGTGCGCACCGCGGTGCCGGCGCGCACCTGCGCCAGGCCCTCGGCGGGCAGGTGCGGCAGGGCCAGCGCCAGCGCGGTGAAGTCGTTGATGGCCACCAGCGTCTGCAGCCCCAGCGCGCGCCGCATGCCGTCGATCGAGAAGGTCCAGTTGTGGTTGGTCAGCCGGACCTGGTCGCCGGTCACCGGATTGGCCAGGCCGATCGCGGCGTGGCGCGGCGTGGCCTGGCCCGCGCCGGCCAGGCCGTCGAGGTACTGGCGCAGCGCCGCTTCCAGCGACGGGAAATCCGCCACCTTCAGCGCCGTCACCGGCCCGATCCGCAGGGGCGCGGTCTCCAGCGCAAAGCGCACGTTGGTGCCGCCTACATCGCCGAGCAGGCGCGGGAAGTCAGCGGAGAAGGATGCGGTAGTGGCCATGGCAGCGGATCTCGTTCCTCGCGCAAAGGTGGGGCAAGTGGGGCGGTCAGGTCTTGAACACGTCAAACCCGTGCCGGTGGCGCGACAGCACCAGGCTCACCGGCAACGACGGCGTGGGGGCCTGCAGCGCGCGCTCCAGCACCGCGGCCTTGGCCGCGCCGGAGACGGACAGGAACACGCGCTCGGCGGCCAGCAGCGCGGCCAGGTTCAGCGTGATGCGCGCATGCGGCGCCACCGACGGATGGGTGATGACGTAGCCCGGCTGCGGCTCGCTCAGCGCGCCCTGCAGTTCGGGCGCATCCGGGAACAGCGAGGCGGTATGGCCGTCCTCGCCCATGCCAAGCACCACCACGTCGGGCTGGCGGAATGCGGCGTTGGCGCGCGCCACCGCCTGCGCGGGCGCGGCGGCGTCCTGTGCGTCGGCAATCAGCGGCACGAAGGCGGCGCTGGCCGCGGCCTCGCGCAGCAGGTGGTCGCGTACCAGTGCGGCGTTGCTGTCGGCGTGGTCGGGTGGCACCACGCGTTCGTCGACCAGCGTGATGGTCACCGCGTCCCAGCGCACGTGCCGGTGGCGCAGCCGCTCGAACATCGCCACCGGCGAGCGTCCGCCCGAGACCGCCAGCACGGCCCAGCCCTTGACGCGCACGGCGAGCTCCAGCGCATTGCCGATCGAGATTGCCAGGGCCTCGGCCTGGTCCATCGGCGTGGGATGTTCAAACAGGCGCATGGCGACTTCCTTTGCAGTGATGCGAGCCCATGGCTCAAGCTTCCTCGTGCCACAGGCCGCCGTCGCGCGACATCAGCGCCGACGACGCCGCCGGCCCCCAGGTGCCGGCGGTATAGGGCTTGGGCGGGACCGTGCTGGCTTCCCAGGTATCGATGATCGGCTCGACCCAGCGCCACGCCTGCACCTGCTCGTCGCGGCGCACGAACAGGCCCAGCCGGCCGCGGATCACGTCCAGCAGCAGCCGTTCATAGGCGCCGGCGCGGCGCACCTTGAACGAGTTGGCGAAGTCCAGGTCGAGCGAGGTGGGCGTCAGTTCCAGCGTATCGCCGGGCTGCTTGACCAGGCAGTACAGGCGGATGCTTTCCTCGGGCTGGAGCTGGATCACCAGCCGGTTCTGCGGCGACTGCGTCAGCGGCCGCGGGAAGATCGCGTGCGGCACGTCGCGGAAGTGGATCACGATCTCGGCCACGCGCGACTGCATGCGCTTGCCGGTGCGCAGGTAGAACGGCACCCCTTCCCAGCGCCAGTTGGCGATCTCGGCCTTGATCGCGACAAAGGTCTCGGTACGGCTGTCCGCCGCGATGCCTTCTTCCTCCAGGTAGCCGGGCACCGGCTTGCCGCCGATCGCGCCGGAGCGGTACTGGCCGCGCACGGTCTTCTCGGCCACGTCCTGCGGCGTGATCGGCCTGAGCGCTTTCAGGATCTTGATCTTCTCGTCGCGGATGGCGTCTTCGCTGAGGCTGGCCGGGGGCTCCATCGCCACCATGCACAGCAGCTGCAGCAGGTGGTTCTGCACCATGTCGCGCAGCGCGCCGGTGCGGTCGTAGAAGTCGCCGCGCGTTTCCACGCCCAGTTCTTCGGCGATGGTGATCTGCACGTCCTGCACCCACTCGCGGCGCCACAGCGGCTCGAACAGCGCGTTGCCGAAGCGGATCGCCATCAGGTTCTGCACCGACTCCTTGCCCAGGTAATGGTCGATGCGGTAGATCTGCTCTTCGGCAAAGAATTTCGCCACCGCGGAGTTGATGGCCTCGTTCGATTCCAGGTCATGGCCCAGCGGCTTTTCCAGCACGATGCGCACGTTGGGCGCGTGGCGCGTGTTCAGGCCGGTGCGCGCCAGCTGCTCGCAGATCGACACGAACAGGTGCGGCGCGGTGGCGAGATAGCACACCACCACCTCGGGCTTGCGCGACAGCAGCTGCTCGGCCAGCGCATCGAAATGCGCCGGCACGCGTGCATCGGCCTGCACGTAGAGGATGCGTGCGCAGAACCTGTCCCATGACTCGGGCGGCGCATGGGCCAGCGCGGGCCGCACGCTCTGTTCCAGCGAGGCGATGTAGTCCGCGCTCGACATCGGCTGGCTGCCGGTGGCGAGAATGCGTGCGGCCGGATGCAGCAGCCCCGCGTGGTGCGCATCGAACAGGGACGGCAACAGCTTGCGCCGCGCCAGGTCGCCGGTGCCGCCGAACAGCACCATGTCGAAATCAGGCATGCTCACCCTGCGCTCCTTGAGGATTCGAGTTGTCGCGGCCGGCGCGCGATGGCCGGCCGGGTAGCGGCCAGTTTACGTGAGTCGCTACGGCTTGGCGAGGCAAGCGTACCCGTTTCTGCGTGGTTCGCGTTGGCCGCGGGCCGGCCACCGACCGCCCTGCGCCGTGCAGGGCCCGGCAAAGTGCGCTAGGCTGAAAGCTCCCCCGCAGGAGAACCCCATGCCACGTCATCCAGTGCTCGAGCGGGTCACCGCCCGCATCGTCTCCCGCAGCACCGCCTCGCGCCAGGCGTATCTTGACCGCACCCGCGCCATGGCCGGGCAGAAGGTCGAACGCGCGCAGCTTTCCTGTACCAACCTCGCCCACGCGGTGGCCGCCATGCCGGACGCCGCCAAGATCCGGCTGAAGGCCGACGAGCGGCCCAACCTGGCCATCGTCTCGGCCTACAACGACATGCTGTCCGCGCACCAGCCCCTGGCGGCGTTTCCGCAATGGCTCAAGGAAGCCGCGCTCGAAGCCGGCGGCACCGCGCAGTTTGCCGGCGGCACGCCGGCGATGTGCGACGGCGTCACGCAGGGCCAGGACGGCATGGACCTGTCGCTGTTCTCGCGCGACGTGATCGCGCTGGCCACGGCGGTGGCGCTGTCGCACCAGATGTTCGATGGCGCGCTGTACCTGGGCGTGTGCGACAAGATCGTGCCCGGCCTGGTGATGGGCGCGCTGTCCTTCGGCCACCTGCCCGCGGTGTTCGTGCCCGGCGGGCCGATGACCACCGGCATCAGCAACGACGAGAAGGCGCACACGCGGCAGCTCTACGCCGAAGGCAAGATCGGCCGCAAGGAGCTGCTCGAGGCCGAAACCCGTTCCTACCACGGCCCCGGCACCTGCACCTTCTACGGCACCGCCAACTCCAACCAGATGCTGATGGAGATGATGGGCCTGCATCTGCCGGGCACGGCCTTCGTCAATCCCAACACGCCGCTGCGCGAAGCGCTCACGCGCGAGGCCGCGCGCCAGGCGCTGAGGCTGGTGCACGGCGGCGAGCGCTATACGCCGGTGGCCGAGGTGCTGGACGAGCGCGCCTTCGTCAACGGCATCGTCGGGCTGCTGGCCACCGGCGGCTCGACCAACCATACGCTGCACCTGATCGCGATGGCGCGCGTGGCCGGCATCGTGCTGAGCTGGGACGATTTCGACGAACTGTCGGCGGTGGTGCCGCTGCTGGCGCGCGTGTACCCGAACGGCAAGGCCGACGTGAACCAGTTCCAGGCCGCCGGCGGGCTGGCGGTGGTGATCCGCGGCCTGCTCGCACTCGGCCTGCTGCACGACGATGTCACGACCATCGTCGGCCGCGGCCTGCAGGACTACACGCGCGAGCCCGTGCTGCGCGACGGCCAGCTGACGTGGATCGATGGCCCGGCCGCGCCGCTCGATGACAGCATCGTGCGCGCCGCCGACGCGCCCTTTGCCCCGGACGGCGGCATCAAACTGCTCGACGGCAGGCTCGGCCGCGCGGTGATCAAGACCTCCGCGGTCAAGCCCGAGCACCGGGTGGTGCAGGCGCCGGCGATCGTGTTCGAGCATCAGGACGATGTGCTGCACGCCTTCAAGCGCGGCGAGCTGGAGCGCGACTTCGTTGCGGTGCTGCCGTGGCAGGGCCCCGCCTCGTGCGGCATGCCGGAGCTGCACAAGCTCACGCCCACGCTGACGGTGCTCCAGGACCGCGGCTTCCACGTGGCGCTGGTCACCGACGGACGCATGTCGGGCGCATCGGGCAAGGTCCCGGCTGCCATCCATGTCTGCCCGGAAGCGCTGCGCGGCGGCGCGATCGCGCGCGTGCGCAGCGGCGACATGATGCGCGTCGACGCGACCGCGGGCACGCTCGACGTGCTGGTGCCCGACAACGAATGGCAGGCGCGCACGCCGGCGCGCCCGGACCTGAGCGCCAATCGCCATGGCGTCGGCCGCGACCTGTTCGCGACCTTCCGCCGCCAGGTCAGCACGGCCGAAAGCGGCGCCTGCACGCTGTTCTCGGAAGAGGGCGAGGCGCAGGGCGCGCGCGGCTAGCCCGGTTGCCGCGCGGGCTGGCGCGTCGGCTGGTGCGACGGCCCGGCCGGCCGCGGCGCGGCCGACGGCGCGCTGTCGGCCACCTTCACCACGCCCGGCACCGACGCCGCGCCCGGCACGTGCAGCTCCTGGATCGGCACCGCCAGCTTGCTGCCGGCTTGCTCGAGCACCTGCTTGATGCGCTCGTAGAAGGCGAAGCGCACGTTCCAGTAATCGTCGTTCGAGGTCCAGTAGCGCACGTTCAGCGTAATGCCCTGCTGGGTGTAGTTGACCACCATGGTTTCGGCGGCGGGCTCGGCCAGCAGCCGCGGCTCGCGCGCCAGCATCGCCCGCAGTGCTTCCAGGCTGCGCTGCACGTCGCTGTCGAAGGTCACCGTGGCCTCGATGTCGGCGCGCCGCGTCGCGTTCTCGCTGTAGTTGGTGATGGCGCTGCCCCACAGCTTGCCGTTGGGCACGCGCAGGCAGACGCCATCGAAGGTGGTCAGCTCGGTCATGAAGAGCCCGGTCTCGCGCACGGTGCCGGCCACGCCCTGCGCGTCGATGTACTGGCCCACGCGAAACGGGCGCAGCAGCACCAGCATGATGCCGGCGGCAATGTTCTGCAGCGTGCCCTGCAGCGCCAGCCCGATCGCCAGGCCGGCGGCGCCCAGCATGGCGATGATGCTGGCGGTCTGCACGCCGAACTGCGACAGCACCAGCACGATGGTCAGCACGCGCACCATCCACTGCAGCGCATTGGCCAGTAGCGGGCGCATGGTGGCATCGACATGGGTGCGGCTGAGCGCGCCCCGTGCCGCGGTGCCAACGCGGCCCGACAGCCACCAGCCGATCATCAGGATCAGGATGGCCGCCAGGCAGTTCATGCCCTGGTTGATGGCGAAGCGGACCAGATAGGACCAGCCCGCCTCAAGCTGGTCGGCATCGATAAAGTTGAGATCCATGGGAGCGGCTCCGTTTGCGGTTGTTGTCAGGGTTGTCGACGGTGCTGGCCTCGGGGCGGCGATGCGTACCCGTTTCTGCGTGCCGTGGCAATGCTCGGGAGGATTTGCCGGAACCCTGAACAGAGGTTCGCGTTTGACAAATTAATGCGTATTGAATGCACGATGTCAGACGATCACCGACAAAGCCGAAAACACGGCACATAGGAGGGGACAAACGAAGCGGGAGGGGGTTCCCGGGACCTGGCGCAAAATCCAAGAGGCGTGGGCGCCAGGCCTTGCGCTGCAACGGCTGGCGCCGGATTGCCCGGAACCGCGTAAGAGCTACGCGCCCGCGCGCCAGGCGCCGGGTGTCACGCCGAAGGCGGCCTGGAAACGCCGGCTCAGGTGGCTGGCCGAGGCAAACCCGGCGCGGGCGGCGACTTCATGCAGCGGGCGGCGCGGATCGGCCAGCAGCCGTTGCGCGCGCTCGAGGCGGGTCAGCAACACCCACGCATGCGGCGGCATGCCGAACGACACCCGGAACATGCGCGCGAAGTGGAATTCCGACAACCCCACCATGGCCGCCAGTTCGCCCAGCGTCGGGTTGCTTTCGGGATGGCTTTCGATCCAGTCGCGCACGGTCCGCCGCGCCTGCGCCGACAAGCCACCGCGCCAGTCGGTCGGGGCGGCGCGGCCGGCGTGGGTCAGTACCAGGTGGCTGACCGCCTCGTGCGCCAGCGCATTGCCGGCCATGCGGGCCTCGGGCAACTGCCAGTCCAGCGCTGCAAGCTGCTGGCTCACGGCATGCAGACGCGGATCGTCGGCAAAGGTCAGGTCGCGCAAGGCCACCGAGCGCGGTTCGCGGTCGAGCAGGCGCACGCAGTGCCAGGCCAGGGTTTCGGGACGGAAATACAGATGCAGGAAGCGCTGCGGGCCGCCGACATGCCAGCGCGACTCATGGTCGGCCGGCAACAGGCACAGCCTGCCCGGGGCGCCCTTGTTGCCGGGCTGGTCGCGGCGGTAGGTGGCGTGGCCGCCCTGCAGGTAGACCGACATGGTGTGGTGACCGGGCCGCGCATAGCCGGTGCTGTCGTTCCGGTTGCGCCACAGCGCCACGCCCAGGCCGTCGCCCAGCGCCGCGGCGCGCTCCAGCGAAGCGCGCGAGCCGCTGAGCGCGGCGAACACCGCGTGGCGCTGGAGCGGATCGGTCGGCAAGGTCATGTGGCGCAAGGCGTGGTGGGCTGCGGGCAGCGATGATCGGCACGACTTTCAGCGACGAAAGTCGGCGCGCGAGGCATCACTATACCGCCGGCAGCACCACCGCCGCGCACGCAGAATCGGGTACGCCCGGCTGTCGCCATGCCGCCCTGCACGTCGATTCACGCGGGCTGTTCATGCAGCTTGTCGCGCGCCGCCAGCGCCGGGAACAAGCGCATCCACACCGCCACCACCAGCAGCGTGCCGACACCGCCCAGGACCACCGCGCCCACCGGGCCGAACAGCGCGGCGGTGACGCCTGACTCGAACTCGCCCAACTGGTTGGAAGCGCCGATGAACACCGAATTGACGGCGCCGACGCGCCCGCGCATGTCGTCGGGCGTATCGAGCTGGACCAGCGTGGAGCGCACCACCACGCTGATCATGTCGGAAGCGCCCAGCACCACCAGTGCCGCCATCGACAGCGGCAGCCAGGTCGAGACCCCGAACACCACCGTGGCGACGCCGAACACCGCCACCGCGGCGAACATCACGCGTCCGGCGCGCCGGTTCAGCGGATGGCGCGCCAGCCACAGCGCCATCGCCAGCGCACCGATGGCCGGGGACGAGCGCAGCAGTCCCAGCCCCCACGGTCCGGTATGCAGGATGTCGCGCGCGTAGATCGGCAACAGCGCCGCGGCGCCGCCCAGCAGCACCGCGACCATATCCAGCGAGATCGCGCCCAGCAGCACCGGGCGGCCGCGGATATAGGCGAAACCGGCAAAGACGGTGCGCACGCTGACCGGCGCGGTCAGCCGCTGCGCCGCCTGGCGCAGCGTGATGCCGCCCACCAGCACCGCGGCGATGGCAAACAGGGTCGCGCTCAGCGTGTACACCACGCCCGGGCCCGCCACATAGGCAAAGCCGCCGATGGCCGGGCCGATGATGATGGCGGCCTGCCCCGCCGAACTGGCCAGCGCCACCGCGCGCGGCAACTGGCGCGGCGTGACGACGCTGGGCAACAACGCCTGCAGCGTCGGGTTCTCGAACGCGCGCGTGGCGCCGATCAGCGCGACGAAAACAAAGATGTGATGGCTGTCGATCCAGCCGCCCAGGCTGGCGGCGGCCATGCCGGCGGCCAGCAGCGCCTCGATCGACTGGCAGGTGCGCACGATGCGGCGCCGGTCGAAGCGGTCCGCCACGTGGCCCGACATCAGGATCAGCGCCACCGACGGCAGGAACTGCACCAGCCCGACCATGCCCAGCATCAGCGGGTCGCGCGTCAGGTCGTACATCTGCCAGCCCACCGCCACGGTAAAGATCTGGTAGCCGATGGTGGTGCAGAGCCGCGCGAACCAATAGCGGCGAAAGACGGAATCACGGAAGACGCTGTCCGGCTCGGCGGCCGGAACGGTGGCAGGGGAAGACATGGATGGGGCAGGAAGGGGGGCGGAGCTTGCGCACGGGAAGCGGGTTCGCCATGCGCAAAGGGCAGATTCTAAAGCGTGTACTTAATTGCTGCATGCAGATGCCGACGCATGCACACGCAATCCTCGAAATGTGCGGAATCGAGCGCGAATTTTGCTTTCTTGTCCGCACAATGATGCAGAGGCGCGACACCGGGGTGTAGCGGGATGCTGCTCTACTCGCCTTTGAGAATCACTCGCATTTATAATCGCCGCCCATTGGCGCGACCGTCCGGACCACCGCTTCCGGCACAGCGGGACGCGCCGCTCTCCCAGGAACCTCACCTTGCAGCCCGCTTTCCGCCTGACCGGGGGTGCCATCGGCGCCGCCCTGCTGTTTGCCCAGCTCGCCGCCCTGCCGGCCAACGCCGCGGAACCGGCTTCCGCCACTTCCACCGCCAATCCCGAAGCCACGCTGAACCCGGTCACCGTGGTCGGCAACTGGCTGGAAAACGCCAACGAGGCCAAGGTGCTGGAGCACCCGGGCGCGCGTACCATCGTCGACCGCGAGACCTTCGCTGAAGCCGGCGCCAATAATGTGCGGGAAGTGCTGCGCCGCATTCCGGGCGTGCAAGTGCAGGAGAACAACGGCACCGGCGGCAGCGACGTCTCGCTGAACGTGGGCGTGCGCGGGCTGGCTTCGCGGCTGTCGCCGCGCTCGACCATCCTGATGGATGGGGTCCCGCTGGCGGTGGCACCCTACGGCCAGCCGCAATTGTCGATGGCGCCGCTGTCGCTGGGCAACCTCGAGACCATCGACGTGGTGCGCGGCGCGGGCTCGGTGCGCTACGGCCCGCAGAACGTGGGCGGCATCATCAACTTCGTGACGCGCCCGATCCCCACCACCTTCGCCGCGGATGCCTCGATCTCGACCGACATCTACAGCCACGGCGGCAACGTCAAGACCAACCCGACCGCATTCATCGGCGGCACCAACGAGCAGGGGCTGGGCGGCGCGCTGCTGTACTCGGGCATCCACGGCAACGGCTACCGCGCCAGCAACGACCACGTCAATATCGACGACCTGCTGCTCAAGGGCGCGTACCGGATCTCGAAGACCGACTCGCTGAGCGCCGCGTTCCACTACTACGAAGGCACGGCCGGCATGCCCGGCGGCCTGACGCCGGCGCAGTATGCCGCCGACCCATTCCAGTCGGTGCGTCCCTACGACAACTTCAGCGGACGGCGCCACGACTTCAGCCTGAAATACAGCCACAACGACGCGGACCGCAAGTTCGAGGTGCTGACGTACTACACCGACAGCTTCCGCGGCAGCAATATCGAGCAGGAAGGCAGCGGCGCGCAGGCCGGCCGGCGCCGCCTGACCGCGGCGCCGCGCAACTACCACACCTTTGCGATCGAGCCGCGCTACTCGCAGCTGTTCCGCGGCGAAAGCATGAGCCATGAAGTCAGCGTCGGCTACCGCTTCCTGCGCGAAGCCAGCGACGAGCAGGCATCGCGCACCGCGTACTACGTGCCGGGTTCGGTCGATGCCACCACCCTGCCCTCGCCGGTCTACCAGTGGCGCACCGGCGGCACCACCGCCAACGCGGTCTATATCGACGACACCATCAACGTCGGCAACTGGACCATCACGCCGGGCCTGCGCTATGAGTTTATCCGCTCGAACGTGACCGACCGCTTTACCAATGTGCGCCGCGACGTGTCGTCCAACGAGCCGCTGCCGTCGCTGGCGGTGATGTACCACGTCAGCGACCAGTGGAAACTGTTCGCCAACGCCGGCGTCTCGTTCGGTCCGCTGCAGTATTTCCAGATCGCGCAGACCACCAATGGCCTGACGCCGGAGAAGGCCAAGACCTACGAGATCGGCACGCACTTCAACGCCAATGGCTGGGGCGGCGAGCTAACGCTGTTCAACATCGACTTCGACGACGAGCTGCAGCTGCGCGGCGGCACCGGCGGTGCGCCGGATGCATGGACCAACCTCGGCGCCACCACCCATCGCGGCGTGGAATCGTCGCTGCGCTATGACTTCGGGGCGCTCGACAAGTCGCTGATGGGCCTGTCGGCCTACGCCACCTATACCTACACCGAAGCGACCTACAACCAGGGCAACTTCGCCGGGCGCGACCTGCCGTTCTATTCGCGCCATGTGGCCACGGTGGGCATGCGCTACGCGCGCAACCGCTGGTCGTTCAATGTTGATGGCTTTGCGCAGTCCAAGCAGCATTCGCCGGGCGACCCGAGCAATTCGACCACCTACCAGACCGCGGAAAGCGCCAACGGCGCGCTGGGCGATATCCCGGGCTATGCGCTGATGAACCTGCGCGTGGGCTATGACTTCGGCAAGGCGGCGCAGAACCTGAAGGTGGCGGTGGGCGTGAAGAACGTATTCGACAAGCGCTATTTCACGCGCTCGACCGACAACAATGCCGGCAAGTATGTGGGCATGCCGCGGACGTTCTATATCCAGGCGTCGCTGGCGTATTGAGGCGACATCAGGCTGACGGGGCGCCCCCCTTCTGATAGCAAAACGGCTCGCAACTGCGAGCCGTTTTGCTTTTGGAGCTTTGGTGCGCGCTCAGACGATCTCGCGCGTCTCCAGGAACTGCAGCTCCGGGAACCGTTCCTGCGTCAGCCGCAGGTTGACCATGCTCGGCGCCAGGTAGACATGGTCGCCGGCACCGTCCAGCGCCACGTTGTGCCCGGCCTTGGCAATCAGCTTCTCGATCTCCGCCGGCGTGCCCTTGAGCCAGCGCGCGGTGGCGCATTCATGCGATTCGAAGATGGCGTCGACGCCGTACTCATGCTCGAGCCGGTGCGCCACCACGTCGAACTGCAGGATGCCCACGGCACCCAGCACCAGGTCGTTGGAGGCGAGCGGGCGGAACATCTGCGTGGCGCCTTCTTCGGCCAGCTGCTGCAAGCCCTTCTGCAGCTGCTTGACCTTGAGCGGGTTGTTCAGGCGCGCGCGGCGGAAGAATTCCGGCGCGAACGACGGGATGCCGGTGAACTTGAGCGGCTCGCCCTCGGTAAAGACATCGCCCAGACGGATGGTGCCGTGGTTGGGCACGCCGATGATGTCGCCGGCGTAGGCCTCTTCGGTGGTGTTGCGGTCCTGCGCCATGAAGGTGATGGCGTTGTTGATCGCCACGGTCTTGCCCGCCGACACGTGCAGCAGCTTCATGCCGCGCTCGAAGCGGCCCGAGCACACCCGCACGAAGGCAATGCGGTCGCGGTGGCGCGGATCCATATTGGCCTGGATCTTGAACACGAAGCCGGTGAACTTCGGCTCCTGCGGCTCGACCACGCGCGAATCCGTATTGCGCGCCAGCGGCGGCGGCGACAGCTCGCACAGCGCATCCAGCAGCGACTGCACGCCGAAGTTGTTGATGGCAGAGCCGAAGTACACGGGCGTCTGCTTGCCGTTGAGGAAGGCCTCCTTGTCGAAGGTGTGCGAGGCCCCGCGCACCAGCTCGATCTCGATGCGCAGTTCTTCGGCCTGGCTGCCGAGCATGCGGTCCAGCTCCGGATTGTCCAGGCCGTCCAGGATCGCCGACGTGCCCTTGTCGCCGTGCGGGTCGAACAGCTGCACCTTGTCGTCGATCAGGTGGTACACGCCGCGGAAGGCCTTGCCCATGCCGATCGGCCACGTCATCGGCGCGCACTGGATCTGCAGCACGTCCTCGATTTCATCGAGCAGTTCGATCGGCGAGCGGCCTTCGCGGTCGAGCTTGTTGATGAAGGTCAGGATGGGGGTGTCGCGCAGCCGGCAGACGTTCAGCAGCTTGATGGTCTGCGCTTCGACGCCGTTGACCGAGTCGATCACCATCACCGCCGAGTCCACCGCTGTCAGCGTGCGGTAGGTGTCT
The DNA here is from genome assembly GCF_900094595.1 of Cupriavidus alkaliphilus. Taxonomy (GTDB): domain Bacteria; phylum Pseudomonadota; class Gammaproteobacteria; order Burkholderiales; family Burkholderiaceae; genus Cupriavidus; species Cupriavidus alkaliphilus. Next base: position 179,862 of record NZ_FMAD01000009.1, on the reverse strand, counting down.
TCGGAGAAGTCCTCGTGGCCCGGGGTGTCGAGCAGGTTGACGATGTTCTCCTGCGCCTTGCCATCCGCGCTGTCGCGGCGATACGGGAACTGCATCACCGACGACGTCACCGAAATGCCGCGCTGCTTTTCCAGCTCCATCCAGTCCGAGGTGGCATGGCGGTCGGCCTTGCGCGCACGCACTTCGCCCGCGACCTGGATCGCGCCGCCGAACCACAGCAGCTTTTCGGTCAGGGTGGTCTTGCCCGCGTCGGGGTGGGAGATGATGGCGAAGGTGCGACGACGCGCAATTTCAGGAACGAGCGAGCTCACGGCAGCGGAATCAGACTGGGAAATATTGGGATGGCCCGGCGGTGGCCGGAACCAGGGCCGGCAGCGCCGCGGGCGGCCGCAGGGCCGGGCCCTGCGGGCACGCGAAGGGAATGGGGCGTTATTTTACCGGTTTGGGCGCCGCTACGGGATTTGCGTTGCCGCCCGCCGGGCCCGCGCCCCGCTCCGGCGCTGCCGCTACCCGGCCAGCTTGTCCGCCGGCTTGCCCCGCAGGCTGCCGAACTGCAGCGCGTACTGGCGCGTCAGCTCGGCGCCGAAGAAAAAGATCTGTGCCGAGTAATACACCCACAGCATCAGCGCCACCACCGACCCGGCGGCGCCATAGGACGAGGCCACCGCGCTGTTGCCCAGGTACAGCCCGATCAGCCGCTTGCCGATCGAGAACAGCAGCGCGGTGATGACCGCGCCCATGGTGACGTCGCGCCAGGCGATACGCGCATTGGGCAGCATCTTGAAGATCACCGCGAACAGCGCGGTCACCACCGCGAACGAAAACAGCGAGGAGATGACTTCGGCCACCGGCGCAAACCACGATTGCGTCCACAGCTGGCCCCAGATGCGCTCCACCACCGCCAGCGCCGCATTGACGATCAACGACACCAGCAGCATGAAGGCCAGCACCAGCACCAGGCTGAACGACAACAGGCGCGTGCGCAGCAACTGGCGCCAGCCGGCAGTGTCGGGCACCGGCACGTGCCAGATGTCGTCCAGGCTGCTTTTGAGTTCGGCAAAGGCACTGGTGGCGCCGACGAACAGGATGCCGGTCGCGATCAGCGCCGCCATGCCGCTGCCGCCGGCGCGGTGCGTCGCGGCCAGGATGCCCTCGATGGCGGCGGCGCCCTGGTCGCCGACCAGCCCTTCGAGCTGCGCGAAGATCTCGCCGCGTGCCGCCTCGGCGCCGAAGAACAAACCGGCGATCGAGATCACCAGCACCAGGATCGGCGCCAGCGAGAACAGCATGTAGAAGGACAGCGCCGCGCCCTTGCTGGCGGCGCGGTGCGCGAACCACGACGTGATCGCGGCGGACACGACGCGCAGCGTGCGCGCCCCGGTATGGCGGTCGGGCAGCCAGTGCGGGCGGTGCCGGCGCGGCGGCGGCACGCCTTCGGCGGCAGACGAGGAGGAAGGTTCGGTCTTGTCAGTCACGGCCTGGTGCTGGCGCGATCCGGCGCGGGACCGCGGATGGATTGCGCCTGCCCGCGCGGCGGGCGCTGCGTTCATCATACTGCGCATCGCGCCGCTTGCCCAAGACGCGCCTGGCGCGGCGCGGCACAGGCGACCTGCTACAGTAAGACCAGGCATACCTGCCGGCGCATCCGTTGCCCGCGCGCCGGCGCAAGGAGGCACCCGTGACCTGCAACCTCCGCACACGTCCGGCGGCCGTGCTGGCAATCATCGCCGTGCTCGGCTGCGCCGGCTGCGAGCGCAGCCAGCCCGGCCCCAAGCCCATCTCCGGCACCGCCTCGGGCGCCGTGCCCTCGGCAGCGCCCGCTGCGACACCGTCCAGCCCTGCCAACCCCTCTGGCACCTCGGGCCAGCCCCGTTGACCGCGCGCGCCGCCCCCGGCGCGTACCCGTTTCTGCGTGGCCACGCACCGTAGCGTCATGGTGACGCGATGCATCGCGGTTACTCGCGTGCATGACTGATGTAAGGCCAGTTTCAACCGTGCAACGGCTGCGAGGCCGTGGCGCCACGCGTCGGGCGCACGGCAAGCCGCCGGCCAGTGCGCGCCGGCGGACGCCAGCGCCATGCCTGCGCCGCCACGGCGTCGGCGCAACGCGTTGCAGTGGCGCAACCAATTGGTCCAGCGCCGCCGCGCAGTGGCGCCCGGGTACTGCGATCTGTCTCGCAAAGCCGCGTGGCACAAGCGTTTGCGGCCCTTGGCACACTTGTCGCTCTGACTTGGCCAGGGCGCACAGTGCAGGCCTGCGCCAGTTCCGTCAAACCCGTCCTTGCGCGCTGGAGATCACCACATGCGTCACCCGCCTTCCCGCATGACGGCGCGCCGGCGCGCATACCGCCTGGCCGGTCCGCCGCCGTCAGAGATGGACCTGGTGTCGGCGCCGCTGCTGCCCTATCCGCGCGCGCGCGAGCAAGTCGCGCGCAGCGCGCACGGCATGGCTTGCGTGGCGATCCGCAGACCGGCGCAGGCCAGTCCGGCATGCCGCCGGCACGCGGGCAAGCGGCGCGCATGACGGCCCAGCACAACAGGCGGGCACGCGAGCCAGCGTAACCGCACGGATTAGTGTTCCGTCCCCCGGCGGGCACTTTTTTTCCACAGGGAGATGCCGACCATGAAAGCTGCAATGCTCGCCACGGCGCTGGCGATTGGCTCGGGCAGCGCGGCGGCGGCCAGCTACGCGTGGTTCGACCGCCCCGACGCCGACCACGCGAACAGCCACGCCGCGGTCAGTCATGACGTCTATGTGCGCGGCTTCGGCTGGGCCTGGGGGGAACTGCGGCTGGATCCGGACACGACGGGCAGCGAAGCGCTGGCGCCGCCCGCGCGGCATGCACGCGACGGCCAGCGCCGCCGCGACATCGTGCCGTGGCCTTCGCAGGATGCCTGCGAGCCGCCGCGGCGCGCGCGCGGCAAGATCAGCATGAACCTCGCCACCGCGCCCGCGCACGCGTCCGGCGGCGGGTTCGCGGGCGGGTTCGCGGACGGGAAGTGGGCCGCCAGGCCCCCGCGAGTGGTGCGCTGACGTGCCGGCCGGCACGGGGAAAGGTGGAACCGGCGAGCGGACGTCGCCGGTTCCCCTTTCCCGCTGGCGCCTGTGCTGGCCGTGTTACTGGCCGCGGTACTGGCCGTGCCGGCAACCGACACGCGACCGCAGCTGCTGAATGCCCCCTGACTGCCGCTATTCCCCTGCCGAGGCGTGGCTCTCCACACGGATGTTGTGCTTGTGCATGAGCCGGTAGAGGGTCACGCGCGACACGTTGAGCTCGCGCGCGGCCGGCACCACGTGAAAGCCGTGGCTGGCCATCACGGTACGGATCGCTTCACGCTCGGCCTCTTCGCGGATCGCATCGAGGGTCTTGCGCGGCAGCTCGGCGCCGTTGTGCAGCTGCAGGTCCTCGGCGGTGATCTTGCGGTTGTCGGTCATCACGATGGCGCGGCGCACGCGGTTGATCAGTTCGCGCACATTGCCCGGCCAGGCGTACTGCATCATCGCCTGTGTCGCGCACGCGGAGAACCCGCGGATGCGACGGTGCGCCTCGTGGCCATGCTCGGCCAGCACCGCATTGGCCAGCAGCAGGATGTCCTCGCCGCGCTCGCGCAGCGCCGGGATCGACAACGTCAGCACGCACAGCCGGTGGAACAGGTCCGAACGGAAACGCCCGTCGCCCTGCGCCGCGACCAGGTCCACGTGCGTGGCCGAGATGATGCGCAGGTTGAGCGGGATCGACTGGTGGCCGCCCAGCCGCGTGATCGTGCCCTGCTGCAGGAAGCGCAGCAGCGCCACCTGGCTTTCCAGCGGCAGGTCGCCGATTTCGTCAAGAAACAGCGTGCCGCCCTGGGCCTGCTCGATCCAGCCGATCTTGCGCTGGTTGGCGCCGGTAAACGCGCCCTTTTCATAGCCGAACAGCTCTGACTGCACCAGGTGCGAGGGAATGGCGCCGCAGTTGATGGCAATGAACGGGCCCTTGCGCCGGCTCGAGGCATCGTGGATCGCCTGCGCGGCCAGCTCCTTGCCGGTGCCGGACTCGCCCGAGATAAACACCGGCGCTTCGTTGTGCGCGACCTTGGCGAGCGAGCGGAACATCGCGCGCATCGCCGCACATTCACCGATCATGGTGCCGCGCGACGCGGTTTCCTGCGGGCGCGTGCCGTGCAGCGACGCCATGCCGCGCGCATGCCGCAGCGTGTACAGCAGCTCGGGCATCGCGAATGGCAGGCGCACGTAGTCGACGCAATAGTCGCGGATCATCCGCCGTACGCGCTCGTTGGCCAGCATCGCATCGGAGGTGATCGCCACCCAGGTGATATGCAGGTACTGCAGCGCCTGTTCCAGCTGCGTGAACTCGGCCTCGCTGTAGTCGGACTGCAGGTCGATCACGCCGGCAGTGGGCGGGCAGGCGCGCACCGCGCGCTCGGCGTCGCGCACTTGCGCGACGCGGCGGATTTCCCATTCCGTGCCGATCACGGACGGGTCGAAACCAAAATCTTCATGACGCGACACGACCACGAGCTGTGCAGTGCGTGGCGCCTTGCACAGTCGGTCCATCACGATCTCCCGGACGTTAGGCTTGTTCTTGGTGCCGGCACCCGTGGCCGCGGCAGCGGCGCGCGTCCGTGGCGGACGGTGGGGCTGAACTGGCTGCGGGCATGGGCCCGCGGTCGACGTCGGTGTCACGAGCTGGACAGACTGCGAGTAGCCTCGTCAGGCGTGGCGAGGTAATCCGCCCCTGCCTGAAGCTGTTCGCGGATGCGCCGCCGCACGGCCTCCTTCTCGCGCATCAACTCCACGCGAGGCGCCTGCGGCGACTGGCCGGAGTATTGGTAGTAGAGCGTCTTGTAGGTCAGCTGGCTGAGGATCCATTCCTGCAGCAGCGAGCGCTGGCGCGCCAGTTCCCCTTCGAGCAGCCGATGGCGACGCAGCAAGTTGGACACCGCCGCACGGGCGCTGTCGCTGAGTTCGCTGTCTTCGGCAAGCAGGGCGTCGATCTCCGCGGTGACAGCGTCGCTCGCGACCCGTTTGGCTGGCACTTCACCTGCGGCCTCCCCCACGGCAGCCCAGGCTGTACGCATAGATCGGATGGATCGGTTACTGGACTCCCTGACAGGCCCGATGACGGGTCGCCGGATCTCTCCTGCGGTCATGATTATCCCCGTTGAACAACATCCCCCGGCACTGCACGTCTACGTTTACCACTTTTCAGTCTTGGAATTTTCTTGCCTGCGTGGCGCGCATGTTGTCCGCACGCTCCCGGATTGTGGACGGCGCCGTCATTGATATTGACGGTCTCTGTCGCGAAAGCGCTGCCGTCCTGGCGCATTGCGCCGACGCGCTTCCGGCGTGGCTCCGGCACCGTGCCGCATACACCGGAGTCAAGAAGGGGCGCTTGCCGCGCCCCTCTTTGCCACGCCTATAGTTCAGTGCATTTGCGGCGGTTTGTCCAGCCCCGTGTGGGTGACTTACAGCCAATCTCATCCATTGGTATGAGCCCTCGCGCACACACGCGAAAGCGCTGGCAGCGGCACGCCGCAGCGCGCTTCTATGCGCTCCTGCGCGCGCCTACGACGCGGACATACTACGCAGAAACGGGTACGCTCCGACACCCCACCGCGGCAGGGACATGACTCTGCCGGAGCTCTGAAACGCTGCCGCGGCCTGCACGCAGAATCGGGTACGCTTCGCCAGCCCCGCCGCATCGGGCGCGCGCAGAAACGGGTACGCAGCGGCTTTGCGCGGACTGCGCTGCGTGCCATCACGGCAAAAAAAGGCGGCCCTGGGGCCGCCCTGCCGAAGAGACTTGTCGTTGCTCCGGCGCGTGCCGTTCAGTGCCCCGGAAGGTAATAGAACTTGAAGATGAACACGGCGGCAATGATCCACACCATCACCGGCACGCTGCGTGCGCGACCGGTCAGCAGCTTCAGCGCCGCATAGCTGATAAAGCCGAACGCCACGCCATTGGCGACCGAATAGGTAAATGGCATGCCCAGCGCCGTCATCACCGCGGGCACCACCTCGGTGACGTCGTTCCAGTCGATTTCCAGCAGCTCGCGCAACATCAGGCACGACACATACAGCAGCGCCGGCGCGGTGGCATAGGCCGGCACCGTTCCCGCCAGCGGCGCAATGAACAGCGCCGCGAGAAACAGCACGGCCACCGTCACTGCGGTCAGGCCGGTACGTCCGCCTGCCTGCACGCCCGAGGCGCTTTCGATATACGCGGTGGTGGACGACGTGCCCAGAAACGAGCCCGCCATGATGGCGGTGCTGTCGGCCATCAGCGCCTTGTTGAGCCGGTCCATCTTGCCGGCCTTGAGCAGGCCCGCGCGGTTGGCCACCCCCATCAGCGTGCCGGTCGCATCGAACAGCTCCACCAGGAAGAACACCAGCACCACGTTGATGATGCCGATCGACAAGGCCGCGGTGATGTCGAGCTTGAACAGCGTCGGGCTCAGCGACGGCGGCGCGGAAAAGACACCGTGGAAAGTGTTGCCGGCAAAGGCGAAACTCAGCAGCGTGGTGAGCAGGATGCCGATCAGGATGGCACCCTTCACACGCAGGTGGTCCAGCGCCACGATCACGAAGAAGCCGACGATCGCGAGCACCGCCGCAGGCTGGTGCAGGTCACCGATGGTCACCAGCGTGGCCGGGCTCGCGGTGACGATGCCGGCGTTCTTCAGCGCAACGATGGCCAGGAACAGGCCGATGCCCGCGGTGATGGCCACGCGAATCGAATGCGGGATGCCATTGACAATCATTTCGCGCACGCGGAACAGCGTCACCAGCAGGAACAGGCAGCCGGAGATAAAGACCGCGCCCAGCGCCGCTTCCCACGGGAAGCCCATGCCCTTGACCACCGTGTACGCAAAATACGCGTTCAGGCCCATGCCGGGCGCCATCGCGATCGGATAGTTGGCGTAGAAGCCCATGATCAGCGTGCCGATCGCCGCGGCCACGCAGGTGGCAACGAACACCGCGTCCTTCGGCATGCCCGCATCGCCAAGGATGGAGGGATTGACGAAGATGATGTACGCCATCGTCAGGAACGTGGTGATGCCGGCCAGGATCTCGGTACGGACATCGGTATGGTGCTCGCGCAGCCTGAATACCCGCTCGAGCAGCGACGGCGCGGCGTGGGGCGCTGCGGGGGTGGATGTGCCCGGCTTGGAAGCGGGATCCGGCATCGACATGAATGGTCTCCTGGTGTCTTATCGTGTCCGCGGCAACGGCAACCTGTGGGTCAGTACCGGTGACGGGTAGGGCTGGGCGTGGCGCCGCCCACGGCCGCCCTGGCGGCAAGCGTACTCTGTACCGCGCGGCCCGGCGCCGTCGCGGCGGGCACGAATAAGCAACATGCAAAAGGCGTGATGATCCCACGACGCGCACGCTGCGAGCCAGTCCCGGGACGCGCGCGGCCGGCAGGGGCATGGGGCCGTCCCCATCTTGACGCTGGCGGCAATCCCCCGTATAAACGCGCCTAGATTCAAGCGACGAGGCAACAGTTCATTCGTTAGCCACCGTCTGGTACTTCGGTTGTCCATGGTGTCCTTTCCTTGAGTTCCCCGTGTCGGATGACGTGTTCGTCATGCGATCTTTTTTGTCCTTTTTCTGGAAAGCAAATCATGCAAACCGGTATCGTCAAGTGGTTCAACGACGCCAAGGGCTTCGGCTTTATCAAGCCGGACGCGGGTGGTGACGACCTCTTCGCCCATTTCTCGGAAATCCGTGCTGACGGCTTCAAGTCGCTGCAGGAAAACCAGCGCGTGCAGTTCGAAGTCAAGAATGGCCCGAAGGGCCTGCAGGCCGCGAACATCACCCCGCTGTAAGCGTTGCCCCCGGCGCACCAGGTGTGCGCCGCACAGCGTAAGAACCCCGCCCCTGGCGGGGTTTTTGTTTTTTGTCGCAGCATCCCGGTGCTGCCTCGGGTTCCCCTTCCCCTCCTCCCACTTTTTTCCCGTCTTTTCACCCTCCTCGCCGTGATAAGACGCCGCGCGTTGCCCCGCGTCGCAGAAACGGGTACGCAATGCTGCAGCGCAGAGCGGCTGGTGCCTGGCCAGCGCACGCAGAAACGGGTACGGCCTGCCCCCTGAGCCTCACACCTTCTGCCGAATAGTCACGCAGAAACGGGTACGCATTGCCGGCCGCCCCGCCCTGCGCCTCCCTTGGGGCACGCAGAATTGGGTACGCGGCGAAAAATTTTTTTGTCCCGGTATGCGCTTCCCGCCGCCGTCCGCAGCCTGATCTATCCACATCCCATGCCCCGGCCGGTCACCGCAGAAACGGGTACGCCCCGTGTTGCGACGCAAAACCCGGCCTCTGGTGCCTCCCCATCCCCTCCGTTCGCAGAATCGGGTACGGCATTGCGCCGATTGGCCAGCATGCGCCTTCGCAGAATCGGGTACGCACCAACGAAACATCGCGGTGGTGCAAGTCACGGATGCCCGGAGGCCCCTCAAGGGAGTCGCAGAAATGGGTACGCGCCAGCGAAGCTCCGCCTCATCACGTATACGTCGAGTGTAAGTACTAGCTTTCTGTATGGTGGCCGTGTATAATGGAAACTTGGTTAAAGGTCCGCTCGCTTACGGGGCGGATTTGACGCAGAAACGGGTACGCCCTGCTGGGGCGCTTCATGTCCAGGTACGCAGAAACAGGTACGCTGGAGAGCGAAACCAGACACGAGATCCCGGTCGCAGAAATGGGTACGCCGCAGAAACAGGTACGCGGACACATCCAGATGCAGGCGATCTGAGGCCGGCGCAGAAACGGGTACGCTTTGGCAGGGGTTTTCGCAGAAATGGGTACGCAGGCGCGGTTCAAGGTGCAAGTTGTGCACTGGGGCGCGAACTTGTTTCTGCGTGGATAACCGCCTGGCAATGCAGTTATCCACCGTTTTTGGGCGGGAACCGGCGCTCCAGCGCGCCTGGCGGCCAAGGATCTCGCAGAATCGGGTACGCTTTGCGGGGTCTTGCCTGTGGAGAAGCCTGTGGGCGATGGCAGTTATCCCCGCAGAATCCGGTTCGCGCTGGCCGCAGATACAGGTTCGGGTGGTCGCAGATACGGGTTCGGCCCGTCGCTGAATCGGGTACGGATCGCCGCAGAATCGGGTTCGCGGGGCGGTGTTTTCCCCTTACGAATCAACGGGGTTGGCTTCACGTATACGGTTTACAAGTAGTTAACCCGTATCGGTATCGTTTACTGGTAGCTGATGGCTGGCGAACCGTGGACAACCCTGCCGGGTTGCCCACCGTCCGCCACCATGCGACCAGCCATTAGATCCTCCCGGCTGGCAAGAACCCCGCGGGCAATGCGGTCGCTTGTGTACCTGTTTCTGCGTGACAAGCTTTGCGGCTTCGAGTACAAAGGCGGGTAATCCGAAGCAAGCCACTATGCCCATCAAACGCTCCCCGGCCGCCACGGGGGATCGAAGCGTCCTCGACCTGGACGCCGAACCCTCCCGCATCATTGTTCCCGGCAACGAGAACAACCTGGTTCCGTCCGAGAAATTCCAGCGCCTGTTTGACGAAGCGCAGGCCATGGAGCGCGAAGACGCCTGGCAAAGCGGCGAGGTCGGCTTCCTCAGCCGCGCCAGCGTTCAGGTCACGCTGCCATATCGCGCGCCCAAGGGTGCGCCGCCGGTCTGGACCCGCACCAGCGGCAATATCTCGCTGATGATCCAGCCGGGCTATTTCACGCAGCAACGCTCCGAGCGCGCCGCCAACGGCCGCCAGAAGCTGGTGTCGGAAACGGTGTCGCTGGGATACCCGTATGGCTCCTATCCGCGCCTGATGCTGGCCTGGATCGGCAAGGAGATCATGGCGAAGAAGAAGCGCGGCGAATTCACCGGCACGGTGGAAGACCGGCGTATCTCGCTTGGCAATTCGCTGTCGGAGTTCATGTACAACCTCGGCATCCCGATGGCCACCGGGGGCAAGCGCGGCACCATGACGCTGGTACGCCAGCAGATGATCCGCCTGTTCTCGGCGACCATTGCCATCGTGCAGAACAAGTCGACGCCGAGCCAGAACCAGAATCCCAACCACGAGCCGCTGTCGATCGATCGCGTGGGCTACCTGCTGGCCGACCAGCTGTCGACCTGGTGGGATCCGATGCAGCCCGGCCAGGGCTCGATGTTCGAGAGCTTCGTGGTGCTGTCCGAGCCGTTCTTCAACGAGCTGGTCAACCGTCCGGTGCCGGTGGACATGCGTGCGCTGAAGGCGCTCAAGCAGTCGCCGTTCGCGCTCGACGTGTATTCGTGGCTGACTTACCGGTTTTTTACGATCCAGCGTCGTACCGAGATCCCCTGGGAAGCGCTGCAGATGCAGTTCGGCACGGAAACCGAAAGCGAACGCAAGTTCCGCGCGCTGTTCCGCAAGGCCCTGAAGGACGTGCTGGTGGTCTATCCCGGTGCCAAGGTGGACGCGGATTCGTCCAAGGCGCTGATCCTGCAGCCGTCGCGTACCAGCGTGCGCAAGCTGGGCTGACATCTGCCACGGGCAGGCAGGCCCGGATGCAAAAAAGGCAAGCGTGAAACGCTTGCCTTTTTTGTTGCCCGCCGCGAACGCGTCGCGGCGGGTGAGAGCTCAGCCGAGGCTGGATCAGGCCGGCTTGATTGCCGAAGCCTGCAGGCCCTTCGGGCCTTGCTTGACTTCAAACGTCACGCGCTGCCCGTCCTTCAGGGTCTTGAAGCCCGAGCCCTGGATTTCCGAGAAGTGCGCGAACAGGTCTGCACCACCGTCGTCCGGGGTAATGAAGCCAAAGCCCTTGGTCTCGTTGAACCACTTGACCGTACCGGTTGCCATAGGAATTTCCTTTTCGAAGCAAGTTCTTGTACACAACGCAAACAACCGTTCAAGCACGTTGAGTTCTCGTAGATACCGAACGGAAGCCGACGAGGTGACACGACTTGACTCGACTGTAGCGCGCATCATAACCACTTTGGATTACGGTGTCATGTGCGGCGTAATGCGCACTACAGATACTTTAGGCACATTGCGGTCCGATTTTCAAGCAATTTTACCGACTTGCATGATTTCCCCTGTTTTAAGGACAGTTCGGCGCCCGCGGTGTTGAAATACATTTTTTGTTAAATTGGAAAACGGTTGATACGTCACCTGGTTTTGGCTACAGTTGCGCCTTAAGAATCCACCGCGCTTTCAGCGCTGAAAGAGAGGTCGCAGTGCCAGCCAAAATCATTACGGTCTTCAACCAGAAAGGCGGTTGCGGCAAGACGACGGTCAGCATGCACCTTGCCGGCACACTGGGCTTGCGCGGCGCGCGCTCCATGCTGGTCGACATGGACGAGCAAGGGACCGCCACCCGATGGGCGGCGCAAGCCAGCGACGAGCGGCCGTTCCCCGCCTCGGTCATCGGGCTGGCGCCATCCGGCGGCGCCATGCACCGCGAGGTACGCAAATTCGTCCAGGATTACGACTACATCGTCGTGGATTGCCCCCCGGCGGTCCATTCGGCGGCGCCATCCAGCGCATTGCTGATTTCCGACCTCGCCATCATTCCCGTCGTGCCGTCCCCGCCGGACCTGTGGGCGGCAGTGGCCGCCAAGACGCTGGCCCAGCACGCGCAAGTACAGAATGAATCGCTGCTGATCCGGGTCATGGCTAATATGGTCCAGCGCCGGGTGTCGATTGCCCGCCAGGCGATTGAAATCCTTGGCGATGATGGCGACGTCCCGCTGTTGAATTCGATGATCGGCTCGCGTTCGGCGTTCCGCGAATGCCAGGCGATCGGCTGCACCGTCCACGGCGTGGCAGGCGCCCGCGAGGCGGTGCAGGAGGTCGACATGATGGTCGATGAAGTGTTGTCTTTGATTGAGCAATAGGCATGGCTACCAAACTAAAAAGCCTGAAGGCCGGCATGCTCGCCGGCATGGCGGCCGAGAAGAGCCGGAACGATACGTTGGACCGCTTCGCACGGGCGGAAGCGGCTATTTCCCAGCATCCCAATGGTCTGCTGCAGGGCAGGGGGGCTGCCGAAACGTCGCCCGGTTTCAGCGCTGAAAGTCTCGACGACGTCGCCGCGGGCCGGCAGCTGATCCGGATTCCGCTGGCGCAACTGCACGACAATCCGCTGAATGCGCGACGCATCTACGATCCTGCCGTGGTGCAGGAGCGCGCCGCGTCGATCGCCACGCATGGCCAGAAGACCCCGGGCCTGGCGGCGCCGGATCCGGCGCGCCCGGGCCACTACATCCTGATCGACGGCCATTACCGCAAGCGAGCCCTGGCATCCGCCGGCAAGCTCGAAATGGAATGTTTTGTCGAGAACGACCTGAGCGACCTGGATTTCTACCGGCTGTCGTTCATGCTGAACGAGCAGCGCTCGGACCAGTCCGCACTCGACAATGCCATTGCCTGGCGCCAGCTGCTCGATGAAGGCAAGGTCCAGAAGGAAGAGGAGATCTGCGAGCTGACCGGCATTTCCGCGGGCACGGTGAACAAGACCCTCGCGTTGCTGCGCCTGCCGGAGTCGGTGCTGGGCGTGATGCGCGAATGCCCGAGCGCAATCGGCATTGCCGCCGGCTACGAGCTGACCCTGTACTTCAAGCTGGCGGGCGAGGAGCGGACCCGCGAGCTGGCGGGGCGCATCATCCACGACGGGCTGTCCAGCCGAGAGGTCGAGGCGATCCGCAAGCAGGCGCAGGAGGGCAAGGCGCGCAAGGTCAAGGAGATCAGCCGCCAGTACAAGATCCGCACCGACAGCGGCCAGTTGCTCGGCACCATCAAGGAATGGGATTCCGGACGCGTGATGCTGGACGTGCAACTGACCGACCGCAGTGCGCGCGAGGCGCTGGTTGAAGCCCTGAAGTCTCGCTTCGGACTCGACAAGACGTTGCTTTGAAACGCTGAAACGGACGGCCTCCAGGTCTGGCTCCGCGGTGACGCGGGCGCCGACATGCCAGGCAGGACAATATGCGGGGGCAGTGGCGACACTGCCCCCATTGTTTTCAGGCCATCAGATCCCGTGGCGAGCGTGCCGCGAAGGCCGGATCGCAGTGTTTGCGATAGCGCTCGAGGGTGGTGGCAAGCAAGGCGTGCAGGCCGCGCAACGAATAACCGCCCAGCGGTTGCGCCGCGCGCTTGCGGCGGGCACGCCCGGTGGGCGGCGCCGTCGCCGGGCCGATCAGGCAGGCGTCTTCCATGCCCGGTCCCTCCCATTGCAGGTGGCGGTCCTGCCAGTGGCGCGCCAGCGCCAGCCGTGTCGCGGGCGCAAGGCCGCTCATTGGGTGGGACGCGTCCACATGCTTGGCGAGGTTGCCGGATTCGACGGCCATGCCGCTGGCGGGCGCAGATGCAGAGAGCGATCGCAATGTGGCCGATGACAGCTGATCCAGACTGAGCCCTTGCTCGCGCAACAGCAGGATGGCGGCGTGCGCGGCGCGGTAGCGCTGCCCGTCGCTGGCCTCCGCTTGCGATGTCAGCCATGACAGGAAGGCGGCAATGTTGTCTTCCGCCAGCGGAGTGCGCGCGGACGGCGTAACCGCCACCGCGTCCGGCGCCATCGCCATGTCGGCCCCGATCTGCGCCGGCCAGCGCGCCGCGCAAGCGTAGCCGTTATCGTGCATCCACCGGAACAACGCTGCCAGCACGCGCAGGCTGTGGCGCTGGCTGGCGGGGCTCAGCGCGCCGGTCAGCGGCCGCCATGCGGCCTGGTGGCGCGGCGCGCGTGGCCCGCACCAGCGGCTGGCGGGTTCGGGACTGGCGAGGAACCCCAGGTAGGCCTGGCGATCGTCCAGGTCCAGTTGCGACAGCCCCTTGCCGCGCTCCAGCGCCGCCCACAGCAACAGCCGCTCTGCCTCCTTGCGATACGCGGCAAAGGTGCTGCCCTGGCCGTCGGTGGTATCGCGCAGCCACGCCTTGACCACGGTCACGCCGTGGCTGTACGGACAGGAGTCGGCGGGCCCGCCAACTGCCGCGGGCGACTCGCTCAGCCACTCCAGCGGCAACGGCTGGCGCAGCGCCGGACCCAGCGCCGCCGGTTGCAGCGGCGCGCGGTTGCCGACGTGCGCGTGCAGCAGCGGCGCGCCATCCATGCCCTTGAAGACAGAGCGATGCTCGCCGAGCCAGCGGTTGATGGCGGTGCCGGCGAGTGCGCCAATGCGCGGCACGGCTCGCCACCACGCGGTACCGCGCTGATTAGCCAAATCCAAAAGAGCTTTAAGCGTCACAATATCGGCATTCCGCAGGCGCCGCGCCAGGGCCGGAGCGAACCACAGCTCCACGCTGTGCTGGGCCTGCGGAGCCGCGGTGCCCAATCTCTCCAGTTCCCCGAGTGCATCGACTCGACGATCCATCCCGCGGTTCGAGCGCCCGGGGCCGGCCAGCAGCAGTTCGGCGAGGTCCGCACGCCCGTGCAGGTGCGCAAGCTGCACCATGCGGTCACGCAAGGCCAGCAGGATGCGCAGCGCCGACTCGGCGCCGGCGTCATCGTCGTCCGTGTCGTCGGCGAGATAGCGGGGGACCACCATCGCGGCCGGCATGCCTTGGACATAGGCCCGCACGGCGGCGAACTCGCTTCGGGTCAGGCTGACAGTGGGCGCGGCAGGAATCATGGGCAGCTTGCGCAGTATCGCTAACTTATTGATTTATAAGGCACCCGGGCGGAGGCAGAAATCGTCCGACCCGAAATGCATAGCAAAATGCAATGCCGATAATTCTATGCGCGATGGCGCAGGATGCACAGGCCCGCCGGCGAGGTTTCGTCCATATGCTGCAATCAGCCGGCATCAGACCGGGCGAGCGGCGGCGCAAAGCGCCAGTTGGGGATTACCCGCTGCAGCGCACCATCACCTTGCATTCGCCCGGCGCGTTTCATATGCTGCAGCTCAGGAGTTATAAATACTTAGATCAGACTTCAGCCGAATCTAAGGCTCTTGCAACAGAAGCGTTTCACACGCACACCGGGGCGATCCGGTATCTCCAGGGGAAGGACGACCTGCAGCCAGACGGGAAGGCTGTACGGCGTGCCCGGAGCACTGGCGGATCGTAGGGAGGTGCAACCGCAGGATAGCGGGGCACGTCCGACAAGCAAGCACGGATTTTCGCGGGGTCCGCGCTTGCCGCAATAATAAGAGAGCGGCCATGGCCACCATCCTCTTGATCGAGCCTCACCCCCTCCTGCGCCTGGGTCTGCGCCACCTGCTGGCCCAAGCACACCTCGACGGCGACCTGCTGGACATCGACCCGCTGGCGCCCATCGATTCCGACCTGTGGCTCAACGATGCCGACCTGATGGTCTACGGCCTGCCGGCCGACCAGGCCAGCGGCTGGTCCATGCTGGAGCAGCTGTGCCAGCGGCTGCGGCCACAGCGGGTGCTGGTGCTCAGCGAGCAGGCGATGCCGGCGCTGCCCGAGGCCGGACTGCCGGAGCCGGTGCGCGGTTGCGTGCCCAAGCATTGCAGCGCCGACGCGCTGGATGCGGCGGTGCGGCTGGTGCTGGCCGGCGGCGAATGCTTCCCGGCGTCGAGCCAGCCGCTGCCCGGCCGGCAGGCCGGCACGGACGCTGCCGCGGCACGCCTCGCGCCGGCGGCTCCGGGGGATGCCCGGGTGGTGACGCTGCGCCCCGGCGTGGACAATGCCGGCCACGACAGCGCGGCGCCGGTGGCGCAACGCCAGTTCGCCGCGCACGCCACCGCGTACGAAACGCCATCGGCCGGCGCGCACCTGCTCAACATCACCGAGCGCCAGTACGAAGTGCTGGCATTGCTGGCGCGCGGCTATCCGATCAAGACCGTCAGCCGCATGCTGAATATCTCGATCGCCACCGCCAAGACGCATGCCTGCACCCTGTATCAGCGCCTGCATGTGCGCAACAAGGGCGAAGCGGTCTACGTCGCGCTGCAAAGGGGTGCCACGCTCAACTGGGCGGGCCCGGACCAGGCTCATGCGCCGGCGCGTATGCCGGCGCCGGTAGGCCAGGCGGCTTGAGCCGGTGGCGCGCTCCCGCGCGCCTCATCCTTCTGCTGCGCGAGGCTCCGCCAAAAGCATGAGGCAGGGGTGGCGGCGGCTTGCTACCTTCTGAGGGAAGACATCCGCACAGACCGACGCCGGCGGGTGGCGCTGGTGCGATGCCTTCCCCGCCGGGCCGCCCGCGGCCCGGCTCCGACCGTGCTGCCGCTGCCATGGCCGCCCGGGTTGCCGCCGGACCGAGTCAATGCCGACCTACCTGATCGCCAGCAATGAAATGATGTGCCGGGGGCTGGCACGACGCCTGCACGCGCTCGACCTGCCCAAGCCGATCAACTGCCGCACGACGCAATGGCTGCAGGCCCCGGCGCATGCCCCGACATCGGCTGCGCCAGGCCACACGCCCCCGCACGCCGCCGCGCAGCTGCCGCCGGATCCCGCTGATATTGCCGTGATCGATTGCAGCGGCCTCGAAGGCGACCCCCGCGCATGGCTGGACCAGCTGCACGCGCGCCTGGCGCCGCGGCGCTGGCTGGTGTTGTCGGATCGCCTTGATCCCGCGCTGGTCCTGCATGCCGCGCTGCTCGGCGCCAGCGGCTGCCTTGCGTTGCCAGCGGCGATGGACCTGGTGTGCGCGGCCACCGCGCTGGTGTGGGCCGGCGGCCAGTGTTTCCCGCGCATGGCGCTGTCGCTGGGCGGCGCGCGTGCGCCTGCGCCCTCCCTCCTTTGTGCGACCCCTCCTACAACCACCGGATGAGGGCGCAATATTGCTGATGGCCTATGCTTGATTCGCCCGGAGGCAGAAGCTGGCCCTCATTTGCAGGCTGGCCGTCCCGGGGAGAAGGGGGTCGTATGGAGGCCGGACTGGAGTTCCTCGTCGTGCGCGGCTTTGCGGTGCGCGAGGGCCGGGGAAAGTGGGCGTGCTGCTTCGAGATCAGGCTCGCCGCCCATCGTGAGGAAGCTTGCGGCGCGGATGGCGCTGCCGGCAGCGAAGAGCCGCTGCTGTACCGGGGAGAACTGCACGGGCGCCAGTTCGATTGCGAGCTGGCCGCCGCCGATGCCGCGCGCGCGGCCGGCGAGCGCGAAGCCTTGCTGCGCGTGGAAAGCCTCAAGGCGCTGATCATCGCGCAGCATCGGCATCGCGTGCCGCCGTCACTGGTGACCTGAACCTGCAGGCACGCGCAGCTGTTGTGCAGCGGCACCCGGCGCGAGCGCCGGGTGCCGCTGTGCGTTTGTGCGGGTCGCATCGGTTGGCTGCATCCGTTGGCTGCATCCGTTGGCCGCATCGGTTGGCCGCATCAGTCGGCCGCACTGATGGGCCGCACTGATGGGCCGCATTGTTCGGGCCGCATGGTGTCAGCCGCATGATCTCGCCGTTGCTGCCGCCATCTCGGCCATGCTTTCCCGGCCGGCAAAAAAAGAAGCCCGCCGACCGGGGGACCATGCGGGCTTTGAAAACGCTGCCCCGGTGATGCAAGGGCAGCGATCCCGATTGAACATATCGAATTGCGCAAAGACTCTCTATCCACCAGACGGCCAATGCAGTCATGCACTCTCAACCTGTCTGCACCCTGACCGACGCCGGCCGGGCCGCGCTGCGCGCGTGTGCGGCGCTGGACCAAGCGGCCGATGCCGCCGCGCGCGACGCGGTGGTACGCTGCGCCACCAGACCCTGACGCTTACCGCTTGCGCCTGCCCATGAGCCATTGGCATCTCGTTTCCTTGTTCGGTGAATCCGCGTACCTGCTGCCTTGCGCCGTGTTCCTGGCGTTGTGGCTGTACTGGCGCGGCGCGCCCGGCAGCGCGCGCCACTGGGGGCTGGCGTTCGCCGCGGCCGCGCTGCTGGTGCTGGCGTCCAAGCTCGCGTTCATGGGCTGGGGCATCGGCAGTGCGGCGCTGAACTTCACCGGTTTCTCCGGCCACGCGATGATGGCGGCGTCGGTGCTGCCGGTGCTGCTCTACCTGGCGGTGCCGGTCGCGTGGCGGCGCCTGGGCTGGCTGGCGGCGAGCGCGGGCGTGGCCCTGGCGTTGCTGGTGGGGGTGTCGCGGCTGGCGCTGCACGCGCACTCGGTGTCGGAAGTGGCGGGCGGCCTGGGCGTGGGCCTGTGCGTGAGCCTGCCGTTCATCCTGCGGCGCACCACGCCGCACGGTCCGCTGGCGATGGTGCTGGCGAGCGTGGTGCTGGCCACCGCGCTGGTGATGCCGATGACCGGCACGGTGGGCGCCTCGCACGGGCTGATCCAGCAGCTTGCCATGCTGCTCTCCGGCCGCGACCGCCCCTTCGAGCGCGGTGAATGGGCCCTGCACGGGCGCGCGCCCGGGTACGCGACGGTGCACGCCGCGGTGCGCACCGGACCCTGCTGAGCGCGGCCGCCAGCGCCGGGTTCCGCGCCACGACCTGTGTGCGCCCGCCAACAGACACTGGCGGGCGGCTCGGCAACCATCGCTGCATCGTGCATGCATTCGCGGTGGGCAGCCATGGCATCCAGTTCGACCTTTGCGGCAGAGCGCCACACGGCGCTGCACTTGTTGTACCGGCTGGCCGACGCGGTGCTGGTCGGCGCCTGTGCGGTGATGATCGGTGCGCTGTACTTTCCGGAGGGCATCCGCGGCGCCGCGCCGGTGCACGGCTTTCTTGCCGCGCTGTGTTCGATCGGGGTGCTGGCGGTGTTTCCCGCCTTCGGCATCTATGAATCGTGGCGCGGTCGCAGCCGTGCGGCGTTGGTGCTGCGCCTGCTGGCCGCGTGGACCACGGTATTCATCGTCGGGCTGATGACGGCGTTCCTGATGCACCAGATCGCCGCGGTGTCGCGGGTCTGGTCGCTGGGCTGGTTCGGTTCCAGCCTGCTGGCGCTGGCGGGGGTGCGCGCCGTCATGTTCCGCATGCTGGGCAATGTGCGCGAGCAGGGCATCAACGCCAAGCGCGTGGTGATCTTCGGCTACGGGCCGCTGGGGCGCGAGATGTACCTGCGCGTGGATCAGATCCGCGCCGCGGGCTACCGCGTGGTCGGCATCTACCATGAGGAGCCGATCTCGGTGCCCGACGGCGTGGTTTCGCTGCGCACCATGGAAGAGGTCAACCTGTTCGTGCGCAGCCAGGCCGTCAGGGAGATCTGGCTGACGCTGCCTATGGTCGCGTGCCGCGACCTGTACGACGTGGTGCGGCAGTTCCGCAACGAGCTGATCGACATCCGCTGGATCCCCGACGTGATGTCGGTGGAGTTGCTGGGCCACCGCTTCAGCGAGTTCCTCGGCCTGCCCGTGATCGACCTGAACAGCCCGCCGGTGTCGGGCATCACCGGCCTGCTCAAGGCCAGCTTCGACCGCGCCTTCGCGCTGGCCGCGCTGGTCGGACTGGCGCCGTTGCTGCTGGTGGTGGCGGTGCTGGTGAAGCTGTCGTCGCCCGGGCCGGTGCTGTTCCGGCAGCGGCGGCTGGGCATGGACGGGCGCCCCTTCGATGTCTTCAAGTTCCGCACCATGCGCCAGCACGCCGACGTGGGCGTGACGCAGGCGGTACGCGGCGATGCGCGCGTGACGCGGATCGGCGCCTTCCTGCGCCGCACCAGCCTGGACGAGCTGCCGCAGTTCTTCAATGTGCTGCGCGGCGAGATGTCGGTGGTGGGGCCGCGCCCCCATGCGATGGAGCACAACGAGCTCTACAAGGAGCTGATCGACCGCTACATGCTGCGGCACCGGGTCAAGCCGGGCATCACCGGCTGGGCCCAGATCAACGGCCTGCGCGGCCAGACCGATACCGTCGAGAAGATGCGCCGGCGTATCGAGTTCGACATCTACTACATCCAGCACTGGTCGTTCCAGCTCGACCTGCAGATCATCCTGCGCACCGCGCTGCACGGCTGGACCGGCGCCAGTGCGTATTGAGGCGCAGCTGCGGCGGTACCCGGGGGCGCACGGATTGGTGCGCAAACGTACCGAAGCCGCAGCTGGTTAAGCGTGCAATAGGCCGCACTCATAAAAACCGGAGGTGTTCCATGAAAGCAACCATCCGCAGCATCCTGGGCGAAGTTGCCCGGCTCGATGTGCCGCTCGCCGACCTGGCAGACAGCGATGACCTGTATGCCGCCGGCCTGTCGTCGCTGGCCACCGTGCACGTGATGCTCGCGCTCGAGAACGCTTTCGACATCGAGATCCCGGACCAGATGCTGACGCGCCAGCTGTTCCGCAGCGTCGATTCCCTGGCGGCCGCGGTCGAGCAGATCCGCCAGCAACAGGAGGCGGCATGATCCCCGTGGCCAGGGTGGCACTGGCGCATTCCGGCGCGTGCGCCGTGCGCGCGGCCAGCGCGCTCAACGTCGCGGGCGAACGCTTTCACCTGCTCAAGATGGCGCCGACGATTTCGTTTGGCGCGCGTGGCCGAGGCGGCCAGCCTGCGGCAGCTGATCGAAGGACGGCCGGAGCTGGCGGGCTACCCGCTCGGCACGCCGTTCAGCCTGGGCCGCAACTTGCGCGATCCGTGGTCGGCGCCGCTGATGATCAACAACGATCGCATCCTGACCAACACGGCCCGGACCAGCACGGCCAATCTGTTGCTGGCAGATCGTTTCCGAGGGAGATCGCATGGACCTCCATACCCTGACCGACGGCACCGCCCAGGGTGGCGCCGCGGCCGAGCCCGGCACCGTCACGCGGCACGGCAAGCCGGCGCCGCACGCATCAGGCCCCACCTTCCTCGAGCAACTGGTGGCCGAAGGCCTGATGATCCCGACCGGCGTGCCCGGCCTGTATGGTCGCAACACCACCTTCGAATCGATCTGCGAAGGCATGAACAACGTCATGACGCACCTGGGGCAAGGCCTTGGCGCGGAAACGCTGCACTTCCCGCCGGCCATGGGCCAGGCGGACTTCGAAACCAGCGGCTACATGAAGAGCTTTCCGCAGCTGGCGGGCACCGTCCACAGCTTCTGCGGCGACGACAAGGGCCACCGCCGCCTGCTGGCGCGGCTGGAGGACAAGGACGACTGGACCGACCAGCAGCAGCCGACCGGCGTGGTGCTGACCCCGGCGGCGTGCTATCCGGTCTACCCGGTGATTGCGCGGCGCGGCCCGCTGCCCGAGGACGGCAAGGTGGTCGACGTGATGTCGTACTGCTTCCGCCATGAATCCTCGCTCGAGCCGACCCGCATGCAGCTGTTCCGTCAGCGCGAGTATGTCTGCCTGGGAACCCCGCAGCGCATTGCCGCGTTCCGCGAGCAGTGGCTCGAGCGCGTGCCCGAGCTGGCCACGGCGCTGCAGCTGCCGGTGGAGATCGACGTCGCCAACGATCCGTTCTTCGGGCGCGGCGGCAAGCTCGTCGCCGAAAGCCAGCGCGAGCTCAGGCTCAAGTTCGAGCTGCTGATTCCCATCAACGACGGCGCGCCGCCCTCGGCGTGCATGAGCTTCAACTACCACATCGATCACTTCGGCCACATGTGGGACCTGCGCAGCGCGGACGGCGCCATTGCGCACACGGGCTGTGTCGGCATCGGCGTCGAGCGCATGGCGCTGGCGCTGCTGCGCCACCACGGGCTGGATCCGGCACGCTGGCCCCAAACCGTCCGCGACACGCTGTGGGGGGGGTAAATGTACGGCGACGGCAGGGCCAGGGTTCGCGCAGGCCGCTCCACCTGGCATGGCGGCAATCCGGTCTGGTCCCACGCGAACCAGCAGATCGACCTGTGGGTCGAGCTGCTGCAGGGGTGGGACCTGGAACCCATTGCCGCGCTGCCGTTCACCGTGGCGCAGGACTTCGAGGGCGACCAGTTCACGCTCTCGGCTTTCCCCGCCAACGACCTCGAACGCCTGTATGGCATCGTCACGCACGAGCTGTCGATGTATGACCGGCTCGAGGCGCATGTGGCCACCCAGACCGCGCGCGGCAACGTGGTGCTGCTTGAAGTCGACAGCTACCAGTTGCCGCAGCCGTCAGGCACCTACCGCCGCCAGCATATGCGCTCGTGCATCGGCATCGACGTGCTGGTGCCCGAGGCGGCCGCCGTCGGCTATTTCCATGGCGACGGCTACCACACTGCCAGCGGCGAGGACTATGCCGCCATCTTCCGCCCGGCGACCGTCGGCTACGGCGAGGTGGCGGCGTTTCCGCATGCGTCGGTGGCACGGCGGCGTTTTGCCGCGCTGACCGATGCCGCGCTGATGCGGACTTCGCTGGAGCTGCTGCGCCACCACCTCTCGCGCCGTCCGCAGCACAACCCCATCAGCGTGTTCCGCATGGCGTTCCCCGGGCATCTCGAACACCTGATGGCGCGCGGCGAGCCCAACTTCCAGGTCTATGCGGCCAGCGTGCTGCGCCAGCTGGGCGTCAATTTCGAACTGCTCGGCCGCTACCTGCGCTGGCTGGTGCTGCACGGGCACTCGCTGCCCGACTGCATCGGCGAGGCTTGCTACACCATGGCCTCCGAAGCCATGGTGATGCAGTTCCGGCTGATGCGTGCGGTGATCAGCCGCAAGTCCGATCCCTGCCAGGACTGCCTGGACCAGCTCGAGCAGGCCTACCAGGGCACGGTGCCGGCGCTGGCCTCGCACTTCGGCGCGAGCGTGGCATGAGCGCACGCGACCCGGCGGCACTGGCGCCGGGCCGGTCCGCGGGGATGCCTGGCACCGCTACCGCCGCAGGCCGGCACGCTGCTCGACCGCTTCTCCGACCTCACCTGCGCATACCGTTCGGGCCGCCCGCCCACGACGCGGTGCTGGCCACGTTGCATGCCGATGACGACAGCGCCGGCACGCGCCGCTTTGCGCGCTGGGTGCATATGCAGGACCACGCCTTCCTGCCGGAGCGGGAGGGGTTTCACCTGGGTCCCGGTGAAACGCGGCGCATCCGCCTGATGCATGAGAGCGGCGCCGCCGCGCCGGCCGGCGCCATCCCTTCGGGCGAGATCTACGCCATCAACGCCGAGCGGCCCGCCCGCTACGACGCGCCGCACGGATAGGGCGTACAGGCCCCGCCAGCCGCCACCGCAGGCCGGTTCCTCCGTTGTCATGACTAGCCTGGCAGCGTGTCGGCAACGGCGCGACGCCGGCATGCCGGCGCCCCGGTACTTGCATTCGCCGCCAGCCGCGGGCGCCGCGCCGGCCTGCTACCAACCAACCAAAGGATGAACGAGTACCAACCGTCTGCCTACTGTCGCTTCAGTGCGCCATAGCACTTAATACAGTCAAACGACGAGGCAAGCACACAGCGCACCGCAGGGCTTGCGCGTCGGGACGGAAAGCGGATCGCGGCCGTCATCAGTCAGTCATACGCGGTGTCAACAAGTCGGTAAGCATCAGTCACGGGTGGAGCGGTACAGCCGGGCTTTGCACCACGCAGCCAGTGCGCGAGCGGCGGCCCAGTGCCGGTCCCGGGTCAACGGGGAGAATCAGCATGATCACGCAACGGTCGGACCTGCATGTCAATCATCTGCTCAATGCCCTGCCGCGGCAGGAATGGGAAACGCTGTCGCGCCACTTTGAACTGGTCCGGCTGCGTGCCGGCGAACTGCTGACTGACACCAGCCAGCGCATCGTGCATGTGTATTTCCCGACCACCTCGGTGGTGTCGCTGCTGTCGCTGCTCGAGGACGGCGCCACGGTCGAGTTTGCCGCGGTCGGCAATGAAGGCCTGGTCGGCATTCCGGTGGTGACGGGCGGCGATACCATGCCCAGCCGCGTCGAAGTGCGCAGCCCTGGCTTTGCCTACCGCATTCCCGCGCGCGCGCTGCGCGCCGAGCTGTCCTATCTGCCGACCCTGCAGCGCGTCACGCTGCTGTATGTGCAGGCGGTGCTGACGCAGATCGCGCAGACCGCGGCATGCAACCGCCACCATTCGCTGAACAAGCAGCTGTGCCGCTGGCTGCTGCTGGCGCGCGACCGCATGAACTCCAACGAGCTGGTCATCACCCAGCAGGTCATTGCCAACATGCTGGGCGTGCGCCGCGAAGGCGTTACCGAAGCCGCCGGCAAGCTGGAAAACCTGGGGCTGATCCACCACAGCCGCGGCCATATCACCATCCTCGATCATTGCGGGCTCGAGAAGCATTCCTGCGAATGCTACAAGCTGGTCAAACGCGAGTACGACCGCCTGCTGCCCGCGCTGGCCCACGCCTGAAGCGCCACGGGCGCGCGGCACGGCAGTGGCCGTGCGCCCGCGTTGCCGGCGGCGCCTGCCGTTGGCGTCAGGCGCAAGCCGGCTGTGCGGGATCGGCGGCGCCGAACGACGACAGCAGGCCGGCGGTGACCGTTTCATAAGCGGACTCCATCGTGTCAAGGCACTCGCTGCAGCGGTCCGGACGGCCGCGCGCCATGGCCCGGGCCAGGCGGAACTGCAGCACCTTGCTTTCCCCGGCGATAGTGTTGGCCGCCCGCGCGATGCGCGCGGGCACATCGTAACCATGCTCGCCGAACCAAGCGAGGCAGTGATGCAGCATCTCGAAATTCGCCCCCAGCTGGCGCGGCAGGTTGAAGCCGTAGTGGAGAAAATACGCTTCGCCGCGCGCCAGGATCACCGCGACATGCCGGTCGAAATCGGCGCGCCAGCGCGTGACCGGGTTCAGCGCGGGGCGGCGGCCCAGGTGGCGGCGCATCAGCGCCGCGGCGGCATCGGCCGCGTGCGCGTCGCGCAGCGGCGTGCGCACGCGCTTGGCGCATTCGGCGTACGGAAACAGGATGTTGTCGTCGCGCAGCTCGGGCGTCAGGCGCAGCAGGCCGCGGTAGTCGTCGCCGGCCGCGGTGTGGTAGCCGAGGCTGTGGTAGTAGGACAGCCGCTGCGCCGCGGGGTCGATCCGGTCGATGGCGACGGTGGTCTTCACGTGCGCCTGGCGGTAGGTGGTGGCGCGCGTGTCGGGCAGGTAGTAGCTGTCCATCTCGACCAGCACGGCATGGCCGCGCCCGACCTGTTCGACCAGGTGGGCCTGCAGCGTGTCATAGACCGCCATCTCCTGCACCACCGTGCCGTACAGCAGCTCGATATCCGCCGGCGGGTACTTGAAGTAGGTGAAATGGTCGCCCTCGTAGTCCTGCGCCACGGTGAACGCCAGCGCCGCGCGCGGGTCGAGCCCCCAGCCATACAGCAGCTCGATCCACAGGTCCATGTAGCAATTGCTCTCCTGCCAGACCGAGGCTTCATCGTGCAGCCAGCGCTGCACCGGCCTGGCCACGTGGCACCGCTGCTGGCGCGTGTAGTGGTAGCCGCGGTCGGTGGCCGTGGTTGCCGTGGTTGCTGCCATTGGCGCAATCGTTGCCGTCGTTGCCACCGCCTGCTCCATGTCGTTCCTCCGCAGTGCGCGCATGCCGCCGGGCCGCGATCGCAGGCGCTGCGCCTGCACGGCCCACTGTATTGCAACGCCGGCGGCCGTGGCTATCGGTGCGTTCTCCAACAGAGGGCGCGCGATCGCAGGCCGCCGCGGCATGCATGCGCGCGGCCTGCCGCGGCGGCGCAAGTAGCGTGTGCGGAATCGAACAGATTGCGCCAGGACGCCTGCCTAGACTGGCTGGCATCCCCGTCATGGCGGTCAGGGACCGCTGCCGGGCGTACCCGTTTCTGCGAGATCGTCGCGGTGGTTGCGCAGGGCCGGGCCGGACGCCCGGGAAGCACGGGACGCTTGGAACAGCCGACACGCCAGGAGGCATGATGCGAATTCGGACCCGGGAAGAGAACCAGACGCCGCCGCCGGTCAACGGCGAAATCCATGCAACGCTGCAAGGGCTGGGCGACAGGGCGGCGCACTGCGCCGCGTTGCCGGTGGTGCAGCCAGTGATCCTCGCCGGCGGCGCCGGTACGCGCCTGTGGCCGCTGTCGCGCGAGCAGTTCCCCAAGCAGCTGCTGAACCTGATTGCCGAAGACACGCTGCTGGAAGCCACAGCCAACCGCCTCGCCGGCGTGGCCGCGCTGGCGGGCCGCCCCGACGGCATGGAAGCGGCGCAGATCGTGGTCTGCGGTGAAGAGCACCGCTTCATGATCACCGACATGATGAAGCGCGCCGGCAAGCCGGCGCGCGTGCTGTCCGAGCCGTGCGGGCGCAATACGGCACCGGCGCTGACGGTGGCCGCGCTGCATGCGCTGGCGGCCGCGGGCGAGGGTGGCGATGCGGTGCTGGTGGTAACGCCGGCCGACCACAGCGTGGCCGACATCGCGTCGTTCCGCGAGGCCATCGCCACGGCGATCCAGCATGCGGACCACGGTGCCATCGTCACGCTGGGCGTGAAGCCGGTGGCGCCCGAGACCGGCTTCGGCTACATCCGCGCGGCCGGCGGCGCCGAGCATGGCGCCTTCATGCTGGACCGCTTCGTCGAGAAGCCGCACCTGGAGCTGGCCAAGCACTATGTCGAGTCGGGCGAATTCTGGTGGAACAGCGGCATCTTCGTGGTGCGGGCCTCGGTGTGGCTGCGCGCGGTGGCCGAGCTGCAGCCCGAGATGGCGCGTCAATGCCGTGCCGCCTATGCGGCAAGCGAACACGCCGCCTGCGCCGGCGAGGTCCTGTGCCTGGGCAAGGATGCCTTCCACGCGTGCCCGTCCGACTCGATCGACTACGCCGTGATGGAGAAGCTCGAGACCCTGCCGGATATCGCCGGCATGCTGGTGCCGCTGGACGCGGGCTGGTCCGACGTGGGCTCGTGGGCGGCGATCTGGGATATCGCGCCCAAGGATGCCAGCGGCAATGCCGGCCGCGGACGCGTGCTGTTCGACGGCGCCAGCTCGTGCCTGGCGCATTCCGAGGGCCGCCTGATCGCGTGCGTCGGGGTGCAGGACGTGGTGGTGGTCGAAACCGCCGACGCGGTGCTGGTGGTGGACAAGGCCCACGTGCAGGACGTGAAGAACATCGTCCAGCGCATCCGCTCCGAGCATGGCAATGAAGTGGTGAACCATCGCAAGGTGCGCCGGCCCTGGGGCTGCTATGACTCGATCGACCGCGGCGACCGCTTCCAGGTCAAGCGCATCGTGGTCGAGCCCGGCGCCAGCCTGTCGCTGCAGATGCATTACCACCGCGCCGAGCACTGGGTGGTGGTGCGCGGCACCGCGCGCGTGACCTGCGGCGACAACGTCAGCATTCTTTCGGAAAACCAGTCGACCTATATCCCCATCGGCACCCTGCACCGGCTCGAGAACCCGGGCAAGACGCCGCTGGAGATCATCGAGGTGCAGTCGGGCGCCTACCTGGGCGAGGACGACATCGTGAGGTTCGAAGACAACTACGGGCGCAAGTAAGGGGTCGGCGGCCAGTGCATGGGCCCGGGCGCCGGCAGGCGCGCGGGCAGGCACCGGTTGCTGCGTGATTGGCGTGAGGCAGCGTGTGGCGGGAGAGATGTCGTGAGCAGAATGTCATTTGCCGGAGCCGTACCGGTACCCGACCAGGCGTCGCCGCGCAGCGGCGCGAACGCACGCGTGCTGCTGGACCACGCAGGCTGGATCCTTGCCGCCGGGCTGACCGGCGCGGCCCTTGCCTGGCTGGCGTGGCTGTCCACTCCCGACCTGTATCGCGCCAAGTCATTGGTGCAGCTGCAGACCCGCGACGCCGCCGGCCGCATGGCCACGCCGCAGCTCGACCTGGGCATGCTGAAGAGCCGCGCCGTGGTCGGGCCGGTGGTCGAGCGCCTGCACCTGGACATCGAGATCCAGCCGCTGCGCGCGCCGCTGCTGGGCAGCCTGGTCAACCACTTCGCCGAGCCCGGCAAGCTGCGCGGGCCGTGGCCGGCGGAACTGGGCTATGCGTGGGGCGGCGAGCGCGTGGCGGTGGAGCGCCTGAACGTGCCGGCACGCTTGCTCAACGTGCCGCTGACACTGGAGATCCTGCCCGACAACGGCTTCCGGCTGAGCGGGCCGGATGCGCAGCTCGAGGGCCGCGCCGGCCAGGTGGCCGAGGCCGGTGGCATTTCGATGCTGGTGGGGCGCATCGAGGCGCGCCCGGGCACGCGCTTCCTGGTCACGCGGCGCGACCTGACGCTGACCGTCGATGCCGTTACGCGCGAACTGCGCGTCGACAGCGAATCCAGCGACGCCACCACGCTGCGCATCAGCTGGCAGAACCGCGATCCCGCGACCGCGGCGGCGCTGGTCAACGGCATTGCCGATTCCTATATCAAGGGCCAGGCCGAGCAGCGCCAGGACGACACCGCCGCGACGCTGGCCTTCCTGTCGGGCGAACTGCCGCGCGTGAAGGCCGAGCTCGAGCGCGCCGAGAGCGCGCTGACGCGCTACCGCTCGCGCTCGGGCTCGCTCGCGCCGAGCCAGGACGTGCAGTCCTACCTGAACGGCAGCATGGAATACCAGCGCCAGATCGCGCTGCTGCGCCTGGAGCGCACCAAGCTGCTGCAGCGCTTCACCACCGAAGCCAACGAGGTCCGCACCGTCGACAGCCAGATCCTGCAGCTCACGCGCGAGCGCCAGGAGATGGACGCGCGCATGCAGAACCTGTCGGCGTCCGAGCGTGAATCCGTGGCGCTGACGCGCGACGTCAAGGTGGCCGAAGACATGTACATGACGCTGCGCAACAAGGTCGAGCAGCTGTCGCTGGCGCAGCTCGACCGCACCGGGCAGGTGCGCATCGTCGACAACGCGCTCACGCCCACCGTGCCGGTCGGCCTGGGGCCATGGACGCCGGCCGCGGGCGGCGGCGTGCTGGGCATGCTGCTGGCGGCCGGGGCGCTGACGCTGCGCCAGCGCGTGCGGCCCACCGTGGCCACCGCCAATGACGCCGAGGACAAGCTCGGCATCACCATGCTGGGCGACATTGCCTTCAGCCGCGAACAGGCCGCGCTCGAGCGCATGGTGTCGGCCAAGGCCCTGCTGGGCGTGGCCGCGGGCTACGCCGCGCCACCGTCGGCGCGGCTGGAGCGGCCGCGGCCGTCGAGCGCGGTGATCGACGTGTCCGCGCTGGAAGATGATGACAGCGCCGAGCGGATGCTGCGGCTGGGCCTGCATGACCAGTTCCTGCTGGCGCGCAACGCGCCGCACTCGCTGGCGGTGGAAGGGCTGCGCAATATCCGCGCCGCGGTGCATTTCGCGCTGCGCAGCGCGCCTGACCATGTCATCGCCGTCACCAGCCCGGCCCCGGGCGCGGGCAAGACCTTTGCATCGGTCAACCTGGCCGTGCTGTTCGCCGAAGCCGGCCAGCGCGTGCTGCTGATCGACGCCGACCTGCGCCGCGGCCGCGTCGCGAGCTGGTTCGACCAGCCCGCCGAATCCGGCCTGGCCGAACTGCTGACCGGGCACGTGCCGCTGTCCGCCGCGGTGCGGCCCACGGTGGTCAACGGCCTGTCGATCCTGCCGGCGGGTTTGCCGCCGCCGAATCCTTCCGAACTGCTGATGCGCCCGGGCATGGCCGAAGCGCTGCGCCAGTGCGCGGCCCGCTTCGACCTGGTGCTGATCGACACGCCGCCGGTGCTGGCGGTGGCCGATGCCAGCCTGGTCGCGAACCTGGCCGGGTCGACCCTGGTGGTGCTGCGCGCCGACGCGACGCTGCCCGGCCAGGTCGATGAAACGCTCAAGCGCCTGCAGCGGGCCGATGCGCGCCTGCTGGGCGGCATCCTCAACTGTGTGATCGCCAAGCGCAGCAACCGGGCCGAGTTCAACAGCGTCAATCCGTACCTTGGCATGCCGGCGACGGCGCCGATCTCGCGCCGGATCGGGCAAGCGCTGCACCGCGAAGAGAAAAAAGAATAAGGGGCGCGGAAACAGGTAGCGCAGCCGGAGCGTACCCGTTTCTGCGTGCAAAAGCGGGTCTGGCTCCACCGGCTCGGCGGCTGACCATCCGCTCGCCAGGAGGCGACATGAGGCGGCTTATGTTTGAAGGCTGTGCCGGCTGGCTGCACGAGGCACAAGGAAAGACCGGGGTGGTTTTGTGCGCTCCGCTGGGCCACGAGGCCATGTGGTCGCACCGGGCATGGCGGCATCTTGCCGACGATCTCGCCGCGGCCGGCATGCCGGTGCTGCGCTTTGATTATCCCTGCACCGGCGATTCCGCCGGCGCCTGCGAGGCCGCGCATTTCCTCGGCCGCGCCGCCTCGAGCATCGTGGCCGCGGCCGCGCAGCTGCGCGCGCTGGCCGGCGTGGAGCGCATCGTGCTGTGCGGGCTGCGCGCCGGCGCCAGCCTCGCGGTGCAGGCCGCCGAGGCAATGCGCTCGCACCCGGCATGGCAAGGCGGCGTTGCCGCGCTGGTGCTGCTCGCGCCCGTGGTCAATGGCCGCGCCTACCTGCGCGAGCTGCGCGCGCTGCATCTGAACTGGCTCAACAGCGTCGGGCCGACCGAAACCCCGCCACCGCCGCCGGCCGGCGCGATCGACGTGCTGGCCTTCCGCTTCAGCGCCGACACCGTGCGCGACCTCGAGGCGCTGCGGCTCGACCGCGGCACCAACTGCCCGGCGCCGCGCGTGCTGGTGCTCGACCCGTGGCCGGGCTCGGCCTCCGCGGCGGGTGCGCTGGCGCAGTACTACACCGACGGCGGCGCGAAGGTCGATGCGGCCGCGTTTGCCGACTACGCCGACATGATGCAATCGGCCGAGTTTGCCGGGGTGCCGGCGCAGGCCTGGCGCCAACTGGTGCAGTGGCTGGCGCCGATATCGGCCGCGTCGGCCGCGTCGGCCGCATCGGCCGCACTGCCGGCGGCGCGTCGGCGCCCGCCAGGCCCGGCGTCGCTGCGCGTGGCCGTCGATGGCGTGGTCGAAGAACCGGTCTGGCTCGACGCGCGGCGCCAGTTCGGCATCCTGTGCATGCCGCGCGACGCGGCGCCCGCGCAGGTCGCGGTGATCTTCCCGAATACCGGCGGCAACCACCATGTCGGCGATGGCCGCATGTTCGTCACGCTGGCGCGCCGGCTGGCAAGGCTGGGCGTGGTGTCGCTGCGGCTGGACGTGTCCGCGCTCGGCGACAGCCCGCGCGCGCAACGCAGCATGAGCATTCCCGAGATCTACTCGCCCGGGCCGCGCGCGGACGTAAGCGCCGCGGTCGACTGGATGCGCACGCGCGGCTTCCGCTGCATCGTGCTGGCCGGGGTGTGCTCCGGCGCCTTCCTGAGCCTGCACGCCGCCCTGGCCAACCCCGGCGTAAACGGCCTGGTGCTGGCCAACCTGGTGAAATTCCGCTGGGACCGCGCCGACGACCGGAGTTCGGGCAAGGGCGCGCGCTCGTGGCAGGGCTGGCTGACGGCCGCGCGCCGCGGCGGCAACTGGCAACGGATGCTGCACGGGCAGGTGCGGATCGGCCCGCTCGCCGCGGCCATGGCACGCCATGCATACCGGCACGCCACCGAGCGCGTGGCGTTCCGCCTGACGCGGCTGCGCGGTGACGAAGACCTGGCGTCAGCCACGGCTTACGCGCGGGCCGCGATGCGGAGCCTGAACGAGCGTGGAGTGCAGACCGACTTGCTGTACGGGTCCGCGGACATGGGGCTCGATGAGGCTCAGCTGCGCTTTGGCAGAGATCTGGAAGCGCTCGCGGCGTTCACGCATATTAGTGTGCATCGGCATGGGTGTATGGACCATGCGTTGTTTCTGGCGGGGGGGAGGCAGGTTTTTTGCGACCAGGTGGTCAAGCACGTGGTGGCGAGATTGGCGGCGATGGAGGCGGTGGGGGATGGGTTGCCGCGGGCTGCCAAGGTGTGTTGAGGGGTTTGGTTTGGGCGTTGCGGTTTTTTTGGGGTGGGCGGTGTTGGTGACATGCTGTCGGCTGTTGAACTGCCTGGTTCCGCCCTCCTGGGCGGGTCACTTTTTGGCCGAGCGCCAAAAAGTAACCAAAAAGCGCGTTTACTGCCCTGCGGGCGGCATGTCTGATCGTAGTGTGCCCGGGCGTTTTCGTACGGGGCTGGGCTTCCTCACATAGCTGGACTGCCTGCCGCGGTGGTGCGCGACTGTGGCAGGGGCGTTGGAGTGGTGATTGAACGAGCCCAGAGCGCTCGGTGGCCGCCTGCTGCGGGCCTTGTCGTAGGAACGCCTACGGCTGCTGCGCCGTCAGTATCGCGGGGCGTGGGGCACGGGACGCGTCGCTGTGCTCGCTTGGCGCTGTCTGGCGGTGGTCTGGGCTGGCGAGCGAAATCGCACAACCCTTTGGCTGCGCTGCGGGCAAACGCCAATGACCGTCACCGCAATTTTGCCCGCGGCAGCCGCAGGCGTCCCGCGATACGGCCGCCCGCAGCCGCCGAGCCGGGTCACCAACCTGCAGCGCCAAGCGAGCGCAGCGACGCGTTCCGAGCCAGGGCCCCTGACCTACGATACTGACCGCGCGCAGCGCAGCCGTAGGCGTTCCTACGACAAGGCCGGCAGCAGGGGCCACTCCGCGCTCTGGGCTCGTTCAACCCACACCTCAACGCCCCTGCCACCGTGGTGCACCACCGCGGCAGGCAGTCCCGCTATGTGAGGAAGCCCAGCCCCGTACGAAAACCCCCAGGCACACTACGATCAGACATGCCGCCCGCAGGGCAGTAAACGCGCTTTTTGGTTACTTTTTGGCGCTCGGCCAAAAAGTGACCCGCCCAGGAGGGCGGAACCAGGCGGTTCAACAGCCGACAGCATGTCACCAACAGCGCCCCACCCCAAAACGAGAAGCGACGCCTAACCGCATGACAACAAGCCCAAAGCCGCCCCCCGCACCCAAAGCCTTAAGCCCTCTTAGAACTAGCCCCCCCATACTGATTCATATACCGATACTTCCCAAAGTGATAATGCGCCCGATACCACCGCCCCTCCACCTTCAGGCCATTGAATATCACTCCCTTGATATCACTCCCCGCCTGCACGATCGCGCGCCGCGTGGCCTTGAGTTCTGATGCGGTACTGGCGTCGGCCCGCGCCACCAGGAACACGGCCCCGGCCTTGGTCGCCAGCACGCCGGCGTCGGACGTGGCCAGCACCGGCGGGGTGTCGAGCAGCACCACGTCGTAACGGTTCCGGAGCGTGGCCAGCAGCGTATCCATGCCGCGCGTCTGCAGCAGGTCGGCGGCCAGCGGCGGCTCCGAGCCGGTGGCGATGAAGTCGAGTCCTGGCACCACGTCGCGCTGCAGCACCTGCTCCAGCGGCGTGCCGGTCAGCAGCTCGGTCAGCCCCGGCACGCGCGGCTTGCCGAAATGGTGGTTGAGCCCGCCGCGCCGCAGGTCGGCGTCGACCAGCACTACGCGGCGCCCGGCGGTGGCCAGCACCGTGGCGAAGTTGGCCGAGATGAAGGACTTGCCCACTTCGGGCGCCGGCCCGGTGATCACCACCACGTTGTTGCTGTCGCTGTTGAGCAGCGCAAACTGCAGCGAGGTGCGGAAGCTGCGCAGGCTTTCCACGGCCGGGTCGTCA
The DNA here is from genome assembly GCF_900094595.1 of Cupriavidus alkaliphilus. Classification (GTDB taxonomy): domain Bacteria; phylum Pseudomonadota; class Gammaproteobacteria; order Burkholderiales; family Burkholderiaceae; genus Cupriavidus; species Cupriavidus alkaliphilus. The sequence goes on along the minus strand of NZ_FMAD01000009.1, from coordinate 146,670 downwards.
GGCATGCGCCTGGCGAGCAGCTTGTCGATATCGGGCCCGCCGCGCAGGCGCGACTGCGCCGCGCTGTAGGGCACCGTCGCGTACACCGTCATGCCGGTCTCGCGCTCGATCTCGTCCGCATCCGCGACGCCGCCGTCGAACAGCCGGCGCAGCACCACCACCGCGGTGCCGGCCAGCAGGCCCAGCAGCACCGAGGCCGCGGCGATCAGCTTGCGGTTGGGCTTGACCGGGCGGATCGGCACCTCGGCCGGGTCCACCAGCCGCGCCGTGCCGATCTTGCTGGCCTTGACCAGCCTGAGCTGCTGCACGTCGTTCAGCAGCGACTGGTACATCTCGGTGCTGACCCGGACGTCGCGCATCAGCCGCAGCACGTTCTGCTCGATATCCGGCAGGCGCTGGATCTTGTTGCCGACGGAGCCGATCTCGGCGTTCACGTCGGCAATCTGCTTGTCCATGATCTCGATCGCCGGATGGTTGGGCGTGAAGCGCGCAATCAGTTCCTGGCGCCGCTGGCGCAGGTCCGCCAGCTTGGTCTGGGCAGCCACGGACTGCGACAGCACCAGCCGCGATTCTTCGTTCAGGTCGATGGTGCCGCGCTGGTTGCGCATGGCGTTGTAGCGCGACTCGGCGCTTTCCAGCTGCTGCTTGAGCTGCGGCAGCTGCGCTTCCAGGAAGGCCAGCGACTTCTCGGCCTCGGCGGCCTTGCGGCGCAGGTTCTGCTCGACATACTCGTTGCCGATCTCGTTCAGGATGGCGGCGGTCTTCTCTGCCGAAGTACCCTCCAGCGCCACGCCGATCACGCCGCTCTGCTTGCCGCGCTCAGTGATCATCAGCTTGCTCTGCAGGTCGGCAATGGCCACTGCGCGCGGCACGCGCGAGACATGGAACACCGCACCGGGGCGCCCTTCTAGCTGGCTGATCTCGAGCGTGACCTTGCCGCTGTGGGTCGCCACCGTCAGCGGCACGCCAACGCGGCCTTCGGCCACGGCAGCGTCACTGGCGAAGGCCAGGCGGTACGTATCGTTGCCCAGCGCGGTCACCGTGATCAGCCGGCGCTCCATCGCGGGCGGCACCTCCAGGCGCGACACCGTGATCGCTTCGCCGCCCCACGCATAGCCGCCCCGGCCGAACAGCCCCGGCTGCGACAGCTCGCGGTTGAAGCCGGCCACGGCCCCGCCGATCACCGGGAAATAATTCGGCGACGCGGATATGTCCAGCTGCAGCGCGTCGACGGCCTTGCCCACCACCATGCGCGAGCGCAGCAGCTCGATTTCGGTCGAGGGGGCGGGCCTGGCGTCGTATACCGGCGACACCGTGGCGGTGGGCTTGTTGGTATTGTTGACGTTGCCGCTGTTCTGATCCTCCACCTGCACCAGGATGTCGGCGCGGTAGACCGGCTTGGACAGCAACGCGAACAGCAGCCCGACTGCCATCACCGCCGCGGCGACCGCGAGGAAGGTCCAGCGGTAACGGATCAGCACGTCGACATACGAAGTCAGGTCCGACGACGGCTCATCGCCTTCCGCGGCCTGGGCCTCGTAGTCACGCAGGTTCTTGATGTTGCTCATGTTGCCTCCCCGTAGCGGGTTGCCTGTGCTTCGGATTGAATCTGTGCCGTCCATGCCTGCACGCCCTCGCGGATCAGCCCCAGCACGATCAGGAACATTGCCTGCGAGCCGCCGTAGGGATCGGGAATATCCGCCTGCGCGGCCTCGCACAGGCGGAAGGTCTTGCCGCGCGCGCGCGGGAAGCGCTGCTCCAGCCATTCGCGCTGCTCGCTGTCCATCACCAGCACCAGGTCGGCGTCGTCGACCATGTCGTCATCGAGCTCGCGCGCGCGGTGCCCGGCCAGGTCCAGCCCGTCCTTGGCCAGCAGCCGGATCACGCGCGGATCGGCACCGGCGCCGACCGGTGGCGCCAGCCCGGCGGAACCGATGCGGCAGTCGGGCAAGGCCTGGCGCAGCAGGTCGGCGGCCATCGGGCTGCGGCAGCGGTTGCCCAGGCACACCACCAGGATCGAGCGGATCATTGCGGCTTCATCGGAACTCGGGAGCGGCGCCGGCAGCATGGCTCAGGGCCGCGTAGTGAGGCTGTTGACGCCCACGATCGGGCTTATCAGCAGGCTCATGACACGGCTCCACCGCACCACCTCGCGCGCATCGACGTAGACCACGTCCTTGGGCTCCAGCTCGAAGCCCTCGGCAATCGCCAGCGCCACCGGCGAGTTGCCGTCGAGGTGGTAGACCTTGGGCGCATCGCTGGCGGTCTTGCGGATCACGTAGATCTGCTCGGCGTTGGCGGAGTTGGGGTTCACGCCGCCGGCATCGCCCAGCGCCTCGTTCAGCGTCATGCGCCCGTTGCGCATCAGCAGCGAGCTCGGCCGCACCACTTCGCCGGTGACAAAGACCTTGCTGTCCTCGCGCTGCTCGACGCGCACGATGTCGCCCGAGCGCAGCAGGATGCGCGACGGGTCGACGCCCTTGGCCAGCATCGCGGGGATATTCACGTACCAGCTGCGTTCGCCGCGGGTCACGCGCACACGGCTGTTGTCGCCGGTGTTGTTGAGCACGCCGCCGGCGCGGTTGAGCGCCTCGACCAGCGTCATCGGCGCGTCGTCGATGGCGAGCATGCCGGGCGTGCGGACCTCGCCGTCGACATAGACGCGCTGGCTGCGGAAGCCCAGCACGCGCACCGTCATCTGCGGATTGCGCACCACGCGCGAGAGCACGCGCGCCATTTCGTCGCGGACCTGGTTGGCGGTCTTGCCCGAGACCTTCATCACGCCGGCATACGGGAACTGGATGTCGCCGTTAGGGCTGACCACATAGCCCGGCATGTTGGAGCCGCCGGTGGAGGCCGGCACCTCGAAGCCGGCGCCGATGCTGTAGGTCTGCGTCGGGAACACCAGTTCGGGGTGGTCCCACACCACCACCGAGATGATGTCGCCCGGGCCGATCACATAGGGCTTGGGCGTGGCGAACAGTTCCTCGACGCGGTCATTGGTGGGCTTGCTCTTCGAGCGCAGCTCGCGCACCAGTTCCATGGTGATCGGCGTGATGTCCGGCTTGGCGTCGGGGCCGACGGCATCGACGTTCGCGGTCGGGCTGAAGTGCATCCCGGGCGATGCGGCGCAGCCGCCCAATAGCAGGGCTGCGCCGAGCACGGCGCACAGGCCAGGCAGCGAGCGCCGGCGCGACCCTCGGACGCGGTGGGTAAGACTGGCGGTGCGGCAAGCGGTGCGGCATTGACTGGTTTCCACGACATTCCTCCTGCACATTGGGGCGCGCCCGCGCTGGGACGGCAGGCCCCTGATGCTCCCAGCCTAGGGCGGTGGGTAGCGTGAATCGGTGCGCTCTCGCACACTGCCGCGGGCGCCTTGGGTGGCCTGCCGCGCACTGGTCGAATGCGCCGCGGGCATGCGGTCCGACGCCTGGCTCATGGCTGCGGCCGGCGCTGGCCGATGGGCCGCGCGGGCGTGCCGCCATACACCGTCCACGCGTCGCGCAGCGGTTTGGTCACCACCGTGCGGGGTGCAATCACCGCGCCTTCGGGCAAGGTCACGCCGGGCGAGATGAACGCTTCGGCGCACACCCACACGTGGCGCTCCAGCGTGATGGGCGACGCGATCAGCTGGAAAGTCTCGCTGTTGTAGTCGTGCGACCCCGTGCACAGGTGCGAGCCTTGTGACACGATGGCGTAGTCGCCCAGCGTGATCGGACTGATGTTGTAGAGCGTCACGCCGTCGGCGACGGCGGTGTGCTCGCCCATCACCAGGTTCCACGGCGCCCAGATCCGCGCCGCGGGGTAGACCCGCGCATCGCGGCCAAGGCGGGCGCCGAACAGCCGCAGCAACGCGGCGCGCCAGGCGTGCATCGGGCGCAGGCTGGGGCGGAACAGCCACAGCCATACCCAATTCCATAGCTGCCGGCGCACGCGGTTGGACAGCGAAAACGACGGGCCGGAGGTGCGGTGGGTGTGCTGGATGATCATACGGAGCGTTTCCGGAACGGCGGACATTGCGGCGATGCTCGCGCGAAGCCGTGCCGTGTATCGGTGCGCCGCGCCACAGAAGCCGGGCGCGAAGCCGTCGGGCTTGCCGCGGCCGCCATCACGCTCCACACAGGTGCGCCAGCGCACGGAACGGCACCCGGTGCTGGCGCATGCTGCAGGCAGGACACCGCGTGCGCAGACTTGCTTGCACCCGGTGCGACCGGAGCCATGACGCGATGATGCATCCCTTGCCGCTGCGCGAAACTTCTGCGCCGCTGCCAAGCATCCTGATCTACAGCGCCCCCTTCCATCCGTTGGTCGGCGGCATGGAGCGGTTCGCCGAGGAGCTGGCGAGCGGGCTGGCGGAGCTGGGCTATCCGGTCGAAGTGGCCACGCGCACGCCGGGCACGCCGCACGACCCCACTACCTTCCCGTTCGCCGTGACCCGGGTCAGCGGCAAGCTGCAGCTTGCGCGCGCCATGCTGCGCCACCGGCGCGTGCTGTTTGTCGGCCTGACCTTTTACGACGTGATGCTGGCCAGCGCGCTGCGCCGGCGCATCGTGCTGACGCACCACGGCCCCTACGTGGTCCATGGCCACACGCGCGGCACCTGGACCGGTGCGATCAAGCGCTGGCTGTCGCGCTTCTACGACGGCATCTGCGTCAGCCACTACCTGGCCGGCTGGCTGCCGGGCCAGCCGCTGGTGATCCACAACGGCTATCGCGACGAACTGTTCGCGGCGGCGCCGCCCGCCGACGCGCGGCCGCCGGGAAGCTTCATCTTCGTTGGTCGGCTGGTGTCGGAGAAAGGCGTGGACCTGCTGGTGCGCAGCTTTGCGCGCCTGCATGCGCGCCAGCCGCATGCGCGGCTGACCATCGTCGGTGACGGTCCCGAGCGCGAAGCGCTGGCGCGCCTGGCCGACGGGCTTGGCTGCGCGGCCGCGGTGCACTTTGCCGGCTGCCAGTGCGCCGCCGGCGTGGCGGCGCTGCTGGGCCGGCATCGATGCCTGGTGGCGCCGTCGTTGGGCTATGAGTCGTTTGGCATCGTCGCGCTGGAAGGCCTGGCGGCGGGCTGCGAAGTGATCGTCAGCCAGCGCGGGGGCCTGCCCGAAGCGGTCGGCGACTTCGGCTGGGTGGTCGAGCCGGCGCCCGAGCCGCTGCACGCGGCCATGGCCGCGGTGCTGGCCGGCGCGTCGCGCCGGGACGAAGCCGGTACGCGCCAGTTCCTGCGCGAGCATGAACGCAAGGCGGTGGCGCAGCGCTATGCCGAGGCCATCGCGCGCTTCACGCAGCATCCCAGCGAGCCGCGCGAGCCCGTACCGTTCAGCACCGAGCAGCAGGGTTCCGAAGCTGGCCGCTAGGCTTCGCGCCAGCGGTCCTCGTGCGCGGTCAGGCATTTGCGCAGGAAGCCGAACATGCCGGTGGCGCAATAGACGCTGACGCGGGGCAGGCCGAACGGGTCGTCGCTGGCGCGGGCCAGCCCGCGCGCCGTGATGGTGGCGTTGGCATAGCCCGCCTCGCGCACCATCTGCCGGTGCGCGGCGTCCTGGCTGCCATAGGGATAGCAGAAGGCCGTCACCGGCACGCCAAGCCACTGTTCCAGCTCGTCCTTGGACGCGGCGATCTGCCGGCGCGCCTCGTGCGGCGCCATGCGGCGCAGGTCGACATGGTCCAGCGTATGCGAGCCGACCTCATGCCCGCCCTGGTGCCACGCGCGCATCTGCGCCACGCTCATCAGCGCCGCGGGGCGGATGCCCAGGTCGCGGTCCCAGACATTGCTGCCCGACAGCTGGCGCGAGACAAAGTAATTGGTGGCGGTGAAGCCGAGCGCATCCAGCGCGGGCATGGCGTGCTCGAACACATTGCGGAAGCCGTCGTCGAAGGTGATGCCGAAGACCTTGCCGCTGCGCTCGCCGTGCAGGTACGGCATCAGGTCGCGCACGCTCAGGCCGCGATAGCCAAGCCAGTGCATCAGGCGCATCTGGCGGCGAAAGCGCGCGGGCGGCACCCACAGCCCGCGCCCGGGCGAGCGGCGTGGCGGCGGTGCGTCGATCTGGTGGTACATCAGGATCGGAATCGGCATGGCAGGGACCAGGTGCGCGCCATGCGGATGGCGCCGGTGCAGGCCATTCTGGTGCGCTGCGGGGGCCGGCTCGGTGCGCTGGTCCACATTGCCCTGGCGGCGCCGGCACTGGCCGGCGCGGGTGTGTGGCAGCGAACAGAGGCCGCGGGCGCGCTGGCTCATGCTGCGGGCACGAGGACGTATGGCCCCGCTTGCCAATGGCGCCAGCCGGGGAACCAGTGCCAGGCACACAGCGGGCACGACGCGCGGATTCCGGAGATCGCCTGCACCATGAGATTGCTGCACGTCATACCCTCCATCGACCCTGCCGGGGGCGGCCCCATCGAGGGCATCCGCCAATTGCGCCAGCCGCTGCGCGAACGCGGCGCCCAGATCGACGTCTGCTGCGGCGATGCACCCGACGCACCGTTCGTGCGCGCCAGCGAGATGAACGTGGTCGCACTGGGCCCGACCCCGACCAAGTACGGCTTCAACCCGAGGATGCTGACATGGCTGCGCGCCCATGCGGCGGACTACGACGCAGTGCTGGTCGAAGGCCTGTGGCAGTTCCATGCGCTCGCTACCTGCCTCGCGCTGCGCGGCAGCGAGGTGCCGTACTTTGTCTATACCCACGGCATGCTCGATCCGTGGTTCCGCGAACGCTATCCGCTCAAGCACGTCAAGAAGAGCCTGTACTGGCTGCTGGGTGAGTACTGGGTGCTGCGCGGCGCGCGCGCGGTGCTGTTCACCTGCGAGGAAGAGCAGCGGCGTTCGCGCAACGCGTTCTGGCCCTATCGCTGCCGCGAGCTGGTGGCCGGCTACGGCACCGCGCAGCCACCCACCGCGGCCGTGCCGTTGCGCGAGGCGTTCTTCACTGCGTTTCCGGCACTGCGCGGCAAGCGCATCGTGCTGTTTCTCGGCCGGATCCACGAAAAGAAGGGGTGCGACCTGCTGGTCGAAGCCTTTGCCGGTGTGGCCGGTGCCGAGCCGCGGCTGCAGCTGGTGCTGGCAGGGCCGGTGGAGGCGGCGCTGCGCGAGCGGCTGGTGCGCCAGGCCGAACGCCTGGGGCTGGCGCAGCGGCTAAGCTGGACCGGCATGCTGTCGGGCGACCTGAAGTGGGGCGCCTATCACGCGGCCGAAGTCTTTGCGCTGCCGTCGCACCAGGAGAACTTTGGCGTGGCCGTGGCCGAGGCGCTGGGCTGCGGCGTGCCGGTGCTGATTTCGGACAAGGTCAATATCTGGCGCGAAATCGTTGCCGACGGCGCCGGACTGGCCGGCGCCGATTCCGCCGAGGGCACCGGCGCGTGCCTGCGCCAGTGGCTGCAGGCCGATCCCGGCGCGCAGGCGCGCATGCGGGCGCAGGCGCAAGCCTGCTTCCAGCGACGCTTCGAGGTGCGCCAGAGCGCGCAGCGGCTGCTGGAGATCCTGAGCGAGCGGCCGGTGCCGGCGCCTGCCGCCGATGCCGCCGCCACCAGCGCCACGCCGGGCGGCACGCCATGAAAGCGCTGCGCATCTTCGTCTTCGCGGTGCTGTCGCAGGGGCTCGGCGCCATCACCGGCCTGCTGCTGGCGCACTGGCTCAGCGTCGGCGACTACGCGATCTATACCGTCACCGGCGCCATCGTCGGCGCCATGTCGATCGTCACCAAGGGTGGCATCCATTTCGGGCTGAATGCCATCCTGGGGCGCACCTGGCCAGACCGCGAGCGCGCGGCGCAGGCCACGCGCGCCGCGCTGGCGCAGCGCAAGCGCATCTCGGCCTTCCTGCTGCCGCCGCTGCTGATCGTCGCCGGCGTGCTGATGTACCGCAACCATGCATCGCTGGCGTTGATTGCCGCGTTGCTGCTGACGCTGCTGACGATGTGGTATTTCGACATGCAGTCGCGCGTGGTGGACCAGGTGCTGCTGTTCGCCAACCGCGCACCGGCGCTGCAGGCGCTCGATGCCAGCCTGTCGGGCGCGCGGCTGCTGCTGTCATGGGGCGTCTACCTGCTGGGATGGCAGAGCGCACTGGCCGCCAGCCTGGTCAACACGCTCTTCGCCGGCCTGCGCGTGCCGTTCGTGCGCCGCTGGCTGCGCCGCGAGCTGCCAGCGCGGGCCGCCGAGCCGGTGGCCGAGGACCAGCGTTCGATCCGCGCCATCACGCGCCGCCAGATTCCCATGGACGCGTTCTATTGCCTGCAGTCGCAGTTCGCCTTCGCCATCGTCGCGTTCTATGGCGCGGTCAGCCAGACCGCGGCGATCGGCGCGCTGTCGCGCATCGGCCAGCTGCTGGTGCCGGTCAGCATCGTGGTGGGCGCGTATGTCGTGCCGCGCTTCGCGCAGGCGCGCGAGCACGTGCTGCGCCAGTACCTGGGCTGGCTGCTGCTGGGTTCGCTGCCGGCCGGCACGCTGGTGCTGCTGGCCTGGTTGTGGCCCGGGCTGCTGCTGCGCCTGGTCGGGGCCAACTACGCCGGCCTGAGCTCCGAGCTGCTGATCGCCTGCCTGGGCGCCGGCGCCTACAGCATTGCCGGGGTGGCCTGGGAACTGCTGGCCAACCGCGGCCTGAACCACTTCAACTACATGCAGGTGCCGGTGGTGATCGCCTGGTGCCTGGTCGCGCCTCACCTGCTCGACCTGACCACGCTGCGCGGCGTGCTGTGGTTCGAGGCCGGCCTGGCGTCCGGGCTTGGCGCCGCGGTGCTGTGCGAGCTGGCGGGCGCGATCCGTGCCGGGCGGCTGCTGCCGCCGCCGGTGCTGAGCGTCGACGGGGGCCGCCCATGAAGGTCCTGGTCACCCACCCCGGCCTGCAGCATTCGCACCAGATGGCGCAGGCGCTCCACGAGCAGGGGCTGCTGTGCCAGTACTGGTCGGGCGTGCCGGTGCGCGGGCCGGGCGAGCCGGTGCCGTGGTGGCTGCCGCCGGCGCTCGGCGCCAAGGTGCGCGAGGTCGGCATCCCGCAGGCCCTGCGCCGCCACCCGCTGTGCTTTCCGGCCATGCTCAAGCTGGGGCTGCACCGCCGCGTCGGGCTCAACCGCTTTTTGCGCATGTCGCAGTCGGCCTATGCGCACCGCGTGTTCCACCTGTTCGATGCATGGGCGGCGCGGCGCGTCGAGGCGCTGCGCCCCGACGTGGTGGTGGCCTACGAGAACTCGGCGATGCAGACCTTCGAGGCGGCCCGCCGTATCGGCGCGCGCTGCGTGCTCGACGCGCCGGCGGTGCATCGCGCGACGGCGGCGGCCCTGCTGGGGCTGCAGCCCGATCCCTACCTGGCCTGCATCGACGCGCGCAAGGACCGCGAGGTGGAACTGGCGGACCTGGTCATCACCTGCTCCGAATTCGCCGCGCAGACCTATGCCCAGGCCGGCGTGCCGGACGCCAAGCTCAGACCGATCCTGCTCGGCGCCAGCCTGCCCGGCAACGTGCAGCGCCGGCGCACGCGCGCCGGCACGCGCTTCCTGTATGCCGGCGGGCTGACCACGCTCAAGGCGGTCGACCTGCTGCAACAGGCCTTCGCCATGGTGCGCGCGCGCGTGCCCGAGGCCGAGCTCGCGGTGGCCGGCGGCGGCGCCGAGCCCGCGCTGGCCGCGGCACTGGCGTCGACGCCCGGGGTCACGCTGCTCGGCGCGCTGCCGCAACCGGCGCTCTACCAGGAGCTGGCTGACGCCGATTGCCTGGTGCTGCCGTCGCGCTTCGATTCCTTCGGCATGGTGGTGGCCGAGGCGCTCGCCTGCGGCACGCCGGCGCTGGTGTCGGAGCGGGTCGGGGCCAAGGAGATCCTGCGGGAATTCCCGCGCGCGGGCTGGGTCGTCCAGGTCAGCGCGCAATCCTTGTATGACCGCATGCTGGAGCTTGCCACGGTACGCGCCAGCCTGGACGAGGCGCGCCCTTACGCGAGCCTGGCCGGGGAGAAGTACACCTGGGCCAGGTATCGCCGCGCCGCGGTCGCAACCATCGCGACGCTATGCTGAGCCACTCCGCCGCACCCCTGGCGCCGCTGGCGCGCTCGCGCATCCGCCGGCATGCCCGCACCACCTTCGGCACCGTGTTCCTGCTGGTGTTCCTGGTGGCCGTCCTGGAAGGCGCGGCGCGCAAGTGGGTGGCGGGCTCGCTGAGCCTGCCGCTGGTGCTGCTGCGCGACCTGCTGGCGGTCTATGGCATCTACTACGCGATGCGCTATGGCGGCTTCACGCCGGCGCGGCCGGCAATGCGGCTGCTGCTGCTGTGGAGCGCGCTGGTGCTGGCGTGGGGGCTGGTGCAGACCATCGCCGGCGACGGCACGCTCGCCATCATGCTGGTCGGGCTGCGTTTCTGGCTGCTCTATGTATGGTTCGGCGTGGCAGCGGCGCTGCTGCTCGAGCCCGAGGACGTTGCGGCGATCTGCAAGACCACGCTGGTGCTGATGGTGCTGATGGCGCCGCTGGTGGTGATGCAGCACTTCCTGCCGCCCGGCAGCTTCCTGAACCGGCAGGTCGACGGCGACGAAGACCGGGTCTTCATGATGGTCGGCGACATCGTGCGCACTACCGGCACCTTCTCGTTCACGCTGGGCTATACCACCTTCCTGGCGATCACCATGCCGATCGCACTGCAATACGTGCTCGGCGGCGACGGCAAGCGGCACTGGCTGTATGCGCTGGTGGTGCTGGGCAGCCTGCTGGTCAGCGTGCTGGTCAGCGGTTCGCGCGCCACCGTGCTGCTGCTGCCGGGCCTGTTCGCAGTGGCGGCGCTGTGCACCCTGATGTTCGGGCGCAGCTTGGCCAGGCGCCGCGTGCTGGTCTGGCTCGGCGCGGCGATGGTGATGGGGGCGGTCGGCATGGCCGTGTTCAGCGAGTCCGTCGAAAGCACGGCGCAGCGCTTCCACGACGCCGCCGAAGACGAAGACTTCGGCGACCGCGTCGGCACCATGTTCCTGGGCGAGAGCGAGGCCTATGCCAGGCCGACCCTGCTGGGCGCGGGGCTGGGGCGCGGCAGCAACCTGGCCAGCTATCTCGAGCGCGGCGAAATCACCTTCATGCTGTCCGAGACCGAGACCGGGCGCACCATCGAGGAGGCCGGCCTGCTGGGCTATCTGTACGTGGCGCTGAAGTTCGCCGTGTGCGTGGCCGGCATGTGGCTTGCGGTCGGCGCGGCGCGCCGCACCGGCAACTGCTTTGCCATCCTGCTGTGGCTGGTGAGCACGCTGTGCCTGCTGACGTGGTCGCTGATCGGCCAGCTGACCGCCAACGTGCTGGGCTTTCTCTTTGTCGGCTTCACCATGGCGGTCACGCGGCTGGAGCGGCAGGGGCGGCTGACGGGCGCGAACAAGCGCGCACGGCCGCGGCGACGACACGCGCGCTAGCGGCACGCTGCGGGCCACGCATCCCATCGGGCATCCACATCGATCCGCGAAGAAAAGCAATATGAGGCTTATCCTGTTCGGTCATCCCGTCTTTTTCGGCAGCCACAGCATGGACCGCTTCGCGGCCATGATCGTCGAGGGCATGCGCGAGCGCGGCCACGAGGCCCAGCTATGGACCCCGCCCGCCGTGCTGGTGCGGCTGTCGACGCGCCCGGGCCTGCGCAAGTGGCTGGGCTATGTCGACCAGTACATGCTGTTTCCCGCGTGGGCGTGGTGGCGGCTGCGGCGCGAGGGCGCCGGCGCGCTGGTGGTGCTGACCGACCATTCGCTGGGCATGTGGATGTGGCTGCTGCACCGGCGCCCGCATGTGATCCACTGCCACGACTTCATCGCGCAGCGCACCGCCGCCGGCGAGTTTCCCGGGCGCCAGCTGTCGGCCAGCGGGCGGCTCTACCAGGCGCTGATCCTGCGCGGCATCGGGCTGGGGCGGAACTTTGTCGCGGTGTCAGAGAAGACCGCGCACGACCTGCTGCGCCTGCATCCGGGGCCGAGGCCGCGCGTGCGGGTGGTGCACAACGGCCTCAACTACCCGTTCCGCCCGCTCGCGCCGGATGTCGCCATGCGCCGCCTGCGCGCGGCCAGCATCGACGATATCGAGCCCGGCATGCTGGTCCATATCGGCGGCAACCAGTGGTACAAGAACCGCGAAGGCGTGCTGGCGCTATACCAGGCCTATTGCGAGGCCAGCAGCGCGGGCGGCGGCAGCGGTGCCGCTGCGGCGCCGCGCCCGCTGTGGATGATCGGCCCCGAGCCGACTCCCGCCATGCGCGAGCTGGCCGCCGGCGCGGAGCGGCTGGGCGGCAAGGTGCGCTTCCTGGAGGGCATGTCCACCGCGGCCGTGCACGCCGCCTATGCGCTTGCGGCGGTGCTGCTGTTCCCGAGCCTGGAAGAGGGCTTCGGCTGGCCCGTGATCGAGGCCATGGCATGCGGCATCCCGGTGCTGACCACGGCGCGGGCGCCGATGCAGGAGATCGGCGGCGGCCTGGCGCTGCTGATGGAGCCGATGGAACCGGACCAGGCGCAGGCCTGGGCCCGGCGCAACGTGGGCGTGCTGATGGAGCTGCTGTCGTGGCCACAGGCGCGGCTCGACCAGCTCTCGGCCGACTCGCTGGCGTGGGTGCGGCATTTCTCCGCGGAACGCGCGCTGGACCAGTACGAAGCCATCTACCTGGCCGCGCTGGCCCCGGCCTCGGCCACTGCGGCGGCGGAGGCCGAGGCCAGCTGAGACCAGTCGAGATCAGTTGGGATCAGCAGACCCCGGCGGGCCCGGGGGCAGGCCCGCACAACGCAGCCGTTGCGCGGGCGCCGGCTCAATGCAGGATGTAGGCGACGGTCTGGATCACGCCCGCGCCTTTGCGCACCTCGCACAGCACGCGGCTGTGCACCGGCTTCAGGTTGAACGGCGGCGCGGTCAATACCACCCCGCTCGGCACCATGCGCGCCAGGCGCGTCGAGGCCCCCAGCCGCTTCTTGGCGTTGGGCGGAAAGTCCGGCGCCAGCGGCAGGTGTTCGGTCAGCACCAGCACCTGGTAGCGGTGCAGCTTGGCCAGCACGCGCGCGATCCTGTCGTTGTCCAGGTGCTGCAGCACCTGGCGCAGGAACACCACGTCGCCCGCGGGCAGCTCGTCGCCGGCAATGTCGAGGCAGCGGAAATCCACGTCGAGATGGGCGTAGCGCGCGCGGTTGGCCGCGATCAGCGGCGCCACCACGTCGCAGGCCACATAGCGCCCGCAGGCGGGGCGGATGCGGCTGCCGATATGGAAGTCGCCGCAGCCCAGGTCGACCACGTCGGGCTTGCGCGGCAGTTCGCGCAGCAGCGCGGTGACCGCCTCGGCATAGGGCTCGACGATGCGCGGATCGTGCGAGCCGGTGCCGCTGAAGAAGCCCGGCTCGTCGGCCTCGCCCCACAGGCTGCTGTGGTAAACGTCGGAAAACACTTCGCCCGGCGGCTTGGCGCCGTAGCGTGCGTCATGCTGCTGCTCGCGGCGCACGTGGTAGTAGGTGCGCAGCCAGGCGGGCACCAGGGGTTTGATGGTTCGCATCAGGCGTTGCACCAGCGCGGGGTGCGTGGTCGCGGTGTCAGGACTCATGTCGGGTTCCCCCTTGGGCGTTGCGTTGGCCGCGGCGGCGCTCAGGCCACCGCGGAGGCGTCTTGCGCGGCAGGCGGCGATACCAGTGCCTGCAGTGCGCATTCCAGTTGCGCCAGCACCGCGTCGCGGCCGAGATGGGCTTCGGCCCAGGCACGGCCCCCGGCGGCATGCATGGCGCGCCGCTGCGGCTGGCAGGCGAGGGTGGCAATGGCGTGCGCCAGCGCGCTGGCGTCGCCGGGCGGCACCAGCACGCCCACGCGGGCCACCAGGCGGCCCAGCTCGGTATCGGGCTGCGCGGTGGCAATGACCGCGCGCCGGCTCGCCAGCATGCCGGTAAGCTTGGACGGCATCACCAGGTCGGCGGCATCGGCGCGCTGCGGCAGCAGGTGCATGTCCGCGGCCGCCATCATGGCGTGGAACTGCGCCTGGGGCTGCAGCGGCAGGAAATGCACGCGTGCCAGGCCGGCGCAGCGTGCCTGCAGCGCGGCGCGGCCGCTGCCGTCGCCGCACAGCACCATGTGGATGCGCGGGTGGCCCTGCAGCGCCTGGGCGGCATCGGCGAGCACTTCCAGGCCCTGCTTGTTGCCCATGTTGCCGGCGTACAGCGCGATCACCGCGTCGGCGGGAATGCCAAGGCCGTGCCGGAACGCCAGCGCCGCGTCGGCCGGGGCCTCGTGCAGGTCGGCCCAGTTGGGCAGCAGCTGCAGGCGCGCGGGGCTGACGCCCTTGGCGCGCAGCGCCTCCGCCATTGCCTGCGAGATAGTCGAGACGCGGTGGTAGCGCGTGGTCAGCGCGCGCTCCATGCGCGTGGCCAGGCGGCGCAGCAGCGGATGGCGCAGCACCCCCAGCGCGAACGCGGCATCGACTTCCAGGTCCTGCACATGCAGCCAGGTGCGCGCGCGCGTGCAGCTGCCCAGCAGCAGCGCCGCCGGGCTGCACATCAGCGTGGGCTCGACCGCGAAGATCACGTCGGGACGCCAGCGCAGCTGTGCCGCCATGCACGGCATGCTGCTCAGCGCAAAGCTCATCAGGTGCAGGATGCGCAGCAGTCCGGACGGTTTGCGCGGCACCCACACCGGGGCGCGGTAGACCGTCACGCCGCCGTGCGTCTCGCGCGTATAGCGCCAGGCGCTGTAGCCGTCGCCGACGCGCCATGCGGGGTAGTACGGCGGGGCGCAGACCACGCGCACCTCATGCCCGCGCGCGGCCAGCCATTGCGCCTGCTCGCCGGTGTACTTGCCGATGCCGGTCAGTTCGGGCGCGTAGTTCTGGCAGTAGATCAGGATCTTCATGGCCGCTCCGCGCGCGCTCGGGGTCAGGCCAGCGCGGCCGCGATGCCGCCGCGCAAGGTGCCGGTGCGGCAGGCCTCTTCGTAGACGCCGCGCAGGCCGTCGCGCAGCGCAATGCGCGGGCGCCAGCCGGTGCGCATGATGGCGCTGCTGTCGAGGCGCTTGCGCGGCGTGCCGTCGGGCTTGTCGGTTTCGAAAGCGATGGTGCCGCGATAGCCGGTGACCTGCGCCACCAGTGCCGCCAGCGCGCCGATCGAGACCTCGTCGTCGCTGCCGACGTTGAGCAAGCCCGCGGGCGCGGCCTCGCGGTAGGCCGGTGCGGACAGCGCCATCACATGCAGGCAGGCACGCGCCAGGTCGTCCGCGTGCAGGAATTCGCGCAAGGGCTTGCCGGTGCCCCACACCGACACGCGCGGGCTGCCGGCCAGACGGGCGTCGTGGAAGCGGCGCACCAGTCCGGGTATCACATGGCTGTTGGCGGGGTGGTAGTTGTCGCCGGGCCCATAGAGGTTGGTCGGCATCACGCAGCGGTAATCGGTGCCGTACTGGCGGTTGTAGCTGTCGCACAGCATGATGCCGGCGATCTTGGCGATGGCGTAGGGCGCGTTGGTCGGCTCCAGCGCGCCGGTCAGCAGCGCGGCTTCGGGAATCGGCTGCGGCGCCAGCCGCGGGTAGATGCAGCTCGATCCCAGAAACAGCAGCCGCCGCACGCCGGCCTGCCAGGCGGCATGGATCACGTTGGTGGCGATGGCGAGGTTCTGTTGGATGAACTCGGCCGGGTAGGTGTGGTTGGCATGGATGCCGCCGACCCGCGCGGCGGCCAGGTAGACCGCGTCGATGCGCTGGCTGGCGAAGAACGCCTGCACCTGCGCCTGGTCGCACAGGTCCAGCTCGAGGTGCGTGCGCGTGACGATGTCGGCGCCGCCCTGCGCGCGCAACGCACGCTCGATGGCCGAGCCGACCATGCCGCGATGGCCGGCGACAAAGATGCGCGGGCGCGCTGCCAGGGCCTGGTTCATGGGATCCTCGCGGTGGCCGTGCACGCGGCTACTCAAGATGGTTGAAGGCCTGGAAGCCGGCCAGCCTGACCAGCGCGTCGCGGCGCGCCGCGGCGTAGTCGGCCTCGATCATTTCCCGGACCAGTTCGGCAAAGCCGATGCGCGGGCTCCAGCCCAGGCGCTCGCGCGCGCGGCTGGCATCGCCGAGCAGGGTTTCCACCTCGGTCGGGCGGAAGTAGCGCGGATCGACCCGCACCACGATCTCGCCAGGCTTGCACGCCGGTGCGATGCCGCCGCCGCGCGCGGGCGGATCGACATGCTCGACGATGCCGACCTCGTCGACGCCGCTGCCATGGAAGGTGATGGTGATGCCCAGCTCGCGCGCCGCGCGCTGCACGAACTCGCGCACGCTGTGCTGCTCGCCGCTGGCGATGACGAAGTCCTCGGCCGCCGCCTGCTGCAGCATCAGCCACTGCATCTCGACGTAGTCGCGCGCATGGCCCCAGTCGCGCAGCGCCGACAGATTGCCCAGGTACAGCGTTTCCTGCAGTCCCAGCGCGATGCGCGCGATCGCGCGCGTGATCTTGCGGGTGACGAAGGTCTCGCCGCGCACCGGGCTTTCATGGTTGAACAGGATGCCGTTGCAGGCGTACATGCCATAGGCCTCGCGGTAGTTCACCGTGATCCAGTAGGCATAGAGCTTGGCCGCGGCATACGGACTGCGCGGATAGAACGGCGTGGTTTCCTTCTGCGGGATCTCCTGCACCAGCCCGTAGAGTTCGGAGGTGGAGGCCTGGTAGAAGCGCGTGAGCTTTTCCATGCCCAGGATGCGGATCGCCTCGAGCAGGCGCAGCGTGCCGATGGCGTCGGTGTTGGCGGTGTATTCGGGCTCTTCGAACGAGACCTGCACGTGGCTCTGCGCGGCGAGGTTGTAGATCTCGTCGGGCTGCGACTGCTGCACCACGCGCACCAGGCTGGCGGTGTCGGTCATGTCGCCGTGGTGCAGGATCAGCCGGCGCTCCTGCGCCTGCGGATCCTGGTACAGGTGGTCGATGCGCTCGGTGTTGAACAGCGAACTGCGCCGCTTGATGCCGTGCACTTCATAGCCCTTGCCCAGCAGCAGTTCGCACAGGTAGGAGCCATCCTGCCCGGTGATGCCCGTGATCAGCGCACGCCGGACGCCGTTGCGCCCGCGCGGCCCGGCTCGTTCCGGCCCGGTGGCGGTGATATGACCGAGTGTGTCCAGCTCGTTTGCGCCCATGGCTCTGATCCGTTAGCAAGTGGGGCGACTGTAGCGCCGCGTTGCGGCGCCGCACCGTCTGCTACCCCACACAACGGCGGCCTGCCGTGTGGGCGCTGCGCCACGGATCAGGTGCGCGGCATCGGTGTCGTGACCTCGGCGCCGGCGCGCTCTGCGGTGGCGTCATGGCCGGGCGCAAGCCGCAAGTGCTGCCACAGCAGGCGCGTGGTGGCCCAGAACGGCGCCACGCCGCGCCAGCCGCTGCGGTGCAGGTGGTGCCCCAGGTTGTGCGGCAACGCCAGCATCATGAACAGCGCGGCCTTGTCGTGGCGGTGCTGGCTGCGCCAGTACCGGTGCAGCATCGTGACCATGCGCGCGGCATCGGCGGCCGGGCTTCCGGCGCAGGGCGGCGGCCGCTGGGCGTCGAGCTGATTGACCGCGCTGGGAATCAGCTCGATACGGCAGCCGCAGCCGTAGACCGCGCGTCCGGTCAGGTCGGCGACGTCGTAGTCGGCATCGAGGCATTCGTCGAACGGCAGCCGCTCCAGCAGCGCGCGCGGGAATACCGTGCTTGGCAGCACCACCGCGCACAGCGGCCGCGCCCGCGCGCCACGGCGCGGCGGCTGGCGCAACGGCTGCCCCAGGAAATCCTCGCGCTGCGGCCGCAGGCATTCGCCGGCGCGCATCGCCGTGCCGGTCAGCACCAGCGCGTCGGCGTTGCCGCCCGCGGCGACCCGGTAGATGAAGTCGTCGGCGAGGCGCTCGCCCATCTGCTGCAGGAAGGTCGGGCCCAGCGTGGCGTGGTCGTCCAGAAACAGCACATGGGTGCCGGTGGCCGCGCGCAGCAGGCGGTTGCGGCTGGCGGCGGCGCCGCGCCGTGGACCGTCCAGGCAGGGGATGTCGGGGTAGGCGTCGCGCATCAGCGCGCGCGTGGCGTCGTGGCTGCTGTCGTCGCAGACGATCAGCTGGTGCGGCGGCGTGGTCGACGCCGCGATCGACTGCAAGGTCCGGCGCAATCCGTCCGGATGGTCGCGCGTGCTGACGCACACGGAAAAGCTGGGCAAGAACGTGCTTGCTTGCATGATGACCCCTCCCGTCCGGCAAGCGCCGGCTTGGCGCCGGCCCGTCTGTGCGGGCGCGGCGCGCGGCAAAACCTTCAGGCCGGCATCAGACCACCGGCCTGACCGCCTGGCACGGCGGCTCGTTGCGCCTTGGCGCTACCCCGGCGCCATTGGTTTCGCGCGTGATGCGTTCGTCGCCGCTGACCCATTCCAGCGTGGCGCCGCGCTGCAGGGCGGCGTAGACCGCCTCGCCCTTGTTGCGCACCTTGAGCCGCTGGTACAGCGTGCAGGCGTGGCTCTTCACCGTCGCCACCGAAATGTTGAGCATGCGGCTGACGGTCTTGATCGGATAGCCGCGCGCCAGCAGCACCAGCACCTCGTACTGGCGCGGCGTAATCTTCAGCATCTCAGCCTCGTCGTAGCCGGGTTCTTCCTCGGTCAGCGGCATGGCAGGGGGTGTGGGTGAGACCGCCGCCGGGGCCGCCGCGGACAGCGGCTGGCCGGGCCGCAGCTCGGTCAGGTCGCGCAGCGCCACGGTGGTACGCAAGGCGGCGCGGGGGGTGCTGGCGCAGGACGCCAGCGCCAGCTGCTCCCCCGGCGGTTGGGCCGGATGCGCGGCGCTGAGCGGCAGCGGCGCAGCCGAGGCGAGTGACTGCGTGGCGGGCATGGCCGAGCGCGATGCCGACGGCAGGGTGCCGGTCTCGGCGGTGAAGAGCAGCCCCTGTACGCCCGACACGGCCATGCGGATGGCAGCCTCGATCACTGCCAGCGAGGCGGACTTGGGCAGGCAGCCGCAGATGCCGCGCGCGCTGTCCGCGGTGGGCACATGCAAGGGCAGGGTGTCGGCGAGGATCAGGATGCGTTGCGGCGCGAGCGTCTGCCGGGCCTGTTCCAGCAGCACCCAGCCCGGCGCGGGGTCGGCGGGCATGCCGAATACGAGCAGGTCGGCGTTTTGGTGCCGGGCGTCCAGCCTGGCCATATCCGCGGGTGCAATGGCCGCCACCTGCGCGGATTCCTGGATGTTCTCGAGCATTTGCAACAGCCCGAGCCGGAGCAGCGGATGCTCCTCGATCAGCAACGCATTCATGGACTTCACTCCCCGTTTTTACCCGGGGGCGGACTGTGGGGCGCTTTGCGTATGGAAGACGTGACAGGACCGCCGTCACCGCGCTGGCTGGTGACTGGTGACTGGCTCTGTGGCTGACCCCCATGCTTCCATGCCGGGCGGTTCCGTTGTTGTGGCGGGAACTTGCCCATGGCTGGAAGGATGACCCCGAATCCGAACCCGGGTGCTTGTTACTCCTAAATCAGTTGGAATTCATCTTATGGGGTGGGGGAGGGGAATGCAAGCAAGGGGGTACGGGGTGGAATGAAGGAGGGAATGAAAGGACCTTCATAATCCTTTCAAATACATCGTATTTATACCTGCCAAGTTCCGGAAACGCCGCGCTGGCGCCGTTCCCGGTGGTTTCATCGATGTGACATTCAGAATTTAATTGGTTGCAAATCTGAAACAGATTCTATTATCTTTCGCCGGATATGACGGTTTTATAACCCTATTGAGGGGTGTCCGGAATACACCATCAGCGGTGCTGCTCCAATTATGAAACGCGCCCCGGAAATGCTGGTTGTGAAATCAATCCGGCAGATTTGCCGGCACGTCGCGCACATGGTCTAGTGCATCTGGATGAGGCGCGGCTACCACCATGGTTGAGCGCTGCGGCGCCGGCGCCACCGGCCGCGACGGGCTTGCCACCACCCATCGGTGGGGAGCAGGCCGCGCGGCGGGATGATGGCGCCGGCCGCCCGGCTCAGCGTACCCAGCGGCCCGGGCGCATGACCCAGCCGTGCGGGCCGCGTACCCAGCGCTCGGGCACATAGCGGTAGCCCACGCGCTGCGGCTGCCAGTAGCCGCCGCGCCAGGCGTAGCGCCCGCCGCGCGCTTCCCAGTGGCCCGGCACCCAGACCTGGCCGCGGCGCGCGGCCGGGTGCGGCTCATAGCGCGGCGGCGGCGGCGGATGGCCGTAGCCGCGGGCGACCGGCGCCTGGTGGGCTTCGGCAGGGGCGGTCAGTCCGAAGGCGCCGCCCGTGGCAAGGACGGCTGCAGCAAGCAGGAGTTGGCGTTTCATGGAGGGCTCCTTTGGGCGGTGGCGGAATTCAGTAGTGGTGATGGTGGTGGCGCGGCGGCGGGCCGCCGCGCGGGGGCACCACGATGCAGGCGGAAAGCAGTGCGGCGGTGGTAGACAGCAGCACCACCAGCGAGAGGGCTCGTTTCATCTTGGCTCCTGGCGGGATCGCGTTGGACACGGCTTCAATGTAGCGGCCGGCGGCCGCGCTGCGCGCTTGCACTTGTAAGCCTGTCTCACATGGGGCGACGGCTCGAGCCAGCCGCCGCAGCGCCCGCATGCCCCTCCGGAAACCCTTGCCAGGCAAGGCTTTGCGGGCAACACGGCGGATCCGTCGATCGGCCCGCGCGCACCGCGTCGAAGGTAATGTGACGTTACATGGGAAATAAATCTCGCAAGACGGGCGGGCTGCGTGCGGCCGCTACGGTGTCCAGGCCGGCCCCGGCGGGCACGCAGAAACGGGTACGCAATGGCAATGCGGCGCGTCGGCATGAGGCGCCGCCCGGACGCGATGGGCTATACCAGTGAGAAGTGGCCACGGATGCGGGAAGGAGGCGCCATGCCGGTCATGCTTATCGTGCTTGCCCTGCAATGGCTGCAGGGCCTGTCGCCGCCCGCCGCGGCCTTGTTCGCGCTGCCGCAGGAGCGGGCGCCGGCGGATGCCACGGCCGTGGTGGAGGCCGCGCCGGCCCGCTGACCTGCAGCTCGCGCCGGCTGACGGCCAGCCTGGAATCTGCCGCGCGCCGTCAGCTTGACCGGGCCGGTTTCATCCCGCCTGCCGCGCGCAGCCGGCGGGCGCCGGCAATGCAAAGGACGCGCCGTAGCGCGCCGGGTCCAGCCGCATGGTCAGCACGCCGACCACCGCCGCGCACGCCAGGTGGTACCACCAGCCCGTGGCGAAGCTGCCGGTGCGGGCCTGCAACATGGCGGTGATCCACGGTGCCAGCGACGCTAGCAGGAAGCCGCCGCCCTGCATCACCGCGCTCAGCGCGCCGGCGCTGTCGGCGTCGGGCAGGTGGTCCAGCGCCACCACCAGGTACAGCGCAAAGCAGCCGCCCAGGCCGGCGCCGCCGATCACGGCCCAGGCGTGCGGCGCGACCTCCGGCCACAGCGCCAGCCCGGCGAAGCCGGCAACCTGCATGGCCAGCGCCAGCGCCATCCACGCGCGCCGGTCCAGGCGGCGCGCCGCCAGCGTCGGCAGCAGCAGCGCCGCGGCGGCCTGCGCCACCGCCATCAGCGCCACCAGCGAGCCGCTGGCCGGCGCGCTCCAGCCATGGCTCTGGTAGAACGGCGCCAGCCACGCCACCAGCGAGGCATAGCCGCCGTTCATCACGCCGAAGCTGATCATCAGCAGCCAGGTGCGCGGGCGCCGCAGCAGCGCGCGGGTCTTGCCGGCGGCGATGGGCGGGCGCCCAGACGGCGCGGCCGGCGCCAATGCCTGCTCGCGGGCCGGCCCCCGCGGCAGCGCCACCCACGCCAGCGCCAGCGCCGCCAGCGCGGGCACGGCCCAAAGCGCCAGCGCCTCGCGCCAGCTGCCGGCCAGCTCGGTCACATAGGGCGACAGCTGCGCGCCCAGAGCGCCGCCGCCCATTAGCGCGGCCGAATACAGTCCCATCACCGGCGCCACGCGCGCCGGGAACTCCTGCTTGACCAGCCCCGGGCACGCCGCCTGCACCACCGCCACGCCCAGCCCGCACAGCGCCGCCGAGGCGATCAGCCAGGTCCCGCCGGCCACGCCCAGCCGCAGCGCGCAGCCGGCGCCCAGCAGGGCCAGCGCGCCCAGCACCGCGGCGCGTGCGCCCAGCCGCGCGCGGATCGCCGGGCCGAAGAACGCGCCCACTCCCATCAGCAGCATTGGCAGCAGCGTCAGCCACGCCATGCCCTGGTAGCTCAGGCCGGTGCCGCCACGGATGGCCGGCGCCAGCGGCCCGACCGCGGTCAGGAACGGCCGCAGGTTCAGGCCGATGCCGGCCACGGCCGCCAGCACCAGCCAGCGCGGTGGAGCAGGGCGCGGCGGGCGCGCGCCCTCAGCCACGGCGCGGGCGCATGCCGTAGAGCTGCGCGGCGGAGAGGTCGACCGCCACCCGCGTCAGCGGTAGCGGCGGCGGGTCGAGCGGCAGGCGCAGCGCCTGGTAGGCGGCCTCGCTCGACATGCCGTAGGGCGCGGCATCCTGGTTGTCGAAGGCGTAGTAGACCGCTTGCACCCCGGCCATGGTCATCGCCGCCAGGCACATCGGGCACGGGTGGCCGCTGGCATAGACCACGCTGCCGCGCAGGTCGGGCCGGCCCAGCTTGCGCGCGGCGGCGCGCACCGCCTCCATCTCGGCATGGGTGGTGGGGTCGTGGCTGTGAACGATGTCGTTGACGCCGGTGGCGACGGCTTCGCCGTCGAGCACCAGCACGGCGCCGAACGGGCGCGCGCCGCGGTCGCGGTTGGCCACCGCGAGGCGCACCGCCTCGCGCATGAATTCCTGGTGAGTGGTCATGGTTGGCAGAAAAAGTGGGTACATGCTCGCGTGCAACGCGGCATGGTACGTGGAGTCGGGGCGATGGCGCCCGGACGCAGGCCGGGGCATCGTGCCGAAACTCTACGCCGGCGCTTGGTAATTGGGAAATTAAATGATGAAATCGCCCGCAGTGGAAAAACCAATGGATACGCCGCCATGCAGGACCCTCGTCTTGACCCCGTGCTGCTGCAGAGCTTTGTCGCCGTCGCCGAGAGCGGCAGCTTTACCCGTGCCGCGCAGCGCGTGCACCTGACCCAGTCCACCGTCAGCCAGCAGGTGCGCCGGCTGGAGGAGCAGCTGGGCTGCGTGCTGCTGGACCGGGGCGGGCGCTATGTCACCACCACGCCGGAAGGCGAGCGCCTGCTGGGCTATGCGCGCCGGCTGCAGCAGTTGATGGCGGAGGCGGTCGGGCAACTGCGCCAGAGCGCCGGACAGGGCGAGATCCGGCTGGGCGTGCCCGAGGACTTTGCCGCGCGGCCGCTGACGCCGGTGCTGGCAGGGTTTGCCGATGACTGGCCGGGCATGCGGCTGGAGGTGACCAGCGGCATGAGCCACGAGTTGTGGCAGCGCTTCCAGGACCGCGAGCTGGACCTGGTGCTGGTCAAGCAGCGCACCGGCCAGGCCCAGGGGCTGGCCAGCTGGCCCGAGCCGCTATGCTGGATCGACAGCCGCAGCCGTCCGGCGGTGGCACGAGACCCGGTGCCGCTGGTGGCGTTCCCGGTGGGCGGGCTGTACCGCGGCGAGATGACGCACGCACTCGACGCCGGCGGCCGGCGCTGGCGCGTGGCCTTTGTCAGCGCCAGCCTGGCCAGCATCCTCGCGGCGGTCGCCGACGGCCTGGGCGTGACGCTGCTGCCGCGGCGGCTGGCCACGGCGCATCACACCGTGCTGGAGCAAGGCTGGCCCGGCGCGGTGCCGGATATCGAACTGAGCCTGCACGCGCAGCCGGACCTGCCGGCCGCGGCGCGCGACATGGCGGCGCGGCTGGCCGCGTTGTGCGAGACCGTGATGGCGGCCGGCGCGCCGCCTGAGCTTCAGCCGAAGAACTCGTTGTAGTAGCGGGTGCAGGTGCCGGCCGGGCGGAAGGTGTAGGGCAGCTCGGCCATTGCGGCGGCTTCGAGAGAACCGAAGGGAATGTCCGGGGCGGCGAGCGGGGAAACGTCTGCCGTGCTGTCGTGCTGGGTCTGCGCCGTCGCGGCGCGGGCGGGGGAGGGCGTGGTCATGTCAGGGCTCATGCAATCGGGCCGGGCGGGCACGGTGGCCTGCCCGGCAATGTCGGTCCGGCGTTGTCAGCGCCAGTGGCCATCGTAATGCTGCGCTGCGGCGAAGTCAGCCGCCCCGGCCTCAACACACTGTTGCACAAGCGCGCCCAATGCAAGGGCGCGGGATCGCGGCGGCTTGCCGCCGCATGTGGCCCGCGGGCCGCCGCCGCGGGCAGTGCCAGGGTCTATATTTGGCGGAGAGACTGCCTGCGCTGGCCGTCCCCGTCCTCCCATGGAAATCGCCATGTCCCTGCCCCCGTGCTTTGCCGACCGCCGCGAGGCGGGCCAATACCTCGGCCGCCACCTGGCCGGAATGGGCTTTGGTGCCGCGCAGCTGGGCCAGCCGCCGCTGGTGCTGGCGTTGCCGCGCGGCGGCGTGCCGGTGGCGTTCGAGGTGGCGCGCGCGCTGGACGGGCAGCTGGACGTGCTGCTGGTGCGCAAGATCGGCGCGCTGGGCTACCCGGAGCTGGCGCTCGGCGCGGTGGTGGAGGGCGATGCCGGCGGCGGCGGACCGCACACGGTGGTCAATGACGACCCCTGGGCGCGGCGCGCCGTCGACAGCGGCAGCTTCGATGCCGAGCGCGGCCGCCAGCTCGACGAGATCGCCCGGCGCCAGCAGCGCTACC
This sequence comes from Cupriavidus alkaliphilus, assembly GCF_900094595.1. Classification (GTDB taxonomy): domain Bacteria; phylum Pseudomonadota; class Gammaproteobacteria; order Burkholderiales; family Burkholderiaceae; genus Cupriavidus; species Cupriavidus alkaliphilus. Next base: position 122,040 of record NZ_FMAD01000009.1, on the reverse strand, counting down.
GCGGCGGCAAGCCGGTGCCGGCCCGCGCCGGACGGGTGGTGATCGTGGTCGATGACGGCGTGGCCACCGGTGCCACCATGCGCGCCGCGCTCGAAGGCGTGCGCATGGCCGGCGCGGCGCGCGTGATCGCGGCCACCCCGGTGGGCTCGCAGGACGGCCTAGCCAGCCTGGCCGCGGCCGCCGACGAGGTGATCTGCCTGAACACGCCGCCCAGCTTCGGCGCGGTGGGCGCGTTCTACCTCGATTTCAGCCAGACCAGCGACGAAGAGGCGCTGGCGCTGCTGCGCACACCGCCCGCGGCCTGAGCGGCCGCGCCGGCGTCAGTGCGGGCGGCCGCGTTCTCGCGCCAGGCGCGCCTTCAGGTGCGGCACCAGCCCGCCGGCGGCCAGGATCGCGCGCAGGAACGCCGGGATCGGCTCGCACGCGGCCACGCTGCCGTCGTCGAGCCGTAATTGTGCGGTATCCAGGTCCAGCACCGCGTGCGCGCCGTCGACGAGCCGGCTGGTGTCGGCACAGACCAGCACCGGCAGGCCCAGGTTGATGGCGTTGCGATAGAACAGCCCGCCGAACGATTGCGCCACCACCGCGCCCACGCCCAGTTCGCGCAGCGCCTGCGGCGCCTGCTCGCGCGAGGAGCCGATGCCGAAATTGGCGCCCGCCACCAGCACGTCGCCGGGGCGCACGCTGCCGGGAAACTCCGGGCGCACCGAGGCCAGGCAATGCCTGGCCAGCACCGGCAGCGGCGCTTTCATCAGCACGGCGGGGGCCATGGCATCGGTGTCGATGTTGTCGCCGAAGCGCCAGAGGCGGCCGGCAGGGGCGGGGGCGAGGGCAGAGGTCATGCGGGAAGTCTGTCCCGCCGGCGGCGGGCACGAGGTGGGGGCCGCGCGTTACTCCAGCAGCGTGCGCGGATCGGTGATGCGGCCGGTGACGGCGCTGGCGGCCACCGTCATCGGCGAGCCGAGCCACACCGCGCTGCCGGCGTCGCCCATGCGGCCCGAGAAATTGCGCGCGGTCGAGGCAATGGCACGGCTGCCGGCCGGGAAGCGCGCCGCGCCGTAGCCCGCGCAGGCGCCGCAGGCATTGGGCAGCAGCATCGCGCCGGCATCGGCGAGAATCCCGAGCGTGCCTTCCTGCTCGGCCTGCAACTGGTCGCGGCGCGAGGCCGGCGCCACCTGCAGCGTCACGCCGGCGGCGACGCGGCGCCCGCGCAGCACGCGCGCGGCCATGCGCAGGTCTTCCAGCTTGGCGCCGGTGCAGGCCCCCAGGTAGGCGATCTGCACCGGCTCGCCGGCGGCCCGGTCGACCGGCGCGCTGTTGGCGGGGGAGTGCGGCGCGGCCACTTGCGGCGCCAGCGTGGCGGCGTCGAAGCGGTGCGTGGCCAGCACCGGCGCGCCGGCATCGCTGCGCCAGTGGCCCAGGTCGATGGCGGCCAGCGTCTGTGCCGGCACGCCGGCCTGCGCCAGCCAGTCCAGCGTGACCGCGTCGGGTGCCACCAGCCCGGTCTGCGCACCGAGTTCGGTGCTCATGTTGGTGAGCGTCATGCGCTCCTGCATCGGCAGCGCCGCGACCGCACTGCCGGTGTATTCGAGCGCCTGGTAGCGTCCGCCGCCCATGCCCAGCGTCGCGCACAGGAACAGCATCATGTCCTTGGCGCACACCCCGGGCGCGAGCTGGCCGTCCCATTGCAGCCGGATGGTGTCCGGCACCCGCAGCCAGATCTCGCCGGTGGCGAGCACGCCGGCCATCTCGGTCGCGCCCACGCCGAACATGTACGCGCCGAAGGCGCCGCCGGTCGGGCTGTGGCTGTCGCCGCCGACGATCAGGCGGCCCGGCAGCACATGGCCGCGCTCGGGCAATACCACGTGGCAGATGCCCTCGGCGTCGATGAAGTGCGCGCCGGCCTGGCGCGTCCAGTCGCGCGTGAAGCGCAGGATCGATTCGGCCTGGGCGTCGCCGCCGGGCACGAAATGGTCGGTCACCACGACATAGCGCGACGGGTCCCAGACCCCGGTGCCAAGCTCTTGCAGCAGCGGCGCCACGCGGCGCGGGCCGCTGGAGTCATGCGACATCGCCAGGTCGACCTGGCAGATCACCACGGTGCCGGGCTCGGCATGCGCCAGCCCGGCGGCGCGTGCCACCAGCTTCTGCGCGAGCGTGGCGGGCACAGTGCTCATTCCGGCGACGCTCCCGAGTACTTGACCACGCCCGCCCAGCGCTTGACGTCCTGCTTCACGAACGCGGCGAAGGCCTCGGGCGGCGTGCCCATCGGCTGGGCGCCGTCGTTCTCCAGGCGCTTGCGCACCGCGGGGGTTTCCAGCCCCTTGCGCGCGGCCTGGTACAGCGCCTGCGTGGTCTCGTGCGGCATGCCGGCCGGGCCGAACAGCCCGAACCACGCGCTCGACTCGAAGCCCTTGACGGTATTGCCGATCGGCGCCGCGCCCGGGAACTGCGGCAGCGGCGCCGGGCTGGTCACGCCCAGCACCTTGAGCTTGCCCGCGCGCACGTGCGGCAGCACGTTGATGGTGCTGGCGAACATCAGGTCGCACTGGCCCGCCAGCACGTCGGTCAGCGCCGGCGAGGTGCCCTTGTACGGAATGTTGACGATGTAGGTGCCGGTCATCATCTTGAACATGTCGCCGGCCATGTGCAGCGACGAGCCGACCGAGCCGATGGCGAAGTTCAGCTTGCCCGGCTCCGAGCGCGCCAGGCGGATCAGCTCGGGCACGTTGCTTGCCGCCAGCCGGGGCGTGGCCACCAGCACGCTGGGCACGGTGGCGACCAGCGTGATCGGTGTGAAGTCCTGCACCGGGTCGAACGGCAGCTTCTTGTACAGCGTGGCGTTGATGGTATGGCTGGTGAAACTCATCAGCAGCGTGCTGCCGTCCGGCGCGCTCTTGGCGACCAGGTCCGCGGCGATATTGCCGCCGGCGCCGGGGCGGTTCTCGACCACCACCGGCTGGCCCAGCTCCTGCGACATTTCCTGCGCGATGGTGCGCGCCAGGGTGTCGGTGGTGCCGCCGGCCGGCGCGCCCACCAGGATCCGGATCGGCTTGCCGCCGGCAAGCTGCGCCTGCGGCTGGCCTTGTGCCTGCGCGGCCGCCGACAGCGGCAGGGCCAGCGCGCATGCGGCCAGCGTGCCGAGCGTGGCAAGGCGGCGCATCGTGGCGCGGCGCGGAATCGAAGGCGGACGGGTCAGGCTGGACGGACGGAACTCAGGCATGGCGGCGGCTCCTCGCTCGATGTGATCAGGGATGCGCAGTATGGCGCGGAACGCAGTCCGGCGCACCCCCGGCAACGCAAGCCCGGGCAATTCCCGCGGCGTCAGTCGCGCAGGCCCGGGCGGGTCTCGCTTTCCACCCAGACGTTGGCGCTGTCGACGCCGGCCGGCGACAGTTCCATCCGGTATTCGTAGCGGTCCGGGCGGTACTGTCCCAGCAGCAGCTGCACCGGGCGCCCGGACTGGTCCTTGACCACGCGGCGCACCGCCAGCAGCGCGCCGCCGACCGGCACGTCCAGCAGCGGCGCCACCACTACGTCGGCCAGCCGGGCCGACAGGACCTGGCTGGCCCGGCCAAGCTTGACCCCGCCCGCTTCCAGCAGGCGCAGCACCGGGGTCTCTTCCAGCGCCTGGCGCGTGATCGGCCGGCCCAGCGCCGCCGGCAGGTAGACCGTGATGTGCGACAGCGGACGGTTGCGGTAGTGGCGCACGCGCACGATCTTCACCACCGGGTCGCCCGGCTCGATCTGCAGCGAGTCGGCGACATCGGGCGTGGCATGGACTTCATCGATCGAGATCACCTTGACCGAGGTCTTCTGGCCCATGTCGATGATGTTGTCGAGCAGGCTGGTGCCGCGTTCCTCGCCGGCCGCCGCGGCCGGACGCACCGGATGCGGGTTGACGAAGGTGCCGAGCCCGCGGTGGCGGCGCACCAGCCCTTCCTGCACCAGCCGGTCGAACACGCGCCGCATGGTCACGCGCGACGCGTGGAACTGCTTGGCAAGGTCAATCTCCCCGGGCAAGGGGCCCTGGCCGAAGCGGCCTTCGACGATCTGCTGGCGCAGCACCACGTAAATCTGGTGATACAGGGGAACGACGGCTTCACTCATGGTTTCCCTTGTGGAGAGATGACAAGTCTGTAATGCCTCTAATGTACTTTAAATCAGACATGGGGCCTAGCGAGGATAAACGCTGAGGGGTTTGCGCAACAAGGGCCTGGCGCGGGCGCGAGGGCGCGCCGCGCTGCATCAAGGCAAGGTGAGGCATTGTGCCGGATTCGCCGCGTTGCGTCGCCGGCGCGCCGGCGGGCGGGCGATGCCGCGACCGCAGCCCGGCGCCCGCTTGCCCATGCCGCCAGCGTCGCGTCAAGGCGGCAATGTGGGCCGCCCCACACGAGCGGCGGCGGCGGCACCCCGGGATCCATGTTTCACCGCCGATACGTGGCCGGAGAATCAGGGCAAATCCCGAGCGGGCGCTGCAACGGCTTGAAAACCAAGGATTTTTTAACTGCCCCCGAGGGGCCCCGGAAACCCGATGGGACCCCTCTGTCACAGCAATGTGACATGTCCCCGGCGGCACATCGGCGCGGACCCATGTTGATCCGGCAAAACATCGGCCAGAGCCGTGCCCGGACCCGAGGTGGCCCTTGTAATACAAGGACTTGCCGCCGCGGGTGACGAAGCTGGCACCGATTATGCGCAGGGCAGGCTGGTTTGGCCGCAAGCCTGACCTGAACCTCCGGCCGCGCGCTCGTCGATGAGTGCCGGCCAGGAGCTGAGCCGCTGTGACTGTGAAATCCTCCTGGGAGCATCGTATGAACAAGACAATGCTGGCGTCGGCGATTGCCCTCGCCTTTGCTGGTTCGGCGTGGGGTAACCCGACCAATACCAACACGGATGGCTGGAACCATCAGACCGCCACCGCCAATTCAACCCAACGGGGCGCCGGGTCCCTGGCCAATGAGAACTCGACGTCCAACCAGGACAACTCCGATCACAGCACCAGCACCCGCACCACTACCATCGACGTCGACAAGTCGCAGACCAACTCCAACAACCGCACCGCGACGGTTGCGGTCGACAAGTCGACCAATGACTCCAACAACCGCACCAACTCCAACAACAAGAGCAAGACCAACTCCGACAACCGCACCCGCCTGACGCTGGACCAGGGCGGGCTGGGCAATGCCGCCGCCAACGCGGGCAATGCCTCGTCGAGCATCGCCAATTCCTTCAACACCAGCAAGGCGATCGCGGTCAGCAAGCTTAGTGGCCAGGTCACCGGCAACACGGTCGCCAACATCGGCAACGTGGCCAGGAACACCGGCAATGCCAACGGCGGCGTCGGCTACGGCGGCAAGGGCGGCACCGGCGGCAACGGCGGTACCGGTGCGGGCGGCGTGGGCGGCAACGGTGCTGCCGGCGCGGTCGGTGCGGTGGGCGCCAAGGCCTTCGCCTACAACGGCGGTGCGCGCGCCGGCGATGCCACCACGGGCAGGGCCGTGGGCGGCGACGGTGGCGACGGTGGCGCCGCGATCGGCTGGGGCGGCGATGGTGGCAGCGCCTATGGCAAGGGCGGCAGCGCGCTCAGCGCCGCGGGCAGCCAGGGTGGCAGCGGTGGCAGCGCCACCGGCACCGGCGGCGGTGCCCTGAGCGCTTCGCTCGGCGCGGGTGGCCGTGGCGGCGGCGCTGGCGCGATCGGCGGCGGTGGCCTGGGTGCCAGCGGTGCCCTCGGCGGCCTGGCCGGTTCGGCCGGCGGCGCGGGCGGCAGCGGCGGCGATGCCAACGGCCGCGGCGCGGACGCTGGCGGTGCCGGCGGCGCCGGTGGCGGGTCCGGGGCAGCCGGTACCAACACGGCCGGCGCGGGTACGGGCACGGGCGGTGGCGCGGGTGCCACCGGCGGGGCGGGCGCTTCCGGCAGCTCCAGCGCGGTCGCGACCGGCGGCGCCGGCAGCGGCACGGGCGGCGCGGGCGGCTCCAGCGGCGCGAGCTCGACCGCGACGGCTGGCACGGGCACGGCGACCGGCGGTGCCGGCGGCGCGCAGAGCAGCACCGGCGGTGCCGGCGGCGCGGGCGCGGCGGCGACCTCGGGCGCGGCCACGGCCATGGCCTCGAACGGCAGCGCCACCGCCGGTGACGGCGGCGACGGCGGCAACGGCGGCAATGGCGGCAGCGGCGGCGCGGCCACTGGCGGTACCGGTGGCATGGGTGGCGTGGGCAACGGCGGCGCCGGCGGTACCGGCGGCAACGGCGGCTACAACCTGGTCGACGCAGGCACCTTCAACATGTCCAACACCATGACCAGCGTTGGTCAGACGGCGGCGGGCATCATGATGGCCAGCCAGAACAGCGGCGTGGCCTCGCTGGTGCAGCAAAGCGTGAACGTGCAGGCCAACCTCAACGTGGGCGGCAGGTAAGACGCGCAACGCGGCCGGATCCCGCGCAAGTCCCGGGACCGGCCGGCGGTTTCGCAGTCATGCCGGCAGGACCGGCGCCCGCATCCTGTGTGCGGGCGCCCGGGCCCTGTCATGCCTACGCAAGCCAAGTTGCCATGCAGCCGAGTGGAGAGAGTCGGCGCATCGGCAGGGGGGAACACCATGCAACCGGTCCGCTTCGCCGTCGGCACTTGTGCCGCGGCATTACTCGCCTGGCCAGCATTGCCGGCCCACGCGGAGCCGCCAGGGCTGGAGGCCGCCATGGCCGCGGCGCGCGCGGACGCTGCCGCGCCCACCGCAGCCGCGGCAGCCGAAACCGCGCCGGCACCAACACCGGCCGCGCTGTTCGCCGGCGCGGCCAGGGCCGTGCCCGTGTCGCGGCTGGATGATGTCCGCGGCGGTGCGGAAGTCACCGTCAACGATATGCGCCTGCACGGCACCGTGGCCGACAACGCCGCGGTCAACACCTTGTCAGGCACCAACCACATCACGGAAGGCGCGTTCTCGAATGCGGCGGGGATTCCCACCGCGATCCAGAACTCCGGATCGAACGTGCTGATCCAGAACGCCACCATCGTCAACGTCCAGTTCAAATGATGAAGCCGCTGCGAATCCTGCTGGCGTGCGTGCCGTGGCTGCTGGCCACGGCGCACGTGCCATGCGCGCAGGCGGCCGACGCCGCGATGTACGGGCCGGTGGGCGAACCCTACAGCGTCAGGGTCACCAGCATCCGCGAGGCGCGCTTCAAGTCCACCATCCGCCAGCAGTTCGACTTCAGCTGCGGCTCGGCCGCGGTGGCGACGCTGCTGACATACCAGTACGGCCATCCGATCAACGAGGCCACCGTGTTCCAGAACATGTACCTCAACGGCGACCAGCAGAAGATCCGCGCCGAGGGCTTCTCGCTGCTGGACATGAAGCGCTTCCTGGCCGCGCTGGGCTATGAGGCGGATGGCTTCGAGCTGCCGCTGTCGAAGCTGGAAGAAACGCAGGTGCCGGCGATCGTGCTGATCGTCGAGAACGGCTACCACCATTTCGTGGTGGTCAAGGGCGTGAAGGGGAACCGCGTGCTGGTCGGCGATCCGGCGCGCGGCACGCGCGCGATGTCGCGCGAACAGTTCGAGCGCATCTGGGACAGCCAGCTGCTGTTCGTGATCCACAACCGCACCGACCGGGCGCGCTTCAATGTCGCCGCGGACTGGCGCGTCGCGCCCAGCGGTCCTTACTGGATGGGCGTCAACCGGGACAACCTGTTCTTCACGGTCATGCCCCGCCATGGCGCCGGAGATTTTTGAGGAACGCATCATGTCGCAGATTTCCTTGCCGGCCCCGGCCGTGCCACGCAGCGCTGCCTCGGCGGCCGCGGCGATGGTGCTGGGCGCCGGCCTGGCGTACGCCGGCACGGCACACGCCGGCATGCCGCCGCAGCCCGGCGCGACCGATGCCGCGGCGCCGCCGGCGCACGCAGCCATGGCCGCGCGCGAGCGCGGCGACTCCTACCCTGTGGCTGCCGCGCGCGGCAGCATGGCCGGCTGGAAGCCGGTCGCCCATGAAAAGCTCGACGACATGCGTGGCGGCTTCGAGATGCCCGGGCTGCAGGTTTCGTTCGGTATCGAACGCGCGGTGTACATCAACGGCGATCTGGTGGTCGCTACCAGCATTAACATCCCAGACGTCAGCCGCATCACTGCGGACCAGGCCGCGCGGCTCGCCGCGACGCTGGGTCCAGCCATTGTGGCCAGCACCAATGCCGCGGTGGCCAACGCCCTGGCGGGCAATCCGGTCACGGCCGACGCCGCCGCGGCGATGAACGCCAATGGCGCCGGCGCGGCGGCATCGGCTTCGACTCCGGCTTCGGGTGGCGCGCAGGCGGGCGGCGCGGCTACGGCAGCGGCCAATGGTGGTACCTCTGCCAGCGCCAGCACAGCAGTTGCGGCGGGCGTGCCGACCACGGTCGCGAGTACCGCCACGGGCCAGGTCGTGACCAACGGGTTGCTGAACGTGATCCAGAACGGCCCGGGCAATGCCGCATCGGTGGGGGCACTGGCGGGTACGCCGGTGACCGTGATCCAGAACACCCTGAACAACCAGAGCATCCGGAGCCTGATGACAATCGACGCAAGCGTCAATACGCTGCAGGCCTTCCGGTCGCAACTGGCCAACACGGCGCTGAACAATGCGCTGCTGCGGGCCGCGAGCATGAGATAGCCATTAGCGAGGTAGCGGGCAGTACAGGTCGCAGGCTCCTGCATAACAGCCTGCCGTCCGGGGGAGGAAGACGTGATGAAGAAGCGGTCGATGCAGGGCATCCGCAATGCGGGATGCTCGACGTTGCTGTTGCTCGGCGGACTGGCGCAGGCCCAGACGCCGCCGGAGGCGGGGCCACCCGCGGCCGGACTGGAATCACTGCAGAGGGAACTCGCCGACCAGGCCAGCCAGCTCGATGCCATGAAGCGGGCGCTGGCCGAGCAGGAGGCAGTGATCCGCGAACTGCGCAGCGTGATCGGCACCGAGGTGCTGGCCGCCAAGCGCGGCGGACAGCGCACCGGGCCCGGCGTGATGCCGGCCGACAACGCCACCAATGCCGCCACCGCGGCGGCGGCCGCCAGTGCCACGCAGAGTGCGCCGGCTCTGGCCAACGGTCCACAACAAGTTATCGCCCAGGGACCGCAGCCCGGGGCGCAGCAGGGCGAGTCCGCCAGCCCGCAGACGGTGGCCATGGAAGAGCCCGTGGGCCGTCCGCCCGAGAGCGACCAGCGCCCGCCCGAGGTGGCACCGCTGATCGACCAGCCCGGGGTGCTGACCGGCGAGGGCAAGTTCGTGGTCGAGCCGGGGTTCCAGTACGGTTATTCGTCGAACAACCGTGTCGCGCTGGTCGGCTACTCGATCATCCCTGCGATCCTGATCGGGCTGATCGACGTGCGCGAGGTCAAGACCTCGACCTATATCGAATCGATCGCGCTGCGCTACGGCGTCACCAAGCGGCTCGAGATCGAGGCCAAGGTGCCGTACGTGCAGACCTCGGGCTCGACCATCAGCCGCGAGGTGTTCACCGGCACCGCCGTCGACAACGTGTTCAATTCCAGCGGCAAGGGCATGGGCGATGTCGAGGCGACGGTGCGCTACCAGCTCAACTACGGCAATGAGCGGATTCCGTATTTCGTCGGCTGGCTGCGCTACAAGTCCAACACCGGCAAGGACCCGTTCGAAGTGGTGACCGATTGCGTGACGCGCTGCGTGGGCAATGCCACCGGCACCGGCCTGCCGCTGGGGCTGCCCACCGGCACCGGCTTCCACGCGATCCAGCCCGGCATCACCTGGCTGCTGCCGACCGATCCGGCGGTGTTCTTCGGCACCTTCAGCTACCTGCACAACTTTGCGCGCGACAACGTCAGCCGCACCGTGCTGAACGGCGAGAAGGAAAACCTGGGAAAGATCGCGCCGGGGGACATCTTCGAGTTCAGCTTCGGCATGGGGCTGTCGCTCAACGAGAAGGCGTCGTTCAGTATCGGCTACGACCAGGCCATCATCTGGCCGACCAAGCAGAACGGCCAGACCGTGCCCGGCTCGGTGCGGGTGACGCAGGGCACCTTGCTGGTGGGGTATTCGTACCGCTTCAACAACCGCTATACCCTCAACCTGTCGGTGGGCGCGGGGCTGACGCGCGACACGCCCGACCTGCAGGTCAATGTGCGCCTGCCGATCACTTTCTGACGCGGCACGGCGCCTTCCCTGCGGCGCATTAGGCAGACGTGACGCGTGCCCCGCCCCGGCGGGACACGCGTGCGCGTCACATCCGCGGGCACCGTGCGCCAGCGCCGCAACGCGCCTTGCGCTGGCCCCATGAACGGCGTACAAAGAAATAACCCCGCGCCGCCAGCGGTACTTTCCGACCAGCCTCAACCTCACCGGTGGTGCGGCCTGAACAAGGAGAGAGACATGCGCAAACGCATCTTCTGGTTGTTGCCCGACTTGGAGAGTGCCCGACGCACCATGGACGACCTGCTGCTGGCCCGCGTCGAGAACCGCCACATTCACTTCGTGGCGCGCGACGGTGCCGACATGACCGGCCTGCATGAAGCCAACCTGTTCCAGACTTCCGACATCGTCCACGCGGCCGAAATGGGCCTGATGGTCGGCGGCGGCGTGGGCGTGGTGGCCGGCGTGGTGGTGGCGATGTTCCCCATCGTCAGCGACACCCCGCAGTGGGGGCTGGTCGGCGTGCTGGCGGTGCTGGGCGCGGTGTTCGGGGCCTGGGCCGCAAGCATGATCGGCAGTTCCGCGCCCAACAGCCGGCTGCGCGCGTTCGAGAAAGACATCGAGGCGGGCAAGATCCTGCTGATGGTCGACGTGCCGCGCTCCCGCGTCGAAGAAGTCGAAACCCTGCTGCGCAACGCGCACCCGGAAGCCAGCTTCGCCGGCGTCGATCCGGCGATACCGGCATTCCCCTGATCCGGCGCCTGCCGCCGCCCGGCGCCTCGCGGCGCCGCATGTCTCTCTGCGCGCGCCTGCGCGGCGCGCTCCGGCGCGCCACCTGCCGCGCGCCCCGGCCCGCACCGGAACCGCCCCCGGTTCCGGTGTGATGCCGCTGCAACACCCCCTGTTTTCCCGGTTTGCCCACGTCGGACGCATGCGGTACCTTGCGTGACGGCGCACGGGCGTTGTCCGCGGCGTCGCCACAAAATAACGAAAGCAGCCGTCCAGGCGGAGGGGGTCGAGACAATGAAGGCGAAATGGATCGCGTGCGGCGTGCTGGCCGCCACGCTGGGGTGGGCCGCGCACACCGCCCAGGCGGAACCGGGCGTGACCCGCAACCTCATCCGCATCGGCCAGTCGGCCGGCGTCACCGGGCCGGTGGCGGGCTCGGTCAAGGAGCAGATCGCCGGCGCGCAGGTGTACCTGCGCACGGTCAATGCCGGCGGCGGCGTCGCCGGCCGGCGCATCGAGCTGGTCACCTACGATGACGGCTTCGATGCCAAGCGCACGCCCGACAACGTGCGCAAGCTGCTCGACGAAGACAAGGTGTTCGCGCTGTTCATGGTGCGCGGCACGCCGCAGAACGAAAGCATCCTGCCCCTCATCGCCGCGCAGAAGGTGCCGCTGATCGCGCCGCTGACCGGCGCCATCACGCTGCACCGGCCGGTGAACCGCTACGTGTTCAACGTGCGCGCCAAGTACCAGGATGAAGTGGCGCGCGCGATCAACCACCTGGCGACGTCGGGCATGAGCCGCATCGGCATCTTCTACGCCAACGACGGCTTCGGCAAAGATGTGCTGGAAGGCTACAACGGCGCGCTGCAGGCGCGCGGTGTGCAGCCCGCGGCCATGGTCAATTTCTCCCGGCCCATGGGCGACATCAGCCAGGGCGTCGCGGCCATGCACAAGGCCAACCCGCAGGCGGTGCTGGTGATCGGCTCGGGCTCCGAGGCGGCGCGCGTGATCCGCGAACTGCGCCGCGCCGGCAGCGAGGCGCAGTTCGTCACGCTCTCCAACAATGCCGCCGATGCCTTTATCCGCGAACTCGGCGACGACGCGCGCGGCCTGATCATCACGCAGGTGGTGCCGGGCACCAATTCCAGCCAGATGACGCTGGCCAGCGAATACCGCAGCCTGGCGAAGCAGCAGGGCGTGGAGCCCTCCAACGCCGGCATGGAAGGCTTCATGTCGGCCAAGGTGCTGGTCGAAGGCCTGCGCCGCGCCGGACCCGACCTGACCCGCGAGCGGCTGGTCACGGCGCTGGAGGGCATGCGCGACTATGACCTCGGCGGCATCCTGATCAGCTACAGCGCGGCGCGCCACACCGGCTCGTCGTTCGTGGAAATGTCGATCGTGTCGTCCACCGGCAAGCTGATCCGCTAGCGCGCGGCGACGGGCCCGGAGCCGGCCGCTGCGGTATAGTCGCCCGCATGGTGACTCCTATCCCCTCCCCCGATTCCCGAACCCCGTTCGCGCTGCATGGCCGCGTGGCGCTGGTGACCGGCGGCGCGCAGGGCCTGGGCCTGGCGATCGCCGCCGGGCTGGCCGATGCCGGTGCCCACGTGCTCGTGGTGGCGCGCAATGCGCCGCGCGTGCACGAGGCCGTTGCCACGCTGGCGGCGCGCGGCGGCAGCGCCGAGGCGCTGGTGCTCGACATCACCGACGAGAGCGCCGTGGCGGCGGCCTTCGACCGCATCGATGCCGACCACGGCCGGCTCGACATCCTGGTGAACAATGCCGGCGCGCGCAACCGCAGCAATATGGCGCAGCTCGATGCCGGCGACCTGCGCGCCATGCTCGAGACCAACCTGGTGGCGCCCTACGCGCTGTGCCGGCTGGCCGCGCAGCGCATGCGCCAGGGCGGCTACGGGCGCATCGTCAATGTCAGCTCGATCGCGGGCCAGGTGGCGCGCGCCGGCGACGTGCTCTATCCAGCCACCAAGGGCGCACTGGACGCGCTCACGCGCGCCATGGCCGCCGACCTGGGCCGCCACGGCGTCACCGTCAATGCGATCGCCCCCGGCTACTTCGCCACCGAGCCGAACCAGCCCATGGTCGAGGACGAAAGCGTGGCCGAGTGGCTGCGCCAGCGCACCTCGCTGGGCCGCTGGGGCCAGCCGCAGGAGGTGGCCGGCGCGGTGGTGTTCCTGGCATCGCCGGCGGCGTCGTATGTCACGGGGCAGGTGCTGGCGGTCGACGGCGGCTATCTCGGGCACTTCTGACCCGGGCACTTCTTGCGCATCGCGCGCCGCTTGCGCGCCAGAGCGTACCCAATTCTGCGTGCCGGTCGCGCGTGCGATTCAGCGCCGCGCGGGCGCCTTGCCACCGCGGTAGAACGCCTGCAGGGCCTCGATCATCGCGGCGGCCGCGGCCGAATCGCCGCGGTCCCTGAGCCGCACCAGGCAGATATCGCGCACCAGCGACGGCAGCTGCAGCGGCCGGATCGCCAGTCCTTCGCGCCGGAACTGGAACAGCGCCAGTGACGGCACCGCGCTGATGCCGAGCCCCGCCTGCACCAGCGCCGCCACGGTCGCGAGGTGCTCCACCTCCATCACGCTGGCCAGCCGCAACGGATGCAGCGCGGCGTCCAGGTGCTGGCGCACGCTGGTCGTGCGCGACAGCTGGATGAACGGCAGCCCCGCCAGCATCTCCGGCGTGATGCGCCGCTTGCGCGCCAGCGCATGGTCCGCCGGGCACACCAGGTGGAAGGTGTCGCGCACCAGCGGCTCGACGCGCAGGTCGTCGTCCTGCGCCGGCGCGGGCGTCAGCGCGAAGTCGGCGCGGCCCTGCCGCACCAGCTCGATGCAGCCATCGGCAAGCTGGTCGAACAGTTCCAGCACGATGCCCGGATAACGCGCGCGAAACTGCGCCAGCAGCGGCGGCAGGTCGCCCCCGGCGAGCGAGGGCAGCGCCGCGATCGACACCCGCCCCTTGCGCCGCTCCGCGTGCGCGCGCAGGTCTTCGAACGCGGTCTCGAAGTCCGCCAGCAGCCGGCGCGCGGTCTGCTCGAAGCGCACGCCGTCGCTGCTCAGTTCCACGTGCCGCGTGGTGCGTTCGAACAGCCGGCTGCCGGCCTGCTCTTCCAGCGTCTGCACCAGCGCGCTGAAGGCCGACTGCGACAGGTGGCAGGCACGCGCCGCGCGCGTGAAATTGCGGTAGGTGGCCAGCGCCACGAAGGCGCGCAGGTGCTTGACCGACAGGTTCATGGCGCCAGCGGATCTATCCAGGAAGTCGATAGATTAATCCAAATAATCCGTTTTTTGGCTGGACCCGCTGACCCTAGAATGCAACCGACCTGCCCGACCCTGGTTTCCGACTTCTATCCCGACCATGACTGCTCCCTTGCTGATCGGCTCCGGCGCCGGCTTCTCCGGCGACCGTACCGATGCCGCGCTGCCGGTGGTGCGCACGCTGATCGCCGCGGCGCAGCCGGCCGCGCTGATCTTCGAGACCCTGGCCGAGCGCACGCTGGCGCTGGCGCAACTGGCGCGGCGCAACGATCCCGCGCAGGGCTACGAGCCGCTGCTCGACGCGCTGCTGGCTCCGGTCCTGGGCCTGTGCCTGCAACACCGCATTCCCATCGTCGGCAATTTCGGCGCGGCCAATCCACGCGCGGCGGCGCAGCGCGTGCGGCGGCTGGCGCAGCAACTGGGCCTGGCCGCGCCGCGGGTGGCGGTGGTGGAGGGCGACGACCTTTCCGACGCGGCCGGGCGCGCGCGGCTGCACGGCATCCTGGGCGACGCCTTCGACGCCGAACGCTTTGTCTGCGCCAATGCCTATATCGGCGCGCAAGGCATTGCCGACGCGCTTGCCGCCGGTGCCCAGGTGGTGGTGTGCGGGCGCGTGGCGGACCCGGCGCTGGCAGTGGGGCCGGCGATGGCGCACTTCGGCTGGGCCTGGGACGACTGGGACCGGCTTGCCGCCGCGACCATGGCCGGGCACCTGCTCGAATGCGGGGCGCAGGTCACCGGCGGCTACTTTGCCGATCCGGGCCGCAAGGAGGTGCCGGACGTGCACGCGCTGGGCTTCCCGATCGCGCAGCTCGACGCCGGCGGCGGCATCGAGATCTTCAAGGCCGCCGATACCGGTGGCTGCGTGGACCTGCGCACGGTCAAGGAGCAGCTGCTGTACGAGGTGCACGACCCGTGCGCCTACCTGACGCCGGACGTGGTGGCCGACATCGGCGCCGTCACCGTGGCCCAGCTGGGCCCGGACCGCGTTGCCGTGCGCAATGTGCGCGGCCACCCGCGCCCGGCGCAGCTCAAGGCCAATGTGTTCAGCCACGGCGGCTGGCTGGCCGAGGGCGAGATTTCCTACGCCGGCCCCAACGCCGCGGCGCGCGCGCGGCTGGCCGCCGACATCCTGCGCCGGCGCATGCGGCTGCTGGGCCACGACGCGCCGCTGCGCTTCGACCTGATCGGCGTGCTCAGCGTGCTCGCCGACGATGCCGGCGCCATGCTCGCGCAGCCCCAGCCGCACGAGGCGCAGGCGCAGGACGTGCGCCTGCGTGCCGCGCTGGCGCATGACGACCTGGCCGTGGCGCAGGCGCTGCAGCGCGAGGTCAACGCGCTCTATACCTGCGGCCCTGCCGGCGGCGGCGGCGTGCGCACGGCGCAGCGCGCACGGCTGAACGCGGTGTCGTGCCTGGTGCCGCGCGCCGCGGTCACGCCTGCCTACACCTTTATCGACTGAGGAGCCCGCCATGCCCGCTACCGCCGCGCTCTACCAGTTCGCCCACGGCCGCACCGGCGACAAGGGCGACCGTTCCAACATCAGCGTGATCGCCTATGACCCGCGCGACTTCGACCACCTGGTCGCGCACGTGACCGAGGACGCGGTGCGCGCGCTGTTTCGCGAGCGCCGGCCCGCGGCGGTCACGCGCTACCTGGTGCCGTCTCTGCACGCGATGAACTTCGTCCTCGACGGCGTGCTCGATGGCGGTGTCAACGATGCGCTCAATCTCGACACCCACGGCAAGGCGCTGTCGTTCCGCCTGCTGCAGCTCGAGATCCCGCTGCCGCCCCGGCTCGCGTCGGGGGCGTCGGAGCAGCCCTGAACCCTTGCTTCAACGATAACGATTTCGACAGGAGACCTCCATGCATCCGTTCTTCAAGCCACTGGCCGTTGCCGCGCTCGCGCTGATCCTGCCCGCGGGCCAGGCCTGGGCCGAGTTTCCCGACAAGCCGATCCGCTTCGTGGTGCCGTTTGCCGCGGGCAGCGCCACCGACCAGCTCGCGCGCGCCATCGGCCAGGCCATCACGGTGGACAGCAAGGTCACCGTGGTGGTCGACAACAAGCCCGGCGCCAACGGCTTTATCGCCGCGTCGGACGTGGCCAAGGCGGCGCCGGACGGCTATACCGTGCTGATCAGCACCAACACCACGCATGCGGCCAACGAACACCTGTTCAAGAAGCTGCCCTACGACCCGGTCAAGGACTACACACCCATCACGGCGCTGGGTCGCGGCGGCCAGATCATGGTGGTGAACCCGCAGGTGCCGGCCAAGACCGTGGGCGAGTTCATCGCGCTGGCACGGCAGCAGCCGGGCAAGCTCAGCTTCGGCAGCGGCAGCTCGTCGTCGCGCGTTGCCGGCGAGCTGTTCCAGCAGATGGCGCAGGTGCAGCTGCTGCACGTGCCGTACAAGAGCAACCCGCTCGCCATCACCGACCTGCTCGGCAACCAGATCCAGATGATGATCACCGACACCGCCACCGGCCTGCCGCAGGTCAAGAGCGGCAAGCTGCGCGCACTGGGCGTATCGGGCAAGGCCCGCTCGCCGCTGGCGCCGGAAGTGCCGACCATCGATGAGGCCGGCGTCAAGGGCTACGAGATGAGCTACTGGTTCGCCGCCTACGCGCCCGCGGGGACGCCGCAGCCGGTGGTGGCCAAACTCAACGCCATGATGGTGAAGGCCGCGCGCAGCGAGAGCGCCGCCGGCTTCTACAAGTCGACCGGTACGGAAGTCTTTACCAGCACGCCCGCGGAACTGGCGAAGTTCCAGTCGCAGGAGTCCGGCAAGTGGGGCCGCATCATCAAGGCGGCGAATATCCAGCCAGAGTAAAAACCGGGCAGCGCAAGCTCCCATGCATGGAAAACGGGGCCACATGGCCCCGTTTTTTACGCAGAAGTAGGTACGCTTTGACCCTGGCGGCCTTGTCGGGCAAGGCGCGGCTAAGATATGCGCTGGCCGCGCGCCCTTGCGGCGCCGGCCTGCTCCTCGACAACACCAACCAGAACAGGATCAGGATATGAAGCTGCAGTCCATGGTGCGCCATGCCACCTTCCGCCGACACCCGCGCCCGACCTTGCGCCGGGCCCTGTCGCATGCCGCCATCGCCATTGCCATGGGCGGCGCCGTGCTGGCCGCGGGCGCGGCCAGCGCGCAGACCGCCACGCCGCCGGCGCAGCAGAAGACCCAGGTGCCGGGCTACTACCGCATGATGATCGGCCAGCTGGAAGTCACCGCGCTCTATGACGGCTACATCGACCTGGACCCGAAGCTCTTCAAGTACACCAGCGCGCGTGAAGTGCAGAGCCTGCTGGCGCGGATGTTCGTGGCCTCGACGCCGGGCATGCAGACCGCGGTCAACGCCTACCTGATCCATACCGGCAGCCGGCTGGTGTTGGTCGACACCGGCGCGGCGGGCTGCTTCGGGCCGACGCTGGGACGCATCGGCGAGAATCTGCGCGCCGCGGGCTACGCGCCCGAGCAGGTCGATACCGTGCTGCTGACGCACCTGCATGGCGACCATGCCTGCGGCCTGGCCAGCGACGGCAAGGCCGCGTTCCCGAACGCCACGGTCTATGTCGACAAGGCCGACCTCGACTACTGGCTGAGCGATGCCAACGCCGCCGCGGCGCCGAAGGAGGCCCAGGGCCTGTTCGCCATGGCGCGTGCCGCGATCGCGCCGTACCAGGCGGCGCAGCGCCTGCGCACCTTCAACGGCGGCGCGGGCGGCGAGCCCGTTCCCGGCGTGCGCGTGGTGCAGGCCAACGGGCATACCCCGGGGCACAGCGGCTACCTGTTCACCTCGGGCAACGACAGCCTGCTGCTGTGGGGCGACATCGTGCACAACCACGCGCTGCAACTGCGCCGCCCGCAAGTGGCGATCGAATTCGACGTCGACAGCCACCAGGCCGTGATCACGCGCAAGCGCATCCTGGAGCAGGCCGCCAGGGGCCGGCTGTGGGTGGGCGGCGCGCATATGCCGTTCCCGGGGCTGGGCCATGTGCGCCGCGATAGCGCCGGCTACGCGTGGGTGCCGGCCGAGTATGGCCCGGTACGCGCCGACCGCTAGCCACGGGCGGCGGCTTTTCGCCTAGAGTCATCCTAGGGCCGCCGCGCGTACCGGATGCGTCGGCCCGGTCTGCCGGAGGACTTGCCATGCCTGCCAATGTGACCCGCCGCCGCTGGCTGCGCGCCGGCGCCGCGGCCCTGTTGCTGGCCGCACCCCTGGCGCGCGCCGTGCGCGCCCAGCCCGGGCCGGCGCCGGCCCGCGAGGCCGCGGCGCAGCGCATCGGCGTGATCGGCTCGGGCCGCATCGGGGGCACCGTCGGCGGCTTGTGGGTCAAGGCGGGGCATCCGGTCCTGTTCTCGTCGCGCCACCCGGAGGCGCTCAAGCCGCTGGTCGAAGAACTGGGTACGCTCGCGCGCGCCGGCACCGTGGCCGAGGCTATTGCGTTCTCGGACGTGCTGTTCCTGGCCACGCCCTATGGCGCGCTGCCGCAACTCAGCCGCGACCATGCCGGCGCCTGGCAAGGCAAGATCGTGCTCGATGCCACCAACGCCTATGCACACCGCGACGGCCCCATCGCCGACGAGGCGCGCCGCGATGGCATCGGCCTCACCACTGCGCGCTACCTGCGCGGCGCGCGCGTGGTGCGTGCCTTCAACTTCATGGGGGCGGCGCAGTTTGCCAGCGAGCATCACCGGCCCGGCGGGCTGGTGGCGGTGCCGATCGCGGGCGATGACCCGGCCGCGCTGCAGGTGGCCGCGCAACTGGTGCGCGATGCGGGATTCGAACCGGTGGTGGTCGGGCCGCTGGCCAGCGCCGATCGCTTTGCGCCGGGCGGGCCGCTGTTCCGGCAGGTGGGTACGGCCGAGGAATTCCGGCGGAAGATGGGGGAACGCTGACGCTTGGGATTGAAGCGGGCGGCTCAGGGCCGGCGCCGCTCCATCGCGACCATCGAGGGCGTAAAGCCGAGCTGGCCGAAGAAGGCCGCTTCGGACGAGCGCGCCGCGCGCAGCATCCAGCTGATATCGGGGTCGCTGCCGACGATATGCCGCACCAGGGCGCGGCCGATGCCATGGCGGCGGTGCCCGGGCGCGACCACCACCATCGACAGGAAGCCATCGCAGACGTCGTCGCACAGCGCGCGGGCAAAGCCGACCACCTCGCCTTTCTCGACCGCCACGGCCACGCGCTGCGAATTGGCCACCAGCCGCGCGAATTTTTCGGGCCCGCCGACCCGGTGAGCCCAGCCATTGGCGATCAGTAGTTGTCTGGCTGCCTCGAGGTCGTCGGGCAACAGGTTACGGATTTCCATTGGCGGCTCTCCCAGCAAAGCATGTACGGCCCCTCGCCGCCCCTTGCCACCAGGGGCGCCGCGAGTCGAGAACGGCACGGCAAGCCGTGCTGCGCAATTGGCGGAGTGTAGCGAGCGTGCGCGGGCGCGTCAATTTGGCGCCTGGCGCGCCGGGTAGTCGCTCACGGCAACGCGCCGGCGCGGTATCATCGCCTCCATGAACGCCCCCGTTTTCTCCTCCGCGCATCCGGCCGACCAGCTCGCCGAGTTCAGCGACGCGGATGCGGCGGTTGCCCGCATCCGCGAGATCTACGATGCATCGGTCGGCGCCGTGCGCGCGCGCTTCGATGCCTTCGCCGGCGGCAAGCCGCTGCCCTCGGCCGCGCACGCGTGCTATCCGTACCTGGGCATCTCGGTCAACATCGAGACCATGGTCACCGACAGCCGGCCGTCCTGGGGCACGGTGGCATACCCCGGCGTCTATGGCACCACCGTGACGCGCCCCGACCTGCTGGCCGATTACTACCGCGACCAGATCGAGCGGCTGATGCGCTATCACCGCGTGCCGGTAGTGGTGGGCCTGAGCCGGCGCCCGATCCCGCTGCCGTTCGTGATCGAGGCCTCGACCACCGACATCAGCTACACCCAGGCGCGCGAGCTGGAAGCCTCGTTCGTGCTGCCGGAGCTGAACCGCATCGACGACGGCATTGCCAACGGCACCTATGAGCCGGTGCCGGGCGAAGCCTGGCCGCTGTCGCTGTTCCCCGCCGAGCGCGTGGACCTGGCGCTGCAGCGGCTCTACCACTACACCGGCACGGCGCCGCAGCACTTCCAGCGCTTTGTGCTGTTCACCAACTACCAGCGCTATGTCGACGAATTCGTCGCGCTGGGGCGCGCGCTGATGGGCGACGGCGACGGCGGCGGCTACACCCGCTTCGTCGAGCCCGGCGACGTGGTGCAGGACCTGGGCGCGCCCGAACCCGACGACGCCACGCGCCCGCGCGTGCTGCCGCAGATGCCGGCCTACCACCTGGTGCGCGGCGACAAGCTGGGCGTGACGCTGGTCAATATCGGCGTGGGGCCGTCCAATGCCAAGACCATGACCGACCACCTCGCCGTGCTGCGGCCGCACTGCTGGCTGATGGTAGGCCACTGCGGCGGCCTGCGCCGCTCGCAGCAGCTCGGCGACTACGTGCTGGCGCACGCCTATGTGCGCGACGACCACGTGCTCGACCACGACCTGCCGCCGTGGGTGCCGGTGCCCCCCATTGCCGAGATCCAGGTGGCGCTGCAGGAAGCCGTGGCGCGCGTGACCGGGCTGTCCGGCAACGAGATGAAGACGCGCATGCGCACCGGCACGGTGGTATCGACCGACGACCGCAACTGGGAACTGAAGTCCAAGTCGCTGTACGCGCGCTTCAACCAGTCGCGCGCGATCGCCATCGACATGGAGAGCGCGGCGGTGGCCGCCAACGGCTTCCGCCTGCGCGTGCCGTATGGCACCCTGCTGTGCGTCTCGGACAAGCCGCTGCATGGCGAGCTCAAGCTGCGCGGCATGGCCAACGCGTTCTATCGCCAGCGCGTCAGCCAGCATATGACCATCGGTCTGGAAGCGATCCGCATCCTGCGCGAGAACGGCGTCGAACAGCTGCATTCGCGCAAGCTGCGCAGCTTTGACGAGCCGGCGTTCCGGTAGCGGTCGCCGCGCCTCCCGCTGGAATGCAAAAGGCCGGCGCCCGATGGGCGCCGGCCTTTTTGCCTTGCGTGGCGGGATCAGAACCGATACCCCACCCCGACGCTGAACAGCCACGGATTCAGGCTCACCTTGGAGACCTTGGTATCCCCCGCCTTCACGTCGCTCGACAGCCAGATCTTCTTGATGTCGGCGTTCAGGAACCAGTTCCTGGTCAGCTTGTAGTCCATGCCGATCTGCAGCGCCGGGCCCACGCTCCAGCCATCCAGCTGCAGTGAGTTGTTGGCGATGTTTTCGCCCCAGATGCGCGTGAAGTTCAGGCCTGCGCCGATATACGGGCGGAAGGTGCCGTTGGGAATGAGGTGGTACTGCATCAGCAGCGTCGGCGGCAGGTGCTTGAAGGTGCCGATCTTGTTGCCGTCGAGGTAGACGTTCTGCTTCTGCGGCACCGTCAGCACCAGTTCGGCGGCAAAGTTCGGCGTGAAGAAGTAGGTGACGTCGAGTTCGGGGATCCACTTGTTGTTGACCGTGATGCGGTCCGACCGGCCGACGCCGCCGACAGGATCCGAGCTGTGGGCCATGTCGAGGTAGGTGCCGCGCAGCCGCACCATCCAGTTGCCCTGGGCGTCGTCCGCGGCGGCCGCGGGCGTGGCGAAGGCGCCAAGCATGGCGCAGGCGGCGATGGCCGAACAGGTGGCGGTGCGAAGAGACAGTGTTTTCATGAGGTCTGCTTGGTTTGTTATCGAAGCCGCGCCCAGTGTGGCCGAGCGGGCCGGCGGGAGCCTTGACACAAAACAAGCGGAACCAAATGGTGCTCGCGGCGTCGCGATCGCGCTACAACGCTGCCACGACCGACGCGTCCTCGGACATCGCTTCTAACCACATGCGAAATGATTCGTAGCGCGGCCCGATGCTGCCGCTTACGCTGTGCGAAAGATCCGAGCACGCGCCACGCGTGTGCGGATCCGCACCAGGCATGTCGTGGGCGTCCGCAAGGGCGTCTTTCCGGGTGTGCCCCGTGGGGGCGGGGCACACCGGTTTTCTTGCGAAACGCTGCACGTCAGGCATCAGGCCACGGCGGCGCTGGCCGTGGCGTGAGCGCCGGCAGCAAAGCCCGCCTGCAGGTGCCGGTTCACGCCCGACAGCACCGCACGCAACGAAGCCGTGACGAGGTTGGCGTCGATGCCCGCGCCGAACCCGGTCGGCGAATCGCCCAAGCGGACTTCGACGTAGCAGGCTGCGCGCGCATCGGCGCCGGCGTTCATCGCATGCTCGTGGTAGTCCATCACGCGTACCGGCAGCTCCAGCGCATCGATGAAGGCGTCGATGGGGCCGTTGCCGCTGCCGCGCACGCTGCAGGGCTGGCCGTCGCGCTCCATCTGCACCGTAATCACGGTGGCGCCGGTACTGTCCGTTGCCAGCTGGTGCGAGACATAGCGCAGCGGCGCCTCGCGCGCCAGGTACTCGCGCTGGAACAGGCCGTAAAGGTCGCCGGCGCTCGCTTCCAGCCCGGTGTCGTCGGTCATGGCCTGCACCGCGCGGCCGAACTCGATCTGCAGGCGGCGCGGCAGATAGAGGCCATGCACCTGTTCCAGCAGGTACGCCATGCCGCCCTTGCCCGACTGGCTGTTGACGCGGATCACCGCGTCGTAGCTGCGGCCCAGGTCGGCCGGGTCGATCGGCAGGTAGGGCACTTCCCAGATCGCGCCCGGCTGCTGCTGCGCGAAGCCCTTGCGGATCGCATCCTGGTGCGAGCCCGAGAACGCGGTGAACACCAGGTCGCCCACATACGGATGGCGCGGGTGCACCGGCAGCTGGTTGCAGTGCTCCACGCACTGGCGCACCGCATCGATGTCGGAGAAGTCCAGTTGCGGCGCCACGCCCTGCGTATAGAGGTTCAGCGCCAGCGTCACCAGGTCGACGTTGCCGGTGCGCTCGCCGTTGCCGAACAGGCAGCCCTCGACGCGGTCGGCGCCCGCCATCAAAGCCAGCTCCGCCGCCGCCACCGCGGTGCCGCGGTCGTTGTGCGGGTGCACCGACAGCGCGATGTGCTCGCGCCGCGCAAGGCGGCGGTGCATCCATTCGATCTGATCGGCGAACACGTTGGGCGTGCTGCATTCCACCGTGGTCGGCAGGTTCAGGATCATCGGGCGCCCCGGTCCGGCCTGCCACGCGGCCGACACCGCGTCGCTGACTTCCAGCGAGAAATCGAGCTCGGCCAGGCTGAAGGTCTCGGGCGAATACTCGTAGGTCCACGCGGTCTCGGGCATGGCATCGGTCAGCGCCTTGATCAGGCGCGTGCCCGCTACCGCGACTTCCTTGATTTCGTCGCGCGAGGCATTGAAGACGATGCGCCGCCAGGCCGGTGCGATCGGGTTGTACAGGTGCACGATGGCGCGTGCCGCGCCGCGCACGGATTCGACGGTGCGGCGGATCAGGTCTTCGCGCGACTGCGTCAGCACGACGATGGTGACGTCGTCGGGGATGCGCCGTTCTTCGATCAGCATGCGCACGAAGTCGAAGTCGGTCTGCGACGCGGCGGGGAACGCCACTTCGATTTCCTTCAGGCCGATCTTCACCAGCTGTTCGAAGAATCGCAGCTTGCGCGCCGGGTTCATCGGCTCGATCAGCGCCTGGTTGCCGTCGCGCAGGTCGGTGCTCATCCAGCGCGGCGCGCGCGTGATGGTGCGGCCGGGCCAGGTGCGGTCAGGAAGGTCGACGGTGGCGGCGGGGCGGTACTTGGTGGCGGGATTGAACAGCATGCGGGTTCTCCTTCCTCGCAAGGGAAGATGAAAAATGGAAAAACGGGAAAAGGGTGGCGCAAGGCTGCCGAACTGCCACGGGGCCCTAGGCCCGGCAACCGATCGGTAGGCTTAGCAGTAGCGAGGAAGCGCCAAGGGCGCGGCCCGATGCCAGGGCAGCCAGCACGCGTGCGCGGGCAGCGATGCGGGACGCATCGGCAGCCTGGCGGGGAGTGCTGGTGTAACGGTTCATCGTGGCTGGAGTGGGAGGGCCGCGGCCGCTCCGCGTGGATGCGCATGCAGCGCAGGTCCCTGGGAACGGGCAAGGTTAGTCGACAAGTCCCGGCCTGGTCAAGCATGGCGCGCGTGCCGTCGTGCGCAGCAGTCGGTCGTGGCCCGATCAGGGGATCGCGGAAACGGGCTGCGCCAAACGGTTGGGGGCCGGCTGCGGCAAGTGTTGGGAGACCCCTGTTTTCCCTCGGCCGAATGGCGATGTACTGCGCTGAATGGATGACTCGCGGCGATGTTCTGTGCGCTGCACCTCAGTCCTCTGGCTGGTATTGCGCGGGCTACTTTGTGCCTAGGCTGTTAGCGCGGGAAAAACACGACACGGGGGGAACATCATGAGACTGAGAACGTGGGCATCCTGGCTGGCGGGTTCGGCCGCGGCCTTGTTGCTGGCGGCATGCGGCGGCGGCGGTGGCAGCAGCGCGCCCGCCGCGCCGGCATCGGGCGGCACCACCACGCAGCTGACCTATACCGCGAAGATGAGCGTGACCTCGGGCGAGGTCGGCGTCGGCCGCACGCTGACCATCAGCGCCTTGGCCGTGGACAGCAACGGCGTCGACGTATCGGGCAACACCACCTTCGACTGGACCAGCACCGACAGCGCCGTCGCCACCGTGACGCCGGGCGCCGGCACGCCGGGCAGTGCCGTGGTCCGGGGCGTGGCGCCGGGCACCACCACCGTACAGGTGGTGGCCACGGTCCGGGGCACCGACAACACCACCGTGCAGCTGCCCGCGCAAGCGGCCACCATCACCGTGGTGCCGGCGTCGGCGCTGAGCTATACGCTGTCGATGCCCGCCACCAGCCTGTCGATGAGCGACGGCCAGGAGCTGCCGGTCAAGGTGACGCTGCTCGACAGCAACGGCAGCGATGTGTCGGCCAGCGTCTCCAACTGGGCCTGGTCCAGCAGCGGCACCGCGGTCCAGGTCACGGCCAGCCAGAACAGCGCCACGCTGAAGGCCAGCAACGGCTCGCCGACGACCGCGGCCACGGCCAGTGTCTCGGTGTCGGTGACCGCGCCTGACGGACATGCCCTCGCCGGCGTGATCGCGGTGACGGTGCAGAAGAACGGCGCCGCGGCCTATCGCGTGGTGACCACCAAGGGCGGACGCGAGGTCAATGCGCTGCAGGTGTTCAGCAATCGTCCCGACACCTTCACCGCGCGCGTGCTGCGCCACGACGGCCAGGACGTGACCGCGGATTTCGACGGCACCTGGAGCTACACGGCGACCTCGGCGACGCTGTCGGCAACCGAAGCCGCGGGTACGCATGACGCCACGGTGCGTACCAGCCTGGCCGGCGACACCGGTCCGGTGCAGGGCAGCCTGACGGTGACCGCGGCCAGCAGCAAGCTCGGCGAGCGCCGCAGCGCCACCCTGACGGTGACGGAGAACCCGCTGTGGGCACTGGTGGGCGACAACCAGGACCCGATCACGCTGCTGCTGCTGGCGCCGATGCCGATCGAGGTCACCGCGCGCATGAAGCACCTGGGCGAGGATGCGCAGTTCACCGCATGCAAGGACTGGGCATGGTCCAGCACCGGGCCGGTGTCGCTGAGCCCGAGCATGGTGATGCTGCCCAACCAGGTGCGCGCCAGCGGCACCGGGCCCGGCGACTTCACCATCACCGCGACCTGCACCGCGGTCGCCGACAATACGCCGCTGAAGCTGGTCTTCTACGGTACGGTCAAGTAAGCGCCGGCATCCCGCAACTGGCCAGACGCCCTCCGCACGGAGGGCGTTCTGCTTTCCAAGACACAGACGGTTTGCTCCCCTCTCCCGCAAGCGCGAGAAGTACACAAGCGGCAGGAATACGACGAAGCGTACCCGTTTCTGCGTGGCCGCCTTCGACACTTCCCGGCATGCACGGCAGGTGAGCGCACAAAGCGTACCCAATTCTGCGTGCATGGGCGCCAGCCTTGAAATGAGCCGGATTGACCAGCAAAAGGCCCACGCCGCCGTCTGCAAGGACGCACGGGCGCACGCAAACCGCCGCTTGCCGCGACCATGCGGCAGCCGCGGGCGTACCCGTTTCTGCGTGGATCTCGAGGGAGGGAAAAAGCGCGCTTCAGCGCTTGCGCACGAAGCGCACCACCTGCTCGGCAGGCTTGTCCTGGCCGGTGGGCGTGCTGGTATTGGTGCTGGTATTGGCGCCGCAGGTATTGCAGCCGCCGTCGTCGCAGCCGCTGGCGCAGCCTGCCGCGGACTGCGGCGCCAGCCAGCGTGCCAGGCGCCCGCGCCAGCCGGTGGCGGCAGGGCCGCCCAGGCGCGCCGCCAGCGCCGCCTTGACGCGCTCGCGCGTGCGCGGCGCGTAGCGCGCCACCACCGACACCGCGCACGCCAGCACGATCAGCGGGACCAGCAGGGTTTCGATGGCGTGGTAAAGGCTCATGGCGGCGGCTGGCTTCAGCTGAACAGCAGCGCGACGCGGTAGGTCACGAACGCGGCCAGGTAGGCCAGCCCGGTCAGGTAGGCGGCCGACAGCGCCATCACCTTCCAGGAATCGGTCTCGCGCCGGATCACCGCCAGCGTGGAGATGCACTGCGGCGCGAACACGTACCAGGCCAGCAGCGACAGCGCGGTGGCCAGCGACCATTGCGCGGCGATCATCGGTGCCAGCTGCGTGGCCACGGTCTCTTCGCTGCCCGACAGCGCGTAGACGGTGGCCAGCGCACCCACGGCGACTTCGCGCGCGGCCAGCCCCGGCACCAGCGCAATGCAGATCTGCCAGTTGAAGCCCACCGGCGCGAACACTTTCTGCAGCGCATGGCCGATCATGCCGGCAAAGCTGTAGTCGATCGCCGGCGCGGTCGCGCCCTCGGGCGCGGACGGGAAGGTCGACAGGAACCACAGCAGCACGGTCAGCGCCAGGATCACCTTGCCCACGCGCGACAGGAAGATGCGGGCACGCTCCCACAGGCCGATGGCGATGTCGCGCGGATTGGGGATGCGGTACGACGGCAGCTCCATCAGCAGCGGATGGTCGGTGCGGTCGCGGCGCAGGAACTTGAGCGCATAGGCCACCACCAGCGCGCTGACGATGCCGGCCACGTACAGCGCGAACAGCACCAGCCCCTGCAGGTTGAACAGGCCCATCACGGTACGCTCGGGGATGAATGCGCCGATCAGCAGCGCATAGACCGGCAGCCGCGCCGAGCAGGTCATCAGCGGCGCCACCAGGATGGTGGTGAGCCGGTCGCGCGGGTCCTGGATGGTGCGCGTGGCCATGATGCCGGGGATGGCGCAGGCAAAGCTGGACAGCAGCGGGATGAACGAGCGCCCCGACAACCCCGCGCCCATCATCAGGCGGTCGAGCAGGAACGCCGCGCGCGGCAGGTAGCCGGATTCCTCCAGCGTCAGGATGAACAGAAACAGGATCAGGATCTGCGGCAGGAACACCACCACGCTGCCCAGCCCGGCGACCAGGCCGTCGACCAGCAGGCTCTTGAGCATGCCGTCGGGCAACCAGGCGCCCAGCATCTCGCCGGCCCAGTGCACGCCGCCCTCGATGCCGTCCATCAGCGGCTCGGCCCACGAGAACACCGCCTGGAACATCAGGAACAGCAGCACCGCCAGCAGCAGCAGGCCGAACACCGGGTGCAGCACGATGCGGTCGAGGCGGTCGTCCAGCGCGGCGGTGCGCGCCGGCATGCTCACCGCGGCCGACAGCAGGCGGTTGACTTCGGCATGCACGTCGAAGTCCGGGCCGGACGCAGCGCCGGCCGGCGGGGCCGGCGGCAGCGTGGCATCGAGCAGGCTGACCAGCGCCGCGGCGCCGTCGCGCCGGACCGCCACGGTGCTGACCACCGGCACGCCCAGCGCGGCCGACAGCTTGTCGCGGTCGATCTGGATGCCGCGGCGCGCGGCCGCGTCGCTCATATTGAGCACCACCACCATCGGCAGTCCCAGCTGGCGCAGCTCCAGCACGAAGCGCAGGTGCAGGCGCAGGTTGGTGGCGTCGACCACCGACACCAGCAGGTCCGGACGCGCTTCGCCGGCGCGCTGGCCCAGGCAGACATCGCGCGTGATGGCTTCATCGAGGCTGGCCGCATGCAGGCTGTAGGCGCCGGGCAGGTCCAGGATGCGTACCTGGCGCCCCGCCGGCGACACGAAAAAGCCTTCCTTGCGCTCGACGGTGACGCCGGCGTAGTTGGCCACCTTCTGGCGGCTGCCGGTCAGGCGGTTGAACAGTGCGGTCTTGCCGCAATTGGGATTGCCGACCAGCGCAATGCGCAGGGCAGAAGGGGAAGCAGCAGACATAATCCGGGGAAGGCTCAGGCGGTCCGCTTGGCGGACGGTTGGGCAGTCTCGTCGCCCTGCGTGACGGGGGCGAGGCGGGTGACCGAGGCGCTGGCGATTTCCACGCCGATGCGCGCCGCCTCCGAGCGGCGCAGCGCAAAGCGCGTGAAGCCTACCTGCGCCACCAGCGGGTCCATGCCGAACGGCCCGTAGGCGATGACCTGCACGGCTTCGCCGGCAACGAAGCCCAGTTCGCGCAGGCGGCGCGCAACCGGATCCCCTGGGGTGGCGTCGTCCACCGATTGCACTACGGCGGGCGTGCGCCGTGGAAGTTCAGACAACCGCATCATGCTTCCAGTCCGTGGCGCGGCCTGCCGCCAAGCGGTCGGTGCGACCGCGCCGGGGTATGTAAATGAAAATCGTTTTCATTGTATCGCAAATGAGGCTTTACGTTGCCCCCTCAAAGGGCGGGCACGCCAGCCTTGCCGCACCTGGCACGGCAGGAGGCGAATGATAACCGCTAAGGGGACGAATGGCTGAGCGCAGGCCGTGGCGATAAGGCCCCGATGAGCCGTTATTCAAGCGATGCAAAACCGCGGTTCGGCAATGAGACACCGAATCCGCGCGATTCCTGTCATCGCTTGCAATTACTGCATTTGCGTTATGGCTGCCGCAAGCCAGCGGCGTTAAGCTCACAGCACGCTGAACACCCCGTTCCACGCGTACTTCACAAGCCATCGGTCCCTGGACCGGTGGCTTTTTCTTTATGGCCGCGCTTTGGCGGCGCCGCCTTGCCCGCCACCATGGCGACGAAGTGGTCGCGCGCCGGATGGTCCGGCGCCGTCTTCCATGCGCAATAGACCTCCGAGCGCACCGCCGCCTCCGCCAGCGGCCGGAATGCCGCGCCGGCCATGCCCGAGCGCGCCAGCGCCGCCGGCACCACCGCCACCCCCATGCCCTGCGACACCAGCGACACCACCGACAGCCAGTGCCGCACCTCGTGCCGGATCTGCGGGAAGAAGCCTTGCGCGGCGCACATGTCGAAGATCCGGCTGTAATAGTCCGGCGAGGCCTTGCGCGAGAACAGCACGAACGGCTCGCCGCGCAACGACGTCAGCGGCAGCTCCGCCAGCGCGGCCAGCGCATGGTCGGCGGGCAGGCAGCAGACAAAGGGTTCGGAATGCACCAGCGTGGCCTGCAGCGTGTCGGGGACCCGGCCGGTGTGGATGAAGGCGGCGTCGAGCTCGTCATGCAGCAGCGCGTCGATCTGTTCCTGCGAATTGAGCTCGGTCAGCGCCACGTGGATGCCGGGATAGGCCGCCTCGAACTCGCGCAGCGTCTGCGGCAGACCCCGGTACAGCATCGAGCCGACAAAGCCCACGCGCAGCCGGCCGATGGCGCCCGCTTCGATCTCGCGCGCCAGTACCCGCGCCGCCTCGGCCTGCGCCAGCAGCGCCGTGGCGGATTCTCGAAAGGCCCGGCCGGCCGCGGTCAGCCGCACGCCGCGGCTGTCGCGGTCGAACAGCCGCGCCCCGACCGAGGCCTCGAGCTGCTGGATATTGAGCGACAGCGGCGGCTGCGAAATGGCAAGCCGGCGCGCGGCGCGGCCGAAGTGCAGTTCCTCGGCCAGCACGAGGAAGTAACGCAGGTGGCGGAATTCCATGGCGATACAGAAATTATATGGATCAAGCCAATTTTAGAATTAGACGCAAATCCATGGGGTTTGAATAATGGAGCCCAAAGGGGCCGCCAGCCGGCACCGCCATACCAGGAGACCTGCCATGCCATCCAGCGCCGTGCGCGACATCCCCCAGCAACACCACGCCGCGCAAGCGCCTGCCGCCGTGCATCCGGTGCCTGACCGCCAGGGCGGCAGCCTGCTCGCCGCCGACCCGGACCTGCGCGCACTGCTGCCGCTGTACCTGCCGCCCGACCTGTTCAACCACCTGTTGCCGCACCTCGAACGCATGGGCGCGCTGGCCGGCGGCGTGCTCGACGAGCTGGCCGGCGTGGCCGACCGCAACCCGCCGGAACTGACTTACCGCACCCGCGCCGGCGTGGATGCGCAGCGCATTGACAAGCACCCGGCCTATGTCGAGATGGAGCGCGTGGCCTTTGCCGAATTCGGCCTGGCCGCGGCGTCGCACCGCGGCGGCGTGCTGGGCTGGGACAAGCCCATGCCGCCGGCGGCAAAGTACGCGCTTACGTATTTATTCGTGCAGGCGGAGTTCGGCCTGTGCTGCCCGCTGTCGATGACCGATTCGCTGACGCGCACGCTGCGCAAGTTCGGCGACCCGGCGCTGGTCGGGCGCTTCCTGCCCAACCTGACCACGCAGGCGTTTGACGACCTGTACCAGGGCGCGATGTTCATGACCGAGCAGGGCGCCGGCTCCGACGTCGCCGCCACCGCCACCCGCGCGGTGCGCGATGCCTCGGCCGAGGGCGGCTGGCGCCTGCATGGCGACAAGTGGTTCTGCTCCAACCCCGATGCCGCGCTGGCGATGGTGCTGGCGCGCGTGGAAGACGAGGCCGGCAACGCCGTGCCCGGCCACAAGGGCGTGTCGCTGTTCCTGCTGCCGCGCAAGCTGGAAGACGGCAGCGCCAACCACTACCGCATCATCCGGCTCAAGGACAAGCTGGGCACGCGCTCGATGGCCAGCGGCGAGATCCGCCTGGAAGGCGCGCACGCTTACCTGGTGGGCGAACCGGGCCGCGGCTTCGTGCAGATGGCCGACATGATCAACAACTCGCGCCTGTCCAACGGCGTGCGCGCCGCCGGGCTGATGCGCCGCGCGCTGACCGAGGGCCTGTTCATCGCGCGCGAGCGCCAGGCCTTCGGCAAGCGCCTGCAGGACATGCCGCTGATGCGCCGCCAGCTGCTCAAGCTGACGCTGCCGACCGAGCAGGCGCGCACCATGGTATTCCAGACCGCCGAGGCGCTGCGCCGCGCCGACGCGGGCGAGCCCGACGCCTACGCGCTGATGCGCATCCTGACCCCGCTGATCAAGTTCCGCGCCTGCCGCGACGCGCGCAAGGTCACCGGCGACGCCATGGAGATTCGCGGCGGCTGCGGCTATATCGAGGAATGGAGCGACCCGCGCCTGGTGCGCGACGCCCACCTCGGCTCGATCTGGGAAGGCACCAGCAATATCGTCGCGCTCGACGTGCTGCGCGCGGTCCGGCGCGAGGGCGCATTGCCGGTGTTGCAGGCGCACCTGGCCGGGCTGCTGGCCGATACGCCGCTGCAGGCCGACGCCCGCGCCGTGTTCGAAGGCGCCATCGCCAGCGCCGGGCGACTGGCCGGCCACGCCGCCGCGGCCGGCGCCGACGGCGAACTGCTGGCGCGCCAGGCGGCCTCGGCGCTGTACCACGTGACCAGCGCGGTGGCGATGGCCTGGGAAGCCGGGCGCATCGGCTCGGTGCGCCGCATGCGTCTGGCGCAGCTGGTGCTGCGCCACCGCGTGCTGCCGCAGGACCCGCTGGCGGCAAGCGCCGAGCCGGAGTGGCTGGCCGAGACCGTGGCGCCCCCTGCTGACGGCGTGGTGCGCGCAGCAGGCGCGGTCGCAGACGTCAACGTGTTCTGACACCGCCAACCCGAAGCCCATTGTTTGCTCCCCTCTCCCGCAAGCGGGAGAGGGCGCAGCCCCCACCATCCCGCTTACCCGCGGGAGACGTCCTACACCAGGAGACAACACCATGAAACTCTGGCACCGCGTCGCGGCCATCGCCGCGTGCTCGCTGTTTATCGCCCCCGCCTTCGCGCAGAAGGACTTCCCGTCCAAGCCGATCATGATGGTGGTCACCTATCCGCCGGGCGGGCCCACCGATGCCATGGCGCGCACGCTCGCCGCCGCGCTCAAGACCAGCCTGGGCCAGCCGGTGGTGGTCGAGAACCGTGCCGGCGCCGGCGGCAATATCGGCGCCGAGGCAGTGGCGCGCGCCGAGCCCGACGGCTACACGCTGATGTTCGGCACCTCGGCGCCGCTGGCGATCAACGTCAGCCTGTACCGAAAGATCAACTACGACCCGGTCAAGAGCTTCACCCCGGTGATCCAGATCGGCCAGCTGCCCAACGTGCTGGTGGTCAATCCGTCGGTGCCGGCCAAGAACGTCAACGAGCTGATCGCCTATGGCAAGGCCAACCCCGGCAAGCTGACCTATGCCTCGTCGGGCAATGGCGCTTCGTCGCACCTGGCCGGCGTGCTGTTCAACAACGTCACCGGCACCGATTTCCAGCACATTCCGTACAAGGGCACCGGCCCCGCGCTGAACGACCTCCTGGGCGGCCAGGTCAGCATGACTTTCACCGACGTGCTGACCGCGATGCCCTTCATCAAGAGCGGCAAGGTGCGCGCGCTGGGCGTGACCACCAGGGCGCGCTCGCAGGCGCTGCCCGACGTGCCGACCGTGGCCGAGCAGGGCGTGCACGGGTTTGACGTGTCGGTGTTCTTCGGCGTGGTCGCGCCGGCCGGCACGCCGGCGGAGGTGGTCGGCAAGCTAAACCGCGCCTTTGCCGACGCGCTGAAGCAGCCCGAGGTGCGCAAGACGCTGCAGGCGCAAGGCCTGGAGTTCGCGCCGTCGACCACGCCGGAGCAGCTCGGCAGCTTCGTCAAGGCGGAGGTGGGCAAGTGGCGTGCGGTGGTGCAGAAGTCCGGTGCCCAGCTCGATTGACGACGCCGAGGGAATCGCAGCCATGACCCAAGCCAATCCCGGCGCGCTCGCCGGCATCCGCGTGGTCGACCTGTCGCGCATCCTGGGCGGCCCGTACTGCGGCCAGATCCTGGGCGACCACGGCGCCGACGTGCTCAAGATCGAACCGCCGCAGGGCGACGACACCCGTACCTGGGGCCCGCCGTTCAAGGACGGCGTGGCCTCCTACTACTTCGGCCTCAACCGCAACAAGCGCGTGATGCGGCTGGACCTGACCGCGGAACCCGACCGCGAGGTGCTGCTGGCCCTGCTGGCCGACGCGGACGTGCTGGTCGAGAACTTCAAGACCGGCACGCTGGAGAAGTGGGGGCTGGGCTACGACGTGCTGTCGGCGCGCTTCCCGCGGCTGGTGCATTGCCGCGTGTCCGGCTTCGGCGCCGACGGCCCGCTGGGCGGCCTGCCCGGCTACGATGCCGCGATCCAGGCCATGTCCGGCATCATGAGCATCAACGGCGAGGCCGATGGCGATCCGCTGCGGGTGGGCTTGCCGGTGGTCGACATGGTGACCGGCCTCAACGCCGTGATCGGCGTGCTGCTGGCGCTGCAGGAGCGCGCCCGCAGCGGGCGCGGGCAGTTCGTCGAGGCCGCGCTCTATGACTCGGGGCTGTCGCTGCTGCATCCGCACGCGGCCAACTGGTTCATGAGCGGCAAGACGCCGCAGCGCACCGGCAATGCGCATCCCAACATCTATCCGTACGACACCGTCGCCACCGCCACCGACCCGGTCTTCCTGGCGGTGGGCAACGACCGGCAGTTCCGCATCCTGTGCGAGCACCTGCAGGTGCCGGCGCTGGCCGACGACGAGCGCTACGCCACCGCCGGCGCGCGTTCGGTCAATCGCGTGGCGCTCAAGGCCGAACTGGAAGCGCGCATGCGCACCCGCGACGGCAAGGCGCTGGCGGATACGCTGGTAGCCGCCGGCGTGCCGTGCGCGCCGGTGCTGTCGGTGGCCGATGCCTTGCGGCATCCGCATACGCGGCACCGCGAGATGGTGGTGGAGATGGAAGGGGGGTACCAGGGATTGGGGGCGCCGGTGAAGCTGAGCCGGACGCCGGCGACGTACCGGTATGCGCCATTGACTGAAGGGAACGAATTCCTCGAATAGGAGCGACGTGGCGGCTTCGCACCGCTGGTTTGCTCCCCTCGCCCGCTTGCGGGAGAGGGGCAGGGGGTGAGGGCGGGCGGTGGCAATAGCGACGCGCTTCACTTCGTCGATACGCTGGCCCTCACCCCAGCCCTCTCCCGCAAGCGGGAGAGGGAGCAAGCAAGCGGCTGGATTCGGGGTATCACCCCGGAATCATCCCCGGCAGCCAATACGCC
Source organism: Cupriavidus alkaliphilus (assembly GCF_900094595.1). Lineage (GTDB taxonomy): Bacteria > Pseudomonadota > Gammaproteobacteria > Burkholderiales > Burkholderiaceae > Cupriavidus > Cupriavidus alkaliphilus. The sequence continues at coordinate 87,613 of NZ_FMAD01000009.1, read as the reverse complement.
TGCACCATCGTCATCACCCCGATGATCACCGCGAACAGCAGGCTGTGCTTCACGGTGAAGCGGAACAGCTCCGACTCCTTGCCCACCAGCCCGGTCGCCGCGCAGGCCACCGCGATCGACTGCGGCGAGATCATCTTGGCGGTGACGCCGCCGGTGGTGTTGGCCGCGACCATCAGCGTGTCGGACACGCCGATCTGGTGCGCGGTGGTGTTCTGCAGCGCGCAGAACAGCGCATTCGACGAGGTGTCGGACCCCGTCAGGAACACGCCCAGCCAGCCCAGGAACGGCGAAAAGAACGGGAACGCCGCGCCGGTGCCGGCCAGCAGCAGCGCCAGCGTCGACGACATGCCCGAGTAGTTGGCGACAAAGGCGAACGCCAGTACCAGCCCGATCGACAGCACCGGGCGCGCCAGTTCCACCAGCGTTTCCCCGAACGTGGCCAGCAGGTCGCGCGGCTTCATGCGCAGCAGCACGGCGGAGATCAGCGCGGTCAGCAGGATCGCGGTGCCGACGGCGGAGAGCAGGTCGATCTTCAGCACCGCGTCATAGGCCTTGGGCGTGGTCACGATCGGCGCGGCCTTGATCACCAGCTGGTCCAGGCCCGGCACCTTGAACTTCAGCACCGTGCCCGCCAGCGGGCCGCTGGCGGCGAACAGCGCCTTGAACGGCTGCAGGCTCCACACCGTGACGATGGCGGTCAGGATGCCGAACGGCGCCCACGCGCGCAGCGTTTGCGCGAGCGTATAAGGCGATGCCTTGCGGCTCTGCATCGCGCCGCCGAAGCCGCCGCCGAAGCCCGCCAGCGCGACCGTGCCGCCGCTGACGTTGCCGGCGCTGCCGCCGGCGCGCTGCGAGGCGCTGCGCGGCTGCCATACCTTCAGGAACGCCGCCAGCGACACCAGGCTCACCAGCGCCGAGGTGATGTCCGGCAGTTCCGGCCCGATATGGTTCGAGGTGAAGTACTGCGTCACGGCAAAGCTGCCGCCGCACACCAGCGCCGCCGGCCAGGTCTCGCGCACGCCCTTGGCGCCGTCCATCATGAAGACGAGCCAGAACGGCACCAGCAGCGACAGCAGCGGCAACTGGCGACCGGCCATGGCGCCGATATGGAACGGGTCCAGTCCCGTCACCTGCCCGGCCACGATGATGGGAATGCCCATCGCGCCGAATGCCACCGGCGCGGTATTGGCGATCAGGCACAGCCCCGCCGCGTACAGCGGGTTGAAGCCCAACCCCACCAGCAGCGCCGCGGTGATCGCCACCGGGGCGCCGAAGCCGGCCGCACCCTCCAGGAAGGCGCCGAAGGCAAAGCCGATCAGCAGCATCTGCAGGCGCTGGTCGTCGGTGATCGACAGCACCGAAGCGCGGATCACGTCGAACTGGCCGGTCTTGACCACGATCTTGTAGAGGAACACCGCGGTCACGATGATCCACGCAATCGGCCACAGCCCGTAGGCAAAGCCGAAACCGGCCGAGGCCAGCGCCTGCTGCGCGGGCATGCCGTAGGCAAACACCGCCACGGCCAGCGCCAGCAGCAGCGTCACCGCCGCGGCGACATGGCCCTTCATGCGCCAGACCGCGAGCGCGATGAAGAAGAACACGATGGGGATCGCTGCCGCCAGTGAGGACAGCCACAGGCTGCCTAGTGGTGTATAGAGTTGGGTCCAGGGTTGCAAGGGTGGTCTCCTGATTTGGTGGTGGTTCGGGAAAGCATTGTTGTTGTGGAACGTGTGGGGGCGTCGATTCGCGCGCTTGTGTACTCCCTCTCCCGCTTGCGGGAGAGGGTTGGGGTGAGGGCCAGAGCTTCAACAAAGTGCAAACGCCTCGTGCTTGCCGCGCGCCCGCCCTCACCCCCGCCCCTCTCCCGCAAGCGGGAGAGGGGAGCAAACCAGCGGGTATGGGGATGCGTCAGCCCGGCGCCGCCGCCTACTCGGGCTGCCCCTTTTCCTTCAGCAGGTCCGCCAGGCTCTTCGCCGCCGGCTTCAGCGGCGTGCGGTGCTGCGTCCATCCCATCTGCCGCGCCGGTGTCAGCGCGCGCAGGCGCGTGGCGGCCCAGCGGAACAGCCGGTACGCCGCCGGGTGCGAATAGGCCCCGCTCCAGAAGCGCCATACCAGGTGCTCGCCGCGGCTGTACTTGGCGCCCTGGCCGCGCAGCGGATTGGCCACCGGTTGGTCGGGCGCGCGGTTGGACTCGGTGCGCAGGCGCACCAGCAGTTGCGGGATCGGGATGCGCACCGGGCAGACCTCGCCGCAGGCACCGCACAGGCTCGAGGCGGTGGCCAGGTCGGCGGTGGCGTCCAGCCCCAGCAGGTGGGGCGACAGGATCTTGCCGATCGGGCCCGGGTAGGTGGTGCCGTAGGCGTGGCCGCCGATGCGGGCGTAGACCGGGCAGTGGTTCATGCACGCGCCGCAGCGGATGCATTGCAGCGTGGCGCGCAACTGCGCGTCGGCGTACGCCTGGGTGCGGCCATTGTCGAGCAGCACCAGGTGCACTTCGCGCGGGCCGTCGCGCTCGCCGGCGCGGCGCGGGCCCGAGATCAGGTTGAAGTACGTGGTGATGGCCTGGCCGGTGGCCGAGCGCGTCAGCAGCGTCGACAGCGGCACGATGTGCTCGAGCCTGGCCACCACCTTCTCCATGCCCATGATGGCGATATGCACGTCCGGCACGGTGGTCGACAGCCGGCCGTTGCCCTCGTTCTCCACCAGCCATAGCGTGCCGGTGTCGGCGGCGGCGAAGTTCACGCCGGACAGGCCGATGTCGGCCTCGACAAAGGCCTGGCGCAGCGCGCGCCGTCCTGTCTGGATCAGCGCGTCGACGTCCTCGGTATAAGGCGTGTCGGGGATATGCTCGGTAAACAGCTGCGCGATATCGCCCTTGGTCTTGTGAATCGCCGGCATCACGATATGCGAGGGCTTCTCGCCGGCCAGCTGGACGATGTACTCGCCCATGTCCGATTCGATGCAATCCACGCCGCGCTCGGCCAGGTAATGGTTCAGCTCGATTTCCTCGCTGGCCATCGACTTGCCCTTGATCACGCGCGTGGCCTGCCTGGCGCTGGCGATGCCGTGGATGATGGCGTTGGCCTCGTCGGCGGTCTCGGCCCAGTGCACCTGCACGCCGGCGGCGGTCAGCTTCTGTTCCAGTTGCACCAGCAGGTCAGGCAGGTTGGCCAGCGCGTGCTGGCGCACCGCCTCGCCGAGGTCGCGCAGGCGTTCGAGTTCGTCGGCGTCGGGGAACTGCGCCAGGCGCTTGCCTTGCAGGAAGTCCATCGCGCCGCGGAAGCTCTGGCGCAGCTTGGGGTCGTCCAGCGCCTCGCGGGCGCGCGCCTTGAACTCTCGCGGCGCAACGAATTGCAGGGTCTGCTGGCTCATTGCGCGGCCTCCGCGGCGTCGGTTTCGATCACGACCCACAGCCGGCGCGGACCATGCGCGCCGTAGGCCAGGGTCTGCTGGATGTCCGAGGTCTTGGACGGGCCGGAGACCAGCACCAGGTTGGTCGGCATGCCATCAGCCCAGCGCTCGGCGCGCGCGGCCATGTGCAGGTCGTCATGCAGCGTCGACGCGTGCACCAGCGCGACATGCAGCGGCGGCACCAGCGATACCGTGCGGGGCGAGCCCGCATCGGGTGCCAGCACCAGCGTGCCGGTGGCGGCGATGCCGGAGCGCGCCACGGTGAAACCGGCGTCAACGGTGTCGAACAGCTCGCCCTTCCACGCCTCGATCGGGCGGTCGTAGCCGATGGCTTCGATACCGGTCGGCAACGCCGTTGCCAGCGCCGCGCCGGCCGTGGTGGCCGGATCGAGCAGCAGGCGCTTCACGCCAGCACTGGCCAGTTCGCCGGCGAGCAGCGCCGGCCAGGCGCCGGCGTCGGCGCACCAGACTTCGGCATGCAGGCCTTGCAGCGCGGCCCGCATCGCGGCAACGCGTGCGCCAGTCGTTGGCGCGCCATGGCGGCGCGCTTCGAAATGGCTGTCGATGCGGCGGTCCAGCTCGGTGGTTTGCGGGGAGGGCACGGGTGCGGCGGCGCGCAGCCGGCCGAGCATGCGTTCGCGGGCGCCGGGCGTGCTCATGCGGCACCTCCGCTACGGCGCCACAGGAAGCTGGCGAGGTGCTCCACCCGCAACGGCGCGCGGTCGTGCGCGGCGGTATGGCCGATATTGAGCAGGCAGCCGCAGTCGGCCGAGACCAGGCGCTCGCAGCCGGTGGCGCAGGCCGACGCCACCTTGTCGCGCACCATGGCGCCGGAGATATCGGGATGCTTGAGCGAGAAGGTGCCGCCGAATCCGCAGCATTCGGACTCGCGTTCATGCTCGACGCGGGTCACGCCCGGCAGCGCATCGACCAGCGCCACGCCGTGCTGGCGCGTGCCCATTTCGCGGCGCGCGCCGCACGAGGTATGCAGCACGATGCGCTCCGGCGGCTGGGCCGATGGCGCGGCAGTGCCGAAGTCCACCTTCAGCACATGCAGCAGGAACTCGCCCAGCTCGTAGACGCGCCCGGCCAGTTCGCGGGCCTTGGGGCCGGCCACCGGATCGTCGGTAAAGAGCTGGGGCCAGTGGTGGCGCATCATGCCGGCACACGAGCCGGACGGCACGATCACCGGCCACGGCTGGCCGAACAGGTCGAGCTGGGCGCGCGCGACCGCACGCGCCGCGTCGGGGTTGCCGCTGCTGTAGGCGGGCTGGCCGCAGCAGCTCTGGCCGCGCGGGAAATGCACGGTCAGGCCTTCGCGCTCGAGCAGCCGCACGGCGTCGAGGCCGGCCTGCGGCACGAACATGTCGACCAGGCAGGTGGCAAACAGGTAGGCCTGCGTGGGGGCAGGGCCGCTGGGGTACTGACGATCCTTCATGTCTCGCTCCACACGTGCTGGGTCGCACGTTTGGGCGCATAATTCCCGCTTCCGCGCGGCGCTTCAAATTGGTTGGACCAATCCCGAAGGCGCGCCGCGCACCCTCAGGCACGTTCAGGAGCGAGGACACACGGCATGACGGCAGCCAGGCACGGGCATACCCGCGGACGCGTGGAGTCGGTGATGCGGCGCATCGAGACCGCGCTGCTCGACGGCACCTGGCCGCCCGGCACGCGCCTGCCGGCCGAGCGCGTGCTGGCCGGGCAGTATGCGGTGGCGCGCAACACCGTGCGCGAGGCGATCCAGCGCCTGGCCGCGCGCGGCCTGCTGCAGAGCCGGCGCGGCGCGGGCGTCTATGCCACCGACCAGCTGCGTGCCGGCATTGCCTCGCCGTGGGGCCAGCTGGTGGCGGACCATCCCGCGCTGCGCGAAGACATCCTCGAGTTCCGCCGCGTGCTGGAAGGCGCCACCGCTTATTTCGCGGCGTTGCGCGCGGATGCCGCCGACGTCAGGCGCATGCGCGCGCTGATGGCCGAACTGGAACGCGCCCGCGCCGCCGACGACAAGCAGGCCGAGGCCGATGCCGACGCGCAGCTGCATGACGCCATCGCCCGGGCCTCGCACAACACCATGTTCCTGCACCTGCATACCAGCGTGATCGGCATGCTGCGCGAGCACATCACCATCAACGGCACCGGCCTGCGCGAACAGGACGAGGGCGCCTCGGAGCTGCTATTACTGCAGCACCGCACCCTGTGCGATGCCATCTGCGCGCGCCGCCCCGAAGAGGCGCGCACGGCGATGCAGACCCACATCGATTTCGTCCGCAGCCGGGTGGAGCAGGACGGCGGCTGAGACAAGTCCGTTGGCCCATTTTTGGTCCGACCACCGGCCCGGCGTGCCGGCCGCGGCATTCAGATCAGGCCGGCGCCGGCGAGTTCGCGCTTCAGGTATGCGTAAAAGATCGGCCCGGCGATCACGCCCGGGATGCCGAACAGCGTTTCCATCAGCAGCATCACCATCAGCAGTTCCCACGCCGCCGCCTGGATGCGCGCGCCGATAATGCGCGCATTCAGGAAGTACTCGAGCTTGTGGATCACCACCAGGAACACCAGCGAGCCCACCGCGATCGGCAGCGACACCGACAGCGAGGCCACCACGATGGCCGTGTTCGAGATCAGGTTGCCCAGCACCGGCAGCAGGCCCGCGACGAAGGTGATCACCACCAGGGTCTTGCTCAGCGGCAGGTGCACGCCGAACAGCGGCAGCACCAGCAGCAGGTAGATCGCGGTCAGCACGGTGTTGATCGTGGAGATCTGGATCTGCGCAAAGATGAACTGCGAGAACGCCTGCTGCAGCGTGCGCGCGCGCGCCACCAGGGCTGCCGCCAGCGGGCGCCGGTTGGGGCGCGCCACGGCGCGGTACAGCGCCACCATTGCGCCGATCACCAGGCCGATCAGGATATGCACCAGCGTGCGCAGCACCTCGGCGCCCAGCTTCTGCGCCATCGCGGCGTGTTCGCGCAGGGTGTCGATCAGTGTGTTGGCTAGTTCGTCGACGCCGTTGGGCAGCGCGTCGCTGACCCACGGCGGCAGCTGCCCGCGCGAGCGGTCGATGATGTCGGCGACGTGGTTGAGCAGGCCGTCCAGGGTATTGCCCTCGCCGCTGACAAAGCGCACCAGCAACCAGCCCGCCAGCGTCAGCCCCAGCAGGATCAGCGCCGACAGGATCGCCACCGCGAGCGCGTCGTGGCGCTGGTGCAGGCGCTTCAGGCGCGGCGCCAGTACGTCCACCAGCGAATACAGCAGCAGCCCCGAAAGCAGCGCCGCCACCAGGTTGGCATGCAGCACGGTCCAGAGCGCCAGCGCGGTCAGCAGGTAGGCGACGGTGCCGACGCTGTACCAGGCGGCCGGCGGCAGGCGCGGGGTGACGGTCGGTTCGGGGTCTTTCATCGGTGTCTCCGGCATGCAATTTGCTGAAAAGGAAGTCCTGGATTCTCGCCGATCCAGATGTAATGGCTGCGTCAGGCGCCCGTGCCGCCGCGAGCTGGCGCGGATGTTGGCATATCGGCACACGCAAAGGGTGTCTATATTAGGGGGAATCGTGCACGGCCAGCCGTTCGCCGCGCTGTTTTCGATTGTCGCCAGGTACAGGAACGCAACGCATGGCCTACACCCATACCATCGACACCCACCGCCACGTCTTTGCCGACCTGCGCACGCTGCTGGCCAGGGCCAGCCCGGCGCGCTCCGGCGACGCGCTCGCGGGCCTTGCCGCGCAAAGCGAACAGGAGCGGATGGCGGCACGGCTGGCGCTGGCCGAGGTGCCGCTGACGCGCTTCCTCAACGAGGCGCTGGTGCCTTATGAAGACGACGAGGTCACGCGCCTGATCCACGACCGCCACGACGCCGCCGCCTTTGCCGCGATCGATGCCACCACCGTGGGCGACCTGCGCAACTGGCTGCTGCGCCACGAGACCGACAGCGCCATGCTGGCGCGGGTGGCGCCCGGCATCACGCCGGAGATGGCGGCGGCGGTCAGCAAGCTGATGCGCAACCAGGACCTGGTCGCGGTGGCGCGCAAGTGCCAGGTGGTCACGCGTTTTCGCAGCACGGTGGGGCTGCCGGGCCGGCTGGCGGTGCGGCTGCAGCCCAACCACCCCACCGACGATCCCAAGGGCATCGCCGCCTCGATCATCGACGGGCTGCTCTATGGCTGCGGCGATGCCACCATCGGGGTCAATCCGGCCTCGGACAACCTCGGCGCGATCGTCTCGCTGCTGCGCATGATCGATGAGCTGCGCAGCCGCTTCGACATCCCCACGCAGTCCTGCGTGCTGACCCACGTCACCAACACGCTGCGCGCGATCGGCCAGGGCGCGCCGGTGGACCTGGTGTTCCAGTCCGTGGCCGGCAGCGAGCGCGCCAATGCCGCCTTCGGCATCAGCCTGTCGCTGCTGGCCGAGGCGCACGACGCGGCGCAGGCACTGGCGCGCGGCACCGTGGGCGACAACCTGATGTATTTCGAAACCGGACAGGGCAGCGCGCTGTCGGCCGACGCGCACCATGGCGTCGACCAGCAGACCATGGAGGCGCGCGCCTATGCGGTGGCGCGCGCGTTCTCGCCGCTGCTGGTCAATACCGTGGTCGGCTTTATCGGGCCGGAGTACCTGTACGACGGCAAGCAGATCATCCGCGCCGGGCTGGAAGACCACTTCTGCGGCAAGCTGATGGGCGTGCCGATGGGCTGCGACGTCTGCTACACCAACCATGCCGAGGCCGACCAGGACGACATGGATACGCTGCTGACGCTGTTCGGCGTGGCCGGCATCAACTTCATCATGGGCGTGCCGGGCGCCGACGACATCATGCTGAACTACCAGAGCACCTCGTTCCACGACGCGCTGTACCTGCGCGAAGTGCTGGGGCTGCGCCCGGCGCCGGAATTCGAGGCCTGGCTGCAGCACATGGGCATTGCCGACGGCGCCGGCCGGCTGCTGGAGCCCGCCGCGCGCCAGCCGCTGCTGCAGATGGCCCACAGCTTGTAAGGAGCCGCGATGACCGCCAAACGCCAGGCTCCCGCCATGCCGGATCCCGCCGCGGCCGAAGCCGACCCGTGGCAACGGCTGCGCCGCTTTACGCGCGCGCGCATCGCGCTGGGCCGCACCGGCCACAGCCAGCCCACCGACGCGGTGCTGGCCTTCGGCTTGGCCCACGCGCAGGCGCGCGATGCGGTGCACCTGGCGCTGGAGGTGGGCGCGGTCACCGCGGCGCTGGATGCGGCCGGGCTTGCGCACGCGGCGGTGCACAGCGCGGCGCCGGACCGCGAGCACTACCTGCGGCGCCCCGACCTGGGCCGTCGTCTCGACGAAGCCAGCCGCGCGCGGCTGGATGCGACGCGGCCGCGGCAGGCGCCGGATGTGGTGTTCGTGATTGCCGATGGCCTGTCGGCGCTGGCCACGCAGCGCCATGCGCTGCCGCTGCTCCAGGCGGCGCGCCAGCGCCTGCCGCAGGGCTGGCAGATCGGTCCCGTGGTGGTGGCCGAGCAGTCGCGCGTGGCGCTGGGCGACGAGATCGGCGAGCGCCTGGGCGCGCGCCAGGTGGTGATGCTGATCGGCGAGCGGCCCGGGCTGAGTTCGCCCGACAGCCTCGGCATCTACCTGACCCATGCGCCGCGCGTCGGCCGCACCGATGCCGAGCGCAACTGCATCTCCAACGTGCGCCCGGAAGGGCTGTCCTATGCGCAGGCCGCCGAGCGGCTGGTGTTCCTGCTGCGCGGCGCGGCGGCGCTCGGGCGCTCCGGCGTGGACCTGAAGGACGACAGCGCGCCCGCGTTGCCCGCGGGCGGCGCCGGGCCACCGCCACAGCTGCGCTGAAAACAGCAAACGGCCACCACGCGGGCCGCAACCCGCGTGGTGGCCGTTGCCGTCGCACCGCTTACATCATGCGGCGCGAGAACTGCCCGTGCCCGGCGTCCGACATCAGTTGCTTGAACTGGTCGCCACTCATGTGCACCAGGTCCTGGTGGTCGCCGCCCTCGAAATACACTTCGGGCTGCTGCATCAGGCTGTCGTCCACATAGGTCTGCATGCCGTATGCCATTGCCACCGGCGGAATCGCGCCGAGGTCGCAATCCTTGAATATCTCGCGGATCTCGTCCTCGTGCGCCAGTACCAGGTTGCGCCCGGTCTGTTCACAGATGGCGGCCATCTGCAGGTGATGGCTCGAAGGGATCACAGCGGCAACGTAGCCGCGTTCATCCTCCAGCAACAGCGTCTTGGCCAGCCGGTCCCCGGGCACGTGCGCGGCCTCTGCCGTGGCCATGCTGCTCAGGGTGTAGGGGTGGCGGATGATGTCGTAGCGGGTGTTCTTGCTGCTCAGGCAGTTTGCGAGCGTGCTAGCCAGGGCCATGGTTGCTCCTAGGTTCCGGATGCGCCGACGGTTATCCTTGTGCTCCTAATATAGTGCGCCGGCGCCATGACAATGGGCTGCGGTTAGCGGTGCAGCCGCGGCCACACCGCCTGCAGCTCGGTTTTCAGGAAATTCAGCAGGTAGCGTGTGGCCAGGGTCTGGTAGCGGTTGGGCATGGTCAGCATGTAGAGCTTGCTGCCGAACACGCTGATGCGGTAGTCGGACAGCAGCGGCACCAGCGCGCCGCTGTCCAGTTCCCCGCCGATCGCGTAGATCGGAAAGATGCCGACGCCCAGGCCGGCCAGCACCGCCTCTTTCAGGAAGGCGAAATTCTCCGAGCTGAGCGTGGGCTCGAGCACCACTTGTTCGCGCACCTCGTCATCGTTGCCGCCTGCGCGCGAGCCCGATGCCTTGAGCTTCTGCCCCACCGGCGACGCGCACACGATCGCATGCGCCTGCAGCCCGGCCAGTGCCTGCGGCGCCGGGTGGCCGGCAAGGTACGCGGGCGCGGCGCAGACAATCCAGTCGACCGCGCCGATCTCGGTGGCGACGACCGAATCCGGCGGCGTCGAGATGATGCGCAGCGCCACCTCCACGTCCTCGGACACCAGGTTGTGCACGCGGTTGTCGAACACGACATCCAGCGTGATGTCCGGATAGCGCTGCTTAAACCGCACCAGCAGCGGCGACAGCAGCGAATGGCCCAGCCCGGTGGGCACCGACAGCCGCACATGGCCCTGCAGGCTCTTGCCCATGTTGCTGATCAGCGCATTGGCCGCCGCGACCTCGCCCAGGATATTGCGGCCGTGCTCGTACAGCCCGGCACCGACGGGCGTCGGCTCGACGTGGCGCGTGGTCCGGCGCAGCAGTTGCACGCCCAGCTCTTCTTCCAGCGCCTTGAGCCGGTAGCTGACATTGGCGCGCGTCATCTTAAGCTTGCGCGCGGCCGCGCTCAGGTTGCCGGCGTCGACGATGTCGACGAACAGGCGCAGGGCGTTCAGGTCCATGGGGTGGTCAGAGGAAGACGGGAGCGGTCACAGCCCCCGTATATTGCCATGCCGGCGCAGCCAGCCCGGGTATGCCGCAGTTGCGATACAAGCGGCGGGCAGGGGCGACAAAGTCGGCAGGCGGTACTGCCAACTGTTCCGCTCGCGGGACATCAAAGCCGCACTGGCACCGTCCGGCGCCGGCCCGCAATGCGTTATTGCGTGCCGTGCGGCTTGCACTGTGCGCGGGTCTGGGCAATGATTCGAGCCGGACCCTCAACTGGCCTTCTGCGCCCCCGTTTGCCATGCACCGCTCGTTGCGCCGATGGCTGTGCCTGCCTTTGTTCTTTGCCGGCGCCAGCGCCTCCGCCCAGGATCTGGTCGAATGCAAGCGGATCGAGCATGACCAGCTCATCATCGCCTCCCAGGAAACCCTGCTGTTCCTGCGCTGCCGCGCGCGCCAGGTCGCGTATGAGGCGCCGCGCCTGAAGGGCGTGTCACAACGCGTCAAGGACGACCTGGTGTTCGCGTGCCTGGACCAGGCCGACGCCGTCGAGCACCAGCTGCGCGTGCGTCACGGCTATTCGCGCGAAGCGCTGGCGCGCCAGCGCTGCGAACTGTCCGGCGCGCTCACCCCCGGCGGCTGAAGCCGGGACGTCGGCTTCAGGCATAGCCGCCATTGGCGCGCAGTACCTGCGCATTGACCCACGCACCGTCCGGCCCCGCCAGGAAGGCCACCGCCGCGGCGATGTCGTCCGGCGTGCCGAGGCGTTCCAGCGGCGCCAGTTTCGCCAGCTGCGCCACCTGCTCCTCTGACTTGCCCTCGAAGAACAGGTCGGTCGCGACCGGCCCCGGTGCCACCGCGTTGACGGTGATGCCGCGGCCGCGCAGCTCGTTGGCCAGCACCCGCACCAGCCCTTCGACGCCGGCCTTGGCCGCGATGTACGGCCCGTAGCCGGGGAAGGCGCGCGCAATCACGCTGGTCGACAGCGCGATGATGCGTCCGCCCTGGCCCAGCCGCGCCGCGGCCTCGCCCAGCACCAGGAAGGCGCCGCGCAGGTTGGTGGCGATGGTCTGGTCGAAGGCGTCGACGCTGGCAGGCGCAACCGGCTTCAGCGTCATGATGCCGGCGCTGTTGACCACCACGTCGAGCCGGCCGAAGGCCTGTTGCGCGGCATCGAACAGGCGCGCCACGTCGGGCGCCTGCGCCACGTCGCCCTGGACGGCGATCGCGTTGGCGCCGGCCGCGCGTGCCGCCGCCACGGTTTCTTCGGCGCGGGCGGCGTTGCCGGCATAGCCGATGGCCACGTCGAAGCCGTCGGCGGCCAGCCGCAAGGCGATGGCGCGGCCAATGCCGCGGGAGGCGCCGGTGACGAGCGCGGCACGGCGGGAGGTAGCGGGAAGGGCGGTCATGGCAGTTTCCTGGTCGGGTTGGGAATGACTGCATGATGGATGTTGGCGATCGCTGGATAAATGGCCGCTGAAATAAAGGATTAGACAAAACCAATCAACAATCTCCGACGTGATGACTTCGCCTCACCCGCGCCGGATTGGCGCTAATCCCTTGCTGGCGTTGCAGGCTCCGCCTGCGCCGAGCCGGGGCTTGCGTTAAGATCGCTTCCTTCCCAGCCGTTTTTTGGCGCGCCGTTGCGCTGCATTCCGCGTCTTGCCATGAGCAATCTGAACCAGCAATCCATCCTTTCCGTCCATCACTGGACCGACACCCTTTTCAGCTTCACCTGCACGCGCGACCCTGGTTTCCGCTTTGAAAACGGCCAGTTCGCCATGGTCGGCCTGGAAGTGAATGGCCGCCCGCTGCTGCGCGCCTACAGCATTGCCAGCGCCAACTATGAAGAGACGCTGGAATTCTTCAGCATCAAGGTGCCCGACGGCCCGCTGACTTCGCGCCTCCAGCACCTGCGCGAAGGCGACCAGATCTATGTCGGCAAGAAGCCCACCGGCACGCTGCTGGTGGACAACCTGCTGCCCGGCAAGACCCTGTGGCTGCTGGCGACCGGCACCGGCCTGGCGCCGTTCCTGTCGATCATCCGCGACCCGGAGGTCTACGAGCGCTACGACAGGGTCGTGCTGACCCACACCTGCCGCTTCGTCGAAGAGCTGGCCTACCGCGAGCTGATCCAGGAACACCTGCCGCAGCACGAGCACCTGGGCGACCTGGTGCGCGAGAAGCTGGTGTACTTCCCGACCGTGACGCGCGAAGAGTTCGACAACCGCGGCCGCATCACCGACCTGATTGCCTCGGGCGAGCTGTTCGAGCGCCTGGACATGGCGCCGTTCTCGACCGAGAACGACCGCATCATGCTGTGCGGCAGCCCGGATATGCTGAAGGACGTGCGCGCCATCCTGGAAGCGCGCGGCTTTGCCGAAGGCAATATGAGCCACCCCGGCCATTTCGTGCTGGAAAAGGCCTTCGTCGGCTGAGTCCGGCCCGCCCCGGCGCGGATCGGTTCCGCGCCGGGCGCCTTGGTTGTATCCCCGCGCGCGCTACACCTCGCGCGTCATTCCCTTCAGGTCGATCCACTCGGCAAACTGCGCCTCGGTGACATGCCCCGATGCGATCGCCGCCTCGCGCAGCGACAGGTTGCGCTTGACCGCGAGCTTGGCGATTTCCGCCGCGCGGTCGTAGCCGATATGCGGATTGAGCGCGGTCACCGGCATCAGCGAGCGCTCCAGCAGTTCGGCGATGCGCTCGCGGTCGGCCTCGACCCCCTCGACCATATGCTCGGCAAAGCTCGAAGCCGCGCCCGCCAGCAGGCTCACCGACTGCAGCAGGCTGTAGATGATCACCGGCTTGTAGGCGTTCAGCTCCAGCGTGCCGAGTCCGTTCGCCAGCGTCACCGTGGTGTGGTTGCCGATCACGCGGCAGCACACCATCGCCAGCGCCTCGGCCTGGGTCGGGTTGACCTTGCCCGGCATGATCGACGAGCCCGGCTCGTTGGCCGGCAGCACCAGTTCGGCAAAGCCGGCGCGCGGCCCGGACCCCAGCAGCATGAAGTCGCGTGCGATCTTCAGGAATGACGATGCGGTGGTGTTGAGCGCGCCCGACAGGTCGGCCAGCGCGTCGTGCGCGGCCTGCAGCGCATAGCGGTTGGGCGCGGGCTCGAACGGCAGGCCGGTGTAGTCGGCCAGCGCGCGCGCAAAGGCGGCGGCAAAGCCGTGCGGCGCGTTCAGGCCGGTGCCCACCGCGGTGCCGCCCTGCGCCACCGGCATCGCGCGCAGCATGGCCTGCTGCAGGCGCGACTGCGCATCGGCCACCTGCGCCATGTAGCCGGAGAACTCCTGCCCCAGCGTCAGCGGCACCGCGTCCTGCAGGTGGGTGCGGCCGACCTTGACGATATCGGCAAAGGCTTCGACCTTGCGCGCGAAGGTCTGCTGCAACTGCTCCAGCGCGGGCAGCAGCTGCTGCTGGATCGCCCGCGTGGCGGCGATGTGCATCGCGGTCGGGAAGCTGTCGTTGGACGACTGGCTGGCGTTGACGTGGTCGTTGGGATGGACCGGGGTCTTGCTGCCGACCTCGCCGCCCAGCAACTGGATGGCGCGGTTGGCGATGACCTCGTTCAGGTTCATGTTGGTCTGCGTGCCGGAGCCGGTCTGCCAGACCGACAGCGGGAACTCGTCGGGCCAGCGGCCCTCGATGACCTCGTCGGCGGCCTGCTCGATGGCATGCGCCAGTTCGGGCCGGAGCACGCCCAGTTCGCCGTTGGCGCGGGCCGCGCACAGCTTCAGGATGGCAAAGGCCTCGATCAGCGCGGGCGGCATCTTCTCGGTGCCGATGCGGAAGTTCTGGCGCGAGCGTTCGGTCTGCGCTCCCCACAGATGGTCGGCGGGCACGGGCACGTCGCCCAGGCTGTCTTTTTCGATGCGGGTGGCGGCGGTGGACGGGTCTGGCATGGGCTGGCTCCTTGGCAAGGCGGCGGACGGCTGGGCCGGGGGGCGTGGTGCGGTCCATTAGAATACCGCTTCGCCATGGCGGGTGCCTGCGCTCCGCCGTCTTGCCGGGTTGCCGGCGTTCGCGACCTCTTCCCGCCGCATGCTCATCGCCCAGCTCAAATCCTTCTTCATGGTGGCCCGCATCGGCAGCGTCACGCAGGCGGCCAAGCGCCTGGGCCTGTCGCAGCCCACTATCACAGCGCAGATCCGCGCGCTGGAAGAGGCCTACGGGGTCGAGCTGTTCCATCGCGGCGGGCGCCGGCTGGCGCTGTCCGACGCCGGGCTGGCGCTGCTGCCGCGGGTCGAGGCGCTGGTGCAGCAGGAAACCGAGATCGACTTCTTCCTGCGCCATTCGGGCGACCTGCGCACCGGCAGCCTGCGCGTTGGGGCCACCGCCCCTTATTACGTGCTGGAACTGATCCGCCGCTTCAGCGAGCGTTTTCCGGCGATCGACGTGAGCGTGGTCACCGGCAACTCGCAGGAGGTGCTGGAGGCGCTGCAGGAATACCGCGTCGACCTCGCCACCTCGTCGCAGCGCGTCGACGATGCGCGCCTGTCACGCATGCTGCTGGGGGTGGATCCGCTGATGCTGGTGGTGCACCGCACCCATGCGCTGGCCGGGCATACGGAAGTGCCGGTGAGCGCGCTGGCAGGCTGCCGGCTGCTGATGCGCGAACTGGGGTCGACCACGCGCATCGCCACCGAAGACATGCTGGCGCAGGCGCGCGTCAGCCCCGCCGCGCAGATGGAAATCGGCAGCCGCGAATCGATCCGCGAAGCGGTGATCCGCAACCTGGGCGTTTCGGTGATCGCCCGGCACGAGGTGCCCAGCCATCCTGACCTGCGCGTGCTGGGCTTCACCGATGCCGCGCCGTGCCTGCACGAATACCTGTACTGCCTGCGCGAGCGGCGCGGCGCGCGGCTGATCGATGCCTTCGTCGCGCTGGCGGACGCGCCGCCGGAGCAGGCGAGCGGCGCGGCCGACTGAGTCCGCTGGCGCTACGCCGTCATCTTCAGGCACTGCTCCATGCAGACGGCGCAGGCGCGCGCGCATTCCTGGCAGTGCTCGGCATCATGGCGCTCGCATTCCTCCTTGCACCACTTGCAGACCTCGGCGCAGTCCTCGCACACCAGCGGCGCGAACTCGCTGTTGCGCAGCATGTAGGACGCGGCGAGCTGGGCGATGCCGGCGCAATCCATGTCCAGCGCAATGCAGCGCGCCATCTTGCGCACGTCCTGTTCTTCCAGGCACGCGGCCGCGCACTTGAGGGCGGCAGCCGCCGCGGCATTGCAGGCGGCAATGCAGTCGGCGTAGCGGGCGGCGTTTTCCTGCACGGTGGGTCGGATCATGGAACGTCCTCCTTCGGGGGTAGGTGGATGGAACCGGCATGCCCGCGGTGCGGCAGGCGGCGCATCCGCGCCCGCACGGGGCATCGTTATCCACAATAGCAGGCGCTGCAGCTTCCTGTCGGCCCGGTATTTGCAGCGCCGCGCTGGTTACAATGCCGGGTAGGCGCGGCAGGCAGGCGCCGGCACGCAGGCATCGCGGCCGTCACCTGCGCCACGGTCCGGGGCACCACCGGCCCGCATTGCGCATCTAACAGGCACGGCACCGGCCAGAACGGCCGGCCGCTGCAAACACACACCGGCAGCACGGGGAAGGAAAGACATCATGGGCGAGGCAAAACGGCGGGGAACCCCCGAGGAGCGTGCGGCACAGGCACGCGCAAAGATCGAGGCCTTGCGCCCCGCCCAACTGGTGTGCGGGCACTGCAAGACCGCCTTCGCGCAGTTCGACGCGCTCGACGTGCCGGGCCTGCCCGGCATCGACGCGGTGTTCGGCGGCGAATGCCCGAACTGCGGCAACGACGTGGTGGTATTCAAGGGCGCGCCCGAGGCCGTCGCCCAGGCCATGATCGCCTGGGAGAAGATGCTCGGCGCCGACGCCCAGCTTGGCTACCAGTCCAGCGACGGCCGCCACGTGCCGTTCGAGCCCGAGGGCGCGGAAGGCGCGATGCCGGACAAGCCCGCGGGCACGCTTCACTGAGCCGAGGAAGGCCCCGCGTGCTGCGGGATGGGTTCGTCCGCCAGTTCGGGCGGGCCGATCTCGTAGCGGCCGCGGCCGGCGCCCTTGGCGCGGTATAGCAGCACGTCCGCGAGCCGCATCAGCTCGTGGTCCTGCGCGGGGCCGCCGCGGTACAGCGCCACGCCGATGCTGACATCGACGTCGGCCTGCACGCCTTCGAAGCTGAAAGGGAGATCCATTGCCTGCAGGATCGCCTGGGCCACGCGGCGCGCGGCGGCGGGCTGCGGCAGGTCTTCCAGCACCACGGCGAACTCGTCGCCGCCCAGCCTGGCCACGGTATCGCTGTCGCGCACGCAGTGGCGCACGCGCTGCGCGAAGTCCTGCAGCAGCAGGTCGCCGGCGGCGTGGCCGTGGATATCGTTGACGGCCTTGAAGCGGTCCATGTCGAGATACAGCAGCGCCATCAGCGTGCCGTGCTCGCGGCTGCGCGCCATGGCCGCGTGCAGCTGGCCTTCGAAGGCGCTGCGGTTGAGCAGCTGGGTCAGGTGGTCGGTGCGCGATATGCGCGCCAGGCGCTGCGTTTCGAGCTTGCGCTGCGTGATGTCCTGCACGTGGACATGCACGCCCACGACTTCGCTGCCGTCGACGCTCCATTCCGGGCGCAGGCTGGTTTCCATGCAGTGGTAGTCGGGGCTCTCGTCCTCGGTTTCGAAGGTCACCGCGCTGCCGGCCAGCGCGCGTTCCAGAAACGGCCGCACGCGCGCGAAACGGGCTTCGCCGAGCACCTCGCGCATCGGCTTGCCGCGCAGCTCTTCCGGCTTCAGGCCGAACACCCGCTCGTAGGCGAGGTTGTTGAACACATAGCGCGCTTCGGTATCGACGAAGGCCAGCAGCGATGGCAGCGTGTCGGTCACGGCGCGCAGCCGCCGTTCGCTGCGGTCCAGCGCCTGGCGGCGCTCGCGCACGTCGCGCATCAGCTTGATGAAAGCGCGGGTCAGGTCGCCGATCTCGTCGCGCTGCTGGCGCGTGGGCAGCCGCTCGAACGCCGACAAGTCGTTGGCGCTGGCCAGCACCACCCGGTGCAGGCGCGACAGCGGCGTCAGCTGGCGCCGCACCGCCAGCCAGATCAGCAGCGCCACGCCTGCCATCGCCACCCCCGCCATGCCGAGGAAGCGCTGCTGCATCTGGCGCAGCGGGGCGTAGGCCTCGCGCGCCGGCAGCAATGCCACCAGTTCCCAGCCGGTGCTGGACATCAGGTGGCGCGCAATCACCGGCCGTGCCGGGGTGAGGAATTCCATCGGCGCGGGGCTGTCGTCCTCGCCGCAGGTGTCGGCCACGGGCCGTGCCGGCTGGCGCGCCTGGGCGGGATCGGGATGGCGCACGTAGACCGGCTCGCGGCCGGCCGAGACCAGGCAGTAGTAGCCGGTGGTGCCGAGCCGGTTGTGCAGGATGTCGACCAGGAAGTTGGCGCTGGACAAGTCCAGCCACCCGCCCACCAGGCCCAGGAAACCGCGCTGCGGCGACAGCACCGGCACCGCCACCAGCACGCCCATCTGGCCGCTGGTGCGCGAGCGGATCGGCGGCGATACCACCGGGGCCAGCGTGCGCGCCGCCTCGCGGAAGTAGGCGCGGTCGCTTACTTCGGCGCCGGCGCCCTGGTCGCTGAGAACATTGCCGTGCCGGTCGGCGACCAGCAGCGCGTTGAACGCCGCCGGCACCGGGATCGCGGCGGACAGCGCCTGCAGCGCGCGCTGCCGCGCCGCAGCAGCGTGCGCGCCGTGCGCCTGCGCCATCAGGCCGTCGAGCTGGCCGGCCTGGTGCGCCAGCAGCTGGATACGATCGTTCATGGCCGTGTCCAGCTGGTTGGCGGTCAGCTTGACCACGGAGTCCTGCTGGCCCTCGAGCGCATCGTGCAGATCGCTGTGCGCGTCATACAGGGCGATCAGCACGATGCCGGTACCGAACACCGCGGCCAGCACGGTGGTGATGATCGCAATGCGCGCTTTCAGCGTGGGCGTGTAGACGTGCATGTCGGGTGCAGTGGGGGCGCAAGGCGGGCGAGGTGATCGCAGGCTTGTCGCAAACTGCAGGTCGAGTCTCGGGTATAACCCTAGCATACCCCGCCGCAGTGGGGCATCCGGCATTTCCCCGCTGCCGGCGCCATGCCGCGGCGGGGCTGTGCGCGCTGCCTGCGCCACGGTATAGTCCCCCGCTAAGGCGAGGGCTGGCCGCGTGGCGGCATGCCTGCGCAGGGGCGGTGCCCCTGCCGCATGCCCGAACCCACCGACCATGAGACTGACTTCGCTTTCTCCCGCCCTGTTGTCATTGCTGGTCGCCGCCGGCGGCGCGATGCTGACGGCGGGGGCCTGGCGGCAGGCCGACCGGCTCGAGCGCCGCGCCGCCCAGCAGCACTTCGATGCGCTGCTGACGCAGGCCGGCAGCGCGCTGCGCGAGCGCATGCTGGAAAACGAGCGGCTGCTGCGCGGCGTGGCCGCGGTGATGACGGCCAATCCCGGCACCTCGCGCGCGCAATGGCGCAACTACCTCTATACCGCGCAGCGCGACGACCTGCCGGCCGGCACCCAGGCCATTGGCTACGCGCCGCTCGCCACGCCGCAACAGGCACCGCGGCTGGTGCAGACTGCCCGCGCCGACGGCCTCGCCGATTACACCATCTATCCCGCCGGCGCGCGCGAGCTGTACGCGCCCATCCTCTACATCGATCCGCTGGACGGGCGCAGCATGCGCGTCGCGGGTTTCGACATGCTCTCCGAGCCCACCCGCCGGGCCGCGCTCGAGGCCGCGCGCGACAGCGGCGAGCCGCGCCTGAGCGCCGGCCTGGATCCGCTCGGCGAGCCCGAGACCGTGGCGCGCCAGCGCGGCGCGCTGGTATTCCTGCCGGTCTATGGCGGCGGTGCTCCGCTCAGCACGGTGGCGCAGCGGCGCGAGGCCGTGCTGGGCTACGTTTACCTGTCATTGCGGCTGGGCGACCTGATGCGCGCGGTCGGGGCCTCGGCGTCGAACGAGCTCGAACTGTCGTTGCACGAGGGCGGCCCCAACGGCGCCCGGCTGTCGGGCGGCCCCACCGAAGGCGAACTGCGCGAAGACGGCAGCGCCCCGCTGCTGCGCGGCGAGCGCCAGTTCCACTATGGCGGCCGCAGCTGGACGCTGCGCGCCGCGACCCGTCCCGCCTTCGAAGCCGCGCATGGGCCCCGGCCCGCTTTCCTGGTCCCGGCCGCGGGGGCGCTGGCGACATTGCTGCTGGCGTGGCTGACCCATGCGCTGGCGCGCCAGGGCCGCGCCGCGCGCCTGCGCGAGGCGCGGGCCATGGACGCCAGGGAAGACGACAGCGCCATGCTGCAGGCCTGTCTGGCGCAATCCGCCGATGGCTTCGTCGTGACCGACGCCCAGGGCGTGGTGGTGCGCGCCAGCGAGCGCGCCGGGCAATTGCTGGGCACCGATGCCAGGCGCCTGGCCGGACGCAGGTTGGACGCGCTGATTCCCGGTGCCACCGGCGTGGTGCCTGCCGACACCGCGGCGGGTTCCGCGATCCACCGCGAACTGGCGGGCGTGCGTGCCGACGGCGACAGCTTTGCGCTGCGCGTCAGCGTCGCGCCCCTGCCCGCGGGCGACGGCGCCGCGCCGCACTGGCTGTGGGCGGTCACCGACCTCGCGCCCGAGCGGCGCGCGCAGGACGCCGCCGCGGTGCAGGCCGCGCGCTATGCCGGCCTGCTAGACCACGCCGCCTTCTGCGTCATCACCTTCGACGAGCATGGCCTGATCACCGGCATCAACGCGGCCGGCCAGCGCATGCTGTGGTACAGCAGCGCCGAGCTGGTCGGCCACATGCCCATCACCGGCCTGCATGTCGCCACTGAACTGGCCGACCACGCACGCGCGCTCAGCGCCGAGCTGGGTGCGCCGGTGCCGCCGGGACTGCCCGCGCTGCTGGCCAAGCCGCGGCTGGGGCTGACCGATGAACGCGAATGGACCTGGGTGCGCAAGGGCGGTTCGCGCATGCCGGTGCGGCTGGCGGTGTCCGCGTTGCCGGCGCCCGCGTCGCCAGTGAATTCAGGCGCCATGCCGTCGCCCGGCTACCAGGCGATCGGCTATGACCTGACCGAGCGCCTGCGCGTGGACGAGTACATCCGCCACCTGGCACTGCACGATCCGCTCACCGGCCTGCCCAACCGCGCCGAGCTGAGCGAGCGCGCCCAGGCCTTGCTGCTGCACGCGCGCACCCGCGGCGAGCGCGTGGCGCTGCTGCTGCTCGACCTGGACCACTTCAAGCGCATCAACGATTCGCTCGGCCACCCGGTGGGCGACGACGTGCTGCGCACCATGGCCGACCGCATCAAGGGCACGGTGCGCCAGGGCGACCTGGTCGCGCGCATGGGCGGCGACGAGTTCGGCGTGGTGCTGGGCGGCCTGCGCCACGACAGCGAAGCCGAACTGATCGCCGCCAAGATCCAGGCACGCGTCAATGAAGAGCTGCTGGCCGGCGGCCAGCGGCTGCGCGTGACGCCATCGATCGGCATGGCGGTGTTCCCCGACGACGGCGACACGCTGACCGAACTGCTCAAATCCGCCGACTCCGCCGTCTACGCCGCCAAGCAGGGTGGGCGCGCACGCCTGTGCCGCTTTGCCAGCGCCATGGCCGAGGCCTCGCTGACGCGCTTCACCATCGAAGGCCTGCTGCGGCGCGCGCTGGCCGGCGACGAATTCCGGCTGCGCTATCAACCGATCGTCGATACCGCCACGCTGACCATTCCCGGGGTCGAGGCGCTGATCACGTGGGAGACCGCGGAGCGCGGCGTGATGCAGCCGGCCGAGTTCATTCCCATTGCCGAGCAGAGCGGCCTGGTGGTGCCACTGGGCGAATGGGCCCTGGCCACCGCCTGCCGCGAGATCCAGGCCTTGCGCGAGGAACTGGGCCGCGAGCTCGAGGTGGCGGTCAATATCTCGCCGCTGCAACTGCGCCAGGCCAGCTTCCCCGATACCGTGGCGCGCTGCCTGCAGCAGGCGGGCCTGCCGCCGCAGGGGCTGGTGATCGAAGTCACCGAAGGCGTCCTGGTCGATGGCGGCGAGACCACCATCGAAACCTTCCGCCGCCTGCGCGAGCTGGGCGTGGGGCTGTCGATCGACGATTTCGGCACCGGCTATTCCGGGCTCAACTACCTGACCCGCTTGCCGATCAGCCGGCTCAAGATCGACAAGTCCTTCGTCGACGGCGTGGCCACGCCGGGCCACGACCAGGCCGTGGCCGCCGCCATCATCACGCTCGGCCACCAGCTGCATCTCAAGGTGATCGCCGAAGGGGTGGAGACGGCCGCGCAGTTTGCCTTCCTGCGCGCGCAGGGATGCGACGGGCTGCAGGGCTTCCTGTTCAGCCAGGGCGTGCCGCAGCAGGCGCTGCGCGATGTGCTGCGCAAGCCGCTGCCGGTGCCGGACACAGACTGCATGTCCCCCGCCTCCACCCCGCAACAGGCCTGACTCGCGCGGCGCGCGCCGCATCCCAAATCCCCCGATACCTCCATCGAAATACTTTGCCGATCTGCCATATGGCTGGCATCTGCGCTGCCTATGCTGGCGGCCAATTCGAGCGAGATGCAGGGAGATTCGGTGATGCAGGCAGGCAAGCCAACGCAGGGCAGGGCGTTCCTGGCCGTGGAGCAGGTCAGCAAGCGCTTTGGCGGCCCCGGCGGCTTCCTCGCGCTGGACGGCGTGTCGCTGTCGGTCGGGCAGGGCGAGCTGCTGTGCCTGCTGGGCCCGTCCGGCTGCGGCAAGACCACGCTGCTGCGCATCATCGCCGGCCTGGAGCGCGAGGACGCCGGCCGCATCCACGCCGGCGCGCGCGAGCTGACCGGCCTGCCGCCGCAGGCGCGCGACTACGGCATCCTGTTCCAGTCCTACGCGCTGTTCCCCAACCTGACCGTGGCGCAGAACGTCGCCTACGGCCTGCACGGGCGCGGCATGGGCCGCACGCACCGCGACGCGCGCGTGGCCGAGATGCTCGACCTGGTCGGCCTGGCCGGCAGCGAGCGCAAGTTCCCGGGACAACTCTCGGGCGGCCAGCAGCAGCGCGTGGCGATGGCCCGCGCGCTGGCGCCGGCGCCGTCGCTGCTGTTGCTGGATGAGCCGATGTCGGCGCTCGACGCACGCGTGCGCGAGCATCTGCGGGTGGAGCTGCGCCAGCTGCAGCGCCGCCTGAACATCACTACCGTGATGGTCACCCACGACCAGGAAGAGGCCATGACCATGGCCGACCGCATCGCCGTGATGGATGGCGGGCGCATCGTGCAGGCGGGCACGCCCGCAGAGATCTACGAGCAGCCGGCGTCGGCCTTTGTCGCCGGCTTTGTCGGGCAGGCCAACTGGCTGCCCGGGCACAGCGCGCCGGCCGGGCGCTTCACGATTGGCGAAGGCAGCCAGGCGGTGGAGTTGCAGGTCGACGCGCCGCAGCCGCTGGCTGGCGCCGGCCGGCTATGCTGCCGCCCGGAGGCGGTGCGGCTGGACCCGGACCCCGCCGAGCCCAACCGGCTGCTGGCACGCGTGGTCGACCAGACCTATCTGGGCAACCGCTACCGTCTGGCCCTGCAAGCCGACCGCCTGCCCGGCCTGACGCTGTTTGCCGACGTGGCGCGCGAGGCGCGCCACCGGCTGCCGGAGGCGGGCGGCCACAAGTTCTGGATTGCCTTGCCGGCGCCGGCGCTGCGGGTGTTCGCATGATGCGCGCCGCCACCGCCTTGCTGCCGGCGCAGGCACCGGCGTCCCGGCAGCGCGGCACCGGCCTGGCCGCGCGGCTGGCGCACGGCGCGCCCGCGGCGATGAAGTGGCTGTGGCTGGCCGGTCTTGCCGTGGGCCTGCTGCTGCCGTTGCTGGCGCTGTTCCGCCAGGCCTGGTTCGATGGCGCGGGCCAGTGGGTGCTGGGCGCGCGCATGGCCGCGCTGGTATCCGGCCCCAACTTCCTGCCGATGCTGGGGCGCAGCGTGGCGGTGTCGCTGACGGTGGTGGCGCTGGTGGTGCCGCTGGCGTTCGGCTTTGCCTACGCGCTGCAGCGCTCCTGCATCGCGCTGCGGCCGCTGTGGCGCGGCATTGCGCTGCTGCCGCTGTTCGCGCCGTCGCTGCTGCCGGCGATCGCGCTGGTCTACCTGTTCGGCAACCAGGGCATCTTCCGCGACGCCTTCGGCCCGGGTGGCATCTACGGCTTCTGGGGCATCGTGCTGGGCGAGGCCTTCTACACCTTCCCGCATGCGCTGATGGTGTTGGTGGCGACGCTGTCGCTGGCCGATGCGCGCCTCTATGAAGCGGCGCGCGCCATGGGCGCCGGCCCGTGGCGCACGTTCCGCACCGTGACGCTGCCGGGCGCGCGCCAAGGCCTGTTCGCCGCGGCCTGCCTGGTGCTGACGCTGGTGATCACGGACTTTGGCGTGCCCAAGGTGGTGGGCGGCGGCTACCCGGTGCTGGCGCTCGAGGCGTACAAGGCCGTGGTGGGGCAGCAGCAGTTCGACCGCGGCGCGCTGATCGGCATGCTGCTGCTGGCCCCCGCGCTGCTGACCTTTGCCGTCGACATGGCGCTGCAGCGGCGCCAGCGCACGCAGCTGGGCAGCCGCGCGCAGGTGTATGTGCCGGCGCCCGAGCGCGGCCGCGACAGCGCCTGCCTGCTGCTGGTGCTGGCCGTCAGCGCCGCGCTGCTGGCGGTGGTCGTCACCGCGGTGGGGGCGTCGCTGGTCAGGCTGTGGCCGTACAACCTGAGCCTGACGCTGGCGCACTATGATTTCGACAACATGGATGGCGGCGGCTGGCTGGCCTATCGCAACAGCCTGAAGCTGTCCGTACTGACCGCGCTGGCCGGCACCGTGGCGATCTTCCTCGGCGCCTGGCTGACGCTGCGCACGCGCGGACCCGCCTGGCTGCATGGCGTGCTGCGCGCGGGCTTCCTGCTGCCGATGGCGGTGCCGGGCCTGGTGCTGGGGCTGGGCTATGTGTTTTTCTTCAACGCGCCCGGCAATCCGCTGCACGCGCTGTACGGGACCATGGCGCTGCTGGTGCTGTGCAATGTCGCGCACTGCTACACCACCGGCCACCTGACCGCGGCCGCTGCCTTGCGCCAGCTCGACCACGAGTTCGAGGCCGCCGCACTGTCGCTGGGCGTGGCGCCGCTGCTGACGTGCTGGCGCGTGACCGTGCCGGTGTGCCTGCCGGCGCTGCTCGACATCTTCCGCTACCTGTTCGTGTCGTCGATGACGACGGTCTCGGCGGTGATCTTCCTGTACAGCCCCGACACCGTGCTGGCCGCGATCTCGGTGCTGAACATGGACGATGCCGGCGATACCGCGCCCGCCGCGGCGATGTCGACGCTGATCCTGCTGACCGCCGTGCTGGCCGCGCTGTTGCTGCACGCGCTCTCGGCCGGCTGGCTGCGCCGCGCGCAGCGCTGGCGCGCCGGCTGAGCCTTCCGTTTTGTCATCCCGCTGCACTGGGCAACACACTGACCGATTCCAAAGGAGAAACCATGTCCCGCATCACCCGCCTTTCCGCGGCCATTGCAACCGTGGCCGCCGCCACGCTGCCGCTGCTGGCCGGCCACGCCGCCGCTGCCACCGTGCTGACGGTCTACACCGCGCTCGAAGCCGACCAGATCGCCGCCTACAAGGCCGCGTTCGAGAAGGTGCATCCCGATATCGAGATCAAGTGGGTGCGCGATTCCACCGGCATCGTCACCGCCAAGCTGCTGGCGGAAAAGGCCGCGCCGCGCGCCGACGCGGTGTGGGGCCTGGCCGGCTCCAGCCTGGCGATCCTGGACAAGGAAGGCATGCTCGACCCGTACGCGCCGAAGAACCTGGCCGCGATCGACGCCAAGTACCGCAGCCCGGCCAACCCGCCGGCATGGGTCGGCATGAACGTGTGGGGCGCGGCGATCTGCTTCAACACGGTCGAGGCGCAGAAGCAGGGCCTGCCCAAGCCCACTTCGTGGGCCGACCTGACCAAGCCCGTCTATGCCGGCAAGGTGGTGATGCCGCATCCGGCCTCGTCCGGCACGGGCTTCCTCGACGTCAGCGCATGGCTGCAGATGATGGGCGAGCAGAAGGGCTGGCAGTACATGGATGCCCTGCACAAGAACATCGGCCTGTACACGCACTCGGGTTCCAAGCCTTGCAAGATGGCCGCGCAGGGCGAATTCCCGATCGGCATCGCGTTCGAGTACCGCGCCATGAAGTCGAAGAAGGAAGGCGCGCCGATCGATATCGTGCTGCCCAGCGAAGGCCTGGGCTGGGACATCGAGGCGACCGCCATCGTCAAGGGCACGAAACATCTCGATGCGGCGCGCAAGCTGGCCGACTTCTCGGCGTCGCGCGAGGCGATGGCGCTGTATGAAAAGAACTTCGCGGTGCTGGCCGTGCCCGGCATCGCCAAGCCCGACGCGCTGCTGCCGGCGGATTACGAGAAGCGCCTGATCAAGAACGACTTCCGCTGGGCCAGCGATAACCGCGACCGCATCCTGGCCGAATGGAGCAAGCGCTACGAAGGGAAGGCGGAGAAGAAATAAGGCCGTCGGGCCGGGCGCCGCGGCGACAACAGCGGCCCGCAGAAACGGGTACGCCGGCGGCGCCGCGGCCGCCGATTGCGGCCCGATTCAGGCCGGGCGTTGCGCGTCGTCGGACGCGGGCAGGCCGGCGTGCAGGCGGCGGTAGAGTTCGTCGATGCGCTGGCGGCTGGCCTGCAGTTCTTCGCGGCCGCGTTCGGTCAGCAGATAGACCCGGCCGATGCCATCGCGCAGCACGCTTTCCAGGTAGCCTTCCATTTGCAGTGCGCGCAGCAGTGGGCGCACCGAACCGATATCGACCTGGAAACCGTATTCCAGCAGCATGTCGGCCAGCATGGCCACCGTGGCGGGGACTTCCAGCGCGAACTGCAGGACGTAGACGCGGGCCAGCAGGCCCAGGAACTGTCGTTTCATGTGGATTGGCAACGCGGTCGACGCCGAGCCGGTTGACGCAGGGTGCGGGCAATGTGATGCCGGCAGCGCCGCGGAGGGGCGGCCAACGCGGAGGTCGCGTGCCGGTGCGCCGGGCAGCGCGCATTTCACCGGATCCAAAAAAGAAGCCGCCAGGAGGCCTGGCGGCTTGTCGGGAATGCGTCGGAGGGGTCAATTAACTCTGGCGCAGACCAGATTTTAATTTAATCTAATGCGGCTTGTCACGCGTCGGTAACGCGTCCCCTCCTGCGAGGGGAGCGGATGAAAGCTCACGGTAAGAATGTGACGTATTTACGTGACATTGTGGCGGAAACGGCGCCCAATTTGCCGGTAGATCCGCCAACGCGTCGCCAATCCCCGTGGTCTCTCTGACGCCTTTCGGGGGTGACCGCAGCGCCACAGGTCCGAATCCGGCTTGCGATCGGCGCAGCGCCAGCGTCCAATGCGGCATCGTCCACCTGCTGGCAAGCGTCCCTGCCGACCGATGAAACCCCTCGACCTGTTTCGCCTGCTGGCCCTCGCCGCCCTCTGGGGCGCCAGCTTCCTGTTCATCCGCATCGGCGCGCCGGTGCTGCGGCCGGTGCCGACGGCGTTTGTGCGCGTCCTGATCGGCGCACTGACGCTGGCCGCGTGCCTGCCGCTGCTGGGCCTGCGCTGGGACATGCAAGGCAAATGGCCGGCGGTGCTGGCGCTGGGCGTAGTCAACTCCGGCATCCCGTTCGCCATGTATGCCGTGGCGGCGCTGTGGCTGCCAGCCGGTTACTCGGCGGTGTTCAATGCCATGACGCCGCTGATGGGCGTGATGATCGGGGCGCTGGCCTTTGCGGAACCGCTGACGCGCGCAAAAGCCATGGGGGTGATGCTGGGCGTGGCGGGGGTCGCGGTGCTGACCCGCACCGGCCCGGTGGCTTTTTCCGCGGAGGTCTTGCTGGGGGCGCTGGCCTGCCTGGTCGCCACGGCCTGTTACGGCTTGTCGGGTTTCCTGGCGCGGCGCTGGATCACGCAGCGGGGCGGGCTGGACAGCCGCCTGGTCGCGGCCGGCAGCCTGGTCGGGGCGGTCGCTTTCCTGCTTCCGTTTTGCATCGCCGCGCTGTGGCGCCACAACACCCTGCCCGATGCCGGCGCCGGGGTCTGGGCGGCCATGCTGGGCCTGGGCACGCTGTGCACGGCGCTGGCCTACATCCTGTATTACCGATTGATTGCCGACCTGGGTCCGGTGCGCTCGCTGACGGTCACCTTCCTGATCCCGCCGTTCGGCATCGTCTGGGGCGCGCTGTTCCTGGGCGAGGCGCTGTCGTGGGCGCATGCCGCCGGCGGCGCGCTGATCGGCATGGCGGTGTGGCTGGTGTTGCGGCCGGGGGCGGCAGCACGGGCCGGAACCAGACAGGCGGCCGGCGCTGCCGCCGAACGTTGAGTTGGGCCACGTTAAGAATAAACTTATAATTTAGCCGCAACAGGCCAAAAGGCTTATAATTTCCTTATATTCGAGTGATGAACTCGATATTTTGGACGGCAAGAGCCTCGAAGCAAGTCCGACGGCTCGACAAGCCAATGCGCGTCACCATCGTGGATGCGGTGGAAGCCTTGGCATACATGCCGAACTGCCAGCACGTCAAAGCACTGGTCGGTCATGTCTACGGCTATCGGCTAAGCGTTGGCAATTACCGCGTGCTGTTCGATTGGGACGGCACGATACGAATTGTGGAAATTCAGGAAGTGAAAAAACGGGATGAGCGTACCTACTAACATCCAGACGATCGTTGGGGTGGACGGCAAGCCAGCCTTTGTCGTGATCCCGTACGGCGATTACCTTACGCAATTTGCGCAAGCCGCGGACCTGATCCCGCATGCCGTGGTCCGGCGAGTGCTTGCCGATGACGTACCCCCGCTGCGTGCATGGCGCGAACATCTTGGCCTTACACAGGCGGAAGTCGCCGCGCGGCTTAACATCTCGCAGCCTGCCTACGCGCAGCAGGAAAACAGTGCCCGCCTGCGCAAGACCTCGCGCGAGCGGATTGCCGCGGCGCTGGGCATCACCGCAGCGCAACTCGATATCTGATCGCAGCGCCCGGTTCAGGCCTGCGCCGCGGTGCCCACGTTGTACTGCTCGCGCACCATCATCACCACGCGGCGGGCCTGGCGCCAGTGACGCACGGCGTCGGCCTCGCTGCGCTCGGGGAAGTCGACTTCGGCGCTCCAGTTGCAGCCGGTATGGTCGGGGCGGTGCACGCACACCGCGCGCAGCTGGCAGTCCTGGCAGCCGGGCTCCTGGCGCAGGCACAGGTTGATCAGGTGCTTCAGTTCGGACAGGGATTTGGTCAGGCGCTCCATGGATGGCTCCGTCAGGCGCGCGGCATGCGGCGGGCGTCAGGCGCTGGCCGGCAGTTCCGGCACGCGCTCTGCGTCGGCGGCTTCGGTACGGCATTGCGGGCATACGCCGTACAGCACCAGCATATGCTCGCGCAGCACAAAGGCGTTGTCGGCGGCGACCTGGCGCTGGCGCTGCTCGATGCTCTCGTCGCGGAATTCCTCCACGCGGCCGCATGCCACGCAGATCAGGTGGTCGTGGTGACCGCCTTCGTTCAGTTCAAATACGGCGTGGTCAGACTCGAAGCTGTGCCGCAGCAGGATATCGGCCTGCACCAGCTGGTTGAGCACGCGGTACACGGTGGACAGCCCGGCATCCTCGTCCTGCGTCAGCAGGATGCGGTAGACATCTTCCGCGCTCAGGTGGCGCCGGGCGCTGGTGCGGAACACTTCGAGGATGCGCATCCGCGGCGACGTCGCCTTCAGGCCGGCGCGCTTGAGATGGATCGGGTTGGTGCTCTCGGATGACATGGCGGATGGCATAGGCATGCTGCGGCTGGCGCCCCGCAGTCAGGGCGGCGCCCGGCCTGGCGCCGCACGGGGCACGGCGTCAGTGGCTTGGCGGAATTTCAGGCGGGAAGCGCCAGGGCCGGCGGGGCGCTGGCGCTGCCGTTCCTGGCGGCGCGACGTGCCTGCACGGCGCGCGGAATAAAAAGGTGGCCTGGCTTGCCGCCGGAAGACGCGATCGGGAAAGCGGGGTCTGGTTGCTTTCCCGATCTTCCGGAGACTGGCTACTACCAAACGCTCCGCGTGACGGAGCGGTCCCCACAAAAGACGGTGTCGAAGGCCGCGGGGGCGGCATCCGGAATTCTTTCCTGCCGGCCAGGGCTGGTTGCCGTCGCGTGCCGCGAGGGTGCCAGCCTGGCTGGGCTGCCCGTGCCGTCCGGTGCGTCGTTTGATGCGCCGTGCGTCAGGCAGTGATCGAATAGTAAATGGGAATCGATCTCATTACAAGGAAAATTTTGGGGGTGTCGAAATTGCCGTGCCTTCCGCCACCGGATTGCCCGCGTACCGAAGCGGGGTCTCGCTCACGAGGCCCAGGCCGGTCAGGCAGCGTGTACCCGCGCGCCTGGGATTGGTGCCGTCCGGGCAACGCCATGGGTATCGCCGCGCATCTAGCGCCTGGGTGCCACCGCTCATACGATTCCGTTCATGCACCTCGGAAAATCCTACTCGTTATCCGAATTCATCGTCTGGTCGAGACGGCAGATCTACGCCTTGCTCGCTTGTGGAGCGCTCCCCATTGTTCTCCATCAGCTCCTTGGGCTGAAATGGCTGTCGGTGCCGCTATCGGTCGTGGTGTTGCTGGGCACCGCCACCTCGTTCATCGTGGGTTTCAAGAATGTGCAGACCTACAACCGGGCGTCGGAGGCCCAGCAGGTCTGGACGCAGATCCTTAACGGAAGCCGGTTCCTGGGCGTCATCAGCCTGGACTTCACCGCCACACCGGCGGCCGCAAGAGAACTGATTCTGCGGCACTGCGCGTGGCTGACGGCGCTTCGCTATCAACTCCGAAGCCCGCGGATCTGGGAGAACGCAGGCAAGGCTGCCAACGTGGAATACCGCAAGCACTACCGCGTGCCCGAGTGGGAAACACCCTTGGAACATGCGCTTGCCCGATATCTGCCGCCGCAGGAGCGCGATGCGCTGCGGCGGACCGATAGCAAGGCAACGCGGATACTTGCCTTGCAGTCAGCAGCAATCAAACGCCTGGTGCGAGCCGGCGAGATCGACTGCGCCTTCCATATGGAGCTCGAAAGAGCAATCCGGGATGCCTTCGAGCAGCAAGGGCGGGCAGAGCGTATCAAGGACTATCCGTACCCCAGGCAATACGCGGTCATCAACCGGCTTTTCGTCCGCTCGTTCTGCCTGTTGCTTCCCTTTGGCATCCTCACGGAATTCGAGAAGCTCAACAGCAGCGTGCCTGGCTTCATGCATGGCCACCTGATCTGGCTGGTGGTTCCGTTCAGCGCGATGATCTCGTGGATGTATCTCGCGCTGGAACAGGTCGGTGAAAGCACCGAAAACCCTTTCGAAGGCGGCGCCAACGATGTGCCGATCGCGCACATCTGCCGCAAGATCGAGCGCGAACTGATGGAGATGCTAGGCGAGACCGACCCCGTGCCGGAACCGGCGTCGGAACACGGCATTGTCCTTTAGCCCAGCGGGGCCGGCGAGGTCGTGCATGCCTTCGTGCGCAGCCTGCGCGAGGAGGCAGGACGCCTGGGCCTGGGCGAAGGGAACGGCGCAGCTACCGCATGGACGGTGCGCCACCCCCACCACTTTGTACCGCTTTGTATCTTGCCGCCGATACGACACGGCGGCTGACAAACGCGGCCCGCATCGGCTACATGGCCGATACACCGGTCGCCTTAAATACTTTCCGTGGCCGCGGCGTCGGATACCCCGAAAGCGAAAGCCGGCCCGCTCAATTCTCAACGTGAACTTAAGGAAACCGATCATGACTACCCAAATCGCCCGCCGCTTTGTCTTCGCCCTCGCCCTCGCTGCCGCCGCTGCCGGCGCCCAGGCCGCCAGCTTCTCCGCCGCAGGGGCACGCGACCCGTTCACCGATGGTGCCCGCAGCGCGGTGGACGCCCGCGACCCGTACAGTGAAGGCGCGCGCTCGGTCCAGGAGCCGCGCAGCCCGTACAGCGATGGCGCCCGCAGCGTCGATCCGTTCAGCGACGGTGCGCGCAGCGTCGACCCCTACACCGACGGCGCCCGTTCCGTGGCGGGGCTCGACCGCAGCGGCGTCTCGGCGGACCCGGCGCGCAGCATCGATCCGTATCTCGACGGCGCCTACGCCTAAGCCGTGCCGGCCGGTCCGCCGGCCCGCTTCATCACCACCAACTCCACCCAACAGGAACCAGACATGACCCGTATCGAGAAAGTGCTGTACACCGGCAAGGTCCATATCACCGCGGGCGGCCGCGACGGCGAGGCGCGCAGCGACGATGGCCGCCTCAACCTGCAGCTGTCTTCGCCCGGCTCGCGCGGCGCCGGCACCAACCCGGAGCAATTGCTGGCGGCAGGCTGGTCGGCGTGCTTTATCGGCGCGATCGGGCTGGCGGCCGGCAAGCGGCAGGTCAAGCTGCCGTCGGACCTGTCGGTCGATGCCGAGGTCGACCTGGGCATGGCCGGCGACGCCTATCTGCTGCAGGCCCGTCTCAATGTGAGCATTCCCGGCATCGAGCGCGAACTGGCGCAGGCACTGGTCGATACCGCGCACCAGACCTGCCCGTACTCCAAGGCGCTGCGCGGCAATATCCACGTCGAGACCAGGCTGGTCTGAAGCAAGGGGCTGCCTCATCGTGAGGCAGCCCCCATCCTGCAAGTCATGGCCGCGGCAGCCCAAGGGCTGCCGCGGTCGCATGCCGCGAGGTCAATGGCCGGCGCTCTGCCCGCCATCGACGTGCAGGATCTCGCCGGTCACGAACGGCGCGGAATCCAGATACAGCACGGCGTCGACGATATCGCGCATCTCGCCCATATGGCCCATCGGGTGCAGCGCGCCCAGGGCCGCGTGGGTCTCCGGCGCATGCATCGGCGACTTGATGATGCCGGGCGAGACCGCGTTGGCGCGGATGCCGGTGCGCGCGTATTCGATCGCCAGCGAGCGGGTGGCCGCGTTCAGGCCGCCCTTGGTCAGCGACGCCAGCACCGACGGCACCCCGCTGAGGGCATGGTCGACCAGGCTGGTGGTGATGCTGACCACGTGGCCACTGCGCTGTTTCTCCATCTGCGCGACCGCCAGCTGCGTGATATGGAAAAAGCCCGCCAGGTTGATGCCGGTGACCGCTGCGTAGTCTGCGTTGGTATAGCTGGTGAACGGCCTGGCGACGAAGATGCCGGCGTTGTTGACGAGCGTATCGATCCGCCCGAACCTGTCCACGCCCTCGGCGATGACGCGGCGCGCGGTGGCCGGGTCGGACAGGTCTCCGGCGACGGCCAGGAGGTCCTGGTCGTCGGACGGGCGGATGCTGCGCGCCGTGGCGACCACGCGATCGCCGCGTTCGCGGAAGGCCTTGACCAGTTCCGCGCCGATGCCCTGCGATGCGCCTGTGATGACGACGACTTTCTGTGCTGCACTCATGTTCTCACCTCGATGTAGGTTGGTCCGGCTAGCGTGCCGATCGGGCCCGCGGCGCCGATGGCTTCCAATCTAGGGGTTCGGGCCGGGCTTTCGAAGGCACCGGCCGGACAAACAGTTATGCGTGGCGCGTACTAATGCCCGGGCGCGTCAGTCGACTTCGGCGGGGCGCAAACCTATGATGGCGACTGCGCCGGATACCGGGCGAGGTCCGTTACCAGCAGGGGGAAGCAATGAAACGCCAATTCGATGACCTCCAGCTCGGCAGCATCGAACTGTTTTGCCTGGCCGCGGAACTGGGCAGCTTTACCGCGGCCGCGGTCGCCGCCGGCGTGACGCCGCCGGCGGTCAGCCGTACCGTGCAGAGGCTGGAAGAGCGGCTGGGCGTGCGGCTGTTCGTGCGCACCACGCGGCAGATCCGCCTGACCGACGAAGGCCGCCTGTATTTCGAGCAGAGCCGCGCCGCGCTGGCGCAGCTGGTCGATGCCGAGCGGCAGATCGGCGGCCAGCACGCGACGCCGGCCGGGCGGCTGCGCATCAGCCTGCCGACGCCGTATGCCCACTATCGCGTGTTGCCGGTGCTGCCGGCATTCCGGGCCCTGTACCCGGAGGTCCAGATCGATGTGCACATCAGCAATCGCAACGTGGATTTCGCCGATGACACCTATGACCTGTGCGTGCGCGGACGCGCGCCGGATGACTCGAACCTGATCGCGCGCAAGCTCGAGGACGCCGAGCTGGTGGTGGTGGCGTCGCCCGCGTACCTGCGGCAAGCCGGCACGCCGCAATCGCCGGAGGATCTGCTGCGGCATGAATGCATCCAGTTCGAGCGTCCCAGCAGCGGACGCAGGATTCCCTGGACCCTCCGGGTCGACGGTACGGAAACCGATATCGTGACGACCGGCTCGTACACGGCGTCGGAGGATATCCTTGGCGGCGCCACGCTGGTGCGCGCCGGCGCCGGCCTGTTCCAGACCTATCGCTTCGTGGTGGAACAGGACCTGCGCGACGGCACCCTGGTGGAGGTGCTGCGGGAATACGGCGGCAGCGCGCGCCCGTTCGTGCTGCTGTACCCGTCCGCGCGCCATGTCACGCGCCGGGTCCGGGTGTTCGTTGACTTCCTGCTCGAAAAATTCTCGGCGTAGCCGTTCGGCTCAGGCCGGCCGGACCTGGGCAATGACCACCAGGATCACGGCCGCGTTGCCCGGCTGCTGGAAGTGCGAAGAGATCGTGCGCGCGTGGCCGGCCTTGTCGCCCAGCACGTCGCGGAACAGGTCCGACGCCGCGTCGAGCACCGCCGGTTGTGCGAACCATCCGGGGGCGCTGGCAATGTGGCCGTCGACACGCACGAGGTGGTCGAGCCGCGCAAAGCCGCCCAGATGCGCGTCGATCTGCGCCAGCACGTTGAGCGCGGCCAGTTCGGCGGCTCGCCTGCCTTCGTCGACGCTCAGGTCCTTGCCGACCTGGCCCTCCCAGATCACCTTGCCGTCCTGCAGCGGCAGCTGCCCGGAAATGAACAGCAGGTCGCCGGCCTGGCTGACCGCGGTATAGCTGCCCAAGGGTTGAGGCGGTTGCGGCAGCGCCAGGCCGCGCGCCGCGAGTCGTTGCTGGACAGACATGGTGGCTCCCAATCGAAAGGTGGTGTCGCAAACGGCACGGCGAGTGTCGGACGTGAAGTCGGACGTGGCATCGGAGACGGCGGCAAGTGCATGTCGGCCCCGGCGGCCGTGCTCACGCTACAGACTCTATGGGCTCGCCTGCACGCGATAAAGCCATCGGCGGGAACAGGACTTGATACATGACGTAACCAGTCCCGGCCGCAGCCAGCCGTGCGCCTGGCCGCGACATCAGTCCGGCATGGGTTCGCGGCTGAACGCCTCCAGTTCCCGGACCAGGCTCTGCGCCGCCAGCCGGACCAGCGCAGCGCCCTTCTCGGGCGTTGCCAGTCCGGGATCCGAGCCGATGCGGCCGTCCGGATAGCGCGCGCGGAAGTCCAGCGCCTCGCGGATGGGACCGCTGGGGGCAATGCGCGGCGCATAGTCGGCATGTTTGCGCGCATCCGGAAAGGCCCACTGCGTGATCGCGATTTCCGAAGGCGTGGCGTGCGAGCCGTGGCCGGTCGGGAACTGGTCGCGCGCCAGTTCGCCCACGCCAGGCAAGTCCCACCAGTTGCACAGCTTCAGCGCAAAGCCGGCGCGGCGCCTGGCGAAGCTGGCTTCGGCGTAGAGCTCGGAGAAGGCCGCGTCGATCGAGGCGACGTTGCCGCCATGGCCGTTCAGGAACAGCAGTTTCTCGAAGCCGTGTCCCGCCAGCGAGCGTACCCAGTCCCCGATCGCGGCAATGAAGGTCGACGGGCGCAGCGAGATCGTGCCGGCGAATCCCAGGTGATGCTGCGCCATGCCGATATTGAAGGTCGGCGCCACCAGGATATCGGCCTGCTTCTCGGCCTCGCCGGCAATGATCTGCGGGCACAGCCAGTCGGTGCCGAGCAGACCGGTCGGCCCATGTTGTTCGTTCGAGCCGATGGGGATCACGATGGTACGGCTGCGGGCCAGGTATTGCTCGATCTCCGCCCAGGTTGAAAGATGAAGTTGCACGGGAGCTCCTTGGTGGGTGAGGGTTGGGATCACGGCGGCGCGATGCCGCATCAGCGGCGCGCGGGCAGCTTGTTGCACAGGATGATGATGGCCGCCAGCAGCGGCAGCGCGGCCATCATCAGCATGCCGAGATGGAGGTTGCCGGTCGCGGTCTTGGTCCAGCCGATGGTGGCCGGCCCCCAGAAGCCGCCCGACAGGCCGATGGTGTTGATCAGCGCAATGCCGCCCGCCGCCGCCGGGCCCTGGATGTATTCGGCCGGCATGGCCCAGAACACGGTGTAGGCCATCCACAGTCCCATGGTGGCGAGCGTCAGCAGCACCAGCGTCGCCACCAGGTTGCCGTCCGCCAGCACCGAGGCGGCCAGCAGCATGGCTGCGGCCAGTGCCGGCACCGCGCAGTGCAGGCGCCGCTCGCCCGAGCGGTCGGACTTGCGGCCCATGTAATACATGCCGAACGCCGCCGCCACATAGGGGATGGCCGCGTACCAGCCGAGCCGCACGGTATCGTCCACGCCCTGCGCCTTGATCATGGTCGGCAGCCAGAAACTGATGGCGTAGATGGCCGCGATGATGCAGAAGTAGGCCAGCGCCAGCACATAGACGCGCGGGTCGCGGGCCACGGCGCCGAAGCCATGCTTGTGCGCGGCAACCGGCGCCAGTTCGGCTTCCAGCAGGCGCCGTTCGGCGTCGCTGAGCCAGCCCGCCTGCGCCGGGCGGTCCGGCACCAGCGACAGCGCCAGCATGCCGAGAAGCACGCACGGCAGACCCTCGACAAGGAACATCCATTGCCAGCCCGCCAGTCCGCCATAGCCCGCCAGCGCGGTCATCAGCCACGCCGATGCCGGCCCGCCGACGATGCCGCCGATCGGTCCCGCCAGGAACACGATGGCGATGGCCCGCGCCATGCGTTGCGGCCCGTACCAGCACGAAAGGTAATAAATCATGCCGGGCGCGAAGCCGGCCTCGAAGACGCCGAGCAGGAAGCGCAGCGCGTAGAACGTCGGCACGTCCCGCACGAACACCATGCAGGCCGAGGTAAGCCCCCACAGCACCAGGATCCGGCTGAAAGTCTTGCGGGCCCCGACCCGCGGCAGCATCAGGTTGCTCGGCAGTTCGAACAGGACATAGCCCACGAAGAAGATGCCGGCGCCCACGCCGTAGGCCGCGTCGGAGAAGCCCAGGTCGCTTTGCATCTGCAGCTTGGCAAAGCCGACGTTGACCCGGTCCAGGTAGGCGAACAGGTAGCAGACCAGCAGGAAGGGCAACAGGCGCCAGTTGATCCGGCTGTAGAGGCTGGAAGCGCCCTCCATGGCGCCCGCGTCAGGAATGGCTAGCATGCTCGCTGTCTCCGGTGTGGTTGCGGCCCGGTGGGGCTCGGTGGGGCTTGATCGTGTCCCTCGTGGGCTGAATCCTGGCAGCCGCGGGCGGGCTCGCAAACAGCAACTCGGGCCACACTTCGTTCTGTTCCGGGCAACGCAGCGGTCCGGGTGGCCCACGCTGCCCGTGGCAAGCAAGGCGAGGCGCGTTCGGGTATCGTTACCGCTGCGGAAAACGGCGGAACAGGCGTTCGACATGCGAGAGATCAATCAGCAGCGGCTGCGATACTTCCGTGAAGTGCTGGCGCACGGCACCATCCGCGGCGCGGCGGACAGCCTGAACACCTCGCCCTCGGTGATCACGCGGCAGATCCGGTTGCTGGAGGAGGAACTCGGCGCGCTGCTGTTCGAGCGCGAGCCACGCGGGCTGCGGCCCACCGCCGCGGCGGCGCACCTGCTGGAATTCTGGCGCGGCTACCGCTCGCACCAGGAGAAGCTGGAGGACCAGCTGCACGCGCTGCAGGGGCTGCAGCAAGGCGAGGTCAGGCTGGTCCTGAGCGAGGGCTACGTGGACCTGCTCGTCAACGAGGTGCTGGCACGGTTTTGTGCGCGCTATCCGCGCCTGGATATCCGCATGGACATCCTGGCGGTCGATGGCGTGCTGGAGGAAGTGGCGGAAAGCCGCGCGCATATCGGCCTGGCCTACAACCCGCCGCCGCACCCGCGCATCGAGTACCGCGCGAGCGCGTCGCAGCCGGTGGTGCTGCTGGTCAGGCCCGACCACCCGCTGGCGCTGCGCGGCGGGGCGGCCAGCGTCGCCGACCTGCAGGCCTATCCGCTGGCCATGATGCCGGCATCGTTTGGCGTCGGCCATGCCTTGCGCATGGTCGAGTTCGCCGAGAACGTCTCGATCCGCGCGACCCTGGTCAGCAACTCACTGACCGCGCTGAAGCAGTTCGTCGCCTACGACCAGTACATGACGCTGATCGGGGAATTCGCCGCGTACCGCGAGATTGCGGCGGGCACGCTGGCGGTGGTGCCGCTGGAACATCCCTTGTTCCTGGGCACGCAGGCCCGGCTGCTGGTGAAGGCCGGGCGGCCCCTGCCCGCGGCAGCGCTCGAACTGCTCGACCATATCGGCCGGCATATGTCGATGTTCGCGCGCCAGCGCTAGCCGGGCCGCCGCGTCTTGCCGGCAGCCCGCACGCCGCTCAGGCAAGCGTCTGCGCGACCATGGCCGCGGCGGCCAGGCTCGAGGTGCCGATGGCCAGCCAGCATCCGAGCAGCAGTGCGCCATGGGCGAGGGGTCGGCTTGGGTTCATGGCGTGGTCTCCTGTCAGATGCTGGTGGCGTGGATCAGCGCTCGATTACCGG
The DNA here is from genome assembly GCF_900094595.1 of Cupriavidus alkaliphilus. Taxonomy (GTDB): domain Bacteria; phylum Pseudomonadota; class Gammaproteobacteria; order Burkholderiales; family Burkholderiaceae; genus Cupriavidus; species Cupriavidus alkaliphilus. The sequence goes on along the minus strand of NZ_FMAD01000009.1, from coordinate 49,165 downwards.
TGCGTGGACCGGGGCGATCGATTCGTGCGGCGTGGCGGTGCGTTGCGCGGCCTTGTGCACCATGGTGTAGGCGTAGTCGATGCCCATGCCGTAGGCGCCCGAGTGTTCCTTGGCGATGCCGGTGACGGCGTCATAGGTGTCGCGGTTCTTCCAGTCGCGCTGCCACTCCAGCAGGACCTGCTGCCACGTCACCGGCACCACGCCGGCCTGGATCATGCGCTGCATGGCGTAGTCGTGCGCTTCCTTGCTGGTCCCGCCCGAGGCGTCGGCGACCATGTAGATCTCGTAGTCGCCTTCCAGCATCGCGCTCAGCGCGAAGGTGGTGTTGCAGACTTCGGTCCACAGTCCGGCCACCACCACCTTCTTGCGGCCGGCGGCCTGCAGGGCATCGCGCACCTTCTGGTCGTCCCACGAATTCATCGACGTGCGCTCAAGGGTCTGCTTGCCCGGGAACACATCCAGCAACTCCGGGTAGGTATAGCCCGAGAACGAATCGCTCTCGACGGTGGTGATGGTGGTCGGCACGTCGAACACCCTGGCCGCCTTGGCCAGCCCGATCACGTTGTTCTTCATGGTCTGGCGGTCCATCGACTGGACCCCGAAGGCCATCTGCGGCTGGTGGTCGATGATGATCAGCTGGCTGTTGCGCGGGGTCAGGACTTCGAGCTTGGCGTTCGACATGATGTTCTCCTAAACGATTCAAAATTGTTGATTGTCTGTAGCGGCGCTGTTTGTTGTGTCGCGCTGCCATGTGCAGAACTATAGCGAAGGCCGTGATGCTATCGGTCGACATGCATTGTCAGTCTTGTTCAAAAAAATTGATAAAAGGATCGCCGCGCTTTCTGGTGGCCGGCCCGGGATTGCCTTGAGGTTGGAAATGCGAATTGTTATCATTTGTGGTCGTTCCCTGCCCGCCTCGCGCCATGCCCGCCGCCCTCGTTCCCGCCTGCCATCCTTGTTCTCTCAACCACGCCGATCGCGCTGGTAATGCCGCCGCGCGCGCGGTGCTGCGGGTGCCGGCGTGAGCAAGGCGCTGCAGGCGGGCGGGTGGCGCTATCGCGCGGGCGTGGGCGCGCGTGCGCTGGCGGCGATTGCCGGCGGCTATGCGCTGGCCGCGCTGGCCACCGCGGTGCTGGCGCTCTATCTGCCGATGGCGCGGCACGATGCCGTGACCACGGCGACGCTGCTGTCGTTCGCCATCTATGCCGGCGCGGCGGTCTGGGTGTTTGCGGTGCGTAGCGCCTGGCGCGCGTGGGCGGGCCTGGCGCTGCCGGCCGCGCTGCTGTCTGCCATGCTGGTGCTCGGGCGGGGGGCGTGATGCGCGCGGGATTCAGGCAGTCGATGGCGTGGCTCCACACCTGGAGCGGCCTGCTGGTGTGCTGGGTGTTGTTCCTGATGTTCTGCGGCGGCACCGCCAGTTACTACAAGGAAGAGATTTCGTTGTGGATGCGGCCGGAGCTGCATCGCACTGCGCCGGCTGATGCCGCGCAGGTACCGGCCGCGCAGATGGCACGGCAAGCGCTACGCTATCTCGAGCGCGAGGCGCCCGATGCCTCGCGCTGGATCATCACGCTGCCGGATGCGCGCCGCGACGCGGTCAATGTGCTGTGGACCTACAAGCCGGGGCAGGCGCCGCGCGATGCCGACGGCAAGCCGCGCCGCTTCGACACGCGCCTGCTCGACCCGGCCACCGGTGCGCCACTGCAGGCCGCGCGCGAGACCCGCGGCGGCGAATTCCTCTACCGCCTGCACTTCGACCTGCATTACATGCCGGCCAAGTGGGCGCGCTGGATCGCGGGCTTCTGCGCCATGTTCATGCTGGTGGCGATCGTCAGCGGCGTGATCACCCATCGCCGCATCTTTGCCGATTTCTTTACATTCCGGCGCGGCAAGGGCCAGCGTTCCTGGCTCGATGCGCACAACGCGCTGGCGGTGCTGCCGCTGCCGTTCCACCTGATGATCACCTACACCGGGCTGGTCACGCTGCTGTTCATGTACATGCCGTGGGGCGTCGAGGCGGCATACGGCGGCGACCAGCGCGCGTTCCAGGCGCAGACCAGGCTGCGCCCGCTGCCGCCCAAGGCCGCGGGCACGGCCGCGCCGCTCGCGAGCGTGCCGGACATGATGGCGCAGGCCGGGCGCGCGTGGCAGGGCGGGCAGGTGCGCCGCATCGTGGTGAACCTGCCGGGCGATGCCAACGCGAGCGTGACCCTCTCGCGCGCCGAGCCCGATACGCTGTCGCACGATCCGCTCGCGCTGGAATTCGCGGGTGCCAGCGGCGCCCTGCTGGGCGCGTATGCCGACAACAAATCCGGCGCCGAACTGACGCGCAGCGTCATGACCGGCCTGCATATCGCCAGCTTTGCGTCCCCCGGCCTGCGCGCGCTGTTCTTCCTGTGCGGGCTGGCCGGCACCGCCATGGTGGCCACCGGCGCCATCCTGTGGGCGGTGCGCACGCGCCAGCAGCAGGCCAAGGCGATCGCTGCGCGCGGACGGCCGGGATTCGGGCTGCGCCTGGTCGAGGCGCTCAACCTCGGGGCGATCGCAGGCCTGCCGGTGGCCTTTGCCAGCTACTTCTGGGCCAACCGGCTGTTGCCGGTGGCAATGGCGCAGCGGCCCGAGGCCGAGATCCGCTGGTTCTTCATGGCCTGGGCCGCGTGTGCGCTGCTGGCGCTGTGCCGGCCCACGCGCGGCATGTGGCGCGCGCAGCTGTGGGCGGGGGCGGCGCTGTTCGGCGCCATCCCGCTGCTCAATGCGCTGACCACCGCGTCGCATCTGGGCGTGACCCTGCTGCAGGGACGCGGGCCGGCCGCCGTGGCGGGCTTCGACCTGGTCTCGCTCGCGCTGGGCCTGGGGCTGGGCGCCGCCGCATGGATGACGGGCCGCCGCCAGGCCGCCGGCGCGCGCCTGGCACCGCGCCCCCGCAACGTTGCCGCCGGCACGCAGGAGGCCGCATGAACGCGCTGGCTGCATTTGCGCTGTCGCTGGCCGGCTTTGCCGCGCTGGCGCTGTCGCTCGAACGTCACCATGCCGATATCCATGGGCGCGGCAGCATGCCGTCGCGCGGCGCGGTGGCGCGTTTGCGCCTGGCCGGCGCGCTGGCGCTGGCGCTGGCGTGGGGGCTGCATATCGCCGCGCAGGGCGGGCCGCTGGGCACGGTGTCGTGGCTGGGCACGCTGACGGCCAGTGCCATCGCCGTGGCGCTGGGCTTGTCTTACGCGCCGCGTGCGGTGCAGCGCTGGCTGCCCGGCGTGGCGCTTATCGGGCTGGCCGGCGCCGGCTGGATGCTTGCCGGCTGAGCGGCTGAGCGGCTGAGCGGCTGGGGCGGCAAGGTGCGCCGCCGCGCGCTCAGCTCGCCGGTTGCGGCCGGCCCCGCGCTTCGGACTGCTGTGGGACATCGCCCCCGGCATCGCCGACGACATCGCGCAGCACCTCGAGCAGCCGCTGCGGCGGATACGGCTTGCGCAGCACTGCCACCGCGCCAAGCCCGGCGCGCTGTGCCGGGGTCAGGTCCAGCGCGTAGCCGGTGGCGAAGACTACGCCCAGCCGCGGATAGTGCGCGCATGCCGCCAGCGCCAGGTCCACGCCGGAAGCCCCGGCCAGCGCCACGTCTGTCACCAGCACGTCGACCGTGTTGACGGCCAGCACGGCCATTGCCTCGGTATCGCTGTCCGCTTCCAGCGCGTGCAGGCCATAGGCGCGCAGCACTTCCGCGGTGCCGGCGCGTACCAGCGCGTCGTCGTCGACGCACAGCACGCGCAGCGGCGCGGCTTCTGGCGCGTGGCCGGCTGGGGTTGCGTGCGCGGTCATGGCGGCGCGCTGGCCGCGGTTGGCCAGCACGTGGCGCACCTTGCGCGCCAGCGCCTCGTGGGTATAGGGCTTGCTGAGCAGTTCGATGCCGGCATCGAGCCGCCCGCCATGCACGATGGCGCTGTCGGCGTAGCCCGAGGTGAACAGCACGCCCACGTCCGGCAGCCGTTCGCGCAGCCTGCGCGCCAGTTCCGTGCTGCGCAGCGGGCCGGGCATCACCACGTCGCTGAACAGCAGGTCTACCGGCACGCCGCGCTCGACGATGGCCAGCGCGCTGTGCGCATCGCGCGCGCGCAGGACGTGATAACCCAGACTGGCCAGCATCTCGACCACCGTGGCGCGCACGTCCTCGTCGTCTTCCACCACCAGCACGGTCTCGCTGCCGCCGCGCACGGGGCCCGCGTCCAGTTCGATGTCCGGGTCTTCGTCCTGGCGCACGCGCGGCAGGAACAGCGTGACCGTGGTGCCGCGCCCGGGCTCGCTGCAGATCTTCACGTGGCCGTCGGACTGGCGGATAAAGCCATACACCATGCTCAGGCCCAGCCCGGTGCCCTGGCCCTCGGGCTTGGTCGTGAAGAAGGGCTCGAACACGCGCTCCTGCACCTCGGGCGGCATGCCCACGCCGGTGTCGGTGACGGACAGCAGCACGTACTGCGTCGACGCGGCCGCCGCGTCGTCGGTGGCTTCGCCAGGCAGGGCGTTGCGCGCGGCGATGGTGAGGCGCCCGTGCCCGTGCATGGCGTCGCGGGCGTTGATGGCCAGGTTCAGCAGCGCATTCTCGACCTGGAAGGGGTCGACCAGTGTATTGCCCTGGTCGGGCGCCACCACCGTTTCAATCTCGATGCCATCGCCCAGCGCCCGCCGCAGCATGTCGTCCAGCGTGCGCACCAGCCGGCCCAGGTTGACCACGCGGGGCGCCAGCGGCTGGCGCCGCCCGAAGGCCAGCAGCTGCGACGCCAGCTTGGCGCCGCGCGCGACGCCGGCCAGCGCGTTGCGCAGGCGCGGCTCGGCGCGGTCGTCGCCGGCCAGGTCGCGCGCCAGCAACTGCAGGTTGCCGCCGATCACCTGCAGCAGGTTGTTGAAGTCATGGGCGACGCCGCCGGTCAGGTTGCCGATCGCCTCCATCTTCTGCGCGGTGCGCAGGGCCGCATCCGCATGGCGCAGCGCGGCCTGCGCTTCGCGGTCGCCGGTGACGTCGCGGCCCACGCCGTGGATATGGCCGTTGGCCGGATCGACCGACAGCGTCCAGGCCAGCCAGCGCAGCGCGCCGTCGGCGCGCTGCTGGCGGCATTCGAAGCGCACCGGCACGCCTTCGTGGCGCAGTGCTTCCAGCTGCGCGCTCGCGCCGGCCAGGTCGTCGGGGTAGATGAACGACAAATACGCGCGTCCCAGCACCTGCTGCGGCGCGTGGCCGAGCGTGCGGGTCCACGCCGGGCTGACCCGCTGCAGGCAGCCATCGAAGCGCGCGACGATAAGCAGGTCTTCGCTCAGCTCCCACAGCCGGTCATGGTCGGCCACGGCCTGCGCGACGCGGCGCTCGAGCGTGGCGTTGAGTTCCTGCAGGCGGCGCTCGGTGGCCCGGCGCAGTGCCGACAGGCGCAGGTTGCTGGCCACGCGTGCCAGCAGCTCGCGCGCGGAAAAGGGCTTGACCAGGTAATCGTCGGCGCCGCTGCCCAGGCCGCTCACGCGCGCCTCCTCGCCGGCGCGGGCGGACAGCAGCAGCACCGGCGTGTCGCTCAGCGCGGCATCGGCGCGCAGCGCGCGCACCAGGCCAAAGCCGTCCAGGCGCGGCATCATCACGTCCGAGACCACCAGTGCCGGCGCGTGCGTGCGCGCCAGCGCCAGCGCCGCCTCGCCGTCGGCGGCCACGGCGACGCGATGGCCGGCAGCGCCCAGCAGGCGGCGCATGTAGTCGCGCAGGTCGTCGTTGTCGTCCACCACCAGCACCAGGGCGCCGCCGTCGGCCGCATCGCCGGCCGCGGCGTGCGCGGGTGGCATGCCAGCGTCTTGCGCTGCCAGCGCCGTCGCCGGCGGCGGCATCTGCGCCTGCGGCCAGCGCAGCGCGGTTTCGACATAGGCGCGGGCCTGCGCGCTGCTGCACGGGGGCGCGTCGTCAGCGTGGGTTGCCGCGTCGGTGACTGCGTCGCCGGCCGCCGCGGCACCGGCGGGCAAGCGCACGGTGAAGCAGGTGCCCTCGCCTGGCACGCTCTGCACGTCGATCGTGCCGCCGTGCAGCCGCACCAGCTCCTGCACCAGCGCCAGGCCGATGCCGCTGCCTTCGATGGTGCGGCCCTGGGCGCCTTCCACGCGATGGAAGCGCTCGAAGATGCGTGGCAGTTCCGCCGCCGGGATGCCGATGCCGGTGTCGCGCACAGTGAACGCCACGGTGTCGTCGCCCTGCGCGGCCACGGCCACGGTGATGGTGCCGGCGAAGGTGAACTTGAACGCGTTGGAGACCAGGTTCAGCACGATGGTCTCCCACATGTCGCGGTCCACCGCCACGGCGCGCGCCAGTGGCGGGCAAAGCGGCGGGCAGTCGACCTGCAGCGTGATGCCGGCCGCTTCCACGCTGGCGCGGAACAGCGCGGCCAGGTCCGCCGTCAGGGCGGCCACGTCGGTGGGCTGGCGGCGCATCGCGACGCGACCGGACTCGATCCGTGAGAAGTCCAGCAGCGCATTGACCAGCTTGAGCAGGCGCAGCCCGTTGCGATGCGTCATCTCCAGCATGGCGCGGTCTTCGCCCGCACCCGCGCGGCGCAACAGCTCTTCCAGCGGGCCCAGCATCAGCGTCAGCGGCGTGCGGAACTCATGGCTGATGTTGGAGAAAAACGCGGTCTTGGCACGGTCGATCTCGGCCAGCGCCTCGGCACGCTTGCGCTCTGCCTCATAGGCCAGCGCCGAGTGCATGGCGGCGCCGATCTGTCCCGCCGCCAGCGTCAGGAAGCTGCGGTAGCGTTCGTCGAACAGGCGGAACGGGTTCAGGCCCACCACCAGCACGCCGCGATGCGACGCGCTGCCCGATGGCGCAACCTCGATCACGGCCGCGCACGACGGCGGCACGCCCCACGCGCCGCCCGGCAGCGGCACGGCGAAGCGCGCAGCCAGGCCGCTGACCAGGCCGGGCTGCTGCTGCGCCAGCACTTCCGCCACGGGCCATGGCCACTGCGCGTCCAGCGCGATCTGGGCGGGGGCACCGGGATGGTCGGCGTCGATGCCGATGGCGCCGGCGCGCTGCAGCGTGCGCGCGCCGGGCTCGGCGATGTACAGCAGCGCGAACACGATGTCGCGCGGGTCCGACGACAGCGCCGCGATGGCGCGCGCGCACGCGTCGCGCCACGCGCGCGCCTCGCTGGCCGAGGCCGCCACGTCGCGCAGCACGTTCAGCTGGCGCTCGGCCAGCACGCGTTCGGTATCGTCGCTGTTGGCGCAGATGATGCCGCCGGTGCCGCCTTGATCATCCGGCACCGGGCTGTAGGAGAAGGTGTAGTAGGTCTCCTCCGGGTAGCCGTTGCGCTCCATGATCAGCAGCTTCTGCTCGACGAAGGTGCCTTCGCTGCCGGTCATCGCGGTGGCCAGCAGCGGGCTGATCTCGGGCCAGATCTCGCGCCAGACCACCGAGGTGGGCTGGCCGAGCGCGCCGGGGTGCTTGCCGCCGATGATCGATTTGTAGGCGTCGTTGTAGAAAAAATGCAGGGCCTCGCCCCAGCCGATCCAGATCGGCTGGCGCGAAGTCAGCATGATGCGGATCGCCGTCTTGAGGCTGTGTGGCCACGCCTGCGGCGGTCCGAGCGCAGTGGCGTCCCAGTCGAAGGCGCGCATCAGCGCGCCCATTTCGCCGCCGCCGGCGAGAAAGCCGGGCATGTCGGCGGGCGGCGTGGCCGCTGCGCTGCTGCCGGCGGCGGCGGATTCACCCAGTGGCGGCGGAGAGGGCAAGGGCGTCATGCTGGCGGCGGTGTCCTTTTGGTCTTCTCAGGGGGCACGCCGGTTCGGTGCCCGGCCCGCGTCTTGGCAGACTGTGCCTAGCCTTGCCGCGCAATGCAAGCAGGCCGCGAAGCGCCCGTTCCGGCGCCCTCGCGGCCCTTGCCCGCAGCGTGCTGCAGACGGATTACAGCGGCGGAGAGACCCAGTACGGGTCGCGCCCGTAGTATTCGTGCAGCGACTTGCCCCACTGCGGGTCGGCCATGCTCGGCCAGCTGTCCTTGTTGAAGCCCGGGGCGGACTTGATCCGGTCAGCCGTCACGGCGATCCGGAAGCACTTTTCGTCGGTATCCATGACCAGTGCGTTCCATGGGATGGCGTGCAGCGTGTCGCCCATGCCGAGGAAGCCGCCGGTGGTCAGCACCGCATAGGCAATGCGGCCGTGCGGTACGTCCAGCATGATCTCGGAGATCTTGCCGACATGCTCGCCGTCGGACGAATAGGCCTTGGTGCCATCCAGGCTGGAAGCCGCCATCACTTCCGGGCCCGGGCCTTCGCCCACGCCGGAACCGACGATGGCTGCGCCTTGACTGCTGGGAGGTTGGGTTTGCATGTTTTGCTCCTTGTCGCGAGACGGTGGAATGCTTGGCGTGCGCAATGACCATGCCTGCGCCGCTTTGGCGTGGTTTCGACGGGGATCGCCGCGCGGCAGCGCCCGCGGGCGCCCCTGCGGAGGTAATTCTTTCGCGTGGCTTGCAAAAACAACGCATCCTCACGGGCGCCGCGCGGGCATTCGGCGGCCGCTTCAGAAGTGGTGCCGCATGCCAAGCATCACGCCCACGCGCGTGCTGCGCGCCACGTCGGTGGCGGGCGTGCCGGCCCAGTACTCGGTCTCGCGGCCGACCGCGCCGTCGCGCGCGCGCACCACGTCGGCTTCCAGGTACAGGCTGGTGCGCCGCGACAGGGCGTAGTCGGCCACCACCGCGACGCTGTCGGCATTGCCGCTGCCCAGTGCCACCGGCACTCGCAGGAACTGCGTGGTCACGTTGCCCCGCTGCCAGTAGCGGTAATAGGCGCCGGACAGATGCAGCGCGGGCGTGAGCTGGTAGCCCAGCCCGGCGAAGGCGATGTTGAAGCGCGCGCCGCCCGCGGCCGGATCCCGCGCCGATTCGCGCCGGCCCATGTGGCCCACGTAGAAGGTGGCCTTGCCGGATGCGTATGAGCCGCCCACGGCGTAGTTGCGTACCGTGCTGCCGCCGTCGGCGCTGCGGCGCTGGTCATAGGCCGCGCCCAGCGCCAGCGCACCCTGCTGCAGCATCAGCCCGCCGCCCAGCGTGGCGCCGCGCGCCACGCTGCCGGCTTGCCCGCCGGCGCCGTAGTCCAGTTGCAGCGTCAGCGGCCCGGCGCTCTTCTTGTAGACCACGCTGTGGTCGATGCGGTAGTCCTGGAAGAAGATGTCGCCGCCGAGGTAGATCGGATCGGACCAGAAGTTGCCCCAGCCCTGGTCCAGCGGATTGAAGGCCCAGCCGATATTGTTCAGCGCGTTGTACTGGCGGCCGAAGGTCAGGCTGCCCCAGTCGCCGGCCAGGCCGGCATAGGCCTGGCGCCCGAACAGCGCCTGGTAGCTGGCGCGGCCGTCGTCGCTGCCGATGCCGGCCTCGAGCTGGAAGATGGCGCGCTGGCCGCCGCCCAGGTCTTCCTCGCCCTTCAGGCCGAAGCGGCTGCCGACCATGCCGCCGGAAACCAGCGCCGCCTGGTCGTGGTGATGGCCGTCCAGGTTCGAGGTATAGCGCACGGCCGTGCTGACGATGCCGTAGACGGTGATGCCGGGTTCGGCGTGGGCAGGCGCGGCCGTGAGCGCGGCGGTGAGCGCGGCGGTGAGGGCAGCGACGGGCAACAGCCCGGCCGCCAGCAGCCAGTGGCTGGCTGTCTTCTGCATGGAGGGTCCTCCGGGAGGTCGGATCCGGCCGGCGCGCGGGCGTGCCGCAGCGGATCCGTCAGGCCGATGGCCTGCGGGTTCCAGTCCCGCGCGGGGGCACGCGGGTCGTCATCGGGCCATGCGCAACGGAAGCGCGCGGCCCGGGCGAGGGTCGAAGCGGGCGGCGATGCCTGGAGGGTCGGCGAATGCCGGCAGTGTTGCCGGGCAAGCCTTGCGCAGCACCGGTTGCCGGTGCCACGGGAGCGGGCCCGAAGGCCAGTGAGCGGGTTCGCCGGCGCCCGCTTCGGCAAGCGCTTTTCGGCAGCGGCCGATCAGGCTTGGAAGGCACATGCCGGTCGTACCCGGCGCGGCGAACAGGGCGTAGTTTACCTGTAGTGGCTTGATACGCTCGAAAAGTGCGCCTTCCAGCGCAGTGAAGACACGAGATATCGAGCGGCCAGCCGTATGCACTGGTCGCTGATAACAAGGTGCGGGCTATGCCGCCGGTGTGCTCCCTCTCCCGCTAGCGGGAGAGGGCAGGGGAGAGGGTGGGCGCGTCGACGAAGTCCGCCGCGGCAAGGTTCGTCAGCCCGCCCGTTTCGCCGAGATCACCGCTTCCGCCACATTGGCCGGCGCCTCGGCGTAGTGCTTGAACTCCATGGTGAAGGTCGCACGCCCCTGCGTCAGCGAGCGCAGCGTGGTGGAGTAGCCGAACATGGTCGCCAGCGGCACTTCGGCGCGCACGATCTTGCCACCGCCGCCGGCGATGTCTTCCATGCCGTGCACCATGCCGCGGCGCGAGGACAGGTCGCCCATCACGTTGCCGGTGAATTCCTCCGGCGTCTCCACCTCGACCGCCATCATCGGCTCGAGCAGCGTGGGCCGGGCGCGGCGCATGCCTTCCTTGAACGCCATCGAGCCGGCCATGCGGAACGCGTTTTCATTCGAGTCCACGTCATGGTAAGAGCCGAACACCAGCGTGGCCTTGATGTCGACCACCGGGTAGCCGGCCAGCACGCCTGACTGCATGGTCTCGCGGATGCCCTTGTCCACCGCCGGGATAAACTCGCGCGGCACCACGCCGCCCTTGATCGCGTCGACGAACTCGTAGCCGCCGCCATGCGGCATCGGCTCCAGGTTCAGCACCACGTGGCCGTACTGGCCGCGCCCGCCCGACTGCTTGATGAACTTGCCCTCGACGTCGCGCGCCGGCTGGCGGATGGTCTCGCGGTACGCCACCTGCGGCTTGCCGACCGAGGCCTCGACGCCGAATTCGCGCCGCATCCGGTCGACCAGGATTTCCAGGTGCAACTCGCCCATGCCGGAGATGATGGTCTGCCCCGACTCCTCGTCCGTGGTTACGCGGAACGACGGGTCTTCCTGCGCCAGCCGGTTCAGCGCGATGCCCATCTTCTCCTGGTCGGCCTTGGTCTTCGGCTCCACCGCCTGCGAGATCACCGGCTCGGGGAAGCTCATGCGCTCCAGGATGATGACCTTGTCGGGGTCGCACAGCGTGTCGCCGGTGGTGGCCTCCTTCAGGCCCACCGCCGCGGCGATGTCGCCGGCGCGCACTTCCTTGATCTCGTGGCGCACGTTGGCGTGCATCTGCAGGATGCGGCCCAGGCGCTCGCGCTTGCCCTTGAGCGGGTTGTAGACGCTGTCGCCGGAGTTGACCACGCCGGAATACACGCGGAAGAAGATCAGCTGGCCGACAAAGGGGTCGGTCATGATCTTGAAGGCCAGCGCGGCGAAGGGTTCGTCGTCGCTGGGGTGGCGCTCGGCCTCGCGATCATCCTCGGTGTGGCCCAGGATGGCCGGCACGTCGGCGGGCGACGGCAGGTAGTCGATCACCGCGTCCAGCATGCTCTGCACGCCCTTGTTCTTGAAGGCGCTGCCGCACAGCATCGGCACGATCTCGTTGGCGATGGTGCGCTTGCGCAGGCCCTGCTTGATCTGGTCCTCGCTCAGCGGCTCGCCCGAGAGGTACTGGTTCAGCAGCGCCTCGTCGGCCTCGGCGGCGGCCTCGATCATCTTGTCGCGCCATTCCTGCGCGGTGGCGAGCAGGTCGGCGGGAATCTCCTGGTACTCGAAGCGCACGCCCTGGCTGGCCTCGTCCCAGACGATGGCCTTCATCTTGACCAGGTCGACCACGCCCTGGAAGTGGTCCTCGGCGCCCAGCGGAATCTGGATCGGCACGGCGCGGCCGCGCAGGCGGTCGGCGATCTGCGTCTGCACGCGGAAAAAGTCGGCGCCGACGCGGTCCATCTTGTTGACGAACGCGATGCGCGGCACCGCGTACTTGTTGGCCTGGCGCCAGACGGTCTCGGATTGCGGCTGCACGCCGCCGACGGCGTCGTAGACCATGCAGGCGCCGTCCAGCACGCGCATGGAACGCTCGACCTCGATGGTGAAGTCTACGTGTCCGGGCGTATCGATGATGTTGATGCGGTGCTCGGGGTAATTGCCGGCCATGCCTTTCCAGAAGGCGGTGGTGGCGGCCGAGGTGATGGTGATGCCGCGCTCCTGCTCCTGTTCCATCCAGTCCATGGTGGCCGCGCCGTCGTGCACTTCGCCCAGTTTGTGGTTGACGCCCGTGTAGAACAGGATGCGCTCGGTCGTGGTGGTCTTGCCGGCGTCGATATGCGCGCTGATGCCGATATTGCGGTAGCGCTCGATGGGGGTCTTGCGGGGCACAGTGTTCTCCATGGATGAAACACGCCCGAATAGAGTAGCACCACTGGCCGCTCGCCGTTGCCCCTGCCGTGGGCAGGGACACGCGCCCGGGGACGGCCCCGCGGGAAGCCCCGGGCGTCTGAGGCCGCCCTAGGATTTTCGCTGCAACCGATGCGGATTCCTCCCATCCTGTGCGCGCTTGCCGCTCCCTATACTGGCGTGGCATCGCGTCCCGGCGTGCGCTGTTCCTGCTTTCCCGTTCCTGCCGGGATGCTGCCCGGGCCCGATGCCTGCCTGAAACCTCGGACCCGCGCATGACAACCATCCTGATCGTTGACGACCATCCGGCGATGCGGCTGGTGCTCCGGCACCATCTGTCGCAGCTGCTCGGCGTCGACGAGGTGATCGAGGCGGACAACGGCCAATGCGCGATCGAAATGGTGCGCGCGCGCATGCCGGACCTGGTGCTGCTGGACCTCGACATCCCGCGCTCGAGCGGGCTCGACGTGGCGCCGCGCCTGCGCGCGATCCATCCGCAGGTGCGCATCCTGGTGGTGACGGCGCTGGACCCGGCCGTGTTCGTCAGCCGCTCCTGGCAGGCGGGCGCGCAGGGCTTCGTCAGCAAGACCCAGGACATCAAGGAAATCCTGCGCGCGGTCGAGGCGGTGCTGGCCGGCTATACCGTGTTTCCGGTGCTGGGCCGCGGCGGCGCGCCGCGCCAGTCGATGTCGGCAGACGACGAGATGCTGCGGCGGCTGTCCGACAAGGAACTGGTGGTGCTGCAGATGCTGGCGCGCGGCATGTCGTACAAGGCCATCAGCGAGAGCCTCTTTATCAGCAACAAGACCGTCAGCAGCTACAAGGCCCGCATCATGAACAAGCTGCAAGTGTCGTCGCTGGTCGAACTGGTCGACTTCGCACGCCGTTGCCGGCTGACACCTTAAAGTCCGGCGCCGGCGTCACTATTCATTAGACATCGTATGACTTGCCGGCGCATGCCGCCATCATGCGCGTCCCGCCTCAGCCTTGCGGGCTGGCCGAACCGGACGCCTTGCGCAGCCGCTCGCGGCTGTTGGTCAGGTGCATGCGCATGGCGGCCTTGGCGGCATCGGGGTCGCGGCGCTCGATGGCGTCGTAGATGTTCTCGTGCTCGATGCTGACGCGTTCCAGGTACTGCACACGCTCGGGGGTGCTGACCTGCAGACGGCTGCGGGGAATCACCATGGTGCCCAGGTGGCCCATGATGTCGGTGAAATAGCGGTTGCCGGTGGCGCGCGCAATGGCCAGGTGAAAGGCGAAGTCGCTTTCCACCGCGTCATTGCCGGCGCCGGCGCCGTGCTTGAGCTCGTCCAGCGCCTGGCGCATCGCCGCCAGTTGCGCATCGGTGCGGCGCGCGGCCGCCAGGCCGGCCGCTTCCGCTTCAACGCTGACGCGGAATTCCAGCATCGCCATCACATCCATGGCCGTTCCCAGCGCGTCCGGGCCGATCCGGAACGGCGATGGCGCCTCGGGCGCGCGTTCCAGCACGAAGGTGCCGATGCCGTGGCGCGTCTCCACCAGGCCGCTGGCCTGCAGCCGCGACAGCGCTTCGCGTACCACGGTGCGGCTCACGCCCATGGTCGCCATGATCTCGGATTCGGTGGGCAGCTTGTCGCCGGGCTTGAGCTGGCCCTGGCGGATTTCCTCGCCAAGGGCTTGTACGACTTCCTCGGCAAGCGTGCGGCCGCGGCGGCGCAACGGAGCGGGGCTGGAGGAGCCCGGAGTCGGGACGAGAGGCTGGGCGTTCGGCATGGTGCGGCTGGTCGCTGGCTAAGGCATACGGGCGGGCTTTCCCGGACTTGACCGGCCCGAGATTGCCTCATTATACTGGGTTATCAGTCATACGATGACAGATAACATACGCAACACAGTCGCCCGGGTGGAGGATCGTCCGCCCGCGGCAATGCCGGAGACAGTCCTGAGATGAGCCCTACCGCCACCCCCATGGCGTCCGCCCACACCCCGGTCGTGACCGAACTGACCGTGGTGCCCGTCGCCGGGCATGACAGCATGCTGATGAACCTGTCCGGCGCCCATGGCCCGTACTTCACGCGCAATATCGTGATCCTTCGCGACAGCGCCGGCCATACCGGCGTGGGCGAAGTGCCGGGCGGCGAAGGCATCCGCCAGACGCTGGAAGACGCGCGCCCGCTGCTGGTGGGCCAGCCCATCGGCCAGTACCAGGCGCTGCTGAACCGCGTGCGCGCGGCCTTTGCCAGCCGCGACGCCGGCGGCCGCGGGCTGCAGACCTTCGACCTGCGCATCACCATCCACGCCGTCACGGCGCTGGAGGCGGCGCTGCTCGACCTGCTCGGCCAGCACCTGGAGGTGCCGGTGGCCGCGCTGCTGGGCGAAGGCCAGCAGCGCGACGCGGTGGAGATGCTGGGCTACCTGTTCTATATCGGCGAGCGCCAGCGCACCACGCTCGACTACCGCACCGAGCCCGACGCGGACAACGCGTGGTTCCGCGTGCGCAATGAGGTGGCGATGACGCCCGAGGCCGTGGTGCGCCTGGCCGAAGCGGCGTATGAGCGCTACGGCTTCAACGATTTCAAGCTCAAGGGCGGCGTGCTGCGCGGCGACGAAGAGATGGAAGCGATCCTGGCGCTGGCCGAGCGCTTCCCGAAGGCGCGTATCACGCTGGACCCCAACGGCGCGTGGTCGCTGGCGGAAGCCGTGCGCCTGTGCCGCGACAAGCGCGGCGTGCTGGCCTATGCCGAAGATCCGTGCGGCGCCGAAGACGGCTACTCGGGCCGCGAGATCATGGCCGAATTCCGCACCGCCACCGGCCTGCCCACCGCCACCAACATGATCGCCACCGACTGGCGCCAGATGGGGCACGCGGTGCGGCTGCAGTCGGTCGACATCCCGCTGGCCGACCCGCACTTCTGGACCATGCAGGGCTCGGTGCGTGTGGCACAGATGTGTGCCGAATGGGGTTTGACCTGGGGCTCGCACTCGAACAACCACTTCGATATCTCGCTGGCGATGTTCACGCACGTGGCGGCGGCCGCGCCGGGCCGGGTCACCGCGATCGACACGCACTGGATCTGGCAGGACGGCGAACACCTGACCCGCAACCCGCTGAAGATCGAAGGCGGGCTGGTGCAGGTGCCCAAGACCCCGGGGCTGGGCGTCGAGCTCGACCTGGATGCCCTGGCGCGCGCGCACGAGCTGTACCAGCGCAAGGGCCTGGGCGCGCGTGACGATGCCGCGGCGATGCAGTTCCTGATCCCCGGCTGGAAGTTCAACAACAAGGCGCCGTGCATGGTGCGCTGACGCGGCACCGGCGACGACGCCAACGGCCATTGCCCGTCATCCATCTCGGCGCGGCAGGCCTCTCTCATCAAAACACTGCAGGAGACAACCATGTACAACTTTCAACGCCAGGGCGCGCCGCGCCTGCCTCACTGGCTGCGCGCCTGCGCGCTCGGCTCGGTCGCCGCGGTCGCGGCACTGACCTTCAGCGCCCCGGCCGGCGCCGCGGCGCAGGACTGGCCGCAACGTCCGGTATCGGTGGTGGTGCCGTTCCCGCCGGGCGGCTCCAGCGACGCCATCGCGCGCATGCTGACGGTGCCGCTCAACGAGAAGCTGGGCCAGCCGTTCGTGATCGACAACCGCCCCGGCGCGACCGGCGCCATCGGTGCCACCTACGTCAAGCGCGCGCCGGCCGACGGCTACACCATGATGGTGGCGTCGATCGGCGTCTATGCGGTCAATCCGTTCTTGCAGAAGAACCTGGCCTATGACCCGGCCAAGGACTTCGACCTGCTGACCGTGGCGGTGCGCGCGCCCAACGTGCTGGTGGCCAACCCGCAGTTCCCGGCCAACACGCTGGCGGAACTGGTGGCGTACATGAAGAAGAACCCGGGCAAGGTCAGCTTTGCCTCGTCCGGCGCCGGCTCGTCCGACCACCTGACCGCGGCGCTGTTCTGGCAGAAGAGCGCCACCGACGGCCTGCACGTGCCCTACAAGGGCGGCGGCCCGGCCATTTCCGACCTGCTGGCCGGACAGGTGGACGTGTCGTTCCAGAACGTCAACGCGGTGCTGCAGCATATCCGCACCGGCAAGCTCAAGGCGATGGCCGTGACTTCCGACAAGCGCTCGCCGGTGCTGCCCAATGTGCCCACCATGGCCGAGGCCGGCATCAAGGATGTCGAGGTCTACTCGTGGCAGGGCGTGGCCGCGCCGCGCGGCCTGCCGCCAGAGATCAAGAGCCGCCTGCACGGCGCGCTGGTGTCGTCGCTGAACGATCCGAAGATGCGCCAGAAGCTGTCCGAGAGCGGCTTCGAGGTGGTGGCCAACACCCCGGAGCAGTTCAACCAGTTCGAGGCGCAGGAGTTGCAGCGCTGGAAGACCGTGATCGAGAAGGGCAAGATCTCGCTGGACTGATCGCCGTCGCATAACACCCAATACCAAAGCACCCGACCGCGCCGGCCCCGCACGTGCATCGTGCCGCGCCGGCGCGCGCCCTCGACTGGAGACCACAGTATGACCTACGGACGCCGCAACTTCCTCAAGCAATCCTCCGCACTGGCCGCCGGCCTTGCCGCGGGGCCGCTCGCCGGCCTGTCGCCATCCGCGCACGGCGCGGACTGGCCCAATCGCCCGATCCGCCTGGTGGTGCCGTACACCGCCGGCGGCTCGTCCGACATCATCGCGCGCCTGATCAGCAAGCAGCTGGGCGAGGCGCTGGGCCAGTCGGTGGTGGTCGACAACCGCCCCGGCGCCAACGGCAACGTCGGCGCGGCGCTGGTCGCGCAGGCCACCGACAACCACACGCTGCTGCTGTGCGATATCGGCGCGCTGGCCATCAGCCCGTCGGTCTACACCAAGCTGACCTTCAACATCGCCAAGGACCTGAAGCCGGTGTCGATGCTGGCGTATTCGCCGCACCTGCTGGTGGTGCATCCGTCGGTGCAGGTGAGCAGCGTGAAGGAACTGGTGGCGCTGTCGCAGCGCAGCCAGCTCAACTTCGCCGTGACCGCCATCGGCAGCGCACCGCACCTGGCCGGCGTGGCGGTGGAGCAGGCCACCGGTGCCAAGTGGCAATACGTGCCGTACAAGGGCGGCTCGCAGGCTATCGCCGATACCGTCGGCGGCAGCGCCCAGGTGCTGATGAACGGCATGCTCGCCACGCTGCCTCATGTGCAGTCGGGCAAGCTCAAGCTGATCGCGCAATCCAAGCGCACGCGCATGCCGCTGCTGCAGAACGTGCCGACCATCGCCGAGCAAGGCGTGCCGAACTTCGAGTCGGGCACCTGGCAGGGCGTGATGGCCCCGGCCAGCATGCCCGACGCGATGGTGGCACGCATCAGCGCCGAGCTGATCCGCATCATCCGCGCGCCGGATCTGCGCGCCCAGCTGGTGGCGCAGGGCGCCGAAGTGGTGACGATGACGCCGGGAGAAACCGGCAAGTTCTTCGTCGCCGAGCAATCGCGCTGGGCGGGGGTGGTGAAGCAGGCGGGGATCAAGCTGGAAGCTTGACGAGGATGGTGGTGATGGAACGGCCCGCATGGTCAGTGCGGGCCGTTTTCTTTTGGGGGGCTGGAAGCGGCGATGGTTTTCTCCCTTCTCCCGCTTGCGGGAGAGGGAGTACGCAGCCGGAAATCGGAGAAGCCCTTGGGCGTTTCCAGAAAGCAAAAAGCCCCGCACCAGGCGGGGCCGCATCGCATCGTCTCTCGTTACTTCCGCAGCGCCGCCGGCAGCAGTCCCTGCGGCAGGTTCTGGTAGCAGACCGGGCGCAGGAAGCGATCGATCGCCGTCGCACCCACCGAAGTCGTACGCGCATCCGAAGTCGCCGGGAACGGCCCGCCATGCACCATCGCGTACGCCACCTCGACGCCGGTGGGATAGCCGTTGCACAGCACGCGCCCGGCCTTGCGTTCCAGCACCGGCAGCAGGCGCTGCGCGGCCGCGTGGTCGGCGTCGTCGAGCTGCATCGTTGCTGTCAGCTGGCCTTCGAGCTGGCGTGCCACGGTCAGCATCTCTTCCATATCGCGGCACACCACCAGCACTGTCGACGGGCCGAACACCTCGGCCTGCATGCGGTGGTCCGCCAGGAACTGCGCGGCAGTGGTTTCGAACATTTCCGGGCGGGCCTGGTTTGCGCCGCTGGCGTCCACGCCGTTGCCGATGCGCTGCAAGCCGTCGAGCGATGCCAGCTGGGCCACACCCTGCTGATACGCGGCATGGATGCCGGGGGTCAGCATCGTCGCCGCCGGCTTGCCTTGCAGCGCGCCGAGCGCCGCCGCGCGGAACTTGTCGAGGGCGGGACCTTCGATGCCGATCACCAGTCCGGGGTTGGTGCAGAACTGGCCGACCCCGAGCACCAGCGATTCGACCAGCTGGCGGCCGATCTCCTCGCCGCGCGCGTCGAGCGCGGCGGGCAGCAGGAACACCGGGTTGATGCTGCTCATCTCGGCGTACACCGGGATCGGTTGCGGGCGCGCGTTGGCGGCGCGCATCAGCGCCATGCCGCCGGCGCGCGAGCCGGTGAAGCCCACCGCCTGGATCGCCGGATGCGACACCAGCGCCGTGCCGATGGCATTGCCCGCGCCCACCAGCAGCGAGAACACGCCTTCGGGCAGGCCGGCGTCGCGCACCGCCTGCTGGATCACGCGCCCGACCAGCTCGGAGGTGCCCAGGTGCGCCGGGTGCGCCTTGACCACGACCGGGCAGCCCGCCGCCAGCGCTGCGGCGGTGTCGCCGCCCGCTACGGAGAAGGCCAGCGGGAAGTTGCTGGCGCCGAACACCGCAACCGGGCCGATGGCGATGCGCTGCATGCGCAGGTCCGGGCGCGGCGGGGTGCGCTCGGGCAGCGCGGGGTCGAAGGTGGCCTGCTGCCAGCGGCCTTCGCGCAGCACGGTGGCGAACAGGCGCAGCTGGCCGGCGGTGCGGCCGCGCTCGCCCTGCAGGCGCGCGATCGGCAGCGCGCTCTCCAGGTGGGCGCGTTCGACCAGCGTGTCGCCGAGCGCCTCGATGCCCGCGGCGATGGCCTCGAGGAAGGCCGCGCGCTGTTCGGGCGTGGTATTGCGGTAAGTGTCGAAGGCGGCTTCGGCCAGCGCGCAGGCGCGCTCGACCTCGGCTTCGCCGCCGCCGTGGAAGTCAGGGCCGATGGCGGCGCCCGTGGTGGGGTTGATCGCCTGCAGCGTCGCTTCGGTGCCGCGCACGGCTTGCGCGCCGATCAGCATGTCGCCGGTGATTTGCATGGAAGGATCCTTGTCAGCGTTTGGAACGGGGAAACCGGCCGGAGGGCATGCGCCCCGCGGCCGGCTGGTCGGAATGCAAGGCATGGGACGGCGCGCTCGCCATCCGCGTGCTGGTTACTGCGGACCGAGCTTGTTGATCAGCGCGCCCAGCATCTCCATTTCCTCGCCGGTCAGGTCGGTCAGCGGCGCGCGCACCGGACCGCCGTCGCGGCCCACCAGGCGCGCGCCCGCCTTGACGATGCTGACCGCATAGCCGGCCTTGCGGTTGCGGATGGCGAGGTAGGGCAGGAAGAAGTCGTCGATCAGGCGGCCCACGGTGTCGTGGTCGTCCGCGGCGATGGCGCGGTAGAAGTCCATCGCCGTCTTCGGGATGAAGTTGAACACCGCCGACGAATACACCGGCACGCCCAGCGCCTTGTAGGCGGCGGCATAAACCTCGGCGGTGGGCAGGCCGCCCAGGTAGGAGAAGCGGTCGCCCAGCTTGCGGCGGATGCTGACCATGGCCTCGATGTCGCCCACGCCGTCCTTGAAGCCGATCAGGTTGGGGCAGCGCGCGGCCAGGCCGGCCAGCTGGTCGGCGTTGAGCCTGGAATTGGCGCGGTTGTAGACGATCACGCCGATATCGACCGCCTTGCAGACTTCTTCCACGTGGGCGGCAATGCCGTCCTGGCTGGCTTCGGTCAGGTAGTGCGGCAGCAGCAGCACGCCGGCGGCGCCAAGGCGCTGGGCTTCCTGCGCGTAGGCGATGGCGGTGCGGGTCGGGCCGCCGGCACCGGCCAGGATCGGCACCTTGCCGGCGCAGGTGCGCACCGCGGTGTCGACTACGGCCGAGTAGTCCTGCGGCGTCAGCGAGAAGAATTCGCCCGTGCCGCCGGCCGCGAACAAGGCGGTGGCGCCGTAGGGGGCCAGCCACTCGAGGCGGGCGGCGTAGGACTTCGGCGCGAAGTCGCCCTGGGCGTCGAAGTCGGTGATGGGGAAGGACAGCAGGCCTTCGGAGACGATTTGCTTGAGTTCGTTGGGTGCGAGCATTGCGGCAATTCCAGGGCGGGCCGATGGCCCGGGTGGCAGAGGCGGCTGACTTGCTGCGCGGCAGGCCAGTCGAGTTATCAGTCATCGTACGACAACGAATGGGCGAAGGCAATAGGGTGCGGGCGTACCGCGGGTTAACCGGGAGTTGGGCCGTGTAGCGTCCTCGGGCGCGCCACGAATTGCGGATGAGGGTGGACTGCATCACATTGCGGGGCTCTGCCGGGCCCCAACTGCACCCTGTGCGCAAGCGCACAGCGACATGTTGTCGGACAACGTAAGTCGAGTGCTGAGTGGTCCACTCAGCGAATTTGAATCGACCATGCAAAGCTGCCGCGCCACGGGCCTGCGCCGGCTGGCACACTGGCGTCCTGAACAAAAAGGGGAGAGCGCGGTGGGAGAGTTACAGGCCTTGCTGGAAAACCACGGGCTGTTGCTGGTGTTCCTGAACGTACTGGTCGAGCAGGCCGGCCTGCCGGTGCCAGCCTATCCGATGCTGTTCGTCGCCGGCGCGCTGGGCGTGCAGGAGACCGGACCGTCGATCGGCGCGGTGCTGGCGGCGGTCATCGTGGCTTGCCTGATTGCCGACACCGGCTGGTACTTCGCCGGGCGCCGGCTGGGCCAGCCGATGCTGCGCACCATCTGCAAGGTTTCGATCTCGCCCGATTCCTGCATCCGCCAGACCCAATCGCTGTACCTGCGCGTGGGGCCGCGCTCGCTGGTGGTCGCCAAGCTGCTGCCGGGCGCCGGCGCGCTGTCGACCGCGATGGCCGGCATGACCGGCACGCCGCTGCCGGTATTCCTGTTCTACGACGCGCTCGGCGCGCTGGTGTGGGCCGGCAGCGGCCTGCTGATCGGCGTGGTGTTCAGCGACTTTATCGATGCCATTCTGGAGGGCTTCAGCACCTACGGCCATATGGCGCTGGCGGCGGTGGTGGGGGCCTTCCTGGTGTTCCTGGCATGGCGTTCGTGGCGCCGCCTGCGGCTGCTGCGTATTACGAAACGCGTGCCGCGCATGAGCGTGGATGAGCTCGAATCGCGCCGGCTGGCTGGCGCGCTGCCGGTCGTGATCGATGTGCGCGCCCACGGCGACGTGCCGATGGAGCGCATCCCCGGCTCGATGGTGCTCGACATGCAGGGCGCGCTCGACAGCCTCGACGCGCTCGGCGTGGCGCCCGCCGAGGCGGACATCGTGGTGTATTGCGCCTGTCCGAACGAGATGTCGGCGGCGCTGCTGGCCGAACGCTTGCGCGTGGCCGGCTATCCCAGGACCTGGGCGCTGGCCGGCGGCTTCGACGAATGGAAGCGGCGGCACGGCGAAACCGTGCCGCCCGCCGTCACCCATCCCGGGCCGGGCCAGGCGAGGGCAGGCTGAGCCGCAAGCTTCAGCGCTTGCCCGCGGTCTGGAACACCGACAGGTCAGGGTAGATCGCGCGCATCTTCTCCCACTCGGCGGCGTTGAAGAACTGGCACTTGCCGGCGCCAAAGCGCTTGGACACTTCGACGCAGAAGCGCGCTGCCTCGGCGATGTCGACCTCATGGTTGGCCGAGGTCGCGCTGCCCGACACCACCGATTGCGCCGTCACCGCCACGCCCACCACCGGCGCCTGCGTGGCCACGTGCGGCTGCATGATGCTGTTGAAGTGGTACAGGCCGTTGTGGTACGGCGTGATGTCCTGCAGCGAGATCGGGAAGGTCACCGCCGGGCAGCCGGTGGTCGATTCCATGGTTGCCACCAGATCCGGTGCCACGCGCAGGATATAGCCTTGCATCGCCGTCGGCGAGATCGCAAAGCCACGGTGCTTGACGATGCTGTTGCCCTTGGACGCATCGATCGACAGGATCGCATCCATTTCGGGCAGCACCTGGTAATCGTTCATGGTGTCGGACGACACCGGCATGCCCATGAACGGCACCGGGTCGTGCGGCACCATCGAGACATTGGTCGACAGGTGCGTGGTCACGATCACGTCGCCCGGCACGTGGTCGCCGCGCGCCTTCATCTGCGCCAGCTTGAGCGCCACCGCGAGGCAGCCGATCGGGCCATCGGCATCGGACACCAGCCCCACCAGTTCCGGACGCGCGCCGATGGCGCCGTTGCGGCCGATCACGCCCAGCGTCGGCGCCTTGCCGCCGCCGCGCTTGCCGGCGCTGCCCCGGATCACGATGGTGATGAAGTCGGTGGTATTGGCCGTGTTCTCGGGCGGCGCGTTGTTGACCGTGGTGACTTGCACCGACACGCCGGCCTCGGCGTACGGCGCGAACAGTTCGCTGACGACCGCGCCGTTGGCGTGCGGGCTGTCCAGGGCTTCGTGAATGACCAGCGTCTGCTGCAGGGCCATGGCTTTCTCCAAAGTTTGCCCTGCCCGCGCGGCGCGGGCAAAGCGTTCTACAAATCGATCAGAACTGGTGGCGCAGGCCGACCATCACCGTGGTCTGGGTGTCGCGCCCGTCCAGCGGCGTGCCGCTGCCGCCGGTCCAGCTGGTGGTGTTGTTGCCGAACAGGCCCGACCAGTCGCCGTGGACGCGGTCATAGGCCAGCGCCAGGTAGGCGTCGGTGCGCTTGCTGAAGGCGTAGCCGGCGACCGCGTACGCGGTGGTGCGGTTGCCGCTGAAGTTGTCGGCCCGGGTGCGGTTGTGCATCACGCTGCCGGTCAGGGTGACGTTGCCGGTCACGGCGTAGCTTGCCCCCAGCGTGAAGAAGTCGTCGTGGCGGCTGCCGCCGAACACCGAGCTGATCGCCGCCCGGTTGGTCGGCGTGGCCGCGGTCGACATGCTGGTGATGGTGGCCGTATCGGTGCCGCCCTTCGACGCGTCGAAGCCCGCGTCGCGGTCGCTGTGGATGTAGTTGGCGAACAGGCTGGCGCGGCCAACCGCGGCCTTCAGGCCGGCCAGGTAGATGTTGGCGTTGCGGCTCTGGCTGTCGCGGGTCTGCTGGAAGTCGCCGACGGCGGTGACCGGCCCGGCCGCGTACTTGACCCCGAACGACATCGATGACATCGCGCGGGTGTTGCCCGCGGTCTCGCCCAGCGCGTATTCGGCGATCACCGACACCGGGCCGAAATTGCCGGTATAGCTGACGGCGTTGTCGTAGCGCTGGCCGGTCAGGTAGACCATCCACGCATTCGACGGGGCCGCGCCCACGCCGAGCGGATCGACGTAATACAGCATGGTGTTGGCGGTGGTGTACTGCCGGCCCAGCGCCAGCTCGCCCCACTGGTTGCCGATCTTCACGTACGCCTGGCGCCCGAACAGCTGGCCCTGCTGGTCGAGCCGGCCGGTATCGGCCAGCAGCCCGTTCTCCAGCACAAAGCCGGCCTTCACGCCGCCGCCTAGGTCCTCGACGCCCTTCAGGCCGAAGCGGCTGCCGGACAGGAAGCCTTCACCACCCTGCTGCAGGCCGACCTGCGCATCGCCGGCGGGGTTGGAATGGGTCTGGTAGGTCAGCGCGGTGTCGATGACGCCGTACAGCGTGACGCCGGATTGCGCCATGGCGGCGGGGGGCAGGGCCAGCATCATCGGCAAGACCAGGCGCACGGCGTGGCGAAGGGTTGGGCTCATTGTGTTTTCTCCTCCCAAGGGCAAAAAAGGGGCCGCGCGGGCGGCGCAGGGCGGCTCGCGGGCGAGGTTTTGTTTGTTTGTCGTGGCCTTGACCGGCCCGGGATGGCTAGCTGCTGATCGAGCGCCCGTGTCGCTGTTTTGCTCCCCTCTCCCGCTTGCGGGAGAGGGGCCGGGGGTGAGGGCCGGCGCTTGCCAAGCATCGCCGGGTCTCACTTCGTGGAGACTCCCGCCCTCACCCCCGCCCCTCTCCCATAAATTGGAGAGGGGAGAAAACAATCAGGCTGCGAAGCCCGGCCAGTCCTGCATCCCGGCAGGCCCGGTGATCTGCGACAGCGGGAACGGCTCGCCTTCGCGCAGGGTTTCCACCTTGCCTTCGGCCGGGAACCACAGCGCATTGCGTTCGCCCAGCACGGTGCCGGTGGTGCCATCCGCATACAGCGCCGAGCCTTCGGGCAGCGCAAACACCTGTTCCGGCGCGTTGATGTGCAGGAACTCCGCCAGCCGCTCTTCGCGGCTTTCGCCGTTGTGCCCGGCGGGCTTGCCGCTGATGAAGTGCGGGTTGATCTGGAACGGCACCAGGCCCAGCGCGCGCAGCGATGGCGGCTGCACGATCGGCATGTCGTTGGTGGTGCGGATGGTCGGGCAGGCGACGTTGCTGCCGGCGCTCCAGCCCACATATGGCGTGCCGGCGCGCACCTTCGCGCGGATCGCGTCGACGATGCCGGCGTCGTACAGGCGCTTGAGCAGCGCGAAGGTGTTGCCGCCGCCGACCGCGATGGCGTCGGCCTGCTGCACGGCGCGCAGCGGGTCGGCGCTGTGATGAATCGACTCGAGCGCATAGCCCAGCTTCTCGAACACCGGCTTGACCATGCCCTCGTAGGTATCGAAGTTGAAGGTCACGCCGGCGAACGGCACGAACAGCACCTTGCGCGGCTCATGCTTCAGCAGCGTGTGGATCTGCTCGCCGGCGTGCTCGAGGTAGCCGAGGTTGTCCTTGCGCGAGCTGCTCATCAGGAGGATGCGTTGGGTCATGTCTTGCTTTCCGTCGGTTCAGGTGTGGGGTCAGGCGATCGCCGCGCGCACCAGCGCGGCGACGCGGTCGATCTCGTCATGCGTGTTGAAGTAGTGCAGCGACACGCGTGCCATGGTCGACACGCCGTAGCGCGCCAGGATGGCGTCGGCCATGAAGTTGCCGGCTTCGATGATGCATTGCTGCGCTTCCAGCGCGGCGACGATGCGGGCCGGGTCGACGCCGCGCACGTTGAAGGGCACGATGCCGATGCGGTGGGCCACGTCGGCGGGGCCGTACAGCTCGAAGCCGGGGATCGACGAAAACTTCGCCACCGCGTACCCGGTCAGGTCGCGCACGCGCGCTTCGATGGCGTCGATGCCGATCGCGGCGGCGTAGTCGATGGCGGTGCCCAGGCCCAGGATCGCCGGCACGATGGGGCAGCCCGCTTCAAAGCGCTTCGCGCCCGGCACCAGCGACAGCGCGCCGGTGGCGCGGTCATAGGCGCCGTTCCACCAGCCCACCAGCATCGGTTCGACCTGAGCGATCAATTCGCGGCGCACGTACAGGAAGCCGGAGCCTTCCGTCGCGCGCAGCGCCTTGCGGCCGCAGCCGGCGAGGAAATCGCAGCCGAGCTCGGCCACGTCCGAGCGCAGCATGCCCACGCTCTGCGCGCCGTTGACCAGCGACAGCACGCCGTGCTGGCGCGCTACCGCGCAGATCTGCGCCGCGGGCTGCACCGCGCCGGTGGAATTGGGCAGGTGCGAGAAGGTCAGCAGGCGCGTGCGCGGGGTGATCGCGGCGGCGAAGGCCTCGGGCGCCAGCAGCCCTTCGGCATTGGCCGCCACCATCTTCACCACGATGCCGTGCGATTGCTCCAGGCGGCGCCACGGCAGCAGGTTGCTCAGCATCTCGGTGTCGGCCACCAGCACTTCATCGCCGGCCTGCCAGGCGATGCCGCGCGCGGCGATCGAGATGCTTTCGGTGGCGTTCTTGGTGAAGGCGAGCTCGTCGGCCGCGCAGTTCAGCCAGGCGGCCAGCGTGGCGCGCACGGCTTCCACGCGCGCATAGGTTTGCTTGCGGAACGCCGGCAGGTAGATGCCGACATGGCCGGTGTCGAGCAGGTAGCTGCGCACGGTGTCGAGCACGGCGTCGGGCGGAATCGAGGCCGCGGCGGTGTCGAGATAGATGGTGGAAGCCGTCAGCGGGGTGTCGGCGCGGATTGCCTGGATATCCATGGAACGTCTCGGGAAATGACAGAGGGGCGCAGCGCGTGCGCCCGCAGGTAGGGCTTACTTCTTGAGCTTGGTGACTGAACCGAAGAAGCTGAACAGGGCGTC
Organism: Cupriavidus alkaliphilus; assembly: GCF_900094595.1. Classification (GTDB taxonomy): domain Bacteria; phylum Pseudomonadota; class Gammaproteobacteria; order Burkholderiales; family Burkholderiaceae; genus Cupriavidus; species Cupriavidus alkaliphilus. Next base: position 22,660 of record NZ_FMAD01000009.1, on the reverse strand, counting down.
GCCAGCGATCACGCCGCCGGCAAACGCGCTCATCTCGGCGACGTGCCTGTCGCCGCGCAGGCGCTGCAGCACGAAGCGAATCGCGAGGCCGGCCAGCACCGCCCAGCCGGCCAGCGGCGAGGCGATCAGCATGCCGGTCGACAGCAGGATGCCGAGCTGGCGCTTCGAGCCGCCGAGCCACTGCAGCAGCGCGCCGGGAACGGCCCAGATCATCAGGTTGCGGGCGATCTCGGCCGACGAGCCGGCCTTGATCGAGGCCGCGTAGACGCGGTCCACCGGCGGGATCAGGCCCTGTGCGAAGAAGCTGCCGTGGAACACCAGCACCACCACCGCCGCCACCGCGAAGCCGATCATCGCAGCGAGGAACTGCTGCTTGCGCCCGGCCAGCTCGGCCTCCATGTCGCGGCCTTCGCCGCGCAGCAGGTAGCCGGTCTTGAGGTCGTAGCCCATGTCGGCGAAGGCCGGACCGGTGGCTGCCGAGAAGCCCACCAGCACCGCCAGCGCCGTCGGCGGGAAGCCGATCAGGATGCCGATGGTCAGCGTGATCAGCGCCACCGCGAAGGCCGGGAACCAGCCCGAATGCATCGCCGCGATGCCGACGATCAGCTCGTGCACGTAGGCGGCAAAGGCGGCGTACAGCACGAACAGCACCAGCATGCCCAGCGACATGTCCGAGATATGGCCGGCCAGCACCGAGATCAGCAGCGCGATCGCCAGGTAGATCAGGAAGCCGCCCGACAGGATGCGGCTGGCGCGCGCGGCCGGGACTTCGATGGTGCGCGCATCGGCCGCGGGGGCGTGGCGCGCGCGGCGGATTTCATGCGCGACCTGGAACAGCGCGACGATGCCCGCGCCGATCATCAGCCCGTGCGGGATATACGCCTTGGCGATATCGATGCCGGTCAGCGCCACTGAATAGCCGCGCACCAGCAGGCCGATGCCGAACATGGTCAGCGCCGCCAGGTTGCCAAGGAAGGCCGCGCCGAACGCGGACATCGGCACGCCCAGCCACGCTCCGCCCACGCCCACGGCGATGCCCAGGCCCAGGAAGGCCGCCTTGCGCCCGCCGCGGTCGCCGGCCCAGATGGCCTCGGCGGTGGCGATGCCGGCCGGCCAGGTGCCGGTGGCCGGGAAGATCTTGCTGCCGAACAGGAAGTACAGCATCGCGCCGTCGACGAACATGGCGATCACCGCGCCGATCAGCATCGGCGTGGCCAGCTCGGGCATGCCCATCGCGTACGGCACGCCGATCGGGATCATCAGCGAGTTGGCGGCGCCGAAGGTGGCCGAAGAGATCGCGGTCTGCACCAGGTTCTGCCGCTCCAGCACGCGGAAGCGCCGCGTGACCTCGAGCGGGATGCGCGAGAACACGATCGCGATCAGCGCGCCGATGATCGAGGTATTGGCCGAGATCCCCAGCGACACGATCAGCTGCATGCCGATCATGGCGCCGAAGACGGACAGCCCCACGGAGACCAGCAGCAGCAAGGGCTCCATGAAGCGCGTCCGTGTCGCGGGCTGCGCCGCCATCGGCGCGTTCAGTTGTGTTGGCATGGTCATGTCTTCCACCGCTCCCCGTAGTGTTGTCTGGTTTTGTCTGTTGTGTGTGATGCCTGGCGCGCGCTCAGCGCATGAAACCGGCCACCGGGCCGATGGTGCTGCGCGCCGTGCGCAGCGCCTGCAGCCAGCGCGGCGCCGCCTCGGGCGTCAGCCGCTGCAGCGGACCGGCGATGGCCAGCGACCCCACCACCGCCTGGCTGTCGCGGTGGAACAGCGGCAGCGCCAGCCCCGCCACCGTGGCGGCGGATTCTTCGCAGGTGTAGGCCCAGCCGTCGGCGCGGACCTGCGCCAGCCGCGCTTCCAGCCCGGGCGCCTCGCCGCAGAGCCGGCGCCGGAACGCCTCCGGCTGGAACGCCAGCATGGCCTTGGCATGCGCGCCCGCGTCGAGGCTGAAGCGTTGGCCCACCTCGATCGAAAAGCGCAACTGGTGCTGGCTGTGCGCGATGTCCGTGCACAGACCGTGGTCACCGTCCAGCCACGACAGGAACACGGTTTCACCGCATTCCCGCGCCAGCGCCTCGAGCGCGGGCTGCACCACCTCGGCCGGTGAAAAGGTCTTGCGCGTGACCTGTCCCAGTTCGATCCAGCGCAGCCCGAGCGCATAGCGTCCCTGCGCGTCCTGCACCAGGAAGCCGTTGGCGGCAAAGGTCGCCAGCACGCGGTGCACCACCGCATGGTGCACGCCGCTGTGGCGCGCCAGGTCGCGCACGCCCCAGCTGGGCTGGCGCACGGTGAAGTGGGTCAACAGCGCCAGTGCGCCGTCCAGGGTCTTGAGCATTGCCGAGCGGAACTTCGAATTGCTTGTGTCTCTATATAAGAGACTACGTCTCTGATACAGAGAAATGCTAGGCCTCGCTGTCATCCGGAACAATCAGGGTTAACGCGCGGTCGACCTCGTGCTCCGGGCGAATATCGACCATGCGCCCTTGCCTATACTTGGCGCAGGCCGACTGCTACGGGAGGCGCCCATGGCTGAGGAAGACCACGGTTACGGCGACGAAGCGGCCCGCATCGCGCACCGCCGCCGCCTGCTCGCCATCGCGCCGCGTACGCATGAGGGCCAGCGCAACTGGGCGCTGGCGCTGTCCGGCGGCGGCATCCGCAGTGCCACCTTCTGCCTGGGCGTGATGCAGGCGCTGGCCGGCACCGACATGCCGGCAGACACGACCGCGCCCACCCCGCCCGGCGGCGCGCCCCAGACGCCTGCGGCGAACACCGCCGCCGCGGCGCAGACCGTGCCCGGGCTGGCCTCGCTGCTGGCCCAGTTCGATTACCTGTCGACCGTCAGCGGCGGCGGCTACCTCGGCGCCTTCTTCGTCAGCCTGTTCGTGCCCGGGCGCCTGCGCCGCGGCACCGGGCCGGTCCAGGCCGCGGCCGACGCCTACCACACGCTGCAATGCGAGCCGCCGGGCCGCATCCACACCTCGGTCTCCTATGCCGCCGATCCCGGCCGCGGCGCGGTCGCGTGGCTGCGCGAGAATGGCCGCTACCTGTCGCCCACGGGTGCGGGCGACAACCTCTATGCCGCCGCGCTGGTGGCGCGCAACTGGCTGGCGATGCACTACGTGATCGGCAGCGCGCTGCTGGTGTTGCTGTCGCTGCTGACGCTGCTGCTGCACGGCGCGGCGGGCGCCTGGTATGGCTTCGGACGCTATGAGATGGATCTGCTCCACGATGCGCGGCAGGCCTTCAACCAGGGCGAATGCGCGATCTGGTGGAGTCCGTTGCTGTGGCTGCCGCTGGCCACGGCGGTGATCGGCGCGGTGCCGCCCGGCCTGGCGTACTGGCTGGTCTATCCGCGCGCCACCGAGCCGCAGGCACCGGGCCGCTTCTTCAGCCCCGCGCCGATGGTGGCCACGCTGCTGGGACTGCTGTTGCTCGCTGCTGCGTACTGGTCGGAATGGATCGGTGCGCGGCCGGTGCCGGCGCAGCTGTTTGCCGCGCTGGGCGTGCTGACCTGGCTTGGCGTGCTGGCCTGCCTGGTGATGCTGCAGGGTGAGCCGCGCACCGTGTCCGGCTATCGCGTGCGCGCCACGCGTGCGCTGCGCACCGCGGTCACGCTGACACTGTGGCTGGCGGCGTTGGGCGTGGCCGATACCGTCGCGCGCACCACCTACCTGTATGCCCACGCCGCCGGCCATCCGTGGGGCGTGGCGCTGCCTGCGAGCGCGCTGGGCGTGCTGGTCTGGCTGGTGCGCTACGGCGCGCGCTGGTTCGATGAAGGCCGCAAGGGCAGCGCCGGGACCGCCTGGCGCGCACTGTGGGCACGCCTGCCGGTCTCGCTGCTGGCCGGGGCGGCCGCGGCGGTGCTGGCGCTGCTGCTGTACGTGCTGTGGTCGTGGCTGGTGCTGTGGGTACGCTGGAATGGCCGCGAGCCGGTCGACTGGCTGGTGTACGGCACGGCCTACACCGGGCCGGCGCTGGCCGCGCTTACGGTCGTGGCGCTGGTGCTGGCGCTGGTCGCCGGCCGCTTTACCGGCTTCCTGAACTTGTCCACGCTGCAGCCCTTCTACGCGGCGCGCCTCACGCGCGCCTACCTCGGCGCTTCCAACGGCGAGCGCTTTGCCGCGCCCGATCCCGATCCGGCGGCGGACCGGCGCCGGCGCGCGCGCTTCAGCGTGGCCGAGCCCGTGCCCGGCGACCAGCTCAGCCTCAACGCCTACTACGATCCGCACGTGCTGGCGCCGCTGCACCTGATCAACGTGACGCTGAACCTGACCGTCGATCCGGCCGAGCAGCTGGTCCAGCGCGACCGCAAGGGCAAGCCGCTGTGCCTGGCACCCGGTGCCGGCCTGCCGCAGCCGGGCGCGGCAAGCGCGATCGCGCCGGACGCCTATGCGCGCTTTACCGTCGATGGCTGGCAGTGCTGCCCGGATCTGTCATGGCCGTCGTCGGGCAAGCTGGCGCAATCGCTGACGGTGGGCGACTGGATCGCGATCTCGGGCGCGGCGGTGTCCACCGGGCTGGGCCGGGCCACCACGCTCGGCACATCGCTGCTGCTGGGGCTGGCCAACCTGCGGCTGGGTACATGGTGGCCGTCGTTCCCGGCCCGCTACGCGCGCCGCGGCGGGCGCGAGGGCGAGCGCTGGCGCCATCCCGAACGGGCCACGCATCCCTGGCTGGCCGCCGGCATCTTCCGCACGCAGTATTACCTGGGATGCGAGCTGAGCGCGCGCTTCCATGGCACGCGGCGCGGCTGGCAGTACCTGTCGGACGGCGGCCATTTCGACAACACCGGCGTCTACGAGCTGCTGCGTCCGGGCCGGGACGTCGCGCTGATCGTGCTGTGCGACTGCGGGGCCGATCCCGACTATCGCTTCGGCGACCTTGCCAACCTGATCCGCCTCGCGCGCATCGACCATGGCCTCGAGATCGTCGTCGATACCGAGGCAGCCACCACGCATCCGGTGCTGAGCCGGGTCTTCGGCGTGCCGGACGATTTCGCGCCAGGTCAGCCGGCCAGCGCCGGCGCCGCCGACAAATGCGCGGTGCTGCTCGACGTATACCGCACCGACCCGGCCTGCGCGGCGCCGCGCGCGCGCGTCTGCCGCATCGTGCTGGTCAAGCCGCGGCTGGTGTCATGGGCGCCGGCCGACGTGCGGCACTATGGCGCCACGCACCCGGGCTTCCCGCAGGAAGGCACCGGCGACCAGTTCTTCGACGAGGCGCAATGGGAAAGCTATCGGGCCCTGGGGCACGCGCTTGGCAAGCGCGTGCTGGGCGGTGAAGTGGGCAAGGCGCTGCTGGCGTGATCGCGCGCTGAGCCGGCCTCAGCGCACGAAGCCGATCACATCTTCCAGCCTGCCGCTGGCGTCGCGCAACGCCTCCAGCAGGCGCGGCACGGCGGCATCGTCCAGCCGCTGCTGCGGACCGGCGATGGCGACCGAGCCCACCACCGCGCTGCGGTCGCGCGACCATAGGGGCAGGGCCAGGCCGGCGACGCTGGCCGCGGCTTCCTCGCGCGTATGCGCCCAGCCGCGCTCGCGCACTTCGGCCAGCTGCTGCTCGATGCGTTCGCGTTCCAGCGTGGTATGCGGCGCCATGCGCGCCACACCCTGGCGGTAGACCTCGTCGCGGAAGGCTTCATCCTGGAAGGCCAGCATGGCCTTGGCATGCGCGCCGGCATACAGTGGAAAGCGCTCGCCCAGCTCGATCGAAAAGCGCAGCTGGTGCTGGCTGTGCACCAGCGCCACGCACAAGCCTTCATGGCCATCGAGCCACGACAGGAACACGGTCTCGCCGCTCTGCGCGGCCAGCTTCTCCAGCACCGGGCGCACGATCTCGTCGGGCGAGAAGCTCTTGCGCACCACCTGCCCCAGCTCGAACAGCCGCAGCCCCAGCGAATACTTGCCGGTGGCCGCGTCCTGCACCAGGAAGCCGTTGGCGGCGAACGTGGCCAGCACGCGGTGCACCACGGCGTAATGCACGCCGCTGTGCTTGGCCAGCTCGCGCACGCCCCAGGTGGGCTGGCGCACGGTGAAGTGGGTCAGCAGGGCCAGCGCGCCGTCCAGTGTCTTGAGAGTCATCGATCGTTCCTTCGCATCGGGCTGAATGGTAAGGGCAAGCGGCGCGCGGCTCAATCCTCGCGCCCGGCCGCGGCGCCGCTGCGCCCGGCGATACCCACGCCGCCCGCAGGGCCGCAAAGCCGCCGCCAGCACGATCCGCGCAGGCTCACTACCATAGCGAACCATCCGCATTGCAGCGGGCGGCGCACGTGTGGCGTACGCCGCCCGCCCGACCACGACATGAATCGCGACTCTCTCCCCGCCGGCAACGGCATCGCCTATTCGGTGCTCGACCTGGCTCCGATCCCGCAAGGCAGCGATGCCGGCCAGGCCATGCGCAACTCGCTCGACCTGGCGCGCCATGCCGAGCAGCTGGGCTACCACCGCTACTGGCTGGCCGAGCACCACAACATGCCCGGCATCGCCAGCGCCGCCACCGCGGTGCTGATCGGCTATGTCGCCAACGGCACGCAGCGCATCCGCGTGGGCTCGGGCGGCGTGATGCTGCCCAACCATTCGCCGCTGGTGATCGCCGAGCAGTTCGGCACGCTGGCCTCGCTCTATCCGGGCCGCATCGACCTGGGCCTGGGCCGTGCGCCCGGCACCGACCAGGCCACGGCGCGCGCGCTGCGCCGCCACCTGGCCAGCGACAGTGCCGATACCTTCCCGCAGGACGTGGAAGAGCTGCAGGCCTATTTCGATGACGCGCGTCCCGGCCAGCGCCTGCGCGCGGTGCCGGGAGCGGGCCTGAAGGTGCCGATCTGGCTGCTGGGCTCGAGCCTGTTCAGCGCGCAGCTGGCCGCGGCAATGGGGCTGCCGTTCGCCTTTGCTTCGCACTTTGCGCCGGGCTTCATGCGCCAGGCGCTGGACCTGTACCGGCGCACCTTCCGCCCGTCGGAAACGCTGGACCGGCCCTACGTGATGCTCGGCCTCAATGTGTTCGCGGCCGATACCGGGGACGAGGCGCGCCGGCTGTTCAGCTCGCTGCAGCAACAATTCCTGGCGCTGGTGCGCGGCACGCCGGGGCAGCTTCGTCCGCCGGTCGACGATATCGAAGCGCTCTGGAACGAGAGCGAGGCCGACCATATCCGGCGCTCGCTGGCCTGCTCGGTGGTGGGCGACCCGGAGGCCGTGCGTGCCGGCATGCAGCGCTTTGCCGATGACCTGCAGCCGGACGAGCTGATGATCACCGGCCAGATCTACGATCATCAGGCCCGGCTGCGATCGTTCGAGATCGCAGCCGCCGCAGCGCGCAGCCTCAAGGCCAACGCCGCGCTCTGAAGCTGTTGCCGGTATGACGCACGCCGCACTTGCGGCGTGCGCCGGCCGCTGTCTTTCATTTCCTGCCGGTTCTGGTTTGCATAGCGCCGAGGCGCTCGGATACATTAGAAGGCCGACACCAGACAGAGGCGTGGCCACCCGGGCACGCGCCCGCATAGTCCGCCCGATCCGCCGCCCCCAATGCAATGTCCCGGGGCCGGGGGCAGCGACGACAGGAGACAGCGATGGACCTGCGGCAACGCGAGCACATCGAGACGGTGGTCCAGGCCACCGCTTACCTATCCCCGCCAGCCCCGCTCGCGGAGCGCATCGCGCATGACGCGATCATCCAGAATTCATGGCGGCGCTGCGTGCACCAGTACGGGCTCGACCCCTCGCGCATGCAGGAGGCCCGCATCCTGCCGCAGACGCGCCTGCGCGAACACCAGGAACGCATCGACGACTTCGCCCGCATCGCCCGCCACGGCTTGCAGAGCCTGCACGCGCAGGTGGCGGCGCTGGGCTACGTGGTGCTGCTGACTGATGCGCAGGGCGTCACGGTCGACTATATCGGCGACCCCCACACCGATGCCGCGCTGCGCCACGCCGGCCTCTACCTCGGCGCGGAATGGAGCGAGAGCGGCGCCGGGACCTGCGCGGTCGGCACCGCGCTGGTCACCGGGCAGGCTCTGACCGTGCACCAGGCCGACCATTTCGACGCCACCCATATCCCGCTGACCTGCACCGCGGCGCCGCTGTTCGACACGCACGGCAGGCTGCACGCCATCCTCGACATCTCGGCGCTGGTCTCGCCGCAGGCCAAGGACAGCCAGGGCCTGGCGCTGCAGATGGTGCGCATCTACGCCGCGCATATCGAGAACGCAAATTTCCTGCGCGCGCACCGGCGCGACTGGATCCTGAAGTTGAACGTCGCGCCCGAGTTCGTCGACGTCAACCCGGAATACCTGCTGGCGCTGGACGATGCCGGGCGCATCGTCGGCCACAACCATCGCGCCCGCCTGATGCTGGAAACCGAACTGGCCGGCATGCCGGGCGCCACCGTGCTCGGGCTGCCGTTCGAAACCTTGTTCGACGCCCGGCTGGAAGACCTGGGCCGCTATGTCTACTCGCGACCCAGCGAGCAGCGCCTGGTCGCGCTCAACCGCAGCGGCGGCCTGCTGTACCTGAGCGTGATGCCGCCCGCGCTGGGCTGGCAGGCGCCCGCGGCACCGGCGCAGGTGGCGATGCCCGCGCCGCTGGCCGCGCTCAGCGGCGGCGATGCCGCGCTGGCGCAGCAGCTGGAGCGCGCCGCGCGTTTGGTCGATTCACCGATCCACCTGCTGATCCAGGGCGAAACCGGCAGCGGCAAGGAGTTCTTCGCCAAGGCGCTGCACCAGGCCAGCGCGCGCCGCGCTGGGCCCTTTGTCGCGGTGAACTGCGCGGCGATTCCGGAGACCCTGATCGAAAGCGAGCTGTTCGGCCACCTGCCGAACAGCTTCTCCGGCGCCGGCTCGCGCGGCAAGCGCGGGCTGATCCAGGAGGCCGATGGCGGCACGCTGTTCCTGGACGAGATCGGCGACATGCCGCGTGAACTGCAGTCGCGTCTGCTGCGAGTGCTGGCCGAGGGCGAGGTGCTGCCGGTGGGCGCCGCGCGCCCGGTGCCGGTGCGGCTGCGCGTGATTTCGGCCACGCACCATCGCCTGGAGCAACTGGTCGCCGAAGGCCGCTTCCGCGAGGACCTTTACTACCGCCTCAACGGCGCTCGCTTCGAACTGCCGCCGTTGCGCGCCCGCACCGACCTGGACTGGCTGGTGCGCAAGCTGCTGCAGGAGGGCGCGGGCGAACCGGTAACGCTGTCACCGGCGGCGAGCGAGCGGCTGCGCCGCCACCGCTGGCCGGGCAACCTGCGTGAGCTGCGCAACGTGCTGGAGTACGCGCGCGCGGTCTGCAGCGGCGGCTACATCGACGTGCATGACCTGCCCGAAGCGGTGGCCGGCGCCGCCATTCCGGCCGCCGTGGTTGCCGGGCCGGCGCCCGCACCGGCTGCATCCGATCCCGGCCACGACGCCCCCGCGCCATCCGACCCGCACCAGCTGCCCCCCGAGGGCATGCTGCTGATGCAGTACCTGCGCGCATCGGGCTGGAACCTGAGCGCGGTCGCGCGCCAGATCGGCATCAGCCGCATGACGCTGTACCGGCGCATGGAGCGCTACGGCATCCAGTCGCCTAACCGGCGCGACGGCGGCGCGCAGTCTTAGTGCCGGGCTGGCTGCACGCGCAGGCCGCGCGCAGCGCATCGGCAAGCAGCCGCATGCCTGGCGTGGAGGCCCTGCGCTTGCGCGTGACCAGCCCATAGGGCACCAGCCGGCCCCGCACCGGCACCGGCAGGATCGCCAGCGCGCCCAGCGCGGCAAAGTAGCGCGCAATCGCCTCGGGCACGACCGCCACACGCTCGCTGCCGGCCAGCAAGGGCAGCGTTGCCATGATCGATGAGGTTTCGATGACGTCGTCCGGCGGCGGCACGCGCGCGTCACGGAACGCCTGGTCGATGATCTGCCGCATCGGGCTGGCAGCGGGCTGGATGATCCAGGGAAAGCGCGCCAGCGCCGCCAGCCGAACGGCACGCTTGCCGGCCTGCGGGTGCGCCGTGCCGGCCACGATCGCCAAGGGCTCCTCGCACAGCGGCTCGAACGCCAGGTCTTGCGCCAGCGCGTCCGCCGGGATGCGGCCCAACACCACGTCGACGCCATCCTGGCGCAGCGCCTGCACCAGCACGTCACTGGTATCCACCTGCAGCGAGATATGCAGGTGCGGATAGCGCGCCTTCAGCCCGTTGATGGCGCTGGCCAGCAGGTCGGGCACGGGGGCCAGGATGGCGCCGATCCGCACCCTGCCGATCTCGCCCGCGGCGACCGCGGCAAACTCGTCGCGCAGCGCATCGAGGTCGGACAGCACCACGCGCGCGTAGCGGATCAGCGCTTCGCCGAACAGCGTCGGCGCAATGCCGCGGGCGTGGCGTGTAAACAGCAGCGCGCCCACCGTGTCTTCCAGTTCCTGCAGCGCCTTGGTGGCCGCCGGCTGGGTCAGCGCCATCTCGGCGGCGGCCCCGCGCAGCGTGCCATGCCCGGCCAGTGCCAGCACCAGGCGCAGATGCCGCATCTGCAGGCGCTTGCGCAGCGTGGCGGCGCTGGACAACTGGTTCAGTGGGTCGGACATGGCGGTGTGCGAGGCGTCACGCCCTTATAGCACGCGTGCGGCCGGCGCGGCCGCAAGCTCGGCCGGATCGGAATCGGCCTATCGGCAAACAGGAAGTTGCGCCATGTCTGCACGCGCAATGCGGTAGAAGCGCACGGCATTTTCCGACAGCACAAGGGCCCGAGTCGCGGAATCCGGCAAGGCTTTGCACACGGTGCCCAGCACCGTGCCGAAGCTGGCGCTCAGCGACGCGACCGGGAGATTGCTGCCAAACATCGCGCGCTCGTGCCCGAAGATGGCCAGCGTCTCGCGCGCGATGCGCAGATTGCCCGCCGCGTCCCAGCGGCCGCCGGGCAGCCCGAACTCGGAAAGCTTCACCATCACGTTGGGGCAGGCGGCGAGCGCCTCCATGCCGCGGCGCCAATGCGCCAGGCCGGCATCGGAGCGGTCCAGCGGCAGGCCGGCGTGGTTCAGTGCAATCCGCAGATCCGGCAGGGCGGCGGCCACCTGCGCCGCCTCGCCAAGGTGCCAGAACGGTACGCGCAAATCCCACGACAGCCCGTGCCGCGGCAGGCGCGCCAGGTCATCCAGCCAGGCCTGGTCCTGCATCGAGCCAGCCTTGCCGGCCACCGACGCGCCCGGCTGCTCCGCGACCAGCGGCTTGCAGCGGATGCCGCGCACCCGCGCGAAACTCGCCTGGCGCGCCAGCAGAGCGGCACAGCCGGGCGTGCCGAACGGCGCGTAGGCCACCACGGCGGCAGCCATGCCCGGCGGCAAGCCCGGCTCGTGCAGCCACGCGGTTTCGGCGACTGCCTCGCCGCGGTCGCGCTCGGCTTCGACATGGACGGTGGCAAGCACCGTGACGCGGCCCGCGCCATGGTCTTGCGTATCACGCCGGTATTGCGTCGAGAGGTAATCCTGCCGCAGCGCCTGATAGCTGCCAAGGAAAAACCCGGCCGGCTGGTAGGCGTCCTGCAGCCAGGGGTAGTGTCCGCGATCGAGCCGCCACAGGTGGTGATGGGCGTCGACGATGCCCAGCGGCGCATCGCTAGACGGTGCGTCGCGCCTCATCGGCAGCGCTCCGGCAGCGTTGCGGCCAGGGTCGCGGCCAGCACCAGGGCGCCTGCCAGCAGGTAGACGCCGGCACCGGCATCGACATGCTGGATCAGCAGCCCCATCGCGTACGGCCCGCAGAACCCGCCGAGATTGCCGAGCGCATTGATCAGGCCGCGCGCCACGCCTGCCTCGTCCGCCGCCAGCAGCCGTGGCGGCAAGGTCCAGAACACGCCTGCAGCCGCTTGCAGGCAGACCCCGCAGCCAACCAGCAGCGCATAGGCCAGCCAGGTGTTGGCATGGAACCAGACCGAGCCTGCCAGGCATGCGGCGAAGGCCAGCAGCGGCCACATCACAAAGGCGCGGCGGCGCCCGCTGCGATCCGACCATGCCGACACCAGCAGAATGCCCGCCATGGTGCCCACATAGGGCACCATGGCCAGCAGGCCGACCTGTCCCATGCCGCCATGGGTGAGGTTCTTGAGGATGGTAGGCAGCCACAGGGTATAGCCGTAGATGCCCATCTGGTAGAGGAAATTCAGGCCGATCAGGCGCCAGATCACGGTATCGGCCAGCAGCCGCGCCAGCACCGCGCGCGTGGGCGCCTCGCATGCCGGCGCGCTTGCCGGCATGCTGGCGGGCGTGGTGGTGCGCTGCTGTTCCGCATGCAGCCGGGCCAGCACGTAGTTGCGTTCGGCCGCGCTGATCCAGCCCGCCTCTTGCGGGCGGTCGCACGCCAGCAGCCACCAGAGGCCCAGGCACAGCGCCGAGATCAGGCCTTCGATGATAAACAGCCAGCGCCAGTCCAGCGCGGCGATCACCAGCCCCGACAGCGGCGCGGTAATCATGCCCGCGATCGGCACGAACAGAATCACCAGCGCATTGGCGCGGCCGCGCTCGTGATCGGGGAACCAGTTGCCGACCATGGTCAGCACCACCGGCAGCATGCCGCCCTCGGCCACGCCCAGCGCAAAGCGCAGGATCAGCAGTTCGGTCGGGTTGCGCACCAGCCCGGTCAGCACCGACAGCACCGCCCATGCCAGCATCGACCATGCAATGAAGCGGCGGCCGCTGCCGTGCACGGCCAGCCTGCCGCCCGGGACCTGCAGGAACAGATAGCCGGCAAAGAAGATGCCGCCGGCCAGGCCCGCCATGCCGGCACCGATGCCGAGCGCGTCGCTCATGCCGCCGGGCATGGCGAAGGCGATATTGACGCGGTCCATATAGGACACGATGCATACCATCAGGATGGGCGGAATCACCCGCCACCAGCGCTGGGCCGGGATGTCGGCGGGCGGAGCGAGGGCGGGCGCGCGGGCGCCGCCCGCTTGCTGGGAAATGGTCATGGGGTCATGGTCTCCTCCGACGTCGCCGCCAGCCAGTGCGCCGGGGCGGCGCCGACGTGTCTTGTACCGGGGTGCCGGCGTTATGGTTGCGGCAGCGCCAGGATGGCCAGCCCGTCCGGCTCCCTGCCCGTGGCAAAGGCATGGCGCAAGGCCAGCGTGCGCAGGTCCAGCACGCTGACGCTGTCGTCGTTCAGTGCCAGCCAGGCGCCCTCGGGGTCGGCCGGATGGAAGGCCAGTGCGATGGGCTTCGCGCCGGTATCGACCCGCGCCAGTTCCACCAGCGTGTACGGGTCGAACAGGCGCAGGCTGCGCTCGCCATAGTTCAGTGCAATCAGCCGGTTGCAGGGCGACCAGTAGAGCCGGGTCGGGTCCTCGCCGGTATCGGCCGTACCCAATTCTGCGAGGGAGTGGGCGTCCAGCCGCGTGATCCGGTGCTCATCGCGGCTGGCGACATAGAGCATCGATTCGTCGGGGCTCAGGCAGCAGCCTTCCGGCCGCCGGCCGGCGTGCGCGGCCAGCGGCGCGCGCGTGCCGTCGTGCGGATGGACCAGCGTCACGGTGTGCGACAGCAGGCTGGTGACATAGGCGCGCTGGCCGTCGCGCGACAGCACGAACAAGTGGCTCTTGACGCCGCCTGACGGCACCGCGCGATCTGGAGTCTGCCGCGCCGATGGTGCCGCGAACACCATCAGCATGTTGTCGCGCTCGCTCAGCGCATAGACGCGGCCCTGCGCGTCGGTCTGCACACCGTGGATGCGGTGCCAGGGCGCGCAGTCCAGGATGCCCTGGTGCTCGCCGCGGGCCAGGTCGACGGCGATCACCGCAGCGCCGCCATCGCCCGGATGGGCAAAGGTCTGTACGCCGTAGTGGCCGACATAGCCAAGCAGCCTGGCGCGGTCGACGGCGAATTCGTGGGGGTATGCCGGCAGCGGCACGCTGAAGCGGCGGGTGCCGCTCTCCAGTTCATAGCCACTGAAGCTGTGGCTGAATTTTTCTACCAGTACCGCGATCCAGCGGGTATCCATTTCGTCTCCTCGTCGTTCTCGCCGGGGGCCGGCGAACTCGTCATGGCGAGGACGGAAGTCTGGCGCAGGCAGTGGCCTTGCACCATTGAATATTGGCGATCGAGGTATTCCCGCAAGTCATCGGCGCGGGCGGCCCGGCACAGGCACGATACGGTTGTCCAGTCCGTACACCTGTACTGTGACACCTGTCTCGCCGCGGCGGCGGCTCGGTCCGCTTCCCAAGCCGAAGTTCACCGGATTTTGCGGGTTATCCCTGAAGCCGGCGCATCGCAACGCGCGTTTTCCGCCATCGCGGCGCCCTTCTGCCACTGGCACAGCCATTGCAAATACGCCTGTCACCACAACGACAACACAGGAGACAGGCAATGGGGCAGCCAAGGTTCGCCGATGCGCCGCTGGTCGGCATCATCGCCAATCCGGTCTCGGCGCGCGACATCCGCCGCGTGATCGCCAACGCCAACAGCCTGCAGCTGGCGGACCGCGTCAATATCGTGCTGCGCCTGCTGGCAGCGCTGTCGTCCTGCGGCGTGCGGCGCGTGCTGATGATGCCCGACCGCGAGGGGCTGCGCGTCATGCTGGCGCGGCACCTGGCGCACCGCCAGGGCCCGGACTCGAGCCTGCCCGAGGTTGCGTATCTCGACATGCCGGTGGCATCGCGCGTCGATGACACGCTGCATGCCGCGCGCTGCATGGCCGATGCCGGCGTCGCCGCCATCATCGTGCTGGGCGGCGACGGCACCCATCGCGCCGTGGTGCGCGAGTGCGGCGCGGTGCCGATCGCGGGCCTGTCGACCGGCACCAACAACGCCTACCCCGAGATGCGCGAACCCACCGTCACGGGGCTCGCCACCGGCCTCTATGCCACCGGCCGCATTCCCGCCAGCCAGGCGCTGGCGTCGAACAAGCGCCTGGACATCGTTATCCGCGACGGAAATGGCAACTTCCGCCGTGACATTGCGCTGGTCGATGCGGTGATCTCGCACGAACACTTTATCGGCGCGCGCGCGCTGTGGAAGACCGACACGCTGGCCGCGGTCTACGTCTCGTTTGCCGATCCCGAGGCGATCGGGCTGTCCTCCATCGCCGGCTTGCTCGAGCCGGTGGGGCGGCGCGAAGCCGGCGGCCTTGCAATCGAACTGGCCGCGCCGGGCGCGGGCGAATTCAACCTGTGCGCGCCGATTGCGCCCGGCCTGATGTGCACCGTGCCCATTGCTGGCTGGCAGCGGCTCGCGCACGGGCGCCCCCATCGCGTGCGCCAGCGCAGCGGCGTCGTCGCGCTGGACGGCGAGCGCGAGCTGACCTTCGGCCCGGACGACGAAGTCACCGTCACGCTGCACGACCACGCCTTCCGCAGCATCGACGTCGCCGCTTGCATGCGCCACGCGGCCCGTCACCACCTGATGCGCAGCGTGCCCCAGCACGCCCTGGCCTGAGCACGCCCGGCCGCGCATGCCCCGCTTTTCTTGAAGTGCAACACCTGAAAACGAAGGAGACAGACATGACAGCCAGAGCTTCGCAAGATCCGGCGCAACCGCGCGGCACCCTGCCGCTCGACAAGGAGACGCTGCTGACGGTGTACCGCAAGATGCGCACCATCCGCGATTTCGAGGAGCGCCTGCACGTGGACTTCGCGCGTGGCGACATCCCGGGCTTCGTCCACCTGTACGCGGGCGAGGAAGCCGCTGGCGTCGGCATCCTGCACCACCTGCACGACGGCGACCGCATCGCCAGCACGCACCGCGGCCATGGCCACTGCATTGCCAAGGGCGTCGACCCGGTGGCGATGATGAAGGAGATCTACGGCAAGAAGGGCGGCTCGTGCAACGGCAAGGGCGGCTCGATGCATATCGCCGACCTGTCCAAGGGCATGATGGGCGCCAACGGCATCCTCGGCGCGGGCGCGCCGCTGATCTGCGGCGCCGCGCTGGCGGCCAAGTTCCGCGGCAAGGGCGAGGTCGGCATTACCTTCTGCGGCGACGGCGCCTCCAACCAGGGCACCTTCCTGGAAAGCCTGAACCTGGCTGCGGTGTGGAACCTGCCGGTGATCTTCGTGATCGAGAACAACGGCTACGCCGAATCGACCTCGCGCGACTACGGCACCGCGGTCGACAGCTACGTCGACCGCGCCGCGGGCTTCGGCATCCCGGGTGTGACCGTGGACGGCACCGATTTCTTCGCGGTCCACGAAGCCGCCGGCGAAGTCATCCGCCGCGCGCGCGAAGGCGGCGGGCCGTCGCTGCTCGAATGCAAGATGGTCCGCTTCTACGGCCACTTCGAAGGCGATGCGCAGACCTACCGCGCCGCCGGCGAACTCGACGACATCCGCGCCAACAAGGATTGCCTGAAGCTGTTCGGGCGCACCGTGACGCAGGCTGGCGTGGTTGCACGTGAAGAACTCGACGCGATCGACCGCGAAGTCGCGGCGCTGATCGAGCACGCCGTGCAGGAAGCCAAGGCGGCACCGCAGCCGGGGCCCGAAGACCTGCTGACCGACGTCTACGTCAGCTACTGATCCGCCACGCGCAAACCAATTATCAGGAGACAGACATGGCTCGCAAACTGAGCATCAAGCTGGCGATCAACGAGGCGATCGACCAGGAAATGACCCGTGACCCCAGCGTCATCATGCTGGGCGAGGATATCGTCGGTGGCGCCGGCGCGGACGGCGAGAAGGACGCGTGGGGCGGCGTGCTGGGTGTGACCAAGGGCCTGTATGCCAAGCACGGCGACCGGCTGCTGGATACGCCGCTGTCCGAATCGGCCTACGTGGGCGCCGCGATCGGCGCCGCCGCGTGCGGCATGCGCCCGATCGCGGAGCTGATGTTCATCGACTTCATGGGCGTTTGCTTCGACCAGATCTTCAACCAGGCTGCCAAGTTCCGCTACATGTTCGGCGGCAAGGCCGAGACCCCCGTGGTGATCCGCGCCATGGTCGGCGCGGGCTTCCGCGCCGCCGCGCAGCACAGCCAGATGCTGACGCCGCTGTTCACGCATATCCCCGGCCTGAAGGTGGTGTGCCCGTCCACGCCGTACGACACCAAGGGGCTGCTGATCCAGGCGATCCGCGACAACGATCCGGTGATCTTCTGCGAGCACAAGAACCTCTATGGCCTGGAAGGCGATGTCCCGGAAGGCGCCTATGCCATCCCGTTCGGCGAGGCCAATATCGTGCGCGACGGCAAGGACGTGACGATCGTCACCTACGGGCTGATGGTGCATCGCGCGCTGGAGGCGGCGGCGATGCTGGCCAAGGAAGGGATCGAGGCCGAGATCGTCGACCTGCGCACGCTCTCGCCGCTGGACATGGACACGGTGCTGGAGTCAGTCGAGAACACCGGCCGCCTGGTGGTGGTGGACGAGGCCAGCCCGCGCTGCAATATCGCTACCGATATCTCCGCGCAGGTCGCGCAGCAGGCCTTCGGTGCGCTCAAGGCCGGCATCGAGATGGTATGCCCGCCGCATACGCCGGTGCCGTTCTCGCCCACGCTGGAAGACCTGTATATCCCCAGTGCGGCGCAGATCGTCAATGCTGCGCGCAAGACTGTGAAGGGAGGCAAGCACTGATGGCTACGCCTGCAATTACCCCGATCGTGATGCCTAAATGGGGCCTGTCGATGAAGGAGGGCACCGTCAATGCCTGGCTGGTCGACGAAGGCACCGAAATCACCGTGGGCATGCCGATTCTCGACGTGGAAACCGACAAGATCGCCAATGCGGTGGAGGCGCCCGACGCGGGCACGCTGCGCCGCAAGGTGGCGCAGGCCGGCGACGTGCTGCCGGTCAAAGCGCTGCTGGGCGTGCTGGCCCCTGCGGAGGTGAGCGATGCGCAGATCGATGAATACGTGGCGGCTTATGAAACGCCGGCGGACGACGGCGGCGACGAGGACGCCGCCGCCGCGTACCAGTTCGCCGAGGTCGACGGCATCCGGGTCCGCTATGCCCGCAAGGGCGATGGCGCCCAGACCGTGCTCTTCATCCACGGCTTTGGCGGTGACCTGGACAACTGGCTGTTCAACCTCGACCCCCTGGCCGACGCGTACACCGTGGTGGCGCTCGACCTGCCCGGCCACGGACAGTCGTCGCCGCGGCTCGCGGGCACGACGCTGGCGCAGATGGCCGGCTTTGTAGCGCGCTTCATGGATGAAGCCGGGATCGATGCGGCGCATGTGGTCGGCCATTCGATGGGCGGCGGCGTGGCCGCGCAACTGGCGGTGGATGCGCCGCAGCGGGTGCTGTCGGTGGCGCTGGTGTCGCCGGTGGGCTTCGGCGAGGCCGTCAACAGCGACTATACCGATGGCTTCGTCAAGGCGCAGTCCCGGCGCGAGCTCAAGCCCGTGGTCGAGCTGCTGTTCGCCGACCCCGGGCTGGTGAGCCGGCAGATGCTGGACGACCTGTTGCGCTACAAGCGGCTCGATGGCGTCGACGAGGCGCTGACCGCGCTGGGGCAGGGCCTGTTCGGCGGCGGTCGGCAGAGCGAGCAACCGGGCCAGCGCCTGGCCGACAGCGGCAAGCGCGTGCTGGTGGTGTGGGGCGGCCAGGACCGCATCATTCCCGCCGAACATGCCGAAGCGGCGCCGCCGGGTGCCAGCGTCAAGGTCTTCGCCGACGCTGGCCACATGAGCCAGATGGAGAAAGCCAACGACTTCAACGCGCTGCTGAAGACCCACCTGGCCGGCTGATGCCGCCCGCGGACGGCGCCACCATGCGCCGTCCGCGCGGCTGATGCCAGCTTGGGCGATCCACTAACGGACACTTCCCTATGACCACAGACCTGAAGACCCGCCTGGCCGAGATCAACAAGCAATTCGGCGCGCTCGGCCAGGCTCAGCCCGCCACCATGAGCGCCTTCCACGGCGTGATGAAGGCGGCCACGCAACAGGGCAGCCTGCCTGCCGAACTCAAGGAACTGGTGGCGGTCGCGCTCGCCGTGCAGAAAGGCTGCGACGATTGCGTGCTGTTCCACACCAGCCAGGCACTGCGCCATCGCGCGAGCCGCGAGCAACTGGCCGAAGTGCTGGCCGTCAATATCGAAATGGGAGGCGGCCCCGGCGCGATGTACGCCGCCAAGGCGCTGGCATATTTCGATGCGCTCAACGCCTAGGGTTGCTAGACTCGGCGCATTGCCATTCCCGGGCAGTTCCCCGACCGATGCCGTTTGAGTTTGAACTTGTCGATCCCGTCGACCCGGCCCACGCGGGCAGTGACCCGCTGCAGGAAGAACTGGCGCTGCTCGAACTCGCGGCGCAGGGCCGGCAGGTGGCACGGTTGTGGGAGGCGCCGCAGTCGCTGGTGGTGCCGCGCACCTACCTGCGCCACGCGGCGCTGGAGACTGCGCGCGCCGATTTCGCGCAGCAAGGCTGCCCCGTGTTCCTGCGCATGTCCGGCGGCGGCCTGGTGCCGCAGGGGCCCGGCATCCTCAACCTGAGCTTGGCTTACCCTGTCGGGCAGCCGCCGGGCGCGCTCAGCGATGCGGTCTACCTGCACCTGTGCGCGGTGATCGGCGGCGCGTTGCGGACGCTCGGCATCGATACCCACTGGCAGGCGGTGGCCGGCTCCTTTTGCGATGGCCGCTACAACCTCGCCTGGGGTCCGCCCGAAGCCGCCCGCAAGATCGCCGGCACGGCCCAGTACTGGCGGCGTGCGCCAGCGGCGATGCAGGCGCCCGACGGCCAGCGCCACCTGGTGCTGGCCCATGCGGTGCTGCTGGTCAGCGCCGACCCGGAGCAGATCAATGCGCGCGCCAATGCCTTCGAGGCAGCCATCGGCAGCGAACGGCGGTATGACGCGGACAAGGTGGTCAGCGTGCGTGAGGCGTTGCTGCCCGCTGGACACGCCGTGAAGGACGATGCCGCACTGATGGCCGAGGTCGCGGCTGCGCTGCGATGGAGCCTCGCGCAGCATCCCGCCCCGGTCTAGTCCTTCGCCGCGTTACCTGGCAGGAAGCGGATATCGCCATACCAGGCGCGGCTGGCGGCATGGGTATTGTCGGTGTCCGTCATGATGCCGTAGGCCTTGAGCGGTCCGGGCGGCTCGTGGAAGACGCGTTCATAGTCCCGCGCCAGATTGCGCCGCAGGTTCTGCCATTTGCCGGCATCATCGGCGCCGGATACCACGATCATCTGCACGCGGCCGGTATGCGGGTTGGGGATGACGCTGCCGGGCGCGGCGCTGGTCGACCAGACATACATCAGCGTGGCGTAGGGCAGTTCCTCGCCCGCCACGGTCTTGGCCAGCTGCATCGCGGCGCGTTCGCCCAGCGAAAGCTTGCCAGTGTCGCCGTCGAAGAAGAACACCAGCCGCGCCGGCGCGTCCTCGCGCGCGCCGTCGCGGTTGTCGGCGCCGGGTATCGCGCCGTCTGCCTTCCAGCGCCAGGCCACCACGGGCGTCCGCGACAGGTCCACGTTGCCCGCATGCATCAGCGCGGACGCCGAGCTATTGGCTTGTGCCCGCAACACCGTAGTGCCGCCATCGGCCACCAGCTGGTACTCGGTCCTTGCCTTGCCTTCGGCGACCGGTAAATTTTTCCAATCCGCCGGCAGCGCACCGCCGGGCTTGCGTTCTGACACGACAAGTCCAGGCTTGCCGCTTTGCGCCGGCGCTGAAAGCGGGGCAAGCAGCAAGGTGGCACACAAGGCAAGGGACAACGCATGGGTGATCGTCATGGCGGATCAGCGGAATACGAGACGTGGGACCGAATGCAAACCGTGTGCCTGAGTGCGGCGCGCTGCCCAATCTGGCCAGCACAAAAAAATCGCGGCCCGCGAGGGGCCGCAAATCGGGAATGCGAGGAGTGTCAAATTCCTCAGGAGACGTTATCGACGCAAACTGGCGTCGCAAGACCCCACTTCCGTGGGGTCTATGGATCACAAGTGTGAATGCGAGCGTCCGCTTACGCGATCAGGTAGGCGGGAGGCGGTTCCGGACGGACCGAGGCGCGCAGTTTGCGGACATTCGATTCCAGTTCGGCGTGGGCCGCATCGAGCCAGTCCACGCGATGCCGAACCGGATCCTTGGCCGACAGGGCGCTGGCGGCGATCTCTCGCAAGAAGTAACGCACCATGCTGCCAGCGCGCGCCGGCACCGGCATCATTCCCAGCAGCTGGCGGCGCGCCAGCAACCGGCGCGTGACCGCGTGCTGGAGCGCGGCCCAGGCGGTGCGGCCCAATGCGATGTACAGCGCGTCCGTTCGCATCTGCCGCACGGCGCCCAGGAACTGCGTCTCGAAGACATCGCGCAGCATCGGTGCGTCCAGCAGTTCTTCCAGCGGGCCGTCGAATGCCAGGCCGCGCCGCGTGGTGGCATGCGGCAACAGGGTGAGCGGCTGCAGGCGTTCGAAGCCATCGTTCCACAAGGCGGCGGCGTGTGGCAGCCCCACCAGTTCCGGCACGCGGAAGTGGTCGAGCATGCGGATCAGGTTGGGCCGCACCAGCTTGCCGCCCAGTTCCACGCGCCGCTTGTTCTCACGCTGGACTACGCGGCCCGGCGCATGGGTGTGCAGCAGTTCCTCGGTCACCGCGGCGGCGAGCCGCACGTGAGCATGGCCTGGCGTGGTGCTGACCAGGACCAGCGCTGCCTGCGGATTCAGGTATTCGCACGGCACGTAGTGCATGGCGTAGGTGCTGTCCCGCGCCACCACGACGGGCTTCGCGATCACGCTGCCGGCGCCCGCCAGCCGTATCTGCGCGCAATAGGCTTCAATGAAGTTGGTCAAGGCATCCCCCCGCTCGCTTCGTTATTTAAGCGCTTTTATTGTTTTGCTTTTCGCCATGGTAAGCCGGCGGTGCGGCGCAGAGTGTGTCGGGACCGCCGTTTTGACCCTTTCCCGGACGCAATTTGGTGGGCCAGCCAACACAGCACATGGTGGTGTTGCGTCGAACGGGGCGGATCGCACCGTAGCGTATTGCGGCTGGCGGTCAGGACCGTGACATGGCCCGCCCAAAAGAAAAAAGCCGGGCACGATTCACGTGCCCGGCTAACCCATTTGCTGACTCAGGTGGTGTCAGAACCCGAGAAGTCAAATGCTAACGATTCTCATTTGCTGTGGCAACCCCATCGGGGGAGCGAGGTGTGCGACGTCATGCCATGGAGGTCTGGATCGAGAACTGTCCCGACAAGGTCTTGTGTACCGGGCACCGATTGGCCACCCGCAGCAGGTCTTCGAGGATCTGGGGCGACAGGTCGCCGCTGACCTTGACCTCCCGCTGCATGGTATAGGTGCCGTTGGCTTCTTCATGACCGACCGAAACATGGACGTCAGTGACCGCGTAGCCCTTGCGTTTCGCATACAGCTGCAGGGTCAGGGTGGTGCAGGCAGCCAGTGCCGAATCCAGCAAGTCATGCGGGTTCGGGTAGCGGGTGTCGCCGCCGGCGGAAGCGTCCAGATCGGCTTGCCACTCGGCGGTGCCGTTGGTCAGCTGGCAGATGCTGTTGCCCTGGCTTGGCTTCCATGTCGCTTGGATAGTCATCGAACGTCCCCATCTCATTAAAGAGCGGCCCCGCGGGCCGGAACGGTCATTCTATAAGTACCTGCCGCGGCGGGCGGGAGCGTCGAAAGAGGCGCATCCGTGTCGATTTCAGGGATTTCCTAGAAAGCCCTTGCCAACCCCGCCGCGCTCGCTTACTATTCGCCCCCTCGCAACACAACGCGGCCCCTGCAAGGCAGGCGCAGCAAGGGTTGCGGGGTCGGCCGGGAGGTTGGCGCAGCGAAGTTTGCAGC
>NZ_FMAD01000010.1 GCF_900094595.1 Cupriavidus alkaliphilus | reverse complement strand
GCGAGATCGTCGTGGTGCTGGTCCAGCAGTTCCTTGAACTTGAACAGGATGCGCGCGCGGCGCAGCGGCGGGGTGTCGGCCCACGCCGGGAAGGCTGCCTTGGCGGCGGCGACGGCATCGGCCACGTCCTGCGCGGTGCCCAGCGCGACGCGCGCGGCGACTTCGCCGGTGGCGGGGTTGAATACGTCGGCCTGGCGCTGCGAGGCGCCGCGTGTCTGCCGGCCCGCGATACTATGGCCGATGATGGCCTGCACTGCGCTGGCCTCTGCAAGGATGTCTTCCACTTCCGCTCCTCAATGCTGGTTCCCCGGAGCGATTCTGCCTCGGGTCCGTCCCGTCGATCTTTGCGTCTGGTGAAGACGCTGCCACGCTGCGCCGCGCCCCGCCTCCGCCACGTATGGCGTGCGGCACAAGACTTCGGGCCATGGTTGAGCGCAAGCTTGGTGCAGTTGCGCGGCCCCGTCCAATGATTTATCGTCAATCGCAATATAAGCCGCGCAAAATATTGCGACGCACCACCGCCACCCTCGCCCCGCCCCTTGGACCTCCACCACCTGCGCGCCTTTGTTGCCGTCGCGCGCGAAGGCAACCTCACCCGTGCCGCGCAGCGCCTGCACCTGACCCAGCCCGCGGTCAGCCTGCAGCTGAAGGCGCTGCAGTCGGCCTGGCGCATCCGGCTGTTCGAACGCACCGCGGCGGGCCTGACGCTGACCGCCGACGGCGCCGCGCTGCTGCC
Organism: Cupriavidus alkaliphilus; assembly: GCF_900094595.1. Taxonomy (GTDB): domain Bacteria; phylum Pseudomonadota; class Gammaproteobacteria; order Burkholderiales; family Burkholderiaceae; genus Cupriavidus; species Cupriavidus alkaliphilus. The sequence goes on along the minus strand of NZ_FMAD01000010.1, from coordinate 268,898 downwards.
GCTGGCCGAGCGCATCCTCGATGGCGTGGGCGACCTGCAGCACACCGTCAACGCCATGCATCACACCGTGCGTGGGCGACTCGCGATCGGCACTATCCTGGATCCGGAATTCACGCGGCTGGGCCCCATGCTGCGCACGCTGGTCGAGCGCCATCCGCAGATCGGCACGGAACTGCGCCACGGCATGTCGGGCTGGGTGCTGCAGCAGATACGCAGCGGCGCGCTCGATGTGGGCTTCTACCTCGGGCAGCCGGCAGAAGCCGGCTTCCATGCACTGACGCTGACACCGTTCTCGTATTACGTGGTCGCGCCCAAGGGCTGGAAAGAGCGCACCGCGCTGCGCTCGTGGGCGCAGCTGGCGACGCTGCCATGGATCTGGACACCGCCAGAGTCGGCGCACAACCGGCTGCTGTCGGCGCACTTCGCGCAGGCGGGCGTGGACCCCGCCACCGTGCCCAAGGTGGCGCACGTCGACCAGGAAGCGTCGATGCGCGACCTGGTGCGCTCCGGCGTGGGGCTGTCGCTGGTGCGCGATGCGATTGCGCTGCGCGAATCGCATGCGCACGGGCTGGTGATCGTCGAAGGGGTCTCGGTGCAGACCGAGCTGACCCTGGTCTGCCTGGCCGCGCGCCGTGACGACCCGGTGGTCGCCGCGATATTCGGTGTCGCCGAGTCGGTGTTCCGTACCTAGCGCTGCGGGCTGGCCAGCCGGCGCTGCAGCCAGCCGGTCAGCGCCGCGAACACTTCGCCGCGCAGCGGCTGCGCTTCATTGAAGATCTCGTGGTAGCCGTGGTCGAACCAGACCTGTTCGCGCAGGTCGGGCGGCGCACCGTCGAAGAAGGCGCGGCTGCCGGCCGGGTCGACCACGCGGTCGGCGCCGGCTACCAGCATCAGCGTGGGTGCTTCCAGCAGCGCCGCGTCGGCCTGCGCCTGCGCCATGCCGCGGATAAATCCTTCCAGCACGCCTGCGCTGAGGGTGGTCTGCACCAGCGGATCGGCGCGGTAGGCGGCGACCACCGCCGGGTCATGCGACAGGTGCCGCGCATCGATCGGATTGGGCACGCGCAGCCGCGGCGCCAGCGTCAGCAGCACGCGGTGCAGCGTCAGCGCCGGCCGGGACAGCCGCAGCGCCAGCGCCGGCGACGACAGCACCAGCGCGCGCACCGGTCGCACCCGCGCGGTGGCAAAGCGCGCCGCGATCAGACCGCCCATGCTGTGGCCGAGCAGGATCGGCAGTTCATGCCAGCCCGGCACCGCGGCATCGTAGATCTCGGCCAGGTCGTTCAGGTAGGCGTCCGGATGGTCCGCGACCATGCGCGCGCCGCCGCTGGCGCCGTGGCCGCGCAGGTCGAAGGCGCGCACGCGCAGCCCCAGGCCGCACAGCAGATCGGCGACATGCTGGTAGCGCCCGGCGTGTTCGGCAAGCCCGTGCACCAGCAGCACCGAGCCGAGCGGTTCGGCAAAGCGAGCCGGGTCGGGTTGCCAGGTACGGAGCAATAGTTCGGTGCCGTCGCGCATGCGCTGGCGGCTCTGCACCGGCGCATGCGCGCCCGCCGGGCTTGCGGCGGCGGGGCTGGCAACGCCGGCCATGGCTGGATCGTCCGTCATCGGCTGTTCCATTTGCACAGGTCTCCTGCCGGCGCGCGCGGGCCAGGCGCGACGCCAGCTATCGTTGTTGTTATGGAGTCCGCTGCGCCGGCATGTGCCGGCCCTGCCATGGCTGCAACCCGGGCTTAAGCCATCGCTTGACCATCGCCTAGCCGTGGCAGGCCGGCACGTCCGGCTGCGCCATGTCGGCCAGGATCGGGCAGTCAGGGCGGTGGTCGCCACTGCAGTGCCGCGCCAGCTCGCGCAGCGTGTCGCGCATCGCCGCCAGTTCGGCGATGCGCTGCTCCAGGTCGGCCACATGCCGCAGCGTCAGCGCCTTGACGTCGGCGCTAGCGCGGTCGCGGTCGTGCCACAGCGACAGCAGGTTGCGGATCTCATCGAGCGAAAATCCGAGATTACGGGCACGCCGCACGAAGCGCAAGGTATGCACCGCGCGTTCGTCATAGCGGCGGTAGCCGCCTTCGGTGCGCGGCGGCGTCGCCACCAGCCCGATCGATTCATAGTGGCGGATCATCTTGGCCGATACGCCCGAGGCCTGCGCCGCTTCGCCGATATTCATCACTCGCCTCCCTGGGCCGCGGCGGAAGCGGCCGGCGCGGTGCCGGCCTGGGCGCGCCAGCGGCGCAGCAACAGCGCATTGCCGACCACGCTGACGCTGGAGAACGCCATCGCCGCGCCCGCCACCACCGGATTGAGCATGCCGGCCGCAGCCAGCGGAATGCCCACCACGTTATAGAAAAAGGCCCAGAACAGGTTCTGGCGGATCTTGCGCACGGTGCGGTGCGAGACCGCCAGCGCATCGGCCACCAGCGCCGGGTCGCCGCGCATCAGCGTGATGCCGGCGGCATGCATGGCGACGTCGGTGCCGGTCGACATGGCAATGCCCACGTCGGCCGCGGCCAGCGCGGGCGCATCGTTGATGCCGTCGCCCACCATCGCCACCACCGCGCCATCGCGGCCCAGCGCCTGCACACGCGCGGCCTTGTCTTCGGGCAGGACTTCGGCCTGCACGTCATCCAGCCCCAGCGCCTGCGCCACCCGTGCCGCGGCGCCGGCGTTGTCGCCGGTCAGCATCACCGTGCGCACCCCGGCGGCGCGCAGCCTGGCGATCGCCGCCGGCGCGCCCGGCTTGATGGCATCGCCGAACGCGACCAGCCCGGCCACGCGCGGCGGCGTGCTCTGCACCAGCCACGACACGGTGCGCCCTTGCGCCTGCAACCGGTCCGCCACCGCGGCCAGCGCGCCGGCCGGCGCACCAAGCGACTCGCGCAGGCGCTCGCTGCCCAGCTGCAGCGCCTCGCCGCCGACCACGCCGGCAATGCCGCGGCCCGGCAGGGCCTGCACACCGCTGGCCTGCGGCACGGCGATGCCGCGCGCCTGCGCCGCGGCCAGCACCGCCCGCGCCAGCGGATGCTCGCTGCCGGCCTGCAGCGCGGCCAGCTGCGCCAGCAACGCGCTGCCGTCAGCGTCGGCAGGATCGGCCGCATGCAGCGCCACCACTTCGGGCTTGCCCACCGTGAGCGTGCCGGTCTTGTCGAACGCCACCACCCCGACCCGGTGCGCGACTTCCAGCGCCTCGGCGTCCTTGATCAGGATGCCGGCGCGCGCGCCGGCGCCGGTGCCGGCCATGATCGCGGTGGGGGTGGCCAGCCCCAGCGCGCACGGGCAGGCGATCACCAGCACCGCCACGGCATTGAGCAGCGCCGCTTCCCAGTCGCCGGCAAAGAGACCCCAGCCCAGCACCGTCACCAGCGCAATCACCAGCACCACCGGCACGAACACCGCGCTGACGCGGTCGACCAGCCGCTGGATCGGCGCCTTGGCCGCCTGCGCGTGCTCGACCATGCGGATGATGCGCGCGAGCACGGTCTCGGCGCCCACCGCCACGGTGCGCGCCACCAGCAGGCCTTCGAAATTGATGGCGCCGCCGGTGATGCGGTCGCCGGGCTGCTTGGGCACCGGCAGGCTTTCGCCGGTCAGCATCGATTCATCGGCATGGCTGGTGCCTTCGACCACCTCGGCGTCCACCGGGATGCGCTCGCCGGGGCGCACCACGATTTCGTCGCCGACGGTCACGGCGGACAGCGGCACGCTGTGCTCGACGCCGCCGCGCCGCACCCGCGCGGTATCGGGACGCAACGCCGCCAGCGCGCGGATGGCATCGGCGGTCTGGCGCTTGGCGCGCGTCTCCAGCCACTTGCCCAGGCGCACCAGCGTGATCACCACCGCCGCGCTCTCGAAGTACAGGTGCGGCATGGCATCGGCCGGGGTGCGCCACATCAGCCACAGCGACAGCCCGTAGGCGGCGGTGGTGCCGAGCGCCACCAGCAGGTCCATATTGCCCGCGCCAGCGCGCACCGCCTTCCAGCCGGCCTTGTAGAAGCGCCAGCCGAACACGAACTGCACCGGCGTGGCCAGCAGCCACTGCACCCACGCCGGCAGCATCCAGTGCACGCCGAACCATTCCAGCACCATCGGCGCTACCAGCGGCAGCGACAGCGCCGCCGAGATCGCCACCGGCCACGGGCCGTCCCAGTACTCCGGGCGCGTGGCCTGGCCGGGCTGGGCCGTGGCGCCCGCCTGCACCGCATCGGCCACCGGCGTCGCGCCATAGCCGGCACGCGCGACCGCGCTGACCAGCGCCGCGGCATCGGCGGCGCCGCGCAGCAGCGTCACGCTGGCACGCTCGGTGGCCAGGTTGACGGTGGCCTCGACCACGCCCGGCACGGCGCGCAGCGCCTTTTCGACCCGCGCCACGCACGAGGCGCAGGTCATGTCGGCGATATTCAGTTCGAGGGTGTCGCGCGGCACGCTGTAGCCGGCGTCGGCCACGGCACGCGCGGCGGCGGGCAGCACGGCGGCGGACGCCGCGCGCAGCGTGGCGGCCTCGGTAGCCAGGTTGACGGCCACGTCACGCACGCCCGGCACCCTGGCCAGGGCCTTTTCGACGCGCCCCACGCACGAAGCGCAGGTCATGCCTTCGACCGGCAGCCGCCACTCGGGCATGGCGTCGGCGGACGGGTGGTGGTCCGTGCGAACCGGTTGGGGAGCGAGCACAGCGCTGGAATCTGGCATGGTTCTGAGTCATCCACAGTGTCGATGTCAGCATCATGGACCTTACCATCATTGGAAGGTCAAGGGCCGCTGCAGATGACGCCAGCACCACCTTCACAACAGAAATTTCCCCTTGCGCTTCCCATCGTGGCAAGGTTCACACTGAATCTGTCGCGGCCCGATGCCGCGTTTCCATCCCGTTCAGGAGCGTTCCAGCATGATCCAGTTCCAGGTAGAAGGCATGACGTGCAACCACTGCGTCGGCACCATCACGCGTGCCGTGCTCGCTGTCGACCCCGCCGCGCGCGTCAGCGCGGATGTGCCGGCCCAGTCCGTTCGCGTCGACAGCGGCGCCGACACGCAGGCGTTGCGCGAGGCCATCGAGGAAGCCGGCTATCCGGTCAGGTCGGTGGCCTGAGCCGTCGCCTTGGCAGCAAAAAGGGCGCCCCCGGGCGCCCTTTTTTTCAGCCAGCCGTGTGCTGCGCTCAGAAGCGGTAGCCCACGTTCAGGAACGTCACCACCGGATCGATCTTGATCTTGGTGTGCGACTGGATCGTCACCGGCCCCGCCTGGGTGGTGAACGAAGCCCGCGTCGACACCGGCACATAGGACACGGACAGGCCGACGAACCAGTTGTCGTTGATGGCGTAGTTGGCGCCGATATTGAACACCGGGTTCCACGACGGCTTGGCGCTCGCGGTCATGCGCGCGCCCGGCGCGAACTCGTGGTTGACGAAGTTCTGGTTGGTGATGGTCTCGTCGGTGAACCAGGTGTAGTTCACGCCGATGCCGACATAGGGACGGAACTTGGTCTTGGCGTCGAAGAAGTGGTACTTGACCACCAGCGCCGGACTCCACTGCTTGACCGAACCCAGCTTGCCATACTGGGCGTAGTTGCCGGTGCCCTTGACGTCATGCTTGGGTGGAATGCCCGCAACGATCTCGCCGGAGATGTTGTCGGTAAAGTAGTGGCTGAAGGCCAGGCCCAGCGTGTCGGCGGACTCGATCTCCGCGCCGGTGTTGGGCCGGGTCATGCCGACCGGGCGGCCGCCAATGCTGTCCACGGTCAGCGGATCGGCGGAGCTGTTCGGCATCACGCGGAACCAGCCCAGGCTGACAATATTGCTGCCCGCGGACTGCGCGTGTGCGGCTCCGGTCAGCGCCATCACGGCGCCCGCGGCCAGCATCTTCTTATAGGTCGATTTCATAATCCTCATACTCCTCATTCGGTAACTGCCGCGTGCATTATCCGGCGAGCCCGCGCCGGGTTGTTTCATCAATGACACGGATTCGTAGAGGCTGCCCCCTAAAAGGAGGGTTAACCATGAGGAAATGGCGTGGCAACGGCACTATCGGCCACCATCCGCTGCCTCCACGCAACGGTTTATGTCGCCTGGCGGAAAAAACCCTTACATAGATGCGGTTTTCGGTGCCAGGCGCGCAACAGCAGCTGCGCGCCCGCATACGCCAAAGCCGTCAGGGCGTGACGATGGCGAAGTTCGGCTCGGCCTTGTCCATCAGCCCGGCCCACGCCGCCAGCGCCTGCGGGTCCCCCTCGACGCGCGCGCGGCCCGCCTGGGTTTCCGCCGCCAGCGTGGTCTGGCCGGCCAGCACGCCCATCAGCACGGCGCGCGGTATGGTCAGGGTGGCCTGCGGCGCGGCGTGCTGCGCGTCGGGCTTGTAGCGGAACACGCCGTTTTCCACGGTCAGCGCGAAACGCTTGCCGGTGTCCGGCTGTACCCAGTTCAGCGCCAGCGTCTTGCCGGCGGCACGGTCGCCGTTCAGGCTGATCGCCAGATAGTCCAGGAACATGGTGTCGGTCATCGCGCGCAGTACGTCCGGGCTGCCGGCGCGGCGGCCGGTCTTGGGCGGGCCGGCGCGCAATTCGGCGGCGCCGCTCAGGTAGGCGTTGCGCCAGGTCGACGATTCCGCCTGGTAGCCAAGCTGCTCCAGCGCATCGGCCTCGAGCTGCCGCGCCGCCTGGTTGGACGGGTCGGCAAAGACCACGTGCTTGACCACCTCGGCAACCCAGCGGTACTCGCCGCGCGCATAGGCGGCGCGCGCCTGCTCCAGCACGCGCGCCGCGCCGCCCATGAATTCGACATAGCGCTTGCCCGCCTCTTCCGGCGGCAGCGGGTTCAGGTTGGCCGGGTTGGCGTCATACCAGCCCAGGTAGCGCTGGTACACCGCCTTGGCGTTGTGGCTGACGGTGCCGTAGTAGTCGCGCAGGTGCCACTCGCTCGCCAGCGAGGGCGGCAGCTTCACGCGCTCGGCGATCTCGGCCGGCACGTAGCCGAGGTTGGCCAGCCGCAGCGACTGGTCGTGGATGTACTTGTAGCCGTCGCGCTGCTTGCCCAGGTAAGTGACGATCTCCTGGCGGCCCCAGGTGGGCCAGTGGTGCTGGGCGAACAGCACCTCGGTGCGGGCGCCGAAACGGTCGATGGTCTCGTCCAGCGCGCGCCACCACTGGTTGGCGTCGCGCACCTGGGCGCCGCGGATGGTGTAGAGGTTGTGCAGGTTGTGGGTGGCGTCTTCGGCGGCGCACAAGGCCTGCCATTGCGGGAAGTACATCAGCATCTCGGCCGGGGCCTCGGTGCCGGGCGCCATCAGGAATTCGATCTGCACGCCGTCGATGGTGCGGGTGTCGCCGGTCTTGTGAATCAGGTCGGTCGGCGGGATCAGCGTCAGCGTGCCATGCGCGACCGCCTTGCCCAGCCCCACGTCCACCTGGCCGGTGGCCGAGCGCGGCAGGTTGAAGCCATACATGTACTGCGCGCGGCGGCTCATGGCGTTTCCGGCGAAGACGTTCTCGCTGACGGCTTCTTCCATAAAGCCTTCCGGCGCCAGCACCCTGACCCTGCCGGCCTTGACATCGTCCTCGCTGATGACGCCCTTGACGCCGCCGAAGTGGTCGCCATGGCTGTGGGTGTAGATCACCGCCACCACCGGCTTCTTCGGCCGGTGCCTGAAGTAAAGCTCGAGGCCCGCGCGCGAGGTTTCCGCCGCGGTCAGCGGGTCGATCACGATCAGGCCGGTATCGCCCTCGATGATGGTCATGTTGGCGATATCGAAGCCGCGCACCTGGTAGATGCGGTCGGTCACCTGGAACAGGCCGTGGTGCAGGTTGAGCCGGGCCTGGCGCCAGAGGCTGGGATTGACCGTGGCGGGTGCGGTCTCCGGCTTGAGGAAATCGTAAGGCTCCAGTGTCCACACCACGTTGCCCCTGGCGTCGCGGATCTCGGTCTTGTCGAGCGTGCCGATAAAGCCACGGCGCGCCGAGTCGAAGTCGCGCCGGTCCTGGAACGGGAGCTGCTGCAGTACGGCAGCATTGGCACGGGCGGTGGCATCGGTGGCGGGCTTGCCGGCGCCGGCGGCGGGGGCGGGGGCGGCACCGGCAGTCCCGGCAAGGCTCAAGGCGGCGGCCAGCGCGGCGGCGGCGGCAAAGGCAGTCGGATTCGGCATCTTGGTCTCCTGGATCCTGCGCCCGGCGCAGGCACGCGGCCGGCAGCGCTTATGTCATTGTGCTGAACGTTCAGTACAATTCAGGAGTTTGCTGGCAGACCTCGTCTACTGTCAAATAGAGCCCGGCCGCCGACGCCTTGTCCCGCTCCACCTTTTGCCGCTCCACTTTCTGCCGCTCCACTTTCTGCCGCCCCACTTTCTGCCGCCCCCATCCATGCCACCGACCCGCCAGTCCGCCGAACGCGCCGCCCCCATCCCCTCCGCGCCGGTCGCCAAGAACCGGCGCGGGCTGGAAACCCGCGAACGCGTGCTCGCGGTCACGCGCGGGCTGATCAGCGCGCATGGCTACGCCGAGGTGACGCTCGACCAGATTTCGGCCGAGGCCGGCGTCGCCAAGAGCAGCCTGCTCTGGCATTTCGGCAGCAAGGAGATGCTGCTGGCGGAGGCCGCCACCAGCCTGTTCCGCCAGATCGGCGAGGCGTTGGGCGCCGAGCCCCACCACGGCAGGACCGCGGCGCGGCGGCTCGAGAACAGCTTCGACGGCGTCGCCGACTATCTCACCGCCAACCCCGAAGCCAAGGGCGTGGTGCTGGCCCTGCTGTTCTCCGGCAGCGTGCCGGCCAGCGTGCGCGAGGAAATCCGCCGCAGCTGGGATAGCCACGTGCAAGACCTGGTGGCCGCGCTGTCGGCCCCCGGCCGACCGCTGCCCGCGCCGATGGCGCGCCTGATGATCGCCACCATCCACGGCTGCTACTGCCACTGGTACGCCAGCGACCGCAGCGAACCGATCGCCGCCTTCCTGGCGCCGGCGCGCGAACTGTTCGCCGACTGGCTGCGCGAGCGCGACCGCGAGCGCTGATCAGGCGCGGCTGGCGAGCACGCACGCGGCCAGGTCCCATAGCGCATAGCCCACGCTCTTGAACACCAGCGGGCTGCCGGTGCGCGCGCGGATCGCGTCGGCCTGCAGGATCGCGGTCTCGAACGGCTGCACCTCGGCCCAGTCGATGCCGGCCTGGAGCAGGTCGCCCGCCTCGTCCTCGATGCCGAACAGGGTATCGGCCAGCAGGCGCCCATGGTCCGCGGCGGCATGGCACAGCGCCGGCGGCAGTTCGCACATGTCGGGCCGGAACGCGCCGACCGCGGCAATGAAGTGATGGTCGCGCCAGAGGCCGCTGTCCAGGTCCGGCAGCACCGGGCTGCGGCTCGACGTCACCGTGACCACCATCGACACGCGCGGCAATACCGCCGCGACCGACTCGGCCACCTGCGCTTCCACCCACAGCGTGCGCGCATGCGCGGCCAGCGCCTCGGCCTTGTCGCGCGTGCGCGAATGCAGCCACAGCCGGCGCACGCCCAGGCCGGCGACGAAGGCCTCCAGGTGCGTCAGCGCCTGCACGCCCGCGCCGACGATCAGCAGCTCGCCATCGGGACGCGCGGCAAAGCGCTGCGCCGCCAGCAGCGACACCGCCGCGGTGCGCCGCCCGGTGACGGTGGGACCGTCGAGCATGGCGATGCGCGCCCCGGTATGCGCATCGGCCACCACCACTTCACCGAGGATGCTGGGCAGGCCGCGCTGCGGGTTGCCGGGATGCACGGTGATGTTCTTGGTCATCACCAGCCGGCGATTGCGCGCGGGCATGACCAGCAACGTGCCCGCGCCCTGCTGCGCGTCGCCGACCGGCAGCGCGATGCGCGGCGGCGCCATGGCGGTGCCGTCGCGCAGTTCGGACAGCATGTCGGCAATGGCTTGCGCCAGTTCGGGATACGGCAGGCGCGCCGCGGTGGCGGCGGCATCGAGGGCAACGAGGGACATGCGCGGGCTCCTGCGGGAGATGGCGAAGCGCCATTATTGCCCACGGCCACCGGCGTTGGCCGCGGCGCGGGTCCGAACACTTCGATACGGGCCTCAGTGCCGGGCCGCGGGTAGGGGCGCGCGCACCGAAGCGCCGCGCACTTCGATGGCGATGCGGTCCACCACCTTGCCGGCGGCATCGAGCAGCTCCACCCGGTGGCGCCCGGGCCAGGGCAGCCATGCCACCTCGCCGCCCCGCCCCAGCGGCTTGCCGTCCATGCGCCAGCTGACCGCGCGTGCCGACTGGCCGGCTACGCCCTGCGCATGGAACCACACCCGCTGCGCGGCCGGCGGCATGTCGGGATCCAGCGCAAACACGGTACCGTCGGCCGGCGTGGCGATCATGGGCGCGCCCGGGCGCGCCGCGGGCGCCGCCACGCCGACGTGCCGGACCGCGGTGCCCGCCAGGAACACTTCATCGCGCGCGGGCTCCAGCCCGTCGTCGAAGCGCAGCGCCACGCGCTCCACCCCGGCGGGCATCGCGGGCGCGAGGCTGGCGCGCGCCTGGTGCAGGACTTCCATCACGTCGTGCCACACCGGGGCCGCGCCCGACACCCCGGACACGTCGCGCATGCTGGCGCCGCTGGCATTGCCGACCCACACGCCCACGGTGTAGTGCTGCGACCAGCCGATGCACCAGTTGTCGCGCATGTCCTTGCTGGTGCCGGTCTTCACCGCGGTCCAGAAGCGCGTGGTGAGCGGGCTGTCAAGGCCGAAGGTGCGGGCGCGGGCATGGCGGTCGGACAGGATGTCGGCGATCACGTAGCTTGCGCCGGCTTGCATCACGCGTGTTGCCGGCACGGCCGGCGCGCCTTGCCGCAAACGCGGCGGCGCGTAGCTGCCGCCATTGGCGAGCGCGCGGTAGGCATTGGTCAGCGCCAGCAGCGACACATCCGCGCTGCCCAGCGCCAGGCTGTAGCCGTAGTAGTCGCCCGCCTCGGTCAGCGGCAGTCCCAGCGCCACCAGGCGCTTGTGGAAGCGGTGCGGGGTCACCATCACCAGCGTGCGCACCGCCGGCACGTTCAGCGATGCCGCCAGCGACGCGCGCAGGCTGACCCAGCCGGCATAGCGGTGGTCGTAGTTCTGCGGCACGTAGAGCCCGCCGCCGACCGGCAGGTTCACCGGCCGGTCATCGAGCAGAGAGGCCGCGGTCAGCCGCTTCTCTTCCAGCGCCTGCTCATACAGGAAAGGCTTGAGCGTCGATCCCGCCTGGCGCAGCGCAGCCGCGTGGTCGACCTGCGCGGCGCCGGACAGCGCGCCGGACGAGCCGACGTAGGCCAGCACGTCGCCGCTGGCGTTGTCGATCACCACCACCGCGCCGTCCTCGACATTGCGACCGGCCAGTTCGCGCAGGTGGCGGTCCAGGCTGGCCACGGCAGCGCGTTGCAGGCGGGCGTCGAGCGTCGATGCGATGCGCGCGGGCAAGGCGGCGCCGGCTGCCAGCTGCGTACGGGTCTCGCTGACCAGGTGCCGCGACAGGTGCGGCGCCAGCTGCCTGAACCCCGCCGACGGCGTTGCCGCCGCGGCGCGCTGCGCCACCGGGCCGGTGCGCAGCAGCGCCAGTTGCGCAAAGCCTTCGAGGCCGTCGCATTCGCGCGGCAGGCGCATCTCGCGCAGGATGCCGCAGGCACGGCTGGCCACCTGCGCCGCGCGCGCATTGGGCGCGCGCACCAGCGCCACCGCCAGCGCCGATTCGCGCGCATCGAGCCCCTCGGGGTATTTGCCGAACAGCACCTGCGACATCGCCGACAGGCCCACCAGTTCGCCGCGGAACGGCACCAGGTTGAGGTAGGCCTCCAGGATCTGGTCCTTGCTCCAGCTGCGTTCCAGCACCGCGGCACCGGCCGCCTGCCCCAGCTTCTGCGTCAGGCTGCGGCCCTGCCCGGGCGCGCCCGGGCGGCGCAGGTCTTCATCGAGCAGGCCGGCCAGCTGCATCGTCAGCGTGGAAGCCCCGCGCGTGCGCGTGTTCCACAAATTGGCCCAGGCCGCCGCGGCTACACCCTGCCAGTCGACGCCGCTATGCGCGTAGAAGCGCCGGTCCTCCGACAGCACGATGGCGGTGCGCAGCGCCGGCGAGGTGTCGGCCAGCGCTACCCAGTCGCCGCGGCGCGCGCGGAAGTCGTCGCGCACGCGGCCCACCGGCTCGCCGTCGCGGTCCAGCACCACCACGTCGGCGCTGCGCCAGTCGGCGCGCACCTGCGCGAAGCTGGGCAAGGCCGCGGCCGGCGCGGGCCAGGCCAGCGCCACCGCCATCGCGACCAGAGCCAGGCGCCGCGTCATGGCTGCGTGCGTCCCGATACCAGCCCGGCCACCAGCAGCACCTGCGCCGCGGCGTAGGTCCACCAGATGCCCAGCTGGAACGATTCGAATGGCACCAGGAAGCGCGCAATGCCGATCATCATGTCCGACGCGGCAAAGCACAGCGCCCCCAGCGCCGCCAGCGGCGTCGGCAGGCGCGCCACCAGCGCGCTGCACACCATCGCGGCAAGCACGCCCACATACAGCGTCACCGGCACGGCGAGCGTGCCGAGGTTGGGCCAGAAGCGGCCCAGCATGGTGCCCGCCACGCCGAGCATGGCGCCGCAGGCAATCAGCCGGTGCGCGCGGGTGTCGCCCGCCAGCGGCACCAGCAGGCGCAGGTAGGCCAGGTGCGCCAGCAGGAAGGCGCCGAGCCCGCCCACGAATGAGAATGACAGCGTCGGCAGCGCCAGCAGGAAATCCCCCAGCGCCGAGCACAGCAGCGCCGTGACCAGCCAGCGGCGCTCGCCGGGGACGCGATGGAACCACGCGGCGCGCGCCAGCAGCACCGCCATCGCCGTTTTCCACGCCGGCTGCATGGCGATATGCCCGGTCAGCGGCGCGCCCTCGGGAAGGTCCAGCGCCACCTGCACCAGGAGCGCGCCGTAGATGAGGCCAGCCATCGCGCCCGCGAGCCACCACTCGCGCACGCGCGCCGGCATCATCATCGCCAGCCAGCTCATGGGCGTGCCCCCACTGCCAGCCGCGCATTAGGCGCCACGCCGAACACGTCGGGCGCGTACATCGCCTCGACCCGCGTGGGCGGCAGCGCGAAGTCGCCGGCATTGTTCAGCCGCACCGTGTATTCGACCGACACCTTGCCCTTGGGCAGGTAGCCGAAGTACTCGCGATAGGCCTGCGGCGTGCGCTCGACATAGGCCGGCCACGCCGCGCCCTGACGCCGCTCGCCGCGCGTGGCGATGGCCGAGTCGCGACCCAGGCCGCTGCCCAGGATGGTGGCGCCGGCGGGTACCGGATCGCTGACCACCACCCAGGTCATGTCGGCCTGCGCATCGATCTCCAGCTTGACGCGATAGACGTCGCCGCGCGACCACTTGCCAGGCACCGCCTGCTCCTGCGGCGTCACGGTGCGCTGGATGCGGTAGCCCGCGGCCAGCGGCGCGGTCACCGGCACCGCCGCCATGGCGCGTACCGTGGCCCACGGCTGGCCCGCGCCGGCCTGTTCCACCTGCAGCGTGCCGCCCTCGGCAGCGGCCGGCCACGGCAGGTCGACGCTGCCCTGCGCCACGCCGTCGCTGCGCTGCGCGCGCGCCCAGTCGAAACTCCGCGTGGCGTCGGCGGCATGGCTGATGCTGGCGCGCGTAGTGCCGGCCACCGGCGTCTTCTCGAACGCCTGCGCAAAGCGCGTTACCGCCAGCATGCCCCAGGCATTGGCGGTGGTGGTGCCCCAGGCGCCATGCACCTGGCGTCCGAGCAGCCCGGTGGCCAGTTGCGGCGCATCGTCCTTCCAGCCCGGCAGCTCCGACGCCAGCGCCAGCAGGCGCGCGGCATTCACGTCGCCGCCGGCCATCATCCACCACCAGTTGTCGTTGCGCTCGGTGGAGAACGCCAGGCGCGTGCCCTGCACCGTCAGGCGCGAGCGCAGCAGCTGCTGCGCCTCGGCCAGGCGCTGCTCGCGCTGCGGGATGTCCTGCACGCGCGTCAGCAGCAGGGTCCAGTCCAGCAACGCGGAGGTCGGCCATTGCGCCGGCAGGATCTGGATCGATCCCAGCATGCGCGCCTGCGCGTGGCCGGTGCGCGACAGCGCCTCGAGCGCGGCCAGCTTGCGCACCTCCAGATACTGCGTGCCGCCCACCGGCGACCAGCTGTCGCGGCGGATGCGGCCTTCGACGAAGTCCGCCAGGCCGCGCTCCATCTGCGCGCGCTGCGCGTCGGGAATGCGCAGCGCCTGTCCGGCGCGCGCGGCTTCATCGGTCACCGCCAGCAGGTAGGCGGTCAGCACTTCGCTGCCGTAGTCGCTGTCGCTGTTCAGCGGGAAGTACGAGGCCAGGCCGTTGGCATCGAGGTAGGACGGCAACTGCGCCATCAGCGCGTCCCACGCGGCGCTGTCGTTCAGGCCGATGGCTTTCGAGGCGCGCTGCTCCAGGCACGTGAACGGGTAGTTGCGGAACCACTCGCGCACGCCCGGCATGCCGCCCGCCAGCGACGACTGGAAGTTGACCTGCACGCCGCCGCGCACCTTGCCGGCCGGATCGGCCAGCGCGCCCGGCGGCGCCTTGAGCGGGATCGACAGCGACGGCGCCACCTGCGCCAGCGTGGCCTGCTGCACCGTGACCGGCACCGCCGGCACGATCTGCTGCGACACCTTGATCCGGTCAGCGGCGCTCCCCGTGCCCTGCTCGCTGGCCTGCACTTCCCACATCACGGTGCCGTTGCGCGCATACGCCAGCAGCGCGGGCGCGGTCACGTCCCAGCCGATCTCGCGCGCTTCGCCCGCGGGAATCTGCACGGTCTGCGCCGGCAGGCCGGATTCATTGCCGAGCAGCGTGCCGCGCGCGCTGGCCTGCACCGTCATGGCACGCTTGGTGGTATTGCGCAGCGTGAACATGGCGCGGTAGCGGTCGTCCTCGCGCACCAGCGGCGGCAGGCCGGAAATCACTTGCAGGTCTTGCGTGGCGGCGATGGTGGCGCTGCCGGTGCCGAATCGGCCCAGCCCCAGGTCCGCCACCGCGACGATGCGGAAGCTGGTCAGCGAATCGTTGAGCGGCACCTCCACGCTGGCCCGGCCCTCGGCGTCGAGCTGCACGCGCGGGTTCCACAGCAGCAGCGTGTCGAACAGTTCGCGCGTGGGGCTCTTGCCGCCGCCGCCGCCTGCCGGCACCGCCTTGCGCCCGTAGTGGCGGCGCCCGATGATCTCCATCTGCGCGGTCGAGGTTTCGACGCCGTAGCCGCGCCGCTGCAGCATCGCGTCGAGCAGGTCCCAGCTGGTATTGGGCATCAGTTCCAGCAGCGCCTGGTCCACCGCGGCCAGCGCCACTTCGCCGTTGGCGGCGGGCTTGCCGTCGGGCAGCTTCACCTGGATCGCCACGCGCGCCTTGCCGCGCACCGGATAGCTAGTCTTGTCGGGGGTCACGGCGACGTCGAGCCGGTGGCCGGCGTTGCCGACGCGGATCTCGGCCAGCCCCAGCCGGAAAGCCGGCTTGGACAAATCGACCAGCGCGGTGGGCGCCGCATACTCGCGCCCTTCGCTGCGGAACGCGCGCCACCACTCGCCCGGCTGGCGCCAGCCCCAGGTGAAGAACGAATACCACGGCACCTCGTGCAAGCGCCCGCGCAGGGCCAGCACCGACACGTAGACGTTGGGTCCCCACTCCGGCTTCACCTGCACGCGCACGGTCGGATCGCTGCCGTGCAGCTCCACCACCTGGGTCTGGTAGATGCCTTCACGCTCCACCGCCACCAGCGCGGTGGCGTGGCGAAACGGCATGCGCACCTGGAACACCGCGGTGTCACCCGGCGCGTAGGACTTCTTCTCCGGCAGCAAGTCGATGCGGTCATGGTTCTCGCCGCCGAACCACAGCTCGCCCTGACGCGTGACCCACACCGTCGTGGCGGCCTGCGCGGTGCGGCCGTCCTTGTCGCGCGCATTCGCCACCAGTTCGATCTGGCCGGCCTGCTCCAGCGCCACCTCGCAGCGCGCGCGCCCCTGCGCATCGGTGCGGGTTTCGCACACGGTGCCGAGCTCGCGCGTCTCGGTGCGGTTGTCATAGCGGTAGAAGCCGCCCACCACGCGCTTGCGCGCCGAGGTGGTGATGCGCGCGCGCGCATTGACCTTGACCGGCGCATCCGCCACCGGCTTGCCGTTGACGTCGAGCACCACGCCATGCACCACCAGCTTCTGCTTGACCGAGACCCAGTCGTCGGTACGGATGCCGGCCACCACCGCCGCCGGCCATACCGGCACGGTCTGGCGCAGGGTCTGGATCTCGCCGTTGGGATCGGCAAAGCCGGCCTCGAGCACCAGGTCGCGCGGCGCGTCGGTCTTGGGCAGCTTGCGCAGCGTCACGCTGCCATTGCCGTTCTTGTCCAGCGTCAGCGGCAGCTTGTCGGCGACCAGCTGCTGGCCGTCGGCACTCGCATCGCCCTGCTGGTCTTCGTCCATCTCTTCGTCGCCGCCGCTTTCGCGCTGCGCGCGCGGAGGGTTGAACGAGAACTCGTCATAGCCGGGGAAGCTCACGTGTTTGTCGCGCAGCAGCGCGGACACGCGCACCGGCAGCCCGGCCGCGCCGCCGCCGGACAGATAGTGGATCTCGACCCCGACCGGCAGTTCGGCCGGTGCCACCACGGCCCCGGCCTTGCCTGCCGCCTGCAGCGTGCCGGCCAGCACCGGCAGGCGGAAGGCCTCGACCCGGAAGCTGCCGCTGGTGTAACTGCGCGCGCCGCCGTCGTCCTGGGCGCCCTCGCCCTTCTGCGTCTCCAGCTCGACCGTATAGACCCCGAGCTTGGCCGCCGCGGGCACCTGGAAGGTGCTTTCCGCGCTGCGCCCCCCGGTCGCGGTCTGGCGCCATTGCAGCGGCAGCTCGTAGCTCTGGCCGCTGCCTTCATGGCGGATAGTCACGCGCGCGGGCAACGGACGGCTCGCCGGCGGCAAGGCAAAGCCCTGCGCGGTCTCGGCGCGGATCAGGTGCTTCATCGACACGGTTTCGCCGGCGCGCAACAGGGTGCGGTCGAAGATGGTGTGGGCGCGCACCGTGGGCGTGGCGCTGGTGTCGGTCGGCACGTTGAAGCGCCAGCTCTCGATGCCGCGGTTCCAGTCCGACATCACGAAGGCCATGTCGGCCTTGCCACGCGCCTGCGGGTGCGTGGCCGCGATGCGGGCGGAAACGAAATAGCCCGACAGGCCATTCTGGTCGCACGCGCTCTCGGGTGCCGCGGCGAGTTTGGCAAAGCGTGCCACGCCGCTGGCATCGGTACGGCCTTCGCCCAGCAGGCGCCCGCTGCAGTCGCGCACCGCCACCGCGGCGTCGCGCACCGGCTTGCCGTCGTCCAGCGCGGTGACCCAGGCCACCCCGCTGCGGCTGCCGTCATCCTCGTTGCCGCTGCTGCGGCCCAGCTTGAAATGCACGCCCAGGTTGGTGACCAGCGCCGCGGTGCGCACGTACATCGGCGCGCGCTTGCCCAGCAGCGCCTCGCCCAGCATCGGCGAGGCGATCTCGACCACATGGAAGCCCGGCTCCGGCAACGGGATGCCGACCACCTCGAACGGCCGCGGCGCATCGCCCGAAGGCTTGGGCACCGCCAGCTTCTGCACGCCCGCGGCCCGCTCGAGCAGCGACACCGAACGGGTTTCGATCGACACCGCGTTGCGCGGATTGTTGACGCGGTACGGCGAGCGGCCCGCCAGCACGGCGTCGAGCTCGCCGCGCGTGTAGCTGGCCTCGTGCAGGCGGCGCACCAGGCCCAGCCACTGCATCACGGCGGCATCGTCGTCGACGCGCAGCTTCATCACGGTGCCGGCCCGGGCCTGCACGCCGCGCACGGCAAGGTCGGCTTCGACATTGCGCAGCGTGACCGGCAGCAGCGGCGGGTAGTCTTGCGC
The DNA here is from genome assembly GCF_900094595.1 of Cupriavidus alkaliphilus. Classification (GTDB taxonomy): domain Bacteria; phylum Pseudomonadota; class Gammaproteobacteria; order Burkholderiales; family Burkholderiaceae; genus Cupriavidus; species Cupriavidus alkaliphilus. Next base: position 251,064 of record NZ_FMAD01000010.1, on the reverse strand, counting down.
CGGCTTGCCGCGCGGCAGCTCGCCGAAGCGCTCCACCACGCCGAACGGGGCCGCGGCAAACTTGGCCAGCGGCGGCATCGCGGCCGTGACCACCTTGAGCGGGAACAGGTCGGCATTGGCCAGCGCGCGGCCGCTGTCGTCCTGCAGCTTGCGCGGCACTTCGATGGTGAACTGCGCCTTCTCGGCGAACGGCGCGGCAAAGGTGAGCGCGCTGACGCTGGCGTCGGGCGCCAGGTCGGGGTCAAACTGCGGCGCGCGCGGACCCGACGGCGTCTTCAGCACCACGCTCTCGGCCAGCTTGCGCGGCACCGGCGCGGAAAACGTCACCGTCATCGGCCGCAGCGGCGTGCAGGGCGACTGCGCATGTTCGCGCTCGCAGCTGAAGCTCGCGGTAAACGGTTCGCGCACGGTGTAGTCGAAGCGGCGTTCCTCGCGCGTGGCTACGCCGGACGGCGTGGCAATGCCGGCGCCCAGTACCAGCTGCACGCGCGCCGCGGCGGGCAGCCGCTGCTGGCACGCAAGCAGGTGCACGGCGTCGGGCGCCGGCTTGGCGAGGCGGTCCCAGCGGATCGCCTCGAGCACGGTCTCGCGCTCCTTGCCGGCCAGCAGCCGCACCGGAATACGCTCGCCCAGCCCCTGCGCCTGGCACCACGCGTGCTCGCGCAGCGAGGCCGCGGTGGCGGCGCCGTTGAAGCGCAGCGCGAAGACCTGGTCTTCCTCGATCTCGCCGCCGGAGGGCCGGCTCGAGACCACGGTCGGGCCGCCGGTCTCGAAGCGGTATTCCGCCTTGCCGGCATAAGCATTGCCGGCCTCGCTGCGCAGCCCGGCGCGCATGCGCACGGTGCAGCGCACGCCGGGCGGCAGGTCGCCGGCGAAGTCGTAGACCCAGTTCCTGGCGTCGATCCAGCGGGCCTGGCCGCTGGTGCTGGCGCCGGTACAGGAAACCGCCGCGGGCGCCGTGGCCTGGACATCGCCCATCGGCACCATGGCTTCGTCGAAGCGGATCGCCACCTGCCGCACCTGGCCCACCGTGCCTTCCGGCGAGAAACGGCTCACCTGCGCGGCCAGTGCGCCGCCGGCCAGACTGGCCAGCGCGGCCGCCAACGCCACCGTCGCAGAGGCCCGCGCCAGGTGCGATTGCTGTAGCGAACTGCCAAGACCCCGATCGGCTCGGGCGACGATTCCCTTCATCCTGCCATCCTCCGTTCCCGCCACGTTTGCGGCACCCGGCGAGGGTGACACGCACGCCACAAGAGCGCAAGACCGGCACGCACCGGCAACGCGCTGCGGCAAGCGTTTCAGCGCAGGTGCGACAGCGGCAGCGGCCCCTCGCACTTGATCGCGGTCAGCACGATATTCGACCGGACGCTTTCGACGCCGGGCACGCGCATCAGCCGCTTCATGGTGAATTCGGCCAGGGTGGGCAGGTCCGGCACCACCACGCGGATCAGGTAGTCGGCCTCGCCGGCGACGGAATAGCACTCCTGCACCTCTTCCAGCAGCAGGATCTCTTCGCGGAAGCGCTCGATGATGGTGTCGCCGTGATGCGCCAGCTTGACGCTGACAAAGACCACCACGCCCAGCCCCAGCGCCTGCGACGACAGGCTGACGCGGTAGCCGGTGATGACCCCGTCGGCTTCCAGCCGCGCCAGCCGGCGTCCGACCTGGCTGGGCGACAGGTGCACGCGCTCGGCCAGCTGCTGGTGCGTGGTGCGGCCGTCGGCCTGCAGCGCGGTCAGCAGGGCCAGGTCATACGCATCGAGGGAAACACTATGGGCCGCCATACACAAATCCCGCATATCCGAATCTATGAATGCGCATTATATGCATGATCCAGCTAAATCGAGCGGACTATGCGGACAGATTGCGGCTTCTGGCGCCTAAACTACGCAGTAAATCCGCATCCATGCTGGCGCCGACGCAGCCAGCGCGCATTCCAAGGAGACACCAGCAATATGTCCATCGCCATGGCCACCGAAGCCCCCGGCGCCTTTCAGGGCACCCTGACCGACAAACTCAAGGAACAGTTCGACGCCGGCCTGCTGTCCGGCCAGGAACTGCGCCCGGACTTCACCATTGCCCAGCCGGTGCACCGCTACACCAGCATCGACCACGCCATCTGGCGCAAGCTGTACGAGCGCCAGGCCGAGATGCTGCGCGGCCGCGTCAGCGACGAATTCCTGCAGGGGCTGGCCACGCTGGGCATGGAAAAGGACCGCGTGCCGGATTTCGACCAGCTCAACGAGACCCTGATGCGCGCCACCGGCTGGCAGGTCGTGGCCGTGCCCGGCCTGGTGCCCGACGAGGTCTTCTTCGAGCACCTGGCCAACCGCCGCTTCCCGGCCAGCTGGTGGATGCGCAAGCCCGAGCAACTCGACTACCTGCAGGAGCCGGACTGCTTCCACGATGTGTTCGGCCATGTGCCGCTGCTGATCAACCCGGTCTTTGCCGACTATATGGAAGCCTACGGCAAGGGCGGCCTGAAAGCGGCGGGGCTGGGCGCGCTGGAAATGCTGTCGCGGCTGTACTGGTACACCGTCGAATTCGGCCTGATCCGCACCCCGCAAGGGCTGCGCATCTATGGCGCCGGCATCTTGTCGAGCCAGGGCGAGTCGATCTACAGCCTGGACTCGGCCAGCCCCAACCGGATCGGCTTCGACGTGCGCCGCATCATGCGCACGCGCTACCGCATCGACACCTTCCAGAAGACCTATTTCGTGATCGACAGCTTCGAGCAACTGTTCGACGCCACCCGCCCGGATTTCGCGCCGCTGTACGAAGCGCTGCGCGCGCAGCCGACGCTGGGCGCGGGCGACATCGCCGAGGGCGACCAGGTGCTCAACGCCGGCACCCGCGAAGGCTGGGCCGATACCGAAGACATCTGACGCGGCGCGCGCGCTCGACCCCGGCGCGGGCCTGCCCCCCGCTGCCCCAATCCCCACTTTGTGAAACAATGCCGGCATGCCCGCCGCCACGGCGCGGGCGGGCCGGCTGTCCGCATGGTGCCTTCTCCGCACTGCGCGACCTTCGTTTTGTCCAAGAACCAGATCGAGCCCACCATGACCCCTCTGTCCCCGCAAGCCCGTGCCACGCTGCTCGCCGAACTGCCCGGCTGGACCACCGTCGCCGACCGCGATGCGATCTTCAAGCGCTTTACCTTCCACGACTTCAACGCCGCCTTCGGCTTCATGACGCGCGTGGCGATCCAGGCCGAGAAGGCCGACCACCACCCGGAATGGTTCAACGTCTACAACCGGGTCGACATCACGCTGTCGACGCACGACGCCAACGGCCTGACCCAGCGCGACATCGACCTGGCCCACTTCATCGAGCGCGCCGCCGACGCGGTGACCAACTGACCGGCGGGCCGCGGCGGTGGCTGTAGGCTAACCGTAAGGAAGCCGGGGGCGGCGCCTAGTACAATCTGCGGCAGGCCCGCACCGCCGTGTGCGCTGTGCGGCCTTTCTCTGCCAGCCATGCCCAACGTCCTTCCCGAGCTGCCGCCATGCGTATCCTGCTGATCGAGGACGACCGCCAGATTGCCAGCGGCGTCGAAGCCGGCCTGTCCCGCGCCGGCCACCAGGTACGCGTCGTCCACGACGGCGTCTATGCCACCGAACACCTGCTGCGCGAGCAGCATGACCTGGTCATCCTTGACCTGGGCCTGCCCGGCATCGACGGCATGACCCTGCTGGCGCGCTACCGCGCCCGCAACCGCACCACCCCCGTCATCATCCTGACCGCGCGCGACGAGCTCGAAGACAAGCTCTCGGGCCTGAACGCCGGCGCCGACGACTACCTGATCAAACCCTTCGCCCTGCCCGAGCTGGAAGCGCGCGTGCGCGTGCTGCTGCGCCGCAGCCAGCATGGCGAGGCCGCGCCCGAGCGCGACGTGCGCCTGGGCCGCCTGCGGCTGTCGGGCAACGACCGCCGCATGTTTATCGACGCGCGTCCGCTGGAGCTGTCGCCGCGCGAGTTCGCGGTGCTGGAGCTGTTGCTGCAGCGCCAGGGCCGCGTGGTCAGCAAGGCCCAGCTGCAGGACCACCTGGCCACCTTTGCCCACCCCGCCGGCGAGGGCGGCGATACCGTCGGCGACACCGCGATCGAGGTCTACGTGCACCGCGTGCGCAAGAAGCTCGAGGACAGCGACGTCGAGATCGTTACCGTGCGCGGCTTCGGCTACCTGCTGCAGATCCGCGCCGGACAATGAAGCCGCTCCGGCCGCCGCGGTTATCCCACACGCGGCCCTGTCCTTCGGACTAGCTGGCAATGTGGCCCCGCTCCCGCACCTCCTCCCGAGTTTCCTGGCGCACCGCCTCCCGCATCGCAACGCGGAACGTGCCCCCGTCTTCCGCCGCGGCTGGCGCCGACGCTGCGCCCGCGGCGACGCGCCAGGCCGCCCGCTCCGGCTCCAATATCAGCCTGCGCGTGCACCTGCTGCGCGCGCTGGCCACGCCGCTGTTTGCGCTGGTGCTGACCAGCGGCTCGCTGTCTTACTGGCTGGCGGCGCACTACACCACGCAGGTGTTCGACCGGGCGCTGTACGGCGTGGCCAACAACATCGCCCAGCAGATCCGCATTGCCGGCCCGCGGCTGGAGCAGGACATCCCGATGATTGCGCAGACGCTGGTCGAGGCCGAGGGCACCGATCGCATCTACTGGCGCATCCACGGTCCCGACGGCCTGATCGGCGGCATGGATACCTGGCTGGGCTATGGCACCGGCCAGACCTCGCTGCACGATGCGCGGCTGTTCTACGCCTGGTTCAGCGGACGCCAGGTGCGCGCGGTGCGGCTGCCAGTGATGCTGCCCAGCGCCGCGGTCGACGAGCTTGGCACCAGCGAGGCCGGCAAGCCCGCGCGCGGGCCCATCGTGGTGGAAGTGGCGGAACTGCTGGACCGGCGCGAGACCGCCGCCAACGAGATCCTGCTGTCGGTGTCGGTGCCGCTGATCCTGCTGCTGCTGGTCGGCAGCCTGATCCTGTCGCACGTGCTCAAGGAAGAACTGGTGCCGCTGCAGATCCTGGCCGACAAGCTCAACCGCCAGACCGCGCGCTCGCTGGCGGCGCTGGACGAAACCCAGGTGCCGGCCGAGGTTGCGCCGCTGATCCGCGGCCTGAACGCGCTGCTGGCGCGGCTGCGCGATGCGCTCGACGCGCAACGCAAGTTCATTGCCGATGCCGCGCACCAGCTGCGCACACCCCTGACTGCGGTCAAGCTGCATGCCGACCGGGCACAGACCGCCGATTCGCTGGAAGTCGCCCGCCATGCGCTGCGCGAGGTGCAGACCGCGGCCGACCGCGCGGTACGCCTGTCCAACCAGCTACTGTCCCTGGCGCGGGCCGAGCCCGGGCTGTCGCTGGAGCGGCTGGGGCCGGTGGAGCACTTCGACCTGGCCGAGCTGGCCTTTGAGACCGGCGCCGAATGGGTGCCGCAGGCGCTGGCGCGCCGCATCGACCTGGGCTTCGAGATCCTGCCCGGCCCCACCTTCACCGGCAGCGCGCCGGCAGTGGTGCGCGGCAACCGGCTGCTGATGCGCGAGGCGCTGTCCAACCTGATCGACAATGCGGTGAAATACGTGCCCTCGGGCGGGCGCATCACGGTGCGCGCCGGCGGCGAGGCCATGGGCCACCGCGGCATGGCGGTAGTGATGGTCGAAGACAACGGCCCCGGCATCCCGCCGCAGCGGCGCGAGGAAGTGTTCAAGCGCTTCTTCCGCGGCGACCGCGCCCCGGAGCCGGGCGGCGGCCGCGCGGACCAGGCCGGCGGCGCCGGCCTGGGGCTGGCCATCGTGCATGAGATCGTGACCCTGCACCACGGCACCATCCGCATCGAGGACGTGCCGCCCGCTCCGGGCACGGCGACACAAGCCACCGCCACGGAAAGCACGCCCGAGCGGCGCGCGGTGATGCGCTTCGTGATCCGGATCCCCTGCGAGCCGGCAGGGTCGGTGGCCTGAACCCGCTGCTGCGCGGGCGGCGGCCTTATTTGGCCTTCTTTTTCTTTTCCTTCGGCGCCAGCATGGTGCCGCGGCATTGCGGGCTGCCGCAACGGCACTCGAATTCCTTCTTCAGCTTGGCGGTATAGCGCGCGTCGATCACCAGGCCGTAGTCATAGAACAGCTCCTCGCCCTGGGCAATGTCGCGCAGCGCGTGGATAAAGACGCGGCCCTTCTTTTCGCGCGCCTCGCAGTTGGGCTCGCAGGCGTGGTTGATCCAGCGCGCGCGATTGCCGCCGTACTTGGCGTCGATGACGCTGCCGTCGTCCAGGCTGAAATAGAAGGTGTGGTTGGGGTCGCTGGGATCGTGCGGATGGCGCTCAAGCGCCTTCTTCCACGAGATGTGCTCGCCCTTGTACTCGATCACGCGCTCGCCCTCGGCAATCGGCGCGATGGCATAGACGCCCTTGCCGTGCACGCCTGACTGGCGCACCTCGATCCGGTCGCTCGCCGTTTTCTTGCTGCCCTCGCCCGCTGCCTTGCGCTTTGCCTTGTCCGCCATTTGCCTGTCCGTGCTTTCGCCTGTTGTGCCTGGGTGGCCGGTGCCGGCCGCCCCGCGCGATCGGGGATGATACCGGGGCGGCCGCGACACGTATACGTAGCAACACATCAGCAACCGGCCCAAACAGACGTATACGCCCTACCTCACCCGGTGGCCGCAACCGGTATACGTCGCGACCGTTTACCACCCGACATGTGGATAACCGCGCCCCGATCTGTGGACAAGCACGCGGATTGGGTGTGGGCTGCCTGGGGCTGGCGTGGGGATGCCTCGGGCATAAGTCGGAGGGGGTTCGGCTCGCACCTCATCCATTGGGCTGAGTCTTCCACCTCGGCCAACATTCGATGAGACCACTTCTCGTTTACGTAAACCCTTGAAGGCAAAGATGTTTACGGGGTTTTCCACAGCGGCTGCGGGTGTTTACCTACTACTACTATCTGTATACATGAAAGAAAAAGGTAAACCGAAAGAACGATCCGGGTCCCCGGGCATCGTCCGAAAAGCGACAGGCGTAAACGGCGAGTTTGCGAGAGACTTTCTGTTTGCCCGTTCGGGCGGTGCGTATACCGGCGACGTATACCGGGCGGCAAGACCGTAATCGCTGCGGTATACGCGGATGGCGGCTGATCACCGTTCAGTGCGATGCCGAGGGCCCCATGCACGCGCCGAATAACGCCTGGCGAGGCTGGCCGTGGCGCTGATCAACACATGCACCATAGTGCAGTTGGCTGCGTTGCAGCCCGTAGGGCGTCTCCAGTCCGTTCAAGAGCGCGAGGGTGCCCAGACCCCGGCAACGGATCTCAGGGCTGTCAGCGGCCTTCTGAAGGCGCCTGGCACGCGGGTATACCGTGCCACGCCAATCGCGGCAGCCCAGTCGGCAGACGTACCGCATTCGCCGCGCATTTGCCATTTACGCCGCTATTCCGCCGACAGCGGACTCCTCTCCTGCAACGTCGATTTGCCTCCAGCCCCGTGCTGGCGCGGCCTCGCGGAAACTGCCAGGTAACAATCTGTTCCCGGTGCGCCTTGTCCGACACGGTATCATGTGGCCCGCGGCGTCTTTGCCGGAGCGGTGCCAGCCTGGCCGCCCGGCATTGGGACGCCTGTGTTTTATCAACTCGATACGGAGTGAAGCATGACGAAAACCGAACTGATCGACGCTATCGCAGCCGGGGTGGACGGTCTGACCAAGGCCAAGGCGGAACAGGCACTCAACGTGACCCTGTCGGCCATCATGGACGCAGTGGCCAAGGGTGACACGCTGAGCCTCATCGGCTTTGGCACGTTCAGCAAGGGCGAGCGTGGCGAGCGCATGGCGCGCAACCCGCGTACCGGTGAAGAAATCAAGGTCGAAGCCGCCAAGACCGTGAAGTTCAAGGCTGGCCAGAAGTTCAAGGACGCTGTCAACCAGTGATCCTGACGGGCTGCACTGCAGAGCCCGGCATTGCCTGACCCCGCCATGCCGCCGCCCCGGTGCCCGAGGGCGCAGGCGCGCGCCAGGCGGGGGACGTTATCCACAGTCGTGATCTGAATATCCTGCAGTATCCGCCGCATCGCCCGCTGCGCGCCTGGGCGATGGCGCGCCAAAGTCTTCCAACAGGCGTCCAGCCTTGGCCAGAACTCGCCATGCCGGGCGCCGTGCCATGTGGGGCCAACATGCTTGCCCGTCCGCAGCACCGCAGATCTCCACAGCGTTATGCACAACGCTTTCCACAGCCGATTCCACAGCGTTCTCCACAGGCGCCCACCCCGCCGCTGCCGCTGCGCACTGCCTGCGCGGCCGCGCTGCTGGCGCTGCTGAGCGCCTGCACCGCGGTCAGCGAACCGGCTCGCCCGCAGGCACGGGCGTTGCAGGATAGCGAGCGGCCGATGACGAGCCCGGGCGCCACGCCGCGCGAGCGCATCGTCGAGATCGCCACCCAGGAATGGGCTCGGTGGGGCGGGCAGGTGGTGCGGCTGGGCCGCGACGACAGCTCTTGCGTGACCTACAGCCCGGTGCCGGCGCCGGAATTGCCATCTGAGTTGCCCCCCGAACTGCCGCCGGCGTCCCCGACCGACGCCGCAGCGCCCGCCGTGGCCACCACCGACACCGAGTCCAAGACCAACGGCAACCCGCCGCCGGCAGCCAGCTGCCTTTCTTTCCCGGACGGCACCGGCATGGAGGCCACGCCGCTGGGCTGCACGCTGGCGCGCCGCTACTGGGGCATCGTCGGCGAAGCGCCCAGCTGCAGGCAGGTCACGCAGGGCGCCTGGGCCTGGTCGGCGGTCTTTGTGTCATGGGTGCTGCGCAAGGCGGGCCTGGACGAGCGCCAGTTCCTGACCGGCCAGTCGCACTCGATGTACGTGGTCGATGCCCGCGACGGGATCCTGCCGCGCCCGGCATTCCGCATCGAGCCCGTACCCGCGATGCCCCGCCCCGGCGACATCATCTGCGCCGGCCGCGGCCGTGACCGCTATCTCGAAGACATCGCCGAGATCGGTTTCGGTACCACGCCGATGCATTGCGACATCGTGGTCGCCGTGGATCCGGCCGCGCGCGTGGTGCGCGCCATCGGCGGCAACGTCCAGCAATCGGTCTCGATGGAAGAGATCGAGCTGGGCGACTCGGGCCGACTCGACGGGGTCACCAACTCGCATATGCCTTGGCTGCTGGTGATGCGCAACGACCTGCAGTAGATTAATTTATCGATGCGATTTATTAGTGGGCGATTGTTTATTCGTTGCTGATAAATCGTATAAATAAAAAGGGGTCAGTCGAACAATTCCAGCTGCGCGGTATCCCGGTCGCTCGTGCCCACCCCAACGCCCAGCAGCCGAACCGGCAAGCCCCGGCGCGCATGGCCCTCGGCCAGCAGCCGTGCATAGACGTTGCGGTCCGGGGCATGGCCGCGGCATTCCACCGTGGTCTGCCGGAAGTCCGAGAAGCGCAGCTTTACCGTGAGCTTGTCGATGGTGTCGTGCGCCTGGGCGCGCGCAATGCGCGCCTCCAGCAAGGCGATCAGCGGTTCCAGCTCGGCCAGGCAGGCCTGCAGGTCGGGCAAATCGTCGGCATAGGTCTCTTCCACGCTGATCGACTTGCGCTCGCGCTCGGGCGTGACGGCGCGCTCGTCGACGCCCCGGCACAGCTTGTACAGCCGCGCCCCGAACACGCCGAACTCGCGATGCAGGCGGTCCGGCGACCACGGCCGCAGGTCGCCGCAGGTCTCGGCCCCGAGCCGGCGCAGCTTGGCCGCGGTGACCTTGCCCACGCCATGGATGCGCTCCACCGGCAGCGCGGCGACAAAGGCATCGACCGCGGCCGGCCTGACCACGAACAGGCCGTCGGGCTTGTTCCAGTCGCTGGCGATCTTGGCGACGAACTTGCTGGGGCCGACGCCGGCCGACACGGTCACCCCGACTTCCTCCCGCACGCGCTGGCGGATCTCTTCGGCGATGCGGGTGGCGCTGCCGCCATGGTGCGTGCACAGGCTGACATCGAGGTAGGCCTCGTCCAGCGACAGCGGCTCGACCAGTGCGGTGTATTCCCGGTAGATCGCAAAGATGCGGCGCGAGACCTCGCGGTACTTGTCCATCGCAGGACGCACGATCAGCAGGTCCGGACAGCGCTTGAGCGCCTGCGCCGATGCCATCGCCGAACGCACGCCGTAGGCGCGCGCCTCGTAGTTGCAGGTGGCGATCACCCCGCGCCGGTCGGGCGCGCCGCCCACGGCCATCGGCCGGCCGCGCAGCGACGGGTCGTCGCGCATTTCAACCGAGGCGTAGAAGCAGTCGCAGTCGCAATGGATGATCTTGCGCTGGACCGCGGCAATGGCGTCAGGCGGGGCGGACATGGAGGCCGGGATGGGAAGCGGCTAGCGGCGGATTATCCGTGGGATGGATAGCCGATATTGATTTTCATGCAGTCTCATTGATCGATTGAATGCCGGCGGGCTTCTGCCGTGCATTCATCCACAGCCCTTCGGCCGCATACAAGGCCAGCGACAGCCAGATCAGCGCGTACCCCACCTGCTTCTGCGCCGGGAACGGCTCGTGCCACAGCCACACGCCGAGCAGCAGTTGCAGGGTCGGACCGGTGTACTGCAGCAGGCCCAGCAGCGACAGCGGAATGCGCCGCGCGCCGGCGGCGAAGAACAGCAGTGGCACCGCCGTCACCGGCCCGGCCAGCAACAGCAGCCACTGCGTACCCGGCGCTGCGTGGGTAAAGCTGTCCTGGCCGGTGGCGAACAGCCAGCCCAGCGCCGCCGCGGCCAGCGGGAACAGCAGCAGCGTTTCCAGCGACAGCCCTTCCAGCGCGCCCAGCGCACCGGTCTTGCGCAGCAGCCCGTAACCGCCAAAGCTGGCGGCCAGGCCCAGCGCGATCCACGGCAGCTGCCCTGCCGCCATCGTCAGCCAGGCCACGCCGGCCGCCGCCACTGCGATCGCCAGCCATTGCAGCCGGCGCAGGCGCTCATGCAGGAACACCACGCCGAGCAGCACGCTGAACAGCGGATTGATGAAATACCCCAGGCTGGCGTCGACCACGCGGTTGGCCGACACCGCCCATATATAGAGGAACCAGTTGGCGCACAGCAGCGCCGCGCTGGCGGCAAACGACAGCAACAGGCGCCGGTCCCTGACCACCTGGCCCAGCCACGCCCACTGGCGGCGCCAGGCCAGGATCAGGCCCAGGAAGACCAGCGACCACACCATCCGGTGCAGCAGGATCTCCATGGGGGCGATACCGGGCAGCGACTTGATGTAGAGCGGGAGCAGGCCCCAGATGAGGTACGCCAGCAGGGCGTAGAGAATGCCGAGTTGCATAAGGTTTTCCGATCGATGCCGGCGATTCTACCGGGGCCGCGCCATCCCCGCCGGCGCGCGCCGCGTGCGGCCGCCGCCAATAAAAAACCCCATGCTCCCGAAGGATCATGGGGTTTGCGGCGGGCCCGGTTGCCCGGGCGCCACGCGGCTTACAGCTTGCGCGCGAAGCTGAACTGGGCGAAGCCCTGCTCGGCCACGTTGAACCAGGCGGCCTGGTTGTTGCGGAACACGCGCCAGTCGTCGTAGATCTTCTTGAACGACGGGTTCTTCGCGGTTTCGTCGGCGTAGGACTCCTGGGTCGCCTTGAAGCACGCTTCCATGATCTCCTTGGAGAACGGACGCAGCTTGACGCCGTTTTCCAGCAGGCGTGCCAGCGCCTGCGGGTTGACCGTGTCGTACTTGGCCGTCATGGCGGTGTGCGCCTCGATAGTGGCGGTTTCCAGCGCGCGCTTGTAAAGCGCGGGCAGCTTCTCGAACTCGCTGGCCGAAGCGTAGAACGACAGCTGCGCGCTGCCTTCCCACCAGCCCGGATAGTAGTAGTACGGGGCCACCTTGTAGAAGCCCAGCTTCTCGTCATCGTACGGGCCCACCCACTCGGCCGCGTCGATGGTGCCCTTCTCCAGCGCGGGGTAGATGTCGCCGCCGGCAATCTGCTGCGGCACCACGCCCAGGCGCGACAGCACCACGCCGGCAAACCCGGCGATGCGGTACTTCAGGCCCTGCAGGTCGGCCACGGTCTTGATTTCCTTGCGGAACCAGCCGCCCATCTGCGCGGTGGTGTTGCCGCCCAGGAAATTGACGACGTTGTATTCCTTGAAGAACTCGCGCATCAGCTTCATGCCGTTGCCCTGCAGCATCCAGGCATTCTGCTGGCGCGTGGTCAGGCCGAACGGCACGGTGGTGTCGAAGCACAGCGTCGGGTTCTTGCCAAAGTAGTAGTAGCCGGCGGTGTGGCCGATCTGCACGGTGTTGTTCTGCACCGCGTCCAGCACCTGCAGGCCCGGCACGATTTCGCCGGCGGCGAAGACCTTGATGTTGAACTTGCCGTCGGTCAGTTCGCGGACCCGGGCCGACAGCGTCTCTGCGCCGCCGAAGATGGTGTCGAGCGACTTGGGGAAGCTCGAGGCCAGGCGCCATTCCACGGCGGGGTTGCTGCCCACTACGGCCGGCGCGGCCGGGCCGCTGGCGGCGACAGGCGCTGCCTTCTCTTCACCCTTGCCGCACGCGGCCAGTGCCCCGGTGGCAGCCACGGCCGACGCTTTCAACAGAAAGGAACGACGTTCCATCTCCACTTCTCCTCTTATAGATATTGATTCGGATGCGGGCGCACGGCTTGCATGAGGCCGCGCGCCGGACCGTGACGCACCGGCCGCCGGGGTACGGCGGCCTGCGCAGCGCAGTGCCTGTGGCGAACGGGCACGGCGGCGTGCCCTGCATGCCGGACGCTGGAACCGCGCCCACGGCCGAGGGCTGTCTTACCCGAAAGACAAGCCAGCCGATTATAGCGGTGGCCCTTTCGGCACGGGGCCCCGCGCAAGTGCGGGTTTTCGCTAGTCGATTGCGCCATTTCCGCTGTTTTTCGTATTGTGAGACGCCGCACGCTGTGATGGATTTTGTAACCCGGCTTGCGGTCAAATGGTCTCGGCTGATAAAAAACAGTCCCGCCTCCGGAGCCCTGCCTGCCGGATATCGTGGTTGCCCGCTGAATTGCCTCGTTGCCGTACCAATTGCCCGCTTGTTCTCGTCGACTCCTCCTGAAGCCGCCCGGCGCTTGCGCAGGCCGCCGCGTGCCGCTGCGCCGCCTCGGCTTTGCCGTGCTGGCTGCCTGGGGTCTGGCGGCATGCGCGCAGACCGGTGCCCCGGTGACGGGCGCTGACGAATCCGCGGCAGCCTTGCAGCCGCCGCGCATCGCGCCGCGGCCGGCGGTGCCGGCAACGGTCACGGCGTCAGTGGCGGCGCCAGGCATACCGGCGGCAGCATCGCCCGCGCCGGCCACCACCGAAGACCCGCTTGCCGCGCTGATCGCCGGCGAAGTGGCGCCCGCGGCGAGCGTCACCGTACCCGCTTCGGCGGACACCAGCGTTGCCGCGAGCCCGCCGCCGGTCGATCCCGATTTCGTCGGCCCGCCCGAACCCCCGGCCCCGCCGCCACCGCCGCTGGTGCTGTTCCCGCCCAGGCTTGGCGAGTTCCAGGCCGAGGCGTCCCCCGCCCCGGCTCAAGGCGCTGCGGACGCCGGCACCCCGTCGGACGCGCCGCCGGTATTGCATTCCCACCTGCCCGCCGAAGACCCGGCGGGCGATTCCGTGTGGCGCCTGAGCTACAGTGGCCGCGCGGCGGTCGAGGATCGCCCGTCCACCATGCGTGCCTGCCCCGGCGGCGCGCTGTCCACCGGCATCGGCAGCGGGCTGGCCTGCCGCAGCGCGGGCGAGGTCCGGATCCGCGAGTCGGTGCTGGACCTCGACGGTGGCGCCCAGGTGATGCTGATCGCGCAGGCGCGCGGCACCGACGCCACTACCGTCAATGGCCGCCCGGCGGCGATCGATCCCTATGCGCTGGTGCCGCAGTTCTATACGGCGGTGAGCGGCCTGGCGGTGCTGGACGGCGCCACCATGTGGGCCGGCCGGCGCGACAACGCGCCGTTCCTGATGTCGTCCGGGCTGTTGCCGCCGAATTCCACGGCGATGCGCTTCGGCGTGGACAACGCCAAGCTGGTTGGCGATATCGGCCTGAACTACCAGTACACCGCGCGCGCCGACCAGAACGGACAGAACCTGCCCAGCTACCACTCGCTGCGCACCGCGCCGATCCCCACCAATGAACTGGGTTCGGTCCAGCTCGGCTTCACGCGGGTGGAAGCGCAGCCGCTGGTGGAGGACTCCGGCGGGGCGTGGTGGGCTTCGGCGCTGCACGAGCAGAAAGGCGTGCTGTTCGGCACCAACCGGCTGGGGTTGCAGTTCGGCTCGGGTTCGCGCAATGCCATGACCGGCTATACCGGTATGGGACCGTCGCTGTCGCGCACGCGCGTCGCCGACTCGATCGAATGGAAGAGCCGCTGGGGGCTGAGCGGCGCCGTCGAGCAGAGCCTGCAGTTCGACCGTTCGCCGGTCGGCACGCTGCAGTGGACTACCACGCGGCTGCGCCCCGCGTACGTGGCCAGCAGCCAGTTCCGGCTGAACTTCGAGGTGTCGCACGACCAGATCTCGTCCGGCTTCGGCGTGAGCGGCCAGCGCACCGCGCTGACCGTGGCGCCGACGCTGACGCTGGGCAAGTCGGCCGGCAATGCCAACCTGCGCGCCTTCTACACCTACAGCCGCGCCAGCGACGTGGATGGCATCGGCTACACCGCGCCGGCCGACGCGTGGGCCTCGCAGCCGAGCGGCTCGATCTTCGGCGTGCAGCTCAATCGGCGCTGGTAGTTGCGCTGGTACTCACGCAGGTACTCGCGCCGCTCAGGGTGCTGGCCGGCGCCGGTGCCACCGCGGCGGGTTTGCGCAACAGCCAGTGGAACAGCAGCGTGGCCGCCAGCCCGCCGCCGATCTGCGCCAGCACGAAGCCCGGCACGTCCTGCGGCCGGATCCCGGTGAAGGTATCGGTCAGCGCGCAGGCCAGCGTCAGCGCGGGATTGGCGAACGAGGTCGACGACGTAAACCAGTAGCCCGCGGTGATATAGCCGGCCACCACGAACGGCACCAGTTGCGGGCGGCTGCGCAGCGTGCCGATGCCCACGCCGACCAGGCCGAAGGTCGCCACGAACTCGCTCCACCACATCGAGGCGCCAGTGCGGCTCTGCGCCGACCACGCCAGTGCCGGCTCGCCGAACATGGCATGCGCCGCGAGCACGCCGCACACGCCGCCCGCCAGCTGCACCAGCACGTAGCGCAGCGCATCGCGTGGGGCCAGTTTGCCCTGCACCAGCGCCGACAAGCTCACCACCGGGTTGAAATGCCCGCCCGAGACGGGCCCCAGCGACACCAGCAAGGCCACCAGCCCGGCGCCGGTGGCGAGCGAGTTCGCCAGCAGCGCGAGCGCGGTATCGCCGGCTGCCAGGCGCTCGGCTCGAATGCCAGAGCCGACCACGATCGCCACCAGCAGCGCGGTGCCGAGTCCTTCCGCCACCAGGCGGCGCGCCAGCGTACTCATCGCTGCGCTGCGCCGGCGCAGCGGCGCGAAGTGGGGACGGGAGCAAGCCCGGCCCGTGGCATTGTATCGGGGCCGGTGGCGGAAACGATGGGGACAGCGCGCAGCAACAAGATGGACAACGTCGCCTGAGACGACGCCTCGAACGGTGGCAGGTCGTTGCCCTGAGCAGGTCAACGCCGCGGCGCAGCGGCTGCGCGCGCGGTCGCGACAGTGTTCCGCCGCGGCCCGGGCGCGTCAATGCGCGCTGGCGATGTTGTGTGCTGACGCCGGGTTTCGAATCGCGCCGTTCAGCGCAACAGGAACGCAATATCCTCGACCACGATATTCGCCACCGGGATGCCCTTGCGGCGCTGGAACAGGATGTGCTGCTGCACGCGGCTGCGCTGTTCGGCAAACACGGCGGGATCGATCGGCGAGCCCAGGCGCATGTAGTGCTGCACCAGCAGCTTGTAGGCGCGATGGCGCACCTGCATGGCCTCGGTCTCGGCGCGCAGCCGCTTGATCTCCGCCGGGCTGCGGTCGATGGCCTGGTGCAGCTCTTCCACCGTGCGCGCGTGCAGCTCGCGGTAGACATCGCGCTCGGCTTCCATCTGATGCAGCTCGTCGCGCAGCGCACGGATCTTGTTCTGCAGCTTCAGGGTCTGCGATACCGCCTGCTGCATCCGCCCCGCCGCCCCCAGCGCCTGGCTGGCCGCCGCCACGGTGCTCTTCCACAAGCCACGCTCGCCGGCCGCGGTCTGCGGCGGCAAGTGCTTGTCCGTCCCGATCAGTGTGTCCATCGAACCCCCGGTGAAAAGGTATCGGCCCGGGCCGGCGTATCTGCTTTATATAAGACTTGGGATGCGGCTTGGCCGGCCTGGCCCGCCCGCCTGGCGGCGGCGTGTCAGGGCATCGTAGAGAGACATGGATCGGGTGCCAAGTAGAAGATTTTTACTTCTGGATTGGGTGTTGCGCGACGCGCAAAACGACGGCCGCGTCAGCGGCTGGACAGCATCCGGTGCGACTTCGCGTAGGCACGCAGCACGTCGTTGATGCGCGTCTGCCAACCATCACCGGTTGCCTTGAAGGCTTCGACCACATCGCGGTCGCAACGCATGTTCAGCGTGACCTTGCGTTGGCCTTCCGGCAGCGCCGGACGTCCGCGGGGTCGCAACAGCGCTTGCGCTGCCTTTCCACCGACCAGCCGGGGCAGGACTTCACGCGCCGGCCGCATGCGCGCCAGCTCGGCATCCGTCAGCGGCGGGTTGTCACGATCGGCCTGCGCTGCGCGGGTCAGTGCCATGTCTTCGGCATCAGTCGGGATATGAACCTTGCGTTTCGTTGACATACTTCAGTACCTCGCGGCGATTGGCTTTGCGCAGGCTGATGACGCGCATCGTCTCGCCTCGCATCGTGTAGACCATTACAAAGACACGGTTGCCGATCATCCCGGTCGCGATCACGCGCCCTTCACCGTATGCAAAGCGCAGATCGTCCCGGATCAGCGCACCATCCATCTCAAATGCTTCGGCCAAGGCGAGCGGTACGCCATGCTTGATCTGGTTGGCCAGATCCTTGACCGGCTCGAACACGAGCGGCACCAATTTATTGTATAGGCATTAAATAGGCGGGACAAGGAATATTTGCCAGTACAAAAATTCTCTGTCGGCTGCAGCAGGCAAGCTTCCTGCTGTCGAGCGCGTCACGATGTGCCGGCACGCGCAAGGCAACCTTGACTTCGGTCAGCCGTGTCTAGCGGTTCGGGGGGATGCGACGTGGGTGGAATGCAGATGTGTCGCCGGAGAGCGCGGCAGGCATGGCGCGCACAGGGAGCGCCCAATGCAAAAAGCCCGGCTGCAAGAGCCGGGCTTTTCCTGTTCTGGTGGCCTGGGACGGAATCGAACCGCCGACACAAGGATTTTCAATCCTCTGCTCTACCGACTGAGCTACCGGGCCAAAGAAGCGAAACTATAACCGGACTTTCAGGACCAGTCAAGCGTCATGTAGGGCACTGCCTCAGTGCTCGGCCGGTTCCGGCTTGTTGCGGCCCAGTTCGACGCCGAGCTGCTTGAGCTTGCGGTACAGGTGGGTGCGCTCCAGCCCGGTCTTCTCGGCCACGCGGGTCATGCTGCCGTGTTCGCGCAGCAGGTGGTATTCGAAATAGGCGCGCTCGAACAGGTCGCGCGCTTCGCGCAGCGGCATGTCGAACGAGAACTGCATCTCGGCCTCGGGCACGCGCGCCGGGCTGCCATTGGGCGCGGCTTCGGCAGTGGCCTCGGGCGTGGCGGCGGCAGTGCCCGGCTCCGCCGTCGGCGCGGTGGCGGGTGCGGCGGCGGCCGTGGCGCTGCTGCGCGGGCGTTCGATGCCGCGGGCCAGGCCCTGCTCCACCGCGGACAGCAGCTTCTGCAGCGCGATCGGCTTTTCCAGGAAATTGAGCGCGCCGATCTTGGTGGCCTCGACCGCGGTATCGATGGTGGCGTGGCCCGACATCATGATCACGGGCATGGTCAGCTGTCCCTGCGCGGACCACTCCTTGAGCAGCGTGACGCCATCGGTATCGGGCATCCAGATATCGAGCAGCACGAGATCGGGCGTGCCCGCCGCACGGTAATCGCGCGCCTGTTGCGCGTTTTCCGCGAGTTCGACCACATGGCCTTCGTCGCTGAGGATCTCCGAGAGCAGCTCCCGGATTCCCATTTCGTCATCGACTACGAGGATGGTTGCCATACTTCCCCTCTTAACCCCACCGCAGCGTTCCGGGACCGGACGCCAATGTTGACTATGCCAGTTTAACGAACAGGATCGAGATCTGCGCACCGACGATCTCGGCACCTTCCATGCGATTGCGCAGTTCGATGCGCGCGCCGTGTTCGTCAATGATCTTCTTTACCATCGCGAGCCCGAGACCAGTGCCCTTGGCTTTGGTGGTCACATAGGGCTCGAACGCACGGCTCAGGATGCGTGGTGCAAAACCGGGACCATTGTCCGCAATGGTGAGCTTGACGGCCTGTCGGTTCTCGCCGGCAGAATCTTTGTATTCTACAGTCTCGGTGTGCAGAGTGATATGGGGCGCCGCCCTACCGGCCGCGACGTTCTCCGCGGCCGCGTCCTGCGCGTTCTGCAGCAGGTTGTGGATGACCTGGCGCAGCTGCGTCGGGTCGCCCTTGATCTCGGGCAGCGCACGGCCCAGCGTCGGATGAATCACCGGGTGCTCGTGCACCGCCGGATCGTCGATGCCGTACAGGTGCAGCACCTCGGCCACCAGGCTGTTGAGCTGAAGCGATTGCAGCACCGCCGGCGGCGTGCGCGCGTAATCGCGGAAATCATCGACCATGCGCTTCATCGCCGCCACCTGGTTGACGATGGTGGCGGCGCCGCGCTTGAGCACGTCGGCATCGGTGCCTTCCAGCTTGGGCGAGAGCTTCATCTGCAGGCGCTCGGCCGAGAGCTGGATCGGCGTGAGCGGGTTCTTGATCTCGTGCGCCAGGCGCCGTGCCACCTCGCCCCACGCCACCGAGCGTTGAGCGGAAATCACATCGGAAATATCGTCGAAGACGATCACATAGCCGGGCTCGTCACGCTCGCCGCCGGGCAGGCGCGCGCCGCGCACCAGCAGCGTCAGCGGCTGCTCCTCGCCCTGCGGCAGTTCGATCTGCTTCTGCCAGTGCTCGGCGCCGCCCAGTACCTCGCTGGTGTTCTGGTCCGAGAAGGCCTGGCGCACGATCTCGCCGAACGCGCCCATGCCGGGAATCTGTTCCATCGGCAGACCCAGCACCGCGCCGAAGGGCTGGCGGAAGATGCGCTCGGCGCCGGGGTTGGCGGTGATCAGCACGAAGCGGCGGTCGAACACCAGCACGCCCGCGGTGAGGTTCTGCAGCACGCTTTCGAGGTAGGCCTTCGACTGCTCCAGCGCGGCGCGGTTTTCTTCGACCGCCAGGCGCGCCTCGGCCAGCTGGCGCGTCATCTGGTTGAACTGCTGCGTAAGCATGCCCAGCTCGTCGCGGCTCTTCAGTTCGCGCTTTGGCGACAGATCGCCCTCGGCCACTTCCTTGGTTCCCTGCAGCAGCATCAGCAGCGGCCGCGCCAGCTGGCCGCCGAGCAGCAGCGCCAGCATCACCGCGATGAACACCGCCAGGAACAGCGTCAGCGTCAGCGTGCCGATATACATCTTGCGCAGGCCGGTGCGGCCCAGCGCCTTCTCCTGGTACTCCTGGTACGCGCGCTGGACCTCGTCGGCATTGCGCGCGAGCACGGCCGGCACCGGGTGCAGCACCTGCAGGTAGCGCTCTTCGCGCACGGTCTCGCCGACCAGGCCGAAGCCGCTCGACGGCGAATCTTCCGGGCTGCGCTCCACCGACAGGCCCGAGCCGGCCCAGCGCGGCGGGCGGGACAGCGCACGCGGTGCGCTGGCGGCGCTGACCGTATCCTGTGCCGGCCCTGGCGCCGCGCCCAGCGGGATGATCACGCGCACCCGATACAGGTGGCTGCTGTCGACACGCTCGGCAGCCTGGCCGACATCGCTCGACGGATCGGTGCCGCCCTCCACCGCGGCATAGCCACCGGCCAGCCGCGCCTGTTCCGCCAGCACGCCGGAAGGCAGGTCCGGCACCAGCGAGGCATAGTTGCTGGAAGCGCTTGCCAGCACGCGGCCGCTGCCGGTGAAGATGGCGGCTTCCTGCACCCCGTACTGCTCGCGCAGCCGGTTCAGCTGCAGCGAGGTGGCCACGCCGGAGGCGCCGGCCAGTTGCTCGGACATCAGCCGTGCCTTGACCTGCAGGTCGGCAAGCGAGCTGTCGATGGTGGAGCGGCCCAGGTTCAGTCCGGCCTCGAGCGCGGTTTCCACGCGCACGTCGAACCAGGACTCGATGCTGCGCGAAACAAACTGCAGCGACACCAGGTAGATCAGCACGCCGGGCAGCACGCCGACCACGCCGAAGAACACGGCGAGCTTGGTCATCAGCCGCGTGCCGAACTTGCCGCGGCGATAGCGCAGCCACAGCGTGACCGCGAGCGCGCCGACGGTCAGCACCAGCAGCGCGCCGATCACCAGATTCACCTTGAACAGCAGCGTGAAATAGCGATCGAAGAATTCGGTATTGGCCGAGGCGCCGGCGAGCAGGCCCACCAGCACCAGCGCCAGGAACACGATGATGCCGGCCACGACGCGGTACAGCACGCGCCGGAACCGGCTGTCCCACAACGGGTTGCTCATGGCTGGCTCGGCGCGGGCTGCGCCAGCATCGCCGGCGACAGCGCGTACGACGCGGCCTGCAGATACAGACCGCGTCCTTCCATCAGGCCGCGCTCGTTGGCCGCGGCAGGCATCGAGGCCGGCGACGGTGCGGGCGCGGGCATGGGCGGCGAGGCCGGCAGCGCGGGCGATGCGGGCAACGCGGGTGGCGGTGCCGGCGGCTGCGGCGGTGGCGCGGGCGGCGCGCTCAGGTCGGTCGGCACGGTGTAGGTGAAGCGCCGCCAGTCGGACGCCAGGTTCCAGTCGCGCGTGTTGACGGCGTTGATCTGGAACGGCTTGGGCAACTGCGACAGGTCCAGCCGCATGCGCACTTCGGCGTTGTAGGTCTCGCCGGGCTTGACCGCGTTGCGCTCGAACACGCGCCAGCCGCGCACGCGCTGGATAAACTGCAGCGCGCTCTTCAGCCGCGTGAACGGCAGCTGCAGGCCGCCGGTGGAGATGCGGTACTGGCGCGTCAGCGGCTGGTACGACAGCCGCACGCTGCGGGTGGTGTTGACCGGCTTGTCGTCGAACCAGTACCAGCGCGAGCGCGACAGCTGGAAGTCGACCGCGAAATACAGCGAGATGCCCTTGTGCAGCGCGTCCTCGAGTGCGGGCGGCAGGTCGAAGTCGAAGCTGGCGGCAAGCTCGAAGCCGCCGTCCTGGTATTCGACGCGGGCCTCGGTGGCTTCGATCACCTGTGCCTGTGCGGCGCGCGGCAGCCACAGCGCGGCGGCCAGCGCCAGCAGCAGCGCGAGTGCCCAGCGCGCCAGCAGTCTGCGGCGGAGGTCCACTTCAACGCGAAAGCCTGACAGGCGCGGCGTGCTCGGCATCGGATCAGATCAGGCGCGTTTCTGGAAGCGGGCGTAGAAGAAGCCATCGTGATCGGATGGCAGGCTGGTACCGTCGGTGCGGCCGGTGCTGTCAAGGGTGGCCTTGTCACCGTCCGCGCCCGCGGCAAGCGTTGCATGGGTGCCGGGCAGCAGTTGTCCCGGCGCCTGCAATCGTATCGCATCTGCCAGTTGCTCACCAAACCAGCGCGCCTGCTCCTCGCCCTCCGTTGGGAAAATAGAACAGGTGACATAGACCAGGATGCCGCCCGGCTTCAGCAGCGGCCAAAGCTGCGAGACGATGCGGCGCTGCTCGGTGATGAGCTTGGCGATATCGGTTTCGCGGCGCAGCCAGCGGATATCGGGATGGCGCCGCACGATGCCCGAGGCCGAGCACGGCACGTCGGCGAGGATGCGGTCGAAGGGTTGTCCGTCCCACCAGTCGGCGGGCCGGCTGGCATCGCCGACCACGATCCTGGCGGTCTTGCCCAGGCGCGCCAGGTTCTCGCCGATGCGGGTGGCGCGTTGCGGATCGCTTTCGACCGCGGTCACTTCGATATCGGCCAGCTCCAGCAAATGTCCGGTCTTGCCGCCTGGCGCCGCGCAGGCATCGAGCACGCGCATGCCGTCGGCCACCTCGAGCAGTGGCGCGGCCAGTTGCGCGCCGGCGTCCTGCACCGAGACCGCGCCTTCGGCAAAGCCGGGCAGCTGGTTCACCGGCACCGCGCGCACCAGGCGCACGGCCTGCGGACCAACGACGTGCCCGGCCAGGCCTGCGTTGGCGAGGTCGGTGCGGTACTGCTGCACCGACACGCGCGCGGTGTTGACGCGTACCGTCATCGGCGGGCGCACGTTGGCGCTGGCGGCCAGCGCCATCCACTGGTCGGGGTAGGCCTCGCGCAGCATGCGCAGCCACCACGGCGGCATGTTCCAGCGCGCCTGCTCGTCGCGGTTGACCTCGGCCAGCAGCGCCTTGCGCTCGCGCAGGAAACGGCGCAGCACCGCGTTGACGAGTCCGCGCGCATGGGCGGTCTTGGGTTCGGAGGCGGCCGCGCTCACGGCCTGGTCGACCACCGTGAAGGTGCTGTAGCCCGGCCGGCCGGCGTCGGCATCGTGGCGCGCCGGGTCGGCGCCGTCGTGCCGCTCGCGCGGGCCCGGTGCATGTTCCAGCAACAGTGCCAGTGCCACCGCCAGCAGCGAATCGACCTGCGCGCCGGGCGGGCGCGTCACCAGCTTGGTCACCAGTGCGCGCGCGGTGCCGAACTGGCGCATGGTGCGGTAGGCGATGTCCTGCAGCGCGCCGCGCGTGGCGGCGTCGCGCACGCGGTCCAGCTTCAGTTGCGCGGCGGCGTCCTCGATCGCCTGGGGCAAGGCCGTGCCTTCGCTGACGGCGCGCACCGCGGCGGCGGCACCAAGCATCTGGAAGGCAAGCGAATCGGGAGGCAGGCGCATATCGGTCAGGCGGCGGATCAGGCAGCGGGTAAGGCGGTGAATCGGGAAGGCGTGGGCACGGGCCAAAAAAAGCCCGCCGGTCCACGCGGAACAGCGGGCAGTTTACCTTGTGCCGGGGCCGCGCCCCGGATTTCCGGCGGCTCAGGCCGGGTAGGTGCCGGTCTGTGCCATCTGCATCAGGCGCGCGATGCGTTCCTCGGTGGCCGGATGGGTCGAGAACAGGTTGGCGATGCCGCCGCCGGACAGCGGGTTCATGATCATCATCTGCGCCGTGGCCGGATGCTCCTCGGCTGCCTGGAACGGGATGCCCTGCGCGTAGCGGTGGATCTTGTCCAGCGCGCTGGCCAGCGCCTGCGGGTCGCCGCTGATCTCGGCGCCGCCGCGGTCGGCTTCGAATTCGCGCGCGCGCGAGATCGCCATCTGGATCAGCGAGGCCGCCAGCGGCGCCAGGATGGCCACGGCAATGCCGGCGATCGGGTTGGTGCGGTTGCCGTTCTCGTCGCGCCCGCCGAAGAACATCGCCATATTGGCCAGCGCCGAGATCGCGCCGGCCATGGTGGCGGCGATGGTCGAGGTCAGGATGTCGCGGTGGCGCACATGGGCCAGCTCGTGCGCCATCACGCCGCGCAGCTCACGCTCGGACAGCACGCGCAGGATACCGGTGGTGGCCGCCACCGCGGCATGTTCCGGATTGCGGCCGGTGGCAAAGGCGTTGGGCGCGTCTTCGTTGATCAGGTAGACGCGCGGCATCGGCAGGCCGGCGCGCTGCGCCAGGTCCTGCACCATGCCGTAGAACTGCGGCGCGCTGCCGGCATCGACTTCCTGCGCGTTGTACATGCGCAGGACCATCTTGTCCGAGAACCAGTAGGAGAAGAAGTTCATGCCCAGCGCGATCAGCAGCGCGAACATCATGCCGCTGCGCCCGCCGATCATGCCGCCGATGACGATGAACAGCGCCGTGATGGCCGCCATCAGCATGAAGGTCTTGACCCAGTTGAACATTGCGGTGATCTCCGTGAAATCGTGACGCGCCCCGGAAAAGCTGACGCGATGCCCGTTAGATAGGGGCCGATCGCAGAAAATTCAACGGCCGTCCAATGGCCTTTGCAATGTTGCTCACTTGCAGGCAGGGGGGCGCCGTCCGCGGCACATCGAGCGCCATGTGCGGCAAAGGGCTGCCCGCTCAGGCCGCCGCGCTGCCCTCGCCGGGCACCACGCAGCGCGTGCCGGGCGGCAGCGGCAGGCCTTGCAGGAACTGCTGCGCCGGCTGGCGGCGCCCGCCCGGCTTCTGCAGCTCGGTGACCTGCAGTGCGCTGCCCTCGCCGCAGGCAATCAGGACGCCGGCGGCGTCGGACGCTAGCACCGTGCCGGGCGGATGCGGCAGGCTGCTGGCCGCCGCCAGCGGCACGGCCTGCCAGCACTTGATCACGGTGTCGCCTACCTGCACGGTGGCGCCCGGAAACGGGTTGAAGGCGCGCACCTGGTTGGCCAGCTCGGCGGCAGGGCGGCGCAGGTCCAGCGGCGCTTCGTCCTTGGCGATCTTCTCGGCGTAGGTGACGCCTTGATCCGGTTGCGGCGTGGCCGGCAGCGGGCGGCCGGCATCCAGTTGCCGCAGCGCATCCACGATCATGCGCGCGCCCAGCGCGGCCAGCGTGTCATGCAGCGTGCCGGTGGTGTCGTCCGCGCCGATCGGCACCGCCCCGCGTGTGAGCATGTCGCCGGTGTCCAGGCCCTCGTCCATCTGCATCAGCGTGATGCCGGTCTCGGCGTCGCCCGCCTCGATGGCGCGGTGGATCGGCGCCGCGCCGCGCCAGCGCGGCAGCAGCGAGCCATGGATATTCAGGCAGCCCAGCCGCGGCAGCGTCAGCACCTCGGCCGGCAGGATCAGGCCGTAGGCCGCCACCACCATGACATCGGGTGCGAGCCCGGCAAGCGTTTCGATCGCCGCGGTGGCTTCTTCGGGATACTTGCCCTGGCGGCGCAGTGAACGCGGCTGCAGCACCGGCGCCAGGCCATTGGCAACGGCGAACTGCTTCACCGGGCTGGCCTGCAGCTGCATGCCGCGGCCGGCGGGCCGATCGGGCTGGGTCAGTACCGCGACCACCGGAAAGCCGGCGGCGTGGATGGCTTCCAGCGCGACGCGCGCAAACTCGGGCGTGCCGGCAAAGGCGACACGCAAGGGGCTGGCTTGGGACATGGCAGGTTTCCGTGGCCTGAAATGGCACCGGCCGCTATCGCGGCCGGTATCGTGGTTCTTCGGAAGTCATAAAGATAACAGACCCCGCGCCGCTGCCGCACGCGGGTGGCAGGATTCCGGCGCGCTGTTACATCTTTATTGCCGCGCGGCGGCTTACATGCGGGTGCGTTCGCGCTTCTGCAGCTTGCTCTTGATGCGGTTGAGCTTGAGCGGCGACAGGTACTCGACGAAGACCTTGCCGCGCAGGTGATCGATCTCGTGCTGGATGCATACCGCCAGCAGGTCGTCGGCATCGAGCTCGAAGCTTTCGCCCTTCTCGTTGAGGGCGCGCACGCGCACGCGGTCGGGGCGCTCGACCCGGTCATAGACCTCGGGCACCGACAGGCAGCCCTCTTCCCACACCTTGCGGTTGTCGCTGGCCCAGACGATCTCCGGGTTGATGAAGACCTGGAGCTGGTCGCGCGTTTCCGAGACGTCGATCACCACCACCTGCTCGTGCACGTTGACCTGGGTCGCGGCCAGGCCGATGCCGGGCGCTTCGTACATGGTTTCCGCCATGTCCTTGACCAGCTGGCGGATGCGGTCGTCCACCGCGGCCACGGGTTTGGCGACGGTGTGCAGGCGGGGATCGGGGTAGGTCAGGATGTCGAGTTTTGCCATGATGCTGGGGCGCAACGCCGGCTGCTGCCGGCAACCGGGCCGCGTTGCGGCGGCGGATGTTTACATGCAGAATCGGGGCGCAAGTACAAAAATTCAAGGCGCGCCGCAACAGGCACGCTCTCCCGGGTCAATCCGGCCGAACCACCGGCCGGTCAGGAAAATGCGCGATCTTACCAAAGAACACCAGGCGGCGTCGGGCCGCAGGCTGCACGCGTTCATCCCCAGATTTCTTGCTTATCCACTATTGAGTGCCGCGGCCTTCACCGCCGCGGCCGCGCTGCCGGCGCTGGCGGCTGACCTGACGGTCACGCCGGCCCAGCAGGCCGAAGCTCAGCGCACCGCCCGGCACGGTATTCCCGTGGCCGATCTTGCCGCCAACGCGCCATCGCAATATACGGTGCGCGCCGGCGACACGCTGTGGGGCATCTCCGGCCGCTTCCTGCGCCAGCCGTGGCGCTGGCCCGAGCTGTGGGGCATGAACCGGCAGCAGATCCGCAATCCGCACCTGATCTACCCGGGCCAGATCCTGTATCTGATCCAGCGCGACGGGCGTGCCTGGCTGTCGACCACGCCGGGCGGCGGCGATACCGTGCGCCTGTCGCCGCAGATACGCAGCGGCGCCACCGACAGCGCCGCCATCCTGAGCATCCCGGCCGCCGAAATCGAGCCGTTCCTGATCCGGCCGCTGGTGGTCGACCAGGACACGCTCGACACCTCGGCGCGCATCGTGGCGGTGTCGGAATCGCGCGTCATCCTGGGCCGCGACGACACTGGCTACGCACGCGGCATCCCCGCCGATGCGCCGCAGGGCAGCGACTGGCAGGCCTACCGCCCGCTCACCCCGGTGCGCGATCCCGTGACCCAGGCGGTGCTGGGCTACGAGGCCGAATATGAAGGCAATGTGCGCCTGGCGCGGGGCGCGCAGGGCCCGGACGCGGTCTCGACCATGCAGGTCACCCAGGCCAGGCAGGAGATGGGCGTCGGCACGCTGCTGATGCCGCAACCCGCGCGCGAAGCCTTGCGCTACGTGCCGCACGCGCCCGACGCGCAGCTCGACGGCCGCGTCGCCAAGGTCTATGGCGGGGTCGAGTTCGGTGGCGCCAGGCAGGTGGTGGTGCTCAACCTCGGCAGCCGGGCCGGGGTGGAGCCGGGCCACGTGCTGGCCCTGTCGCGCACCGGCGAGACCGTGACCGACAAGACCGACAGCAACCGCGCCATCCGGCTGCCGGACGAGCGCTACGGGCTGGCCTTTGTCTTCCGCGTGTTTCCCGGCGTCTCGTATGCGCTGGTTACCGACGCTTCCAACGTGATCGCGGTCGGCGACCGCGCCACCTCGCCGCGCTGAGCCGCTCTTGGTGACATCTCCGGCGGCGCCTGTCGGCGCCGCATCCCCCTGCCATGCCGGCGCCGGCGCGCCAGCCGCCATCCGCGATGCCGACGACCTGAAGGCCTGGCTGCAACTCGCCTGTGCCCCCGGCGTCGGTCCGGTCGCGGTGCGCCTGCTGCTGGCCGCGTTCGGGCTGCCGCGGCAGGTGTTGGCGCAGAGCGTGACGGCGCTGTCTGCCGTGGTCCCGGCCAAGCTGGCGCGCGCGCTGCTGGCCACGCCGGGGGCCGGGCTGCCGGCGCTGGTCGAACGCACGCTGGCGTGGCTGCGCACGCCCGGCAACCACCTGCTGACGCTGGCCGACGATGCCTACCCTCGCCGCCTGTTCGACCTGCACGATCCGCCGCCGCTGCTATATATCAAAGGCGATCCCGCGCTGCTGGCCCGCCCCGCAGTCGCCATCGTCGGCGCGCGCAATGCCACCGAGCAGGGCAAGCGCGATGCGCAGGCGTTCGGGCGCGAGCTGTCCGAGGCGGGCCTGACCGTGATCTCCGGCCTGGCGCTGGGCATCGACGCCGCCGCCCATGCCGGCGGCCTGACTGGCTGCGGCGGCACCATCGCGGTCACGGGGACGGGGGCCGACCGGGTCTATCCCTCTGACAACCTGGCCCTGGCCCATGAGGTTGCCCGGCGCGGCGCCGTGGTTACCGAATTCCCGCTCGGCATGCAGGGCCTGCCGGCCAACTTCCCGCGCCGCAACCGCATCATCGCAGCGCTGGCGCATGGAGTGCTGGTGGTGGAAGCGGCGGCGCGATCGGGCTCGCTGATCACCGCGCGGCTGGCCGCGGAGCTGGGGCGCGAGGTGTTCGCGGTGCCGGGATCGATCCACGCGCCGCTGTCGCAGGGGTGCCACCTGCTGATCCGCCAGGGCGCCAAGCTGGTGGAGCGCACCCAGGACGTGCTGGAGGAAATCAATCTGGGGCCGGCCGCACCGGTGCCTGGCCGGCCGCGAGCGCAGGCCGTGGCATCGCCGCCGGCTTCGGACCAGTCTGAATTTGCCGATCCCGCCGACCCCCTGCTGGCCGCCCTCGGCTACGATCCGGTTACGCTGGATGCGCTGTGCGAGCGCAGCGGCCAGCCCCCGGACGCCGCCGCGGCGCGCCTGCTTGAGCTGGAACTGGCCGGGCATGCCGAGCGTCTACCGGGAAACCTGTTCCGGCGCCTTGCATGAAGGCTGCGCCGGGGCGTCCGCGCAATACCGATACAATGCGCCGGCTGTCCGTGTGTCGCGGGCACCTCATGTTTCCGATGCCATGACCGTTTACTTTCCTGAACGTGACGCCGGCGCCATTGCCGAGTCCCTGGCGGCGCGGCCGCGGGGCCGCCTGGTGGCCTGCCTGTGCGCGCAGTGGTGCGGCACGTGCCGGGATTACCTGGTGGCGCTGACGGCGCTGGCCGAGCGCCATCCGGATGATTGCTTTGTCTGGATCGATATCGAGACCCATGCGGATGCGCTCGGCGATATCGATATCGAGAATTTCCCGACGGTGCTGGTGCAGCCGGCCGCGGGTGGTACGCCGCAGTTCTATGGCACCCTGCTGCCGCATATCGAGGTGCTGGAGCGCATGCTCACGCGCGGCGCGGCCATGCCGACGCCCGCCGAAGACGTGCCGGAGGTGCTGGACTGGTTGCTTGGTGGGGGACGCGGCGGCGCCTAGGCGGCGCGCGTGACGGCAGGCGAGCCGCCATGAGGCTGGCTTGCACCGCCGTCGAAACCGCGCTTATTATTGGCGCCTCATAGCCCCCCGGCGTTCGGATTACTACGTTTGCAGTGCAATTAGCGGGTTGCCGGATGCAGCCCGCAAGGACCCTTCCCATGTCAAAAGCCCTCATCATCGCGGAAAAGCCGTCGGTTGCGGCGGATATCGCCCGTGCCCTCGGGGGGTTTACCAAGCACGACGAGTATTTCGAGAGCGATGACTACGTGCTGTCCTCCGCCGTCGGCCACCTGGTCGAGATCGCCGCGCCGGACGAATACGAGGTCAAGCGCGGCAAGTGGAGTTTCGCCAACCTGCCGGTGATCCCGCCGCACTTCGACCTGCGCCCGATCGCCAAGACCGAGTCGCGCCTGAAGGTGCTGAACCGGCTGATCAAACGCAAGGACGTGACCGCGCTGATCAACGCCTGCGACGCGGGGCGCGAAGGCGAACTGATCTTTCGCCTGATCGCGCAGCAGGCCAAGGCCAAACAGCCGGTGCGCCGTCTGTGGCTGCAATCGATGACGCCGCAGGCGATCCGCGATGGCTTTGCGGCCCTGCGCGAAGACGAAGACATGCTGCCGCTGGCCGATGCCGCGCGCTGCCGTTCCGAGGCTGACTGGCTGGTCGGCATCAACGGCACGCGCGCCATGACCGCCTTCAACAGCAAGGGCGGCGGCTTCTTTCTGACCACCGTCGGCCGGGTGCAGACGCCGACGCTGTCGATCGTGGTGGAGCGCGAAGAGAAGATCAAGCACTTCGTGCCGCGCGACTACTGGGAAGTGCGCGCCGAGTTCATCGCCGCCGCCGGCCTGTACGAAGGCCGCTGGTTCGATCCCAAGTTCAAGAAGAACGAGTTCGACCCCGAGGCGCGCGAGTCGCGCCTGTGGAGCGAGGCCGAGGCCAAGAGCATCGTCGCGGCCTGCCGTGACAAGCCGGGCACCGTCACCGAGGAATCCAAGCCGTCGACGCAGCAGTCGCCGGCGCTGTTCGACCTGACCACGCTGCAGCGCGAGGCCAACTCGCGCTTCGGCTTCTCGGCCAAGAATACGCTGGGCCTGGCGCAGGCGCTGTATGAAAAGCACAAGGTCCTGACCTACCCGCGTACCGACGCGCGCGCGCTGCCCGAGGACTACATGGACACGGTCAAGCAGACCATGGACATGCTCGCCGACAGCTCGCCCAACTACCTGCCGCACGCTAAGAAGATCCTGGCGCAGGGATGGGTCAAGCCGAACAAGCGGATCTTCGACAACAGCAAGATCAGCGACCACTTCGCCATCATCCCGACGCTGCAGGCGCCCAAGAACCTGTCCGAGCCGGAGCAGAAGCTGTACGACCTGGTGGTGCGCCGCTTCCTGGCGGTGTTCTTCCCCGCGGCCGAGTTCCAGGTCACGACCCGCATCACGGAAGTCGCCGGCCACCACTTCAAGACCGAAGGCAAGGTCCTGGTCAATCCGGGCTGGCTGGTGATCTACGGCCGCGAGGCGCAGGGTGACAAGGACGCCGCCAACCTGGTGCCGGTGGCCAGGGACGAGAAGGTCAAGACCGACAAGGTCGAGGGCGTCGGCCTGACCACCAAGCCGCCCGCGCGCTACAACGAAGCCACGCTGCTGTCCGCGATGGAAGGCGCCGGCAAGCTGGTCGACGACGACGCGCTGCGCGAAGCCATGGCCGGCAAGGGCCTGGGCACGCCGGCCACGCGCGCGGCAATCATCGAAGGGCTGCTGACCGAGAAGTACCTGGTGCGCGAAGGCCGCGAGCTGATCCCCACCGCCAAGGCGTTCCAGCTGATGACGCTGCTGCGTGGCCTGGGCGTGCAGGAACTGACCCAGGCCGAACTGACCGGCGAGTGGGAGCACAAGCTGTCGCAGATCGAGCGCGGCCGCCTCAAGCGTGACGAGTTCATGCGCGAGATCGCGCAGATGACGCAGCAGATCGTCAAGCGCGCCAAGGAATACGACAGCGACACCATCCCGGGCGACTACGCCACGCTGGACACGCCGTGTCCGCAGTGCGGCGGACAGGTCAAGGAGAACTACCGTCGCTTTGCCTGCACCGCGTGCGAATTCTCGATCAGCAAGATCCCGGGCGGGCGCCAGTTCGAGATCGAGGAAGTCGAGGAACTGCTGCTGAAGAAAGAGATCGGTCCGCTGCAGGGTTTCCGCAGCAAGATGGGCCGCCCGTTCGCCGCCATCCTCAAGCTGGGCAAGGACGACGAAGGCCATTACAAGATGGAGTTCGACTTCGGCCAGAACGATGACGAGGGCGACGGCGAGCCGGTCGACTTCAGCGGCCAGCAGCCGGTGGGAACCTGCCCGAAGTGCGGCGGCTCGGTGTTCGAGCACGGCATGAAGTATGTCTGCGAGAACAGCACGACCAGCCCGAAGAGCTGCGACTTCACCACCGGCAAGATCATCCTGCAGCAGGAAATCAGCCGCGAGCAGATCGGCAAGCTGCTCAACGAAGGCAAGACCGACCTGCTGACCGGCTTCAAGTCGTCGCGCACCGGCCGCAACTTCAAGGCCTTCCTGGTCAAGCAGCCCGACGGCAAGATCGGCTTCGAGTTCGAGGTGCGCGAGCCCAAGGCCGGCGCCAAGACGGCGGCCAAGGCTCCGGCCAAGGCGGCATCGCGCGGCGCGGCGGAAGCCGAAGCGGCGCCGGCAACCAAGACCGCCGCCAAGACCGCGACCAAGACCGCTGCCACCAAGGCGCCTGCCAAGAAGGCCGCGGCCAAGAAGGCACCCGCCAAGACCCCCGCGGCCAAGAAGACGCGCGCGGCGGCCGCCGGCGAGTAAGCGCGGCCACCCAGGCAAAACGCCCGGCATTGCCGGGCGTTTTTTATTTGCTGCGGCTCCGCGCGGGCGCCGCCGTCATGTACGCAAGGCGTGGGCGCCCAGGCTGACGGCCGGCTGCTCCTCCTTGCTTCGCACGTGCCCCTCTTCCAGCAGGAAATCGATAAAGGCGCGCACCTTGGTGGGCAGGAACTTGCGGCTCGGATAGACCACGCTGACATCGCGCCGGGGCAACTGGTACTGCGGCAGCACGTGCACCAGCCGGCCGGCTTCGATATTGGGCCGCGCCAGGTAGGACGACAGCATGGCCACGCCCATGTCCGCCAGCGCGGCCTGGTGCGCCAGTTCGGCGTTGCTGCACAGCAGCCCCGGGCGGATCGGCACGGTCACCTCGCCTTCGGGCCCGAGCAGCGTCCATTCGTGCTCGGCGCTGGGCAGGCGCATGGCGATGCAGCGATGGTGGCTGAGCTCGTGCGCATGGCGGATCGGCGCATGCGCGGCGACATAGCCTGGCGAGGCGCACAGGATCACCTCGGCCGACAGCAGCGGCCGCGCCACCAGGTGCGATCCCAGCCCCAGGTCGGACAGCATCACGGCCACGTCGCGGCCTTCCTCGACGATATCGACATTGCGGTCCGACAGGATCACGTCGAACACCACGTCAGGGTAAAGCTGCTGGAAGCGCGACAGCAGCTCGGGCAACAGGTGCAGGCCGAACATCACCGGCGTCACCAGGCGCAGCGTGCCGGACAGCGACTGGCTGCGCGCGGTGACTACGCTTTCGGCTTCCTCCACGTCTTCCAGGATCTGCTGGCAGCGCTGCAGGTAGGTCTCGCCGGCATCGGTCAGCGACAGGCTGCGCGTGGTCCGGTTGAGCAGGCGCGTGCCGAGGTGGCTTTCCAGGTCGGCCACGTAGCGCGTGACCACCGCGTTGGACATTTCCAGCTGCTGCGCTGCACGCGCGAAGCTGCCGAGCTCCACCACTTTGGAAAACACACGCATCGACTGCAGGCGATCCATGACATAGTCTCCCGGTTCTTTGCTGAATTCTTACGCAATCAGCTTATTTTATTGTCCGAATCAAAACTAATCATTGTGGATCCTGATATTTATTGATATGAGGGAAATGCCTAATATCTAGCCATCGGATGCCGCAATGCAACATGCCCTTCACCTGAAAGTGCCGGATCAGGCATCCACGCTACAAGGAAGGCCTGAATCATGAAAACCAATCGTTACGCCCTCATCGCTGTCGCCACCGTCGCTGCCGCCCTCTCCGCCGCGCCCGCCTTTGCCAAGAATGGCAAGTTCGACGTCTACACCGACGGCGCCAAGGTAGCCAGCTTCGATGTCTACGCCGACGGCGTCCGCGCCGGCAAGTTCGACCCGTACACGGACGGTGCCAAGGCCGGCAAGTTCGACACCTTCACCGGCGGCGCCCGCACCGGCAAGTTCGACACCTTCTCGGAAGGCGCGAAGTACGACACCACGACCGATCGCGCCCCGCTCTGAGCCGGCACGGTCCACCGCTTGAACCTGGTCTCCACAGGTCTTTAGGAGAGCGCCCCGCGTCTCTCCCGCTTTATTGGAGAAGAAGCCCGCACCGGGACCGGTGCGGGCTTCTTTGTTTCTGGCGCCGGCAGATCCGGCGCGGTTCGTGGTCGATTATGCCAGACGCCGCAACGCAACAAGGTCGGGGGGATACCCGCGGTGGCGGCGCCAAAAAGAAAAACGGGCCATAACGGCCCGTTTTGCTGACTGCGCTGCGACTTAATCGTCGTAGTGGTGGCGATGGTGGTGCTTGTGCTTCTTGCGCTTGTAATGGCTCTTGTTGTAGTAGCGGCGATCGTCGTCGTACGAGTTGTTGCGGGAGATATTGCCGCCCAGCGCCGCGCCCGCGCCGCCACCCAGACCGGCACCGATCAGGCCGCCGGTGCGTCCGCCCATGGCGTTGCCGGCCGCGGTGCCGGCGCCACCGCCCAGCGCGCCGCCGATGATGGCGCCGGTGCGCTCGCGGCGGTTGGACGTGACCGCGCCACCGGCGCCGCCGCCCACCGCACCGCCGATCACGGCGCCGGTGCTGCCCCCCAGCGCGCCGCCGACCGCGGCACCGGCGACACCGCCGAGCGCGCCGCCGAGGGCATTGTTCATGTCGCCCGCAAAGGCCGGCAGCGCGCAGGCCGCCAGGGCAAGGGCAACGGTCAGGTTGCGAACGGGATGGCGAGTCATATGTTTTTTCCTCGAATTGCCATGATGTGTCGCAAGTGTAGATAAGGTGCCGCAGCCTTGCTGTAACCACCTGTAAAGCCCTGTAACCCCCTGCAGAAACGGTATCGGGCCATTACAAAGGCGCGGTGAAAATACAACACTCAATAAAAAGACAGGCGACCGTGTGATCGCCTGTCTGCTTTGTCTGCCCCGAGCCAGGTTCGGGAGCGATGCTCAGCGTACCGTCAACAGCACTTGCCCTGCCCGCCGCCGTAACGCGCTTCCTGGCGCTCGCGGAAAAACTCCTCGTAGCTCATTGGCGCGCGGTCAGGGTGCGTGCTTTCCATATGCGCCACATAGGTCTGGTAGTCGGGCAACCCGACCATCAGCCGCAGCGACTGCCCGAGGTACCGGCCCATGGTGCCAAGTTGATCCAGCATGGCGGCTCCTTGTCGATGTCAGGATCAGGACTGGGCCGAAGCAGCGCCCGGCAGCGGCTCGAACGGCGTTTCCTTGTCGGTCGGGCGGGTCACGGCGCGGGCCTGCAGCGCGGTCTTGAAGCCGTAGCACACGATCGACAGCACCACCACCATGAACAGCGCGCACAGGCCCGCGTCCAGGTAATCGTTGAAGACGATGCGGTGCATCTGCTCCATCGACTTGGCCGGAGCCAGCACCTTGCCTTCGGCGATGGCGGCGCTGAACTTGGCCGCGTGGGTCAGGAAGCTGACCTTCGGGTCGGCGTGGAACAGCTTCTGCCAGCCGGCGGTCAGCGTGCAGATCAGCAGCCAGACCGTGGGCACCAGCGTGACCCAGGCGTACTGGCCGCGCTTCATCTTGACCAGCACGCAGGTGCCCAGCACCAGCGCCACCGCGGCCAGCATCTGGTTGGAGATGCCGAACAGCGGCCACAGCGTGTTGATGCCGCCGAGCGGATCGACCACGCCCTGGTACAGGAAGTAGCCCCAGGCGGCCACCGTCAGCGCGGTGGCGATCAGGTTGGCCGGCAGCGAGTCGGTGCGCTTCATCGACGGCACGAAGCTGCCCAGCAGGTCCTGCAGCATGAAGCGGCCGGCGCGGGTGCCCGCGTCGACGGCGGTCAGGATGAAGAGCGCCTCGAACAGGATGGCGAAGTGGTACCAGAACGCCATCATGGCCTGGCCGCCGACCACCTGGTGCAGGATGTGGGCGATGCCCACGGCCAGCGTCGGCGCGCCGCCGGCGCGCGAGATGATGGTGTTCTCGCCGACGTCCTTGGCGGTCTGCACCAGCACGTCGGGCGTGATCACGAAGCCCCAGGTCGATACCGCCTGGGCCACCGCCTCGGGCGTGGTGCCGATCACCGCGGCCGGGCTGTTCATGGCGAAGTACACGCCGGGCTCGATCACCGCGGCGGCGACCAGCGCCATGATGGCGACGAAGGACTCGGCCAGCATCGCGCCGTAGCCGATGAAGCGCGCGTGGGTTTCGTTCTCCAGCAGCTTGGGCGTGGTGCCCGACGAGATCAGCGCGTGGAAGCCCGACACCGCGCCGCAGGCGATGGTGATGAACAGGAACGGGAACAGGTTGCCCGACCACACCGGCCCGCCGCCCGCGGCGAACTGCGTGAAGGCCGGCATCTTCAGCTCCGGCGCGACGATCAGGATGCCGACGGCCAGCGCGATGATGGTGCCGATCTTCAGGAAGGTCGACAGGTAGTCGCGCGGGGCCAGCAGCAGCCACACCGGCAGCACGGCGGCGACAAAGCCGTAGATGATCAGCATCCAGGTCAGCGCCTTGCCGTCGTAGGTGAACAGCGGCGCCAGGGTCGCGCTTTCATGCACGTACTGACCGCCGATGATGGCCAGCATCAGCAGCACGAAGCCGATCACCGACACCTCGCCGATGCGGCCCGGGCGGATGTAGCGGGTGTAGATGCCCATGAAGATGGCGATGGGGATGGTCACCGCCACGGTGAACGTGCCCCACGGCGAGTCCGCCAGCGCCTTCACCACGATCAGCGCCAGCACCGCCAGGATGATGATCATGATCATGAAGCAGCCGAACAGCGCGATCATGCCCGGCACCGTGCCCATCTCGGACTTGACCAGGTCGCCCAGCGAGCGGCCGTCGCGGCGCGTCGAGATGAACAGCACCATGAAGTCCTGCACCGCGCCGGCGAACACCACGCCGGCCAGCAGCCACAGCATGCCGGGCATATAGCCCATCTGCGCGGCCAGCACCGGACCCACCAGCGGGCCGGCGCCGGCAATCGCGGCGAAGTGGTGGCCGAACAGCACCGCCTTGTTGGTCGGCACGTAGTCCAGGCCATCGTTGTGGCGCCACGCGGGCGTCATGCGCTTGGGATCGAGCTGCATCACCTTGTCGGCGATAAAGCGGCTGTAGTACCGATAGGCGATCAGGTAGATGCAGAGCGCGGCAACCACGATCCACAGCGCGCTGACGGCTTCGCCGCGCGCGAGCGCGACGGTGCCGAAGGCAAACGCGCCAAGGACGGCGACGGCCAGCCACACCAGGTGTTCTCCGATGCGATTCATAGTGAAGGGTCTCCTCAGACCGGGATTTGGAAAGCCTGCGGCGGCGAAGGACTGGCAACTGGCAACGGGCAGGATCGGCAGCGGGGGGTGCGCCGAGGGCGGGCAGCGGGCAATCCGCGGTGAGGGTGTCTCCTGGGATGCTGCTGCTCGCCCGGTTGTGTCGTCGTTTCCGGATCTCGTCTTGCAGGCAGGCGATGCACCGTCCGGGTGTGGACGGTGCACCAACTGCGTCGGCGCATGCGCCCTGCTGGGGCGGCGGCGCTTTCGGCGTGTAGTATTGACACCCGCCAAACCCCGCACAAGCGCGTAACTACGCAGCACTTCTGCGTAGTACTACGCAAGTCGACGGTGGCATGCCGCCTGCGCGGCATCGGTGTTTACCCCCGCTCCCCCCGGTCCTGTATGAAACTCCGCCAGAAAATCCTGTTGCTCGCCGTGGCACCGCTTGCGGTGGCGATGCTCGGCATCGCGCTGGCGGTGCGCTACCAGGCCACCCAGCTCGCGCAGCATGAACGCGCGCTGGTCGAGGCCGCCTACCTGCAGAGCAAGGAGACCGAGCTGCGCCACTACGTAGAGCTGGCACAGAGCGCGATCGCGCCGCTGGTGCGGTCCGGCCGCAACGACATGGCCACGCGCCAGGCGGCGATGGAAGCACTGGCGCGGCTCGACTACGGCCCCGACGGCTACTTCTTCCTGTACGACCTGCAGGGCCGCAACCTGATGCATCCGCGCCAGCCGGAACTGGTCGGCCAGGACTTGTGGACGCTGCGCGACCCGCAGGGTGCGCCCACCATCCAGCAACTGATCGCCGCGGCCAGGGGCGGTGGCGGCGCGGTGCGCTACCAGTGGCGCAAGCCCTCGTCGCAGCAGCTGGCGCCCAAGCTCGGCTACGTGGTGGCGGTGCCCGAATGGGGCTGGATGCTCGGCACCGGCATCTACCTGGATGACGTCGAAAGCACGCTGCGCCAGCTGGATGCGCGCGCCGAGACCGATATCCGCGAGACCATGGCGTGGATCGGCGTGATCGCCGGCATCAGCATCCTGCTGGTGGCGGCCAGCGGCCTGGCGCTGAATATCAGCGAACACCGCGAGGCCGACGCCAAGCTGCGCCAGCTGGCGCAACGCGTGGTGCAGTCGCAGGAAGAAGAGCGCGCGCGGTTGTCGCGCGAGCTGCACGACGGCATCAGCCAGCTGCTGGTCTCGGTCAAGCTGGTGCTGGAGACCGCCGCCAACCGGCTGCGCCTGGCCCCGGCCGAGGGCGCGGCGGTGGCGCCGGTGCTGGGCATGGCGCTGAACCGGCTCGACACCGTCTTCAATGAAGTGCGGCGGGTGGCGCGCAACCTGCGCCCGGCGCTGCTCGACGACCTGGGGCTGTTCGCCGCGCTCCAGCACCTGGCGCGCGAGATGCAGGGCGGCAGCGGCCTCCAGATCGTGGTCACGCAAAGCGGCACCCCGCGCGAACTGCCCGACGAGCAGGCCACGGCGCTGTTCCGCATCGCCCAGGAAGCGCTGACCAACGTCGAGCGCCACGCCGGCGCCCGGCGCGTCGCCGTATCGCTCGCCTTCGATGCCGATGCCACGCGCCTGGCCGTGCGCGACGACGGCCACGGCTTTGACGTCGGGCGCATGCAGGCCGACCCGCAGCGCGGCATTGGCCTGCGCAACCTGCGCGAGCGCATCGCCGCGCTGTGCGGGCAGTTCGACATCCTTTCCGGCCCGGGCGGCACCCAGATCATCGCCTCGCTGCCGCTGGCCCGCCCCGCGGCCGCCGCGCGCGCTGCCATTACCGCAGGACCCTCGCAGTCATGATCCAGTTTCTTGCCGAAGTTCGCGAAGACCACGAAGCACCCGCGCGCGTGCTGCTGATCGACGACCACGCGCTGGTGCGCGACGGCATGCGCATGCACCTGGCGCTGCAGCCCGGACTGCGCGTGGTGGGCGAAGCCGACGACGGCGAAGCCGCGCTGGCGTGGCTGGACCGCGCCGGCGCGGCCGACATGCCGGACCTGGTGATCACCGATATCGGCATGCGCGGCATGGGCGGCATTGCGCTGGCGGCGGCACTGCACGACCGCTATCCCGAGCTGGCAGTGCTGATCGTGTCGATGCACGACAACCTGGAATACGTGCGCCAGGCCGTGCGCGCCGGCGCGCGCGGCTATGTGCTCAAGGACGCCCCGGCCGACGAGCTGATCGCGGCGATCCGCTCGGTGCTGGCCGGGCGCGTGTTCTACAGCGCCCGCATCGCGCGCGGCATCGCCGAGCAAAGCCCCGCGGCCGGCCCGCTCGATGCGCTCACGCCGCGCGAGCGCGATATCCTGCGCGGCATCGGGCGCGGCCTGGCCAACAAGGAGATCGCGGCGCAGCTGGGGGTGTCGGTGCGCACCGTCGAGACCCATCGGCTGAACCTGAAGCGCAAGCTGGGGATCGAGGGGCGCGCCGGGCTGGTGAAGTATGCGGTGGAGACGCTGGGGGACAGCGAGGCCGGATAAAAAAACGCCCGCCTTGGACAAGGCGGGCGTTGACTGGCTCAGGCCCTTGGGCCGCTTAGCCGTCCAGTCGCTTGCCCAGCGCCGCGCGCGTCTGCGCCAGCGCCTGCGGCAGGTGGTGCTTGAGCTGCGTGAACAGCTCGTCATGCAGCGCCAGTTCCTTCTGCCAGGCATCGCGGTCGATCGAGGTTACCAGCTCGAACTGCGCCGGCGAGAACTCGACACCGTTCCAGTTCAGGTCCTGGTACCGCGGCGAGGTGCCGAACACGTGCTCGGCGCCCTGCCCCTTGCCTTCCACGCGGTCGATCATCCACGACAGCACGCGCATGTTCTCGCCGAAGCCCGGCCACACGAAGTTGCCGTCGGCGTCCTTGCGGAACCAGTTGACGCAGTAGATCTTCGGCAGCTTGGCGCCCGCGGCTTGGAGCTTGTTGCCCAGTTCGAGCCAGTGGCCGAAGTAGTCGCTCATGTTGTAGCCGCAGAACGGCAGCATGGCGAACGGGTCGCGCCGCACCACGCCTTGCTGGCCGGCCGCCGCCGCGGTGGTTTCCGAGCCCATGGTGGCAGCCATGTAGACGCCCTCGGTCCAGTTGCGCGCTTCGGTCACCAGCGGCACCGTGGTCGAGCGGCGGCCGCCGAAGATGAACGCATCGATGGGTACGCCGGCCGGGTTGTCCCAGTTGTCGTCGATCGACGGGCATTGCGACGCGGGCGCGGTGAAGCGCGCGTTCGGGTGCGCGGCCTTGGCGCCGGTGGCCTTCGCAATCTCCGGGGTCCAGTCCTTGCCCTGCCAGTCGATCAGGTGCGCGGGCGCTTCCTTGGTCATGCCTTCCCACCACACGTCGCCGTCGTCGGTCAGCGCCACGTTGGTGAAGATGACGTTTTCCTTGAGCGTCGCCATCGCGTTGTAGTTGGTCTTCTCGCTGGTGCCCGGCGCCACGCCGAAGTAGCCGGCTTCCGGGTTGATCGCGTACAGGCGGCCGTCCTTACCCGGCTTGATCCAGGCGATGTCGTCGCCGATGGTGGTGACCTTCCAGCCCTCGAAACCCTTGGGCGGGATCAGCATGGCGAAGTTGGTCTTGCCGCAGGCCGACGGGAAGGCGGCGGCGACATGGTATTTCTTGCCCTCGGGCGAGGTCACGCCGAGGATCAGCATGTGTTCGGCGAGCCAGCCTTCGTCGCGGCCCATGGTCGAGGCGATCCGCAGCGCGAAGCACTTCTTGCCCAGCAGCGCATTGCCGCCGTAGCCCGAGCCAAACGACCAGATCTCGCGCGTTTCCGGGAAATGCACGATGTACTTGGTCGGATTGCACGGCCACGCCACGTCTTGCTCGCCGGCGGCCAGCGGCTTGCCCACGGTGTGCACGCACGGCACGAAGGCGCCGTCGCTGCCCAGCACCTCGTACACGGCCTTGCCCATGCGGGTCATGATGCGCATGTTGACCGCCACGTACGGCGAATCGGACAGTTCCACGCCGATATGGGCGATCGGCGAACCCAGCGGCCCCATCGAGAACGGCACCACATACAGGGTACGGCCGCGCATGCAGCCGTCGAACAGGCCGGCCAGGGTCTGGCGCATCTCGGCCGGCGGGGTCCAGTTGTTGGTCGGGCCGGCATCTTCCTGCTTCTCGGAGCAGATGAAGGTACGGTCTTCGACGCGGGCCACGTCCGACGGGTCCGACAGGGCCAGGAAGGAGTTCTTGCGCTTGGCCGGGTTCAGCCGCTTCATGGTGCCGGCGGCGACCATCTGCTCGCACAGGCGGTCATATTCTTCCTGCGAGCCGTCGCACCAGTAGATGTTGTCGGGCTTGGTCAGCGCGGCGATTTCCGCGACCCAGGCAATCAGCTTGGGGTGCTTGACCCAGGCCGGCGCATTGACGGCTGCCGTACCTTGCATCGTGGGGTGGTTCATACTGCAAACTCCAGGTTTTTAAAGGGAAGGAAGGGAAGGAATCCTTGCAAAGCCTGGCCGGCGGGTTGTCCTGCGTGCCGGGGGGCGGAACCGTCACTGCTGCTGCGTCCCTGCAGTCTCGCTGCAAGGGCCGCCTCGGGAGCGTCACATCCCGTTACAACTCCGCGGCGGCCCGGTTTGCGCAAAAGGTCGCGGCGGTCACGGCGGCTGCGCTACAGTGGCGCTTCGCCCGCGCAGCGTGGCCCGCAGTTGCCGGCCGGGCTTTGTCCGGGGGCAGCCGCGTGACGGGAGCAATGCTCGACCGACAATCCGCGGCGGCACCGGAGCGGGCAAGGATACCACTGGCGCACCCCCCTGTTTTTTGCTGCGCAACAATTGCCGGCGTCGGCCGGCGCGGGATTTGCACCCCGCGGCGCCAGGGTTGCGGCACGCCGGTGCGGGGTTCGCAAACGTTTCACAACAATACTGTTGGCCGGCACGCGCCTCGGTGGGCGCGCGCACCAACTGGCACAACGTCCCGAAGATAACCAGGGTTGCCGATGAAGATTGCCGTACTCGACGATTACCAGGATGCCGTGCGCAAGCTGCCTTGTTTCAGCCTGCTGGAGGGGCACGACGTCAAGGTGTTCAACAACACCGTCAAGGGCGTGGGCCAGCTCGCGGCGCGCCTGTCGGACGTGGAAGCCGTGGTGCTGATCCGCGAACGCACCCGAATCACGCGCCAACTGCTTGAAAAACTGCCCAAACTGAAGCTGATCAGCCAGACCGGCCGGGTCGGCGCGGGGCCCGGCAGCCATATCGACCTCGATGCCGCCACCGACCGCGGCGTGGCGGTGCTGGAAGGCGTGGGCTCGCCGGTGGCGCCGGCCGAACTGACCTGGGCCCTGATCATGGCCGCCCAGCGCCGCATTCCGCAGTACGTGGCCAGCCTGAAGCACGGCGCGTGGCAGCAGTCGGGGCTGAAATCGACGACGATGCCGCCCAATTTCGGCCTGGGCCAGGTGCTGCGCGGCCAGACCCTGGGGATCTGGGGCTACGGCAAGATCGGCCGGCTGCTGGCCGGCTACGGCCGCGCCTTCGGCATGAAGGTGCTGGTCTGGGGGCGGGAGGCCTCACAGGAAGCCGCGCGCGCCGACGGCCTGGACGTGGCGGCATCCAAGGAGCAACTGTTCGCCGACAGCGATGTGCTGTCGCTGCACCTGCGCCTGAACGACGACACTCGCGGCATCGTCAAGCAGGCGGACCTGACCGCCATGAAGCCGACCGCCCTGTTCGTCAATACCAGCCGCGCCGAACTGCTGGAAGAGAACGCCCTGGTCACCGCGCTGAACCGCGGCCGCCCCGGCATGGCGGCGATCGACGTCTTTGAATCCGAGCCGATCCTGCAGGGCCACGCGCTGCTGCGCATGGAAAACTGCATCTGCACGCCGCATCTGGGCTACGTGGAACGCGACAGCTACGAGCTGTATTTCCGCACGGCGTTCCAGAACATCCTGGACGTGCTGGACGGCAAGCATGACTGCATCGTCAATCCGAAGGCGCTGGCGCCGGTGTTGACGCGCTGAGGGTTCAGTCCGCGGTTCGGCGCGCGTTCCGTGCCGACAACGGGCAAAACTGGTACGGCACGGGCTGGTCGCCGATGAAGGCTTCATAGGTCCGGCACGCGCCGGGCTCGAGCGTGAGGCCATAGCGCACCAGGTCCGCGGCATGGGCTTGCGCTTCGGCAAGGTTTTCCGCGGCGAGGTCGCGCCTGTCCCGTGGCAGCAATTCGAGGGTGCAAGGCTGGCCGGCCACCATGCCCTGTGCAACACGTGCCCGCAGGCGCACCTTCTGGGCAAGTGTCTCCAGGGTCGAGCACCAGGATGTCCCCGCACGCATGCCCGTGCTGGCCAGCATGGTGTTCCAGCGCGCCACCATGCGTTCGCGCGAGTTGACAGCGGCCGGTATGACGGCATAGGCGGCTCCGCCGCGACCGGCAAGCATGCCATCGAGGCGTGGCTGGAAGCCATGTCCCTCTGGAAAGTTCGAGCTGAGCGCACCGAACGCTACGGATGAAGGGAAATGCGGTGCCATCCACGCCTGCGGTACCCTCCCGCCAACGAAAAACACGCTGGTACCCGCATCCAGCGGCGCGCTCGGCAGCGTCACGCGAAAAGCCTGCCGTGCCCATGACGCATGCTCCCAGGTGTGCGATGTCGCCACGCTGGCGAGCGTCGCGACCAGCAGCACAACGGCGCCGGCGCGTCCGGCTGACTTCGGCGGTAGCAGTTGCTGCATCACGATCCATGCTGCCAATGGCGCCAGCAGTTCCATCGCCACGCAGTACCGGTAGATGCTGAACAGGCCAAGCCAAACCAGATAACTCGCTAACAGGAAGACGAGCAAGGCGCGTGCCGCTGCCACGAGCGGTGGCCGGCCGCAATCCGCCCACTGCGACCCGGCGCCGGTAGCGCGGCACGCCCGTTGCACCAGCCATGCCCCCGCCAGCAGATAGAGCACGGGCCAGACAAAGGGCCGGGTCGGCAACTCGCCGACGCGCTGGGCTTTCAGCACCATGACAAAGGGAAAGAGCAACGCTTCCGACACACTGCGCGGCAGCCAGCGGGTATCGGCAACGCTGATCGGTGCCGCCAACGGGTTGCCGAACACGCCGTTGAACTGCGGAAACAGCGGGTTGCGGAACGCTTCCCAGAGCATTGCGAACCAATAGCCGGAGGTCACCGCAATGCCGGCCAGCACGCCCACGCCGAACCACCACGCCAGGCCCAGCCGCCGCAGCCAGTGTTGCGCCAGGAACAGGCAAGCCAGGCACATCGCGACCGCATACAGCGCATTGGTCAGCTTGAGACCCGTGGCCGCACCCACCAGCATGCCGGCTGCCGCCGCATACAGCCAGCCAGCGCGCCCGCGCCCCGCAAGCACATCGCGCGTGCGCACCAGTACCAGGAATCCCGCCAGGACGAACAAAGCGGTCGCGTTGTCGCCCATGGTGTTGCCGAGCTCGGAAAGATAAGCCGGGCCCAGGCAGCCCGCCAGGGCCAGCAGCATGGCGGTCAGCCGCTGCCGCGCTTGGTGCGCCCGATCCTGCTGCGCAGAAACCAGCAAGGATGCGGCGATCCCGTACACCAGCACAAAGGCCGCACCGTGCAGCAGTCCCATGGCGAACCCCGCCAACGGCGCCGGCCAGTACTTCGTCATCAGGAAGTACGGCACGTCGAGCAGCGGATTGAAATAGCTTTGCAGCTGGGCGGGCGCCAGATCGAGCCCGACCCGGCCGCCGAGCAGCGCGTAGGGGTTGTACAGGTGGTAATTCAGCAGGTCCCAGTTCCGGTCCTGGCCCAGCTTCAGGGCATAGAGGCCGAATCCGAACGGTATCAGCAAGCACGCCCACTTCGGGGCGCTGGGTGCGCTCAGCCTCGCGACCAGGGCGGCAAGGCGGGGCAACGTGGCAGCAAGCAAACGCATGGGCAAGGATATTGGTCTGCCGGCGGCCGTGCGCGCGCTCAGGAGCGGTGACGGAATACCCACAGCTTGGCAGACAGAAAATTGAACACCAGCCCGCTCCCCGTGCCCAGCGCCACCGCCAGCAGCGGGCCCCAGGCCGCTGGCGGCAGGTGGTGGACGGCGACGCTGTATACCAGCAGGTTGATGGCGCCGCCGGCGGACATGGCCGACAGGTAGCGCAGCCACTCGCGCCACGGTGGCTCGGCATTCCGGGTGGGAAAGGTGAAACGCCGGTTGATGCGCCAGGTGACAAAGGCGGCGGCCAGGAAGGACAGCAGGCGGCCGGCAAAGTGGCCGGCGCCAAGCGCGAGGGCGGCATACAAGATGCCGGCGTCGACGCCGAAACCGATGGCGCCCGCGATCAGGAACCCTGTCAGTTGCCGGCGGATCACGAGTGCACGGCAGCGCCGGCTGGCGCCGCGGTCATGCTGGCGCGCGACAGCGCCGCACCGGCCGCGGGTTCGCTCCACGTGGGCGGTGGCGGCGGCTCGCGCAGATAGGCGAGGCGCTTCATTTCCAGCCGTCCTTGCGTGACGGTATCGAGCACGATGCCGCAGGTCAGCAGGATCATCCCCAGCAGGGCCAGCGCGACACACAGCAGGGCCGTCGGCAGGCGCGGCACCAGGCCGGTGTCGAGGTAGGTCG
Source organism: Cupriavidus alkaliphilus (assembly GCF_900094595.1). Lineage (GTDB taxonomy): Bacteria > Pseudomonadota > Gammaproteobacteria > Burkholderiales > Burkholderiaceae > Cupriavidus > Cupriavidus alkaliphilus. Next base: position 206,103 of record NZ_FMAD01000010.1, on the reverse strand, counting down.
TCAACAGCGGGAACGCCAGCAGCACCGACAGCAAGGAACAGGCGAAAAAGCCTGTGGAAAAGAACGCCAGAGGCTTTTCCGACTTGAACAGCTTCAGAATCGTCATCAGGATGCGCCAACCGTCGCGGTAGGTGTTCAGCTTGCTCTCAGAACCGGTGGGTCGCGAAAGATACGTCGTTTGCTGTTCCCCCACAGGCATGCGCTGTTCCAGCGCGTGCACCGCGAGTTCGGTTTCGATTTCGAAACCGGACGAGTGCGCGGGAAAGGATTTGGCGTACCGCCGCGAAAACACGCGGTAGCCGGACAGCATATCGGTGAAGGTGCGGCCAAACAGGGCGGCGGCAAAGCTGGTCAGCAGCACGTTGCCAAAGCGGTGCCCGAAACGGTACGCGGCCTGCTCTTCGCTGACGCGTGCGCCCACCAGCATGTCGAGGCCTTCCTCGCACAGGCGGCGCACCAGGGCGGGCGCGGCGCTGGCATCGTAGGTGCCGTCGCCGTCGACCATCACGTAGATGTCCGCCTCGACGTCGGCGAACATCCGGCGCACGACGTTGCCCTTGCCCTGCAGCGGCACGGCGCGCACCACGGCGCCGGCCGCGCGCGCCCGTTCCGCCGTCGCGTCGACCGAGTTGTTATCGAAGACGTATACGGTCGCGCCAGGCAAATGGCTACGGAACGAAAGCACGACATCGGCAATGGTCGCGGCTTCGTTGTAGCAGGGAACGATGACAGCCACGGTGGGCTGGCGATTTTCGGACATATCAGGGCAATGGAACCGGCGATCCGGTCAAAGGGAGCCCGATAGGCTACCTTACTGGCATGAAATGGAGCAAGTCAGCGTCCTCGCGCGTGGGTTTGCCCGGCAAGCCGGCTCGCCGTCAACCCGAATTGGACAAAACCGCTACACTGGCGCCGCGCCCGGCCTGAAAGGTATACGCCGGGTCGCACACGACTCCCCCAATCGCTCTACTCCTCTCCCATGGCCGGCATGGACCCCAGGCTCGTGACGCTCTGCGTCGGCAATTTCGTCATCGGCACCGGTGCGATGATCGTGACCGGCATGCTGAACGACATTGCCGGCGATTTCGGGCTGGGCGCGGCCAGCGCCGGGCAGCTGATCTCGGTGTTCGCGCTGGCCACCTGCGTGGGCGCGCCGCTGTTCGCCACGCTGGGGTCGCGCATCGACCGCCGGCTGCTGCTGGCGGGCTCGCTGCTGGTCTATGGGGTGATGCACGTGGCCGCGGCGCTGGCTCCGAGCTTTGCGGCGCTGATGGCGATCCGCTTCCTGACCGCGATCGGGGCGGCCATCTATACGCCGCAGACCGCGGCCACGCTGCCGCTGCTGGTTAATGCGCAGACCCGCGGGCGCGCCATCAGCTTTGTGTTCCTGGGCTGGAGCGTCGCCAGCGTGGTGGGCGTGCCGCTGGGGACGTGGATTTCCAGCACGCTGGGCTGGCGCGTCAGCATGGCGCTGGTAGGGGTGATGGCGCTGCTGGTGGCGGTGGCGGTGTGGCGCGCGCTGCCGCGCGGGCTGATGGTGCCGCCGGCCGGGCGCGAGGCCTGGGGCGCGGTGCTGCGCCACAAGCCGGTGATGCTGGTGGTGCTGACCACCATGATTTCGTCGGCGGGCATGTTTACGCTGTTTACCTATATCGCCCCGCTGATGCGCGACGTCTATGGCATCAGCGGCGGCGCGCTCAGCCTGATGTTCCTGGCCTATGGTGCCTGCGGGGTGTTCGGCAACGCCATGGCGGCGTCGCGCATGGACCGGGTCACGCCGAGCCGGATCGTGCAGGTGACGCTGCTGACGTCGATCACGGCGATGGTGCTGTGGCCGCTGGCCGGGCTCGGCAGCGTGGCCCTGGTCGCGCTGTTCATGCTGTGGGGCGTGGGCGGCTTTGCCACCAACAGCGCCCAGCAGGCGCGGCTGGTGCTGCTGGCGCCGGAGCGGGCCTCGGTGTCGATCTCGCTGAACTCTTCTTCGATCTACCTGGGACAGGCCGCCGGTGCCATGGCCGGCGCCGCGATCTATACCCTGGCGGGGCCCGACACGCTGCACTGGGGCGCCGCGGCGCTGATGCTGGCGGCGCTGGCGGTGTCGCAGCGCGCGCGCCTGCTGGGCTGCCACTGGCAGCCTGCGCAAGCGGTCCGGCAGCTCTGATTCCGGTCTGAAACACGCGCCGCGACCCCCCGCCGGTGCCTTGTGAGGAACCGCACCAAGCACTTGTCCACAGCGTTATCCGCCCCGTTATCCTCAGGGATATCCGCAGCTTATCCACATCCCTTTCCACAACCACGAAGCGGGGGCGCACGTGAGCGATTCGAGACCTTGGCCGGGCCTTGCACGCGTGCTGGCGGTCAGCCTGGGCAAGGCCATCCCGCTGGTGGTGGCGGGCGCGGGCACCGAGGCGGTGGTGCTGTCGGGCATCCGCAAGCATCCGGTCAGCACGCTGCTGCACCCCTTGCGGGTCCAGGTGCAGCAACTGGGCCTGGCGGGCGACGAGCAGGGCGACCTGACCGTGCACGGCGGCCTCGACAAGGCGGTCTATGCCTATCCCTCGGAGCACTACGCCTGGTGGAATGCCCGCCGCCGCGCCTGCGCCCAGCCTGACTCCGGGCCTCCGCTGCCCTACGGTGCGATGGGGGAAAACCTGACGCTGGAGGGTTTGCTGGAGTCCGCGCTATGGATCGGCGACCTGGTACGGGTCGGCACCGCCCTGCTGCGCGTGGAGGCCCCGCGCCAGCCCTGCTACAAGTTCAACGCCGCGCTGGGCTACCGCCACGCGGTGCGCGACATGGTGCAGAGCGGCTACTCCGGGGTCTATCTCAGCGTGGTGCTGAAGGGCGAAGTGCGCGCCGGCGATGCTGTAATTGTGCAGGCCGGACCACGGGAATTGTCGGTCGACAGCGTAAATCAGTGGCGCCGCGATGGCCGGCGGCAGCTTTTCTGATAATGTTTGTCTAACCATACAAGCGCCCCGCTAAACACATCTCCGGCTTCCCCTGTGGCCCGGACGGCGTTTGCCGGCGCCGGGCATTACCAGACCCTTGCACCCCTGTAACGGACTGTAATACGCGGCGCTGGCTCCGGCGGGCGAAGCGCGGTACTAGTAGAGTCTTTGCGCGACACGCACTGGCAGCAATCTCGACACAACATGCCGGGCGGTACACGGGGAGTAGCGCTGAAGACGCGGGGCAGAGGGTCCACACAACATGAAATCTGACAGGATCGACCAGCCCAAGGGCTTCGTCGACAGCAACTGGAGGGCGGCCGCCGGGGCCGGGCGCGGCCGCGTGTCGCCGTGGCTGGCGGTACTGGTGGTGCTGGCCGTCGCCGGCCTGGGCTGGTTTGCGTGGCGCACGTGGCTGGCGCCGAAGCCCGCGCCCAAGCCGCCCGCGGCGGCCATCGTGGCGACCGCGCCGGTGCAGCAAGGCGACGTGCCGCTGCAGGTCTCGGCCAACGGCAACGTCACGGCGCTGTCGACGGTGGAGGTGCGGCCGCAGGTGTCCAGCACCGTGCGCACCGTCCATATCAAGGAAGGCCAGACCGTCAAGCCTGGCGACCTGCTGTTCTCGCTCGATACCCGCATGGACGAGGCCAACCTGGCCAAGGCCCAGGCGCAATTGCTGCGCGACCAGGCCGACCTGGCCGATGCCCGCCGCACGCTGGCGCGCAGCCAGGAACTGCTGCAGCGCAATTTCATCTCGAAGAGCGCGGTCGATACCGCGCAGGCCAGGGTTGATGGTTTCGCCGCCACCGTGCGCGCCGACCAGGCCGCGATCGAGGCCAGCCGCGTAGCGGTCAGCTACGGCGCCATCCGCGCCACCATCAGCGGCCGCACCGGCGTGATCAACGCCTTCCCGGGCTCGCTGGTGCTGCCCAACAGCACCCAGCCGATGGTCACCATCGCCCAGGTGCAGCCGATCGCCGTCACCTTCAGCCTGCCCGAACGCCAGCTGGCGGCCTTGCGCGAGGCGCTGCGCGCCGGCCCGGTGCAGGTCACCGCGCAGCCCAACGACGGCAACCAGGCGCCGGTGACCGGGCGCATCAGCTTCGTCGACAACACGGTCGATCCCCAGTACGGCACCATCCGCGTCAAGGCGCAGTTCGACAATGAAGAGCAGCGGCTGTGGCCGGGCACCTATGCCACCGTCAGTGCCGTGGTGCAGACGCTCAAGGACGCGCTGTCAGTGCCACCGCAGGCGGTCGTGACCGGGCCCGAGGGCCGCTTCGTCTATGTGGTGCAGCCCGACAGCAAGGTGGCGCGCGTGCCGGTGCGGGTGGTGACGACCACCGCCGCCGCGGCCGTGGTCGAGGGCGTGCAGCCCGGCGCCCGCGTGGTGGTGGAAGGCACGCAGAACCTGCGCCCCGGCGCGCTGGTGCGCGAGGCGGCGGCGCGCGGCGCTTCGGGTGCCGCTGCCGCCCGCCCTGCCAGCGCGGGGCACTGAGCCATGACGCTCTCGGAACTCTGCATTCGCCGTCCGGTGATGACGGTGCTGCTGTGCCTGGCCGTGGTGGTCACCGGCATCGTGCTGTATCCGACCATTCCCATTGCCGCGCTGCCCAGTTTCAACTCGCCGGTGATCCAGGTCACCGCGACCCTGCCCGGGGCCAGCCCCGAGACCATGGCCGCGTCGGTGGCCACGCAGCTGGAGAAGCAGTTCGCGACGATTCCGGGCGTGTCGGTGATCAGCTCGTCGAACACGCTCGGCAACTCCAGCATCACCATCGAGTTCAACAACGACCGCGATATCGACGATGCGGCAGTCGACGTGCAGGCGGCGCTGTTCCGCGCGCAGCGCTCGCTGCCGATCGAGATGACGACGCCGCCGTCGTACCGCAAGGTCAACCCGGCCGATGCGCCGGTGCTGCTGCTGGCGATCAACTCGCCGGCGATGAGCCTGGCCGACCTGAACGCCTTCGGCGACAACCTGATCTCGCCGACGCTGGCAACGCTGCCGGGCGTGGCGCAGGTGCAGATCTTCGGGCAGAAGCGCTTTGCCGTGCGCGTGCGCGCCCACCCCGATGCGCTGGCCGCGCGCGGGCTGACGCTGGACGAGCTGGCCACCGCGCTGAACCGCGCCAACGCCAACACGCCGGTGGGCACGCTCGACAGCGCGCGCCAGACCCTGACGATCCAGGCCAACCGGCAGCTCACCAATGCCGACGCCTTCCGCAATATCATCGTCGCCAGCCAGCCCAACGGCGCGCTGGTGCGCCTGTCCGACGTGGCCGAGGTCGAGGACAGCGTCGAGACCATCAAGACCGGCAGCTGGCTCAACAACGAGCGCTCGATCGTGCTGGCGGTGCTGCGCCAGCCCGACGCCAACACCGTCGCAGTGGTCGATGCGATCCATGCCGCCCTGCCCCGCCTGATCCAGCAGATGCCGGGCTCGATCAACGTGTCGGTGGTCAACGACCGCTCGCGCTCGATCCGCGAATCGATCCATGACGTGCAGTTCACGCTGGCGCTGACGGTGGCGCTGGTGGTGATGGTGATCTTCCTGTTCCTGCGCCGCGCCGCGGCCACGCTGATCCCGACCGTGTCGCTGCCGATCTCGCTGATCGGTACGGTGGCGCTGATGAAGGCGTTCGGCTACAGCCTGGACAACGTCTCGCTGCTTGCGATCACGCTGGCGGTGGGGCTGGTGGTCGACGATGCCATCGTCATGCTCGAGAACATCGTGCGCCATATCGAGGAAGGCGTGGCGCCGCTGAAGGCCGCGCTGGTGGGCTCGCGCGAGATGGGCTTCACCATCCTGTCGATCTCGATCTCGCTGGTGGCGGTGTTTATCCCGATCTTTTTCATGCCGGGCGTGATCGGGCTGCTGTTCCACGAATTCGCCGCGGTGGTGTCGCTGGCGATCCTGGTGTCGGCGCTGGTGTCGCTGACGCTGATCCCGATGCTCTGCGCGCGTTTCCTGTCGGCCGAGAACGTGCCGGTGGACGAATCGCACCACGCCTATGGCGACCACCCGCCGGGACAGCCGCCGCAGCCCGCCGTGGCGCAGAGGCAGACCCTGGGCATGCGCTCGACGCAGTGGTTCGAGAACCTGTTCGAGTTCACCCTGCACCGCTACGCGCGCGGGCTGGACTGGTGCCTGGCGCACCGGCGCACGGTGCTGGTGGCGGCGGGTCTGACCTTCGTGCTGACCGCGGTGCTGTTCGTCGCCATTCCCAAGGGCTTTTTCCCGGAAGAGGATATCGGCCAGATCCGCGTCAACGCCGAAGGGCCGCAGGATATTTCCTTCGACGCCATGTCGGAACGGTTGCGCGACGCGGCCGAGCGCATGCGCGCCAACCCGGCGGTCAAGAGCATCGTGGTCGCCATCGGCGGCGGCCCGTCGCCGGCCATCAATACCGGGCGCATGTTCGTGGAACTGAAGCCGCGCGGCGAGCGCGGGGCCATGCCCAAGGTGATCGAGTCACTGCGCCGCGACGTCGCCGGGGTGCCGGGCCTGGCGGTGTACTTCGCGCCGGTGCAGAACCTGCAGCTGGGCGGGCGCCAGAGCAAGAGCCGCTACCAGTACACGCTGCAGAGCGTGAAGGCCGGGCAGCTGCAGGACTACTCCGACCAGCTGATGGCGAAGATGCGCGCTGACAGCCTGTTCCGCGACGTCACCAGCGACTCGCAGCAGTCCGGACTGGAGGCGCACCTGACCATCGACCGTGACAAGGCCAATGCGCTTGGGGTGCAGATGCAGGACGTGCGCACCGCGCTGTATTCGGCCTTCGGCGAGCGCCAGGTGTCGACCATCTACACGCCGATCGACAACTACTACGTGATCCTGCAGGCGGCCGATGTCGATCGCACCGACGAAAGCGCGTTCTCCAAGCTCTATGTGCGCAGCAAGACCGGGCAGATGGTGCCGGTATCGGCCTTCGCCACCACCGAGCGCCGGGTCGGCCCGATCGCGGTCAACCACCAGGGGCAGCTGCCGTCGGTGACGGTGTCGTTCAACCTGGCCCCGGGCGCGGCGCTGGGCGATGCTTCCGCCCGCATCGACCGCTACAAGCAGGAGATCGCGATGCCGACCTCGATCTTCACCAGCTGGGGCGGCGACGCGGCGGTGTTCCAGTCTTCGCAGGCGACACAGATCGTGCTGCTGGTGGCGGCGATCGCCGTGATCTACACCCTGCTGGGCGTGCTGTACGAGAGCTACATCCACCCGCTCACCATCCTGGCGGGCCTGCCGTCGGCGGCGGTGGGCGCCTTGCTGACGCTGTTTATCTTCAACGTCGAGCTGTCGCTGATCGCGGTGATCGGCGTGCTGATGCTGATCGGCATCGTCAAGAAGAACGCGATTATGATGATCGACTTCGCGCTGGCGGCGCAGCGCGAGCAGGGCATGACCCCGGCCAGGGCGATCCGGCAGGCGTGCCTGCTGCGCTTCCGGCCGATCATGATGACCACCTTCGCCGCGGTGATGGGTGCGCTGCCGCTGGCACTGGGCCTGGGCGCCGGCGCCGAGCTGCGCCAGCCGCTGGGCCTGGCGGTGGTGGGCGGCCTGCTGTTTTCGCAGGTGATCACGCTGTTCATCACGCCGGTGATCTACCTGGCGCTGGACCGGTTCTCCGGTACCGGGCCGCTGCAGATCGACGCGGAAGGCAACAAGCTGCCGGAGAAGGCGCCCGGAGAGGCTGTGCGGCAGCACTGACGCCATCTGTAAGGTTTCCCCCACCCCTTCCCATTGGCCGCGGAAGGGCGAGCGAAGCGATGGGCGTTTGCCATGACGGAACGTCCATCTTCCACTCTGACCTTGCTCGAAACATTGCATACATGTGGCATATGCACTACATGCGCCCGAACGTAGATCTAAGCGCTTTACCTATCTCACTTAAATGATAATAATTCTCGTTAACTAAAGCGGCGTCACCCGCGGCCTAGCCAGCCGTCGGGCAGCGCCTCCGCGCGAGCCAGCCACCCGTTACCGGTTTTCCGCCAGCCAGCGTTCGATTTGTTCTGGGGAAAATCCATGAAACGTCGCTGTCTGGCGCGCCTGCGCGCCTCTGTCCGGGTCACGCCCGTTGCCGCCGTGTGCGCGGCGCTGGGCTCGCCAGCCCTTGCCGCGGACGGCGCTGGCAACACCGCCACGCTGGTTGCGCTGAATGAGGTGGTGGTCACCGCCACCCGCACCGAAGAGCGCGCCGACGCGGTCGCATCCACCATCACCACGCGCGACGCGCGCCAGATCCAGCGCGCGCAGCCGGTCGACGAAGCCGGCCTGTTCGCCGACGAGCCGGACATCGACGTGCCGCGCGACCGCCGCCGCTTCGGCGCCGGCAGCATCAATATCCGCGGCATCGAGGACAACCGCGTGCTGCAGATGGTCGACGGTGTGAGGCTGCCGGATTTCTTCAACGGCGGCGGGCCGTCGAATATCTCGAGCTCGACCCGCGATGCGCCGGAGTTCTCGTTCCTGAAGCGGGTCGAAGTGCTGCGCGGGCCGGCATCGAGCCTGTATGGCTCGGACGCGATCGGCGGCGTGGTGGCGTATGCGACCAAGGATCCGTCGGACCTGACGCAGGGCCGCAAGATCGGCGGCGAGCTGGGCCTGAACTGGAACGGCATCGACAACGGCTTCGGCCAGACCGCGGGCGTGGCCGGCGGCAGCGACACGCTGCAGGGCCTGTTCATGGTCGCGAATCGCAACGCGCATGAAATGAAGAACATGGGCAGCGATGATTCCAACTCGGTCAACCGCACCCGGCCCAACCCGCAGGACGTGCGCACGCAGGCGTGGCTCGGCAAGATCCTGCTCAACGCCAGCCCGGCGCACAAGTTCAAGTTCACCTACGAGCATCGCGACGGCAACACCGACACTGACCTGCTGCGCTTGTCCACGGCCTTGCCGCGCGTCACCGCCGCCAATGGCAATGAAGACCTGAGCCGCGACCGCGTCAGCCTGGACTACGAGTGGAAGCCGGCCAGCGGCGTGCTCGACCGCCTGGCCGCGCAGGTCTATTACCAGGAGTCCGAGACCACCACGCTGACCAACCAGGTGCGCAGCAACACCAGCACCGGCTGCTCGGCCACCACGCGCGGCACCAGCCTGTGCAACGTCTCGCTGGGCTTTGCCTTCAAGCAGGAGCAGACCGGCTTCAACCTGCAGGGCGACAAGTCGTTTGCCACCGGCGGCGTCGAGCACCGGCTGATCGGCGGCGCGGATTTCATGCGCGTGCGCTCGTCGGAATCGCGCGACGGCACGGTGCGCAACCTGACCACCGGCACCACCACCAAGTCGCTGGCCGGCGAGAATTTCCCGATCCACGACTTCCCCACCGGCGAGACGCGCCAGACCGGCCTGTTCGCGCAGGACGAAATGCGCTTCTTCGATGGCCGCTTCACGCTGACGCCCGGGCTGCGCTTCGACCATTACTCGTTGTCGCCCGATGGCGATGACCTGGTCTACAACAATGCCGGCGGCCGCCCGGCGGTCAGCAAGAGCGATTCGCACCTGTCGCCCAAGCTGTCGGCGCTGTGGCAGGCGACGGACCGCGTCAACCTTTGGGCGCAGTACGTGTTCGGCTACCGCGCGCCCAACTACCAGGAAGTCAACGGCAGCTTCCGCAACCCCGTACAGGGCTATGGCGCCGCGCCCAATGCCGCCCTGGACCCGGAGAAGAGCCGCTCGTTCGAGATCGGCGCGCGCTATACCAGCGACAACGTGCAGACCAGCGTGGCGCTGTTCGACAACCGCTACCGCGACTTTATCGAACAGGTGCAGCTGACCTGCCCGTCCGACCCCGCCTGCCTGCCCGGCCTGCGCGCGACCTACCAGTACCGCAACCAGACCAGCGTGCGCATCTATGGCGCCGAGTGGCGCGGCGTGTGGCGCTTCCTGCCGCAATGGCGCGTCGATGGCGCGGTGGCGTACGCGCATGGCAACAACGAGCAGACCGGCCAGCCGCTCAACAGCGTCTCGCCGCTGCGCGCCAGCGCCGGGCTGACGTGGGAGCGCGTGCAGGGACAGGGCGCCGCGATCCGCTGGCGCGGCGCGCGCCCGGTGACGCGCACCGACGATTCGTCGTTCACCTACTTCAAGCCCGCCGGCTACGGCGTGGTCGACCTGCAGGCGTGGTGGCGCTTCAATCGCTACGTCAGCCTGGCGCTGTCGGTCAACAACCTGTTCGACAAGAAGTACTGGCTGTGGGGCGACGTGCGCCAGACCGGCGTCTCGGCGACCGAGCCCGGCGTTGACTTCTACACGCAGCCGGGCCGCACCTTCGCCGCCAGCCTGAAGCTGTCGTTCTGAGCGGCAGCGAGGAGCTTCGCATGTCCCCACAAAATATGACCGCGCGCTGGCTCTGGGCGCTGCTGTGCCTGCTGGTCTGCATCGGCGCGGCCCAGGCCGCACCGCGCATCGCCATCCTGACCAGCTCGCCGGTGCCGGCGGGCAAGTTCGGCCCATTGCGCGAACTGGCGCAGGCCCAGGGCATGACCCTGGAGGCGCAGTACCTGGAGCGCATGCCGGCGCAGGAGGTCGCGCCGTTTATCCACAATGCCGACCTGCTGATCGTCGATGCGCCGCGCGACCACATCGTCACCGCCATGCTGCAGCGCCTCGGCCCGCTGTGGAGCGAGGCGCGCGTGCCGCGCGTGCTGATCGCCACCGACCGCTATGAAGCGCATGGCCTCGACGACAAGCTCGCGGCGCAGCTGCATGCGTACTACGTCAACGGCGGCCGCGGCAACTTCGGCGCCATGATGCGCACGATCGCGGCACAGCAGTTCCGCTTGCGTGCCGATGCCACCATTCCCGCGCCGGTGGTGTTCCCCAAGGCCGCCTACTACCATCCCAGGCTCGCCGGCGTGATCACCACCTCGCCGCAGGAAGCGCTGGCCGCCTCCGGCAGCAGCGGCCCGGTGATCGGCATCGCCATCCACCAGGCCTATGTGTCGGGCCTCGACAGCGCCTTTATCGACGACCTGATCGGCCGCCTCGAAGCGCGCCACGCGCGCGTGCTGACGTTCTACGGCCCGGTGATGGACGCCGATGGCATCACGCGCATGGCGATGCCCGGCGGCAAGCGCCTGGTCGACGTGCTGGTCAACGGCCAGATCATGCTGAACCCGCATGGGCGCAAGGCCGAGTTCGAGCAACTCGACGTGCCGGTGCTGCAGGTCATGCCCTACCGCAAGGGCGACGCGCAGGCGTGGCAGGACGACCCGCACGGCATCAGCCTGACCGATACGCCCTTCTACCTGGTGCAGCCCGAACTGGCCGGCGTGATCGATCCCATCCTGGCCGCCGCCACGGCCAGGGGCGACGGCGCCATCGTCGGCCTGCCGGCGCAGCTCGACGCGGTGGCCGACAAGGCGCTGGCGCTGGCGCGGCTGCGCCACCTGCCCAACGCCGACAAGCGCGTGGCGATCCTGTACTACAACTATCCCGCCGGCGAGAAAAACCTGTCGGCGTCGTTCCTGAACCTGCCGAAGAGCCTGGCCAGCACGCTGGCGGCGCTGCGCGCGGCGGGCTACACCACCGAGGCCGCCGACGAGGCGCGGCTGCAGCGCGACCTGGGCGCGTTGCTGGCACCCTTCTATCGCAGTGGCAGGCTGGAGCCGTTGCTGGACGCCGGCCTCGCGGTGTGGATGCCGATGTCGCGGTACCGCCGCTGGTACGACGCGCAGCCCGCGCCTTTGCGCGCCGCCGTGGCGCAGCGCTGGGGCAGTCCGGAGCAATCGGCGATGGCGACCACGCGCGGCGGCGAGCCGGGCTTCGTGATCCCGCGGCTGCAGCTCGGCAACGTCGCGCTGATGCCGGTGCCGCCGCGCGGCGAGCGCAACGAGTCGGACGAGAAGGCGCTGTACCACTCCACCTCCACGCCGCTGAACCACTTCTACATGGCCGCCTACCTGTGGGCGCGCCAGGACCGCGAGGCGCTGGTCCACTACGGCACCCACGGCACGCAGGAATGGACGCCGGGCAAGGAGCGCGGCCTGTCGGTCACCGACCAGCCCTACCTGGTGCTGGGCAGCGTGCCAGTGATCTATCCGTATATCGTCGATGACGTCGGCGAAGCGATCCAGGCCAAGCGCCGCGGCCGCGCCGTGATCGTCAGCCACCAGACGCCGCCGTTCCGCCCGGCCGGGCTGCATACCGAGCTGGTAGCGCTGCACGACCAGTTGCACGCGTATCTGCAGCAGGACGACGGCGCGGTGAAGGACACCATCCGCCAGCAGATCCTGTCGCGCAGCGCGTCGATGCACCTGGTCGAGGATATGGGCTGGAGCGCGGCGCGGGCGCGCGCGGATTTCAGCGGCTATCTCGATGCGCTGCATATCCACCTGCACGAGCTCGGCGGCGCGCTGCAGCCCTATGGCCTGCACACGTTCGGGCAGTCGCAGGACGAAGGGCTGCGGCTTTATACGACCATGGCGATGCTCGGCAAGGACTGGCTCAGGCGCGTGTTCCCCGACGAGCCGGAAGAGCTGTTCGCGGTCGACTACGCGCAGCTTGCGCAGACGCCGCCCTATGCGATGGTGCGGCGCTATGTGGCCGAGGGCGCCTCGCTGGACGAGCTGCGCGATGCGCGCCAGCGCGAAGACATGCAGCGCGCGCGGCAACTCTATGCCAGCCTCGATGCAACGCCCGAGAACGCGGGGCTGCTGACCGCGCTGGCCGGCCGCCACCTGCACTCGGGCACCGGCGGCGACCCGGTGCGCAGCCCCGATACCTTGCCGACCGGCCGCAACCTGTACGGCTTCGATCCCTCCAAGGTCCCCAGCCGCGAAGCCTGGAAGGCGGGCCAGGCCGCCGCCGAGGCGATGATCGCCGACTGGCGCAAGCGCCATGGCCGTTATCCCGACAAGCTCGCGTTCTCGCTGTGGAGCGTCGAGACCATGCGCCACCAGGGCATGCTCGAAGCGCAGGCGATGGCGGCGCTGGGCGTGCGGCCGAAGTGGGACGACGGCGGCCGCGTGGTCGGGGTCGAGCCGATTGCTGCCGCGGAGCTGGGCCGTCCGCGCGTGGACGTGGTGCTGTCGGCCACCGGTCTGTATCGCGACCACTTCCCCAATCTGATGAAGTGGCTGGCCGAGGCGGTGAAGCTCGCCGCCGCGCAACCTGAAGCCGGCAACGTCGTCGCCGCGAATACCCGCGCAGTCCGTGAGCGGCTAAGCAAGCTGAATGTCCCCGCCGAGCGGCTCGACGCGCTCGCGGTGACGCGCATCTTCGCCAGCGAATCGGGCAACTACGGCACCGGCCTGAACGACGCCGCGATGGCCACCGACACCTTCGGCAGCGGCCGCCAGGCCGATGCCAGGCTGGCCAGGCTGTATCTCGCGCGCATGCAGTACGCCTACGGCCCGGACGAGCAGCACTGGGGCGAGGCGCTGCCGCAGGTCAACCTGTATGCCGAGAACCTCAAGGGTGTCGACGGCGCGCTGCTGGCGCGCAGTTCCAACCTGTACGGCATGCTGACCACCGATGACCCGTTCCAATACCTCGGCGGCATCGGCCTGGCGGTGCGCCACCTAACCGGCAAGGCGCCTGAGCTGCTGATCTCCAACCTGCGCGATGCAAACCAGGCGCGCACGGAGACCGCCGCGGGCTTCCTCGCCAGCGAACTGCGCACGCGCTACTTCCATCCCGGCTGGATCGAGGGCATGAAGGCCGAGGGCTACAGCGGCGCGCTGAACGTGCTCGACACCGTCAACAATTTCTGGGGCTGGACCGCGGTCTCGCCCGAAATCGTGCGCGACGACCAGTGGACCGAGTTCGCCGAGGTCTATGTCAACGACAAGCACAAGCTCGGCCTGAACGCATGGTTCGAAAAGCACGCCCCGCAGGCCCAGGCCCAGGTGATCGAACGCATGCTGGAAGCCGCGCGCAAGGGCTACTGGAAGGCCGACAGCAAGCTGCTGCAGACGCTGGCGCAGCGCTATGAAGACCTCGCGCAGCGGCACGACATCGTCAGCGGCAACCGCGCGTTCAACCAGTATCGCGAGCAGCAGGCCCGCGCCGCCGCGCCGGGCTATGGCCTGCAGCCGCCCGCGGCGGCACCGCATACGGCAGCGCCGCCGACGCCGCGGCAGGCTGCCGCGGCACCCGCGCCCGAGCCCCCTCCCGCACCCGCGCCGAACCCGCCCCAGCCGGTGCAAGGCATGGAGCTGGTGGAACGCAAGCCGCCCGCGGCCGAGATCGTGCCGGTGCTGTCGTGGCTGGCCGGCGGCATCGCGCTGGCGGCCGCGATCGCGGGCGGCGCGCTCAGCGCGCGACGGCGCCAGGTCGATGCCCGCGCCGGCTGGCTGCCGGAGCGGCGCTGAGGCAACGCAGATATCCATCGCATTCAACGAGACCAGACATGACACCCACCCTGCTTGAAACCCTGATGTACGACGTCGGCCAGCTGTTCCTGATCCCGACGCTGGCGCTGATCGCGCTGCTGTTCCTCTACGCCTTCTGGGCGCTCGGCGAGTTCGCCATGCAGGCCTGGCTGCGCACGCGCCACCCCATCGCCAGCGGGCGCGGCTACGTGCTGGTGGCCTGGGCGCGCAAGCACAAGGTGGCCGATGCCGACGCGCTCGACGTCGCCGCGCACCGCCTGCTGGAGCGGCCTCGCATCGCCACGCGCGTGGCGCCGATGCTGGGGCTGGTGGCCACCATGATCCCGATGGGGCCGGCGCTGAAGGGGCTGTCCGGTGGCAACCTGGCCAATGTGGGCGAGAATCTGACCATCGCCTTCTCCGCGGTGATCCTGGCGCTGATCGCGGCCAGCATCACCTTCTGGGTGGTCAACGTGCGCCGGCGCTGGCTGGCCGAGGAACTGGTGTGGCTGGGGCAGTCGCGGCCGCAGTGGGAGGTGGACGAATGAAGTTCCTGGAAGAGAGCGAGGCCGACGATCCGATCCTGTCGGTGGTGAACCTGATCGACGTGTTCCTGGTGGTGATCGCCGCGCTGCTGGTGGCGATCGCGCAGAATCCGGCCAACCCGTTCACCCATGATGACGTGACTATCATCAAGAATCCCGGCAAGCCCAATATGGAGATCGTGTCGCGCCAGGGCGAGAAGGTGGTGCGCTACCAGGCCAGCGGCCAGGTCGGCAGCGGCGACGGCATCAAGGCCGGCGTGGCGTACCGGATGCAGGACGGATCGATGGTGTACGTGCCGGAGCAGCCTGCGCCGCAGGCATCGGTGCCGACCACTGAAACCAGATAAAGGAAAGCGCATGATGGCATTCCGCTTGCGCGCAGCCGCCATGCTGGCCGCTGCCGCCGTGTTGGCCGCCGGCTGTGCTGCCCGGGGGCCGGCTTCGTCCACGGTCAGCGCCGCCTTCGCCGGCAAGCCTTACGTGCTGCTGGGCGAAGTGCACGACAACGCCGCCGGCCAGCAGCAGCGGCTCGACGCGCTGACGCGCGCGCTCGAGCAAGGCTGGCGCCCGGCCATCGCCATGGAGCAGTTCGACCGCGAGCGCCAGGCCGATATCGACCGGGCCCGGCGCGAGCGCCCGCGCGATGCCGACTACCTGATCGCGCAGGCCGGCGGCGGCGCCTGGAAGTGGCCGCTGTACAAGCCCGTGGTGGCGCTGGCGCTGCAATACGATCTGCCGCTGGTCGCCGCCAACCTGTCGCGCGCCGACGCGGGCAAGATCGTGCGCGGCGGGCTGGACGGGCTGTTTTCCGCGGACGAGCGGCGGCAACTCGGCCTGGCCGGCGCGTTGCCGCCGGACCTGGTGGCGGCGCAGACCGCGGTGCTCGACCGCGGGCACTGTGGCAATTTCCCCAAGGCGATGCTGCCCGGCATGCTGGCGGCACAGGCCGCGCGCGACGCGGTGATGGCGCAGGCGTTGCGGCCTTATGCCGGGCGCGGCGCGGTGCTGATCGCGGGGAACGGGCATGTGCGGCGCGACGTGGGGGTGCCGCGCTGGCTTGCTGGCGAGGCCGGCAAGGTGATCAGCGTGGGCTATGTGGAAAGCGCGCCGGCTGATGGCGAGTTCGACATGGCAGTGGTGGTGCCGGCGGTCGAGCGCAAGGATCCGTGCTTGCAGGCGAAGCCGGCGGGGTAAGGTGGTGAGTTCAGGACCGGGGGTGCGGGCCGGAGCCTCCACCAAGTCGCGTCGTCCGCCTGCCCACCTCCTCCATCCACGTAAACCCCAACCTCATCTCCGCCGATTTGACAGCCTTTTGACAGTTTCCCCCGCCTAGAATCCGGCCCATGACCAGCAGTTCCGGTCTGACGTTCACCAAAATCCAAGAACAGTCCCGGCCAGCCCTTGCCGCGCCGGACAGGAGACAAGCCCGGTGCCGCGCTGCTGCGCACGCCGCCGGCGCACATCCCGTCCCGCAACGCCGTGGCCGCCGGAACCCCCGGGTCGGATCGCGGCCGCCATCGAAGGCAAGCGATCACCGGTATTACCAAGGAGACCGCCATGCGCCGTACCTATTTCCGCTTCGCCCATGCCGTGATGGCATCCGCCACCCTTGCCGCCGCTGCCGTGGCCGCGCCCGCCTTCGCGATGGACAACGTCAAGGTCATGATCGGCGCCAACCCCGGCGGCGGCTTCGACCAGACCGGCCGCTCGCTGGGCGCGGCGATGGTCGCCGCGGGCCAGGCCAAGGCCGCTTCGTACGACAACAAGGGCGGCGCCGGCGGCACCATCGCGCTGACCCAGTTCGTCAACACCGACAAGGGCAACCCCAATGCGCTGATGGTGGTGGGCGCGGTGATGGTCGGCGCGATCGAGACCAACAAGCCGCCGGTCACGCTGAAGAACGCCACCCCGATCGCGCGCCTGTTCGCCGACACCATGGTCATCACCGTGCCGGCCAGCTCGCCGATCAAGTCGATCAAGGACCTGACCACGCAACTCAAGGCCAACCCGGGCAGCGTCAGCTGGGGCGGCGGCTCCAAGGGCTCGATCGACCATATCCTGGCCGGCCTGGTCGCCAAGGAAAGCGGCGTCGATCCGAAGAAGGTCAACTACGTGCCGTTCCAGGGCGGCGGCGAAGCCTCGGCCTCGATCATGGGCGGGCACGTGACGGTGGGCATCGCCGGCGTGTCGGAATTCCTGCCCTTTATCAAGAGCGGCAAGATGCGCGCGCTGGCGGTCACGTCCAAGGACCGTGTCGCCGATATCCCGACGCTGAAGGAGCAAGGCGTCAACGTCGAGATCTATAACTGGCGCGGCGTGTACGGTGCCCCGGGCACCACGCCCGAGCAGCGCAAGGCCATGATCGACGCCGTGGTCAAGGCCACCGAAAGCAAGGCCTGGAAGGACACGCTGCAAAAGAACGACTGGACCCCGTTCCTGCTCACCGGCGACGAGTTCGGCAAGTTCGTCGACAGCGAATCGACCCGCCTGGGCGCGACGCTGCGTGAACTGGGCGTGGCCAAGTAACACGGTCCGGCGCGCGGGGCTGCAGCGCCCTGCACTACCGCCCTTAATGCATTAACGCATCCCTCTCGCTTTACCTGTCGTGCCTGCCGACGCCGCCGGTGATCCCGGGGCCGGAAACACGGCGCGGGGCCCGGTGTCCACCTGCGATACCGAAGACAACAACATCTGTCACTGGGCCCCGCCGCCGCGCGGGCAGCATCCGCCGGCGTCGCGCATGCCAGCCTCCGCGGCTGGCGACCAAGGCCCAAGGAGTCTCCATGAAACCCTCGCACCTCGCCATCGGCATCGCCGTGCTGGCGATCTCGCTGTTCTTCTTCCTCGGGCTGTCCGGCATCACCGGCGACGAGGGCTATGCGGGCCTGTCGCCGCGCTTCGTGCCCACGCTGGTGGCGATCGGCCTGGCGGTGTGCGGCGCGCTGCTGACCTGGCAGGGCGTGCGCGGCGGTTTCCGCAACATGCCGGAAGAGGACGCCGAGCTGCCCAACGCGCCGCACAACTTCGGCGGCTTCATCTGGGTCGCCGCAGGCCTGGTGCTGAACATGGCGCTGATCGGCACGCTCGGCTTCGTGTTGTCGTCGACGCTGCTGATGGTCTGCGTGGCGCGCGGCTACGGCAGCCGCCGCCTCGTGCGCGACGCGATCATCGGGCTGTGCATCACGGTGCCGATGTGGGCGTTGTTCGAGTTCCTGCTCGGCATTAACCTGCCGCTGCTGCCCATCGCCGGCTTCTGAGCCCGCCCGTCCCGCAAGGAGTCTTCGCATGGATACCCTGAACCAGCTGATGCACGGCTTTGCCGTCGCGATCACGCCGATCAACCTGATGTGGGCCCTGGTCGGCTGCTTCCTCGGCACCGCCATCGGCGTGCTGCCGGGCATCGGCCCCGCGCTGACGGTGGCGATGCTGCTGCCGCTGACCGCCAAGGTCGAGCCCACCGCGGCGCTGATCATGTTTGCCGGCATCTACTACGGCGCGATGTATGGCGGCTCGACCACCTCGATCCTGATGAACACGCCGGGCGAGTCTTCCACCATGGTCACGGCCATGGAAGGCAACCTGATGGCCAAGAACGGCCGCGCCGGCCCGGCGCTGGCGACCGCGGCGATCGGCTCGTTCGTGGCCGGCACCATCGCCACCGTGATGCTGTCGCTGTTCGCGCCGGTGGCGGCCGACGTGGCGCTGCAGTTCGGCCCGGGCGAGTACTTCATGATCATGCTGCTGGCCTTCACCACGGTCTCGGCGGTACTGGGCTCGTCGCTGCTGCGCGGCATGACGGCGCTGTTCCTGGGCCTGGGCATCGGCCTGATCGGCATGGATTCGCTGTCGGGGCAGACCCGCTATTCGATGAACGTGCAGGAGCTGTACGACGGCATCGACATCGTGGTGGTCGCCGTGGGCTTGTTCGCCGTGGGCGAGGCGCTGTTCAACGCATTCTTCCCGCAGCCGCCCAGCACCTACAACAAGCTCAGCTCGACCCACATGAACCGGTCGGACTGGAAGCGCTCGCTGCCGGCGTGGATCCGCGGCACCTTTATCGGCTTCCCGTTCGGCCTGATCCCCGCGGGCGGCGCCGAGATCCCGACCTTCCTGTCGTACGCGACCGAGAAGAAGCTGTCGGACCACAAGGAAGAGTTCGGCAAGGTCGGCGCAATCGAAGGCGTGGCCGGCCCCGAGGCCGCCAACAACTCGGCCGTGACCGCGACGCTGGCGCCGCTGCTGACGCTGGGCATCCCCACTTCCAACACCACCGCGATCCTGCTGGCGGCGTTCCAGAACTACAACCTGCAGCCCGGCCCGATGCTGTTCCAGACCTCGGGCGACGTGGTGTGGGGCCTGCTGGCGTCGCTGTATATCGGCAACGTGATGCTGCTGGTGCTGAACCTGCCGGCGATCGGCCTGTGGGTGCGCATGCTGCGCGTGCCCACGCCGCTGCTGTACGGCGGCATCCTGATCTTCGCGGGGCTGGGTGCGTACGGCATCCGCCAGTCGTGGTTCGACCTGCTGCTGCTGTTCGTGATCGGCCTGCTCGGCATGGTCATGCGCCGCTTCGACTTCCCCACCGCGCCGGTGATCGTCGGCATGATCCTCGGGCCGATGGCGGAGAAGCAGCTGCGCAACGCGCTGTCGATCGGCCAGGGCGACTGGAGCCTGTTCCTGCGCCAGCCGATCTCGGCTTCCATCCTGGCGCTGACCGTGGCGGTGGTGGTGATCCCGCGCCTGCTGCGCTGGCACGCCGGGCGCGGCACCGCGCATGCGCAGGCTGACAACGCCGCATAACACGCGGTAGCATGCGGTAGTCTCTGCGGGGCCCGGCGCCATGGCGTGCGGGCCTCTTGCTTTCCTCGGACCAGACATTGCAAAACAATAAGCGCCGGCGCCCCGCGCCAGGCCGCTGACCGATGCCGCTTGCCGCCAACCGCTGGCTGTCCGCGCTGCCCACGCTGGCGCTCGGGCTGGCCGCTGCCCTGCTCTGCACTCTCCTGCATACGCCGCTGCCGTGGATGATCGGGCCGCTGCTGGCGGTGGCCGCCGCGCGCATGGCCGGCGCCGACCTGCGCGCGCCGGCGCAGGCGCGCAATGCCGGCCAATGGGTCATCGGTGCCTCGCTCGGGTTGTATTTCACGCCGGACGTGGTGGCGCGGCTGGTGGAGTACCTGCCGTACATCGTCGCCGCCTCGCTGTTCGCGCTGGCGCTGGGCGCGGGCGGCGCGCTGCTGCTGCGGCGGACCACCGGCGTCGCCTTCAAGACCGCGTTCTTCTCCACCGCCATCGGCGGCGCCTCGGAGATGGCCAACCTGGCCGAGCGCAACGGCGCGCGCATCGACCAGGTGGCGGCCGCGCATTCGCTGCGGGTGCTGATGGTGGTGGTGACGGTGCCGGCAATCTTCCAGTACGGCGGCATCCACGGGCTCGACCCGTATATCCCCGGCCCGCGCGTGGTGAGCGCGCCCGGGCTGGTGGCGCTGGTGGCGATTACGCTGGGCGTGGCGCTGCTGATGAAGCGGCTGAACATGGCGAATCCGTTCGTGATCGGCACGCTGCTGGCGGCGGCGGTGCTGACCGCTTGCGGCATCGAGCTGTCAGCCATCCCCACCTGGATGAGCCGGGCCGGCCAGTTGCTGATCGGGGTGTCGCTGGGGGTGCGGTTCTCGCGCGAGTTCCTGCATACCGCGCCGCGCTTCCTCTCGGGCGTGGCGCTGTACACCGTGCTGGCGCTGGTGGTGTCGGCGCTGTTCGGCTGGGGGCTGTCGGCGCTGTCGGGCGCGCACCCGGCCACGGTGATCCTGGGCACCACCCCGGGCGGCATCGCCGAGATGTGCATCACCGCCAAGGTGCTCGAGGTCGGGGTGCCGCTGGTGACCGCCTTCCACGTGATCCGGATGGCGTTCGTGGTGCTGGCCACCGGGCCCCTGTATCATTGCCTGAAACATCGCGTCGCGCCGGAGGAGACGGAATAGCGGTCCGCGCGCAGGTCCGCCATTCGACCGCCATGGTGCGGCCACACAGAACAAGGAGCATCATGCCCGAAGCCCTGACCCTTGCCGACATCGACGCCACGCTCGAGCGCGTGCTGGCGCCGTGGGTACGCCAGCTGGGCCTGCGCGCCGAAGCCGTCGACGCCCAGGGCGTGACGCTGCGCCTGCCGTTCAGCGAATCGTTCCGCCATGCGGGCGGGGTGGTCTGCGGCCAGGTGCTGATGTCCGCCGCGGATACCGCCATGATCGTCGCCGTGGCCAGCGCGCTGGGCGCGTTCCGGCCGATGACCACGGTGTCGCTGACCACCAATTTCATGCGCCCGGTGATCGACGGCGACGTGCTGGTGCGCGCCAACGTGCTGCGGCTGGGCAAGACCGTGGTGTTCGGCGAGATCGAGCTGACCGGCACCGACGGCAAGCTGGCGGTGCAGGCCACCACCACCTACGCCCTGCTCTGAGGCGCTCCGGCTCTCCCATGCATTGCGCTGACGCCAATCCCTTCGACCAGGTCGTCTTTGCCGGCGGCGGCAACCGCTGCTGGTGGCAGGCGGGCTGGTGGGACACGGTGGCGCCGGAACTGCAGCTGCGCCCGCGCGTGATCGCCGCGATCTCGGCCGGCGCGGCCACCGCCTGCATGGTCTATGCGCACGACTCGCACCAGACCATGGACTACTACCGCGCGGTGCTGGCCAGCAACCGCCGCAATGCCTACTGGGGCAACCTGCTGCGCAACGAGCGCGTGTTCCCGCACTACGGCATCTACCGCACCGCGCTGCTGACCATCTTTGCCGACGGGCGCCTCGCGCACCTGCAGCAGGCGCCCGAGATCCGCATCGGCGTGGCGCATATCCCGCGCTGGAGCGGCCCGCGCCTGGCGGTGGCCGCCGGGCTGCTGGCCTACAACATCGACAAGCACGTGCTCAAGACGCTGCACCCGCGGCTGGGGCGCAAGCTGGGCTTCCGGCCCGAGTTCGTGCGCGCGCAGGATTGCGCCTCGCCCGAGCAGCTGGCCGACCTGCTGCTGCAGTCGGCGTCGACGCCGCCGTTTACGCCCGTGCTGCGCCGCGACGGCCGCCCGGTGCTGGACGGCGGGCTGGTCGACAACGTGCCGGTCGACGCGCTCGATGGCGCGCCCGGCAATGTGCTGGTGCTGGTCACGCGGCTGTACCCGCGCCCGCGCCGCTTTGTGCTGGAGCAAGGCGGCCAGCGCCGGCTGTACCTGCAGCCTTCGCAGCGCGTGCCGATCTCGAGCTGGGACTACACCCGGCCCGATGCCATGACGCACGCCTATGAACTGGGCCGCCGCGACGGGGAAACTTTCCTGCGCGAGTGGCCGTCGATCCTGAATACCGAACTGCGGCCCGCTGCCTAGCTTTCGTGTTGCCGGCGCTGGCCTGATGATTGTCGATGCGGCCCGCGTGCCGCGACAGGAGGCATGGATGACCAAACGCCAGACACCGCTTTCCATAGTGCAGGGAACCAGCGCGCCGCGGCGCGCCCGCGAGGTCAGCGCGGCGCCGCCGGTGCAGCAGGTGCCGCGCGCGCGCAGCGGCCGCAGCCGGCGCAACGACAAGGCGCGCGCGGCCGACCTGGTGGTGATCGGCGGCGGCTCGGCCGGGGTGGCCTGCGCGCGGCGCGCGGCGGCGCACGGTGCGCGCGTGATCCTGGTCGAGCGCGATGCCATCGGCGGCACCTGCGTCAACCGCGGCTGCGTGCCCAAGAAAATGCTGTCTTACGGCGCCTCGTGGTCGGCGATCCTGTCGGGCTGCCTGTCGCACACCGGCGGGCACGAGGACTGGCGCGATGCCATCGTGCGCGTCAACGCCGAAGTCGCGCGGCTGAACGTGGGCTACACCCAGCGCCTGACCGATTCGGGCGTGGAAGTCCTGCACGGCGAGGCACGGGTCACCGGGCCGGAGGAAGTCTGCGTTGGCGACGAGACCATCCATGCGCGCCGCATCCTGATTGCCACCGGCGCGCGCCCGCGCACACTCGACGTGCCCGGCGGCGACCTGGCCGCGAGCTCCGACGACGTTTTCACCTGGCAGAGCCTGCCCGCGTCGGTCGCCGTCATCGGCGGCGGCTATATCGGCGTGGAACAGGCCTCGATCCTGTCGCGCTACGGCGTCAAGGTCGACCTGGTCGTCGCCGGCGACCGGCTGCTGCCGCATTTCGACCACGACATCGCCGCCGCACTGGCCGACGCGCTGACTGCGCGCGGCGTGCGGCTGCACCTGAATGCGCGCGTGCACCTGCTGAGCCAGGCCAACGGCGCGGTCGAAGTCTGCTACCAGCCCACCAACGACCCCGGCCGCGCCGGCCAGACCGAGGCCGTACGGGCACAGGCCGCGCTGGCGGCGATCGGGCGCGTTTCCAATGTGCAGGGCCTGGGGCTGGAAGCGCTGGGCGTGGCCTTCGGCGAGCGGGGCGGCATCCGCGTCGACCGCCAGTTCCGCAGCAGCGTGCGCAGCGTCTATGCGCTGGGGGATGCCATCGACGGCCTGCACCTGACACCGGTGGCTACTGCGCAGGGGCGCTGGCTGGCGGACCGGCTGTTCGGGCGGCGCGGCGAACGGGCGGATTTCGACTTCGTGCCCACGGCGGTGTTCTGCGAGCCCGCCATCGGTGCGGTGGGATTGACCGAAGCCCAGGCCATCGAGGCCGCGGGCAAGCCCGAGCGTATCCGTACCGTGATCAAGCGCTTTGTCTCGCTGGAGCATCGCTTTGCCGGGACGCCGCATCAGTCGGTGTTCAAGCTGGTGCTCAACGCGCGCAGCGGGCGCGTGCTGGGGGCGCATCTGATGGATAACGCCGCGCCCGAGATCGTGCAGACGCTGGCGGTGGCGGTAAGGCTGGGGGTGCGGGAGTCGCATCTGCAGACGACGGTGCAGGTGCATCCGACGGTGGCGGAGGAGTTGTTTGGGTAGGTTCGCAAATTCACCACGCCTGCATAGGGCTGTCGTGGGCGAATCTGGACTCGGAAGGGTTGGGGTTTTTCGGGGTTAGGCGCTGTGGGTGACATGCTGTCGGCGCTTGAACCGCGTGGTTCCGCCCTCCTGGGCGGGTCACTTTTTGGCCGAGCGCCAAAAAGTAACCAAAAAGCGCGTTTACTGCCCTGCGGGCTGCATGTCTGATCGTAGTGTGCCCGGGCGTTTTCGTACGGGGCTGGGCTTCCTCACATAGCTGGACTGCCTGCCGCAGGGGTGCACCACGGTGGCAGGGGCGTTGGCGTGGTGTTTGAACGAGCCCAGAGCGCTTGGTGGCCGCCTGCTGCGGGCCTTGTCGTAGGAACGCCTACGGCTGCTGCGCCGTCAGTATCGAAGGGCGTCGGCCCTGGCACGGAACGCGTCGCTGCGCTCGCTTGGCGCTGCAGGTCGGTGACCCGAATGCATCGCTGCGCTCGCTTGGCTACCGAACGTGCCCATTGCCACTGGTTTTCTCCCCTCTCCCGCTTGCGGGAGAGGGGCGGGGGAGAGGGCCGGCGCATCGACGAAGTCCGGCGTCCGAACCCATGCACGCCCCGGTGATCCCGTCGTAAAACTAGCCAACCTCTACCGGCAAGCTCAACACCGCGCGCACGCCAGTGCCCTGCGCACCCTCTCCCAACACCACCGTGCCCCCAAACCGCGCCGCCATCTCCCGCGAAATCGCCAGCCCCAGGCCTGAGCCGGGCTCTGCATTCCCGACGCGCCGGTAGAACCGCGCGAATACCTTCTCGCGTTCCTCGGCCGGGATGCCGGGACCATCGTCCTCGACCACCAGGCAGGCGTGATCGCCGGACCGCGTCGCCGACAGCGTGATGCGGCTGCCGCGCGGCGAATACTGGATGGCGTTGTGGACCAGGTTGGCCAGCGCCTCGCGCAGCAGCGCGGGGTCGGCGCGCACCGGCAGCGTCAGCCCCGCCACCGGCTCCCAGCCGAAGTCCTGCTGCTTGCCGCGCGCCAGCGGCAGGTAGTCCAGTGCGACCTGCTCGGCCACGGTGACGGCATCGATGATGTCGATGCCTTCGCCGGCTTCACCAGCTTGCGCGGCGTCGGCGCGGTGCTGGCGTACCCGCGCCAGCGCGAGCAGCTGGTTGGTCAGCCGCGCGGCCTGTTCCAGCTGCGTGACGATGCCGCCCACGGCTTCGCCGGCGGCGGCGCGGGCGGCTTCGGGGTCGGGCGCAGGGTCGGCGGCATTGAGCTGGCGCTGGGCGTATTCGGCCTGGGTCTTGAGGATGGCCAGGGGGGTGCGCAGCTGGTGCGCGGCATCGGCGATGAACTGTGCCTGCGACTGCGCCATCGCGGCCGAGCGCGACACGTGCAGGTTGACCGCATCGACCAGCGGCCGCACCTCGGCGGGCACGCGCTCGAACGCGAGCGGGGTCAGGTCTTCGGGCGAGCGCGCCTCGACGTCGTCGCGCACGCGCGCCAGCGGGCGCAGCACGTAGGTGACGCCGCCCACCAGGATGGCGGCGCTCAGCAGGATCAGCAGCAGGTCGCGCGCCAGCGCGCTGCGCCACACCGAGCCGATCAGCGCGCTGCGCGGCTCGGCGGTCTCTGCCACCTGGATGATCACGCGCATGCGCGCGTCGGGCCGGTACACCGGGCGCGCCATCGCGGCAATGCGCACGGCCTCGCCCAGGTATTCGGCGTCGTAGAAGCGCGGCTGGTTGTTGACCAGCGCGCCGCGCGGCAGCGGCAGGTCGCTGTAGCCGGTCACGGTCTCGACCTGGCCGGCGCGCTCGGTCGAGACCCGGTAGAACACATGGGTCTGCGCCGCGGTCTCGAAGATCTCCATGGCGGCGTCGGGCAGGGTCAGCTGGACGTTGTCGCCGGCCATGCCGATGGCGTTGTCGATGGCGCGGATCGAGCCGTAGAGCGAGCGGTCGTAGGCGGTGTTGGCGGCGTCGCGCAGGGTGCCGTAGGTGAGCCAGGTGTCGAGCGCCATCATCGCCGCCAGCGCCGGCAGCAGCAGCAACAGCAATTGCCGGCGCAGGCTGCCGCGGCGCCACAGCAGCACCGGGTGCCGCATCTCAGCCCCTGGCCTCCGGCTCCAGCAGGTAGCCGAAGCCGCGCAGCGTGACGATGGTGACCCCGTGCCCGGCCAGCTTCTTGCGCAGCCGGTAGACCAGCACCTCGATCGCATCGGGCGAGACGTCGGCGTCGAGCGAGAACACCTTGTCGAGCAGCTGCGCCTTGGTCAGCGGCTGGCCGCTGCGCGCCAGCAGCGCGCCCAGCAGCGTCGATTCGCGCGGCGTCAGCGCCAGCGGCGCGCCGCCCAGCGTGAAGCTGCGGGTCTCGCCGTCGAACACCAGCGTGCCGCACTGCAGGCGCGGATGCGCGCGCCCGCGGCTGCGGCGGATCAGCGCCAGCAGCCGGGCTTCCAGTTCGGCAATGGCGAAGGGCTTGGGCAAGTAGTCGTCGGCGCCCAGGTTCAGGCCGCGCACGCGCTCGTCCAACGTGTCCTGCGCGGTCAGGATCAGCACCGGGGTGCGGTCGTCGCGCCCGCGCATCGACTTGAGCACGGCCAGCCCGTCCTTGCCGGGCAGCCGCAGGTCGAGCAGCACCGCGTCGTATTCCTCGGCCTGCAGGCGCGCCTCGGCCTGCAGGCCGTCGGCGACGTGCTCGATCACAAAGCCGCCCTGCTCCAGCGCGCGGGCGACCCAGCGTGCCAGTTCGACTTCATCCTCCACCAGCAGGATGCGCATGCCGGTCTCCTCCTGTGCCGGTTGGTTCTATGTTAGTTGCGGCGCGCGCACGCGGGGACAAGGCATGGAAAGCGCCCGCAAAACCGGGGGCAGCACCGATGGAGCGCGCCCGCCGCGGGCGCCTATAATACCCTCGCCCCGCCGCTCCCGGCGCGCTCGCCGCGTCACCGGCGGCATCGGCAGTCCCTCCGTCCCGAGCACCGTGTCCCCGCGTTCGTCCCAGCCGTCCCGACCATCCCAGCCGTGCCAGTCCGCCTGCGCTTCGCCCGCTTCGGCACAGCGCCGCCGCCTGCTGCGCGCCGCACTGCTGGGCGGCGCCGCATGGCCCCTGCATGCCCAGTCCAGGCCGCCGGCAGCGCCGCCGGGCTACCCGTCGGGGTATGACGCCACCATTGCCGGCGCGCTGCGCGAGGGCATGGTCACGGTGTACGCGTCGACCGACCTGGAAGTCGCACGGCCGCTGATTGCCGCGTTCGAGGCGCGCTACCCCGGCATCCGCGTGCACTACCAGGATCTCAATACGGTCGAGCTCAACCAGCGCTTCCTGGCCGAGAGCGCCGCGCTGTCGGGCCGGCCGCCGCCGCCCAACGCCGTCTTTGCCGATGTGCTGTGGAGCACCGCCATGGACCTGCAGATCAAGCTGGTCAACGACGGCCATGCGCAGCGCTACGCCTCGCCCGAGCGTGCCGGCCTGCCCGGCTGGGCGGTATGGCGCGACGAGGCCTGGGGCACTACCTTCGAACCCGCGGTGATCGTCTACAACCGCCACCACCTGGCCGGCATGCGCCCGCCGCGCAGCCGCAGCGGGCTGGCGCGGCTGCTGCAGGAGCACGCGCCGCGCTGGCATGGCAAGGTGGTGACTTACGACGTGGAGCGTTCGGGGGTGGGCTACCTGCTGGCGCAGCAGGATGCGCGCATGGGCAGCGAGTTCTGGTACCTGGCGCAGGCGCTGGGCCGGGCCGGGGTGCAGCTGTCGGCGTCGACCGCGGAAATGATCGAGCGCATTGCCAGCGGCGAGCTGGTGATGGGCTACAACCTGCTGGGCTCCTATGCCCTGTCGCTGATGCAGCGCGGCGCGGCGATCGACGTGATCGCCCCGAGCGACTACACGCTGGTGATGTCGCGCGTGGCCTTTATCGCGCGGCGCGCGCCGCGGCCGAACGCGGCGCGGCTGTGGCTGGACTACCTGCTGTCGCGCGAGGGCCAGGCGCTGCTGGCCAAGTCGACCTCGCAGCTCTATACCATCCGCACCGATACCGACAGCGTGCACACCGCCGCGGCGCTGTCGGAGCGGCTGGGCTACGCGCTCAAGCCGATCAGCGTCGGCCCCGGCCTGCTGGCGGCGCAGGACGCGATGCGCAAACGCGCGTTCCTGGCGCGCTGGCGCGAGGCGATGCGCGGCTAGCGCTGCCGCCGCGAACCACCGCGAGCTGCCGCGCGCCTCTCAGGGCACCAGGTCGGGGGTATCGAGATCGCCGTTCTGCGCACCGGCGCAGGCCTGCCGGCACAGCGTGGACAGCTCCTGGTCCAGCTCGGCCATCGGGCGCGGCACGTAGCCGTGGCGCAGCGCCGGGGAGAACTTCAGGGTATCGATGAAGGCGTCGGACAGGCGCTCGGCGTTGGCGTCGAGGTTGAAGTCCTGCGGCGAGAACAGCCAGTGCGCCAGCACCCCGCCCACCGCCGCGTGGAAAGCGTTGACGGCCAGGTCCAGGTCCAGGTCGGCGGGCAGCTGGCCGCGCTCCACCGCCAGGCGCAGGTGCTCGCGCATCTTGACCAGGCCATCCTGGTGCGACTGGCGCTGGCGCTCGAAGATGGCGCCGTTGTCCTGCACCATTTCGCACTTGTGGAAGATGATCTCGAAGACCCGGCGCCAGCGCGGGTTGATCACGGTCTGGCGCATCACGTAGGCACAGATGTCGCGGATGCCGCCGAGCGGGTCTTCCTGGCGCGCCAGCCGCTCCGGCTCGATCAGCGCTTCCACCGGCAGGTGGACGCGGTCGCACATGGCGGCGAACACATCGCTCTTGTTCTTGAAGTGCCAGTAGATCGCGCCGCGGGTCACCCCCGCGGCCTCGGCAATGTCGGCCAGCGACGGGCGTGCCACGCCGCGGGCGTGGAACACGGCTTCGGCCGCGTCGAGTATCCGGTGGCGCGTCTCGAGCGCCTCTTCCTTGGTGCGTCTGACCATGATTGTCTCTGGTGCCGGCGGCATGGCGCGATCGCTCGCGATCGGGCGCGCATGGCCGGCATGGTTTGGTTCTCCCTGATACGGCTGCCACGGCAGCCGCACATGCCTCGGCATGGGCCGCGGCGGGTCGTTGTCATCACATGATGGGCGTTGCCAAGCTTGCGAGCCGACACGACGGCGCGCATCCTAACCCGAGCCGGCGGTTCGCGCCCTGATCCCGGATGGATTGAACGCATTTCGTACCGATCCGATCAATGGAGCGGCATGGTTTTGCGTCTCGCCGTGCCTTTTTGCGCAGGTTGTGCGTCGAAAGGCCCTTCCGCAACATCAACTTAACATACATGCTTGAATGTATATATAATACGCGCTTGCCCGGCATTCGGCCAGCCGCCCACTGTGACCTACCCAGCACGGCGGGCGATCCTGCCGCAGGCCAGCCGGTCAATTTATCCAGTCGTTACATAAAAGCCACCGTTCGTCGCAATCGTCACCGCGACGCCGCGATTTGTGGCTAGCATCACGCTTTTGCCCGCCGCAAAGCCTTGCGGCGCGCCATGTCGTTCCCGTTTGTCCGATGACACGCCGGGGCGGCACGGCGGATCTCAAATTGCCATCATGGGGTTATCGATGAGGAAGTCCCAACGTATCAGTTGCGTTGCAGCCTACGCACTAGCGGCCCTGTCGGCCGTGGCGCTGTCCGCCTGCGGCGACAAGAAGGCCGAGGGCGGCGCCCCGCCGCCGCCTGAAGTGGGCGTGGTCACCGTGACGCCGTCGCCGGTCGCCGTCGTCAATGAACTGCCGGGCCGCCTGGAAGGCGTGCGCACGGCCGAAGTGCGCGCGCGCGTCGAAGGCATCGTGCTGTCGCGCAACTACACCGAAGGCGGCGAAGTGAAGGCCGGCCAGGTCATGTTCCGCATCGACCCCGCGCCCTACCAGGCCGAGCTGGCCTCGGCCCAGGCCGCGCTGCAGCGTGCCGAAGCCAACGCCGTGTCGGCGCGCCTGAAGGCGGACCGCTACAAGCCGCTGGTGGCGGTCAACGCGGTCAGCAAGCAGGAGTACGACGACGCCGTGGCCGCCGCCGGCCAGGCCAACGCCGACGTGGCCTCGGCCAAGGCGGCGGTGCGCACCGCCCAGATCAACCTGGGCTACACCACCGTGACCGCACCGATCAGCGGCCGCGCCGGCCGCGCGCTGGTGACCGAGGGCGCGCTGGTGGGCAAGGGCGAGGCGACCAAGCTGGCGCTGGTGGAGCAGGTCGACCCGATGTGGGTCACCTTCACCCAGCCGGCCTCCGAAGTCACCCGCCTGCGCCGCGCCATCGAGTCCGGCGCGGTCAAGGGCATGAACGGCGGCGCGCGCGTGCACCTGTTCGTCGAGGACGGACGCGAGTATGCGCAGACCGGCAAGCTGCTGTTCTCCGACATGACGGTCGACCCGACCACCGGCGCGATCACGCTGCGCGCGCAGTTCCCCAACCCGAACCGCGAGCTGCTGTCGGGCACCTTCGTGCGCGTGAAGATCGAGCAGGGCGTGGATGAGAACGCTCTGACCGTGCCGCAGCGCGCGCTGATCCGCGGCGCCCAGGGCGCCAGCGTGATGGTGGTGGGCGCCGACGGCAACGTCGCGGCGGTGCCGGTCAAGGCGCCGCAGGCGATCGGTGACCGCTGGATCGTGACCGAAGGGCTGAAGGGCGGCGAGAAGGTGATCGTCGAGGGCCTGCAGAAGGTCAAGGTGGGTGCGCCCGCCAAGGCCGTGCCGTTCGTGCAGGCCGGCGCCTCGGCACCGGCCGCGACCCCGGCCGCGGCTTCCGCCGCTCCCGCCTCGGCGCCCAAGGCCGAAGCGAAGCAGGAAGTGAAGGCCGAGGGCAAGCAAGGCTGAACACCGCCGGGCCGCGGCGGGCTGACGCCAGCCGCTGCCACTGCCGCGGTCCACAGGGCTAGACAAAGAGGGAGCCAGTCTTATGGCCAAGTTTTTTATCGACCGGCCGGTGTTCGCGTGGGTGCTCGCGCTGATCATCGTGCTGGGCGGCATATTGTCGATCCTGCAGTTGCCGATCGCGCAATATCCGAACATCGCCCCGCCGACGATCTCGGTCACCGCCACCTATCCGGGTGCGTCGGCCAAGACGCTGGAGGATTCCGTCACTTCGGTGATCGAGCAGGAGCTTAACGGCGCCCCCAACCTGCTCTACTACAGCTCCACCAGCGAGTCGTCCGGCCTGGCCAGCATCACCATCGCCTTCGCGCCGGGCTCAAACGTCGACCTGAACTCGGTCGAGGTGCAGAACCGCCTCAAGCGCGTGGAAGCGCGCCTGCCGGCGGAAGTGCGCCAGCAGGGCGTGCGCGTCGACAAGGCCGGGAACAACTACATGATGTTCCTGACCGTGTCGTCCAAGTCCGGCACGGCCAGCGCGATCCAGCTGGGCAACTACGTCTCGGCGCAGGTGATCGACTCGATCCGCCGCGTGCCCGGCGTGGGCCAGGCCGACCTGTTCGGCACCGAGTACGCCATGCGGATCTGGCTGGACCCGGCCAAGCTGACCGGCTTCAACCTGACCCCGACCGACGTCACCGCCGCGGTGGGCGAGCAGAACATTCAGGTCGCCGTGGGCGAGCTGGGCGGCACGCCGTCGCCCAAGGGCACCGAGCTCAACGCCACCGTCACCACCGAAAGCCGGCTGACCACGCCGGAGCAGTTCGGCAACATCCTGCTGCGCACCAACCCGGACGGGTCGTCGGTGCGCATCAAGGACGTCGGCCGCGTGGAACTGGGCGGCGCCGACTACTCGACCCAGGCCCGCACCAACGGCAAGCCGTCGGCGGCCATCGCCATCAAGCTGGCCCCGACCGGCAATGCGCTGGCCACCGCGACGGCGGTGCGCGCCAAGATGGAAGAGCTGGCGAAGAACTTCCCGGCGGACTACGAGTACTCGGTACCGTACGACACCTCGGCCTTCGTCAAGATCTCGATCGAGGAAGTGATCAAGACCCTGCTCGAAGCCGTGGTGCTGGTGTTCCTGGTGATGTACCTGTTCCTGCAGAACTTCCGCGCCACCATCATCCCGACGCTGGTGGTGCCGATCGCGCTGCTGGGTACGTTCGGCGCGCTGCTGGCATTCGGCTTCTCGATCAACGTGCTGACCATGTTCGGCATGGTGCTGGCCATCGGTATCCTGGTGGACGATGCCATCGTGGTGGTCGAGAACGTCGAGCGGATCATGAGCGAGGAAGGCCTGTCGCCACGTGAAGCGACACGCAAGGCCATGGGCCAGATCACCGGCGCCATCGTCGGCATCACACTGGTGCTGACCGCGGTGTTCATCCCGATGGCGTTCTTCTCGGGCTCGGTGGGCAACATCTACCGCCAGTTCTCGCTGTCGCTGATCGCCTCGATGGCGTTCTCGGCGCTGCTGGCGCTGACGCTGACTCCGGCCCTGTGCGCGACGCTGCTCAAGCCGGTGCAGGCCGGCCACCACCACGAGAAGAAGGGCTTCTTCGGCTGGTTCAACCGCACCTTCGCCACGGCGTCGACCGGCTACCAGGGCGTGGTCGCGCGCATCCTCAAGCGCACCGGCCGCTACCTGATCATCTACGCGGTCATCATTGCCGGCGTGGTGGTGCTGTTCCAGCGCCTGCCGTCGTCGTTCCTGCCCGACGAAGACCAGGGCTACATGATCACCGTGGTGCAGCTGCCCAACGGCGCCACCCAGGACCGTACCATCGGCGTGCTCAAGCAGATCGAGGACTACTACCTGCAGAAGGAAAGCAAGGTGGTGGACCAGATGATCACGGTGGCGGGCTTCTCGTTCTTCGGCCGCGGCCAGAACGGCGGTATCGCGTTCGTGCGCCTGAAGGACTGGAAGGAACGCACCGGCGAGGGCGAGACCGCGCAAGACCTGGTCGGCCGTGCCTTCGGCGCGCTGTCGTTCATCAAGGACGCGATCATCTTCCCGCTGAACCCGCCGGCGATTTCCGAGCTGGGCAACTCCTCGGGCTTTGACTTCCGCCTGCAGGACCGCACCGGCCAGGGCCACGCCAAGCTGATGGAAGCGCGCAACATGATGCTCGGCATGGCCGCGCAGAGCCCGGTGCTGATGGGCGTGCGCCCGGAAGGCCAGGAAGACGCGCCGCAGCTGCAGATCGACATCGACCGCGAGAAGGCCAAGGCGCTCGGCGTGACGGTGGCGAGCATCAACTCGACGCTGTCGATCGCCTTCGGCTCCAACTACGTCAACGACTTCATCTACGAAGGCCGGGTGCGCAAGGTGATCGTGCAGGCCGAGGGCGCCGACCGCCGCCTGCCGGACGACCTGACCAAGCTGCGCGTGCGCAACAGCAACGGCGACATGGTGGCGTTTGCCGCGTTCGCGACCTCCAAGTGGGTGATGGGCTCGCCGCGCCTGGAGCGCTACAACGGCATGCCGGCGGTAAAGCTGGCGGGCCAGGCCGCGCCGGGCCGCAGTACCGGCGAAGCCATGCGCGTGATGGAGGAGAACTTCGCCAAGCTGCCGCCGGGCTTCGGCTTCGAGTGGTCCGGACAGTCGTACGAAGAACGCCTGGCCGGCTCGCAGGAACCGATCCTGTACACGCTGTCGCTGATCATCGTGTTCCTGTGCCTGGCCGCGCTGTATGAAAGCTGGTCGATCCCGTTCTCGGTGCTGCTGGTGGTGCCGCTGGGCGTGCTCGGCGCGCTGCTGGGCGTGACGCTGCGCGGCATGCCCAACGACGTGTACTTCAAGGTGGGCCTGATCGCCACCATCGGCCTGTCGGCGAAGAACGCCATCCTGATCGTGGAATTCGCCAAGGACCTGCAGGCGCAGGGCAAGGGCCTGATCGAGGCCACGCTGGAAGCGGTGCACCTGCGCTTCCGCCCGATCCTGATGACATCGATGGCGTTCATCCTGGGCGTGCTGCCGCTGGCGATCGCCACCGGCGCGGGCTCGGGCAGCCAGCGCGCCATCGGTACCGGCGTGATGGGCGGGATGATCACGGCCACGGTGCTGGCGATCTTCCTGGTGCCGGTGTTCTTCGTGGTGGTGCGCAAGCGCTTCAAGGGCAGTGCTCGCCAGCGCATGCTGGACCAGAAGTGGCACGATCCCCAAGAGGAAATCTGAACATGACCAAGACTCTGACCACACTGCTGCTGGTGGCCGGCGTTCTGACGGGGTGCACGCTGGCGCCCCACTATGACCGCCCTGCCCCGCCGGTGGCAGACAGCTTCCCCACGGCGCCCGAAGGCTATGCCACCGCCGAGGTGAAGAGCGGCGAAACCCGCCGCGCCGCCGATATCGGCTGGCGCGAGTTCTTCCGCGACCCGCGCCTGCAGGCGCTGATCTCGACCTCGCTGGAAAACAACCGCGACCTGCGCACCGCGGCGCTGCGCATCGAGGAAGCGCGCGCGCTTTACCAAGTGCAGCGTGCCGACCTGCTGCCCACGGTGAACGCCAACGCCGGCTACACCCGCGCCCGCACCACGGCCGCGCAGGCGGCCACGGCGCTGGGCCAGCCCGGCGTCACCGAGATCTACGAAGTGGGCCTGGGCATTTCGTCGTACGAGCTCGATTTCTTCGGGCGCGTGCGCAGCCTGTCCAATGCCGCGCTGGCGCAGTACTTCGCCACCGAAGAGGCGCGTCGCTCCGCGCAGATCTCGCTGGTCTCGGAAGTCGCCAAGGCCTACCTGGCCGAACGCGCCTACGCCGAGCAGTACGAGCTGGCGCGCGACACCCTGAAGGCGCGCGAAAGCACCTACGGGCTGGCCAAGCAGCGCTTCGAGGCCGGCGCCACCTCGGCGCTGGACCTGCGCGACAACGAGTCGCTGGTGGCGCAGGCACGCGTCGCCGCGGCGCAGCTGGCACGCCAGCGCGCGCAGGCGCACAACGCGCTCGAAGTGCTGGTGGGCAAGCCCATCGGCACCATCGAGAACCTGCCCGAGCCGATGCGCCTGTCGGACGAGCGCATCATCAGCGATATCCCGCCGGGGCTGCCGTCGGACCTGCTCGAGCAGCGTCCCGATATCCGCCAGGCCGAGCAGCAGCTGCTGTCGGCCAACGCCAATATCGGCGCGGCGCGCGCGGCGTTCTTTCCGCGCATCACGCTGACCGCCAGCGGCGGCACCATCAGCCCGACGTTCTCCGGGCTGTTCGATGCCGGCACGCGCGCCTGGTCGTTCGCGCCGCAGCTGGTGCTGCCGATCTTCGATTTCGGCCGCAATATTTCCAACCTGGACCTGGCCAACGTGCGCAAGAACATCCAGGTCGCCAACTACGAGAAGACCATCCAGACGGCCTTCGCGGAAGTGGCGGACGCGCTGGTGGCGCGCGGCACGCTGGAAGACCAGGTCGCGGGCCAGGAACAGGTGCGCAATGCCGAGGCGGCGCGCTACGAGCTGTCGCGCCTGCGCTTCCGCAGCGGCGTGGCCAGCTACCTGGACGAGCTCGATGCGCAGCGCCAGCTGTTCACCGCCGAGCAGGCGCTGGTGCAGGCGCGCCAGCTGCGGCTGAACAATGCGATCGATTTGTACCGGTCGCTGGGCGGCGGGTTGCAGGAGAGCAGTGCGGTGGCGCAGCAGGGCGCGCCGGCCGGGCAAGGAACGGTGACGCAGTAAAGCACCGAGGGTTTGCTCCCCTCTCCCGCTTGCGGGAGAGGGAGTACACCGACAGCGGTTTATGCGACTAAAGCCAGTGGTTCGGCCACTGGTTTTTTTTCGCCCTCAGAACTTGTACGAAGCCGCCACGAAGAACACCAGCGGGTTCGGCTCCAGCTTGGTCTTCGACGTCGACAGCACCGTGCCGTTGGCCGCCTTGATCGTCATCGTCGAGGTGGTCTTCAGCGGGATGTAGGTCACCGCCGCGGTCAGCCCCCAGTGTTCGTTGAAGTTGTAGGTGCCGCCGATATTGAAGACCGGCGCCCACGACGACGAGGCATCGGCGCTGACCGAAGTCGGCCCCGGAATGCCCGCGCCCGCGGCCAGGATGGCGCCGAGGTTGTTGTTGACCGAGCTGGCGAAGGCCGGATTGACTTCGATGTTGGTAAAGAAGTTGTACGAGACCCCGAGCCCCAGGAACGGCCGGAAGCGCGTGCCCGGCTCCAGGAAGTGATACTGCACCATCGCCGCCGGGCTCCACTGGCGCGCCTTGGTGATGATCGGGTTCAGCGACGGGTCGCCCAGGCTCTGGCGGCCGAGCGCGCCGGCCGGGCCGGGCGGGATCAGTTCGCCATGGCCATAGAGCTTGAACTCGGGCGGGATGCCGCCCACCGCGGTGATGGCGATATGGTCGGTGACGAAGTGGCTGAAGGTCAGCCCCAGCGTATTGGCGTTGGACGACGAGATGCTGCTGCCCGGCGCCGTGAAGCTCGACGGCAGCCCGAGCGGGTAGTTGATCGGCACGTCCAGCAGCGAGGTGGTGAGCGGATCGCTCTGGCCGTGGGTCCGGATATGGAACCAGCCGGCCGAGACCACGTTGTCGCCCTTCTTCTGGGCGTGGGCAGGCATGGCGATGCTGGCCAGCGCGGCCAGCACCAGCACGAGCGTCAGGTGCAAGGTCTTCATGTTGTGTCCCCGGGCAGTGAAGTCACTGGTGATGCATCGATGGAAGCGCCGGGGCTGCGATGGCCCCGGGCCTGGCCGGCTTATTGCACGAATGCGCCGACGGTGAAGTACGGGCCGTTGTCGCGCTGCTCCAGGAAGCCGAACACGCCGCCGGTGAACATCAGCTTGCCGGTCGGCGCCGAGCCCGCGGGCGCCTCGCGGCGCGAGGTGCGGATCACGCCCGGGACCTGCTGCGCGAAGTCGAGCCGGTACGGGATCGCCAGCGACGCATCGGACGGCCGGAACGGGTCCATCATGGTCGCGGCGGCGCCCACCAGCGCCGTCACGCGGTAGTTGAAGTTGCTGTCGACGCCGACGTATTCGCCATTGACCGTGCCCTCGGTAACCGCCACGGCGGGCGCCATCATGCCGATGCCGATCTCGTCGTCGGCGCCCAGGGGCCCGTTGGCGAGCGAGTCGTTGGCATAGCCCACGCGGATCATGATCGGCACCAGCTGGCCGCGCAGCTTGCCCACGATCAGGTAGGCCTTGCCCAGTGTGCTGCCCAGCGTGGGCGGCTGGCTCTCGGCCTTGTAGTGGGTCGACAGCAGCGCGCCGCTGGGCTGCGGCACGAAGTTGTTGCCCTTGCGCTCGCAGGTATTGGTGGCGTTGTCGCAGACCGTGAACGAGCCGTCGGCGGCGAGCGCCATGCGGTAGTCCTGCGCCACCAGCTGGAACTGCTTGGACGGCACCTCGTGGAAGCCCACGCCGTGGTATTGCCCGGCGATCTTCGCCAGGTCGGTCTCGGTCTGCGCGAAGCCGATGAACTGGAAGTACGGAAAGGTGGTATCGGGCACCGCCCCGGCCCCGAGCACGCCGTTGAACTGGATGCGTGCGCCGGGGATGGTGCCGCCCGCCACGCCTTCGCCGACGAAGAGCTTGGCCGGGCGGCTCGGATCGAGGCTGGCGCCGCTCAGCTCGAACGCGCACTGGTTCAGCTTCTCGGTGGGCAGGCCGGTCTCGGCCTTGAGCGTGCCGCGCATCACGTTCAGGCCGTTGGTGGGATCGCTGCGCGTGGGCTGCACGGTGCCGGTCTGGCGCGGCACCGACGAATCGATGAAGGTCACCTGCCAGGTCATGCGGGCGGTGTCGATCTGCACCTTGACCAGTTCGCCCGAGCCGGTGCCGCCGGTGAAGGTGGTGTTGTAGTCCAGCGAGGCCGGGCACAAGCGCGTCTGCGCGGCCGTGGGCGTGGCCGGGGCGTCGTCGCCGCCACCGCCACCGCCGCAGGCGGCAAGCAGGGCGGTGGCGGTCACGGCCAGCGCGCGCGCCGGCACGGTCGACGGGCGCGGCGCCTGCGGCAGGTTGTTTCGTTGGGGCTGCATGGTTGTCTCCTCGTTGTTTTTGTCTGCGCTGCGATCAGGGGGCCGCGAGCACGCCCACGCGGAAGGTCGGGCTGCTGCCGCCGGTGCCGGACAGGTGGCTGAACACGCGGCCGCTGGCGATCAGCGCGCCGGTGGTGCCGCTGTTGTCGGTGGTGGTGACCATGCCCGCCGCGGCCTGGGTGAAGTCGAGCTGGAAGCCGCCGGTCTGGTTCATCGTCATCGGGTCGAGCAGGTCGACGCGCGCGCCCTTGACCAGCGACGCGGTGTAGGCAAAGTCGCTGCCCGAGCCGATATAGCCGCCATCGAGCTGCCCGCTGGCGACGGTGGTGGCCGGCGCCATCAGCGCCAGTCCCGACTCATCGTCGACATTGACCGTCAGCGGCAACAGCGAGATCTGCGCATAGCCGGTGCGCACCAGCAGCGGCACCAGTGCGCCGTTGAGCTTGCCCACCACCATCAGCCCCCTGGCGCGGCTGGCATTGTTGGCGGTGATGGCCTGGTTGTGGAACGACGGATAGCGGCGGCTGCCGTCGGCATTGCTGCTTTCGAACGCGCCGTCGGCGCTGCGCAGCTTCCAGTTGTTGCCGGTGCTGCGGCAGTTGCCGCTCGCCGTGGTGCAGCTGCCGTCGGCGTTGAGCGTCTCGGTGGTCTGCGCGGTGGCGGGCGTGAAGTGGCTCGAGGCGGTCAGCGCGCCGCCGGACGGCACCTGGTGATAGCCCAGCAGGTTGTAGGTGCCGGCCACCTTGGCGAAGTCGGTCTCGGTCTGCGCGAATGCCAGCACCGGATAGAACGGGAAGGTGGTGGCCGGGATCGCACCGAGGCCGAGCACGCCCGCATAGGAGATGGTGGCGCCCGGGATGCCGCCGCCGGCGACGCCGTTGCCGAGGAAGATCACCGGCGGCTTGGCGCTGTCGATGGTTGCCTGCGAGACGCCGTCCGACGCCGTGGCGGTCTGCAGCGCCACCGCGCAGCGGTTCTGCTCGGCGGTGGGCAGCGAGGTCAGGTTGGCGAAGGTGCCGGTGAAGGTCACGCCGGCGCGCGTCGGGCTGACGCTGCCGGGCTGCTTCGGCACCGGCGACTCGATGATCTCCAGCTGGTACGTGCGCGCCGCGGTATCGAAGCGCAGCCTGACGAGTTCGCCCGCGCCGGAGCCGCCGGTGAAGGTGGTGCCGTAGTCCAGCGCCGCCGGGCACAGCGATCCGGGCGGGCCGCCGATGGTGACCGGCCCCTGCGCCGGGCACGTGCCGGTGTCCGCGCATTGCGGCGGCGCCTGCGTGCCGGCGCGCGGCGCGTCCTCGTCGCCGCCGCCACCACCGCAGCCGGCCAGCGCCGCGGCAACACTCACCCCTGTCACAACCAAAGTCCTGCGCCAAAGCCTCGACATGGTCATTGCCTGTCTCCTGTTTTGCCTGCGACCCCTGTTGCCGGATCGGTCGTCCGGCTCTGCGTCCGGATCCTGTCGTGTGCGGCGACTGTCGCCGCGCGCGGGTTTCAGCGTCAATAGAGCGGCCGTTCCAAACGGCGCGGCCGCCGCGCCGTGTCAGAAGCGATAGTCGGGATTGGCCGGATCAAATGCCGAGGCCTCGAAGGTCTTGCGCACCAGCTTGTCGAACACGATCTTCTCGACCATGTTGCCGTCGGCATCCCACGCGGTTTCCACGCGGATATACGGATGCTTCAGGTCCAGCATCAGCTGCACCCGCTTGGCGTAGTACTGCGGCGCGCCGGCCGGCAGGTCCCAGGTCAGCGCCACCATGCGCACGCCCTGCTCCTGCACGATCTCGGCCTTGCCGTATTTCTCCGACAGGCCGGCGGCGCGCAGCGATTTCGCGTCGCGCTCGAGCATCGACAGCACGTACTGGAAGCCCAGGTCGCGCACGGTATGGTTGGACTGCGAACGCGCCAGCGAACCATCCAGCGCGATCCACATCGAGGTGAAGCCCAGCACGCCGCCCAGGTGGCCGTACATCTCGTCCTTGCGGCGGGTCTCGTCATAGAGGATTTCCTGGCCCGCCTGCGCCCCGCCGGGCAGCCACTTCGCATAGAGCTGGCGCGGCGCATGGCGGTAGCGGATCTGCATCTTCGCGGGCTGTTCCTGCCACTGGCCGTTGAGCCGTTCCTGGCGCGACATCCAGTACTCGTATTCGGGATAGCGGTTCATCTCGGCGCGCGCCCATTTCAGCAGCGCATCGGGCTGCAGCGCCTGGAACACGGCCAGCACCTGCGCATCGGACAGGCGCGCGAGCTCGCCGCTGGCGACCTGGCGCGAGAACAGCGCGGCCTGCTGTGCCGAGGGCAGGCCGTCATAGGCCGTGCCTGTCGCGGCGGCAGCGCTGGCAGGCTGGGCCATGGCCACGGGCGGATACGCCAGCGGCGCGGCCAGCAGGCCGATCACGGCGGCGGCGACGGCGGCAAGGTGGTGCAGTTTGATCGATGGCTTGATCGGTGCTTGGATTGACACGGCAGCTTCCTCCTCAAGACTGGCAGAGCGAACGGGGCCACCGCGGCGCCGGCGGCCAGGCCGGCCGGGCGCACGGGGTCCACGGGCCGGGGCGCGGCCTCGCTGTTGGATCGACGGTTCGGGTTGCGTGAGCGCGGCGGCGCCGTGCCGGCGGTAACCGGCGGCGGCGCGAGCCACTATGTCCTGGTGCGCATTCGCATCCAGTCATCCAGCGGGTTGCTGGGAAAGCTCACGGTGTGCTCGCGCGCGCGCACCGGCACGCTGGTCACGGCGGCACGCTTGGTGCCCACGTTGCGCACGATGCGTGCGCTGGTGCGGGCCTTGCCGAGGGCGGCGGCGGCATGGCTGGCCGCCTCGTCCATGGTGGCCGCGATCGCGGCCACGCTGGCATCCGGGTCATCGGCGGGGCTGCCGGCGCGCGGCCCGCCGTGCTGCTGGTCCTCGCCCAGCTCGAACACCGACTGCAGCGCCGAGAGCTGGTCCGCGCCGGGCTGCGCCACGTTCAGCACGGCCTCGACCATCGCGGTGAGCTGGGCCAGCACGTGCGCATCGCTCATCTGCCGGCCCTGCGTGAACGCGGGCAGCAGGCTGGCCAGCTCCTCGCCGGCGAGCACGCCCGCCAGCGCCTTGAGCGCGAACTGCAGGCGCCAGCCCAGCTCATGCCGCGGCAGCGCCGGGATGGCGCGCGCGAAGGCATCGAAGAAGCGGCCGTACACCGGCGCGTAGTGCTCCAGCAGGTATTGCTGGATAAAGGGCGAGGTATCCGAATACACGCGTCCCAGCAGTCGCAGGAACGACGGCCCGCCCACCGCCGGGTCGCGCGCCATCTGCAGCGCGGGCACGAACAGCGCGCCCATCACGTGTTCGCAGCGGATGGCGTGGCCGGGCCAGCGCGCTTCGCACGCATCGAGCAGCGCCAGGCGCCGCGCGTTGAGCGGGTCCAGGCGCCGGCTCAGCACGGCGTGCATCATGATGTCCTTGCTGCGGAAGTGGTAGTTCACGGCGGCCAGGTTGACGATGGCTCGCGACGTGACCTGCCTGAGCGAGGTGGCTTCGTAGCCGACCTCGGTGAACAGCTTTTCCGTGGCGTCGAGAATCCGGGCCTTGGTGTCTCCTGCCGAGCTTTTGCCGGTCTTCATGGGGGCGCTTCTCTCTTCTGTACCGCGATAAACCCCTTTGCAATTGGCTGCGCTGTCCGCTCCCTGCTCTGACGGCATACGGATGCTTGAAACAGCTGTACGAAGCCTATCCACGGCTTCGGGCGTTTCACAAGACTTGAATTGGAATGGACATTCTAAAAACCGATGTTGTGTGGGCCATCGCACGGCATTGTCCGCCGCGCCATGCAGCGGGCACGCTGGCCGCATGGCTGCGCAACCAGACAAGGCAGTGCCGGCCTCGCGCGAATCCATCATGACGTGAGGTTTTGCGCCAGCGCGTCGGCGTTCTGCGCGGCGAGCGCGAACACCGACAATTGCGGGTTCGCACCCACGCTGGTCGGGAACACCGAGCCATCGAACACCGACAGGTTGGCCAGCTGGTGATGGCGGCCGCGGCTGTCGACCACGCCGCCGCGCGGGTCGTCGCTCATGCCGCAGCCGCCCATCAGGTGCGCGGTGAACAGCGCGGTGCGGAACGGCTTGAGCGGCAGCCGCGCGATGGCGTCGCGCGCTTCGGGCCAGCTGCGGTATTCGGCGGCGTCCAGGTGCGCGGGCCGCACGCGTTCGGCGCCGGCGGCGAACTGCGTCTGCGCCATGCTCAGCCATGCGCGCCGCACGCCGTCCCAGGCGTAGTCCGTCATTTCGTAATCCAGCAGCGGGCTGCCATCGCGCGCCAGGCGCACCTGCCCGCCCGGGCTGTCCGGCACGAAGCCGTCGCGCAGCAGCGCCAGCATGGCGTTGGTATGCGGCAGCTGCGCCATGTCGCGGCGCAGCGCCTCGCCTACGCCGTTGACCACGCCGGCACTGATGCCCGGAAACATCGGCGGCACCTCGAGCTTGTAGCCCATCGGCCCGGTCGCGCCGTCCTTCCACTGGAAATGGTCAGAGGCAACCGACTGTGGCGCTCCATAATAGGGATCAATGCGCTCCGGCATTTTGGCGATGCTGATATTCACCGGGTGGATAAACGTTCGCTGTCCCAGCCGCTGATGCGGGTCCGGCACGCCTGAGCGCAGCAGCAATGCCGGCGTGTTGATGGCGCCGCCGGCGGCGACCACGTGCCGGGCGCGCACGACCACGCTGATGCCGGTGGGCGTATAGCCGTCGGCGCCCAGCGCTTCGCCGGTGACGGAGCGCACGCGTTTGCCGTCGTGGTCGAGCGCGCGCACCCGCACGCGGTGCACCAGCGTTGCCCCGCTGGCCAGCGCCGCGGGAATGGTCGAGACCAGCATCGACTGCTTGGCGTTGACCGGGCAGCCAAAGCCGCAATAGCCCGAGTTCCAGCAGCCCTTCACGTTGCGCGGGATCACGTGCCATTCCCAGCCCAGCGTCTCGCAGCCGCGCCGCAGCACGTCGTTGTTGGGGTTGGGCGCCATCGCCCACGGGGCGATACCCAGGCGCGCTTCCACCTGCTGGAACCATGGCGCCATCTCGGCCTCGCCGTGGCCGGTGACGGCGTGGTGCGTGGCCCAGTGCGCCAGCGTCTGCGGCGGCGTGCGGAAGCTCGACGACCAGTTGACCGTGGTGCTGCCGCCGACCGCGCGGCCCTGCAGGATGGCGATGGCGCCGTCGGCGGTGGTACGCGCCGCGGCCTCCTGGTACAGCTCGCGGTAGGCGCGGTTCTCGTCCATGTCGCGGAAGCTGTCGGAGGTGCGCAGCGCGCCCTCTTCCAGCAGCACCACGCGCAGGCCGGCGCGGCTGAGGGCCTCGGCGCTGATGCCGCCGCCCGCGCCGCTGCCGACGATGACGACGTCGGCATCGAGCGTGCGCGGGGCGGTGAAGGTGCTGGCGTCGAAGACCTTCCAGCCGGCGGCGATGCCGGCATCGTAGAGATTGTCGATGGCCATGTCGGGGTCAGGCGTGCAGCGCCTGGTAGATGGCCGCGTTGGGCCCGGGATAGCCGCTGCCCGCCCAGGCGGCCGGCAGCGCGTAGTAGCCCACGCTGGCGAGCTTGACCAGCACCACCGCGCCGGCATTGAGCGTGGCCAGGCGGCTGGCGCGCCAGCGCGCCAGGAAGGCCTGCACCTGCGCCGGCGTGGCGGCGTTCCAGTCCTGGCGGATGCCGGTCAGCGCCCAGCGCAGCGGCGTGCTGGCCAGCAGGCCGAACAGCTTGCGCAGCTCGACCTGCGCGTTCGCGCCCATCGCGGCGCAGGTGGCGTCGATATTGCGCAGCGCGTCGTGCGCCAGCGCGGCCTGGCGCGGCGGCGGGGCTTCGGCCAGTTCGGTGACGATGGCCGGCAGCAGCGCGTGGAACATCGCCACGTCGTCCGGGCGCAGGAACGACATGCCCGCCTGCGGGGCGGGATCGGCGGACGAGCAGCCGGCCAGCGACGGCACCAGCGCGGTACACGCCAGCGCGGCCGACAAGCCAAGGCCCACCTTGAGGAAGCCGCGCCGCGTCAGCGCGTGCAGCGCATTGGCATCGGCCACCGCGCGGCGGTGATGAGGGTTGGGGCGCATCGGGTCTCCTTGCGTCAGTTTCTTGTCTTCGCGGTGCTGTGCGGGCGGGCAGGCCCGCATTGACGCTAGCCGGAGTTTGGATAAAGATCGGTGCCCGGTCTTGATCCCGCATGACAGGTGATTTGATGCCACGCGCCACTCCGCCCGATGGCGGTGCCAGTGCCGGTGGTACGCAGGCCGGCACCACATCCGGCACCGTCTCGCTCGCCTACCTTCGCGCCGTGCTCGACCACGGCGAGCGCCAGGGCATTGCCCCGGCCGCGCAGCTGCGCGCCGTCGGCGTGCCGCCGGAGTTGCTGGACGCGGGGGCGCAGGCGCAGACCGCCACGCGCGTTCCCGGCGCGGCCTATCTCGCGCTGCTGGACTGGCTGGCGCAAGCCACCGGCGATGCCGATGTCGGCCTGCGCGCCGGCGCCGCCTTCGCGCCGCGCCACTATGCCGAGATGGGCTACGTGGTGCTGACTACGCCCACGGTGCGCGACGCCATCCTGCAGGGCATCCGCTATGAAGTGCTGGCCAACGACATCGGCGGCACCCGCCTGATCGAAACGCCGCAGGCTGCGTGCATGACGTGGCAAGCGCGGCATGGGCCGCTGTCGCGCCATGCGCATGAGCTGCATATGGCCACGTGGGTGGTGTTCGCGCGCTGGCTGATCGGCAGCCAGCATGTGGCGACGCAGGTCGAATTCCCGCACGCCGCCCCCGCCGACACCCGTCTGCATGCCGAGGTGTTCGGCTGTCCCGTGGTCTTCAACGCCGCGCGCCATGCCATGCATATCGACCGCGCCCTGCTGGACCTGCCCTCGCTGCAGGCCGATGCCGGCATGCAGGCGCAGATGACCCGCATCGCCGACACCCAGCTGCAGCAGGTCGTGCCCGCGGGCGCCGACGCACTGGCGCAGGCGCGTGCCTGCATCCGCGCGCGGCTGCCGCAGGGCGAGGTGCCGATCGCCGCCGTCGCCGCGCACCTGGGCCTGCCGGTGCGCACGCTGCAGCGGCGGCTGCAGGCGCAGGGCATCAGTTATTCACAGCTTGTGGATAACGTGCGGCAAGCGCTGGCCCAACAGTATCTGGCCGAACCCGGCCTGAGCCTGGCGCAATGCGCGATGCGGCTCGGCTATTCCGAACAGAGCGCCTTCACCCACGCGTTCAAGCGCTGGACCGGTGAAACGCCGCATGGCTGGCGCAAGGGCCGGGC
The DNA here is from genome assembly GCF_900094595.1 of Cupriavidus alkaliphilus. GTDB lineage: Bacteria > Pseudomonadota > Gammaproteobacteria > Burkholderiales > Burkholderiaceae > Cupriavidus > Cupriavidus alkaliphilus. The sequence continues at coordinate 161,218 of NZ_FMAD01000010.1, read as the reverse complement.
TTCCTAGCGCCCGTTTGTTGCGGACACGCCTTCGTCATCGGCGAAGGCCGGAAAAAATCCTGCGGTTTCAAACGCACTCGGCCGTCGCCGTTTGCAAAGGGCGTTGCCGCCCTCTGTCGCCGTTTGATGTGCGCCAGGCGCCGCTGGCAAACCACAAAAATTAGAACCATCCTTCGATTCACGGCATTGACCACCCCGGCCGCGCTTCCTACGATGACATCCATCAATGTCACAATAAACACTGTCGTAAAAGTGAGGAGCGCGCATGAATGCACCCGCGGAGTTGCCGCCGGCGTTGTCGCCGCAGTGGCCACCACAGGCACCCCCTGCCCCCGAGCACACCGACATCGCCATCATCGGCAGCGGCTTTGCCGGCCTGGGCATGGCGATCCGGTTGCGCGAGCGGGGCGAGCACGACTTCCTTGTGTTCGAGAAAGCCGGCTCGGTCGGCGGCACCTGGCGCGACAACCACTACCCCGGCTGCGCCTGCGACGTGCAGTCGCACCTGTATTCCTTCTCCTTTGCGCCCAACCCGGACTGGTCGCGCATGTTCTCCACCCAGCCGGAAATCCGCGCCTACCTGGAGGACTGCACCGACCGCTTCGGCCTGCGTCCGCACCTGCGGCTGCACCATGAGCTGCGCCACGCCGCCTGGGACGAGGCCGCGCAGCTGTGGCGGCTGCAGATGGCCGACGGCAAGGTGGTGCGGGCGCGCGTGCTGGTGTCCGGCATGGGCGGGCTGAGCCGGCCGTCGTATCCCGACATCCCGGGGCTGGACACGTTCGAGGGCGAATGCTTCCACTCGCAGCACTGGAACCACGCCTATGCGCTGGGCGGCAAGCGCGTGGCGGTGATCGGCACTGGCGCCAGCGCGATCCAGTTCGTGCCGCAGATCGCGCCGCAGGTGGCGCAGCTGGACCTGTACCAGCGCACCCCGCCGTGGATCATGCCCAAGCCCGACCGCGAGGTCAGCGCCGCCGAGCGCTGGCTGTTCCGCCGCCTGCCGTTCACGCAGACGCTGGTGCGCACCGGCATCTACTGGATGCTGGAGTCGCGCGTGCTGGGCTTCGTGCTGCATCCGAAGATCATGAAGGTGGTCGAGCGCGTCGCGCGCCGCCACCTGGCCCGGCAGGTACGCGACCCGGCGCTGCGCGCGGCGCTGACGCCGGACTACACCATCGGCTGCAAGCGCGTGCTGATCTCCAACGACTATTACCCGGCGCTCACGCGCGACAACGTCGACGTGGTCACCACCGGCATCGCGCGGGTCGAGCGCGACGCGGTGGTGCTGCGCGACGGCACGCGCCGGCCGGCGGACTGCATCATCCTCGGCACCGGCTTCCACGCCACCGACCCGCTGCCGCGGGGCGTGATCGCCGGCATCGGCGGCGTCGACCTGGTCGATGCGTGGCGCGACGGCGCGCAGGCCTACCTGGGCACCACGGTGTCGGGCTTTCCCAACCTGTTCTTCGTGGTCGGGCCCAACACCGGGCTGGGCCACAGCTCGATGGTGTTCATGATCGAGTCGCAGGTGGCCTATATCGCCGACGCGCTGCGCCAGATGCGCCGCGAAGGCGTGCAGGCAGTGGACGTGCGCGAGCCGGTGCAGCGCCGCTTCAACCAACGGCTGCAGGCGCGGCTGGGCCATGCGATCTGGTCCGCCGGCGGCTGCGCCAGCTGGTACATCGACCCGCGCAGCGGCCGCAACACCACGCTGTGGCCGGGCTTCACCTGGCAGTTCCGCCGCGCCACGGCCAGCTTCCGCATGACCGACTACGACCTGTACCCGGTGCGCCGCGCGGTGCCGGACGAGGGCGCGCGGCAGCCGGCGGCGGACATCGCCAGCGCCGCGGGTGCATGACGCACGCGCCTTTCCCCTGCGTACACCCAGAACAACGACACACACCGCAAGGAGACCGGACATGAAGGACTTCCGCAACAAGGTTGCCGCGATCACCGGCGCCGGCTCGGGCATCGGCCGCGCACTGGCGCTGGCGCTGGCGCGCGAGGGCTGCCAGCTGGCGCTGTCGGATCGCAACGAGGCCGGGCTGGCGCAGACCGCGGCGCAGGCCATGGCGGCGGCACCGCATGCCCGCATCACGCAGCACAGCGTCGACGTGGCCGACCGCGCCGCGGTCTATGCGTGGGCCGCGGCCGCCGCCGAAACGCACGGCCGCATCAACCTGATCTTCAACAATGCCGGCGTGGCGTTGTCCAGCACGGTCGAGGGCATGAGCTACGACGACCTGGAATGGATCATCGGCATCAACTTCTGGGGCGTGGTCTACGGCACCAAGGCTTTCCTGCCGTACCTGAAGGCCAGCGGCGATGGCCACGTGGTCAATACCTCGAGCATCTTCGGCATCTTTGCCCAGCCCGGCATGGGCGCCTACAACGCCAGCAAGTACGCGGTGCGCGGCTTTACCGAATCGCTGCGGCAGGAGCTGGACCTGATGGACTGCGGCGTGTCGGCCACCACCGTGCACCCCGGCGGCATCAAGACCAATATCGCGCAGGCCAGCCGGGTCTCGGCCAGCGTCAACGGCTTCCTGGTGCGCGACGCGCAGCACGGCAAGGACGAGTTCGAGAAGTTCTTCATCACCTCGCCCGACAAGGCCGCGCGCGTGATCCTGGAAGGCGTGCGGCGCAACCGCCGGCGCGTGCTGATCGGGCCCGACGCCTATGCCGCCGACGCCATGGCGCGGCTGCTGCCCGCCGCCTACCAGTCGCTGGTGGTGCGCGAGACCCGCCGCAAGCGCGATCTCGGCAACGTGGTGCAGCCCGCTTCGGTGGGCCAGGGAGAGCGCCCGTGAACCGCCTGGCGATGGAAGCCGACGCCGCGCTGCTGGCGCCGCCGGGCATGCTGACGCGCTGGTTCGGGCAGGGCCGCGTGGGCCTGTTCAGCCTGTCGCGCGCGACCCTGGCGCAGCGCCATGCGCTGCCGGCCTCGCGCTGGGTGCGCGTGCTCGATGCGATGGTGCACTACACCGATGAAGGCCCCGCCGACGGCGAGACCCTGGTGCTGATCCACGGTTTCGGCGCGTCGCTGCATACGTGGCAGGGGCTGGTGCCGGCGCTGGCGCAACGCTATCGCGTGCTGCGGCTGGACCTGGCCCCGTTCGGGCTGACCGGGCCGCTGCGCGATGCGCGCGGGCGCATCGAGACCATGGACGTGCACCGCTACCGCGACTTCATCGACGCCTTCCTGGCCGCGGTGAACGTGCGCCGCGCCAGCGTCATCGGCAATTCGCTGGGCGGGCTGATCGCGTGGGACCTCGCGGTGCGGCGCCCGGGTGCCGTGGACAAGCTGGTGCTGATCGATGCCGCCGGCTTCCCGATGAAGCTGCCGATCTATATCGACCTGTTCCGCCATGCGCCGGTGCGCTGGTCGGCGCCGTGGCTGCTGCCCGAATTCATCATCCGCGCCGCCACGCGCGACGTCTACGGCGATGCCTCGCGCGTGCCCGAGGCCACCTTCCGCCGCTACGTGGACTTCTTCTATGCCGAAGGCAGCCGCGAGGCCGTCGGCAAGATGGTGCCCAGGCTCGACTTTGCCCAGCTGGACACCCACCTGCTCGGCAGCGTACGCGCGCCCACGCTGGTGCTGTGGGGCGAGCGCGACCGCTGGATCCCGCCCGCGCACGCGCAGGCCTTCGCCGAGCGCATTCCCGGCGCGCAGCTGCGCCGCTACGCGGGGCTGGGCCATGTGCCGATGGAAGAAGACCCGCCACGCGTGGCCGCAGACCTGCTGCCATTTCTCGCCAACTGACAATCGCGCCGGCGCCGCGCGCGCCGGCTGTCACCCAAGGAGACCGCCATGATGCCAGTCCGCCGCGACGTGCATCCCCACCTGCCGCCGGAGCGCATCAGCGACTGGCACGAACGGGGCCGTCACGTCACCCATTTCCTCAACACGCTGTCGATCTTCTTCCCGGCCGGCGAGCGCTTCTTCATGGACAGCGTGCGCAACTACCGCGACCAGGTGAAGGACCCCGAGCTCAGCCGCGCCATCGCCGGCTTTATCGGCCAGGAGGCGATGCATACGCGCGAGCACATCCTTTATAACCGGCTGATGGAAGACGCCGGCCTGCCCGCCGCGGCGCTGGACCGCGCGGTCTGGATCCTGCTCGACCTGCTGCGCAAGATCCTGCCCAAGTCATGGCAGCTGGCGCATACCATCGCGCTGGAGCACTACACGGCGATGCTGGCCGGCGGCGTGCTGAAAGACGTGCGCCACCTGGGCGCAGCCTCGCAGGCCGGGTACCGGCAGGTGTGGACCTGGCACGCGCTGGAGGAAACCGAGCACAAGGCGGTGGCCTACGACGTCTGGAACACCGTGATGAAGCCCGGCCCGTATCGCTATTTCGTGCGCACCTTCACCATGCTGACCACCACGGTGACGTTCTGGGCCATGGTGTTCGTGTTCCATATCGCGCTGGTGATGGGCGACAAGGGCTGCCGCAACAAGCTGCGCGGGTTTGGCACCGCGCTGCGCTTCCTGTGGGCGTCGCCCGGGGCGCTGCCGCGCATGATTCCGGAGTGGCTCAGCTACTTCCGTCCCGGCTTCCATCCGTGGGACGACGATAACCGCGCCGAGCTGGCCCGCATCGATCCGCTGGTCCGGGAGATCGAAGACACCGCGCGCGCCGCCGGCGTCTCCACCCGGGCACCTTCGCTGCGGGGGAGGACGGCATGACCATCTGGCAGTGCCAAATCTGTGGGTTCGTCTATGAAGAAGCGCTCGGCATGCCCGAGCACGGCATCGCGCCCGGCACACCGTGGGGCGCGGTCCCGCCGGAATGGAGCTGCCCGGACTGCGGCATGGCGAAAGCGGATTTCGACATGGTTGCGCTATAGGCGCGGGGGAGAGGTCGGCAAGGGCTGAGGCAATCCGCAAAGCCGTGGCTTGCTAGGGCTTTGCGGGCCCCCCACCCTCGTCATCATGCAGATGCTCGATGATCGCCGCCACCCGGTCGCCCAGGTACTTGTTGGCCGAGATCTCCAGCGCCCGCATCATTTCCGTCTCGGCCATCACCAGCGCCAGCGGGCGGATGCGCCACAGGATGTCGACCAGCCGCGGCACGTCCTGTGGCGGCGGCAGCTTGCCTTCGCCGAAGCGGTCCAGCTCGCGCACCACGGTGGCGACGATCTGGTCTGAAACCGCCTGGAAATGCGCGCGCGACTGCGCGATGATCTCCAGCACGTCTTCCAGCGCAAAGCCCGCGTGGGCGATTTCGGCGCCCGCGGCCAGCGCGCGCGGGCTGCGCGCCAGGTATCCCAGCCCGTCCGGTTCCAGCAGGCCCAATGAGATCGCCTTGGCCAGCGCCGGGCGCGAGATCGCCCGGCCGAACAGCCGCGCCAGCGCCAGGTAGGAATAGTGGCGCGGCGTTTCGTTGGTCCACGGGCTGCTGATGGCCGTCTCCAGCCCCAGGATCGAGCGCAGGTCGTGTCCTTCGACGATGGCCTTGAGCAGCTCGGTGATATTGGCCAGCGTGTAGCCGCGCGCCAGCAAGTGGTGAATCAGCTTGAGCCGCCCCAGGTGCGCCTGCGTGTAGATGCCCACGCGCCCGCGCCGCTGCGGCGGGTCGATCAGGCCGCGGTCCTGGTACGAGCGCACGTTGCGCACCGTGGTGCCGGCCACGCGCGCCAGTTCGTCGATGGTGTATTCCGGGGCGGGCGGCGGTCCGGATGCTGCGGACGCCGGGCGGGAAGGAGGCGAAGGTTGGCGGCGCCGGGTCAGTGTCATGCCAAAAATTCTAACCGAGGAACGCGGCAGGCAAAGTGGCGGCGGGTTTTGCCGATAATGCAGGCATTGCCCCCACCGCGACCGTCCGCTTCCCATGCATATCCGCTGGCTCGAAGACTTCGTCTGCCTGGCACAGGCCGGCAGCCTCGCGCGCGCCGCCGAACTGCGCAACGTGACCCCGCCCGCCTTTGGCCGGCGCATGCAGGCGCTGGAAGTCTGGGCCGGCGCGCCGCTGATCGACCGCAGCGCCTTCCCGGTGCGCCTGACCGCCGAGGGGCGCCAGTTCCTGGAAGCCGCGCAGAGCGCGCTGCGCACGCTCGACGACACGCGCCTGGCGCTGCGCGCCGCGCACCGCGCCGACGCCAGTACCGTCACCATCGCCACCGGCAAGACGCTGGCGCGCTCGATGGTGCCGGCCTGGCTGGCGGGCTTGCGCGAGGCGCTGCGCCATGACCCCGCCGCGGCCGGCTTCCGCACCCGCCTGTCCACCTTCCCGATGCACGACGCGCTGGCGATGTTCGCCGAGGGCGATGCCGATTTCCTGCTGTGCTACAGCCCGCCCGACCTGCCGGTGATGCTGGACGACGCGCGCTACCAGTTCCACCTGGCCGGCGTGGAGCGGCTGGTGTGCGTCAGCGCCGCCGATGCGCGCGGCGCGCCGCTGCACCGGCTGGGGACGGGAAAGGTCACGGGCAAGACCGCGGCCAGGCCGGTGCCGATGATCGCCTACGCCGAGACCCTGACGCTGGGCCGCATGGTCAACCAGGAGATCGCGCGCCGCAAGCTGGCGCCGCGCCTCGACGTGATCGCGGTCAGCGACTTTGCCGAGTCGGTGCATGAGATGGTGCGCCAGCGCATGGGCCTGGCCTGGCTGCCGGCGCGGCTGATTGCCGACGACCTGCGCGACGGCCGGCTGGTGCGCGCCATCGCCGCCCCGCGCGGCGACGACGGAGGTGCCGGCGGCGGCGACCTGGCGCTCGACATCCGCCTGTACCGCCCGCGTGCGCCGATGCGTGCGCTGGCCGAGGCCTTCTGGCAGGCGGCGGTGCAGGCGCCGCGCTGAGGCGCGCCGGCGCCCCTTGCCGAATTGGCAACCGCGGTTGCCAAAGCCGCACGGCGGGCCCGGTGCCGCGCTTCTACCATCGCTCCACAACTATGATTCCGGGACCTGGAGCCAAGACCATGAAGACCACCCTGCGCGCGGCCGCTGCCGCACTTTGCATTGCCGCATCCGCCGGCGCCGTTTCCAATGCCGGCGCCGCCACCGCCGCCTGGCCCACCAAGCCGATCACGCTGGTGGTGGGCTACACCGCCGGCGGCAGCGTCGACCTGGTGGCCCGCACCATCGCGCCGGAGCTGGGCAAGCGCCTGGGCCAGAGCGTGGTGATCGAAAACCTGGGTGGTGCCGGCGGCACCATCGGCGCAGCCAAGGTGGTCAAGGCCGAAGCCGATGGCTACACGCTGCTGATGGGCTCGGGCAGCGAGGTGTCGATCGCGCGCCTGACCAACCCGGCGGTACGCTATGACGGCGAGAAGGACCTGGCGCCGGTGACCTTTGTCGGCACCCAGCCGATGGTGCTGGTCGGCAAGCCCGGCCTGCCGGCGAAGAACGCGGCGGAACTGATCACGCTGGCCAAGGCCCAGCCCGGCAAGCTGTCGTATGCCTCGTCCGGCGTCGGCACGCCGCTGAACCTGGCGGGCGAGCTGATCAAGCAGCAGGGCAAGGTCGAGATCACGCACGTGCCGTACAAGGGCGCGTCGGCCATGGCCACCGACCTGCTCGGCGGACAGATCGACCTGGCGGTGATGGTGCTGTCGTCGGCGCTGCCGCATATCCAGGCCAACCGCGTGCAGGCCTACGGCGTGACCGGCGCCAAACGCTCGCCGGTGGCGCCGAACGTGCCCGCGCTGGCCGAGACGCCCGCACTCAAGGGCGTGGACATGGGCGTGTGGTTCGGCCTGATGGGCCCGGCCAGTCTGCCCAGGCCGGTGGTCGAGCGGCTCAACACCGAGATGCAGGCCGTGCTGGCCATGCCGGACGTGAAGAAGAAGCTGGCCGAGGCCGGCGTGGAAGTGGCGCCCGCCAACCCGGCGCAGTTCGGCAGCTTTATCAAGCGCGAGACCGGGCGCTATCGCACCATCGTGCAGACGGCGGGGATTCAGCAGTAAGTGCATGGGCGATATCGCCCTTGCATGCGCTCACCCTCACCCCCGCCCCTCTCCCGCGCGCGGGAGAGGGGAGAACGCAATCGGCACCAGCCGGGGCTGAGGCCTTATTGAATCTGACGCTTTGCTCCCCTCTCCCGTCTGCGGGAGAGGGGCGGGGGTGAGGGCCGGCGCCGGCAGTACCTCTGACCTCCCCCATCTCGAACATCGACCCGGCAGGCACCGACCCGCCAGGCATCCTGAACGCACCGACTCCCATGACCCTCCAGCCCACCGCACCCTTCGAAGCCTATCCCGTCGACGTCGCCTTCCCCGACATCCGCCCCTACGCGGAGGGCAACACCGGCATCCCCTACCTCTACACCTTCGACAGCGGCCAGCCCGGCCCGCACGTGATGGTCAACGCGCTGACCCACGGCAACGAAGTCTGCGGCGCCATCGCCGTCAAGGCGCTGCTGGACCACGGTCTGCGCCCGCGCCGCGGCCGCCTGACGCTGGCCTTTGCCAACGTCGATGCGTACCAGCGCTTCGATCCCGCCCGGCCGGACGCTTCGCGCTTCGTCGACCAGGACTTCAACCGCGTCTGGACCGCGAAGGTGCTCGATGACGCCGGGCTCGATTCGTCGGAGCTGCGCCGCGCGCGCGCCATGCGGCCGGTGATCGACACCGTCGACCTGCTGCTGGACCTGCATTCCATGCATGAGAAAAGCCGGCCGCTGATCGTCTCCGGGCCGCTGGACAAGGGCATCGCCCTGTCGCGCGCGCTTGGTGCGCCGGCCGATGTGATCGTCGACGAAGGCCATCCCGAAGGCCGCCGCATGCGCGACTACGATGGCTTTGGCGATGCCGCCAGCCCGCGTAACGCGCTGCTGATCGAATGCGGCCAGCACTGGGAACCGGCCGCCGTGACGGTGGCGCAGGACAGCACCGCGCGCTTCCTGCTGCACGCCGGCATGGTTCAGGAGAGCGACCTGCCGGCCGGCTGGCTGCAGCCGCTGCCCGCCGCGCAGCGCGTGGTGCGCGTGACCGAGCCGGTGGTGGCTTCCAGCATGGACTTCCGCTTTGCCGGCCCCTACACCGGGCTGGAGACCTTCACCGAGGCCGGGACCGTAATCGGCTGGCGCGACGGCGAGCCGGTGGTGACGCCGTATCCGGATTGCGTGCTGGTGATGCCATCGCTGCGCCAGCTGCGCCCGGGCGTGACCGTGGTGCGCCTGGGCCGGCTGGAGCGCTGACCCGGGTACGCTGGGCCGGGCGCGGCTGCGCCCGGCAGGATGCTGCGCACAGGCTCATGGCGCGGCCCTCCGGTTGACTGCAGATCGGCTACGCGGCCGGCGCGGCCCCCGTGCCCGCCGTCGGCGGAGGCGGCGGCAGCATGCCGGGGAACAGCTGCTCGACCAGTTCATCGAGCTTGGCCGACGGCTGCACGAAGTTGCTCAGGTTCAGCCCGCCGGCGCTGCGGTTGGCGTTGTAGATCGCCTTGCCGACCCGGTCGCCATTGCGGAACACGGTGATGTCGGCGTTGTTCAGGTAGGCGTTCCAGTACCAGGCGCCGCGCGCCGTATACAGCGCCACCATCGGGCATGCCGCGATCGAGGTCTGCGCCTGCAGCACCTTTACCTCGAAATTGCGCCGCCGTAGCGACGACAGGAAATCCTCGACAAAGTCATTGCCGCTGACCGGATTCACCACTACGCACAGCAGCGTGCCGTGGGCGCCGTAGTTGCCCAGCGGGCCGCCGCCGGCCGGCAGCTGGAACGCGACCACGGGATCGGTGGGGTCAAGGCGGTCGACCGGCGTCACGGCCTGGTAGGTCGAGCAGCCGGTGAGCAGCAGGCCCGCGCAGGCCGCCAGCAGTGCAAGCTTCATGGAATGTCCTGGATGGCTGGGCGGCGCGCCACCACAAGGCGCAATGGCCACCGCATACCTTCACACTGTAGGCGCCGGCAGGCCGATCCAATCGGGCAAACAGAAGCGCAAAACGGTCGCTTCTGGCGTTGCGGACGTCGCTGCGGATGACGCCTCAGCCGCCCGCGCCGCCCTGGGCCAGCCGGCCCACCAGCACCAGGCAGAGCGCGGCCAGGCAGACCCCGACCACCGCCACCTGCACGCGCGTCACGGGTTTGCCGCCGAACAGCGTCTGGCTAAGCCATGCGGGCGAGATCACGCCGACGAGGGTCGCCACCATGATCAGGAGGGCAAGGACGGACAGTACGGATTGCATGGCTGGGTAACTCCGGAATCGTCGCGAGCGCGCTCAGTTGGCGCCGCCGCGCAGCAGGCAGTCGCGCAGCAGCGGCATGCCGTCGGCCAGGCCGGCGCCGTTGCACTCCACCGCCACCTTCTGGCCGCGCCGCACCATGGTGGCGCGGGCTTCCACTTCACACTCGCGCCCGGCCGGGCCGCAGATCTGGCGCGGCAGCAGCAGCGCGCGCACATTGGCGCCGGGGTCGTTGGTGCGGATATCGACAAAGACCTGCTCGCCGTCGCGGCGGATGCCGCTGGCAACGCCTTCGACGATCAGATACTGGTTCAGGTAGCTGCGGTCGGCTTGCGCGGGATTGTCGCGGTACGCATTCAGCAGCGCGTCGGCCTGCAGTTGCGGCAGGCGGTCGGCGGGGCGTTGCGGGTCGATGCTGACCGGATCCAGCGTGCCGTTGCGCGGCACGCCGCGCACCTCGCTGGCCGCGGCCTGGACGTCGGACTGCGCGCCCGCCTGCGCCTCGGGCGCCGCGCCGCCAACATCGTCGCGGCGGTCATTGCCGGCAAACCACAACATGCCAAGGACAGCCACGGCAACGATGGCAATGAGGATTTGCTGGGTGCGGTTCAACATCGGGAAGGTCCTGCGTCAGTGAAAGCGGAAGGCGAAAGGCGGATTATGCGCCCTGCCTGCCGCAAAAGCGCCCGATCGCCGCGACGGCATGGTCGACGCCGCGCTTGGCTGCTCGGTGAAGGCGATCATCGCTGCCAGCCGCGGCGCTTCGATCTTCACGGCGAGAGCAACGGCATCGGTCGAATCAAGAATTTTCCGGTGCGGACTTGTCTGAGTTGCTTTGCAACTGGCGCTGTTCACGCTCAATCTGCTTGATGCTTTTCTCTGGCGTGGGAAGCTGTTCTGGCATGGTGCCGCCAAGGTCGGCGATGGTTTGGCGCACCTTCGCTCCTACCGCAAAGTGAGTCTGGTTTGCTTGCTTCTTACCCTGGACGCTTTCACGTCGCAGCTTCTCTTCCGTCTGCGTTGCGCGGAACAAGTTTGCGGCCAGTTCGGTGCTGCCCATATGGTCAAGGATCTTCTGACTCCTTTTCAGCCCCTTGCTGATGTGGATGTCTTTCGCTCCCAAGCCGCCGTAGAGTCCCTTGTAGCCGTGGTCCTGGAAGACCGCGTAGTCCAACGCGCTCGCGACGCCGGCATGCTTCGCCGCTGCCGTCAGGGCCTTATTGTGTTCAGCCATTTCCCCTCGAAGCATCAGGCGACGCTCGTCCTCGGAGAGAACTCTGAAGCGGGCTTCATCGGCCAACTCCTGCCGTCTTGTCTGAAGCGCGAAGTATGTTTGACCATTGGCGATCACCGGTTTGGACGGGTCGCCATTCTGCACGATCAGGTAACAGGCGTAGCGAGAGAGGCGGCAATCCTCGATCTTCCGGTGCGCACCGGAACCGATCTCGACCATTGTGAGGACGTCCTCAAAATGGTCGTCTGGCGGCTGGTCACTGTTGCGGCAGGCTTCCCTTGCCCGGTCTATGACGGGAACAAAGTGGCGATACTGCGAGTACTCAAGCACGCCGGCCAACTGTCTTGCCAGCCAGAATTCGTAGCCGTGCTCGTCCTCGTGCCGGATGCTCTCGAAGGTCTGGTGGTGTTGTGCAGCCACGCGTTCATCAGCCATGTGATCGCCTCCTGATACGTTGGTCGTTCCTCAGCGTGCCGGAGGCATTCTACTGTATGAATATACAGTGGCATAGGCGGGTCGCCCTCTGAGGCGCCATGCACGCGTTCACCCAGAGGCGCTACGGGAAGGCAAGCAGGCCCGGATTACGCTACTTCCCAATACAAAACCGCGTAAAAATCGTCCCCAGCAGATCGTCGCTGGTGAACTCGCCGGTAATGCTGTTCAGGTGCTCCTGCGCCAGCCGCAGTTCTTCCGCAAACAGGTCCAGCGCCTGCGCCTGGCGCTCGCTCTGGTCGGCGGCGACGTCGAGGTGCGATTGCGCCTGCCGCAGCGCGGTCAGGTGCCGCTCGCGCGCGAGGAAAGTGCCTTCGTTGCCGGACTGCCAGCCGATCAGCCGCAGCAGTTCGCGGCGCAGCAGTTCGATGCCGGCGCCGGTGCGGGCCGAGATCCAGATCTCGGTCGGGTTGGGGCCGTTGGCGGCGACCACGTGCGGGCGGTTGCCGCCGAACATGACCTCGCCCACCGCGGGGGCCTTGTCGATCTTGTTGACGACGCGCACGATCGGCGCGCCCGGCGGCAGCTGGCCGCTGAGCTTGTCGTCGATGGCATCGTCGATCTCGGACAGGCCATGGCGCAGGTAATCCGTGGCGTCGACCAGGTGCAGCACGATGTCGGCGCGGCGGATGGCGTCCCAGGTGCGCTCGATGCCGATGCGCTCGACCTCGTCGGCGGCTTCGTCGCGCAGGCCGGCGGTGTCGATGATATGCAGCGGGATGCCGTCGATCTGGATGGTCTCGCGCACGCGGTCGCGCGTGGTGCCGGCGATCGGCGTGACGATGGCCAGCTCGGCGCCGGCCAGCGCGTTCAGCAGCGACGACTTGCCCACGTTGGGCTGGCCCGCCAGCACCACCGACAGCCCTTCGCGCAGCAGCGCGCCCTGGCGCGCCTGCGCCAGCACCGCGCCCAGTTCATTGCGGATGGCGGCAAGCTGGCCGCGCGCGTCGGACTGCTCCAGGAAATCGATCTCTTCTTCGGGGAAGTCCAGCGTGGCCTCGACCAGCATGCGCAGGTGGATGACCTTGTCCACCAGCTGGCGGATGGCGTTGGAAAATTCGCCCTCCATCGAGCGCGCGGCGGAGCGCGCCGCGGCCTCGGTGCTGGCCTCGATCAGGTCCGCCACGGCCTCGGCCTGGGCCAGGTCGAGCTTGTCGTTGAGGAAGGCGCGGCGCGTGAACTCGCCCGGCTCGGCCAGGCGCAGGCCGATGCCGTCGCCGGCCTGCAGGCAGCGCGTCAGCAGCATCTGCATCACCACCGGGCCGCCGTGGCCCTGCAGCTCCAGCACTTCCTCGCCGGTATAGGAGTTGGGCGCCGGGAAATACAGCGCCAGGCCGTGGTCGATGACCTTGCCGTTGCCGTCGAGAAACGGCAGGTAGGTGGCGTGGCGCGGCTTCAGTGCCTGGCCGCAGACGGCGCGCATCACGGGGCCGACATCGGGGCCCGACACGCGCACCACGCCGATGCCGCCGCGGCCGGGCGCGGTGGCGATGGCGGCAATGGGAAGCTGGGGAGCAGTCATGGCGGTATTGTCGCAGATCGGGTGCGCGGGTGCGGTTCGCGTGGCACCTGGTGGGCGGGCCGCCATGGCTGGCGGAGCGGTCAGCTGGCGCCGGGCAGCGGCGGCGGCGCATCGTCCGGCATTGCCTGCACCGCCAGGCACTCGGCCATCAGGCGGCGCGCGACGATGCCGTCGACCTGCCGGCCCAGCCGGGCCTGCCGCTTGACCAGCTTGCGGTGCAGGCGCCTGGTATAGCGCGCCGGCAGCACCGGCGCCAGGGCCTCGATCACGTAGCGCAGCCGCTTGCCGGCGATGCGCTGCGCGTGCACCGCGCCGGGATCGCCCCCGCGCGCGTTCTTCGCCAGCGCCCGTAGCTGCTTACGGCCGCGGCGCACGCGCTGGCGTGCGAACGGGGCCAGGCGGGCGCTGTCGCCGCGGGCGCGCGTGGCGAGGTGCGCCAGGTGCGCCAGGTCGCGATGCAGCGCGGGCAGCGGCCAGTCGCGGTAGCTGGCCAGCGCCGCCAGCATCGCTTCGCGCGCGGTGTCGCGGCGCTGCCGGGCGGTGTCGGCGATCGCGGCCAATACGGTGTCGAGCGGCTCCCGTTCGCGCGCCGGGCCAACGGTCTCGGCCAGGAACACGTCCCAGTCGCGCACCGCGCTGGTGGCGCGCGCCAGGGTGCGCAGGTCGCGCTTCCAGCGGTCGCGCTCTTGCCGCGGCAAGGCCGGGCCCATGGCCCAGACCACCGCGCGCGCATGGCGCAGCGCGACCCGCAGCTGGTGCAGGTCTTCCGGGTCGTCGCGGCGCTGCAGCTGGTCCAGGCACGCGTCGATACGCGCCAGGCTGGCTTGCGTTAGCGCGGCAAAGGCAGCGGCGGGCCGCGTCTTGCGGCGCAGCTTGAGGGAGTTGGCGTCAGCGTTCATGGCGGACTGCATGCGGTCAGGCGCGCACGCGGGACGCAGATGCCTTCAGTGTAGGCGACAGCACGCGCTTGGGCGGCATGCGCCGCCAACGCCGCTTCGACGATTGACAGGCTTTGCCCTTCGCGCTGGAATGCGCAGATCCGCCAGGACCAGTGCCCCGACCCACGAGGAAACCGCCATGACCACCGAACAGGAACGGCTGCTGCTGCGCGACACCATCGAGGCTGGCTTCCGCCAGGCCGCCTTCGTCAACGACGTCGGCATCGCCCTGGCCGACTGCGGGCCCGGCTGGTGCGAGTCCACGCTGGCCATCACGGCGCGCCACCTGCAGCACGGCGGCATCGTCCACGCGGGCGTGCAGGCCACCATGGCCGACCACACCGCCGGCGCGGCGGCGTCGACCATCCTGGAAGCGGGCCAGCACGTGGTCACCGCGGAGTTCAAGATCAACCTGCTGCGGGCCGTGCGCAGCGAACGGCTGCGCTGCCGCGCCGACGTGCTCAAGTCCGGCCGCGCCATCATCGTGGTCGAGGCCGATGTGTTCGCCGATGTCCACGGCGAGTCCGTGCTGGTCAGCCGGCTCAACGCCACCATGAGCGTGCTGGACCTGGCCTGACCCCTTCTTTCGCTCCAACCTCGACAAGGAAGCCACCCATGATCGACCACACCGGCGTCAGCGTCAGCGATTACCAGAAAAGCCGGGCCTTCTACCAGGCGGCGCTGGGCGCCATCGGCTACGTGCTGGACAAGGAATTCCCGGCCAGCGTCACCGGCAGCACCGACGTGGCCGGTTTCGGCACGCCCGGCCATCCCGATTTCTGGATCCACCGCGGCACGCCCAACCAGCCGCCGTTGCACGTGGCGTTCCGCGTGGACAGCCGCGCGACCGTCGACGCGTTCCATCGCGCGGCACTGGCCGCGGGCGGGCGCGACAACGGTGCTCCCGGCATCCGCGCGCACTACCATCCCGACTACTACGGCGCCTTCGTGCTGGACCCCGACGGCCACAACATCGAGGCGGTGTGCCACAAGCCCGCGTAACGCGGGTTCAGCGCGTCCTCAGCGCGTCGCCACGATAAACAGGCGCGGGAACGGCAGCAGCACCGAGCCGTCCGGCAGCGCCGGGTACGCATTGGCGATCTCGGTCTGGTAGCGCGCCAGGTAGGCGGCACGCTCGGCCTCGTCCAGCGGCTGCAGGAACGGGCGCAGGCCGCTGCCCTTGAACCACTCCACCACCGCGGCCGGGCCGCCGGCGAGCGGATGGTGGTAGGTGGTCAGCCATACGTCCACGCGCTGGCACAGCGGGCGCAGCAGTTCGTAGTACCAGCGCGCCGGCGCGCGTTCGGCGCGGGCCTTGCTGGCGCCGGCCAGCTTGTCGGCCCACGGGCCTTGCGCCGCCACCCGGCGCATCAACTGGTGCGCGGGCTCTTCCAGGTTGTCCGGCATCTGTACGGCGAGCGTGCCGCCCTGGGAGAGTTTGGAGACGAGCTCGGGAAACAGGCGGCCGTGGTCGGGCAGCCATTGCAGCACCGCGTTGGCGAGGATCACGTCGTACGGGCCGGCCTCGTCCCAGGCGCCGATGTCGGCCACGCGGAACTGCACGTCGGGCAGGCGCTTGCGCGCGGCATCGATCATGTCCTGCGAGCTGTCCAGCCCGGTCACCGAAGCGCCGGCATAGCGCGCCAGCAGCACCTCGGTGGAATTGCCTGGACCGCAACCGATATCCACCGCGCTGCGCGCGATCTCGTTGGGAATGGCAGCCACCAGGTCACGGACCGGGCGGGTGCGTTCGTCTTCGAAGGCGACGTATTGGTGGGCGGACCAGCTCATGATCGATCTCCAGGCATTGAGGCGCAGGCCAGTAGCATACGCCTGCCGCGGGCAGCAGAGGCCAGCCGCAGCCATCGCCGCGGAAACGAGGCTCCCCTCTCCCGCGCGCGGGAGAGGGGAGCAAACCGCGCGACAGTTCTGCGCCATCAGCGATCAACCAAACAAAAAGCCCGGCATCTCTGCCGGGCTTTCCATCACCGCATCTTGCAACAGGCTCAGCTCTTGGCCACCACCGCGGCCTTGCCCTTGCCCAGCATCCGGTTGATCTGCCACTGCTGCGCGATCGACAGGATGTTGTTCACCACCCAGTACAGCACCAGGCCGGCCGGGAAGAAGAAGAACATCACCGAAAACACCAGCGGCATGATCGTCATGACCTTGGCCTGCACCGGATCCGGCGGGGTCGGGTTCAGCTTGGTCTGCACGAACATCGACACGGCCATCACGATCGGCAGGATGTAGAACGGATCCGGCACCGACAGGTCCTTGATCCAGCCCAGCCACGGTGCGCCGCGCATTTCCACCGACGACAGCAGTACCCAGTACAGCGCGATGAACACCGGGATCTGGATCACGATGGGCAGGCAGCCGCCGAGCGGGTTGACCTTCTCGGTGCGGTACAGCGCCATCATCTCCTGGTTCATCTTCTGCGGGTCGTTCTTGTAGCGCTCGCGGATCGACGTCATGCGCGGCTGCAGGTCCTTCATCTTGCCCATGGACTTGTAGCTTGCCGCCGACAGCGGGAAGAACACCAGCTTGATCAGCACCGTCAGCGCGATGATCGACCAGCCCCAGTTGCCCAGGAAGCCATGCAGCTTTTCCAGCAGCCAGAACAGCGGCTTGGCCAGGATGGTCAGCCAGCCGTAGTCCTTCACCAGCTCCAGGCCCGGGGCGATCTTCTCGAGCATGTGCTCTTCCTGCGGGCCGGCGAACAGGCGCGCATCGGTGCTCACGCTCGCGCCCGGTGCCAGTTCGCCCAACGGCTGCTGCACGCCCACGCGGTACAGGTGCGGATCGATCTGCTGCACGTAGAAGCTGCGCTCCTTGCCGGTCTGCGGGATCCAGGCCGAGGCAAAGTAGTGCTGCACCATCGCCACCCAGCCGTTGTTGGCGGCGGCCGGCACGGTGGCCTTGCCCTTGGCGATGTCTTCGAAGTCGATCTTGTGGTACTTGTCGGCGTCGGTGTAGACCGCCGGACCGGTGAAGGTGCTGTAGAACTGCGACTGCTCGACCTTGGTGCCGTCGCGCGCCAGTTCCAGGTACAGCGTAGGCGAGACCGGCGCGGTGCCCGCGTTGGTCACGTCGAACTTGCTGTCGACCACGTAGCTGCCCTTGCGGAAGGTGTAGGTCTTGACCAGCTTCACGCCGTTCTTCTCGGCGCTCAGCACCACCTGCAGCTGGTCCGCGCCGTCCAGCGTGCGCGGGCCCGGGGTCGCGGTGAACAGCGTGGTGTGGTTGGGCAGGTCGCCGCCGATCAGGCCCGAGCGGGCCATGTAGGTGCGCACCTTGTCGCGCTCGAACAGCACCACCGGCTTGCCGTCGTTCTCATGCTCCTTGAGCAGCTCCAGGCGCGACACGATGCCGCCGGCGGTGTCGATCTCGGCGCGCACCGTGTCGGTGGTCACCACGATCTTCTCGCCGGTGGGCTGGGCCGCGGCCTGCGGCGCGGCGCCCGCGGCCGGCGCGGCTGCGCCCGCCTGGACGTTGGCCTTGGGCACGTCGCCCTGCGCGGCCGCGCCGCTGGCGGCCGGCGCCGAAGCGGCCTGCTGCTGCGTCGTGCTCGGGAAGAACATCGACGCATGGCCGTTGGCGCGCTGCCAGTTGTCGTAGAGCAGCACGAGGGACATCGAGAAGATGACCCAGAGGATGGTGCGTTTGATATCCATGTCTGGCTGTGGTCGGAAAAATCAGGGTCTGGGCAGACGGATTGCCACGGGCGCATGGCCAGTGGCGGCATGGACTGGCGTGTCAGCTTCCGTGCCCGGCACGGGATCATACCCGCCTTGGGCGAAAGGATGGCAGCGGCACAGCCGGCAGGCGGCCATCCAGCTGCCGCGCGCGGCGCCATGATGGACGATGGCGTCGCGGGCGTAGTCGGAACAGGTCGGCAGGAAGCGGCACTGCGAGCCCAGGTAAGGGCTGAGGGCGATCTTGTAGACGCGCAGCAGGACTAGCAGGATTCGCTTCATGGCGGGGCGGTCAGGCTGGCTGGCCTGGTGGCTGGCTTTGCGAGGGGCTCGCCGCTGGCGCCGCGGTGGGCGGTGCCGGGGGCGAGGCAGGCGGCGCGGGTGGCGGCAGTGGCCTGGCCGCTACCTCGAGCAGGCTGGCGATTTCCGCCGCGCATGCCCTTCGGACCGCCGCGCGCGTCGCGAATTCCGCGCGCGGAAACTTCGCTTGCAGGCGCAGCAGCACGTCGCGGCCCGCCAGTTGTTCGCGGCGCTGGCGGAACAGCTCGCGCGCCATGCGCTTCACCAGGTTGCGCTCGGCGGCGCGCGGCGCGAACTTCTTGCCCACCACCACGCCCAGGCGGCCTTCCGGCCGGTCGTTGGGGCGTACATAGAGCACGAAGTGGGTGCTGCGCCGCCGGGGCCGCAAAGCAAAAACGGATGAAAACTCATCCGTCTTTGTAAGCCTCGCGGCTTTGGGGAAGGCATGGGCTGACACGCTGGGTGACACTGGCAAGCGCTGGCAAGTAAGACTGCTGGCGCAAAGCGGCGCCCTGCGGCAAGCTGCCGGCCGACCTGAAGCCGGGGCGGTGGGCGTTGACGGCCGCGCGGCATGGCTGCGGTACGCTGCAGCCGGCGCCGGGCGCGCCGTCAGGCCGGTCGCCCGGGCCTCAGATGGCCAGGCGCTTGCGGCCCTTGGCGCGGCGAGCGTTGATGACGGCACGGCCGCCGCGGGTCTTCATGCGCACGCGGAAACCGTGGGTACGCTTGCGGCGGGTAACGGAAGGTTGGTAGGTACGTTTCATGTTGCACTCTCTGGTTGATCTTGGCTCGCCCGACTCCGGCCGGTGCCGGGGTGCCGTGGCCGCCGCGTATGGTTCGCATGGGGCTGCCGCTTGCGAGGGAACTGCAGCGGCGTGTCCGACGATTCTGGTTCTGTCTTAGCTGCCGGCCGAAGGGCGCGCGCTGCAGGCTGGTAGCCTGTGGGCGCGGACGGCACGGACAGGCCAGACCCGGCGATGCGCATACGTGATCCCCTGCCGCATCGCAGAACCCGCCATTTAAACGATTTTCCGCGACGCTGTCAAGGCGCCCGTCTGTGTGCGACGGCACAATTGCCACACCGCCGCGCGGCGTCTGGTGCGCCATTGTCCACAACGGCCGGTGGGTAACTGAAAGTGTCCCGAGGGGCACCTCTACCGCGGTCATCCACAGGCGAAGTCCCTGTTTTGCCTGAATTTTTGCCCATTTCACCACCCCGGAAAGCCGCATCGCAGCTGGGGTTGTGCACATCAATCCACTGCATTTGCACAAGTTGTCCACAGACTTATCCTTTGTGGATAACTCAGGGGCGGGGGTACAATCCGGGTCCAAACACAACACGGGCTGCGTGGCGCAGGCGCAACCCGGGCCCCCACCGCGGCAACGCATGACTTTACGCACGCCAGTGCGGCGGACCTGAAGGTTCGCTGGCGGCTGCATGGCATGCCGCGGAGGCCTCGACCAGCAGTATTGATTCGCAATACGGTCGGGGCGGCCCGGATCGCGCGGCGCATACGCCGCCCGTGGCGTACCCGGTGCTGCTGGCAAGGCGGCGCCGGGTGCGATTACCCAACAACAAACAATGCAAGATTTCTGGCAGGCGGCAGCCGCGCAACTCGAGCGCGAGCTGACGCCGCAACAGTTCAAAACGTGGATCAAGCCGCTGGCGCCCGTTGCGTTCGATGAAGAAACGCACGCGCTGCGGATTGCTGCGCCCAACCGTTTCAAGCTCGACTGGGTCAAGAGCCAGTTTTCGGGGCGCATCACCGCACTGGCCTGCGAGTACTGGGAAGCGCAGGTCAGCGTCCAGTTCGTGCTCGATCCCGCCGCGTCGGGCCGCGCCGCTGCCTATATGCAGCCGGCCCAGCCTGGCATGGGCGCGGGCGGCATGGACCGCATGGAACATCACGCAGCACCGGGTACGGGCGTGGGCGGCTATCCCGGCGCCCAGCCCGCCCAGCCGATGGGCGGCCAGGCCCCGTTTGCCATGCCCGGCCAGCCGGCGCAGCCCGGCTATGGCGAATACCCCACCGCGGCCGCGTACGGCCTGGGCCAGCCTCCCTACGGCAACCCGGCCGGCATGCCGTCCGCCGCCCCGGTTCCGGCCGGCGCGCGTGGCCAGGGCATGGGCCAGCATCCCGGCCAGCACCATCCGCAGCACAATGCCGACCTGGGCGAGATCGACGTGGTCCAGATGGACCCCGCCGAAGCCAGCGCCCGCTCCTACCGCGCGCCGCAGCAGGGCCAGCATCCGCATGCCGCGATGGGCAACGCCGCGCCGATGCCCGGCCACCAGCCCAGCGACACGGTCCACGAGCGCTCGCGCCTGAACCCGATCCTGACGTTCGACAACTTCGTCACCGGCAAGGCCAACCAGTTGGCAAGGGCCGCCGCGATCCAGGTCGCCAACAACCCGGGCAAGTCGTACAACCCGCTGTATCTGTACGGCGGCGTCGGCCTGGGCAAGACCCACCTGATCCACTCCATCGGCAACCACATGCTGATGGAGAACCCGCGCGCGCGCATCCGCTACATCCACGCCGAGCAGTACGTGTCCGACGTGGTCAAGGCCTACCAGCGCAAGGCGTTCGACGAGTTCAAGCGCTACTACCACTCGCTGGACCTGCTGCTGATCGACGATATCCAGTTCTTCTCCGGCAAGAACCGCACGCAGGAAGAGTTCTTCTACGCCTTCGAGGCCCTGATTGCCAACCGGGCGCAGGTGATCATCACCAGCGATACCTACCCCAAGGAAATCACCGGCATCGACGACCGCCTGATCTCGCGCTTCGATTCCGGCCTGACCGTGGCGATCGAGCCGCCCGAGCTGGAAATGCGCGTGGCGATCCTGATGAAGAAGGCCGCCGCCGAGAACGTGAACGTTCCGGAAGAAGTCGCCTTCTTCGTCGCCAAGCACCTGCGCTCCAACGTGCGCGAGCTGGAAGGCGCGCTGCGCAAGATCCTGGCGTTCAGCAATTTCCACGGCAAGGACATCACCATCGAGGTGACGCGCGAAGCGCTGAAGGACCTGCTGACGGTGCAGAACCGGCAGATCTCGGTGGAGAACATCCAGAAGACCTGCGCGGATTTCTACAACATCAAGGTCGCTGACATGTATTCGAAAAAGCGGCCTGCCAATATTGCACGGCCGCGCCAGATCGCGATGTACCTGGCCAAGGAGCTGACGCAGAAGAGCCTGCCCGAGATCGGCGAGCTCTTCGGCGGACGCGACCACACCACCGTGCTGCACGCGGTGCGCAAGATCGCCGATGAACGCAGCAAGGACGCGCAGCTCAACCACGAGCTGCACGTGCTGGAGCAGACGCTCAAGGGCTGATGCGCGGCCGGTGCCCGGGCCTGGTCCGGGAAGGTGTTTTGGAAGGCCAGCTCCGCCGGGCTGGCATACTGTAGGGTGCGCGCCACGGACATCCCGTGGCGCCTGGGGAATTAACGTCAGCGACGCCGGGGCAAGTGTCCGGAAAGTGGCCACTGATAAGGCTTTGCGGTGAGTCGGGACGGGATGGCAAGTACGGTGGGCGCCAGCGTGGCTTTTTGGGCACAGCTGGCCCGCCGGCCGGTCCCGCCCCGCTTCACCGCAGCGGCTTATCCTTGGTACAATGGCACATTAACTCCTTGATTCCTAAGTGAATTTGGAGTTGTTTGCGTTCTGCGGTCGCCGATTACAAACGACGAAGGATAAATTCAATGCAATTGGTCAAAACCTCGCGAGACAACCTGCTGCGTCCGCTGCAAATCGTGAGCGGCATCGTGGAGCGCCGCCACACCCTCCCGATCCTGGCCAACCTGCTGATTCGCAAGTCCGGGTCGAACGTATCCTTCCTGTCGACCGACATCGAAATCCAGATCACCACGCATGCGGAATGCGGCGTCGGCAGCGACAGCGTCGCCACCACCGTGGCCGCGCGCAAGCTGCTGGACATTTTGCGTGCCATGCCCGACGGCGACGTGGCCCTGTCGCTCAACGACAAGCGCATGACCGTGCAATCCGGCAAGAGCCGCTTTGCCCTGCAGACGCTGGCCGCCGAAGAATTCCCGACCGTTGCCGAAGCCAGCGAATTCAACGCCAGCGTCACGCTGCCGCAGAAGACCTTCAAGCACCTGCTGGCGATGGTCCACTTCGCCATGGCGCAGCAGGACATCCGCTACTACCTGAACGGCATGCTGCTGGTGGTGGAAGGCAAGAAGGTCATGGCAGTCGCCACCGACGGCCACCGCCTGGCCTACTGCGGCGTGGAACTGGAGCAGGAAGCCAGCGGCGTGGGCTCGCGCCAGGAAGTCATCATCCCGCGCAAGACCATCCTGGAACTGCAGCGCCTGCTGGAAGACAACGACGATCCGGTGCAGGTGCAGCTGGCCGCCAACCAGGTCAAGTTCACCTTCGCCAATATCGAACTGATCTCCAAGCTGGTCGAAGGCAAGTTCCCCGACTTCCAGCGCGTGATCCCCAAGGGCTACAAGAACGCCTTCGCGATCGACCGCGTGCAGCTGCAGCAGGCGCTGCAGCGCACCGCGATCCTGACGACGGACAAATTCAAGGGCGTGCGCTGCATCCTCGACACGCACATGCTCAAGATCAGCTCCACCAACGCCGACCAGGAAGAGGCGCAGGAAGAGCTGGAACTCGATTACTCGGGCGACGCGCTCGATATCGGCTTCAACGTGACCTACCTGCTCGACGTCCTTGCCAACCTCAAGACCGAGCAAGTGCAGGTCAGCCTCGGCGACTCGAATTCGAGCGCGCTGATCACCGTGCCGGACGACGACAACTTCAAGTACGTCGTCATGCCGATGCGCATCTGATGATCCGGTGACAGGACCTGTGCCACAACCAGCGCAGACAGCAACCGGAGCAGCAAACGGCACGCTACGACACCCGGCCCCGGCCGGAACGTCCAGGGGATGACCATCCCGCCGCGGGGGCAGGATCGTTACGACGATCCGCCCCTTTTGCCGTTTTTAGTAACCCGCCATGCGGACCCATCGCGCCCCGCCGCCGGCATGCCAGCCATGCCCGCCCGGCCCCGATCCCGCATTCGCCGCAAGTAGGAAAGACATGACCGAACAGCAGAAACCGCAACAGGAAAACACCTACGGAGCCTCCTCGATCCAGATCCTGGAAGGCCTGGAGGCGGTACGCAAGCGCCCGGGCATGTATATCGGCGACACCTCCGACGGCACCGGCCTGCACCATCTCGTGTTCGAGGTGCTGGACAACTCCATCGACGAAGCGCTGGCCGGCTACTGCACCGAGATCCAGGTCACCATCCACAGCGACAACTCGATCTCCATCGTCGACAACGGCCGCGGCATCCCGCCCCTGGTCAAGTTCGACGACAAGCACGAACCCAAGCGCAGCGCGGCCGAAATCGCCATGACCGAGCTGCACGCCGGCGGCAAGTTCAACCAGAACAGCTACAAGGTCTCCGGCGGCCTGCACGGCGTGGGCGTGTCCTGCGTCAACGCGCTCTCCAAGTGGCTGCGCCTGACCGTGCGCCGCGACGGCCAGGTCCACCTGATCGAGTTCGCCAAGGGCGAAGTGCAGAACCGCATCGTCGAGACCGTGCCCGGCCCGGACGGCCAGCCCGTTGAAGTCTCCCCGATGAAGGTCATCGGCGCCACCGACAAGCGCGGCACCGAAGTCCACTTCCTGGCCGACGAAGAAATCTTCACCAACGTCGAGTTCCACTACGAGATCCTCTCCAAGCGCATCCGCGAGCTCTCGTTCCTGAACAACGGCGTGCACATCAAGCTGCTCGACCAGCGCACCGGCAAGGAAGAAGACTTTGCCTTCTCCGGTGGCGTGAAGGGTTTTGTCGAGTACATCAACCGCGCCAAGAGCGTCCTGCACCCCAACATCTTCTACGCCAACACCGAAAAAGACGGCATCGGCGTGGAAGTGGCCATGCAGTGGAACGACGGCTACAACGAGCAGGTGCTCTGCTTCACCAACAACATCCCGCAGCGGGATGGCGGCACCCACCTGACCGGCCTGCGCGCCGCGATGACCCGCGTCATCAACAAGTACATCGAAGAGAACGAAGTCGCGAAGAAAGCCAAGGTGGAAACCACCGGCGACGACATGCGCGAAGGCCTGGCCTGCGTGCTCTCCGTGAAGGTGCCCGAGCCCAAGTTCAGCTCGCAGACCAAGGACAAGCTGGTCTCGTCCGAAGTGCGCCTGCCCGTGGAAGAACTGGTCAGCAAGGCCCTGACCGACTTCCTGCTGGAAACGCCCAACGACGCCAAGACCATCTGCGGCAAGATCGTCGACGCCGCCCGCGCCCGCGAAGCCGCCCGCAAGGCCCGCGAAATGACCCGCCGCAAGGGCGTGATGGACGGCATGGGCCTGCCCGGCAAGCTCGCCGACTGCCAGGAAAAAGACCCGGCCCAGTCCGAACTCTTCCTGGTCGAGGGTGACTCCGCAGGCGGCTCCGCCAAGCAGGGCCGCGACCGTAAGTTCCAGGCCATCCTGCCGCTCAAGGGCAAGATCCTGAACGTAGAGCGCGCCCGCTTCGACAAGATGCTGTCCAGCCAGGAAGTGCTGACGCTGATCACCGCGCTGGGCACCGGCATCGGCAAGGACGACTACAACCTGGACAAGCTGCGCTACCACCGCATCATCATCATGACCGACGCGGACGTGGACGGCTCACACATCCGCACGCTGCTGCTGACGTTCTTCTATCGGCAGATGCCTGACATCATCGAGCGCGGTTATGTGTATATCGCGCAGCCGCCGCTGTACAAGATCAAGCATGGCAAGGAAGAGCGGTATATCAAGGATGATGTCGAGCTCAATGCTTACCTGTTGAAGCTGGCGATGGAGAAGGCTGTGCTGGTGCGGCCGGATGGGTCGGAGATCAGTGGGGATGCGCTGACCGAACTGGCTCGCCAGTACCAGCTGACTGAAGGCGTGATTGGCCGTCTGTCGCGTGTTGTGGATACGGACGCGCTCCGTGCTATCGCGGATGGCGTGACGCTGGATCTGGATAGTGCTGCTGCGGCGGAGGCTTCGGCGGTGGCGCTGAAGGCTAAGCTGGCGGAGATGCATGCCAAGACGTTGATTGGGGCTGCCGTCAACGACGATGGTACGGCTGATGTGTATGCGCAGTTTGATGAGAAGACTGACAAGCATCGACTGATGATTGCGCGGCGTCATCATGGCAATGTGCGGTTGTCACATCTGGATGCCGACTTTGTTCACGGGGCTGACTACGCTGCGCTGTCCAATGCTGCAAAGACTTTCCAGGGGCTGACGCCGGAAGGCACCAAGGTACAGCGTGGTGAAGGCGAGAAGCTGCGCGATCAGACGGTCAACGACTTCCACGGGGCTATGCAATGGCTGCTGGCTGAGGCTGAGCGTGGGGTTTCGCGTCAGCGCTATAAGGGTCTGGGTGAGATGAATCCTGAGCAGCTGTTTGAGACGACGCTGGATGTCACCCAACGACGGCTGCTGAAGGTGCAGATTGAGGATGCTATTGCTGCCGACCAAATCTTCACCACCCTTATGGGGGATGAGGTGGAGCCGCGGCGGAATTTTATTGAATCTAATGCGTTGGTTGCGCGGAATATTGATGTTTGATGGCGTAGCTTAAATCTATGTGCGCCGGAGGTCGCTACATCCCTGTGGCGGCCGCCGCCGTGGGGACCAAAAAAGGGCAGACCACCAAGGCGCTGCCTTTTTTTGTTGCACAGCTGACTCCGCTGTCGCCTTGCGGTAAGGTTCATGTTTTGGATGAGCGTGCCCTCAGGGCGCGTTTGGCATTGTCGGTGTGGCCATCGTACGAGATTTAAGCGAAGGTGCATGGACACTTTGACTCCAAGGGAACGCAGTGAGCGAATGAGCCGAGTGCGGTCGACTGGCACACGTCCAGAGATGGTCGTTCGTCGGATTGTGCATGGCATGGGTTATCGCTACCGTCTTCACAAGAAGGACTTGCCCGGCAAGCCCGACTTGGTGTTTTCTTCTCGGAAAAAGGTGATCTTTGTCCATGGATGCTTCTGGCACAGACACGCCGACCCCAATTGCCGCTTGGCACGGCTGCCCAAGTCACGATTGGACTTCTGGCTACCGAAGCTTGTTTCGAACGCAGAGCGCGACGCCAAGACGCAAGAGCGACTGGAAGCAATGGGCTGGCAAGTAATGGTTCTCTGGGAATGCCAAGTGCGCGATACCGAGGCTCTCAAAACTAGGATTAGCGAGTTTCTAAATTCATGAATGCAGTCGAACTTTTTGTAGGGGCTGGTGGGCTAGGCATGGCGGTCAGCCAGGCAGGCTTTAAACCTCAGCTCGTGGTCGACTGGGACCAATGGGCATGCGACACCATACGCGAGAACCAGAAGGCAGGGCTCGAGCCCTTCGTGAGTTGGCCTCTGATTCAGGGAGACGTGCGACAAGTCAACTTTTCGGAGATCAGTGGTTCCATCGACATCGTAACTGGTGGACCACCGTGCCAGCCTTTCTCAATGGGCGGCCGGCATAGGGCCTACCTTGATGACCGAGACATGTTTCCACAAGCCATTCGCGCAGTGAGGGAGCTTCGGCCCCGGGCCTTCGTTTTTGAAAACGTCAAGGGATTGACTCGTGCCAGCTTCGCGAACTACCTAGAATACATTCGTCTCCAACTTCGGCATCCCGAGGTTAAGGCAAAGTCCAAGGAAACTTGGCACGAACACCTTGACCGTTTGGAAGACTACGAGACTCGTGGAAAGTACCGAGGCCTTCAATACAACGTCGTCATGCGGGTATTGAATGCGGCGAACTACGGAGTTCCTCAGAAGCGTGAGCGGGTACTTATTGTCGGATTCCGAGCCGATACCGGCGTGGAGTGGCACTTTCCGGATCACACCCACTCGCACGATGCGCTGCTGTGGTCCCAATGGCGAACCGAGGAATATTGGGACAGGCATAAAGTCTCCAGGCGCAGTCGTCCCAATGACGCGAAGGGTAAGGCCCGTGCAATGAGGCTACGTGAACAACCTGTCGAGTCGCCATGGCTGACGGTGCGGGACGCAATCGCCGATCTTCCCGATCCCGAGCTGCACCCCTTGCTCGCGGCAGCACGGTTTTCCGACCATCGCTTCCAGCCCGGTGCTCGCAGCTATCCGGGACACACGGGCAGCCCGCTCGATGAACCTGCCAAGACTCTGAAGGCCGGCGTCCACGGTGTCCCTGGCGGTGAGAACATGCTTCGTCGGACAGATGGCTCCGTCCGCTATTTCACTGTGCGCGAGTCTGCCAGACTCCAGACATTCCCTGACGAGATGATCTTCCACGGCTCCTGGAGTGAAACAATGCGCCAACTCGGGAACGCTGTCCCGACGAGGCTCGCTCACGTTGTCGTGCAGAAGGTGCGCGACCGTCTCACAGGAACCGTCTGATCTTCTCCAGCATCTTAGCCGAGCGTGGATCCCCGGGCTCTGCCGCGAGCTTTTCGATGCTCTCGGCAATCTTCTTCCGCGCAAGTTGACCGCGCTCAACGGTACCCGTTGGCCGACCGCCGCGGCCCGGGTGAAGCGAATCCCACAGGGACGGGCGGCCTGTCATGCGTTCGCCGCCGACAACCTTGCTGCCGAACCCCATGCCGTTCCACGCGGGGCGGAAGGTCGCAATGAGCACTGACTCCGCGAGTGTGATGTACGCATCGTTCAGTACGAGGTAGCGGCAGCGGAAATCCTCTAGCCGGAAGTCCGGATCGATTCCTGCCTCCTCGATGGCGCGGATTGATTCAGCATGTTCGCCAAGCCTCTCCCAGATCTTGGCCTTGGTCGTGGGTCTGGGATTGAAGCCTTGTTTTGCGTTCTCACGCACCGCCTTCCCAATGTAGACAGGGTACTTTGTGCCGCCTGCGCCATCGAGGCCGAGCAACGCCGCATACGCGGAATGGCTACCCGTATAGTAAAGGGCATAGACACCAGCCCCAGCGAAGGACGTAGGAGGGGGCAGGGGGTAGAGGGGCTGATCCAGCAGCTCGACAGCGAGAGTGACGCCGACATTTTCTACGGCGAGGGGATCGAAGGGCTCCATTTCTCACATTTTGGACACAAATGTGACAAGACTACCCCAATTCCTTCTCGCGAAGCTAGACGGCGTAGAAATCGACGCTTAGCCGGGCATGCGCGTCTACAAATCGGAAGCGGGGGGAACCCCAAGCGGGGGGAGCTCCTACAAGGCGCCGTCTGTAACAGCGCGGGCGAGGGGCAGACCTGCATCGGAGCTGCCCAGTGCACTCAAGCAAATCAGGGTTTGCAGTGTCTACTTGGCAAGAAGACGATGGACAACGAGATTCTCCGTGAGGGGGCGAGGGTGATGGAGTTGCGCACGGAGCTAGGTATGCCAACGACCCGGACCTTGCGGATTCGGTTCGGAGTGCCACTGTACCTTCCGAGTTGCGGCTATCGTCGGGTCTCGGGAAATGAGCGTGAGCGTGCGGAGTCCGGCATGCGCGCATGCCCATACGATCCCAGTCGTGTTCGTCCATGAGCTGGGCTAATCGCAATTAGACCGACTTGATCTGCTTCGGTCGAGCTAGTAATCGTGGCATCGCCGATACCAACTCCGCATTGATAATCTCAATCTTTGAGAGACTCCCTGTTGGAATCGAGCGATAGTTGTGAAAAATGAGATTTCTGACATCGTAGACTAGATCGCTCACCTGTTCGCTTCGAAGAAATTTCCCGGAATCAGCAAGCAACTCTTTACACGCAATCCCCAAGTCCTTTAGGAGTCCTGCGTTCACGCCCGCCGCATCGATAGATGCCTTGATTCTATCCCGTTCCGCGCTCAGTTTCTGAACTTGATCTAGAATCTCGCGAAGATCCGAAGCAGTCCCGGTGAATTTATTGACCGCGTCTTTAAACCCAGTCAATCTCTCGGTAAATATCATCTGCATCAACATCTCGAACACTTGATACTGCAGCAAAAATCCGGCAATAGAATTTTGCTCATAAGGCAACATGGCCGTGTAAAGATTCTTCAGGTATCCTTCCCCCAAATATGGGTCATGAACTGGCGGGATTCGAAGATCTTTTCCGGTGGGTAGGGTTTTAAATGTAAAGCCGCTACTGACCTGGCGCCCTGGGATGTATAAAGAATATCCATATGAAAATAAGCCAGGCAGGTATCTCTCAATGTCAAAATCCGGAAATGCTCGAGGATTGACAACAAGCAGTGAAAGGCAGGGATCATAGAAATCGGAAATGACATACTCTCTAGCGGACGTCAACGGGGCATCTATCGAGTAGCCGTTCGTATCTGAAAGCAGGTCCCAAAAAACCGATGCAGCTACCGCTTCGAAGTACTCGTCCTCACTCCAGATGTGTTCGCGCGAACCTATAGCATTGATTGGCGTTATAAGACCGACCCGTTCATCAAGAGCCGTATCTCGTAAATTGAAAATTTGCCCTTCTCTGGGATCCGTGCTCGCTAAAAAGAAAATCAGGTAGTCTTTCGAGTGGTGACTGACGTACTGACTCGTGACAGAAATATCAGACTCAAAATCGTTCGAACGCGCGATCGCATGAACCCTGTTTCGGTCCGTCGTACACCACATATCATGGAAGGCTGCCGACTCCCCATTGTCAGTACGTATTTTTAGCACGATGACACCTTCAGAATACTTGGCTCTTGTATTTCTGAAGAGCAAGTGCAATGGCATCTGTCAAATTTAGATGGCCATCACTTGAGGGATTAAATAGCTCGCGAAAGTAATATTGAAAATACATGCGCTGTGCATTGCCGATTTTTTTGGCGTTTTCAGAAATCCATCGCATTGTTTTGTTGAACTCCGTCAAGAAGCTCAGCGGTTCGGATCCCAAATTAATCTCCTGCAAGACCGCCATTACATCGGGGAATCCGTTGATTACGGCATTGTCTTTCAGCTTTCCAATGGCCGCACCAAATCCTGCGAGCGCTTGTTGCTTCTTGAACACCTGTGTGCCAGTTCTCCCCCATGCGCCGCCCTCGGTTCCCGGCTCATCCTCGAGAAGCTCATCTCCCGTCAAATCGTTGATTCTTTGGATGAAACGATTAAACGATGTTACGTACTCCCGAAACAAGTCCTTTTGGGAATTTTCCTGCGAAAGTTTTTCGAGGCTCTTTATATTTTCGAGGAGATCGGCGCGCTCAAGTGGTAATTCATTTCTTTCGAGATAACAGTTAAAACCTTCTATTACTTCTTTGAAGTTATACGAGCTGAGCCCCTTTGCTTTCGATCCATCGACTTCTCGCATCAGGGAGACTCCGTCGATCGGCTCTTTGGAGTAGTCCAGATAGAGCATCTCGATCTGCTGGCGCAATGACATTGGGGTTTGCCCAGTGTTTAGCGTAAGCATTCTATACAAAATGCCGAGTCGATTAATTCCGAGATAAATTTCGCACCTTATCGGAAGCTTTCGGTACGCGGCTAGACCGACCTCATCGCCTTTTCGATTCAGTTCATCTTCAATATCTATGAAGGAGTGAGTGCGCTGCAGCCCGTCCAGAATCATTATATTTCCGACGTGCCTTACCAGGGCATCGCTCAGGTTTTCATTGGTTAACTCAGTTGGTTCGGAGGAAGACAGTGCTAACACAATTGGCGGTATCACGCAGCCTTGGGCCGCATCCGTCTTGAGCAAAGAATAAACAGTCTTTGAATTGGATACACGTTTTCGTTGGAATTCATTATTATCTAGAACGCGTCTGGCTAGGTCGATATAATCACCGATCGCTATCTCGATAAGATAATTCGTTGCATTGATGCGTCCGTCATGCAATTTTGATGCGATTCGCATTTCTATTTCCTTGGAAGTAAAAATCATAGTAAGGTGCGAATCAAGCCAAAAAATTGGCAGGATACTCAATCTGTTTGATCATAAACTAAAAATTCGTTTGATAACGAAAACCGGTGAGAAACGTTTGATTCGTATATTACACTTGGCGGAAAAGACACACAAGGTTTGAAGCCGCTATATGTATTCAGAAAGCCCGTCTCTTGGTGTGTTGAAGCCTTCTTGCGAACTCAAGCGAGATTCGCATTGAATAAATATATGGATTGTCCTGGCGATAAAGGAAATATGGTGGGCGTTAAAAATTTGGATTTAATTTTCTGATAATTGATCAATTCTAGCACACCGTTCATGCAATCCCCCGACGCCACATGTCCTCCTGTTGAAGCCGTCGTTCAATGTCAATGCGCCAGCTGGCGTCAAGCACATCATCATGAAATCGCATTAGCATAAAGTCGACTGAGATCGTCTTCGTGCTGTAGGGTTCAAACGCAATACCAATAACTTCCCGGATCTGCGGAAGCCGCAATTTGCATCCCTCGGCATAAGTTACCAGTTGATATTGGCGAGCCTCTCGATATTCATCGTAATTCACCTTGGAGGGTTTCGGCAGCGAAATCACGACGTACGCTCGATCCTGACTCCCGCTTGCCTTTACGGCCGTTGCGTAGCGCTTGCCGCTTCTCCCGATCTTGCGGGCACGATGTAGAACCGCGCCTAGGTGAGTGCGCATGTGGCGGGGTTCTTCAGCCATTGCGCGCAGAACAGTTTCCATATCCGTGATCGATTGGGATTCGTCGATGCTATACGCCGAACCCGCCAATATGTGGGAGATCTGGTACTCAATAATATCATCCCATAGATAACTGATCTTTCTCGCCTTCAGCTGCTTTCGATAGGGGCGGCTTGATTTGAACTTCTTCCATTCACCTTCGCCAATAACTGCTAGCGCCCCTTCAGGGACCTCGGGAAGGCGGCGTGCTTGTTTCAAATAGAAAGCAAGCAGTTCCTCTTCGCCGAGGACGAGAAATTCAGCATGTCCGCAGGTGAGATGCCTTTCTTTTTCGTCCAAATACGCTACAAAATCCGCAATGGTGTCAAGTTCTTGTAGGACTATATCTAGTGTCTCATCATCGAATACGTGAACCATCTTGCGACATGAAAGAGGCCAACCCACGTTAAATGGATGGGCCAAGTGTTCGCTGCCACGAATCTCAGTATTCAGAATGAGGCTACCAGAGCTCCCTTTACCCGAAGCGTCCCAATGTGCTTTTGCATGTTTCGCGGAACCTTTCGCCACCGCGATGAGATGGATCTTCAGATGCTCATGACGGACAAGATCCAATGGCAATTGCTGCCTGCACTGCCGATCGACAAAGATGCGACCCGGATAGCGTCTCACCCATGCCTCAGCCCCGGCAAGCTGCTTGGCTGATTTCTCTATTGCTCGCCTATACCAGCGATACCACGCTACTTTGGGATCGGCATGCTCGGAGAACTCGCACTCCTTGTCAGAGAACAGGAGTATGTGATCGCCGAACACAACAAGTAGGTCGCACAACTCTTTACCGTCGCCGGTCCCACCTCCTCGCCCTTCGTCCGTATAAACGTTTGGGTAGCTCCACAAGGTCAAAAACGCGCGGCGCGCGAGCTTGGTCAAATATCGCTCCGACTCAGTAGCACCGTGTTGACGCCAGGCTTCCTGCCACGGCGTCACGGAATACGCAGGTTCGTCAGCGAAAGGTAGTGCTTTCATTGTTCGTCAGGGATCAGCCATCGAGTTCGTCGTCAGACGAGGCTGAGCGGTGCCTGCTCACGCCCATAGGTAGGACTGATCACTCAGTATGTCAAAATTAGTTGCTAATTGGTTGGTCTGATTGACCCCTCCGACGTGGGTGCTCGAGAACGATTTGTCGCCGAAACAACGACGATCAGGTTTAGCAGCCTGCCCAACACACGCCGGACGGAGCCGCGCAGCGGCTCCTTTTTTGTCCGTCGCCCATTGGCCGACGGCCAGCGGCGCGCTTGCGCCATGCTTTGCTCCAGTCTTGCCATCAACGTTGGCGAGGCCTCGCAGTCCGGGAAGCCGCAACCGAGCACGACGATGGCTGCGGGCGGCGATGCACGGGGCATGGCGGGTTCCATGCCGCTGCGGATGCCATGGAAGAACCATCCCACGGTCACCAGCCACGCGGCAAAGGCGCCCCAGCCTGCCGCCCAGAGCCATTGGCGCCACGGCTTCGCCGCGCGCCATTGCGCCTCTTGCCGTCAGCGCCATGACAGCCCGCGAAAGGCCGCAGTCGTCGGCGCGGCGAAGAAGCGTAAAACTGATTTGCCTTCGTCCTTGGCCTCGTACATGGCCAGATCTGCCTGCATCAGCAATTGGTTCTGGCCGATGCCGTCCTTGGGCTAGATGTTGATGTCGATGCTCGGTGTCACAAATACGGTTAGTTCCGGTTGGCCGGCTCGGTTGTTTTGAGAATCCGCTGCATTGTTCCCGGCGACTTGCCGTTGGAGACTGTCAGTGTCGCCACACCAATGGTCGACCAGGTTTGACAGCCTGACCTACACACCGGACGAGCTACGAAGCGGTATCCTCTCGTCTTTCGCCAACGCACGCCCATACGGGCGGGTCGCGGCGGGGGAGCCTTCGGGCTCGCCGGTTCGTGTGTACCGGTCTGTCAACCCTGCCTCGTGCTCGCCCACCCGATTGACAGCGGACGGCGAGCCTCCATCTCTTACACACGGAGGTCGCAATGACTAGCAACACCCCAGCTCCCCAAGAGCCCACCCTCGCCCAAAAACAAGCCCAGCTAGCCGAAAACCTGGCCAAAGTCGACCGCGCCCAGTTCCGCCGCCGCGCCAAGGCTGCCCCACCGCAACCCAGCAAAGCCGTCACCCTCGATGACCACATCCTCGAAGTTAGCGACGATCTTCTGCGCGTCAGCGCCGGCTTCCAGTCCGTCCTGACCTTGCTGGACCTGCAGGCCGGCGATACCCCTGACAGCATCGGCCTGCACGCCCTGATTTCGCCGCTCAAGCGGCAAATCGACCGGTGCGCGGATCGCCTGCAGGCGCTTGCTTGACGAGGGACAGGCCTGCGCAATGCAGGCCTGACAGTAAAACGGCGCGAGCTGGTCTCGCGCCGCTTTGGTTGTGGCCCGGTGGTTGTGCTGCAAGTTGATGCATCGGTGTCCAGTCAAGCTCAAGCCCAAGCCCCCGATCACCGAAACCTGCTTGTGCGTGTTGTATCAGCCATGGGCGAATACCCTTAAACACGTTGCCGAGAATCAGGCACATGCGTCTTGCCGAAAATTCCGCCTATCGCTTGGACTTTTCGTGTACCCAGCGAATTCACGTTTCTGTATAGCTGAGAGGCCTTGCCCCATACGCTGTATTGACCTGAACTCCCTGGAGAGGCGCCATGCCAGATTTTCGTTATGCCTTGCGGAACGGAGACAAGACGAGCACAGGCGGTGTGCTCATCGCCGCAGGAACAACCATGTCACATCACGGAGCCATCGTCGGCATCGAAGGTGACTATGCCACCTGCCCGGCATGCAAGAGCGGCGGACGCGTGATGAACGATTGCTACCCATCCTTTGATATTGGCGGAAAGCAGATTCTGGTGAGCGGCGCACGGGTCTACTGCAAATGTGCAAGAAGACCTGTTGTCCTGCCGTCGCAAGCGGACTTCGCGATTGAGGTGTGCAGTACGGGGGCGGAAGCCGCAATGCCGATGCCGGAAGCCGTTACCGCGTGGCCTCTCTTTCAGTGCAACTGTCCTCAATACGATCAGCAGATTCAATTGCTGGACGGAGTGACATCCGTGCCGCTGACCCACCGGAAGTATCGGGTGACGGGGGCTGTCGGATATTTTGAGGGGCGTACTGATGCCGGTGGCTTCACCAGGCAGTTCGCCGCCGACGCAGCTGAGATCGCGAAGCTGGAAATCTACGGTGAGGACGCCTGAGCCATGCAGCCAGTAAAGACCGTGAATGTTCAGCTGACGCCGATCGAGGACAGGAGCCCGGTCAAGGTCTATCTGCTGCGACCCTGTGGCACGCTTTACTGGGGCGGCGCAGGGCTTGACGGTGCGTATGTTCAGCCTCAGTTGGCAGCATTCCGGAAGGCGGGCATGGCGTACTGCTTTGCAGGTTTGACGAATTCAGCCGCTGCGGACATTCCGGACGCGCTAAAGCCGGCTGGAACCATATTGGATGCGATTCGTTCCGGCTTAAGCATCCGCTACCGTGATGATGGCGAGTGGACGATCACCAGCGGCATGGCCGCGGAGGCGCCACAATTCAACCTGATCGGATACAGCTACGGTTCCCTGCTGGCGGCGCAGACTGCATGGTCCTATGCGCGCGCTGGCCATGTCATAGACCACCTTGTGCTGGTAGGCTCACCGATAGACAAGGATTTTTTGACTGACCTTCAACAGCACAAGAGCATACGCAAAGTTGTGATAGTCGATCTGACCCGCTTCGGCGATCCCATCTATGCAGGCATGCCATGGGCTGACCTCGTTGCGTGCGCACCGCAGCTCGCCAGGCAAATGGTAGCTGGGAGAGGCGAGGGCCATTTCTACTATGCCCATGTCGTCGTCGACAGCGAACAGCGATGGGCTGCACTGGCACAGCGGCTGGCATCAGAGGGATTGCGATGAGCCTGAAACCGCTGCTTGTGCGCAGCGTCGATCTCGTGGCAGTGCTCCTGGCACTGGATGGAGTCATTTACGCGGCGGCACTGCTGTTGACGCCGTTTCAGCGCGGCGACTTGTATACCGGCGCGCCTGTTGTATATCTGGCGGCTGCCTTGCTGGTCGCGGCGTTGCTACTGCTCCTGGGATTGGCCGTGGTTCTCATCGCATGGTTTCGGCGACATAGGTATCGCAGGCGTCTGGCCGCCTCATACATCGCTGGCGTCGTGGTATTTGCACTTGGCCTCGCGCTTGGGCATGGCTGGATTGCATTCAGGCTTTCGTGAGCGCAAGGACGAAGCGCAGATGAGCCCCGGTGCCACTGAAGCACGCCGCTCGCCTCAAGTCACCGCACTCACAAACGCCTCAAACGCCCTAGCCTCCACCGGCGGACAAAAGAAGTGCCCTTGCCCGTAATCGCAACCCGCAGCCACCAGAATGTCCCGCTGCGACTCCGTCTCCACACCCTCCGCAATCACCCGGATGCGCAGCGCATGCGCCATGCTGATGATGGCGCCGCACAAAGCCAC
Source organism: Cupriavidus alkaliphilus (assembly GCF_900094595.1). GTDB lineage: Bacteria > Pseudomonadota > Gammaproteobacteria > Burkholderiales > Burkholderiaceae > Cupriavidus > Cupriavidus alkaliphilus. The sequence goes on along the minus strand of NZ_FMAD01000010.1, from coordinate 124,880 downwards.
GTCGTCCGGCCCCCGCGTCAGCGAGCGGACGAAGGACTGGTCGATCTTGATGTAGTCGATGTCCAGGCGCCGCAGGTACGACAAGGACGAATAGCCGGTGCCGAAGTCGTCGAGCGCGATCTCGATGCCGGCCGCCTGGAAGCGGGAGAGCTGGTCCATGACATCGGCGTTCTGCTCCATCAGCGAGCCTTCGGTGATCTCGATGACGAGGCTGCCCACCGGCACGTTCCTGCGCTCGATCATGCTGGACCAGGACTCGGGCCCGCTCGCAGGCGCGCAGAACTCCACGGGTGATTTGTTGACCGAGATCTGGAAGCCCTTGCCCAGCAGCACCTGCCAGCGCGCAAGCTGGTCCAGCGCTTCGGTCAGCACCCAGCGGCCGATGTCGATGATGAGGCCGGATTCCTCCGCAACGGCGATGAAATCGGCCGGGTGGATCGGCCCGCGCACCGGATGGTTCCAGCGGATCAGGGCCTCGGCCTTGCAGATCTTGCCCGTGCTCAGATCGACAATGGGCTGGTAGTGCAGCGCGAACTGCCCGGACGCCAGCGCCGTGCGCAGATCCTGCGTGATGCGCAGGCGCTCCCGCTCCACCTGCAGCAGCGCCTGGGTGAAGACCTTCCAGCGATTGCGGCCCTCAGCCTTGGCGGCGAACATCGCCTGGTCGGCGCACACCAGCAGGGCTTCGGCGTTGTCGGCATCCTTGGGCCAGGTCGCCACGCCGATGCTGGCCGACACCACAACCAGCTCGCCAGCCAGGCGGTAGGGCGCGGCAATCCGCTCCAGGATGGCCTTGGCAATGTCCCCGGCAACGCCGGCATCGCCCACCGCGGGCAGGATCACGGTGAACTCGTCGCCGGCCAGCCGCGCCACGGTATCCGACGCGCGCACCGATGCCGCAATGCGCCGCGCCGCCTCCAGCAGCAACAGGTCGCCCTGGTCGTGGCCGAGGGTGTCGTTCACCTCCTTGAAGCGATCCAGGTCGATGAACAGCAGCGCCAGCACATCCTGCGTCCCGCGTGAGCGCTCGATCTCCTGCTCCAGCCGGTCGAAGAACAGGCGGCGGTTGGGCAGATCCGTGAGCGCATCGAAATTCGCCTGGTGCCGGATGACTTCCTCCGCCTGGCGTTTCTCGGTCATGTCATGGATCAGCGCAACGCGGCGGCGCTCGCCATACGCGTGGGCCAGGTAGGTATCCACGGTCAGGTAGGCGGGAAACTCGCTGCCGTCCTTGCGGCGGATGAAGAGTTCGCCGCTCCATCTGCCCGTGGCCGCCACGGTGGCCCGCAGGCGTTCGACCAGCCTCGCCGCATTGCCTGCCCCGCTGACGCTGTAGCCCGGGCTGCCCCTGATCTCCTCGGCTGTATAGCCGGTGGCGGCGGCAAAGGCCGGATTCACGTCGATGATGGCGCCATCGAGCGAGGTCACCATCATGGCCTCGCTGCTGGATGAATAGACCAGAGAAGCCAGCTTCATCTCCTCCATATGGCGCCGTCGCTCCCCCATGGACCGGCGCAGGCTGTAGTACAACAGGCCAAGCAGCAGCGTGGAAGCCATGGCACCGGCCAGGGCCACGCGGCGATAGACCTCGTAGGGCGCCAGCACCAGGCTGACCGACTCGCCCACCACGAAATTGAGGCCGAACTCTGGCAAACGGTAATAGCCGAAGATCCGCTCCACGCCTTCGGAGCCCGACACCGCCCGATAACTACCGGACGGCGGCGACCCGCTGGCGAGGTACGGTCTGTTGCTGACCGCCCTGGCCAGCGTGCCTTCCAGGGTCGGCACGCGCGCAAGGACCTGGCCGGAAGTCTTGATGACCGACGCCACTTCGCCATCGCGGTTTATGAACGTCTGCGCAAAGCTGGCGAACTGCTCCGGACTGACCGAGACCACGATGACCCCATCGAAGCTGCCCGCGCGCAGGATGGGGCGCGTGAACTGGATCGACCATTTGCGCGAGACCTTGCCCTTCACCGGGTCGCTGATGAACAGCATGTCGCGCCCGCCCGCGTTCTGATGGACCCGGAAATGCTCGCGCCCGCTCAGGTCGACCTTCTGGCCGGGCGTGGGCGGGGCGATGGACGAGTAGATGAGCAGGCCATGCTTGTCGATCACCGACACCTGGAACGACAGGTCCACCACCAGGTTCTCCCGCTCCCGCACCATGTCGATGAATCCCGGCTGGCCGACCAGCCAACTGGCCCGCAGATCGAGCAGGAACTCGGACAGCCGCAGGATGCTGGATTTCGAGTACGCGCCGAACGCCTGGGCCTGCGCCTGGGTACGCTCCGCGGCGTCATGCAGCAAGCGGTCCCGCTCGCTCACGAGCTGAAACGCCACGAACGCCCATGTTGCAATCAGCCACGCCGCCGCCGCCAGGTTCAACGGGGAAAAGGCCTGGCGCAGGCGCTGCAGCGCCTTGCCATAGCGGGTGGTCGAGCGTTCTGGCATCAAATGGGTATCGCAGCGCAGCGAGTGATTGATAGCCATAGCAGGCTAGTCGAGGTCAGCGAACCCGACAAGCTGCACGCACTCTAGTCCCGTGCTCACCGCGTGGAGTCGCCCTGACGTGAGACGAAAGCGTCACGTCGCCACCACGCTCCGCTCGCAAACGCGAGAGAGATTGGATGTGCGGGACGACATAACGGACGCAAAAGCCTCAATACTCCCTCAACGCCCATCCGCTGATCGCTGCGAAGTACTCGCGGAGCCAGGCGTTATATCGAAGGTAGAGCGGCGTTCCAGCACCGACTCCGGCGACTTTGCCAAAGCCAGCCTTCCCGGCGATCTTCACCGCCCGCCGTACATGGAAGTCGCTGGTCACCACCACAACGGGGGCGGTGGCATCGACGCCCTGCCCCTCCAGCAACCGCCGGCTGAACACCAGGTTCTCCTCGGTACTGGTACTGCGTCCTTCGCGAATCACCCTGTCCGCCGCCACCCCACGCGCTACAAGGTAGTCCGCCATGATGTCCGCCTCGACACATCGCAGCCCGAAGTCCTGTCCGCCACTCACAACCACCTTGGCCTCCGGCCATCGCTGCGCCTGCACCAACCCCTGATCCAGCCGCGCAATCAACGTCGGTGATGCCTCGCAGTTGGGCGTGCCTGACCCAAGAATGACGATCGCCTTTACCGAAGTCCCTGCTGGCGCGGGGACGCCCATGCCGCTGCGGATGTCATAAAAGAACGCCCCGACAGTCGCCAGCCACACAGCAAACGCAATCCAGCCCGCGCGCCAAAGCACCTGGCGCCGGCGATCTGACTTCCGCCACCGGGCCACTCCGTCCCAGCACAGGGCGAGCAACAGGAACGCGATACCAATAGACCCCGGCAACACAATGCCGAAGTTGAATAGCCCCATTCCCATCAGCGCGACGGCGTCGCCAAGCAGGACCGCGCCAACCAGCGCCAGGGCAAGGCGGATCCAGCGCGCGCTTCGTTTCACTGCAGGGTGCTCCAGATGGTCGATGGAAAGATTATCCAACGGCATACATCGCAGGTGGAACCAGGCGGTAACCAAGACGAGCCAGCTTCGCAAAGCTTTCGGCAACGTTTACGAGCGCGGGAACGTGGAAAGTGGCCTCCTATTGAGGGCCTGTCGCAACGGATGGCCTCACTGCTTTAGTCGCAACGCTGTGCCCGGCGGTTCGGTTCGTACCCCACTGAAGCATGGTCCCTGGAGGCTTGGCACGCATACCACCCGCCACTAACATCGACGGCCGGGCCAATGCCTTGCCCATTCTCCTATCAGCGAGCCCCCCATCCGCGGGCGGACCTGCCCTCAAGTTTCCCGAACGTCTGCCGATATCCTCGTAGCGCCCCATTGTGCCTGTCATTGGATCGGGCAAGGCGCTCCAGGGAACAGAGGTCGATGCACAAAGAGAGGAAGACGGTTGGCGGCTCACACCGCGCGCCACAAACGATGGCAAGGGCAGCTACACGCAACGTGTGGCGGTGGACCAGTCTGGCGGTTGCCTGTTCGATGGTTACCGGATGCGCAACCGCGCCGGGAGCCTATCTGAAAGAGACCTTTGCCAGCGATGACCCTTGCTCCAATAACGCCCGCAATATCGGGATTGCGGCGGGTGTTATCGCGGGGGCCGTGCTTGGCAATGTCGTATCGAGCAACAAGAAGGTGGGCACACTGGTCGGCGCAGGCGTCGGTGCGGCGTTAGGCGGACTGATCGGGGCCGACATGGATCGCCGCCGTTGCGAGCTGTCGCGCATTGCAAAGAAGCACGGGCTGGATGTCACGATGGTCGACATTGCAGCCGACGGCAGTGCGATGGCGCCGGCATCGCGGGAGCGTGAGCAAGGCGGCATCGGCATGTCCGTGTCGGTGCGCGACACCGGTACCGGCGGCACTGCCCAGTTTGCTTCCGGATCCAGCGCGCTCGCGCCGGAAGCCCGAGTTGCCTTTGCGGAAATCGCCCAGCAGTACGCGTATGCGGCGCATGCCAGGCAGCTTGGCCCCCAATCCTCGGCACAGGAGCGGCAGGCCGTCGAGGCGCTGAAGTCGCGGCGCATCCTGCTGATCGGGCATACCGACGATACGGGCAGTTCCAGGCTGAACGCTGAGCTGTCGGAACAGCGTGCGCGTGCCGTTGCGGCACTGTTCCGCGATGCGGGGGTGGCGGAGGCGCAGCTCTACTACCAGGGCGCGGGAGAAACGATGCCGCTGGCGGACAATCGCGACGAAGCGGGGCGTGCAAAGAATCGCCGCGTCGAAATCGTGGATGTGACCGACGAAGCGGCCTTTGCCACGTATCTCGACGCGCGCCGGCCGAACGTGGCGTTCTATCGCGAGTCTGCCGCGGAGCCAGTGCAGTCCGGCAAGGAAGGCGGTGAACCGAGGGGCGCCACACAGGCGAAAGCGGCAGCGACTACTCGCCACGGTGACCAGGTGAAATCACAACCCTCCGCGCGCAACGCTTCGAACCGCCCGCCGCAGCAAGGCGAGGCGCGTAGCGATGCTGGAAAGGCGCGGGCCGATGAACGGCCAGCCATGGCTTCCGGCGCCAGCCCTGGCGCGCCCGCTGCAGCGCAGAAGAAGAGTGCTGCGCCGCAGGCACGTATGACAAGCGCCCCGTTGATCGATTTCGGTGGCACGCCTTCGGGCCGCAGCGCGATGGTGCCGGATCTCGGCAAGCTCGATCGGCCTGGCGGCTTCGCCTTGATCTCCTCTGCGGTAGCCGACACGCCGCTGGCACGCTGCGACCAGGACCGGCCACGCGAGGCGCGCGCCGTCAAATCGCTCAGCAACGACAAGGCCTATCGCACCGCCGACTACATGCCCGGCCTGTACGACACCAGCTGGTCGGATACCGTCAATGGCCATCTGGTAGCGCTGAAGGGCGTGGCGGTGTTGCGCGACGGCGGCGCGCCGGCGCGCCGCCCTGAAGTGCTGGTCTATCAGGACTACCACGAAGCAAAGCAGAACCCGGATCTGCGCACCGAGGCACAGGTGAATACCTATCGTGGCGACAAGGGCCTGCTCTATCGCGTGTTCGTCAACAAGGCGCCGCTGCAATGCCTGGACATCGTGATCCCGCACGCCTCGCCTGACCATGCGCGCGGATCGTGGCTGCGCTACGACAAAGACGGCAACAGCTACTCCGCCGCATTCAATCCGCGCATGGCTGGCGGCAAGATCTGATTAACGAACGATAAAGATCAAGACAATGAGTCAATGGATCAATGACAACCTTGCGGCGCTGAACTCGGCGCTCGCTCTCGCGGTGTTGCTGATGGTGTACCTGGGCAACAAGTTTCGGATCGACTTTGCATTGATGAACCTCTGGTACAGCGTGCCGCTGATCGGCAAGATCGCGCGTCTGTCCCGCGATACGACGCGCTTTGCCAAGGACAAGTCCTGGACCTTGTCCGAACGCACGCTGTGCGACGCATACAAGCAGTTCATTCATTTCACCACGGAGGAAGAGTTCAACAAGCGGCTGACCTATCTTTCCAAGGCACATGACCTTGGGCGCTCGCCGACGCCGGGATGGATGATGGGGCTATTGTGCGTGCTTGTGCTGGCGGAAGGCCTGGGCTTCTCGTACATGCTGGGCACGTGGATGGCCGGCGAAGGCGGCAGCGAGAACGCGCGCCAGTTGCTGATGTGGGCAATTGTGTTCGTGCTGTGCGTGATCTTTGTGTTCGTGATGCACAGTGCCGGACACCAGCTCTACCGCAGCAACCTGATCGCCAAGGCCGACTCGGAGTGGCGCGGCGAGGGCCAGCCGGGAAAATTTGCCAGCCACAACATCAAGCTGAACGATCCGCAAGAAAAGGACGATGCTGAGCCCGAGTACAAACAGTGTGTAAACCGCGTGGGCACCAGTCGCAGCTATTTCATGGTGGGCGTGGCGGCGGTCATCATCGTCTTTGTCTCGGTGGTTTCTACCGTAATGCGTGTGAAGCACCTGGAAGCCGAGCGTACCGCGCAAACCGCACTGGTCTCCGAAGCGCCCGGCGCTGGTAATCCGTTCGACAAGCTTGGCCAGTCTCTGCCGGACGAACTTCGCCAGGCCCAGCAGAAGGCCGACGACAAAGCCATGGCCGACGGCCATGCCGCTTATGCCGACGAAGGTCTCGCTGCCTTCCTGATGCTTGCGTTCATCTTTGCAATCACGCAGTTGGTCGGCATTGCGGGCGGCTACAAATGGGGCTTCGCCGGTAAGGAAAGCAAGGCGGCCTACCGCGGCACGGGAGGGTTCTCAACCTATGATGATTACCTGGCATTCTTCACGCCGCTCATGCAGGTCGCTCAGTCGAAGCTGCAGACCTTGCAGCAGAAGATGAGCGAACGGCGCGCCAACGATGGTCTGCGGCTCGAACATACCTTTGACGACTACCTGATGGATGCGCGCGTGTCGCGCGCGCGCGTCACCGCTGCCGGCAGTGCGGCGCAGGCCAGCATCCCCTCGGCCGCTGAAAACTTCACTGACACTGCGAGTGTGCTTGCGCGCATCGACGCCATGACTGCTGCCGGCCGCAAGGCGGATGCAGTGGCGTTGCTCCAGAGCCTGCCGGACCCTGTGCGCAACGACGTCACGGCGAGCCTTGCTGAGCGCAAGGCGGCACAGGAGGCCGCCCGCCGCGCCGAGGAGCAAGCACGCAAGGAAGAAGAGGAACGCAACAAGGAGGCCGAACGTGCACGCCTGGAAGCACTTCTCTGACATGGCGAACGTATCCGCCGCAGGCATACGGCAGGGCGCGGCATGGCTGGCCCTTGCTACCACATTGCTGTGTGGACCCGCTCTGGCCGCACCCGACATGCCTAGCTGCTATGCCGCCAACCAGCTCGGCATACCGGCATCGGCGCAGCGCGCGGTGTTCCTGATGATCGACCAGACTACGGTGTTGGACGATAAGCTCGTTGCGGAACTGGGCCGCCACCTGCAGGGCCTGCTAAAGCCAGGAACGACATTCCGCGTCTACAGCTTCTCCGCCTATGCGCAAGGCCGCTACCTGCAGCAGTTGGCGGGCGGAACGCTGGAGGCACCACTGCTCGACCAGTCAGTGCGCGATGCCACGGCGGTCAGGACACTGAAAAGCTTCGATGCATGCCTGAAGTCGCAATACGCTTACGGCACCAGGCTGGTGGCGGACTCGGTTCGGGAAGCCCTGCAAGGAAGCAGCGAAGCGCTGGCCCGCTCTGACGTGCTGGCAAGCGTTGCCGCGGTATCGCAGGCGGTGCGCGAGGTGACGGCGCAGCAGAAGACTGTGCTCATCGTGTCTGACATGCTGGAGAACTCGTCGGTCTCGAGCTTTTACAGCCAGGAACGCATGCGGCAAATCGACCCTGCGCAGGAGTTGCGCAAGGTCGAGAAGGCGAACGTGCGTGCGGACTTTGGTGGGGCGTCCGTGTATGTGATGGGCGCCGGGATTGTTCCAGAGCCGAAGGGAGCGCGTAACGCAGCGGCTTCCTATCGCTCGCCGCAAAGCATTGAGGCGTTGAAGGCGTTCTGGGAAAGCTTCTTTGGAAGAAGCAATGCCCGGCTCGATGGGTTCGGTGCTCCGGCGTTGCTGACGCCGATTCGATAGTGATATTAGGGTGGGAGGCGATTGAGCAGGCTCCACGGTACGCCTGTCAACGCTCCTGCCCCTGCCGCAGCGCAGGCGCCACCGCACACGCCACCAACAGCAGCGCCGCCATGATGATCAGCCCATTACGCGTGCTCCCGGTCGTCTGCTCGATCACGCCCATCACCGACGGCCCGATGAATCCTCCAATCAGCCCGCAGGTATTTATCAGCGCCAGCCCGCCCGCCAGCGCCACACCCTTCAGCCGCGACGACGGAAACAGGAACACGATCGACTGCACCACGAAGAACATCAGCGCGGTCAGCGAGAAGCCCACCAGCGCCATCACCGGACCGGCGAAGGCGGCGATCAGCAGGCCGCCGGCCATCACCGCCAGTCCCAGGCACAGCAGTCGGCGGCCGCGGCCGGGAGTATTGGCATGGCGGGGCAGCCAGGCGGCGCCGATGGCGGCGGCGATCCACGGCAGCGAATTGAGCAAGCCGATCTCCACGGGCGTGAGCTTGCCGTAGGTGCCGATGATGCCCGGCAGGAAGAAGATCACCGTGTAGATCGAGATCTGGTGGCAGAAGTAGATGAAGATCGCCAGCCAGACCTGCGGATCGCGCATGGCGCCCAGGAATGAGTGGCCGGCCTTGCCGGTGCTGGCATCGGCGGCTTCCGCGGCAAGACGGGTGCGCACGGCCTGGGCCTGAGCGGGCGTCAGCCACGGCGCGCTGTCCGGTCCGTCGGGCAGCTTCTTCCAAACTACGGCGGCCAGGAATACGGCGGGCAGGCCTTCGAGCACGAACATCCATTGCCAGCCCTTGAACCCCCAGATGCCGTCCATGGCCAGCAGGGCGCCGCCCAGCGGGCCGCTAACGATGTTGGCGATGCAGACGCCGAGCAGGAAGTAGCCCACCGCCCGCGCGCGATCTTCGCGGCCGAACCAGTAGGTCAGGTAGAGCATGACGCCGGGAAAGAGTCCGGCCTCGGCCGCGCCCAGTAGCACCCGCATGATGTAGAAGGAAGTCTCGCCCTGGACAAAGGCCATCGCCGCGGATAGCAGGCCCCACGTCACCATGATGCGTGTGATCCAGAAGCGCGCCCCGACCCGATGCATGATCAGGTTGCTCGGGATCTCCAGGAAGGCGTAGCTGAGGAAGAACAGGCCGGCGCCCAGGCCGTAGGCGGCGGCCGAGATGTTCAGGTCGACCGCGATGTGGGTCTTGGCCAGGGCGATGTTGGTGCGGTCCAGGAAGCTGATCACGTACGACAGCACCAGCAAGGGCATGAGCTTGCGGAACAGTAGCGCGGTCAGCGGGCGGTCGGTCGGCGCGGCCAGCGGCGGTGCGCCCGAGGCGGGTACGGTCTGCATGGGTGTGGTCTCCATCGGCGGATACGGCGCCACGCGCGTGGCGCGGGCTTGCCATTCGGCCTGGTTGATGTCTTTCGGTGATCGATGCCTGCCCGGGCCGCGCCGTGGCGGCCCGGCGGTTCAGAAGGCGGTGCCTGCGGCGCCCTTGAGGTCGAGGATGTCGCGGGCTTCGTCGGGGGTGGCGACGTCGATGTTCAGCGCTTCCAGCACGGTCCGGATGCGCGTGACCTGCTCGGCGCTGGATGCGGCCAGCTGGCCCGGGCCGATCCAGAGCGAGTCCTCCAGGCCGACGCGCACGTTGGCGCCCATTGCAGCGCCGATGGTGGCCAGCGGAATCTGATTGCGGCCGGCTCCCAGGATAGACCAGCGGAACTGGTCGCCGAACAGGCGCTGCGCGGTGCGGTGCATGTGCATCAGGTCTTCCGGATCAGGCCCGATGCCGCCCAGGATGCCGAACACGGACTGGATAAACACCGGACCCTTGACCAGGCCACGGTCTAGGAAGTGCCGCAGGTTGTACAGATGGCTGATGTCATAGCACTCGAACTCGAAGCGCGTGCCGTTGGCATTGCCGATGCGCAGGATGTTCTCGATGTCCTGGTACGTGTTCTTGAAGATCAGGTTGCGGCTGTTCTCCAGGTGTTCGCGCTCCCAGTCGTGACGGAAATCCTTGAAGCGCTCCAGCATCGGGAACAGGCCGAAGTTCATCGAGCCCATGTTCAGCGAGGCCAGTTCCGGCTTGAAGGTGGTGGCCGGCAGCATGCGCTCTTCCACCGTCATGTGCGGGCTGCCGCCGGTGGTGATATTGATCACGGCGTTGGTCTCGGCGCTGATCATGCTGAGGAACGGCCGGAACAGCTCGGGGTCTTGCGACGGGCGTCCGTCCTTCGGGTCGCGGGCGTGCAGATGCAGGATGGCGGCGCCAGCGCGTGCCGCGTCGATGGCAGCGCTGGCGATCTCGTCGGCCGTCACCGGCAAATGGGGCGACATGCTGGGCGTGTGGATGGCGCCGGTCGGGGCGCAGGTGATGATGGCTTTGGCTCGCTTGGCCATGGTGGTTCCTTGATCGGGTTGGGTCGGAGGGTGGGCCGCGGATATCCGTCGGCCCCCGCAAAGCGCCGGGCGCGCTAGCTGAGCGCCTGGGTCAGGCCGTCGACGACCATTTCCTGGCCGTGCACATTGGCGGCCTGGTCGCTGCAAAGGAAGCGCACCATGTTGGCGATGTCGCGCATCGTCACCATGCGCTGCAAGGCCGCCTGCGAGGTGTAGTTGCGCGTGACTTCCTCGAGCGGCTTGCCGAGCGACTCGGCCTTCGCGGCGATCACGGCGCGGATACGCGGGCCGTCGACGGCACCGGGCAGCACCGTGTTCACACGGATGCCATCCGCGCCCAGTTCCAGCGCGAGCGATTTGGTAAAGCCCACCACGGCCCATTTCGAGGCGGAGTAGGCGGAACGGCCCGGCATGCCCAGATGTCCGGCAGCGGAAGACAAGTTGACGATCGACGGCGAGCGCCCCTGCCGCAAGCGCGGCACCGCGGCGCGGGCGCACAGGAACTGGCCGGTGATGTTGACGGCAAGCGTGCGCTCCCAGTCGGCCAGCGACAGGGTTTCCACACCACCAGTCGGGCCGGCAACCCCGGCATTGTTGACCAGCACGTCCAGCCCGCCGAAGGCGTCATCCACCGCCTGGAACAGCGCCTCGACGTCGCTTTCCTTCGACACGTCGGCCCGGATTGCCACGACGCCGGGCAACTGGGCACCGACGCGTTCGAGGCTGTCGCCGGCCACGTCGCACACCGCGACGCGGGCGCCCGCCTCCACCAGGGCCCGCGTAATCTCCAGGCCAATCCCGTCCGCGCCAGCGGTCACCAGTACGCGTTTGCCGTCTAGCGATTCATCCTTCCACATGATTCCAATCTCCTGGGAACAGGCCGATGCCTGCCTTCCGGACGAAGATTAAAACTGTGATCACAGATCAAATATAGAGAATAACCCTATGTGCTATGCTTCGCGGCATGCCCCTGAACGACCTTGTCACGCCTATTGTCCGCCAGACGCTCAGCCGAGACGTCTACACACAGCTGCGCGACCTGCTGGTCAGCGGCCAGATGATGCCGGGCGAGCAGATTTCGCTGCGCAACATCGCCGCCGCACTGGGGGTCAGCGTCATGCCGGTGCGCGAAGCGGTGCATCGGCTGGTGGCCGAGCAGGCCCTCGAACTCACGCCTAACCGCGCGCTGCGGGTGCCACGCATGAGCGTCAGCCAGTTCGAGGAAATCACGAAGATCCGCATCGAGCTCGAGGGGCTCGCCACCGCCACCGCGGCCGAGCGCATCACCGATGAGGAACTGAGGCAGGTACAGGCACTGCACCGCCGGTTTGCCGACGAGATGGCCAAGCGCAATCCGGACGGCGCGGACGTCATCGCCGCGAACCAGGCCCTGCACTTTGCCGTCTACGCGGCGGCGCGCATGCCGATCCTGTTGCAGATGATCGAGTCAACGTGGCTGCGCATCGGCCCGATCCTGAACCACGACCTGCGCTCCGGATCGCGCCGCGTGGAAGAACGCGTGGCGGTCAAGCATCACGACAAGCTGGTCGAGGCTCTGCGCAAGCATGATGGTGCAGCGGCCTGCGCGGCGCTGCGTGGGGATATAGAGAGCGCTGCGGCATACATTGTCTCGGCGGGCGTGCTGGTGAATGCGGACAAGGCCGAAGAGGCGGCCGTCGCACTGGTGCCAGTGAAACGGGCCGCGAAGGCGGGGCGGGCGGGGGCGAAGCGCTGAGCCAACCTTCGGGCGAGCAGAATCAGCGAATTCTCGCCAGGCGTAAATCGCCAGCCAAATAGCGCAGCAACATGCTTCACCGCGGGGACTCCGGTCATAGGTCGTTCGAGCCGACTTGGCCGGCGCATTGCGCAGAGCCAACGATAACTCGCTCGTCGCGGCCGCAAGCACCTCTTTGCGTGTAACGGCGCGCTTCAGCCGATTGCCGGGATCCTGCGCAAAGCTGCGGGCACGTGCCTGACGCCGACATCCGGCATGGCTGGACAAACTCGCCGCCGCCCACCAAAGCTTGTTCCGCGATTTTCCCGCATGCTGGTCCCTCACGAAGAGGAACAACTTTAAGGTTAGCCCTATGGAGGCCCGAACCGAGGTTGGTTAAACCTCGGTATCAGATCGGTCAATCTGAAGCCACCATGCCTGACATTCGTTACGCACTTCGAAACGGGGATAAGACCAGTTCGAACGGGACACTTATCGCCACTGGCCAGCGCATGTTTCATCATGACGTAACGGTGGGTGTCGAAGGCGACTATGCAACCTGTCCCGCTTGCAAGGCAGGTGGGCCCGTCATGAACGATTGCCATCCTTCGTTCGACATACAGGGGAAGCAGATTCTGGTAAGTGGTGCCCGCGTCTATTGCAGGTGCGCCGCACGACCGGTCGTCATTCCTTCGCAATGCGACTTTAGTATCGAAGTGCAAACGGCCGGTCCTCACACATTGTCGCTATCCTCACAAGGATTGGGCTATGGCGAAGACGAAGCGGCCAGGGACATGCGAGTCATTGAGCAATACTACGAGCTTGTTGATGCCGATACAGACAAGCCGGAGTATGGCTACCGATATGACCTGTACATTAAGGATCAACCGCTTACGCGGAATGCCGAACTTCGCGAGACGTCTGCAGCCGTGCGCGGCGATGTCGAGGGGCACATCGTCCTATGGCTGGACAAGCCGACTGAAGGACGAGCATGATGGATTCCACCAAGCTCACTTCGGAAGAGCGCTTGCTGGCTGCCATCGCCTATGGCGAATCCTCCACGCTGGATCAATACGAAGAGATGGCAGCGCTGGCAAGCGTTATGGTTCGTCAGATGAAGGCACGCGGCTATTCATCTATTGATGCCTTCACATCGAAGGATAAGAACTTCTCCTTTGTGCGAACAGACGGTAACGCACGCTACGCCAAGTTGATGAAGGCCGCTGAAAAGGACGTCGAACGGAGCGCGCCCATGTCAGATGCGGTGAGGGCAGCAAGGAATGCCCTTTCAGGAGGCGTGGACCATTCGAAGGGGGCGTACTTTTGGGATGGGGCGGACATCAGGTCCAATTACAAGCATCATGCGAAGGTAAGGTCTGGCATCCACTTCACAGATCCAGCGCACAATATCTACGGCATCAGCGGGTCAGAGAGGACGAAGATTCTGTATAGAACCGTTCGAAAGAAGGTCAACGGACAAGTCAAGACGGTAAGGGAGGAGGTTGGGCGCTATTCTTGGGTCTATGAGTCTACGGCGGCTGCGGGAGGGACGATCTTTTGGCGATATGGCCAAGACTGGATGACCGTTACACGCGCGAAGGAGTACAAATGACGCGAACCGTTCTCGTAGCTTCGCTGCTTGCGCTTTCCGTTACCGCTCACGCCGAGCAACTGCCGGCGGCCATCATCGACAGTTGCCTGCTCTTCGACAGCTCGTCGGACGCATCGGTCTCAGTTTCCCAGATTGAGGGAAATGCGGATCTTATAGACGACGTTACTGTGCCCGGGTATCAGTTGTTCATCCCCGGTGGCGCAAACAACAAGCTCCCGGTTGGCTACGCTAGCAGCAAGCGCGGTAGCAACGACTTCATCTTCGTCGGAGCGCGCCGCGGGTACATCAGACGTGCGGTCGCTCTTGGAAAGCACCGACCCTCGAGAATCGAGCAACCGATGCTGGCTGCCTACGCTGTGCTTAGCCAACACGGGCGACGATACGTGTGCTTAATGGAAAGCAACGGAAGCGGAAGCGCCGCCTTTGTACGGTCAGCCTACGTGGGACGGATCCCGTCGTCGCAAGGTGCGAAATTGAAGCTGTATTACAAGGTGGCCGATGTGAAGCCATCACAAGCCGAGTCAATCGGAAACACGGGTAAATGAGGTTCTGGCCTGGAATCCGCAATTCGGCGTTGCCGATGTCGTCTGGTGCTCGGACCTGTCAGAAATTTTGTGTTTAGGCCATGACATGTCGAAGGAGCATGTATGCCACGCAGAACCAAGACGAGCCAGGCCGCCGACCGTGAGCTGCCGACCATCCCCGAGGACTTGAGTGCCCATTTCGTCAAGGGCCCGATGACTGCCGAGGCGGTCCAGGACGCTTCGATGGCGTTCAAGAAGGCCCTGATCGAACGCGCCCTGGGCGCTGAGCTCGGCCATCACCTGCGCTACGCGGCTGGCGCCGAGCGCCCGGCTGGCACGGTCAACCAGCGCAATGGCAAGAGCGCCAAGACCCTTCTGACCGACGACGGCCCGCTGCGGGTAGACATGCCGCGCGACCGCGACGGCAGTTTCGATCCAATTCTGATACCCAAGCACGAGCGGCGCTTCACCGGGTTCGACGACAAGATCATCGCCAGGTACGCCCGGGGCATGACCGTGCGCGAGATGCGCCCACCCAGCAAGACGGGAGCGCGGTCAATGCATCCAGTACAGGCAACTACGGATCAAGCAGGCACCTTAGGGCGTGCCGTCGCCACATGGCCCTGCATCACAGCATTAGCTCTGGCTGCGGCGTCGATGGCCGCGACCGTCCTGGCCGCCGATGTTGTACCTGACGGCGGCACCCGAATGATGTTCTGGCTCCAGACCGATATCGACATTCCACTGGCAGCGCCGTTCGCTGGAGTGACATTGCTCAATCAATACGGCCTGGACTGGTCTGCATTTCGCAATCAGAGCCAGCGCTCGAAGGATGCAAAATGAGTGGAGTGAAATTCGTCGTTCTCCTGTTAGCGATCGCCTGCTCGGGCTGCTTCCACTCTCCCCCAAACTATCCCGGTGCGGGCGGTGAGAACATCAATCCATCTCACTATGTTGATGCAGCATGCCTTGATTTAACTGGTCAGTATGATGGGAAAGGAGTGCTCCTGGACGGTGATGCCACTGCGCAAGGCTGGGCAAGGACTAGGCGCTTAGACAATGTATTCCCATTTGTGAGTGCGGAGGAGGTGTCCGCGATTGACAAGGCTTCTAAGTCTCAGACGGGGAGATTTCAATACCCGGAATATGGACAAGTGTCACGGGTCAGTGAGCGATTCTTTCAAAGTAGATTCTTATATCCCAACGGAAAATCTGAAATTCAGCGGTTCTCCTTTGAAGACAAGAAGCGCTTCATTTGTACCGGGGTTGAGGGAAAGATAGCCTGGGGTGGCTCGAGCAAAGGAGGTCGTTCCGAGTTCGGGCCGAATACATCCGATTCAATGGCTATGCTTTACTTCGACGAGAATGGCAACCTTATCTATGAGAAGTCTACGCAGATTCACACGAGCATGTTGCTTGGCGCTATTCCAACTGGGACGGTCAACCACTTTGCAAGATATCGGTTCAAGCGAATCCGATGAAGAGCGGCCTTTTACATCCCCCAATGGATCGTGAGGGAGATCTGCAAGGCATTGAGCCGCTCGAGGTCGAACCACGAATCGGTACACCGCGAGCCAAAGTAGGGAAATTGATGACAGAGATCGGAACGGCGCTCGATCAGACCCAGCAATCGAAGGAACGAATGTGAAAGGATGGACAATAGTTGCGATGTTGGCCCTGGTCTGTTCGGGGTGCCTTCATTCCCCACCGAACTACCCCGGTGCTGGAGGCAATAATCTTGATCCAGCAGCGTATGCGGCAGCGGATTGCCCGGATTTGAGCGGGCGGTATGAGGGGATTGGTGAACTCGTCGAAGGGGATGCAACAGCGCAACAAGCAGCGAGGAAATGGCGGCTTTCAAATGTCTTTCCCTTTCAGGACAATCGTCAAGCGCAGGAAGTGCTCGCTGCGTCCCGATCAAGCGACGGGCGGTACGCGTCCCCTACTTATGTCATGGTGACAATGGCAAGCCGTATTGCGAAACTCAATTTGCGTTATGAGAATGGAAAATCGATTGAGTATGTTTCCTCCTTTGAGGACAAGGGGAGATTTGTGTGTACTGGTGCAAATGGAATAATTTCTTGGGGAGGGGCGAGCGACGGCGGGCGATCTGAGTATGGACCAAATCGCTCCGACTCGGTCGTCACTCTGTATCTAGATCCTTCTGGAAACCTCATTCTTGAACGGGGCATGCAGGTCCACATGAGCCTGCGACTTGGCGCAATCCCGACCGGAACGGCTAGGTATTTCGCGAAATATAGATTCAAGCGGATTCAATCATGAAAGCTCCCTTCCTTTGCAGCCCAAGCCGCGCGCGGCTCGCCGCGGGCTATTGCCTGGCGCTTTCCGCCTGTGCCCCCATGATTGCGACGGTCCCATCGACTATCGAGGTCACCCAACCAAGCGTGGCCGCACGACGCATCCAGATCCTGAGCGCCACAACCGTCCAACTTGACACGGGCTATTCCCGCACGCTGCCTGAGAGGTCAGTCTGGTCGAGGGTGGGTCGTGTTCCGCAGGGCGACGTTTACCGGGCCATCGGCACCATTTTCACGATCGAGGGCCGTCAGGTCCACGAGGCCTACCTGGTCATCCGCGACAAGACCTTGGTGGGCTTCTATTTGCCAGGGGAGCAGAATTATTCCCCGCTATCCACAGCAGTACCTTTGAACTTGGGAGAATCGGAATGAAACGGGTTGCACGCATGCTGATCGCCGGACTGGCGGTATCTTCGCTGCTGGCGGGGTGTGCTTCGGGTGTGAAACACGCCGACATGGCAGCGTCGATACCGACGCTGAAGCCGAACGAGGGTCGGGTCTACTTCCTTCGCTCGGCGTCGATGTTCGGCGCCGCGATCCAGCCGGATCTGCGTCTTAATAATCAGGTGGTGGGAGAGTCCAAGCCCGGCGGCTTTTTCTTTGTGGACCGGCCTGCCGGCAAGTACGTAGCCTCCGCTGCGACCGAAACCGAGAAGACGCTGAGCTTCGTGCTGGATGCTGGCGAGACGAAGTACGTGCGCAGCTCACCGTCGATGGGGCTGATGGTGGGCCGCGTCGTGCTGGAATTGGAAACGCCGGAAAAGGCGCAGGCCGACCTTGCTTCGCTGAGCTACACCGGCGACGCGGTCAAGACGCCGGCGAAGTAAGCGCCGTGACAGCACTGCCTGGGTGTCCTGGTTGGGACACCAGGCGGGGGCGCTCGGCGCAACCCGTCGCGTTGCCGGTCCCGGACCGCAGTCTCACGTCAAACAAGCCGCATTCACCACCCCCACCGACAACGAAATCACCCCCATCACCGCCCCCACCCCCCGGTTATCACTGGCAATCGCCTCACCCACACCCCCCAGCGCCCGCGCCGCCACCAGATAAGCCACAACCTGCACCGCAAACGCCCCGAACGCCCACAGCAAGAACATCGCAAACGTAGCGTTGTGCTGGATGCTCGACGACAAAGTCAGCGAGAACCCCAGCACCGCCCCGCCCAGCGACAATGCCGCCGCGACGTTCCCTTCGCGGATCAGCGTGAATTCCCGATGCGGTGTGACCCGCGTATAGACGAGCAGGAACAATCCCAGCATGGCAAAGCTGGTGACGATGTAGATCAGGTAGGCAAGCGCCGGGTGCATGGTATTGACCATTGGATGGACTCGTTGTCAGTTGTCAGGGTTTGCTAGCGAGATGGCGAACGGCGGGCGTCGTTCAGCCGCCGCCGGAGCGGCCGGAGCTGCCGAAGCGGCTGGTGAAGCCGCCGCGAGATACCACCGGTGCGCGCGACACGGCTGCGGAGCGCATGGTCAGGCCCATGGAGCGTCCGCCGCTGAGCGAGCTGCGGCGTACGGTGGCTTCTTCCACCATGGCGGCGCGCGGGGTGGCGTTGGTGAAGGACTGCGTGGGCGTGCCGTTGCGGTCGTAGACGTGCATCGGGCGCAGCGGGCCGGACGACATGTCGCGCTGGGTCTGGGTGCCGTTGGGATGGTAGACGGTGCCGCTGGCGGTGTAGTACGGGCCGTACCAGCGCGCGTAGTACGCGCTGCTGCTGTGCGTGGTGCCGGAGCTGCCCGCGGCTTCGCTGGCGGGGGCGTTGAGGCTGGAGCTGTAGATGGTGCTGGGGTCGTCGAGCGGCACGCTCTCGCAGTCGTTGGGCGTGTTCCAGTCGGCTTCGCAGTCTTCCAGCGTGGCGTAGCTGGCGCGGCGCACGGTTACGCCCGGGTCGTCGTCGGCGTCGTCGCTGCAGGAGCCGAGCACGGCCACGCTGGCGACCACGGCGCAGGCGCCGACGATCCACAGCGCGGGCGAGCCGCCCTGCTTCTTCTGTTCGGCCTGGTAGGCGGCGATGCGCGGCGACGGGCCGCCGGAGCCGCCCCTGCCGGGCTGATATGGGCTGCCGTACTTGGAGCGCTTGGTGCCCTTCTTCTTGTTGGCCATGGCTTACGCGTGGGTGAAGTAGTGGGGGACGAAGAAGCTGGTGTTCTTGGCGATGGGCCCGGATTCTTCGCGCACGCACAGGCCGCTGGGCACATCGTCGACGATCCAGACGCCGAGCGTGGTGTAGCGGCCGTCAAAGCGCCGCGCCGGTTCGTAGGCCTGGTAGATGAAGCCTTCTTCGCCATACTCGCCGGGATTGTGGACGCGGTCGCCTTCGGGGGTGACCAGGGTCACGCTTTCGCCTTCGCGCGACAGGAAGGGCTTCTTCGCGTGCGGCCGGGCGGCGAAGTGGCCCGGGTCGAAGCTGGCTTCGATCAGGTTGGGGTGTCCCGGGAACAGCTCCCACAGGATCGGCAGGATGGCCTTGTTGGACAGCACCGCCTTCCATGGCGGCTCGACCCAGCGCACGGGGCTGTGCGCGAGCTGGTCGCGGTAGTCGGAGGTGGCCATCCATTCCCACGGGTAGAGCTTGAACACGACTTCCATCGGCACGTTGTCGGCGTCGTAGAAGTTGCCGTGGCCGTCGGTGCCGATCTCTTGCAGGTCGACCAGCTTGACCGACCAGCCGGCCTGCAGCGCGGTGTCCATCAGGTACTCGGTGTTGCAGATGTCTTCCTGGCTGTCGAACATGCACGCCAGGTGCAGCAGGCTGGCGTTGCGGTAGTGGTTGCGCAGCCACTGCCAGCGCGCCACCAGGGCGTCGTGCAGGCTGTTGAACTGGTCGGCCTGCGGCTGCACGGCGTCTTTCCAGTACCACTGGGCGACGGCGGATTCGATCAGCGAGGTCGGGGTGTCGGCGTTGAACTCGTACAGCTTCGGCACACCGTGCGGGTCCAGCGTCATGTCGAAGCGGCCGAACAGCGTGGGCTCGTCGCGGTCCCACGAGGTGCGAATCAGCTGCGCGAAATCCTTGTCGATGGCCAGGCGCGCGAACAGGTCGTGGTCGATCACGTGCTGCACGGCTTCCAGGCAGCGCTGGTTCAGGTCGTACGCGGCGGCATAGAGCGTTTCCACCTCTTGCTTGCTGAAGGCGTAGGCGGCGTCTTCGCGCCAGTAGAAGAAGGTGTGGTCATCGACTTCGCGCGGGACGTTGAACTCGTCCAGCGAATGGAAGTGGAAGCCCACCTTCTCGAGTTCGCGCGGCCAGTTGCGGCGCGGGGTTTGCGGGATGCGTTGCATCAGCAGGCAAGGGTCAGGAGAGCGGGATCGGGCCGGACCTTGGCGTGGTCCAGCAGGAAGTCGGTGAAGGCGAGCGAGGTGGCACCGGGCCGCGGCAGCCAGTCGGTGAACTGCGTGCAAAGTGGCGCCCACCAGTGCGCGGCATCGGCCAGCACCGGGCCGAAGTCGAGCGCATCGGATTCCACTACGCCGCGCGACGGGTTGGCCAGCATCCACTGCATGCCGGCGACCAGGCTCGATGCCACCTGCAGGCTGGTGGCGGTGTTGTACGGCGCCAGCGCGCGCGCACGCTGCACCGACAGGCGCGAGCCATGCCAGACCGCGCCGTGCCGGCCGCTCATCAGCAGCACGCCGAGCTCGTCTTCGCCGCACTGGATCTCGTCGCGCAGGATGCGTTCGCCGCGCACGCGCGGGGCGGCGCGGTCATCCAGCCATTGCATCGAGGCCTGCGTGGCGGTGGTGGGGCGGTAGGCGTAGTAGACGGTGGGCCGATACAGCGGCTGGCCGGCGCGGGTGTCGGTCAGGTACTCGGCAATCGAGATCGATTCGTTGTGCGTGATCAGGTAGGCGTCGAACGGGCCATGCACCGGCGACCACGACCGCACGCGCGTGCGGTGGCCTGGCCGGTCCAATGCGATCGCCGCGCCGCTGCCATAGCCGTGGCGGTAGCCATCGGGCGGCAGCGCCGGCTCATGGCTGCCCCAGCCCAGTTCGGCGTCCTGCAGGCACTCGGTGATAAAGCCTTCGGCGGACCAGGTGTTGGCGAATTCGCCGTCGCGCGGATAGCCGGGGGCCTGCTGGCTGTCGTATTCGGCCACCTGGACGACGCGTACGTCCAGCGCGCGCGCCAGCGCGGCCCAACCGGCGCGATCCCGGGGTTCCGGCTGATGTATTTCCGCCTTGCTGGCCAGCGCCATCAGCGCGGCCTTGACCAGCACCGAGACCAGGCCCGGGTTGGCGCCATGGGCGACCAGCGCGGTCGGGAGGGCCTCGCGGCCGCGGGCGAAGGCCAGCATCTCGTGGCGCAGCGCGTAGTTGCTCAGGTGCGAGGCCTGCGCATCGGCTTCATAGTCCCAGGGTTCGATGCCGGCATCGACATAGAAGGCGCCATGCGCTTGCGCCAGCGCGATCAGGTCGCGGCTGCAGACGGACGGGGCCAGGTTCAGCAGGAAGGCGCCGGGCCGCAGCAGCGGGCCTAGCGTTGCTTCAAAATTGGCCGCGGTGATGGCGGCGTGGATGGCATGCAGCCCGTGCCGGACGACCAGCGCCTGGCGAGCGTGGTCCAGCGCGCGGTCGACCACGGTGATCGCCGCAGCCGGCCAGGCTCGCTCCAGCAGCGGCAGCACGGCCTGGCCGATGCAGCCAAAACCGACGATAACGATGTGTTCGATCACGCAGACCCTTCCGCCCGTAACGCGGCAAGGTGGCCCGCGCGCGGACGCGGCCAAGGCCGCGCCGGCGCAGGACTGCCCTCGCCTGGTTTTATCAATTCTGATCAGAATCGCTAAATCTAGCGAAGGGCAATACTATCGCCGCGCGCGGCGGCTGCCAACTGCCGGAAGGGTATGCGGTCTGACTGTCAGCGCAACAGGCGCCAGGCCAGCCGGGCCGCCACGCGCGCGCCCTGGTGGTCGCGATCGTACTGGGGGTTGTACTCGGCGAGGTCGGCCACGCGCAGCTTGCCGCTGCGGCGGATCAGCCGGGCCACGTCTTCCACCACCGGCAACGGCACGCCGTAAGCGGCGGGCGCCGACACGCCGGGCATTACGGCGCCCGGCAGTGCGTCGAGGTCGATGGTCAGGTAGACATGGTCGGCGGCATCGATGCGCGCCGCCAGTTCCGCCAGCCGCGCTTCCAGGTGGCGTTCCTGCATGTCGACGTCTTCCACATAGCAGACGCCCAGCGCCTCGGCGCGACGGAACAGCGCCGGCGTATTGCTGAGCCGGCTGACGCCCAGGCAGACATAGTCGAACGGCTGGCCGCGCTCCGCGCAGGCGTGGGCGATCTGGTCGAAGGGCGTGCCGGAGCTGGCGGGCCGGCTGGTGCGCAGGTCGAAGTGGGCGTCGATATTGACGATCAGCACGCGGCCGCCATCGTCCTGCGCATCCAGGTGCGCGCGCAGGCCCTGCCACGTGCCCCAGGCCACTTCATGGCCGCCGCCCAGCACCAGCGGAACGCCGCCGCGCGCCAGGACCGCGCGCACCGTGTCGGCCAGCGCCTGCTGCGCCGATTCGAGGTCGCCGTCGTCGCAGTCGACATTGCCGGCGTCATGCAGCACCGGCAGGCCGTGCGCCGGCACGTTGGCCAGTGCCTGGCGGATGGCGTCGGGGCCCTGGGCGGCGCCGGGGCGGCCCTGGTTGCGCAGCACCCCGGCATCGCAACGGAAGCCGAGCAATACCGGTGCGCTGCCCAGGGGCGTGGCGTCCGACGGGTCCAGCGCCTGCACGATCCGGAACAGCCGCGTGGTGTCGCCCTGCTCGCCGTGGTCGACACGGCCTTGCCACGGATGATGGGTCACTGCCATGCTCACGCCCGCGTCAGCACGGCCTGCAGGAAGCCGCGCGTGCGTTCCTGCGTCGGCGCGGAGAAAATGACCGACGGCGGTCCCGCTTCGATGATGCCGCCGCCATCCATGACGACCACCACATCGGCCACTTCACGGGCAAAGCCCATTTCATGGGTGACCACGACCATGGTCATGCCTTCGGCGGCCAGCAGCTTCATCACCTGCAGCACTTCGCCCACCAGTTCGGGGTCCAGCGCGGAGGTCGGTTCGTCGAACAGCATCACGCGCGGCTCCATGGCCAGCGCGCGGGCGATGGCCACGCGCTGCTTCTGGCCGCCTGACAGGCTGGCCGGCATGGCGTGGGCCTTGTGCGCCAGGCCGACTTTCTCGAGCAGGCTGAGCGCCTTGCGCTCCGCGTCCTCGCGCGAGACGCCGCGCAGCATGCGCGGCCCCACCGTGACGTTGTGCAGCACCGACAGGTGCGGGAACAGGTTGAATGACTGGAACACCATGCCCACTTCGGTGCGCAGCTGGTTCAGTTCCTGCTCGCCGATCAGCTGGCCGTCGGTCACCAGGCGCTTGCCGACGATGTCGATGGTGCCGGCCTCGGGCTGCTCCAGTCCGTTGCAGCAGCGCAGGAAGGTGCTCTTGCCCGAGCCGCTGGGGCCGATCACCACCACCACCTGCGACGGCTCCACATCGAAATCGATGCCGCGCAACACCGTGTGGCTGCCGAACGATTTGCCCAGGTTGCGGATCCGGATGATTGCGGAATCGCTCATTGCACCATGCCTCCCATGCGCATCCGTTGTTCTGCGCGGCGCAGGATCAGCCCGGCCGCGCTCGTCAGGATCAGATAGACCAGCGCGATCGCCAGGTAGACCTCGAGCGAGCGGTACGACACGCTGATGATCTTCTGCCCCTCATGCATCAGGTCGGCGATGGTCAGCAGCGACACCAGCGCCGAGTTCTTGATCAGGGCGATGAACTCGTTGCCCAGCGGCGGGATCATGCGCACGATGGCCTGCGGCAGGATGATCGCGCGCATGGCCTGCCCGGACGACATGCCGATCGAGCGCGCGGCTTCCATCTGGCCCTTGTCCACCGACTGGATCGCGCCGCGCACGATCTCGGAGACGTAGGCGCCGGAATAGATGCCCAGTCCGATCACGCCGCACACAAAGGCCGGCAGCAGGATGTTGAACTGCGGCAGGCCGAAGAACAGCAGGAACAGCTGCACCAGCAGCGGCGTGCCGCGGATGAAGGTGACATAGGCGGTGCAGATGCTATAGATGATGCGGCGCTTCGGGTCCAGCCGGCCGATGCCGACCAGCAGCCCCATCACGCAGCCCAGCACCAGCGCGCACGCCGTCACCTGCACGGTGATGACGGCACCGTGGAGGATGTCGGGCCACCCGGCGAAGACGGGAGAAAAATCCAGTTCCATGATGTCGGTCCGCGTGGCTTACTTGGCGGCGCTGCCGAACCACTTCTGGGTCAGCTTGGCGTAGGTGCCGTCGGCCTTGACCTTGGCCAGCGCGGCGTTCAGCGCGCGCGTCAGCTCGGGCGTGTCCTTGCGCACGGCCATGCCGTATTCCTCGGTGGTCAGTTGCTGCTCCACCATGCGCAGGCCGCCGCGGGTCTTGACGTATTGCATCGCGGCCGGCTTGCCGGTCACGGCGGCGTCGGCGCGGCCGATCTCGACCAGGTTGAACATTTCCTGGTTCTTCTCCACTTCCACGCGCTGCACCTGCGGATACGTGTCGCGCAGGAAGCTGACCGACTTGGTCCCCACCTGCACGCTGACCTTCTTGCCGTTCAGGTCTTCCGGCTTGTTGATGGTGTTGTTGCCGCTCTTGACCAGCGCCACCAGGCCGCCGGTGTAGTAGGGCTCGGTAAAGTCCACCACCTTGCGGCGCTCGGGGGTGATGTAGATGCCGGACACCGCCATGTCGAAGCGGCGCGAGACCAGGCCCGGGATCAGGCCCTTGAAGTCGATGTTGGTCCATTCCACCTGCTTGCCCATGGTCTTGGCCATCGCCTCCACCAGCTCCACGTCAAAGCCGGTGCGCTTGCCGTTCTCGATGAATTCCATCGGCGGGAAGGTGGCGTCGGTGGCCACGCGCAGCACGTTGCTGTCCTGCGCATGCGCGGCGGTGCCGAGGGTCAGTCCGGCCACGGCCGAAACGGCGGCGATCAGGCATTTGCGACGAAGGTTCATGGGGGTCTCCTTTTTTTCCGGGAACGGGAAATCTGCCGTCGCGCGGAGGTGCGCACGGCGGTAATGGTTGCTTGGGTTTCAGTAAGACTGCAGCCGCGCGGAAATCCGCATGGCTGCCGCCACGGTCATGTCGATCAGCGCGCCTTCGCGCCCTTGCCGGCGCGTGGCCGGCACCATCAGGGTGATGGAGCCCAGCGCGTCGGCCTTGGCGCGGCGCGAGAACAGCGGCGCGCTCACGCCCCACACGCCCGGATCCACTTCGCCTTCGCTGACGGCATAGCCGGTGTCGCGAATGGCGGCGAGTTCCTGCAGCAGCTGTTCGGCTTCGGCCGGCTCGCACTGCGCGCGCACCAGGCGCTCGCGCGCCTCGTCGCGCATGAAGGCCAGCAGCGACTTGGCCGACGCGCCCGCGCGCAGCGGCACGCCGCGGCCTTTCTCAAACGAGCAGCGCAGCGACTGGCGGCTCTCCACCATCTCCAGGCACACCGCGTGATCCTTGACGGCCACCACCAGGCCGACGCTTTCATCGGACTGCTGCGCCAGCAGCCGCATATCCGGCAAGGCTTCGCGGGCGAGGTGCGAGGCCATGTCGAAACCGAGGGCGAGCTGCAGGCTGATCGGGCCCGGCGCGTATTCCCCATCGGACTCGAGCACGAAGCCCCAGCGCTTGAGCAGCATCAGCTGGCGGTAGAGGGTGCTCTTGGGCAGGCCGGTCCGGGCCACCAGCTCGCGCACCGTGATCGGCGCGCCGTGCTGCGCCAGCGCGGCCAGCACGAACAGCACGCGATCGGCGCCGGCCGCGGGCTGGGCGGATGCGGCGGGCGTGGTCGCCGCAGGCGCGGGGGCGATGGTGGAGTCGACTGCATTCAACATGGGGCCCAAGAATAGGACCGGATTCCCGGAAATCAAAACTGCCAGTCCCGGAAAATGGGAATGCGTGCCTAGGGATAACCCTTGGTGAGCGGGAAATTCATCGCGGAGGTGCCCGCGGCGCCGCTTCGTCGATCAGTAGATCCCCGGCAGCAGGCGCCACGTCCTGGCGCAGTACGACGCGTACGCATCGCCAAACTGATCGCGCAGCAGCGCCTCTTCCGCCCGGATGCGCGCCAGCAGCGCCGGCACCATCAGCAGTGTCAGCACCACGCCCACGCCGGAGCGAAAGGCCAGTACCCATCCCAGCGAACTGATCAGCAAACCGAGGTAGCTGGGGTGCCGGATCACGCCGTAGATGCCGGTCGTGACCAGCGTGTGCCCGGGCTGGATCGCCACCAGCCCGCTGAAGCGCCGCCCCAGCACAAACACGGGCCACAGCCGCAGCACGCCGCCGCCGGCGAACAGCGCCACGCCGATCCAGCGCATGGTGTCGCCATCGATGGTCCAGACGCCGATGCGGTCGGTAAAGGGCGGCAGGTACGCCGCCAGCAATCCGAGCACGCCGAACACGGCCAGCACCCAGCGGTTGCCGCGGTCCTCGCGCATGCCACTGCTGAGGTTGCCCCCGGAAAAGAGCGCGGCGGCGGCCAGGGCGAACAGCACCCCGGCCAGCGCCACGCGTGCCGGGTGCGCGAAGAAGGGCGCGATGCCGCCCCAGCCGGCGATGGCGATGGCCAGGTAGGCGGTCGTGCCGGCCAGCGTGGCGAGCGCCATGCCAGGAGTCGGGCGCATGGGGACCTCCGTTGCGACGGTGGATGCACAAGCGAAGGGTAAGCCTGGGCCGGCCAGGATGTCGAGGGCGGGCAGGTCATGCTTAAATCTGCGTCTCGCGCCCGCCGGCTCCCGGTACGCGGCTAACCCTATCGCCACGCCATGACGTCCCTGATCGATATCAAGAACCTGCAGCAAGCCGCCTACGACTTCGGCGAAGCCCGTCACTGGGGCAAATACCACAGCCCCAAGAACCTGGCGATGGCACTGAGCGTCGAGGTCTCCGAACTGGTCGAGATCTTCCAGTGGCAGACCGAGGAGGAATCGCGCGCCATCATGGCCACGCCCAAGCGCGAGCACGTGGAGCAGGAGCTTGCGGATATCACCATCTATCTGACCCAGCTGGTGACGGCGCTCGGGGTAGACCTGGACGCGGCGGTGCGGGCGAAGATGGAGATGAATGCGAGGAAGTATCCGGTGCCCGAATAAGCCCCGCGCCGGCATGGCGCGATGGCGTGCGCGCAGATCTGGGGGCCAGCGCTATCCCGCTACCAGCCGTATCACCCAACCCGCCCCATACAACCCCATCCCGAACACCGCATGCGTCACCAGACTATGCAGCCGCGCCACGTTCGGCCTTGGCGTGCGGCTGGCCGCGATGCCGGCGCCCATCGCGGGCTGCATCAGCAGGAAGGGCGCGGCAACGCTGCCGAGGCCGACGATCAGCGCCGGTGCCAGCGTCGGCCGGTGCGTCCAGTCGAGACCCCATAAGGCCAGCAATATTCCCGCAAACGCGATGCCGGTCAGGTAATGGGCGATCCAGCCGATGGCCTGCTCGCCGCGCACCGGTGGCGTGGCGGCGATGGGGTGATGGCGGAAACGTCCGCGCGGCAGCCAGCCGAGCCAGCGCCCGACCAGGCCATAGTTCAACGCGGGCACGCCGAGCAGCCGTTGGCGCAGGATGGCCCAGGCGTCCATGACCAGCGTGGCGCCGGTGCCGATCAGCGTAGCGTGGAGCAGCATCGCGGTGGTTTCAGGCATGGTCCCGGTCCCGGTCCCGGGCAATGGGCGAAGCGGCTGCGGTCGCGCGGGCCGTGATGGTCCAGCACGCCGCGGTGTAGCGTACGGTGTCGCCATGCACATAGGGCGCGAATGCGGCGCGCACGATGTCGATGACGCGCGCGCGCGTGGTGGCGTCGGCGCCTTGCAGCGCCAGCCCGATCGGGCCCAGCCGGGACAGGTAGCCGGTCAGGGCCGGCTCCGGCAGGGTGCAGGTGACATCGGTCGGGACGATGTCGATATCGTCCCAGCCGCTCGCCTGCAGGATCGACAGCACGCGCTCGCGGTCGCCGAAGGCGAACTGACCGGGTGCACCGGGTCGCCGTGGCGGCAGCCCGGGCAGCAGCGGGGCGGCGGCGCGCTCGGCGGTGGTCATGAAGGGGTTCTCGGCGGCGCTGCGCCAGGCGATGCAGTGCAGCGTGGCGTCGGACGTCGCGGCCCAGCGCAGGTTGGCGAAGGCGAGCACCGGATCGTCGAAGAACATCACGCCCAGGCGCGACACGATCAGGTCGAAGCTGGCCGGGGCGAAGGCGTGCTCCTGCGCATCGGCGTGGACAAAGCTTGCGTCGATGCCTTCGCGCTGGGCGCGGGTGCGCGCGGCGGCGAGCATCGGCGCGGAAATATCGATGCCGGTGCAGCGGCCTTTCACACCGATGTGCCGCGCCAGCGCCAGCGTGGTGCTGCCGGTGCCGCAGCCCACGTCGAGGATGCGCTGCGCCGCGGCGTTGCCGGCGGCCTGGACCAGTTGCGCTTCCAGGGGCCGGAACATATTGTCCAGCAGGCCCTGGTGTTCGACCCAGGCCTGGCCGGAGGCGCCGTTCCACAGTGCGGCCTGCTCGCCGCCGTTGCCGCTGGTTTGCCGTTGTTCACCCATGGTCTTACCCCCTTGTGTGGCTGGAAGCTACACTGTGCCAGTTCAAGTGGACTTGAGGTCAAGACGTGAAAAGCCTGGATATTGCGGAGGTGGCCCGGCAGGCCGGCGTGCCGGCCTCGACGCTGCGGTATTACGAGGAAAAGGGACTGATCGCGTCGATCGGCCGGCGCGGGATGCGGCGCGTGTTCGATGCGGGCGTGCTGGAGCGGCTGGCGCTGATCGCGCTGGGGCGGGCCGCCGGCTTCTCGCTGGACGACATTGCGCGGATGTTCTCGCCGCAGGGCCAGCCGCGCATCGACCGGCAGATGCTGGCGGCCAAGGCCGACGAGCTCGACCGGACCATCCGCAAGCTGACGGCGATGCGCGACGGACTGCGGCATGCGGCGGTTTGCCCGGCGCCGAGCCATATGGAGTGCCCGACCTTCCGCAGGATCGTGCGGGCGGCGAGCACCGGCGCGATCGGCGGGCGGCGCGAGCATCCGCCCGTGCCGCCGGCCAAGGCGCGATGACTGCCGGGGATCTCAGCCCAGCCTGAACTGACCCACCGCCCCCGCAAGGCTGCCGGCCTGCGCCTGCAGCGCCGCCGCCGCCGCGGTCGACTGCTCCACCAGCGCCGCGTTCTGCTGCACCATCTGGTCCAGCTGGCTCACCGCCATATTCACCTCTTGAATGCCGCGAGTCTGTTCCATCGCTGCGTGAGTGATCTCGTTAATAATGCCGGTCACTTTCGAGACGTTGCCGACGATCTCGCCCATGGTGTCGCCGGCGCGGCGAACCTGGTCGGAGCCCGAGGCGACGCTGCCCACGGTGGTTTCGATCAGGGTCTTGATCTCGCGCGCGGCCTGGGCGCTGCGCTGGGCCAGCGCCCGCACTTCGCCGGCGACCACGGCGAAGCCCCGGCCCTGGTCGCCGGCGCGCGCGGCTTCGACGGCGGCGTTGAGCGCCAGGATGTTGGTCTGGAAGGCGATGCCCTCGATCACGCCGATGATGTCCGACACCTTGACCGACGCGGTCTCGATCTGGCCCATGGTGCTGATCACTTCGCCGATCACCACGCCGCCGTCGGCGGCTACGCGCGAGGCGGCGGCGACGGAGTCGTTGGCGTGCTGCGCCGAACTGGCCGACTGGCCCACGGTGGCGGTGATCTCTTCCATCGAGGCGGCGGTCTGCTGCAGGCTCGCGGCGGCGGACTCGGTGCGGCGCGACAGGTCCATGTTGCCGGCGGCGATTTCGTCGGCGGCGGCGCGCACCGATTCGCTGGCGTCGCGGATCTGGCGCATGATCGAGCAGAGCTTGTCGGCGAAGGTGTTGAAGGCGCGCGCGATCTGCGCGACCTCGTCGTTGCCGCCGGCGGGCAGGCGCTGGGTCAGGTCGCCGTCGCCCGAGCCGATCGCGTCCATGGCGTCGCGCACGGTGGACAGGCCGCGCAGCGACATCGTCGCCACGCCCCACACCACCGCGGCGGCCACGCCGGCGATCAGCACCAGCGCGATCACTGACGCGATCAGCACCGAGCGCATGCCGGCGGTGGCCTCGGCCTTGTCGAGCGCGACGATGACCATCCAGTCGGTGCCCGGGATGGCGCGCGCACCCAGCAGCTTGGCGCTGCCGCCGACTTCGACTTCCAGCGGCGTCTTCGCGCCGGCTAAAGCGGCCAGCTTGTCGGCGCTCAGCGCGGGCACCAGGTCCGTGACGGGCTTGAGCGTGAGCTTGTCGTCGGTGTGCGCGACGATGTCACCGTTCCTGGCCACCAGCATGCCGAAGCTGGCCGGCGACGGGTGGATCGCCTTGACGTTGGCGATCACGGTATCCATTGCCACATCGCCGGACACCACGGCCTGCACGGTACCGTCGCGCACCACCGGCGCGGCGAAGGCCACCACCAGCTTGCCCGTGCCGGCATCGACATAAGGCGGCGTGACCACGGGTTTGCCGGCCGCGGCCGCTTGCCGGTACCACGGACGACCGGTGGGGTCGTAGCCGGGCGGGATGCCTTGCGGGTTGGAAAACTTCGCGGTCTTGTCGGCGTAACCGACGTACACATTGGTGAAGCCGCCGGCCTGGGCGATCTGCCTGAGCGCAGCATCGGGTTCGGGCTGCAGCACGGCGTCCTGCAGCGACTCGATCATCCGGCTGTGCGAGGCCACCCAGTCGACGATGGCGCTGGCGTGTCCGCTCTGCACGGCGGCGAGGCTGCCGTCGATGGCGTCTTCGTTATAGCGATTGGCAACGAACTGGTTCAGTGCCGTGTTGATGGCGAGCGCGGCGACCACGATGGCGACGCACAGGGCCACGATCCGCGCGCGGATGGTAGTGAACATCAAGGGGAATCCTTCGTAAGGAATCGTTGGGGGCGTTTGCAGCAAGCTGCAGCGTGGGATTTCCACCCCGCTGTATACGGTGCGCGGCCTGCCGACTTGAGCGATGTGATGCATATCGCGCGCAGTACGCAGACGTTGACGAAACAATGCGGTGAATTCGTGCGCGAGCCGGCGCTTGGGCGGGCTGGCTGCCGCGATGCTCACCGATACGCGGGCCGAAACCGAGGCGTCCGGACGCAGCCTGTCCGGCGCTGGCAGTGCAACGCAATAAGCGTCGCGTTGCGGCGCAATGGCAGCGCCGGGATCGATGTGTGCCGGCAAGGGGCCGGCCGCAGCAGAGCCGATGCCGCATTGCATGGAATCCGGCTGGTCATCGCCCTTGTACCTTCCGGTAGCAGCCATGACCGGTCATGCAGACAAGGCGCGGACTTTTTCACAACGTATTACAAAGATTTACAACGGTTATGCGAACCTCAACATAAGCTCCGATCACCCCACAAACAACAATGCGGAGAAACTACCGTGTCAGTCCTTTCTAATACTTCTGCTCCGTTGCGCCTGCTGGCCCTGAGCGGCGTGCTTGCGCTGGCCGCTTGCGGCGGCGGCGGCGGCGACGACGGCCCCGGGCGCGGCACGCTGCAGGTATCGATGACCGATGCGCCGGCCTGCGGTTTCAACAATGTCTTCGTGACCGTCAACAAGGTGCGCGTGCACAGCAGCGCCAGCGCCGAGGCCAGCGCCGGGGGCTGGGTCGATATCGACGTCGTGCCCGCGCGCAGGATCGACCTGCTGTCGCTGACCAACGGCGTGATGACGGTGCTGGGCCAGACCGCACTGCCGGCCGGTGATTACCAGCAGGTGCGCCTGGTGCTGGATGCCAACCGCGGCAGCGGTGCCTCGGCCCTGGCCAATTCGGTGGTGCCCGTGGGTGGCGCCGAGCAGCCGCTCGACACGCCCAGCGCGGTGCAGTCGGGCATCAAGATCAATCGTCCGTTCACGGTGGCGCGCGACACGCTGACCGACCTGGTGCTGGACTTCGACGCGTGCAAGTCGGTGGTGACGCGCGGCAATGGCACCTATGGCCTGAAGCCGGTGGTGACCGCGATCCCGATGACCGTCAGCGGCGAAGTCAACGGCGTGGTCGCCGCGGCCCCGGGTGCGCGCGTCTATGCCGAGCGCAATGGCGTGGTGGTGAAGTCGACCGTGGCGGATGCCAACGGCAGCTTCCGCCTGTCGCCGATCGAGCAAAGCAGCACGGCCGGTCCGGTCGACGTGGTGGTGGTGCCGGGTGCGGCCAACGCCAAGGCGGCGGGCATCGTGCGCGGCGTGCCGGTGGTGGTGGGCACGCCCACGGCGATCTCGACCGCCGCGGCGCCGATGACGCTGCCGGCATCGACCTATCGCCGCGTCTCGGGCGTGGTGGCGCCGGCTTCGGCCGAAGCCACGCTGCGCGCGCTGCAGCTGGTCAACGGCGGCACCTTTGAAATCGCCGCGACCGCGGCGGCCAGCGATACCGGCGCCTACAGCCTGTTTGCGACCGAGCCCGCGCTGCCGGTGGCCGCGCCGGTGATCGGCACCTACCAGGCCGCGCTGCCGATCCCGCTGTCGCCGGATGGCGCTGCGGCAGGCAAGTACAGCATCCAGGCCACCAGCATCACCGGTGCCGTGCAGACGCAGCCCGCGGACGTCAACATCGCGGACGTGCTGCTCAATTTCTCGTTCTGAACCCGGGGGATCGGGGAGCGGGCCGGAAGGGGGCATTGCCCTCTTCCGGTTTTTTCATGGGCGCTCGGTTTAGCGACGCCCTCACCCGCCTGGCTCGGATTCCCGCTAGACTGCCAGTCTCGCGATTCGGGAGACCGCGCCATGCCAGCACGCCCCGCGGCGAAGGCCGCATCCACGCCTGCCGCACCCGCTGCGGCCGCAGCCAGGCCCAGATCGGGCACGCCATCGCGCAAGGCCGCCACGGCGGCCGGGCTGGTGCGCGTCGGCATCGGCGGCTGGAATTACGCACCGTGGCGCGACAACTTCTATCCCGCCAAACTGCCGCAGGCGCGCGAACTGGCCTACGCCAGCCGACACCTCAGCGCGATCGAAATCAACAGCACGTACCACGGCACGCAGAAGCGCACGTCGTTTGCCAAATGGCGCGACGAGACCCCCGATGACTTCGTCTTTGCGGTAAAGGCCTCGCGTTTTGCCACCAATCGCCGCGTGCTGGCGGAGTCAGGCGATTCGATCGCGCGCTTTATCGACAGCGGCATTGCCGAGCTGGGCCGCAAGCTGGGGCCGGTGGTGTGGCAGTTCGCGCCGACCAAGCAGTTCGATGCGGACGACTTCGAGGCCTTCCTGCAATTGCTGCCGGCATCCGTGGAAGGCGTGACGCTGCGCCACGTGCTGGAGGTGCGCCACGACAGCTTCCGCTCGCCCGATTACCTGAAGCTCGCCCGGAAATACAAGGCCGCCACGGTCTTTACGGATTCGCCCAGGTTTCCGTCGATGGCGGACCTGACCGCCGATTTTGTCTACGCGCGGCTGATGGAAAGCAGCGAGAAGCTGAAGACCGGCTATGGTCCGAAGGCGCTCGACCAATGGGCCGCACGCGCGCGGGCGTGGGCGCAGGGCGCGCAGCCGGAAGACCTGCCGATGCTCGAAGACCGCCAGCCCGCGGCACGCAAGCGCGAGGTCTTTCTCTTTTTCATCAACGGTGCCAAGGAACGCGCGCCGGCCGCCGCGCAGGCGTTGCTGGAGCGGCTGGGCTGGACGCCGCCGGCTGATGCGGATGCCTGACGCCGGATCGCTATAATCCCGCATGAACTCGACCCCTGTGCAAGCACACCCGCAGCCGCAAGCCGGCGCCGCTTTCTCCACCCTGCCCTTGTCGCCCGCCATGCTCGCCACGCTGGCGCAGCTGGGCTATGACGAAATGACGCCGATCCAGGCGGCCAGCCTGCCGATCACATTGGCGGGGCATGACCTGGTGGCGCAGGCCAAGACCGGCAGCGGCAAGACCGCGGCGTTCGGGCTGGCGCTGCTGCACCGGCTCGATCCGCGCCGCTTCGACGTGCAGGCCATGGTGCTGTGCCCTACGCGCGAACTGGCCGACCAGGTCACGCAGGAAATCCGCCGCCTGGCGCGCGCCGAAGAGAACGTCAAGGTGCTGACGCTGTGCGGGGGCTCGCCGATGCGCCCGCAGGTCGACAGCCTGATCCACGGTGCGCATATCGTGGTGGGCACGCCGGGCCGCATCCTGGACCACCTCGACCGCGGCAGCCTGGACCTGTCGGCCATCAATACGCTGGTGCTGGACGAGGCCGACCGCATGCTCGACATGGGTTTCTTCGACGATATCGCCTATGTGGTCAGCCGGTGCCCGAAGGAGCGCCAGACGCTGCTGTTTTCCGCGACTTACCCGCCCGGCATCGACAAGCTCAGCCATCGCTTCCTGCGCAATCCACAGTCGCTCAAGCTGGAAGCCACGCATGACAACAGCACCATCCGCCAGCGCTTCTACGAGGTGGACGAGAGCGAGCGCCTGAACGCCGTGGGGCGGCTGCTGGACCACTTCCGCCCGGCCAGCACGCTGGCCTTCTGCAATACCAAGGCGCGCTGCCGCGACCTGGTGGAGCTGCTGCGCGCGCAGGGCTACCAGGCGCTGGCGCTGCACGGCGAACTGGAGCAGCGCGAGCGCGACCAGGTGCTGGTGCAGTTTGCCAACCGCAGCTGTTCGGTGCTGGTGGCCACCGACGTGGCCGCGCGCGGGCTCGATATCGCGCAGCTCGAGGCGGTCATCAATGTCGAGATCACGCCCGATCCGGAGGTGCATGTGCACCGCATCGGCCGCACCGGCCGTGCGGACCAGGAGGGCTGGGCCTTCAGCCTGGTGAGCATGGACGAGATGGGCCGCGTGGGCAACCTGGAGCAGCACCACGGCGGCGAATTCGAATGGCATCCGCTGGCCGAGCTGACCCCCGCCAGCGCCGAGCGCCTGCTGCCGCCGATGGTGACGCTGCAGATGCTGGGCGGCCGCAAGGAGAAGATCCGTCCCGGCGACATCCTGGGCGCGCTGACCGGCGAGGCAGGCTTTGCCAAGGAGCAGATCGGCAAGATCAATGTGCTGGAAATGTCGACCTATATCGCCGTGGAACGCAGCATCGGGCGCGAGGCGGTGAAGCGGCTCAACGCCGGCAAGGTCAAGGGCAAGAAGGTGAAGGTGCGGATGCTGACCGAGTAGTTGGGGTGTCGCCAGCAGTGCGAGCGTCACACCCTTGCTTACAAAGATTAGCGTAAGTCACCCTGTAAGCCCGCGCATTCCTTTGCTACTCTGGTTCCATTGGCAGCAAGCCAGGTAGCGCCAGCCGCATGTTTTCTCGACGGAAAAGGAGTTGGTGATGAAAACCGCACGCCAGGTTCTGGAGTCCAAGCCGAGTCAGGCCATCTACAGCATTCCCCCCACGGCGTCCGTGTACGCCGCGCTGCAGCTGATGGCCGAGAAGGGCATCGGTGCGCTGCTGGTCATCGAGCATGGCGAGATCAAGGGCATCCTCAGCGAGCGCGACTACGCGCGCAAGGTGATCCTGATGCAGCGCACCTCGCGCGAGACGCTGGTGCGCGACATCATGACCAATGCGGTCATCTACGTCAGCGCCAACCAGACCACCGACGAATGCATGGCGCTGATGACCCGGCACCGGCTGCGCCACCTGCCGGTGATGCAGGGCGACGAGCTGATCGGCATGCTGTCGATCGGCGACCTGGTCAAGGACATCATCTCGGAACAGCAGTTCATCATCGAGCAGCTGGAGCATTACATCACCGGCGGCGGGCATTAAGCCCGCAGTGTGGCCGGTGGACTGGTCGCGCCCGTTTTCCGTATCAACGGATAAGCGCGACCGCCACCGGCGCCTGCATCGCCTGGCAGGCCGGCCCACGCTGGCCGCAAGCACGATATTCGCTGGCCGCATATAATTATGCGTTCGCTGAATTAGGCCATCCGCCCCGGCTTCACGCCTCCCCCGCGCGGTTCCCGGCCGATATTCCCCGCATTTGACGTTGCTTTCGCCGCACATGGCTGCGGCTTGTGCTTGCCCATGTCTTCGCCCGCTTCCGCCGCACCCGCAGTTTCGCCTGGCTCCGCCAACACCAACGCCCTGCCCGTCCATGATCACCGCGCCGTCATGCGCGTGATTGGCGGCATCGTGCTGTGCATCCTGCTGGCCGCGCTCGACCAGACCGTGGTGATCCCGGCGGTGCCGGCAATTGCCAATGACCTGAACGGCTTCGGCCACCTGTCGTGGATCGTCACGGCCTACCTGATCGTGTCGACGGTGACGACGCCGTTGTACGGCAAGCTGTCGGACAGCTTCGGGCGGCGGCGCCTGCTGATGGTGGCGATCACGCTGTTTATCGGTGCCTCGGTAGCGTGCGCGCTGGCGCAGACACTGGGCCAGCTGATCCTGTTCCGCGCTTTGCAGGGCGTGGGCGGCGGCGGGCTGATGTCGCTGGCGCAGGCCGCCATCGCCGACGTGGTGGCGCCGCGCCAGCGCGGGCGCTACCAGGGCTACCTGGCCACGGTATGGGCGGTGGCGTCGATCGCCGGGCCGCTGGTGGGCGGCTGGGTCTCTGACCACATGTCGTGGCGCTGGCTGTTCTGGGTCAACGTGCCGCTGGGGCTGCTGGCGATGTTCATGTGCTACCGCGGCCTGGCCATGCTGCCCGCGCGCGGCGGGCGCGCGCGCGTGGACTGGCTGGGCGCGCTGCTGCTGGCGGTGGCCATCGTCGCCTTCCTGCTGGCAATGAGCTGGGGCGGCGATGTCTACGACTGGCTCTCGCCCGAGCTGGGCGCCCTGCTGCTGGCCGCGGTCGCGGCCGTGCTGCTGCTGACCTGGCAGGAACGCCGCGCGGCCGACCCGATGCTGCCGCCGCGCCTGTTCGCCAACCGGGCCTATGTGCTGGGCGTGGCCGCGTCGGCGCTGGCCGCGCTCGACATCTTCCTGTGCATCTTCGCCCTGCCCCTGCACTTCCAGCTGGTGCGCGGCGCCGATGCGTCGACCTCGGGCCTGCTGGTGATGCCGTTCCTGCTGGCGACGGTGGCGGGCAACTTCATCGTCGCGTGGCTGGCGCCGCGCGTGGGCCGCATGCGCGGCATCCTGACCGCGGGCTATATCGCCGGCGCGCTGGGCCTGATCGTGCTGGCGCTGGTGACTCCGGCCGTGCCGCTGGCGGTGGTGCTGGCGGCGATGACGCTGGCCGGCGTGGGCCTGGGCATCACCATGGTGGCGACGCTGATGAGCGTGCAGAACGCGCTGGAGCGCCGCGATACCGGCGCCGGCACCGGCGCGCTGCTGGTGCTGCGTTCGCTCGGCAGCGCGCTTGGCGGCGCCCTGGCCGGCACGCTGCTGACGCTGGAATTCCGTCAGGCGCTGGCGGCTTCCGGGGTCACGCAGGCGCTGGACCTGGGCGCGCTGCGCCATGGCAGCGAGGCCTTCGCGCAGCTGTCGCCGTCGGTGCGCGCCGTGCTGGCCGGCGGCGTGGAGTCCGGCTTCCACCTGATCTTTGCGGTGGGCGCCGCGGCGGCGGTGCTGGCGCTGCTGATCGTGCGCCGCATGCCGGACGTGGAACTGCGCAGCAGCGTCACCGAGCACGCCGCCACCCTGGCGATGGACTGACCGGACGGAAAGCGGGCCGCATCCGGCCGGCCGCCATCGGCGTAAACTACGCGTACCCGAACCAGCGAGCCGACCACCGGAGCCCCGTCGCCATGAGCCGTCGCCCCCTGCCTTTCCGCCTGTCCGTTCCCCTGGCTGCCGCCTTCACCCTGGCAGCCGCCAGCGCGGCCCTGTTGCCGGCACCGCTGCGCGCAGCCGACAAGCCTGCCACGCCCGTCGCCGCTGGCACCTGCCCGGCATCGCTCAATTTCACCTTCCCGCGCCTGCAGGACGATGCGCCGCAGAACCTGTGCCAGTACGCGGGCAAGGTGGTGCTGGTGGTCAATACCGCGAGCTATTGCGGTTTCACGCCGCAGTACGAAGGGCTCGAGGCGCTGTACGCGAAGTACAACGCGCGCGGCCTGGTGGTGCTGGGCTTCCCGTCCAACGACTTCTCGCAGGAGCCGGGCTCGCAGAAAGAGATCGCGGACTTCTGCTACAACACCTACGGCGTCAAGTTCCCGATGCTGGGCAAATCGCATGTGCGCGGCAGCGAGGCCAACCCGATGTACGCGCTGCTGGCCAAGCAGACCGGCACCGCGCCGAAATGGAACTTCTACAAATACCTGATCGGCCGCGACGGCAAGGTGGTGGCCAGCTACGGCAGCCGCACCGCGCCGGACGACAAGGAACTGGTGGCGAGGATCGAATCGCTGCTCGCCGCGCCGCGCTGAGCAGCGATCCGCCGCGCGGCCGGGCTTAGTCGCGCACCAGCCCTTCGGCTCGCATCGCTTCCTGCACCGCGGGCCGCGCCGCAACCCGCGACAGGTATTGCTGCAGCGCCGGGTAGTCATTGAGCGGCAGCTTCAGGATGCGGGCCCAGCCGACGATGGTGAAGCAGTACGCATCGGCCACCGTAAAGGTGTCGCCGGTCAGGTACTGGCGGGTTTGCAGGTGCTGGTCGAATTCAGCGAAGCGGCGCTGCAGCCTGGCTTTGCATTCGTCCTGCGTGCTTTGCGCGGTTTCCTTGTGCCACAGCCAGGGGCTGAACACCTTGTGCAATTCGGTCGAGACCAGCGTGATCCAGCCGGTGGCTTCGAGGCGCTCGCGGGTGCCGGCCGCAGGCAGCAGCTTGCGTTCGGGAACGAGGTCGGCGATGTACTGCAGCAGCGACGCCACCTCGGTGTGGCGCGAGCCGTCGTCCAGCTGCAGCAGCGGCACGTAGCCGCGCGGGTTGATGGTGTAGTAGTCGTCGGTGTCGTTCTCGGGCACGGCCAGCTTGTGGGTGTGCAGGTCGACCCTGGCCAGCGTGACCGGCAGGCCGGCTTCGCGCAGGGCGATATGGACGGCCATCGAGCAGACGCCCGGAGTGTAGTAGAGCTTCATCGCGATCCTGTGGTGGTTGCCTGGCCGCCACGCCATGCGGCGGCCGTGCAGGCAGTCTAGGATCGGGCCCCTTATGCAGCAATGCGCGTCCTTGCGGACGCGCATTGCAGATCTGCACAGGACGATGGCTGTCCCGGCTTACTCGACTTCGCGGAACAGGCGGCCCCAGCCGCGCAGCTCGCGCGTATCCACGCCGCACAGGCGCAGCGACTTCCATACCACCGTCGAGATCGTGTCGTACAGCGGGATGCCGGTTTCGGCTTCCAGTTCTTCGGCCAGGTGCGCGGCGCGCAGGTTGGTGCAGAACGTGGTAATGGCCTGCGGCTGGTGCTGCGCCAGGCCGCGCACCATCTCGCGGATGGTGTCTTCCTCGACCTCGGCGAAGCTGTAGTTCACGTGCAGGTCCAGGTGGCTCTCCGCCACGCAATGGAAGCCGCTGCGCTCATAGTTGGCGATGATGCGCTGCTGCACGTCGTCCAGGTACGGTGTGGCCAGGCCGAAGTTGCGCGCGCCGGTCTTTTCCAGGATCTCGTTGAGCGCCAGCACCGAGGTGGTGGCCGGGATGCCGGTGGCTTCGGTGATCTGTTTGCACAGCGCTTCGTCCTTGTCGAAGCCGAGCCAGCCGGAAGAGGTCCCGTTCCACGCGATGACATCGACGCGCGCGTCGGCCAGCAGGCTGGCCGCGGCCAGGATCTTGTCGAGGTTGAACTGGCCCAGGGCCTGGTCGCGCAGCGAGATCTCGGTAACGGTGAAGCGCGAGAAATGGGCGCTGACATTGGGCAGGCCGGCCACCATCGCGCTGGTGATGGGTTCGAGCGCGGTGTTGGAAGACGGCGTCAGCATGCCGAGTCGGATTTGCTTGGTCATTGTGGTTCTGTCTCAGGAGTGAGTGCGGGCGCCGGGACGTTGCCGGCGCCTGTCGCGGGTTTGTTGGTCTTGCGGAACTCGGTGATCCGACGGGTCTTCAGACCGGGATCTTAGTCTCGTAGTCGATCGCGGTGGAAGCCAGCAGCAGGCCCACGCCGGCCGCGGCGAAGAACATCAGCGCCAGGAAGTACGAGCCGGTGAACTGCACGATCATGCCGACGATGATCGGCACCGAGATGCCGCCGATATTGCCGCCCAGGTTCATCACGCCGCCCAGGAAGCCGACCTTGTTGCGCGTGCCCAGCATCGACGGCACGCACCAGAACAGGCCGCACCAGCGCAGGAAGAACAGCGTGGAAGACAGCAGCACGACCACCACCACCGGGTCGGTGACGTAGGCCACCGAGAAGATCGACGCCGTCGCCACCACCGCGGCGATGCCGAACAGCGTGCGCATCACCACGTTGGGCCGGCCGCCGGCTTCCTTCCATTTGTCGGCGATCCAGCCGCCGATCAGTTCGCCGACGAAGCCGCTGAAGAAGATGATGAAGCTGGCGCCGCCCATCTGCTTGATGTCGAAGCCGTGCACCTTGTTCAGGTAGTTGGGCATCCAGGTCAGCAGGCCGTAGAACACGGTGTTGAAGCACATCCAGCCGATCGCCATGCACCACACCGAGCGGTACTTGAAGAAGTCGAGCGAGCGGCCCGACAGGTTGGCCGGCTCGGCGCGGTGCTCATTGGCCAGGGCTTCCTCGATGTAGCGCGCTTCCAGTTCGTTGACGCCGCGGTGCTCGCGCGGGGAGTTGCGCACGTAGTACCAGGCCACTATGCCGGCCAGCACCGTGCCGACGCCGGCGACGATATAGGCCAGCCGCCACGAGTCCAGCGCGGCGATCAGCCAGGTAATGATGATCGCGCCCAGGGCCGCGCCCAGCGGGGCGCCGCCGTCCAGCAGCGTGGCGCCGCGGCCGCGCTCGTTCTGCGTCATCCAGATCGCATTGAGCTTGCCGCCGGCCGGGTAGATCGGCGCCTCGGCGGCGCCCAGGCCCAGGCGCGTCAGCAGCAGCTGCGTGGCGTTGGTGGTAAATGCCGCCACGGCCTGGGCAATGCCCCAGAACACGGTGGCGCACGCGATCACGATGCGCGGCTTGTACTTGTCGGCCAGCATGCCGCCCGGCACCTGCATCAGTGCGTAGGTCCAGAAGAAGGAACTGAGGATCAGGCCCTGCATGGCGGGGCTGAGGTCGAACTCCTTGGCGATCAGCGGCATGGCCACCGACAGCGAGGCGCGATCAATGTAGTTGATCGCGATGAGAAACAGCATCATCAAAAAAATCTTCCAGCGCACCGAGGTTTTGGCCTCGGTCAGCGCTGTTGCCCGCGTTGTCGTCTGCATGACGGCGTCTCCTGTTTTCGTCCTTTGGTTGAGGCAGTTCTGATGGGTGTCGCGCAACAGGCCGGAGTATAGGATACGTAATCTGTAATTACTACGCGTGTAAGTCATTGATTTTACGATGTTGCGAATGCACAATTTCGGGGTGTGGTAGCCTTGCTGTGGTGCATTTCCCCATTTTGGTGACGTCTGTGACACAAACGCTTTCCCCTTCCGCGCGCCTGCGCACGCTTGGCATGTCGGCCGAAATCGCCGCGCGGCTGCGCACCATGATCGAAGAGGGCGAACTGCCGCCCGGCGCGCGCATCGACGAACGGGCCTTCTGCGAGACCTTCGATGTGTCCAAGACGCCGCTGCGCGAGGCGCTGAAGGTGCTGGTGTCCGAGGGGCTGGTGCTGCACCGGCAGTACATCGGCTACCGCGTGGCGCCGCTGGACCTGGAAGAACTGCGCGCCACCTTCGAAACCCTGCACGGGCTGGAGGCGCTGGCGGGGGAACTGGCGGCGCAGCGTCTGGGCGCGGCCGCGATGGCCAAGCTGGAGCGGCGCCACCAGGCCATGATCGACGCCCATGCCGCTGGCCGGCGCACCGACTATTTCCGCATCAACCAGGAGATCCACCAGCTCATCATCGACGGCGCCGCCAACCCGGTGCTGGCCAGCGTCTACGCCTCGCTGATGAGCAAGGTGCACCGGGCCCGCGGCGCCGCCAACGCCGATACCCTGCGCTGGCAGGAGTCGCACGAGGAACACGAGGCCATCATGGCCGCGCTGCGCGAACCCGGCCGGCCGCGGCTGGCCCAGGTGCTGCGCAGCCATTCCGAGAACACCGCCCGGGAAGTGCTGACCGTGGTGGCGCAAACGCTGGCCGAGGGCCACGCGCGCAACGGCGCGCTCAAGCAATCCGCCTGAACCCCTTCCAAGAACACACCACCCCACGACGACGATGAAACTGGTTCGAGTAGGCAATCCCGGCGCCGAGCGCCCTGGCATGATCGATGAGGCAGGCCGCGTGCGCGACCTGTCCGGCGTGATCCCCGATGTCGATGCGGCGCAGCTGGCGCCGGCCGCGCTGGATGCGCTGGCGCAGATCGACCCGCAGACCCTGCCTGTCATCGAAGGCGCGCGTTTTGGCGTGCCCTGGACCGGACTCGGCAAGATCGTCGCGATTGGCCTGAACTATGCCGACCACGCTGCCGAAGCCGGCATGCCGCTGCCGGCCGAGCCGATCGTGTTCCTGAAGGCCAACAGCTCGCTCAATGGCCCCAACGACGCGGTGATGCTGCCGTTCGGCTCGCACAAGACCGACTGGGAAGTGGAGCTTGGCGTGGTCATCGGCACCACCGCGCGCAACGTCTCGCGCGAACTGGCGCTGGAGCACGTGGCCGGCTACTGCGTGGTCAACGATGTCTCGGAGCGCGAGTTCCAGATCGAGCGCGGCGGCACCTGGGACAAGGGCAAGGGCTGCGACACCTTCTGCCCGGCCGGCCCGTGGCTGGTAACGCGCGACGAAGTGGCGGATCCGCAGGCGCTGGGGCTGTGGCTGGAGGTCAACGGCGAGCGCGTGCAGCAGGGCACCACCGCCACCATGGTGTTCGACGTGGCCACGCTGGTGAGCTATGTCAGCCGCTTCATGACGCTGCTGCCGGGCGACCTGATCGCGACCGGCACGCCGCCCGGCGTCGGCATGGGCTGCAAGCCGCCGCGCTTCCTGAAGGCCGGCGACACCATGCGTCTGGGCGTGGACGGGCTGGGCGAGCAATCGCAGCGGGTCGTGGCCTACGGCGAGCGGTGACCGCGGCCGCCGGAAGGGTTCCCCATCGATACGCTTTCATACAAAGCGTTTGGTTTTCACACAAAGCGTACGATTAGGGCAACAGTTCCGGCGCACAAAGCGGCCGGATTACATGGTTTTACAGGAAATCCGGGGCCTGACGTTTCGCTCGCCTTTTCTGCGTGAAATACTGGTTATACAG
Source organism: Cupriavidus alkaliphilus (assembly GCF_900094595.1). Lineage (GTDB taxonomy): Bacteria > Pseudomonadota > Gammaproteobacteria > Burkholderiales > Burkholderiaceae > Cupriavidus > Cupriavidus alkaliphilus. Next base: position 82,072 of record NZ_FMAD01000010.1, on the reverse strand, counting down.
GTTTCGCCAGAGAGCAAAACGTCATGTCCGAGCACGCCCCCGAAATCGAGTCTTACCTCGGCGCCACTCTTCAGTCCCCCGCCTCATCGCTGAAGCACCGATACTGCGCGCTGGCCGATACCCTCGACAGCCGCGCCGAGCTCGAAGCCATCCGGCGCAATATCCACCAGCATCCCGAACTTGCCTTCGAAGAGGTCCGCACCGCCGGCCTGGTCGCCACCTTGCTCGAAGGGTGGGGCTACGCGGTCACGCGCGGCGTGGGCGGCACCGGGGTGGTGGGTACGCTGCGCTGTGGTGAGAGCGGCCATAGCGTGGGCATCCGCGCCGACATGGACGCCTTGCCGATCCATGAGCGCACCGCGCTGCCATACGCCAGCGCCAATGCCGGTCGCATGCACGCCTGCGGCCACGACGGCCACACCGCGATCCTGCTTGGCGCGGCCCGGCAACTGGCGCGCACGCGCAATTTCAACGGCACCGTGCACCTGATCTTCCAGCCGGCCGAGGAAATCGGCGCTGGCGGCGGCGCCGAGCGCATGCTTGCCGACGGGCTGTTCGAGCGCTTTCCGTGCGATGCCATCTTCGGCCTGCATAACCATCCGGGCGTGGAGCAGGGCACATTCCTGTTCCGCGCGGGCCCGTTCATGGCCGCGTGCGACACCGTCACCATCACCATCCGCGGCAAGGGCGGCCACGCCGCGCGGCCGCACCAGTCGGTCGACCCGATCCTGGTGGCGGGCAGCCTGGTGATGGCGCTGCAGTCGGTGGTGTCGCGCTATGTCGACCCCAACGAAACCGCGGTGGTCACGATCGGCACGCTGCACGCCGGCCACGCGCCCAATGTGATCCCCGACCACGCGCGCATGGAGCTCAGCGTGCGCTCGTTCAGCCCCGAGGTGCGGGCCGCGCTGGAGCACCGCATCCGCCAGCTCGCCACCTCGCACGCCGAAGGCTATGGCGCGGTGGCCGAGATCGATTACGTGCGCGGCTACCCGGTGCTGGTCAACAGCGAGCGCGAGACCGAGTTCGCGCGCCAGGTGGCCGAGGAACTGGTCGGCGGCGGCAAGGTGGTGGACCACGCCGCGCGCATCGCCGGCAGCGAGGACTTTGCCTACTTCCTGCAGCAGCGTCCCGGCTGCTTCGTGCGCCTGGGCAACGGCGCCAACCAGCCGCTGCTGCACAACGCCGGCTATGACTTCAACGACGACAACCTGACCGTTGGCGCCGCTTACTGGACGCGGCTGGTGGAGCGCTACCTGGGCAACTGAGCACGGCTTGCGCCTCGCGCCCGCATTGCCCTAGCGGAAGAACGCGCTCGGCGGCACGCCGAACTGGCGCCGGAACATGGTGGCGAACGCGCTCGGGCTGTCATAGCCCAGGTCCAGCGCCACATCCACCACCTTGCTGCCGGCCGCCAGTTTTTCCAGCGCGGCCAGCAGGCGCGCCTGCTGGCGCCATTGGCCGAAGGTCATGCCGGTTTCGCGCGCAAAGCGGCGCTGGATGGTCTTGGGATCCAGCCCCAGCCGCGCGCCCCAGTCCGCCAGCGTCAGCGCGGTGTCGGGCGCGCCGGCGATGGCGTCGCAGATCTGCCGAAGGCTGGCATCGGCCGGGCGCGGCAGGTGCAGCGGCAGCGACGGCACCAGCATCACTTCATCGAGCAGCAGCCGCATCAGCCGCGCGTCACGCGTGTCGGGCGCGTAGGGCAGGGCAATCTCCACCGCGGCCAGGATCAGTTCGCGCAGCAGCGGCGAGATGCCCAGCACGGTGCAGCGCTGCGGCAGGTCCGGCGCGGCATCGGGGCGGATATAGGCGGTGCGCATCTGCACCCGGCCCACCATGCGGATCCAATGCGTGGTGCCGCCCGGCATCCACATGCCGCGCGTGGGCGGCACGATCCACTGGCCATCGGCCGTAGCCACCACCATCACGCCGTGCACCGCGTGGATCAGCTGCGCGTGCGGATGCTGGTGCGGCTGGGTCATGTGGCCGGGCAGGTAGTCGGCGGCCATCGCGGTGACCGGCAGCGGGCTGCGGTCGAAGCGGAAATAGGGCGGCGGATCGGCGTAGGTATCGCCCAGCGCCAGGGTCTCGGGCGTGGGATCGGGCAGCGGCTGCCGGGATCGGCGGCTGGTGGGTGCCGCGGCGGGAAGAGGGCGGGGGGCGCGCGCCATGTCCTTTTCTCCAAGGTTGCGGACCTATTCTCGCAGGACAGGCGTGGGCGCGCCAGCTAGCATCGGTGCTCAGATCCTTTCCCGGCCGGCGCCCCCGCTGGCCGCTTTCCGTTTGTCGAGAGCCGCCAATGAGCACAACCATCGACTCCGCGCCGGCTGGCGCAGCCCCCGCGACCCCATCCCTGGCCCCGTCCCTTTCTGCGTCACCGCAGGCGGAACGCACCGGTTTCCGCGTGCTGTCGGCCATCAGCTTCGCCCATTTCCTCAACGACATGATCCAGTCGCTGATCCTGGCGATCTATCCGATGCTGAAGGGCGGCTTCAACCTGAGCTTCACCCAGATCGGGCTGCTGACCATGACCTACCAGATCACGGCGTCGCTGCTGCAGCCGGTGGTGGGCCTGTACACCGACAAGCATCCCAAGCCGCATTCGCTGGCGGTGGCGATGGCCTTTACGCTGGCCGGCCTGCTGCTGCTGTCGGTCGCGCCTACCTATGGTGTGCTGGTGGTGGCCGCGGCGCTGGTCGGCACCGGCTCGTCGATCTTCCACCCCGAGTCGTCGCGCGTGGCGCGCATGGCGTCGGGCGGCCAGCACGGGCTGGCACAGTCGATCTTCCAGGTGGGCGGCAACGGCGGCAGCGCCATGGGCCCGCTGCTGGCCGCGCTGATCGTGCACCAGCAGGCCAGCCTGGCGTGGTTCTCGCTGGCGGCGCTGGTGGGCATCGTGGTGCTGTGGCGCATCGGCGGCTGGTACGCGCGCCAGCTGGCGCAGGGCGCGCGCAAGCGCAAGGCGGCCGGCGCCACGGCCAGGCCGGTGGCCACGCGCGTGGTGGTGCGGGCCATGGTAGTGCTGATGGTGCTGGTGTTCTCCAAGTACTTCTACATGGCCAGCCTGACCTCGTACTACACCTTCTACCTGATGGAGCGCTTTTCGCTGGCGCGCCAGGACGCGCAGCTGCACCTGTTCCTGTTCCTGTTCGCGGTCGCCGCCGGCACCATCCTGGGCGGCCCGATCGGCGACCGCATCGGCCGCAAGCGCGTGATCTGGGCCTCGATCCTGGGCGTGGCGCCGTTCACGCTGCTGCTGCCGCACGTGGGCCTGTTCTGGACCACGGTGCTGACCTTCATCATCGGCTTTATCCTGGCCTCGGCGTTCTCGGCGATCCTGGTGTTCGCGCAGGAACTGATCCCCGGCAAGGTCGGCATGGTCTCGGGCCTGTTTTTCGGCTTTGCCTTCGGCATGGGTGGCATCGGCGCCGCGGTGCTGGGCGGCATGGCCGATACGCACGGCATCCGCGCGGTGTACGAGTACTGCGCCTACCTGCCGCTGCTGGGCTTGCTGACGGTGTTCCTGCCGGATCTGCGCGAGCGTCCGCAGCGCGCCTGAGGCGCCTCCGGCAAGCGCGGCGCTCAGTCGCCTGGCTTGCCTTCGCCGCCATCGCCCGCTGGCGGCTCGAACATGCGCAGCCAGCGGCGCAGCAGCGCGGCCAGCTGCGCGCGCTCGGTTGCGGTCAACCCTTCCAGCAGGCGGTGCTCGTTGGCCACGTGCAGCTCCACCGCGTGGTCGACGCGCTCGCGGCCGGCGTCGGTCAGCGCCACCAGCAGCCCGCGCCGGTCCTCCGGGTTGGGCTCGCGCCGCACCAGCCCGGCCCGCTCCAGGTGGTCGAGCCGGTTGGTCATGGTGCCCGAGGTGATCATCAGCGAGCCGATCAGCGCGCCCGGCGACAGCGCATAGGGCGGCCCGGCCCGCCGCAGCGTCGCGAGCACATCGAATTCCCATGGCTGCAGCCCGGTTGCGCCCAGCGCGGCCTCGATGGCCCGGCCGGTATGACGGTTGAGCCGGCCCAGCCGCCCCAGGATGCCCATCGGCGAGGCATCGAGATCGGGGCGTTCGCGCGCCCATTGGGCGAGGATGCCGTCGACATGGTCGGGTGGGTCTTCGGATTTGCGGCGGGCGGTCATCAGGGCAGGGCGGCAGAACGAAACGGATCGAAGTATCTTGACATCAATCGATCGCCTTCGTAAAGTGAATTATCTTGACGTCAAGAATATCGACATGAAGGCGAATGGCACTTCCACTTCCACTTCCGGCGCAGCCGGTCCGAGCCTGAAGGACATCCTGCTGACCGGCCTGGCCCCGGCGATCTGGGGCAGCACCTACCTTGTCACCAGCCAGTGGCTGCCACCGGGGCAGCCCTTGCTTTCCGGCGTGATCCGGGCACTGCCGGCCGGTCTGGCGATGCTTGCCTTCGGCAGGCAGTTGCCGCGGGGCGGCTGGTGGTGGCGCGCGGCGGTGCTGGGCGTGCTCAATATCGGCTTCTTCCAGGCGATGCTGTTTATCGCCGCCTACCGCCTGCCGGGCGGCGTGGCGGCCACGGTCGGCGCGATCCAGCCGCTGATCGTGGTGGTGCTGGCATGGGCCTGGCTGGGGGCGCGACCGCGTCCGGCCGCCTGGATGGCCGGCGCGGGCGGGCTGCTGGGCGTGGCGTTGCTGGTGCTCGGACCGGCCGCGCGGCTGGATGCCGTCGGGGTGGCGGCGGCGGCGGCGGGAGCGGTGTCGATGGCGGTGGGCACGGTGCTGACGCGCCACTGGCAGCCGCCGGTCTCGCCGCTGGTGCTGACGGCATGGCAGTTGTGCGCGGGCGGGCTGTTCCTGCTGCCGTTCGCGCTGGTGCTGGAACCGCTGCCTGGGCATTTCACGCTGGCCAACTGGCTCGGCTACGCGTGGCTCAGCGTTGTCGGCGCCGGCTTCAGCTACGCGCTGTGGTTCCGCGGGGTGGGGCGCATGCCGTCGGCGGCGGTGGCGGCGCTGGGCTTGCTCAGTCCGGTCAGCGCCACGGTGCTCGGCTTCCTGGTGCTGGGGCAGGCATTGACGGCGGTGCAGGCGGCGGGCGCGCTGCTGGTGCTGGGCAGCGTGTGGCTTGGCCAGCGCGCGGCCGCGCCCGCCACGGTGGCGCGCGCGCAGACGGCCTGATGTCATCCGCGAAGGGTGCTGCTGCCGGGCGGAATTTTGCGGCATCATGGCGGGCACTCAAGTCAGACGTGCCCGTTCCCGCCGACGATGCCAGCCGCCCCAGACCCTTCCGCCGCCCCCGCCACGCCGCCCTGCGAGCGCTGCCTGGCGCTGGCCGACGACCCGCGCCGGCGCGAGCCGCCGGCCTGCCTGGCGCTGCGGGGCACGGCCCCGGTAGTCACCCAGAGCGCCGCCGGGGTGCCGTACAGCATGCTGTCGTTCTGCTGCCGCGACTGCGGCACGGGCTGGCGGCTCTACGACCGCGCCAACGAGCTCTTTGTCTCGTGGGTGCCGGAGCGGCCGCTGGAGCGCTGAGCACGCCGCATGATCGGCTAAGATAGCGGCTGTTCCGCGCCGCGCCGGCCCATTGCCGCCGCGCGGCCGCTTCCGTCGAATCTCTCCCGCTTTCCCATCATGGCCATTCCCTTCCGCTCGTCGCTGCTGGCCGCAGCGTGCGCCTTCAGTGCCGCCGCTCTGGCCCCCGCCACGGCCGCCGCGGCCGACGCCTATCCCAGCCGCCCGATCCGCCTGATCGTCGCCTATCCCACCGGCGGCATCAGCGACACCGTCGCGCGTGCGCTCGGCGAGCGCCTGTCGGCGCAGATGGGTACCTCGGTGGTGGTCGAGAACAAGGCCGGCGCGGGCGGCAGCATCGGCATCGATGCGGTGGCCAAGGCCGCGCCGGACGGCTACACCCTTGGCTTCGCCGCGACCAGCCCGCTGACGCTGAATCCGCATGTGGGACGCGTCAACTACGATCCGCAGAAGGACGTGGCGCCGGTGATGAGCGTGATGTACTCGCCGGTGCTGGTTGTCGCGACTTCCGCCTTCAGCGGCAAGAGCTTTGCCGACGTGGTCGGCCAGGCCAGTGCCAGGCCTGGCTCGGTACGCTGGGCCACCTCGGGCCTGGGCACCGTCGGCCATGTGGTGCTGGAACAGGTCAAGCAGAAGTCGAAGTCCGACATCGTGCTGATTCCGTACAAGGGCGCGGGCCAGCAGATGAACGATGCGCTCGGCGGCCAGTTCGAGGTGATGAGCACCAACGCCAGCCCGGTGCTGAGCCAGCATATGCAGGCCGGCCGCCTGCGCGCGCTGGCGGTGGGCGCGCCGAAGCGCCTGGAGAGCCTGCCCGCCGTGCCGACGCTGGCCGAGCTGGGCTACCCCAAGGCCAACCTCACCTCCACCTTCGGCGTGTTCGCGCCGGGCAAGACGCCCGCGGCCATCATCAACCGCCTGAACGCCGAGCTGAACAAGGCGCTGGCCGAGCCGGAAGTCCATGAGCGCCTGCTCAAGGGCGGCGAAGTGCCGACCGGCGGCACGCCGGCGCAGTTTGCCAAGGCCATCCGCGAAGAGTCCGCGGAGAACGCCCGCATCGTCAGGGAAGCCGGCATCAAGGCTGACTGAATCACCAGCCGGGCGCCGGCACCGCGGCCGCGCTAGGCCGCATCGAGCCGGCTGCCCAGCCCGTACACCGACGACAGCCGCACGCCGTTGTGCGGCCACAGCGCCAGCTTGGTGCGCACGCGCGACAAGTGGCTGTCCACGGTGCGCGAGGCCGCGTCCATGTGATAGCGCCAGACCTGGTCGACCATGGTCTGGCGCAGCACCAGCGAACCCAGGTTGCGGAACAGCAGCACCGCCAGGTCGAATTCCTTCGGGGCCAGCAGCACCGGCTTGCCCTGCACCCACACCTGCCGCTCGGCGGTGGCAAAGCGGAACGGGCCGTGTTCCAGGTCGCAGTCGGCGCTGGCCGGCCGCGCTCGGCGCAGCAGCGCCAGCACGCGCGCGGCCAGTTCCGCGCTGCGCAGCGGCTTGGGTACGTAGCTGTCCGCGCCCTGCGCCAGGCAGGCGGCGACAAAGCCTTCTTCGTTCGAGGCCCCGGTCAGCATCACCGGCATCTCGTTGCCCAAGGTGCGGCGCACCCACGCCAGCACTTCCAGCGCCGGCAGGCCCGGCGTATCGCAATCCAGCATCAGCAGGTCGAACGACCTGCCGCGCAGCGCGCCGATCAGTGCGCGCCCGCTGAGGTAGCGCGTGCATTGGTGGCCGTTCAGGCGCAGGGTCTGTTCGATGCTGACGGCGAGGGTGGGGTCCGCCTGCAGCGCGGCGATCTTCACGGACGTGGCTCCTGTGCGCGGACGCACCGCAGTGCGCCGCCGGGGTGGACACAGCTCGACAAACAGGTTGCGTGGGCACGGGTCGGCCCGCAGCGAAGCCCATGGTAGGAGCGGCCCGCTGAGGCGAGAAGTAAAAGATTGTTGAAAGGCGAGATTGAGCGCTTTCCTATTCGGGCGGGCCGCGACACCGGATTAAATGTCCCGCTGATGGCCAGCTACGTCGGAGGCAACATGGGAAAGAAAACGGCATCGCGCATTGCATCGCTCGAGGACGCGCCCGCGGATGCGGCGCTGATCCGCCAGGTCGTCGCCAGCGCGGGATTCGAATGCGTCAGCTTCAGCGAAAGCCGGCGCCTGCTGCTGGCGCTGCGCGACGCCGGCTTCGACCTGCTGCTGCTGGACTGGCAGATGCCGGACCTGTCCGGCCGCGAGGTGCTGGCCTGGGTGCGCACCCACCTGGACCGGCGCATCCCGGTCATGTTCCTGAGCTGCCGCGATGCCGAGCACGATATCGTCAGCGCGCTCGCCGCGGGCGCCGATGACTACATGGTCAAGCCGATCCGCCCGGCCGAGCTGGCCGCGCGCATCGAATGCCTGCTGCGGCGCGCGTATCCCGCGCAGGCATCGCCGCACGCGCCGCTGCGCTTGGGCGACTACGCCTTCGACTGCGCCTTGCGCCGGGTCACCTGCAACGGGCAGCCGATCGGCCTGACGCCCAAGGAGTTCGATCTCGCCGTGCTGCTGTTCCGCCACGAAGGTCGCATCGTCACGCGCGACCACATCACCGCCGCGGTCTGGGGCCGCGAGATCTCGCCGATGTCGCGCACCATCGATACCCACGTATCGCGCGTGCGCAGCAAGCTGGGGCTGCAGGCCGAGCACGGCATGCGGCTGACCCCGGTCTATACGCATGGCTATCGGCTGGAGCGCGTGGCACATGCCGAGCGGGCCGCGGCATGACGGCGCGTCAGTTGCGCCTTGCGCTGGTTGCTGCGGCGTTGTGCCTGGGCGCCAGCCGGCTGGTGCGACGAAGCTGCGGCGCCCCTGCGGTGCCGGCGCCAGCAAGCGGCAGCAACGTGCGCGACCCGGCCGCCGTGCTGGACATGCTGCTGCATGTGCTGGGCCACGACCTGCGCCAGCCCAACGCGTCGCTGCTGGCGTGGCTGGCGCTGCGCCAGACCCGCTCGCAGGCCGATGCGGCGCTGATGGCGCAGGTGGGCGGCCATGCGCGCCGCTCGCTGCGCCATATCGACGACCTGAACCGGCTGCTGCGCGAAACCCGGCATGCCTACCGGATGCGGCGGATCGCCATGGAAACCCTGCTCGATGCAGTGCTGGACCGCGTCTGGTCCGAAGCCGGCGAGGCCGGGATCCGGCTGGAACGCCCGGCCGGGCGCCTGCCGCGCATCGGCGGCGACGCGGCGATGCTCGCCAGCACGCTGGAATGGCTGCTGGCCAGCGCCATCGGCGCGGCGGCGCCTGGCACGGCGTTGCGCACCGCGTGCCGGGGCCATGCCGGTGGCGTGGCGCTGTCGATCGTGTTCCAGCCCGATGACTCGGGCGCCGCGCAACTGGCCCGTCCCGGACCCGCGCTGCTGTGCGCGCAGCGCGTGGTGGCGCGCCATGGCGGGCTGCTGGTGCCGCTGCAGCCGATGCAGGGCGCTGCCGCGCAGGCCGGCTGGTACCTGTGGCTGCGGCGCCGGCCGCGCCCATGAAAAAAGGCACCCGAAGGTGCCTTTTGCCAGGAACTGCTGATCAGGTCCCGATCAGAAGATGTGGCGGATGCCCAGCGCAGCGCCGGTCTGGTTGTTGCGGCCAGGCATTTCGGTGGTGGTGCCGCCCGAAACCTTGTTGAAGTCAACCGTGCCGTAGACCTGGGTGCGCTTGGACAGCGAGTACTCGGCCAGCAGCACGCCGGTGTAGCGGCGGCCGTTGTTGTTGTTCACGCCGTTCTTGTTCTCGACGTAGTCGCCGTAGAACACGCCGGTCAGCGCCAGGGCCGGGGTGGCCTGGTAGGTCAGGCCGATGTAGCCGATGGTGTCCTTGCGCGGGTTGCTGGCGGCGCCGGCGGCGACCACGCCCGGTGCCGGAGCGGCAGCCGAGTTGTTCAGGAAGCCGTTGTCGATGACGCCGGTGCGGTCCTTGCCGCCGATGTAACCGACGAACAGCTTGGCCGGGCCAAAGGCGTACTTACCGGCAGCGCCCCACATTTGCTGCTTGTTGCCGTTGATATCGCGGACTTCCTGGTACACGCCGCCGATGCCGAACGGACCGAACGAGTAGGCGGCACGGGTGCCCCAGTACTGGTTCTGGCTCATGCTGCCCGGCTGCTCGCCGAAGCCGTAGCTGGCGCCGACCTCCAGGCCGCCGAACTTGCCGGCGTAGCTGACCACGTTGTTGTTGCGGAACTGGGTCAGGAAGAACGGCCAGGCGTTGTTGGTGTAGTTGCCGATGGTCAGCGGATCGTAGTCGCCGAAGAAGTTAAAGCCTTCGGTGTACTGGCGGCCCAGCTTGATCGTGCCAAAGTCGCCCGACAGGCCGACATACGCCTGACGGCCAAACAGGCTGTTGTTCTGGTTGGCGCGGCCGGTATCCGGGTCAAAGCCGCCTTCCAGCTGGAAGATCGCCTTCAGGTTGTTGCCCAGGGCTTCGCTGCCCTTCATACCCCAGCGGCTGTTGGTGATGGCGCCGTTGGTCAGTTCCCACGAGTTGTCATTGTTGGCGTTCGCGTTCGTCTGGAAGCGGATGCTCTGGTCGACGATACCGTACAGGGTGACGGAGGTTTGTGCGAAAGCCGAACCTGCCAACAGGCTGCCGGCTGCGAGGACGATGGCCGATTTCTTCATGGTGCTCCTTTTCTGTCTTGTACTGTGCCCTTCGCCGGATCACGGCGGGGATAAGGTCTACGTTTCGTGTAAACGCCGCGAAAATTTAACAAAACGTAAGGAACAAGGACACAAAACTCCTTGGAGCCGCGCTTTCAAGCAGGAAATTGGTGCAATTCCGTTGTCTGGCCGCTACAGAATTCTGCATTCGGGGGCTGCGGCAGCGATACAGCACGGCCTGGAAGCCGCGCGCTGGCGCGGCGGCGGGGCGCACGTGAGGGGTGCGAAGGTGGAAGCAGGGACGGGGCGGGGAGCCCCGAAGGTGCATGGACCCGGCGTTGCCGGGTCCTGTCCTCAGTGCTGCGGGATTTCGATCTTGACCTCGAGCACCTCGAGGTTGTCCTGGCGTTCCAGGCTGACGCGCAGGTCCTGGTCGCCGATCTTGACGTACTTGGAGATCACCGCCACCAGCTCGCGCTGCAGCGCGGGCAGGTAGTCGGCGGGGGCGGAATGGCCGGTGCGCTCATGCGCCAGAATGATCTGCAGCCGCTCCTTGGCGACCGACGCGGATTTCTTCTTCTCTCCCAGCAGGAAGGAAAGGATCGACATGGGGTGAGCCCTCCTTGACCGTTACTTGTTGCCGAAGATGCGCGAGAACAGCCCCGGCTTCTGGTAGTCGGTGAAGCGCATCGGCTTGTCCTTGCCGAGGAAGCGGTCCACCACGTCGCTGTAGGCGTCGGACACGTCGCTGCCTTCCAGGTGGATGGCGGGCGTGCCCTGGTTGGAGGCGTGCAGCACCGCTTCCGATTCCGGCACCACGCCGATCAGCTTGATGCGCAGGATTTCCTGGATGTCGGTCAGCGACAGCATCTCGCCGCCATGCACGCGCTTGGGGTTGTAGCGGGTGATCAGCAGGTGTTCCTTGATCGGCTCGCCGCCCTCGGTGGCACGCTTGGTCTTGGACGCCAGGATGCCGAGGATGCGGTCCGAATCGCGCACCGACGACACTTCCGGGTTGGTCACGATCAGCGCCTCGTCGGCGAAGTACATCGCCATCAGCGCACCCGATTCGATGCCGGCGGGCGAGTCGCAGACGATGTATTCGAAATCCATCTCGATCAGGCCGTCGATCACCTTCTCGACGCCCTCGCGCGTGAGCGCGTCCTTGTCGCGCGTCTGCGAGGCCGGCAGGATGAACAGGTTCTCGCACTTCTTGTCCTTGATCAGCGCCTGGCGCAGGTTGGCTTCGCCCTGCACCACGTTGATCAGGTCATACACCACGCGGCGTTCGCAACCCATGATCAGGTCGAGGTTGCGCAGGCCGACGTCGAAGTCGATCACGGCAGTCTTGTGGCCGCGCAGGGCCAGGCCGGCGGCAAAGCTGGCGCTGGTGGTGGTCTTGCCGACGCCTCCCTTGCCGGAGGTCACAACGATGATTTTTGCCATGGCTCTTTGGTCCAGTAATAAGTTGAAGCTTGCGCTCTCTGCGATTCGGTCCCGAGGGGCGAGCGGTTACTTGAGCCGCAGCGCTTCGAGGATCAGTTTTTCATCGGCCAGGCGCACCTGGGCGGTCTTGCCGTGCACATCGGCCGGAAGCGTCTGCTCCGCGGTCCGGTAGATGCCGGCGATGGAAATCAGTTCGGGCTCCATGCACGTGCTGAAGATGCGCGCGGCGGTGTTGCCCTTGACGCCCGCCAGCGCGCGGCCGCGCAGCGGGGCATAGATATGAATGTTGCCTTCTGCGATGACCTCGGCACCGTAGCTGACCACGTCCATGATGACCACGTCGCCATGCGCGTAGACCTGCTGGCCGGAGCGCAGCGGCTTGTCGATCAGCAGGGTCTGGGTCTGGCGCATGGCGGCGGCCACGGCGGCGTCGGTGGCCGCCTGCGCCGCGGCGCGGGTGGCTTCCTCGCGCGCCGCCTGTTCGGCAGCGGCCTTGGCCTCGGCGGCACGCTCGGTGGCGCCGCTGCGGCGGGACTGGCTGTCGAGCAGCGGCAGGCCGAAGCGCTCGGCCCACTCGCGCTGGCCCGCACGGGCCACCACGCCGATGGCGCGGGCCTTGAGCGTGGCCAGCGTGTCGATCACGGTGCCGAGCGCGACTTCGCTGTCGTCTTCCAGCGCGCGCAGGTCCAGCGCGATCACGTCATTGGAGAAGAAGTCGGGGGTGGCTTCGAAGCGGGTGAGGAGGTCATCCCGCAGCGCAGCCATGTCGGCGGTCTGGAGGGCGAGAAGGAGGGCGTCGACGTTGCCACTGCGCAGCTCGAAGCGTGGCGATTTCTTCTGGGACATAGCCGGGTGACCGTGGAAATGCCACATTCTAACGTTGTATCTGTCGCGAACTGTAACAATTGGATCGATATGTACCGCAGGTGGCGCGTGGGCTCCATGCGCACGCCGGTGGCGCGGCGCAAGTGGGGCCGGCGCGGCTTGCGCGGCAGCGGAACCGCGCCGTGCGGGCATCGTGCAAAGCCTTGTTACGATTGCGCCATCTGATCAGCGGAGTTTCCATGGGCGCCATCGTCAATTGCGTGGCTTACCGGCAGGGCAAGCGGCTCGGCACGGTGAGCATGGAGGAAATCCCGGCGGTGCTGGCGGTGCCCGGCACCTTTATCTGGCTGGGCCTGCACGAGCCTGAGCTGGCGCTGCTGCGCCAGGCGCAACAGGCGTTCGGCCTGCACGACCTCGCGGTCGAGGACGCGACGAACGCGCACCAGCGCCCCAAGCTCGAGGCGTATGGCGATTCGGTGTTCGTGGTGCTCAACACCGCGCAACTGGTGGAAGACGAAGTCGCGGTCGGCGAGACCCATCTCTTCGTCGGCCCCAACTACGTGGTCTCGGTGCGCCACGGCGCCAGCAGCACCTATGCGCCGGTGCGCGAGCGCTGCGAGCACGACCCGCACGGCCTGGCGAACGGCCCCGGCTACGTGCTGTACGCGCTGATGGACTTTGTCGTCGACCACTACCTGCCCATCGTCACGCGCCTGGAGGACACCTTCGAGGCGCTGGAGCAAGGCATCTTCCGGGATGAATTCGACCGCGCCGCAATCGAGCGCCTGTACCAGATCAAGCGCCAGGTGCTGCGCCTGCGCAATGCGGTCAGCCCGATCGAGGACATGTGCGGCCAGTTGATCCGGCTGCACGAAGACCTGGTGCCGAAGGAGCTGCGCGCCTACTTCCGCGACATCGAAGACCACGCCAGCCGGCTGGTGCGCACGCTCGACGTGGTGCGCGAAATGCTGACCACGGCGGTGCAGGTCAACCTGGCGCTGGTGACCGTCGGCCAGAACGAGGTGGTCAAGCGGCTGGCCGGCTGGGGCGCGATCCTGGCGATCCCGACCGTGGTGTTCAGCCTGTACGGCATGAACTTCGATTTCATGCCCGAGCTGAAAGTCCACTACGCCTATCCGGCGGTGATTGGCGTGACCGCGGTGGCGTGTGGCGCGCTGTGGCGGCGGCTGCACCGCGCGGGCTGGATCTGAGCTGGGCTTTGTATCCATTAGCGCGACGAATGATCGGGTCGTCATTGCTGGCTGCTTGATTATTCGCGTCGATAATCCAGCCGCTATCCGGTACTCCGGCTGACTCCTAAACTGGAACAGAGAAGGCCCAGCGCCCGGAGTCCGCCATGTCGAAAGCCCGTTCCCCGCATGCCGCCGTGCTGGCCGGCATCCTCAGCGCATGGCTGTGCCTGCCTCCGGCCGCCGCCGCCCCGCAGCCGCCAGCTCCCGCGCAGGCGCAGACCCGCGACGCTGTCGCGGCTTACGAATCGGGCCGCTTCGATGAAGCCTTGCACGGTTTCGCCGGCGCCGCGCGCCAGGGCAACCGCCTCGCGCAGTTCAACTACGCGATGATGCTGCTGCGCGGCGAGGGCACCGCCGCGCGGCCGCAAGAGGCGCTGGCGTGGCTGCGCAAGGCGGCCGACAACGGCATGACCCACGCGCAATACACCTGGGGCGATCTCTACGAGCGCGGCGAACTGGTGCCAAAATCGCTGGAAGAAGCGAACCGCTGGTACGAGCGCGCGGCGCAGGGCGGCCATGTGCAGGCGCAGATGGAACTGGCGACGAACTATTTCACCGGGCGCGGCGTGCCGCGCGACTACGCGCAGGCGTTTGCGTGGTACCGGCGCGCGGCGAGCGCGGGGGATGGCGGCGCGCAGTACATCGTCGGCAGCTTCTACGAGCGCGGCGAGCCTGGCGTGGTCGACCAGGATATCGAGCAGGCGAAGATCTGGTACGCGCGCTCCGCGGCGGGTGGAGACCCGGGATCGCTGGCGAAGCTGAGGTCGCTGCTGGAGGAGACGGTGAAGGGAAGGGCGGGGATGTAGGCAAGAACTGCCCGTCACGACAACGCGGCCCCTCTCCCGCAAGCGGGAGAGGGGCGCAAACCGGCGCAGGTTGAACCGCTCGGGCTCAGCCCAGCTTCTTCCTCAACAACTCGTTCACCTGCGCCGGATTCGCCTTGCCCTTGGTCGCCTTCATCGCCTGCCCGACCAGCGCATTGAATGCCTTTTCCTTGCCCGAGCGGAATTCCTCGACCGACTTGGCATTGGCGGCCAGCACGTCGTCGATGATCTTCTCCAGCTCGCCGCTGTCGGACATCTGCTTCAGCCCCTTGGCCGCGATGATGGCGTCGGCGTCGCCGCCGTGCTCGCCCGCCCACATTGCCGGGAACACGTCCTTCTTGGCGGTGTTGTTCGACACCGTGCCGTCGGCGATGCGCGCGAGCAGGCTGGCCAGTTGCGCCGGCGTGACCGGTGCGGCGTCGATGGCGATGCCCTCGCGGTTGAGCTGCGAGGCCACGTCGCCCATCAGCCAGTTGGCGGCGGGCTTGGCGCTGGCGGCGCCCGCGCCGGCGACCACGGCTTCGTAGTAGGCGGCGAAAGCTTTGGTCGCGGTCAGCATGGTGGCGTCATACGCCGACAGGCCGTATTGCGAGACGAAACGCGCCTGCATCGCCGCCGGCAGCTCCGGCAGTTCGCCGCGCACGCGCTCGATCCAGCCGGCGTCGATTTCCAGTGGCATCAGGTCCGGGTCGGGGAAGTAGCGGTAGTCGTGCGCGTCTTCCTTGGTGCGCATGGCGCGGGTTTCGCCGGTGTCCGGGTCGAACAGCACGGTGGCTTGCTGGATCTTGCGGCCGTCTTCGATCTCGGCGATCTGCCACTGCACTTCGTATTCGATGGCCTGCTGCAGGAAGCGGAACGAGTTCAGGTTCTTGATCTCGCGGCGCGTGCCGAATTCCTTCTGGCCGACCGGGCGCACCGACACGTTGGCGTCGCAGCGGAAGCTGCCTTCCTGCATGTTGCCGTCGCAGATGCCCAGCCACACCACCAGCGAGTGCAGCGCCTTGGCGTACGCCACCGCTTCGGCGGCGCTGCGCATGTCGGGCTCGGTGACGATTTCCAGCAGCGGCGTGCCGGCACGGTTCAGGTCGATGCCGGTCATGCCGGCAAAGTCTTCGTGCAGCGACTTGCCCGCGTCTTCTTCCAGGTGCGCGCGCGTCAGGTTGACGGTCTTCTCGTAAGACTCGCCCTGCTTGCCCTCGACCTGGATGGTGATGGTGCCGCCCTGTACCACCGGGATCTCATACTGGCTGATCTGGTAGCCCTTGGGCAGGTCGGGGTAGAAGTAGTTCTTGCGCGCAAAGACGCTGCGCGGCGCGATGGTGGCGCCGATCGCCAGGCCGAACTGGATCGCGCGCTCGACCGCGCCCTGGTTCAGCACCGGCAGCACGCCCGGCAGCGCCAGGTCCACCGGCGATGCCTGCGTGTTGGCCTCGGCGCCGAAGGCGGTGGAGGTGCCGGAAAAAATCTTGGAGGCCGTCGACAGCTGCGCGTGCGTTTCGAGGCCGATCACCACTTCCCATTGCATGGCGGTATTCCTGTTCGGTTCTTTCGGTGTTGTCTGTTGCAAGGGAGCGGCAGCGCCGCCCCGGTGTTCTGTCTGGTGTTCGTGTGCCGTCAGGGGTCGGGACTGGCCAGCCAGGAGTCGAGCTGGGCCAGCGCGGCCACGCGTGCCACCGCGTCGCCGCCCACCGTGACGCTCTGGCTCTTGCGCATGGCGGCAGCGGGCACGTCGGTGCGCCGATGCAGCTCGCTGGTGCCGTCAAAGCCGTGATAGGCGCCCGGGAAGATTTCCAGCCGGAAGCGCGCGCCCGGCTGGCGCGCCTGCACCGCGCTCTGCAGCATGGCGCAGCGGGTCGCCGGGGTCCAGTCGTCGGCGCCGCCGATCATCAGCAGCAAGGGCGAGCGCAGGCGGAAGCTGTGCTGCTGCACCGCGCGCTTGCAGCCCGGGTAGAACGCCACCGCGCGCTCGACCTGCGGCGTGCCGGCCGGCCACGGGCGGCTGGCGTCGACGGTGGCCAGCACCGCCTGCGCGCCGTTCGACCAGCCCAGCAGCACGATGCGCGCGGCGTCGACCGCGGGCTGCTGCGCCACCCAGCGCAGCGCGGCGAGCGCGTCGGCGCGACGGGTGCGGTCGTCGATGGCACGGTTGTCGATGGGTTCGGCGCAGATGCCGTGCGGCTTGCCGCGCGCGCTGAAGCTGTCTGGCATCAGCACCGCGTAGCCGCGTTCGGTGAGCCAGTGCGCGTATTCGCGGTAGCGTTGCTGCAGCAGCGCGGCAACGTCGGCGGTGTCGGTGCCCGCTGCGGCGGTGCCGTCGCGCGCGGCGCGCTGCGCCAGCAGGCCGCCGCAGCCGTGCAGCGCCACCACCACCGGCAGCGCGCGCGGCGTGGCGCCTTCGCGCGGCAGGAACCAGTAGGCGGTCAGCGCCGGCGTGGCGGCATCGCCGCGCAGCTGGACCCGCTGCGCGGGCACGGGCGCGGCTGCCGTTCTGGCGGCTGCCGATGAGGCGGGCGCGGCGCGGCTCACCGCGTTGGGCGCCAGCACGCCCGCCGGCGTCAGCGGTGCCGGCGCGTCCAGCGCGGGTGCCGGCAGATCCGGCGTATGCGCCGCGGCGCCGGCCAGCCATGCGCTAAACCCCAGCGCCACCGCGGCGCGCAGCCACGCGCGCGCCGGACGGGCGGCGCGCGGCGCGTGTTGCGTGGTGGCGGGGGCGTGGACCATGGCCGGCTTCAGTGGTTTCAGTGGCGACAGTGGCTTCAGCGCGTGCGGGCGCAGGCGCCGG
This sequence comes from Cupriavidus alkaliphilus, assembly GCF_900094595.1. Classification (GTDB taxonomy): domain Bacteria; phylum Pseudomonadota; class Gammaproteobacteria; order Burkholderiales; family Burkholderiaceae; genus Cupriavidus; species Cupriavidus alkaliphilus. The sequence goes on along the minus strand of NZ_FMAD01000010.1, from coordinate 64,815 downwards.
TGCCCGGCTCGAACATCACGGGCCAGGCTTCCTCATAGATGCCCGGGCTGCAGCGCTGCTGGCAGTTGGCGTGCGCCAGCGTGACGCGGCGCGGATCCTGCCACACCATCAGCTTGCAGCCGCTGCCGTCGTTGGCGCGCAGCTCGATATGCGGCTTCTTCTGGGTCTGGCGGAAGTCGGCCAGGTTGAAGCTGCACGAGCCGCGCTTGCCGACCCACAGCTTCCACGACAACTGCTGCACGCTGTTGTCCGAGATGCGCAGCTGCGCGTCTTCGCGGAAGCCGTCTTCCTCGGTGCGGCGGCAGTCGCCGGCCAGGTCGATGTCGCGGCTGGCGATCGGCGTGGGCTTGCCGATGATCGGCAGCTGGATGCAGCCGGCGACGAGCGCGGCGAGCGCCGCGGCGGCAAGCAGGCGGAGCAGGGTGCGGGTCATGGTCAGGCCTTGGCGGGGCGGCGCAGGTGCCAGTCGGTCGCCTGCTGGAACGCATGCGCGGCCTGCAGCAGGCGCGCCTCGTCGAAGTAGTTGCCGATCAGCTGCAGGCCGACGGGCATGTTGCCCTCGCCGAAGCCGCACGGCACGCTCATGCCGGGCAGGCCGGCCAGGCTGGTCGACAGCGTGAAGATGTCGGCCAGGTACATCTGCACCGGGTCCGAGGTCTTCTCGCCCAGCTTCCACGCCACCGTCGGCGCCACCGGGCCCATGATCACGTCGCACTGGGCGAAGGCGCGCTGGAAGTCGTCGGCGATGATGCGGCGGATCTTCTGCGCCTGCAGGTAGTAGGCGTCGTAGTAGCCGTGCGACAGCACGTAGGTGCCGACCATGATGCGGCGCTTGACCTCGGCGCCGAAGCCTTCGGCGCGCGTCTTCTTGTACATGTCGAGCAGGTCGCGGTAGTCGGCGGCGCGGTGGCCGTAGCGCACGCCGTCGAAGCGCGACAGGTTGGACGAGGCCTCGGCCGGCGCGATCACGTAGTACACCGGGATCGACAGCTCGGTCTTGGGCAGCGACACCTCGACCAGCGTCGCGCCCAGCTTCTCGTACTCGGCCAGCGCGGCGCGCACGGCCTGCTCGACGTCGGCAGCGAGGCCCTTGCCGAAGTACTCCTTCGGCAGGCCGATGCGCAGGCCGGCCAGCGGACGCTCGGCCGTGGCGCCGGCGCGCGGCTGGCCCAGCAGGCGGGTGTAGTCCTCGTCCACGCCGCCCTGCGCGGGCGGGATGCTGGTCGAGTCACGGGGGTCGAAGCCGGCCATGGCGTTGAGCAGCAGCGCGCAGTCCTCGGCGGTGTGGGCCATCGGGCCGCCCTGGTCCAGCGACGAGGCAAAGGCGATCATGCCGTAGCGCGACACGCGGCCGTAGGTCGGCTTGATGCCGGTGATGCCCGAGAACGATGCCGGCTGGCGGATCGAGCCGCCGGTATCGGTGCCGGTGGCGGCGGGCGCCAGGCCTGCGGCGACCGCGGCGGCCGAGCCGCCCGACGAGCCGCCGGGCACGCGGCTGGTGTCCCACGGATTCTGCACCGGGCCGAAGTGCGAGTTCTCGTTGGACGAGCCCATCGCGAACTCGTCCATGTTGGTCTTGCCCAGCGTGACCATGCCGGCGGCGGCCATGCGCTCGACCACGGTGGCATCGAACGGGCTTTCATAGTTGCCCAGCATCTTCGAGCCGGCGGTGGCGCGCCAGCCGCGCGTGACGAACACATCCTTGTGCGCGACCGGCACGCCGGTCAGCGGCGCGGCTTCGCCGCGCGCGCGGCGTTGGTCGGCGGCGCGGGCCTGGGCCAGGGTCAGTTCGGCATCGACGTGGATAAAGGCGTTGAGCGCGGCGGCCTGCTCGATGCGGGCCAGGAACTCGCGCGCGAGTTCCTCGGCGGAGACGGTGCGCGCGGCCAGGGCGTCGGCAAGCTGGCGCAGGGAAGTCACGGAATCAGCGGAAAAGGGCATGACAGTCGGTTGGCATCAGGGGTGTTGTACTGGCGGGCGGACCGTGTCGTGCCTGGCGGCGCGGGGCGGCACGGGCCGGGCAAGGGTCATTCGATGACCTTGGGCACCAGGTACAGGCCGTTTTCGGTGGCCGGCGCGGGGCGCTGGTAGTCGGCGCGGCGGTCGGCTTCGGTGACCACGTCCTCGCGCAGGCGCTGGACCATGTCGCGCACGGCCGACAGCGGATGCGCCAGCGGCTCGATGCCGGTGGTGTCGACCGCCTGCATCTGCTCGACCAGCGAGAAAAAGTTGTTCAGCTGCGCAAGCGTCTGGGCGGCCTCGTCATCGCTGGTTTCGATGCGGGCGAGGTGGGCAATGCGCTTGACGTCGGATAGGTCGAGGGCCATGGCGTGTGGATCGATGCTCGGATACTCAGATACGAAGGGTGGCGCGGGCTGCGCCGGCGGCTGGCTCACGGGGCCGCTGCGTCGCGCGGCCCGGGGCCTGACCATGGGCGCCGGAGGGCGCCCCGGAGTCGTCAGAATTGCAGGTATTTTCAGGCTGTAAACGCCCGAAGCAGCCAGAATTATAAGGTATCATTGCGAGTTACCGACCTTTGGCAACGCCTACGCCACATGGCCTGCGGCCGGCGCCTGCGCGCCCGGTGTCCGAAGGCGCCCGAAGGGCAAACCTGGGTCCTCTGATTAGGCCTTGCCGCCGGTCCCCGCATGTTGCGCGACAGCCAGCATGATGCGCCGGCGTCTGCACATTTCCGCGAACTTTTCGGCGGGGTCTAATCAAAGGTTCCCGTAGGGCCGGCGCGTGCGTGGCGCCGGCGGTGCCGATCCCATCCCCATCCGGCCGGACAGCCTCCGGCCCGGGCGGCGGGCGGAGCGGGAAGCCGAGAACCATTCCGTATTCAACACAACGTATTTCGTGGCCGGGCCGCTCGCGGCGCCGGCCGCTTCGCCTACCCGCGAACACCATCACAGACAGGATTCCTGATGTTCGGATTTCTCCGCAGCTACTTCTCCAACGACCTGGCGATCGACCTCGGCACCGCCAACACGCTGATCTACATGCGCGACAAGGGCATCGTGCTGGACGAGCCCTCGGTCGTCGCGATCCGCCAGGAGGGCGGCCCCAACGCCAAGAAGACCATCACGGCGGTGGGCAAGGAAGCCAAGCAGATGCTGGGCAAGGTGCCGGGCAACATCGAGGCGATCCGCCCGATGAAGGACGGCGTGATCGCCGACTTCACCGTCACCGAGCAGATGCTCAAGCAATTCATCAAGATGGTGCATGACAGCAAGCTGCTGCGCCCGAGCCCGCGCATCATCATCTGCGTGCCGTGCGGCTCGACCCAGGTCGAGCGCCGCGCCATCCGTGAATCGGCGCTGGGCGCCGGCGCCAGCCAGGTGTACCTGATCGAGGAGCCGATGTCGGCCGCGATCGGCGCCGGCCTGCCGGTGTCGGAGCCTTCGGGCTCGATGGTGGTGGATATCGGCGGCGGCACCACCGAGGTGGGCATCATCTCGCTGGGCGGCATGGTCTACAAGGGTTCGGTGCGCGTCGGCGGCGACAAGTTCGACGAGGCCATCGTCAACTACATCCGCCGCAACTACGGCATGCTGATCGGCGAGCAGACCGCCGAGGCCATCAAGAAGGAAATCGGCTCGGCCTTCCCGGGCTCCGAGGTCCGCGAGATGGAAGTCAAGGGCCGCAACCTGTCGGAGGGCATCCCGCGCGCCTTCACGGTCTCGTCCAACGAAATCCTGGAAGCCCTGACCGATCCGCTCAACCAGATCGTGTCGGCGGTGAAGATCGCGCTGGAACAGACCCCGCCCGAACTGGGCGCCGACATCGCCGAGCGCGGCATGATGCTGACCGGCGGCGGCGCGCTGCTGCGCGACCTGGACCGCCTGCTGGCGGAAGAAACCGGCCTGCCGGTGCTGGTCGCCGAAGACCCGCTGACCTGCGTGGTGCGCGGCTCCGGCATGGCGCTGGAACGCATGGACAAGCTCGGCAGCATCTTCTCCTACGAGTAAGCAGGACGCTCACGTGGCGATGCGCGGCCTGCCGGATCGACCGATCATGGCGGCGTCGCGGCGCCGCATCCGCCGGGGCCGGGCCCTGGCAGCTCCCGCCGCCCGACCGTGCCGCGCCTGTCCCCGCCAGGGGACGGGGCGCGGCAAGGCGGGCGGCGGGGCGTTTCCGCGTGGCCTCCGGCCTTTGTTCGGGTAAATGGATTACTCCCCTCCGCCGCTCTTCAAGCAAGGCACCTCGGCTGTCGCCAGGCTGGTCCTGTACGTGGGCATCGCGCTGGCGCTGCTGGTGGTCGACGCCCGTTTCGACGCGCTGCGAGTGGGCCGGCAGGTTGCCGCCACCGTGCTGATGCCGGTCGAGCGCCTGGTGCTGGCGCCGCGCGACGCGCTGCGCACCATGTTCGACTATGCGCAGTCGTCGGCGACGCTCGCCACCGAGAACCGCGAGCTGCGCCAGAACGCGGTGCAGCAGGCGCAGGCCTCGGTGCGCCAGGCCCAGCTCGAGGCCGAGAACAACCAGCTGCGCAAGCTGCTCGGGCTTGCCCAGCAGTCGGCCACGCCGGTGACCGCGGCCGAGATCCTGTATGACGCGCGCGACCCGTACAGCCAGCGCATCGTCATCGACAAGGGCAGCCAGCACGGCCTGCGCGCCGGCTACCCGGTGATCGACGAGCGCGGCGTGGTGGGGCAGGTCACGCGCGTGTCCCCGTTCCAGTCCGAGGTGACGCTGCTGACCGACAAGGACCAGGCGATCCCGGTGCAGGTGGTGCGCAACGGCCTGCGCAGCGTGGCCTTCGGCGGCGCGCGCGCGGGCCACCTCGACCTGCGCTTCATGGCCGCCGCCGCCGACTTGCAGCAGGGCGACCTGCTGGTGACCTCGGGCCTCGACGGCACTTATCCGCCCGGCCTGCCGGTGGCGAAGATCGTGCAGATCGAGCGCAAGGCCGATACCGCGTTTTCGCGCGTCTATTGCGAGCCGGTGGCCGGCGTGCGCGCGCACCGCCAGTTGCTGGTGGTGCGCTACGACGCCGCCATCCCGGCGCGCGAAGCGGTCGAGGCCCGGCCGGAAGCGCCGGTCAAGGGCGCCAAGTCCGCCGCGGCGCGCGCCGCCGCCGACAGCGCCGCGGCCGGCAAGGCCGCGCCCGCCAAGGAGGCACCACGGTGACCAATCCCCAATACCTGCTGCGGCCGGTCAACCCGGCCTTCATTGCCTTCAGCTTCGTGCTGGCGTTCCTGTTCAACCTGATGCCGTGGGGCACCACGTTGTGGATCCCGGACATGGTGGCGCTGGTGCTGGTGTTCTGGAACATCCACCAGCCGCGCAAGGTGGGCATGGGCGTGGCCTTCCTGCTGGGCCTGCTGATGGACGTGCACGATGCCCGGCTGCTGGGCGAGCACGCGCTGGCGTACACGCTGCTGGCCTACTTCGCCATCACCATCCACCGCCGCGTGCTGTGGTTCACGGTCTATACCCAGGCGCTGCACGTGCTGCCGCTGCTGTTCATCGCGCACGCGGTGCCGGTGCTGATCCGGCTGGCGATGGGCGCGCCGCTGCCCGGCTGGCCGCTGCTGCTGGCGCCGGCGATCGAGGCGCTGCTGTGGCCGCTCGCCACCAGCCTGCTGCTGGCGCCGCAGCGCCGCTCGACCGATGTCGACGAGACCCGGCCGATCTGACGCCGCCATCGTCATCGCCATCGCCCGCCACCGTCCACCACCGATTTCTCCAGGCCACGCAGTACCATGACCGAAATCCGCAACGTCGAACTGGAAATCGGCCGCTTCCGCATCCGCGTGGCGGCCGCGGCGCTGTTTACGGTGGTCTGCTTCGGCCTGCTGTTCTCGCGCTTCCTGTGGCTGCAGTGGTACAAGCATGACCAGTACTCGGCCAAGGCCGAGGACAACCGCATTTCGGTTGCGCCGATCGAGCCCAACCGCGGCATCATCATGGACCGCAACGGCATCGTGCTGGCGCGCAACTATTCGGCGTACACGCTGGAGATCACCCCGTCCAAGCTGACCGATACGCTCGACAACACCATCGAGGGCCTGTCCAGCCTGGTCGAAATCCAGCCGCGCGACCGGCGCCGCTTCAAGCGGCTGATGGAGGAGTCGCGCAGCTTCGAAAGCCTGCCGATCCGCAGCCAGCTGACCGACGCGGAGGTGGCGCGATTCTCCGCGCAGCGCTTCCGCTTCCCTGGCGTGGACGTGCGCGCCCGACTGTTCCGCCAGTACCCGCTGGGCGAGTCGGCCTCGCACGTGATCGGCTACCTGGGCCGGATCTCGCAGCGCGACCAGGAGCGCATCGAGGCCATGGACGTGGCCAACGATGCCGACGGCGCCAAGTATGACCCGCGCAAGGATGCCGACAACTACAAGGGCACCAACTACATCGGCAAGATCGGCCTGGAGCAGAGCTACGAGAGCGAGCTGCACGGCCTGACCGGCTTCGAGGAAGTGGAAGTCAGCGCGGGCGGGCGCCCGATCCGCACGCTGTCGACCTCGCCCGCCACCCCCGGCAACAACCTGATCCTGTCGCTCGACATCCGCCTGCAGCAGCTGGCCGAGGCGCTCTATGGCAACCGCCGCGGCGCGCTGGTGGCGATCGAGCCGTCCACCGGCGACATCCTGGCCTTCGTCTCCAAGCCGACCTTCGACCCCAACCTGTTCGTCGAGGGCATCGATACCAATACCTGGAACGAGCTCAACGGCTCGCCCGACAAGCCGCTGCTGAACCGGCCGCTGCGGGGCACCTATCCGCCGGGCTCGACCTACAAGCCGTTCATGGCCCTGGCGGCGCTGACCACCGGCAAGCGCACCGCGGCGTGGGGCATGTCCGACCCGGGCTATTTCACGCTGGGCAACCACACCTTCCGCGACGACAAGCCGGGCGGCCACGGCTGGGTCGACATGCACAGCTCGATCGTGCATTCGTGCGACACCTATTACTACGCGCTGGCGCGCGACATGGGCGTCAATGGCATCCATGACTTCATGAAGCCGCTGGGATTCGGCCAGATCACCGGCATCGACATCGAGGGCGAAAGCCGCGGCATCCTGCCGTCGACCGACTGGAAGCGCAAGGCCTACCGCAAGCCCGAGCAGCAGAGGTGGTATGAGGGCGAGACCATCTCGCTGGGCATCGGCCAGGGCTACAACAGCTTCACCATCCTGCAGCTGGCGCAGGCGACCTCGGTCATCGTCAACGACGGCAAGGTGATGAAGCCGCACCTGGTCAAGGCCATCGAAGACGCGGTCACGCGCAAGCGCACGCTGACCGTGCCCAAGGAAAGCTACACCATCCCGTTCAAGCAGGCCGATATCAACGTGATCAAGCGCGCCATGGTGGCGGTGACACACTCGGGCACGGCCGCGCGCGTGTTTGCCGGCGCCGCCTACGAGTCCGCGGGCAAGACCGGCACGGCGCAGACCTACAGCCTGGCCAAGGGCGAGAAGTACAACCACCACGCGCTGGCCGAGCACAAGCGCGACCATTCGCTGTACACCGCGTTCGCGCCGGCGGACCAGCCAAAGATCGCGATCGCGCTGATCGTCGAGAACGCCGGCTTCGGCGCCGCGGTGGCGGCGCCGATCGCGCGCAAGGTGATGGACTACTACCTGACCGGCAAGTGGCCCGCCGACCTGGAGGCGATTGCCCCGCCCGCCGGCGAGCGCGTGGCCGGCCGCGCGCCGGTGGATACGCCAAGCGTGTTCACCACCGGCCAGACCGCCAGCATTGCCAGCGCCACGGTGATGTCCAGCGGCGGCGCCCCGGCCAGCGGCGCTGACGCCAGCGCGGTGGCGGCGGCCTCGGCCGCGCAGGTGCCGACGCCGGAGGCGATCGCCGCGATGCTCGACCCCGACGCCATCGCCCCGGCCTCGGCGGTGCAGACGCTGGACCAGCGCATGCTGCAGGCGCTGGGCCATAGCAAGCCGCAGACTCCCGCGCCGGCCTCGGCGGCGGCCGTGCCGGCCAAGGCGCCCGCGCCCAAACCACGCGTCAGGCCCGTGGCTGCCAAGGCAGCCAGCGGTGCCGACGCCACTCGCTGAAGGAGACGCGCATGGATCGACGCCGCGTCATGTCCCTGGTCAAGACCGCGCTGACCGGTTTTGACAAGCCGCTCTCGCTGATCGTATTCCTGCTGTTCGCCACCGGCATCGTGGCGCTGTACTCGGCCGCCATCGACATGCCGGGCCGGGTCGAGGACCAGCTGCGCAATATCCTGCTGTCGTACGTGGTGATGTTCGTGATCGCCTACCTGCCGACGCAGACGCTGATGCGGGTGGCGGTGCCGATCTATACGGTGGGGGTGGCGCTGCTGATCGCGGTGGCCATGTTCGGCCTGATCCGCAAGGGCGCGCGCCGCTGGCTCTATGTCGGCATGGTGATCCAGCCGTCCGAGATCATGAAGATCTCGATGCCGCTGATGCTGGCGTGGTATTTCCAGAAGCGCGAAGGCGTGATCCGCTGGTTCGACTTCATCGTCGCGCTGGGCCTGCTGCTGATCCCGGTTGGCCTGATCGCCAAGCAGCCGGACCTGGGCACGGCGCTGCTGGTGATGGCCGCGGGCCTTTACGTGATCTACTTCGCCGGGCTGTCGTGGAAGCTGATCCTGCCGCTGATGGGCATCCTGGTGGTCGCCATCACGCTGCTGATCACGTTCCAGAACGACATGTGCGCGCCGGGCGTGAACTGGCCGGTGCTGCACGACTACCAGCAGCACCGCGTCTGCACGCTGCTCGACCCGACCAGCGATCCGCTGGGCAAGGGTTTCCACACGATCCAGTCGATCATCGCGATCGGCTCGGGCGGAGTCGAGGGCAAGGGCTGGCTCAAGGGGACGCAGACCCATCTGGAGTTCATCCCGGAAAAGCACACCGACTTTATCTTCGCCGTGTACTCGGAAGAGTTCGGCCTGATCGGCAACGCGGTGCTGCTGGTGCTGTACCTGCTGCTGATCTTCCGCGGACTCTTTATCGCGGCCAATGCGCCGACGCTGTTCTCGCGGCTGCTGGCGGGGTCGATCACGCTGATCTTCTTCACCTATGCCTTCGTCAACATGGGCATGGTCAGCGGCATCCTGCCGGTGGTGGGCGTGCCGCTGCCGCTGCTGAGCTACGGCGGCACCGCGCTGGTGACGCTGGGCGCGGGCATCGGCATCCTGATGAGCATTTCGCGGCAGAAGCGGCTGATCCAGACGTAGTGAGGGTTGCTCCCTCTCCCGCAAGCGGGAGAGGGAGTCTGTCAGCGCGGGTTCGAACGCTTTCGCAGCGCCCGTCATGGCCCCTTTGCTAAACTGCCACCCACTTTACCTCTACCGGTCCACGCCCCATGAACGCCCAAGACGTTGCCGCCTACCTGCAGAGCCATCCTGAATTCTTCGAAGAGCATGCCGAGCTGCTGGCCGCGGTGCAGCTGACCAGCCCGCACAGCCATCGTGCCGTGTCGCTGCAGGAGCGCCAGATGGAAATCCTGCGCGAGAAGAACAAGGGCCTGGAGCTGCGCCTGGCGGACCTGGTCCGCCATGGCCACGAGAACGACCGCACCCAGCAGCGCCTGCATGACTGGCAACTGCGCCTGCTGGCCGAGGCCGATTCGCATGCGCTGCCGTATGCGGTGCAGGACGGCCTGCAGCAGGTGTTCGACGTGCCGGCGGTGGCGCTCAAGCTGTGGGATGTCGCCGAACAGTACGCGCACATGGAAGTGGCACAGGGCGCCAGCGAGGACCTGCGCATCTTTGCCGAAGGCCTGCGCGCGCCGTACTGCGGCAGCAACAGCGGCTTCGAGGCGGCCAGCCTGCTGGAGCGCGACGATGTCACCTCGCTGGCGATGGTGACGCTGCGCGTGCCGGTGCGCGCCGGCGAGGCCGAGGCCGGCGCCGACGTGCGCGGCGCCGCCTTTGGCCTGCTGGTGCTGGGCTCGCCCGACCCGCGCCGTTTCCATGAAGGCATGGGTACCGCCTACCTGTCGCAGATCGGTGAAGTCGCCGGCGCCGCGCTGAACCGGCTGCGCGACTGAAGCCGCGCTCCGGGCCCGACGCCGTGACGCCATGACTGCACGCCGGCCGCCGCGCGACGCGGTCGCGCCGCCTGCTCCCGCCGGCGGCGCAGCGCCGCCGCCAGACCCGCTGGTCACGCGCTACCTCGACTGGCTGCGCGGCAGCCGCAAGCTGGCCGAGCACACGCTGTCGGGCTATGCGCGCGAACTGCGCGTGCTGCAGGCGCACGCGGCGCAGCATGCGCCGGGGGTCGCGCTGCTGGCGCTGCAGACCCACCATATCCGCAATTTCGCCGCGCGGCTGCATGCCGCCGGGCTGGTCGGCACCAGCATCGGGCGCGCGCTGTCGGCATGGCGCGGCTTCTATCTCTGGGCGGCGCGCCATGGCCATGGCGTGACCGTAAATCCGGTCGACGGCGTGCGCGCGCCGCGCTCCGGGCACGCGTTGCCCAAGGCGCTGTCGGTCGAGCACGCGGTGGCGCTGGTCGCGCACCCGGCCGGCAGCGACGCCGAGGCGCTGCGCGACCAGGCGGTCTATGAACTGTTCTACTCGAGCGGGCTGCGCCTGTCCGAGCTGGTGCAGCTGGACCTGCGCTATGCCGACGCCGACGGCTACCGCTCCAGCGGCTGGCTCGACCTGGCCGGCGCCGAGGTGACCGTGACCGGCAAGGGCTCGCGCCGGCGCTCGGTGCCGGTCGGCAGCAAGGCCATCGCGGCGCTGCGGGCGTGGCTGGCGGTGCGAGACGCCTTGCTGCGGCCGGGCGCCGCGGCCGAGGACGCCAATGCCTTGTTCCTCGGTCCGCGCGGCCGGCGCCTGTCGATGCGCACGGTGCAGTTGCGGCTCAAGCAGCAGGCACTGCGCGCCGGCGTGCCGGCCGATGTGCATCCGCATATGCTGCGGCATTCGTTCGCCACCCACATGCTGCAGTCTTCCGGCGACCTGCGCGCGGTGCAGGAGATGCTGGGCCATGCCAGCATCTCGACCACGCAGGTGTACACCGCGCTGGATTTCCAGCACCTGGCGAAGGTCTACGACAAGGCCCATCCGCGCGCCGGCCGCGCGCGCGCGAAGCCGGCGGCCGATAGCTCCGGCGGCGCCTGCGGCGCGGCGGATAGCGGCGAAACGCCGGAAGACTGATTCACTCCCACTGCGCCAGCACCTCGCGGAAGCGCTCGATCTCGGGCAGCAGCCAGCCGCGGAAGGCCTGCACCTTGGGCAGGTTCAGCGAGCCGGGTGCGCAGACGAAGTACAGCAGCCACGGGCACGGGATGCTGACCTCGAACAGCCGCACCACGCGCCCCGACAGCAGGTCATTGCACGCCAGCGACGAGCGGATCAGGGCGATGCCCTGGCCTTCCGAGGCGGCCTGCAGCAGCAGCGAAGAATCTTCCAGCAGCAGGCCCTTGCGCGGCTCCGGCCAGTCCAGCCCGGCGGCGTCGAACCACGGCTTCCACGGATCGCCCTCGCCCCGCAGCAGCGGCATGCCCGCCATGTCCTGCGGTCGTGCCGGCAGCCGGCCGCCGTTGAAGGCGGGGCTGCAGACCGGGAAGAAGACGTCGTCGAGCAGCCGCTCCACGTACAGGCCGGGATAGTCGCCGCTGCCCATGCGCAGCGCGATATCGACTTCTTCGTGCGCAAAGTTGACCAGCGTGTTCGACGACAGCAACTCGACATCCAGTTCCGGATGGCGCTCGATAAAGCTGCCGATGCGCGGCGTCAGCCAGCGCGCGGCAAACGACGGCATGGTGCTGATGGTCAGGCGCTTGTCGCGATTGCCCGCCTGCAGCGCGCGCGTGGCATCGGCGATCTGCAGCAGGGCGTCGCGCACGCGCTCGGCATACAGGCGGCCCGCCGGCGTCAGTGCCACGCGCTTGCCGTGGCGTTCGAACAGCGGCATGCCCAGTTCCTCTTCCAGCGCGCGGATCTGGTGGCTGACCGCTCCATGGGTGACAAACAGCTCCGTGGCCGCGCGCGAAAAGCTTTCGTGCCGCGCGGCGGCTTCGAACGCGCGCAACGCGGTCAGCGCCGGCAGGCGCGGCAACTCGCGGTGCCAGCCGCGCGGCATGTCTTTCTCCCAGGCGCTTTTCCAGGCCATGGCCGCCTCCAGATGATCGGGGTTATGTGAGATTGGCTAACAAGAACAAAGAAAATATATCGTTTTGATAGTGGCCGGGCAATCACTAATATTTCATCACCGGCCCCCGCAGTTGCACACTTCTTCACGGCGATATTCGCAGGATTTAACTGGCCTGGTCCCCTTGCCGGGCCAGTTCCTGTGACCCGCCGCGGATCCGTACTGCGTCTGGCGTATCCCCGCCAGGGCCGGCTGAACGGAGAACCACCATGAAAACCGTGCTCACAACGACCGAGTTCACCCTGAATCCTGGCGAAGTCACCACGCTGTCGGTGCATGCGGCGCAGCGCCTGCACATTGCCGACGCCCGCGGCACCGATGTATGGCTGACCCGCGAGAACGATTCGGAGGACTACTGGCTGCGTTGTGGCGGCAGCCTGCTGCTGCGTGCCGGGGACGAGGTGGTGCTCAGCATCGACCCGCGCGCCTTGCAGCCGGTGCGCCTGGCGCTGATTGCCGAGGCGCGCCGCCCGGCGCTGACGCTGGCCGACCTGCCGCACCTGGCGTACCGCAGCCTGCGCCGGCTGGTTCGAGGCACCGAATGGACGCCGAACCAGGACCGGGTCACCGCCTCCTGAAGCAGGGGAGGGCGGAGCACCGTACGCGTCGCCCCGGCACCGGGCGCATCTGCGCCTGGTCTGGTCGCGTGACGCATCGGGCGGTTCCGCGCCTACCACCTCGTGAACGGGGGGCAGGCAGGGCCGGCGCAAGCCGGCCCTTTTCGTTACACTCTCGCCATGCATCCGATTCAAGTCATCGAACGCGGCCGCGAGGACTATCAGCCGTGTTTCGACGCGATGCGCGCCTTTACCGCCGCACGCACTCCCGAGACGCCCGACCAGGTCTGGCTGGTCGAGCACCCGCCGGTCTACACGCTGGGCCAGGCGGGCGATCGCGCGCACCTGCTGGCCCCGGACGAGCGGATTCCGGTGGTGCAAATCGATCGTGGCGGGCAGATCACTTACCACGGCCCGGGGCAGGTCGTCGCCTACCTGCTGCTTGACCTGCGCCGCCGCCGTCTGATGGTGCGGGAGCTGGTTCACGGCATCGAGCAGGCCGTGCTGGACACGCTCGCGGCGTATAATCTCGCAGCCGAACGCAAGCCCGGCGCCCCCGGCATCTACCTGTCCGGCGGGCCGCACCAGGGCGCCAAGATTGCGGCGCTCGGCCTCAAGATCCGCAACGGCTGCAGCTACCACGGCGTCAGCCTCAACGTGCAGATGGACCTGTCGCCGTTCCTGCGCATCAATCCCTGCGGCTATGCCGGACTGGAAACGGTCGACATGGCCACCGCGGGAGCCACCTGTCCGGTGGTGGATGCCGATGGCGCGCCGTTGCCCGTGACTGCGGCAAGACAACCCGAAATCGCACAACGCCTGGCGGCTGCATTGTGCGAGGTGCTGGCAGCGCACGAGGCTCGCGTGCTGGCGGCTGAAGAACCTGCCGCCCCGGCCCTGGCCTCCTAGTCAAAAGCGAAATGCACGCCGAGCGCGTGCGGAGAAATGTATGAGCGACGCACTGATCGCCCCGATCGCATCTTCCAGCGAAGCCCCGCAGTCCCCCGCGGAGCAGTACGATCCGACCCGCAAGCAGAAGTCGGCCGACAAGACCGCGCGTATCCCCATCAAGATCGTGCCGGCCGAGAAGCTCAAGAAGCCGGACTGGATCCGCGTGAAGGCCGCCACCGGCAATTCGCGTTTCTATGAGATCAAGGACATCCTGCGCGCCAACAACCTTGTGACGGTGTGCGAGGAAGCCAGCTGCCCGAATATCGGCGAATGCTTCGGCAAGGGCACCGCCACCTTCATGATCATGGGCGACAAGTGCACCCGCCGCTGCCCGTTCTGCGACGTCGGCCACGGCCGTCCGGACCCGCTCGATGTGAACGAACCCGGCAACCTGGCCCGCACCATCGCCCAGCTCAAGCTGAACTACGTGGTGATCACCAGCGTCGACCGCGACGACCTGCGCGACGGCGGCGCCCAGCACTATGTCGACTGCATCTCGCAGACGCGCGAGCTGTCGCCCAACACCCGCATCGAAGTGCTGGTGCCCGACTTCCGCGGCCGCCTGGACAAGGCGCTGGACATCCTGCAGGCGTGCCCGCCCGACGTGATGAACCACAACATGGAAACCGTGCCGCGCCTGTACAAGCAGGCCCGACCGGGTGCCGACTACGCGCACTCGCTCAAGCTGCTGCAGGAGTTCAAGCGCCGCAATCCCAACGTCCCGACCAAGTCCGGCCTGATGGTCGGCCTGGGCGAGACCGACGAGGAAATCCTGGAAGTCATGCGCGACATGCGCGCGCACGACATCGACATGCTGACCATCGGCCAGTACCTGGCGCCGTCGAACCACCACCTGCCGGTGCTGCGCTACGTGCATCCCGACACCTTCAAGATGTTCGAGGACGAGGCCTACAAGATGGGCTTCACCCACGCTGCGGTGGGGGCGATGGTGCGCAGTTCGTACCACGCCGACCAGCAGGCGCATCAGGCGGGGTTTGCCTGAGCAGGTTGGTCAGCGGATGGAACAAGAAACGGCCGGGGATTTCCCCGGCCGTTTTGCTTTGGGCGCGCCCGTGCCCAATCCTAGGGTCAACCCCGACTGTCCGCGCCCTGTCCATTTCGATATGATGAATTCATCGATAAATTATCGATGAAATACAAAGACGTCACATTCCGGCTTGTCTGCCTACACTGGGTAGCAAGTGCGCTACCGGGAATCTCATGAACTGCACCGTCCACCGACTTGCCGAGCACGCGCTGCTGTACAGCGTCGCGCCGCCCGCATCGCTGGCAGTCCAGCGCCGCATCTGGGCCATGGCGGCGCGTGCCGCGGACTGGCGCGGCGTGGTCGACGTGGTGCCGGGCATGAACAACCTGACCGTGATCTTCGACGGCAGTGCCGACGTCGACGCGCTCGAGCGCAACCTGAAGCTGGCGTGGGCCTCGGGCGAGGCGCGCAATGCCACCGGCAAGCTGGTCGAGATCCCGGTGCGCTACGGTGGCGAGCATGGCCCGGACCTGGGCGACGTCGCCGCGCATACCGGCCTGACGCCGCAGGAAGTGGTGCGCCGTCATGCAGCGGGCGAGTACGTGGTCTACTTCCTCGGCTTCCAGCCCGGCTTTGCCTATATGGGCGGGCTCGCGCCGGAACTGGCCACGCCGCGCCGGCGCGAGCCGCGGGTGGCGGTGCCGGCCGGGTCGGTCGGCATCGGCGGCGAGCAGACCGGCATTTATCCGGCGGTGCTGCCGGGCGGCTGGCAGCTGATCGGGCGCACCGACGCCGAACTCTTCGTGGCGGACCGCGATCCGCCGTCCCTGTTCGCGCCCGGCGATACCGTGCGCTTTGTCGCCGAGGAAATCATCGCGTGATCGAGATCCTTCGTCCGGGCGCGCTCGCCTCGGTGCAGGACCTGGGCCGTACCGGCTTTCGCCGTTTTGGCGTGGGCCGCTGCGGTGCCATGGACATGCTGGCGGTGGAAGTCGGCAACCGCCTGCTTGGCAATGCGCCCGGCTGCGCCGCCATTGAATTCACGCTGGGACGCGCCGCGGTGCGCTTCCATGCCGATATGCGCGTGGCCCTGGCCGGCGCCGAATGCGGCGCCAATCTCGACGGCATGCCGGTGTGGTCATGGCATGCGTTCGACGCGCACAAGGGCGAGACCCTGACGCTGCCGTCGACGCGCGGCGGCACGCGCGTGTACCTGTGCGTGGCGGGCGGCATCGCGGTCGAGCCGGTGATGGGTTCGCGCAGCACCGACCTGAAGTCCGGTTTCGGCGGGCTGGGCGGCCGCGCGCTGCAGGAGGGTGACCGCCTGCCCGCGGGGCGGCCGGGACTGGAAGCCGAGACCGACTGGATCGGCGTGCAGGCGCCGGCGTGGGCGCTGCCCGCGGCGGTCGAAGGCAAGGCCACGGCGATCCGCATGCTGCCGGGGCCGGAATACGAGGATTTCGACGCGGCCGCGCAGGCCGCGCTGTGGCAGGCCGACTGGACCGTCACGCCCAACAGCAACCGCATGGGCCTGCGCCTCGCCGGGCCCGCGCTGGCGCGGCGCCCCGAGCGCAGCGCCGACCTGCTCTCGCACGGCGTGATGCCGGGCGTGATGCAGGTGCCGCCGGGGGGCCAGCCGATCGCGCTGATGGCCGATGCGCAGACCACCGGCGGCTATCCCAAGATCGGCGTGGTGATCGAAGCGGATTTGTGGCGGCTGGCGCAGGTGCCGCTGGGCGCGCCGGTGCGCTTCGTGCAGGTCACGCTGGCGCAGGCCGAAGCGGCGCAGGAAGAGCTGGCACGCTACCTGCGGCAGATCGGGCAGGCGCTGCAATGGCAGGGCGATGGCATGCCCATTGCCGCGCGCCGGCGTACCCGCACGCGAGCGGCAGCATAAGAGAAGGCGCCCGGGCGCCGCACAGGAGAATGGCAATGCAGATCGATCTGAACGCGGATCTTGGCGAAGGCTGTGGCAATGACGAGGCGCTGCTGGCGCTGATCAGCTCGGCCAATATCGCCTGCGGCTGGCACGCGGGCGATGCCGCCACCATGGTGCAGACGGTGAAGTGGGCGTTGGCGCATGGCGTGGCGATCGGCGCGCACCCGAGCTACCCGGACCGCGAGAACTTCGGCCGCACCGAGATGCAGCGCGACCCGGAACACGTCTACGCCGACGTGCTGTACCAGATCGGCGCGCTCGACGCGATCGTGCGCGCGCAGGGCGGGGTGCTGCACCACGTCAAGCCGCATGGCGCGCTGTACAACCAGGCCGTGCGCGACCCGGCGCTGGCGCGCGCGATCGTGCGCGCGGTGCGCGACTTCGACCCCGACCTGGTGTTCTTCGGCCTGGCCGGCAGCCAGATGATCGACGTGGCGAAGGAGGCCGGCCTGCGCGTCAAGCAGGAGGTCTTTGCCGACCGCGGCTACAACCCCGATGGCACGCTGGTCAAACGCGGCACGCCGGGCGCGCTGCATGAGGACGAGGAAGTCGCCCTGGACCAGACCCTGACCATGGTGCGCGAGCAGCGCGTGCGCGCCATCGACGGCACCTGGGTACCGATTCAGGCCGAAACCGTGTGTCTGCACGGCGACGGCGCTCACGCGCTGGCCTTCGCGCGCCGCATCCGGGAACGGCTGGGCGCAGAAGGCATCGCGATCCGCGCCGGCGACTGAGCGCGTTCCTGCGCCTTCACGCCGGCATTTCCCCACGCGGCCTGCCCCGTCACGCGTCACGACGGCTGCTGTCCGCGCGCCTTCGTTATCTTCGTTTGGTGTTTCCATGGAACAGGCAGTCAATCTCTGGCCCCTTGTCGGGGTCGGCGTCATCATCGTCGGCTTCGTGCTGCGCTTCAATCCCATGCTGGTGGTGGTGCTCGCCGCGCTGGCCACCGGGCTGGCCGCACCGATGCCGCTGATGCAGATCTTCTCCGCGATCGGCACCGCCTTCGTCAAGGCGCGCAACCTGCCGCTGATCATCCTGCTGCCGCTGGCCGTGATCGGCCTGCTGGAGCGCCACGGGCTGCGCGAGCACGCGCAGGCATGGATCGCGCGCATTGCCTCGGCCACGGTCGGGCGCCTGCTGATCGTCTACCTGGGCGTGCGCGAGCTGACCGCGGCGATCGGCCTGACCAGCCTCGGCGGCCATCCGCAGATGGTGCGCCCGCTGCTGGCGCCGATGGCCGAGGGCGCGGCCGAGAACCGCTTCGGCCACCTGCCCGAGCCGGTGCGCCAGCGCGTGCTGGCCTTCTGCGCCGCCACCGACAACGTCGGCCTGTTCTTCGGCGAGGACATCTTCGTTGCGTTCGGGGCGATCGCGCTGATGCATACCTTCCTGCTGTCGTCGAACATCGAGGTCGAGCCGCTGCATATCGCCGTGTGGGGCATCCCCACCGCCATCTGCGCCTTCCTGATCCACGCCGTGCGCCTCAAGCGCCTGGACGGCTGGCTCGAGCGCGAGCTGGGCGGCAACGCTGCCCGCACCGCCGTGCCTGCGCCGAGCGCCGAGTAAGGAGCGCGCCATGATCATTTCGATCGAATACCTCTACTGGCTCGCCGGCCTGGTGCTGGCCATCACCGCGCTGATGACCTTCACCGACCGCGCGCACCCGCGCCGCCTCAGCACCGGCCTGTTCTGGCTGCTGTACGCGATCGTGTTCCTGGCCGGCGACCGGCTGCCGCCGGCCGCGGTCGGCATCGGCGCGGTGGTGATGGCGCTGATCGCGGGCTTCGGCGGCGTCGGCCACGGCAAGCACGACAGCCTGCCCGAGACCGAGCGCCGCGCCAGTGCGAGCCGCCTCGGCAACAGGCTGTTCATCCCGGCGCTGCTGATCCCGCTGGTGACCGTGATCGGCACCATGCTGTTCAAGGATGTCCGGGTCGCCGGCGTGCCCCTGCTCGATCCCAAGAACGTGACCTTCGTTTCGCTGGGGATAGGCTGCCTGATCTCGCTGGCGGTGGTGTGCTGGCTCACGCGCGACACCGTGGCGCAGGGCCTGCGCGAATCGCGCCGGCTGACCGAGTCGCTGGGCTGGGCGCTGGTGCTGCCGCAGATGCTGGCGATGCTCGGGCTGGTGTTTGCCGACGCCGGCGTGGGCAAGGCCGTGGCGCACCTGACCACCGCCTATATCAACCTGGACTACAAGCTGGTGGCGGTGGCGGTCTACTGCGTCGGCATGGCGCTGTTCACGGTGATCATGGGCAATGGCTTCGCCGCCTTCCCGGTGATGACCGGCGGTGTCGGCGTGCCCATCCTGGTCGGCATGTTCGGCGGCAATCCCGCGGTGATGGCGGCGATCGGCATGTTCTCGGGCTATTGCGGTACGCTGATGACGCCGATGGCGGCCAACTTCAATATCGTGCCGGCGGCGCTGCTGGAACTCGACGACAAGAACGCCGTGATCCGCGCGCAGGTGCCGACCGCGCTGGCGATCCTGGCGGCCAATATCGTGCTGCTGTACTGGCTGATGTAAGCGACAGGAGCCCCGCCATGACTACCGTGCTGCTGACCGGCTTCGAGCCGTTCGAGGATGAACCGGTCAACCCGTCGTGGGAAGCCGTGCGCGCGCTCGACGGCGAGCGTGTCGGCGACGCGGTGATCGTCGCGCGCCAGCTGCCGTGCGTATTCGGCGCGGCGACCGCCGCCATCGGCGAACTGCTCGACGCGCTGCGCCCGACCCTGGTGATCGCCGTCGGCCAGGCCGGCGGCCGCGCCGAGATGTCGGTCGAGCGGGTGGCGATCAATGTCGACGATGCGCGCATCGCCGACAACGCCGGCGCCCAGCCGATCGACACCGCCATCGTCGCCGACGGCCCGGCCGCCTACTTTGCCACGCTGCCGATCAAGGCGATGGTGCGCGACATGCGCGCGGCCGGCGTGCCGGCGTCGGTGTCGCAGACCGCCGGCACCTTCGTCTGCAACCATGTGTTCTACGGGCTGATGCACCGGCTGGCGCGGCAGCCCGACGGCGCGGTGCGCGGCGGCTTTATCCACATTCCGTATTTGCCCGAGCAGGCCGCGCGCCATCCGGGCCAGCCGAGCCTGGCGCACGAGACGCTGGTGAAGGGCCTGCGCACCGCGGTGGCGACGGCGCTGTCAACCCGCGCCGACGTGCGCGAACAGGGCGGGCAACTGCACTGAGCGTCGGCGCGCATGTCCGCGCCGCTTACTCCTGCAGGTTGGCCGCGGCCGCCTCGCGGCGTGCCGCGGCTTTCTTCATCGCATGGCGGCGCAGGCTGACCTGCTCGAAGCGCCAGATCACATAGCAGAACGCCAGGAACGGCCACAGCCAGCCGAGCCACTGCGCCAGGCTGTTGAAGTGTATGAAGCGGCCCATGCGCCAGCCCTGCTCCGAGATCCACGCGTACGGGTTGGACGGCAGCACGTTGGTCAGCGCCACCAGCACGATCAGCGCCGCCATCGCCAGCACCGCGCGCAGCCAGCGCGGCAGGTACAGCAGCAGCGCCAGCACCAGCGAGCTGGTCAGCAGCGCGAAGCGCCCGCCTTCGGACAGCCAGACGAAGGCGCTTTCGGTCGGGAACTGCAGCTCGGCCGCGGTCGCCTTGAGCAGCAGCGCCGCCGCCAGCAGGCCGGCCAGGATGCGCAGCATCGGCGCGCTGCGGCGCATCGCCACCGAGGCGAACAGGCCGGTGCCGACCCAGCTGCTGGCGGTTACCAGCGATTCCAGCAACTGCTGGCTCTGCATGTCCTCGGGCCGCAGGCCGATATGGTCCTGCCAGGACTCCAGCTGCGGGAACACCATCTGCAGCACCTGCATCGGCCAGGATTCCGGATCGGTCAGCCATTCGCGCACGATGCCGCCCATGCCGAACAGGTGCTCCTGCGGAAACACCTGCGCGAACGGCCACAGCAGCAGCAGGATGATGGCAAAGCTGGCGTGCGGCTCGAACCACGCATGGCGCAGCCGCGTCAGCCGGCCGTCGTCTATCAGCGCGCGCGTGAACGGCGCCACCACGGCGCCGCCGAGCAGCGCCCCCAGCGCATTGGTGATCAGGTCGATGTTGGACGAGATCCGGCTGGGCAGCCAGGTCTGGAAGGCCTCCATGCACGCCGACAGCAGGGCGCCGGCCACCAGCGCCACCAGCGTGGCGCGCCCGCCCGACACGCGCGGATGCAGCGACAGCACCACCAGCGCGCCGAACGGGAAATACCCCAGCACGTTGGTCAGCAGGTCGAAGTCGGTGATGTAGCGCGGCTTGGGCGCGCTGACAAAGGCAAAGGGCGAGATGCCGTTGTCGATCCAGCCGGTGAACGGGTACAGGCTGGCATAGATCACCAGCAGCGTGAAGCAGAGCAGCCCCACGCGCGCCAGCGGCGAGTGCTGCGGCGCGGTCGCGGATGCTGCTGGCACAGCCGCAGGCGGCGGCGCGGAGAGCGGCGGGGGAGCCGGCTCCATGGCAAATCTCCTGTTGCTTTACTTTAGCTGCAGCGTGCCGATCCAGTCGAGCAGCGCGGCAATCACGGCGTCGCTGGCTTCGGCCAGGGCCTTGACGCCGCCGGCGCCGTCGGCGCTGGGCGCGGGCCGGCGCGCCTCGAAGGTCTGCTGGCCGAGCATGCCGTGCCGGTACACCGTGGCGCGCAGCCGCACCACGCCCTCGCTGGTGATGGCGCTGTCGAACACCTGGTCGAACTCGAGCAGGTCCACCTTCAGCGCCGGCGCGCTGCTGTCGCCGGACCAGCCCAGCGTGCCGCGCGCGGCCACGGCCTCGCGCAGGCGCTCGTCGAACAGGCGCGTGGGCGACATCACCCAGCGCTGCGTGGCGTAGGCCTGCAGGCGCTGCGCCTGGGCGTACTGGAGCCGGTAGAACAGCGCATTGCCTTCCAGCCAGTTGGGCCCGTCGGTCTGCGCCACGCGCAGTTTGGGCAGTGCCGCGGGCGCAGGGTTCCCGGTGCCGGCGGCCGTGTTGGCGGCGACGGCCGGGCCCAGGTCATAGGTGATGGTCGGTTCGCCGCGGGTCAGCGCGCAGCCCGACAGCGCCAGGCCGGCGGAGAAAATCAGCAGGGCCGCGCGCAGGCGGGCGGGCGCGGAGCGCAGCAAGCGTGGCATCTCGGTCGCAGGGTTCACGGCGGATTCTCGCGGTTGGCGTTTGGCGTGATCGATGGGAACAGGTTCGGGCGCGGGCTGTATCGCAGGCCGGCCGCGCTACGGGGCCGCGCTGAAGCCCGGCTCGCCCGGCCCTGGCGTGGGCGCGGGCGCGCCGAACAGCACGCTGCTCGGGCTCTCGTTGAACTGGCCGGCGGCGCGTTCGAAGCTGCGCGCGGTCTGGCGCGCGTCGCGGGCCAGGCCATTGAGCTGCGGCAGGGTCTCTTCGCTGAAGGTGCCCGCGGCCGACTGCACCGACGCGGCCGCGCCCTGCAGGTCGCGCCCGACGCTGTCGACGGTGCGCATCACGGTGCCGTTGGGGTTGGCCAGTTCCTGCGTCAGGCGCCGGGTCGATTCCAGCGTCGCGTTCAGGTTCTCGGCCACTTTCGGCAGGCGCTGCGCCGCCGGCGCGAGCGAATCGGACAGGCGCGAATAGTCTTCGGCGGTCTTGCGCACCGAGCGGATCGCCGCCATCAGCTCGTCGCGGTTGGCGCCCCGGAACATGTCGTTGAGCGAGCCCATCAGGGTCTCGGCCTGGGTCAGCAGCGAATCGCCGCGCTTTTCCAGTTCCTCGAAGAAGCCGGGCCGCATGGCGATGCGCGCCACCGCCCGCGGCGAGGTCGGCAGCGGCGGCGAGGCGGCGGTACCGTCGTGCGCGGCGGAGTCGTCGAGCTGCACGTAGGCGATCCCGGTCACGCCCTGGAAGCCCAGGGTGGCGTAGGTGGTGCGCGTGATCGGCGTTTCGCGGTTGACGTTGACGCGCACGATGATCTGGCCCGGCACCTGCGGATCGAACTTGATCGACTCGACCTTGCCCACCGCCAGCCCGCGGTACTTGACGTCGGCCTGCGGTCCGAGGCCGTTGACGGTGGAGCGGGTGATCAGGTCGTACGGCACGCGCACCGCGTGGTCGCTGCTGAACCAGAAGATCGCGAACAGCACCAGCACGGCCAGGCCGATGGTGAACACGCCGGCGAGGAAGGCGTGGGACTTGTTTTCCATCATGCTTCTCCAGGGGGCGGCGCCGCGGGCTGCCCGGGCTGGGGCAGCGCCTGCAGGGCGCGCTGGGCGCGCTCGCCCAGGAAATACTCGCGGATGAAGGGATGGTCCACCTCCACCACTTGCGCAATCGGCGCGGCCGCGATCACCTTGTGGTCAGCCAGCACCGCGACGCGGTCGGACAGCGCCACCAGCGTGTCGAGGTCGTGCGTGATCATCACCACGGTCAGGCCCAGCTCGCGGCGCAGCTCGCGGATCAGCGCGACGTAGTCGTCGGACGCCATCGGGTCCAGGCCGGCAGTGGGTTCGTCCAGGAACAGCAGCTCAGGTTCCAGCGACAGCGCGCGCGCCAGCGCCACGCGCTTGATCATGCCGCCGGACAGGTCCGACGGCATCTTGTCGGCATCGCGCGCCGACAGCCCCACCAGCTGCAGCTTGAGCAGCGCCGCCTGGCAGATCAGGTTGTCGGGCAGCGCGCGCAACTCGCGCAGCGGCAGCGCGATATTGTCGATCACCGACAGCGCCGAGAACAGCGCGCCGCGCTGGAACTGCAGGCCCCAGCGGCTGCGCAGCGCCTGCAGCTGGGCCGGGCTCAGCCGCGCCGGATCCTCGCCGAACACCTTGATGGTGCCCGAGGTGGGGCGCTCCAGCCCGACGATCTGGCGCAGCAGCACGGTCTTGCCGCTGCCCGAGCCGCCGACGATCGACAGTACCTCGCCGCGGTAGACGTCCAGGTCCACATGGTCGTGCACCACCGCCTTGCCGAAGCGCTTGACCAGGTCGCGCACCTCGATCACCGGGATGCGCTCCGGCGCGGGCTGCGGCGCGCCTGGCTGGGTCGCGTTCGCTTGCGCCGCGTTCACAGGCCCACGTCCTTGAACAGGATGGCGAAGACCGCGTCGGCCAGGATCACGATGGTGATCGCGGTGACCACCGAGGCGGTGGTGCCTTCGCCCAGGCTCTGGGTGTTGGGCTTGATGCGCAGGCCGAAGTGGCAGGCGGTCAGCGCGATCAGGATGCCGAACACCACGCCCTTGCCCAGCCCCAGCCACAGGTTGGCCACCGGCACCGCATCGGGCAGCTCGCGCAGGAAGAAGGTGGCGCTGATGCCCAGCTGCATGCGCGCGGCCAGCATGCCGCCGGCCAGCGCCATCACGTCGGTCCACGCCACCAGTAGCGGCATGGCGATGGCCAGCGCGATCACGCGCGGCATGATCAGCCGGAAGCCGTGCGAGATGCCCATCACGCGCATCGCGTCCAGCTCTTCGGTCACGCGCATCACGCCGATCTGCGCGGTGATGGCCGAGCCCGAGCGCCCCGCGATCAGGATCGCGGCGAGCACCGGCCCGAGTTCGCGGATCACCGCCATGCCCAGGATATTGACGATGAAGGTGCTGGCGCCGAAGGTGCGCAGCTGGTTGGCCGACAGGTACGACAGCACGATGCCGATCAGGAAGCCGACCAGCGCCGTGATCCCCAGCGCCTTGTAGCCGACGTTGTAGATGTTGGCCGAGATCTCGCGCCACGGGCCGCGCTGCGGCATGCGCGCGAAGCGCAGCAGGTCGAACGCCAGCTGGCCCAGCATGGTGACGCCGTTGCCCAGTTGCGCGCCGAACGACAGCACGTTGGCGCCGAACAGCGTGACCGGGTTGAAGCGGTCCACCATGTGCTTTTTCCAGCCCTCGTTCTGCACCGCGGCGATGCGCTCGAACACGCGGCGCTGGCCCTCGCTGGCCTCCAGCCGTTGCGGCAGCGCGCCGTTCCAGGCCTGCCACAGCAGCTGCCCGCCGATATGGTCGAGCCGCTCGACGCCGGCCAGCGACCATTGCGCGTGGTCGGGAGCCTGGGCCAGTTCGTGCAGCTGCGCGCGCAGCTGCCGCGCCTGGCGGCAGCCGGCCAGCGCGAGCGCAGTCCAGTCGCCACGCAGCTGTACGCTGACGGTTCCGTCCCCGCGCGTGATCTGGAAGTCTGGCGTCGTCTGGCGTTCCAAGGGCTAGCGATGTGATGGCCGAGTCTCGATTCTAAGCCACGCGCCCCGCTGGCGCGACCGCGCCGTGCCCGGGGGCATGCCCGGCGGCGCGGCGCGGCTACAATGCGGCATCTGCCGCAGGCCCGGGTTCCGACCCGGATCCTGCGTGTGCCGACCGCGATCCCGCCCCATCCAGCCCCATCCAGCCCCTTGCCGCGCATGTCCGCCGTTCCTCCGAATCCGCCCGATCCTTCCATCGCCACGTCCTGGCGCATCGATGCCGGCGCGCTGCGCGCCATGCTGTCGCCCGCGCTGCGCGACTGGACCGTGGAACTGGTCGAGGAAACCGGCTCGACCAATGCCGACCTGACCGCGCTGTGCCGCCAGGCGCCGTGGTCCGACGCCGGCACGCTGCGCCTGGCCTATCGCCAGACCGCCGGGCGCGGACGCCAGGGCCGGCCGTGGCAGGGGCAGGCCGGCATGACCTTCTCGGTGGCGCTGCCGCTGGCGCTGGCGCCGGCGCAGCTGAGCGGCCTGAGCCTGGCGGTGGGCCTGGCGCTGGCCGAGGCCCTGGGCGACGTGGCCCCGGCGCTGGGCGCGCGGGTCGGACTGAAATGGCCCAATGACCTGCAGATCGATGGCCGCAAGCTGGCCGGCATCCTGATCGAATCGGTGCCGGCGGGCCCCCGGCGCGTCTGGGCGGTGATCGGCATCGGCCTGAACCTGGTGCGCGACGCGCAAATGGAGGCCGCGCTCGGCCGCGAACTGGCGGGCGTGGCCGAGGCCATGCCGGACTTCGATGCCGGGCGCGATGCGCCGCGCCTGCTGGCCGCGGTGCTGGAGCGGCTGGCGGCGATGCGCGCGGACTTCCTCGCGCATGGCTTCGGGCCGATGGCGCGGCGCTGGTCCGCTGCCGATGCCTACCGCGACCAGCCGGTGCGGCTGCTGCATGACGGCGAGGTGATCGCCGAAGGCATGGCGCGCGGCGTCGACGAGGCCGGCCACCTGCTGCTGGAAACGCCCGCGGGCCTGGAGCGCATCGCCAGCGGCGAGCTGTCGCTGCGGCCCGCCGCGGGCAAGGAAGGGCACGCATGAACGCGCCGCGGCTGCTGGTCGATATCGGCAATACCCGGCTCAAGTGGGCGTGGTGCGACGCCGGTGCGGCGCCCGCCACCGCAGGCATCTCCAGGCTGCCGACGCCGTGGCGGCACGCCGGCGCGGTCGCGCACGCCGACGACGGCGCGCTGCCGGCCCTGGCCGCCGAACTGCGCGCGCTGCGCGCGAGCGGGCCGATGCCGTCGGTGTGGATCAGCAACGTGGCCGGGCCGGTGATTGCCGCCGCCGTCGATGCCGCGCTGGCCGACGCCTTTGGCGGCTGCGCGCCGGTGCAATGGGTACGCAGCGCGGCCGCGCATGGCGACCTTGCCAACGGCTATCGCGAACCGACCCAGCTTGGCGTCGACCGCTGGGTCGGCGCGGTCGGCGCGCACCGCTGGCTGCCGCGCGACACGCTGCTGGTGGTCACCGCCGGCACCGCCACCACGCTCGATATCGTCACCGTGACGGAGGCTGGCGGCGCGCGCTTCGAAGGCGGGCTGATCCTGCCAGGGCTGGCGCTGATGTTGGGCACGCTGGCGCGCAATACGGCGCAGCTGCCGGCGCTGGATGTCGGCGAGGCCGGCAGCGTGGCGGGCACGCAGCGGCGCTGGGCCGACAACACCCACGACGCCATTGCCGCCGGCTGCCTGGCCGCGCAGGCCGGCGCCATCGAGCGCACCTGGCGTGCGCTGGGCGAGCGCGGCGATGCTGCGCGCCCGCCGCGCTGCCTGCTGTCCGGCGGTGCCCGCGGCGCGCTGGCGGGCGCGCTCGCGGTGCCGTTCGAGATGCACGATAATCTGGTGCTGCTCGGCCTGCATGCGATGGCCGTGGCCGACGCGTAACGACGCTACGTCCCCACCTCGGTCCGATTCCCCATGATCACCCGCTCCCTGCGCATCGCCTTGCTGTCGCTGCTGTTCGCCAACGCCGTGCTGCTGGCGGCGGTGCTGGGCGCGTTCGGCGCGCAGCCGCTGTCGGGCTGGTTCGAATCGCCGCGCGAGCCGCACCGGCTGGAGCAGCAGGTGCGGGGCGAGCGGATGCGGCTGCAACCGCCGCTGGCCACGCCGGCGTCGGCACCGGGCGCGTAGCGCAGGCGCGGCGCCTCAGCCGCCCTCGCGCACCTTCGTCAGCAGCTTGGTGGTCGAGCGGTCGTGCAGGAAGGGGATGGCATAGGCCTGGCCGCCCCAGCTGCGCACCAGCCGGGTTTCTTCGAGCGTATCGATATCGTAGTCGCCGCCCTTGACGTAGATGTCGGGGCGCACCAGGCGGATCAGCTCCACCGGCGTCTGTTCGCGGAACATCGCCACCAGGTCGACCGAGGCGAGCGCGGCCAGCAGCGCCATGCGGTCCGATTCATGGTTGAGCGGGCGGTCGTCGCCCTTGCCCAGCATCTTCACCGAGGCATCGCTGTTGACCCCGACCACCAGGCTGGCGCCCAGCGCGCGCGCCTGCGCCAGATAGGTGGCATGGCCGCGATGGAGGATGTCGAAGACGCCGTTGGTAAACACCAGCGGGCGCGGCAGCGCGGCGATGCGCGCGGCCAGCGCGGCGGTGTCGTCGGCGGGAGTCAGCTTGGATTCGAAGGCGGGTACGGACATGGATCAGGGCATGGGATGGGTGGAGGCCGGTCCCCCGTGGCGGAGCCGGCGCGCTTGCACGAATGGTACCCGTTCTTGCGCGCCGCCCGCGGGCCGGCCATGGCTTGCGCCATCGCATCCCGCGGCACGGCAGCGATGTAGTAACCGGCTACTACCTGCGCAGCCGCTGGCGCGCTTATCATCCGCGGCACCGTATTTCCGGGAACAGGAAAACGGCGTTGCACCCCGCCCGCGCGGGCCGCATTTGTCGGGAATGCGTGAAGGTAAAAAAAATGCCCCGCTTCGGCGGGGCATTTTTTTTCCGGTCCCGGACGCTCAGGCCTGCGCCGGGCGGGCCGCGCCGGCGCCTTGCAGGCTGGCGTTCAGCTCCTTGCGGTAGCGGTTCAGGTCCTGCACGGTTTCAAAGGTACGTTCGAACAGCAGCGACATGTTGTGCAGGATCCGTTCGATGACCTTCTTCTCCCAGCCTTCGTCGAAGCGGATCTGCTCGTCCAGCCATTTCTCGAGCCAGTCGGGGTCCGGCAGGCGCGACTGCACCGTGTCGTTGGGGAACAGCGCCTTGTTGACGTGCAGGTTGGTCGGGTGCAGCGGCTTCTCGGTGCGACGCGCGGATGCCATCAGCACGCCGATCTTGGCGAAGGCCGCGCGCGCGCTGTCGCCGAACTGCGCCAGGTACTTCTTCATGTAGCGCAGGTAGGCGCCGCCGTGGCGGGCTTCGTCCTGCGACAGGGTGCGGTAGATATGCTTGATCACCGGTTCGGTGTGCCATTCGGCGGCACGGCGGTACCAGTGGTTCAGGCGGATCTCGCCGCAGAAATGCAGCATCAGCGTTTCCAGCGGCGGGGCCGGGTCGAACTCGAAGCGCACAGCATGCAGTTCTTCCTCGGTCGGCACCAGGTCCGGGCGGAAGCGGCGCAGGTACTCCATCAGCACCAGCGAATGCTTCTGTTCCTCGAAGAACCAGATGCTCATGAACGCCGAAAAGTCAGAGTCGTGGCGGTTGTCGCGCAGGAACATCTCGGTCGCGGGCAGGGCGGACCATTCCGTGATCGCATTCATGCGAATGGTCTTGGCCTGGTCGTCCGTCAGCATGCTGGCGTCGAAGGTATCCCAGGGGATGTCCTTGTCCATGTGCCAGCGGACGGCTTCCAACGATTTGAACAGTTCGGGGTAGAGCATGGTAAGCCTTTGAAATTACGGGCAGATTCTACCAGATGCGAATTATTCTCTTCTCTCCTTTTTCGGCCGGAGCGGGGCAAATATGCAACGCTCGGCGGGCGTTTGCCGGCGCCTTCTGCATTTTCCGGGCGATCAGCGCCGCGGCGGCGCGCCAAAGTGACAGCGCGGGCGCCTTCTGAGACCGTCATGTGACGGCGGCAACTCAGGGAGAGACGGCCTGCTCGGCCGCCTGGTCGCCGGTGCCGGGCGCGGCCGGCGCCGTACCGGGGACGATGCCGTAGAGGAAGGCCGCCAGCTCGTCGGCCTGGGCTTCGGCGTCGCGCTCGCCCAGCGCGATCAGCGCCTGCGTAAAGGCCGGCTCGAACAGCAGGTAGCTGGCGAACGCGGCGCCGCGCGCCTCGGTGCCGCCCAGTGGCGCCAGCAGCGCGCGCACGGTGCGCGGCAACTGCTTCTGGTGCTCGGCGGCGATGGCCTCGATCGGCTCGCTGGGCGCCACCGTCATCACCTGCACCGGGCGCCAGCCTTCGCGGTCGCCGGCTACCTCGGGCATGCGCGCGAGCAGCCGGTTGATATGCAGCAGCCGCTCCAGGTCGGCGTTCAAGCCGTCCAGGAAGATGCTGGCCAGCGCCTGGCCGCCCACCTGTGCCAGCGACGGATAGCCGCCGCCCGGCATGGTATCGAACCAGCCCGAGCGCTGGCGCGAGGCCGCGCCGATCGCCAGGATGCGCGACGCGCCCAGGTGGATCGCCGGCGACAGCGGCGACATCTGGCGCATGGTGCCGTCGCCGAACCACTCGTGGTGCCCGTCGAGTTCCAGCGGCATGGCGGGGAACAGGAACGGGATCGACGATGATGCCAGCAGGTGGTCCACCGTGATCTGCGCCGGCACCGCGATGCGCTGGCTGCGGTGCCAGGGATGGATGCGGTGGAGCGACTGGTAGAAGGTCACGTGGCGCCCGGTGCTGTACGACAGCGCGGTCACCGCGAACGCCTGCAGCGCGCCACTGTCGAGGCTGGCCTGCACCCGCGCGGGCTCGAACAGCTCGCCCAGCATGCTGCCCAGCGGCGTGTTGTCGAACAGCGCGCGCGGCGCGCGCCGCTGGGTGGCCCAGCCCAGCGCCAGCGTCGACAGCCAGCGCGCCCCCGACACGCCCACGCGCAGCACATCGGTGCGGTAGACCTCGTCGGCATGGATGCTGTGCCAGAGTGCGCCCAGGCTCTGCGTGGCGGCTTCCAGGTCGCCGGCGTGGATGGCCAGCCCCGCGCCGTTGATGGCCCCGGCCGAAGTGCCGGCAATGATGCCGAACGGCAGCGCCGCCTGCGCCTTGCCATGACGCGCGGCGATGCGCGCCACGCCGTTGAGCACGCCGGCCTGGTAGGCGGCGCGCGCGCCGCCGCCCATCAGGATCAGGGCGGTAGCGGCGGGGTTGGGGCCGGACGGAGGCGCCGCCGGGGGCAGCGGCAGGGAATCGCGGTGCATGGGCGGTTGGGGGAAGGGGGCGTCAGGCTGCGGCGGGATCAGTTGGTGACGCCGCCGCCGGCGCCGTTGTTGCCGCCATTGCCGCCGTTGCCACCCTCGCCCGCGTCCCGGGCCGGCCTTGCCCTGGCCGGCTTCTTGGCAGCCGCTTTCTTCGCCGGCGCTTTCTTCGCCGGCGCCTTCTTCGCGGCAGGGCTGGCGGTACCCGCCGAAGGCGTCTTGCCGGCCGCCGCGGTCTTCGGTTTCTCTGCGCCGGACTGGGCGGTGCCGGCTGGCGTGGCGGCGCCGGCGGCGCCAAAACCGCCCATGCCGCCCATGCCGAACGGCACCATGCTGGCCGCTGCGGCGCCGCTGGCAATCTGGTTGAACTGCTGTTGCAGCATGTCCCACCACAGCGCGGCGTTGGGCGCCGGGCCGGCATCGGTGTCGCCGGCGGCGGCCTGCGCCTCCTCGGCGGCCGGCGGTTCGGCCGGTGCGCCGCTGCGGTTGTCCGTGCCGGTATTGGCTCCGGTATCCGCGCCGGTGCGTTGCGGCGCCTCGGCGCTGGGCGCGTTGGCCGCGCGCGCGACGTTTTCCATCGCCGATTGCATCGCCTCGGGCGACAGCGCGTTGCCGAAGGTCTGCAGCGCCACCAGCGTGGCGCGCTGCACTTCCAGTCCCTGGATGGTGGTGCGCAGCAGGTTGGTATTGAGTTGCAGCCAGCTTTCCACCGCCTTCAGGTCGGCGATGCGCTTGTCGAGGTCTTCCAGGTCCATCGGCGGCGTCATCGCCTGCAGGCCCGGCATCAGTCCGGCAGGCATGCCGGCGCCGCCCCATAGCCGGCGCATGAAGTCGAAGCCGTTGGTGAAATCGGGAATCTGTCCGAACATGGTTGGGCGCTCCGTGTGCGGCGCAGCCCCGGTGCCCGGACCTCCGGGAGCGCGGCTGCGTCGTCGTTACCTGAACCGAGGCGGCCGCTTTTCGCGCAGGCTCGCCATGCCTTCGTGCACGTCGGGGCCGGCAAAACCCATGAATTCGAGCGCCAGCGAGGTATCGAAAGCGGGGCCGGCCATGCGCAGCCAGTTGTTGAGGGCGTACTTGGTCCAGCGGATCGCACTCTGCGACCCCGCCGCCAGCCGGTTGGCCACCTCGAACGCGCGCGCCACCAGTTCGTCCTCATCCACCGCCAGCGAGACCAGGCCGATCCGCTCGGCCTCTTCGCCGCTGACCGACTCGCACAGCATCAGATAGTACTTGGCCTTGGCCATTCCGCACAGCAGCGGCCACACGATCGCGGCATGGTCGCCGGCGGCCACGCCCAGCCGGGTATGGCCGTCGACGATGCGCGCGGTCTTCGCCGCGATCGAGATATCGGCCAGCAGGCCCGCCACCAGGCCGGCGCCGACGGCCGGTCCGTGCATCGCCGACACCACCGGCTTGTCGCAGTTGATGACGTTGTAGACCAGGTCGCGCGCCTCGTGCCAGACGCGGGTGCGGGTGTCGAAGTCGTTGGCCATGTCCTCGACCAGCGCGAGGTCGCCGCCGGCGGAGAAGCCCTTGCCCTCGCCGCGGATCAGCGCGACGCGCACCTCGGGGTCGGCGGAGACGTCGCGCCAGATTTCGGCCAGCTCGCGGTGCATGTTGGCGTCCGCGGTGGCCAGCTTCTGGTTGGCCGACTGGGCCGCGCCCATGACGATTTCCAGGATCGGGCCGTGGCGGCGCAGGGTCAGCGCGCGGTAGCGCGCGTAACGCGGCGACAGGGTGGAGGTGTCAGCGGAGGGCGTGGTCATGGGGGCCTTTGAAGTGGGCGCCCGGCGCGGGCGCCGGACGCAAGGTGACGGCATTCAAATTTACCAACCGAGCGGTCGGTTAATTATATGCAAATCCGGCGCGCGGCTGCGCTCCCCCGCCCGCCGTGCCTCAGGCCGCCGCCACCAGCTGGTCGATCGCGCCGAACACCGAATGGCCCTGCGCGTCGAACATCTCGATCTTGACCGCGTCGCCGAACTTCATGAACTCGGTCGCCGGCTTGCCTTCGTCGATGGTCTCGAGCATGCGTTTCTCGGCGATGCAGCAGTAGCCCTTCTTGCGGTCGACGTTGGAGATCGTGCCCGAGCCGACGATGCTGCCGGCGCGCACGTTGCGGGTCTTGCAGATATGCGCGATCAGCTGGCCAAAGTCGAACACCATGTCGGTGCCGCAGTCGGGCTGGCCCACCTTCTTGCTGTTCCAGTGCACGGTCATCGGCAGGTGTACCTTGCGCTCGCGCCACGCGTCGCCCAGTTCGTCCGGGGTCACAGCCACCGGCGAGAACGCCGTCGCCGGCTTGCTCTGGAAGAAGCCGAAGCCCTTGCCCAGTTCGGCCGGGATCAGGTTGCGCAGCGAGACATCGTTGGCCAGCATCACCAGCCGGATGGCATCGCCGGCCTGCTCCGGGGTGGCGCCCATCTTCACGTCGCCGGTGATCACCGCCACCTCGGCCTCGAAGTCGATGCCGAAGGCCTCGCTGGCGCAGACGATATCGTCATGCGGGCCCAGGAAATCGTCGGAGCCGCCCTGGTACATCAGCGGGTCGGTCCAGAATTCGGGCGGCATCTCGGCGCCGCGCGCCTTGCGCACCAGCTCGACATGGTTGACGTAGGCCGAGCCGTCGGCCCACTGGTAGGCGCGTGGCAGCGGCGCCATGCAGTCCTTTGGCGCGAACGCAAACGGATGCCGGGCGCGGCCGCCGTTGAGCGCGTCGTACAGGTCCTGCAGCTGCGGCGCGTAGAACTGCCAGTCGTCGAGCACGGTCTGCAGCTTGCCGGCGATGTCGGTGGCGAAGTGCGCGGTCTTCAGGTCGCGCGACACGACCACCAGCTGGCCGTCGCGCGAACCGTCCTTCAGGGTTGCGAGTTTCATGGGATACGGTAGGGATCGGGGGCGCCTGCCGGGGCAGGCGCAATGGGCGCTAGTCTAACGCGGCGCGCGCGCCGCTCAGTCGACCGTGATGCCCTTGGCCTTGATCAGCTTGCCCCAGCGCTCGGCCTCGGCGCGCGCGTAGCTGGCGAATTCCTCGGGCGTGCTCGACACCGCTTCGACGCCCACGCCTTCCAGCTTCTTCTGCACCTCGGGCGTCTTCAGCGCCTTGACCAGCTCGGCATTCAGCCGCGCGACCACGGCCTTGGGCGTACCGGCCGGCGCCACCATGCCTTGCCAGGCGTAGGCCTCGAAGCCGGCCACGCCGCCTTCGGCGACGGTGGGTACACCGGGCAGCACGGTGAGGCGCTTGGGGGTGGCCACACCCAGCGCGCGCAGCTTGCCGGCCTGTACGTTCTGCTGGCCCGAGGCCAGGTCCAGGAACATCAGGTCGACCTGCCCTGCCAGCAGGTCCTGCACCGCCGGTGCGGCGCCCTTGTAGGGCACGTGCGTCATTTTGACCCGGGTCTGGTCCATGAACAGCTCCATCGCCAGATGGTGCGGGCTGCCCGCGCCCGGCGAGGCAAAGTTGACCTTGCCCGGATGCTTCTGCGCGTAGTCGATCGCTTCCTTGAGCGTGCGCGCGGGGAAATTCGGGTTGGCCACCAGCACCAGCGGAAAGCGCGCCAGCTGGCCGACATAGACGAAATCCTTGTCGGCGTTGTACGGCAGCTTCTTGTACAGCGACGGATTGGCGGCCAGCGTGGCGGTATCGGCGGTCAGGACGGTGTAGCCGTCGGGCTTGGCATGCGCCACGGCGTCGGCGCCGACGATGGTGGCGGCGCCCGGCCGGTTGTCGATCACCACCTGCTTGCCCAGCGCCGGCGTGATCGCCTGGGCCACGGTGCGCGCCACCACATCGGTGCCGCCGCCGGCGGGGTAGGGCACCACCCAGCGGATCGGCTGCGACGGCCAGTTGTCGGCGCGCGCAGGGGCGCTGGCGGTGCACAGCAGGGCGAGCAGGGGCGCGGCGGTCAGGGCGGCAAGAACGGGGCGGAAGTAGCCAGGGGGGCGCATCGGTGGTCTCCATGGTAAAACGGGGCCCGGTGTGGCGGGCCGCACGTGCGCCCGCCGGCCAGGTCTGTAGCGAAGAAAGTCTACCGAGCGCTTAAAAATTGGTAAATCGATTTCGCTATAGTAAATTTACCTAGGATTTTTCCCTCCCCCAGCCAGCAAGCACACCCCTGCCACCCGCATGTCAGAGATCGAAGAAGAAGACGCCAAGCTGCGTTCCGGCATCCAGTCCATCGAGGTGGGCTTCAGGCTGCTGCAGGCGCTGGCGGCATCGCCGCGCGCGATGATGCTGCGCGACCTGGCCGCCGCCGCCGACATGAACCCGGCCAAGGCCCACCGCTACCTGGTCAGCTTCATGCGGCTGGGCGCGGTGGCGCAGGACCCCGTGAGCGGGCGCTATGACCTGGGGCCGTTCGCGCTGCAGCTGGGGCTGGCCGGGCTGAACCGCCTCGACCCGGTCAAGAAGGCGCGCCCGATCCTGTCGCAGCTGCGCGACGAGCTCGACCTGACCGCCGGCATCGCCGTGTGGGGCAACCACGGTCCCACGGTGGTGCACTGGGAGGAGTCCAGCCATCCGGTCACCGTCAGCCTGCGCCTGGGCGACGTGATGCCGATGCTCAACTCCGCCACTGGCCGGCTCTACGGCGCCTACCTGCCGCGCAGGCAGACGCTGCCGCTGATCGAGCGCGAGCTGGGCGCGCGCGGCCACGACGGCGTGCCGGACATGCCGCACACGCTGGCCGACTACGACGCGATCTGCGCAGAGGTACGCGCACACGGCGCCGCGCGCACGCTCGGCGGGGTGCTGCCGGGCATCAATGCGTTCTCAATGCCGGTGTTCGACGCCAACGGCCATCTCGCCATGGGACTGATCGTGCTGGGCGCGCAAAGCATATTCGATGCAGAATGGGGCGGTACGATGGATCGCCGCGTGCGCGCCATCGCCCAACAGCTCTCATCGGAACTCGGCTACCTTGGTGCCGCCCCCCCGGCCGGGCAAACCGGCCAAGCCTGATCCCCCCGCCCGCCCCGGCGCGGATCCCCGCGTCTGGCGCCGGCGCCGCTGGATCGTTGTGATTGCGCTGGTGCTGCTGGTCCACCTGCTGGCGGTGGTGGGCCTGGTGCGCATGCCCGGTCCGCTGATCCCGGTCGATGTCAGCAACACCCCCACCCTGGAAGCCGTGCTGTTGCCGCCGCCGGCGCCGCCGGCGCCACCCAAGCCGCGGCCGATCGCGCGCGCACCGCGCCCGCAGCCCAAGCCCGCGGCGCCGCAACCTGAACCGGAAGTGCCCGCTCCCGCCCCCGAGCCGGCGCCGCCGCTTGCCACCAGCCCGCAGGGCGCTACCGAGATGGCTGCCGGCAGCGGCGGCGAAGGCAGCGCGGCCGCGCCCGCGGCCGCGCCGGCCCCCTCCGGCGGGCCGCAGGGCGGCGTCAACGGCGTGCGCTACAGCGCGCCCCCTTCGGCGACCATGCATTACGCCAGCTTCGTCAACGGCGTGCAGAACCCGGACGGACTGATCCGCTGGGAGCAGGACGGCAGCCGCTACCGGCTCGCGGTCGAGACCCGCGTGCTGTGGTTCCGCTTTGCCTTCCAGAGCAGCGGCGCGCTGGCCGAGCAGGGGCTGTTGCCAGAACGCTACGAAGAGCGCCGTCGCAACAAGGTCGAGGCCTCGCGCATCGACACCGCGGCCGGCACGGTGGCCTTTGCCTCGGGCGCGCAGGCGCCGTTCCCGCCCGGCGCCCAGGACCGCTTCAGCGTCTTCCTGCAACTGGTGGGGCTGGTGCGCGGCAATCCCCAGCGCTACGTCACGCCCGGAGTGACGGAATCGTTCCAGGTGGCCGACACCCGGGATGTGGAACCGATGCAAGTGCAGTATGTTGGAGAGGTCGAGGTCGACACCGGCCAGGGCGTGGTGCGCGCCAAGCACTTTGTGCGGCTGCCGCGCCGCGCCAACGACCGGCGCCGCGTCGAGGTCTGGCTGGCGCAGTCGCTCGGCTGGATGCCGGTGCGGTTGCGCCAGACCGAGCCCGACGGCACCCAGATCGACCTGGTGTACCGCGGCAGGGAAGGACCGTAGCGCCGCGGGTTCGCGCAGATCCACGCAGGCTTTGACCGAAAGGAGTCCCAGCCATGACCGTTGCAACGCCGCCCACCGAAACCCGCCGCATCCATGCCGACGGCGCCGACCTGCACGTGCGCCTGGATGGCGCCGACGGGCCCTGGGTGATCCTGGCCCATGCCCTGGCGGCCGACCATACCCTGTGGGACCTCACCGCCAGGCACCTGGCCGGCCGCTACCGCGTGGTGCGCCCGGACCTGCGCGGCCATGGCGCCAGCGATGCCCCGCTCGGCCCCTACACCATGACGCGTCTGGCCGACGACGTGGTCGCGGTGATGGATGCGCTGCAGATCCCGCAGGCGCACTTCTGCGGCATCTCGGTCGGCGGGATGATCGGGCAGAGCATGGGGCTGCGCCATCCCGAGCGGCTGCTCTCGCTGACGCTGGTGGCGACCAACAGCCAGACGCCGATGGAGGCCCACCCGATGTGGCACAACCGCATCGGCCAGGCCGAGGCCCACGGAATGGCTGGACTCGCCGATGCCACTCTCGGGCGCTGGCTGACGCCGGCGTTTCATGCGTCACATCCCGACGAAGTGTTGCGTATCCGCGACACGTTGGTGGCGACTCCGGTACGTGGATACGTGGGTGTGGCCGAGGCCATCATGGCTTTCGACCTGGCGGGCGCGCTTTCCCGCATTCATTGTCCTACGCTGGTAGTAGCGGGCGAGCAGGACCAGGGCGCCACCGTGGCAATGGCACAGAGCATTGCCGCGGCGATCGCCGGGTCGCGGCTCGAGGTGGTGCCGCAAGCGGCGCACCTGGTGCACGTGGAGCAGCCGGAACGCTTCCACGCCGCGCTGGACGCCTTCCTGGGGAGTGCCGCATGTGGGGGCCAGTGCGACGTTCCGTGACAAGCAACACACTGATGTTCCAGGCTCAAGAAACTTGTTGCATTGGCCGATGCCCAATTCATGTAAGGCAGAAAATCGTGGCAACGTGGTGACAGGCACCCAATAACTTGATTTCCCGCCGGTCACCCCAAGTTTGGAGGTAAAGCCGCGGCGCCCCCTCATGGCAACAACTGAGGCAAGAACCACAAGGGCGAGCCGCCCATCCATGACGCCCAGGAGGTGTGCCATGCAAATGATCTACAACAGCGACAACTACTGCATCGTCGAGTTCGGTGCGGATGTCGAGCAAGCCCCGCTTGAGTTCGGCGGCTACGAAATCGTCGACAAGAACCTGAAGCGCGAGATTTTCCTCGGCGGCCAGCTTGCCGAGAGCTTCCGTGCGGATGTGAAGCGGCTGATCGAAAGCGAGCCGTCGGTGGAGGAGGTCGATGACTTCCTCGGCAAGTTCGACAACGTGATGACGCACCCGCTGGTAATGCACTGAGCGGCCACGCCGGGCGGGCGCCCCGAGCCGCCGCGCGCCCGGTTTCGCAACGAGGATCAAGCCCGCTTCGGCGGGCTTTTGCGTTCTTGCCGAGTGCGATGGCTCAGTACTGCTCCCACGGCAACCCGTCGTGGCGCCAGCCGTTGAGCGTGTTGCGGTGGCGTTCCGCGTCGAGGTCGCCCTCGAAGCCGTGCAGCACAAAGCGGACGTTGGAGAAACCTGCGCCCTCGAGCGCACGTGCCGCGGCGGACGAGCGGTTGCCGCTGCGGCAGATCAGCAGCACCGGCCGCGCCGACGCCTGCCCGGCGAGCTTCTTCACCATCTGCACGAAATGCGGGTTGACCTCCCAGTCGGGGCCGTCGTTCCAGGGCACGTTGTGCGCGCCCTTGGGATGGCCGACGAACAGGTATTCCATCTCGCTGCGGCAGTCGATGAAGAGCGTCTCGGGCGATTGCGCCAGCAAGGCGTGGGCGTCGGTCGGGGACAGGTGTTGCATGGTCGGAAGAGGCGCGGCGCGGGCCGCCTGACGGTGATGTTTACGTCTCTCAGTGTAGGCGCCGGAGCGTCCGGCAGGCAACCGACGGCGCCCGCAAGGCCTTGATACACCTGATAAAATCGCACCTCTTTGGCCGCCATCGGCCACCGCGGCCTACCGTCGAAGCTCCGCCGGCCCCGCCTTTCCAGAGTCCCCGCCATGAGTGCCCCTGAATCCCGCGCGGCCGCACCGCGCCCCTACACCCGGGCTGCCGAGTTGCCCCGGCTGCTGCAAGAACGCATCCTGATCCTGGATGGCGCCATGGGCACCATGATCCAGCGCTACAAGCTGAGCGAGGCCGACTATCGCGGCACGCGCTTCGCCGAGCACAAGGTGGACGTGAAGGGCAATAACGAACTGCTGCTGCTGACGCGCCCGCAGGTCATCAGCGAGATCCACGAGCAATACCTGGCCGCGGGCGCCGACCTGATCGAGACCAATACCTTCGGCGCCACCCGCGTGGCGCAGGAAGACTACAAGATGGCCGGGCTGGCGTACGAGATGAACGTCGAGGCCGCGCGCCTGGCGCGTGCCGCCTGCGACAAGTACAGCACGCCCGACAAGCCGCGCTTCGTCGCCGGCGCCTTCGGCCCCACGCCCAAGACCGCCAGCATCTCGCCCGACGTGAACGACCCCGGCGCGCGCAACGTCACCTTCGAAGAGCTGCGCGAGTCGTACTACGAACAGGGCAAGGCCTTGCTCGAAGGCGGCGCCGACGTGTTCCTGGTCGAGACCATCTTCGACACGCTCAACGCCAAGGCCGCGCTGTTCGCCATCGACCAGCTGTTCGAGGACACCGGCGAGCGCGTGCCGGTGATGATCTCGGGCACCGTGACCGATGCCTCGGGCCGGATCCTGTCGGGCCAGACCGTCGAGGCATTCTGGAACAGCCTGCGCCATGCGCGCCCGGTTACCTTCGGCCTGAACTGCGCGCTGGGCGCCACGCTGATGCGTCCGTATATCGCCGAGCTGGCCAAGATCTGCGACGCCGCGGTGTCGTGCTATCCGAACGCGGGTTTGCCGAACCCGATGAGCGACACGGGCTTCGATGAAACCCCCGAGGTCACGTCGGCGCTGGTGGAAGAGTTCGCCGCCTCCGGGCTGGTGAACCTGGTGGGCGGCTGCTGCGGCACCACGCCCGAGCATATCGCCGCCATCGCCCAGCGCGTGGCCGACAAGAAACCCCGCAGCTGGCCCGGCCAGTACCGCGACGCCGCCTGAGCCCGAGAGCCTGACAACATGAGCGAGAACAAACTGCCCCCGCGCCCGATGCGCCTGTCCGGCCTCGAGCCCTTCACCATCGACGACGACACGCTGTTCGTCAACGTCGGCGAGCGCACCAACGTGACCGGCTCCAAGGCCTTCGCGCGGATGATCCTGAACGGCCAGTTCGACGAGGCGCTGGCGGTGGCGCGCCAGCAGGTCGAGAACGGCGCGCAGATCATCGACATCAACATGGACGAGGCCATGCTGGACTCGAAGGCCGCGATGGTCCGGTTCCTGAACCTGATCGCGTCCGAGCCCGACATCGCGCGGGTGCCGATCATGCTGGATTCGTCCAAGTGGGAGGTGATCGAGGCCGGCCTGCAATGCGTGCAGGGCAAGCCGGTGGTCAACTCGATCTCGCTGAAGGAGGGCGAGGAGCAGTTTCGCCACCATGCCGAGCTGATCCGCCGCTACGGCGCCGCCAGCGTGGTGATGGCCTTCGACGAGAAGGGCCAGGCCGATACCTTCGCGCGCAAGACCGAGATCTGCCAGCGCAGCTACGACATCCTGGTCAATGAAGTCGGCTTCCCGCCGGAAGACATCATCTTCGACCCGAACATCTTCGCGGTCGCGACCGGCATCGAGGAACACAACAACTATGCCGTGGACTTCATCGAGGCCACGCGCTGGATCAAGCAGAACCTGCCGTACGCCAAGGTCAGCGGCGGCGTCTCCAACGTGTCGTTCTCGTTCCGCGGCAACGACGTGGTGCGCGAGGCCATCCACACCGTGTTCCTGTACCACGCGATCGGCGCCGGCATGGACATGGGCATCGTCAACGCCGGCCAGCTCGGCGTGTATGACCAGCTCGATCCCGAACTGCGCGAGCGCGTCGAAGACGTGGTGCTGAACCGCCGCGAGGATTCCACCGACCGCCTGCTGGAAATCGCCGATCGCTACAAGGGCGGCGGCGCGAAGAAGGAAGAAAACCTGGCCTGGCGCGGTACGCCCGAGCAGCCGGTGCCGGTGGGCGAGCGCCTGGCGCACGCGCTGGTGCACGGCATCACCACCTTCATCGTCGAGGACACCGAAGAAGTGCGCCAGCAGGTGGCGGCGCGCGGCGGCCGCCCGATCGAGGTGATCGAAGGCCCGCTGATGGATGGCATGAACATCGTCGGCGACCTGTTCGGCGCCGGCAAGATGTTCCTGCCGCAGGTGGTCAAGAGCGCGCGCGTGATGAAGCAGGCGGTGGCGCACCTGCTGCCCTTCATCGAGGAAGAGAAGCGCCTGCTGGCCGAGGCCGGTGGCGACGTCAAGGCGCGCGGCAAGATCGTGATCGCCACCGTGAAGGGCGACGTGCACGACATCGGCAAGAACATCGTCTCGGTTGTGCTCCAGTGCAATAACTTCGAAGTGGTCAACATGGGCGTGATGGTCCCGTGCAACGAGATCCTGGCCAAGGCCAAGGTCGAGGGCGCGGACATCGTCGGTCTGTCGGGGCTGATCACGCCGTCGCTGGAAGAGATGGCCTACGTCGCGTCCGAGATGCAGCGCGACGACTACTTCCGCGTGAAGAAGATCCCGCTGCTGATCGGCGGCGCCACCACTTCGCGCGTGCATACCGCGGTCA
Source organism: Cupriavidus alkaliphilus (assembly GCF_900094595.1). GTDB lineage: Bacteria > Pseudomonadota > Gammaproteobacteria > Burkholderiales > Burkholderiaceae > Cupriavidus > Cupriavidus alkaliphilus. The sequence continues at coordinate 24,024 of NZ_FMAD01000010.1, read as the reverse complement.
AGATCGCGCCCAACTACGAGGGCCCGGTGGTGTACGTGCCCGACGCCTCGCGCTCGGTCAGCGTGGCGTCGAGCCTGCTGTCCGACGAAGGCGCGGCCAGGTACCTGGACGAGCTGAAGAGCGACTACGAGCGCATCCGCACCCAGCACGCCAACAAGAAGGCCACGCCGATGGTGACGCTGGCGCAGGCGCGCGCCAACAAGACGCCGATCGACTGGAGCACTTACGTGCCGCCGAAGCCGAAGTTCATCGGCCGCCGCGTGTTCCGCAACTACGACCTGGCCGAACTGGCCAACTACATCGACTGGGGCCCGTTCTTCCAGACCTGGGACCTGGCCGGCAAATTCCCCGACATCCTCAACGACGAGATCGTCGGCGAGTCGGCGCGCAAGGTGTTCTCGGATGGCAAGGCGATGCTGTCGCGGCTGATCCAGGGCCGCTGGCTCGCCGCCAACGGCGTGATCGCGCTGCTGCCGGCCAACACCGTCAACGACGACGATATCGAGATCTACACCGACGAGACCCGCAGCAAGGTCGCGCTGACCTGGCACAACCTGCGCCAGCAGAGCGAGCGCCCGGTGGTCGACGGCGTGCGCCGGCCCAATCGCTGTCTTGCGGACTTTGTCGCACCGAAGGACAGCGGCATCGCCGACTATGTCGGCATCTTCGCCGTGACCGCGGGCCTGGGCGTCGACAAGAAGGAGGCCCAGTTCGAGGCCGATCACGACGACTACAGCGCGATCATGCTCAAGGCGCTGGCCGACCGCCTGGCCGAGGGCTTCGCCGAATGCCTGCACGAGCGCGTGCGCAAGGACCTGTGGGGCTATGACGCCGCCGAGACCCTGAGCAACGACGAGCTGATCGCCGAGAAATACCGCGGCATCCGTCCGGCGCCCGGCTATCCGGCCTGCCCGGAGCACACCGTCAAGGGGCCGATGTTCGAATTCCTCGACGCGGCCGAGATCGGCATGGGCATTACCGAATCGCTGGCGATGACGCCGGCGGCCTCGGTCAGCGGCTTCTACCTGGCGCATCCCGCGTCGACCTACTTCACCATCGGCAAGATCGGCCAGGACCAGCTCGACGACATGGCGGCACGCCGCCACGAAGACCGCGCCGCGCTGGCGCGCGCGCTGGCACCCAACCTGTAACCGGGTGCGACGCCCGGGCGGCAGCGGCGGCGGCGGTGCGCCGCCGCCAGCCCGTTGATGCGGCAGGAAAAGCGCAGCGGACGGCCGGCACAGCGCCGCTGACGTGGCGTGCGGGCCGCCTCACAACTCCTTACAGTGCCTTTCAACTGCTCACAGACCGGCGCAGTCCGGCTCCCTAGACTGAGGGCTCGATACACGCAATCACCAGCGTGATCACCGCGGCGAATGTTTCGCCGTGGGGCATCCTGAAAGGAGTCTGTCCATGAAGAAACTGCTGCTCTCCCTGTCCGCACTGTCGATCGCCGCGGCTTCCTCGCTGGCCATGGCCCAGGGCACCGGCGGCGCCGTCGGCGCCAAGGCCGATGTCGGTGCCTCGGTGACCACGCCCGCGCCCGCTGCGGCGGCGCAGGGTGGCCTGAACGCCGTCGGCGGCGCCGCAACGGGTGCCGCGGGCGCGGCCGAGAAGGGCCTGTCGACCGCCGGCGCGGCCACCGACAAGGGCCTCTCGGCGGCGGGCACGGCGGCTGACAAGGGCCTGTCGACCGCGGGCGCCGCCGTCGACAAGGGCGTGGGCACCGCCGCCGACGCCACCGGCTCGGCCAAGGCAGAGGCCGGCAGCAAGGCCAAGCATGGCAAGCACGCCGCCAAGTCGACCAAGAAGTCGAAGGCCGACGCGAACGTGGGCGTGAGCGCCGGCGCGGAAGCTGGCGCGAAAGCGCAGTAAGCACCCGGGTAGTCGCTTGCAGTACTAGCCACAGCCTCTACCGGTGCAGGCCGCGCCGGGCCCCCTCCAGGGATGTTCACGGGCCTGACGCGCCGCAGCAAAGCGGGACGGATCTGATCCGTCCCGCTTTGCTTTTGCGGCAGCCACAACGTGCCCGCGGCCGGCCTTGCCGCCACGCCGCATTGTCAGCCTGACACCGACAGCCCGCGCCCGCGCGCGGCACTACAATGACAACATCGCAAGCGGTTCCGCCTGCACCCGACGTGCACCGGGCCAAAGTGCCGGTCCGATAAACCCGTGGAGCCCCACATGATCCGCGTCCTGATCGCCGACGACCACGAGATTGTGCGTGCCGGGCTGCGTCAGTTCATTTCCGAAGAACCCGATATCCAGGTAACCGGCGAGGCCGGCAGTGGCGACGAAGTCATGGCGCAGCTGCGCGATGCCGAGTTCGACGTGCTGGTGCTGGACATCTCGATGCCGGACCGCAACGGCATCGACGTGCTCAAGCTGATCCGCCAGCGCAAGCCCGACCTGCCGGTGCTGATCCTGTCGACGTACCCGGAAGACCAGTACGCGATCAACCTGATCCGTGCCGGCGCATCCGGCTACCTGACCAAGGAAAGCGCACCCGACGACCTGGTCAAGGCGATCCGCACGGTGGCGCAGGGCCGCCGCTACGTCAGCGCCACGGTGGCCGACCTGCTGATCGGGGGGCTCGACAAGCCGACCGAGCAGCCGGTGCACCAGATGCTGTCCGAGCGCGAGTTCCAGATCTTCTGCAAGCTGTCGCGCGGGCAGTCGGTGTCGGTGATCGCCGACGAGCTGTTCCTCAGCGTCAAGACCGTCAGTACCTACCGTTCGCGCATCCTGGAGAAAATGGGCATGAAGACCAACGCCGACCTGACCTACTACGCGATCAAGAACGGCCTGGTGGAATAGCAGTTCAATCGCGGCCCCGCGCGGGTCGCCCCGGAAGGGACCGCAATACACAATATGTCGGAGCAGGATTCGAACACTTCCTACCGGGCGCTGAACGTGCTGCTGATTGAAGATTCGGCGGTCCTGCGCGGCATGCTGCTTGAATACCTGAAGGATTTCCCGTTTGTCGAGAACGTCGACTGGGCGGATACCGAAGCCATGGCCCTGCGCCTGCTTGCCGCCGGCACGTACGACGTAGCCATCGTCGACCTGCAGCTGCGCCAGGGTAACGGCATCAATGTGCTGCGTGCCATGCAGCGCGCCAACAACGGCACGGTGCGCATCGTCTACACCAACCATGCCCAGCTCGAGATGTACCGGCGCCAGTGCGCCGAGGCGGGTGCCGACTACTTTTTCGACAAGTCCCTGGAGCTGGAGCAGGTGTTCCGCGTGATCGAGGAGCACGCCGCGCCGCAGCCCTGAAGCGCTCACGGCATTCAGGGCGTATAAGGCATCCTGGGCGCTCAGGCGCGCGCCGGCTCCGCGCTCTCCGGCTCTTCGGCCGGCGCCAGCACCGAGGCGGTCAGCGGTACCTCGATCCGGATCCGTACCCCGGCATCCGGTGACGAATCGATCTGCATGCTGCCGCCCAGCGCGGTGACGCGCTGCTCCATCCCCAACAGTCCGTGGTGGCCGGCCGTGCTGCCGGCATCGAAGTCGGGCGGCAACCCCTTGCCGTCGTCGCGCACGGTCAGCGTCAGCAGTTCGCCCTGGCACGCCAGCGATACCTCGACATGCCTGGCCTCGGAGTACTTGCTGGCATTGGTCAGCGATTCCTGCACGATCCGGTACAGCGCGATCGCGGCTTCGTCGCGCAGCGCCGGCAGGTCTTCGGGCACGCTGACCTGGGTTTGCCAGTTGTTGCGCGCGCCCACCTCCTCGACCAGCTGGCACACCGCGGCGCGCAGGCCAAGGTTGAGCAGCACGGTGGGGCGCAGGTCCTCGATCAGGCGGCGCTTGATCTGGATGCCCTGGTCCACGTGCAGCATCACGCGCGTCAGGCGCTCGGCCGCCACCGGCTGGTCCGCCTGTACCTTGCGGCGCACCCAGTGCAGGTCCAGCTTGATCGCGGTCAGGATCGCGCCCAGTTCGTCATGCAGTTCGCGCGCGAGCCGGGTCTTCTCGTCTTCGGTCACGCGCTGCAGGTGGCCCGCCAGCGCCGACAGCTGGCGCGTGCGCGCGCGCACCTTGCGGTCCAGCCGCACGCTTTCCTCTTCCAGCTGGGTGCGTACCGCCTCGGCCATTGCCAGCCGCTTGGCGTGCCCGATGCCGACCGCCATCAGCAGGATGATGTTGATCGCCGTGAGCAGGCCGATGCCGTAGCGCGACAGCTGCACGTCGTTCTCGGCGCCCTCGAGCCGGTGCGAGACCGCGCCGGCCTCGCGCGCCTGCAGCTGGTCGAGCCCGCGGCGCGCGTTGTCCATGGTCTGCTTGCCGTAGTCGGTGCGGATCAGGTCCAGCGCCACTTCCAGGTCGCGCTTGCCGTACACCAGCGTCAGCGCCATCTCGTTGAGCTTGCTGTTGACCAGCTTGGAGGTATCGCCGAACTGCTTCAGGCCCTCCGGGTCATTGGCGTAGCCTGCGCGGATCTGCGCCATCAGCTCGGCGATGCGCGGCAGGGCCTTGTAGTACGGCTCCAGGTAGCTTTCCTTGCCGGTCAGCAGGAAGCCGCGCTGGCCGGCCTCGGCATTGACCAGCTCGCCGTTGAGCGCGGCCAGCTCGGTCTGCAGGCGCTGCGAGCGGATCACGTCGGTATAGCTTTCGCGCAGGCGGATATTGCCGGTTTCCGACGCCACCAGCACCGCCAGGGTCAGCAGGATGCCGCCCGCGAGCAGCAGCGTGTGAGGGAGAAATGACTGCTTGAACATGGGGCAATTCCTATCGAGAAGGCGCGCTCGCCCGCCGCGGCGCCAAGGGAGGGCCCATGGAATCACATCGACCGCCATGGGTCAACCCGGCGCCGGCTTCCGGGTCGCGCTTCGCGCCAGCACCTCAGCCCGGTTGCGCGCGCTGCGCAGTGCCTGCGTGGCGCCCGGCAGGCGTTGTAGGACTTGGCTGACAGCGGAATCGGCTGCCTGTCGGTATTGGCACGAAGCGTGGCTTTCTACGATGAGGCTATGAGCTTGCACCCGTTGGCGCAAGCCTCACATGGGCCCAGCCAGGGCGCCTGGCCTGGTCCGAAATCTTCGGGAGCCTAGCCATGCTGCAATATGCACTCGTATTTTTTGTCATCGCCCTGATCGCCGCGATTTTCGGCTTCGGCGGAATTGCTGCCGGCGCCGTGGAAATCGCCAAGATCCTGTTCTTCATCTTCCTGGTCGTGGCGCTGGTCGCCGCGGTGATGGGACTCGTTCGCAGGGGACGATGAAGCCGGCGCAAGCCGGTATCACGCCCTCGTCGACCCGAACCTGAGGAGACCGTATGCTGACGCAGAACCCTAAAGTCCGGAAGGAACTGAACCACCTGTCCGACAGTGCCGACAGTGCGATCCGCCATATCAAGCATGCCGCGCGCGATACGCGCGAGGCTGCGGCGCCGGTGTCCAGCGAAGTCAAGTCGCTGATCTCGCAACTCGAGCACACCATCCAGGTGCTGGCTCGCGAGGGCTCTGCCGAGAGCCTGCAGGCAGGCCACCGCCTGCGCGAACGCGCCAGCGACATGGCGCATCGCCTGCGCGCCCAGACCGCCGACGGCATGATGCGCGCGCGCGAACGCATGGATGGCGCGGTGGTGCAGGCCCAGCACCGCGTGGCCGAATCCCCGCTGAAGGCGGTGGCGATCGCCGCCGCTGTCGGCGCGGTGATCGGGCTGCTGCTGGCCAATGGCCGGCACCATGCCGATGAGGAATAGCCGCGCGGATTCAGCAGAAATGACCTGACGCGGAGGCCCGCCTGGCGCGCCAGCCGGGCTCCGCCGGAATTCCCCCCTTTCCGGAACCCTCGTCCGGAAGCCCGGCCGCCAACGGTGGTGCCGGGTGTTTTTTTATCCGCGGGCGGTGGACCGGCGCGCAGCGGCGCTCAGCGTCTTGCGGCCCGCAGACGGTTCAGACCCCCCAGAGAACATTGGCCCCTTCGCGCTGCGAGGCGCGCAGCATGTCGAGGAAGGGATAGGCGCGCTGTCCCAGGTGCAGCGGCTCTTCCTCTTCTTCGTCGGCCTCGGGCCGGGCCTCGACCGCGGTGTCGGCAGGATGCGCGCGGCGCGCATCGGCCACGGCTGCTTCGAGCCTGTGGATCGCGTGCGGCAGTTCTTCGACAGTGATCACCCCCCGTTCCCCGAGATGCTTGCCGATGATGCCCAGGAGCGTCACGGCCAGATCCTTCATCATGATCAGGTCCTGCGCGGCGTGGGATTTGAAGGTGATCAGCATGATGGTTTTTCCTTTCACGGGGAACGGTGGGGCGGCGTCCCCGGGGCGGGATGCCGCGCCGGTTCGGGCACGGTGTGGGGCGGCCGCCGGGGCGGATTGTGGTCCGTGGCCGTCCTTGCGCATGATGTCAGCATAGCACCTGATAAAATTGCGCGTTCCCGATTCCCATGCCTGGCACGCGGCGCGGCGTTGATTCGCCGTCACTTGCTGCGTTCGTGGCACCGGCGCGGCCCGCGGGGTCTGCGCCTGAATACCAGCCCACAGGGCTTCCGACATCCATGCTGCCTGTTCAGACCTCCAATCTTGCCGCCGCGTTCACCGATGCCGTGCGTGCGCTCGCCCCGGCCGATGCCACCTTGCCCGCGGTCACCTTCGAGCGGCCCAAGGTGGCCGCCCATGGCGACCTCGCCTGCAATGTCGCGATGCAGGTCGCGCGCGCGCTCAAGAGCAATCCGCGCGAGCTGGCGCAGCGCATCGTCGCCGCGGTGCAGGCCGATGCGCGCGCGCAGGAGCTGGTCGCGACCATGGAGATCGCCGGCCCCGGCTTCATCAACCTGCGCCTGACGCCGGCGGCCAAGGCCGACGTGCTGCGCGCGGTGCTGGGCCAGGGCGACCACTACGGCGCGCGCGAGCGCGGCGTGCATGGCCAGGTGCTGGTGGAGTTCGTCTCGGCCAACCCGACCGGCCCGCTGCACGTCGGCCACGGCCGCCAGGCGGCGCTGGGCGATGCGCTCGCGAACCTGCTGTCGTGGCAGGGCTGGCACGTGCACCGCGAGTTCTACTACAACGACGCCGGCGTGCAGATCCAGACCCTGGCGCTGTCGGTGCAGGCGCGCGCGCGCGGCCTGAAGCCGGGCGATGCCAGCTGGCCCGAGGCCGCCTACAACGGCGACTACATCGCCGACATCGCCGCCGACTTCCTCGCCGGCAAGACCGTCAGCGCCTCCGACGGCGAACCGGTGACCGCGTCGGGCAACGTCGAGGACATCGACTCGATCCGCAAGTTCGCCGTGACCTACCTGCGCAACGAGCAGGACATCGACCTGCAGGCCTTCGGCGTCAAGTTCGACCGCTACTACCTGGAGTCGTCGCTGTACAGCGACGGCCGCGTCGACGCCGCGGTGCAGTCGCTGATCGGTAAAGGCAAGACCTACGAGAGCGAGGGCGCGCTGTGGCTGCGCACCACCGACGACGGCGACGACAAGGACCGCGTGATGAAGAAGAGCGACGGCACCTATACCTACTTCGTGCCGGACGTGGCCTACCACACCACCAAGTGGGAGCGCGGCTTCACCAAGGTCATCAACGTGCAGGGCAGCGACCACCACGGCACCATTGCGCGCGTGCGCGCCGGCCTGCAGGGCCTGGACATGGGCATCCCGCAGGGCTATCCCGACTACGTGCTGCACAAGATGGTCACCGTGATGAAGAACGGCGAGGAGGTCAAGATCTCCAAGCGCGCCGGCTCCTACGTCACCGTGCGCGACCTGATCGAATGGTCCAACGGTGGCGACGAGACCATTCGCGGCTGCCTGGACGGCGGCGTGGCGGACTGGCCCGCGCACTTCACGCGCGGCCGCGACGCGGTGCGCTTCTTCCTGCTGTCGCGCAAGGCCGATACCGAGTTCGTGTTCGATGTCGACCTGGCGCTCAAGCAGAACGACGAGAACCCGGTGTACTACGTCCAGTACGCCCATGCCCGCATCTGCTCGATCTTCGAGTCGTGGGGCGGCGCGGACTGGGAAGCCCGCCTGGCCGAGCTGGCCGGCGCCGACCTGGCCGCCGTGACCGGCGCCGAGGCCAGTGCCCAGGCGCTGGCGCTGGGACAGCGCCTGGCCGAGTTCCCGGACATGCTGGCGGCCGCCGCGTCAGAACTGGCGCCGCACGCGGTGGCGTTCTACCTGCGCGACCTGGCCGGCGACTTCCACGCCTTCTACAACGCCGACCGCGTGCTGGTCGACGACGAAGCCGTCAAGCGCGCCCGCCTGGCGCTGCTAGCGGCCACGCGCCAGGTGCTGCGCAACGGCCTGGCGGTGATCGGGGTGTCCGCCCCGCGCCGCATGTAAGCAAGCAGCCGGCGCCCGGCACTCGCCGGCCCCGGGGGCGATCCAGTGCGGCCGGCGGCGGCACTGGCTCTATAATCCCGGCATCACCGAAGAGGACTTCATGCAACAGCAACGCAAGCGCGAGTCGCGCAATGTCCGTCGCAGCCAGCAGCGCGGCGGTACGTTCCTGGGCCTGGTGCTCGGGCTGATCGTCGGGCTGGCCATCGCCGTGGTGGTCGCCCTGTACATCACCAAGTCGCCGACGCCGTTCCAGCAGAAACACGCCCCCCGGCCGAGCGAGCCCGGCAACGTCACCAGCCAGCTGCCGGCCCCGGCCCAGCGCGCCGACGAAGGCCCGAGCGACCCGAACAAGCCGCTGTGGAGCAAGACCCCGGCCAAGCCGGTGGGCCAGGCGCCGGAGCCGGAGCCCAAGCAGAACGGCCAGCCGCCGGTGGCGACCCGCCCGACGGAGAAGCCGCTGGACAAGCCGCTGGACAAGCCCGTCGAGAAGCCGGCTGACAAGCCGCTCGCGACCAAGCCCGCCGAGAAGCCGGTGTCGGACCCGATCGCCGAGATCGCCCAGGCCGACGCGCACAAGGTGGGCTACCTGCTGCAGGTGGGCGCGTTCCGCTCGTCGGACGACGCCGACCGCCAGAAGGCCAACCTGGCGATGCAGGGCTTCGAGGCCCGCATCACCGAGCGTGACGTCAACGGCGTCAAGATGTACCGGGTGCGCCTGGGGCCGTTCAACCGCATCGAAGACATGAACAAGGCACGCGACCGGCTGCAGTCGTCCGGTTTCGAGGCCTCGGTGATCCGCTTTACCAAGCAGTAGGCGGCACCGCTTAATACCCGGTAACCGCCGCAACACCGCAGCAACAGGTTCCTGCCAGAAGCGGCGGGCGCGCCGATGAACCGGGTGCCGCCGCCGCTGTCATACGCTCATCGTCCAAACCGCAAGGCCGTCCTGATATGAAAAAACTCGCCGCACTGTTCGCCATGTTCGCCGCCGTGGGCGGCCTGCTGATGTCCGCCCCGTCGCAGGCGGCACCCACCGAAGGCAAGGAGTACCAGGTCCTGAAGACACCCCAGCCGGTCGCGGCGGGCAAGATCGAGGTGACCGAGTTCTTCTGGTATGGCTGCCCGCACTGCTACGAGTTCGAGCCGGACCTGGAAGCCTGGGTCAAGAAGCAGGGCGGCAACGTGGTGTTCAAGCGCGTGCCGGTCGCGTTCCGCGACGACCTGCTCCCGCACACCAAGATCTTCTACGCGCTGGAAGCCATCGGCAAGCTCGACGCCATGCACAACAAGGTCTTCAGCGCCATCCACGTGGACCGCAAGCGCCTGACCGACACCAACGAGATCGCCGATTTCATGGCCAAGAACGGCGTCGACCGCAAGGCCTTCCTGGATGCGTACAACTCGTTCACGGTGACGACCAACTCGCAGCGCGCCAACAAGATCGCCGACGCCTACAAGATCGACGGCGTGCCGACCGTGGTGGTGCAGGGCAAGTACGTGACCTCGCCGTCGATCGCCGGCAACAAGCAGGGCGCGGTGCAGACCATGGATTACCTGGTGGAGCAGATCAAGGCGAAAAAGCTTTGATTGCGGCGGGGTTTTCCCGCTTGCGGGAGAGGGGCAGGGGGTGAGGGCAGGCCCTGGCACACCGACGCGCTGTACTTCGTCGATATTCCCGCCCTCACCCCAACCCTCTCCCAGCGGGAGAGGGAGTGCCCAGGCAGGGGGCAAAGACCCGTGGTTCGCCAAACGGCTGGTATCCTGTACCAGCCGTTTTTTATTTCCTACCGCCTTCGCTTTTATGCGTCCCCTCAAAGTCTTCCTCACCGGCGCCTCCAGCGGCCTGGGCCAGGCGCTCGCGCGCGAATACGCCGCGCAGGGCGCCATCCTTGGCCTGGTGGCGCGGCGCGAGGACGCATTGCACCAGTTCGTGGCCACCTTGCCCAACCCGGGCGCGGTGCGCGTCTATGGCGCCGACGTGCGCGATGCCGAGGCGATGGCGCGCGCCGCGGAAGACTTCCTCGGCCAGTTCGGCTGCCCGGATGTGGTGATCGCCAATGCCGGGGTTTCGGTCGGGACCGTCGCCAGCGAGCGCGAGGACCTGGACGCGTTCCGCCAGGTCATGGACACCAACTGGTTCGGGGTGCTGACCACCTTCCAGCCCTTCCTGCATGCGATGCAGGCGCGCGAGCCCGGGCATTTCGGCCGGCGCGGCACGCTGGTGGGGATTGCCAGCGTGGCCGGCGTGCGCGGGCTGCCGGGGGCCGGGGCCTACAGTGCCTCCAAGTCGGCGGTGATCAAGCTGCTCGAAAGCCTGCGGCTGGAGCAGCGCGGGCACGGCATCCGCGTGGTCACGATCGCGCCGGGCTATATCCGCACGCCGATGACCGCGCACAACCCGTACCGCATGCCGTTCCTGACCGATGCCGAGGTATTCGCGCGCAAGGCCGTGCGCGTGATCGCGGCGGGCCGGCGCTTCCGCGTGATCCCGTGGCCGATGGGCGTGGTGGCGGCGCTGCTGCACGTGATGCCGCGCTGGCTGTACGACACGCTCGCCGCGGGCGCGCCGCGCAAGCCGCGCCGTGCCGACGCATTCCGGGAGCCCTGAGATGTGGCGCGACGCCATCGGCCAGCAGCATGCCGCCGCCACCGGCGTGGTGCGGATTGCCTCGCTGGTACCGTCGGTGACCGAACTGCTGTTCGCGCTCGGGCTGGCGCGGCAGATGGTCGCGCGCACGGGCTTCTGCATCCATCCGGAACCGGCGGTGCGCGCGGTGCCCAAGGTGGGCGGCACCAAGGACGTCAAGGTGGCGCGGCTGCGCGAACTGGCGCCCACGCATGTGGTGGTCAATATCGATGAGAACCGGCGCGAGACTGTCGACGAGATCCGCGGCTTCGTGCCCAACGTGATCGTCACCCATCCGTGCGCGCCCGAGGACAACCTCGGGCTGTACCGGCTGCTGGGCGGGATCTTCGGCTGCCATGCCGAGGCCGAGGCGCTGTGCGCGGCGCTGCAGGCGCAACTGGATGCCATCCGCATGCGGCCGTGGCCGGCGCGCCGCGTGCTCTATGCGATCTGGCAGGACCCGTGGATGACGGTGTCGCGCGACACCTATATCAGTCGCATGCTGGCGCTGGCCAACTGGCAGACCTGGCCCGGCGGCGCGGACACCATGCAGGCCTGCGCAGGCGGAGACTGCAGCCGTCCCAATGCGCCCGGCGAGCGCTATCCCAGCTTCCGCTGGAGCGATGCGCTGGTGCGCGAGCTCGACCTGGTGCTGCTGTCGACCGAGCCCTACCGCTTTACCGAAGACCATGCCGACGCACTCGAGCGCCAGCTCGGCAAGCCGGTGCTGCTGGTCGACGGCGAGATGCTGTCGTGGTACGGCAGCCGCGCCGTCGACGGGGTGCGCTACCTGGCGGCGCTGGCGGCCGCCAACTGAGGCGCTAAGACGATCAGGCGGCGCGGAAGCGGATCACGCCGTCGTCGCCGGTTTCGCGCACCAGCTCGCCGCGGTGCCACAGGCAGTGCAGGTGGGCCAGCGACTCGCCCATGGCGAAGGTCATCTGGTGGATGTCGAACTGGCGCTTGAAGATCACGCTGACGATGTCGTGCGCGCTGCAGGGTTTTGCGCGGCACGCCTCCAGCGTTTCGGCGAGGCGGTCGGCATGGTGTTCGCGCAGCTGCATGATGCGGGTATGCAGGTTGCGGAAGGGGCGGCCGTGCGACGGCAGGATCAGCACGTCCTGCGGCAGCGGCTCGTACTTGCCCAGCGAATCCAGGTAGAGCTGCAGCGAATTGGCCTCGGGTTCCATGTCGAACACGCTGACATTGGTCGAGATGCGCGGCAGCACCATGTCGCCGGAGACCAGCACATTGGTGGCGGCGTTATACAGCGCCACGTGCTCGGGCGAATGGCCGAAGCCGGTGATCACGCGCCAGGCCGAAGTGGCGGGGTCGGTGCCGATGCGCACCGTGTCGCCCTCCATCAGGCGGCGGTACTGAGTAGGCAGGTCCGGCACCAGCGACGGGTAATAGGTCTTGCGCGCGCGCAGCTTTTCCTGGCTGTCGGCATCGGTCAGGCCGTGCAGCGCGAAATGCGCGGCGGCGGCGTCACCGCCGGCACTCGACCCGGCCCCGGTGCCGCTGCCCATCACCCGCGCGCTCATGTAGTCGCCCAGGCTCATCCACAGGCGCACGTCGAAACGGCGGCACAGCCAGTGCGCCAGGCCGACGTGGTCTGGGTGGCTGTGCGTGACCAGCACGCGCACCACCGGCAAGCCTTCCAGCTCATTGGCGAAGATCGTTTCCCAGTGGCCCTTGATGACATCGTTGGTGATGCCGCAATCGATGATGGTCCAGCCGTCGCGTCCGTCCAGGCGGTCGCGCAGCAGCCACAGGTTGATATGGTCGAGTGCGAACGGCAGCGGCATGCGCAGCCAGTAGACGCCGGGGGCGACCTCCTGCCTGGCGCCGGGCGCGGGCATGGTGTCGCCGAACGGATATTGGAGCTGGTGTTCGAGTGCGTTCATGAGGAGTCTCGTGGTCGAAGCCTGGCGCCGGGGCGCGGGCTTTCTCGTTCTGCCGGCACGTCCTGATCGTGCGGGGCGTGCAAGCACCGGTTGCCAGCCGATCTGGTTGACGCTAACGTAAACGTCAACCATACGGGTTCGTTTCCATCTTAAGCGAAAACTTGACTTCGCAACGAACGACCGTTCACTTTCTTTGCCCAGGCCATGTCAGCGACACCAGCGGCGGCTTCCGCCACCTACACCATCACCGACCTCGCGCGTGAGTTCGACGTCACGCCGCGCGCCATCCGCTTCTACGAGGACCAGGGCCTGCTGTCGCCGCAGCGCGAAGGGCCGGGCGGACGCAAGCGGGTCTACAACGGCCGCGAACGGACCCGGCTGAAGCTGACGCTGCGCGGCAAGAGGTTGGGGCTTACTCTCAACGAGATCCGCGAAATTCTTGACCTGTACGAATCGCCGCGCGATACCGCCCCGCAACTGGACCGGTTCCTGGCCGCGCTCGCCGCGCACCGCGGCACGCTCGAGCGCCAGATGGAAGACCTGCAGGCGCAGTTGGCCGAGATCGACCAGCATGAGCGCCAGTGCAGGGCCTTGCTGGCGGCCCAGAGCGGTGACAAGGCACCGGACCAGAACCATGCCGCGTGAGCGGCACTTGCGCACGCCTCCGTGCGATCCGCCATTGACGTTTACGTAAACGTAAATAGAATAGCCGGACAGCGCGCGGCCGTGCGCTGTCCGTCGAAACAGGCCGCCACACCGGAACCCGCCATGACCGCCTCCCTTGCCCATGCCGTGCCCGCTGAACCGGAACCGCTGTCCGCCGCGCGGGCCGACGCCATTGCCACCAGTTTCTCGCGCCAGGGGCTGATGCGAACCTTCGGCGCCGAACTGGCGCGGGTGCAGCGCGGCGAGGTGGAACTGGCGATGCCGTGGTCCGAGGGCGTGACCCAGCAGCATGGCTTTTTCCACGGCGGCGTGGTCGGCGCGCTGGCCGACAGCGCCTGCGGCTATGCCGCGCTGACGCTGGTCGGCGAGGAGGAGGCGGGCCTGACCGCCGAGTACAAGATCAACCTGCTGTCCCCCGCCCAGGGCGAACGCCTGGTGGCGGTGGGGCGGGTGCTCAAGCCCGGGCGCACGCTGATCGTGGCGCAGGGCGATGTCTACGTCGAGCAGGAAGGCCGCCGCAAGCCGGTGGCGACCATGCTGATGACGCTGTGCGTGGTCAAAACGCTGGGCCACGTCTGAACCGATCGATCCGGCGACCCCGGAACCCACCGACACACCGACACACCGATTCCTACAGGAGACCATCATGACTGAATTGCCAGGCCTGAAATTCGATCTGGGCGAAGACATCGAAATGCTGCGCGGCGCCGTGCGCGACTGGGCCCAGGCCGAGCTGGCCCCGCGCGCGGCCGAGATCGACCGCACCGACCAGTTCCCGATGGACGCCTGGAAGAAGATGGGCGACCTCGGCGTGCTCGGCATCACCGTGGCCGAGGAATACGGCGGCGCCAACATGGGCTACCTGGCCCACATGATCGCAATGGAAGAAATCAGCCGCGCCTCGGCCTCGGTTGGCCTGTCGTACGGCGCGCATTCCAACCTGTGCGTGAACCAGATCCATCGCAACGGCACGGCCGCGCAGAAGGCCAAGTACCTGCCCAGGCTGGTCTCGGGCGAATGGATCGGCGCGCTGGCGATGAGCGAGCCCAACGCCGGCTCCGACGTGGTCAGCATGAAGCTGCGCGCGCATCTGAAGGGCGACCGCTACGTGCTGAACGGCACCAAGATGTGGATCACCAACGGCCCGGACTGCGACGTGCTGGTGGTCTATGCCAAGACCGAGCCCGAGCTGGGCGCGCGCGGCATGACCGCGTTTATCGTCGAGAAGGGCATGAAGGGCTTCTCGGTGGCGCAGAAGCTCGACAAGCTGGGCATGCGCGGCTCGCATACCGGCGAGCTGGTGTTCGAGGACGTGGAAGTGCCGGTGGAGAATATCCTGGGCGCCGAGAACGGCGGCGCCAGGGTGCTGATGAGCGGCCTGGACTACGAGCGCGCGGTGCTGTCCGGCGGCCCGGTCGGCATCATGCAGGCCTGCATGGACGTGGTCACGCCGTATATCCACGACCGCAAGCAGTTCGGCCAGAGCATCGGCGAATTCCAGCTGATCCAGGGCAAGGTGGCCGATATGTACACCACGCTGCAGGCGGCGCGCAGCTACCTGTACACGGTCGGCAAGAACCTGGACGCGCTCGGCAGCGACCACGTGCGCCAGGTGCGCAAGGACTGCGCCGCGGTGATCCTGTACACCGCCGAGAAGGCTACCTGGATGGCGGGCGAGACCGTACAGATCCTGGGCGGCAACGGCTATATCAATGAATACCCGGCCGGCCGCCTGTGGCGCGACGCCAAGCTGTACGAGATCGGCGCCGGCACCTCGGAGATCCGCCGCATGCTGATCGGCCGCGAGCTGTTCGCGGAAACCATGTAACCGGCAGCGCCGGTCACCAGGCGGGGCGCCGAAATCACCCGGGGCCCCCGCCCGAACCCCATTACAATCTCAATACCTGTCGCAAGACCCTCACGCTGTACTGCCCCCCGGCCCCTGTCGACCCATGTCCCACTTCCCCAAACTGCTCTCCTCGCAGATTGCCTACGATGTGGCGAGAACGATGCTCGACGGGTTCGACAAGCACTACCGCCTGTTCCGCGAGGTCAGCCACCAGGCCAAGCTGAAGTTCGAGGCCGGCGACTGGCACGGGCTGCAGCAGATCCAGCGCGACCGCATCGCCTTCTATAACGAGCGCGTGCGCGAATCCAGCGTGATCCTGGAAGACGAGTACGACGCCGAGAACATCGAAGACGAGATCTGGCAGCAGATCAAGCTGCACTACATCGGGCTGCTGACCAACCACCACCAGCCCGAGCTGGCCGAGACCTTCTTCAACTCGGTGTGCACGCGCATCCTGCACCGCTCGTACTTCAACAACGATTTCATCTTCGTGCGCCCGGCGATCTCGACCGAGTACATCGAGAACGAGGAATCGCCGACGCGCCCCACCTTCCGCGCCTACTACCCCGGCAGCCGCGAGGGCATGGCCGCGTGCTTCGAGCGCATCGTCCACAACTTCCAGCTGGAGCGCCCGTTCGAGGACCTGCGGCGCGACATCGGCTACGTGGTGCGCGCCGTCGGCGAGCATTTCGGCGACCTGCGCATCGCGCCGAATTTCCAGATCCATACGCTGTCGTCGCTGTTCTTCCGCAACAAGGCGGCCTTTATCATCGGCCGCATCGTCAACGGCGACCGCACCTTCCCGCTGGCGATCCCGATCCTGCACGGGCCCTCGGGCAAGCTGGTGCTCGACACCGTGCTGCTGAAGAAGGAACAGCTGCTGATCCTGTTCTCGTTCACCCACTCCTACTTCATGGTCGACATGGAGATCCCGTCGGCCTACGTGACCTTCCTGCGCGACATCATGCCGCGCAAGCCGCGCGCGGAGATCTATACCTCGCTGGGCTTGCAGAAGCAGGGCAAGAACCTGTTCTACCGAGATTTCCTGCACCATCTGCAGCATTCGTCGGACAAGTTCATCGTCGCGCCCGGCATCCGCGGGTTGGTGATGCTGGTGTTCACGCTGCCGTCGTATCCGTACGTGTTCAAGGTGATCCGCGATTTTTTCCCGGCGCCCAAGGAAACCACGCGCGAGCTGGTCAAGTCGAAGTACCAGCTGGTCAAGCAGCACGACCGCGTCGGCCGCATGGCGGATACGCTGGAATACTCCGACGTGGCCTTCCCGCTGTCGCGCTTCGACGATGCGCTGGTGCGCGAGTTCGAACAGCACGCGCCCTCGATGATCGAATACCAGCGCACCAGGGACGGCGGCGAAGAGATCGTGGTGCGCCACGTCTATATCGAGCGCCGCATGACGCCGCTGAACATCTACCTGCAGGAGGGTTCGGACGAGCAGGTCGAGCATGGCGTGCTGGAATACGGCAATGCCATCAAGGAACTGATCGCCGCGAACATCTTCCCGGGCGACATGCTGTACAAGAACTTCGGCGTCACGCGCCATGGTCGCGTGGTGTTCTACGACTACGACGAGATCGAGTACCTGACCGACTGCAACATCCGCCACGTGCCGCAGCCGCGCAACGAGGAAGAGGAGATGTCGGGCGAAGTCTGGTACACCGTGCGTCCGCACGACATCTTTCCCGAGACCTTCCGCACCTTCCTGCTCGGGGATCCGCGCGTACGCGCGGCGTTCCTGCGCCACCATGCGGATTTTTTTGACCCTGCCATGTGGCAGAGCCACAAGGACCGGCTGCTGGCCGGACATGTCCATGACTTTTTTGCCTATCACGCTTCTGAGCGATTCATTCACCGCTACGGCGCCGAGCCGTCCGTCAATCCGTCCCACCCACAGCCCGCTGCCGGCCCTGCAAGGAGAGTCGCATGAATGACGCCATCGCCCAGCTGTTCCGCAACAACCGCGACTGGGTCGACCGCGTCAATGCGGAAGATCCGGCCTTCTTCACCCGCCTGGCCAACCAGCAGGCGCCGGAATACCTGTGGATCGGCTGCTCCGATTCGCGCGTGCCGGCCAACCAGATCCTGGGCCTGGCCCCGGGCGAGGTGTTCGTCCACCGCAATATCGCCAACGTGATCGCGCACAGCGACCTGAACGCGCTGTCCGTGATCCAGTTCGCGGTGGAAGTGCTCAAGGTGCGCCATATCACCGTGGTTGGCCACTACGGCTGCGGAGGCGTCAAGGTGGCGCTCAAGCGCGAGCGCATCGGCCTGGCCGACAACTGGCTGCGCCATGTGCGCGACGTGGCCGACAAGCATGAGTCCTACCTCGGCACCATCCTGCGCGAGGAAGACGCCCATACCCGGCTGTGCGAGCTCAACGTGATCGAGCAGGTCAACAACGTCTGCCAGACCACCGTGATTCAGGACGCCTGGGCGCGCGGCCAGGCCATCACCGTGCACGGCTGGATCTACGGCGTGTCCGACGGCCTGCTGCGCGACCTCGGCATGGCTGCCAGCAACAACGACGAGCTGCACGAGCAGCTGGCCGCGGCCTACCGCCAGTACGGCGAGCCGCCGCAGGCGTCGATCCGCTGATCCACCTAACCGCCACTACCGATACCTAGCTACCGATCCAGGAGACCCGAGATGGAAGAGATCGTCATCGTTTCAGCCGCCCGCACGCCGATGGCTGCGTTCCAGGGCGAATTCGCCAGCGTCACCGCGCCGCAACTCGGCGCCGTGGCCATCCGCGCCGCGGTCGAGCGCGCCGGGCTCAAGCCCGAGCAGGTAGAGGAAGTGGTGTTCGGCTGCGTGCTGCCCGCCGGGCAGGGCCAGGCCCCGGCACGGCAGGCCGCGCTGGGCGCGGGCCTGCCGCTGGGCACGGGCTGCACCACCGTCAACAAGATGTGCGGCTCCGGCATGCGCGCGGCCATGACCGTCTATGACGGCCTGGTCGCGGGCTCGTTCGAGATCGCGGTCGCCGGCGGCATGGAGAGCATGACCAATGCGCCGTACCTGATCCCGAAGGGCCGCGGCGGCTACCGCATCGGCCACGGCATGATCTATGACCACATGATGCTGGACGGCCTGGAAGACGCCTATGACAAGGGCCGCGCCATGGGCACCTTCGGCGAGGACTGCGCCGCCAAGTACGGCTTCACGCGCCAGCAGCAGGACGAGTTCGCGATGGATAGCGTGCGCCGCGCGCAGCAGGCTACCGAGAACGGCGACTTCCGCTGGGAGATCGCACCGGTGACGGTATCGGGCAAGGGCGGCGACACCGTGATCGACACCGACGAAGGCCCGCGCCGAATCAAGCTCGACAAGATCCCGTCGCTCAAGCCGGCCTTTGCCAAGGACGGCACCATCACCGCGGCCTCGTCGTCGTCGATCAACGATGGCGCCTCGGCGCTGGTGATGATGCGCGCCTCGACCGCGAAGGCGCTGGGCCTGCAGCCGCTCGCGCGCATGCTGGGCCACACCACTCACGCGCAGGCGCCGGGCTGGTTCACCACCGCGCCGGTCGAGGCCATCGCCAAGCTGTACCGCAAGCTCGACTGGAATACCGACAGCGTCGACCTGTTCGAGATCAACGAGGCGTTCGCCGTGGTACCGATGGCGGCGATGCACGACCTCAAGATCCCGCGCGACAAGGTCAATATCCACGGCGGCGCCTGCGCGCTGGGCCACCCGATCGGGGCGTCGGGCGCGCGCATCATGACCACGCTGATCGGCGCGCTGCGCAAGACCGGCGGCAAGCGCGGCGTGGCGAGCCTGTGCATTGGCGGGGGCGAGGCGACGGCGGTGGGGATCGAGCTCCTGTAACGCAAGCGCGCTAACCGCTTGTTTTCTCCCCTCTCCCGCTCGCGGGAGAGGGAGCAAGACAGCGGCACTTTGCCAATCCGTGGCCAGCCGTGCCATATGCGGCAGGTCAGTCTTTGAAAGGAGGCCCACCCTTGCCAACCGCCCTCATCCTCGGTGCCTCGCGCGGCATCGGCCTTGAATTCGTGCGCCAGTACCGAGCCGACGGCTGGCGCGTCATCGCGGCGGCGCGCACGCCCGAAGGCGTCGGCGCGCTGGAGGCGCTCGGCGCCGAGGCGCACCAGGCCGACCTGTCCGATGCCGGCGCGGTGGCGGGCCTGGGCTGGAAGCTCGATGGCGAGGCGCTCGACGTGGCGGTCTACAACGCCGGCGTGATGGGGCCGCGCACCGAAAGCGCGCAGCCGGTCACGCCGCCGGAGTTCGACCGCGTCATGCATGTCAACGTGCTGGGGCCCATGATGGCGCTGCCGTTGCTGCTGCCCTATGTCGAGGCCGGGCAGTCCGGCCATGGCGGCGTGCTTGCGGTGCTGTCCTCGCGCATGGGCAGCATCGGCGCGATGGAGCACAGCACCAGCTGGCTGTACCGCGTCAGCAAGGCGGGCGCCAACGCCGCACTGCGCGCGGTGGCGCTGGATGCGCGCCACGCCACCTGCGTCGCGCTGCATCCCGGCTGGGTCAAGACCGACATGGGCGGCCAGGAAGCCGACCTGACCGTGCAGCAGAGCGTCAAGGGCATGCGCCAGGTGCTGGCCAGCGTCAAGCGCCGCGACAACGGCACCTTCCACAACTACGACGGCACGCCCATCCCCTGGTAAGGGCGTGCGCACAACCGAACCCCGAACCGACATGCTGCTGACCCCCGAACAGGAAATGATCCGCGACGCCGTGCGGCAGTTCGCGCAGGAAGTGATCGCGCCGCAGGCCGCGCAGTGGGACCGCGACAAGACCTTCCCCAAGGACGTGCACCGCGAACTCGCGGGGCTGGGCGCCTACGGCGTGGCGGTGCCGGAGCAGTATGGCGGCGCCGGGCTCGATTACCTGTCGCTGGCGCTGATCCTGGAAGAGATCGCGGCGGGCGACGGCGGCACCTCCACCGTCATCAGCGTCAACAACTGCCCGGTGTGCAGCATGCTGATGTCGTTCGCCAGCGAGGCGCAGAAGCAGCAGTGGCTGGTGCCGCTGGCGCGCGGCGAGATGCTGGGCGCGTTCTGCCTGACCGAGCCGCACGTCGGCTCCGATGCCTCGTCGCTGCGTACCACGGCGGTCCGCGACGGCGACCACTACGTGCTCAACGGCGTCAAGCAGTTCATCACCAGCGGGCAGAACGCCGACGTGGCGATCGTGCTGGCGGTGACCGACAAGGCCGCCGGCAAGCGCGGCATCAGCGCCTTCATCGTGCCGACCTCGACCCCGGGCTACGTGGTGGCGCGGCTCGAGGACAAGCTCGGCCAGCACTCGTCCGACACCGCGCAGATCCTGTTCGAGGACTGCCGCGTGCCGGCCGCCAACCTGCTCGGCGACGAGGGCGGCGGCTACAAGATGGCGCTGTCGGGGCTGGAGGGCGGCCGCATCGGCATCGCCTCGCAGAGCATCGGCATGGCGCGCGCCGCGTTCGAGGCGGCGCTGGCGTATGCAAAGGAACGGGAGAGTTTCGGTCAGCCGCTGTTCCAGCACCAGGCGGTGCAGTTCCGCCTGGCCGAGATGGCCACGCGCATCGACGTCGCGCGCCAGATGGTGTGGCACGCCGCCGCGCTGCGCGATGCCGGCCGCCCGTGCCTGAAGGAAGCGGCGATGGCCAAGCTGTTCGCCAGCGAGATGGCCGAGCGGGTCTGCTCCGACGCGATCCAGGTGTTCGGCGGCTACGGCTACGTCAGCGACTTCCCGGTCGAGCGCATCTACCGCGACGTGCGCGTGTGCCAGATCTACGAGGGCACCAGCGACATCCAGAAGATCCTGATCGCACGCGCGCTGGCCTAGCGCCGCCATTTGCGCGTACGATGAGCGGGCGTGCCGCGCCGGCGTCACGTTTTCCCGCAACCGGACCTGCAACCCCAAGAATAGGGCCCCGACATGACCGCAGCGATCGACTTCTACTTTGATTTCTCTTCGCCGTACGGCTACTTCGCCAGTACCCGTATCGACGACCTGGCGCAGAAGTACGGGCGCAACGTCGCCTGGCATCCGATCCTGCTGGGCGTGGTGTTCAAGACCACCGGCGCATCGCCGCTGCCGCAGCTGCCGCTCAAGGGCGATTACAGCTGGCGCGATTTCGAGCGCACCGCGCGCTTCCACGGCATCGAATACAAGCGCCCCACGCATTTCCCGCTGCCGACCACGCATGCCGCGCGCGCGATGCTGTGGCTGCAGAACCATCACGGCGACGACCTCGCCGCGGTCTTTGCCCGCTCGGTGTACCGCGCGCTGTTCGTCGACGACATCAATATCGCCGAGCCGGCCGAGATCATGAAGCTGGCCGAGCCGCTGGGCGTGGACGTGCAGGCGCTCGATGCCGGCGCCACCAGCTACCAGATCAAGGACCAGCTCAAGGCCGAGATCGAGGTGGCGATGGCCAAGGGCGTGTTCGGCTCGCCTTTCGTCATCGTCGACGGCGAGCCGTTCTGGGGCTTCGACCGCTTCGACCAGGTCGAAGCCCATTTGAAGAGCCGCCGCCAGACCGAACTCCGGGCCGTTCCCAACCTGGACACCAAGGAAAAGAAACCCGCATGACTGCAGTAAACCGTGGCCATTCCGGCCGATTCGATTGTGTGATCTTCGACTGCGACGGCGTGCTCGTCGACAGCGAGCCCATCGTCAACCGCGTGCTCAACCAGATGCTGAACGAGCTCGGCATCGAGATCTCGCTGGAGGACTCCACGCGCCTGTTCCTGGGCCGCGCGGTGCGCGAGGAGCTGGACATGATCGAACGCATGCGCGGCGCGCCGCTGCCCGAGAACTGGCTGTCGACCTGGCTGGCGCGCCGCAACGCGGTGCTGGAAGAAGAGGTCGCGGCCGTGGCGCACGTGCGCGAGGCCATCCGCGCGGTCGCCGCGACCGGCATGCCGGTGTGCGTGGCCTCGGGCGCGGACCGCGTCAAGGTCAAGCTGCAGCTGACCAAGACCGGGCTGGTCGAACTGTTCCAGCAAGACCAGCGCGAGCATATCTTCTCGGCCACCGAGGTCGAGCGCAGCAAGCCCGCGCCGGACGTGTACCTGCTGGCCGCGCGCACCATGGGCGTCGAGCCCGCGCGCTGCGCCGTGGTGGAAGACAGCCCGACCGGCGTGACCGCGGGCGTGGCGGCCGGCATGACGGTGTTCGGCTACGCCGCGCGCAACGATGCCGCGCAGCTGCGCGAGGCCGGCGCGCGCACCATCTTTACCGATATGCGCGAGCTGCCGGAGCTGGTGGGGTGACGGGCATGAAGGCGGCCAAGGCAACCAAGGCGGCGCAGCGCCTGCCAAAGGCCGGCCCGGTGCCGTGCCCGTGCGGCAGTGCGGACTATGACGCCTGCTGCGGCCGCTTTCACCGCGGCGAGGCGCTGCCGCCCAATGCCGAGGCGCTGATGCGCTCGCGCTACAGCGCCTATGTGCTGAACGACATCGACTGGCTGCGCCAGACCTGGCATGCGTCGACCTGCCCGGCCGACCTGGTGCCGGACACCGCCACGCGCTGGCTCGGCCTGGCGGTCAAGGCGCATGCGCAGCAGGACGACACCCATGCCGAAGTGGAATTCGTGGCGCGCTACAAGGTAGGCGGGCGCGCCTGGCGGCTGCATGAGCGCAGCCGCTTTGTCTGCGAGGCGCGCGCCCCGGGCGAGGCGCCGCGCTGGCTTTATGTGGATGGCGACATCATCGGGGAGACACCATGAGCATCGACAAGCAGAAAGAGCCCGAGTACCTGCTGTATTGCTTTGCCCAGTCCGGCAACGCCTACAAGGTGGCGCAGCTGCTGGAAACCGTCGGCGTGCAGCGCGGCCAGCCGACGCATCAGCCACTCTGGCGGCCGCGCTTTGTCGATTTCTTCAACGGCGAGACCCGCACCCCGGAATACCGCGCCATCAACGTGATGGGCGAGGTGCCGGTGCTGGAGTTCGGCGGCCAGCGCCTGTCGCAGTCCGGCGCCATCCTCGAGACGCTGGCCGCGCGGCTGGACGCGTTCGGCCCGCGCAACGAAGCCGAGCGCGCCGAGGTGCTGCGCTGGCTGCTGTTCGACAACCACAAGTTCACCTCGTACACCGCCACCTACCGCTTCATGCGCAACTTCGCCAGGTCGCCCGACCCCGCGGTGCTGGACTTTTTCCGCGCGCGCTGCGAAGGCGCCTGGAACGTACTGAACGCGCACCTGGCCGGACGCGACTACGTGCTGGGCGAGCGCCCCACCATTGCCGACTTCTCGCTGGCGGGCTACGTCTTCTTCGACGACGAAATCGGCGTGCACTGGCGCAAGGAATACCCGCATATCCACGCGTGGATGGAGCGCTTCCGCGCGCTGCCGGGCTGGAAGCATCCCTATGAGCTGATGCCCGGGCATCCGTTGCCGAAAGCAGCCGGCTGAGCCCCGCCGCGGCGGGACGGCACCAGGCGGTCCACCATCCTAACTGCCAGCAAGAGACTCCGAGATGCCCACGCTCGAAAGCAAACTCAACGCCCGCTCCGAATCCTTCAAGGCCAATGCCGAGGCCATGCGCGCGCTGGTGGCCGACCTGAAGGCGAAGATCGCCAAGCTGGCCGAAGGCGGCGGCGCCGACGCGCGCGCCAAGCACCTGGCGCGCGGCAAGCTGCTGCCGCGCGAGCGCGTGCAGCAGCTGCTCGACCCCGGCACGCCGTTCCTGGAGCTGTCGCAGCTGGCCG
>NZ_FMAD01000023.1 GCF_900094595.1 Cupriavidus alkaliphilus | reverse complement strand
TAGGCGCCGCCGCAGCGCATCACCGCCAGCAGCGCGACGATCAGGTCGGGCGAGCGCGACAGGGCGATGCCGACGCGATCCTCGGCGCCGACGCCACGCGCTTGCAGCACGGCGGCGAGGCGGTCGGCGCGGGCCAGCAGTTCGCCGTAGCGCAGCACCCGGTCGCCACAGATCACGGCGACGGCGTCGGGCCGGGCGGCAGCGTGGCGGGCGATGTGCGCATGCACGGGCAGGGTCTCGCCGCCAGGCGCATCGCCCTGGCCTAGCGCCAACAGGCTGCGGTGCTCGGACTCGTCAAGCAGGTCCACCGCATCGAGCGCTTGTTCCGGAGCGTCGGCCAGCCGGCGCAGCAGCCGCACGTAATGGCGCGCAAGCCGCTCCGCGGTGCCGGCGTCGAACAGTTCCGCGGCATAGTGGAAACAGGCATGGACATGGCCGTCGCTGTCCTCGCGCGTATCGAGCGTCAGCTCCAGCGCCGTGGTGCGCTCGCCCACTGGCGCGCTTTCCAGCTCAAGGCCGGGCAGCGCAACACGCGCCGCGCGGTCGCCGCGGCGGTGGTTGTGCACCACCTGGAACAGCGGGTGGTAGCTCACGCTGCGCTCGGGCTGCAGCGCTTCCACCAGTTGCTCGAACGGCAGGTCCTGGTGCGCTTGCGCGCCCAGCACGGCGGCGCGGGTCTGGCCGAGCAGCGCGGACAGCGGCTGGCTGCCGTCAAGCTGCGCGCGCACGATCTGCGTGTTGACGAACAGGCCTACCACGCGTTCGGTTTCCAGGCGGTTGCGGCCGGCCACCGGCACCCCCACGCACAGGTCGCGGCTGCCGGTATAGCGGTACAGCAGTGCCTGGAAGCCGGCCAGCAATGCCATGAACAGCGTCCCGCCGCCGGCTTGCGCGCGTTGGCGCAGCGCATCGGCGAGCGTGGCAGGAATGTCGATCTCGCAGCGCTGCGCGCGGTAGGCCGCCACGGCGGGGCGCGGGCGGTCGGTCGGCAGCGCCAGCACGCCGGATGCGCCCTCAAGTGTTGTGCGCCACCAGGCCAGTTGCCGTGCCTGTTCGCCAGCCTCGAGCCAGTTGCGCTGCCACACCGCATAGTCGGTATAGGCGATCGCGTGCGCGGCCCCGGGCAGGGGCTGGCCGAGCCGCTGCGCGCGGTAGGCCGCGGCCAGCTCGTCGATCAGCAATTGCATCGACCAGCCGTCCGAGACGATATGGTGCATTGCCAGCACCAGCCGGTGGTGCCGCGCGCCCAGGCGCAGCAGGTGCACGCGCAGCAAGGGCGCGCGGCCCAGGTCGAACGGCGCTTCGGCGATCGCCGCGGCTTGCGCGTCGGCGCTGCCGGGGTCGGCCGACAAGTCGGTCAGCGGCAGTTCGATGCGGGCCGCGGCGCGCACATGCTGCCTTACCATGCCATCGGCGTCCGCCAGAAACACCGTGCGCAGGGCTTCATGGCGCTGCGTCAGCGTGGCAAGCGCCGCCTGCAGCGCGCCGGCGTCGAGTTCGCCGTGCAGCTCGACGCGGCTGCTGATGTGGTAGGCCGCGCTTTCCGGCGCGAAGCGGTGCAGGAACCACTGGCGCTGCTGTGCGTACGACAGCGGCGCATCGTAGCCGGTGGCGGCATCGGGCTGCGGCAGCGCGGGGATCGGCAATTGCGAGAATGCGATGCCTTGCTCGGCCATTTTGTCGAGGAAGGCGCGGCGCTGGGCCGGCGCCAGCGTGGCAAAACGCGCGGCCAGACGGGCCGCGGTGTTGGCTTCGATCATTCAGACTGACTCCAGGGTATTGGCGAACGCTTCCAGTTCCAGCAGGGCGGCTTCGTCGGCATGGCGTTGCTGGGCCGGCAGCGCCGTGGCCAGCTCGGCCAGCGTGGCGGCGCCGAACAGCAGCGCCAGCGGCACCTCGATGCCAAGTTCGCCCTGGATCCGGGACAGGAGCTGGACGGCCAGCAGCGAATGGCCGCCCAGTGCGAAGAAGTTGTCGTGGCGGCCCACCGCGGGCACCTGCAGCAGCCCTTGCCAGATCGCGGCGAGGCGGATTTCGAGATCGCCTTGCGGTGCTTCCCGCGTCGCGGCCGCGGGTGGCGCGGCGGCGTCCGGCGGCGGCAGCGCGCGGCGGTCCAGCTTGCCGTTGGCGGTGAGCGGCAGCGCGTCGAGCAGCACGACGGCGGCCGGCACCATATGCGGCGGCAGCGTCGCGGCCAGCGCGCGACACAGCGCGGCGGGATCGGGCCGGGCATCCGCTTGCGGCACCGCGTAGCCCACCAGTTGCATGCCGCCGGCAGCGGGAGCGGCGACCACCGCGGCCTGGCGCACCTGCGGCAGCGCCGCCAGCTGCGCCGCGACTTCGCCCGGCTCCACGCGGAAACCGCGGACCTTGACCTGGTCGTCGATGCGGCCCAGGTACTCGAACACGCCGTCGGCGCGGCGCCGCACGCGGTCGCCGGTGCGGTACAGCCGCGCGCCGTCGCGGGCGAACGGATCGGGCACGAAGCGCTCTGCCGTCAACGCCGCGCGGCCGAGGTAGCCGCGCGCCAGCGCGGGCCCGCCGACATAGAGTTCACCGGCCATGCCGTCGGGCAGCGGGCACAGGTCCGCGTCCAGCACGTACGCCCCGGTGCCGGGCAGCGGCTGCCCCAGCGGCAAGCCTGCCCCGGCCCGCGGCGTGGTGCCGGCCACGTGCACGAGCACGCCGACGGTGGACTCGGTCGGCCCATAGTGATTGACCAGCCGGCACGCCGGGCGGGCCGCGTGGAGGCGCGCGCGCAGCGGCGCGTCGGTGGCTTCGCCGCCCAGCACCAGGGTGTGTTCGGGCAGCACGTCGGCAAGCGGCACCCCGGCCGCCTGCGCGCCGTCGAGCAAGGCGCGCAGGTGGCCGGGCACGATCTTGAGCACGCCGATGCGGTGCCGTGCCATGTAGCGCGCGAACGCCGCCGCATCGAACACGCAGCGGCGCGCCGGCAGGTGCAGCGCGCCGCCGCTGGCCAGCGCGCCGAACAGCACCGTATGGCCGAGATCGGCCGCGGGCGTCGACACCATGGCCATGCGCGACGCCGGCGCCAGCGCCAGTTGCGACAGCACGCCGTGCAGGTAATGCGCCAGCGCCCCGTGCGAGATGCCCACGCCCTTGGGCCGGCCGGTGGAGCCCGAGGTGTAGATCACATAGGCCAGGTGGTGCGGATGCAGCACCGGCGACGGGTTGGCGTGCTCGCCGTCATACAGGGAAGCTGCGCTCAGGTCGACCACCGGCACGGCCGCCGGCAACGGCGCGATGGCGTCGGGCCGCTGCGCCAGCAGCAGCGCCACGCCGCTGTCCTCGACCATGTAGGCCAGGCGGTCGGCGGGATAGTCGGGATCGAACGGCACGTAGGCGCCGCCGGCCTTGAGGATGGCGAGCAGGGCGACGACCAGTTCGACGGAGCGCTCGGCCAGCACGCCAACCGGCACGTCCGGGCCTATCCCTTGTGCGAGCAGGCGATGCGCGAGGGCATTGGCGCGGTCATTGAGTTCGCGGTAAGTGAGTTGCGCGTCGTCCGCCGCCAGCGCCACGGCATCCGGCGCGGAGGCCGCATGGGCTTCGAAGCGATGGTGGGCAAGTTGGGTCGCCGTTGCTGCGGCCGCCAGGGGCGCGTCAGCCGTGGCGAGGCCGATGCGGCCCAGCGGGCGCGCCGCGTCGGCGGCCAGCTGGCGCAGCACCGCAAACAGGCTGTGCGCCAGCTGGGCGGCGTGCGGCTCGGCCAGCTGTGCGCGGTCGAAGCGGCAGGTCAGGCGCAGCGTGTCGGTGTGTGCGAACACCAGCGCCAGCGGATAGTTGGTCTCGGCGCGGTTGCCGATGCCGGAGAACGACAACCCGGCCGGCGCGCGGCGCAGCGCGGCATCGACCGGATAGTTCTCGAACACGACGATCGAATCGAACAGCGCCTGGCCGCTGTGTCCGGCCCAGCGCTGGATGTCGTAAAGCGGGGTGTGTTCGTGCTCGCGCAGCGCCAGGTTCAGCGCCTGCACCTCGCGCAGCCAGTCGCCCACCGCTTGCTGCGGACGCGGCGATGTGATCACCGGCAGCGTATTGATGAACAGCCCCAGCATCTGCTGCGCGGCCGGCAACTCGGCCGGGCGTCCCGCCACGGTGGCGCCGAAGGCCACGCACGGCTGGCCGGTGCAGCGCTGCAGCAGCAACAGCCAGGCGGCCTGCACCAGGGTGTTCAGCGTGACCTTCTGCGCGCGGGCGAAGCTGGCCAGCGCGGTGGTCTCGGCGGCGTCGAGTTCGTGGTGATGTTCGCCCTGGCCTTGGCCGTGTTCCGGAGCCGGCAATGCGGCAAGCAGGCGCGTTGGCGCGTCGAGCGGTGCCAGCTGCGCCTTCCAGAAGGCTTCGCCGGCGGCGGCGTCGCGCGACTGCAGCCAGCCGATATAGTCGGCAAAGCGACCGCCGCTGGCGGGCAGCGTTTCGCCGGCGTAGTGGCGCAGCACTTCTCCCAGCAGCTGCGCGGTGCTCCAGCCGTCGAGCAGCAGGTGGTGCACGGTCCAGACCAGGTGGTGGCGATGCACGCCGGTGCGCAGCAGCGCCACGCGCATCAGCGGCGGGCGCTCCAGATCGAAGCGCTGGGCCAGTTCGGCGGCGGCGAAGCGGTCCAATTCGGCGGCGTCGCGGCCGCGCCAGTCCTCCGTAGTCACCGGCAACCGCACTGAGCGGGCCACCCACTGCAGCGGCTGTTCGCCGCGATGCAGGAAACCGCAGCGCAGGCTGTCGTGGCGCGCCAGCGCAGCCTGCCACGCCGCGATAAACCGCGCCGGATCGAGTCCGTCGATATCGACGCGCAGCTGGTTGGTATAGGCGCTGCCCTCGGGCGCCAGCACGCTGTGGAACAGCATGCCGGCCTGCATCGGCGACAGCGGGTAGAGGTCCTGCACCTGCGCCGGATCGAGCTTCAGCGCATCCAGCCCGCCCTGCGTCAGCCGCGCCAGCGGGAAGTCGCTGGGGGTGAAACCCGCGACGCCCGCATTGCAGTGGGCAATCAGCGCTTCCAGTTCGTTGCGCAAGGCTTCGCCGAGTCGGCGAACCGTCTCCTCCCGATGGCGTGCCCGGCTGAAGGCCAGCGTCAGCCGCAGTTCGCCATCCAGCACCTGTCCGTTGACCGACAACGGGTGCGAGAGCGGGGCTGCGGGATCCTGGTTGGCGCCCGCGCTGTCGGCAGAAAGCCGCCACGGGCTGTCGTCGGCGAAGCTGGCGTCGAGCTGGCCAAGGTAGTTGAACACGACCTCGGGCCTGGGCACATCGGCCAGCGCAGCCTGTTGCGCGGGCGAACCGAAGCGGCGCAGCAGGCCGAAGCCGATGCCATCCCCGGGCACCGCGCGCAGCTGCTCCTTGACGGCCTTGATCGCGGCATCGAGCGCGCCGGTGCCGTCGAGCGCGACCGGGAACAGCGTCGTGAACCAGCCGACCGTGCGGCTCAGGTCCAGCGTGTCGTCGACACCGGCGACGCGACCATGGCTTTCGAGGTCGATCAGCACCTGCGAGCGGCCGCTCCAGCCAGCCAACGCTCGCGCCAGCGCGGTCAGCAGCAGGTCGTTGACGCGCGTGCGGTACGCCGCCGGGGCGCGCTGCAGTAGCGCCTGAGTCAGTTCGGCCGGCAGCGTCAGCGTGACGGTGTCGCGGTCGGCGATGGTCAGGGCGCCGTTTGGATCGTCGCACGGCAGGCTGGCTTCAACCTGCGCAAGCGCCTGCCAGTGGGCCAGTTCGCCACCGCGCTCTTTGGCATTGACGCGCAGCGCCTGCGACCAGCGCTGGTACGACGCGGTGCGTGCCGGCAGCACGGCCTGCTGGCCATGCCGGCGTTGGGCGTACGCGTCGCGCAAGTCCTCGACCAGCACGCGCCACGACACGCCATCGACCGCCAGGTGGTGGATCA
>NZ_FMAD01000024.1 GCF_900094595.1 Cupriavidus alkaliphilus | reverse complement strand
TAGGCGCCGCCGCAGCGCATCACCGCCAGCAGCGCGACGATCAGGTCGGGCGAGCGCGACAGGGCGATGCCGACGCGATCCTCGGCGCCGACGCCGCGCGCGCGCAGCACGGCGGCGAGGCGGTCGGCGCGGGCCAGCAGTTCGCCGTAGCGCAGCACCTGGTCGCCACAGATCACGGCGACGGCGTCGGGGCGGGCGGCGGCGTGGCGGGCGATGTGCGCATGCACGGGCAGGGTCTCGCCGCCAGGCGCATCGCCCTGGCCCAGCGCCAGCAGCGCCGCCTGTTCATCCTGCGTCAGCAGGCTGAGCGCACCAACGGTCTGCCCTGGCACGGTGCCGATGGCTTCCAGCAGCCCCGTCATCTGCGCGCAAATGCGCGCCACCTGCGCGGCATCGAATGCGCGCCGCATGTAGGTGAAGCCCAGCCGCAGGGTCTGGCGCAGGCTGACCTCGACGTCCATCTCGTATTCGGTCAGGCCCGTGCTGCCCTGCGTGGCGAAGCGCAGGCCGCTGCGGCCGGCCGATGCCAGCGCGTCTTCGAGGGGGAAGTTCTCGAACACCAGGATGCTGTCGAACAGGCGCTGGCCGGCCTGGCCGCCCCAGCGCTGGATATCGGACAGCGGCGTGTGCCCGTGCTCGCGCGCGGCCAGGTTGAAGCCTTGCAGTTCGCGCAGCCAGTCGCCCACCGCCTGCTCTGGCCGCGGCGCGGCCAGCACCGGCAGTGTATTGATGAACAGCCCCAGCATCTGCTGGTTGCCCGGCACGTCGGCGGGGCGGCCGGCCACGGTGGCGCCGAAGGCCACGCGGCGCTGGCCGGTGTAGCGCTGCAACAGCAGCAGCCACGCCGCCTGCACCACGGTGTTGAGGGTCACCTTGTGCGCGCGGGAATAGGCCGACAGCCGTTCGGTCAGCGCCGCGCCGCAGTCGTGCTGCAGCAGCCCGTAGCCTTCGCCGCCGGCCGGCGCCGGCAGCGCCTGCGCCAGCCGCGTGGGGGTGTCGAAGCCATCGAGCTGGCCGGCCCAGAACGCCTGCGCGGCGCCGGCGTCGCGCTGCTGCAGCCAGCGGATGTAGTCGGCAAAGCGGCCTTCGACCGGCGCGACCGCCTCGCCCGCATAGCGCTTCAGCACCTCGCCCAGCAGCTGCGAAGT
The DNA here is from genome assembly GCF_900094595.1 of Cupriavidus alkaliphilus. GTDB lineage: Bacteria > Pseudomonadota > Gammaproteobacteria > Burkholderiales > Burkholderiaceae > Cupriavidus > Cupriavidus alkaliphilus. Next base: position 4,077 of record NZ_FMAD01000024.1, on the reverse strand, counting down.
GCTCCAGCCATCGAGCAGCAGGTGGTGCACGGTCCAGACCAGGTGATGCCGGCCGGGACCGGTGCGCACCAGTGTCAGCCGCATCAGCGGCGGGCACTCCAGGTCGAAGCCCTGAGCCAGGTCCGCGGCGGCAAGCCGGTCGAGCGCGGCCGGCAGTGCCTCGGGCGGCTGCGCCGACCAGTCGTGTTCTGTCAGCGGCAGCGCCACCTCGTGCGCCACCCATTGCAGCGGCTGCTCGCCGCGCTGCAGGAAGCCGGTGCGCAGGGCATCGTGACAGCCCAGCGCCGCGCGCCAGGCCTGGGCGAAGCGGGCGGCGTCCAGCCCCTCGACATCGACCCGCAGCTGGTTGATATAGGCACTGCCGGCATCCGCGCGCGCCACGCTGTGATACAGCATGCCCGCCTGCATCGGCGACAGCGGATACAGGTCCCGCACCCGCGCGGCGTCGAGGCCGAGGCCGTCGAGCTGGCCTTGCGACAGGCGCGCCAGCGCAAAATCCTCGCTGCGCAGGCTGGTCCGGTGCGGCGTTGCCTGGGTATGCACCGGGTCGGCCTGGCCGTCGAGCGGCGCCAACGCCTCGGCCACCGCCGCCAGCGTCTGCCCCTCGAACAGCTGCCGGGGCGTCAGCAGCCAGCCCAGCGCGCGCAGCCGCGCGACGATCTGCAGGCTCAGGATCGAATCGCCGCCGAGTTCGAAGAAGTTGTCATGGCGACCCACGCGCGCCACCTTCAGCACCGCGGCCCAGGTCTCGGCCAGCACCGCTTCCACGCCCGGCTGCGGCGCCTCGTAGGCGCTCGACCCCGCAAACTCCGGCGACGGCAGCGCGCGGCGGTCCAGCTTGCCGTTGGGCGTGACCGGCATGCGCTCCAGCACGACAATGGCGCCCGGCACCATGTAGTCGGGCAACGCCTGCGCCAGCCAGCCGCGCAGCGCGTCGGTGTCGATCGCCGCACCGGCCGCGGGGACGGCATAGGCCACCAGCCGCGCCGGTCCGTCGCCGGTCAGGGCGATGGTCACGGCCTCGCGCACGCTGCCGTGCGCGAGCAGCCGCGCCTCGATCTCGCCCAGCTCGATGCGCAGGCCGCGGATCTTGACCTGGTGGTCGAGCCGGCCCAGGTATTCGATCTGGCCGTCGGCGCGCCGCCGCGCGAGATCGCCGGTGCGATAGAGCCGTTCGCCATGCGCGCCATGCGGATCGGCGACAAAGCGCTCGGCCGTCAGCGCCGCGCGGCCGAGATAGCCGCGCGCCAGGCCGGCGCCGCCGAGATAGAGTTCGCCCGCGATGCCTTCGGGCACCGGGTGCATCGCCCCGTCGAGCACATGCGCGCTGACATTGGCGATCGGACGTCCGATCGGCACCGCATGCCCGCCATCGTCACGGCAGGTCCAGTGGGTAACGTCGATCGCCGCCTCGGTGGGACCGTACAGGTTGTGCAGGCCCGCCTGCGGCAGCAAGGCCATGGTGCGGCGGGCCAGGTCCGCCGGCAGCGCCTCGCCGCTGCAGACGATATGGCGCAGGCTGGCGCACGCGGCGGCCACGGCGCCGTCGGCAACGAAGGCCTGCAGCATCGCCGGCACGAAGTGCAGCGTGGTGACCCGATGCTGCGCGATCAGCGCGGCGATCCGCTGCGGGTCGCGGTGGTCGCCCGGTGCCGCCAGCGCCAGCCGCGCACCCGTCATCAGCGGCCAGAAGAACTCCCAGACCGAGACATCGAAGCTGAACGGGGTCTTCTGCAGCACGGTGTCGCCGGCATCCAGCCGGTACTGCGCCTGCATCCACCAGAGCCGGTTATGCAGCGCGCCGTGCCGGTTGCCTGCGCCCTTGGGCCGCCCGGTGGAACCGGAGGTGTAGATGACGTAGGCCAGGTTTTCCGGCGACAGCGCTGGGACCGGATTGTGGTCGCCGCCCTGCGCATAGAGCGCGGGATCGGCCAGGTCGACGGCGGCAACGGTACGAGACAGCACCGGCATCGCATCGGGGCGCTGCACCAGCACCAGCGCGACGCCGCTGTCCTCGATCATGTAGGCCAGGCGATCGGCGGGGTAGTCCGGATCGAACGGCACGTAGGCGCCGCCGGCCTTGAGGATGGCCAGCAGCGCGACGACCATTTCGACCGAACGCTCGGCCAGCACGCCGACCGGCACGTCCGGGCCTACCCCGTGCGCGATCAGTCGATGCGCGAGGGCGTTGGCGCGGCGGTTCAGCGCCGCATAGGTCAGGCGCTGCTCGCCGAAGCACAGCGCAATTGCGTCGGGCTGCGCCGCGACACGGGCTTCGAACAGCCGGTGCACCGGTTCCGCGGCGGGATAGGGCTGCGGATCGGTACCCAGCGCCAGCGCGGCGCGCGCCTCGGGCGGCGCCATCAGCGCGATCCGGCCCAGCGGGCGCGCCGCGTCGGCGGCCAGCTGGCGCAGCACCGCAAACAGGCTGTGCGCCAGCTGGGCGGCGTGCGGCTCGGCCAGCTGTGCGCGGTCGAAGCGGCAGGTCAGGTGCAGCGTGCCGGTATGCGCGAACAGCAGCGTCAGCGGGTAGTTGGTCTCGGCCCGGTTGCGCACGCCGGAGAACGACAGGCCGGCGGGCGTGCGGCGCAGCGCGGCGTCGACCGGATAGTTCTCGAACACGACGATCGAATCGAACAGCGCCTGGCCCCCGTGTCCGGCCCAGCGCTGGATGTCGTAGAGCGGGGTGTGTTCGTGCTCGCGCAGCGCCAGGTTCAGCGCCTGCACCTCGCGCAGCCAGTCGCCCACCGCTTGCTGCGGACGCGGCGACGCGATCACCGGCAGCGTATTGATGAACAGCCCCAGCATCTGCTGAGCGGCCGGCAACTCGGCCGGGCGCCCCGCCACGGTGGCGCCGAAGGCCACGCACGGCTCGCCGGTGCAGCGCTGCAGCAGCAACAGCCAGGCGGCCTGCACCAGCGTGTTCAGCGTGACCTTCTGCGCGCGGGCGAAGCTGGCCAGCGCAGTGGTCTCGGCGGCGTCGAGTTCGTGGTGATGTTCGCCCTGGCCCTGGCCGTGTTCCGGAGCCGGCAATGCGGCAAGCAGGCGAGTTGGCGCGTCGAGCGGTGCCAGCTGCGCCTTCCAGAAGGCTTCGCCGGCGGCGGCGTCGCGCGACAGCAGCCAGCCGATATAGTCGGCAAAGCGGCCGCCACTGGCTGGCAGCGTTTCGCCGGCGTAGTGGCGCAGCACTTCGCCCAGCAGCTGCCCGGTGCTCCAGCCGTCGAGCAGCAGGTGGTGCACGGTCCAAACCAAATGGTGGCGATGCGCGCCGGTGCGCAGCAGCGCCACGCGCATCAGCGGCGGGCGCTCCAGATCGAAGCCCTGCGCGCGCTGGCCGTCAGCGAAGGCGTCGATCTCTGCCGCGCTGCGCCCGCGCCAGTCGTCGACCAGCACGGAGAGCGCCGCCTGCCTGGCCACCCACTGCAGCGGCGGGTCGGCCCGGTGCAGGAAGCCGCTGCGCAGGGTGTCGTGGCGCGCCAGCACCGCCTGCCATGCCGCGCGGAAGCGCTCCGGCTCGATGCCGTCGACATCGACGCGCAGCTGGTTGGTATAGGCGCCGCCGTGCTCGCCAAACACGCTGTGGAACAGCATGCCCGCCTGCATCGGCGACAAGGGGTAGAGGTCCTGCACCTGCTGCGGCGCAAGGCCAAGCGCATCCAGCCCGGCCTGCGACAGGCGGGCGAGCGGGAAGTCGGATGGCGTCAGGCCCGCTGCCCCGGCGGTGCAATGGGCCACAACCGCCTCCAGTTCCGCGCGAAACGCCGCCGCCAGCGCTTCGACCGTCGCGCTGCGATAGCGACGGCGCGCATAGGCCACGGACAGCTTTAGCCGACCGTCCTGTACTTGGCCGCTGATCGACAACGGGTGCGACAGCGGCGTGGCGGGATCCTGGTTGGCGCCCGCGCTGTCGGCAGAAAGCCGCCACGGGCTGTCGTCGGCGAAGCTGGCGTCGAGCTGGCCGAGGTAGTTGAACACCACCTGTGGCCTGGGCACATCGGCCAGCGCAGCCTGTTGCGCGGGCGAACCGAAGCGGCGCAGCAGGCCGAAGCCGATGCCATCCCCGGGCACCGCGCGCAG
>NZ_FMAD01000025.1:2512-4935 GCF_900094595.1 Cupriavidus alkaliphilus | reverse complement strand
GGGATGTAGTTGGGGTTGTGCTTACTGTGTCAACTTCGGTGGCACAAGGCGATCGCTCACCAGGTGAAACACACTGGTTATAGGATCAAGCCTTACGGGCAATTAGTACTGGTTAGCTTAACGCATTACTGCGCTTCCACACCCAGCCTATCAACGTCCTGGTCTCGAACGACCCTTCAAGGAGGTCAAGCCTCCAGGGAATCCTCATCTTCAGGCGAGTTTCCCGCTTAGATGCTTTCAGCGGTTATCTCTTCCGTACATAGCTACCCTGCGATGCCTCTGGCGAGACAACAGGTACACCAGCGGTACGTCCACTCCGGTCCTCTCGTACTAGGAGCAGCCCCCGTCAAGATTCCAACGCCCACGGCAGATAGGGACCAAACTGTCTCACGACGTTTTAAACCCAGCTCACGTACCTCTTTAAATGGCGAACAGCCATACCCTTGGGACCGGCTACAGCCCCAGGATGAGATGAGCCGACATCGAGGTGCCAAACACCGCCGTCGATATGAACTCTTGGGCGGTATCAGCCTGTTATCCCCAGAGTACCTTTTATCCGTTGAGCGATGGCCCTTCCATTCAGAACCACCGGATCACTATGTCCTGCTTTCGCACCTGCTCGACTTGTCGGTCTCGCAGTTAAGCACGCTTTTGCCATTGCACTTTAGGTACGATGTCCGACCGTACCAAGCGTACCTTCGAACTCCTCCGTTACACTTTGGGAGGAGACCGCCCCAGTCAAACTGCCTACCATGCACTGTCCCCGACCCGGATTCACGGGCCAAGGTTAGAACCTCAAACAAACCAGGGTGGTATTTCAAGGACGGCTCCACGTGAACTAGCGTCCACGCTTCAAAGCCTCCCACCTATCCTACACAGATCGGTTCAAAGTCCAATGCAAAGCTACAGTAAAGGTTCATGGGGTCTTTCCGTCTAGCCGCGGGGAGATTGCATCATCACAAACACTTCAACTTCGCTGAGTCTCGGGAGGAGACAGTGTGGCCATCGTTACGCCATTCGTGCAGGTCGGAACTTACCCGACAAGGAATTTCGCTACCTTAGGACCGTTATAGTTACGGCCGCCGTTTACCGGGACTTCAATCAAGAGCTTGCACCCCATCATTTAATCTTCCGGCACCGGGCAGGCGTCACACCCTATACGTCCACTTTCGTGTTTGCAGAGTGCTGTGTTTTTATTAAACAGTCGCAGCCACCATTTTATTGCAACCCCTTCACCCTTCTGGCGCAGGCCAGTCAAGCTACCAGGGCGTACCTTATCCCGAAGTTACGGTACCAATTTGCCGAGTTCCTTCTCCCGAGTTCTCTCAAGCGCCTTAGAATACTCATCTCGCCCACCTGTGTCGGTTTGCGGTACGGTCTCGTATGACTGAAGCTTAGAGGCTTTTCTTGGAACCACTTCCAATTGCTTCGCAGCACTAGGCCGCTCGCCCCACATCCTTGAATCCCGCGCCCGGATTTGCCTGAGCGCCTTCTCCAATGCAGGGACCGGGACTTCCAACACCCGGACAACCTTCCGCGATCCGTCCCCCCATCGCATCATACGACGGTGCAGGAATATTAACCTGCTTCCCATCAGCTACGCATCTCTGCCTCGCCTTAGGGGCCGACTCACCCTACGCCGATGAACGTTGCGTAGGAAACCTTGGGCTTACGGCGAGGGGGCCTTTCACCCCCTTTATCGCTACTCATGTCAGCATTCGCACTTCTGATACCTCCAGCATCCTTTACAAGACACCTTCACAGGCTTACAGAACGCTCTCCTACCACGCACATTACTGTGCGTCCGCAGCTTCGGTATATAGCTTAGCCCCGTTACATCTTCCGCGCAGGACGACTCGATCAGTGAGCTATTACGCTTTCTTTAAAGGGTGGCTGCTTCTAAGCCAACCTCCTGACTGTTTTAGCCTTCCCACTTCGTTTCCCACTTAGCTATATTTGGGGACCTTAGCTGGCGGTCTGGGTTGTTTCCCTCTTGACACCGGACGTTAGCACCCGATGTCTGTCTCCCGTGATTGCACTCTTCGGTATTCGGAGTTTGCTATGGCGGGGTAATCAGCAATAGACCCCCCAACCATGACAGTGCTCTACCCCCGAAGGTGAGACACGAGGCACTACCTAAATAGTTTTCGGAGAGAACCAGCTATTTCCAGATTTGTTTAGCCTTTCACCCCTATCCACAGCTCATCCCCTAACTTTTCAACGTTAGTGGGTTCGGTCCTCCAGTACGTGTTACCGCACCTTCAACCTGGCCATGGATAGATCATCTGGTTTCGGGTCTACACCCAGCGACTCAACGCCCTGTTCGGACTCGCTTTCGCTACGCCTTCCCTAATCGGTTAAGCTTGCCACTGAATGTAAGTCGCTGACCCATTATACAAAAGGTACGCCGTCACCCCCGAAAG
>NZ_FMAD01000030.1 GCF_900094595.1 Cupriavidus alkaliphilus | reverse complement strand
ATTTCGCCACCGGCATGGTGAACTCGGCGCCCTTGGCGATCGAGTCGGGCCAGCGCTGCATCACGCTCTTGTAGCGCGTGTAGAAGCGCACGCCCTCTTCACCATAGGCATGGTGGTCGCCGAACAGCGAGCGCTTCCAGCCGCCGAACGAATGCCACGCCATCGGCACCGGGATCGGCACGTTGATGCCGACCATGCCCACCTGGATCTGCCGCGCAAACGCGCGCGCGATGCCGCCGTCGCTGGTGTAGCACGACACGCCGTTGCCGTACTCGTGCGCGTTGATCAGCGCCACCGCCTCGGCAAAGTCGTGCACCCGCACCACCGACAGCACCGGGCCGAAGATCTCTTCCTTGTAGATCGTCATCTCCGGCGTCACATGGTCGAACAGCGTGCCGCCGACGTAGAAGCCGTTCTCGTGGCCATCGACCTGGTGGCCGCGGCCATCGGTCACCAGCGTCGCGCCCTCGGCCACGCCCCTGGCGATGTAGCCCTCGACCTTGGCCTTGTGCGCGCCGGTCACCAGCGGGCCCATCTCGGCATCGGCCTCCATGCCGTTGCGGATCTTGAGCGCGCGCGCGCGTTCGGCCAGGCGCGGCACCAGCTGGTCGGCCACCTCGCCGACCGCCACCGCCACCGAGATCGCCATGCAGCGCTCGCCGGCCGAGCCATAGGCGGCGCCGATCAGCGCGTCGACAGCCTGGTCCAGGTCCGCATCGGGCATCACCACCAGGTGGTTCTTGGCGCCGCCCAGCGCCTGCACGCGCTTGCCGTGCCGGGTGCCTTCGGTATAGATGTACTCGGCAATCGGGGTCGAGCCGACGAACGACAGCGCCTGCACGTCGGGGTGCGCGAGCAGCGCGTCGACCGCCTCCTTGTCGCCCTGCACCACGTTGAACACGCCATCGGGCAGGCCGGCCTGGCGCAGCAGATCGGCAATCAGCAGGCTCGGCGACGGATCGCGCTCGGACGGCTTGAGCACGAAGGTATTGCCGCACGCCAGCGCCACCGGGAACATCCACATCGGCACCATCACCGGGAAGTTGAACGGGGTGATGCCGGCCACCACGCCCAGCGGCTGGCGCAGGTTCCAGTTGTCGATGCCGCCGCCGATGTTGTCGGTGAAATCGGTCTTGAGCAGGTTGGGGATGCCGCAGGCGAACTCCACCACCTCGATGCCGCGCGTGACCTCGCCCTTCGCATCGGAGAACACCTTGCCGTGCTCGCGCGTGATCAGCGCGGCGAGATCGTCGTGGTGCTGGTCCAGCAGTTCCTTGAACTTGAACAGGATGCGCGCGCGGCGCAGCGGCGGGGTGTCGGCCCACGCCGGGAAGGC
>NZ_FMAD01000032.1 GCF_900094595.1 Cupriavidus alkaliphilus | reverse complement strand
TTCGAATGGCGCATCGTTGCGGTCAGCGCCAACGCCGATATCGCGCTCGACAGCCTGCTCGGCCAGCGCGTCACGCTGCTGACCACGCTCGCCGACGGCGGCCAGTCACGCCGCACCGGCCTGATCCGTCAGGCCGAAAAGCTTGGCGCCGACGGCAGCTTCGCGCGTTACCGGCTGACCGTGGTGCCGTGGCTGTGGCTGACTACGCAACAGCGCCACAGCCAGGTGTTCCAGAACCGGGCGCTCGACAGCATCATCGAGACCATCCTGCAGCCCTATGCGCCCTACGCGCAGTGGCGCTATGCCGCCGGAGCCGAAGCCCGCATCGCCGCGTTCAGCGAGCGCGCCCACATCGCGCAATTCCGCGAGACCGACTACCAGTTCCTGTCACGTCTGCTGGCCGAGGCCGGGCTGGGATATACCGTGGTGGACGACGACGAAGCGCCTTTCGGCCATGCCGTGGTGATTTTTGCCGACAGCGCGCAATTGCCAGAGGATGCCGAGTCAGCGGCTGGCGGTGGCATCCGCTACCAGCGTGTACATAGCCAGGAGTCAGCTGACGCCATCCAGCAATTGATCTGTGAAACCCGTGCCGCGGTCGGCGGCATCGCGGTGGGCGCGTGGGATCCCGAAGCCAAGCGCACCATCCGTGGCCACGCGCCCGCGCGCTTCGGCGGGTTTTCAGGCCGGGCAGCCAGCCCCGATCCTTACCTGTCCGTCAGCCTGTCGCTGGCGCCGAACACGGCCAGCGCGCAGCGCGTCGCCGAGCAGGTAATGGAGGCCATCGAAGCGCGTGCACTGGTGTTCACCGGCAGCGCTTCCGTACGCACGCTGCGCTGCGGCACACGACTGAGCGTCACCGGCTGCCCACACCTGCCGCCACAGGAAAACGATACGGCGGGATATCCGCTGCTGCTCGATGCCGTCGAACACTGCGGCATCAACAACCTCGCAGTGGAAACGCGCGCCGCGCTCGCCGACCGGATGGGGCCGCTCGAAGCGGCATTGCGCTTCGACACGCCGCCGCCGGCGCCGGATGCCGCGGCGACCACCGCCGGCCTGATGAGCAGCTTCTTCGACGACACGGCCGAGCGGCTGGTACCAACCGAATCCCTGCGGGCGGTAGCACGGGAACACGGCTACGCGGCGCTCTTTCGTGCCTTCGATGCGCGCCGTCCATGGCGCGCCGCCGTGCTGGAGGGCGATTGCCCGCGCCTCTATAGCCAATCGACCCCGCTGGGCGTCCATACCGCGATCGTGGTTGGCCCGGA
>NZ_FMAD01000033.1 GCF_900094595.1 Cupriavidus alkaliphilus | reverse complement strand
CCAAGAAATCCGTCGCGCTGTCGGGCGTGACCGCCGGCAATACCGCGCTGTGCACCGTCGGCCGTACCGGCAACGACCTGCACTACCGTGGCTACGACATTCTCGATATCGCCGAGACCTGCGAGTTCGAGGAAATCGCCCACCTGCTGGTGCACGGCAAGCTGCCGACCAAGTCCGAACTGGCCGCCTACAAGGCCAAGCTGAAGAGCCTGCGCGGCCTGCCCGCCAATGTGAAGGCGGCGCTGGAATGGGTGCCCGCCAGCGCGCACCCGATGGACGTGATGCGCACCGGCGTGTCGGTGCTCGGCACGGTGCTGCCGGAGAAGGAAGACCACAACACCCCGGGCGCGCGCGACATCGCCGACCGGCTGATGGCCAGCCTCGGCTCGATGCTGCTGTACTGGTACCACTACAGCCACAACGGCCGCCGCATCGAGGTGGAGACCGACGACGACTCGATCGGCGGCCACTTCCTGCACCTGCTGCACGGCGAGAAGCCGTCGGCGCTGTGGGAGCGCGCCATGAACACCTCGCTCAACCTGTATGCCGAGCACGAGTTCAACGCCTCCACCTTTACCGCGCGCGTGATCGCCGGCACGGGTTCCGACATGTACTCGTCGATCGCCGGCGCGATCGGCGCGCTGCGCGGCCCCAAGCACGGCGGCGCCAACGAGGTCGCGTTCGAGATCCAGAAGCGCTACGACAACCCGGACGAGGCCCAGGCCGACATCACCCGCCGCGTCGGGAACAAGGAAGTCGTGATCGGCTTCGGCCACCCGGTGTACACCACCGGCGACCCGCGCAACCAGGTGATCAAGGACGTCGCCAAGAGGCTGTCGAAGGACGCCGGCTCGATGAAGATGTTCGACATCGCCGAGCGGCTCGAAACCGTGATGTGGGACATCAAGAAGATGTTCCCCAACCTGGACTGGTTCAGCGCGGTCAGCTACCACATGATGGGCGTGCCCACCGCGATGTTCACGCCGCTGTTCGTGATCTCGCGCACCTCGGGCTGGGCCGCGCATATCATCGAGCAGCGCATCGACAACAAGATCATCCGCCCCAGCGCCAACTACACCGGGCCGGAGAACCTGAAGTTCGTGCCG
>NZ_FMAD01000034.1 GCF_900094595.1 Cupriavidus alkaliphilus | reverse complement strand
CCGCTGACGATCGAAGACGTCGACCTCGACGGCCCGCGCGCCGGCGAAGTGCTGGTGGAAGTGAAGGCCACCGGCATCTGCCACACCGACTACTACACGCTGTCCGGCGCCGACCCGGAAGGCATCTTCCCCGCGATCCTGGGCCATGAGGGCGCGGGCATCGTCACCGACGTCGGCCCGGGCGTGACCTCGCTCAGGCCCGGCGACCACGTGATCCCGCTGTACACGCCGGAATGCCGCCAGTGCAAGTTCTGCCTGTCGCGCAAGACCAACCTGTGCCAGGCCATCCGCGCCACCCAGGGCAAGGGCCTGATGCCGGACGGCACCTCGCGCTTCTCGCTCGACGGCAAGCCCGTCTTCCACTACATGGGCACCTCCACCTTCGCCAACCACATCGTGGTGCCGGAGATCGCGCTGGCCAGGATCCGCCCGGATGCGCCGTTCGACAAGGTCTGCTACATCGGCTGCGGCGTCACCACCGGCGTGGGCGCGGTGCTGTTCACCGCCAAGGTCGAGGCCGGCGCCAACGTGGTCGTGTTCGGCCTGGGCGGCATCGGCCTGAACGTGATCCAGGCGGCGAAGATGGTTGGTGCCGACAAGATCATCGGCGTCGACCTGAACCCGGCGCGCGAGGCCATGGCGCGCAAGTTCGGCATGACCCACTTCATCAACCCGAAAGAGGTCGACAACGTGGTCGACCACATCATCCAGTTGACCGACGGCGGCGCGGACTACTCGTTCGAATGCATCGGCAACACGCAGGTCATGCGCCAGGCGCTGGAGTGCTGCCACAAGGGCTGGGGCAAGTCGATCATCATCGGCGTGGCCGAGGCCGGCGCGGAGATCTCGACGCGTCCGTTCCAGCTGGTGACCGGGCGCGAGTGGAAAGGCTCCGCCTTCGGCGGCGCGCGCGGCCGCACCGACGTGCCCAAGATCGTCGACTGGTACATGGAAGGCAAGCTCAATATCGACGACCTGATCACGCACACGCTGCCGCTGGAGCG